>CAWJGC010000018.1:0-69138 GCA_963842355.1 uncultured Actinomycetota bacterium | reverse complement strand
TGCCGGGCTCGGCACGGCTGTCCGTGGCGGTCACCAGCGCTTGTCCGCTTCGGCGAACGGGTCGAAGATCTTCATCGGGATGACCCTCGCCAGCGGCTCGTCCTCGCCGCTGCTGTCAGCCTGCGGTTCCGGTTCCGGGACGGGAAGCTCAGGCCGGTCCTGGTCCCGGGCGGGGGCGGCTGCCTTCGTCCTGGCGGCGACACGGCGGTCCCGTTTGCTCATCTTCGGTTTCTCCTGGTCCTGCGGGCCGGCGTTCGCGCGGCGCAGCAGTGCCGCCACAGCGTCGGCGATCTGCTCCTCGGTGGCCTCGCGGCCAAGGCTTCGGCGGGCGTGGTCCCAGGCGAGCTCGCCGAACGGGAGCGGTGCCCGGTCCAGGTGCTTCCAGAACACGGTGATCCACCCGTCCGGGCCGCGGACGTGGATCTTCGAGACGTCATACGGGTCGTGCCTGATCTCCCAGCGGTCCCCGTGCTCGCGGATCCCGGACGGCCGCAGCCGCAGCGGGTTCAGGTCCTCGCTGTCGTAGCTGCGCCGGGCCAGCTTGATGCCGTAGGCGTTGACCTTCCGCCACTGGGCGGGCAGCAGCTCGATGTAATCGTCGCCGGACAGCGGGACCGGCACGTATCCGGCCGCTTCTATCAGGGCGGCGTACTTCTCGTTCGGGGTGAACGCCCGCCCGGGATGCTCCGGGTCGCGGAGCCCGTCATGCGGGCGGTTGAGGAAGAACGCGACGAGCCACTCATCGAGAAGCTCCTGGAGCTCGGCCATGGACCACAGCGGCTGGTCCTCGACGTGCCGGCCGCGGCGGTCCGCGCTGCGCCCGGCATAGCCGGACGCGAACTGGCAGAACAGCGAGGCCACCGACCCGAAGTAGCGCTCGATGTGGCCTTTCTCGGCGCCGCTGCCCAGGTGGGCGGGCTGGACGGAGATGCCCAGGTGCCGGCAGGCGGACCGGAACGCGGCCGAGATGAACACGGACCCGTGGTCGATCACGATGGTGTCCGGGACGATCACCGGCCGGGCCGCGGCATGCTCCAGCCTCGCGTCGATGCCCAGCAGCCGCTCGTAGGGCAGCACGGAATGCGCCATCTTCAGGGCCTCGGGCCACCCCGGCCGGGCCGGCTCGGGGGTCAGGGCGCGGGCCAGCAGCACGCTCGCGTCGACCGACCTGGTCGTCGGCCGCAGCACCGCGGCGGGCACCACCCTGGTGGCGACGTCGATCATGCCGGTCAGCTCGACCCGGCCCGGGACGCCGTCATCCAGCAGCACCAAGACGTCCAGCGGGGTGGAGTCGACCTGCACCACCTCGCCCGGAGCCGCCGCCGGCAGCGACCCGAACATGCCTTCCGGCCGGCCCGCGAGCGACCGGCGGGTCGAGGCCGCCCCGGTGACGTGCCGTCCGTGCGAGAGCGTGCCGAACAGCCGGTAAAGCGTCCGGTCCGACGGCACCGGCCCGTCATAGCCCGCCCCGGCGAGGATCTCCTTCGCCCGCCAGATCGTGAACCCGGCCGTCTTCGAGGACGCGTCCGGTGTCTCGCCGGCCGCCTGCCGCATCGCGGCCACGACCTGCTCGTCCGCTCTCCCGGCGGGCCGCTTGCGGCGGGACAGCCGCCGGTCAGCCAGGCCCGGCAGCCCATGAGCCTCCCACCGCTGCCGGCGGTGCTTGACCGTGCTGGCCGGAACCGGCTTCCCCGGAGCTGACAGCTCGGCGGCCTTCGCTTTCTCCCGCTCGGTCAGGCTGGTGCGCTCCGGGTCGTACTGCGGCCTCGGCCGCGTTCCCGCGGGCGCGTCCGGCCGCAGCCCGTAGACGACCTCGGCGATATGCGCCTCCCACCAGGAAGCCCCCTCGACCGCGGCGGCAGGCAGCCCCTCCAGCCCGGTCTCCGGCCGCTGTCCCCGCGGCGAGGCCGGCGACGGGATCGCGAACCGGGTGCTGTCGGCCAGGTCTGCCGCCGTGACCGTCTGGACCGCGCCCGCGTCATCGGCCAGCCGGACATGCGTCCCCGACACGCTGACCACGACGTTCGGGATCCCGCCGGCCAGGATCCGGTCGCCGATCCCGACCCCCCGGCGGCGTGCGGCGCTCACCGCGGCCCGCCCGCGTGCACGACGGTCGCCATGCCCAGCGGCACCGACAGGTCAGCCGTCAGATGCCGCCGCCACATCAGGTGGAACAGCACCGGCAGGGTCCGCAGCCGGTCCCCGGCCAGCTCCGCTCCCTCGAACAGGCCCCGCCCGCCGGCGAACGCGTCAAGGAGAACCGGTGCGACCTCAGATGCCAGGCACCGCGGGTGCCGGTAACGCGACAGCCACCGCACGTTCGCCACCAGGACCGGGTCCAGGTCCCCGGACCTGCGGTACTCCCAGCCGGCAAACTCGCAGGCTGCCGCAGTCACCGCGAACGTCGCCGCATCCCGCTCCGGGATCCGGTCATCGGGACGGACGTCGACGACCACGGCGCTCCCGTCCTGCCCGCGCACAAAGTAATCGGGCGCGTGCCGGCGAGCGCGGTCCTCCTCATCCCGCCAGCGCAGCCAGAACGGCTGTGACGCGACCGCCCCCACCGCCGGGTCGAAGTCCATGAGCATGAGGTGGTCCCGTTCCAGCCAGGATTCGAAACCTATATGGGTACCCGTCGTGGCGAAGTACCACCAGCCCGCGAAGTTCCCGAGCCCTTTCTCGAACCGGAACTCCCGCACCGGCGGCACGTCCTCGAACCGAGCCCCGAGACACGACACCAGCGGCCCGCGCCGCCAGGTGCCGTCAGCGGCCCGGAAATCCAGCATGAACCGGGTATCCGCGGCACCCGCGGCCGCGACAGCAGCACTCGTCACCCGCCCGCCCGTCATCGCCGCGATCAGGAACGGGCCAACTCTACTGTCAAAACCTCCAGACGGGCCGCATTAATTGTCAAAGGGCTGTCTTACGTGTCACCGGACACGTGGTGAACCTGACAGCCAGCCGCACTACCGCGTCCCGGCTGGATGGCTCCCCATGGTGGCGGGCGCCGGCGAATGACTGCAGAACCTGGCCAACAGCCTGGTCCAGGAGCACGCCGCCTTGCCCGCCGGCAACAGAATCTGCAGCCTTCAGAACAAGATCGACGACACGGACGATGTTGGATTTCCCGGCACCATTTGGCCCCACCACGACCAGGGAACCGCCGTCGAAGCGCAGGTCGAATCTTCCGAATGTCAGCACGTTCTCAACGTGCAGCGAGTTAACGATCAAGACCGTAGCGTCCTTCGATCCTGGTATCGAACTGCGATCGGCGGGCTTGGGCACGACGGACTCGCCGCAGCCTTGGTGCCGACACCCCGCGAGATCATCCAGACCCCACGACGCCACCCCGGCAAGCGCGCACAGTCTGACCGACCGCCATACCGCTCCATCATGCCGATGCCTACCGAGCCCTCTGGGCAACTCACGCCTAGTTGCAGCACGACCAGTCAGCAGTCCCTGACAAAGGACGTAGCACCCTCCGGGGCGCTGGCAGCCCATCGGGTGAGCCAGAGCGCCTCGATGACCGAGCCGGGAGAATCCGCCGACTCCAGCCGCCGTAGTTCAAACTGGCCCCATCCTTCCCGAGTTTGCGTGCCCGGGACGCCCGATCCATCAGGTCTTGTGCCGCCCAGTGATGGCCGATGCCGCCCACATTTTGCCCTACACGTGATCAAGGGCCTGACCACCATGACGATGATCAGGCCCTTGACCTGCTACTTCTCCTGTAGCCCCGACCGGATTTGAACCGGCGCTACCGCCTTGAGAGGGCGGCGTCCTGGGCCACTAGACGACGGGGCCAGGTACCACCGGGCCCGCGCAGCGCTGCCGCCTGCGGGCCGGTCACGGACAGAAAACCGACCAGGGCTCAAGCCCCAGCCGCGCACCAACGTTAGCGTACCTCGCCGAGTCGCGCCAAACGCCTACCGGCGACCGGCCCGGGAGCCCCAGGAACACGAACGCGGATGCCGGTGGGGCATCCGCGCTGACGGTGACGTGGCTGGGGTACCAGGACTCGAACCTAGACTAACGGGGCCAGAACCCGTCGGGCTGCCAATTACCCCATACCCCATGGGATCGGGCCAGTGCCGGCCCGCACGTGCCTGTGCAGTTTAGCCGAAGCACGGACTCCGCGGCCAAAGAGATCAGCGACCGGACCGGTTCCCGTGGTGGATGATGAGGTTGGCTGCCCCGAGGAGACTGCGTTGCCTGACGTGCCGGAGCTTGTCGCCCTGCTCTACCAGGCGGACTGGACGCAGTTCAGCCTGTCCGCCACCGTCCGTTCGCGGCGCGACCCCGCGGTCGACCGGGAGTTGCAAGCGCTCGTCTCGGACGAGCGGAGACAGGCCATCGGGCCGCTGCCGGGGCCCTGGCGGCTGCCCGGCCTTCCGCCCGTCCGAGCCGACGAGCCAGAACGCGAGCATCGCGTCCTGCTCGCTCCCGGCGGGCGCTACCGGGTCGAGGCCGATGACGGCCACCCGGCCGCGGTCGGCGACGGTCCATCCCACTGGCTGATCCTCGGCGCAGCGGCGTACCGGTGCCCGTCCGGCGGCCCGCACCGCGCCGGCCACGGGCTGTTCACGCCGCAGTGGCTGATCGCGTGCTACGACCTGGACATCACGGGCGTGGCGGACATCGGGTCCCGGTCGGCCTACCGCGTGACGGCCACGCCGCGGGCGGTCCGGTCCGACGTGGGTCAGGCCCACCGGCTTGATCGCGTCGAGGTGCTGGTCGACGCCGGGCTCGGCATCATCCTGCGCAGCGAGCAGGTCTTCCGGGGCCGGACGCTGGCGGTGGCCGAGATCGGTGACCTCAGCTTCGATCCGCCGCAGGCCGCCGACCCCGGGCAGTTCGCGCCGCCGCCCGGCATGCCCGAACGGGACCAGCCGGGGTTCGGCACGTTCGAGCCGCAGGGACCTGGCTGGCAGGCCGCGATCACCGTGGCGGACGCCGCCGCGTCGGCGATGGGCTTCGCGGTCCGGCACGCGCCGCGCCGGCCACGTCCGCGCACGGCCGGCGATGACGAGCCGGAGATGCCGCCCAGTGCCCTGGATCTCGACGCCGTGATGGCGAACCTGGTGCCGCTCGGCGACGACCTGGTCAACCTGCTGCACCGGACCGGCCTGGCCGCCCAGGACTTCGGCGCCGAACTGCACCAGTGGCTCGATGCCGGGGCCGTCGCCGGCGCCTGGCAGGCCTTCCGCTCGATGCTGCCCCACCCGCTCGACGGCATTCTCGGGCCGGATGCCCTCTGGGAGGCGGTCTCCGAACGCGGGCGAGCGGCAGGCGCCGCCCACCGGACGGCCCGGCTGCAGGTGTCCATGCCGGGCAGGTACCGGGTCGACTACCTCACCGGCGACTGGAGCGCCCAGGGCCGGGCCGTGGCCTGCGACGGCGAGCACACCAGCAAGCTTTACGCCAACCGCGTCGCGACGGGGCCGGCCAAGCCGCTGGAGCAGGAGTTCGCCACGATGGTCGATCCCGCCTGGATGCTGCACAAGTGGACCCTCACCGCGGGTGGCGAGGCCAGCGTCGGCGGCCGACGGGGCTTGCGGATCGTCGCGCAAGCCGACGGCGGGCCGTTGCGCCTCGGGTCCGGCCAGCCGTTCTCCCCGATCGAGTCGGTGGTCGACGCGGAACTCGGGATCCTGCTGCGCCAGACCTGCTACACCGGCGGCCGGCCGGCGACGCGCATCGAACTGCGGAACGTCACCGCCGCGGCCCGCGCGTCCGGCTTCCGCATCGACCGGGCCCCCGGAATGCGCGCGGTCACGGATACCGGCGGCCTGCTCGCCGACCGGGACCTGCCCGCGCCCGTGAAGGCGGCGGGCGCCGCGGCCGTCCTCGCGGCCACCGGCGCGATCGCCGGCGCCGTGGCGGTCACCGGATGGCTGCAGAAGCGCCGCGCCCGGCCCGAAGCCCGTCGCTTCAATGCGCGCGCATAAGCCGTAAAACGGGCAAATAACCGAGCTTGAACGGGAAGCCGCCGGCTGGTCCCCCAAGGCCGGGCCGGCCCAGGGCTGGGGGCAGCCCGGGCACAGGCGGGCCGGGTCGCCCAGGCCACGCCGGCCAGGGGGGCAGCCCGGCACTGGCGGGCCGGGTCCGGGTCGCTCAGGCCGCGCCGGCCCGGGCCCGGGCCAGGCGGGCCAGGGTCCGCTCCCGCCCGAGCATCTCGATCGACTCGAACAGGGGCGGCCCGACGCGGCGGCCGGTGACCGCGACCCGCAGCGCCCCGGCGAACGCGGCCCGGGGCTTCAGCCCCAGCCCGTCGACCAGCGCGGCCTCCAGGGCGCCTCTGATCTCCTCGGCCGCCCACGACCCGAGGCCGGTCAGCGCGTCCTGCGCCGCCTCCAGCACGGGCGCCGCGTCGGGCCCGAGCGATCGCGCGCCGTCCTGCGGGTCGACGGCGAACTTGTCGTCGTCGGCCAGCAGGAAGCCCAGCATGACGGGCGCGTCGGCCAGCTTCGAGATGCGTCCCTGGATCAGCGGGGCCGCCGCCGCGATCACCGTGGCCTGCTCGGCACTGGGCGGATCGGCGACCAGCTTGGCCCGCTGCAGGAACGGGATGATCCGCCCGGCGAAGTCGCCCGGATCGAGCGCCCGGATCTTGTCGCCGTTGATCGCCTCCAGCTTGCGCACGTCGAAGCGGGCCGCGTTCCTGTTGACCTTGGCCAGGTCGAACTCGGCGGCCATCTCGTCGAGCGTGAACTCTTCCCGGTTGTCTCCCGGTGACCAGCCGAGCAGCGCGAGGTAGTTGCAGATCGCCTCGGGCAGGAACCCCTGGTCGCGGTAGTAGCTGATCGACGCGGCGCCGTAGCGCTTGCCGAGTTTCTCGCCTTCCAGACCGAGCACGAACGGCAGGTGCGCGAACACCGGGAACTCGGACTCCGGGACCCCCATCGCGCGGTACACGGCCAGTTGCCGCGGCGTCGAGGACAGCAGGTCCTCCCCCCGCACGATGTGAGTGATCTTCATGAGCACGTCGTCGACCGCCACGGCCAGCGTGTAGAGGGGGCTGCCGTTGGCGCGCTGGAGCACGAAGTCGGGCACGTGCGCGTGGTCGAAGGTGACCTCGCCCCGGATCAGGTCGGTGAACGTGGTCGAGCCCTCGGGCATCCGCAGCCGCACCACGGGCCGCCTGCCCTCCGCGACGTACGCGGCCACCTGTTCGGGCGACAGGTGACGGCAGTGCCGGTCGTACCCGCTGGGCCCGCCTGACCCCTCGCGAGCCGCCTTGCGGCGCTCGGCCAGTTCCTCCGGCGTGCAGTAGCACCAGTAGGCGTGCCCGGATTCCAGGAACTTCGCGACCCAGTCGGAGTAGCGCGTCATCCGCTCGCTCTGCAGGTAGGGGCCGTACGGGCCGCCCACCTCGGGCCCCTCGTCCCAGTCCAGGCCCAGCCAGTGCAGGGTCTCCAGGGCTGAGGCGATGTAGGCGGGCCGCACCCGCGACTGGTCGGTGTCCTCGATCCGCAGCACGAACACGCCGCTGGTGTGCCGGGCGAAGGCCCAGTCGTACAGCGCGGTGCGGACGTTACCGACGTGCAGGTCGCCGCTGGGGGACGGCGCGAAACGCACCCGTACAGCGTCAGTCACGGCTGATCACCCCGTTGCTGAGCGTTCCGATGCCTTCGATCGTGACCGAGACCTCGTCCCCGTCCTTCAACGGGCCGACACCCGCCGGGGTGCCGGTCAGCAGCACGTCGCCGGGCAGCAGCGTCATCACCGCGCTGACGTAGCTGACCAGGGCGGTCACATCGTGCAACAGCAGCGCGGTCCGGGTGTTCTGCCGGATCTCGCCGTTCACCATCGTGGTCAGTTCGAGGTCGGAGGGATCGAGGTCGGTCTCGATCCACGGCCCGAGCGGGCAGAACGTGTCAAAACCCTTGGCCCGCGCCCACTGCCCGTCCCGGGCCTGCAGGTCGCGCGCGGTCACGTCGTTGGCGCAGGTGTACCCGAAGATCACGTCGGGTACCCGGGCGGCGGGCACGTCGCGGCAGAGCCTGCCGATGACCACGGCCAGTTCGCCCTCGAAGTCCACCCGCTCGGACAGCCGGGTCGGGTAAGCGATGGGATCCCGCGGCCCGATGACCGCGGTCGACGGCTTCAGGAAGATCACCGGCTCGGGCGGCGGCTCGCCGCCCATCTCGCGCGCGTGGTCGGCGTAGTTCTTCCCGATCGCGACCACCTTGCTGGGCAGCACGGGCGCGAGCAGGCGCACGTCGGCCAGTGGATAGCGAGAGCCGGTCAGCCGCATGGACTCTCCGATTCCGAACGGATGTCCCATCAACTCGGCCACGACCAGCCCGTCGGAATCCGGGCCAGCGCCGCCACCTGCGGCGCCGTCCGTCTGGACGTCCTCGACGATCCCGTAGCCGACCTCATCGCCATGGGCAAACCTTGCTATGCGCACGTCTCAGAGCCTACTGAGCGAAGGGCCGCGGCCGCCGGTCCCCCCGGGCCAGCACCGCCGGGACTCCCGGGGGGTCGTCCCCCCCGGGCTACCACCGCTACTGCAGGTATCCCTCTACCTCGGAAGGCGAGCGTGCGGCCGCCTGACCTGGGTCCTCGCCGTACTCTCGCCGGGCCCGGCGCTGGCGCAGCAGATCCCAGCACTGGTCGAGCGCCTCCTCGGCCGATCTGAGCTGGGCACGCTCCTCGCTCGTGGACAGCTCGCCCGTGGCGAGCTTGGCGCGCAGGTCGTGCTCGGTCTTGATGAGCTCGTCGATGTGACCGAGGATCTCCTTGTCGTCCATGGCACCTACCGTACGAGGCCCGTCCGGCCGGTGCCTCCCCTACCCGGTGACCGGCGACGCGGCAGCGGCACCAGTCGCTCAGGATCCGCCCTCGAAGTACGTGGCCAGCCTGTCGATCGCGTTCTCGAACTGGGATGCGGAGTAGGACAGACGGATCGTGCCCGGCAGCCCGAAATCGCTGCCGGGCACGGTGGCGACGTGCGTCGCGGTCAGGATCGACTCGGTGAGTGCCCGGTCCGTCTGGCCGGATCCCAGGTACGACGCGACGTCGACGGTCAGGTAGAAGCTGCCCTCCGCCCGGACCGGGCGGACGGTTGCCACCCCGCTGAGCCGTTTCACCGCGTAGTCCCGGCGGCCCGCGTAGAGCAACCGCAGGTAGTCCACCTCGCCCAGGTGCCGCAGCGCCTCGAGCGCTCCGAACTGCGAGACCGGGTCGGTGGCGAGGAGCGTGTGATCCTGCATCGTGGTCAGCGGGCGGACGAACTCCCTCGGCACGACCGCGTACCCGACCCGGCGGGCGTACATGCGGAAGCCTTTCGAGAACGCGCTGGTCACCACGACCGGTGACCTCGGGTCGTTCAGCGCGCCCATGCTGGGCGCCTCGTCGTCGAAGTAGATGTTCCGGTAGATCTCGTCGCTCACGATGACCGCGCGGCCGTCGACCGCCTCGTCGACCTGCCTGAGGTCGGCCATCGTGAGCCTGTTGCCGAGCGGGTTGCCCGGGGAGTTCAGGATCACGACCCGGGTGGCGCTGTTCAGGCTGTTCCGCAGGGAGGAGAAGTCGATGCAGCCGGTGATCAGGTCGATGTCGTAGAAGCTCACGCTGGCCCCGGCGAGGGCCGCGGAGTACAGGTAGAGCGGGTAATACGGCCTGGGTAGCAGCACCTCTCCGCCTTCCCGCGCCAGCAGGCAGCACAGGTTCCGCAGCAGCGTGCTCGTGCCGACGCTGATGATCACGTCGTCCGCGTCGACGGGCCGGCCGTAAGCCTGTCCCTCGTAGCCGGCCACCGCCTCCCGCAGCGCCGGCAGGCCCACCGGGTAGACCAGGTTGCTCCGCTTGTGGTCCCGCATCGCGTCCACCATGGCCTCGGTGATGGCCGGGTGGACCGGCAGTTCGCTCTTTCCCAGGGTCAGCCTGACCACGTCGTCGTGCTTGCGCTCGAGTTCCTCGGCCAGTTCCTCCATGGCAAACATCCCGAAACGCTGCGCCAGCAAAGCGCGAAGATCACGCTTTTCCCAGCACTGGGCCAGCATGTCACCGTTTGCCCGCATCCTCTCTCCCCCGTTTCCGGTCCCGCAGCCACCTGCGTGACAGGTAGTCCTTTTCTGGTCACCCGTGCAGGACGTTAACATAGGATCGGGAAACTACTTAGCCGCCAGTCCTTGGAGTCGCACGGCAATTTGGACGGCTATACCGTTCGCCCAGAGCGCGCATAACAGTATCCGCACCGCGGACCCGAACATCGTTTCACCAATGACCGGGCCGTTACGCGCACCCGAATCCGGTGTTCCGGAAAAGGCTTATTTGCTCGGGGCGGCGGCCTGGCGCACGGGCAGGGCGACTCGCCCGAGCCTGGTCCCGAGGCGGGCGATACCGGAGCGGTTCCCGGCCCGCGCCGCGGTGGTGACCCGCAGCACGGCGGTGTCGTGCGCGGCGCGCTCGAGGTCATCGGGCAGCGGTTCGAGCTCGATTTGGCCGTGGCGACGGCCGAGCGCGGTACGGATCAGGAAGTCCGCGAGGGCCGGGTTCCGCGGCAGGCACGGGCCGCGCAGGTACGTCCCGATCGCGCCATCCCGCCGGACGCCCTCATGCCCGTCGCCGTTGTTGCCCTGCCCGATGACCACCTGGCCGAGCGGCTGCGCCGCGGGCCCCAGGTAGGTGCGGGCACTGTGGTTCTCGAAGCCGACCAGGAACTCGCCGCTAGCGCAGTCCCAGCGGGTCAGGAGGTCGCCGATGGCACGCTCGGCGCTCGCCTCGGCGATCGTGCGGGACGCCGCGGACAGGCCCGCGCCGTGCTGGATCGTCCAGGCGTCGAAGAGGCCGGCCCCGGGAAGCTCCACCCCCCGGCTTGGCTGGTAGAAGCGCCCGAGAAGCTCAAAGCCCCCGCCCACCGCGAGCAGGGCGGCGCCTTCCTCCACGGCCTCCCGGATGGCCATGCCCTTGACGTCGGCCAGGTCCCGCGCGATCAGCCGCTGCTGGGACTCCCCGCCGTTGCCGATGACGAAGAGGTCCACGTCGTCCGGGTGCACCGGGTCGCCCAGCCGAAGCTCGCTGACCTCGGTGGCGATGCCGCGCCAGGCGCAGCGCCGCACGATCGCGGCGACGTTCCCGCGGTCGCCGTAGCCGGTCATGATGTCGGGATACAGGCAGCCGAGCGTGAGCCTGCCGGTGACCATCGCTACCGCTCCCACAGCGCGCCGACGTAGCCCCGCCGGCGCAGCCAGCTCCGCAGCTGCCACAGAACCAGATAGGTGGACACCACCCACAACGGCTCGCCGGCCGGGGTGCGCGCCAGCGCGAGCTGGAACGCGCGCAGCGGATCCGGCTCGACCACCACATCGGTAACGGGGGCGCCGGCCTGCGGGCCGAGCCACCCGGCGTACTTCAGCCGCACGGCCAGGTCGGTCGCGCAGTTGCCGGAGAGCACCGCGGCCGGGACCAGCCCGCGCAGCGACTCGAAGTCGATGTCCCAGATCCACGAGACGTCCGGCTGCCGGTGGCCGGCGCGGTCGTTCAGCCCGAGCAGCATGTGCTTGGGCTGGCCGTCGCCGAGCAGCGCCCGCAGCACCTCGGTGTACCCGTTGGGATTCTTGGCCAGGGCCAGGTGCACGTCGCGTCCGTCGATCGTCACCCGTTCCATGCGGAAGAACCCCGCCGTCACCTGCTCCACCGCGGGCAGCGCGCTGGCCGGGAGCTGGCACGCGGCCGCCGCGGCCGCGGCCGCGACCGTGTTGTAGGCGTTGTAAAGACCGGGCAGCGGAAGCTCGAGCACCGCCTCGCCCGCGGGCATGCTGAGCTGCAGGCGCGACGACGTGGACCCGATGAGCTCTACCTTCGCCGCACTGACCTGCGGCGCCGGGCGCGCGAGCCCGCAGTGCCGGCACTCCCAGTGGCCGAGATGGGCGTAGAACACGCAGCCGTAAGCGAGTTCGCCCGCGCAGCGCGGGCAGCGCGGGAAGTCCGAGGTGTGGTCGACGCTGCCGCGGGCCTGCGCGACATCCTGGATGCCGTAGTAAACCCTCGGGTTCTCCAGATCCGAAGCCAGGCAGGCGAGGCGCGGGTCGTCGGCGTTGAGCACGAGCGTGATATCGGCCGGCCAGGCTCGCAGTACCTGCTCCCACCGCCGGGTGAGGTAGTCCAGCTCGAGATAGCGGTCCATCTGGTCGCGGAAGATGTTGGTGAACACCACGGCGGCCGGCCTGACCTGCGGGAGGATCTCCGGCAGCGCCCCCTCGTCGACCTCGAACAGGCCGATGGCCTGGTCGTCGGCGGGCAGATGGCCGAACGGGCTGGCCTGCGCCAGCAGGGCGGTCACCAGGCCCGTGGACTGATTCGACCCCTCGTGGTTGAGGATCGGGTGCAGCCCGGACGCGCGCATCACGCCGGCGAGCAGACGGCACGTCGTGCCCTTCCCGTTGGTGCCGGTCACGAGCACGGCACCGCGCGGGATCTGGGCGGCGAGGCCGCCGAGCATGCGACGGTCGATGGCCAGCGCGGTCAGGCCGGGCACGGCCGTCCCGTTCCCGCGGCCGAGCCGGCGAACCGTGCCGCGCGCTGCCTTGCCCGCGGTGACCGCGAGGGCCCGGCGCCCGGACGCTGCCGCGCCGCGGCGCCCCTCGTGGCCGACCCGGCCGGCGTGGCCGAGAGGGCGGGCGCGCCCGGGGCGAACCTTGTAACGTGCGGAAATGCTAATGGTATCCCCCGAATATGACTTGTAGCCTAATACCCGAAATCCGGCTTTCGGCACGAGGCGCAGCATCGCTGCGGTTGCCCAGCGAAAGCCAGCCGATGTCATTCATGCCCGCATCCGCCCGCCCTAATACTCCCGCCGGAGATTGTGACGTTCATAGTTGCCTGGCTTGCCGCTGGTAGTGGCGGGTGCGCTGTAGCCGACGGCCACCGCACGATCGTCCTGAGCCGACACAAACCGGGATGATCAAACGGTGTCTGTTCGGCGTCCGCCAACGCCACGCCGCAAGATCCCGAAGTCTGGCTCGAGTAGCCCTAAAATGGATCGCGTTGTTTACCGTCCGCTGGCTGCGGGAATGGCCGCCGACGCGAAACAGCGTTCTTGAGCACTGTATTACTGAACTGGGGGGTTCCTGTCCACGGGACCGCTGGCCGCCTAACTGGACAAGCTTCCGCGATTTACGAGATAAGGGATTCCTGCACGATGGATCAGCAGATAACGTCGCGGCTCGAGGCCGACCTCTTCTTGCTGCACGCTCCCAGCGTCTATGACTTCCGCGAGCGTGACGACATGCTGTTCGCCTATCTGAGCGACAGCGACAGCGTCAACGTCACCTCGATCTACGAGATGTACCCGATCGGCTGGTTCTCGATCAAGCAGAGGCTGGCTGAGCACGGATTCGACGCGAAGATCGTGAACGTCGCCTCGCTGATGCTCATGCATCCTGACCTGGATGTCAGGCGGCTGCTCGGCCGCCTGGAAGCGCCGATCTTCGGGTTCGACCTGCACTGGATGACGCAATGCCACGGCGCCGTCGAGCTCGCCGCCCTCCTGAAGAAGGTGCACCCGGAGTCGCTTACCATCTTTGGCGGTATCTCGGCGACCTACTATGCCACCCAGCTGATCGGATACCCGAGCGTGGATGTCGTCGTTCAGGGTTACGACACCCTCGAACCGGTGACCGAGCTGGTCGCCAGGGTCCGGCAGGGCAGCAGGGACTTCCACTCCATCCCGAACCTGCTGTACAAAGCCGGCGGTGAGGTCCAGGCCACCGGCTTCACTCACAAGCCGGCCGCCCGGTACAACGACGCGCGCAACGACTGGTCGTATTACCGGGAGACGGCCAGCGCCGGACCGGCGGTGTCCAAGCTCATCATGACCTTGCCGAACACCGGGTGCGCGCATGACTGCGGCTGGTGCGGCGGATCACGGTTTGCCTACCGCAACATCATGGGTGTCCGCAAGACGCTGATCCAGAAGGACAACGACCTCATCATCGAAGAGCTCGCCACCATGGGAGAGGCGGCGAAGCGCACCTCGATATACGCGCTTCAGTGTTATTCAGAGAACAAGGTGCGGATGCACCGGTACCTGGATGCCGTCAAGGAGGCCGGCTACAGCAGCGTCTCTTTCGAGCAGTTTACCCTGACGCCACCCGATACGCTCAAAAAGATGGGTGAGTCAACCGCTGCATATATCATGCTCTCTCCGGAATCTCACGACCCGAAGATAAGCGCGGCGGCCGGCCGCGGTACCTACACCATGGAGCAAATGGAGGACTGGATACCTCGCGCGCTGGACGCCGGGGTGAAAGGCATCATGGTCTGGTTCTTCATCGGCATGCCGTACCAGGACCGGCAGTCAGTCCTGGACACCATCGCGTACTCCGAGCGGCTGATACGCAAGTTCGGCGGATGGGACGCGCTTCCGCTTATCTGCCCGATGGTGCCGTTCCTCGACCCTGGTTGCCGGTTCTTCGAAGAGCCGGAGCAACATGGTTACCGCATCTTCCACCGCACGCTGGAAGAACACCGCCAGGCCATGGTGGAACCGCTGTGGTACCGGCGGCTGAACTATGAGACACGCTGGCTGGACCGGCGCCAGCTGCAGGACGTCTCCTACGAGGCGATCGCCCGCCTGGTGGAGATCAAGGGCGAGTACGGGGTGCTGCCATCTGAGTTCTGCCAGGCTATCCTCGACACCATCGACGAGACACGGCAACTGCTCGGGGAAATGGAAAGAGCTATCCTGCTCGACGGGGTGCTGCCAGCCGCTCTCCGGAACGAAATACGTTCCTACAACCGCAAGATCCTCGCCTATTCGAGCGACCAGATCATTCCGGTGCGGCGTCCTTTCGGCGGCCGGTGGTTCGACGACGTCACCGTTCCGCGGCAGATGATCGAGGATATCTTGGCCGTCCCGGCCGGCCGGTGATCCGGTCGGCTGACGGCGTAATCTGCCCGTTCGCCATGGCGGCGCCCCACGCGCAGCACATCTCATCCTGCCCGGGACAGCCCGGTCGCGGCGGCCCGCGTCGATGTTGCCTCGTCCGGTAGCGGCCAGAAGGCGCTGCACGGGGTCAGCAGGCGAGGGCGCGCAGGTGCCGGCGGGCGGCGCGCACCACGCCAAGGGCGCGGACGGCCGCCGCGCCGCCCCGCGTTCCGGGAGACAAACCCACCCCGGCCATTGCATAAACCACATCTCCGTGCCGAAAGCAAAGTGTGGTTAGGCCGTTCATTGCAGGCACTTTCTTAAGTCATTAATAGGTCGCCCCGTTTACCGGCTACTGGCCGCGGGAATGGCCGTCACAGTGTTCTTGGGAACTGTATTCCTAGACTGAGAGGAGTCCCATCCATGGGACCGCCTATCCTGCCGGGCGCCACCTGCCGCACTGAGGGCTACAGCACCGTTCCGTCGCCGTTCTCGATGGACGACGTGACCTTCCGCGGCCTGGGCCATCGGCTTGTGGACACGCTGGCCGCCTACCTCGACGAGCTTCCGCGGGAGCCGGTGTACAGTCCCTTGCCGGCGGAAGTGCGGCAAGAGCTGGAGAAAATGGATATTCCCGCCGAGGGAGTAGCTCCCGAAGACGTCATCGAAAGCTTTCTCCGGCTGGTGCTGCCATACGGCCGTGGCCAGAATCATCCGTGTTTCGCTGCGTTCGTTGATCCGGCCGCAGCCAAGCTGAGCATGCTCGCGGCATTTGCCTCAGCGGTTACCAACACGAGCGGCGCCGGCGGTAATTACGCGGCTATATACGTGGAGCGAGCAGTCATCCGCTGGCTCACGGAGATCATCGGTTTCCCCCAGGACGGGAGCGACGGGGTCCTGCTCGGCGGGGGATCGGACGCGAACCGGCATTGCCTGGAGGTCGCACGGTACTGGGGTGCCCAGGTCAACGGCTGGGACATCCGGGCCGAGGGCCTCCACGGGCGTCCCCGGCTCACCATGTACATGTCGGCGGAGGGCCATTCCTGCCTGGAGAAGGCTGCCTTCACGCTCGGGCTCGGCGCCCCCCGCAAGGTAATGGCCGGGGAGGACTTCCGCATGGACCTGGCCGACCTGCGGGCGGCGGTCGCGGCTGACCGCCAGGCCGGCCACCGCCCCTTCCTGGTCGCGGCCAACGCCGGGAGCGTGAAGACCGGTGCCATCGACCCGCTCGGTGATCTCGCTGATTTCTGCCAGGAGGAGGGCCTCTGGCTGCACGTGGACGGCGCCTACGGCGGCCTCGGGGTACTCGACCCCCGCCTGGCGCACTGGTACGCGGGCCTGGAGCGCGCCGACTCGGTCGCCCTCGACCCGCACAAGTGGCTGGCGGTGGCCATCGGCTGCAGTTGCGCCATCGTGCGGCAGGGCTCGCTGCTGCAGGACACCTACAAGCTCATCCCCTCCTATCTCAACCTCACGCCGGGACAGGGGTTCGCCGGCGAGATCTGGTACTCCCATCGCAGCGCCGAGCAGACCAGGGATTCCGGGCGGGCGCTCAAGACCTTCTGGAACATCCAGCAGGCCGGGAAGGCCGGGCTCGTGGATCACGTCCAACGCCACGTCGACCTGGCGCGCTACCTGGAGGAGGTCATTGAGACCAGCCCTGAGCTGGAGCTGCTGGCCGCCGGGCCGCTGACCGCGGTGTGCTTCCGCTACGTTCCGGCAGGCCTGCGCGACGACGACCAAAGCCTGGACCTGCTGAACCAGGCGATCATGGAGGACCTCCAGGTCGGGGGGCGGGCGTTCCTGGCCGGCACGGACATCCGCGGCCGCTTCGCCCTGCGGTCGTGTGCCCTCCACTACGCCCTCGATGAAGGGCACGTGCAGGCCATCGTGGACGCCGTCCTGGATGCCGGGCACCGCCGCATCCGGGCAGGCGCGCCGCAGCAGGCCGGAGATGAGATGACAGCCCCGATGCCACGCCGCTCACGGGTGAAGGAGGACGTCAAGTGCGCGTCATAGCCAGCCGCCCGCCGGCCAGGTCCTGGGCGGGCAAGGCGACCGCCCCCCCTTCGGCGCAGGCACGCCTCACGCTCGCGCTGGCGGCGGGCAAGGCGGCGGGAACCGCGTCGCGGGTGCTGCGGGTCGGCGGCGGGACGAGCTTCCCCGGCGCCGTTGCCCGCCGGATCGATCCCCGCGTCCTCGAGAAGGCCTCAGCCGCGAGCGATGCCCGCAACGTGGTCGTCACGGGGAGCAACGGCAAGACGACAACCTGCCGCATGCTGGCTGCCCTGGCCGACGCCGGCGGCCTCAGGGTCAACCAGAACCGGTCTGGCTCCAACCTGTTGCAGGGAGTGATCTCGGCGGCCGTGCGGGGGACCGACCTGAGGGGCCGGACGGATGCGCAGCTGCTCTTGCTGGAGGTAGACGAAGCAACGGTTCGGCTGGTGACGCCGCAGGTGCGGACCGACACGTTCGTGGTCACGAACATCTTCCGCGATCAGCTGGACCGCTTCGGGGAGCTGTACGCGATGGCGAGAGGGCTGGAGGCCGTCATCGAGGCGCTGCCCCCGTCTGCCACCGTGGTCCTCAACGGCGACGATCCCCTGGTGGCCAGCCTGGCCCCCGGGGCACCGGCTCGCCGGGTGTACTTCGGCATCCGGGCCGGCCGCGCCGGCCCGCAGGTGCCCGAGCATGCCGCGGACACCATCCGCTGCGTCCGCTGCCAGCACGTGCTGAGCTACCGCGCGGTACATCTCTCCCACCTGGGGGATTACCAGTGCCCAGCGTGCGGGAACGCCCGGCCGGGCCTGGACGTCGCGGTGACCGCGGTCCGGCCGTCGCCGGGCGCAGGATCTGAGATCACCGTCGAGACGCCCGCGGGAACCTTCCCGCTGCAGGTCCCCCTGCCCGGGCTGCACAACGTTTACAACGCGGCCGCCGCGCTCGCCGGCGCGATGGCGCTGTCACTTCCGCGGCCGCTGGAACCCGCCGGGGCTCGGCGCGCCATGGCCGGCCTGCGCCCGGCGTTCGGCCGCCTGGAGGAGATCCGGGCGGGCGAGCGGCAGGTGGTGCTCGCCTTCGTCAAGAACCCCACGGCCTACAACACCACGCTCAGCGAGATCCTGCGGCGGCCCGGCCGCAAGCACGTGCTGGCCGCGCACAGCAACACCGTGGTCGACGGGGAAGACTTCGCCTGGCTCTGGGACGTCGACCTCGAGCAGCTTGTGCCACAGCTGGCGAGCCTGGTCATCAGCGGGACCCGGGCGGAGGAGGTCGCGCTGCGGTTCAAGTACGCCGGGGCCGACCCCGCGCTCACGCAGGTGCTGCCCGGCCGCTCGGCGGCCCTGGACACGGCGCTGAACGGGACGCCGCCCGGCGAGTCACTGTACATCTTCGCTGGCTACACCCCCATGCGCGAGCTGCGCACCATCATGCAGCGCCGTGGGTGGGTGCCGCCTACCTGGAAGGAGTGACGATATGACCCCGGCCCCGATGACGGTCCGCATCTGCCACCTCTACCCGAGGCTGTTCAGCGTGGCCGGTGACAGGGGAAACCTGTTCGCCCTCATGCAGCGCTGCGCCTGGCGGGGGATCCGCTACAGCGTGACCGAGGCCGATGTGGGAGTGGTCCCTGACTTCACCCAGTCCGACCTGATCCTGGTGCACGGCGGCCAGGACCGCGAGATGACCGCGGCGGCACTCGACCTGGCGGCGAAGGCCGGCCCCCTGCGGGAGGCGATCGAGGCCGATGCCGTTGTCCTCGCCGTGTGCGCGGGCTACCAGCTCCTGGGCCGGTACTACGCCCCTGCTAACGGCCCGCGGATACCGGGGCTGGGCGTACTGGACGCGGCCACAGAGGCCGGCCCGACTCGCTTCATCGGGCATGTGGCGGTGGAGTGCGATCTGGGCTCCGGCGGGCAGCGCCGGCTTACCGGGTTCGAGAACCACAGCGGGCGCACCTACCTGGGCAGCGGCGCCAAGCCGCTCGGGCGGGTGCTCGCCGGGGCTGGCAACAACGGGGAGGACGGCACCGAGGGCGCCCGCTACCGGGAGGTGTACGCCACCTACCTGCACGGGCCGGTGCTGCCCAAGAACCCGTGGCTGGCCGATCACCTGCTGTCCCGGGCGCTGGCGCACCGCTACCAGGACTTCGCCTCGCTGGCCCCGCTCACGGATCAGGTGGAGACGCTGGCCAACGCGGCCGCGTTCCGGCTCGCCCGACGCCCGGCCGGGAGGTGGCGGGCGGCCGTGGCGGCCGCGTCCCGGATCGGGCGGCCATCACGGGCGCCGGCGACGGCTGACGGGCAGGCCAGGACGCCCAGGACGACCGGGAAGACCAGGAAAGCAGGCAAGGAGACACGGTGGACTTCTCACTGAGCGCCGAGCAGCGCGAGCTGACGGAGGCGGCGGTCGCCTTCGCCCGGCGGGAGCTCAACCAGGACCTGATGAAGCGGGAGGACGCGGGCGAGTTCCCGCGAGAGGCGTGGCAGGCATGTGCCAAGTTCGGGATCCAGGGCCTGCCCATCCCCGCCGAACTGGGCGGCACAGGCAGCGACGTCCTCACGACGGCCCTCGTCATGGAGGCCCTGGGATACGGGTGCCAAGACAACGGGCTCCTCTTCTCGCTCAACGCGCAGATGTGGAGCGTCGAGCTGCCGCTGGTGATCTTCGGCACCGAGGCGCAGCAGCAGGCGTACCTGCCCGGGATGGTGTCGGGGAACATCATCGGCGGCCACGCGATGACCGAACCAGGCTCCGGCTCCGACGCGCTGCACATGCGCACCCGCGCCGAGCGGCGGGGGGACCACTATCTCCTGAACGGGGCCAAGCAGTACATCACCAACGCCCCGGTCGCCGATGTGCTGCTGGTCTACGCCACGGTTGCGGGCCACCCGGGGCTCCCGGGCCTGTCCGCTTTCCTCGTCGACGCCGCGACACCGGGCCTCGAGGTAAGCAGCAGCTTCGAGAAGATGGGCCTGCGGACCTCGCCGATGGGCGAGATAGCGCTGACCGACTGCCTCGTTCCTGCGGACAACCGGCTGGGGCCGGAAGGAGCGGGGATGGCCATCTTCAACTCGTCCATGGAGTGGGAACGGAGCTGCCTTTTCGCCAGCGCCGTCGGCGCGATGCGGCGGCAGCTCGACGCGTGTGTGGCCTACGCGCGCTCGCGCGAGCAGTTCGGCCAGCCCATCGGGAAGTTCCAGGGCGTGGCCGGCAAGCTGGCCGACATGTACGTACGGCTGGAAGCGGCGAGGCTGCTGATCTACCGGGTCGCCTGGCTCAAGCAGCAGGGCAGGCCCGCCCCGGCGGAGGCAGCGGCCGCGAAGCTGTTCACCAGCGAGGCATGGGTGCGCTCCAGCCAGGACGCGATCCAGACCCACGGGGGCTGGGGCTACCTGAAGGACGCGGGAATCGAGCGCGATCTCCGGGACGCGGTCGCCGGCACCATCTACTCGGGCACTTCGGAGATCCAGCGGGTGGTACTCGCCCGGATGCTCGGGCTCTGAGCCATCCGGCCAGGCGAGGCATCCCCAGCGGGGCAATGGGCGGGTCAATCGGCACGCCAATCGGCGGGGCAAAAAGAAGGGAAGCGTGATGGCGTATCTACTGCAGCGTCTGCTGACCGAGGCTGCGGTGCGGCAGCCGCAGCGGCCGGCGGTGGCGTCCGGGGGCGGCATGCTCACCTACCAGGAGCTGGACCGGCTGAGCAACCAGATGGCCCGGGCGCTGCTGCGCCTGGGCGTGGCTCCCGGCGACCGGGTGGGGATACTCGCGCCCAAGTCGGCCGCCTCGGTCATCGGGGTATACGGAGCGCTGAAGGCCGGGGCCTGCTACGTGCCGCTCGACCCGAAGGCACCCGCCGGGCGGCTCAGCCACATCGTGGCGGACAGCGGCACTGCGGTGATCGTGGCCGACGAAGCCAGGACGCCCCTGGCCGCCGCCCTGATCGGCACCGTTCCCCGGCCGCGCGGCGTGGTGGTGGCGAGCCTTCCCGGCGGGCCGGAGCGCGAGGAGGCGGCCGTTGCCCCGGCCTCGGACGACCCGGATGCCCGGGACGCCCTGGGCGCCCTGGACGCGGACATTCTGCCGTGGGCCGCGGTGGCCAGGGAACCAGGAGAGCCATTGACGCAGGAACGGGCGATCGAGACTGACCTCGCGTACATCCTGTACACGTCGGGATCGACCGGCACCCCGAAGGGGGTGATGATCTCCCACCGCAACTCGCTCGCGTTCGTCGAGTGGGCAGCGGCCGCTGCGGGCCTCAGCGAGCAGGACCGCGTCTGCAGCCCCGCGCCGCTGCACTTCGACCTGTCGGTCTTCGACATCTTCGCCACCTGCCGGGCCGCTGCCTGCCTGACTGTGCTTCCCGACGGAGCAGCCACATTTCCGGTGTCGATCGCGAAGTGGCTGGAGCGGGAACGGATCTCGGTCTGGTACTCCGTGCCCTCGGTCCTCACGCTGCTCGCCTGCTACGGCAGCCTGCGGCAGTTCGACCTGTCAGGCCTGCGGACGGTGATCTTCGCGGGGGAGGTGTTCCCCCCCAAGTACCTGGCCCGGCTGATGGCCGAGCTGCCGCACCCCCGTTACCTCAACTGGTACGGGCCGACCGAGACCAACGTGTGCACGGCATTCGAGGTGCCCGCGGGCGGGGCTGACGCCGGGCCGGTCCCCATCGGGAAGGCCTGCGCCAACACCGAGGTGTTCGCGGTCACGAGCGAAGGCCGCCGGGTGTCCCGGCCCGGCGAGGAGGGCGAGCTGTATGTGCGGGGCCCCTCGCTGATGCGCGGGTACTGGGGCCAGCCCGCCAAGACCAGCGAGGCGCTGGTCCGGAACCCGTTCCGGACCGAGTACGACGAGCCCGTGTACCGCACCGGTGACCTGGTGACCCTGGAGCCGGCCGGGAACTATGTCTACCTCGGCCGCAGGGACAGCATGGTGAAAATCCGCGGCTACCGGGTCGAACTCGGGGAGGTGGAAGCCGCGCTGTACCGTCATCCCGCCATCGGCGAGGCGGCGGTGCTGCCGGTTTCGGATGAGCTGCTCGGCAGCCGCCTCCGGGCGGTCGTCACCGCGGACGGCGCGGGCAATCTCACCCGCGAGAACGTGCTGGATCACTGCCGGCAGTGGCTGCCCAGCTACATGGTGCCGGACGTGGTCGAGTTCCGCGAGGCGCTGCCGAGAACCTCGACCGGCAAGATCGACCGGGCCGGCCTCGCCCGGCAGCAGCGCGAGCTGGAGCTGGCCGCAGATAGCTGACGGAACGGACGCTAGCCGACACACACGGAAGGAAGTAAGAAAGTGGAAACGGTCATCAATGACTACATCAGCCGGGAATTCGTACAGGACCCGGCCCTGCTGCCGCTGTCGGACGAGACATCACTGCTGGAGAGCGGCATCATCGATTCGCTGAGCCTGCTGCGGCTGGTGGTCTTCCTGGACGAGCGGTTCGGGATCACGTTGCGGGACGCGGATCTGCTCCCGGAGAACTTCGGCAGCGTGAACGCCATCTGCGCCTACCTCCGCGCCCGGAAACCGGGAAAGCAGGCGGTCACGCATGGGTGACAGCCGCGCCGGGAGGCTGCTGCGCAACGTGGAAGGCGTGGCCTACTGGGCAGCAGCGGCGCCCGTCCTGGCCCGCATGCCGGCCGCCCTCGGCTACCGCATGGCGCGCCGGCGCGGCGACTGGCTCTGCCGCCGCCACGCCGCGAAACGCACCGAGGTGGCACGCAACCTGCGGCTCGTGCTCGGGAACGAGCTCAGCCCGGCGGCGGCGGAGCAGGTGACCCGGGACTGGTTCCGGATCGCCTCCTGCGAGGCGGTAGACGTGATGCGGCTGCGCCACCGGGCGCGCCCGCTGCGGCGGCTGGTCGAGATCCGGGGGCAGGAACACCTGGAGGCCGCGCTCGCCGCGGGCCAGGGAGCCATCATTTGCTCCGCCCACTTCGGCTCCTACAACAGTGCCTTCTCGGTGCTGCACGCCAGCGGCTTCCCGGTCACGACCATCGGGCGCTGGCAGTACAAGTACACGGCCGGCCTCTCGTCCGCCGAGCGGCGGTTCTGGAGCCAGGTCTACAGGCCGGTGCGGCGCCACCGGCAGCGGCCGAACATCGAGCCATGGCCTGGCCGCTTCGAGGTCGCCGCGCTGGCCGCAGCCGCACTCCGCGCCAACGAGGTGGTGACGATCTCGATCGACGCACCGCCGCTGGACAGCGACCGGGCCCGCACCGTCGAGGCTCCGTTCCTCGGCCGCCGGGCCCGGCTCCTGCCAGGGGTCGTGACCCTCGCTCAGATGACCGGAGCGCCAGTGCTCATGGGTTTCCTGTACCGCTCGGCTGACTACCGCCACCAGGTGCTGGAGATCTCCGCGCCGGTGCCGGTGGGCGGAGAGATGGCGACGGCATTCGGGCGCTGCGCCGCCGAGGTGAGCGCTGCCGTCCGCAGAAGCCCGGCCCACTGGGCCTACTGGGCGAGCACGGCCGATCTGGCCAACCTCGGGCTGATCCCGCCAGAGCGGGACAGCTCACCTGCCGCCGGCCTGTTGCCGCAACCAGATAAGGGACTCCTGCGTGATCGAACGGCAGATCACGTCCCAGCTCCAGGCTGAGAACCGCACGCGGATGATCGAGATCGCCGGGTTGCGCATCGCCGCGGCCAGCGTCGGCGGACGCGTCCGCCGACGCCGCCGCCCCGTGCCGGACGCCCGCCGCCCCGTGCCGGACGCCCGCCGCCCCGTGCCGGACGCCCGCGCCTCCCCGTGCCGGACGCCCGCCGCACCAGGTCGGGCAGATAGCCATCGTGATGCCCATTTGCCCCGTTTCGGGGTCTTCGTTCCGACTGTCGGTCCGCCGCCCTAGCCGTCGGGCCCGCCGCCCCGGCATCCGGCCGCGTGAATGCGAGTCTGGTGTACACCCGCGTACAGCAACTTCACATTCATCGCCTGAGGCGAGGCATCGGCGGCTTCAGCGGCCAAGGGAACCGGCTATATGACCGCTCCGGGGCTCGTTCGCTCACCGGTCCCGCTCACTGGGTACGTTGGCACTATGCAGCTGACCCGTGAGCGGATCATCACCGCCGCCGTAGAGCTGATCGAGCGTGAGGGGGTCGACGCGGTCTCGATGCGCCGGATCGCCGGCCACCTCGGCTCGGGGGTCATGTCGCTCTATAACCACGTTCCCAGCAAGGCCGCGGTGCTCGACGGCGTGGCCGAGCGGGTCATGTCAGGCATCGACTTCACGACCAAGCCCGGTACCAGCTGGGAGGACCAGGTCCGGGCCCAGGCGCGCGCGTTCCGGCAGATAGCCCGCGCCTACCCCAGGAGCACGATGGTGGTGGTCAGCCGCCCCGTCAACTCGGCGGCCGCGCTGCGGCCCATGGAGCACGCGCTGGCCACGCTCCGCAGCGCGGGATTCGCCCCCCAGGACGCGGTCCGGGTGGTTCGGGTGTTCGTCGCCTACGTCGTCGGCTCGCTGCTGCGCGAGGTGGGCGTGGCCCCCGGCCTCGAACCGCAGCGGCCGCTGAGCCAGGACCAGGCCGTTCGCTCAGCCGACCGGCCGACCTACTTGAATCCGGCCGACTTCCCGCAGGTCATGAGCATGTCGAGCGAGCTGCTTGAGCGAGACCACGACGCCGACTTCGAGTTCGGTCTCGACCTCCTCGTCCGCGCGGTCAGCGACCTGCGGCCCGCGCAGAAGCACTGACCCCGCCGCGCAGAAGCACTGACCCCGCCGCGCAGAAGCACTGACCCGCCCGCGCAGAAGCACTGACCCGCCCGCGCAGATCCAGCCCTTGACAGGCGTACAAGGTACGTGCTTGAGTCGAGACCGTACGTACGGTGTACGTTCGGCTGGCCGTGACCGGTCCGGGGACGCTTGGGATAGCCGGGATAGCCGGGATAGCCGGGATAGCTGGGATAGGCGCAGTGACCTGCGCAACCTGGGCAACCTGGGAGGCTCATTTGTCCACTCATGAGCTGTACGTGACTTCGCCCGAGCAGGCTGGATGGGAAGTTCCCATGGCCGGCGAGACCAGGTTCACCTGGGAGTACGACGACGGCAGGGACCGTCTGCTGGCCCTCTACCAGAAGGGCAAGGACAAACAGTGGGACGCCGCGCGGCGGGTCGACTGGGACCTCGAGGTCGACCGCGGCAACGTGCTCGGCGTACCCGACGAGTCGATGGCGATCTACGGCACCAAGTACTGGGACCAGCTCGGTCCGGAGAACATCAGGGAGCTGCGGCAGCACCTGGCCTCGTGGCAGTTCTCCCAGTTCCTGCACGGCGAGCAGGGTGCGATGATCTGCGCGGCGCGGATCGTGGAATCAGTGCCTGACCTGGACGCCAAGTTCTACGCGGCGACGCAGACCATGGACGAGGCGCGCCACGCCGAGCTGTACGCCCGCTTCCTGCAGGAGAAGATCGGCCTCGTCTACCCGATCAACGACCAGCTCCAGGCCCTGCTCGGCGACACCCTGACCGACTCCCGGTGGGATATGCCGTACCTGGGCATGCAGGTGCTCATCGAGGGGCTGGCGCTGGCCGCGTTCGGCCTGCTGCGGGACGTCACGACGAGGCCGCTGCCCAAGCAGATCCTGGCGTACGTCATGCAGGACGAGGCCAGGCACGTCGCGTTCGGCCGGATGGCGCTGCGTGACTACTACCGGCAGCTGACCGACCAGGAACTGGCCGAACGCGAGGCGTTCGTGATCGAGGGCTGCTACCTCATGCGCGACCGGATCCGCGGCGACGAGGTCTGGGAGAACTTCGGGATCAACCGCGGCGAGGTCCGCGAGATGACCGAGAACTCGGACTACCAGCGGGCGTTCCGGTCGCTGCTGTTCAGCAGGCTGGTCCCGTGCGTCAAGGACATCGGGCTGTGGAGCGAGCGGCTGCAGCAGGCCTACGCCGACATGGGCGTCCTCGACTCGGCCAAGGCCGACCTCGATGCACTCATGCGCACCGACGAGGAGATCGCCGAGAAGCTGGACGCGCAGCGGTTCGCGGCCGAGGAGGCCGCGCGGGCCGATGAGGTCGCCTTGGCTATCGCCGAGGGCGCGGCCCGGTGAGCCCGGGCAGTTAAATGATCTTGTGAACCCAGCCGTGCGGATCGGGGAGGGTGCCGAACTGGATGCCGAGAAGTTCGTCGCGCAGCCGCATGGAAACCGGGCCGGGGGTGCCGTCACCGACCGTCCACCCGCCCGCCGATCCCTTGACCGTGCCGACCGGGGTGACGACCGCCGCCGTGCCGCAGGCGAACACCTCGCTGATCTCGCCGGACTCGCATCCCGCGCGCCAGTCCTCGATGGAGATCCGGTCCTCCGAGGCCGGGATGCCCAGCTCGGGAGCCAGCGTGAGCAGCGCGTCGCGGGTGATGCCCGGCAGCAGCGTCCCGGTCAGCGCCGGGGTCATGATCCGCGCATCGGCGCCTGAGCCGTAGACGAAGAACAGGTTCATCCCGCCCATCTCCTCGACCCAGCGGCGCTCGGTCGCGTCCAGCCAGACGACCTGGTCGCAGCCCTGGTCGAGGGCCTGCAGCTGCCCGGCGAACGCCGCGGCGTAGTTGCCGCCGGTCTTGGCCGCTCCCGTGCCGCCGGGCGCCGCCCTGGTGTACTCCTGAGACAGCCACACCGAGACCGGCCGCAGCCCGCCCTCGAAATAGGAGGCGGCGGGGGACGCGATCAGCGTGAACAAGCAGGAGCGCGAGGGACTGTTGACGCCAAGGCCCCGGTGGGTCGCGATCATGAACGGTCGCAGGTAGAGACTGTGACCCTCCCGGACGGGAACCCAGTCGCGGTCCTGGGTCACCAGCAGTTCGATCGCGCGGACGAACGCGGCCTCCGGCAGTTGCGGCATGGCCATCCTGACGGCCGAGCGGTTGAACCTCGCCGCGTTGGCCTGCGGCCGGAACGCCACGATCGGCCCGCTCGCCTGGCGGTAGGCCTTCAGGCCCTCGAAGATCTCCTGCGCGTAGTGGAACACCTGGGTGGCCGGGTCGAGGGTGAGCGGACCGTAAGGCTCGAGCGCCCCGTCGTGCCAGCCGCGATCGGCTGACCAGCGGATCGTCACCATGTGATCGGTGAAGACCTGGCCGAACCCCGGATCGGCCAGCAGCCGGTCCCGCTCCCCGGCCGGAACCGGGTTGCTCGCGGGACGGAGCGCAAAGGCGATCTCGTTGCTCGTGCTGACGGTCATCCCCGGGTTCCTCTCTCACCGGCCGGCGCCCTTGCCAGCCCGTCCCTGTCACGGCCCAGGTGCAGCTTAGCCTGCTACCCGCTCCGCGATGTCGTCGCCGATTTCCAGGGTGGACCTGGCGGCCCATGCTCCCTGACGCACCAGCAGGTCCTCGGCGACGGCCTGTTCGATCCGCATCGCCTCGGCGGTGAGTCCGACGTGCTCGCAGAGCATCGCCGCCGACAGGATCGCCGCGGTCGGATCCGCCTTCTGCTGCCCGGCGATGTCGGGCGCGCTGCCGTGCACGGGCTCGAACATGCTCGGCGCGGTCCGCTCCGGGTTGATGCTGGCGCTCGCCGCGAGCCCGATCCCCCCGGCCACCGCCGCGCCCAGCGCGGTCAGGATGTCGCCGAAGAGGTTGTCGGTGACGATCACGTCGAAACGCTCCGGCTGGGTGACGAAGTACATCGAGGCGGCGTCCATGTGGCAGTAGTCGACGGTGACTTCACCGAACTCCTTCGCGCACGCGTCGACGGTGCGCTGCCAGAGGTCCCCGGCGTAGGTGAGCACGTTCGTCTTGTGCACCAGGGTCAGCTTCCGGCGCGGCCGGGCCGCGGCGCGCTGCAGCGCGTACCGCGTCACCCGCTCGATGCCGAACGCGGTGTTGATGCTCTCCTGCGTGGCGACCTCGCCGGGCGTGCCCTTCCGCATCACCCCGCCCGCCTCGATGTAGGGGCCCTCGGTCCCCTCCCGGACCACCAGCATGTCCACCGATACCGAGCGCAGGCCGGACAGCGGCGAGGCCACTCCGGGGTAGAGTCGCACCGGCCGCAGGTTGACGTACTGATCGAGCTCGAACCGCAGCCGCAGCAGCAAGCCCCGTTCCAGGATCCCGCTCGGGACGCTCGGGTCGCCGACCGCTCCGAGCAGGATCGCGTCGTGACCGGCTATCTCGCTGAGGACCGTGGCCGGAAGCGTCTCCCCGGTGCGGAGCCAGTGCCGCGAGCCCAGATCGTAGCCGGTGGTCTCGATCGCGACGTCGGTCACTGCGGCCCGGAGTACCTTGATCGCCTCAGCGACCACCTCGGGGCCGATGCCGTCACCGCCGATAACCGCGAGCCGGATGGACTCTGCTGGCTCGGGGGGACGATTCCCCGGAGCCCCCCGTTGCGCTGGCCCGGGGGGACGATTCCCCGGAACCCCCCGTAGTGCCGCCATGCGCGTACCTTAGTACCGCCGCGCGGTATCAGCGCCCATCGAGGTCTACGGCCCGGCCGACCACCGCGCCGATCGAGGTGGTTATCTGGTCCAGGACGACGGGTGGCAGCGCCGAGTCGACCGTCAGCACGATCAGCGCATGCCCGCCCCTGGCGTCCCGGCACACTTGCATCCCGGCGATGTTGATCCCCTGGGCGCCCAGGATCTGGCCGACGATGCCGACGATGCCCGGCCGGTCGGAGTAGGTCAGGAACACCATGTGCTCGGCGGGCGACAGCTCCATCCCGAACCCGTTGACCTCGACGAGCTTTTCGGCCTGCCGCGGCCCGGTCAGCGTCCCGCCCACCGAGATGACCTGGCCGTCGGGCAGCGTACCGCGCAGGGTCACCACGTTGCGCCAGTCCGGGCTTTCCTTGTCGGTCACCAGGCTGACCTCCACGCCGCGGTCGGCGGCCAGCAGGGGCGCGTTGACGTAGGTGACGGCCTCCTCGATGATGTCGCTGAACACGCCCTTGAGCGCGGCTAGCTGCAGCACGCTGACGTCCAGGCCGGCGATCTCGCCGCGGACCTCCACGGCGATCCTGGCCGCGATCCCGCCCGCCACCGCGGTGAAGATGCGGCCGAGCTTCTCGGCCAGCGGCAGCCCGGGCCGGATCATCTCGTCGACCGTGCCGCCCTGGACGTTCACCGCGTCGGGCACGAACTCACCCGCCAGGGCGAGCCGGACCGACCGGGCCACCTGGGTGCCTGCCTTCTCCTGGGCCTCGTGAGTGCTCGCGCCCAGGTGCGGGGTGACCACCGCGTTGGGCAGCCCGAACAGCGGGCTGTCGGTGCACGGCTCGCTGGCGTACACGTCGAGCGCGGCTCCGGCCACCCGGCCGTCGGCCAGCGCGCGGGCCAGTGCTTCCTCGTCCACGATGCCGCCCCGGGCCGCATTGACGATCCGGACCTCGGGCTTGACCAGGCGCAGCTGCTTGTCCGATATCAGGCCCAGGGTCTCGGCGTTTTTCGGCAGGTGCACGCTGACGAAATCGGACTCCGCGAGCAGCTCCTCGAGGCTCACCAGCCGGACGCCGATCTGGGCCGCGCGGCCCGCGGCCACGTAGGGGTCGTAGGCGATCACGGTCATGCCGAAGGCCGCGAGCCGCTGGGCGACCAGGACCCCGATCTTGCCGAGGCCGAGGATGCCCGCCACCTTGTCCTGCAGCTCGACGCCGGTGAACGCGGCCCGCTTCCACTGCCCGCCCTTCAGCGAGGCCATGGCCTGCGGAACGTTCCGCGCGGCCGAGAGCAGCAGCGCGACCGCGTGCTCGGCCGCGCTGACGATGTTGGACATCGGGGCGTTGACGACCATCACGCCGTTCCTGGTCGCGGCCTCGACGTCCACGTTGTCCAGGCCGACGCCGGCCCGGGCGACCACGCGCAGCCTCGGCGCGTGGTCGAGGGCCTCGGCATCTATGGTGGTCGCGCTGCGGATGATCACCGCGTCGGCATCGGCCAGCGCCGGCAGCAGCTGCGCGCGGTCGGCACCGTCGGTATGGCGGATCTCGAATTCGGACTCCAGCTGGGCGATCCCGGCCGGCGAGAGTTCTTCAGCGATGAGGACGATCGGCGTGGACACGTTAGCCCTTCGGACGACAGCGGTCAGGTTTCACAGTGTAGCGACGCTTGTGAAGGCTTTCACAAAACGCGCCGTATCAGACCCGGCTCCCGGGCGGCCCCCGGCACCCGCCCGGGAGGCCCTCCGGATTCCTTGGCCGCCGCCCGGTAGGCCCTCCGGATCCCCTGGCCGCCGCCCGGTAGGCCCTCCGGATCCCCTGGCCGCCGCCCGGGAGGCCCTCCGGATCCCCTGGCCGCCGCCCGGGAGGCCCTCCGGATCCCCTGGCCGCCGCCCGGGAGGCCCTCCGGCTCACTTCGCCGGGGCCACGGCCGATGTCGCGGACGCGGGTGCCTCGCCCGCCTCCAGCGCGGGATCGGAGGCTAGCCCCGGACCCGGCGTGAACTCCGCCCCGGATTCCTGGGCCGCCCCGGATTCCTGGGCCCCGCCGGATTCCCGGGCCGCCCCGGCCACCGCAGCGGCCGCCTCCGGGCCGCCGGCGTCGCCGCGGGCCTCGGCCCCGTCGCCCCCGGGCCAGCCGTGGACGGCCCGCGCCCCGATGTCGCGCGCGGCCATCGGCTTCGCGATCAGGTACCCCTGACCGAGCCCGCAGCCCATCCCCCGCAGCAGATCCAGATGCTCCGGACGTTCGATCCCCTCCGCAACGACCTCGATGCCGAGGTCATGCCCGACCTGGACGATCGTGCGGGTGAGCATCGCCAGGGTGGGATCCGCGCCCAGGCCGGCCACGAACGAGGGGTCGATCTTGATGATGTCCACGGCGAGCTGCCTGAGGTAGGCGAGGGACGCGTACCCGGTGCCGAAGTCGTCGATCGCCAGCCGCACGCCGTGACGGCGGAGCTCCGCCAGGCTGTCGGCCATCGGGCCTGCGCCCTCGATCAGGACCCGCTCGGCGACCTCCAGGGTCAGTGCGCCGGGTGGCAGGCCGCTGTCCGCGAGCGCGGTGAGCACCGACGCGGCGAACCCGGCGGCGGTGACCTGCCGCAACGAGAAGTTCACCGAGACGCCGACCGGCCAGCCGGAGTTGCGCCACGCCGCCGCCTGGGCGCATGCCTCGCGCAGAACCCGCTGGCCGAGCGGCACGATCAGTCCGGAGTCCTCGGCCACCCGGAGGAATTCGGCGGGCGGGACCTGATGGCCGTCCCGGGACCAGCGCGCCAGCGCCTCCACCCCGATGATCCGGGAGGTCGCGAGCTCCACCACGGGCTGGTACTCCAGCTCGAGCTGGCCGGCGGTTACCGCCGCGCGCAGATCGCTGGCCATCTCGAGCCTGCGCATCACGTCGGCGTGCATGTGCGCGGCGAAGACCTCCACCCGCCCGCCGCCGGATCCCTTGGCCCGGGACATCGCCACATCCGCGTTGCGCAGCAGGTGACCGGGCGTCCCCCCGCCGGCGAGGGCGACGCCGACGCTGGCGGTCAGCGAGATCTCCCGGTCGGCGACCTGGAACGGCTCGGCGGCAATGGTCTCAGCGAGCCGCTCGGCCAGGTCGACGATTTCTGGGGCGCTGGCGGCGCTCTCGACCAGGACCGCGAACTCGTCGCCGCCCCAGCGGGCCACCGTATCCTGCGACGGCACGGCTGCGCGCAGCCGGCGGGCGGCCTGGGCGAGCAGCAGGTCGCCCGCGCCGTGCCCCACAGAGTCGTTGACCCCGGTGAAGCCGTCCAGGTCGATGAAGACCGCGCCCGCCTGCGCCGCCGCGCGGCCAGGCTCGACGGCGGCGGCGCGGTCGATCGCGTCCTTGGCCCGGTCCTCGACGTACGCCCGGTTCGGCAGCCCGGTGAGCCCGTCGTGGAAGGTCAGGTACGTGAGCTGACGGCGCAGCGCTACCTCGTCGCTGACATCGCGCGCGGTGATGAGCAGCTGGTCGGGGTCGTTCATGTCGCGGTAGCGGGTCACAGTCGACTCGACGTGGCGCCAGGTCCCGTCGGCCGACCGGACCCGGCACGGGAACCGGTCCGGCTGGCGCCCGCCGGCGGCGGCGCGGATGGTCCGGGCGCCGACGGCCCTGTCCTCCGGGTGCACGAGATCGGACAGTGACCGGCCTTCGAGTTCGGCCGGCGCGTAGCCGTACTCGCCCACCGCCGGGCTCGCGTACCTGATGATCGCGTCGCGGTCGCAGATGAGGACGATGTCGCTGGTCCGGTCGGCCAGCTCACGGAACCTGTGGTCGGATTCCTGCGAGATCGCCGCTGCCGCGCGCTCCCGCCTGAGCAGGTCGGTGACCCGGACGACCAGTGCGATCGCGGCGATTCCCGCGCACGCCACCACGGCGGGCTCGGCGAAGGATCCGCCGCCCAGGGCCCAGCCGATCGCCAGCACCGCGGCCACCGCGGCGGTCAGCGCCGCCGCCAGGGTCGCCGCCGGCACTCCGTCCGGCCCCGAGCCGCCTGGCGTGTTCCGGGCCGGCGCTCCGCGCGGCTGACCCGGGCCAGTGACGCGGCCGCCAGCAGGCAGAACCCGGTCAGCTGGAGCACCAGCGCCCAGACCCCGGGCCGCATGTCGCTGATCCTGGCCCCGACCGCGAGCGCGTCTCCCACGGCGAACGCCAGCAGAGCCAGGTACGGCGCCAGGCCCTGCCGCCGGGCGCGTACCGCGATCGCCAGCAGCAGGCCGAGCGCGATCAAGTCGGCGATCGGGTGGATCGCCTGGAGCGCGAAGGCCCCGGCCGATTCGTCGGTCCTGCGGTACTCGGATCCGAACAGCGTCACCCAGCCGATAACGAACAGGGAGGTGGCCAGCAGGCACGCGTCGGTCAGCCGCGCCGCGGCGCCGCGGGCCTGGACCCGCGGGGCCCGGTGGTCGTCACGCTCGGTTTCCCGGCTCGCCCGGGCCAGACCGACCAGACCTATCCCCAGCGCCGGCAAGGCCAGCAGGGTGGGCAGATCCGCGTAGGTCAGCGAGGTCCCGCTGCCGCTGGCCGCCATTGCCTCCTCGGCGACGAAGCCCGCGCCCCACAGCAGCGCCACGGCCGCCAGCCATCGATAGGCATTCTGAACGGAAGGCTCGTGGTGGATCGACGCGCGCCACAGGCAGGCCGCCGCGGCGACAGCCACCAGAGCCCCGGCCACTCCGGCCAGGATGACCAGGGTCATCGCGCGCTGCCGGATTCATCCGACCGCACCAGAGCCTCCTCTTCGCCGCGTCCGTGGGGCCAACATCGAGCCTGGCCGACCCTGAGGTCGGCCAGGCGCGCGTCCCGTCACGGCCGCCGCGCTGCGGCTCGTGATTACCAGCACGAATTACGTACCGCCAGGCGTTGCGGGAATCGCCGGCGTACTGGACGCGGTCTCGCAATCAGCGATGTAGCTTCACTGTACGTGCGCAAGGTCACGCTTCGATTGAGGAAGGGCCTACAGCGGGAGACAACTTCAGTGGTCTCCTGTGATCACAGTGGCATGCCGATCCCCGCCGCGCGGCGGCGGGCCCATGCGCCGCGATCGCCCCGCCGCGGCTTCCGGCCCGAACTGGTCAGGTCAGGCGCGGGAACACGGGCTCGGCGGCCGGCAGGCACCCGGCCGAGGAGTCGCAGGCCGCCCGGATCCGCGCCGCGAGGTCCGGGAGGAACGGAGCCAGCTCCCGGCCGAGTTCCGCGCAGGTACGCACCAGCAGCACCAGCGACGCGTCGAGCAGCCTCCCGGCCGCCACGTCACCGTCACGCTCCGCCCGGGCCAGGCGCCAGGGCTCGGCCAGCTCCACATAGCGGTTGGCTTCCTCGACCACGTCCCGGATCACCGCCGTGGCCGCGCGGAAGTCGAAGGCGGCCAGCGCCGCAGCTATCCGTTCCGGCGCCTTTTCACTCACGCCGGCCAGGCGGCGCCCCGCACCGGCGTGCGGGTCATGCTCGGCCGCCCGCGGCCGGTTCCCCGGCCAGGTCCCGGGCTCTGGCACCCTGCCCCGCCGGGAGCGGTGCACCAGCGTGACCACCCGGCTCACCAGGTTGCCCAGACCGTTGGCCAGGTCGGCGTTGGCCCTCGCGACCAGCCTGGCCGACGTGAAATCGGCATCACCGACGCGCGGCACCTCCCGCAGCAGCCACCAGCGCACCGCGTCGGTCCCGTACCGGCCGACCAGGGCGACCGGGTCGGCGGTGTCCGCCGCCGTGTCCAGTCCGCCATCCCCGGCATCCCCGGCCCGCGCCCCGCCGGCGGCCTCGCCCGTCGTCGCCACCCCGGCCGACTTGCTGATCTTGCTGCCGCCGATCGTGAGGTAGTCGTGGACCAGGATGTCGGTGGGCAGGGGCTCGCCCGCCGAGAGCAGGATCGCGGGCCAGTAGACAGCGTGAAACCGCAGCACCCCCTTACCGACCAGGTGCACCCGGCGGTCGGCTTCGGTCCACCACCGCCGGTAGTCCGGGCCCGACGTGCCGTAGCCGAGCGAGGTGACGTAGTTGCCGAGCGCGTCCCACCAGACGTAGATCACCTGGCCCGGGTCGTCGGGAACGGGAAGGCCCCAGCCCCGGGCTCGCTCGGTGGACCGCGACGCGGAGAAGTCCTCGAGGCCCCCTGCGATGAAGCCGAGCACCTCGTTGCGCCGTGCGGCGGGCTCGATCCGGAGCCTGCCGGAGCCGATCACGTCACAGAGCTGGTCGGCGTACCGGGACAGCCGGAAGAACCAGTTCTCCTCCGCGACCCGCTGCGGCTCGGTCCCGTGCTCCGGGCACCGGCCGCCCCGCAGTTCGGCCGGCTTGAAGAACTGCTCGCAGCCGACGCAGTACAGGCCCTCGTAATGCTTCAGGTACAGGTCACCGCTGGCCGCGCAGGCGCGCCACAGTCGTTCCACGCCGAGCCGGTGGCGCGGATCGCTGCTGGTGCGGATGAAGTCGTCGAACGACAGCGCGAGCGGCTCGCGGAGCGCCTCGAACGCGGCGGCGTTGCGGTGGACGAGGCCGGCGGTGCTGATCCCCTCCGCCTCGGCGGCCAGCACGTTCTTCAGCGAGTTGTCGTCCGTGCCGGTCTGGAACCGTACCTGGTCACCGGCCAGACGATGGTGCCGGGCCAGCACGTCGGCCTGGACGAGCTCGAGCGCGAACCCCAGGTGCGGGCGGGCGTTCACGTACGGGATGGTGGTGCTGAGGTATATGCGTCGCGCGTTCATCGGAACCTCCTGCGCATGGCGGGGGCTCCGACCCGCGACATGAATCGAGGCCCCCATAGGGCCTCGTGTCGGACGTCGTCCCGGCAGCGTGAAGTGGCCCCGCTAGCGGGGCATCATCACCGGGCACAGGTGCGACGTCATGCCATCAGAATACCGGCTCCGCGCCGACCGGTGCAGGCAGGAAACGGACCTCACCGGGGCTTTGTGGTCATTAGCGGCTGCTCCCACAGCCACTTCTGACCACTTTTCGGTCGGGGATCCGGCGACCAGCCGGCGACTACCCCGACGTCTACCGGGCGGGGAGCCCGGAGGGCGATCAGGAGGCTGGGATCAGGCGCCGCAGGATCAGCTCGCGGACGCGGGTGGCGTCGGCCTGGCCGCGCGTGGCCTTCATCACGGCGCCGACCAGGACGCCCGCTGCCGCCGTCTTGCCGGAACGGATCTTGGCCGCCACCTCGGGGTGGGCCGCTACCGCCTGGTCGACGGCGGCAAGGAGCGCGGCGTCGTCGCTGACCACGGCCAGGCCGCGGGCGGCGACGATCTCGTCGGGAGAACCCTCCCCGGCCAGCACGCCGTCGAGCACCAGCCGGGCCAGCCGGTCGTTGAGCGTTCCCGCCGTGACAAGCTCGCAGACCCGCGCCACCGCAGCGGGCGTCACGGGCAGGGCGGCCAGATCGACGCCTGATTCGTTGGCGCGCCGGGCCAGCTCGCCGAGCCACCACTTGCTGGCCTCCGCGGGAGCCGCGCCCGCGGTGACGGTCTCGGCCACCAAGTCGAGCGCGCCCGCGTTCCGCAGCGCGGTCATCTCGCGGCCGGACAGGCGCCATTCCGCCTGCAGCCGGGCCCGGCGGGCCGCCGGAAGCTCCGGCAGCGCCGCGCGAATCTGCTCCACCCACTCGCGCGCCGGCGCGACCGGCACCAGGTCGGGCTCGGGGAAGTACCGGTAGTCCTGCGCTTCCTCCTTGCTGCGCCCGGGGGTGGTCGTGCCGCTGTCCTCCTGGAAGTGCCGGGTCTCCTGGGTCACCCGCCCGCCGCCGTCGAGCACGGCGGCCTGCCGCTCGATCTCGAACCGGACCGCCCGCTCGACCGACCGAAGCGAGTTGACGTTCTTGGTCTCGGTCCTGGTCCCCCAGGTGCCCGAGCCCCGCGGCGCCAGCGAGGTGTTGACGTCGCTGCGCAGCGAGCCTTCCTCCATCCGGACGTCGGAGACCCCCAGCGCCCGCAGCAGGTCCCGCAGCTCGGTGACGTAGGCGCGGGCGACGACGGGCGCGAGCGCCCCGGTGCCGGGTATCGGCTTGGTGACCACCTCGACCAGCGGGATCCCGGCGCGGTTGTAGTCCACGAGCGAGTAATCCGCGCCGTGTATCCGCCCGGTGGCCCCTCCGACGTGCAGCGACTTGCCCGTGTCCTCCTCCAGGTGGACGCGCTCGATGCCGACCCGCACCTGGGTCTCGTCGACCGTCACGTCCAGCCAGCCGTCGGTGCACAGCGGTTCGTCGTACTGCGAGATCTGGAAGTCCTTCGGCATGTCCGGGTAGAAGTAGTTCTTCCGGGCGAACCGGCACCAGGACGCGATCGTGCAGTTCAGCGCCAGGCCGATCCTGATCGTGTACTCGATCGCCGTCCGGTTGACCACGGGCAGCGAACCCGGCAGGCCCAGGCAGACGGGGCAGACCGATGCGTTCGGCTCGGCCCCGAACCCCGCCGGGGAGCCGCAGAACATCTTCGTCTTCGTGCCCAGCTCGACGTGGGTCTCCAGGCCGATCACCGGCTCATAGCGGGAGATGGCCTCGTCGTACGGGACGAGCGCCGCGCGCTCACTCATCGCCGAGCCCCTTTGCCTCGTCGAGCAGCGGATGCCCGCGGCGCCGGTCCAGCGCCGCCTCGACGGCCGCGCCGACCCGGTACAGCCGGTCGTCGGCCAGCACCGGCGCCATGATCTGCAGTCCGACCGGGAGCCCGTCCTCCGCCGTGAGCCCGCACGGCACGGAGAGCGCGGCGTTGCCGGCCAGGTCCGACGGGATCGTGCAGAGATCGGCGAGGTACATGGCCAGGGGGTCGTCAGCGCGCGAGCCGATCGGGAACGCCGTGGTCGGGGTGGTCGGCGAGACCAGCACGTCGACCTGCTCGAACGCCGCGTCGAAGTCCCGCGCGATCAGCGTGCGCACCTGCTGCGCCTTGCCGTAGTAGGCGTCGTAGTAGCCGCTGGACAGCGCGTAGGTGCCGAGCATGATCCGGCGCTTGACCTCGGCGCCGAAGCCGGCGGCCCGGGTCAGCGACATGACCTCCTCGGCGCTGCGGGTCCCGTCGTCGCCGACCCGCAGGCCGTACCGCATCCCGTCGAAGCGGGCCAGGTTGGACGAGCATTCGCTGGGCGCGATCAGGTAGTAAGCGGGCAGCGCGTAGCCGAAGTGCGGGCAGGACACCTCGGTGACCTTGGCGCCCAGCGACTCCAGCAGTTCCACCGCCTCGCCGAACCTGGCCAGCACGCCCGGCTGGTACCCTTCGCCGCTGAACTCGGCCACCACTCCGACCCGCAGCCCGTTCACGTCCGCGTGCCGGGCCGCGGCCACGACCGGGGGCACCGGCGCGTCGATCGACGTCGAGTCGCACGGGTCGTGCCCGGATATGGCCTCGTGCAGCAGCGCCGCGTCGAGCACGTTGCGGGCCAGCGGGCCCGGCGTGTCCAGCGACGAGGCGAACGCGACCACGCCGTACCGGGACGAGCCGCCGTAGGTCGGCTTAACCCCGACGATGCCGCAGACGGCGGCCGGCTGGCGGATCGAGCCTCCCGTGTCGGTGCCGATGCCCAGGGGCGCCTCGAACGCGGTGACCGCGGCCGAGGAGCCCCCGGATGAACCGCCCGGCACCCGGCTCAGGTCCCACGGGTTGCGCGTCGGCCCGTAGGCCGAGTTCTCCGTCGAGGACCCCATCGCGAACTCGTCCATGTTCGTCTTGCCGAGAATGACGGCCCCGGCCTGCCTGAGCCGCTTGGTGATCGTCGCGTCGTAGGGTGGGCGCCAGCCTTCCAGGATCCGCGACCCGCAGGTCGTGGGCATGTCGGTGGTGGTGAAGACGTCCTTGAGCGCCACCGGCACCCCGGCCAGCGGGCCGAGCGGCTCGCCGGCCCGGCGCCGCTCGTCCACGGCGCGGGCGGCATCCAGCGCGGCATCGGGAGCTACGTGCAGGAACGCGTGAACCCTGTCGTCCAAGGCATCGATCCGGTCCAGGTGGGCGCGGGTGACGTCGACGGCCGAGGTCTCGCCCGCCGCGATCGCGGCGGCCAGTCCGGCCGCCGTCATCCGGGTCAGCTCGCTGGCTGTATCCCCGTCGCTTCCGGGGCGCATTAAAGGCACCGCCTTCCCTCGTCGCTCGTCGCTGGCGCTCCTCGCTCCTCAGTCCAGGCGGCGCCGCGCCCCTCCAGCTCATACATCGGTCAGTCCTCGGCCAGGATCCGCGGCACCCGGAACCGGCCCTGCTCGGCCGCGGGCGCCTGGTCGAGCGCGGCTCGCGCGCCGATCGGCGGCACGAGGACGTCGTCACGGAAGACGTTCGTGACCGGCAGCGCGTGCGTGGTCGGCGGGATGCCCTCGGCCGCGACCTCCTGCACCCGCGCCACCGCCGCGATGATCACGTCGAGCTGGCCGGCGAAGTGGTCGAGCTCCTGCTCACTGAGGGCCAGCCGGGACAGCCTGGCCAGGTGGGCAACCTCGTCCCTCGTGATCGACATGCAGGCCAGCCTATCGACCCCGCCGGGGCGGGCCGAACCCATTACCGCCTGCTGCCACCCACCTCCCCGGTCCCCCTTCAGGACGGCAGGCCGGCGGGCGGCGTGGCCGGGCGGGGGCTCGGCAGGCCCGGGGCGGCGCGCCCGGAAGGAACGCGCCCGGAAGGAAGGGGGGCCGGCCGCACGCCCGCCACCCCGTGCTCGGCCAGCCACGCCGTGGCCGACGCCGCGTTGAGCGGCCTGCTGAAGTACCAGCCCTGCGCGGCCTTGCAGCCCATGACCCGGAGCGCGGCCGCGACCTCCGCCGACTCCACGCCCTCGGCCACCGAGTCGATGTCGAGCGCCCGGACCAGGTCCACGATGGACTGGACGATCACCTCGTCGTCCGCCGACACCAGCAGCCGGGATATGAACGACGAATCGATCTTCACCTCGCTCACCGGCAGCCGCTTGAGCCGGACCAGGGACGAGTAGCCGGTCCCGAAGTCATCGAGGCTCAGCGCCACGCCCAGCGCGGCCAGGGCCTCCACCGCCGTCGCGGCGTAGGCGGGCTCGCTGGTCAGCACCCGCTCGTTGATCTCCAGCAGCAGCGCCTCGGGCGGCAGCTCATAACGATCGAGCCCGCGGCCGATCGTCTCCGCGAGGCCGGCGTCGAGCAGGTCGCGCGCCGCCACGTTCAGCGACACCTGAACCGGCAGTCCGTCGTGCCGCCACTGCGACGCCTGGGCCAGGGCCCGGTCCACGACCTGGAACGTGAGGTCGCGCATCAGGTAGGACTGCTCGGCCAGCGGGACGAACTCCTCGGGCGTCATCAGCCCGCGCACCGGGTGCTGCCAGCGGACCAGCGCCTCCATCCCGGCGGTGCGGCCGGTCTCCAGGACCACCTTGGGCTGGTAGTGCAGCTCGAGCTCGTCCCGGTCCATGCCCCGGCGCAGGTCGCCGAGCAGCGCGAGACGGGCCGGGGAGTTGCGGTCGGAGTCGGCCACGTACCGCTCCACTCCGCTGCGGCGTTCCTTCGCCAGGTACATGGCGACGTCGGCGTGCTGCATCAGCAACTCGAAGCCGGTCGCGTCGTCCGGGTAGAGCGCGATGCCGACGCTGGCCTCGATGTCGAACGACATGCCCTCGAGGCGGATCGGCTCGGAGAGCGCCACGCGCAGCCGCACGGCCACCTCGCGGGCCGCGCTGACCTCCCGCACCGAGGGCAGCAGCACGGCGAACTCGTCGCCGCCCAGGCGGGCCACCAGGTCGCCGGGCCGCACACTGTGCGTGAGCCGGTGCGCGACGATCCGCAGCAGGCGATCGCCGACCGGGTGCCCGAGCGTGTCGTTGACCTCCTTGAACCGGTCCAGGTCCAGCAGCAGGAACCCGGCCTTGGCCCCCGACCTGGCCGCATCGGCCAGCGCCTCGCTGGTCTGCCGGATGAGCAGCTTGCGGTTGGACAGGCCGGTCAGCTCGTCGTGATGGGCCTGGTGCTCGCGCTGCACGGACAGGGCGGCGTTCATGTAGATCGCGGCCAGCGGGAAGGCGAACAGCAGCACCAGCCACGCCGAGTCCGCGGCCATCACGACGGCGACCAGCGGTGCCGCCGCGATCAGCACCAGGCTGACCAGCGCCTGGAACGGAAGCGCGGCGCGGAGCGTGCGCAGCAGCGGCGCGCGCGAGTGCAGCGCGATGGCGGCCTCGACGAGCAGGAAGCTCACCGAGAAGTACACCGCGCCCGCGAGCAGGACCTTGGGCAGGTCGGCTCCGGCCAGCATCAGCGGCTGGGCCGGCGCCGGATGGATCCCGGTCAGGGTCAGGGCCAGCCCGGCGGCCGCCATGGCGAGCGTGGTCTGCGCCGCGTTGAACGAGCTACGGTGCAGCGCCTTGCGCTGGGCCAGGCCGACGACCAGGCTGGACGTGGCCTTGAGCAGCACTGCGACCGGGAAGCCCCAGTAGAGCAGCGCGGCGAAGCTGAACGTGAGCGAGGCGACCGGGGATTCGGCCCCGGACCGGCCCGGGGTGACGATCGGCCGCATGTCGCCGACCACCACCAGCGCGGCGATGACCCAGAACAGGGGATGGTTGACCAGGTCCGGCAGGCCGGACAGCCGCGTCATGGCCCAGGCGAAGACCGCGAGGCCAGCCACCGTCACCGAGGTCATGTGGATCCACAGCGGCGAGCCGACCCGCGGGCCGATGTCCCTGGTGTCGTTCGGATCCTTCATGGTCCGTCCTCATCGGGTGCAACCGATTGCGCTGCGGGTCCTTCCACACTCAGCAGAAGCCTACGGCCAAAATCGTACTTCCCGAAGCCAATTGCATACTATCTGTTACAACATGTCAGGCCGTAGTCATCCGGCTACGAATAAGTTACCGGCTCGCGGAACGCGGGACCGGGATTGTGCTCCCCGCTCAAGCACCCGGATCCGAGGAGCCCACAGCATCGTGCGCCGCTGCGGGCCCCTGGTCAAGCAGCACGCCGAGTCCGGCCTCGTCAAGCACGGCGACGCCCAGCGCGAGCGCCCGGTCGTACTTCGATCCGGGGCTGGCCCCGGCCACCACGAAGTCGGTCTTCTTCGACACCGAGCCGGCCACCTTCCCGCCCAGGCGCTGCACCGCCTCGGCGGCCTCGTCCCTGGTCCGCCCGCTCAGCGTGCCGGTGATCACCACGGTGATCCCGGCCAGCGGCCCGGCGCCGGCCGCCTCGCCCGGGGGTCCGGCCGCCGGCGGGACGAATCCCTCCTGCTCCATCTGGACCCCGGCCGCGCGCCACTTGTCCACGATCGCGGCGTGCCAGTCCACGCCGAACCAGTCCCGCACCGAGGCGGCGATCGTGGGGCCGACGTCGTCCACGGCGACCAGCTGCTCGGGCGACGCCGCCGCGATCGCGCCGACCGAGCCGAACGCCAGGGCGAGCGCGCGGGCGGCGGTCGGCCCGACGTGCCGGATCGACAGCGCGACCAGGATCCGCCACAGCGGCCTGCGCCGGGCCTCCTCCAGGTTGTACAGCAGCTTGGCGGCGTTGACGGTCAGCGTGCCCTGCTTGTTCACGAAGAACGCGCAGGTCGCCAGCTCCTCGGCGGTCAGCGAGAACACGTCGCCCTCGTCGGCCACCAGCCCGCAGTCCAGCAGCGCCATGACCGCCTCGTAGCCGAGCACCTCGATGTCCAGCGCGCCGCGGCTGGCCAGGTGGAACAGCCGCTCGCGTAGCTGGGCGGGGCAGGAGCGGGCGTTCGGGCAGCGCCAGTCCACGCTGGCCTTCCCGCCCTCCCCGCTCTCGCGCACCAGTTCGGTCTGGCAGGCCGGGCACCGCGACGGAAACTCGTACGCACGCTCATCGCCGGAACGCAGGTCCGCGACCGGCCCGACCACCTCGGGAATCACGTCCCCGGCCTTGCGCAGCACCACCATGTCGCCGATCAGCACGCCCTTGCGGCCCAGCTCGTCCTGGTTATGCAGCGTCGCCCGGTCCACGGTGGAGCCGGCCACCTTGACCGGCTCCATAATCGCGAACGGCGTCACCCGCCCGGTTCGCCCCACGTTGACGTCGATGTTCAGCAGCCGGGTGGTGACCTCCTCGGGCGGGTACTTGAAGGCGATCGCCCAGCGCGGCGCCCGGCTGGTCGCCCCGAGCTGGCGCTGCACCTCGAGCCGGTCCAGCTTGACCACGACGCCGTCGATCTCGTACGCCGGATCGTGCCGGTGCTCGGCGTAGTACTCGATGTACGCCCGCACCTCATCGAGGCTGCCGACGACCCGGTAGACGTCGCTGACCGGCAGGCCCCACTCGCGCAGCCGCTCGTACCAGCCCGACTGCGTCGAGGGCACGGTGTCGGGCACCGCCTCGTCCTCCGGCACGGGCATGCTGCCCTCCGCCGGGCCGGCCCCCGGTACCGCGAGCCCGTGCACGATCATGCTGAGCGGCCGGGTGGCCGTCACCCGCGGGTCCTTCTGCCGCAGCGACCCGGCCGCGGTGTTCCGCGGGTTCACGTACAGCGGCTTGCCCGCGTCGGCCTGCCGCTCGTTCAGCTCGTGGAACGCGCTCACCGGCAGGTACACCTCGCCGCGCACCTCCAGGACCTCCGGCCAGCCGGTCCCGGCCAGCCGGGCCGGCGCCGCCGAGATCGTCCGGATGTTCGGCGTGACATCCTCGCCGGTCACCCCGTCGCCCCGGGTCGCCGCGCGGACGAGCCGGCCGCCCCGGTAGACGAGCGCGACCGCGAGCCCGTCGATCTTCAGCTCGCAGAGGTAGGGCCCCACGGCCTCGGTCCCGGCCAGCCGCTCGGTCCGCGCCGCCCAGGCGTCGAGCTCCTCGGCGGAGAACGCGTTGTCCAGGCTGAGCAACCGCTCCAGGTGCTCGACCGCGGCGAAGTCGGTGGAGATCACGTCGCCGACCTTCTGGGTCGGCGAGTCCGGGGTACGCAGGTCCGGGTACCGCTCCTCCAGCTCGCGCAGTTCGCGCATCAGCGCGTCGTACTCGGCGTCGGAGACGACCGGCGCGTCGAGCACGTGGTAACGGTGGTTGTGCTCGGTGATCTCGGCGCTCAGATCGGCATGCCGGTGCCGCGCGCCCGCATCCGCCTCCGTCACTGTGCTGCCCGGCTCGCTCATCGTGTTTCCCCGCTCGCCTCCGGGACGCCTTCAGGCACCGCCTTCCCTCCCCGCTCGTCGCAAGTTCCTCGCTCGTCTGTCCAGGGCGCCGCCGCGCCCCGTCAGCTCGCTCATGGTGCCGCCTCCTCGATCAGTTCGGGCGCGATCCTGGCCGCCTCCCGGCAGCCGGCCAGCGCGGCCCTCGCGTCCGCGGGCGACAGGCCGGCCAGCCCGCACGCCGGGGTGATCACCACCTGCGCGGCCAGCCCCTGCGGCGCGATCCCCATCCGATGCCATAGCTCGATCACCCGCTCGGCGGCCTTGCGCGGCGGGAACGACACGCCCCGCGGCGGCCGTTCTGGCCCGGTCTTCATGGCGCCGGCGAACAGGCCGAGACCGGCCTCGGCCAGCTCGGCCAGCCCGTCCTCGTCGCCTCGCCGCAGCTGGCTGAGGTCGAAGGAGACCGCGCCGGCCCCCGCATCTTTCATGAGCCTGAACGGAACGTCCGGCGCGCAGCAGTGCACCAGCCCGAACGCCGCCGTGGCGCTCAGCACGGAGCTCAGTCCGTCGCGGGTCACGGTCACGTCGACGGCCCCCACGCGGTTCAGGCCGCTGGCGGTCGGCACGGCCCCGGCCAGCACGGCCGGCAGCGCGGGCTCGTCGAGTTGCAGCAGCACCGTGGCCCCGGGTACCCGCTCGCGGATCTCGGCCACGTGCGCGGCCACCCCCTCGGCCAGCGACGCGGTCAGGTCGGCCGCCGCCCCCGGGTCAGCCAGGGCCGGGTTCTGGCTGTGGGTGAGCTCGATGGTGGCCGCCAGCGTCCACGGCCCGCAGACGCCGACCTTGAACGGCCCCGCGTAGCCGTCCAGCGCCGCCGCGGCCGCGTCCAGGTCGGCCGACAGCAGGTCGGCCGCGCGGCGCTGGTCCCGGCCCGGCCGCGCGGCGAACTTCCACCCGTTCGGCGTCGTCTCCACCGGCATGTCGACCAGCAGGGCCGCGGTCCGTCCGGTCAGGTCCGCTCCGGGCCCGCGCGCGGGCAGCTCGGGCAGGTGCGGCAGGTCGGGCAGCTCCCCCAGGACCACCGCGACCGCCTCGGCCGGGTCGGTGCCCGGCATCGACCCGACGCCGGTCGCGCTCCCCGCTGGCCAGGGATAAGAGAGTGCGTCGCTGCTCACGAAGCAGAGCCTAGCCGCGGCCGCTGACGATGGCCGTCCGCGCCGCACCGCGCCCCGGTGACGGTGCGGCGCGCAGGCCGGTCCGTGCTGTGCTCCTAGGGCCGGGTGGGGCCGCCGCCGCCGCCGCGCTCGTACCATGGCGGCTCTTCTTCCGGGCGGTATTCGTCGCTGTCGGTGTCCATCCGGCGCACGTAGACCCCCAGGATCACGCGCACGAGTTCGGCCAGCCGGCTGGGCGCGGGCCGCTTCAGCGTCCGCAGCCACTCTTCCTGGCGCACCGCTCGTGTGGTCATCACGCTCGCGGCGACCACCGCGACCACCATCCCGACGGTGACGAGGGCCATCGCCCCGATGACGATGGTGCCTAGTACTTCCATGGCTGCCATGACGGATCGCCCCTTTCATCCGGTCAGCGGCTAACCTCTGCGCTCCGATCTATCGGTATTTAGTCCGTTTTAGGTAGTTGGATCGTCGGCCGACGCGGCGGGAGGTCCTGAAGGATTGCCGGCAAAGGTCCTTGCGCACCCAAGCGCCCGGACCGCTAGACTGGGTCCTATGAACCCTGCCGTCCAAGCCATACCAACCTTTAGCCACAGCTACATGTTGACATCGCATCTGGGAGATGGCAATGGGCGAAGCCCAAATATTCTGATGAGCCCGACAGGTAGGATGATCCTTTTAGCCCCAGCCACCCCAGCGGTTGGTACCGTTAGGATCTCTGCTGAGACCTCTGGGAGGTGACATGCCTGATCCCATGTACCGGCAGATCGCCGAAGACCTGCGCCGGAAGATCGGGTCCGGTGTGCTGGGCCACGGTGACCAGCTACCAACCGAGCTCGAACTGAGGGAACAGTACGACGCCTCGCGAGGCACCATCCGCGACGCCGTGAAGTGGCTGGTCATCCGCGGGCATCGCCGGCATCAGGAGCGTTACATCGACGGCACCTCCTGGTCGCTGCAGACGACGTTCTACCCGCTGGCCCTCGCCCAGCGTGGTGCCGACAGGCTCCTCGAGGCCGACAACATCAAGGAAGGTGCCGTGGCCTACTTGCGTGCGAGTATCGGGCTCAAGCAGGCTGGCTACCGCGACACGATCAACGTGCGAGCCCCCAACGCCCCAGAGACAGCCTTCTTCAAGCTGCCCGATGATGGGCGGGTAGCCGTGTTCGAGGTCCGCCGGACGGCCTTCGACGACCAAATGAAGCCGTTCCGGCTCACGGTCAGCGTGTACCCGGCCGACAGGAGCCAGTTCGCCGTCAACGTCGGTCACGTCCCCGCCCTCGCGGATCCAGATGCGATCAATGACCAAGCAGTGGGCATTAGCTCAGGGAGAAGCCATGCCTGACCCTTTGTACCGGCAGATCGCTGAAGACCTGCGCCAGAAGATCGAGTCCGGCGAGATAGGCCACCAAGGCACCCCGCTGCCCACTGAGACTGAACTCCAGGAAGTGTACGGCGCCTCTAGGAACACCGTCCGAGAGGCGGTGAGGTGGCTCGTCAGCCGCGGCCTGATCGAGACCCGCCCTGGCCAGGGAACCTTCGTCGTCAAGAAGATCAACCCCTTCGTCATCACGTTGGACTCGGAGACCGGGCTCAGCGGTGAGGGCGCTGCATACGCCTCAGGAGTGGAAGCCGGCGGCGGAAAATCGACAGAGTCCGTACCGCGAGTCGAGGTTCAGCAGCCCACCAAGGAGATTGCAGCCGAGCTTCAGCTTACGGAGGGCCTGCAAGTCGTCAGTCGGCACCAGAAGCGCAACATCGATGACAAACCCTACTCGCTGCAGACCACGTTCTACCCTATGAGATTTGTGGAGCAAGGAGCCGTGCAGCTCATCCAGGCTGCGGACATAAAGATTGGGGCAGTTCGATATCTTGAGGAAACGCTCGGCATCAAGCAGACGGGCTGGCGCGACAAGATCACTGTGCGCGCACCGGACCCGAACGAGGCAAAGTTCTTCGGGCTTCCGGAGGACGGGCGCAACGCCGTATTCGAGACTGTGCGTACAGGCTTTGACGAATCCGGCAATCCGATCCGGGTAACTGTGACGACATATCCAGCTGATAGGAACCAGTTCGTCATGAACGTAGGCGACGTTCCAGATGTGATCGCGCATCCCCCCGAGGCCAGCACTGGGGGGACTGAGACCGGGCCGCCAACGGCAGCCGAGTCCCATACAGGAAGAACACGACGAAGGTAGATAGGAGCCGAGAGCCGACGCTATCTGATGACCCATTGATCGCAGGCGAGCTTTGCCTGCCAGCCGCAAGCACGCATCCGCCCAGCCGCGGGGTATGGGCGCAACTAATAGCCAGGGGATCATGCCAAGCACTGCACCGGCAGATGCAGCCAGGCTCAAGCCATCCGCCGACCCGGAACTAGCATCCGCCAGCTACAGTCGCCGCGCAGCACGCGTCTGCCAGGCCTGCTCGTCAGATGGCGGGACGATGCAGACAGCACCGGTCAAGAAAATGCCTGGCATTGGACGATCACCGAAGATGACCCAGTGGCTGACCGGGTCCGGCGCGGTTCCGTCCTTGCGCGATGAGGGCAAGTCCGCCTCGTGGCACGTGCTGGAGCAGCGTAGATTCCTCGTCTACTTCGCGGGCAGTCTCGTCTCGAACCTGGGCACCTGGCTGCAGACGACTGCTCAGATGCTGCTCGCCTATCAGCTGACCCACTCCGCCTTCGCTGTGGGCGTGATCACCTGCGCGCAGTTCTCTGGCTTCCTGGTCGTTGGTCCCTGGGCGGGAGCCCTGGCAGACCGCCTGGGCGGCAGGCGTGTGCTGGTCGGCGCTCAGTTCTTGTCGGCCGGAGCTGCCGGTGCCCTGGCCTACATGCAATTCAACGGCACCCTTAGCGAGCGGCCGCTGGTAATCGGAGCGCTCGTGATGGGCCTTGCCTTCACTTTCGCCCTCCCGGTGCAGACTGCGATGGTTCCCCGCCTGGTCGAGGAGGCCGACACGAAGGCCGCGATGGCGATGAATTCCGTCTCCTACAACGCCGGACGCACGTTGGCCCCCGTGCTCTGCGTCGTCGTCCTCGCCAGCATCGGCACGGCGTGGGCATTCACGCTCAATGCCATCTCGTTCCTCGTCTTCGCCGCCACGATCATTGCTGTCCACCCTCGTGCCACAACTCCGCCGGAGAGGCAGGCTCATGACTGGCTCGGCCTGCGCATTGCCGTATGGCAGCCCCGGATTCTGCTGCTCCTCACGATGGTCGCCGCCGTCACCATCGCCGATGATCCCATCCTCGTGCTCGGGCCAGCGCTTGCGCACAACATCCCCCACCTCTCCAGCGTCTGGCCGGCCTACTTCCTCTCCGCACTCGGCTTGGGGACTCTGTTCGGCGCGCTCGTGCCGACCAAACCGCCGACCGCGCGCCGGGCGGCCGTCCCCCTGCTTGCGCTGGCCGTCTCCGTGATCGTATTCGCGTCAGGTATCGCCGCGTGGGTCAGTCTCCTCGGGGCCCTGGCCGCAGGGGTGGCGGCGTTGCTGACCGGGGCGGCCACCCAGGCCCTGCTGCTGAAGACGGCCGGCCCGCGGCAGGCCACGCAGGTGATGGCGCTCTGGGCGATCGCATGGGCAGGCAGCAAGCCGCTCGCCTCGCTCGTCGACGGGTGGCTTGCGAGTCATGTCGGAGTGTTTCACGCCGGGATGGTTCTGGCCGCTCCCGCTCTCGCCGTGGCTCTCCTGGAGCTATTCCTCTGGCCGGGAGTCAGGAACTCGCTGAAGCGTCGCATGCGCGAGCATAATGCGTCCCATGCTGCTATCCAGCCCGTCTCATAACGCAAGCCCCTTTCGCCTCTGCAGTCACTGTACAGTACTATTGGTCGTTACCGGCCAGACAGGGTCCGCTTTCCTGCGGACGTCTAGACCGACCGGCCAGCCGGGAATAAGGCCAGATCACCGAGCCCATCCCGACGACATCTGGTGCCAAATCGATTATTTCGGCTGTGGCGGTTACTTGCGGAACAGCCCGGGAACAGCCCATTGTGGGTTGTTAGACCTGACTACGGTCACGTTGCTCCTGGGCGAGGGAGGTGTAATGGCGAAGCGCCACAGTCGTCCGTCAGCGCAGTACCGCTACGAGCACTACGACCCCAGATGACGAGGGGTCGCTAACGCGCTCGGGGACTAGCGCAGCTCTCGGGAGGGGATTGCTGCTATCTGTCGCGCTGTCGGCGCTGTGCTCCTTGATCCGTGCAGTGTCGGCAGCGTGCGGGCCCGTCGAGACGGCTCCTTGTTCAGGGGGTGTTGACGGCCCGACGCGCACGAGTGATCGTAGCGCTGCCGAGGACGACGTCGCCGTCGTAGAGCGCCGCCGCCTGGCCGGGGGCGATGCCGCGGGCCGGCTGGCCCAGCCTGATCCGTAGCGCGTCGCCGTCGGTCCAGGCCGTGGCAGGGTGCGGCTCTCCGTGCGCGCGCATCTGGACCAGGCAGTCGACCGGAGCCGCCGGGGGCTGGCAGCCGCTCCAGACGGCGTTCTGCGCGTCGATGTCGAGTACCTCCAGGGCCTCGGCCGGGCCCACGGTCACCGTTCCGGAAACTGGCTCGATGTCCAGGACGTAGCGGGGCCTGCCGTCCGGCGCGGGCGTGCCGACGCGCAGGCCCTTGCGCTGGCCGACCGTGAAGCCGTAACTGCCGTCGTGGCGGCCGACCACCGTGCCCTCGGCGTCCACGATGTTGCCGGGCGCGGTGCCGAGGTGGCCCTCGAGGAACTTCCTGGTGTCGCCGTCGGCGATGAAGCAGACGTCATGACTGTCCGGCTTGCCGGCCACGGCCAGGCCGCGGTCCGCCGCCTCCTTGCGCACCTGGTCCTTGGTGGAGCCGCCGAGCGGGAACATCGCCCGGGTGAGCTGCTCGCTGGTCAGCACCGCGAGCACGTAGGACTGGTCCTTGGCCGGGTCGACGCTGCGGGCCAGGCGCGGAGTACGGGTCGCGCCCGCGGGCAGGAGGCGCGCGTAGTGGCCGGTGCAGACGGCATCGAAGCCGAGCGCGACCGCGCGGTCGAGCACGGCGGCGAACTTGATCTTCTCGTTACAGCGCAGGCAGGGGTTCGGCGTGTGGCCGCGGGCGTACTCGTCGACGAAGTCCTGCACCACGTCGCGGTGAAACTGCTCGGCCAGGTCCCAGACGTAGAACGGGATGCCGATCACGTCCGCGGCGCGACGTGCGTCCCGGGCGTCCTCCAGCGTGCAGCAGCCCCGGGCACCGCTTCGGTAGGAGCGGGGGTTCCTGGACAGGGCCAGGTGGATGCCGGTCACGTCGTGGCCGGCCTCGGCGGCCCGGGCGGCGGCCACCGCGGAGTCGACGCCACCGGACATCGCGGCGAGCACGCGCAGTCTGGTCATGCTAGTCATCGGGTTCGAGGGTATGCGGCCGGCGGTGGTGCCCGGCGGTGGTGCCCGGCGGTGGTGCCCGGCGGTGGTGGCCGGACGGTGGTGCCCGGCGGTGGTGCCCGGCGGTGGTGCCCGGCGGTGGTGCCCGGCGGTGGTGCCCGGCGGTGGTGCCCGGTGGCCGTCCCCGGCAGGATGATCTCCATGAAGGAGCCAGCCAGCCCGGCCGTGGACACGAGGGCCCTGAGCGACGATGATTTCCCGGTCCCGGTCGACGACCGCTACTTCGAGGACTACCTGCCCGGCGCTGTCTACGAGTACGGGTACATCACCGTCAGCGAGCGGGAAATCCTCGACTTCGCCCGGGCCTTCGATCCCCAGCCGATCCATATCGATCCCGGGTTCGCCGCCCAGGGGCCGTTCCGCGGCCTGATCGCCAGCGGCTGGCACACCGGCGCGATCATGATGCGCCTGTTCGCCGACCACGTCCTGTCCCGGGTGGCCAGCCTGGCCTCGCCGGGCATCGACGAGTTGCGCTGGCCGGCCCCGCTGCGACCCGGCGACTCGCTGCGGCTGCGGGTCACCATCGTCGAGGCGCGGCGCTCGCGTTCTAAGCCCGATCGCGGCCTCGTCCGCACCCAGGCCGAGTTGCTCACCCAGAACAACGACACCGTCCTCCAGCTCACCGCCATGAACATCCTGCGCGCCCGCGACCCGGCCTAGTGCAGCACCGCGTAAGTCCTTGAGGGGTTTATCCCGCTACTGGGTGTGGTCGGTGACGTCTGCGAGGTAGAGGGTGCAGGCGGTGTCCAGGGCCAGGTTGGGGTGGCCGGTGAACTGCCCGTCAAGAAGGACTGCTTCGGTATAGCTGTCGCTGCTGGCCTGCCAGATCGCGAACGCCCAGTCGTCGGGGTCGCCGAGGTACTGGATGCGGCAGAGCTTGATGGTGTCGTCGTCGTCGTTGTCGCTGAGGTAGCCGGTCAGGTAGCCGTAGGAGCCGCGCCAGGTGATGGTGACTTCTTCCAGCGCCGGCCAGCGCTGGGAGGCGTGATGGTCGACGGTTCCTTCGATGAGGTCCTTGAGGCGCCGGGCGGGCACGGGCATGGGGTTATTGTCGCCGGGTGCGGCGCGCCGCCGCCAGGCGTGGCCGTTTGCCGGGCATTCTCGGGCGATCATCACTGATCACCCGGAGGTGGGGCATGGTGCGTGCCGCCAGCCAGGACATCGTGGTTTTAGGGTCGCGGCGCAAGGCGAAGCTGGAGGCGATCGTGCGCCGGCCGTCCTCGCCGCAGGCGCTGGTGCGCCGGGCCCGGATCGCGCTGCTGGCAGGCCAGGGCCGGGCGAACGCTCAGATTGCCGCTGAGCTGGGCTGCTCGGTGACCACAGCGCGGATCTGGCGGCGCCGGTTCGCCCGCGGCGGCATACCCGCTCTGCGTGACCGGCCACGCAGCGGGCGGCCGCAGGTGTACGGGCCAGATGTGCGGCTGGCGGTCGTGGCCACCGCCACCTCCGCGCCACCGGGCGGCGAGCCGGCGTGGACGCATGGCATGATCGCCGCGAGCCTGGCCGGCACGGGCATCTCGGTTTCCCAGGTCGGGCGGATCCTGGCCGGGCTGGACCTGGCGCCGCACCGGGTCCGGGGCTGGCTGAACCGCCGCGATGACGAGCAGTTCTGGGCCCAGGCCGCCGCTGTCTGCGATATCTACCTGCGCCCGCCGCCAGATACCGTGGTGATCTGCATCGACGAGAAGACCGGCATCCAGGCCAAGTGCCGCAGATACCCCCTGCAGCCACCCCGGCCTGGCCGGCTGGCCCGCCGTGAGTTCGAATACGTCCGCCACGGCACCGTCTCCGTCATCGCCGCGCTGCAGGTCGCCACCGGGCAAGTTGTCGCAGAGCCGATCGCGCGCAACGACTCAGTCACCTTCACCGGCTTCCTGCACCGCCTCGATCAGTGCACCGACCCGCGGCTGAGCATCCACCTGGTCATGGACAACGGCTCATCCCACACCTCCCGCGCGACCCGGGCCTGGATCGCCACCCACCCGCGGATCAAGGTCACCTACACACCGAAACACGCCTCCTGGCTGGACATGGCCGAACTGTGGTTCTCCGTGCTGACCCGCGGCCTGCTGCGCCGCGGCGAGTTCACCTCCCGCGCCGACCTCGCCGAAAAGATCACCAGCTTCACCGTCCGCTACAACCGCACTGCCCACCCCTATACCTGGACCTACGACGCCCGCGCCGATCACGCCCGCCACGCCAGGCACCCCAACTCCACGGCCCCTGGGCAACGCCCTGCACCGGTCAGCGAACTCCCCAGAGCCGCATGACCAGCACCAAAGCGCCGGACGAAACCCCGTCAAGGATTAATGCGGCGCTGCACTAGCGGCTCACTGCAGTCAGCCACAAGCGCGCCGCGACCGCACGCGAGCACCACGATTCTCGCCGCAGTGCTCATATTTCGTGCATATTGGACACGATGACGGCTCCGCAGCCCCGGCTTCCATGATCGTGGTGGCTGAGTGACCAATCTCGTCACCAATCGACCACGATCAAGAAACTGGGTCGGCCCGCGGGTGCTGGACCGGCACCTTCTCGGCGTCCGGCGCTGGCCCGCCCCGGCGAGCGGGCACGGCGAGAACGAGGCGCGGCGAGAACGAGGCGCGGCGAGCGGGGCAGTGGCTGGTGAGAAGCTGGGCCGAGGTGCTGCCAGGCAGGGGTCCTGCTGACCGGGCGCGGGGCTGTATGAAGGCCAGGGCCGGACCAGGCGGGCCAGAGTCAGCGGGCGGCGCGACGGGCGCGTTCCACGGCTTCGCCGATGACCGCGCCGAGCGCGTCCACGTCGGCCTGGGTGCTGGAGTGACCGAGCGAGAACCGCAGTGACCCCCGGGCCCGGGCCTCGTCGGCACCCATCGCGAGCAGCACGTGGCTGGGCTGGGCTATGCCCGCCGTGCAGGCGGATCCGGTCGAGCAGGCGATGCCCTTGGCGTCGAGCAGCATCAGCAGCGCGTCGCCCTCGCAGCCGGGGAACGAGAAGTGAGCGTTGCCCGGCAGCCGGTCGGGCCCGGGCGCGGCGCCGTTCAGCACCGCATCGGGCACGGCGGCCAGAACCTGCGCGATCAGGTCGTCCCGCAGCGCGGCCAGCCGCTTGCCTTCGTCGTGGTGGCGCCCGGTGGCGATCTGGACGGCGACCGCGAAGGCCCGGATCGCCGGAGCGTCCAGGGTCCCGGATCGCACGTCGCGCTCCTGCCCGCCGCCGTGCAGCACGGGGACCAGGTCGACGCCCCTGGCCAGCAGCAGCGCGCCGACACCGACCGGGCCGCCGAGCTTGTGCGCGGTGATGGTGAGCGCGGAGGCGCCGCTCTCGGACAGGTCGACCGGCAACTGGCCGGCCGCCTGGACGGCGTCGCTGTGGAACGGGATCCGGTACTCGCGGGTCACGGCGGCCAGGTCGGCGACGGGCTGCACCGTCCCGACCTCGTTGTTGGCCCACATGACGCTGACCAGGGCGACGGCACCGGCATCGTGCTCGATGGCCTCGCGCAGCACCTCGGGGTGGATCATGCCGGCGCCGTCCGGTGACAGCCAGCCGACCTCGGCTCCCTCGTGCTGGTCGAGCCAGCCCACGCAGTCGAGGACCGCGTGATGCTCGATCGCCGGGGCGAGCACGCGCAGCCGCCGGGGATCCGCCGCGCGGCGCGCCCAGAACAGGCCCTTCACCGCCAGATTGTCCGCCTCGGTCCCGCCGCTGGTGAAGACCACCTCGCTGGGGCGCGCCCCGTAGGCCTCGGCGATCTGCTCCCGCGACTCCTCGACGACCCGGCGCGCCCGGCGGCCCGCGTTGTGCAGGGACGAGGGGTTGCCGAGCTGGGCGAGTTCCTCGGTCATGGCGGCCAGCGACTCGGGCAGCATCGGCGTCGTCGCCGCATGGTCCAGGTAGACGGGCGAGGCCGGTACCGGCGCCCGGTAGCCACCGGCATCGAGGTATCCCATGATGGCCCCCAGCCTAGCCGCCGGGATGACCCCTGGTCACAGCCCGGCGGCGGCTCCTCCTCAGCCTTCCCAGCCCTGAGCCCGCTTCTGGATCTCCTCGGTCAGCTGGGGGACGACCTGGAACAGATCCCCCACCACGCCGAAGTCGGCGAGCTCGAAGATCGGGGCCTCGGGGTCCTTGTTGATCACCATGATGGTCTTGGAGGTCTGCATGCCGGCCCGGTGCTGGATCGCCCCGGAGATGCCCACCGCCATGTAGAGCTGAGGAGACACGGTCTTCCCGGTCTGGCCGACCTGGAACTGGTGCGGGTACCAGCCCGCGTCGGTGGCGGCCCGGGACGCGCCGACGGCGGCGCCCAGCGAGTCAGCGAGCTTCTCGATCAGCGCGAAGTTCTCCGCGCCGCCCATGCCGCGGCCGCCGGAGATCACGACCGATGCCTCGGTGAGCTCCGGGCGCTCGCCGCGCTGCTGCTCGACTCGCTCCAGGACCTTGGCGCTCTTCGCGGCGTCGCTGGCCTCGAAGCTCACGTTCTCGAGCTGCGCCGCTCCCGGGGCGGGCGCGGGCTCGGGCGCGACCGCGTTGGGGCGCACCGCCACGATGGGCGTCCCGGTACGGACCCGGGACTGGACGATGATCGCGCCGCCGAAGATGGACTGCTCAGCGACCAAGCCCTCGTCGAGGCCGACGACATCGGTGAGCACGCCGGAACCGGTCTTGACCGCCAGCCGGCCGGCGATCTCCCGGCCCTCGGCGGTGCTGGCCACCAGGACCGCGGCAGGTGACTTCTGCGCCACCAGCGAGGCCATCAGCTCGGCCTTGGGGGCGACCACGTAGCCGTCGAGCTCGTCGCCGGCCGCGACGTACACGGTCACCGCGCCGAACTCGGCCAGCCGCTCCCGGCCGCCCTCGGCACCCGGGCCGGTCCAGACGACCGAGGGCTCCCCGAATCGGCGGGCCAGGGTCAGCAGCTCGGTGGTGACTTTCTTGACCGTCTCGCCGGAATGCTCGGCGAGCACCAGGATCTCAGCCATGTACGGCGGCCCCCTCCAGGGTCGAGATGAACTTTAGGTTCGGGTGAACTCGGGCTCAGATGATCAGATGAACTTCTGCGAGGCGAGATACTCGGCGGCCTTGACGCCGCCGTCACCCTCGTCCTTGACGACCGTTCCGGCCTGCCGAGGCGGGCGGGCGGCGAAGCTGACCACCTCCGTGGCCGAGGAGGCCAGGCCGACCTGCCCGGGGTCGATCCCGATGTCGGCCAGGCTGAGCGTCTCGACCGGCTTCTTCTTCGCGGCCATGATCCCCTTGAACGACGGGTAGCGCGGCTCGTTGATCTTCTCCACGACGCTGATCACCGCGGGCAGGCTCCCCTGTACGCGGTCGTAGCCGTAGTCGGCCTGCCGGTCGATGGAGATGTTCGACCCGTCGATCTCCACCTTGCTGGCGAACGACATCTGCGGCACGCCGAGCCGCTCGGACAGCATCGCGGCCAGCACGCCCATCCGGGCGTCGGTGGACTCCGAGCCCAGGATCACCACGTCGAACCCGATCCGGCCGAGCACGGCGGCGATCGCCGCCGACGTGGCCAGCGCGTCCGACCCGGCGAGCGCGTCGTCGATCAGGTGCACCGCCTTGTCGGCGCCCATCGACAGTGCCTTGCGGATGGACTCGGTCGTCTTCTCCGGCCCCATGGACAGGATGGTCACCTCGCCACCGTGCGCCTCGGCCAGACGCAGGCCCTCCTCGATCGCGTACTCGTCAATCTCGTTGATGACCGCATCGGCGGCATCGCGGTCCAGGGTCGAGTCGGCGGGCCGCAGCGTGCGCTCCGAGTACGTATCCGGGACCTGCTTCATGCAGACGACGATGTTCATGACCGGCGGCCGACCTCCTATGCAAACATGTGGCCCGGCGGGATCGCACGGCGCCGACGCGGCGCGAGCGCCCAGGTTAAGCCTGCCAAACCGCGCCGACCGCCTCGCCCCCGGGTACCCGGCAAGGCCTCCCGCCCCAGGTTACTGTCCGGTAGCAGCAAGAGCCAAAAGGGCGCCAGAACGAAGGCCTGACCGGCCGGTCCCGCAGCCGAGCCGTCAGCCATCCCGTTCCGCGAACGCGACGACCTTGGACAGCAGCATGGCCCGGGTCATCGGACCCACCCCGCCGGGCACCGGCGCGAGCCACCCGGCCACTTCCGCGACTCCGGGATCCACGTCGCCGATCAGCCCGGCGTCCGTCCGGGTGATGCCCACGTCGACGACCGTGGCGCCCGGCTTGACCATGTCGGCGGTCAGCAGCCCGGGGCGCCCGGCGGCCACGATGACGATGTCGGCGCCCCTGGTGTGCGCGGCCAGGTCCTTGGTGCCCGTATGGCATTGCGTCACGGTGGCGTTCTCGCTGCGCCGGGTCAGCAGCAGGCCCAGCGTGCGCCCGACGGTGATGCCGCGGCCGATCACGGTGACGTCGGCTCCGGCTATCGGGATGTCGAAGCGCCGGAGCAGCTCGATGATGCCGTCCGGCGTGCCCGGCACCGGCCCCGGCTCGCCGAGCACCAGCTTGCCGAGGTTGACCGGGTGCAGGCCGTCCGCGTCCTTGGCCGGGTCCATCCGGTGCAGCACGCGCCGCGCGTCGAGTCCAGCGGGCAGCGGAAGCTGGACGATATAGCCGGTGCACGCGGGGTCGGCGTTCAGCTCGTCGACGACCTCTTCGACCTCGCCCTGCGTGGCGGTGGCGGGCAGTTCCCGGCGGATGCTCGCGATGCCGACCTGCGCGCAGTCGCGGTGCTTGCCGTTGACGTAGGACCTGCTGCCGGGGTCGTCCCCGACCAGCACCGTGCCCAGACCAGGCCGGATGCCGCGCCGGCCCAGCTCGGCCACCCGCCGGGCGAGATCCTCCCTGATCGCGAGCGCGGTCGCCTTGCCGTCGAGAATGCGTGCGGTCATCGCTGCCTCATTCCGTCACGTCCGGTCGAACCGCACCGATTCTGCCAGGCCCGGCCCCCCGGGCGCGCTCGCAGCCCGCCGCCGCGTTGACATTAGTCTGCCGAGTATGGCCCAGCGGCCGGGGCGCCCGGGCAAGGCCAAGACCAAGGGCCTGAACGGCGTCGGCGTGGCCCGTCCCAGCCCCTCCGGCGGCGCCGACCGGTTCGCGGCCCTGGCCGACGGCACCCGGCGGCACCTGCTGGAGCAGCTGGCCACCCGGGACCGATCAGAACCCGGCGAGGAGGACTGCGGCAGCCAGTGCGTCATTCCGCCTCGAAGCTGTCCGCGCCAGCGGGAGCAACCCCGCCTTCGGCGGCTGAGCCCGCTCGCACCCGGATCTGCGCCGCCGTCAGTGGTAGAAGTGGCGCACGCCGGTGAGGTACAGCGTGACCCCGGCGGCCTGGGCCGCGGCGATGACCAGCTCGTCGCGGATCGACCCGCCCGGCTCGGCCACCGCGCGCACCCCGGCCTCGGCGAGCACCTCGAAGGCGTCGGGGAACGGGAAGTACGCGTCGCTGGCCGCGACCGACCCCCGGGCGCGGTCGCCGGCGCGCATGACCGCCAGCCGTGACGAGTCCACCCGGTTCACCTGGCCCATGCCGATGCCGACCGCGGCCTCGCCGGAAGCCAGCAGGATCGCGTTGGACTTGACCGCGCGGCAGGCCCGCCAGGCGAAGGCCAGGTCACGCAGCGTGGCCGCGTCGGCGGCGGGGCCGGCCGCGAGCTTCCAGCCGACCGGCTCGTCGCCCGGCTCGGACACCCGGTCGGCGGACTGCAGCAGCATGCCCCCGCTGACCGGGCGCCACTCCGTGACCGGGCCCTGGTCCGGGGCCGGGCAGCGCAGGATCCGCAGGTTCCTCCGGCCGGTCAGCACGTCCAGCGCGGCCTGCTCGAACCCGGGCGCGACCAGCACCTCGGTGAACACCTCGGCTATCTGCTCCGCCAGCCCGAGGGTCACCACGCCGTTGGCCGCGATGACGCCGCCGTAGGCGGACTCCGGGTCGCACGCGTGCGCCTTGCGATGCGCGCCGGCCAGGTCGGCGTCGACGGCGATCCCGCACGGGTTGGAATGCTTCATGATCGCGACGCAGGGCGCGGCGAAGTCGTAGACGGCCCGTCGCGCGGCGTCGGCGTCGACGTAGTTGTTGTACGACATCGCCTTGCCGTGCAACTGCTCGGCGGCGGCGATCCCGGCGGAGCCGGGCGCGCCGCCGCCCGCCGCGCCGCGCCGGTACAGGGCCGCCGCCTGATGCGGGTTCTCCCCGTACCTGAGCACCTCATGCCGGGTCCAGAACGCACCGACCGCATCCGGCCAGCCGGTGTCGCGCGCGGTCTCGTCCGGCGCGTAGGCCGAGGCGAACCAGGACGCCACGGCGGTGTCGTAGGCGGCTGTATGCGCGTAGGCCATCGCCGCGAGCCGGCGCCGCTGCTCCAGCGTGAAGCCGCCGCCGGCCACGGCGGCGGCCACCTGGGGATACAGCGAGGGCTCGGTGATCACGGCCACCCGGGCGTGGTTCTTCGCCGCCGCGCGCACCATCGCGGGCCCCCCGATGTCGATCTGCTCGACGCAGTCTTCCGGCGCCGCGCCGCTGGCCACGGTCCGCTCGAACGGGTACAGGTTGGAGACCAGGAGCTCGAACGGGGCGATCTCCAGCGCCTCGAGTTGGGCTTGGTGCCCGGGCCGCCGGAGATCGGCGAGGAGCCCGGCGTGCACCCTGGGGTGCAGCGTCTTGACCCGGCCGTCCAGGCACTCGGGGAAGCCCGTGACGTCCTCGACCCTGGTCACCGGCACCCCGGCGGCCGCGATCACGGCCGCGGTGCTGCCGGTGGAGACGATCTCCACCCCGGCCTGGTGCAGGGCCCGGGCCAGGTCCTCCAGGCCGGTCTTGTCGTAGACGCTGATCAGCGCCCGGCGGATGGCTACCTCGGTCACGGTGTGTCCCCCGCTCGCCTCGGGCTTCTCATGCCCCGACCCTCACCTTCCGGCCCTGGACTGACCATCCCTCGCGGACCAGCCGGCCCACCGTATCCACCAGCAGCAAGCGCTCGGCCACCTTGATCCGCTCATGCAGTGAGGCCTCGTCGTCGTCGTCGCGGACGGGCACGGCGGCCTGGGCGATGACCGGGCCGCTGTCGGTCCCGGCATCAACGAAAAAGACGGTGCACCCCGATACCTTCACGCCGTAGTCCAGCGCGTCCCTGACGCCGTGCATGCCGGGAAACGACGGTAGCAAGGCCGGGTGGGTGTTGATGACCCGCCCGCCGAACCTGGCCAGGAACTGTGGCCCGACGAGCTTCATGAAGCCCGCCAGGACCACCAGATCCGGCGCGAAGCCGTCGCACGCCGCGGTCAGGGCCCGGTCCCAGTCCCCGCGGGCGGGGAAGTCAGGCATCCGCAGCGTGAACGTCTCGACCCCCGCGGACCGGGCCCTGGCCAGCGCGGCGGCGTCCCGGTCCGCGCCGGCCGCGACCACCCGCGCCCCGTAGGAGCCGCTGGCACACGCGTCGAGCAGCGCCTGCAGGTTGGTTCCCGTGCCCGACACCAGCACGACCAGCCGCTTCGCATCCAGGACTGTGCGCATGGGCCATTGTTACGCGGCCGGGATACCGCCCGGGGCGGACACGTCCCCCGCGACCGGGGTGGGTGGTTGCCGGAGGTGGTGAAATAGAAGAGTTGCGTCGAGCAATCAGCCAGATCACCAGAGAGGACCGTCCCTGCCTGCAGACCAGAGTCCGCGACCGCCGCTGAGCTTCCCCGAGCAGCCGACGGAGAAGCCGCCGGAACTGCCCCCGCTGCACTTTCCGCAGCAGCCGGGTGGTCAGGGTCCGGCCCCGGCGCCCGGGGGGGTCCCGCCGCCGGCGCCTGCCCCGTGGGGGGAGCCGGCCCCGCCTCCGCCAGACGGAACGGGCGGCCCGCCCGGGAACAGGCCTGGCGCGCCTGGCGCGCCTGGTACGCCGGATCAGCGGGATCAGCGGGATGCGCCTCCCGGGAACTCGCCAGGCCCCCCGCCGTGGAACGGCCCGGGCGGGCCGGGCACCCCGCCGTGGAACGGGCCGGGCACGCCACCCGGCTGGAACGTGTCCCCGCCCGGGGGCGCCTCCCGGACCGGCCGCGCCCGGCCGACCCGGCCTCCCGATCCGGCCGTGCGCCAGCGCGCCTACGCTGCTCTCTTCCTCGGCGTGCTGAGCGTGTTCGCCCTCCTGGGCATCGGCAGCAACTTCCGCCGCGGTGTCTACCTGGTCATCTTCGCCCTGGCCGTGGGGATCGCCGCGTCGTGGCTCGGAATCACCGCGATGCGGCGGGCGCGCCGGGCGGCCAGCATGCGTCCGCGGGGCGCCGTGCTCGGGACCGTGTTCGGAGTCGTCAGCGCCGCGCTCAGCGCCTTGCTGCTGATCTTCGTCGCCGTGTTCTGGACGCAGCTGACGACCTACTCCCGGTGCCTCCATGCCGCGAACACGGTGGCCGCCCAGCAGGCCTGCGTGAACCAGCTCAACCGCTCCGTGAACGGGGAGATCGCCAGGCTCGGCGCCACGGGCTGACCTGAAGGCCGCGGCGCTAAGGGAGCGACGAGGGCCCGTGCGACGCCGGGGTCCGCCTGCCGGGAGCGTCGGGGCCGGCCGTTCCCGCCCAGGGATCGAGGTAGATCGTGTGCCCGTCGTTAACCTCATGATCGGCATCGCGGCCGGAACGCGGTCCGGCCGCGAAGGCCGGGAGCGCCGCCTTCCCGGCCTTCGCGGCCGGCCTGGAGGCCTCCGCCGCCGACCCGGCTGCGGACCGCAGCCGCAGCCAGTTCACCGCCCCGGCCGTCACCGCGGCCGCCACGCCCACCTCGAGCGCGGCCACGGCACCGACCTGCCATCCCGACGGGCCGACCGCCACGAGGCGGCCGTTCCCCAGCGGCCCGCCCGCGAACGCGGCGATCACGCCGAGCACGCATCCCGCCACCAGGCCGCAGGCGAACCCCCACAGCGGCGCGGTCTCCAGCGCGAGGACCGGCGCGGCGCGCACGGTCAGCAGCCCGCCGAAGACTCCGGCCAGGTAGGGCACGGCCAGCACGGCCACCGACAGCGAGGGAGGGACCGCCGCATGCGTCCCGTGCGGCAGGGCCGCGAGCATGGGGAAGGCCGGGAGCTGGCCCAGCGCTGAGCCGGTCGGCGCGATCACCGTTCCGGCCCCGAACGCGAACCCCGGGCCGAGCGTGAACGAGACGGCCCAGGCGATGGCGTTGGGCACGTAGGCGAACTGGACGAGCAGCAGCAGTGCGGCCCCCACCGCCCCGGGCGCCAGGGTCTGGTCGACCGCGCGGAACTCCGCCTGGTGCACGGCCAGGGACACGCCCGCGAGCAGGCTCCCGACCGCGACGAGGACGGCCAGCGCTCCGGCCGTGCCGACCGTCAGCGAGCGCAGCCGGTCCGGAAGCACGCCCGCCATCTGCGCCCACGGGGCGATCGCGCGGGCGCCGCCGAGGCCGCCCGCGGTCAGCGCCAGCAGGAACGGGCACGCCGCCGCCTCGGGCAGTGACGGCACCGCCCGGGCTGAGCTGCTGGCCTGCGCGAGGGCCGCGGCGACCATCGCGTACGGGACGGCCAGGGCCAGGGCGGCGTAGCCGACGTGACGGAGCCTGCGGACGCCGCCGGCCCGGACCACCCAGCGGCCCGCCCGCCAGAGCAGGGCGCCCGGCAGCAGGACCAGCCCGAGCGGCAGCATGCCGATGCGTCCGGCGCCGGGCAGGGTGAAACCTACGTGGTGGCCGATGAGCCACAGCAGCGCGGCGGTGCGCAGCACGCCGGTCAGGCCGAGCCCGGCGTGCGGCGCCGCGATCCAGCCGGCCAGCACGAGCATGGTCAGCACGACGAGGCCGATACCGGCCGCGGCGCACGCGGCGATCGCCCCGGTGACGACCAGCGGACGGTCGGCACCGGACGGCACCGGGCTGGCGTCGCCGCTCTCGCCGGGCCGCCGCGTTCCGGCGGCAGAACTAGGCGTCACCCAGCAAGCCTCGCAATTGCCGCGCTGATAGGCGGGGAGGCGCGCCGTGGGCGTGCGGTCAGCGTCAGCGGCCCCGCATCACCTCGCGGACGAGCGCGGCGGTCTCGCTCGGGGTCCGGCCGACCCGGACCCCGACCTTCTCCAGCGCCTCTTTCTTGGCCTGCGCGGTGCCTGCCGAGCCGGAGATGATCGCCCCGGCGTGACCCATCGTCCTGCCCTCGGGCGCGGTGAAGCCGGCCACGTAGCCGACCACCGGCTTGGTGACGCTGCGCTCGATGAACGCGGCCGCGCGCTCCTCGGCGTCGCCGCCGATCTCTCCGATCATGACGATCGCGTCGGTCTCCGGATCGTCCTGGAACGCCCGCAGGCAGTCGATGTGCGTCGTCCCGATGATCGGGTCGCCGCCGATGCCCACCGCGGTGGAGAAGCCGATGTCGCCGAGTTCGTACATCATCTGGTACGTCAGCGTGCCCGATTTGGACACCAGGCCGACCCGGCCCTCGGTGGTGATGTCGGCCGGGATGATCCCGGCGTTCGACTTGCCGGGAGAGGCCACACCCGGGCAGTTCGGGCCGACGATGCGGGTCGCGTTCCCCTGCGCGCTCGCGTAGGCCCAGAATTCGGCCGTGTCGTGCACCGGGATGCCCTCGGTGATGACGATGGCGAGCGGGATCTTCGCATCCACCGCCTCGATCACCGCGTCCTTGGTGCCAGCCGCCGGCACGAAGATCACCGAGACGTCGGCGCCGGTGGCCTCCATGGCGTCGGCGACCGTGCCGAACACCGGCACGTCGGTCTCCCCGAGTTCGATCGTCTGGCCGGCCTTGCGCGGGTTGGTCCCGCCCACCACCTGGGTGCCCGCGGCGAGCATCCGCGTCCCGTGCCTGCGGCCCTCGGAGCCGGTAACGCCCTGGATCATGATCCGGCTCTGGCCGGTGAGGAAGATCGCCATCTCATGCTCCCGTCGCGGCCGAACAGGCCAGTTCGGCGGCGCGCCGCGCCGCGTCGTCCATGCTCCCGACCTGCTCGACCACGGGAATCCTGGCGTCGTCGAGTATCCGCCGCCCCTCGGCCGCGTTGTTGCCGTCAAGGCGCACCACGATCGGGTGGTTCACCTCCTCGCCGCGGGCGGCGAGCATCCCGATCGCGGACACGATCCCGTTCGCGACCGCGTCGCAGGAGGTGATCCCGCCGAAGACGTTGACCAGCACGCTGCGCACCGAGGGATCGGACAGCACGATCTCCAGGCCGTTCGCCATCACCTCGGCGGAGGCGCCGCCGCCGATGTCGAGGAAGTTCGCGGGCCGGATCCCGCCGTAGGCCTCGCCCGCGTAGGCGACGACGTCGAGCGTGGACATGACCAGGCCGGCCCCGTTGCCGATGATGCCCACCTGGCCGTCGAGCTTGACGTAGTTGAGGTGCCTGGCCTTGGCCCGCGCCTCCAGCGGATCAGTGGTCCCGGGGTCGGCGAACGGCCCGAAGTCATGCCGGAACGCGGCGTTGTCGTCGAGGGTGACCTTCGCATCCAGGGCGATCACGCGCCCGTCCCCGGTCAGCACCAGCGGGTTGACCTCGACCAGCGTGGCATCCTCGCCGACGAAAGCCGCCCAGAGCCGCTCGGCCAGCGCAGCCGCACCCGCCCGGGCCGGTTCGGGCAGCCTGCCCGCCGCGACGATCTCGGCCGCCTTGGCCGCGTCTACCCCGGTCAGCGGGTTGACCGGGATCTTGGCCAGCGCGTCCGGGTTCGTTCTGGCCACTTCCTCGATCTCCACACCGCCCTCGACCGAGCACATCGACAGGAACGTGCGGTCGGCCCGGTCAAGCAGGAACGACAGGTAGTACTCCTGCGCGATGTCGATGTCCTCGGCCACGAGCACCGAGCGCACGGTGTGGCCCTTGATGTCCATGCCGAGGATCGCCCCGGCCTTCGCCTGGGCCTCGTCGGGGTCGCTGGCGAGCTTCACCCCGCCCGCCTTGCCGCGGCCCCCGACCTTCACCTGGGCCTTGATGACCACCCCGGGCTTGCCGGCCGCGATGAGCTCGGCCGCGACCGCGCGGGCCTCCTCGGGAGTGGTGGCCACCCTGCCCTGCTGGATCGGTACGCCGTAGTTGGCGAACAGCTGCTTCCCTTGGTACTCAAACAGGTCCACTCAGGTCGTCCTAAGGTTGTCCTCGGTGTGCGGCAACGATGCGGCCATCTCTGCTACGAGCCTGCCAGGAAGCCTAGTGCGGACGACCGTCCCGGGCCCATCGGGGTCACGAGCCGACCGCCTCCTCGCGGCCGAGCTCGGACCGGACCCAGTCCACGATCTCATGCATGGGCGCGCCCGGCGTGAAGATCTTCGCCACGCCCATCGTCTCGAGCTCGGCGATGTCAGCGCCCGGGATGATGCCGCCGCCGAACACGGTGATGTCGCGGGCGTCGCGTTCTTTCAGCAGGTCGAGCACCCGCCGGAACTGGGTCATGTGCGATCCGGACAGGACCGAGAGCCCGATCGCGTCGGCATCCTCCTGCAGCGCGGCCGCCACGATCTGCTCGGGGGTCTGGTGCAGCCCGGTGTAGATGACCTCCACCCCGGCGTCCCGCAGCGCCCGCGCCACCACCTTGGCGCCCCGGTCATGGCCGTCGAGGCCCGGCTTGGCGATAACCACGCGGATGTTGCTCATGACTGTCCTCCTGCGCGGCCCGCGAGGTCAGCCGCCTACCCGCAGGGTAGTCGCCCGGGGACCCGGCGGGGGCCGCCGCGCTGGTCCTCGTGGCCCCCGGGGTGCATGACTACCCGTGGCCGGAGGACGCGCCGTACTTCCGGGAGTTCGGCGCGCTGTTCACCGCGGGCGACCGCGAGGGCCTGGTCCGGCTGGGGCTGCGGACGTGGGCCGCGGCGGGCGCGGACCCGGCCGCGCAGGCGCAGATCCGCAGCGCGGTCACGGCCTACTTCCGGATGGGTGACCACGAGCGGCCGGACCCGCCCGCGTACCCGAGGCTGGGCGAGATCCGGGCCCGTCGCTGCTCGTGACCGGCGACCTCGACGACCCGATCGTGCTCGAGTGCGGTGATCACATCGCGGCCCGCATCCCCGGCTGCCGCAAGGTGGTCGTGCCCGGAGCCGACCACCTGCTCCCGCTGCGCGCCCCCGACGTGCTGGCCGACCTCATCACCGAGCACGTCCTCTAGCCCCCGGGCCTGCCCTCTAGCCCCCGGCCCGCCGGGCCGGTCCAGGCCGGAGCCGGCCCGCGGCGCGGCTACAGCTTTTCGAGGGGGGCGTAACGGATGACCAGGTGCTTGATCCCGTAGTCCCCGCCGAAATCGATCTTGGCCTCGGGGTCATCGCCGCGGCCCTCGACCGAGAGCACCGTGCCGAGGCCGTAGGCGTCGTGGTTTACCCGGTCGCCGGGCGACAGCGACAGCACCGGCCGGTTCCCCACCGCCTGCACCCCGGGCCGCCGGGCCAGCCGCTCCGAGGCCGGCGGGGAGGCCGCCGCCGCGTCCCGCCGCCAGTCGATCAGCGCCTCGGGGACCTCGGAGAGGAACCGGGACTGCTTGTGGTAGGCAGGCCGCCCCCACCAGGCCCGCGCCACCGCCCGGGTCAGGTACAGCCGCTGCTCCGCGCGGGTGATCCCGACGTAGGCCAGCCTCCGCTCCTCGGACAGCTCCCGCTCGTCGTTGACCGACCGCTCGTGCGGGAAGACGTTCTCCTCCAGCCCGGTGAGGAACACCACGGGGAACTCGAGCCCCTTGGCGGTGTGCAGGGTCATCAGCGTCACCATGCCGCCGTGTTCCTCGCCCTCCGGGATCTGGTCGGCGTCGGCCACCAGGGACACCTGCTCCAGGAACTCGGGCAGCGTCCCGTCGGGGTGGCGGCTGTCGAACTCCCGGGCCACCGAGACCAGTTCGTTGAGGTTCTCGATCCGGCTCTCGTCCTGCAGGTCGGCGGAGGCCTGCAACTCGGCCAGGTACCCGGAGCGATCGAGCGCGGCCTCGGCCAGGTCGCCGACCGGGCTGCCGGCCTGCATGGCCTCCCGCAGCCCGCCGATCAGTTCGTTGAACGCCTCGATGGCCCGGGCCGAACGGGCGGCCAGGGCGGGCACGTCGGCCGGGCGGCTCAGGGCCTGGGCAAAGCTGATCTTGTCCCGGCTGGCCAGCGCGGCCACGCACTCCTCGGCCCGGTCGCCGATCCCCCGCCGCGGCACGTTCAGCACTCGGCGCAGCGACACCTCGTCCTCGGGGTTGGCGACCAGCCGCAGGTAGCCGAGCAGGTCACGGACCTCGCGCCGCTCGTAGAACCGGACCCCGCCGACGACCTTGTACGGCAGGCCGGCCCGGATGAAGACCTCCTCGAACACCCGGGACTGCGCGTTGGTCCGGTAGAACACGGCCACCTGCCCCGGGGTGGCTTCCCCCTCGTCGGCGAGCCGGTCCACCTCCTCCGCCACGAACGCCGCCTCGTCGTGCTCGCTGTCGGCGACGTAGCCGGTGATGGGCGGCCCGTCGCCCGCCTCGGACCACAGCCGCTTCGGCACCCGGCCGGGGTTGCGGGAGACGACGGCGTTGGCCGCGGCGAGGATGTTCTGGGTCGAGCGGTAGTTCTGCTCGAGCAGGACGACCGTGGCGCCGGGGAAATCGCGCTCGAACTCGTCGATGTTCCTGATCGTGGCGCCGCGGAAGGCGTAGATGGCCTGATCGGCGTCGCCCACCACGCACAGCTCGGCGGGCGGGCTGGGCTCGGCGGGCTCGCCGCCGCGGTCCGCGCCGGGGAGCTGCTGTCCGGCCAGCTCGGTGACCAGCGCGTACTGGGCGTGGTTGGTGTCCTGGTACTCGTCCACGAGCACGTGCCGGAACCTGGCCCGGTACTCGGCGGCCACCTCGGGGAACGCCTGCAGCAGGTTGACCGTGACCATGATCAGGTCGTCGAAGTCCATGGCGCCGGCCGCGACCAGCCTGCGCTGGTACTCGCCGTAGGCCTCGGCCAGGGCCTTCTGCCGGTACCCGGTGGCCCGGGCGGCGAACGTCTCGTAGTCGACGAGATCATTCTTGAGGTTGGAGACCTGGGTGGCCATCGCCTTCGGCGGGTGGTACTTGACGTCGAGCTCGAGCTCGCGGCAGACCATCGCCATCAGCCGCTGCGAGTCCGCCTGATCGTAGATCGAGAACGAGGACGGGTAGCCGAACCGGCGGCCCTCCCGGCGCAGGATCCGCACGCAGGCGGCGTGGAACGTCATCAGCCACATCGCCCGCGCCCGCGAGCCGGTGAGCGCCGCCGCCCGCGCGGCCATCTCGCCCGCCGCCTTGTTGGTGAACGTGATGGCCAGGATCTGGCCGGGCGCGACGTCCCGCGCGGCCAGCAGGTAGGCGATCCGGTGGGTCAGCACCCGGGTCTTGCCCGAGCCCGCGCCGGCCACGATGAGCAGGGGGCTGCCCTCGTGCACGACGGCAGCGCGCTGCTGGGGGTTCAGCCCGTCCAGGAGGGAGTCAACGGCCGTGGCGGTCACCCGCCCAGCGTAGGCGCTAGGGCCGACAAGAGTGCTGGCCTCGGGGGGACGAAGCCCCCCGGTCTGGGGGTCCGGGGGTTATCCCCCGGGGCAGCACCGCTACTCGTCGGGGACCAGCGTCGGGGTGGCCCTGGTCAGGGTCTCCTTCCTGAAGAACGCCGGGCCGGTGATCCGGCAGTAGATGAAGAAGAGGATCCCGGCGATCGCCGCGCCCAAGGAGATCACGAAGGCACCGCCGATCTGCCAGTGGATGCCCGGCACGGTCCACATGGTGAAGTCGTTGGCGGTCGCGACGTCGTAGTCCAGCCACAGGCTCCAGCCGCCCAGGAACCACAGCATCAGGGCGCCGGCCACCGGCAGGATTCCCTGCATCCAGAGGTTGCGCGCGCTGCTGGTCAGGTTCCTGCGGTAGTACCAGGCGCACGCGAAGCCGGTGAGCCCGTAGTAGAAGGCGATGTACAGGCCGATGGCGATCACCGCGTCGCCGATCACGCCGACACCATTCGACGCGAAGTTCACGGCCACATAGAACGCGATCGAGACCAGGCCCATGACGATGGTGGACACCGTGGGGGTCAGGAACCGGGGGTGGACCTTCGCGAACGACTTCGGCAGCGCCCGGTACGCGGCCATGGACAGGGTGGTCCGGGCCGTCGGCAGGATCGTGGTCTGCGTGGACGCGGCCGCCGACGACAGCACCATCAGCAGCAGCAGGTGGTAGAAGATGTTGCCCGCGCCCCCGCCGAAGATCAGTTTGCCCTGCACCGAAAGGACGTCGCCCGCGTTGTTGACGTTGCCGAGCCCGTTGCCCGTCGCCTTGGTACCCGCGAATGCCTGCACCGAGGTGACCACCAGCGTGTAGGTGACCAGCAGGATGAGCGTGGACACGATCGCCGCCAGGCCCGGCGTCCGCTTGCTGTCCTTGGTCTCCTCGTTCACCGCCACGCCGGTGTCCCAGCCCCAGTAGATGAACACCATGAGGATGATGCCGCTGGCGAACGCGCTGAAGCTGGAGATGTGGAACGGGTTGAACCAGGAGATGCTCGGGGTGAGGTGGCCGGCCGGGGCGGAGCCGTCGCCGACCTTGATGAGGGCGGTCACCGACAGGACGGCCAGCATGATGAGCTCGATGGCCAGCAGGATCTTCTGGAAGTTCGCCGATACCTCGATGCCGACATAGCAGATGACGGTCATCAGGATGATCCAGATGATGCCGCCCAGCAGCACCCAGCCGCTGGTCGCGTTGCCGCCGATGCTTCCCGTGTTGAACAGGAAGAACACGTACTGGCTCGCCACCTGAGCCAGGCTGGCCATGACCAGCACGTCCGCGGCCACGATGGCCCAGCCGCCGGCCCAGCCGGTCTTCGGCCCGAAGGCCCGGGTCGCCCACGTGAACGTGGTACCGCAGTCGGGATCGGCCTTGTTCAGCTCGCTGTACCCGATCGAGGTCAGCAGCATGGGGATGAACGCGAGGACGGTCACCGCGGGTGCCTGCAGGCCGATCGCGATCACCACGAAGACGAGGGTGGCGGCGATGCTGTAGGCGGGCGCAACCGAGGCTGTTGCGATGATCGTGGTGGAAATCAGCCCGAGGGCGCCGGACTTGAGGCCCTTATCGGCAACCTGCTCCCCACTTGGCTGCTGGGCTTGGTCGGTAGCGGCCATGGCTCACCCCTCCTGGCCGTTCCCCGGCCGGGTCACGGGCCCGGGTACGGCACGCACGTGACAGCGCTAACACCGAGCGCAACGGATTGAGTACCTGGACGCAACGGACTCGGCGCCTATGTGCCACGGTTCTAGCATGTATCATGCTTATCTGGCAACGATTTCAGTTGTAACAGCTGTGTATCACGACTGGTCCCGTCCGTGCCAATCGACCCCTGGGTCTAGGA
>CAWJGC010000017.1:0-442407 GCA_963842355.1 uncultured Actinomycetota bacterium | reverse complement strand
TGCTCGCCGGCGTGAAGCTCACCGTGCTCTCGCCCTTCTTCTGCACGGCGTCCACTTTGCTGACCAGCCGGTGCGGGATCTGCCTGGGCACGATGCCGGTGGTCCACGCACTCCGGTAGACCGGCGGTCCCGAGTAAGCGGGGTTCAGGATGATCGCGATGAGGTAGTCGTTGTCCGCGCCGTTGGCCTGAAGCTGGTGGACGATCGACCACATGAGGGCATCGGCGTTGGGGCCGGGAAGCGTGGTCGCCCCGGGGGCGATCTCCGCGGAGACGTGGCCGTTCTCGACGACGTTGCCGGCCTGTGATTCCTTGGCCTTGAGCTGGTCCGAGTCGATCTGCTGGATGAGCAGGAACCCGAGCACGGTGACCACCAGGGCGGACATGACCAGCGTGGCGGTGATCACGCGTAGCTGCAGGGACCGGAGCCAGCGGGTGCGGAGCACCCCGTGCGCGGCGGTGAGCCGGCGGCGGAGCACGACCCCGTAACGTCCGGCCAGCCCGCGCGACCGCTGCAGGACATCGCGGGCCGTGGCGACGACCGCGCCGAAGCCAGGCGTGCTCCCGGCCGCCTCGGGCGGCACCGTGCCCGGCGGCACCGTGCCCGGCGGGACCGTGCCCGGCGGCGCACTGTCCCGCGGCGCAATGGCCGACGCCTCGTCGGCGCCCGGCACCGCCCGGGGTGGCGCGCTGCCGAGGCTGCCGCCGGTCGCTGCCCCCTTCATGACCTACCTCCGCTGAACCGGCCACCGGCGGTCAGCCGGGCCGGGCCGGGCCGGGCCAGGCCGCGGATCAGCCCGGTCCCGCCTTGTAACCGACCCCTCGGACCGTGACCACGATCTCGGGGCGCTCCGGATCTTTCTCGATCTTGGCCCGCAGTCGCTGGACGTGCACGTTTACGAGCCTGGTATCCGCCGCGTGGCGGTAGCCCCACACCTGCTCGAGCAGGACCTCACGGGTGAACACCTGGCGCGGCTTGCGCGCCAGCGCGACCAGCAGGTCGAACTCGAGCGGGGTGAGGTTGAGCGGCTCGCCGGCCCGGGTCACCGCGTGCCCGGCGACGTCGATGGTGACGTCGCCGATCTGCAGCGTCTCGGGGGCCGGGTCCTCCGTCCGGCGCAGTCTGGCCCGGACCCTCGCGATCAGTACCTTGGACTGGAACGGCTTCACAATGTAGTCGTCCGCGCCCGACTCCAGCCCGAGCACGACGTCGACCGTGTCGCTCTTGGCGGTGAGCATCACGATCGGCACCCCGGACTCGGCCCTGATCTGGCGGCAGACGTCGATGCCGTCCATGCCGGGCAGCATCAGGTCGAGCAGCACGAGGTCCGGGTGGGAATCGCGGAATGCGTCCATCGCCCGGTCACCGTCGGCGACGAACGTAGGCTCGAAGCCCTCCCCGCGGAGCACGATCCCCAGCATCTCGGCGAGAGCGGCGTCGTCGTCGACGACCAGCACACGACCCTTCATATTTCATCGTTCCACGTTGATTGTAGGTTCACGAACCTCATCGTTCCACGTAAGCGGCGGCAAGGGGACCGTCAATACTGCCTGGTCCCGCATCCAGAACACGCAGCGTACCCGGTGTGACGGGTCGCGCGACTCCCCGTTCGGTCACGATGGCGGTGATCAGGCCCGGCGGCGTGACGTCGAACGCGGGGTTGTACGCCCGGGTACCCGCGGGTGCCACCGGCACGCCGGCCAGCCTGGTGACCTCCTCGGGCGGCCGCTGTTCCACGCCGATCGCCGACCCGTGCGGGGTGGCCCGGTCGATGGTGGAGACCGGCGCCACCACCACGAACGGCACCTGGTGGTGGCGGGCCAGCACCGCGAGGCCGTACGTGCCGACCTTGTTGGCCACGCTGCCGTCCGCCGCGATCCGGTCCGCGCCGGTCAGGATGATGTCCACCTTCCCGGCGGCCAGCAGCGACGCGGCCGCCGAGTCGGCCAGCACGGCGTGCGGCAGGCCCGCCCGCCGTGCTTCGTACGCGGTCAGCCGCGCGCCCTGCAGCAGCGGCCTGGTCTCGTCGATCCAGAGCCACGCGAGGCGGCCGGCCCGGTGCGCCGCGAGGATGACCGCGAAGGCCGTGCCTTCGCCCGCCGACACCAGGGCGCCGGTGTTGCAGTGCGTCAGGACCCGGGCCTTCGGCGGGATCAGCGCGAGGCCGTGTCGCGCCATGGCCGCGCTGGCCGCCGCGTCCTCCGCGGCGATGGACCGGGCCTCGGCGACGGCAGCGCGCGCGGCGGCCCGTTCTGAACCCTGGTTCGGATCCCGCAGCGCTTGCCGGTAGGCGGCCAGGGCGCGTCGTGCACCCCAGCCGAGGTTCACCGCGGTCGGCCTGGCCTGCTCGATCAGGGCCGCGGCGCCGGCCACGTCGTCGCCGCGGCAGGCCGCCAGCGCGACCCCGAAGGCGCCGGCCACCCCGAGCATGGGCGCCCCGCGGACCACCAGGCGGCGGATCGCGTCCACGAGAGCCGGGACGTCCGCGCAGGTGACGACGGCTTCCACGGCCGGCAGCCTGGTCTGGTCCAGCAGTGCGATCGCCGGGCCCTCGGGCGGGTCGAGCCACCGCAGCGGGCGAGTCTCCACACCATGAGTGTGCGCCGACGGCACGCGGCCCGCCAGACAGCAGCCCGGGCGGGGCCGATCCGGGCGGGCAGTTCGCGTAGTTTTATGCGCTATCGCGGGGTATCCGCCGCGCCAGCCCGGCTGGCATGCGAGTATGGCGGCGTCCGTCTCCGCTGGCCTGGCGCACGTCCGCCGTCAAGGAGAGCGATGTCCGACGAACCCGCGTGCGGCCCACCGGGCGGGGTACCGCGGCCGATGGCCGTCGGCGAGATGCTCGCCGCGGCGATCACGGCGATCCGGCAGAACCCGGCGGCCACGTTCGGCCTGTCGGCGATCCTGCTCACCTGCTACGGCGTGGTCTCGACCGCGATCTCGCTCGCCCTGCGCGGTGTGCTCGCCAGCGTGCGGCTCTCCTCGGGCCGGACCCTGACGCCCGCGCAGGCCCGGCACGTGCTGTTCGAGATCTTCGCGATCGTGCTGCCGTCGTATCTGGCCATCCTCGCCGTGGCGTTCTTCGCGGAACTCATCCTGGCCGGCCTGCTGTCCCCGGTGGTCACCGGGCGCGGCCGGCCTGCCGCACGGTGGGCCTGGGCGAGGCGTGGCGGGCCGGACGGCCGCGGCTGCCCGCGATCCTGGGCGTCGTCGCCCTGACCGCGCTCAGCATCCTCGGCCCCTGGGCCGTCGTGGCGGCGGGGGTCGCCGTCCTGGCGCTCGCGCACCTCACCACGGCGGCCGTCGTCGTCGGCGCCGGAGGCGGCCTCGCAGCGCTGGGCCTGACCATCTGGTTCTCGGTCATGTTCAGCCTGGCCGCCCCGGCCGCGGCTCTGGGACGGCAGGGCCCGGCCGGCGCGCTCGGCCGGTCCTGGCGGCTGGTCAGGCGAAGCTTCTGGCGCGTCATCGGGATCCTGCTGCTGACCGCGCTCATCGTCGGCTTCGCGGGCCTCGCGCTGCGGGTCCCGTTCGGCCTCCTGGCCACCGTCGCCGGCGGATCCGGCGGCATCCTCGGCCTGACCGGGGCCCGGGGTGTCGCGGGCGTGGTCATCGGCGCCGCAGGCAGCGTGGTCGCCGGGGCCGTCACCCGGCCGGTCAGCGCCGGGGTGACCGTCCTGCTGTACCTCGACCTGCGGATGCGCCAGGAAGGCCCCGATCTCGCCCGCCCGGCGACCGCCGCGCGTCAGGACCCCTGCCGCCAGGAATCCAGATAATTCCTCTGAACGGAAGTCAGGGTGTCGATCTCGGCCCCCAGCGACGCGAGCGCCAGCGTGGCGATCTGGGCGTCGATCTCGGCGGGGACCTCGTGCACGCCCGGCGGCAGGCTCTGCGGCCCGGCCGCCTGGTCGCCGCCCGGCGCGGTGGCCAGCCAGGCGAGGGCGAGCGCCTGCACGGCGAACGACAGGTCCATGACCGCGGCCGGGCTGCCCTCGGCGGCGACCAGGTTGACCACGCGCCCCTCGGCCAGCAGGATCAGCCGCCTGCCGTCGGCCAGCAGGTACTCGTCGGCGTGTGGCCGGACCGCCGGGTGGACCGTGACGGACAGCCCGGCCAGCGCCCGCACGTCCACCTCGACGTCGAAGTGACCGGCGTTGGCCAGGATCGCCCCGTCGCGCATCACCGCCATATGATCCGGGCCGATCACGTCACGAGAGCCCGTCGCGGTGATGAACACCTGGCCGATGGCCGCGGCCGCGGCCATCGGCATGACCCGGAACCCCCGCATCAGCGCGTCGAGCGCCCGGATGGGATCGACCTCGGTGACGACGACCCTGGCGCCGAGCCCCCTGGCCCGGTCGGCGATCCCGCTGCCGCACGGCCCGAAGCCGGCCACCACGACGACCTGGCCGGCCAGCAGCGTGTTGGTGGCCCGGAGGATCCCGTCGATCACCGACTGCCCGGTGCCGCAGAAGTTGTCGAACATGGTCCGGGTCCGCGACGCGTCGGCCGCCACCACCGGGAAAGCCAGCGTGCCCTCCGCCGCCATCCGGCGCAGCCGGGCCACCCCGGTCGTGGTCGACTCGCAGCCGCCGCGCACGGTCGCCTTCAGTTCGGGCCGCTCGGTGTGCAGCGTGTTCACCAGGTCACAGCCGTCGTCGATGACCAGGGCGGGCGCGGCGTCGAGGGCCCGGTGGATGTGCTCGTAGTAGGTGACCCGGTCGACGCCTGCCCGGGCGTGGACGGTGACCCCCGGGCAGGCGGCCAGGGCCGCGGCGATGTCGTCCTGGGTGGACAGCGGGTTGGACGCGGCCAGGTGCACCTGCCCCCCGCCCGCGGTGACCAGGTTCACCAGGACCGCGGTCTCCGCGGTGACGTGCAGGCAGGCCGATACCGCGAGCCCGGCGAACGGCTGCTGCCGGGTGAACCTCTCGCGGATCAGCCCGAGCACCGGCATGGCGCGCTCGGCCCAGCCGATCCGGGCCAGCCCGGCCGCGGCCAGGCCCGGATCGGCCACGTCCGACAGGACGAAGTCCGACGGCGGCCCGGACGTTTCCGCAGCGCCGCGTACCCCGGCTATCCCGGCTACCCCGGTTCCGTCAGATGCTCCCGCACCACCGCGCGCCCCGGCCGCACCACCGCGCGCTCCCGCACCACCGCGCGCTCCCGCACCACCGCGCGGCCCCGCACCGCCAGACACCGCCGTGGTCTCAGTAGCGGTAGTGGTCGGGCTTGTAGGGGCCCTCCACCGGGACCCCGATGTAGCTGGCCTGCTCCTTGGAGAGGGTGCTGAGCCGCACGCCGAGCGCGTCCAGGTGCAGCCGCGCCACCTTCTCGTCCAGGTGCTTGGGCAGCACGTGGACCCCCAGCGGATACTCCTCGCCCCGGGTGAACAGCTCGATCTGGGCGATGACCTGGTTGGTGAAGCTGTTGGACATCACGAAGCTGGGATGTCCGGTCGCGTTGCCCAGGTTCAGCAGCCGCCCCTCGGACAGGATGATCACCGAGTGCCCGTCCGGGAAGGTCCACTCGTCCACCTGCGGCTTGATGTTGATCTTGCGGACACCCGGCAGCCGGGCCAGGCCCGCCATGTCGATCTCGTTGTCGAAATGACCGATGTTGCCGACGATCGCCTGGTGCTTCATCTGGCTCATGTGCTCGGCGGTGATGATGTGGTAGTTGCCGGTGGCGGAGATGAAGATGTCGGCGGTGGACACCACGTCCTCCAGCCGGGCGACCTGGAAGCCGTCCATCGCGGCCTGGAGCGCGCAGATCGGGTCGATCTCGGTGACGATCACCCGTGCGCCCTGGCCGCGCAGGGATTCCGTGCAGCCCTTGCCCACGTCGCCGTATCCGCACACCACGGCGACCTTGCCGCCGATCAGCACGTCGGTGGCCCGGTTGATCCCGTCGACCAGGGAGTGCCTGCAGCCGTACTTGTTGTCGAACTTCGACTTGGTCACCGAGTCGTTCACGTTGATCGCCGGGAACTTGAGGGTGCCCGCCGACGCCATTTCGTACAGACGGTGCACCCCGGTGGTGGTCTCCTCGGTGACCCCCTGGATCTCGGCCGCGGCACCGGTCCACTTGCCCGGGTCGGCCGCGAGCGACGCGCTCAGCACGCCCAGGATGACCCGCCACTCCTCGGGGTCGTCGTCGGCGGCCTCCGGCACCGAGCCCACGGTCTCGAACTCCGCGCCCTTGTGCACCAGCAGGGTGGCGTCCCCGCCGTCGTCCAGCAGCATGTTCGGCCCGGGCTCACCGGGCCAGGTGAGCGCCTGCTCGGTGCACCACCAGTACTCGGCCAGGGTCTCGCCCTTCCAGGCGAACACCGGGATGCCCTTCGGGTCCTCGGGCGTGCCGTCCGGGCCCACCGCGACCGCGGCCGCGGCGTGATCCTGGGTGGAGAAGATGTTGCAGCTGGCCCACCGTACCTGGGCGCCGAGCGCTACCAGCGTCTCGATCAGCACCGCCGTCTGGATGGTCATGTGCAGCGAGCCGGTGATCCTCGCGCCGCGCAGCGGCTGGGACCGGGCGTACTCCTCGCGCACCGACATCAGCCCCGGCATCTCGTGCTCGGCGAGCCGGATCTCCTTCCGGCCGAACTCGGCCAGCGACAGGTCAGCGACCTTGAACGGGACGACTTCCGTGGGCATTGAGCACTCCTCCAGGCTGGATTTCCCCGATGACACCCCGACGTTACGGGAGGAGCCCCCGGGACCGCACGCCGAATGCGCGGTTTTTGACAAGAGAATGTAAGATTCTTGGTCATGCGGATCACGGAGGCCGCGGAGCGCCTGGGGACGTCGCCGCGGATGCTGCGGTACCGGGACTCTCTCGGCCTGCTGCCCGTCGTCCGCGAGGCGCGGCCGCGCCGTCGCCCATCCCGCCCATCCCGTCCAGCCACCCAGCCGCCGTTCGGCCAGCCGCGACCCGGCCAGGCACCGTTCGGCCAGCCGCCACCCGGCCAGGTACCGCAGCCGCCGGCCACCCGGCCCCCGCCGCCAGCCACCGCACCCGCCCGGCATCGCCGGTTCGACCAGCACGATCTGGAGGCGGTCGCGCTCGCCCTGGCCATCGAGCGCCGCTACGACATCACCCCGGCCGCGCTGGCGTTCGGCCTGCGCGTGCTCACCGACCCGGCGGCCCGGGCCGAGGTGGCCGAACTCGGCCGGCGGATCGGCCGCATCCAGGCCCCGGCCGCCCGGGCCCTCGACTTCGAGCAGGAACGAGCGCTCCGCCTCCTCGACCTCTCCCGCGCCCGCTCATCCCGCCGCTACCCCCGCCCCGCCCCCTGACCAAACCGCATCAACGGACCATCGGTGCGGATACAACGACATCAGAGTTCCACCGGGGTCGTTCCGGGGATGGTCAGCGGGTCACCCATGCAGATCCGGCCGTCGCTCAGGATGTCGGCCCGCAGGCCGCCGCGATGGATCAGGTCCTTGATGATGCCGGGCCGCGTGAGCTGCTGCAGGTGCAGGCACGGCTCGCAGAGTTCCACGCCGACGCACTCCACGTTCCCGATCCGGAAGCGCTGGCCGACCAGTTCGTTCAGCCGGACGCCGCGCACCACCACCTGGCGGCGCGACTGGGCGCCGGTCAGGCCGACGTCCGCCAGCGCTTCGGCCTCGATCAGGGTCAGGGCCTCGCCCGGCGGCGCGCTCCGGTCGAAGAAGTGACGGTCGCCTTCCAGGCCGCGGCCGGCCAGCGCGGTGACGGATTCGACGGGCGCGAGCGCGTCGCTCGGGCCGATGTTGATGGATACGACGTTCATAAGCTCATCATCCCCGCCGATGCCGCTAACGCTAGTGCGGTGACCACGAACGTTCACCGGGTCTGAATTCATGCGGCTTTCGGCCGGGGGCGGCCCCAGCGTTGCTGGCGTTCGCTGCGGATGCGGGCGCGCTCGCGGCGCTGCGCGGCCAGCACGTCGGGGTGGCGGGCGTTGGCATTGCGCCAGGTGAGGTAATCCTGGAGACGGCGGGCCAGCACCGTGTGATTGGGGTAATCGGAGCCGCCCATCACGAAGGTGCGCAACGGCCCGAATTGCGCCTCGATCGGGTTGGCCCAGGAGGCGCTGGTTGGCGTGAAACACAGCCGGACCTTGTTCTTGCCGGCCCAGGCGCGGATGGCCGGGGTCTTGTTCGCGGACAGGTTGTCCATGATCACGTAGATGGGGGCGCCGTCGGGCCGGGCCGCGCGGATGGATTTCAAGGCGGCGAGGGTATGATCGCCGCCCTTACGGCGGCGGGTGATGCCCCAGAGCCGGTCCTCGCCGAGGCAGTAGCAGCCGTGGAAATACCGGATCCCGTGCGTGCGATGGTAGGTCGCCGGCAGCCGGGCTGGGCTGCCCTGCCGGGCCCAGGCGCTGCCGTGCGCCGGCCGGATCGATAACGGCCCGAACTGGTCAAAGGCGAAGCACCGGTCCGGGAACGTGCTGGTGACGTGCTCGATCCGGTCCAGCTTGGAGTCCTTATCCGGATCCCGGGATTCCTTCCAGGTCCGGGTCCGCTGGAAGGAGATCCCGTGCTGGTGCAGGATCTGCCGCAGCCGCTCCCGCCCGATCCGCACCGTCTGGGCAGGCCGGCGGCCAGGTAGGCGGCAAGCTTGCGCAGGCTCCAGTGGGTGAACGGCAGGCCCAGCTTCTCCGGCCGTGTGGTGGCCGCCACCGTGATGAACTCCACGTCCTCGTTAGTGATCAGGCGGGGACGGCCTCCCGCCCACTGAGGGTCCAAAGCGGCCAGGCCCTTCTCGTTGAACGCGTGGACCACGTCGCGGACGGTGTCCTCATCGGCGGCGACCAGCCGGGCGATCGCCGGGACCGTCGTGCCAGACGCCGACGCCATGATGATCAGCGCCCGGCGGACCCGGACTGATCCGTGCTTACCGCGGCGCACAATCTGCTGCAGCCGCTGACCCTCCTGATCACTTAGCCGCCGTGCCCGCACCGGTTCTGCCATCACTGCTCCCGTACTCGACCCAGCCCCCACAGAATCGATTGTGAAGCAACACCCCAGCCCATGGACACCAGCGGAAGATCACCTAACCCGGTGAACGATCGTGGTCACCGCACTAGCCGACCCGTGCTCAGCTCGATCTGGTGCGGCGGACGGCGCGCACGGCGGAACGGCCCGCCGCGCGCAGCGAGGACCGGCGGGCAGCCCGTATCGCGGGATCGGTCAGGTCCGCGCGGGAGTCCTGGTACAGGTCGGGCTCCAGGTAGATCAGCTCGGCGATCGGGACCGCCGCGCGGACCCTGCGTTCGGCCCGGTCGATCCCGGCCACCACCTCGGCGGCGTTCTGGTCGCCTTTCACGGCGATCTTCGCGCCGACGAGCAGGGTGTCCGGGCCCAGGTGCAGCGTGCGCAGGTGGATGACCTGTTCCACCTCGGGGCCGTCCTCGAGCGCGGTCACGATGGCCCGCTCCACCTCGGCGTTGGCTGACTCCCCGATCAGCAGGCTCTTCGTCTCGGTGGCCAGGATCCCGGCGACGAACGCGAGCAGGACGCCGATGCCTAGCGAGCCGGCTCCGTCCCACCGGGCGTTGCCCGTGATCGTGGTCAGCGCCACCGCGCCGAGGGCGAATACCAGCCCGACCAGCGCCGCGGAGTCCTCGAGCAGGACAGCGGGGATCTCGGGTGCCTTGGCGCGGCGGATGAAGCGGGCGAAGGTGCGCCACGGGTGCGGGCCCTTGGTCTGGTTGGACTCGACGATAGCGGTACGGAAGGACAGCCCTTCCAGGACGGCCGCGATCCCGAGCACCGCGAAGGCCACGCCCGGCGACGTCAGGTGCTCAGGGTGGGTGATCCGCTGCACGCCCTCGTAGACCGAGAACGCCGCGCCCACGATGAACAGCACCACCGCCACGATGAACCCGTAGAAGTAGCGTTCTGCGCCGAAGCCGAACTGATGTTCCTCGGTCTCCTCGCGCTGCGCCTGTCGCCGGCCGATGAGCAGCAGCGCCTGGTTACCCGAATCGGCGACCGAGTGGACGGATTCCGCCAGCATCGAAGCCGAGCCGGTGATCACGAACGCGACGAACTTCGTGGCGGCGATGCCGAGGTTGGCGGCGAACGCGGCGAGGACCGACCGCTTGCCGCCCGATCGGTGGCCGCCGCCCGGGCCAGGCTTCCCCCCGCGCGGGCCGGCGCTCGGCCCGCCCGGGCCAGAACGGCCGGCGTCGGGATCCGGGATCTCGGCGATCCCATGCCCGGTGCTCACCGGCGTCCCCGTCTCCCGGGCCACCTGGCCCGGGTCAGGCGGCCGACGGCCGGCCGGCTGCGGCGGCTAGCTCGCGGCAGGGTCGCGCGCCTCGTCGACGAGCATGACCGGGATGTCATCGCGTACCGGGTACGCGAGGCCGCAGTCCGCTCCGGTGCAGACCAACTCGCTGGCCGCCTCGTCCACGCGCAGCGTCGCATGGCACTTCGGACAGACCAGGATGTCGAGCAGCCAGTCATCGATCTTCACTGAATCTCCCAGATGTCAAAGGCTGGCGGCACGGCGCGCCTCGCCGGCATCACCGTGCACGATACGCAGGACCCGGTCGCGGATGTCGATCAGGGTTGGCTCGTCGGGCGCCTCGACGTTGAGCCTGAGCAGCGGTTCGGTGTTCGACGGGCGCAGGTTGAACCACCAGCCGCCGTCACCGCTGACCGTCAGGCCGTCCAGCTCATCCATCCAGACCCCGGCGACATCCGCGAAGGCCATCCGGACCTGCTGCGTGGCGGCTTCCTGGTCGCGCACCTCGCTGTTGATCTCACCCGACGCCTGGTACCTGGAGTAATGCGACAGCAGCGGCGACAGCGGGCCAGCCTGCGACCCGAGGGCGGCGAGCACGTGCAAGGCGGCAAGCATGCCGGAGTCGGCGAACCAGAAGTCGCGGAAGTAGAAGTGCCCGGAGTGCTCGCCGCCGAAAATCGCGCCGGCCGCGGCCATCTCCGCCTTGATGAACGAGTGCCCGACCCGCGTCCGCACCGGGGTGCCGCCGTGGGCGGTGACTATCTCCGGCACCGCCTGCGACGTGATCAGGTTGTGGATGACCCTCGCCCCCGGCTCCCGCGCGAGTTCCCGGACCGCGATCAGCGCGGTCAGCACGGAGGGCGAGACGATCTCGCCCCGCTCGTCGACGACGAAGCAGCGGTCGGCGTCGCCGTCGAAGGCCAGGCCGATGTCCGCGCGCGAGCTGACCACCGCTCGCTGCAGGTCGACCAGGTTTTTCGGGTCGATGGGGTTCGCTTCGTGGTTGGGGAAAGTACCGTCAAGCTCGAAGTAGAGCGGCGTGAGCTCGATCGGCAATCCCTCGAACACCTTCGGCACGGTATGACCCGCCATGCCGTTACCCGCGTCCACCACTACCTTCAGCAGGCGGATGCCGGACAGGTCCACCAGGGTCTTGAGGTGGGCCGCGTACCCGGACAGCAGGTCACGCGCGGTGACGGCTCCCGGCACGCCCTGGCTGGCGGGGACACCGCCTTCGGCCATGCGGCGGAGTTCCGCCAGCCCGGTCGCCGCGCCGACCGGCCGCGCTCCCTCCCGGCAGAGCTTGATCCCGTTGTACTTGGCCGGATTGTGGCTGGCGGTGATCATCGCGCCCGGGATGCCGAGGCTGCCGCTGGCGTAGTAGAGCATGTCGGTCGAACCCAGCCCGCCCGCCACCACGCCGGCCCCCTGGGACGCCGCTCCCTGCCCGAACGCCTCGGCGAGCGGTACCGAGGAGGTGCGCATGTCGTGCACGGTCACCACGGCCGGCGCGCCGGTCAGGCGCACGAACGCCGCGCCGACGGCCTCGGCCACGTTCTCGTCAAGCTCGTCGGGAACCGTGCCGCGGATGTCGTATGCCTTGAAGATCTTCGCGTACTCCGCCACAGTTAACCCCGCCCTCCCAACCCTCCGCCCTCCCAACCCTCCGCCCTCCCAACCCTCCGCGGTTCCCGCGCCGGCTCTGGGTGGCGGCGCGCTCGGCCGCGACGGAAGACATCGAGCCTACCGGGCGTGAGCTAGCGGAGCGGCCCGGTGCCCCGGTCCTGGGGCGAGGAACGCAGGACCCTCAGGTGCCCCCGCCGTCCGACCTCGACGCCCTGCCCCACGGGCTCCCCCGTCGCGCGCGGCGCCGTCGCCTCCATCACCGCGTTGGCCAGCGCCTCCAGGTCGTCCTCGTGTTCCTCGGCGGGACCGTCCGGCAGGCGGACCACCTCCCAGCCAATCGGCACGGTCATCCGGTCGGCGTGGGCGGCGCAGAGGTCGTAGCAGTGCGGCTCAACGTAGGCGGCGAGCGGGCCGAGAACCGCCGTGGAGTCCCGGTAGACGTAGGTGAGCGTGTGCACCGCGAGGTGCTTGCACGCGGGCCGGCTGCAGCGACGAGGAATCAACGGGCCGCCTCTCTCACGACCGTGCTCGGGGCGGGCGAGCGCGTGCTGCGGCAGGCAGGCTCGCATACATCGCTCACAACGGCTGACGGTATCGATCTGCGGGCAGTAACGCCATCACCCGGGGCACTCTGCACGATCGTGTCTCCGTTACGCCTGCCCGGAACCTTGCTCCCCCGGATACGCTCGGTGACTGTGGATGATGCCGGTGGCCGGGCTTCCGGCAGCCCGCGCGGCGCGCGGATCAGGCGGCGAGACTCACACGGCCGGGGCCTGCGCGGCACGCTTACCCCGCCCGAGGTGCCGCTCTACCGCAGCCGCGCGCAGCGCTTCGACGACCTGGTGCTCGAGGCCGTCGCGCAGCTCGAGCCGCGCTGGGAGGCCGAGCTGGCCAGCGTCGAGTTCGCCGTCGAGGAGATCCCGGCCACCGACCCTCCCGACGACGACCCGGAACCCGTGCCGCTGGCCCGGCTCGACCCGGGCTCGCCTGGCACCGGTGACCCGCGGCACCCGGCCAGGCCCGCTCGGATCGTGCTCTACCGGCGCCCGCTGATGGCCCGCGCCGACGACGAGGAAGACCTGGGTGACCTGGTACTGGACGTGGTCGTCGAGGAGTTCGCGCGGCTGCTCGGCGTCGACCCGCAGGCGGTCGACCCGAGCTATCCGGACGAGGACTGAACGCTGACGGCCGCGCCCGGGCCGTGCCGTGCCCGGGTCGCCCGGTCGTCCGTGGTCAGGCCATCAGGGCAGGGCTGCCGTCAGCGAACTGCGCACCGCCGGCAGCTGAACCCAGGTGAGGGAGCTTGGCACGGGAAGGATGGACTGCACCGAACCTGCCACGCTGGTCACCCGCCCGGCGTAGACCGGCCCCGAGCCCGCCAGCGGCGTGACCACGACCGCGAACGCGGACCCCCGCCCGCCCGCGCGCGGCGGGGGGAGCGTGACGACCGCGGTATGGCCGGCGACCAGCGACACCACGCGAGGCGCGGCGGCAGCCGGGCCGGTGCCGGTGGCCGTGGACAGCTCGGCCACGCGGACCTGCGCCGCACCCCGCGGCGCCGACAAGACCAGCACGGAGGAACCGCCCGAGCCCGGGTTGCCCGCGATCACGCCCTGCTCCTGCACCGGGGCGGCCGCGGCGGTGAACACGCCGGGCGCTCCGGCCGCCCCGCCCGACACCGTCATGGAGGCGGTCACGGGCACGTTGGCGGAGATCTGGATCGCGGCGGCGACCCCGCCGAGGGACGGCAGCGCCACCGCGACCGCCGACCCGCCCGGGAGGTCGATCCCGCTGCCACCGGTCGGCTGGTACGAGCCCTTCGCGGTCACCGCGGTCACCTTGACCTCGGCGTTGTTTCCGCCGGGCACCGCGATATAGAGATCGCGCTGTCCCGGCGTCCCGGGCAGGCCCGGCAGGACCTGGGCCGTCGCCGGCGCCTGGGCGGCGGGCAGCCAGGCGCCTGGTTCACCGCTGCCGGAGGTCTCGAGGACCGAAGCGGCCACCTGGCCCACGCTCGTGGTCACGTTCAGCGCGACCACCCGCGAGCCGTGCAGCAGCTTGGCCAGGGACTGGACCACGAGGCCGTGCGGCGGGACGCCGATCCCGGCGTCCGTGCTGCCCAGTACCGGGCCGCTGTCGGTGAGGATCTGCACCGTCGCGTCTGCGGCCTGGGCGCCGGTGTTCATCAGATAGAGCTGGATATCGGCGACCGACTTCTGCCCGGGGCCGACAAACCAGAAATCGGTGCCCGGGGCCAGGCACTGCGCGGTCGCCAGCCCCCCGGACGTCGTCTGCTCGGCCTCGAGCCCCTGCGCCATGGCCCCGCTGGCCTGGATCATCACGCCACCTCGCGCCGGGCCGGTCGGCACGGCCGAGCCGGACGCCGCCGTGGCCCCGCTCGTCAGACCACGGGCCAGAACGGGAGCGTCGGGCACACTCACCAGTGAAAGCTGGCCGGGCTGGGTGAGAACGCGCAGAGCGGCCGGCGTCGCCGCCGAGCCGACCGGGGACAGGCGGGCGATCGTGGCCTGGCCGGTGCCCGCCGAGGACGCGGCCACCGCGACCCCGGCGGTGCTGGCGCCCGCCGAGCCCGGGGCCGGACAGGCCCGGACCGCGGCGGATACGGTGGCCCGGGTCGGAGCGGGCGGCCGCGGGCCCGCCAGGGCCGCGGGGTGGCTGATGCTGGCCAGGCCGAATTCCGCCGCGACCGCCGCGACCACCAGCAGCGCCAAGAGGTACCTGCTGGCCAGGATGTGCCTCACCAGGCGTCGCCTCCGGAATCGTGTTCCGGGACCGGCCACTGCGCGTCGGGCGCCTCGTCGCCGGATGACGCGCGCCGACCATGACGGCCGGTGGCGGGCGGCAGCGGGTCGAGCACGTCGCTCCGCTCGCTCGGCCAGCCGGATGACTGCTGCGGCGCGGGCCAGCCCCCCGGCGGACTGGACGGCCACCGCTGTGGCTCATCGGCCGATGGCCAGCCCTCCGACTGGCCCCGGGGCGCGCCGCCTGACGGCTGATCCACCGGCCAGGCCGGACCCGGGCCGGACGGGCGCCCCGGCCGGACGTCCGGCCACGCCGCGTGCGGACCCGACCCACCGCGCCGGCTGACCCTCGGGCCACGCCGCATGCGGACCCGACCCACCGCCAGCCGGCTGACCCTCGGGCCACGCCGCATGCGGACCCGACCCACCGCCAGCCGGCTGACCCTCGGGCCACGCCGCATGCGGACCCGACCCACCGCCAGCCGGCTGACCCTCGGGCCACGCCGCATGCGGACCCGACCCACCGCCGGCCGGCGGCGGCGCACCCGCAGGCCTCCGGCGGTCCGGCGGCGGCGCGTCAAGCTCCTCCGGGGCCGCCCGGCGCCCGCGGCGCCGGCCTGGCCCGGTGTCCCGGCCCCGCTGCTGCCCGCGCGATGCCCGGCCGGTCCCACCTGCCCGGCCACGAGTCCTGCGCCCGCCCGGCCCGCCAGGCCTCTCGGCGCCGGGCGCCTCGCGCGGCTGGGGAGGGCCGACCGCCGTCCCGTGCTCGTCCGCCGTCCCGTGCTCGTCCGCCGTCCCGTGCTCGTCCGCCGTCCCGTGCTCGTCCGCCGTCCCGTGCTCGTCCGCCGTCCCGTACTCGTCCGCGGTCCCGTACTCTCCAGCCGCGCCGGAACCGTCTGCCGCGCCCGGACCTCCTGCCGCGCCCGGACCTCCTGCCGCGCGAGAACCGGCCCCGGCCCGCGCGTCGGCCATGGCCCGCGAGCCGACCCCGGCCCGGGCCCCAGCCGCACGGGAGCCGCCCGCGGCCCGGAAGCCGGCGGCGGCCCGCGCACCGCCCGCAGCCGGCGCAGCTTCCTCGGCCGCGGGCCGGGATCCGGGTAGGGCCAGCGCGGCCACGGCGACCGCCGCGAGCAACTCCACGACGAGGATCAGGTCCCGGCCGGTCTGAGGACGGCCGATGTCGAGTACGCCGCCGCCCGCAGGCAGCCGGAAGGCCTGGGCCCAGCTGCCCGCGGGCGAGGTGACCGGGGTCAGCGGCCTCCCGTCGAGCGTGGCGTTCCACCCCCCGGCCGGCTCGGCGAGTTCGATCGTCCCGCCCGCCGCGGGTGCCCGCGCGCCTGAGACCGCGGTCGGCCCGGAGGGCACGGCGACCACGGTCCCGTCCGGCTGCACCACGCTGACCCGCGCCGACAGGGTGTTGAGCCGCCACAGGTCGAAGGCCGGGGTGGCGCTGACCGGCCGCAGACCGTCCACGCCGTCAAGCAACCGGGCCAGGCCCTGGTCCACCGGGGCGGGCAGGAGCACGAAGCCGATGTCGAACTGCGCGAGAAGCTGGCCTTGATTCACCGCCTCGCCCCCGTTCGGGGCGATCAGGGCGGCGACGGCGGTATCCAGGGCCTGCTGCGCGGACGGCACCGGCGCCAGGTCCGGGTCACCGAGCGACGGGCTGGCCCCGCGTTGCAGCGAGTAGCTCACCTGGCCGCCGTCCGGGCGCAGGACCAGGGTCCTGAGCTGCAGGCCGGTGTTCGAAGCGGCGGAGACGACCGGGGGCACGACCGGGCCCGACGACGGGGCGACCGGGCCGCGCACGCCGCTGACCACCCACGACGCGGCGGCGAGAGCGGGCGCCGAGCAGGCGGCGGCCGCGAGGATCACGGCCGCGATGCTGCGCAGCGGCCCGGGCCCGTGCCGGCCGCCGGGCCGGCCCGACGCGCCGCCAGCCAGGGAAGCGCCTCGCCTGCGGTCACGCCCGCGAGCAGCAGGCCCACCGCGGCGATGAGCAGGGCCACCCCGGGCCAGGCCGATACCGGAGAACTGCCGTCGGCCGGCGAAATCACCGCCCGGCTCACCGCGATCGCGATCACCAGTCCGGACAGGGCCAAGCCCCAGCCGGCCGTCATGAGCGCCCGCCGCCTGCTCAGCAGCAGTGCGGCCAGGGCGGCCAGGACGATCCCGGCCGTGACCCATACCGGGGGCAGGCCGGGGCCGCCGGGGCTGAGCAGCATCAGCGACCGGGCGGGCAGGTCAGAACTGGCCAGGCCAGGCTGCGGCAGGCCGGCCTCGAGCAGCAGCGCGGACGGGCTCCCGGCGACCTGAAGCGTCCACGGCAGGAGTAGCACCGGCGGCACGGCCGCGACAATGGCCAGGTTCCGCCACATCGCGGGCCGGACCGCGAGCAAGGCCAGGGCGGCGACCACGGCCACCGCCCAGACCAGCGGCACGAACGCGGCGGCGACCGCGACGGCCAGGCCGGCGGCCCAGGCCGCCCGGCGCGCCCGCCTGGCCGACTGGGTCAGCATCTTCCCGGCCAGCAGGGCGATCACCGGGACGAGGACGAACACCACGGCCGTGCCGATCCGGCCTGCGGCGATCGTGCCCATGGCCACGGGCAGCAGCGCGTACGAGGCCGCGGCCCAGAGCCGGACCGGCACCGAACGCGTCACCCGCCGCACGGCCAGGAACGCCGAGACGCCCGCCAGCGGCACGCAGCCGAGCAGGATCACGTCGACAGCGAGCCACGGCTTGCCGCCGAGCAGGGTCGCCAGCATGGCGATCAGGGCCAGGTAGGGAGGCGCGCTGGCGCTGGAGCCGATACCCACCGGGTGAAAGCCCTGCAGGTACTCGTGCCACAAACCGCCAGCGCCGCTCCAGGCGGGAACCAGAGCGCCGCCGCCCAACGGGCCCGAGCCGAGCAGTGAGCGCTCAGCCACCAGGGATACCACGGTCAGGCCGAGGAACAGCAGCACCCCGGGGTTGGTCAGGACGCGCTGCACCAGCCCGGTGTCGGTCAGCAGGAAGTCGGCGTCGTCGGGATCGTCGGTCGCGTGATGCGTGCCGGCGGTGTCGACCTGAGCGGACTTGGACAGCGCCGCCGCGGCGAACTCCGCGATCTTCCGCAGCGAGTGGCCGGGCGGCAGGTCACGGCGCAGCCGCCCGTAGGCCGTGCGCCGACCTCGCGCCCGGGCCCGGCGCATCGCCAGCAGCCGGAACGGATGGCCGAACACCGAGCCGACCGCGGCCAGCTCGTCGAGCGCCGCGGCCACGCGCTTCGCGACCAGGAAGAACAGCGCCCGCAGCAGGCTGACCCCGACGTTGCCCGCGGCCGAGGCGAGCATCTGTGCCGCGGGCAGGTTGCCGACCAGGGTCAGCATGGCGTTGCGCCGGTCGAGCTGCTTGGGGCGGCGGGCGACCGATATCGCCCGCCGCCGCCGGGCGGACGCCTCCACGTGGTAAACGACGGCGTCAGTGATCACCCGGACCCGGTACCCCGCCGCGTGCACCCGCCAGCAGAAGTCGACGTCTTCCCGGAACAGCGGCATGCCGGTGTCGAAGCCGCCGACCGAGTCCCAGACGTCGCGGCGGACCAGCATGCCCACGCTGCTCACGGCGAGCGAATCACGGTCCCCGTCGTGCTGGCCCTGATCCACCTCGCGCGGCTCGACGCCGGTGATCCGGCGGCCCACGGTGTCGATCGTGACCCCGGCCTCGAGGATCACCTGCCGGTCGGCCCAGTCCTTGACCTTGGGGCCGAGCACCGCGGCGGACCGGGTCTCGGCGGCCCCGCGCAGCAACTGCTCCAAGGCGTCGGGCGCGGGCTCGGAGTCGTCGTGCAGCAGCCAGACCCACTCCACGCGCTCTGCGCCCTGCGGTCCCGCCGGGCCGGAAACGTTCACGTTCGCGGCCCGGTGCTGCAGCGCGCGGGCGACCGCGGCGCTGTAGCCCGTGCCCCGGTCCATGCCGAACACGACCGACTGCCCGAGCTGGCCGGCCAGCACCGAACCGCTGCGATCCCGGCTGCCGGTGTCCACGGCGACGACGCGCTGCACCGGCCGGGTCTGCTCGAGCAACGCCTCGATGACGCGTGGCAGCCACACGGCGCCGTCGTGCGCAACGATCACCGCCGTGACGACGTGCTGCGGGTAACTATCGTTCGGTGACAAGTGGGGTCCGCTTGCTCTTCAGAGGGCCACCTGCAGGGCCGCGGGAGGGCGTGCCATCCGGTCATGCAGGGCGACGGTACCCCGTGAACAATACGCGAAGAGGGGGTATCAGGACGGCCAGACGCCATGCTTGGCCCTGGTCCCGGCTGGGGCCTGGCGCCGTGCGCGGTCCCCGCCGGGCGTGGCCCGGCCGCCTAATATGGCCTGGCGCTTGAGCCGCCTGCGCTCGCGCTCGGACAGCCCGCCCCAGATCCCGAAACGCTCGTCGTGCTCCAGGGCGTACTCGAGGCACTCAGCGCGCACCTCACAGCTGCGGCAGACTTTCTTGGCCTCCCGGGTCGAGCCTCCCTTCTCCGGGAAGAACGCCTCCGGGTCGGTCTGCGCGCACAGCGCGCGATCCTGCCAGCCCAGCTCCTCGGCATCGTCTGCGTCGATGCCGAACCCGTCGTGCACCAGCGAGACGATGACGTCAGTCACAGCGCACCTCCAGCCCCCTCCCGTTAACCCCGTCGGCTCGCGCCACTCCCCCTGGGCACGAGAATTACACAGTTGAAATTACACCCGCGTGTCTTGCGCCGCGTCAAGGGGAATACGTGATAGTGGCCACCGGCTTGACCGTGATGACGGGAAAATCCGCGCCGATTTTCGCCCCGGGGCCCGCGCCGGCTAGCGTGCGGCCCGGATGAACAGCACCCCCGTGGTCAGGATCAGCCCCGCCACCGCCACGGCGATATCAGCCGCCGTGGAGACGTGCAGCCAGCGTCCGGGCTCACCGAGGGCGGCCACCCAGGAGACCAGGCCGAGGATCAGCGCCACCGACTGGATCGCCACGGCGGCCAGCGTGATAAGCCGCGCCGTGACGGCCATGGATCCGAACGTGACGGCGACCAGCACCGCGGCGACGGGCAGTACGGTGATGTCCACGGCGACCAGGCTCCCGATGGCCGCGTTGCCCCGCTCAGCCAGCGTCAGGCCGGGCGCCTCCCCTCCGGGGAAGGCAGAGGAGTACGGCCCTCCCGGCAGGCCCGACAGCGTCCAGGCGCCCATAACGACCTCGACCGCGGCCGCTACGAGCAGTATCCAGGCCGCGAACCCCCGGGCCAGGCGAAAGTTGTCGCTGTCCATGCCGCTCCCTTCAGTCGTGCGGCCTGGCGGAGATCATAGCTCCGGAAGCCCCCTAAACCGTGACAGTCCTCGCATAGCCGGTAAGGCGCCGCGCCGGCCCGCGGTCCCGGCCGGCCCGCCGCCGGGCGCCGAGCCGGCGGCGGGCGCCTTACGGGGGGCTCGCGGGACGCCGCTCCGCGGCAGTTGCGAGACTGCCGACATGCGCATCACCGTTCTCGCGGGCGGCGTAGGCGGCGCCCGCTTCCTCCGCGGCCTGAAGGCCGCCGCGCCCGGCGCCGAGATCACGGTCATCGGCAATACCGGCGATGACATCAGCCTGTTCGGCCTCCACGTCAGCCCGGACCTGGACACCGTCATGTACACACTGGGCGGCGGGATAAGCGAGGAGCAGGGCTGGGGGCGGGCCGACGAGACCTTCACCGTCCTGCACGAACTCACCGCGTACGGTGCCGGCCCGGCTTGGTTCGGTCTGGGCGACCGTGACCTCGCGACGCATATCGTGCGGACCAGCATGCTCCAGGCCGGCTCCCCCCTCTCCGCGGTTACCCGGAGGCTGTGCGAGCGCTGGCAGCCCGGCGTGAGCCTGTTGCCCATGACCGACGATCGGGTGGAGACCCGCGTGACGACGGCCCAGGGAACCATTCACTTCCAGGAATGGTGGGTCAGGATGCATGCCGCGGTCCCGGCCACCAAGATCGCGTTCACCGGGGCCGAGGCGGCCACGCCGGCGCTGGGCGTGCTCGAGGCGATCGCGGCCGCCGACTGGGTCCTGCTCCCGCCGTCCAACCCCGTGGTCAGCGTCGGGGCCATCCTCGCGGTTCCGGGCATCGCCCCGGCGCTGCGGGCCAAGACCGTCGTGGGGGTCTCGCCCATCATCGGCGGAGCGCCGGTACGGGGCATGGCCGACGCGTGCCTGGCCGCGATCGGCGTCGAGACGACGGCCGTCGCGGTCGCCGCGCGCTACGGGGCCGACCTGCTCGACGGCTGGCTGGTCGACGAGCAGGACAAGGCCGCGGTGGACGACCCCGGCCTCGCCGGGATCGCGGTCCGGGCGCTACCGCTCTACATGACCGACCTGGCCGCGTCGGCGGAGATCGCCCGCGCGGCCCTCGCTCTCGCCGCGGAACTCGCGTCGTGACCACCGAGCCGGCCGGGCCGCAAGGCGCCCCGCGGCCGAGCGGGGGACGCCCCGTGACCCAGCTCACGGTCGTCGGCGTGACCGGACTGCCGGAGATCACGGCCGGAGCCGACCTCGCGCGGCTGATCTCGGACCGGGCACCCGACCTGCGTGACGGCGACATCGTGGTGGTCACCTCGAAGATCGTCAGCAAGGCCGAGGGCCGGGTGGTCCGGGCGGACCGGGAGCGCGCCATCGACGACGAGTCGGTCCGGGTGGTCGCGCGGCGCGGCCCGACCAGGATCGTCGAGACCAGGCACGGCCTGGTGCTCGCGGCCGCCGGGGTCGACAGCTCCAACACCGCGCCGGGCACGGTGGTGCTGCTCCCCGAGGACCCGGACGGCTCCGCCCGGCGGCTGCGCAAGGCGCTGGGCGAGCGGCGCGGGGTCAGCGTCGGGGTCATCGTCACGGACACCATGGGCCGGCCGTGGCGCAACGGGCAGACCGACGCCGCGATCGGGGCCGCTGGTCTCGCGCCGCTGCGCGACCACCGCGGCCAGGCCGACACGTTCGGCAACACGCTCGAGGTGACCGTCACCGCCGTCGCCGACGAGATCGCCGCCGCGGCTGACCTGGTCAAGGGGAAGACCACCGGGGTGCCCGTCGCGATCGTGCGAGGGCTCGCCGAGCTGGTGACCGACTCCGCCGGCCCGGGTGCGGCCGCATTGATCCGGCCCGCCGCCGAGGACATGTTCCGCCTCGGTGCCGCCGAGGTGCTGTATGAGCGGCGGACGGTCCGCGAGTTCGGTCCCGGGCCCGTCGACCCGGCGGCGGTCCGCCGCGCGATCGCGGCCGCTGTGACCGCGCCCGCGCCGCACCACAGCGAGCCGTGGCGGTTCGCGATCCTGGAGTCGCAGCGGGCCAGGACCGCGCTGCTCGACGACATGCTGGCCGCGTGGACCGCCGACCTCCGCGGGGACGGCTTCACCGAGGAGCAGATCGGCCGCCGGGTCCGCCGCGGGGAGCCGCTGCGCCGGGCCCCGCTGATCATCGTGCCGTGCCTGGTCGCCGACGCGGCACACCGCTACCCCGACCAGCGGCGCTCGGCCGCCGAGCGCGCGATGTTCGTGGTCGCGATGGGCGCCGCCGTGCAGAACCTGCTGGTCGCTCTCGCCGTGGAGGGGCTCGGCTCGTGCTGGGTGTCCAGCACCCTGTTCTGCCCGCAGGTCGCCGCGGGCTCGCTCGGGCTGCCGCCGGACTGGGAACCTATGGGCGCCGTCGGCGTCGGCCACGCCGCCGCACCGCCGCCCCCGCGCCCGCCGCGCGATCCAGAGAGGTTCCTGGTAACGATGTGACGGATGGGGCCGGCCCGCCCGCGCACCCGCCCGATGAATGTAAAGCTGGTGTACACCAGACTGCACCAAAGTCGCATTCATCGCCGGGCCGGCCACCAGGAACCGGGCCGGCCACCAGGAACCGCGCCGGCCACCAGGAACCGGCCGGCCCACCAGAAACCAGGCCGGCCACCAGGAACCAGGCCGGCCACCAGAAACCGCCGGCCACCAGAAACCGCCGGCCACCGAAACCACCGGCCACCGGAACCGGCCGGCCACCAGGAACCGCGCCGGCCACCAGAAACCAGGCCGGCCACCAGGAACCGCGCCGGCCACCAGGAACCGCCGGGCGACCTCGCCGGAGCGGCCCACGCGCACCGGGACGCGGCGGCTACAGCGACAACCTCCGCGACAGGTCAGAGCCGAAGATCCCCTCCGGGTCGACCTTGGCTCGCAGTTGCCGGAACTCGTCAAGTCGCGGGTACATCCCGGCGAGCGTCCCGGGCGGCACCCGGGAGTCCTTCGCCAGGTAGACCCGGCCGCCCGCAGCGAGCACGGCCTCGTCCAGCCAGCCGAGCAGGGCGGCGAGGCCCGGGGTGCGGGCCGGGAAGTCCAGGGCCAGCGTCCAGCCCGGCCTGGGAAACGACAGCAGCCCGGGATCGCCGTCACCCATGCGCTTGAGCACGGTCACGAACGACGGGGCGCGCGCCGCGGAGATTTTCTCGAAGGCCTTGCGCACCGTGTCTTCCCGGCCGAACGGCACGACGAACTGGTACTGCAGGAACAGGCCGGCCCGTAGACGCGGTTCCAGTTCCTGACCCCGTCCAGCGGGTGGAAGAACGTGCCGATGGTCTGGAGCTCCCCGGTTCTGCGCCGCGGCGCCTTGCGGTACCAGGCTTCGTTCATCAGCGCGACCGTGTGCCGATTCACCAGCCCGCTCGGGAACACCGGCGGGGCGCCCACCAGGGAACCCGGCCGGAACCTGAACGGGTCGCTCCGGTCCTTCGGCGGCAGCTCGCTCAGCGTGGCGAAGTCGCCGCTGGTGATGACCGATCGCCCCAGGCTGGCGCCCCTGGCCAGGCAGTCCGACCACGCCACCGTATAGCCGTAGGAATCGTCGGTCCGCGACAGGTACGCCATGGTCTCGTCGATGTCCGGGGTGCGCACGGTGTCCACCCGGACCCGCGACGTCTCGACCTTCGCCAGCCGGACCGTGGCCGCCGTGATGATGCCGGTCAGTCCCATGCCCCCGGCCGCGGCCCAGAACAGCTCGGGCTCGGAACCGGGCGTGACCCGCCGCACCTGGCCGTCCGCGGTCAGCAGGTCGAAGGACGGCACATGCCGGGCGAAGCTGCCCGCCACGTGGTGGTTCTTGCCGTGCACATCGGCGGCGATCGCGCCGCCGACCGTCACCTGCCGGGTCCCCGGTGAGACCGGGACGAACCATCCCCGCGGCAGCGCGGCCGTCATCAGCTGCTCGAGGCTCACCCCGGCCTCGCAGGTCACCAGGCCTGCCTCGGCGTCGAAGGCGGTGATCCGGTTCATCCGCGTGGTCATGATGACCAGGCCGCCACCGTTTTGCGCGGCGTTGTTGTAGCTGCGGCCGAGCCCGCGCGCGATCACGCCTCGCGGCGTCGCCGCGGCGAGCAGCGCGGCCAGGTCGGCCGGGTCGGCGGGCTCGGCCACCTCGGCCACGCTCGGGCTGGTGCGCCCCCAGCCGGTGAGCTTCCTCCGGCTGGTCACGGCAGGCGCACGCGGGCGGGGCGAGGCTCCCGGCGCCGGCGGGCCGGGCGCGGCGAGCGCCCCGGACGGGTCAGGCGAGGCCTCCGTGGCGGGCGGCTGCCCGCGGTCTCCTCCAGGCACAGCTCGACATCCTAGATCGCGGAGCTTGCTCCGCGGCGGGGGGTTGACGGGGCGTCGTCCCCCCGTGGGCCAGCATTAGCCCCGACGAGCGGGAGAGCGGGCCTTCCGCCCCGCACCGAGGCGCACACTCCGTCGCTCGCATTAGCCGTGGCTATCCGTTCAGGCGTGGGATTTTTATAGGTCGTGGTCCGCTGCCGCATTGGCCTGCCGGTCGGGGCGACCATCGCGGCGAGCTGGCTGATGGTCTTGAAGGAGCCGTTCTGCGATCCGGCCATCCGGCTGATCGTCTCCTCCATCAGCGTGCCGCCCAGGTCGTTGACGCCGGCGGCCAGCATCACGCGGCAGGCCTCGTCGCCGAGTTTGACCCAGGAGCACTGGATGTTGCTGATCGCCCCGTGCAGCAGCAGCCGGGACACCGCGTGCACGGCCCGGTTCTCCCGCGGCGTAGGACCGGGGCGGGCCAGGCCGGCCAGGTAGATCGGCGAGCTGGCGTGCACGAACGGCAGCAGCACGAACTCGGTGAAGCCGCCGGTACGCTCCTGGATCCCGCGGATCACCCGCAGGTGAGCGACCCAGTGCGCCGGCGTGTCGACGTGGCCGTACATCATCGTCGCCGAGGTCGGGATGCCGAGCTCATGCGCGGTGGTGATCACCTCGATCCAGGCCGAGGCGGGCAGCTTGCCCTTGGTGAGCACCCAGCGGACCTCGTCGTCGAGGATCTCGGCCGCCGTTCCCGGCAGCGAGTCCACGCCTGCCTCGCGGGCCCGGATCAGCCACTCCCGGACCGGCAGGCCGGTGCGGGATGCCCCGTTCATCACCTCCATCGGCGAGAACGCGTGCACGTGGAGCGCCGGGCAGCGCCGCTTCACCTCGGCGGCCAGGTCGAAGTACGCGGTGCCGGGCAGGTCGGGGTGGATGCCGCCCTGCATGCACACCTCGGTGGCCCCGGCCTGCCATGCCTCCTCGGCGCGCTCCCCGACCTGCGCCAGCGAGAGCGTGTAGGCGTCGGCGTCGCTGCGCCGCTGGGCGAAGGCGCAGAACCGGCAGCCGGTGTAGCAGACGTTCGTGAAGTTGATGTTGCGGTCGACCACGTAGGTGACGTCATCGCCGGCCGCGTCCCGGCGCAGCGCGTCGGCCAGCGCCGCGAGCGCGTCGAGTTCCGGCCCGCCGGCGTCGAGCAGGGCCAGAGCGTCGGCGTCGGAGAGCCCCGCGGGGTCGCTCTCGGCCCGGCGCAGCGCGGCCCGCGCCTCAGAACGGATCCGCCGCGGGCCCGTGTTCACAGTTACCGTTCTCGCCGCAGCTGCGTGGGCGGCCGGCTCGATCCGTGACCCCACCTCCGCCCAGTCGCCGTACACTTCGGCGAAGTCTTCCCGCCGGTCGGCGGTCCGGCCGACGGTGTCGATCGTGACGTGCAGGTCGGTACGGCCGCCCGCCTCGCCCCAGCCGCCGTCCGGCTCCTGCCAGGGCAGCCCGCCGGGCCGGGCGTCCGCCCGGGCCAGCCCGGTCGCCGGGTCGGCCAGCGCCGCGACATGCGGGCCGAGCCTGGGGTCCAGCCACGGCTCGCGGATGAATCCGGGGTAGATGGTCAGCCGCTCGCGAAGCTCGAAGCCGCCGGCGGCGGTGCGCTCGGCCAGGTCGTCGATCTGCGGCCAGGGACGTTCCGGGTTTACGTGGTCCGGGGTGAGCGGCGAGACTCCGCCCCAGTCATCGATGCCGGCGGCCAGGATCATCCGGTACTGATCGCCGATCAGGTTCGGCGGGGCCTGGATCCTCGCCCCGGGGCCGAGGACCAGCCTGGCCACGGCGATCGTCGCGGCCAGGTCGTCAAGCTCGGCATCGGGAACGCCGCGCATCCGCGTGTCCGGCTTGGCCCGGAAGTTCTGCACGATGACTTCCTGGATGCCGCCGTACTCGCGGGCCACCCGCCGGATCGCGAACAGCGAGTCCGCGCGCTCGGCCATGGTCTCGCCGATGCCGATCAGGATGCCGGTCGTGAACGGGACGTTGCTGCGCCCGGCGTCCTCGAGGACCCGCAGCCGCACCGCGGGATCCTTGTCCGGGCTGCCGAAGTGCGGGCCCGAGCGCTCGGTGAACAGCCGCGCTGCGGTCGTCTCCAGCATCATGCCCATCGACGGCGCGACCGGCTTGAGCCGCTGGAAGTCCTGCCAGCGCAGGACGCCCGGGTTGAGGTGCGGCAGCAGGCCGGTCTCCTCGAGGACGGCGATCGCCATCGCCCGGACGTAGGACAGGGTGTCGTCGTAGCCGCGCGCGTCGAGCCACTCCCTGGCCTGGTGCCATCGGTCCTCGGGCCGGTCACCGAGCGTGAACAGCGCCTCCTTGCAGCCGAGCCCCGCACCGCGCGCCGCGATCTCGATGACCTCGTCCGGTGACAGGTAGGGGCGTTCGAGCCGCCCGGGCACCGTGGCGAACGTGCAGTAGCCGCACCGGTCCCGGCACAGCCGGGTCAGCGGGATGAAGACCTTGCGGGAGTAGGTGATGATGCCGGGCCGCCCCGCGCGCTCGAGCCCGGCGTCCCTGGTCCGCGAGGCGTGGCCGAGCAGTTCGGTGAGCTGACCGCCGCGGGCGTGCAGCAGGGTGGCGGCCTCCCGGTCATCCAGTGTCTTGCCGTCCCTGGCCCGGGCCAGCGCGCGGCGCAGCGCGCTACCGGACGGCCTGGGCTCGGTCGCTGGAGTCGGGGGCGGCGGCTGTTGCGGGCGGGGGCGCGAGGTGGGCCCGTCGACGGTCATAGACTCCAGCCTAAGGTGGGGCGGTTCGGGCAACCGGCCCGGCTTGGCCCGCAGGCCCGGCCCGGCTTGGCCCGCAGGCCCGGCCCGGCCCGCCTTACGCGTCCAAGGGCGGATGAATGTAAACCTGCTGCACACCGGTGTCACACCGGTGTGCAGTGACATCACATTCACGCCGATCGCGACGCTTACGTCAGACCTTGATGGCAGGCTGCTGGTCATGGCGAAGACCACGAAACTGGACGAAACGGCCTTGGCCTCCGTCCTCCGTAAGCAGCAGCAAGTCATAGGACGCAGCCAGGCACTTGCCTGCGGTATGACACCGGGAGCGCTGCGGCGCCGGACCATGGCCGGAGGTCGCTGGCAACGGCTTCTTCCTGGCGTGTACCTGGCCGCCACCGGCACCCCCACAACCACTCAACGGGAGCTGGCCGCGCTTGTCTATGCGGGAAGCGGAAGCGTGATCACTGGGGCTGCCGCGCTGCGTCATCACGGCATTCGCGCGCCCGAATCCGCGGTCATCACGATCCTGATCCCAGGTCGGCGAGCCGTAAGGAGCACGGAGTTCGTCAGCGTCTGGCGGACGGCCCGGATGCCCGATACCGTCCTGCACGACCACGGGGTCCGCGTCGCCTTACCGCCGAGGGCGGTCGCAGATACCGCACGCACCCTCACCAGCCTCCGCGACGTGCGGGCCGTGGTCGCCGATGCCGTGCAAACCCGGCGGTGCCCGATCTCCCTGCTGGCTGAGGAACTGGAGCAGGGACCTAGGCGTCATTCCGCGCTGCTGCGCCAGGCTATCGCCGAGGTCTGCGACGGCATCCGGTCCGTGGCGGAGGCGGAATTCCGTGATCTGCTCAGGCGCGCCCGGCTGCCCGAGCCAATGTTCAATGCCCGCCTCCTGGATGGCAACACCTTCATCGCGGACGCCGACGCCTGGTGGGCGGACGCTGGCGTGGCCGCTGAGGTCGACTCGCGGGAGTGGCACCTGAAGCCGGCCGACTGGGAACGCACGCTGTCCCGCCACGCGACGATGACGGCACACGGGATTCTCGTGCTGCACTTCACGCCCAAGATGATCCGCGAGGATCCCGCCAGGGTGGTCGCCGAGATCCGGGATGCCATCAAGGCGGGGAGAGCGCGGCCAGCGCTGAACCTTCGCGCTCTGCCCGCGACGGGCTGACGCCGGGACGGGAACCAGCGCGGCGAGCGAGGTCAAGCCGGTGAAGGCCCAGCGTCAAGTCGATGAAGGCCCGGCTACCTCGTCAACGGGCCGATGCTCGGGTCAGAAGGCACGGTAGTCGCGCACTGAGAGGCGGGGGCCGCGGCGCGGCGGCCGCACGCCGCTGAGCTCCACCAGCCTGGTCGCCCGGTACCGGTGCCCGGCGTACGGCGCCAGCAGCCGCAGCATGCCCGCGTCATCGACGATCCGCCCGGCCAGCGCCCAGCCGACCGCGGCGGGCAGGTGGTAGTCGCCGACCGTCACCGCGTCCGCGTCACCGCAGGCCCGCTGCCTGACTTCGGCCGAGGTCCACGGCCCGACGCCGGGCAGTGACCGTAGCCTGCGGTCGGCGTCGTCGGCCGCCATCGTGAGGATCTCCTCCAGCCGGGAGGCCGCGCTCGCCGCTTCCGCGACCGTGTGGGCCCGCCCGGGCTCGACGCCCGCCCGGTGCCATTCCCAGGACGGGATCCGTGCCCACGTCCGCGCGTCCGGGAAGACCCGCATGCCGGCCGGGGCCGGGCCGGGAGCAGGCTGGCCGAACCGCTGCAGCAGGTAGTGCCAGGAGCGCCGGGCCTCAGCCCCCACCACCTTCTGCTCCAGGACCGCCGGGACGAGCGCCTCGAGCACGCGCCCGGACCGGCCGACGCGTGCGCCGGGGTGCCGGGCGGTCATCTGCCGCAGCAGCGGGTGCACGGGGAGGAAGCCGGCCGGATCATCGGTCTCGCCGAGCAGCGGCGGCAGCATCTCCAGCAGCCAGCCGGCGCCCGGTCCCCACGCCGCCGCCGGTGACGCGGGTGCCCGTACCCGCCGGGAATCGCGGCGCCGCCGCCCCCCGCCTGGCCGCGGGCCGGGCGGCCACCCGCAGCGTGCCCGGGCCGTCGGGCGTCAGCACCGTCCGCCACACGGCGCCGTAGGCGTCGGTCCGGTAGGCGGGGTCCCGCGTCCCGCGACGGTGCACGGACAGGACCAGCCGCACGTCGACGGGATACGGCGGGCTCCAGTCCCGGGTCAGCGGCGCGTCCGCCAAGGCAGCCGGAACAGCCGGAACAGCGGCCCGGCCCGGCCGACCCGGCCGTCCCGCGGTCCAGCCGGCCCGGTCGACCCGCGGTCCAGCCGGCACGACGCGCCGGCCTCAGGCGTCGGTGGAGAACCGGACCGAGGTCGGGCCGAGCTCCACCCCGGGCCAGACGCGGAGCCCGCAGGCCAGCTCGTTGCCGGGCGCGATCCGCGCCCCGTCACCGATCACGACGCCGTCCAGCACCGCTCCCGCGCCGATCCAGGCCTTGCGGCCGACCGCGCTGGCCCTGATCACCGCCCCCGGGCCGACGTTCGCGCCGTCGAACAGCACGCTGCCGTCGACCTGCGCGTCAGGACCGACGCTGACGCCCGTGCCGACGACCGTGCCGCCGGTTACCCTCGCGCCCACCGCGACCTCGGCTCCGGGCAGCAGGAGGGCCTCGCCGCAGGGACCGGGCAGCGCCGGCGAGGCCAGCTCGCCCAGCACCAGGTCGCACGAGCCGCGGACGAAGGCCTCCGGGGTCCCGACGTCGAGCCAGTAGGCGGTGTCCACGTAGCCGAGAACCAGTTCCCCCGCGGCGATCAGCCCGGGGAAGGTCGCCCGCTCGACCGATACCACCTGGCCCGGGGGTATCTGGTCGATGACCCGCCGTGTGAAGACGTAGCACCCGGCGTTGATCCGGTTGGTCACCGGGTGCGGCGTCTTCTCCAGGAACGCCGTGACCCGCCCGTCGGCGTCGGTAGGCACGCAGCCGAATCTCGCCGGATCGGCGACCTCGACGAGGTGCAGGGTCACCGCGGCCCCTGCCTTCTCGTGCGCTGCCACCTGCGCGGGCAGGTCGTGGCCGGACAGGACGTCGCCGTTCAGTACCACGACCGGATCGTCCGGGCCGCTGCGCAGGCCGGACGACGCGTTGCGGATCGCGCCGCCGGTATCGAGCGGCGCCTCCTCCTGGATGTAGTCGATCTCCAGGCCGAACTGCGAGCCGTCCCCGAGGCACTCGGCGAACATCTGGGCCCGGTAGAAGGTCGCCATGAGGACCCGGGTGACCCCGGACGCCGCTGCCCGGGCCAGCTGGTGGGCCAGGAACGGGACTCCGGCGGTGGGGAGCAGCGGCTTGGGCGTGGCGATGGTCAGCGGACGCAGCCGCGTGCCCTGACCGCCGACCAGCAGGATCGCCTCGAGGCCGCCGCGGCCGGGCCCGTCCGGAGGGTAGGGCGATTTACTCGGCATGAGCAGGCAGGCTACTCGTGTCCCTGCACCGCCGCACGCTCGTAGGACGCCATGTGCGCCTCGGCCGACGCGGCCCAGGTGAATTCCAGCGCCCGCGCGTGACCTGCCGTGCCCAGCGCCTGCCTCCGCGCCGGGTCGTCGAGCAGGGCCCGCAGCGCCGTGCGGATGCTGGCGGCGTCGGGCTCGGTGTAGGCCACCGCGTCGCCGCCCACCTCGGGCAGCGATGTCCGGTGCGTGGTCAGCACCGGCCCTCCGGAGGCCATGGCCTCGAGCACCGGCAGCCCGAAACCCTCGCCCGTGCTCGGGAACGCGACGACCAGCGCCCCGCCGAGGAAGCCGGGGAGATCGCTGAAGTGCAGGTAGCCCGGCCGGACCAGGCGCAGGTGGGCGGGCACGTTGGCCACCGCCTCGTCCACTTCCTCGCTCCAGCCGCTGCCGCCGGCCAGCACCAGGGCGGGCGGCTCGCTGAGATCCGCCACGGCGTCCGCCCACCCGTTGATCAGCGCGGGAACGTTCTTGCGCGGCTCCAGCGTGCCGAGGTAGCCGACATAGGGCTTGCCGTGCAGGCCGAGCCGGTCGGAGACCTGGCGGACCTGGGCCGGGCTCGGCTGGTGGAACAGCGCGTGGTCGACTCCGTGGTAGGCGACATCGATCCTGGTCGGATCCGCGCCGAGGACCCGGACCAGTTCGTCCCTGGTGGCCTTGGACGGCACGATGAGCCGGGTGGCCCGGCGCGCGGAGGTCCGGATCGCCGCCTTGTAGAACGTCGCGGTCACCGGGCTATGGGCGTCCGGCTCGGTGAAGAACGTCAGGTCGTGCATGGTCACCACGATGGGCGCGCCCGGCCGCAGCGGCATCGAGTAGTGCGGCGCGTGGATAACGTCGGCGCTGACCTGTTGCGCCACCAGCGGCAGGCCGCTCTGCTCCCAGGCCACCCGGGCGGGCCGGTGGGCGATGGCCGGCGGCCCGGCCACGACCCGGGCGCTCGGGACCAGCCGTCCGTACCGTTCCTCGTCCGCGCGCTGGCAGGCCACGGCCAAGTCGGCGCCGGCCTCGCCCAGAGCGCTGACCAGCCCGTCGACGTATCGGCCGAGCGCGCCACGGTCCGCGGGGACAGCGGTCGCGTCAACAAGCACACGAGGCGCCACGGCCGGTCTGGCTCCCTTCGCCGGGCCTGCTGGAAAGCTGGGCGCACGCGGGGCGTGCAGCATCGCCAGCAGGCGAACTTTGCTATGGATGTCCCGTCAGCACCGAGCGTACGCCCTCCGGGACGCCGACGCGCCGCGCCCGGCGGGCGGCGGCACATGATTGCCCCACCCGCAACCGGAGCTTGGCCAACCCGCAACCGTCCGCCGCGCCCGGCCGTGGCGGCTACGGGCTCCGGGACGGCGAGGGCGACGGACCCGGCCTGGCCGCCTGGCTGCCCTGCGCGGCCTTCTGGGCGTTGTCCAGCGCCGTCTTCATCTTCGCCAGGTCGCCGGCGTAAGCGGCCAGATTATCGCTGCGGAGGTCCGCCTGAGCCTGGCTGTAGTAGGTCTCCGCCTGCTGCAGGTACTTGAGCACGGTCGCGCTCGCCGGCGCGCCGCTGCTGCTGGGCGGGCCGCCTCCCGCGCTGGGCTGCCCCACCGACCCGCCGAACACCTGGGTCAGCGCCTCCGCCAGCGTCGGGGCGTACCCGATGTGGCCGTTGTAGTACACGAGCATGCCCTGCAGCGTGGGATAGGCCCCCGAACTGCCGGTCGCCGACTGGGAGACGTACACCGGCTCGAAATACATCAGGCCGCCCCCCACCGGCAAGGTGATCAGGTTGCCCTGGGTCACCTTGGACCCGCCCTGCCGCAGCAGCGTCAGCGCGGAGGCGACGACCGCGTCCGACTCGAAGTCCGCCTGCACCTGCTGCGGCCCCCGGATCGCCGTGTCCTGGGGGAGCGCCAGGACCCGGATCGTGCCGTAGGCCGGGCTCAGCGGGCTGCTGTTGACTTCCATGAACGCGGCCATGTTGGCCCGGCCCCGCGGCGTGAGCGACGTGGTCAGCGAGAACTCGGGGTTCGGCTGGCCCGGCATCGTCATCGTCAGGTAGTACGGCGGCTGGCTGGACACGTTGGGTGCGGTGCCGCTGGGGTCGTTGGGCACGCTCCAGAAGTTCTGCCCGCCGTAGAACTCGGCCGCCTGCGTCACGTGATACTGCGCGAGGATCTGCCGCTGCGCTTCGAACAGGATCGGCGGATACCGCAGGTGCGGCATGAGGTCTCGGGGAATGGCGCTCTCCGGCTTGATCACGCCGGGAAACGCCTTTTCCCAGGCGTCGAGCAGGGGATCGTGGCCGCCCCACTGGTACAGGGTGACCGCGCCGGTGTAGGCGTTCACCACCGCCTTGACCGAGTTGCGGATGTAGTTCACCTGGTCGCCGGGGCCGACGGCCGAGCCGCCCGGGCTGTAGCTGTTCGAGCTGGCCTGTTGCAGGCTGATCCGCTGCGAGTACGGGTAACTGTCGGTGGTCGTGTAGGCGTCCACCACCCACAGGATCTTGCCGCCGACCACGACCGGGTAGGTGTTGCCGTCCAGGGTGAGGAACGGGGCCACCTTGGCGACCCGCGACAGCGGGTCCCTGATGTACATGATCTTCGAGTTGCCGTCGATGGCCCCGGACAGCAGGATGTTGACCTCGCGGAACTTGATCGCGTACAGCAGCCGGTTCAGCAGCGAGCCGACGGGGACGCCGCCGCCGCCGCGATACGTGGTGTTCGCCTGGCCGCTCGCGCTCTGGTTGGGATAGTCGAGTTCCTGCTGGTGCCCGCCGACGATCGCGTAACTCGTCTCCTGCCCGCCGAAGTACACCCGGGGCTGGGTGACGCCGAGGTCGCCGGAGGGCGGGATGTCGCTTTCCGTGAACGAGGGGTTGCCGCCGCCGGCCGCCGCGTCAGCGGACGCCGCGACGAACCCGAACCCGTGCGTGTAGACGAGGTGGCTGTTGATCCAGTTGCCCTGCCCGGCGGGCGGCCCGGACATGTCGCGGACGCCGACGATCATGTCCTGGGGCACGGAGCTGCCCGGAAGCAGGTACCTGTCGACCGAGAGCACGTTCTGGAACTTGTAGTACCCCTTGACCTGCTGTAGCTGCTGGAACGCCGCCGACACCACGCCAGGATCGAGCTGCCGCACGTCCGGCAGTGCGGCGGCCTGGCCGGCCAGCGTCGCGGTGGGTTCGGCCGAAACCGCCGGATAGGGCGTCACCTGCACGTGCGTGATCCCGTAGGCCGCTTGAGTCGCGCCGATCTCGCGGGTGAGGTACGGCGACTCCTTGGCCAGCTCGTTGGGCTTGACCACGAACTGCTGCACGATCGCGGGGTAGACGCCGCCGATGATGACCGCCGAGAGCACGAGCAGGCCGAACCCGACGGCGGGCAGCAGCACGTTGCGCCGCACCGCCCCGGCGAAAAACAGCGCGGCGCAGATCACCGCGATCACCGCGAGCACGGTCTTGGCCGGCAGGACGGCGTTCACGTCCGTGTAGGACGCGCCGGTCTGCACCACGCCGCGCTGCGAGAAGTCGATGCCGTACCGGTCCACGAAGTAGGCGATGGCCTTGAGCAGCACGAAGATGCCCACGAGAACGAAAAGATGCGCCCGCGCGGCCTGGGTGGCGCGCTCTCCGCGCCGCTGCAGCCGCAGCCCGCCGTACAGATAGTGCACCAGGGCCGCTGCGACCAGCGAGAGCAGGACGGCCGCGAACAGGAAGCTGAGCACCATCCGGATGAACGGATAATCGAAGACGAAGAACGAGATATCCAGGTGGAACTGCGGATCCTTGACCCCGAACGAGGTCCGGTTGGCGAACAGCAGCCAGGTACGCCAACTGCCCGCCGCGGCCAGGCCGGAGATGAGGCCGATCAGGCCGAGCACCACCCCGGCCACGAGCCGCCGGTGCGGGTCGATCACCAGGTGGTACGCCTCCAGGCCCTGCTGCTGGACCGCCGTGGGCCGCTGCGCCGGCCTGACCCGGTACGCGATCCTGATGTTGACGCCGATCACCGTCATCATGAAGACCGCGGTGATGGCGAAGAGCGCCCATTTGACGCCGTACGTGGTACCGAAGACCGACGTATAGCCGACCGAGCGGAACCACAGGAAGTCCGTCCAGATGCCCGCGGCCACGGTGACCAGCACGACCAGCACCACCAGGGACACCAGGACCGGGATCACGTACCTCGACCACCGGGGAAGCACGATGGGGCGGCTGCCCGGCGGCCGGGCACTGCCCGCGGATCGGAAGGCCACGCCTCCCCCTACCTCTGCTCCGGGGAGGCCATGCCTCCGCCCATGTCACCGTTCAGGAGCGCACGCCTCCGCTGGCACCACGGCGAGGCCATGCCTCTCCTCACGTCGCCTCAGCCGCGAGGCGGCGAGCAATTCGCGGGCGGACGAGCCCGGCCCGCCCACTGCGCGCGAATGCGCACTCTCTGACGGCAACTTACCGGTATCCGGCAAGGTTCCCGAACGGCGCGCCGGGCTGGCCCGGGTGCGGCCCTCAGCACGAAGGTACGGGCTTGCCTGCTTTCAGCGCCTCGAGATCGCTGATGGCACCGGCCAGGGAGCCTACCTTGATCAGGCGCATGCCTGCGGGCACCGCCCCCGCGGTGTCGGGGCAGTTGGCCGCCGGGGTCAGGAAGATCGTGGCGCCGGCGGCCCGCGCGCCGGCCATCTTCTGCTGGATCCCGCCGATCGGATCCACCGTGCCGTTAGCCTCGATCTCCCCGGTACCCGCGATGAACCTGCCCCGGGCCAGGTTATCGGGCGTGATCTTGTCGATGATGCCGAGCGCGAACATGAGGCCCGCGCTGGGACCACCGATGTCCCCGATGCTGATCGTCACGGTGAACGGGAACACGAAGCTCTCGACGATCTGCACGCCGATCTCCGGCACCCCCGCTACGTTCGCCGTGGCCAGCGTGACGTGCTCGGCCCGGCCATGCCGGAGCACGGTGAGATGTACCGCCGTCCCGGGCGTCCGGGCCTTGATCAGGGCCCCGGCATCGGCGCGGCAGGTTACCGGCCGGCCGTCGACGGCGGTGATGACGTCTCCCGGGCGCAGCCGGCCTGCGGCCGGCATGCCCTTGACCGTGGCCTGGACCGTGTCCACCGCAGCGAACTTGATCCCGAGCTGGCAGAACGCCGCCGCGGTGGCGGTCTGCTGGGAGTTCGCCATCTCCTCGGTGTCCTGCTTGGCTACCTGCTGCGGCGTCTGCCCCGGGGTGAATATCTCCTGCTCGGGCACCACCGCTTCATCCGGGCTCAGCCACGCCCGGAGCGCCGCGAACACGTTGAAGCTGGTTCCGGGGCCGCCGAGGAAGGACACGGTCACCATGTTGAGGTGGCCGGTGGTCGGGTAGGTCGGGTGGCCCTTGATCTGGATCAGCGGCCGGCTGCCCAAGACGCCGAGGGTGTTCAGGGTCGGGCCCGGGGTCAGAGCGACGTAAGGGACGGGCGAGACCACGGCTACAGCCAGCGCAATCAGGACTCCGGCTGCCGCCACCAGCAGTGTCGCGGCTCGGCGGGACATGGGGGAAGACTACGCGCTGTTCACCCACTCGCTGTCGCCGCCGGCGTACTGCTGGTGCTTCCAGATCGGCACGCTGCGTTTGAGCTCGTCGATCAGGGCACGGCACGCGTCGAACGCTTCCCCGCGATGCGGGCAGGACACGGCCACGGCGACCGCGAGATCACCGATCGCGAGGTCGCCTACCCGGTGCACGGCGGCGACGGCGGTGACGCCGAAGCTGGCCGCGACCTTCTCGGCGACCCGCCGCAGCTCGGCCGCCGCCGAGGGATGCGCGCTGTAGCCGAGGCGGGCTACGTCCCGGCCCTGATCGTGGTCCCTGACCGTGCCGACAAACAGCGAGATGCCGCCCGCCGCGGGATCCGAGACCGCACTGAGCACCTCGTCCACCGACAGGGGAGTGTCCCGCAACTCGGCCAGCCGGACCGCGGAGCCGGGGCTGATCGTATCCACATGGCCAAGTTATCGTGAGCGGTCAGGTACTGCGGCGCCGCCGCCTGACCTCGCGCACGATCGCCGCGGTCCCGATCACGGCGACCGTGGCGCCCGCGGCCGTGATCGTCGCGTCCTTCCGGTCCAGCCAGCGGCCGGCCACCGCATGGCGGCCGGCTCGCTGGTCAAGCAGGACCCGGAACGCCGCGGCGTTGTCGAAGGTCGGCTTCCACCCGGCCTCCCGCAGGGTCAGGCAGTCGACGACCCACGGGTAGACGACGAAGTGCAGGTCCGTGACGAGGGCGGGCGTGACGCCCGCCCGGTGCAGCCGCTGCGCGGTGCCGAACGTCAGGCCGGCCGGCAGCTCGATCCGGCGCAGCCCGGACAGCTCCTCCACCTGCTCCTGTTCCAGCCACCCGTCGCAGCCGACGGCGAACTCGCCGGTGACCTCGCCCGTCGCGGCCAGCTCCAGCGCGGACACCAGGTCATCGACGTGGCAGAACTGCCAGCGCGGGGCGCAGCCCTTAACGGCCAGCAGCCGCGGTGCCTCGAAATGGCGGGTGATCAGCGTGTCCACGCCCTCGCCCGCCAGCGCGGCCGGCGCTGACCACGGTGACGGCCATGCCCGGGTTGGTCTGCGGTGAGCGCTGCGCCAGTTGCTCGATCTCCAGCAGGTCGCCGACGACGCTGCCGTCCGACTCGGCGCGCAGCGGCGCGGACTCGGCCAGCGGGACCGGGTTGTCCGGCTGGGCGCCGTACACCATCGCGCTGGTCACGAGCACGACCCGGCCTACCCGGCCCGCGGCCGCCGCGGTCAGCACGGTCTGCGCGCCGCGGACGTTGAACGCCCGCCGGGACCGGTGATCGGAGTCCGGGGCCAGGTCGAGGTCGGTGTGCACGACAACGTCGACCCCGGTCAGCCGCCCCGCCAGGGCCGGATCGCGGACATCGACAACCCGCCAGGTCACGCCCGTCGCGTCACCCCGGTGGCCGTCGATGGCGATGACCCGCCCGACTCCGGCCGATCCCGCCAGCCTGACCGTGAGCGCGTGGCCGATGCCGCGCGCCGCCCCGGTCACCGCCACCACCGGGCCGCGCCCGCGGTCCCGCCGGCCCTCCGTACCCGGGCCGGGAACCACTGAGCCCAGGCCCACCGAACGCGGTACCGCCGAACCAGGTGTCTCCCGCCCGGCTGCCCCCGGCTCGGCTGCCTCCCGCCCGGCTGCCTCCCGCCCGGCTGCCTCCCGCCCGGCTGCCTCCCGCCCGGCTGCCTCCCGCCCGGCTGCCTCCCGCCCGGCTGCCTCCCGCCCGGCTGCCTCCCGCCCGGCTGCCTCCCGCCCGGCTGCCTCCCGCCCGGCTGCCTCCCGCCCGGCTGCCTCCGGGCCCGGAGCCGGAGCGGGCCGCCGCTGGGATGGCCCGCGCCCGGCCTCATCCGGCGTGGCCGGGTGGCCTGGCGCGGCCAGGCGCCCGTGCGCCTCGCGGTTGTCTCCCGCTCGTCTGCGTGGCGCCTTCCGACGCCTTTTTCCCTCGTCGCTCGTCCCTCGCTCCTCGGTCCAGGCGGCGCCGCGCCCCTCCGGCTCGCCGTGCTCCCCCGCTCGCCGGCCGGGCTCCGCCGTTGGCGAACTGGCATCTCGATTGCTCACCGCGGGTCGCTCCCGGGATAACGTGGCGGACGTGGACCCTTCCATCCTGCCCGAGAGGCAGCGGAGATGACTGACCCTCCCTTTGGCTTCGGCATGCCTGGCGACCGTGACCGGGATCCCGACAAGTCAGGAAACCCGCCGGGCGGCGGCGGATCCGGCGGTTTCGGCGGCCCGGGCGGGCCCCAGAACCCGCTGGGCCCGTTGGGCGACCCGCAGCAGTTCGCCGACGCCCTGCGCCAGTTCGCCGACCTGATGTCCTGGCAGGGCGGCCCCGTGAACTGGGATCTGGCCAAGAACGTGGCGCGGCAGACCGTCGCCGCCGCCGGGGACGCGAGCGTCCTGGACATCGAGCGCCGCAAGGTCGTCGAGGCGATCCGGACGGCCGACCTCTGGCTGGAGGACGCCACCACCCTGCCCACCGGAATCCGCATCGCCCAGGCCTGGAGTCGCGCGGAGTGGGTGGAGGCGACCCTGCCGGTCTGGTCGAAGCTGTGCGATCCGATCGCGGCCCGGGCGGTCGACGCCATGGGCGGCATGCTGACCGATGATCCCGAGGAGATCGCCGGGGAACTCCCGCCCGAGATGCGGTCGGCGATGACGGCCCTGACCGGAGGGTTCGGCGCGCTCGGCGGCCTCGGCCAGATGATGCGCAGGATCGGCGGAATGATGGTCGGCGGCCAGACCGGCGCGGCCGTGGGCGCGCTGGCGCAGGAGGTGGTCAGCTCGACCGATGTCGGCCTCCCGCTCGGGCCGGCGGGCACCGCGGCGCTGCTGCCGGCCGGGGTCGCGGCGTTCGGGCAGGGGCTGTCGGTCAACGACGACGAGGTGCGGCTGTTCCTCGCCCTGCGCGAGGCCGCCCATCACCGGCTGTTCGCCCATGTGCCCTGGTTGCGCGCCCGCTTGCTCGGAGCCGTGGAGGATTACGCCCGGGGCATCACCGTGGACGCCAACGCACTGCGCGAGGCCATGCCGCAGATCGACCCGGCCAACCCGGAGGCTCTGAGCGAGGCGCTGACCGGCGCGGCGTTGTTCCAGCCCGAGGACACCGAGGCGCAGAAGGCCGCGCTGGCCCGGCTGGAGACCATACTGGCGCTGGTCGAGGGGTGGGTCGCTACCGTGGTCGACGCGGCCGCCGCCGAGCGGCTGCCGCAGGCCACGGCCCTGGCCGAGGCGATCAGGCGGCGCCGGGCCAGCGGCGGCCCCGCCGAACGAACCTTCGCGACGCTGGTCGGCCTGGAACTGCGGCCCCGCCGGCTGCGCGAGGCGGCGGTCATCTGGCGCGGGCTGACCGACGCTCGCGGCATCAACGGGCGGGAAGCGCTCTGGGCCCATCCCGACCTGCTGCCCACCGCGGACGACTTCGACGATCCGGACGGTTTCGTCCGCGGCCGCCCCGAACTCGATATCTCGGCCTTCGAGTCCTCGCCCGAAGAACCGCCGCCACCCCCGGACGGCGGCCCTTCCGCCGGTCCTGAGCCTCCCGGCGGCGCCGGTCCCTCAGGTCCTGAACCGTCGAGCGACCCTTAGCAAACCCGGCGACCTGGCCGGCGGTCAGGTCGGCCAGCGTGCCGCCCGAGCCCTCGACCGACTTGGCTCCGCCGCACCGGAGCGCCGGGCCCCGGATGATCGCCCAGCCCGCGGTCAACGCCCCGGCCACTTCGTGTCGGCGGCTCGGGTTTGCGCGCCCGGTTTCGTGATCTCGGACTCAAATGCACGAAATGGGCTCGTCGCGGAATAACCCGCTGCTGTGCCTCGCGGCGGTCAGCCTCGTGGTAAGCGCGGCTGCGAATCGGGGCGCGGCGGAGCCCGCCCGGCGCCCTGGCCGGCGGGCGGCGGAGCCCGCCCGGCGCCCTGGCCGGCGCGGTGCCCATGATCTATGCCCTGAATTCCGGCATTTACCGCGTTTTGGGTCCGGCCGGTTCCGTTGCCGGTTCCGGTTCCCGGCGAACCCGGCGATGAATATGAGTCTGCTGTACACGGGTGTACACCAAAGGCGCATTCACGGGGCGGGATGGCGGGGCGGCGGGCGGGGATGCCGGGGCGGCGGGCCTGCGGCCGGGACGAAGACTAGCGAAACGGGGGCAAATGGTTGGACGGTGGCTGGCTGTCCGGCCTGGCGCCAGCCCCCGGCCAGCCGCGTCGTCCGCTGACCGGCGCCTAGGTCAGGGAACGGACGCCGGATCCATGATCAAACCAGCATGTCGATCATCTGCGCGCCCATACATGGTCTTGGGTCCTAGATCACCGGACACGGCCCCGGCCAGGCGCGGAACGGGCTTCGGCGCGCCCCTGTGCGCCCCGCATAGGACACGGCTGACCGCCTGGAGGCCAGGCGGCGGGTTATTGCGCTGCGAGCCCCACTCTTGCCGAAGCGTCCTTCAGCCGACCGACAGTCACCGGCAATCTCCCGTCCACAGGCGGTGGACAGCGTTTTTCCTGGTCCGCCCGCGAGAGACATACCGGGCCATCGCGAAGCTCACAGGCATGCTCATCGGTGTCCACAAGAACACTCCGCCATCTCCCCACGTTGTCCACATCACCATCCACAGGGGAGTATTGACCGGCCGAGGCACCGGCCCTAGCTTCGCCAGTCAGGAGTCCCCGGGCTCCGGATCGCTCGTCGCTTCTGGGGAAGGGGGGCGAACGGTCCGCAGTGGAGCCAGCGGCAGGCTGCCGATTCGCTTCAGTGCCCGGGGGCCCCGGCCGCCGCTTTCGGCATAGCGGCCCGCCGGAGCCGGCCCGGCGTCGCGGTCTGACCCATCGGCTCGCGTCTCCGCGAAACTGTCGGCATCGGCTGGCACGCTGAGGTTCGTGAGACCAGTGCTGAAGCCAGGGCTGACGCCGGTATGGCGAGATCGGGACACGCTGCAGTTAGGGATCGACTCGCGCCGCGCCGTGGCGCTGACCGGAATGGCGGGCATCGCCTGGCTGGTCAGCCTCCTCGACGGAAGCCGCGACCGCGTCCAGGTCATCCAGGCCGCGGCTCACCGCGGCATTCCCGTCGAAACCGCCGAGCGGGTGCTGGCCCTGCTGGCCTCGGCCGGCGCGCTCGACGACTTCCCGGCCGCCACCTTACGGGTGCTGCCGCAGTCACGGCGGACCAGCCTGGCCGCGGAGCTGGCCACCGTGTCCCTGGCCCGCGGGGACGGTGACGGCGGAGCGCGTACTCTCGCGCGCAGGCTTGCGGCGCAGGTACATATGCACGGCAGCGGGAGGGTGGGAGCCGGCCTCACCAGCCTGCTGACGACATCGGGCATTTCCTGCATCCCGTACCCAGACCCGGCAGACGCGACGGGGGATCCCGCCACGACAGCGCCTGGTGCGTCACCACCCCCTGGTACTCCGGCGGACACGCCACCCAGGACCTCACCGCCCGGCGCGAAACCCGTCGAGCAGCCCGGCCGCCTACGGCCCGATCTTGCCGTCCTGACGGGACGCTGCCTCCCGGAATTTCAGGCCGGGCTCATGCGCGATCAGATACCGCACCTGGTCGCGTCGGCGAGCGAGGCCATCGGCGTGGTAGGCCCGCTGGTCCTGCCCGGCCGCACCGCGTGTCTCAGGTGCCTGGACCTCGCCCGTACCGACCGCGATCCGGCCTGGCCGCTGATCCTCGCCCAGCTGGCCACCCGTCGGCCGAATCCTCTCGGGTGCGACGCTCCGCTCGCCGCGGCGGTCGCCGCCCAGGCCGCCGCCCAGGTCCTGGCCTTTATCGACACGCCCGCCGAGGCGCACGCGGCGCTGAACGGGACCCTGGAACTCGTGCTGCCGTCCTGGCAGTGGCGCCGCCGGACGTGGTTGCCTCATCGCGACTGCAACTGCGGCGGCTGGGATTCTGGCTGCCGGGCGGGACTGTGAGCGATCTAGTCGCCAGCAGCGACGCGCACGGTCGGCTCGTGCCGGACGGGGAAGTTGACCGAGCGGGCGATAAAGCAGACGGCGTCGATCTCGTCGTGCAGCGCCCGGGCCTTGTCCACCATGGCCGGGCTGGCGACCGTAACCGCCGGGCGGAGAACCACGTCGGTGAACTCGCCGCCGCCGCCCGTCGCGTCCATCGTCATCATGCCCACCGGGGTGTCGGTGTAGTCGGTGACGATCACTCCCCCGACCGCGCACAGGTGGAGATACCACAGCATGTGGCACTGGGAGAGCGCGGCGACCAGCAGTTCCTCCGGGTTCCACCGGGCGGCGTCGCCGCGGAATGCGGGGTCCGACGATCCGGGAATGATCGGCTTGCCGTCGGCGTGAACCTCGTGATCGCGCCGGTAGCCACGGTAGTCGCTGGTCCCTGAGCCGGTGTTTCCGGTCCACCGGACTGTCATTTCATAGTGGTGCGTGACAGCCATTACAGCAGCGTAGTACCACGGCCGCAGGAGGCCGGTTGGTCATCGGCGGGCGTGCCGGGAGCGCCGGGATCCGCCGGGAGCGCCGGGATCCGCCGGGAGCGCCGGGATCCGCCGGGAGCACCGGATCCGCCGGGACCTCCGCCGTGGAGCCCCCGGATATGGCGCGCCCGGCCCGCCGTAGTGGACTTCGTCCTCGGTGGGCGACACGCGCGTGGCGGCAATATCTTTGGGGTAACGGACAATGAGATCTTGGGATCCACTCCGCACCGGAAGGAGCACGAGTTGAGGTTCGCGGCCCACCAGGTGGCCTCCCCGCGCGGGCGTCGCGCGCCGGGCCACGACGTCGCGGACCGCGTCCGCCCCGTCGGCGAGGGCGCAGCCGAGATACCTGGGGAGGTGAAGCGGCGCTGCGTGACCGGCCGGCCCACCGGTTTTACCGGCCGCGATGCCCGTGAGTGACCTGCCGCGGCGGGCCGTCACGCGGACGGCGAAGCTTGCCACCCTGCCGGTCGGCCTGGCCGGCCGGACCGCGCTCGGCCTCGGCAAGCGGCTGGGCGGGCGCCCGGCCGAGCTCGTGGCGCAGGAGATTCAGCAGCGCACTGCGGAGCAGATCTTCAGGGTCCTCGGCGAGCTCAAGGGCGGTGCGCTGAAGCTGGGCCAGGCCTTGTCGATCTTCGAGGCCGCGCTGCCGGCCGAGATCGCCGGCCCCTACCGCGCCACGCTGACCAGGCTCCAGGAGGCCGCACCTCCGCTTCCGGCCGGCACGGTGCACAAGGTGCTTGTGGCCGATCTCGGGGCCAGCTGGCGGGACAACTTCGCCGACTTCGATGACAGTCCGACCGCCGCCGCGTCCATCGGCCAGGTGCACCGCGCGGTCTGGCGCGACGGCCGCCCGGTCGCGGTGAAGATCCAGTACCCGGGGGCGGGGAAGGCGCTGATCAGCGACTTCACGCAGCTCAGCCGCCTTGGCCGGCTGTTCGGCGTGCTGATGCCGGGACTCGACGTGAAGCCGTTGCTCGATGAGCTTCGCAAGAGGGTCGCGGAAGAACTCGACTACCGGCTCGAGGCGGCCTCCCAGGAGGCGTTCGCGGATGCCTACGCGGATGACCCCGACTTCGTGGTTCCGCACGTCATCGCGGCCACCGACCGCGTACTGGTCAGCGAGTGGATGGACGGCACGCCCCTGTCGAAGATCATCGCCGAGGGGACTGCCGAGCAGAGGAACCGGGCCGGCATCCTGATCGTCAGATTCCTCTTCTCAGGGCCGTCACGCACCGGCCTGCTGCACGCCGACCCGCACCCGGGCAACTTCCGGCTACTCGACGACGGTCGGCTCGGTGTTCTCGATTTCGGCGCCGTGGACCGCCTCCCGGACGGCTTCCCTCCGTTCTTTGGCAAGCTGCTGCGCCTCATGCACGAGGACCGCGACATCGAGACCGTCGAGCACGAACTGCGGGCGCATGGCTTCCTCAGGGACGGCATGACCGTCGATCTCGACGCGCTCGATGCCTACCTGGCCCCGCTCGCCGAACCGTCCCGGGTGGAGTCCTTCAAGTTCAACCGGGAATGGCTGCGGGCCGAGGCCTCACGCGTCACGGACATGCGATCCGCTGCCGTCGGTCGCCGACTCAACCTGCCTCCGTCGTACGTGCTGATCCACCGCGTCTCCACCGCCGGGATAGGGGTGCTCTGCCAGCTCGAGTGCGAGGGGCGGTTCCGCGATGAGGTGCTCATGTGGATGCCTGGATATCTCGACGCGACGGATTCGGGCCCAGACCGTGATGACGACCCTGACGACGCGAACCCGGCACCTACCGGATCGCTGGCTGAGTGAGCGACCGGTCCAACCGAATCCGAATCTGCCCGCGGCCGGGGCCCGGGGAACGTGGGTTCCCGGGCCCCGGCTTGCGCTGTGCCTTCGGCACCGCTCCGCCGCATTCGGCCGGCCAGCACCGCGACGGAGCTGGGATCAGGACGCCCGCTCGGCCGCCGCCAGCTCGCCACGAAGCCGCTTGGCCTGACGGCGCGACTGGGTCAGCTGCCGCTGGGCCCGCTCGGCTCGGCGGTTGACCCGGTTGAGCGCACGGACCCGCAGTGCTTGCCGCTCGCCCGCGGCCTCCGACAGCATCGACAGTTGTCGTTCCCTCACCACGCTGTGAGGCGGATACATCTGTACCACCACCTTCTGTAGTTCCCTCGCACCTGACGTAACGGCTGGTCAGGCCGCTACCTCGTCCTTTCTCGGGCGCCCGCGCGGCCGCTTGCGGGGCACGATCTCGCCGCGCAGGAACAGCTCGCCACCCCAGACTCCCCACGGCTCGCGCCGCTCAAGTGCCCCGGCGAGGCACGCGATCCGCGCCGGGCATCCCCGGCACAGGACCTTGGCGCCCTCCACGTCCGCCGGAGACTCAGCGAAGAACAGGTCCGGGTCGTCCGTGCAGGGCAGCTTCCGGCCGCTCGGCACCCCGGCCGTCGTCACCGGGATAGCGGTCGGCTGGGGAACCGGGACACAAGCGCCTGCCACCTGCGCCGGGACTGTCCTGGCGATCGCCGCCACTTGCTCGGATACCGCCGCGAACCCTGCCGGGTCCTCCAGCACGGCGGTGGTGCCGGGCCGATGCATCGGTGCCATCCCCTCTCATCTACTCGTCTTAAGGTCTCTCACGCGTCTGACAAAACGGTGGCCTCGCATGACGAAGGCCGCGGACCCGATTTCGGGTCCGCGGCCTTTGAGGGGATCTGGCCGGTCGTTCTAGACCGGTACCGGTTCCCTCGCCGGATGCGGACCCTTAGCACCACCGCTCGGCGCGGTGATGCGGGTCGTGTGCGGGTACTGCTTGCCGGTGTTGCGCTGCCCGAGCGCCTCGTTCAGGTCAGCAGCCATACGGCTCGACCCGAAGACGTCGACGGCCCGGAAGGCACGGGGGCGCGCGAACATGACGGCACCCGTGCACGGGGACTGGGCGGTCCGGACGCCCGACGGCAGGGCAGCGCCCGAGCCGAACCGCACGTGCGCGTCAGCGGCATTCTCAAGAACTGAGATCGGATTCAGCATCCCGGGCGCCTCCTTTCGTTCAGCGTCGACAGACCCGCGGACATGGCAGCAGCCTACGTAGCCCCGCGAGGCGGGGCAACTTCTTTTTCGCCGCGACGTTTAGCCGCCAATTCAGACCGCTCAGGAGGTGCGAATCAGCCCCTCCTGCACCACGGAGACCACAAGTTCGCCCTCGCTCGTGTACACCTCGCCGCGTGCGAGCCCCCGGCCGCCGCGAGCAACGGGAGAGTCCTGCGCGTACAGCAGCCACCGGTCGGCGCGGAACGGGCCGTGGAACCACATCGCGTGATCGAGGCTCGCCCCGGTCGTCTTCCCGTCGATCCAGGACAAGCCGTGCACGAGCATCACCGAGTCCAGCAAGGTCATATCGGACGCGTAGGTCATCAGGCACACGTGCAGCAGCGGATCGTCGGGCAATTCACCGTCCGCCCGGAGCCAGACGAGGTTGCGCATCGTCCGCAGCGCGGGATCGCGCTCGGCCTCGACGGTCAGCGGCCCGATGTGCCGGATGTCGATCGGGTTGCCGCCGAACCATTCGTGCACGGACGGGCCGAACAGCTTCTCCAGCCGTTCGACCGTGGGAGTGATCGCGTCCGGTGGCGGGACGTCGGGCATCGGCTCGGCGTGCTCGATGCCCGGCTCGTCATGGTGAAACGATGCGGAGAGCGTGAAGATCGTCTTGCCGTGCTGGACCGCCGACACCCGGCGGGTGGTGAACGATCGGCCGTCGCGGACCCGTTCCACCAGGTAGATCAGCGGAACCGTGGGGTCGCCCGGCCGGATGAAGTAGGCGTGCAGCGAGTGCACGTGCCGGTCTTCGGGCACTGTGCGGCCGACCGCGACCAAGGCCTGGCCCGCGACCTGGCCGCCGAACACGCGCTGGCGGCGCTCCCCCTCCGGGCTGCGCCCGCGGAAGATGTCGACCTCGATCTGCTCCAGGTTGAGCAGTTCCACCACGTTGTCGAGCGCCTTGCTCATGCTCCTGCGTCACCAGCCTCGCTCATGCTCCCGCGTCACCCGCCTTGCTTGCGGCCGGCCGGCTGGCCCGCGGCATGCCGAGGCGGCCGCGGGGACGGACCTCCTCGACGAACCTGGACGGCTTGCGGCTCCGGCGTGCTCCGTCCGACCGGGCCAGGGCCCACGACAGGCAGACGAGGTGCCGGGCCCGGGTTACCCCGACGTAGAGGAGCCGCCGCTCCTCCGCGATGGCGTCGTCGGTCTGCGCGTACACGATCGGCAGCATCCCGTCCGTCAGTCCCACCAGGAACACCGCGTGCCACTCCAGCCCCTTCGCCGCGTGCAGCGAGGCCAAGGTCACCCCCTCCATCGCCGGGGCCTGTCCCAGGGCGCTGCGCGTCGCGAGTTCGGCGGCGAGCTCGCCGAGTGACGCCCGCGGCGATCCGGCGAAGAAATCCCCGGCCAGCTGGGCCAGCGCCTCCAGTGACTCCCACCGCTCCCGCACCCGGCCCCGGCCGGAGGGCGCCTGCGGGGTCAGTCCGATCCCGGACAGCACGGCCCGGACCTGGCCGGCCGGGTCTTCGTCGGCCGACGCCGAACGCGCTGCGGCCCGAAGCAGGCCGACCGCCTGGCGCACCTCGGCCCGCTCGAAGAACCGCTCAGCTCCCTTGACCGCGAACGGCACTCCGGCCTCGCTGAGCGCCTGCTCGAACGGCGGCGTCTGCGCGTTGGTCCGCACCAGCACCGCGATCTCCCGCGCCGGGGTCCCGGACCGGATCAGCGCCGCGGCCCGCCGCGCCACCGCCGTGGCCTCCTCCTGCTCGTCGCCGTACTCGGCGAACTCGGGCTCCGGCCCGGGCGACCGTTGCGCCACGAGCACGGCCTCACCAGGCCGCGGCCCCGGCCCGCTCCGCAGACCGTCTCGGCCGCGGCCTGGTCCGCGGCCGAATCCGGGGCCGAGACGGTTGGCCAGCGCGACGACCTGGGGCGTGGAGCGGTAGTTGCGGACCAGCCTGATCACGGTCGCGTCGGGGAACTCGGCGGAGAAGCCGGTCAGGTACGACGGGGTGGCCCCGGTGAACGAGTAGATCGTCTGCCGCGGGTCGCCAACCACGCAGACGTCGTCCCGGTCGCCGATCCAGGCATCGAGCAGCAGCTTCTGCAGCGGGTTGACGTCCTGATATTCATCCACCACGAAGTACGCGTACCGCTCCCGCACCGCGGCGGCGGCTCTGGGGTGCTCGGCCAGGATCGCCGCGGTGAGCTCGAGCACGGACTCGAAGTCGACCAGGTGCCGCTCGCGGCGCAGTTCCTCGTAGGCGGCATAGACCCGGGCGAGCGGGACGGGGTCGAGCGATTGCGTTCTGGAGGCCTTGGAGCTGGCCTGCGGGTATTCGTCCGGCCGTACCCCGGTGACCTTGGCCCACTCGATCTCGCCCGCCACGTCGCGCAGGTCGGGCAGGCCCAGCGGCAGCCGCAGCCGCCGGGCTGCCTCCGACAACAGGCTGACCTTGGAGTCGAGGACCCGCGGCGGGGGGCCGCCCACGGTCAGCGGCCAGAAGTGAGTGAGCTGACGCAGCGCGGCCGCGTGGAAGGTCCGGGCCTGGACCCCGTCCAGGCCGCCGCCGGGCAGCGCCTGGCGGCCCAGCATCCGCAGTCGGCCGCGCAGCTCACCGGCCGCGCGGGTGGTGAATGCGACGGCCAGGACCCGCGCCGGGTCCACCACGCCGGTGACCACCGCATAGGCGATCCGGTGCGCGACCGCCCGGGTCTTTCCGGTGCCCGCGCCGGCCAGCACGCAGACCGGGCCGCGCGCGGCCAGCGCGACCTCGCGCTGCTCGGGGTCGAGCGCGGCCAGCACGGCATCCGCCGAATCCATGGGTGCACCTCCCGCGGGTTCGCCGCCTCGCCCTCCCGGCCTGCCGGCCATCATTCCCTATGCCGCCGACGCCGGGCGCCAGGCACCGGCCGGATGCGGTGCCGGACGCCACGCCGACGGGCAACCTGGCGCGGGAAGCGCGCGCATCGCCTACGCGTTAGTAGTGTTCAGTAGGACGGCAGTGAAGGAGAGGACGGCCGATGGCACCGCCGCTGACCATGTACACCACCGCGTGGTGCGCGTTCTGCAAGCGCCTCAAGCGCCAGCTGGCGGCCGACGGCATCGAGATGGCCGAGATCGACATTGAGCAGGACCCGGCCGCCGCGGACTACGTCATGTCGGTGAACGGCGGCTTCCAGACCGTACCGACCGTTCTCTTTCCCGATGGCAGCGCGCTCACGAATCCGTCGGCGGCGATGGTGAAGGAACGGCTGCGCGAATTGGCTGCGCTCTGATGTCCGGGAAACGACACAGAACGCGATCGCGCGGGCTTGATCCCGCCGCCGAGCCCGACCTGGAGTCGGGCGCGTTTCCCGATACCCGTGCTTCCGGCACCCGCACGCCGGGTGCCAGCGCTTCCAGTGCCAGTGCGTCCAGTGCCAGTGCGTCCAGTGCCAGCGCGGCAGGTACTCGCGCCGCCGAGCCGCAGGCCGACGAGGTGCACACCCGCGCGGCCCGGGTGTCCGATGCCGACGGACCCGGCCTCGATCCGTTCGGTGGCTCGCCAGGTGCCCGTCCCGTCCCCGGACCGGAGGCCGTCCTGCGCCGAACCCCGGACGGGTGGCGAGTCGGTGATGATGACCTGCCCGACCTGACCTGCGCCATGGTGCTGGCCGACCTGATCGCCGCCGAGCTGCCCACCGAGATCCAGCCGGCCGTGCCACCCGCTCCCGGCACCCGGCCGGCCGCGTCGCAGCCGGACGCCGTGCGGCACCGGCGGCGAGCGTCCGCGGCCGAGCAGCCCGCGGCGGAGGAGGAGGCGTACCGGCTGAGGGCCACCGTCGGCCAACTGGAGCATGCGCTGACCGCGCGGATCCGGGTCGAGCAGGCGATCGGGGTTCTGGCCGAGCGCCACCGCATCCGTCCCCGTCAGGCCTTCGAGCAGCTCAGGTCGGCGGCACGGAACCGGGGCCGGCGGGTGATCGACATCGCTGCCGACGTGGTCGCCAGCGCGTCGAACCCGCTCCTCCAGCTGCCCGAGGAGCTTTCCCGCCAGCGCTCGGCACCCCGGCACAGCGCCCGCCACTCCCGCCGCGTCCTGCGCTCCGAGTAGCCCGGCCCGGGGCCCGAAATCGGGCTTTGGCGCCGATTCCGTGACGGGGGCGACGTCCGCTTCATGATCGTGGAGACTTGTGTGCACTGTGCAGATAGCGCACGTAACTCTCCACGATCATTGAGACCGGCCGCCCATGCGCCTCTATCGCATGACCCGATCACCCAAATCCGCGCCGGAGCCCGAGTTCGTGATCTAGGGCTCAAACGCACGAAATGGGCTCGTCGCGGAATAACCCGCTGCTGTGCCTCGCGGCGGTCAGCCTCGTGGTGAGCGGGGCTGCGAATCGGGGCGCGGCGGAGCCCGCCCGGCGCCTGGCCGGCGCGGTGCCCATGACCTATGCCGTGAATTCCGGCATTTCTTGCGTTTTGGGTCCTCCGGTCAGGTGAGCCGGTTCCCCTAGCCGGCGAATCCGGCGATGAATGTGAGTCTGCTGTACACAGGTGTACACCAACGTCGCATTCACGGGGCGGGATGCCGGGGCGGCGGCCGGGATGCCGGGGCGGCGGCCGGGATGCCGGGGCGGCGGCCGGGATGCCGGGGCGGCGGCCGGGATGCCGGGGCGGCGGGCCTGCGGCCGGGACGAAGACTGCGAAACAGGGGCAAATGGTTGGACGGTGGCTGGCTGTCGGGTCTGGCGCCAGCCCCCGGCCAGCCGCGTCGTCCGCTGGCCGGCGCCTGGGTCAGGGAACCGGCCGCCGGATCCATGATCAAACCGGCGTGTTGATCATCCGCGCGTCCCATACATGGGGTTTGGGTCCTAGATCACCGGGCACCCCCCCCCCGGCCAGGCGCGGGGCCGGCTTCGCCGCGCCCCTGCGCACCGCGCTTCTAGCCCCACGGCCTATACGTCTGGTTCGTGCTCGACCACGCAGGGTAACTAGAGGTCGAGGAGGGGTCGTGGACGACGAGGGGGACCACACCGGGTGTCCCGGCCGCCTGCTCATCATCGGAGGCGCGGAGGACCGGTGCCGCGGCACCGGGCTGCTCGAGCGGTTCGTCGCGCTGTGCGGTGGGAACGAGGCGCGCATCGTGCTGGTCACGACCGCCACCGGGCGGCCCGACCAGGTCCACGCCGACTACGACCGGGTGTTCCGCAGGCTCGGCGCGGACCGCACCATCGAACTGCGGCTGCGGGGCCGATCCGACGCCGACGGCGACGATGCCGCCAAGCTGCTGGAAGACGCCACCGGCGTGTTCGTCAGCGGCGGCGACCAGTCCCGGCTGCGAACCCTGGTCGGCTCGCGGGCCAACGAGATCTTGCGCCACAGGCTGAGCTCCGACGATGGGCTGGTGATCGCCGGCACCAGCGCCGGCGCCACCGCCATGGGCCGCACCATGATCCTCGGCGGCGGCGAGGGACCCGATGTGTCCGTCGCCGCGGTGCGGACCGGGCCCGGGCTCGGGCTGATCCCTAAGGTGCTCATCGACATGCACTTCGGCGAGCGCGGCAGGCTCCCGCGGCTGCTCAGCGCGGGCGCGCTCGATCCCGATCACCTGGGTGTCGGCATCGACGAGAACACCGGGATCCTCGTCGAGGGCGGCCGTTTCGAGGTGCTCGGCGACGGCGTGGCCACGGTCGCCGACGCGAAGCACGCCACGGTGGTCCACGCGGCCGGCGACGACGACCCGATCACCCTGTTCGACGTCCGCCTGCACCTGCTGCCTGCAGGGTGCATTTTCGACATCGCCGCGCGCGAGGCCGGCATCGGGCCCGCGCACGACCGGTACTGACCGGTACGTCACCCGAACATCCGCCCGCCCACCCACCCTTAGGAGCGTCACGTGCGCCTGGAAGACCTGCGTCATCTGAGCGGACCGAACGTCTTCACCGCCAAGCCCGTCAGCGTCGCCCGGCTCGAACTCGAGGAACTGACCGGCATCCAGACCACGGACCGCCCTGGCTTCGCCGGCCGCTGGCCACCGCCCTGCCCGGCCTCGCCGATCATCACTGCGCGGCCGGGCACCCCGGCGGGTTCGGCGAGGCGATGGCGCGCGGCACCTACTTCGGGCACGTCACCGAGCATGTGGCGCTGGAACTGTCCGGCCTGGCAGGCCGCGACGTGCACCTCGGCCGCACCATGTGGGCGGGCGCCGACGGACGCTACGACCTCATGATGGAGTGCCCGCAGGACGAGCCGACCATATCCGCGGTTCCCGGCGAGCTGATCAAGATCGCCATGACGGTGATTCAAGACCTGCTTTCTGAACGGACGCCAGATCCTGCTCCGGATCTCGCCCGGATCTCCCGTGTGGTGGAGCGAGAGCGGCTCGGTGTCAGCACCGCGGCTCTCGCCGCCGCGGCCCGGCGCCGGGGTATCCCCGTCCGCCGGGTCGGCGATCTGAGCATGCTCAGGCTCGGCTACGGCCACCACCGGCGGCTGGTGTGCGCGGCCTTGACCGAGCAGACCTCGGTGATCGGGGTGGACATCGCCGCCGACAAGATGCTCGCCAAGCGGTTGCTGACCGACGCGGGCATCCCGGTGCCCGAGGGCGTCGTGGCCTGGAGCGCGGACGAGGCCGCCGCGGCCGTCGAACAGCTCGGCGGCGCGGCGGTGATGAAGCCGCGCACGGGCAGCCACGGCGTCAACGTGATCATCGGCGTGACCGCGGCCGCCGACGCCGCCGTGGCCTATGCCCAGGCGACCGCCGGGGACGGCGGCGGAAACGGGGGCGGCGGGGTCATCGTGGAGGGGTTCGTGCCCGGGACCGATTACCGGGTCCTCGTGGTCGACGGCCGGGTGGTGGCCGCGGCCGAGCTGAGCCCGGCCGCGGTCACCGGCGACGGCACCCACGACATCGGCGAACTCGTGGCCCGGGTGAATGCCGATCCGCGCCGCGGGGACGGCCACTCGCGCGCGCTGACCAGGATCAGCCTGGACGACCGCGTGGCCGGGCACCTGGCTGCCCAGGGGCTCGACGTCCACTCGGTGCCCGCCCGCAGCGGGGTCGTGACGCTGCGCCGCAACGCCAACCTCTCCACCGGCGGAACCAGCCGGGACGTCACCGACCTGGTCCACGACGACGTGGCCGAGATGTGCCGCCGCGCTGCTGCCGTGGTGGGCCTGGATGTCTGCGGCGTCGACGTGCGGCTGGCCGACATCTCGGCACCGCTGCGCGACGCCGGTCACCGGGTCGGGCACGAGGCCGGTCACCATGCCGGGAACGGGGCTGGCCACGCCGCGCCGCCCGGGGCCGTGATCGAGGTCAATGCCTGCCCGGGCCTGCGCATGCACGAGTCCCCGGCCGAGGGGACCCCGCGCGACGTGGCCGGGGCGATCATCGACAGCCTGTACCCTCCCGGCGCTCCGTCACGGGTCCCGGTCATCTCGGTCACCGGGACCAACGGGAAGACCTCGACGGTCCGCATGATCGGACACGTCCTGCGCCAGGCTGGGCTGCGGGTCGGCATGTCCACCACGGACGGCGTCTACTCGGGCGGCCGGCTGGTCTACGACGCGGACGCGTCGGGGCCGCGGTCGGCCGAGATGGTACTCGACGACACCAGCGTGGAAGCCGCCGTGCTCGAGACGGCCCGCGGCGGGATCATCCGGCGCGGGCTCGGCTACGACCGGGCCGACGTAGCCGTGATCACCAACATCGCCGACGACCACCTGGGCACCGATGGCGTCGACGACCTCGATGACCTCATCGGAGTCAAGGCGCTGATCGCCGAGGAGATCCACGACGGCGCGACGGTCGTGCTCAACGCCGACGACCCGGCCGCCGCGGCCATCGCCGACCGTACGCGGGTACGCAGGCACCATCCCGTGATCAGGTACTTCAGCCTGAACGACGGCAACCCCCTGATCGGGCGGCACCGGCGGGCGGGCGGGATCAGCTACGGGCTTCGCGACGGCCATCTGGTCGAGTTCGAGGCGGCGGCGGACCGGCCGCTGCTCAGCCTGGCCGAACTGCCCGGCGCGTTCGGCGGGCGTGCCCCGCACGTGGTCGCGAACGCGCTCGCGGCGGTAGCCGCCTGCCGCGGGCTGGGCGTGAGCGTCAAGGACATCAGGCGCGGCCTGGCCACGTTCGGCCCCGGAGAGTCCAATCCCGGCCGCGGGAATGTCTACCTGGCGGCCGGGAGCCCGGTGATCGTGGACTACGGTCACAACGCCGCCGCGCTCGACGCCACGGGACGCATGATCAGCCACGTCTGGGGCGGCGATGCCACCGCTGCCGTCACCCTGCCCGGAGACCGCCGCGACGACCTGATCATCCGCACGGCCGAGACCATCGCCGCGTGGTTCGGCCGGGTCGTGGTCTACGAGGACGCCGACAAGCGCGGCCGGGCGCCCGGCGAGATGACGGACATGATCATCACGGCGGCGCGGCGGGCCAGGCCGGACGTGAGCTGCGTGGCCGCCGAAGGCCCGCGGGAGGCCCTGAGCGCGGCCGTGGCGATGGCGGCCGGCCAGCCGGTGCTGTTCCTGTACGAAAAGCTCGCGAGGGCCCGTGAGGCGCTCGACGCCCTCGGCGCGCTACCCTGGCCCGCCGACGTCGGCCCAGCCGCTGCCCCCGGTGACAAGCCAGCCGCCGCCACTCCCGCCGACCCGGCCACCACCACCCGTCACAACCCAGCCGCCGCCACTCCCGGCCCGGCCACCACCACCCGTCACAACCCAGCCGCCGCCCCCGCCGGCCCGGCCACCACCACCCGTCACAACCCAGCCGCCGCCCCCGCCGGCCCGGCCACCACCACCCGTCACAACCCAGCCGCCGCCCCCGCCGGCCCGGCCACCACCACCCGTCACAACCCAGCCGCCGAACGTAATGCGCCCGGGATTTCCCCGGAGTCGGCCGCGGCCGTCGCCGCCGAGGTCCCGGCGCTACGGGCCGTGTCGGCGCTGGACGCCGCGGCCGAGCAACTCGTGCCGCCGCTGACGGCCGCGGCCGAGCGGGTGGCCCCCGCCGCGACGCGGGCCGACCAGGCAGGGTCGCTGCGGCGGCCGGACCGGCTCACGCAGTGGAACCGCGGCCACCGCTGACTCCTCCTGCGCCCAGCCACCGGTCAGTTAACAACGCGGTTGGCCGGGGGTTGGCGCCAGGCTGGGTAGCCAGCCCATTGTGATACCCCCTTTGCCCCGTTTCAGGGTCTTCGTCCCGGGCCATCGGCCCGCCGCCCCGGCATCCCGGCCGCATGAATGCGAGTCTGGTGCACACCCGTGTACAGCATCGCCACATTCATCGCCGGAGGCTTCGCCGACTACGGGAACCGGCTGACGCCGTGGAACCGCGGCCACCGCTGACCCCTAGCCTGCGGCGAGCACGACGCCGGAGTGCTGCCACGGGCGGGTGAAGCCCACCGGGTGTCCGTCACCCGGCGCCGCCGCGGAATCTCCGAACGCGGAAACGCGGATGGGGAAGCCGGTGGCGTAGGCCTCGATCATCTTGTTGTGGCCGATCACCAGGCCGACGTGGCCGGGGGCCGTGGGTGTCCCGTCGCCGCCGGCGAAGAAGACCAGATCGCCCGGCTCGACCTGGCTGGCTGGTACCTGCGGCCCCCAAAACCATTGCTGCTGCGAGGTGCGCGGGATATCCACGCCGACGGCCCGGTAGGCCATCATCACCAGCCCGGAGCAGTCGAAGGCGTCGGGCCCGGTCCCGCCGAACAGGTAGGGCTTGCCGAGCTGGGCCTCGGCGAAGGAGATCGCCGCGGCGACGGTCTTGTTCGGCACCTGGCCGACGCCGTTCACGTCCGCCACCTGGCTGAGGCCCGGCAGGCAGCCAGGAACGTTGTCGGCGGACACCGCGCTGACCGTGAAGCCGCCGCTGGCGTAGCTGCCGGCGAAGGACGTCACCAGCTGCACGTAGGAATTCGAGTGGTTGTAGGCGAAGATCGCGCCCGGGACGTTGTTCTGCGCCCCGTGCTCGACCAGGTACTTGGCCGCGCCCGCTATCGCGTCCGCGGGGTCGTAGACGCTCGCGATCCCGTCTCCGTCCCCGTCGGTGGCCACGCCGTTCACCCGCTCGCTGGCCGGGTGTACCGGGGCGCCGCCCCACTGGTTGCCCGCGGCGCCGCCGATGCCTATCTGCATCGGACCGGCCGCGCCGAACGCGTTCGCGCTGCTGTGCACGCCGGGCAGGGTGGACCGGCCGTCGTCGCTCTCCACCTTGCCGATGCCCGCCAGGATCACCCAGGGGATCCCGTACTTCTTCCCCGTGGCCTGGAACAAGGCGAGGTAGTTGGCCGGTATCGAGTCCTGGGCGTCGGAGCTGGCCGGAGGCTGCGCGCCCTGCGCGGCCGAGCAGCCGTTGCCCGAATCGAACAGCAGGCTACTGCCGCCGAAGATCAGCATCGGGGCGGTGATGAGGCCGCCCACCAGCAGGACGGCCATACTGACCAGCGCGATCACCGCACCCTTGCCGAACCCCCCCTGGCCCGGGCCGTCCCGCCCGGGACCGCCCCAGCTCAGCGCACCCCAGCGCGGGGCGCCCCAGCGCAGTGCGTCCTGGCGCCACCGCCACCTCACGAGTTGCCCACCGAGGCCAGCTCGATGTCGTTGACCTGCCAGTCGTTGCCGGTGCCAGTGACCGTCACGGCGTACTGCGTGCTGACCTGGCTCCGGCCGCTGGTGGCGGTGATCTCCTGGCTGATCGTCACGACGAAGGTCACGCTCGACGGGCCGAACGCCCGCAGCGAGGTGATCGCCGCGGTGCCCGCGGAGACCTGTTTCTGGGCGGTCCGCTGGGCCGCGACGCCCGGCACCGAATACCCCTGCGTGAGCGCCTGGGACAGCTCGGGGGTGATCAGGTTTTGCATCGGCCTGACGTAGGCGGCCGCGTTCTCGCTGTAGGAGAAGGTCCCGTAGGCGGCACCGAACTGCGTGGTCACGGCCGCGGCGCTGGCCAGTTCGGCCTGGGAGAACGGGAGCCACTGATAGATGTCCGGGGCGGCGGACGGCGAGATGCCCGCCGCGGCCGGGCGGCTGGATGTCGACGCGGCGGACGGCCTGGCCTGCCCGGCCGGGGTACGCGCGGCCGGGGTGTGCCCGCCGGCCGGCGGGCGGCCGACGCCGCGGGCGCCCCGGGCTCCCGGCACGAACATGAAGATGCCCAGAGCGGTGAGGGCGACCACAACCAGGGCGAAGAGCGCCTTCCGCTGGCCCGCTGTCAGTTCCATGGCCGCGTCGGTCTTACTTCCGGCGCCGGATGGGGCGCAGCCAGAACGGTGCCGGGCCCGGGGGCTCGCCGGGGTCGGCGCGGCCGGCCAGAGGCAGGTCAGGAGAACCGACGTCGGGGGCGGGAGCCGCGGCCGACGGGCGGGCTGGCGGCGCGGCCGACGGGCGCGCTGGCGGCGCGGCCTGCCGGGCCGGAGCCGAGGCGGGCTGTCTCACCGAGGGCTGGGGGCCTGCCGGGCGGGCCGGCGCGGGCGCCGGGGCCGGCCGGCGGGGAGGCGGAGGCGCCTGGCGGCCCGCCGACGAGTCGGCCCAGGGACCGCTCTGGCCGTGACCGGCCGGGCCCCGGGGGGCTGGATCGGAACCGGCGGCGGGGCGGGTCTGCGGCGGCCGCGGGGTTACGCCTCGCCGCCAGGGCGAACCGGAGTCGGCGGGGCGGGACGGTGCGGGTCCGGAACTGGCCGGGGCGGGCCCGGGCGACACCGGGCGGCCGAGACGGGCCCGGGCGACACCGGGCCGGGCGAGACCGGACCGGCCGAGGCTCGGGTGGGGCGAGCCGGGGTCGGCCCGGCCGGCCCCGGGCTGGCCGGCGCACGGCTAGCGGGGGCGGGACCGGCCTGGGTGTAGGACGACCGCACCGGCCACGGCGCCGCGGCGCGACCGCGGCCGGGGTCGGCCGGGCCGGGACGGGCCGCGCCGGGGCCGGCCGGGCCGGGACGGGCCACGCCGGACGGCCTGACCGGAGCCGGGCGCACCGGAGGGCGGAACCGGGCGGCGGGGTGCGCCCGCCGCCGCCGCCGCGGCGTCCGCCGCGGTCCGGCCGGGCGGGACGGTCCCGGCGGCCGCGCCGCCGCTGCGCGCCCAACCGCCCGGGGCTGATCCGGCGGTCTCGCGGGACGGGAGATTCAGCGGCGGCGCGGTCCGGCCGTGGCCGTCACCGGCCGAGGCGGCGGCCCAGGCCCGGGCGCGGGACGCCAGTCCGGCCCGGCCGACCGCGCGCGATCCCCCGCCGTCCGGGGCCACCCCGGCTCGCGCACCGCCGTTGGCCAGCGCGTAGCCGTCCTCGCCGTCGAGACTCGTCCCGTCCATGGCCGACATGCCCGCCGTGCCCGCGGCGCCCGCAGCGGCGGCCGAGCCGACGCCGCCGCCAGCGCCCGCGGCCAGGCCGGACGCCGAGGCCGGATTGCGCCGGGCCCACCGGGCCGCGCGGTACGCGGCGACACCGGAGACGGCAGCGGCGGCGCCGATCGTGTTCGTGCGCAGCGTCGCCCGGGACCGCTCCAGGTCGATCTCGGCCCGCTCCCTCGAGCCGATCATGCCGTAGCCGACCGCGGAGAACAGGTGCTGGAACGGCCTGCGGTAGATGAAGACCGCGATGGTGACGAGCGCGATCATGAGGATCTTCAGCGCCCACGGCAGCACCGCGTCACTGGTACCCATGATCAGCGAGTAGGCATAGAGCAGCACGCTGAGCACGAGCGCCACCGCGGCCTGCTTGAGCAGCACGCCGACGAGCATCTCGAACCAGCGCATCGCGACCACCCGCCCGAAGCCCGGATGCGTGCCGATCAGCAGGAAGAACGGCCCGACCACGAGCAGCAGCAGGAAGCCCAGCTTCAGCAGGATCAGCGTGACCGCGATCAGCAGCACCAGGACCCCGGCGACCGCCGCCGCGAACAGGGCAGCGAACGCGATCTCCAGGCGCGTCGTCCACTGCTTGCCCTGGAACAGCGGGTAGATGCCCGGGTCCCGCTGCTGGATGCTCGCCGCGATGCCCGAGTAGGTGGCCTGCTTGGCCTTGACCAGCGCGTTCGTCGCCTTCTCGTTGGCCGCGATGGCCTGCGCCCACAGCAGTTGCCGGCCGTAGGCGTTGACCGGGGTGGTCGCGCCCGTGGGGCCGAACGCGGTGGTGCCGAACTCGCCCGCCAGCCAGGGCTTGCAGACCAGCACGGTCCACAACTCGTTGGCGTTCTGGTCGACGACTCCGCTGCCCGAAGAGGAGTCGAAGCTGGCGGGCTGGGCCTGCGGGTCGGTGCGTGACACGGGCAGGCAGTTGCTCTGGCTCGGCGCCGGCAGCTTGGCGAACGCGACGTTCAGCGTCTGGCTGATGCCGTCGGACACCGCCGAGCCCGCCCCGGTGAAGTCGCCTGGCCTGCCGATCAGCCAGATGGCCGCCGCGCAGGCCACCACCATCCAGATGGTGCCCTCGATGGTGCGGGTCCCGCGCTTGCGGATCAGCCCCTGCCAGGCGAGCCAGATCGCGCCGATGATGACCACGACGGCCAGGTAGGGGAAGTAGATGGCGTTGCCGAGGCTGCTGATCAGCTTGTCCACGGTGCTCGTCAGCCAGCCGAGTATGCCGTTGCCCGCCGCTGACTGGTAGACGGTGATCGTGACCCGGTCGATCGATTTCGCGATGTCGAACACCATGCTGGCGACGTTGTTGCCGATCAGCGACGTCATATCCGAGCACTGCAGGTTCGTCGCCGCCCAGTACTGCCCGGCGATCCCGTAGCTGCCGTAGAGCGTGGTCGGCTGTTTGCCCGCCGACGCGGGCGGCTTCACCATGGCGTCGATCCCGGAGGTGGCCGGCTCGGGATTCGGCAGCGAGGGCTGGCAGATGTTGTTCAGGTCCCCGGACAGCCCGGAGTTGCCCAGCGAGCAGAACCCGAACAGCCCGCCGATGTCGCCGATTCCCGGCACCGAACAGATCCCGCCCTGATCGGCAGGCTGCCGCGCGGCCACGGTGACCGCGGTGACCGGCCGGCTCGCAGGGGCCGCGAAGGTCGCAGCAATCGCGTGCTGCCCGTGCTGCCCTGAATGCCCCGTAAGCCCAGAATGCCCGGCCAGCGGGAGGCCGGGCACCACGGCGAGCACGGCGAGCACCGACAGCGTGCGATGCGGGAAATGGCGCAATCCGCGGATCTTGCGCATCTGGGGGGGCTCCTGGCGGGGGATTTGTCGGAGGCGGAAGGGCGGGAGGACGGGGTCGGGGGCGGGAGGCCGGGGTCGGGTGGGAGGGCGGGGTCGGGAGGGCGGGGTCGGGTGGGAGGGCGGGGAGCAATCAGCCGACGGATGGGGGTGAGGCGGCTGGTTGCCGAACACCGGGCGGCGAAGCGGTGGCGGGCGCGACGCCAGGCGGCGAATCGGTGAGTTGCGCGACCGGCAGCGGTGCGGCCGCGGGGGGCGAACCGGGCGGACGGGCGTCGTGCGCGGCCGAGGCCCGGACGGGCACCTCGGGCCTGGCCCTGGTCGGGTTGGTGTCCAGGCGCTGCCGCAGTTCGTCGGAGATCAAGTCGATGCCGATCCGGCCCGACCGGCCGTCGAGGTCGCGGAAGATGCACTCGCCGTTGCCCAGGCCTCGCAGGACGGCCTTGTGCTCGTCGGACGGCTCGACGCCGAGCAGGGCCATGACGTTGGCGACCTCCATCCGTTCCGAGGACCGGAACGCGAACACCCCGGAGATGCAGTTCGTCACCTGCTCGTTCAGCAGGTCGCCGGCGTTCTGCGAGACGAGGATCAGGGCGGTGTTGCGGGAACGCCCCATCCGCGACACCTCGGGGATCAGCTTGGCGCCCTGCGGCGTCGAGGTGATCGCCCACGCCTCGTCGAGGAAGATCGCTTTCGGCAGGCTGCGGTCCATGCCGTTCAGCAACCTGCGGGCGAACTGCGACACCAGGTAGAGCAGGGCCACCGACAGCCGCTGCTCGTAGGAGAAGTCGTCGCGCTTGACCCCGACGTCGGGCAGCGTCAGGCCGGCCAGCGTGAAGACCGTGGTCCATCCGGCCGCGTCGATGCCCTGGCCGCCGGACGGGGCGAAGGCCAGCTTGGCCAGGCGCATCTCCGACATCGACCGCAGCACGGCGCCGAGATTCATCGACGCCGGATCGGCCGATTGCTCCAGGTACGCCACCACCTTGCCCAGGCTGGGCCGCTCCTGGGCCGCGACGGCCCCGACCGCCTGGATCATCGCGCTTTCCCGTTCCTCGCTCATCCTGGGCAGCAGCAGCCGCAGCGTTTCCGTCGCCATGGTCCGCCGTTCGGCGAGGTCGTCGCCGAAGGAGAACGGGTCGAGCAGGCCGGGCGCCGCGCTGCCCAGCGGCAGCACCCGGGCCTGGCGGCCGCGGGACCGCAGCAGGGCCACCAGGGGCTCCGCGTCCCCCTTCGGGTCGATCACGGCGACGGTCACGCCGCGCAGGGCCAGTTGCAGGATCAGCAGCAGCGCCAGGGTGGTCTTGCCGCCGCCGGGCTCACCGGTGATCGCTACCGCGGTCGGGCGGTTCCGGGCGGCGGCGACCAGCGGATCGAAGTGCACGATGGACCGGGCCCGCCCCAGCGTCTCGCCGATGTAGGGACCGACCCACCCCGCGTCCGGCGCGACCCGGTCACCCAGGTCGACGGTCGCGGTCGGCATGCCGCCCGCGATCGTGTACAGCGGCTGGCGCTGCAGGTAGGAATTGAGCCGGACCCGGTCCCCGGGCATGGACTCCCGCAGCAGCGAGAACTGGTCCCCGGTGGAGTTGACCACGTCGATCCCGGCGTCCCGGTAGTGCTCGGCGACCGCTTCGGCGCGCCGCAGGCACAGCTCGCGCGTGGGTGCGGTCACCAGCAGCCGGTGCCAGCCGTACACGAACGGCAGGCGCTCCTTGGTGATGCCGTGTTCGAGCAGCCGCGCCGCCTCGATCTGCTCGGCGAGCGCGATCGGCATCTCGGCTCCGGCCTCCCTGATGTGCGCGTCCATGTCCCGGGCGTGCGCCAGCCTGCGGCTGACGTCCTTGCTGGCCTTGGCCGGCGGTATCAGCCGCATCCGCAGGCTGGCTTCGACCGGGAACGGCAGCGCGTCGCTGTAGTGCAGCCAGGGCTCGCCCTCCGGGAAGTACATGACGTCGGGGAACCGGGCGAAGGACAGGAACGCCGCGTACGACTCCCCGGCCGGGTGTTCCAGCCGCAGCAGCGTTCGGCCGTTGTGCACCTGGCCTTCCAGCAGCGACTCGATCTCCCCCGCGCCCCACCGGCGCCGCCGCGCCGCCGAGGGCGGCGGCTCGCCGACGGTCCCGGCCAGCGTGTGCCGGAACAGCCAGGCCAGGCTGTCGGACGTCGCGTGGCGGGCGGCGAGGGCGCTGGAGCCCAGTGCCCGGCCCAGCCGCTCGGCCTGCTCGGTCCACCGCGCGATCTCGCCCGCCGGCACCGCCTCGTCGGTCAGGCCCAGGGCTTCCTCGCTGGTCCGGTAGGCGCTGATGAACTGGGCGAAGACCCCGCCCGACAGCTGGGCGCGCATGCCGCGCTGGCCCAGCCGGACGCCGAGGTAGACCTCCTTGGTCCAGAAGTCCTTGGCCCATACGTGCTGGTACATCTCGTCCAGGTACTCGGCCCAGCCGGGGCCGCCGTCCGAGGCGGCGTCCAGGCCGGTCGCCCACTCGGCCGCCGGATAGGACCGGTGCGCGATCCGCAGGTGCACCTCCGCGTCCGGCATCCGGATGGCGGCCAGGGCCACGGTGATGTTGGTCGCCAGCGCCTCCCGCTCCTGCGGCGTGGTGAACTCGTACGACACCGTGGGCAGCCGGTAGTAGGCCCACGCATGGGTCTCGGTGAGCAGGATCCGGTCGTCGAAGTACCGGACCGACAGGCGGCTCTTGCCCGCCGTCTTCGCGCTCATGCGTTGTCCCCGCTCGCTTCCGGGGCGCCTTTGCCGCGCCCCTCCATCTCGCTCATGGGCGGGCCCGCTGTAGCGGCCCGGGCGCGGCGGCCAGGGCCGTGATGAGCACTCCCGCCAGGGCGGTGTACGCGTGCAGGGCGGCCGGGCTCAGCGTTCCCGCCGCGGTCCGATCCGGCGGCCGGACGGGAGCGGGGCGGGGCGCCCGTTCTGGCCCTGGATTCTTGAGGTGGTCGTCCCACGGGATCCGGACGATGGCCCGGCACCGGCCCCTGGCCAGGGCCTCGGCCTGCTCGACGTGGGGCATCGTGTGCCTGCTGACGCCGTTCAGCACGATGATCGCCCCGTCGGCTAGCTCGGCGTGGCCGTGCGCTTCGAGCCACTCCCGCGTGGTCGCGAGCGCGCTGGCCGCGTCCTGGCTCGCGGGCGCGACCAGGACAAGCTGGTCAGCGGCGGCCAGGACCCGCGGCACGGCCGCCGCGCCGGGGTCGGCCAAGGTCACCGGGTAGCGGGCCGAGATCAGCTCGAAGACCCTGGTGACGTCCTCCTGATCGTCCCCGGGACCTGACCCCGCGGTGTCGCCCGTGATCACCTCGGCCCGCGACGGCGCGGGCGGCCGCGACCCGGTCAGGGCCGGCACCGCCTGGGCCCGGTCCGCGAGCGAACCCGATCCGGGATTGAGGTCGAGCACCGCGACCTGATCGTCGCGCAGGCTGGCCAGCAGTTCCCCGGTCAGCAGCGTGGTCACGGTCTGCCCGGCGCCGACGGTGCAGCCGAGCACCACGACCCGGTGCCCGCCCCGGATCTCCACGCGGGCCCGGGCGCGGTCGCGCTGAAGCTGATCCGGTCGTCCCGGCCGGTGGCCGCCGGGCACGACCACCACGTGATCGTGCCATCCGCCGCCGGGACGCTGGGACGGGTTGCCGAGAGCTCGCTCCACCATCGGCAGCGGGCGCTCGGCGTCATGATCCCCGGTCACGGTCACCCTCGGCTGCGGTCGCCGGGGGCGGGCGGGGCGGCGGCTACGGGAACCGCGCCGGCCGCCTCAGCATCGGTATCCGCGCGAGCCGCCTGGTCAGGAGCCTGAACGGCAGCGGCGGGGGGAACCGGACCCGTCCGGCCGACCTGGCCAGCGGCCGGAACGGGCGCGACCGCCGGAACCCCGACCCCCCGCCCCACCGGACCAGCACCCGGAACCGGAGCAACCGCCGGAACCCCCACCCCCCGCCCCACCGGACCAGCACCCGGAACCGGAGCAACCGCCGGAACCCCCGCCCCCCGCCCCACCGGACCAGCACCCGGAACCGGAGCAACCGCCGGGACGTCAGGGACCGCGGGAGCCCCGGCCGCGCGGCCGGCCCGGCCGGGAGCCGGCGCGCCGGGAACCTCCCCCCTCCTGGACGCCGGAGCAGCGGGAACCCGGAAGCCGCGAGCAGGCTGATCGGGCCAGACGGGCGGGCCGGACGGCGCCATGGTCTGCGACCCGGACGGAACGGCAGCCGACGGCGGCCGGGGCCGCACCGAAGCAGCCCGCTCCCGCTTGCTCCGCACCGGCAGCGGCGGCAGCGCGGCGGGCGGCTCGCCCCACGGGGCCTCTGCGGTCTCCATGGCCACGTCAGCCACATCTGCCATGTCAGCCGCCATTCAGCCGCCACGTCAGCCGCCATGTCAGCCGCCACGTTAGCCATACCAGCCACATCAGCCACGGCGGGCTGGCTGACCACCCGCGTCTCACCGCCCACGCGCCGCCACACCCGGGCGGTGATCACGATCTCATCCTTCTCGGCGAGCGGCACCATCCGGCACCATGTGCGCGGCTCACTCAGGTAACGCAACTGGGAGACGACCAGCTCGGGCAGTCGCTTGCTCTCGAGCACCGGCCGGGTGACCAGCCAGGCCAGCGCCGCGGGCGGCAGGATATAGAGCCAGAGCAGGGTATGGCTGAACGGAAGCCCGAGCACCTTGAGAATCACCACATAAGGCACGGCAATCGCCGCGAACACCGCAATCTGGCCGACCGGAAGCGGCATGGGCAGCCTGAAGTCATACAGCTTGTAGAGCCGCTTCTCGATACGCCAGATGTTGGTGTAAGTGGGCAGATCCAAGCCTGCTGCGCTCCTTCCGCCTGATTATCGAGATCAGTGGACGCCGAGCGCGTTCGCGATGCCGGTAGCGAGCGTCTGCACGATGCCGGGCGTGTAGAAGATGACGGCGATCGCTACCGCCAGGACGACGAACTGCACGAACCGAATGATCTCGCGGGTGAACAGGAAGAAAATGGCAACGATACCGACAATCCCGAGGAACAGTGGTCCGAACAGGCCCTGCAGATAGGTAACCAGGCCCGTAGTGCTGAGCGCCGCGGGGGGTATCGAGATAAGCACATGGGGCTGCATCGTTTACTCCGGGGGGTTATGGGGGTGCGGGCGGCTGGGCGCGCAATGGGGGGCTGCGGGCAGATCGCCGGTGGCGGGTTCCTGTCACGGTCCTCCCGGCGTCTGGGCCGACGGTCCTATGGCCTCGACGTACCAGGTCCCGTGCTGCCGCACGACGGTCATCTCGTAGGTCATCTCGAGGCCGGGCGAAGCGGCGCTGATCGGTGAGGTCCTGTCCCGGCCTCGCGGCTTCGGTGCGGACTGCCCAGGGAACTGCCACGTCACGGTCACCGTGATCCGGCGCGTGGCCCCTCCCGGTGGAACCTCCATTCCGGAAATAGAGCCAAAGGTCACGGCACCGCCGAGTCCGGTGACCGAGGCGCCGGGGGCCAGGAACCGGCCGAGGGTCTGCTGGTCGCCGCTGGCGTAGGCGCGGAAGAATCCGGGCAACTGGCCGGTGAGCGCCGCCACCGCCGCCGAGTCATTGGTCACGCTTGATGCCGAGGGCGGATTGGCCCGTTCCGGCCCGGGAAGGAGGGTAGGCATGCCGGATACCACCAGCCCGCCCTGCGCCGAATAGACAGGAACGGCGAGCTCGATCAGGCCGGAGTTGACCTGGGCCAAAAGCGTGACGATGGCCCGGTTTGCGCTCTGCACCGAGATGGCTGCGACCTGCTCGGACTGGAGTTCCTGCGATCCTGCGCCATTCCAGCCGAACTCCGGATCAGACCCGACCGGGATGAACGGCGTCAGATCGCTGGCGCGCTGCGCGGCCGTGGCCGGGCTGAAGTTGAGGTAGACGCTCCCGAACTGCAGGGCGAAGGCCTCGGCGAGCCCGGCGGGAAAGCCGCTCGTCTGGGTCGCCGGCGCCGTGCCCGGCCCGCCGCCGGACGGCCGGGTTCCCGTCGCGATCGCCTCCACGCCGCGGAAGCCGACGACGAGCAGCACGGCCCAGATCACGGCGCGGAACGCCCAGACCAGCCAGCGGCCGCCGGAACCGCCCCACGGCGACGGATGTCGCTCGGTGAGTTCGGCTGGCTCCGGGGCGCCGCGCACTGCCTCGTCCGCGGCGGCAAGCTCATCCGGCCGCAAGCCGCGATCGAGGGTCGCCTTGCGAACCATCGCACCTCCGCCCGCTCTCCTGCGCCTGCGCAGCAAGGAGTTGCGGCGCACCCTTGCCCCTTTCGGGCACCATTCTGCGTCAAAACGCCCAGCCGACCGCGGACCTGCGGCTGCCGGCGTGCTGGCGTTCTGCGAATCGGGCGGGTAATCGGAACTATGCGGGCGAAAACTCACCGTGTCGTAATGCCGGGCGGCCGGTGGGCCGTGACCGGACGACCACTGATCGGGCTGCCACCCCCCGCTCTCCGGCCACCGCCCGTCGTGCTCGTGGTGCCACCCGTTACTCTCGGCTCGCCGGACGCCGTTCCCCGGCCACCACCCCTCGCCCTCCGGCCCCCCGCGATGCTCGGGCCATCCCCCGCCCTCCGGCCGCCCGCCGTTCTGGCGCCACCCCGTGCCGTCCGGCCGCCCGCGATCCTCGTGCCACCCCGTACCTTCCGGCCGCCCATCGTCCTCCGGCCGCCCTCTGTTCTCCGGCCGTCCCCCGTTCTCCGGCCGTCCCCCGTTCTCCGGCCGTCCCCGGTTCTCCGGCCGCCCCCCGTTCTCCGGCCGCCCGCTGGCCTCGTGTCGCCGGCCATTGCTGTCGAACTGCCGCCCAGGCGGCCGTGCGGCCGGCTCCGGCCATGCCTCGAGTTCCGGTCCCCGCCGCCCCCGCGGGCGGGGCCCGGTCTCCGGCCACGGCCCCGTCTGCGAGGGCGTGCCGTCGGGCCACGCCGGATAGCCGCGCGCGGACGAGCCGGGGTTGGCCTCGACCGCGAAAGCGGCCGGGCGGGCCCGGTTCTTCTTCCCACGCATGGCGTGCCCGGTCCTCCTCTGTGTCTGTGTCGCTGCTGCGATCCCGCAGCCACCGCTGGGGCCGCGGGATGCGCGAGAACGCGAGAAGTCGACCGCCTGGGGTGTGACATCGCTGTGACAGGGCCGCTGACCAGCCCGGACTCGCTCCGCCGCCGCTCGGGCCCCGCGCGGATCAGGGTCCATGATCGTGGTCGATCGAGTACCGGTTACGTATCCCAGCTACCACGATCATGGTCCGGGGCGCGCTCAGGTGCGGGGCTGCTCAGGGCGCGCGCTCAGGGCGCGGGGCCGCTCAGGCGCGGGGCCGCGGGCGCGGGGCTCAGGGCGCGGGGCCGCTCAGGGCGCGGGGCCGCTCAGGGCGCGGGGCCGCTCAGGGCGCGGGGGCCGCTCAGGGCGCGGGGCCGCTCAGGTCGCGGGCTGCGCCGGGGCGCCCGCGGTGGTCACGATCCAGGCCAGGACCAGGGCCTCCTCGTGCCAGGCGTCGTACCTGCCGCTGCGGCCGCCGTGCCCGGCCTCCATCTCGGTGCGCAGCAGGAACGGCCCGCCCCGGCCCGCCGCCTGCAGCCGTGCGATCCACTTGGCGGGCTCCCGATAAAGCACGCGGGTATCGTTCAGGCTGGTCACCGCCAGAATCGGCGGGTAGGTGCGCCCTTCCACGTTCTCGTAGGGCGAGTAGGACTTCATGTACGCATAGACCTGCGGGTCGTGCAGTGGGTCACCCCACTCCTCCCACTCGGTGACCGTGAGCGGCAGCGACGGGTCGAGTATCGAGGTCAGCGCGTCTACGAACGGTACCTGGGCGATGATGCCGCCGAAGTCCTGCGGCGCGATGTTCGCCACCGCGCCCATCAGCAGGCCACCCGCCGAACCCCCGCGGGCGATCAGGCGCGACGGCGCCGTCCAGCCCTGGGCCACCAGGTGCTCGGCGCACGCGACGAAGTCGGTGAAGGTGTTGATCTTGTGCAGCATCTTGCCGTCGTCATACCAGCGTCGGCCCATCTCGCCGCCGCCGCGGATGTGCGCGATCGCGTAGCCGAAGCCGCGGTCGAGCAGCGACAGCCGCGAGATGCTGAAGCTGGGATCCAACGAGATCTCGTAGCTGCCGTAGCCGTACAACAGGAACGGCGAGCTGCCGTCCCGGGGCGTCCCCTTCGGGCCGACCAGCGAGATCGGGATCCGCGTGCCGTCGGCGGCGGTGGCCCACTCGCGGTACTGCTCGAAGTCGCCGGGGTGGTAGTCGCGGCCGCCGGGCAGCGGCAGCACCGGCTGGCGCTTCAGCAGCGTGAGCTCGCCGGTCGCCATGTCGCAGTCGTAGACCGAATCCGGGGTGACCAGCGAGACGTAGCCGAGGCGGAACAGCCCAGACTCGTACTCCGGGTTGGCTCCCGGCCTGACCGTGTAGACCGGCTCGCCGAACGCGACCTCGTGCTCAGTCCCGTCCTGGCGCAGGATGCGCAGCCCGGTCAGCGCGTCCCGCCTCAGGTAGACGACCAGGTAATCGGCGAAGGCGTCGACGCCGAGCAGCCGGGTGTCCTCGCGCTGGCCGATGACCGGCGTCCACGCCGCCGGGTCGTCTACCGGCGCCTCGGCCAGTTCGAAGTTCTCCGCGTGATCATTGTGCAGGATCAGCAGGCGGTCGGTCCCGTCCGCGCGGACCTGGTGCTCGACGCTGTACTCGATCCCCGGCCGGCGCGGCGCCACCACGCTGAACTCCCCCTCCGGGCGCGCCGCGTCCAGCAGCCAAGCCTCGCTGGTCAGCTTGCTCGACGTGCCGATGTACAGGTAGCGCTCGCTGCGGGTGAGCCCGACGCCGACCCAGAACTTCTCGTCGGCCTCCTCGTAGACGATGACGTCCTCGGCGGCCGGGGTGCCCACCGCGTGCCGCCACACCCGGTACGGCCGCCAGGCCTCGTCGACGGTGACGTAGAACAGCGCCGAGCCGTCAAGCGACCAGGCCGAGCCGTAGAACGTGTCCGGGATCTCGTCTGGGGCGGTCTCCCCCGTGACCAGGTCCTTGATCCGCATGGTGAAGCGCTCGCCGCCGCTGAAGTCCGTCGAGTAGGCCAGGCGCCGACCGTCAGCGCTGATGTTGTAGCTGCCCATGGAGAAGAACTCCGCGCCGCCCGCGAGCACGTTGCCGTCGAGCAGCACCTCCTCGCCGTCCAGCGGCGAGCCGTCCTGACTGATCGGCGGGCCGGCGTCGTCCGGCCGGACCGCCCGGCGGCAGTACACCGGGTACTGCATCCCCTCGACGGTCCGCACGTAGTACCACCAGCCGCCCTTGCGGGACGGCACCGACAGGTCGGTCTCCTGGGTACGGGCCTTTATCTCAGCGAAGATCGTGTCGCGCAGTGCCGCCTGTCCGGCGGTCATCGACTCGGTGTAGGCGTTCTCGGCTTCGAGGTACGCGATCGTCTCCGGGTCTTCCTTGGCGGCCAGCCACGCATAGTCGTCAACGAACGTGTCGCCGTGGAAGGTGCGCTCGTGCGGGATCCGCCGGGCCGCCGGCGGCGCGGCGGGCACGGGCCGGGGGGCGGCGGCTGGCTCGGACCGGGGGGCGGCGGCTGGCTCGGACCGGGGGGCGGCGGCTGGCTCGGTGCTCATGGTCCATGGTTGTATCAGCGTTCGGACCGGTCGAGCCACTTGCCGACGGTCACGGGTACCCACGACCGGAGCCGGCGGATCATCAGCTCCGGATCTGTCTCGACGATCACCAGGTCGCGATGCTCAGGACGCAGGAAGCGCTGCTCGGTTGCCGCCGCGAACAGGGCAAGCAGCGGGTCGAAGAAGCCGTCCACGTTGAGGACGCCGCATGGCTTGGCGTGCACGCCGAGCTGGGTCCACGTGATCGCCTCGAAGAACTCGTCCAGCGTACCGAAGCCGCCGGGCAGCATGATGAAGCCATCGGCCATGGCGGCCATGGTGGCCTTGCGTTCATGCATGGTCTCGACCGCCCTGAGGCTCGTCAGGCCGCTGTGCGCGATCTCCTTCTCCGCCAGCGCCCGCGTGATCACGCCGTGCACCTCGCCGCCCTCACCCAGCGCGGCATCCGCGACCACTCCCATCAACCCGACGTGCCCGCCCCCGTAGACGAGCCGGATGCCCCGCTGGGCCAGCAGCCGCCCCAGCCCGGCCGCGGCCGACGCGAAAACGGGGTCGGCACCCGGACTTGACGCGCAAAAGACGCAGACGGACGACAGGCTCTCAGGCACGATGCAGCTCCAGGACCAAGTTCCTCAGGACGAGGATCACGCTATGCCGGCGACCAGGCCGCGCGGCGCGGGGGGACCCTGGCGGGAGATGGTAGGAGATGGTGAAAGGCTGGCCCGAGGGATGCGAACCCAGAACGGGCGTGACTCCCGCGCCCTGGCTCCGCCTGATCTGGGCAGATACGCTGCCATCAGCTGCGTCTCCAGTTCCGGTCGCCTGACCCGGGTCTGGTCGGGCGGCCGGGACCGGCCAACGGGAGCCGGGGAGGCTCATGACCGTCGCGATCAAGGCCGCCGCGGTCGTCGGCATGCTGCTCACCCCCACCGGCGCAGGGGCCGCTGCGCCCAGCCGGGCGCTCGGCATCGCCGCGCTCATCACCTGGCTCCTCGATGCGGCCAGCGGCGCGTACATGCTGGGCACCTGGATCGTCCGCGGCGGCCTGCGCCGGCAGCGCAGCACTGGCGACCGGCTGGCCCCTGCGGTGGTGTTCGCGCACTTCGGCATGGCCAGCACCGGGCTGCTGATCTGGATCACGTACCTGGCCACCCGCTGGGCGGCCCTGGCCTGGCTGGCTATCGGCCTGCTCATGCTGGTGATCGGGCTCGGCATCTCCACGGTGACCCTGTGGACGCCGTTCCCCGCCCACCGGACCACGACCGAGGCCGAGCCGGGTCCCGGCGGCGCCGCCGCGGGGCCGCGCGCCGGGGCTGCTGACGACGCGCTCACGCTCGCGGTCACCGACGAGGACCTAGCCCGAGCGCTGACCGACGAGGTGCTACTCGCCCGGCTCATCGACGACGTGCTCACCCATGCGCCCGGCGGCCCGCCCCGAGACGCGCGTAAGCCCCGAGGGCTGCTGACGAGCCTCATCCCGGCTGGTCACGGCATGGCCGCCATCGCCACGATCCTCCTCGCGGTACTCGCCGCCGCCGTAGGCGCCGCGAGGTAACCGGGCGGCTCGGCCTCCGCCGCATCAGCCCGCCGCGCGCCCCCGCATCCCGGCCGCGTCAGCCCGGCGCCGCCCCCGCATCCCGGCCGCGTCAGCCCGGCGCCGCCCCCGCATCCCGGCCGCGTCAGCCCGGCGCCGCCCCCGCATCCCGGCCGCGTCAGCCCGGCGCCGCCCTGGCATCCCGGCCGCGTGAATGCGGATCCGGTGTACACCCTTGTACAGCATCTCCACATTCATCGGCGGGTTCGCCGGGTTCGGCGGGTTCGGCGGGTTCGGCGGGTTCGGCGGGTTCGGCGGGTTCGGCGGCTTCGGCGGCTCGGCGGGTTCGCCGGGCTCGGCGACTCAGGGAACCGGTTACATGCCGGCGCCCTGACCAGTCAGACGTTGAAGCGGAACTCGACGACGTCGCCGTCGCGCATCACGTAGTCCCGGCCCTCGATCCGCGCCTTGCCGGCCGCCCGGGCCGCCGCGATCGACCCCGCGGCCATCAGGTCGTCGAACGAGACGACCTCGGCCTTGATGAACCCCCGCTGGAAGTCGCTGTGGATCACCCCGGCGGCTTCCGGCGCGGTGGCCCCGGCCCGGATTGTCCACGCCCGCGCCTCCTTCGGGCCCGCGGTCAGGAACGTGGACAGGCCCAGCGCCGCGAAGCAGGCCCGGGCGAGCTGGGCCAGACCTGGCTCGCCCAGTCCGAGCTCGGCTATCAGCTCGGCGGCCTCCTCCTCGGGCAGCTCGGCGAGCTCGGCCTCGGTCTTCGCGTCCAGGAACACCGCCTGCGCGGGCGCCACCAGCGCGGCGAGCCCCTCCCGCATCGCCTTGTCGCCCAGCTCCGCGTCGTCCATGTTGAACGCGTACACGAACGGCTTGGCCGTCAGCAGCTGCAGCTCGCGCAGGTCGGCCAAGTCGATCCCGGCCTTCGCGGCCCCAGCGAACAGCGTTGCCCCGGCGTCGAGTACCTGCTGCGCCTTGGCGGCGGCGTCGGCCGCCCGCGGCCGCGCCGGGTCTTTGGCGAACTTCGCTTCCTTCGCCAGCCGTGGCACGGCCTTCTCCAGCGTCTGCAGGTCGGCCAGGACCAGCTCGATCACCACCGTGTCGATGTCCCGCTCCGGCGACACGTCGCCGTCCACGTGGCTCACGTCCGGGTCGGTGAACACCCGGACCACCTGGCAGATCGCGTCGGTTTCGCGGATATGGGCCAGGAACTGGTTGCCCAGGCCCTGCCCTTGCGAGGCGCCGCGGACCAGCCCGGCGATGTCCACGAACTTGACCGTGGCGGGCACGATCGGGGCCGAGTCGTACAGCCCCGCCAGGTTGGCCAACCGCGGATCCGGGATGCCCACGATGCCGACGTTGGGCTCCTTGGTCGCGAACGGGTAGTTGTACACCACCGCGGTGGCTCGGGTCAGCGCGTTGAACAGGGTGGATTTGCCGACATTGGGCAGGCCGACGATGCCGATGGACAGGCTCACCGTTGCAGGTTAGTGAACTTCAGTATGCGCACGCGACTTGCCGGGACCGCGCTCGCGGCCGGCGTCCCGCCGCGCCTGGCGTGTCGCGCCTGGCGTGTCGCGGCCGAAAACTGTCGGCACCGGCTGTCAGCATGGCCAGATATGAACGCGATCTCGTTGCTGATCGGGCTTCTGGCCGGCGCCGCCCTCGGGGCGCTCATCGGCTACCTGTACGCGCGCGGCCATCTCGCCGGGCAGGCGGCCGCGGCCGACGAGCGGGCCCGCGCGGCGCACGACCGGGCGGCTCTGGTCGAGCGCACCGCGCAGGAGAAGGCCGCGCTGGCCGACGGGAAGCTGGCCGAGCACTTCCAGGCCCTGGCGGGCCAGGCTCTCGACCAGTCCACGCAACGGTTCCTGGAGATGGCCACGGGGCGGCTGGAGGCGGCCAACGCCAAGGCGGCCGGCGAGCTTGACACCAGGAAGGCCGCCGTGGAGCACATGGTGGAGCCGCTGAAGGAGACCCTGGCCCGGGTGGAGATCCAGCTGCGCGAAACCGACGCGGCCAGGGTCAGGTCGGCGGCGGCGCTCACCGAGCAGGTGATGATGGTCCGGCAGAGTTCCGATCAGCTCCGTACCCAGACCCAGGCCCTGGTCACCGCCCTGCGGCGGCCGGAGGCCCGCGGCATGTGGGGAGAAATGCAGCTGCGCCGGGTGGTCGAACTGGCCGGCATGAACGCCCGGTGCGACTTTGACGAGCAGGTCGGCGTGACCACCGACGACGGCGTGCTCCGCCCGGACATGGTGATCAGGCTGGCCGGCGGCAAGAACATCGTGGTGGACTCCAAGGTCTCGCTCGCCGCTTACCTGGAGGCAGCCGAGACCGACGACGAGAGCGTGCGCGAGGCACGCCTGGCCGCGCACGCCCGGCATCTGCGTGACCACGTGGACCGCCTGGCGGCCAAGGCGTACTGGACCGCGCTGAGCCCGGCGCCCGAGTTCGTCGTGCTGTTCATCCCCGGCGAGGCGTTCCTGGCGCCCGCGCTCGAGCACGACCCGGCCCTGCTCGAGCACTCAATTGCGCACAAGGTACATATCGCCACGCCTACCACGCTGGTCACCATGCTGCGCACGGCCCACTACGCCTGGCAGCAGGAAGCCCTGTCCGAACACGCCCGCGCCGTGTTTGACCTGGGCCGCGAGCTCTACGACCGGATCACGGGCCTGGGCAAGCACGTGGACGGCCTGGGCAAGGCGCTGGCCAACGCGGTGTCCAGCTACAACCGGACCATCGGCTCGCTGGAGAGCCGGGTCCTGGTGAGTGCCCGGAAGCTGAACCAGCTCGGCGTGGTCGACGCCGAGCTGCCGCCGCCGACGCCGGTGGAGGAGACCGTCCGGGCTCTGTCCGCGCCCGCCCTGGTCAGCGACGTCGGACCGGAGCTCGTCGCTGGGCCCGGCCCGGAGCGGTCCGGCAATCCCCCGCCGCAGTTGGTGAGCGGGTCGCGGGCGATGGGCGCGGCCGGCTGACCGCCGGGCCGGTACTCGGGGGACGTGGAGGGTAGGGAGCGGATTGCCGCAGCAAGGATGGCCTGCACGCCTCGGCCCACCCAGTTCACCCAGCTTGTCTGGCTTGTCCAGCTTGTCCGGACCATCAAGCTCACCAAGCCAAGAATCCAGAACGGATGTCCGGGGGCCGGCCGGGCCGCCCGGCTCAGCCGCCCCGGATGATCGGCCAACCGGGCAGCCCGCCGCTGGGCCCGGCGACAACCCGCCCACCCGGCAGCACCCCGCTGGGCCCGGCGACAACCCGCCCACCCGGCAGCACCCCGCTGGGCCCGGCGACAACCCGCCCACCCGGCAGCACCCCGCTGGGCCCGGCGACAACCCGCCCACCCGGCAGCACCCCGCTGGGCCCCGCGACCTGCCCGACCGCGCGCGCATGACGGCACGCGGGGCCGTTGTCGCCATGTTCTCGCTGTTCTTCCTCGGCATGCTCGCGGCCGACTGGCTGAGCCTGGGCTCGTTCACCGGCCTCAGCTTCGTGGCCGGCTGCGTGCTGGCCGCCCGTTATACCCAGCGCAGTGACCTGCTGACGGCGGTAGCCACCCCGCCCCTGATTTTCATGATCGCCCTGGTGGGCACCGAGACGATGACCTCGCACGCCGACACGCTCCGCCACACGCTGACGTCCGCGGCCGAGGGCACCGTCCTCACCATGGCGTCGGTTGCGCCCTGGCTGTTCAGCGGGGTGATCCTCGGCGTCGCCGTCGCCATGTTCCGCGGCCTGCCTCAGGGTGTCCGCGAGCTTCGGGCGGATCTGCGCGGCGGTGGCGGCCTGCGGTCGCGGCTCTCCCCTGGTCCGATCCGCCCGCCCGGGCCGTCGCGCGCGCCCGGCCCGCCCCGGGACGGGCGCGCGCGTTAGCGATCGTCGCCGGGACGGCGGCGCAACTCGTGCGGCAGCGCGAACACCATCCGCTCCGGTACCGCCTCGACCTCCGTGATGGTGCCGAAGCCGCACTCGGCCAGCCGGTCCAGCACTCCGGACACGAGTTCCTCCGGTACCGAGGCGCCGCTGGTGACGCCCACGGTCGTGACACCGTCCAGCCAGGCCTGGTCGATGTCCGACGCGTCGTCCACGAGGTAGGCGGCACCCGCGCCCGCGTCGAGTGCCACCTCGACCAGCCGGACCGAGTTGGAGGAGTTACGCGAGCCCACCACGATCACCAGGTCAGACTCCGCGGCGATCTGCTTCACCGCGGCCTGCCGGTTCTGCGTCGCGTAGCAGATGTCGTCACTGGGCGGGTCCAGCAGATCGGGAAAGCGTTCGCGCAGCGCGGCGACGGTCTCGGTGGTCTCGTCGACCGAGAGCGTGGTCTGGGATAGCCAGGCCACCTTCGCCCGGTCCCGGATCTCGACGTTCTGGCTGCCCTCGGGCCCGTCCACCAGGTGAACGTGCCCTGGGGCCTCGCCGCTGGTGCCGACGACCTCCTCATGACCCTCGTGCCCGATCAGCAGGATGTCGTACCCCCGGGCGGCGAACCTCTTGGCCTCGTTGTGCACCTTGGTGACCAGCGGGCAGGTGGCGTCGATCGTGCGCAGGCCACGCTCGGCTGCTTCCTCGCGCACGCGCGGGGCGATCCCGTGCGCGGAGAAGACCACCACCGCGCCCTCGGGGACTTCTCCGGCCTCCTCCACGAAGATCGCGCCGCGCTCCTCGAGCGAGCGGACGACGTGGGTGTTATGCACGATCTGCTTGCGTACGTAGATGGGCGCGCCGAAGCGTTCCAGCGCCTCCTCGACGGTCTGCACCGCCCGGTCTACACCCGCGCAGTAGCCACGGGGTTTCGCGAGCAGGACACGTCTGGTCGGCACGGACATGACACCCATCGTAGGTGAACCCGATACCGGGGCCCATCGCGCACCAGAACGTTCTGGCTCACTCGAATCCGCAACAGTTCGCGGCCCGGCTATTGCGCGCGCCAGCTAAATGACGAGAATCATCTCGCAGGCGCGATGCATCGCCAACGGAGCGCGGCTGTCGCGAGCCACCGGGCGAGACGGGATACCGGATACGCCAGAGGGAGAATGATCATCATGCACATCCCGCAGCAGGTCTCTGAACGCGTGAAGGAAGCCCCTGCGCAGGCCTTGCGGGCGGTGTTCTCGGGGATCGGCCAGGTGCTCCTGGTGGCCGACAGGATCAAGAACCGGGCGGCCGAGCCCGCCGCGGCCAAGCGGGCCGGCCAGCCCGGCCCGGACTCTCCCGCCGCTGCGAGGGACGAGACCCGGTGGCGGTCGCTCGACCAGACGGGGAACGTCAGGCTGCTGTCGGAGGAGGACGCGCCCGAGCCGACGGCGCCTGAAGCAACCCCGGAACCCGAGCCCGCCGCCGCGGCCGAGCCGGCCACCGTCCCCGAGCCAGCAGTACCCGAACCCGCCGCCGCGGCCGAGCCGGCCACCGTCCCCGAGCCAGCAGTACCCGAACCCGCCGCCACCAGGCCGGGGCCGGCCGCGTTGCCGGTGCCGAACTACGACGACCTCACCATCGCCTCGCTCCGCGCTCGCCTGCGCAATCTCGATTCGGCCCAGGTACGCGTTCTGCTGGAATACGAGAAGGGCAACGCCGGCCGGGCCGCGGTGCTCACCATGTTCGAGCGCCGCATCACCAAGCTGGAAAGCCAGGCCTGACCTGCTGTCATGCCCCTGGAGAGCACGCCCGAGGCGCCGGTCCCCGTCCGCACCGTGTTGCGGTTGGTCGGCGAGTGGGTCGGCCGTCTCGGTCGGATCTGGGTGGAAGGCCAGATCGCAGAGCTGAACCGGCGCGGCGGCACCGTGTTCCTGACCCTGCGCGACCCGGTGGCCGCCGTCTCGGTCCGGGTGGTGTGCACCCAGGGCGTCTTCGACGCCAACGATCCGCCTCCGGCGGAGGGGGCCCGCGTGGTCGTCTGGGCGAGGCCCGACTTCAACACGGCCAGAGGCTCGTTCTCGCTCACCGCGATGGAGATCCGGACGGTGGGCATAGGCGAACTGCTGGCCCGTCTGGAAAGGCTGCGCCGCTCGCTCGCCGCGGAGGGCCTTTTTGCCGCGGAGCGAAAGCGGTCACTGCCTTTCCTGCCGGGGATGATCGGCCTGATCTGCGGGCGGGACTCCGCAGCCGAGCGTGACGTACTCAGAAACGCGGCCCGGCGATGGCCAGCGGTGCGATTCCGGGTCCGGCAGGTCGCCGTCCAGGGCACTCATGCCGTGTCCGAGATCGTCGACGCTCTCCGGAACCTCGACGCCGACCCGGCGGTAGATGTGATCATCGTCACCCGCGGCGGCGGGTCGATCGAGGACCTGCTGCCGTTCTCCGACGAGACGCTGATCCGGGCGGTCGCAGCGTGCACGACGCCCGTGGTCAGCGCGATAGGTCACGAACAGGACACGCCGATCCTGGACCATGTGGCGGACGTCCGCGCGTCAACGCCGACCGATGCTGCCCGGCGGGTGGTTCCTGACGTGGCCGAGCAACTCGCGCTGATCGCCCAGCTGCGCTCGCGGGCCCGCAGGTGGCTCGCGGGGCGACTCGATCGGGAAAAGTCCTGGCTGTCGGCCATTCGGTCCCGGCCGGCCCTGGCCAATCCCGTGCGCGAGATCGAAAGGCAGCAGGAGCAGGTCGCCGCCCTGACCCAGCGGGCGCGGCGATGCCTGTCCGCGAGCCTGGACCGGGCCAGCGACGACGTGAACCATACCCGGGCGCGGCTGATCGCCCTGTCGCCTGCGGCGACCCTGCGCCGCGGTTACGCGATCGTCCAGCACGGCGATTCCAGCGTGGTCCGTTCGGCCGCGGAGGTGACGCCGGATGAGGCGCTCATCGTCAGGTTCGCCGATGACCAGCTGAGCGTCACGGCCAGGCCGGCCGCCAAAGCCATAGCCAGGTCTATAGCAAAGCCGTTCCCGCAGATTACCAATAGCCGCGTTTCTCTCGGCGGGCATGCGGCGAAGACAACACTGTCTTAGCGCGCAACGGCAGTGAATCGCCGGGCAGCCATTTCGGAAATTACGCGCTGAGGTTCCCGCCGCGGCGTCAGGCAGGGCGCCCCGGCGGAAGGCGACGAATAGCTGTCTTGGGGGGATCGAAGTGCTTTCAGACCTGCGAGTAAGCGCGCCCGCCCGGGCGCGGGAAGGCGGAGGTGCCCGCTCCCCGTCGGAGGTGGGCCGCCGACCGAGGTCCGCGGGCCTGGACGGCGTGCGCGCTCTCGCGGTACTGGCGGTCATGGCCTTCCACGAGGGCCTCTCGGCGGTGCCGGGCGGGTTTCTCGGCGTCGATGTGTTCTTCGTGCTGAGCGGCTACCTCATCACCGACCTTCTCGTGGCCCACTTCGACCGCACCGGGCGGCTCGACCTGCGCGGCTTCTGGGTCCGCCGGGCGCGCCGGCTCCTGCCCGCGCTGGGCGTCGTACTGGTCAGCGTCACCGCGGCCGTCACCGTGCTCGAGCCGGATCAGCTGGGCGACCTGACGCACGCGCTCCTCGGCGCCTTGACGTTCAGCAGCAACTGGTCCCAGGCCGTTGCCCACCAGTCGTACTTCTCGGCCTTCGGCCCGCCGCCTCCGCTGCAGCACCTGTGGTCGCTCGCGGTCGAGGAGCAGTTCTACCTCATCTGGCCGCTGACCCTGGCCATCATCCTGGCCCGGATGCCGCGCAGGCGGCTGCGTACCGCGATCGCGTGGGCCGGCGCGGCCGCCTCCGCGGTCACGATGGCGATCATCTATGTCCCGGGCTCCGATCCTTCGCGCGTCTACTACGGGACCGACACCCATGCCAGCGCCCTGCTCATCGGCGCGGCGCTGGCGCTCACCTGGCCGCTGGCCCGGCTGTCCACCGCCTCGCGCGGAACCGCACGGCGGCTGGATGTCGCGGGCCTGGCGGGGCTGGTGGCGATCGCCTGGGCCGTCACCCACTTCTCCGGCTCCGATCGCGCCCTCTACCCCTTCGGGCTGGCCTTCGCCGCACTCGCGGCGGGCGCGGTGGTGACCGCCGCCGCGGCATCTGGGCGGGTCGCGACGATGCTGGCCTGGCGGCCGCTGCGCTGGCTCGGAGTACGGTCGTACGGCATCTACCTGTGGCACTGGCCCGTGATCGCGCTGTTCCCCGCGGCAGCCGGAGCCCAGGCGAGCATGTTCGAGGCCCGGCTGGCGGAGACCGCGCTGCCGATCGCGCTCGCCGCCGCGTCGTGGCGGTGGATCGAGGAACCGATCCTGCGCCGGGGCTTCCGCGCGGCGCTCAGCGAACTCGGCACGCTGATCAGCAGGTCGTACGCTGCCGGCCGGCGATCCCCGCGGCATACCCTGCCGCTCGCGATCCCGGCCGCGATGCTCGTCGTCGCGTGCACCGCCGGATACGGGATCCTGAACCCTCCGGGCGGGCCCACGCTCCAGCAGCAGATAGCGGCCGGTGCGAAGATCAGCGCCGCCACCCGCACGGACAGCATCCGGCCCGCTTCGGGCGCGGCCCCGGCCGCCGCCGCCCCCGGCCCGGGAGCCGCCGCCGGCCCGGGAGCCGTGACCGGCCCGGGAGCCGTGACCGGCCCGGTGACCGGCGAAGCCGCCGAGCGCGCACCCCATCCGCTGGAGGGCGGCGCCGTCGCCCGCACGGTCATCGCCGGGCTCGGCCACGCGCCGACGACGCTGCCGGTGACGGGATCGATGGTCACCGCCATCGGAGACTCGGTCATGCTCGCCGCGGCCCCCGAACTGGTGGCCGCGCTTCCCGGCATCTTTATCGACGCGGTCGTCAGCCGTCAGATGAGCGCCGGGCTCGCCGAGGTCCAGACCCTGGCCGCCGCCGGCGGCCTGCGCCGGGTCGTGCTCGTAGGCCTCGGGACCAACGGCCCCGTGACCATGGGCCAGATCCGGAAGCTGCGGGCCGCGATCGGACCGGACCGCTGGCTGGTGCTCGTCAACACCTATGAGGCCCGGCCCTGGCAGGACGAGGTCAACGGCGCGATCGCCACGGCCGCTCGCCTCTATCCGCGGGTGCTCATGGTCGACTGGTTCTCGACCATCGCGAACCACACCGACCTGCTCCGGGCCGACCAGGTCCACCCGCAGCCCGCAGGGGGAGCGCTCTACACCCGTCTGGTCAAGACGGTCCTCGAGACCATCAGCTGACGCCAGCGCGACGGAGGTGGCGGAGCCGACGCTGCACTAGGGTGAGAACGTGACGGCAGCCGATGGCGGTGATGGCGCGCGGAAGGCCTCGCCTCAGGCCAAGCGGCCGCCCTACGAGCAGGCGCGCGACGAGCTGACGGAACTGGTCAAGCGCCTCGAGGCCGGCGGCCTGACGCTCGAGCAGTCGTTGCAGCTCTGGGAGCGGGGCGAGCGCCTCGCCGCAGTCTGCACCGAGTGGCTCGAGGGTGCTCGGGCCCGGCTCGCGGAGGCGATGGCGCAGCGAGCCGAAGGCAGCGACCCCGGCGCGCCGTTCTAGGACCGCGGCGTGTCCAGCCGCGACAGAACCTCGAGCACCCCGTCCGCGATCTTCCGGGTGCGCGCGGCATCCGCGCTGAGCGCCAACTCCGCGGCACACAGCCCCAGCGCGCCGGTCATCACGATCGCGACCGCCTCGTCCAGGGGCTCACCGCTGCGCACGAAGAACTCGGTATTCATGGCCACCCAGTCAGCGAGCCGCTGCCGCCGCACCAGATCGAACCCGGGCGGGCCATCTCCCTGTACGAACAGCCGGAAAAGCTCGGGCTGCTCCATGCACACTCTCAGGTACTCGCGCGCGCCGACGAGGAACAGCTGCTGAGGATCGCTGATCCCGGCGTCCCGGGCTCCGCGCACCGCTCGGCGCGTGCGCTCGGCCTGGTCCTTGTTCAGTTCCTCGTGCAGCGTCAGGTACAGATCAGCCTTCCCGGAGAAATGGTGGTAGAGGCTGCCGACGCTCGCACCTGCCCTGGTCACGATGTCGGTCACGGCCGCCTGGGCGTAGCCATCGGTCGTGAAGACCTCGCGTGCGGCGGCCAGCAGGGCGGACCGGGTCGCGGCTCCGCGCTCGGACACTCTCACGATGGGCTGGGCCTGGTCTGTTGTCATGCGGCTCCGCAGCTTCCCTTCCTCACCCCGCCCGGGTCAGGCCTCCAGGCTACGCCGGTCGACCCGGGTGCCCGGGTGCATAAGATTTCAACACGGCGACAACGGGAAGGCGTTCCCTGTGACCGACAATCAGACTGCTGCCACGCCAACCGGACCGATACCTCCGGTCCAGGAGGCCGGGCCAGGCCAGAGCGCTGCTCGTCCCGGCCCGGGAACCATGTGGGGCCAGGGCACGACGCCCGGTCAGGAAACGGTGCCGGACCAGACGGCCGGGCCGGGCCAGGAGACTGCGCCCGCGCCGCCGGCCCGAAGCGCACCCGATCGGAACCTCGCGCTCGAACTGGCCAGAGTCACCGAGGCCGGGGCGATGGCCGCGGCCCGCTGGGTCGGCCGCGGCGACAAGAACGGCGCCGATGCGGCCGCGGTGAACGCGATGCGGCTGCTGATCAACACCGTGTCCATGGACGGCCTGGTCGTGATCGGCGAGGGCGAGAAAGACAGCGCGCCGATGCTCTACAACGGCGAGCAGGTCGGTGACGGCCACGGCCCGGCCTGCGACGTGGCCGTGGACCCGATCGACGGCACCAGGCTGACCGCCAACGGCATGCCGAACGCGATCTCCGTCATCGCGGTCAGCGCCCGCGGGTCGATGTACGACCCGTCGGCGGTCTTCTACATGTCCAAGCTGGTCACCGGGCCCGAGGCGGCCGACGCGGTGGACATCGACGCCTCGCCCGCGGCGAACATCCTGGCGGTCGCCCGGGCCAAGCGCTGCTCCCCGCACGACGTCACGGTGGTCATCCTGGACCGGCCGCGCCACCGCACCCTGATCGAGGAGGTACGCGCGGCCGGCGCGCGGATCAAGCTCATCACCGACGGGGACGTCGCGGGCGCGATCATGGCGGCGCGCGCGGGTACCGGCATCGACCTGTTGCTGGGCACCGGCGGCACCCCGGAGGGCATCATCGCCGCGTGTGCGATCAAATGCCTGGGCGGGGTCATCCTGGGCAAGCTCGCGCCGCGTGACGACGCAGAACGTGATCGCGCCATCGAGGCCGGCCATGATCTGGACCGGGTGCTGTCCACCGATGACCTGGTGACGTCGGACGACGCGTTCTTCGCGGCCACCGGGATCACCGACGGGGAGCTGATGGCGGGCGTGCGATACCGGTCGGGCGGTGCCACCACTCACTCGCTGGTGATGCGCGCACGGTCAGGCACCTTGCGCAATATCTACAGCGAGCATCAGCTCTGGAAGCTCAGGGCCTACAGCGCCGTCAACTTCGACGGCGACTGAGCGCCCCCCGCCACCGGGACCGCCGCGGCCTGATCACCTTCACCCGGCCGCAGAACGTCAGCGCGCGCACTTCGATCACCGGCGTACCCGAGGCGGCCGGGCCGCCAGCCGGCTTCGTGCCCGGCTGGCCGGTCTTCCTGCTCAGCACGGCCGAGCCGGTCATCTCGACGGCCACTCCTTCGGGAACGATCAGCTGCAGCGTGCCGCCCAGCACCGTGGCGAGCACGGTGACCCGCCGGCTCTGCAGCAGCGCCTCGCGCAGGTCCAGCACGACCTCACCGAAGATCGCGGTCACCGCGAGTCGTTCCGGCACCACCCAGCGCCCGTCGCGACGCTCCCGGCCGAAGATGCCCGCCACGGGCCTCCTGGTGTCCAGCCGGATCGGCTGGGCGGACGGCACGGCCAGGTCGGCGGTGAGCACGGCCAGCTCGCCGAGAGTGCGAGCTGAGTAGGCGCGGTCGGTTCGTTCCGAATGCTCCCCCAGGGTCAGCCTGCCGTCCCCGGCCGCCTCGGTGAGCAGGGCGATCACTCGCTCCCGGTCCGCGTCGGAGGCGCGCAGATCACGTGGCGCTGGTCGCGAGGTCACACCCAGAAGATAACAGGCTCCAGAGGCTGCGCCGCCGGCCCGCCCGGCCCGCCGGGCGGGCGCTCAGGTCCAGGTCTTGCCGGAGTCCTGGCTGCTCATGAGCTGCACGTTTCCGGCTGAGTCGGTGTAGTAGAGCTGGCCCTTCCCGTCGCCCCAGGCCAGCAGGCCCGGCGCCCCGACGGCCTTGGTCAGGCTGATGTTCCGCCATGGCTCCCACCGGCTGCCATCCCACCGGGTGGCCTGGACGAAGCCGTCCTTGCCGAGCCCGGCCACGACGGTGAGGCCGCTGCTCCAGCGGACCGAGCTGACGTCGCCGACGATCGTTCCGCCGAGATTCTCCAAGGGTGGCTCCTTCGGCTTGTCCGGCTTCCCGAGCGCCGCGGCCATCGCCGCTAAGGTCGGGTAGTTCGCCACGTCCCGGTCGATCGGACTGGTGATCGAGTACTGGTGAATCGCCCACCTGGTCCAGGGCGCGGGCACTTCGGGATGACCGGCCGGCCGGGACGGGTCGGCGATCCACAGTGGGTAACCGCCCAGGTGAGCGCAGTTCCCCTCCTGGGCGAAGGAGATGAAGGTGTACACGACCGGCTCCCGCCCGAGAGCCTTCTTCAGGTCGGCCATGACCGCGGCCGCCCACGCGTCTACTTCGGCCGGGCCGCGGCCGTCGGTGACCTCGAGGTCCAACATCACCCCGTCGCCGTTTTCGAGACCGAGCCTGGTGAGCTCGGTGACGAAGAAGCTCACGGTCGCTGCCGCGTTCACCGACGGGTGCCCGAACAGGTAGCCGATGCGGCCCTTCCTGGCCTGCCGCAGGTAGCTCCAGTCCGCGGCGGCATCGGGATTCACGTAGTGGTTGCCGTTGGGCTCAAGCTCGGTGATCTTCACCGCCGCCCAGCTGATGTTGCCCGCCTCGCCGCGCCATTGCCCGGGAGTTCCCTGGAAGCTCGACACGTCGACGCCCGGCAGGGTTCTGGCCGCGGCGGCGGTCTCATTCGCGGCGGTGCCGGTCGCGGTGGGCTCCGCCGCCGCGGCCTCGGTCGCTGCGGGCTTGGCCGTGGGACGGGAGATCAGGCGCCGCAGCCACGTCAGCATGCCGAGACGATACCGCTTCCGGATGAGTGGCGGCGATCCGCCCGGCTGCGTGCCCGCCGATCGCTGTTAGTTTGGTCTAAGCAAATATATGCGCACGGGAGACGGAGAGGGAGACTGGTGCGCACGGGAGAGGGAGACTGGTCCGCACGGGAGAGGGAGACTGGTGCGCGCGGGAGAGGGAGGCTGAACGGTGGGTGAGCCGGCGGACAGCAGCCGCACGGAACCGGCAGGCCCGGGGGCAGCTAACGGTCAGGCCGGGCCGCCGCCGGGCGCGTCACTGACCCAGCAGAGCGACCGCTACAAGTGGGTTGCCCTCTCCAACACCACGCTCGGCATGCTGGCGGCCACCGTCAACGCCTCCATCGTGATCATCGCGCTGCCGGCGATCTTCCGGGGGATCAAGCTGGACCCGCTGACCCCGGGCAACGTGAGCTACCTGCTCTGGATGCTGATGGGCTACCTGGTCGTGTCGGCCGTCCTGGTGGTCACCCTGGGCCGCCTCGGTGACATGTTCGGCCGGGTGCGCATGTACAACGCGGGCTTCGCCGTCTTCAGCCTCGGCGCCCTCGCCCTGCCGTTCGACCCGCTCACCGGCCCGGCCGGCGCGCTCTGGCTGATCGGCTTCCGGGTGATCCAGGCCGTGGGCGGCGCGATGCTGATGGCGAACTCGCCGGCGATCCTGACCGACGCCTTCCCGTCCGACCAGCGCGGCATGGCCATGGGCATCAACCAGGTGGCCGGCATCTCCGGCCAGTTCATCGGCCTGATCCTCGGTGGCGTGCTGGCCGCGGTGGACTGGCGCCTGGTCTTCATCGTGTCCGTGCCGATCGGCGTGATCGGGACCTTCTGGTCCTACCACAGCCTGCGCGAGATCGGGGCCAGGAACCGAGCCAAGATCGACTGGCTGGGCAACATCACGTTCGCGGTCGGCCTGATCGGGCTGCTGGCCGGGATTACCTACGGGATCCAGCCGTACGGCGGGCACACCATGGGCTGGACCAACCCCATGGTGCTGACCGGCATGATCGGCGGAGTGGCGCTGCTCGTAGCGTTCTGCTTCATCGAAACGCGGGTCAGCCAGCCGATGTTCGACCTGAAGCTGCTGCGGATCCGGGCGTTCGCGGCCGGCAGCGTGGCCACGCTGCTGGCCTCGATCGCCCGCGGCGGGCTTCAGTTCATGCTGATCATCTGGCTGCAGGGGATCTGGCTGGTGCTGCACGGCTACAACTTCAAGGACACGCCCCTGTGGTCGGGCATCTACCTGCTGCCGCTCACCTTCGGCTTCGTCGTCTCCGGGCCCGTCTCCGGCATCCTGTCGGACAGGCACGGCGCCCGTGCCTTCGCATCCGGCGGGCTGCTGGTGTCGGCCGCGGGGTTCGGCGGGCTGATGCTGCTGCCGACGGATTTCAGGTACCTGGCGTTCGCGGGCCTGATCTTCGTGGCCGGAGCGGGCATGGGGCTGTTCTCCGCACCCAACGCCGCCGCGATCATGAACAGTGTCCCGGCCCGGCAGCGCGGCGCCGCATCCGGCATGCTCGCCACGTTCCAGAACTCCGGATTCGTGCTGTCCATCGGCATCTTCTTCTCGCTGATGATCGCCGGGCTGGCCAGCACGCTGCCGACCACGCTCACCCACGGCCTGACCGCCCACGGCGTGCCGCACGCGATCGCGCACCAGATCGGCCAGGCCCCCCCGGTGGCCAGCCTGTTCGCCGCGTTCCTCGGCTACAACCCGGTGCACCAGCTGCTGGCTCCGACCGGGGTCCTCGCGCACCTGCCGGCCGCCCAGGCGGCCGTGCTGACCGGCAGGCAGTTCTTCCCCCAGATCATCTCCGGCCCGTTCCACCACGGCCTGGTGATCGTGTTCAGCACGGCCATGGCCCTGCTGGTGATCGCCGCGTTCGCGTCCGTGCTGCGCGGCGGCCGGTACGTGCACGACGAGCACGCCGTCGCCGACGGCGCCGACGGTGCCGACGGCCTGCCGGCGGCGGGGCAGGGCCAGCCAGCGAACGGCAGCCAGCCGAGGCCAGGCCGCGGCCAGCTGTCCGGCGATGGCCAGCCCACGCCGAACGGCGGCCGGCCGTCGGTCAGCGGCGGCCAGGCCGGCCCGGCCGACCGCGGCGGGCCCCTGCGCGGCCGGGGCCGGGCCACGCCCGACGTGTGACGCCACCCGGGCCCGCCGCCGCCCCGGCCGGGAACCCGCGCTCAACGCCGGACGGCTATATAGTTAGCTCTGTGAACGATATTGCTGGTGGCCGGTCAGCCCAGGCAGGCACCGCCCAGGCCGGCACCGCCCAGGCCGCGGCGGCTGACCTGTTCGCGGCGATCAGCGTGATCCGCAGGACCGCGCGCCGGACCGCCCGGCAGGCCTGGGCGCAGCAGCCGCTGCCGCCCGCCCAGTCCGAGTTGCTGCGCCTGGCCGCCGCCCGGCCCGGGATCACCGTCGCCGACGCCGCGCAGGAACTCCGGCTGGCGCCGAACACGGTCAGCACCCTGGTGGGGCGGCTCACCGACGCTGGCCTGCTGAGCCGCGGCCGGGATCCGCAGGACGCCAGGACGGCGCGGCTGACCGTCACCGACCAGGCCACGAAGCGGATCGCGGAGTTCCGGGATCTGCGGGCCGACCTGGCGGGCCAGGCGCTGGCCCGGCTGGCGCCGCCGGACCGGCAGGCGCTCGCGGCGGCCGCCCCCGCGCTGCTGCGCCTCGCCGAGCGAATGGAGCGCCCGTGACCCCGCGGCCGGACACCTGGCCGGGCGCGGGCGGCACGGGGACGCCGCGGGACGCGAGACGCGGGCGGCACGGGGGCGCCGCGGGACGCGAGAACGACGGGCGGCACGATGTCGCCGCGGGACGCGGCCCCGGCGCAGGCCGTGGGCACCGCCGAAGCAGGGCCCGGCGGCGCCGCGGTCCGCTGCCTCGGCCTGACCTACCGCTTCGGCGACCACGTCGCGGTCGATCACGTGGACCTGGAGATCGGGCCCGGCGAGACGTTCGGGCTGCTCGGGCCGAACGGCGCGGGCAAGACGACCACGATCCGGATGCTCACGACCCTGCTCAAGCCGGCCGCCGGGCACGTGACGGTGTTCGGGACGGATGTCGCGTCCAGCCCCATGCGGGTCCGGCGGATGATCGGCTACGTGCCGCAGTTGCTGTCCGCGGACGCGACGCTCACCGGGCGCGAGAACGTGGAGTTGTTCGCCCGGCTGTTCGACGTCCCGAGGCGGCTGCGCGACGAGCGCGTCGACGGCGCGCTCGCGGCCATGGGCCTGACCGAGCCGTCCCAGCGCCTGGTCAAGACCTACTCCGGGGGCATGATCCGCCGCCTGGAACTCGCACAGGCCCTGGTCAGCGCGCCCCGGCTGCTGGTACTGGACGAGCCGACCGTCGGGCTGGACCCGATCGCGCGCTCCGACGTGTGGGAATACATCGGCGGGCTGCGCGAGTCCGCCCCGATCACCGTCCTGATGACGACCCACTACATGGACGAGGCCGATACCTACTGCGACCGGATCGCGCTCATGCACGCGGGCTCGATCCGGGCCACCGGCACCCCGGGCATGCTCAAGGCCATGCTCGGCAGCGGGGCCACGCTGGACGAGGTGTTCCGCCACTACACCGGCGGCACGCTCGATGACGACACCGAGAGGGGAGGCATCCGTGACGTCCGCCGCGCCCGGCGTACCGCCCGCCGTCTCGGCTGAGCCGGCTGTTTCCGGACTCACCGGCTCCGGCCTGCCGGAACTGGCCAGCGAGAGCCCGCTCGCCGTCGCGCGCCGGCTGGCCAACCGCATCGGCACGCTGTGCTGGGTCGAGTTGCGCAAGATCCGCCACGACCGCACGGAACTGTACACCCGGGCCATCCAGCCCGCGCTCTGGCTGCTGATCTTCGGCGAGACGTTCAACCGGATCCACGCGATCCCGACCCCGGACGGCATCCCCTACCTGGCCTACCTCGCGCCGGGCATCCTCGCCCAGTCCGCGCTGTTCATCGCCATCTTCTACGGGATCCAGATCATCTGGGAGCGGGACGCGGGAGTGCTCGCCAAGCTGATGGTCACCCCCACCCCGCGGGCCGCGCTGATCACCGGCAAGGCGTTCGCCGCCGGGGTGCGCTCGATCGTCCAGGCGGTCGTGGTCGTGGTGCTGTCCGCGCTGCTCGGCGTCGCGCTCACCCACAACCCGCTCAAGCTGCTCGCCGCCGCGGCCATCGTGGTGCTCGGCTCGGCGTTCTTCTCCTGCCTGTCGATGAGCATCGCCGGGCTGGCGCTGTCCCGGGACCGGCTGATGGGGATCGGCCAGGCGATCACGATGCCGCTGTTCTTCAGCTCGAACGCGCTGTACCCGGAGAAGCTCATGCCCGGGTGGCTGCAGGCGATCAGCAAGGTCAACCCGCTGTCCTACGAGGTGGACGCGCTCCGGGGGCTGCTCATCGGCACCCAGGCCCACCTGGCGCTCGACGCGGCCGTGCTGGTCGGCGCCACGGTGCTCGGCGTCACCGCGTCGGCGATGCTGCTGCCCCGCCTGGCGAGGTGAGCCCCGCAAGCCGGCCGTTACTCGCCGCCGCCCGGCTGGCCTCCCGCGTCCAGCACGGCGCGCAGGATGGTCTCGGCGGCGTCGGCCGCGGCGCGAGCGGTGATCGCGTGGGTGTGCGCCCGGTCCAGGTGGCCAAGGGCCACGCAGTCGTAGGCCACCTGCGCGTCATGAACCGCCAGCTCAAGCTGACGGGCGGCCTCGCTCAGGTCGATGCCGTTCTGGCTGGCTTCCGGCATGCTCGTCATCGCTCACTCACATTTCGCCGTGCCTGGCTGAGCCCAGGACCCGGTGGCTCACTACCCGGCCGGGCCAGCCCCATGCGGGCCGCCGGGCCATTAGAGCCAGCGATCTACGATGAGACGAGTCCGAAGACCGTCGCGCGAGGATGTGCCGCCCGATGCCCCAGATGCCCGAATTTTCCTATACCGACCTGCTGCCGCTCGGCGAGGACACCACCGAATACCGTCAGCTCACCTCCGACGGGACCGGCACGCGGCAGGCGTTCGGGAAAGTATTCCTGGAGATCCAGCCTGCCGTGCTCAGCCTGCTGACGCAGACCGCCATGCGCGACATCGCCCATCTGCTCCGGCCCGGCCACCTGCGGCAGCTCCGGTCGATCCTGGACGATCCGCAGGCGTCCCCCAACGACCGTTTCGTGGCCCGTGACCTGCTGCAGAACGCGTGCATCGCGGCGGGCGGGGTGCTGCCCATGTGCCAGGACACCGGCACCGCGATCGTGATGGGCAAGCGCGGCCAGCAGGTGCTGACCGACGGCCGGGATTCCGAGCACATCGCCCGCGGCGTCTACGACGCCTACACCACGCTGAACCTCCGCTACTCCCAGCTCGCGCCGCTGACCATGTGGGACGAGCGGAACACCGGCAGCAACCTGCCGGCCCAGATCGAGCTGTACGCGGCCGACGGCGGGGAGTACAAGTTCCTGTTCATGGCCAAGGGCGGCGGCTCGGCGAACAAGTCGTACCTCTACCAGGAGACCAAGGCCGTGCTCAGCCCGGCCGCCATGCTGAAGTTCCTCGAGGCGAAGATCCGCTCCCTGGGCACCGCCGCGTGCCCGCCCTACCACCTGGCCATCGTCGTCGGCGGCACCAGCGCCGAGTTCGCCCTGAAGACGGCCAAGTACGCCTCGGCCCGCTACCTGGACAGCCTGCCGACCACCGGCAGCATGGCCGCGCACGGGTTCCGCGACCTCGAACTGGAGCAGCAGGTGCTGGAGATCACCCGCCGGACGGGCATCGGTGCCCAGTTCGGCGGCAAGTACTTCTGCCACGACGTCCGGGTGATCCGGCTGCCGCGGCACGGCGCGTCGTGCCCGGTGGCGATCGCGGTGTCGTGCTCCGCCGACCGGCAGGCGCTCGGCAAGATCACCCGGGACGGGGTGTTCCTGGAGCGGCTGGAGACCGACCCGGCGCAGTACCTGCCGGAGACCGCCGAGGACGAACTCGACTCCGAGGTGGTGCGGATCGACCTGAGCCGGCCGATGCCGGAGATCCGCGCGGAGCTGTCCCGGTACCCGATCAAGACCCGGCTGTCGCTGACGGGGCCCATGGTCGTCGCCCGGGACATTGCCCACGCCAAGATTTCCGAACGGATCGCGCGGGGCGAGCCGATGCCCGCCTACCTGCGCGATCACGCGGTGTACTACGCGGGGCCGGCCAAGACGCCGCAAGGGTACGCGTCCGGGTCGTTCGGGCCGACCACCGCGGGCCGGATGGACTCTTACGTGGAGGAGTTCCAGGCGGCGGGCGGGTCGCTGGTGATGCTGGCCAAGGGGAACCGGTCGGCGGCGGTGACCGAGGCGTGCCGCAAGCACGGCGGGTTCTACCTGGGCTCGATCGGCGGCGCGGCGGCGCGGCTGGCCCGGGACTGCATCACCAAGGTCGAGGTGCTCGAGTATCCCGAACTCGGCATGGAGGCGGTCTGGAAGATCGAGGTCCGCGACTTCCCCGCGTTCATCGTCGTCGACGACAAGGGCCACGACTTCTTCGCCGACGTCACGCAGCCGCTGCTCCAAATCGGCTCTGCGGCGGGCTGACATTCATCACCGGCTTCGCCGGCTACCGCGGCCCGGCCACATGGCTGACGTCTCGTCCCGGTCGCCGGGTCCCGGGCACGGTATGCTGCGGGCCCGGCGCCGGTCACCCGTTCCGGCCGCACACAGGCACGGCCCGAATTCACAAGTGGCTCACAGGAATATCGCTGGGTGGCGGCGATAACGTCCCGGCATGCACGACGTGAGGGAGGGCGGGCACCTGGCCGCCGGGCGGTACCGCCTGCAGGCGCCGATCGGGCGCGGGGCCATGGGCATCGTCTGGCGCGCCCGCGATGAACTCCTTGACCGGGAGGTCGCGATCAAGGAGGTCCGGACCGCCGGGCTGACGACGGCGGACGAGAGCGAGGGCATTTACCGGCGGACGCTGCGCGAGGCGAAGGCCGCCGCGCGGCTGAACCATCCCGGGGTGGTGACCGTCTTCGACGTGGTCGAGGAGGACGGCAGTCCCTGGATCGTGATGGAACTCGTGCCCGCGCGGTCGCTTGATCGCGTGATCGCCGAGGACGGCCCGCTTCCGCCGCTGCCCGCGGCGCACCTGGGCGAGCACCTGCTCAGCGCGCTGGCGTGCGCGCACGACGCCGGCGTGCTGCACCGGGACGTCAAGCCGGGCAACGTGCTGCTCGGGCCCGACGACCGCGCGGTGCTGACCGACTTCGGCATCGCCACGTTCGAGGGCGATCCGGTGCTCACGCAGGCCGGAATGGTGTTCGGGACGCCCGGTTTCACCGCTCCCGAGCGGGTCCGCGGGGACTCCGCCAGCCCCGCGTCTGACCTGTGGTCACTGGGCGCCACTTTGTACACGGCCGTGGAGGGCCGCAACCCGTTCGAGCGGCCCGGCGGCTCTGCGGCGATCACCGCAGCGGTCATCGGCGAGGACCCGCCCCGGGCTCCGTCGGCCGGGCCTCTTGCCGCGGTGATCGACGCACTGCTGCGCGCCGACCCGGACCAGCGTCCCGACGCGGCGGCGGCCGCGAGGCTGCTGGCCGGCGCGGCCTCGGAGGCGGAGTCGGGGGCCAAGTACCCCGGCGCGATCCCGGTGGCCGACAGCGCCCCGGCCTTCGGAGCTGTCCGCGAGTTCCCCGACCCAGGTGCGTGCGCGTTCCCAGGCCCGTCCGCGTTCCCAGGCCCGTCCGCGTTCCCCGTCCGCTTCCCTGGCCCGTCCCTTCCCTGCCCGTCCGCGTTCCCTGGCCCGTCCGCGTCCCGGGAACCGTCGACGCTCATGGACCCCTCCTCCTTGGTGAACGCGCCCGTGTTCGCGGACCAGCCCTGCCCGGGCCAGCCAGCCTTCATGGATCAGCCAGCCCACGCGGATCAGCCAGCCTTCGCCGACCTGGTCAAGGCCACTGACCCACCCTGGCTCCCGCCTGCCGCGCGGCCTGCGGCCGCCGGACCCTTGGCAGCAGGGCCCACGGCACCAGGGCCCGCGGCAGGCGGGTTCTTCGCAGGCGGGCCGGGGCCGCGCCCGCGGCTACGCGGGGGCCGGCGAGCGCGCGCCGCCGCGCTCGCCGCGGCCGCGGTCGTGATCGCGGCAGCCGGCCTGGCGGCGTGGTCGGCCCGGTCCCGCCCGGTGGACGCCGCCGCGCCCCCGGAAACGACGGCGGGTGCCGCGCCCGCCCAGGCGGCGCGGCCTCATGCCGCACGGCCCGGCGGGCCGGACGCTCGGCCGGGTGCGCCGGCGGCGGGCCCCGCCGACCCCGCCGCCGACCCCGCAGCAGACCCGGGCCACTCCGCGGCCATCGCCGCGAATACCGGTCAGCCCGGCAGTGCCGGGGCGACCACCGTGCTGCCCGCCGGCTACCGGTGGTTCGGTGTCACCGCGGCCAGCAGTGGCACCGTGGCCGGATTCGAGATCGCGGCCCCCGTGACCTGGCTGCTCACGACTCAGGGCCTCGTGGCCTACCTGAGACCCCCCGCGGGAAGCGCCTACATCGAGATCAGCCTGGCGCCGTTCGCGTATCCCCGGCCGGTGCCGGAGGCCAGGTCCCTGCAGGCGCAGGCCCTGGCGCAGGACCGGTATCCCGGATACCGGCTCTTCACCATCGCCGCCGGGACGTTCCTGGGCAGCCCGGACGCGGCGTGGAGGTTCAGCTGGGAGCAGGCGGGGGCAACCGGGTCGGGCCGCGTAGGCGTTCTTGAACTGCTCGTGCAGGTCAGCACCACCGCCGGAACCCAGCCCTACGCGCTGGCCGTGTCCGCTCCCTCGGTCGAGTTCCCCGCGGCCGACGCGACCTTCCGCCGGGCGCTGCAGACGTTCCGGCCGCTGCCGTGAATCATCCCATTCCGAGGCCGGAACGGGCTTAGAAGCCATATGACGAAGATCACAGCCGACCATCCCAGTTGTCGATATTCGCCCTGGTCTCGTACCGGGCCTCCGGTTTCGTAAGGCCAGATCGGCCCGACCTCGGCAATGTGAGTCACATCAGAACATGACTAAATCTGCATGCTGAGTAACACTGCGCTGTCAGCATCGGCCGTGACCAGGTAATTCGTTATTCTGCAATATTGCGGGCCCTATGATCTGCGCGTAACAGAACGGCTACACGCAGCTAAGCAGACTTTCTGGTTGGCGGCACGCGACCAAGGCGGCACGCTGACAATAAGCCGCGGGCGGGCCGCAATAACCTGCCCGGGGCGCGGCGGCGATCAGTACCAGCCGTGCGCCTGCCAGAACGACCACGCGTCGCACGGGGTGCCGTACGTGCTCTTGATGTAGCCCAGGCCCCACCTGATCTGCGTGGTCGGGTCCGTCTGCCAGTCTGCCCCCGCGCTGGCCATCTTGGACCCGGGCAGCGCCTGCGGGATCCCGTAGGCGCCACTGGCGTTCTCGGCGTTCCAGCGCCAGCCGCTCTCCCTGGTCCAGATGTTGTTCAGGCAGCTGTACTCGGTGCTGGCGGGGGTGAAGCCAAACGAGGGCAACATGTTAAACGCGGTGGCCTGGGCCGTGCCGGGATCCGGCGGTGGCGCGTTGACCACCGTGGGTGTGCCTCCGCCCGTTGACGAGGATGAGGACGAGCCGGAGCCGGAGGACGACGGGCGCGTGGCCAGCTTCGGGCTGCCGATCAGGCTGAGGGTCTTGGCGTTGGAATCGACGAGGATCATCTGCTGGCGCTCCTGCTCCAGCAGGGCGGCAGAGTGACTGCCCGGAATCGCCGCCAGGGCGGCCGCCGCCGGATCGGTGCCGCCGCCGGCGCTGTTCATCGTCACCAGGACTCCGGCGGCAATCGCGACGAGCGCTGTGATCGTCGTGACCAGGAGAAAGCTAATCCGCCTGCGCGCACGGCGCTTGGCGTGAGCCCGCCTCCGGTGCTGTGACAATGCGGTCCTTCCGTCGGCCATGCGCGCCGGGCGGAACGCCCAGTGCGCGGACCGCTGCGGTACAGGGCAGCGAGTCGCATGACGGGGCGGGGCCAATGCGGCGCGCCACTGGGCAAACGAGGCAGAACCCGCCGCAAGTGGGTCCATCACCGTCGCCGAACTACGTTGCCAGAAGCGGAGGAGTGGACCAAGCGCTTCCGCAGAAAAAGTTGTGCGGCAAACCAGGGAATTGTGCTCCGCAGATCACAGTTTGGCAACGTGTAATGTAACAATTACCAGGCGTAAGAACGCCATCCTGTGATCACAACCGGGGCGCAGATGCCCGCTGTGACACGCCGGCCTACCGTGCGACCTCGGATGCGGCTAGTTTTCAAGCAGGGTTGCGACAGCCGGACAGGGGTGACGATGACGAGCAGTCCGGGATCGACGCCGGGCCCGGGGAACACGGGCCCGGTCACCAGCCGGGGTGACTCCGGCCCGGGCCGTGCGGTAACCCGTGCCGGGGGGCAGACGTGGAAGCTCGGCACCGGCGACGCCGAGACGGTGCTGGCCGAGGCGCGCAAGGCGTTGTTCGTGATGGTGGGCTTCCTCGCCCTGATCTGGATCATCCAGATCGCGAACTGGGCTGATCACTACCAGATCACCGCGGACTATGGCATCCGGCCGCACGACGTCGCCAGCCTCCCTGAGATCCTGACCGCGCCGTTCCTGCACTTCAGCTGGGCCCACATCGAGGGGAACTCGGGCCCGCTGTTCATCTTCGGCTTCCTGGCCGCCTACCGGGGCGTGACCAAGTTCCTCGGCGTGACCGTCCTCGTGATCCTGACCAGCGGGTTCGGGGCCTGGCTGTTCGAGAGCCCGAATTCCCTCGGGGCCGGGGCAAGCGGGGTCGTGTTCGGGTACTTCGGCTACATCATGGTCCGCGGGTTCTTCGACCGGCATGCGATCGACATGCTGATCGGCGCGGTGATGGCGCTCTGCTTCGCCTACCAGTTCACGGTGCTGCTCCCGCACGCCGGGATCGGCTGGCAGGCGCATATCGGCGGCCTGGCCGGGGGCGTGGCGGCTGGCTGGGTGTTCCGCGAGCGGCGCCCGCGCACCCCGCGCCCCCCGCGCAGTCCGCGCGCGCCGAGGCTAGGGTCTCGGTCCGCGCCCGGGCGGGCGGCCGCGAAATCCTACGCCGACAGCCCGCGGGCCGATCTGCACCGCCAACTCGACGACCTGGGCCTCTGACCGCCCCGCGACTGAGCGCCCATGTCGATCGTTGATGCGCACCACCACGTCTGGGACCTGACCGCGCGCGATCAGCCATGGCTGGCGCAGCCGGCCCTGGCCCCGCTGCGCAGGAACTTCGCCCTGGCCGACCTGGAGCCCGAGGCCGCCGCCCAAGGCGTCACCGCCACCGTCCTGGTGCAGACGGTGGCCGAACCGGAGGAGACACCCGAGATGCTCGCGCTGGCCGCGGCCAGCGCGCTCGTCGCGGGCGTGGTCGGCTGGGTAGATCTCGAGGTGCCCGGTGTCACCGACGCCCTCAGCGCCTTGCGGCAGCACCCCGGAGCCGGTCACCTGGTGGGCATCCGCCACCCGGTGCTGGTCGAGCCGGACCCGGACTGGCTGGCCCGGCCGGCCGTGCTTCGCGGCCTCGCCGCCGTGGCCGCGGCCGGGCTGGCCTTCGACGTGGTGTGCCTGCCCCGGCATCTCCCCGCAGCCGTCATCGCGGCGGCCGCCACGCCGCAGCTGACCTTCGTACTCGATCATCTCGGCAATCCGGATCTCAGCGCCGGGGTGGATGCGTCGTGGGCGAACGCGCTGCGCAGCCTGGCCGCGCAGCCGAACACGGTGGCCAAGCTGTCCGGCATCCTGGGCGAGCCCTCTCCCGACGTGGCTGGCCTGGCCGGGCGGGCGGGCCTGCCGCCGGCCGCGGGCGGTATCCAGACCGCGCACATGCGGCCGTTCTACGAGATCGCACTGGCCGGCTTCGGGCCCGGCCGGCTCATGTTCGGCTCGGACTGGCCGGTCTCGACCCTGACCGCCCGCTACGCCGACGTGCACGCGGCGGCGCGTTCCCTGACGGCCGGCCTGAGCCCGGCGGAGAAGGCCGCCGTGTTCCACGACACGGCCCAGCGAACCTACCGGCTCAGCCTGCCGCGCTGACGGCCCTCGTGACCGGCCGGGCGGGGACGGGCCCGGCACCGGTCGCCGTCACGTGCCATCCGCTGCCGCCGCCGGGCGGCCCGTCTCGTCGCCCGGCACCGCCGGGGCATCCGCATCGTCGTCCGGCACCGCCGGGGCATCCGCCTCCTCGTCCGGGGCCGCGGCAGGCCGGCCGGTCAGGCCCAGGTGGCGCTCGATGGCGGTCAGCCGATTCGCGATCGTGACTAGCGAGTTCTGCATCTCGGTGAGCCAGAAATCACGGGGTGCCCCGCCCCGGGCCGGGCCGGGCACTCTCGCCTCACTCTGGCCTCCTTCGAGCAGCTGGATGACCTGCTGCCGGACCCGGTTCAGGTCGGCGCCCATGCGGACGAGCACCTGGGCGGCCACACCCTCGCCCTCGCGGATCAGCCCGAGCAGGATGTGCTCGGTGCCGATGTAGTTGTGGCCGAGTTGGAGCGACTCGCGCAGCGACAGCTCCAGCACCCTCTTGGACCGGGGAGTGAACGGGATGTGCCCGGTCATGGCCTGCTGGCCCCGGCCGATGATGTCCTCGACCTGCTGGCGCACCGCCTCCAGGCTGATCCCCATCGCCGCCAGGGCCTTGGCGGCGACGCCTTCGCCCTCGTGGATGAGGCCGAGCAGGATGTGCTCGGTCCCGATGTAGTTGTGGTTCAGCAGCCTGGCCTCTTCCTGAGCCAGGACCACGACCCGCCGCGCCCGGTCGGTAAACCTCTCGAACATCTCCCACCGCCTCTGCTTCAGTTTGCACCCGTCCGCGCCGTCCGCAAGCCCGAAGGTTCAACCGGGTGACGGGCACCTCGTCAGGTGCCCGGCGCTGGCCCGGACCGATCGGACGGCCCGGCCGGAGGTCTGGCTCAGGAACAGGCCGCAATGATCGCGTCGCTGACCTCACCCTGGTGGCTGGCACCCTCGTGGCCGCCCGTGAGCAGGTCGGTCAGGTAGACGACCACCAGCGCGCGGGCTGGATCGGCCCAGGCGATGCAGCAGTTGCTGCCGTTGTGGCCGAAGGCCTGCGGGCTGCTGAGCCGCCCCATCGGCCGGCTCACCCCGGGGTCCTGGCCCGGCCCGCCGAGCTGGAAGCCCTGGGACCAGCGGATCGGCAGTTTGAGGAACCGGTCAACCTCGCCGTCGCTGGACGGCTGCCTGGCCTGCTCGATCGCCGTGGGCTTCAGCACCCTGATGCCGTCAAGCTCGCCGCCGCGCAGCAGCGCCTGGTAGAACCGCGCGAGGTCCCTGGCGGTCGCCGAGATGCCGGCGGCGGGGACGACCGCCTGCCGCGTCGTGCGGCGGTTGACGAAGACCTGGCTCGCCCGGCCCACCGGACCGCGGGCGCGTATCGGCACGTGCCGGGACCACAGGTCACCGGGCAGTCCCAGGTGGATGTCGCGCAAGCCGAGCGGGTGCAGGAACTCGGTGGACAGGAAGTCCCGCACGCTCGCGCCGCTGACCCGCCGGACCAGTTCGCCGAGGATGAAGCCGTAGCTGATGTAGTGGTACGCGGGAACCTGTCCGGGCGGCCAGGAGGGGCTGGCCCGCTCGATGTGGCGCACCGACCGGTCCCAGTCGGTCATCGCGAGCGCGTCTCGCGCCGCACCGCGCGCCACCGGCAGGCCCGAGCGGTGCTGCAGCACCTGCCGCACCGTGATGGACTCCTTGCCCCGCTGGCCGAATTGCGGCCAGTGTTCGGCCACGCGGTCATCGAGGGACAGCCGGCCGCGCTGGACCAGGAGGTGCACCAGCAGCGCGACGAACGGCTTGCTGGCCGAGAAGATCCAGAAGAGCGCCTCCGGCCGGCAGCCTGCGGCGAGGTCGAGGACCACCCGGCCGTCCTGTACCACGTACAGCTGCGCCGTTACTCTGCGCGCCTGGACCAGGTCCAGGACCCGGGCCAGCCCTCGCGTAGCGGTCAGGGACGCCCCAGGATCTGGACCGTCCAGCCGGTCGCGTTCAGGCGGAGGCGTGGAAAAGGCAGGACCATGGCCCGGTCTCCTATCAACTGTTCTGACACGGGAGGTTCGATAGCTGGGTTCCGCCGCCCAGGACGGCATTGCTGCAGGCCACGATCGTCTGCAGGCGATGGCTTTGAACGTAAATGCCGTAGCCGGTGCCGTGCACTGTCGCCCTGTTACCGCGGAAGATATTTCCGATGCCCCAGCCCGGGTAGACCTGGTGCACCTGGTAGCCGTCGCCGATCGTGTCGATGCCCCCGTTGTCCAGGATCTTCCAGTCGTTGCCCTTCACGTTGATCCAGGCCGTCGCGGCCGACGCGACCATCCCCGTGCCGTCGAGGGTGTTGGCGACGATCGTGCCCCCTGTCGTCCCTTCCTTGATATCTATATTCTCGGCTGTCGTATCGGCGATATTGTTACCGATAATTACGTTATAGTTACTCGCGTCGGGCTGGCATCCGGTGTATTTGCACCAGTTCTTTTGAGCCGAGCCGACGTATATTCCCTCGCCGAAGAACTGCTCATCAAGTCCCGTGTCGCGTACGACGTTGTGGCTGACCACGTTATAGCTGCTGAAGGACCTGAGGTGAATGGCCTCGTCCCCGGTCCCGTGCACGAACAGGCCGTAGATGAGATCGTGCGTGGCGTCGTCGGCCACGACGCCCTTCTGCCCGCCTGCCACGCTGAAGCCCTCCAGCCGCCACCATGAAGCCTGGTCCAGGTGGAGGGTGTAGCCGGACGTGAGGCTGGTGCCCTGGAGCACGGCACTCCTGCTCCCGCACATGAAGATGGGGGCTGCGCTGGTGCCGGACGAGGTCGCCGCGAAATCGCCCTGGTAGATACCCGGGGCCAGCAAGATCTTCGTACCGGGCCGGGCGGACGCCAGCGCCGCGCTCAGCCCGGCGGCGGTCGAGACCGTTTCCGCCGCCCCGCCGCCGCAGCCGGCCGGGCCTCCCGCGCCTGCCCGGCTCGGGCCGCTGGATGACGGTGAGTTGTCCGCCGGCGCGCTGCTGCTGGGCACGGGGCGCGGAGGGGACACCGACGACGTACTGGCCTGAGGCGAGGTTGTGACCGAGCACGCGGCGATCGTGAGCAGCGCGGCGATGGCAGCAGCGGCCGTGCGCGCCACGCCCGATCCCGGGACCGGGGGCACGGTCATGACCGCTCCCCGGCCGGGGGCAGCGGCTTGGTCGAGTCGGCCGGCTCCGAACGGCCGTGCCGTGACGGCTGTCGGTGCCCGTCCGGGGATCCGACGTGAGGCCGCGCGTCCTCCAGGTGCCGAGCATCCGGGCCTGCGGCATCAAGGCGAGCCGCGCCCCGCCGGGCCGCCCCCCGCCGGGCCGCGCCGCGGCGCGCGTCCTTCAGCCGATCGACCCGCCGAGCCGCGCCCAGCCGCTGAGGCTCGCGCGGCGAAGAGTCATCTCGCCGAGCGGTCCGCCGCTGACCATCCTGCCGCGAGTCCCCTTGACCGCGGCCATCCAGACCGCGGCCATCCAGACCGGGGGCGTCCAGAAGCGGATCACCGGTCAGATCGTCGTAGCGCTCCCCATCCCGGCCGCGACCATTCACCCGCGGCGCATCGCCCCGCCGGCCATCCCCCCGCAGATCACCGAGCGGGTGGTCGAAACGCGCCGCATCCAGCTCCAGCCCCAGCCGCGAAGCGTCCTGGGGCCTGCGGCCGCCCGGACGGGCCGCATCCGGGCGCGAGGCATCCAGCCACGCTCCGTTCCTGCGCGCGACCTCCGGCAACGCGGGTTCGAAGGCCCCGCGGCGGTAGGGGGCCGCTTCATCCGGCCAGGCGTCGTGACCCGGGGACCAGGCCGGGCCGGCCTGCGCGGCGCCGGAGGCCGCCGCCGGGGCGGCGGCCACCCCGACGGGAGCAGGCCCCCGGTCATCGACCGAACCGGTCCACCGGGTGCTCTCCGGGTAGGGGTGCGACGGCGCTCGCCGCCGGCGGGTCCAGAGCCCCCCGGCGACCACCACGAAGCCGATGCTCAGCCACAGCAGGGCGAGCGGGTGGAACTCCAGGTAGGACAGCACCGTGCCCCTCCGGGCGTAAGCCCAGTCGGCGGTGTTGCTGCCGGACAGGGCGGGGGTCGCCGCGTCGGCACTCGCGTCCACGGCCCGGAAGCCGATCCCCGAGATCACGTTGTCCTTCCCGGTGACGACCGAGTTCGCCCCGCGGGCCGAGACGCCGAAGACGCTGGCCAGGGTAATGAGGCTCTTGTCCATCACGACACTGCCGGAGCTGCTGACCAGGATCGCTATCCGGGCGCCCGATACGGCGTTCCCGTACAGCAGCGCCCCGGACGCGGCCGGCCCGACGGACAGACCGGTCCGGGGATCGCACCGGACGTCGTTCCCGTCCACGATCGCGTTGCTGGCCCCGTAGCGGAGCGCGATGCCGGTCTGCCTGGCGCACACCTCGTCCGCCTTGAGCACGGTCTCGTTCCCGCCCTCGACCAGGATGCCGGTCCGCCCGTTCCGCAGCGCGTCGCTGTACTCGACCCGCGTCCCCGACCCCGGCGTCACGCGGCCCCGCCCGCTGACGCGGTGCTGACCAGCGGGCAGGCCGTCGATGAGGAAGCCGTTGGTGGCGTTGTGCTCGGACACGTCGTGCAGCAGGACCGTCTTCTGGGCGGCACGGTCCACGTGGAAGCCGTTCCCGCCGTTGCGTACGGCCGCGCTGTAGCTGGCCGACGCGCCGACCGTGCCGCGGTGGATGTGAAGACCATCGAGCTGGTTGGACTCGAACAGGTCATACAAGAAGCGCACGTCATGGCCGCGGGTCACGAACGCCCCGTAGGTGTTGCCCGTGAAGGTCGACGAGCTCGCGCCACCATAGCTGGGGTGCGTCGCCAGTCCCGTCCAGGCCACGCCGCCGGTCCGTCCGCTCCAGAAGCCGAGTGCGGATATCCGGACGTCGGCGAGGGTCATCCGGCCCGCGACCTCGCGGATGTAGGGCCGGCCGCTGCCGGTGTCCCGGGCGGGAGTCATCGTCGCCTCGTCCCAGCCTTCGATCGTCAGCGAAGCAGGCTGGTGCCGAGGAAAGCCAGGCTGCCGCCCCAGCCGACGATCGATGCTGAGCCGCGCGCGGTGATGTCCAGGTAGACCGCCCGCACCGCCTGGGACGTCAGTACGAGGCGCGCGCCGGAGGAGACGAAGACGTTGTCCTCCAGCAGGGCGGAGCCGTTGGGCAGTCGCGCCATCGCCCCGTCGTGGATCAGGTCATCCACCGTGTACGCGGTCTGCCCGGGCACGAAGACCCTGGTGCCGCCAGAGTACGAGTAGTGGCCCCCGGGCGGCAGCACGAGCGTGGGCAGCGCGTGGCCGTAATGCTCGAGCCTGGGCTGGGAGGTCCGGAAGGAATCGTGCAGCATGGCCCGGAGCCTGTTGTCTTCGGCGCCGACCAGCACGGCCTCCCGCGCCTCGCTCACGCTGGGGAAGGTCGCGGCCGGCTGCGTCGGGTCAACCGGCCTGGCCACCGGCGGGAGCGGGACGGCCTGGAGCGCCTGGGGGGCACCGAGCAGGCGGATGCCGTCGGTGGACGTGGGCGGCGCGGTATTGATCTTCAGGTGCAAGGCGGACAGGATCTCGGGCAGCCCGCCCAGGCACACGAAGAACGCCAGCGCGATCACGATGGTGTATGCCTTGCGGCGGACTCCCGGCTCGCGCTCGGGGTGCCGGTTATTGGCCACGTCAGCTCTCCTAGCGCAGCGACGCCGCGGACTGGGCCTCGCCGCCGATGAGGTCACTGCGGCGGGTGAGCCAGCCGTGGGTGTTCATCGTGAAGAAGGCATAGGACTTGACCGGGAGCGCGACGATGATCGTCATGATCGCGACCAGCGGGAGCACCCAGATGTCCCCTGGCCGCTGCATGAGATGTGAGATCCCGCGCAGGGCCCGCCCGGCGAGCAGCCACGCCACGGCGATGGCGGCGACGTACGGCTCGGGATGGAACACCCAGATCGCCAGGTAGGTCATGGCGAAGCCCATCGTCACGGGCGTGAGGAGGATCTGCAGCACGCTCAGCTGGCAGATGAACGGCCGGCGCCAGAGCCAGCCCTTCCACATCGCGGTGAGGTAGCAGCGGTAAGAGTTCCTGCTCCAGCGCAGCCGCTGCTTGAGGAACGCCCGGCCGGTGTCGGGGAACATCGACAGCGCGCGGGCGGTCGCCTGGTACACGGTCTTGTAGCCCGAGCCGAGAACAAGCCAGGTCAGCCGGCCGTCGTCGCCTGCCACGCAGCGCCGGCCGAGGAAGAACTCGTCTTCCAGGTGCTCGAGCACCGGGATCACGACGTTGCGGCGGTAGGCGACAGTCCGCCCCGACAGGCACGCGACGGCACCCGCGCGGGACTGGGCCCGGACGTAGTCCAGGTACCTGACGTCGATCATCCAGTCGGCGACCCGCCGCCAGGCGCTGGTCTTCGGCAGGTAGGCGTTCTGCCTGGTGCCGACCCCGCCGACCTTACGATCCTGGAACGGCGCCAGGACCGCGGCGAGGAGCCCCGGTTCCCACATCGTGTCCGAGTCGGACAGCACCAGGATCTCCGAGGTGGCCCTGCGGATGCCGACGCCGAGCGCCGACCGCTTGCCGCGGTGCCGGAACGGGACGACCACCAGCCGGGGGTCGGCCTGGGCGCGCCGCTGCAGGGCCCGGATGACCTCGACGTCCTCGAGGTCGGGCACCACGATGACCTCCGTCGGGTCCTCCGCGAGCCACGAGCGCAGGCAGCGGTCGAGTATCTGCGGGTCTTCGCGGTACGAGGGCACGACCACCGAGGTCGTCGCCGTGTACCCCGGCTTCACCGGCCGGTACACCCGGGACAGCGTGAAACGCAGCAGCCACACTGACCACGAGATCAGGCCGACGAAGCCGAGCGGGACGAGGTGGCGCAGTTGCTCCAGCTGCGTGGTGCTGATCTTCGGCAAGGCCAGCGTCCCGTGGATGACCTGCGAGTGCATTGACCCCCCCTCGCTCACTGCACAAGCCGTCGTTGACGCCTACTGGCTGACCAAGATCCAAAGGTGGCACCGACCCCCGCGCCGGGCGGTAGCACTGACGTTAAAGACGCGCCAAAGAGGGATTTGGAGCACAGCGGAAATCAGGGTTTAGGTAACCACTAAGTGTCTTACATGTTTCGTAGTCACATCATGAATACCGTATGTGATCACGACGCATTTATCCGGCTATGCTAGCCGGGCCGCGATGCGCTGCCGCGCGGATTCGTAGAGCACGACCGACGCGGCCGTGGCGGCGTTCAGCGAACTCGCCGTGCCCAGCATGGGAATCCTGGCCAGGTGGTCGCAGGCGTCGCGCCAGGCCGCGCTGAGCCCGGCGGTCTCGTTGCCGACCAGCAGCAGCGTCGGCCGCGTGAGGTCGATGTCAGCCACGTCCGGCTCCCCGTGCTCGTCGGTGCCGACCAGGCGGACGGGAACGCCCCCGGCGCGGATGGCCTCGGCCCAGTCGAGCACGGGCCGGTGCGAGGGAACCCGCACCACCGGCACGGAGAACAGCGAGCCGGTACTGGCCCGTACCGATCGGGGGTCGTACACGTCGGCGGCATGGCCCGTGACAATGACGCCGGACGCCCCGAAGGCGTCGGCCGACCGGACCAGCGTGCCGATGTTGCCCGGGCTCGCGGGCCGGTCGAAGACGACCGCGAGCAGGCCGGGGCCCACCGGAATCCGGGCCAGGTCGTCGTCGGGCAGCGCCACGACGGCCAGCAGCTCGGGAGAGGTGTCCGTCTTCCCGCCCAGCTCGTGCATCAGCTCGGCGGAGACGGCGACCTTCGTCGCGGCGACGGCGCCGAGGATCTCCCGGGCCCAGCGCGATGCCGCCCCGTCCGCGTCGTACAGCAGCGCCCGGATCGGCCACCCGTGCCGCACGGCCAGCGTGACCGGCCGTACGCCCTGGACCAGGAACTCGCCGCTGCGCTGGCGCTTGGCCCGGTTCCCCAGCAGCGCCTGCCACTGCTGGAACCGCGCGTCGCGGCTGGTCACGCGGTGCTGGCCGGCCGGCCGCGCCGGGGTCACGGCGCGCGCTCGGCGGACCAGGCGACGTCGGTGCAGCTCGGGTTGCCCCGGACGTCGGTCAGGCGGGCCCGGACGACGAGCCGGCAGCCCGGGCGCATGGCGTCCTCGACGAGGCCGGGACCGACGTCCGCGAAACGGAGCTTGCCCCCGCGGAACAAGTGCAGCGTTCCGTCCCCGGGCACGTCACCCCAGGCCAGGCCGAGGTGGCGATCCGTGCGGTCGCCGCGCACGAACGGGCCGCCGAAGTCAAGCCCCTCCTCGCCGCGCCGGACGGTCACCGGGACCTCCCACCGGGCCGAGGGCGAGTCGCCGGGCACGGGTTCGGTCGCCAGCCACGGGTTCCCGGGCATGACGAGCGCGGGCCGGTCCTTGCTGTGGCTGTAGAGCCCGACGTGGATGTTCTGGTGAGTCCGCCCGCCGGGTTCCGGGCGGCAGGTCAGGCCGGGCAGGTCGAACCCCTCGATGACCACGGTGAGCGGCCCGAGCACCGGTGCCGGGCGCCGGGCGGGGCGCCGCGGGCCGGGCGGGGCCACGGACTGGTCGTAGGCGCGCCGGAGCCAGCCGAGAGCCTCATCGTCGAGGTCGCCGGGTCCGGTCAGCACGATCCGCCGGTTGATCGCGCCGTTGCCGACGTTCCTGGCCGCCAGCAGGCGGCCGGCGGGCTCGACGTCGTCCAGCCGCAGCCCGAGATCCACCCGGCTCTTGGTCGTCGGCTGGACCACGGCGAAGGTGCGCCGGGGCGAGACCAGGCTGACGCAGGTCTTGCGGGACTGTACGGTCACCGGGCCCAGCCCGGCCGCGGCGGCGAGCACCGCGTCGAGGACCGGCCGCAGCCGCAGCCGGTCGGCGTACTGGCCGCTGATCAGCTCGTCCGCGTCCGCGGTCAGCTCCCGCCAGGACTGCGGCGAAGCGGACGTGACCGGCCCCGGCAGGTCCCGTTCTGGCTCCTGAAGACCGGCGCGGCGGCGTTCGACATCGGCCTTGAGCGCAGGCCAGCTCCGGAAGCCATGTTCCCGGGCGATGACCAGCTGCGCGCCTGACAGCGTCACCTTCCCCGAGACCGCATGCAGCCGGCCCAGCGAGCCGGGGTCACCGCCCGCGGCGGCGCGGCGCAGCTCGCGGGCCTGGCGGCGGAGCTGACCGAGATCGGGGCGGTCGGGAAGCTGGGACATGACACGTCTCCTCCGAACCCGGGGCCCGCGTTCCGAGCTCAGGCGAAGACTGTCGCGGGTGTCCCCGACAAGCGGCTTCGACCAGCGGAGGCGGACTCAGTCCTTCCCGCGGACCCGGAGGCGCCCTCCCGCGCCACGGCCAACCTACCGCGGGCCGTCCGGGAAGGTCCAGCCCGGACCCCGGGGGGGCCCGGGCCCCAGATTCTGTCCTCGCCAGCCGCCTCGCCGTGTGGTTCCTGGCTGCCGCACGGCGTCGTTTCACAGTCCGGCGCCGAGGGCCGGACCCGGTCGCACGCCGCACGCGCCGCGTCCAGCGCCGCGGCCATGGCCCCGGCGTCCAGGCCGGCCCGGTGCAGGGCTTCGCTGACCGCCCGGACCTGCTGCCCGGGGCCGGCCGGATCGCCGGGATCGCCGTCGGCGACCGTGCCCTGCACGTACTCGATCTCCAGGAACGCGGCGAGCTGCCCGAACAGCTGCGGCATCCGCGACATGGCCAGGGAGAGGCAGCCGACCACGTCGCGCACGTCGGCCGGGCCCTCCAGCTGATCATCCGGGCCGAGCGTCAGGCGCTGCAGGGCCGCGACGCCGTCGGCCACCGCGCTGGCGGTCTCCCTCAGCCCGGTCACGTCAGCCCGCCCGGTCACGCTACGCCGGAGGCCGGGCCGGGGCCCGGGTGACCGTCAGCAGCCCGTCCTTCATCATCCCCACTTGCTGCGCCCGGGCCGCCACCGAACTCTCGTGGGTGACGAGCACCATGGTCAGCCCGCGCGAGCGCCAGAGGTTCTCCAGGATGCCGATGATCTCATCCCGGGTTCCCTCGTCGAGGTTGCCCGTGGGCTCGTCGGCGAGCAGCACCGTGGGCTCCTTCACCAGCGCCCGGGCGATCGCCACCCGCTGCTGCTGACCGCCGGACAGCTCGGACGGCAGGTGGTGCAGCCGCTCCCCGAGCCCGACCGCGATCAGGGCCCGCTGGGCGCGCGCCTTCCGCTCGGCCGCGCCGACCCCGAGCGGAACCAGCGCCACCTCGACATTCTCCGCCGCGGTCAGCGTGGGTATCAGGTTGAAGGCCTGGAACACGAATCCGATCGAGCGGGCCCGCACCTGAGTGACCCTGGCCTCACGCATCCCGGCCAGGTTCTTGCCGTCGAGTTCGACCGTTCCGGCGGTCGGCCGGTCCAGGCCGCCGATGATCTGCAGCAGCGTGGACTTGCCGTGGCCGGTCGGACCCTGGATGGCCAGCCACTCGCCGTCGGAGATGACCAGGTCCACGCCGCGCAGGGCGTGGACGAGCTCACCGCCCTTCCGGTAGTCCTTGACGACGCCCGAGAGCTTGTACATGGCTTCCTCTCCTCTCCCGTCTCTGGTCAGTCCACCCGGGCCAGCGCGGCCGCGGGCCGTAGCCGGGCCGCCCGCCAGCCGCCCAGCGCGCCTGCGATGAGCCCCCCGGCGACCGCGAGCACCACGGCGACCAGGATCAGGTCCACCGTGACGGGGGCGGTCAGGGTCACCGAGACGGTGTGGGCGCTGGTGGTCAGGTCCTGGAGTGCGCTCCTGATGGTCCCGCCCCCGCCCTGGCCGGGACCGGTCACCGAGGCCCCGTTGGCCGGCCCGACGGTCGCGGACAGCTTCGGCGCCAGCTTGTCGATCACCGTGACGCCGGCGTACCCCAGCGCCACGCCGGCCGCCCCGCCGGCCACGCCGATCGCGATCGACTCGCCCATGACCTGGCCGACGATCCGCCTGCTGCGCCAGCCGAGGGCCTTGAGCGTGCCGAACTCGCGCACCCGCCGCGCCACCGCCGCCATCGTCAGCAGGCTCGCCAGCAGGAACGCCGCGATCAGCACCGCGACCGACAGCCATTTCCCGAGGTTGCTGGCCAGGCTGGCGGTGCTGGCCAGCGACCCGGTCACCTCGCTGGCCAGGTCGCTGCTGTCGGTGACCGTGGCCGCGGGCAGGACCTTGCTGATCTCCTTCTGCACCGCCGGGACGTCCGTGGCGCTCGCCGCCGACACGTAGATCGTGTTGACCTTGCCGGACAGGCCGGCCGCCGCGGTCTTCCCGATGGCCTGCGCCTTCGCCAGCGGGATGTAGACGTCCGGAGGGTTGCCGCCCTGCGGCACGCTCACGATCCCGATGATCTTGAAGTTGGTGCCGCCCACGTCGATCGTGCCGTTCACGCTCAGCTTGTTCTGGGCCGCGTAGCCGGAATCGACCAGCGCGTCGTCGGATGTCGCGTCAGCCGACGACAGGGCGGTACCGGAGGTGAGCCGGCCGGAACTGAGCGGGCCGAGCGCGCCCTTGGCCGGATCCACCCCGTCGACGGTGAAAGAATTGGTGGTGAAGCTCGAACTGAAGCTGCCCCCGCCCTTTATCTCGGGGACGGTCCCGGTGATCGTGACGTCGGAGAGCGCAAGCCCCCCGACCGCGGCCGTCACGCCGGGCTGCCGGGCCACCGTGGCCAGCGAGGCGGCGCCGAGGGTCCCGTACTGGGAATTGACCAGGTCGTTGATATTGATCTTCGTGCCCGCCGCGGTCGCGCCGCTGCGCAGCGACTGGATCTGCTGCCGGAACCCGAACGAGGTCGACCCGCCCGCCGTGCCCTTCGCCGGGGGCTGGGTGACGGTGACGTCGGTGCCCACGCCGTACAGCGCGTGCAGCACCGAGGCCTGGGAGTTCTTCACCCCGTTGGAGGCGGCCGTCACGGTGATCACCAGGCCGATGCCCAGGGCCAGGCCGAGCGAGATGAACACCGCCTGGCGCATGCGGCGGCGCAGTTCGCGCCGGAGGTACGTAAAGAACATTTCGGCTCCTCTATGCGTTCCAGGTAAGGACGTGCCGCGAAAACAAGGCGCATAATCTCCGCACGCCGACCCGTACGAAATCCGGCCGAGGCGCGGATCCCGCATTGACTGCTATTCTTCAGGACATTCCTGAACGGATTGTCGCGTGGTTTTCTGAGAATGCCGCATATTTGCTGTGAATTGGTGGCGGGCGCTGCGGCGGGCTCGCCCGACGGCCGCGCTCTGGGCCGGGCGCCGCGCCGCCGGCCCTTACCCCGGGGAGGCCCGGGCGGGTACGGCGGGCGCCGTCGGCCGGGCGGCCCGGCCCAGGCGCGACGGCCACCAGTTCCCGCGGCCGAGCAGGACGACCGCGGACGGCACGAGCAGCGTCCTGACCACGAAGGTGTCCAGCAGGATGCCGAGCGCGAGACCCAGCCCGATAGACCGCAACTGGCCGCCCATGGCGCCGCCGCCCGCGAGGGCGTAGACCCCGAAGGTGCCCGCCAGGATGAGGCCGGCCGAGGTGACCGTGGGCCCGGTCTTCCCGACGGCCCGGACCACGGCCTCGCGCAGCGGGAGGTGCCGGGCCTCTTCCCTGATCCGGGTCATGACCAGGATGTTGTAGTCCTCGCCGAGCGCGAGCAGGAACACGAACATCAGGAACGGCAGGATGAAGATCAGCCCGCTCTGACCGCCCAGGTCGATGACCAGGAGCGTCGTGCCGCCGAGCGCGGCCAGGTACGACGCCACGATGCTGACCACCAGGTAGAGCGGCGCGACCAGGCTGCGCAGGACGAGCCCGAGCAGCACCGCGATGGCCAGCACGGCCACCGGGATGATCCGCATCACGTCGCTGCCCGCCACGGCGCTCACGTCGTAGAGCGCTGCCGCCTGGCCCGTGACCCCGCTGACCTCCGCGCCCGAGCGCCGCGCCGCCGCGGTGACGGCGGCGCGGACCGCGGGCGTGGCGTTCATGGCCCCGCTACTCTGCTGGTCCCCGGCCCGCAGCCCGGCCGCGAACCGGACGGTCCGGCCGTCGGCGCTGACGTACTGGGCCGTGGCGCGGTAGGCGTTGTAGACGCCGCGCGGGAGCCGGATATTCGCGGGCTCGGTCAGCGGCAGCCCCTTCGGGCTGCCGAGCTCGGCGTGCGCGGCGGCGTAGGCGGCGGGGCTCAGCGGCGCGCCGTTGGGGTCGAGCGGCCCGGCCAGCGTGCTGAACAGGCCCGACGACCGGAGGCTGGCCTGCGCCACCGTCAGCGGGCCCGGGCTCTGCCAGGCCGGCGTGGCGTAGTGCAGGATCAGGTCCGCGGGGCTGACCGCCGACTGCGGGAAGTACTCGGCGACGAGCGCGTTGCCCGCGGCCGCGTCCGAGCCGGCGGGCGCGGTGGTGGACCGGTTCAGCCCGGCGGTCCGGTACCCGAACGCGGCCAGCGCCAGGGCCGCGAAGATCAGCGCTCCAGCTCCGAGGGTGAGCCCGGGGCGGCGTACCGCGCGGGCCGCCACCCGGCCCCACAGGCCCTCCCCCCGGCCCGCCCGGTCCCGCGGGGCGAGCCCCGCGAACTGTGCCTGCCCCAGGGGGGACGACCCCCCTTCAACCCCCCGCCGCGGGGCACGCCCCGCGAACATCAACGGCGCGGCCAGGGCCAGCAGCGCGGGCAGCAGGGTCAGCCCGGCCAGCAGCATCACCGCGATGCCGGTCGCCAGCGGCAGGCCGAGATCGTGATAGAGCCCGAAGCTGGCGAGCAGCAGGGTGAGCAGGGCCAGGATGACCGTGCCCGCGGAGGCCGTGATCGACTCGCCGACCCGCGTGAGCGCGCGGACGACGGCGAGGCGCGGCTCGGTGCCGGCCCCCAGTTCCTCGCGGAACCGGTAGACGAGGAACAGGCCGTAGTCGGTGCCCGCCCCGAGCATCAGCACGACCAGCAGCGTCTGGGTGACCGAGGAGATCTGCAGCCCGCTCGCGCCGAGCCCGGCGATGAGCTTCTGCGACAGCAGCAGGGCCGCCACGCTGGGCAGGAACGTGACCAGCGCCGCGACCGGGGAGCGCAGGACGATCATCAGCAGCACGACGATGAACAAGATCGACAGGTACCCGATCTTCCTCGTCGCCTTGTTCGTGCTGGTGTTGTTGGCCACGTTCGTGGCCACGTTGCCGGCCAGGTGCAGCTGCAGCCCGGGCGGCGCCGCGGCCTCGGCGAACGTCCGCTGGATCGCGGTCACGACCGGCTTCAGGCCGGCCACGTCCTTCGCCTCCTTGCTGACGCTGACGTCGATCTCGACCGCCTTCCCGTCCGGGGAGACCGCGCCCGGCCGCACCGAATCGACCCCGGCGACGCCGCGGGCCAGCTTCCCCTCGCGGTCGAGCGCCGCCAGGTCGGCGGAGGTCAGCGGCGCGTCGGCGCGGGCGGCGACGACCGTGACCTTGCTGCGGTCAGAACGGCCGAGCAGGGGGGTCCCGAGCGCGGCGGCCTCGACGCTCTTGGCGCCAGGCGACAGGAACAGGCTGGGATCGCTGTTGACCTCGCTGCCCAGGGCGGGCAGGGCGAGCATCGCGACCGCCGTGACGATCACCCAGAACACGACGACCGCCACCCGGAACCGGACGACGAACTCGGCGAGGCCCTCGAAGAACGCGGCGATCACGGCTTCTTCGCCTTTCCGGAGCGCACCCGCGTCGCGTACGTGATCCAGCCCACGGCGAGCACCACGATGACCACGAGCAGCAGCCCGATCACCAGCAGCCTGCCGCCGCCCTTGCCGCCGCTCGCCAGCGTCACGATGGCCAGGTCGTGCATCCGTGCCTCCAGCCTTTCGGTGTCCGCGTTCCATGGTGGCCAGCGGCCCGGCCGGTGTCGTCAGCCTGGCGAATCGGGTTTTTCTCCGGCCTGCGCGTCAGCACCGCCGGCGGGCTCCAACCCCGGATGTACGGCGCCGGACGGCCCGTCCCGCCCGGCCCGCCGGCCCGTCCCGCCGTACCCGTCGCTGTCGGGGGCCTTGGCCGCGGCGGGGAGCTGCGACGGGCGCGGCGTGCTGACGACGATGCCCGGCACGCTGCAACCCGGGATGTACGCCGCCGCCCCGCCGAGGCGATCAGCCGGGCGCGACCAGGCCCGCCTGGAACGCGAGCACCACGAGCTGAGCCCGGTCCCGCGCGGCGAGCTTGGCCAGGATCCGGCTGACGTGGGTCTTCGCCGTGGGCACGCTCATCGCCAGCCGACCCGCGATCTCGGTGTTGGACAGGCCGTTCGCGATCAGCACGAGAACCTCGCGCTCGCGCGCGGTGAGCTGGGCCAGGGCCTGCGGCGGCGGCCGCAGCGGGTCGGGCTGGCTGGTGAAGTGCGCGATCAGCCGGTGGGTGATGTTCGGCGCCAGCAGCGCCTCGCCCGCCGCGATGACGCGGATGGCCGACAGCAGTTCCTCGGGCGGCCGTTCCTTGAGCAGGAACCCGCTGGCCCCGGCCCGCAGCGCGCCGAACACGTACTCGTCGAGGTCGAACGTGGTCAGGATCAGCACCCGCGGCGGCGGCCCGCCGAGCGTGATCCGCCGGGTCGCCTCGATGCCGTCGAGCACCGGCATGCGGATGTCCATGAGCACCACGTCGGGTGCCGTCCGGCTGGTCACTTCGACGGCTTCGGCGCCGTTCGCGGCCTCGCCGAGCACGGCGAGGTCCGGCTCCGAATCGATCAGGGCCCGGAACCCGGCCCGAACGATGGCCTGGTCATCGGCCACCACGACGCCGATGGTCACGCTACCTGCCCGACCGCCGGGGCGGACACGGGCAGGAAGGCCGTGACCCGGAATCCGCCGCCGGGCAGCGTCCCGGCGTCCAGCGTGCCGCCGAACGCCGCGGCGCGTTCCCGCATGCCGACGATCCCGTGCTGGCCCGCGGCCGCGGCGGCCGGGCCGGTGTCGGGGCCGGGCTCGCCGGCCCCGGTGTCGGTCACCGTGATCCGCACCCCGTCCGGCCCCGCGCGGACCCGCACCGCCGCCTCGGCCCGGCGCGCGTGCTTGACCACGTTGGTCAGCGCCTCCTGGACGATCCGGTACGCGGTCAGCGCGGCGGCGGGCGGCACCTCGGCCGCGTCCCCGGTCACGGCCAGGCTGACCGGTATCCCGGCGGCGCGCACGCTGTCCGCGAGTTCTTCGAGGTCCTCGATTCCCGGCACCGGAGCCAGGCTCGGCGGCTGCTCGTCGTCGCGCAGCAGCCCGAGGATGCGGCGCAGTTCCTCGAGTGCCCCCCGGCCGGTGACCTCCACGGCCCGCAGCGCCCGCAGCGCCTCCCCGGGACGGACCGCCTCGATCTTGCGGCCGACCCCGGCCTGGACCGTGACCACGCTCAGGCTGTGCGCCACGACGTCGTGCAGTTCCCGGGCGATCCTGACCCGCTCCTCCCGGACCGCCTGGCGGCTGCGCTCGGCCTCGGCCCGCTGCTGCTGCTCCGCCTGCTCGGCCAGGCCCGCCAGGTACCGGCGGCGTTCCCGCACGCTGTCACCGACGAACCACAGCGCCGCGGCCACCAGCAGGCCGCGGGCCATGTCTTGCTGGCTCCTGGCGCCGGCCGCGGCGGTCAGCATCGCGGCGCCGAGCGCGAGTTCGACGACCACGAGTACGGCGACCGCGGCCTTCCGGCGGCAGCGCACGGCCGCCGTGTAGACCGCCATGCCGAGCACGACGAAGACGACGTTCGGCACCCGGCCGTGTGCCATCAGCACGCAACAGGCGCCGGTCACCACCGCGAGCACCGGGATCGGCCAGATCCGCCGGACCGCGGCCGGCGCGGTGCCGGCCACCGCGACGACGGCGGTCAGCGCGGTGGGCGCGTGATAACGGAAGCCGTGCAGCAGCCCGACGTTGAACAGCACGGTCGCCGCCGCGACCGCCGCCGCCACCCAGTCGATCGTCAGCCACTGCCGGTCGGTCAGCCGGTAGGCCAGCGGGGGCCGCGCGGCGGCTACGTCGTTCCTGGCAGCCATACTCTGAACAGTAACCGCGATGCCGACCGTGCGCGTCCGTCCCCGGTCGCAGGCTTCGCTACAACTCCGGATGTAGCGCGAGCGGGAACGAGGCCGGGGTGGCTCCGGCCGGCGTTACGGCGGTCGCCGGGCGCCCCCCGCATCCGCCCGCCACCGCGGCCCGCCCGCCACCGCGGCCCGCCCGCCACCGCGGCCCGCCCGCCACCGCGGCCCGCCCGCCACCGCGGCCCGCCCGCCACCGCGGCCCGCCCGCCACCGCGGCCCGCCCGCCACCCGCCCCCGCCCGCCACCCGCCCCCGTGATAACGGGTCGTTGAGTGGTTCTTGGTCAGCTCTTAACGCAGATTCCGGTGGGGTTGGGCCCATGAGAGCCTTCCCCACGCCCGGCGCGGCGCGTGACGACGGCCTGCGCCGTGTCTCCCGCCTCACGTGGCGGGCCACGCAGCTCAGCGCGATCACCGCGGTCGCGTTCGCCACCCTGTTCGCCCGGACGGCGAACGCCCACCCCAGCTCAGCGACCCAGCCGACCGTCCGGCCGTCGCCGCACGCCAGCCCCGGCGCGAGCCCGGCCCTGAGCCCGGCGCACCAGAAGCGCAGGCCGAGGCGCCACACGGCCGCGGGCGCGCCCGTCAGCGCGCCGACACCGACGCCCGCCGCAGCCCCGTCGGCCGCGCCCGCTCCCGCGCGTACGCTGGCCCCGCCGCCGACGACCCCGGCGCCCGCGCCCACGCCGGCTCCGACGCATTCCACCTCGACCGGGTCCACCCCGTCCGGAGGATGATCAAGGTGACGACCGGGATAGCAGCGGTGCCCGCGCGAGCCGCCGCGGCCGGCGCCGCGGCCATCGCCGCTGCACACCCGGCGACCGCGGAGGTGGCCGGCCGGAGCTTCGGCGTCTTCGGCACGTTCGGCTCGCTGATCGTCACCAGGCCCGGCGCCCTGGACGCCGCGCACCGGCTGTTGTCCGCCGAGCTGGCCGCGATCGACGCAGCCTGCTCGCGGTTCCGGCCCGATTCCGAGCTGTCGGGGATCAACCGGATCGGCGGCCGGGTCGTCCAGGTGAGCGAGCTGCTCGCCGGGGCACTGCAGACCGCGCTGACCGCGGCGGCGCTCACCGACGGCGATGTCGACCCGACGTGCGGCGGATCGCTGGTCAGGCTGGGCTACGACCGGGATTTCGCCCAGGTGCGCGCCGATACCAGCGCGCTGACGCGGGCCGCGCTCCCGGCTCCGGGCTGGCGGCAGGTGGAACTCGACCTGGAGCGGCGGACCGTCCGGGTACCCGCCGGCGCGCTGCTTGACCTGGGCGCGACCGCCAAGGCGTTGGCCGCCGACCGTGCTGCGGCCCGCATCGCGGCCGCCGCCGGCTGCGGGGTGCTGGTCAACCTGGGCGGTGACATCGCCGTGGCCGGCCCGGCGCCCGCGGGCGGGTGGCGGATCGAGGTGCGCGACGAGATTCCAGCCGATCACGCCGGCGGCCCGGCGCGGCCGGCCGGGCGGGCGCCCGGTCAGGTAATCAGCATCGACTCCGGCGGGCTGGCCACCTCGTGCCCGGCCAGCCGGGGCTGGCGCCGCGGCGAGGCGCGCCTGCACCACATCATCGTGCCCGGAACCGGCCGGCCGACGGCTGCTGGCGCACGGTGAGCGTGGCCGCGGCGACCTGCGTCGACGCGAACACCGCCAGCACCGCGGCGATCATCCGCGGCGAGCCGGCGGCACCCTGGCTCGACCGCATCGGCCTGCCCGCCCGGCTGGTACGCGACGACGGCCGGGGCGTCACGACGGGCGGCTGGCCCGCCGGCGATCGGGGCGGGCCCGCATGAGCATCAGCTTCAGCGGCCCGGGGCTGTGGTACGCGACCCGGGCCACGGGCCTGGTGACGCTCCTGCTGCTGACCGCGGACGTGGTGCTGGGCATCCTGACGGCCGGGCGGGTCTCGAGCCCGGCCTGGCCTCGGTTCCTCACCGCCGGGCTGCACAGGAACATCTCGCTGCTCGCGGTGGCGTTCCTCACCCTGCACGTCGGTACGACGGTCGTCGACTCGTATACGTCGATCAGCCTGACCGACGCGGTGGTGCCGTTCCTGTCCTCCTACAAGTCGTTCTGGCTCGGACTGGGCGCGGTCGCCTGCGACCTGCTCATCGCGCTGGTCGTCACCAGCCTGCTCCGGCAGCGACTCGGCCACCGGGCCTGGCGCGCCGTGCACTGGTGCGGCTATCTGTGCTGGCCGGCCGCGCTGGCGCACGGCACGGGCATCGGCACGGACGCGGCCCGTTCCTGGGTCTTCTACCTGACCATCGGGTGCGTCACCGCGGTGGCGGGCGCGCTCGCGGTGCGCCTGGTGTCGCGCTGGCCGCAGCGCTCGCTGCCGCGGTTCGGCGTCGTCGTGGCCGCCGCGGCCTGCGTGGTGTCGGTCTGGACGCTGACGGCGGGGCACGGACGGTGAACGCCACGGTGGCCTGCCGGTGACCGCCGTGGTCGCGACGCGCTCGCCGTCGCCTGCCGCGGCCCTGCCGCGGCTGCTGGCCGGCCTGGGTACCGGCGGCCCGACCGGCCTGACCGACCATGAACACCGCTTCGGGCCGCTGCCGCTCGGCTGGCATCCCCGGCGGCTGATCGACACCGTGGAGCGATCCGGCCTGGCCGGCCGCGGCGGCGCCGGCTTCCCCACCGGGCGGAAGCTCCGGTCGGTCGCGGCCGGCCGCCGGCCCGCGGTGGTGGTGGCCAACGGCGCCGAGGGCGAGCCGGCCAGCGCGAAGGACCGTTTCCTGCTGACCTGGACGCCGCACCTGGTCATGGACGGGATCACGATCGCGGCCCACGCGGTGGGCGCGACCCGGGCCTACCTGGTGGTGCACCGCGGCGCGGCCCGCCTGGGCGCGGGCCTGCGGGCCGCGGCCGAGGCCAGGAACGTGGCCGGGATCGACCCGGTGCCGATCCAGGTCGTCGGCATACCCGGCCGGTACACGTCGAGCGAGCAGTCGGCGATCGTACAGTTCCTGTCCGGCGGGCCGGGCCGGCCGACGTTCGCCCCGCCGCGCCCGCACGAGCGCGGTGTCGGGGACCGCCCCACGCTGGTGAACAACGTCGAGACGCTGGCGCACCTGGCGCTGATCGCCCGCTTCGGCGACTGCTGGTTCCGCGAGGTCGGGACGCCGCGGGCGCCCGGGTCCACGCTGGTAACCGTCGGCGGTGCGATCGCGCGCCCCGGCGTGTACGAGATACCGCTCGGCACCAGGGTGGGCCAGGTGCTCATGCTGGCGGGCGGGCCCACCGAACGGCTGCGGGCGATCTTGACCGGAGGCTACTTCGGCGCCTGGCTGCCGGCGGAGGTCGCCTGGCCGGTGCCGATGACGCACGCGGACCTGCGTGCCGCGGGCGGCGCGCTCGGGGCTGGCATCGTGATCGCCCTGCCGGAATCCTCGTGCGGGCTGGCCGAGACGGCCCAGGTGGTCAGGTACCTCTCCGAGCAGACCGCGGGGCAGTGCGGACCGTGCGTGTTCGGGCTGCCGGCGCTGGCCGACGCGCTGGCCGACCTGGCCTACCACGGCGGCCGGGGCCGCGCGGCCGACCAGGTCGCGGCGTTGATCCCGCTGATCGAGCGCCGCGGCGCGTGCCGCCATCCGGACGGGGCCACGCAACTGGTGGCCAGCGCCCTGGCGGCCTTCGGGCCTGACGCCGCCCGTCATGATCGCGTCGGCCCGTGCCACGGCGTGGGCCGCCTGGCGCTGCTGCCCGTCCCGGCCGGCCCGGAGAGCTGATGACGTTCCGGCTGCGGGCACGCCCGGGTCAGTCGTCGCCGCCGCCCGACGAGCCCCCGTCGTCGTCGCCGCCCGACGACGTGCTGCTGACCGGGGTGCCACCGCGGCAGACGACCTGCATCGTCACCGCGCGGGTGCCCGCGTCGAAGACCACGCTGGCCACCGTGGCGGGCCCGCGAGCCACTCGATCCACCCCGTACCCCTGGGCCGGGCTCCAGGAGAGCAGGTAGACCCCGGCCGGCCCGCAGCTCGCGACCACCGTCCCGGCCGGCGAGCCGAGCAGGGTGCCCGCCGTGGTGCCGGGCTGGGCCGGCGCTGGCCGGGCCGCCGCGGAGTGCTTCGAGGCTCGCGGCCGGGCCGGGCGGGACGGAAGGGACGGAAGGGACGGGCGGGACGGCGACGCGGACGGAGCCGGTGACTGCTCCCGCCTGGCGTCGGCCAGGGCCTTGTTCACGGCGGCCACGGTCAGCGGCTGGCTCGGCGGTCCGCCGATCCCGAACCCGTCGCCGAGCAGCGAGATCGCCAGCAGGCTGCCACAGGTCGCGGTGACGGCGCCGAGCAGCCAGGCAGCGACGGCGATGGGGATCCTCGCGCGCACGAACGCCAGGCTGGCCCGAGCCGCGTTAAGGCGAGGTAAAGACCGCCTCAACGGCCGGGGCGGCCGGGCCGCCCGGCTGCTCCACGCGGGGCATGCGTCCCGGATCTGCCCGCCTTGACCAGCCACGACCCGATAACGTCCTCATCGTGGCGCAGCTTCTGCTCGTAGAGGACGACGCCGCGATCCGTGGCGCGCTGATCCGCGCGCTCACTGACCGCGGCCACGCCGTCGCCAGCACGGCCAGCGCGATGGAGGCGCTGCAGCACGTCGTGGACGCGCCGCCGGACCTCGTCATCCTCGACCTGGGCCTGCCCGGCCTCGACGGCTACGAGGCACTGCGCATGCTCCGTGCGGTTAGCACGGTCCCGGTCGTGGTGGCCACGGCGCGCGACGACGAGGCCGACATTGTCAGGGCCCTGGACGCGGGCGCCGACGATTATCTGGTCAAGCCGTTCGGCAGCGGCCAGATCGAGGCCAGGATCCGTGCGGTGCTGCGGAGGGCGGCCGGGGGCGACGACAGGCGGTCCGGCCCGATCTCGGTGGGAGCGCTGCGGCTGGACCCGCAAGGCTACGAGGCCACGCTGGCCGGCGCCCGGCTCGACCTGAGCCGGCGCGAGTTCGACCTGCTGCTCTATCTCGCGCTGCACGCCGGGCAGGTGGTGACCAAGCGGGACCTGCTGACGCACGTATGGCGGCTGCCCTACGGCGGCGCGGACAAGACCGTGGACGTGCACGTGTCGTGGCTGCGCCGCAAGCTCGGTGAGAGCGCCCAGCAGCCGAGGTACCTGCACACCGTGCGCGGGGTCGGCATCAAGCTCACCGCACCCCCATGAGGCTGCGCATCATCCTGCTCGCGGTGGCGATCAGCTCGATGATCCTGGTCTCGTTCCTGGTGCCGCTCGCGCTGCTGCTGCGGACCTTCCAGGCGGACCGGGCGGTCAGCGCGGCCACGGTCCAGGCTCAGTTCATGGCGCCGCTGGTCGCCACGCTGGATACCCCGCAGCTCGGGCTGGCGGTGGCGCGGGTGAACGCCCAGGACCCCAGCCAGCCTGTCACGATCTTCCTGCCGGGCGGCCAGACCCTCGGCGCGCGTGCGCCCGGCTCTCCCGGGGTCCGGCTGGCGGCCAGCGGACACAGCCTGACCGACCAGGTCCCGGGCGGGACCGAGGTGCTTGTCGCCGTCCAGGGGCTGCCGCACGGCACCGCGGTGATCCGTACGTTCGTCTCCGGAGCCCAGCTGAGCCACGGCGTGCTGCGCGCCTGGCTGCTGCTCGGCGGCGTGGGGCTCGGCCTGATCGCGCTGAGCGTGATCGTCTCCGCCCAGCTGGCCCGGTCCCTGGTCCGTCCGCTCGGGGCGCTGGCCCGCGCCTCGGAGCAACTGGCCGCCGGCGACCTGTCCGCTCGCGCACCGCACGAGGGAGCACCCGAGATCCGGAGGGTGAGCAGCGGCCTGAACCGCCTGGCCGTGCGGATCGGCGAGTTGCTCGCCCGCGAGCGGGAAACGGTCGCCGACCTGTCGCACCGCCTGCGCACCCCGCTGACCGCGCTCAGGATCGACGCGGAGTCATTGCGCGACGATGAGGAGATGACCCGGATCATCGCGGGCATCGACGGCCTGTCGCGTACCGTCAACGAGGTCATCCGCGAGGCCAGGCGGCCGAGCGGACCCGGCGGAGGGGCGGCGTGCGACGTGGTGCACGTCGTCGCCGAGCGGACCGCGTTCTGGCGACCGCTCGCCGAGGACCAGGACCGCCGCATGACCGTCGACCTGCCCGCCTCGCCTCTGCCTGTCCTGGTGCCGGTCCAGGACATGGCGGCGTGCCTGGACATCCTGCTGGAGAACGTGTTCGCGCACACCCCGGAGGGAACGGCCTTCTCGGTCCGGGTCAGCGGGCGCGCCGGCGGAGGCGCCTGGCTGGTCGCATCCGACGACGGTCCCGGCTTCACGCACCCCGACCCCGCGCGCCGGGGCCTGTCCAGCGGCGGCTCTACCGGCCTGGGCCTGGACATCGCGCAGCGGATAGCCGAAGCGTCCGGCGGCACGCTGACCCTCGGCCGCTCCCCGGCCGGCGGGGCGGCGGTGACCGTAGGCCTCGGGCCGGCCGCCGCGCCGGAGCGGCCGCCGAGACGGCACGTGCGGGCGCGGCCGCACCTGCCCGGGCGCCGGGCCGGGCCCGAGCGCGACCCCCGGCTATCCTCCGAACTGTCCGCCTGGGCGGACATCACGGGCCGCGACCTGAACAGCCGGTAACCGCTGCCTGCCGGCGCGGTGAAACCCTCAGGCCCCGTTACCGGAACCGGCCCGGGGCCAGCGGGGTGAGCTGCTCGATGTCGTACCGCGCGCGCAGCGCCGCGATCTCGGCCTGGTCCGGCGGGCCGGGCCGGGTGATCAGCCCGGCCAGTTCCCGCAGGTAGTGCTCGTGACCGGGCGGGCTGACGAGGAAGACCATGCGGGCCGGGGCAGTCCCGCGGTTGGCGAACGCGTGCGGGCATCCGGCCGGGACGAACATGGCGCTCCCCGGGCCGCCGCGGGCCACCGTCGCGCCCGTGGCCGACTCCCAGGCGGACCAGTCGCCGGCGGTCCGCACCCGCGGCTCGAACGCGAGCAGGTCAAGCTCGCCGTCGAGGATCCAGAACATCTCCTCGGCCTCGCGGTGCAGGTGCGCCCCCACGTCGAATCCCGGCGCGACCTCGGCCTCGAACAGCGACCAGTTCTTCGACTGCCCGGCTCCCACCTTCAAGGTCATGCCCGCGCCCTCGATCCTGCTGCCCGCGCCGGGCGGCAGCACCAGCCCATCGGTCATCGTTCCTCGCTCTCTTCGGCCTTCGCCGCGTGCCGGCGTCACGTGCCTAGGCTAGGCATAACGCTGGTTCACCGCCGACCCCGGCGACCTGGCCCGGGTCACCGCTCTGCTCGAGGGCCTGTGACGGCTTGTCTCCCAGCCCACGCCGCGGCTGTGCCCGGCACAAAACACGCCACCCGCGGGGCCCGCGGCCGCCGCCGCGCGGAAGGCCAGTCGCGTGCTGGCGGCCGGGGCAGCCAGGCGGCGTATGTGATGCTGGTGTGACGTCCGGCAGGGCATCATGGCCCCATGCAGGTGCTGGTGGTCGAGGATCAGGCCGAGACCATGGTCAACACATCGACTCCCAGCTTGACCCGGCCGAGACGGTGGTGATCCCCCGCGAGCTTGCCGCCGAACCGCAGCCGTGAGCACCCGAACGGATTGTCGCGGGCCAGCCGGAGGTGACCCAGCTTGATCACGGCCCTGCTGTCGGCCGACGGCCGCGATCTGCTCGACCGGCTCGCGGGCGAGCAGATCGGCCCGGACCGGGCACTGGAGCTGGCCCGGTCGCTGCGGGAACGCTATCCGCCGGGGCTGGTCGCCGCGGCGCTCACCCAGCAGGCGCTGCGCACCGCCGCCCGGGCCAAGTTCAGCCGCGCGGACCAGATGCTGTTCGCCCGGGCCGGGCTGGAGCAGGCGTCCTCCGAGATCACGGCCGCCCACAGCGCCGCGCGTTACCCGGCGGGCGCGCTGGTGGCCGATCTGTGCTGTGGCATCGGCGGCAACCTGACCGCACTGGGCCGCGGACGCCGCGTTCTGGCTGTTGATCGTGATCTGGTTAACCTCGAGTTCGCCCGCCACAACGCCGGCGTGTACGGCGCGGCCAGCGACCTGGCCGCCGTGTGCGCGGACGTGGCAGACGTCAGGCTGGCCGGAGTGGACGCGGTGTTCGTCGATCCGGCCCGGCGTTCCGGCGGGCGCCGCCTGGCCGCCGGGCGCAGCGAGCCGCCCCTGGACTGGTGCCTGGACCTGGCCCGCGCGGTCGCCGCGGTGGGGATCAAGGCCGCGCCCGGGCTGCCGCGCGAGCTTGTCCCCGGGGGCTGGGAGGCCGAGTTCGTGGCGGTCGGCCGGGACCTGAAGGAGGCCGTGCTGTGGTCTCCGGCGCTCGCGACGGTCCCGAGCCGGGCCACGATCCTGCCGTCCGGGGCTACCCTGACCGCGCCGCCCCGGGCTTCCCGGGCTCCCGGGCCTGCCCGGCCCGGAGGTCCCCGTGGCCGAGCCCGGCGCGTTCCTGCTCGATCCCAGCCCCGCGGTCACCCGGGCCGGGCTGGTCACCGAACTGGCCCGGCGGCTGGGTGCCTGGAAGGTCGACTCTCAGATCGCGTTCCTGGCCGCCGACCGCGAGCTGCGCACCCCGTTCGCACGAACCTGGCGGGTCCTGGAGTCGGCACCATGGCACGAGCGGCATTTCGCCCGCAGGCTGCGGGAACTCGGCATCGGCGCCGCCGACATCCGGCGCCGCGGGCTGGCCGGGGACGTCCAGCAGATCCACCGCCGCCTGGCCCTGCGCGGTCCGGGTCGCGCCACCGTGGTGATCACCCGGGCCAGCGGCCGCCCCTGGGGCCTGATCTGCGCCGACGTCCCCGGTCAGCCCGAGGCGCCATAGCGCCGGTCATCCCGGCGGCTCCCCAAACCCGCGAACCCCCCGCCACCCCCCGTAGCCGGCGAACCCCCGCCGGCCCCGTCAGCCGGCGAACTCCGCCACCCCCGCACCGGCGAACCCCCGCCACCCCCCGCACCGGCGAACCCCGCCACCCCGCACCGGCGAACCCCCGCCGCCCCCTGCACCGGCGAACCCCGCCACCCCCGTAGCCGAGGAAGCCGACGATGAATGCGGATCTGGTGTACACCGGTGTGCACTGAACTCACATTCATACGGGCGAATTGCCGCGGCGGCGGTTCGTGGGCCAGGATAAAGGTCGCAGAACGGGACGAAAGGGTGCGGCGGCGCCAGCGGTGACGCCTGGTGCCGACGCCCTGGTCGGCGTTCTATGACTTGGGCTTGGCCAGCTTGCCGCGCAGGGCGGCCCCCTTGGCCTGGGCCGTGGCCCGGAGCGCGTCCTGGAACTCGGCCATCCGGCGCCGCAGTTGCTCGTCCGCGGCGGCCAGGATGCGGACCGCGAGCAGCCCGGCGTTGCGGGCCCCGCCCACCGCGACCGTCGCCACCGGGACCCCGGCCGGCATCTGGACGACGGACAGCAGCGAGTCCAGCCCGTCCAGGTGCGCCAGCGGGACCGGGACCCCGATCACCGGCAACGGCGTCACGGCCGCGAGCATGCCCGGCAGGTGGGCGGCGCCGCCGGCGCCCGCGATGATCACGCGGAGCCCGCGGCCCGCGGCTCCGGACCCGTAGCTGATCATTTCTCGGGGCATCCGGTGCGCCGACACGACGTCGGCCTCCCAGGGGACGTCGAACTCCTGCAGAGCGGTGACCGCCGCCTCCATCACCGGCCAGTCGGAATCGCTGCCCATCACCACGCCCACCACCGGCCGACCGTCCATGTATGCCTCCCTTTTCCCCCGCCCGCCGGCCCTCGCCCAGAACCGCCTCGATCCGGCCCCGGACCCCACCCGGTGCCCATCCGGCTACTCTCGCCCGGTGCTCCCGCTGAGGTAGCTGGCCGCGCGCGCGGCGCGGTCGCGGAGCGCCCCGACCTCGTCGCCGAGCGCGGTGACGTGACCGACCTTGCGCCCGGCCCTGACCACCTTGCCGTAGAGGTGCACCCGCAGGCCCGGGTCGGCCGCCAGCACGTGCACCAGCCTCGAGTGCAGGTCGGGATCGTCGCCGCCGAGGACGTTGACCATGACCGCGTGCCGCGCTGCGAGCACGGGCGCCCCGAGCGGCAGGTCGAGAACGGCCCGCAGATGCTGCTCGAACTGAGACGTCCTGGCGCCCTCGATGGTCCAGTGGCCGCTGTTGTGAGGCCGCATGGCCAGCTCGTTCACGATCAGCCCGTCCGGGCTTTCGAACAGCTCGACCGCCAGCATCCCGGTAACCCCCAGCCCGGCCGCGATGGCCAGCCCCAGCCGCTGTGCGGCGATGGCCGTGGTGTCGGCGAGGCCAGGCGCGGGCGCCAGCACCTCGCGGCATATCCCGTCCCGCTGGATGGTCTGCACGACCGGGTACACGGCGGCCTGGCCGCTGGGCGAGCGGGCCACCAGCACGGCCAGCTCCCGCTGGAAGGTCACGTGCTCCTCGACGATCAGGTCCAGCCCGTGGGCGAGGACTTCGGCGGCCTGCGCCGGCGTGCCGCAGACCCACACCCCCTTCCCGTCGTACCCGCCGCTGACCGCCTTGAGCACGACCGGCCAGCCCGAGCCGGCGGCGAAGCCGGACACGTCGTCCAGGCCGGCCGCGCGGGCGTACCGCGGGCACACGAGGCCCAGCCCGGCCAGCCGCTCGCGCATGGCGCGCTTGTCCTGAGTAAAGCGCAGCGCGTCCGGTCCCGGCCGGACGGCCACGCCCGCCCGCTCCAGCGCCCGCAGGTGCGGCCCGGGCACGTGCTCGTGGTCGAACGTCACGACATCACAGCCCTCGCTGAACGCGGCCAGGTCGGCCAGGGACCGGTGGTCGCCGATCTGCGTGCCCGTGCAGACCAGCGCGGCGCTCTCGCCGGGCGCAGCGGCGAGCACCCGGAACCCGATGCCGAGGCTCACCGCGGCCTGGGCGGTCATGCGCGCGAGCTGCCCGGCCCCCACCATGCCGACCACCGGAATGCCGGCCCGCGGTGGCGCGGGGCCGGTGACCGTCGCGGGGGCCGTCTCGTGTTCTGCCATCGCCAAGGAGGCTATGCGCTGCGGCCGCCGTCCCGGGCGGTCGGGGGTAGGTCAGGCCGGGCCGCTGACCACGGGCTCGTCGGGTGTCCCGGGAACGCCGTGCGGCAGGAACAGCGCGAAAACCGCCGGGCGCGGCCGCACCAGGACCACCTGGCCGCCATCCGCCGCCGCCACGGTCCGGGCCAGCGAGAGCCCGAGCCCGGTTCCCCCGGGCGCCCCGCTGACGCTGCGCTCGAAGATCCGCGGCACCAGTTCCGGCGGCACGCCCTTCCCCTCGTCCCTGACCTCGATGACCACCGACCGCGGCGTCTGCGACGTCCTGATCGTGACCGTCCCCGCTCCGTGCACGAGCGCGTTGTCCAGCAGCGTGGCGATCACCTGAGCCGCGCTCCCCAGCGTGACGTAGGCGTACAGGCTCTTCTCGCCGGTCACCTCCAGCTTCCGGCTCAGCCGCCGGAACGCCGGCTCCCACTCCACGACCTGCTGCGCCACGATGTCGTCCACGCTGGCCAGGGCGGGAGCGCCGGCCACCGACCGGCGGGCCCGGCCGAGAAGCTGACCGACCACGTCGGCAAGCCGCTCGGTCTGGGCCAGGGCGGCCGCCCCCTCCTCGCGCACGACATCCGGGTAGTTCGCCGCCGCGACCATCTCCTCCAGCCGCATCGACAGCGCAGTCAGCGGGGTCCGCAGCTGGTGTGAGGCATCCACGGCGAAGTCCCGCTCGGCGGTCAGCAGGTCATTGATCCGCTTCGCGGACCCATCCAGCCCCTCCGCCACCCGGTCAAGCTCCGGAATGCCGTATCGTCGCCCCAGCGGCCGGGCGTCGCCGAAGCCGAGGCGGTCCGCGGCGCCGGCCAGTTCCTGCAACGGCCGGGTCAGCCGCCGGGCCTGCAGCACGGCCAGCCCCACCGCGACGCCGATCGCGAGCAAGGCCAGCGAGCCGATCACCACGAGCCCGTCGGTCACCTGGCCGGTGATGAACGAATCGTCGGCAGTAACGGTGACCGTGAAGTCCCTGGTCGAGTCCTTCCCGGTGATCGAGTCGTGCGCCGGCGGCCTGGTGCCCACCGCGGTCCGGCCGCCGCCCCGCTTGGTGATGACCACGTAGCGGTCGGGCAGAGACCGGCCGACCACCGCGGCATCGGGCGGCAGCCCCGCGTCTTGCCGTTCCTGCAGCCCGGTGGCGAGCGTCGTGGCGTCGTGTCGCAGTTGCTGGGTCGCCTCGCTGCTCCGCAGCCTGCCGACCACGAAGGCCAGCGGCACGCCGAGCAGCAGCACCGCGGCCACGGCGACCGCGACCGTGGAGACGAGCAGGCGACGCTGCACGGCTCAGCCTCCGCGCCCGCCATCAGCCGGCCCGCCGGCGCGAGCGCCGACGGACGTGGCGTCCGCCCGCTGCCCGCCCATGTCAGCCACCGCCCTGCCGCTCATGTCAGCCACCGCCCCGAGGTCAGTCGCCCCGCTCGAACCTGAAGCCCACGCCCCGGACCGTGGTAATGAAGCGGGGGCTGTGCGCGTCGTCTCCCAGTTTGCGACGCAGCCAGGAAACGTGCATGTCCAGGGTCTTCGTGGATCCCCACCACTTGCTGTCCCAGACCTGCCGCATGATCTGCTCGCGGGTGACCACTTTCCCGGCCTCGGACACGAGCAGCGAGAGCAGGTCGAACTCCTTGGAGGTGAGGTCGATCTCGGCGTCGCCCAGCCAGGCCCGGCGCGCGTCGGCGTCGACCCTGACGCCCTGCACCACCCGGCTCTCCGTGGCGCCGCGGCGCAGCAGAGCCCGGACCCTGGCCAGCAACTCGGCGAGCCGGAACGGCTTGGTGACGTAGTCGTCGGCACCGGCGTCCAGGCCGATCACGGTATCCACCTCGTCCGCGCGTGCGGTGAGGATCAGCACCGGGATGGCATGGCCCGCCGACCGGATCTGCCGGCAGACCTCGAGGCCGTCGAGTTTGGGCAGGCCAATATCGAGCAAGATCAGGTCGATCCCGCCCCCGCACGCGGCCTCGAGCGTGGCTGGCCCGTCGGCGGAGACGCCGACCTCATAGCCTTCGCGACGTAGAGCGCGCGCCAGTGGCTCCGAGATGGACGGGTCGTCCTCGGCAAGCAAAACGCTGGTCATGCTCAGATCGTATGGCGGCAGGCAACTATTTCCCGAACTCCACGCGCCGGAACTGCCAAGATAGCATTCCGTAATCCTCCGGCGACTGCTCGCCATGGACCGGCGTCCGGCAGGGGCCGGGCCAGGCCAGCAGGGGCAGGCGGGGGCCGGGCCAGCAGGGGCCGGGCCAGGCCAGCAGGGGCCGGGCCAGGCCAGCAGGGGCCGGCGGGGGCCGGGCCCGCGCGGGCCGCGCCGACGGGGTCACGGGTCGCGCCGGAGTCAGACTGGCTCACACCGGGGTGACCCCGTGCCGCCGCCGGGAGAACGAGCGCTCCTTGCCACGCGCCGCGTCGAACCTGCGGATCAGCTCCGCCCTCAGGTCCTCCGGCTGCACGACATCGTCCACCACGAGTTCCCCCGCGAGCCTGAGCACGTCTATGTCGGCGTCGTAGTCCGCGCGCAGGCGGCGTGTTTCCGCTTCCCTGTCGCCCGGGTCGGCGATTGCCGCCAGCTTGTTGTAGTACACGGCGTTGACGGCCGCCTCGGCGCCCATCACCGCGATCTTGGCCGTCGGCAGCGCCAGCGTGGCATCGGGCTCGAACCCGGGCCCGGCCATGGCGTACAGCCCGGCCCCGTAAGCCTTGCGGACCACGACGCAGATCTTGGGCACGGTGGCCTCGGCCACGGCGCTGATCATCTTGGCCCCGTGCCTGATGATCCCCTGTTTCTCGACCGCCGTGCCGACCATGAAGCCGGGCACGTCGGCCAGGAACAGCAGCGGCACGTTGAACGCGTCGCAGAGCTGGATGAAGCGCGTGGCCTTGTCCGCGGAATCGACGAACAGCACGCCGCCCTTGAACATCGGGTTGTTCGCGACCACGCCGATGACCTGCCCGCCCAGGCGGGCGAAACCGACGACGAGTTCGCGGGCCCACAGCGCGTGAATCTCGAACAGCGAGTCCTCGTCGACCACGCCGCGGACGTACCTGCGCATGTCGAACGCCTGGCGCTCGCTGGCCGGCACCAGCCCGCGCAGGTCGGTCGGCTTCGGCTCGCCCGCGCTCGTGGCCGGCGGCGCGCCCTGCCAGTTCCCGGGCAGGTAGGACAGGAACCCGCGGACCGCCGCGATCGCGTCGTGCTCCGATTCGGCCAGGTAGTGTCCGCAGCCCGAGACCGTGCAGTGCATGCGCGCGCCGCCCATGTCCTCGAGCGTGGTCTGCTCCTTGACCACCATCTCGACCATCCGCGGGCTGCCCAGGTACATCGACGCGTTGCCGTCCACCATCGCGACGTAGTCGCAGAACGCCGGGATGTAGGCGCCGCCCGCGGCCGAGGGGCCGAACAGCGCGCACACCTGCGGTATGGATCCGGAGGCGCGCACCTGGGTGTGGAAGATCTTGCCCGCCCCGCGGCGCCCGGGGAACATCTCCACCTGGTCGGTGATCCGCGCGCCCGCCGAGTCCACCAGGTAGATCATCGGGATCCCCAGGGCGTAGGCCTTCTCGATGATCCTGATGATCTTCTCGACGGTGCGAGCGCCCCAGGAGCCCGCCTTGACCGTCGAGTCGTTGGCCATCAGCGCGACCACGCGCCGGCCGACGGTCGCCGTGCCGGTGATGACGCCGTCGGCGGGCAGCCCGTCGGCCAGGACGTTGGCGAACGCGCCGTCCTCGGTGAAGCTGCCCTCGTCCACGAGCAGGGCAATCCGGTCCCGGGCGAACAGCTTGCCCTGTGCGGCCGCGGCCTCGTGATACCGGGCCGCACCGCCCCGCTCGATCCTGGCCCTGGTGCCGGCCAGCTCGGGGTGGCCGGCCTCGCCCGCGCCGACCGCGGCCAGCCCCGCGTCCTTCAGTTCTTCGCTCACGCTGGCGAGCGTACTGTGTTCATTGCTCACCTCCGGGGCGCCCTTGAGGCGCCGCCTGCTCCGGCACGCCCCCGGCCCCGCCGCCCCGGCATCCCCGGCCGCCGCCCCGGCGCCCGCGCCCCACGCCTTCAAATGATCTAGGACCCAAAACCATCTATTGGGCTCGTCGCGGAATAACCCGCTGCTGTGCCTCGCGGCGGTCAGCCTCGTGGTAAGCGGACTGCGAACCGGGGCGCGGCGGAGCCCGCCCGGCGCCTGGCCGGCGCGGTGCCCATGATCCATGCCCTGAATTCCGGCATTTCCCGCGTCTTGGGTCCTCCGGTCAGGTGAGCCGGTTCCCCTCGCCGGCGAATCCGGCGATGAATGTGAGTCTGCTGTACACGGGTGTACACCAACGTCGCATTCACGGGGCGGGGATGGCGGGGCGGCGGCCGGGGATGGCGGGGCGGCGGCCGGGGATGGCGGGGCGGCGGCCGGGGATGGCGGGGCGGCGGCCAGGGATGGCGGGGCGGCGGCCAGGGATGGCGGGGCGGCGGCCAGGGATGGCGGGGCGGCGGGCGAGGATGCCGGGGCGGCGGGCCTGCGGCCGGGACGAAGACTGCGAAACGGGGGCAAATGGTTGGACGGTGGCTGGCTGTCCGGCCTGGCGCCAGCCCCCGGCCAGCCGCGTCGTCCGCTGACCGGCGCCTGGGTCAGGGAACCGGGCGCCGGATCCATGATCAAACCGGCATGTTGATCATCTGCGCGCCCATGTCATGCATTTGAGTCCTGGATCATGAAATCGGGCCCTGGCGCCGATTCCGTGACGGGGGCGACGTCCGCTTCATGATCGTGGAGACTTATGTGCAGATAGCGCACGTAAAGTCTCCAAGATCATTGAGACCGGCCGCCCGTGCGCCTCTATCGCATGAGCCGATCACCAAATCCGAATCCGCGCCAGAGCCTGAAATCGGGCCACGCAACCCACGCAACCCACGCAACCCACGCAACCCACGCAACCGCGGAAGTTATGCCTGGATTGTACGGGTTCGGGGGCCGGCCCGGAGCACCTGGGAGGGCAGCGGCCGCCCGATGATCCGCTCCGCGTCGGCGGCGGCGTCGATCATCGCCTCCAGGTCGATCCCGGTCGCCACGCCCATGTCCTCGACCATGTGCACGAGTTCCTCGGTGGCGATGTTGCCGGTGGCACCCGGCGCGTACGGGCAGCCGCCGAGCCCGCCCACCGACGCGTCAAAGTCCGACACCCCCAGTTCGAGCGCGGTGAGCACGTTGGCCAGGCCGGTCCCCCTTGTGTTGTGGAAATGGAGGTTGAGCGGGACGTCCGGATGCGCCGAACGGAACGCCCCGACGAGCTCGCGGACCCGCCGCGGCGTGGCCATGCCCGTGGTGTCGCCGAACGAGACGCAGTCCGCGCCGTCGGCCACCGCCCGCGAGGCCACCCGGACCACCCGGGCCGCCGGCACGTCACCCTCGTACGGGCAGCCCCACGCGGTCGACACGATCACCTGGCAGGTAGCGCCGCGCTGGTGCGCCTCGTCGATGACCACGGCGATGTCGTCCAGTGATTCCTCGGTCGACCGGTTGACGTTCTTGCGGTTGTGGGTATCGGACGCCGACACCACGGCCTCGATCTCGGTGAGCCCGCGATCCAGCGCCCGCCGGGCCCCCCGCAGGTTGGGAACCAGGGCCGAGTACCGGACCGACGGCGCCCGCTGGATCCCGGTCCACACCTCGTCGGCGTCGGCCATCTGCGGGATCGCCTCGGGCCGGACGAACGACACGGCCTCGATCCGCTGCACGCCGGTCGCGGACAGCCGGTCGATGAGCTCGATCTTGGCCTCGGTCGGCACCGGATCCTCGTTCTGCAGGCCGTCGCGCGGGCCGACCTCGCGCACCGAGATCCGCTCCGGAAGGTCACTCACTCTGTCTCCCCGCTGGCCTCCGGGCGCCCTTGAGGCCCATTCGCTCACTCACTGTGTTCCCCGCTCGCCTCCAGGGCGCCCTTGAGGCACCTTCCGGCTCACTCACTGTCCTGCCTCCTCACGCGCCTGGCCACCGCGGCCGCCGCTTCTGCACAAACGCCGCGATGCCTTCCTTTCTGTCCGCCGAGAACGCCGCGGTACGCCAGGCCGCGTCCTCGACTTCCAGGCCGGCCGCGAGCGGAAGGCCTGCGCCCTGCCGCAGCGCCCGTTTAGCTGCCTGAACGGCCACCGGCGAGTTACTCGCCGTACGCTCAGCGAACTCGCGGGCGTGCTGGACGGCCGTGCCGGCCGGGACCAGGCGGTCGGCCAGACCGAGCCGCCCGGCCTCGGCGGCGTCGATCCGGCGGCCGGTGAGCACCAGGTCCGCGGCCCGCCCGGGGCCGAGGCGGCGCAGCGCAAGCTGGGTCCCGCCGCTGCCAGGAACCAGACCCACGGTGGTCTCCGGCAGCCCGAACTCGGCGGTCTCGTCGGCCACGATCACGTCACAGCACATGGCCAGCTCGCAGCCGCCGCCGAGCGCGTAGCCGTGCACCGCCGCGACGACCGGCTGCGGCAGGGCCAGCAGGCCGGCGAACGCGGCGCGGAACACCGGCCGCTGCGCCATCAGGTCGGCGTCGCTCATCACCGCCCGCTCTTTGAGGTCGGCGCCGACACAGAACGCCCGGCCGGCCGCCGCCAGCACGATCGCGCGGACATCGCGGTTGCCCGCCAGATCCGCGCAGACCCCGGCCAGCCGGGCGGCCATGGCCGTGCTCAGCGCGTTCATGGCCTCGGGCCGGTCGAGCACGATCTCCGCGATCGCCGGAGTGGCCGCGGCCGCGCGCACGGCGACGCCGTCTGCCCCCTGGTTCATGCGGTGTTTCCCGATCGCCTGCGGGGCCCCGCCCGCCTCCCCATCCCCTTCACTGCGCCGCCTTCCCTCGTCGCCCGTCCCTCGCTCCCCGCCCGCCTCCCCATCCCCTTCACTGGCGGCGCCGCGCCCTCGGCTCGCTCATACCGGCAGGCTAATCGGAGCCCGGCCGGGCGGCGGCAGCCCTCCCCCGCCGCTGCCCGCCGCACCCGCGCGCCCGGGCTCAGCGCTCCTCCCGCGCCAGCCGCGCCTGCTCGTCTTCCACCAGCTGGAACAGCGTGGCCTGGACTTGCTCGACCTGGGGAATCTCGTTGAGCACGAGCTGGCCGTGCTCGCCCGCGGACTCGACGATGAGCCGGCCGGCGCCGAGCAGCCGGTCGATCGGGCCGTGCGAGAAGGACACGTCGCTGATCCGGATCAGCGGGAAGTCACGCCCCGTCCTGGTCACGATGCCCCGGCGCAGCCTGAGCCGACGGGTGGTCAGCTCGTAGCTCGTGGTCTTCCAGCGCAGCAGCGGGACCCCGAACCAGGTGATCGCCGCCACCAGGGCCACGACCCCGATCACGATCCGGGCCAGGGCCAGGTTGTGCCCGGTCGGGAGGATCACCAGCAGCGTGATCGCCGCGACGACGATCACCACGAGGATGAAGGATGGCCACAGCAGCGTCTTCCAGTGAGGGTGCAGCTTCAGCACGAAGCGCTCGCCCTCGGAGAGGGACTCATCACCGGCCATAGGCCACATCGTGGCATGTATATCGGCACTATGCTGCCGCCCGGATGCGTCCGGGCGTGCCCGGAGGCGGTAACCCCGCCGTCACCGCACGTGGATCACGTCGCCGGCGCTGACAGAAACGAGATCGGACCCGGACCGGACTACCAGCCTGCCGGCGTCGTCCACCTCGGACGCCGTTCCGGCCACCGTCTTCCCGCCGGGCAGCGATACCTGCACCTGCCGGCCGAGGGTCCCGCACAGCCGCTGGTACTCCCGGCGGAGCCCGCACCCGGTCGCGTCACCCAGCCGGCGCCCAGGCCAGGTACCACCGCTCCAGTTCGGTGAGCACGCGGGCGAGCAGCACGTCCCGGTCCGTGCGCGCCGCGCCCTCCAGCACCAGCGAGGTCGCTTCGGGCACCGGCAGCTCGTCCCGGCTGGTGGACACGTTGATCCCGGTACCCGCCACGATCGCGTGGCCGGACTGCTCGGTCAGGATGCCGGCCAGCTTCGCGCCGTGCACCAGCACGTCGTTGGGCCATTTCAGCCAGGCATCGACCGCCGCCTCGGCCCTCAGGGCCGAGGCCACCGCTACCCCGGTGAGCAGCGGGACCCACCCCCGCATCGCCGACGGCACGGCCGCGGGACGCAGCAGCACCGAGAACATGAGCGCGGCCCGCGGCGGGCTGACAAAGCGCCGGCCCATCCGGCCGCGGCCGGCCGACTGGGCCTCGGCCGCGAGCACCACCCCCTCCGGGATGCCGCTGCCGGCCACGGCCAGCAGGTCCGCGTTGGTGGACCCGGTCTCCGCCACCACGCGGATGTCATGCCAGAGCCCGCCGGGCGTGATCAGTGCCTCCCGCAGGGCGTTCACGCTCAGTAGTTGTCGAGTTACCGAACTGTTACTCGTCACACACGCTATTGTCAGGCGCGGGGGTTGCCTGTGTCGCGCCGGGTACCGCCCTTCAGGGCTCGTTCATGGATCGGACCGCGCCTGAGCGTCCCCCGGGTCGGCGCGGGCTGGGTTGCCGGAAGCCGAGGAGAACCGTGCCGGATCTCAAGCTCGACGGGCTTTACGGCGCGCACGGGCAGCCGGCCGCGCCGCACCGGCCGCCGCCGCGGCGCGGTCTCCCCCGGGTCCGCGGGGTCGCCGGTTCGTCGGCGCGCAGGGTCGCGGCGGTGCTGGACCCGAGGGCGCTGTGGCGTGACCACCGCCTGTTCACGATCCTGGTGGCGCTCTCGCTCGTGCCGCGGGTGCTCGCCATGCTCGCGTTCCGGCCGGCGCTGCTCACCGCGGACTCGTTCCTGTACATGCAGGGGGCCGCCCAGGGCACCCTGGGTCAGATCCGGCCGTCCGGTTACTCCGGGTTCCTGGACATTTTCCGGATGCTGCCGCACGCCCTGCTGGCGGTCACGATCGCGCAGCACCTGATGGGGATTGCCTTAGCCGCCATCGTGTACGGCCTGCTGCGCTACTGGGGCTTGCCCGCCTGGGGTGCCTCGCTGGGCGCGGCCCCGACCCTGTTCGACGCCCGCGAGATCGCTCTCGAGTCCTACATCCTGCCCGACACCCTGTACGCCCTCGCGCTGCTGCTGGCCGTGGCGCTGCTGCTGACCAAGGGCACGCCGCGGCTGCGGCAGTGTGCCGTGGCCGGACTGCTCGTGGCGTACGTCAGCCTGCTGCGCGGCAACGGGCTCCCGCTGGCCGTGCTGTTCGCGGTCTTCCTGCTGATCAGGCGCGTCGGCTGGGCTGCGATCGCCGCGGCCGCTGCGGCGTTCGCCGGGCCGGTGCTGGGGTACGTCCTGGCGTTTCACGCGTCCTACGGGCAGTACAACATCACCAGCAGCGACGGCATTTTCCTGTGGTCCCGCACGACGAGCTTCGCCAACTGCACGGTCATCAAGCCGCCACCGAGGCTCGCTCCGCTCTGCCCGAACCAGGACAAGCAGGTCGCGCCGTCTGGTTCCGCCCCGGCGTGGTCGATCAGCACGCTGACCGGTGCGCCCACGCCGGCCGACTACCTGTGGGCGCCGGACGTCTGGTGGCGTCACGACAAGCACCCGGGGATCAACGCCTACAACAACAAGCTCGCCCTGCACTTCGCGATCAGCGCGATCGAGGCGCAGCCCCTCGATTACCTACGGGTCGGCGCCCGGGACGTGATGCTGCTGTTCCTGGCCAACGACCGGCCCGCGACGCATGCCACGATGAACTTCACCGTGGCGCCGCACATCGCCAGGCTGCCGCCGTTCTATGCGCAGGACGAGTACGAGTACGCAGGCACCCGGAGCAACACCCGCTTAGTCCAGCCCTACGCGTATTTCCTGTTCCTGTACCAGATGCCGGTCTATTTTCCCGGCATCGTCTTCCTCGCCGTGGTGATCACCGGGCTCGTGGGAGTGGTCAGGAAGTGGCGGCGGTGGGGCGGGGCTCAGGCGCTGCCGTGGACGCTGGCCGCCGTGAGCATCGCGGCGCCGGCGCTGCTGGCCCAGTCCCTGTACCGGTACGCGATCATCGCCATCCCGCTGGCCTGCCTGGCCGCGGGGATGGCGTTCGTCCGGCCGGGCCCGAAGCCGGAACTGGCCCGGTACTCGGCCGGTGCCGGCCTGGCCGACACCGTCCGGCCCAGCACCGCCCCGGCGGGTACCTCTTCGGCGGCCCCGGCAGATGCCAGCTCCGCCCCCCCTTCGGCGCCCGCCATCCCGGCTGCCACCGCCACGTCGGCGGTTCCCGCCGACCCCGCCCCACCCGCCGTTCCCGCCCCGCGCACCGGACCTGCCCCGCCCGCCGTTCCGGCCCCGCCCGTTCCCGCACCTCGCACCGGACCTGCCCCGCCCGCCTGCCAAGCCCCGCCCGCCGCAAGCCCCGCCCGCCAGTCCCGCCCCGCTTGACGGACCCGCCTCGCGCACCGTTCCGGCCCCGCCCGCCGTTCCGGCCCCGCCCGCCGTTCCGGCCCCGCCCGCCGTTCCGGCCCCGCCCGTTCCCGCACCTCGCACCGGACCTGCCCCGCCCGCCGGCCAAGCCCCGCCCGCCGGCCAAGCCCCGCCCGCCAGTCCCGCCCCGCTTGACGGACCCGCCTCGCGCACCGTTCCGGCCCCGTCGGCCGGACCCGACCCGCCCGTTCCCGCCCCGTCCGCCGGTCCTGACGCGCCCGTTCCCGCCCCGCCCGCCGGTCCTGACGCGCCCGTTCCCGCCCCGCCCGCCGGTCCTGACGCGCCCGAGCGGTGATCGTCAGGGGCCGGGCGTCGCGGTGGGCTGGGCCGGTCCCGGACGCCGCGAAACCGCATGCCGCGCGCGGAGCACGAGCGCGAGCTCGAACCGGGCGTCCGGGTTGTCCAGTTGCTCCCCGAAAAGATCCTGCAGCTTGTGCAGCCGGTAGCGGGCCGTCTGCGGGTGGATGAACAGCCGGGACGCCACGCTGCTGCTCTTGCCGGTCTCCAGCCAGGCCAGCAGGGTGTCGGCCAGCATGTCCTGGCGGCCCTGGGCCATGCCCCGCAACGGCGCCAGCCGCTTGGCCCGCAGCCGATCGAGCAGATCCCCGCCCCGGCGGAGCACCAGGTCCGTCAGGTGATCGTCGCAGTGGATCACCGAGTTGTCGCCGAATACGCCCTGCTCGGCCAGGCACAGGGCTTCCCGGGCCCAGTTCAGCGACTTGGCTGTCTCGCGTAGCCCGACCGGAGGACCCACGGCGGCCCGGAATCCGCGCAGGCCGACATCGATCATCTGCCGCCTGCCCGGGCCGTAGGGGTCCGGGACGATCAGCACCGGCGGAGCGTGATCGAGATCCTTCAAGACCTCGCCGGGCAGCGCGGGATCCCGGCCGCCGTACAGGTCATTACCGGCGAGCACGACCACGGACACCAGGCGCGGCGGCCGCCAGTTGGCCAGGCGGGCCAGTTCGCTGACCGCTTCCATCGCGGCCGGGGGCTCGGCGAGCAGCAGGCCGACGAGCCGCCGTCGCCGCCGCTGCAGTTCGCCGGCCACCTGGCCCTGGGCCTGCGCGTACCCTTCCGCCGACAGCGCGGCGATCTTGTCCAGGAAGACGAACAGGGCCTCGGCGAGGAAGCCCAGGGTCTCCAGCGGGGTGTCGGCGAACTGGGACGCATGGGTCAGCCAGCGCAGCGCTACCCGGGCCCCGGCCCGCAGCGCCGACTCTAGCGCCTCCAGGCTGCGGCCCTCGCCGGCCTTGGCGCTGCCCAGGCTGTGGAACACCGCGGCCGCTGAATCCCACGGGGCGTCGGGGTTGACGATCCGGTCGAGGAACTGATGGGCCGCCTCTTCCGCGCCGCGGCGCACGGCATGCGCGTACCGGTCGTCGTCCGGGCGGGCGTACTCCGCTACGGTCAGGTGGATCTCCGCGACCATCTCCTCGATGAGCTCGGGAAGGAGCGGGCGGAGCTGATCTACGATCTCGGACGGGATGACGGGCCCCGGATCCGAGGTCCTGCGGGCGCGTCTTCCTGGGCCGTCCGCCGCATCACGCGCGGCGGAGATGGTCGGTACGGCAGATGCCAGAGACATACCGGACGCCCTTAGGCTACTCGCGAGTAAGTTAGTACTTGCGACGGTAGTGACGTTCTGGAGGTATGTCCAGAACCATGTGACCGTTGCCGTCTCGTGAGCGAATGTGAGTGCTCATGGTCAGGCAGCCTCTCCTTGCGGAGGGGCGGTCCCCGTCTGGTGGATCGGCGCCGGCCTCGCCCACCATCAGACCCTCCCGGCCGCCACCCAGTCAGCCGTGCCACCGGCCTGCCCAGACCGGCCGGCTGATCATGACCGGACACCCGCGCGAACACCACGACCCGGCCACCCCCACAGCCGCCGCCCGGCGCAGCATCCACCCAGCTCGTCCCGCACGCCAGCCGCCGGGCCGGCACCGGCACCGGCACCGGCACCGACACCGGCATCCGGCCCTAGCCGAACCACCGGTACGCCGCCTGCGGACGAACACCGCTCACCCGCGCCCGCACAGCCAGCTTCACGGGCTGATGCGAACATACATTCGCTCACAGATGCTCACGACACGCCGAGCCGTTGCAAACCTCTGGTCCGCGGTTGGAGGCCCGGCGGGCCCGGGCCGCTGAGGCGGCCCGGGCGACGCCCCCGGGCCCGCCGCAGGGGCGTCGGCCACCCGCTGACATGCACGGAACCGCCGGCGCACCCACATCGTCAGGCAACAAACCGCGCCGTCGATTCTGCTTTCCGCCGCGTAGTTCCGGCCCGGACCCGGCTTGATGATTTTTATGTCCCCGCATGGGGCCTCGGCCGATCCGATGCGCCTGCCGACACGCAGCGATCCCCGCCCCACACGGGGAGTCATGACCGGATCCTCACGGGAGGCGCTCATGCGTAACCACGCGATTCGTCGCAGACTGACGCTGGCGGCGGGCACCGCCGCTGCGACGCTCCTGGCGGGCGTCTTGGGGCCGGCCCGGCCTCCGCGCAGACCCGCCTGCCGGTCAACTACGACTTCGCCAGCGGGGCCATTGCGACCTTCAACGCACCGACCGTGCCCCCGCCGGGAGCCAACAACTTCTCCTGCCGGCCCAGTGCCGCCCATCCGGACCCGGTGGTACTGGTGCACGGGACGCTCGCGAACATGAACGACAACTGGCAGGCCGCGTCGCCGATCCTGGCCAACCACGGATACTGCGTCTTCGCGTTCAATTACGGCGGTTCCTCGCCCACCGCCGACCTCCAGGGCACGGGGGACATCGCGGCCTCGGCCCGCCAGCTCGCGAGCTTCGTCAGCGAGGTGCTGGCCGTCACGGGAGCAGCCAAGGTCGACATCGTCGGGCACTCGCAAGGCGGCATGATGCCGCGCTACTACGTCGATTTCCTCGGCGGCGCCGCCAAGGTCGACAAGTTCGTCGCGCTGGCTCCGTCCAACTACGGAACCACGCTCGACGGCCTCACCGCGCTCGGGCAGACGCTGGGCCTGCTCGTCCCGGTCAACAGCCTGCTGAGCACGGCCTGCGAGGCGTGCGTGGAGCAGGAGGAGGGCTCGTCCTTCCTGACCGCCCTCAACGCCCGGCCGACCGTGCCCGGCGTCAGCTACACGGTGATCGAGAGCACCGGCGACGAAGTCGTCACCCCGTACACCAACGCGTTCCTGCCGCCGGCTCCGAACGTCACCAACATCACCCTCCAGAATCAGTGCCCGCTCGACCACGCCGACCATCTCGAGATCGCCGCCGACCCGGTCGCGATGGCGGACATGCTCAACGCTCTCGGCCCGGCCCAGCCGGTCAGGGCGCCGTGCCTGGTCGTGCTCCCGGTGTTCGGTCCGGTCGGGCCGGTCCCGTCGTTCTGACCGCGGACCCCGGTCAGGATGTCCGAGCCCGCTCGACCGGCGACGGCCCGCGCCGCTGGCCGCGCCCTCGGCTCCGTCCCGCGCTTGCGTGATCGTGGTGAACTGGTACCGACTATCGTCACCAGTCCACCACGATCACGAGGCTGTGCTGGCCGGGAGTGAAACGACCCCGCAAAGACCAAGACAATGCCAGTACCGAGAGCCCGCTTATCCTGGTACCAGTGCCACCTGGCAGAGCCGGACCCGGCCGGCCAGGATGGGAACATGGACACCCGTGCCGGAGGCGCGCAGATGAGCACCCGTGCCGGAGGCGCGCAGATGAGCACCGTGGCCGCGGCCGACGGCCGCATCCGGAGGTCCGAGCTCGCCGCATTCCTGCGCAGTCGCAGGGAGCGCATCACGCCGGAGGACGCCGGGCTGGCCCCCGGGATCCGGCGCCGCACCGCCGGGCTGCGCCGTGAGGAGGTCGCCCAGCTCTCGGGCGTCGGCGTCACCTGGTACACCTGGCTGGAGCAGGGCCGCCCGATCAACGCCAGCACCCAGGTCCTGGACGCGGTGGCCCGCACGCTCCGGCTCGACCAGCCGGAGCGCGAGCACCTCTACCGGCTCGCGGACGTGCCGGAGGCCACGGCCGCGCCCGAGGCCGATCTGCTCCTCGTGCCCGAGATCCAGCAGATCCTCGACGGGCTGACCACCCTGCCGGCCAGCGTCATCAACGAGCGGTTCGACCTGCTGGCCTGGAATGCCGCCTTCGCCGCGGTTTTCCCTACCGCGATCGACGTCCCGAGGGCCGACCGCAACAACCTGTGGCTGTGCTTCACCCACCCGGCCTGCTGCCATCCGTACCTGAACCGTGCCGACCAGCTCGGCCGGATGGTCGCGCAGCTGCGCGGCGCCTACGGGCGCCACGTCGGCGAGCCGGCCTGGACCGGGTTCGTCCGGCGGCTCCAGGCGGCCAGTCCCGAATTCGGCCGGATGTGGGCCCAGCACGAGGTGGCCGGCCCGGCGAGCTACCTCAAGATCTTCCGGCACCCGGCGCACCCGCGCCTGGCCATCAAGACGAACTCGCTGGCCGTGCTCGCCGCCCCCGGCACCCGGATGGTCGTCTACACCCCGGCCGACGACACGACCCGGCGCGCCATCGCCAGCCTGATCGCCGGCGAGGGTGCCGACGCCCGGTTCCCGTGCTGGGCCGAGCGCCACGGCCCCGGGCTCGGCCGGCCAGAAGCCGCCGCCGGGTAGGTGCCGGGGCCCGTTCTCCACCTCGACCGCGTTCTGGCCTAACCTGTCCGGCATGGCCACCCAAGCTCCGCCGCCGGCCGGTGACGCCGGCCAGGACGCCCCGCACACCACCGCGGGCAAGATAGCCGACCTGGAGAAACGCCGGAACGACGCGATCCACGCCGGGTCAGCGCGAGCCGTCGAACGGCAGCACGCGCGGGGCAAGATGACGGCACGGGAGCGGATCGACGGCCTGCTCGACCCCGATTCGTTCACCGAGTTCGACGAGTTCGCCCGGCACCGGGCCAGCGACTTCGACATGGCGGCCAACCGCCCTTACGGCGACGGGGTCGTCACCGGCTACGGCACCATCGACGGCCGGCCGGTCTGCGTGTTCAGCCAGGACTTCACCGTGTTCGGCGGATCGCTCGGCGAGGTCTACGGCCAGAAGATCATCAAGGTGATGGACCACGCGCTGAAGACCGGCTGCCCGATGATCGGCATCAACGACGGCGGTGGCGCGCGTATCCAGGAGGGCGTGGTCGCGCTCGGCCTGTTCGGCGAGGTCTTCGACCGGAACGTGATCGCCTCGGGCGTGATCCCGCAGATCTCGCTGATCATGGGTCCCTGTGCCGGCGGTGCCGTCTACTCGCCCGCGATCACCGACTTCACGCTGATGGTCGAGGGCACGTCGCACATGTTCATCACCGGACCCGACGTGATCAAGACCGTGACCGGTGAGGAAGTCAGCTTCGAGGAACTCGGCGGCGCCCACGCCCACAACGTCAAGTCCGGCGTGGCGCACTACCAGGCCAAGGACGAGGATGACTGCCTCGGCTTCGCCCGCGAGCTGTTGTCGTACCTGCCGTCCAACAACCTCGAGGACCCGCCGGTGCTCAGCCGGGACGGGGGCGTGAACGGCGCCGACGGCATGGCCGTCCTGGAGGTGACCGAGACCGATACCGAACTCGACGGCCTCATTCCCGACTCGACCAACCAGCCCTACGACATGCACGGCGTGATCACCCGCGTTCTGGACGACGGGGAGTTCCTCGAGATCCACTCCGGTTTCGCGCAGAACATCGTGGTCGGCTTCGGCCGGGTCGAGGGCTCGCCCGTCGGCGTCGTGGCCAATCAGCCGATGCACTTCGCTGGCTGCCTGGACATCAACGCGTCGGAGAAGGCCGCGCGCTTCGTGCGGACCTGCGATGCGTTCGGCATCCCCGTGCTGACCTTCGTGGACGTGCCGGGCTTCCTGCCCGGCACCGACCAGGAGTGGGACGGCATCATCCGCCGCGGCGCCAAGCTGATCTACGCCTACGCCGAGGCGACCGTGCCGAAGATCACCGTGATCACCCGCAAGGCCTACGGCGGCGCCTACGTCGTGATGGGTTCCAAGCACCTGGGCGGCGACATCAACCTGGCCTGGCCGACCGCGCAGATCGCGGTGATCGGCGCGCAGGGCGCGGTGAACATCCTGTACCGCCGCGAGCTCGCGGCCGCCGGCAGCCCGGAGGAGCAGATGTCGCTGCGGGCGGCCCGGGTCACCGAGTACGAGGACACGCTGGCCAACCCGTACGTGGCCGCGGAGCGCGGCTACGTGGACGCCGTCATCCGCCCCGCGGAGACCCGGTCCCAGGTCGTCCGGGCCCTGCGCACCCTCCGTACCAAGCGCCAGACGCTGCCGCCCAAAAAACACGGCAATATTCCGCTATAGCCGACATCCGGCTCGCGATCGCCATTACCGGCGCGCGGCGCGGGGCCGGGGGAATGGGCAGGCGGGGTGGGACCTCCCGGAAGAAATCGCAGGCGGGAGGCGGTTCGGCGGGATCACTGGCGGCGGATCGTCCCGTCAGTCACTAGAGTCGTGAGCACCATGACCGAAAATGGATCACCGCTCCCGCTGCTCTCGCGCTACGCCATCATGGTCGACGTCGGGTACATCTACGCGTCCGCCGGCGAGCTGCTGTTCGGCGCGGCCTCGCGTCGCGAGTACCGGGTCGACGCGGACAAGCTGATCCAGGCCCTCACCCGGTACGCCGACGATCAGGTGCGCGGCGAGCTGCTGCGGGTCTACTGGTACGACGCGGCGAGGGACCGGGTGCCGACCATCGACCAGCGGGTCATCGCGCAGATGCCGTGGGTGAAGCTGCGCCTGGGCAACCTCAACGCGCGGGGCCAGCAGAAGGGCGTGGACGCCCAGATCCGCGCCGACATGGAGGCGCTGGCCCGGCACCGCGCGATCACCGACGCGATCCTCGTGGCCGGTGACGAGGACATGGTTCCCGCGGTGGAGGCCGCGCAGGCGTTCGGCGTCCGGGTCCACCTCTGGGGCATCGAGCCCCCCTACGGCACGAACCAGGCCGAGCGCCTGGTCTGGGAGTCGGACACGGTGGAGGTGCTCGAGCGTTCGTTCATCGAGCCGTACTTCAGCAGGCAGCTCGCGCCCGAACCCGCCGCGACCCCCGGGCAGGTCAGGACCGTCCCGGAGGCGCTGGGCCCGGGCCCGCTCGGGTCGGGCGGACCCGGTCCGGGCGGGTCCGCCGCACCGTCGCCCGCGCAGGTATTCGGCGACCGGCACGCGCAGCGCACGGCCGCGGCGGCCAGGGCCGTGACCGGCCCCGGCGGGCACGGCCCGGCCGCCGGCTACGGCCCGGCCGGGCCGGGCCGGCGTGGCCCGGAGAAGGAGCGGGTCGAGGAGGCAGGCGAGCACGTGGCCCAGAAGTGGATCCTGACCCGCGGCGAGGACAACATCCGCGACCTGCTGCCCGGCCCGATCCTGCCCCCGGTCATCGATAAGGAGTTGCTGGTCGACGCCGAGAAGGAACTCGGCCTCTCGCTGCGTGCCTACCAGGAGGCCCGCGAGTGGCTGCGTGACGCGTTCTGGGCCCGGGTACACCGGCAGTTCGGCATCGGCGTCGGCAAGTCGAGGAGCTGATCTCGATGCCCGCGCCAGACCAGGCCGGACCGGCCCGCCACGAGGACACCGGGCCCGGCCCCGCCGCCGGAGCCAGCCCCGGTCAGCCCCCGGTGCTCGCCATCGTCCGGGGAGACCCGTCGGCGGGACAGGTCGCCGCGCTGGTGGCGGTTCTGGCCGCCCGGACGGCACCGGCGGCGGACGCGGCGAGTTCGCACGGGGCGGTGCGTTCTGAATGGTCGTCAAGATCGCGGATGCTACGTGCGCCGCTGCTGAAGGGCCCCGGAGGCTGGCGCGCGAGCGCTCGGCCGGGGTGACCGCGCGGACGACAGGCGGGGCCAGGCCGGCAACCCAGCACAATCTCACCTAGACTCCCTCGCAGGCTGAGAGGAGGCACGCTGGTGCGCAAAGTCCTGATCGCCAACCGGGGTGAGATCGCGGTCCGGATCGCGCGGGCCTGCCGTGACGCCGGCCTGCGCAGCGTCGCCGTCTACGGTGAGCAAGACCTCGACGCGCTGCACGTGAAGATGGCCGATGAGGCCTACGCGCTGGGCGGGCAGACGGCGGCCGAAAGCTACCTCGACATCGGCAAGATCCTCAAGGCCGGCGCCGAGTCGGGCGCCGACGCGGTGCACCCCGGCTACGGTTTCCTGGCCGAGAACGCCGACTTCGCCCGCGAGGTGACCACGGCCGGGCTGACCTGGATCGGGCCGCCTCCGGCCGCGATCGAGGCGCTGGGCGACAAGGTCGCGGCCCGGCGGGTCGCCCGCGTGGTCGGCGTGCCCCTGGCGCCGGGCACCGACGGGCCGGTCGCCGGCCCGAGGAGGCCGCGGCGTTCGCCGCCGAGCACGGGCTGCCGATCGTGATCCAGGCGGCCTACGGCGGCGGCGGGCGCGGGCTGAAGGTGGCCAGGACCACGGCGGAGATCATCCCGCAGTTCGAGTCCGCGGTGCGGGAGGCGGTGGCGGCGTTCGGCCGCGGCGAGTGCTTCGTGAAGCGCTACCTGGACCGGCCGCGGCACGTCGAGACGCAGTGCCTGGCCGACTCCCACGGGAACGTCGTGGTGGTTTCCACCCGGGACTGCACGCTGCAGCGACGGAACCAGAAGCTGGTCGAGGAGGCCCCGGCGCCGTTCCTGTCCGCCGAGCAGGAGCGGCTGCTGCGCGAGTCGTCCAAGGCCATCCTGCGCGAGGTCGGCTACGCCGGGGCGGGCACCTGCGAGTTCCTGATCGGCGAGGACGGGACCGTATCGTTCCTGGAGGTGAACACCCGGCTGCAGGTGGAGCACCCGGTCACCGAGGAGGTGGCCGGCATCGACCTGGTCCGCGAGATGTTCCGGATCGCCGACGGCCAGGAACTGGCCTACGGGGACCCGGACCTGCGCGGGCACTCGATCGAGTTCCGGATCAACGCCGAGGACCCGGGCCGCGACTTCCTCCCCGCGCCGGGCACGATCACGCGCTGGCGGCCGCCGTCGGGACCCGGCGTCCGCCTCGACGCCGGGTATGCCGCGGGGATGACGGTGCCGCAGGCGTTCGACTCGCTGATCGCCAAGCTCATCGTGACCGGGGCCAGCCGGGCCGAGGCCCTGGAACGCTCCCGGCGCGCGCTGGCCGAGTTCGAGATCGACGGCATGCCGACCGTGCTGCCGTTTCACCGCGCCGTGGTGGAAGACCCGGCGTTCACCTCGGTGCCGTTCGCGGTGCACACCGGGTGGATCGAGACCGAGTTCGCCGGGAATCTGCCGCCGTATTCCGGTGACTCCGCCGCGCCGGACGGCGGCCCCGCCGCGGCGCGGGAACGGATCACCGTGGAGGTCGGCGGCAAACGCTTCGAGGTGGTAATCCCGGCCGGGCTCGGCACGCTGGGCGGTACGGGCGGTGCCGCGCCCGGGAGAGCCCCGGCCACGCGGCCGCGCCGCGGCGCCGCGGGCGGCGGCGCCTCCGGCGGCCGGGCCGCAGCAGGCGGCGACGCCCTGGTCAGCCCCATGCAGGGCACGATCGTGAAGATCGTCGCGGCGGAGGGCCAGCAGGTGTCGGCGGGCGACACGATCGTGGTGCTCGAGGCGATGAAGATGGAGCAGCCGCTGACGGCGCACAAGGACGGCACCGTCGCCGGCCTGGCCGTTCAGGTCGGCCAGACCGTCCCGGCGGGCGAGGTCATATGCCAGCTGCGAGACTGAGTCCATGGCGCGCCTGCCGGGTGATCCCGGCGTGCTCCGCTGGCTCTGGTTCGCAGTCGGGTTCCGGCTTCCGCCCGAGAACCGGGACTGGGTCCGGCACGAGCTCACTGACGCGGGATGGCGCAGTCGGACGGTGCTGCGCCACCTGGCGGTGATCATCCCGGTCTGCGTCGTGCTCGTGGTGGTGCTCACCGCGCTGCTGCCCGCCCCGGCCTGGCTGAGCCTGACGATGGTGGCGCTCATCATGTCTGGCAGCATCTTCACCGTGGCCGCCTACGCCGACGACATCCGGGCGTCGCGGCTGCGGCAGCACGGCCTGGACGTCCCCGACGACCCCGACCTGGGCCGCCCCGCCCACTGACCGTAGCTGAGGGGTCTCTAGCGCCGGCCCCGGCAGCCGGGCCCCGTAGCCTGGCCCGGTAGCCGGCGAAGCCAGGCGATGAATGTAAGCCTGCTGTACACGGGTGTACAGCAAACTCGCATCCACGAGGCCGGGACGGCAGCCGGGGACGCCGGGACGGCAGCCGGGGACGCCGGCGGGGCGGCGGGGCGGCGGCCGGGGCGGCGGGGCAGCGGCCGGGACGGCGGGGCAGCGGCCGGGACGGCGGGACGAAGGCCTCGAAACGGGCAAAGAGGTTCACGGTGGCTCGCGGCCGGCCTGGAGCCAGCCCCCGGGCCAATCGCGTTCTAAACTGACCGGCGCTGCCCCCCTGTGGCCAACACTGGCCCGGGGGCTAGAACGTGTCGGTCGGCTGCATGAGCTTGCGCGCGGCCTCGGTGATGCTGCCGGTCAAGCTGGGGTACACCGCAAACGTGTGGGCGATCTGGTCCACCGTGAGGTGCTGCTCGACGGCGAGGGACACGCCCAGGATGAGTTCGCTGGCCCGCGGCGCGACCACGACGCCGCCGACCACGGTCCCGCTGTTGGCGCGGGCGAACAGCTTGACGAAGCCGTCGCGGAAGCCCTGCATCTTCGCGCGCGCGTTCGTGGCCAGCAGTAGCTTGACGACGCGCGCGTCCGTCTCGCCCGCTTCCACGGCCCGCTGCGACACGCCTACCGCGGCGATCTCCGGCTCGGTGAAGACGGTCATGGCGACGTGGCTGAGCCGGAGCGGCTGGACCGCCTCGCCGAGCGCGTGCCACATCGCGATCCGGCCCTGCATGGCCGCGACCGAGGCGAGCATCTGCACGCCGGTGCAGTCGCCGGCGGCGTAGACGCCGGGTGCCGAGGTCCGCGACACCCGGTCCACGGGTATGAATCCCCCCTGGTCCACGGTGATCCCGGCCTCTTCCAGCCCGAGGCCGCCGGTGTTGGGGACCATCCCGACCGTGAGCAGGCAGTGCGAGCCCAGCACGGTCCGGCCGTCCTCGAGGGTTACCGTGACGCCGTCGCCGGTGCGCTTCGCCGCCGCCGCCCGGGACCGGCTGAGCACCGTCATGCCGCGCCGCCGGAACACGTCCTCGACCACCATCGCCGCGTCCGCGTCCTCCTGCGGCAGCACGCGGTCACGCGAGGAAACCAGGGTGACCTGTGAGCCCAGCGCCTGGTACGCGCTGGCGAACTCCGCTCCGGTCACTCCCGAGCCGACCACGATCAGCTCCCTGGGCAGCTCGCCCAGGTCGTAGAGCTGCCTGAAGGTCAGGATGCGCTCCCCGTCGGGGACCGCGCCGGGCAGCACGCGAGGCTGCGCGCCCGTGGCCACGAGCACGATATCCGCGCTGACCTCGGTATCCCCCACCGCGACGGTGCTCGGGCCGACCAGCGGCCGGCCCCGGACCGGACCTCGACCCCCTCGGCCGCTAGCCGTGCGGCCACGTCCCCGGACTGGGCCCGGGCCAGCGCCCCGACCCTGGAGTAGAGCCGCGGCGCGTCCACGGTGGCCGCCGCAGTGCCGCCGGAACCGGTGCGGATACCCAGGGCCGCCGCCCCGTCCAGGGCGGCCATCATCCCGGAGGTCGCGATCAGCGTCTTGGACGGGACGCAGTCGGTCAGCACGCAGGCGCCACCCAGCCCGTCCCGGTCCACCACCGTGACGCGGGCGCCGAGTTGCGCGGCCACGAGAGCCGCCTCGTAGCCTCCAGGCCCGCCGCCGATGATCACGATCCTCGCGCGTGGCTCTTCCACGAGGCCCCATTGTGGCGCATCGCGCCGCAGGATCCGCGCCCGCGGCGGCAATCTCCGTCGCCCACGCCAAACGGGCCGGAGTGCCACCTGAGGCGGCTGATGATCGTACGCTAATCATCCGTGGCGTTGTACGCGGCCTACGGCAGCAACATGGACCCGGCGCAGATGGCCGAACGCTGCCCGCATTCCCCCCGGTGTGGCAGCGGCTGGCTCGAGGGCTGGCGGCTGGCGTTCGGCGGCGAGGACATTGGCTGGGAGGGCGCCATGGCCACGGTCAACGAGGAGGCGGGACAGCGCGTGTTCGTGGTGCTGTACGAGCTCTCGTCCGCCGACGAGGCGTCGCTGGACCAGTGGGATGGCGCGAGCCTCGGTTATTACCGGAAGACCAAGGTACGGGTAGCGACGGTGGAGGGCGAGGTGCTCGCCTGGCTGTACGTGCTGAACGCCTACGAGGGCGGGCTCCCGGCCGCACGTCACCTGGGCATCATGGCCGACGCCGCGCAGGCTGCGGGCGCGCCGGATGATTATGTCGCGGCCCTGCGGAAGCGCCCCTGCACCTGACCGCCCCGACGCGGCAAGCCCCGGAACGGGTCTCAGCGGGCAGTATCAGCGGAACAGGGTGACGACGAGCACCAGGGCGACGACGGGCGCCACGATGGCGGCGATCGGACCCCAGGCCCAGCTCACGACCCGCGGGCCCGCAGCCGCTCCCTGTTCCCGTGCGTCCCTGGCCAGCTGGTCGAGTTGGACGGTCATGATCTGCGCGGCGCTCTGCTTCGCGATCGCCTCTGCCTGGGAGGACCGCTGCCCGTAGGACTCGATAGAACTGCGCGGCAGCCGCCTGGTGCTGCCCTGCCGCATAAGCTCGGTCCTGAGCTTGTTGCGGCGCCGGCCGTACAGCGCCCAGCTGTGGATGACCTTGCCCCGCGCGGCGCCGGCTGGTGGCGTGCAGTGCACCTGGACCGATTCCGCGATGTCCACCGCGGCCACGGAGCCCCACGGCACGCGGTGATCGCGGAGCGGGTTCATCACGGTGATGCCGCCGGGATCGGTGACGACCCGTGGCCGCAGGGCGCACGCGTACACCAGCCCGGTGATGACGGCCAGGGCGACGGCGATCTCGGCCGCCGTGTGGTTCCGGCCCTGGACCGCCAGGTCGACCAGGTTAGCTGCCGCGAAGATCACCCACGCCCACCAGGCCACGAGGGCTCCCGGCAGCCGGAACACCTTGGTCTGACCGGACTTCACGGCCTGATCGGACGACACGGCGATTGCACTCCAGTGGCTCTCTGCCCGGGGACGCCATCCTGACGCCCGCGCCTGTCCACTTTAGGCCGACCTGGTCACAGCCTGGTATCGCACGGCTGGCTCATGCGGCTCGTGGCTCGGATCGTCGGGAGCCACCCGCCGGCCAGCGCGGTCAGGCGTGCGCGACCCCCGGCATCGGCTCGGGCGCGGGCGCGGCGCCGCCCCTTATCGCGGTCAGCGCGGTGGCCGCCATGAGCCGGATGCCTATCCCGATCGCGCGCTCGTCCACGTCGAACGTCGGCTGGTGGATGTCGAAATCGTCGCCGGAACCGGGCCGCCTCGTGCCGAGCCGGGCCAGCGCGCCCGGGATCGACTCCAAGTACCAGGCGAAGTCTTCGCCGCCGAGGCTCTGCGGGGCCGGAACCACGGCGTCGGTGCCGAGCACCCGGTCGGCGGCGGCCTCGACCATGGCCGTCGACATGGCCTCGTTGACCGTGGGCGGCACGTTCCGCACGTAGCTGAGGTCCGCGACCACGCCGTAAGCGCTGGCGACCGACTCGATCAGCGCCTTGAGCAGGTCGGGCGCCGCATGCCAGGCGTCGTCGTCAAGGCAGCGCACGGTACCCTCGGCGACGCCGTCATCGGGGATGGCATTGGCCGCCGCGCCCGCATTGACCCGGCCCCACACCAGGCTCAGGCTGGATCGCGGGTCGACCCGGCGGGACAGCGCCGCCGGAAGCTCGGTGATGATCTTCCCGAGGGCGTACACGAGATCGGCGGTCAGGTGCGGCCGCGCGGTGTGCCCGCCGGGCCCGGTCACCCTTACGGTGATCTTGTCGCAGGCCGCGGTGATCGCACCGACACGCGTCCCGATCTTGCCCACGTCGAGCCGCGGATCGCAGTGCAGCGCGAAGATCCGGTCCACGGACGCGATGCCGCCGACCGCGAGCACGTCGAGCGCCCCGCAGGGCACCTCCTCGGCGGGCTGGAAGATGAGCCTGACCCGGCCCGGCAGCGCCCCGGCCGCCGCGGTGCGCGCCAGGAACAGGCCCGTGCCGAGCAGCACGGTGGTGTGCACGTCGTGGCCGCAGGCGTGGCAGGCGTTGGCGACCGTGGACCGGTACGGGACGTTCTTCTCGTCGCTGATCGGCAGCGCGTCCAGGTCGGCCCGCAGCGCGACCACCGGGCCGTTGCCGGAACCGATGTCCACGATCAGCCCGGTGCCCTTGGGCAGGACGATCGGCCGGAGGCCCGCGGCCTCCAGCCTGAGCTTGATCCTGCGGGTCGTCCGGTGCTCGTGATAGCCGATCTCGGGGTGGGCGTGCAGGTCGCGCCGGAAATCGATGAACTCGGCCTGGTGCCCCGCAAGGAACGCGTCGAGCTCGCCTTCGAGGTCATGTTCGCCCATGCGCCGCCTCCCCCGAGATAACGAAACGATCCTCGGTGAACTCGGTGGCCAGCGCGTCCACCACATCCTCGAGACGGCCGCCGTCGGCGACGACGGCCCGCTGCCGCTCGTAGGACGCGCCGTGGTCCAGTACCTCGGATATGACGTCAAGCTCCCCGGCGCAGCCGAGCCGGCCCGCCGTCGGCTCAAGCTCCCGCACCAGCTCGAACAGTTCGTCCCGGAGTGGCGCCGTGGAGCCGGAGTCGTCGGTGATCACCGTCGCGTCCAGCCCGTACCTGGTCGCACGCCACTTGTTGTCGCGGACCACCCACGCCGAGGGGCTCGGCAGCCGGTAGCCACGGTCCAGCTGGGTATCGAACTGCTGGACCAGGCATTGCGACAGCGCCGCGACCATCCCGATCTCGCGCAGGGTCGGAACGCCGTCAAACATCCTGATCTCGACCGTGCCGAAATCTGGGTGCGGCCGTATGTCCCACCACACCTCTTTGATGCTCCGGATCGTTCCGGCGCGAAGCAGCGTGTCCATGTACTCCTCGAACTCACTCCAGTCCGCGAGTGGCTGCGGCGGCCCCGACGTCGGCAGGCCGCCGAAGATGACCGCACGGCTCGAAGCGAGCCCCGTGTCATGCCCGCTCCAGAACGGGCTTGACGCAGTCAGCGCCAGGAAATGCGGCAGGTACGCAGCGAGCGCGTTGACGATGGGGATCGCCTTGCGCCCGTCCCGGATGCCCACATGGACGTGGACCCCGAACGTCTGGATCCTGCGGGCAAGCCACTGCAACTGCTCGACGAGTTCTGCATAGCGCTGAATGGGAGCCATCTTGGCATCTCGCCAGTCGCTAACGGGATGCGTTCCGGCACAGGCCAGCATCGTACCGCGGCTGCCGGTGATTCGCTCAAGTTGTGCGATTGTCGCAGTTAGATCCTCCTTCGCCTCCGACACCGTGGTGCAGATGCCCGTGACCACCTCGACCGTCGATTGCATGAGCTCGTAATGGATCTTCGGGTTCTCACCGACCTCGCTGAGCGCGGGTAGCGCGGCCAGAACCTCGCGAGCGTCCTGCCGCAGCATCCTGCTTGTGCAGTCGATGAGCTGAAGTTCCCACTCGATACCCAACGTCGCCCCGCGAGATGGGTTCCACCTTATGGCCACCGTGAGCCTCCATGCGCTGTATTTCCGGCACGCCCGGGGGCGCGCGGCTAACTCTGCCGGGGAACGGAGCAGGCCGGGCCATGGGCGCGGTTGGCAGGCCGGGCACGCCGGGCACGCCGGGCACGCCGGGCACGCCGGGCGCACGCCGGGCACGCCGCATGCGCCGCACGGAACCCAGGGAGGTATCCATCCGCGCGCCATCGAGCGGCCGATACGCTCGCGAGCCTGCCTCGACGGCGCAGCGGGGCCCAGCACGCTGCGCTCCGCTCGCGCTCATGACGAAACCGTCCGCTCCGCCACGCCGTTCCTTACCCAATGCGCACGGCGCACAAAGCTACCTACGACGCACAAAGCCCATCACGACATCGGAAAGCGGACGGTTCAGTAGACGTCCGGTGGTTTGTACACGCCCCAGGCATCGCGTAGCGCGTCGCAGACCTCTCCCACGGTGGCGCGGGCGCGCAGCGCCTCGCGCAGCGGGTAGAGCAGGTTCTCGGCGCCGCTGGCTGCCCGCCTGAGGTCATCGATCCGGTGGGTGAACTCCGCGGCGTCCCGGTCGCGGCGCAGCACGGCCAGCCGCTCCGCCTGGTCTCGTTCGATCCCGGGGTCGACGCGCAGTGGCTGGTAGGGCTCCTCCTCAGGGATGCCGAACCTGTTGACGCCGACGACCACGCGCTCTCCTTCGTCGACCTCCCGCGCGATCCGGTACGCGGACCGCTCGATTTCGGTCTTCTGGAAGCCCTGCTCGATCGCGGCGACCGCGCCGCCGAGCCCCTCGACCTTCGCGATCAGGTCGCTGGCCTCCCGTTCAATGTCGCCCGTCATGGTCTCGATCGCGTAGGACCCGGCCAGCGGGTCCGCCGTCGCGGTCAGGTCGGTCTCGTAGGCGAGAACCTGCTGCGTCCGCACCGCCAGCCGCGCGGCCTTCTCGCTCGGCAGCGCGATCGCCTCGTCGTAGGCGTTCGTGTGCAGCGACTGGGTCCCGCCGAGCACGGCGGCGAGCGCCTGCACGGTCACCCGGGCCAGGTTCACCTCCGGCTGCTGAGCGGTCAGCTGCACCCCCGCGGTCTGGGTGTGGAACCGCAGCATCTGCGACTTGGGGTCGGTCGCGCCGAACTCCTCGCGCATGATCCGGGCCCACAGCCGCCGCCCGGCGCGGAACTTCGCGACCTCCTCGAGCAGCGTGGTCCGGGCCACGAAGAAGAACGAGAGGCGCGGCGCGAAATCGTCCACCGCCAGGCCTGACGTGATCGCCGCCCGCACGTACTCCTTGGCGTTCGCCAGCGTGAACGCCATCTCCTGCACGGGTGTCGCACCCGCCTCGGCCATGTGATAGCCGGAGATCGAGATGGTGTTCCACCGGGGAATCTCCCGGCGGCAGTACGCGAACGTGTCGGCAACCAGCCGGAGCGAGGGCTGCGGCGGATAGATGTAGGTGCCGCGGGCGATGTACTCCTTGAGGATGTCGTTCTGGATCGTGCCGGTCAGCTCGTTCGCGCTGGTCCCCTGCTCCTCCGCGACCAGCTGATACAGCAACAGCAGGACGGCCGCCGGGGCGTTGATCGTCATCGAGGTGGAGACCGAGTCGAGCGGGATGCCCTGCAGCAGCACCCGCATGTCCTCGACCGAGTCGATCGCCACGCCGACCTTGCCGACCTCCCCGCGCGCGGCAGGAGCGTCGGAGTCGTAACCCATCTGGGTGGGCAGGTCGAACGCGACCGACAGCCCCGTGGTGCCGGCGTCGATGAGCTGGTGGTACCGGCGGTTGGAGTCGGCGGCGGTCGAGAACCCGGCGTACTGCCGCATCGTCCAGGGCCGCTTGGTGTACATGCCCGGGTAGACGCCGCGGGTGAAGGGGTACTCGCCCGGCTCCGCCAGTTCCCCGGCCGGGTCGAAGCCGCGCAAGGATTCAGGCTCGTAGACGGGCTGGATTGGCACCCCTGACTCCGATATGCGCGTCATGGCCCAAGGTTACGACGGCGGCGTCTGAGCGGCTCCCGTGACCTACGTCACGCCGCGGCCCGCCGCGGCGCTGCCGTCAGCCTCCGCCGGGCGATCCAAGGCTTGGCAAAGTCCGCGCGGGTCACCCGGTATGCGCGCGCTGGTCCGCGATTGTGCCGCGTGTGGGTCCTGGCCCAGGTGGGGAAGTCACAGTCAGTAATCTGGCTGCCGCAAAGAGCACGTGATCGGCGCCGTTACCGCCATCTGACATGGATGCCGGGCGCGTGCCCGGCATTGACGGGGAACGGGGACCCAATCGCAGTGAAGCTACGCGCCCGCGGAGCCGCGGCCGTCCTCACCGGAATCGCCGCCGTGCTCGGCCCAGTCGCCGCCGGAGGACCTGTGGCGGGTGCCGCACCCGCCGCGCCGGCTCTGATCCGGCAGGACGTGGGCGGAGGCGAGCTCGCGAGCCCCGGCGTCTCGGTCGATTACCCGGCCGCCGGCGCCGTCCCGCTGCCGGACGTGCCCGCGTCGGCGTACCTCATCGCGGACGCCGGCACCGGGCAGGTGCTGGCGGCCAAGGACCCGCACGGGCTGTTCCCGCCGGCGAGCACGCTCAAGATGCTCACCGCGATCACGCTGATCCCGCGGCTGAACCCGAACGCCACAGTGCTGGCCACCCCGCAGGCGGCCCAGACGGAGGAGTACGACGTGGGCCTCGTCGCCGGCCACCGCTACAAGGTCTCCGACCTGTTCAACGCCTTGTTGCTGATCTCGGCCAACGACGCGGCCGTGGCACTCACCCAGGCGACGGGTTCGCTGGCCAAGGGCATGGCGCTGATCAACGCCGAGGCACACCACCTGCAGGCCTACGACGTCGTGGCCAAGGTGCCGAACGGGCTTCCCGCCACCGGCCAGGTGGTGTCCGCCTACGACGAGGCGCTGATCGCGCGCCAGGCACTGGCCATGCCGGCCTTCATGAAGTACGACTCGACCCTGACGGCCCAGTTCCCGGTCACGCCGCACACGCTGGTCCCCCTGGTCAACCAGAACAAGCTGCTGACCCAGTACCCGGGCGGCATCGGCGGCAAGATCGGCTGGACCGAGGCGGCGGAGGCCACCTACATCGGAATGGCCAGGCGGCACGGGGTGACGCTGATCGTGACCGTGCTGCACTGCACGTCGCAGAAAGAGATCACCGCGGGCGAGCAGCTGCTGAGCTGGGGCTTCGCCATGGACGGCAAGGTCCGCCCGGTCGGTGAGCTGGTCCGCCCGCTGCCCGCCCTCACGGCCAAGCGCGTCAAGCCGGCAGAGTCCACCGCCCGGCCCGCGCCGGCCGGGGCGGCGACCGGGGCCGGCGGGGCGCCGGCCAGGGCGGCGGCCCGGCCCGCGGTCTCGCTGGCCGCGGCCTCGCTGGCCGCCGGCGCCGGGGTCATCATCGTCATCGTGCTCAGCGCCGGCTGGCTCGGCCGACGTCGCCGCCCCGCCGACCCCGGCCACCGCCCCGCCGACCCCGGCCACCGCCCCGCCGACCCCGGCCACCGCCCCGCCGACCCCGGCCACCGCCCCGCCGACCTCGGCCACCGCCCCGCCGGCCCCGGCCGCCGGTGGCCGTGATCTATGCCCTGAATTCCGGCATTTCCTGCGTTTTGGGTCCCGCCGGTGCCGTTGCCGTTCCCGTTCCCGGCGAACCCGGCGATGAATGTGAGTCTGCTGTACACGGGTGTACACCAAAGGCGCATTCACGGGGCGGGAGGCGGGCGGGAATGCCGGGGCGGCGGCCGGGATGCCGGGGCGGCGGCCGGGAGGGCGATGCCGGGGCGGCGGCCGGGACGCCGGGGCGGCGGCCGGGACGCCGGGCGGCGGCCGGGACGCCGGGCGGCGAGCCTGCGGCCGGGACGAAGACTACGAAACGGGGGCAAATGGCTGGACGGTGGGTGGCTGTCCGGCCTGGCGCCAGCCCCCGGCCAGCCGCGTTGCCCCCTTACCTGCATCGGCCAGTAGCCACAACCGAACCGACTTGGGTTTTCAGGCGTGGTGACCCTCGTTTCGGGCCGCACTGGTCTGCTCCCTGTCCCTGATAGCTGCCGGGTTCTGCGAGCGGGCGGGCGGGTCAAGGGGCGCGGAGCGCCCGCCGTGGCGGCGCCGGAGGCGCCCTTGACGCGGCCGCCCGGGAGCGGATCATGCCGGGCGGCGGGGGCAGGGAGGTTCCCGGTGGGGTGGGGGGTTATCGGCCTGGTTCGCGAGCCTTTCGGTGCGGGGTGACCGGTCGTGGCGGCCGGGGGGCGGGACGAGGGCAGCCAGCCTTACCTTGGTGCGCGGGGTCTCGGCATGGCCCCGGCGACATGATGATTGATCGGGTTGTCCCCGCCCTGCGGGGGGATGCGGCCGCTCAGTCTAATCAGGCCGTCCGCGCGGTCGGCGCGGATGCGCCGGACGTGGCTGGCAGGCGGCTTGCGGGAGCTGGCCGCGGGGGTTCCCCATCGGGTGATAGTGGCTGCGTTGTGCCCGCCCGGGCCCGGCGTGTCACGGAACTGGCCATCCTGGTGATGGACGAGAAGGGGTCAGGCGGCGGCGAGGGCGTCGTCGCCGAGCTCGGCCAGGATGTGGCAGGCCTGCCGGACGATCTTGCGGGCTTCTGACAGGGCGGCGCGCTTGCCGTTCTTGCGGTCCCTGACCTGCGCGTAGTAGGCGTGGTCCGGGGCACAGGAGCGGGCGTGGGCCTTGCCGGCCTCATACACCGCCCAGCGCAGGACCGGCGGTCCCTGCCGTGACAGCCGCCCGGGCGGGCCCTTGCGATCGGAGGACCAGACGGTGATGTCCAGGCCGGTAAACCGGACCGCCTTGCGGGAGGAGGAGAACCGGTCCGCCCCGGCCAGCCAGCAGGTCAGCGCCAGCGCGGTGAATGGCCCCACCCCGTATAGCCGCTCCCTCAGCGCCCTGGCCCCGGCCAGGGCGGCTGCCGCTTCCCGCACCTGGCGGCGCACATCGTGCAGCCGGGCCTCCAGCACGGCGATCATCTCCAGAGCGGTCCTGATCTGCATCTGCCCGGCCGGTGACAGGTGCGCGGCGGAGGCGGCGCGCAGGGCGGTCATGCCCTGCTCTGTGCGCAGGAACCCCTCGCCCAGGCGCGGGGCGCCCTGGTGGAAGAACACCGCGTGGATCCGCTGCACCCAGGCTGTGTGCTCGGCCCGCAGGTCGTGATAGGTCTCCAGCAGCGCCCGGTACTCCAGGATCCGCGGCGGCGGCACCCAGCACCCGGGCAGCCGCCCCTCGGCCAGCAGCGTCCGCAGATGCCGGGAGTCGGTCTTGTCGGTCTTGGGATGCCGCTTGCGGCCGCGGGCCGCGGCGGTGTCCGCCGGCTCGCCGACATGCGCGCCGATGCCGGCCGCGGTCAGCTCCTCGGCGACATACCGCCACCCGGTGCACCCTTCCATCGCGAACGCGACGTCATCGCGGCCGGCGAACCGCACCAGCCACGCGCGCAGGTGCTCCCGGTCGGCCGGGGCGATCTGGCCCCGCTTCACCTCCCCGGTCACGGTGTCGAGATAGTCGAACGTCAGCTGCTTCCGGTGGATATCCAGCCCGCCTACGATAGACACGGGACCTCCTCAAGCTCCCGAGGGCGCCCCAAGCGCCCATACGCGAATTGCTTACGAGCCAATCGTGACGCGCCTGAGCTGGGGAGGTCCTCCCCGCGCGAGCACCGACCGCGGGGCCAGCGAGCTCTCAGACGCTAACGGCCGGACAGCCGATGCATGTCATCTAATGGGAACTAGCAGGTCACCTGATCTGCCCCGAACTTTCCGGACAGCGGATTTGTGGTTAATTCACGCTGCGAGCTGCCGTTCCAGGTATTCCTCGTGGACCTGTCGTGGGGTCCGGTACTGAAGCCCGGAGTGCCGACGTTTTGAATTGTACCAGAATTCGATGTACCTCACAACGTCCCGGCGCGCATGCTCGCGGGTCGGATACTGAGTCCGGTGGACGCGCTCATTCTTCAATGCGGCGAAGAACGACTCGGCCATCGCATTATCGTAGCATATGCCAGTACGGCCGGCGGACTGCCGGAGATTAAGCCTCTTCAGCGTCTTCGCGAACTGCCGGGACGTGTAGTTGCTGCCGCGGTCAGAATGGAAAACAGCATTCTCGGCAAGAGGATAACTGCGGGCGGCCATCTCGATGGCCTTCTCGATGAGCGGGGTCTTGTAGTTATCGCCCGTAGCCCAGCCGATCACTTCTTTCGTATGGCAGTCGATGACCGTCGCCAGGTAAAGCCAGCCCTGCCATGTCGGAAGGTAGGTGATGTCGCCGACCATCTTCTGGCCGGGCGCGGCGGCGGTGAAGTCCCGCTGCACGAGGTCGGGAATGTCGTGCTCCTGGCCGTCGCCCTCGGTGAGGCTGAACCGCCACGGCCGCGGCTGGCAGGGCTCCAGGCCCAGCTCACGCATCACCGACCGCACCAGCTCCGGCCCGGCCGGCACGCCCCACGCCGCCAGGTCCGCGTGGACCCGCCGGTACCCGTACGTCCCGTCCGATCCGTCGAATGACTTCTTCACGATCAAGGCAAGTATCCCGCGCCTTCTCGCCGTCGCCGATTCCGGCGAATTCCGCCATTCATAGAACCCGGACCGGGACACCTCCATCCACCTGCACATCTGCACGATCGACGGCACGTAAATATCGGCGGATTCCTGGTAGGCCGCATACTCCGCGTCGATGAACTCGAACTTCTCGGTCACCGATGGTCGCCGGCGAAGTATGCTGCGGCTTTTTTCAGGAACTCGTTCTCCATCTTCAGTTCCCGGGTCTCCCGCTCGAGCTCGCGCAGCCGCGCTCGCTCGCTCACGGTTAGCGGCGGCTCCTCGCCGGCATGCTCACGGCGGTAGATGCCCACCCAGTTGCCGAGTGTTCCTTCGTTGATGCCGAGATCCTTCGCCACCCTGGCAATCGGGCGCGACGTCTCGATCACCATTTTCACGGCTTCATCCTTGAATTCCGGTGAGAAGCTCTTCTTCGGTCGGGGCAATTATTTCACCTTTCCAGATAGTCCATCCTATTGGATGGACTGTCCGGAAGGCTCGGGGCACCTCAACCTGTGCCAGGTGGGATTCCTGGTGCGGGAGACTTGCTGCCGGTAGCAGCCGGCAGGTGAGCACTCCTTTGCCCCCCGGACACGAAGTCCTATGGTCAGACCGTGCCCCTGCCGGCTCGCCGGGGAGGATGGACTGCTGATGGGGTGGCGTGCCCGGCACTGGCCGTGAGCACTGATCCATTAGGGCGCTGGCGGTTCTCCCCGATGCTGCCGCACGTGACGGAGAGTACGGGAAAGGACGAGGGTTGCTGTTCATCGGCGATGACTGGGCAGAGGGCCACCATGATGTGGTCGTGCAGGACGATGCCGGGAAGACGCTGGCCCGGCGGCGGCTGCCGGAGGGCGTGGCCGGGATCGCCCGGTTCCACGAGCTGGTCGCGGTCGGCTGCGGGGAGGACGCCGAGGCGGACCCGGCGCAGGTCGTGGTGGTGATCGAGACCGACCGCGGGCCGTGGGTGAAGGCGCTGGCAGCGGCCGGCTACCGGGTCTACGGGGTCAACCCCAAGCAGGCCGCCCGGCACAAGGAGACGATCGCGGTATCGGGGAAGAAGGACGACTTCTTCGACGCGGGCGCCCTGGCGGACATGGGCCGGACCCGGCGGCACCAGATCCGCGAGGTCGCGGCTGATAGCGACATTGCCGAGGCTGTCAGGATCGCGGCCCGCGCTCACCAGAAGCTCGTGTGGGAGCGCACCCGGCACCTGCTCCGGATGCGGTCCGCGCTGCGGGAGTACTTCCCCGCCGCCCTGGAGGCCTATGCCGGCCTGACCCTGGCGGGCCCGGACGCCCTGGAGCTGCTGGCAAAGGCCCCGGACCCGGCGTCGGCGGCCAGGCTGACCGTCGCCCAGGTCACCGCGGCGCTCAGGCGGGCCGGGCGGCGCGGCGACCTGGCGCAGCGGGCACGGGACATCCAGGCCGCGCTGCGCGCCGCGCACCTGGCCCAGCCCGCCGCCATCACCGAGGCCTACGCCGCGTCGGTGCGGGCGCAGGCCGCCGTGATCACGGCGCTGAACGAGCAGGCCAGGATCATGGAAGCCAAGGTGAGCGAGCTTTTTCGCCGTCACCCTGATGCCGGGACCTACCTGTCCCAGCCCGGCATCGGGGACATCACCGGAGCGAGGATCCTCGGCGAGTTCGGCGACGCCCCCGGCCGCTACGCCACCGCCAAGGCCCGCAAGAACTACGCCGGCACCTCCCCGCTGACGATCCAGTCCGGCAAGAAGAAAACCGTGCACGCCCGCTACATCCGCAACAGGCACCTCATCGACGCCCTGCACGCCCAGGCGCTGTCCTCGCTCACCGCATCCCCGGGAGCACGCGCCTTCTACGACGAGCTCCGGTCACGCGACGTCGGCCACGACGACGCGATGCGCCGCGTCGCCGGCCGCCTCACCGGCATCCTCCACGGATGCGTGAAAACCGGCAGCGAGTACGACGAGGCCACCGCCTGGTCCCACCGCCACGAGCCCCCGCAAGCCGCCTGAACCGCTAACCGCACGCCCCCCGCCAAGCCTTCGGGACGGAAAAGACCCGCGCCGGACGGCAACATCAGCATGCCCTCAAACGACCCGCCACCAGGCCACCCAGAATCGACTGACTTGACAACTTAAGCCCTGGGGTGTCTGACCGGCGCCCAGGTCAGGGAACCGGGCGCCGGATCCATGATCAAACCGGCATGTTGATCCCCTGCGCGCCCAATACATGGTCTTGGGTCCTGGATCACATGCGCCGCTTCGCGGCGTTCCCCGCGGGGGGACGGGGAACGGCCCCCAGGCGTCGCTTGGGGCACGGGATACCTGGCGGAGGCAGCCGGGAGTCAGCCCGGCGGTTGAACCGGCGCGAGGAGGAAGCCGATGCGGTCCCGCACGGTGGCCATGGTCGGGCCGGCGACCCGCCGGGCGCGGGCCGCGCCGTGGGCGAGGAGGCGGTCGAGTAGCGCCTCGTCGGCGAGCATCTTCTCGGTCCGCTCCCTGATCGGGGCGAACGCGCTGACCAGAACCTCGGCCAGGTCCTTCTTGAACGTGCCGTAGCCCGCGTCGGCGTAGCGCTGCTCCAGGCTGGCCACCGAGTCGCCGGTGAGCGCCGAGTAGATCCGCAGCAGGTTGGTGACGCCGGGCTTGGCCTCGTCATCGGCCCGGATCTCACTACCGGAGTCGGTCACCGCCCGGCCGATCTTCTTGCGGATCGAGGCGGGGTCTTCGAGCACGTCCACGATGCCTTGCGGCGAGGACGTCGACTTGCCCATCTTCGCGGTCGGGTTGTCCAGGTCGGTGATCTTCGCGACCTCGGCCAGGATGTACGGGCGCGGCAGCACGAACGTCTTCCCGAACCGGTGGTTGAACCGCTGCGCCAGGTCCCTGGTCAGCTCCAGGTGCTGGCGCTGGTCCTCGCCGACCGGCACCTGGTCGGTCTGGTACAGCAGGATGTCGGCGGCCTGCAGGATCGGGTAGGTGAACAGGCCGACGCTGGCCGCGTCGGCGCCCGACCGGGCCGACTTGTCCTTGAACTGCACCATCCGGCTGGCCTCGCCGAACCCCGTCAGGCACTCGAGCACCCAGGCCAGCTCCGCGTGCTCGGGCACGTGGCTCTGCACGAACACCGTGCACCGGTCCGGATCGAGCCCGGCCCCGAAGAGCTGCGCGGCGGCGACCCTGCTCCGGTGCCTGAGCACCGCCGGCTCCTGCGGCACGGTGATCGCGTGCAGGTCGACGACGCAGTAGAACGCGTCGTGGCTGTCCTGCAGGGCGACCCACTGACGCAGCGCACCCAGGTAGTTGCCGAGGTGGAACGAGTCGGCGGTGGGCTGGATGCCGGACAGCACTCGGGGACGGGACATGCCGGAAGTCTAGTGGCGTGCCCGGCCCGGGGGGAGGACCCGCCGGAACCCCCCGGGGACGGCTCAGACGCCGGCCAGGCCGTTGCTGACCACGGGCACGATGTCGGGGGCGCCCAGCCTGATCGCGTCGGCGTCCTGGTCGGTCTCGGCGTCCTGCGAGGCCCGCTCGGCCGCGACGCGCGCCTGGTAGTTCTCGACCTCGCGGGCGATCTGCTGGGATTTCCACCCCATCGGGCCGGCCATCAGCCCGGCGGCCTCCTCGGCGAGGGAGAGGCCGCGGTCCCAGGTCTCGATCGACACGTGGGTCCGGCGCGCCAGCACGTCGTCCAGGTGCCTGGCGCCCTCGTGCGACGCCGCGTACACGACCTCGGCCCGCAGGTAGTCGTCGGCGCCGGCCAGCGGCTTGCCCAGGCCGGGCTCGGCGGCGATCAGGTCGAGCACCTCCCCGATCAGCGACCCGTACCGGCGCAGCAGGTGCTCGATCCGCGCCACGTGCAGGCCGGAGGACCGGGCCAGCGAGTACCGGGCGTTCCACAGCGCGATGTACCCGTCGGCACCGACCAGCGGCACCGCGTCGGTGCAGGACGGCGCCACCCGCCCGTCCAGGCCGTGCGCCACCGCGTCCACCGCGTCCCGCGCCATCAGCCGGTAGGTGGTGTACTTGCCGCCGGCGATCATCACCAGGCCCGGCACCGGATGGGCGACCGCGTGCTCGCGCGACAGCTTCGACGACGACTCGGACTCGCCGGCGAGCAGCGGACGCAGCCCGGCATAGACGCCTTCAACATCATCCCTGGTCAGCGGCACGGCGAGGATCCGGTTGACCTGGCCGAGCACGTAATCGATGTCGGTGCGGCTCGCCGCGGGATGCGCCTTGTCCAGCGACCAGTCGGTGTCGGTGGTCCCGATGATCCAGTGTCGCCCCCACGGTATGACGAAAAGCACGCTGAACGGCGTCCGCAAGATGACCCCGGTTCCCGAGTGGATCCGGTCCCGTGGCACCACCAGGTGCACGCCCTTGGACGCCCGGACGTTGATCGTGCCGCGGCCCCCGACCATGGCCTGGGTCTCGTCGGTCCATACCCCGGTCGCGTTGACCACCTGCTGGGCCCGGATCTCCAGCTCGGTACCGGACTCAAGGTCGACGGCGCGCACGCCGGTCACCCGCTCGCCCTCTCGCAGGAACCCGGTCACCTGGGTGCGTGACGCCGCGTGCGCGCCGTAACCGGCGGCGGTCCGGACCAGCGTCATCGTGTAGCGGGCGTCGTCAACCTGCGCGTCCCAGTAGATCAACGCCCCAGTGAACGCGGACCGCTTCAGCGCGGGCGCGATCCGCAGCGCCCCGCTCCGGGACAGCTGGCGGTGCCGGGGCAGGCCCCTGGTCTGGCCGAGCGAGAACCCCAGCAGGTCGTAGGCGGCGACCCCGGCGCCGACGTAGGCCCGCTCCCAGGCGTGGTGCGTGAACGGGAACAGGAAGGACACCGGGTGCACCAGGTGCGGCGCGATCCGCTGCAGCAGCAGCGAGCGCTCCCCCAGCGCCTCCCGGACCAGGGCGATGTTGAGCTGCTCCAGGTAGCGAAGGCCGCCGTGGATGAGCTTGCTGGACCGCGACGAGGTCCCGGAGCCGAAGTCGCGCGCCTCCACCAGGCCGACGGACAGCCCGCGCGTGGCCGCGTCCAGCGCCACGCCCGAGCCCACCACCCCGCCGCCGACCACCAGGACCTCATGCTCGGTATCGGCTAGCGCGGCGAGAGCCTCAGCCCGCTCCGCGGGTCCCAGCCTGACTGTCGCCTCCGCCCCCGCCCTCACGTTCTGAACGTTACCGGGCGGTGGCCGGCCACGTCAGCCTGGGCCTCAGCGGCGCGGCGCGCTGGGGGTCACGACCACCTCGACCCGCTGGGGGTCACGACCACCTCGACCCGCTGGAATTCCTTCAGGTCTGAGTAACCGGACGTGGCCATGGTCTTGCGCAGCGCGCCCATCAGGTTCATCGATCCGTCGGCCGTGCTCGACGGGCCGTGCAGGATCTGCTCCAGGGTGCCGATCGTGCCGACGTTCAGCCGGGTGCCGCGCGGCAGGTCCGGGTGATGGGCCTCGCTGCCCCAGTGGTAGCCGCGACCCGGCGCCTGCGCGGCGCGGGCGAACGGCGAGCCGACCATCACCGCGTCGGCGCCCAGCGCGAGGGCCTTCGCGATGTCGCCGCTGCGGGTCATCCCGCCGTCGGCGATCACGTGCACGTAACGGCCGCCGGATTCGTCGAGGTAGTCCCGGCGGGCCGCCGCGACGTCGGCGATCGCGGTGGCGGTCGGCACGGCCACGCCGAGCACGGCCGCCGTGGTGTGGCCCGACCCGCCGCCGAACCCGGCCAGGACCCCGGCGGCCCCGGTCCGCATCAGGTGCAGCGCGGCCGTGTAGGTAGCGCATCCGCCCACGATCACCGGAATGTCCAGCTCGTAGATGAACTGCTTGAGGTTGAGCGGCTCGGCCTGGCCCGAGACGTGCTCGGCCGAGACCGTCGTGCCGCGGATCACGAAGATGTCGGCCCCGGCGTCGAGGACCGCCTTGTGGTAGCGGACGGTCCGCTGCGGCGACAGCCGCGCGGCGGTGGTCACGCCGGCCGTCCTGATCTCGGAGATCCTGCGCCCGATCAGGTCTTCCTTGATCGGCTCGGCGTAGATCTCCTGCAGCCGCCGCGTGGCTGCCTCGTCGTCAAGCGCGGCCGCCTCGGCCAGCAGCGGCTCCGGGTCGTCGTACCTGCTCCACAGGCCCTCGAGGTCGAGCACGGCCAGGCCGCCGAGGCGGCCGATCTCCACCGCGGTAGCGGGCGAGACGACGCTGTCCATGGGCGCGACCACCAGCGGCAGCTCGAACCGGTAGGCGTCGATCTGCCAGGCGATCGACACCTCCTCCGGATGCCGGGTCCGGCGCGACGGCACGATGCCGATCTCGTCCAGCGCGTAGGCGCGGCGGCCGCTCTTTCCGCGTCCGATCTCCACCTGAGTCATGTTCGCCTCCGGGGCGCCCGAAGGCGGCGCCTTCCCTCCTCGCTCCTCCGTCGCTCGTCAGTCCAGGCGCCACCGCGCCCCTTTGGCGCGGTCATGTTCGCCGCCTGCCGTAGTTCGGCGCGGTCATGTTCGCCTCCGGGGCGCCTGAAGGCCCTTTGGCGCGGTCATGTTCGCCGCCCGCCGTAGTTCGGCGCCTCCGCGACCATCTGGATGTCGTGCGGATGGCTCTCGGCCAGCCCGGCGCCGGTGATCTGGGTGAACCGTGCTCCCTGCAGTTCCGCGATCGTGCGTGCGCCGCAGAACCCCATAGCCGCGCGCAGCCCCCCGACCAGCTGGTTGGCCACCGCCGCGAGCGGCCCGCGGTAGGGTACCCGGCCCTCTACGCCCTGCGGCACCAGCTTGTCCTCGCTCAGCACGTCGTCCTGGAAGTACCTGTCCTTCGAGAACGACCCGCCGCGCTCGGCGTTGCGCATCGCCCCGACCGAGCCCATCCCCCGGTACAGCTTGTACTGCTCGCCCTGGATGATGACCATCTCGCCGGGTCCTTCCTCGCACCCGGCCAGCAGGCCGCCCAGCATCACGGTGTCGGCCCCGGCCGCGATCGCCTTGGCGATGTCGCCCGAGTACTGCAGGCCGCCGTCTCCTATGACCGGCACGTGCGCGGGCCGCGCCGCCTGCGCCGCCTCGTAGATCGCGGTAACCTGCGGCACGCCGACGCCGGCCACCACCCGGGTCGTGCAGATCGAGCCCGGCCCTACGCCCACCTTCACCGCGTCGGCGCCGACGTCGATGAGCGCCTGGGCACCGGCTCGGGTGGCGACGTTACCCCCGATCACGTCGACCCGGACGTTGGCCTTGACCTCCGCGATCATGTCGATGACCGCCTGGGCGTGACCGTGCGCCGTGTCGACGACCAGGAAATCGGCCCCGGCGTCGGTGAGCGCCTGGGCCCGGCGCTTGGCGTCCTCCCCGACGCCCACGGCCGCCCCCACGACGAGCCGCCCTTGCTGGTCCTTCGTGGCGCTGGGGAACCTCTCGCTCTTGGTGAAGTCCTTGACCGTGATCAGGCCGCGCAGCCGGCCCGACGAGTCGACCAGCGGAAGCTTCTCCACTTTGTTGGCCCGCAGCAGGCGCAGCGCCTCGTCGCGGTGCACCCCCACCGGCGCGGTCACCAGCGGCATCGGCGTCATCACCTCGGCGACCCGGCGCTGCTGATCGGACTCGAACCTGATGTCACGGTTCGTGACGATGCCGAGCAGGACGCCGTCCGCGCCGGTCACCGGCACGCCGGAGATGCGGTAGCGGGCGCACAGCCGCTCGACGTCGGCGACGGAAGCGCCCGGGCCGCAGGTCACCGGGTTCGTGATCATGCCGGCCTCGGACCGCTTCACCATGTCCACCTGCTGGGCCTGGTCTTCCACCGACAGGTTGCGGTGCAGCACGCCCGCGCCGCCCTGGCGCGCCATGGCCACGGCCATCCGCGCCTCGGTGACGGTATCCATGGCCGCCGAGACCAGCGGCACCCGCAGCGTGATGTGACGGCTCAGCCAGGCCGTGGTGTCCGCCTCGCTCGGCATGACCGCCGAGTGGGCGGGCAGCAGTAGTACATCGTCGAAGGTCAGGGCGGGAGGGGCGAACTTGTCGTCGCCGGTCACGTCAGCGACGGGCGGCTGGGAGCTGGCCATGTCTCATCCTATTGAAGCCAGCGCCCGGTAACCCCGCCCACCGCGCCGGCGCGCCCGCCGGCCCGGCCGCGCCGGGATCCATGCGACGGGGGGAGCATGGATCCCGGCGGGCCTTCCGGGATGGCTCCGCACGACGGGGGAGCACGGATCCGCCCGGGTTCTGCGGGCCGGCCGTCAGGCGATCCACTCCTCACGGGCGATCTCGCGGAGCCTGGCCAGCGCCCGGTGCTGGGCGACACGCACCGCACCAGGCGACATGCCGAGCGCATGGCCGGTCTCCTCGGCCGACAGGCCGGTGAGCACGCGGAGCACCAGGAGCTCTCGCTGGTGCGCGGGGAGCCGGGCGAGCAGCGCCCGCGCCCGTTCGGCTTCGATGTACGCCACGACCGTCTCCTCGGGCCCCGGGCGGTCGTCCGGGCCGTCGGGCAGGTCCTCGGTGGGGATGGCGAGCCTTGCCGCATTTCTCATGGCGTCCGCTACTTTGTGCGAGGCTATCCCGAACACGAATGACGCGAACGGCCGACCCATGTCCCGGTAGCGCGGAAGCGCGGAAACAACGGCAATACATACCTCCTGGGCCACGTCGTCAGCGCCATGATAATGGCCACTTATCTGACCAAGACGCGCTCGGCAGTATCGGACCACCATAGGCCGGATCTGCTCGAGTAGCGCCTCGATGGCGGCCGGCTGGCCCCGAGTCGCCAGCGCGGTCAGATCGCGCAGACTGGTCGGCTCATTCACCTCCATAGCGTGTCCTACCTGGTGTTTTACTTCTACGGCTACGGCCAGAGCGCCACTGCGGCATCCATCGGTCACGATGGCATCATGCCCAGGGAAGTGGCCGGAATCATCATCGAGGATACAACGGAAAGGTCACATTGATGTGTCGCCAAGATATGCGCGAGCATTGACAGTAACAATGAGTAATCGATTCATCACTCTGCGTATTTAGAATGCTGATTACTGGACCTCCGTGGTCCGTTTTCTTGGTGCCAATTGCAGCAGCTCGTATTGCATCGGGAGCAAAACCCGCGATTGTCGCAATCGGGTGCCGGCGGCGCCTCAGAAGCCGGCGTGAGCCACGCGGCAGGGGCCGAGTCGCGCCTCGGTCGCGGTCAGGCCGTCGAGCAGCGACCGGACCTGGGCTGCCTCGGGGTGACGCAGTTCCTCGAGCATCGCCAGCGCCTGCCGCCAGGCGTCCTCGGCCGCGCGCAGGCTGCCGATGGCACCGTGGGCCTCGCCCAGGTAGACGAGCGTCCGGGACTGGTGGTAGCGGTCGCCCAGCCCGCGGTACAGGGCCAGGGCCCGGTAGTAGCAGGCCAGGGCCTCGCGGTGGCGACCGAGGTGATGGCTGGCGAAGCCGGCGCTGTCCCAGGCGGCGGCCTCGCCGCCGCTGTGCCCGGTTTCCTGGCACACGGCCAGGGCCTGGCGTGAGCAGGCCAGAGCCTCGTGATGACGGCCAAGCTGCGTGAGGCACCAGCCCACGGTGTTGAGGGCGATGGCCGCGCCCTGACGGTCCCCCGCGCCCCGGAACGCCTCGAGCGCCTGCCGGGAGTGGGCCAGCGCGTCGTCGTAGCGGCCCTGCCGCTCGGCCGCCCACGCGATCTCGAAGTGAGTCCGCGCCTGACCGTACCGATGGCCGAGTTGCTGGTACAGGTCCAGGCCGTCACGCAGGTGGCGCCGCGCGTCGTCGTAGCGGCCCAGCCGCAGGCAGGCGCGGCCGATGTTGCGGTGAGCGTGCGCCTGCCCGGCCCGGTCGGCCAGCCGCTCCGCGGCCGCCAGCGCGGCGCGCTGCGTCCGCACCCAGTCAGGCCAGTGGCCCTGCCGGTCGAGGTAGTTCCGCATGGTCCACGGGATCTGCCAGGCATGCCGGTCGAAACCGGCTTCGGCCGCCCGCCCGATGACGGCCAGCAGCACGTCGTGCTCGGCCTCGAACCAGGCCTGCGCCTGCGCCCGGGTGGTGAGGGTCTCCTCGAGCGCGCCGGGCTGGCGGGCCGGCAACGCCAGCACCTCCCGGTGCGGATACAGCAGCAGGGCCGCCGCGTGAGCGGTGTGCAGGTAGTGGTCGAGCACCCGGTGCATGGCGGCGCTGCGCTCGGCACCGCCGTCGCGGGCCTGAGCCCGCTCGGCGGCGTAGGCGCGCAGCACGTCGTGACAGGCGAACCGGCCCGGGACGGGCACCGTGAGCAGGTGGGCATGGTCCAGCTCGGCCAGCGCGCCGCGGGCCTGCGGTACCGGGACGCCGAGCAGGCTGGCGGCCGCCGGGACCGAGATATCCGGCCCGGGGTGCACGCCCAGCAGCCGGAACATCAGCGACCCCAGGTCGCTGAGCTGCCGGCAGGACCAGGAGAGCACCTCCCGCACGCTGCTGGCGGCATCCCCCGTCTCCAGCGCGTCCAGCCGCCCCCGGGCGCTGTGCAGCTCGGCGGCCAGCGCCGCGAGCGGCATTCCGGGGCGGGCGGCGGCCCGGGCGGCGGCGACCGCGAGCGCCAGCGGCAGCCCCGCGCACAACCCGGCCAGGGCCCGGGCCGCCGCGGGCTCCGCGTGGACCCGCCGCGCGCTTAGCTGGCGCGAGAGCAGCTCGCACGCGTCCGTCTCGGACAGCACGTCGAGGCTGAGCGGATGCGCGCCCTCGACGGCGACCAGGCCGGTCAGCCGGCTGCGGCTGGTGATCAGCACGGGGCAGGCCGTGCCGCCCGGCAGCAGCGGGCGCACCTGGCCCGCGTCCCGCGCGTTGTCCAGGAGGATGAGCATCCGCCTGCCGACCAGCGCGCTGCGGTACAGCGCTGCCTGCGCGTCCAGCGTCTCGGGGATCTGCGCCGACGGTACCTGCAGGGCGGCCAGGAGGCCGCGGAGCGCCTCCTCCGGCGTGACCGGGCTGCCGGAAGGGCCGAAGCCCCTGAGGTTGACGTACAGCTGCCCGTCCGGGAACTCCTCAGCCGCCTGATGCGCCCAGTACACCGCGAGCGCCGTCTTGCCGACCCCGGCCGTCCCGTCGATGACCCAGATCACACCGCGGCCTTCGCCGCCCATGGCCTGCCCGAGCAGCTCGTTCAGCGCCTTCAGCTCCCGGGTGCGGCCGGCGAAATGTGCTGACGCGGCGGGCAGCAGCCGGGGCACCACCGGCCCGGCCGGGTGGCCGGCGCCGGCCCCGGCGAGCTGTGTTTCGGCGGACACGGCGGCCGGGGACGCAGTCGTCAGGAGGGGAACGGTCGTCAGGGGGGGAACGGTCGTCAGGGAAACGGCGGCCGGGGGCCGGGGGCCGGGAGGCACCACGAGCGCGGCCACGGACGGGGGCATCGCGGTGAGGGGAGCGCCGGCCGAGCGCCCGTCGCCGGCCGGGGCGGCCAGATCCGCGGCGCCCGCCAGGATCTGCTGATGCAGGCCCTGGAGCTCCGGCCCGGGCTCGACGCCGAGCTCACCGGACAGCCGTGCGCGGATGTCCCTGAATACCTGCAGTGCGTCACCCCGCTGGCCGCACCGGTACAACGCGACCATGAACATCCCGGCCAGGCGTTCCGCCAGCGGATGCCTGGCCAGCAGGCCGGGCAGCTCGGCGGCCGCCTCCCGCTCCAGGCCGCACCCCAGCAGGCCGCCGATGCGATCCTGAACGGCCCCCAAGCGCTCCTCCGCCAGCGTCGACCGGATCGCCTCGACCCGGGCCGTGCCCGGGGCGTCAACCAGGGCCGGCCCCGCCACAGCGCCAGGGCCTGATCGAACGCCGCGACGGCCGCCCGGCCGTCCGCGGCCGCGCGCCCCGCTCTGGCCAGGGACCGGAACTGGTGCACATCCACCCGGCCCGGGTCCAGCTCCAGCCGGTAACCGTCCCCGCAGCGATCCAGCCGGCCACCGGGCATGCGAGCCAGCGTCTGGCGCAGCCGGGTCATCAGCACCTGAAGACTGCCGCGCGCCGAGCGCGGCGGGTCTTCCTCCCACACCCCGTCGATCAGTTCGTCCACCGGCACGACCTGGCCGGCGCGCAGCGCCAGCATGGCCAGCACCAGGCGCTGCTGCGGCTTCCTCGGCGTCGACCAGGCGTCATGGATCCGCACCTCGACCGGGCCGAGCAGCCTCAGGACCATGCCGTTTACCACCCCGCCTCCTCAGCCAACTGCGGTGCTACGGGCGGAACCTTGATCGTAACGTCCCGTATTGGAATATTTTCGACATAACGCCCTAGCAGGGCTGCATCGTGACTCAGTCGTCACCGTCCTGTTGCCGCCCGGCCGCCAAGCACGCGCCAAGCGGCTGCCAAGCGTCACTGCGCAGGCTGGCCCAGGGATAGCCGACTGCCAACGCCAGAAGACCCTGGCGCTGGCGAACCACGCTGAGAAGCGACGCCACCGGTCCGTGATGGCGGATGAGACCCAAATCCCCTTGAGCAGAAGGAACGGGAGTATGAGACATTCACGCGCCGCGGGCGCGGACCCAAGGCACCACCGCCGCTGGGCGAGACCCAGCTTCCGACCGGGCCGGACGATGCTGGCGGTGACGGTCGGCGCGGCTGCGCTGGCCCTCATCGCGGCCGGCTGTACCAGCAGCGGCAGCAGCACCCCGGCGACGGGCGGCACACCGGTCCAGGGCGGCACCGCCGTCTTCGCCGAGCCGCCGTCGGACGTGCCGAACTACATCTTCCCGTTCACCAGCAGCTCCTTCATCAGCATCACCAACCTGAACGACTTCGGTTACCTGCTGTACCGGCCGCTGTACTGGTTCGGTAACGGCACCCAGCCGACGTTCAATCCGTCGCTGAGCCTGGCCAACCCGCCGACGGTCAGCGGCCGGACCGTGACGATCACGCTGAAGCACTACCTGTGGTCCAACGGCACCCAGGTGACCGCGCAGAACGTGATGTTCTGGATCAACATGATGCTGGCCGTGCCGCAGGACTGGGGCGCGGACGTGCCGGGCGGGTTCCCGACGAACGTGTCGAACATCAAGGCGGTCAGCCCGACCGAGCTGACCATGACCATGAACAAGGCGTTCTCGCCGACCTGGTTCCTGTACAACGAGCTGAGCCAGATCACCCCGATGCCCACGGCCTGGGACCGGACCGCGTCCGGGCCGAGCAGCTGCACCACCACGGTCAGCGACTGCGCGAAGGTGTACGCCTACCTGGACGCCCAGTCCAAGGCCCTCAGCAGCTACGTGGGCTCGCCGCTGTGGAGCATCGTGGACGGGCCGTGGAAGCTCAGCGCGTTCAACGCCGACGGCCACATCACGATGGTGCCGAACAAGTCCTACTCCGGCCCGGTCAAGCCGAAGCTGGCGGCGTTCCAGGAGGTGCCGTTCACCACCGACGCCGCCGAGTACAACGTGCTGCAAGCCCCGGGCGGCTCCACCAAGATCAACTTCGGCTACGTTCCGGAGAATGACGTCCCGGCCAAGCCCCTCAACGCGGCGGTGGGCACCAACCCGCTGGGGTCCCACGGCTACACGCTGGCGCCTTGGTACAGCTGGGGAATCAGCTACTACCCGCTCAACCTCCAGTCGACCAACGGCGACCACGCGGCGATCTTCAAGCAGCTGTACTTCCGCGAGGCCATGGCCTACATGATGAACCAGGCCGCGGTGATCTCCGGGCCGCTGCGCGGCTACGGGCAGCTCACGGTGGGCCCGGTCGGCACGTTCCCGGCGACCAACTACCTGTCGCCCCAGGGGAAGTCGGGTGACCCGTTCCCGTTCAACCCGGCCAAGGCCAAGAGCCTGCTGGCCAGCAACGGCTGGAAGGTGGTCCCGAACGGGGTGTCCACCTGCGTCAAGCCGGGCACGGCCGCCGGCGACTGCGGCGCGGGGGTCACGGCCGGCAGCAGCCTGACCTTCAATATGGTCTACGCGACCGGGCTCTCCTGGGTCGCGTCGGAGATGACGCAGCTGCAGTCCAACGTGGGGTCGATCGGGGTCAAGCTGGGTCTGTCGCCCAAGCCGTTCAACCAGGTGATCGCGCTGGGCGCGGGCAACTGCGTGGCGGCCAAGATCCCGTGCAACTGGGACATGGCCGACTGGGGCCTGGGCTGGTCGTTCGCGCCGGACTACTACCCGAGCGGCGAGACGCTGTTCACGACCGGCTCGCTGGCCAACGCCTCCGGGTACAGCAACCCGGCCAACGACGCGATGATCAACCAGACGCTGACCAACAGCAACCTGCAGCCGCTGTACAGCTGGCAGGACTACCTGGCCAGGCAGCTGCCGCTGCAATGGCAGCCGAACGGCCCCTACCAGCTCAGCGAGGTCTCCACCGACCTGCGGGGTGCCCTCCCGATGAACCCGACGCTCACCATCAACCCGGAGAACTGGTACTTCGTCAAGTAACCCGCCGTGCCATCCGCTCGGGCCCGCCGACCCGAGCGGATGGCACGCGGGGGTTCCGGGAGTCGTCCCCCGGGCCAGCCCGGCGAAGCCGGTGCCAGCCGCGACGGCCGGCCTGCCCGGCCATGAAGGGGGAAGGGGAGGCGGGCGGGGGCACGCGGGGGTTCCGGGGGTCGCCCCCCGGGCCAAAAGAGCCCCGGCGGTCACGCCCGAGAGCGTGACCGCCGGGGCATTCGCTTGCGCCAGCGGGTTAGCGGGCCGGGGTCAGTGACCGTGCCCGTGACCGTGGCCGTCGGCCGCGGCGGCCTCGGGCTCCGGCTTTTCGGTGACGAGGACCTCCGTGGTCAGCAGCATCCCGGCGATGGACGCCGCGTTCTGGACCGCGGAGCGGGTCACCTTGACCGGGTCGATGACGCCCTGCGCCATCAGGTCGCCGTACTCGCCGGTGGCGGCGTTGTACCCGTGGCCGGCGGGGAGGTCAGCGACGGCCGCGACCACCACGCCGCCCTCGGCGCCTGCGTTCTGCGCGATCCAGCGGCACGGGGCCTCGAGCGCGCGGCGCACGACGGCGACGCCCGTCGCCTCGTCACCGGTCTTCCCCAGGTCACCGAGGCCGGCCGCGATCTGCACGAGCGCGCTTCCGCCGCCGCCGATGATGCCCTCCTCGATGGCGGCCCGCGTCGCTGAGATCGCGTCCTCCAGCCGGTGCTTCTTCTCCTTCAGTTCCACCTCGGTCGCCGCGCCGACCCGCAGCACGCAAACGCCGCCGGACAGCTTGGCCACCCGCTCCTGCAGCTTCTCGCGGTCCCAGTCGGAGTCCGAGTTCTCGATCTCCGCGCGAAGCTGGCGGATCCTGTCCTCGATCGCTGACTGCTCGCCGTCCCCGTCGACGATCGTCGTGGTGTCCTTGGTCACCACGACCCGGCGGGCGTGCCCCAGCGCGTCCAGGCCGACGAGGTCCAGCTTGAGGCCGACCTCCTCGCTGATCACCTGGCCGCCGGTCAGCACGGCCATGTCCTCAAGCATCGCCTTCCGCCGGTCGCCGAAGCCGGGTGCCTTGACCGCGACCACGGACAGCAGCCCGCGGATCTTGTTGACGACCAGGGTCGACAGCGCCTCGCCGTCCACGTCCTCGGCGATCACCAGCAGCGGCCTCTTGGCCTGCGCGACCTGCTCGAGCAGCGGCAGGAAATCCGCCATCGACGAGATCTTGCCGCCGTGCAGCAGGATGTGGACGTCCTCGAGGACGGCCTCCATCCGGTCCTGGTCGGTGATGAAGTACGCGGAGATGTAGCCCTTGTCGAACTGCATGCCCTCGGTGAACTCGATCTCGAGTCCCATCGTGGGCGACTCCTCGACGGTGATCACGCCGTCCTTGCCGACCTTGTCGAACGCCTCGGCGATGATGGCGCCGATCTTGCTGTCCTGCGCCGAGACCGTGGCGACGTTGGCGATCTCGCTCTGCTCCTCCACCTCGCGGGCGGACTTGAGCAGGGTCTCCGATACCATGGCGGCCGCGGCGTCGATCCCGCGCTTGAGCGCCATCGGGTTGGCCCCGGCGCTGACCGAACGCAGCCCCTCGTGGACCATCGCCTGCGCCAGCACGGTCGCCGTCGTGGTGCCGTCGCCGGCGACGTCGTTCGTCTTGGTCGCGACCTCCTTGGCGAGCTGAGCGCCCAGGTTCTCCTGCGGGTCCTCCAGCTCAATCTCGCGGGCGACGGTCACGCCGTCGTTGGTGATGGTGGGAGCACCCCACTTCTTGTCGATGACCACGTTGCGGCCCTTGGGGCCCAGCGTCACCTTGACGGCGTCCGCGAGGCGGTTGACACCGCGCTCCAGCGCCCGCCGCGCGTCCTCGTCGAACTCCAAGCTCTTGGCCATGGATTACCTCAGACTCATGTTTCGGGATTGGCTTGCCGCTGTTTCATGACACCGCCCCGGGCCGCCGGTCGGCCGGCCCGGGGCGGTGCTGGACGCGGGCAGCGTCCACGGGTTGACCCGCTTGCTACTTCTCGATGATGGCCAGCACATCGCGGGCGGAGAGCACGAGGTACTCCTCGCCCGTGTACTTGACCTCGGTGCCGCCGTACTTGCTGTAGAGCACGATGTCGCCGACCTTGACGTCCATCGGGACGCGCTTGGCGCCAGCGTCATCGAACCGGCCGGGGCCGACCGCCAAGACCTCGCCCTCCTGGGGCTTCTCCTTGGCGGTGTCCGGGATGACCAGGCCGGACGCGGTGGTCTGCTCGGCTTCGAGCGGGCGCACCACGATCCGGTCTTCGAGCGGCTTGAGAACAACCTTGGTGGCGGTCGTCACGATCTGACCTCCCCCTCCGGAAAGGGCTAGCTGTGAAATGACTAGAGAGGCGACCATGGCGGCCTGTCGTCGCGGGTGCCAGACCAACCTCGTCGCGTTAGCACTCTACACTAGTGAGTGCCAGTTCCGAACAGTATCCGCATCGGCAGGCTCCGTCAACTCGAGCGAGCTGACGAGCGCCCGCTCAGGCCGCTACCACGCTCGTCACCGGCATCGCGGAGTCCGCGGGGAACTCCGGCGAGGACGGCGGCACGTCCCGGGCCAGCAGCTCGGCGCCCAGCGCGGCCACCATCGCCCCGTTGTCCGTGCACAGCCCGGGCCGGGGCACCCGCAGCCGGATCCGCGCCGCCTCGCAGCGCTGCTGGGCCAGCGCCCGCAGCCGCGAGTTGGCCGCCACCCCGCCGCCGATCACCAGCTGGTCGACGCCGCTGGCCCGGCAGGCGTCCACCGCCTTGCGGGTCAGCACGTCGGCGACCGCCTCCTGGAACGACGCGGCGACGTCGGCCACCGGCACGGCCAGCCCGGCCGCCTCGCGGGCCTCGACCCAGCGCGCCACCGCGGTCTTCAGCCCGGAGAAAGAGAAGTCGAAGGTCTGGTCGCGGTACTTCCCCCGGGGGAACCCGATCGCGGCCGGGTCGCCGGCGGACGCCGCCGCGTCGATCGGCGGCCCGCCGGGGAACGGCAGCCCGAGCAGCCTGGCCACCTTGTCGTAGGCCTCACCCGCGGCGTCGTCGATCGTGGCCCCGAGCGGCTTCAGGTGACCGGCCAGGTCCTCGAGCAGCAGCAGCGAGGAGTGCCCGCCGGAGACCAGAAGGGCCACGGCCGGAACGGCCAGCGGGCCGTGCTCGAGCTGGTCCACGGCGATGTGCGCGGCGAGGTGATTGACCCCGTACAGCGGCTTGCCGAGGGCGAGGGAGTAGGCCTTGGCCGCGCAGACCCCGACCAGCAGCGCCCCGGCCAGACCCGGGCCCGCGGTGACCGCGATCGCGTCCACGTCGGCCAGCGTGGCCCCGGCCGTAGCCAGGGCCCGGTCCACGGCGGGGACCATCGCCTCCAGGTGGGCCCGGCTGGCCACCTCGGGGACCACGCCGCCGAACCTGGCGTGCTCGTCCACACTGGACGCCACGGCGTCGGCGAGCAGATCGTGCCCGCGGACCAGCCCCGCTCCGGTCTCGTCGCACGAGGTCTCGATGCCGAGAACCAACGGGGCGGTCACCGCCGGCCGCCGGGCCTGTCGCGCCGCATGACCAGGGCGTCGGCGCCCGATGGCTGGTAGTAGCCTTTCCTGATCCCGATCTCGGCGAATCCGTACCTGCGATACAGCCGCTGAGCCCGGATGTTGTCGGTGCGCACCTCCAGGAAGACCTCCGTGCATCCGCGCCGGGCCGCTTCGGCCAGCAGCGCCTCCAGGAGGGCCGAGCCGGTTCCCTGCCCCCAGCGGTCGGCGGCGACCGCGATCGTCAGCACGTCGGCCTGGGCCGTGGCCACCATGAGCCCGGCGTAGCCCCTGACCAGGCCGTCGTCGGCGACCAGGTAGTAACGGCTGCGCTGCTGCTCCGCAAGCTCGCCCTCCAGCATCTGCCTGGACCACGCCTCCTCGCCGAACAGGTCGTGCTCCAGCCCGAGCACGGCCTCGATGTCGGCCGACGTCATCGTGCGCAGCAACCGGCCCGTCCCTCGCTCCCCGCCCACCTCCCCATCCCCTTCACTGGCGGCGCCGCGCCCCTCCGGCTCGCTCATGAGGGGGTGACCCGCTTGGGCTGGCCCGGTTCCCGGGCGTCGGGCCTGCGCAGGTACAGCGGCTCCGGCGGTCCGGGGGCCGGTTGCTCCGCCAGGCGCTGCACGGCGATCTCCGCGAGCCGCACCGCGTCGGGGTAACGCGGCGGAAGCGGGCACGCGGCCAGCACCGGATAGAGGTCCGGCCCCTCGCCCGCGACCGGGCCCGGCGCGCCGATCCCGGCCGGACCCCCGCTGGCCGAGGCTATCGCGTCGGGAGGGCCAACCCCTGGGTCGCCGATGCGCTGCCCGCTGGGCGCGTACCGCGCCCAGTACACCTCCTTGCGCCGCGCGTCGGTGGCGACGATGAACTCCCGCCCGTCCGCCGCCGGGGCCGCGGCGCGCGCGATCACGTCGAGGGTGCATACGCCCACGGCCGGAACGCGCAGCGCGCTGGCGAGCACCCGCGCGGTGACCAGGCCGGCCCGCAGGCCGGTGTACGGGCCGGGGCCGGTCCCGACGGCGATCGCCTCCAGATCGGCGGCTTCCCGGCCGCCGGCCGCAAGCACCCGGCCGATCAGCGCGGCCAGCAGTTCGCCGTGCCTGCGGGCGCCGACCGCGGTCTGGCTGGCCAGGGCGCGCTTACCGTCGTGCAGGGCGACCGTCACCGCCGAGGTAGCGGTATCGAACGCGAGCACCAGCACGGTTGACCAGCGTAGGTCACGCAGCGACCGGTTGCGCCGCCGCCGGGCGCCGGCGGCTCAGCGAATCCCGGCGAGCACCTCGTGCGCGGCGGCGAGCGCTCCGGCTCGCAGCGTGGCCACCGGGACCGGCCCGAAGCCGCCGCCGCGCTGCTGGCCCTGCATCGTCACGGTGATCAGCGCGTTGCGGTCGCGGACCACCACGGTGACCTCGTCTGTGATGGCCCCGCCGACGTGGAAGGCCTGCAGGGCGGTGAACGCGTCGTGGCCGAGTCCGACCGCCGCGCCCAGCTGGGCCTTGGGCAGCTTGCTGGCCTTGGGCGGATTGAGCAGCGCCTGTAGCTGCTGGTTGTAGGCGTCGATCGCGCTGAACGTGGCACTGCCGTCCCCGCTGGCCAGCAGGCTCGGCGTGAACGCCTGGCTGGTCACGGTGAGCACCCGGAAATCGGGCCGGGCGTCGAGGGTCCAGGTGCACTGGCTCTGGGTAGCGCTCAGGCCCTGGGCGACCTGCGACACCTTGCCGGGAAGATACTGGGCCAGCGTGGCCGCGCTGACCGCGTGACAAGCGTTCGGCACGGAACGGAACTCGCCCGGCTGGAATGTCGTCACCAGCCCGCTGGAAGCGGACGGCGACGATCCGCCTGGCCACGGCAGCTTCCCGAGGATGGCCAGCACCACCACGGCCACGACCACGACCACGCCACTCCCGGCGACCAGCCGGCGCCGGGACTTCCTGGCCCGGGCGGCGGCCCGGCGGCCCTGGCTCCGGTCGGGCCCTTCTCCCGGCGGCTCTTCCGGCGGCCGCGCCTCGCCGGCGTCGGGCGGCGCGGCCCAGTCCGGTGACGACGGAGCGGACCGGCGGGCGTCAGCCCACTCCGTGTCCGGGGGCCGGCGCTCCCTGCGGCCCGGCCCGGCGGGGTAGATACCGAGCCCGGCCCACGGTGGCGGCTCCTCGCCGAGGTCGTCGCTGAAGACGTCCCGGTCGTCCAGGCGGTCCGGGCGCGACCGGGCGGACCGGTCCGGGCGGCCGGGCCGTCCCTGATCGCCCGAGTGTCCGCCGCGGCCGCTGGCGGGCAGCCGCGCGGACCGGCGGGGCGGATACCCCTGAGTCACGACGCGCCTCCGGGGAAGGTGGTGAGACGGTGCTGGACGTGCTCGACCACGGCAGGCTAGCGCGATCACCGCGGTCTTGCGGTACGAACGGTGCTGCCACTGGACAGAACGGAACTATAGAACCTCGCAGCCGCCGGTCAGGGCGAGACTCGCCGATTCGGCGGCCGCTTCCCAGCGGCGGCCCCGGCCTGCCAGCCGGACCGTGCGAGACTCCTCGGGGACGCCGGACTGCTCCGCGGCCCCCGTCATGGTGATCTTGATCTCCAGGCGGCTCGGCGCGAGGTCCTCGACGAGGCCCTCGCCCCACTCCACCACGGTCACCGAGCGGTCCAGGTCGGCGTCGAGGTCGAGATCGTCGACCTCCGCCCGGCTCCCGAGCCGGTAGGCGTCCGCGTGCACGAGCGCGGGCCCGGCGCCCGCGTGGGGATGCACCCGCGCGATCACGAACGTCGGCGAGGTGACCGGCCCGCGCACGCCCATCCCCTCGGCGATCCCCTGCACCAGCGTGGTCTTCCCGGCCCCCAGCGGGCCGGTGAGCACCACCAGGTCGCCGGCCCGCAGCAGCGCCGCCAGCCGCCGCCCGAGCCCGCGCATCCGGGCCGCGGTCGGCACCTGTACCTCGGCGAGCACCGGCGGCCCGGCACCGGTGCTCACGCCGAGCGGCCGCGCGGTGCGGTGCCTGCCGCGCCGGCGCGCGCGAGCAGCGCGGTGATCACGGCGTTGACGGCGTCGGGCCGCTCCAGCAGGATGGCGTGGCCCGCTCCGGGCACCCAGACCAGCTCCGAGCCGCGGATTCCCTCGGACAGTTCCTCGCTCTGGTCGGGTGGCACCATCCGGTCGCGGTCCCCGGTGACCACGGCCACCGGCACCCGGCCGAGCACGCCGAGCGCGGCCCGCTCGTCGTGGTCGAGCAGGGCGGTGAAGAAGTCGGCCACGACCCCGACGGGAGTGGCGCGGACGATGCGTTCCAGGAAGTCCACCACGGACGGGCTCACCGTGTGATCGCCGAACGCGATGTGCCGCGTGCCGAGGAACGCCAGGTCGCCTCCGGCGTGCCGGCCGCGCTCGATGAACGCGGCCGGCCCGCCCCGGCTCGCCCCGCGCAGCACCGGCGGGGCCGCGTGCCTGACGATCGGCCGCAGCGGCGCCGGGAGCCAGGCGCTGGGGTCGACCGCCCAGACCGCGGTCGATATCAGGACGGCGCCGATGACCTTGGTGCCGAACAGTTCGGGGTGCAGCCGGGCGAGTGCCATGATCGTCATGCCGCCCATCGAGTGGCCGACGAGCACGACCGGCCTCTCGCCGGGGGCCACCGCCATCAGCACCGCGTACAGGTCGGCTCCGAGCTGGCTCATGCTGGCGTGGGACGGGCTTGACTGCCCCGACCTGCCGTGGCCGCGCTGGTCCCAGAACACGAGCCTGCCCGCCGGGGCGAGATCCCGGCGCTGGTAGTGCCAGACGTCCTGGCTCAGCGCGTAGCCGTGGCAGAAGATGATCGTGACGGGGGCGTCGTCCGGGCCGTCGATCTCGGTGTGCAGCGGCACGCCGTCGTCGGCGAGCACGGTGAGCGGCCGTCCGCGCAGCTGACCGAGCGGCTCGTCCGCCTCGGGATCGGGCTGCAGCCGCACCCGGCCGATCGCGACCCGCTCGGCCGCGAGGAGGACTCCGGCCCCCGCGGCCAGCGCGGCGCCGACGGTCAGCCCGGCCAGGCCGGTGATCCGCCGCCAGTTGGCCATCAGATCTCCCGCAGCGTGCGAACGGCGGATGCGGCTTCGAGGACCGGCTCCATGGCCTCGGTCACTCCAACGTAGCTTCTGGGCACCCGTCCCGCGAATCTGGTCACGATCTCGTAGGACAGCGTGCCGAGCGCGTCCGCCCATTCCTGCGCGGTCGGCTCACCCTCATCGCCCGGCCCGAACAGCACTACCTCGTCGCCCGGCACGACGGGCTCGTGGCCGAAGTCGACGACCACCTGGTTCATGCAGACCGTGCCGGAGATCGTCCACCGCCGCCCGCGGACCTGGACCTGCGCCGTGTTCGAGGCGTACCGGGGGATCCCCTCGGCGTACCCGAGCGGCACCAGGCCGAGCGTGGCCTCGCCGCTGGTGACGTAGCGGTAGCCGTAGGAGACCCCGGTCCCGGCCGGGACCCGCTTGACCTGGACCAGCGCCGCCCGGATCGTCATCGCCGGGCGCAGCCAGGCCGGGGCGCCGCCGGGAAGCGTGGACAGGCCCACGACCGCCCCGCCGGGCCGGACCAGGTCGAACCAGGTCTCGGGCATGGTCAGCGTGGCCGGCGTGTTGGCCAGGTGCCGTACCTCGGGCCGGGCCCCCGCCTTCTCGGCGAACTCCACCGCCGCCCGGAACGCGGCCATCTGGGCGTCGATCGAGGGGTGGCCCGGGATGTCCGCGCAGGCGAGGTGCGACCAGAGCCCGACGATGCGGACGTGGCCGGAGGCCTCGGCGGCCAGTGCCGCAGCCACCACCCCGGGCCAGTCGGCCGCGGTCGCGCCGCCTCGCGACATCCCGGTGTCCGCCTTGAGATGCAGCCGGGCCGGCCGTCCCGCGAGCCCGGCCGCGGCCGCGATCTGGCTGACCAGGCCGGCCGACCCGGCCGACAGGTCGACGTCGCCGGAGATGGCCGCCTCGTGCGGCGCGTCGGGCGCCCCGAGCAGGCACAGGACCGGCACGGTCACTCCCGCTCGCCGCAGCGCCAGGGCCTCGGCCACGTGCACGACCCCGAGCCACGTCGCGCCGCCGGCCAGCGCCGCGGCCGCCGCCGGGATCATGCCGTGGCCGTAGCCGTCGGCCTTGACCACCGCCATCACCTGCGCGCCGCCGACGTGCCGGGCCAGGGCAGAGACGTTGTCCTTGATCGCGCCCAGCTCGATGAGCGCCTCCGGGTGACCGTCCATGACGCTCCAGTTTGCCAGCCCGCGACCGCTCTGCGGCCTGCTCAGCCGCCACTCGGGCCGGCCGGGGCCGCCAGGTCGCCCGATAAGGTGATCGTCATGGTCGAACTCATTCCCCGGCGGGTACTCTTCGGCAACCCCGAGCGGATCAGCCCGCGCATCTCTCCCGACGGGACCCGGCTGGCCTGGATCGCGCCGCATGAGGACGTGCTCAACGTGTGGGTCGCGCCGGCCAGCGCGCAAGCCGGAGTGGACTGGGCGGCCGCGCGGGTGGTCACCGACGACACCGACCGGGGCATCCGGATGTTCGCGTGGGCCCACGATGCCCGGCACCTGCTGTACCTGCAGGACACCGGCGGGGACGAGAACTGGCGCCTGCACGACGTCGACACCGAGACCATGCAGCGCCGCGACCTCACGCCGTTCGAGGGCGTGCAGACCCAGTTCGTGGCCATGGAACCGAAGTTCCCGACCGAGGTACTGGTCGCGCTGAACCGCGACAACCCCCAGTTGCACGACGTCTACCGGCTCGACCTGGTCACCGGCGAGCTGACCAAGGAGGTGACCAATCCCGGCTCCGTCGGCTGGCTCGCCGACGCCCAGCTCGTGGTCAGGGCGACGACCCAGCCGCAGCCCGACGGCAGCCTCGTGTTCCTGGTCCGGGACGCTCCCGGCGCGGACTGGCGCCCCCTGCTGACCATTCCCGCCGACGACGCGCTGACCAGCGACCCGATAGCGTTCAGCGAAGACGGCAGCTCGCTGCTGGGAACCAGCTCGGTCGGCGCCAATACCGGCCGGCTGGTCCGCATCGACCTCGCGACCGGCGCGCAAGAGGTGCTGGCCGAAGACCCCCAGGCGGACGTGAGCGATGTCCGGATCCACCCGGACACCCGGGAGCCGCAGATCGTGGCGTTCCAGAAAGACCGGTCGGAATACCTCGTGCTCGACCCCTCGGTCGCCGCCGACCTCGAGGTGATCCGGGCACTGCACCCGGGGGATCCGGTGTTCCAGGGCGCCGACGACGCCGACGCGGTCTGGCTGGTCGCGTTCACCACCGACTCGGGCCCGATCCCCTACTTCGCCTACGACCGGGCCAGCCAGGCCGGCCGCTTCCTGTTCACCAGCCGGCCAGAGCTGTCCCGCTACGAGCTCGCCGCGATGGAGCCGTTCTCGTTCACCGCCCGGGACGGCCTCGTCATCCACGGCTACGCGACGTTCCCGCCGGGTGCGGAGCGGTCCGGTCTGCCCACGGTGCTCAACGTGCACGGCGGGCCGTGGACGCGTAACGCCTGGGGCTTCGATCCCGAGGCACAGTGGCTGGCCAACCGGGGCTACCTGTGCGTTCAGGTCAACTACCGGGGCTCCACCGGCTACGGCAAGGCGTTCGTCAACGCCGGCGACCGCGAGTGGGGCGGCAAGATGCACGACGACCTGATCGACGCGGTCGCCTTCGTCACCGGGCAGGGCTGGGCCGATCCGGCCAGGATCGCCATCTACGGCGGCTCCTACGGCGGCTACGCGGCCCTGGTCGGCGCGACGTTCACCCCGGAGGAGTTCTGCTGCGCGGTCGACATCGTCGGGCCGTCCAGCCTGAAGACCCTGATCGAGACCATCCCGCCGTACTGGGCCCCGATGGTCGCCCAGTTCCACCGGCGGGTGGGCGACCCGGAAAAAGACGCCGAGTTCCTGTGGTCGCGCTCGCCGCTGTCCCGGGTCAGCGACATCCGGATCCCGCTGCTGATCGCCCAGGGCGCCAACGACCCGCGGGTGAAGCAGGCCGAGTCCGAGCAGATCGTGACGGCGCTCGCCGACGCCGGGATCGAGTATGAGTACCTGCTGTTCCCCGACGAGGGCCACGGCTTCGCCAAGCCGGAGAACCGGCTGCGGTTCTACGCGGCGGCCGAGCGGTTCCTGGCCCGCCACCTCGGCGGCCGGGCCGAAGATTAGCGCGCGTGGCGGTCTCGGCCTGGCCGCTTAAGTAGCGTTCTGGAATCTGGTTTTGGGTTTGGGTTTCAGGCGGGCATCGGCTGGACGCCGGCCAGGTCCTGGCGGGTGACCCGGATCATGGCGATCGTCGCGATCAGGGCGAGCAGCATGATCCCGGCCGACACCTCGAACCCGCGGGAGAACCCCACGGCGAGCGCGTGGTCGTAGATCCCGGCCTGGGCCGCCTTCGCCTGCGCCGCGGTCGCGTGCAGCGGGTGGCCGGCCTTGGCCGCGGTCGCCGCTGCCGCCTTCGCCGTCGCCGCGGAGCTGCGTGCGGTGCTGGCCACGACGCTCCAGGCGACAGTGCCGAGGACGGCCAGCCCGATCGAGCCGCCGACCTGCTGGCCGGTGTTGACCAGGCTGGAGGCCAGGCCGGCGTCGCGGTCGTCGACCTTCGACAGGGCGACCAGGGTTAGCGGCATGAACAGCATGCCCAGGCCGGCCGCGGTGACCAGTATCGGGCCGAGCAGGCCGTCGACGTAGCTGCTGTGCTCGCTGATCCGCGACAGCCAGAACATCCCGCCGGTACCGAGCGCCGATCCGGCCAGCAGCAGCGGCCGGGCGCCGATCCGCGGGACCAGCACGGTGCTCGCGCCGGCTCCCGCCATGATCACAGCCACCATCGGCAGGTAGGCGATGCCGGTCTTCAGCGCGCTGTAGCCCCAGACGGTCTGCACGAAGATGGTCAGGAAGAAGAACATCCCGAACATCGCCGTGCCGACGCAGAGCATGATCAGGTACGCGCCGGACCGGTTGCGGTTGCGGAAGATCCGCATCGGCATCAGCGCGTGCGGGCTGCGCGCCTCGATGACGATGAAGGAGGCGAGCAGCACCACCGCCGCCGTCAGCGAGGCCAGCACCTTGGTGTCGCCCCAGTGCGAGACCCCGTTGGCGGTCTCAGCCGCGCTGGACAGGCCGTAGACCAGGGCGGCGAGGCCGCCGGTCCCGGTGATCGCGCCGGGCAGGTCGAACCGGCCGGGGTGGCGCTGCGATTCGCCGAGCACCCGCGGCGCCAGCAGGACGACGGCGATCCCGATCGGCACGTTGACGAACAGGACCCAGCGCCAGGACGCGTAGGTGGTGAGCAGCCCGCCGACCAGCAGGCCCACCGCGATGCCGCCGATGCTCATCGCGGCGTACACGCCCATCGCCCGGTTGCGCGGCTGTCCCTCCGGGAAGTTCGTGGTGACCAGCGACAGGGCGGTCGGCGCGACGATCGCGCCGCCGACGCCCTGCAGGGCCCGGGCGGCCAGCAGCCAGGCCTGCGACGTGGCGAACCCGCCGAGCAGCGAGGCCAGGGAGAACAGGATGATCCCGGCGATGAACACCTGCCGGCGGCCGAGGATGTCCCCGGCGCGGCCGCCGAGCAGCAGCAGCCCGCCGAAGGTGAGCGTGTAGGCATTCACCACCCACTCCAGGCCGGAGCCGGAGAAGCCGAGCGCGGCCTGGATGTGCGGCAGCGCCACGTTCACGATGCTCGCGTCGAGCACCACCATGAGCTGGGCGGTGGCGATGACGAGCAGGGCCAGGCCGAGGCGCCGTCCCTGCTGGGGCTGGCCGTCGACGCGGTTGCCGAGGCCAGGCGGTCGCAGTCGCCCGGTCTGGGGCTGTGCGGTGGACATGAGAACTCCTTGCTGAAGAGCGCGGGAATCTCACCTCGCGGCGGCTCGGCCACGAGGTTCGAAGACTCGTGATGAGGAAGAACGGCTATAGCACGATCACTGGACGGCCGCCTGAACTGCTATCGCCTGGTGGCATGGCCGCCGCCGGTCCGGAGGCCGTCCGGCCCCCCGGCCTGGTCAGCCAGTGCGCTGCGCGGTGATGTGTGTCTCGCTCACCTCCCCTGCCCCTTCTTCCCCGGTCGTCGGCGGGGTGGTCATGCTCGTCGGGGTGCTGGTGGCCTGGACCATCTTGCGGAGCAGCGAGAGCAGGCAGGTCCGCTCCTCGTCGTCGAGGGCCAGGCGCCAGGGCATGTGCGCCGTGAACTCGCGCTCCACCTTCTCCCGCAGCGCGGTGCCCTCGTCGGTGAGCACGAGGTTCTTGATCCGGCGGTCGGCCGTGCCGGCTTCCCGCCGGGCCAGCCCGTGCTTCTCGAGCAGGTCGGCGATGGCCGTGACGAAGGACGGATCGCAGTGCATGTGCCGTCCGAGGTCCCGCATGGTCATCGAGGAATCGAGCACGTGCAAGGCCTTCAGGCAGAAGGCCGGAACGCCGAAGCGCTGCGCGATCTGCTCGCTCTTCCCGATGAACGCCGCGATCAGCTCGCCCATGGCGTCGAGGATGTCCGAGTCGAGCTGGTCGACCCTCGATCGCGTTCCCATGACACCTCCGTCACCCGCCGTCCTCTACGGCGGGGCCGAACACCTGAGCTGCTGAACGTTTGAGCAACTCAAACATAATCCGGATCGGGTGAGCTAGTCAATCTTTTATCAGCTCAAGGAATGGTGGCGCTCCTCACCCCGCTGGGCCCGGCGCGGAGCTTGCTCAGCGGCGGAGTTGACGGGGGCCGTTCCGCCGGGGGCCAAGTCCGCCGCGGGCGTCCCCTGCAGCACCGGTCACGTGCCGGTTCCCGTAGCCGGCGAAGGCCAGGCGAAGGCCAGGCAGGCAGGCCAGGCAGGCAAGGCCGGCAGGCGAAGGCCAGGCGAAGGCCAGGCGAAGGCCAGGCGAAGGCCAGGCGAAGGCCGGCGAAGGCCAGGCGAAGGCCCGAAGGCGGCGAAGCCGACGATGAATGTGAACCTGCTGTACACGGGTGTACAGCAAACTCGCATTCATGCGGCCGGGAGGCCGGTAGGGCGGGCCGACGGCCGGGATGAAGGCCTCGAAACGGAACAAATAGGGATCACGGTGACGGGCGGCCCAGCACGGACGCGATGACCGGCGCGGACGCCAACCCCCGGCCCAACCGGGTTGTTGAACAGTCCGGCGCCCTAGGGCCGGGTCTCCGCGACGGTCCTGATCGCGGCGGGAAGCGCGGTGATGAGGTCCGAGGCTCCGATCGGGGCGCCCTCGGCCGCCAGCCGGGCGGCGATGCCGTGCAGGTATGCGGCCGCGGCCGCGGCGTGCCGGGCCTGGAGGCCCTGGGCGAGCAGCGCGCCGGCCAGGCCGGAGAGCACATCGCCCGATCCGGCCGTCGCCAGCCAGCTCGTCCCGGTGGGATTCACCAGGACCATCTGATCCAGGGCCGGCGGCGCGATCACCGTGGTGGAGCCCTTCAGCAGCACTGTGCAGCCAAGCTCGGCCGCGGCCTGGGTGGCGAACCGGAGGCGGTGGCTCTCGATGTCCGCCCGGTCCGCGCCGAGCAGGCGCGCGAGCTCGCCGGCGTGCGGCGTGAGCAGCGTGGGCGCCGAGCGCGACAGCAGCCCGCGGTGAGCCGCCAGCATCGTGATTCCGTCGGCGTCGACCAGTACCGGGACGCTGGTCGCGAGGACCGCGGCGAGCAGCTCCGCGGCCGCATCGCCCGTGCCCATGCCCGGCCCGGCCACCCACGCCTGGACCTGCCCCGCGGCCTTGATGACCTGCCCGCCCGCCGGAGTGTCGCCCGGGGCGGCGTCCGCCGTGGTCGTGATCACCGCCTCGGGCCAGCGCTGCCGGACGACGGCGGCCGCCGACGGGGCCGACACCAGCCGGACCATTCCCGCCCCGCCGTGCACCGCGGCGCCCACGGACAGCAGCGCGGCGCCGGTGAACCTGTCGCTGCCCGCCACGATGCCCAGCACGCCGCGCCGGTACTTGTCCGACTCCGCGGTCGGCCGGGGCAGCCAGGCGGCGACGTCGGCCGCCTGGGCGGCCGCGACCCCGGGCGGGCCGAGATAAGGACTCAGGCCGATGTCGACGAGCTCGACCACCCCGGCGTGGGAGGCGCCGGGGTCGATCAGCAGGCCGGGCTTCCAGGTCCCGAAGGTGACCGTCACGTCGGCCCGGACCGCCGCGCCCGCCGCCTCGCCGGTGTCGGCGTCTATCCCGCTGGGCAGGTCAACGGCCACGACCAGTCCGCGGGCCCGCCCGGCCGCCGCGGCCAGCCACGCGCCCGGTTCCCGCAGCCCGCCGCGACCGCCGATGCCGAGCAGCCCGTCGATGATCAGGTCGGCCGCGACGATCTCGCGGTCAGCGCGGCGGTCGGCCGCCTGGATCACCTGTCCCCCGGAGTCGCGCAGCGCGGCCGCGCCGCCCTCGTGCACGCGCGACCCGGCGGCGACGGCCGTGACGACCGCGCTGCGAGCGGCCAGCCGGGCCCCGGCGTAGAGCGCGTCTCCGCCGTTGTCTCCGCTGCCCGTCAGCACGGCCACCCGCGACCCGTACACGCCGCGGCCGCTTCCGAGCAGGCCCGCGCACGCGGCGGCCAGGCCGGCCGCGGCCCGCTGCATCAGCGCGCCCTCCGGCACCTGCGCCATCAGGGCGTGCTCGGCCGCGCGGACCTCGGCGACCGCGTGGGCGGCCCTCATGCCCCGGCCACCACGCTGGTCAGGACCGCCACCCGGTGTTCACCGAGGGCGAACAAGCGGCCCGCCGAGGCCGGGGCGGGGAGCGCGTCGCGGGCCCGTGCTGTCTTCGCGACGTTCGCGCCGATGCTCACGATCATGACTCAAGCCTGCCACGCCGGCCCGGCGGGATCGTGACCGCCCGGCGCGGCTGCGCAGCGGCGCGGGGGCCGGTCTTGCCGGCCAGGCGGCGCCGACGGCGAGGCTAGGCCGACCCCGCGCCCTGACCTGCCGCGACGGCCAGGGGCCGACCCGGCACCGGCACGGCCATGTTCACGGCCTGACGCGGCCTGATCGGCCGCACCTTGCTCATGGCGGCCGGCTGGCTGGCCGGGGAGGACCAAAGGTCAGGCAGGTGGTGTCGCACGGCGAAGGAGACCGCCTCGAGGCGTGAGTGCACGCCGAGCTTGGTGAGCACGGCCTGCAGGTGCGTGCGCACCGTGGTGCGTGAGACGCAGAGCCAGGCCCATCATCGCGGCGGTGTCCAGCCCCTCCACCAGCATCAGCAGGCACTGCCGCTCGCGGCTGGTCAGGTGCGCGGCGAGCCGGAGCGCGTAGTTCGGCTCGGTCCCGCGCCGCGAGGGCGCCGGTGAGTTGGGGACGTCGACCACGATCTCGTCCCGCAGCACGCGCTCGATCGCGCCGATGAGTTCGCCGACGCCGCGGGACTGGTGCACGTAACCGGATGCCCCCGCGTCCAGGGCGCGCCCGACGGCCTCGGTGTCCGGGTTTCCGCTCAGCACCAGGACGCTCGTGGTTCCGCTGACCGCGCGCACCCGGTGGATGGCCTGCGCGTCGTCGATCACGCACACGTCCGGCCGGTCGCGGCGGACCAGCGTGACCATCTCCGCGGCGCTGCGGGCTACCGGGGAGATCACGTACCCGTGCTGGGTGAGCACGGTGGACAGTGCGTCAAGAAACACCACATGGTCGTCGCCGAGCACGAGCCTGGCCACCACGGTCACCCGCCAATCTCAGCGCACGCCAGCTTCACCGCCGCAGCATCCCGGCGGCGCCGTGCCACTGCGCGTCGGAGATCACGCGTCAGGCTCAGCGCCGCGGGCACGCCGCGGCTCGGTTCATTCTGGCAATCGCGCCACCCGTCGAACAGAGCCCACATGCCTACTCCCCCCAGCCCCGGACGGCTCGCGGCAGCTCGAGCGCTGATCCCGAGTTTTCAGGTCGGTTGCGTCACTTGGCTCGGGCGGCCCAGTCCAGAACATCTGTCGCAAGCAGCCGGAAAAGTTCCGGTCTGCGACCTTCTGGGAGAACCTGCCCATGTTGTGAAGACGCCTTCGTACCGGCGTGCGTTTACACCCCGCCCCGGTTTACAGAAACGTGACGGCCACGGCCCGATCCGGGTGCCCGGCGGGGCCGCGGGCCGCCCCTAGCGAGAGGGAACCGGTGCGTAGGCGCCAGCCGCGGCGGCGGAAGCGGCGGCGGCGGAAGCGGCGGGGCGACCGGGAATAGGCCGCGAGCAACGCGGCACGCAGATCCGACTCGCCGTAGCGGTCACCCACGCGAGCGCGGGCCGCGGCGGCCATGCGGGCCGCGTCGGCCGGCGAGTCGAGCAGATGCCGGATGGCCGCGGCCAGCAGGCCCGGCCGCCGCGGCGGTACCAGCAGCCCGGTCTCGCCCGGCATCACCAGGTCGGACACGGCGTTGACGGCGCTCGCCACGACCGGGACACCGCAAATCATGGCCTCGACGACCACGGTGGGCAGGCCCTCGTAGCGGCTGGGCAGCGCGAAGACGTCGAAGGCGGGAAGCACGTCGAGCACGTCCGTGCGCTCGCCGGCCAGGACGACGCGCGCGTTGGTCAGCGCGCTGGCGCGGCGGCGGACGCGCTCGGCCAGTTCGCCGCCGCCCACCCAGACGCCGATGACCCCCGGCCGGTCCAGTTCCTGCATGGCCGCGACGAAATCCTCGGGGGCCTTCTGGTAGGTCAGCCGGCCCACCACGCCCACCACGGTGGCCGCGGCCGGAAGGCCGAGCGCGGCCCGGGCACGCTGGCGCGCCGCCGGCAGCAGCGCGCTCATGCTGGCCCTGGCCCGGTCCGGCCCGTCCACGGCAACGCCGATCGTGCGGACCCGCTGCGGGGCGACGAGTTCCCGCCGCACGGCCTCGGCGGCCACCCCGGCGCCGACGCACAGAGCCACGTCGGTGAAACGGCCCAGCCGCCGCTCGATCGACAGGTACGCCCGCCGCCGCGGGATCGACTGGAACTCGTGGAACGGAAAGCCGTGGAACGTGTGCACGATCCTGGGGACCGCCGCGCGGCGCGCGGCCAGGCGGCCGACCGCCCCAGCCTTCGCGCAGTGGGTGTGGACCACGTCAAAGGACCGATCCCGGAAGAGCAACTCCAGCCGGCGCACCGCCCGCAGGTCGCTGCGCGGGGCGATCACCTCGCGCAGCGACGGCTCGATGATGACCTCGAGACCCGACACCGCCGCCTCGTCGAGCAGCCGGCCGCCGCTGCCGGTCACGATCACCGGCCGGACGGCCGCCGGCTCGAGGGCCTCGGCCCCGCGCAGCGCGAGCACGCCGGCCCCGCCCTCCATCCGGGTGATGACGGTCGCGACCCGAAGCGGGTCTCCGGTGCCGCCACCCGGGAACTCGGCCAGGGAGCCGGTCATAGCCCGTCCGGGCCCGTCGGACGGAACGGGATGGTCGCCAGGCCCCCGGCGATCCCGGGCCGCTCGGGCGGGCGCAGCCCGGCGGCGCGCGCGACCCGCACGGCCTCGAGCCTGCTGTGCACGTCCAGCTTGCTGAAGATGCTGCGGGTGTGGGTGCGGACCGTGTCGGTAGAGATCAGCAGTTCCTCGGCGATCTGCCGGCCGCGCTTGCCCTCGGCCATGCTCGCCAGGACGTCGCGCTCCCGCGGGCTCAGCACGTCGAGCGGATCGCTGTCCTCCCGGGCCCGGCGGACGTCGTCGCGCAGCCCGCGCAGGATCTCGCCGAGCATCTCGGGCGGGAACCAGGAGTGGCCCTGGCACACCCCGCGGAGCACGGTCTCCAGCTCGTCCGCGCCCTGCTCCTTCGAGACCCAGGCATCTGCTCCGGCCCGGGCGGCCTCCACGGCGTGAGCGATGTCGTGGTCGCCGCTGACCACGACCACGTGCGCGGCGGGCCACGCGGTCCGCAGCCGCCGCAGGACCTCGCCCACGGCGAAGCCGAGCGGCTCGACCTCGATCAGGATGACATCCGGCCGCAGCCAGCGGACCACCTCGGGCAACTGGGGATCGTCGGTGGTGCAGCACCCCGCCACCCACAGGTCGGGCGCGGCCGAGAGCCTGGACGCCAGCGCTTCAGTGACCATCCTGTAGTCATCCACCAGAAGCAGCCGCCGCACGTCCACTAGCCCACTCTGCGGCAGCGACCTGGCTTTGTCCTCATACAGATGAATGAGAATTCCTCGTCCTGATAAGGGGGAATGCCGAGCCCGCCCCGCGCCGTCGGCTACTTGGCGTACTTAGTGAATTACGCTCTGGATACGAGCCACGTGAGACGCGGCGGCGGCGCATCCTGCGGTAAGGGCTGTGTTCTCGCTGGACCAGTAGCTGGGCAGCGCGTCGTATGGGTTTGATCCCGCCAGGTTTGTCACGTAGACATAACCGGCATTCCGGCTCCTGGCCAGGCTGATGGCGCTGTTGGCCTGGGCGCTCGAGGTGGCGCTGTAGATGGTATTCGCAAACCTGGTCGCGGGGAATTCATGAGCCCAGGCGGGTACCTGGAAATTGCGGTACTGGGCGTACGTACCCTCGAATACCATGACCACGTTGCCGACCGACATGTACTGCTGATCAGGGTAGATTCCCGGGTTGAGCCAGACCGACGATCCCGGAATAGTCCGGTGGATGTAACCGGCCAGCTGCTCGTAGTATGGAAGCTCGCTGCCGACGCCGTTGACCGAATCCAGGAAAATCCCGGTTACCCCGTACCAGGCCTTGTAATTCCTGACGTCGGCCTCGACCTGCGCGATGGGGCGCTGCCCGTCGGCGGTCGATGAATACCCCAGGACGGTAATGCCCGCGGCCTGAGCCTGTTTGACGACAGCCTGGTAGGCCGGGTCCGGCGCGGTGCCGGCCCCGACGCCGGTCGCGGGATTAAGGATCATGGTGCTCGGGACGGGCTTGCTGGACGTGGCCTGCGCCCAGATGCTGCTGTCGAAGTAGGCCGGCACGAAGATCTTCTGGCAGCCGGCTGAGCGGATTCCCGATGTCACCCCCACGGTGATGCCGAACGCGGCTCCCACCGCGATGAGGACGGCCACCGCCACCGCCGCGACCACCGTCACCGGCCTGGTGGCCTGGGCCCGAAACCTCTGCCGCGCGTCGCGCCGCTGCAGGCGCCGCCGTGCCTTCCGCCAGTTGTCCGGAGGGGGACCGGTCATCGACATGTCGGTATCAGTTCCCGGCGGCGGCGAAGCCGGGCCAGCCGCGACGGCCGGCCTGCCGGCCATGAAGGGGGGAGGGGAGGCGGGTGGGGGCCCGCGGGGGGGTCCTGGGCCATCGGGGTCTGGGGTGTCCCCGGGGGGGCACGGTGTCCCCCCCGGGCCAGCACCGTCAGCGCATCCATCGCGACTCCGGCTCCAGCCCCCCGGCGGGCAGACCGTCGTAGGGGTTGGCCCCGCTGCGGTCGGTGATGTACACACTGCCCGCGCGGCGGCGCATGGCCAGCAGGAACGCGTGATCGTAGTTCCGCGGCGGCACCGAGTACACCACGTGGTAGAACTTGCCGGCGGGCCGCGACCTCGTCCAGCGGGGGACGGCGAGCTGCAGGTAGGCGCGCCAGGGACCCTCGAAGGTCCCGAGCAGGTCGGCGTGCTCTGCGTACGCCTCGAGGGGGTGCGCCCCGTGGTTGAACAGCACCACGCGCGCGCCCATGTCCCGCGCGTAACGCGACAGCGCGGCGTAGTAGCCCAGGTGCTCCGCGGTGACCGCGGCGCGGTCGAAGCACACGCCGCCCACGTCGTACCAGCGCAGGAACACGCCGAGGTCCTCCAGCGCGTCGCGGCCGGGGCGCCGGCCGTAGTTGGTGTCCACGTACCCGGCCACCGCCACCCCCGCCTCGCGGAGGCGGTCGAGCGCGGGGTAGAACGCGGGGTCGGGCACCGGTCCGGGCCCGTTGGCCAGGTTGAGGATCACCAGCCGCACCTGGGACGCGTGCTTGGCCAACAGGTACCAGTCGTCGGGACGGACGTCCGGACGGAAGTAGGCAGGCACGACCAGATGCGGCCGGCCCAGCGCCACGCGGTCAGACGCCAGCTTGGTCACGGCTCGCCTCCCATAGGTCGGCCAGTGATGCCGCGAGATCGTGGCGCGGCCGCCAGCCGAGGTCCAGGCCGGCCCGGGTGATGTCGGCCTGCTGCCATGACTTGTCGGGCGAGCGCGCCGATCCTGCCGCGTCTTCGTGCACCGTACCGGCGTAGCCGCTGATCGTGATCAGCTCCTTGACCAGCGTGCGGGCCGGGACGCCGACGCCGCCGGCGATGTTGAGCACCGGGTGCGGCCGCGCGGCCGCGGCCGCGGCGGCGAGCACCGCGGCCGCCACGTCCCGCGCGTCGACGAAGTCCCGGACCGCGTCCAGCGAGCCGAGCCGCACGTCGCTGCCGTCGGCCAGCGCCCGGCGCAGTTCCGCCGCGAGGCGCCCGGGCAGGCCGCTGCCCGGGGCTCCGGCGCCGACCGGGTTGAACACGCGCAGTACCACGGCGTCCAGCCCGGAGGCCCGGCCCAGCTCCACCAGCCGGGTGCCGGCCAGCTTGGTGGCGCCGTACACCGCGGCCGGGCGGGGCGGCGCGGACTCGGCCACGGGAACACCAGGCTCGGCGAGCCCGTACTCCGCCGCGGAGCCCAGGTGCACGAGCCTGGTCGGGGTGCCGGCCAGCAGCATCCCCCGGACCAGCGCGTAGGTACCGGTGATGTTGGCCGGCGCCAGCACCTCCGGCCCGCCCACGGTCGCCCCCGCGCAGTTGGCGATCGCATCGGGCGCCACCGACGTGATCATCTCGGCGATGCTGGCCGGGTCGGCGGTAGACAGGTCGACCTGCCGGTGCGCGGGCGAGTCCGGGAGTGCGGCCCGGCCGGCGGTGACCACAGCGGCGCCGGCCGCCGTGGCCTGCCGCCACACGTGCCGACCGAGAAACCCGCTCGCGCCGATGACCAGCAGGCGCATCAGACTGTCTCCCCCGCTCGTTCACTGGTGGTATTCGTTGACCTTGAACCTGGCCAGGTTCGCCGGGTCGCGGAACCATTCGATGGTCTCGACCAGACCCTCGTCGCGGGTGTAGCGCGGCTTCCACCCGGTGCGCTCGCGGAGTTTCGTAGCGTCGCACACCAGCCGCATCACCTCGGAATCCTTGGGGCGCAGGCGCTGCGGGTCTTCCACGATATCGGCCTCGACGCCCATGAGTCTGGCGATATCCTCGGCCAGCTTGCCGATAGCGATGTCGTCGCCCGGGCCGCAGTTGAAGAGCTCGCCGAGCACGGCCGACGCCGGGGCCTCACCGAGCGTGATGAAGGCCTCGGCGGTGTCGACGACGTAGGAGAAGTCCCGGGTCGGGTCGAGCGCGCCCAGCATGAGCTGCTTGGAGCCGCTGGCGAGCTGGGTGATGACCTGCGGGATGACGGCGCGGGTGGACTGGCGCGGGCCGAAGGTGTTGAACGGCCGCAGCGTGACCGCGGGCACCCCGAAGCTCAGGTGATACGACTCGACCAGCTTGTCCCCGGCGACCTTGGAGGCCGCGTACGGCGACTGCGCCTGCAGCGGGTGCGACTCGCTGATCGGGACCGTGCGAGCGGTGCCGTAGGTCTCGCTGGTCGAGGTGTGCACGAGCCGCGGGGTGCGGCAGGCGCGCACCGCCTCGAGGACGTGCATGGTGCCGATCGTGTTGGTGTCGATGAACGACCGCGGCGCGCTGTAGGAGTACGGGACCGAGCCGATCGCGGCCAGGTGGTACACCACCTCGGCGCCCTCGACCAGCTCGCGCACGGTCGCCGGGTCGCGCACGTCCCCGAATACCACGTCGACCTGGCCGATGATGTCGGCATCCAGCGTGTCCAGCCACCCGGTCGAGCTGAACATGTTGTACAGGACCATGGCCCGGACCCGGTTCCCGCGGCGCACCAGCGCCTCCACCAGATGGGAACCGATGAAGCCTTCCGCCCCCGTGACCGCAACGGTATTCGTCATGGATTCGTCCTCCACTTTTGAGTCTTCCTGATCCTTGTCAACGGACGCGGTTCGCCCGGGCGCGCCTAGTAGACGTGCCGCACCGCCCTCCCGAGCACGACGACCGCGAACCCGCCGACCACGAGTACCAGCTCCGTGCACGCCACGATCTGCGCGAGCACCCCGAAGTGGCGGCACGCTATCTCGAACGCCAGGGCCACGGTGCACGCGACCAGGGGGAAGATGCGGGAGCCGAGCGCCTGCAGCATCAGCGCCAGGAACATCGCCGCGGCCAGCTCCAGGTACGCCGCGAGCTGCGGCAGGTAGGCCAGGTGCGGCTGTACCAGCCCGGTCGCGCCCGCGATCACGACCGCCACGGCGATCAGCGCCGCGGCCGCGGCCACGTACTGCAGCACCGCGGCGATCAGCACCAGCCGCGCCCGCCAGCCGAACGCCCCGAGTTCCCTGGTCGACCGCAGCAGCCGCTGGGTTCGGCGCCGGTACCACAGCAGGCTTCCCTCGGCCGCGCCCATGCTCAGCGACAGCGGCAGCGCAGCCAGCAGCGCCCCGACGTTGATTCCCCCGCGGCCGTGCACGCCCGCCGCGACCGGGAAGATCAGCAGCCCGGCGGCGACCAGCCCGAATCCGGCGGCGGGCAGCGCGCCGAGCCACTCGGACGGCTCGAACAGCAGGCCCGACGGCCGCCCGGTCACGCGGGTGAAGAAGACCGCGAGCGCCAGCGCCAGCAGCGGGGTGGCGGCGAGCGCGGCCCACACGGCGTGGTCCAGGTGCGGCGGCCGGCCCAGGGCCAGGAACGCGGCGCCGCCCAGCACCCCGGGCGCGAGCGCCACCAGCAGCCACCGCTCGGCCCCGAGCACCATGAGTACCCCGGCGCCCAGCATGTAGGCGCCCTCGCCCCAGCCGAAGATCAACGCGGACAAGGGCGCGTGCGCCAGGTGCGCGGTCGTCAGCAACGCGACCGTCACCACGGCCAGCCCGGCCACCAGCGCGACCCGCAGCAGCCGCCGGGTCTGATCCAGGTCCGTCGTCCGGCCGAGCCGGATGTAGCCGAGATAGGCCAGTCCCTGGCCCGTCGACCACGCGACGAGCAGCGCCACGATCAGCGTGATCTCCACGCCCCCGCCGACCAGCAGCCCGATCGCCGCGGGGAAGCAGATCCCCGGCAGGGCGTAGAGCAGGCTGTGCAGGACCGGCCGGAGCCTGCTGCTGTTCCCCCACGGGTCCGGGGGGGCCTTGGGCTCGGCCGGCCGCCGCGGCACCCGGAAGTACATGTCCTGGGCGAGCGCGAACACGTCGGGGAAGCCGTAACGCAACTTGGCCGCCTGGTCGCCCAGGCCCTCGAACTCCAGCGCGCTGGCGATCTCCAGCGGGTCCACGGCCGACTCGCACACCGGGGCGAACTGCTCGCACAGCGCCGCAACCGTGCGCGGTATGGGCGCCCGGCCGTTGGCCGCGCCGTGGCTGGCCGCCGGGAGCCGCTGCGGCTCGACGGCCACGACCCGGGGCGCCCGCTTCCGCTGGTCGCGGGCATTCGTACTCATCCCGCGGCCTCCAGCAGCTGGGTCTCCTCATCGCGCTCGGGCAGCTCGGTCTCCACCAGATCGTCCGACTCGTCCTCCGCTTCCACGGTGGGCAGCTCGAGGCCGGTGCCGACGAACGTGTAGATCTCGTCGAAGGCGCTGATCGCGCGATCGACGGTGAAGTACTCCAGCGCGCGCATGCGGGCGGCCACCCCCAGCCGCCGCCGTTCGGGCGCGTGCTCGAGCAGCGCGAGGCAGGCCTGGGCCAGAGCCTCGGGGCTGCGCGGCGGCACCACGATGCCGGCGTCGGCGATCGCCTCGGTGACCCCCCCGACGTCGGTGGCCACGCACGGCCGCCCGGAGGTCATCGCCTCGATCAGGGTGTAAGGGAAGCCCTCGGCGATGCTGCAGAGCACCACCACCTGCCCGGCCTGGTAGGCGTCGCTGATCTGCGACACCCGTCCCTCGAACGTCGCGGCCTCGGTGATGCCCAGCTCAGCCGCCAGGCCCCGGCACTGTTCCAGGTAGGACTCCTGGCCCGGGGGCGGCGAGCCGAACATCCGCAGCCGCGCCTCCGGCATCTTCCTGTGCACCAGCGCGAACGCGAGCAGCAGCGTCTCCAGGTCCTTGACCGGGTCGACGCGGCCCACCCACGAGATCGTCGGGACTTCGGGCTCGCCCTCGATGGCCGGGAAGTCGGCCGGGTCCACGCCGTTGTAGACGGTGCGGACCCGGGACAGGTCCGCGCCGAGCTGCTCTTCCCAGCGCTTGTTGAAGACGTTGCCCGGCGTGATCATCTCTGCTTCGGCGTAGCCGATGGAGCACAGGCGTCGCAGCAGCCGCAGGTACAGGGCCCGGACCGGCCACCGGAACGGGCTGTTGCGGCTGTGCATGTACTGCTCGCGCATGTAGATGCCGTGTTCGGTGACCACGATCGGCGTGCCGTAGCGCCACTTGGCGGCCAGCGCCGGCAGCGCGCCGAGCCCGTTGGTCACCGCGTGCGCGAGATCCGCCCGGACGGGAGGATACGACAGCGGCCGAAGCGAGTGCTCGATCAGCTGCATCGCGGTCACGGCGTCGTGCAGCGTGGGCGCGGCCTCGGTCGAGTCGAGCCGCCAGTCCTGCCAGGTCTCGCTGAGCAGTGACACGGCCCGCTCACTCGACAGGCTGGCGTGCAGGTTCTCGGTCTGGGCGAACTCGAAGATCTCGCGCAGCACGTCAGCAAAGCGGTCCTGGGCTTCCGCCGGGGGGACGAGCAAGACCTCGATCAGCTCGCGGAGCGACGGGCAGTCCACGGACCGGGATCTCCACCTGCCGCGCCGGCGGGAGGTCGGCGCGGCAGGCGGGGGCCCCCACAGCGGCATAGTGGTCACCGACGCCACGTTGTCGGGCAGCGTCCACCGCACCGGCTCGGCACCCGTGGCGACGAGGGCGACCAGCCGGAAATCATAGTCCGGCATACCTCGGACAAGCTGGTCGCACCACACGCTGACCCCGCCGAACTGGTGCGGGTAGGTGCCTTCTCCGATCAGCGCCACATCCATGTAAGTTCACGTCACCCGATTTCGCATATGGACTTTCTCCTGTCTGTCGCGAGGGGGTGGAGGGGTTACCTGCTCGTCAGCGTGTGTACCTCGCTAGCTGCCGGGCGGCGTTCAAGGCCCCGACTCCGCGGCGGGCGGACCGGCCGTCCGGCCCCGGGCCGACGCCTGGCGCCGCGCCGCGGCGCGCTGAACCCGGCGCGGGCGCTCCGCCAGCACGCGCTCGTACAGGTCGTCGATCCGGCTGACCACGGACTCGATGCCGTAGCGCTCGAATACCTTGCTGTCCGCCACGCGCGGCCTGGCGCCAGCCTCGAACTCCTTGCGGATCTCGTCACCGAGCGCGTCCGCGGTTCCGGCCACCATGCGGGCCCGCTCGGTCTGGATGCCGTCCAGGGCCGGGCAGGTCGTGTAGAGCACCGGCAGACCGCTGGCCAGGGCCTCGAGCACCGACAGCCCGAACGTCTCCTGCAGCGAGGCGGCGACGTAGAGGTCGAAGGCGGCCAGCATCGCCGTGGTGTCGGCCTGGTAGCCGCCGAAGATCACGTGTTCGGTCACGCCGAGGCGCTGCGCCGCGGCCTCCAGCCTGGCCTGATCCTCGCCCCGGCCGATGACCAGGATCTTGCACCGGTCGCCCAGTATCGGCGCGGCCGCTGCCATGGTCAGGTCGACCCGCTTGTTCGGGTCGAGTCGCCCCAGGGCGCCGATCACGTACGTCTGCGGGGAGATGCCGAACTGCGCGCGGACCTGGTCCCGCGCGCCGGGGTCGAAGCCGAGCTCGTCGGTGTCCACGCCGTTGGGGATCACGGTGATCTTCCCCGGCCGCACGCCCCACCGCACCAGGCGCTCGGACACGATGTCGGACACCGCGATGGTGGCGTCGGAGAACCGCTCCGACGCCAGGTACAGCGCCCGCACTCCCCTGGTCATCTTGCGCCGCTCGATGTGCGTCTCGCCGATCGAGTGCTCCGTGGTCAAGACCACGGGCGTTCCGGCCAGCCGGGCCGCGGGACGGGCGTAGATCTGCGCCCGGTACAGGTGCGTGTGCACTACGTCGTACTGTCCGTCCCTGATGAGCTTGCGCAGCCGCAGCAGCGCGGGCAACTCGGTGTTCCGCTGCATGCCGAGATCGCGCACGGACGTTCCCTGGGACCGGATCAGGTCGGCGACCGGACCCGGGTTGTACAGGGTGACCACATCCGACTCGTGCCGCGTGCGCCGCAGTATCATCGCCAGCTGCAGCTCGGCGCCCCCCGCGTCGAGACCGGTGATCACGTGCAGTACCTTCATGAACGTCTCCCTCTGAGCGCGATACGGCCCCTGTAGAGCAGCCGCTTGGCTGTCATCCGCACGGCGTCGTCCTGCTGGCCGACGTACATCCTGGGCAGCGCCATGAGCCCGATCTCGGCCGTCGACGCCTCGACCGCGCACGCGTACCCGTAACCCGCATCGCGGACGGCGCGCCGGGCCGCGGCGTCCATCGATCCGTACGGGTAGGCGAATCCCCGGATCTCGGTGCCGAGGAGCGCGGCGAGGCTGTCCCTGCTGCCGGCGACCTCGGCCGTCAGCTCTTCCGGGCCGACGCCGGCCAGCCGCAGGTGGGTAGCGGCGTGCGAGCCGATCTCGATGCCCGCCGCGGCGAGCTCACCGACCTGGCCGGCCGTCATCAGCGGCCAGGACGGGCCCTCGTCCCACTCGTTGGTGCCGCCCAGCCGGCCGGAGATGATGTACGCGGTCGCCCCGAAGCCACGGCGCCGAAGCTCAGGCAGCGCCGCCTCGAGCACGCTGAGATACCCGTCGTCGAACGTGATGCCGACGAGCCCGCGCTGGCGGCCGGCCCGCATCGCCGCCACGAGCTCGGCGATGCCGACCCCCCGCAGGCCGCGCCGCTCGAGCCACGTCATCTGCTCGGCGAACCGGCCCGGTGACACGCACAGCAGGTTCGGGTCCTCAGCCACGTCGGCCACGCCGTGGTACATCAAGATCATCGGCGCCTCGCGCAGGCGGAGCTGCCCGTCGTGCACCCAGGACTCGGCCCGGATCGCGCTCATGCGGACCCACCTCCCGGCCGGCCGAAGATCGAGGCCGCGAGCGTCCGGCCGAGGATGACCACATCCAGCCACGGCGACCAGTACTCGATGTACTGGTTGTCGAAGCGGGCGCGCTCGAAGATCGAGGTGTCCCCGTTCAGGCCGTGCACCTGGGCCCATCCGGTGATCCCGGCCGGCATCCGGGCCCGGTCGCTGTAGCGCAGGATCTCGCGGCCGAACTGCTGGACGAAGTACGGCCGCTCTGGCCGCGGCCCCACCAGGGACATGTCACCGCGCAGCACGTTCACCAGCTGCGGCAGCTCGTCCAGGTGAGTCACGCGCAGCCACCGGCCCAGCGCGCTGCTCTCCTCGGCGTCCCCGCTCCACGTGGTGTCCGGGTCGCCGTGGGCGCCGAGCGTGCGCAGCTTCAGTATCTCCGCGCTCCGGCCGTTGCCGGTGTCCCTGACCTGCCGGAACAGCGGCGTCTGCCCCGACCGCAGCCTGATCGCGACGGCCAGGGCGAACAGCACCGGGGCGGCCGCGATCAGCAGGACGGCGGCGATGACCGTGTCGAAGATCCGCTTCAGCCACAGGCCGGTCCGCAGGTGGCCGAGGCGGCGCAGCGGGATGAGCGGGATGCCCCACAGCTCGTCCAGGCACGAGCGGGGCACCGCCGCCCCGAGCTCGTAGAGCCGGGGCACCACGCAGACGTCGGCCCGCAGCGGCCTGCTGGCCCGCAGCACCGTGACCAGGTCCTCGTCCTTGCAGGCGGCGTAGCATACGATGACCCGGCGGATGCCGTACACGGCCACCACGTCGGCGAGGTCAGCCAGCGCGCCGAGCCGCGGCAGGGCCAGGTCCCGCCGGGGCGGGCCCTCGTCGAGGTAGCCCTCGGGCCGCAGCCCGAACTCGGGGTGCGCGCGCATCAGCTCGCCGATGTGCGCGCCGAACGTCCCCGCGCCGATCACCAGCGCCGGCTCGGTGAGCAGGCCGCTGCGGTGCGCGGCGCGCAGCGCCGCCGACACCGCGATACGGAAGGCGAGCACCAGGCCGGCCGACCACAGCGCCTGCCGGGCCGCGGCGCCGGCCGGCATCCACGGCAGCAGGATCAGCAGCGGCAGCGCCACCGCGGCCAGGATCCGCCCGGCCTGGTCGGCCACCCGCAGGCAGATCCGCAGCCGGTGCTGACCGCTCCAGGCGAGGATGGCGAGCACGGCCGCCGCGTACGCCACCCACGGCAGGCCCGCTCGCCCGGTCACGCCGATCGCCGCGGCGAGGCCGAGCACGTCGGCCGCTGGCATGGCCGCCGCCGGCGCGGCGCGGCTGATCCGCCGCGCCGCCCGTTCCCGCCAGCGCGGCGGGCCGAGTCCCCCGTCTGCGGGCCGCGCAGCGGGAACGGCGCGGAAGCCGTCCGTATCCGCGCCGCGCGACCCGAAGTTGCCGGTCATTACCGTCCCGCGGCCACGGCCGGGCGAGAGCGGCTGACCGCACTGCCCGCCAGCTGCCGGGCCACCGTGGTGGCAGCGTGCTCGGAGCCGAACACGAAGCGCATGACCGGCCCCATGGTCGGGGCCACCGCGGGACCCATGACGTACAGGCCGGGCACCGAGGACTGGTAGTCGCGACCGACGACGGAGCTGCCGGTGCCGGGCACGGTCCGCAGCCGGGCGAGCATCTGGTCGCCGAGGAACGACAGCCGCGTGAGGTCGGTGCGGTAGCCCGTGGCCGCGATGACGTGATCGGCGGCCAGCTCGCGGCTGGATCCGCCGCCCCCGGTGAGCCCGAGACGCACGCCGCCGTCCTGCGTTCTCGCCCACGTGACCAACATGCCGGTCAGGGTCGGGAACTGCCCCTCGACCCGGCTGCGCAGCCAGCTGGCGCCGGCCGGACCGAGCGCCGTCCGCGCCCGGTACACCCGCGTGGACCGGGGCAGGTGCCGGAACAGGCCCGGATGGTTGGAGTAGAACCAGGTCGCCCAGCCCGAGCCCAAGCCGGACTCCGGCTCCCTGCACCGCTGCAGCGGCGGGCGGTCGAGCGGCAGCGGCGCGCCGTTCCAGATGATCTTGCTCTCCCTGGCGACCAGCTGCACGCTGGCCCCGTGCTCGTGTAGCAGCGCGGCCGACTCCAGCGCCGACTGGCCGGCGCCGACCACGATCACGTCCTGGCCCTTGAAGGTGCTCAGGTCGGTGTGGGCGGAGCTGTGCGTGCACACCGACGTGGGCAGCGCGGACAGCGGCTCGGGAATGTACGCGAACGCCTCGACGCCGATCGCGATGACCACCTTGCGGGCCCGCGTACGGTCGGAGTTCGCCAGGGTGAGCTCGAACTCACCGCCGGCCTGCGCTATGTCGGTGACCAGCACCTCTTCGATGTCGGGCACCAGCTCGTCCCGGAACCACTGGCCGTAGGCGACGAACGTGTCCAGCGGCACCGGCAGGCCGTAGCTGGCGTAGGGGCGGCCGGTCGCCTTGCAGAAGGCCTCCAGCGTATGGGTGTGGTCCGGGTCGGACAGGTTCGACGCGAAGCCCTGTGACTTGAGGAACATGCCCTCGGGCATGAAGTCACGCCACAGCTGCATCGGCAGGCCGAACTGACGTACGCTGACGCCCGCCTTGCGCAGGTGCGCGGCGAGCGACAGCCCGTATGGTCCGGCCCCGACAATCGCCACCTCGACGGTGTCGCTCATACTCTCGTCCCCTCCTTGGGCGATCGCGGCTCCACGGGCCGCGTGATCGGTACCTGGATGACCGGCTGCGAGCGCGGCACGCCCTGACCGGCTCCGGCAGCCGCCCGGCCACCGGAGTAGCGGAAGCCGGCACTGGGAGCCCGGCCCTGGGGGAGGGTCAGCCGCCCCTTCGCGAGCGGCCTGGTCGCCATGCGCCAGCCCATGCGCAGGCACATCAGGCCAAAGGGCCGCAGGTCGTCCCGGGCGAACCAGGCGGCCTCATCGACCGTACGCAGCGACGCCAGCCAGGACCTCAGTCCGAGCTCGCCAGCGCGCCAGTAGCTCAGCGCGCTGATCGGGTCATAGTTCTCCACCAGGAAGCCGCGCCCGCTCACCTGCTCGCTGTCTGGAACCGTCCTGCCGGTCAGATCCAGATAGCAGGCCGTGACGACATCGATGCCCGCTGTGTCACGGAATAGCCGGAACTGCGCGCCGATCCTCGGGTTGAAATCTAGCAGCTTGTACTGGTCGTCCCGGGCGTCCCAGCGAAGATCGAGGTCGAGGATTCCGCGGTAGCCCAGTCGCGCGAGCAGTCCGGTGATCTCGTCGCGCAGGCGGGTGTTCGCCGTGGAGCGCCCGAGGCTGGTCAGCCCGGCATGGGCCGGGTAGGACCTCTCCTTGACGCCGGTGAAGGCCGGCGCAGGTCGAGGTGCCGTCGCAGTAGCCGTGGAAGAACCAGTCATGACCGGGGCCGCCCGGGATGAACTCCTGCAGCATCAGCCCGACGCCAGCCGTGGCGCAGGCCTGATATGCCTGGTCAAGCTGCTCCCGGTCGGTCACGATCGAGGTGCTGCGCAGCTTCCCGCGGCCGTTGGTCCACGGGGTGGTCAGCTTGGCGATCAGCGGGAAGCCCGCGTCGCCGGCGAACTCTCGCGCCGCTTCGAGCGAATCCGGCACGGCGGCCTGGGCGCACGGCACGCCGAGCTCCTGGCAGAGCTCGTAGAGCGAGTACTTGCCCGCCACCCGCCGCGGGAGGTCTCTCGGCGGGTCCGGGAACAGGAACCGCGGCCGCAGGGCGCTACCCTGCTCGGCGAGGAAGATCGCGCCCGCGTCGTCAGTCGGCACCAGCACGGCCGGCTGGCCGATCCGCTCCGACAGCCGCAGCAGCCCCGTCCGCACCCGATCCGCGTCGTCCGGGCTGGGCTGCCAGAAGCAGCGGCCATGCAGGTACCGGGAACTCGCCGCCGGCGCCCAGGGCCCCTCGTGCAGGCCGTACACCGGCACGCCCCGGCGTCCCAGGCTGCGGATGACGCCAAGGCCGCCGTGGTGCATGACGTTCGGGTCGAACTTCAGCACGACCACGGGCGTGGGTGTATCGATGCGGGACGTCTCGCTCCCCATCAGCCCACCAATCGCGCATGCTGGTAGTCAGGCATTCGGTTCCCCCTGGCGGTGTTGGCGGGCATCAGCCCACCTGGCACATGTGAACGACTCTGCCACCTGCGTTAGCCCGAAACATCCGTCATCAGGGTGAGGAAATCTACCCACTGCGGCCGAGCATGAGCGGTGCGTGCCCGCAAGGCACGCGGGCGCCCCCGGCCGGGCACGACCCGCGATCCCCCGTCTCACCTGGGGTAATCCGCTGATTAGCCCGTCGCGGCCACGGGGCGGCGGCCGATCGGTAAAGGTTCACCGGCTGGTCCTGAGCGGGTCCACGCCGCCGGCGGTCAGGCTAGGCCGCGCACGGTGTCCGCAAGCTCGTCGGCCAGCCGGTGCGCCTGGCCCGGGTCCACCGCCTCGACCATGACCCGGACCACCTGCTCGGTGCCGCTCGGCCGGACCAGCACCCGCCCGGATTCGCCCAGTTCGGCCTCGGCGGCCCGGACCGCGTCGGTGAGCTCGCGCGAGGTAGCTACGAGGGACCTGTCCACTCCCGGGATGCTGACCAGCACCTGCGGGTACCGGGTCATCACCTTGGCCAGGTCACCCAGCGGCTTCCCGCGGCTGGCCGCGGTCGCCAGCAGGTGCAGGGCGGTCAGCAGCCCGTCTCCGGTCGTGGCGTGGTCGAGCAGGATGATGTGCCCGGATTGCTCGCCGCCGAGTACGTACGGCCCTTCCCGCATCGCGGCGACCAGGTACCGGTCGCCGACGGGCGTCTCCACCACCGTGATGCCCGCATCGCGCAGGGCCAGGCGCAGGCCCAGGTTGGACATGACCGTGACCACGACGGTGTCCTCGGCGAGACGCCCCGCCTCGTGCAGCGCGAACGCGAGCACGGCCAGGATCTGGTCGCCGTCGATGACCTGGCCGTCCGCGTCGACCGCCAGGCACCGGTCGGCGTCGCCGTCGTGGGCGATGCCGGCATCGGCGCCGCGGGAGACGACGGCGGCCTTCAGCGCGCCCAGGCTCGTCGAGCCGCAGCCCGCGTTGATGTTGTCCCCGTCAGGCTCGGCACCGATGGCGATGACCTCGGCCCCGGCCCGGCGCAGCATCCGCGGCGCGATGTCGTAGGCGGCTCCGTGCGCGCAGTCGACCACGACGCGCATCCCCGCCAGCGGCGCCCCGACACCCGAGCCCGGCAGGGTCGACAGCAGGTGGTCGAGGTAGCGTTCCCGCTCTCCGGACGCATCGGTCACGCGGCCGAAGCCAAGCTCCGGTGAGCCTTCCCCGGCAGGCTGGGCCGCGAGCCTCCGCTCGATTTCGTCCTCGGCCGCATCGGGCAGCTTGAGGCCGCCACGGGCGAAGAACTTGATCCCGTTGTCAGGGGCGGGGTTGTGGCTGGCCGACAGCATCACGCCGAAGTCGGCGTCGAGCGCGGCCGTCAGGTACGCGACCGCGGGCGTCGGGACGACGCCGAGCCGCCGCACGTCCACTCCGGAACTGGCCAGCCCGGCCACGACCGCGGCCTCGAGGAACTCGCCCGACGTTCTCGGGTCGCGGCCGACCACGGCCAACGGGCGGCGCCTCGGGGCCTGCCCGTTGGCGGGCGTGCCCGAGAGCACCCGGCCGCCCGCGATGGCGAGATCCATGGCGATCCGGGCCGTGAGATCACGGCCCGCAACACCTCGGACACCGTCGGTGCCGAACAGACGGCCCATGAAAACCGCTCCTGGTCTTCCGCGAGGACGAGTCTTCCGCTGAGACGACGCTGGCCGGAGATCAGCGCTTGGAGTACTGAGGGGCCTTCCTGGCCTTCTTCAGGCCGGCCTTCTTCCGCTCCTTCACCCGGGCGTCCCTGGTCAGGAAGCCGGCCCGCTTCAGGCTCGGGCGGTTTTCCGGGTCCACGAGCGTCAGCGCCCGGGAGATCCCGAGCCGCAGCGCGCCGGCCTGCCCGGTTACGCCGCCGCCGGTTATCCGCGCGACCACGTCGAACGCGTCTTCCGCGCCGAGCGTCACGAACGGCTCGCTGATCAGTTGCTGGTGCACCTTGTTCGGGAAGTACTCGTCCAGCGACCGGTCGTTGATCAGCCACTTGCCGGTGCCCGCCGTGATGCGCACCCGGGCGATCGCTTCCTTGCGGCGGCCGGTACCCAGGGCGTTCCCGGTCACTACCGGCTTGCGCGCCGCGGGGCGCGCCGACGACGCGGCGGCCGCCGTGTCACCGGTCTGCGTGGTGTACTCCGACAGGTGCTCCCCGGCGTCCGGCAGGTCGCCGCCGACGGCGGGATCCTGCACGTCAGTGGGCTCGGTCACGATGTCTTCCTCGTGCTTCCTTCTCGGTTGCTGTGCCCGCGGTTACCGGGCCCTCGGCTACTTGGCCGGCCCCGCGCCGACGCCAGCCCGCTGGGCGACCTGGGCGACCTGGGAGATCTCGAACGGGACGGGCTGCTGCGCCCGGTGCGGGTGGTCGGGGCCCGCGTACACCTTGAGCTTGCGCAGCATCTGCCGGCCCAGGGAGTTCTTCGGGAGCATGCCCCTGACGGCCTTCTCCACGACCTTCTCCGGGTGCTTGGCCAGCAGGTCGCTGTAGGCGACGGACCGCAGGCCGCCCGGATACCCCGAGTGCCGGTACGCGCGCTTGTCCGCCAGCTTGGTGCCGCTCAGCGCGACCTTCTCCGCGTTGATGACGATCACGAAGTCACCGGTGTCCACGTGCGGAGCGAAGATCGGCTTGTGCTTGCCGCGCAGCAGGATCGCGGTCTGGCTCGCCAGACGGCCGAGTACGACGTCGGAGGCGTCGATGACGTGCCACTGCCGCTGGATGTCGCCGGCTTTCGGGCTGAAGGTGCGCACGGTGGTAGGCCTTCACATGTGAGTACTGAAAACTTGGGCCCCGCCTGGGATGATCCCTCCTGGCGGGGGAATCCGGGGCACCGGCCGCCGGTCACGTGCCCGCGAGGCGGGTCGTGCGGGCATGCCGGTGCGAACGGACGCCTGAGCAGGATACCGGCCGCGACCGACAGCGGTCAAAGCGATGCCGCCCGGGCGGGCCGGGCGGGCCGGGCGGGCTCACCCAGGCCACGGCGGACCCGGGAGAGGGACAAAACGCATGACGGGGTTAACTTAGCCGCGATGGCGATACGCTCGCCGCATGCGCAACCCGGGTGAGAACGCCGGCGGCCGAGGGCCGGGCCGGCGGCGTAACCCGTCCGGACGGGCCGACTCACCCCGTGCCGGGGCAGGCCAGCTGGCCAGCGAGCCGTCGCTGTTCGCCCCCGGTTACTCGGGCGGGCCGGGAGCCCGCCGCGACGCCGCGCGCCGCGAGGCCGGCTGGACCGACCGCCCCTGGGCCGGCAGCGGCCCGTACCCGATCGCGGGCGGCGCCGCGGGCCAGGGCCCGATCCGGGGCTTCCCGCCCGCGCCCGGACAGCCCCCTCCGCTCTATCCGCCCGGCCCGTTCTCGGCCTGGAACCGGCCAGGCGCGCCGGGCGACAACGGCTACGCGGACTCGGGCATCCCCGGCCTGGACAGCGGTTCCTGGCCGGCCCTGGACCATGGGGTACCGGGGCCCGCCGGGCCCGGGCAGGCCGGGCCGGGGGATGCGGACTACTCCGGGGCGGGTTACGCCGACGCCAGTTACCCGGACCTGAGCTACGCCGACCCCGGCGACGCCGGGCACGCGGACCCGCATTACTCAGCGCTGGCGGTGAGCGACCCGGCGGCCGATGTCACTTCCACCCAGACCTGGGGCGTCGACGACGCCACCGGCTGGTCGGACCCGGGCTCGCCGGGCCCGCGCGGCCGGCACGCGGACTCCTCGGCGGACCGCACGCCGCCCGCGGCGGGCTCGGGCGGCCTGGCCGGCCCCGATGCGGCCGCGCCCGCCGCAGCGGTACCCGGCCTGCCCGGAACCGGCGGGCTCGCCGCCCAGGCGGCCGCACCGGGCCTGGGGGCGCCGGACCAGGCCGCACCGGGCCTAGGGACGCCGCCGGGCCAGACCGCACCGGGCGAGGCCGCCCCGGGCGAGGCCGCCCCGGGCGAGGCCGCCCCGGGCCGGGACCAGGACCGCCGGGAGGACACGGCCTGGACCGCCCCGGCCCGCAGGCCGCCCGCGCGCGGCCACGGCTCCCGCGGGCGGGCCCGGCCGCGAGGGCGCAAGCGGCGCGGCCGCGTTCTGCTCGCCTGCGCGCTGGCCGCGGTGGTCGCGGTCGGCGGGGCCGCTTATCTCGTGCTCTCCGGCCACCACCAGCCCGCCGCCCCGGCGGCCGCGGCGCATCGGACCGCGCCGAAACCGTCGCCGAAGGACCCGTCGCCCAGTCCCTCGCCGTCGCTCGGCCCGTGGGGGCATATCGAGTCCCGGGCCACCGACCCGGCGCCGCTCACCCTCGCCGAGCTGTTCCCGGCCCAGTTCGCCGACGGGGGCGTCAACTACCTCAGGACCGTCCAGAAGGCCCGGGCCCACTGCGCGGGCGCCCTGATCGGCGGCGCGCTGACGTCGGCCGCGGGCCAGGCAGGCTGCACCCAGGTCATGCGGGCCAGTTACCTGTCCTCCAGCAAGCTGATGGGCACGATCGGCGTGCTGAACCTCAGCACGGCCGCAGCCGCCGCGAAGGCGGGGAAGGCGGCAGGCCCGGCCGAGTTCATCGCGCAGTTGCCGGCCACCACCGGCCCGGCCAGGCGGCTCACCAAGGGAACCGGCATCGAGGCTGCGGAGGTGAAGGGGCACTACCTCGTCCTGGTCTGGGCAGAGTTCACGAATCTGCGCGCGCCGAGGACGGCCGCCCAGCGGCAGCAGCTTGAAGCGTTCATCAGCGTCCTGATCCAGAAGACCGCGAACGTCAGCCTGGCCAGCCGCATGGTCACGGGCCTGGCCGCCTGAGCCTCGGGTTGTGCGCCGCCTGTCCGCGCCGCCCGGGCGGGCCCGGCCGGGTTCGGTGGCCGCGGCGGGGCACTCCCGCAGGCGCCTGGCGGCGGGATCACGTTCCCGGGTCCAGCCGCGCGAACCGGCGCAGCGACGCGTCCATGATCAAGCGGGCGGCCCGGCCGGCCAGCCACTGGCCGAGCCGCCCGGACACGGGCCGCGGCAGCGGCAGCCGCTCGGTCCACGCGAACTCGCTCAGCGGCCCGCGCGGCGACGGATCGAGCGCGGTCACCTCGAACACGCCGGTGCCGCGCACCACGCGGCCGACGTGCCGCACCACGCAGCGGTAGGGCGGGTGCCACTGCGTGTCGCCCCTTTCCTCACCTGCCCGGTTCCGGTGCGCCTAAGAATTGGATTTGTTCAAAAACTATTCATTAATGCTGACCTGGCCAAACTGCGGGCCTGCGGCCGGCCGGGAGCTGCGATGAGGCGGCGGCGCGCCGGCGGCTGAACTCTCAGCTGACCGGGGCCGTCCCGGCCGCGGCGCGGGCTGGCACAATCTCAGCCATGCAGCGAACCGCCGTCGTCACCGGAGCAAGCAGCGGGATCGGAGCGGCCACCGCGGTGAAGCTGGCCGAGGCCGGCTACCACGTGGTGCTCGCCGCCCGCCGGGCCGATCGGGTCGAGGCCGTCGCGGACCGGATCAGGGAGCGCGGCGGCCGGGCCGAGACCCATCGCCTCGACGTGACCGACCGGGCCGCCGTCGACGCGCTGGCCGGGTCCCTGGACCGCTGCGATGTCCTGGTCGACAACGCGGGCGGCGCCATAGGCGCGGATACCGTGCAGGACGCGGCGCCGACGGAATGGCTGGAGATGTACCAGGTCAACGTCATCGGCACGCTGCACATGACCCAGGCCCTGCTGCCCAGGCTCATCGCGAGCGGGAACGGCACGATCGTGGTGCTCTCGTCGACCGCCGGATTCGTCGCCTACGAAGGCGGCGGCGGGTACGCCGCGGCCAAGCACGGGGAGCACGCGCTGGCCGCGACCCTGCGGCTCGAGCTGTCCGGCCAGCCGGTTCGCGTGATCGAGATCGCGCCGGGCATGGTGAAGACCGACGAATTCGCGCTCAACCGCTACCACGGCGACGCGGCCAAGGCCGCGGCGGTCTACGCGGGAGTCGCGGAGCCGCTGACCGACGAGGACGTCGCCGACGCCGTGGCCTGGACGGTGACCCGGCCCCCGCACGTCAACATCGACCTGATGGTCATGCGCCCGCTGGCCCAGGCCGCGCAGCACAAGGTGCACCGGGTGCCCTGACCGGGCGGATCATCCCCGCACCAGCGGGCCGTGAGCCGGGCTCAGCTCGGCTCATGTTCCCCGCTCGCCTCCGTTCAGGCGGTCTGAGTGATCTTGCTCAGGCCCCGGGGGTGGTCCGGGTCCAGACCGAGCCTGAGCGAGAGCGCCTCGGTCAGCAGCTGGCCGGGCACGATCAGCCCGAGCGGCGCGAGCCATTCGGGCAGCCGCGGGCCGGGCAGCGCCCGCGTACTCGCGGCGGCCAGGCGTTCCCCGCCGCCGATCCCGTAGGCCCGCGCCCCCGCTGCGGTGACCCGGCGGGCCAGGTCGACCGTGCCGTCCAGGGTCGGCCCCGAGTCGGCCGCGAGCAGGATCGCGGGAGTCTTCGCGTCGACCACCGCTATCGGGCCGTGCAGCAGGTCGGCGTACGACAGCCCCATCGCCCGCAGGTAGCACGCCTCCTTGAGCTTCAGCGCCAGCTCGAGCGCCGCGGCGTAGGCCATCCCGCGCCCGGAGACCACCGCCCCGTCGACCTCGGCGAGCTCGTCCAGCAGCGGGTTCAGGTCACCGGGCCCGGCGACCAGCGCCTCGATCTCTTCCGGGACGCTCCGCAGCTCCCCGGGGTCCAGATCAGCCCCGAGGCCGATGGCCAGGACCGCCAGCGCGGCGAGTTGCGTGGTGAACGTCTTGGTCGCCGGGACCGCGCGCTCCTGGCCGGCTTGCGTCAGGAACGCAAGATCGGCGGTGTCGGCGAGCGGGGAGGCGGCGCCGTTGGTGATCGCCAGCGTGCGGGCCCCGCAGTCGCGTGCCCAGGCCAGCGTCTCGACGATCTCCCCGGTCCGGCCCGACTGGGACAGGGCCACCGCGAGCACGCCGGACAGGTCGATCCTGCTGCGATAGGCGGTGGCGATCGAGGGCGACGCCAGGGTGGCCAGCCGGCCCGCGTGCGCCTGGATCAGGTAGCTGCCGTAGACCGCGGCGTTGTCCGAGGTCCCCCGGGCGATGAAGAGCACCTGCCGGGTGCCGCCGGCGAGCGCGGCCGCCTCGGCGGCGCGGGGCAGCAGCGCGTCGATCGTGGCCCGCACGGCCGCGGGCTGTTCGGCGATCTCGGCCCGCATGTGCGTGACCGGCCGCCCGCTCACGGTATCTTCCGGCCGGTCTGCGAATACACGAGCTCACCACCGATCCACGTCGCCCTCGCCCGCAGGTCGTCACCCAGCCAGGCCAGGTCAGCGGCCGCGCCGGGCGTGATCCGGCCCAGCTCCGGCCGGCCGATCAGGTCAGCGGGAATCCGGCTGGCGGCCGCGACGGCGTCGGCCAGCCCGATCCCGGCCGCCACCATGTTCGCCACGGCGACGTCCATCCGCAGCGCGGAGCCGGCCAGGGTGCCGTCAGCGCGCACCGGAGGCTCGCCCTCCCCGGGAGGCAGCTCGATCGACTCACCGCCGAGCAGGTAGCGGCCCGGGGGCATGCCGGCACAGGCCGCCGCGTCCGTGACCGCGCAGATCCGTCCGGGCGCCGCAGTAAAGGCCAGAACGCATACCTGCGGGAGCACGTGCCGCATATCCGTGATCAATCCGCTGGTGAGCCGCGGGTCGGTCAGCGCCTGGCCGACGACTCCCGGCTCGCGGTGGTGCAGCGGCCGCTGCGCGTCGAACAGGTGGGTGACCATCCGGGCCCCTCGGCTGGCCGCCTCCGCCACCTGCCGCGCCGTCGCGTCGCTGTGGCCGACGCTGACCACGATGCCCGCCTCGGCCAGCCTGGTGATCGCGGCCAGGGCGCCGTCGCGTTCTGGCGCCAGCGTGACCAGCCTGAGCACGCCCCGGCCGGCCTCGAGTAGCTCGTCCACCGCGGCGGGAGTGGGATCGATGATCCACGCCTCGTGGTGAGCGCCCCTGCGGGCCGCCGAGATGAACGGGCCCTCCGCGTGCACGCCGAGCACCCGGGCGGCGCGTCCCGGCAGCGCCGGAACGAGGGCCGCCGCAGCGCGCAGCGCCCCGCAGAGCGCACCGGGCGGCGCCGTGATGAAGGTGGGCAGGAAAGCCGTCGTGCCGGTTTCCGGCAGGCGGGTCGCCACCCGCGCCCAGCCGCCGGATTCCGCGGCCATGAGCTCCACCCCGTAGTACCCGTTGACCTGGAGGTCGACGAAGCCCGGGAGTAGCACCCCGGCGGGGAGCGCGAGGTCGGGCCGGCGCGGCGGCGGCCCCGCGGCCACCGCTGTCACCACGCCGTCGCTCACCGCCACGTAACCGGGCTCGAGGATCTCCCGCCCGGGCGTGGCCGGTATCACCCGCGGTGCCGTGATCAGCACCCCGGCGCCGGTCAGCGGATCACCCCGGTGGTCCGGGCCGCCCGGATGGCCCGGGCTACCCCGGTCATCCGCGCTCATCACGTCGCGTCGGTCACGGTCGGGCCTGGGCCCGGTGACCGGCCTGGGCCGGGCGCCGGGTGGTGGCGAGCATCCCGCGCATCTCCCTCGCCACCAGGTCGGGCCGCTCCATCATGGCCACGTGGCCGATCCGCGGCAGCACCACCACCCGCGGGTAGCGGAAGGCCCGCGCCGCGAGCGCCGCCATGGCCGGCCGCACCAGCCGGTCGTGACTGCCGTAGATGACCAGGGCCGGCGCGGTGACCCTCGCCGCGTCGCGCCACAGCGAGCGCGGACCTCGGCGGACGTACTCGGCCACCAGCCCGCGAGCGGTGGCCAGCAGCACATCGCCGACGTAACCGAGCCCGTCCCGCCGGAGGATCTCCTCGGTTTCCTCGTCGCGGCGCTTGGCGTGCACCAGGCTCGGGTTGGCGTAGACGTCCCGGATCACGATCGAGGTCCGGTCCTCCGGCGGTATCCGCTGCGCCCGGGCCAGCAGCCGCGGGCCCAGGCCCGGCGCGCACAGCAGGGTCAGCCGCATGGGCAGGGCCCGCGGCCGCAGGTCGGGCAGGGCGGGCGAGATCAGGGTGAGGGTCCGCACCAGGTCGGGCCGCCGCGCGGCCGCGCGGACGCAGACCGCACCGCCGAGCGAGTTGCCGACCAGGTGCACCGGCCAGTTCCCGCGCTTGGAGATCAGGTCGCAGACGGCCGCGGCGTGGGCGCTGATGGTGTACTCCCCGCTCGCGGGGGGCGGTGAGTAGCCGAAGCCAGGAAGGTCCAGCGCCTCGCAGGCCAGCGCCGGCCCGTCCGGGCCGTCGTCGGGAGGTTTCCGCAGCAGGTCCATCAGGTCGGTCCAGTTGGTCGCCGAGCCGCCGAGCCCGTGCACGAACAGCGCGGGCTCGGCGCCCTCCAGCGCCGGCGCGCTGCGCACGAACACCTCTCCCGCGCCGACCGGAACGAGCCCTCCCGGCCACTGAGGAATCGGATCGGTCATGACCTGAGACATTACCTCGCCGCCGCCACGGCCGGCCTACCTCAGCTGGCGCGGCGCCGGGCCTTCTTGGGCGCCGGGGCCTGCTTCGCGTCGCCGCCTTTCGCGGCCCCGTCCCCCGCCTCGCCGGCGTTCGCCCCGCCGGTGCTCGCCCCGCGCGGGGGCTGCTTGACCTCCGCCTCGATCTCCCCGGCCCGGGCCGGGGCCCGCTGCGCGGCGGCCAGGCTGGCCTTGAGGGCGTCCGCCAGGCTCGTCGGCGCCGTGACCTCGGCCACGCCCGGCGGCTGGATCACTTCGCGGCCCTCCACCTTCGCGTCCACGACCTCCTGGAGCGCCTCTCGGTAGTTGTCGTGGTAGGCAGCCGGATCGAAGTCCTCGGTCATCGACTCGATCAGCGAGGCCGCCATCTTCAGCTCCTGTGACCGCACCTCGATGTCGTCGTCGAGGAACGCGAAGTCCGGAGTGCGGATCTCGTCCGGCCAGAGCAGGGTCTCCAGCACCAGCACCCCGTCCCGCGTTCGCAGGGTGGCCAGCGACTCCCGCTGCCGCAGCGCCACCATGGTCAGGGCCACCTTGCCCGAGCGGTCCAGCGAATCGCGCAGCAGGACATAGGCTCTCGCCCCGGCCGCCTCGGGCTCCACGAAGTAGCTCCGGCTGAGCAGGATCGGATCGAGCTGCTCGGCGGGCATGAAGTGCACGACCTCGATGCTCCGCGTGGTCGCCAGGGGAAGATCCGCCATGTCCTCGTCGGTCAGCACCACCATCTCGCCGGTCGGCAGCTCGTAGCCCTTGGCCACGTCCTCGTAGGGAACCTCTTCCCCGCAGACGGAGCAGACCCGGCGGAATCTGATCCGGCCGCCGTCGGCCCGGTGAACCTGGCGGAACGCGATGTCCTTCTGTTCCGTCGCGGCGTAGAGTTTTACGGGGATCATGACCAGGCCGAAGGAAATCGCACCCTTCCACATGCTGCGCATGGAGTCTCCATACCCCGCCAGATCGGGTCCTGATACCACCGGGTTGTCTGGATTCTCCGTCTCGGCGATATGTTCGATCTACCGATCAGACAAGGAGGGGCCGCGCGAGCCGGAGGGGCGGTGGCGCCCCCAGGCAAGCGGGAGACACACTATGAACGACATGAGCCTAGAGCGGCCGGTGGCTGATTCCGCCGAGCAGGACCAGGATGCGGTCGCCGACGAAACAGAGCCAGACGAGCACAACCTGCCGCACGAGCTGCCGCTGGAGGCCGATGAGGCCGACGCGGCCGAGCAGGAACGTGCCCTCGGTAACGATGACGATGACTACCGCTGAGTAAGATAACCGGGGTAACACCTCAGCGGTGGCAGCACAACATCCGGAGACTCTCGTGACCGCATCGCCGCAGGCCAGATCGCACGGTGCGGCCGGCACTCGGCTGCCGCGCCCGGCCCGGCGCAGACAGCTGCTCGGCGCGGCTCAGGAGGTATTCGTCGCCCGGGGCTACCACGCGGCGGCCATGGACGAGATCGCCGAGCGCGCCGGCGTCAGCAAGCCCGTGCTCTATCAGCATTTCCCCGGCAAGCTCGAGCTTTACCTCGCGCTGCTCGACGAGAGCATCGATGAGCTCACCGGCATCGTGCGGGACGCGCTGTCCTCCACCACCGACAACAAGCAGCGCGTGCCCGCCACCTTCCAGGCGTTCTTCGACTTCGTGAGCGGCTCGGGTGAGGCGTTCCGGCTCGTCTTCGAGTCCGACCTGAGCAACGAGCCGGAGGTGCGGGACCGCCTGAACCGCACCATGCGCGCCTGCGCCGACATGATCAGCCAGTTCATCCGCGAAGACGCGGGCCTGTCCGACGACGAGGCGCACCTGCTGGGCATGGCCCTGGTCGGCATGGCTCAGGTCAGCTCCAGGTACTGGCTCAGCACCGACCGCGCGATACCCAAGGACGCCGCCGAGCAGCTTCTCGCCAGGCTCGCCTGGCGCGGCATCAGCGGCTGGCCGCGCACCGGCTGATCACGGCGGCTACCGCGGCGCATTTCGCTCGCGGCGTACCGCGGGCCCTGGCCAGTTGCCCTGCCTCGCCCCGGGCCGGGGCTAGCCTCTCTCTGCAGAGAGGAGCACCGTGGAAGTCAAGATCGGAATTCAGTCCGTGCCACGAGAACTCGTCGTGGAGACCAAATCCTCGTTCGAGGAAGTAGAACGCGCGCTGACGGCCGCGGTGGCCGACGGCACCGTGTTCATCCTGGCCGACGACAAGGGCGGCAAGGTCCTGGTTCCCGCAGACAAGATCGCTTATCTCGAGCTGGGCGGCACGGAGCCTCGCCGCATCGGGTTCGGCAATACCCTGTGATCCTCGGAGCTAGCGGGCCAGGCCGAGCGCGGCCATCCGGTGCGCATGAGCGTCGGTGAGCTGTGCGAACATCCTGCCGACCTGGCCTAGCTGGTTGACCTCCCCGCCGGCCAGCAGGCGGGCGAGAGGCTCCCGCTCGGCCGCGACCCGCTGGGCCTGCCCGAGTGCCTCGCCGACCAGCCGCCGCGCCCAGAGCGCGAGCCGTCCTGCGACCCGGGGATCGGCCTTGATCGCCTCCCGCACCCGGGCCACCGCGAATTCGGCGTGTCCGGTATCTTCCAGCACTTCAAGCACGAGCGTCCGCGTCCGATGGTCGAGTAGCTCCGCCACGGTGCAGTAGAAATCGGCCGCTATGCCCCCTCCGACGTACGCCTTGACGAGGCCCTCCAGCCAGTCGGCCGGCTCGGTTCTGGCATGAAATTCATCAATGGCGGCGACAAACGGATGCATTACCTCGGCGGGTTCGAGATCCAGTTCCTGGATCCGGTGCCGCACCAACTGGAAATGGCCGAACTCCGCGACGGCCATCTGCGCGAGGGCCGCTTTGTCGGCCAGCGACACGGCGAGCGCGGCGTCGTCGGTCAGGCGGAAGAAGGCCACCAGCGACGCGTAGGCCAGCATGCCCAGCAGGTCGACCACGCCAGGTCCGGCCGGGTCGGCCGCCGCCGCAGGCGCCGCGGCGGCCGGCGCGGCGGCCTCCCCCACGGCATGCGCCGGCCCGGCAGACTCGGAGCCGTTGTGCGTCACGATCGCAGCCTAACAATCAACGGCCGGGCCACAACCCTCCGCGGAGCCACAAACCCGCCGCGAAAACCCGCCCGGTCAACCCGGCGCGGCGCGCCGCCCCCCCGGCGTGGAGCCGGCCGCGGCCGGCGGGGCCGGTGTTGCTAAACTGGCTGGCAATCCGCATCAGGAATGCGGTAACCCCCACACGTCGTTACATGAAACGTAAGACACGGCGACTGCCGGGTGCGGTGATCGCCCCGAGGAAGCCGTGCTGACCTTCTCTCCGCGAGCGTGCGGCTGCGTGACTTGCATGACGCCGCGATGATCCGCCGGAGAGGTTGATCGTCAGCTCGCGACGTCGGTCAAGGGCACGAGTGTGCCCGTGGCGGACCGCGGGCCACTGATGGAGGCGGAAAGCCCTGACCACGGATATATGGAGCCTGCCGGACGCACCGGAGGACCAGCGCGCCGAACCCGACACGTTCACCGACCACCCGAAGCCGCCCGAAGGCACCGAGCGCACCTTCCGCGATCTCGAGGTCGCCGAGCCGATCTGCGCCGCTCTCGAGGCGGCGGGCATCACCACCGCCTTCCCCATCCAGGCGCTGGCCCTGCCGATCGCGCTCGACGGCCACGACCTCATCGGGCAAGCCAGGACCGGGACCGGCAAGACCCTGGCGTTCGGCATCCCGATCCTGCAGCGCCTCGACGAACCCGGCGGCGGCGCCAGGCGGTCGGCGCCCCGCGCCCTGGTGGTCGTGCCCACCAGGGAACTGGCCATCCAGGTCGCCGACGATCTCCGGATCGCGGGCTCGCGCCTGGGCACCCAGGTGGTCACGGTCTACGGCGGCCGGGCTTACGAGCCGCAGATCGAGGCGCTGGCCACCGTCGATCTCGTCGTCGGGACCCCGGGCCGGCTGCTTGACCTGGCCCGACAGGGCCACCTGGACCTGTCGCAGGTGCACAGCCTGGTGCTCGACGAGGCCGACAAGATGCTTGACCTCGGCTTCCTCCCCGACGTCGAGAAGATTCTCCGGCTGACCCCGGCCCAGCGGCAGACCATGTTGTTCTCGGCCACCATGCCGGGCGAAGTGGTCACGCTGGCACGGCGCCACCTGCGGAGGCCGACGCACGTGCGCGCCGAGCATCACGACGAGCCCGTGCACGTGCCGAGCACGGAGCAGCATGTGTTCCGCGCGCACCAGATGGACAAGATCGAGGTCCTCGCCCGGGTGCTGCAGGCCGAAGACCGCGGCCTGACGATCGTGTTCTGCCGGACCAAGCGAGCCGCCGATCAGGTGGCGAGCGCGCTGACGACACGCGGCTTCGCCGCCGCCGCCGTCCACGGCGACCTCGGCCAGGGCCAGCGGGAGCGCGCCATGCGGGCCTTCCGGAGCGGGAAGGTCGACGTGCTGGTCGCGACCGACGTGGCCGCCCGGGGACTGGACGTCGACGACGTGACCCACGTGGTCAACTACGAGTGCCCCGAGGACGACAAGGCCTACCTGCACCGGACCGGCAGGACCGGACGCGCCGGGCGCACCGGCGTGGCCGTGACCTTCGTCGACTGGCGTGACCTGTCTCGGTGGAAGCTCATCGACGACACGCTCGGGCTCGGCCATCCCGACCCCGTCGAGACCTACTCCACGTCTGAGCACCTGTACACCGCGCTGCGGATACCCGGGGGCGCCACGGGAACGCTGCCGGCCGCCATGCGTGGCCGGCTGGGCCTGGAGGCCGAGGATCTCGAGGACATCGGGGAGACCGGGCGTAACCGCTCGCCCGCGACGCGCGGCGGATCCCGCACCAGGGCCGGGCGCGGCGACGCGGCCAGGGGACGGGAGGCCGGGCAGCGCCGTCAGCGGGTCCGCCGCCGGACCAGGGCCGGCGTGACCGCCCACGATGTCCGCGGCGACCTGCCGCCCGAGCAGGCGGGGGCCGCCGAGGCCCGGAACCCGGTGGCCGACGAAGCCGCCCCGGGACGGCACCAGCCCGCCAGCAGGCGACGGCGGCCGCGGCGCCGGACCCGGGGCGCGGCCGGCCAGGCGACCGGGACCAGCCCCGCGGCGCCGGCCGCCGAGAGCTGACCCGGATAGCCGGCCGCCCGGATAACCTGGCCGATACGTGCGCGTCATGCGCAGGCAATGTGCCCCGGTTACGGTAGGGACATGACGGGAGAACCCGGCATTCGGCAGGCCGGGGACCGCCCCAGGGTTGCCCAGCGGGCGCCGGGGTAGCCTTCAGCGTGAATCTCCAGCAATCGGGGGATAGATGCCAAGTTGTGATGGGTACGCTGCCACGCTGTGAGCACGCCTAGGTCCCTTGATCTGCCCGGCCAGGTCCGGCCGGTGGCGATCCAGAGCCATCGCGGTTCGTTCGCGGCACTCGAGTCACGGCCGGCGAGCGGCGTGTGCGAGCGAAGGCCCGCCCTGCTCGTCCCCGGCTATACCGGCAGCAAGGAAGACTTCATCCCGGTGCTCCAGTCGCTCGCGTCCGCCGGCCGCCACGTGGTCGCGATCGACATGCGCGGGCAGTACCAGAGCCAGGGCGGCCCGGACCCGGACGGCTACGCGCCCGGCGAGCTGGCCGCGGACATCGCGGCCATCGCCGACGCGGTCGCCGCCGACGGCCAGGGCCTGCACCTGCTCGGCCATTCGTTCGGCGGGCTCATCGCGCGGGAGGCGGCACTCGCGCGCCGGGTGCCGATCCTGTCGCTTACCCTGCTGAGCTCCGGGCCCGGCAGCCTCTCCGGCCAGCGTGCTGACCTGCTGCGCGGCATGCTGGCGGCGCTGGAGACGGCCGGCGCTGCTTCCGGCGACTCGCGCGCGGCCATCGGGAAGCTCTGGGACGAGCACATGGGGCCGCAGGCCAGGGCCGACGGGGTCCCCGAGCAGATCATCGCGTTCCTGCGCCAGCGCATGCTGAGCAACAGCCCCGTCGCGCTGGTCGCCATGGGCAGGTACCTCCTCACCTGCCCTGATCGCACCGTAGAGCTCGCGAGCCTCGGCGGACCGCCGATCCTGGTCCTCTACGGGGAGAACGACGACGCGTGGCGACCCGCCGTCCAGGAGCGAATGGCCCGGCGGCTGGCCGCGGAGCGGGTCTGCATCCCGGGCGCGGGTCACTCACCGCCCGTGGAGGCACCCGAGACCACCGCGAGCACGCTCACGGCGTTCTGGCGGACGGCCGAGGACAGCAAGCGGCGGCGCGACTCCAGCCGAGCTCACTGGGGCCAGGCAGCCGGATCCGGGGCGGCGCCCTCGGGCGAGTCCGCGTCCACGGCGCCGAGACCGTCCCAGGGCCGGCGTGGCCCGGAAGCCTCACTGCCCTCCGGGCAGTGGGCCCGGTAGTCGCACCAGCCGCACCAGGAGCCGGGCCGGGGCGGGAACACCTCGTCGACGCGGGGCTCCGGCCGCCCCGCGGCCGCCCCGCCGGGCTCGTCGGGGGGGCTGCCGCGGAATAGCTGGTCGGCCGCGGCGCATTCCTCCGCGATGTCCTCGGCCCGGCGCAGCTGCCGGGCCAGCGATTCGTCCGTGTGCTCCCAGGCGAGCACCCGGCCGGTCGGCAGATGATGCAGCTCGACCCGCCGGCACGGCCGCCGCAACACCCGCCCGGCTGCGAGCGCGTACAAGGCCAGCGGCAGTGACGTCCGGGCGTCATCCACGCAGAGCACGTGCCGGCCGGTCTTGTAGTCCACCACTACCAGGTCGCCGGAACCGCCGGGCTCGCGCCGGTCGTCCAGCCGGTCGATCCGGCCCGATACCGCGATCAGCTCGGTCCGGGTCGCGACCGTGCGCTCCACCCCGATCGGCTCGCGGGCCGGGTCCAGCCCGGTCACGTAGGCCTCCACCATGTTCCTGGCCCACGTCCGGTAGCGGGCGGACTGGCCCGCGCCGGCGAAGCCCTCATCGATCCAGCCACGCTCGAGCAGGTCGCCGGCGGCGGTCACGGTCCGCCGCGGCAGCGGCAGCCGCCACCACCCGGCCAGCGCGTTGTGCACGCTCGCGCCGAGGCTGTTGTGCGCCCACGGCGGGCCCTTGCCCGGCGGCGGCCGGTCCAGGTAGGTCATCCGGTACCGCCGCGGGCAATCCAGCCAGGTGCTCAGCCTGGTCGGCGTGCACGTATACAGGCGCCGCGGCATGCCTTCGAAGCCGAGCTGCTGCACGCCTCCATCCTGGCTCACCCGGAACGCCAGCGGACGCCGGAAGGGACTAGTTCTCGCTGTCGACGACGGGGCCTGCGGTTACCCAGGAGTCGAATCGTTTCTCCGCCGCGCCCACGGTCAGCTCATCGCCGTGGCCGGGCAGCACCCGGGTCTCCCCCGGCAGCGTCAGCACCTGCTCGCCGATCGAGCTGAGCTGCCGGGAGAAGTCGGGGAACTCGTGATCGTGCGGGACCGGGCCCGTGGCCGACAGCACGTCGCCGGCGAAGACCGCCTCGAGGTCCTCGCTGTACAGGCAGACCGAGCCGGGGCTGTGCCCGGGCGCATGGATCACCTCGAACGCCACGTCGGCGACCTCGAAAACGCCGCCCTCCTCCATGTCGATCTCCGGGTCGTCATCCGGATGGGATTCCCGCCAGAAGACGCGGTCCTTGGGATGCACCGCCACCGGGGCCTCGTCCCTGGCCGCCACCTCGACCGCGGCCGCGGCATGGCCCGCGTGCCCGTGCGTGCAGATCACCGCCAGCACCTCGCGATCGCCCACGGCCGCGAGCACGGCGGCCGCGTCACGGCCCGGGTCGATGACGATGACCTCGTCGTCGTCACCGACGATCCAGGTGTTGACCGCGGTCCCCGTCCGCTCGATCCGCGCCTCCATGACGACCTGCCTTCCTTACCGCCCGCTGACCGGGGTAGCGCCCGTGGCCTGCGATACCAGGCACTCGTACGCATCGGCCGCGATCGTATCGGATCCGATCCGGTAGCCGGTGAGTTCCCCGTGATCGTCACTGCCCCCGCTGGCGACCAGGCCGAGGCGGTCGGCCAGGGCCTGCAGTTCCCTTCGCTGCCAGCGGCCCTGGTCCGGGTGCCGCACTTCGACGCCGGCCAGTCCAGCGGCCGCCAGGCCGGCGATGACGTCGTCGGGCACCGTCCAGCCGCGCGCCGCGACCCGGGGGTGGGCCAGAACGGCCACCCCGCCCGCGTCCCTGATCAGGGCCACTGCGCGCGCCGGATCGAGTGCATACCTGGTGACATGGGCCCGGCCGCCGGGCCCGATCCACTCCGGCCCGAAGGCCTGCTCCGGCGACTCGATCACCCCGGCCTCGGCCATCGCCCGGGCGATGTGCGGCCGGCCGACCACGCCGTCTCCGGCCAGCGCGCTGACCTGCTCCCAGGTGACCGGCGCGCCGAGTTCGGCCAGCCGGTCGACCATGGCGCGGGCGCGGTGCAGGCGGCTTTCCCTGATCTTGGCGCACTCGGCCGCCAGCTCCGGGTGGGCCGGATCGAACAGGTAGCCGAGCATGTGCACGCTGTGGCCATCCAGGCGGCAGGACAACTCCATCCCGGGCAGCAGGGTCAGCCCGGGCGGCAGCGCCCGGCGCGCCTCGTCGTGGCCGGCCACCGTGTCGTGGTCGGTCAGCGCGATCACGTCCAGCCCGGCCGCCCGCGCCCGTCGCACCACCTCGGCAGGCGGGCAGGTACCGTCCGAGGCCGTGCTGTGGCTGTGCAGGTCGGCGCGCACCGCTAGCCAGGCAGCCTGGGTGACAGCGCGCCGAACGGGAGGTCCAGGTCCTGCCCGGGATCGCGCAGGTCACGCAGTTCCAGCGGCTCGATCAGGAGCATCCCGGCGGTGTCGGGCCACAGGATCAGCCACAGCCAGTTGCCCATCATCTCCCCGGCGAAGGCCGCCCGGCCGGGTGCGTCCACGTGCCACAGCGGGAACTCGTGGTGGGCGAACCGGACGAGCGCGTGCGGCGGCCGGGCCGCGAAGTCGCTGCCCGGGTCGGGCCCGGCCAGGCCGGCCAGCCCGGCCCCCAGGCCCACCCCCAGTTCCTCGGAGATCAGCAGCATCTCGCCGAGCCCGCCGACCGGGTTCGGGCCGGACACCGCGACCGCGCAGCCGCGGGTGCCGCTCCGCTCGTCACCCGCGCCGGCGAAGCCGGTGACCAGCCAGCTGGCGGGCAGCGGCCAGGGCAGCCACACCGGGACCACGGCGCCGCGCAGCAACCCCGCGAGCCCCTCCGGGGACGGACTGTGCACCATCCGCAGGGGGTGTACCTTGCCGTGCACGTCACATTGCCACGCGCTGGACCAGGCACTGGGTTCGTGCACCGGGCCGCCGCATCGCGGGCAGGTCGGCGCTGTCCTCATGACAACAGACGGTTACGCGTAAGCCGCGTCGTCGTCAAGTACCGTAACCCGGCCCGGAGAATTTCTGACCGGCTGCATACTGAACGCATGGCGACCGGGCGGGTCGAATGCGTGGGCGCGGTGATCAAGGATGCGGACGGGCGGCTGCTGCTGATCAAGCGCGGCCACGAGCCCGGTGCCGGGCTGTGGTCGCTGCCCGGCGGCCGGATCGAGCCGGGCGAGACCGACCAGCAGGCGGTGGCCAGAGAGCTTCTGGAGGAGACCGGCCTGCGGGTGACGTGCGGCCGCCTGGTCGGTACGGCGGAACTCCCCGGCCTGGACGGGGCGGTCATCGACGTCAGGGACTACGTCGCGGTCGTCACCGGGGGCGAGCTGGCCGCCGGGGACGACGCCGCCGACGTGTGCTGGGTGTCAGCGGCTGACCTGGCCCGGCTGCCGCTCACCGAAGGGCTCGCGGATTTCCTGGCCGCCCGGGACGTCTATCCGACCTGAGTCACGCGTGACTCGACGCGATCCGCGTGACCCGCTCGCGCGGATATCATTCCATGGCGATGCGCCAGGCGAACGGAGGCCGGTTTCCCCGATGAGCGGCATGACCCGCGGCGGCGAGCGCTGATGGCCGACTCCTCCCGGCCCGGGCGGCGGCAGCAGATCGTCCTCGCGGTGATCGTCGCGGCCCTCGTGGTGGCGGCCATCGACGGGTGGATCTTCGTTCACTTCGGCGCCAACGCGGCCACCAAGCAGTATCCCGACAATTACCTGAACGCGGTGGCGTGCCCGAACGCGACGCAGTGCTGGGCCGTAGGCCAGGTCGCGAGCGCCCCGGGCGGCAACACGCTGTCCGAAAGTCGCGATCCGCTGCTGAAGCTGGAGACGGCCGGGCGCTGGCGCACGGTGGCGCTGCGCGGCCTGCCGGCCCGGAAGGACGCGCTCGAGGCCATTGCCTGCCCGGGGGTCAGCGACTGCTGGGCGGTCGGCGGCAGCGCGGCCGGAGGGCCCGCGCTCATCGAGCACTGGACCGGCGGCTCGTGGCAGGTGACCCCCTCACCCGACGTGCGCGGCGGCCAACTCGACGCCGTCGCCTGCGCGTCGGCGAGCTTGTGCTGGGCAATCGGAGGCACGCAGGCCCGCGACGGCACGGCCGGGGACCTGTTCGAGCAGTGGAACGGATCGGTGTGGAGCATCGCCAGCACCCTGGCCGGCGGCCTGCAGCCGGAGGATCTCTCCTGCCCGGCCGCCGGTCATTGCCTGGTCCTGGGCCTGCGCCACGGCGTCGCGGCGGCCGCGGCCTACTCCGGCGGTGCCTGGAAGGCAGTGCCCGCACCCGTTGTCCTGGCCGCGAGAGGCGGCTTCGCGCCGCCCGGGAGCCCGGGCTCCGGCCCCGGGCTGGTCCCGTCGCTGTTCGGCTGCGCCAGCCCGGCCATGTGCCTGGCGGCGTTCCCGGGCCGCCAGCCCGTCACCGAAACCTGGAACGGCCGCACCTGGACGCAGGTCACTACCAGCCTGCCCGCCTACCCCGTCGACCTGACCTGCTCCGGCTCCGGCGGATGCTGGCTGCTGGGGATGACCGCCAAGTCCCGCCCCCTCGCGCTGCGCTGGCAGGGGGGCTCCTGGGCCCCGGTCACCGTGCCCGCCCCCCGTCACCATGGCTACCTGAACGCGCTAGCCTGCGGGAACCGCTGCTGGGTGGTCGGCGGCACCGGCGGCGCCCGGGCCAACGGCGCCCCCTACACCACCCCCCTGATCGACCCCCTCCCCTGACCGCGCCCGCCGCTAGGCCGGGGGGCGGAAACGGGATGTCCTGGTCAGGCCGGCGGCGCGGCCTCGCGCCGCGGCGACCAGGGCCAGCTTGCGGGTGGCCTCGTCGATCATCTCGCCGTTCATCCGGACGGCGCCGCGGTTCTCGACGGTCGTGTAGTACTCGCAGGCCTCCAGGATCAGCTCGGCGCGGTCGTATTCGGTCTGGCTGGGTGAGAACGCGGCGTTCACGATCTCGATCTGCTCCGGATGGATGACCCACTTTCCGTCGTAGCCCAGCGCCGCCGCCGATACGGCCGCCCGGCGCAGCCCGTCGTCATCACCGATCGCGGCGTAGGGGCCGTCGATGGCCTGCAACCCGTGCGCGCGGGCGGCGACCAGCATCCGCAGCAGCGGATAGTGGAACGCATCGTCTCCGGCGTATCCCGGCGGCTGGGCACCGATCTCCAGGGATCGCATCCCCAGGCTGGCCATGAAGTCGGCCGGGCCGAAGGCCAGCGCCTCGAGCCGCGGCGACGAGCCGGCGATCGCGTCCACCTCGGCCAGCCCGCGTGCGTCCTCGATCTGGGCCTCGATCCCGATCCGGCCGACGGGCAGGCCCGTGGCCTGCTCGACCTGGCCGAGCAACAGGTCCAGCCAGGCGATCTGGTCCGGCCCGGCGACCTTGGGCAGCACGATCGCGTCGAGCTGGTGGCCGGCCTGCTCGACCACGTCGATCACATCGCGGTGGGCCCATTCGGTGAGAGCGCCATTGACCCGTACGGTCGTGACCTTGCCGTCCCAGTTGCCGGACGTGAGCGCGGCGACGACATGACCCCGGGCGTCGCGCTTGGCCTCCGGCGCGACCGCGTCTTCGAGATCGAGCAGGACCTGATCGGCGTCCAGGCCCTGGGCCTTGACCAGGAACCTCGGGCTGCTGCCCGGGACGGCAAGGCATGACCTCCTGGCCCGGTTCTCCCGTTTCACGGTCTGCTCCTTCCCGCCCCCGCCACCCGACGCCCCCGCCACCCGACGCCCCCGCCACCCGACGCCCCCGCCACCCGACCGCCCCCGCCGCCCGAGTCACCATCTGCTCATCTGCGCTCGCGCCTCGTACAGCAGCACGGCCGCGGAGACCGCGACGTTCAGCGAGTCCGCGGAGCCCAGCATAGGGATCCCGATCCGGGTGAACCCCGCAGCGTGCCATGGCGCCGAGATGCCGTACCGCTCGCTGCCCACGACCAGCGCGGTCCGGCCGGCGTAGTCGCAGCTGCGGTAGTTCCTGCTGTCGTCGGTATCGGCCAGGTACACGGTGAACCCACGGGAGTCCAGCCAGGAGATCGCGTCCGCCACCTCGTCGAACTCCACCGCCGGAACGCGGATGCTCATCCCCTGGCTGCTGCGCAGCACCTTGGGGTGCGTCAGCCGGGTCCTGCGGTTGGTCAGCACCAGGCAGTCGGCCGCGCACGCGTCCGCGGTGCGGATCAAGGTCCCGAGATTCCCCGGGATCTCGATCCCGTCAATGCCCAAAATCAAAGCATTTTGCCCGAACGCAAGAGTCTCGGGGTCGGTGTCGGGCAGCCGGGCGACACAGATCAGGCCGTCCGGGTTCGGGCGCTCGGCCAGGTACCGCAGCGTCTTCGCCGAGATCCGGTAGGCACGGCGGGCCCGCGCGGCCAGCTGCGCGCTGCGCGTGGCGGCCTCGTCGGAATACGCCGCCTCCGGGCACCACAGGAACGTGTCCACGGCCACGCCGGCCTCGAGCACGATGTTGTTCTCGAACAGGCCCTCGGCCACGAAGGTGCGCCGCGGGATCCCGGTGCGGTTGCGCTGGATATCCCTGACCAGTTCGGCCGCGGGATGCCGGAGGCCAACCTGTTGCAGTTCCGCCACCCGCACCTACCCCCAGGACCTTTCCGTCCGATGAGCATAGGCTGTTCGTTTCGACGGGCCGCGGGTGGCTCCGTAGCATGGGGTCATGGCCACACCCCACGTCGTGTCCGCGCCGCCGCCTACGACCGACCAGGTCACCCAGGCGCTCGCCACGGTCAACGACCCCGAGATCCACCGTCCGATCACCGAGCTTGGCATGGTCAAGAACATTGACGTCGCCGCTGATGGCAGCGTACGGGTCGATGTCTGGCTGACCGTGGCAGGCTGCCCGATGCGCGACACCATCACCCAGCTGGTCACCGCGGCGGTCGGCAAGCTCGACGGCGTATCCCGGGTCCGGGTCGAACTGGACGTGATGAGCGAGGAACAGCTGCACACCCTGCAGAGCACCCTCCGCGGCGGCAAGCCGGAGCGCGTGATCCCGTTCGCCAAGACGGACTCGCTGACCAAGGTGTACGCGGTGGCCAGCGGCAAGGGGGGCGTCGGCAAGTCGTCGGTGACGGTGAACCTGGCTGCGGCGCTGGCGGCCGCGGGGCTGAAGGTCGGCCTGCTGGATGCGGACATATACGGGCACTCGGTGCCGCGGATGCTGGGCGTGACCGGGCTGCCGACCCAGGTCGAGAAGATGATCATGCCGCCCTCGGCGCACGGCGTGAGCGCGATCTCCGCCGGCATGATGAAGCGGGGCAACGAACCGCTGCCGGTGCGCGGGCCGATCCTGCACCGGCTGCTCGAGCAGTTCCTCGCCGATGTCTGGTGGGGTGACCTGGACGTGCTGCTGATGGACCTGCCCCCGGGCACCGGCGACGTCGCCATCTCAGCGGCCCACCTGCTCCCTGGGTCGGAGATGCTCGTCGTCACCACCCCGCAGCTGGCCTCCTCCGAAGTGGCCGAACGAGCGGGCTCGCTCGCGGTGAAGCTGCACCAGCGGGTGGTCGGGGTGATCGAGAACATGTCGTACCTGCCGTGCCCGCACTGCGGCGAGCGCGTGGACGTGTTCGGGTCGGGCGGCGGGGCGGCCGTGGCCGAGACGCTCACCCGCGTGGTCGGCGCCCCGGTGCCCGTCCTCGGCCAGGTGCCGATCGACATGCGGCTGCGCGAGGCCGGGGACAACGGAACCCCGCTGGTCCTGTCCGATCCCGGCTCGCCCGCGGCCCGTCAGCTCACGGCGATCGCCGACCGGCTGGCCAGCCGGTCCCGCAGCCTGGCCGGCCGCCCGCTCGGCCTGACCCCGGTGTGACCCGAACCCGGCCGCCAGCGGGTGGTCAGGTGGCCTCGGAGTCGTAGGGAGGGCTTTCGCCGGGCGACAGCAGGGCGCCGCCGGCCGGCGCCGACCGCGCGGTCTGCGGCATCGGCGACGTCTCGCCGTTGCCGTTCCTTGCCGTCGAACTCGTCCCAGAGGTGCTTCCGGACGAAATTCCGCGGGTTCAGGTCATTGATGTCGAAATCGCGGAACTCGGGGCCCAGGCCCTCCTGCAGGTCGGCTTTGGCGTTCTCGGCGATCCGGCGCAGGTCGCGCAGCGCCCGCCCGGCCTGGGAGGCGATCTTCGGCAGGCGATCGGGGCCGAAGATGACCAGCGCGAGCACGCCGAGTACCAGGAGCTTTTCCAGCGAAAGACCGAACACGAGGTGCTCCTGCATCATGAGACGGCTCGCAGCATGCGCGCCGCGGCGGGGTCCGCTGACACCAATGTAGACCGTCGGGCCGCATGTCACGAAGCCCGCGAACGCCAAGCGCCGGATCCGACCCCGTGACCCCCCGGCGCCGGCTCAGGCCGGGGCGGGCAGGCCGGCCGGTAACGACTCGGCCGAGCCCAGGGTCAGGGGCGCCGTGTGGCGGACGTCGTGCCTGGTGAAGGCGATGGTGACCCGGGTACCCGGCGGCTGGGAGCGGACCGCGTCGATCAGCGCGCCGGCGTTGCCGATGGGCTGGCCCGCGAAGGCCACGATCACGTCGCCGGGGCGAAGGCCCGCCCGCGCGGCGGGGCCGCCCGGGCTGACCGGCGGGATGCCGCCGGCCCGCCGCAGGGCGATCTGCGCGCCCGGGCCACGGTAGGTGGTGCTGATGAGCGCGCCGAGAACGGCGTGCGCGGCCCGGCCGGTCCGGATGAGTTCCGTGGCCACGAGCCTGGCCTGGTTGATCGGTATCGCGAACCCCAGGCCGATGCTGCCGCCCTGGACGCCGATCGCCGGGTCACCGCCCAGCGTGTCGATCGCCGCGTTCACGCCGATCACCTGGCCCTGCCCGTTGACCAGAGGCCCGCCCGAGTTGCCCGGGTTGATCGGGGCATCGGTCTGGATCGCGTCGTAGAAGACTTGGGGGCCGCTGCCCGTCCCGCCGGTATCTGGCTGCACCGGCCGGTGCAGCGCGCTGACGATGCCACTGGTCACGGTGCCGGCCAGGCCGAGCGGTGAGCCAAAGGCCACGACCGGGTCCCCGACCTGCACGCTGGCGGAGTTGCCGAGCGTCAGCGCGGGCAGGCGGGGAACCCGCTGTGGCCTGATCACCGCGATGTCCGAGTAAGGGTCGGCGCCGATCAGCCGCGCGGGCTCCGACTGGCCGCCGTTGAAGACCACCCGCAGCGCGGCGTGCGTCACCTGGCCGTCCAGGGTGACCACGTGGTTGTTGGTGACGATAAAGCCGCCGCGGACGATGAATCCGGAGCCGGTGCCTTCGGCGCCGTCCACCTTGATCATGACGACGCTGGGCAGCACCCGGGCCGCGATGCCGGCCACCGAGTCCGCCGGCCGGTTGGTCAGGGCGGGAGGGACCGTGCCCAGGGTGTAGCCGGACTGTTCCCCGGCGGACGTCGCACCGATGTATCCGCCGATCAGCCCTCCGGCCAGGGCCGATACCACCGTGGCGATCAGGATGGCCACCAGGAGCCGGGACCGGGCCGGCCTGCCGGGCCGGTCCGGGGGCCCGGATGCCGGCGGCCCTCCGGGTGGCGCGAACGCCTGCCCCGCGGGCGGGCCGGCCTGCCCGGCCTGGTCCGGGAGGCTTCCCGGACCCGACGAGCCGTCCAGACCGCGCAAATCGGGCATATCGGCCGGATAGGGCGGATCGGGCGCGCGGCCGCGCCCAGACCCATCGGACATCCTGTGCCTCCCCCGAGGCGGCCTCCGGTCAGTTATTGGCTGCGGCCGCCGCTAGAGGCATTCATCCCCAGAGCCGGACGTGATAGGCCAAGTCAATGCAGCGGGTTGAGCCACGAGACGAGCCGGTGCAGGCCGCGGGCCATCCGCTGCCAGAACCCGATCCTGGTGGTGCCCGGCAGGGAGGCCACCACCTGGCTGATCGTCTCCGGCGGGGCGTCGGCGACCAAGGTGTACACGAACCCGCCTGCGGACCAGGCAAAACTCCGTTGCAGGGCATCGACGGAGTAGACCGTCCTGCCGTGCAGCGTGACCGGCTGCCAGCCGGGCATGGGCCGCCCCAGCACGCCACGCTGTACGAAGAGGGACACGACGGCGATGCCGTCGGAATACGACAGGTCGACCACCTGGCGGGAATGAGCCAGCATTTCCGTCGCCGCGAACAGGGACAGGTTTCCCGGTAGCTGGTCCGGCAGCAGCCAGCCCTCGCTGCGCAGCGCGGCCAGCCTGGCCTGGTCAAGCTGGACGGGCCAGGGCGCGGCGGCGGCCAGGCATCCGGCCGGGCCCGGGATCTCCCAGATCCAGGCGGGTAAAGGCGTCATCGCTGACCACGCGGGTGCCCGCGTCGAATATCTGCCGCCGCAGCGGAAGCTTCGTGCGGGCGTCCAGCCAGAATCGCGCGGCCAGTCCGCCGCCGGGTCGCCGGACCTCCACGACCAGCGCGCTGCGCCGGCTGGCCGACCCGCGACCCTCGTAGACGATCTGGTAGTTGGACTGCAGCAGGGCCAGCAGCCGCGCCGGCATCCCGAGGATCCCGGCCGGGTCCTGGTCGCCGGCCGCACCGGACTGCGCGGCGGCGGCCGCCTGCACTACGGTCACGCGGCCCGCCTGATGCCATACGTGGACGACCGATGTGCTCGTCCCGCCCTGGCCCCGCCACAGCACGACCTGTGACCCGCGGTAGGAGATGTCCTGGCAGGCCGCCGCCGCCTGGCGCAGCAGCCGCAGGCCAGCGGCCCCGGCCGGCCGCGGCGGCCGGAGCGGCCGGCCGGGCGGGCTCAGCCGCTTGGCGAGGGCGGACCCCGCTGGCGCGGCGGCCAGGGCCAGCCCGGCCACCCCCGACCCGAGCAGGCCGACTATCGCGGCCAGGCTGACGATCCGCCAGCCCGCCACCATGCGGTCGCTCACGGCACGTGCGAAGCGAAGCTCTGGCTCGGATGTGGTTGCGGTCCGTAACGGGCAGACGTCACGGGGTCCTCGCCGTTCATGAGGTTGTGCTCCATGACGTAGCTGTCCACCGCGGGCGTGACCCGGGGGCCGGGCTGGTCCGGGCCCCCGCCCGCCAGGAACGCCGCGGTACCCACGCCGACCAGGACCACGGCGGTGGCGCCCACGGTCACATACCACGCGGGCCGCACCTCGCGGCCGCCGCGACCCGACCCGATGGGGTCGGACTCCGCCATCCTGGGCCAGGGATCCTGGCCGGGCGGATCGCAGCCACCCGGCTTGGCCAGCCCGATCAGGCGGCGGGTCAGGGCCGCGTCGGCGGCGGCCTCGCCCAGGGCGTTCATCCGCCGCTTCAGCGTGCGCAAAGCGACGGCCTCCTGCCGACAGGGTTCGCATCGGGCCAGGTGCACCAGGACCCGATCGCGTTCCGCGGCATCGAGCTCGCCGTCGATCAGAGCGGAAAGACGATGCCCGAGATGGCTCATGGCTGCCTCCCCGGCGCGAGTCTGGCCCCCACGGGGGCCCGCGGCCGCGGCACACGCGCCTCGCCGAGATGCCTCGGGCGGCGATGTTCCAGGGCCGCGCGCAGTTGTGCCCGTCCGCGGTGAATCCGGCTGCGGACGGTGCCCAGCTTTATTCCCAGCGTGGCCGCTATCTCCTCATACGACAGGCCCTCGATGTCACAGAGGATAACCGCGGCCCGGTACTCGGGCGCGAGGGCCTTGAGCGCAGCCTGGATGTCGGTGTCCAGGTGCCGCTCGTCGAAGGCCTGCGCGGGCGACGGGCCGCCGTCGCCGAGCCGCGCGGCCGTTTCCTCGCCCAGGCCCTCGAACCGGATCCGCTGCCGGCGGCGGGCCATGTCCAGGAACAGGTTCGTGGTGATCCGGTGCAGCCAGCCCTCGAACGTCCCCGGCGTATAGCTGGGCAGCGACCGGAAGACGCGCACGAAAACCTCCTGGGTGAGGTCCTCCGCGTCGTGGGTGTTCCCGGTGAGCCGGTAGGCGAGGCGGTAGACCCGGGCTGAGTGATCCCGGACCACCTCATCCCAGGTGGGCGGCGTCCACTCCGCGGCGGCAGCCTGCACCGGCTGGCCCTCGTTCACGGACATCCCCCTTCCACCGCTCCCATGATGTGCAACGCCCTGACCGGGCCCTGGCTTCCCGGACCGTCAACGGCCGAGACGGCCGTGACAGTTCCCGGGTCACGGCGAGTGACGCTAGGCTGCGGCACGGCGGTCCGGCCCGCTCTCGGCGGGCGGAAACAGACCCCCGGGAGGCAGGCATCGTGAGCGCGGAGGCCACCCTGGCCTATGTCGACGGCTTCGCAGGCGAGGACGAGTTCCTGCGCACGGCCAGGAGAAGCGCCGCCGAGGTGGGCGGGGCCGCCCCGGTCGGCCCCGTCACCGGAGCCGCCCTGCGCTTCGTCGCCTCGGCCATCGGGGCCAGGTCAGTCGTCGAGATCGGCACCGGCTGTGGCGCCTCCGGCCTCTGGCTGCTGCGCGGGATGCGCCCGGGAGCCGTTCTGACCAGTGTCGATGTCGAACCGGAACACCAGCGGCTGGCGCGGGCCGTGTTCGTCGAGGCCGGCTTCCCGGCCGGGCGTTACCGGCTGATCAGCGGCCGGGCCCTCGAGGTCCTGCCGCGGCTCGCCGATAACACCTATGACCTGGTGTTCTGTGATGCCGATCCGCTGGAATACCCCGACTACCTGGTCGAGGCGCTGCGGCTGCTGCGGCCGGGCGGGGTGGTGACCTTTGACGACGTGCTGTCGCGTGACCGGGTCGCGGACCCGGCCTGCCACGACCCGGACGCGGTCACCCTCCGGGAACTCTGTGAGCAGGTCAAGGTGGATGAGCGCCTCGTGCCGTTGCTGCTGCCGGCGGGCGACGGCCTGCTCGCCGCGGTCAAGCGGCCCGGGTGACGGCGGCGGGCAGGCGGCGAGCTCGGTCCGAGCGTCCCGCCCAGGTTCGGCGCTGACCGGCACGGCAATGAGGCCAGGAGGCTCAGCTGTACCGCCGACGAGGGGTGCGGAGGTGGCAGGGACGCGCGGGCTGACCGCGGGCAGCGGGTAACCATAGTAGTGATCGGCAAGGCTCAGCCGACGGCCGTCTTCAGCGCCTCGCCCAGCGCGACGGCCTCGTCCGGCGATAGCTCGACCACCAGCCGCCCGCCGCCCTCAAGCGGGACGCGCATCACGATGCCGCGGCCCTCCTTGGTGACTTCGAGCGGACCGTCACCTGTCCGCGGCTTCATCGCCGCCATCCGGCATCCCCTTCCTGCCTGGGGGCCGCAGGGACCTCGCGAGGCCTACGGCACCTGCTCCGGTTCCCGGCGGGACCGGCTAGCCACAACCATGTCGATCAGTACCTCTATTATCCAGAGTTCCGGCCCGCGGTGCTAACGATCAGCGTTCCCGCCCGATGCCTCGCGGTCTGAGGGACGCCGGGCGAGACTGGTGACGAGCAGGCTGGTGACCGGCGGCCTGCCGATCACGTGAGGAGAATGCCAGTGACCGACAGCGTGCTCTGCGAACATGATGGGGCGGTCGCCACCATCACGCTGAACCGCCCCGACGCCAGGAATGCGCTGACCGTCGACGCCAAGACCGCGCTGCTGGCCGCGTTGCGGCAGTGCGGGGCAGACTCCCAGGTGCGGGCCGTGATCCTGACCGGGGCCGGGCGGGCCTTCTCCGCCGGGCAGGACCTGCGCGAACATGCCGACCTGCTGGAGGCGGGTGCATCGGCCACCGATACCATATCGAACCACTACAATCCGATCATTACCGCCATAGCCACCATGCCCAAGCCCGTGATCGCCGCGGTGAACGGCATCGCGGCCGGGGCCGGCGCATCACTGGCCTTCGCGTGCGATTTCCGCATCGCCGGCCGCGGGGCCAGCCTGATGATGGCGTTCGCGCGGGTCGGCCTCGGCGGCGATTCGGGTGCGACCTGGACCATTCAGCGGCTGGCGGGCACGGCGGCGGCGGCGGAGTTGCTGATGCTCGCCGAGCCGGTGACGGCCGAACGCGCGCTCAGCCTCGGCCTGGTCACCTCGGTGGTCGACGACGAGGACCTGGCCGGTGCCGCACGAGATCTGGCGGCGAGGCTCGCCGCCGGGCCGACCGCGGCCTACGCGGCGATCAAGGAGGGCCTGGCCTACGCGGCCACGCACGATCTCGCCGACTCGCTGGAGAAGGAGGCGCAGCTGCAAGCTTCACTCGCGCAGACCCGCGATCACCGCGCGGCGACGTTCGCGTTCCTGCGCAAGGAGCAGCCGGTCTACGAGGGCAGGTAGCCGGATCAGACCGCGATGCTGGCCGCTACCGCGCGCAGTTCCTCGTGCGCCCAGACGATCTGCTCGGCCACTTCGACGAGGTCGGCCAGGGGCAGCCGCTGGTAGGTCCCGTCCGAGGCCCGCCAGGAGGCCGTCCCGGAATGGCACCAGACGGTCAGGTCGCGGCTGACGGACAGCACGGACATGGCCGCGTTCGGCTCGTCCGCGCGGACCAGCCTGCCGCCCAGGCCGCGCCCGCCCAGCATGGTCTCGAGCTCACTGACCGCCTGCCACGGACTGAGCTCGGGCCGGCCGAAGCGGGCCACTTCGGAGGCGGGCGGCACCCGGAGCGCGAACCATACGGCCTTGCCGGAGACCTTCCAGCTACCCAGCCGCCCGCGGGTGAGGTGCGCGCCCCACTCTCCGGCCGACAGCCCGTCGACGACCTGCAGGCCCCGGCCGTTCACCCCTTCCTTGGAGCGCACCTTCACGTCGGGCAGGCTGCCCGTCTTCCATCCCGGCTGTGAGTCGAAGACCTTGCACACCACTTCGCACCGGGAGCCGGCGCCGCGCACGTACAGCCAGAACTCGGGGAAGCCGCTCACCGGCCGCTGGCTGGCGCCGCTGAACTCCACATTGCCCTGCGCATGCAGCGTGTTGGCGGCCAGCTCACTGGCCATGGTGACGCCGTCATGCACCAGGTCACCCGGCAGCCCGAGCCCGGCGACCGCTTCACGGAAGAAGCGCCTCGCCGTGCCCGCGCAGGTCGGATCCAGCGGCAGCGGGCGCGCGAAGCAGCCCCCGGCCCGGACGCCTGCCTCCGTCATGGACGACCCCGCGACGTCGAACGCATCGACCACCGGAGCGGCCATCAGGCCGCTGTCCGCGGCAGAATGGCCGGCTGCGCCGCGGCGGTCCGGCCCGCTCTCGGCGGGCGACGGTAGCATGCTCCTCCGCCTTTCCGACTCAGATATCTGTGAAACACAGATTATGAGTCGGGTCCAACCATACGCAATGGTAACGGGAGAAAAACTAGCAGCCATTGGCCCGTTCCGCTGGCCCCGGTCAGCAGCGCGCTAGTGATGGAACCCTGTCCTTGAGGCAACAAGGAACAGGCGACATGCGGTAGTCAGGCCTCAGGTCCGGCCGGTAACGTCGCACTCGCGGCGGGACCGACCGTAACGGCTGGGCCGCCGGGCCTCGAGACAGGCTCAGCACGAGAAGAATCCCCCGGGGGGAGAGCCCGGGGGATTCTTCGCTGTGCGGGGAATCGTGCTCAGTTGACGCCCAGGAGGCTCGGGGTACGCGGGGCGTCGAGGTCGAACCGGCCGGCCCGCGCGTCGGCGAGGAACGCGGCGAACGCCTCCCGGCCGACCACGTGGGCGCCGCCCTCGGGTCGCTTGCTGTCCCTGACGGCGACCACGCCAGGGAAGTTGGCTGCGATCTCCACGCAGCCGCCGTTCTGAGAACTGAGGCTGGCCTTCCGCCATGCGGCTCGAGACAGGTCGATCATCGTTCACTCCAGTTGTTCAGCGAGTTGCTTCAGGTAGGCCGTGGTGTCGTCTGGTTCCAGCGCCGCGTCACCAGCGCGGGCGAAGGACTGGACGTAGTTGTTGACGGACTCCGGGCTCGTCACCTCCTCGATCGCGTAGTCGGTCTCCAGGTAGACAATGCTCGGCTCCCCTTCAGGCAGGTCGAAGATGTTGACCATGGAATGCATGCCGGTCGGGGGACCGTCGGCGAAGCGCTGGATGCGCAGTTCGACATTGGGCCGGGCGCCCAGCTCGACCAGGTTCATGATCTGGTCCCGCCGGTCCGACTTCGTCCCCCACCGGTACATCAGCGACGCCTCGGTGATCACCGCGATCAGTTCCGGCGCGGTGCCGTCGCTGCGGTCCAGGATCTGCTGCCGCAGCCGGCGGGTCTCCGCCATCCGGCGCCGCCAGGCGGGCGGCCGCGAGCCGACCCGCATCACCGCCTCGGTGTAGGCCGACGTCTGCAGCAGCCCGGGCAGGATCAGCGGCATGAAGACCCGGATCCGGACCGCGTCGTTCTCGAAGCCGGGGAACTCGTTCTCGAAGATGGTCGGGTACTCCCGCCACCAGGGCCTGGCCCGGGCCCGCATGGCCAGTTCCTCGAGCTCTTCCCGCTCAGCCTCCCCGACCCCGTAGACCCGCAGCAGGTCCCTGATGTCGCTCATCTCGGGGCGCTTCCAGTGATTTGCCTCGAACCGTCCGACCTTGCCCCGGCCCCAGTCCAGCAAGTCACAGACGTGATTGGCGGTTTGTCCGGACGCGCTCCTCAGCTCCGTGAGGCGGCGGGACAGCCGCCGTTTGGCGACGGTTGCCCCGTAGGCGTCATCGCTCATCCGCGATTGCCTCCTTGACAGGACGTCACTTTCAGCATAGCCCTACTTAACTTGTGAATCACAAACCTTGTCATCATCGACTGAGCCTCGGTTCTGCATCGTTTAGGTATCAGATGTGCCCGCCCCCGGAGCGGGCAGCGGAAATGGCCGGCCACGGCGGGAGGAACGCCGGTGAAACGGGCGGGATTGACGGGACAGCTGAGGCGACCGGATGGCGGCAGCGCCCCGTCCGAGGTCCGATCTGGACCGGTCAGCCGGTCAGCCGGTGAGACAATCAGCCAGACAGACAGTCAGTCAGCCGGTGAGTCAGACAGACAGTCAGCCGGTGAGTCAGTCAGCCAGCCGGCCGGTGAATCGGTGAGACGGTCAGCCGGCCGCGTCGTCGAACTCGCCGCCTCGCACGCCGTCGAGGAAGCACTCCCACTCGTTCCGGTCGTAGACGAGGACCTGGCCGTCCGGGTCCCCGGACACCCGCATCAGCACCCATTCCGGGCCGCCGCCCGCGGCCCGGCCGGCGAACGCGATCTCCAGGGAGCCGTCCCCGTCGCCGGAACGCTGCCAGTCCTGCGCGGCGACGTCGATGCCGAGCGCCGCCACCGTGGGCTTGGCGCTCACCGGAGCCCGCCCGGGCGCCGGGCGACGCCGCAGTAGAACCCGCGCGACCCGTCGCTGTCCGCGGCGGCCGGGTCCTCGGCCCCCCACACGCCCACATAGGTGACGCCGGGCTCCGCGCTGAGGTAGGGCGGCACCAGTTCCAGCCCGTCGAAGAACCGCTCCACCGCGGCTTTCGGGCGCAGGTAGACAGGATCGGTGGTCCTGGCGTAGGTGTCCAGGCTCGCCTGAACGGCACGCGGCGGCATGTTGTCGTAGGTCGCGTGGGACAGCGCCAGGTAGCTGCCGGACGCGACCGCGGTCATGTAGCGGGCCACCAGGCCCCACGGGTCCATGTCGTCGGCCACGAAGTGCATGACCGCGGTCATCAGCACCCCGACGGGCTCGGCGAAGTCGATCAGTTCCCGTAGCGCCGGCTGGCCCAGCAGGGCGTCGGGATCACGGAGGTCCGCGGTGATGACCGTGGTCGTCCCGTCCTCGGCCAGCAGGGCGTCGGCGTGCGCAGCCACGATCGGGTCGATGTCCGCGTAGACCACGCGGGCTTCCGGGGCCACCTTGTGCACCGCCTCGTGGGTGTTGTTCTGCGTGGGCAGCCCCGACCCGATGTCGATGAACTGCCGGATCCCGTGCTCGGCCAGCCAGACCGCCGCGCGCCCGTGGAAGCCGCGATTGGCCCACACGGCGTCGATCAGGTCGGGCGCATCGACCTTCAGCTTCTCCGCGGCCGCCCGGTCGATCGCGTAGTTGGTCGTGCCACCGAGGTAGTAGTCATACAGCCGGGCCGGGCTCGGCCTGGTCAGGTCCACGCCCGCCGGGGCCTGCTCGGTTTCGGTCATCGTGTCTCCCGTGAGCGGACGGTCAGGGGCGGCGGGCGACGCCGCAATAGAAGGCGCGCGACCCTTCGCTGTCCGCCTCCGTGAGGTTCTCGGCCCCCCACAGGCCCACGTAAGTGATATCAGGCTCCGCGTCAGGAAACGGCGGCACCAGTTCCAGCCCGTCGAAGAACCGCTTGACCTCCGCCCGCGACCGCGGGTACGTGCGCTCGGTAGCGCTGGCGTAGAGGTCCTGCGTCGCCCGGATAAAGGCGGGCGGCAACTGATCCGCGGTGTAGTGCGAGAGGGCCAGGTAGCTGCCCGGTGCCATCGCCGCCAGGTAGCGGGCCACCAGGCCCCACGGGTCGGACCCGTCGGCGACGAAGTGCATGACCGCGGTCATCAGCACCCCCGCCGGCTCGGTGAAGTCGATCAGCGTGGCCAGCCCCGGGTGGCCGAGCAGGGCATCTGGATCGCGCAGGTCGGCGGTGATCACCGTGGTCGCCCCGTCATCGGCCAGCAGCGCGCCTGCGTACGCGGCCACCATCGGGTCGTTGTCCACGTACACCACACGAGCATCCGGGGCCACCTTGCGCACCGCCTCGTGGGTGTTGTTCTGCGTGGGCAGCCCCGACCCGATGTCGATGAACTGCCGGATGCCCCGTTCGGCCATCCAGACCGCCGCCCGGCCGTGGAAACCGCGGTTCGCCCACGCGCCGTCTTCGAGGTCGGGCACGACCGCCTTCAGCTTCTCGGCCGCCTCCCGGTCGACCGGGAAATTGTGCGTGCCGCCCAGGTAGTAGTCGTACAGCCGGGCCGGGCTCGGCCGGGTCGGGTCCACGCCCTGGGGGATCACTTGGTTCTCGGTCATCTAGCCTCCGTCGACCCCCCAGTCCCCAGTGTTGCATGCTCGGCGCGGAGCTCAAGTTGCCGGCATTCGGCCGGGGCTTCGGGTGCCTGCCCTTTCCTGCTCACAGGAGAATGGCGGCGGCTCGCGGTCAGGAACGGTAAGCACCCCGGCGAAAACACGACTCTAGATGATCGTCGATCACGCCGCACGCCTGGAGGGTCGCGTAGGCCGTGACCGGGCCGGTGAACGAGAATCCGTGCCGCCTGAGTTCCTGGGACAGCGCCTTCGACCCGGGCGTCCAGGACGGTACGTCGGCCAAGGCCACCGGGGCGCGCTCCGGCCCGTCCGCGTACCTCCAGACCAGCGCGGCCAGCCCGCCGGGCACCGTGAGCGCGGCCCTCGCGTTGCCGACGGCGGCCTGGATCTTGGCCCGGTTCCTGACGATGCCGGGATCGGCCAGCAACCGCGCCACGTCGTCAGGGCCGTACCCGGCCACGGTCTCGATGTCGAATCCGGCGAACGCGGACCGGAATCCCTCTCGCTTGCGCAGGATCGTCAGCCAGGACAACCCGGACTGGAACGCCTCCAGGCAGAGCCGCTCGAACATGCCCGTGTCGTCACGGACCGGACGGCCCCACTCCTCATCGTGATAGGTGAGGTACTCGGCGCTGCGCAGGGCCCAGGGGCAGCGCCGCATCCCGTCGGGCCCGGGTTCCGCGCCCGGCCCGATCTCGCTCATCAACTGTCCCCGGGTTCCGGCGGGTCGCCGGGCTCGCCCGGCTCCGCAGGCTCGGCGGACCCGCTGTCATCCGGCCGCGGCGCCGCGCCGGGCCGTTCCCAGGCCGACCACCGCACCGTCTCGGGCGACGGCGCCAACGCGGGCGGCGCGGGCGGGGGCGGCGGACCGGCCTGGCGCCGCGGGAACGGCACCGCAGCGGAGCCTGGATCGGCCTGGCCCGCTGGCGGGCCCGGGACCGACGGCCTGGCCGGACCCGGCTCCCAGGCCACGCCCGGCGGCCGGTCCGGGGCCGGCTCCCAGGCCACGCCCGGCGGCCGGTCCGGGGCCGGCTCCCAGGCCACGCCCGGCGGTCTGGCCTCGCCCGGCCGGGTGGCCTCTCCTGGCCAGGTGGCCGCCCCCGGCGGCGCGCCGAACTGCTGACCCCGGGCCGCCCGCTCGGCCTGCATGTCCGCGATCTGCCGCCGCAGCGTGGCGATCTCGACGTCGCGCTCGGTCACCGTCCGCGCGACCAGGTTGAGCGCCTCGTCCGTGGACCGCTTGTCGTATCCCCACAGCGCCCCCGGCGGGCGCAGCAGCGCGACGTCGGCTGCGGTCTCGATATCGGCGTCGACCGGCCGGACGTCGGGGCCGAATTCGGCCATCTCCCCGCCGCGGCCCATACCGACGACGATCATGCCGACGAGGATAACGGCGGCGGCCACGAGCAGCACCACAGGCACATGGAGAATCGTCGCATGCTCCACGGAGGATGGCGTAACCCAAACCGGGAGGGCCGCATATCCCCCGGTCAGGTGGCCGGCCCGCGGCTGGCCGCGGGTTCTGCCCCGGGGTGATGCGCCTCCAGGATGACCCGCACGACCTCCGCGGGATCGTCGACGATCCGGAACAGGTCAGGATCGGCGGCCGAGACCTTGCCCTGGGCCAGCAGCGTCCCGTGGATCCAGGACATGAGGCCCGACCAGTACTCGCTGTCGACCAGCACGATGGGGAACTTGGTGATCTTCCCGGTCTGGACCAGCGTGAGCGCCTCGAACAGCTCGTCCAGCGTGCCGAACCCGCCCGGCAGCACCACGAAGGCCTGCGAGTACTTGATGAATACCGTCTTGCGCACGAAGAAGTACCTGAACTCCAGGCCGATCTCCACGTAGTCGTTCAGGCCCTGCTCCTGCGGAAGCTCGATGCCCAGGCCGATCGACACGCCGTTGGCGCTGAGCGCCCCCTTGTTCGCGGCCTCCATGATCCCCGGGCCGCCCCCGGTGATCACGGCGTAGCCGGCCGCGGCGAGGCCGGCGCCGATCCGTTCCGCGCGGTCGTAGTCCACGCTCCCGGGTGGCGTGCGCGCCGACCCGAAGACAGACACGGCCGGGCCGAGCTCGGACAGCAGCCCGAAGCCCTCGACGAACTCCGCCTGGATCCGCAGCACGCGCCACGGATCGGTGTGCACCCAGTCACCGGGACCCCGCCGGTCCAGCAGCCGCTGGTCGGTAGTGGTCTTCGGAATGTGCTTGCCGCGCAGCGTCGCTGGCCCCTGACGGCGCAGCCGACGGCGCGGCTCTGAAGGCGCGCTCATGATCCCATAACGTAGCCGGGCCATGCCGCGCGGTGTCGTCCCATGCCGGTGAGTGAGCCGCGGGGGCGGAGTCGGGGCGCGCCTTTCCGTTCTGGCCCTGCTGTGGGTTCCTGGCCTGCAGGCCGCGCGGCTCAGACAGCAGGTAGCTTCGGATTGTGCCGAAAAGCCGCCTCGGGCGCCGCGGGATCTCGGGCGTCAGCCTGCTCATCGCGCTGATGGTGGCGCTGGGCCTGTACCTGGCGTTCCAGCGGGTGGCACCGCTGCTCAAGGGCAGCGGATGCGAGGCGACCGGCGTCGGCCAGGTGATCACCCTGGCCCCGGGGCAGGCCGGGATAGCCGCCACGATAGCGGGCGTCGCGCAGCGGGAGGCCCTGCCCCCGCGCGCGGTGTCCGTGGCCTACGCAGCTGCCCTGCAGGAGTCGAAGCTGCAGAACCTGACCTACGGCGACCGGGATTCGGTCGGGATCTTCCAGCAGCGGCCGTCGCAGGGCTGGGGGAAGCCCAGCCAGATCGAGAATCCGGTGTACGCGACGTCGAGGTTCTTCGGCGCGCTGACCGAGGTGCCCAGGTACCAGCGGCTGCCGATCTACCAGGCCGCGCAAGCGGTGCAGCGCAGCGCCGACGGCCAGGCCTACCAGCAGTACCAGGGGCTGGCCCTGCACATGGCGCGTGCCTTCACCGGGCAGGTCCCGCACGCCGTCTCGTGCTGGTACGCGCAGAGGATCAGCGGGCAGGCCCGGCTCGCCGCCGCCGAGATCGAGCTGACGCGGACGTTCGGGGCGCTGCCCACCCGGGCCGCCGGGGATCCCGGGTTGATCGTCCGGGTCGGGAGCGCCCGTGACGGGTGGGCGGTGGCGGTCTGGCTGGTGACGTACGCGCAGCAGTACCGCATCAGCGACGTGCAATATGCGGGCTACCGGTGGACCGCGGCGGACAGCGCCCGAGGATGGGCCCGGGTGGTGTCCGCCACACCGTCGGAAAGCGTAGAGCTCGGCTGATAGCCTGCGATCCGTGGGGACGGAAGAGGAGCGTAGGAAGTGACATACATCATCGCCCTGCCCTGCGTCGATGTTCTGGACCGGGGTTGCATCGAAGAGTGCCCCGTGGACTGCATCTACGAGGGCGAGCGCATGCTCTATATTCACCCGGATGAGTGCGTCGACTGCGGCGCATGCGAGCCGGTCTGTCCGGTCGAGGCGATCTACTACGAGGACGACGTACCGGACCAGTGGAAGGACTTCTACAAGGTCAACGTCGACTTCTTCGGGGACCTCGGTTCCCCCGGGGGCGCGTCCAAGACCGGCAAGATCGGGCGCGATCATCCGCTGGTGGCGTCGCTGCCGCCGCAGGGGCACTGACCTCTGGCTGACCGGCGGGGGGCATCCGCTCTCAGCGTGCGGCTGCCCCCGTTCCCCTGGGACGTGCTGGAGCCGTACAAGGTCACGGCCCTGGCTCACCCCGGCGGCCTCGTCGACCTGTCGGTTGGCACTCCGGTGGACCCGGTTCCTGCCGTGGTGCGGGCGGCGCTCGCCGCGGCGGCTGACGCCCCGGGCTACCCGGCGACCGCGGGAACTCGCGCGCTGCGGGAGGCGGCCGCCGGGTGGCTGGCGCGCCGGCACCAGGTCACGGTCCACCCCGACGCCGTGCTGCCCGTGATCGGCACCAAGGAACTGGTCGCGGGCCTGCCGGCGCTGCTTGGTTGCGGGCCGGGCGACGTGGTGGTCCATCCCGCGCTCGCCTACCCGACTTACGATGTCGGCGCGCGGCTGGCCGGGGCCAGGCCGGTGGCGGCCGACGCGGTGGTCGCGCTCGGTCCCGAGCCGGCGGCGCTGTGGTGGCTGAACTCGCCGTCCAACCCGACCGGGCAGGTCCTGCCGCCCGAGCACCTGCGCAAGGTGGTGCAGTGGGCGCGCGAGCGCGGCACCGTGGTCGCCTCGGATGAGTGCTACATCGAGCTGGGGTGGGAGGACCGGCCCGTCTCGGTGCTGCATCCCGACGTGTGCGACGGATCGCACGCGGGCCTGCTCGCGGTGCACTCGCTGTCCAAGCGGTCCACCATGGCCGGCTACCGGTTCGGCTTCGTGACCGGAGACCCGGAGCTGATCGTCCAACTGCTGGAGATCCGCAAGCACGCCGGGATGATGGTGCCGGGACCGGTCCAGGCCGCCGCGGCCGCTGCGCTCAGCGACGACGACCACGCCGAGGGTCAGCGGGCCAGGTACGGGGCACGGCGGCAGGTGCTCAGGCCTGCCCTGGAGGCGGCGGGCTGGGCCGTAGACCACTCGCAGGCCGGCCTGTACCTGTGGGCCTCCCATCCCGCGCGCGACGACTGGGAATCAGTGGCGGCGCTCGCCGAGGCCGGCATCCTGGTCGCCCCCGGCTCGTTCTACGGCCCGGCCGGCGCGCGGCACATCCGGGCGGCGCTCACCGCGACCGACGAACGGGTCGCCGCCGCGGCCGCGCGCCTGGCCACGCTGGCCTGACCCCGGCGCAGGTTCCAGGGGCCGTCCCCCCGGGCCGCGCAGCGATGCCAGCCGCGACGGCCGGCCGGAGGCTGGCCCGAGCGGATGGCATGCGGGGGGGTCCTGGGGGGTCGTCCCCCCCGGGCCAGCACCGCCATAGGCTGGGCAGATGTTCCGGCTCTACGACACGAAGACCAGGCAGCCCGAGGTGATCGAACCCGCCCGCCGCGGCCTGCTGCGGATGTACACCTGCGGGCCCACCGTGTACCGATCCGCGCACGTCGGCAACCTGCGCAGCTACCTGCTGGCCGACCTGATCCGGCGCAACGCCGAGCACCGGCACCACCTCGCGGTCCTGGCCTGCCAGAACATCACCGACGTCGGCCATCTCACCGGCGACGACGCCAGCGACTCCTCCGGTGAGGACAAGGTCCTGGCCCAGGCCCGCGCGGAAGGCCGGACCCCGCTGGAGCTGGCCAGGTTCTACGAGGATGCGTTCCGCGCCGACTGCTCCGCGCTGAACCTGCGGCCCGCCGACCACTCGCCGCGAGCGTCGGAGGAGATCGGCCTGATGATCGACATGATCGCCACGCTGATCGAGGCCGGGCACGCGTACCCGGTACCGGACGGGTCGGTGTACTTCGACGCGCGCTCGTTCCCCGGATACGGCGAGCTGTCCGGCAACCGCCTGGCCGACCTGCGCCCGGCCCCGGGCGCGGCGGGCAAGCGGTTCCACGCGGACTGGGCGCTCTGGAAGGGCGCGGCGGCCGGCCGCGAGCTGACCTGGCCCGCCCCGTGGGGCACCGGGTTCCCCGGCTGGCACACCGAGTGCTCGGCCCTGTCGCTGCACTATCTCGGCGACGTCATCGACATCCACACCGGCGGCATCGACCTGCGCTTCCCGCATCACGAGGACGAGCGGGCCCAGTCGAACTCGGTGACCGGGCATGAGGTGGTCCGGCACTGGGTGCACGGCGAGCACCTGCTGTTCGACGGGCGCAAGATGGCCAAGTCCACCGGCAACGTGGTGCTCGTGGCCGACCTGACCGAACGCGGGCTGGACCCGCTGTCGCTGCGCCTGGCGTTCCTCGAGCACCGCTACCGGCAGCAGATGAACCTCAGCTGGGACACCCTGGACGCCGCTGACCGGACGCTGCGCCGCTGGCGGGAACTCGTCGCGGAGTGGGCACGCTCGCCCAGCAAGCCGATGTGCGCGGAGGTGGCAGGCCAGGTCGCAGCGGCCTTCGACGACGACCTGGACACGCCGGCGGCGCTGCGGGCACTGCGCAGGCTGGAGAAGGACCCCGAGATCCCGCCGGGATCGAAGTTCGAGTCGTTCGCCCACGCCGACCAGTTGCTCGGGCTCGACCTGGCCCGCGACGTCGGCCGCCTGCCCGCGCGGCCGCCGCTGCCCGACGGGGCGCGACCGCGGCTCGCCGCCCGGCAGGCCGCCCGGGCGGCCCGGGACTGGGCCACGGCCGACCGCCTCCGTGACGAACTGGCCGCCATCGGCGTGGCGGTCACCGATACCGAAAGCGGGCAGACCTGGACGGTGCGATCCGGCCAGCGAGGCGGATAAGGCTGCGGCCGCCGGCGCAACGATTCCCTTGCCGGAACGCGAAGGACGCAACGAATCGCCGCTACCACACATAATGTGCTTCTGCTCTGCCCTGTCCCCGGCTCTTACAGTGGGAATCACCTAGATCATCAGCGGATGAGGGCCGGAGGCCCGGAGGCCTGGATGGTGGCTGGATGACCGACATCGACGGCACGACCCGGGATGGCCTTGGCCGGCGTCGCATCGCGTGCACGCGGACGTACCTGATGTGCCCGCCCCGGTACTTCGCGGTCGAGTACGCCATCAACCCATGGATGAAGCCGGGTGTACCCGTCAACGACGCCCTCGCCATGCACCAGTGGTGGCAGTTGCGGGAGACCTTCATCCGGCTCGGCCATTCCGTGCACACCATCGATCCCTGGCCCGGCCTGCCGGACATGGTCTTCGCGGCCAACGGCGCCACCGTCATCGGCGGCACGGTGCTGGGCGCGCGCTTCCGGTACCCCCAGCGAGCCGCCGAAGCCGCCGCGTACCTGGCCTGGTTTGACCGCAGGGGCTACGGCACCGCCGTCTCGCCGCGGCGCGTGAACGAGGGCCAGGGCGACATCGTGTTCGCCGGCCGGGCGATCATCGCAGGCCATGGCTTCCGCACCGACGAGGCGGTCAAGGACGAACTCGAGGAGGTCTTCGGGCTGCCCGTTCTGAGCGTCCGGCTGGTGGACCCCCGCTTCTATCACCTGGACACCGCGCTGTGCGTCCTCGACACCGATACCGCCGCCTACTACCCGGCGGCGTTCGACGACGCGAGCCGGGCGACGCTGGTCGGCCACTTCGCCGACCTGATCGAGGTCAAGGACGAGGACGCCGAGGTGCTGGGCCTGAACGCGATCAGCGACGGGCGGCACGTGGTCCTGCCCGAGCAGGCCACGGGCCTCGCGACCCAGGTCGCCGACAAAGGCTTCGAGCCCGTGGGCGTGGACATGTCAGAATTCCTCGGTGCCGGGGGCGGCCCCAAGTGCTGCACTCTGGAGCTTCACTAGCTCCCTTTAGGGTTTTAGTCGGTTTTGCCGGTTTCGATGACGGTCACCTGGAGGATGCACATGTCAGGCTGCGACCACACGCCAGCATCGGACAGGCTGCGCGCACTGGCCGCCGCCCACAGCGCGCACAACTACGACCCGCTGCCGGTCGTTATCGCCGAAGCCGAGGGCGCCTGGGTGACCGATGTCGACGGCCGCCGCTACCTGGACCTGCTCGCCGCGTACTCGGCGGTCAACTTCGGGCACCGCCACCCCCGGCTGATGGCCGCGGCCCAGCGGCAGCTCGAACGGGTCACCCTGGTCAGCCGGGCCTTCGAGCACGACCAGTTCGGCCCGTTCTGCGCCGAGCTGGCGGCGCTGGCCGGCCTGGAAATGGTGCTGCCGATGAACACCGGCGCGGAGGCGGTGGAGACCGCGATCAAGACCGCCCGCAAGTGGGGTTACGAGGTCAAGGGCGTGTCCTCCGGCGAAGCGGTGATCGTGGCCTTCGGCGGGAACTTCCACGGGCGCACCACGACGATCATCAGCTTCTCCACCGACGAGGACTCGAGGGCGTCGTTCGGGCCGTTCACGCCCGGGTTCACGGTGGTGCCCTACGGAGACCTGGACGCGCTGGCCGCCGCCGTGGACGACCGGGTGGTGGGCGTGCTCGTCGAGCCGGTCCAGGGCGAGGCCGGCGTCCTGGTGCCGCCGCCCGGATTCCTGGCCGGCGTGCGCGAGATCTGCTCCGCCCGCGGCGCACTGATGATCGCCGACGAGATCCAGTCCGGGCTGGGCCGGACCGGGACCACGTTCGCCTGCGAGCACGAGGACGTCGTGCCCGACATGTACCTGCTGGGCAAGGCGCTCGGCGGCGGCATCGTGCCGGTGTCCGCCGTGGTGTCCTCGGCTGCGATCCTCGGCGTGTTCCGGCCGGGCCAGCACGGCTCCACCTTCGGCGGCAACCCGCTGGCCTGCGCGGTCGGTCGTGAGGTGATCGCGATGCTGGCCACAGGCGAGTTCCAGGAACGCTCCGCCAAGCTCGGCGCGCACATGCACGACCGGCTCTCGGCGCTCCCCCCGTCCGCCGTGCGTGACGTGCGCGGACGCGGGCTGTGGGCCGGCGTCGAGTTCGCGTCGCTGTCCGGGCGGGAAGCATGCGAGCGGCTCGCCGAGCGCGGGATCCTGGCCAAGGACACCCACGGCACGACGATCAGGCTCGCCCCGCCGCTGGTGATCACGCCGGAGGAGCTGGACCGGGCACTGGACCGGGTCGAGGAGATCGCCCGCTGAGCTGCCGCGCCGTGCCCGGTCCGCCACGATCAGCGGCTCGGCGGTGGCCGCGTGGTGGCCGGGGCGGCGGGACGAATATCGTTCGGCTTGTGAGCGTCCTCGCCAGCGCACTGGACACCCGCGGACCGGAGTACGCCGCGCGCCGCGCGGCCATGCTGGCCCGGCTGGCCGAACTCGACGCCGAGCACGCCAAGGCCCTCGCCGGCGGCGGGCCGAGGTACACGCAGCGCCATCGCGCCCGGGGGAAGCTGATGGCGCGTGAGCGGATCGAACTGCTCATCGACCCCGATTCCCCGTTCCTCGAACTCTCCCCGCTGGCCGGCTACGGAACCGGCTTCCCGGTCGGCGGCAGCGTCGTCACCGGCATCGGCGTGGTCTGCGACACCGAATGCGTGCTGATCGCGAGCGACCCGACGGTCCGGGGCGGGTCGACCAACCCGTGGACGCTGCGCAAGTCCCTGCGGGCGTCGGACATCGCGCTGCGCAACCGGCTGCCGCTGATCAACCTGGTCGAGTCGGGCGGCGCCGACCTGCCCACGCAGAAGGAGATCTTCATCCCGGGAGGCCAGATCTTCCGCGACCTGACCCGGATGTCGGCCGCCGGGATCCCCACGATCGCCCTGGTCTTCGGCAACTCCACGGCCGGCGGCGCCTACCTGCCGGGGATGAGCGACTACGTGGTGATGGTGGCCGACCGGGCCAAGGTGTTCCTCGGCGGGCCGCCGCTGGTAAAGATGGCCACCGGCGAGGAGTCCGACGAGGAGTCGCTCGGCGGGGCCGGGATGCACGCGCGCCAGTCCGGGCTGGCCGACTTCCTCGCCGCCGACGAGCACGACGCGCTGCGCATCGGGCGGTCGATCGTGGCCCGGCTGGGCCGCCGCAAGTCCGGCCCGGGTCCGGTGCGCGCCGCCGAGCCGCGGCACAGCCCGGAGGACCTGCTCGCGGTGGTGCCCGAGGACCTGAAGGTCCCGTTCGACCCGCGCGAGGTCGTTGCGCGCATCGCCGACGACTCGGACTTTGACGAGTTCAAGCCGCTGTACGGGAGCAGCCTGGTGACCGGCTGGGCCGTGCTGCACGGATATCAGGTCGGCATCCTGGCCAACGCGCGCGGCGTGCTGTTCAGCGAGGAATCCCAGAAGGCGGCCCAGTTCATCCAGTTGGCCAACCAGATCGGCGTGCCGCTGCTGTTCCTGCAGAACACCACCGGCTACATGGTCGGCAGCCGCTACGAGCAGGCCGGGATCATCAAGCACGGAGCCATGATGATCAACGCGGTATCCAACAGCCGGGTACCCCATCTCACGGTGGTGATGGGCGCGTCCTACGGCGCCGGGAACTACGGCATGTGCGGCCGGGCCTACGACCCGCGGTTCCTGTTCAGCTGGCCGAGCGCGAAGTCCGCGGTGATGGGGCCCGCTCAGCTGGCCGGCGTGCTGTCGATCGTCGGCCGCCAGGCCGCCGCGGCGCGCGGCGAGGCCTACGACGAGGCCGCCGACGCGGCGATGCGGGCCGCGGTCGAGGAGCAGATCGAGGCCGAGTCCCAGCCGTTCTTCCTGTCCGGCCGGATCTACGACGACGGGGTCATCGATCCGCGCGATACTCGCACGGTGCTCGGTATGTGCTTGTCCGTCATCGACAGCGGCCGGCCTGGTCAGCTACCTCAGCCTGGTCAGGCGTGGTGGCGTGATCAGGCGGGTCCCGCCGCCGCGGTTGCCGGACCGCCCGGCTACGGCGTGTTCCGTGCGTGAGGCGGACCGTCGTGCCGGAGGCGCGCAGATGAGTGTCGTGCCGGAGGCGCGCAGATGAGTGCCGTGCCGGAGGCGCGCAGATGAGTGCCGTGCCGGAGGCGCGCAGATGAGTGCCGTGCCGGAGGCGCGCAGATGAGTACTGTGATCACCAGAGTGCTGGTCGCCAACCGGGGCGAGATCGCCCGCCGGGTCTTCCGTGCCTGCCGGCGGGCTGGCATCAGCTGCGTCGCGGTGTTCTCCGATCCCGACGCTGGGGCGCCGCACGTGGCCGAGGCCGACGCGGCCGTACGGCTGCCCGGATCCAGCCCGGCCGACACCTACCTGAACGGCCCGGCGATCGTCGCGGCCGCGCTCGCGGCCGCTGCTGACGCGGTACACCCCGGCTACGGGTTCCTGTCGGAGGACGCCGCCTTCGCCCGCGCCGTCGACGCTGCGGGCCTGGCCTGGATCGGCCCGCCCGCCGACGCGATCGAGGCCATGGGATCCAAGATCACCGCCAAGAAGCTGGCCTCCGGGGCCGGTGTCCCGGTGCTGCCCGAGCTCAGTCCGGGAGCGATCCCCGCCTACCCGGTGCTGGTCAAGGCGTCGGCCGGCGGAGGCGGCCGCGGCATGCGGGTGGTACGCGGGGAGGACGGGCTGCAGGCGGCGCTGGAGTCGGCCCGCCGCGAGGCTCAGTCCGCGTTCGGCGACCCAGCGGTGTTCTGCGAGCCGCTGCTCCCCGGCGCCCGCCATGTCGAGGTGCAGGTCGTCGCGGACGCACATGGGTCGGTCTGGGCGCTGACCGAGCGGGATTGCTCGGTTCAGCGGCGGTATCAGAAGGTGATCGAGGAGACGCCGTCCCCCGCGGTCGGCCCGCGGCTGCGCGAGCAACTGCTGGCGGCCGCGGAGGAGGTCACCCGCGCGGTCGGCTACCTGGGCGCGGGAACCGCCGAGTTCCTCGTCGCCGGCGACGGTCAGTTCTACTTCCTGGAGTTCAATACCAGGCTGCAGGTCGAGCACCCGGTCACCGAGTGCGTGCACGGCATCGACCTGGTTGCGCTGCAACTCGACATCGCGCAGGGGATGGCCCTGCCGCCGCGCCCGCCGGCGCCGAGCGGGCACGCGATCGAGGCCAGGCTGTATGCGGAGGATCCGGCCGACGGCTACCGCCCGGCCAGTGGCGTTGTGCACGCGCTCAGCGTCCCGGACGTGGACACGCGGTTCGCGCCGCCGGCCGACGGCGCGGCGCGCGGAATGCGGCTGGATTCCGGTGTCGAGGCGGGCAGCGAGGTCAGCCCGCACTATGACCCGATGCTGGCCAAGCTGATCGCGTGGGCGCCGACCCGCGAGGCGGCCGCCCGCCTGCTGGCCGGCACCCTGGACCGAGCCACGATTCACGGCCCGGTCACCAACCGCGGCCTGCTGACCAGCGTGCTGCGCGATCCCGCCTTCCTGGCCGGCCGGGCCGATACGTCGCTGCTTGACGGCTACGACCTGGCCGGACTCGTCCCCGGCGAGCAAGCGTCCTGGCTGTCGGCGGTCGCGGCCGCGCTGGCCGGAGCGGCGGCGAACCGTTCCACGGCGCGGGCCGGCGCCGGCCTGCCGGGCGGCTGGCGCAACGTGGTCTCGCAGCCGCAGCGCACCGCCTTCGACGGCCCGCGGGGCCGGGCCGAGGTCGCTTACCTGTGGCGGCGCGACGGGATCACGGTGATGACGGGCGGAGACGAAACGGCCGGCGCGAGGATAGCCGATCCGGGCGCGGCCGACGTGACCGTCACGGCCGGGCCGGGCGTCGTCGCGGCGGCTCCCGATCACGCGCTGCTCGAGGTCTCTGGCGTGCGTTACCGGTTCGACGTGGCCCGGGCCGACGACGTTATCTGGGTGGACTCCGCATTCGGCCACATCGTCCTGGCCCCGGTCCCCCGGCTGCCCGCGCCGGCCGCCGTCTCCGAACCCGGGTCGCTGGTCGCTCCGATGCCCGGAAACGTGGTGCGGGTCGAGGCCGGCCGTGGTGAGCGGGTCCGGTCGGGCCAGCCGATCGTGGTCCTGGAGGCGATGAAAATGGAGCACCAGGTCGTGGCGCCCGCGAACGGGCTGGTCGCCGAGGTGCGGGTCGCCGCCGGTGACCAGGTGCAGGCGGGAGACGTGCTGGCGATCGTGGACGAAGAGCAAGCGGGAGAAACCATATGAGCGGGCTGGTCCGCGCTGACCGGGCCGGCGGGGTCGCGACCATCACGCTGGACTCGCCGACCAACAGGAACGCCCTGTCCAGCGGGCTGCTGATCGACCTGCACGCCGCGCTGGAGAGCGTGCTCGGCGACACCGACGTCCGAGTGATCGTGCTGACCGGAGCGGGCCCGACGTTCTGCGCGGGCGCCGACCTCAAGGAGACCAGGACCAGTCCGGGCGCGGCGCCCGCGTTGTTCCCGAGGATCCTGCAGCTGATCTGGGACAGCCCCAAGCCCGTTGTCTGCCGGGTGAACGGCAGCGCCCGGGCCGGCGGCATCGGCCTGGTCACCGCCTGCGACATCGCCGTGGCGCCGGAGTCGGCGACGTTCGCCTTCAGTGAGGTGCGGATCGGGGCGACGCCCGCGATCATCGCGGTGACCTGCCTGCGGCGGATGGAGAACCGGGCCGCCGCCGAGTACTTCCTGACCGGGGAGGTGTTCGGCGCGCCGCGCGCCGCGGAGATCGGGCTGCTCACCCGGGCCGTGCCCGAGGCCGAACTCGACCAGGAAACCGGCAGGTATGCCGACCTGCTCCTGCGCGGAGCGCCCGGTGCGCTCGCCGCGACCAAGACCGTGCTCCGCGAGGCCGGCACGCTGCCGGTGGCCGAGGGGCTGGCGCGCATGGCCGAACTGTCGGCCGAGCGCTTCGCGTCCGCGGAAGCCCAGGAAGGGATGGCCGCGTTCGCCGAGAAGCGCGACCCCAGCTGGACGGGCCGACCGGCGGACAGCTAGGCGCCAGGGCGCGGTCCGTTAACAACGCGGTTAGCTGGGGGCTGGCGCCAGGCCGGGCAGCCAGCCACCATGATACCCCAGTTTGTCCCGTTTCGGACCCTTCGTCCCGGCCCCCAGGCCCGCCATCCCGGCCCCCAGGCCCGCCATCCCGGCCCCCAGGCCCGCCATCCCGGCCCCCAGGCCCGCCATCCCGGCCCCCAGGCCCGCCATCCCGGCCCCCGCCGGCATCGCGGCATCGCGGCCGCGTGAATGCGAGTTTGATGTACACCCGTGTACAGCATCGCCACATTCATCGCCGGAGGCTTCGCCGACTACAGGAACCGGCTACAGGAACCGGCTACAGGACCGGCTACAGGACCGGCGCTTTAGCCGGCCGACAGCCGCCGGTACCGGCCGGCGTGGTGGACCAGCGGGCTGCCCTCGCCGGTCGGTTCGGTGACCCCGGCCACCTCGCCGACCACGATGCTATGGTCGCCGCCATCATGCACCGCCCAGGTCCGGCATTCCAGTGCGGCGAGCGCGCCGTCCAGGATCGGCGCCCCGGTCAGCGGCCCGGGATGATGCGGAATCGTGTCCAGTTGGCCGTCCAGCGGGCGGCCGCGGGTAGCGAGCCAGCGCGCGGCCTTCTCCGACTCCTGGTCCAGAACCGAGACCGCCCAGAAACCGGCCTCCAGCACCGCGTCGTGGAACCGGGCGATCTTCTCCGCGCAAAACAGCACGAGCAGCGGCTCGAGCGACACCGAGGCGAAGGCGCTCACGGTCATCGCGTGGCCGTTGCCGTCCAGGCTGGTGGACACCACGACGATGCCGGTGGGGAACTGCCCGGCCGCCCGCCGGAAGGCTGCGGGATCGACCGCCATCACGAGCCGGGCTTCCGCGCGGCCGACGTCCGCGCGAAGGCCACCAGGACGCCTGCCACGGCACACGCCGAGCCGCCGAAGAGGAACCACTTTCCGGCGGCGGTGTTCGTGATCACGACGCTTCCTCCCGAGGTGCCCATGGCCAGCACGTACGACGCGACGAACCAGCCCACCGCCGGCATAAGCCCGCCGATGGGGCTGCGCATTCCCCAGGCGCCGAGCACGCAGGTCACCCCGATCACCACGTCGAAGGCTAGGGCGGCCACCGGCACCGGCCCGAGGGCCCGACTGTATTGAAAGCAGCCGATCAAGCTCTGCACCAGGCCGAACAGAAGCAGCATGGCGTACCCGCCGAGGACCACGAGACGTCCCTCGTACCCGGCCCGCGAGCCCGGTTGCCCTGGTGCGCTCTCCACGGGAGAAGGCTAGCCAATCGCGGCGCGCGGCGGCCAATGCCCGGTTCCTGAGCGACCGTCCGGGAGCCGCCGGACCCGTCGGCCGGGGTGCGCAGGGGTGGGCGGGGTGCGCGGGCCGAGCGGCAGCCCGGACGGACAGACAGGTACCCGCTAGCTGGCGGCCGCCTGGCTCGACCGGGAATCCGCTCCAGCCAGGAGTTGCTCGAGGCTCTCGATCGTGACCCGGGTCTCCCGGTGCAGCCGGGTGGTGTCCAGGCCGGCGTCACCCACCAGGACCAGGAGGGCGGTGGTACCGACCGCATAGATGGCGACGTATCCGCCACTGCTGCGCGTCACCGCCTCGTGGAGCACGCCTTTCCCCACTTCAGCGGCTATGCGCCGGGCCAGGCCGAGCGCCGCCGCCGCCATCGCGGCCAGGCTGTCCGCATCGACGTCCGCCGTGTCTGCCCTGATGATCAGGCCATCACGGCTAGCCAGCGCGGTGTCGGTGATCCCCACCACGCGATCCCGCAGCGCTCGCATCTCGGCGAGCACCTCGTCCAGCACGTCTTCGGCCATCCGCCCCTCCGATCGGTTCTGCCTCATTCGCCTGCGCCGTGGTCAGTCATGGGGCCAGGGCGCAGCAGCCGGAGCAGAGCCGAAGTGCTGGCCTGCGCGCTCGCCGGCTGCGCCCGCTGTGGCTGGCCCGTGCTCGCCCTGCGCCGTCGCGGCAGCAGGGGGGCGGGGCCGGTGTCGCCACCGGCGTCGCCAGCGGCCCGGGCACCGTCCGACGGTACGGGCCGGTCATCCGGAGCGGCAGGGCGGCTCGGGCGCGGATGCCCGGCACCGCGGCGGGATCCGACCGCGAGCAGCCCGCGGGCATGCATCCGGGCAAATTCGAGGGTTAGCGAGTAGACGCCGCAGCCCAGGACGAAGGCCATGTCGCGTGCGGTTCGCCGACCGTTGGCGAGCGCGAGGATCTCATCCTGACGGCTGTCCAGCGTCGCGCCTGCCGCCGGGCCGCTGCGCCCGCGCGTGACCCGTCGCGATCGTGCGCTATCGGCTTCGGCATCGAGGCCAGCACCTGCTGGCGCCGGGCCAACTCGGAGAGCAGCCAGTCGTTTGCATTGTTTCGCGTGACTGGACGCAGGCATGGCAACTCGCTGCGTAATTCCTTAGCGCTATTACGCAACAAAACCCGGGCAACCGCACGCCCGCGCGGTGACTGGCGTCCGCCCGGCCGGGAACCAGCCCGCCGCCCGGCCGGGAACCAGCCCGCCGCCCGGCCGGGGCTAGCTCACCGCCGCGAAGAGGTCGGTCTCCCGGTAATACGGCCCGCTGCCCCGCCCGCGCGGCCCGGCCAGCAACGTGTAGTGTTCGCGCCCGAACGCACGCTGGCCCACGTTGTCGGAGAAGGCGAAGAACGGGCTGTCCACCGCGATCTGGGTGGCGTGCGCGCGCATCGCGGCCAGCTTCTGCTCCAGGTAAGCGGTGGCGTCGATCTCCGTGGTCACGGCCTCGTCCGGCACCCCGAACGGGAGGTCATCCACCGACTCCACCTGGGTGAAGTCGGGCCCGCCGCCCGGGCGGTTCCCGCCCGGCTCACGGCCGCGCATCCCCTCGATCGCCTCGGCCAGAACCGAGCGCGGCACGGCCGTCGCGTAGAACTTCGCGACCGCCCCGTCGGCCATCTCAAAGGCCCGCCAGGCCACCCGGTGCGCCTGGATGTGGTCGGGATGCCCGTAGAAACCGTTGTCGTCGTAGCTGATCAGGACCTGCGGCCGGACCTCACGGATGACGCTCAGCAGTTCGCGGGCCGCCTCGTCCACGTCGGCCTGCCAGAAGCAGCCGGGATCGTCGTTGCTGGGCAGGCCCATCATCCCGGAGTCACGCCACCGGCCGGGCCCGCCGAGGAAGCGGTGATCGGTCACGCCGAGCTCGGCGCAGGCGGCGGCCAGCTCGCCGATCCGGTACTCGCCCAGGCCTCGGCCGGAGTCGGCGGCCAGGTGAGCGAGCTCCGGCGGGATGATCTCACCGAGCTCGCCGAGCGTGCAGGTGACCAGGGTCACCCCGGCGCCCTCGGCGGCGTATTTGGCCATCGTCGCGCCGGTGCCGATCGACTCGTCGTCGGGGTGGGCGTGCACGAGCAGCAACCTTTGCCCGCCGTCCGGTCCGCTCATACGGCGAGCCTAGCGACAGATCCCGGCTATGAAGGTCCGATACCCGCGCCATGACCTCGCTCCGGCACATCCGCGTGGCCCGGCCGGCTGAGAGGATCTTCTCGTGATCGACGGCTTTGCTCGGCAGCTCGCGCGGACGCAGCGGTTCACGCTCGGCGTCCCGAGATCGTTCCAGGTCTCGCCCGACGGTCGCCGGGTCGCGTTCCTCCGGTCCAGGGGCGGCGCCGACCCGGTGACCTGCCTATGGGTGCTGGACGTCGGCTCCGGCCAGGAGCGACTGGTCGCCGACCCGGCCGAGATCGGCGCCGGCGGCGAGCCTGACCCGGCGGAGAAGGCCCGCCGGGAGCGATCCCGCGAGCGGGCCTCGGGCATCGTCTCGTTCGCCGCGGACGCCGGGCTGCGCACGGCGGCGTTCGGCCTGGACGGCCGGGTGTACACCGCTGACCTGACCGCAGGCCCCCCGGGCCACCCCCGGCCCCCGGCCCCCCGGCCGCCCCCCAGGCCCCTCGGGCCGCCCGGGCGGCCGCCCCGCCGAGCTTGCGACGCTGACGCCGGCGGCCGATCCGAGGCCTGACCCCGCCGGGCGGCTGGTCGCTTACGTGCACGAAGGCGCCCTGCGGGTGATCGATCTGGCCGCCGGCCAGGACCGGGTCATCGCGGCTCCGGACGGCGCAGACATCACGTTCGGGCTGGCCGAATTCGTCGCCGCCGAGGAGATGGGCCGGCACCGCGGGTACTGGTGGGCGCCGGACGGCACCGCGCTGCTCATCGCGCGGGTCGACGACAGCCCGGTACGGCGCTGGTACGTCGCCGATCCCGCCCGCCCGGGCCGGCCCGCCCGGCCGGTCCGCTACCCGGCGGCGGGCACACCCAACGCCGACGTCTCGCTGGTGCTGGCCACGCTGGGCGGTGGCCTGACGCCGGTCGGGTGGGACCGGGCCGCGTTCGGTTACCTGGTCACCGCGTGCTGGGCGGGCGCGGCCCCGCACACCCCGCTGATCGTCGTGCAGAGCCGGGACCAGCGGGAGATGCGCGTCCTGGCGGTCGACCCGGCGACCGGGGCCACGACGGTCGTCCGCGCGGACACCGACCCGCACTGGGTGGAGATCGTGCCCGGCGTACCCGCCTGGACCGCCGACGGCCGGATCGTGTGGACCGCCGACGCGGGCGGGGCGCGGCGGCTGCTCGTCGCCACGGCCGCGGAACTCGCCGCGGGCGCCGCGGAGCCGGTCACCCCGGCCGGGCTGCAGGTCAGGGAGATCCTGAGCGTCGACGGCGACACCGTCCTGTTCGCGGCGTCGGAAGCGGAGCCGACCGAGATCGGGCTGTGGACCTACGACCAGAGCGGCGCCCGTCGGCTCGGCGACGGCCCGGGCGGCCAGCGGGCCGGCGTCTCGGGAGGCCAGCGGAGCGGGGGAACGACCGTCATCGCCACCAGGAACCTGGAATCCAGCGACCTCACCGTGCGGGTGCTGCGCAGCGATGGCCCGCCTCCTGCCGCGGCCGGGGCCGCGGCCAGGGCCGGAGCCAGGGCCGGAGCCGGACCCAAGGCCGGAGCCGGACCCAAGGCCGGAGCCGGACCCAAGGCCGCGGCCGGGGCCGCGGCCGGGGCCGGACCCAAGGCCGGAGCCGGACCCAAGGCCGGAGCCGGACCCAAGGCCGGAGCCGGACCCAAGGCCGGAGCGGAGGCCGGAACCGGCGCCGCTGCCGACAGAGAAGTCGCGCGGATCGCCTCGTACGCGGAGCGCCCGCTGCTGCCCGATCCCCGGCCCGACCTGTTCGGCGCCGGGGAGCGCGCGATCCGTACCGCGCTCCTGCTGCCGTCCTGGCACGAGGCGGGCTCGGCCCGGCTGCCGGTGCTGCTCGACCCGTACGGCGGGCCGCACGGCCAGGAGGTCCTGGCCAGCCGGTGCGGGTTCCTGACCTCGCAGTGGTTCGCCGAGCAGGGTTTCGCCGTGGTGGTCGCGGACGGCCGGGGCACTCCGGGGCGCGGGCCGCAGTGGGAACGCGCCGTGGCCGGGGACCTGGCCGGGCCCGCGCTAGAGGACCAGGTGGAGGCGCTGCGTGCGGCCATCGGCCGGTGCCCGGACCTGGACCCGGGCCGGGTCGGGATCAGGGGCTGGTCGTTCGGCGGCTACCTGGCCGCGCTGGCCGTGCTGCGGCGGCCCGACGTGTTCCACGCCGCGGTGGCGGGCGCCCCGGTCACCGACTGGGGGCAGTACGACACCCATGCCAGCGAGCGCTACCTGGGGCATCCGGCCCGGAACCCCGACGCGTACCGCACCAGTTCACTGCTGGCCGACGCGCACCGGCTGTCCCGCCCGCTGCTGCTGATCCACGGGCTGGCCGACGACAACGTGGTCGTCGCCCACACGCTGCGGCTGTCGTCGGCGCTGCTCGCCGCCGGACGGCCGCATGCGGTGCTGCCCCTGTCGGGGATCACGCACATGGCCGCGCACGAGCCGGTCGCCGCGAACATGCTGCTGCTCCAGCTCGACTTCCTGCGCGGGGCGCTCGGCGCCCGGCCCGGGAGGGCCCGATGAACCGGGCCCGGGCCCGCGACCTGGGCATAGCGGTCGGCTCGCTGCCCACCGGGCAGCACAACGCGATCACCGACGTTCCTGGCGTGCGGGTGGGGCACACGACCCTGGTCGAGGGCAGCGATATCAGGACCGGCGTCACCGCGATCGTCCCCGACGGGCTGACCAGCTCGTCGGCCCTGAACGCCGGGTTCGTGGTGGGCAACGGCTACGGGAAGATCGTCGGCACGACCCAGCTCGGCGAGCTGGGCGTGATCGAGACCCCGATCGTGCTCACCGGCACGCTGTGCACGTTCCGCGCGGCCGACGCGCTGGTCAGCTACATGCTGTCGCTGCCGGGCCACGAGAACCTGGAAACCGTCAACCCCGTGGTGGCCGAGACCAACGACGGGTTCCTGTCTGACATGCGCCGGCGGCCCGTCACCGAGGAGCACGTGCTCGCGGCGCTGCGCGGGGCGGCGTCCGGGCCGGTGGCCGAGGGGGCCGTCGGGGCCGGCACGGGGACCGGGGCGCTCGGGTTCAAGGCCGGGATCGGCACGTCGTCGCGGATCGTGGACGGCGGCGCCTCCGGCCCGCCGGTCACGCTCGGCGTTCTCGTGCAGGCCAACTTCAGCGGCACGCTGACGGTGCTGGGCGTTCCGGTGCCCCCGGACGCGGCCGCCCCGGACGCGATCCCCCCGGACGCGGCCGGGCCGGGCAACTCGTGCGTGATCGTGCTGGCCACCGACGCCCCGCTCGACTCGCGGCGGCTCGGCCGGGTGGCCTGGCGCTCAATCTTCGGCATGGCCCGCGCCGGTTCTGACTTCTCGGGCCGGAGCGGCGACTACGCGCTGGCCTTTTCCACGGCTCCGGCCGGTACGGGGCCGTGGCCGGATGCCGCCCTCGACCCGCTGTTCACGGCCGCCGTGGACGCCACCGAGGAGGCCATTCTCAACTCGCTGTTCATGGCGGACACCACGGCCGGGTTCCGGGGACGCGTCCGGCGCGCCGTTCCGCTGGACCGGGTGCGGCGGCTCTGCGCGGCGCGCGGGGTGCTGTCGCCCGGCCACGAGCGGCCGGGCCCGGTGTAGCGAGAGTCACACGCTCCGGAACGTCGCCCCGCGGCCTGGAAGTGGTATTGAGTGGAATAAGGTTCTCACGGCAACGCGGGGCACGCGCCGGCCGGACGGAGGCGCACACCGCATCGCGGGGATCCCCGGTACGTTTCAGGGAAGAGACGTCTATGACGCAAGGCTCGGTGGCGCCGGCCAGGACCAGGGCGCAGATCTCCGATCGCACGCTACGCAAGGATCCCTGGTGGCGCGCGCCCAGGGTCACCGCCGTGCTGCTGACGATCTGGGTGGCCTACGCCACCGTCCACGTTTTCATCGGCCACTGGTACTGGGTGCCGAAGTACCACTACCTCACGCCGTTCTACTCGCCGTGCATCAGCGGCGAGTGCGTGCCGGGCTCGAGCAGCCTGGGGCGGTGGCTGCCCGCCCTGCCGCCGATCATCCCGTACGCCCTGGTGTCGCTGCCGTTCGTGCTCGGCTTCCGGCTCACCTGCTACTACTACCGGAGGGCCTACTACCGGGCCTTCTGGCGCGCGCCCGCCGCGTGCGCGGTGCGCGAGCCGCACGCCAGCTACTCCGGCGAGACCAGGTTCCCGCTCATCCTGCAGAACCTGCACCGTTTCTTCTTCTACCTCGTGATCCTGATCTCGGTGCTGAACACCTACGACCTGGTCCAGGCGTTCCGCGGCCCGAACGGGAGCTTCGGCTTCGGTCTCGGCACCCTGATCATGCTGGTGAACGTGGTGCTGCTGTGGGCGTACACGCTGTCGTGTCATTCCTGCAGGCACATCACCGGCGGCCGGCTGAAGAACTTCTCCTCCCACCCGGTCCGGTACTGGATATGGACCCAGGTCTCCAAGCTGAACGCACGTCACATGCAGCTCGCGTGGACCACGCTGGGCACGCTGATGCTGACCGACCTCTACATCTGGCTGGTTGCCGCCGGGGTCTTCAGCGACCCGAGGTTCTTCAACTGAAAACTAGGCAGGCACAGCGATGACTGACATAGAGCGACTTCCCTACGACGTCGTGGTGATCGGGGCCGGGGGCTCGGGACTGCGCGCGGCCATCGAGGCCCGGGAGGCGGGCAAGCGGACCGCGGTCATCTCCAAGTCGCTGTTCGGCAAGGCTCACACGGTCATGGCCGAGGGCGGCGCCGCCGCGGCGATGGGAAACGTGAACCCGAACGACAACTGGATGGTGCACTTCCGCGACACCATGCGCGGCGGCAAGTTCCTGAACAACTGGCGGATGGCCGAACTGCACGCCAAGGAGGCCCCCGACCGGGTCTGGGAACTCGAGGCCTGGGGCGCGCTGTTCGACCGTACCAAGGACGGCAAGATCAGCCAGCGCAACTTCGGCGGGCACGAGTACCCGCGGCTGGCCCACGTGGGCGACCGGACCGGCCTGGAGATGATCCGGACTCTGCAGCAGCGGGTCGTCGCCCTGCAGCAGGAGGACGCCGCCGCCCTCGGCGACCCGGAGGCGATGATCAAGGTCTTCGCCGAGACCACGATCACCGAGCTGATGAAGGACGGGGACCGGATCGCCGGCGCGCTCGGCTACATCCGCGAGAGCGGGCAGTTCGTCCTGTTCGAGGCGCCGGCCGTGATCCTGGCCACCGGCGGCATCGGCAAGACCTTCAAGGTCACCTCGAACTCGTGGGAGTACACCGGCGATGGTCACGCGCTCGCGCTGCTCGCCGGGGCCACGCTGCTGAACATGGAGTTCGTCCAATTCCACCCCACGCACATGGTCTGGCCGCTCTCGGTGGCCGGGCTGCTGGTCACCGAGTCGGTCCGCGGCGACGGCGGCGTGCTGCGCAACTCCGAGGGCAAGCGGTTCATGTTCGGCTACGTGCCGGACGTGTTCCGGGCGCAGTACGCGGAGACCGAGGAGGAGGCCGACCGCTGGTACACCGACCAGGCCAATAACCGCCGCCCGCCGGAACTGCTGCCCCGCGACGAGGTCGCCCGCTCGATCAGAGCCGAGGTCAAAGCCGGCCGCGGGTCGCCGCACGGCGGGGTGTTCCTCGACATCGCCTCCCGGCGGCCCGCCGAGGAGATCCTGCGCAAGCTGCCGTCGATGTACCACCAGTTCAAGGAGCTGGCCGACGTCGACATCACCAAGGAGCCGATGGAAGTCGGCCCGGCCCAGCACTACGTGATGGGCGGGGTGGAGGTCGACCCCGACACCGGGGCGTCCATCGTGCCCGGGCTGTTCGCCGCCGGCGAGGTGTCCGGCGGCATGCACGGCTCCAACCGGCTCGGCGGCAACTCCCTGTCCGACCTGCTGGTGTTCGGGCGCCGGGCCGGCCTGGGCGCGGTCGAGTACCTGGACTCGCTGGACGGCAGCCGCCGGCGGCCAGCGACGCTGACCTCACGGCGGCCCGGGCCGAGGCGCTCGCGCCGCTGGAGCGCTCCGGCGGGGAGAACCCGTACACGGTCCACGGCGAGGTCCAGCAGACCATGAGCGACCTGGTCGGCATCATCCGCAAGGAAGACGAGATCAAGCAGGCGCTCGCCGAACTCGAGAAGCTGCGCGCCCGCGCGGCCAACGTCAGCGCCGAGGGCGGACCCGCCTACAACCCGGGCTGGCACCTGGCCCTGGACCTGCGCAACATCATGCTGATCGCGGACTGCGTGGCCCAGGCGGCGCTGGAGCGCCAGGAGAGCCGCGGCGGGCACACCCGCGACGACTTCCCCGGCATGTCACCGGAGTGGCGCAAGGTCAACCTGATCTGCCACGCTGGACGGCGACCGGGTGGCGATCAGGCAGCAGCCGATGGCCGCGATGCGCGCTGACCTGCTGGCCCTGTTCGACCGGGCGGAACTGGCGAAGTACTACACCGAAGCGGAACTGCCCCCGGCGGGCGAGGAGACGAGCTCATGAGCGACAAAGCAGCGCTCCGGGTCTGGCGGGGCGACGCCGGGCAGGGCAGCCTCACCGACTACCAGGTCGAGGTCAACGAGGGCGAGGTCGTCCTCGACCTGCTGCACCGGCTGCAGGCCACCCAGGCGGGCGACCTGGCGGTCCGGTGGAACTGCAAGGCGGGCAAGTGCGGCTCCTGCTCGATGGAGATCAACGGGCGGCCGCGGCTGGCCTGCATGACCCGGATGTCGGTGTTCGAGCCGGGCGAGCCGATCACGATCACGCCGCTGCGGACGTTCCCGGTGATCAGGGACCTGGTCACCGACGTCTCGTTCAACTACGCGAAGGCCCGGCTGATCCCCTCGTTCACCCCGGACCCCGCGATCAAGCCCGGCGAGTTCCGGATGCAGCAGGTGGACGTGCAGCGCTCCCAGGAGTTCCGCAAGTGCATCGAGTGCAACCTGTGCCAGAACGTCTGTCACGTGATCCGTGACCACCCGGAGAACGAGCGCCCGTTCGCCGGCCCCAGGTTCCTGATGCGGATCGCCGAACTGGAGATGCATCCCGCCGACACGGCCGACCGCCGCGAGATCGCCCAGGACGACTTCGGCCTCGGCTACTGCAACATCACCAAGTGCTGCACCGAGGTCTGCCCGGAGAACATCAAGATCACTGACAACGCGCTCATCCCGATGAAGGAGCGCGTGGCGGGCCGCAAATACGACCCGCTGGTCTGGCTCGGATCCAAGATCAGCCGGCGGCCTCGCGGCGCAGACACCCCCGCCGTCCCCGGCAAGAGCTAGAACGGCCAAAGACCTAAGACCTACGCCAGAACGCACGCCCGCGTGCTCGGTCAGGCGCTGTGCTTGACTATCACGCCCTCGCTGTATAGCGGTCAGCGACAGGGCCGGGGGCGGCCTCGGAGCGCCGCGGAAGGGCGCGACCTCGACCCGGGCCCGTACCCGCCTCCTGACCGCAGCGGGCCTGCGTGACGGGAGTCGGCGCCCGGGATCCGTTCCGGGTGAATATTCTGACTGGGCGCGGGCCGAGACGCTGCCTGCGGAACGAAGGGCTGCCATGTCCCACATGACCTACCTTGAGGCCGCGGTGGTCGGCCTCATCCAGGGCGTGACCGAACTGTTCCCGGTGTCCAGTCTCGGCCACAACGTGCTGATCCCCGCGCTGATCGGCGGTAGCTGGGGCAGCGACCTGAACGTCGCCGCGGCGGAGTCCCCGTACCTGGCGTTCATCGTCGGACTGCACGTCGCGACCGCGATCGCGCTCTTGGTCTACTTCTGGCGGGACTGGGTCCGGATCATCGCCGGCTTCTTCAGCTCGATCCGCGACCGGCGGGTCGAGACTGTCGACCAGAAGCTGGCCTGGATGCTCATCCTGGCCACGATCCCGGTCGGCCTGGTCGGGTTGAAGTTCGAGCACACGTTCCGGGTGTTGTTCGGCGAGCCGATCCGGGCCGCGATCTTCCTGGTCGTCAACGGCCTCATCCTGTTCGCCGGGGAGAGGTTCCGGACCAGGAAGTCGCTGGCCGCGGACGCGGCGCTGGAGGCGGACGAGCTGTCCGCCCGGCGCGCGGCGCCCCGGCCCAGGACGGCCGGAGCCGCAGTGGCCGACGCCGCGGTGGCCGGCGCCACCGCAGGCGGCGGCGCGACGCTCGGCGGCCCGCCGCACGGCGCGGTGCCCGGCGCGGGCGGGCATCCCGTCGCCTTGCACGCGTCGGGGCAGCGGGCCGCCCGGCAGCAGGAGGTCGCCCGGGCGGTCCAGGCCGACGTGCGGCTGACCACGGTGGGCTACCTACAGGCACTGGTCATCGGGTCGTCGCAGATCCTCGCGCTGCTGGCCGGGATCAGCCGGGACGGGGTCGTGATGGTGACCGGCATGTTCCGCGGCCTGTCCCGCCAGGACGCGGCGCGCTTCTCGTTCCTGCTTTCCACGCCCGTGATCTTCGCCGCGGGCGCGCTCAAGCTCGGGGACCTGTTCGGCCCGCTCGGCGACGGGATCCGCGGGCAGGTGCTCGTCGGCAGCATCCTGTCCGGCATCGGCGCCTACCTGTCGGTGCGGTTCCTGGTCCGGTACTTCCAGACCCGCACGCTGACCCCGTTCGCCCTCTACTGCGTGGTGTTCGGCCTGGGCAGCGTCATCTACCTGTCGGTCAAATAACCGGTTCAGGGCCGTCACGGGTTCCAGAGCAGTCCGCCCGGACCGGCGTCACCCCAGGTCCGCGGGCCGGGGCCGGGCTCGGGACCGCCAGATGACGGCGGGTCGGCTTCGGCCTGGCCTGGCGCTGCAGGCCCGGCGCCGGGATGATCCGTTTCGGGGCGGCCCGTCCTCGGCTGCCCGGTTTCCGCGGCGCCCGGGCCCGGCACAGCGGCCGGTACGCCTTCGGATCGATCCTGCATAGGCTGCCCTCCCGTGGCCCGCACCCGCCGAGCCCGAATACTACTTCGCGTAGCCACCATTACCCGCTAAGTAACAGAATTAAGCCGCCCGAGGACGACTCCGGCCCCGCATCCCGCGGCACATTCGCTGATCTAGGCCCGAAACCCATCTATTTAGTGCATTTGGGTCCTAGATCACGAAGCTGTACGCACGGAGACGGGGTCAGCCGCCGGCGGCACCTGCTCGCCGCGGGACCGGCGCGCCCGCAGCCGGGCTCGCTCCTTGGCGTCGAGCACGGTCTTGCGCAGCCGGACCGTGGACGGGGTCACCTCGGCGCACTCGCCGTCCGCGCAGAACTCCAGCGCCTGCTCCAGCGACAGCAGCCGCGGCGGGATCAGCCGCTCCAGCTCCTCGCCCGATGACTGGCGCACGTTGGTCAGCTTCCGCTCCTTGGTGATGTTCACGTCCATGTCGTCGGACCGGGAGTTCTCGCCGACGATCATGCCCTCGTAAACCTCGGTCCCCGGCTCCACGAACAGCGTGCCCCGTTCCTGCAGCGAGAACATCGCGTACGGCGTGGCCGGGCCGGTACGGTCCGCCACCAGCGACCCGGTCGGCCGCATCCGCATCGGCCCCGACCATGGCTCGTAACCGTCGAAGACGTGATGGGCGATGCCGGTCCCGCGGGTGTCGGTGAGGAACTGGGTACGGAACCCGATCAGCCCCCGGGCGGGCACCACGAAGTCCAGCCGCACCCAGCCGGTCCCGTGGTTGGTCATGTTGACCATCCGGCCCTTGCGCTGGGCCAGCAGCCCGGTCACCGCGCCGAGGTAGTCCTCGGGCACGTCCACGGTCAGCCGTTCCACCGGCTCGTACAGCGCGCCGTTCACCTCGCGGGTTACCACGGTCGGCCGGCCCACGGTCAGCTCGTAGCCCTCCCGGCGCATGGTCTCCACCAGCACGGCGAGGGCAAGCTCGCCGCGGCCCTGCACCTCCCAGGTGTCCGGCCGGCCGGTGGGCAGCACCAGGATCGACACGTTGCCGACCAGCTCGCGGTCCAGCCGGTCACGAACCATCCGCGCGGTGACCTTGGACCCCTTGTCCCGGCCGACCAGCGGCGAGGTGTTCACGCCGATGGTCATCGAGATCGCGGGCTCGTCCACGGTGATCAGCGGCAGCGGTCGCGGGTCGTTGACGTCGGCGAGCGTCTCGCCGATCATGATGTCGCTGATGCCGGCCACCGCGATGATGTCCCCGGCCGACGCCGTGACGGCGGGAACCCGCTCCAGCGCCTCGGTACGGAACAACTCGGTGATCTTCACCCGCTCGATGGACCCGTCCCGGCGGCACCAGGCGACCTGCTGGCCGCGCTCGATCTGCCCGCTGTAGACCCGGCAGAGCGCGATCCGGCCCAGGTAGGACGAGGCGTCCAGGTTGGTCACGTGCGCGCGCAGCGGCTCGTCCGGGTCGTACGAGGGCGCGGGCACGGTCTCCCGCAGCACGGCGAACAGCGGCTCCAGGTCCGGCGAGTCGGGCAGCGAGCCGTCGGCGGGCCGGGTCAGCGACGCTCGTCCGGCCCGCGCCGACGCGTACACGATCGGGAACTCGATCTGCTCCTCGGTCGCGTCCAGGTCGAGGAACAGTTCGTAGCACGCGTCCACGACCTCGGCGATCCGCGCGTCCGGCCGGTCGACCTTGTTGATCACGAGGATGACCGGCAGCCGGGCCTCGAGGGTCTTGCGCAGCACGAACCTGGTCTGCGGCAGCGGGCCCTCGCTGGCGTCGACCAGGAGCAGCACCCCGTCGACCATGGACAGGCCGCGCTCCACCTCGCCGCCGAAGTCCGCGTGCCCCGGCGTGTCCACGATGTTGATCGTCAGCCCGCCGTGGCTCACCGCGGTGTTCTTGGCCAGGATCGTGATCCCCTTCTCCCGCTCCAGGTCGCCGGAGTCGAGCACCCGCTTGGGCACCTGAGCGCCCGCCCGGAACGCTCCGGACTGCCACAGCATCGCGTCGACCAGGGTGGTCTTGCCGTGGTCGACGTGCGCGACGATCGCGACATTGCGCAGGTCATCGCGGGTAACGAGGCGGGCTGAGCGGGCGGGCATGAAGGAACGCTCCAGGGCGACGAAGGGAAGCGCCGGGATTACGGCAGGTACAGCTTATTCATTCGAAGATACAGAACGGAGAATCGCCCCTCGATCATCCCGCCCGAGCCACTCATGTCAGCGGGTCCGCGCCGGGCGCCTCAGGCGCCGGGCGCCTAAGGCGGCTGGCGCAGCCAAGATAGGGCATCCGTCCGATGTGCCGCAGGCCGGCTTACGGCGAACCTAAATGCTATCGGGGCTGCAGCGGTGGTCCCGGAGCAACGAGGGAGAAGCCATGTACGCGACCATTAACTCGGCACTCGCCGCCGAGCACGTCAGGGACCTGAGGGCGCAGGCGACGGTGGAGGGGCTCGCCCGGCAGGCCCGGCGGGCCCGCAGGGAGAGCCGGTCCCGCCACAGCCAGGTCGGGCAGGAGATCACCGCGCACCGGACCCAGACGTCGGCCTGCGAGCCATCGGTCCGGCACGCATGAGACCGGCCAGCGTGATCACGGAGCATCAGGCGCGCTTATCGCGTATCACCCTCGATGCTCCGTGATCACGTACCACCACCGCACAATAAGGCGCCGGCCCGCTACGGTGAGTTCGTCGGCCCGCACGATGGAGGCCCTGGTGCCCGTTCCGGAACTTGCCGTGGTCGCCCAGGGCGACCTGCCCGGCGGGCAGCGCTGGATCCTCCGGGCCGGCGGCAGCCGCGAGGACTACTACACGTTCCTCGAGACCATTTATCCCGGAGGCTACCGGGACGAGGGCGGCTTGGGCGGCCCGCTGCTCTACCCGGGCAGCCTCCTCAACACCTACACCGGCGGAGACGATCACGGCCTGCACCGCGTGGTCGTCCGGGCCGATCCGCGGGTGGCGCGGCTTCGCCTGAGCCTGGCCTCCGGCGAGCAGCTCGACCTCGCCCCCGTGGCCACCGACGCGGGCCTCGGGGTGAGCTTCTTCGCCGCGCTGCTGCCCTGGACGGCGGGCCTGGACGCGCTGACCCCGCTCGATTCCAGCGGCCAGCCGCTCGAACCGTACGACCTCACGCATCACGAGCAGGCCAGGCGGCGATTTGACCGGCGCCGCAGGCCAGGATCAGGTGACGATCCCGGTGGCGGGGGGCCCGGGGATTGACGTGCGCTCGCGGCCGAAGGTAGCTTGAATAATAGAATAAGTGTTCGATCTATATGGTCGGCCTGAGGTATGCTGGCTCCGTGGCAGCGTATCTTCCGCCTGGCTGGCCCGCCGGGGTGCATCCGCCGGGCAGCGAAGAATTCGAGCAGACGGCGGTGGCCTGGCTGCTCGACGTCGTGCCACCCGACTACCGGCTGCATGGCGTGCTGCGCCGTCACCCGGTCGCGCTCGCGGCGCTGGCCCGGCATCACGTGGCCGCGTGCGTGCAGGGCGCACGCGAGGGATACCGCACCGCTCGCGCCGAACTCGGCGGCCAGCTGCCGCCCGGCGGCCTGGACGCGGTGCTCGCTGCCTACCGCACCGAGGGCGGAAGGCTGGTGGAGACCGCACGAGCCGTGGACCTCGTCGGGAGGGCCCTGCGCGGCGAGGTGTTCACCCCGCAACTGGACGGGGCGGCGCAGGACGAAGCGCGCGGCACCAAGGGCCGGCGCCGGCCCGCGCAGACCCGGTCACGCTGAACGGGCCCGCGCAGACTGCGGCTGGCCGGGCCGCCCGTCGGGCCGGCTGGGCCGCCCGTCGCGGCCGGCTGGGCCGCCCGTCGCGGCCGGCTGGGCCGCCCGTCGCGGCCGGCTGGCTCAGTCCGGGCCGACCGCCCGGCCGGAATCGAGAAGGCCCATCCGGAACCACACCGCCTTGGCGGCCCGGGCGTAGGTCACCCCCCAGGCCGTGGCCAGCTCGGCGGGGAGCTGAAGACCGCGCCCGCTGGTGCGCTCGGCCGCCTCCGCCGCCGAATGCGGCAGATCGGGATGCAGCTGCGCCGGGCGGCGGTCCAGGACGGCTATCTCGACGGCTCCGTCCCCGTCATCGCCGAGTAACCTGCAGGTGACCTGCACGGGCGTGCCCGCGTGCAGCACCGCGTTGGTGACCAGCTCGCTGGTCAGCAGGATCGCGTCGTCCACCAGCGCGTCCTGGCTGTCGGACCGTCCGGTCAGCTCCCACAAGCGCAGCGTGTCGCGCACGAAACGGCGCGCCGCCGCGGCGGCCGCAGGCTCAGGCTGGTAAGCAGCGGTCGCCACGAGATCGTCTCGTGCCTCTAAGTAAACCATTGATAACCCATCGTGACAGAGTTACGGGCCCGCCATGACCAGAAGCCGACAGCCCGACTCAGCCGGCCGGCCGGGACCAGCCCGCCCCGGACACATATTCCCGGACAACCCGGGCTGGAACGCCCGCCACAACGCACCGATCGGGCACGGTGCCGCGGACCACGGACCCGGCGGCGACGACCACGTTCCGTCCGATGCGCGCACCGGGCAGCACGACGGCGCCCGCGCCCAGCCAGGTGCCCGCGCCGATCGATACCGCGAGGTTCACCGGCCACTGCCGCCCGATGGGCATGTCCGGGTCGGCGTAGCTGTGATTCTGGTCGGTGATGTACACATAGGGGCCGGTGAACACGTCGTCCGAGATCTCGATCGAGTGGTGCGCCACGATGTGGCTGCCGCGCCCGATCACGCACCGGTTGCCGACCCGCAAGACCGGCTTGTCGCCCAGGTCGTGCCCGGGCATCATGCCCGCGCAGAGCGTCACCTGCGCTGCGATCATGGTGTCGTCCCCGATCTCGATCCAGCGCTCGCCGAACACGGCACCGGTCGGGAAAGCCATCATCGAGCCCGCGCCGAACGCCGCGAACCTGCGGCCCGCGGGGGACTCGGGGGAAATGGATCCGGCCTGCTGCAGCGCCCGCCAGGTCTGGTGCACGAGAGCGGAGAGGGCGGCACGCCGCCACTGGCCGAGCGCGCGCCTCCACGACATGGCCGATAACGGTACCTGCTGTGAGTAAGCCGCAGGTAGTCCCACCCGGCGCAATCACATCCCGCCGCCCCTGCGCACTCCGCTCCGGCCTAAATGCCGGAGCGGCCTGCGGCTGCGAGCTGGCCGCAGGCACCGTCGATCTCGGTGCCCCGGGTATCGCGAACGGTCACCGGAATCCCCCGCCGCGCGAGCCGCTCCTCGAACTCGCGCATCACGCCGGGATCCGACGCGGTCCACTTCGACCCGGGTGTCGGGTTGAGCGGGATCAGGTTCACGTGCGCCAGGTGACCGGCCAGCAGGTCGGCGAGCGCCTCAGCCCGCCAGGCCTGATCGTTGACGTCGCGGATCAGCGCGTACTCGATCGACACCCGGCGCCCGGTCGCCTCGGCGTACGCCCAGGCCGCGTCCAGCACCTCGGCGACCGGCCAGCGCCGGTTGACCGGAACCAGCTCATCGCGCAGGGCGTCGTCGGGCGCGTGCAGGGAAACCGCGAGCCGTACCGGCAGGCCCTCGCCGGCCAGCCTGCCGATCGCCGGGACCAGGCCCACGGTCGAGATCGTCACGGCGCGCCGGGAGAGGCCCAGCCCGTCCGGAACGCGGTCGGTGATCCGCCGCACCGCCGCGAGCACCCGCGGGTAGTTGGCCAGCGGCTCGCCCATCCCCATGAACACGACGTTGGAGATCCGGCCCGGCCCGCCGGGCACCTCACCCCGGGCCAGCGCCCTGGCGCCGGCCACCACCTGCGTCACGATCTCGGCGGCGGACAGGTTACGGGTCAGCCCGGCCTGGCCGGTGGCGCAGAACGGGCAGGCCATCCCGCACCCGGCCTGCGAGGACACGCAGATCGTCACCCGGCCCGGATAGCGCATCAGCACCGACTCGACGTAGGCCCCGTCGAACGCCCGCCACAAAGTCTTCCGGGTCTGGCCCTGGTCACAGCTGAACTCGCGCTGGGCGGTGAGCAGGCGGGGCAGCAGCGCCTCGGCCAGAGGCACGCGGGCGCTGGCGGGGACGTCGGTCATGTCGCGGGGATCATCGGTCAGCCGGGCGAAGTAGTGCCGCGAGAGCTGATCGCCGCGGAAGCTCCGCTGGCCGAGTTGCTCGGCCGCCGCACGCCGCTCCCCCGGGTCGAGGTCCGCGAGATGCCGGGGCGGCCGGGCCGCACCGGGATCCCGCTCGGGCGTGCGGCCGGGCAGGCCGGTGCGCCCGGGCAGGCCGGTGCGGCCAGGCAGGCCGGTGCGGCCGGGCAGGCCGGTGCGGCCGGTGGCCAGGACCGGACGCTGGTCTTCACGCCGGTCAGACGCTGGCGTGCGCAGCGGGACCGCCATTCGTCGATGCGTTCTGTCCCTCAAATCTGCTGCCTTCGCGCCGCGCAAACCGGTAACGATCCGCCATTGTTACGGAGCTGACCTGCGGTAAGTCGGTAGATTTCATTACCATGCCGACACTGCGCCGCGGGGCCAGCCAGACCAGGATAGCCGCCGATGCCGGGCGCCCCCAGATCCTGCTGGAGAGCGAGAGCCCGTACGCGAGCCGGCGCCTGGTCGTGGAGTGCGACGGCGTGACCACCGCCGCCTACCTGCACTCGTCGACCACCCCGATCGCGGCCACCTGGATCGCCAACCATGTGCCGGCTCCGGAGACCACCGATCTGACGCGGCTCAGCATCGGGGAGGCCCCGGTGATGCCGGCCGCGCACACCAAGCACCCGGACGGCAGGCCCATGCTCGAGCCGGGGGCGCTGCGAGCGCTGTGGCTCGAGGAGGGCGACGGGGTCGTCATCCTCGAGTATGGCGGTTTGCTGGCGGTCCTGCCCGGATGGTCTGACATGGCCCGGGGGATGCCGGGATACTGCCGGGACGTGATCGGCCAGACCCCGTTCGGGTGGTCGCTCGATGACGCCATGGAGGGCCTGGGGCCGCGGGTGGCGCAGGCCCAGGACTTCTGGCGGTGGCGGGGCGACAAGAGCGCCTGGGCCGGATTCCAGCAGGCGGTGCTCGGCCACCTCCTCGGCAGGCTCGGCCCGGGCGCCAGGTACTGGGACGTGGGCGGCGGCAAACAGCCGCCGGTCGGCGTGTCCGAGCGTCCTCCGACCGCGCAGCGGCCCTTTGCCGTCTTGTCCACGGTCGGGATGAGCTGTCAGCGGATGCCGGTCATCGAGCAGTTGGGCGATCATGCCCTCGGGGGCGCGAGGATCGAACTGGCCATCGCGACCACGATGCCGAGCACGGACGCGGCCCGGATCTTCCTGTGGCTCGGCCAGTATCCGTGGCGCGAGACGACCTGGCTCGGGCCGGGCCACTGTGTGCCGTGGTACCACGAGCCGGCCACGTTCCCGCTCGGCAGCGGCGAGGCGGTGCTGCTCCTGGACAAGCCCGGCAGCCTGCTCGGACCCGACGTGCCCGACCTGTCCGGCTTCCTGTTCGGCGGGGAGCCCGTCCGGTGGCTGTGGATCGTCCCGATCAGTGAACGGGAGCGCATGCTGGCTGCCGAGCGCGGGCCGACCAGCCTGGTGACACACCTCGCCGCTCAGCGCCGCAGCTGGGTGGTGAGCTAGCGGCCAGCTGCGGCGCTAGAGTCCGGCCGCCGCCGGTACTGCTCGGCCGCCGCCGGTACTGCTCAGCCGGCCGCCGCCGCCGCTCCGTCAGCCGCCGCCCGAAGCCAGCCGCCGCCGCTCCGCCAGCCGCCGCCGCGCGAAGCCAGCCGCCGCCCGAAGCCAGCCGCCGCCACGCGAAGCCAGCCGCCGCCACGCGAAGCCAGCCGCCGCCCGAAGCCAGCCGCCGCCACGCGAAGCCAGCCGCCGCCACGCGAAGCTGGTGATGAATGTGGAGATGGTGTACGTGGGTGTACACCAGACTCACATTCATCCCGGCCAGGACGCAACACCGCCGACCGCGAACCGGAATGAAAGCCACGAAATGGTACGAAGGGGCAGCGCGGCGCGCAACCGCCCACCCGGCCGGTCGGTAGCCGGGCCGGCCGGGCCCGGCATGCCGCCTCCGGCGGCGCGCCTGGCCGGATGCCGCCACCCGGTGTGCGCTGGGCACCGGCGGAGCCCGCCCCCCGCCTGGCGAGGGCGGTTTTCAGTGATCTAGGACTTAAAACCATGTATTTATGCATTTGAGCCCTAGATCATGAAATCGGGCTCTGGCGCCGATTCCGTGACGGGGGCGACGTCCGCTTCATGATCGTGGAGACTTGTGTGCAGATAGCGCACGTAAGTCCCCACGATCATTGAGACCGGCCGCCCATGCGCCTCGCATGACCCGATCACCCAAATCCGCGCCAGAGCCCGAAATCGGGTCCGCAACCCGATCAAATCAGCAGGTTGATCATCTGCGGGTCGTTAGTGCGGGACGAAGATCTTCAGCAGCAGCCAGGCCACCGGGGCCAGGACCAGCAGCGAGTCGATCCGGTCCATGGCACCGCCGTGCCCGGGGAACACGGTGCCCATGTCCTTGATCTCAAGATCCCGCTTGATCATGGATTCGACGAGATCGCCGAGGGTCGCGGCGGCTACGGCCGCGACGCCCAGGATGAGGCCCTGCCAGACGTGGCCGTGCAGCACCAGCGGCAACAGGATCGCGCCGGCCGCCACGCACGCCACGATCGACCCGGCGAAGCCCTCCCAGGTCTTCTTCGGGCTGATGGCCGGGGCCATCGGGTGCCGCCCGATGAGGATTCCGGCGAAGTACCCGCCGACATCGCTGCAGACGGCGAGGGCGACGAACACGAGCACCCGGCGGGCGCCGTCGGGCGTGGACAGCATCAGGGGCACGAACACACCGAGCAGCGGCACGTAGGCCAGCGTGAAGACGCTGGCCGTCAGGTCGCGCAGATAGCCGCTGGTGCCACCGGGCAGCCGCCACGCCGTCAGCACCACGATCGTGACCGCCAGGGCCGCCAGGGCCGCCTGGGCGCCGTACCAGTAGGCCAGCGTGAACATTGCGGCGCCGCCCACAACAAGCGGCACCAGCGGCAGGCTGATTCCCCGTTCGAGCAGCGCTTGCCGGAGTTCCCAGAGCGCCAGGGCCACTACCGCGCCCACGTAGGCGAGGAACGTGGCCTTCACCGTGAAGAGGGTGACCAGCACGATGCCTCCGAGGAGGAGGCCGATGGCCACGGCCATGGGAAGATTGCGGCCCGCCCGGCTCGGCTTGCGCTCGCTCACCGGATCGGCCTCGCCCTGTGCGACCTGCCCGCCGGGATCGTCAGGCACCGGGCCCGCGCTCCCGCCCGCGAGCGCCCATACCGCGCACGTCCCGCCCGCGAGCGCCTGTACCGCGCAAGTCCCGCCCGCGCGCGTCCCGCTGCGCGCCGCTGGGGGCAGCGGGCCGGCCAGGTACGCCGGAGCTCCGTGTGTCGTGTCGCAAGCTATACCTCGAGAAGCTCCGCTTCCTTATGCTTGAGCAACTCGTCTACCTGGGAAACGTAGACGTGCGTGAGGTCGTCAAGCTCGCGCTCCGCCCGGCGGCCCTCGTCCTCACCCGCGTCGCCGCCCTTGACCAGCTTGTCGAGCGTGTCCTTGGCGTGCCTGCGAATATTGCGGATGGAAACCCGGCCGTCCTCGGCCTTGTGCCGCGCGACCTTGATGAACTCCCGCCTGCGCTCCTCGGACAGCTCCGGGAAGACGATCCGGATGATCGTGCCGTCGCTGGACGGGTTGACGCCGAGGTCGCTGTTCCTGACCGCCTTCTCGATCGACGCGAGAGACGACTTGTCGAACGGCTGGACTATGACCATCCTCGGCTCTGGCATGTGGAACGACGCTAGCTGGTTCACCGGCGTCTGCGTCCCGTAGTACTCGGCCGTGATCTTGTTGAACATCGCAGGATGCGCACGGCCGGTGCGGATGCCGGCGAACTCCTCCTTGGCGACCGCGACGGCCTTCTCCATCTTCTCCTCGGCTTCGAGGAGGGTATCGTCAATCACTGCGGCTCCCGTGCCTGGCGTAGGCGTCCCGGTACGCATCCTGTCTGCGCACCGCATGTCTCCCATGGTGCGCCCGGCCCGGGAATCACGCCACGCCGGGCCATCAGCGCGCGGACCTGCTCACCAGCGTGCCGATCCTCTCACCGTGCACGGCTCGCAACACGTTGCCCTCGCGCATCAGGTCAAAGACCACGATCGGCAGGTCATTGTCCATGCACAGGCTCACCGCTGTGGCGTCCATGAACCTCAGCTCCCGGCGAAGCACCTCGGCATAGTCAAGCCGGTGGAACCGGACCGCGTCCGGCATCTGCCGGGGATCGGCGTCGTAGACCCCATCAACCTGGGTGCCCTTGAGCACCGCCTCCGCCCCGATCTCGAGCGCGCGCTGGGCCGCGCAGGTATCGGTCGAGAAGAAGGGCGCGCCCAGGCCCGCCCCGAAGATCACGACCCGGCCCTTCTCCAGGTGCCGGATCGCCCGGCGCGGTATGTAGGGCTCCGCGACCTGCCCCATGGTGATCGCGGTCTGCACCCGGGTCTCAACGCCCCGCTTCTCGAGCACGTCCTGGAGGGCCAGGCAGTTGATGACGGTGCCGAGCATGCCCATGTAGTCGGCGCGGGATCGGTCGATGCCGCGCTGCGAAAGCGCGGCGCCGCGGAACATGTTGCCGCCGCCGACCACTGCGGCCACCTGGATGCCTGCCTGGGCGGCCGCCGAGACCTCCTCGGCGATGTGCACCACGGCGTCCGGTGAGATCCCCAGCGGCTCGCCACCCGCGAACGCCTGGCCGGAGAGCTTCAGCACCACGCGGTGCCAGCTGGGGTGCGCCTCTCCGGCCATGGCTGCTCCGTCTGCCGTGGCCGCCCGGGCCGTGGAGGCGCCGTTCCGGCGGGTGGTGCCGTCCTGCACAGGGCGCATCCTTCCCTCGTCTCGGCTGCCGCCTGCCCGGTCCTGCGCTGGCTCAGCCGGCCTGCCCGATCTGGAACCGGGCAAACGCGCGCACGCTGGCGCCATGCTCCGCCAGGAGTTGCTTGACCGACTTCTTCTGATCCCTGACGGAGGCCTGCTCGACCAGCACGATGTCCTTCAGGAACGCGTTCACGCGGCCTTCCACGATCTTGCCGATCGCCTGCTCAGGCTTCCCCTCCTCGCGGGTCATCTGCTCGGCGATCCGGCGCTCGTTCGCCACGACGTCCGCTGGTACCTCCTCGCGGGTCACATAGCGCGGGCGCATGGCGGCGATCTGGTGCGCTATGTCCTGGCCGACCTCTCCGGATGCCGCTTCCAACTGGACGAGCACGCCGAGCGTCGGCGGCAGCCCGGGGTCTGACTTGTGCAGGTAGCTGGTGACATATCCGCCCGAGAACCGGGCGAACCGGCCCACCTCGACCTTCTCCTTGAGTGACGCGCCCGCCTCGTCGATGAGTTGCTGGGCCATCTGGCCCGGGCGGACCTCCAGGCCGAGCACGGCCAGCCGGTCCCCCGCGTCCGAGGCCAGGGCCGCCTGGGCGATGTCGGCCGCGACCTGCTGGAACAGCTCGGTCTTCGCGACAAAGTCGGTCTCGCAGTTGACCTCGAGCAGCACGCCGGAGCTGTTACCCTCCAGCGCCGCGGTGACCAGGCCGTTCGCCGCGGTCCGCTGGGCCCGCTTGGTCACGTCCTTCGCCCCTTTGACCCGCAGGATCTCCACCGCACCCTCGTAATCCGGGGCCTCCACGAGGGCGTTACGGCAATCGAGCATGCCCGCGCCCGTCTGCTCCCGGAGCCGCTTTACATCCGCCGCGTTGTAATCCATGTTCTCATCTCTCACTATCTCGTTCGTGGGCAGCATCTCGCCGGGCCGCCAGCGGCCAGCCCGGCATCAGCCGGACGGCCTGCTGGGTCAGGCCGACTCCTCGGCCGCGCTGTCGGTGCCGGCGCCGTCCGCGTCCGAGGGTTCTGCCGCCGGGCCGCCCGCGGGCACTGCCGGGCCGCCCGCGGACACTGCCGCCGGGCCGCCCGCGGGCACTGCCGGGCCGCCCGCGGACACTGCCGCCGGGCCGCCCGCGGACACTGCGGGGCCCGCGGACACTGCCGCCGGGCCGCCCGCGGGCACTGCGGGCCGCCCGCGGGCCTGCGCCGCCGGGGCCTCGGGCTCGGCTCGGTCTCCGCGGCGGGCGCGGCGGACGTGGTCCCGTTCGCGGCGGGCGCGGCGGACGTGGTCCCGTTCGCGGCGGGCGCGGCGGACGTGGTCCCGTTCGCGGCGGCCAGCGGCGTGCTGTCGCCTGCCGTGGCCGCGGTGGCGTCGGCGCCGTCGGCCGACCTGCCCTCCAGCAGGGCGCGCTCCCACTCGGCGAGCGGTTCCTCGGCACCGAGCACCCCGTCGGCAGGCGCCGCGGGCTTCTCCTCGCCCGCGGCCGCCCCGGCCCGCGCGATCAGGCCGTCGGCGACAGCGTCAGCCACCACCCGGGTCAGCAGGGCAACACTGCGGATCGCGTCGTCATTCCCGGGGATCGGGTAGGTCACCTCGTCGGGGTCGCAGTTGGTGTCGAGGATCGCGATCACCGGGATGCCCAGCTTGCGGGCCTCGCTGACGGCGATGTGCTCCTTCTTGGTGTCGACCACCCAGAGCGCGCTCGGCACCCGCGCCATGTCCCTGATGCCGCCCAGCGAGCGCTCGAGCTTGTCCCGCTCCCGCCTCAGGTGCAGCAGTTCCTTCTTGGTCAGGGCAGAGCCGGCCACGTCATCGAAGTCGATCTCCTCCAGCTCCTTGAGGCGCTGCAGCCGCTTGTAGACCGTGGTGAAGTTGGTCAGCATGCCGCCGAGCCAGCGCTGGTTCACGAACGGCATCCCGACCCGGCGGGCCTGCTCGGCGATCGCCTCCTGGGCCTGCTTCTTGGTCCCCACGTACAGGACCGAGCCGCCGTGCGCGACGGTCTCCTTGATGAACTCGTAGGCGCGATCGATGAAGTCCAGCGATTGCTGGAGGTCGATGATGTAGATGCCGTTGCGCTCGGTGAAGATGAACCGCTTCATCTTCGGGTTCCAGCGCCGGGTCTGGTGACCGAAGTGGACGCCGCTCTCCAGCAGCTGCCGCATGGTGACGACCGGGGCCATGCCGGTGTCCCCTTTCCTCTCGTGCGCCCGGGCCGGGCCCGGGCGCCTCTCGGTTCGTCCCTGGCGCCCGAACGCACTCGCCGCAGGAGGTCGTCCCGCGGACCGGTTGAGATGCGTTCCGCCGGGTGCCGGAGTCCCGGCATCCCGCGCGGCAAGCGGACGCGCGAATTTGAGCCGCCGGGCCGCGCGACAATGCGCGAACCAGGACAGCCGTGCGTAGTCTACATGGCCCGAACCCCCGATGGCTGGTTCGATACGGCGGCCGTCCCGGTGCGGGTGCCGTCCGGTGCAGGCCGGGACGCTGCCGCGGCTGGATCAGGCCCGGGGGTGCGCCTGGCGGTAGGCCGTCCGCAGGCGCTCGACCGACACGTGCGTGTAGATCTGGGTGCTGGCCAGCGAGGAGTGGCCGAGAATCTCCTGCACGCTGCGCAGATCGGCGCCGCCTTCGAGCAGATGCGTGGCCGCGGTATGGCGCAGGCCATGCGGCCCGGTATCGGGCACGGAGCCGACGGCCGCGATCCTCGCGTGCACGACCCGGCGCGCAGTTCGCGGGTCCAGCCGCCCGCCGCGGGCGCCGAGGTACAGCGCTGGCCCCGACCGCTCGGTGGCCAGCAGCGGACGGCCCGCGTCGCGCCACCGGCGGACGGCCCGGGCCGCGGGGACGCCGATCGGGACGACCCGCTCCCGCCGGCCCTTGCCCAGGACGCGCACGGTCCGGCGCTCCTCGTCGACATCGCCGACGTCGAGCCCGCACAGCTCACTCACCCGGATGCCCGCGGCGTAGAGAAGCTCCATGATCGCGTCATCACGCCAGGCCGCCGCGGCCGCGCGCGGGTCTTCGGCACTCGCCGCCGCCGACCCGCTCTCCGCGAGCACCGCCGCCATCTGCTCCTGGGCCAGAACGTTCGGAAGGTGGCGTACGGTCTTGGGCGTCCCGAGCAAGGGCCCGGGGTCGCTGTCCAGCCACCCGCGCGAGTGCGCGAACGCGGTGAACGTCCGGGCGGCCGCGGCCCGGCGGGCCAGCGTCGCGCGCGCCATCCCGTTCGCGTGCTGAGCCGCCAGCCAGGCCCGGATCACGCCGATGTCCAGTTCGGTCACGTCCCCGAGCCCGCACCGGCCCGCGTGCTCGAGCAGCGCGCTGACGTCGCCCAGGTACGCGCGCACCGTATGCGGCGACAGGCCGCGCTCCGCCGCCAGGTGCCGCTCGAACCTGGCCAGGCGCTCGCGGGCCCAGGCAGGCAGATCCGGCTCAGGCCACGCCGACTCAGGCTGCGCCCGTTCCGGCCGGGACTGCCCGCGCTGCGCCCGTTCCGGCCGGGACTGCCCGCGCTGCGCCCGTTCCGGCCTGGACTGCCCGCGCTGCGCCCGTTCCGGCCTGGACCGGCCGGGCTGCGCCCGTTCCGGCCAGTCCCTTTCCCCATGCGACGGCGGCGGGCGGGCCGACCACGTCCCGGTGGGAGGGTCCATGCCATCCAGTGTCCGGCCATCCGCCTGAGATCGGGCGGAGCGCGGCGCGTGTCGGGCCGGCTTCCGCATCCGCCGCCGGATCCGGAACCGGCGGGCATGCTGGGCGCGGGAACCGTTCACCAGCGACAGCCGCAAGCACGTCTCGATCTGGGCGAAGCCCGCCGGCTGACCCCGCGCTGGCCATCCGGTTCCTCAGGCGGGAGCCGCGCGCCGGCTTGCGCGTCAGGCCTCCTTGCGTATCCGCCAGCCGTTGGCGCACCGCTCGACGAAGCCCGCGGCGGCCAGCGCGCCCAGGCACCGGATGGCCGTGTCCAGGCCGACGCCGGCCGCGACCGCGATCGCGGCCGGCCCGCCGCCGGCGCGCGCCGGCACGGCCTCCAGCACCGCCGTGGACACCGGGTCCAGGCTGTCCCGGGGGTAGGCAGGGCCACGGCGCCGCGCGGCGAGCCCTTCTCCGACCGGCGAGACATGCTCGATGACATCCCGCGCCCGGGTCACGCACACGGCGCCCCACTCGCGGATGATCTCGTGACAGCCTTCCGACAGGTCCGAGGTCACCGGGCCGGGCACGGCCATCAGGGGACGGCAGAGGTCGCGGGCATGCCGGGCGGTGCTGAGCGCGCCGCTGCGCAGGGCGGCCTCCACCACGACCGTGCCACAGCTCAGGGCGGCGATCACCCGGTTGCGGACGAGGAACCCCGGCCTGGTCGGCGCCCGGTCCGGCGGCCACTCGCTGACCACCACTCCCTGCCCGGCGATGGCCGCGAACAGCTCGTGATGGCCCTTGGGGTAGCCGTAGCTGAGCCCGCTGGCCAGCACCGCGACCGTGACCCCGTCGGCGCCGAGCGCGCCGAGATGCGCACAGCTGTCGATGCCGTAGGCGCCGCCCGAGACCACAGCCCATCCGCGCTCCGCCAGCGCTGCCGTCATCTCGGTGGCCACGTGCCGACCGTAGGCCGTCGCGGCCCGGGCGCCGACCACAGAAACCGATCGCAGGCAGAGGAAGCGCAGGTCCGCGCGCCCGCGAAGCCACAGGACGAGCGGCCGGGCGTCGCCGAGCACGTCAAGCTGGGTTGGCCATTCCGGGTCGCCCGGGCACAGGATCCGGATGCCCGCGCGCTCCCACGCGGCGAGCCTCGAGTCGGCCGGAACCTGGCCGAGCCGAGCCGCCCACCGTTTGATCGCCCGGCCGAGACCGGGGATGCCGTCCTTCCGGGACGCATCAGCCGCCCCCGGGGGGCCGCCGTTGCAGATCGCAGCGAAAGCCTCGGCCGGACCGCAGGCTCGCAGCAGCGCGCCCAGCACGGGATCACCGGGTTCCGCCACGAAGCTCAGCGCGATCCGCGCGAAGCGCTGCCGATCGGCTGCCGCGCTCATGGCGTCACGCCCAGCCACAGGCCCAGCGCGTAGCTGACCTCGGTGATGGTGGGCCTGGTCACGCCGGCCAGGTCGGCCACGGTCCAGGACAGCCGGATGACGCGGTCGACGCCGCGGGCGCTGATCTCCCCGAGGTCCATCGCCCGCTCCAGCGGCGTCAGCGCGCCGGGCGCGGGCGCGTAGCGGCGCCGCAGTTCCCGGCCCGGGATCTCGGCGTTGAGCCGCCAGCGGGTCCCTCGCAGCCGGGATGCCATCCGCTGCCGGGCCAGGGCCACCCGCTCGGCCACCACCGAACTCGGCTCGGTGAACTTCCGGTCGCTGAGCAGCTCGGCCTTGCTGACCGGCAGGAACTCGGCCTTCACGTCCACCCGGTCGAGCAGCGGCCCCGACAGGCGGGCCAGGTACCGGCGGCGCACCAGCGGCGTGCACGAACACGCGGCCCGCGAGGCCGCCGTCCGGGAGCAGGGGCACGGGTTGGCCGCGAGCACCAGGGTGAACCGGGCCGGGAAGCGGGCCGTCAGCCCACAGCGGGCCAGCACCACCTCTCCCGATTCCAGCGGCTGGCGGAGAGCATCGAGCACATCTCTGGAAAACTCGGGCGCCTCGTCGAGGAACAAGCATCCGCAGTGCGCCAGCGAGGCTGCGCCGGGATGCAGGGCACCAGTTCCACCGCCCACGATCGCCGCTCTCGTCGACGTGTGATGGGGCGCGCAGAACGGCGGCTCGGTCAGCAGGGGGCTGCCGGGTGGCAGGGTCCCGGCGATCGAGTGGATCGCGGTGACCTCGAGGGCGGCGCCGGCCTCCAGCCTGGGCAGGACCGTGGGCAGGCGCTCGGCCAGCATGGTCTTGCCCACGCCCGGCGGCCCGAGCAGCAGCAGGTGGTGGCCGCCCGCCGCGCAGATCTCGGCGGCCCGCCGTGCCGTCGGCTGCCCGACGACGTCGGCGAGGTCGCGGCCGCGGCCGGAATCGGGCGCGGTGCCAGCTGGCAGATCGGGCGACGCCCCGTCTTCGAATACCTGCACCCCGGCGCGACCGGCGGACATGGCGGGACCGGCGGAGTTGGCAGCCTCGTTACTCAGGTCCGCTTCGACCGTCTTATGTGAGCGGGCCTGGCAGCGAAACCATTCAAGCAGCGAGCTAAGGCTAGATGCCGCGACGACGCGCATCCCCGGCACGAGGCACGCCTCTGGCGCGTTCTCGGCGGGCACGGCGACGACCCGGAAGCCCGCGGCCGCGGCCGCGGCCACCGCGGGAAGCACGCCGCGGATCGGGCGCAGCCTCCCGTCGAGTCCCAGCTCTCCGAGGAACATCAGATCGCTGAGGCCGGCCGGCGGGATGACCCCGGCCGCGCCGAGTATCGCGACCGCGATGCCGAGATCGAAGCTGCTGCCGCGCTTGGGCAGGCTGGCGGGCGACAGGCCGACCGTGATCCTGCGGTTCGGCCACTTCTCGTGGCTGTTGACGATGGCCGACCGGATCCGGTCCCGTGCCTCGCGCAGCGCCGTGTCGGGCAGGCCCACCAGCAGCAGCCCCACCAGCCCGTTCTCGATGTCCGCCTCGATCTCGACCGGATGGCCTTCCACGCCGACCAGCGCGATGGAGTGAGTGCGCGCCAGCGACATCTAGCCCACCCCGCGGACGTGCTCGATCGTGAAGCCGCCCCGGCGGTCCTTCAGCACCTCCACGGCGTCGACCCGCACCTCGTCGAACAGAACCCCGTGCGCCACCACCCAGGACACGGCGAGCTTGCGCAGCCGGTGCCGCTTCTGCCTGGTGATGGCCTCGAGCGGGGTGCCGTACTCGGTGCTGGAGCGAGTCTTCACCTCGCAGGCCACCAGGGCGCGGCGGTCCACGGCCACGATGTCGATCTCTCCCTCGGCGCACCGCCAGTTACGGTCGAGTATCCGGAAGCCCGCGTGCTGCTGCAGGTACTCCGCGGCCAGCTGCTCCCCGAGCCGGCCCAGGGCATCCTTGGCGTTCAATCTCACCACCTCCAGCTTCGACGGTGGCGGAACGGCCGGCGGCGCGACGGCCGGACTCGCTCGCTGTGGACGGACCGGGCGCGGGGCCCGCGATGTGGACGGGGGGCGCAGAACTGTCGGAGCGGGATGCTTGAATGCCCCGGACCTGCCGAGCCCGCTGAGTAGGGTTGGCGCGATGAGCGGATCACCGTGGCGGCTGGTGCGCGAATTCCACGAGCGCTGTGACCTGCCGCGAGCCGATGAGCCGAAACTGGCCGCACCCGGCCTGGCCGAGACCAGGCAGCACCTCCTCGAAGAGGAGGTCGGCGAACTGGCCGACGCCGCGCGGGCGGGAGACCTGGCCGGGATCGCCCGCGAGCTAGCCGACGTCGTGTACGTGGCTTACGGGACGGCCGTCACCTACGGCATCGATCTGGACGCGGTCCTGGCCGAGGTGCACCGGGCCAACCTGAGCAAGCTCGGCCCCGACGGACGCCCTGTCATCCGTTCAGGAAAGGTACAAAAGGGTCACTGGTTCCGGCCACCCGACGTGGCGGGGGTGCTCCGGCGCCAGGCCGCGGCGGCCAGGAGCGACGACGGCTGACGGTTCGCCCGGGCCGGAATGCGGATCAGGAGAACCCCTGCTGCTTGTCGTCAGGTTCCGGGAGCTGGAGATCGCTCTTGGCGAGTTCCTCGATGTTGACGTCCTTGAACGTGACTACCCGGACATTCTTCACGAACCGCGCCGGGCGGTACATGTCCCACACCCAGGCGTCCTGCATGGTGACTTCGAAGAACACCTCGCCGTTGTCCGAGGTGTGCACGTTGAGCTCAACCTGGTTGGTGAGGTAGAACCTGCGCTCGGTCTCGACCACGTGACTGAACAGCCCGACCACGTCGCGGTACTCGCGGTAGAGCTGCAGCTCCATCTCCGTCTCGTACTTCTCGAGATCCTCCGCGCTCATCTGCCTTTCCTCCGTTCTGACCGCGCGTTCTCCCGGCCGGCCGCCCCGCAACCCGCGGTGTCCCGGTCCTGCGGTCGCCGTCCGACGAGCGGCAGCGGTCCCGGCCCGCGCCGAGGAAGCGCGACCCGGATGAGGTCAACCATAGGACAATTCTGCCTCGCTACCGTCCAGCTCCCCGGCCACGTCCGGGGTCAGCTCCCCGGCTAGGTCGGGGGTCAGCCCCCCCGTCTCGTCACCTGCCCGTTCCGGGCCGGCCGGAACAGGGAGTCCCGCCCGCGCGCGCATGACCCCGATCACGTTGGCAAAGGACTTCCGGTGCTGCGGACACGGGCCATGCTCCGCGAGAGCCGCCATGTGACTGGGGGTGGAATATCCTTTATGCCGGGAAAAACCGTACTGCGGGTACTCCAGGTGGAGCTTCCTCATGATCCGGTCCCTGGTCACCTTGGCCACGACCGAGGCAGCCGCCACGCACGCCGCGACCTCGTCGCCCTTCCACATGGCCAGCGCGGGAACGGCCAGGCCCCGGACCGGGAACCCGTCGGTGAGCACGTAACCGGGCCTGCTGGCCAGCCCGGCCAGGGCCCGCCGCATGCCGGTCACATTGCACACGTGCAGCCCGAGCGCGTCGATGTCTTCAGGCGGGATCACGACCACGTGCCAGGCGAGGGCGGACGCGACGATCTCCTCGTAGGCGGCCTCGCGGGCGCTGACGGTCAGGGCCTTGGAGTCGGCCAGCCCGGCCAGGGCCGACCTCCGCCGGGGGTTCAGCGTGACCGCCGCCACCGCGAGCGGCCCGGCGCAGGCTCCGCGGCCGGCCTCATCGATCCCGGCGACCGGCTCCAGGCCGGCCCGGGCCAGGACCCGCTCGTAGGCGCTCAGCCCGCAGTCGCGCCGCGGCGTGTAGCCCGGCAGCCGCTGCACCGGCCCCGGCATGGCCGTCACCGGCGGCGCAGCCCGGCGACGCCGCGGCGCCGCAGACGGCTCAGCACCCGGCGGCGCAGCCGTCGCTGCAGCCAGGTCAGCGGGACAGCGACGACGAGGCCGGCCTCCAGCGGCAGGTAGGGCGCGGCCGGGGTCAGGGCCGAGCCCAGGGCCGCTGCCTTGGCCCCGTCGATGCCGGCCTGGCCGAACGTGGCGGGAATCGACAGGACCCGCCACCGGCCCGGCGGCCAGACGATCATGAAGGCCCGGCCGACCACCATCCTCTCCGGGATGGTCCCGTCGCCGGGATCCATCTGGTGCCCGCGGGAATCGTACGAGACGGCCCGGTGGTCGCCCATGACCCACAGCCGGCCTGGCACCGTGATGCTGAATCGCGTCGTGGACGGGACGTTGCCGGGGTAGAGGTAGGACTGCTCGTGCAGGGGCACCCCGTTGACGGTCACGTCGCCGCTGGCGTTGCAGCACGCGACACGGTCACCGGGGACGCCGAGGACGCGCTTGATGTAGTCCTGCTGCCCGGGAGCGGTCCCGAACAGGCCGAGGACCGAGTGGTAGAGCGCGACCAGGGTCACGTCGTACAGCCGGACCAGCGGGTCGGAGCTGCCGCGGGCCGGGGCCGGTACCGGGTCCCACGAGCCCACCCCGTTGAACACCACGACGTCACCGGGCTCGATCGCGCGGAAATGGTAGACGAGCTTGTTGACCAGTACCTTGTCACCGATGTCGAGCGTGTTCTCCATGGAGGACGACGGTATGTAGAACGCCTGGACCACGAACGACTTGATCAGCAGCGCGATGACCAGGGCGATCACGAACAGCACGGGCAGCTCGCGCCAGAACGACCTGGTCCTGCGGGTTCTTCGCGGCTTCTTCGCGACGGCATCCCGGGTCCCGAGCGAGCCGGCCGCTTCGTCCCGGGCGGCGGTGCCTGCCATGGGCGAACCTCTCAGCTCCGGGTCCGGCGTCCCGCCGGCCCGCTGGTCACGCTCGCGGTCCGGCCCGCCGGCTCCCTCGGGCTTGGTCAGGGCGGGCCGGCGGCCGTTCCGGTCGTCGTCGGCCGTCGCGTCCGAGACTAGCGCCGCATGCCGACGCGGCGGGCGTCTGCGCCCGCCGGCCGGCCGGGCAGGCCAGGCGGGCGTGCCGACGCCGGCCGAACCAGGCATCCGGTGCCGCGGCGCCCGCCCGTCGCCGGCCGGATCTGCTCCGGCGGCCGCAGCGATCGGCTCGCCTAACGCGCCGCCGGCTCGCGGCGTTCCTTGATCCGGGCGGCCTTGCCGCGCAGCGAGCGCAGGTAGTAGAGCTTGGCCCGGCGTACCCGGCCGCGGGTCACGACCTCGATCTTGTCGATGGAGGGGCTGTGCACCGGGAAGGTCCGCTCCACGCCCACACCGTAGCTGATCTTGCGGACGGTGAAGGTCTCGCGGGCGCCGCCGCCCTGGCGGCGCAGCACGACGCCCTGGAAGACCTGGATCCTGGAGCGGGTGCCCTCCTTGACCCGAACGTGAACCCTCAGCGTGTCCCCCGGCTTGAATCCCGGGATGTCAGATCGGATCTGGGCCTGCTCCAGTTCGGCAATCGCGGTGTGCATCGCTGCAGTTCCTCGGTAGTCATCACGCGCACGCCTGCGAACGCGCTGAATCGGTCTCTGGGGGCCATGGTGCCGGGGCACCCGGCCGCGCCCGGCGTGGCTCACAGGCGACTGAGGGAGCCGGGCGGCGGCTTTCAGTGTGCCATATCTTGGCCACTGAGTGGAAAGCCGGCGTCAGACAGCACCTGCCGGTCATGCGCGTCCAGCGCGGCCGCGGGGCCGGCCGAGCCCGCCGGGCGCCCGGCCGCCAGCCGGGCCGCGAGGTCCGGGCGGTTCACCGCCGTCCGGCGCAGCGCGGCGTCGCGGCGCCACCGGGCGATGGCCGCGTGATCGCCGGACAGCAGGACCGGCGGCACTTCCCGCCCGCGCCAGACCCGCGGCCTGGTGTACGTGGGGCCCTCCACCAGCCCGGCCATGGGCCCGCTGCCGCCGCCGAACGAGTCGTCCGACGCGGATTCGGCGTTGCCGATGACGCCGGGCAGCAGCCGGCAGATCGCCTCGGTCATGACCAGCACGGCCAGCTCACCCCCGGCCAGCACGTAGTCGCCGATCGTCACCTCGTCGACCGGCATCCTGGCGCTCGCCTCCGCCGCCACGCGCGCGTCGATCCCCTCGTACCGGCCGCAGCCGAAGACGAGATGGCTCTCCCGCGCGTACGTGGCCGCCATTTCTTGCGTGAACGGAACGCCGGCGGGGCTGGGCAGCACCAGGCGGGCGCTCTGGCCGGGTGGGACCAGGGCATCGAGCGCCTCGCCCCAGGGCTCCGGCCGCATAACCATGCCGGGCCCGCCGCCGAACGGGGTGTCGTCCACGGAGTGGTGCGGGTCGTGCGTCCACGTCCTCAGGTCGTGCACGCCGAACTCGATGTCACCGCGCTGCGCCGCCTTGCCGATGAGCGAGACTCCCAGCGGGGCGAAGTACCCGGGGAAGATGGTAATGATGTCGATCCGCACCGCGCCCCCTCCTCACTGGCCTTGCGCCGGCCGCGACGGCCGGCCGGAGGCTGGCCCGAGCGGACGGCGCGCGGGGGGGTCCTGGGGGGTCGTCCCCCCCGGGCCACACTGCGACGGCCGGCCGGAGGCTGGCCCGAGCGGACGGCGCGCGGGGGGGTCCTGGGGGGTCGTCCCCCCCGGGCCGACACCGAGGTCGAGCAGGCCGGGGGGCGGGTCGACCACCAGGCGCCCGGCCGCGACATCGACCTCCGGCACGATGGCCGCCACGAACGGGACGAGTACCTCGGCACGTTCTCCCGCGGATCCCGGCCGCGCGGCTGACGGCTCCGCGCCGGACCGCGCGGCCGGCGGTCCCTCCCCCGGCTTGATCACCAGCAGGTCCTGGCCCTGGTGCAGCACGTCGGTCACGACGCCGACCGGCTCCCCGGCGACGGTCAGGACCGCGAGCCCGATCAGTTCGTAATCGTGGAACTCCTCGGGATCCGCCGCCGGGCCGACTTCGGACGAGTCCATGACCAGCAACGTCCCGCACAGTTCCTCCGCCTGGCTGCGGTCGGCGTACCCGGCGAACCTGACCAGCATGCGCCCGGAGTGCCACCGGGACGCGTCGACGGTCAGCGGGCCCCGGGCGGCGGGCTCCGTGGCCAGGACGGAGCCCGCCGCGAACCTGAGATCCGGGTCGTCGGTGTGTATCTGCACGGTCAGCTCACCGCGGAGCCCATGCGGCCGTCCCACGCGGCCGACGACCAACTGCATGCCCGGCTAGCGGATCTCGTCGGTGTCCAGCAGGTCGACCCTGACGTACGCGTTGCCGGCCAGTGAGCTGATCACGGTCCGCAGCGCCTTGGCCGTCCGTCCTCCGCGGCCGATGACCTTGCCCAGGTCCTCGGGGTGCACGCGCACCTCGAGCACCCGGCCCCGACGCAGCCCACGACTGTCCACGCGGACGTCGTCCGGGTATTCCACGATGCCTCGGACCAGGTGCTCCAGGGCCTCTTCGAGCACGTCAGTCTCCGCTCGCCGGCTCCGCCTCGGCCGCAGCCTCGGCAGGTGCCCCGGCGTCGGCCGGGCCATCCCCGGCGGCCCCGTCCGGGGACACGCTGTCCTTGGCTCCGCTGTCCTCGACGGCATCGCCCTGGGCCTCAGCACCCTGGGCCTCAGCACCCTGGGCCTCAGCACCCTGGGCCTCAGCACCCTGCGCCTCAGCACCCTGGGCCTCAGCACCCTGGGCCTCAGCACCCTGGGCCTCAGCACCCTGGGCCTCAGCACCCTGGGCCTCAGCACCCTGGGCCTCAGCACCCTGGGCCTCAGCACCCTGGGCCTCGGCACCCTTGGCCTCGGCACCCTTGGCCTCGGCACCCTTGGCCCTCGCCTTGGCGGGCTTCTCGGCCTTGCCCGGCGCGGAGTCCTTCGCGGCCGCGGCCTTGGCGCCCTTGGCCGAAGCCTCGCCTTCCTTGCTGCCGGCTGACCTGGCCCTGCCCTTCGGGGCGGCGCCGTCCTCCAGGGTCTCCTTGACCGCGGCGGCGAAGATCTCCTTCCTGTTCTCCTTGGGGGCGGCCGTCTTCAGCGTCCCCTCGGTCCCAGGCAGGCCCTTGAACTTCTGCCAGTCGCCGGTGATCTCAAGGATCTTCCTGACCGGGTCGGTGGGCTGCGCTCCTACCGACAGCCAGTGCTGCGCCCGCTCCGAGTTGACCTCGATGAACGAGGGCTCGGCCTTCGGGTGGTACTTGCCGATCTCTTCGATCGCCCGGCCGTCCCGCTTGGTGCGGGCGTCGGCGACGACGATCCTGTAGTACGGCGCGCGGATCTTGCCCAGGCGCTTCAGCTTGATCTTTACAGCCACGGGTGTGGTCTTCTCCCAGCGGATTTCGTTGGCGGGCGCCCGACGCGCCGGGTGGGGACCGGGCGGCGCTGCCCATGGGTGCGGCTCAGCGGGTCAGAGAGGGCCCCGCGAAGCCACGGTAGCGGTCACATTCTGCCAGACGCCGCGAGCGCAGGCGTCATCATAGGGGCCGGCCCGCCCGTCAGCGGCCCGCGGCCGGCCGCGGGCTACCGGCCCTTCTTGCCCGAACGGCCGCGACGGTTGGGCAGCGAGCCGCGCAGCCCCGGTGGCAGGTTCGGCTGCGGAGTCGAGAATCCCGGGCCCCGGCCGGGCGGCATCCGGAACGCTCCGTCGCCTCCGCCGAGACCGTCCGGCAGGGTCCCCGGGAATCCGCTCGGGAGGCCCAGCCCCTGCCCAGTGCCTGCGGGCAGCCCGGACGGCCCGCCCGGCGGTGCGCCGGAGCGGTCGGCGGATGCGGCCCGGCGGCCGGCGCTGCTGCCCGGGCGGCCGCCCTTCGCCTTCCCGCCCTTGCCGCCCTTCGCCTTGCCGCGCACCGCTTTCTGCGCCCGCCGCATGCCCGGCATGCTGCCCATCATCTGCTTCATCATCTTCTGGCCCTCGAGGAACCTGACGATGAGCGAGCTCACCTCACCCACCGTGACACCCGACCCGGCCGCGATGCGCGCCCGCCGCGAGCCGTTGATGATCTTCGGGTTGCGCCGTTCCTCGATGGTCATCGAGTTCACGATCGCCGCGGCGCGGTCCAGGTCCTTGTCGCTGACCTGGCTGAGCATCTCGCGGTTCTGCGCCGCCCCGGGCAGCATGCCCAGCAGGTTCCCGATCGGCCCGAGCTTGCGCACCATCGCCAACTGCTCGACAAAGTCCTCGAGCGTGAAGCCCTCGCCCGAGGCCAGCTTGCCGGCCATCGAGGCCGCCTGCTCCTGGTCGAAGGTGCGTTCGGCCTGCTCGATCAGGGTCAGGATGTCCCCGAGGTCGAGGATCCGCGAGGCCATCCGGTCGGGGTGGAAGAGATCGAAGTCCTCGAGCTTCTCCCCGGACGAGGCAAACATGACCGGCCGGCCGGTGACCTGGGCGATGGACAAGGCCGCGCCGCCCCTGGCGTCGCCGTCGAGCTTGGTCAGCACGACACCGTCGTAGCCGACGCCGTCGAGGAACGCCTGCGCAGTCGTCACCGCGTCCTGGCCGATCATGGCGTCGACCACGAACAGGATCTCGTCCGGGTCGACGGCATCCCGGATCGCGGCCGCCTGCTGCATCATCTCGGCGTCGATGCCCAGCCGGCCCGCGGTGTCGATGATGACGATGTTCTGCATCCGGCGTTTGGCCTCGTCGATCGACCGGCGGGCGACGTCGACCGGGTCGCCGACCCCGTTGCCCGGCGACGGCGCGAAGACGGGCACTCCGGCCTGCTCGCCGACGATCTGCAACTGCTGGACCGCGTTGGGCCGCTGCAGGTCGGCGGCGACCAGCATCGGGGTGTTCCCCTGCTGGCGCAGCCACAGGGCGAGCTTCGCCGCGAGCGTCGTCTTGCCGGATCCTTGCAGACCCGCCAGCAGGATCACGGTCGGCGGCATCTTGGCGAAGCGCAGCCGCCGCGCCTCGCCGCCCAGGATCTCGATGAGCTCCTCGTTGACGATCTTGATGACCTGCTGCGCGGGGTTCAGCGCCTCGGAAACCTCGGCACCGGAGGCCCGTTCCTTGACGCGCGCGATGAACTGCCGCACCACCGGCAGCGCGACGTCGGCCTCCAGCAGGGCGATCCTGATCTCGCGGGTGGTGGCATCGATGTCCGCGGCGGACAGCCGTCCCTGCCCGCGCAGCGAGGAGAAGACCTGGGTCAGTCGATCGGAAAGTGTCTCGAACACGTCTGGCTGCCGTCCTCGCCCATGGCCTGTCGCCGCTCTGGCACGCGCCGGACACGCGCGCCCCCTCAAGGGCCATGTCCGGCCCGGCCTCCAGGCTATCCGGTCGGCGCGGGCGGCTGCGGATGGAGCGGGAGGTGGGGCACTTCGGCGCGGGCGGCGACGAGCGAGGCCTTCTCAGCGCGCTCCCACTCCTCGACGTTGCGGACCAGCGCGTCGAGGTACGCGTGCAGGTGCGTGCGGTAGACATCGCTGAACGTGCGCAGGTACGCGAGCTCGGCCTCAAGCTCCCGGCGATCGGTGCTCGCCTGGGTCGCCGGGGCCGCCAGCGCTGCCTCGGCCGCGCGGCTGGCCTCGCCGTGCGCTTCCTCGAGCATCAGCGCGGCATGCGACTTGGCCTCGGCCAGGATCTCGTCCCGGCGGCGCCGGGCGTCCTGGGCCAGCTGCCTGCTGTATTCCTGGGCGTCGGCCACGTAGCGATCCGCGGTCTGCTGGGCCTTGGACAGGATGCGCACCGCCTGGACGTGCGCGTCGTCGGGCCGGTACCCCGAGCCGGACTCGTCGCCGCTGAGCCCGAGCACGCGGCGCCGCAGCCGCTGTACCTCGTCGGTCAGCGCGGTCCTCTCGTTGAACAGCCGGACCAGTTCCCTCTCGACCTGGCCGCAGAACGCCCGGACGTGCTCCTCGTCGAGGCCTCGACGGCCGAGGCGGGCCGATGGGAAGGTGACCGCCTGGACCGCGTCCGGGGTCAGCCTGTTGTCGGTTCCTGTGATCGCGGTCAAGGCTCGCTCCAACCGAAGTCTTCGACGTGAATCTGGGCCAGGGGCACGCCCATGGAGGCCAGCCGGCCGGCCACGGCCTCCACCATCGGCGTGGGCCCCGCGAGGTAGGCATCGTGGCCGATCCAGGAACCGGACCGCGCCACGACGTCAGGCAGAACCCCGCGCTCCCCCGGGTAATCCGGCTCGTCGCACACGCAGGGCGTGAGCGTCAGCCAGGGCGCCGACGCGCTGAACTTCTCCAGATCCGGCAGGTCGTACAGGCCCTCCGGCCGCCGCGCGCCGAAGAACAGGTGCACAGCGGGCGGGTCGGGCAGGTCGGCGATCTGTCGCGCGATGGCCTTCAGCGGAGCCAGGCCCGTGCTGCCGGCCACGAGGAGCACGTTGCGGCCCGAGCCGGTGTCGAGCGTCAGGCTGCCGACCGGCGGGCCCAGCCGCAGTCGCGAGCCCGGGCCGAGCCCGCGGGCCAGCGCCATGCTCAGCGCGCCCCCGTCGATCACGCGGACGTGGAACTCCATCGTCGCGTCCTCGCGGGGGGCGTTCGCGATCGAGTAGAAGCGCCAGATCCTCGGCCGCAGCTCGGACTCGATCGCGACCGACTGCCCGGGCCGGTAGTCGAGCCGGTCCAGCGTGGCGACCCGGAACACCGCGGTGTCGTAGGTCCGCAGCTCATGGGACAAGACGGTCGCTTCCCAGACCGCCGGGTTCTCCTTCTCGTCCGCGGCCGCGGCCCCGGTCATGACCTGGGCGACGAGGCCATAGGCGGCCTGCCAGTCCGCGGCCAGCTCCGGCGTCCAGTGTTCCCCGCTGAAGTGGGCCAGGGTGGCGAGCAGGCTGGTGCCGACCAGCCCGTAGTGGTCGGCGAGCGTGCCGAACTTCCTGTGGTCGCGGCCTAACCCCTGCAGGAAGACCGTGAGCTCGTCCAGGTTCTCGACGTCGGCGACGATCCTGGCCAGCGCGCGCAGCAGGTGATCACGCTGGGCGGCCATAGAGATCGGAAACATGTCCCTGGTCTCCGGGTACCTGAGAAAGAGGTCAGAGTAGAAGAACAGGGCCACCTCGTCGCCGTGCATGGCCACCCGCGCGAAACTCTCCTTGAGGCGCGCAGTATCCAACGACCCAAACCCCCCCACCCCACGGGACGAGCTGTTAGCAAATTGCATCCAGCTTCTTGCAGGATATATCGGCCGACCGTCCGACTGCTGCCGGTAATCGTAATGTGACCAACCGAGGACGGGATTTTCCAGCTCAAGCCCGCAGCGGGCGGTGGCGGTGCCCCCGGGCAGGCACTACCCGATGATGGCGTCGACGAACGCTTCCGGCTCGAACGGCGCCAGGTCGTCGGGGCCCTCGCCGAGCCCGACCAGCTTGACCGGCACGCCTAGCTCGCGCTGCACCGCGATGACGATCCCGCCCTTCGCCGTGCCGTCCAGTTTGGTGAGGATGATCCCGGTGACGTCGACGACCTCGGCAAACACGCGGGCCTGGCGCAGCCCGTTCTGGCCGGTCGTGGCGTCCAGCACGAGCAGCACCTCGTCCACCGTCGCGTGCCGGGAGATCACCCGCTTGATCTTGCCCAGCTCGTCCATCAAGCCGGCCTTGGTGTGCAGCCGTCCCGCGGTATCCACGATGACCACGTCGACGCCGTGCTCGATGCCCTGGTTGACCGCGTCGAACGCCACGCTCGCGGGGTCGGCGCCGTCGCGGTCGGAACGGACAACCTGCGCCCCTACCCGGTCTCCCCACGTCTGCAACTGGTCCACGGCCGCCGCGCGGAATGTGTCCGCCGCGCCGAGCAGCACGGTGCGCCCGTCGCCGACGAGCGACCGCGCGAGCTTGCCGCACGCCGACGTCTTCCCGGTCCCGTTGACGCCCACCACGAGCACGACCGCGGGCCGGTCCCCGTGCCTGTCGATGTGCAGTGACCGGTCCATGTCCACGCCGACCTGGGCCAGGAGCTGCCCTCGCAGCAGCGACTTGACCTCCTCGGGGTCTCGCGTCCCGGCCACCTTGACCTCGGTGCGCAGCTCATCGACCAGCTGCCGGGCCGGGGCGACGCCCATGTCCGCGGTGATCAGCGTCTCCTCGATTTCCTCCCACGTCTCCTCGTCCAGGCGATCTCGGGAGAGCAGGCCGAGCAGCACGCCGCCCAGGGCCGACTGCGACCGCGCCAGCCTGCCGCGCAGCCGCACGAGCCGCCCGGCCGACGGGGGCGGCTTCTCGACCGCGGGTGGCGACGGAGTGGCAGGCGCGGCAGCCACGTCGGGCGGCAGGACCGGCTCGGCGGTCACGCCTGGCTCCGCGGTCCCGGTGGCCCCCGGCGCGCCGCGCTCCGCGGTACCCACCGCCGGGCCAGCACCCGGAGCGGGACCCGACCGCGGGATCCGGCGGCGGGAACGGACCAGCAGCGTCGTGCCGCCTCCGCCCACCACGACGACAACGGCAACGAGGATGATTATCAGAAGTTCCATAACCGCACCAGTCTCGCAGAAGCCGGATGCTCCGCGCCAAGCCCGGCCGGGCGGGTCGGGTCAGGCGCTCTCGGGTTCCCGCAGCCGCTGGCTGACCACCGAGGACACGCCGTCGCCCCGCATGCTGATCCCGTAGAGCGTGTCAGCGACCTCCATGGTCCGCTGCTGGTGCGTGACGATGATCAGCTGCGAGGTATCCCTGAGCTCGGCGAAGATCTGCAGCAGCCGCTGCAGGTTCGAGTCGTCGAGCGCGGCCTCGACCTCGTCCAGGACGTAGAACGGGGACGGCCGGGCCTTGAAGATCGCCACCACGAAGGCGATCGCGGTCAGCGCGCGCTCACCGCCGGACAGCAGCGACAGCCGCTTGACCTTCTTGCCCGGCGGCCTGGCCTCGATCTCGATCCCGGTGACGAGCAGGTCGTCGGGCTCGGTGAGGAGCAGCCTGCCCTCACCGCCCGGGAACAGCCGGCCGATGATGTCCTCGAACTCCCGTGCGGTGTCCTCGTAGGCCGAGGCGAACACCTGCTGCACCCGGTCGTCCACCTCCTTGATCACAGTCAGCAGGTCACGCCGGGTATTCTTCAGGTCCTCGAGCTGCGTCGAGAGGAACGCGTGCCGCTCCTCCAGCGCCGAGAACTCTTCGAGGGCCAGCGGGTTCACCTTGCCCAGCTGGTCGAGCAGGCGCTGCGAGACCTGGGCCCGCCGCTCCTGCACCGCCCGGTCGTAGGGCGCCGGCATCTGCCCCTCCTCCGGGGCGGGAACCTCGACGTCCGGGCCGTACTCCGCGACCAGGGTGTCAGCGTCGATGGCGAACTCCTCGGCGGCCCGGGCGGCGATCTGCTCCAGCTTCATCCGGCGGGTGGCGCGTTCGATCTCGGCCCCGTGCGCGCTGCTCACCGCCGTGTCGAGCTCGGCCGCCAGCTCACGGATCCTGGCCCGAACGTCCTTCAGTTCGGCGTCGCGGGTCTGGCTGGCGCGCTCGGCGGCCTGCCGGTCGGAGTCGGCCATGGCCCGGGACCGCTCGATCGCGGCCAGCGCGACCGTGGCGCCCGACGCGACCGCGGCGGCGACCGCCGCCTCCCGCGCCCGTCGCACGGCTCGGGCCTGGGCTCGCTGGCTGGCCTGGCGCTCGGCCGCGGCCGCCGACGCGAGCGCGTCACCGCGGCCCGCGACCGCGCGCAGCCGTTCCTCGACGGTCCTGACCTCGAGCCTGGCTTCCATCTCGGCGTTTCTCGCGGCGATCGCCTCGGCGGCCAGCGCGTTCTTGTCGCCCGCCGGCCTGCCCCGCGCGTCCCCGCCTTCCCCGGCCACGCGGCCGGCCGCGCCGTCAGCCTCAGCGTCGGCCGCACCCTCGGCCGCGCCGCCCGGTCCCTCCGGACCCTCCGCCTCCTGGACCGCCAGCCTCCCTTGCAGGTCCGCGAGCTGGGCCAGGCCCTTCTCCCGCGAGCGCTCCGCGGCCGCGATCGCGGCGGCCAGCCGCCCCGCCTCGTCCTGGGCCGCTCGCGCGGCGCCGGCCAAGGTGCCCAGCCTGCCGGAGGTCTCGGCCGCGGCGGCGTCGGCCTCCTGGAGCCCGGCGAGCGCTTCCGCCAGCGCCTCCCGGGCTGCGTCCTCGTCCTCGGCGGCGTCGGCCAGGTCCCGCTCGGCCCGCTGGCAGAAATGCTCGGCCTGGTCCAGCCGGCCCGCCGCCTCCTGGGCGGCGGCACCCAGCCCGAGCAGGCTCGGCGCGCCCGCCGATCCCCCGCGCGCCCAGTGCGCGCCGATCAGGTCCCCGTCCCTGGTCACCACGCGCCGTCGCGGGTCGGCCCGGACCAGTTCCAGGCCCTGCCGCAGGTCCGCGGCGACCAGCACGCCGTCCAGAAGCTGCTCGACCGCGGCGGCCAGCTCGCCCGGCGCCTTGACCAGGTCAAGAGCACGCGCGACGGAGGCGGGGACCGGCGTCCCCTGGGTCTCGCCGGCCCCGGCCCGGGCCGCGGCTGGCCGCTCCCGCTCCGGCCCGCCGCCGCGTTCCGGCTCTCGCTGCGGCCGGTCGGCCGCGATCATCAGGGCCGCCTGCCCGGCGTCCTCGGTCTTCAGCGCCGTGAGTATGGCGACCGCCGCGTCGAGGCCGGTCACGGCCACGGCGCCGGCGGCGGTACCCAACGCCGCGGCGATCGCATCGGCCGCACCGTCCTGGACGGTCAGCAGGTCGGCCACGGAACCGAGCACCCCGGCGAACCGGCCTGGCTCGGCCAGCAGCGCGCCGGAGGCGTCGGCACCGCGGCGCACCGCCTCGCGCAGTGCCTCGGTACGGGCCCGCAGCGCGGCCCGGGCGTCGCTGGCCTCGTGCTCGGCGGACCGCAGCCGGGCCACCCGCTCGGCGGCCCGCGCCAGCGCGCCGGCCGCGTGCTCGTGCCGGGCAGCCAGATCGGCCCGGCCCTGCTCACGGTCGGCCACCACGTCCTGGAGCTGGCCGTACTCGTGCTGCGCCTGCTCGGCGCGCGAGCGGGCCTGCTCATAGGCCGACGCCAGCCTGCCCGCCTCCTCCTGGGCCGCGGCCAGCCGGCTGCGGGCGGAACCGACCTGGCTGCGCAGCCGGGCCAGCTGCTCGGCGCGCTGGACCGCGGCCCGGGCGTCGGCCGCGAGCCGTCGCTCGGTCTCGGCCAGCGCGGTCTCGGCGGCCGTGCGCCGGGCCACCACTTCGCCCAGGTGATCCCGCGCGGCGGCCAGCCGCTGCCGCAGCGCCTCCTCCTGCTCGTGCAGCTCCGCGGCCTCGGCGTCGAGTTCTTCGGGGTCGCGGCCCGGCCGCTGCGGCTCGGGCGGAGCCGACAGGTGCCGGTGCCGCTCGCTGGCCAGGCTGAGCACTCCGCGCAGGCGTTCGGAGAGGCTGGAGAGCCCGAAGAACGCCTCCTGGGCCGCGGCCAGCCGCGGCGCGTGCTGCTGCTCGGCGCTCTCCAGCTCGGCCTCGACGGCACGCGCCCGGCTCAGGCCCGCCTCCAGCGCGGCGCGCCGGGCCGCCGTGGCCGTCTCGTCGGTCTCGTCGCGTTCAAGCTCCTCGGCCAGCGTCGCGTAGTCATCGGCGAGCAGCCGCAGCCGCGCATCGCGCAGGTCCGCCTGGATCACCGCCGCCTTGCGGGCGATCTCCGCCTGCCGGCCGAGCGGCTTGAGCCGGCGGCCGATCTCCGCGGTCAGGTCAACCAGCCGGGTCAGGTTGGCCTGCATCGCCTCCAGCTTGCGCAGCGCCTTCTCCTTGCGCCTGCGGTGCTTCAGGACCCCGGCGGCCTCTTCGATCAGGGCCCGTCGCGCGTCGGGGCCGGAGTTCAGCACCTCGTCGAGCTGGCCCTGGCCCACGATCACGTGCATCTCCCGGCCGAGGCCGGTGTCGGAGAGCAGTTCCTGCACGTCGAGGAGCCGGCAATGGTCGCCGTTGATCGCGTATTCGCTCTGGCCGGACCGGAACAGCAGCCGGCTGATGGTGACCTCGGCGTAGTCGATGGGCAGCGCGCCGTCGCTGTTGTCGATCGTCAGCGTCACCTGGGCCCGCCCCAGCGGGGGCCGCCCGGCGGTGCCGGCGAACACGACGTCCTCCATCTTGCCGCCACGCAACGGCTTGACGCCCTGCTCGCCCATGACCCAGGAGAACGCGTCGACCACGTTCGACTTCCCTGACCCGTTCGGCCCGACGACGCAGGTGATCCCCCGCTCGAAGCGCAGTGAGGTAGCGGAGGCAAACGACTTGAACCCACGCAGAGTGAGCGCTTTCAGGTACACCTGCAGGCTCTCCTCCTCTGGCGCCCGTGCCGCCTGTCGGCCGTCCCGCCCCTCGACCGTCTCGCCTGCTGACCGCGCCGCCCCGCTGACCACGCCGCCTGCCGACCGCCGGCCGCGCCGCCCGCCGGCGCCGCCCGCCATCTGCGACCGCACCGCTGGCCCAGCCACCGCTCACCGCGCCTGGCGGCTCGGCGCGCTTGTCCGCTGGGCCGTCGCCGACAGCCGGTCCCGCCGCTGCCGGTCCCGCCGACCACCCCGACTGGGCTATCCCGGCGGCCGCCTTCCTCTCCGCCTCGCTCCGGCAGCGCTGCCGACCCGGCCTGGCTGTCCGGCGGCTCCGTTCGTCCGCACCTTACCGCGCGCCGGTGTCAGTCCTGTGGATTCGTGCGGCAGACCCGCCAGAAGATGCCTCCTTCTGTGCCGGTCCGCGAGCGGAAGGCGGCCCCAGCCTACTGCGCCGCCCGGCGCGAGCCGACCGATACAAATGGCTGCCCGGCACCAGCCGCCGCAAACAGATGTGAGACCCTCGCAGAATGGCTATTGTCATGATTAATAATGCTTTGACCGAATTACCGGCGTCCGGTCTTGGCCGCGCGAGACGAGAAAACCATGATCGTGGTGGATCAGGTACGCATGCGGTACCCGATCCACCACGATCACGGAACTGGCTGAGGGCCACGGCGGTCGCAGCGGTCACACCGGCGATCTCCGGCAGCTATCAGGCGCGGGCCGCTGACCGGACCGCGGCGGCCGACCGGACCGCGGCGGCCGACCGGACCGCGGCGGCCGACCGGACCGCGGCGGCCGACCGGACCGCGGCGGCCGACCGGACCGCGGCGTCGCCGACCGGACCGCGGCGGCCGACCGGACCGCGGCGTCGCTGCCGGACCCGCGGCGTCAGGAGGGCAGGCAAAGAGGGACGCCTGGGTTCAGACGTCCCTCCGGCGCTGCGGCCAGCCGACGCTCGTCAGGTGAGCGCGGGCTCGCGAACCGGGATCAGCAGGTCCTGTCCCACCTCCGCAGCGAGCACGTCGTTCTCCTCGTGCAGCCTGGCAAGCTCGGCTTCGAGATCGCGTACTCGCTGTTGCAGGCGGCGCATCTCCGAGACCATGCGGGGATCCGGCCCGCCGACGTGGCCATATAGAGCCTTCGCCATGTTGTGAGGTCCTCCACACTGAGTGACCAGAGTGGGCGCGCATGCGTCGACGCGGAAGAAGCGAAGCGCAGCCTTGCGCGCGGGTAACCCAACTATGGTCCCACCGGGACGGGTATCCGGTCAAGTTGACGATTGCCCTGGTCACTGGCAGCTCAGCGGAGCGCTCAGCGCTCGGTGAAGCCGGCGAGCCCGCCGTGGGGCTGGTCCCACCGGTACGTCACCCGGACCACGCGTCCGGGTGCCTCCGTGCCGTCCAGGAGCGCGAGAAGCTCGCCGCAGCTGGCCGCCTCGCCTTCCGCGATCACCCGCACCCGCCCGTCCTCCAGGTTCTCCGCCCAGCCCACGAGGCCGAGTTCCCGCGCCCGCGCCCGGGCCCACCACCGGAAGCCGACACCCTGAACCCGGCCCTCCACCCACGCGGTGAGGCGGGCTTGGCCGTCCGGGTTCACGGCCGAGACCGCGGACGCGGCTGGCATCTGGGGCAGCTGAAGGCGGACCTGTTCATGAACGGATCCCGGCGTACCGCCGTTCCGCACCTGCGGCACGGCTGCCCGGCTCGGCCGTACACGGCCAGCGACCGCTCGAAGTACCCACTCTGCCCGTTCACGTTGACGTACAGGCTGTCGAACGTGGTACCGCCGGCGCGGAGCGACTCCGCGAATACCTCCTGGACCGAGGCAAAAAGCCGTTCGGCCTGAACGGGCTTCAGCAACTGGGCCTCGCGCGCCCAGTGCAGCTTTGCCCGCCACAAGGCTTCGTCGGCGTAGATGTTGCCGATGCCGCTGACCAGCGACTGGTCGAGCAGGGCGCGTTTGATCCCGGTGCGGCGGGCGCGCAGCTTGGCCGTGACGGCCGCCAGGTCGAAGGCGGCTTCCATCGGGTCGGGTGCGATATGGGCGATCGCCGGGGGCAGCACCGCTCCCCCGCGCGCCAGGGACAGGTGCCCGAAGGTGCGCTGATCGCTGAAACGCAGGTCAGGGCCGGAATCGGTAAAGGTCAGGCGAACCCGGACATGCGGGGTCAGCGGGCGGGATGGCTCGCCCACGAGCAACTGGCCGCTCATGCCGAGGTGGGCGAGCAGCGCATCCTCGCCCACGGGCAGCCAGAGATACTTCCCGCGCCGCAGCGCGCCGGTGATCATACGGCCGCGGATGGCGACGGCGAAATCGTCAGGACCCGCCAGGTGGCGGCGCAGCGCGCGGGGATGCAGCAGTTGCACCGAGTCGATGGTGCGGCCGACGACGTGCCGTTCTAGCCCTCTCCGGACGATCTCCACTTCGGGCAGCTCGGGCACGCCTAGCTCCGCCGCTGCGGGCCGTGGCCGTCGTCGGCCCGCCCGTCAGCGTCGGCGGGCGGGGCAGAGCTGTCCGCCGCAGCGCCCTCCGCCGTCCCGCCCGCCGCGGCAGCGGCGCCCCCCGCCGCGGCCGGATCGTCCCCGCCGGCCGCGGCCGGATCGTCCCCGCCGGCCGCGGCCGGATCGCCCGCGCCGGCCTGGCCCGGAGCGGCCCCGCCCGCAGCGGTGCCCTCGCTGATCGAGGTCCAGGCCGCCTCCGCGGCCTGCTGCTCGGCTTCCTTCTTGGAACGCCCCTCGCCCTCGCCGTACGCGCGGCCGGCGATCCTGACCGAGGCGCGGAACGACTTCTGGTGATCCGGCCCGCTCTCTTCCACGTGGTATTCGGGCACGCCGAGGATCTCGGCGGCGGTCAGCTCCTGCAGCGACGTCTTCCAGTCCAGGCCCGCGCCCAGCCGGGCCGAGCGGGCGATCACCGGGTCGAACAGGCGGTGCACGAGCGCATCGGCCTGGTCGAGGCCGCGGTCGAGGTAGACGGCGCCGAGCACGGCCTCGAGCGTGTCGGCGAGTATCGACGACTTGTCCCGGCCGCCGGTGCCTTCCTCCCCCTTCCCGAGCCGGACGTAGTCGCCCAGCCGCAGCCCGCGGGCGACCCCGGCCAGCGCGCGCATGTTGACCACCGCCGCCCGCAGCTTCGCCAGCTGCCCCTCGGGCAGGTCGGGATACTCGCGGAAGAGGGTGTCGGTGACGATCAGGCCCAGCACCGAGTCACCGAGGAACTCCAGCCGCTCGTTGGTCGGAAGCCCGCCGTTCTCGTAGGCGAAGGAGCGGTGGGTGAGAGCGCGCTCCAGCAGCTCCGGGCCCAGCGGCACTCCGAGGGCATCAAGCAACTCGGCGCTCTCGGGCTTCGCGGCGCCAGGAGCCGCCCCGCCGTTATCCGACGTGCCAATCACGCTCCCTCCTTTCCACGGCTCGCGAGTTACCGCGCCACGCGTCCGGTGACCATGCGGGTCAGGAGGGCTCAATCACCTGGCGTCGGTTGTAGGTGCCGCACGTCGGGCAGGCCGTATGCGGCAGCTTCGGATCGCGGCACTGCGGGCAGGTCACAAGCTGTGGCGCGGTCGTCTTCCACTGGGACCGGCGTGACCTGGTATTGCTGCGTGACATTCTCCGCTTGGGGACCGCCACCTCAGCGCTCCTTCCTCGTATCCGGCACGGGCGTCCCGTCCGGAGTGGTATCCGTGCCTGCATCAGCGTGGCCATGCCCGGCTCCCGCGTCCGCGAGCCGGACGCCGCATTCGGAGCACAGCCCCGGGCAATCGTCGGCGCACAACGGCGCGAGCGGCAACTCGAGCACGAGCGCGTCGCGCAGGGCCGGCTCGAGATCGAGCAGGTCCCCGTCCAGAAGATACCCGTCGGCGTCGTCCTCGCCCGCTTCGTAGGCGAACAGCTCGACGAACCTGACCTCGGTCGCGGAAGCGAACTCCTCCAGGCACCGCGCGCACTCGCCGACCAGCGGCGCCCGCACGGCGGCGGTCACCAGCACGCCCTCGGCGACCCCCTCGAGCTGGACGTCCAGCTCGAGCTCGGCCCCCTCGGGCACGTTGACCAGCTCGACACCCAGACTAGCCGGGGCCGGTGCCGTGCGGGTCTCCGAGCGCACGGCGGCCGGGCCGAGGGTTCGGGTATCGAACACCAGCGGCCTGTGCGGGTTCAGCCGCCGGGAATGCTTGGGATTTGCGTGTGGCATAGCAGAAGAGGTACTGACGGGGTATCGGGCGGTTAGCATACCTGGCGGCCTGCGGGAACCCCAACTCGGCCGACCCGGTCGTCCCTCCGGTGCGACCCCGTGCCGCCACGGGCCAGGCCGGGCCGCGGCCGGGCCGCGCGGCCCGGCCGGGCCCGCCTACGACTCGGCGGTGCGGACGGTAAGCCGGTCAAGCACGGGGCTTGGCACCAGGCTCGTGACGTCCCCGCCGTACTTCGCGAACTCCTTGACCAGGCTCGACGACAGGAACGCGTAGAGCGGGTTCGTGGTCATGAACAGGGTCTCCACTCCGGCCTGGTTGTAGTTCATCTGGGCCATCTGCAGCTCGTAGTCGAAATCGCTGACCGCGCGCAGGCCCTTGACGATCGCCGAGACGTCGTTGGCCTTGCAGAAGTCCACGATCAGGCCGTCGAACTTGGCCACCCGCACGTTGTCATGCTCCTTGGTGACCGCCTGCAGCATCTCCAGCCGTTCGTCGACGGTGAACAGCGCAATCTTGCTGGGATTGCGGAGAACGGCCACGATGACCTCGTCGGCCAGCCGCGCCGCGCGGCCGACGATGTCCAGATGCCCGTTGGTGACCGGGTCGAACGATCCTGGATAGACCAAGCGACGCACGCGGATTCACCCTCCTGTCGATGACACTGCCGCAGGCCGGGCGCCTGCGGCGAGACCGTACCAGAGCGTCGCCTCACCGTAACCGCGGGACCGCTCGGGCGTATACCCTGCCGGCCAGGCGAACGGGCCGGAACGGGTCCCGCGCTCCACGATCACCAAGGCATCCGGCGCGAGCCAGCGGCGGTCGCGTAGCGCGGCGAGCATCCCCTGAACCTCCCCGGCCGGTGCCGCGTAGGGCGGGTCGGCGAAGACGACGTCACGTGCCGGGTCATCCCCAGGCCCGCGGGCCAGCAACCGCTCGACCCGGTCGGCGATCAGCCGCGCCCCCGGCAGCGCCACGGCCTCGATGTTGCCGCGGATCACGCGGGCCGCGCGGGCGTCCGACTCGACGAGCAGCACGTCCGCCGCTCCGCGCGACAGCGCCTCCAGGCCCACCGCGCCGGAGCCGGCGTACAGGTCGAGCACCCGGGCCCCGTGGAGCGGGCCGCGGATCGCCAGCACGGTCCCGAACAGGCCCTCGCGTACCCGGTCCGCGGTGGGGCGGGTGCCCCGGCCCGCGGGCACGGAAAGCCGCCTTCCTCCCGCCACGCCCGCGACGATGCGCGTCATCCCGGCGTCATCCCCGGGGCAGGCACCGCTCAGGCTTTCTCAAGGTACTCCGCCTGCTGTTGCTCGATCAGGACGCGAACGGCGGAGGCCAGTGCGGGCTGCCCGGCCAGGGCCGGGTCGGCCGAGACGAGTTCGGTGGCCTCGTGGCGCGCGCGGCCGATCAGTTCCTCGTCCTGCAGCAGGGTCAGCAGCTTCAGGCTCGATCTGCGCCCGGCCTGAGCCGCGCCGAGCACGTCACCTTCCCGGCGCTGCTCGAGGTCAAGCCGGGACAGCTTGAACCCGTCCAGCGTGCCGGCCACCGCCTCGAGCCGCTGCCGCGCCTTGCCGTCGGCCTCGGCCTCGGTGACCAGCAGGCACAGTCCCTCGTGGCTGCCCCGGCCGACCCGGCCGCGTAGCTGGTGAAGCTGGGAGACGCCGAACCGGTCGGCATCCATGATCACCATCGCGGTGGCGTTCGGCACGTCCACGCCGACCTCCACCACGGTGGTCGTCACCAGCACGTCCACCGAGCCGCCCGCGAACGCGCGCATGATGCGGTCCTTCTCGTCGGGCGGCAGCCTGCCGTGCAGGACGGCGAGGCGGAGCCCGGCCAGCGCGCCCCGCTCCAGCTCGGCCGCTAGGTCAAGGACCGCGAGCGCGGGCCGGGCGCCGTCGGCGTCGCCGCCGTCCGGGCCGTTGCCGTCAGTCCCGCCTTCGCCAGTCCCGCCTTCGTCAGTCCCGCCTTCGTCAGTCCCGCCTTCGGCAGCCCCGCGGCCGGCCGTCCCGCCGTCGTCGTCCGGTCCCTCGGGCCCATCCCCGCCGATCCGGGGGCACACCACGTAGGACTGGCGGCCCTGCTCGGTCTCCTCCCGCAGCCGCTCCCAGACCCGCTCGAGGTAGTGCGGCTTCTCCGCCGCGGGCACCACGTGCGTGAAGATCGGCGCCCGCCCGGCGGGCAGCTCGGTCAGCGTGGAGATCTCCAGGTCGCCGAAGACCGTCATCGCCACGGTGCGCGGGATCGGCGTGGCCGTCATGACCAGCAGGTGCGGCAGGCCGTCGCCCGCCTTGTCCCGCAGCGCATCGCGCTGTTCCACGCCGAACCGGTGCTGCTCGTCGATCACCACCAGGCCGAGGTCGGCGAACTGCACCCGCTCCTCGAGCAGCGCGTGCGTGCCGATCATGATCCCGGCCTCGCCCGATGCCGCCTCCAGCAGGGCGCGCCGCCGCGCGGCCGCGCCCAGGGAGCCGGTGAGCAGCGCCACCCGGGTGGCTCGGTCGGCCCCGCCCAGCTGGCCGGCCTGGGCCAGCGGCCCGAGCTGCTCGGTGATCGACCGGAAGTGCTGCTGGGCGAGCACCTCGGTCGGGGCGAGCAGCACGGCCTGCCCTCCGCCGTCCACGACCTGCAGCATCGCCCGCACCGCGATCACAGTCTTCCCGGAGCCGACCTCGCCCTGCAGCAGCCGGTGCATCGGGTGGTCGAGCTCGAGCTCGTCGGCGATCGTCGCGCCGGCCAGCTGCTGCCCCAGCGTCAGGTCGAACGGCAGCCTGGCGTCGTAGGCGTCGAGCAGCCCGTCGGCCACCCGCGGACGCGGCGTCGCGGAGTACGCGGTGGCGGCGAGCCGCCGCTGCGCCAGCACCGTCTGCAGCAGGAACGCCTCGTCCCACTTCAGCCGCTTCTTGGAGCGCTGCACGTCGGCCACGTCGATCGGCCGGTGGATGCCGCGCAGCGCATCGGCCAGGCCGCACAGGCCGTGGCGGTCCCGGATCGCGGGCGGCATCGGGTCCTGGATGTCCAGGACGTCCAGGGCGACCCGGACCGCAGCGGCGATCTGCCAGGAGGTGATCTCCCTCGCGGCCGGATAGACCGGGATGATCTCGGCGGCGTACTGGGCGGCCCGGTGCGCAGCGTCCTCGTCCAGGCCGAGCAGCTCGAACTCGGGGTGGGCGAGCTGGCGCTTGCCCCGGAACGAGGACACCTGGCCGGAGAACAGGCCGTGCAGCCCGGGGACGAGTACCTTCTCCCGCCAGTCCTGGCGGCCCCGGGCGAAGAACGTGAGGACCAGCAGCCCGCGCCCGTCGGTCACCGTCGCCTCGAACACCGAGCCCCGCCGGTTGCGCATCGGGCGGCTCGTCACCTTGGCGATCTCCGCCTGGACGGTCACGTACTCGCCGTCGCGCAGCGAGGCCAGGTCGGTCAGCTCGCCCCTGGTCTCATACCGGCGCGGATAGTGCCGCAGCAGGTCGCCGACCGTGTGCAGATCCAGCGCCCGGTCCAGCGGCTTGGCCGCCTTGTCGCCGACCACCAGGCGCAGCGGGTCCTCCAGGATCGCCATCGCCGGCTACTCCACGCCGATCATGAGCGGGACCGGGCCGCCGTCGTAGCACACGACCTCGACCCACGGCCGGGACCGGCTGGCCTCGTCCGCGACGAACCGGGCCAGGCCGGGCTCGGCCCCGGCGCCTTCCATCAGCGTCATCAGCTCCCCGCCCCTGGCCAGCAGCGTGGTCGCCAGGATGGCCGCCGCGTCCCGCTGCGCCTCGGCGACCACCCTCTCCTCCTCGCCGTCCAGCCCCGCGAACCTGTCCTCCGGGCCGGGTCCGATCACGCTCCCGTACCGCATCCCGGCCGCGGCCCGGCTCATGGCCGCCACGTCGGCTCTGAAGTCACGCTGCGGATCATGCACCGCCAGGGCCGCGAGCGCCTGCAGCGGGAAGCGGGCCAGGATCACCGACACCTCGATGCCTTCATCCCCGAGCCGGGCGGCGGCGGCCCGGGCCAGGCTGGCCACGTGGTTTCCGTTCGGAATGACGACGACATGCCCCCCAGCCTGCCGGATCGCCTCCACCAGGGCGGGCAGCGCGGGGGCGGTGCCGTCCTGCTGCCGCACGATCCGTGCTCCGCCGGCCCGCAAGAGCGACGCCAGGCCGTCGCTCTCGGCGACCGCCACCACGGCGCGCCCCCCGCCCCTCACCCCTTCCCCCTTCACCGGCGCGCCGAGCCAGGTCACGGTGATCCGGCGGGGCCGCCCGGCGAGCAGCCCTTCCTCGATCGCCGCTCCCGCGTCCGCGACGTGCACGTGCACGTGCCACAGGCCCTCACCGCCGACGATGACCAGCGAGTCGCCCAGCGTGTCGAGCCGCTCCCGCAGCAGGCCGACGGGCTCGGCCGGCGCGTCGAGCAGGTAGGTGACCTCGTAGCCGTACGACCCGTGCGCGGGATGAGCCGGATCAGCGGGATGAGCGGGCTCGGCCGCCAGGGCCGGCCGGGACGCCGCCGGTATCTCGAACGCCTCCACGGCGTCGGTGACGGTCGCCGCGAGCGCGTCGAGCAGCACGCACAGCCCCGCCGCGCCCGCGTCGACCACTCCGCTGGCGGTCAGCACGTCAAGCTGTTCGCGGGTCAGGGCCAGCGCCTCACGGGCGGCCCGGGCGGCGGCGGTCACGACCGCAGTCAGGGTGACGGCGCCGATACCGCCGCCCGGCGCGGAAAGCTCCCGGCCGGCGCGGGCCGCCGCGTCGGCCACGGTGAGCACCGTTCCCTCGGCGGGCCGGCGACGGCGGCCCGGGCGCTCGCCGCGGCGTGGGCCAGGGCCCTGGCCAGCACCGCGCCGTCGCACCGGGATTCGGGCGCGCAGACGTCGGCCAGCCCGCGCAGCAACTGGCTGACGATGATCCCCGAATTCCCGCAGGCGCCCAGCAGCGCTCCGCGGGCGGCGGCCTGCCAGATCTCGGCCGCGGCGGCACCCGGCGGCAGCGCATCCACCGCCTCGGCCGCGGCCATCACGGTGATGTGCAGGTTGGTCCCGGTGTCGGCGTCCGGCACCGGGAAGACGTTCAGGGCATCGATTGCCGCCCTGGTCTGGGCGAGCGCGTCCACGCTGAGGCGACACCAGCGCCTGACGGTCTCGCCGTCCATGACCTCCGCCGCCATAGTCGCAGACTAGATCCTGGCACCGACGAACGCCGCGATGACCTGGTCTGGCGGCCGCCGAGCGGCACGCGCGGGCCCGGTGGGCCCGGGGCGTGCCGGAACGCGTGCCGACGCCGGCCTGCGCGCGATCCCGGCCGGTTCGCGTCAGGGCCGGGTGATCGGATATCCTTCAGCGACGATTCCGGCGGCGACCGGGACGATGATCCAGCTAGCTATCACCCCAATGGAGCGATCCCGTGGCTTCCGTCTGCGACGTATGCGGCAAGCGGCCCGGCTTCGGCAACAACGTGTCGCACTCGCACCGCCGCACGCCGCGTCGCTGGAACCCGAACATTCAGCGCGTACGCGCCCAGGTCGACGGGGCGCCGCGGCGGCTGAACGTGTGCACCTCGTGCATCAAGGCGGGCAAGGTCACCCGCTAGCCGGCGCTGAGGCGCGCCGGAGGCACAGCCGGGCGCTCAGCCGAAGCGGCAGCTGACCCCGTCCAGCCTGCAGCCGGACGGCGTTCCTGGCGTGCCGGTCGCGGCCACCATCATCTGGTCAGCGCCAAGCCCGCGGGCCCAGGAGGAGTGGCCGGCCCCGGCACGGGACCGTCCGCCGTGCCCCCGTTCCCGTCGCCCGACGGTCGCCACCGCGCGCCCCAGACGCGGTCGACGTGGGCGGCGGGAAAGGCGAGCCGCAGGTTCCATCCGCCCGGCCTCACGTCACCGGGAATGGTGATCACCGCCACGAAGCCCCACGACCACCGGCGGACGATCTGGTAACCCAGCAGGAAGTCATCGTGATCGGCTCGGCGATGCTGACGCCCGGGAGCCGTCTCGCCGCCCTTCATTTGCAGGCCCGGCGCCTTGAGCGCCACGCCCGGCGACGCGGTCGCGGGCTGCGCAGGCGGGGGTTGGGTGCCGCATCCCTGGACGGGGCACCGCTCGCCAGGATCGGGTGGGCCGTAGGTCAGCGCGGTCGGCGAGTCCACCGCCAGTGCCGCGGCGATCACGATCCCCGCGCCCGCCGCGAACCACGGGGTCGCCAGCAAAGAGCGCGCCAGACGAACCCGCGGGCGGGGCGCGGGCGGCGCGAGGGACCGGCCGGCCTCCCGCCCAGAGGCGGGCCCGAAAACGGTCACGCGAGGAAGAACGCCGCGCCGGGAGCTGATCACCCGGCGCAGCCCCGCGTACCTGGGCCGGCGCTCTTTGCGGTGTCTTGGCATCATGGGGTTTATACCAAGCAATGCTCCCGGCGGGCTAGTGACAAAGATGCAATCGGTCGTCACTCATCGTGACAGCCGCTTGATCAGCTGAAATGTGTCCATCCGCTCAGGCCGTCCGCGGGGCCGGAGTTCACCGCCACCCCGCGGCCGGGCCTGACCTCGCCGATGACCGTCCAGCGGCCGGGCAGGTCGGTGCCAGGGGGGAAGGTCGCGGCCAGCGCGTGATCCTCGCCGCCGGTGAGCATCCACCGCAGCCAGTCCGCGCCCAGGGCCGCGGCGGCCGACCGCAGCGCCGGGTCGCCCCGCAGCCGTGCGGTGTCGATGTCCACCAGGACGCCGCTGGCGTCGGCCACGTGCCGCAGGTCAGCGACCAGGCCGTCGCTGATGTCGATCATCGATGTAGCGCCGAGAACCGCGGCCTCCGGCCCGGCGTCATACGGCGGCCGGGGCCGCCGGTGGCTGGCCACCAGCCCCGCGAACCCGGCCGTCCCGGACCTGGCCGCCCCCGCCCGGGCCGCCCCGGGCCCGGCCAGGCCGGCCTCGAGCAGGGCCAGCCCCGCGGCCGAACGGCCCAGCGTTCCGGCGACCGCCAGCAGGTCGCCCGCGCGCGCGCCGCCCCTGATGACCGGGTCGCGGCCGGCCAGGTCGCCGAGGGCCGTGACCGCGAGCATGACCGAGTCGGCGCTGCTGACGTCCCCGCCGACGACCGAGGCCCCGGCCCGCCCGCACTCATCGGCGAGGCCGCGGGCCAGGTCCTGGGCCCACGTCACGGCGAGGTCACCGGGCGTAGCCAGGCCGACGAGCAGCGTCGTGGGCGTGGCCCCCATGGCCGCGACGTCGGCGAGGTTCTGCGCGGCGGCCTTGCCGCCGACGTCGAAGGCCCCCGACCACGCCCGGCGGAAATGCCGTCCCTCGACCAGCAGGTCCATGGTCGCGACCACCCTCCGGTCCGGGGCGCGAACCACCGCCGCGTCATCCCCGATGCCGACCACCTGGGCGGGGCCCACGGGCAGCAAGGCCTGGATCGCGGCGATGAGACCGAACTCGCCCAGGTCAGCGACGGTGATGGAGAGCCTCCCGCCAGTCGTCGGCCCGGCCGCCCGGGCCGCGCACGCGCCCCGGGCGAGCCTGGCCGGGCACATTCATCAGGCCAGCGGCCGGGTACCTAAGGTAGCGTGGCCACGACACTCGTCGCCTGGGAGGACCGCATGGTTCAGGCTTACATCCTCGTCCAGACCGAGGTGGGCAAGGCCGCCGACGTCGCCATGCACATCGGGCAGATCACCGGCGTAACCCAGGCGGACGATGTCACCGGCCCTTACGACGTGATCGTCCGGGCCGAGGCGGACAACGTCGATGATCTCGGCAAGCTCGTTGTCGCTCAGATCCAGGGAGTCGCCGGGATCACCAGGACGCTGACCTGCCCCATCGTGCACATCTAGGACGCCGAAGGCCGGCCCTCCGCCGGGGCCGACGGCACCGGGGCGGACGGGCCCGGGGGCCGCTACGCGAGCGGGGCCGCGGCGGCCGCGGTGCGGGGCCCGAGCCCGATCCGGGCCGCATCACGCAGGTCGGCGACGGTGTCCACGTCCCGCCGCAGTCCGTCCAGGCCGGGAAGCTGAAGCTCGACCGCGCCCCCGGACAGGTGCGCGGCCCGTGACCCGGCTCCGAACCGGGGCCAGAACGCGGTACCGGGCCTCGCGGTGTACAGCGTCGTGCCCGTGCCCGCGGCGTCGGCCACGAAGGCCTCCGGGACTCCGGCCGCCTCGGTGAGGGCCCGGCCGAGTTCGGCGGGGGCGAGCGCGGGGAGATCGGCCGCCAGCCCGGCCCGGCCCCGGCCCGGCCAGAACTCGTCCGCCTGCGCCGCGCCGAACGCCAGCGCCGGGTTGAGCCCGTCGCCCGGCTCGTCGGGTACCACCAGCGCCCCGAGCCCGGACAGCAGGTCCGCGGCGGCGGCATCGTCGGTCACCACGATCACCGAATCGACCACGGCACAGGCCGTCGCGGCCGAGACCGTGTCCGCCGCCATGGCCAGAGCCAGTTCGGCCCGGCGCGGCCCGGCCAATCCGGTAAGCCGGGACTTCGCCAGGGCAAGTACCTTGACGGGGATCACCAGCGACCAGCGGAGCGAGGAAACGGGCATGCATCTGATCCTGCCTCGACACGGCGTCGCGCGAACCAGGAGACTGTCGGAATGACGTGCGTGACAAAGGCCACGAGCATGAGCCGGAGGCCGCCGACATGAGCGAGCGCGCGGACGGCAGCTACTCGCGGGCCTGGCGGGGACTCACCAAGATCATCGTACCGCCGCTGGTCATCGGGCTGACGAAGCGCGAATGGCACGGCCAGGAGAACATCAGGGAGGTCCCCGGCGACAGCGGCCTGATCCTGGCCGCCAATCACCTGTCCTACGCGGACGCGCTGCCCCTCTGCCTGTTCAGCTACAGGTCGGGCCGCTACCCGGTGTTCCTCGCCAAGTCGTCGCTGTTCGATATGAAGGGGCTCGGCGCGGTCATGCGCGGCACCGGCCAGCTGCCGGTCTACCGCGGCCAGGCCGACGCGGCGCTGGTGCTCAGGGACGTGGAGCGGGCCCTGCGCGACGGCGCCGGCGTGATCTTCTACCCCGAGGCGACCGCGACCCGCGACCCGGACCTGTGGCCGATGGTGGCCAAGACCGGCGTGGCCAGGGCCGCCCTGGCCACCGGCGTGCCGGTGATCCCGGTCGCGCAGTGGGGGCCGCAGCGGATCCTGCCCTACGGGAGCTTCCGCCCCCACCTGGTGCCGCGCACCACCGTGCAGATCGCCGCGGGCCCGCCGGTCGACCTGTCCGCGTTCCGGGACCAGCCGCTGACCTCGCAGGTCCTCCGTGAGGCCACCGAAGCGATCATGAAGGACATCACCGGGCTGCTGGCCGGCATCCGCGGCGAGACACCGCCCGCCGAGCCGTTCCATCCCGCGGTCGCGCGCCGCGAGGCCCGCCAGGAAGCCCGCGAAATTCACGAAGAGGCCAGAACGGAAGAAGCGCCCGCTGATCCGGACACGGAGGCCACTGCGACGTGAGGGCGGCGGTGATGGGCGCGGGTGCGTGGGGCACCACGTTCGCTCAGGTGCTCTGGGACGCGGGCACGCCCGCGGTCCTCTGGGCCCGCCGTGACGAGCTGGCCAAGGCGATCAGCGACACGCACGAGAACGCCGCCCGGCTGCCGGGAATCACGCTCCCCGACGCGCTGCGAGCGACCGCGGATCCGGCCGAGGCGCTGGACGGCGCCGACCTGGTGGTGCTGGCCGTGCCCGCGCAGTCGCTGCGGGAGAACCTGGCGGCCTGGGCTCCGCTGCTGCCGCCCGGCGCGCTGCTGGTCAGCCTCATGAAGGGGATCGAACTCGGCACCTGCAGCCGGATGAGCGAGGTGATCGGCCGGGTGGCCGGGGCGCCCGCGGACCGGATCGCCGTGGTTTCCGGCCCGAACCTGGCCCGCGAGATCGCGCTGCGCCAGCACGCCGCCACGGTCGTCGCGTGCGCCGACGCGGGCGCCGCGGAGCAACTGCAGCGGGCCTGCCACGCCCCCTACTTCCGCCCGTACACCAATCCGGACGTGGTGGGCTGCGAACTGGGCGGCGCGGTGAAGAACGTGATCGCGCTGGCGGTCGGGATCGCGGTCGGCATGGGACTCGGCGACAACACCAAGGCGCTCCTGATCACCCGCGGCCTGGCCGAGATGGCGCGCCTCGGCGCGGCGCTCGGGGCCGACCAGTACACGTTCGCCGGGCTGGCCGGCCTGGGTGACCTGGTGGCCACCTGCAGCTCGCCGCTGTCCCGCAACCGCACTTTCGGCGAGAACCTGGGCCGGGGCATGGCGTTCGCCGACGTGGTCGCGATGACGCGGCAGACTGTCGAGGGCGTGAAGTCGGCGCAGTCGGTGCTCGAACTGGCCCGCCGGAACGGGGCGGAGATGCCGATCACCGAGGTCATGGTGGGGGTGGTGCACGATGACCTGGAGATCGGCCGGGCGGCGGTCCTGCTGGCCAGCCGGTCCGCGAAGCCGGAACGCTATGGAGTCTGAACGCAAGGGAGCAGCGTGGACGAGCAGCGCAAGATCCGGGTCGCGGTCATCTTCGGCGGCCGGGGTCCCGAGCACGCCGTGTCCTGCATGGGGGGCGGCAACATGCTCGGGGCGATCGACCGCGACAAGTACGAGGTGATCCCGGTCGGGATCACCCGCGACGGCCGCTGGGTCCTGGCCGCCGACGAGCCGGCCCGGCTCCGGGTCACGGCCGGTGAACTGCCGTCCGTCGAGGCCGTGGCCGAGCCGGGCACGCAGGTGGTTCCGTGGGCCGACCGCGGGCCGGTGACCGCGAGCGCCCCCGGCCGGATACCGCATCTGCTCGGCGAGGTCGACGTGGTGCTGCCGGTGTTGCACGGCCCGTTCGGCGAGGACGGCACCATCCAGGGCCTGCTGGAGATGGCCGGCGTCCCCTATGTCGGCGCGGGGGTGCTGGCCAGCGCGGTCAGCATGGACAAGGAGTACATGAAGATCATCTTCCAGGCGCGTGGGCTGCCGGTGGGGCCGCACGTGGTGGTGCGCGAGCGGGACTGGCCGGCGCACGTCGCCGACAGCGCCGCCAGCGTGGCGGACCCGGAACGCAAGCGGGTGCTCGACGCGATCGCCGAGCTGGGCTGGCCGCTGTTCGTCAAGCCCGCCCGGGGCGGGTCGAGCATCGGCACGTCCAAGGCCTGCGACATGACGCAACTGGACGCCGCCATCGAGAACGCGCGGCAGCACGACCCGAAAGTGATCGTCGAAGCGGCGATCGAGGGCCGGGAAATCGAGTGTTCGGTGCTCGAGGGCCGCGGCGGCGCTGCGCCCGACACCAGCCTGCCCGGGCAGTTGCTGATCGAGGGCGGCGAGGAGTTCTGGGACTTCGAGGCGAAGTACCTGGATGAGGCCAGCGGGATGGCGATCCCGGCCCCGATCCCCCCCGAGCACCAGCAGGAAATCCGCCGGATGGCCGCGCTGGCCTTCGACGCGGTGTCCTGTGAGGGCCTGGCCCGGGTGGACTTCTTCTACACGCCCGACGGGCAGATCCTGATCAACGAGATCAACACGATACCCGGCCTGTCGCCCGCGTCCTACTTCCAGAAGATGTGGGAGGCGAGCGGCCTGGCGTTTCCGCAGCTCATCGACAGGCTGCTGGAGACCGCGCTGGACAAGCGCCCCGGCCTGCGCTGAGCAGCCCCATCGGTGTCGTGGGCACCTTGCCAGGAATGCGAGCCCGGCAAGGTGCCCACCAACCGATCGCAGGCGGCCGCGCCGGCCGCGCCGCAGCGCGCTATTTCTTGGCGGCGGCCTTCTTCTGGCCGTTGACGATCGCCTTGAAGTCCGCGCCCGCGCGGAACCTGGGTACCGACGACTTGGGCACCTTAATGGACGCGCCGGTCGCCGGGTTACGCGCCGTACGGGCCGGCCGGACAGCCTTCTCGAATACGCCGAATCCGGTTATGGCGACCTTGTCGCCTTTCGCGACGGTCGCCTGGATCGTCTCGAGCACCGCGTTCACTGCTTCGGTCGCGGTCTTCTTATCTCCCATCCGGGCCGAAATCGCGTCGATCAGGTCACGCTTGTTCATTCTCCACTCCTGCGGTTCCCCCACGGGAGGTCGCGCGGACAGGGCAGCCGGCTCTCGCGACCTCTGACGTGCCTGAAATTAGGCGATCCAGCGTCGCGGCACAATCACATCCGCATGAAATCACGGCGTGTCGACGCCAGGACCTCTCCGAATGCTACGGGAATGGGGAATTCGGGTCTGGCCGGGCTAGGAACTACCGCCGGCGGCCCCGGGGTCCGGCGCCTGCGGTGCCCCGGCACCGGTCTGCGCTCCCGCGTCGCGCCCCGGCCCCGGGGCCGGGGCCGGGGCCGGGGCCGCCGGGCCGGTCGCGGCGAGTTCGGCGAGGAACCGGTCGAGGCGCCGGGCGCTGCGGGCCACGTCGGCGCCCGGCGCCTTCATCGCGTCGCATATGGCCACGAGCCCTCGCTGCAGCCGCATTCTGACGTCACCGGGCAAGCTCGCGGAGTCGAGCATGCGCTGCGCCATGAGCAGCCGCCCGGCCATGGTCTCGGCGCGCGCGATGAGTTCTCGGCCGACCCGCACATCCCCGGACCCGACATCGACCGTCAGCACAATCCCCGGGTCGGCCTCGACCGTATCCTGCAGGCTTGCGAGGGTATCCGGGTCAAGGGATATAACCAGTATTCCCGCGTTTATCAGATTATTGCGGACACCTTCGCCGAGGCTCGCCGAGAAGACGACCTCTGGCCGGTATACGGCCACGGCCGCGATTGCGTGCTCGGGCGAAGGCCAGCAACCGGGACTCGCGATCAGCATCGTCGCCCGGCCCGGGCCGGCCGGTTTAGCCGTCGGGCCGGGGCTATCACCGGGCCGGATCGAGACCGCGCGGCCCGCGTAAGAGACAGGCGAACTCCCCCCGATGCTGGCCGTCATGGATCGACGGTATCGCCACGCCCGACGAGCCATCGCCGCCGCACCGGGCCCGACCGGGTGCGCACGAAGTCCTCGAAGGGCACGCTCATCCCCGGGCCGGACCGCATACTTCCTTCACGACCGCGAGCGGCCGGAGGTTGCATGCGGTCCTACCGGTACAGTCCATAGTGTGGACCGCAACCGAGCCTGCCTGGCGCGGGCTCGGCGCCTGCTCCTAGGCCCAGGCCCAGACCCCCGAGTCGTGAGGTCGCGACCATGAAGCTTGCCGTCGTCAAAGAGACAGCGCCAGGCGAGCGCCGGGTCGCGCTGGTGCCGGACGCGGTGGCCAAGTTGCGCGCCGCCGGGCTCGAGATCCTGGTCGAGACCGGGGCCGGCGACGGCGCCTGGCTCAGCGACGACGCGTTCACCGAGGCGGGCGCCTCGGTCGTGGCCGGCGAGAAGCTGGCCGCGTCGGCGGACGTGATCTTGACGGTAGGCAGGCCGGGCGAGCACGTGGTCGCCGGTCTGCACGAGGGCCAGGCCGTGATCGGGATGCTCGCGGCGCTCGGGGACCCCGATTTCGCCCGCCGCCTCGCGGAGGCCGGCGTCACGGCCATCAGCCTCGACCTGATCCCGCGCACGCTGCCCCGAGCCCAGCCCATGGACGTCCTCTCGTCGCAGGCGAACATCGCCGGCTACAAGGCGGCGGTCGTGGCCGCGGCCGCGTACGGCCGCTTCTTCCCGTTGCTGATCACGGCCGCGGGCACCGCGCGGCCGGCCAAGGTGCTCGTCCTCGGCGCCGGCGTCGCCGGCCTGCAGGCCATCGGCACGGCCCGCCGCCTGGGCGCGGTGGTCAGCGGCTACGACGTGCGGCCGGAGACCAAGACCGAGGTCCAGTCCGTCGGCGCGGCCTTCATCGAGCTCACGTCGGTGGGTCCGGCGGCCGGCGAGGGCGGCTACGCCCGGGCCCTCACCGAGGAGGAGCGCCAGGCGCAGCAGGATGAACTGGCCGGCCACATCGCCAAGCAGGACGTGGTGATCACCACCGCGCAGGTTCCCGGGCGGCGGCCTCCGGTCCTCGTGACCGCCGACGCGCTCAAGTCGATGACGCCCGGCTCGGTGGTGGTCGACATGGCCGCGAGCGCCCTCGGCGGGAACGTCGAGGGGTCACGGCCCGGCGAGACCGTGGTCACCGAGAATGGCGTGACCGTCATCGGCGCCGGGAACCTGCCGTCGACGATGCCCGCCGCGGCGTCCTCGATGTACGCGCGCAACGTCAGCGCCCTGCTGCTGTACCTGGTGAAGGACGGCGCGCTGGCCGTCGATCTCTCCGACGAACTGCTACAGGGCGTCGTGATCACCCACGAGGGCCGGGTGGTTCATCCCGCCCTGGCCGAGCCCGCTGGAGGTGCGGCCGGTGTCAACGGCGCTACTCACTGACCTGGTCATCTTCGTGCTCAGCCTGTGGGTGGGCTTCGAAGTGATCAGCAAGGTTCCCGCCACGCTGCATACCCCGCTGATGTCGGCCGCGAACTCGATTCACGGCATCATCCTGGTCGGGGCCATGCTCATCGCGGCCACCGCGAACAGCTGGGTCGGCTACCTGATCGCGTTCGTCGCCGCGGTTTTCGCCTCCGCCAACGTGGTGGGCGGCTACGTGGTCACCGGCCGGATGCTCAAGATGTTCCACAAGCGGCCCGCCGCCCCCGCCGTCCCGGCGGCCGTCCCGGCCGAGGCCGTGGCGTCGCAGGATGGCCAATCCTCATGAGCGGGTTCAGCTTCGCCACTCAGCTGATCTACGTGCTGGCCGCGTCGTGCTTCGTGTTCGGCCTGCACCTGATGAACAACCCCGCGACGGCCCGCCGCGGCAACCAGTTCTCGACGGCGGGCATGGCGATCGCCATCGCCACGACCCTCGCGCTGATCGTCCACGCGGGAGTGATCAGCGCCACCGGCTGGGTGGTCATGCTCGTCGGCGCGCTGATCGGCGGCGCCGTGGGGCTGTACTCGGCGCGCACGGTGCAGATGACCGCGATGCCGCAGTTGGTGAGCATGTTCAACGCGGTGGGCGGCGGCGCCGCGGCGCTGGTCGCGATCCACGACTACATCCACCTCGCCGGAGCCGCGAGCGGCGTGGCCGAGTCGACGACGGTCACCACGCTGCTGGACGTGATCATCGGATCGGTGACGTTCTCGGGGTCGATCATCGCCGCAGGCAAGCTGCAGGGCGTGATCACGTCGGCGCCGGTCACCTTCCCGGGCTCCCGCATCGTCAACCTGCTCCTGGCCACGATCGGGCTGGCCGCTGGCGGGTACGTGATCTCCACTCCGAGCCTGGCCGCGCTGTGGATCGTGATCGTGGCGGCTCTCGCGTTCGGCGTGTCGATGGTGCTGCCCATCGGCGGGGCCGACATGCCGGTCGTGATATCACTGCTGAACGCGTTCACCGGAACCGCGGTGGCGATGGCCGGCTTCGTGATCGGCAACTGGGCGCTGATCATCGCCGGGGCCCTGGTCGGGGCGTCGGGCGGGATCTTGACCAAGCTGATGGCCGACGCGATGAACCGCTCCATCGCCAACATCATCGTGGGCGGGTTCGGCACCGGCGACTCCGCCGTGGCCGTGCTGCCCGGCGCGGGCGCGGGCGTGCGGGCGATCGCCGCCGACGATGCGGCGATCCAGCTTGCCTACGCCGCCAAGGTGATCATCGTGCCCGGCTACGGCCTGGCCGCCGCGCAGGCCCAGCACGAGGTGGCCGAGCTGGCCGACCTGCTCGAATCGCGCGGCGTGGATGTCTCGTACGCGATCCACCCGGTGGCCGGCCGGATGCCCGGGCACATGAACGTGCTGCTGGCCGAGGCCAATGTGCCGTACCCGCAGCTCAAGGAGATGGACGAGATCAACCCGGAGTTCGCCCGCACCGACGTCGCCCTGGTGATCGGGGCGAACGACGTCACGAACCCGGCGGCCCGCCGCCCGGGCTCGGCCATCTCCGGCATGCCGATCCTGGACGTCGACCAGGCCAAGAGCATCATCGTGAACAAACGCTCCATGGGCCACGGCTACGCCGGCATCGACAACGAGCTGTACACCAACCCCAAGACCAGCATGTACTTCGGCGACGCCAAGTCCGCCCTGGCCCGCCTGACCAGCGCCGTCAAGACCCTCGTCGGCTGACCCCGCCGCGGCGTGCCCGCTCCCGGACGATGTGGGGGTGCCCTCGCTGTTGCTGCTGGAACAGCAAGGTGCCCCCACCACGTTGGACCCGCTGGCTGCTGCCACTCGACGCCCGGAATGCTAGGTTTTCTCGGGTTTGCGGCACGGGCGCGGGCGGTGGGGCCGGAGAGCAAGCGGAGACAGGGCGGCTACGATGGGCGATAACGGCGGGTGCCAGCCACCACCGACGGGAGCGCGACGGGAAGATGCCGGCTCGCAGGGCGGCCATCAAGCGGCAGGCCGAGGACGCGATGCGGCCCGTGCTCCAGCCCGGTGAGCGGATCCTCGCGGGCGCGGCCGTGGCGTGCGGCACGTCATGGTGGCAGGGCGCGTGGATCGGCGCCGTGGCCCTGGCGCTGATCGCCGAGGGCCTGGTGGGGTTCTTCGGGCCCCAGCCCAGCCTGCTGCGCGGCACCCTCCTGGCGGGCGTGGCCGCCGGCTTCCCGGTACTGGCCGGGTACCTCGCGTGCCGCCCGATGTACGTCGCCGTGAGCGAGCAGCGGCTGATCGGGTGGCGGCTGAGCAGGCTGGGCCGCACGCCGGGCCGGCTGGCGTTCACCGCCCCGATGGCCGACATCCGGATCACCGACCACCGGCGCGGCCGGTCCGGTAGCTCGGTCCGCTGCGAGATACGCGGTCGCAGGAGAACGCGCTTGAACGTCCACCGGTCCTGGTATCCGGATTTCGCCGAGCTGGCCACGACCTTGCGGCACTCCGGTGCGCTGACCGAGTGGGACCTGCCGCGCTGCCACTCGGTGGCGAACTCCTGAAAGGCGGCCGGCCGGAGGGAGGCACGCCCGTGAGCACAGTGGATGCGGAACTCGAGGTCGCGCAGACACCCGTTCAGGCTCCTGGTACTGAGATGACGCAGGCGCGGGAGGCGCGCGTCGGCGACATGACCGTGCGGCGGCTCCTGCCGCTCCGGCGGCGCCGGAGCGTGGGCGCCTGGTGCTTCGTCGATCACTACGGGCCGATGTCGGTGGACGGGGTGGCCGGGATGCGGGTCCCGCCGCACCCGCACATCGGGCTGCAGACCGTCACCTGGCTGATCTCCGGCAACGTGCTGCACCGGGACAGCCTGGGCAGCGAGCGGATGATCCGTCCCGGGCAGCTCAACCTGATGACCGCGGGACGGGGGATCGCGCACGCCGAGGAGTCACCGGCCGAGCATGATCCCTCGTTGCACGGGGTCCAGCTCTGGGTGGCGCTGCCCGAAGCCTCGCGTCGCACCGAGCCGGCGTTCTCGCACCACGCCGAGCTGCCCGCGGTCGGCATCGGGGGCTTCGAGGCCACGGTCTTCATCGGGTCGCTGGGCGGCGCGCGGTCCCCGGCGCTGACGTTCTCCGAGATCGTAGGCGCGGAGTTCGCGGCCGCCCGGGATGCGACGGGGCGCGTCCCGCTGACGGCGGCGCACGAGCACGTGATCTTCGTGGCCACCGGGTCGGCCGGGGTGGAGGGAACCGTGCTGGGGCCCGGGCAACTGTTCTATCTCGCCGCCGGGCGGGATCAGGTGGGCCTGTCCGCACCCGCGGGGAGCCGGGTGTTCCTGCTGGGCGGCGAGCCGCTGGGCGAACAGCTGCTGATGTGGTGGAACTTCGTCGCGCGTACCCCGGAGGAGATCACGGCCGCCGCGGCGGGCTGGCGGGAGGGCCGTTTCGGCGCGGTGGCCGATTACGACGGCGAGCCGCTGCCGGCTCCGCCCCTGGACGTCGTCCGGCTGAGCGGCAAACCATAAGCGGCCGCGCCGGAAACGTTGCCGCTGCCGCGCCGCTTTGGCACTATGACATCTGGGGTGCACGACGACCGCGATGGCAAGGGGCTGGTCGTGGGGAACATCGGCAAGGAGGCGCCGGAGATTGAGGTGCTGCCGGCGGAGCAGCCCGTCCCGGCGGAGCGCGAGACCGGGCCGGCCGAGCGCGAAGCGAGGCCGGGTCAGCCCGCTCCCGCGGCGGATCCTGAGCCCGTCCCGGCGTGAGACGCGATGGCGACGCCGTTCGATGGCCCTGACCTCGTCGTACCCGATCTGCGGGTAGGCGAGGTCCGGGCGCTGCGCACCTTCCAGCTGTCCTCCGAGGGATGGCTGAAGCCGGTGGCGTACACCGACGTGTCGTGGGTCGACGGGACGAACGCGGCGCGCTGTGACCTCAGCGAGCACACGCCCGCCGCACCCGGCTGCGGGTGCGGCTTCTGGGCCTACGGCTCGCCGCGAGCGGCGGCGCAGCACCGTGCAGCCAAGCACCTGCTCGCCGTCGTCGCCTGCTGGGGCCGGGTGGTGCCGGGAACGCTCGGGCTGCGCGCGCAGTACGCGCGGATCGAGGCCATCTGGGTGTCGGGCCGGATTCCTCGCGGCCGCATCGCCCGGCTGCGTGAGCGCTACCCTTCCGCCGATGTCTACGGCAGCAAGCGGCTGATGCTCAGGCGGCACCGCCTGAGCAGGCTGGACTCCTACCGTCGCGTGCCGTGGACCGAGACCTACCTGGGCGGCCTGCGCCGTCCGTTCCAGCGCATCGACGGGCCCTGGTCCAACTACCAGGGCAGCGTCCTCACCACCGTCATCCTGCTGCTGTGCTGGGGGCTACTGCTCGTCATGATCCCGGTCATGCTCGTCTGGTCGCTGTGACCGGCGGCGGCGATCCAGGCCGCCGCGGTCTCGCCGGTTTCCGATATAGCCGGACATAGGCATGGGCGCGATCGTATCGCCGCGGATCTCCCGATCGGCCGAGGGTTGAAGAACGTCCGCTGGGTAAGAGAGGTCCGATAGCACGTATTACCTACTAACAAAGTGGGTATAGTGGCGTTCCCGGCCCGAGACGGGCCTCATCCGCCTCCCCATCCCCTTCATGGAGGAGAAGCCATGGCCCTGCCGGACTTCTTCGTGGCGGGCGCGCCGAAGGCAGGCACTACCGCACTCCACGCGGCGCTCGCCCGGCACCCCGCGCTGTACATGTCGGCGGTCAAGGAGCCCAAGTTCTTCCTGACCGACGGGCCGCCGCCGGTCCGCGGCGGCCCCGGTGACGTGCAGACCTACCGCGAGCACGTGTGGCGCCGAGACCACTACGAGGCGCTGTTCGATCCGGCGCCGGCCGGAGTCCTGCGCGGCGAGTCGACGCCGTTCTACCTGTACCGCCGGGACGCTCAGCGGCGCATCCGCGCGCTGATCCCCGGGGCCCGGCTGATCGTGGTCCTGCGGGACCCGGTGGAACGGGCGCACTCGAACTGGACGCACCTGTGGTCGGCGGGCCTGGATCCCGTCGGCGACTTCGTCGCGGCCTGCGCCGAGGAGGAGCGCCGGATCGCGGCGGGCTGGGCGGACTTCTGGCAGTACACCGCGCTCGGGCGTTACGGGGAGCAGTTGGAGCATCTGTACACGGTCTTTCCCAGGGAGCAGGTCCTGGTCTTCCGCTACCGCGCGCTCATCGAGCAACCCGCCCAGGTCCTCGACCAGATCTGCGCCTTCCTCGGCGTGCCGCAGGGCGTCCTCTCCGAGGTGCCGCGGGAGAATGTCACCGCCCATCCGCAGCGATCGCTGCGGCACCGCGCCGTGTCGCGCGCGCTGCGCGCCGCGGTCGCGGTCAGCGGCGTCCTGCCCGGCGCGTCCGCCGTGACCGGCTCGCTGGAACGGATCTTGCAGCGGGACAGCCCGCCCCGGCAGCCGCTGACCTGGGCGCAGCGCCAGGCGCTGATCCCGAGGTTCGAGGCTGACATCCGGCGCCTCGAACTCATCACCGGGGAGGACTTCGGCGACTGGCTGCAGCCGCGCGGCGACTCGGGCGGGCTGGTCGGAGCCAGGCCCGCGGGCCAGCGCCAGGCGCGCAACGGCCAGGCCCGTGCGTTCTGACCCGTGCGTTCTGACCCGTGCGTTCTGACCCGTGCGCCCTGAACGCCGGTCAGCGCAGTTCGGTGCGCAGTTCGTGCGCGCCGTCGGCCCGCGTCATCTCGTAGTAGTAGCGCTCGCGGGAGTCCCCGAGGTCGAGGATGCAGAGGTAGCGCAGGCCCCCGGCGCCGTACGGTGACTGGGCGACCGGCCCGTGGGCGGTCAGTACCCCGGGCTCGGCTCCCGTGGCCAGGCCGGTCCGCTCCTCGTAGTTCTCGGCCGCGCTGGCCCGCCCGTCGTAGTAGGCCACGACCTCGCCCGGCGAGAGCCGGACGGCGCTGACCCGCACGCCGCGCCCGTCCCACTGACCCGGCCGCGGGCTCAGCGCGGTGCCCTGCCAGGTCCACGTCAGGCCGTCCGCGCTGCACGCGTAGTCGGTCGCCATCTGGTCGGCCTGGTCGGGGTCGGCCAGAGGGTGCACTGACGCCCAGAGGTGCCACTTGTCACCGTCGCGGACGATCACCGGGTCCTTGACCGCGGTGGCGGAGTCGCCGGGAAGCACCACCCGGCTGCGCCGCGCGTCGAATGCGGCGGGATGACGGGCCTCGATCACCTCGACGCGCCAGTGCTTGGTGCCCGGCGTGGCGCAGCTCAGGTACAGCCGCCAGGCGCCGTCCGGGGTCATCACGAGCGCCGGGCGTTCCAGCGACTCGGCGCCGAACTCTTCCCGGCCGACGGTGCGGAGGATTTCGAAGCGCACGCCGTCGGTGGAGCGCGCCACCGCCACCGCGTAGCCGCGCCCCCGCCCCTGCGGGCGGCGCAGGCGGTAGGCCAGGTAGATCTCCCCGTCGCAGCGGGCCGCGCTCGGCGCGCCGGCCCAGGTCCCGGGCCCAGGCCCGGGCGGCGCGATCGCGACGACAGAGCGGTCTGGCTGCGGCATCAAGGCAGCCACGTGGGCCACAGTTTCTTCAGAGATCACGTTTGCACGATAGGTGATGACCAGAGTTCCTGGGACCGGTGCGCCGACGATCTAGGCCGGTCACCGGACCGTCACGCGACTACTCGGCCGGGCCGGTCTCGGTGCCGGAAAGCTCGGAGTAGATGAGGAACTTGAACGGGTCGAACTGCTGGTACTGCTCCATGAGACGGTGCAGCGCGGTGCGGCGCAGCCCGGCCAGTGTGACGCTGGCCGGGTGGCGCAGCAGGCCCGGCTGGATGATCTCCAGGGCGAGGGCGTGATCGCCTTGGCCGATGAGGGTGGCCGCGGCGGCGGCGAACTGCTCTTCCCTGCCTCCGGCCAGCAGGTCGAGTGCCGCGGCGCGGGAGGCCGCGGTCGCCGGACCTCGTCCTGCGGGGCGAACCGCAGCTCATCCTGGCCCTGTTCTCCGGCCAGCTCACCGCCGCCGAGGTGACCGATCACGGCCTGGAGATCAGCGGCGACGCGAGCGTGCTGCAGCGCGTGCTGCCGTAGCCCCTGGCCGCGACCTAGCGGAGGCCGGGACCGAGCCCGCCTGGCCGCCGCCGCTCACACCGGATCGATCACCCTGCTCACGATCCATGCGTGCTGGCCAACCTGCCGGCCGCGGGTGAATCCGCACCGAGCCCTTTCGCGTGCGAGCGGCCCCTGGCTGCGGCGTCATGTCAGTGCTCGGCCGCCGCTTCGGCCAGGAGCCGGGCGAGTTCGATCGGCTGGCTGACCATGGGCCAGTGCCCCGAGTCGATGTCCACGAAGTCCAGGTGCTTGGCCCTGGCGAGCTCGGGCACCTCACCAGCGCCGATCCACTCCTGAGCCTGGGCGGGGGTGAATTCGGGGCAGACCAGCACGACCGGGACGTCGAACCGCCGCTCGTCCGCCAGATGCACCACGCCCTTGGTCACCGCTTCGGGGACGGGGATCGCAGCGGACGCGATGCTGCGCCTGGCCTCCTCGTCAAGGTCAGCAGCGTCTGCCCCCTCGAACGGGCCCCAGCCGGGGAAGGGCATGACGCCGTCCTTCGACTCGAAGAAGTCCGCGTAGGGCTTCCCGTCGGCGGGCGGGAAGCCGCCGATGAGGGCGACCTTGGCCACCTTCCCCGGTCGCGCGTCGGCGGCCAGCCAAGCCAGGGTGCAGGCGGCGGAATGCCCCACCACCATGGGCTTTCCGGATGCCGCGTCCACCGCGGCGAGCACCGCGGCCACCTGGTCGTCGAGCGTGGCGGACGCAGATCCGTCACCCTGACCCGGGAGGGTGAGCGGCACGGGGCGGTGGCCGAGGGCCGCGAGCGCGGGCACGACATCGTCCCATGCGGATCCGTCGAGCCACAGGCCGGCAATGAGCAGGATGTCCATGATCAGTCCTCTTTCTCGGTCACGGACATAACCGTAGGGCCAGTTCCGGACGACCCGCTTCCGGTTCATCTCGTGACCACCTAATCTGCTCGTGTGCCGACCGATCTCAGCCCCACCGCACGCGCTCTGCGTGCCCTCGAGATCCTGCAGACCCGCCCCGGCGCGACGGCCGGCGAACTCGCCGAGCGGCTAGGTGTCACGGAGCGGGCCGCACGCCGGTACGTCGGGATCCTCCGGGAGGCGGGCATCCCCGTCGAGTCAGCCCGGGGACCCTACGGCGGGTACCGGCTCGGGCGCGGGATGAGGCTGCCTCCGGTCTTCTTCACCGAGTCCGAGGCACTTGGCCTGGTCATGGCGGTGCTCGACGGCCAGCCGGCCGCCGCCGACGCCGGCGACCCCGTCGGTGCTGCCCTGGGCAAGGTCATCCGGGCCCTGCCCCAGAGCGTCGGCCGGCCAGCGGCAGCGCTGCGAGAGCACGCGTCGGCCGCGCCCGACCGGTACTCGGCCCGTCCAGATCCCCCCACCACCAGCGCGCTCGTCGCTGCCATCGCGGCCCGGCGTCGCGTCCTGGTCACGTATCGGAGCGAGTCCGGCCACGAGTGGGAAGCCGAGGTGGACCCCTGGGCGGTCGTCGTCCGCCACGGGCGCTGGTACCTCCTGTGCCACTCCCATCGCGCGGACGCGATCCGCACCTACCGGGTCGACCGGGTCCGCGCGGTCCAGCAGACCGCACACGGGTTCCAGCCGCCCGACGGCCTCGACCCGGTGGCAGCAGTGGAAGAGAACCTGGGCACCGGGTGGGAGTTCCCCACCCGGGTCGGGTTCGACGCTCCGCTGGCTGAGGTGGCGCCGTGGATCCGCCCTCCCATGGGACGGCTTGAACCGTCGGGAGACGGGTGCGTGCTCGTCGGCAGCACCAGCAATCCGGCGATGTATGCGCAGGAGTGGCTGGCGAGCGTGCCGTTCGACTTCCGCGTCGATGGCGGGCAGGAACTGCGTGCCGCGGTCGCGACGCTCGCTTCGCGTATCGCTGCCTCCCTGACCGACCGACCCTGACCGCGTGCGCTCACGCGGCGGCCGGGCGCGGCGGGTTGAGGGGGGCGAGGTCGATGCCGGCCGGCTCGCCCAGCGCGATCCGGGCGGCGATGGCTCCCGCGTAGGGCCCATGGTCAGGCCGGAGTGACCGAGGCCGGTGGTCACGACCAGGCCGTCGGCGCCGACGACTCCCGCCCGACCACGATCACTCGCATCTGGTTCCTCCTGGCCCGCGCGATGACCGGCCGGGCACCGCGTCACTGGTCGTCGTCACGATCCGGCTCGGTAGCGCGAGCCGGGGCGGGCGCGCGCGGCGAGATCGGGACGAACGGGTCGACCTTCTTGGCGGCCAGGATGTACCAGGCGGTCGTCCCGATGTGCAGCGACGTGTAGAAATGGCCGCCCGCACAGTCGCTGTGCCCGTTCCGCGACGCCGCCATGATCCCCCGGCCGTCGCGGTTGGGCCCGTGCCCCTGGGCGTCGTAGATGTCGGCCAGGTAGCGCGCGGCCAGGGCGTCGTCGCCGGGACCGCCGCGCTGTTCCAGCGCGTCGGCCAGGTGGGCGGTCCCCTCGAACCACACGCCGGAACGGTCTGCGGTGCAGTAGCTCACGCCGCTGAACCCGTCGGCGGTGACCGCGAGGTTCCGCACGGCCCAGCCCAGCGATCCCGCGTAGGCGGGATCGCGGAGAGCCAGGTAGGTCCAGCTGCTGACGTCCTCGGGCAACTCAGCCTCGTTCGAGATCACCCCGTTGCCGGTCGTCCCGACGTCGAACGTGTGCTGGGCCGGGTCCCACATCGCCGCGACGAAGCGCCTGGCCCAAGCCGCCCTGGCCGACCACACCGGATCGCCGGTTTCCCCGGCCAGCAGCCGGAAGAGCACGTACAGGTCGATGTTGTGCTCGGTCGACTTCCACGTGAGCTTCTGGCCGCTCGCCGTCTCGCCGCCGGTGTACCCGCCTGCCCGCCGGGAGTCGTAGGCGTTCGCTTGCACCCAGTTCCCGATAGCTTCCGCGCCCCGCAGGTACGCCTGCCTGCCCGTGGCCGCGTAGAGCTGGGCCAGGGCCTGGCCTGCCCAGGCCATGTCGCCCGATGGCGTCGCCTGGTTGGCGATGTCGACCTCGCCCGAAGGCAGCAGCGGGGTGGCTTCGTAGGCGGCGCGTACGCGCCCGTCCTGCCGCGGATCGTGTGCCTGCACGTACAGCAGCGCGTTGCCGATCGTCTCGGCCCGCGCCAGGCCGGCCGGGGTGCCCGCCGCCAGATACGCGTCGATGACCAGCGCGTCGTCGTAGGTCTCCGAGGCCGTGAACTTCTGGTCGCCCAGCACGCCCCCGGTGAAGCTCTGGACCAGACGGGGGGTCGGGCCGACGGCGTACTGGTCCATCATCTGGTTCAGGAACGAGTAGGCACGGGTGACGCTCCGGCTCAGCAGCGCGGCCGGGACCTGCGCGGCCGAACCTGCCGCCGGCCGGTCCGCCGTGACCCGGTCCGCCGTGACCCGGTCCGCCGTGACCCGGTCCGCCGTGACCCGGTCCGCCGTGACCCGGTCCGCGAAGACCCGGTCCGCGAAGACCCGGTCCGCGAAGACCCGGTCCGCGAAGACCTCGGCGGATCGCGCCTGCGGCCCGGCCGGCCCGCGTACGACGAGGCTCGCGACGCCCACGGCGACGGCCAGCCCGGCCGCCGCGGCGGCGCCCGCGCGGGCCATCCGGCTCACGTCATGTTCCCCGCTCGCTTGCGGGCCCCACCCGCCTGCTCATCCCCCTCCGCTCCGGCTCGCGGTCCGCCGCCCCCGATGCCGACCCCACCACGTTAACGCGGCGAGCGGCCGCGGCCGGCGCGCGGGGGGCGCCTGCGAGGCTCCCGATGGCGCATCCGCGTGGCGCGGACGCGCCATCGGGCCGAGCTCAGCGCCCGTAGATCCTGGTTCCTGGCGTGAACGACACGCCGCGCAGCACCTGGCCGGACCGTGCGGGCCCGACGGTCACGAAGGTCTCCGCCGCCGGCATCGTCGTGGCGGCGGGTTGTCGGTGATGGCGACGAGCTTGTTCGGGTCAGCGCCCTGGTCACCGCCGCCGCTGACCGTGGAGGTGATGGCGTAGATCGTCACCGTGCCGTTCGGGTTCACCCGGCCGGTGATGTTGCGCAGGCCATCGGTGGCCGGGGCCCAGGGCAGCCCGGTGGCCACGTTGTCGCCGGTCGGGTAGCCGGGCACGGTATAGGGGGAACCGAGATTCAGCCCGGCGGTGAGCGTGTAAGCCAGATTCCATCTGGTGCCGTTGAAGAACCACTTCTGATGCCGATTTGATCATGAATCCGGCGCCCGGTTCCCTGACCCAGGCGCCGGTCAGGGGACAACGCGGCTGGCCGGAGGCTGGCACCAGGCCGGACAGCCAGCCACCGTCTTAACCATTTGCCCCCGTTTCGTGGTCTTCGTCCCGGCCGCAGGCCCGCCGCCCCGGCATCCCCGGCCGCCGCCCTGGCATCCCCGGCCGCCGCCCCGCCATCCCCGGCCGCCGCCCCGCCATCCCGCCCCGTGAATGCGACTTTGGTGTACACCCCTGTACAGCAGACTCACATTCATCCCGGCTTCGCCGGTGACGGGAACCGGCTCACCTGACCGGAGGAGCCAAAACGCAGGAAATGCCGGAATTCAGGGCATAGATCATGGGCAATTCCGGGCATAGATCATGGGCACCGCCCGGCCAGGGCGCCGGGCGGGCTCCGCCGCGCCCCGATTCGCAGCCCGCAACCACGAGGCTGGCCGCCGGGAGGCAAAGCGGCGGCTTATTCCGCGACGAGCCCTGTCGTTCTAACCTCCTGGGCTGAGCCGTGACTGTTTGATGGATCTTGCGCTGGTGGGCCCGGCCTGCTGTTCCGTCACTGCCGGTGGGCAGCGCGCGGAGGGAGGCCCAGGCCACCGTCGAGGCCGGCCCCGCGGCCGGCCGATCGTCGGCGTGCTCGCCCGGGGCCAGGCCCCGGGGAGCCGGCGCAGCCGCGGGACAGCGGCTCGCCGCATAGGGTGGCGGGCCTGAGCGGCGCCGGCGATGCCGCCAGGCCAGGACCGCGAGGATCACCAGGACGGCCAGCAGCAGGCCGGCCAGGCCGGCCCCGGTTATCAGCGCGTGCGCCCGGTGCAGGTTGTCGCCCAGCAGCAGCCCGACGGTGACGACGGCGCCGACCCAGACCGCGCCGCCCGCGACGTTGGCGAGCGCGAACCGGGGCCAGGGCATGCGGTGCAGGCCGGCCAGCGGGCCACCGAAGATCCGCAGGATCGCGGCGAACCGGGCGAAGAAGATGGCCGCGAAGCCGCTGCGCCGGGTGAACAGGCGCTCGGCCGCGGCCAGCCGGGCCGGCGTGTAGAAGCAGCGCAGACCGGGCAGCCGAGTCAGCCGCAGGCCGAAGCGACGCCCGATCCAGTAGCCCAGGTTGTCGCCCAGGACGGCGCCGGCCAGCCCGGCCAGGGCGACACCCCACGCGCTGAGCCGCCCGGTGCCGGCCAGCACGGCGCTGGCCAGCAGGCTGGCCTCGCCCGGGACCGGGACGCCCGCCGACTCCGCGCCGACGCCCAGCAGGGGCAGCAGGTAACCGAACTTGATGGCCAGGCCGCCGAGCCCGCCCAGGGCGAGTACGGCCGACGCCACGGCGGTCACGGCTGCGGCCCCGGGCCGGCCGGGCGGGAGGCTGGCTGGCCGGGCAGTGACCTGCGCGCCAGCACGATCACCTCATCCGCCCCATTCACCGTTCACGGCTGGAACAAGTGAATCCGGCGCGAGTGCAGTGCGGATGGCCCGGATGTGGAGACGGCGTGAAGAACGGCCACCGGACGGCAGCCGCGGGCGGCCAGAGCGCTCTCAGAGATTCCGTTCAGGAAACTTCCAGGCAATCATCTGGCTGGCACCAAGTTCCCCTGAGCTTGCCTCCAGGTACGGGACGCATCGTAGAGGAAGAAGAACACGGTGACCCACGTATCTGGGAGGACAGAACTATGGGCACATTCGAAGACCCCCAGGTGACGACGGGATCAGCGCAGCCGCAGCCGGAGCAGCAGCCGTGGTACGGTCCCGGCGGCCCCGCGGGCCCGCAGGGCCCGTACGTTCAGTACGGTGCCGGGTACCCGGCCCCCCCGCCGCCGCCCCGGCACCGGCGGCTGGCCCCGCTGGCCTTCACCGCGGCCATCGCCCTGGCCGTCGGCGGCGGCGCCGCATGGGCGGCCACCGCCAACGGCGCCACGGCCACCGCGCTGACGACCTCGCAGATCGTGTCCAAGACGGACCCGGCCGTGGTCGACGTGGTCTCTACGCTCAATGACGGCACCGCCGCCGGCACCGGGATCGTCCTCACCTCGTCCGGTGAGGTGCTCACGAACAACCACGTCATCAACGGCGCCACCTCCATCAAGGTGCGGGACGTGGCCAACGGCCAGGTCTACGCGGCGTCGGTGGTCGGCTACGACACGTCTCACGACGTCGCGGTGATCCAGCTCCAGGGAGCATCGGGCCTGCAGACGGCGGACCTGGGCAACTCGTCAGACGTCACGGTCGGCGACCATGTCGTGGCCGTGGGCAACGCGGGCGGCCAGGACGGTACCCCGTCGGTCGCGACCGGCCGGGTGACCGGCCTGGACCAGTCCATCACCGCCAGTGACGACTCGTCCGGCAGCGCCGAGCAGTTGTCCGGGCTCATCGAGACCAACGCGGGCATCCAGCCCGGGGACTCCGGCGGCCCGCTCCTCAACACTTCCGGACAGGTGATCGGCATGGACACGGCGGCGTCCACCGGGTCGGTCCAGCTCAACTCGTCCGCGCAGGCCACCCAGGCATTCACGATCCCGATCAACGAGGCGGTCTCCATCGCCGGCCAGATTGAGGCGGGCACGTCCTCGGCCACCGTGCACATCGGCTCGACCGCGATCCTGGGCGTCGAGATCGCCGCTGCCTCCCAGCCGGGGTTCTCGGCCGGCGGAGGCGTCCAGGGCGGAGACGTCCCGGGCGGAGGCGTCCAGATCGCCGGCGTCGAGCCGGGCTCCGGGGTCGCGAACGCGGGCCTGACCGAGGGCGACGTGATCACGGCCGTCGGCGGTCACAGCGTCGCATCGGCGTCGGACGTCCGGTCGGTGCTGAACGGATACCACCCCGGCGACAAGGTCAGCCTCACCTGGACCGACCAGATGGGCCAGAGCCAGAGCGCGACCGTCGTCCTCGGCACCGGGCCGGCGGCCTGACTCAGAGGACGCTCATACCCCGGGGGCGGCGGGGCCCTAGGACCTGTACCCGCCGCCTGCGTAACGCGAGGGCCTGGCCACCGATTACGGTGGCCAGGCCCTCGCCATGTGGCGGGCCGCCTCCCCGCGCGAACTGGGCATCCGCGAGCACCATCACGGCCGCGAAGTGCGGCCCGCACCCCTCACGCCAGAGCTGTGGCCCCGGGGCGTCCCGGCCTGACCTGCCCGTATGTCCCGGCGGTTCGGCAGGATATGTTGCCATCAAACCCCCCTGGAGCCGTAGGATTCGGTAGCCGCCGGAGCTGAGGGATGGATCGATGCAAATACCTGCTGAGCCCGTGATCGCAGGGGCCGCCGCCCCTCGCGCCGCAGATGGCCTGCGGCTATGGCGTGACCGGGTCCGCCAGTTCGCCCGCGCGTACTGGGTGGATATCGCCTGGGCGTTCTTCATCGGGCTGAACCTGCTCGCCATGCGCCTCATCCCGGCGTGGCAGACCGTTCCGTTCCTCATCATCTGGATCAGCCTGACCGCGATCTACGGCTTCCGGCTGTGGCGTCTGGGGTCCACCGTCCTCACCGTGGCGATCGTGACCCTGGCCACCGGCGGCCTGATCGGCTGGCAGGTCATCCGGGGGGAACAGGACGGGGACTACCTCGCGGAGGTCCCGCTGCTCGCCGCGATGTTCGTGGTCATGGCGTGGCACGCACGCCGGCGGTTCGTGGCCATGGAGGAGATCAAGCGGGTCTCGGAGCACAATCTGCTCCTGCTGAATCAGCAGCGCCGGTTCCTGCAGGACGTCTCACATGAGCTGGGCACGCCCATCACGATCGCGCTCGGCCACGCCGAGCTGATCACCCACGCCGCCACCGATCAGGCTATCGCCAAGGACGCGCGCGTGGCCGTCGACGAGCTGCTCCGGATGCGCCGGCTGGCCAACCGGCTGGTCCTCCTGGCCTCGACCGACAGCCCGGACTTCCTGCGCCTGGCCCCCGTGGACGTCGCCGGGCTCGTGATGGAGATCCTGCACCGGTGGAGCCAGACCCCGCGACGGTGGTCGTTCGGCGCCCTGGCCGAAGCCCGGGTGCAGGCCGACCGGGACCGTCTGACCCTGGCCCTGGACGCGCTGATCGAGAACGCCGTCGATCACACCGACCTCGACGACCGGATCGAGCTGAGCACCCGGCGCGACGGGGAGAGGGTCATCCTCGCCGTGCGAGACTCGGGCTCCGGAATCCCGTCCACCGATATCGGGCATATCTTCGACCGCTTCACCCGGGTGGGAACGGGCCGCAGCCGGGAGACCGGCGGGTTCGGTCTCGGCCTGGCGGTCGTGAAAGCGATCGCCGAGGCCCATCACGGCTCGGTCCGCGTCCGCAGCACGGTGGGCCACGGCTCGGTGTTCGAGCTCGTGCTGCCGACGTCCGCGGCCGGCTCGGCGGTTCCCGTGAACCGGCAGGCCGCAGCCGGATAGCGGCCCGCAGCCGCGGTGGCCGTCAGGACTTGACGCAGGTGTACGCGCCGTAGACCGAGCCGCGGAACTCGCTGGTCACGATGTCGAATCCGGCCGCGGCCAGCATGGGCTCGAGCAGCCACCGGAACGTGCTGAACTCGGTGCGGAGATGCTCGGCAAAGTCCTCGCGGGTGTAACCGTCCGCGGGGTCGGCGACCGCGAAGCTCAGCCAGCGGTCCACGACCGCGGCGACCTCGGCGGGCTGGCAGTCGAAGATCAGGTCGTGCAGGCGCAGGACTCCCCCGGGCCGCAGTATCCCGGCGATCCGGTCCAGGGCGACCACCTTCCAGAAGTCGGGCAACTGGTGGAGCGTGTTGCGGGTGAAGACCGCGTCGGCGGCCGCCCCGGAATGCTGGTAGGACAGCAGCCCCGCCTGCACGCACTCGATGTTGCCCAGCCCGGCCTCCGCGGCGCGGGAGCCCACCACGCCGAGCATGGCCGGGGAGACGTCCGCCGCCACCACGCGGCCCGCGTGCGGGGCCACGGCCAGAGCGAACCGTCCCGTCCCCGCCCCGAGATCCACCACGGTCCCCGCCGGGCCGAGGCCGGACTCACGAAGCACGGCGACGTCAGCCGAGAAGTCGGGTTGTCCCTGCTTGCGGTCGTATCCGGCGACGAAGCCGGGGTCGAGATGCTCCGGGCCGGCGTGAGCGAGTTCATCGATCATCCAGGATTCAGCCATGTCCCGATTCTGCCTGCTGTGACCGGGCCGGGCGCCGGCCCGCGGGCCCGCGCGGCGCCCAGTCAGCCGGGGGGAGCAGGTCCCCGCCGCTACGGCCGGTTGCGGCCCAGACGCTCGTGCGCCGCCACCCATTCGTCCGCGACGACCGCCGACCCCAGCGAGATCTCGCCGCACAGCACGGTCGCGGCGACGATCTCGGCGAACTTGAGCACCTGGCCGCGGCCGTAGCAACCGAGAAGCTCAAGGCACTCGCGCTGCGTGGGCAGGCCGGTCCCGCCGCCGTAGGTCGCGACGATCAGCGCCGGGATCGTGATCGAGTAGTAGTAGTCCCGGTTGTCGAGCAGTTCGCTGTGCAGGAGGGCCGCCGACGACTCGGCCACGTTCGCGATGTCCTGGCCGGTCGCCACGAACAGCGCGGTGATCCCGTTGGCCGAGTGGTTGCCGTTGTTGTTCACCCCGGCCAGCAGGCCGCCGAGGTTGGAGATCTGGCGCGCGGCGAACATCTCCTCGGTCGTGGTGCGCATCACCTCGCGGGCCAGCCGGGCCGGGATCGTCGCTTCCGCGGTGACCCGCTTGCCGCGGGTCGCCAGGATATTGATCTGCGAGCTCTTCTTGTCCGTGGCCAGGTTGGACTCGAGGCAGAACCGCCGCACGCCGGGGTAATGCGCGCGGATCCAGGCGCACGCCCGCCAGGTGGCGCGGCCCGCCAGGTTCTGCCCGGCAGCGTCCCCGGTCGTGAAGTTGAACCGGAGGAACAGGTACCTGCTGGCCGAGAACTGCTCGATATCGTGCAGCCGGCCCGTGCGGGTGGTGCTCTCGGCCTCGCGCTTGATCGCGTCGAAGTTCGCCGTGACCCACTTCCCGAACTCGCGGGCCTCGCGCGCGCTGTCGAACCCGAACGCGGGCGCCCGCTGCATCCGGTCGTCCATCACGGTGGTCTTGACGCCGCCCGCGAGGTGCAGCAACTTCATGCCCCGGTTGTAGCTGGCGACCAGGGTCCCCTCGGTCGTGGCCAGGGGCACGTAGAACTCGCCCCGGGCGTGCTCGCCGTCGACCAGCAGCGGGCCGGCGATGCCGATCGGCACCTGCGCGGCGCCGACGAAGTTCTCGATGTTCCCGGCGACGACGGCCGGGTCGATGGAGTACCGCCCGAGGTGCTCCGGGCGGGCGCCGGTGGCCTCGCGCAGGAACTCCATCCGCCCGGCCGCGGCCGCCCGGCTGTAGTCGTCGTCCCGGCGCGGGATCCGGCCGCGCTCTCTTACCGGTCTTACCGGTACCGTCATCATGACCCTCTTTCCGACCTCGGGGCTCGCGCGGAACCGGGTCTCAGCGCGGGACCAGTTCGTCCTTAAGGATCTTGCCGAGCGTGTTCCTCGGCAGTGCCTCGCGGAACTCGACGACCCGCGGGTACTTGTAGGCGGCGATGCGCTCCTTGCAGTAGGCGATCAATTCCGGGGCGGTCAGGGCAGCGCCCGGGCGCAGCGCGACCACGGCCATGACCTCCTCGCCGAGCCGCTCGTGCGGGATCCCCACCACGGCCGCCTCGGCCACCGCGGGATGACCGTGCAGCACGTCCTCGATCTCGGCCGGATACACGTTGTAGCCGCCGCGGATGATGAGTTCCTTGATCCGGCCGACGATGAACAGGAAGCCGTCCTCGTCGAAGTAGCCCAGGTCGCCGGTGTGGAACCAGCCGTCGGTGAACACCGCGGCGGTGGCCTCCGGGCTGTTCAGGTAACCCTTCATGACGTGCAGCCCGCGGGTCACGACCTCGCCGACGTTCTCCTTGCCCGGCGGCAGGGCGTGGCCGTTGTCGTCCCAGACCTCCGTCTGCGTGCCCCAGATGGGCTTGCCGACGCTGTAGGCCCGGCGCTCGCTGGCGCTGATGTTGAACGTCGTGGTGGACGCGGTCTCGGTGAGCCCGTAGCCCTCCAGGATCAGCACGCCGAACCGCTTCTCGAAGGCGTCGAGCACCGGCGCGGGGATCGAGGCGCCGCCGGAGATCGCGATCCGGAGCGAGGAGACGTCGTAGCGGTCGAGCTCCGGGTAGGACAGCAGGGAGATGAACATGGCGGGCACGCCCTCGAAGATCGTGGCCCGGTCGCGCTGGATCGCCTCGAGGACCGCGGCGGGATCGAAGCGCGGGATGAGCGACATCGTGCAGCCGAACCGCACGCAGACGTCCATGATGCTGGACAGGCCGAACACGTGGAACAGCGGGAGCACCGTGATCACGATGTCGTCGGACTGGACGTCGAACAGGCGCCCGGGGATGTCCGCGTTCATGTACAGCTGCATATGCGAGAGTTCAGCGCCCTTGGGGCGGCCCGTCGTGCCCGAGGTGTAGACGATGACCGCGGTGTCGGTCTGGTCCCGGGACGCGAGCCGGAACCCGTCCGCGGGCGTGGCGAGCAGCCGCTCGAACGGCACGGCCTGGCCCTGGTCCCCGGCGTGTCCCACGGCATAGATCTCGCCGACCCCGGCGGCCTCGGCGCCCTTGGCCGCCTCGCCGAGCACTCCCTCCCAGGTGATGAGCATCTTCGCGGCCGAGTCGTCGAGGTGGAACGCCACCTCCTGGGCCTTGAGCAGCACGTTCAGCGGCACGACCACGCCGCCGGCCTTGAGGATCCCGAAGTAGGAGATCAGGAACTGCGGGATGTTGGGCAGCTGCAGCGCCACCGGGTCCCCGGGGCCGATTCCGCCGGCCTGCAGGCTGGCCGCCAGACGGTCGGACAGCACGTCAAGTTCGCCGTAGGTCAGTTGGCCTCCGGTATACAGCGCCGCGGGCTTGCCGGGGGACGCCGAGGCCGTCTCACGCAGGATGACCGCAAGGTTGAAACTCATGGTTCTGCCTTCCTCCCTCGCACATGGGCGTCCCGCGAGGCCGAGGCCGGATGCCGTCGCCGCGCGGAAACGAGCCAATGCGACCCACCCACAGGCACTTCTAGCATGCGACACGCCGGCCGTCACCGTTACGGGCATTCGTCCCGACCTTGCCGGGACCTTCGCCTGCGCGAGGCCCGGCTCCGGCCTGCCGTTCGCGAGGCGGGTCAGTGGCCGCGGCCGAGCCCGCCCACGCGCCACCGGCGGCGGGGCCGACGCCACAACGGGAGGTGCGCTAAGCCCGGCCGCCGGGGCGGGGTGGCCGATTCCGCCGCGCGCTGGCCCGCTGCGCCGAGCCACTCCGTGATGGCTGCGGCGCACTCCTGCGGCGCCTCCAGCTGGGGCACGTGCCCCACGCCGGGCAGGATCACCACCGACCATGACGGGTGGTCGTGGCCGGCCCGGCGCGCCGCCGAGGCCGGGACCAGCCGGTCGCGCTCGCCGTGCAGCAGCAGCACCGGGCACGTGACCGAACGGACCCTGCGCCGGTAGATCCGGCCGCCGCCCACGCCGGCGGTGTGGATGATCGAGCGCATGGCGGCGGAGATATCCCGGCTGGTACCGGTGAACGCGGCTCGCTGGCGCGCCACCTCCACGTGCCGGGCGATGACGTCAGCGGGCACGCGGCCGGGGTCGGCGCAGCACAGCGACAGGACGCTGGCCACGGCGGCCTCCGGGGAAAGCTGATGGACCCGGCCCAGCAGCGCCTTCCCCAGCAGGGGCGTCGCTCCCAGGACGAACACCGCGGCGACGACAGGATCAGGCCGGGCGGGGACGAACGGCAGGGCCGGGTCGACCAGGATCAGCCCGGCGACGGCCAGCGGAGCGGCGCTGGCCTCGAGCAGCGATATCATCCCGCCCATCGAGTTGCCCATGAGGATCACGGGGCCACCGGGCACGGACTCGAGGAAACGGTGCAGCAGGATCCGGTTGCTGGCCACGTCGGTGCCGCGCCCGGCGGGCCGGGTCAGGCCATGCCCGGCCAGGTCAGGAGCCAGGAGTCGATAACGATCCGTCAGCAGCGGCGCGATCGCCGACCAGTTCACCGCTGAACCGCTCAGCCCGTGCACGCACACGATCGTCGGCCCGTGCGCCGGGCCGCCGAAGTCGAGATAGTGGACGGGACCGTCGAGGTCGGTCCACCGCGAGAGCCCGCCGCGGGAGCCCTGGTCCTCCGCGTCCGCGAACTGGGCGTCCATCGGGTTGAGCCGCTCCATGACGCCCCCTCCCGGGCCAGGCTTTCAGCTCCAGCCGTCCCGGTGGCCAGCTGGAGATTACCCTCGAGTAACAATCATAAGCAGCGCGGGCTCCGGCCGACACCGGCAAAAGGTCCCGCCCGCGCGGACCTCGGTCCCCGCTCCCGCCTGCCGCCCGCGCGGACCTCGGTCCCCGGCTCCCTCTTGCCGTCCGGCGCCGCCCGGGTTGCAATGGGAGGACTGGATCGCCACCGGGCCATATCGGAGGTCGTTGATGACGCCAGCGGAGATACGCGCCCTGAGCAGGCTCGGCGGTCAGGCTTTCGCCGGGCTGGTCTCGCGCATCGAGCAGGTGCACCAGGCCATCGGCCGCCGCGCCTTCACCCCGATCGGGCCCGCGGGGGCCCCGGCCCGGCTGGTCCATGACCTGGTCGCACGGGGCGCCTACCTCGCCGTCCGGGAGGCCGGCCCCGCGGTGGCGGCGCTCGGCGGGGAGACGGCGGCGCTGCTCGGCGCCGGTGGCGAGCCTGCGGGCCGCGAGCCGCGGGGCAACCTGGCCGTCGCGGCCCTGAACGCAGTAGCAGGCGATCAGCCCGGCCTGGCCCCGCTGGCCATCCCCATGGCCGTGCGAGCCGGAGGATCAGACGTCGGGCGGACGGCCCCCGCGGTCGCGGCCGCGTTCCCGCAGGCCACACCCAGGCTGGCGGTCTTCGTCCACGGGCTGGCCGAGACCGAGGATTCCTGGCGCCGGCAGGCCGGCCAGTCCGCGCCGTACGGCCACCGGCTGCGGGAAGAATTCGGCTGCACCCCCGTCTACGTCCGCTTCAACACCGGCCGGCACGTATCCGAGAGCGGCCACGACCTGGCCGATCTGCTGGATGGCCTCATGATGACGTGGCCAGCGCCGGTGGACGAGATCCTGCTGGTCGGGCACTCCATGGGCGGCCTGGTCATCCGCAGCGCGTGCCACTACGGCCGGCAGGCCGAAGCCGCCTGGGTGGACCGGGTTCGTCATGTCTTCTACCTGGGGTCGCCGCACCTGGGCGCCGCCCTGGCCCGCATGGCCGGGCTCGCGGGCTGGGCTCTGGGCCAGGTGCCCGAGACCAGGCCGTTCGCCAGCCTGGTCACCGGTTCGAGTTCGGTCAGGGACCTGCGCTACGGCTACGTGCTGGACGACGACTGGACCGGCTGCGACCAGGACTGCTGCCTGCGCGATCACCGCAGCGACACGCCGCTGCTGGCCACGGCGAACCATTACGCGATCAGCGCCACGGTCACCGCCGACCCGGGCCACCCGTTCGGCGCGGTCGTCGGCGACCTGCTCGTCCAGCCGGCCAGCGCCCACGGCCGGCGCGGCGCCCGCCAGCACGTTCCGTTCCCGCTCGAGACGGGCCGCCGGCTGGGCGGAATGCACCACTTCGACCTGCTCAACCACCCCGATGTGTGGGCCGCGATGCGCGGCCTTCTCGACCACGGCTTCAGCCAGGCTCAGCCGCGCTGAGCACCGCCCCGGGCTGTCAGCAGTCCTCCCTGGCGCCGGGACGGCCGAAGGCGCGCAGCACCACGGTCGACAGGTGCATGGCCACGACCTCGCGCAGCACCCCCGCCTGTACCGCCAGTGCCCGGTTCCCGCCCGGTCGAGTATGAGGTCGGCCGACGCACGTGAGTCCCCGCTCTACTCGCGTTCCGGACCATGCCCGTGGCCGGCCCACGCGGAGGTTGGTTTACGGGGTTTAATGCTGGTATGAGCCGGGGAACGGCCGAGCGGCGGCTACTGGCCGAGATGCCGCTGCACGCGATCACGTCCGTGCACGGCGAGCAAGGGCTGCGGGAGCGGCTGGCGATCGAGATCGCCCGCTTCCCGCCTGCCGAGCGCGACCGGGTGCAGCGGGCGCTGGCGCTGGCGGCCCGGCTGCACGCGGCCGACCGGCGCCAGCGTGAACCGTATGTGAACCACCTGCTGCGGGTCGCGATCCGGGTCATCAGCCACTACCGGGCCGCCGACCCCGACCTGGCCTGCGCGGCCCTGCTGCACGACGCGGTCGAGGACCACGCCGGCGACCTGGCGCCCGGCGAGAGCCAGCCCGAAGCCCTCGCCGCCCTGGCCGGCCAGTTCGGGGACCGCGTAGCCGGCCTGGTCGCGGCGGTCACGAACCCGGCCCGCGATCCTGGCCGCGACGCCCACGAGCAGTACCGCGAGCACGTCGCCGCCAGCCTGCAGGCCAGCCCCTGGGCCCGGGTCATCAAGGCGTCCGACTTCACCGACAACGCGGTCGGCCTGATCCACACCACCGGGCCGAAACTGCGCACGCTGGCCGGCAAGTACGCCCCGCTGGTACCCGTGCTCTGCGAACTGATCAACCGCCCGGACACCCCGCTGGACGCCGACGTCAAGGACCAGATCACCGCCCAGCTCGACAGCGCCGCCCAGCGCTTCGCCGCGATCAGGCGGGAACCCGGCGCGTAGGCGCAGCTCTTCTGATCAGCACCGCAGCCGCTGCACGCCTCACGGGCTGACCTGCTCCATCTCCTGCACGTGGCCCTCCTGCACGCGCAGGATCGCTTCGTCACCGCGGAACAGCACGACCCAGCCGTCCTCTCGCTCCACCGAGTCGATGTCCTCGAACGTCTCGCGTACGACGCTTTCCTCGTCTCCGTAGACCATCCGGTACGTGGCCATGAGCGGTACCTCCCGAGTATCAGAGCCGACATGCCTGAGATCGACCTTGGAGCCCGCCGGCCCGGCGTAAGGCCAGCGGCCTCGAGCCCCTTACCGACTCGAACCGTAGACCCTCCCCGGCCACTCACGTCGGGCACCCTGGCCTGTCGACGCTCTGTGAGCCTGGCTCTAGGCTGAGCACGTCAGGGAGGGCGAGATGACCGCGCACAGCAAGGACAGCGCCTACGCTCTGCTGGCCGACGGCACCACGATCGAGATCCGGCTCGCGCGGCCCGATGACTTCGACGCGGTGCGGGACATGCACGAAAGGATGTCCCCCGACAACCTGTACCTGCGCTTCTTCAGCCTGAGCCCGGTAGCGGCCGAGCGGGCGGCACGCCGGATATGCCGCGAGTCCGGGCCTGATCACGCCGCGCTGCTCGCGGTGCTGGATGGCGAGGTGGTCGGTTACGGCACGTGCGAGCGGTTGGGCGCCGGGTCTTCGTCCGCTGAGGTCGCCCTGGCGGTCGACGATGACCTGCATAATCGCGGTGTCGGTACGCTGCTGCTCGAGCACCTGATCTCGCTGGCGCACGGCCGGGGGGTGCGCACCCTGGTCGCGGAGACGTTGCTCGAGAACGCGCTCATGCTGAAGGTGTTCGCGGACGCCGGGCTGCGGGCGCAGCGCGCCCTGGCGGACGGCGTGTACGAGTTCACGTTCCCGCTGCCCGTCGACGAGGCCGACGCCGCCATGGCCGCCTACCGCGATGCGGTCGCCGAGCGGGAGCGGTCTGCCGACGTGGCGAGCCTGCGCCATGTGCTGGCCCCCGCCTCGGTCGCGGTCATCGGCGCGAGCCGGCGCCCCGGCTCGGTCGGCCGGGCCATCCTGCGGAACATCATCAGCGACGGGTTCTCCGGCGCGGTCCACGTGGTCAACCCGAGCGGCGTCGAGCTTGACGGCGTCCCCTGCGTGCCGTCAGCGGCCGGGCTGCCCGAGCAGGTCGACCTGGCGGTCATCACCGCGCCAGCAGCGGCCGTGCTCGGCATCGCCGAGGAATGCGGGCGGCGGGGGGTCAGGGCCCTGGTCGTGATCACGTCGGGACTCCCGGTCGCGGACCGCGCGGAACTGCTGGGCATCTGCCGCCGCCACGGCATGCGCATGGTCGGGCCGGCCAGCTTCGGCGTGGCCAACCCCGGCATCGGCCTGGATGCGACGTTCGCGGCGCGCCATCCCAAGCCGGGAAAGGCCGGCCTGGCCCTGCAAGCCACCGGCGGAGTCGGCTTCGTGCTGCTCGAGCATCTGTCCCGGCTGGGCGTCGGGATCTCTTCCCTCGTCTCGCTCGGCAACAAGGACGACGTATCCGGCATCGACATGCTCCGGTGGTGGGAATCCGACGGGGTGACGAAGCTGGCCGTGTTGTACCTGGAGTCGATCAGGAATCCGCACAAGCTCTCCCGCACCGTCCGCGGCGTCGGCCGCACCATGCCGGTCCTGACCGTGAACGCGGGCCGCGTGGCCGCCGCTCACGCCGCGGCCACGGCCACCCCGCATCTCACCAGGCAGGCCTTGTTCGAGCAGGCGGGCGTGATCGCCGCGGCCAACCTCGGCGAACTGCTCGACACCGCAGCCCTGCTGGCCTCGCAGCCGGTGCCCACGGGAGGCAGGGTCGCCGTGGTGTCCAATACCCGCGGCGGCGCGATGCTGGCCGCCGACGCGTGCGGCGACGCGGGCCTGCAGGTGGCGAGCCTGGCCGAGGCCACCCAGCGGGCGCTACGGGACACGCTTCCTCCCAAGGCCGCCGTGGCCGGGCCGGTCGACACCACCGTGTTGGCCACGCCCGGCGTTTTCCGTCGCTGCCTGGAACTCGCCGGGGCCGACCCGGGCGTCGACGCGATCCTGGCGCTGACGGCCACGACAGCAGCGGGCGACCTGGTCCCCGACGTGAGCGCCGCACGGCTGCAGGTGCCGATCGCGGCGGCGGTGATGGACCAGGTTGAAGTGGTCCGGCTGCTGCCCGGCCCGGGCGAGGACTCCCCGGCCGTACCCGCCTACGCCTATCCCGAGTCCGCCGCCCGCGCGCTCGGCCGCGCCGCGCGCTACGGCACCTGGCGGGCGACGCCGCCAGGACACGTGCCAGACCTCGAGGGCCTGGGCCAGGACCGGGCGAAAGACCTGGTCGCCGACTTCCTTGCCGCCGCTCCGGCGGGCGGCTGGCTACCTCGGGCGGCCGCCGCGGAACTGCTCGGCTGCTACGGCGTGCCGCTGGCCGACGGCAACGCGGTCACCACCGAGGGCACCGGGGGCGTCGAGGTAACGATCAGCGTGCTGCAGGAGCAGGTATTCGGCCCGCTGGTGCTGTTCGGGCTGGCTGACGACGCCCGCGCGCTGGCCGACCGCACCGGCCGGATCGCCCCGCTCACCGACTCTGATGCCGACGATATGATCCGGTCGGTACCCGGTGCCCCGCTGCTCGGCCGCCCGGGCCTGCCTTCCGCCGACCTCGCCGCGCTGAGGAACCTGCTGCTGCGCGTCTCCCGGATGGCCGACGACCTGCCGCAGGTCGCCGAACTGGAACTCAGCCCCGTCTTCGTCCGCCCCGACGGCATCCAGGCCGTCGACGGCCGGATCCGCGTCCAGCCGGCCGAGCCCGCCGACGCTCACCTGCGCCGCCTGCCATGAGGCTGGCCCTCCGGGCAGGCGGCAGGCCGGCGATGGCCCGGGTTCTGCGCTACTCGTGCAGGCCTGCCTGTTCGACCACGCGGCCGCGCATCACGCGCGCGGCCGCGATCGTGGCGGCGCAGACACCGATGACGGCGCAGGAGGCGACGACCGTGCCCGACGCCAGCCAGGGCAGGGAGACGGGAAAGCTCCCGATCATGCTGGTCAGGTCGACCAGCTGGGCGATCAGCATCGAGAATCCGGCGAGAGCGGCCACAACTGCGCCGAGGACGACCGCGAGCAGTGACTCCGCAGCGACGTACCAGCGGACCTGCCGCCGGGTCACCCCCGTCAGGTTCAGCGCGGCCAGCTCCCGGCGCCGCCCCGCGCTGGCCATCACCATCGTGTTGGCGATGGCGATCAGCGAGTAGACCAGCGCGATCCCGAGGACCAGGATCGTGGTGCTGCGGCTCTCCCGGTGCGAAGCGGCCTCCATCGCGCTCACCGCCTGGGCGCGGGTGATGACCGCCGCCGGCTGGCCGCGGACGGCGGTCATCAGCGCCTTCCGGACCGCTGCGGGGCTGGCGCCGGGCAGGACCCTGACGTCGACCCGGGTGGGCGAGGCCGTATGCACCACGTCGCTGCTGACGTAGACCAGGTCGCCGGCCAGGCCGGTCGCGACGATCGCGGTGAGGGTGACGTTCCGGCGGGTCCCGTCCGGTCCCCATACCGCCAGCCGCATGCCCACCCGCAGCCCGTCGGCCCGGGCGCCCTTCTCGTCGACGACCAGGGACCCAGGGCCGAATCCGCGCACCGAGCCCGACAGCACCGCGGGGTCCTCGACTCCGGGCAGCGCGCCGGCGCGCACGGCCTGCGCGTCGAAAGAGTCGATGAACTCGCCATTCCGGGTTCCGACGTAGAGGACGATGTCCTCCACCGGGACGACCTGCGCGCCCGGCACCTTACGCAGGGCCGCGATCGTGGCGGCGGGCAGCGAGTCGCCGGCGGCGGGCACGACCACGTAGTCGGCCCGGCTGGTCCGGGTCGCCTGGTACATCAGCGCACTCTCGGCGTTGTCCTGCTGGACGAAGAAGGCTGCGGCCGCGCCCACTGCGACGACCGCCGATCCGGCGACGGCGGCGGTCCGCCGCACAGCGGTCAGGATGTTCGCCCGGACGATCATCGAGCCGGGGCCCAGCCGGGTCAGCGGCCAGGTCGCCCACCGGGCCACCGGAGCGAGCAGCACCGGCGCCAGCAGCGCGAAGGCGGCCACGAACAGCAGCGGGACCTCGATGGTCTTGCGCGGGTTGGTCAGCTCGAACGGCGCCGAGATGATGTTGTCGGCGGCGAAGTACAGCGCGGTGACCAGCGACGCGATGCCGAGCAGCCAGCGCAGCGGCGTCATCACCCGGTGGTCGACCGCGGCCTCGCGCAGGGCCTCGATCGGCGCGACGCGACCCGCCCGCCAGGCGCTCACCGCCGAGCCGAGGAGCGCCGAGCCGAGGCCGGCGGCGAAGCCCGCCAGCACGGGCCACCAGGTGAAGCCGACGGTGAACCAGCCCGGCGCGTTCCCGGAACTGACCGCGTAGTGGCCGGCCAGGCGGCCTCCGAAGGCACCGGCGGCCGCCCCGGCCGGCGCGGCCACGATGCCGATAAGCGCGGCCTCGCCGACGATCATGCGCCGCATCTGCCGGGAGGTCGCGCCGGCCAGGCGCAGCAGCGCCATCTCCCGGCGCCGCAGGTCGACGACGAACGCGAACGTGCCGACCATGACGAAGATGGCGACGAAGGCGACCACGGACGCCGCAGTACCGGCAGTGAGCTCGGCGCCGGCGAGCAGGTCCGCGCCCCCGGTGGGGTCCGGGTCGGCCTGCACCCGGGCGGTGCCGGTGAGGATGGTGGCTGAGCGGCCGACGGCGCCGACGACCGCGGCCCGGCTGGCGAAGGCCGCCACCGCCTGGACCGACGGGTCGAGCCGGGCGGCGGCCTGGTCGGTGAAGAACACCGCGTTCTCGAACCACTGCGGCGCGACCACCCCGGACACGACATAAGCGTGCTGGCCAGCCGGAGTGTCCACCAGGATCGAGTCACCCACCCGCGCGGAGTCGCTGGCCACAACGATCTGGTCGGCGGCGGCCGGGGCCCGGCCCGCGAGGAGCCGGTAGCGGCCCAGCGCGGCAGCGGACCACTCGTGCCCGACCTGCCCGGCCGGGCCGCCGGGCGTGTGGACGCCGAATGTGCGGTCGGCGACCACCCGGCCGGTCGCAGCGATCTTCGCCACCAGCGCCGGCGACAGCGGCGGTGGCTGCTCCAGCGTCAGGCCCGCGCTGGAGCCGTCCTCGGTCAGCCCTAGCCCGTCGTTCGGGACGACCACCACGGGCGCGGCCGCGAAGCGCTGCGGCCCGGGAAACGGCGCCTTTGCCGCGGCCGCCACCAGCAGCAGCATCGCCGCGATGATGGCCACGCCCCCGGCGATCGCGAAGAACGCGCCGACGAAGGTGACCCAACGGGTCCGGATCGTCATCACGGACAGTCTCAGGGCCGCGACGGTGGACTGCCCGGCCGGGCCGCTCATGAGCCGGTCTCCAGCGCGGCAAGGCGGGCGGCCACCGCTTCGGCGGTGGGCCGGCCCATTTCCCCGGAGATCCGTCCGTCGGCGAGAAACAGGACCCGGTCGGCGTATCCGGCCGCCGCCGGATCGTGGGTCACCATGACCAGGGTCAGTCCGTGCTCATCGACCAGGCTGCGCAGCAGCGTGAGCACTTCCCGCGAGGTGACCGAGTCGAGGGCGCCGGTCGGCTCGTCGGCGAAGACGACCTGCGGCCTGGTCACCAGGGCCCGGGCGATGGCGACGCGCTGCTGCTGTCCGCCGGATAGCTCGCTCGGGCGGTGGCCGGCCCGGTCGGCGAGGCCGACGGCGGCGAGCACCGAGGTCACCTCGCTGGATGTCGCCGGCTTGCCCGCCAGCCTTCGGGGCAGTTCGACATTCTGCCGCGCGGTCAGCGAGGGAATCAGGTTGAACGCCTGGAAGATGAACCCGATTCGGTCCCGGCGCAGGATAGTCAGGGCCTTGTCCGGCAGGCCCGTGGTCGGGGCTCCGCAGATGCGTACTTCCCCTTCCGTCACAACGTCGAGCCCCGCGGCGCATTGCAGCAGCGTGGACTTGCCTGACCCTGACGGGCCCATGACGGCGGTGAAGGTGCCGGCCCGGAACACCGCCGATACACCCGCGAGGGCCTCGACCCTCCCGGCGGCCGTGCCGTAGGACTTGCGCACGTCGATCAGCTCAACCACGTCGCCGGGGCCGGATCGGCCGAGCCGCCGGTCACCGCGGCTGCCATGGGTTCTTGTCGGCATGCTCGCCACCTTAGGCATACAGAGAGATTTCTGCAAATAAATTTCTGCAGAGATTCCTCCGTATACCTGAGCCCGAGCCCGAGCCTGAGCCGCGGGGATCCAGTTCGGCGCCGGATGGGCGGTTGATGACCGCCGCCGGCGCTCAGCCGCGGCCGGCCGAGAACACTTCGGCCATCTGGGCCCGGTCAGCGGCCGATACCGCGGCGGGCCGCCCCGCGGTGATGCCCCCGTCGACGGCGAGATCCTGGCCGGTCACGAACCTGGAGGCATCGCTGGCCAACCAAACCGCCACCGGGGCCACGTCGCCGGGCAGGCCCGGCCGCCGCACGGGCTGCCACATCCGCAGGCGGGCATCGAACACCGGCTCCAGCACGGCGGCGCTGCGGTCGGCTTCCGCCGGGTCGATCCCGGCGCCTTTGGCGAAGATGCCGGTCAGGATCGGCCCGGGCGAGATGCTGTTTACCCGCACGCCATGCTCGGCGAGTTCGATCGCCGCGCAGCGGGTGGCCTGGAGGACCGCCGCCTTGGCCGCCGAATAGTCGAGGAAACTCCAGCCCGCCAGCCGCCCGCTGATGCTGGCCACGTTGATGATGCTGCCCGAGCCCTGCGCCGTCATCACCGGGGCGACGTGCTTCATCGCCGCCACGGCCCCTCCGACGTGGACCGCCATGGTCTGCTGCAGGCGGGCGAGATCAACGGCGGCGATGCCTGCCGGTGAGCCCCCGTCACCAGCACTGTTGACCAGGCAGTCGACGCGGCCGAAGAGCTGTAGCGCCTGGCCGATCAGCGCCTCGACATCCGATTCGGCGGTCACGTCGATCCGCATGAAGAACGCGTCGGCGCCCAACTCGACGGCCAGCTCCGCACCTTGCTCTGCCCGGCGGCCGGCGATGACCACCCGGGCCCCCTCGGCAACGAAGGCCCGGGCCGCGGCGGCGCCGATACCGCTGGTCCCTCCCACGATGACGGCCACCTTCGCGTCGAGAACACCCATGAGCTCTCCTCCAGTCTCGCCGCGAGGCCGCGGACTGCGACAAAGCGTAAGAACGAGCGCCCGCAGCGGCGATTACCTCATGGGTAAGGGCCCCGTCCCGGCCTGGCGCTACCTCGCAGGTAATCGCCGCGAGCCGCCGGGTCGGGCACAGTCGCTCAGGAAGACACCCCGCGCGAGGAGCGTCGCCGAAGTCATGTCTGTGTTCGAGTCCGACACCGCCGTCGAGGCCGCCGGTGATCATCACTTCGTGGCCACCGTCACCGACCGCTGGAACGGGCTCGCGGGCCGGCCCCTGGGCGGCTACGTGCTCGCGGTCTGTCTCCGGGCGCTCCGCGAGGTCATGCCGCTGCCCGACCTGCTGATCGCGTCCGCCTTCTACCTCAACCCGGTGGATCCGGGCCTGGTCGAGATACGCACCGAGATCGCCCGGGCCGGACGCCGGACCGCTACCGGTGAGGCACGGCTCTATCAGAACGGCGCCGAGGCGTTGCGGACCGTGGCCGGATTCACCGACCTTTCGCGATCCGCGGGCCAGAGCCTCATCACGGCCGTCCCCCCTGATCTGCCGGCCCCTCAGGACGCCGTCGACCTCCGCGGCGGGAGGCCGCCGCCGGCCCCATCGATCGCGGGCCGACTCGAATACCGGGTCCCGGAAAGGCTCGGGCGAGCACAGCACCGCGGTGACGACCAGGCCAAGACGAAACTGTGGATGCGCCTCAAGGAGGGTGGCAGCGAAGACCTCCTGAGCATCCCGCTTCTCGTCGACGCTGCCCCGGCGGCGGTCATGGAGATCGGGGCCACCGGGTCGACGACCGTCGAGCTGACCGTCCACGTTCGTGCTCGGCCCCGCTCGGAGTGGTTTGCCTGCCAGGCCTCCACCAGCTTCATCACCTGCGGCTACCACGAGGAGGACTTCGAGATCTGGGACGAGAACGGGCATCTGGTGGCCCAATCCCGGCAGCTGGCCAGGCTGCCCAGAGCCGACAGCCTCCGCCGTCAGGGTCGGTCAGGAAGCCTGGCCGCCGCAACGGGCGATCAGGCCTCTTGACCTGCCAGGCGAACAGGCGCCGCCGGAGCGGCCGGCCTCGACGTGCGCTCGTCCGCGGCTTGGATCTGAGCGGCGATGGCGGCGGCGGCGTCCGGGGAGAACAGGATGCTGTAGTGGTTGGTGTCCGGGACCGTGATGACGCGCAGCTCCGGGAGCTCGCTCTGCCAGGATGTGGCCATCTCGTCGGGCAGCAGGCCGGGCGGCTGGCCGAACATCCCGGCGGGCGCCCGCAGCAGCGGGGTCGGGCCGCCGAGCCGGTGCAGGGCCGCAGAGATCCTGTCGGCGGCGGTCAGCAGCTCACGGCTGTCGGCCCGCACGGCCTCGGGGTTCGCCCGGGAGCGCAGTGCGCCGGGTTCACCCGCGAGGTCGTAGCGGACATAGTCCTCGACATCGCTGGTCCAGCCGGTCAGGGCGGGATGGGCCCGCCAGAAATCCACGTACGCCTCAGGGGTCGGGTAGGTCTCGGCGAGCCGCTGCATCGCCGGGCCGAGGGACGCCGCCAGCAGCGCGTCCAGGTCGGCACCCGGCGGGACCGGCAGCGGCAGCCCGCCGTCGACGAGCACGAGCGGGCCGAAAGCGCCGGGATGGGCGTCGGCGGCCAGCAGCGCAATAAAGGCGCCCAGGGAATGCCCGATCAGGACCGGACGCTCCGGGCCGAGGGCGAGGGCGGCCTGACGGAGGTCGGCGGCATGCGCATCGAAGCCGAACGGACCGGGCAGCGCCGTGCTGTGCCCGCGGCCCCGGAGGTCGACTGCGTGCAGGGTCAAGCCAGCTGGCAGCGCCCGGGCGACGGCCCGCCAGCACATGGCGTTGGCCGTGATGCCGTGCACGGCTAGCACGGGGCGGCCTCCGGCGCCGAACGAGACGACCCGCAGCGTGCCGCCGGTGACGTCGACGTCGCGGGCCCTGATGGGGATATCCAAGAGTCAGCTCTCCGTATTAGGCGTGGTGTCGCCGACCATCCGCAGCGCCAGCTGCGCGTAAGCGTCGGCGACCTGTTCCCGGACGTAGGGATGGCCGGGCACGAACCAGTGGGCGATCTGCATGCCCAGCCCGCCGATGGCGATCGCCGTCAGCGTGGGGTCGGCCGTATGGAACTGGCCGCTGCGGGCACCGTCCGCGAGCACGTCGGCGAGAAAGCCACGGCAGCGGCCCCGCAGTTCCAGGGCAGGTGCTGCGTTCCCGGCCGACAGCACGTGCAGCTCGGTGTTGGCGACCACCGCCAGCAGCGGGAAGTCGGCGTGGACCAGCGCGTGCTCACGTACCAGCGCGGCCAGCCGCGCGGCCGGATCGCTGGCGGCGGCCGCGAGAGCGCCGCGCAGCCGGTCGTGAAGTTCCCGGTGCCCGAGCAGCACCAGCTCGGCCAGGATTTGCTCCTTCGACGGGTAGTGGGCGTAGAGGGTCGCCGGGTTGATGCCGACCTGGCTGGCGATCTGGCGGATCGAGGTGCCGTGGAACCCGTACTCCGAGTAGAGGCCGAGGGCGGCGCGCAGGATCCTGCCGCGGGTACCCGGCGGAGTCACGCCCTCGGGCAGTTCCACGGCCACGGCGGCGAGCCGTCGCGGCTGCCAGCCAATGGCCGCCGCCGGATCGATGGCCAGCCACTCATCTTGCGTAGTCATATCGTTACGTTCAGTACCAATCAATCGATTGATTGACATCCTAGCGCACGAGGTCGACAGTAGTCCTAAGCGCCCCCAACGATCGATCGTTCGCCATCGTGCCGCATCGCGCTGGCGCTACCTGTGCCGCGCATCCCGCCCGACGTGCCGAAGGGAGTCAGCTATGGGAATCAGCGCGAAACGATTGCTCACCTCAGGTACGCTCGCGGCCGTCATGGCCGCCGCGACTCTCGGGGCCGGCACCGCGCCCGCCCAGGCCCAGGCCGGCCTGCCGAGGCTGGACATCACCGGCGTCTACGTCACCGGCGTTTCGTCCGGCGGTTTCATGGCGACGCAACTGCAGGTCGCCTATTCCGACACCTTCGACGGCGCGGGCATCATCGCCGCGGGCCCGTACGACTGCGGTCAGGGCAACGTGATCGAGTTCGCTACCTGCGACATCGGCGCCAGCCTGCCGACGCTGGAGAAGCAGGCGGTCACCTGGTCGAGCCAGCGGCTGATCGACCCGGTCTCGGACCTGGCCGGCAAGCCCGTCTACGTCTACCACGGCACCCTCGACCCGGTCGTGAACGACCTGGTCTCCGATTCAGGCGTCGATTTCTATCAGCACTTCGGAGCCAGCGTCGAATATCACAACTCGGACCCGGCGGGCCACGGCTGGCCGACGCCGGACGGCGTGCTGGCGTGCCCCCTGACCAGCCCGCCGTTCATGATCAACTGCGGCGACGACCCCGAGGGCGAGATGCTCACCCGCTGGCTCGGCACGGTTAACCCGCCGAACACCGGGACCGCGGAGGGGACGCTGTCATCGTTCAGCCAGGACCGCTACGCCCCCGGCGGCAACGCTCCCGCGCTGAGCATGGACCACAACGGCCTCCTCTACACGCCGCCGGCCTGCGCGGCCGGCGCTGCCTGCAAGCTGGTCGTCGCACTGCATGGCTGCCTCAGTGGCAGGTACCTGCTCGGCGACGAGTTCCCGGAACTCGCCAACCTGGACACCTACGCCGACACCAACCACCTGGTCGTCCTCTATCCGCAGGCGATCGCCAGCGTCATCCCGTTCAATCCCGAGGGGTGCTGGGACTGGTGGGGCTACGACGGGCCGAACTTCGCCGTCAAGAGCGCGCCGCAGATGGTCACGATCATGAACATGGTCAGCGCCCTCGGCGCCTGACCACCCCGCGCTCCCTCCACGGTGAGCCTCAGTACGCTCCGGGACCCGATTTCATGAGGCTGAAATGCATGACATGGGCGCGCAGATGATCAACACGCCGGTTTGGCCACCTACGTCTGCGCGGAGGCGCCGGAGTCCTCGATCTCCGCGGACGCGTGGCCGGCCTTGCTCAGGGCGCTCGGCCTGGACGGCGCTCCGGTCGTCAGGCCTGGACAGCGTGGCTGGCCTGCGTCTTCGGGTCCTGAGGCGGCGGGCATAGTCAGCAAATACGCTACTACATCTTGACAGAAATACTAAATTATGTAGACTTTACAGACCGGACCGGCCGGTACGGAGAACTCGCATGGTGGAGGCTACGGCCGGCGCGGCACCCCACGCCTACTACTGCAGGAGAGGCGCCATGGCGGAGCCGACGGAACGGTTCAATGCATGCGATTACCTGCTGGACCGGCGCGTGCGGGCTGGTGATGGCGGCAGGCTGGCGGTCACTGGTGTCGGCGGGCAGCTGACCTACGCGCAGTTGCTGGACCGGGTGCAGCGGACGGCGGCCGTGCTGCGCGAGATTGGGCTGCAGCCCGAGCAGCGGATGCTCATGTTCATGGCTGACAGCCCCGACTTCGTGGCGGTCTACCTCGCGGCGATGCGGATCGGCGCGATCCCGGTGCCGGTCTCCACCATGCTGCGCGCAGGCGGGCTGGCCGAGTTGCTGCTCGACTCGCGCGCCCGGCTGCTGGCGGTCACGCCGGAGTTCGGCGATACCGTCGCCGAGGCCGCCGCCCTGGCGCCGGAACTGCAGGGCATTCTCGCGGCCGGGGGTAAAGAACCGGCCGTGGCCGGGGTGCCAGTACATGATCTTGACGCGCTGCTGGCCGCGGCGGTGCCGGATGACGCGGTGTACCCGGCCGTAGCGGACTCCCCGGCGTTCTGGCTCTACACGTCGGGTACCACCGGCAGGCCCAAGGCGGCGATGCACCGGCACGGCGCGGTCCAGGTGACCTGCGAGACCTACGGCACGCAGGTACTGGGCATCCGGCCGGACGACCGCTGCCTGTCGGCGGCGAAGGCGTTCTTCGCCTACGGACTGGGCAATTCGGTGCTGTTCCCGCTGTCGGTCGGGGCGGCCACGGTCCTGGAGCCGACCCCGGCCCGGCCGGAGGTCATCGCCGAGCGGGTGAGACAGTTCGGAACCACGCTGTTCTTCGCCGGCCCGACGTTCTTCGCCAACATGCTGCGCGCGGACGTGCCCGCCGCCGCGCTGACCGGGGTCCGGCTGGCGGCGTCGGCCGGGGAAGCGCTGCCCGCGGCGCTGTATGAGCGGTGGACGAGCCACTTCGGAGTGGACATCCTCGACGGCATCGGCATGACCGAGATGTTGCATATCTTCCTGTCCAACACCGAAGGGCGGGTGCGGCCCGGCACCACCGGCGTGGCCGTGCCGGGATACCAGCTGAAGGTCCTCGACGACGCCGGCGAGCCGGTCCCGGTCGGCACGCCCGGCACGCTGTTTGTGCGCGGCGCGTCCGCCGCCACCGGCTACTGGTCCCAGTATGACGCTTCCCGGCTGGTGTTCCAGGGCGAGTGGCTGCGCACCGGCGACACCTACATCCAGGACGCCGACGGCTACTACACCTGCCTCGGGCGCACCGGCGACATGCTCAAGGTCAGTGGCATGTGGATGTCACCGACCGAGGTCGAAGAGTGTCTGCTCGCCCATCCGGCGGTCGCGCAGGCCGTGGTGGTGGGCGGGCTGGACACCGACGGGCTGGAAAAGCCCGTCGCCTACGCCATACTCCGCCCCGGTACCCTGGCCACCGAGGCCGAGCTGATCGAGTTCTGCCGCGCCGGGCTGCCCACCTACAAGCGCCCCCGCCGGGTCGTCTTCACCGACGCCTACCCCACCACCTCCACCGGCAAGGTGCGCCGCGTCGACCTCCGCGAGACGGCCGCGGCCGTCCTGGGCGGGAGCCAGCCTGCTACGGGAGCCGCTCCATGATCGAGAGCACCGAGCGGGCTGCGCCGCATACGGCCGACCAGGTCCGCTACGACATCCCCATCCCGGTCGGGGCAGCGGCCTCGCCCGGCCCCGTGCACTGACTGGAGTGAGCCGATGCAATACCGTGACGCCTGTATCCCCGTCCGCCTCGGATGGTCCTCGCCCTTTGCTCGCTGGCAAGGTCCGCTGGCGGAACTCTCGAGCATCGACCTTGCCGTCGACGTCACCGCCAGTGCGCTGTCCGGCCGCGGGCTGCCTGCATCCGAGGCAACGGGGATCGTCTTCGGGTGGACCGTCCCGCAGCCGGAGATCTTCTATGGCGCACCCACCGTCGCCGCTCGCATCGGCGCGCCCCATGCCACCGGGGTGATGCTGTCCCAGGCCTGCGCGACCTCGGCCGCGTGCCTGGAGACGGCGGCACTGCGGGTCGGCTCGGGGCTGGACGGGCTGTCCATAGTGATCACGACCGACCGCACCTCCAACGGCCCGGTCCTGACCTATCCATCACCGTCGTCGCCCGGAGGAGCGCCCCGGCAGGAGCACTGGGTGCTCGACAGCTTCCGGCGCGATCCGTGGGGCGGCTCGTCGATGGTCGGCACCGCCGAGCGGGTCGCGGCGCAGGCCGGCATGACCCGGGAGGAGCTCGACCAGGTCGCCCTGCTGCGCTACCAGCAATATCAGGCGGCGCTCGCCAACGACCGGGCCTTCCAGCGCGCCTACATGGTCCCGGTCACCCTGCCCGGCCGGCGCGGCGATCCGGTCGTGATCGACGGCGACACCGGCGTCCACCCGACCACCCCCGAGGGCCTCGCCAAGCTCGCCCCGGTCGACACGGGCGGCGTCGTAACGTACGGCACCCAGACCCACCCCGCTGACGGCACCGCCGGCCTGGTCGTCACCACCGCCGCGCGAGCCGGTGAACTGGCGGGCGGGGAGGGGATCGCGCGCATCCTCGGCACGGGCGTCGCCCGCGTCAGCAAGGGCGAGATGCCCAAGGCTCCGGTGCCGGCCGCGCGGGCGGCCCTGGACCACGCCGAACTCAGCTTCGGCGACGTCGACGCGGTCACCACGCACAACCCGTTCACGGTTAACGATCTTTGGTTCAGCGACCAGACCGGCATTCCACTGGAGCGGATGAACGCCTACGGATGCAGCCTGATCTACGGCCACCCCCAGGGCCCGACAGGCGTCCGGCTCATCGTCGAGCTGATCCACACCCTGCGACAGCGCGGCGGCGGGATCGGCCTGTTCACCGGGTGCGCGGCCGGTGACACCGGCGCCGCCGTGGTCGTCCGCGTGGAGGACTAGGAAGCTGGCATTGTGCGCCCGGGCGCTTCCCACCCGTGGCCGGGTACGGCGGCGGCCTCAGGCGCCCAGGAGTTCGCGCGCAGCTTGCGCGACCCGGGCGGCGGATATTCCCGCCGCCTCCATGAGCTCCGCTGGGGTACCGGAGCCGGGGAGGGCCCGTACCGCCAGGTGCGCGATGCGGGCTGGGTGGCCGGCGTCGCTGAGCGCTTCGAGCACGGCGCTGCCGATGCCGCCGGCCGGGTAATGGTCCTCGACGACCACGACCCGGCTCCCGGTCGCGTTGGCGGCCGTGACGAGCGTCTGCGTGTCGATCGGCTTCACCGAGTACAGGTCCAGGACGCGGGCGCGGATGCCGTCCTGGCCGAGCTGGTCAGCCGCTTCGAGGCAGTTGTGCAGCGTCACGCCGGCGCCGACCAGCGTCACCTGGTCGTCCGGGCTGGACCGCACCACCTTCGCGCCGCCGACCGGGAAGGTCTCATCCGGTCCGTACAGCACCGGGTAGGCTCCGCGGGTAGTTCGCATGTAGACGACGCCGCTGCGCTCGGCCATCTCCCGCACCAGGTAGGCCGTGCTCGTGGCGTCGCTCGGGTACAAGACCGTGGACCCGTGCACGGCCCGCATCATCGCGAGATCCTCAAGGGCCATCTGCGACGGGCCGTCCGCGCCGATTTCGACCCCGGCATGGGAGCCGCACAGCCGGATGTTCGCCGCGGAGATGGCCGACATCCGGATGAAATCGTAGGCCCGGGTGAAAAACGCCGCAAAGGTGGCGGCGAACGGGACGTATCCGCGCACGGACATGCCGACAGCCGCGGCGACGAGCTGCTGCTCGGCGATGAACATCTCGAAATAGCGCTCGGGATACACGTTGGCGAAGTCCTCCGCGTGCGTGGAGTTGCCCACCTCCCCGTCCAGGGCGACGACGTCGGACCGGGCGCCGACCGCGGCCAGTGTTTCGCCGAAAGCCTTCCGGGTAGCGACGCTGGCGCCCAGCTCGTAGCGGGGCAGGGTCACCTCGCCGCCAGGCCGGGTGCGCGGGGTGCCACCGTCCGGCCGCAGCCCGCGGACAGTTAGGTGGCGCTCCCCGCCCAGCTCCACGATGGCCCGCTCGGCCATCTCCGCGGGCAGCGGCCTCCCGTGCCAGCCCTCGCGGTCTTCGACCTCGGAGAACCCGCGGCCCTTGCGGGTGCGGGCCAGGATGACGGTGGGCCGGTCCGCGCCGGCCGCCTGAGTGAGCGCCTTGTCGATCTCGCCGAGGTCGTGTCCGTCGATGGGGATGGCGCGGCAGCCGAACGCCTCGGCCCTCCTGGCGTACGCCTCCAGGTCCCAGCCCAGCTCGGTCGGGCCGCGCTGGCCGAGCCGGTTCACGTCGACGATCGCGGTCAGGTTGTCCAGCCGGTAGTAGGCCGCCTTGTCGAATGCCTCCCACATCGATCCTTCGGCCATCTCGCTGTCACCGCAGAGCACCCAGACGCGGTACGGCAGCTCGTCGAGATACCGGCCGGCGAGGGCGACACCAACCCCATCCGGCAGCCCCTGGCCCAGTGAGCCCGTGGCCACGTCGACCCACGGCAGCACCGGGGTGGGGTGGCCTTCCAGCCGCGAACCCAATCTCCGGTACCCGGTCATCAGCTCGTCGTCGGAAACGACGCCCGCCGCCTTGAACATCGAGTAGAGCAACGGGGACGCGTGGCCCTTGGAAAAGATCAGATGGTCATTGCCGGGCTCGCCGGGCCGCTGCCAGTCGTAGCGAAGATGCCGGGCCAGCAGCACCGCCATCACGTCAGCCGCCGACATGCTCGACGTCGGATGCCCGGACCCGGCGGCGGTGCTGCAACGGATCGAGTCCACCCGCAACTGCTGGGCGAGCTCGCCAACCTCGTCCAGGGCCCGTTCCGTCATGGCAGGTCTCCTCCCAGGTCTTTCCGGCTCGATTATTCCAGTCGCCCCCACACCGGCCCGCATCACATCCGAGGCAGACGACACAGAGCGCGATCCGCCGGACCGCCCTGAGCGCCGAACACCCCGTTGGATAGGGCCCTATCGTGGGTTTCATGGCTATCGAGCAGGCGGAGTTCGGCCGTACCGGCCATCACAGCACGCGGGTGATCTTCGGGGGTGCGTCCCTCGCTGCGGTGTCCCAGCGGGTGGCGGACGAGACCTTGGATGTCCTGCTCTCCTACGGGGTGAACCACCTGGACGTGGCCTCGTCCTACGGCGAGGCGGAGGTGCGCATCCGGCCCTGGCTGCGGCGCGAGCCCGGCCGGTTCTTCCTGGCGACCAAGGGGGACGAGCGCACCAAGGAAGGTGCACGGGAAGAACTGCACCGGTCCCTGGACCGGATGGGTGTCGACCACGTCGACCTGTGGCAACTGCATGCCCTGGCCGACCCGATCGAATGGGACATCGCGCTCAGCCCGGGGGGCGCCATCGAGGCGGCGATCGAGGCGCGAGACGAGGGCCTGATCCGCTGGATCGGCGTCACCGGCCACGGCACCCAGATCGCCGCCACCCACCGGCGCAGCCTCGACCGGTTCGACTTCGACTCGGTGCTGCTCCCCTACAACTACGTCACCATGCAGAATTCCTACTACGCGGCCAACTTCGATGCGCTCTACCGCACCTGCCTCGAGCGGGACGTGGCGATCCAGACGATAAAGTCGATCGCCCAGCGCCCCTGGCTCGGACGGCCGCACACCCGGGCGACCTGGTACGAGCCGCTGCAAGAACAGAACGACATCGATCTGGCGGTGTGGTGGGCGCTGAGCCGCCCGGGGTTGTTCCTTGACAGCGTCGGCGATGTCGGCCTGCTCCCCGGGGTGCTCGACGCGGCCAGCCGTTTCGCCGGGCCGCCGGACGACACCGCCATGACCGACCTGGTGAACCGGTCCGCGCCGCTGTTCGTCTGAGCGGATGCCCGCTGCTGCGGCAGCTCAGAACGCGCTGTGGCGGCCGGCTCCCGGCGTTTCAGGCGAGCCGACCACGCCCGACGCGACGAAACCGACCAAGAGAAGGATGAAGAAGCTGCCGTAGTACGTGGCGAAGAAGGCGACGACCAGTGCGGGCGACACGATGATCGCGCTCACGACCCAGGCGATGACCTTCCAGTTGACCGGTCTGGCGCGCACTGGCGCGGCGGGCTGCCGCGGCGGCGGAGCGGCCGCCCGCCCGCCCGGGATGCCCGCGGTGGCGCCCGCCAGCTCGGCGTAGGTCCTCGACTCAAGGGCCTGGCCGGGCTCGCCTGGCCAGCTCGTTCTTGCTCAGCCGGCCCTGCACGAACGCGGCCTTCAGGGCATCGATCACCAGCTCGCGGTCCGCGTCGGAGGCCCGCAAGTGGCCACCGGCCGCCCATCCCGCCCCGGGATCCTGCGGTTCCATCGCCACGGGCACCTCCCGGCCGGCCCAACTGACAAAGCCTGACGGGCTTGGCCTGGCGATCACGCCCGTCCCGGCTTGCCCTTTCATGATAAGCGTGGCCCAGCCGGGCACCGGGCCTGGCCGGGCGACACCGAGATGGTAATGGCCCGCAAGCCCGGCTGATGCCGGGTACCAGGTTGCCGCGGCAGCGGGATGCCTGCCTCGATGGCTGGCCCGACAGTCAGCTGTCGCGAACGCGCATGAGAGATCGTTCTGCGCTCGCATGTGTAGATCGGGACGTTCGGCCCTGCATTTAGCTGCCGCGCACGCTAATGATGGCACGTTGTAGGCGGCGCTTGCCGTAACGGCTGGCGTCACGCGTCGTTCACGAGCCGCGCTTGGACGCGGCAGCGGGTGCGGAAGATGAGGACTGGCAAGCGGGTTCTGGGCATTGTCTTGGCGGGCGGGGCCAGGAGGCGCCTCGCGCCGTTGACCGCGGAGCGGGCTAAAGCAGCCGTGCCCTTCGGCGGCCTGTACCGTTTGGTGGATTTCGCGTTGTCCAACCTGGTCAACGGCGGGATCCGCCGGATCTGTGTGCTCACCCAGTACAAGAGCCACAGCCTGGACCGGCATCTGGCCACCGCCTGGGGGCTGAGCAGTTTGCTGGGCGACTATGTGACCCCGGTGCCGGCGCAGCAGTGGGTAGGCCCGCGCTGGCAAGCGGGCTCGGCGGATGCGATCTACCAATCGCTCAGCTTGCTCGATAGAGACCGGCCCGACCTCGTGGCGGTCTGCGGAGCTGATCATGTGTACCGGATGGACCCGGTGCAGATGATCGACCAGCACATGGCCTGGGAGGCAGGGGTTACGGTCGCAGCGATCCCGGTGCCGCAGATGGAGGCGACAGACTTCGGCCTGGTGCAGACCGCAGCCGACGGCCACAGCATTGAGGGGTTCCTGGAAAAGCCCGCCGACCCGCCGGGCCGCCCTGGCCACCCGGATGAAGCGTTCGCGTCGATGGGCATCTACGTGTTCGACCCCGACGTGCTGATCGAGGCGCTGAAGACGGACGCAGCCGATGATGGCAGCCAACACAGCATAGGCGGCGATATCATTCCCAGGCTGGTGCGCGAACGGGCCGCGCATATGTATGACTTCCGGCAGAACGAGGTTCCCGGGGTCGGCGAACGCGACCGGAGCTACTGGCGAGACCTGGGGACGCTCGATTCCTATTTCGACGCGCATATGGACCTGTGCGCGGCGAATCCGGTATTCAACCTGTACAACGACCGCTGGCCGATCTTGACGTGGGTTTCCTGTCAGCCGCCGGCGAAGTTCGTCCATGAAGACGGCGACCGGGTGGGACGGGCAATCAACAGCGTGGTCAGCAACGGCGTCATCGTCTCCGGGGGGCTGATACGCAACTCGGTCCTGTCGCCGGGGGTCCGGATAGACAGCTGGTCCCGGGTGGATCGCGCGGTGATCTTGCACAATTCCTGCGTCCACCGCCACGCCGTCGTGGAGAACGCGATCCTGGACAAGAACGTGGCCGTCTTGGAGGGAGCCACGGTCGGAGTGGACAAGGAGCATGACCGGGCCCGCGGATTGGTAGTGTCCGCCGGAGGCGTCACCGTGGTCGGCAAGGGACAAGTGGTGGCACCATGACCCGGCCGCCGCTGATCCCGGTCGTGGCCAGCCGATCAGGGGCGAGAGGATGATTGTCACCTGCACCCTGGGTGTGCAGCTGAGGAAGGAGCTTGCCATGACCGAGATCACCGCGGCGCCGGCTGTCACTGGGGTTCATCACTTCTCGCCGACCGTTTCCGACGTGGAGGCCAGCGCTCAGTGGTATGAACGGGTCTTCGGGCTGACCCGGGTCCCGGTCGCATTCCCTCATTACGGTGCCGAGGAGGGCGGTTACGCTGTCGTCCTCATGGATCCCCGCTCGGGCATGGTGATCGGCCTGCACCATCACCAGGCCAACCCCGGTCAGCCCTTCCACGAGAGCCGGACCGGCCTGGACCACATCGCATTCGGCGTCGCCGACCGGGCCGGCCTGGACGCCTGGGCAAGCTGGCTCGACGAACTCGGTATCAAGCATTCGGGCGTCATCGACACCGACAATCCGATGCCGTACTCGGTGGTCGTCTTCAGGGATCCCGACAACATCCAGCTCGAGCTGTTCTACATGGCCGTCTGACGGCCAGCGGGCCCGTCGCCCGTCGCGGGCGGAACGTCAGCGGCGCCGGTCCAGCTACGCGGCCAGACCGTCGGCTCAGTGCCTGGCGGGGGCGATGTTGTGGTTGAGGTGGAAGACGTTGTCCGGGTCGTAGGCGTCCTTGACCGCGGCCAGGCGCGCGCGCTGGGCCTCGGAGTAGGCGCGGCGCACACCCGAGGCGCCCTCGTCGCTGAGCGCGTTGACGTAGGCGCCCACGGCGAACGGTTCGAGCTTGGCGGCCTCCCGCCGTGCGGCTCCCATTTGCAGGCTGTCCTGGCCGGGATCGCTCCATTTCACGGCGGTGACGTACTCGAAGCGCGTGCGGCGATGGCTGAACGCGGTCGCATCGTCGTCGACATCGGCGATCGCGCCGCCGTAAGCCTGGAGGCTGACGCCCGGCAGGGTCGCGTCCGCCGCGTCGCGGTCCACAAGCGCCCCGATCGCGCCGTCGGGCAGGTCGGGGAGGTAGTGGCCCTTCCAGTATCGCCGGTATGCGTGGCCCTCGATGCTGTCGTCGCGGGTCTGCAGTTCCAGGTAGGAGAGCTCACGCACGACCTCGCTGCTCGGCGCGCCGGCAGAGCGCAGCGCCGGCAGCATCGCGCGGCCGGCCTCCGGGTCGCCTACCCACACGTATCCGAGGGTGACGGTGTCGCCGGAGATCTCGGCGGTAAGCGTGGCCGGGCGGGCGGCCTCCTCGGCCAGGTCGCGCCAGCCGCGCAGCGCTGCGGCGGCGCGATCGAGCGGGAAGGTGAGCTCCGCGACCAGGGCCCGCGTGCCGACGGGATGCAGCCGGAACTCGAACTCGACGACGATTCCGAAGTTGCCGCCACCGCCGCGCAGACCCCAGGACAGGTCGGGGTGCTCCTCGGCGGACGCGCGCACGACCTCGCCGTTCGCGGTGACGACGGTGTAGGACACGACGTTGTCGCAGGCAAGACCGTGCTGGCGCGCCAGCCAGCCCATACCGCCGCCCAGCGTCAGCCCGCCGACGCCGGTATGCGAGACATTGCCGGCCGTTGTGGCCAGGCCGAAGGGCTGCGTGGCCCGGTCCAGCGCGCCGAGCATCGCGCCGCCCCGGACCCGGGCGCGCCGCGTGACCGGATCGACGGTGACGCGGCCCATCGTGGTGAGGTCGATCATGAACCCGCCGTCCGGGACAGCGAGGCCAGCGATGTTGTGGCCGCCGCAACGGACGCCGATTTCCAGGTCGCGCTCACGGGCGGCGCGCACCGCGGTGACAACGTCGCCGACCGAGGCGCACCGGACGATCAGCTTCGGGCGGTGGTCGATCATCCCATTCCAGACCGACCGGGCGGAGTCGTACCCGCGGGTGCCGGGAGTGAGGACCTGGCCGTCGAAGTGCGAGCGGTGAACGGTGGTGGGGAACTGCGCTGTCGTGGTCATGACACGCAGGTTTCCAGAAATCGGTCCGCTTGATAAGGTCCAGTTCTGTGTCATATTTGAGGACCAATTTGTCACCCGTCTCGGGGCTGGCGATCGACCTGGACCGCGACGGCGGCGGCGCGCTGCACCGCCAGATCGAGACGTCGATCCGCCAGCGGATCCGCTCGGGAGCCCTGCCGGCCGGCGTTGCGCTCCCGCCGACCCGCGCCTTGGCCGCTGAGCTGGGTGTTGCGCGCGGCGTTGCCGTCGAGGCCTACGCACAGCTCGTGGCCGAGGGGTACCTGACCAGCCGCAGCGGCGGCTACACGCAGGTGGCGTCCGTTCCGGCCGCCGCACCGCCAGCCGCCGCACCCAGGCCCGGCCGGCCGGCCCGGTCGCGCTCGCCTCGCCCCGTGGTCGACTTCGGCTACGGCCGCTGCAACCTCGCCGCCTTCCCGCGGGCCGCCTGGCTGCGCTCGGTGCGCCGCGTTCTCACCGAGGCCGCCGACGAGCGTCTCGGCTACCTCGACGGCCGCGGAGCGGTGGAGCTTCGGTCGGCGCTCGCCGCCTACCTCAACCGTGTGCGGGGGACCAACGCCGATCCCGAAACGATCGTCATTACCAACGGCTACGCCCAGGCGGTTTCGCTGCTGATGGGAGTGCTGGCCGCCCGCGGCGCGAGAACGGTGGCCGTCGAGGACCCGTCGGTCTCGGACGACGCCCGTCCCATCGCGCATGCGCTGGGTCTCAGCGTGGTCGGCGTGCCGGTGGGCGACGATGGCGTGCGCGTGGACGCCGTGGCGGAGCTCGGCGCCGACGTCCTTATCCTCACCCCGTCGCACCAATGGCCGACCGGGGGCGTGCTCTCCCCCCAGGCGCGCGCCGCGGTACTCGCGTGGGCGCAGCGGACCGGGGCGCTGGTCCTGGAGGACGACTACGACGCCGAATACCGCTACGACCGTGCCCCGATCGGCGCCATGCAGGGCCTGGATCCCGACCGGGTCGCCTACGCAGGAACCGCGAGCAAGACCCTGGCGCCCGGGTTCCGGCTCGGCTGGCTCATCCTGCCCCGGGAGCTCGCCGAGCCGTTCGCCGAGGCCAAGCTGCTGGCCGACCGCGGCTCCCCCATCGTGGACCAGCTGACCTTCGCCGACTTCCTCTCCCGGGGCGAGTTCGACCGCCACCTACGGCGCATGCGCCCCATATATCGCTCCCGCCGCGACGCGCTCCTGAGGGCGCTGGCCCAGCACCTGCCCGAGCTGGAACCGGCCGGGATCGCCGCCGGCCTGCATCTGGTCGCGTGGCTGCCCCAGGATCTCGACGAGGCGACGGTGATCGCGGCGGCGGCCCGCGAAGGAGTGACCGTCGCAGGCGTGTCGCCCTACTGGCTGTCGCCGGCGCCGCGTGGCGGCCTCATCTTCGGGTACTCGAACCTCGACGAGCGGGCGATCGCACACGGCGTCGCGAGCCTGGCCCGAGCCGTTTCAATCCTGCGCGGCGGTCTCGGAGCTCGATGAGTGATTTGATGTCGAGAAGCTCCGACCGGCTCCGCTCACCGGGTGAAGGGCCACGACAGGCGCGGCCCACGACACCAGGAGAACACCATGCCGAAGTATCTGCTCCTCAAGCACTACCGCGGCGGCCCGGAGCCGCACCGTCCGGTGCCCCCGATGGACCAGTGGGTCGCAGCCTACGTCTCCTCCGAGCCCGGCCCGGGCGGGAAGCCGCTGTACGAGTGGATCGACGTCCGGGAGGTCATGTCCGAGGCGCCGTCGGAGGACTGACCCGGCGTGATCGACGAGCCGACGCGACGGCGGGACGAGGGCGCACTGCGCGCCCTCGTCCCGCGGGTGCTCGCAGGGCTGGTCCGGCGGGGCGAGGACTTCGACGCCGCCGAGGACGCGCTCCAGGAGGCGCTGCTGGAAGCGCTGCGGGTGTGGCCCGAGCACCCGCCGCGCGACCCGCTCGCGTGGCTGGCCACGGTCGCGACCCGGCGGCTCGTCGACGCCCGCCGCAGCGAGGCCGCCCGTCACCGCCGCGAGGAGGCGACGTACGCCGAGCCGCGGCCCGCCGCCACCGAGGAGGGCGACGACACCCTCTTCCTGCTCTTCTGCTGCTGCCACCCCGACCTCGCGCCCGCCTCCCAGGTGGCGCTGACCCTGCGCGCGGTCGGCGGCCTCACGACCCGCGAGATCGCCGGCGCCTTCTACGTCCCGGAGGCCACGATGGCCCAGCGGATCAGCCGGGCCAAGCGCGCCCCGCAGGGGCACCGCCTGGATCAGCCCGGCGACCTCGCCGTCGTGCTGCGCGTGCTCTACCTCGTCTACACGGCCGGCCACGCGGGCCGGGTGGACCTGGCCGGCGAGGCGATCCGGCTCGCCCGCCAACTCACCCTCGCCACCGGGGAACCGGAGGCGCGCGGGCTGCTCGCGCTGATGCTCCTCAACCACGCCCGCCTCCCGGCGCGACTCGACTCAGAGGGCCGGATCGTCACGCTCGACCGGCAGGACCGCGGCCTGTGGGACACCCGCGAGATCGCCGAGGGCGTGCGCGTCCTGCAGTCGGCGCTGGCCGCCGCGCGCCCCGGCCGCTACCAGGTCGAGGCCGCCATCGCCGCCCTGCACGACGACGCGGCAAGCGCCGAGGAGACCGACTGGCCGCAGATCCTCGCCTGGTACGACGACCTCGTCGCCCTCACCGACGACCCGGTGCGCCAGGACCCCGCCGCGGTGCTCGGGCGCGCGGTCGCGGCCGGCCACGTCCTCGGCGCCGCCGCCGGGCTGCGCGAGACCGACCGGCTGCGCGAGGTGCTCGGCGAGCGGCACCGGTGGCACGCCGTCCGCGGCCACCTGCACGAGCTGGGCGGCGACCTCCCTGCCGCCGCCGCGGCGTACGCGGATGCCGCCCGCCGGGCCACGGACGTCGCTGAGCGCGACCACCTGGTCCGTCAGGCCGCCCGCGCGCGGGCCGCCGCATCCGAGCCACCGTGAGGCGCACGCTCACCATCAAGCGCAGCGGCGAAGTGAGGCGCCCGCACGGAGCGATCCGCGCGGGCGCCTCACCCAGTATCCGGCAGGGGATCCTGGCCTATCAGTCGGGTCCCATGCGCGTCACGATCGTGCCGCCACGGGCTGCCGGGACGGCTCCGGGGCGGGGACGTCCTCGGGGCGGGACAGCGGGCCGCGGCGCAGCAGCGCGCCGCAGATGACCGCGCCGACCGCGAAGATGCCGGCGCACCACCAGAACACCGTGGTGTAGCTGTGGACCAGCGCGAGGTGGACCAGCTGCGGTGCTGGCCGCCCGCGCAGGTGGCTGGCCAGGTAGCTGGTCGCGGCGCTGGCCGCGATCGTGTTGAGCAGCGCGGTGCCGATCGCGCCGCCGAGCTGCTGCCCGGTGTTGATGCTCGCCGAGGCTATCCCCGCGTCGCGCGGTGCCACGCCGAAGGTCCCGGTGTTGGCCGCCGCGGAGAATATGAGGCCACTGCCGAAACCGGTCACGATGAGCGGCCCGAGCAGGGCCGACGCGTAGTCCGAATGCACGCCGATCCTGGTCAGCCAGGCCATGCCGGCCGCGTTGCACAGCAGGCCGATGCTGATCAGCGGCTTGGGGCCGAACCGCGGCATCAGCTTGACGTTGCCCACGTTCGCCATCACGCCGATGACCGCCACCATCGGCAGCAGGGCGACGCCCGACTTCACCGCCGAGTAGCCCAGGTTCACCTGCATGTAGTAGATGAGGAACAGGAAGATGCCGAAGAGGGCGGACCCGAAGATCAGCATGGTCAGGTAGGCGCCGCCGCGGTTGCGGTCGACGATGACCCGGGGCGGCAGCAGCGGGTGCGCGGCGCGCGACTGCCAGGCGGCGAAGACGATCAGCAGCGCGGCCCCGGCCGCGAGGAAGCCCCACGTCGAGGGCGTGTGCCAGCTGTGCGTCGCAGCGTTGGAGAAGCCGTAGACCAGGCTGAACATCCCGCCCGACACCGCCGCCACGCCCGGGACGTCAAGCCGGGCGCCCGGCGTCTTGGGCTGCCTGCCCAGCAGCAGTACGCCTCCGGTGATCGCGATCGCGGCGAAGACCAGGTTGATGTACATGCACCACCGCCACGAGGCGTAGGAGGTCAGCGCGCCGCCGATCAGCAGCCCCAGGCCCGAGCCGCTGGCCGCGACCGCGCCGTAGACGCCGAACGCCTTGCCCCGTTCCTTCGGGTCGGTGAACGTCGTGGTCAGCAGCGACAGGGCGCTCGGCGCCAGCAGCGCGGCGAAGACCCCCTGGCTGGCCCGCGCGGCCACCAGCATGGTGAAGCTGTCCGAGGCGCCGCCGACGGCGGAGGCAGCCGCGAACCCGGCCAGCCCGGCCAGGAAGGTCGTTTTGCGGCCGATCAGGTCGGCCAGCCGCCCGCAGAACAGCAGCAGGCTCCCGAACGACAGCGAGTACGCGGTCACGATCCACTGCCGGTCGGCGTTCGTGAACCCCAGCGCGTGCTGCGCCGACGGCAGCGCCAGGTTCATCACGGTCACGTCGAGGACGATCATGAGCGCGGCCATGCAGATGGTGGCGAGGACCAGCCACCGCCGTGAGTCCGCATCGCCGGCGTTGACGATGCCACTGGAGCGTCTGAACGTCACTTTGCGGGTTGTCGCCTGGGCCGTTGACATTAGTTCCTCCGGGTCGCTAGACGGTTGTCGCTCACATCCAGGCGACGAACGGTCAGCTGCCCGGGGGACAGCCCCGGTCAGGGCTGTTCGAGCCGGCGGGTCAGGAATTACCGCGCGGGGACCGACCCCTGGCTGTCCCCCGGGCGCCTGCTCGTTCGTGGCCTGGGTATGAGCGACAACCTTTCCCGCCCTCCGCGCGAGCTGCACAGCCGCACCAGCGCCGGCATCCGGGTCAGCTTGTGGTGGTCACCCGCCGACGGCCGGACCTGGGTCACCGTGCTCGATGTGCGGACCGGCGCCGGGTTCGTCTTGCCCGTGCTGGCCGGCGAACGGGCCCGCGACGTGTTCGACCACCCGTACGCCTACGCCGCCCGCCGCGGCATCCCCGTCACCGCCCATGCCGCCTAGCCGCGGCGCCGCACCGCCGGCCCGCACGTGCGAAACCCCTCGCCGCGACCGGCCATGCGTGCTGGCTGTAGGCCCTTCGGCCCTACTCCCAGCTCGCGCCCGCTGAGAACGTTGGGGGCATGAGAGGTTCTATCCAGAACGCCTTGCGCTTGTTCACCCGGGCCATGCGGCCGCTCGCTTTGAGGTCGGCGGGCCAGGAAGGATCCAGCACGTCGGTCGTCCGCCATGTCGGGCGACGATCGGGCCGGGCGTACCAGACACCCGTTATCGCGGTCCGGCATGATGACAGCTTCTTGATCGCCCTCCCGTATGGTCAGCGCACCGATTGGCTGAAGAACGTCCTCGGCAAAGGCTCGGCGACCATTGTGACCGATGGGCACGCGTACGAGGTCGACCGGCCCGAGGTGATCCCCATGGCGGAGGCGACCGGCTACTTCCGGCCCAGGGAGCAGCGCATGCACCGGCAGTTCCACGTGGGCTCTGCACTCCAGGTCCGTCAGCGACAGGAAGCTCACCAATAGCAGCTCATCGGAGCGGCCGCGAGGCGCCGTCCGCGACGGCCTGGCCTAAGCCAGCACGCTTCCGCATCCCCGCACGGTGCCTATTCGGCCGGGAGCGGGCAGCGCACGGGACCGGCACACGGCCGATGGCTCCCGGCCGGAGTACTCCAGCACCCGGCCTTCCTCGATCATCGAGATCTCGGTCGACCCGCCCGGGTTGTCGATCGGGATCCGGACGGCTAGCCGTTCCGGCTCACAGCAGCAAGACCGGGATCGCGCATCCCCGTACGGCCGCCTCGGCCACCCTGCCCAGCCGCGGATGCAAGATTCCGCCGTCGCCGTGCCGGCCGACCACCAGCAGGTCGAAACCGTACTCGACCGCGTAGTCACATACGGTCCGGCCGATCTGCTGGTTCTCCACGATCTGCAGGCTCATCCGGACACCGCTGGGAGCCTCGCGCCGCGCGCGGTCGAAATGATCTTCGGCCAGCCGGCTGATCGCTGCCCGCTCACTCACCTCGTCCGCGGCCTCGGTCCGCGGAGACGGGGTCAGCACCGCGAGAGCCACGACGTGACCGCCGTCACCGCCTGCGATCGACGCCGCCGCGCTGAGTGCCTCGACAGCATCGGCCGAGCCATCCCATCCGACGAGCACCCGGCGGAACCGGCCCGCGGTCACCGGGTCACCGTTTCGCCGCCGTCCAGCGGAACAGCCGTCATCATGGCCTCCTCATGCCAGCGCGCATCACTACTCGGCAGACGTCAGAGGGTAGAGGCCAGCAGCGAGCGTGGTCTCGCGATCATGGCGAGCCTCATCGCCACGGCCATTGTGAGCGGCGGAGCGGCCAGTGACAAGTGGCCCGGGGAAACGGCGAGACCTCCCCGGCTGCCGGCCCGGAAGCGCGGGCGAGAGTCCCGTGAATGCGGGACCTTGGTCCATCGCCGGCCCCGCGGCCGGCTGCGAGGATGGGGAGGCTTGCCCGCGAGCATGCGTTCCGGAGGAGGCACGGATGAAGGCTCCGTCACAGGCGCGCAGCGCCGTCCAGCAGATCACCAGGGTGGACGCGCTGGAGATTCTCGACTCGCGTGGCCGTCCCACGGTTCAGGTCACGGTCGGGCTGGCCGATGGCACGGTCGCCGTGGCGGGGGTTCCGTCCGGTGCGTCGACCGGGAGCCGTGAGGCGGTGGAGCGGCGGGACCGGGACGGGTCCCGGTACGGAGGACTGGGCGTGCTCGGCGCGGTGGACGCGGTCCGGGGCGAGATCGCCGGCCGGCTGCGCGGGCAAGGCTGGCGTGACCTGGGCGAGATCGACGCCGCGCTGATCGAACTGGACGGCACGCCGGGCAAAGAGCGGCTGGGCGCGAACGCGATTGTCGGGGTGTCCATGGCCTGCGCCCGCGCCCTGGCCCGGTCCGAGGGACGGGAGCTGTGGGACTGGCTCACCCCGGCGGGCGTGTCGCCGCGGCTGCCGGTCCCGCATTTCAACGTGATCAACGGCGGCATGCACGCCGCGAACCCGCTCGACTTCCAGGAGTTCATGATCGCGCCGCTGGGCGCCGGATCGCTGCCCGAGGCGGTCCGGGCGGGCGCCGAGGTGTACACGGCGCTGCGCGGCCTGCTGGCGAGCAAGGGACATGCCACCGGCCTGGGGGACGAGGGCGGGTTCGCGCCGCAGCTCGCCGAACCGGAGGAGGTACTGGAGCTGCTGGTCACCGCGATCACCGACGCCGGATACGTCGCCGGGCGTGACGGGGTGGCGATAGCGCTGGACCCTGCCTCCAGCGAGTTCCGCGGCGACGACGGCCGTTACCGGGTGGCCGGGCAGAGCCTGACCAGCGCGGACATGATCGAGCGGTACGCGCAGATCACCGAGCGGTTCCCGGTCTGGCTGATCGAAGACGGCCTGGCCGAGGACGACTGGGATGGCTGGGCAGCGCTGACCGCGCGCCTGGGCGAGCGGGTCCAGCTGGTGGGCGACGACATCTTCGTCACCAACCCGGCGATCATCGCCGATGCGATCAGCCGCGGCATCGGCAACGCGGCGCTGATCAAGGTCAACCAGATCGGCACCGTGACCGAGACGCTGGAGGCGATGGCCACCTGCCGCCGCGGCGGGTACGCGCAGCTCGTGTCCCACCGTTCCGGGGAGACCACCGACACGTTCATCGCCGACCTCGCCACCGGGTCCGGCTGCGGTGAGCTGAAGACGGGGGCACCGGCCCGGGGCGAGCGAGTCGCCAAGTACAACCGGTTGATCGAGATCGCCGCGGCCGCACCCAGCCTGCCCTACGGGCTTCCCGCGCCCTGAATATCAGCGATCGTCCGGCCCGTCGCCGCTGGCGTCCAGCCGGGCCAGAACCTTACGCAGCGCCTGCTCCCGGCCGGCTAGCTCGGCGAGCCGGCCTTCCGCCTGGCCTGCGGCCTGCTCGCGCAGGGCTGCGGCCGTCTCCAGCGCCCCGGCCAGGCGGTCCGTGCTGCCGGAATAACGGCGCCCGACCGCCAGGGTCAGCTGCCGCGTCGCCTCGGCCAGGCGGTACTGCAGGTCGGCGCGGGCCCGGCCGATCTGTTTCCCGGCCAGGTCACCGATCTCGCCGAGTACGTGGTCACGGGCGAGCCGCCGCCCCAGCCGCCCGGGCAGCCGACGCCGGACCGCTCCGGCCAGCAGCTCGGCCTGATCGACGTTCTCGCCGGCCGGGTAGAAGAACCGCCGGTCCGGGGCGAGCCGCTCGGCGCGCCCGGACATCGCCAGCTCCAGCCCGAGCAGCTCGGCGGCCGCATCGCGGACCGCGCCGAGCTCGGCCTCCAGGTCGCGGGTGAGCCGGCTCTCGAGCCTGGCGAGCCCGTCCTCCAGCCGCTCGCGCCGGGCCTGCCGCCACGACTCGGCAGCATCCTTCGTGAGCTGGACGAGGCGGTCCCGGCCGCGCCGCTCGATCTCGGCGGGCGGCGCCGATACGAGCTCGCCCCCCACGAGGTCGTCCATCTGCCGGCCCAGCTCCGTGGTCAGCCGGGCGGTTTCCCGCTCCGCCGCGGCGTTCAGCCCGGCGAGCATCCGCGCCGACTCCGCCGCCGCCACCGCTGCCGCGTCGGCGCCACGCTCCCGGACCGCCGCGAGCCGGGCGGTGAAGGCCTTCACCCGCTGGGCGGCCTCTGAGCTGCGCATCTCGGCCGCGCGCCGGGCCAGCACGACCTCATCGATCCCGGATCGGGCGACGCGGCGCAGCTGGCTGGCCACAGATCGCCGGAGGTCCGCAGGCCTTCTCGTCTCCAGGTAGGCAACAAAGTCAGCGGCGAACCCGGCGAAGCCGGCGTCACCGCCGGGGGTCAGCGCGGCCCTGGCCGACACCGGGTAGACCGGGACCGGCTGGCCGGCTACCTCGCTGGCGACTCGCTCGGTGAACTCCGCAGCCTCGGCCAGCCCGGCGCCGTCCAGGTAGTCCGCCTTGTTCAGGGTCACGAACGTGGTCACCGACAGCCCTTGAACGCGGCCCAGCAGATCACGTTCGCTCGCCGAGACCGGAGGGTCGGCGGTCAGCACGAAGATCGCGGCATCCATCGTCGGCAGGGCGCTGTCGGCCGCAGCGGTGTTGTGCGCGTGCACCGAACCGGTCCCCGGCGTGTCGACGATCTCCACGCCCCGGGCCAGGATCGGGGCAACAAGCCGGACGGTGATCCCGGCGATGCCCCGGGAGTTGGACGGGTTGCCGCGTTCTGTCACCAGGTCGTCCAGCGCCTCCAGCGAGTGACGGCTGGTGCGGCCGTCAGCGAACCTCACCTCGACGTCCTCGCCAGCCCCGTAAGTCACGGTGGTTGCCACCGCAGTAAGCGGCGTCACGCCGGTCGGCAACACCTCCCGGCCCAGCAGGGCGTTGACCAGCGTGCTCTTGCCGCGCTTGGCCTCTCCCACCACCAGCACCCGCAGCCGCGCCGCCCGCAGCCGGTCCCGCAGCGCCGCGAGCCCGCCGCAGTCCCCGGGGCCGGCCAGCGCAGCCAGCTCATCCAGCCCGGCCAGCTCATCCAGGGCCGACATCAAAGCGTCTGGCCATCCCGGTGCGCGCACGCCGCCTCCCACCCATGTCAGGCAGGGACCGTTGGCGGCCGTGCCGCAGTTAGAAAGGCGGGCCCCTCCGCCGCGCTCTGCCTTCCAGGCTAGCTCGCGTGTTTCCGGATCCGGCCGGGACGGGGTGCGGCGGCATCGCTTGGCCACATGACCGGGACGGGGTTCTCAGCGCCGTGGGCCTGATTCACCGGCGCCTGCGCGCTCGTATCTCGCCGGTCTGGCGCAGCCCTGCCCGCCCGCCTCGCGGAGCGCGTTGCGGAGCGGGCGGGCAGGAGCGTGCCCTGGAGCTACCTGGTGAAGTACCAGTACTCCGGGAGCATGGTGAACATCGGGCTGAACGTGACGTTGTGCAGCTTGCTGGTCACGGCCTGGATTTGGAACGGGTTCGGCTCCGGGATCCACATGAACGGCAGCTGCTGCGCCCCGTACGTGGCGTACTGGTCGAAGACGCCCATGCTGCCGCTGGTGTGCGTCTCGGTGATCAGCTTGTCCATCGCCGGGTCGGAGTAGTTGCCCGAGTTCGACCCGGCGCCGGTGGCGAACAGCGGCTCGCCGGTCGGCTCCATGCCCGGGCCGTCGAAGCTCCAGCCGCCGTAGGCGAACACCTGCACGTTGCACTTCGGGCTCATCGGCGCGCACGGCGCGCTCTCGCCGATGATCGAGTTGAACGACTGGCCGACCAGGGTGACGTCGATGCCGACCGAGGACTCCTCGGACTTGATGGCCTGCCAGGTCGCCGTGGCGGCGGCGATGCCGGTCGAGTAGACGAACGTGAGCTTGAGCTGCTCGCCCTTGGTGATGCCGGCGCCGCACTTGGCCGGGTCCTGGCAGGTCATCACACCGCCGGACATAGCCCAGCCGTGGCTGGTCAGCAGCGCCGTGGCCTTGGCCGGATCGTAGGGGTAGGGGCCCTGGCCGCCGTTCTCCATCTGGATGGCGGGAACGAACGGGTTGGCCGGCACGGTCGGGACCGGCCCCGAGACCAGGGTCGCGTACCCGCGCCAGATCGCCTTGCTGATGCCGGGCTGGTCCTCGGCGTACTGCATGGCCTGGCGGATGTAGAGCTGCCGGACCAGGAACCCCGCCTGCGGGTTGTTGAAGTTCGGCTGCGCGTACTGGATGCCGTAGGAGAAGAACGGCTCCAGGTAGTAGGCGCTGCCGAGCGGGTTGGTAGCCGGCAGCGACGAGGTCGTCGGCTTCTGCGGCAGGTCCTGGGTCGGGATATAACCGATGTCGAGCCCGTTGGTCTTCAGCGCCGTGTACTCGGCCGTGTCATCGGTGTACGGCAGGAACTTCACCGCGGACAGCGTCGGCTTGGGGCTGCCGGAGTAGGCCTTGTTCGGCACGATCGTCACGTTGCCGTCGGTGTTGAAGCTGGACAGCTTCCACGGGCCGTCCACCACCGACCACAGCGGGCTGGTCGCATACGTCGAGGCGATCTTCGACTGCGCGGTCAGGAACGTGTACACCGCCTTGCACTTGGCCCAGCCGTCGGCGGCGCTGTCGGTGCTGCACCCGCCGCTGCCCGGCTTGGCGCCCAGCGCGGTGACGTCCCAGGCCAGCGGCATCGGGTTGATCTCCGACAGCTGGTTGTAGGTGTACCAGAGGCTGGAGTAGCCCTGGTTCAGCTGCATGGTCACCTGATCCGGCCCGGTGGCCTTGTAGGACACCACGTTGTCCGGCAGCAGGCCCGCGGAGTAGGCGTACCAGGTTGCCTTCTCCGCCTTGGCCATGTTCAGGAAGAAGATCAGGGACTGGGCGTCGACGGTCTCGCCGTCCGACCACTTCCAGCCCTTCATGTTGATCACCACGGTCTTGCCGCCGTTGCTGTAGACGGGGGGGCCGGCCGGGGACAGCGGGTAGTTGACGGTCACGCTGGTGTTGGTGTTGTTCCCGAACATGTACAGCGGCCGGTAGAACATCCACTGGAACTGGTTGCTGTTGTAGACGCTGGCGTTCGTGATCGCGTAGAACGGGAAGATCCAGTTAAGGGTGATGCCGGCCGCCAGCGATACCGTCGCCGTGCCGCCCTTGACGACGGTGCCCGACGAACCTGAGCTGCTGGTGCCGCTGGCACCGCAGCCAGCGGCGATCAACGCGACCACCCCCACCCCGGCAATCGCCGCAAGACGCAGCTTACGTCTGCACAGATTCATATGCGCTCCTTCCGCAAGAGCATGCGTGTCCCTGATCGGGCAGTACCGGTGATGCCCAGGCGGCCATTGCCGCCCGAAAGGAGCAGTCACTGGCTGTGATCCTCGGCCAGGAGCGTCCCTGTGTCAGGACTAGCTCGAAGAACTTCGAGGTCACGATCCGATGGCGCCTCGGTCACGGCACGGGATCGCCTCGCGGGCGTGCGGCGAACGGGCTGGTCAGCCCGGCTCGCCAGGCGCACGGTATATACATGGGTGAAACCGGAATGATCGCGGCGGTATCGGCGGCCAGGCCCGGCTACGAGCTGCGGGCGGGTGCGCCCGGCGCGCTGGCGGTCTCGGTCGTGCTGGCCCCGCAGCAATCGGTGCTCTCGCTGCTGCTCCAAGCGGCGTCCGGGCAGTCGTTCGGCGCGCGCCGGCCTTCTCGCCGCCGTCCGTGATGCGCTGCGCCCGCAGGCGCGGTTCGCCGCGCAGTCGCTCGCAGCACGCGGCCGGACGGCGATACCGGACTCCTGCACGCCGATCTCGCCCCTCGCCGATACGTCCGTCGCTGACCAGGCCGCCAGGCTGCGGGACCTGCCCGCCGCCGCGCTCACCAGCGAGCTGCAAGCTGCCGACGGCGGCCACCATCCCCCGCCGCATTGGCGAACCGCAGCTGACCAGCCCCGCCGCTGGCTCAACTCCATGGCCGACGCGTCGCTGGACACCTGGGCCGTGGCCGAGCCGCGGTGGCGGGCGGCCGGGCCACTGCTGGACCGCGAGATCCGGCGGATCGGCACTGCGGCGGTGCGCGGCGGGATGGCGGCACTGCTGAACAGCCTGCACCCGGGCCTCAGCTACCGCGACGGGACGTTCGCCTTCGCGTCCCCCTGCAACCCGTGCTTCACGCTCGGCCCGCTTGGCCCGGTCGGCCCCCGCCGCCTGGCGCTGCTGCCGATGATCGCCGGTCGTGACGCGCTGCTGTTCAGCTTCGAACTCCCCGACGTCTGCTGGATCGGCTACCCGGTGCCCCAGCCCCGCCCGGGCGCACCGGCCACGGCCGACAGCGCGCTCGCAACGATCCTCGGCCCGGTACGCGCCGCCATACTCCAGGCCCTTCGCCAGCCACTGACCGTAAGCGATCTGGCCGCAGCCGTGCACTGCGCGCCCACCACCGCGACCTACCACCTCCACCAACTGGCCGCAGCCGACCTGATCACCCGCGAAAAGTCCGGGCCAAGCGTGTGGGTCAGCCGCACCGCCCGTGGCGATGAGCTGGTCGACCTGCTATCAGACTGACCCGGCCCGGCGATGAGCGGACGGTGGATCGCCACCCGGTCCTCTCGCTCAGCGCCGGGGTGAGCTGCTGCCTCAAGGTGAGGTCTGGCTGTCTGTTATCCGAGGGTCAGGTGTTCCGGGCTGAGCGAGCCCAGGAAGTCCTCGGCATCGAAGCGCGCGCCGACCGAAGCGACGCCGGCGGTGTCGCCTGTTCCGGCCAGCAGCCGACAGGCTGCCTCGACGACCAGGGGCGCCGTGACGGCATAGATGTCCCGGCCGCTGGCCACCGCGCGGCGTTCAACGCTGCCCGACCGGGCGACGACCTCGGCCAGGAATGTCTGCGCCGAGCGGCCGCTATGGTCGACCGCGACCGGGCCCGACGGGTCAGGGGCTTGCAGGTCGTCGAGGGCGTTGCTCGACATGTACGTGGAGATCTCGGGGGTGTCCAGATGGGTCGGAATGGTGGCGCTGTCGGCCATCGTGACCTCACCGATGACCGGCCGGGTGCCGATGGGCGCCGGGAAAGTCCACTCAGCGCGGGGCGCCTCACCGTCGCGGAACTGCAGCCGGCCGCCGGTGTAGGCGATCCGCCGCCCATTCCGGCGTTGGGCGGACACGCGACCCGTCGCCCGGGTCCCGGGGGTGGGGCGCCAACTGCTGAGGGCGTACGCGATGGTCAGATGATCGGCCGCCGGCCAGTCTCCCATCGCCGCGGTGGCGAGCAGGTCCCCGAGGCCGCCGTAGAACGCCGCCGCCGGCAGGATGGGGATGCCGGCGTCGGCATAGCTGGCGAAGGTGTCCGTCACGACCTCGATTTCGGCGGTAACGTCGAGATAGGGGATCCCGGCGCGGATCGCGGGCTCGATCACCTGCACGGCCGTAGCCGCGAACGGCCCTGCACAATTAATCACCGCGTCGGCGTCCTGGAACGCCAGGTCCAGGTGGGTGGCACGATCGCAGGGGATCGGCGTCATGCCCCGGCGTTGGAGTTCGGCTACGACAAAACTGCCCGTGTGGCCCCCGGCGCCCACGACCGCGACTCGCTTGTTCATGGTGCTCAGCGTCGTCCGCGCGATCGGGCCCAACAAGTGTCCGCAACGACGTAACCCGTACAGTTTCGGACATGTCCTCAGTCGCCCTGGCCGTCACCGACGGCACCCCGCTGTTCGAACTCGCCGCGGCGTGCGAGGTCTTCGGCGTCGACCGGGGGCTGGCCGAGCCCTGGTACGACTTCACCATCTGCGGTCAGGACGGCGCAGAGGTCGGTGGATGGCTCAGGGCCGGCATCCGGCACGGCCTGGAGGCGCTGGCCGACGCGGGCACGGTGATCGTCCCGTCCTGTCGCGACGTGGCCGAACCGCCGCCGCCGGCGCTGGTCGACGCCGTCCGTGCGGCTCATCGAGGCGGCGCCCGAGTGGCCTCGCTGTGTACGGGCGCTTTCGTGCTCGCCGAGGCCGGCCTGCTCGACGGCCGGCGCGCGACCACGCATTGGGCCCACACGACGCTGCTGAACGACCGGTACCCCGCGGTAGGCGTCGACGCCGACGTGCTCTACATCGACGAGGGTGACGTGCTGACCTCGGCTGGCAAGGCGGCCGGCTTGGACCTGTGCCTGCATCTGGTGCGGACCGACCATGGCACGGCGGTGGCCAACGCGCTGGCGCGCAGCCTGGTGGCGCCCTCGCACCGGCCGGGCGGACAGGCTCAGTTCATCCCGGCCGCGGTCGCGCATGGCCGGAACGATGTCCTCGCCGACCTCATGGCGTGGGCAATGGAACGCCTCGAGCACCCGTTGACGGTGCCCGGCCTCGCGCGCGAGGCCGGGATGAGCTCACGCAACCTCGCGCGCCATTTCAATGCGGTAGCCGGGATGAGCCCGCTGTGCTGGCTGCTGACCCAGCGAGTACGGCGGGCACAGGAACTGCTGGAGACCTCGGACCTCAGCGTGGAGCAGATCGCGTCGCGGACGGGCATGGGCACCGCGACGACGCTGCGCCGCCACTTCAGCCATCAGCTCGGCGTGCCACCCGAGACCTACCGCCGGACCTTCCGCCCCTGAACGAACGTCTGCTATGCCGCACACCGCGCGCCAGGCCGAGCCTGATCTGGCCGCCGGCTAGGGGACTGCTGGGCCGTCGCGGAGTACGGCGCGCACCTGGTCCAGCGACACCGCTTCAGGCTCGAACTCAGCCAGCCACCAGGTAGCGCCCGCCTTGGCATACGGCGCTGGGTCGGTACCGGGCGGCAAGGCGGCCGCGATGTCGTAGGGCGCGGTGGCGTGCTGGCGGAGGCCGGTGATGGTAGCGGCGATCTCGGCGATCTGGCCGGGGTGCTCAAGGTTGACCGGGAAGAAGCCGTCGTACCGGGCCGCCCGGCGCAGTGGCCTGGTATTGCCGGGGAACCCGGCGACCCAGACCGGCACCTTCTGCCGTACTGGCCGGGGCAGGAACTGAATCCCGTCTACGGTGTAGTGCTCGCCGCGGTGGTGCACGCTGTGGCCGGACCAGGCAGCGGTGAGAATCTGGAGCGCTTCATCGAGCATCTGGCCGCGCCGCCGGTCATCGAGCTGCTCGCCCGTCGCGGACAGCTCGCCGCCGAAACGGTCGCTGCCCAGGCCGGCGCCGAGGGTGAGGCGGCCGCCGCTGAGCCAGTCCAGCGTCACGGTCTCCCGGGCGACCTTGGCCTGCCGCTGGCGGGCCAGCGGTGTGACCATGGGACCGAGCCGCAGGCGCTCAGTAGCGGTGGCGATCGCCGCCAGGGTGATCCACGGGTCGGCCACCGGCCGCACCGGCGCCCGCCAGCACAGGTGATCCCAGACGAAGAACCCGTGCCAGCCGGCCTCCTCCGCCTCAGCGGCCAGCCGCGCGGCCACTGCCGGGTCAGCCAGCTCGCCGAACAGCGGTACCCACAGGGCCGACCGCAGCCCGGTGATGGCCGGTTGCGGCCGGCGGGCGACGGCAGGCAGGGGATTGGTTGCTAGATGATCGGCCATGACAGCAACGCTAAGCCGGAACAAGCATTATGAAAAGCGATAGAATTCGATAAATTTGATCGTAATATCCGATGCTAGGGTTAGGCAGGCCGCCATGTCCGATGCCGAGCTGCGTCATCTCGCCGCCCTGGCCGCCGTCGCCGATGAGGGCTCGTTCGGCCGGGCTGCCACCCGGCTGGGCTACAGCCAGTCGACGATCAGCCAGCAGATCGCGGCGCTGGAGAAGGCCGTCGGCGGGGCCGTGTTCGACCGGCCGGGCGGGCCGAAGCCGGCGCGGGTCACCCCGCTCGGCGCCCTGGTCCTGGCCCACGGGCGTGACCTGCTGGCGAAGGCGGCCGCGCTGGCGGCCGCGCTCGACCGGTTCAAGGCCGGCGACGGCCGGGTCGATATCGGGACGTTCCAGAGCGTGTCCAACGTGATCTTGCCGGCGGTGGTGCGCAGGCTGCGGGAAGAGCATCCCGGCTGCGACATCAGGCTGTTCGAAGAGGAGACCGACCAGCCTCAGGTCAGCGACCTCGACCTGATGTTCTTCGACGGCCGCGCCGGCGGAGACGTCCAGCACCTCAAGCTGCTCGACGACCCGTACCTGCTGGTGGCCAGGCCCGGTGCCTTCCCCGGCGGCCCGGTGCCGCTGGCCCGGCTCGACGGTGCCCCGATGGTGGCCCACCCGCCGATCTGCGACCAGGCCCGAGTCGAGCAGGAACTCGCGAGCCGCGGCGTCCGGCCGCACATCGTATTCCGCACCGTGGGAAACGAAGCGGTGCTGTCAATGGTGCGAGCCGGAATGGGGACGGCGCTGCTGCCACAGCTCGCCATCCCCGGCCACGACACCGGCGCTGACCAGACGATCTCCATCCACGAGATCCAGCCACCGCTGCCGCCCCGCGAGATCTTCTTGCTCTGGGAAAACGGACGCACCCATTCCCCGCTCGCCGCCAGGGCCATCGAGATCGCCATCCACGAAACCGCCAAGATCGCCGAGTACAAACGACAGCTCAGCGAACTGCACCGCCCCGCAGCGTGCCAAGACCCCACCTGGTCAGCAAGCGCGTCGCCGTCGAACATCCCGTCCTAGAAAACATGCGCCGCTTCGCGGCGCTCCCGTGGGACACGAAAATAGGCCCATGCGTAACTGTGGCCACAGGAGCACCAGTGGGGCCTATTTCCGTGTCAGATCCGGCTGCCTGGGCCGGCAGCTGCCGGGTCGGCTCTGACATGAGATCGTTGGCCCGCCCGGCCGGGCAACTGGTGCCGGGCAGCTTCCTTCTCCCGCAGGCCGGCTACAAGGAGGACCAGTGTCACAGGTCTCGATCGTCGCCCGCGTCACCGTCAAGAAGGGCAAGACCGAACAGTACGTCGCCGCGTTCGCGCCCCTGCTCGAACAGGCACGGAAGGAGCCCGGCACGCTCCTTTACGCCGTTCACCGGTCCAAGAACGATCCGCACGTGTTCTGGACCACCGAGATCTACGCCGACGATGCCGCCTTCGCGGCTCATGGCGCGAGCGAAGTGCATGCCGCCGCCGCACCGGTGTTCACCGAGCTAATCGCCGGATCCGACGTCATCATCGGCGAGACCCTCATGGCCAAGGGCCTGGGCGGCTGATCGGCAGCTGTACTGGCCGGGTCAAGGTGCCCTATGGTGGCAACCGGCTGGCCGACCTGGCGGTAAGGGCCAGAGTCCGGTCGTCCCGCGAGGGTACGAGAAGCGTCAGGAAGTAGACTCGGCCTGGCCGCCAGTCCAATCCGGACCGCATCAGCGGGTGCGCCGGATGTCCTGGCGGCTGCCGAGCCAGAGCAGCCATGGCTCTATCGTGCCGATCGCGGGCAGTCCGGTCGAAGGCCGGGGATAGTCGCGCGTTCCGGGATTCTCATGGTGACGGTGCGCAGGGGGCCTGGCCGGCCGGGAATGGCGCCGCGTTCCCTTGGGCGAACCTGCCGCGCAGGCCCGGAGAGCCATAGACCGGCGACGGTTCCAGAGCCAGCCAGTACTGGTCCGCCCCCACGCCCGTCCAGGCGTAGCCGCTCAGTTGCGCCGCGCCGGCCGCGTCGGTGATCCCGGTAGCCCATATGTGGTCCGGCAGCGGCGCGACGGTCGAGCAGTCGTTGCCGACCAGGTCGTAGACCGTGTCCGGCTGACCCCCGGTGATGACAGCGGACACCGTGAACTGCGCCCGTTCACCGCCGGGCTGGGCGGCGGCGGTGATGACCACCGTGCCGGCGATGGGACGGCCGGCGGGCAACCGGAGCATGACGCTGGTCATCTCGGGCAAAACCGACGCGCGCTGCCCGGCGGCCGGACGACTGCCAACTGGGCGCCGGCCGACCTCGGCGCGGTAATGGAGCGCTACGGCGATCAGGGCGATCAGCGCCGCGGTCTCGGCGATAGCGAGCAACCGGACCAAGCGGCCCGGCGAGGCGTGATGTGCCGGAGGCTCGCGCCCCGCCGAGATGACGTCAGCGTCTGCATCGCGGGAATGGCCGGCCATCTCATCATTGGAGGCGGTCGCGCCGCTGACGTCAACCAGCCGCGGGCCTCCACAGCACAGGGCGTGTCGGCCATCACGTGCTGCCTCGAATGCGGCTGCCATTTGCCGCCCGCGGTGCTATTCGGCCAGCCTAATGCCAATAAAGTAGCTCACCTTTTCCGTGCTCAATCATAAACTTACCCAGCGGCTCCTCAGTGCGGTCGGTCGGCGACCAGCAGGACCTGGCCGCCACCTCGGGCGCACCCGCCGCATAGGCGCAAAAGACCCCGGGCACGAACCGTGCGGACCAGTGGGCTCCGGCTCATGGTGAAAGACCTTGAGGACCCGAGGCGAACCGAGCCACCCAAAGACGGCCTCGGCGAGCGGGAGATGCTGGAGGCATGGCTGGAGTTCCATCGCACGACGTTGCTGCTCAAGCGTGGCGGGCGAACCAGACCTCCTCGGCCGGCCAGCGACGGACCCACTCGTCCGGGAACTCGGGAAAGTCGTTGTTGGTGGCCCCTGGCGGCACCTGGACCTCGATCAGGTCCTCCACCGTCAGGCCGCACCTGGCCATGAGCCGGATCCATTCCCCGTGCGGCAGCACGAACAGCCGGTACTCGGCGCCCGACGTGCCGCGCCGCACCACGCGATGCAGCCCGAACAGGTCACGTACCAGCCGACTGGTGGCCGGTCCCTGCTCCGGCAAGCACATGCGCGCCAGCGTGGACTGGGCCATGAACACCAGGCGGCCACCGGGTCGCAGCAGCCGGGCCGCCTCCGGGATCCACCGGTACGGATCACACCAGACCGATGCACCGTATTCGCTGATCACCAGGTCGGCGCAGCCGGCGCCCAGCGGCACTCGCTCGGCGTCTGCCTGGACCAGCGGGAAGCGGAGGCTGAACTCGTCCTGCAGGCGGTGCGCAGTGGCCAGCTGCCGGGCCGAAACGTCCACCCCGACCGGGCGCGCGCCGCGCCGGGCCAGCCACGCCGAGACGTACCCGCTGCCGCAGCCGAGCTCCACAGCCGCCACGCCAGCCAGGTCGGCTGGCAGGACCGGCAGCCGCGACTGGGGGATGCACCATATTCCCCAGTACGGCTCGGCGGCCGCCCACCGGGGGCGCGCGTACCGCTCGAACCAGGCCGACATCTGCTCGTCCCACTGCCGCCGGGTCACCGACACGTGACCGCCCGCCTCATCCGTCATGGGGCGATCGTAGGAGCCCGGTCGGCATGTGCTGGTACCCGCCCGGAGGGTTGCCGCGGAGGTGCCTGCTCAGTCCTGACCGTCGGCCGCGGGTAAATCCTCGGGGTAGTCCTCACGGATAACCCCTGAGGACTACGGCGGCTCCGTAAATCGCCCACGGGACCGATGCGCGGCGCCGCCATGCTGCGGCACCGTTGACCCATGAACGCAGGCCCCGCGACGACGCTGGCCGATCCCCCGGTCCCCGCCGGCCGCCGGCGGATCCTGGCCCGGACCCGGCTCGACTTCTGGCTCGACGCCCTCCTGCTGGTGGCCTATACGCTCGCCTACAGCCTGGGATTCACCGGGATCGCCACGCACGAATGGCTCGGCATCGGGCTTGGCGTGGTCTTGCTGGTCCACCTCACGCTGCACTGGGACTGGGTGATCCGCACCACCCGGAAGCTGCTGCGCCGGGGCGGCCGCGAGCGGTTCGTCTGGCTGGTCAACCTGCTGCTGCTGCTGTCCATGACGCTGTGCATCGCGTCCGGCATCCTGATATCCGAGGTGGCGCTGCCGGAACTGGGGATCACCCTGCCGGCCAGCTCCTTCTGGAGGCAGATGCACGACACCACGGCGACGCTGACGCTGATCCTCGTGCCCATCCACGCCGCGCTGCGCTGGCGGTGGATCGTGGGCGTGGCCCGCCGTTTCGCCGCCCGGCGTCCCGGGCGGTCACGGTGAAGTTCCTCCGGCATCTCACCGCAGTCGTGCTCGCGGTGGCGGTCATCGTCGGGCTGGGCATGCTGTGGGCGCACGCCTCCGGCGGCGGCGCCGGCATCGGCGGCGGCCTCGGGCGGGCTCCCTCACGCGAGGCCCTCCTGCGGCTGGAGCAGATCAAGGCCGGCGTGATCCGGGTCCATCCGACAACGGGCTCCAGCTCGCCGATACCGCCGACCTGATCCGGACCTGCGAGATCGAGGCGGTGCTGGCCGCCGTCGTGATCACGGTCAGCGCCGTCCGGCGGCGGTACCGCCGGATGCGGCGTAACGCCGCCGCCAGGGCGTAGAGCGGCCGATTCTCACCGACCCTGATTTCCGGGAAGGCCCGGGTACTACGGGGCGAACCGCTGGCGTTCAAGTGCAGCCCGGCTACGATGACGCCCATCCTCCGAGGCGAGAAGGCCGGGATGAGCGAGGCACGGACCGAGGGCTCGACGGAATTCGCCGAGCGGATGCTGCGCACGATGAACGAGGCCGCGCTGGCCTTGATGGTGAGCGTGGGCCACCGCAGCGGACTGTTCGACGTCATGGCGGCGATGCCCGCGGCGACGAGCGCCGAGATCGCGTCGCGCGCCTCGCTCGACGAGCGGTACGTCCGGGAATGGCTGGCGGTGATGACCACCGGCCGGATCGTCGAGCACGATGGCGCGACGGAATCCTTTTCGCTCCCCGCTGATCATGCCGCCTGGCTCACCCGGGCCGCCGGCATGAAGAATCTCGCCACCGGGATGCAGTACATCGGGCTGATGGCGCTGGTGGAAGATCAGATCGTGGACTGTTTCCGCCACGGCGGCGGGGTCCCGTACTCGGCGTTCCCGAGGTTCCAGGCGGTCATGGCCGAGGACAGCGGCGCCGTTCACGACGCCACCCTGATCGACGTGACGCTGCCGCTGGTACCCGGGCTGATCGACAGGCTCAGGCAGGGCATCGACGTGGCCGACGTCGGGTGCGGGTCCGGCCATGCCGCCAACCTGATGGCCGAGGCCTTCCCGCGTTCGCAGTTCGCCGGTTTTGACTTTTCCGACGCCGGGATCGCCACGGCCCGCCTGGAGGCGGAACGCACAGGCCTTGCGAACGCGCGCTTCGACAAACGCGACGCCGCCCACCTCGGCGAGACCGGCCGGTTCGACTTCATCACCACCTTCGACGCGGTGCACGACCAGGCTCGGCCGGACCTGGTGCTCGCCGGGATCGCCAAGGCACTGCGCCCCGGTGGGGTTTACCTTTGCGTCGAGACCTCCGCCTCCAGCAAGCTCGCCGAGAACCTGGACCACCCGCTCGGGCCGTTTCTGTACGCCGTATCGTGCATGCATTGCATGACCGTTTCCCTGGCCGACGGCGGAATGGGCCTCGGCACGATGTGGGGAGAGCAGACCGTGCGGAGGATGCTCGGCGAGGCGGGCTTCACCTCAATCGAGACCGCGCACCTCGACGGCGATATCGTCAACGCCTACATCATCGCCAGCAAGGGCTGAGCCGGCGCGCTGCATCCCCGCTTTCGGCTTGCCCCGAGGTGCTCGCCCGCCAGACCACGCGCAGATCATTCCTTCGGGAGCGGGAGGTTACGGTACTGTCCGGCCCGGCGGCCCCGACGGCGGCGGTGGGTGATGCCAGGTCAAGTGGCTGCTCCCCGAGCCGGCGCCCGCCGGGTGGGACACCCTCATGTTCGGCTCTGAGATATTACGATTGTTAGCTGCTTTGTTAGGACATAGTGCGGTTGGACTGAGCCGACGACGGAGCCGATGGAAACGATGATGGCTGATCCCGGCGACGCCGGAGCCACTGGGACGGCCTTGCTGACGCTGTGGAAGGTCGGCCGCGTCGAGCTGCCCAGGATCACTAAGGTCTACCGGGATGCGCTGGCCGGCCTGGACGGCGCCCAAAACGCCGATGCGGCCAGACCCGGCGAGGTCTTTGCGCTGTGGGCGAAGGTGCGCGGCGAGCTCCGGCGCGTCCTGGTCCTGTCGGCGCGCCGCACCGAGGCCGCGAGCGACGCGGTGTGCCGGGCGATCGCGGAGTACACCGGCGCCGATGCCGATGGCCGGAAATCCAGTGCCGCGGCCGGCCAGGAGCTCTGGCGGAAGATCAACGATCCTCGGGAGGCCGACCCCGAGGATCCGGAACAGAACCCGCCGCCGGCACCGCCGCGCGGAGCCGCTCAAGACGATCGGTATGTACGGAACGCCGGCGCCGGGGCTGCCGCGGCGTCCGCTGCGACGCCGGGCTACCTGGCCGAGCTGACCACGAAGGCCGAAGCGGTCAAGCACGTGGCGATCGCGAAGAAGAAGGACGATCCGAGAGCGTTCGGCGACTGGATCGATCACCAGTTCCGTGCCTACAGCGACAAGGTCAGCACGGCGTATGGTGCGTGGGCTGAGGCCTACGAGCAGTGGCAGAAGCAGCGGCCCCGGCATGGCGGCGACGGTCCGCCTCCTCCGGACAAGCCGCTCGAGCTCGATCGGATACCCACGTCCGAGCTGAAGGCCGCCTACGACAAGGAGGTCGACAGTTCCTACGACTGGATCGTTCCGGCGTTCCAGGAATGGGCCGCCTCAGATCCTGATGCCTTCGCCGGGCACATAGCCGCCATTCGCGGCGTGGAGGGCCGGCTAGGCGACGGCGAAGCGCTCCGGCTCGCGACCAGCGCGCAGATCAATCTCGCGTCGCAGTGGGACGGCGCGCACTGCACGAACCTGCGGAACTTCCTCGGCACACTGCTCGTCGTGCCAGGCAACCAGCAGGCGGTCGCGCGGACGCTGCGCGAACTGCTGGAGGCCGAGCAGGCCCTGTACCGGCAGGCGCAAGGCAACATGCTGCAACTCGCTGACAATGTCCGCCTGGCGATCGAAAGCAGCGGCGAGGAGGGTAAGCCCGAGCACCGGACCCATCTGACGATCCTTAGTGCTGTGGCCTGGATTGCCGGTGCCGCCCTGGCGATACCATCCGGTGGCGCGTCGCTCTATGCCGGTGTGGTGACCCTCAACGCGATCGCCGCGGTGTCCGGCGCCGCCGCGAGCCTGCTGCCGGCCGGAAGTGCGAAATCGCTCAGCGCGGACACCGTGGACGGCGTCCTGAAGAAGATGTCCGAGGTGATGGCGCAGGCGCGGTCCGATCTCGCCGAGCGGGAGAAGGACATCACCTCAGCACTGCAGCACAACCGTGAAGCGCTCGCGAGTTTGCGGCGTCAGGCCGAGGATGCCAAGGTCAACAGCCCGGTCGTGCCAGCACAGCCGACGATTGTCGACGCCGCGCCCGGCCACATCAGCAGCCGCATGCACCCGAGGTAGGCCGCTGTCAGGCGGGGCCCCCGAGCCACGAGAGTCCGGACACCGACACCAGCTCGCGCCGCGAACAGCTCGTTAGCACCGATGCTTCTCAGCCGTCCGGCTGCTCGCTACCGTGGTTCAGTGGGCGAACGCCGGTCGGTACTGGTCAACTTCGTCTATTGCCCCCCGGTCGGCCATGCCATCGAGGCGCTCCATTATTGCCATGGCTACCACCGTGCCGATCCCGGTCTGCGCATCGGGCTGGCGTTGAATGCCGATACCCCGACCGAGCTGGCCGCGCTGTGCCCCTACGTGGATGACATGTACCCGATCAGTGTCGACGTGTTCGATCGGGCCTACGACTCGGCGAGCGCACTCGATGCCATCCCTCCCGGCTGGGACTGGGTTGCGAGTGACGCTCGCGGCCAGCAGCCGCACCAGCGTGCGGTCTTTCCCGGCCTGGCCCGGTACTACGATCAGGCGCGGGATCGCTTTGCTGCTGGCGGCAGCATTCTTGCCACCGCAGGTGCGGCGCCGCCTTCCTACTCGCCAGGCTGCCAGTTCCGCCTGCCATTGCCCGGCGCCGCCCGCAGCCAGGCTGAACGGCTGATGCGAGACGCACGACGACCCGGCGTTCACGGAAACCCTGGGCCATGTATCGCCTTCCTGCCCGCAGGCAGCGGCCCCCGCAGCGCCTATCCCTCCGTCCGCTCCTGGCGGCTGGTGCTTGCTGCCCTGGCCGACCGATGGCCCGGCGCCCTGTTCTGCCTCGTCGGCAAGCACCGGCGAGACGGCCGCACGACCACGAGCTTCGCGGCTGCCGAGCTCGACGAGGTGCGCGGCATGCTGCCATCAGCTTGCCACGCCGTGGACCTGCCGCTGACCGGCCAGCTCGCCATCGTGGCGGGCTGCGACGTGCTCATCTCCCCGCACTCCGGGTTCGGCATGGCGGCCCTGGCCGTGGGCACGCCCTGGCTGAGCATCGCCGGCAACCGGTGGCCGGAGTACTACTTCAACGGCGTTCCCTTTTACTCCGTGCTGCCGGACCTGAAGCGCTTCCCCGCCTACAACGCCTTCGAGCCCGATCCTCTGCCGGTGGACGACGACGGGCCGAGGGCGCCGAGCATGTGCTACGAACGGGTTCGCAATGATCTTGCCGAGATCGTCGAGGGGGCAGCACGGCTCATCGAGCGTCGCTGGCCATTCGAGACTGCCATGTCCGACCACTTCGCCCGGGTATGGGCGCTGCGCGAGGGCCGCGCGGACCTGATCTGGTCAATCGACTCGGTACACAAACCGTACCTGCCCGCCAAGGCCTGACCCTGCTGGCCAGCGCCCGATTTCCGTTCTGTGCCTGAACGCTCCCCAGCTCGCCGCATCTGAGGGCCATACCGGCGGGCCGGCGCGTTCTCCCTGACCTCCCGCCTCACTCAACGTGATGCTGAAATGGTGGCGTGGACGTTCTGAGCAGCCGGATCCTCCTGCGGCCCGGCGACCTGGACTGCAGCCGCCGCTTCTACCGCGACATGCTGGGCCTGGCCATCTACCGGGAGTTCGGTCCCCCCGGCGATCCCGGGGTGGTGTTCTTCCTCGGCCAGGGGTTGCTCGAGGTCTCCGGGCACGCGGACGGCCCTCCCGGGCGCTCGGTGATGATCTGGATCCAGGTACGGGATGTCCGCGCCGAGCACGCCCGGCTGGCCGCGGCCGGAGTCCCGGTCATCCGGGAGCCGGCCGCCGAGCCCTGGGGCCTGACCGAAATGTGGATCCAGGATCCCGACGGCATCCGGATCGTCCTGGTCGAGGTTCCCGCCGATCACCCTCTCCGCCGTGACCCCCGATCGGCGTCATCGCCAAGGTGACGCACCCTATGCGGCACGTGTGGATAACCTCCGATTCCTAATCCAGGACGCGGTCGGCACGCCCGGCAACGGCATGTGAGTACCTATCGACTCGTGGTCGCCGGGTCACCGATGCGGGTCGAGGAGAGCGATCGACGCTTCCGGACCCTCGACGTGGGCGTTGTGGCCAAGGCCCGGGAGCGTGACCGCCGGGGCGCCCAGCCAGGCTAGTTGCTCATCTGTGTTCATCGGGTCGTGCTCGCCCCGGGCAAGGGTCACCGGGGCCTGCGATTGCGCCAGCAAGTGCGCCATATCGGGCGCCCCCACCGCGAACGCACCCGGATCCATGGCTAGCCGCCATCGCCCGTCCTGCTCGACCAGTCCGGCGTCCACAGCCGGGTCATCGGCGGGCAGCAGGCCAGCCAGCCCGGATACTCGCAGGCAGCGCGCGGCAGCCTCCTCCCGCGAGGTGAACCAGGCCAGCGGCCGGCGGGCCACGGCCTGGGCCCGGTCCAGATCCTCGCCGGTCCAGACGACCTTGATCCCCAGGCCGATGACCGCTTGCACCGCCACGCCGAATCTGCCGCTGGCCAAGGCTAGGCCGACGACGCCGCCCAGCGAATGTCCCAGCACCACGCAAGGGGCACCGGTCGGGACGCTGTCAGCGACCGCAGCGGCGAACTCGTCGAAGGTATACGCCGCCAGCGGCGGCGAGCCGCCATGACCGGGCAGGTCGGGCGCGACCCAACGTCCCGGCCACCGCCGGGCCAGCAACGGCTGCCACCCACCCCAGACATCACCCGTCGCGCCAAGTCCATGCAGCAATACCAGGAACGGCTCCCCGTGGCCGCCCTCAAGCACCCGCAACCCGGCCTCCATAACCGCGGCCGACCACCGCGCACCTGACTCCACCGCCGCCCGCCTCGCGGGTCATGTGAGGACACTGTCCGAACCTGACTCGGCGACGTTACAGTAAGAGGCCGTACGTTTGGGCGGCCAGCGGCTTCCACCATGTCGCCATGCATGATGGACATCTTACTGCTTGGCATTAGCTGCAGCGGGATCGAGCGAGCGTCAAAGATGGGTTCGAGTTTTTCCGTCGCAAGCCTTGCCCTCTGACACCACCGTGCTCAGAGCCAGTCTCGGTTTAATAGCTTTCAATCCGTGTCGATCAATGCGCCCAAAAATTCTTAATGGTCAGAGTTGCGGCAGCCCGGGCGCTGGAGCGCCGGCCGGCGTAGCCGGTGGCCTGGCCGGCCGCCGTAACCGGCGAAGTCGGTGATGAATGCGGAAATGGTGTACACGGGAGTGCACCAGGCTCACATTCATCCCGCCTGGACGCAGCGCCACCGGCCGCAAACGCGGGACGAAACGGGTGAAAGGGCATGAAGGTCAGGCGCTGTCTCTTCGCGGGGCGAAACCGGCGGCCTCGGCGCCCCGGTCCCGCAGGAAGCACATGATCAGGTCGCTGGAGATTCCATGGGTGCGCTCGCTGTCCCGGATGGCGGCAGTCAGGCCCTCCATCACCGCCTGCAACGGGACCCCGTTCGAGACGTGGGTCTGCGGGTCGAAGAAGATCTCGGCCCGCCGGACGTTGCCACGGCGTGCCCGGTCGAGATAGCTGGTGGCAAGCTCGAAGAAGTCCTGCCCGGTCCGCAGCACCGACAGGTTGGCATAGTGCAGGTCGAGGAAGGACTGGAGATCGGAAAAGCAGTACCGGGCGAGCAAATCCCCAGGATCGGTCACCGGGATGGATACCCCGTTGCGGGCCGCCATGGCGACGACGGCGGCCGGTTCCAGCGTGCCTTCCACGTGCACATGCAGTTCGGCGGTGGGCGGGCTCTCCCAGCCCGCAGCGGCGGGCGAGGCCCCGGAATGAGACGAAGGCTCGGCAGCGGGCACGACACACCTCCGTGGCGTTGGACGTCATCAGGACACGCGGTTCCCGCTATTCAACTCCTTCGCGCCCCGTCAGCGCCCGGCCCGCGAGGGCCGAACAGTTGGCGGTTGGTCCCACCTAACGCCATAGGGCGACCTGATTCCTTACGCGGGGATCTGGGCCACTGCCGACTCACGACGGATCGGTGACCGACCCGCTCCGAATCGGCGCGAGCTCCGCCCGGCCAGAACCGGGACCTGCTGGCAGACTGCTTGGGGTGGAGCCGATCGAGGACGTCGCGGCGGGGGATCGCGGTGGGGTTGCTGGCGGGCGGGGCAGGTATGGCATTGACGGCGGCCTGGCGGGCGTCGCGTTCTTCGCGCTGGTCCTGGCCGGGGCCGCGGTCACCGGGGTCTGGGCGGCACGGCATCGCCGGCCCGGTCTGGCCGCGCTGGCGGGCGTCGCCGGCGCGGCGGTAGCGGGTTCGGCTGCGAGTTACCTCTACTCCACCGGGCCCGGCAAGCTCTCCGTCTGGGCGCAGGTGCTGGACGAACTGGGCCTGCGGGGTGACGAGCATGTCCTGGACGTGGGATGCGGCCGCGGCGCGGTGCTGATGCTGGCGGCCCGCCGGCTTCCTGGCGGCCGGGCGGCGGGAGCCGATGTGTGGCGGCGCCGCGATCAGAGCGGCAATAGCCGCGCCGGCGCCGAGCGCAACGCGGTGGCAGAGGGAGTAAGCGAGCGCGTCGACATCGTTGATGCTGACGCTCGTGATCTGCCGTTCCCGTCCGCGTCGTTCGACGTGGTGGTAAGCAGCCTGGCGATCAGCAATATCCCCGGCGCTCAGGGGCGCGGGCTGGCACTGCAAGAGGCCCTGCGGGTACTGCGCCCGGGCGGCAGGATGCGCATCGTCGACGAAGGCGCGGACCAGTACGCCGCGGTACTGGAGGATGCCGGATGTGCCGGCGTCACCGTGCAGCGGCTGGACTGGCGGACCTGGTACGGCATACCGGGTCACCCCATGACCCTGGTTGCGGCCAGCAAGCCACCGGCCTGACATCCGCCTGCCGCCTCGTTCGCAGCGCGCCAGCGGCCAGCGGCCCTCGCCCGCGGCCTGCTCGCCGGAACCCGCGAGCGGCCAGTGATGGGACCACCCGGCGTGTCGTGCCGGGGGTGCTGATCACGGGTGGCTGAGCAGGCGGGGGTGGCGGCGCGGCGGATCACTTGGCCGGCGGGGCCGCCGGGGCCGCCGCGTTCAGCAGCGCGTTGGCCTGGCGGTCGATCACCCCGGTGAACAGCTGCTGCGAGTACCCGAAGGACACCGCCGTGGTCAGCACCCGGCTGGGTAGCCAGGAAACCGGGCGCGTTCGTCACCGTCCGCAAGATGATGATGCCGAGCACCGCGGTGCGCCCGATAGCCCCGCTGACCGGGAGCTGAACGCCGTGCGGCCGGAACGTGATCGCCGGCGGAGATGGCACTCGAAGGGGCTTGCGCCTGCCCCGCTCGTGACGGCAAGGCGAGAATGCGCTGTGCTAGTGACGTGAGCAGTGAACCCACTTCCGAGTTCAACGCGCTGCCGGAGGACTGGGCGTCCGATCCCGTCCTGATAGCCGGCCTGACCGTCGAAGACGACGACGAGCATGACGACCCGGTGCTGCGCTGGCCGGACGGCCGGATCGTCGACACCTGGCGCGAGGACTACCCGTACGCCGAGAAGATGCCGCGGGCCGAGTACGAGTACCTCAAGCGCCCGCTTCAGGTCGAACTCGTCAAGCTGCAGAACTGGCTGAAGTCCATCGGCGAGCACATCGTGATCGTGTTCGAGGGCCGCGACGCGGCCGGCAAGGGCGGCACGATCAAACGGTTCACCGAGCACCTGAACCCCCGTGGCGCCACGGTCGTGGCGCTGACCAAACCCAGCGAGCGCGAGCAGACCCAGTGGTACTTCCAGCGCTACGCGCCGCATCTGCCCGCGGCCGGCGAGATCGTGATGTTCGACCGTTCCTGGTACAACCGGGCGGGCGTGGAGCGAGTGATGGGGTTCTGCACGGACGAGGAGTACTGGGAGTTCATGCGGGAGGCACCGGAGTTCGAGCGGATGCTGGTCCGGTCCGGGCTGCACCTGACGAAGTTCTGGTTCTCGGTGACGCGCTCCGAGCAGCGCACGCGCTTCATCATCCGCCGGGTCGACCCGGTGCGGCAATGGAAGCTGAGCCCGATGGACATCGAGTCGCTGGACAAGTGGGACGCGTACACCGACGCCAAGGAGGCGATGTTCCACTACACCGAGACCGAATGGGCTCCGTGGACGGTGGTCAAGAGCAACGACAAGAAACGGGCCAGGCTCGAGGCGATCAAGCACGTACTGAGGAAGTTCGACTACGACGGCAAGGACGAGGAGGCCATCGGCGCACCGGACAAGATGCTCATCGGGCCGCCGTCGGTGCTGTCTGAGCACAACCCTGACCTCAAGTTCCCCGACCTCAAGTTCCCCGGCCCGTGAGCTGCCGAGTAGGGCCACACAGGGGACAAGGCGAGTCACGTCGGTGCCTTCGGCGCCGTTGACTGCGCCCGGGCTCCGTCCCGGACCCGGTGCCCGAAGAGGTTCCACCCCGATTCGGCAGGCTCGATTCCTCCACCTACGCGGTGGACGCGCTATCGCTTCGATGAAACCTGCGGGGAAAACCCCCGCACCCCTGTTTGACGATGACCACCTGGTCCACGACGACACGGGCAAGGTGCTTCCGGCTCGTGCGCACCCAGCTCGAAAACCACGTCGAAACCGGTGATCACTCGATGGGCTGGTGACCAATAGCAGGAGGCTGGCGCCCGGCGAGCAGCCAGCCGAGGGCGGCCGCGGCAAACGGCATGCCGATCAGCACGACGAGCAGGTTGTCGATTGGCACGTTGGCGAGCGCGGAGATCCCGCCGTTGAGGGAGTTGTTTCTGATCCACCCGATCACCCCCACGTAGGCGGCCAAGGTACCGAGAACCGCTCCGAGCAAAGCGAGACCCCCGGCAGTTGCCGCGGTGAGTGCCCGCCGCGTGAAGCTGCTCGCCCCCGTTGCGGTCAGCGTGCGGAGGTCACCGGCGGTCTCGCTGCGGATCAGGCCGAGGCTCATGGCGAGGATGCACAGGGCGAGGACGAAGCCGAAGGCGGTTGCCCAGTTGATCACCTCAGACGAGGTGGGCTCGTCGTTCTTCGTCTCGACGGAGAGGCCGGCGCCCGCTGCCGCCACCTGGGCGTCGTGGATTTGGGCGGCGCTGAGCGCCTGCGGAGCGATGATCATCCATCCTGCTGTGGTGATCGTGCTCGTCAGTCCGAGCTTGTGGATTGCCTGCCCGCTGATCACCGTGTTCGGGGCGTGCACCCCCAGTGGGAGGGCGCCGATCTCCTGGATGACGGGGCGGTTGAGGTTCCCCGTGCATTGCTGGTCCTTGCACCAGCTGAGGCTGAGGTTCGAGACGCCCGAGAGGCCGGGCAATGAGGTGAGGATGTCGGCGTCAGGGTTGATCTGGGACTGCGTGATCCCGAAAGCCTGCAACAACTGCGGGGTGGCCACGTAGACGTTCCCGGACCACTGCCGCCCGCTGCCGTGGTGGTCCATGTTGCCGCTCGTCATCTCGAGCGAGTAGAAGTGCTTGGCTCCGAGCGCGGCCGAGATCGTCTGCGCCGCCTTGGACTGGGCTTTGGTCGGCTCGGCGTTCGGATTGGGGCTGTTGTTCCAGATGAGCATCTGGTTGGAAGCGACGTTCGGACCTGCATAATCGAGTATGTCGCTGTAACGGGTGTGGGCGACGACGGCGACGATCGTGGCGATCATCACGCCGATGCTGATGGCTGCCAGCGCCGAGCCCGAGCGCGCACGATAACGGGAAAGGTCGCGAAGTGCCAGGCGGATGGCGATCGGGGCGTGGCCGCCGGCCCGGGCCAGTACGGCCAGGAAGAACGGCGCCAGCAGTATCACCGCCGGAATGAGGGCGATCAGGCCGAGCAGCAACTCAGGGGTGCCTGCATTCCCGGCACCGTTGCCGGTCTTTCCCGAGTAGCCGAGCAGCAGGAAGGCGATCACGAGCAGGACGACGCCGGGGATCGCCGAGCGGTGCACCTTGCGAGGTGGCGCCGGCCTGCCCAAGAGCGCGCCGACGATCGGAACGCGGGTCACCGATCGGGCGGGACGGGATGCGGCAAAGAGCGTCGCCACGATCGACAGCACGATGGCGAGAGCGACCACGAGCCACGGCAGGCTCCAGGTCCCGATCAGGTGATGGGCGGTCTGCTCGAGGTGTGGTCGGTAGGCGAGCCACGCCGCGATCCCGAGGACGGTCCCGAGCACGGCGCCGGCGATGCCGACCACGACGCCGTTCGTCAGCACGACCAGGCGCACATGCTTGCTCGTGGCGCCGACGGCGGCCAGCATCCCGAGCGAGCGGAGGCGACGCTGCGCGAGAACCGTGAAGCCGCCGATTGCGACCAGTGCGATCAGCAGCATGCCGAGAGTCACCCCGGCGAGCGAAAGAGTTTCGGGGTTGAGCGGGTTGTTGTTGGCGACGGTGGCGGGAGTGCTCACGTTCTGCCCGAGCGATGCGGGGTCCACGCCGGGCGCGTCGAAGAGCGCCGTCACCCCGCCGGTGGGATTCTTCACCTGGCCAGGGATGACGAGGGCGAACTCGTCGAGCAGGCTCTGCGGATTCTGGACGATCCCGACCACTTGCCGGGCGACCCCGCCCGCGTGGAGGGTGTCGCCGATACTCAAGCCAAGCTGCGAGGCAAGACCCGCAGTCAGCGCCACCTGGCCGGCGGTGGTGGGGTAGTGGCCGGAGAGGAGCTGCAGCATCGGCTGCGAGAAGGGCCCGGTCGAACTCTGAGCGCGCAGGTCATAGGTGCTGATCGAGCCAGGGACCTGCAGCGTCTCGTTCTCGATCACCTCCACCTTCCCGAAACGGCGCTCAAGCGACTCGATCTGCGCGCTGGTCTGCGGGCCGGCGCTCGGGGAGGACGCCATGTCCTGTGCCGTCCCGAAACCGAAGTTCGCAGACGGGGCCGTGTTGGTGGCCACCGCCGCTCCGATGATCGTGGCTGCAACGGCCAGCGTGATAAGGGCCAGGACGAGGAATTGCTGACGCCACTCCCGGCGGAACAGCCGCCACGCCCAGCGCATGACGGCCTTGCGAGCCGCCATGCCGCCGCCGGAGTCCGACCTCGCCACCGAGGCCTGAGCTGGTCCGCCGGAGAACGAAACGGTGCTCATGACAACTCTCCCGCCTCGAGCAGCGACTCGGGGCTGGCCGGCGGCACACTCGTCGCCGGAGGAGCTGAGGGCAAGAGCACGCCCGAACCCTCGAATGGGACGATCTGGTCGGTAATGCGACCGTCCCGGAGATGGACGACACGATCGGCACGCGAGGCGAGGTGGGCGTCGTGGGTCACGACGACAGCAGCGACCCCGCGACGGCAGGCGGCGACGACGAGGTCCATCACCGCCTCCCCGTTGGCCGAGTCGAGCGCCCCCGAGGGCTCGTCCGCGAGCAGAAGGCGTCGCTCGCCGACGACGGCGCGGGCGATGGCGAATACGTAGCCGATCGAGCGGCGCCTCAGTCGTGCCTTGGCGTTACGCGACATGCGGGACAGAGGTGATCCGCTCACGAGCACCTCGCCCGCCGTCGGGTCCTCGAGGCTCCCGGCAATCGTGAGCAGCGTGCTCTTACCGGAGCCGCTCGGCCCCATGACCGCGGCGAGCGTGCCGGCGTCAACGGTCAGGTGGACTCCGTCCAGGGCTCGAACCTCTGTCGTTCCGTTTCCGTAGACCTTCGAAATCCCGCGCAGCTCGAGAACGCTCATAACCAGGCCTCCCTCTCTCGCCGCCGCCCGCGCGGACGGCCGCTGATGAGAACGCGAGCTTCGACCAGGCTGGCGAGCCTGGCCGGGAAGCAGGCACTGAACGGGCCCCAGAACGCCTGTCGTGCGGCAGCCGGGCGCTGCCCGGGTACGTGGCAGCGGCCGGTTGTGACGGGTCGCCGCCAGGCAGGGAGCGCGCGTAGTTGGCAGTATGTTCTGGTGACCGAGGGCGAGGAGCTTCCCGAGAACGTTCTGGCTGCGTACGAGCGAGCCTCCAGGACCGGTTTCGGGCTCGCCTGCGAGGTCGGGGTGGGCAGGCTGCTGGCCGCCCTCGCCGCGGCGGTCCCCGCCGGTGGCCGGGTTCTGGAGATCGGCACCGGCGTCGGTGTCGGGCTGGCCTGGCTGGTCCATGGCCTGGGAGCGCGCCAGGATGTGGAGGTCGTCACGGTTGAGCTCGACGATGCGGTGCAGCAGACGGCGCTGTCGGCGCGATGGCCGCCGTGGGTTTGCTTCGAGTCGGGGGACGGGGCCGAGGTCGTCGGCCGGCTCGGCCAGTTTGACCTGATCTTCGCGGACGCGCCCGGCGGGAAGATCTTCAAGCTGCGCCGGACTGTGGCCGCGCTTCGCGCGGGGGGCGTCATCGTCGTGGACGACATGGACCTTGCCCGCCACGCAGATGAGCAGCTTCGGTCGGCCCTGGTCGTGGTGCGTCACCGTCTGCTGGAGAACGCTGAGCTGGTCTGCGCCGAGCTGGGCTTCAGCAGCGGCGTCATCGTGGCCGTCAAGCGCCGGCCGTGACCTCCCAGGCGCCGCGAGGCAGGGGACCTTCGCCGCCGCGGCCGCGCCCGGGCGGTGCATCTGGACGTGGGTACCGCCGGCCGTGGTGAGGACCCAGCGCAGAACGAAGCCACAGTGCGCTCCGCATGCCGAGGCAGGATCACGCCCGCCAGCTCGTCCAAGCGCACCGGCACGGTGCCCGGCAGGCCGCGGTCGGCCTCGGCCAGCACCAGCAAGCCTTCGATCAGCCGTTCGTTGCGCTCGTTGGCGCGCAGCAGGTGCGCGCCGAGGCGCCGCAGGTCCTGGGTGGCGTCCGGGTCGTCCAGCGCCACCTCGGTGAGCAGCGGCTGCACCGCCAGCGGGGTGCGCAGCTCGTGCGAGGCGTTCGCGGCGAACCGGCGCTGCCCCTCGTACCCGGCGGCCAGCCGGTCCAGCGCGTTGTCGAGGGCGTCGGCCAGCTCCTTCAGCGGGTCGTCGGCTCCGCCGCCATGGCGATGCGGTGGCCGAGGTTTTGCGGCCGACCTGGCGCACGGTCTGCGCCGCCGCGGACAGGGGCCGCAACAGCCCGCCGGCGCGCCGGCCTGGGGCCAGCGGCTGTGAGGGGCACGTCCGCACCGGCCGCGATCGGTGGAAATCGATGCCGAGCCCCGTGTTGTGGCCCGCGGACGCACCCCTCTTGTGCCAGAACCGGCGCGTGCGCGGGTCACGGAGCAGGGCACTGGCGTGGGCGGTGCTGGGCCGGCGGCTGGTGCTGCGGAAGACCATGGCCGGGGGTGTGGGGGTTCGGTTCCGGAGCCAGTACCGGTAGGCTCGCTGTCGGCGCGGCGAGGTCGCGTCGTGGCACGGCGGATAGAGGATTTGAACTGATGGCAACGGGAACAGTGAAGTGGTTCAACGCCGATAAGGGCTTTGGTTTCATCGCCCCCGATGACGGGACGGCGGACGTGTTCGTCCACTTCTCCGCGATCGCGAGTTCCGGCTACAGGTCGCTGAATGAGAACCAGAAGGTCGAATTCGACACGACCCAGGGGCAAAAGGGACCGCAGGCGGAGAACGTCCGTCCTGTCTGACGCATAATGCCCTGCGTCCGCCCGCGACGCGCTGGTCAAAGCAGCCGGTTGATCTGCCGGCATCAGAGGCGTGCGTAAATTCAGCAGCGGAATGCCGGTAATGTCCGGACATGCAGCATCTGGTCGGCTTCAGCCGCTCGCATAGGCCTCGGTCACTGCCTGGAGGGCAGCTCAGTGCCCTGGCGCTATCGACTGCGCGCGGAACGCCACGGTATGCGTGTCGCCGATTCCGTGCGGCTTAATATCGTGACGGCAGCGCGGGCGAGTGCGCGCAGATCATCCGACTCTGGCGTCGTCGGCTTTGCAGGGCAGCAGCGCCGGGTACTGGGCCACGCCTCATCCCCAGATCAATGGTGGGGGGCAGCCGCCGGGAGGCCCGCACCGTCCGGATGGTCTGGCCGTGGCTGGGCTCGGTGAGCCGTTGCGTCGTACCGCTCGCGGGCGCGCTCGATCTGCTCGATGTGGGCGTAGGCCCAGTCCTTGATCACACTCACCGCGCGGGCGAGGCTGATGCCCAGGGGGGTCAGGCGGTACTCGACTGTGGCGGGCACGGTCGGGTACACGGTCCGGGACACCAGCCCGTCCCGCTCCAAGCCTCGCAGTGTCTGGGTCAGCATTTTCTGCGTCACGCCCTGCACGCGGCGGCGGAGCTGGGAAAAACGCAGCACCTCGGCCTCGGCGAGGGCGCTGATGACCAGCATGGTCCACTTGTCGGCGACCCGGCCGAGGACCTGCCGGGAGGGGCACCCGCTGGCGAACACGTCCCAGCGGCACGCCGCGAACGGGGTGGTTTCCACGAGGTACCTATACCACAAAGAGGTGCCTTCTTTCCAATGGGACCAGGGTTCCCTTACTGTCGGACGGCCAGGCCGCCGGCGACCCGGAAGAAACAGGGAACACCGCCGGCCCGGTCCCCGGAAGGACCCGCGTCCAGGAGGCTTCACGATGAAGATCGCGATCATGGGCACCGGGATGGTCGGCCAGGCACTGGCCGGCGCTCGCGGAACTGGGCCACGACGTCACCGTCGGTACGCGGGACATCGCCGCGACGATGGCCCGCAGCGAGCCGAACCCGGTGGGCATCCCGCCGTTTTCCGCCTGGTCCCCCGCGCACCCCGGCGTCGCCCTGGCCACGTTCGCCGACGCCGCGGCCGACGGGGAGCTGATCGTCAACGCCACGGCCGGCAGTGCCTCACTGGCGGTGCTGCGGCTGGCCGGGAGCCGGCACCTGGCCGGGAAGATACTGGTCGACGTGGCTAACGTGCTGGACTTCTCCCACGGCATGCCGCCTACCTTGTTCGTCAAGGACACCGACTCCCTGGCCGAGCAGATCCAGCGCGAGTTCTCGGGCACGAAGGCTCGCACCGAGATGGCGGCCCGATGCGCGCTGGCCGCCCCAGCAGCCAGGACTGCCCTGGCGCTTCGCCCTCAGCGGCCACCTCGCACGTGCCGCGGGCAGCTCCGGCACGGCCGCGGGCGAGGCCGCCATCCGCGCCGCGCTCGCCCAAGCCACCCGCTGAACCTCCGCACGGCCGCTGCCGCCAACACGCGCTCAAACCCCGCTCGCCCGGAGGCAGGTTCCGCCGGGCCGATGGCCGTAGCACATGGCCCAGCCGATCGCCACCTAGTCAGCCAGCAAGCCGAGGACTTAACGATGAATCAGAACCCCAGCCCGACCGTCTGCCTGACCTTCGACTTCGACGCTATTTCCGTGTGGCTGGCCAGCTTCGGCGCCGACACGCCCACCGCCATCTCCCGCGGCGAGTTCGGAGCACGCGTCGGTGTTCCCCGTATCCTTCGGTTGCTCGCACGCGAGCAGATCACGGCCACCTTCTACATCCCTGGCCATACGGTCGACTCGTTCCCGGAGGAGCAGTCAGATAGCCGAGACCGATCCCGAGCGAGCTCTTTGGGGGACAAGCCATGAGACTGCTGCTCATCGCGGCGAGACGCTCGCCCGGTCGGCTGATTCGATGGGGACATGACAATCCACGATGAGAATCCCCGCGTCGTCAGCGCCGACCGTGAGATCGCGGCCGGGCCGGGAGAGATCTTCGAGTTCATCGCTGATCCGGCGCAGCAGCCACGCTAGGACGGCAACGAGAACCTGGCCGGGGCTCCCGGCGGGCAGCGCGTCCGCCGCGCGGGTGAGGTGTTCGTGATGACGCTCACCCATGGCGGCGTCAGGGAGAACCACGTGGTCGAGTTCGACGAGGGCCGCTGCATTGCCTGGAAGCCGGCCGAGCCGGGGCAAGAGCCGCCCGGGCATCTGTGGCGATGGGATCTTGAGCGAGTTGGCGCATCTCGCACGCGGGTCACCTGTACCTACGACTGGTCCCGGCTGACCGACGAAAGCCGCTTGCCGCGTGCCCGCGCGACCACGCCTGACAAGCTACGAGCCTCGCTCGACCGGCTGGCCGCCCTCGCTGAAAGTCCCTGACCGCCAGCCGCTGAGCAGCAGATGCATCGCGGACGCAGGTCCGCCCCGCGTGCGTGCCGTCCGGCTGGCCCAGTACCGGCAGCTTATGTGCAGCGTTAAATACAGATCATCTTGTTCCGGGGTGGCCCGGTGGCGGGTTCTCCGCAGCCCGTGTCATGAGGGCTGGTCGTCTACCGGAAGGACAAGGGCTTCTGTGGCGATGGTCGCGCGGCGGAGGCTTTCACGAAATGCCTCGTCGGCGGCGGACGCTTGCCTGGTCAAGGTGGTGATCTCTGCGATGGCCTGGTCGTCAGCCGCGGTCCGGGCCAGCAGGTCAAGATACCGGTCATTCAGCCCTGCGATCTTCAGCGCGCTCTGCCAGTCCAGCCGGGCGGCATCAGTCACACGGACCTGCGCCGCGTAGCGCTCCAGGGCGCACACCCGGGCGGTGGTGGCCTGCTGGGCGAGGGCCAGAGCGCGCCGGTGGGACTCCAGCACGGCGTCGGTCATCGGCCCGGGTGAGGCGCCGTGCAGGCTGGTGCCTGACTCGGCGCGCAGCGCTGTGATTTCCCGCAATGTGGATGCGATCTCCCACTCGTGGCGTTTGAGGGCTGTCTGCGCGGCGGCGCGGCCGAGCAGGTCTGCCGTGTAGACCTCCGAGCTGAGAATCGCGCCAATGGCAAGCTGCGCCCGCCGCAGCAGTTGCCGGCCGGAGTCATCGAGGCTGGACGGCTCAATCACCCGGTCGCTGTCAGGGCACGACGACAACCGGAGGTCAGCCATCCGGGTGACGGCAACCGCGGCGGCCGCCGCGGTGAACCAGGCGATGATCCAGGCTACGGAGGCGCCCCGGGCGGCCATGACAGTGATACAGACGGCGCTGGCCAGCCAGCAGGCACCCGCCGCCAGCATCAGCGCCGACCTGCCGGCTAGGCCCGGCGCAAGCCAGGGATCGGACACCGGCACCGCGCCTGAGGCTTCCGGATCAGCCATCATCCCGCCCCGCGGGAAGGGGCCAGGCTCCCGCCCGGCGCTGGAGCTAGATGTGTCACGGCGGCACCCCCGGCATCATCGTCGCATGCCGGTGCCCCGCCCACCAGCAGTCCGCACCCGGCACATCCCGGGAGGCTGCCCTAACGGCTTGCTATGGGCGGATGACAGACGCGGCTGGGAGGCCCGTCGAGCTACATCGTGGACACCCGAGACTGACTTGAGATAACGCGGCTACGCGCGTGCGGTCCACTGAAACCTCAGGGACGCTCCGTGATCAGGAGGCTCATGGCCCTCATGCATGACAGTGCCTTCAGAGGATGGCGGGCGCCGCCAGGTGCCGATGCGGCGGCGGGCAGAGCGTTCAGGCTCGGGGATCTGGCCGGCCGCCCCACTGCCTATCGCGTGGGTGCCTGCTCACCGTGCCGGGCGGCGTTGCGCCACGCTATTGAGGGGGGGTTGCCAGGTGGTGCTGGTATGCGTACCGGACGGCTTGGGTGCGGTCGCGGGCGCCGGTCTTGGCGAAGATCCGGTTGATGTGGGTTTTCACGGTGGCGTGGCTGAGGTAGAGGCGCTGGGCGATCTCGGTGTTGCTCAGGCCAGATGCGAGCAGTGTGAGCACTTCGGCTTCACGGGCGGTGAGCCCGCCGGGCGGTGGTTGGCGGCCGGGGCCGGGCGGGCCGGTGGCCGGGGGCTGGCGGGTGACCGCGGCCACGAGGCGTTCCTGGACGGCGGGGTCGAGATGGGTCTGCCCGGCGTGGACCGCGCGGATCGCGGTTTCGATCTGCTCGGCGCTGGCGTCCTTGGTGAGGTAACCACGCGCCCCGGCCTGCAGGGCGGGGAGGATCGCGTCCTCGTCGGCGTAGGTGGTCAGCACCAGCACGCGGGCGCCCGGTTGCTGCTGGCGCAGGTCGGCGGTCGCGGTGATGCCGTCGGTGCCCGGCATCCGCAGGTCCATCATGATCACGTCGGGGTGGCAGGCCTGGGCTAGGCACACGGCCTCGGCGCCGTCGCTGGCCGTCCCGACGACCTCGACCCCGTCGATCAGTGCCACCAGCATGCTCAGCCCCTCGCGCACGACCCGCTGGTCGTCGGCGATCAGGACCCGGATCGGGCCTGGCCCGGGCGCGGCCGTCACGCGGGCACCTCCAGCTCGACCAGCCACCCGTCGGCGGTCGGCCGGCCCGGGCGCTCCCGCCCGCCCGCTCGGCCCGTTCGCGCATCGCCGCCAGGCCGTGCCCGCCGCCCGCGCCGGCGAGTACGCCCGCGGGGTGCTGGGCGCCCGGGCTGGCGGCGGCCTGGGCGGGCCGGGCGTGGTCTTCGACGGTGAGCCGGGTGCGGTCAGCCTGGTAGCACACGGTGATGGCGGCGGTGGCGCCGGGTGCGTAGCGGGCGATGTTGGTCAGCGCCTCCTGGGCGCCGCGGAACAGGGCCAGGCTGGCCTCGGCCGGCAGCGGCCGGCGCGTCCCGTCGACCCGGAGGGTGACGCCGGTCCCGGTGTCACGACGGAAACCATCGACCAGGGCGCTGAGCCGGTCCAGGGTGGGCAGCCGGTCGCCGCGCAGCGCCCCGACGGCCTGCCGCGCGTCGGTGAGTCCCGCTTTGGCCAGCTCGGCTGACCGCTCGATCGTGGCGGCCAGGCCGGCGCTGACCCGCTCTTGGCCGGCGAGCTTGCGCGCGCCCTGAAGCTGGATGGCCAGTCCGGACAGCGAGTGGGCGAGCACGTCGTGCAGTTCGCCGGCGATGCGGCTGCGCTCGGCCAGCGCCGCCGCGGCCGCCTCGGCGTCACGTGCGTCCTGGAGCTGGGCCAGGAGGATCTCGGCGCGGTCCTGGCTTTCGCGGCTGCGGCGGATGAACTGGCCGGTCACCGCCAGCAGCAGGCACAACAGCGTCGCGGTGATGGCCGACGCGGCGGCCGGGTGCGCGGTCAGGCCGACGGCCAGGGCCAGCGCGGCCGTGATCGCTGCGGCGGCGCCGACGGCGGCGGCCGTTGGCAGCCTGACCGCGGCGATCCAGACTCCCATGCTCGCCGCCACCTCGACCGCCCCGTGCGGCTGCAACGCGGCCAGCGCCACCCCGCACCCGCCGATCAGCCCGGCCACGACGGCCTGCGCGGCAGGGCCGCGCCCGGCCCAGCCGGGCGTGACCGCGGTCGCGACCGCTGCCGCGTAAACGGCCAAGGCGAACGTTACCGCCAGGCCAGCACCGCGCAGGCCCGGCACCGGAGGGGTTTGCAGGCTCACCGCCACCACGACCGCGACGAACACCCAGCCCAACGGCCGCAACGCCTGCCGCTGGCGGTCCCCGCGCTCACGGGCGCGAGATCGCGCTTCCGCTACCCGAGCCGAAGCGGCCTGGCCGGCAGCGGCCGGATCGGGCTGCGCGCTGCCATGGTTAAGGCCCGCCGCGGCCAGCCGTGCCCTCATGGACACAGTCTGGCCCGCGGCGGGCGGGAAGGCGAGATCAGGCACCGGCGCCGGCCGGGACGGGCGCCGGGGCGGGCGCCGGGCCCGCGGCCAGCCGGCGGCCGCGCAGCCAGACCACGGCCAGCCGGGTAAGCACGTCAGCCAGCGCCATCAAGACCAGCGCCGCCACCCAGGCCGCCGAGCCGGTGATCTGGTGCGCGACGCTGAAACGGGCGATCGCCGGGCCGGCGCCGTTGCTCGCGGCGACCGCGAAGCCCATCCGGGCACCGACGCCGCCGATCCACATGGAGGCGGCCAGCCAGCCCGCGCGGCCCAGCGGCCGCCCGCCGGCACCCAGGCGCAGATGCGTGGCCAGGCCGCCCACCGCGCCCATCACCGCGCCGGCCGACACGCATGCCAGCTCCAGCACGATGTCGTGGCCGCCGACCGGCACCGCGTGCAGGAACATGACAGCGGCAGCACCCACGGCCAGCACCGGGACTGCCAGCGCCCGCAGGTCAAGCTGGTGCTCGCGGATCTGGCGGACGACCAGCAGCACGAGGATTGCGTTGATCACGTACATGTTTATGTTCATGCCATCACCGTGCCGCGCAGCACCCCTCCGCAGCGTCAGCCCGAAGGTGGGAGTCCGGGTTGACACCGACCTCCACCCCCGGGTTGACCCGGGACAGCCAAGCAGCGGTCCGGGTCCAGGGGCTGGGCCGCGAGAGGCCCAGCCCGGCCAGGACTGGGCCATGGTCGATATCGCACTGCCGGGCGGCGACCAGCGGCATGAGCGGTAAATCAATCGAACTCGATCGCTGGCTCACCTACGCTGACAGGGCTGGCCAACCTGGCGGTAAGGGCTGGGTCCGGTTGTCCCCGAGAGGGGTTCAAGAAGGCCAGGAAGTAGACCCGGCCCAGCCGCCAGTTCCAAATCCGTAACGCGGCATGAGAGGTCGACCGTCAGCGGGTGAGATGAATGCGCGGCGGGATTGCTCGCGGACATTCGGCGCTCCCCGGCCGTCGTCAGCTGGGTGAGGGTTTTGTGTAGTGGCGGATGTAGTCGATGAGCATTGTCCGCGGGAAGGTCAGTGAGGTGTCCGGGTTGCCCGGGAAGGTTCCGCCGACGGCCACGTTGATCAGCAGGTAGAAGTCGTGGCCGAAAACCCAGGGACGGCCCCGCAGGTTGTCCGGCGTCACCGTGGCGTACATCTGGTCATCGAGGTACCACCGGATCCTGCCGGGCTCCCAGGCGAGGGAGTAGACGTGGAAGGCTGCTGCGAGGCTGGCGGGGGCGCGGTGGGACGCGGTGACGCCGGCGCTTCCGCAGTATCCGGGCCCGTGCACGGTCGCGTGCACGACGGCGGGATCATGGCCGAGGATCTCCATGACGTCGATCTCGCCGCACCGCGGCCACCCGGCCCGGTCGATGTCCTGGCCGAGCATCCAGAACGCGGGCCAGATGCCCCGGCCATCGGGGACCCGGATCCGCGCCCGTACCAGCCCGTAGCGCAGCGACACCCGGTCCTTGCTGATCAGCCGCGCCGACGTATACCCGCACCCGCCGTACCGGTCATGACGCAACCCCGGCTCCGGCCGCCCCACCACGATAGCGAGGTTACTGGCGCCGTCCAGGAACGCGTTCTCGCTGCCCCCGGTGTAGCACTGCAGTTCCCCGTTCCCCCACCCGCCGCCCCCGGTCTCCATCCGCCAGGTCCGCGGATCGGCCAGCCCGCCGGCAGCGCCATCAAACTCCTCCGACCAGGCAAGAGACCATCCCGGAACGCGATCACTCATCCCCGCCTCCTACTCCCGGTCCGCGCTGGCGAGTCTGCCACTCACCCGCGAGCCAGCAGAACGGCAGGCCGTGCCCGGCCGCCGCAAGCTACCGCCAGCCACGCAACTGGCTCACGGTATCGGCGCCGATCAAGGAACAGTGGCCGACCGCCTGTCACGACGAGGAGTCCGGCGATTCTCGGGCTCCACGCGCTCCCTCGGCTACTTGAGTGGATGGTGCATAGAGGCCTGGCGTGTGTATCTTTCGGGCCCCTCGCGCGTCTCACTAGGTGGGTAGCTGCTGCTGCGCCGCACGGGGCGTCGCCGACGGATGGCAAGGGCGTAGCGCGGGGATCCGGGGTGTTCCTGCGGCCTGAGCTGGGCGCCTGCGCTCCCGCGGCCGGGGTATGGAGGGGAGGACATGGTGGTTACTTCAGCAGACGGGCATGGGCCGCCGGGAGCCTGCTCAGCCAGCGCCCGAACCCCGGCGTGCCGTCACCTCCCCCGGTGTCCGGCAGCCACCGCTTCCGACCGCGACGCCGCCCGCACCGTAGCCCCTCACCCAGAACAGGGCTGGAGCCTGCTGTGCAATGGCGTGGTGTTGTTCGAAGACACCGGAGAGCTTCTGCCCGGCGGTGGCGCGGTTCCTCCCCGGCGGGCAGTCGCGGCCTTGTCCGGCGTGTGCCCGTAGCGCACCAGGTCCCTGCGGACCCCGGCGCTGGTCCGTGCGGGACGGAACCAGCCGTCCATGACCTCGCGGGGCACTGGGCGCCTGCTCATCCAGCCCCAGCCGCCTGGAGCCCGCCTGACCGCGCGGAACCGGAGCAGCTGCATGGTGGCGTATATCCCGCCGGGGATCCTGGTCACCATCTGGATCGCCCGTCCGGGTAGCCCGGGCGGGTAGTTGTCGAACGCCTCGCAGGCGGTGAGCACGACTCGGGCGATCCGTTCAGTGCGGCCCTCGGCGAGCAGGATCTGCGCGCCGCCCCAGTCGTTGAGGACCAGCGTGACCTGCTGGAGCCCGGTCTTCTCCAGGAACTCGCCGACCAGCAGCGCCATCCCGTGCAGCGACAGGTCGGCGTCCGGCCTCATCGGCCGGCGGTGCCCGCCGAGCGGCAGTGTGGGCAGTACGCACCGGTAGTCGGCCCGCAGGCTGGCGACCACTTTCCGCCACACGGTCCCGTCCATGAGCAGCCCGTGCAGGAAGACCAGCACCGGCCCGTCACCACCAGTGTCCTGGTATTCCATGACGCCCGCGGACAGCTCGATCTCCGGCATGGGGAGGTCCTTCCGCTAGTATTTGATAGAACGCTCTAACAAGACGCTAACACGGAGCCGCAGTGCCTACCAGGGACCGCATCAGAAACGCAGGTGCGCAGATGTTCCGGCGCAACGGCTACACCGGCACCGGCGTGAAGCAGGTCGCGGCTGCGGCCGGCGCCCAGCTCGGCTCGCTCTACCATTTCTTTCCCGGAGGCAAGGAGCAGCTGGCCGAGGAGGTGATCCGCACCGCCGGGCCGCTCTACGGTGACCTCGTCTACGCGATCCTCGACCCCTACCAGGACCTGGAGACCGCGATCACGGAAGCCTTCGCGCTGGCCGCCCAGGACCTGGCGGCCAGCGGCTACGCCGACGCCTGCCCGATCGCGACCATCACCCTGGAGGTGGCCAGCACCAATGACCATCTGCGACAAGCCACCGCCGACGTCTTCACCGACTGGATCTCCCGTGGAGCGGTTCTCTTCGCACGCCATGGTCTCGGCGAGCCGACCGCCCGCCGCCTCACCATCGCGATGATCGCCGCCCTCGAGGGAGCCTTCGTACTCGCCCGCGCCCTCCGCGACCCCGAACCCCTCCACGCGGCGGGCGCATCGGTCGCCACGGCCGTACGCCAAGCCCTCGACCAGGCCGCAGACTCCCCCTGACCACCACGGCCCCCCGCAGCAAGCACCGCACTCACGGCTGTCGTCACCGGGCAAGAGGTGGCGGAAGACCGGCTCAGTCCTGGGCCAGCTGGGGGATTACCTCTGCGGCGAGGCGCTCAGCGTGCTTGGCCTGGTCGAACAATGGCGTGAACAGGATCAGTTCCGCGCCCGCAGCGGCAACCTCGCGCAGTTGCAGGAGGCAGTCGGCGGGCGTTCCGGCGACCGCGGCCGCCTCGATGCTCTCCACGCGTTGCCCGTACAGCCGCTCCAGCGCCTCGTTCGTCCGGCTGCGGGCGCGCGCCGCGTTCTCGTCGATCGCCACGTAGACGCGTTTGGCGATCTGGAAGTCCGCCACAGAACGGCCAGACTCCTCCAGAGCGCGGCGCACCGCCTGGACCTGTTCCGCGAACTTCACGGTGGGAGACGAGCCCGCACCGAAGAAACCGTCGCCCTCCCGCACGGCCCGCCGCAGCGCGGCCTGCCCGGATCCCCCGAACCACAGCGGCGGATACGGCTTCTGGAACGGCTTGGGCTCCATGCTCGCGTCGTCAAGCTGCCAGAACTCACCCGGGAACGTCACCCGCTCCCGGGTCCACAGCGCCTTCATCAGCGTGACGCCCTCGGTGAACCGCGCCACATACCGGTCCGGAACGACGCCGAAAGCGGCGAACGGCCGCATCTTGCCGCCGCTACCAACCCCCACCTCGATCCGGCCGCGGCTGAGCTGGTCCAGCGATGCAATGGCCTTCGCGAGGTGCACCGGGTTGTGCAGCGTGGACACGAACACCACGCAGCCGAGCCGCAGGCGATCAGTGCACGCCGCGGCGAAGGTCATCGCCTCGAGCGGGCTGAGTTGCGGCCACGAACCCAGCGTCTGCTCCTGCGCCCAGACGCTGTGGAAACCGAGCTCCTCGGCGCGGACAAGATAAGCGCGGAAAGCCCCCGGATCGAACTCGCCGTCCGCGTAGAACTGCGGGATAGCGATGGCGAACCTCATGGCCCGATCGTATCGGCCGGACAGCCGGGCACCCCCGTGAACGGATCTGCGGATCTGCGCAGGAGATCCGTCACCACACCTGTGCCGGCCCAGGTCCACGTAGTGCCCATGGCGCGCAAGGTCGACGATGCGGCCGCCGAGAGGAGCCCAGGGAGCCGCGGTCGTAGCGTGTCCGAGGATCTTGCCGACGGCGTCGATGGTCGGCTTGGCGCCGGCTGCCGCGCGGGGATCCGGGCGCTCGCGCCGGCGACGGATGCGGACCGCGGGCCGGGGCTGGTCACGGGGCTAAGGTGGCGGGTCCACGGGCCGGGCCCGGGTTCGCGCCGGTGCGGGTGTTCGCTCCAGCCGCTTTCGCTCCCGGGCCGGGCGGGGGTTGTTCGCGCCCGCCGGGCACGCGTGGCCAGCCGCACGGTCTACACCCCCCGCGCGTGGCGTGACAGGATGGCGGAGAGCAATGGTGGGAAGCGCGGACCCCGGCCGCCATGGCGGGGGCGCATCCGCGCGAAGAAGGTCAAGATGGCGCAGGGCACGTTGAAGTGGTTCAACGGCGATAGAGGCTACGGCTTCATCGCGGTGGAGGGCGGGCCGGATGTATTCGTGCACTTCAGCGCGATCACCGGGGGCGGTCACCGGGCCGGTGTACTGACCCAGCACCGTCCCGGGTAGCTACGGCCGCCTAAGCCCCGGTTGTCGTCCGCCCGGCAGGTCGCCGCCGGTCTGCGTGCGATGAGGCAGCTGAGCCGGCCGCCCGCACCATGAAGGAGTAATCCCATGACCGAGAGCCTGATCACGGTCGCCCTGATCATCGGTGACCCTGGTCATGAGGGCCTGCAGCTGGATGAGGGCAGCCTTGCCGCCGCCGCGAGGATGATCGAGGTTCACGGCGCGGCCGTCCACGGCCGCTGGGACGCGGGCAGGCGGAGCACCATCTGGTGCTTCGAGATCGAGCCCGCCCGCGCCGCGGATCTCAAGGAGGAAGTGCAAGACATCTGGGCCGGCAAGCTGGAATCCGTCATCTGGCGGCCCGTCGGGCGAGCTGAGGTCATTCGCTTCGGCTGAGGGCTCGCTGAGCATGTACCTGCCGCGTCCCTGTCACGGTAACTCACCGGTCCTCAGGCACCTGCTCAACGGTATGGTCGCGCTGGCCTGAGATCAGCAGGAGCGGCCCGCGGGCGGAGTTCCTGGTATTCACCCTCGCCGGGGAGTGGCGATCGAGTTGGCGAATGCAGCCTCGGCCGGGTGGCGATGGTCGGCCAGCGTGGCGTTGATCTCGCTGCGCCCGACCGGTACGGCCGCGACCTTCTGGGTTGAGCTGCCCCTGCCCGCTGGGGGCCAGCCACGGCCCCAGCCGTCGCACCCCGGACCCGGGCTCGCCCGGCGATGCCGGGCACGATCCGCGGTGACTACACGTTGGACGTCACGTACAACGTCGTGCGTGGCTTGGCTCACCTGGGTCAGGCGAGCGCCAAGTCAAGATCTTCTTCCCGGAACTCGTTTACCCATGTTCGGCGCCGGCCGGTGACTGGCACGGTGCTGCCGCGGCCGCACCCGGTATCCGCATTCAACGTCATCAGCAGATAGTTTCGTTAGAAGGCTCGTTTGTCATGGGGAACATGCTGGCGTTCCTCGGCCGTGACATGGCGGTCGACCTCGGTACTGCGAACACGCTGGTGTATGTGCGTGGCCGTGGGATCGCGCTGAATGAACCGTCGGTGGTGGCACTCAATACCGATACCGGCAAGATCGTTGCGGTCGGCGTCCAGGCGAAACGGATGATCGGCCGGACGCCGGGGAACATTGTGGCGGTCCGGCCGCTGAAGGACGGCGTCATCGCCGACTTCGACGTCACCGAGCGGATGCTGCGCTACTTCATCCAGAAGGTCCACCGCCGCCGGCGCCTGGCCAGGCCGCGGCTGGTGGTGGCTGTGCCCGGCGGGATTACTGGCGTGGAGCAAAGCGCGGTGAAGGAAGCCGGGCACCAGGCGGGTGCCCGCCGGGTTTACATCATCGAAGAGCCGATGGCGGCCGCGATCGGAGCCGGGCTGCCGGTGTACGAGCCGACCGGCAACATGGTCGTTGACGTGGGCGGCGGGACCACCGAGGTGGCGGTGATCTCGCTCGGCGGCATCGTGACCTCCCAGTCCATCCGGGTCGGCGGCGACGAAATGGACCAGGCGATCATCGCCTTCGCCAAGAAGCAGTACTCGCTCATGCTGGGCGAACGGACCGCCGAGGAGATCAAGATCGCGGTCGGGTCGGCCTGCCTGTCACCGGATGAACCGCACGCCGAGATCCGCGGCCGTGACCTGGTCAGCGGCTTGCCGAAGACCATCGTGATTTGTGCGGAAGAGGTCCGGCGCGCGATCGCCGAGCCCGTCAGCACCATCGTGGACATCGTCAAGACCACGCTCGACAAGTGCCCGCCCGAGCTGGCCGGCGACATCATGGACCGCGGCATCGTGCTCACCGGCGGTGGCGCGCTGTTGCGCGGCCTCGACGAGCGGATGCGCGAAGAGACAGGGATGCCGATCCAGCTGGCCGACAATCCGCTGGAGTCGGTCGTGCTCGGCGCGGGCAAATGCGTTGAGGACTTCGACACCCTCCAGCAGGTGCTGGTACCGGCCAGGCGCCGGTAGCGGTCGAGACAGGCTCTGCGCCCTCCTGGTAAAGGCCGCCTGCCCGGCGGACCCGGCCGCCCAGGTGCGCTCCGGCCACTGCGCCGCCCACCGCAGCAGCCGTTCGCCAGCTGGTAACCGAACGTGGCCGAGCCTCCGATGGGCAAGCGCGCGGAGCCTCGATCTGCGCGGCCTGTTACTGCTGCGTGACGATCAAGCAGGGCGTCCGGAACTGTTCGATCTGGCGTAGCCGGGCGGGCGTACCGGGTCATGTTCTGGAAACAGTGCCGGTGAGGTGGCGGTCAGGACTCCAGGTAGCGGAGGACGGCTAGCACCCGGCGGTGGTCGGTATCGGACGGGGCCAGGCCGAGTTTGCTGAACTTGTTTCCGACGTGCTTTTCGACGGACCGCTGCTCAAGTGCCAGCGAACCGGCACGTACTCGGCGCCTGGGAGCGGCGGTTGGCCCACGGATGGACATCCGTGACGGGCCGGGCGGTGACCTGGTGTGATGGCCTGGGCCGTCTTACCGTGGGGTTTCTCGTCATTTGCTGCGGCCTCAGCTGGCCCAGCTTCGGGGTCTCAGCCCGTACCCCACTGCCCTTAACTTTCCGGGACTTATGTCTGCTGGTGTCCGATTCCCTGGCAGTTGGTGACGACTGGTACGGCAGCCCCGGATCGTTATGTAGGCGATCAGGGCGCCGCGGGCCCCGGGGCAGGGGCGCGTCGCGGTGTTTGTGCTTGACCTATTGGCTTTTCTGGCCATATGGCGCTTAGCACGCGGTCCGGCCAGTCGTCGGGGATGCCGGCGGTGGTGACGTAGCGGCCGTAGAAGGAGCCGATGAGCATGCTGGTGAGTGCGTCGAGGTCGGCGGACTCTGGGAGGTCGCCGGCCGCCAGTGCTTGCCGGAGCAGCGCCCGCCGCGGCTCGACGAGGCGGGTCTTGAAGAGCTGGAGCAGTTCGGGGTGGCGTTCCTCTTCGGCGAGCAGTGAGCCGAGGATGGCCAGCGCGGGGATGGCCCGCAGGTTGCTGTGGAAGTTCTCCAGGATCGCCAGGGCGTGGGCGCGCGGGGACGGGGCGCCGGCGGGTGGTTCCTCGACCCGTAGCGAGCCGATCACCGCGGCGGCCAGCTCCGCCTTGTTCCGGTACCGGCGCCGGAGGCTGGGGACGCTGGTGCCTGCGGCGGCCGCCACCGATTCCAGCGACATGCGGGCGTAGCCCAGCTCGCCGAGCTGGCGGGCCGCGGCCGACAGGATCGCTCGGTCTAGGGCCGGGTTCCTCGGCCGTCCCGCCTTCGCCGGTGGGTTGCGCATTATGTTCTGATGATACATCGTAATGTAATTGCATCTAGGGAGAGGAGCACCATGACCGAGCCGTTGCCGGCGACCGCCGTCGTCCGTGTCTCGCGCGGTAGCTTCGAGCCGAGCCGGTTCGCCGAGGTCGACGCCGCGAACAAGAAGGTCTCGGAGTATCTTGACTAGCGGTCGGCGCATATCCGCCTACGTGGACCGCTACTCCCTCGACGCTCCTTCAACATGGCGCACATAACAGGTCGCTCTGGGGGCGCTGATGCCGATCTTGGCGGGTCAGATGCAGCGCTCGGTGCTGGGTGCTGGCTCGGCTAGGTAAGACCCGCGGCGATGAGGGCGAGAAAGAAGATGATCACGAGACCCCGGTGGCCGTGCTCCTCGCCGAGATCGCCGATGTCCGCGCCGGTGGCCTCGAAGATCCGCAGGCCCAGCAGCCCCAGTCCCAGCGCTCATGGTCCCGGGGGGCCAGCAGAGCACAGCCGACGCGGCGCCGAAGACAACAACAAGATCATCTGCCAGTCAGATTACGTCGCGCCGATTGGTCAGGGCGATTCCGCCAGCGACGAGGGCCACTATGTATCCGATCATGATGACCCCACCGACCCACCCGGGCGGGGCGTACGGGAATGCCTTCCCGGAGGTGGTCATGACCTCTGAGGCGACCGCGGGGCCGATGACCGGCGCCCCGAGCATCCAGCCCTGGTGGAAGAAGTTGTAGAGCGCGGTGAAGACGAGTTCGGTGCCGAAACTGCCCGCGTACACGGCTATCGCGGCGATGACGGAGACGATTTGGCTGCGCAGCACCGCGCCGAGACCGAGCCCGAAGACGCCCCAGGCGACGAACGCGAGCAAGTTCAGCAGCACCGAACGGGCCACGATCCATCCGGCTAGTGACGTGCTGACGTGCTGGCTGTACAGGAACAGCGGCGTGGCCACCGCGGCGATGACCGTGCCCATCAGCCAGAACAGCGCTCCGCAGCAGGCCACGGCGGCCAGCTTGGCCATGATGACCGTGGTCCGGCGCGGAACGGTCACGAACGTCACGGCCGCCGTCTGGTTCGCGAACTCACTCGTCACCACCAGCACGCCGAGGAGCAGCGCGAACATGACGCCGATGCGCTGCCCCGAGGTCATCATGCTGGCGGCGATCGCGGCCACGCCCGCGGGAGTGCGGGCCTGCGCCGCCTGCGCGAGGGCCTGCGCCCGGCTGACGAGGCCCTGCTGCGGGTGAAGCTGATAGTGACTGCCGAACCCGTTAATCGTCAGCGCCATCGCCGTGAACACGATGAAACCGGTGAGGAAGAGCCACCCGGTGCTCGTTGTGCGGATCTTCATGAACTCGGCCCTGATCAGGCGAATCAGGGTGGTTCCGGTGTCGCCAGCCTGGTCCAGGGCGGCGCTGTCAAGCAGCGGTGTCATCGGATCGCCGCCTTTCCCGCGGTCAGCTCGAGGAACGCGGCTTCCAGGTCAGGGAGCTGCGTGACCAGCTGATGGATGGCGATGCCCGCCCGCAGCGCGGCGTCGCCGATCGCGACCGCGTCCGCCCCGGTGATGTACGCGTCGCCGTCGCCGGCCGGCGTTACAACCGCATCGCTGCCCAGCACGGCCGCGAGCTTTTCCAGTTCGGGAGTGCGCACCAGGGTCCGGCTCAGGTATGTCATTGAACCGATCACTGACGCCACCGTTCCCTGGGCGGCCAGCCGTCCGGCCGCCACGATGACCAGGTCGTCTGCGAGCTGTTCCATCTCCCCGAGCAGGTGGCTGGACACCAGGATCGTCCGGCCCTGCGTGGCCAGGGTTCTGAGCAGGTCGCGCATCCACCGGATGCCCTCCGGGTCCAGCCCGTTGGCCGGCTCGTCGAGGATCATCACCTGCGGGTCCCCGAGCAGCGCAGCCGCGACGCCGAGACGCTGGCGCATGCCGAGGGAGTAGCCCCGGAACGTCCGGTTACCGGCTACGGAGAGCCCGACGAGCTCAAGCACCTCGTCCGCCCGCGCCAGCGAGATGCCCGCGGACTGGCAGACAATACGCAAGTGATCGCGCCCGGTGCGGTCCTTATGCGCCGCGCCCGCCTCGAGGACCGCGCCGACGCGCCGGATCGGCTGATCGAGGTCGGCATAGCGGACGCCGCCGATGGTGGCCGTTCCCGCGGTCGGCTCGACCAGATCGAGCAGCATCCGCAATGTCGTCGTCTTCCCCGCACCGTTCGGGCCGAGGAACCCGGTAACCCGGCCCGGTTCCACGGTGAACGACAAGTCATCGACGGCCCTGACGCCGCGGTATTCCTTCGTCAGCCCGCAGACGTCGATCCGTCCCTGGGAAATCAGCGCGGGAGAGATCCGCTTTCCGCCGAGCGGCCGGCCAGGGAAACCCGGCCCCGCGCCGTCCGTGCCTGCGCGGTCCGTGCGCGTGCCGCCGCGACTAAACCGCGCCAGCCACACCAGGCCGCCGACCACGACGACCGCAAGCAAGACAACCATCTCACCTCTCCAGCCGCGACTGCATTCGCCGCATCGTGGGGGCCGGCTGAGTCGCGGTGGCCGGCGAGTGGCTCTCCGGGCTCTAACGCTACATAACAAGAGTTAGGGTAAGAAGGGCTTTTGGGTGCATCACCCGTACCGGCAGCGCCCCCTTGCCGCGGTAACTCTATATATATAGCGGGTCGCTGAGTCCGCCAACTTCGTCGTGACACCGTCTTCGCGGGCACCTCCGCCGCCCGGCCGAGCATGAGGGATCGGGGCGCGACCGCTGCGGCTCGCGCCCCCGCTTTGACCCGGAGCCGCACGCCACCCGCGGCTGTCCCGACGCGGCGACCTAATGCCGATGCAGGACGCCCGGTCGCCTTGCTCTTCCCCGCGCCGCGGACACCGCGACTGGCGGTAGCTGAGGTCAGGGCACCGGAGCGCAGACTCCCAAGAGGCGTCCGGCACAGATGGCGCTTCACCTCGACCCGCGATCACGCAAATGAACTGCCATCGACGTAAAACGGCCGCCGAATGGCTGATATGTGCGCCGTACATGACGCTCGACCTGACGGTCCCTGCCGATCTAAGGATTCGGGCGCTCTGATCCCGGCGACGATGCTGAGCGGCGGATCGCCACGGCCAACCGCCGGGCCCAATGTTGCGAGTAATCATGTGCATCACGGCATGACCATGCGCTCAGCCAATGTCCGCTATCCGGCAGATCCGCTTTTGCCGGAGGGCGGCAGGGACCGCCCTTCGATGGTGAGCGCGCGGGCTGTCATACGGCTACCAGCAGCATGCGGCTTGCCGCCGCGGTCCCGGCGGCGAGGCTGTCCAGGAAGAGGCCGCGCGCTACCGGGATATCGCGCAGTTCCCATAGGAGCAGGGAGTTGTTCCAGGCGAGGTCGCGGGCGGAGTTGATGGTCCAGCTGGCGACGAGGTTGCCGACCGCCTGCAGGTGGTGATCGGCGGCGAGTTCGGGCGCGGACTCGAACGACTGGCGGACGGACTGCTCGGCCGCGTCCAGCAGCTGGTCAACCTTCTGGTAGTCGGCCAGATGGGTGCCCGCGGCCGGGGAGGTCGCCAGCTCGGCGCAGGTGCTGACGACGGCCAGCGGCAGGTCGTGGTTGATGTGGGCGTTCATGCCGGCCAGGGCGAATTGGATGGGTTCTATCCCTGCCACGGCACGTTGCTCGATCAGCGGGCGCCAGGCCAGCGGGACCGCCGCCGGATCGGCCGCGGCGCCGAAGTAGAGATTGGCGAAGGCCACGTCCAGCGCGGTCATGAAGACCGGGTCAGCGAAAAAACCCTGGCCCAGCCTGCTGTTCACCTCCTGGGTCACCTGCAGGTACATGCGGTTGAAGCAGGCCAGGCCATCGCCGGGCGCCGTCGCCGCTGCGATCGCTTCCATTTGCGCTATCGCCCCGGGGACCGATGTGACGGCAGCCGGCGGGCCTGACGGATCGGCGGACATGGCGTCACTATAGGGCCGCGGGCCTGCGCGCTGACCCGAGCATTCCGCGTGCGTGCCCGGCCGCCCACCAGCACCACCGTTGCTGAAGCGTGCGGAACCCGCCACGCTGAACGACCGTCAACGCGGCATGAGAGTGCGATTCGACTGGGCGGCGCTCTGCATGTACAAGGTGTGAGAGCTGCGCACGTACTGGCCGAGCGGACTTGTGACCTTTGGCCGTCGCTCTTGCCCTACCCATCGTGTAGAACGAGGCCATGGCAAGACAGGTAGGCGTCGTGCTGTACGTGCTCGCGCTGATAGCCGTCGTGGTCAGCGTGGACATCCTGTTCTTCAGGCACCACTTCACGGAGCGGCTGATAGCCAACGTCGGGATCGTCCTGGTGTTCGTGGCGTTCGGCTTCCTGATCTTCCGAGGACTCGGGCGCAGGCAGGAATGACCCCTGCCGACTGCACCATCACATAGCTGGCGTGCGACCGGGGCCGCTCATCGGCACGTGAGTGAGACATCGTAGCGTCGGTGAGCTGAGGATTGCCGGGCGAGTTGCCTGGCGGCGGTGGAGTCGGCTGGTTCGCGGGCGCTATTGTGACGGCTCTCCGGGCAGCATGCTGGGCGGGAGGGACCCGGCCGACGACAGGGGTTCGTTTGGCTTGCCCGCGGCATACTGGGCGAGGGCGCAGTGAGCTGGCAGCCGGGAGGCGGAAACCATGAGCAATCTAGCCGTCGAGAGTGCCCCCGGTGTTGCGGCGGCGGCACATGAAGCTGCCCGCGGGCGGGTCGTCTACATCACCGAGCACGGGAATCGTGTCGCCTGTATCGTGCCCGTGGAGCTAGCTGCGATCCTGGAGAGGCTTACCACTGATGAGCTTGATGAACTAGCTGCCGCTGCCGAACTGGCTGGGCTTACCAGCGCGGCCGTGTTGATGGAGGATCTTGCCGATCGGGCAGGCGTGCTGGAGTCACGCGCCGAGCCAGGCGTCGGCGTTCCCTGGGAGCAGTTCAAGCCTGAAGCAAGCGTGAGCTACCGGGTCACCTGGAGCGAGAAAGCGGGCAAGCACTTCCGCCAGCTCGACAAGCCGGTTAAGAAACGCATCGTCGACACCGTAAACGACCTCGCCGAGAACCCCCGGCCACCAGGCGTGAAACCTGTTACCGGCCTGCCTGGCGTCTTCCGGGTCCGGGAGAGTCACTGCCGCGTCTTGTACGCGGTCGACGACGATCGCCGAACGATCTGGATCGAGGACGTGCGGCACCGCAGCAAGGTGCACGGCGGCCACTGACACCATATCCGTTTCCAGGAGCAGCACCGAGGACAAGAACGCATACTGCAGGGTCCACGTTTCGCGTCTCGGAGGTTTAATGCCTCGCCAGATTCCGCCCGCGTGTTCCTGTCGCTGTTCCGCGCCCGGGCGCTGGCCCGGACCGGGCGCCGGGAGGATTCACGGCAGGCCCTCACCCAGGCTGACAAGGAACGGGACCGCGCGACCTCCGCAGACGTAGCTATTCACCAAGCGTCAGCGGCGTGATGTGACGTGTGCCGGGCGTTGCCTGTTATCCGGCGGGTTCGAGTCGGGGTGGTTTCCAGGTGTGCCGTTCGCAGCCGCGGCCATGGATCGAGGCCGTGAGTCCTGGGTGAGGAGGGCAGGGCGCCCGCTGGTCAAGCCGGTGATCCTCGGCCATCGGACGTTTCATCGCGAAGCCACCGGTCGAACCATGCACGCGTGCGCCGGAGCAGGTCGAGCTGGTGATTGCGCTCCGCGAACCCGTGTCCCTCACGCGGGTAGATGACGAGCTCGTGCTCGGCCCCGTACCAGCTGAGCGCACGGTGGAAGTAGATCGCCTGGCTGACCGGCACGTTGGTGTCGTCCTCGCCGTGCACGATCAGTACCGGGGTGCGGATCTTCGACGCAAACGAGATCGGGCTCACTTGGTCGTGCGGGTGCGGGCCGGTGCCCTCCCAGCCGCAACTGCCGCTGAGCTCAGCTTCTAGGGTGCCCCCTTCGCCGGTCGCGACGAGCATCCCCCAGTCGCTGATCCCGGCGGCCATCATGGCGGCCTTGAACCGGTCGGTCTGCCCGATCGCCCAGGCGGCCATGAACCCGCCATGGCTGGCACCGCCGATTCCAAGCCGGTCCGGGTCCGCGACCCCCTCGGCAATCAGCAGGTCGATCCCGCTGATGATGTCGCTCCATTCGCTGCCGCCGACCGAGCGCACGACCGTCGCCGCGAAATCACGGCCATGACCCACCCCGCCCCGCGGGTTAGGCAGGAACACGGCGTGTCCCGCGGTCGCGAGCCACTGTCCCGTGGGATGCGGGGCGAGCATGAACTGGTCGGCATACCGGTCATCAGGGCCGCCGTGCACCAATGTGATGAGCGGGAACGGGCCGTCCGCGCGGTTGCGGCCGGGCGGCAAGACGAGCAGGCCGTCGAGGCCGAGGCCGTCCGATGCCCGATAGGACAGGCGTTCTTGACTTCCCCATCTGATCGCGCGCAGGGCGGGCTGGGTGTCACTGAGCCGGATGAGCTGGCCTGCGGGCGGTCCGGCATGGACGTTCACCGGCTCATAGGAGGTGCTGGCCAGCGCCGCGATCACCTCGCCGGAACGAGACGCGGTGAGCGAGTCCGCCAGGCCGTCCCGGGCGGATACGCACCTGAACCGCAGCAGGCCGGGGTCGAGCCGGTAGATCGCGGTGTCGAGCCCGTCCGCGAACAGGGCCAGCGGCGGGCCGTCCGCGACCTGCGCCAGCTCCGTCGGGCTGACAGCCATGCCCGCGGTCAGGTCACGATGCACAGCGGCAGCCGCGGAGACGGCGACATCGTAGACGGCGTCGCCGCCGAACGGCTCGGGCCTGGCCAGGTAGGCCAGGTGCCAGCAGCCGTCGGCCTGCCACCAGACCGGCGACCGCGCCTCGGTCCCGATCCGGCCCAGATCACGGGCCGTCCCTGTCTCCAGATCGACCACATGCAACTCGCTGGTGGTCACGCCCCGATCCTTCTCCGGACCCGCCCAGCTGATCGCCGCCAGCGCACTCCCATCCGGCCGCGCCGCCAGCTCCACGACGTGACGGTGGCCAAGGCCGTCCACCGTACGCAGCTCGCCTGTGGCCAGGTCAAGCACCCGCAGCCTGCCGCAGCGCAGCTGCTGTCCCCAGACGAACGCGTCGTCGCGCTCGGCGCGCCGGCGCTTGTCCTCCTCGGTTGGCTCGTCCGTGGCCACCACGGCGACCAGCCGGGCATCCGCAAGCGGCCAGGCATCGCAGATCTCGCCGCGCCAGTCCGTCAGGACCTCGGCCTCCCCGCCACCGACCCGGACCCGGACCCGGTACAGCTGACGGGAGCCGGTGCGATCTGACAAGAAAAACACCGACGCCGAATCCGGCGCCCAGCGCGGACCGAAGTCAGCCGCCGTACCCGCGGTCAGCTTCCACGGCGGTGAGCTACCGTCAGCAGCGGCCAGCCAGATCGCGCAAAGACAACGCTCTTCCCGGCGGCCGACCGGAGCGACGACATACGCAACCCAGCACCCATCTGGCGAGACCGCGGGCTGCGACGGCACAGCGCCGTCCACCACCAGCTCCGCGGCTAGCTCCGGTGCGTCTTCACTCATGCAACGCGCCTTTCCGGCAAACATCCGCACATTCCGTAGCAGAGAGCCTGCCACAGCGGCCTTCTCAGCCGGCGGAGGCGTCCTCCTCGCAGGTTAGGCTGCGCCAGACGCGCCCGCCCGGCACGGGCGCGCCGCTATGGCCGGGCTGCTGCAGGTCAATCCGGCTCACTGAGTGAGTGATCTTAATGCGCGGTCGCAGCCAGGCGCCGGGCATGAGGGCGATCATGACCCGCAAGATCATGGCGCCGCCGGGTGACACGCCGGGGCGCGTGTGGATTGGCGAGCTGGAATGGTGATCATTGCCAGTTGTGTCCGCCGTTCCAGGCTGCTGCCGTCTGTCTGATCACAGGCGGCGTACCTGCGTTGCCGGTGCTTCTACCGGACCCGCGTGCACACAGGGCGCAAAGGGGAAGCCCTGCCGCTGCGGCTGCTAATGCCTTGGCCGACGGCGACCGCGAATGGTGATTATTACCGAGCCAATGCTGATTGTGATGGATCCTCCTTGCCGCAGGTAGGCGACGCCAGCGGCTAGGAAGCCGAGGATACTGATGCTCCAGACTGCCGGGTCAGGCCCGCCATGCGCCGCAATGACCCCCAGGCTGCTACTCATGCAGTTCTCCATCTTGCTGTTGGCCTGGCCGTAGAGGCACCCGCCGGAGAATTATCGTAGACGATGCTGCGGCGCTGACGAGGCGCCGTGATTATTGCACGACGTCTGGCTCAAGATCTACCAGCTCATGCTGCCATATCGTCCAGGCGGCGGGCATGCGCCGGGCGGTAAGATGCCGTGGCAGATCCGAAGAGACTGACGCTGTCGTCCTGATCGAATTCCGTAACCATTTCCTTATAAGCGTGATGGCACCTAAGAGCCTGCTCGTATTCGCGCTCCAGCTGGCGCCCGGCGGCCGACAGCGTCAGGCGGCACCACGGGCATTCGGTCATCCGACTCCGGCCGGGGCCGAGCCGGGGGGCGACGCGCTGAGCGAAGGCTAGAAGGTCCTGGTCATGAGGCTGCGGGTACGGCCGGTTCATGGCCAGGGCGTCGGACAAGCTGTCGAGAATGCGGAACAGGTGGTCAGTCCTGGTCACGGTCAGAACGCGCAGTACCTGCGGGGTGCAGACTAGCCGCAGTTCGCCGCCGTGGTCGTTCAGCCACTGGGCCAGCCAGGCCAGGATGTCGATGCCGGTCGCCTCGCAGAGGGTTGTTGCTGTCATGTCCACGACGACGACCGGGGCGTCGGTGGTGACGACCAGGAGTGCGTGAAGTAGCTGATCCCGGTTGGCGATGTCGATTTCCCTGGGCGTGGAGATCACCGGCGGACCGCCGCCCAGCGACCAGGTTATGAACTTCTGCGGGTTGCGCATATCCCTGCCTGCCTTACTTGTCGGAGTCCTGTAGTTCGGAGGCAGCCTGGCCAGGCGACGCCGACCAGGGCACCGACTGATCGCTCTTGCCGGGTTCTGACGGCCTCAGGGGTCGCACAGAACCGAGGCCGGATGGCAGGCGCCGCAGCCCGTGACGGTTATCGGTGGGGTCTTCGCTGGCGCCGGTGTCGCGCGGGCGCTTGCCTGGGACCAGCAGATGGCCCGACAGCTTGATCAGTTCGTCCTGGCATGGGCGACAGGAGCCGCAGTGGTCGGTCATCTCGGTTAGCTGAAGCTCCAACACGTTGCCCAGCCCGCCGAGCGCACACTTGTCTGCGTCGCAATTCACCGGGGGTTCCGCGTCGGGAGCCGCGACGACGAGGGTGGTCCGGGCCCGCGGGCGGGTCTGGTCGTGATGCGCGATGAGCTTGTCGAGAGGGTCGACTGCCTCGATGTCACCCGCCGCGATGGCGGACAGGTACCAGTGGGCGGCTACCTCCACCAGGTTGAGCTCCTCTCGCGTGGCTACCCGGCTCTCTGGCCGGGCGAGGTACTTGTCGGCCAGCGCATGGAGGACTTCGGCCAGCTTGAACTGCGCGTCAGCGAAGTCGTTCATCGCGGCCACGCGGTACCACTGGGCAGCCGTCTGCAGGTCGCCATGCTGGTCGGCCTGGCTGGCGACCTCGTAGGCCGACTGATCTAGATCCAGTGAGTCCAGTTCGGCCTGCTGGCGGAGCACTTCATGCTGGCTGCGCGCCTTGCGGGCTTCTTTGAGCCGGGCCAGGTTGCGCTGCAGCTCCGCGCGCGGCATCTGCCCGACAGTCTGGGCGGCGGCACGCAGGTCTTCTTCGCTGATCACGCCGGGATCCTCCTTGTCAACTCCTGGGTGACGCTGACCCCCTGATGCTGCCGGAGGTTCTCCAGACCGCGGTTCAGGTGCTTCTTGACCGTGCCTTCGTGCACCCCGAGGATCCGGGCGGTCTCCCCGATCGTGCACTCGGTGAGGTAGTGCAGGATGATCACCTCGCCCTGGCGGCGGGGCAGCGCCCGTACTGCCGCGATGAGGTCGGCGTTCTCCTCTACCCACACGTCGGTCGCTACCGCGATCCGAAGGTCATCCTCCGCGCCGGCGAGATCCTCGCGCAGGCAGCAGTAGTCCCGCGCCCGCGACTCCAGGCGGCGCAGCTTCCGTATGGCCACCTTGAACAGCCAGGAGTCAGGCCGCTCACAGGTCAGCAGCTTGTCCCAGTTGTCCAGGACGGCCATCATCGCCTCGTTGGCGACATCCTCCGCCCAGCCAGTGTTGGTCGCCTGCGCCTTCAACGCGTGGACAAGGCGCGGCCAGTAGTATTCATAGAAAGCGTCGAATGATGACGCCATAAGCTCTCTGGCTTTTTCCCCCCGCCCCATAGGGTCAGGGTGCTGCCCGTCAGTCACTATGCGACCTTCCTGAGTCTGCTTGCAATGACCTGGTCGGCCGGGCCGATGTACCATTCCCGGCCGCTGTCGTCGCGGATCACCATGCGCGCCCCCGATGGCAGATGCTTGAGGGCACATGCCAGAGCCGGACGCCCTTCACTGTCCAGAGCCGCCTTCGTGCGATCCGCGGCGAGCATCGGCCGCACTCCCGCCAGGACTGCTCCGTCCTGCCCGAAGATGTACGCAGGAGCTTGCTTCAGGCTGACTCCAGCGGCAGCAAGATCAACTACCACGTTCTACCTCCCCTCAGCGGAACTTGAGGGGAAGAGACGCGGGACCCGCCCACAGGTTGACACGCCGGCCCAAGATTTTTCCTGGGTTCTCGCGGAATCCCGGCCCGTCCGAGCTAGCGAGCAGCCCGCAGCCGAGCAGGGACACAGAAGTATGACCGCCAGGTGACAGTCAATGCTGGCCGTTCCTGCAAAAACGCCGCGCGACGCACTGCAGGCGTCCCGTCCCCCCGCAGGTTGCGGTTAACGTTCGCGCTTGAGCTTGCGCCAGCCGCCAGCGCGGTTGTTCGCGATGATCTGCTTGAACATGGCGCTGAGGGCGCGCGCACTGATCCCTCCCCCGGGGCCCTGCCAAGCGGCCGGCGACCTCACCGATTATCCGGTAGCAGCCGGAGGCTTGCCTTGCATGACCGGCCACAGGGCCGGGGGGCCGCCCCTACCCCCGCAGGCCTGAGAGCGCGCGCACGGCGGCTCCTTGAGCGGATCGTGATCAAGGCTGGCAGTCCTGCTGGGGGACGTCGACGGATGTCAGTCACTGGCTGCCGAGAGCTGCGTGGCAGGGATCTGCACGGCGATCTCCCCGCTGAGCCGGGCCCCTGCGGACAGGCGCAGATCGTCCCCACTCCAGAACCGGCCGGCGTCATACCAGTCCGGCCGCCAGGCCGCCCGGCAGCAGACCCATGGCCTGGTAGGTGACGGCGATGATCTCCGCGCAGTAGGCGGTTTCCAGTCCGGCGTCCCGCTCGCCCCGCCGCAGGGGCGGCACCCGCCCGCGCAGCCACCCCGAGGCCAGCCGGGCTACCGACGGGAACGGGGTGCCATCCAGTCGCGCGATGGTACGCAGCAGCGCATCCTCCATCGCGCGGCCGGGCGCAGGCTCCAGCTGGCGCAGCCACGCCCGCTGGCCGTACCTGGTGGCCCAGACCATGACCGCCGCGCGCAGGTCATGCAGCTGCGCACCGCGCTGGCGGCGGCCTGACCACAGGTCAGGCAGCGACCGGCCCAGCTCGGCATGCCACATCAGCGCGGGCAAGTCATCCAGGACGACGGACATGCCGACGTGGTTGACCGGGCTGTTGGTCGCCAGCTGGATAGCCCGGTCAGCCGCGGTGTAGCCGCGAAACAGCCACAGGTCACCCGTGCGGGTCAGACCGGCAGCCTCATCCAGGCCGATGCGCGCGCCAGGCACAGTCGTAGCCTAGGCAGATGCGCTGGTGGAAGGTACTCGGCCTGGCCGGGTTCGCAGGCGTCGCGGCCACCGGGGTCGTGATCGCACGCGCAGAGCGCCGCCGCCGCTCCTACACCCCGGACGAGATCCGGGCACGGCTGCACGCCCGGCTCGCCGAGGCGTCCACCACCCCGCCGATGCCACCCGCCAACCCCGCGCCATAGCGTCGCGGAGACGGCGCCCATACCGCACCGTGCCAACATCGAGGTGCTGGGTATGCTCCTGGACGCGCACGTAGCCGCCCAATCTGCATGGTCTACATCTGAGCGAGATGGTTGTCCGCGGGGGCATAGCCGAAACTGTTTGGCTATGTTCACGCGGTGATGCTCGTCGTAACGGCTCCGGTCGATCGAGATCAGCGTGCGGGGGAACGGTGGAGAACCACCCTGAGATTGCACTTCTCGTTACATAACGTGACCAACGCTTGATCGATCCGTGCGCGGATGAGCTGGCCGCCGCGTCGCGGCCAGGTCCCATCAGATGAAGCGGATTGTCGCGATCAAGGAAGTGCTGGACAGGGCTGTTCAGGACTTGGGCCCGCGACTGGGGCACCTTGGACCCCGCGTCCGGGACTGCAAACTGAGGCCTGGCTAGCGAGCAACTGGAGATGGTCTCCGCCGGCTTGAGAGTGATGCACGGCCAGGCCGTCATCGCCGGGACCCGGGTCACGGTCAGCGTCCAACTGGCGGGGTCCCACGGCTACGCCGTTGGGGCGCCCGGGGATGGTGACGATGCGTTGGCTAATGCCGGTGCCGTTGATCTGGGCACGGCCGATCGAGCCGGTGCCCCAGTTGGCCCAGTAGATGTACCGGGAGTCGATCGCCAGCGCGTCGGGATTGCTGGCGCCGGTGATGAACCGCTGGTTCACACCGGTGCCGTCGAGGTTGGCGCGGCCGATCGCGCCGCTGTGCTCGTTGGTCCAGTAGATGTACCGGGAGTTGACAGCTAGCCCGGCCACGCCGTTGGGGCCATAGGGGACGCTGATGAAGCGCTGGCTGACACCGGTGCCGTTGAGCCGGGCACGGCCAATCGTGTAGTCGTTGGCCCAGTAGATGTACCCGGAGCCGACTACCACGGCGTCCGGTCCGCGGGGCTGAGCGGTGGTGATGAACCGCTGGCTGACACCGGTGCCGTTGAGCCGGGCACGGCCGATCGTGCCGGCGGCATTGTTCGTCCAGTAGATGTAGCCGCCCGCGACCGCCACGCCGACCGGCAAGCTGGCGCCGGTGATGAACCGCTGGTTGACACCGGTGCCGTCGAGTCGGGCACGGCCGATAGTTCCGCTGCCAACGTTGGGGGCGCCCGGTCGGCCGGTATCGGCCCAGTACAGGTAACCGGAGGAGACCACCACCATGGCCGCGCCCGCCGCTCCGGTGATGAACCGCTGGTCGGCGCCGGTGCCGTCAAGACGGGCGCGGCCGATCCAGCCGCGATTGGCCCAGTAAAGGTAGCCGCTGCCAGGTGCCAGTGATGAGCTGGCGGGTGAGCCGCATCCGGCCGCTAGCAGGATGGCCGCGGCAAGCACGCTCACCCGCAGCGGCCCGGCACGCCGCTCCCGGCGTCGGCTGCCGCCGGTGCCGCCGTTCCTGGCGTTATTCATGCCACAGCCCGTAGGAGTCCTGGCTGGTATCTCATGGCATGCGACAGTACGGGGGCGCCGATAACACTGGCTTAACACCACAGGCCTGGCCCTGGCCTGCGGTCCGCGGCTGTTCAGCGGGCGGGGTTACCGGGGTGTTGGGGGTGCTGCTGCCTGAGGAGATCCGAGGCCAAGATGTTCACCGAGCTGTCGCCATCGGCAAGAGAATTTCGGTTCCGGTCCTGTCCAACGGGCGTGTCGCCGCGTCCCATCGGGAGTGGCGCGCAACAGACGTCGGAGGAGCCGTATTCGCGGGCTGGCTAACGCGCGTCAGTTGCATGCAGGCGCTGTAACGAAGTGTGATCGGCAGCCGTAGTGGCCACGTGGTTGCGGATGGGTCGGCGGCTTGGGCGCGGCCGCCAGCGGTCGCTGTCGGCAGGTTATCCGGCGGCTGATCTCGGTCCCGCGCCCGGGATTACCGGGAGCGGCCCGGACGGGTCGGCACGTGGCCGCTCATGATGTACCCGCTGCCCAACGCCATCTCGCGGACCTGGACGTCCTCGACCAGCTTCTCTAGATAACGCCACGGTCGGCCGAATCCCTCAAAGCTCCGCACGTATGGTGCGTGAAGCGCCCTGACCTGCAGGTTGGCGGCCAACATCCACGACGCTGCCCACTTGCCGCCACCAGCGGCCACCCACGCCCCGGGACGGAGGCTGCTCATCACATTCCGCAGCGCGTCCGGGGACTGCAGGATGTCATGGACGGCGCAGAAAAGAGCAGCATCCGCAGTGACCGCAATCCGGGCATCCTCGGCCGATGACTCCACCACCGTGACGTTCCGCCAGCCTTCCTCGGCGATCTGTTCGCACGCCACCACCGCCATCTCCGGTGACTCCTCAATGCCGACGACACTTCCCTGCGGGCCCACCTTGTCCCGCAGCATGCCGCAGCACAGCCCGGTCCCGCAGCCCACGTCCAGGACCACCTGCCCCCGGCGCAGCGGGAGCGCCTCGACGACCGCCCGGCGGTAGCGCTGGAATAAGCCGGTGTCCCGGTTGTAGGACCGGGCATACTCGCGGTAGGCCGGCTGCCGCCCGGACTGGCGGGGCCGACGCGTGGTCGGCGCAAACGTACGCGATGTGCTCATGGCTGTTCGCCCCGCCTTCGGCGGAGCGGTACCTCCTGACGCGGGGTCTAGACGTCATCTGCAGCACATTCCAACGTAGCCAGGACCTGCTACAGCAATGTAAACGGCGCGTGAGCTTCCGATTACCGACAATCCTCCCGGCCGCCGCGCGAAGCCGACCATAACGGTGATCACCCGGCCCGGCCGTTACCGGCGCCCGCAGCTGCACGCAGACACGGTCAAGCCCACTGGCCCTGCCTGGGCGGGATAATTCACGCCGTGGAGCACCGTCGCGGAAGATTGCCGACCTAGCCGGGCCGCCCTGTGAAAGGCGGTCTGGGCGCAGGTCACGCTTACAGCACGTGTGAGACACCGTGTCATGCCGACACGGGCTCTCGCCTCAGCTGACCTGGGAAAGCCCCTTCTGCAGATCGTCACCATTCATCGCCGGAGCAATCTCCACAGCCGCGTTCAGTTCGGTGAAGAACGGCTCCGCAAATGGAGGAATGTCTGACGCATCCGGAAGGTCGAACACCATAAAGGCGGTCCGCTGCCCGTCGAACGTCGTGAAGTGCATCGCCTCAGGCTTCCAGCGCTGCGCGGCACGCTGCATGACCGTGCCCAGGCTGCCGTCCTTGATCGCCCGGTTCCCCGACTCCACTGGCATGGTGATCCTGGCCATGACTCGCATGAGTACCCCCCGATTACCTCAAGCTGTCTGCACAACGTAACAGATCACCGGCACTGCGCGGCCGGCAGGGCTGTGCCCGCGCGAACGAGCGGCGCGAAGGTGCCACGTTCGCGGCCGCTCAGTCGAGGTCGAACTCGTTGCCCTCGATGTCCTGCATCACGAGGCACGACTCGTTGTCGTCATCGGCAGGCAGCAGTCGCACGCGTACCGCGCCGAGCGCGACCAGTCGTGCGCATTCGGCCTCAAGCGCGGCCAGGCGCTCTTCACCCACGAGCCCGGTGCCGACCCGCACGTCAAGATGCAGCCGATTCTTGACGACCTTGCTTTCGGGAACGCGCTGGAAGAACAGTCGCGGGCCCACACCTGTGGGATCAACGCACGCGAACCATGAACCCTGATCCTCGGGCGGCAGTGAGCGATCGAAATCGTCCCAAGTGGCGAACCCTTCCGGTGGCGGCGGTACGACGTACCCCAGCACCTCGCACCAGAAGCGAGCGACGCGCTCAGGTTCTGCGCAGTCGAAGGTGACTTGGATCTGCTTGACCGACGCCATCGGTCCACCATAGGGGCGGGGTCTTTCGTCGTCTCCACGGGCCCGCTCCTGGCTAGGTTGTGGCGCATGCGGCCGACTCTCGAAGATTAGCCGGACCGGGCTTGGTTGCCGACTGTCAGGCGTTCGCGGTCCGTGCCAGGTCGAGGCCGTGGCCGGGCTTGTGCCACAGCCGGAACCGAAGGAGCTGGCGTCTCCGGCCTGGCAGCCGGGCGGCGCGGGCGGCGGCGATGGCCTTGAGCACTGCCCCCTGGTGCTCCGCCGCCGGCGGACGCCGGTGTGGCGTCACCACCCCAGCCGGCGGGCTCCGGTCCCGGGTACCGGCGACTACGAAGGTCTCCTCAAGCGGGTGGAATAGCGCCATCGACGTCTCCGTTCTGGCGCTCAGCTTGGGTGGGTCATTTTCTGGTCAGGCCATCCGCTGCTCGCCGCTGGCCGACGGCCCCGGTTGCGCCTCGCCCCCGGGCCCGGCGGCAGGGGCGCCGCGCAGCGCCCTGGACCGCACCGCCAGGCTGCCGGTCCTGGTCAGCACCATCGCCAGGGCCAGGAAGATGAACGCGTCGATGAACGCGCTGGCGGTCAGCTTGTGCGCGAACGCCCAGGTGTCGATCGGGACCCGGATGTCATGGTTGGAGGCGTAGGCAAACCACATCCGGGCTCCGACCACCGCCACCCACAGCAGCGCGTAGGGGATCCACGCGTAGCTGTAGCGGCGGCCGTCTGTTCCGGTGTAGACCCGCATCAGCGCGGCGGCGGCGATACCCAGGACGATCCCGGTGCCGATGGCGGCCGCCTCCACCCACAGCCCGGTCCCCGACCAGGCGACGCCCTTGATCCAGAAGGCGGCGATGACGGCCGCGATGACCAGCGGGCGGATCAGCCGGCGCAGGGTGATCTTCCGGTGGCCCAGGTCGGCTTCCAGCACCGCGGCCAGCACGACAAAGTTGATGATCCAGATGCTGGCGGACATGGCTCCTCCTGCCCTGGCCCGCACCGGCCGGCGGCTCGCAGCGCGCCAAGCACGTCACGTGGGCCGCCGGGCCACGGAGAACAATGCCTGCCTCCCGCCTGCTCCGCCGGCGCAGGAACCCGGGGTAATAGGCGAACCGGGCGCTCTCACGGCCCACCTTGAACCTACGCAGGCCCCCCAGGGCGGGGAGAGGCGTAAGGCCTCACTGTCACAGGACCTTCGGCCCGGACATGGCGGGCTTACCCTGGTGCCCAGGGCGGGCCGGCCCTCACCTGTGAACGGGCCAGCCCTGGCCCACGACCGCGGCACCCCAAGTCCGGACGGTTGTTGACGGCACCATTATCTGGACACCAAGTCGTGATCAACGGCCACGCTCTTTGTCCACCGCTCTCCTTCGTTCGTGGCTGCGATCGGCCCGGAACCGCGGTCCACGTGGCGGGCGTCGGTGGCGGGCGCTCCGGTGCTCGGGTTCCGGGTTGCCAGCTATGACGAGCTGAAGTCGTGGCAGGCCGGCCTGGCCGGGCTGAGCGCGGAGCACTCGGCGTCGCGCCGGCTCACGTCGGCTGGACGCTCGACGTCGTTGACCCTGACGGGCTGCGGATTCAGCTGCACACCAGGGAGGCGGTCAGCACCGAGGGGATCCAGCCGCCTCTTCCGGATGATCTCAGGCGGTGATCCTGGCCAGCGAGCGGACGTACTCGCGGACGAACCGGTCCGGGTCCGGCCACGGGAAGCCCGGCAGCGCCGTGCGCAGGGTGACGGTCCCGTGCATGGCCACCCAGACCGCAGTGGCGTCCGCCACCGCGTCGGTGCTCGCCGAGGCGCCTGCCTCGACACAGTCCTCGATCGCCTGGACCAGCAGCGCGAACGATTCCGCGCCGAACTCGAGCACCGGCTTGCCGTCCTGGCTCAGCTGGACCGGCTTGCAGTAGTCCTGCATGCCCAGCCGCTGCTCCGAGAACAGCACGCCGTAACGGGCCGGGTGCGCCAGGCCGAAGGCCACGTATGCCTCACAGCCCGCGACCAGCCGGCCGACCGGATCCGGCCCGGCCGATTCCACGCCGGCCTCGATCGCATCGGTGAGCTCATCGAAGACCCGCAGGACCGCGGCGATGATGATCGCGTCCCGGTCGGCGAAGTGCGCGTAGATCGACGGGGCGGCGATGCCCACCTCGCGCGCAACCGCGCGCAGCGTGACCGCCTCGTCGGACCCGGTCCGCTCGATCAGGGCCAGCGCCGCCGCGACGATCTCGTCCGTCAGCCGGGCTCCCTGGCCGCGGGCGTTCCGCTGTCGCCGACCTGAGCCCGGGGCAGCCGGCGCCGGGGCCCTGGTCGCAGGCCCAGCCGCTTGGGCTGTGACCTGGGGTCCGGCCGGGCTGAGTACTGATTCCATATTCCTACTTTACATCTGTTAGCTCATACGTCTATACTTACGAGTGTAAGCCAACGAACGTAAGTCAACGGTCGTAAGATAGCAGCTGTAAGGAGAGTCCGATGAGCGGAACCTCGAAGGGGCGGCCGGTCCCCGCACCAGCAGCCAGGCCGGCATCCGCCGTACCTGCCCACCCGGCCCCCGCCGGGGCCGGCCGGCCCCGGCCGTATCGCCCGCGCAGGCCGGCGGCGGGCCCTCCCGTCAATGGCCGGACGGGCACCCCCGGCGTAGGCAGATCCTGCTGGTGCTCTGCCTGAGCCTGCTGGTGGTCGTGATCGACAACACCATCCTCAACACCGCGCTGCCCACCCTGGCCCGGGTGCTGCACGCGGGCACCAGCTCGCTGCAGTGGATCACCGATGCCTACACGCTGTGCTTCGCGGCGCTGCTGGTCCCGGCCGGGGCGCTCGGTGACCGCTACGGCCGGCGGCTCTCGCTCCTGGGCGGCCTGGCCGTCTTTGCGCTCGGCAGCACCGCGGCGGCGTTCGCCTCCGGCACCGGCATGCTGATCGGGGCCCGGGTGGTGATGGGCCTGGGTGCCGCGTTCGTGATGCCGGCCACCCTGTCGATCCTGAACGCCGTCTTCCCGCCGAAGGAGCGCCCGCAGGCCATCGCCGCCTGGTCAGCCGTGGCCGGCGTCGGCATCGTGGTCGGCCCGACCCTGGGCGGCCTGCTGCTGTCGCACTTCTGGTGGGGCAGCATCTTCCTGATCAACGTCCCGCTGGTCGCGATCGCGCTGGCCGGGGTGCTGATGCTGGTGCCCGAGACCGCAGAACCAGGCGGCCACCGGCTCGACCTGCCCGGCACCCTGCTCGTGGCGGCCTCGCTGTTCGCGATCGTCGACGCCATCATCGAGGCTCCCGGCCGCGGCTGGCTCTCGGGCGCGACCCTGGCCGAGACCGCGGCCGGGCTCGTGGCGCTCGGCGCCTTCGTCTGGTGGGAGCTGCGCATCGAGCACCCGCTGATCGACCTGCGAGTGTTCGCGGTGCGGGCCTTCTCCGCCTCCGCCGCGGCGGTGACGGTGATCTTCTTCGCCCTGTTCGGCAGCCTGTTCGTGCTGACCCAGTACCTGCAGCTGGTGCACGGTTACAGCCCGCTGGCGGCCGGAGTCCGGGCGCTTCCGTTCGCCATCGCGATGGGCGCCGCCTCGCCGGTGTCGCCGATCCTGGCCAAGCGCCTCGGCACCCGCGTGATCATCCCGGCTGGCATGGCGCTGATGGGCCTGGGCCTGCTTGACCTGTCGACGGCGGGCGTGCATACGGCCTACCTGCCGATCGCCATCGCCATCGCCATCATGGGTGCCGGCATGGGGCTGGTCATGGCGCCCGCCAGCACCACCATCATGACCACGGTTCCCGCGCACCAGGCCGGTGCCGGTAGCGCCATCAACGACACGATCAGGGAAGTCGGCGGTGCCCTCGGGGTCGCGATCGTGGGCAGCATGGCCGCCGCCGTCTACCGGTCCCGGCTGGGCGGCACGCTGGCCTCGGCACACGCGCCCGGCACGGTCGTGCACCAGGCGACCAGCTCGGTCGCGGCGGCCGACGCCATCGGCGCGCACGTCGGCGGGGCCACCGGGAGCGAACTGGTCAGCGCCGCGCACAGTGCGTTCGTCGACGCGATGGCGATGGGCATCCGGGTCGCCGCGGCCGTCGCGCTGGTGGCTGCCATCGGTGTCATCTTCGCGCTGCCCCGGCGCCGCGAGCCCGAGCCCGTGGCGGCCGCCAGCCCGGCCCTGGCGCCGGTGCTCGTTCCGGCTCGGTAAATTTCTTCCTCCGCCAGCCCGGCCGGGTTCGCCCGGCCGGGCTGGCGCCATGCTGCCGGGCTGGGACGTGGCGTCGGCCAGCCCGGCTAGTGCTCGCCGTTGCCTTCGGATTGCCACCGCCGGTACAGGGCGGGTTCACATCGACAGCTTCCGGCCTCGCCGACGTGCCGATGGCCCCCATCCGGTGCCGTCTGCTGACGCCAGGTGGCGGCAGAACTCAATGACAAACCCGTGACAAATGATCAAGGGCCTGATCGCCGCACTGGCGACCAGGCCCTTGACCTGCTACTTCCCTCGTAGCCCCGACCGGATTTGAACCGGCGCTACCGCCTTGAGAGGGCAAAGGCAGCGGTGTTCAATCCAATCCGGAGGTGCGCCCTCCGTCGTAGGTCCCGGTCGAACCACTGGGCAACTGCCTCCTGGCCCGACCGAAGCGGTGAAATTCGCCGCTAGAAATCAGCGAACGCGACCCTACGGCCTGCAAGCATCCAGGAGGTATCCCAGGTCAGTCCCACCAGAAGGACCAGATCGGAGCGCCGATAACGTTAGCTGCGATCTCCTGCACTGTGTCGAGCTGAGATTCGCCGAGCCACCCGTCGCAAAACCCGGTGCTCGGCCGCCAGCGCTGTAACGGCCTCGGCGGTGCGGGCCCGTCGTTTCGTGATGTCCGCAGGCCCCGTCCGGTGGATGGCCCGTCACGCCCGGGCGTGCGAGGGCAGCGGGGAGGACGCCTCGGCAAGCTGAGCGCTAAGCACGTCCTTGCGGACCTTGCCGGTGGCGGTGAGCGGGAAGGCATCGGTGAACAGCCAGCGGGCCGGGACCTTGTAGGCGGCGAGCCGATCGCGGCAGAAGCCGGCAAGCTCCGCCTCGCTGGGCGGCGTGGCCGCGGACGTGCGGATGACCGCGCCGACCACCTCGCCCCAGAACCGGTCGGGGACGCCGGCGACGGCGGCGTCGGCAACCGCGTTATGGCTGAGCAGGACCGTTTCGATCTCGCGCGGGTAGATGTTCTCGCCGCCGCGGATGATCATTTCCTTGACGCGGCCCTCGATGCGGCAGTATCCGTGGGCGTCCATGGAGCCGAGATCGCCGGTGTGCAGCCACCCGTCGCTATCGATGGCGGCTGCGGTGGCCGGCGGATCGCCGAGATAGCCCTGCATCACCAGGTAGCCGCGGGTGCAGATCTCGCCGGTGACGCCGGGCGGGACCGTCTCCCCCGTATGCAGACCAGTGATCTTCACCTCGGTCTGCGGCAGCGGCCGGCCGACGGTTTCCGACCGGTCGGTGCTCGCGTCGCTGGCCCGGGTCGCGGTGATGGAACAGCTCGACTCGGTCTGCGCGAAGGTGATGAGGAACGGGATGCCGAGCGCCGCCTCGACCCGCCGCACCAGGTCGGCCGGCACGACCGCGCCGCCGCTGAAGGCGTAGCGGAGCGAGCGGAGGTCGCGCTGGGTGAAACTGGGATGGCCCAGCAGGGCCAGCAGCATCGTGGGCACGCCGCCGATCACTGCGCTGCGGTAGGTCTCGATCAGCTCGAGCTGCAGCGCGGGTTCGAAATACGGCATGAGCACGTGAATGCCGGCGGCCTGGGCCAGGCCGAGCGTCAGCGACCCGCACCCGGCGACGTGGAACAGCGGCATCGGGTTGACCCCCGCCTCCCCTGGCCGCATGCCGATGGCCTCGGTGGCCAGCCGCGCGTTGTTCGTCAGCCCCCGGTGGCTGAGCACCGCGGCCTTCGGGCGGCCGGTCGTGCCGGAGGTGTAGAGGATCTGCGCGGGGGCGCCGGGATCGACGAGGGGCAGCGCCCGGTCACCGGCGCACGCGCAGAAGGCGTCCCATTCACCGAACGGGATCACCTCCCGCAGGGAGGGCAGGCGGTCGCGGACGCTGGCCAGGATGGGCGCCAGTGGGTTGCCGCGGTGGTTGGCGGCGAAGAAGACACCCCGCGCCTGGGAATGCCCGAGCACGTGCGCAAGCTCGTCCGCCTGGTAGGCAGGGTTCACGGTCACCAGCGTCAGGCCGGCCAGCCCGGCGGCGAATTCGAGCAGCACCCATTCCGGGCAGTTGCCCGCCCACACCGCGACATGGTCGCCTGGCTGGAACCGGGTCAGCAGCGCGCAGGCGGCCCGTTCGGCCTCGGCGAGCAGTTCGGCATAGCTCCACTGCCGCCGCCGGGCTGGATCAGGATCGCCCGCAACCAGCGCGGGCTGATCGGGGGCGCGCACGGCAGCGACCCGGAGCACGCTGCCGATTGTGGTGTCCAGGATCGGGACCGAGGTGTCGGCGGTCCAGTGAGAAGTCGTCAGCGGCTGGCGAGGCATGATGATCGACGCTCCCTTTGGTGCAGGCCGAAAGAGGTTCATAACGAATGCCGCCGGGCTGGCTGGCAACCGCAGCTGCCACGGGGCCCGTGGCTGGCAAACGGCACATCCAGGCCGGTGCCATGAGCTTTGGCCGGGCCACCATGAGGATGGGAGGGCTCGCCCGGGCTTGGCCCGCGGATGGCGATCACGCGGCACGCGGTACTGGTCATGGAGGCAAGCGTGCTGGGAGCGCCGCTGGTTCCCCAGTGACATAACCCTGTCAGCGCCCGGACATCGCACCGTCCGCCGTGGATACGGCAGGGATGTCTCAGGCCGGCGCGGCCGCGCCGAGGGCCAGCTCGATGGCTTCGGCCGGAGCCAGGGCGGCGCCGCGCCGGTGTTCGGCTTCGAAGCGCTCCCCGCCGAGCGCGGCGCGGGCTGCGGAGACCATCGCCTGGTAGTCGCGGTCCAGCGCGGCTATGAGCCGCGTGCCGCTGGCGTCGTAGCGGGCGGCGGCGGCACCGAGGAGGTTCGCGGCGAGCGCGTGGCTGCCCTGGGCGCCGGCCACCAGGGCCAAGCCGAAGAGGCAGTTTGCCGTCATCAGCGGGTCGGCGATCCGCTGGAACTCGCGCAGGGCCTGTCTCATCAGCCGCGCCGCGTTGTGCGTGTTCCCGCGCCGCAGTTCGATCTGCCCGACGAGCACGTAGGAGGAGCCGAGCCGGTAGGGTGCCTGGATCTTCTCCGCGACCACCAGCCCGGCCCGCTGATGGGCCTGGGCGGCGTCCAGGTCGCCTGCCACGTAGGCGACCTGGCCGAGGTTGACCAATGCCATGTGCTGGCCCACCGGCCAGTCCACCGCACGCCACAGTTCCAGCGCCTCGGTGAGCAGGGCGGCCACCCGGCCCCGGTCTGGGTCGGCACCCCACGACCCGGCCACGCCGAGGCCGGTGAGCGCCAGGCCCAGGGCCCTCGTATCACCGCCCGTTCGGCTGAGCGCGACTGCTTCTTCGAGCAGGGGCTGCGCCGCCTCCCGCTCACCGCGCTGGGATGCCAGCCAGCCGGCGGCCCGGAGGGCGGTCGCCCGCACGGCGGGCTCGGGCCGGGCCCGCTCGATGAGCGCGAGCACCGCGGTGGACCAGGCACGGGCTTCCCGGTGACGGCCCCGCCGCAGCCAGTACCACTGCAACGAGCCCAGCAGCCGGGCGGCCACCGCAGCCCGCTGCTGATCAAGCGCCCAGCGCAGCGCGGCCCGCATGTTGTCCTGCTCCGCGTCGAGCCGCTCCAGCCACTCCACCTGACCCGCATTCTCCAGGCCCACTGCGCCTTCGTCGGCGAGCGCCGCCGCCCAGTCCGCATGGCGGCGCCGGGTGAGTTCGGCACCGTCGGATGCCGCCAGCCGTTCGCGTGCGTACTCGGCGACCGTGGCCTGCATCTGCCACCGCGGCCCGGGGCCGGACTCCACGAGCAGGTTCTGCTCGGCAAGCGAGGCGAGGAGTCCCAGCAGTGAGGGTCCATGGCTGGGGCCGCAGACGGCCTCGACGGCATCCAGCGTGCAGCCGCCCTCGAAGACCGCCAGCTCGGCGAACATGCGCCGCTCGCCGTCGCCCAGCAGCCGGTAACTCCAGTCCATAGTGGCCCGGATGGTGCGCTGGCGCTCCGGCAGGTCCCGGGGGCCATCGGCGAGGAGCTGAAGCTGGCGGTCGAGCCGCTGCAGGAGCGCGGCCGGGGGCAGCAGCCGGACCCGCGCCGCTGCGAGCACGATGGCCAGGGGCATCCCATCCAGCCGGGTGCACACCTGGGTGACCGCCTCCTGGGCGGCGGGATCGGGCTCGAAGCTCGCATCGACCGCGCGGGCCCGCTCGGTGAAAAGCTGGACGGCGGCCGTGGTGGACAGGGCCGGGACGCGGAACTGGCGCTCGGCCCGCAGCCGGAGTGCGATGCGGCTCGTCGTCAGCACTGTGACGGCCGGGCACGCGGCGGCCAGGTCGGCGATTGCGACCGCTGCGGGCAGCACGTGCTCAAAATTGTCCAAGACCAGCAGGACATTGCGGTCGGCAAGCTGGGCCAGCAGCCTGGGAAGCAACTCAGCCTCGGTCGTGTCGCGCAGCCCGAAAGCACCCGCGACGGTCGCCATGACCAGCCCGGGGTCGCGCAGCGAAGCCAGCGGCACGAGCACCGCACCGTCGGTGAACGTGTCACGGACCGCCGCGGCGGCGGCGATGGCCAGGCTGGTCTTCCCGGCGCCGCCGGGGCCGGTCAGCGTCAGGACCCGCACACCCGGCTGCCGCAGCAGCGCGGTCACCGCCGCCAGTTCACGCTCGCGCCCGATCAGTGGCAGGGGCGCCAGCGAGATCATGGACGGCGGCACAGGGCGGGCCGGTGGGCCCGATCCCGCCTGGGACACGAGCAGCGCCCGGGTGGCCGGGTCAAGTTCCAGCGTGTCCGCGAGTAACCCGAGTGTGAACGCTCGTGGGTGCCTGCGCCGCCCGGTCTCCAAGGCAGCCACCGCGTCCACGCTGAGGCCTGCCCGCTCGGCCAGTGCTGCCTGCGAGTACCCGGCAGTGACTCGCAGCTGCCGCAGCAGCGCGCCGAATCCCTCCGCCTCGCCCATGAGACCTTCTTACCGCCGGCAGCGTGGATTGTCAGGGTCCTGACAGGGTGGTGTCACTGGCTGCCGGGCGGTACCTGCCGCAGGCTGGCGGCCATGAGCAGCACACACCGCGCGCTGGTGGCCGGGGCGGGCATCGCGGGCATCGCGGCCGCGACAGGCCTGCACAAGCTGGGCTGGGAGATTCACCTGGTAGACCGGCGGCTCCCGCACAGCGCCGCCGTCCCGACCGGCCTGTTCTTCCCCGCCAATGGCATGCGCGCGTTCGCGGTGCTGGGCGCCGCGGACGCCCTGCTGTCGGGTGGCCGCACCGTAGAGAGGCTGCGCCTGAGGGGGACCGGGTGCCAGGCCGAGAGCATCGCCGTTCTCGCAGATGTCTGGCCCGGGGTTGGTCCCTCGGTGGCGATCCACCGCGGGCTGGCCTTGGCGGCGCTGCGGGCGTGGTGCCCGGTCGCGGTCCACGACGGTGCCGGTGTCCGGTCACTGAGCCAGCGCGGCAGCCGCGTGCAGGTTGCCTTGTCGGATGGCTCTGCCGCCGAGTACGACCTGGTGGTCGGGGCGGACGGCGCCTACTCCACGGTGCGTGGCCAGCTCTGGCCGGACGCGCGGGCCCGGTATGGCGGTGAGTCCTGGTGGCGCGGCGTAGTCTCCTGCCCGGACGCACTGGAGGACTGGAGCGCCTGCTTCTGCGCTGCGGGGACGTTCCTGGCCATGCCCATCGGCGGCGGCCTCGCCTACTGGGCTGCGGGCCAGTACACGGCGAGCAGCTTCCGCGACCCGGTACCCGGCCGGGCGGCGCGGGTCAGGGACCGGTTCAGCGACCTCACCGGAGTCCATGCCGCCATCCTCAGGCAGGTCACCAACGACACGTGCGTCCAGTTCAGCCCCGCCGACCAGGCGTGGGTGGACGCGCCGGTGCGCGGGCGGGTGGTGCTGGTGGGTGACGCCTGGCACGCGGCGACGCCGAACATGGCCCAGGGCGGCTCGATGGCCGCCGAGGACGCGCTGGTCCTCGCGCAGGAACTGGCCGCTCAGCCGGACATCGACGAAGCGCTGGCACGGTATGCCTCCCGTAGGCGGCCGCGGACGGCGCACGTGCAGGAAACGACCGCCATGCGCAACGGACTCGCCACGCTGCCACTGGAAGACCGGGTCGGCTTCGTCGTCCCCCGCTGGGCCGAGCTGAGCGTGGCCTCCTTCGCCGCCCTGGTGCCCGCCCCCTGACCCGCCGCGCGCTGCGGCGCACGCCGACGCCGGGCACGGAGCCGGCCAGCCGGGGAAATGACGCGACGACGCCGTCGGCCATTGGGCTGGGAGCGCTAGGTTCCGCCCATATCGCCTATATGCGCCCATGGCCTCGATGCCACTGATCGCGCCCTGCTGGTGTCGGCCACTGCCGGGCGGGACCGGGGCCGGGCGAGACGCCGGGACCAGGCAGGACGCCGGGAGCAGGCAGGACGCCGGGAGCAGGCAGGACGCCGGGGCCGGGCCCGAGGATCCAGGCTGGCTGTGGGGCGCCACGCTGCTCGCCGATGCGGAAGGCCAGGAGCGGGCGAACCGTCGGCCAGGATCAGCCGCCGCCCAGCGGTGAAGCTTGGCCTGCATCCCCGCTACCCGCGACCACGTCCCCGCAGGGGCCGGGCCTGGTGCGCCGCCATCCGGCGGTGCCTCTTGCGGCATTGCAGCCTCCTTCCCTTCCCGAAACCGCTGCCGCCCTTCCCCATGCGCCGGGCTCTCCCCGGCTCGGAGTACTACGGCGGCTCCGCCCCGCCCCAGGCCGGTCGGCCGACAGCGGGCCCAGCCCGCATCGCGCGCTGGCCGCGCGCGACCGGGCAGACCGGGACGGTTCCCGTGTTCACTGCGATTCGCTCGGCGAAGGAGGAGCCCAGCTCTATCCCTGCGGCATCGCCACGGCTACCCCGCAGCACTTCACCATGGCCTCCCGGCGCGCATCTTCAGGCCCGCCCAGGAGTTCCCCGCCCCGTCATGAAGGAACGGGTACGCGCCGCCCCCGGCCCCTATCCGCCAGATTTGAGCCGGTAGACAGTTAAGAGACGTAATAACGCTGGCTCCTCGCGTACTCCTCTCCGCCACGCTCGCCGAACCCGCACCATCTGGCAGTACTAGCGCGTCCCGGCTTTGTCGGGGCTGCTCCCACCCTCCCCGGCGCTTCCCGGATCAGGCTGCCCCCAGCTTCGCCGCCCTGCTGCGACAAGGTCAGCGGTGGATGGTCTCTCACCTCCACTCGAACCGTCAGCGCCTCACGGCGCACGAAGATCAGTGTCTAGGCTGGTCGGGATCGAAGCCGGCGACGGACGCCTGCTCCCGCCCGGACCCGTTCGCCTCGAAGTCGGCCGGCATGAGCCGCAGCCAGCCGGGGATGCCGTAGCCGAGCTTCGATCAGGCGCCAGCGGTTACACTGCCGGGGCCTCGGCTGGTGGCTCGGCGGCCAGTGCATCCGATCCGGGCGCGGGCTCCGGTCCGGGCCGGGGATAGACGAGCCAGTGCAGGCCAGCGGCCGCGATGCCGCCGACCAGCGGGGCGACGATGAACAGCCACACCTGGCTCAGCGCGGTTCCGCCGACGATGAGAGCGGGCCCGAGGCTGCGCGCGGGGTTCACCGACGTCCCGGTGATCGGTATCCCGATCAGGTGGACCACGGTCAGGGTTAGCCCGATCACCATCCCCGCGGTCGCCGCGTTCCCGAGCCTGCTGGTCACCCCGAGGATGACGAAGACGAACAGGGCGGTCAGCACGACCTCCGCCAGGAAGGCGCCGCCCGCCCCGATGTGGATGTCCGACGCCGCCCCCCAGCCGTCCGTGCCAAGCCCCGTCCGGGATGTGCTGTACAGGGGCGAGTTATTGAACATCCCCCACAGCACCAGCGCGCCGAGGATGCCACCAGCGAACTGGGCTACCCAGTAGCCGACGGCCTCCACTAGCGAGAGACGGCCTGCCAGCAGGGCACCCATGGTCACCGCCGGGTTGACGTGGCAGCCCGATATTGGCCCGAGAGCGTAGGCCAAGGCAAGAAGCACCAGGCCGAACGCAAAGGCCGTGGCCACCACCCCCGCCGCGACGCTGCCCCCGTCGAACTTGAACCCGAACATCAGGGTCGCCACTCCGACCCCGAAGAACACCAGCAGTGCGGTTCCCAGCAGTTCCGCTGCGAACTTGCGCATCATCGTCATCCCCCAGTCTGGGACGGCCCCGCCCATCACCCCAAACGGGGAGCAACAGCCTCCTAAGCGCCCAGGATCCTCGCCTTCTCGGCGGCAAGCACTTCTTCGGTCAATAGGGGGCCTGGGCTTTCATCTCGCCAAGTTCCTTGATCTTGGCCACGCGGTCATTCGCCGCCGCAGCAGGCGGGCTGCTGCGCCTGAATCTGGGCAAAAGGATCACGGCGACGTCGACCGGCCTGACCGAGTCCGCGTCAAGGTCTGCAGGCACAACAGGACCTCCAGCCATATGGCTGATTGATGGCAAATAAGCGATTGATGGCAAACCCAGCGTACGCAGGCGGGGCTCCCTCGCATCACCCGCTGCGGATGATGTCAGCCCCGACCTCACCCGCAGCGGGTGACGTCGGCCGCCGACCGACCGGCGAGGATTGAACCCACAAATGCGGGCCGACGTGGGCCAGCGCGCGAAAGACACAGGGCCGGCCACAGGCGGCGTCGTGGTTGTCACGCAGCTAGGCCGAAGTTCCCCCTGATGAGCCTCTGATCAATCCGGTGATGGTGCTGTGACCAGGTGAAGCACGCTCGCTGACAGCCGAAAACGTAGTCATGTAGATCAGGTTATTGATAGCGATATCAGCGTGTTGTGCTGCCCATACGCGGTATGATCCGTTATCATTGTCGTCATGTACGTGGCTAAGGTGCCGAACCGGGGCTCACCGCCCGCGGTGCTGCTGCGGGAAAGCTACCGCGAGGCGGGCAAGGTCAAGAACCGCACCCTGGCCAACCTGACATCCTGGCCCGAGGCGAAGGTCGACGCACTGGCGCGGGTGCTGAAGGGCCAGCTCGCCCCGGCCGCCGCCGTGGAGGGCACGTTCGAGATCGCCCGCAGCCTGCCGCACGGGCACGTCGCCGCGGTGCTGGGCACGGCGCGGGCGCTGGGCCTGGAAGAGCTGATCGACCCTGCCCCGTCCCGGCAGCGGGACCTGGTGACCGCGATGACGGTCGCGCAGGTGATCGCGCCGGACTCCAAGCTGGCCATCGCCCGCGGGCTGCAGGCTGAGACCGCGGCCAGCTCGCTGGGCGAGGTGCTCGGCCTGGGCGGCTGTGATGAGGATGACCTGTACGCGGCGATGGACTGGCTCGCCGCCCGGCAAGACCGCATCGAGGACGCGCTCGCGGCCCGGCACCTGGCCGGCGGCACCCTGGTCCTTTACGACGTGTCCTCCGCCGCGTTCGAGGGCCGGACCTGCCCGCTGGGCGCCATCGGCCACCCCAAAGACGGGGTCCGCGGCCGGCTGCAGATCGTCTACGGGCTGCTCACCTCCGCCGGCGGCGTCCCGGTCGCCATCGAGGTGTTCGAGGGCAACACCGGCGACCCGAAGACCGTCGCGGCCCAGGTGGCCAAGGTCAGGGACCGGTTCGGGATCACGAAGGTGGTGCTCGTCGGGGACCGGGGGATGCTGACCGCCGCAAGGCTGCGCGAGGATGTGGGCCCGGCGGGCCTGGACTGGATCACCGCGCTGCGCGCCCCGCAGGTCAAGGCCCTGGTCCGCGACGGCGCGCTGCAGCTAGAGCTGTTCGATGAGGCGGACCTGGCCGAGATCACCCATCCGGGCTACCCCGGTGAGCGGCTGGTCGCCTGCAAGAACCCGTTCCTGGAAGCCGAGCGGGCCCGCAAGCGCGAGAGCCTCCTGCAGGCCACCGAAGCCGACCTGGCCAAGATCACCGCCGCCACCCAGCGGGAACGGCGGCCGCTGCGCGGCACCGGCAAGATCACGCTGCGCGCCGACCGGGTGCTGCGCCGCCGCAAGGTCGCCAAGCACTTCACCACCAGCGTCAGCGACGATCACTTCAGCTACGCCCGCAACCAGGACTCCATCACCGCCGAAGCCGCCCTCGACGGGATCTACGTGCTGCGCACCACCGTCACCGGCGCCGAGCTGGGAAGCGGTGAGGTCGTCTCCTCCTACAAGGCCCTCGCCCAGGTCGAGCGGGCGTTCCGGGCCTTCAATACCGACCTGGACATCCGCCCGATCCGCCACCACACCGCCGAGCGGGTCCGCGCGCACGTGTTCTTGCGGATGCTGTCGTACTACCTCACCTGGCACATGCACGACCGCCTCGCGCCCCTGCTGTTCACCGACGACGACAAGCCAGCCGCCCAGGCCGCCCGCACCAGCCCCGTCGCCCCGGCCGCCCGCTCCCGGCGGGCACTGGCCAAGGCCGCGGCCAAGCGCACTGACGGCAATCTTCCCGTGCACAGCTTCACCAGCCTGCTCGCCGACCTGGCCACCATCTGCCTCAACCAGATCCAGCCCGCCGACCCCGCCCTGCCCGCCTTCCGGCTCGTCACCACACCCACCCCGCTGCAGCGCCAGGCCCTCGACCTGCTCGCCGTCAGCCACCGCCTCGCGGTCGCGTAGTCAGAAGCCCACCCAGCACCACCCAGAAACCCCAGGTTAACGGCCATGCACGCGGATCACAGCGGGGAACTTCGGGCTAGGCACTCAGCTCTGGAGGTTGCCCCGGATGGTCTGGTGCCCAAGCACTCACAGATCCGTAGCAAGATTCGAAGCATCCAGAGTCGTCCACAAGTGTGGGACTAGCCTGCTCGCGCCGCCGGTGGATGATGGTCGATCCAGTTACATCCAGGCTTGTCCAGGTCCGTCGTCAGCAAGATCAGCTGAGAGGAAACTGGGCCTCAGCTGGGCGCGCGGCAGCACCCGGCGGAGCGTCAGCGGAGCCGGGTTCGGGGGTGCTGGGTCAGGCGGCCTGGGCTGGCTCGATGGTGACCTTGTACCCGAGTCCGGCGAGCCGGGCGATGAGCTTGTCCTTGTAGCGTTCGGGATCCTGGCGTTTGGTGTAGAAGTCCTGGCCGAGTTCCTCGTAGGGCAGCCGCCGGTCCAGGACGCAGTAGATGATCAGGATGAGGGTGTGGGCGACCGCGACGGCGGCCTTCTTCTTCGCGCGGGTGTTGCGGTGCTGTCCGGTGACAGATATCTAGGCCCGATCCACCCCCTCTGACCTGCATGGGCCTTTTTGATTGTCAAGAATGCAGGTTCGGTTGTGACATATGAGTTGGCCCGCCAGGTGGTTCGGGCAAGATTTGACAGTTATTCCGGCCCGCTGGGCAGCGTGCCAGGCGTGCGGAGGAGTGCTGCCGCTGCTTTGACTGTCTCGGGGTAGGCCGCTGCTTCGGCCGTGTCCGGGTGCCCGGAGTCGAGGCCGGGGCTGGCCAGGGCGAGCGCCGCAGCGCGCCGCCGGGCATCCGGGCCTCCGGTGGTGCCCTGGCGGGCGGTGATCTCGGCGAGCACGAGCCTGGTGATGCCGTGCTCGCGGGCGAGCTGGGACGCTTTCTTGCTGGCGGCGGTGATGTCCGGGGCCGTGGTGATGTCGATCTGGATGATGCGGCCGAGCCAGGTGCGGTGCCGTCGGCAGGCCCGCTGGTGGGCGGGAATGTGGACGGGGACCGGGCTGCGCTGCCCGTGCCGGGCGGCGCAGCGCTGGCAGGCGAAGATCGCGCGGACGGGCGGGCGCCCGCCGGCGGCGAGCGCGGGGAGCGCGTGCCGCAGGGCGGTTTCGCTGGTCCCGGTGAGCGCGGCCAGGTGCCTGATGTCCGCGGGCTGCGGCTGGCCGGTGGCGGCGAGATCGTCGCAGGCGGCGTCCCGGGCGGCGAACCATGGCGGGAGGCAGCCGGTGACGGCGCCGGCCGGCAGGTGGCTGGCGGCCGCCACCCGTGCGAGGTAAGAGGCGATGGTCTCGCCGCGGAGCGGGCCGGTGCGGAACGGGAGCGGCCCGGGACAGTCCTCCCGCGCCTGCACGGGAGCTATGGGCCTCCATTTCCTGCAGGTTCCGCAGGCGGCGGTGATGCCGTGCCCGCGCAGCTCGCGGGTGAACGCGGAGTAGCTGCCGGCGTAGCCGAGGGCGGCGGTCTCGCGGTGCAGGCCCGTGCTGCGCAGGTGAGGGTCGTCGTCGGCGCGCTGGCGGACGTAGGCGGCGAACGGGGCGAAGGAGTCAGCGTGCGGGCGCGGCTGGCCGGGGGCCCGGTGCCCGTTGAGGTAGATCCGGATCGTCTTGCGGTCGTGCCCCAGCTGCCGGGCGATCTCGGACACGTTCGCGCCCTGCCCGGCCAGGGCGATGGCCTGCAGGGCGCTGGTCTCGGGGATCATCCGGGCATATGGTCGCCGGCGGAGGCGATGTCGACCGGGATGGATTCCAGGGTGGCCTTCGTGATGGCCTCGGTGCCGTCAAGGACGGCCTGGACCGCGGCGGCGCGGACGAGGCGGAACAGGCTGCCGATCATCCCGCCGCTGCGGGAGTGCAGGTAAGAAGCGAGCCCGGTGAGGGTGCCGTCGCGGTGCCGGTGGAGCCGCAGGCTGTCTTCGAGGGCGGCGATGAGCGCCTGCCACTGCTGGCCGCGGCCGAACGGGCCGGTGCGGATCATGGAGAACCGGCCGGCGATCTGCTCGCCGCGGGTCCCGGACAGCAGCCCGGCGCGTTCCACGCTGATGCCCGCGTAGGCGAACGTCACCGGCAGCCGCTCGGCGAAGTACTTCAGGGTGTCGGACGCCTCGGCGCCGTGCCGGGTGCCGAGATTGACATTGTGGATCTCATCCACGCAAACCAGGGTACTCCGGGCATCCAGGGCAACGCCGCAGACCGATTCCAGCACGTCGGTGACGTTGGAACGGCGGGTCAGCGGCAGGCCGAGGAACCGGGCGAACTCGACCGCGATCATCCTGGGGGTCGCGGCCGGCGGGGCGGTGATGTAGATGACGGGGATGTGCCCGGCGGCGTGCGGATGGCGGCGGTGGTGCATCGTCTCGATGGTCTTGCCGAGCTGGGCCAGGCAGGTCGTCTTCCCGGTGCGGGCCGGCCCGGACAGGATCAGGCCGCACCGGCCGGCGTCGGCGTGCCGGTTCAGGTACTGCAGCCGCCGGCCTTCGGTGATCACCTGCTGGATCGTCGAGGTGGCCACTGTCAGCAGCCTGGCGTGATGGGCGAGGCGGGCTTCGTCGTAATCGAGCCGGGCCTCGTCGTCCAGGGCTTTCCAGGCGGTCCCGGGCAGCAGGCCCGGGACCGAGGGGCGCTCGGTGACGAACTCCCGCCAGCCTCGCAGCGTGGTCAGCTGCCGTGCGCCGCCGTCGCCGGCCGTGCCCGTGCCGGGCTCGGCACGGCTGTCCGTGGCGGTCACCAGCGCTTGTCCGCTTCGGCGAACGGGTCGAAGATCTTCATCGGGATGACCCTCGCCAGCGGCTCGTCCTCGCCGCTGCTGTCAGCCTGCGGTTCCGGTTCCGGGACGGGAAGCTCAGGCCGGTCCTGGTCCCGGGCGGGGGCGGCTGCCTTCGTCCTGGCGGCGACACGGCGGTCCCGTTTGCTCATCTTCGGTTTCTCCTGGTCCTGCGGGCCGGCGTTCGCGCGGCGCAGCAGTGCCGCCACAGCGTCGGCGATCTGCTCCTCGGTGGCCTCGCGGCCAAGGCTTCGGCGGGCGTGGTCCCAGGCGAGCTCGCCGAACGGGAGCGGTGCCCGGTCCAGGTGCTTCCAGAACACGGTGATCCACCCGTCCGGGCCGCGGACGTGGATCTTCGAGACGTCATACGGGTCGTGCCTGATCTCCCAGCGGTCCCCGTGCTCGCGGATCCCGGACGGCCGCAGCCGCAGCGGGTTCAGGTCCTCGCTGTCGTAGCTGCGCCGGGCCAGCTTGATGCCGTAGGCGTTGACCTTCCGCCACTGGGCGGGCAGCAGCTCGATGTAATCGTCGCCGGACAGCGGGACCGGCACGTATCCGGCCGCTTCTATCAGGGCGGCGTACTTCTCGTTCGGGGTGAACGCCCGCCCGGGATGCTCCGGGTCGCGGAGCCCGTCATGCGGGCGGTTGAGGAAGCGTTCTTTACCGACCGGAGCACAAGAAGTAATCCGCTGACCTGCTGCTATTCATAGCTTACATGTCAGCGACGGTAGTTGCGTGATTTCCCGGTAACTCGGCATGTCGGCTAGGCAACTCCTATAACCGTGGTGTCGCGGTTCGCCACCACGGTCAACCGGCCCGCCCCGCGAACCACTCGCAGCGCCCCTCGCCCCTCCTGTAAGCTGAACAGGGGAGCAGGTTGAGCCCGGCGTTGCCGGGTTCCGCGTTGCTATTCGCACTAGCCTTTGGCTGCATGCTGGCGGGTAACTGGATTTCACAGATCACAGCCCCGACGACTACGCACCCGGAGGTGACCATGGAAACTGCAAAGAGTGACAAGAAGCTAGGACGCCGTCTTTTCTTCAACACGGTAACTGCCGTCTTCGCCACTGCAGCCATCGGTCTAGTCGGATTCGCAACGGCGGGCTGAGCCTGTTGCCACTACGTCACGAGTAGGGCTTCAGCGGATCGTTTGCTGAATTACGCCGCGGGCCTATTGCGGCG
>CAWJGC010000016.1:0-250518 GCA_963842355.1 uncultured Actinomycetota bacterium | reverse complement strand
TCAACGGCACTTGCCTTCCCGCGAAGTATCCGCGTGTCAACCAGCCCCGCCTCGCCGGACTGGCGGTAGGCCATCACCCACCGCTCCACCGTCCGTTCCCCGACCCCCAGCTCCCCGGCCTTGGCCCGGTAGCGGGCCTTCAGCGGCTGGCAAATGCCGTACTGCGGGCGCGGTTCCCCGGCAGCCGCCCCGTCCGCGTGCCCGGCACGGTAGCCCGTCAGCACCTCACGAACGTGACCGGCGCGTTCCCCGACCCCAGCCCGCTGGGCATCGGTCAGCCCGCTCCACGCCGCCGCCAGGGACGCCACCCCCTCCGCCGCCGCCGCCGGCCGGGGCACCGCCGGGCCGGCCAGCGCCACCAGCCTGCTGAGCTTCACCGAGACGAACCCCGCCGTCCTGTCGTTGCGCACCACGACCCGGGCCCCGTCCACCTCGACCACCTCGACCAGGTCACCGTCGTAGACCAGCCGCGCCCCGGGGCACAGCGTCACGGCCTGGCCGTTCATCCGGCCACCGCTTCCGCAAGCCGCACCGGCGTGTCCGCCGACAGCGGGCCCGTCAGGTCCGCTTGCAGCCAGCCGGTCCACAGCAGGTGCAGCACGACCGGCCGGACCAGCACCGGCGGATGCTGTCCCGACAGCGCGCGCTCGATCGCCCCGACCGACGGCTGCCCCGACGCGACACCGAGCACCACCGGAATCAGGTCCGCGGCGATGAGCATCCTGCGGCGGTACCCGGCCAGGAACCGGACGTTGGCCAGCAGCCGCGGATCTGCCCCCGACCACGCCTCGAACCCCCAGCCCCGCCCCGCGCAGACCTTCCGGGTCCAGGCAAACTGCGCCTCAACCGCGGGATCGGCCATCCGTGACGGCGCCTTGACATCCACCACCGTGACCCCGCCGTCCGCGCCCACCAGCAGCAAGTCGGGAACATGACGCCGGACCCGGCCACCATCGGCGCCGGCCAGCAGGAACGGCTGCGCCGCCAGGCCTGCTACAGCCGGATCGAAGTCGGCCAGCATGATCCGGGCCAGCTCCAGCCGGCTCTCATAGACCACCAGCCGCCCCAGCGCCGCCGCCCAATACCAACCCGAGTAGTGCTGCCTGCCCTTATACGAACGGAACACCCGTACCGGCAACCCGGCCACCACATCATCAACCGACACCCGGTCCAGCGTCGTGTCGGAGAACCCGCCGTCGGCCCTGCGGAACCTCACACGGACACGGCCATCTCGGTACTCATCACCTAAAGGCACGGCAGCATACTGCAACCAGCACAATCGGTAAGCACGGCGCCACGCCGTGCGACGAGGTTCTCACGCCAGTGACGCAAGCGCCATACAGGCGTCAAACCATCTGAGAAAGCGCCAGCTACGCCGGGAACCTACAGACACCCGCGGGCCCGTGGAACCCCGCACACCCGGCGCGACAGCCGGGCTGAAACGCTGACCGGCCACCGGAAAACGGGCTCCGGGCCGCAGCCTCAGGTCACCAATCCAAGATCACGAAAGATCGAGGCTAGTAGACCGTCGCTGCTTATTCTTGCCTTAGAGTTGGGTAGAGGTGGCGGAGCTTGATGCGTGCGTCGCCGGTGGTGAACTGCCAGTCGACTTGACGCTGGTCGGTGTTGACCTGGTTCTGCCAGGCAGCGAGCTCACTGTTCAAGAGTTCGATGTCGCCTAGCCTCCGGTCGAGGCACTGCCGGGTCAGGGCGGAGAGTTCGATCTCGGCGATGTTGAGCCAGGATCCGTGCCTGGGCGTGTGGTGGATCTCCAGGCGCTGGGCCAGGGCATGCGCCTGCTGGGGTTCAAACGCCTCGTACAGCGACCCGGGGCCGTGGGTGTTGAGGTTGTCCATCACCAGCACGACCTTCTCCGCGCCGGGGTAGTCCAGGCTCAGCAGGTGCTCGACCTGATGTGCCCAGTCGGCCTTGGTGCGCTGCGGCCGGGCCTGGACGCGGCGCCATCCCCTCAGGGGCTCGACCCAGCAGAAGATCGAGCAGGTGCCGTGGCGGACGTACTCGCTGTCCTCCCGGTGGTCCCGTCCGGGCCTGGCCGGGACCGGCTCCCGGACGTGGCCGAGCAGCTGGTACGGCTTCTCATCCATGCACACCACCGGGCGCGCCGGGTCATAGGGGCGGTGGTAGACCGTGAGCACATCCTCCATCCGCGCCGCGAACTCCGCGTTCGCTCTGGGCGGGATGGTCCAGCACTTCTTCAGGTGAGGGCGAAGTTCTGTTTTTTTAACACCCGTCCGATCGTGGAGTGATCCATGTCCGGGATGTCCTCAGTCAGCGCGACATGCTTCTCCAGCAGCCGCAGCGACCACCGTGCATGCCCGGCCGGCGGGGCCGAGCACGCCAGCGCGATCAGCCTGGCCTCGACCTCGCCGGTCACCTGCGAGGGCACCGGCGGGAACTCGCGCCTCTTCCGCTCGACCGTGGCCCGCACATCGCCACCGGTCTCGGCGAACCGTTTGGAGACCAGCCGCACCGTCTCACACGAGACCCCGGCCTGCTCAGCTATCACCACCCGGTCCTCGACCGCGCCCACCGCAGTGTCGAGCGCAAGCAGCAACCGTGCCCGGCGGATCACCGACGCGGGATGCACCCCGGTCCGGGTCACCCGCTCCAGCGCCTCTCGATCCTCCGCGGCCAACGTGACCGGATACTTCTTCTGCGACGGCATGACAACGTCCTGTCTGGCAGAGGGGGAAGGAAGATCTGCCAGATCCCAGACTGCACCACCAAAGCAAGAACTAGCTGCGACACACTACTAGTGCTTTTTCCTTGAGGGCCAGGTCGGCGTGCAGGTAGATCTGCGTGGTCTCGGCTTGTTCGTGACCCATCCACAAGGCGATGACTGAGGTGTCGGTTCCTGCCTGGAAACCGGTAGGGAGCGGTTTACCAACCGTGTCGAATACCTCAAGTCGACGAGCGGCGAGAAGGGCGCTCTCGTCCCCCTTGGTGCGTCTTTGCCGTTGCCGCAGATGCATCAATGGGTCACGCGGCATTACAGAAGCTGATGCCACATCGTGGCGTCTGCCGCAACCCGGTCCTCACACGACCATGCTGACCTGCGGTTTCTCGCCAAGCACCTCATGCGGTCCTCGGCAGACACGTTCCCGGATCCCTTGCGGCACCGTCCTCACGCTTTCCGGGGAATGATGCATCGGATGCAACTCCGCGCCCTTGCAACCTCATGGCCGCCGTGTGGCGCAGCGTGTGCATGGTGACGGTTTTGGCCTTCAGCGAGGGGCACTCTTCCCGCGCTGCTGCGACGTGCCGGGTGAGGCGTTTTTCGACCGCGTCGCGGCTGAGCCGCCCGCCTGAGCGGTTCGGGAACAGTGGCTGCCCGGGGCTGCCCTGGCGCCCGGCGAGCCAGGTCCGCAGCACGGCGACGGTGGCCTTGGTCAGCGGGGTGCTCCGCTGCTTGCGGCCCTTGCCGTGGCAGGACACGTGCGGCCCAGTGCCGAGGTGAACGTCGCCGCAGGTGAGCCCGGTCAACTCGGAGATCCGCAGCCCGGTCTGCGCGGCCAGCAGGATCATGGCCTGATCACGCCGCCCGGCCCAGGTGGCCGTGTCGGGCGCGGCGAGCAGCGCGTCGACTTCGGGTTCGGTGAGCCAGGTGACCACGGCTTTGTCGAATCTCTTGGGCGGGATCGCCAGCACGCGGCTGATCTGCTGGGCGTGCTCGGGGTGCTCCAGCGCGGCGTAGCCGAACATGGAGTGGATCGCGGCCAGGCGGGCGTTACGGGTGCGCGGGCTGTTGCCGCGGTCGTGTTCGAGGTAGTCGAGGAAGTCGCCGATCAGCGTCGCGTCCAGGTCGGCGATGTCGAGCTGGACGGGCTGTCTGCTGGTTCTCGCAGAGGCGAAGGCGAGCAGGAGCCGCCAGGTGTCGCGGTAGGCGGCGATGGTCTGCGGGCTGACGTGCCGCTGCCGGGTCAGCCGGTCGGTAAAGAAAGCCTGCAGGGTCGGGGCGAGGGCGGTCACGGCCGCTCCAGCCACTGCTCAAGGCGGTCCCCGGCCGCGGCCATCAGCTCGGGTGATGCCGTCAGGTACCAGTACGTGGCGGCGGGATCGACGTGGCCGAGGTAGGTTGCCAGCAGCGCCAGCGTGGCCTGCCCGTCCTGCCCGGTCTGGTAGGCATCGAGCAGGCTGCGGACCGCGAAAGAATGTCTCAGGTCATGGATGCGCGGGCGGCACGCCGCCGACCGCGGCCGCAGGCCAGCCGAAGCGACCAGCAGCTTCCACGTGGCGTGCACGTTGCAATACAGCAGCCTGGTGCCGGCCGGGGAGATGAACAGGGCCGCTGTTGCCGGGCGGGGGCGCCAGGTCATCGCGGACCTGCAAGTAGCAGCGCAGCGCCTGCGTCGTGGCGGGATGCACCGGGATCAGTCGGCTCTTGCCGTGCTTGGCTTCGCGGATGGTCAGCACCCCGCCGTCGAGGTCGGCGCCACCGCGATCCAGCCTGATCGCCTCGCCGACCCGCATGCCGCTGACGGCCAGCAGGCCGATCAGGGTCTGGTAGGTCGCGGTGCGCAGCGGGAACCGCAGCGAAGCCGCCGCGGCGATCAGTGCGGTGATCTCGTCGTTGGCATAGAGGTACGGCGTCGCGCGCAGCTTGCGTGAGGGGATCAGCTGCGCCGGCGGGACCTGCGCATCAGGGTCGGTCGTGGCCAGCCAGGTCGCGAACCCGCGGACGGCCGATAGCCGGTAGGCGTGCCAGCACGGGTCGCCTCCCGGCAGCACAGCCCACGCCAGCGCGTGCTCGGTTGTGACTGTGACAGCCCCGGCCTGTTCCAGGTAGCCAATGAACTGACCGAGCAGTTTCTCCGGCCGCGCGAGCTTATAGCCCAAAGACCGGCGTACCTTCAGGTAATCAGCGGCTGCTTGCCGCAGCTCGGCGGTCATTCCGCGCCGCCCGCCGGCCAGGGCCGCGCCAGGCTGCGTAGTGACGCAATGTCGGTCTTGGCGTAAATCGCGGTCGACAGCAGCCGCCGGTGCCGCAGCACCTGCCCGATTTCCGGCAGCGGCGCGCCGGCGCGCAAACCGGTAGGGAGCGGTTTACCAACCGTGTCGAATACCTCAAGTCGACGAGCGGCGAGAAGGGCGCTCTCGTCCCCCTTGGTGCGTCTTTGCCGTTGCCGCAGATGCATCAATGAGGTTTTCCCAGCAAGCGTGATCCCGGCAAACGACGCATAGCGAACATCCAGGCAGACACGCGGACATAGGCGGAGATCACCGAGAAGACGCGGAGCCGCCGGTAGAAGAGGTCTCGCCAAAGATCACCTTCGACCGGGAGAGGCTCCGCGTGCTGTCTTATCGTGTCATGCGTGCGCCGTGAGGCGCCTTGTTGTATCCCCGGCGCAGCCGGGATGGATTCGGAAGGAGGTCCATGGGTCACCTGGCCTACCTCGAGGTGAAAGCTGAGGGGGAAAGTAGCATGCCGGGAAAGCGGTGGCCGTCTGGAGGCGTTCAGGGCGGGGTGCTGCAAGACCCGCGCGATATGGCCAAGGCTTGATTGCTTGAAACCCAATCCCCAGCGGTGTGAACGATCACCCGCCGGAATGACGCCTGAAACCGGCGGCATGTCCTGCCTGGCGATGAGTGTGGGCGCCGGGCACCTTCCGGGATGTGCAGCGCCGCGCGATGAGCGTGGTCAAGGGGGTGAGTGGGTGGCCTGTGTCGTGCTCGATACGTACAGCAGGGACGTACCGCGGGATCATCTAACGGGCGCGAGCCCCAAGGTGACGGAGCGCTCATAGTAGTCGCGGGAGTAACGACCCGCCGGGGAGCCTGGGAAAGCCAGGCACAGGGCGAAGGGGCGCAGGTGCTTCCGGCGAGAAGGGCAGGGAGGGATGCGTAATGCAGAATGCTGAAACTGTCCTTGACGTCATCCGGGAGCGCGGCAGGCGTGGCCTGCCGCTGGATCGGCTATACCGGCAACTGTTCAACAAGGAACTGTTCCTGCGGGCCTACGGGCGCATCTACTCCAACGACGGGGCGATGACGCCGGGGGTCACCGGGGAGACCGTGGACGGCATGTCCCTGGCCAAGATCGATGCGATCATCGGCGCGCTGCGCACGGAGTCGTACCGGTGGCAGCCGGCCAGGCGGGTGTACATCCCGAAGAAGAACTCTTCGAAGCTGCGCCCGTTAGGTATGCCTCCCTGGTCGGACAAACTCGTGGCGGAGGTGGTGCGCATGCTGCTTGATGCGTACTATGACGTGCGGTTTTCCGCCCACTCCCATGGGTTCCGCCCGGGCCTTGGCTGTCACACCGCGCTGGCGGAGGTGCAGCGGACCTGGAGCGGGACGCACTGGTTCATCGAGGGTGATATCGCCGATTGTTTCGGGAGCTTTGACCACTCCGTCATGCTCTCGGCGCTGGCGGAGCACATCCGCGATGGCCGGTTCCTGCAACTGATCGAGCGGATGCTCAAAGCCGGGTACCTGGAGGACTGGCGGTGGCACGCTACGCTCAGCGGCGCCCCGCAAGGCGGCATCGCGTCGCCTGTCATGTCTAACGTTTACCTGGACAGGCTCGACCGGTTCGTCGAGCAGGAGTTGATACCGGAATACACCCGAGGGGAGCGGAGGCGGCGCAACCGCGCGTACACGCGTGCGGGCCGCCAGATCGCGGCGGCGGAACGGGCCGGTGACCGGGAGGCGGCGCGTGCGCTGCGGCGCAGGCGCCGTGTCCTGCCGAGCGGCGAACCGCGCGACCCGGGATACCGGCGGCTGCGGTATGTGCGCTATGCCGACGATGTTCTGCTCGGGTTCGCAGGTCCACGAGCTGAAGCCGAGGAGATCAAGGAACGGCTCCGGCAGTTCCTGGATGAGGAACTCAAACTCGAATTGTCCGAATCCAAGACCTTGATCACCCATGCCGCCAGCCAGGCGGCCCGGTTCCTCGGCTACCAGATCAGGACCCAGTACGAGGACACGAAGATCACCGCAGGCCAGCGGTCGGTCAACGGCGTCGTCGGACTGTTCGTACCAGAAGACGCGATCCGGAAGCGGTGTGAAGGCTACATGCGCGCGGGTGAACCCGCGGCGCGCGCTGGCATGATGTTCGATACGGACTTCACGGTCATCGCGCAATACGGCGCCGAGTACCGGGGCTACGTCCAGTACTACCTGCCCGCCCAGGACGTCTACCGCCTGGGCGTGCTGCGCTGGGTCATGGAAACCTCCATGCTCAAAACGCTGGCCGCCAAGCACAAGTCCACCGTCACGGCGATGGCCCGCAAGTACAAAGCGGTCATCGACACCCCGCACGGCCTCCGGACATGCTTCCAGGTCAGCGTGCAGCGCGAGGGCAAGGACCCGCTGGTCGCACGCTTCGGCGGCATCCCGCTCAAACGCCAGACCACCGCCGTCATCAACGACCGGCGGCCGCCTCGCATGACCGGCAACGAGCTGATCAAGCGGATCCTCGCCGGGCAGTGCGAGAGGTGCCAGGCACAGACTGACCTGCACGTTCACCACGTGCGCAGGCTCGCCGACCTGGAAAAGCCGGGCCAGCCCGAACGGCCTGACTGGATCAGGCTGATGGCACAGCGCAAACGCAAGACCCTCGTGGTCTGCCGACAATGCCATCAGGACATCCACGCCGGACGGGCCATAGCCACCACCCGGAAGTAGGCACTGGAGAGCCGTGTGCGAGGAAACCCGCCAGCACGGTTCGGGAAGGGGCCGTCGGAAAAGGACCCGAACCACGGGCACCTCGTCGGCGGCCTACTTCACTCGACGTTCCCAGGGAACTGATCTTGTTCGTGTCCGGGCTGCTGGCAGAGCGCCGCCACGAGATCGGGACCCCGAAGGGCACCCGCAAGCTGGGCTGTTGCCGGCAGGCGCTGTTCGCTGGCCTGGTTCCGGGACAAGGGCAGCATCCCGCGGCTGGGCGCCGGGTTCGGCCTGGCGCAGTCCACCGCCTACCGGTACCTCGACGAGGTCATCGAGGTTCTCGCGGCTCGCGCGCCGGGGCTGCGCGAGGCGCTGGAGCGCGCCGTGGCCGAGGGCACACCGTACGTGATCCTGGACGGCAAGATCGTGGATACCGACCGGTGCCGGGAGAAGACCCGCAGCCGGAAGGGGGAGACGATCGATGTGTGGTACGCCGGGAAGACCCATGATTTCGGCGGTAATATCCAGGCGCTGTTCTACCCGTCGGGGATCCCGATGTGGGTTTCTGACGTGCTGCCGGGCAATGTCCATGACCTGGCCGCCGCACGGGAGAATGTACTGGGCGTGCTGCGCCCGTTCCTGGACGCCATGCCGGCCCTGGCCGATCCCGGGTACGAAGGCGCAGGTCACGGCGTCAACGTCCCGGTGAAGAAACCCGGCGGGGTCAAAGAGCTCGACATTAATACCCGCACCCGCAATGCGCTGCTGCGCTCGGCAAGATCCCTGGGCGAGCGCGGCTTCGCGCTTTTGACCCAGCGCTGGCAAACCCTCCAGCACGTCACCGCCAGCCCTGGCAAGATCGGCCAGATCGCCCGGGCGCGCTCGTCCTCGTGCTATTCGAGCACAAGATGATCACCTGAAGTCGCTGGGAAAACCTCAATGGGTCACGCGGCATTACAGAAGCTGATGCCACATCGTGGCGTCTGCCGCAACCCGGTCCTCACACGACCATGCTGACCTGCGGTTTCTCGCCAAGCACCTCATGCGGTCCTCGGCAGACACGTTCCCGGATCCCTTGCGGCACCGTCCTCACGCTTTCCGGGGAATGATGCATCGGATGCAACTCCGCGCCCTTGCATTGCGGTAGCGGCCGAGTGCCGCAGCCGGTACGCGTAGACCGGACCGAGATCGGCCCGCTGCCCGGCAGAAAACACCGCCTGGGTGACCCCGCCCGTAGTCAGCCCGCGATGCGGTGCGCGGACCCGCAGGAACACCCGCCGGTCACCCTCGAACGGGACGGGCCTGCCGTCGCGGAGGTAACCAGCGATCGCTTCTCCGGCATCAGCAGGCAGCGGCAGCCGCTCGCTGCGGCGGCCCTTGCCTTGCACGGTGATCTCCCCGGCCCGCCAGTCGATGTCCCCCAGCATCAGCGCGGCGACCTCCCCGGCGCGCAGGCCGAGCCGCGCCATCAGGGTCAGCATCGCCAGGTCCCGCCGCCCGGCGGCGGTGCTCCGGTCGCAGCTGGCCAGCAGCGTGGCGACCTGATCTTGCTCAAGTGCCTTCGGCAGCCCGGCCAGCCGCCAGCTCGCCACCGCGGGCACCGCCCAGGCCAGCGGCCCAGGGATCTCGCCGGCCACATGCAGCCAGCCCAGGAGCGACCGCAGCGCGGTCACTGTCAGCTTCGCGGTGCCCTTGCGCAGGCCCGGGCACGTCGCGAGCACGAACCCGGTGACCTCCGCAGCGGTCAGGCCGGACAGGCCAGCCGCGCCGGCTGTGTCCCGCGCGGCTGCAAACGGGCGCACAGCATCTGCGTAGCCGCGCGCGGTACCTGGCGTCAGGCCGCGCTCGGTCATCAGGTAGCGGCGGTACCGGCCCAGCAGCGCCTCCACCGCCGATGCGGGCGCAGCTGCCGGTTCCGGTGGCACCGCCCCCAGGCTGCGCAGGTAACCCAGCAGGGGGGCCAGCGCCTTCGGCGACAGATACAGCACATAGCCTGCTTTGCGCCGGGCCACCAAGAACCGCTCCGCCACCTGCGGCGTCAGCCCCGAGGCGTCCAGGCCTTCAGACGCCAGCCAGCGGCTCAGATGCCCCATCACGAACATCTGACCGCTCGCCGAGTTGCCCGTATACCCCAGCCGGGCCAGCTCCGCGACGAACCCCGCCGCGTAACGCTCCAGCGGGCCGGTCACCCGCGCCCTTGACGGATCCCTCACCACTGATCGCCACCCTTCCTCTTCGAAGACCGAAGAGGCGAGTGTCGATCAAGCCACCCGGATTATGCCGACCTTTCCGCGGCTCGTCAGGCCGCCGCCAGCAGCTCCGCCTGCGGTCGGCATAATCTGCAGGTCGGCGTAATGGGTCTTATGCCGACGTCGGCATAAGTTTCACAAGATCGCGAACGTACTCGGGGCGCTGCCGAAGTCCGCGCACCCGGGCGCGAAGAAGGCGCTAGCGGAGATCTGGAATGCCGAGGACAAGGACCCGCCCGGGCCGCGGTGAAGGCGTTCGACGCCGCCTACGGCGCCAAGTTCCCCAAGGCCGCGGCGAAGATCACCGAGGATTAGGACGAGCTGCTGGCCTTCTACGACTTCCCGGCCGAGCACTGGGTGCACCTGCGCACCACGAACCCGATGGAATCTACTTTTGCCACGGTCAGGCTGCGGACGAAGGTCACCAAGGGCCACGGCTCCAAGGCCGCCGCGCTGGCGATGGCGTTCAAGCTGATCGAGTCCGCCCAGCGCCGATGGCGGATGGTCAACGCCCCGCACCTGGTCGCCCTCGTCCGCGCAGGTGCCGTCTTCGTCAACGGCAAGCTCGTCGAACGACCCGAAGACCCGGCCACCGAACCTGACCCGTCATCGGACGCAACCCAGGACGCGGCCGCCGAAGCCGCCTAAAAGATCTTGATCCACAGGTCTTGACTATTACCCGACTCTGGAGCGCATTCGCGGTATGGCGGCAGGTAGTGTCGTGATGTGCTGTGGGGTGTGTGATGACGGTACGTCGGTCGTGTCCTGCGGCGCCGGGTCCTCTGGAGGGGTACGCGGCCCGGTTTGATGACCTGTTCGGCCGGTTAGCGCAGCGGCGTGGGTTCCGGGAGTACCTGGCGGGGCTGCTGGCGCCGCGGGAGCGGAGCAAGACGCTGACCGCGCTGGCCGGGGCCGAGCCGGTGACCGGCGCGCAGCATCCGGCCGTGCAGCGGCTGCAGTTCTTCTTGTCGGAGTCGCGGTGGGACCCGGAGCGGGTCAATGACCGCCGGCTGGAGCTGCTGCTCGCGGACCCGGCGACCGCGCCGCACGGCGGCGGGGTGCTGGTGATCGACGACAGCGGGGACCGCAAGGACGGCACGAAGACCGCGCACGTCGGCCATCAGTGGCTGGGCCGGTACGGCAAGACAGACAACGGGGTGGTCACGGTCACCACGCTGTGGGCCGATGAACGTCTGTACTATCCCGTGCATGCCGTGCCGTACACCCCGGCCAGGCACTTTCCGAAGGGGAAGAACGATCCGGCGTTCCGGACCAAGCTGCAGATCGGCGCCGGCCTCGCGGCGCAGGCCGGGGCGGCAGGGTTCACGTTCCGGGCGGTGGCCGCGGACAGCGCTTATGGTGACCAGGACGGGTTCCGGGGCGAGCTGAGCGAGGCCGGGCTGCCGTTCGTGATGGCCCTCAAGCCCCGCCGCGGGACCTGGGCCTACGGCGCTGGCGCGTACACCCCGGTGGATGCCGCCCGGGCTCTTGCCTGGAACGGGCCGGGCGATCCTGGCGACTGGCGGCCGGTGACCCGGGCCTTCCGCGACGGGCACACGGAGCGCTGGTTCGCCGCCGACGCGACCTTGGGCTGGTGGGGACCCGACGGGTTCACCCGCCTGGTGGTGGCGACCGCCGACCCGGGCACCCTGCCGGACAAGGCCACCTGGTACCTGGCCACCAACCTGCCCCGGCCGGGCAGCCCGCGCGCGGCCGCCAGCGCCCGCCCGCCCGCGGACCTGGCCGAGGTCACCCGGATCTACGGCATCCGGCACTGGACCGGGCAAAGCTACAAGCAGGTCAAAGACCAGCTGGGCTGGGCCGACTTCCAGGTCCGCTCCGACACCGCGATCCGCCGCCACCAGGCCCTGGTCAACTGCGCGTTCTGCTTCTGCTGGGACGCCTGGTTCCACGACCACCCCGCACAGCACCAGACCGTGGCACCGCGCCCAGAGCCCGGCCGCGGAGAGAGGGGGCCCGCACGCCGCCTTACCGCCGGCACCGTCCTGGCCCCGGGCGCTACACGCAGTACGCGCCTGGCTCTCCCCCTGGATCGCGCTGCAACGCTGGTGGCAGGCATGGTCGGACAGGCCCCCGCCCCAGCAGCTGCAAGCCCTGATCAACTCGGTCACGGCAGGCTGCGGCCTGCACCTCTATATCCGTAATTAACAAACTACCGCTAGCGACCAGGATCGCTAGACACGTAACGATTCAGTCCTGCGCCCAGCTGCCATCTTCCACATACGCCACGATCTTGTATAATTTGAACTAGGCGGTAAGTTACCCATGGGTTCGGTGTAACTCCCTTGAAGCGTCCATCGGGTACGGTGCGCCCGGTCCGAGATCGGGCGCTCAGCCCTTCGCTGGCCTCCGGCGGTCACGACGGTGGCCAGTCCTGCTCGTCGGAGCGATTCGGTGAGGCGCGTCCCGTTGGCCGGGAGTTTCCGCTCGCCCGGCTGCTGGACAACCTCAAATCGGCCCTCGGTGGAACGGGCCGCGCGTGTCTCGTCGTCGGCGAAGTCGGCATCGGAAAGACATGCCTGCTGCAGGAGCTGCTGGACCGGGCGCGCGCCCATGATTGCCACGTGCTGAGCGGCAAGGCCCAGGATTACGATCACGGCATTGCCTACGCGAGCCTCCGCGACCTGCTCGCGTCCGCCGCGGAGGAGGAATTCGATGAGCCGAGCCGCGCGGACCTCAGCGAGCTACGGCGGGCGCTCGATGCAGCAGTGCTCGGCGAGCGTGACGCCTACGATCGCGACATGCGGCTTCAGCCGGCCTACCTGCTCACGACGAAGTTCCTGAACAATCTCTGCCTCCACCGGCCGACCATCATCGTTCTTGATGACGCGTATCTGGCGGACGACGAGACCCTGACGGCGCTGTCGCTATCAGCACGGTACCTGTCCTTGCTGCCGCTATTCGTGGTCTTCAGCACCCGGCTTGACCAGTGGGCGCCGGGCAGCCGGTTCGCTGCGACTATCGGCCGCCTCATCGACTCGGGTCCAGGCGCAGTCATTGACCTCGACCCCCTGAACCTTGAGGACACCGCAGCGCTCATCGCGTCAGTGCTCTCCGGGCGTCCTGACGAACGGCTGACCGCATACGTCTACTCCCAGAGCCGCGGGAATCCGCTGTTCGCCCGTGAGGCGCTTCGCTCCCTGACGGAGCTCAGCGCTATCCGGTCTGAGCACGGCAGGTGCTATCTCGTCGGGAATCCTGCGTCGGGTGCTCTCAGCCGTCGCGCGGGGTTCTTGCACAGGGTCTTCCAGCAGGACCGAGCCGGCCGGGAGCTCGCGCGTGTCATGTCAGCGTTCCGCCGAGTGCACCTGGATCAGATCGGGGCGCTCGAGGCCGTCACGTCGATGGACCGCGAGTCCATCGAGCAGGCGTTCGACGCCCTGACCAGGGCATCGATCATCAAGCGCGTATCGAGGGGGTGGTACGAGTTCGCGCATCCCCTCATCGCGGAGGTGCTCTACAACGACCTAGGGCCGCTTGAACGGCGCAGACTGCACAAGCTCATCGCCGAGTCGTTCAGCACCCGGCAGCTCGCGTCGGGCATCGATGTCCTCGAATGGGCGACGCATGTCGCTGAAGCCGCCACGCCCGGAGATCCCGACGCCCTCGCCGCCGTCCTGCAGGCGGCGCGCCTCACCCGCGATACCGCGCCCCTGTCCGCGGCGACCTGGTACGAACGCGCCCTCGACCTGCTTCCGCAAGAAGCACCTGAGCGCGGCGAGCTGCTGTCGCGCCAGGCCATCGCGTTGTGGAAGGGCTCGCGGCCCGAGGAGGCAATCGGAATCGGGAGCCGGGCGCTGCAAGCGCTGGAAAATAGCGACCTGCGCACCCGGACACTCGCGACAGTGATCAACGCCACTTACGCGACAGGCCGCTACAGCGACGCGCTGATGCTGGTCAGCGGCCAAGTCCACAGCGTGGATGAGCCAGCTCCGTTTCTGGCTCAGCGGGCCCTGCTGCTAGCGCACATGGGCAGGATCGAAATGGCCGCAGCTCAGCTCGATCAGGCCGAGGCCGATGCCGAAACAGGCTCGGTCGGTGACCAGGCGGTGACTTATACCTACGTCGGCCACGTCGCGAATTGCCTGGGCGACTTCGCCCGGGTGGATAATGCCGTCGGTCGGCTGGTGGCTATAGGCGCTGGCGGCGAGCCTGGGCTGGCGCTGGGGGCCAGGCTGAGCGCGCTCGAATCTGCGGCTTATCTGCTGGCCGTCGCCGGCTGCCTCGGCGGCGCTCGGGAGCTGCTCACAAAGGTGACGGCTTTGCTACCTGAGGCGGGCTGGCAGGATATAGGCGGGCAATACATCTACACCAAAGCCAAGATTGAGCACATGACCGGCGCATGGGCAGATGCGCTCGAGACGATCCGCTCCGGTGCCATTAGCCTGGAGTTCGTCGGCCTCCGAAACAATCTCGCGTGGCTGCGGTTGCTGGAAGCAGAGATCCTGACTGACCAGGCGAAGCTGGACGAAGCTGCCCGGATACTCGAAACGCCCCTCCTCGCATCGGACTGCGTACTGTACGGGCTGATGCATCAGTGCTGTGCAGCGAGAATCGCGATAGCCGTCGGCAACTACCAAGACGCTGGGAGAATCCTGCACGAACAGCTCGCGCTGGCTAGTGAGAGGGGCCTAGCCGAGGAGGCATACCGGCGAGTGCTGGAAGGCCTCATAGACCTGAATCTCGCGCTCGGCGACAGGGCAGCCGCTGCAGGCTACGCACAGCGGCTTCGCGATCTGGCGACACGAACGGGCGTACCCGCCACAGTCATAGTGGCAGACCTGGCTGAGACCGCCCTGGGCGACATCGCGGCGGGGGAGCGCTTGGTCGCGCAGTTCGAGGCCGAAGGTCGCATGTTCTTCGCGGCTCAAGCGCATCTTTACCTTGGCTCGATCACGGCCGAGCCGGACCAGCACCTGAACCGTGCGCTTGAGCTCTTCGCGTCCATGGGCGCGCAGCTATGGACCGCGCGCGTGTCCTCGCAGGCAAAACTTCTCGGGCTCACTGTCAGCGCCGGCCACCGTCACCGGAGTCGGGCGGCCGACCATGTGACGCTTACCCAGACGGAGGCGCAGCTTGTCCAGCTGCTTCGCCAGGGACTTACTAACCGCCAGATATCGTCCGTCCTTCACTACAGCGCCAAGACCATCGAGGTCTACGTCAGCCCGGCTGTACCAGAAGGTCGGCTGTCATTCCCGCCTCGAGCTGGTGCTGGCGGCAGAGCGCGGCGAGCTCAAGGGCCTGCAGCCTGGGGGACCTCCCTCAGAGTTCGTACGCCGTGAGCCCTGATACCGCGAGCCAGCGACGACACGTGAGGCCCACCAGAGCCCCCGTTCCTCGCTACAGGTGGCGAGCGAACCAGTCGACGGCCAGCCGGCGCGCTGGCTCCAGGTACTCGTCGTACACCCGGTAGTGCCTGCACGGGAACACGTGGCGCTCTGCCACGGCGTGCCGCTTGACGACCTCGTACAAGGCACCGCCCTGCAGGTCGGGGTGTTGTACTCCTCCTGCTCGGCGTCTATGACGAGCGTCGGCACCCTGATTCCCTCGGCATAGGCCAGCGGCGAGTGGCCGAGCTGCCGGGCCACGTCCGGCGTCCCCTTCAGCGTGGGGTAGCCGTCCACCCCCTGAGGGATCGGCGGGTCCATGAGGCCCCGCGCCTTTTCGGCCATCCGCCGCCGCGCGAGCTCCTTGAACTCCTCGCTCTTCGGATGACCGTAGCCGCCTATCTGGGCGACCACGGCCTTGACTCGCTCGTCGGTGCCCGCGACCGACACGACGTGGCCCGCGCCGTAGCTCGTCCCGAACAGGCCCACTCTCCCCGGGTCCACCCCCTCCTCGGAGAGCAGGTAGGCCAGGCAGTTGCGGACGTCGTCCACCTGTTCGCGAGGGTCCACCACCTCGCGCACGACACACACGGCCATGGTGCGCTCGCCGGGCTCGACCAGCGGCGGCGTCCCGACCGCTGGGATGAGCTTGCCGTCGCTGCCGCCCCACCCCCGGTAGTCGAAGGCCATGGCGATGAGCCCGGCCCGCACGTACTCCCTCGCATAAAGCTCGACGAGGTGCTCCTTGAGCCCGCCCCAGCCATGGCAGAGCAGGACGGCGGGGGCAGGCGCGACGGCTCCCGGCGGCTTCAGCACGACCGCCGCCAGACGGGAGCCTTCGCTCCAGACGGTCCGCCTTTCCTCGCCCGGCTCAGCCTGGGTCATCTCGGGGCTCACGATAGCTCGGGCGCGATCGGCGCGGGCGGGGTCCTGCCGTCTGCCATTGCCTCGGCGCAGCGCATTACGGCGTCGACCACGACGGGGTGGGTGAGTATGTAGAAGCGGTCTTGCTCCACGGCCTCAACGACCATGTCGGCTACCGCTTCTGGCCGCATCCCGATGTCTGCGTGGCGGCTGTCCATCGCCTCGAAGACCTCCATGTTCTCCAGGGGCAACCGGCCCTCTTCGATCATGTGAGGGGGGCGGTTGCGGGCGGCAGCGTTGATCCGTGTCAGGTTCACCCCCAGCACCCAGTCCCAGTCCTTGCGCGTCGCCGCCCACAGCGGGGTCCAGCCGCCGCCTACACCGGCGTTGTTGCAGAGGAGATGGGGCGGCTCCCACCTCGAGAGCACCGTCCGGGCAAGGGCCTCCAGGAAGCCTCGTCGGCTACGTCCACCTCCTGGTCCACGACCTCCGTCCCCTGGGACCGCAGCTCGTCCGCCACAGCGGGCAGCGCGGCGGCGTCGATGTCGGCGAGCGCCAGCCTCATCCCCTCCTGCGCGAAACGGCGCGCCATGGCCAGCCCGATCCCGCTCGCGGCACCGGTCACGACGGCGACGCGACGCCGCAGGCTCGTGAGCATGGCCAGAAGCATAGCTGCCCGTGCACGCCTCCAAGGCGATCGCCCGGACGGGGACCGCCAGGGTGTTGGGTCATCAAGGGCCCGGCCTGGTTTGGGGCCGCCTCAAAGGGAACCTGTAGGGCGTGGCGGCAGCCAACGACAAGGGATTTCACTACTGTCGCCCCAGGGGATCGGATCGTTACGCTCGGTCGGTAATTGCAGCTGGGGTCGCCACCCCACACCACCGAGACCCGCATCGAGCTGACCGTCATCTCGACGGATGGCACCAGGCCTGGCGGTCCGGGGAACGATCCGCACGACCGACACCTCCGTCGGGTTCATCGAGTGGCTTAGCTCATGAGCGTGTTCCAGGCCATCGTCTCGGGTCAGGAGACCCAGCGGGCGAGCCATAGTCGGGCAGCCCTCAGGTCCCTGGGCAAGGAGGAATCGTGACAGAGCCGATCGACCGAAGAACGTTGTTCTCCCTTGGCCCGGGATCGTCGGCCGTCCAGCTTTCCGGTGACGCCAGCACCGCGGACGCCACCTGAGGCCCCTGCGCCCGGGGACTCTGGCAGCAGGAAGGGCGAGATTCGGCGGGTGATCGTCGAGCGAGCTTGCGGCCTGTGCTGCGCGGAGGTGGTGGAAGCCAGCCAGGAGGACCGGATGCCAAGGAATGCCTTCATGTCCGTCGACGACTTGGGAGGAAGCCCGACGGATGGTCCTCTCGCTGGCAGCGCGCGGCCATTTTGGCGGTGGCCAACTTCTCCCCCGGTGTGCTCGAACCCCTCGGCCTGCTGGGCCGCAGAGGAGCCCGTCGCGCGTGGGCTACCGCGATGGGAAGACACGAGGCCGCCGCGCTCCTCCAGGGCGCCGGCCTGCAAGAATCGCCACGTCGCCACCGGTCCGGTCTTGTGGACAGAGGGGTTTTTCACCTGGCTCGACCACCGCCGCAAGGCGGCACCTTACCCCCGGCTTGGCTTCCGGCTCTCTCGGACCGTCGCGAGCATCGACGCGCCCACCCTGCTGGTCGGGGCCGATTACCGCACCGTCCTACGCGAGCTGCTCGACATGGCCGAGCCGGAGGTCGACGCGCTCGTGCAGGCCGGGTGGTCTGTACGGAGCCGCTTGAGGTCAGCGATGTCAATTAAGGCAGGCAGCACTTGAAGAAGTTGTTGATCGCAAATCGTGGAGAGATAGCCATCCGGATCGCCCGCAGCGCCGACGAGATCCGTCTTCCGACCGTGGGCGTCTACTCCGAGGACGACTCGGCGGCCCTGCACGTCCGCAAAGTCGACGAGGCGCTGCCCCTGGTCGGGCGGGGCCCCCGCGCCTACCTGGACGCCGCCCAGCTAGTCGCCGCGGCCAAGGAGTCTGGCTGCGACGCCGTTCACCCAGGCTACGGCTTCCTGTCAGAGAGCGCCGGCTTCGCCGAGGCGGTGATCGGCGCAGGGCTGACCTTCGTCGGGCCGCCGCCCAGTGTGCTGCGACGCTTCGGGGAAAAGACGGCCGCCCGCGCCCTCGCCTCCTCGCTGGAGATCCCCGTCCTGGCTGGAAGCGGGGGGCCGGTCACCCTCCAGGAGGCTCAGCGGGTGCTTCAGACGTCGGGCAGCGGCGCGGCGGTCATGGTTAAGGCGGTCGCTGGAGGCGGCGGCCGGGGCATGCACGTCGCCTCCTCACCGGCCGAGCTCGAGGAGGCCTTCGCCCGTTGCGCGTCCGAAGCCGAGGCCGCGTTCGGCGACGGCAGGCTGTACGTGGAGGCGTTCCTCCCGCGGGCCCGCCACGTGGAGGTGCAGGTGGTGGGCGACGGCGAGCAGGTGGTGCACCTCTGGGACCGGGAGTGTAGCCTCCAGCGCAAGCGGCAGAAGCTCGTCGAAGTGGCACCTGCGGCGGTACTGCCCCTGGAACTGCGCCGCCGCCTCCTGGAGGCCGCGGTGAGCCTAGCGACGGCCGCCGGCGTGCGCAGCCTCTGCACGGTCGAGTTCCTGGTGGACGTCGAAGCCCTCGCGGCCGCCTCGGAGAGCGAGCGGCCACCATTCTGCTTCATCGAGGCCAACCCCCGCCTCCAGGTCGAGCACACCGTCACCGAAGAGGTCACCGGCCTCGACCTGGTGGCGCTCCAATTGCGCCTCGCATCGGGCGCCGACCTCGCCGAGTTCGGTCTCGAGGCGGGGCCGCCAGAGCCGCGCGGCACGGCCCTGCAGGCGCGGGTCAACCTGGAGACCATGGCTGCCGACGGGACTCCTCGGCCCCGCGTGGGGCTCATCTCCGCCTACGAGCCCCCGAGTGGGCCAGGCGTCCGCGTCGACGGCGCCGGGTACGCGGGCTACCGCCCGCCGACCAGCTTCGACTCGCTGCTCGCCAAGGTTGTGGTTCACTGCCCCTCGGGGGGATGGAGCGACGCCGTGGCCAAGGCCTACCGGGCCCTGTCGGAGTTTCGGCTCGAGGGCCCCCCGTGCAACATCGGCTTCCTCCAGGGCCTGCTCTCCAACCCCGCCGTGGCGGCGGGTGAGGTCTACACGCGCTTCGTCGAGGACAACGTCGCGGGCCTCGCCAGATCCACGGCCGCGCACCGCAGGCTGTACTTCGAGGGCGTCGGCCCCGGCCGAGAGGCGGAGGCCACCCGCCGGACCGGGGCCCGGGTGGACCCCTCCGACCCGCTCGCCGTCCTCACCTACGGGCAGTCCCCGGGTGGCCAGAGCCCCGCCCTGGAGGACGCCGACTCCGCGGCTGCCGGTGGGCTCGTGGTGGTGCGGGTGCCGGTATCCGGAACCGTCGTCAGCGTGGAGGTCGCCCCTGGGGACCCCGTCCGCCACGCCCAGAGCCTCCTCGTGGTGGATTCCATGAAGATGGAGCACCTCGTGGCCGCCGCAGCCCCGGGGGTGGTCCGTGAGGTGCTGGTCTCCGAAGGCGACACCGTGCTCGAGGGCCAGGTCGTCGCCCATCTCGAGCCCGCCGCCCCGCGCACCGGCGAAGGACCCGGCGGCGAGCAGGAGATCGACCTCGGTCAGATCCGCCCCGATCTGGCCGAGGTGCTAGAACGCCACTTGGGCGTGCTCGACGAGGCCCGGGCCGCCGCCGTGGAGCGGCGGCGGCCCGGCAAGCGCACCGTCAGGGAGAACATCGCCGATCTATGCGATCCCGGCACCTTCACCGAGTACGGCCCGCTCGTGATCGCGGGTCGGCTCGGCCGCAACACCGTGGAGGAGCTGGTGGAGCAGACCCCGGCCGACGGCCTCGTGATGGGCCTGGCGCGCGTCAACGGCGACCTTTTCCCCCCTGAGCGGTCGAGAACGGCAGTGCTGGCCTACGACTACACGGTCCTGGCGGGGACCCAGGGGGCCAGGAACCACATAAAGCTGGACCGGATGGCGGAGCTGGCCCTTCGCTGGCGTCTGCCCACCGTGTTCTTCACCGAGGGGGGTGGCGGCCGGCCGGGCGACACCGACCGGGGAGGCGGCTTCATCCGCGGCTTCGAGTACTGGGCTCAGCTGTCGGGGGCAGTGCCGCTGGTCGGGGTCACCTCCGGGCGCTGCTTCGCCGGCAACGCCGCCATCCTCGGGTGCTGCGACGTAGTCATCGCCACCAAGGACTCCGCCCTCGGCATGGGGGGCCCGGCGATGGTGGAGGGCGGGGGGCTCGGGGTCTTCCGCCCGGAGGAGATCGGTCCCTTGCCCGTGATGCTGTCCAACGGCGTCATCGACGTGTTGGCGGACGACGAGGCGGCCGCCGTGGCGGCGGCCAAGAGGTACCTCTCCTACTTCCAGGGCCCGTTGGCCGAGTGGTCCTGCGCCGACCAGCGCCGCCTGCGCCACGCCGTCCCCGAGAACCGGCTGCGCGCCTACGACATGCGGGGGGTCATTTCCCTCCTGGCCGACATCGGGTCTGTAATGGAGCTGCGCCCCCGTTTCGGGCGAGCGATGATCACTGCGCTCGTCCGCATCGAGGGCCGCCCGCTCGGCCTCATAGCCAACAACCCCTATCACCTCGGGGGGGCCATCGACTCCGACGCCTCCGACAAGGCAGCCCGCTTCATGCAGCTCTGCGAGGCCTTCGACCTGCCGGTGCTGTCGCTCTCCGACACCCCCGGCAACATGGTCGGCCCCGAAGCGGAGAAGACCGGCCTGATCCGCCACTGCTCGCGCATGTTCGTGATAGGCGCCAACCTCACGGTGCCGATCTTGTCGGTGATAGTCCGCAAGAGTTACGGGCTCGGGGCCATCGCGATGACTGGAGCCAGCTACCAAGCGTCCATGTTCGTCGTCTCCTGGCCCACGGGCGAGTTCGGCGGCATGGGCCTCGAAGGCGCGGTGAAGCTCGGCTACCGCAACGAGCTGGCGGCGATCGCCGACCCTGCGGAGCGCCGGATGGTCTTCGAGCGTATGGTTGCCGAGGCCTATAAGGAGGGCAAGGCCTTGTCCAGGGCGCTCGGTCCCGCCCTCGACGACGTCATCGACCCGGCCGACACCCGCGGCTGGGTCGTGGCTGCGCTCGACGCCCTTCCACCGTTGCCGCCGCGTACGGCCAAGAAGCTGCCCTGGGTAGACGCCTGGTGACGTCCTAGCCTTGGCGAGCCGGCAGCTCGGACTCGGCCAGCGGCACCAGCTCCATCCTCGACCGGCAGCCAACCTTCTGGCAGAGGCGCCTTGCGGCCAGGCAGGCCGCCCGTTTCTAGGGGATTCACTACTCGACCTGCGCCGGGGCCATTTCGTAGCCTTCCTAAAAGTCTTTGGTCAACATGCGGCGCGCTGCTAACGGGCCCCTGGAGCTCGGGCTGCGGCCCGGAGAGCGAGCCGCCTTGGCGCTGCCCCACCATCGCGAGTTCCTGTGGGTTTGCTTCGGCACGCTGCTGAGCGGGGGCGTGCCCGTTCCGGTCGGCGTGCGGGGACCCCGCCGGGCTGGCACGCCTGCTGCGGGGAGTCGCCGTCGTCGCCACGTCGAGTTCGTCGGCTGCCTGCCGAGGACGGCGGCGCACCGGCCGCTCTACCCGGTCTTCAGGGCGAAGGGGGCACCCCTGACACCTGGGATCGAGCGGGCCGCATGCAGGCCACCGGTATGAGGCCAGTCCGGGACATGGCGACCCTGTGAGCGCTGCGTCCGGGCCGGACCGACAGCCCGCTGCTCTCGACGGTCTGCGCGTCGTAGAGTTCGGCCACTACATCGCCGGGCCCAACTGCGCTGCGCACCTGGCAGTCCACGGTGCCGAGGTGGTGAAGGTGGAGCCTCTCGACGGCGACCCCTGCCGCCAAGCCGGCCCCTCGTGGGCGAGGCCAGCCCGTACTTCGCGGTCCACAACCGCAACAAGAGCAGCCTGGCGGTGGACCTCAAGCACCCCGGCGGGACAAAGGTGCTCGACCGGCTCATCAGCTGGGCGGACGTGCTCGTTACCAACTACACGGCCGGCGTCCCTGAGCGCCTCGGCTTCGGCTACGAACGGGCCAGCGGGCTCAACCCCCGACTGATCATGGTGCACGTCACCGGCTTCGGCTTGACCGGCCGCCGCCGCCAGGACACCTCTTACGACGGGATAATCCAGGCCATGAGCGGCATCGCGGGCATGACCGGCCAGGCCGGGGGCCCGCCGTCGGTGTCGGGGCTCTTCCTAGCGGACAACGTGTCGGGCCTACAGGCGACCGTCGGGGTGCTGCTCGCCCTAGCGGCCCGGGAGCGCACTGGCCGCGGGCAGTTCGTGGACGTGTCGATGCTCGACGGGCTCGTGCCGATGCTGGCCCACCACGTCGCCGAGGTGACCCGCCTCGGCCTCGACCCGCACCGCCAGGGCAACGCGGTGCCGACGGCCTTCGGCAACGTGTACCCTGCCCGCGACGGGTGGGTCTACCTCGAGCCGCTCACGAACCGGATGTGGCAAGGGTTCTGCGAGGTGGTGGGCCGGCCGGAGTGGGTGCACGGCGAGCGCTACGCCATGCCGCGGCAGCGGGTCCAGCAGCGGGCGGCCCTGGAAGAGGTGATCGTCGAGTGGACCCGCACGAGGACGCGTAGCGAGATCGTGGAGGCGCTCCGGGTCCGGGGCGTCGCCTGCGGGCCGGTCAACTCCGTCGCCGACGTCGCCATGGACCCCGACGTCCGGGAGCACGGCATGGTTGAGACCGTCACCGCCCCGGGAGGGGAAGAACTCGACATACCTGGGGTGCCGCTCAAGCTGTCCGGTACCCCTGCCAGGGCGTCGGAGGGCTATCCCGCGCTCGGGGCCGACACCGCCGCCGTACTCCGCGAGCTAGGCTTCACGCCCGCCGAGATCATGCAGCTCCGCGTCCAGGGGATCGTTGGCGGTGACGGCTGACGCCACCGCCGGAGGCATGCTCGGCGACATCAGAGTCCCGGAGATCGCCAACTGGGTGGCGCCCCGGGGCGCTGCGGCGATCCTGACGACCTCGACACCGACCTGGCCAAGGTAGAGCCGCTCGGGCGACGGCATGCGCGCGCAAAGTTGAAGGAGGAGAGATGGCCGGACGGCTGCAGGGGAAGGTCGCCGTCGTCACGGGGGGCGACGAGCGGCGTCCTCTACGGGATCAAGCACGCCGCGGCGGCGATGAAGGAAGGCGGCCGAGGCGGGAGCATCGTCAACAACTCGAGCATCGCCGCCCACCGATACGGACAGGGCGGCCACCGCGAAGGCCTATCTCGGACACCTGTACCGCAAGACCGGTAGCAACCTCACACTCGGATTCCCGGGCGCACGCTAGAGGCTTACGGCCTCGGCCTGTACTGGGGAGAACCCCACTGCATCGGCCCCGCGCGCCGGTAATGGGGACGTCACTACTGGCAGAGCCGGGCCGAGCCGTCGCGGCATACGGTCATCTCTCGCGAGCGCAGCACGCGCTTCGGAGGGCGATCGTGAGCAATACCTCATTGGAAGGGCCGATGACCGCGTGATTCCGGTACTGCCCGAGGTGACGGTCGAGCCCGCCACCATCGATTCGTGGGAGGCTACCCTCGCTGAACGTTGGAGCGTAGGCCACAACCAGAACGGAGGCGTCGTCCTCGCCGTGGCCAGCACAGCCCTCAGCGCCGCGGTCGGCCAGCCCCACCCGATCACGGTCACCGGGCACTACCTACGGGCCTCAGTCGCCGGCCCTAGCATCGCGCGTACGAGCGTGGTCCGCCGCGGTCGCGCCACCGCGGTTGGCGTAGCAGAACTGTGGCAGGAAGACAAGGAACGGCTACGGGTGATCGGGACGTTTGGTGACCTCGATGCACGTGCCCGGGAGGGCACGTCACCCGTCGACGCAGTGGCTCCGATGATCCCGGGGCCGGACGACTGCGCCGACCTCTTTGACATCCTGGTGCGGACGCCGGTGGGCGAACGTGCCCTGACACGTTCCCTGCGTAATTTCGTCATCCGCGTCCACCCAGAACGCGGGTGGGGCGCGGACGAAGAGCTCCACCCGTCCCTGTCGGGTTGGATCCGGTTCAGGGACGAGGAAACGGTCAGCCCCCAGATGCTCTTGGCCGTGGCTGACGGCTTCCCTCCAACGGTGATGAGCCGCGCCCAGATCGGCTGGCTCCCGACCCTCGAACTCACGGTGCACGTGCTGAGGGTCCCTGCGCCCGGCGAACCGTGGTTGCGGGCCGAGTTGCGCACCCGGGCGGTAGCCGGCGGCCTTGTCGACGAGGACGGCGAACTGTGGGACGCGAGCGGCAGGCTGGTAGCACGCTTCCGCCAGCTGGGCCTCATGGTTCCGCGCCGCCTCGTATCCGGCGGTATGGCACGCCAGCATGTTCGGCAATAACGAGGGCCCCGGTGAACGGCTAGATGACGATCGGCAGTACCCGGGGGGTCACCGTTGCCGCAGCGCTACTGAGCTGGGTCATCTCGCGATACGGTGGCGTCCGGAATGCGGTGTAAATCGGCGGGCGTGGTTCCCCGGTTTCATGGTCAGGTTAGGCGACAGTGCTGACAGTTTCGGGACTGCCCGCGATCTGAGTGGCGGTTACGGTGGGTGGCCGCAGCTGGGCCGGCGGTTCGAGCAGCGAGCGGCGCAGGTCCTGGAGCTGGCGGAGCCCGGCGGCGGTCATGGTGAAGCCGCGCCAGCCGCGGGAGGCCCGGTCCAGGACGGCCCAGACCAGGGTGAGGCAGCTGGTCTCGCCGGGGAGCCGGCCGATGACCTTGACCCGGCGGCGGGTCTCCCCGAAGGTGCGCTCGATGAAGTTGGAGTGCCGGATCCGCTTGTGGTGCTCGGCGGGGAAGCGCAGGTAGGCGGTCAGGCCGTCCCGGTCGGTGAGCAGGATCTTGACCGCGGCCGGGTAGAGCGCCTGGTACCGGGCGGCGAACTCGTCGATCCGGTGATCGATGATCTCCACGAGGCGCGGGCCAGGCGGCGTCTTCAGGTGCTCGGTGCCGAAGATCGCCCAGTAGGCGTCCTTGACCTCGGGCTGCATCCCGGCCGGGATCTTCGAAAGTACGTTCCGGCATCGGTGAACAAGACAGCGCTGCCTGAGTGCCCTGGGGTAGGCCTGCTCGATCGCGGAGATCAGCCCGGGCGCCCCGTCGGAGATGATCAGCAGCGGGCAGGCCAGGCCACGGTCCTTGAGATCTTGGAGGAAGCCGTACCAGGCGTCGGCGGACTCGCCGGTGCCGGGCGCCAGGCCGACGAACGCAGGCTTGCCTTCGGTGGTGATGCCCCAGGCAGCCAGCACCGGCTCGGCCGGGGAGCCCGGGTGCATCCGGAAGAAGGAGGCGTCCAGGAAGAGGTAGTCCAGGACGACGTCGTCCAGGCGGCGAGCCGCCCACGCCTGGTACTCGTCCTTGATCTGCTGGCAGACCGACGACACCGTGGACTTGGAGATCGCGGCCTGGTCGCCGAGCGCCTCGGCCAGGGTGGCCTCGACGTCGCGGACCGACAAGCCCCGGATGAAGGACGCGATGACCAGGGATTCGAGGGCACTGGTCTTGGTGACATGGCTGCCGAACAGGCGGGAGGCGAAGGCCTCGGTGGTGCCCCGCAGCTTCGGCCGGGCCAGGGCCACCGGCCCGGCGGTCGTCTTGACGGTCACCTCCCGGTAGCCGTTACGCGAACCCGGCCGGGCATCTTCAGTCAGCGTGGCGCGGGCGTAACGGTCCCGGCCCAGGAACTCGGTGATCTCGGCTTCCAGGGCGGCCTGCATCAGCAGCTGAGCGCCGAGCCGGGCGACCTCCTCCAGGATCTCCGGCAGCGGACGATCTTGAGCGAACAACTCGTCGATGTGGCCATGGATACGGTCAGTAGGCGATACTCGATGTGCCACGGGCGTGGGTCCTTCCTTCGTTGACTTGGTCGTCTTGAAGGGGAACCTACGCCCGTCGTTTATTTACACCGGATCTTGGACGCGACCTCGCGATACCGGCAGCTTCCTCATCGACAGCACCATAGTAAGCGGTCTATGCAACCGCTTGCTCTAAATGTCGGAGCCGGTGACGCACCTCCACGTCACCGGGCTCTGAGGCTGCGAAAGCACATGGCAAGCCAGGGTTTGAACTTGGGGTAGGCGAAGCCGACCGTCACGCAGACCGCTCTCGTACATGTCGGGACGAGGCACTACAGTTCCGGGCTGCTGAGCCTCGCCGCGACAGACAGATATACCGCCGCGCCAGAGCGAAGAGGCCGCGCGGGCTCTGACTCCAGGCAGAACAGCCGGTAACCCAGCGAGGGTGACGCGTCTGCGGTCGGGGAAACCGCCGCATGATCAGGCCGGATCCGCTCCCGATGGTAACCAGTTAGGTAACCAGTCCCGGCACGGTTACCGCCGGATACCCGCTGACCTGCGCAAAGGCGACCTTGCCTCAGGCCCGCGATTGCGTCTCTTGCCGGCCACGCAAGCGCCCCTCCCGCCCGGCCGACACGCCCGTGACCTGCGGGAACACCGAGCGCACGGAACCGGGGACCTGATCCAGGGCGTGCCGCGCGGGCAATACGGGGACCGGCCGGAAACTGTCAGTATGCCCCTGACCTGCGGAGATACCAGTGAGTGGAGCTAAGCGGGCTCGAACCGCTGACCTCTTGCATGCCATGCAAGCGCTCTACCAACTGAGCTATAGCCCCTCGGCGGACTGGGGCCTTGCGGGTCCCGGCGCCACGCCAGTGTATAGGAAAGCGTCAGGAGACGCTTCCGGGCCTGGGGTCAGCCGCCGATCCGGGCGCCGGGTCGGGTGCCGATCCGGCCAGCGGCGCTTGCTCCGGGCCGACCGTCAGAACCTCCACCGGCTCCGACTCCGGCTCGTCCACCTGGTCCGGCAGCCTGCCGACGTTGTGCTCCAGCAGGCGCCAGTGGCCAGCGCGCCGGCCCAGGATGGACCAGGCGCAGTTGCCGAGCGGGCCCAGAACGCGAATCCGTTCGGGCAGGCCTAGCAGCCGGGATATGCCGAGGCTGATGGACGCTCCGTGGCTGACCAGCACGGCGAGCGAGCCGCTGGCCAGGCCGTCGGCGATCCGTTGGAGTGCCGCGGCGGCGCGGTCGGCGACGGCGGTGACGGACTCGCCGTCGGGGGGTATCCAGGCCGCGTACTCGGCCGGGTACTGGGCGCGGATCTCGGTGTCGGTCAGGCCCTCCCAGGAACCGCCGCCGCGCTCCCGCAGGTCCTTGTCGAGCTGAACCGGCAGCCCGGTGAGCCGGCCCAGGTACTCAGCGGTCTCGACCGCGCGGGTCAGGTCGGAAGAGTAGATCGTCGCCGGGCCCAGTGCGGCGATGTAGCGGGCCGCATCGCGGGCCTGCTCGTGGCCGGTCGCGTCCAGGGGCACGTCGCTGTGGCCCTGGAACCGCCGCTCGGCGTTCCAGGTGGTCCGGCCGTGCCGCCAGAGCACAAGCCGCACCACGTGATCCGGGGCGCGGTCCGGCCCGACGCCCGCGGCGCCGGGCTCACTAACCACCACGGTCAGCGCGGCCCGCGGCCGGAGGAACCAGGAGCGCCCGGGCGGGTCGGCCCGCCGGCGATGGCCGGTTCGGGCAGCGGGATCCGCGGGCAGTCCTTCCACAGCCGCTCCAGCGCGTAGAAGACGCGCTCCTCGGCGTGCTGCACGTGGATGACCACGTCGATGTAATCGAGCAGGATCCAGCGCCCCTCCCGCTCGCCCTCGCGGCGGACCGGCCGGGCGTCCGCCCGGCGCAGCTTCTCCTCTATCTCGTCCACGATCGCCTTGACCTGACGGTCGTTCGACGCCGAGCAGAGGAGGAACGCGTCGGTGATGACGAGTTGCTCGCTCACGTCGTAGGCGATGATGTCTGTGGCCAGCTTGTCTGACGCTGCCGCCGCGGCGATCTGCACGAGCTCAACGGCCCTCTCAGTGGCGGTCACGGGTGCTGCTCGTCCTCCTCAACTCCGGCCCTGCCTTCTACCATTGCATGCCGTGCCTGACGTGGCACGGCGCAGTTCAGCGTATCCCGCAGTCCCGGATAAGCCGAGCCGACCGCGCCCAGCCACCCCGAACGCGCGCCAGCCGAGGCAGCTAAGCCAGCCACGCGCCCGCCGGTCATCCGGGCCCCGGCCGGCGTCCCCGTCCCGGTACAGCGCGCGCTTCGAGATGTACTGCACGATCCCGTCCGGCACCAGGTACCAGATGGGCTCTCCCTGGCTGACCCGTTCCCGGCAGTCGGTCGAGGAGATCGTGAGCGCCGGGATCTCGATCAGGCTGACCCGGTCGTCGGGCAGGCCGGCGCCGCTCAGGCGGTGCCCGGGCCGGGTGCAACCGACGAAATGAGCGAGCTTGAACACTTCGTCCGCATCCTGCCAGGTCATTATCTGCTCCAGCGCGTCCGCGCCGGTTATGAAAAAGAACTCCACGTCCGGCCCGCGCAGGCTGTGCAGCTCGCCGAGCGTATCAATGGTGTACGTCGGCCCCGGCCGGTCGATATCCACCCGGCTGACCGAAAACCGCGGGTTCGAGGCGGTAGCGATCACCGTCATCAGGTAGCGGTCCTCGGCCGCGGAGACCCGGCGCCCCTTCTTCTGCCAGGGCTGACCTGTCGGTACGAAGATCACCTCGTCCAGCGAGTAGAAGTGGCCGACCTCGCTGGCCGCCACCAGGTGCCCGTGGTGGATCGGGTCGAACGTGCCGCCCATCACCCCGACCCGCCTGACCTGATGCCCTGCACCCATGAAGCGATGCTAGGACAGCCCGGGCAGCGGCGGCTCGCCGCCCGCCCACCCACCATCCGGACCGCCTTGCGCACAGCCGTGCCACATGTCGTCTTTCCCCGTCATCGGGAGCCGTGGCAGGTCGCCGAGGGCGACGTCCGCTCCGCTGGTCACCCCCGCCGCCCGGAGCCGTTCCGCCTGGACTCCGCGGGCGGCCAGCAGCCGGTCGATGAGGCCGCGCAGCCGTTCCTGCTGCAGGTCGGCGAGCTTGTCCGGGGGCATCGACTCGGCGTCTGGTTCGAACATGGGCACCGCAGGCTCGTCTGTCATGGCTGCATTGTCCCCTTGCCCCCGGTCGGCCCGTGACCGTGGTCGCGCCGATCCGGGCCCCGGCGCGCCGCGGCCGCGCGGCATTCGGATCGAGATAGTGCGCGTTTGGCCCTACCATGGGCGCATGACTTCTGTGCCCGACCGCTCCCGGGTGCGTCTCCCCGGTATCAGCTCCCGTGCCTACGAACACCCCGCCGACCGCTCAGCCCTGGTGGCGCTGCGCAAGCTCACCGGTTTCGACGTCCTGCTGCGTCGTCTGGCCGGGCTGTTCAACGACCGCAGCCTGCGGCTGATGTTCCTGGCCAGCTCGGTGCGCGCGTCCAACGAGCAGTTCCCCCAGCTCTACCAGGCGATGCTGGACGGCTGCTACGTGCTGGACCTGCCGACGGTCCCCGAGCTCTACATCAGCCAGGACCCGATTGTGAACGCGATGGCGCTCGGTGCCGACAAGCCGTTCATCGTGATCACGACCGGGCTGGTCGACCTGATGGACCCCGAGGAGATCAGGTTCATCATCGGGCACGAGCTCAGCCATGTCCTGTCCGGCCACGCGGTGTACCGGACCATGCTGTTCCACCTGATCAACCTGGCCGCGCGGGTGGCCTGGATGCCGATCGGCTATCTCGGGATCCGCGCGATCATCTGGGGCCTGGAGGAGTGGTACCGGAAGTCCGAGCTGTCCTGCGACCGGGGCGGCCTGCTGGCCGGCCAGGACGTCGAGGCGGCCAGGCGGGCCCTGATGAAGACCGCGGGGGGCTCCCGGATGTCCGAGCTCAGCCACGACGCGTTCCACCAGCAGGCCCACGAGTACGACGCCGTGCCCGACGTGCGCGAGGGCCTGCTCAAGCTGCTGCAACTGCAGGGCAACCGGCACCCGTTCGCGGTGATCCGGTTCGCCGAACTGGACCGCTGGGCCGCCGAAGGTGACTACCGGCGGATCCTGGCGGGCAACTACCCGCGCCGCGAGGACGACCGCGAGGCCTCGGTCGGCGAGGAGGTCAAGGCGGCGGCCAAGTCCTACCAGGACTCCTGGAACCGGTCGGCGGACCCGCTCATCGGCGCGGTCCGCGGGGTCGCCGAGACCGCCGTCGGCGCCGGCCAGCGCCTGTTCGGGAACGTCGGCCGCCGCGACGGCGACTGAGCGGCGCGATGGCGGCGGGCGCCTAGCGCGCCCGCCGCTCGTACTGGCGTTCAGCCCCGCCCCATGGCACCGACCGACGCCCAGGCACCCCCCGCGCCCCGCAGCACCCGCGCTCCGCACTCTGCGCCCGCGCCTCCGCGCCCCCGCGGCTATGGTTAGTCGCAGGCTGTGGACAGTTCTGTGGATAGCTCGGTGGAAACACCGGTCGACACGGGGGATAACTGCCGGTGTCCTGTGGACGGCCAAAGAATCTTGGAATTGCTGGCGGAAACCCCTTGTGCCAGGTCAGGCCGACGCTGTAGAAATTCACTCACCACTTAACACGGGTACAGATCCCGGGGGGAACTCCGGGGACGGACGGAGATCCGGGAAACCGGAGCTTCGGGCGGGTGCCCGGGCCGCGGTGGTCGGTCAGGTAGCGCAGGGCAGCCGAGCAATCGGCCCGCCGAGCGCCGCGAGACCGTGCGAGGCCCCTGCATCTCATACATGGAGGGGCCTCGCTTCTTTTGTAGTTCAACACGGGAGTTCCCGCCAGTATCGCCGCGCTGTCATTCGCGGTCGCGCCTGCCACATGACGGTCCCGGCCCTTCCTCGCTCGGCCCGGTCCGCCGACGTCCCCGGTCAAGTCAGCGGTCCGGACGGCACCTGGCTCTGGGTGATCGACCAGCCCAGCATCCTCGGCTAGCCGACAGCAGCGGCGGTACCCAAGGCCCGCGGCCGCCCCGGCAGTTCCCTGGCCCGGCCGTCTCCCCGGGCCGGTGCTATCCGGGCCGGCGGCCGGGCCGACAGGCCGGAAATGGCGCGAGTTGCTCTCAGGCCGACCGCTGCTGGGCCGGGACGGCTTCGTCGGACAGGCGGAGCCTGGTGAGCACCGCAGGCAGGTCACCGGCGTGCACCACGCCAAGCCGCTGCGTGGCCCGGGTCAGCGCCACGTACAGGTCGTTCAGCCCGCGCGGTGACTCGGCCAGGATCCCGGCCGGATCGCCGATCAGCACCGAGTCGAACTCCAGTCCCTTGGCCTGTCCCACGGTCAGCACCACCACCGGGCGTTCAAGGTCCGGCTGGTCCCCGACGGCGGTGCCGGGCACGGCGGCGCCGATCGCCTGCCCGAACTCGGGCAGGCGCGCGGCCGGAACGATCACGGCCAGGCGCCCGTCACCGAGCCGGGCGGCGGCACGCTTCGCGGCGTCCGCCAGGCCCTCGGCCAACTCCGCGGGCGCGACCTCCAGCCGCCACGGGGCGGTGCCAGACTCGCGCACGGAGCGCGGCAGCTCGAGAGCCGGGTCGATCGCGGCCAGCACGTCCGCGGCGACGGTCATGATCTCGGCGGGCGTGCGGTAGTTGATGGTCAGCGGGGCCAGCCGCCACCGGTCGCCCTGGTACCGATCGAGCACCCGTTCCCAGGATGAGGCGCCCGCCAGGTCGCCGGTCTGCGCGACGTCTCCGACGATGGTCATCGACCGGACCGGGCAGCGCCGCATCAGCATCCGCCAGGCCATCCCCGACAGTTCCTGGGCCTCGTCGACGATGACGTGGCCGAACGCCCACGTCCGGTCCCCCGCCGCGCGCTCGGCCGCGGTCAGGCTCGCGTCGTCCTCGTGACGCGCGGCCAGTTCGCTGGCGTCCAGCAGGTCGGCGCCCATCAGGATCTCGGTGTCGTCGTCCAGGTCGCGGGAGATGATGTCCAGCACGCCGCTGGCGTACGCGACCTGCGCCCGCCGACGCCGCTCCGCGGCCCGCCTCGCCGCCCGGTTGTCCTCGCCGAGCAGTTCGGCCGCCTCGTCAAGCAGCGGCACGTCCGCCGGGGTCCAGTCGCTGGCCGGGTCGCGCAGCAGCGACGCCCGCTCCGCCGCGCTGAGCCGCGGGGCCGCGGCGGCGAGCCGGTCGGCCGAGGCAAACAGGTCGGCCAGCAGCCGCTGCGGTGTGAGGACCGGCCACAGCCGCTCGATCAGCGCCCGCACCTCCGGGTCGCCACGCAGCTCATGCCGGAGATCGTCCACGTCGGCGCGGTCAAGCAGGTTGCCCTCACCCAGCACGTTGGCGCCGAGCCGGGCGGCAAGCTGCCGGGTCAGCGCGTCGATGATCTCCCGGGCGAAGACCTGCCGCGCCTCGTTGTGCGGCCGACGGGAGCGGCGGGCCCGCTCCCTGGCGCGGGTGCAGGTGGCCCGGTCGAGGCGCAGCGTCTCATGATCCGCCACGATCTCGATCGGGCGGTCGGGCACCTGCTGCCGGTCGCGCACCGCGGTGGCCACCACGCCGGCCATGGCCAGCCGGCCCTTGACCGCGGCCGCCTCACGTGCCTCGGTGCCGCCGGCGCTGATGCCGGGATAGAGGTCGGCCACGGTCGACAGCAGCACGCTGGTCTCGCCGAGTGAGGGCAGCACCTGCCCGATGTAGCGCAGGAACGTGACGTTCGGGCCGACGACCAGCACGCCGCGCTTCATGAGCTGGCGCCGGTAGGTGTACAGCAGGTACGCCGCGCGGTGCAGGGCCACGGCGGTCTTGCCGGTGCCCGGCCCGCCCTGCACCACGAGAACCCCGGCCAGATCGGAGCGGATGATCCGGTCCTGCTCGGCCTGGATCGTCTCCACGATGTCGCGCATCTGCCCGGTCCGGCTGGCGCCGAGGGCGGCCAGCAGGGCCGACTCCCCCGTCAGGCTCTCGTGCTTCGCAGGGTCGGCGGCCGTCAGGTCCAGGATCTCATCATCGACGCTCACCACGGTCCGGCCGCGGGTCTTGATATGGCGACGCCGGCGCACGTCGGCAGGCGAGGCCGCGGTGGCTAGATAAAAGGGACGAGCGGCCGAGGCCCGCCAGTCCATGAGCAACTGCGCGTAGTCGCCGGACTCCTCGTCATGAATGCCGATTCGCCCGATGTACCGGCGCTCGCCGTCGTGGAAATCGAGCCTGCCGAAGCACAGCCCGTTCTCGGCCGCGTCGAACTGAGCGAGTTGCTGGGCGTACATGGCACTGAACGCTTCCCGTTCGGACCTGGCCTGATGCGTGCCGCCTGCCTCCCGCAGCACCTGCGCCAGCCGGCCCGAGGCACGGCTCCTGAGGCCATCAAGCCTGCCGTACAGCATCGAGACGTACTCCTGCTCGCCCCCGATTTCATCGGTTGACAATCATGCTCCCTTTCCGGTAAAATCCAGGCGCTATATGAATTAACTGAAGCGAGATTCCGTGAGAAAGCGCGCTATAAATGCTAGCGCGTCTTTTTTTATGCTCGCGCCACGCCGCAGGTGGGTGACCTGGAGGCTCCCGTCCGGGCAGCGGGCCAAGCGCTACGCCGGGGTTTGAGCGGGCTGAGCCGTCGCGATGTCCCTTTGTTTCCGTTTCACGATCTTCGTCCCGGCCAGCGACCCGCCGCCCCGGTTTCCTGGCGCTGTGAATGTGGGATCGGTGCACACCCGTGTGCAGCAACGCCACATTCATCGCCGACTTCGCCGCGTACGGCCACGGCGGCAAACCCGGCGCTCCGGCCCTAGCGGGAGAGCCTCGGGTCGGTGCCGCGAGGGCCGAAACCGGCCTCGGCCGGCAGGTTCGGGTCCCAGTCGAACACGACGGCGTTGTCGTCCTCGCCGATCAGGACCTCGGCTCCGGGCAAGGCGCCCGCCTCGGCCAGGGCCTGCTCGATCCCGAGCCGCGCCAGGCGGTCGGCCAGGTACCCCACCGCCTCGTCGTTGCCGAAGTCGGTCTGCAGGATCCACCGGCGGGGCTTCTCGCCGCGGATCAAGAACCTGTTATCCCCGGCCCTGACCACCTCGAAGTCCTGCCCGGCGACCGGCTCGGGCCTGATCACCAGGCGGGTCGGCTCGGCCGGGGGCCGCGCCTGCCGGGCCGCGGCAATCACCGCGGCCATGGTGAATCCGAGTTCGCGCAAGCCCTCGTGGGTCGCGGCGGACACGAGGCAGACGGTGAGGCCGCGCGCCTCGAGTTCCGCCGCCGCCCGCGCCGCCACCTCGCGCGCGGCGGGCACGTCGACCTTGTTCAGGGCGATGATCCGCGGCCGGTCCTGCAGGCCGACGCCGGTGGCCACCTCGTAGGCGGCGAGTTCGTCCTCGATCAGGTCCAGATCCGCGACAGGGCTGCGGCCCGGCTCCTCGGTCGCGCAGTCGAGCACGTGCACCAGCACCGTGCAGCGCTCCACGTGCCTGAGAAAGTCGAGGCCGAGGCCCTTGCCGCAGCTGGCCCCGGGGATCAGACCGGGCACATCCGCGACCACGAACTGGGTGTCCCCCGCCTCAACCACCCCCAGATGCGGGGTCAGCGTGGTGAACGGGTAGTTGGCGATCTTCGGCTTGGCGGCTGACAGGGCAGCGATCAGCGACGACTTCCCGGCGTTCGGGAATCCGACCAGTCCGGCGTCGGCGACCGTCTTCAGTTCGAGCACCAGATGCCGTTCGACACCGGGCTCCCCGCGCAGCGCGAAGCCCGGCGCCTTCCGGCGGGTCGACGCGAGGGCGGCGTTCCCGAGCCCGCCGCGCCCGCCCTTGGCCGCCACGAACCTGGTTCCCGCCCCGACCAGGTCGGCCAGCAGCTCTCCGTCGCTGGTCTTCACCACGGTCCCGTCGGGCACGCCCACGACGAGGTCCGCGCCGTCGGCCCCGCTCCGGTTGGAACCTGCGCCCGGCCTGCCCTGGCCGGCCCGGCGGACCGGCCGCCGATGGAAGTCGAGCAGCGTAGCGGCGCCGGGGTCGACTTCCAGGATCACGTCACCGCCGCGGCCGCCGTTGCCGCCGTCGGGGCCGCCGAGCGGTTTGAACTTCTCCCTGCGGATCGAGGCGCAGCCGTGCCCGCCGTCGCCCGCGCGCACGCGCAACTCAGCCTGGTCAGCGAATTCTGCCACTTCGCGCTCCGGGTCGCCGAAGCGCCCCCGTCCGGGCCTAGCTGGCCGCGGCGGTCGTGTCCGCCGCTGGCTCGGCAATCACGCTGACCGCCCGGCGCCCGCGCCGGGTGCCGAACTCGACCTTCCCGCTCACCAGGGCGAACAGCGTGTCATCGCCACCGCGGCCCACGCCGATTCCGGGGTGGAAGTGAGTTCCGTGCTGCCGCACGATGATCTCCCCCGCGCCGACAAGCTGGCCGCCGAAGCGCTTGACCCCCAGCCGCTGGGCGTTGGAGTCCCGGCCGTTCCGGCTGGATGACGCGCCCTTCTTGTGTGCCATCTCAGCCCTTCTTCCTCGAGGTGGCCCGGGCCTTCCCGGCTCCGGCCTCGGCGATGCCGGTGATCCTCACCTGCGTGTACTTCTGCCGGTGGCCCAGGCGGCGCCGGTAGCCGGTCTTGTTCTTGTAGTGGATCATGTTGATCTTGGGGCCGCTGGCGTCCCCCAGGATCTCGGCGGTTACCAGGTAACCGCCGACCTCCGCTGGGTCGCTGATGACCTTGCCGTCATCGACCAGGATCACGGCGGGCAGCGTCACGCTGGAGCCGACCTCACCGGCGAGCTTGTCTATGGTCAGGACATCGTCGATCGATGCCCTCTCCTGCCTGCCGCCGCAGCGCACGATCGCGTACACCGAGAACTCTCTCTCCCTTGTGCGGGCCCGCCGCGAGATACGCGGCATCGTCCGGCATTGATGCGAACCGGCCCGCCTGCGTTGCGCACGGCCCATTGCAGGCGTGCTGCCGCCGACTTGTCCGACGCGCCGACCACAAAGGATATCAGACAGTACGGGCCTCAGCCCGCTGCCGCCCGAGCCTGCGGCGCGGTACCCTCCCCCGCGGCGTCCGGCTGGCCGCCAGCGGCCGGGTCGGCCGGGCCCGGGCCCGCCAAGTCGTCACGAGCGCCGCCGCCGTGGGCCTGGCCTGCCGGGTCACTGGGGGCCCCGCCGCCCTGGGCCCCGCCGCCCTGGGCCCCGCCGCCCTGGGCCCCGCCGCCCTGGGCCCCGCCGCCCTGGGCCCCGCCGCCCTGGGCCCCGCCGCCCTGGGCCTCGCCGCCCTGGACGTCACCGCCCGGAGCCTCGCCGGCCTCGCCAGCCTCGCCGGCCGCCTTGTCGTTGCGTGCGTCAGCCGCTCGGCGCCGACGACGGCCACCCGACGCGCGCCGCGGACCCGGGGCCGCACCGTCGGCCGCGCTCGTCTGGGCCGACTCACGCCCGCCCGGGCCACCTTCGGCCAGGCCACCTTCGGCCGGGCCACCTTCGGCCGCGCTGCCGTTGGCCGGGCTGTCGGTGGCGGGGGCGCTGTCGGCCAGCCCGGTCTCACCCGGGCCTGTACCGCCCAGCCCGGGCTCGGCCCCGCCGTTGGCCGTGGCAGGTGGCCGCGGCCGCGGCGGGTGGGCCTTGTCCGCCACGCCCGCGGCCGCGCCCGTCCCCCGGGCCGCGCCGCCGCGGGAGGAACCACCCCGGGAAGAGCCGTCCCGGGATGAGCCGTCCCGGCCGTGGTGGTGGTCGCTGGGCGAGGCGTGGTCGACGGGCTCCAGCGAGACGATAACGCCGCGCCCGTTGCAGCACTCGCACGGCACAGAGAACGCCTCGAGCAGCCCGGAACCGACCCGCTTCCTGGTCATCTGAACCAGGCCCAGCGAAGTGACCTCGGCCACCTGATGCTTGGTCCGGTCCCGGGCCAGGCACTCAAGCAGCCGCCGGAGCACCAGGTCGCGGTTGCTCTCCAGGACCATGTCGATGAAGTCGATCACGATGATCCCGCCGACGTCGCGCACCCGGAGTTGCCGGACGATCTCCTCGGCGGCCTCCAGGTTGTTGCGGGTGACCGTCTGCTCCAGGTTGCCGCCCTGCCCGGTGAACTTGCCGGTGTTGACGTCGATGACGGTCATCGCCTCGGTGCTGTCGATCACCAGGGAGCCGCCGCTGGGCAGCCACACCTTGCGCTCCAGCGCCTTGGCCAGTTGCTCGTCGATCCGGTACACCGCGAAGACGTCCTCGTCGCTGGTCCAGCGCTCCAGCCGCTCGGCCAGGTTGGGCGCCACGTAGCGGACGTACTCGTCCACGATGTCCCATTCGCCGTCACTGGCGATGACCAGCTTGCTGAAGTCCTCGTTGAAGATGTCCCTGACCACCCGGATGGTCAGGTCCGGCTCGCTGTAGAGCAGTTCCGGCGCGGTGGCCGACTTCGCCTTCCGGTCGATCGCCTCCCACTGGGCGGCGAGCCGCGCGACGTCGTGGGACAACTCCTCCTCGGTGGCCCCCTCCGCCGCGGTCCGCACGATCACGCCCGCGTTCTCCGGCATCACCTGCTTGAGGATCTGCTTGAGCCGGGTCCGCTCGGTGTCGGGCAGTTTGCGGCTGATCCCGGTCATGTTCGCGCCGGGGACGTAGACCAGGTACCGGCCGGGCAGGCTCACCTGGCTGGTCAGCCGGGCGCCCTTGTGCCCGATCGGGTCCTTGGTGACCTGCACCAGGATCGACTGGCCGGACTTGAGCGCCGACTCGATCCGCTTGGACTCGCCCTCCAGGCCGGACGCGTCGAAGTTGACCTCTCCGGCGTAGAGGACCGCGTTCCGGCCCTTGCCGATGTCGACGAACGCCGCCTCCATGGAGGGAAGCACGTTCTGGACCCGGCCCAGATAGACGTTGCCGACATAGGACTGGTGGCTGGCCTTGTCCACGTAGTGCTCGACCAGGACGCTGTCTTCCAGGACCGCGATCTGGGTCCGGTCTGCGTGCTGCCGGACCACCATGACCCGCTCGACGGCCTCGCGGCGGGCCAGGAACTCCGACTCGGTGATGATCGGCGGCCTGCGGCGGCCTGATTCGCGCCCCTCGCGCCGCCGCTGGCGCTTGGCCTCCAGCCGCGTCGAACCCTTGACCCCCCGGACATCAGTGCCGTCATCGGCCGCCGCGGTGCGGGGCGCCCGCACGTGGACGACGGTGTTCGGCGGGTCGTCGGTCGCCGGCGGGTCGGCGTCGGCGGCCGACCCGCTGCGGCGCCTGCGCCGGCGACGCCGGGCCGGAGCCCCCGGCACCTCGTCGCCATTCTCCCCGGCACCGTCGCCGGCGTCACGGCCGGCGGCCGGACCTCCGCCGTCGGCTGATGCCTGCGCGCCGGGCCTGGCCGACTCGTCCCCGCCGCCGACCGCCACGTCCGCGCCGGGCTCGGTGCCTTCGTCGGCGGCGCGGCCCTTGGCGTGGCCGCGGCCGCCGCGGCGCCTGCGCTTGGTGGAGCCACCCGCCTCGACATCGTCCTCCTGGTCGCCCGGACCCGCGTTCCTGACCTCCCCGGAGGGGGCGGGCTCGGCGTCCGGTACGGGCCTGCGTGCGCCCGCGGAGGAGATGTCGGGCGGCTGGAAGATGACCAGCGGTGGCTGGAACGCCCCCGACGGAGGTCCCTGCGCCGCCTGCGCCGCCTGCGCCTCCTGGGGTGCCCAGGACTCCTGGCCTCTCTCTGGTTCTTGCGACGGCCGGGACTCTCCGGACTGCCAGGGCACCTGCGCAGCCCGGGCCTCACGGGCCTCGCGGGTCCCGCGGCGCTCACGGGGTTCGTGAGGCGGCTGGGAAGTCGGTCCAGCTGAGGTCGCCGCAGGCGGGGTGCCGCCCGGCGGGCCGACCTCCCGGGCCCGCGGCCTCCCGGCAGCCGGCCTCCCCGGCCGGGCCGGCCTCCCCGGCCGGGCCAGCCTCCCGGGCCGGGCCGCTGTCGCTGGCGGGGTCGTCGGCTGGCGGGCCGGGCCGGGTCACCGGGCGTCGGCCGCGCCGGAACAGCCTTCGGCCGGCTCCCCCGGTTTCCTGGCCCTGGGGGCCTGCGTCCGGCCCGGCCCCGGCCGGGCTTCCGGTCACACCAGCGGAGTCGCCAGCGCCGGCCGGTCCATCGTTATCCGATTCTCTGTCGAATCGCTCGGTCTCGAGCATCCGGGCAATCTCCCGTCGTACTCCCGGGCGCGCGGGCCGGAATCCGGCCCCTCCGCGCCGCGCAGGAGTTGTTCGTAGGCGCACGATGGCGTGGCGGGAGCCGCTGCGATACCTACCGCGGCGGCGGCCGCTTCGCTGGTGCGCGTTTGGATTTCCTGTCTTTGTGTCGCGGCCGGGCCCGGCGGCCGGGGCACCGGCCCCGCCGTCGACCCGGCTGCCGCCGTCGGCCCCGCGGGCCGAGGCATGGCGGGCTCGCCGATCCCCGCATCAGCGCCGTCACGGGCGCTGGTGAGGTCGGCGTCCTGGCCGAGCGGTCCCTGCGCCAGGCGGGTCACCAGCGGCGGTGACGACGGCGCCAGCGCGGCTACGGTACCGAGCGCGGCCAGGATGTCATCGGGCCGAACGGCCGGGGTCAAGTGCCGAACAACCATTCGAAGTATCGCACAACCGGCGTCGCCGTCCCGCCCGGCACGCTGGTCAAGCTCAAGCGTCACCACGGCGGCCCGAGCGTCGAGCCGCCGGATTCCCTTGGTGGTAGTGCGCTCCACCACCACGCTGTCGGCGGCCAGGAACGCCGCTACGGCCCGGGCCGCATCGGCCGGGGCAACTCCGGGCAGGACCATGCGCCACTGCGACCCCTCGAGTCGCAGGCCGCCGTCCCCGCCTAGCCCACCGGGCAGTTCCAGAACCTCGATCACGTCAATCCCGTCCGGCAGGGCGGCGTTCAGCCGGTCCCGCACGTCCGGTGCGGCACACTCACCGGTCAGCGCGATCTCCAGGTACTCGGCCTCGCTCGCGGTTCCCGTCGGCGCTCCCCCTGCGTAGGAGATCTTCGGATGCGGCGAGAATCCCGCGGAGTACGCGACGGGCAAGCTGGCCTTCCGCACTCCCCGCTCGACCGCACGCGCGATGTCCCTGTGGCTCGCGAAACGCATCCTGCCGCTTTTAGAATACCTGATCACCAGACGCTGGGCCACGGGCGCGGGCGGGGTCGCAGCAGGCACAGGCCGTGTCATCAGGTCCCGCCCGCTGCAGCAGGATCCGGAACGGTGACCGGGGGCCGGTCGGCCACGGTCAGCGGCAGCAGCCTGGCGCCGGTCGGGCCGACCTGGATTTCGGTGCCCATCGCCGGGCACACGCCGCACTCGAAGCAGGGGGTCCAGCGGCAGTCGTCCACCTCGGCGGCACCCGACGGGTCGATGGCGTCCAGCCAGTCCTGCCAGAGCCAGTCCCGGTCCAGGCCGGCGTCGAGATGCTCCCAGGGCAGCACCTCGGCGTAGCCGCGTTCCCGCGTGGTGTACCAGGCCAGGTCGACGCCGTCGGCGGCCAGCGCCTCGGCCGCGCATCGCTCCCAGCGGTCGAACGAGAAGTACTCGCTCCAGCCGTCGAACCTGGCCCCGTCCGCCCAGGCCGCCCTGATCACCTTCGCGACCCGGCGGTCGCCGCGGGACAGCAGGCCCTCGACGATCGACGGCCTGCCGTCGTGGTACCGGAACCCGATCGCCTTGCCGTAGCCGCGGTCGGACCGCAGCGCGCTGCCCAGCGCGCGCAGCCGGGCGTCCACGGTCTCGTGGTCGCACTGGGCCGCCCACTGGAACGGGGTGTGCGGCTTGGGCACGAAGCCGCCGATCGACACCGTGCAGCGGATGTCGCGCCGCCCGCTGGCCTCCCGGCCCGCCGCGATCACCCGCCGGGCCACCCGGGCGATCGCGAGCACGTCCTCGTCGGTCTCGGTCGGCAGCCCGCACATGAAGTAGAGCTTCACCTGCCGCCACCCGCTGGCGTAGGCCGTGGTGACGGTCTTGATCAGGTCCTCCTCGGTGACCATCTTGTTGATCACCTTGCGGATCCGGTCGGTGCCGCCCTCGGGCGCGAACGTGAGGCCGGAGCGCCGGCCGCCCCGGCTCAACTCGTCCGCGAGCGTGACGTTGAACGCGTCGACCCTGGTGGACGGCAGGGACAGGCCGGTGTTCGTGCCCTCGTAGCGATCCGCGAGGCCGGCCGCGATCTCGTTGATCTCGCTGTGGTCGGCGCTGGACAGCGACAGCAGCCCCACCTCGGTGAACCCGCTGGCCGACAGGCCGGCCTCCACCATCTCGCCGATCGTGGTGACCGTGCGCTCGCGGACCGGCCGGGTGATCATCCCGGCCTGGCAGAACCGGCAGCCCCGGGTGCAGCCGCGGAAGATCTCCACGCTGAATCGTTCGTGCACCGACTCGGCCACCGGCACCAGCGGCTGGCGCGGGTAGGGCCAGGAGTCCAGGTCCATGACCGTGTGCTTGGCGACCGCGGCGGGGACGCCGGGCCGGTTCGGGACGACCCGGCCGATCGCGCCGTCGGGCCGGTAGTCCACGTCGTAGAAACCCGGCACGTAGACGCCGCCCTGGCCGGCCAGCCGCAGCAGCAGCCCGTCCCGGCCGCCCGGGCGTCCGGCCCGCTTCCAGTCCCTGATGAGGCCGGTGATCGTCAGCACGGCCTGCTCGCCGTCGCCGAGCACGGCGCCGTCGATGAACTCGGCGATCGGCTCGGGATTGAACGCCGCGTGCCCGCCCGCGAGCACCAGCGGGTCGTCGGGTCCGCGCTCCGCGGCGGCCAGCGGGATGTCGGCGAGATCGAGGGCGGTCAGCAGGTTCGTGTAGCCAAGCTCGGTGGCGAAGCTCACGCCGAGCACGTCGAAGGCCCGGACCGGCCGGTGTGCGTCGACGGTGAACTGCGGCACCTGGTGCCGGCGCATCAGGTTCTCCAGGTCGGGCCAGACGCAGTAGCTGCGCTCGGCGAGTACCCCGTCGGTGGCGTTCAGGATCTCGTAAAGGATTTGGATGCCCTGGTTGGGCACCCCGACCTCGTAGGCGTCCGGGTACATCAGGGCCCAGCGGACTTCCGCCGCGTCCCAGTCCTTGACGACGGAGTTCATCTCCCCGCCGACGTACTGGACCGGCTTGCGCACCAGCGGGAGCAACGGCTCCAGCAGAGGGTAAACCGACGGCACGGGCATCGTCACAGCGTAGGCGATGACGCCGGCCGGCTGACCGGCGGCATCGGGGCCGCCGCGGGCCGCGACCCGGAGTCGCGTGTACAGCACCGCCCGGACGCGGCTACGATCGCAGCCGGAAACCGCCACCCTGCCGGCGGTTCCCGCCGTGTCGCTGAGCCCGGGTACCCAACCAAGCGTGCTAGAACTGCGTCGTAAGGGGTAGATGAACCACAGTCGAGCCGGGGGGCGACTACAGTCATCTAGTCAGATGATCACTTGCTTCCTCCGGACTTCAGACACGGTCAGCCGCGTCGATGAGAGGGTGGGATGCAGATCACGTGCCTAGGCCACGCCGGCCTACATATCGAGACCCGCGGCGGAACGATCCTGTGCGACCCGTGGAAGAATCCCGCGTACTTCGACTCGTGGTTCGTTTTCCCCGACAACAGCGGGCTCGACTGGGACCGACTGGGCCGGGTTGACTACCTGTACGTGTCCCACCTGCACAAGGACCACTTCGATCCCGAGCTGCTGAGCCAGCACGTGGCCCGCGAGGCCACCGTGCTGCTGCCGGACTTCCCCGTGCCGGACCTGCGGAACGAGCTGGAGCGGCTGGGGTTCACGAAGTTCGCCGTGATGCCCACCGGCAAGGTCGTCGACCTCGGCGGGCTGCAGGTGATGGTGCAGGCGCTGCGGTCCCCGGCGGACGGGCCGCTGGGCGACTCGGCGCTGGCGGTCGCCGACGAGAGCGCCCGGATCCTGAACCAGAACGACGCCCGGCCGACCGACCTGGACGTCCTGCGGTCGTTCGGCCCCTACGACGTGCACCTGCTCCAGTTCTCGGGAGCCATCTGGTGGCCGTGGACCTACGAGCTGCCCGAGGCCGCGCAGCGCTCGTTCGGGGCGGCGAAGCGGGCCAACGGCCTGGATCGCGCGGCCCGCTACGTCAAGGAGATCGGGGCCCGGCACATCGTGCCCGCCGCGGGCCCGCCGTGCTTCCTCGACGACGACCTGTTCCACCTCAACGACACCGACCGGGACCCGGCGAACACCTTCCCCGACCAGACGGTCTTCCTCGACTACCTGCTCGACCACGGCATCGACGGGGGCCAGCTGATCACCCCCGGCGCGGTGCTCGAGGTGGACCACGACCGCTGCGAGGTGCACTGGCCCGCCACCGCCGAGCAGGCCCTGGAGCCGTTCACCGACAAAGAGCGTTACCTGCGCGACTACGCCGCGAGAATGCGCGACCGGATAGCGGCGGACAAGCAGCGCTGGCCGGTCAGCGGGATCGACATCCTCGCCGAGCTGAAGGCGTGGTTCGAGCCGCTGCTCGAGCTGGCCGATCACATCCGGCCCGGCGTGGGCGGCCCGGTGCTGCTCCGGCCGGGCGACGGGCGGCCGGTCGTCATCGACTTCCCGGCCGGCGAGGTCCGGGCCTTCGCCGGGGAGACCTGCCGCTACCAGTTCACCATCGACCGCCCGCTGATCGAGCGCCTGATCGCCGACCACCAGACCGACTGGGTCAACAGCCTCTTCCTCAGCATGCGGTTCCGGGCCCGCCGGGTCGGCCCGTATAACGAGTACCTGTACACGTTCTTCAAGTGCCTGGCCCCCGACCGGCTGATGTATGCCGAGGGCTGGTTCGCCGACCGGAGCCACGACGAGGAGGAGATCCAGCTCGGCGACTGGATCATCCAGCGCCGCTGCCCGCACCTGCGCGGGGACCTCAGCCGCTTCGGCGAGACCCGCGACTCGATCCTCACCTGCACGATGCACGGCTGGCAGTACGACCTGTCCACCGGCCGGTGCCTGACCACCGACGACGACTCGTACCGCATCCGCTGCCGCCCCGCACGCGCGCTCACCCGTTAGGCGCCCGCGCGTAGTCAGGCGTGGTGAGCGAGTGAGCGGAGCCGGAACGCGAGCGAGATCTGCGGTGAACAGCTCGACCGGGTCAGCCGAAGACGGAGCGGCGCTGGTGCACCGCCTGGAGCACGCCGATCGCGACCATGTCGGCGAACATCGCGGACCCGCCGTAGGACACGAACGGGAGCGGGAGCCCGGTCACCGGCATGATTCCGACCGTCATGCCGATGTTGATGAACGACTGCACGGCGAACCAGGTCGCTATCCCGGCCGCCACGAGCATCCCGAACTGGTCGCTGGCCGTGGCCGCGATCCGCAGCGCCCGCAGCATCAGGATCGCCAGCAGCCCGATGATCACTGCGCAGCCGACGAAGCCGAGTTCCTCCCCCGCCACGGCGAAGATGAAGTCGGTGTGCTGCTCGGGGACGAAGTTCCCGGCGATCATCTGGCCGTGGAACAGGCCCTGCCCGAACACCCCCCCGGAGCCGATGGCGATCTTGGCCTGCGCGGCGCTGTACCCCGTTCCCCTGGGGTCGGCGGCCGGATTGACGAACGAGGTCAGCCTGCCGAGCTGGTAGGCCTTGAGCAGGTGCAGCTTCAGCACCGCCAGGACGCAGAGCGCTCCCGCCGCGATGAGCCCCGCCAGCCAGTAGAGCCGGATTCCGGACAGCGCGATGAGCCCCACCAGCACCAGCAGCATCAGGATCGCCACGCCGAGATCTGGCTCCTTGACGATGAGCACGAGCGGCAGCACCGCGAACCCGGCCGTCAGGCCCACCGCGCGCAGCCGGGGCCGGCCGTCGGCCTGGCGCGCCTGGCTCAGGAACAGCGCGGACATCAGGATGAGCGCGAGCTTGCCGAACTCGGACGGCTCGATCTGGTAGCCGGCGGGCAGCGTGATCCACGACTTGGAGCCGTTGACCGGCGTGCCCAGCGGGGTGAGCGCCGCGATCAGGCCCAGCAGGGACACGCCGTAGAGCACCGGCGCGTACAGGCGCAGCCTCCGGTAGTCCAGCGCGCTCGTGGCGGCCATCAGGACCAGGCCGATCACGATGGCCATCACCTGCTTCACGAAGTACGTGCGCGGGTCGGCGCCGCGGGTGGCTGACCAGACGAGCAGCGTGCCGATCAGGCTGAGGGCCAGGACCGTCACCAGCAGCACCCAGTCCCACTGCCGCAGCAGCGAACCCCGGGCGAAGGCGCGGTGCAGCAGGGACCTCGGCATCGAACCCGGGCCGGATGACCTGCCGCCAGACCAGCGCCCGCCGGGCCGCACCGGCGCGAGCTTGCCGTAGGCGGCTCCAGGCGCGCGGGCCCGGCCGGCGCCGTCGCTCATCCTGTCCTCCCCGCTGCTCCCGCTCGCCTCATCCTTTCCTCCTCCCCGGCGTGGCCGACGTGACGATCTGGCCCGCCTGATTGATGTGGGGCAGCCCGGGAAGCTGCCCGCCGGGGAGCGCCGCCTTCTGACCCTGAAGGCCGTAGATGCCGTCCCAGATCTGCTTGACGGCCGGCCCCGAGACGTCCGCGCCGTAACCGGAGTCGGGGATCATCATGACCACGACGTACTTGGGGTTGCTGCACGGGGCGAACGAGGCGAACACCGAGGTGGCCTGCGCGCCGTAGGCCTGAGCCGTACCGGTCTTGCCCGCCACGCACACCGTGTTGAGCGGGAAGCCGGCGAACGTGCCGGCCGCGGTGCCCGACGTGACCACGCCCTGCAGCGCGGTCCTGATGTAGGCGAGCGTGGCCTTGGCCGCGGGCAGGTGGCCGAGCACCGGGGGGGTGATCTTCTGCACGACCTTGCCGTCCGGACTGAGCAGCGCCTCGCCCACCCGCGGGCTGTACAGCGTGCCGCCGTTGGCCAGCGCGTCGTAGGCGTTGGCCAGCTGGAGCGGGGTGACCTCCACGTAGCCCTGGCCGATCGCGGCGATCACCGACTGGCCGGCCGTCCAGTCGTTGCCGTAACGGCAGTTGTCGTATTCGACCTGCTGGATGTACGTGCCGTTCTGCCTGCCGTTCTTGCACCAGTCCTGCCCGGTGTGGGCGTTGTCCTTCCAGAAGTAGTACAGCCACTCCCGGGTCGGCACCGTGCCGAAGTACTCCCCCGGCAGGTCGACGCCGGTGTCCTTGCCGAAGCCCCAGCCCAGCTCCATCTTCTGCATTTCCTGTATCGGGGCGCTCGGGCTGGTCACGTCGTCGGCCGGAAGACGGTCGCGCTGGTAGATGCCGTACGCCAGGTCGTAGAACACCGTGTCGCAGGACTGGACGAGCGCCTGGTCCAGGCTCATGTAGCCCTCGTTCGGGTTGCCGTCGTTGCTGAACGAGCGGCCGCCGATGGATACCGAGGCCGGGCAGTTGTACTGGCCGTACAGGGAGTAGCCCGCCGCCACCGCGGCGGCGGTCGAGGTCACCTTCCAGGTCGATCCGGGAGAGTACAGGCCCTGGGTGGCGCGGTTCAGGATCGGCTCGGCGGCCGCGGTCCCGAACAGGGCCTTGAACTCCTTCTCCGAGATCCCGCCGCCCCAGACGCTCGGATCGTAGGTCGGATAGTTGGCCATCGCCACGATCCGGCCCGTCGTGGTCATCACCACGACCGAGCCGGAGGTCGCGCCGGCGTTGCCCTCCGCCTGGGTCTTGTGGATCGCGTTCGCGAGCGCGTTCTCCGCGTCCTGCTGAACGGTGGCATTGATGCTGGTCACCAGGTCGTCGCCGGGCTTCGCCGCGTTCTGCCTGACCGTCCCCGTGACCTGGCCGGCCGCGTTGACCGACACGGTCTTGTCCCCGATAGTGCCGCGTAGCTGCTTGTCATACTGGGCTTCGAGGCCGGACTGGCCGACCAGGTCCACCCCGGAGAAGCCCGTCTGCGGCAGGCCGCTCTGCGTCATCTCCTGCCGCGTGATCGGCTGCAGGTAGCCGAGCACCTGCGCGGTGTCGGTGCTGACCGGCTGCTCGTAGTTGATGACCGGCTGCACCTGCGCGGTCACTCCGGGAAAGACGTTCTGGCTCTCCATCACCTGCAGGGCCACCTGGTTCCCGACGTTCTGCGCGACCGGGATCGGCTGGTACGGCGATCCCGGCCAGCACGGCTGCCGCACCTTGGCCGTGCAGGTCCGCACCTCTTCGCTGAGTTGCTGGTAGTTCATGCCGAGCACCGCGGCGAGCCGGTGCAGCTCGGCCACTCCGCCGTCGCGCTGCTGCTGCAGGTCCGCCATGTTGACCGAGACCACGAGCGCGCTGCGGTTGTCCACCATCGGGCGGCCCGTATCGTCCAGTATCTCGCCGCGCACCGACGGCACGATCACGGCCTCGGTCTGTTCCTGCTTGGCCTGGCTGGCGTAGGCGGTGCCGGACATCACCTGCACGAACCAGAGCCGCGCGCCGAGCCCGATCAGCAGCGAGGCCACCACCAGGTGCAGCACGGCGAGTCGCCGCCGCGACGCCGGGATCATCTCAGTCCTCCTGTCCGCCGACTGCCGATCCGCCATACGGTCGACCTTCGGCCCAGCCGGCCGTGGGTCAAGCTGGCCAGCAACGACGTGCGGCCGGGCGAGAACCTGGCCCGCTGGCGGGCTCCGAGCCGGGTTCGCCGGCCAAGCAGGGGACGTCCGCCGGCGCCGGGAGCGGGCCGGAATCGCGGTGTGGCCCGCCGAGCGCCAAGCCGCGGTCGCGTCCAGGGCGCGCGGTGGCCCAGGACCCCGCCGCCCAGCGTGCCGTCGCCGCGCCGGGCGGAGCCCAGCCGCAGGCTGGCCGGCCGCGGGGCCCGGCCGCGGTGCCCACCGCCGCGCAGCCCGCTCAGGCCGAGGGTTCCCCCGCCGCCGAGCACGCCGTCGTGGCGCCGACCGGTTCGCAGCCGCAGGCTCACCCCCCGGGCCGGCCGGATCGCCGGCAGCCTCCCGCCGCGCCGGCCCCCGGCGCCCGGCGAAGTGGCCGGCCGCATCCCGGCGCTCGACGAGCCACCCGGCAGCCGCGCACCGGGCCGGAACCTGGGACCGCGCGGCGAAGCACCGGGCCGGAACCTGGGACCGCGCGGCGAAGCACCGGGCCCGGACAGGCCCGTGGCCGGACGGGTGCCGGGCGGGCGGCCGCGGAACGCTGAGCCCGGCGGGCCGGATCTGCGCCCCGAGAGCGCAGAGGCCCCCGGGCCGGCGCCGGGGCCGAGCCCGCGGACCGGGTTACCGGCCCGGCGGCGCTGCGCGGCCAGCCGCAGGTTCGGGGACGACTTGGGCAGCGCCGCGGGCGGCCAGGCCGACCGGGCCGCCGCGGAACCCGGGGACCCGGAACCGGGCCGGAACCGGGGCGGCCGGGCGGGATAACCGGGATAACCGGGGCCGCGCCGGACCGACGCCGACAGTCCCGTACGCGGCCCGCCGCCCAGCCATCCGTCGCCGGGCCTGGCCGCGGCCGCCCGCAGGCGGGGCGTGCGCGGTAGGTGCACCGCGGTGCCGTTGCGGGCCCCGCCGCGGCGCACACGCGGGCCGGCCGAACGGCCCGATCCGACCGGGCCCGCCAGCCAGCCGGCCCCGCCCAGCAGGCCAGCCCCGCCCAGCGCGGTTCCTCGCCCGGCGGGATAGCCGGTCCGTACGCCGCCGGGAACCTGGCCCCGCGCGAGCAGCGCGGGCCCGTCGGCCTGCCGGTCGCCGAGCGTGCCCCGGCCGAGGCCGTCGGCCCATCCGACGGCGCGCATGACGCCGTACAGCAGGAACGGGCTGACCGCCGCGTCGTAGACGGCGGAGGACGGCAGCACCTGCCGCACCGCCGACCAGCTCACCTGCGGGTCGCTGACCACCAGGCCGAGCGCCGCGATCGCGGCTTCGCCCGCGGCGGCAGCGACCATCGCCAGCGCGATGGTCAGCAGCGCCGACTGGTTCAGCAAGCCGCGCAGCCGCCCGCACAGGTAGCCGATGAGGCAGAACACCAGCGCGTACTCACCGATCAGGTAGCTGCCCGGCGGTGCGAGGTCCAGGCCGAGTCCGGCGCAGAAGCCCGTCACCGCGCCCACCGCCGGGCTGCCGCACAGCCCGAGGGCCACCACGGTCAGCAGGACCAGGTCGGGTGCGCCGCTGCCGGGCAGCGACAGCCGGTTCACCCCGGTCAGCTGCAGGACCAGGGCCGCGACCAGCAGGATCGCCGACAAGGCCGCGCGCCGCACGTCAGCCGCCCCCGGGCGGGCTCGGGCTGGCCGACGCGCTGGCCGACGGGGTGGCGGACGGGGTGGCGGACGGCTTGGGCGCGGGCAGCGGCTTCGGCCTGGGCGGGAGCACGGAGAACCGGGGATTCGTGCTCGGCGGCACCACCACGATGCCGACCACGCCCAGCGAGCCGAAGTCCGCGTACGGGCGGACCAGGGCCAGGGCGGTCAGCGATCCGGCCCGGTTCTCCACTTTGCTGATCACGCCCACGGGCACGCCGGGCACGTACGGCCGGTCGTGCACCGACGCCGACGTCACCAGCTGCTCCCCCGGGCTGAGCACGGCGTTCGCGTCCAGTACCTGCAACCGCAGCAGCCCCGAGCCGGACCTCGACTTGCCCGGCCCGGTCACCCAGCCGATCTCGCCGCTGCTCGCCAGCGTCACGCCCACCACGGAGGTGGCGTCGGTGGCCAGCAGCACGGTGCAGGTCTGCGCGTTCACCGCGGTGACCGTCCCGACCAGCCCCTGCCCGTCGATCACGGTCTCCTCCGGCTTGACGCCGTCCTGACTGCCGGCGTCGAGCGTGACCGCCTGCGCGTACCCCTGCCCGACCGCGATCACCGTGGCCGCCACGATCCGGTACCCGCCCCGGCCCGACAACTGCAGTAGCTGGCTGAGCTGCCGGTACTCTGCCCGGCTGAGCTGCTCCTGGCTGAGCTGCGCCCGCAGCCGGAGGACCTCCTGTTCCAGCGCTGCTACCTTCGGGCCGCTGCTGCTCGATCCGCTGCCCCGGTCGAACAGCCCGACGACCGGCCCGGTGATGATGCTGGTCACGCGCTCGACGCCGCCGAACAGCGAGCCGCCGAAATGCCGCAGGCCGTGCACCGGGCCCGACGATCCGTCGCGGTAGTCCAAGGTGATCAGGATCAGCGCGGCCACCAGAAGCACGACGAGGACCGCCCGGGTCCGTCGGGTGTCGCGCACTCCGATCCCCTCGTCCGCGCCGCCACGTGGCGGCGGCTGGTCCGGCCGTCAGCTTGCCGCGTGCTCAGCGCCTGCCGTTCGGCGGCTCGCTGGCGCGCGGTGTACTGCTCGGCGGTCTGCTGCCCTGCGTATGCGGCTCTATGGTTGGCGGCCCTGTGGTTCGCGGCCCTGTGGTTGGCGGCCCTGTGGTTCGCGGCCCTGTGGCTTGCGGCCCGTGGTTGCGGTGGCTGGTCAGCGCCTGGACTCCGGCACCAGCACCTGGCGCAGGGTATCGAAGTCCTCGACGCACTTGCCGGTGCCCAGCGCCACCGAGTCGAGCGGGTTGTCGGCCATGTGGATCGGCATCCCGGTCTCCTCCCTGAGCCGCTCGTCCAGCCCGCGCAGCAAGGCGCCACCGCCGGTCAGCGCGATGCCGCGGTCCATGACGTCACCGGCGAGCTCGGGCGGGCACTTGTCCAGCGTGGTCTTCACCGCGTCGATGATCACGGAGAGCGGCTCCTCGATCGCCCGGCGGATCTCCTCGGCGGAGATCACGATCGTCTTCGGCAGCCCGCTCACGAGGTCCCGGCCGCGGATCTCGGCGTTGGGCTCGTCCGAGGACGGGTACGCCGACCCGAGGGCCATCTTGATCTCCTCGGCCGTCCGCTCGCCCAGCATGAGCGAGTACTCCTTCTTGCCGAAGGTGATGATCGCCTGGTCGAGCTCGTCGCCGCCGACGCGGATCGACTGCGAGGTGACGATGCCGCCGAGCGATATCACGGCGACCTCGGTGGTGCCGCCGCCGATGTCGACGACCATGTTGCCGGTCGGCTCGTTGACCGGCAGGCCCGCGCCGATCGCGGCGGCCATCGGCTCCTCGATGATGTACACGCGGCGCGCGCCGGCCTGGTGGCCTGCTTCCTTGACCGCGCTCTGCTCCACGCCCGTGATGCCACTCGGCACCGCGACGACGATCCGCGGCTTGGCCAGGTGGCTGCGCTTGTGCACCTTCTGGATGAAGTACCTGAGCATCCGCTCGGTCACGTCGAAGTCCGCGATCACGCCGTCCTTGAGCGGTCTGACCGCGATGATGTTGCCGGGCGTTCTGCCGATCATGCGTTTGGCCTCGACCCCGACCGCGACGATCTGCCCGGTGTTCGTATTCAGCGCCACTACGGACGGCTCGTTGAGCACGATCCCGCGACCGCGCACGTAGACGAGCGTGTTCGCGGTGCCGAGGTCGACCGCCATGTCGCGGCCGAGGAACGCAAGCGCGTTGCTCATGTGGAACGAGACCTTCCAGAAGGGTCCTGCCGGATGCTCTGCGGTACTGCCCAGGGCCCGCGCGCCGAGACCTCGGGCGCGGCCCTGTGTCCTTTCATCGACCAGGGCTGAGCCACCTAAACGTGCAACGCGTGATTCCCGCTGAAGGTTCGCGGGTCCCCGGCCACGCGTTCAGGCAACGGCATGGTCTGCGACCAACAGCGACCGTTTGATAGCCCGCTGTCACGGGCTGCGCGGACGCCGATCCGCTGCGTTAAGCGTACAGGGCAACCCCGCGGCCGCTGGGGTGGCACGCCGGTCCGTCCTCCTGCGGTGCCCTCGTTCACGGCGCTCACCAGCGCATATGCGGCCCGGCTGGACTAGGACGCCATATCGGCACGATGGCCGAGCCAGATGCCGATAACCCACAATGCCGCGAAAATGGCGCCGAGAAAGTACATCACGGGGACGACGGCGCCGGCTGCAATGACCAGCGCCTGCAGCAGGCTCCCCCCGACGAGTGTCCACCGCAGCCACCACCGCGCCGCCACGGCCAGCACCACCGCCGCCACGGCCAGCACCAGGCCGGCGACGCCTGCCCGCCGCGCGGATGCGTGGTCCACCGCCAGGGCCACCGGGATCGCGAGCCAGATCACGATCGTCTCCATGATCAGCACGGTGGCGCAGAGCCGCTTCATCCCGCGCCGTCACGCCCCGTCACGGCGCGCCCGTCCGCGGGCCCGGGCGCAGGCTCGCCCGGGGCGGAGCGGGTAAGCAGGAGCCGGGCGTCGCCGGCGGTGATCACCGACCCGGCGATGAGCACCAGGGCGGTCCCGGGCAGCCCGCCGCCGCCAGATTCCCGCGCGTCCACCTCGTCGGCCAGCGCGACCGCGATCTCGATCGCGTCGTCCAGCCTGGGCACCGCCCTGACCCGGTCCGGGCCGAACACCGCGCCCGCCATCTCGGCGAGCTTGCCGGGGTCGGCCGACCGGGGCGAGGAGTTACCGGTCACCACCAGCTCGGACGCGACCGGCTCCAGCTCGTCGAGTATCCCTGGCACGTCCTTGTCCTCGCTGACCGCGAGGATGGCGATCAGCTCGCCGAACGAGAAGGCCTCAGACAGCGCGGCGACGGTGGCCGCCATCCCGGCCGGATTGTGCGCCGCGTCGACGATGACGAGCGGGCTGCGGCGGAGCACCTCCAGCCTGCCCGGTGACGACATCATCTCGAACGCGGAGCGAACGAGTCTGTCGTCCAGCGCCGCGAGCTGTGCTGGCCCGGGGGGGACGACCCCCCAGGACCCCTCCGCGCCCCGTCCGCTCGGGCCAGCCTCCGGCCGGACGTCGCGGCCGGCGCCGGCTTCGCCGTACTCCCCAGTCGAGGGCGCGCCGGCGAACGCCTCCACCGCGGCGAGCGCGCACGCGGCATTCGAAGCCTGATGAGCGCCGAACAACGGCAGGAACAGGTCGCTGTAGCTGCCGAGCAGGCCGCGGACGTCGAGGACCTGCCCGCCGACCGCGAGCTCGCGCCGGGTCACCCCGAACTCCAGGCCCTCCCGGGCGACGGTCGCGCCCACCTCCACCGCGCGGCGCAGCAGGATCTCCGCGGCATCAATCGGCTGCTGGGCCAGCACGGCGACGGCACCCGGCTTGATGATGCCCGCCTTGTCGGTGGCGATGGACGTCACCGTGTTGCCCAGGTAGCGGACGTGGTCGATCGAGACCGGGGTGACCACGGCCACCGCGCCGTCGGCGATGTTCGTGCAGTCCCAGGTCCCGCCGACGCCGACCTCGATCACCGCGACGTCGACCGGCGCATCGGCGAAGACCGAGAACGCCATCGCGGTGAGCACCTCGAAGAACGACAGCGCCGCGGGCTGGCTCTCGTCCACCAGGGCCAGGTAGGGCTGCACCTCCGCATAGGCGTCGGCGAAGCGCTCGGCGCTGAGCGGCTCGCCGTCCACGCTGATCCGCTCCCGGATCGATGACAGGTGCGGGCTGGTGAACAGCCCGGTCCGCAGCCCCCGGGTTCGCAGCAGAGTCTCGATCATCCGCGCGGTCGAGGTCTTGCCGTTGGTCCCGGTGATGTGGACGACGGGGTAGGCCCGCTGCGGGTCACCGAGCAGCGCGGTCAGCGCCGCGATCCGGTCCAGGGAGGGCTCGATGGAATGCTCGGGCCGCCGGGCGAGGATCTCCTGCTCGGCCTCCCGCAGCCGGTCCTGCGGGTCGGTCACGGCTCGTCCCGGCGGATGACTGTCACCTAGGCAGCCTATGTGCTGTGTCAGCCCGGGGGGACGACCCCCCAGGACCCCCCCGCGTGCCATCCGCTCGGACCGACAAGCCGGCCGTCGCGGCTGGCACACCGGGGGGACGACCCCCCAGGACCCCACGCGGAGGGGCTACTTGACGAAGTACCAGTTCTCCGGGTTGATGTTGAGCGTCGGGCTCACCGGGGTGGCGCCCCCCAGGTTGGTGGAGATCTCGTTGAGCTGGTAGGGCGCGTTCGGCTGCCAGAACACCGGGAGCTGCTTGGCCAGGTAGTCCTGCCAGCTGTACAGCGGCTGCAGGTTGCTGTTGGTCAGCGTCTGGTTGATCATCGCGTTGTTGGCCGGGTCGCTGTACCCGCCGGAGTTGGCGACCGAACCGGCCGTGAACAGCGTCTCGCCGCTCGGGTAGTAGTCCGGCGCGAACGACCAGCCCTCGCCCCAGTTGGCGAGGTCCCAGTTGCACGGGATCTTGGCGACCTTGCAGTTGCCCGCGGCCAGCGCGGTCACCTGGTTGAACGGCTTGGGCACCAGGCTCAGCTTGATCCCGATCGACGCCGCGTTCGACTGTAGCTGCGTCATCTCCGACTGGACCCAGGAGATCCCGGTCGCGTACGGCATGCTGAAGTTCAGGCCGGTGCCCGCGGTGATCCCCGGGCCGCAGTCTCCCGCGGCCGTCCCCGGCTTGACGCAGGTGGATACGCCGTTCGGGACCACCTTCCAGCCGTTGCTGGTCAGCAGGCTCTTGGCCTTGGCCGGGTTGAACGGGAACGGGTCACCCGACTTGCCCTGGGGCGACAGGTACTGGGTGACCGGGGTGTTTCCGACCGGCCCCGGGGTGATCGTGCCGTAGCCGCGCAGCGGCCCGGCCAGCACCGCGGCCTGGTTCATCATGTACGCCATGGCCTCGCGGAAGTACAGCTGCTTGATGATCGCCGCGTGATCGGAGACGGACGACTGGAAGTTCCCCACGTAGTAGTCGATGCCCCAGGTGTACCAGGGGATCAGCGAGTAGCCGTGGGACCCCAGCGGGTTGGTGCCCACCGCCGCGTCGGCCGGCTTGACCGGGGCGTCATTCTCCGGCAGGTATCCGTAGTTGATCTTGGTAGATCCGCTCGATGCCTGCAGCACGTCGTACTCGGCCGCGTCGGTGGTGAACGGCACCTCCTGGAACGCCGCCAGCTTCGGCTTGACCGGGCCGGAGTAGGACTTGTTCGGCACCATCGTGATGTGGCCGTCGGCGTTGAACGCGCTCAGCTTCCACGGCCCGTCCACGATGCTCCACAGCGGCGAGCCCACGTAGCTGCTGAGGGCCTTGGACTTGGCGTCCAGGTAGGCGTACACCTTCGCGCAGTCGCTGACCGTGGTGGTGCAGCTGCTCGGCCCGGCCGCGGTCCGGTCCCAGGCCGTGGGCATCGGGGTGATCTGGCTCAGCTCGTTGTACAGGAACCAGGTCGGCGAGAACGCCTTGTTCATGGTCATGGTCAGCTCGGTCGGGCTGACCGCCTTGATGTTCGACACGTTCGTCGGGAACCCGCCCGGCACGTCCGCGCCCCAGTCCTGCGGCACGGCCAGCATCATGTTGATCCAGAACATCACGTTCTGCGCGGTCACCTGGGTGCCGTTGGACCACAGGTAGTGCTTCAGCGTGATCGTCACGGTCCGGCCGCTGAACGTCGGCGGGTTGGCCAGGCTCAGCGAGCCGTTGACCACCGGCTGGCCGTTGTCGCCGAACCAGTACAGCGGCCGGTACAGCAGCATCGAGAAGTCGTCCAGGTTGACGATGCTGATGTAGGAGCTGCTGGTGAACGGGAAGATGTAGTTCGGCACGTCCGACGGCGGCTCGGCGAAGACGGCGGTGCCGCCCTGGACCGGTGTGCCGCCCGTCGCCGGGGTGCTGCCGCCGTTGCTCGCGCAGCCCGCGGCGACGAGTGACGCCGCCGCCACGGCCACGCCGGCCGTCAGCATCTTGCTGCGAAGCCTGGATCGGAATCTGCCTTGCTGCTTCGGGGATCGCCCCATCGTTGTGGCTCCTTGGGCCCAGGGAACCCGCCGGGCAGACGTCGCTATCCCCCCGGCGTGGTCTCAGCTCCAGCTCACAGGTCAACCTATGAACCCCGGGTCCCGCTCTGGCCGCACCTGGGCCAAGAGTTTCGTAATCGTGACGGATCAGTTACCGAGCGGAGTCATACAGCCCGGCCTGTGACGGCTACCTCACGAAATACCAGTTCTCCGGGTTGAGGCTCAGCGTCGGGCTTTGCGGGAGCACGCCCTTCAGGTCATTCGCGACTTCGGTCAGCTGGTAATCGGCGTTCGGCTGCCAGATCACCGGCAGCGCCTTAGCCAGGTAGTCCTGCCAGCGGTACATAAACGCCATATTGCTCGAGATCAGGGTCTGCTGGATGAGCGCGTCGTTGGCCGGGTCGCTGTACCCGCCTGAGTTGGCCACCGCGCCGCTGCGGAAAAGCTCTTCCCCGGTCGGCAGGTAGTCTGGGGCGAACGACCAGCCGCCTCCCCAGTCGCCCATATCCCAGTCGCACGAGGACCTGGTCACCACGCAGTTGCCCCCGGCCAGCGCGGTCACCTGGTCGAACGGCTTGGGCGCCAGGTTCAGCCTGATCCCGACCGTCGCCACGTTGGACTGCAGCTCGTCCAGCTCCGACGCCAGCCAGCCGAGCCCGGTCGCGTACGGCAGGGTGAAGGTCAGCGGTTGCCCCTTCCTGATCCCCGGGCCGCACCGGCTCGGGTCGGCGCAGGTGCTGACCCCGTTCGGCACCACCGTCCAGCCGTGGCTGGTCAGCAGGCTTTTGGCCTGGCCGGGGTTAAACGGGTACGGGTCACCCTCCTTGCCGGCCGGGGACAGGAAGACGGTGACCGGGGCGGACGCGACCGGGCCGACCGTGATGTCGCCGTAACCCTTCAGCGCGCCGCTCAGCACGGCGGCCTGGTTCATCATGTAGGCCAGCACCTGCCGGAAGTACAGCTGCCTGATGATCGGGGCGTTGCCGGTGCTGGACTGGAAGTTCACCGCGAGGTAGTTGATGCCCCAGACCGGCCACGGCGCGAGCGTGTAGCCCTTCGAGGCCAGCGGGTTGGCGCCCGCCGCCGCCCCGGCGGGCTTGGCCCGGACGTCCTGCTGCGGTACGTAGCCCACGTCGATCCTGGTGCTGCCGCTCGGCGAGTGCAGCACGTTGTACTCGGCCGCGTCGGTCGTGAACGGCACCTCCTCGAACGCCGACAGCTTCGGCTTCACCGGGCCGGAGTAGGCCTTGTTCGGCACGAATTCCAGATGCCCGTCGGCGTTGAACGAGCGCAGCTTCCACGGCCCGTCCACCACAGCCCACAGCGGCGAGGTCGCGTACGTGCTCAGGTCCCTGGACTGGGCGTTCAAGTAGTTGTAGACCGCCGCGCAGTCCTTGATCGTGGTGGCGCAGTCGCTGGGACCGCTGGCGGTGCGGTCCCAGGCCAGCGGCATCGGGACGATCTGGCTCAGTTCGTTGTACAGGAACCAGGTCGGTGAGTACGGCTGGTCCATCGTCATGGTCAGCTCGGTCGGGCTGACCGCCGTGATGTCCTGCATGTTCTTCGGAAACCCGGTGTAGCCGCCGTAGTTGCCCGGCTCGGCGAGCTCCATGTTCAGCCAGAACACCACGTCCTGCGCGGTCACCGGGGTGCCGTCGGACCACATGAAGTGCTTCAGCGTGATCGTCACCTTGGTGCCGTTGTAGGCCGGAGGGCTGGCCAGGCTCAGCGGGTAGTTCACCGTCGGCTGGCCGTCTGCGCCGAACCAGTACAGCGGCCGGTACATCAGGTCCTGGAGATTCCAGGTGTTGATGTCGGTGAAGTCGGCGCTGCTGGTGAACGGCCAGATGTAGTCCGGCGTGGAGGCCGGCGGCTCGGCGAGGACGGCGGTACCGCCGTTCACCGGCGTGGCGGCGGGGGGCGGCGTGCTGCTGGCGCGGCCCGCGCAGCCCCCGACCGCGGCGGCCAGGGCCAGCGCCGCCGCGGCCGCCGCCAGCGCCGGGCCGCGAGGCCTGGATCGCGGCCGACGCTGCCGTTCCGGGGCAGGTACACGCATCAGCCTCACGTTACGAACCTGGCCGCCGCCTGCACCCGGTTAGGCCGCAACAGTCTCGGAATCGTGACAAGTCAGTTATCGTCGGGCCGGGTGCCGATGCGCTCTTCCAGCCGGGCGATTTCCGCCTGCGCGGCGGCCAGCCGTTCGCGGCTGCGCGCCACCACGGCCTCGGGGGCCCGCTCGACGAACGACGGGTTGGCGAGCTTCTGCTCGGTCTGGGCTACGTCGGCCCGTGCGGCGGAAAGATCCTTCTCCAGCCGCCGCCGCTCGGCCGCGACGTCGATCGCCGCCGCGGTGTCCAGTTCCACGGTGACCCCTTCGGCCTGGACCGACGCCGTGGGAGAGAACCGGCCGCCGGGCGCGGCGAGCCGCAGCAGCGAGCGGATGCTGGCCTCGTGGCCGGCCAGCGGCGTGGCGTCGAGGCCGGCCAGGACCGCGGGCACCGGCTGGGCCGGGCGCAGCCCCTGGTCGGAGCGGAACCGGCGCACCTGTGTGACCAGCCGCATCAACGCCCCGATCTCGGCCTCGGCCGCCGGGTCGCGGGCCAGCCCGGCGTCGCTCGCCGGCCAGGGCGCGGTCATCACCGAGTCGCCGCCGGTCAGGTGGGTCCATAGCTCATCGGTGACGAAGGGCATCACCGGATGGATGAGCCGCAGCAGCCGGTCGAGCACGTGGCCGAGCACGACCCGGGTCGCGGCGGCGGCCTCGGGCTCACCCCCGGACTGTGCTGGCCCGGGGGGGCGACCCCCCCAAACCCCCCCGGACGGTCCTGGCCCGGGCAGGCGACCGCCCGAAGCCTCCCCGCCAAGGACGGGTTTGGCCAGTTCCAGGTACCAGTCGCAGAACTCGTCCCAGGCGAAGTGGTACAGGGCCTCGCAGGCCTTGCCGAACTCGAACTGCTCGAACAGTTCGTCCACCTCGGCGGTGACCGCCGCGAGCCGGGACAGGATCCAGCGGTCCGCCGCGCCGAGGGCGGCGGGCCCGGGCAGGTCCGCCGCCGCGTCCGCGCCGTTCAGGAGGGCGAACCTGGCGGCGTTCCACAGCTTGTTGCAGAAGTTCCTGGCCCCGGCCACCCACTCCTCGCTGACGGACACGTCACCGCCCGGGCTGGCCCCCCGGGCCAGGGTGAACCGGGTGGCGTCGGCGCCGAAGCGATCGATCCAGTCCAGCGGGTCCACGGTGTTGCCGCGCGACTTGGACATCTTCTTGCCGTGGGAGTCGCGGACCAGCCCGTGCAGGGCGACCGTACGGAACGGCACGGCGCTGTCCGGATCGGGGCGGGCCGGGCCGGCGCCGGACATCGCGTACAGCCCGAACATCATCATCCGGGCCACCCAGAAGAACAGGATGTCGTAGCCGGTGACCAGGACGCTGGTCGGGTAGAACGCGCGCAGGTCCGGGGTGTCCTCCGGCCAGCCGAGCGTGGAGAACGGCCACAGCGCGGAGGAGAACCAGGTGTCCAGGACGTCCGGGTCCTGCCGCCAGCCGTCGCCGTCCGGTGGCTTCTCGTCGGGGCCGACGCAGACGGCCTCGCCCTCGGCTGAGTACCAGACCGGGATCCTGTGCCCCCACCAGAGCTGACGGCTGATGCACCAGTCGTGCATGTCGTCCACCCAGTCGAAGTACCGCGCCGCCATCTGCGGCGGGTGGATCCGCACCCGGCCGTCGCGGACCGCGTCCCCGGCCGCCTTGGCCAGCGGGCCGACCCTGACGAACCACTGCAGCGACAGCCGCGGCTCCACCGCGGTGCCGCACCGCTGGCAGTGCCCGACCGCGTGCAGGTACGGTCGCTCCTCCGCGACCACGCGGCCCTGCTCGCGCAGCGCGGCCAGCACCGCGGGCCGCGCCTCGAACCGGTCCAGGCCCAGGAACGGGCCGTGCGCGGTGATCACGCCGCGCTCGTCCATGATCGTCAGGCTGGGCAGGCCGTGCCGCTGGCCGATCTCGAAGTCGTCCGGGTCGTGCGCGGGCGTCACCTTGACCGCCCCGGTGCCGAACGCCGGATCGACGTGCGGGTCGGCCAGCACCGGAATGCGCCGCCCGGACAGCGGCAACTCCACCTCGGTGCCGACCAGGCGGCTGTAGCGCGGGTCGTCGGGATGCACGGCCACGGCCGTGTCACCGAGCATGGTCTCCACCCGGGTGGTGGCCACCACGACCGAGTCCGCGCCGTCGCCGTACCGGATGCGGACCAGTTCGCCCTCGTCGTCGGTGTGGTCCACCTCGATGTCGGACAGCGCGGTCAGGCAGCGCGGGCACCAGTTGATGATCCGCTGCGCCCGGTAGATCAGCCCGTCGTCGAACAGCCGCTTGAAGATCGTCTGGACCGCGCGGGACAGGCCCGCGTCCATGGTGAACCGCTCCCGCGACCAGTCCACGCTGTCGCCCAGCCGCCGCATCTGGCCGAGGATCGCCCCGCCCGAGGTCGCCTTCCACTGCCAGACCCGCTCGACGAACGCCTCGCGGCCCAGGTCGTGCCGGCTGAGGCCGTCGCGGGCCAGTTCCCGCTCCACCACGTTCTGGGTGGCGATGCCCGCGTGGTCCATGCCCGGCAGCCACAGCGCGTTAAAGCCCTGCATCCGCCGCCGCCGCACCAGCGCGTCGATCAGCGTGTGGTCGAGCGCGTGGCCGATGTGCAGCGACCCGGTCACGTTCGGCGGCGGGATGACTATCGTGAACGCGGGCGCGGCCGACGAAGCGTCGGCCGTGAACAGGCCGCGTTCCTCCCAGCAGCGGTAGCGGCGTCCTTCCACGTCGGCGGGCGCGTACTGCGAGGGCAGCGCGGGCTGGTGGGGAGGCACGGGGGGCTGCGGTCTGGTCACGACTCGTGAGTCTAGTGGTGCGGCGCGGCAACGTTCATGGGACAAATCGGTCTCTACGGTCCGGATCGGCCTGGCCGGCCGCGTCCTGAACCTCAAAGACGGAGTGCTGGTCCCTTAGGCGGACTTCTCCCGCGGGGTACGGCGCTGGGAGTCGCGGGGGACGAGCGTCGGGTTCACGTTCTCCAGCACCGACTCGCTGGTGATGACGACCCGCTCCACGTCCTTGCGGCTCGGTACCTCGTACATGACCGACATCAGGACCTCTTCGAGGATCGCCCGCAGCCCCCGGGCCCCGGTGCCGCGCAGGATGGCCTGGTCGGCGACGGCCTCGAGGGCGTCGTCGGTGAACTCCAGGTCGACCCCGTCCAGCTCGAACAGCCTCCGGTACTGGCGGACGAGCGCGTTGCGCGGCTCGGTCAGGATCCGGATCAGCGCCTCGCGGTCGAGGTTGTGGACGCTGGTGATGACCGGCAGCCGCCCGACGAACTCGGGGATCATGCCGAACTTGAGCAGGTCCTCCGGCATCACGTCGGAGAACGGGTCGGCCGTGGTTCGGTCGGTCTTGACCCGGAGCACGGCTCCGAAGCCCATGCCGCTGCGGCCGATCCGGTGCTCGATGATCTTCTCCAGGCCCGCGAAAGCGCCTCCGCAGATGAACAGCACGTTGGTGGTGTCGATCTGGATGAACTCCTGGTGCGGGTGCTTGCGCCCGCCCTGCGGCGGCACCGAGGCCGTCGTGCCCTCGAGGATCTTCAGCAGCGCCTGCTGCACGCCCTCACCGGACACGTCGCGGGTGATCGAGGGGTTCTCGCTCTTGCGGGCGATCTTGTCGATCTCGTCGATGTAGATGATCCCGGTTTCGGCCTTCTTGACGTCGTAGTCCGCGGCCTGGATGAGCTTGAGCAGGATGTTCTCGACGTCCTCGCCGACGTACCCGGCCTCGGTCAGCGCGGTCGCGTCGGCGATCGCGAACGGCACGTTGAGCAGCCGCGCCAGGGTCTGCGCCAGCAGGGTCTTGCCCGACCCGGTCGGCCCCAGCAGCAGGATGTTCGACTTGGCCAGCTCGACGCCGTCCTCACCGGCCCGCTCACCGCCGGACTGGATGCGCTTGTAGTGGTTGTAGACCGCGACCGACAGGCCCTTCTTCGCCTTTTCCTGGCCGATGACGTAGGAATCGAGGAACTCGTAGATCTCGCGCGGTTTCGGCAGGCTGTCCCATTTGAGCTCGGCCGGCTCGGCGAGCTCTTCCTCGATGATCTCGTTGCAGAGATCGATGCATTCGTCGCAGATGTACACGCCCGGGCCGGCTATGAGCTTCTTGACTTGCTTCTGGCTCTTGCCGCAGAACGAGCACTTCAGCAGGTCACCGCCATCGCCCATGCGTGCCACCCAGATACTCCTTTGCCCTGGGACCGCCGCCGGTGGCCGTGAAGCCGACCCGCGGCGAGCGTCCTGCCAAGCCTTTTTGCCGTAGACCTAGACGGTACCGCCTCGGCGCCTGTCGTTGTGGCTTAAGGACCGCCGTCGCCGGCGCGCCGTCGGCGACTGGGTCCTCCCGGTTAGGACGACCCTACCTCGGTCTTGCGCTTGAGGGTCGTCAGAACCTCATCTACCAGCCCGTACTCCTTGGCCTCTTCCGCTGTGAAGAACTTGTCGCGTTCCACGTCCCGGCGGACCTGATCCTCGTCCTTGCCGGTGTGCCGGGCGATGACCTTCTCCATGGCCGTGCGCATCCGCAGGATCTCCCTGGCCTGGATCTCCAGGTCGCTGGACTGGCCGTAGCCGCTCTCCACGGCGGGCTGGTGGATCAGGATCCGCGAGTTGGGCAGCGCCATCCGCTTGCCCTTGGTGCCCGCAGCCAGCAGCACCGCGGCCGCCGAGGCCGCCTGGCCGAGGCAGAACGTCTGAATCTCCGGCTGGATGTACTGCATGGTGTCGTAGATCGCCATCATCGAGGTCATCGACCCGCCGGGCGAGTTGATGTACATCAGGACGTCACGGTCCGGGTCGATCGACTCCAGCGTGATGAGCTGGGCCATCACGTCGTTGGCCGAAGCGTCGTCGATCTGGACTCCGAGGAAGATGATCCGCTCCTCGAAGAGCTTGTTGTACGGGTTCATCTCCTTGATCCCGTACGACGTCCGCTCCACGAACGACGGCAGCACGTACCTTGATTCGGCCGGCTGCCACAGCCCCGCCGCCTCGGGGGGCCGGTTGCCTGTGTTCACTGTGAGCTCCTCCGCTCCCGGTCGCGCTCTCATGAGACCGGGCCCACCGTCGGGACCTCGCTGGCGTTGCGGATCACCCGGTCGACGAGGCCGTAGTCCTTCGCCTCGTCCGCGGTGAACCACCGGTCCCGGTCAGAGTCGATCTCGATCTGCTCGACGGTCTGGCCCGTGTGCATGGCGATGCGCTCGGCCAGCGTCCGCTTCAGGTACAGGATCTGCTCGGCCTGGATCCTGATGTCGGTGGCGGTGCCGCCGATCCCGCCGTGCGGCTGGTGCATCAGGATCGACGCGTGCGGCATCGCGAAGCGCTTGCCGGCGGCACCTGCGCAGAGCAGGAACTGGCCCATGGACGCGGCCATGCCCATCGCGTAGGTGGCGACGTCGTTCGGCACGTACTGCATGACGTCGTAGATGGCCATCCCGGCGGTGACCGAGCCGCCCGGGGAGTTGATGTAGAGCGAGATGTCTCGGTGGTCGTCCTCGGCCGCGAGCAATATCAGCTCGGCGCAGATCCGGTTGGCCAGGTCGTCGTCGACCTGCTGGCCGAGGAAAACGATCCGGTGCCGCAGCAGGCGCTGGAAAAGCTGGTCGCCCATGGGAATGGGCGTGGCCTCCGCCACCCGCGCCACGAGGCGCGCTAGCTCCTGATCCTGGGCGGGCGTGGTCACGATGCCCTCCTCGCTTTCCTCGGTGCGCCGATGTCTGCGCCTATGCCGTTGACAGTGACCATAACCCGCGGCCCGGGCCAGGAAGTCCGCAGCTGACGCCTGTTCGCTGTGGGCGCAGGCGGCGCGCTGCCGCCGGGCCGGCCGCGGCCGTGGGTCACGACCCCGGCGGGTTGTCGTCGCCCTCGGCGGCGGCCGCGGTCCCGGACCCGGCGTCGGGCTCCCCGGTGTCGATGTCCCCCGCGTCGGGCTCCCCGGCGTCGGGCTCCCCGGCGTCGTCGCCGTCAGCGATCTCACCCTCGGCGGTCTCGGCGACCGCGGCCTTGATGTCGACCGGCCGCCCCGACTCATCGGTGACCGCGGCGCGCTCCGCGATCAGCGTAAGCGCCTTGGACCGCAGCACGTCGGCGACGACCGACCCGATCTGGCCCCGGTCCGACAGCTCCTGGGCCAGGCGGTCGGGCGACACGCCCATCCGGTAGGCCTGCTCGGTCAGGTACGAGGCCAGCTCCTGCTGGTCTATGCCGAGTTCCTCCTGCCCCGCCAGCTTGTCCAGGATGAACCCGGCCTTGACCGACCGGCGGGCGTCCTCGGCGAACTGGTCGTCGAGCGCCTGAGCCGTCAGGCTCACGGCCTCCAGGTACTCGTCCATGGTGTTGCCCGAGCGTTCCAGCCGTTCGGCGAGCGCCTGCCTGCGGCTGGCGATCTCGCTGTCGATCAGGTCCTGGGGCAGCGGGATGTCCACGCGGCTGAGCAGGGCGTCCAGCGCCCGCTCCCGAGCCTGGCCGACCTGGCCCGCCCGGCGCACGGTCTCGAGCTGGGCTCGCGTGCCCGCCCGCAGTTCGCCGAGGGTATCGAACTCGCTGGCCGACTGGGCGAACTCGTCGTCCAGTTCGGGCAGCTCCTTGACCTTGACGCTCTCGACGGTCACGGCCACGTCGGCCGGGGTTCCCTCGAACTTGCCGCCGGCCAGGTCGGCAGCGAACGTCTTCGTCTCCCCGGCGGTCATGCCCGTCAGCGCCTCGTCGAGCCCGTCGAGCATCCGCCCGCTGCCGACCTCGTAGGAGATCCCGTTGGCCTGCGCGTCGTCGACCGGCTTCCCGTCGACCTTGGCCGACAGGTCGATGGTGACGAAGTCACCCGGGGCGGCCGGGCGGTCCGCGCCCTTGAGCGAGGCGAACCGCTCCCGGAGCGCGCCGATGTACTCCTCGACCTGATCCGGCGTGACCTCGGCGTTGTCGACGGTCACCGGCATCCCGTTGATATCGGGAATATCGAATTTCGGCCGGACGTCGACCTCCGCGGTGAAGGCGAACTCCTTGCCGTCATCCAGCTTGGTGATCTCCACGGCCGGCTGGCCGAGCGCGATCACGTCGTTCTCCTCGAGCGCCTGCCCGTACAGCTTGGGCACGGCGTCGTTCACCGCCTGCTCGAGCACCGCGCCCCGGCCGACGCGCACGTCGATGACGCGCGGCGGGACGCGCCCCGGCCGGAAGCCTGGTATCCGGACCTGGCGGGCGACCTCGCGGTACGCGCGGTCGAGGTCCGGCTTCAGTTCCTCGAACGGAACCTCGATGGTGAGCCGGACTCGGGTCGGGCTCAGCTCTTCGACATCGGTCTTCACGGAGGGGTCACTCCTCAGCTTCCCCGCCCGGGTGGACACGGCGACGCGGCCCGGGCACAGGTGGTCACGCACGGCTACGGCCGCCAAGTCTAGGGCAGGAATGGGCGTGTTCACCCGGCGCGGGCGGTGATCCCCCCGAGGCAACACCGCGTAGCGATGCCGGCCGCGACGGCCGGCCGGAGGCTGGCCCGAGCGGACGGCATGCGGGGGGGTCTGGGGTGTCGTCCCCCCGAGGCAACACCGCGTAGCGATGCCGGCCGCGACGGCCGGCCGGAGGCTGGCCCGAGCGGATGCCGCGCGGGGGGGTCCTGGGGGGTCGTCCCCCCCGGGCAACTCAGAGCAGGTCGAGGCGGCGGCCCCGGGCGATCGCGGCGCGCCGCGACGTGACGCCCAGTTTCCGGTAGGCCGAGCGCAGGTGGGTCTTGACCGTGTTGATCGACAGGAACAGCGCCTCGGCGATTTCCTGGTTGGTCAGGTGCGACGGCAGGAACCGCAGGACCGCGAGCTCACTCTCGGTCAGCATCACCTCCGCCTGCTCGGGCGCTCCTCCGGCGTGCGGCAGCTGGGTATCGAACCGCTCCAGGATCCGGCAGGCGAACCCGGCGCTGCGGCTGGTCGGCGGGATCAGCACGGTGATCGCGGACCGGACGGGCTGCCCGGCGTCGAGGAACACCCGGCTGGCGTCGTCGGGCTCGGCCAGGGCGAGCGCCTGCTCCAGCATCTCGGCGGCGGTCTCGGTGAGCCCAAGGCGCCGGTCGGCCACGGCGGCCACCAGCAGCGCGCCGACCTTGATCTGGAGCGTCACCCCGTCGGCCGATCCCTCCAGGACGGGCCGGGCCGCCTCCAGCGCTGCGGTGAAGTCCCCTTCCGCGAGCAGCAGCCTGCCCAGCATCAGCCGGCTGTCGGCCCGTTCGAGGTACGGCCCGTCGGCCTGGGCGGCCAGCGTGACCCGCGCGCGCTCCGTGTCGCCCGTGCGCAGGGCGATCTCGCCGTCCAGCAGGGTCAGCATCCAGTCCAGCGGCGGGTCGCCCGGTGCTCCGGTGTCGCGTAGCCGCAGCACGAGCCCGCGGGCTCCGGTCGAGTCCCCGTCCGCGAGTACGGTCCGGGCCCGGATCAGCGCGGCCACCACGTCGAGGCGCGGCTCGCCGGGGAGCTGGTGCCTGCCCGCCGCCTGCTCGCCCGCGTCGTCCAGCAGCTTGCGAGCGCCGGCCAGGTCGTCGCGGGCCAGGCTCACCTGGGCTGACGCGAGCGCGGTCAGGCACGATGCTCCGGGGTCGCGGCCGGAGTCGCTGTCCCTCGACTCGTCCAGGGCCTTCTCGGCCGCGGTCAGGTCCCCGTACCAGGCCTCGGCCAGGGCCTGCCACCCGCGGGCCCGGGCGCACAGTTCGCCGAGGCCGCCCGCGGTGAGCTGGCGACCCGCGTGATTCAGCGCATATCTGGCCTCGTGGATCTCCCACCGGCGCAGCCTGGCCGCCCCGAGTGCGAACCACAGCAGCCCGACGACCCGGTGCTCGGCCTGGGTGCCGGCCGTGGCCTGGGCCTGCTCGGCGAGGGTCCAGCCCCGCGCCAGCAGGCCGGGATCGGCGGCCGACCGGCTCGCGGCCTGCATGGCCCGCAGCGCCGCCAGCCAGGGTTCGATGATCCGGCGGGCGGGCGGGGCGCAGCGTCCGAGGGCCCGCTGGGCGCCTTCCAGGTGGTGCGTGGCGCCGTCCGGGTCCCCGCTCCACAGCCGGGCGGCGGCCAGGGCCGCCGCGACTGCGGCGTCGTCGGCGCAGCGCTCGGCCGGGAACAGGGCCAGCACCTGCTCCAGCGTCGCCGCGCCGCTGCGCACCAGCGCCGCGGTCCCCGCCTCGGCCAGCATGTGCGCCGCGTAGTCCCAGTCCCCGGCCTCGGCCGCGCTGCGCAGCGCTTCGGTGGCCCGGTCGTGAGCGGCGTGCCAGCGTGCCGCCCGGCGCAGCAGGACCGGCACCTCGTGCGGGATCTCCCGGTTCCGCTCGGCCGCGAGCACGTCGCGCAGCAACGGGTGGTACCGGTAGGTCGCGCGGTCGGGGCCGAGCGCCTCGACGAAGCTGTTTTCCCGGCTGAGCCGCTCCAGCGTGCGGGCCCCGCCGGTGCCGCCGGTCAGCGCGTCGGCGAGGTCTCCCGACATCTGCTCGGTGACGCTGGTCCGCAGCATGAACAGCCGGGTCTCCGGCGGCTGCCGGCCGAGCACCTCATCCCAGAGGTAGTCGGTGACCAGCGGCTCGTCTGCGGTGATGTCGGTGATCCTCCCGCTCTGGAGCACCTGGCTTCTGATGTTCATGGCCGCGAGCCGCAGGCCCGCCATCCACCCCTCGGTGCGCTGGAGCACCTCGTCCCTGGTGCACGCGCCGACCTCGAGGCCCAGCATCGCGAAGTAAGCGTCGGCTTCATCGACCGTGCAGGCCAGATCGGCCGCGGTCACGTCGGCGAGCTCGCCAGAGACCCGCAGCCTGGCGAGCTGGAGCCGGGGCGGGCAGCGCCCGCTCAGGACGAGCCGCAGCGTCGGTGGCACGTGCCGGATCAGCAGGTCCAGCCCGGCCAGCACCGCGCCGTCCGCCAGCTCGTGCACGTCGTCGAGTACCAGGGTCACCGGCTCGGTCAGCAGCTGCGCCGCCTCGACCAGGTGCAGCGCAAAGGTGGCCGGCGCCCGGTCCCGCAGCGACCGTGCCACGTCGGCGGGCTGGATATCCGCCCGGCTCAGCGCGGCCTGGACGTAGGCCCAGAAGCGGGCGGGGTCCCGGTCGTCCGCGTCGAGGCTCAGCCAGGCGACCCGGCGCGACGCGGGCGTGGCTGACGCCCACGACCCGCAGGCCACGGTCTTCCCGGCGCCCGCGGGGCCGGATACCACGGTCACCCGATGGCTTGCGGCCTGCTCGATCAGGTCGATCAGCCGCCGCCGGCGCAAGGTAGCCAGGCTCAGCCGCGGTATCCGCAGCTTGTCCCCGAGAAGTTCCGGCCCCCCTGCGGCGGCCGGTCTCACCCGGCGCGCCGCAGCAGACCCGCTGGTCGTGCTCGACATGAATCCCCCGACGGGCCGCCAGACGGCCGACGTTCTCATCCTGCCGGGTGAACACGCGGCGACAGCCCTGTGACCTGCGTACCCATCCCGGCCAACGCCAACCGCTCCGGGCGCCCGCCCGGGCGGGCGGCCGTCACCCGGCCGGGGTGAGGCCGCCTGCGGACCGGTCCCGGTCACCGGGCGCACCACGATCACCCCATCCGGATGATGCCCCGGCCGGGGCGCGTCCGTAGCGTCGCTGGTACGCACCGGGCACATCCGGTCATGGCACCGGGACAGCAGGCAACCCGCTGGCCGCCAGCCGAATCGGTAACGGCGTTCGCGGGGCCGGAGCCGCGAGCGCCTGACTCGCGGCCGGCAGGAAAAGGGGGGCTGCTTGATGAGCAGTGCACAGGAGCGACCAGCCGGGAGCGCACGAACCACCGACCCGGCCGGCAACAACGCGACGACCGGCACCGGCGACGTGACCGGCCGGACCTCGGCGACCGGTACCGGCGAGCCCGGTTACGAGCACGTGGGCGCGCACCGGGGTGCCGACTACCAGGAAGGGGCCGGCTACCAGGAAAGGGCCGAGTGGGAGGGCGCCGCGGGCAGCCCGGCGCGGGCCGGGGGCTACGTGCTGGCCGCGGTGCTGATGATCTTCTCGGGCCTGGTGACCTTCTTCGACGGGATCGTCGGGGTCATCAAGGGCGGCTTCTTCCCCAGGGTGGCGAACTATCCCTTCAACTACAGCATCCGCGGCTGGGGCTGGACGCTCCTGATCATCGGCGCGGTCATCTTCGCGGCGGGCGTCTGCGTACTGCTCGGCATGCTGTGGGCCAGGATCGTGGGCGTGGTGCTCGCGGTCATCAGCGGCATCGCGAACTTCATGTTCCTGCCGTACTACCCGCTCTGGTCGATCGTCGTGATCGCCGTGGATGTCTTCATCATCTGGGCGCTCACGACCGGCGGACACAGACACCGGGTCAGCCCCTGACCGGGCGCGGCCGGCCAGGTCCGGCAGCGTAGCGCGCGAGGGCCCGGCCCGCCAGGGGCCGGGCCCTCGCCGCGGGCGCAGGCCCTAGCCTTCCCGGGTGACCGTCCGCGCCGGGACGTGTTCCGTCAGCGCGTCCAGGGCCAGGGCGGTCTCGGCGAGCGCCACGTGGCTGGCGTTCAGGGGATAATTGCCGGCCAGCCGCAGGCGCAGCGGGTCGTACTCCTCGGACAGCAGTCCCATGTCGTTGCGCAGCTCGAGTACGTGCGTGAACACCTGGCGCGCGTCCGCCCCGCGTCCCATCGCCGCGAGGCACTGCGCGAGCCAGAATGTGGCCGGCACGTAGCCGCCATCGCCCGGCGGCATCCCGTCCACGCTGTCCCCCGGCTCCTGCCCGTGCCGCAGCAGCACCCCGCCGCGGTCGAGGTCCCGCACGACCGCGGCCACGGTGCTCCGGAGCCGCTCGTCGCCGGGCGGCAGGAAGCCGAACCGGGACGTGCGCAGCAGGCTCGCGTCCGTGCCGGCTCCGGCATAGGCCTGAACGAACATCGCGGCGTCGGTGTCGTATCCCCGGTCGAGCACGTCGGCCCGGACCTCCGCGCGGAGCCCGCGCCAGCGGTCGAGCGGCCCGGGGTCACCGAACCGCTCGATCATCTTGACCGCGGAGTCAGCGGCGGCCCAGACCATGATCTTTGAATGCACGAACTGGCGCAGCGGCCCCCGGACCTCCCAGATGCCCGCGTCCGGCTCCCGCCACCTCGATTCGAGCAGGTCGATGACCTCGTCGGGGTCCCAGGGGTTACGTGATCCCGGCAGGCCGGCCATCCGGACCGCCAGCCGCGCGCTGAGCACGTCGCCGAAGGCATCCAGCGGCGGCTCGGCGGCCGCGGCGTTCCCGATCCGCACCGGCCGGGCGCCCTCGTAGCCGGGCAGCCAGCCCAGCTCGATCTCCGGCAGCCGCCGTTCACCGCCCACCCCGTAGAGATCCTGCACCCCTGACGGCGGGCCGGCGACCGCGTGGGTCATCCAGTCGAGCAGGCCGGCGGCCTCGCCGAACGCTCCGCTGCGGAGCAGGACTCCGGTCGTGGCCGCCGCGTCCCGCAGCCAGCAGTACCGGTAGTCCCAGTTCCGGCAGCCCGAGGCCTGCTGCGGCAGCGAGGTGGTGGGCGCCGCGATGGCTCCGCCGGTCGGCGCGTAGGTGAGGGCCTTGATCGTGATCAGCGAGCGGATCACCGCGTCGCGCCATTCGCCGTGGTAGGTCAGGCCGGTAACCCAGTCCCGCCACCAGCCGACCGCCCGGTCGATCAGCGCCGGGACCAGCGGCGGATCGGGTTCGCTTTCCCGGGAATTCCGCCCGACCAGGGCGAACGGCACCTGGTCGCCCTCGCTGACGGAGAACTCGGCGGCCGCGACGCCCTGGGCCCGCCGCACATGTACGGGCCCGAACAACCACAGGGCCTGCGAGCCCGACACGATCCGGTGGGCCCCGGCGTGCCGCTGGATCCTGGGCGGAGCGGATCCGTACTCGAAAGACGCGCCCAGCGTCATCCGCAGGTCCACACGGCCGCTGACGCCCTCGACCATCCGGACCAGCACCGGGTCCCCGTCCCGGGGCGGCATGCAGTCGACCAGGCGGAAGCTCCCCGTCTGCGTGCTGAACTCGGTCTCGAGCACCAGGCTGTCGGGCAGGTAGCGGCGCCGCACCCGGCCGCTCCCGTCGGCGGGCCCGATCCGCCAGTGCCCGTGCCGGTCCTCGCCCAGCAGCGCCGCGAAGCAGGCCTCGGAGTCGAACCGCGGCAGGCAGAGCCAGTCGATCGATCCGTCGGTGCCCACCAGCGCGGCCGAGTGAAGGTCGCCGATGAGCGCGTAGTCGTGAATGGGTAGCGACATCGGCAAGCCTCCCGACGGCACCGCCGCGGCCGGGTGGCGCCGGGTGCGCCCGGACCAGGCCGGTCAGCCGGCTACGGCAGTTAACAGAGCCATCGCGGCAGTCTGCTGCGCCTGGGGGTCCGGTGTCGTCATCCCTGGCAGGTGAGCGGCGCTGGCCGGCGCTGCGTTGCGCCAGGGACATGCGGCCGCCGGCAGGGCCCGGATGAGCTGGCGATGCGGACCGCGCTGCACCCTCTGGCCACGGTCCGGGACCGCCGGCAGCCGGAGGGCCCGGCGACCGGCCCGGGCCCGGGTCTGCCGCCGGCGGGCGGCGTTTCACCCCGGCCGGGTGAGGCGTGCGCCGCGCGGCCCGGCGACCGTGAACGGATGGGGGACCTGGCTCTCAGCCCGAACGAACGGGCTGAGCTGGAGCATCTGCGCGCCGAGGTGACCGAGCTGCGCAGCCAGCAGGCACACCGGGCCGGACCGCACCGCCCCGGGTGGCGGGGCCCGGTGGCGGTCCTGCTCATAACGATCGGCTGCCTGCTGGCCCCCGTCTCGGTGGTGGCCGTCTGGAGCGCCAACCAGGTCTCGAACACCGGGCGCTACGTAGCGAACGTGACGCCCCTGGTCCATAACCCCGCGATCCAGAACGCCCTCACCGACAAGATCACAAACGTGATCACCAGTCGCCTCGACGTGGCCGGGCTGACCAACCAGGCCGCGGCGTCGCTCTCGGCCAAGGGCCTGACCCGAGCCGGCACCCTGCTCAAGACGTTCTCGTCGTCGATCGCCAGCTCGGTCGCAGGCTTCATCCATGGCCAGGTACACCGGATCGTCGCTGGTCCCCGGTTCGCCATGGTCTGGGTCCAGGCCAACACCGCGGTCCACCAGGAGCTCGTGAAAGCGCTGTCCGGCCAGGGCGGCGGGGCGGTCAAGGTCAGCAACGGCCAGGTCACGGTCGGTCTCGCACCGTTTATCGCAGTTGTCAAGCAGAACCTGAGCGCGCGCGGCCTCACCGTGGTGAACAAGCTGCCGACCGTCAACCCGACGTTCACCCTGTTCTCGGCCAAGTACCTGGTCAAGGCGCAGACCGCGTATCGGCTCGTCAATGACCTCAAGATCGTGCTGCCGGTCCTCGCGCTGCTGCTGATCGCGGCGGGGGTGTACGTGGCGCGAAGCCGCCGGCGGGCCCTGATCGGAGCCGGGCTCGGCTTCGCGGCGGCGATGCTGCTGCTCGGCATCGGCCTGGCCATCTTCCGCGGCATCTACCTGAACAGCGTTCCGGCGAGCCTGCCGGCCGACGCGGCCGCTGCCCTGTTCGATACGTTCGTCCGGTTTATCAGGGACGCCCTCCGCGCGCTGCTGGTGCTGGGCCTGATCGTCGCGGCCGGCGCCTTCCTCACCGGGCCGTCGGCCACCGCGGTCAAGATCCGGACAGCCTTCGCCTCCGGACTGGCCTGGATCAGGCACAGCGGCGAGCGCGCTGGCTTGAGTACGGGCCCCGTGGGCACGTGGACCTACGCGCACCGGATCGGGCTGCGTATCTCCGCCGTGGCGCTAGCCGCCCTGGTGTTCGTGTTCTGGGGCCAGCCCACCGGCTTGGTCGTCATCGGGATTGTCATCGTGCTGCTGCTGGTGCTGGGGCTGATCGAGCTGATCGGCCAGGCCGGCCACCAGGCCGGGGACGACGGCCGGCCCTCCGTGACGCCGACCGCGGCACCCCGAACCGGGTGAAGGTGCCCTTGCTGTTGCCCATGCTCATGGAACAGCGGGGGCACCCCCACGCCCTCAGAAGCGGCGGCGGGAAACGCGGCGGGCGGTGCGCCTCGAGGTGCGCCGTGCGACTCTGCGTGATCCGAACATCTCATGCCCCCCGGTCGTCCAGGTAGTAGCGAATCCGGTCAGCCGGCCGCGGCGGCCGTCTCGATGTCGTGCAGTTCCCTGGCTTCCTCGGCCGACATCAGCCCGATGTCGATGAGGTCGAGCGGGCTGACGAACCCGTCGCTGATGCGGAAGCCGCCGGCGCGCGCGATCGCGTCGCGCAGCGGTATCGCCCAGTGGTGCTCCAGCAGGATGAGCGCCGCCGCGGAGTCGGCCGGGATGTCGTCGAGCACGTCCCAGCCGTCCTCTTCGGAGAAGACGCGCACGCCGCCTTGCTCGGACGCCATCTCGGCGCCCGCCAGCGCGCCCGACTCCATCCCCTCCTCGCCCTCGACGCCGAGGCCGACCAGGGCGCCGATCTTGCTGCCCATCTCGATCGCCTCCTGCTCCGACAGGTTGCTAAGGTGCTCGACCTCCAGACCGCCGTCGGCGTCCTTGTACACGGCGAGCGAGTCGATGACGCGCACGGTGTCGTTGGCGCGGAGCCGCTCCAGCTCGGCGATGATCTCGCCGTGGAAGTCGGGCTGGTTGAACCCAAGCACGAGGAGCTGCACGGGACCGATTGCCATGTTGGGACCTCTTTCGCGGGCTCGGCTGGACTTCTCCAGCGGTGCGGCAGGCACCGAGCCATCGACGACCCGGCCCGGACCTCTACCCCGGCAGGATCCGGCCGGACGGCGGGAACGCGCATCACACCGCGGGGGTGGTCCGCGGCCGGCCCGGCCGGCGTTCACTGGCGTTCAGGGCTGACCGCCGTCCGCGGAGGGGCGATGACTGGGCGACCGATAGCTGGACAACCGACCACCGGGCAACCGATGGACTCCGGCCCGTTCCAGGCCGGGAGCCCGCTGCGGACGCCCCGCGCCGCCGCGGTGGCCGGGATCGTCTTCTCCGTGCTGCTCATCACGTCGCTGGTGCTGCTGCGCGTCTCAACCCCGGCCGATACCGGTAAGGCCGGGGTGTGGCTGACCGACTCGCGGCGAAGGGCAGCCGTGGCGGCCGCGCTGAACCTCGTCCCGTTCGCCGGCATCGCCTTCCTCTGGTTCGTCGGCGTGCTCCGGGACCGGATCGGCCGGCACGAGGACCGCTTCTTCGCGACGGTGTTCCTGGGCAGCGGCCTGCTGTTCGTCGCCATGATGTTCGTGGCGGCGGCGGTGGGCGGCGGGCTCATCGCGGCGGCCGCGTCCCGGCATTCCGGCTCCGGGAACGCGAACAGCCTGGCGCTGGGCCGCAACGTCACCCAGACGCTGGTAGACGTCTACGGCATACGGATGGCCGCGGTGTTCACGCTCACCACGGTGACCATCGCGCGCCGCACCCAGTTCGTCTCCCGCTGGCTTGGCTACGCCGGGCTCGTGACCGCGGTCCTGCTGCTCATCGGCACCAGCGTCTCGGTCTGGCTGGAGCTGCTGTTTCCGGCGTGGGTTCTGGCGCTGAGCCTCGACGTCCTCCTGGCCGGGCCGGGGCCGGGCGCGGGCCGGGCGCAAACGCCGCCCCCGGCATCCTTCACCCCGGGCGGGTGACGCACCTGGCCGGCCCGCCGGGCATCGTTACTGGCTTGTGACGGAGGCTAGAGGGGAGCCGATGATGGGCGCGACGACGGCGGCGAGATCGGCCAGACCAGCCGGGCCGACCAGGGCAACCAGGGCGACCAGGGCGACCGGGCCGACCGGGCCGACCCGGGCTCCGCAGCGCTACCAGCTGGATTCGGGGCTCGGGCGCCTGACCCCGGCCGAGCGGGCGGTCCGCGGCAAGGCGGCGCGGGCCGAAGTGCCGCTGGAGAGCCACGCCGGGTTCGAACCGTCCCCGGACCGGCCCGACCCGATAGCCCTGCTGGAGGAGCAGGCAGCGTCGCGGGTGCCGGAGCTGGTGCCGGTCCGGTACGGCCGGATGATGGTCTCCCCGTTCACGTACTACCGCGGCGCGGCGCTGCCGATGGCCAGCGACCTGGCCGCCACCCCGGTATCCGGGCTGGCCGTCCAGGCGTGCGGCGACGCGCACCTGTCGAACTTCGGCATCTTCGGCTCGGCCGAGCGGCGCCTGGTCTTCGACCTCAACGACTTCGACGAGACCCTGCCCGGCCCGTGGGAGTGGGACGTCAAGCGGCTGGCCGCCAGCCTGGAGGTCGCCGCGCGCGGCAACGGGCTGCCCGGCAAGAAGCGGCGCGCGATCGTCGCGGCCGCGGTCGGCCGGTACCGGGAGGCGATGCGCGCCTTCGCTGGCCTGACCAGCCTGGATGTCTGGTACGCGCACGCGGACATGGACCAGTTCCGGGCGCAGTTCGACTCGCAGCTGCGGGCCAAGCAGCGCAAGCGAATGGACAAGGGCCTGGCCAAGGCGCGAACCAGGGACAGCATGCAGGAAGTGGCCAAGCTGACCCGCCTGGTGGACGGCCGGCCGCGGATCGTCGCCGACCCGCCGCTGCTCGTCCCGATCGACCAGCTCGTGCCGGACGAGGTGGACCGCAAGGATCTCGAATCGCTGCTGACCGAAATGATCGCCAGCTACCGGCGAACGCTGGAAACCGACCGCCGGTACCTGCTCGAGCAGTACGAGTTCGCCGACATGGCCCACAAGGTGGTGGGGGTCGGCAGCGTCGGGACCCGCTGCTGGATCGTCCTGATGCTCGGCCGTGACGCCGCAGATCCGCTGTTCCTGCAGGTGAAGGAGGCCGGGGCGTCGGTGCTCAGCCGCTTCGTCGGGGCCAGCAAGTACCACAACCAGGGCCAGCGGGTGGTGGCGGGCCAGCGGCTGATGCAGGCCACCAGCGATATCTTCCTGGGCTGGCAGCGGGTCGAGGCCGGGCTCGACCACCGGTCCCGTGACTTCTACGTGCGCCAGCTTCGCGACTGGAAGCTCTCCCTCGACATCGAGAGCCTGATCCCGCGGGGCATGCGGATGTACGGCGAGCTGTGCGGATGGACGCTGGCGCGGGCGCACGCCCGGTCCGGCGACCGGATCGCCATCGCCGCCTACCTGGGCGGGTCGGACACGTTCGACCAGGCGGTCGCCGAATTCGCCGCCGCCTACGCCGACCAGAACGAGCGGGACTACCAGGCCCTGGTCACCGCCGTCGGGTCGGGGCGGATCATGGCGGAAAGCGACCTGTGACGCCTGGCTGACCCGCGCGGCTGCCGCGGTGACGACGCCGTCCGACCCACTCGCGCTCCTGCGATCCCGGAGCTACCTGGGGCTGCTGGCTCTGGCCGCGATCATCGGCGTGCCCGTCTCGGCCCTGGCCTACGGCTTCCTCGCGCTGGTCAGCCAGATGCAGAAATGGATCTTCACGAGCCTGCCCAGAGGGCTGGGCTTCGGATCCCAGCCGCTGTGGTGGCCCGTTCCGGCGCTGGCGCTGGCCGGGCTGCTGGTCGCGCTCACGATCCGGTACCTGCCCGGCACCGGCGGACGCTCGCCGGCCGACGGGTTCTCGGCGGGCGAGGGCGCCCCCTCGCCGGTCGAGCTTCCCGGCGTGGTGCTCGCGGCCCTGGCCACCCTGTGCCTCGGCGTGGTGCTCGGGCCGGAGGCGCCGCTGATCGCCCTGGGCGGCGGGCTGGGCGTCTGCGCCGTCCGGCTCGCCAAGCGGGACGCGCCCGCGCGGATCACCGCCGTGGTGGCCGCGGCGGGCAGCTTCGCCGCCGTCAGCACGCTGCTCGGCTCGCCCCTGATCGGGGCGTTCCTCCTGATGGAGGCGTCGGGACTCGGCGGGGCGACGATGGAACTCGTGCTGGTTCCCGGGCTGCTGGCCGCGGGCGTCGGCTCGCTGATCTTCATCGGCCTCGGTTCCTGGACCGGGCTCGGCCCCTTCTCGCTGGCGCTGCCGAACCTCCCCCATTTCGGGACGCCCGACCTCGCGGAGTTCGGATGGGCGCTGGTGATCGGGGTGGCCGCCGCCTCGCTCGGCTCGGGAATCCGGCGGCTCGCGCTGCTGCTGCGCTCGCGCATCCAGCCCCAGCCGCGCATGGTGCTGCTCACGCCGGTGGCCGGCCTGGCCATCGCGGGACTGGCGATCGCTTTCGCCGCGGGCACCGGAAAGGGCACGGCCGAGGTGCTGTTCTCCGGGCAAAGCGCGCTCGGCCCGCTGATCGGCCACAGCGGCTCCTATACCGTGGGCGCGCTGCTGCTGCTCCTGGCCTGCAAGAGCCTCGCCTACGGCACCTCGCTGAGCAGCTTCCGCGGCGGGCCCATCTTCCCGGCCATGTTCATCGGGGCGGCCGGCGGGATAGCCATGTCGCACCTGCCGGGCCTGCCCCTGGTCCCCGGCGTGGCCATGGGCATCGGCGCGATGGCCGTGGTGATGCTCAGGCTCCCGCTGACCTCCGTCCTGCTGGCCACCCTGTTGCTGACGTCGGACGGCCTGGCGGTCATGCCGCTGGCGATCGTGGCGGTCGTGGTGGCGTACGTGGTCTCGGCCAGGCTCGGCCCGGCGAGGGCATCCGGGCCAGCCAGGTCCTTGGACGCGGAACGGGCGATACAGGGAACCGGCCGGCGGCGGCGCCCGACGTGATCACCCCGGGTATCGGCGCGCAGCGCCGGTTATGGGCCGGGGCTGCGGGGCGGGGGCTTCCTGGCGCCTCTCGGCGGCCTGCGGCGGTACGACGGCCCGGTCCCGGGCCGGGCGTTGCCCGGAGGCCAGCGCCGCCTGGCCGGCACCGGGGGCGGCCCGGCCGGCGCCGCCCGGAAACCGGCCACCAGGCGGGCCACCAGCGTGGCCAGGAACACCTGCCCGGTCAGGGCCTCGACCACGGCCAGGGCGCGGCCGCCGTCGCCGGCCGCGGTGAAGTCGCCGTAGCCGAGGGTGGTCAGCGTGGTGAAGCTGAAGTACTGGAGCGTCTGCGTGGTGGCGGGCTGGTGGTCGGCGAAGAACGGTCCCGCAACCAAGTGCTGCATGGCCGCGAAGAACGCGGCGAACATCAGCCCGATGATCAGGTACGCGCTCAGGGCCCCGTAGATGCTCTGCAGGGTGATCGTGGGCCGGTCCAGGACGCGGCGCACGATCAGCACCGCCGTGATCAGCAGGACCAGCCCCCGCCAGAGGTCGGCCGCGCCCTCACCGTCCTGGGTATGGGTCAGCGTCGCCGCCAGGGCCACCGCGGAGCCCGCCAGCGCCACGGCGCCGGACAGCCAGATCACCCGCGGGCTCGCCTGCGCCGTGCGGAGCACCAGCAGCAGGACGCCGAGGAACAGGACGGTCTGCAGGTCCGCGGCCAGCGTGCTGAGCGGGGACGCGGACAGCAGGTAGGTCGCGATCAGCAGGAGCAGCAACAGGCCGTAGCGCCCGGCGGGTTCCAGCGGGCCGGTACGGTCACGCGGTTCCGGCGGGCGGGAACGGCCACCCCGCCGGCCTGCCCGTCGCATCCGTTTCCTTCCCGAAGTGATCGATCCCGCCCAGTTCATAACCGGGGACGCCCGCCGCGCCCCACCCCCGGCGGGTGATACGGCTGCTCGGGCCGGACGCGACCCCCCTCGACCTGCGGTTCACCGGACCCGATGGCGCCGCCTTCCCCCCCGCCCATCTGATCCTGGTCTCGAACGATCCGTACCAGCTTGATCACCTCGGCGGCCGCGGGACGCGAGAGGAGGCATTGCTGATGGACCCCCCGCTGGTCTTCGAGTCCCGGCCCGGCGCGCTCCGGGTCCGGCTGCCCCGCAGCGCGACTGGGACCTCGCCGGCCGCGCGGACGGTGCGCCTGCTGTCCGGCTCGGCGATCACGGAACTGGGCCGGGTGGTGGCGGGCCGCCCGGCGTGTCCTCCGCTATCGAGTGCCGGTAGACGTCGCGCACCGCCTTGACGTCGTCGGTGGTAAAGGCCCGCTCGCGCCGGATGTCCCGGGTGAAGGCCAGCCACCAGGTCAGCACGGCGCCGACCCGGTTCCGGTAGCCGGTCAGGAACGCGATGTGGATGAACAGCCAGATCCACCAGCCGAGGAAGCCGCCGGCCTGGAGCGGGCCCGCCGAGACGACCGCCCGGCCGCGGGAGATGTAGGCGGCCGAGCCGAGGTCACGGTAACGGAACGGCTTGACCGCCCCCTCCCCCGGCTCCGCCGGGGCTCCCGGAGCCCCGTCCCCGGCCGCCTCCGCACCCGTGGCCCGGAGGCGGATGCGGCGCGCGGCGTAGAGCCCGGACTGCATGGCCACCTCGGCCACCCCCGGCAGGTCGTCCAGGCTCATCATGTCGCCGAGGACGAAGATCTCGGGATGCCCGGGGACCGTGAGGTCCTTCTCCACCAGGATGCGGCCGGCCTTGTCGCGGCTGGCCCCGGTCGCCCGGGCCAGGGCCTCGGCCACCGGCGGGGCCTCCACCCCCGCCGTCCAGAGCACGGTGTTGACGTCGTGGCGGGTCTGCGTGCCCGCGTGGTCGCGGACCTCCAGCCAGCCCTGGTCGACGCGGGTGACGATCGTGCCCATGTGCTGCTCGACCCCTAGTGCCCGCAGGGCCTGGCCGGCCTTGTGGGACAGCTTCGGGCCGAACGAGGCCAGCGGCGCGGTGCCGCCGTCGAACAGCAGCACCCGCGCGTCCTCCGGCCGGATGGTGCGGAACTCGCCGCGGAGGGTCTTGGTGGCGACCTCCCGGATCTGCCCCGCGAGTTCCACCCCGGTCGGGCCGGCGCCGACCAGGGCGAACGTCAGCCAGGCCCGGCGTTCGGCAGCGTCGGTGGCCGTCTCGGCCATCTCGAACGCGCCGTAGACCCGGCGGCGGATGACCAGCGCGTCCGAGATCGTCTTCATCCCCGGGGCCCAGCGGGCGTACTCGTCGTGGCCGAAGTAGGACTGCCGCACCCCGGCGGCCACGATGAGGTCGTCGTAGCCGCAGAAGATGCGCTCGCCGCCGACCCGCTGCGCGATGACCCGCCGGCCCGCAGCGTCGAAGTCGACCACCTCGGCCAGCACGCAGTCCACGTTCTTGGACCTGGCGAGCACGTCGCGCAGCGGGGCGGCGATCTTCCCCTCGGACAGGATCCCGGTGGCGCACTGGTACAGCAGCGGCTGGAACAGGTGATGCTGCGAACGGTCGATCAGCGTCACCGAGACGTGGGCGCGCTGCAGCGCGCGGGCCGCGAACAGGCCGGCGAAGCCGCCGCCGACGATCACGACCCGGCGGCGTCCCGAATAGGCGGCCATCCGAGGCTCCTTGGCCTAGCCGGCCGGGTCGTGCCAGGTGTCCCGGCCCGCCAGCAGCCGGTCGGCTTCCTTCGGGCCCCAGCTGCCCCGGGTGTAGGGGTGCACGGGCGTGACGTCGCCGAGCACCGGGTCGACGACCTCCCACGCCGCCTCGACGGTGTCCTGCCGGGCGAACAGCCACCGGTCGCCGTCCAGGGCCGCGCCGATCAGCCGGTCGTAGGGGCGGATGTCCGACCCGGGCTGCTCGGAGAACGTCAGCTCCTCGGCCTGCGGCTCCAGCCCGGCGCCCGGCTTCTTCCCGGCCAGCTCCAGGCCGACCGCGGTCTCCGGCCAGACCCGGAACCGCAGCGAGTTGCGCACCGCGAACGGCTCGATCCCGAACACGTCGTGCGGCGGCCGCTTGAACCTGATGTCGATCTCGGTCGCGGTCACCGGCAGGCACTTGCCCGCCCGGATCAAGATCGGCACGCCCGCCCAGCGCCAGGTGTCGGCGGCCAGCCGGATGGCGACATACGTCTCGGTCGTGGACTTCGGGCCGACGCCGGCCACCTGCTGGTAGCCGTCGTACTGGCCGCGGACGGTGTCCTCGGCGGTCAGCGGGCGCAGCGCCGAGATCACCCGCGACTTGGCGTCCGGCCAGCTCTCCAGCCCCCGCCCGTCCGGCGGCTCGGCCAGCACGGTGGCCAGCACCTGCAGCATGTGGTTCTGCACCACGTCACGGATGGCGCCGGTCCGGTCGTAGAACGCGCCGCGGTCGGAGACGTCGAACGCCTCGGCCATCGTGATCTGGATCCGTTCCACGCAGTCCCGGTTCAGCAGCGGCTCGAGCACCGAGTTCGCGAACCGGACGAACAGCACGTTCTCCACCGGGTCGAAGGCCAGCCAGTCGTCCACCCGGAAGATCGCCTCCTCCGGGAAGTACTTGTGCATGGTGTCGTTGAGCTGGCGCGAGCTGGCCAAATCGGTCCCGAACGGCTTCTCCACCATCACCCGGGCGTTCTTGGTCCGGCCCGCCGCGGCGATGCCCTCGGTGATCCGCCCGAACAGCACCGGCGGCACCTCCAGGTAGAACAGGACCCGGGTGCCGGAGCCGACCGCGTCCGACATGGTCCTGTACGTCGCGTCGTCGCCGAGGTCCCCGTCCACGTAGCGCAGCAGGCCGAGCATCTTCTGCGCGGCCGGGCTGTTCGGGTCCATGTGGTTGAGCCGCAGCGATGCGGTCGCGTAGTCGCGGAACTGGTCCAGCCCCCAGCCGCTCTTGGCCACCCCGATGACCGGAACGTCCAGCACGCCGCGCTCGACCAGGCCCACCAGCGCCGGGAACGTCTCCAGCTTGGCCAGGTCGCCGGTGGCCCCGAATATCACCAGCGCGTCAACTCCGTCTGTCGCCATCTCAGCTCCTTCTGCGTGATCAGGCCGTGCTCATCCGACAGCGGCCGGGCGCTCCTGCTGCTCGCGATCAACGCGCTGGGCCTGCATCTGCTGGACTACCTGCAGTTCGACCACCTCGTGCCGCTGTGCGCGGAGGCGGGACGCTGGTCGTTCTGCTGCGTGATCGCGCCGCTGCGGCTGCCCGGCGGCACCGGTTCCCCGGTCAACCCGATCGCGATCTTGTAGCGCCCCCGTGACCGGGCTGATCGAACATCCGGCTGCTGATCCGCTTCCGGAACACGTAGTAGGTCCAGGCCTGGTAGGCGAGCACGAACGGAAGGAAGATCACGACGACCACGGCCATCACCGACAGGGAGTAATGCCCGGACGCGGTGTTGCCGACGGTCAGGCTGAACGCGGGACTGGTGCTGGAGATCATCACACGCGGGTACAGGCCGACGAAGATGGACAGGACGCAGGCCGCCATGGTGACCGTGGTCGCGGCGAACGCCCAGCCTCCGCTGCGGGTGAAGACCAGCCAGACGGCGGCGATCGCGGCGAGCACGGCCGCGAACTCGACCGGGTTGAGCAGGGCTCCCTTGCCCGCGCTGGCGTGGGTCCAGGACACGAAGGCCAGGACGAGGAGCCCGGTCACCGGGGCCACCCGCCGGGCCAGGCGCCCGGCCCGCTCGCGCAGGTCGCCGGCGGTCTTCAGGCCCAGGAACGTCGCGCCGTGCAGCACGCAGACCGCGACGAACGTGATCCCGGTGAAGATCCCGTACGGCTGCAGCAGGGTCCAGAACGACCCGGTGTACTCGTGGCTGGCGTTGACCGGCAGCCCGTGCAGCAGGTCGCCCAGGGCCACGCCGATCAGCAGCGGGGCCAGCACGCTGCCGGCGGTCAGCAGGCCGTCCCAGGTGCGGAGCCAGGCCGCGGCCTGCCGCTTGCCCCGGTACTCGAACGACACGCCGCGCACGATCAGCGCGACCAGCAGCAGCACCAGCGCCAGGTAGAAGCCCGAGAACATCGTCGCGTACCAGCCGGGAAACGCGGCGAACATGGCGGCCCCGGCCACGATCAGCCAGACCTCGTTGCCGTCCCACAGCGGCCCGATCGTGTTGATCACGGCACGGCGGCCGGCCTCGTCCCGCCCGACCACGTCGTGCAGGATGCCCACGCCGAAGTCGAACCCCTCCAGGACGAAGAAACCCATCCACAGAACCGCGATGATGGCGAACCAGAACGGGACCATCGCGACCTCAGTACTGGACGGCCGGAACGGGAAGGCCGGCGTCGGTGCCGGCCCGCGGCGGCGGAAGCTGGTCGCGGGAGTACTTGAGCATGAGCATCAGGTCCACCACGGCCAGCACGACGTAGAGCAGGACGAAGATCGCCAGGCTGATCGCGATCGTCGTCGTGCTGACCGACGGCGAGATCCCGTTCTTGGTCAGCATGATGCCTTGCACGATCCACGGCTGCCGGCCGGACTCGGTCAGCAGCCAGCCCGCGGTGTTCATGAAGAACGGCAGCACCGCGGCCCAGACCGCCACCCGCAAGAACCGGCGGGAAGCCGCCAGCGTCTTGCGCCGGACCAGCCACAGCCCCCACAGCGCGATCAGCAGGGCCAGGACCCCGGCGTAGGCCATCACCCGCATCGACCAGTACTGGATGAACACGTTCGGCACGTAGGAGCCGGGCCCGTACTGCCTGCTGTACTGGGCCTGCAGCGGGCTCAGGCCGGTCACCTTGCCGTTCCAGTGGTTGGTGGCCAGCAGCGACAGCAGGTGCGGGATGGCCAGGATCTGGGTCGGGGTGTGATCGTCGTTGCCGCCGCCGATCTGGAACAGCGAGAACGAGCACGGCTGGCAGGTGGTCCACTGCGCCTCGGCCGCGGCGATCTTCATCGGCTGGTACCGGGCCTCGATCACCCCCAGCTCGTCGCCGACCAGCATGGCGAACAGGATCGCCGGGACCAGCACGATCAGCGCCAGCCGGGCCGACCGGGTGAACACGCCGGCGTCCCCGCCGTGACGCAGCTGCCACGCCGACACCGCGAGCATCACCGCCGCGCCGGTGACCAGCGACGCCAGCACGACCTTCGCGTACCCCCAGACGAACACCGGGTTGGTCAGCAGCGCCCAGAAGTCGTTGAGCTGCGGCTGGCGGGCCCGGTTCATCGTGAAGCCGACCGGATGCTGCATCCACGAGTTGGCCGCCATGATGAACGCCGCCGACAGGATGGTGCCGAGCGAGACCGCCCAGATCGTGGCCAGGTGCACCCGCCGCGGCAGCTTGTCCCAGCCGAACAGCCACAGCCCGAGGAAGGTGGACTCCAGGAAGAACGCCCCGAGGCCCTCGATGGCCAGCGGGGCGCCGAAGATGTTGCCGACCAGCCGCGAGTACGCCGACCAGTTCATCCCGAACTGGAACTCCTGCACCAGGCCGGTCACCACGCCGATCGCCACGTTGATGACCAGCAGCGTGCCGAAGAACCTGGTCAGCCGCAGGTACTCGTCGCGCCCGCTGCGGTGCCACGCGGTCTGCAGCAGCGCGGTCAGGAAGGCCAGCCCGATCGTTACCGGCACGAACAGGAAATGGTCGACCGACGTGAACGCGAACTGCCACCGCGCCAGCTCAAGGTTCACCGGTCACCCGGTCCCGGGCGCAACGACATCGCTGCAACCCCGATGTCGTTACAGCAGCAACGATGTTCCACCGATGCGGTTGTCAGCCCCTGGGGGCGGGTCACTGAACGGGGGCGCGGGAGTCCGCCGGGCCGTTCTGCCAGGCGCCCGCGCCTGCCGCGCCCGCGGCGGCCGCCGCCGCCTTGGCCTGGGCCAGCTTCTGCTTCGCGATTTCGCTCGGCGGCACTTCCATCTCGCCGACCCACTGCCGGACCGCCGAGAGCAGGTGGAAGCCGCCGATGGCCACGCCCACCAGCGCGATCAGGCCGCCGACGCCGACCAGCACCGCCCCGGATACCAGCGGCCCGGTCCTGACCTGCGGCCCGCCCGCGCCCGTGCTTCTCCCGTTTCCCGTGCTTGCCTGGATAGTCGTCATGACTCCGTCCTGAGCTTGGTCGTTGATCATCACTGTGTCCGCGCGGCAGCGGCCGGGCATCATCCGCCCGGGGTGATTGCCCCGGGACCCGGTCCGCCGGGCCGGGCGGTCCGGGCCGGCCACGCGTCTTAGCGTTCTGGAATTTGATCGTGAGCGGCCGCGGCGAGCCGCTCATCACCCCGAATGAGTGATGCGCCGCGGCCCCCGGCCCGCGATCGTGAGCGCGACCGACCACGACGAGGAGGTGCGGATCTTGGAGCGCTACCCGAACATCGGCGACCACGGGCTGATCGGCGACCTGCAGACCGCGGCGCTGGTGTCCACCGACGGGACCGTCGACTGGTTCTGCTGTCCCCGGTTCGACTCGCCCAGCGTGTTCGCGTCCCTGCTCGACGCCGACCAGGGCGGCCACTGCCGGATCGCGCCCGACCGGGACGACTACGTAACCAGACAGCTGTACCTCCCCGACACCGCGATCCTGGTCACCAGGTTCATGACCCCGGACGGCGTCGGCGAGGTGCATGACTTCATGCCCGTCGCCGGGGATACGCCGACCGACCGGCACCGGCTGGTGCGCAACATCCGCGTGGTGCGCGGCACCATGCGGTTCCGGATCGATATCCAGCCGCGCTTTGACTACGGCCGGGCCCAGCACACGCTGGAGTTCGCCGAGGGCGGCGCGGTGTTCCGCTCCGGCGACGCGCACCTGACGGTGCGCGGCATCGCGCCCCGGGGAACGTCCATCGGCGACACGGGAATCGAACTGGAGCAGGACCGCAACGGCCTGCGGTGGACCCGCACGGTGCGTGCGGGCGAGATCGGCGGCGTGGTACTGGAGTGGATGGGGGGAAAGCCGGAGCGCCTGATGCCGCCCGAGGAGGCCCAGCAACTGGCCGACGACACCGAGCGCTTCTGGTGTGAGTGGCTTGGCCGCTCGACCTATACCGGCCGCTGGCGCGACATGGTCACCCGGTCCGCCATGACGCTCAAGCTGATGACCTACGCGCCCACCGGCGCGCCGGTCGCGGCGCCCACCACCGGGCTGCCCGAGCAGGTCGGCGGGGAGCGGAACTGGGATTACCGTTACACCTGGATCCGGGACGGCTCCTTCTCCATCTACGCCCTGCTGGGCCTCGGTTACGTCGAGGAGGCCGCCGCGTTCGGCAAATGGATCAAGGATCGCACGACCGAGCAGGCCGGTGACGGCGCCGGGCCGCTGAAGATCATGTACCGGGTCGACGGCAGTTCCGATCTCACCGAGGAGACCCTCGACCACTTCGAGGGCTGGCGCGGCTCCCGGCCGGTGCGGATCGGGAACGGCGCGGCCGACCAGCGACAGCTCGACATCTACGGCGAGGCACTCGATGCCATCTCCCTGGGCGACGCCCACGGCGCGCAGATGGCGCACGAGGGCTGGATGTCGGTCGCGCGGCTCACCGACTGGCTGTGCCAGCACTGGGACGAGCCGGACGAGGGCATCTGGGAGACCCGCGGCGGCCGGAAGAACTTCACCTATGGCCGGTTCCAGGCCTGGGTCGCGCTGGACCGGGCCATCCGGCTGGCCCAGCGCCGCGCCCGCCCGGCCAACCTGCCCCTGTGGACCACCGAGCGCGACAAGATCTACCAGCAGATCATGCAGCGCGGCTGGAACCCCAAGGTCGGCGCGTTCACCCAGCACTACGACACCGAGGTGCTCGACTCCTCGCTGCTGATGATGCCGCTGATGGGCTTCATCTCGCCCCACGACCCGATGTGGCTGTCCACGCTGCAGGCAATGGACCGCGAGCTGGTTTCCGACAGCCTGGTCTACCGCTACAACCCCAGCGCCTCGCCCGACGGGCTGGCCGGCGACGAGGGCACGTTCTCGCTGTGCACGTTCTGGTACGTGGATGCCCTGGCCCGGTCCGGGCGGCTCGACGACGCCCGGCTGACGTTCGAGAAGATGCACACCTACGCCAACCACCTGGGCCTGTACTCCGAGGAGATCGGCAGTACCGGCGAGCAGCTCGGCAACTTCCCGCAGGCGTTCAGCCACCTGTCCCTCATCACCGCCGCGACCAACCTCGACTACCAGCTCGACCACGGCGCCGGCTCGGTCGAGGCCGTGCTGTCGGCGCCCTGACCGCCCGCCCGGGCACAGCATCGCCGGCGCGTTGCTGTCGTCATAGCAGCAGCGACGCGCCGGCGATGCTGGCCGAGCCAGGACGGGAGCGACGATGGCCTTCCACATCCGTCTCGCCTGCCCGCCGGACCTGACCGAGCGCCTCGTCGAAGCGCTCACCGCGGAGTCCGGGGTCACCCGCGTGGTGGTCCTCCCGGGAGCCGCGCGAGGGCCGGCCCGCGACACGGCGCGGCCGGGCCCGGGGGGCGACGCCGTGCTGTTCGACGTGTCGCGCCGCTCCGCCAACGCCGTGCTCGGGCAGCTGCACGCCATCCGCGCCGACCTCGGCAGTCCGATCGCCGTCGAGAACGTGGCCGCGGTCATCGGGGAAGAGCCCGGCCCGGGCCCGAGGTTCGGCGTCGTGCAGCGGGACATCGCCCCGGTCTGGGACGTCGTCGAGGCCGGGATCCACGCCAATGCCGTCTACGCCCCGAGTTTCTTCGTCCTGCTGGCCATCGCCGGGCTGATCGGCGCCGTCGGCATCCTGACCAACTCGCAGATCCTCATCGTCGGCGCGATGGTCGTCGGCCCGGAGTACAACGCGATCATGGGCGTCGCCCTGGGCCTCGACCAGGGGGACCGGCCGCCGGTCGTGCACGGCACGCTGGCGCTGGTCACCGGCTTCGCGGCGGCGATCGTCGTCACCCTGGCCTTCGGGGCCGTGATCCGGTGGTCCGGGCAGACGCCGCAGGACTTCTCCGCGGGCGTGCGCCCGGTCGCGGAGTTCATCAGCAACCCCGACCTGTTCTCGGTGGTGGTCGCGGTCCTGGCCGGCATCGTCGGCGTGGTGTCGCTGACCGAGGCCAGGGCCAGCGCCCTCATCGGCGTGTTCATCTCGATCACGACGATCCCGGCGGCCGCGAACATCGGCCTGGCGGTGGCCTACGGCAGCTGGACGGGAGCCCGGGGCTCGGTCGACCAGCTGCTGCTGAACGTAACTGTGCTGATCGTGGTGGGCGCGGCGATGCTGCGCCTGCAGCGGTTCATCTGGCGCCCCCGGGGACGCGGCGCGGGCCAGGCGGCGGCGCCCTCCGCCCGTTCCCTCACGCCATCCGGCTCAGCAGGTGCTCGCCCACCCGGATCGCGTTGGCCATGGCGGTGAGCGCGGGGTTCACCGCGCCGATGCTCGGCAAGAAGCTCGTGTCGACCACGTACAGGTTGTCCACCTCGTGCGCCTTGCAGTTCACGTCGAGCACCGAGGTGGCCGGGTCGGCGCCGAACCGGCAGGTGCCCGCCTGGTGCGCGACCCCGGCGATCGGGATGCTCAAGTTGGCGTAGAAGTTCTTCTGCAGCAGGTGGTGCGCGGCCAGCCCGACGTGGTTGATGATCTTCCGCAGCTCGCGGTAGAGGCCGTCGGCCTCCGCGTCGTTGGTCCGGTGGTAGGCCAGGTGCACGTTACCGTCGCGGTCCACGGTGACCCGGTTGCCCGGCTTGGGCACGTCCTCGGTGGTCAGCCAGAAGTCCACCGCATGCCGGGCGACCTCCTCCAGGGCCAGCTTCGGGACCAGCTTGGTCAGCCTGGGTTCCTCGCCCTTCATCGCGGCCCAGTTCGACTTGCCGACCATCTGGATGTTGCCGAGCGGCCATGGCCGCCCGTCACCGGCGAAGTAGAAGTCGTTGACGCCCAGGGTCTTCTGGAACACCGTGTCGTTGCGCTCCTTGTCGATCGCCACGACGGCGTTGTTGTTGTGGAACATGTAGTTGCGGCCGACCTGGTCGGATCCGTTGGCCAGGCCGGCCGGGTGGCGCTCGGATGCCGACCGGAGCAGGATCCTGGCGCTGGCCGCCGCCCCGGCGCAGACGACCACGATGTCGCCGGTATAGACCTCGCGCCGGCCGCCGCGCGAGACCACGACGCCGGTCACCGATCCGCCGCCCGGATCGGTCTCCAGGCGCTCCACCTCGGCGTTCACCAGCAGCGTCACGTTCTCGCGGCCGAGAACGGGGCGCACGGCGATGGTTTCGGCGTCCGACTTGGCGTGCACCAGGCACGGGAAGCCGTCGCAGGTGTCGCAGCGGATGCACCGGCTGGCCGGGCGGTTGGCCTCGTCCAGCAGGATCGCGCACGGAGCGGCGAACGGATGGTAGCCGCCGTCGCGCAGGGAGTCGGAGATCTGCTGGATCCGCGGCTCGTGCGAGACCGCCGGCCAGGGGTACTGCCTCGACCAGTGCCCCTCGGTCGGGTCCTCGCCGTGCGTGCCGTGCACCTGGTACAGCCATTCGGCCTTGGTGTACCACGGCTCGAAGTCGTCGTAGCTCAGCGGCCACGCCGGTGACAGGCCGTCGGCGTGCTGGATCTCGCCGAAGTCGGCGGGCCGGAGCCGGTACAGCGCGGCGCCGTACAGCTTCGTCGCCCCGCCGACGAAGTAGTGCACCTGCGGCTGGAACGGCTGGCCGTCGCTGTCGTACCAGGTGTCCTTGGAGATGTACCGGCCGTCGATGAACACCGGCGCGGGATCCCAGTTCTCCTTCTCCCTGGGCAGGAAGTCGCCCCGTTCGAGCAGCAGGATCCGCTGGCCTGACGGCGCGAGAACGTGGGCGAGCGTCCCGCCCCCGGCCCCCGTTCCAACGACGATCACGTCATAGTGCTCGGTCACCCGGCCATCATGTCCGCCTCGCGGCCGCGACCCCGCCGCCGGCCCCCGTACCTACCCCGCATCGCCCGGCTTTGCCGCTGGTAACCGGCTTGCCGCCCGCCGGACCGGCCGTTAGCGCCCGGCGCTCGCCGACTGGGGGGCCGGGCGGGGGTGCACCGTACGCGGCGACGGGCGGCCGCGGGCGACGGCGAGTGACAGCAGCCCCATGCCCGCTGCCACCGCGGCACCGGCGGCGAAGATCGCCGGCAGCCGCACGCCCGCGTTGACCAGCGGACCCACGCCGAACGCGGCGATGCCGTAGCCGACCTGGTAGCAGGCGATCACCCCGCCGGCCACCACCGCCTGGTAGTTCGCCAGTTTCTCCTGCCCGATGCTGATCGTCAGCGGGAGCAGCGCCGAGCAGCCCAGCCCGGCCAGGGCGAAGGCCCCGACCGACGCCAGCGGCGCGTCCTGGGGCAGCGCCGCGATCAGCACGAACGCTCCCGCGAGCAGGAACGGCAGGCCGTGATACGCGACCCGGCTCGGCAGCCAGCGCTGGACCGCGGCGAACAGCACCCGTCCCCCGGTCACCACTGCCCAGAACGCGGTCAGCGCCAGCGCGGCGGTCGACGCCTTGACGTGCAGCGAGGTGATGTCGAGCTGTGACCAGTTGCCGTTCATGGTCTCGCAGAAGCCGTAGAGCACGGCGAACGCCCCGAACAGCCAGAAACCGGCGGGGATACGGCCGCCTGCTGTGCGGGGCGGGGGGCCCGGCTCCTGCTGGCCGGGCTGCGGCTGCGCCCCGGGCCGGAGCGGCAGGCGCAGGCTGACGCCGAACAGGACCGCGAGCAGGCAGGCGGCCAGCACCGGCAGGCCGGTCCAGAACCCCAGGCCCACGAACACCGCGACGAACACCGGGGCGAGGGCCGTGCCGAGCCCCAGGAGGGCGTTGAGCACCAGCACCGCCCGGTCGACGGCCTGGGGGTGAAACGCGGCCGCCAGCGTGTTGAGCGCGGGCACGGCGAGGCCGAAGCCGGCCCCCAGGCAGGCGGTCGCGGCCAGCAGCAGCGCGTAGGCCAGCGCGTGCTGGTGCGCCACGAGCCAGCTCGCGATCAGCAGCAGCATGGCCGCCAGGTCGGCCAGCAGGCCCGCCAGGTAAATCGTCTTCTCGCCGAGACGCCGGGCCAGGCCGGGCCGCAGCAGCCCGGCGCCGAGCAGCGCGGCCGTCACCGCCGTGATCACCTGGGGAACGAACATCAGCCCGTACTGGCTGCTGGACAGGTCGTAGGAGCCCCGCGCGGTGAAGATCGTGCTGGCCGCGGGAAAGGTGACCAGCGCGATGCCCTGCGCCAGGCCGGCGGCGTTGACGGTCGCGATCTCCGCCCGGCTAGTCACCGGCACTCCTGCGACGGCCGGTAACGGCTGTAACGACTGGCGACGGCCGGTCAGCTTTCGGAGCGGATGTCGTAGTCGTCGTCCTCCACCACGTGCACCGCCGCCTCCTCCGCGGTCGCCGCGGCACCATCGATCCCGACGTCCTGGGCGACAAGCTCACCGTCCTCGTCCGGGCCGGCATCCTCGTCCACGGCCGTCAGCCGGCCAGCGCGCGGAGCCGGGCCGTCGTCAAGCAGGAGCCCGTCGACGTCCTCGTCCCCCGCGTCCTCATCCCCCGCGATGTCCTCGTATCGCTCGTCGTCGATCTCGGGAGTGAGGTCGGGCTCCTCCTCGGCGAGCAGTTGATCGAGGGACTCGCCTTCGTCCTGCTCCTCGTCCGTGGTGCCGTACCTGATCGCGGCCGACCACCGCTCGGGAGGAACCACCCCCCGGTCGAGCGGGTCATCCCCCGGGTCTCCGTCCAGCGTGTCGTAGGCGTCCTGGGTCTCGTAGTCGTGAAGGTCAGCGGACTCGTGCCGGGTCTCGTCGGGCATGTCTGCCTCCTGTCGTAGCGCCGGCCGCGCGGCAGCCCGGCCGGTCAGCGTCCTCGCGCGACGCGGCGAAGTGAGGCGCATCAGCCCAAGCTACCGGCCGGCCTTTCGGCCGATGACACGCCCTGTGATCGTTCGCCTTTCCGCAACGAGCGTGCGGGAGCCGGCCGTTGACCTGCCTGCCCGCGATCGGGGCCGGGGCTGGCCCGGACCGCGCGGGCCCGCGGGCCGCACGTCCCGGCTCGCGCGTTAACATGCATTTAATCAGTTGGTGATGTTTACTTCCACGTTGCATACTAGCTTTAGTAAACGACGTAAACCTATCGTGACAGGGGACACAAATGATCGACATGCAGGTCCTCAACAGCGCCCTGATGGCCTTGGTGATCCTCGTCGGCATAGCGATCACTCTCTCGGTCGCGATGGTGGCAGCGGCTGCCGTAACCACCCGCCGCGGCCAGGCCCCGCACGGCGGAATCCGGCGTGACCTGCCGCAGGAGCCGACGCCCGACGGCGACGACGCCCGCGAGCTCGTAATTCATCACGACGACGCCCGCGAGCTCGTGCTCCGCTGACCCTCCGCAGGTACCGGCCGCCCGATGCCCGGCATCAGGCCGGCGTCCGCCTGAACCGGGACCGCCAGGCCCCGGCGGGGGACGAAGGGCTCTAGCGCGACGGTGCTGGCGGGCCGTGGGCTGGAGCTGGTGATCAAATGAGCGCACGGGCACCGGGCGGTGCGCGGGCTGGTCCTGAGCCGCCGTCGGCCCAGCCAGCGGCCGGCACGCGGCTGGGCGGGCGGTACCGGCTATGGGAACGGCTGAGCGAGCGGGGCGGATCGGCGGAATGGCGGGCCACAGATGAGGTCCTCGCGCGCCCGGTGGCGGTGCGGACCTTCACGCCAGGATCACGGGCCAGGCAGGCGGCGGCGGCGGCCCGCGCGGCCAGCCGGGTCGGCGATGCCCGGCTGGCCCGCGTCTTCGACGCCGACGATCGCGCTGAGTTCCCGTACATCGTCACGGAGTGGCCTGTCGGCGAGCGGCTCGGCGAGCTGCTGGCGGCGGGCCCGCTCGATCCCTGGCGCGCAGCCCGGATGATCGCCGACGCTGCCGAGGCGGTGACGGCCGCCCACGCGGCCGGGCTCGCCCACCTGTGCCTGGGCCCGGACTCGTTGTGGTGCGACCCGCAGGGCAACGTGCAGATCACCGGGCTGGGGATCGCCGCCGCGCTCACCGGGGCCCGGGCCGCCGACCCGGCCCTGGCTGACACCCGTGGCCTGGCGCGGCTGCTGTACGCCGCGCTCACCGGATACTGGCCCGGCCCCGGCCAGACGGCGCTGCCGCCGGCCCCCCGGGACGGGCAGGAGGTGCGCTGCCCTGGCCAGGTCCGGCCCGGGATACCGGCCAGCATCTGCGCCGTGACCTGCCAAGCGCTATCCGGGCAGGCCAGCGCCACCGCGCCGCCGATCTCCGGCCCGGCGCAGCTGGCGATGGAACTGGCCGCGATCGCGCGCCCCGGCCAGCCGGCCGGGCCCTCTCGTAGCCCAGCGGCGATATCCACGCAACCACTCGTCGCGACGGCGCCCACGCAGCCACTCGTCGGGTCGGCACCGCCTGCCGCACCGCCGAACCTGGTCACGGTGCCGCTTCCGCCCGCGCCCCCGCTCGTTCCGCCCCTGCCCCCGCTCGCTTCGCCCGGCCGCCCGCTCGCCCCTCCCGGCCGATGATCAGCACGCCGGTTTGATCATGGATCCGGCGCCCGGTTCCCTGATCCAGGCGCCGGTAGGCGGGCGACGCGGCTGGCCGGGGGCTGGCGCCAGGCCGGACAGCCCGCCACCGTCCAACCATTTTGCCCCCGTTTCGTGGTATTCGTCCCGCCCGCAGGCCCGCCGCCCCGGCATCCCGGCCGCCGCCCCGGCATCCCGGCCGCCGCCCCGGCATCCCCGGCCGCCGCCCCGGCATCCCCGCCCGCCGCCCCGGCATCCCCGCCCCGTGAATGCGACGTTGGTGTACACCCGTGTACAGCAGGCGCACATTCATCGCCGGGTTCGCCGGGAACGGGAGCCGGCAACGGAACCGGCGGGACCGAAAACGCAGGAAATGCCGGAATTCAGGGCATGGATCATGGGCACCGCGCCGGCCAGGCGCCGGGCGGGTCTCCGCCCCGCCCCGGTTCGCAGCCCCGCTTACCACCAGGCTGACCGCCGGGAGGCAAAGCAGCGGGTTATTGCGCTGCGAGCCCTAATGGGCCTGCGGTTGCGGGCTCGGCGGCCTCTTGGGGGCGGGCGGTGGCACCTCGTCGGACGAGAGCCCGGCGGCCACGGCCGCGCGATCACCGCTGGCGGTATCGGCGCGATCGCGCGACGGGCGCGCTTGGTCGAACAGCAGCAGCCACGCGACATTGAATCCCAGGAATAGCAGCAGAATCAGCAGTACCGCCTCCGCGCGCGGCACGACCCGCCCTCCGGCCAGGGCCAGCACGCCAACGGCGGCGTATAGCGCGATCGCCACCAGGTATGCGCCAAGGCCGAGCCGGTCAGGTTCATGAACGGCGGCCGGCCCGAAGCGGCGCGCTCCCGCCGGGCCGGGAGACCCCGTACCGCCGACAGGACCACCGCCCCGCCGAGCGCGACGATTACGAAAGACACCCGCCAGAAAGCGGGATCCGCCGGGTCGATCAACGCAAGCAGACTCATGACGCCGGGCAGCGCGAAGTGTAACGCGACGCCGTAAGAGCGCCTCCGGTGCACCGCGCTGGCCTGCCATTCCCCCATGCGTATCTGCACGACGACGAGCCACAGGCCCAGCAGGGCAAAGCAGGCAGGCGAGAAAGCGCCATAGAAGGCATCCAGCATTAGCATCCCCCCTGGTTGCCAGCGTATACCCCCGGCCGCAGCTAATACATGGCCGAACAGCCATTTTCGCGGGCGTCAGCCGATCCGCTACCCGAATGCCAATAAGACGTGTAAGTCGGTCGTCTCAGGAGCAGTGACCAAACTGAGCAATGTCACCATACGTCTCCTGCTTCCAAGGCAGGTTCGCGCCGCCGCCCGATCATTCGGTCCGCGCCTCGATCATGGGAAATGACGAAAGTCCATGCTCCTGGCTTGCATCGGATATGGCCACCAGGGTGGGTGCCGGCGCAGACTCGGCGGCGCAACGCGGGCAGTATCGCGTCCCGGGAATGGAGCGGGCGACAGCTCGGTGACCTCCTCCAGGTGCGACCGGCACCGGGCCTCCAGCAGCGCCCGCCGGCAGGCCTGCGAGTTCTGGCTGGCGGGCTTGGCGTTCTTCGCGGAGCATTGGGCTTCCTGTGCGTCAGTGCCGGTGCTGTCCCATCAGTGCACCCGGCGGTCGTGCCTGATAATTGAGGCGGCACGGGTACCGACCGCGGCCGGGCAGGCATGACGCCCGCTGCCGTGAACGAGTGTCCGTGGCTTCGGGAAGCCAGGGAAGGAGCGGATGATGAAGACGGCTGAGCACGCCAAGGCGGGGGTGCGGCATCTGCTGGACCCGCTGACTGCGGAGGAGATCGAGGCCGCCTGCCGGATCCTCAAGCAGGACCGCGGCCTGGCCGCGAGTGCGCGGTTCGTCTACGTCACGCTTCGGGAACCAGCCAAGGACGCGGTCCTGGGCTACCGGCGGGGCGAGACGTTCGAGCGCCAGGCGCACGTCGTGCTCCGCGAACGGGCCGAATGCAGGACCTACGAGGCGGTGGTCTCGATCACGGCCGGCGAGGTGCGCCTGTGGCGGGAGTTGCCCGGTGTCCAGCCGGCGGTCATGCTCGAAGAGTTCCTGGCCACCGAGGAGGCGGTCAGGAAGGACGCCCGCTGGCAAGAGGCGATGCGCCGGCGCGGCATCACCGACTTCGACATGGTGATGATCGATCCATGGTCGGTGGGCTACCTCGGCCCCGAGGACGCGGCCGGCCAGGGCCGGTTCCTCCGCCCGCTGACCTGGGTACGCCAGGGGGACCCCGACGACAACGGATACGCCCGGCCGGTGGAGGGCCTGATCGTCCGCTTCGACCTCGACCGCATGGAAGTCGTGGACATCGAGGACCACCGGGTGGTCCCGCTGCCGCCGCGCAGCGGCAACTACACCGCGGAAGCGATACGCGACGCCGGGAACGTCCCCCATTTCCCCGGCGGACCCCGGCAGGACCTGAAGCCAGTTGAGATCACCCAGCCGGACGGCACCAGCTTTACCGTCGACGGGCACGAGGTGAGCTGGCAGAAATGGCAGTTCCGGGTCGGCTTCACCCCCCGTGAGGGGCTGGTCCTTCACCTGGTGCGCTACCAGGATCAGGGAACGCTCCGGCCGCTGATCTACCGCGCCTCGCTCGCGGAGATGGTCATCCCCTACGGCGATCCAAGCCCGGCGCAGTACCGCAAGAACGTCTTCGACATGGGCGAGTACGGCATCGGGGTGCTCGCCAACAGCCTGGAGCTGGGCTGCGACTGCCTGGGCGAGATCTACTACTTCGACGCCTACCTCAACGACAACGACGGCCACCCGCAGCTGATCAAGAACGCGATCTGCATGCATGAGGAAGACCACGGCATGTCGTGGAAGCACACCGACTGGCGGACCGGCAAGGCCGAGGTCCGGCGCTCGCGGCGGCTGGTGATCTCGATGATCGCCACTGTCGGTAACTACGAGTACGGCTACTTCTGGTACCTCTACCAGGACGGCACCATCGAATACGAGGTCAAGCTGACCGGCGTGATCTCCAACGGGGCGCTGCCCGAGGGGCAGAAGCCGGCCTACGGCACCTTGGTCGCCCCCCAGGTCTATGGCCCCAACCACCAGCACATCTTCTGCGTGCGGCTGGACATGATGGTCGACGGCCCGCAGAACACCGTCTATGAGTGCGACTCGGTGGCGCTGCCGCCCGGCCCGGAGAACCCGTACGGGAACGCGTGGGTGGTGCGGCAGGCCCCGCTGCGCCGCGAGTCGGAGGCAAAGCGGGTGGCTGACGGTCGCGCCGCCCGCAGCTGGAAGATCACCAATCCCGGCCGGCGGAACGCCACCGGCGAGGCGGTCGCCTACAAGCTGGTGCCCCAGGACAGCGTGCTGCCGTTCTGGCAGCCCGACACCCATATCGCGCGGCGGGCCGAGTTCGCCGCCAAGCACCTGTGGGTCACCGTCTACGATCCCGACCAGCGGTTCCCGGCCGGCGAATACCCCAACCAGCATCCCGGCGGGGACGGCCTGCCGGCCTGGACCGCGGCCGACCGACCGCTGGAAAACACCGACCTGGTGCTCTGGCACACGTTCACCGCTCACCATGTGGTGCGCCCGGAGGACTGGCCGGTGATGCCGGTCACCCGCGTCGGGTTCCAGCTCAGGCCGGACGGCTTCTTCGACGGCAACCCGGCCCTCGACGTGCCGCCTGCGAAGCACCGCCACCACCAGGGCTAAGACTCCAGGCGTAGGTTCGCGCGGGATCTGTGGCGCAGGGTTTCCCGTGGCCAGCTCACTCGGGGGCGGGGCGGCGGCCGGAGTCTCGGGCGCCGAGGAGGGTGATGGCCGTGAGTCCGGCGGCGAGCACCAGCGTGGCGCAGATGGCCGCGCCGCGGTCGTGCGGGGGGCGGGCTGGCCAGATCCAGGGGGTGGTCCAGTGCGCGGCGAGGACCGATTCGGTGGCCAGCCAGTAGGCCATCGGGCCGGTCCACCCGAACGCGCCGCCGAGCGCGGCGGCGGATAGCAGGCCGGTGCCGGTCATCCCGGCGAGGTTGCGGAGCAGGGCGAGGGTGCCGCCGGGCAGGGTCCCGCCGACGGCGCCGGCGGCGAGCGCGCCGAACGCGAGGGCGGTGAGCGCGGCGGCGGTGGCCAGCCGCAGCCAGGGCAGCCAGCGGCCGGTGGCGCGTTCGGGGTCGCCGAACGGGCCGTGGGTGGTGACCGCGATGACCGCGGCGGCCCCGGTCTCGATCGTCAGCGGAATTAGCTGCTGCGCCGCGGGTCCGCCGGCGACGTTCCACCGCCAGCGCAGGGCCGCCCACAGCAGGGCGCCGAGAGCGGCCAGCAGCGCGAGGGCGGCCGGGGCGCGGCGGCTGAGCAGGTACAGCCACGCCAGCCGCAGCGAGCCGGCGGCGGGCCGGGCGGCCAGCGGGCCGGGGGCGGCTGCGGGCGGGGAGTTCTGGATCCCGGCGGCGGTCATGGCAGCTGGGCGAGGGTGAGCTGGCCGGACCGCAGCGCGGCCAGGTGGGCGGCGAGCCAGGCGTGCCGGGCGGCGGCCGGCAGCGCGGCGAACCGCCGCGCCGCGGCATAGACCGGCCCGCGCGGCGTTCCTGGCCCGTTTGCGGACTCTGAATTGCCGACAAGCCCCTGAAGGTCTTCCTGCGCCCCGTTCGGCAGCCCGAAGATGGTCAGCGCCTGGGGCTGCGCGGCGAACGGTACGCCGCCATGCTGCAGCAGGGCGGCCTGCACCGCCTGCTGCGCCGCGGTGCCGGCGCCGTTGCCCGCACCCACGAAGGCGTGCACCGACAGCAGCGGCAGTTCCTGATTGAACTGCCCCGCGGACCCGGGGGTCGCGCTCGGCAGCGTGTTGAACACGTCGAGCGGCAGGCGCAGCACGGGCGGGGTGCCGCCGATCGTCACCGTCACGCCGGCCTGATCCTCGAACATGCCGCTGGCGTACCGGCCGGGCACCTGGGTGACGCCGGCCGGCGCGCCGGGCAGGCCGGCCACCTCCGCGAGCACCGGCCGCAGGTCGGCGGCGACCTCGGGCAGGTAGCGGCGGTAGGCCGGGTTCAGGCACACCGGGACCCCGGCGACGTGATCGCAGACCGGGGTGTAGCCGACCGGCCGGTCGTTGGCCGCGTCATGCAGCGCGGGGATGACCATGCCATGGGGCGTCAGCCGGGCGGTGCGGACCAGCACCGAAGCGGTCCCGGCCGCCGCCACCCCGGCCAGCGTGACCACGGCGGCCGCCCGGCGCAGCGACGGGCCGCCGGCCCGGGCGGGCAGGCCCAGCACGCCGAGCGCCACCACGGCGATCCCGCCCAGGAACATCATCCGGGCGATCGGCAGGTCCGGCAGGTAGGGATAGAAGATCCCGGAGACCGGCTGGTAGTTGCCGTTGGCGTTGGTCGGCAAGATCAGCGGCCATCCGCTGGTGTCGCCGAACCCGTTTTGATCCGACACGATCACCGCCAGGAAGACGCCGAACGCGGCCACCGGCGCGGCGAACCGGCTGGGGAAGAAGGCGCCGACCGCGAACCCCGCGGCACTGAACGCGGTCACGGCCGCGGCGCCGACCGCCACCCACCACCACGGCGGCGAGCCCGCCAGGCCCTGGTGGGTGTAGACGGCGAACATGACGCCCACGAAGGCCAGGTAGCCGCCCACCGCCCAGATCGCGGCCGCGGCCCAGGCGGCGAGCTGGACCGCCCACCGCGGCCGGACCGCGCCGGCCACCAGGTCGGCGGTGCGGCGCCGGCCGTCCCGCGACCCCATCCAGGCGGCCGCGCCGGCCACGAACGGCGCGAAATCCAGGAACGCGCGTCCCTGCCCCATGTTCCAGAACGTGCGCAGCACCCAGAACGGCGGCGAGCCCGTGCCGAACCGGTAGGAATCGAACCAGAACAGCGCGGCGATCACCGGCAGGATCCACGGCATCGCGCTGCGGCGCAGCTCAATCCGCAGCAGCCGGGCCGCCGTCAGCGTGACCGCGCCCCCCGCGCGCGCCGGCCGGTGCCGGGCCGGGGCGCCGGCCGCGGCAATCATGACCGCACCGCCATGGCCGATCGTGCCGCCGCGAGCACCGCGCTGTAGCCGCGCTCCAGCGGGGCATCGCCCGCCGCGCCGGTCCCCTCGCCCCGGGCAGTCAGTTCATCCGGGGTGCCCTGGAACACGACCTTCCCGGCGTCCATCAGCGCAACCGCGCCGCACGCGGCGCCGACATCCTCGACCAGGTGCGTCGACACGATCACCGTCGACCGCTCACCCACGTCGCGCAGCAAGGCACGGAACGCCACCCGCTGCTCGGGATCCAGCCCCGCGGTCGGCTCATCCAGCAACAACAACTCCGGCTGGTTCACGATCGCCTGCGCGATCCCGGCCCGGCGCAGCATCCCGCCCGACAAGGTCCGCAACCGCGACCGGGCCTGGCCGCCCAGGCCCACCTGCTCCACCGCCGCCGCCACCGCCCCTGGCACCTGCCGCGCCGGCATGTCCTTCAACAGCGCGAAATACTCCACGAACTCCGCGACGGTGAACCCCGGGTAATAGCCGAGATTCTGCGGCAGGTAGCCGACCCGGCGCCGGATCTCCCGCCGCGGGCCGTGCGAGCCGGGGTCCCGGCCCAGCAGCCGCAGCCGGCCCGAGCTGGGCGGGATCACGGTGGCCATCATCCGCAGCAGCGTGGTCTTGCCCGCCCCGTTCGGGCCGAGCAACCCGAACACCCCCGCCCCGGCCTGCAAGCTCACCCCGTCCACCGCCCGGGTCCGGCCGAACCGCCGGGTCAGATCGCTGATCTCCACGTTCATGACGTTCCTCTCGGCATGCCGGTGGCAACCCAGGCGATCGCGGCGCAGACGGCCGCGAACGCCAGGTAGGGAAGGACCAGCGCGGTGCCGGTGATCACGACGGTCACCCGCCCGCTGGCCGACTGCCCGGCCAGCACCACGATCACCCACCCGGCCACGCCGACGATCACGCCGACGTTCGCCGACCGCGCGAGCGTCGCGGCGGCCAGCGCCAGCGCGCAGACCGCGGTCATCGGGACCAGCCAGCCGAACGTCACCGCCGCCGCGGCCCCCGACACCGCCGAAGCCGCCACCCCCAACGCCGCGTTCAGCCCGAACACCGCCAGCGCCCGGACCAGCAGCACCATCCGGTCGCTGACCGCCATGCTCCGCGACAGCTCCCAGGCCGGGTCGATCCCCGGCCCGTAGGCGTACGCGATACCGGCCCCCGCCACCGCCGGAGCCAGCAGCGGCACGTACGGCGTCCCGGTCCCCAGCGTGGCGAACACCCCGGCCACCAGCACCACGGCGGTCGCGATCAGCCACCCGGCCAGCAGCGACGGCGTGCACACCAGCGCCCGCGCCAGCCCCGGCGACCGCAGCACCCGTCCCGCAGCCCGCTCCGCCGGGCCGGGATGGCGGCGCCACACCTGCGCCGCCACCCCCAGCCAGACCCGGCCGAGATCGACGTCGCCGGGCCCGGGGCCGCGGCCCGCCAGGCTCTCACGGTCACCGGCCATCTCATGCCCGCCGGTCATCGCCCGCCTCCATCTTCCGCCGACTCCCCGCGCCGCAACGCCGCACGCAGCTGCATCCGGGCCCGGTACGCGCGGCTTTTCACCGTGCCCACCGGCACGCCCGTCAGCTCCGCCACCTCAGCCACCGGCCGGTCCTCCACATACACCAGCTGCCACGCCTCCTGGTCCGCGCTGCCCGCCGGCCCCAGCGCCCTGACCGCCCCGGCCAGGTCAGCCCGCAACACCGCAGCCTCCGCCGGGTCCGCCGCCTGGCACCCGCCCGCGACGACGGCCGGCAACAGCAACTCCGCCGGCCCGCGACGGCGCAACAACAACGCCGCCTGCCGGCGAGCGATCCCCCACACCCAGCCCCCCGCCGAGCCCGAGCCGCCGGGCCGGTAGCCGCCGGCCCCCCGCCACACCGCCAGGAACGTCTCCTGCAGCACGTCCTCAACCTCCGCCGCGGGCAGCACGCCGCGCAGCCGGGCCGCCAGCCACGGCGCATGCCGCGAGAACAACTCCCGCAACCCAGCGTCGTCACCACCCGCCACCGCGGCGATCAGCTCATCGTCGTCCATCGCTTCTCTATTGCGTTCTGGCGGCAACCGGTTCGCCCCAGCGGCAAGATTTCTTCCGCCTATGGCGTTGTCACGCTCCTCGCCGGCTGCATCAGGACTCCTGGGTTCATGATTGCGGCGGGGTCCAGTTCCGCCTTCGCGCTGCGCAGCGCGCCGGTGAACAGCGGCGGCACCTCCCGCAGGTACCAGCGGCGATGGTCGCGCCCGACCGCATGGTGATGGGTGATCGTGCCGCCGAGCGCCAGGATCGCCTCCGACGCCGCGAGCTTGATCTCATCCCACTGCTCGAGCTCCTGGCCGGGGCGGCCGGGCGCGTACACCGAGTAATAGGGCGCCGGGCCGTCGGGATACACATACGCGAACCGGCACGAGACCACGCCGCCACGACAGGTCCGGTCCATGGCCTGCCGCACGGCAGCCAGGACCCCCTCGTGGAACTCTCCGAAGCGATCCCAGGTGACCGCCGTCTCGAACGTCTCGGCCACCAGACCGAGCCGGACGACGGCGTCACGCAGGTGCGGGCCGCGCAAGAACGCCGACCGCCAGACCGCGGCCGGGTCGCTCTTCTTCTTCTCCTCGTCCCGCACCTGGCCGCGGTGGCTGGCGCAGATCTCCAGCGCCCGCGCCAGCCACGGCTCAAGCTCGTGATCAGCGGACTCAAAGCCGAGCACGAGAATCGCGTGCGACCCGTCCCCGCTTCCCGACAACAGCGCCTCCTCATGGCCAAGCAGGCGGCAATTGGCCGGATGAAGCCCGGACTGCGCCAGTTCCCGGGCTGCCGCCACGGCATCACCGAAACCGGCGAAACACACCGAAGCGCCGGCCCGGAACCGCGGCCGGGGCTGAACCCGCATCCACGCCTCGGTGATCACACCCAGCGTGCCCTCCGACCCGCAAAACAGCCGCTCCACCGAGGGGCCCGCGCCCGAGCCCGGCAGCCGCCGTGTCTGCATCACCCCGCGGGGCGTCACCACCCGGATGGCCTCGACGAAGTCGTCGATATGCGTGTGAAGGGTCGCGAAATGGCCGCCTGAGCGCGTGGCTATCCAACCGCCCAGCGTCGACCACTCAAACGACTGCGGGAAGTGGCGCAACGTCAGGCCGTGCGGCCTCAGCTGCGCCTCCAGCGCCGGGCCGAGCGTGCCACCCGCGATCCGCGCCGCGCACGATGCCGGGTCGATCTCCAGCACCCCCTGAAGGTTGCGAAGGTCGACGCTGACCGTGCCGCGGTAACCCCCCCCCACATCGGGCTCGACTCCGCCGACCACGCTGGAGCCCCCGCCGAACGGGATCGCCGCGACGCCCTTATCGGTGCACCACTCCAGCACCGACACCAGTTCATCCTCGCCGCGCGGGAACGCCACCAGATCGGGCGCGTGCCCGTAATCACGGCGGAACGCGCGCACCAGGTCTCGGAACGACCTGCCGTACGTGTGGGCCGCCCGCTCGTAGGGTTCGGTACTGAACGCCGCCTCAAGCGACGCCGGCGGCGCTAGCCGCGGCGCGCGCAGTTCCAGCTCATCCACTCGCGGCGGCTCAAGGACGCGCCGGGCATCGATCTCCCAGCGCCCGGCGAAGGTGCCTGCGAGCTGCTCGATCTCGCCCGCCGTGAGTCCCTCGCCCTCCAGGCCCCAGCCCCAGATCTTGCGCCTCGCGGACGTCTGGCCGTCTGTTCCGTTAGCGCTCACCACTGCGCCTCCTAACAGCACCCGGCCGGTGGCATGCTGGAAGCATCCCGCTAAGAGCGGACGGGAACAATCCCATCGTGCCCCATTCCGCGGAGCCCGTGATCTTGCCCGATGACGAGGTCCGGCACGCACTTCCCCGGACGGTCCGGCCGCTGCGCCCAGTCGTAGCGCAGCAGGCGCGCTCCACCCGCCAGGAGTGAAGACGAGGTCCGCGCGGCCTAACGCCTTCTTCTGTCGGATGCCGGGGCCGGTGCCCGGCTTCGGGGCGGGCTATCCACTCGGCGGGAAGCCCTCGGCTGGTGGGACGAACCGCTAGAGATCGACGTAGCGTAGCCGCATCTGTCTCTTAAGTAGTTCCGGCCCGGCGATGCGTATGTGTGGTGCAGCCTGGTGCACCAACGGCACCCCTGCGTGTGGCGTCTCGCCGCGATGCTGACGCCGCCAGCAGCCGGGTGAAAGCTGAGCGCGTTTCGCCGCGCCCGACCGAAGGCTCGATCGTGTCCCGCACTCCCGCCCGGCACAGTAAGCCTCGATCCTCCAATGCCCGCCCCGTCGCGGCCCCCCGGCCCGGTAAGCGATCGCCGGTCGCGTCGGCATTGCGGAACAAGCCCGCCCGGGTTGCGGCCGCGGCCGTTGCGGGCTCGGCTCTCCTGGTCTCCGCGTGGCCTGCCGCGGGCCACTGGATGGCACAAGCGGGTCACCCCGCTGGGACGGGCCAGGCTGATGCGCTCGGCCTGCCAGCGGCTGGCGCCCACCGGGGCCCGGCCGGCCGCTGGCCTGCGGCCTCGGCGAGCGCGCGGGCCAGCCAGCAGGTCGAGTTCGTCAGCATGGCTATCGCCCGCAGCCCGGGGCGGCACCGCAGGCCCGGCCAGGCTGGCCAGCGAGCCTCGGCTTCGCCCGGCTACCTTAACCCTCTGCGCGGCGTCAGTGGCCTGGTTCCCGAGCGCATCGACCAGGGTGTCGACTTCGCTGGGTCGGGCCCGGTCTACGCTCTCGGCGACGCCGTCATCACCAACGCGAGCGAGAATTCCGGGTGGCCCGGCGGAGGGTGGATCACTTACCAGCTCACTGATGGCCCAGATACCGGGTTGATGGTCTATGTGGCCGAAGACGTCACCCCGGCCGTTGAGGTCGGCCAGCACGTGTCGTCCTCGACGGTGATCGCCAACATGTTCACCGGAGCCGATGGCATCGAGACCGGATGGGCGGACCCAAGCGGCATCGGCGCCGAAGCGGAGCTTCCAGAAGCCGGGGGCATCGGCGCGAGTGGCCCGTTCCCGACCAAAATCGGGGTTAGCTTCGACGATCTGCTGCAGACGCTGGGAGTACCAGCCGCACCGAACAGCACCCAGCCCGCTTCCGGGCTTCTTCCTGCCAACTACCCAGCAGGCTAGAGAGGACCGGGGTCCCACAGCTGCGCCAGACACCACCCCGGGCTCACTCCGTGCGGAGGGCGGTGGCGGTGCGGGAGTTCGCCGCCCAGGTCGCCGGGGCCAGGGCGCCGGCGATGGCGATGACCAGGCCCGCCAGGGCGAGGATCGCTATTTCCGGTGCCGAGTAGACGGCGAGCAGCGAGGCCGGCAAGCCGGAGTTGGCCGCGTGGGCCATCGCCGGGAGCACGTTGTGGTGCAGCAGGATGCCGGCCGGGACCGCGACGAGGCCCGCGACGAGGCCGGTGATGCCGACCGAGCAGATGACCATGGTGAGGGTCTGCCTGGGGGTCATGCCGAGGGCTTTGAAGATACCGATGTCGTGGGCGCGCTCGCGGATCTGGAGGGCGACCGTGTTCAGCACGCCGAGGCCGGCGACCGCGATGATCAGCAGGGTGAGCAGCGTGACCAGGGTGACCACGGCGACCAGCGCCTTGGCGCCGCCGCTGAAGGCGTTGACGTTGTAGCTGCCGCCGAGCGTGCTTTGCAGCGCGCTGGCGTAGGCGTCGGCGTTCACGCCGGGCTTGAGGGAGACGGCGTAGGAGCCGGGGCCGGTGACCGTCGGGTCGATCGCGCTGAGGGTGGCGGGCGACATGTAGATGTCGACGTCGTTGCCCGGCCGGAAGACCTCGCCGACGATCTTCGCCGTGACCTTGTGCGCGCCGTTCACCAGGCTGTACGTGTCGCCGACCGCGGTGTTGGTGTCGTTGAGGAAGAGGGTGTTGGCGTCAATCTCGCGGACGTCTGAGGACTGCGAATACCAGCCCCCGGAGATCAGCGCCAGGCCGGACCAGGACGGGTCGCCGTCGCCGTAGGCGGTGACCTGAGCGCCGCCGTTGGCGTCGGCGAGGCCGGGCAAAGAGAGGTTATCGTCGGCTTCCGACAGGTAGTGCAGCGTGCCGGGCGTGGCGGCGATGGCCGTCGTGATGACGTGCTGCTGCGCCGCGGTCAGGGATTGTCCGCCGGGACCGATGTTCACGATGTGAATCTTGTGCGGCTTGGTGCCCTTGCCGGGGCCGCCGGAGATGGGACCGGGAGCTGCCGGCGCTCCCGGCGGCGGCGCCATGACCCGCACCGGCAGCCTAGCCCTCTCGGCGATGTCGTTGTAGACGTGGTTCAGCGAAGTCGCCAGGCCCACCCCGAACGTCACCGCCGCCGCGCCGAACAGCACCGCGACCACCGTGACGAACGTGCGGCCCGGCCGTGCCGCGGGGGAGGCGAAACCGAGGGTGACCGGGCGGGGTACGCCCGTCAGCCTGGCGAGGAGCCGCTGGACGAAGAACCCGTGCTTCGGCTTCGGGGCGCGGCCGGTGGCGATCGCCTGCACCGGGGACATCGCCCCGGCCCGCGACGCCGGGCCGACCGCCGCCGCGACGGTGAGCGCGAGCACCGCAAGTGGCACGGCCAGGTCCACCCAGAACGGCACGCCGAGCACGCCGACCTGGTACACCTGCGCGTTCTGCCGGTAGAGCGGCGCCGCGAGCAGGTTGCCGCAGACTACGCCGGTGACCGCGCCGGTCACCGCGGGAACCGCGACGAGCAGCACGTAACAGGCCACGACCTGCAACGGCGTGAAGCCGATGGACTTGAGCACGCCGATCCGCGTGGTGCCCGCAACCACCGCGCCGCCGACCACGTTGACGACGATCAGCACCGAAATGATCAGGGCGATCACGCCGAACGCGATGATGAACGGCACCCAGGGGGCGACGCCCGACTGCTCGGAGGTGCGGACGACGAGGTAGGAGATCGGGCTGCTGACCGCGCCCGGCGGCAGCGCGGCCTTGACCCCGCTGATGTCGCTCGTGATGTCGGTGCTGGTCGCGTTCGATGAGAACCGGTAAAGCAACTGGGCCTGGCCGGTGCCGCCGGACCCGGCGATCGCGTTCATCGCGGGCGGCAGCACCCAGGCGTCGGCGGTGTTGGTGACCGAGTTGGCGACGCCGACGACGGTCATCACCTGCTTGCCTGCGGTAATTGTCGAGCCCGGCTGGCCCGGCGCGTTCGACGAGATCACGACCTGGTTGTCGCTGGTCGGCCAGTGGCCTTGCTGCAGGGTGAGATCGTCCACCGGTCCGCCCGGCGAGGACCGGGCTACGAAGTTCATCGGGTTGGTGGTCGTGCCGCCGATGCCAGGGATCGACACCTGCGCGTCGACGTTTTTCGAGGCGAACGGGCCCGCGACGGCGGTGACGCCCCTGACCTTGGTCGCGGCCGTGATCTGGGCCGCAGACGCGACGCGCGTGTCCACGGTGACCGTGACGTCCGCGCCGTTTTGGGACGCGAACGCGTGGTCGAACGGGGAGTGCGCGTCGGTGAGCATGCCGAGCGCGAGCGTGGAGGCGGCGGTCGCGGCGAGCACCACGAGGCCGATGATGACGGCCTGCAGCTTCCGCCCGCCGAGGCCGCCGCGCGCGGCGTGGAAGACAGCGCTCATGACCTTGTCTCTGTCCTGTCGACCACGGGTCCGTCAGCCACGGGCGTGTCGGAGGCGATCCGCCCGTCGGCGATGTGGATGACCCGCCGCGCGTACCGGTGCGCGAGCTCGGGGCTGTGCGTGACGAGGATCAGCGTCTGGCCCCGGGCGTTGAGGTCGAGGAGGAGCCGCCCGATCTCCTCGCCGGTGGCGGAGTCGACCGCGCCGGTCGGCTCGTCCGCCAGCAGCAAAGACGGCTTGTTGATCAGCGCGCGGCCGATCGCGACGCGCTGCCGCTCACCGCCGGACAGCCGGGCCGGGTAGGCGTCGCGCCGGTGCCCGATCTGCAGCGTATCGAGGAGCTCGTCGGCGCGCAGCCGCGCCTGGCTGGCCTTCGCCCCGGCGAGCTGCGCCGGGAGCAGCACGTTGTCGATCACCGTCATGTCCTCGAGGAGGTTGAAGAACTGGAAGATCATGCCGACCTGCCTGCGGCGGAACCTCGCGGCAGCCGCCTCGGACAGCTGGTCGACCCGGTCATCGCCCACGAGTACCGCGCCGACGGTCGGCCGGTCTAGCCCTGCGATGAGGTTGAGCAGCGTCGACTTGCCCGACCCAGACGGCCCCATAATGGCGACCGCCTCGCCGGCGTCGATCCGCAGGGATACATCGTCGACGGCGGCCACAGGTGCGCCCTCGTACCGCTTCGTGACGTTCTCGAGCTGAACTAGCGTGTCCATGGTGGCGAAGGTAGCCGATGCCCAGACAGGGGGCCGGGCCTCGCTGCTGCGGCTGCCCAGAACGCGCTGGCGTCCGCAGCCCGTCAGTTCCGCAGGCTTACGTCAAACCTGGACATTGAGCAGGTAACCGGCCTGCCGCCCGTATCGCTGATCTCCCAGCCGAACGGGATCTGGGTCAGCGACGATGTCGCCGGGATGAACCCGCGCGAGACCATGGTCCCCAGCATCGCCTTGAGGTCTACCGAGCCCGACGTCTCGTTGTGGTCCAGCAGGAAAACGTAGAAGCCGGTGATCCCGCTGCCGCTGCGCCAGAGCGCGAAGTTCTGGCCCCGGTAGGTGAACGTGCCGACCTTAGTCATGCCGTCGTCCGCGAGATTACGGTCCTTGGCAGGCGAGGTGTCCACCCACACCATGATCTCGGTCTGCCAGTTGTTCAGCCACAAGTCGTAGGCAGCCTCGGCGTTGAGGTTACGGCGCTGTGGCATGGACTCGGTGAAATCGCTGGTCAGCGACGTGATTTTGTTCAAGTCGTACTGCGCCGGCGGAGCAGTGTAACCGGAGGCCGCCGTGTCGGTCTGCGAGTAGTTGAAGCTCGCGTCCGGGTAAGTTAGCACCTCGCCGGGCGCGTTAGCCGGGTCCGTGTCAGTCGCGGTCACCGACCAGTTCTGGAAGCTGGACGCGGTCAGCACCTGCGGTCCCTGCCCACCAGTCCACGGGTCCTGGTTGACCCCGAGCAGGTTCGGGGCTGGCTGCTGTCCCGCGGCGAAGCCCGGAGCCTGGCCCGAGGATGGCCCCGCGTCCCAGGAGCCGCATCCGGGCGCGCTCGTCGACCCGTGAGCCGGGCAACTCGCCGTGAACGCAGCACCCGTTGGCGTGGTCGGGGCAGTCGCAGGTGTTGTCTTGCCTGGCGTGGACGGTGTCGCTGCCTGGGAGGGGTGCACGGCGGGCCGCGTCGTCTTTGGCTGGGTCTTCGCTCGCTTTGAATGGTTCTTCGTTGTGATCGCCGCTGAGCTACCGACCGTGGAAGCCGCAGATGGCGGCGTGGTGGTCATATTCGGTGGACCGTTGCCTGTTGGCGCTGCCGTCCCGCAGCCAGCGGCAATCCCCATGATGAGGAGGAGAGCGGAAGCTCCAATTTACAATGCGGCTCACCCTTCGCCCGCCGTCGCTACCCCCACGAGAACGAGGGCGACTCAGAACCTGAGGGCGGGCAGGTAGTCGCCGACGGCGGCACCTGGCACCTGTCGACATGTAAAAAGGCCCCAACTGCATGCCGATCCTCATCCCTCCCACGGGTTGCCCCGCTTTGACCGACAAGGCTGATTGTTCAGGCTACTTGGCCGAAGTTTGCGTGGTGGTCGTTTTCGTAGTCTGCTGGGGGGCGAGGAGGCCGCTGAGGATGCGCGCGAGGATGTCCCGGTAGCGGTCGGCCAGGGCGGTGGCCGCCTCCGGAGGGCTGGTCGGAGCTGACGGTGCCGGCTCGAGCAATTCAGCTAGTCGCGGGTGGCGGCCCGCGGCGAGGGCGTGGTGCAAGTAGGCGGCGTTGCGCTGCTGCCGGGCCGGGCCGCCGACGTCTCATGATCGCGCGTGCCTGCTCGCCGATGCCGAGCAGGTCGGCGAGCCAGTCGCCGGTGGGTGCCGTGCAGACGTACTCGTAGCCTGTGGTGTCGATCATCAGGTCGAGCAGGTCCTCGCGCGTCTCGAGGTAGCGGTACAGGGAAGCCGATCCGGTCCCGAGGTAGGCGGCGACCTGCCGCATGGTTACCGCGTCCAGCCCTTCCCGGTCGGCGATCGCGACGGCGGCGGCGCTGATCTCGTCCCGGGAATGCGTGGCCGGGCGGCCGGTCGCCGCGCGCTCAGGACGCATCCAGAGGGATCACGGTGGTACTCGGTTCCGGGCAGGTCCGGTACGTGGTCAACGGCCAGGTGCGGATCGCATTCGAAGATCTCGGCGGCACGGGCGGTGATCCCCTGTTGCTGATCATGGGCCTGGCCGCGTCACGGTTCTGGTGGCCAGATGCCCTCGTCGGCGAGTTCATCCCCGAGGGCCGCATACTTATGCGCGGTGGCCGGATCAACCGCGTGCCCTCTGGCTAGGCTGGCCAGGGCAGGAGCGTCGCTGGGGAAGTGGCCGGACGGGCGTCCGCCGGAGAGCCGCGCCGCTCGTAGTAGCGCAGCGCGGGGGCTTTTACCCCGAAGCGGCGTGCCGCCTCGTCGATGCGGAACTCCCGCAGCCGGCGGGCCTGCCAGGCTCAGGCTCAGCCCGGTGGTCAGCACAGCCGTTGACTCAGGTGTCTGACGGAGTGGGCGCATCGACGCCCGGATGGCCGTGCTGAGCGGTCTGTCCCCGGCTACCCTGGGTAAGGCCGTAGATGACGATTTCGGCGTTCGGGCGAGGCAGCGCAAGTTCGATCTGTCGGCTTCCGACCTCGATAACGAGTATCAGCATATTCGGCCGTATCCGCAGGTCGGTAGGTCCGAGCCCATAGCGGCGTTCCCGCAGTAGTACGGCACCGGTAAGTGCAATGGGCTTGCTGAACGAGACAATCGGCTGCCATGAGGCCCAGGATTCGGTGATGCGCAACCGCCCGAACTGCCAAGCCTGCTTCTGCGGTGAGCTGGGCTCGCCTTGTACCCACGAGCGCCCGGTGCGCGGACCACGCTGGACTTGCCGGTCCCCGGCATCCCGGTCAGCAGAATCCGCTTCACAACCGGCAGCATAAGGTGGCTTCTATTTATCGAACAGTAAATCGGGTTTCGCAGGCGGAATCGTAGTACTCCGGTTATAGTCGTCGGCGGCGGTCCCGCGCTAGCGTGTCCCGGGCACGATCGGGCGGAATCGCAGCACGATTGGGTCACTACGGGGGGGAAGTCCAGCCATGGCCATCTTTAGTCCTGGCCTGCGGCCAGTGGAGGAGCCCAGGGACAAGGGTCTCAAGACAGGCGCTCTTGGCCTGGTGTCCAGCGTGGTCATGGGCGTGGCCTCGACCGCCCCGGCCTATAGCCTGGCCGCGACGCTGTTCTTCGTGGTGGCCGCCGTCGGGCTGAAGTCCCCACTGGTCGCCGTGCTGGCGTTCGTCCCGATGCTGCTGTGCTCGATCGGCTTCAGCGAGCTGAACAAGGCCGAGCCCGACTGCGGGACCACGTTCATCTGGGCGGCCCGGGCGTTCGGGCCGAAAACCGGCTGGGCCGGCGGCTGGGGCGTTGTGGCGGCTGACGTCCTGGTCATGGCCAGCCTGGCCCAGGTGGCCGGGCAGTACGTGTTCTTCCTCATCCAGGGACCCAACAGCGCGATCGGTGGCAACGCCTCCAGCGGCTGGGTGCTGTTGGTCGGGATTTTGTGGATCGTGGCGATGACCTACATCTGCTACCGCGGCATCGAGGTCTCGGCCAACTTCCAGAAGGCGCTGCTGTCCATCGAGATCATCATGCTCCTGGTCATGTCGGTCACGGCGCTAGTCCGGGTGTCCGGCAGTCATCCGCCGCCGGGGTCGCTGCACCTGAGCTTCAGCTGGCTGTCGCCGTCGCACCTGCCCGTCTCGGCCTTTGTGTCCGGGATCATCTTGATGCTGTTCATCTACTGGGGCTGGGACACCGCCTTGTCGGTGAATGAGGAGACCGCGGACAAGTCCCGGACGCCGGGCCGAGCCGCGATCATCTCGACGGTCCTGCTGCTCGTCACCTACGTGATCGTGATCATCGCCGTGCAGGCGTTCGCCGGCATCGGCGGCAAGGGCGTCGGGCTGACGAATCCGGCGCACCAGTTCGACGTGCTGTCGGTCACCGGGGGCGCGATCTTCGGCACCTCCGGGCTCGGCACGGTCTGGTCCCGGCTTCTGATCCTCATGGTGCTCAGCTCGGCCGCCGCCTCGACCCAAACCACGATCTTGCCGACCGCACGCACGACGCTGTCGATGGCCGCCTACGGGGCGCTGCCCGAGTCGTTCGCGAAGATTAACCCCAGGTACCTGACCCCGACGGTGTCCACTCTCGTGATGGGCGCGATCTCGATCATCCTGTACATCCCGCTGAACTTCATCTCCGGCGGCAACCCGATCGCTGACGCGGTCACCGCGATTGGCCTGTACATCGCGTTCTACTATGGGCTGACTGCGTTCTCCTGTGTCTGGTACTACCGGGCCACGCTGACCAGCAGCGGCCGGAATCTGTGGATGCGCGGCATCCTGCCCGGGCTAGGCGGGCTGATCATGTACGCGGCTGGCTTCTACAGCCTGCAGAGCGACTGGGTCGCGTCCAACAGCTACACCACGTGGACGGTGCCGTTCCTGCACTGGCAGATCGGCGGTATTTTCATCATCGCCGCGCTGGCCGCGGTGGCCGGGGTGATCGGTTTTGTCTTCATGCGCGTCACCGCCCCCGCCTTCTTCCGCAAGGAAACACTCACCAGGACCAATCCCGTGCTCGTCTTTAGCCAGGAGCTGTGAGCCAGGCCGGCACTGGGTCAGCCGCCGCCGACACCGAGCCAGGGCCTGACGAGCCGACCGCTGGCATTACTGGAGGGGATTGCCTATCCGCGCTGGTAGTTGGCAGGCTAGGGAAACGATGGTGCAGTCTGGCCGCTAGCTGGTTAGCCGACGAAGGCGGACTCACCCCGGGGGGGACAGCGGGAAAAAGCGATATGGCCTCTTCAGTACGGCGGGCCGTGGGCAGCGCGCCATGAGCAGCGCAGTGCCGCCCGCGGGCCCGGCAGGCGCGGCCCCCGGCCGGCCTGGCCCATCCGGTCCGGGACGGTGCCAGCGCTGGCCGACGGTTTCAGTGCCAGGCTGGAGACGGGCCCCGGCCTGGCGGCTGCGCTGCCGGCCGGGGCCGCGGTCGCGCTCGTCCCCGATCGGGCGGCGGCTCCGGCTGCCTTCCCCGGCCCGGTAGCGGCTCCCGAGGCGCAGGACTGGCTGAGGTCGTCGGGTAAGACCCAGCTCGCCGCAGCTTGCGCCGAGTCGCTGTGGCAGTCAGGCGGTGTAGACCTGCTGGTCTGGATCGAGGCCACGAGCCGGGCCTCGGTGCTGTCCGGCTACGCCGCGGCGACGGCCGCCGCGACCGGCCGGGACCAGGCGAGCAGCTGTGAGTCAGTCGCCGCCCAGTTCCTCAGCTGGCTGGGCGAGACCAGCCGTTCGTGGCTGGTGGTACTCGATGACCTGGCCGGCCCGGCGAACCTGGATGGTCTGTGGCCGGCCCGGCCGGCCGGTTGCTGGTGACGTCCGCCGACGCTGCGGCCGTCCCCAGCGGCATGCGGGTCGTGCCGGTCGGGCCGTTCAGCCTGCGTGAGGCCATTAGCTATCTGAGCGGACGCCTCTCGGCCGACCCGGACAAGCGGCACGGTGCGATCGAACTGGCTCAGGACCTGGACTTGCAGCCGGTCGGACTGGCCCAGGCCAGCGCGGTGATCGCCAACTCCCCGCTGTCGTGCCGCGAGTACCGGGCCCATTTCGTGCGCAGGCGGGAGCAGCTGGCGCAGTCGTCCAGCGCATGGCCGCCGGCAGCCGCGGTGACGTGGACGTTCTCGTTCGGACGGGCGGACCATCTGGCGCCGGGCGGATCGGCCCGGCTGCTGCTGGCCCTGGCCGCGCTGCTGGACGGGCACGGCATTCCCCAAACCGTCCTCGCCGCTCCTGCGGCAGGCGATTTCCTCGCGGGCGGCGGTGACGTCCCGGCCAGCAGCGAGCGCGCCCGCGCGGCGCTGGCGGCGCTGGAACAGGTCGGCCTGCTGACCGTCGAACCGGTGACGGCACCGCCGACGGTCCGGATCAGCCCAGTGCTGCAGGCGGCGCTGCGGGCCGCGATGCCCGAAGGCCTGCCGGATCAGGCGGCGAGTTCGGTCGCGGACGCGCTGCTCCAGGCCTGGCCGGAACGGGAGCTGCCCGGCTGGCCTGCTTCCGGCCTGCGATCCTGCGTGGCGACCCTCCGGCGGATCACCGGAAACCTGCTGTGGGACGGCGGCTGCCATCCCCTGCTGGTGCGGGCGGGGGACAGCCTGGACCACGCCCGCCTGACCGAACCCGCGGTGGACCATTGGCGCGACCTGGCCACGACCGGCGGCCGCCTGCTCGGCGGCGGGCACCCGGACACGATGCTGGCCGGCCAGCGGCTGGCCGACGCCTACCTCGCGGCCGGGCGCGCGGACGACGCCATTGCGTGGTTCCAGTGGGTACTCGACAGCCTGACCCGCAAGCTCGGGCCGGATCACCGTGACGTGATCGAGGCACGGCGCCGCCTGGGCCACGCCCTCGTGGCAGCGCTCCAGCTCCCGGCGGCGATCACCGTCCTTGAACGCGCGGTTCCCCAATTCGAGCAGGCCTGCGGGCCGGGGCATGCCGACACGTACGGTGCACGGGACGAGCTCGCCGCCGCCTACCTGGCTGCGGGCCAGTACTCCGACGCCATCACCCTCTACCGGCGCACGCTGGCCGACCGGGAGCGCGCCCAGGGAGCCCGGCACCCGCAGACGATGACTACGCGTCACGGCCTGGCCGACTCCTACCTGGCCAGCGGCCGGGCAAAAGAGGCAGTCGCGGCCTACAAGCGGGTGGTGGCCGACCGGGAGCGCGCCCTTGGGCCCGATCACCTGGACACGCTGACGGCGCGGAACAACCTCGGCGCCGCCTACCAGAAGACGGGCAAGACGGCGGCGGCGGAGCTGGCCTGCGAGCAGGCCTGGGCCGGGTTCGAGCGGGTGCTCGGCCCCCGTCACCCTGATACGCTGCGGAGCCGTGCGGGGCTGGCCCAGATGTACCGCCGGCTGGGGCGCTATGGCGACGCCCGCACGCTGCTGCGCGACACGGTCGACCGCCTGGAGCGCATCTTGCCCGATGGCGATCCGCTGATCACCGAACTGCGCCAGAGCCTGGCCGACATCGGCGAGGAGTAACTAACTATTGGTGGCGCCGTCTTGGCCGTCGAGCCGGGCGCGGACTGCCTGGCGGGCGCGGCCGATGATCGAATTGTCGTTGTGCAGGACGGCTGCGATGTTCGACCCCGCGAGGATCGCGCCAAGTTCGAACGCGAGCTGGTCGGGGTCGGTGCCAGGGGGAGCTCGTGAGCGGTGTGCGCCTGGCGGGTCGTCTCGGTGAGGAGCTGGCGCCACTGCCGCTGGTAGAGAGCGACGCGGTCGCGTACCGGTCCGTGCCGACCGCCCATTTCGGCGGATGCGGTGACGAAGAAACAGCCGCCGGGGAAGATCCGCTGTTCGACGTAGTCGAGGTAGCCGTCGCAGAGCCGCTGGAGCCGCTGGCGGCCTGGGGGTGTGGTGGTGATCGCGGGGGTGACGACGTGCCGGATGAAGTTCGCCCGGGCGGCGTCGATCGTGGCGAGCTGCAGCTCTTCTTTGGACCCGAACAGGACGTAGACGCTGCTTTTCGGCATTCCGGTCGCTGCGGCGATCCGCGCGATCGAGACACCGTCGAGGCCCTCGAGCGTCGCGAGCGCCGCCGCGTGCTCGAGCACCCGGGCGCGTGACCGGTCTCCGGGTGCCCGGGTGCGCCGCTCGCGGCCCGGCGCCTGGGGCGGTTCGGGCGTCTCGGGCGTCTCGGGCGTCTCGGGCGTCTCGTGGATCGGGTAGGCCATCTTGACAGTGTATACGCACGATCGTACAGTGACTTGCACGATCGTACGTATAAGGGCGGGAGGCGGACTGTGGGCGCAATCGAGACTGATTACCTGGTCGTCGGCGCGGGCGCCGCGGGCTTGGCGTTCGTCGACGCGCTGATCGATGTCTGCGACGCCGACGTGGTGATGGTGGACCGGCGTCACGGCCCAGGCGGCCACTGGAACGACGCCTACCCGTTCGTGCGCCTGCACGGACCGTCGGCCCTGTATGGCGTCAACTCCCGGCGGCTCGGCACTGACGCGATCGACCAGGGCGGCCCGAACGCCGGCTACTACCCGCGTGCCACGGCGGCGGAGATCTGCGGCTACTACCAGCGAGTGCTGGATGAGCAGTTGCTGCCCTCTGGCCGGGTCCGGTTCTTCGGTATGTCCGACTACAGCGCCGCCGGGAACGGGCACCAGTTCACGTCCCGGCTGACCGGAAAGACCACGACGGTCCGGGTCCGGAAACGGGTCGTGGACGCCAGGTATCTCGAGCCCTCGATCCCGGCCACCCATGTCCCGCCGTTCGGCATCGAGCCGGGTGCGCGGCTGATCCCGGTCAACGACCTCGTCGGGCTGAGCGGCCCGGCCAGCGGGTTCACGATCCTCGGCGGTGGCAAGACCGCGATCGACGCGTGCCTGTGGCTTCTCGACGCTGGCGTGCCGCCCGAGGCGATCCGCTGGGTCAGGCCGCGGGATCCCTGGCTCCTGGACCGGGCATTCCAGCAGCCGCTCGAACTTCTGCCGCGGCTGATGGAGGGCGTGTCGCTCTACCTGGAGGCAGCGGCCCAGGCCGAGGACGTGAGCGACTTGTTCCGGCGGCTTGAAGCTTGCGGCCAGCTCATCCGGCTAGACCCCGGTGTCGAGCCGACGACGTTCCGCTGCGCGACGGTGAGCCAGGACGAGCTGGTGAGCCTGCGCAGCATCGAGAACGTGATCCGCCTCGGGAGAGTCACGCGCATCGGGCCGGACCAGATAGAGCTTGCGGACGGGTCCGTCCCGGCTGATCGCGGGCAGGTTCACGTGGACTGCTCAGCAGCCGGCCTTCGCACCAAGCCTGCCCGGCCAGTCTTCAACGGCGGCTTGGTCACGCTGCAGCAGATCAGGGCCTGCCAGCCAGTCTTCAGCGCCGCCCTGACCGGTTACGTCGAGGCAACACGCGACGACGACGGGCAGAAGAACCTGATCTGCCCGGCAAACCGGTATCCCGACGCAGCGGTCGACTGGATCCCGCTCACCTGCATCGCCCAGCGCGCCGAGATCATCTGGGCCACCGATCCTGACCTGTCTTCCTGGATGCAACGATCCCGGCTCAACGCCACCCGCGGCATGGCAGATCACCAGGCAGACCCGCAGATGAAATCAGCGCTCGCCCGCCTGTTCACCAATATCGAGCCCGCGATCAACAAGCTGGAAACGCTTATGGCCTGCCCCGCAAGCTCAGCGTCCAGCGATGTTATCCAGCGCACATAGCGCTGACCTCATGTCAGCGTGCCTGGACCCTGGGATGGTCGCGCCAGGCTGGCATGGTGGCCATGTAGTCCAGCACCTGCCGTTCGATGTCTTGCTTTGAAGCTGCCGGATCGCGGCGCGCCTGCCACGCGGCCATCCGCGCGAAGCGCTCCTCGAACGGCTGGAGCGCGCCGCCGTCGTCGGTGCAGTAGCCGCAGTACCGGCCGCTCTCGATGGGCATGCCGCAACTGTCACAGCTTGACGTCGTGGTCATGACTTTCTCCTCCGTAGGGTCGTATGCCATCTGACTGGGCACACTCGATCAAGGCGCGCATCGCGGCGTTCAGCGCATCGGCCTGACCAGGTGGCAACCGGGCCATGGCGCGGGCGAGCAGGCCGACGCCGAGCACCTCGCGATCCCGGCGCAAGGCCTCGTGACCGGCAGGTGTCAGCCAGATCAGCGTCCGCCGCCGGTCCCCCGGATCGTTCTCGCGCTCAAGCAGGCTGTCGCGCTCCAGATGGGTCACGATCTCGCTGATCACCGACTGCGCCCTGCGCATATGCGCCGCGGCCTCGCCGATGGTCAGCGGGCCGGCCAGCGCCAGGTGTTCCAGCACCGCCCTCGAGGCGCCGGACAGCTCGCTCCGCGGCCGGTCACGACGGTGGAACGTCAGGTAGACGGCATGGAAGAGCTCGGCGAACCGTTCCGCCCACGCCTGTTCCCCAGTCACGGCAACAGCCTTCCGGCCAGGTAAACCATCGTCAATCCCGATGCATCGGGGGTCACAGCTCACCGACCCTGGGCCCGGATATCGTTCCGCGACGGCGCAGGGTCAGCCCGGAAGGCTGGAATTCGGTCTGGGTGGCTTGAGAAGGCGCAGGATCAGAAACCCTGGTTCCTTGCTCAGTTTCTCGTAGTCCTCGGGATAGCGCTCGCGCATTGTTTCGGCCGGGACCGGCTCGATCAGTTTTTCGATGAGGAATCCAGCAACGGTGGCAGCCGTGCACAGAGCCGACAGCGGTTCACGCCAAAAGTGCACGGCCTGGTCTCCCGATGGCATGTGCCAGATGTCGGTCTCCAGGGCGCCGTAGCTTACGGTGCCGCAGGAAGGGTGAGCGTGTAGTGGACGTCGAGGTGGTCGGCGGCGCGGTTCGCGGTGATGGCCACGCTGTCCCCGGCCAGCAGCGCGTGGTCGTCGACGACAGGGAGGCCGGCCGTGGTGAAGCTGACCTGGTGGCTGAGCAGTGCCGGGCTGGCCTCGGGCCGGTCGAGGTCACGAGCGTCGCGGGCGCTCAGGGCCGCGGGGGTGATGGTCTCGCTGGTCCGGCCGATCGCGCGGCCATGCTCGGCCAGGACGGTGTACAGCCCGCGGCGGCAGAGGTCGGCGGGATCCAGGGCCGCGGCCAGCTGCGCCGGGAGATAGGACGTCTGGACGATGACCGGCCGGCCGTCGGCCAGCCGCAGGCGGCGCAGCCGGAGGACCTGGCCGGCCGCTCCGAGGCGGGCGCCGACGTCGTCCGGCGCCGCGACGGTGTCCGCGGCGAGCAGCCGGGTGGTGATCTGCGCGCCCTGGGCGGCGAGGTCGGCGGCGAAGCTGCGCAGGTGACCGAGGCCGTAGGCGTACCGGGAGGCCACGTAGGTGCCGCTGCCGTGGCGGGTGTCGATGAGCCCGTCGTCGGCGAGCAGCTGGAGTGCCTGCCGCAGGGTCATGATGCTGACGCTGAACTCGCCGGCCAGCTCGCGCTGGGAGGGCAGCGGACTGCCGGCGGGCCATCGGCCGCTGGTGATCCGGTCCCGCAGGGCGCCGTGGATGCGCAGGTACTTGGGCTGCCGGTCGTCAGCCGTCCGCCGGGCCGTGCTCACGGGCGGGCCTGGTCGAGCGCGGTGCGCAGGGCGGCCACGTCGCGGCCGATGCAGGCGCTGCTGGCGCCGTCCAGTACGCGGCGCATCAGCGCGGAGGCGACGATGACGCCGTCGGCGTGCCGGGCCGCGGCCGCGGCCCGGCCGGGGGTGTCGATGCCGAAGCCGATCAGCACCGGCCGGGGGCTGTGGCGGCGGGCGCGGGCGGCGACCGCCCAGCGGGCAGTGTCGGCGCTTTCGTGCGGGTTTCCTGTGGTGGCCATGACGCTCATGACATACAGGAAACCGCGCGTGCGCCCGGCGATGGCCTTAATCTGCTCCTGCCCGGTGGCGGGGGTGACCATCAAGGTGGCGTCCAGGCCGGCCTGTCCGGCCTCCTCGAGGTAGTCGCCGGCCTCGACCGCGGGCAGGTCGGGGATGATCACCCCGCTGAGCCCCGCGTCCGCGAGCTGGCGGCAGAACGCGGGCAGGCCGCGGGAGTAGGCGTGATTAGCGTAGGTCATCGCGATGAGCGGGACGTCGCCGGCGGCCGCGCTGAGCTGGCCGAGGATGCCGGCCGTGCTCGCTCCGCGGCTGATGGCGGCGGCCGAGGCCTGCTGGATGGTGCGACCGTCCAGCATGGGATCGGAGAACGGCAGGCCGATCTCGACCGCGTCGGCGCCGGCCTCGATCATGGCGGCCAGCAGGTCCGTCCAGTCCTCGCGGATCCCGCCGGTGACGTAGGTGACGAGGCTGGGCCGGCCGGCGGCGCGGGCCTGGCGCAGTGCGGTCTCAACGGCGGCCACGGACGAGCTCCTTCAGGCAGGCGGCGTCCTTGTCGCCGCGGCCGGACATGGTGATCAGCACCGTCGCGCCGCCGGCCACGTCTCCGGCGTGCGCGGCGCGGTGCACCCAGGCCAGGGCGTGCGCTGACTCGAGCGCGGGCAGGATGCCCTCGGTCCTGGCGCACAACTCGGCCGCGGCCACGGCCTCCTCGTCGGTCGCGGTGCGGTACTCGGCGCGCCCGGACTCGGCCAGGCAGGCATGCTCGGGGCCGACGCCGGGGTAGTCGAGCCCGGCGGAAACGGAGCGCGCCTCGGCGATCTGGCCGTCCTCGTCCTGCAGGAAGCACGACAGGGAGCCGTGCAGCACGCCGGGGCGGCCGTCCGTCACCGCCGCCCCGCCCGCGGCCTCGACGCCGACCAGCCGGGCCGGTGTGGCGACGAAGCCGGCGAATGTCCCGGCCGCATTCGACCCGCCGCCCACGCACGCGACGACGACGTCCGGCCCGGCCCCCGAGAGCAGTTCCGCGCACTGGGCGCGCGCCTCGTCCCCGATGACCCGCTGGAACTCCCGCACCAGCCAGGGGTACGGGTGCGGGCCCAGCACCGATCCGATGCAGTAGTGCGTGGAGTCCACCGTGGTTACCCAGTGCCGCAGCGCCTCGCTGGTCGCGTCCTTGAGCGTGCGCGCCCCCGAGGTGACGGGCACCACGGCCGCCCCGAGCAGTTCCATCCGGAACACGTTGAGTTCCTGCCGCGCGATGTCCTTCGCCCCCATGTACACCGTGCAGCCCAGGCCCAGGTGCGCGGCTACCGTCGCCGTGGCGACCCCGTGCTGGCCCGCGCCCGTCTCGGCGACCAGCGCGGTCTTGCCGATCCGCTGGGCCAGCAGCCCCTGGCCCAGCGCGTTATTGATCTTGTGGCTGCCGGTGTGGGCGAGATCCTCGCGCTTGAGCAGCACCCGCACGCCCAGCGCCTCGGACAGGCGGGTCGCCTCGGTGACCGGCGTCGGCCGGCCAGCGTAGGAGCGCTGCAAGCCGGCCAGCCCGGCCCGGAAGCCCGCGTCGGCCCAGGCCGCCCGGAAAGCCGCCTCGAGCTGCTCGCACGCCGGCACCAGCGCCTCAGGGACGAAACGCCCGCCGAAAGACCCGAACCGGCCGCGTGGCCCCGGATCGCCCATCGCCCGCGGCCGGCTCGCCACCGCGGCGTCCGGTGCGCTGGCGGGCGCGACATCCGGTACCGCGGCGACGGCGGCGTGCTGCAGTCGTTCGACCATCACATGCCCTCTCTCTTATAGAGTTCTAGAAGACTAGCATGTGATACCTCGCTGTCGCAGGGCCCGCCCGCTGTCCCCCCCGGGCAGCGTGGTGATCTTTCGCCTCGGCTTGTTCTGGCACCCAGCGCTAGGAACCGGCATCGGCCGTCGACCGCGGCAGGCTGGGCATGAAACGCTCGGCGGGCCTGCCGCCCGGCCAGACGACCATGATCACCCCACCTATCCGCGCGGCCGCTTAGGGGCGCAGCAGGCGGGCGAGGAACTCCTCGACCGCCTGCTTCTCCTCGGCAACCGCTGCCCGTGAGTCGGGGGCGCGGGCGACGACCATGGCGGCCTCGTCGAGGGCTGCGAGGATCATGTGGGAGAACGGCTCTACGAGTTCCTGCGGCAGGCGGCCGCTGTCGCTGACCGCCTGCAGCATGCCCCGCATGGCACCCAACGTGCGGCCTTCGTCCATGGCCCGCCACTGCTCCCAGCCGAGCACGGAGGGCGCGTCCACCAGCATGACGCGCTGGATGACCGGGTCTCCGGCCAGGTCGATCCAGGCCAGGGCGCCGGTGCGCATCGCGTCGACGGGGTCGGTGCAGCCGCTGATGACCTCGGTTACCTGCTCGGTGATGCGCTCGGTGACTGCTTCAAGGACGGCCGTGAACAGGGCTTCCTTGCCCGCGAAGTGGTGGTAGAGCGCGCCGCGGCTGACCCCGGCGGCGGCCAGCACCGCCTCGATCGAGGTGCCCTCGTAGCCGTGGTCGGCGAACAGGCTGGTAGCCAGCTCGATGAGCCGGCCGCGCGTGGCACGGCCCTGGGCCGCCCGCTTCCCTGAGACACCCTGCTCTTCGCTCATGGGACTCATTTGCACCTGGTGTTACCTCCTTGCGGAGCACGCCTTCGTTCGCGATGAACCTTGAGCCGCGCCATTGACATACCGACAGTCGGCATGTATCTAATAGAACCGATGGTCGGTATGTCAATGATAGGAGACGCTCTCATGGACGTGAACACGTTCCTCTCCCACCGCCGGTCCCTGGCCACCCCGTCCGGCGAGATCGCCTACACCGAACTCGGCGCGGGCCCGGCCGCGCTGTTCGTGCACGGCCTCGGCACCAGCGGCGCGCTGTGGCGGCAGGTCATCGAGGACCTGAGCGGCACCAGCCGCTGCATCGCGGTCGACCTGCCCGCGCACGGCGCCAGCCCGGCCCGCCAGGACATGTCCCCCGCCGCGCTGGCCGAGGCGCTCGCCGGGCTGTGCGACAGCCTCGGGCTCGGCCAGGTCGACCTGGTCGCCAACGACACCGGCGGCGCGATCGCGCAGATCTTCGCCGCCCGCCACCCGGGCAAGATCCGGACGCTCACCCTGACCAACTGCGAATGCGAGGGCAACTTCCCGCCGCCGGACTTCGCGCCGTACGTCGAGCAGGCGCGGCAGGGCGAGCTGGCGCCGCTGCTGGCCGAGCTCGCGGCGAACCCGGAGACCTGGCCGGCGCACCCGCTGAGCATGGGCTACCAGCACCCGGACCGGGTCCCCCAGGACGCCTGGCGAGACTACCTCACCGGGACCGCCGGGACCATCGAGCGCGCCCGTGACTGCGAGCGGCTGGTCGCCTCGCTCGACGCGGCCGACATCGAGGCCGCCGACGGCCAGCTGCGCGCCCTCAAGGCGCCGACCCTGCTGGTCTGGGGCACCGCGGATCCGATGTTCGCCGTCACGTGGGCCTACCACCTGCGCGACCTGATCCCCGGGGCGCGCGAGGTCGTCGAGATCGACGGGGCGAAGATCTTCTTCCCCGAGGAGCGACCCGAGGACCTGGTCCCGCACCTGCGGCGCCACTGGGGCCGGTAGCGTGCCTTAGCGGACCGGCTTAGGCCAGGCGCCGCATCCGGCGGGCGCAGACCCGAACAGCCAGTCAGCCGGCCGTCCGCATCCAGCCCGCTGTTGCCGTTCCACTCAATCACCAGTCATCGAACGTCGTGGCGAGGACGCCGCGAGGTCAGCTTTTCACGCTCTTCATCAAGGAGACCTTCATGTCCACCGCACAGTCCGAGACCGGGCGCCTGCGAACGCCCGTCATCGGCGATGCCGCCGAAGGCCAGGGCCAGCAGGGGCGCCGCCTCGGCCTGGCCCTGGCCGTGATCGCCACCGCCCAGCTCATGGTGGTGGTCGGCGGCGCGATCGGGCTGGGGATCCTCGGAACCGTGGCCTGGACCGTGGTCGCCGACACCGCCCGCAACTCGGCGGCCGCGGCGAAGGCCGCCGCGGCCGCCGCTGCCAGGGCCGGGCACCCGCTGCACCTGACCGCCGCCCAGGCCAAGGCCGCCCAGACCGGGCTCTACAGCCACGCGCTGGCCACCGGGTTCTCCCGCGTCTTCCTCGTGTCGGCCGGGATCATGGTGCTGGCGCTGCTGGTGTCAATCGCGCTGATCCAGGTCAGGCGCCAGGACCTGGCGGGTGTCAACCCGATGGCCGGATAAGCCTCGCCCGTCTCATGGTCGTCAGCAGGCCGGTGGTCGAGGTGAGCGCAATCAGCATCCCCGCGATGCAAACCCGTCGGCCGGTCTCCGGGTAGCGGGCGAGGAGCCAGCTGACGAGGACTCGAAGGTACTCGACGTCCCCCTTGACCGGCGTCCGATACCGTCGGCCTTGACGACCTCTGCCCGGGGCGTCACGACCCTCCTTACCCCAAAGACGCCGGCACCCGCCGCCGGCTTGCCAGGCTCGCGGTGTCTGGCCGTAGCGTTTCGTGAGACCCCGCACCTCGATCATCTGCTCCTCCTTGAGATCGAAGCCCGGCATCGGCTCCCGGCTTGGTTTCTTCGTCGGCCTTCCGGCCATTTCCCGGCTGCGCCTGCAGGGCGACGATCAGGCCTGGTTCTCATGTGCCAATGCGGGTCGCCAGGTGGAACATGGTGGCGATCTCTCCCGCGTAGCTATCGATGTCGAGGTCCGGATCAGAGACCAGCCGGGGCGGTACCGCGTCGATGGCGGCACGGATCGCCACTGCCATGACCTTGGGGTCGAAGTCCGGGCGCAACTGCCCGGCCGCTTGGAACCGGGCCAAGAGGTCTCCGAGGAGCCGCTCCGCTCGGCCCAGGCCGGCGTCGTCGGAGAAGCGGAACTGTCCGTCGGCGGTGATTCCGTTCCGTGCGATCTCAACGATCGTCACCATGTGATTGCGGTGCTCTCGCATGAAGGCGAGATTCGACAAGATGTAGGCCCTCAGCATCCCTGAAGCGGTCGTCTCAGCGAGGATGCGCGGCTGTATGTAGGCGATGCCCTCCGCGCGGACGTCGTGGAACACCTGCTTGATGAGGTCGTCCTTCCCGGCGAAGTGATAGCTGATCAGGCCCCGGCTGATCCCTGCCCGAGCCGCGATCCGGGCGAGCGACGCCCGGGCGTAGCCGACCTCGGCGATGATGTCGATGGCCGCCCCCACGATCTGGTTCCGACGAGCGGTCTCGACGAAGGTCCGTTCAGCTGGGGCGTCGACGGCCGCAGCTCCTGGCTGCATGACCAAAAATTTAGCATAATAGCAAAGAATTTGGCTATTATGCCAAGCATCGGGTACGCTGCGGTCGTGGCACGCGTGGCGACCGGTGAGTCCGGCACTGGCGGCCGAAATCGCAGCGGCGCGCTCTGTTTCCGGCGCCTCGGGGGAGCTCTTCTCAGCGCCCTTGTCCTGGCGCTCGCGGCTGCGTGCTCGTCCTCGGCGAGCCCGCCCTCGGGCGCGCCGAGCAATGCGGCGCACCAGGCGGCAAGCTCTGTCTGGCTTTGCCGACCCGGCCAGGCGGAGAACCCCTGCGCCTACAACCTGGCCGCCACGACAGTCACGGCGGCCGGCACCCTGGAGTCGGCGTCCTGGCCCCACTCGACGGTCGCGTCTAAGTTCGACTGCTTCTACGTCCACCCGACGGACAGCCTCGCCACGACGGCCAACACCGGTGTGGCGCTGACCAAGTCGGAGGCAGTCGTCGCGGTCGAGCAAGCCGCTCCGCTCTCCAAGGTCTGTGACGTGTGGGCACCGTCCTACCGCTCCCAGACATGGCTAAGCGTGGAGAAAGGGCTCGCCGGTGACGAGGCGGTGATGCGCTCGACCTTCACCGTCGCCTATAACAGCGTGCTGTCCGCGTGGCAGTGGTTCCTCGCTCACACCCAGGGCAAGCCGGTCGTCCTCATCGGGGACTCGCAGGGTTCGGCGATCCTGATCCACCTCATCTCGGCCGAGCTCGACCACGAGCCGCGGGTGCTGCGCCGTCTCCTCGTTGCGGTCATCATCGGTGGCAACCTCCAGGTCCCTGTGGGCAAGACGGTCGGCGCCACCTTCACCAAGGTCCCGCTGTGCACCTCCGGCACCGAGACGGGGTGCGCGATCGCCTTTTCGTCTTACCCTTCGCAGCCGCCGGCCAACTCGGTCTTCGGCAGGCCCGGCCAAGGGGTGAGCCTCCAGTCCGGCCAGACCGCCGAGGCCGGCCAGCAGGTCGCCTGCGTCAACCCGGCGGCCCTCAGCGGTGGCCCAGCCGACCTGCACCCCTACATGCTGACGGCCACCCAGCTCGGGCTCACCGAGCATGTCTCCACCTCCTGGGTCACCTACCCCGACCTCTACTCGGCAAGCTGCAGACAAGGGGGCGGGGCCACCTGGCTCCAGGTCACGAGCCTTGCCGGGACGAGCCATGCCCAGCCCGTTGTGAGCGACGTGGGCAACATTGGCAGCGCTACCGGCCCGGCGTGGGGATACCACGGATACGAGTACGGCCTCACGCTGGGCAATCTGCTCCAAGACATCGCGGGTGAGGAGACTGCGTGGGAGGCGCGCCGCTGATGCGGCTAGCCGGCCGCTCTCACCGGTCCGGCCCTGCGGTCCATCCGCCTGCAAAGAGGCTCATGCGAGCGCCGTCACATTGCGCAGGCCATCCCTGTGCGCCATCAGGTGGGCGGCGGCGAGGGCCAGCCAGGGCCGCCACTGCCCCGGGTCCATCCGTACCGCTCCGTCGGCCGACAGAGTAGCGGCCAGCAGCGCGATCGCTGCTGCCTCGGCTTCCGGCAGGCCGACCGGGGCGAGGGCGGTCTGCGTCACGGTCGTGACGTCGGGGAACGTGTGGGTCAGGCCGCTCGGCAGACCGTGCACCGGCGCACCCAACTGCGCGACGAATTTTTCCAGCAGCTGCTCGTGGCCGGCCCGGCCTGACAGGATCGTCCATACCCCAGCCTCGAACGGATTCCACGCCCCGGGGATTGGCGATTCTGGGCGAGTCGCGGCCAGCGCGCCGAGTACGGGATCGGCGCGCACGGCGACGTCGGCGGCATGGTCTGCGTCAGTGCCGAGCACGCCGGCCACCCGGTCCACGATGTGAATCAGACCCTCCCAGTAGGGAAGGTGAGCACGCAGCAGCAGGCACCCGCCTGCCGGGCCTGCGGCGTCGCCTGGTGAGACTTCCAGCAGCCCGGGTGACCCGGCCACGGTGATCGTGCGCCGGTAGGTGTCACCGTCGATGACCTCCACTCCGGGGATCGCCCGTGCGGCGAGGAACGATCTCACCGCGTCCCAGTCGTAGTCAGGCGCCACCGGCAGCCGCAGCGCCAGCCCGCCGTCGGCAGCGAGCCGGTCCGATTGATGCCGCCGGCCGCGCAGACTGGCAGGTGAATCGTCAAATACCTCGTGCATTGTCCGGTTGAACTGGCGCAAACTGCCGAACCCGGACGCGAACGCGACGTCGAGGATCGTCAGGTCGGTGTCATCCAGCAGCCGCCGCGCGAAGTGCGCCCGCCGCGACCGGGCAAGCTGGTCAGGGGTGGCGCCCAAGTGCTGGAGAAACAGCCGCCGCAGATGTCGAGGCGACATGCCAACCTGCTTTGCCAGCGCGACCTCGGTTCCGCCGTTATCCAGGACGCCACCGATGATCAATTGCACCGCCTCGCACACGATCTCGGGCGGGCTCGATCCCACAGGTCCGGCCACCCGGTATGGCCGGCAGCGATGACATGCCCGGAAACCTGCTGCCTCCGCCGCTGCGGCGAGCTCGAAGGTCCGAGTGTTCTGCGCCAAGGGCCGCGCGCCGCAGCCGGGCCGGCAGTAGATGCCGGTGGTGACGACCGCGGAGTACGTGGTCATGTTCCAGATATACGTGAGGGGCCTGACAAGACTCCGGCCATATCCGGACGCCTGTCCGGAGGCAAGTGTCCAGATGTGGCCAGACTTAGGGCGGTCCTGGCGGCGAGGCTTGGCGGCGGTAAGGCAAACCTCTCGTGGAGGAGATCACGGTGCTGGTGAAGGTATTCCCCATCAAGCTGAAGGACGGCATGCAGGCCGAGACCGAAGCGATCGTGCAGGAGTTCGCGCCCAAGGGACCGGGGGCCGAGGCCCGAACCTTGTCGTTCCGGGTGTATCGCGACCCGGCGAAGCCCGACTACCTGCTGTTCGTCGAGCACTTCGCGGACCAGGCGGCCTACGACGCTCATACCAGCTCGGCCGCATATCAGGACCTGATCACCGGCGAGTTCGCGAAGCGGATCGTCGAATTCGTCGAGATCGATCACGAATTGGTGGTCGCCCTTTAGTACCAGAGTCCCATCGGCCCGGCCCCAGTCCCTGTCCTCGTCCGGAAGGTGTCCGCCATGCAGATACGTAACGCCGAGGTCTTCGCGAGCCTGCACCAGGCCGGTGCGCCGTTGCTGCTGGCGAATGCCTGGGATGTCGCCTCAGCGGTTGCGATCGAAGCCGCCGGCGCGAACGCGATCGCCACGACAAGCGCCGGGGTCGCCTGGTCGCTCGGCGTACCAGACGCGGCAGGGCTGGGTGCCAGGCAGGCCGCAGAGGTCATCGCGCGGATCACCACGGCGGTCTCAGTACCCGTGTCCGCCGACATCGAGGCCGGTTACGGAGATTCTCCCGATGCCGTCGCGGCGACCGTGCTGGCAGCGGTCCAGGCCGGCGCAGTGGGAGTAAACCTGGAAGACCGGCGAGAGGGGGCTTTGCTGTTCGAGATGGAGCAGCAGGCCGATCGGCTCGCCGCGGCCCGGGCTGCTGCCGGGGACGTGCGTGTCTGGATCAACGCGCGGACCGATGTGTTCCTCAGCGGCTCCTGCGCCACGACAGCCGCGGCAGTCGAGGCAGTGCTTGAGCGAGCCGCCGCCTATCATGCGGCCGGCGCGGACAGCCTGTTCATCCCAGGGCTGGTCGATCTGGAGGCGATCGCAAAGATAGCGGCCGGGCCGCTGCCAGTGGCCGTTATGGCCTGGCCTGGGGCGCCGACCGTGGCTCAGCTGACCGCCGTCGGAGTGGTCCGGATCAGCCTCGGGTCCGCGATCGCCGAGGCCGCTTACGGGCTTGCCGCCCGGGCGGCTGCAGAGCTACTTACCAGCGGAACCTATGACACGAGCGCGAATGGGTTCGGCTACAAGGCCATGAATGACGCCCTATCACGGCAGAGAACCCGAGACGGTCCTTCTATCTTGCGGCGGCAGTGAGCGGCTCGAAGCCAACCCACCCGACGTTGCAGCCACGGGTTGAGGCTGGCCGCCGGGCTGGCGGCGAGGCGGGCGGGGTGTTGTTACTGATACGGCGGCCCGAAGAGCGTCTCCCTGTCGCTGGCAGGCACGTCGTTACGGCTGGGCGTCGGCTTCGGCGGCCAGCCCTCGGAGTGTCTTGATGTCGTCGATGTCCTTCTGCCGCCATGGCCGGCCGTTGCGCAGATGCGGGAACTGCTCCTTCATGGCGAGCATGCCGGAGACGCTCATGGCCAGTACCGGCGTGCCATCGAGCGTCACTGGCTCGTCGCCGAAGGAGCCTGGCGGGAATAGCCAGTCGGACCATCGCCCATGGGGCTGGCTGAACGATCCGTCTGGCTGCCGGTCGAAGTAAGCGGTGCTGAAGTCGACGCTGTCCCAAGTGAATTCGCAGGCCTCCGCTGGCGGCTGAGTCGCGAGAACCGTGGCGCCAGCTCCCGCGAGCACTGCTTTCGATCGCTCGGCGTCAAGACGTTCGAGCCAGAACTCGATGTCGCCGTGCTCGCGCGTGATCCGGCCGATCCTCGCATCGAGACCCCAGCCTCCGAACAGCCATGCTGAGATGCCAGCGCCCCCCAGCGCATTCGTCACTGCCTTGATGACACGCAGCTGCGCAGCCGCCCGCTTGTTCACCGCGCCAGTCTGCCCGAGGCCGTGCTGTCCGACAACCACGGCGACGGGGGATCAGATCTCCGGTAGCGCATCAGCTGCATGTCTGGTGACGTGCGGTTTCTCTTGGCTGGAGGTGCTGCAAATGCCGGGGTCGGGGAAGTGCTGGCCGCCGACCCGGTCACATCGGGTGTGTATTACGTCGATGACCACTACGTCCCCTTACGCGGTTCAGGCTGGCGGGTGCCGGCGGTGCCACGCGGTGACGCTCTGGAACACGGCGGCCGTGATGCACAGCCTGGCCTCGTGAAGGTGAGGGGCGATGAGCTGGATGCCGATCGGCAGGCCGGCGCTGGTGAACCCGCCGGGCAGGGTGATGGTCGGGCTGCCGGTCAGGTCGAAGGGGGCGGTATAGCGCTGGAGTTGGAGGACCAGGTCTGGCTGCTCGCCGAGGGTCTTGATCTCGGCGAGGCTGAGGGGCGCGAACGGCTGCACCGGGGTCAGCATCAGGTCGGCGGTTTCGAACAGTGCCGCGAACTGGCCGCGCAACGTCATGCGCCGCAGCAGGATTTCCTGGTATTCGAGGCCGGTGACGGCGCGGCCGGCCTCCAGGACCGATGCCAGTACCGGACCGTACTCGTTCTTGCGGGTGGGGTAGGTAGCTGCGTGGGCTACGGCGGCTTCGACCGCGCACAGGGGAGCCCAGTCCGCGACCGCCTGGCTGATGTCGGGGGCTGTGAGCTCGATGATGCGGGCGCCGAGGTCGCGGAACGTCCCGGCTGCCTGTGATACCGCTGCCTGCACATCAGGGTGGACGTCTTCGTCGTTCCAGCGGGGATCGACGCCGATCCGCAGCCCGCAGACGCCGAATCCGCCGGTGTTCAGGTCTGGTGCCGGGCCGGGCAGCGAGGTCGGGTCCGCGGGGTCGGGCCCGGCGATGACGTTCAGCAGCGCGGTGGCGTCGGCGGCGCTGCGGGCGATCGGCCCGACGTGGTCCATGCTGGGCGCCAGCGCGAAAGCCCCGTGCCGGCTGACGCGTCCCCAGGTCGGCTTGATCCCGGTCAGGCCGGTGGCCGCGCACGGCCAGCGGATCGAGCCGCCAGTGTCGGAGGCCAGGGATCCGTAGCACAGCCCGGCGGCGGTGGCCACCGCCGGGCCGCTGGAGGAGATCCCCGTCCAGTAGCCGGCATCCCAGGGGTTGACCGGCGGGGTGATCGAGGGGTGGTGGTCGGAGTAGGCGCCCTCGGTCATCCGCAGCTTGCCCAGGATGATCGTGCCGGCGTCCCGGAGGCGGGCGACGACGGTCGCGTCCTGGCCGGGCCGGAAGTCGCGGTAGACGGCCATCCCGGCCGCCGTGGGCGCGTCCTTGGTCCAGAACAGGTCCTTGATGGCTACTGGCACGCCATGCAGCACCCCGCGGTGCTGCCCGGCGGCGATTTCGCGCCCGGCGCGTTCCGCGTCGGCCAGCGCCTGATCAGCCATCACCGTAACGTAGCTGGCGAGCTTGCCGTCCAGGGCGGCGATCCGGTCCAGCTGCGCCCGGGTCACCTCGACGGGTGAGACGGCACGGGTGCGGAGCAGCTCGCTGAGTTCGGTCAGCTGGAGGTAGTGCAGGCCGGGGGTCGTGGCGGTGCTCATGCGATCTGCCCGGCGAGTGCGGCGGCGACAAACCGGGCCATCGCCGCGCCGATCTCGGCGGGCGCGTCCTCGGGCAGGAAGTGCGCGCCGTTCACCGTCAACGTCTGCTGGTTGGGCCAGGCGCGGCAGAACTCGCGCTGGGTGCCGATCAGGAAGCCGGCCGGCTCGGCGTCGATGAACAGCTTCGGGATCGGGCACCGCGCCAGCCAGTGGCTGTAGGAGTCCACGACCTTGACCACGTCGGCGGGTTCTCCGGCGATCGGCAGGTCGCGGGTCCACGACAGCATCGGCTGCCGGGACGGGCCGGGGTTACGGTAGTGGCGGCGGTAGACTTCCATCGCCTCGGCGCCGATGCCGCGCAGCGGCAGCAGGTACTCGATGAACAGGTTCTTCTGCAAGATCAGGTCCTCGCCGGCCGGGGTCCGCTGAGCCTGGAAGAACGCCCGGGTCGCCTCGGGCCACTCATCCCAGGACGCGAACGGGCGCACGATCGACTCCATGTAGATGAGCGCCTTGACCCGGCCGGGGTGGCGCTGGGCCCAGGAGAATCCCAGCGCCGATCCCCAGTCGTGCATCACCAGGATCACGTTGCGGTCGATGTGCAGCGCATCCAGCCAGGCATCTAGGTACCGCTGGTGATCGAAGAAGCGGTAGCCGCCATCGGGGGCGGCGGCGGAGTTGCCCATGCCGATGTAGTCCGGGGCCAGGCAGCGGCCGAACGGCAGCAGGCCAGGGATCGCGTGCCGCCACAGATACGACGGCGTCGGGTTGCCGTGCAAGAAGACGATCGGGTCGCCCTCGCCGACATCGACATAAGCCATCTGCGTCCCGGCAACCTGGACATGCTTGCGGTAGCTGACGTCCTCGGTGGAGATAGCAGCCGAGGTCACGGGCGCTCCTTTCGTGCCAGCGGCCGGAGCCGGCAAGCAGTTGACGGGTCACTCTCTCCATGAGAGGTTCAATTACCGAACCGCTTCCACGGTAGCACGAGAGGTCTGTTTTCTGAACCCTCCGCGGTAGAATGCCGGCATGGAAGCAAACGGCTACGCAGGCCAGGACTGCTCGCTGGCCCGCGCACTGGAGGTGATCGGCGAACGCTGGACACTGCTGATCATCCGCGACGCCTTCTACGGCGTACGCCACTTCAACGACTTCCGCGCCCACCTCGACATCCCCAAGGCGGTGCTCTCCGACCGGCTTGCCGGCCTGGTCGACGACGGGATCCTCGGCCGGCGGACTGACCCCGGCCACGCCGGCCGCCACCTGTACGAACTGACCCCAGCCGGCCGCGACCTGTGGCCCGCCGTGCACGCGCTGCTCACCTGGGGCTCACAGCACCGCGCCCCCAACCGCCTGCGCTTCAAGCACGCACGCTGCCAAACGGAGCTCGACGGTCGCGGTTCTTGCCAGACCTGCCAGCTCACACCATCACCCACTGAGATCCTCGCCGACCCTGTCCCCGGAAGCCAAGGCCGCCGTCAGGACCCCGTCGCGCTCGCCCTGCGCACCCCCCATCCACTGCTGAAGCCCCTGAACACGACGATGCCACCTGCCGGCGAGCCTGGGCTTATCCGGTAACATCTGGCCGCTGACTATCGTCAGCCTCTGCTTATGGCCAGGTCACTTAAAATGGCCAAGCAGTGGCCAGATAGATCTGACTGACCGGGGCGGGTCGCACTTGGGCGAACGCGGTGAGGGGCAGCCCGAGCGCGACGGGGTCGACTTCCCCGGGAAAGGCCAATGCGTCACGCTGCCATGACTCCTTAAGCCATTCGGCACCTGTACCTTCAATCTGGACTGTACTTCGCAGGTTACTGGGCTCCGCGGTCGATCTGATCCCAGAGCTCGTCTGCCGCCGACCTCGACGTGGCGCTCAAGCTCGCCGCCGAGGGGTCGAAGGCCTGCAACCGGAAAATCGAGGTGCGGTGATCGGCTGCGCGAAGGCCCAGAGGTCCCGTGGGCTACCGGCGGCCTGTCTGGCCGTCCGGCGACCAGTACGCAATTACCCGAGTGTACGGATCCAGGCTGACCGCCCGATTGTGTTGTTCGAGGCGCCGGGTCGCCAGTGGGCCGTCTGCTCCCTGCACAGCGAGCAGGCGCTGATCCAGGTCACGGCCAACGGTGGCGGCCCGGCTCGCGTTCAGGTCCGGGATCTCGCTGGCAGCCACCGGATCATACTTAGACGGAGTTCGCTGGTGGCGTGGCAGGTAAACGTAACCAGTCATTTCACCGGTGCCATCAGCCCGCCAGATGTACAGACGCCAGCCACAGTTGCCACGGTAGCCAAAGCCGCGGGTGCAAAGCATTCCGATCCCGGCGACCTCGCTCGTGCCGATGTTGACGAATTTAACGCCGTGCCAGATCCGGACCAGGTCCGGGCGGAGCATGATCATAGGACTGAGCGCGGCAGCCAGCACGACTGCTGCCAGTAGCTCGACACCACTGAGGATCAGGGCGAGCTGAGCAAAACCGAAAATGGCCGCGCCGATGACGGTCATGAACACCAACAGTACGAGAAACAGAGCCAGAAACGCGTAGTGACTTGCCGGCCGCCAGTACCAGACTCTCCGCATCCGCGCTGGCTGCGCAGCCAACGCCCCGCCAACTACCCGGTCTTCGGTCACGGTCCGCCATCCTGTTCATTCTCGCCGTCCCCCGCCGACGCCGCCCACGCCCCGGCAAAGGAGGCCAGTATCGAGGCTTGGCGCACCCGATCGCGGCAACGCCGACCGAGCATGGGCCGGGACCCGGATGATCGGACGCCAGAACGACGACATGCGGCGTCGAGGCAAGAGTGCCGTATAAGCCAGACCGGGTCAATCGGCGCAATGACCCCTCGGCTCAGCGCGCCCGCGCGAGCGGGCCTCCCAAGACAGAGCGAAGGGGAATCCTCGCTAAAGGCAACGGGTCCGACGGCGTGCACTACACCGGAGACGGCTCCGCACCCACCGGTGTCACCGTGACAGCCGAACAGGGCAACGACACGATCGAGGTCCCGCCGGCCCCGTAGCACCACAGGGTGATGCCGCAGCCTGCCGACACGTTCGCGGCGCGATCCGGGTGAGGCTGGACATCCGAATCTGCTTGGCCGACAGGGCGTCCCGGTGACGGATCCGCTTACGACACACCAGGCGATGACCGGGCAAAAACAGAGAGAACAGAACTGGTCAATCGGGCGCGCCGACCACGGCGCGGAAGTTGTCAGCGCACACGCGCCGAGTCGGGCGTTATGCGCAAACTTCGGCCGTGGTATCCGATGAATTTTCACTCTCCGTAACGACCGTTTTCTTGCTTGATCGCGTTCAGTTCACACAAAGACAGAAGGGGTGACCTGCCGGGTCCAGGAAGACCCGGAAGGACGTACCGGGCTGGTCCGGATGTTTGGTCGCACCGAGATCGATCACTGCCGCCTCGGCGGCATCGAGGTCGTCAACGATCACATCGAGGTGCATCTGCTGGGGCCGCTCCTGGGTCGGCCACATCGGCGGCGTGTAACCAGCCACCTGATGGAAGGAGATGCACTGGCCGTACTCAGCGCAAACCGAAGCGCGGTTGGCGGAGACGTCGATCTTCCAATCCAGCATCGCGCCGTAAAACCTGGCGAGCGCACCAGGATCGGGACAGTCGATAACGATGAGGGGCAGGCGAGCGATGGCCATGCCGGCCACGATATCGATGATCGCGGTCGGCACACGTCCGGATTCCGCAGTGACGTACCGGCGCTGTTGACCGTCGTACGTCCGCTCGTGCCGCCGTCGGCGAGAGCGCTCGGCGTTGAGGCATGATCCAGATGTGCGGTTGCAAGCGATGAGGGCAGAGCTGGTCAGCCAGCTCGCGTCGGCCGAGCTGACCTATCACGATGTCGGCGCCACAAAGCGAACGCCTCCGGCCGGATACCACCACCATAAAGCCGCCAGGGTGATCGGCAACGGAGCAGAAGCCTTCGACGCCGCGGCGGCGAAGTTGTTGGGCTGGCAGGCTCACCTGCGCGCTGGACTGCGGGTGACCGCCTCGACGGCGACAGCCGAGCCGGGCACCGTAGTCCTGCTCGGCGTCGTCGCCGGGCCCCTGCGGATGCGCGCGCCCTGCAGGGTCGTCTACACCATCACCGAGCCGCAGCGAAAAGGCTTTGCCTCCTGCTGCCCGTCAGGAGCGGACGCAGGGCCGCGCCGGCGCTGGCCGGCAGGCCGGCGGCGCCGCTCGGCGGCGACCGCGGCTACCCGGCGCTGTCTCCGGCCGACCGCGGCGCTGACCGCCACCCAGTCTTCGGCGGCGCGGTCCCCGGCGGGGCGCCAGCGGCCCCAGAGTCCAGCACGGGAGGTCGTCAGGGCTGATCGGAGCCGCGGCGCGCGGCCTCGGCGCGTCACCGCCGGCTCGCCCCGTCGACCAGGACCCAGTCCCCGCGGCCGGTCGCGGCTTCGGCCTGCCGACGCGGCGCGTCACCTCGCCGTCGGTTCCACCGACCCGCCGCCACTGCTCTCGCTTTGGCCTGCCGGGCTTCGGGCCGGGCGCCCGCCGCGGCGTCACGTCGGCGGCGGCTGCCGCTCGGCGTCGTGACGCACGCCGTGCCTCCGCTGCGGTTCGGCTTCTCCCCGCCGCCGCCGGGCGCCCGCCCCGCGGCGGCGGCCTGCGGTGCCGCGCAGGCCCCGGCCGCTCCCCTCCCTGCTGTCGCTGGTCACCGCGCGTCGGGCGGGCACGCACCGGCGCGGCAGCGTGGCGCGGTCGCGGCGGCGTTCACCACGCCGCTCGTCTGCCGCTGCCCTCACCGCCCGCAGCGCTGGGTCGCGGCGGCGCGGTCTCGCGGCGCGTCGCCTCCTGCGCCGGCGGCGGGGGCGGGGGCCGGCGCCGCAGCGCGCGCATCGGCCGGTGGTGCCGCCCCCGGCGCGCCGCGCACGGTCACCGCACCGGCCGACAGCGGCCGTCCGGCGGGGCCGGTCTCCACCCGTCCGCGGTCCCGCCGCCCCCGCCACGCCCGCCGGCTCCCGGCGGTCTCCTCCTCCCGCGCCGCGCGCAGTCCAGGGATCTGCACCACTGCCGCGCACCTCCCGCCCCGGCCGCGGACAGTCAGCTCGGCGTCAGCCCGCCGCCTCGGGCCGAGCTCCGCCACCAGCGCGGGACCAGCTTCATCGGCAGCGAGGGTCAGCACCCCCATCGGTCGGTTCCATAGGCTCTTCTTCCGGAGGTTCGTATGTACCTTCGACCTAGAGAGAGCTCGCTATCATCCCGTTGCCGCATCCCCCCTGCCGTGCGGCCGCCAGCCCGACAGCCCCGCCCGCCTCCTCGCCAGCCCCCGCTCCACCAGCCGCTTCAGCTTCGACCGCAGGCCTTCCACCTTCGCCTTGTCCGTGCTGCCCCCCTACGGCACACTGCCCGGGCATCCAGAGTCCGGCGAGGAAGCCTTTACGATCAGCAACCGGGACGATGGCCTGGTCGTCTTCACGATCACCGCGTTCTCCCGTCCGGCAACCATCGCGGCCCATGCCGCCGGGCCGCTTGGGCCCCTGATCCAGCGGCACTTCACCCAGACCTATCTGCGTGCCCTGGCACGCGGACGCGGTGGTTCGGATGACCCAGCCCCGCGATGTTGAGCCATAAAGGAGGCTTCCGCGACTTCCGCTTCTGCCGCCGTGAGCGCGTTCTCGGGTGGTTGCCGACGGGCTGCGGACTTGGCCTTACGGATGGTTTGCGCGGCCTGCCTGGTGAGACGGAGGTGGTGTGGTCAGTCCCGCTGGTAGACCGAGACGTGGCCGCGGCTGTCGGAGTCGAATGGCCGCCGGTCCCAGTCGCCGTAGCGGTCCCGCAGCTGAAGGCCGGCCTGCTGGGCCATCAGGTCCAGTTCGCCGGGCCAGGAGTAGCGGAGGGCCACTGGCCGCAGGTGCGTTCCCTGCCCATCGAGGGTGACGATCTGGGTGGTGATGCGCTGCTGGGCCACGTCGTGGCACGACAGTTCGATGATCGCGGAGTCTTCGGTCACCGCTCGTGTCTGGACCCGCTGGCCCCGGTCGAACCGCGCGAGGTCGGGGACGAAGCACTCGATCACGAACACCCCGCCCGGGTCCAGGACGCGTGCCACGTTGCGGAAGCACTCAGCCTGCCGGGCCTGGCTGAGCAAGCCGAACAGCGCGTTGAATACCAGGTACACCAGGCGGAACGGCCCGCTGGCCGGCACCTGGGCCATGTCGCCGATGACAACCGGGATCGACTCACCGCCTGGCTTGGCCCGCAAGCGCGCCACCATCGCCTCGGAGGCATCGATCCCCTCGACCGCAATCCCCCGGCCTGCCAGCGGCAGCGCGACCCGGCCTGTTCCGATCGCCAGCTCCAGGACCAGCCCATCGCCGGCTAGCCCGGCGAGGAACTCTACGGCGGGCGCCGCGTCCATCCCGGCGTGCTGCTCGTCATAGACCCCAGCCCAGCGGTCGCCGTAGAACGCGGGATCATCAAATCCTGCCATGCCGGTTACCAAAGCAGATTGCAGGTGCGGCAGCCACCCATTTTCCGGCCCGCGGACACGCATCTGCGCCGTGCTAATCTGCCGCATGGGGCGCGCCAGGTCAGGCGGAATCCAGCCAGCGGCGGCCCAACGGGACCTCCAGGCTGGTCACGCCGCGCCAAGTCGACGGCTCGGCATCGGGTTACATCGATAGACGGCATCACGCTGAGTAACGGGGAGGTCAGTGAAGAGCGCTCGCCGAGCCGCCGTTCGGTGCGGCTGACGGCTCCTCGCCGATCATCAGCCAGGGCACACCGATCAGATCGATCTGTGCGCTGACGTCGACCGGATCGGGCGTGTCCTACCGGCTGTGTAAGTGACGTGGCCTGACGATGGGCCGCAGGAATGCGGCTCGCGGCGGCACTGTCACCACCCAGGAAAGCTGCGATTACGATCGGCACGATCAGCGCCCGCGATCGTGTAATCGCGGCTACCCGCGGTTGCGAGGCCGAGCGACGCGAAGCCCGGCGTAACAGAGTGATGCGCTAGAGCGGCCGCTCGTTATTGTGTGGCGGCAGCCTCAACACGGAGTATGGGTGTGCCGGCGATTGTCTGCAGGACGACGCAGTAGCGCTCGGTCAGACGCAGCAGCGTGGCGAGGTCTCCCTCGCTGGCGTCGGTGTCGAGGTCGAACCGGATGCGGATCGCCCTGAATCCCACCGGCACATCTCTGTCGATCGCGAGCGTTCCGCGAAAGTCGAGTTCGCCCTCGGCGGTCACCGAGCCGCCGCGCACTTCGACGCCTAGCGAGGTGGCCACGGACCGCAGGGTGACCCCGGCGCATGCAGCGAGCGCTTCCAGCAGCATGTCACCGGAGCACAGCAGCGACCCGTCCCCGCCGGTCGACGGGTGGAGACCTGCAGCAGCGAGCGCGCGGCCGGTCTGTACCGAGCAGGAGATGCCCTCGCCAAGAGTTCCGGTAGCCCGCAGAGTCACGACAGCCGCGGTCGGATCCACCCGGTAGCGGTCCTTCAGCGGTGCCTGTACCGACCGAAGCTCGCCACGACCGACACGCTCCCCGCCAATGCCAGAGCTCATCTGCACAGCATGCCAGCCGCGAGGCGCACGGTCGAACGAGGCGCGAACGCTCCTGAGCCGCGCACTCTGCGCCCGCCTCGAACGGGACTGTAATTTCAAGGGTGTAACTCCTGGCAAGCAGGGAGACACCAGTGACAGATGTGACGAAGACCCAGAGCCCGGATCGTGCGGGGCTGCCGGCGGCCGATGAGCAGCTGCTGCGGGAGCTGACCGAGCGGGCCCGTACCGGCGGGCTGCAGCTGGCTGGCGAGGGCGGGCTGCTGGGGAAGCTGACCAAGATGGTCATCGAGGGCGCCCTGGAAGGCGAGCTCGACGATCACCTCGGCTATGAGAAGAATGACCCGGCAGGCCGTGACGGTGGCAATTCCCGCAATGGCCACCGCGCCAAGACCGTGATCACAGATACCGGGCCGGTGGAGATCACCGTGCCGCGTGACCGGGATTCCAGCTTCGAGCCCAGAATCGTCGCCAAAAGGCAGCGGCGGCTCACCGGAGTCGACAACATGGTGATTTCCCTGTCGGCCAAGGGCCTGACACACGGGGAGATCGCCGCGCACCTGGCCGAGGTGTACGGCGCTGAGGTCTCCAAGCAGACCATTACCACGATCACCGACCGGGTGATGGAGGGAATGGCCGAATGGCAAAGCCGCCCGCTCGATCCCGTATATGCGGTCCTGTTCATCGACGCCATCAACGTGAAGATCCGCGAGGGCCAGGTCGCCAACAGGCCCGTCTACCTCGCCCTGGGCGTCACCGTCGACGGCGAGCGCGACGTGCTGGGACTGTGGGCCGGCGAGCACGGCGACGGGGAAGGCGCCAAGTTCTGGCTGCGGGTCCTGTCGGAGATCAAGAACCGGGGCGTGCGGGACGTGTGCCTGCTGGTCTGCGACGGGCTGAAGGGCCTGCCCGACGCGGTCAGCGCGGTCTGGGAGAAGACGATCGTGCAAACATGCATCGTCCATCTCCTGCGGAATTCGTTTAAGTACGCGTCGAAAAGAGACTGGGCGCAGATCGCGAAAGACCTCAAGCCCGTCTACACCGCGGCGTCCGAGGCCGAGGCGCTCGACCGGTTCGCTGAGTTTTCCGGGAAGTGGGAGAAACGGTACCCCGCTATCATACGGCTGTGGGAGAACGCGTGGGCGGAATTCGTGCCTTTCCTCCAGTTCGACCGGGAAATAAGGACCGTGATCTGCACTACTACAGAGCTTGAAAGGCCAGCATTTGGGCCTCTCTACGGCGGCTGGGATTCGAGGCTCAGTCCGGTCTGGGCGAGGAATCCGTCGATGAGGGCGGGCCGGTACTGGATGCGCTTGAGCCGGTTCTTGACGATCGCGGCGAGCTGGTCCACGTTGCGGACGGCGAGGTTGCCCAGGCCGTTTTTCATGTTCGCCCAGGCGCCCTCGGCCGGGTTGAGGTCGGGGGCGTAGCCGGGCAGCCGTACCTCGGTCAGCCAGTCACGGTGAGCGCGGACGAACTTCTGCATCACGGCGCTGATGTGGGTGTTCAGATTGTCCCAGACCAGGACGACCGGGGCATGCAGCTGCTTGTGCGCGGCGGCGATCAGTTCAGCGTAGTCGGCTTCGGACATCGAGCGGCGCTCGCCCTTGCGCCCGCGGTGGACGCGGACCCGGTAGAACAGGCGGCCCCGGGCGCCGGGCCGCAAGCACACCAGCCCGGCCACCGACACCCGCCCCGAGCCCTTGCCGGACACCTTGATGACGGGGACCTGGCCACGCGGCGCCCAGGTCCGGGCCTTCGGCGGGCGCAGGTTCTGCCCGGCCTCGTCCTCGAAGCAGATCCACGCTCCGCTCGCCGCCGCTAGCCTCGAACCTTCGCCCAGGTCACCGCCCGCCACGCGGCGATCTTCGCCTCGTCGCGCTCGACGGCCCGGTGCACCGGCACCTGCGGGGTGAACCCGATCCGGTGCAGCAGGTACGAGGTGCCCCGCAGCGTGTAGCGGACATGGAACAGCCGGCCGATCAGCGCGGTGACCCGCGCCAGCGTCCACCGCTGGTCCTCACCCCACCCCCAGACGGCCGGGCCGCCCTCCAGCGCGGCCCGCAACCGGGCCAGCTGCGCGACGCTCAGCCGGCACACCGCCCCGCCCGGCCCCTTTGAGCCCAGCGCGGCCTCGCCGCCGGCACGCCAGCGCCGCCGCCACACATACGCCGAGTTCGGCGAGACCCGCAGCCGCCGCGCCACCTCCGGCGGCTCGATCCCCTGCGCGAACCACGCCGCGGCCTGCAGCCGCAGCGCCTCACGCCTGACCCGCCCCGCGGCGGTCAGGCCACCACCATCGGGATACCTCATAACTCCGCAGTAGCCCCCGCAGCCCGCCCTGTCACCGCGACACGCCGAGCAACACCCACATCATCAAAACCCTGACAATTCAACCCCTGTAATGCGATCGAGTCGATCAACGCCCGGCTGCGCCGCGCGGTGAACGCCCGCGGTCACTTCCCCACCGAGCAGGCGGCCATGAAATGCCTCTACATGGCGATCATGAGCCTCGATCCGACCGGCCGGGGCCGCCAGCGGTGGACCAACCGGTGGAAGGCCGCCCTCAACGCCTTCGATATCACCTTCGACGGACGCCTGACCGCCGGACGGAAGTAGAACCCGCAAGATCAGTTACACCGGAGACTTGGCTCTGTCGCACTTTCGGTGGTGACGGTGCGTAGCCTCAGCTGAGGAGGATGCGGTGCCGTAGCAGGGTGAATCCGGCGCGTCCGTACATCTGCCGCTTGATCATCTTGGTCCTGGTGTTGACTCCCTCGGTGCGGCCGTTGTGGTACGGGAGGGTGAGCGCTGCGGTGGCGGCCTGGATGTCAAGGTCGAGGCCGCGGGTGAAGGAGTGCAAGTGGGGCAGGTCGGCGGCGCGGGCGTCGGTGATCCACTGCCGGAGCTTGCCGTCGTTGCCCGGGTCGGGGGTCAGCAGGGCAGCGAAGGAGCGGACGAGGCCTGCCAGGGCGGTCATCTCGGGGCAGGCGGCCTCGATGCCGGCGAGCGTTTCGGCCTGGCGGGCCGTGAGGCCGTCCGGCCTGGTGAGCAGGATCCGGGCGGCCTGGCGCGGTGACAGGTGCGGCCGGTCGCCCTCGGCGCGTCCCTGGTTGATGTAGCGGACGAGCAGGTTCGAGCTGCCCTGGTAGCCGAGCTCGCGGATCTCCCGCAGCAGGTGCTGGACGGGCACGGCGGGGTCCTCGGCGCGGCGCTTGCGCAGGTGGTCGCGGTAGGGGTCGACGAGGGTGGGCCGGTACTGCGGCGTGCGCTGCAGCCGCTCGGGCCTGTCGGCGCGGGCGTACCGCTTGACCGTGTTAAGGGCCAGGTCCAGGCGGCGCGAGCAGTCCAGCAGGCCGGCTCCCCGCCGAGCAGGTCGTGGACCTGCTGCCAGCGCTCGAGCGTCGTCTCGGCGCGCATTCCGGACTGGACCGGGCGGCCTGGGCCCAGCAGGCGGAGTGCGCCGCGACTTCCTTCCGGACGGCCTCGCCGAGGCCGTGCCACAGGTGCCAGCGGTCGCTGACCTGGACCGCGCCGGGCAGCGCCTGGCGGATGGCCTCGCCGTAGGCGCCCGAGCCGTCACGGCACACGACCTCGATCCCTGGATGGCCCCGCAGCCACTCCTCGGCGAACTCAGCGGTGCGGCCGGGGACGACGTCGACGCGCCGGCCGGTCTCGGCGTCGATGAGCACCGTCGCGTAGACCAGGCCGCGGCGCAGCGCGAAGTCGTCGATCCCCAGCACCCGCGGCACTGGGGCCTCGGGGAGCGGGATCCGCAGGAGGGCCCGCAGCGCGGTGTGCCGGGAAACCAGGATGCCCAGCGCGGGCAGCAGGCGCGCTCCGGCCCGGCCTGCTAATTCGCGGGCGACCGCGCTGACCTGCCCGGTCAGCCGCGCGGTGCGTCGCTGGTAACGGCCGAGAACGCCCGGGACCTGCTCGCGGAAGGTCTGCCGCGGGCAGCCCGTGACCGGGCAGCGCATCCGGCGGACCCGGACCCTCACCAGGACGCGGCGGCCGTCGGCGGGCACGTCCGCCGCCGTCCGCTCGTGATAGCCGTGCACGCGGGCGGTCTCCGTTCCGCAGTCCGGGCAGGCCACCGCCCCGCCCGCAGTCCCCGCCCGCACGGCGATCACGTCGCCCGCGTCCTCGACATCCTCGATGACCAGCCCAGACAACCCGGAAAACACAGCCCTCACAAGCTCTGTCACGTCAATCACGACTGATCGTGACACATCAGCACAACCTGCTACCACCGAAAGTGCGACAGAGCCGGAGACTTGACAGACCCGGCCCGGGGGGCGAGCGGAGGGGCCTGGTCGGGCCAATTGGGTCACTGTTGCCTCGCTCCGGCCATGCGCAGGGCTAGTGAGGCGTACACGTCTGCCAGCTGGGAGGGGTTGAGGCCGGCCTTGGGCGCTGGGTACCAGCTGGCGACCCGGATGCCCATGCCGCCGATCGCGGCGGCGGTCGCCTCGAGGTGGATGATGTCGAACATACCTTTCTGGTCGCCCATGGCGAGTACCTCCGCCAGCAGCGCCTCGGACCGGCGGCGCACCGTGGCCGCGGGCGCGACGGCCGTGGGTGACAGCGCATGCATTTCGTTGTTGGCGACCACGGCGAGCATCGGGTAGTCGGTGTGGGCCTGGACGTGGGCGCGCACGAGCGCCGCGAGGCGATCGCGGGGGTCAGTGCCGCTCTCGAGCAGCGCGGTCACCAGGCGGGTGTGGTGCTCCTCGTGGCCGGCCAGGACCAACTCGGCGAGGATGGCTTCTTTCGACGGGAAATGGGCGTACAGCGAGGCGGACTGAACGGCTGCTCCGGCGGCGATGTCACGGATCGAGGTCCCGTGGAACCCGTGCTCGGCGAACAGCCCCAGCCCGGCGAGCAGGATCCGGCCCCGCGTGCCGTCTGTCGCAGGCCGCGGCGGCAGAGCCGGCGCGCCGGAACGAACTCTGCGCACCCGAGGTGATTCACTCACAGGAAGCTCCAGGTTTCCAATCGATTGATCGGTAGGCAGCCTCGCCCGCTTGCCGCCCGTTCACCAGTTCCGTTGCCTGGATACACAGGCATCTCCCTAATGGTTCCCTACCGGCCGATCGTTAGCCTATAATGGTTGCGCACCCACCGTGAAGGGGAAGCCATGCCGCTCGCCCACCGCCCTGACGCCCGGATCTGGTGGGAGCAGAGCGGAACGGGGGACCCGATCCTGCTCATCATGGGCCACGCCTACGGGTCTGACATGTGGCATCGCACTTCCCCCGCACTGTCCGCGTCCTACCGCGTCATCCGGTTCGACAACCGGGGGGTCGGTCGCAGCTCCGACCCGCCCGGGCCCTACCCCGTGCCGCTGATGGCAGGCGACGCGCTGGCTGTCCTCGACGCAGCCGGCGTCGCGTCCGCCCACGTTTATGGCGTGTCCATGGGCGGAGCCATTGCCCTTCAGCTGGCCCTCGACCACCCCGGCAGGGTCCGGTCGCTGACCCTCGGGTGCACCGCCGCCTCGGCCGCTGGTGCGTCGCGTGGCGCACTGCTCACACGAGTCCGGACCCTGCTGCCCGCCCCCGTCCTCAACCGGATGGCATGGAAGCTGCTTTACGGGCCGGACACCCCAGCCAGCCGCCGGGCGGACGACCACCAGATCGTCAAGCGCACCCGGTCCAGCGGACGCGGACGCCGCGGCCAGATCACCGGCCTGGCGAGCTTCGACGTCACCGGCCGGCTAGCGGAGATCCGCATCCCGACACTGGTCATGCACGGAGCCCAGGACCGCATCGTCCCCGCGGCCAACGCTCAACAACTCGCCGACGGCATCGCCGGATCCAGGCTCGTGATCTTCCCGGTCGCCGGTCACTCTTACATCACCGACGCCGCCCAAGCCGCCAACCAGGAGGTCCTGCACTTCCTCGCCGGCATTCCCGGTCCAGCCGACGGCTCCAGCACCGACCCGCGCCCGGCAACCAGCACGGCGGAGACGTTACGTTGACCCGGGCCGATTTCGTGGATCGGGCGGATCGCCTGGCTGCGCTGTTCGCGGGCGGCGGGGCTAACCATGGCGTTCAAGCTCATCGAGTCAGCACAAGACCGCTGGCGCGCGGTGTACGCACCCCACCTCGTCGCCCTGGTCCGCGCCGCACCGACCTTCTTCAACGGCAAACTCGTCGAACGGCCCGGCGCGGAAACCCAACCGAAAGCTGCCTAAACGATCTTAATCCACAGTTCTTGGCAATTGTTCCAACGCGGACGGCTGATGAGGAAGCACCATCAAGTCGAGCTACCAACGATTCGGAGATGAAAAGGTAGATGTTCAGGCAGTTGACCCATGCGATGTTCGGCGCGACCAGGCTGAGTGCGCGTGTCATGGCCAAGGCCGTAGCGGTGCCGGTGGACACGGCGCTGTGGGCCCACGAGACCACCAACCGTAAGCCCCCGGCGTGGCACAGCCGCAACACGGTGGTGCTGGCCTCGCCGTTCGCGCTGCTGCGTGACTTCAGCGCCGGTGACGATGACGTCGTTCCCACGCTGGTGTTCCCGCCGCTGGCCGGGCACGCCTCGTGCATCATCGACAAGAAGGGCCAGAGCCAGATCCAGCTCTGCATCAAGATGGGCCTGACCCGGGTCTACTCGTTCGACTGGCTGAGCTGCACCAGGGCCACCAAGGACACCACCGAGGCTGACCGCCTCGACTTCATCACCCGCGCGGTGGATCTCGTCGCCGGGCCCGAGGGCAAGGTCAACATCGTCGGCGACTGCCAGGGCGGCTGGGAAGCCGCGCTGTGGACGGCCATGCACCCCGGCCGGGTCAACACGCTCACCGTGGCCGGCGCGCCGATCGACACCAGCGCCGGGAATGGCCCGGCCCAAAAGCTGATGCCCATCTTGATCCCGGGCGGCAACATGGCGCTGTACAAGGCCCTGGTCAAGGTCTACGGCGGCATCTGGCCCGGCATCAACAGCGTCATGGGGTTCATCGCGATGCACCCGGCCACCCACGTGGCCGAGCACCTCAAGGTCTACGCGCACGTGCACGACCGCGAGTACCTCGACCACTTCAGTGACTTCTACGACTGGTACCTCCACCCGGTCAGCCTGCCGGGCAAGCTGTACCTGTGGGCCGTGGAGCACCTGTTCGTCAAGAACGAGCTGTTCAAGGGCGAGCTGGAGGTGGCGGGCGAGACCGTGAGCCTGCGCAGCATCACCTGCCCGGTGTTCCTGCTCGGCGGAGAAGAGGACGACATCACGCCGTGGCAGCAGGTCCGCAACATGCGGGACGCGGTCGGCTCTTTGCTGGTCCGCTGGTACCTCGCACCGGGCGGGCACATCGGCCTGTTCATCGGCCGCCAGTCGCAGGCCCAGTACTGGACGCCGATCCTGGCCCAGGTCCGGGAGCTCTCACGACCAGGGGTATCGCAAACGCAACCACCAACACTTCAACCCGAAGTGCTGGGGTACATCAGGGATAGGCAACGGGGAATCAAATAGGCTGCTGAGCGGGTGGTCCTACCTGGACGGGGTCGAGCAGGTCTGCAGGCCCGGGCCGGCGCCGACGACGAGTGGGGCCGCCTCGCGGCTGGCTCCGCGGGGTGACCTGGACGAGTGCCCAGCATCCGGGGAGCAGGGCCTTGCGCGGGAGCCTGAGGATCGGACGTGCCCTTACCGCGGCTGTGAGTGCGGTTGATCGTGGCAGGTCCCTACCCGCGCTATCATGGGATATCACCTGGAGGCGGAGATGACCGATGTCCTGATCCGTGATGTACCCGATGACGTCATCGCGGCCCTGGACGCCCATGCCGGACGCCTGGGCTTGTCACGGAGCGAGTACGTCCGCCGCCGCCTGGCTCAAGACGCCGCCACACCGGCTTCCCCGGTCAGCGTGGAGGACCTGGAGGTGTTCGCCGGCGCCTTCGCGGATCTGGCCGATCCCGACGTAATGTCCCAGGCCTGGAAGTGACCACCTGGCTGATCGACAAGTCTGCACTGGTCCGCCTGGCCGCCAGTCCGGACGCTGCCCAATGGGCCGCGCGGATCGAACGCGGACTAGTGCGGATCACGACCGTCACCCGCCTGGAAGTCGGCTACTCGGCCCGATCGGGCCCGGAATTGCGGACAGGGTTCCAGCGGCCACCCCTGTCATCCATGCCGGTGGAATACCTGACCCCGGCTATCGAGGACCGGGCGGTGGAGATCTTGACGCTGCTCGCAGACCGCGCCCAGCATCGTGCTCCTTCAGTACCTGATCTGATCATCGCTGCGACCGCTGAACTCGCCGACCTGACGGTGCTGCACCTCGATAAGGACTTCGACCTCATAGCTGAGATCACCGGCCAGCCCATGGAGCGCCTGAACGTCCGCGGGACCGCCGTCAAAGGTAACGACACAGACTAGACCGAGGCACGACGCTCCCTGCAACAGCACTCTAGCGCCACCACGAACGAGTACGGCCAGCCCGGGATCATCTGCGCGTTCCCCTTCCCCCGCGCGTAACAGTGGCAGAACAGCCGATCCGGGCTAGCGGCCGCGTCCGGCCGCAGCCAGTTGCTGCCATCGGCGGCTCAACGCCCGCTATTCGGCTAGAAGCGGCGGCCTCGGCATACCGAACAACCTGGATCAGCTCCACCTAGTCGCCGGACGTAGCCTGGCGCCGCCCGGCATGGCGTTTACCTGGGACGATGCTCGCTGGACGTCGCCTGACGTGGCCTGGTGTCTGTGCTCGTTGGCTTCCACTTTGGCTCCCACCTGGGCCAGCGTTTGCGCATTGCTGATAGGCGTGCGGATGGCCGTGAACCAGTCCATCGCAGAAGGTCAGGCTGACTGAGCCAGGGCGTCTGCCGAACTGGTTGGTAGCGTCAGCAGCGTGGCGGACCGGCCATACACCTCTCGGCAAGGTGACCACTACATGTTCGGCAGCTCGACCACATAGTTCTCGGCAGGTGAGAAGGCGAGGCCGTCACCGACGGTCCGGTTGCCGGTGAGGCGCATGGGCTTCTTGTCGGTGGTCTGGCCGAAGAGGCGCTCGCCGGCCCCGAGCACGACCGGGTAGGCCATCAGCCTCAGCTCTCATCGCAGCTCAGTTCTGGCGGGTCAGCATGACCACCGGAAACTGGCGCGTGGTCCTGGCCTGGTGTTCGGCAAGAGTGGGATACTCCTCGACCAGCTTCGGCCACAGCTCGGCGCGGGCGGCGCCGGCCAGCTCGTCCGCTAGGACTGTGAACGTCTGAGCACCCACCTCAACGGTGATCGTTGGGTTGGCCTTGAGGTTGTAGTACCAGTCTGGGTGGGTGGGCGATCCTCCGCTGGAGGCGACGATCGCGAAACGGCCGTCTCCCTCGGAGAAGCAGCCCAGGGGCGTAACGCGCTCGATCCCGGACCTGGCGCCGATGTGGTGGATGAGGATCAGCGTGGTGCCCGCCCAGGGCCCGCCGGCGCGTCCTCGGTTCGCCCGGAACTCCTTGATGATCTTGGCGTTATAGTCGCTGCCCTCGCCAGCAGCCGAGGTCGTCATGAATCTCCTCCAAAGCGTGTCACTGGCTGTCGTATTCGTCGTGGCGGCGGATCCACAACTGGAACCCCTCGCGCTCGTCGCGGCCTTTCGGCGCCCGGTCGAGGATCGCGTAGTAGCCCATCAGGAACTCGACCCCGCGGCCCCCCGCCGAATAGGCCTGGTAGACAGCCCCGTCGTCCAGAACGAAGACGCTGAAACCGAAACTCTCGGTCAGGTAACCGACGACGTCGGTGCCGGTCTCCCTCGCGTTCCGGGCGGCGATCGGCGGCAGCTGGTCAAGCATCGGCGTGGCCCACTCGCGCGTCTGCTCTTGGCTGCTGGAGAAACCAAGATCGGTGTTGAACTCACTGTTGGCCGACGACACCCAGGGAAAGCTCCATCCCATCCGGCGCTTGAACGCCTGCAACGTGTCCAGTGGGGCCTGCGAGACGAACAGCATGGTCACATCGCGGGCGTTCAGGTGCGGGAGGAGGCCATTGACGCTGTCGGCGATCGACGAGCAGGTCGGGCAGCCGGCCGCATAGCTCGGGCCGAACATGAAGTGGTAGACGAGCAGCTGACTGCGCGCGTCGAACAGCTCCGCGAGCGTGCGCATGCCGTCGTCGGTGTCGAAACGGTACTCCTTCTCGACCCGGAGCCACGGCAGGTCGCGCCGCTCCCGCGCTAGCTCGTCGCCCAGACGGGTGTGCTCCTTCTCGCGGGCGAGCAGCTCCTCGCGGGCAGCTGCCCACTGTTCCCGTGTCACAATCTGGTGACGGGTCATTTGTGCTGTCTCCTTCGTGTTTCACTACACGGTTCGAGATGGACGCAGCCATCGAGGTGACCTCACATCGGCGGCGTTAGCCCGGGAACCCACGAGGGGTCCACGATGACCACAACCCCGAGCACGACGATCGCCAGCGCGAGCGGCACGTCGACGGCGGCCCTGGGCGGCAGGAGCTTCTGCGCGGTCACCAGGACGGCGACCACGGCCATCCAGGTCACGCTCATCACGCCCAGCACCACCAGCATCGCCATCAGCCCGGCACTAGAACCCACGCAGCATAGCCCGAACCCGAAACCCGACCCGGCCATCTGCCGGCAGCCGCGGCGAAAGCGCCGCTTGAGCGGCGTGAACTCGTAAATGCCTGCGGCCACCGTTACCGCGCCTGCCGCGGCCGTCCCGTGGGGCCGGTACGCCGCGAACACCACAGCACCGGTCAGCGTCCAGACCGCTAGGTACGACCCGGCGAACTCCGGCACCGCCCGCACACCAGCGGCGCGGGCGGCCCGCGCCACGGCCGGGACGGCGCCCGGCAGCATCATCGCCGCCATCATCGCCGCCCAGGCACCGATGAAGAACCCCAGCGAGCCGAGCCGGGTCGCCACCCCCATGCCCATCCCGGTCATCAGCCAGGCCGAGACCACCCAGCAGGCGGAGGCGACGCCGAGTGTCGCCGCCAGGGCCCCGGTCAGGCCAGCCGTGCTGCCCGCTACGCCCGAGGGACGGGCAGCCGCGGCGACGCCCGCGACGGCCTGCGCGCTAGTCTTGCGCACCTCTCGTGCCTCTCTTCCGGCAACCGACTAGGACGCGACCGGCTGAGGCTGTAGGAGCGCGGCGTTCTGGCGCTCGAGTGCCTTGGCCGGCCCCGCCTGCCAGGCGTCGGCGAGTGCCGCGGACATGGGATCCGGGAAGACGTCCTCCTCGCCCTTCTCGACCGCGTCGAAGATGCCTCGCGCGACCGACTGGGGGGAAGCCTTCGGGATGTCGAGGGCACGGACCATGTCGGTGTCCACCGGCCCGGTCAGCGCGGCGTGCACCCGCACGCCCTGTCCGGCCAGGAGCATCCGCAGCGACTGGGTCATGCTGAACGCCGCCGCCTTGGACAGCGAGTAGGCGGGGGTCACCGGGATGGGCGCGAGCGAGGCGATCGACACGTTGTTGACGATGGCGCCGCTGGAAGCGATCAGCGATGGCAGGAAGGCCTGGATCACGCCGTAGGTGCCGAACAGGTTGACCGCCAGGTGCCGTTCGAGCGCGCCGCGGTCGCTGAGGTCGTCGAATTCAAAGACGCCCGCGTTGTTGACCAGGATGTCGAGGGACCCGACCTGGGCGGCGGCCGCCCGCACCTGCGCCCCGTTGGTGATGTCCATCTGCAGGACGGCGACCCGCGGGTCCGGGTGGGTGTAGGGGCGCCGCGTTCCGGCGTAAACGCGCGCCGCGCCGCGGCGTAGGGCCTCGGTGACCAGCGCTTGCCCGATGCCCCGGTTGGCCCCGGTTACCAGGATGGCGTTGCCTTTGATTGCGGTGCTCATTTGGTGTTCCTCCATGGGTCGAAGCGGTGGCTGCCTGGATCAGGCGGATGCGGCTTGCTGTTTGCGGTTGGGCAGCCCTCGGCCCGTGCGGATCAGGGCGCGCAGGCTGGTGTGCAGGTAGAAGTCCCAGGAGTTCGAGCAGATGTCGAAACACTCGTACTCCGGGACCAGCCCGACGTGGGTGAAGCGGATCTCGGTCTTGCCGTCCCGCGCGGTGATGTCGAAACAGATCTCGGTGTCTTTCCACTCGCTCTTGTCGCGGGTGAAGTCGAAGTAGTTGTCCAGGACTTGCCAGGCGACTCTTTCGCCGGGGACTAGCTGGGTGACCTTGATCCGGCAGCGATGGGTGTCCTCGTACCGGTAGGTGAACTCGGCGTCGGCCGTATCGGTGTCGCCCTCGATGTCTTCTGACCACCAGCCACGGACGTTGTTAATGGCCTGGAAGACTTCTTCGGGTGTCTGATCCACCGCGAAGGCGACGGTAAGACCCGCGTTCCTAGCTGTACTGGTGGTCATGCCGGAACTCCTGGCGGGCTGGGTTCTTGGGCCTGCCAGCATCCTCCGGTGTCGGGCGCGCGCCGCCATCGGTGGCGCGCTACGGCATTTGCGCCTCCCGCCTACGTACTTAGAGCCTGTTTAACAACTGTGGCTGAGCCTGACTTGTAACGTTTTGTGATCTTTTCGGCGTCTCGTCGGCGCGCCTGCAACACAACGAGAGGAGGCCCCTGTACCTGCACGGGTGTCGAGCCCAGAAGCGCAGCCAGGAGCCTCCCATGCCGTTGTACCGTGTCGCGCCGTTCTCTGCATCCTTGCCGGCATCCGCGCAGGCCACCGCCGGGGTGGCGTGCCGGTGCTGCCCGGGCGGGATCAGCCGCAGCACCCGGGGCCGGGTATACCCCTCGGACATGAGCGACGCGGAATGGGCGGTCATCGAGCCGCTGCTGCCCGCGCCGGGCTGGAGGCTGGGCCGGGGCGGATCGCCGTGCACCTACTGCCGCCGCGACGTCGTCAACGCGATCCGCTACCTGACCCACAACGGGTGCGTGTGGCGGGCGATGCCCGCTGACCTGCCGCACTGGCGCACCGCGTACCACTACGTGCGCACCTGGCAGGCCAGCGGGGCCACCCGGCGCATGCACGATGAGCTGCGCGAGCAGGTCCGGGTGCTGGCCGGCCGCCGCCCGCAGCCCACCGCCGCGATCATCGACTCCCAGTCGGTCAAGGCCGCCGACACCGTCGCCAAGGCCAGCCGCGGCTACGATGCCGGGAAGAAGATCGAGGGCCGCAAGAGGCACCTCGCAGTCGACGTGATGGGCCTGATCCTGGTCATCGTGGTCAGCGCCGCCTCGGTCCAGGACCGCGACGGCGCCCGCCCGCTGCTGTGGCGGCTGGCCGCCAGCTTCCGCACCATCACCCTGGTCTGGGCCGATGGCGGGTACGCCGGCAAGCTGGTCACCTGGGCCGCTGGCACGCTGCACCGCACCCTGCAGATCGTCAAGCGCCCCGGCAACCTGCACACCTTCCAGGTCCTGCCCCGCCGCTGGGTCGTCGAGCGGACCTTCGGGTGGATCATGAAACACCGCCGGTGCGTCCGCGACTACGAGCGGCTGCCCGAACATCACGAGACCTACCTGTACTGGTCGATGATCCACGTCATGGCCGCCCGCCTCGCCCGCTGCCGACCCCCCGCACCCTCGGCCCCGGTCCCGGGACCAGCACTGCCGGACACCGCGCCACCGCGAACCCTGCTACGCGCCGCATGAGGTTCTTAAACAGGCTCTTAGCTTGCCGTTTAACCTGTCTGGCTGACGTCCGGGTTCTTCGCGGATCTTGAACCGGTATGCCCGGCGTGTCGCCGGGCATGAGTGCGGCCTCCGCGTGATCATGTGTTCTCGCCAAAGGACCATGATCGCCAGCGAAGGCCGTGATGGACAGCTTGCTAGACCACGCCGCTGATGTCGAGCCACTCGCCGTGCTGTCGCGGTTCCGGCTGGATTTCCATGCCTGCCTGACCGCCCGCGCCGATGAGCTGTCCGAGCTGGCTGACACGGTCCTGTGCGCGGACGGGCCGGTGAAGACCCTGGCCGGGCTGTCGCTGGCGCCGGAGCACCGGCGCGGCCACGGCGCGCTGTATGACGCGGTGAACCACGGGGCGATCAGCATCGGCCGGCTGCGGCGGTCGCTGGCGGGGCTGCCGTTACCGCGGGCCGCGGATGGCCGGCTGGTGCTGGCCGTGGATGTGAGCAACTGGCTGCGGCCGGGCGCGGCGACCAGCCCGGAGCGGATGTTCTGCCACGTCTACGGCCGGGGGAAGGGGCAGGCGCAGATGATCCCGGGCTGGCCGTACTCGGTGATTGCGGCCCTGGAGCCGGGCCGGACCTCCTGGACCGCGGTGCTGGACGCGGTGCGGCTGGGCCCGGATGATGACGAGACTGCCGTGACCGCCGCCCAGGTCCGCGACGTCGTGGGCCGGCTGACCGCCGCCGGGCACTGGCGCGAGGGTGACCTGGCCATCTTGGTGGTCTTCGACGCTGGCTACGACGTGACCCGGCTGGCCTGGCTGCTCGCGGACCTGCCCGTGGAGTTGCTGGGGCGGCTGCGCTCGGACCGGGTAATGGGGCTGCCCGCGCCGCCGCGCCCGCCCGGCACCATCGGCCGGCCCCGCAAACACGGCGCAGACCTGGCGCTTTCCGACCCGGCGACCTGGCCGGCCCCGCAGGTCACCACGAGCACCGTGACCTCCCGCTACGGGATGGCCGTGGCGCAGGCCTGGGACCGGGTGCACCCCCGGCTCACCCACCGCGCCGCCTGGCTGGACCACGACGGTGACCTGCCCGTCATCGACGGAACCCTGATCCGGCTTCAGGTGGATCACCTGCCCGGCGACCGCGACCCCAAGCCCGTGTGGCTGTGGTTCTCGGCCGCCGGCGCCACCGCAGGCGACGTGGACCGGCTCTGGCAGGCGTTCTTGCGCCGTTTCGACCTGGAGCACACGTTCCGGCTGTTCAAGCAGGTCCTCGGCTGGACCGTCCCGAAGCTCCGCGACCCGCAGGCCGCGGACCGGTGGACCTGGCTGATCATCGCAGTCCATGCCCAGCTCCGCCTCGCCCGGCCCCTCGCTGATGACCTGCGCCTGCCCTGGGAACGCCCGGCGCCGCCGGAGCGGCTGACCCCGGCCCGCGTCCGCCGGGGATTTCGGAACATCCGCGCGACCGTCCCCTGCCCGGCCGGCGCGCCGAAACCCGGAAAACCCGGCCCCGGCCGCCCGCCAGGGTCGAAGAACCGCCGCCCGGCACCCCGCCACGACGTGGGAAAAACGACCAAGAGGCAACACACGCTCCGGGCACGGCGCGAACGCGCGGGTTAAACGACAAGCTTAGGCCGGGCTGCGGCCCCGCCAGTACGCAGCGGCGTCAGACGGCAGGCTCAACTCCGGCGCCTTCGGCGAACCGGGGCAGCTCAGAGCGGCTGTGACCGGTCTTCATCAGAAGCCGCTCCGCGTGCTTTTCCACGGTGCGGACCGACAGGTGCAACGCCCCGGCTATCTCCCGGTTGGAGCGCCCGGCGGCGATCTGGGCCAGCACCTCGGCCTCCCGCGGCGTGACGCCCCGGGCGGCCAGCAAGCCGGTCACCCGCCGCGCCTCGCTTCGGGGCTGGCGCGGCACCGGCTCCCCCATGGCACGCAACGCCGCCCGGCACTGGCCCGCGAAGTTAGGCAGGCCGAGATCCTCGAAGTTCGCCAGGGCCTCCCGCACCCATACGGCCGGCTCCCCCACACGTCGCGGTACGCGCAGGGGGCGACCAGAAGCCGGGCGAGGCTACGGGCGAATCCACCCTCGATGCGCCCCAAGGCGCGATCCGCCGCGGCGAAGGTCGATGCCGCGTCCCCGCCCTCCCGGCCGACGGCCACAGCGTCAGCCACCCTCAAGGTTGCGCGGCTGATCGCAGTGTCGAAGCTGAGCCGCCGGCATTCATCTCTAGCCTGGTCCCCGTCCGCGTCGACGACGGTTCGCAGCAGCGCCCACCTGCCTGGGAAGTCACGCGCCCCGCCCGCGGCCCTTAGCACGTCCATGGCGCGGTCAAGCGCGTCCAGCGCTTCGGGAAGCCGCCCTTCGCCAAGGTGATACAGGGCGACGCCGTTCGCCAGCACGTGCATATTTACGGTATCGCCATCGCCTTCAGTCGCGCGTGCCTGTCCGGCGGCGGCCTCCATCGCCATGCGGTTGCCGGAGAAACCGTGCGCCACCGCCTGGAGCGCGAGGCTCATCGGCAGAGAAGCCAGGCCGAACCGGCGCGAGGCTTCCTCGCATCGCGCCGCCACCGCCAGCGCCAGGCCCGCCTGACCCTGGGCGCTATAGGTCGCCGCCAGCTGGAGATCCACCATCGCGACCATCGCGATGGCCCCCGCGGCCAGCGCCTCCCGGCGCGCCTCCTCCAGCCGGGCGGTGCCAAGCGTCTCGAACATGTCGATGGTGCCAAGTTCCTGCAGCGACTTGATCCGGAAGACCGGCAGGGCGTTCCGCGAGGCACACTCGTACGCCTCCTCGAAGGCGGCGCGAGCAACGCCCGTGTCCCTCCCGCGCTCAACCCGGCCGATCACCCACAACGCCCGGCTGGTCACCTCCGCGAGCCCCTCATCCCGCGCGCCGGCAAGCGCGGCGCGGGCGAGCGCGACGGCGGCCGCATTGTCATTCCGGATCAGTGCCACCTCGGCCTCCCCGATGGCCCGGCGAGCGGCACCCGGCCGGTCCAGCCTGGGTACCGAGCGCAAGGTCTCCAGGTAGCTCTCGGCGTCGTCCCAGCGCCCGGCGGTAATCATGGCGTCCACCAGCTCGCAGAGCACCCTGGTGCGCACCGCCGGGTCGCACTCGCCGGAGGACAGAATGCGGTGCCCGACCTCGACCGCGCGGCGTGGCTGACCGGCTATGGTCCATATGGACAGCAGCACGCGATCCGCCTCCAGCGGCCGCGCGCCTTGCGCTCGAAGGGCCAGCGCTTCGGCGGAGCCGAGCGACCCCTCCCGCAACGCCCGGCGGGCCGCCTCCAGCCATAGCTCAGCGGCGCGCAGATGGTCACCGACCTCGACAGCGAGGCTGGCCGCGAGCTGGCAGATCTCGCCCTCAAGGTCTGGATGCAGCAACTGCAACGTCTCAAGCAGGCTCGCGCAGATAGCCTGCCGTTCTTCGGGGAGAAGCGACGATCGCACCGCCTCCGCGGTCAGCGCATGGCGGAACCGGAATCCCGCCCCGTCGGTGTCGATGAGCTGCGCACGGGCTGCCTGGCGGATCCGGTCGATCGCCTCCTGCGGAGGGCACCCGGTCGCCGCCGCCACGACGTGCCAGTCAAAGTTGCGCCCAAGCATCGCCGCGAAGCCGAGAAAACGCGCCGTCGCCTCCGGCAGCAACCCCAGGCGAGTCTCGACGGCCGCGGCGATGGAGCCCGGAACAGCCCGCGCCGAATTCGCCTCACCTAGCGCAACCGCCAGCAGCTCCTCGATAAAGAACGGGACGCCATCGCTCCTGGTCACAACAGCATCGACAAGGTCCGGCAGCAGCGACCCGGCGCTCAGGCACACCCGCAGCATGACCTCGCACTGCGCCGGATCGAGCGGGGACAAGGAGATCGGCTGAACCGCGCGGCGAGCCCACAGCCCGGACACCAACTCGGCGCCCGGTCCCGGCTCATCATCGCGCAAGGCGACGACCACGACGGCAGCATGCCCGCAGACGTGGTCGGCAAGGTAATCAAGTACCTCAAGCGTTTCCCGGTCAGCCCACTGCAAGTCCTCGATAACCAACAGTGCGGGAGCGTCCGGTGACGACCACTCCACCATGAGCCGCAGCACACCCTCTGCCAGGACGATCAATCCGCCGTCCAAACCCCCGGCATGCTCCCCCGACCACTCCGGAACCAGCGACCCCAGGATCGGCCGGAAAGCCGTGAGCCGCCACGATGGCGCCAGCCCCACCCGGGCGGCAGCGAGCAGGGCCTCCCGCAACGGCCGGAAAGGCACGTCCCCGCCGGTCGGGCTACACCGGCCGGCCAGGACAGTCCCACCCCCGGCCCGGACCCAGTCCGCGAGCTCTCGGATCAGGCGGCTCTTGCCGATCCCGGCTCGTCCGCGCACCACGAGCATCTGGCCGCCCGCCTGCCACGCCTGCTGGAGCTGGACGAGCTCGCGCTCGCGCCCCACCATGACCGGGCAGAGCATGCTAGCGACATTCGACGTCCGCGCCTCGTACCCCACAACTAGCCATGGTAGATAAACGTCGGATGATGAGGTCCTGGCAGGTGAGCGCGTCTCCCACAGTTCGCTGATCTCCTGGGCGCATAGCTGCTCGTCGGGGTGGCGCAGGCGGCTGAGCGCGCGCAGAACTCGACGCACAATTTTCATGCGGAAGCGGGCGAACTCGGTACACCGAGCGACCTGCCCGTCACGCCCTGCGGACTCCTTGGACTGGATCACATCGGCCAGGTCGGCGACGACGACCTCCACGTCTCCGACACGCAGTCGATGGGCGTTGACAGCAAGCTGAGGGCCCGCCGAGCGTCGGCATGATCGTAGTCACCGCGGCGCGCGGGGGATGATCCGCGAGTCAGTCGCGATGTCGAAGGCTTACCTCGAAGCGCGCGCCCAGCACGGCGAGAGCGAACTCCTCGACGAGATCGTCACGGCGAAGCCCGAGACCGATCACACGAGGTATCACTCTGCCGCAGAACTCAGGGATAACGGGCTGAAACACCTCCGCGACGCGGTGGCACTGCTCGAGGCCAAGGCAACGACCGGGGAACTCGACGAACAGTGGACCGCGGTCCCCGGCGAGGATGGGACCCGCGCCTCCGGCGGGCGGAGTAGCGTCTTGGACGGCATGCACGCCCAGTACGCGCACTCACCGCCGATCAGCTCCCGCTCCGCCACCGCTACCCGCCTGCCGGCCGCCAGCAGCCGCTCCGCCGCGACCTCCCCGCCCGGCCCCCATCCCGATGATGATCACATCGAACCGGTCCATCGCACACCTCCCGATCACAGGGCTGTCAGGGCTGCGCCTGGCTCGCCCCGCCGCCCAAGCCGGTCAATTTGATGGTGTTCTTGATCTGAGTTGGGTCATCCGGTGGCCTGGACGGCCTCAAGGATGACGCGGGTCACCACCGGCGCCTTGGAGATCAGGGACAGGTGCCCGGCCTTGACGTCGGTGATGTGGGCGCCCGCGCGCTGGGCCATGAACGTCAGCGTCGCGGGCGGGATGACCCGGTCTCCGGTCCCGATCACGGCCCAAGACGGGACGCTCTTCCAGGCGGGGGGCCCGGACGGCTCGGTGAACGCGCTGGCCGTCAGCGGCCGCTGGGTGGCCGCGATGACCGCGGCCTGGCTGGCGGGCAGGCCGGTGGCAAAGCATCCGGGGACCAGGTTCGGCTTGATGTAGAGGTCGACGTCGCCGGGCGGCCCGCCGGGGTAGGGCACGGGGTTGAAGGCGTCGGGACCCAGGCAGGATCCGCTGGCGAGCTTGCCGATGGTGTCGCCCTAGTCGGGGATGAAGGCGTCCACGTACACCAGGGCTCTGACCTCGGGGTCACCGACGGCGGCGTTGGTGATGACCGCCCCGCCGTAGGAGTGCCCGACCAGAACGACCGGCCGCCCGTGGAGTGCCGCGTTCTGGGTCAGGAAGTCGTGCAGGTAGGCGGAGTCTTGCGGCAGGCCGCGCGGCGGGTTGGGCGGCGCGTACACGGTGAAGCCAAGGCGCTGCAGCGCGCTGATGACGCTGCTCCAGCTCGAGGCATCCGCCCAGGCGCCGTGCTCAAGCACGATCACGGGCTTGGCCGGGTGCCTATCACCTGCCGCCCCAGCGCCGGCCGAGGCTCGTGCCGGGGTGGCGCGGCCAGGCGCGATCGCTAGCAAGGCGGCGGCCAGAACGACGGCCAAGAGCGCGGGCACTCTGATACGCCGCGCCGTGCGATTGAGTGACATGAGTGTTTCCTCTCCTGGGTGAGGTCGGCCATTACCCGGCGCAGGACGCGCGAGGTGAGTTGCGTGTCGTCGATGTCCGCGCCAAGTCGGCCAGCCAGAGGGCAGCTGGACGGCAGCAGGGCGCGCTGGCCGCTCGAGTACAGGCGTGGATGGTCATCGAAATCCTCCAGGGGCAAGATGTCGGAATTGGTCGTGGTTATGGCGTTGTCCTTGCCAATGGCACCACTGTCGCGCTTGCCTGCGAGGATCGCCTCCGTGGGAATCCCTAGTCGGTCCCTGGGGCACTGGCCCGAGCCATCGGCCCGCGCCCTACCGTCATGCCTGGAGTTCCGCTCCGCGACGTCCAGGAAGCGCCTCGCACGCGGACCCCACGCACGACTCTGCGCTCTGACGGGCCCTGCGGCGGCCTCGACCGGCATGCCGACCTAGATCGCTAACCGCCGTGTTAGGGGTGGCAACGCGGTCGCTGGTGTGATGCTGGGAGGACGCGCCGGAAAGATCGTTAGGTACCGCCTCTTACCAAGGGACCGGTGTCCCGTCCCAGGAGAAGAACTCCCCGGAGGGCCCGTCGCCGGGCAGCAGGGCGAGCCGGAGCGCGCCCGCCGCCGCCTCGGCCGGGTCGCCGCCGCTGGCAGCGGCAGTGGCGTTGAGGTCGGTCCGGCGCAGCCCGGGTGCGAGCGCGTTCACCTTGATGCCGTCACCGGCCGAGGCGCGCGCGTAGAACACGGTCAGCGCGTTAAGCGCTGTCTTGGACGACCGGTAGGCAGCGTAGCTGCCCCGGTCGGGAACTGCGGCCCGGTGGACCATGATGCACCTCCATCGTCATGCTGGCGGCGTCGGCAAGCTGTTCGAGATCCCGGTGCTCGCTGGGTGGCCCGGCCCGTCATCATCGAGGCCGCCGGTAAGCGCGTCCGGCCCGCATTGGGCAGCAGCCCTATTCCCGAGTGACCACGGCTGCCGCACTGGCGTTTCGCCTCGAAGGGTTTTCACCATGCATCACACCCTGACTCCTGCGGCGGTCCGTCGCCTCCGTGTTATCCCCTAGTCCGTGCCCGGGAAGACGACGGAGTCGCCCAGGATGCCGGTGACCGAGACCCAGAACGGGGCGTGGCTACGTTGAGTGGAATGAGGCGCCGCCCTCTCGGCCGAGCACGCCTGGGAGGCTGGCCGACGCCTTGTCCAGGTTCCGCAGACTTCTGCGCGCCACGGCGGCACCCGATGGGAACAGTTAGTGAAGTACCTCTACGGCGGTCGCATCGACTAGCAGGCGAATCCTGCGGGTGGCCTGATTCACCACGTTCGGCGGCAGGCGCGCCTGTGAATGGGCGAGGCCGAACAGCGCCCCGGGTGCAGTCGCGGTAATGAGCACGTGAATGCCATCCCCGGCGGGATCGGGGCGCGGGGTCAGGGCGACATGCGCCGTGACAAGGTCGGTCACCTCACCAAGGCTGAGCAGGATCTGGTAACGGCCGCGAAACGCCGGAGCGGGGAGGTCGAGCACGCGGAGCCGGACTGACTGGCCGGGCAGGCGGTTAGCGACGGGGGCGTCCGTCGGAGTTGCAATATCCGCGTAGACCTGCGCCTCACGGTAAACATCCACGGCGAGCGAGCGGAGCGCTGCTGGTGCGTCGTAGATATTTCCCCATCGCGACTGCACCGCCATCGACGCGGTGGCATAGTCCGGCGGCCGCCAGAGGTAGAAGCCATCCGCCCGCGCCCTGGATGGCGCGCCTGGACCGGCAGTCATCGCTCAGCCCACCCGGCTATTAGATCCGGGTGCTACCGCAAGGTAACAATCAGTTCGTCGCATTGTGGGGCTCCGTTCAAGATGTGTCACCACGCAGCGTCCCTCCGGTTGGGGGGCGCTCGCTTCTGTCGAAGTCCCCAGCGCGGATCCCCGGTCGGTAGGCGAGTGAGGCCGAGCCGCGCGGCCAGTGCCCCCGCAGACATTAACCCACGTCCAGCATGTCCCGGCGACCATCAGGTCACGATCGGTGTTATCGCGGTCCGGCGGGCGCGTATCCCAACCGGGAAATCGCCGGCCAGCTGTTCATCAGCTCCAGCACCGTCGAGTACCACCGCGACCCGGCCGCATCCTGGCGTCAGGTTATGCAGTCGGCCCGTCGCGGCCGCTGTCGGGCAGCGCTTCCCAGAGTTGGCGGCGGGAGGTGATATCGAGCTTGGTGAAGACCTTGCCCAGGTGGTACTCGACGGTGTGCGGGGACAGGAACAGCTGGGCGGCGATCTCCCGGTTGGACAGGCGCTCGGCGGCCAGGCGGGCGATCTGGGCCTCCTGGGGGGTGAGCTGGTCGCGCGTGCCGACGGTGTGCCTGCGGGCAGTCGCGCCGGTGGCCCGCAGCTCGCGGCGGGCCCGGTCCGCGAATGCCTGCATGCCGATCGCGTCGAACATCTCGTGCGCACTGCGCAGATGCTCCTGCGCGCCGGCTCGCCGCCGCTCGCGGCGCAGCCACTCGCCATAAAGCAGGTGCGCGCGGGCGAGTTCGGGACGGAAGCCGGTGCGGCTCCGCCGGCGCCGCCTCGCGATACCAGCGCTCGGCGTCCTCGCCGTCGCTGACCAGGGCCCGGCAGCGCGCGTAGATCCCCTTCGCCCAGTCGGTCTGGCCAATGCTGGTCGCCTCGGCCAACTGGCCGAGCGCGTCCGCGGCCAGCCGGGTCTGCCCGGTCCTGGTGGCCGCCTCGATCAGCTCGGGAAGCGCCCACATGGAGACATGCATCTCAGGCGCCTGCTCGGCGGCTTGCGCCTGGGCCAGGGCGGTCTCGTAACGGCCGAGCCCGTTGTACAGGACGGCGGCTGCCCATTGCGACCATTGGACCGCCAGGCCCTGGCCCGCGGCCCGGGCCGCCGTGCTCACGGCCTCGATCAGCGGGGCGGCCTCGGCCTCGGCTCCCCGGAAACCGGCGAGCAACATGGCCCCGAAGGGGGGAAAGAGGGTCCCCGTCGCCGCCGCGATCGCCTCCCCCTCCGCGATCATCGAAGTGGCCCCGGCGAAATCGCCGCGCCAGATCGTCAGCAGGGCCACCGCGTTCACCCAGGTCATCAGGTGGTTGAGCAAGCCCGCCTCGCGGCAGGACTGGAGCTCGCGGGCCTGAATCGCATGGAAGCACTCCTCGTCCCACACCGTCACCGCGGCGATCACAGCCACCGGGCTCCATCGCCGGCGCTCCTCGATGGTGATCTCATCTCCGGCAAAGACCCGCGCCGCCCGTCTCAGCAGGGGTGCCGCCTGAGCGCGCCCCTTGGTGGCCAGGACAGCCAGCCCGTCCAGCAGCAGATCGGACGGGCCGGGCGCGCCTGCGGGCCGGGGGGCCGACAGGGCGGCCCGGGAGACGTCGCGCAGATCGCCGACGCCCGCGAACTGCCCGGCGGCCACCGTGGCATGCCACGCGTCCAGGTAGGTTTCGCGGGCGAGCGCGGCATCCAGCGGTTCCAGCTGCCTGGCCGCCTTCACCAGCAGCGCCGGGGCGTCGCCGCCCAGGCTGGAGGCGAACGCGATCTGCCCACGCAGCAGGTCGACCCGGGCCTGCTGGAGGTCATCCAGCGGCCCCGCCGCCGCCGTGGCGAGCAGCTCGGCCGCCATATCGAACGCGCCGGCCTGCGTGCTGGCCTGCGCTGCCGCGAGGGCCCGCTCGGGCCGCCGTCGGGGTTCGGCCGTTAGTTCGACTGCGCGCTGCAAGAACGCGGCCGCGGCGGCCATGCCGCCGCGGGCCTGCGCCCGGCCCGCGGACCGCTCCAGCTCCGCGGCCACCTGTTCATCGGGCCACGGCGTCGCCGCGGCCAGGTGCCACGCCCGCCGGTCCGGATCCCGGTCGCGATCGGTCACCTCGGCTAGCGCCTGGTGCGCGGCCCGCCGCTCCGGCAGCGACGCCGCCGAGTACACCGCCGACCGCACCAGCGGATGCCGGAACCGCACACGCGTCCCGATCTCCAGCAATCCGTCGGCCTGGGCGGCCTCCGCGGCCGAAGCCGGTACCCCGAGCCGCCCGGCCGCCCGCTGGACCAGCACCGGCTCGTCGGCCGGGTCGGCCGCCGCGACCAGCAGCAGCGACCGCGTGTCGCCGGGCAGCGCCTCCAGCCGACGGCGGAAGGCCTGCTCGATCCGCGCCGGGACCGCCCCCACCAGCCCGAGGCCGCCCGCGAGCTGCGCCGGGCCCAGCCCCCGCGGCAGCTCCAGCAGCGCCAGCGGGTTGCCGTTCGCCTCAGCTAGGATCTGGTCCCGGATCCGCTCATCGAGCCCGAACCCAACCACCGACCCCAGCAGCGCCCGGGCCTCCCGGTTCGGCAAGCCCCGCACCTCCAGATCCGCCAGCCTCCCAAACTGCTCGCCCGGGTCGCGCGCGGCGAAGACCAGCCCCACCGGCTCGGCCAGCAGCCGCCGCGCCGTGAACGCCAGCACCTGCGCCGACGCCCGATCCAGCCACTGTGCGTCATCGACCAGACACAGCAGCGGCCGGTCCTCCGCCACCTGCGACAGCAGCGTCAGTACCGCCAGCCCGACCAGGAACCGGTCCGGCGCGGTCCCCTCCCGCAGGCCGAACGCAATCCCCAGCGCGTCGCGCTGCGGACCCGGCAGGCCCTCCAGCCGGTCCAGCAGCGGCGCGCACAGCAGATGCAAGCCGGCGAACGCCAGCTCCATCTCCGATGGGTGCAGCTCGTGTGAAGGGAGTGTTTGACCAGCAACTTGATGGTTGGGCTGCTGCATGTGGTTGTTGTCTCCTACCGTTTCGATGAGGGTAAGGAGGCAGTTGATGGGGTCGCTGATTGATGAGCTGCAGCGCCGGGAGGCGGCGGCCCGTGAGGAAGCGGAGGGGCTGCGCGGGCAGATCGCGCGGCTGACAGGGCGTCTGGCCGGGGTCGAGGAGCGGCTGTCGCGGCTGGTGATCGCCCGGGAGACGGTGGATGAGGTGCTGAGCGAAGCCGGCGCGGAGGCGTCATCGGCGGTAACGCCGGACGGGGCGGTGGCGTCGCGGTCCGGTCACCTGTCGCCGGTCGGGGTGCTGGCGGTGCCGCCGTGGCGGGCGGGACTTGAGGCCTCTGCGCTGCCGGAGGCCTACCGGGACCTGCTGGAGGTGCTGGAAGATGCCAGCCGCCCGCTGCGGGCGGTGCAGATCGCCGCGGCGGCCGGGGTCAGCACGGACAAGGCGAAGGTGGAAGGCCTGCGGTCGAAGCTGAAGCGGCTGGTGGAGCGGGGCTGGCTGGCCGAGGAGGCCGGGCCGGGGCTGTTCGGGCTGGCGGCCCGCAACGGCAGGGGGGATGCGGCAAAACCGGGATGATAGCGGGCTCTTCTTCCTAGGTTCGAAGGTGCCAACCCATACGAACCTCACAGGAAGAAGAGCCCTATGGAACCGTATGCCCCGATCGGGGGTGCTGACCCCTTCGCTGCCTCGATGAAGCTGGTCACCGCGCTGGTGGCGGAGCTTCAGGCACCCGAGGCGGCCGGGCTGACCGCATACGAGCTTGAACTGTTCGTCGCCGGCCGGGGGCGGGAGGTGCAGCGGCAGATGGTGCAAGATCACCTGGACCTGCGCGCGGCGCGGGAGGAGGAGACCGCCCGGGAGCACGGCAGGGCCGTGGCGGGGGCGGACGGGATCACGCGGAACCGGGTGGAGACCGGCCACCGCCGGCTACTGGCCACGCTGTTCGGCACGGTGCAGGTGACCCGGTGCGCCTGGCGCCGCCCGGGGGCAGGCAACCTCTACCCGGCCGATGCCGCCTTGTCGCTGCCGGCGCCCGGCACTCCCGCACCCTCGCCCGCCTGGCCGTCCAGGAGGCAGTACGCGGCTCGTTCGAGACCGCGCACGCCGCGATCACCAGCCGCTGCGGGCCGGTGATGGGCAAGCGGCAGATCGAGCAGGCCGTGGTGAACGCCGCCGCCGACATCGCCGCCTTCTACGCTGCCCGCGTCCCGGTGCCGTGCACCGCCTCGACGCTGCTGGTGATCTCAGCCGACAGCAAGGGAGTGGTGATGCGGCCCGGGGCGCTGCGCCCGGCCACCGCCAAGGCCGCCGCCCGCCGGGGCCGGATGCGCACCCGGCTGGCGGCCGGGGAGAAGCCGAACCGCAAGCGGATGGCCACCCTGGCGTGCGTCTACGACGCCCGCCGGCCCCACGCCGCCCGCACGACGTGATCGCCCCGCCCGGCGGGCGCCACGGCCACCGTAAGCTCCGGCCCAGGCCCAAAGCGAGAGCTAAGTGGCTGGCCGGGTCGGTGGAACACGATCCGGCCGAGGTGATCGCCGCCGCGTTCGGCCAGGCCGAAGCCCGCGACCCGGCCCGCCGGCGGACCTGGGTCATCCTGGTCGACGGGGCCGAGCACCAGCTCGGCCTGATCCGCGCCGAGGCCGCCCGCCGCGGCATCACGATCAGCATCCTGATCGACCTCATCCACGTGCTGGAATACATCTGGAAGGCCGCATGGTCCCTGCACACCGCCGGGGACCCCGCCGCCGAAGACTGGGTGGCGGTCAAAGCGCTCGCGGTACTGGCCGGAGACAGCGCCCGGGTAGCCGCGGAAATCACCGCCGAAGCGGACGCCGCCGGCCTTACCGCCGGCCAGCGCAACGGCGCGGACACCTGCGTCCGCTACCTGACGGGCAAGCAGGAACTCCTGCGCTACGACCAAGCCCTGGCCGCGGGCTGGCCAATCGCGACCGGGGTAATAGAAGGAGCCTGCCGCCACCTCATCGGCGACCGGCTCGACATCACCGGAGCACGGTGGGGACTGGACGGTGCCGAAGCCATCCTCACCCTGCGCGCGGTAATCAGCAACGGCGACTTCGAGGAATACTGGTCCTTCCACCTCGCCCGCGAGCACCAGCGGCTCTACCCCGGCACAGCGCAGGGCCAGTACACGCTCGGGGCCTGATCCATCAGTCACTCGAAACGAGCCGCACCCATCTCCGATTCCACCCCCGCCACCCGCACCACCCGCATGTCCGCTGCCGCCTCGACTGCGTATTCCAGCAGCGCCGACTTGCCCACTCCCGCCTCACCCCGCACCACCAGCGCCCGCCCGCGCCCTGACCGCAGATCCCCCAGCAGGCCATCAAGTGCCGCGCGCTCTTCCTCGCGGTTCAACAGCGTCGGATTCGGCTCAGATCGCGTCCGCATGCCCATCACCGTCCACGAATCAGCATCGGCCCCTCCGGCGCGGCTGAGTCAGCAGGCCCCCGCCAACTCCCGGATGTCGGCGTTCAGGAACCCCGGGCAGGCCATAGCGCGACGGTGCGGCGACTGTCACCTCCAGCCAACTGACAGGCCAAGAGACCTGTCAAGAGGGGTGGCCTCAGCTCGTGCCCATGGCGGAGCTACGGCGCCTACTCGACACTGATGCGATCATCGACGTCGGTGACGCCCGCCGCGGACCAGGCAGCGGCCACTGCGTGATCGTGCGCAGCCCAAGAGCTGACCATGCCGGACAGGATCACCAGCCCGCCGGAGTAGGTCTCGACCGAGAGCCCGTCCGTGTCCAGCAGGGCATCGCGCCGGAACGCGCGGCTGATGGCGTCCCCCGCGGCACCCGCATCGGGGGCCTGGGCCAAGGCGATGGCGTTGCCAATGCCAACCACGCCGGGCACTCCCGCGGTGCGGAACTCGGCCGCCTCGCGTTGGTAGTGCCACTCCACCGTGCCGGTCAGGGTGACGAAGCCGTCCCGGGCCTCCGCATCGACGGTCATCGGCACCGAGCCCTCCAGCATCAGGGCCTCCAGCACGTCGCCGCGCAGGTCCTCGTCGTCGCGCCGGTCCCGGTCCGGGAGCTGCACCCTCAGTTCATTAGCGATCCGGATGACCCCGCAGACGCGGGCGGCGGCGTTGCCCCCCGCCCGTTTGTGCCCGAGACTGGCCACGGTCCCGCGCAGCGTGACCATGCCGCTGGCGGCCGATACCTCGATCGCCGCGCTGTTCACCCGCGGATCCCAGCACAGCTCGGCGGCGACCTCGCGCCGCAAGTCATCGTCCGTCATGATTGCCTCGCTTCCCCTCCGGCACCAGCCTCCCCCCGACCAGTGGCTTTGTCAGGGCTCCACGCTACGGCCGACCCGCCGGACACCGGATCCATGAATGTCCCTAGTCATTAGGGGGAGACGCGTCCCCCGGCGCACCCGCAGGACTGAGGATCCTCCGGGATTCGACGAGCTTCCCGGATCCCTAGCGTTAACGCCAGATGCATCCCGTGCGGGTCCGGAAGCGACGAGGAGCCTCCGGCTCCATCGCCCAGGGCGGGGAGGGCCCGGCCGCCGGGCGCATGAGCCAACAGGCGACCGCGCTGCGGTCAGATCGAAAGGGTGAGCACGCATGCACGCCACTGATGGCACAGATGCGCACACGCTTTCTGGTGCAGGGCTCGAGCGCAGGCTGCGCGGCCGGCGCGGCGAGCGCGAGGTGCTTGACCGGTTGCTGGCGACTGTGCGAACCGGCCCGAGCCAGGTTCTGGTCCTGCGCGGCGAGGCCGGTATCGGCAAGACCACGTTGCTGGGATACCTGCTGGAGCGCGCGTCCGGATGCCGCATCGCACGAGCGGCGGGCGTTGAGCCGGAGATGGAGCTCGCGTTCGCCGGGCTGCATCAGCTATGCGCGCCGTTCCTGGACCGGATCGAGTGCCTTCCAGATCCACAGCGCGCCGCCCTCGGCAGCGCGTTCAGCCTGCGCGATGGTGACGCCCCGGATCGCTTCGCGGTCGGCCTCGCGATCCTGAGCCTATTGTCGGACGTAGCCAGAGAGCGGCCGCTGGTCTGCGTTGTAGACGATGCGCAATGGCTCGATCGGGCCTCGGCCCAGGCGCTCGCGTTCGTGGCCCGCCGCCTTGTGACCGAATCGGTCGCGCTTGTCTTCGCGGTGCGGCAGCCCGGTGCCGAACAGGACCTAGCAGGGCTGGCGGAACTCGCCGTTCACGGGTTGCCGGACGATGATGCCCGGGCCCTGCTGGAATCGGTCATCACCGGTCCGCTGGATGAGCGGGTGCGCGATCGTATCGTGGCCGAGAGCCGAGGCAACCCGCTGGCGTTGCTGGAACTGGCGCGCGGACTGACACCCGAGGAGCTGGCGGGCGGGATCGGGTTGCCCTGTATTTCGGCAATGTCAGGCCGGATCGAGGAAGGCTTCCGGCGGCAGCTGATGCCCCTCCCCCGGCGACGCGGCGGCTGCTACTGGTCGCGGCGGCTGAGCCGGTTGGCGACCCATTGGTGGTGTGGCGTGCGGCGGACCGGCTGGGCGTGCAGGTGGCGGCCGTGGCGCCAGCGGCCGCGGCCAGGCTGATCGAGTTCGGTAGGCATGTGCGGTTTTGTCATCCGCTGGCCCGGTCCGCGGTGTACCGGGCAGCCTCACTGCAAGAGCGTCGCAGCGCGCATCGCGCCCTGGCCGAGGCCACCGACCCCGGCATCGATCCCGATCGCCGCGCTTGGCACCGCGCGCGAGCAGCAACAGGGCTCGACGAGAACATCGCCGCCGACCTCGAGGGCTCGGCAGGCCGGGCGCGTGCCCGCGGCGGCCTGGCCGCAGCCGCCGCATTTTGTGAGCGCGCGGCGGAGCTGACGCCCGACCGGGCGCGCCGGGCCCGTCGGACGCTGGCGGCAGCGCGGGCCAAGCAGCAGGCCGGGGCACCCGACGCGGCGCTGCGGCTGCTGGCTATCGCAGAGGCCGGGCCGCTCGACGAGCTCGGGCACGCGCACGCGGAGCTGCTACGCGCCCAGCTAGCGGCCGACCCGGGCCGTGGCGGCGACGCGCCACAGCTCCTGCTCAAGGCCGCCAACCGCCTCGAACCGCTCCACGCCGGGCTGGCCCGCGAGGCCTACCGCGACGCGTTCTCGGCGGTCCTCACGGCCGGGCGCCTAGCCGTCCGCGGCGGACTGCTCGAGGTCGCCGAGGCGGTCCGGGCGGCACCGCAGGCGCCGCAACCGCCGGGAGGCTGCGACCTGCTGCTGGACGGGCTAGCCGTGCTGATCACCGAAGGGCACGCAGCGGGCACGCCAATGCTGAGGCGAGCGCTGAAGGCGTTCCGTGACGGGGCCTCCACCGATGAGGGATTTCGGTGGCTACCGCTCGCATGCAGCATGTCCAGGAAAGTCTGGGACGACGAGAGCTGGTACACACTTTCGGCCCGGCTGATCGAGCACGCCCGCCGAGCCGGCGCGCTCACCGTGCTCCCGGCCGCCCTGCTCATGAGCGTGCCAATTCGGCTGCTCGCCGGCGAACTGGCCACGGCCGTCTCCATGGCAGAAGAGGCCGAGGCAGTGGGCCGAGCGACGGCTAACCCAGCGGGGCCTTACGCGCGTATGGTGCTCACGGCCTGGAGAGGCCGGGAAGCCGAAGCCCCTCAGGTGACCGCGACTGCCACGCGCGAAATGGTGGCGCGCGGAGAAGGACAGTGGCTGACCGCCGCTCGCTGGGTGACCGCCGTGTTCAACAATGGTCTCTGCCGATACGACGAAGCGCTGGCCGCGGCCGAGCAGGCCAGCAGCGAATCTCAGGATGAGCTGGGCCTGGCCGTGCCTTGGATGGCCGAACTGATCGAGGCCGCCGCCCGGGCCTGGCAGCCTGAGCGCGCCGCAGATGCCATGCGGCACCTGTCGGAGACAACGTCCACCACGAACAGCGATTGGGCGCTGGGGATCCAGGCACGCTCGCGGGCACTGCTCAGCGACGGCGACTCGGCTGAGTGCTTGTACCGGGAGGCGATCGACCGGCTGGGCCGTACCCGCGTCCGGGTGGAGTTGGCCCGCGCCCACCTGGTCTACGGTGAATGGCTGCGCCGCCAGAATCGCCGAGTGGACGCACGGCACCAGCTGCGGACCGCGTACGGGATGCTGACCGCGATGGGGATCGACGGGTTCGCCGAACGCGCCAGGCGGGAGCTGCTAGCCACAGGCGAGACCGTACGCAAGCGTACGGTCGAGACGGCCCAGCAGCTCTCTGGGCAGGAAGCGCAGATCGCCCGGCTCGCCGGTGAGGGAAATACGAACCCGGAGATCGGCGCTCAGCTGTTCCTGAGCCCACGCACCGTCGAGTACCACATGCGCAAGATCTTCCACAAGCTCGGCATTAGCTCCCGCAGAGAGCTCCGCAGGGTGCTGCCCAACCTCGAACAGGCCGCCCTGCCTGCCTAGCCATTCAACAAACCCGAGCCGGGACGGCGTGAGATGTCTACCTCTACACAGCTCGCCATGAGATGGCAGAACGTGAACGATGCATGGTGCGACGCGCTGTTCGCCTCCGGGCCGATGCTTACCGGCGGCATTGCGCGGAGACGGGTCTGGACAAGGTCGTCGACGCAGCGCTGAGCGGTCTCGATCCCGGTGCCGACGCCGCCGGGATCGAGACCGCCGTGCAGGCAGTGCAGGCAGTGCAGGCCGAGCTGACCAGCCGGGAGATGGGCGCGGACCTGGCCGGATTGATCACAGGCGCATATGAGGAACTGAGCTTCCGGCGTCTAGGCATCAACGTCCCGGCTGCGGTGCGCGGTTCGGCGATCGGCGAGGACTCGGGCGACGGCCAGTTTCGCCGGTCGTACCGGCTCGGTGATCTCGCTGAAGCCGCCGTCGGGGCCCCATCACGATCCGCCCGGTAGGGCGTCCGTGCTCGGCTTGGTCGCGTTCGCGGCGGGTCAGGCCGAGGCAGATCCGCTGGGTGAGGGTGAAGGCCAGCGGCGGCCCGGCGATCACAGCACCCCGTAGAAGGTGATCCCGGGGGCGCCGACCGCGGTGCGGATGGCCGCGTCGCGGGGGCGGGCCAGGACGTGGTGCAGGTCCTGGCCGCCGGTGAGCCTGCGGTCGAGCAGGGGGTAGGCCGCCAGCAGGGTGGAGAACACGCCGGGCACAAGGAGCCCGGGCCCCAGCACGCCGAGGGCTAGCGGATGCCCGCCTATCCACAGTTCTGCCCGGCTGGTACGGCCGATCAGCCACACCGGGTTGATCTGGGCGAGGGTGCCAAGCTGGACCAGCACCGCGCAGGTGAACAGCAGCAGCGGATCGGGCCGCACCCGGCGCGGCCACCGCACCGGCGGCCGAAAACTCAGCAGGAGCAGCGCGCCGACTGCTGGCGGAACAGGGCGTTATCGCCGTAGCCGATGCCGACGGCCACCACCGGCCTCGGAGGGGAAGGACCGACGAGGTCCGGATCCAAACGCTGATGAGCCAATCAGCCCGGCCGCAATCGACGTGGCGGCAAGCATCCATGACACTGCCGGAAGCATCAGGGAGGGCCGCTGCGCCGGGCCCGTCTTAGCCCGGGCTGCTATCTTTCAGCGCTCCCCAGCCGTACCAGCCGTCGACAGCGATCCAGGCGCTGATCCGGCAGCGGTCGCGCTGTGGGTAGGGGGTGCGCTGGTAGTGCTGGGCCAGGCGGTCGATGTCGGCCAGCCCGACTGGAACGCCCCAAATGAGGGATCGCCGACAAGCCGCCAACCGTCCAGATCTCGGATCACGCTCCACCTCGCCCTTGGCGGACCGCGGCAACCGGACAAACCAAGGCTCGACACGCAGGATGAGGTTCAAGGTCAGGCCGACGGGCAGGTGGGAGCCAACGTGCGCAGACGCTGGGCCACGCCGGCCGACATGAGGCGACAGACACCGATTTCCGCCCTGACTCCAAATGATCGATAGCACATTCGAAAAGGCTGGTCGGGATGGCGGGATTCGAACCCGCGGCCTCCTGCACCCAAATCAACTCCACCCAGTCGCCCCATGTAGCCCGACGTAGCCGGACGTGCCACCTGCCTGCGGCAACGCTCGCCAGACGTCGTCTGATGGAGCCTGGTGGATGTGCATGTTGGCTCCCACTTTGGCTCCCCAACCTGAGCACTCGGGAAGGAGCAGGAGACTCACACCCCGAGCTACTGGTCTAGGGCAGAACGCGGAAACTGATGCTCACGCCGGACGGGAGCCGGGGGCGTTTGCCCAGAGCGCAGCAAGTCTCCTACTGTAGAGACAGGACAGAGAAGATACTGCGGAGAATACCGATCGGAGACGCGCATGCCGACGATGACGGTCTCGGGTCACCAGTACGACCTGGATCCCCGGAGCGTGGAAGCGGCTCTCGACGGCGTGCTGCCAGAACCGATCCATAAGCACTTCGTGGTGATCAACGGCCGGCGCTGGCCGCCCAAGCAGGTTCTGGCGCTGGTCACCGGGCTCGACCGGGCTGATTTCACAACCCATCAAGCGCGTCGTGCCCTGACCCGCCTTGGCTTTCCAGCCGGACGAGCGGCAGGCGCCGGGGGGCATGACCAGGCCCCCGCATCATCACGGCCACTGGCCTTTGGCGTCACCGGTCCGCCGGAGACGTTGGCGGAAGCGCTGCGTCCGTTCATCGGCCTATGGGTAGCGGTGCGCGGTGATGAGGTACTCGTGGCTGCTCCCTCGCCCAGGGAGGTTGTGGCCTGGCTGGCCCGGCACCGCCAGCGCGCGCAGTCAATGTTCCGCGTCGTGGACGCTGAGCAGGCCATCACCGGCGCGGCGCCGCAATGAGATTCGTGTTCCGGGAGCTTCCGGCAGCCAGTGGCGGCGTACTGACACCGCGGCCTGTCGTCGACATTGCCCTGGAAGGGCTGGGCGCCGCGCCGATCGGGTGCCTGCTCGACACAGGAGCACTGCGAACCCGGATGAGCGCGGAACTTGCCCCGCTCGCCGGAATCGAGCTATCGGGCGCCCTGACCGAGGACTTCTTCATCGGCGGACTGAAGACTGCCGGTGCGCTAGCCCGCGTCAGCCTCACGGTGAGCGATGGCGCTGATGAGTTCTCCTGGGACGCGCCGGTCTGGTTCTGCGATCCATGGCCTCACCCATTCGGGCTGGCCGGGCTCGAGGGCTTCCTGCATTACTTCGTCGTGACGATCCGTGCCTACGACGGATACCTCGATCTCGAGCCAAACCCGTGAACCCAGGCGCCGCCATGGCAGCGCGGTTGGCGGCAGAACGGATGGTGCGCCACGAGGCGCTCTGTTGTATTCCCAGTTCAGCTGGGGCCTAACCCGACCTGGGAAAGCCCCTTCTGGAGATCGTCACCATTCATCACCGGAGCAATCCCCACAGCCGCGTTCAGTTCCCTGAAGAACGGCTCCGCAAATGGAGGAACGTCTGACACATCCTGAAGGTCGAACACCATAAACGCGGTCCGCTGCCCGTCGAAAGTCGTGAAGTGCATCGCCTCAGGCTGCGCTTCATCGTCCTGGGGCGGCCCGGTCGGCGACGATACCCAGACGCTGCACGCCGTCGAGGCCGCCGGTGAGGACGAGATCAGCCAGCGGTCGGCCGCCGATCCCTGGGCATCGGCCGGCTGCTCCGGATCGGGACGATCGAACCCTGGGCGCTCTGGCTCCAATAGCCGCCCGAACGTTCAAGCACGCTGACCGACGCCATCCCCTTGACCTGCGGATAGCGACCTGATGTGACACGCCCGTACTGAGCCTAGAAGCGGGCGACCTCGGCACACCGAGCAACCCGCCCTGCACGCCCCAGATGGGATCGCCGGCAACCCGCCAACCGTCCAGGATCTGCCGATCACGCGCCGCCTTGTCCCGCAGAGTTGGCGAACCGGGATTGATAGCCAGGGATGGCGCTGGGGCGGTTGAAGCAAAATGCCAGGTGGTGTCAATGAGTTGGCCTGGTCGCCGCATCGTCGACGGGCGCTAGCCACGAGCCGATCGGCTGCGCGGCGCAAGCAGTCTTTCCTCCGGGCAACGCCGCTGGCTCCTCTCCCGCGCCTGCGTCGCAGAACAGGCCAGCTGGCGGGTGTTTCCTGGAGCGCGCTGCTGCAGCCTGGGAACTGACAACCACGCGGCCGGCCCGCCATGTGGCGGCCGGGTCCTTCTGACCGGAGGTGCTGAGGTGATCGAGGCTGACGATGACGGGGCTGTGGCGGCAGCAATTGCCAACGCCCAGCTGGTGCTATATGAGCGGGAGGGGCGCGACCGGGGCTGGTGGGATCAGATGCGGGACTGCTACCACCGGGACGGCGAGATCCGCGTGTCCTGGTTCCAGGGCAACCCGGCCGAGTTCGTGAAGGGCTCGCAGCGAATGTCAGCCCACGGGGACCAGACCCTGCACCGGCTGTCGCCGCCCACCGTCCACCTGGGTAATGGCCGCGCGCTGGTGGCCATGGGCGGCGCGATCGATTCGCGGCTGGTGGTGCACGGCGTCGAGGCCGACCTGGTCGTCTACGGGCGGTTCCTTTACCGCACGCAGCAGCAGTCAGTGCGATGGCGGATCTCGCGGATGGACTTCGTGTACCAGCGTGACACCCTGACACCAGTCCTCCCCGGCGCTCAGATCCCCTTCGACCCTGATGCGCTCAGCCTGCTCAGGCCCTCTTACCGGATGGGGGCGTATGTGTTCGGGGAACGCGGCTACACCATCGACCAGCAGCTTCCCGGCGACGACCGGCCCGGCCTCGTCTCAGCACTCTACTGGGACGCCTTCACCTGGGCTGGCCTCAAGCCGCCAGGGCCCGGCCAGGCACAGGGCGGAACGCCACCGGCGCCTCCAGCGCCCGATGACCATCGCCGCCCGGCCGGGCTGGGTGTCGTTGCGGCAGCGCGGGGCCGCGACAGCGGGCACCACGCGTCCTCTCGCGACGATTCGGGCGGACATACCTGGGGCTCGCGATGACGCCGGACGTACCGCAGCGTGCCGGGGCCGACAGGGATCCGAGGCCGCGCGAGTCCGGTGGTGCCCGCGCCGACCGGGAATATGCGGACATGGTAGTGCGGGCCGGTGCCATCCATTCCATGGCGGAGGCCCGCGAGGCAGACGCCCGCAGCTACCAGGCCATGGCCGTGCGGGAAGGGCGGATCATGGCCCTGGCGGCCGAGCGTGACGGCGCCGACGGCCTGATCGGGGACGGCACGGTTGTGGTCGATGATCCGGGCCTGACCGTGCTGCCCACATTCGATGACACGCACACGCACCTGATCTTCGCCGGGCGGGCCGTGAACGACGTGCAGGTGGCAGACGCGCGGGACCTAGGCGAGTTCCTGGACCTGATCGCCCGCCGCGCCGCCAGCACGCCGGACGGGCAGTGGATCCGCACCGCGTCGAACTGGCACGAGCTTCAGCTGGCCGAGCGACGCATGCCCACCCGGCAGGAGTTGGACTCCGCCGCGCCGGGCAACCCGGTGCTAGTCAAGCGAGGCGGCCACAACGACCTGGTGAACAGCACGGGCCTACGGCTGGCCGGGGTGACCGCGCAGACGCGGCCACCCGCCGGCGGTGTCATCGAGCGGGACGCCACAGGCGAGCCGACCGGGCGGTTCGAAGACAGCGCGATCGCGCTGGTCGAGCGACTGCTGCCGACGCCGGGTTTCGACGAGCAGATCGAGGGCCTGCGGCTGGCGTCCGCCGGGTATGCCGTCACCGGCATCGGCGCGGTCAGGGACGCGGCCGTCAACCCCAACGAGATGGCTCTGCTGCGGGCCGCCCTCGGCCGCGGCGCCCTCGCCGTGCGCATCCAGGCCATGGTGATCGTCGGGTTCGCTGGGCCGAAGCCGGTCATGAGCGAGTTCCTGGACCAGCTCCAGACCGATGGGACCCGCCCCGGGGACGGGGATGAGTGGCTGCGGGTGTGGGGACTGAAGTTCGTCATCGACGGCGGCGTGGAAAACGCCGCCCTGGACCAGCCGTACGCCAATCAGCCCGGCTACCGGAGCGAGCTGCAATGGGAGCCCGGCGAACTTGCTGAAGCGGCCGGGCAGGCGGTCCGGAACGGCTGGAGGGTCGGCGTGCACGCCTGGGGCGACCACGCTATGCGGGCCACCCTGGACGCGTTCGAGGCAATCCTGGCCGACCAGCCCGGCACGCCGCCGGGCACCCTGGTCCTGGAGCACGCTGGCCTGGCCCGCCCCGACCAGCGCGCCCGCGCCATCGCCCTGGGCATCCCCGTCACAGTCCAGTACCCGCTCCTGTACGGGCTAGCTCCCGCGCTGGTGGAGTACTGGGGCCGGGACCGGACCGCGGACGTCTTCCCGCTACGAGAATGGCTCGACGAAGGCGCGATGCTGTCCGGGGGATCGGACTACCCCAACGGCAGATACGCCCCCATGGCCTCCGTCTGGGGGATGACCACCCGCCACAGCCCGGCCGGGGTGCTCGGCCCCGGCCACGCCATAACACGGTACGAAGCGGCCCGCCTGCACACCGGCGACGCTGCACGATTCACCGGCGACGCCAAGATCCGCGGAACGCTCGCCCCGGGCAAGCTCGCCGACTTCGCCGCCTATCCCGCCGACCCGCTGTCATGCCCAGCCGAGGAGCTAGCAGGGCTCTTGCCCGTCCTGACGGTAATCGGCGGCCGCCCGCGCTACGACCCCCGCGGGCTCACCCGACGCAGCGACCCGCCGCCCCGGGCCAGCACCTGAAACCCGGCATCTGGCCGCACCTCTGCCTTGCGGCCTCGACAGCATCATCACCGGATTCATCGTCCTGACCTGGAGGGACCCCATGCTCATCGACGTGCATGCCCATTTCTGGACCGACGAGTACCTTGACAAGATCGCCGCCCTCGGCAAAACCGACACTGCCACCCAGCGCGGCATGGGCGCCGGGGACGGCGCCGAGATGGACGGCCGGCTCGCGCTGATGGACCACACCGGTGTCCAGATGCAGGTCCTGTCCGCCTCCCCGCAGCTGCCGCACAGCCCGGACCGGGCCGCGGCGGTCGACGCGGCCCGGTACGTCAACGACCAGTACGCCGACCTGACCGCCCGCCATCCCGGCCGGTTCCGCGCGTTCGCGTCCTTGCCGCTCCCGCATCTGGACGCCTCGCTCGCCGAGCTCGGCCGCGCCCTGGATGACTTGGGGATGGTCGGGGTGGCGATGACCACCACCATCTTGGACCGGCCGCTGGTCGACAGCCCCGCCGCACAGCTGTTCGCCGAACTGGACCGCCGCGGTACCGTGCTGTACCTGCACCCAGCAGGGAACGCCGCCTGCACTCCGCTGATCGGCGACCATCACGGCACCTGGAGCATCGGCGCGCCGGTCGAAGACACTATCTCGGCACTGCACCTGATCACCCACGGCATCCCGTCCCGCTACCCGCGGATGAAGATCCTCAACTCCCACCTGGGTGGCGCGCTGCCGATGCTGCTGCAGCGGATGGACAACCAACTCCCCTGGGAGGCACCCGAAACCCCAGAACCACCCTGGAACGGCAGCTCGCAGCGTGAATTAACCACAAATCCGCTGTCCGGAAAGTTCGGGGCAGATCAGAGTTGGCAAGCCGCCACCCGTCCAGATCTGCGGATCATGCTCCGCCTCGCCCTGGGCCGACTGCAGCAACCGGACAAACCAAAGTCCGACACGCAGGATGAGGTCAGGCCGACGGGAAGGTGGGAGCCAATGTGCGCAGACACTGAGCCACGCCGACCGACATGAAGCGACGGCGGCAGATTGTCACCCTGGCCCAAGATGATCGATAGCACATTCGAAAAAAAGCCGTCGGGATGGCGGGATTCGAACCCGCGGCCTCCTGCTCCCAAATCAGCTGCAGCCGGTCGCCTGGCGTCGCCTGACGTAGTCCGGTGTGCCATCTGCCTGGGGCAAAGCTCGCTAGACGTCGCCCGGCGTAGCCCGGTATCTGTGCATGTTGGCTCCCACTTTGGCTCCCAACCTGAGCCCCGCGCCCGCTGGTCCGGGCACAGCAATTTTGCTACCAGGGTAGTGCACTTGGTAGTATGAGGGGTGTGAAAGTAAGTGTGAGCCTGCCGGAGGAGGACGTCGAGTTCCTCGACTCTTACGCCCAGGCTCAGGGGATAGGCACCCGGTCGGCCGTCGTGCACAAGGCTGTCGGCTTGCTGCGGGCAACTCAACTCGGGGAAGCCTACGAGGAGGCGTGGCGCTCCTGGGAGGACTCCGACGATGCCAGCGCATGGGAGTCCGCCAGCGCCGACGGCCTGGGGACCTGAATGCACCGCGGTGAGATCGTCACCGTCAGCCTGGACCCCGCCCGCGGATCGGAGGCCAGCAAGACCCGCCCCGCCGTGGTCGTCAGCAATGATGCCGCCAATGCCACAGCCACCCGCCTGGGGCGCGGAGTGGTCACCGTCGTGCCCGTCACGTCCAATACCGCACGTGTCTACCCCTTCCAAGTTCTGCTGCCAGCCCGTAAGACTGGTTTGCCGCGCGACTCCAAAGCCCAGGCCGAACAGGTCCGTTCGGTAGCCGTCGAGCGGATCGGCAAACGCGTCGGCCAGTTGCCCGCGTCACTGATCACCCAACTCGACCAAGCGCTTCGAGTCCACCTCAGCCTGTAACTCCCCGAACTCCCGCGGGCCATGCCAGCACTCTTCGCGGCAAGTCCGTACGTTGTCATCGCTGGACAGTTGTGCATAAACATGCAGACTGGGCCACCCCGTCGGATATACGCTGCGGGTCGGCGGCCGAACCAGGCAAGGCGCGCAGTGCCGCCGATATGGACGGCATGGGGACACTGTGATCTCATTGGCCAGACTGCGCTTAACTGGTCAATAGCGCGCTGGCCGAAACGGTAGCTTCCCAGCCTTCAGGCGTTCGTCTCGGGCCGTGACCTTCGCCTCGCCCGCCCGGTACTAACGATCTTTAACGGCCGCTTCCCCGCTCTGTACCGCCGGATGACGGCCCGGATCGTCCGCCTTCTGGCCACAGGCCGGCTGCATCTCGATCACGGGCTGATCGCCTCCCGGCTGCTTGCCGCCGACTGGCGCAACTGGGTACCGGTCGAGCAGGAAGCACTGGAGAAGGTCTGGCATGCCTGGTGGCGGTCGGCCCTGCACGAATACCCCGGCACCGGCCCGATCACCTCGGTGCTGGAGACGGTTTCCGTCAGCACCGGCACCCTCGGGCCGTGGCTTGAGATCTGGGCCGAAACCCGGACCGAGTCCGCAGACAGGCACCTGCGCGATGCGGTACACCGCTGGCTCCTCAGGGGAGAGCTTGCCGAACTGTATCTCGGCTTTTACGACGAACTGCACGCCACACCCGAACTGTTGCCATGGCTCCTCAGCACGACAGAAGGCCGTATCGGCGCCGCACAGTTCTCCGAGGTGGAGCGCATCGTGAACAGCGATGACGAGCCGCCCACCGGGCAACAAGCATGACGCCAGTCGGCTTCACGCTCACCCGACGGGAAGGGACTTGACCCGGCTGGCGCTCGCGGATGCATAACGGCCGTCGCTGGGCCGTCTGGGTCCAAACGATACGGGTGCGCCGCGAGGACCTGTCCGGCAGCCCATGCCGCCTAGGGTGTCGGGCTGAGCACCGTGTCGCAGAAGGTGCTGTCGGGCCCGAACGGTCCGCCGCACAGCGGCGTGGTGGCGAACTGAGCGGCCTGCCCGTAGTCGAACTTGGTCCCCGGGTAGTCGGCGCCGAAGGTGAAAGCCTGGTCGGCGGCGTTGAAGGCATACCACGGGTAGGTGCAGAACGCCCCGCCGTAGGCCGGGCAGGTCGCGTTGACTTCCGCTATCCCGCCCAGGTCGCTGACGACCGCCCATCGGGAAGGGCCGGACCCGTCGGCAAACGTCACCGATTTGATCTGCAGCGGGGTGAACCCGAGCCAGTGCGCGGTGTCGTAGGAGTCGCACGTGCTCTGCCCGGCCACGCAGAACTGGCCCGCCGGCGTGGTGAAGTCCGAAGTATGCCCGATCTCCCAGACGAACGAGTTCGGCGTGTCATCAACGGCGCCCCAGCCCAGCGCGTTGCCGATCTGCTGGGTGCCGAAGGCGGGCAGCATCGGCCCGTACTTGCTGTCCAGCACGATCGTCCCGGACTGGCCCGTGGTCAGGTCGGTGATCACGATGCGAGTGTCCGGGAAATGCCTGGACGTCTACCGTGCCGGCACTGCTGACCGCACGCCGGTGGACCTGCAGTCGTGTAACGGGTCTGTCGCGCAGCGCTGGCAACTCGGGACCGACGGGGAACTGGTCAACCCTGCCTCCGGCAAGTGCCTCGACGACCCGTATTTCCACAACGCGAACGGCACGAAGCTGGATATCTACCGCTGCACGGGCGGCACCAACCAGCGGTGGACCAGTCCCGCATCACCATTCCCGTCGGGGATCCCCGGCAAGTGCCTGGACGACGCCCGCCACAACACGGCGAACGGCACCAGGCTCGACATCTATACCTGCGATGGCGGGGCCACCCAGCACTGGACGGTAATGCCCAACGGCACGATCCGCGTCTCCGGTAAGTGCCTGGAGGTCTATAACGCCGGTACGGCAAGCCGAACTCTGGTGGACATCAACACCTGCAACGGCTCGGCCCGGCAGAGCTGGCGGATGGCGCCGAAGGGGCCGATCGGCAGCGAACTGATCAATCCCCGCTCCGGCCTCTGCCTGGCCGACCCGGGCGACTCAGCCGCGAACGGCACGAGGCTCGTGATCGAATCCTGCCCGGCGACCCCCGATCCCGGCACGTCATGGCACGCCATGTGACCCATGGGCGACCGTCGGCGCGTTTCGGGTAGCCGCGCCGCGGGGCCTTTCTGCGGCTCTCGCGGCGGAGGACCAGGCGGGTGTAACGCAGCGTGCAGGCCTGACGCTTCCCTGGTGAGATGCCGGATTCCATTCACCCGTAGTAAGTTACGGAGGGTCCATACAGCACGACAAACCTATGAGCGCGCACCAATGGTCGGCTGTAGCCCGCGTCCATACCCGCGGGGCCGCGAGGGCGGGGAAGGCCCGGTGCATGGCGCACGACATGCGTCCGGGCAGGGCTATGGGAGCGCCGGGGCGTTCCTGGTGATGCCGGGGCGGCGGGCTGGGCGGCGAAGATCCCAGCCCGGCGAATGGGCTGCCAGCGCTGCCGGGTTCCCAGTAGCGCGGTGATCATCGACTGAACGGTGACCAGGTACAGCAACTGCCGATAGACCACCTGCTGTAGCGGCAGCACCCACAGCGTCCGCAGCCGCTCGGCGTCTAGGCGCAGCGCGTACCCGCAGGCCAGCACCTGCAGCATGGAGAAGGCCAGCCAGAACGCGGCGACCTTGAGCGGGCTGAGGAAGAGGAAGCCGTAGATCATGGCGAGGTCCACCACGGGGGCAATCAGCGGCAGCAGCACGTGGAACAGGGCAAGGTAAGTCAGGCAGCGGCGACCGAACCGTCCCGATGCGCCGCGCTCAATCACCGCCCGCCGGTGCTTCCACATGGACTGCATGGTGCCGTAGCACCACCGGTACCGTTGGCGCCACAGCTGGCTCAGGCTGGAGGGTGCCTCGGTCCAGGCGATGGCTGATTCCTCGTAGGTCACCCGCCACCCGCACCGGCAGACGGCCATCGTCAGGTCAGTGTCCTCGGCGAGCGTATCGCGGCTCAGACCGCCGGCCGCAGCCAGTGCCGCGCGGCGGAACGCGCCCACTGCGCCGGGCACGGTGGGGATGGCGCCGAGAACATCGAACATCCGCCGGTCCAGGTTGAAGCCCATGACGTACTCAAGATGCTGCCACCGGCCCAGGATCCCCCGGCGGTTGCCGACCTTGGTGTTGCCGCTTACCGCGCCGACGGCCGGATCGCGCAGTCGCCCGGCCAGGCGGGCCAGCGTGTCGCTCTGGAAGACGGTGTCGCCGTCGACGAGCACCAGGACGTCATTGCGGGCCTCGGCGATGCCGCGGTTCAACGCCGCGGGCTTGCCGGCGTTGGGCTGGCTGATCACCCGGACGCCGGGCAGCCGAAGTCGGCGCACGATGTCCGCCGTGGCGTCAGCGGAGCCATCGTCCACCACGATCACCTCCAGCTCGCCGTCGTAGCTGCTGGCCACCATCGAGGTCACGGTCGCGGCGATCCCCGCGGCCTCGTTGTACGCCGGGACCACGACCGACACGCCGGGCGCGTACGTGGGTACCGGCCGCAGGCCGCGTTCCGCGGCAGAGCGGCGGCGGTGCGCGCGGGCGAAGCCGGCCAGCAGCAAGACTCGCGCGACGGTCAGCGCGCTGGCCGCCACCAGCAGGACCGCCAGCAGGGCGACAGCATGATCGGCCGCCTGCTGGGTGATGACCAGGGCCAGGCCCTCGAGGCGCTGCGCCGGGGTGGCCGGCACGTCCCCGGCCGGAAGGCCCAGCCCGCCGGTGACCGTGACGAACCGGTATCCCCTGGCCCGCAGCCGGGTGATGATCTGTGGCAAAGCGCGGACGGTCTCGGCCCGGTTCCCGCCCGCGTCGTGCATCATGATGATCGCGCCCTGGTGCCTGCGGGGCATGGCCGCCGCCACGATCTTGGCCACCCCGGGCCGGGCCCAGTCCCTGGTGTCCAGGCTGTCCAGCACGATCAGGTAGCCGTCCCGGCAGGCCTGCTGGTAGGCGCGCCAGTCCGCGGCGGTGACCGCGTCCGGCCCGCCGCAGTAGGGCGGGCGCAGCAGGCTGGTGTGGACGCCCGCCGCGCCGGCCAGCGCGTTCTGGGTGAGGGTGAGCTCCAGCTGCTCCCGCCAGCCCGCACCGGCCAGGCTGAGGTGGGTGTAGGTGTGCGACCCGACCTCGTCGCCATCGGCCAGCTCCTCGCGGACCAGGGCCGGGTAGCTGGCCGCGTGCGCGCCCACCACAAAGAAGGTGGCCCGCACCCGGTAGCGGCGCAAGATGGCCACGATCTTGGGGGTCCAGGCCGGGTCCGGCCCGTCGTCGAAGGTCAGCGCGACCGTACGCGGCGGCATCGGCGAGCTGTCCGGGCCGGCACCGGTCGCGTTGATCACCGGGCCCCCGCCGGTCACCGTCGCGGGCGCCGGAGCCCCGTCTGGCGCGCCCTGCGCGACGGTCGCGCTGCTCTCGCCCAGGACGCCGTGGGTGTAGCCCTCCGCCAGCAGGCCGATGGCAATCACCAGCATCCCCAGGCCGACCAGCAGCCAATGCCCGCGCGGAGAACGGGCGCGCCGGTGCCTCGCAACGTCCCGCGCCGCACCCGGCCTATGCGGCATGGGTATGCCCGGAGGGCGACGGCCTAGGCGGCTTGGTGCGGTTACGCCCGGGTGGCGTCTTGCCAGGCCGGGTTGGTGGCCGCCGGTGACGCGCTGCTGCTCACCGCGCGGGGCGAGGGCCTTCGGCGTGGTGACGAGAACACGTCCGGGGACGGGGACGGGGTGGACGCGGGAGCGGGCTGCGAGGGGGAATCCGCTGCAGCCCCTGTCCCCCGGGTCGTCGCCCGGGCGTGGACGGCCGTCACCGGGGCCCACGGAACGAACGGTGCCCTCGGCCCGCCGAGCAGCCCGACCGCCACCACCGTCAGGCAGCCGATCAGCGCGACTGCCACGCCGATCCCCGTCCGGCGCACCCGCCGGCGCCGCTGGCCCGACAGGTCGGTGAACACTGGCGTCTGGATGGCCGGCGGGTTCCCTGCAGGTGAGCATCCTCGCTCGCATTCCTCCCGATGCGGAACGCCGCGTTTGCCGACTCCCATTACTGTCACCTGCCATCTCCGACGTCGGCCATGGGACGCCACTGGCGCAAGCTGCGCCCGTTAGGGCCTGGCTGGCGATTCCGCTGGGATCCGGACAGGTGTCCGGTCCGCGCAGCGGGCCTCAGGTAAGCCGGCCGCACTGATGGTCGCGACGAAGGCCGCCACGGCAGCACCTTGACCGGCCAGTTCTTATCAGTCGCGGGATCGTCGGCCACCTCCAGCAGGCACGCCGCGCCCAGCGACGGGCCAGCGCAGCGGCGGGGGAAGATCGGCATCATCAGAAGGCGAAGCGCCAGGCCCGGCTCGCACCGTTACACCGTTGCGCTGACGGCCGAAGGACCGGCCGGCCCACAAGGGCGATGAAAGGCATCTACACCCACTGATGGTCAAGCAGGGTTGCCAGTCCGGCACCGCGGACCTTGCGCCAACAATGTGCTGTTGCGGATGTAGATCTTGCGGCTGGCTGCCACGCAGTCAACCGACGCTCACTTGACGCCAGCGACGGGGCCGGTCAGGGAACCCTTCGCGCCGGTCCTGGTCATGATCACGTCGAAGGTGACGCTCGTCCGGGGCTTTCAGCTGGCAGCGGATCTGCCCTTGCGACTTGGGCCGCCCCTGGCTGACGGCGGGCTGACATTCGGTTTGCGCGGCTTCGGGGGCGTGGCCTGGCCCTTCGGCCTGGGCGGCTTGGGGTGCGTGACCTTGCCCGGTGGCGTCGGGGGCTTGGCATGGCCCTTGGCCGGCGAGGGCAGCGGCTTCCTGCGGCCCTTGCCGTCGCCCGGCGTGGCGTGAGCTTTCTCCTGACCGGCCCTACCGTGCAGCAGTTGGCCTCCACTGGGGCTGCCCGGCTGCTGTTGGTGCGGGTCAGCCCGGTGCGCGGGCGGAGCGCCGATCATATGGTGGGCGACGTCCTGCACCGGGCCGGGCAGCACGCCGGCGTACGCTGCGGCGGCACCGCCCAGCCCGGCCGCCGCCACGACCAGCGCGGCGGCCAGCCCGGCGCGCGGAACCGGCAGCCGGAGCGGCCTACGCCGCGCTGACCGGCGGGTAGCGGGCGAGATGCCGGCCGGGGAGGGGCAGCGGGCAAACGCCAGCCGTGCGGCTGTCTCCCCGGCCAGCTCACCGGGTTCTGCCGGGGCTGCCAGGTCGGCGAGCATCCGCGCGACCAGGGCCGCCTGCTCCGGGGCATCCGCGGAGAGGGACTGCCCGCCCAGGAGCGCGTCGAGCACCGGCTCGCCCAGCTCGGGGCCTGGCCGGCTGGGAAGGGGGAACCCAGGCATCTCACCGTGCGAAGCGTCCGGGCCGGTCATGGCGTTACAACACCTCCGCCCGGTCCACCATCGCGGCCAGCCAGGCGCAGGCCCCGGTGCGCGGCCACCCGCACCGCGCCGGGACGCTTGCCCACGATCCGCGCCACCTGATGGGTGTCCAGGCCCGCCACTACCCGCAGCACGATGATCTCCGCCTGGTCCTTCGGCAGCGCCGAGACCAGTACCAGGACGGCCCGCGTCGCGGCCCACTCCAGCGCGACGTCAGCGGTGTCCGGGGCGGTCAGCCGCTCCTCGGCCCTGCTGTCGTCCATCGGGACGGTGGGACGGCGGTCTCGCGCCCGGCTGGCATCGACGGCCCGGTGCCGGGCGATGGTGAACAGCCACGCCCGGAACGCCTCCTCGCCGCCGTGAAACCCCGCCAGGCCCGCCACCACATCCAGCCACGTCTGGGCGGCCACGTCCTCGGCCGCCTGCGGCGCGATCACCCGCAGGTATCGCAGCAGCGCCGGCTGCACATCGCGGAACAGGCGGGCGAACGCCTCCTCGTCCCGGCCCTGCGCCTGGGTCAGCACGGCCGCGAACTCAGCGCCGATCACCGGGCCAGTATCGACCCGGCATACCGCCCTTCGCACTGTGAACCGTCATTCACTGGCATATTCCGCCAACTGCCGGTCACATGCCGCTGTAACGCTCCGGCGTCCCGACGCTCCGCAGCAACCTATCCTGTACGCCCAGACGGGATCGCCGGCAGGCCGCCAACCGTCCAGATCTACGGATCACGCTCTGCCGCGCCCTTGGCGGACCGCAGCAACCGGGCAAACCAAAGTTCGACACGCAGGATGAGGTCAGGCCGACGGGCAGGTGGGAGCCAACGTGCGCAGACACTGAGCCGCGCCGGCCGACATGAGGCGACAGAGGCCGATTGCCGCCCCAGTCCAAGATGATCGATAGCACATTCGAAAAAAGCTGTCGGGATGGCGGGATTCGAACCCGCGGCCTCCTGCTCCCAAATCAGCTTCCGCCGGTCGCCTGACGTAGCCTGACGTAGCCTGACGTAGCCTGACGTAGCCTGACGTAGCCCTATGTGCCATCTGCCTGCGGCAACGTTCGCCTGACGTAGCCCGTTGGCTGTGCACGTTGGCTCCCACCAGCACGCCCAGGAACCGGGCTCTTGCCTATTGGACAGAAAATCGAGTTGGTGCAGCTCGTGTGAAGGGAGTGTTTGACCAGCAACTTGATGGTTGGGCTGCTGCATGTGGTTGTTGTCTCCTACCGTTTCGATGAGGGTAAGGAGGCAGTTGATGGGGTCGCTGATTGATGAGCTGCAGCGCCGGGAGGCGGCGGCCCGTGAGGAAGCGGAGGGGCTGCGCGGGCAGATCGCGCGGCTGACAGGGCGTCTGGCCGGGGTCGAGGAGCGGCTGTCGCGGCTGGTGATCGCCCGGGAGACGGTGGATGAGGTGCTGAGCGAAGCCGGCGCGGAGGCGTCATCTGCGGTAACGCCGGACGGGGCGGTGGCGTCGCGGTCCGGTCACCTGTCGCCGGTCGGGGTGCTGGCGGTGCCGCCGTGGCGGGCGGGACTTGAGGCCTCTGCGCTGCCGGAGGCCTACCGGGACCTGCTGGAGGTGCTGGAAGATGCCAGCCGCCCGCTGCGGGCGGTGCAGATCGCCGCGGCGGCCGGGGTCAGCACGGACAAGGCGAAGGTGGAAGGCCTGCGGTCGAAGCTGAAGCGGCTGGTGGAGCGGGGCTGGCTGGCCGAGGAGGCCGGCCGGGGCTGTTCGGGCTGGCGGCCCGCAACGGCAGGGGGATGCGGCAAAACCGGGATGATAGCGGGCTCTTCTTCCTAGGTTCGAAGGTGCCAACCCATACGAACCTCACAGGAAGAAGAGCCCTATGGAACCGTATGCCCCGATCGGGGTGCTGACCCCTTCGCTGCCTCGATGAAGCTGGTCACCGCGCTGGTGGCGGAGCTTCAGGCACCCGAGGCGGCCGGGCTGACCGCATACGAGCTTGAACTGTTCGTCGCCGCCGGGGCGGGAGGTGCAGCGGCAGATGGTGCAAGATCACCTGGACCTGCGCGCGGCGCGGGAGGAGGAGACCGCCCGGGAGCACGGCAGGGCCGTGGCGGGGGCGGACGGGATCACGCGGAACCGGGTGGAGACCGGCCACCGCCTGCTACTGGCCACGCTGTTCGGCACGGTGCAGGTGACCCGGTGCGCCTGGCGCCGCCCGGGGGCAGGCAACCTCTACCCGGCCGATGCCGCCTTGTCGCTGCCGGCGCCCCGGCACTCCCGCACCCTCGCCCGCCTGGCCGTCCAGGAGGCAGTACGCGGCTCGTTCGAGACCGCGCACGCCGCGATCACCAGCCGCTGCGGGCCGGTGATGGGCAAGCGGCAGATCGAGCAGGCCGTGGTGAACGCCGCCGCCGACATCGCCGCCTTCTACGCTGCCCGCGTCCCGGTGCCGTGCACCGCCTCGACGCTGCTGGTGATCTCAGCCGACAGCAAGGGAGTGGTGATGCGGCCCGGGGCGCTGCGCCCGGCCACCGCCAAGGCCGCCGCCCGCCGGGGCCGGATGCGCACCCGGCTGGCGGCCGGGGAGAAGCCGAACCGCAAGCGGATGGCCACCCTGGCGTGCGTCTACGACGCCGTGCCGGCCCCACGCCGCCCGCACGACGTGATCGCCCCGCCCGGCGGGCGCCACGGCCACCGTAAGCTCCGGCCCAGGCCCAAAGCGAGAGCTAAGTGGCTGGCCGGGTCGGTGGAACACGATCCGGCCGAGGTGATCGCCGCCGCGTTCGGCCAGGCCGAAGCCCGCGACCCGGCCCGCCCGGCGGACCTGGGTCATCCTGGTCGACGGGGCCGAGCACCAGCTCGGCCTGATCCGCGCCGAGGCCGCCCGCCGCGGCATCACGATCAGCATCCTGATCGACCTCATCCACGTGCTGGAATACATCTGGAAGGCCGCATGGTCCCTGCACACCGCCGGGGACCCCGCCGCCGAAGACTGGGTGGCGGTCAAAGCGCTCGCGGTACTGGCCGGAGACAGCGCCCGGGTAGCCGCGGAAATCACCGCTCGAAGCGGACGCCGCCGCGCTCTTACCCCGGCTCAGCGCAACGGCGCGGACACCTGCGTCCTACCTGACGGGCAAGCAGGAACTCCTGCGCTACGACCAAGCCCTGGCCGCGGGCTGGCCAATCGCGACCGGGGTAATAGAGACGGCCCTCGCAAACTGCTGAGGCAAGCAACAGCTCTTGCAGTTCCCTGCTTGTCACCCATCCGTTCCATCCTTTGCGCGGACAGAGACTGACTGTCTTGTATGACCGGCGGCTGGCCGGGATCGGGCACGTGTATATCTGCGACGCGGGCAGCCGGGGGACGCTGGCGCTTCCCCCCGGTTACACCGACCGCGGCGGCGAGCCTGGCTCGCTTGTGGCCGATGTGCGGGTCCTGGCCGAACTGGCCCGCGTGCTGCGCGCCGTGCAGGGTCGTTGACATGGCCGGGCCGGGGCGGCACTCTCTTGTGTGATGACAACACACAAGAGCGCCGTGTCAGGGGATCTGGCCGGGCTGAGCGTGCGCCGGCTGCGGGCCCGGCGGCGCCGCATCGCCGCCCAGATCCCCGACCTGGAAACCGTCATCGCGGGTTCCCTGCAAAACCAGCGCCGCCGCTGCGGAAAGGAGGGCTGCCGGTGTGCCAGAGGAGAACTGCACGGCCCGTACCTGTATCTGTCGCTGCGGGCTGGCCGCCGCACCCAGATGATCTACGTTCCCGCCGAGCTCGCCGAGCAGGTGCGCCAGGCGGTGACAACGAGCGCCGGCGCCCAGGCAGCGCTGGCAGAGATCTCGGCGATCAACCTCGAGCTGCTGAGGCGCGGGCGCCTCAGCTGATGTGTGATGCCCGCGTGCAGCTGGGAGCTGGTCATGCCAGTGGCCAACATGCTGGCGGCCGCGGCGCGGGCCGGAGCGTGCGGTGAACGGCGAGCACAAAATCACCCAAAGCCACCGCAACCGCCTGGCGCTGGTCTACCTGCGCCAGTCAACGGCCGCCCAGGTCCGCGAGCACAGCGAGTCCACGATGCGCCAGTACGCGCTGGCCGACGCCGCCGCCGCCCTGGGCTGGGACCGCTCCCAGGTGCTGGTGCTCGACGGCGACCTGGGCCAGTCAGGGCGCAGCACCCAGGGGCGGCGCGACTTCAAGGAGGTGGTGAGCAAGGTCTGCCAGGGCCAGGCGGGGCTGGTGCTGGTGCTGGAGGCCTCCCGGCTGTCGCGCAACTCCGCGGACTTCCAGCGCCTGCTGGAGTTTTGCCAGGTGACCGACACGCTCATCACCGATGCCGACGGTGTCTACGACCTGCGGGACTTCAACGACCAGCTGCTGCTCGGGTTCAAGGGAACGATGTCCGCGGTGGAGCTGCACATCTTGGCCCAGCGCATGCAGGAGGCCAAGAAAGCCGCGGCACGCCGCGGAGAGCTCCGCCTGCCGGTACCGGTCGGCTTGGCCTACGACCTCGATGGCCAGGTCGTCATGGACCCTGACCAGGAAGTGCAGGAAGCGGTCGGCGGTGTGTTCCGCGCCTTCGAAGAGACCGGGACATGCTGCGGCGTGGTCAAAGCTTTCCGGGACCGCCGCTTCCCCACCCACGGCCAAGACTGGACCAGCCCGGTGCGGTGGATGCGGCTGCGCCAAAGCCAGGCCCGGGCGATCTTGCGCAATCCGGCCTACGCCGGGGCCTACGTCTCGGGCCGCACGAAGACAGAACGCTGCATCGACGCCGGCGGCAACATCCGCACCCGCGCCATCGAGCTGCCCCCCGAGCGCTGGGAGGTCGTGATCCACGATCACCACCCCGGCTACATCAGCTGGGAAACCTTCTGCGCCAACCAGCGCCAGCTCGCCGCCAACCGGCCCCAGCGCGGGGCCCGGCCTGTCCGGGAAGGCAGCGCCCTGCTCCAGGGAATAGTGCTATGCGGGCACTGCGGCACGACCATGGGCGTGTCGTATTCCAGTTCGGGCGCAGCCCACTACCGGTGCCGCTCCCGGCTCGATGAAACCCACACCCCCAGCTGCCGCTCCGTCAGCGCCGCGCTGGCGGACCCGGTAGTCCAGGCCCGGCTGCTCGCGGCCGTCACCCCACAGCAGATCGCGCTGGCGCTGGCCGCTGCTGATGAGCTTCACCAGCGTGAAGCCCGCGCCTTGCGGGCCTTCGAGCTGCGGGCCGAACGGGCCCGCTATGAGGCCTCCCGCGCCGAGCGTGCCTTCAACCTGTGCGAACCAGAAAACCGGCTCGTTGCCCGCAGCCTCGAACAGCGGTGGGAAGCCAAGCTCGCCGCCGTGGCCGAGGCCGAAGCCGCCCTGGAAGCGCAAAAGGCCCAGCGGCCGCCGCTGCCAGACCCAGCTGACCTGCAGACCCTCGCCGCAGACCTGCGGCAGCTATGGGACAAGCCAACCACCTCCCCGCGCGACCGCAAGCGCGGGTGGCGTCCGGAATGCGGTGTAAATCGGCGGGCGTGGTTCCCCGGTTTCATGGTCAGGTTAGGCGACAGTGCTGACAGTTTCGGGACTGCCCGCGATCTGAGTGGCGGTTACGGTGGGTGGCCGCAGCTGGGCCGGCGGTTCGAGCAGCGAGCGGCGCAGGTCCTGGAGCTGGCGGAGCCCGGCGGCGGTCATGGTGAAGCCGCGCCAGCCGCGGGAGGCCCGGTCCAGGACGGCCCAGACCAGGGTGAGGCAGCTGGTCTCGCCGGAGCCTGCCGATGACCTTGACCCGGCGGCGGGTCTCCCCGAAGGTGCGCTCGATGAAGTTGGAGTGCCGGATCCGCTTGTGGTGCTCGGCGGGGAAGCGCAGGTAGGCGGTCAGGCCGTCCCGGTCGGTGAGCAGGATCTTGACCGCGGCCGGGTAGAGCGCCTGGTACCGGGCGGCGAACTCGTCGATCCGGTGATCGATGATCTCCACGAGGCGCGGGCCAGGCGGCGTCTTCAGGTGCTCGGTGCCGAAGATCGCCCAGTAGGCGTCCTTGACCTCGGGCTGCATCCCGGCCGGGATCTTCGAAAGTACGTTCCGGCATCGGTGAACAAGACAGCGCTGCCTGAGTGCCCTGGGGTAGGCCTGCTCGATCGCGGAGATCAGCCCGGGCGCCCCGTCGGAGATGATCAGCAGCGGGCAGGCCAGGCCACGGTCCTTGAGATCTTGGAGGAAGCCGTACCAGGCGTCGGCGGACTCGCCGGTGCCGGGCGCCAGGCCGACGAACGCAGGCTTGCCTTCGGTGGTGATGCCCCAGGCAGCCAGCACCGGCTCGGCCGGGGAGCCCGGGTGCATCCGGAAGAAGGAGGCGTCCAGGAAGAGGTAGTCCAGGACGACGTCGTCCAGGCGGCGAGCCGCCCACGCCTGGTACTCGTCCTTGATCTGCTGGCAGACCGACGACACCGTGGACTTGGAGATCGCGGCCTGGTCGCCGAGCGCCTCGGCCAGGGTGGCCTCGACGTCGCGGACCGACAAGCCCCGGATGAAGGACGCGATGACCAGGGATTCGAGGGCACTGGTCTTGGTGACATGGCTGCCGAACAGGCGGGAGGCGAAGGCCTCGGTGGTGCCCCGCAGCTTCGGCCGGGCCAGGGCCACCGGCCCGGCGGTCGTCTTGACGGTCACCTCCCGGTAGCCGTTACGCGAACCCGGCCGGGCATCTTCAGTCAGCGTGGCGCGGGCGTAACGGTCCCGGCCCAGGAACTCGGTGATCTCGGCTTCCAGGGCGGCCTGCATCAGCAGCTGAGCGCCGAGCCGGGCGACCTCCTCCAGGATCTCCGGCAGCGGACGATCTTGAGCGAACAACTCGTCGATGTGGCCATGGATACGGTCAGTAGGCGATACTCGATGTGCCACGGGCGTGGGTCCTTCCTTCGTTGACTTGGTCGTCTTGAAGGGGAACCTACGCCCGTCGTTTATTTACACCGGATCTTGGACGCGACCCAAGCGCGTGCTGAGGACCCTCATCGCCGATGTCACACTGCGCTCGGACCCTTCTGGCGACCAAGTCCGCGTCGGCATCCGCTGGCGCTCCGGCGCGCACGAACAGCACACCGCCACACGGACACGAATGCGCACCGAGCCAGCCGCGATCGACCTCATCAAGTGCCGCAAGCTGGAAGACGTGCGTGACACCGACATCGCCGCTGAACTGCGTGTCCTCGGGCTACAGACCGCGCGGGGCCACGAGTTCCGGACACGCGATGTGCGTAACGTCCGGCACTCCCTCGGCCTGGCGCGCCCCTCGCCGCTCGAAACCGGCGAGCTGACCGTCAGCCAGGTCGCCGCCCGCCTCGGCGTCAAACCAGGCACCGTCTACTACTGGCTGAAAACCGGCCTGCTGGATCACCGCAAAGCGGGCACCGGCGCAGTCTGCATCCCCTTCTCCGCCGAGACCGAGGCCAAGCTCCGAACCCGGCGTGTCAGATCCCGCAACCCCAAACGAACTGAAAAGACCGCACTTGGAGGTGCAGTATGAAGACCCCGTCGAAGGAGCCTGCCGCCACCTCATCGGCGACCGGCTCGACATCACCGGAGCACGGTGGGGACTGGACGGTGCCGAAGCCATCCTCACCCTGCGCGCGGTAATCAGCAACGGCGACTTCGAGGAATACTGGTCCTTCCACCTCGCCCGCGAGCACCAGCGGCTCTACCCCGGCACAGCGCAGGGCCAGTACACGCTCGGGGCCTGATCCATCAGTCACTCGAAACGAGCCGCACCCAATCGAGTTTCGCAAGCGAGATCAAAGTACTCCGGTTCCCGGCGACCGAGCTGGTGAAGATCGTCGAGCTCGCGGCAGCAGGCAGACAGGCACGAACTTGGCACAACCCGCCCACCGCAGCTCAGAGACCTCTGCATCGAGTTCTGATGCGGTACACGGGTAACGGCGAGGGTTCGCTAGGCGGTGAGGGAGTCGGTGTAATCAATGAAGGTAGTGGTGGCCTGGCCGAAATCAGCGACCAGGCGCAGGTGACCGCCGATGGCAGCGACGTAGGCGGCGATCGACTCAACCTGCATGCGCTCGATGTCTCCGTGCTCCATCCGGGACACGCGCACCTGGCTGACCCTCATGGCCTGGGCGACCTGGGCCTGGGTCATGCCCTGCTGCTTGCGCATCTGCGCCAGGTGGTAGCCCACGTCGCGCGCATTGCGGGCATCGCGGGCCACGGCGCGCCGACCCGGCTCATCGATCCCCGGGTCATCACGCCGACGCTCGTCTAGCGTGGTGTCCCACCGGTAGTGCCTGGTCATTCGATCTCCTCGGGCGGCGTGGCGAGATACCGCGCGTAGCGGTCCTCGGCGAGCTTGATCGCGTCGCGGTACCAGCGGGTCCAGCGGCCGGACTTGTCGCCTGCGACCAGCAAGACCGCCCGGCGCTGCGGGTCGAAAATGTACAAGATCCTGATCTCCGTCCGCCCGGCGGAGCCGGGCCGCAGTTCCTTGAGGTTGTGCAGGCTAGAACCCGTGATCCGGTCGGCTGCGGGGCGGCCTAACGCGGGGGCCGCGCTCGGCCAGCAGCTCGACCGCGTCCCGGACCAAGCTGGCGCTGAGGTCATCAAGGACCAGGAACCAGTCATGAACCTCAGGCGCCAGGATGATCTCCCAACTCACCCCATGAGTATAACCCAGAGGTTAAGGGCACGAGCTCCAACCGTGGTTCACTGGCCCGACGGGACGCGCAGGCACGGGAAGCGTGCTGGCGGCGCGGAGCGGGGACTGGCTTCAGCGCCCGCCGGGTGACGCCCGGCCAGTCACCATCGGCGGTACCAGCGCGCCAGGCGGCGAACACTGAGCCCGCCACTCCCAGGCGCAGGGGTGGGAGTACGACCTCATCCCGACCCGTGACCTCGGCCTGCGGCGCCGTGTCTGTCGAGCGGGGACTTCGTGCCCGCCCTGGGCCAGTTCCTCGGCTCGGCAGCGGGGCTGTCGGCCGCGGTGATCACGAAGCTGACCGAGACCTGGAAGGCCGAGCAGAAGGCGTTCGCCGCCCGCGACCTGTCCGGTGCGGGCCGCCGGGCTGGCCATGGCGTTCAAGCTCATCGAATCAGCCCAAGACCACTGGCGCATGGTCAACGCACCGCATCTGGTCGCTCTGTTCCGCGCCGGCGCGACTTCATCAATGGCAAGCTCGTCGAACGACCCGGCGAGGAAGCCCAGCCCGAAGCCGCTTAAAAGATCTTGATCCACAGGCTCTCATCTTGACTATTGCTCCCGATGGATCATTCGGGCCTGCTTTGCATCGCAGGTATGCTGCCGATGTCGGCCCGAGCAGTCTGCGCCGACCTGCGTCCGGCGGTCACGGGCCAGCTGGTCAGGCTACACATCGGCCAGCTCATGGACGGCCGGAGATCCCCGGGCTTGCCGGAGCGCGGTCAGGCCCATCACCCGTTGAGGGGGAGGTAGCGGCAGCCGCTCATGGGGTGGGATAACACTGGTGATTTGTCGGTGCCCGGTGGGACAGACACGCCCGAAACGGTCCTCAGACGAGTGGAGGCTGGCATGCCCGGCTCAGCTACCCGCGCCAATGCGCTCGACCATGTGGTGGTGGTGCTGTTTGAGAACCGGTCCCTGGACAACGTGCTGGGCCGCCTCTACGGGCCGGGAGATGGCAAGGTCTTTGAGGGCGTCGTCGGGAAGGAACTGAGCAACCCGATCCCCGGATGGGCGGAGCACGGCGCTGAGCGCAAGGTGGTGCCCTACGGCGTCACTACCGACATGGATTCCCCTAACCCGGACTCGGGTGAGGAGTGGTACCACACCAATACCCAGCTGTTCGGCGCGATCGACGACCACAACCGGTTCAAGATCGGCGAGGGTGTGACAGCACCGTGGAACGCGCCGCCGCCGGGTGCGGTCCCGGCCATGGATGGGTTCGTCACCGACTACATCAGCACGTTCACCGCCGAGGTTGGGCGGCAGCCGGCCTATGAGGAGTACGCACAGATCATGACCGGGTACACCCCGCAGCAACTGCCGGTGCTGAGCGGCATTGCACGCCAGTTCGGGGTGTTTGACCACTGGTTTTCCGAGGTGCCGTCGCAGACGTTCATGAACCGGTCGTTCTGGACGGCGGCGACGTCGTCGGGGCTGGTCGTGAACAGCCCGGTGAGAAAGTGGTTCACCGACAACGACGCGGAGACGATCTTCGAGCGGCTTGAGCAGCACGGCAGGACCTGGAAGGTCTATGTGATGGAGCCGATGTGCCTGTCGTTCACCGGTGTCATCCACTATCCCCGGCTGAAGGACCGGCTGGCGACGCATTTCGTGCGGTTTTCGGAGTTCGAGAAGGACGCCGCAGCCGGGACCCTGCCCGATTTCGCGTTGATCGAGCCGGACATGATTGCCGGACACGGCGACTACCACCCGGCGTTCGGCCGGTCATTTTTCGGCGGCAACGTCGATATGGGGCTGGACCCGTCCTCGGCGATGCTGGGCGGTGAGGCGTTCCTGGAGCGGGTGTTCAACGCCTACCGTTCCGCCACCTCACCGTCAGGCACCAACGTCTGGAACACGACCCTCCTGATCGGGTGGGACGAGCCAGGCGGAACCTACGACCACGTGCCCCCCGGACCGGTCTCGCCGCCCGATCCGGCCGCACCGGCGGGTGAGTTCGGCTTCACGTTCGACCGTTCCGGCTACCGCGTCCCCGCCATCGCCGTGTCGCCATGGGTCGAGCCGGGCTCGGTGTACAACGAGGAGTACCGGCACACCTCGCTGATCGCGACGCTGCGCAAAGCCTGGGACCTCGGCGCGCCGTTCACCCAGCGCGATGCCTCAGCGCGCACCTTCGACCACATCTTCACCCGCGGCACACCGCGCGACCCGCAGACCTGGGCCACCGCCGCGGCCCAGCCCCTGCCGGCATGGGCGATTGACTACCAGACCATGGGCAACGCCCTCGGCTACCTGGGCAAGGACGTCGCACCCGGCATCATCGAGCACGCCAGGCAGATGGGGGTCAAACTCCCACCGCAACTAAACGACCCCTCCACCGAACTCACGCCCCAGCTCATCGTCGAAGTCATCAGGGACGTCGCCTTCCACTACTTCCCCCAGCTGGCACCGGGTGGCGCGGGCGATAGCCACTGAGCCAACGTCGCACCGGTGTGTTCTCCCTCCAACTCATGCCCCGCCGCCGGATCATGGAGTGAGATGCGCGAGGCCGTCAACACCGCCCCGAATGAATGATCTGTACTCAGCAAGAGCAGAGAACTAAAGACGCAGCCGGAGCAAATATTCGGCATCGATCTACGCGACCGCGGATCATCTTGGTCCTTCGACAGGCTCACGTTCAGTGACGAGGGCTCCTGCCTCCCGACTCTGCCTTGGCGGCAGTGTCGACGCCCCAGCCGGAAGGCGAGGCGGCCGTACGTGCGCCGGATGTCATCGCGGAGCGCCCTTCCGGTAGCAGGCAGTGCACACCGGCAGGGCACGCCGCACATCCTGGCGCCCGCGCCGACAGGACCACGCCCCCAGAGGCGACCGGGTACGCCCGGCTGCAGGATGCCGCTCTCGGCGGTCGCGGGGAGACCGCGCCTGGCATGTGCCAGCCTCCGCGTGGCGGCGCCGCGTCCCCCTACGCGTTTGCACCGTGGAACGAGTCTCCACAATTTTCCGGGACGGCGTACGCGCGCAAAGTCATGCGCGCTTCACGTTCCAGCGTGCTGCCGACTGCCGAGGCAGGCTTCAGCCGCGGAGCCGACGTGCATGAGCGGTCCTTTTGACCGTGGCAGGCGGGTCTTGCTCAGCCGCGCATGATCGTGCCGATCGTGAGCTAGAAGGCGCTGGTTGGTTAAGCCTGGTAGGGCTATTATGTGCGCTATGGGTGGCGTCATGCGGGATGCGCACCGCCCAGGCCGCGCGGTCACTGGCGGCGACCAGGAGCGAGGGGATCGCACACCACAGACCATCACGGACCGCGGCGCGCTGGCGGCCGAGTTCTACGGCGTCCGCCGCCGCGGGTTCGCCACGCTCATCGACGAGTTCGAGCCGGGCCTGCGGGCGGTCGCCGTGCCGGTCGCGGACGGGCACGATGACGTCCTAGCGGCCCTCGCCGTGTCCGGGCCCTCGGCGCGGCTGCCCAGACGGCGGCTCCGCGAGTGCGCCGAGATCCTGTCCCAGGCGTCCGTCGCATTGACCGGCCATGCCCCGGCCGGCGGACCAGGAACCCGCAGCGAATGGAGCACGGTGATCGCAGATGGAACCCACGCCTGAGCGGTCTCGGCGCGGCTGCGCTCGGCCGCGCAGCGCCCAGGCCCCGCCGGACCGGTCACGTCCGGCCGAGCCGAGCTGAGCCCCGTTGGCGTTAGCCCGGTATCTCGGCCGCCGCCTCGTCACGGCGCTCATCGTCGTGCTCATCGTGATGGCGTTCCTGGCCATGCTGGACCGGCTGATCCCCGGCAACCCGGTGACCTACCTGTTCGGCCCGCACGCCAGCCCGGCACTGATCCGGCAGGTGCGCCACGAGATGGGCCTGGATGTATCCGTCCCGGTGCAGATCTACCAGTACACCTTCAACGCCTTCCATGGGAACCTGGGCACCAACTTCGTGACCAACCAGTCCGTGGCCAGCCTGGTGACGCAGAACCTGCAGTACACGCTGGTGCTGGCAGTCAGCGGGCTCGGCCTCGCCGTAGTCGTCGGCGTTCCGCTCGGCGTGCTCGCTGCCAGCAGGCCGGGCGGGCTCCTCGACCGGGTGATCGGGCTGGTCTCGATCTCGGTGATCACGCTGCCCACGTTCGTGGTCGGACTGCTGCTGATCCTCGTCTTCGCCGTCCACCTGCGCCTGCTTCCGGTGATCGGCGCCGGGAACCCGGGACAGCCGCTCGACGACGTGAAGCACCTGGTGCTGCCGGCGGTCGCTCTTGCCCTCGGCTGGATCGGCTACATCGCCCGGCTGGTCCGCAGCAACATGCTCGAGGTCCTCACCTCGAACTACGTGCGGACCGCGCAGTCCTTGGGGATCCGCCGGCCCAAGGTGTTCTTCCAGTACGCGCTGAAGAACGCGGCGGCCCCGGTCGTCGCCATCCTCGGCGTCGGCCTCGGCACCCTGCTTGGCGGCGCGATCTTCATCGAGGTCATCTTTGACCGGCCAGGCCTCGGCTCCCTCGCATACGACGCGATCGCCTCGCGGAACTTTCCCATCGTGCAGGGCACGGCGCTGGTGATCGCCGTCATGGTCATCATCGCCAACCTGCTCGCGGACATTACCTACCGGCTGCTGGACCCCCGGATCCAGCTCGGGCAAGCGGCCGGGACCTGACAGGAGCTCCGATGGCACTGCTGGGCGCCGCCCGTCCCGACGTGCTGGATCTGGACGTCATCGGGCCGGTCCGGCCGACGCGGCGCGGCCGGGCCCGCGGTGCCCTCTGGTCGCTGCTGACCGCGCCGGGCGGCACCCTCGGCACCGTCATCGTGGTCGGCCTGATCGTGCTCGCCGTGTTCGGCCCGGAGCTCGCGCCGTACTCGTTCAGCAGCATCGACGTCAACGCCACGCTGCAAGGCCCGTCGCTGCACCACCTGCTCGGCACCGACCAGCTGGGCAGGGACATCCTGTCACGCCTCATCTACGGCACGAGGATCGCGCTCGAGGTGGCGGTCCCCGCCGTGGCCTGCGCGCTTGCCTGCGGCCTCGTGCTCGGCCTGCTCGGCGGTTACCTGGGCGGGCTGGTGGACAACGCGGTGGTCCTGCTGACCGACACCTTCCAGTCGTTCCCCGCGATCCTCCTCGCGCTGGTGCTGCTGACCGTGCTCGGGTCGTCACTGCGCAACCTGGTCATCGTCATCGCGGTCGCGTTCCTGCCGAACTACGCCCGGACCAGCAGGGCGCTGGTGCTCTCGGTGAAGCAGAACCAGTACGTCCTGGCCGAGCGGGCGATCGGCGCCAGCCGGCTGCGGATCATGGCCCGGCACATCACGCCGAACATCGTCGCCCCGCTGTTCATCCTGCTCGCCATGGACATCCCGAGCGCCATCACGGTAGAGGCGGGACTGTCGTTCCTCGGCCTCGGCGTCCGGCCGCCGAACCCGTCGTGGGGCACGATCCTGGCCGACGGCTTCAGCTCCATCTACCAGGCGCCGTGGGCCGTGCTTTTCGCCTCGCTCGCGCTGGCCATCGCCACGATCGGGTTCCTCACCTTCGGCGAGGCGCTGCGGGACGTGCTGGATCCGCGGCTGCGGGGGGTGTCCAGATGGCGGGCCTGAACGGCGGCGGCGGCGATGTCATCCTCGACATCCAGGGTCTCGCCGTCGAGTACCGCAGCCGCGGCACGGTCATGCGGGTCCTGCCCGGCATCGACCTGACGATCCGGCGCGGCCAGGTCGTGGGCCTGGTCGGGGAGTCGGGTTCCGGGAAGAGCACGCTCGCGCTGACCGTGCTGCGGCTGCTGCCCGCGAACGGGAGGATCGCGGCCGGCCGGGTCATCCTCGACGGGAGCACCAACCTGGCGTCCGTGACCGGCGAGGAGCTGCGCCGGATCCGGGGCGACAGGATCGCCATGATCTTCCAGGATCCGCTCACCTCGCTCAACCCGGTCTTCAAGATCGGGCACCAGATGACCGATGTGCAGGCAGCGCATTGCGGGCACCGTGCGCGCCGGGAGGATCACAGGCGGTTCCAGGTCCGGGCGGTGGCGCTGCTGCACCAGGTCGGCCTGGCGGACCCGGAGCAGGTCGTGCGCTGCTATCCGCACCAGCTGTCCGGCGGCATGCGCCAGCGCGTGATGATCGCCATGGCTCTGTCCCTCCAGCCGGAGCTGCTGATCGCCGACGAGCCCACCTCGGCGTTGGACGTGACCACCGAGGCCCAGATCCTCGGCCTGCTGCGGCAGATCAAAGCTGACCGCGATCTCACGATCCTGTTCGTCACCCACGACCTCAGTGTCGTGGCCCAGATGTGCGACCGGGTGGTCGTCATGTACGCCGGCCAGGTGGTGGAGCAGGGAGCGGTGGCCGATGTCTTCGAGCAGCCGCAGCATCCCTACACCCAGGCCCTGCTCGACGCGGTTCCGGCCCGATCCAATCGCGGCCGCCCGCTCACCACCATCCCCGGCCGGGTCCCGTCGCTGATCGGCGAGATCCGCGGCTGCCGGTTCGCCTCTCGCTGCGCTTATGTCCAGGAGGTCTGCCGGGAAGAGGAGCCTCGCCCGGTGGTCTCCGCCTCCAGCGAGGCGGTCCGCTGCCACATGCGCGATCCTGGGTCGGCCTACCAGCGCGTCGGCATGCCCGGCGCCGTCGCTCCGGAGGCGGTGCCGCCGGCATGACGAGTCCCGCCCCCGACCTCGGCCGTCCGCTCACCGGCGGCAAGCCCCCGGCGCCGTCGGGTCCGCTGCTCCGCCTCCAGGACCTGCGCGTCGTCTTCTCGCCCGGGGGAGGGCTGGCGAGACTGGCCGGGCGGAGCAGCGGGGTGCGCGCGGTCGACGGCGTCAGCCTCGAGGTTTCCGACGCCGAGGTCCTCGGCGTGGTCGGGGAGTCCGGGTCGGGCAAGACGACGCTCGCCCTCGCCGCCCTCCGGCTCACCCGGATCACCGCAGGACGCGTGCTGTTCGCTGGCGCCGACGTCACCAGGCTGCGCCGCCGGGCCATGCGCCGCTTCCGGCGGGACGCCGTCATGATCTTCCAGGATCCGCATTCCAGCCTCAGCCCGCGGATGCGCGTCTCGTCCCTGCTGATGGAGCCTTACGCGATCCATGGGATCGGCAAGGACGAGCAGTACCCGGTGGCCGAGCTGCTGCGGATGGTGGAACTCCCCGAGCGGCTGGCCGGCTACTACCCGCACGAGCTGTCCGGCGGGCAGGCGCGCCGGGTGGGCATCGCCCGCGCGCTGGCGCTGCGTCCCCGGCTGATCGTGGCCGACGAGCTGACCGCCGGCCTCGACGTCTCGGCGGCCAGCGCCATCCTCAACCTGCTGCAGGGGCTCCGGGCCGAGCACCGGACCACCTACCTGGTCATCACGCACGCCCTCAACGTGGTCGGCTACCTGGCCGACCGGATCGCCGTCATGTACCTCGGCCGGGTGGTCGAGACCGGGTCGGCCGACCAGGTCTACGACGCCCCGCTGCATCCCTACACCCGGGCGCTGATCGCCTCGATCCCGGACATCGGCTCCAGGCGGGGCGCGCGGGAGCCGACGGTCGCCGGAGAGATCCCGAGCCCGCGCAACCCGCCGTCCGGATGCCACTTCCACCCGCGCTGCCCGTTCGCCGTGGAGCGGTGCCGGAGCGAGGATCCGGCGCTGGAGGAGGTCATGCCGGGGCGGTCGGTGGCGTGCCTGCGGTGGCGGGAGGTCGCGGCCGCGGGGAGCCCGGCGTGACTGCCGAGGCGACGAGCCTGACCGAGTACCGCTACCCGGACGTACCCAGCCGAAGGAGGAAGTCCGATGCCGCCTAGCCCTGAGGACATCAGGTCCCTGGTCACCGATTACACCGACAACCGGATCGACCGGCGCCAGTTCCTGCGCCGGGCCGGCGTGCTCGGCCTGTCCGGCTCGGCAGCCGGGGTGCTGCTGTCGGCATGCGGCTCGTCCGCGAAGCCGGCCAAGTCCAGCGGCCCCAGCTCAACGGGGAAGCCGCCGACGACGACGCTGACTTACCGGCCGGAGAACGACGTCCAGGACATGGACCCGGCCTCGTGGGTGTCCCAGGACGATGTGATCGTCTTCGACTGCATCTACGAGGGGCTGGTCACCTTCCGGCCCGGGACCTGGGATGTCGTCAACCAGCTGGCCGAATCCTTCGAGGCTTCCGCGGACGGCATGAGTTTCCACTTCACCCTGAAGAAGGGCGTCGAGTGGCAGAAAGGTTACGGCGAGGTCAGGGCGAGTGACGTCAAGTTCTCCTATGAGCGGATCGCCGGGCTGACCAAGCCGAATCTGAACTCGCCGTACGCGGGGGACTGGTCGGCGCTGGAAAGCGTGCACGTGACCGGGCCGTACGAGGGAACGATCATCCTGAAGCAGCCGTTTGCCCCGCTGATGCACAGCACGCTGCCGGCGAGCAGCGGGAAGGTCATCCCGGAGAAGGCGGTCACCGCCCTCGGCAAGAGCTTCTCCACCAATCCCGTCGGATCGGGCCCGTACGAGTTCGTCAGCTGGGTGCCCAAGCAGCACACCGTGCTGCAGCGCTTCGACCGTTACAGCGGGGCGGACTCGGCCTTCGCCGCGAAGGCTCCGTGGACCACGATCGAGACCCAGGTCATCGACAGTGACGACACCGCCTTCGAGGCGATCGACACGGGATCTGTCGCGTTCGGCTACTTGCCCCCGGCGCTGATCGGCCAGGCGCAGTCGGCCAGCAACCTGCGGGTGTACAGCAAGCCGACGCTCGACTACCTGTTCCTGTCCATCAGCCAGAAGAACGTCCCGAACCTGAACCTGCGCCGCGCGATCCGAGCCGCGATCGACGTCCCCGGCATCATCAAGGCCGCCTACGACGGCAAGTACGCGCGGGCCTACGGGATCATCCCGCCGTCGATGGGGATCGGGTACTGGGCCGGCGCCCCGCGTTACAACCAGGACCTGGCGCTTGCCAGGCAGTACCTCGCCAAGAGCGGCGAGAAGAACGTGACGCTGACGCTGACGGTGACCGACGACCAGGCCGATGAGTCTGCTGCGCAGGTGATCGCGGCCAACCTGGCGCAGATCGGCATCAAGGTCACCATCCAGCCGGAGGATCCGGCCACCTTCGACGCCATCCCCGGTAACGGCGGCGGCGGCCCGCACCGGCAGCTCGTGTACTCGATCTACGTCACCGAGCCCGACCCGTACTGGTCGTTCATCTGGTTCACCTGCGCCCAGATCGGCGCGTGGAACTGGTCCGACTGGTGCAACCCGACGTTCAACTCGCTGCTCGACCAGGCGCTGCGGACCTACGACGTCGCCAAGCGCGACCAGCTCTATATCCAGGCGGCGAAGCTGTGGGATGCCCAGTCCAACATCGTCTGGGTCGCCTATCCCACCTGGTACTTCGTCACCCAGCCCTGGGTCCGGCCCTCGCTGCGGCCGGACGGATACCCCTACCTATGGAACACGACCGCGACGTGACGAACCAGCCAGCGGCCGGCAACTGCAGGTCTGCCCCATGCAGCGGGCCGTTGCCGGAGAACAGCGACGCCCGGTACTCCAGGTACGCCCCGGGAGTGCGACTGGTCAAGAACGTGCAGATCCCGATGCAAGACGGCGTCCAGCTCGGCGCCGACCTGTACGTGCCGGACCGCGACGGCACCGAGCCGCTGCCGGTGGTGCTGGAGTACATCCCCTACCGGAAGGACGAGGTGCCGCCGGGCCAGCGCTTCTACTCCTACTTCCCGGCACACGGCTACATCGTCGCCCGGGTCGATATCCGGGGCACCGGAGCATCCGGCGGCGTGGCGACCGACGAGTACCTGCCGCAAGAACAACAGGACGGGTACGACGCCATCGAATGGCTGGCCAAGCAGCCGTTCTGCGACGGCCAGGTCAGCATGATGGGAATCTCCTACGGCGGCTTCACCTCGCTGCAGGTGGCCACGCTACAGCCGCCGCACCTGTCGTCGATCATCCCGATGTACTTCACTGACGACCGCTACACCGACGACTGCCACTACCGCGGCGGCCTGCTCCGCCACTACTACGACGTGGCGTACTACGGCAACTTCATGATCGCCTACAATGCGCTGCCGCCGTACCCGGAGTGGTCGGACGACTGGGCCGCGATCTGGGCCGGGCACCTGGAGCGCAATGAGCCGTACCTGCTGAAGTGGCTGAAGCACCAGACCGACGGGCCGTACTGGCGGCACGGGTCGGTCCGGGACGTTGCCGAGCGGATCGCCTGCCCGGTGTTCATGATCGGGGGTTGGGCCGACGGCTACCCGAACCCGCCGCTCCGGCTGTATCAGGCGCTCCGGGTCCCGCGCAAGGTGCTGATCGGGCCGTGGAACCACGCCGTCCCCGACATGGCGGTACCGGGCCCGCGCATCGACCACCTGCACGAGGTGGTGCGCTGGCTCGACCACTGGTGCAAGGGCAGGGCGACCGGGATCATGGACGAGCCGCCGGTGGTCGTCTACCTGCAGGATTACGAGCGGCCGGACGCCGGCCGGCTGGAGTCGGCCGGGGCCTGGCGGGCCGAGACCGGCTGGCCAGCGCCCGGGGCGGGCGAGATGACCCTGCACCTGGGTGCCGCGGGCCGACTGGAGGCGGCGGGCGGCAGCAGCGGCGCCGACGAGTTCGAGTACGTGGCGACAGTCGGGGTCACCGCCGGGCTCTGGTCGGGCGGCCTGCCGTTCGGCCTGCCCGCCGACCAGCGGGCGGACGAGGTGTACTCGCTCGTCTACACCTCCGCCCCGCTCGACGCCGATCTGCACGTGCTCGGGCGCCCCCGCGTCCAGCTGCACGTCTCCTCCACCGCGACGGTCATCGGCTTCGCCGTGAGCCTGTCCGACGTCGCGCCGGACGGCCCGTCGTGCCTGGTCACCAAGGGCATGCTGAACGCCACCCGGCGCCGGTCGCTGACCGAGCCGGAGCCGCTGGTTCCCGGCGAGGTCTACGAGCTGTCCATCGAGCTGGACTGCACGGCCTGGCACTTCGCGCCCGGCCACCGGGTCCGGGTCGCGGTGGCCAGCGCCGACTGGCCGAACGTCTGGCCGACGCCGCAGCCGGCCACGAACCGGGTGCACCGCGGGGCCGGGCGGCCGTCCCGCCTCGTGCTGCCGGTCGTGCCGCCGACCGGAAGCGCGGCGCCTCCGCCGTTCCGTCCCTCGCCCGAGGTCCTGCCGCGGCACGCCGACCGGATCGACCCCCCGGTCTGGGAGGTCGTCCGCGACGCCCTGTCGCGGCGGGTCCGCGTGCATTTTTCCGAAAAAAATACCGAGCGGATCGATGCCACGACGGTCGTGACGCGCGAGTACAAGCTGACCTCGTTCGTCGATCCCGATGACCCCGCCGCAGCGGAGGCCCGGGGCCGTCACACGACGGTGATCCGCAGGCCGGACGGGCGCACCGAGGCCACCTCATCCGTGCACGTCCAGGGCTCGGAAACCCGCTTCCACGTCACGATCGACCTTGCCGTCAGCGTCGACGGGCTGGTGCACCACCTGCGCCAGTGGACCGAGTCCGTATCCCGCCAGCTGCTGTGAGCCGGACGTGACCGCCGCTCGCCCGCCCGCCGCTGGCGTCGAGCCCGTTGCTCAGGTCAGGCGCGACCTGCCGTGCCGGGTCCGGCTCATCGAGCACGCGTGGATCCCGATCTCGGATGGCAGCCGGCTGGCTGCCCGGATCTGGCTCCCGGAGGACGCCGAACGCGATCCGGTGCCTGCCGTTCTCGAGTACATCCCGTACCGGAAGAACGATGCCACGGCGCTGCGGGACGCTCCGATCCACGGCTACTTCGCCGGACACGGGTACGCGTCAGTCCGCGTCGACCTGCGGGGATCCGGCGACTCCGACGGCATCCTGGAGGACGAGTACCTTTCGCTGGAGCAATCCGACGGCTTGGAGGTGCTGCGCTGGCTCGCGGCCCAGCCGTGGTGTACCGGGAAGGCGGGGATCATCGGGAAATCCTGGGGCGGGTTCAACGGCCTGCAGATCGCCGCGCACGATCCGCCCGAGCTTGCCGCTGTGATCAGCGTCGCCTCGACCGACGACCGCTACGCCGACGACGTGCACTATATCGGCGGCTGCGTGCAGGCCCTCGACATGCTGGCGTGGGGCGCGACGATGCTCGCCTACAACGCCCGCCCGCCGGACCCGTCGGTCGTCGGGCCGAGCTGGCGGGAGCGGTGGCTGCAGCGGCTGGAGAAGACGCCGCCGCACGTCGAGACCTGGCTCGAGCACCAGCGGCGGGACGGCTACTGGCGGCAGGGCTCGGTCTGCGAGGACGCCGGCGCGCTGGGCTGCGCCGTGTACATGGTCGGCGGCTGGTCGGACGGTTACCGGAACGCCATCCTGCGTTTCCTGGAGGGATACCCGGGGCCCTGCAAGGGGCTGATCGGGCCGTGGGGCCACGTCTATCCGCACCGCGGGGTGCCGGGCCCGGCCATCGGCTTCCTGCAGGAGGCAGTGCGATGGTGGGATTACTGGCTGAAAGGTGTCGACAACGGGATCATGTCCGAGCCCAAGCTGCGCGTCTACGCGCAGGAGGCGGTCCGGCCGCAGCCGTTCGTTCCGGTGCGGGACGGCCGCTGGATCGCCGAGCCTGGCTGGCCCAGCCCGAACGTCTCCCAGCGGGCCTACGCCCTGCTCGCGCCCGGGCAGCTGCAGGAAGGTCCCGGAGCGGCTGAGCGGCCTCGGGCCGGGCACGGGGCCGAGCGGCCGCAGGATGGGCACGCGGCGGAGCAGCGGCTGCAAGTGCGGGGCAGCGAGTCCGTCGCCGCCGACCCCGGACCTTGGTGCGGCTGGGGCGGGCCGCTCGACTACGCGGCCGACCAGGGTGGTGACGACGGACGGTCGCTTACGTTCACGTCCGCGCCGCTCGGCGAGCCGGCCGAGATCCTCGGCTTCCCTCGGGTCCGCCTGCGCCTCAGCTCGGACGTGCCGCAGGCACTGGTGGCCGTCCGGCTGTGTGAGGTGTGGCCGGACGGCGCCTCCACCCTCATCACACGGGGCATTCGCAACCTGACTCATCGCGGCGGCGACGAGGCGCCGGTCTCGCTTGTCCCCGGCGCGTCCTACACCATCACGGTCACGCTCAACGCCATCTCCTACGTCGTCCCGGCTGGTCACCGGCTCCGCGTCGCGATCTCGCCCACGTACTGGCCGATCGTATGGCCGTCGCCGCAGCCGGCGACGCTCACGGTGACGACGGGCTCGCAGTCGCTGCTGAAGCTGCCGGTCCGGCGGCCCGGCATCCTGGACCCGCCGCTGCCCGGCCACTTCTTCGTTCCTGAGGCGGCGGCGGCGCCGGACCACATCATGCTCGGCGCCGGGGAGCAGCACGAGCGGACCTGGTGGCGCGACGCGAAGCGCGGGCTCACCCGCGTCACCGCCCAAACGCAGCACTTCCCGCACTTCCGGCTGCTGGACTCCGGGCTCGAGTACTCCGAGCACGGCCGGGACGTCTACGAGATCACCGACGGAGATCCGCTGTCCGCGCTCGTCGTCTCGGAGCGGCAGATCTCGATCTCGCGGGGGGAATGGGCGACCCGGGTCGAGACCCGGAGCACGCTGACCGCCACTCGCGAGCAGTTCCACGTGACCAACGCGGCCGACGCCTACGAGGGCGAGGCCCGGGTCTTCGCCAAGACCTGGAGCCGCTCGATCCCGCGCGACAGCGGCTGACGAGGCGCGCCGGGCCGCGTCCGGCCAAGGCAGCGCCCGGGACCTGCGAGGAGGATGCGATGTTCGTCAACCAGATGCCCCGCTACGAGATCCTCTCCGAGGAGGCGATGGAGATCCTCGACCGGGGGTGGAAGCGGATCGTCACCGAGATCGGCATCGAGTTCGATCACGACGAGGCCCTGGCGCTGTTCCGGAGCGCGGGGCAGACGGTCGAAGGCAGCGTCGTCAGGCTGGACCCGGAATTCGTCCTGGAACAGGTTGCTCTTGCCCCCCGAGAGTTCGATCTACGGGCCCGGTCGGCCGCGCACAACGTGCACATCGGGGGTCGGCACATGGCGTTCCTGCCGGTCTACGGCTGCCCATTCGCCCGCGAGGGCGGCGAGCGCCGCGAGGCGACCATGCACGACTACGAGCGGCTGGTCAAGCTCAGCCAGGCCTTCCCGCAGATCGACATGGCGGGCGGGACCGTGGTCGAGCCGAACGACCGCCCGCTGGACTCCCGCCATCTCGAGATGGTGTTCGCGCTGATGACCCTGTCGGACAAGCCGTTCATGGGCTCGGTCACCTCAGGGCCCAACGCACTGGACACGCTGGCGATGGCCGACATCCTCTTCGGCGGGCGGGCCGAGATCGAGCAGCGTCCCGTCATGCTCTCGATCATCAACGTCAACTCGCCGCTGCGGTTCGACGAGCGCATGCTCGCCGCCATGCTCGAGTACTCCCGGGCCAACCAGCCGGTCATCGTCACACCGTTCCTGCTGATGGGCGCCATGTCGCCGGTGAGCGCGCCCGCGGCGCTCGTGCAGCAGACCGCCGAGGCGCTGGCCGGGGTGGCACTGGTTCAGCTGGTGCGCCCGGGCTGCCCGGCTGTGCTCGGCTCGTTTCTCTCCAACATCGACATGCAGTCCGGCTCACCGATGTTCGGCACGCCCGAGTCGGCCATCGGACTGTTCTGCGGCGGGCAGATTGCCCGCCAGCTGGGCCTGCCCTGGCGCAGCGGCGGCGGCGGCCTCACCGCCAGCCAGACGGTGGACGCTCAGGCCGCGTACGAGTCGCTGATGACGATGATGCCCGCGTTCCTGTCCGGCGCGAACGTCGTCATGCACGCGGCAGGCTGGCTGGAGTCCGGCCTGGTGTCATGCTTCGAGAAATACGTCGTCGATATCGAGATCCTGCGGATGCTGCTGGAGACGTTCAAGCCGCTGCAGATCGACGAGGAGTCGCTCGCCTTCTCCGCCCACCAGGAGGTCGGCCATGGCGGTCACTTCCTCGGAGCCGCCCACACGTTGGAGCGGTTCCGGGAGTGCTTCTACCGGCCGCTGCTTTCCTCGTCGCAGAACTTCGAGCGGTGGAGCAAGAAGGGCGCCCAGGACGCGGCGGCCCGGGCGGCGGCCATCTGGCAGCAGCAACTGGTCGGCTACGAGCCGCCGCCGATGGACGACGCGGTACGCGAGGAGCTGGCCGATTACGTCGCCCGCCGCCGACGTGAGCTCGGTGACTGACGCCGTGCAGCCAGGGCGGCGCCCGCACCGGCCAGCCCGGGCGACAGATGGCTGATCTCGACGCGGATGTCGTCGTGGCCGGGGGCGGGATCGCCGGCCTGGCGACCGCGTGGCGGCTGCGGCAGCTCCAGGTGGTGCTGCTCGAGGCGACGGACCGGACCGGGGGGCGGCTGTGCTCGGAACGGCGCGGCCCCTACTGGCTCAACTGGGGCGCGCACGTGTTCTCGGGGCCGGGCTCAGCCACCGGGCAGCTGCTCGACGAGGCCAGCGTCGAGGCCGTCCCGGTTCCCGGCGAGCTGGCGGCGCTGGCGATGAACGGCCGGCTGCTCACCGACGGGCGGGTGCAGACCTATCCGTTCCGGGTGCCGATGCCGTGGAGCGCGCGCCTGGCGGTGCTCCGGGCCGGCGCCAGGGTCCGCCTAGCCGTTCGCCGGTACGGCGCGGCCTGCGTCCCGCGCGTCGGCGAGCCGCCCGGCGCGCTCCAACAGCGCGTCTATGAGTTCATGGGCGACCGGTCTTTCGCCGACTTCGCCGGCCCGCTGCCCCCGGACGCCGACGCCATGTTCCGCCCGACCGTGATGCGATCCGCCGGCTCCCCCGAGCAGGTGTCGGCGGGAGCGGGCGTCGGCTACTTCCGTCTGGTCTGGGACCGCAAGTCCGGGCTCGCGCGCAACATCCTGGGCGGCCCGGAGACCCTCACCGACGCGATCCGGGCCGCGCTCGGCTCGCGTGTGCGCACCGGTGCCGAGGTCACCGAGGTGAGCCGCGGCCGCGACGGCGTCCGCGTGCGCTACCAGGCCGACCCGTCCGGCGGTGATCTGCGCGCCCGGCATTGCGTCCTCGCCACCCCGGCGCCGATCGCCGCGCAGGTCGCAGTGGACCTGGAGCCGGAGACCGCGGCTGCCCTCAGGCAGGTCCGTTACGGCCCGTATGTCAGCGCGGCGTTCCTCACCGATGAGCCGGGACCTGCGCCCTGGGATGGCTGCTACGCGATCGCGACGCCAGGCCGATCCTTCAACATCTTCTTCAACGTGACCAGCGTCGCCCGCGCGCAGGAGCGCGAGCGCCGCCCCGGGTCGAGCATCATGGTCTTCTCTCCCGCCGAGCTGGCGGCGCGGCTGCTCGACCTGGACGACGCGGCGGTTCTCGGCCGGTATTTGCGGGATGCTGAGGAACTCTTTCCCGGGTTCCGGGCGCACGTGACCGAGGCACACGTCCGGCGGTGGCCGCTCGGGCTCGCCTACTGCTTCCCGGGGCGTGGCCGGCTGCAGGCTGCCCTCACCAGGCCGCTCGACCGGATCTGGCTGGCGGGCGACTACCTCGGGACCTTCTACACCGAGACGGCCATCACCACGGGATGGCGCGCCGCCGACGGCATACTGGCTGGCCTCGGATCGTGACCACCGCTGCCCGCCCCGGGCCGGAGCCATCCGCGGATGATTACCCGCGGACGCCGAGCAACTCAGGACGCGTGGGCCACGGCTCCCCGTCGGGCAGCCCGAGCGCGGCAGCAAGATACCGGTAGAAGTCGGTGATCAGATGCTCGCCGGGGACGAGCACGCCGCCGCCGGCGAAGCTGCGGGACGACATGCCGAGCTGGCAGCGCTCACAGGCGGCGAAGTCCTGCCGGTTCGTGATGTCCAGCAGCGCCACCGCGTCGTCCGGGCTGAACCCCGCGTCCTGCACCGCCTCGGCTTCGAAGAGCCAGTCGCAGCTGACCCGCGTCCGGCCGGCGGCGAGGGGATCCAGCCGGAAGAAGATCACATGGTCGGGCACGAGGATGAGGAAGGCGTTCGGCAGCAGAATGACGCCGTAGAAGCGGCGCTCGGTACCACCCGAAAGGCCGGGCAGCGGGCGCCGCCGCGCCTGGCCGGAGGAGGAGAAGGCCTCCGCCTGCGGAGCGAGCTGCGCGCCATGCCACCGGCCGCCAGAGATCGACCCGTAGCCGGAGCGGAACTCCGGCACCGCCGCGGTCAGCTCGGGATGAATGATCGGGCAGTGATAGCACTCGGTGAAGTTCTCGACCAGCGCCTTCCAGTTCGCCGCCACGTCGTAGACGATGCGGTGCCCCACCGTCAGGCTCTCCAGCCCGTACGCGTCGAGGACCTCGGTGGAGCCGAGACGCTCGACGATCTGCGGCTCGACCTGGGACCGCAGCGGGCCCGCGCCGGCGTCGAGGCAGCACCACAGGTAGCCGGCCCAGGTGGTGACCGCGACCGGAGCCAGGCCGTGCCGCTCCTTCTGCAGGTCGGGCATCTCGGGCAGGTTCGGCGCCGCCAGCAGCCTCCCGTCGAGCCCGTACGTCCAGCCGTGGTAGGGGCAGCGGATGCTCGACACCGCGTCGGCGGAGGCGATGCACAGCCGGGTGCCCCGGTGACGGCAGACGTTAAGCATCCCGTGCAGCTCGCCCGCGCGATCGCGGGTCACGAGGACGCTCTCGCCCGCGACCTCGGCGGTGAGCAGCTGCCTGGCCCGGCCGACGGAATCGGCCCTGCCGATGCATATCCACGACCGGGCGAAGATCTGCTCGGTCTCGATCTCGTGCATCACCGGCGAGGTGTAGTACGCCCCGGGCAATGTCGGGCGAAGGCTCGGCTCGATCGGCACCGTAATCCGCCTTCCCCCTGGTGCCAGGCAAAGGCCGCATCGTGGCCGTTGTCACAGAGCTACCAGTCCGGGCAGACTGTGTCAACGGCCGGGCGGCTCGGCCCAGGTGCGGCGAGCCACACCGACACCGCACACCGAGGTGGCCGCCACTGTCGGCTTCCGCCGCTTGGGAGCTCCGGCAGGCGGTGCGGCTAGCCGGGAGACCTGGAGGAAACGGTGAACCGAGCCGAGGCCGGGCAGTTCCTGAGCCGCTCACCCGCGACGACGGGCTTCGTCGGGGTCACCTTCGCCGACGGCAGCCCGGTCGTCGTACCGGTCTGGTACCGGTTCGACGGAGAGACGGTCAACATCTGGACGACGACAGCGCGCCGCTGGCCACAAGCCATTCTCCGGACCGGCCGGGCGGCCTTCGCCGCTGGCGATGCCCGTGAGCCCTTCGCCGGAGTGACCCTCCGAGGACGGGCGGAGATCGAAGAAGGAGACCAGGCAGCCACACTGGCTGAGGTCCGGGCAATAACCGCCCGCTACCTCAGTGCGGATGAGGTTAACGACTACGTGGCGCGGTGGTGGCCGAGCCTAAAGGCGGTGGTCCGCATTCACCCGGACGTTATCAGCGGGTGGCGGCGCGGTTACTGACACCAGCGAGGCCATGGTCGGTCATCCCCAGCTCCGCAGCCCCTCAGCGGTAAGCATCAACTCGGGAACCGGACCATCAAGCCTAGAAAGTGACATCACCAAGCTGCAAACAGATGTTGCCGACGCGCTAGCCAACCCCCCGCCTGTTCACCGGGATGCGGTGATCTGGAAAACAGTCCTCAACGCATACAGCAACGCGGCTGGCGACCCTACCAGGCCGGGGCTTGTGGCGGCTGTCCGAGAGGCTGATCACGCCGCGTGGAGATGGACCCCGCGCCGAGCGGGTCGTCGACCTGCACGAGCCCCGCACGCTGGACGCGGTCAGCCGGTACGTGATGCACGAGCGGCCGCGGGAGGCGACCAGCCCTTTCGTGTTCCTCGTCGGCGGGAACGACAGGCGGCGCTGCGAGCCGGTCAGTTATGACGCCCTGGCCAAGCTGTTCTCCCGCCGGATGGAGTCGCTGGGCCTTCGCACCGCCGAGACGACCCCGCATGTGCGCCACACGCACGCCACCGCCAGGGTAAGAAGACGGAATCTCCGCCATCCTCCAAGAACGGCGTCTCGGCCACGAGGTCCCGGGCATGCGCGGCCTCTACACCCACATCTCGCAGACCATGCGCACCGAGCTCACCGCCGCGCTCCAGCGCCGCTGGGAGGACTCGCTGAGAGCCCGCTCGGCAATCGACCCCCACTCCCCCGTCCCACTGCTCGACAAGGACTACCACTGTTCCGCTTCGCGCTCTGCGCGGCGGGCCGATAGGTGCCGGTACAGCAGCGGGAGCACCCGCAGATCCTTCGGGCGGCCCGCTGACTCCTTGGACCAGATCACGTCAGCGAGGTCCGCGACGACGACCTCCACATCCCCGACGCGAAGCCGGCGGGCCTTGACCGCAAGCTGCGCGTATCCGCCGGGAAAGCCGGACGGATGGAACGAGATATCGAACTCGCCGTCCGCGCAGACCAGATTCCACACCTCAGCTGCCGCCAGCGACATCGCGTCATGGATGAACGGCAGGCCGTCCGGCACCGCCTCCGTGCGGATCCGCGCGCCAAGGTCGGTGAGGGCACGCGACAGCCGGGCCAGATTCTCCTGGCTCGCTTCCGGCGTGACATCGATATCTCGTGTCGCCGGTACTGGAGCCTGCTGCGCGATAGCCGCGAACGCGCCGATGATGACGTAGCGAACCTGATGCTGGTTGAGCGATGCCACGATGGCCGCGGGGTTCAGGCTCGGCCCGGCGGGCTCGCCCTGGCCGCTCAAGCCACGCCGTCCACGGGCACCGCGTCGCGCCATGCCTGAAGCTGCCGGTCGCGATGCCGCCGCTCGGCTTCGGAGCGGCCAGCCTCCAGGCCGGCCAGTATCTCGTCATGCGGGTCGTAGGCGGCCAGGTGCAGCCGCAGGTCGAATCCCGCCGCGCGCAGCAGCCTCAGCAGCGTAGCCAGCGTGGGCTGGCGCTGGTCACGCTCGTATGCCGAGATCATGGTGACGGGGACTCCGGCGCGCTCGGCCAGTTCCCGCTGGCTCAAGCCGGCCTTCAGCCGGGCCAGCTGCAACAGCGCGGCTGACGGAGACGGCAGCCCTTCAGCATCTTCCTCGTGCGTCATAACACAATCGTATGAGCTGGTGACCGCGCCCGGTGGCGCGGTCACGGCACACACGGCCGCATCGGTGATCAGGCTTGCGAACGGGGCCGACTCCAGTACCTGCGGCACCGTCCCCGACTGCGACACCAGCCCAGTCCCGTCAGCGGGACACGGCGATCTTGTGACGGCCCCAACGGATTAATGGCGCGTGAGAGAAGGTACCAGCGACTGTCTGTCGCCTGCCACGGTCATGAGATCAGTCAGCGGGGTTTTCTGCCACGAGCACCCTGGCAAGCGACAGGCAGGGCGAAGAAATCTTGCCGCTTCGGCGAACCGGTTGCCGCCAGACCGCAATAGAGAAGCGAAAGGCTCAAGCGCGCGGCCTTCGAGCAGACCCTCCCCATCCCGAATCAATGCCCCCGACTGAGGCGCAGACTGGCGGTACGAAGATGAGCTTCCTCGAGTTGCGCGAGGTTTCAAAGACCTACGGCCAAGGCGCGGCGGAAGTGGTCGCCCTCCACGGGATCAGCCTGACGGTCGAACGCGGTTCGCTCGTGGCCGTGATGGGGCCGAGCGGTTCTGGCAAGTCCACTCTGCTCACGATCGCCGGAAGCCTCGAAGCTCCGACGAGCGGCGAAGTGTTCGTCGACGGGCAGTCTCTCTCCAAGATGTCGCGCAATGCCAAGGCCCGCTTGCGCCGCCGCACGATCGGCTACGTGTTCCAGGACTTCAATCTGCTCGCCGGGCTCACTGCGGTCGAGAACGTGGCCCTGCCGCTCGAGCTAGACGGGACCTCGGCGCGCCGCGCCGCGAAATCGGCGGCCGCGGTGCTCGAAGATCTCGGCCTCGCCGACAGAGCCGCTCACTATCCGGACCAGCTTTCGGGTGGTGAGCGCCAGCGGGTGGCGATCGCCCGGGCGGTCGTGGGCGAGCGGCGCCTGATGCTCGCCGACGAGCCGTCCGGCGCGCTCGATTCGTCCAACGGCGAGGCGGTGATCCGCATGATCCTCACCGCCTGCAAGAGCGGTCTGGCCGCCGTGGTCGTGACGCACGACGCGCAGCTCGCCTCCTGGGCCGACCGCGTCGTCTCCCTTCGCGACGGGCAGATCGTCGACCAGACGGTGCCACCGCCGATTCTCGAATCGAGCACGGTCCGATGAGCGCGCCAGCAGGCATCGACGCGCTGCCGCTCCGCTCACCACGAGAACGCGGCAGTGGCGGAGGCGGCATGGCGGCGCGGCGCGCCGTGAGCCGCTGGGCATGGCGACTGTTCCGCCGCGAGTGGCGCCAGCAGCTGCTCGTCCTGGCGCTGGTCACGGTGGCCGTGGCAACGACCATCCTCGGATCCACCGTCGCCACCAACAATCCTCCGCCGGCCACCTCGGGCTTCGGGACGGCGCAAGATGCAGCCACGTTCTCCGGTGCCGACCCGCACCTTTCGGCACAGATCGCGTCGTTGCAACATCGTTTCGGACGGGTCGACGTGATCGCGGACGAGACACTCACGATCCCCGGCTCAGTCGGCACATACGTTTTGCGCGCCCAGGATCCGCACGGAGCGTTCGGACAGCCGATGCTCGGTCTCCTCTCCGGCCGCTACCCTGTCGCCGCCGGCGAGGTGGCACTGTCCCCGCCACTGGCCTCGCAGCTCGGTCTCAGCATTGGTGACGTCTTGCACCAAGGCGGTAAGGGGCGCAGGGTCGTCGGCATCGTCCAGAACCCGCAGAGCCTGCTCGACAAGTTCGCGCTCGTTCCGCCGGGGCAGGTGCCCACGCCCAACCAGGTGACCGTTCTCTTCGACGCTCCGGGCCGTCCGCCGGGCGCAATCGGCCCGAACGTTTCGACCCCCGCCTCTGTCGCCAACAACAATGCGCTCAATCCCCAGACGATCTCGCTCGTCGTGCTCACGCTCGGCATGATCCTGATCGGTCTCGTGGCGGTGGGAGGCTTCACCGTGCTGGCGCAGCGCCGCCTGCGCTCGCTCGGCATGCTGGCGTCGATCGGCGCCACCGACCGCAACATCGGGCAGGTGGTGAGGACAAACGGGCTGGTCGTCGGCATCGCCGGCGCGGTGCTCGGATCGGTGCTCGGTTTTGCGCTGTGGCTCCTGTATAGACCGAGCCTCGAGCAGAGCGCGCACCATTTGATCGGTGTGTGGGCCCTGCCATGGCTCGTCGTCACGGCGGCGATCGTGCTGGCGCTCGTTGCCACCTACCTCGCCGCGGCACGACCGGCTCGTTCGGTGGCCAAGATCCCGATCATGGCCGCCCTCTCCGGACGGCCGGCCCCGCCGAGACAGATCCATCGCTCAGCTATTCCGGGCATCGTCTTCCTTGTGATCGCCTTCGTCCTCCTCGGATATTCGGGAGGTACGAACGGCGGCGCCGGGAGCGGAGGATCCCTCGAGCTAGTGCTCGGGCTGGTGGCGCTGATCCCGGCAGTGATCTTGCTGGCGCCGTTCTGCCTGACGCTCCTGGCGCGGCTCGGACGGCGCGCCCCGGTGGCGATTCGTATCGCCCTGCGGGACCTGGCCCGCTACCGAGCCCGGTCGGGCTCGGCACTGGCGGCTGCCAGCATCGGGGTGATGATCGCGGCTATCGTCGCGGTGCTTGCGCAAAGCCGCTACGCCGACGTCCTGGACGCGGCGGGGCCGAACCTCGCGCCGAACCAGCTCCTCGTCCAGATGAACCTCGGCAACCCGAACACCGGCCCCACGACCAGCCAAGTGGCTGCAATGACCAAGTCGACCGACTCGATTGCGGCCGGAATCGGCGCCCAGTACGTGATCCCGCTCGAGGGGAGCGGCGCAGACGGCAGCGCCAACCTCAACCACAACGGCAGCGGGCGCCCCTGGACCGGGTCGCTGTACGTAGCCACGCCCCAGCTGCTCAAGGACTTTGGCATCACGCCTTCGGAGATCAACCCGAAAGCCGACATCCTGACGTCGCTGCCCGGCCTATCGGGGATCTCCAACATGTCGGTGCAATGGTGCAGGAAGTTCGGCGCGGTTAAAGCCACCGGAGGGAATGGCCCCACCATCACCTCGATCCCGTGCCTCGCAGGCGGAGGGATAAAGAATCCCGTCATCCAAGAGATCGGCGCACTTCCCTCGGGTGTGCATGCTCCCAACACCGTGATCACCGAATACGCGATCAAGAAGTTCGGGCTCGAGAATACGATCTCCGTCCAGGGATGGCTGATCCAGACCGCGCAGCCTCTTACTGCGGCCCAGGTCCACGACGCCCAGTCGGCAGCCGCCGCGGCCGGCAACGTCTCCATCGAGAGCCGCGACGACGAGCCCACGTCAGCCGTGCTGATCAACTGGGCGACTGCAGTCGGCATCGCGATCGCACTGTGCATCCTGGCGATGAGCGTCGGCCTGATCCGCAGTGAGACGGCGTCCGACCTGCGCACGCTGGCTGCCACCGGGGCCAGCAGCGTCACACGGCGGACTATCACTGCGGCTACGGCGGGAGCTTTGGGTTTCCTCGCGGGCGTGCTCGGGACGTTCGCCGGCTATGTCGGGGTGATCGGCTGGCTGCGGAACAATTCGCTCAACGGCGGGATCTCGGCGCTCGGCAACGTGCCGGTCAACAACTTGCTCGTGCTACTCGTCGGGACACCGATCGCGGCTGCCGCCATCGCTTGGCTGCTCGCCGGGCGCGAGCCGGCGGCGATGGCGCAGCAACCGATCGAATAGTGCAGACACCCGCCCGGCGCCCGGCGGCACGCCCGCCGCCGGGCGCCGACCGGTTAAGAGGCCGCCGGCGGCCGCAACCCGTCGAGCACCATCGTCAGCAGTCGCTGCGCCTCGCCGTCGGCGAGCGTCGAGCTCGTGCATATCGGCCGCACGAGCTCTATCACGCCGGAGCCGTCGACATCGGTGCGGCAACCCCGCCAGCCTGGGCGCGTCCGGGCACCATCCCCATCGCCCGGTCGATGCCTTCCCGCGAGGCGCACTTGAACTGGGGATTCTTCTCGAACACTTCGTGCAGCTCACTGAGGAAGGGAAGCCCACGCGATAGAACCAAGGCGACACCCCGAACCGGCGTCTGGTGTCTGCGAGACCAAACTCTGCCTAAAGGCGCTGCTCACTGACGCGGTCATCTCAACATTCCCGGTCCCTGAAACCTGCCGGTGTTCCCGCCAGCCAGTCCCCTGCATCCATGGCTTCTGGTTGGCTCCCGCGAGCCGCTGACAAATTTGATAAACTGCTCCTACCAGTCGGGATGGCGGGATTCGAACCCGCGGCCTCCTGCTCCCAAAGCAGGCGCGCTAACCAAGCTGCGCTACATCCCGCAGAACCGACGGTAGCTTACCCGTCCAGCGCTTTCCGGGCGCCGCACGGTCCGTGCCAGGCCGCGGCGTCCCGTCCGCTGAGGCGGCCCCGGACGGGAGCCGGTACGCTACGTGATGAGCTGGCTGGCGCTGCAGGGTGTCCTGCGTCCGGCCAGGTGACGCGGGCGTAGCTCAATGGTAGAGCCCCAGCCTTCCAAGCTGGTCATGAGGGTTCGATTCCCTTCGCCCGCTCCAACGAGAACCTCCTGGTTACCAGGCACAGCAAGCCGTTTGCCTGATCAGTCACGGCTAGGTCAGCCTCGACCGGGCCACACACGGCCCCACAGCAAGCGCGAACTATGAATCACCGCTGGCACCTTCCGGCAGGTCCGACGCGATAGCCCGGAGCTGCTGGACCAGGCCGCCAAGCGCCGTTGAAAGGCTTACCCGAACTTGAACGCTTGGCCCATCGTCCGGCACCCGGAGACTTTGCGCTGCTGGACCAGGAAGCAGTCCCCCGCGGATATGACACCTCGCGCGGCGTCTAGACGCCTTCCGGCCTGGAGAGTACCGTCCTGAGCGGGGCTGGGTGTGGCTGATGCCGAAGATGACGCCTGAGCAAGAAGCGCTGTGAGCGCACGCCGCTGGCCATCACCGGTTTTGCAGGAGGTCCAAAGCTATGGCTGAAGGCGCACAACAGGCAGGCAATGATAAGACGGCTGTTCGTCCGTTTCATGTGAATGTTCCGGAAGCAGAGCTTACCGATCTGCGCAGCCGCCTAAACGCGGCAAAGTGGCCCGAACGGGAAACGGTCACCGATGATTCGCAAGGCGTGCCCCTCGCGATGATGCAGGAGCTCGCGCGCTATTGGGCCGCAGATTACGATTGGCGCAAGTGCGAGGCGAAGCTGAACGCCCTACCGCAGTTCATGACCGAGATCGATGGGCTGGACATTCATTTCATTCACGTCCGCTCGGACCATGACAATGCGTTGCCGCTCATCGTCACGCACGGGTGGCCCGGATCGGTCATCGAGCAGCTGAAGATCATCGACCCGCTCACCAATCCCACGGCACACGGCGCGAGCGCATCGGACGCTTTCCACCTGGTGATCCCGTCAATGCCGGGCTACGGATTCTCCGGCAAGCCGACCGCCGCCGGCTGGGACCCCGCCCGCATCGCCCGTGCCTGGGTAATGCTGATGAAGCGCCTCGGATACACGCAATTTGTGTCCCAAGGCGGCGACTGGGGCGGGGCTATCACGAACGTGATGGCGCACCAGGCACCTCCGGAATTGCTCGGCATTCACGTCAACTTCCCTGGCACGGTCCCGCCCGACGTGGCCAGGGCGCTCCAGTGCGGCGACCCGCCGCCACCCAGCCTGTCAGCCGACGAAAGACGCGCATACGAGCAGCTGGACATCTTGTATACGAGGCGACGCGCCTACGCCAGCTTCATGGGGACGCGCCCGCAAACGCTGTACGGAATAGCGGATTCACCCGTCGGCCTGGCCGCCTGGCTGCTTGACCATGGTGACGGCTGGGGCCAGCCAGCGCCGCCGGTCACCTCCGCCGTGCTCGGGCACACCAGCCGCGGACACCCCGCAGGCGACCTCACCCGCGACGATGTCCTGGACAACATCACGCTCTACTGGCTGACAAGCACGGCGGTTTCGTCTGCCCGCCTCTACTGGGAAAATAAGCTCAGCCTTTACAACGCCGCCGACGTCTCCGTCCCGGCTGCCATCAGCGTCTTTCCCGGCGAGAACTATCAGGCCCCGCGGAGCTGGACAGAGCGTGCGTATCACAACCTCATCTACTTCAACGAGGTCGGCAAGGGCGGCCACTTCGCCGCCTGGGAACAGCCGCAACTCTTTTCCGAAGAGGTCCGCGCGGGCTTCAGGCCGCTGCGCGAATAGCCGAGCAAAGGAGCCTGCCCGGACCGGACGCGGGCCATCCCTTTGCATCGCACCGGCCGTGTCCGGCCACGGGCCACGCATGGGCCAGAAGCCAAAAACTCCAGACCAGGACGACGGCGCCACGACCTGCTGATGGCGAATCAGGTGGCGGGTTTGACTGACTTCTTCGCACCCCGGGACCGCAGCCACTCCACCAGAGCCTGGCGACCGGTGTCGAGACCGTCGGCCGCGCCCAAGGGAGTGTCCTCACCCCATGACGGAGTGCCGTTCAGGTCAGCGCCGAGGCCAAGAAGATGCTCGGCCATCCGCCGCTGGCCACCGTGGCAGGCCTGCCAGAACGCATCGGTGAGCTGCTGCTTGCTCGGCGGCGAGGCGGCGAGCAGCTCGTCCGCCCGTGACCTCATCCCTAGCGCTGCCGCGTGCCAGAGCCGGTCAACGCGTGCCCCGCGCTCGACCAGCAACCGGGCCACCTGCCAGCACCCGTATCCAACGGCATCATCAAGCGGGGTGCCGCCAGCGATCGAAGCACCGGTGGCCTCAATATCGGCGCCGCCGTCAATCAATGCCCGGGCCACCTCGACGTCATCGCTGCTCGCCGCCCAATGCAATGGCGTTTCCGCGTGCCAGCTTCCCTCCACCGAGGCGCTGGGATCGGCGCCTGCATCGATCAGCGTGGCGGCCACCTCCGGCCCATGCGGGAAGTACCCCGGCCAGTCCGTCACCGCGTGCAACGGCGTACCCGAACCGCCCTTGTCGTCCACGAGGCGCGCGGAGGCCAGGCCCGGATGCTGCCGCAGCAGCACCGTCAACGACCCGACTTCGCCAGCATGGATGGCGTCTACCAGCGCCTGAGCAACCGGATCGCTTCGCGACAGCCTCAGCTGATGATTCCTGGCACTCCCCGCAGCCGGTTCCTCATCAGGCATGACCGCCGCCTCCCATCGCGGACCACATAACCCTGCCGCGAGGCTATCCCGCCACCCCGGCAACGCAACCAGCCTCGTCGCAGCGGCGCGGGAGGCAGCTTCACGGACGCATGCTCAGGGCCGCAGGCTGGCCAGTTCCCGTACAACCGATTCCAGCGCCGCAGCGAACTCAGGCTGCCGTTCCCTCAGCGGCTGTGCGGCGCGGCCCGCTGGTTGGCGGGCGTCAGGACCAGCGAAGCCATCCGCGCCATGCTCACGATTCTGCCCCGGCCGCCGAGCGGCCCGGCGTGCGCGGGACGACGCGGTTCGCCACCTGGCTCACCGCCGCGCAGCCCTGGACGCCGCCCAGCCAACCCGCCGCCCAGCCAACCCGCCGCGATACCATCGCACCCATGGGATTCCCTTGACTGTGAGCTGATCAGCCCGCGGCCCGTGGCCCTCCTTCCCTGTCTGACCAGGCCGGTGAGACGAGGAAGGAAGACACGTGGTCAAGACGAGGACACGCAGCGCCCGGCCGGCGCGGGCCGGGTCGTGGATGCTGCTGGCCGCGCTCGCGGTCGTGCTGGTCGACGAACTGGTCGACGGCACCAAGAGCGCCGCGCTGCCGCTGATGCGCCGGGATCTGGGCCTGACCTACGGTCAGGTCGGCCTGCTGGCGTCGGTGCCGCTGCTGCTGGGGAGCTTGCTGGAGCTTCCCCTGGGGGTCCTGGCCGGGCACGGCCGCAGACGGCGCCTGGCCGTGCTGGGCGGCGGGGTGGCGTTCATCCTCGCGCTGGTGGCGGCCGCGGCGGCCCGTTCGTTCGCTGCCCTGCTGGTCGCGTTCGTGCTCTTCTTCCCGGCCTCGGGAGCGTTCGTCAGCCTGACCCAGTCGGGGCTGATGGACGCCGATCCCGGCCAGCGCGAGCAGCACATGGCGCGCTGGGAGCTCGCCGGGTCGGTGGGCGCGGTGACCGGGCCGATCCTGCTGGTGGCCGTGCTCGCCGCGGGCGGCGGCTGGCGGGCGGCGTACCTGGCGCTCGCGCTGGGCGCGGTCCTGGCCTGGCTGGGGACGGCTCGCGGCGGATCCCGGCCGACGCCGTCGCCCGCGGCGGGACATCCCGGTCACCACCCCGGACACCCGGATCACCCCGATCACCCCGGTCACCCGGGGCAGGACCATCGCGGCGCGGCGGCGGCCGCGCGGCGCGCGTTCGGCGCCCTGCGCCGGCCGGGGTGGCCCGCTGGCTCGTCCTGATCCAGGTCTGCGACCTGCTGCTGGACATACTCACCGGGTTCCTGGCCCTGTACCTGGTTGATGTGGTTCACGCCACGCCCGCGCAGGCGGCGCTGGGCGTGGCGATCCGGCTCGGGGCCGGGCTGGCCGGGGACGCCGCGCTCATCCCGGTCCTGGACCGGGCGCCGGGGCTGGCCGTGCTCGGCGTCAGCACCGCCGCGGCCGCGCTGCTTTACCCCGGGTTCCTGCTCGCGCCGGGCCTGTGGCCCAAGCTCGTGCTGCTCGGCGCCCTGACTGTGGCCACCGCCCCGTGGTATCCGGTGCTGCAGGCCCAGCTCTACCGCAGCCTGCCCGACCAGAGCGGGATCGTGGTGTCCCTGTCGAGCGCGGCGAGCCTGGCCGGCGGCGCGGCACCGCTGGCCGTCGGGTTCCTGGCCCAGCGCTTCGGTCTCGGCTGGGCCCTGGCCAGCCTGGCCGTGGCCCCGCTCGGCCTGGCCGGCGGGCTGTGGTGGCGGCCGCCGGACGCCCGGACATGAGGGTGCCCCCTCCGCGTCACGCCGGAGGGGGCACCCTCGGAACTCACGGGCCCAGGCGGCCGGGCTTTGCCTGCTACGGCCCGCGTCGATCGGTCGTTCGGGCGGAAAGCCCCAGGGTCACTTCACGGGACCGAGCCTGATGCCCCACAGCTGGTTGTCGTTGACCGCGCCGCCGTTGGACGACAGCTCCTGCAGCGTCAGGTTGCCGGAGTCGTCGGTAGTCAGGTCGAGCGCGTGCGAGAACGACGCGTCCGCACCGTTGACCCACGGGAAGTCGATCCCGAGGACCGAGTGCTTGTCGGGCACGGAGTTGTTCAGGTCGGCGACCCACAGGCTCCGCGCGCTGAAGCCGCAGTCCCGGAGGCTGATCCGGGCGCCGATTTTCACGTCGTGGGCACGCACCGCGGCGCAGTACCCCGAGGTGACGCTGTACGGCGCGTACTCCTCCTCGAACACCGGGAAGGTCTTCGGGTAGGTGATGCAGGCGTAGGCGTTGTTCGGGATCAGGCCGCTGCCGCCGTCGATGGTGCAGAAGTCGGCGAGGGTGCCGACCTCGCTGGCGATGAAGTCCTCGGACGGCGTGAAGTTGTGGCCGATGGCCAGGTCGACGCGATTTCCGTAGTGCCCGTTGGTGTTCGCGATGAACTTGGGCCCGAAGTCCACGTTGAACAGGTCGTTGCACTTATTTCCGCAGGTCTTCGTCGCGTCGGGTGTAGCTTTCGGGTGCAGGCTGGGGGACGCGTTCGCGGCGCCCGCCGCGGTGAGGCCGAGCGCGGCCGTGACGGCAACCCCACCCGCCAGCGCGTAGCACGCCCTCCTGAAACGGTTGTGCATGATAATTCCTTTCCTGTGGATTACCGGTCCGGTTCCATTCCTGGATGTCCTGGGCGGTCAGGCTCAAGCCGGTCGCGGCGTGGGTACGGCTCTGGCTGTTGTCGCGCTAGGTGATCCCGCCCTGCCAGTCAGTCGTGGAAACGCTACCACGAGTAGCCATTCAGCTACATGTAGTGAACGACTTCGCGCCGGCCTGATTTTTGGCCGGTCGAGGCCGGGTACGTCCTGGCATCCGGCGTGCCCGGAACGGCCAGGAAGCGGGCCTTTGCCGCCGCGCCCTGGCCGTTCCGCGCCCGCCGGGCCGGACCGCGCGGTCACGAGGACCCGCCCGGCATCCGCACCCGCCGGCGCGGCGAGCACTACAGGAAAGCGATTCGGCATCTGCGTGCCCGCTTTCTTCTCCGGCCGGGTACGGGTAAGGCTAAATCGGTACCTAAGCGAAAATGAGTAACCAATTTCTTTGCCCCCCCTGCTTCATTGTCACAAGGAAGACGCGCCACTCAAGCACATGGTTGTCATGGCTCAGCGAACATTCTTTGCACCCTAAATCGGCCATTCATAATGCTAATTTATCTACGACATTACGAAATGGCCGGCTGAGACGGGGATGAGCGGAAAGACGCCAGAGCCTGGCTATTCGTGCGGATTGGTTCCCGCGCCGCGGGCGCCCGGGCCGTTCGCGGGGCCCGGGGGCCGCGCCCGGGGTTCCGGAGCGCGCGGCGGCGGCGTGCGCAGACAGGCACGACACGCCCGGGGCGCATCCGGGCATACGGAGATAAAGGCCATGCGATGCGCGCAGGGCCTGCTGGTCCGCGCCTGGCTCTTCCCGATTCCCGAACGGGTGCCCCGCGCTGATCCCCGGCGGCCGGCTGCCCCGGCCCGGCCCGCGGACCGGGGGTAGCCGCGTCCGGTCAGCTCCTGGTCGCGTCCTGGCTGTCGGCCGCGGTGCCCGCGGCCGCGCTCGTGCCGTTGTCAGCGGTCCCGAGCGCGTTGTAGATCTTCATGGTCGAATCCGACCCGGACAGGCTCTTCTTCACCGATTCGAGGATCGTGAGCCCCTGGCCGACCAGGCCGGCCGCGATCTCGCTCAGGCCGTCGGCGCCGTTCAGGACGCTGATGTTCGCGCCCGCCAGCCCGGCGGCCGCCTCCTTCACGATCTGCGGAAGCTGGTCGATGAGCATCCGGTCGAGCGCAATGCGGTTATTCGACGCCGCGGCCTCGGCCTGCATCCTGACCCGCTGCGCGTCAGCCTTGGCCAGGATCTGCACCTTCTCCGCCTCGGCCTCGGCGGGCTTGATCACCTCGGCGACCAGCTGCCGCTGGCGCAGTTCGGACTGCCGCTGGGCCAGGTCGGCCTGGGCGGCGATGACGTTCATCTGCGCCTGCGCCTCCGCCAGCGGCCCGGCCTGCGCGGCCTCGGCCTGCGCCTTGTCGACCTCCGCCTTGTACTGCGCCTGGCGCACGGAGGTCTGGCGGACGTAGTCGGCCTGGGCCCGCTGCGACTCCTGCTGGGCCTCGGCGGCGGCCTGGTTGGCCTGAGCCTGCGCGATCTGGGCCTGCCGCTGGATGGCGGCATTGTGCGGCGCGGCCATCGCGTCGATGTAGCCGGTGTTCATGTCGTCGATGGACTGGATCTGCAGCGAGTCCACGGTGAGGCCGATCTTGGCCATCTCGGCCTTCGAGCCGTCCAGCACCTCGGTGGCCAGCTTCTGCCGTTCGGTGACGATCTCCTCGACGGTCATCGACCCGATGATCGAGCGGAGGTGGCCGGCGAAGATCCGCCCGGTGAGCGTGGACATCTGGTCCTGGTCGGACAGGAACCGCTGCCCGGCGTTGACGATGCTCTCCTCGTCGTTGCCGACCTTGAAGGCGATGACCGAGCGGACGTTCAGCGAGATGCCCTGCTTGGTCACGCAGGTCTCGGAGACCTCCGCCTCGCACATCGACAGGGTCAGGAAGCTTGTCTTGCGGAAGAACGGGAGCACGAACGCGCCATGGCCGGTGATGACCTTGAAGGGCGCGCCGTCGCGCCCGAACTTTCCGCCCGAGATCAGCATGGCCTCATCGGGGGCGGGAACACGGTAGCCGAGCATTTCTCATCTCCAGTTGCGGTCCCCGGAAGACCCCCCAGGGACGGTCATTGCCTGCGTTTACCGTCTTACTGCACAAATGGGTCACGGGGGAAGGGGTCGAGCGGATCGGTCCACTCGCTGACGTCCACGGTCCTGCTGCCCCGGGACTCGATCACGAGGACCGTCGCGCCCTTGGGCAGGGGGGTCTGCGACCAGGCGATGTAAGCCTCGGAGCCGCCGCGGACCTTGACCACCACTTCCCCGGGGCCCGCCGGGCCCCTCGTGGCCACGATCAGGACGCCGATGCAGCCGATGAGCGAGGTCTCCCGAGCCAACGTCAGCCGCTCCTCATGCCGCCCAGACTCTTGATCCCCACAGTATGCCGCTGCACCGGGATGACGGCGCACCGTCAGGGCCCTGCGGTCCGAAGGGTCACCAGGCGCCGCCAGGTTCGCCCGGGCTCGCGGAATAGCCCGGGGCTCGGCTGCGTTCCTAGACATCGCCGGTGTGTTGTGTCCCCCGGGCCGCAACTACTGCCTTCGCGGAATACCGTCCGGCTGGAGCCGCGTTGTGCCACTCGCCGAGAGGCGACCGCACACCGGTCCGGCACGCCCTCGAGAGCAACCGCTCCGGGGGCGTTGTCATGTCCGGGGACGCGATGCCGACCGTAGCTGCCGCCCGAGTACCGCGGGAGCCTCCGCCAGGGACGGCCCGTACCAGGTGAGATGCCGACCGCTGACCAGCGCGGCGGGAACGCCGGGGAACGCCTCCGGCCCGTCGGTCGCGCTGAAGCGGTACGGCTCGTCCGGGAGCACGACCAGGTCGGCGCCCGCGCCCCGCAGTTCGGCCAGACCGATCCGGGGATACCGATCGCGGTGGCCCGCGTACACGTTGGCGATCCCCAGCCGGCCCAGCAGGTCGCCGGCGAACGTGTCCCGCCCGAGCACCATCCAGGGACGCCGCCAGATCGGCACGATGGCGGCGCGCCGCGGCCCCTCGGGCCGGTGCTCCCACGCGGCCGCGGCGTCCTCCAGCCAGGCCGGGCGGGCCAGGCGGCACGCGATGGTGAGCATCCGGTGCAGCGAGGCGAGCGCCTCGGGCAGGGCGCGGACCCGGGTCACCCACACCGGGAGGCCGGCCGCGCGCAGCGCCGACAGGTCAGCCTCCCGGTTCTCCTCCTCGTTGGCCAGCACCAGATCCGGCGACAGCCTGACGACGCGCGCCACGTCCGGGTTCTTGGTCCCGCCCACCCGATCGGCCCGCAGGCCGGCGGGATGTGAGCACCAGTTCGTGACGCCGACCAGCAGCCCCGGGGCAGTGACGGCCACCGCCTCGGTGAGCGAGGGCACCAGCGAGACCACCCTCCGGACCTCCGCGGGACGCGGGACCGGCAGGCCGAGATCGTCGGCGACGGCCGGCCCGGCGGGATGCATACGCCCACCCTGTCATCGCAGGCGGGTCCGCCGCGCCCGAGGTCGGCCCTGAGCGCGCCCGAGACCAGCCCGCGCACGTAGGAGCGCCGGCCGGGAAGCACGCGCCGCCGGCCGGCGTTCACGTGATACGGGCCGGCCGGCGTTTCCGGTGAGGCTGGCCGACGGCACGGCCGTCCCCCGACCCACGGGCATCACGCGGAAAGGCTGACTCATGGCTGACGCACTGCCGGAATCGACGCTGGCGGCGCTGGACGATCCGTTCGCGCAACTGTCCGGGCCGCTGGCCAGCACGACCCGGCTGGACCTCCGGGTCGTCGAGTCGGTCCGGCTTACCCCGCACATGCAGCGGCTCAGCCTGACCGCCCCGCAGCTCGACGGGTTCGGCTACCTGCCCGGCCAGGACGTGATGCTGCTGGTGGCGGCCGAGGGCAGCCGCCCGGTGCGGCGGCGCTACACCATCCGCCAGCTTGACCCGGCCGCGCGGCGGCTCACGCTCGACATCGTGCTGCACGGCGACGGCCCCGGCGAGCGCTGGGTGCGCTCGGCGCGGCCCGGCGACCGGATCGAGGGCATCGGGCCGCGCGGGAAGATCACCACCTCGGCCACGGCCGACTGGCACCTGTTCATCGGCGACGAATCGGCGCTGCCCGCGGCGTTCGCGATGGCCGAGGCATTGCCCGCGGCCAGCTCGGCCACGCTGGTGCTCGAAATCCCCGAGGAGGCCGACGAGCAGGACCTGCCCGCCGCGGCGAGCACGCGCATCTCCTGGCTGCACCGCCTCGGCGGGCCCGCGGGCGACCCGTCGGCGCTCGCGGCCGAGGCCGCCGAGGTCGAGCTGCCGCCCGGCCGCGGGCACGCCTACGTGCTGGGCGAGGCGACGGTCGTGTCCCGGCTGCGGGAGATCCTGGCCGAACGAGGGCTCGGCCAGGATCAGATATCACCCAAGGCGTACTGGGGCCGCGGCCGGGCCAACGCCAGCCACGGCGAGCCCGCCCGGGATTCCTAGCCCGGTCAGCCGACGCCGACCGGCCAGGGTACGCCGGTCGCCGCGAGGATGTCGGAAGGGCGCGGCAGCGCATCCCGGGTACCGCGGCGGGTGGTCGCCGTGGCGCCGGCCGCGGCCGCGGCGCGCACCGCGCCGGGGGCGGGCACTCCCGCCGCCAGCGCCACACCGAGCGCCGCCACGAACGCGTCGCCCGCGCCGACGCTGTCCACGCTGGGCACGCTCAGCGCGGGGATGACCTCGTCCCCGGCGGGGCCGGCCAGCGCGGCCCCGCGCGATCCGGCCGTGACGACCGCCTGCCGCGCGCCCAGGCCGCGCAGGTCCCGTGCCGCGGCTCCCGCCTGCGCCAGGCCGGCCACGCCGCGACCCAGAACCGCGCCCGCTTCGGACTCGTTCACCACCAGCCAGTCCACGCCGACCGCCAGCAGGGCGGCCGCCCCGGGCGGAGCCGGCGCCAGGTTGAGCAGGCAGGTCACCCCCGAGGAGCGGGCCGCGGCCAGGACCTCCGCGAGAGTTCCCGCGGGGATCTCGGCGGACAGGACGAGCAGGTCGGAGCCGGCCGACAGCGCCGCGGTGACCTCGGCGTCACCCGCCTGGCCGTTGGCCCCCGGGGCGACCGTGATCACGTTCTCGCCGACCGCATCCACCATGATCAGTGCCAGTCCCGTGGCCCAGCCCTCGGCCGCGCGCACCGCGCTGACGTCGACGCCGTCGGTCTCGAGCGCGGACCGGGCCATCCGCGCGAACTCGTCGTCCCCGGTGCAGCCCACCATGCGCACCGCACCGCCCAGCCGGGCGGCGGCCACCGCCTGGTTCGCCCCCTTACCGCCGGGCGTGATCACCGCTCCCGATCCGAGCACGGTCTCTCCCGGGGCGGGCAGTCGCGGCACGGCTACCGAAATGTCCATATTCAGGCTGCCCAGGACGGTAAGCCGCGGGCGCGGTGGCATGCATCCTCCTCGAGGTCCGCCCGGACCGGCCGACGGTGCCGCCGGAGTCGTCCCGCCGGACGCGGGCGGCAGGCGGGCCGCCCTGCGGCGGACCGCCGTGCCTTTCGGGTACCGCACTACCTTGGCACGTTGCGCCAGTTCCTGACGGAGGCTACGGAGGCGGGTGGGGCCGCCGAGGCCACGGGAGGCCGCGGCCGGCGACGGCCACTGCGCCGCCCTCGAGCCGCCGCCCGGCACGCCAGGCGGCCATTGACCTAATTGACGCCGGGCAACAGGGCATTCTTTCTCAATACACGGGAACTTGCTCCATAATGAGCGAATGAGCCACGTCCGGTGCCGAAAGGAGCGCGTCGGATGGTGACGTCCGGAATAGCGGCCGACATCACCGCGCTCCTGTCGAGCACGTCGGCGCGGACGCTGATCGTCGGCATCGACAAGGCAGGCCGGATCCTGCAGCACGACCGTGCCGCGGGAGAGATCCTCGCCGAGGCCCCGGGCTCGCTGCTCGGCGTCGAACTCGGCACCGTGATCACCGGGTCCGCGTACGGCAACGGCCTGCAGGGCCTCATCGACGCCGCCTGCGCCGACCGCGAGGGCACCGCGGTGCTGACGGTCCGGACCGGCAACGGCCACAGCGCCGACGCGGTGGTCACCGTCCAGCCGGTCCGCTCGGTCGACTCGCGCCTCATGGCGCTGGTGATCCTGCGCATCGCGCCGCCGTCGGAGGAGCGTTTCCTCGACCCCGCGGTGATGCGGCACGCGCTGCTGGACGGCGCCTTTTCCCGGACCGGCGGGGCGCTCGATATCGACCAGATGGCGCCGGCGCTGGTCAACATCATCGTGCCGCACTTCTGCAATGCGGCCGGCCTGCTGGTCCTGGAGAGCCTGGTGGGAGGGGATGAGTTTCCCAGCGACGCGCCGGACGGATCACAGCTCGTGCGCCGGCTCGCTACCGCCCACGACGACGGCGATCTCGCCTGGGACGCGGCGTTCCCGACCGGCGAGATCCTCAGCTACCCGCCGGGAACCGCCTATACGCAGTGCCTGGACACGGCCAAGCCGGTCCTGCAGGAGCACGCCACCGACAGCGCGGTCAGCCTCGCCCAGAGGTGGCGGCGCAAGCCGGTCGCCCAGTTGCTGTCCGGCGCCTCCATGCTGCTGCTGCCGCTCATCGCCCGGGAAACCATGCTCGGTTTCTTCGTCTGCGCGAGGAGTGCCGGCTACCGCCGCTTCGACGCCTACGACACCGAGATCGGCATGGAGTTCGCCTCCCGCGCGGCGATCTTCATCGACAACGCCCGCAGGTACAGCCGGGAGCGCGCCACCGCGCTGACCCTGCAGCGCAGCCTGCTGCCGACGGGGCTCTCCGCGCCGTCCCCGGTCGAGGTCCGCCATCGCTACCTGCCCGGCAGCAAGATGATCGAGGTGGGCGGCGACTGGTACGAGTCGATCGCGCTCCCGGGCGGCCGGGTGGCCCTCGTCGTCGGGGATGTGGCCGGCCACGGGGTGCGCGCCGCCGTGACGATGGGCAGGCTGCGCACCGCCATCCGCACGCTCGCCAGGCTCGAACTGCCGCCCGCCGAGACGCTGCAGCAGCTTGACGAGCTCATGCACGAACTCGGCGTGCGCGAGCCGCACTTCGCCACCTGCGTGTACGCGGTCTTCGACGCGGTCTCCGGCAACTGCGAGGTCGCCTCGGCCGGCCACCTGCCGCCGCTGCTGGTGCCGCCGGACGGCGACAGCGAGTTCCTGGACGTCTCGCCGTCCCCGCCGCTCGGCATCGGCTCGGGCCCGATCCACACCCGCGTGCTCAAGATCAAGGACGGCAGCCTGCTCGTGTTGTACACCGACGGGCTGGTCGAAAGGCGCGCGAGCGACATCGACGAGGGGCTCACCCGGCTGCGCGAGACGTTCGGCCCGGGCTCCGCCTCCCGCCCGCTCGAGGATCTCTGCAAGGCCACGTTGGCTGGCGTCTACGCCGATGACCAGCGTGACGACATAGCGCTGCTGGTGGCCAGGCTGCGCCGCCTGGCGCCGGACCAGCATGTCACCTGGAAGCTCGCGTCCGAGCTGACCTCCGCCCGCCGCGCCCGGATGCTCGTCCGCCGGCGGCTCCGCCGCTGGGGCCTGTCCGAGCTGATCCCGACCGCCGAACTGCTCGCCTCGGAGCTGGTCACCAACGCGGTCCGCTACGCCCAGGGAGCGATCGCGCTGCGCCTGGTGCGCGAGGGCGGGCTCGTGCTCGAGGTCCTGGACGACTCCGCGGCCCTGCCGAGGCTGCGGCACGCGGGTGACGAGGACGAGCGCGGCCGCGGACTGCAGGTCGTCAGCCAGCTGGCCCAGCGCTGGGGCGCGCGGCGGACGCAGTCCGGCAAGGTCGTCTGGTGCGAGCTGCCGCTCCCGCACTCCTGAACCGGGCGCCCGGCCGGGATCGAGCCCCGGCCCCAGGCGCTCAGGTGGTGGCGCGCCTGGTGTCCTGGCGGATCGACAGCTTGCCGTGCTGCATGATCCCGACGCGCTGCGCCCGGCGCGCGATCGAGCTGTCGTGCGTGACCAGGACCAGCGTCAGGCCGCGCTCGCGCCAGAGGTTCTCGAGCAGCCCGATGATCTCGTCCCTGGTGCCCTCGTCGAGGTTGCCGGTCGGCTCGTCCGCGAGCAGCACCTTGGGCTCCTTCACCAGCGCCCGGGCGATGGCGACCCGCTGCTGCTGGCCGCCGGACAGCTCCGAGGGCAGGTGCCGCGCCCGGTCGCCGAGCCCGACGTCCGCCAGCGACTTCGCGGCCCGCGCGCGCCGCTCGGCCGCGCCCATATGGAGCGGGACCAGCGCCGTCTCCACGTTCTCCTGCGCGGACAGGGTCGGTATCAGGTTGAACGTCTGGAAGATGAACCCGATCGAGGTCGCCCTGACGTTGGTGACCTGGCTTTCCCGCATCCGGGCCAGGTCCTGCCCGTCGAAGTCCACGATGCCGGACGTCGGCCGGTCCAGGCCGCCGAGCATCTGCAGCAGCGTCGTCTTGCCGTGCCCCGTCGGTCCCTGGATGGCCAGCCACTCGCCATCTTCGATCACGAGGTCCACGCCCTGCAGCGCGGCCACCGTGCCGCGGCCCTTCTGGTAGTTCTTGGTCACGCCGGTGAGCTTGTACATGGGGTCCTCTCCTGGATGTCCGCGGGTCCGCTCGCTGGTGCGGCCGGCTGGTTACTCGACCCGGGCCAGCGCCGCCGCCGGGCGGAGCCGGGCCGCACGCCAGCCGCCGAGCATCCCGGCGATCAGGCCGCCGGCCACGGCCAGTACCACCGCGAGGATGATGATGTTCGTGGTGACCGGCGCGGTCAGGTGCACGGTCGTCGAGCGCGCGGCGGCGCCCGCGGCGCGGAACCCGCCGCCGCCGAACCCGCCGCCGCCGAACCCGCCGAACGAGCGGGCGCCGCCCGGCGTCGCCGACCCGGTGACCGGGCCCAGCGACGCGCTCAGCGGCCCTGCGACCTTGGCCACGATCTTCGCCCCGGCGAAGCCGAGCCCGATGCCGACGACGCCGCCGATGATGCCCATGGTGATCGACTCGCCCATCACCTGCCCGATCACCCGGCGGCTGCGCCAGCCGAGCGCCTTCAGCGTGCCGAACTCCCGGACCCGGCGCGACACCGCGGCCATGGTCAGCAGGCTGGCCAGCAGGAACGCCGCGATCAGCACCGCGATCGCGAGCCACTTGCCGAGGTCGTTGGCCAGGCTGGACGCGCTGGCCAGCGAACCGGTGACCTCGCTGGCCAGGTCGGCGGACGTGGTGACGGTCGCCCCGGGCACCGCGTTCCTGATCTCCTTCTGCACGGTGGCGATGTCCGCGGAACTCGTGGCGGCGACGTAGATGGTGTTGACCTTGCCGGTCATGGAGGGGCTGGCCAGCGCCTGGGCGCGCGCGAGCGGGATGTAGATGTCCGCGGACGAGTCGGCCGCCGGGTCGGTGACGATCCCGACCACCGGGAACTTCGTGTTCGCGATCGTGACGTCCGATCCCACCTTCAGGCTCGCCGACTTGGCGTAACTGGAGTCGACCACGGCCACGTCGGAGTTGGCGTCGGAGGCCTTCAGGGTGCGCCCGGAGCTCAGGGTCCCGTTGCTGAGCGGCCCGAGCGGCTGGCCGCCCGAGGAGAGATCGACGCCGTTCACCGTGACCTGATTCCCGGCGCTGAACGACCCCGGGCCCCGGAAGCTCCCGGTCCCGCCGCCTCCGCGGCCGGGGAACCCGCCGCCACCGCCGCCGCCGCCACCACCACCACCGCCGCCCGCGCTGAAGTCGGGGATCTTGAACGTCGTGTCCACGTTCGCGGCCGTCAGCGCCCCGCCCGCGGCCGCCACGCCGTTCAGCTTCGAGATCGTCGTCACCGCGGAATCGTCGAGGCTGCCGAGGCTGCGCGTCGCGGTCAGCTCGTCAAGCTTGATCGTCGCGCCCGGCTTGACGTTGAAGTTGCGGCCGCCGAGCCCGAACGAGCCCGCCGCGGGTGACGTGGTGACGGTCGCGGACGTACCCACGCCGTACAGGTTCTGCAGCACGGTGGCCTGCGCGGCCTTGACGCCCGACGACGCGGCGGTCACCGTGATGACCAGGCCGATTCCGAGGGCGAGGCCCACGGCGATGAAGATGGCCTGGCGCATCCGCCGGCGCAGCTCACGCCGGAGGTAGGTAAAGAACATGAGGACTCCTCTGGGAACCCTGGGTCCGACCGGGCGCTGGCACATTCGTAGGCAGCGGCGCATGGTCCGCGCCGGGCGCACGGAGCTGCGCCGGTACCGATGATGGGCACCAACTCTGAATGGATGCTGAAAGAGCCCTGCGAAATCGCCGGAATGATGGCGCCGCACTCAGCTTCAGCCGGCCCGCGTGCCTTCAGCCGGCCTGCCCGGGCCCCGAGGCCCTTCCGCTCACCCCGGCGCCGCGCCATCAGCCGCCCGGCGGCCGCGCATAGAGCAGCAGCCAGATGCCGGCCGTCCGCCAGGCGCGGATCAGCCGGAAATTCAGTCCCCGCAGGGCGGGCTGCGGATGGTGCCCGAGCTTGACCACCCATACCCGGCGGACGTGAGCAAGCCGCTGCCTGACCACCGATGCCCGCACGTCCTGGCCGACGAGGTTTCCGGCCTGGCTCGGGGTTTGCTGTTGTGCGATGTCGTCGAGCCTGGCGAAACCCGACGGGTAGGCGGCCGGGAAGTACTTCGTGTCGGTGCCCAGGTACAAGACCGCGTCGCCGGGTTGCCTTCTCGCCGCGACAATCGCATTCGCGGCCCGGATGTCGGTTCCGTGGCCGCCCGGCGCCCGGGCTGCCAGTTGGGCGGGCAGCCCGAGCAGGCCGATCACCGCGATCACCGCGAGGCAGGCGGCGGCCGGACCCCGGGCCGGTCCGGGTTCCGCCGGGTAGCTCAGGGCCGCCAGCCCGGCTCCCGCCAGCAGCGCGGCGGCCGGGGCGCAGAACAGGATGTAGCGGAACGTGTAGACCGGCGCGGCGAGGGAGACGCCGACCAGCACGGCCGGCGGAATCAGCAGCCAGGGCAGGCCGAGCGCGAGCAGTTCCGGCGGCCAGCCGGCTCGCGGCGCCGGCCGTCCGGCCAGCGCGCTGCGCAGGACGCCGAGCGTGACCGCCGCGGCGACCGCGAGCAGCATCGGCGTCGGGCCGATCAGCCTGGGCAGCCCCTCGACCGTGGCCAGGCCCGGCCGCGTGAGCCAGCTCAGCGTGCCGCGCTGCGCGTAGCCCAGCGCGAGCACGGGGCTGGCCAGCAGGAAGGCCACGGCCGCTGCGGCCAGCCAGCCCACGGCCAGCGAACGTGCGCCGTCCCGGTCCCCGGCCCGCGCGTCCCGCGCGCCGTCCCGGTCACCGGGCCGCCGGCCCTCCCCCGCCCGGCGGCAGGCCAGCGCCACGGTGACCGCGTGCGCGGCGACGAGCAGCAGGCTGAAGACGTTCAGCAGGCCCATCACGCCCAGGCACACCGCGTAGCCCGCCAGCCAGCCGCGCCTGCGGCCGGCCGCCGACAGCACGCGGACGAGCAGGTAGCTGGCGGTCGCCGCGAGGGCCGTGACCATCGCGTACTCCCGCGCGTCCTGCGCGTACAGGCTGACCTGGGGCAGAACCGCGAACGTCAGGCCGGCGGCGAGCCCGCCCAGCGGCGACACCAGCCGCCGCCCCAGCGCGGCCACCGCCGCCGCCGCGCCGGCCATCGCCAGCGCCGACGGCAGCCTGATCGCCAGCTCGCCGTGCCCCGCCAGTCGCACCACCACCCAGATGATCGAGTAGTAGACGCCGTGCACCGCGTCGACGTGACCGGTCATGCGCAGCAACGCGCCGAACGGGCGCGCGGTGGCCGTCATCGTCGCCGCCTCGTCGCGCCAGTAGGAAGCCCCCGTGATCCCCCATAACGCCATCGCCAGCATGGCCGCCGGAGGGAGGACCCGCATCCAGGCCGGGCCGGGGTCGAAGGGCGTCCGCTGGTGCGGCCAGGCCCCCGTCGGGCCAGTCTCGGCCCGGCCCGTCCGGGCCGGGCCTGTCCGCGCAGTGGGCACTACGGCATTATGCTGTGCAGCTCCGCTCAGTGACCCGGTGATTGCGAATAGAGATAAAGCCAGATGTCGCTGGTCCGCCAGGCGTGAACCAGCCGGAAGTGAAGGCCGTTGAGGATCACCAGCGGCGTGGGGTGGCCGTACTCGACGACCCAGACCCTCGAGACGTGGGCCAGCCGCGCCCGCACCACGGGATCGGGCAGGAACGTGCCGATGAGCGTGGCGGACCTGATCGGCGACTTGGCCTGGGCGACGGGAACCAGGTCCCGGATCCCGTACGGGTAGGCCTGCGCGAAGTTCTCCGCCTTGAACTCCAGGACAGCGTCTCCCGGCCGCCGGTGGCCGGCCACGATCCGGTCCGCCTGGCGCACGTTGTCCCCGTGGCCGTCGCCGCCACGTACCTGCCGCTGCTGGGGCAGCCCGAGCAGCGCGATCACCACGAGCGCCGCGGTGCCGGCCACCCAGCCGAGCGCGGCCAGCCCGGCCCCCGCGAGCAGCGCGATCGCCGGCATGCAGAGCAGGACGTAGCGGAACGTATAGAGCGGAGTGATCAGGGAGCCGACCAGCAGGATCGCCGGGGGGAGGATCAGCCAGGGCAGGCACAGCGCGGGCAGGGAACCGGGCCAGTTGGCCCGCAGCCGGCCGCGCCCGAGCAGGGCGCTGACCACGATCCCGGCCGCGATGGCCAGGATCACGGCGTCCGCCATGGCCGCCGGGCCGATCAGGTTGCGCAGGCCTTTCACCGCGCCGAGGCTGGGCGGCGAGAGCCAGGAGAGCGTCCCGCGTTGCACGAATGCGAACGCGAGCACCGGGCTGGCCAGCACGGTGCCCGCCGCGGCGGCGGCCAGCCAGCCGATCGCCAGCGACCGGGCGTCCGCTACCCCGGCCGGCCCGCCCCGCCCGTCCGGCCCGGCCACCCCGGCCGGCCCGGCCAGGCGCAGGCACCGCAGCCCCACGGTCACCGCGTGCGCGACGATCAGCAGCAGGCCGAAGATGTCCACGATGCCCAGGGCCGCCACGCACCCCGCGTAGCCCGTCAACCAGCGCCAGCGGTACCGGCCGTGGTCGCGGCCGGCTTCCATGGACCGCACCAGCAGGTAACTGGCCAGGGCGGCGAGCGCGACGGTGATCGCGTACGGTCGCGCGTCCTGCCCGTACAGGCTGACTTGGGGCCAGACCGCGAACACCAGCCCGGCGGCGAGCCCGGCCCGGGGCGACACCAGCCGCCGGCCCAGCGCGGCCACCGCCACCGCCGCGACCGCCATCGCCACGGCCGAGGGCAGCCTGGTCACCAGCTCGCCGGGGCCGCCGAGCTTCACCATCACCCAGATCAGCACGTAGTAGGCACCGTGCACGGCGTCGATGTTGCCGAGCGTCCGCAGCAGGTTGCCGAGCGGGCGCTGCGCCGCCGACAGGGTGGCGGCCTCGTCCCGCCAGTACGAGGCGCCGGTGATGCCCCACAGCGTGATCACGAGCGTGACCGCGCCCGGAAGCGCCAGCATCCACGCGGATCCGGCGCGCAGGCCCGCCCGCCCGGCCGCTCCCTGGTCGCCGGCCGCCCCGCCGGCCTGCGCCACGACGGGCTGCGTGCTGGGCGAAGTCACGCTACGACACTATGCAACCCGGGTGGGCCGCGCAGCCAGACGGGGGGGTCAGGTTCCGCGCATCGCGCGCAGAGATTCCCGCAGCGATCCCATGGTGGCCAGCACCGCGGACGGCTCGTACCCGCAGTGCGCCATGCAGTTCGCGCACCGCGGGTCCTTGCCGCGCCCGTAGGCGTCCCAGTCGGTGGTCTCGATCAGCTCCCGGTAGGTCTTGGCGTACCCGTCGGCCATCAGGTAACACGGCCGCTGCCAGCCCAGCAGCGAGTAGGACGGGATGCCCCACGCGGTGCAGCCGAAGTCGGTCTTCCCCTCGAGGAAGTCGAGGAACAGCGGCGAGTGGTTGAGCCGCCAGCGCTTCCTGTTGCCGTCGCCGAACGCCTTGCGGAACAGTTCCCTGGTCTCGGTCACGCCCAGGAAGTGCTCCTGGTCGGGCGCCTTCTCGTAGGCGTACGCCGGGGAGATCTGCATCTGATCGATGCCCAGGTCGTCGTTGAGGTAGCTGAGCACGTCGATCACGGTCTGCGCGGTGTCGGTATTGAAGAACGTGGTGTTCGTGTTGACCTGGAATCCGCGCCGCTTCGCGTCCTTGATCGCGGCGACCGCCTCGTCGAACACGCCTTCCTTGCAGACCGACTCGTCGTGCCGCTGCTGCAGCCCGTCGATGTGCACCACCCACGCGAAGTACGGCGAGGGCGTGAACTTCTCGATCTTCTTGGGCATGAGCAACGCGTTCGTGCACAGGAACACGTACTTCTTGCGCGCGATGAGCTGGCGCACGATCTCGTCGATCTGCGGGTGCATGAGCGGCTCGCCGCCGGCGATCGACACCATCGGCGCGCCGCACTCCTCGATCGCGGCGATGGCCTGCTCCACCGGCATCCGCTGCTTCAGCACGTCGTGCGGCTGCTGGATCTTGCCGCACCCCGCGCACTTGAGGTTGCAGGCGAACAGCGGCTCGAGCTCCACCAGCAGCGGGAACTTGTCGCGGCGGGCCAGCTTCTGGCGCATCAGGTAGGCACCCACGCGCAGGCTCTGGCGCAGTGGCATCGTCATCTATTGCTTCAACTCCTTGGGCAGCCCGAAGCGGATGGATTCGGTGGCGACCACGCGCTCGCTGACCTCGACCGGCCCGAGGCCGGACAGCGCGTCGATGATCTGGCCGACCACGGCGGGGGGCGCGGACGCCCCCGCGGTCAGCCCCACGACCGACGCCCCGGCCAGCCAGCCGAGTTCGATGTCCTCCGGGCCGTCGATCAGGTAGGCGGGCGTTCCGGCCCGCTGCACGGTCTCCACCAGGCGCAGCGAGTTCGACGAGTTCGCCGAGCCCGCCACCAGCACCAGGTCGGACTCGGCCGCGATCGCGCGCACCGCGATCTGGCGGTTGGTCGTGGCGTAGCAGATGTCGTCGCTGCCGGGTCCCCGGGCGCCGGGGAACCGTTCGAGCAGCGCGCTGGCGATGCCGCCGGCCTCCTCGGCGGACAGCGTGGTCTGCATCAGGTAGGCGATCTTGCCGGGGTCTGCTGGCCGCAGCCTGGCCACGTCCGCCACGGTCTCGATCAGGGTCATCGCCTGCGGCGCTTCGCCCAGCGTGCCCTCGACCTCCTCGTGCCCGGCGTGCCCGATCAGGGCCACCTGGTAGCCCTCGGCCGCGAACCGGCGCGCCTCGACGTGCACCTTGGAGACCAGCGGGCAGGTCGCGTCGATCGCGTCCAGGCCGCGCGCCGACGCCTCGCGGCGCACCTCCGGCGAGACCCCGTGCGCGGAGAACACCACGACCGCGCCGTCGGGAACCTGGTCAAGCTCGTCCACGAAGATCGCCCCGCGGCGCTCCAGGTCGGTCACGACGACCTTGTTGTGCACGATCTGCTTGCGCACGTAGACCGGCGGGCCGTGCCGTTCGAGCACCAGCTCGACGATCTCGATGGCCCGCTCCACCCCGGCGCAGAACGAGCGCGGGCCGGCCAGCAGCACCCGCCGCGGCGCGCAGGCGGCCGCCCACCGGGCGAGCGCGGGCGCGGCCAGCCGCAGCGACCGCAGCCCGGCGATCCCGCCGGGCACCGCCCAGGGGCGCAGCAGCGGGCGCTGCGGGGTGTCGGACAGCGCGCGGAGCACCACCGCCGGACGGCCCGCGGCGCCCTCCAGCAGCGGCGCCGACTCCATGTCCACGGCCAGCGCGCCCTCGGCGACCAGCCGCTGCCGCTGCCCCGGCCGGAACAGGTGGTCCACGGTGACGATCGGGCCGGCCGCGGCCCGCAGCCCGGCCCGGCGCAGCTCGCCGGCCAGCAGCGGCGCGGACGGGCTGCTCACCGACCCGGCCGAGCCGAGCCTGCTCACCTGCGTTCCGACCACGATGTCGCCGGGTTTCTGCCCGGCGCTCAGCCCTCCGCCGACGCCGGCCACGGCCAAGGTCCCGAACGTTTCGTCGCGGAGCCGGTCGGCCTGCGCCGCCGCTCTGGTCGCGCCGTAGCCGCTGCGCCGCACCTCCCCGGCGCCGCCGAGGCCGCGCCGCACGGCCCGTGCCTCCACCCGAAGCGGGGAGCAGACGACCAGCCGACTCATAGGGCACCCTCCTGACCATTCAGGTAGCGGCCGAGCGCGCTGAGCGGGAAGACCAGGCGGTAGAGGTGGTAGTTGATGTAGAAATCGCCGGGGAAGCCGGTGCCGGTGAACTGCGGCTCGTCCCAGGTGCCGTCGGGGCGCTGGGTTTCCGCCAGCCACCGGACGCCGCGCTCGATGCTGGCGTTCTGCTCGGCGGCGGCCGCCGGGCCGCCCGCGGCCAGCAGGGCCAGCAGCGCCCAGGCGGTCTGGGAGGCGGTGGACTCGCCGCGGCCGGCCCAGCCCGGATCGTCGTAGGAGCGCAGGTCCTCGCCCCAGCCGCCGTCGGGGTTCTGGTGGGCGACCAGCCAGGCCACGGCGCGCCGGATCGGCGGCTTGCCCGGCCGCACGCCCGCGGCGATCAGCGCGGGCACCACCGCGCCGGTCCCGTACACGTAGTTCGCGCCCCACCGGCCGAACCAGGACCCGTCGCTCTCCTGCGCCCGCAGCAGCCAGGCCACCCCCCGGCGCACGGCGCGGCTGGAGGCCAGGCCCTCCGCGGCCAGCGCCTCCACCACGTGCGCGGTGACATCGGCCGACGGCGGGTCGGTGACCTCGCCGAAATCGCAGAACGGCAGCTTGCCCGGGAACCGGGAGGTGTTGTCGGCGTCGAAGGCGCCCCAGCCTCCGTCCCGGGACTGCATGCCGATGATCCACGCCGTGGCCCGGTCCCTGGCCCCGGCGGCCTGCCGCGGCCGCCCGCCGGCTCCGGCGTCGCCGGGCCAGGACACCCGCCGCAGCGCGAGGACGACCTCGGCCGTGTCGTCGATGTCCGGGTAGCCGTCGTTGTCGAACTCGAACGCCCAGCCCGCCGGGGCGAGCCCGGGCCGGCGGACCTGCCAGTCGCCCGGCCCGCGGATCTCCTCGTCCAGGACCCATCCGGCGGCCGACCGCAGCGCGGGGTGATCGGGCGGCAGGCCGGCGTCGGCCAGCCCGATCATCGCCAGGACCGTGTCCCAGACCGGCGACTGGCAGGCCTCCAGCCGGCGGACCGGCCCGTCCGGCGACTCTTCCCAGATCGTGAACCGGTCCAGGCCGGCCAGGCCACGGCTGATCACGGGATGGTCGAGGCCGTAGCCGAGCAGGTGCAGCGCGATCAGCGAGTAGACCCACGGCGGCTGGATGCCGCCCCAGCAGCCGTCCCGTTCCTGCCGCGCGATGATCCACTCGGCGCACCGGCGCAGCGCCGCCGTGCGGACGGCCCGGGCCGGCGCGCGCTCGAGGCCACGCCGCTCGTAGCGGTGCAGGGCCCGGTCCAGCCGCTCGAACGCGGTGGTCCAGGTCGGCCAGCTCATCCGGGCCGAGCCCGCCGCGGCGTCCCGCGGCCCGGCGGCTGGGCCGGCCCCTGCAATTCGTTCAGGCCGAAGGGCAGCGGCCGGACCGGGCGGAACGAGCCGACGATGGTCAGCGGCACGATGGTCTGGCGCGCCCAGCAGGCCCAGTCGTAGACGTTGAGCGGGAACCAGGCGGGCAGGTAGATCATCTCCGGCGGCATGACCGGCAGCTCGTCCCAGGACCACTCGCCGAACAACGCCAGCCAGATGCGCGTGAACACGCGGGTGGCCGGCAACCCGCCCGAGGCCCTGATGAAGCCGGCCGCGCGGCTCATGTGGCCGGCGTCGGGCGCGTCGCCGGCCAGGCGCAGCGCGACGTAGGCCTCCACCGTGGTGGACAGGTCGGCCTCGCCGCCGCGGAAGTTGGCCCAGGTTCCGTCGGCACGCTGGCAGGACCTGATCCACCGGGCGGCGGCCGAGGTCTCTTCCGCCGTCCGCACGCCGAGGAACTCGCGCAGCAGCAGGTCCTCCGCGTCCATGGTGACGTTGGTCTCCAGCTCGCCCTGCCACCAGCCGTGCTCGTGCTGGAGGCCGAGCAGATGACTGACGGCCTGGCCGAGCGCGGCCCGGGCCGTGTCAGCCGCGCCCGGCCCGCCGGCCCGGGTCTGGGTCACGGTCACCATTGGCGCGCCGTGATGAACTCGGCGATGCCAGCGAACTCCGCCCGGACGTCCTCGGGCATGTCGGTCTCCGCCAGGCACTTGCCCGCGGCGGCCAGCGCCGTGTCCGCCTCCGACTCGGCCCACTCCCGGCCCCCGGCCGCCTCGACCAGGCCGGCCGCACGGGCGAGTTCGTCCTCGGTGAACGGCTCCGGCCTGGCCATCAGCGCGCCGAGGTCCCGCCCCGCGCCGGTGCCGCTGGCCAGCGCGGCCACGACCGGCAGCGACTTCTTCCTGGTCCGCAGGTCCGACATGACCGGCTTGCCGGTTATCTCCGGGGATCCCCAGATGCCCAGCAGGTCGTCGGTGAGCTGGAACGCCAGCCCCACGTGCGCGCCGAACCCGGCCAGGCCCATGGCGAGCCCCGCGGGCGCTCCGACGTAGACGGCCCCGATGCTGCAGGCGCAGGCCATCAGCGCGGCCGTCTTGTCCCCGGCCATCTGGCGACACTGGTCGAGGGCCACGTCGTCACGGCGCTCGAAGGCCAGGTCCGCGCCCTGGCCGGCGATCAGCCGCTGCACCGCCGCGGACAGGCAGCGCGAGGCCCAGACGTTCTGCGGCGCCGGGCCCTCCAGCAGCAGGTCCTGGGCCAGCGCCAGCAGGGCGTCACCGGCCAGGATCGCCGCGCCGACGCCGTACACCGTCCAGGCGGTCGGCCGGTGCCTGCGCTCGGTGTCACCGTCCATGATGTCGTCGTGCAGCAGCGAGAAGTTGTGCACGAACTCGACGGCGGCCGCCGCTGGCACGCCGCGTTCCGGTGCCGCCCCGGCGGCCCGGGCCGACAGCACGGCCAGCGCCGGGCGCAGCGCCTTCCCGGCGGTGCCCTTGCCGGCCGGACGGCCTTCGGCGTCGGTCAGGCCGAGGTGATAGGCGGCGACCCGGCGGACATCGGGGCTCAGCCGGTCCACCGCCGTGGCGATCGCCGGGCCCACCATGTCGCGGGCGGTCTCCACACCCGCCGGGATCGTCGCCGTCATGACGGCGACCCCGCCGCGGCCTCGGCCGAGACGCCGCGACGCGCCCGGGGGGGCCCGTCCGGATCGCCCCGGCCGGCCGGGTCTCGCCCGGCCCGCCCGGTCAGCCCCTGGATCAGCTCTTCTGCCGCAGTGCGTCCGCTCCGCACGGCTCCCTCCATCGTGTCCGGCCATCCGGTGTCGGTCCATGCTCCGGCCAGGACCAGCCCGGGCAGCGAGGTGGCGGCGCCAGGACGAAGCGCGCCGCATCCTGGTGCCTGCCGGAACGTCGCCCGGCGCTCCCTGGTGACGAAGAAATCGGTCACGCGAGCGTCCTTGGCCGCGGGGAAAAGCTCTTCGAGCGCGGGCAGGAACCGCTCCCGCAGCCCCGCGGTCGGGACGTCCACGTAGCTGTCCGCCGCGGACAGCGATATGGCCAGGTACTGCCCGCTCGGCAGGCCGGACGTCCTGGTCTTGTCGAATACCCACTGCACCGGGGAGTCCACCGCGGCGGCGAACGGCAGCCCGGTGACCCGCCGGTCGTACATGACGTGCACGTTCACGATCGGCGACGAACCCAGATCAGCCCACCGGGCCGCCCCCTCGGCCCCCGCGGCCCCCGCCAGCCGGGCGGCCGGGCCCGCGGGAACCGCGAGCACCACCCCGTCGGCGGCGATCGCCGCGGATGTCACCCGGACCCGCAGCCCGCCCGCGGGGTCGCGCTCGACCGCGGCCGCCTTGGTCCCCAGCCGGACGTCGGCCCCGAGCTGGCCGAGCAGGCGGGCCGCGGCCTGCCCGTGCAGGTCGCCGAGCGGCACCGTGGGCACGCCGATGTCCGCCGCGCCGGAGTCGCCCAGCAGCGCCGTCTTCAGCACGGTCGCGGCGAGCGGAACGCTGGCCTCGTCTCCGCCGATGTTCAGCGAGGAGACGATGAACAGGTCCCAGAGCCTGCGCCGGGTGCTCTCGTTCTGGCCCCGGGCGCCGAGCCAGTCGCCCAGCCGCTGGCCGTCCAGGCCGGCCCGGGCCGGGTCGAGGGTCCGCAGGGCGAGGGCGGCGCGGGCCACACGCAGCCGCTCGGGCCAGGAAAGGAAGTCGTAGGAGACCAGCGCGCGCCCCAGGTGCAGCGGCGCGGGCAGCGCGGACCGGCGCAGCCGGTTCCGGCCGCCGCCGGGCGCCAGCACGGTGACGTCGAAGCGGTCCTGGAGGGCCGCCGACCCCGTCATGCCGAGCCTGGCGAGCAGCTCGCGGTAGCTGGTGCAGCAGCGCAGGAACACGTGCTGGCCGTTGTCGATCTTCAGCCCGCCCCGGGAGAACGAGCAGGTCGCGCCGCCGAGCCGCGGCCTGGCCTCGAGCAGGGTGACGCCGACGCCGGCCTCGCGCAGGGCGATCGCCGCGGTGATGCCGGCCAGGCCGCCGCCGATCACCACGACGCTGCGGGCGGTCACGGCCGTCCGCCCGGGACGGGGGCATCCAGGCCGGACGGGGCGGCGGCGGGCACGCGCTCGGCGATCCCGGCGAGGGCCTTCACCGCGACCATCGCCTTCGCCTGGCCCGGCAGCGACTGCCGCTGCCGCAGCGCCGCGGCGGGTACCGCGGCGATCTGCTGGAGCAGCCGCAGGTAGATGCCGGCCATCGCGCCCGTGCACGCCGCACTGCGCCGGTCCAGCAGCGGCAGCAACCGCATCCCCGTTGCGTACCAGCCGAGAGCACGCTGGGCCTCGAACCGCATGAGATCCTCCAGCCCACGATCGTCGGCCAGGGCATCAGCACGTTCCGGCCGCAGCGCGCAGCCGTACCTCTTCAGGTCCTCAGCGGGCAGGTATACCCGCCCGTTGCCGAGATCCTCACGGATATCGCGCAGGATGTTGGTGAGCTGGAGCGCGATCCCGAGCGAGTCGGCCAGCGGCTCGGCCGCGCCGGGATCCCGGCTGCCGAACACGCCGAGCGAGAGCCGCCCGATCGACCCGGCCACGCACCGGCAGTAGTGCTCGAGTTCGGCGAAGGTCGCGTAGCTGGCGCCGCGCACGTCGGCCTCGCAGCCGTCGATCAGCTCGCCGAAGGCGGCCAGCGGGATCGGGTACCTGCGCGCCGCGTCGGCCAGCGCGACCAGCACCGGGTCATCGGCCGGCGCGGTCCCCGGGCCGGCCCCTCCGCCGTCCAGCGCGGCGACGGCCGCGCGGGCGTCTTCCAGGGCGGCGAGCTTGTCCGCCGCGGGCAGCGTTCCGTCGCCGATGTCGTCGACCCGGCGGGCCAGCGCGTAGACCGCGGACAGGGCCCGCCGCTTGGGGCCGGGCAGCAGCCGGATCCCGTAGGAGAAGTTCCTCGCCTGCGTCCGGGTCACCTGCTCGCAGTGCCGGTAGGCGTCCTTGACGCCGGGGGCCAGGGCGGCCTGGGCGGTCATCGGGTCACCGCCCTCTCGCGTAGGCCAGGAGCAACTCGGCGGCCAGGCGCGGCTTGCGCGGCCGCGGCGGGCCCCGCAGCACGTCGTGACCGGCCGCGGCGATCGCGGTCAGCGCCGCCCGGCCTCCGGCCACGTAGCCCGCCACCGCGGCCCGCGCCGACCCGCGCAGCATGCCGATCAGCGGCGCGCCGGCGTCCAGCATCACCCTCGCCCGCCCGGTCTCGAACGCGATCAGCGCGCACACCGCGGGCGGCGCGCAGGCCTGGGCCAGGTCCTGTTCCGTGCAGCCGTAGGTTTCCATGTCCGCCGCGGGCAGGTAGATGCGGCCCGCGCGCAGGTCCTCGGCCACGTCCTGCCAGTGCTCGGCGAGCTGCAGCGCGGTGCAGACGGAATCGGACAGTTCCGCCCGTTGCTCGGAGAAACTATCGAAAACGTACAGAACGATGCGGCCGACGGGGTTGGCCGACAGGCGGCAGTAGCCGAGCAGGTCCTGGAACGTCTGATAGCGGGAGACGACCTGATCCTGCCGGTTGGCCAGGATCAGGTCGACAAAGGGCTGCATCGGGATCGCACAGTCGGCCACGGCCGGCGCGAGCGCGCGCACCACCCGGCTCCGCGGTTCCGCGCCGTCACCACCCGAGCCCCCGTCCCCGCCCGAGCCCCCGTCGCCACCGGGGCCGCGGTCACCGCCGGAGCCGGCGCTGCCCCGGCCGTACCGGGCGTACAGGCGGCGCAGGTCGGCCTCGATCTCGTCGAGCAGGCGCATCCGCTGCTCCGGCGGCGCCTCGTCCCCGGCATCGTCGACGGTCCTGGCGAAGCCGTAGACCGCCATCAGGTGCCGCCGGCGGCGCGCGGGCACCAGTCGCAGCGCGACCGGGAAGTTTTCGCCGGCCGCCTGGCCGGCCAGCAGATTCGCCTCGTCCGCCGCGTCGGCCGCCGCGGCATCAGGCTGTGCCCCCACGCGGAGCCCGCCACTCGCTCCGGTCCCGTTGCGCGTCACGGTCTCTATTTGGACACAGGTCTTATTTGAAACGCAAATAATGACGTGCACGTCAGCTGACATGCGCGTCGACTTTCCGGCCTGTTTGCGGGTCACGAGCCGAACGCGTTGGGCGGCCTGGCGCCTCCCGGATCGCTGCTCCGGGTGCCCTGCGGCCAAATCCAGCGAGGCTCGCTAAACATTAGCTGACGCTTATGTCATATCTCCGGTAACTGACACGTGCGTCATATCCCGGGCCGGCGTTCACCCCCGCCGCGCCGCCCGGCGCGCCCCCCGGCCCGGGCGCCCCCCCGGCCGGCCACGGCAGGAGCCGGCCACGGCTCACGCCCCTTCGCCGTACGGCCATTCTGGTGCTAACGCGGCCCGCCTCACCGCGGCGGCCGGCAGGCGACCGTCATCTCATTTCGAAACCGCCCGCCCGGGCCCGGCCTGAAACGCGGCCACTAACCCGGAATGCACCGGGCCGTGGTAAATCTCGGGTGATAGGGGCGGCAATTAGGGTTAGGTTCCCTTTGCGCGACGCCATGGCCACGGGCGCCGGTCCCGGACCCCGCCATGCGGCCCGCCATAAGCTCATGTTCAGCCAGAACGAAGAGTTCGGCGGCGGGCCGGGATGCGCCCGGGGGGTGCTCGGCGGCCCGGGGCGGGCCCGGAAACCCGTTCGCGGCGAATGCGGCGACCTGGCGCGGAACGGAATGCGCCTGCGGCGTTCAGCCCGGGGCCCGGGGCCGCGGGTGCTGCGGTCAAGGATTCACCCCGCTGATGCCGTTCAGGACCGTTTTTCTGGGCCGCATGCGAACATGCCGCCGTCGTTGCTGCCGGCGGGGGCATCGCGCGGGGGCACGGCAGGCCGCCGGCCCCCGCCGGTGAGGATCTGCCGCGTAACCGGCCAATTCTCGCAGGCGGTCCGGTACTGTACCGACGGGAAATGCCGTCTGTCCGGCGGCACTCCCAGGCACCCCAGGCGGCTCGCACCCCGGTGGCACGCAGGCGGGCTCGCGATCTTGTCCGTCGGTCAGCCGCGCGCGAGCAGGCGACCAGGCCGCCCTGAGCCCCGCGGCCCGGATCGAGGAGTGACCACATGGGCGCGCACATGTTGCCGGGCCGCGAGCGGTGGCGCGCGATGCGCCGCTCGATGCGGTTCACCTTCGCCGCGATCCTGGCCGTTCCGCTGCTGGCCCTGGCCGCGATCTGGGGCTTCGCCGGCGTGACCATCGGGGAAGCGATCGCGAACCGGCAGACGCCCCAGCACGGCACGGTGCTGATCAGGATCGCCGTGGCCGACGTGCTCGGCCTGCTCGCGGTCCTCTTCTCGGCCGCGGCCATGACCTGGTTCTCCCGCCGGCTCGCCCGGGACGTGGCCAGCCTCGACGCCTCGGCCCGGCGCTTCGCCGACCAGCAACTGCCCCAGATGGTGGAACGGCTGCACAGCGGCGACCGGATCGATCCGGAGCGCGAACTCCCGCCAGCGGCCCGGGCGCAGGTCACCGACCTCGCCCGGGCGGCGGCGGCGCTCGCCAGCGTCCAGCGCGCCGCGGTGACCGCCACCGCCGCCGAAGCCAGCTTGCGCGCCGGGACCAGCGAGGTTTTCGCCAGCCTGGCCCGGCGGAGCCAGTCGCTCCTGCAGCGGCAACTGAGCCTGCTCGATGACCTGGAGCGCAAGGCCCCGGACCCCGCCGCGCTGGCCGACCTGTTCCCGCTCGACCACCTCACCACCCAGATGCGCCGGCATGCCGAGGGGCTGATCATCCTGTCCGGCGCCGTGCCGGGGCGGGCCTGGAGCAACCCGGTACCGGTCATCGACGTCATCCGCGGGGCCATGGCCGAGATAGAGGGCTACCGGCGGGTTGCGGTGGTCAGCCACACCGAGGACGCGGTGGCCGGCTCGGCCGCCGTCGACATGATCCACCTGCTGGCCGAGTTGATCGAGAACGCGGCCGTGTTCTCGCCGTCGGGCTCGCGCGTCGAGGTCAGGGCGCAGCGCCTGGACCACGGCTACGCCGTCGAGGTCGAAGACCGCGGCCCGGGCATCGAGCCCGGTGCGCTTGACGCGATCAACGAGCGGCTGGGCGCGCCGACCGGCTTCGACCTCGCCGATGCCGACCGGCTCGGCCTGTTCGTGGTGGCCACGCTGGCCGGCCGGCACGGGGTCCGGGTGTTCCTGCGGCCGTCCGCCCGCGGCGGGACCACGGCGATCGTGGTGATGCCCCTCACCATGATCACAGCCGACGCCGGGGCCGCGCCCGCAGCGGCCAAGCCCGTGACCCCGGCCGACCGCGCGGAACGGGCCGGACCCGGCGAGGCCGGTCCCCGGCCCGCCCTGACCCGCCGGAGCCTGCCGCGCCGGGTCCGCCAGGCGAGCCTGTCCCCGAACCTGCGCGACGGCCGCGCTCGCGAGGCGGAGGTGCCGGCGTCGGGACCCGGCGTCGCGGCGGAGGAGGCCGGAGGTAGCGTGCGCGAGACATCACCGGAGGAGGCGTGATGGACCAGCAGGACGTGACCAGCGCCGGGCAGGAGCTGAGCTGGCTGCTCGATGACCTCTCCGCCCGCGTCGACCAGGTCAAGCAGGCCGTGATCTTGTCGCGGGACGGCCTGACCGTCGCCGCCTCCCAGGGCCTGAGCCGGGAAGACGCCGAGCATCTGTCCGCGCTCGCGGCCGGCGTGCAAAGCCTCGCCCGCGGCGCGGGCGAGCACTTCAGCCTGGGTGACGTGCGGCAGACCATCATCGAACTCGAGCGCGCGTTCCTGTTCGTCACCGCGGCCGGTCACGGCAGTTGCCTGGCCGTCATGTGCCCGGCGGACGCCGACGCGGGTCTGATCGCCTACGAGACGGCCATGCTGGTCAAGCGCGCGGGGCCGCACCTGGTGCACCTGGTCGCACAGCCCGGGCTCACCGCCCGCCGGATACCGGGAGCGTGAGCCTGCCGTGCGCCGGGACTTCAGCTGGATCGACCAGGAAGCCGGGCCGGTCGTCCGTCCGTACGCGCTGACCGGCGGCCGCACCGATCCGGCGGGCGAGAGGGTGCTCGACCTCATCGCGGTCGTCGCCGCGTCCGGCCCGCCTCCGCCGCCCTCGGCCGCGCTCAGCCCGGAGCACCGCAGGCTGCTGCGCCTGAGCCAGCGCCCGATCACCGTCGCCGACGCGGCCGCCGAGACCGGGCTGCCGGCCGGCGTGATCCGCGTCCTGCTGGCCGACCTGATCCAGCAGGGCATGATGAGCGTGCTGCCGCCGCGGTCCCCGCACCCGCACGCGAGCGCCGATCTGCTCCAGGAGGTGCTCGATGGACTCCGCTCCCTCTGACCGCGCGGGCGCGGGCCGCCCGATCACCCCGATCACCCCGATCACCCCGTTCAAGATCCTCGTGGCGGGCGGGTTCGGCGCGGGCAAGACCACGCTGGTCAGCGCGATCAGCGAGATCCGGCCGCTGCGCACCGAGGAGACGCTCTCCCAGGTGAGCATCGGCGTGGACGATCTCAGCGGCGTGGACGGCAAGACCACGACCACGGTCGCGATGGACTTCGGCCGGATCACGATGGGCAATCACCTCGTCGGCTACCTGTTCGGCACCCCGGGTCAGGAGCGCTTCTGGTTCATGTGGGACGAGCTGGCCCACGGCGCGCTGGGCGCCGTGGTCCTGGCCGATACCCGCCGCCTCAGCGACTGCTTCCCGTCCGTGGACTACTTCGAGCGGCGCCAGGTGCCGTTCATCGTGGCCGTCAACGCCTTCGACGGCGCGCCTCGCCATCACCCCCAGGACGTCAGCGCCGCGCTCGACCTCGATCCTGGTGTCCCCGCGGTGGTCTGCGACGCCCGGCAGCGCGGCTCGGTCAAGCAGGTCCTGATCGCGCTCGTCGAGCACGTTCTCGCGGTCACGACCGCCGTCGGCCAGCAGGCGCAGTCCGATTCCGGCCTGGTCGCCCCGGCCGGCGCCCGCCAGCCGTTCTGAGCCGGCGGCCCGGCCGGCCGTCGGCGTTCCGGCCCGCCTCCGGTCAGCAGGATGCAAACTGCAAGGTGCGAGAAGCGAAATGCGCGACTGCTCCACCCTAGTCCAGACTTGACCGGTTTTGCTAGTGATCTTCGTAACAGGGTGTTACGATCACAAATCTTCCGGGGATTTTCTCTGGTCACAGCGGGGTCCGCTGTCACTTCTCACGCCGAGGCCACAGTCATGGGTTTGCGTCGCTGGTCGATACGCCTGAGGATCTTCCTCCTCGTTGCCGTCCCGATCCTGTCCCTGATCGGGCTGTATGCCTTCGCGGCGACCATTACTGCGAGTAATGCCCTCAACCTGCAGCAGTCCAGGACGCTGAAGAACAGCATTGGCACGCCGACCGGGAACGTGGAGGCCCAGCTCGACTCCGAGCGGCTACTGGCGGTCGTCTACCTGGCCGCCCCGGCGCCGCAGAACCTGGCCGCGCTGCGTGCCCAGGAACACCAGACCGAGCAGGCGCAGGCGGCGTTCGATGCCGCGGTCCGTTCCACCGCCACGACGAGCAGCGCCGTCCCGGCCGAGAAGCAGGCGATCGCGGTCATGCTCAAGGACCTGGCCGACCTGAACACGCTGCGCTCCGCCATCGCCTCGCTGGGCGTCAGCAGGCCCCAGGTGATCAGCCAGTACGGCAACATCACCGCCGCCGCCGACGTCGTGCTGAATCAGGCCATTCTCCAGGAAACCAATGTCCCGCTGGCGACCCAGTCGCTCGCATTGGTCAGGACCGGCAAGTCCGAGGAGACGCTTCTCCAAGAGGACGCGCTCCTGACCGGTGACATACTGTCAAGATCGTTCAATGTGGCTGACCGCCAGCAATTCACCCAACTGGTGGGCGCGCGCCGGGCACTGTACTTCCAGACCCTGCCGGACCTGGAGCCGGCGTACCGGGCCAATTTCACCAAGGACGTCAGCCCGCAGGCGCTGGCCACGCTCACCGCGCTCGAGAACAAGGTGATCGCCGACCCGCGTCCCGGTCGCATACCGCCGGTGTCTCCCATCGCCTGGAACGCAGCGGTCCAGACGGTCTCGGCCGGGCTCTCCCAGGCGGGCACGCAGACGGCGACCCAGCTGGTGGTACAGGCCCAGCCCATCGCCGACTCCACCTTCCTGCGGCTCTTCCTGGTCGGCGGCCTCGGCCTGCTGGGCGTGATCCTGTCGATCTTCATATCGATCTGGATCGGGCGCGGCCTTGTGCGCCAGCTGGCCGATCTGCGCCGGTCCGCCCTGGAGCTGGCCAACCAGCGCCTGCCGAGCGTCGTGCAGCGGCTGCGCGCAGGCCAGGACGTGGACGTGTCCGCCGAGGCACCGCCGATGGAATCGAGTCCCGACGAGATCGGCCAGGTCATGGCGGCCTTCAACGCGGTGCAGCAGACCGCGGTGGAAGCCGCGGTCGACGAGGCCAGGCTGCGCCGCGGCATCAGCGACGTGTTCCGCAACCTGGCCCGGCGCAGCCAGTCGCTGCTGCACCGCCAGCTGGCCCTGCTCGACACCATGGAGCGCCGGGCCAGCGAGCCGGAGGAGCTCGAGAACCTGTTCCGCATCGACCATCTGACCACCCGCATGCGCAGGCACTCGGAAGGCCTGATCATCTTGTCGGGCGAGTCGCCGGGACGCGGCTGGCGCCACCCGGTCCGGCTCATCGACGTGCTGCGGGCGGCGGTCGCCGAGGTAGAGGACTACACGCGGATCAGGGTCACCACGGGAGCCCCGGCGGCACTGATCGGCCCGGCCGTGGCCGACGTCATCCACCTGATCGCGGAGCTCGCGGAGAACGCGACGATCTTCTCGCCGCCCAACGCGCCGGTCCGGATCCACGGCGACATCGTCGGCCGGGGATACGCCGTCGAGATCGAAGACCGCGGACTCGGCATCGCCGAGGAGAAGCTGGCCCAGATCAACCACGACCTCGAGCATCCGCCGCAGTTCGACCTTTCCGGGAGCGAGCAGCTCGGCCTGTTCGTGGCCGGGCAGCTGGCTCGGCGCCACGACATCAAGATCACGCTGCAGTCCTCGCCCTACGGCGGCATCACCGCGATCGTGCTGATCCCCAAGGCCCTGATCGTCGACGACGCCGAGGCTGCGGCGGTGGCCGCGAGCGAGCGCGCGATCCGGCTCACCGGGCGGCACGCCTCGCTGACCCACGGCGGCATCGCCGAGCCGGTGGCGGTGGCGGTGCTCAGCGCCGCGACGTCAACCGCCGACCCGCTGCCGGATCCGCCCGCCGAGCTGCCATCCGGCCCGGCGGTCGAGACTCCGGCCCCCGCGCTGGCCCAGGCGGACAGCGTCTTCACGCCGCGGCGTCCCCGGGCGGCCGCTGCCGGGCCCGGCAGCGGCTCGCTCCTGGTCGGGGACGACCGGCCGGCGGACGGCGTCGACGACTCACAGGCCCCGGACTCGCGGGTCAACACCACCGAGCTGACCGAGATGGGCCTGCCGGTCCGGGTCCGCCAGGCCAGCCTGGCCCCGCAGCTACGCGACGGCGGCCAGCTCGCCGCCGAGCCGGCCGGGGGCTCCGGGGGCACCGCCGGCGCGCCGTCCCCGGAGGCGGCCCGCAGCACGATGACGGCTCTGCAGCGAGGCTGGGAGCGCGGCCGCTACATTTCCGGGGCCAGGACGGTACCGTCGTTCGACATGGCGGAGAGCTCAGAGCCCAGCGGGGACGGTGACGAGCAGCGCAGCGATGGGTGACCCGCCGGCGCGCGGGTCACGGTACCGAAGGGGGAAACGTGAGCCTGGCCAGCGAACTTGACTGGCTCCTCGACGACCTGGTCGCCCGGGTGGCCGATATCGAGAAGGCCGTCATCCTGTCCAGGGACGGCCTGGCCATCGGAGCGTCGGCCGGGCTGAGCAAGGAGGACGCGGATCACCTGTCCGCGGTGCGGCCGGCTTCCAGGGCCTGGCCAGAGGGGTCGGACGGCACTTCGAAGGCGGTCACGCGACCCAGATCATCGTCGAGATGGAGTCCAAGTTCTTGTTCGTCACCGCCGCAGGCGAGGGCAGTTGCCTGGCCGTCCTGGCGTCGGCCACGGCCGACGCGGGGCTTGTCGCCTACGAGATGGCCGTTCTGGTCACC
>CAWJGC010000015.1:0-143842 GCA_963842355.1 uncultured Actinomycetota bacterium | reverse complement strand
GCTCCACCTGGTATGCCGAGCTGGCTAGGCTGGCACTCCAAGCCCCGACAGCGAGGCGTTATTGCGCGCATGACCTACGGAGAACTGCTGCCTTGGCGCTCTAAGAGCAAGGCGAAGTGGGAGGCCTGAAAGAACCCGGGCGACCTCTCCCGGCCCCGGATAGCTGCGAACTCCGGGACTGCGGGCAGGTTCAGCCAAGGATTGCCCAAAGGACGCTGAAGGCGCGGTGGAGGTTGCGTCAGCTACAATTGCCGACCGGGAGGCACGCATGCGAGACGATCAGTTCAGCCAGTCGCTTGAGATGCTCGATAACGGCTGTCTTCCTGATTCGGCAGTCGATGCCGAGGACGCGCTGTTGACTTTGGCTCAGCACTACGCGTATGTCTTTCCCAGTGATTTCACGCTGGCAATGCTCGCCGGGCTGGGACCACTAGTTGAGATCGGCGCCGGCACGGGATACTGGGCATACAGGCTGCGCTCGATCGGCGTGGATATTGTCGCCTTCGACCAGGCGCCCCTCGACGGGGAGCGTACCAACAGGTACCACTCGCGTACCCGGCCATGGACCCACGTCGAGCAGGGCGATCAGACCGTGTTGTCCGGTTACGCTGACCGTGGCCTGTTTCTGTGCTGGCCGCCATTGTTCTCGTCGCTGGGTGACTGCCTGACGTACTACTGCGGTGACACCGTCGCATGCATCGGGGACGGAGGTTATCGCACCGCCAGGCTGGACCACCTGCACGAAGCCTTCGCGAACGTTGCCACGGCGCCGGTCAGGGCACTCGATCCCTACCCCGGGGTCCGGCCCCAGCTCACGATCTGGAAACGAACGCCAGGATGAATGTGGGATCACAAACTCGTTTGCGCCGCCTTCAGGGCTGGCCGACGATAGACACCGATGAGCGCAGTGATGATCACAGGCTGTTCCGGCGCCGGGAAGACCACGATCGCCCCCGTGCTGGCCCGCCGGGGCCTGGCATCCATCGATGCCGACGACGACCCGCTGCTAGCGCGGTCCGTTGACCTGGCCGGCCACGTGGTGGTGGAAGAGCCGGCCGAGCCGGACTTTGCCTGGCTTTCCCGGCATAGCTGGGCCTGGAATCCGGCCCGCCTCGACGCGCTGATCCGGGCCGTAGCACCAGCGACGCTGTACGTCTGCGGCGGTGCGGACAATGAGCTGGAGCTGGCCGATCGCTTCACTCTCGTGTTCCTGCTGGAGATCGACGAGCCCACGATGCTGGCGCGGCTGGATGCGCGCCGGGACTACCACGACTGGGGCCGTATCGGGGACACTCGCGAGTACCTACGCCGCAGGCTGCCCGAAATTCAGGCCCGCCTGCGCGCCTTCGGGGCGATCCCCATCGACGCCAGACAGCCCCTCGACCAAGTGGTGGACGCGATACTCTCCCACACGCTGGCTAACGATGTTTAATGGCGGGGGTTATCAGGGGCGGGACATCCGGCCGGCCACGCCGCCGGGGCGGCGTCCCGGCGGGCGGCCGCGCACTCCACCACCCACTTTATGCCCTTTCACCGGTTTCGTCCCCGTTCACGGCCGGTGGCGCTGCGTCCAGGCGGGATGAATGTGAGCCTGGTGCACTCCCGTGTACACCATTTCCACATCCATCAGCGACTTGGTCGGTTACGGCGGCCGGCCTGGCCACCGGATACGTCGTCCGGTGCTCCAGCGCCCGGGCTGCTGTAACTCTGACCATTAAGAATGTTTAGCTCCGACGTGACCCACCGCGACGAGTCGACCCGCGCGGCCATCGATGCGGACCAGCGGCACGGCGCCCGGCCGCGCCGCAGGTCAGCGGGTGCGTGATGGCTACGCGTCGAAGTAGAGCTCGAACTCGTGCGGGTGCGGGCGCAGCCGGATCGGGTCGATCTCGTTGGCGCGCTTGTAGTCCAGCCAGGTCTCGATCAGGTCTTGGGTGAACACGCCGCCTTCGAGCAGGAAGTCGTGGTCGGCCTCCAGGTTGTTGAGCACGGTGTCCAGCGAGCCGGGTACCTGCGGGATGGCCCGCGCCTCGTCCGGCGGTAGCTCGTAGAGGTCCTTGTCCACCGGCTCGGGCGGCTCGATCTTGTTCTTGATCCCGTCCAGGCCGGCCAGCAGCATGGCCGAGAACGCCAGGTACGGGTTGCAGGACGGGTCAGGGACCCGGAACTCCAGCCGCTTGGCCTTCGGGCTCGGGCCGGTGATCGGGATCCGCACGCACGCGGACCGGTTGCGCTGCGAGTACACCAGGTTGACCGGCGCCTCGAAGCCCGGGACCAGCCGGTGGTAGGAGTTCACCGTCGGGTTCGTGAACGCCAGCAGCGAGGGCGCGTGCTTCAGCAGGCCGCCGACGTAGTAGCGGCCCAGGTCGGACAGGCCCGCGTAGCCGACCTCGTCGTAGAACAGCGGAGCGCCGTCCTTCCACAGGCTCTGGTGGCAGTGCATCCCGGAGCCGTTGTCGCCGAACAGCGGCTTGGGCATGAACGTCACGGTCTTGCCCGCCGCCCGGGCCACGCACTTCACCACGTACTTGTAGAGCATCACCTTGTCGGCCATGTGCAGCAGGCTGTCGAACCTGATGTCGATCTCGGCCTGCCCGGCGGTGCCCACCTCGTGATGCTGCATCTCCACCGGGATGCCGCAGTCGATCAGCGCCCGCACCATCTCCGACCGCAGGTCGGTGTAGTGGTCGGTGGGCGGGACCGGGAAGTAGCCGCCCTTGTAGCGCGGCTTGTAGGCGAGGTTGCCGGCCGGCTCGTCGCGGCCGGTGTTCCAGGCGCCCTCGACCGAGTCGATGTAGTAGTAGCCGGCGTTCGGCGAGGTCTCGAACCGCGCGGAGTCGAAGATGTAGAATTCCGCCTCGGGGCCGAAGAACGCGGTGTCGCCGATGCCGCTGCCGCGCAGGTAGTCCTCGGCCTTGCGGGCGATGTTGCGCGGGTCGCGGGTGTACGGCTCGCCGGTCAGCGGGTCATGCACGAAGAACGTGAGATTCAGCGTCTTGCGGGCCCGGAACGGGTCGATCACCGCGGTGGTCGGGTCCGGCAGCAGCAGCATGTCCGACTCGTGAATCTGCTGGAAGCCGCGGATCGAGGAGCCGTCGAACATCAGGCCGTCGCTGAAGATCCTCTCGTCGAAGGACTCAGCCGGGACCGTGAAGTGCTGCACTGTCCCCGGCAGGTCGCAGAACCTGACGTCGACGAACTGCACCGACTCCGTCTCGATGAACCGCAGGACCTCATCGCCGCTCGTGAACATCCGCCCTCCCTTGCACCGCTTGCAGGCTGGCGCCCACCTCCGGGCGCTGCTGGAACGCTAGGCGACCGCGATTTCCGAGCCGTATCCCCCGTGTTTCGCCCATGTTACGGGCGGGCCGCCCCGGGGCCGGGTCGCTCGCCTCGCGCGGTGCGGATACCGTGTGCATGTGGCGGAACGACGGTGGGCCGGGTCGTGGCTGTCCGGCGTGATCCCGGGCCAGGACGCGGGCAAGTACCCAGGCCAGCAGTTCGGGCTGGCCGAGTCGGGCCCGGGCTCGGTGGCCGGTATCGGCCGGCGGCTCGGTGCGCTGCTGATCGACTGGGTGCTGTGCGAGATCATCGCCGTGGCCCTGTTCCGCAGCCAGTACCTGACTATCGCCGTGTTCGCGGTGGAGACCTACCTGCTGACCGCGCTGACCGGCGCCACGGTGGGCAAGCGGCTGCTGCGCCTGCGGGTCGCGCGGCTCGACGGCAAGCCGGTCGGCCTGTTCTGGGGGCTGGTCCGGACGCTGCTGTTCCTGGCGGTGATCCCGCCGCTGGTCTTGGACAGCGACCTGCGGGGCCTGCACGACAAGGCCGCCAACACGGTCGTGATCCGAGCCTGAACCCCTCAGCGGAACTTGGGGCGGGGGACCTTGGGCATCCGGCCGGTCTTGGGCATGGGGCCCTTGGGCATCTGGAGCGACTGGGGCAGCGCCTTCAGCCGGTAGTTCAGGTCGGCGACCGCCGGGCCCTTGAGGTTCCTGGGCAGCTTCATGATGTGGCGCTGCAACTGCCGGATCGGCACCTGCCCGGGCTCCTCACCGACCTGGATGTCGTAGATCGGCACGTCGAACGCGACCCGCGATACCCGCTTCTTCTCGGCCGCGAGCAGGCTCGGCAGCCGGTTCGGCGAGCCCTCCCCGACCAGGATCACGCCCGGCTTGCCGACCGTCCGGTGCACGACGTCCATGTTCCGGTTGGCGGCGATCGCGGGGGTGACGGTCCAGCTTCCGCGCATGCTCTGCAGGATCGCCGCGGCGGCGCCCGGCTGGCCCGCGATGGTCGCGTACTGCGCGGACTGGGCGAACCTGCCGAACAAGATCATCGCGGCCACGAGCCCCAGCAGCACGCCGAGCGGGATCAGGAACGCGGCCAGGCCGGTGAGCAGGCCGACGACCACGGCGATCGCGATGATCCCGATACCGGTGGCCGCGACGATCGGCAGCCCCTTCGGATTGGCCTTGCGTATGATCCCCGCGACCATGCCGATCTGCTTGAGACGGCCGGGGGCTGCCGCGTCGGCCCCGCCCTTCTTCGACCCTGCGGCCGCGGGTTTGTTCGCCATGGTCGTTAGGGTACTGTGCTGGCCCGGGGGGGACGACCCCGCGGGGATTACGCCGGGGCCGGCCGGTCCAGGGCCTGGCGGTAGAGGCGGCCGGCGCGGTAAGAGGAACGGACCAGGGGGCCCGCCATGACCCCGGCGAAGCCCAGCTCGAGAGCCTCGGCGCCGAGTTCGTCGAACTCCTCGGGCGGCACCCAGCGGTCGATCGGGTGGTGCCGCACGGACGGCCGCAGGTACTGGGTGATCGTGAGCAGGTCGCAGCCTGCCGCGCGCAGGCCGGCCAGGGCCGCGCTGACCTCGCCCCGCTGCTCGCCCAGGCCGAGGATCAGGTTCGACTTCGTGATCAGGCCGGCCGCGCGGGACCGGCTGAGTACCTCGAGGGAGCGTTCGTAGCGGAACCCTGGCCTGATCCGCCGGAAGATCCGGGGCACGGTCTCGATGTTGTGCGCGAGCACCTCGGGGCGGGCGGCGAACACGGTCGCGAGCCGCTGCGGGTCCGCGTCGAAGTCGGGGATCAGCAGCTCGACCCCGCAGCCCGGTACCGTGTCGTGGATGGCCCGGCAGGTCTGCGCGTACAGCCAGGCGCCGCCGTCGGCCAGGTCGTCCCGGGCCACGCCGGTGACGGTCGCGTAGCGCAGGCCCATCGTCGCCACCGACTCGGCGACCCGGCGCGGCTCGTCGGTGTCGAGCGGCTCGGGCCTGCCGGTGGCTATCTGGCAGAAGTCACAGCGGCGGGTGCACTGATCGCCGCCGATCAGGAACGTCGCCTCGCGGTCCTCCCAGCACTCGAAGATGTTCGGGCAGCCGGCTTCCTCGCATACGGTGTGCAGCCCCTCGCGCCGCACGAGTTGCTTCATGGCGGTGTATTCGGGCCCGGTGCGCAGCCGGGTCTTGATCCACGGGGGCTTGCGCTCGATCGGCGTCTGGCTGTTGCGCGCCTCGAGCCGCAGCATCCGGCGTCCCTCGGGTGCGAGTACCACGTCTCCAGCCTACGTCCGGCCGTGGAAGCATGGACCGCATGGCAACGCAGTTTGACCCACCATCGGGGACGCGTGACTTTCTCGCCGCCGAGGCCGAGCAGCGGGAGCAGGCGTTCGACGTTATCCGCTCGGTGTTCACCCGCTACGGGTTCGAGCCGCTGCAGACGCCCGCGTTCGAGCGGCTGGACGTGCTGCTCGGCAGGTACGGCGACGAAGCCGACAAGCTGGTTTTCAAGATCCTGCGCCGGGGTGAGCACGAGGCGTCCGGCGAGGCGGACCTGGCCCTGCGGTACGACCTGACCGTGCCGCTGGCCCGGGTGGCCGCCGCCTACGGAAGCCAGCTGCCGTCCCCGTACAAGCGCTACGCCATGGGGCCGGTATGGCGTGCGGACCGGCCGGGCAAGGGCAGGTTCCGGGAGTTCGTGCAGTGTGACCTGGACACGCTGGGTTCGGTGTCGGTGCTGGCCGACGCCGAGGCGCTATGCGCGCAGCACGACGCCATCGCCGAGCTTGGCCTCAGCGAGTTCACCATCCAGCTCAACTCGCGGCGGGTGCTGGCCGGGCTGCTGGAAGCGTTCGGGGTCCCGGCCGATCTCGGGCCGGGCGTGCTGACCACGCTGGACAAGCTGGACAAGCTGCGGCCCGGCGACGTGGTCGCCGAACTGGAAGGCCGCCGCCTGGCCCCGGCGGCGGCCGCCGAGCTGGTGCGGGCCATGACCGGGCCCGACGCGGTCGACCGGATCAGGGCCGTGCTGAAGCCGAGCGAAGAGGGGGCGGCGGGACTGGACGAGGTGGACAGCGTGCTGTCGCTGGTGGCGGCGGAGGTCCCGGCCGGGCGGGTCGCGTTCACCCCCCGCCTGGTCCGCGGGCTGAGCTACTACACCGGGCCGATCTGGGAGGTGGTGGCGCCGGGCGTGTCGTCGTCCATCGGCTCGGGCGGGCGCTACGACCACCTGATCGAGCAGCTCGGCGGGCCGGACACGCCCGCCACGGGAAGCTCGCTGGGCGTCGAGCGGATCCTCTCGCTGCTTCCGGGGAGCACGGCGCCGCCGCGCGGCCGCCTGGACGTGGCGGTCACGGTCATGGCGGCGGAGTTCGCCCGGCAGTCGTTCGGCCTGGCGGCGGCGGCCCGCGCCGCGGGGCTGCGTTCAAGCGTCTATCTCGGATCGTCGGGCAAGCTGGGCAGGCAGCTCCGGTGGGCCAGCGAGCAGGGGGCGCGCTGGGGCCTGATCTACGGCAGCGCCGAAGACGAGGCGGGCACCGTCACGGTGCGGGACATGCGCAGCGGCGAGCAGACCCCCGTCGGGGTCGGCGACCTCGCCGGCTACCTGGCGCGGGTCGCCTCGTCGGAGCGCTGATGACCGCGAATTTCATGGATCACGACACGTGGTTCGCACAGCTTCCCGGCGTCGTGGTGGCGGCGGGCGCGCTGATCACCGATCCGGGCGGCCGGGTTCTGCTGGTGAAGCCGAACTACCGCGACTTCTGGACGCTGCCCGGCGGCATCTGCGAGCACGGCGAGCCGCCGCACGCGGGCTGCGCCCGGGAGGTCGCCGAGGAGATCGGCCTCGAGCTCGGCGTGGGCGCGCTGCTGGCCATCGACTGGGCCCAGCCGTACGGGCCGGACGCGCGCCCGATCATGCACTTCGTCTTCGACGGCGGAGCGCTCGACAGCGGCGCAGGCATCGTGCTGCAGCGCGAGGAACTGGACGACTTCCGGTTCACCGACCCCGGCGACGTCGCCGGCTACCTGGCCCCCTACGGCGTGCGCCGGCTGACCGCGGCCCTGGCCGGACGCGCCACCGGCGCGGCCGTCTACCAGCCGACCTCGGCGACCTGACCGGCCATCGGGGTCTGGGCCATGGGGTCCGGGGTATCCCCGGGAAGGCACTGTCCCTGTCCCGGGGTGCACAGCTCCGCGGTTCCCTGGATGCTCCGCCACCGGCTGGCGCCGAGCACGTCGGCGAGGTGACGCTCGATCACCTCGACTGCGTCCGCGACCGTGACCGGGCGGCCAGCTTGCGCCGACAGCGTGGTCGTCGTCGCGTCGCGGATCCCGCAGGGCACGATCCGGTCATACCATGACAGGTCGCAATCGCAGTTCAGGGCGAATCCGTGCATGGTCACGCCCCGTGACACCCGGATGCCGATCGCGCCCAGCTTCCGGTCCGGCCCGCCCGCCGGGTCGCGGAACCACACCCCGCTCCGGCCTTCGACGCGGGTGCCGCGGACGCCGAAATCCGCGCAGGCGCGGATCAGCGCCTCCTCGAGGGCCCGCACGTAGGCGATCACGTCGATCGGCTCGCCGAGCTTCAGGATCGGGTACCCGACGAGCTGGCCGGGACCGTGCCAGGTGATCTTCCCGCCCCGGTCGACGTCGATCACCGGCGCGCCGGGATCGCCGGCCTGCCGGTCAAGCGGGCTGGTGCGCTTGCCCGCGGTGTAGACCGGCGGGTGCTCGAGCAGCAGGCAGCAATCGGGGATGCCGCCGCTCACGCGCCGCTCGTGCAGTGCCCGCTGCAGGTCCCAGGCCTCCAGGTACTCGACGGCGCCGGGGCCGAACCCAGCCCGGGCGAAAACCAGCTCGCGATCCACGCCCACCAGCCTATGCGCCGCCGGACGATCCCCGCCGTCGGCGCGTGTAGGAGGCTGACCCTCGGGCATGTTCGGGAAGAAAGCCCGGCCCGGCCTCGGTTCCAGCCAGCGGAGGTCGCCTCCCGGCTGGCTCAGCGGGCGGCGCCTGGCGGCTTGCGGCGTGGGCCGGAAGGAGGGCGGCCGGTGTTTGACGAGGCCGATCTGAAGCGGATGACCGCCAAGGAGCGGGCCAGGCTGATGCGGGCGCTGGCGGTCCTGGACATGCCGTCGCTGGCGAGCCCCGGCAACCGCCGGCGGCGGAGGCTGTTCCTGGCCGGGACCATCGTGTGCTGCGTGGTCCTCGCCGCGTGGATCGGCGTGCTGGCCGTGACGCTGCCTCGCTACTACCGGTCCGGCGACTGGCGCGGAGCGTGGGTCGGATTCGACCTGGCCGAGCTCGTCACGTTCGCGGTGACCGCCTGGGCCGCCTGGCGGGGCAGGCAGGTGCTGATCATGTGCCTGATCGTCCTGGCGACATTGCTGCTGGCCGATGCGTGGTTCGACGTCACGCTGGACGTGCGCACCAGCGGCTTCCTGTTCAGCCTGCTCTCGGCGCTCCTGGTCGAGATCCCGCTCGCCGTGTTCGCGATCCTGGCGGCCAGGCGCCTGCTACGGCTGACGATCGGGCGGATCCGGAGCGGCGAAGGGCTGCCCGGCCCGGTACCGCCGCTGTGGCGGATCCCGCTGTTCGGGTATCAGGAGGGCGGGCTGCTCCACGACCCGGTCGGCCCGGCCAGTTCCGCGGACAGGGCGTCGGCGATGCCGGGGAACCGGAACGCGAAGCCCGCGTCCAGCAGCCGCCGCGGCAACACCCGCTGACTCCCGAGCAGCTCGCCGGAGAGCTCGCCGAGCGCGGCGCGGAGCACCGGGGCGGGAACCCACAGCGCCGCGGGGCGGTGCAGCGCCCGGGCCAGTTCGGCGGTGAGCACGGCGTTCGTCGCCGGAACCGGTGCGGTGAGGTTGACCGGGCCGTCGATATCGGCGTGGTCGAGCAGGTACCTGAGCGCCCGCACATGATCGGTCAGCGCGATCCAGCTGATGAACTGCGTGCCGGCCTCGATGCGGGCGCCGAGCCCGAACCGGAACGGGGGCGCCATCAGCGCCAGCATGCCGCCCCGCCGGGACAGCACCACCCCGGAACGCAGGTTCACGACCCGCAGGCCCGCGTCGCGGGCGGGCTGAGCGGCCGCTTCCCAGTCGCGGGCCAGGCCCGCCAGGAACCCGGTTCCGGCGGGCGCCGACTCGTCCACCTCGCGCTCGCCGGTGTCCCCGTACCAGCCGACGGCCGAGCCCGACAGCAGCACGGCCGGCCGGGTGGCGGCGCCCGTTATGGCGCTGACCAGGACGCGGGTGCTCTGGATCCGGCTGGCGCGCAGCACTTGCTTGCGGCCCGGCGTCCACCGGCCGCCGGCGATCGGCGCCCCCGACAGGTGGACGACGGCATCGACGCCGTCGAGGGCGGCCGGGTCGACGCCGCGCCCGGCCTGCGGGTCCCACCGGATCTCGCCGGGCTGCGGCGAACGCCGGACGACCGGGATCACCTCGTGCCCGTCCTGCCGCAGCGAGTCGCCGAGGGCGGTGCCGATCAGCCCGGACGATCCGGTGATCGCGACCCGCATGCGCCCCCCTTCGCGGGCTACAGCCCGAGTTCGGTCTCGAACGCTCCCTCTTCGAGCCGGGACTTCATCGTGTTCAGGAACCGCGCGGCGTCGGCCCCGTCGACGAGCCGGTGATCGTAGGTGAGCGCCAGGTAGACCATGGAACGGACGGTGATCACCTCGCCGAGTGCCGCGTCGTCGACCACCACCGCGCGCTTGACCACCGTACCGGTACCGAGGATCCCGACCTGCGGTTGGTTGATGATCGGCGTGTCGAACAGCGCCCCGCGGCTGCCGGTGTTGGTCAGCGTGAACGTCCCGCCCGACAGCTCGTCCGGACTGACCCGCCCGGCGCGGGTGCGCTCGGCGAGATCGGCGATCTTCCTGGCGAGCCCGGCGATGTTGAGGTCGCCGGCCTGCCGGATGACCGGGACCATCAGGCCCCGGTCGGTGTCAACGGCGATGCCGAGGTGCTCGTCGTCGTGGTAGGTCACCTGCCCGCTGGCCGTGTCGATGACCGCGTTGAGCCTGGGATGCACCTTGAGCGCCTCGACGGTGGCGAGCGCGAAGAACGGCAGGAAGGAGAGCTTGACGCCTTCACGAGCCTCGAAGCCGGCCTTGGCGCGGTCCCGGAGCCGGGCGATGGCGGTGACGTCCGCCTCCACCACGGTGGTGAGCTGAGCCGAGATCTGCAGCGACTCGACCATGCGCTGCGCGATCACCTGGCGCGACCGTGACAGCTTCTCGGTCGTACCGCGCAAGCTGGAGGGCACGATCGCGGGCCGGGACGCAGCGGGAAGCGGCCCGGCCTCGTCCGGGTACCCGGACGCCGGGAAGGCCTGCGGCGCGGGCGCCGGCCCGGGCTGCGCCGGCCGGGGCGGGGCCTGCGGCAGTGGCGGGGCCTGCGGCGCGGGCGGGGCCTGCGGCGGTGCGGTCGCCGGTCCCGGGACGCCGCGCAGCACTCGCGCGGCATCCAGCACGTCCTGCTTGCGGATCCGCCCGCCGACACCGGTGCCCGTGACGGTCGCGAGGTCGATCCCGTGCTCGGCGGCGAGCTTGCGGACCAGCGGCGTCACGTAGGGGCCCTCGGCACCCAAGTTCAGCTGCGGGGCTACGCCGTCGGCGGACGTCATGCCGCCGGCGTACGCCGGCGGTGGGTAGGCGGCCGGCTCGCCTGCGGGCGGCGGCGCGGGCGGCTGCGGAGCCGGCTGCGCCGGTGGCTGCGGCGGTGCCGGCGCGGGGGCCGGTGGCGCCGGGGTCGGTGGCGCGGCCGCGGCCGGCTGGTAGGAGGGCCCGGGCGGCTGATAGCCGGCCGGCGGCTGGTAAGGCTGCTGGTACGGCGACTGGTACCCGGACGCGTTGTAGCCCTGCGTTCCGTCGCCGGCCGGCGTCTCGGAACCGGCCGCGGCCGCCGCGGCCGGCTGCGCGGGCTGGAGGGGCTGCGCGGGCTGGGCGGGGCCTGGCGACGGCAGTCCGGCCGCCGCTCCGGCCGCGTCCGCCGCCGCGGCACCCCCGTCAGCCGCCGCGCCGCCGGCGGCGGCACTGGCGGGCGCCGCGCCGCCGCCGGATCCCTCCTCGTCGATGACCGCAAGCTCGGCGCCGACGGCCACCGTCTCGTCCTCGGCGACGGTGATGCCGCGCAGGATGCCCGACACCGGCGAGGGGATCTCGGTGTCGACCTTGTCCGTGGACACCTCAAGCAGCGGCTCGTCGGCCTCGACGTGCTCGCCCTCCCGCTTCAGCCAGCGCGTGACGGTGCCCTCGGTGACGCTCTCGCCGAGCTGTGGCATGGATACGGAGACCGACATGACTTCCCGCGACTCCTTCGCTGATTCGACGCTCACGGCGGTACTGGGCCGCGACCCCGCCCGCGGGCGGGGTCGCGGTCACGAGTGGAGGTGGAGTGGCTTGCCCGCGAGGGCCAGGTGGGCCTCGCCGATTATCTCCGACTGGGTCGGATGCGGGTGGATGAGCTGGGCGACCTCGGACGGCAGGGCTTCCCAGTTGTAGATCAGCTGGCCCTCGGCGATCAGCTCGCCGACTCGCGCGCCCACCAGGTGGATGCCGAGCACCGGGCCGCCGCCCTCGGCCGCGATGACCTTGGCCGCGCCCGCGGTCTGCAGGATCTGGCTCCTGCCGTTGCCGGCCAGGTCGTAGGTGACCTCGGAGGTCTTGATGCCCCGCTCCGCCGCGATCGCGGACGTGATGCCTACCGACGCGACCTCGGGGGCGCTGTAGGTCACGCGCGGCACCCCGTCGTAGTCGATGGGCGTGACGGGCAGCCCGGCGAGCCGCTCGGCAACCATGATCCCCTCGGCGAACCCGACGTGCGCGAGCTGCGGGCCCGGGATCAGGTCGCCGACCGCCGAGATCGTCGGAACGCTGGTCTGGCAGTACTCGTCCACGGTCACGTAACCGCGCTGCATCGCCACCCCCGTCTCCTCGTAGCCGAGACCGGCCGAGACCGGGCCGCGGCCGACGGCGACGAGCAGCAGTTCGGCGTCGATCGTGGTGCCGCCCTCGAGCATGACGGTGACGCCGGAGCCGTTCTCCTTCACGCCCTCGAACCTGGCGCCGAGCTTGTAGCCGATGCCGCGCCGCCGGAACGCGCGTTCCAGCAGCTTCGAGCTGGACTCCTCCTCGGGCGGCACCAGGTGCGGGAGCATCTCGACGATCGTGACCTCGGCGCCGAACGACCGCCACACGCTCGCGAACTCGACCCCGATCACGCCGCCGCCGAGTATGACCGCCGACGCCGGCACCCGGTCGAGCTCGAGCGCGTGGTCGCTGGTGATCACCCGGTGGCCGTCGATGTCCAGCCCGGGCAGGCTGCGCGCCTGCGAGCCGCTGGCCAGGACGACGTGCCCGCCCTCGAACAGCGTGTCGCCGACCTGCACCTGGGTCGGCGACACGAGCCGCCCCTCGCCCTCGATGACCTCGATGTGGCGGCTGCCGATCAGCCCGGTCAGGCCCTTCCAGAGCCGGGTGACCACCTTGTCCTTGTAGGCGTTGACCCCGGCCATGTCGATGCCGTCGAAGCTGGTCCGTACCCCGAAGGTGGCGCTCTCCCGCGCCTGGTCGGCGATCTCCGCCGCGTGCAGCAGCGCCTTGGTCGGGATGCATCCCCGGTGCAGGCAGGTGCCGCCGACCTTGCCCTTCTCGATCAGTGCCACGCGCTTTCCGAGCTCGGCGGCGCGCAGGGCGCAGGCGTAGCCGCCGCTGCCTCCGCCGAGGATCACTATGTCGTAGCCGCCGCGGTCTGCCACGGTGAACTCTCCTCCTCTACGCCCGGTCTGCCTACAGGCGCCCGTCGGCGACATCCAGGGTGATCTGGACGAGGCTGCGCACGGCCGCGCCCGTTCCGCCCTTCGCTGTGTACCCGTAGGGATCGCCTTCGTGGAACGCGGGTCCTGCGATGTCAAGGTGGGCCCAGCGCACCCCGTCGGGGACGAACTCCTGCAGGAACAAACCGCCGACCAGCATCCCGCCATTCCTGTCGGCCGTCACGTTCGCGATGTCGGCGACCGCCGAGTCGAGCCCCTTGCGCAACTCTTCGGGCAGCGGCATCGGCCAGGCCGCCTCGCCCGCCCGGCGGGCGGCGTCCACGATGCCGTCACGCACCTCGTCGTGGTTGGCCATCACGCCCATGATCCGGGGCCCGAGCGCGACCAGCTGCGCGCCGGTCAGCGTGGCGACGTCGACGAGCAGGTCGGGGGAGTCCTCGCCGGACCTGGCCAGCGCGTCGGCCAGGACCAGGCGCCCCTCGGCGTCGGTGTTGAGCACCTCAACGGTGCCGCCCCCGTAAATGGTGATCACGTCGGACGGCCGCTGGGCCGTGCCGCTCGGCATGTTCTCCGCGAGGGGCAGGTACCCGACGACGTTCACCGCCGGGCGCAGCTCCGCGACGGCTGCCACCGCGGCCAGCACGGCCGCGGCCCCGCCCATGTCCGACTTCATCGCCTCCATCGACTTCGGGGGCTTCAGCGACAGACCGCCGGAGTCGAACGTGATGCCCTTGCCGGCGAACGCCACGGTCCTGGTGGCATCCGGGTGGGTATAGGCCACCCGGACCAGCCGCGGAGGATGCGTCGAGCCCTGGCCCACGCCGACGATGCCGCCGTAGCCGCCCTCGGCGAGCGCCTTCTCGTCCAGCACCTCGATGTCCAGGCCGGCCGCCCCGGCGACGCGTTCCGCTTCAGCGGCGAACGTCTCGGGATAGAGGTGCGAGGGGCTGGTGTTGACCAGGTCGCGCACGAGCGTCATCGCCGAGGCCAGGACCCGCGCCCGGGTCGTCGCGGCCTCGCCCCCGGAGGCCCCGCCGAGCAGGATCAGCTCCGTCTCCGGCTGCTTCGCGCCGTCACGGTACCGGGCGAAGACGTACCCTCCGAGCAAGGCGCCCAAGGCCACCGCCTCGGCCTCGGCGGCGTCGCGGGCCGGCAGCGCGAGCGCGATCCGCCCGGCCTGTCCGGCGACGAGCGCACGGACCGCGGTGCCCGCGGCGCGGCGCAGGGCCTCGGCGTCGGAGCTCGGCGCGTCGCCGTCGTCGGTCCCGAGGCCGACAGCGACGATCAGGGGCGCGCTGAGCTGCCCGGCCGACGCGATCCGGGACACTTCCCCGGCCTGGCCCGTGGCGCCGAGGGTCGCGAGCGTCTGGCCGAGCTTCCCGCCGAGCGCCTCGTTCACGTCCTCGGCGCCTGGCGCCGGCTGCGGGCCGTCGGGGCCCTGGATGACGCCGACGACGATCGCGTCGGCGGGTACCTCACGCGGGGATGCCTGGCTGGTCTGCAACGTCGTTGTCACGGTCCGAGCCTAGTGCCTGACCGGCGGGGCCGATCACCGCCGGTTCAGGCTGGCCGTTCCGTCCCGGATGCGGCGGCGACGGCCGGCTTCGCGGGGGGCGGGCCGGGATCTCCGGTGTAGTTGTCGTCGAGCTTGACGGGGATGCTCGTAGCCTTCTGGAACGCGGCCGTCATGGCGTGGCCGTAGCCTTGGGCCGAAGGCTAATGCGGAGATTAAACGTGCGCTAAGAACCGGAAATAACGATCGTCATAACCATGTTGTGACGACTGTTACACTGACCACGTCGCGAGCCCAGACACGGATCGGCAAAGGTCGGCAGAGGAGGCGGCGAAAGTGGGAAGCGGGGCGCTGTTCATCGCGGTGTTCCTGGCCTGCGCGGTCGAGGCCGTCGAGGCCACCACCATCGTTCTGGCCGCGGGCACGGCCAGGGACTGGCGATCGGCCACCGCCGGGATGGCCGCCGCGCTCGCGGTCCTCGCGATCGTCGTGGCGGCGCTCGGCCCGGCCGTGTCCGAGGTGCCGCTGCGCGGCCTGCGACTGGTGGTCGGTGCGCTGCTGCTCGTCTTCGGCCTGCAGTGGCTGCGCAAGGCCATCCTGCGGGCCAGCGGCCACAAGGCGCTGCACGACGAGGACAAGATCTTCGCCGAGCAACTCGCCGCGGCGGCGACCCAGGAGCGCAGGCGGGCCCGCCTGGTGCCTGACTGGTACGGGTTCACGCTGTCGTTCAAGGGAGTGCTGCTCGAAGGGCTCGAGGTGGTGTTCATCGTGCTCACGTTCGGCGCCAACGCCCGCGACATCGGGCTGGCCGCGATCGCGGCGGCCTGCGCCGTGGCCGTGATCGCCGCCACCGGAGCGGCGGTCAGGTCCCCGCTGTCCCGGGTCCCGGAGAACACCATGAAGTTCGTCGTGGGGATCATGCTCACCGCCTTCGGCACGTTCTGGGGGGCGGAGGGCGCGGGCGCGCACTGGCCGGGCTCGGATGCCTCGCTGCTGGCCCTCATCCCGGCCGTGGGCGCGTTCGCGCTCATCCTCGTGGGCGTGATGCGCGCGGGCACGGTCGGCCCCCGCGCCAGGAAGCCCGCAGTCCAGGCCGCGCCGGCCGCGGGGGAGGGACGCTGACGTGGCCCAGCGCATCAGAGCCTTCGCCGCTTTCTGGTACGACTTCGTCGTCGGCGACGACTGGGTGGTCGCGGTCGGCGTGGTGATCAGCCTGTCCCTCACCTACGGGCTGAGCCGGACCGCCGTTCCGACCTGGTGGCTGCTGCCGCTGTTCCTGGTGCTGCTGCTGCCGTTCAGCCTCTGGCGCGGGGCGCGCAAGCGCTGACCGCCCGGGCGGCGCTCAGCGGCTCTCCGCTTCCTCGGCGTACACCCGCGCCGCATAGGCTTCCAGCGCCTGCTCGCACTCGCCGATCCCCTTCTGCGCCGGCTGCAGGCCGGCCGCGCCGAAGACGTCGCGCTGGCGTACCCGCTCCAGCCAGTTCTTCAGCTTGACCAGGTCTACCTCGTTCTCTTCGAGTTCGGCGTAGGTGAAGTGGTTCTCCGCGTACTCCTTCTTCAACTGGGCGAGGAAGTCCTGGCACTTGTCCGCGATCTCCTCGTACTCGTCGTCGCGGGCCGCCTGGAACGCGGCCCGGACCTCCTGCTCCCCGGCGATCACCGTGCAGGACAGCAGGGACGCGGTCCCGGACATGTCCAGGATCTCGCTCCTCAGCTTGCGCAGCGCGCGCTCGGCGGCGACGCTCGCCGGCAGCGCGGCGGCGGAGTTCTGCAGGTAGATGGCACCCAGGCCCTTGAGCCGGCGCCAGACGGTGGAACGGAGCCTGGTGGGCTCGGACGGGACCCGGTAGACGAGCAGCAGCCAGCCTTCGCCGGGGGACTGGGCGGTCTCGTCCACGTGGCCATTGTCTCAGTCGCGGCCGCGGGCAACGTCATCCGCCGCGCAGTCCTCCGCCCGGCCCGGCCCGCTGATCCACGGCTGGGCGCGCTTACGAACGGGCGCTGTCGAGGCGGCTCATCAGTTCCGCCTCGACCCGGATCTCGTCCTCGGTGGGGGACAGCGCGATCGTGGCGGTCAGGACGAACGCGACGATGCTGATCCCGAGGACGAGCGGGAGCACGAAGCTCTCGGCGGTCGCGCCGCCGGCGCCGCCCATGACCATGCCCGCCGGGCCGTCGGCGCGGTACATCCGCATGGCCGCCATGCCGGTGTAGTGCATCCCGCTGACCGCGATCCCCATGATCAGGGAGGCGCCGAAGGTGCGCCCGACCCCCTTCAGCCGCAGCGCCGCCCACAGCGCCGCGGTCGCCGCCACCACGGCGATCGCCATCGACACGGTGAACAGCAGGGGGTCGTAGGTGACCTTCCCGGGCATCCGCATGGCCGCCATGCCGGTGTAGTGCATGCTGGCCACGCCGAGCCCGGTGATCAGGCCGGCCAGGAGCAGGGGGCGGTACCCCGTGCCCCGGAACCCGACGATCAGCAGGCCCACGCACACGATCCCGACGGCGATGAGCATGCTCAGGATGGTGACCGGCACGTTGTACTGGATGACCTGGCCGGGAATCGTGAAGCCGAGCATGGCGATGAAGTGCATGACCCAGATCCCGGTGGTGCCGATCGACAAGCCGGCCAGCAGCAGCCAGCGGATGCGTGACTGCCCTTCGTGGGCCCGGGCGCGCGTGGCGCAGCGCAGGCCGAGAAACGAGCCCAGGCAGGACATCACGTAGGCGAGCCCCGGGGTCAGCAGGCCATATGAGAAGTTGTGGACGGTCAACATTGGATGCTCCCGCTAAACAGCTATATGTCGGGGAAGAGAACCGCGTGACCTACGGCGGCTCAGCCGGGGACGGGGCGGCCGGGGCGGCCGGGGACGGGGGAGCGGGGAACGGGGCGGCCGGGAACGGGGCGGCGGCCGGGAAGGGGACGGCGGCCCGGCCGCGGCCGGTGCGCCGAGGGTGCCGGGCGGCGGCCACGACGTTCGGCGAGGCCGCCGCGCGCCGGCGGACGTGGGCCAGCAGGGCCGCGTCGTAGTTGATCTCATCCTCGGTGGGCGACCAGGCGACCGCGGCCGACACCACGAACGAGACGATGCTGATCCCGATGATCAGCGGAAGCAGGAAGCTCCCGGCGGTCGTGCCGCCCGCGCCGCCCAGCAGCATGCCCCCGGGCCCGCTCGCCCGGTTTACGCGCACCGCGGCCATCCCGGTGTACTGCATGCCGCTGACGGCGACGCCGATGACCAGCGAGGCGATCAGGGTGGTCCAGGCTCGGCGCAGCCGGAGCGCAGCCCACAGCGCCGTGGTCGCGGCGGCCACGGCGAAGAGGATCGAGAGCACCAGCAGCGCCGGGTGGTAGCTGACCCGCCCCGGCATCCGCATGGCCGCGATGCCCAGGTAGGGCAGGCACGCCACGCCCAGCCCGGTGATCAGGCCGCCGCCCGGCAGCGAGCGGCGCTGGGTACGGCCGCCGTCGACGACCAGCAGCCCGGCGCACACGACCGCCGCCGCGACCAGCAGGCTCACGACCGTGACCGGCACGTTGTAGCGGATGGTCATGCCGCGAATCGTGACGCCGAGCATGGCGATGAAGTGCGCGACCCAGATGCCGGTGAGGCCGATCGACGCCCCGCCCAGCAGCAGCCACCGCTTCCGGGCCGCTCCCTGCACGGCGCGAGCCCGGGTGGTGCAGCGCAGGCCGGTGAACGCGCCCAGGCAGGACATGGCGTAGCTGAGGCCCGGGGTGAGCGGACCATATGTATAGTAATTGACCGATAACACAGTGTGATCTACCCCCCTCGCAAGGAGGGTACAGCCTTGGCCCGATTTGCCGTATGCAAAACGCAGAATGCGGGCACCGGCGGCGGGGGCCCTGGCCGGGGCCAGCGGGAGGACGAGGGCCGGATTCAGGCCCGGCGTCCGGCCCTGACCAGACCGTTCTCGTAGGCGTAGACGACGGCCTGGACCCGATCCCGCAGGACCAGCTTGGCCAGGATCCGGCCCACGTGCGTCTTCACCGTCGCCTCGGAGACGAACAGCCGCCGGGCCAGCTCCGCGTTCGACAGTCCCTGCGCGACCAGGATCAGGACCTCGCGCTCCCGGTCGGTAAGCCCGGCCAGCTCGGGCGGCGCATGGCCGTCGTCGGCCGGCAGCATCGGCGCGAACCTGTCGATGAGCCGCCGCGTCGTGGACGGCGCGACCACGGCGTCGCCCGAGTGCACGGCGCGGATCGCGAACAGCAACTCCTCCGGCGGCACGTCCTTGAGCAGGAATCCGCTCGCTCCGGCCTTCAGCGCGGCGAACGCGTACTCGTCGAGGTCGAAGGTGGTGAGCATGAGCACCCGCGGCCGGTCGCCGGCTTGCCGGATGCGCCGGGTGGCCGCTACGCCGTCCATCCGCGGCATCCGCGCGTCCATGACCATGACGTCGGCCGAATGCGTGCGCGCGAACTCCACGGCGGCCTGCCCGTCGGCGGCCTCGCCCACCACGGTCATGTCCGGCTGGGCGTCCAGCACCATCCGGAAGCCGGTTCGGACCAGCTCCTGGTCGTCGACGAGAACGATGCGGATGCTCACGCTGGTCCCCCGCGCTCCTCCGGCTCGCTCACGCTGTGTTCCCCGCTCGCTTCCGGGGCGCCCGGAGGCACCGCCTTCCCTCGTCGCTCGTGCCTCGCTCCTCAGTCCAGGCGGCGCCGCGCCCCGTCAGCTCGCTCACGCTGTGTTCCCCGCTCGCTTCCGGGGCGCCCGGAGGCACCGCCTTCCCTCGTCGCTCGTGCCTCGCTCCTCAGTCCAGGCGGCGCCGCGCCCCGTCAGCTCGCTCACGCTGTGTTCCCCGCTCGCTTCCGGGGCGCCCGGAGGGACCGCCTTCCCTCGTCGCTCGTGCCTCGCTCCTCAGTCCAGGCGGCGCCGCGCCCCGTCAGCTCGCTCACGCGGCGCCGTCCAGCGCCCGGCGGGATCGGCCCGGACGGTCGAAGCCGTCGGGCGGTCGCTGATCCGGTCCAGCGGCGGTGTACGGCAGGCGCGCGGTCACCTGGTAGCCGCCGCCGGGCCGCGGGCCGGCCTCGACGGTCCCGCCGTACATCTCGATCCGTTCGCGCATCCCCGTCAGCCCGTGCCCGACCCCGTTGGCCCCGGCCGCGCCCAGTCCGTCGTCGGTGACCTGAAGCAGCAGCCCGTCGGGCTCGTAGCGCATGGTCACGGCCGCCGCGGCCGCCAGGCCGCCGTGCTTGCGCGTGTTGGTCAGCGACTCCTGCACCACCCGGTAGGCGGCAAGCTCGGCTCCCTCCGGCAGCGGCCGGGACGGGCCTTCGAGGGTGAGCGAGACCGACATGCCCGCGTCCCGGGCCTGGTCGAGCAGCTCGCGGAGCTGGTCGAGCCCGGGCACCGGGGCCAGGCCGGCCTGCTCGTCGCCGGAGCGCAGGATTCCGAGCAGGCGGCGCATCTCGGCCAGCGCCTGCCGCCCGGTCTGCGAGATCGCGGTCAGCGCCTGGGCGGTGCGGGCCGGCTCGGAACGCAGCGCATAGCTGGCGCCGTCGGCCTGTACCACCATGACGCTCACGTTGTGCGCGATCACGTCGTGCAGCTCGCGGGCGATCCTGGCCCGCTCGGCGGCCGCGGCGATCTGCGCCTGCGCGTCCCGTTCCCGCTCCAGCCGCGCGGCGCGGTCCTCCAGGGACGTCAGGTAGGCGCGCCGGTATTGCATCGAGTCCCCGAGCACCCACGCAACCAGGGCGGTCCCGCTGAAGATGACGATGGCCAGCAGCAACTTGTCGATCAGTCCGGTCTGGGCGGACACCATGCTGACGACGAACACCACCGACCCGACCAGGCACACGCACAGGCCCGGAACGGAAATCCGCCGCGGCCGGTAGGCGGCCAGGGTGTACAGCAGGACGAGTATGGCCAGGTCGCTGCCCAGGGGGCGGGCATAGGCCAGCACCTGGAACGCGCCAGCGACCGCGGCGACGATGAACGCCTGGACCGGGTACTTGCGCCGGAACACCACCGGCACGGCCATAGCGACGGTGATCAGCACGAGCAGCAGCAGCGCAGGCCGGGGGCCGAGCGTCGAGGCGGCCGAGGCAGCGACCGGTGCGTTCGCCGGCTGCCCGTTCACGCTCCCCTGGACGGTGGCCAGCCCGAGCAGCAGCAGGAAGGCTGCGGGCACGAGGTCCACCAGCTTCGGGTGGCGGCTCAGCCAGGCGTACACGGCGGACACGCCCCCAGCGTATGCGCGGCATGGCCACCGCGTCGTCCTCCCGGAAGCTGACCGGCCGTCCGCCGTACGGCGGAGCACCCCGCCGCCTCGCGGGACCGGCGGCCAGGCGGCGGTCAGGACAGCAGGCGGTGCAGCGCCGGCGCCACGTCGGCCAGCGTGGCGACCGGCTGGCTGAGCCCGCCGCCGGCCCGGGCCAGCGCGGCGGCGGCCAGTTCCGCGTCCGGGGCGGGCACCGGGCACAGCACGTGCAGCCGGTCGATTCCGTGCAGCGCCGCGGCGGGGTCGGCGCCGGCGGTCGGCAGGCAGTCGGACAGGAGCACCGCGATCCGCTCGCCGCCGTTGGCCCGGGCCAGTTGCGCGGCGGCTGCCCGCAGCGCCCCGGCCAGGTCGGTCACCCCGTGCCCGCGCAGCTCGATCAGGTCGCCGACCAGGTCCTGGGGCGGCCGGGGCGTGCCCTGCGCCTGGAGCACGCGCACGTCGCCGCTGAAGGCGATCACGCCCGGAGCGATCCGGTCGCCGGCGGCGAGCACGACGGCAGCGGCGGCCACCGCCGCCATGGCCACCCCGCTCCCGGACATCGACCCGCTGGCGTCCACGACCAGGCAGACGGCCGGGCGCCGCGCGGTCCAGGACCGGGTCACCAGGTCCTCGCGGGCCGGCGGCCCCCGGCCCGGCCACCGGTCCAGGGTGCGCTCCAGGTCGAGGTCGCCCTCGCCGCGAGGGCTGGCCCCCAGGCGGCGGGAGCCGCGCGCCCGCGCGCCGCCCGCCCGGCCCAGCCGGATGAAGACCCGGGCGGCCAGCCGCCGCGCCGCCGCGCGCAGTTCGCGGTCGGTGGCGGCGGCCAGGTCGGCGAGCAGCGCGGCGGCCGCGTCGGGATCGGCGGCCAGCAGCCGGGCCAGCGCGTCCTCGTCCAGGTCGCCGACCTGCGGCGAGACCTCGCCGAAACCCGGGTGCCGCAGGGAAAGCTCGACGCGGCTGATGCGCCGCCGCGCGCTGCCGCCGCTGCGGTCGCGGCGCAGGCTGGAGCGGGACTGCGCCCGGACGGCCAGGTGATTAGCGCCTGCCGCGGCCGGCGGCAGGCGGCGGGCTTTTCCCCGGCCTTCCTCGTCCCGCCCGGACTTTCCCTCGGGCCACGCTTTTCCCTCGGGCCACGATTCTCCCTCGGGCCACACCTCGTCGAGGATCTCGTCGATCACGGATTCCGGGGTACGGTCGCAGCCGTCGGCCAGCCGGATCCGGCCGGACAGGGCGGCGTAGGCGGCGTCCCGGGCGGTCTCGCGCATCATGACGCCCGCCCCGCCAGGGCCGCCTGCCCCGTTCGCCTCGCCCGCCCCGTTCGCCTCGCCCGCCCCGTTCTCCGGGCCTTCGCCGCGCAGCCGCCGCAGACCGGTCAGCAGCAGCACCAGGTCGATCGCGCCGCGGACCGAGGCCCCCATCCGCACGTCGCGGTGGTCGCGCGTGGCCCGGGTCAGGGTCACGGCCAGGTCCACGACCCCTCCGCCAGAGCCGGTCACCGCCGACGTGATGGCCCGTTCCGCCGCCGCGTCCTGGTAGCCCAGCACGATCCGGCAGATCCGGTCCGCGATCGCGTGGCTGACCCGGGCGGTGCCGATGGCGTCGAACGGGTTCATGGCGGCGATCAGCCGGAACTTCGGATCGGCGGGCACGGTGCCCAGCCGCGGGACCGCGATCTCGCCCTCGGTCAGCACGGTGATCAGGACGTTGAGCGTCTCCTCGGGAACCCGGTTGAACTCCTCCAGGTAGAGCAGCGCCCCGCGGCGCATGGCCGCGAGCAGGGGACCGTCGACGAAGCTGGCCGGGGTGTAGCCCTCGGTGAGGACCTGCGCCGGGTCGTGCTGTCCGATCAGCCGCGCGGGCGTCAGCTCGGCGTTACCCTCCACGAACACCACGTCCACGCCGCCGTCCCGGGCGACCGCCCGCAGCAGGGTGGACTTCCCCGTGCCCGGCGGTCCCTCGATGACCACGTGCCGGCCGGCGTCGAGCGCGACGGTCAGCACCTCCCGCTCCCGGCGCAGGCCGACGACGGGCGGCGGCCCGCCGGGAGTCCCTGGGGTCACGGTGATCTCGCCGTCGGTGCAGGTCGGTCAGGGGTCAGGGGCTGTCGTAGCGGATCACGCCGCGGATGTTCTTGCCGTCCAGCAGGTCCTGGTAGCCCTGGTTGACCTGGTCGAGGGTGTAGGTCGTGGTGATCAGCTCGTCGAGCTTCAGGTCCCCGGACTGGTACAGCTCGACCATGCGGGGGATGTCGTGGAACGGGTCCCCGGAACCGAACAGGCTGCCCTGAATCCGCTTCTCGAACAGGGTCAAGATCGCGCCCGGCAGCTCGATCGTGTTCTTGGTCGGGTCGGCCAGGCCGGTCACCACGACCGTCCCGCCCTTCCTGACCGCGTTGAACGCGTTCGTGACGACGTCGGAGGTGACCACGCCGACGGTCACGATCGCCTTGTCCGCGCCGACGCCGCGGGTGATCTCCGTGATGAGCTGCTGGGCCTCCTCGGCGGTCTCGGCGCTGTGCGTGGCGCCGAGCTTCTCGGCCATCTCCCGCTTGTTGGCCAGCGGGTCGATCGCGACCACGTTGCGCGCCCCGGCCAGCGCCGCGCCCTGGACCGCGTTGATGCCGATCCCGCCGATGCCGTAGATGGCGATGGTGTCGCCGGGCTCGGTCTGCGCGGCGTGCACCGCGGAGCCGAAGCCGGTCGGCACCCCGCAGCCGATCAGGACCACCTTGTCGAGCGGCAGGTCGGGGTCGACCTTGATGGCGGAGTGCTCCGAGATCACGGCCCGCTCCGAGAACGTGCCGAGCATGCACATCGCGCCGAGGTCCTCGCCGCCGGCATGGAAGCGGTAGGTGCCGTCGGGCAGGCAGCCGTCGAGGATCGTGAGGCCCATGTCGCAGAGGTTGGACCTGCCGGTGGAACACCACCGGCAGTGCCCGCAGACCGGCAGGAACGAGCAGATGACATGGTCGCCCGGGGCGAGCCGGGTCACGCCGGGCCCGACCTCCTCGATGATCCCGGCGCCCTCGTGGCCGCCGACGATCGGGAACCGCGGCACGATGTCGCCGTGCCTGAGGTGCTCGTCAGAGTGGCACAACCCCGCGGCCACATACCGGATCAGGACCTCGCCGGTCTTCGGCGGATCCAGCTCGAGCTCGGTGACCTCGAAGTCCTGACCTGCCCCGCGCAGAATCGCGGCCTTCGTCTTCATGGGTCCTCCCGGCTCACGGCAATGGGAACCAAACGGCTCGCGACCGGCAGCCGATCGCGAGAGCAATCCTAGGTGGGGCGGCCCTGGCCGAACCAGCCCCGGATCGCACAGACTGCCACGGCCGCGCGTGCCGGTCCAGCGGCGGCGGCTACGGTACCGGCGTGAGCGACTGCAACTTCTGCGACATCGCGGCCGGGACCAGGGCCGCGCACGTGGTGCTGTCCGATGACGTAGCGGTCGCGTTCCTGGACGCCCGGCCGGTGTTCAAGGGGCACGTGCTGGTCGCCCCGAAGGCGCACTACGTGACGCTGGCCGACCTGCCGGGCGGCCTGGTCGGCCCGCTGTTCCTGCGGGTGCAGCGGGTCAGCGCGGCCATGCCGGCCGCGCTGGGCGCCCAGGGCAGCTTCGTCGGCGAGAACAACACGGTCAGCCAGAGCGTCCCGCACCTGCATGTGCACGTCGTGCCCCGGACCAAGGGCGACGGCCTGCGCGGCTTCTTCTGGCCGCGCACCCGCTACGCCGACGACGACGAGGCGGCCGGGTACGCCCGCCGCCTGCGCGAGGCGCTCCAGGCCGCGGCGCCCGTCTAGCGCCCGGCTGGGCAGCCAGCCGCCCCCGTCGCCGTGATCCCCGTTTATCCCGTTTCAAGGCTTTCGTCCCGGCCCGCGCCCCGCCGCCCCGGCATCCCGGCCGATATGAATGTGGATCCGGTGCACACCCATGTACAGCAACGCCACATCCATCGCCGACTCCGCCGGATACGCCCGCCGGATACGCCCGCCGGATACGCCCGCCCGGCCACATGCCCGGCGCCCCGGCCGCCCGCCTAGCCGCCCCGGCCGATGGCCGTCACCAGCAGGCACACCGCGGTGGTGACCTCCACCTGGGCTCCGAGCACGTCACCGGTGATCCCGCCCAGGCGGCGCACGGCCAGCGTGGTCAGCGCGAGCGAGGCGGCCAGTCCGGCCGCCACGGCGATCACGACCATCAGCCCGAACGCCCCCGCCGCGGCCAGTGCCGCCGCCGTCAGCCCGATCGCGGCCGCGGGATGTACCGTCCCGGCCACCAGGGCGCCCAGGCCGGTGCCCCGCGCGGGCGGCACTCCGCGACGGCAGGCCCAGGTCAGCGCCAGCCTCCCGGTCACCACCGCGGCGATCACCGCGGGCACGCCGCGGCCGAGGACCTGGGCCTGGGCCAGCGCCGCGATCTGCACGCCCAGCGTGAGCACGAGCGTGACCACCCCGAACGGCCCTATGTCGGAGCGCTTCATGATCTCCAGCGCCCGGTCGGCGGGCTGTCGGCTGCCCAGGCCGTCGGCCAGGTCGGCGAGCCCGTCCAGGTGCAGGCCACGGGTCGCCACGGCGAGCGCGGCCACCGCGAGGACGGCAGCGAGCAACGGACCGGTACGGCCCCACCGTGCGGCGAGTTCCAGCACCGCCGCCGCGCCCGCGCCGAGCAGCAGGCCGATGACCGGTGCCCAGGCCATCGCCGCTGCGGCGGCCCGCCGTGACGGCGCGGGACCAGCGCCCCTGGTTCCGTTCAGGGGAATTGCGGTGAGCAGCGTGATGGACAGCCGCAGTCCGCCGCGAGGCATGGGACCTCAGCGTAGGGCCGGCTCGGATAATCTGCGCCGAGAGCAGCGCCGGAGGCCCGCATGACTGTGCCAGCCCGGGGGGGACGACCCCCCAGGACCCCCCCGCATGCCGCCCGGGGGGGACGACCCCCCAGGACCCCCCCGCGTGCCAACGGCGTGCCCGAACGCCCGTACGTGCTGCTGTCGGTCGCCACGTCGGTCGACGGCTGCCTGGACGACACCACGGAGGCCAGGCTGATCCTGTCCAACGACGCGGATCTCGACCGGGTCGATGAGGTACGGGCCGGGTCCGACGCGATCATGGTCGGCGCGGAGACCATCCGCCGCGACAACCCGGCGCTGCTCGTGCGCTCGCAGGCTCGCCGGGCCCGCCGCGTCGCCCGCGGGCTCCCGCCGAGCCCCGCCCGGGTCACGCTCACCGGCACCGGCGAGATCGACCCGGCGGCGCGGTTCTTCACCACGGGGGACGGTGCCCGGCTGGTCTACACCCCGGCCGCGGCCGTCGGCCGGGTCAGGGAACGGCTGGGCGGCGTCCCGGGGGCGGGCCAGGCCGCCGAGGTCGTCGGGGCCGGTGACCCGCTCGACCTGGGCGCCGTACTGGCGGACCTGGCCGCCCGGGGGGTGCGGCGGCTGATGGTCGAGGGCGGCGGCACCGTGCACGCGCAGTTTCTCGCCGCGGGACTGGCCGACGAACTGCACCTGGCGATTGCGCCGATCTTCGTCGGCGACCCGCGGGCTCCGCGTATGGCGGGTCCGCCGGGCCGGGCCGCCGGCCGGCGCATGCACCTCGCCGAGGTCCGCGAGATTGGCGACGTGGTTCTGCTGCGCTACCTGCCGGGGCGGCCGTCCGGAACCTGACAAAAATAGGGAGATGGCCGTTTGCGCCGAGCGCGAACGGCCATTGGCCCGGTATTGGGCATATCATCGCGACCATGGGCGAATGGTGGGCCATCCTGGCATTCTCGCCACGAAGGCCCCGCCCGGCGGCCGGCGCCGGCACGATCGAGGTTCCGGACCGGGGGAACGAGCGGGTGCTCGGCCTGGCGGCAGCCCTCGCGCCGGGTCCGTTCCGGGATCAATGCCTCACCATGTGAGCGAGGGGCACCGGGACAGGGCAGGATGGGGGCATGAGGGATACCAGATTGGCCGCTGGCGGAATGCTCGCCGCGATCGAGCGAAGCGGTTACTACCCCGGCGTGGTCGCCGACGCGGTCTCGGCCGCGCTCGGATCTGAGCCGGTCGTGTCGTACGTCGTGCACCACGACGCGCTGTTCGATCCCGGCATGGAGGTGCGGCGCCACATGACCGTGCTGGCGCTCACCCCGACCCGCCTCGTCTTCTCGCACACCGACGAGAGCCCGGCCGACGCCGCCGACTCCGAGTCCCGGCCGCAGGCCGAGACCAGCACGGAGGCCGTCAGGTTCTCCCAGATAACGTCGGTCGCCGTGACCCGGGTGATCCCGGATCCCGCGTCGTACGTGCCGGGGACCACGATGCCCAGCGAGGTGGTCCTGACCGTCGGCTGGAACGTGCTGGCCCACATCGAACTCGAGCCCGCCCACTGCGGAGACGACAGCTGCGAGGCCGATCACGGGTACACAGGCACCGTGACCGCCGATGACCTGACCATGCGCGTGAGCGAGGCCGCGGACGGGGAGGACGCGGTGCGGCAGGTGCTCGCGTTCGCCCAGGCGCTCTCCGAGGCCACCAGCCGCGCCTGATGAGCACCCGATGACCAGCGAAGGGCCTCCCGCTGCGGTGGCGGACGTGCCGGCCTCGCGGCCCTCGCTGCCGCGCTATGGCGAGAGCACCCTGGCCGATCTCGGCTGCTCGGTGCTCGCCTCCCTGGGGGTCGGGTCCGCGCCCAACCCGCTGCAGCTTCCGCCGGCCGACCGCGCCTGCCTGCTGGTCGTGGACGGCCTGGGCTGGGAACTGCTGCGTGACCATCAGGCGGCCGCGCCGTTCCTGTCCGAGCTGACCGTGACCGGGCGGCCGCTGGCCTCGGGGTTCCCGGCGACCACCGCGACCAGCCTGGCGTCCCTGGGTACCGGGCGGCCCCCCGGGCAGCACGGCGTGCTGGGGTACCAGGTGGCGGTGCCGGGGCAGGGCCGGCTGCTCAACTCGCTGCGCTGGGATCAGCGGGTCGATCCGGTGGACTGGCAGCCTGGTTCCACCATCTTCGAACGCGCCGCCGAAGCGGGGATCAGCGCGTTCCGCGTGGCCCACTCCGCGCACCGGCAGACCGGGCTTTTTCTGGCCACGATGCGCGGTGCGGAGTACCTGAGCGCCAACACGTTCGGCGCGCTTGCGGCGCAGGCTGCGGCGGCGTTGCGGCGCTCGGACCGGACGCTGGTCATGGTGTATCACGGTGAGCTTGACGCGACCGGGCATGTGTTCGGATGCTCGTCGGATGCCTGGCGCTATCATCTCGGGCACGTGGACAAGCTGGCCGAGCAGCTGGCGGGGGCACTGCCGCCGGGCACGGTGCTGTACGTGACGGCCGATCACGGCATGGTGGACGTTCCGCCGCAGGACCGGGTTGACGTCGCCGCGGTGCCTGGGCTGCGCGCGGGCGTGGCCCTGCTCGGCGGCGAGCCGCGGGCCAGGCACGTGTACGCCCGGCCCGGCGCGGCGGGCGACGTGCTCGCGGCGTGGCGCGAGATCCTGGGCCACCGGGCCTGGGTGGCCTCCCGGGACGAGGCGATCGCCGACGGCTGGTTCGGGCCGGTGGATCCGGTGCTGGCGCCCCGGATCGGCGATATCGTGGCTGCCCCGGCCGGCTCGTGGGCCGTCGTGGCCACGAAGGCCGAACCCCGGGAATCCGCTCTGATCGGCATGCACGGGTCGCTGACGCCCGCGGACCAGCTCGTGCCCCTGCTGACGTTGTCGTCTATATAGCTGAGACGGCCTTTGCCGGCGGGGTGACTGAACGATAGAACCGACATAGCCGGGCCGGCATCCGTCTAGCGACTCTCCCCCGACGGCGAGGCGAAGAATGGAACTAAGACGTGAGTTCTTGACCGCCGAGATGATCGAACCCGGCACAGACGAGCCAGTGCGTACGACGATCGAGGTACGTTTTGATCCGCTGACCGGCCACAGCTCACGCGTCCTGCCTGGGCGCGGCCTGATGCCTGCCAACGACTTCGACCTGCAGGCGTTTGGACGGGAGAGCCAGCCGCGCTGCCCATTTTGCCCGGACCGGATCGACGTGCTAACTCCCAGGCTGAGCCCGAGGATTCACCCTGACGGGCAGATCGTGCGCGGCGAGGCGGTCCTGTTCCCAAACCTGCACGCGTACTCGTCACACAGCGCGGTGTCCGTCTACTCGCCCAGGTTGCATTACCTGCCGCTCGCCGAGATGACCCGGCGGCTGCTCGCGGACAACTTGGCCACTCAGGTCGTATTCGCCAAGGCGGTGATGGCGGCAGAACCACAGTCGCGGTGGGCGTCGATCAACGCCAACCACATGCTCCCCTCGGGGAGTTCGCTGTTTCATCCCCACATGCAGGGGATCGTTGACTCCCAGCCGACGACATTGCAGCGCCTGCTGGCGGATGTCCCGCCTCGGCTATTTAAGGACTACCTGGGCGCCGAGCGCCGCAGCGGGGAGCGTTATCTGGGGGATACCGGACGCATACAGTGGATCGTTAGCTTTGCTCCGATTGCCCCCGCAGAGCTGAGGGCGTTCGCCAGTGGTATCTCTTCACCTGCGGAGCTAGACGACGATCTCATCGACGAGCTGGCCCACGGGTTGGGGCTGGCTCTGGGTGCGTACGCAGAGATGGGCTTTGAGAGCTTCAACTGCGCGATCTACGGAGCGCCGCCGGGTGCTGAGGGTTATCCGCTGAACCTGCGTCTGGCTTGTCGCTCGAACCTGCAGCCCTTCTACCGCTCGGATTCCACGTTCCTGGAGCGTTTGCACTGGGAGAGCGCCGTGGACTTGGCGCCCGAGAGCGTCGCCCAGTGGATGGGCGAGCGCTTCCGGAAGTAACGGCTGCGGTGACAGCCGAGCTGCCGGCCTCGCGGCCCTCGCTGCCGCGCTATGGCGAGAGCACCCTGGCCGATCTCGGCTGCTCGGTGCTCGCCTCCCTGGGGGTCGGGTCCGCGCCCAACCCGCTGCAGCTTCCGCCGGCCGACCGCGCCTGCCTGCTGGTCGTGGACGGCCTGGGCTGGGAACTGCTGCGTGACCATCAGGCGGCCGCGCCGTTCCTGTCCGAGCTGACCGTGACCGGGCGGCCGCTGGCCTCGGGGTTCCCGGCGACCACCGCGACCAGCCTGGCGTCCCTGGGTACCGGGCGGCCCCCCGGGCAGCACGGCGTGCTGGGGTACCAGGTGGCGGTGCCGGGGCAGGGCCGGCTGCTCAACTCGCTGCGCTGGGATCAGCGGGTCGATCCGGTGGACTGGCAGCCTGGTTCCACCATCTTCGAACGCGCCGCCGAAGCGGGGATCAGCGCGTTCCGCGTGGCCCACTCCGCGCTGGGATGGACCGGACTGTCGCTGGCTATCCTGCGCGGCGCGCATGTCCTGGCTGCCGACACGTTCGGCGCGCTTGCGGCGCAGGCTGCGGTGGCGTTGCGGCGCTCGGACCGGACGCTGGTCATGGTGTATCACGGTGAGCTTGACGCGACCGGGCATGTGTTCGGATGCTCGTCGGATGCCTGGCGCTATCATCTCGGGCACGTGGACAAGCTGGCCGAGCAGCTGGCGGGGGCACTGCCGCCGGGCACGGTGCTGTACGTGACGGCCGATCACGGCATGGTGGACGTTCCGCCGCAGGACCGGGTTGACGTCGCCGCGGTGCCTGGGCTGCGCGCGGGCGTGGCCCTGCTCGGCGGCGAGCCGCGGGCCAGGCACGTGTACGCCCGGCCCGGCGCGGCGGGCGACGTGCTCGCGGCGTGGCGCGAGATCCTGGGCCACCGGGCCTGGGTGGCCTCCCGGGACGAGGCGATCGCCGACGGCTGGTTCGGGCCGGTGGATCCGGTGCTGGCGCCCCGGATCGGCGATATCGTGGCTGCCCCGGCCGGCTCGTGGGCCGTCGTGGCCACGAAGGCCGAACCCCGGGAATCCGCTCTGATCGGCATGCACGGGTCGCTGACGCCCGCGGACCAGCTCGTGCCCCTGCTGACGTTGTCGTCTATATAGCACAGTTGACCCTGACAGCGATGTAGCCCAGCCCGAGAGAAGAGGGACGCCCGTGTCCGCCGCGAACTATGAGCAGCTCCCCGCGGACCTGCCCGTGCCCGAGGACGACGGTGCCGCCGCGCACCTGCCCGGGGCCGTCATGCCGTCGATCTCGCTGCCCGCGACCAGCGGGAGCCTGGTGGACCTGGCCCAGGCCGCCACCCGCGCGCGATCGTGTACGTGTACCCGATGACCGGCACGCCCGGGGTAGCGCTGCCCGAGGGCTGGGATCAGATCCCCGGCGCCCGGGGGTGCACGCCCGAGTCGCTGGGGTTCCGCTCGCACTACCAGGAACTGACCGAGGCGGGCGCGGAGGTCTTCGGCCTGTCCACCCAGGACCCGGCCGAGCAGGCCGAGGCGGCGGCCCGGCTGGAGTTGCCGTTCCCGCTGCTGTCCGATGCGGGCCTGGCGCTGGCCGGGCAACTGCGGCTGCCGACGTTCCCGGCCGGAGGCGTGGTCCGCTACCAGCGGCTCACGCTGGTGCTGCGCCAGGGCCGGATCGAGCACGTCTTCTACCCGGTGTTCCCGCCTGATCGGCACGCCGCGGAGGTCCTGGCCTGGCTGCGGGAGCATCCGGCCTGACGCTGGGCCCGATCGTAGGTTTGTCCACAGACGGCGCGGGGAAACCCACCGGGTCTCGCCGGCTTGTCCACAGGAAACGTGAGGTTATCCCCAGGATGCAGGCTGGAGACTCCAATGTAGTTCCCACGGCGGACCCGGCCGCGTATCCGCTGATCGACGTCGGGTCGCTCGCCGCCGCACTGGCGGGCGGCGACGCCCCGGTGCTGCTCGACGTCCGCTGGCGGCTCGGCGGCCCGCCCGGGATCGACAGCTACCGCGCGGGCCATCTGCCCGGCGCCGTGTTCGCGGACCTGGACGCCCACCTGGCCGGGCCGCCGGGCGCCGGGGGCCGGCACCCGCTGCCCGCGACCGCCGACTTCCAGGCGGCGATGCGCCGGGCCGGGGTCCGGGCGGGCCGCCCGGTCGTCGTCTACGACGACGGCGACTCGACCATCGCCGCACGCGCCTGGTGGGTGCTGCGGTACTTCGGCCACTCTGGGGTTCAGGTCCTGGACGGCGGCTTGCGCGCCTGGGCGGCCGCCGGGCAGCCGGTCACCCCGGACGAGCCGAGGGCCGCGGCGGGAGACTTCACCGCGGTTCCCGGCCACCTTCCGCTGCTCGACGCGGCGGGCGCCGCCGCCCTGGCCCGCTCCGGCGTGCTGCTCGACGCGCGGGCCGGGGAACGCTACCGCGGCGAGACCGAGCCGGTCGACCCGGTGGCCGGCCACATCCCCGGGGCCTTGAGCGCGCCGACGGCGGCCAACGTCGGCGCCGACGGCCGGTTCCTGCCCCCCGCCGAGCTGCGGCGGCGGTTCGCCCGGCTCGGCGTCCCCGAGGGAGCCAGCGCGGTCGGAGCGTACTGCGGCTCCGGTGTGACCGCCGCGCACGAGGTACTCGCCCTCGCGCTGGCCGGCGTCCCGGCCGCACTCTACGTCGGATCCTGGTCCGGGTGGGTCGCCGATCCCGCCCGGCCCGTCGCCACCGGCCCGGATCCCGGCTAGACGACTTACGCCAAGGTTCAGCAGCCAGGTCGGAGCGGCGGGCGGCCTCTTTCGAGCGGCCCCGCCCACCAGGGGGTTGCCTTGCTGGCCGTTCCGGGTCAGCGGGAACCGGGCTAGGTACGGGCGTGATGCTGCCTCAACCCTCGCCCGGCACGTCAGGTCCGCCGGCGGCCGAGCCGCCAGAAGCAGAACCCGGCCAGGGCGAGGGCGAAGGCCAGGAAGATCCCGGTCTCGATCCACTGGAGGGGCCAGTAGCGGCTGGCGGGCTCGTAGGTGATGGCCTCCCGGATGCCGCGGCTTTCCAGGCAGGGCCCTGGGGAGGAGCCGACCTTGGGGCCCAGGGTCGTCGCCCCCAGGCAGGGGGCGGGGAGCGTGCTGACGGTCTGGCCCGCCGCGTTGATGGCTGCGCTGGAGAGGATCCAGGCGCCGGGCTGGCGGGGGACGACGGTGGCGGTCAGGTTGCCGAAGTCCAGGTCCACAGACTCGATCGCGGCGACCCTGTGGTCGGGCGGGATGAGGTGCGGGCGGACCCCCAGCGGCATGGCCACCTGGGCGGCGGCGAAGATGGCCAGGGTGACGGCCATGGCGGGCACAGTACGGCGGATAAGGGCGCCAGCAGCGGTTCCGAGGGCGAAGGCGAACGCCGCGTAACCGAGCGGGGCGATGCCGTGGGTAGCGAAGACCAGCGAGCTGAACCGGCCCCCGGTGAACAGAGAGGTGCTGCCGCCGAAATCGATGGCCTTGCCGATGGGATCGGCCCACCAGGCATACATGAGGCTGAGCGCCTCGGTGACGGCCATGGCGGCCAGGCCGGTCAGCATGAGCTTGACCGCGAGCCACCGGGTGCGGGTGATGCTCTGGTTCCAGGCCAGGGTGAACGTCCGGGTCTCGAGCTCGCGGGCGATCAGCGGGGCGCCCCAGAAGATGCCGATGATCGCGGGCGCGACAAGGATGAGCGCGATGCCAAGCAGGTACACGATCGCGTAGGGGCTGGTGGCCTGCAGCTGGCTGAGGAACGTCATGGCCGCGGTCATGCAGCCGCCGCCGTGGCAGCCGGTGATCGTGCTGGCGGCGTACCGGCTGGCCAGGCCGGGTCCCGTGGCCGCCAGCAGGATCGCGAACGCGGCCACCGCCGCGGCCGCGGTGAGAGCCTGAACGCGGAACTGCCGCCAGGTCAGCCAGATCATTTCTGTACCTCCAGGTGGTGGTGGCTGTCGCGGCGGCGGCGTCCGGTGGCCTGGCTCATGTAGGCCAGCACCAGGTCTTCCAGGGCAACCTCGGAGACCGTCCAGGCCGGGTCCAGCACCGGGCCGCTGGTGCGCACCAGCAGCGTGGTCTGCACGTCGGTGTGGCTGGCGGAGATGACCTCCAGCCCGTCCGGCAGCGTGGCCGGGTCCCGGCGCGGGCCGGTGAGCAGGTGGTGGGCGGCCAGCAGCTCGTCCACCGGCCCGGAGATGCGCACCCGCGAGCCGACCAGCACGATCAGGTAGTCACACACCCGTTCCAGGTCTGCGACCAGGTGCGAGGACAGCACCACGGACAGCTCCTGCTCGGCGACGGCCTCCATCAGGTCGGCCAGGAACTCCCGCCGGGCCAGCGGGTCCAGGCTGGCCACTGGCTCGTCCAGGACCAGCAGCTCGGGACGCTTGGCGATGGCCAGGGTCAGCGCGAGCTGGGCCCGCTGCCCGCCGGACAGGGTGCCGGCCTTCTGTTCCGGGTCCAGGTCCAGCCGGTCGACCCGGCCGCGGGCCAGCCCCGCGTCCCAGCCCGGGTTGAGGCGCGCGCCCAGCTTCAGGTGATCGGCGACCGACAGCCCCGCGTACACCGGTGAGTCCTGGGCGAGGAACCCGACCCGGGACAGCTGCGCCTGCCCGGCCGCCGGCCTGCCGCCGAGCACCTCGATCGAGCCCGCATCCGGCGCGAGCAGGCCGGTGGCCAGGCTCAGCAGGGTGGTCTTCCCCGCGCCGTTGGGGCCGACCAATCCCACGACGTGCCCGGCCGGGACGGACAGCGTGCAGTCGGTCAGTGCCCACTTCCGCCGGTACCGCTTGCCCAGCCCGTCGGTTTCTATGACGGCGCTCACGCTATGTCCTCCTCGCTAGCGGACCGAAACGTGCTGGCGAACAGCGCCTCGATCGACTCGTCGTCCAGCCCGGCCCGGCGTGCCCTGGCCAGCCAGCGCGCCAGGTCGCGGGCCAGCGGCCGGTGCGCGGCCAGCGACCCGCCGTCCAGCGTCCCGGTCACGAACGTGCCGATCCCCGGGCGGGCCGCCACCAGGCCCTCGTACTCCAGCTCCCGGTAGGCCTTGAGCACCGTGTTCGGGTTGATCGCCAGCCCGGCGACCACGTCCTTGACCTTCGGCAACTGGTCGCCCTCGCGCAGCAGGCCCAGCCGCAGCGCGTGCCGCACCTGGTGGATCAGCTGCCGGTACGGCGCGACCCCGGAGCGGGCGTCCAAATGGAACTCGATCACCACGACCTCACTTCAACTAGGTACATAGCACTATAGCTTTTTACCTAGCTGGCATGCAAAGGAGATCCGGATCGCTGGCCCGCCGGCCAGCCGGGCCACGGCGCGCGACGGCCAGCCGGCCCATCAGCGGCTCAAACGCCAGCGAGTCGTGGCGCTAGGGATCTACGAGACACGCTCTAGTCGGCGTGGGCGGGCGCGTCGCGGCATCCGGCCGCCGGTCAGGCGGCACTGGCGGGTGGTCCGTGGCTGTGCAGGGTGCGGCCGCGGTCGGGGCTGGTCGCGGTCAAGGTGCCGTCGGGGAGCAGGACGATGCCCCAGCCCCACCGGTGCACCGCGATGAGGTGGTGGAAGGTGCACAAGAGCAGCAGGTTGGTGAGGCTGGCGGGGCCGCCTGCGGAGCGGGGGATGATGTGGTGCGGCTGACAGGCGGTGGCGGGCTGGTCGCAGCCGGGGAAGCGGCAGCGGCGGTCGCGGGCGGTGACCGCGCGGCGCAGGTGGGCGGGGATGATCTCGACCGCGGCGCCGACGTCGAGGGGGAGGCTGACCGAGGCGGCCAGGGCGCCGGCGATCCCGGTGCGCAGGTAGGCGGCGAGCCCGGCGGGGCCGGACAGCAGGTCGGCGGCGGCCGCGACGATGATCTGCCGGACGGCCCGCTCGGCGCGCCGCCGCCGCGCCGCGGCCGCGTTCTCCGCGGCGCCGGTCTCGCCGGGGCCGCCGGGCGGGCGGAGCAAGGCGGCGGCGAGACGGTCCAGGACTTCGGGGTCGATGTGGCCGGTGACGACCGGGACGAGGGTGGCGTCGCAGTCCGCGCCCGGCCCGGCCGCCGCGCCCGCCCCGGCCGCGGCCCAGGCGGCCTCGGCGGCGGGGGCGCCGGGCAGGCCGCGCAGCTGGTCCAAGGTCATGTGCAGCTGGATCTGGGTGGGCTGCCCGGCCCGCTGCGGCAGGCCGCCGGCGGCGATCAGCCGCCGGCACGCCTCCTCCAGCGCGTCGTGGTCACGCTGGCTCTTGGACCGCCGGTCCTCCGGGCCCGGCCCGCTTGCCCAGCGCCGCCAGCACCGCCGAGAGCGCCGCCGCGCACCCCGGGGTCAGGTCCCCGCGCAGCGTCCCCGCCCCGCCGAACGTCGCGGCCAGCCACACCCGGCGGTCATCGAACCCGTCACCGCCGCCGTCGGCGTCCGGGCGGGCGGTCTGCTGGCGGATCTCCTCGGCCAGCTGGCCCAGGCCGGCCAGGTCCGCGCCGCCGCGGGCCGCGTCGAGCAGGATCTGGTCGGCGTCGCCGCGGCAGCCGGCGGGCAGCGCGTCGCTCCACTCGCACACCTGCCGGGCCCAGGACCCGGAGATCTGCGCGGCGGCCAGCGCGGCGGCGACGGCGGGGTGGGCGGCCAGCCGCCGCATCCACCCGATCGCCCCCGCGGCCGCGCCGCCGCTGACCCGGGTCTGCCACCTCAGCCAGGTCCGCGCCGACCCGTGCCCGTCGCCCCGGCACCCGTCCTGGGCCCAGAACGCGGCCAGGACCTTCGACCGGGCCGCGGTGTGCACCGACCCCACCTGCTCCAGGACGCGCAGGCACTCGGCCTGCTCGGCCGTGGTCCAGCGACGCGGCGTCCGCCGCGGCGAGCCAGCCCAGCGCGGCGCGGGCCATCGCGGCCGCGCCGGCGGCGGTGGCGGGCACGGGGAGCGGCTGGCCGGGTAAGCACATGGTCTGGGCGGGCCTCCGTAGATGAGGGCGGTTCCCGGTGCAGCTCGGCTCCGCGCTGGGCTGCTGGGGGTCGTCTGTGCTGAATCTCGATTGCTAGTTCGACACTATCGAGAGGGTCCGACATTTCCGGGCCCTCAGCGAACAGGCAGGCGGATTTTTCTTGCCGCGGCATCACAGATATCGCCGAGGCGCACATCGCTGCGGCCATGACCAGCGGCGCGCGGCTCCGGCAGCTCGCGACCCTGGAGTTCTCTCAACCCGACGGGTCCGGTGACGTCACCGCCCGTCGCCCGGGACTCAGCTGGCCTTGCATCCCGATGGCGCGTCCGCCTCCGCTGACTGCTGCCAGCGCAGCTGGGCGGCGAGGTCTACCGCGCTGTCGGCGTGTACGCAGAACGCGGGGGCGCCGGGCCAGTATCCCTGCAGGTACGTGCTGGCTCGCCGGCGAGCATGCCAGCCGTGATGGTCGAGCCAGACCCGCCAGTCGGGGAACAGCCCGGACAGCGCCTCGATGCGGGCGCGGGTCAGCACACTCCAGCGCTCGCGGGGCAGCGGGCACGGCGGCACGTGCCCCGCGGCTGACACCGGGGTCACGGCCCGGCTGTCCGCCGCCGGGACCGACGGGAGGAGCTCGACGGTGACCCCGGTCCTGGTGCAGCTGAGCAGGAGCCTCATCAGTAGCGCCGGCGCGCTGCCGGTGACCACGCCCGGCCCGGCCAGGAGCAGCGCGTCGTGCCGCCCGGCGACGATCGCGGCCTCCAGCCTGGCCAGCGCCGAACCGCGCAGGTCGGCCGGTCCGGGATCGTCATCGACGTAGACCACCGGCGCCGGCCAGCCGCGCTGCTGCGCGGTTTCCGCCACGGCCCGGTGCTGCCGGGCTAAGGCGCTGGCGTCCGCCCCCGGCGCGGCGCGGATGTACGCAGCCGGGTGCCTGGGCTCTGTCACGACCGGTTCCTCCGCCACATCGGGAATTACGCCATGCCGTTACGCACCGGCCTGGGCCGGCCCGGCGCCGCGTGACAGGCGCCGCAGAGCAGCCTCGCGCGTGAACCTCCGGCCGCCGTGCGCTAGACCGAGAGTAGGCAGGGCCGGAAGGGTCTGGGAATGGGGAGAACTCCCTATGGGCAAGATTGCCGGGGCCCGGGCGCGGTGACCGGTTCTGGTGCGGGAGGGACGGCCCTTCAGCCCGGTGAGCGTCTGGTTCAGGGTGGGCAGGCCGTGCTCGAGTCAGCCCGGTGAGCGTCTGGTTCGGGGTGGGCAGGCCGTGTTCGAGTCAGCCCGGTGAGCGTCTGGTTCGGGGTGGGCAGGCCGTGTTCGAGTCAGCCCGGTGAGCGTCTAGTTCAGGGTGGCCAGGCCGTGCTCGAGCGCGAACAACGTCGCGCCAGCGCGGGTGGAGACGCCGGCCTTGGCGTAGAGGGACTGGATGTGGTGGTCGCAGGTCTTCGGCGAGATCCCGAGCTGCCGGGCCATCTGCTTGGTGGCCATCCCGCGCGCCAGCAGCCCGAGCACCTCGCACTCGCGCTCGGACAGCCCGGCGGGCCGTGACACCGGGCGACGCGGTTGCCCGGCGGCGGTCAGCACCGCGTTCACCGCATCCGGCGCGAGCCTGCCCTGGTCCGCCTCCTGGCACATTTCGTCGGCGGCGGCCGCCGGCGACAGCGCCGGCCGGTGGGACCGGGGCTCGCGCATCGCGTGGTAGCAGTCGGCGGCCGCGAGTAGCCGGGCCGTGAGCGGCAGGTCAGGGGCCCGGCTGCCCCGGTGGTAGCCGGAGCCGTCGCAGCGCTCGCCATGTGACCCGGCCAGACGGGCCAGCGGGCGCAGCCCGTCGGCCACATCAAGCACCCGCTCGCTGTGGTAGGCGTGCAGGCGCACCTGCTCCCGCTCGCCGCGGGTCAGGGGGCCGGCTTGGCCCACACGCCGAACGGCACCGTGACGCGGCCGATGTCATGCACCAGCGCCGCCCGGCGCAGCGTCCGCACGTCCGATGCGGGCAGCCCGGCCACGACGCCGGACTGCCCGGCGAGGTCGGCTACCCCGCGCGAGTGCCCGATCGTCCACATGCTCTTCAGGTCGGCAAAGTCCGCGACCGCCGACAGGCAGGCATCCAGCCGTGCCTCGCTCACTACCGGCTGCGGGCCGGGCTCGGCGATCATCATCTCGGGCCAGATCGAGGGCGCGTCCAGGCCCGCATAGACGCCGTCACCGAGCGCGAGGAAGACCGCCACCGCCTGCGGGTCCAGGCCCGACCCGGCGTGCTGCGCCAGCATCTGGCCGGCCAGCGCTGCGCCGCCGCGCTGGCAGGCCATGTCCGCGTCCTGTGCCACCTGCATCAGCCGCACCGCCAGCGGGAGCTGGCTGCCGCGCAGCTCACCCGGCATGCCCTTGCCGTCCCAGCGTTCGTACAGGTGCCGCAGGGCCAGCTGAACCGGCTCGGTCAGGCCCATCCGCGCGCCAAGCAGCCGGGCCACGTCGCAGTGAGTCCGGGCCCATTTGCGGAACTCCGCCACGCCCCCCACGGCGGCGCTGGTCATCATCGCCGCTCGTGCCAGCGGCGCGCTCCCCCGGTGGGCGACCCGCATCGCGGCGCTCATCAGCGCCAGCCGAGACCCCTGATATGCGGCCATCATCTGCGGGCGCGCGACAAGCTCGTCCCCGAAGAACCGCGCGTCGATCTCGCTCTCGGCCGTGCATCCGGCGAAATGTAACAAGCCGACGTAGAAGACGGTTACCTGCTGGTCTTCGGGCAGCCCCATCGCCTGGGCGAGCCGAAGCGCCAGCAAGGCGGTGCGCAGCCCGTGCTCCAAGGACTGGCCCATCGCCAGGTCGGTCGCCAGCGACAGCACCCCGGCCGCCTCAGCCAGCCGCAACGGGGCAGATTCCGCACTCATCGCACTCCACAGGCCGCAGGGTCCCGCATATACCCTGCCAGACGCGTTCAGCGTACGCCCAGCAGACGCAGGACGGCCGTGGTGGCCACGGCCGCCGCCACGGCCACCAGGAACGGCGCCCGCCGTGCTGCCAGCACGCCGCCGACCAGCACGCCAGCGGGCCGGGCCCAGCCGGCGAAGCCGTGGCCCGCGGTCAGCGCCGAGATGGCGACCAGCGCGCACAGCAGCACGGTCGCGGACACCGACAGCATCTGCCGCAGCCGGGGGGACAGCTCCACCCGGCGGTGCAGCACCGGCCCGCACACACGGAACACGTAGGTCCCGGCGGCGAGCAGCAGGACGGCCAGCGGGGTCATGTCCGGGCCGCCGCGCCCGGCCGGGTGCGGCCGCCGGCACCGGGCCGGGCCACGGCCACCAGGCCGAGCAGCGCCAGGAGCACAGGCAGGCCGCCGGGCAGGAACGGGGCGGCGGCCAGCGCGATCGCCGCGCCGAGCAGCGCGGCCCGGCGGGCCCGCGGCTCTCGCAGGGCCGGCAGCACCAGCGCCAGCAGCACCATGGGCGAGGCCGCGTCCAGGCCCAGCGCGCTCGGGTTGCCGACCGCCCGCCCGGCCAGCACCCCCGCCACGGTGCCGAGATTCCACGCCACGAACAGCAGCCCGCCGCAGGCCAGGAACGCGGCCCGGCGCCGGACCGGGTCGCGCTGCGCCAGCGCGAACGCCACCGACTCGTCGACCAGCAGGTGGCTGGCGGCCAGCCGGGCCGGCCAGCGCAGGTCAAGGACGTCGGCCACCGCGAAGCCGAACGGCAGCAGCCGGGCGTTGAGCACCAGGCCGGCGAGCACGGCCGCGGCCAGCCCGCCCCCGCCGAGCACGATGTAGAGCGCGGCGAACTGGGCCCCGCCCGCGAACACCGCCGGCGACATGGCCAGCGGCACCCAGGCCGGCTGTCCGCCGGACACGGCGATCGCGCCGAACGACACCCCCACCAGGCCGTCGGCGAGGCACACCAGCCCGATGTCCCGCAGCAGCCGCCGGTCCAGAGCACGGGTCCTGGGGGGTCGTCCCGCCCGGGTCAGCACTGTTCGCCAGAACGAACGCATAACCGGTATTATGAACAGACGGCCGTTGTTCGTCAAGGCGAACGTGTGACCGATGGAGCGAACAATTGATGAAGCCCGCACCGGCGGAACCGCCCGCCCGCCCGCCCCTGGACCGCATCGCGGCGGCGATCCGCCGCGAGCGCGAGCGCGTCGGCCTGTCCCTGTCCGAGCTGGCGCGGGACGCCGGCATCGCGAAGTCCACGCTGTCCCAGCTCGAGTCCGGCGCCGGGAACCCCAGCCTGGAGACCCTGTGGGCGCTGAGCGTCGCCCTGGACGTGCCGTTCAGCCGGCTGGTCGACCTCCCGTCCCGGCCGCGGGTGACCGTGCTGCGCCGGGGTGAGGGGACCACGGTGACGTCCGAGCGCGCCCACTACGTGGCCACCCTGCTGGCCTCGTGCCCGCCCAGCGCCCGCCGGGACATCTACCTGCTGAGCGTCGAACCGGGCCCGCCGCGCGAGTCCGACCCGCACCAGCCGGGCACCATGGAGCACGCGGTCATCGGCACGGGGCGGGCGCTCGTCGGCCCCGCCGACCAGCCGGTCGAGCTGGGGCCGGGCGATTACATGTGCTATCCCGGCGACGTGCCGCACGTCTGCGACGCCCTCGAACCCGGCACCACCGTGATCATGGCCTTGGAGCACGTCTAGCTGCTTATCCCGCTCGCCCGCTCATCCAGGTCCGCGGGATCCCGGCGGGCGCCGGCCGCAGCACGCCGGGCGCCGGCGCTGGCGTGCGCGCGGGCGGCGACACGGTCCTCCACCCGGCTGAGCTGAGCCCGCTGGCTGGCGGCTAGCTGGTGCCGTGGCGCGGCGCATGGGCGCGTCCGGGGTCCTGAGGCCGAAGCTGGCGCACAAGGGGGCGATGGCCCACAATTGCTGCCGAGTCGACCCCTGCTGCCGCGAGTCCCGGGCGGACGTGCTCGTCCGGTCCGGGCGCGGCCCTGGCGAGAAGAGGACACCGTGCCGCACCGATTCCCGGCGTTGATCGCCACTCCTGCGCACGCCGAGGGACGGCTGTGGCTGACCGGCGCCCGGGTGTTCGACGGCACGGGCGGCCAGGTGCGCGACGGCGCCGCGGTCCTGGTCGAGGACGGGGTGATCCGGCGGGTCGGCCGGGCGTCCGAGCCGTGCCCCGAGGGCGCGCGGCTGGTGGACCTGCAGCAGCGGACGCTGATGCCCGGCCTGATCGAAGCGCACACCCACATCCTGAGCGACACCCCGAGGACCCTGCGCGGGGCCGAGCCCTTCCTGGCCGGGACCCCGGCGCACTTCCTCCAGGCCGAACTGCGCGAGTTCCTGCGCATGGGTGTCACCACGGTCAGGTTCACCGGCGCCCAGGGGGAGTGGCCGCAGGAAGCCCGCCAGGCGATGCGCTACGGCGCGTTCCGCGGTCCCCGCGTGCTGACCTGCGGCAAGATCATTTCGGCTACGGCGCCCGGCGGCCGGTTCTACGGCACCATGTACCGGGAGGCGGACGGGCCCGACGACATGCGGCGCGCGGTCCGCGAGCAGATCCGGGCCGGGGCCGACTTCGTCAAGGTCATGACCACCGGGGCCCGGTCGAACGAGATGGAGGATCCCGGCCCGCTGCAGCTCACCGAGGCCGAGCTGGCCGCGGTGGCCGATGAGGCGCACCGGATGGGCTACCGGCTGTCCGCGCACGCCGAAGGGCTGGCCGGCTGCGAGGCGGCGATCACTCACGGCGCGGACACCATCGAGCACGGAATCTTCCTGAACCAGCGGCCGGACCTGCTGGACGCGATGGCGGCCAGCGGCCAGGTGCTCGTCCCGACGCTGTCCGGCTACTACTGGATGGCGGGCCTGGGCGACGCCGTCGACCCCGCCGCGGCGCCGCGGGTGCCCGAGATGCCGGCCGAGCTTGTCGACCTGGCCGATCTCAACCTGGAACAGGGCACGGCCTCGATGCGGGCCGCGCGGGACGCCGGGGTCAAGATCGCGCTGGGCAGCGACATGGAGGTCTGCGTCGGGCTGGAGATCCAGCGGATGATCTTTCACGGGCTGACTCCGGGCGAGACCCTGGCCGCCGCGACCAGCACCGCGGCGCAGGCGCTGGGTCTCGGCGAGCACGTCGGCACGGTCGAGGAGGGCAAGCTCGCCGACCTGCTGATCGTCGACGGCGACCCGCTCGAAGAACCGGAACTGCTGGCCGACCCCGCGCGCATCTGGCTGGTGCTGCAACTCGGCGTCCCGGTCGCCGGGCAGGCCCTGGAGCGGGAGATCACCTGATCAGCCGCCCGGCGGGGCCAGATCGTGCCTGGCCGTCAGGACCAGCCAGGTCGCGGCCCCGGTGACCAGCGCGGGCGCGGCCGGATGCGGTCCCGCGGCGGCCACGGCGGCCGCGCTCACCGCCGCCGCGGCCAGGATCCGCAGCGCCAGGCGGAGCGGGCGCCCTCGCCGGACCCGCCCGGACAGCCGGCGCACGGCCCCGGGAGCACCGGTCGGATCAACGGCCAGAACGGAAATTCGCCGGCCGGTCCGCCGCCCCGACGGCGGGGCGTCCCCGAGGTCGGCCAGGGCCTCGCCGCGGCCGAACCGGGTCCGCAGCGTCGTGTACGCGGCGGCCGCGGCGGCGAACCGTTCCGGATCGCCGCCGTCCTCCCGGTCCGGGTGCGTGTCGCTGGCGATCCGCCGCCACGCGGCGCGGACGTCGGCGTCGGTCACCTCGCGCGACGCGGCCAAGCCCAGGGTCTTGAACGGGTCAGCGGCGCTGGTCCGCCGCCGCCCGGTCACGGGGACGGCTCCGTCCCGAAGGCCTCGTCCAGCAGGGCCCCCACGTCCGGAAGCGCAGGCTGGGGAGCGCGATGGGGCCGGGACGGCGGCGGGGCGGCCAGGCGGCCGGACGGGGCAGGGGACGTCGGCGGCGGGCCGAACCGGGTACCTGACAGCCCGGCCGGCGGCGCCACCAGCCGCTTGACCTGGACGTAGGTGACGCCGCCGCGGTAGATGTACGCGGCCTGGCCGACGTCGAGCGCGCGGATCAGGGCCGGGTCGACCACCGGGGCCAGCCGCATTCGCGAGGTTCCCTGATGGCTCCAGACCGGTATCCCGAGCAGGCGCCGTGTGGTGTCGGTGACGTTCCGGGTTCCGGCCAGAGCCGCGGCGGGCTCGGGGTACGGGGTGCGCAGCAGCCAGATGCCGCCGTCGGCGGCCGCGGCGATCCGGTACCGCTCGTCCTCGTCGGCCGCCAGACCCGGCCAGGACTGGGCCGACACCTGCACCGCCAGCCCGAGCGACCGGGCTCGTTCGTAGAGCTGCCAGACGGGAAGGCGCCGCGAGACCGCGCTGAACTCGTCCACCGCGAGCAGGATCTCCCGGCGGCCGCTGGACGGCCCGGTTCCGGACGGCCCGGTTCCGGACGGCCCGGTTCCGGACGGCCCGGTTCCAGACGACATGGCCGGGCCGGCCGCGTAGCTGGCCAGCAGGTCGACCAGCGCCCGGGCCTGCGCCTCGGCCACCGCGACCTCGGCGGTGCCCTCCAGGATGCAGTACCAGGCGTCGGCATCGCCGAAACCCCCGGGCCCGTCCAGGCCGCTGCCCAGGCGGCGGAACAGGGTACGGAACCGCAGCCCGATGTCGCCGACCTGGCGGGCCGCCGAGCGGACCAGCGCGACCTCGGCCTCGTACTCGCCCGAGGAGTAAGCGCCGGAAGAATAAGCAGCGGCGAGCCAGCCGGGATCGAGGCGGGCGAGGAAGTCCGCCGCGCTGCCGGGCGGGCCGCACGGCGCCGCCACGGCCAACCCGACCACCGCCTCCATCACGTCGGCGTAGTACGCGGCGGCGCCCGTGCCGTGCTCGATCAGGTCGACCAGCGTGGTGGTGAGCTGCGCCGGCGGCAACGCCCACAGCGACAGGCTGGCCTCGTCCGGCCAGATGGCGGTGGAACGGGCGCCCGCCAGCCGCAGCACCCGGCGGGCCCGGTCGGCGATCCGCCGCGCATCGGCGCCGCCCTTGCCGTCCAGGACCACCAGCAGCGGCGGATCGCCCCGGCCCGCCGCGTGCCGCCGCAGCGCGGTGGCCATGAAGCCGGCCCACAACCGCAACAGGAGCGTGGTCTTCCCGGTGCCGGTCGTGCCGATCAGCACCTGATGCGAGCGCACCCTGGTGTACGGGATGGTGGCGATCCGCCGCGCCGGGTGACCGACCGGACCGACCGTCCTGATCACGGCGCCGACGACCAGGCTGTCGTTCTGCCTGGTCAAGGGGACGGCTCCGGGCGCGGCGATCCGCGCCCGCGCGCTGCGCGCCTGGTGCCGCCACTGCCGCGCGTCGAAGGCGGCCGCCGAGTCCGGGGCGAGCCCTCCGCTGCCCGTCTCCAGGGAGCGGATCCGGTAGGCCCAGCTCAGCCCGGCCGCGGCCAGCCCGGCCGGGATCGCGGCCGGCGCGATGACCGCGGCCGCGGCCGGGTAGGCGCCCGCGGCGCCGCGGTGCCACATGGCGAGCCAGGCGAGGTACGGCGCCTCCGCCACCTGCGCCGCCGACCGGGTGGCGATGGCCGTGCCCGCGAGCCAGACCACGAGCATCGGCAGGCAGCACAGCGCGGCCCGGTACAGCCGGGCCGGCGGCCAGCCCGCTAACCAGGCGACCGCTGCGCCGGCGCCGGCGACCAGCGAGACCGGCGCGGCTGCGATGATCAGCGCCGCGGCGGCGAGGATCCCGATGATCCGCAGCGCGGCCCGCGCGGCCGCGCGGGCCGCGCGCCGGCCGGCCGGGCGCCTGATCATGGCGGCGCCTGCCGCTCGCCGGGGGGCGCCGGCCGGGCCCGGACCGGCGCCCGGGCCCGGGGTGCCCGGGGCCGGGCCGGCGGCGCCATCGCGGCTCCTGGCGGCAGGGAACGGATCTCGATCCGCGCTCCCGCGCTGCCGAGCGCCTCCCTGGCCCGGGCCACGGTCGCGCGGGCGGCCGGGGCGCAGAGGTAGATGACCCGCGCGTGCCGGGGCGGCCGCCCCGGCACCCGGATCTCGGCCGCCGGGCAGCCGTAGTCGCCCGTCCTGGTCAGGAGTTCCCGCATGATGGCCGCGGTCCGGGTCATGGTCTTCGGGGTCAGTTCGGCCTCGATCGCCCAGCACTCGCCGGCCCAGGCCACCGGGGCGCTGTCCGGCCAGTGGACCTCCCCGTCCGGGACGTGCTCGCGCTGGCCGACCCGGCCGCCCATCCGGGCCCGCAGCCGCCGCTCGCTGCGCCAGTAGCCGCCGCCCGCCGCGTAGCGGGGCGCGGCCTCCAGGGCCAGCCGGACCGCGACCACGGCCCGGATGTGCGCGAGCGTGGCCAGCCCCGGCGCAGCCGGGGCGTACGGCAGTCCGCAGGCGGCCAGCCCGGATCTGGTCAGCCACGTCCACGGCGCGCCCGGCCCGAGCCGGGCCGACTCCGCGTATCGCCGTTCACGCCACCTGGCGGTGATCGCGCGAGCCCGTGGCTCGCCGACGCCAAGCACCGCAGCGAGATGATCAAGCTGAACGCCGTACATCTCCGCGGTGAAGACCAGCCCCGCGGTGTCGCCGCCCGCGGTGCCCGCGCGGATCGGATCGCCGCCCGCGGCGCCGGGCGCGGTGCCGGGAGCGGATGTCCCTTCTGCCGGGATCACACACTTATCACATCACGCCGGCGGCCAGATGCCAGAGGGGATCGGGGCGGACACGTGCCCGCCGGAGCGGGCGAGGGCTGGTGCGGGCGGTGGCGGTGCGGCACAATGGAGAAGCGGAAGGCCGGAGCGCACGACGCGGCTCGGTCACCGGGCACCTGCGGGATGAGGTCGTTGGGGAAGACGCACCTCGTCCGTTGCCTGGGAGGTCTGGTGTCCGTTCGTGGCGTGCTGCAGGTTCACTCCGCGCCCCCGGCGCTGAGCCCGCATATCGAGTGGGCGGTGGCCGGGGTTCTTGGCGTGCCCGTCAAGCTGGACTGGGTCGACCAGCCCGCCTCGCCCGGAATGGTGCGGGCCGAGCTTGACTGGCAGGGCCGTCCGGGGGCATCGGCGGCGATCACGTCTGCGCTGGCGGCCTGGAACCGGGTGCGGTTCGAGGTGACCGAGGAAGCCAGCCCGGGGTGCGATGCCGTCCGCTTCAGCCACACCCCTTCCCTGGGCACCTTCTCCGCGGTCACGTCGGCGAACGGCGACATCCTGGTCCCCGAGGGGAGGCTGCGCGCGGCCATGACGCTCGCGGCCGCGTCGGCGCCGGGCTCGCCCGCCCGGCCGCGCGGCATCGAGCCGGAGTTCGCGGGCGGCGTGGACACGCTCCGCGATCGGCACGGCCCGCGCCATCCCGCGCTCGGCGGCTCGCTCGAGGCCGAACTCGCGCTGCTGCTCGGCCAGCCCTGGGACGACGAGCTCGAGCCGTTCCGGCACGCGGCCGAGGGAGCGCCGGTGCGCTGGCTGCACGCCACCGGCTGACACCGCGGATAAACCGGCGCCCGTGCTTATCTCCTTATGCCCGGGTATTTCGCCTTGTCCGGCTATGACGGCTAATTCAGGACCTGCCAGCGCGGCCTCGGCTTCTGTTGTCGCAGTCACATTTCCCGCGAGTTCTCGCGGCCGGGGCGCGAATTTCTCAATAACCACAGGGATCCTGTGTGACCTGCGGGGATGTTGCAGCAAACGTTCGCAGCGAGCGGTGGCGCTTTATGTATGAAGCGGCTTGACACCACCTTGAGTAGTTGTTTGACTGCATTGATCTCGTGGCTTGTTACTCGTCAGTCTCATGCCACTCGAGTCCATGTAGGGGGACAGATATGAGAGCGTTAGCAGTTGCGAAACTGGTGATCTCCGCTGGCTGACGTCCAGCACGCCTGCCCCCAGGTCCGGCCACCACGCCGCCCCCCCGCTCCCCCCACGGTCCGGCCTTGCCCCCGCATGGCCAGGTAGTCAGTGAGGCGGGTGACCGGTGCAATCGTCTGGTAGGTGACGCGTCGCGCCAGCGTTGGTTCTGTCCAACGAAGGGGGGGTGACGACAAGGAGGCCGACCTACCATGACGCTGGCCAATGGGCACGTCACGGACCACCATGCGACGTTCGAGCAGGACGTGGTCCCCTATATGCACAAGCTGTACCCCGCAGCGCTCCGGATGACCCGCAACCCGAGCGACGCCGAGGACCTGATCCAGGACACCTTCGCCCGGGCGTACGTCGCTTTCCATCAGTTCACTCCGGGCACGAACCTGAGCGCGTGGCTGTACCGCATCCTCGCCAACACGTTCATCAACACCCGGCGCAAGCGCGGGCGCGAGCCCGCCCAGTCGCTGTTCAGCGAGCTCGGCGAGCTGCATGTCCCCGACAGCCTGCTCGGCCAGACGACCCGGTCGGCCGAGGACGAGGCGATGAACCGGCTGGCCGACTCCGACGTTCTGAGGGCCCTGCGCGAGCTGCCGGAGGGCTTCAGCGCCACGATCTACCTGGCCGACATCGAGGGCTACCCCTACAAGGAGATCGCCGAGATCATGGGGACCCCGCTCGGCACCGTCATGTCCCGCCTGCACCGCGGCCGCCAGCAGCTCCGGGCGCGGCTGATGGCGTACGCGCGAGGCCGGGAGGACCAGGCCCGCGCGGACGGCCTGCCCCATCCGGCCCCCGCCCGGGCCGGGCGGCCGGCGCGGTGGCGCGGCGGCCGGCCTGCCCGGCCCCCCCGGCCCGCTGTGGCCGGGATGGCCCTGGCCGGCCAGCAGGCGTCCTGACTCGGCCTGCCGCCGGGACCGGTGCGAGAATCCGGGACGGCGGCCGGACGCGGCGGAGCGCACTGGCTGGGCGGACCGCCGGACGGGAGCTGGGGCATGGCAGTTCAGAAGGTCATCATCGACTGCGACCCCGGCATCGACGATGCCCTCGCGCTGGTGTTCGCGCACGGTCACCCGGACCTCGAGGTCCGCGGGATCACCACGGTGGCCGGCAACGTCGGCCTGGACCAGACGACGGCGAACGCGCTGCGGGTGCGGGACTACCTGGGCCTGCGGGACGTACCCGTGGTGCCGGGCAGCCCCGGCCCGCTGCTGCGCCCGCCACGGGACGCGCGGGACGTGCACGGGAGTTCCGGTCTCGGCGCGGCCCGCATCCCCGCGTCGTCCTCCCGGCCCGCCGACGGTCACGCCGTGGACTACCTGGCCGGCGCGATCGGCGCGGAGCCGGGGGAGATCACGCTGATCGCGATCGGGCCGCTGACCAACATCGCGCTCGCCGCGGCGCAGTACCCGCGGCTGGTGACCCAGGTCAGGGACTTCGTGATCATGGGCGGGTCGGCCTCGCGGGGAAACGTCACCCCGGCCGCCGAGTTCAACATCGCCGCCGATCCCGAGGCGGCGGCGATCGTGTTCGGCGCCGGGTGGACGGTCACCATGGTCGGCCTGGACGTGACCCTCAGGGCCCGGGCCACCGCCGCGGTCCGGGACCGGATGCGCGGTCTCGGCAGGCTCGCCGCCGACCTGCTGCTGCCGAGCCTGGCCGGCTACGGCAGCGCCAGCCGGGGGACCGGGCCCGCGGCGGGCCAGCCCGGGCCGGCGCTGGCCGCGGACGGCCCGGCCGTGCACGACGTGTGCGCCGTGGCCGGGGTGGCCGCCCCGGACCTGCTCACCTGCGTGCCCGCCCGGGTGGAGGTCGAGACGGCCGGGCGGTGGACAGCGGGAATGACCGTCACCGACTTCACCGCCGCCGACCCCAACGCCCGGGTGGCCGTGGCGATCGACGCCGACGGCTTCTGGAACCTGGTCCTGGACGCCTACGGGCGGGTCGCCGCGGGGCTCGACCCGGCGGGGCCGGGCGCGGCGGGGCCGGGCGCGGCGGGGCCGGGCGCGGGCGCGATCAGCCCAGGATGATGCCGTGCGCGGCGAGGGGCCCGGCGGCCATGACGGCGAGAGCCGGCCCCAGGACCAGCAGGAGCATGACGGCGATCAGGGCCAGGGCGTTGCGGGCGCGGCGGGCCCGGCGGGGCCGGCCAGGTGGGCCCGCTCGTGCGCGGCACCAGGGCAACCCGCGCGACATCCCGCTCACCGCGCACGCCCAGATCCAGCTCGAGGTCGGCAGCCCGCTCGTCGCCCCGATCTCGATCACCTGGCCGAGCGGCCTGTAGCCGACGGCCCGGGCGCGGCGGCCCGGACCGAGCGGTCAGGCCGGGCCGAGCAGGTCCCACCGGTTGCCGGCCACGTCGAGGAACACGGCCACGCGCCCGTAGGGCTCCGAGCGCGGCGGCTGCACGAACTCGACCCCGGCGGCGGACATCCGCCGGCAGGCCTCGTCGAAGTCGTCGACGTGCAGGAAGAAGCCGACCCGCCCGGCGGCCTGCTTACCGACGACCGCAGCCTGCTCGTCCCCGTCCGCCCGGGCCAGCAGCAGGCCGGTCGCGGCCCCGGAGGGCCGGACCACCACCCAGCGCTTGGGGCGTCCGTCGTTGGTCAGCGCCGGCGAGTCCTCGACCAGTTCGAAACCCAGCGCGCCGACGAAGAAGTCGATCGCCGGGTCATACTCCGGCACCACGATCGCGACGAGGCTGAGGTGCGTCACCGGCTAGAGCGGGATGTTGCCGTGCGCGCCACGGCGCGCGGGGGCCTCGGAGATCGCGCGCGCGAGCGCCTGCCGCGTTTTCGCCGGCTCGACGATCTCGTCGACCACGCCGAGCGCGATCGCCCGGGCCAGCCCCCCGGTCTCTCGTTCGTGTTCGGCGGCGAGCTCGGCCTCGACCTCGTGCCGCTGCTCGGCGGGCACCTCCGCCAGCGTGCGCCGGTGCAGGATCCGCACCGCCGCTACCGCGCCCATCACGGCCAGCTCCGCGCCGGGCCAGGCGAACACCCGGGTGGCGCCGAGCGAACGCGAGTTCATCGCGATGTAGGCGCCGCCGTACGCCTTGCGGGTGACCAGCGTCACCCGGGGCACGGTGGCCTCGGCGAACGCGTGCAGCAGCTTGGCGCCGCGCCGGACCACCCCGTCCCATTCTTGGCCGACGCCCGGCAGGTACCCGGGCGTGTCCACGACGACCACCAGCGGCACCCCGAACGCGTCGCACATCCGGACGAACCTGGCCGCCTTCTCGGCGGACGTCGCGTCCAGGCAGCCCCCGAGCCGCAGCGGGTTGTTGGCGATCACGCCCACCGTCCGCCCGGCCAGCCGGCCGAGCGTGGTGACGACGTTCGGGGCCCAGCGCGGATGCAGCTCCATCCCGGGCTCGTCCAGCAGCCCGGTGACCAGCGGCCGCACGTCGTAGGCGCGGCGGGCGGACTCGGGCAGCAGCGCCGCGAGGTCTGCCGCGCCGCCCGCCGCCCGCGCGTTCTCCGGGGAGTCCTGCCTGCCCAGCAGCAGGGCCAGCCGCCGGGCCTGGCGGAGCGCCTCGGCGTCGGACTCGGTCACCAGGTGCACGACCCCGGAGCGGCGGCTGTGCGGCTCCGGGCCGCCGAGCCGTTCCATGTCAACGTCCTCGCCGGTCACGCTGCGCACCACGTCGGGGCCGGTGACGAAGATCCGGCCGTGGTCGGAGAGGATCACCAGGTCGGTGAGGGCCGGCCCGTAGGCGGCGCCGCCCGCGGCGGCGCCGAGCACCACCGAGATCTGCAGGATCTTGCCCGAGGCCCGGGTCATCGCGGCGAAGACCGTGCCCACCGCGTGCAGGCTCTCCACGCCCTCGCGCAGCCTGGCCCCGCCCGAGTGCCACAGCCCGATGATCGGGGCTCCGGTCTCGATCGCGTGATCGTAGGCGGCGACGATCGCGACGCAGCCCGCGGCGCCGGTCGCGCCGCCCTGCACCCGGGGGTCGCTGGCGAACGCCACGGCCGGCAGGCCGTCGATGCTCCCGGTCCCGGTGAGCACGCCGCTGCTGTCCTCGGGGGTAAGCAGCGACAGTGATCCCGGGTCGAACAGGGACTCCAGGCGGGCGCGCGGGTCGCGGGTGGCGCCCGCCGTGCGGGCGGCCGACGCCGGCGGCGCGACGGCCGGGTCGGGGTTGTTCCCAGCGGCGCGTCGGCTGTCCAGGATGGTCACGTCGGTCTCCTCGGGTCGGGTGGGCGGGCCCAGGTCAGCGCCCGGGCCCCGGCGGGCGGCCGGGGGCCGGTCAGGCAGCGGTGAAGGCAAGCGCGACATTGTGCCCGCCGAAGCCGAATGAGTTGTTCAGCACGGCCATCGGGGCGGCGCCCCGCGGGTGCAGCTTGGTCGGCTCGGTCGCGATGTGGATTCCCGCGTTATCGTCGGGGTCCTCCAGGTTGATGGTCGGCGGGGCGACCCGATCGCGGAGGGCGAGGATCGCGGCCACCGACTCGACGGCGCCCGCCCCGCCGAGCAGGTGCCCGGTCATCGACTTGGTGGCCGAGACCACCACCCCGGCGGCCGCCGGGCCCAGCGCCGCGGCGATCGCCTGGCACTCCACGACGTCACCCGCCGGGGTCGAGGTGGCGTGCGCGTTGACGTGCGCCACCTGCTCCGCGTTCAGGTCGGCGTCGGCCAGCACCCGCCGGATGGCGAGCACCACCCCGGTACCGTCCGGCTCGGGCTGGGCGATGTGGTGCGCGTCGGCCGAGTAGCCGACGCCCGCCGCGACCGCGTGCACGCTGGCCTGCCGGCGGGCCGCGTGCTCGGCGGACTCCAGCACCACCATGCCGGCGCCCTCGCCGAGCACGAAGCCGTCCCGGCCCTTGTCGAACGGGCGGGAGGCGCGTTCCGGCTCGTCGTTCCGGGTCGACAGGGCGCGCATGGCCGCGAACGCCGCGATGTTCAGCGGAATGATCGCGGCCTCGGTCCCGCCGGCCAGCACCACGTCGGCCCGGCCGGACCGGATCATCTCCATCCCGTAGCCGATGGCCTCGGCCCCCGACGCGCACGCGCTCACCGTGGTGTGCACCCCGGCCCTGGCCCCGAGTTCGATGCCGATCCACCCCGCGGAGCCGTTCGGCATCAGCATCGGCACGGTGAACGGCGACAGGCGCTGCCAGCCTTTTTCCCGCAGCGTGTCATAGGCGGACAGCGTGGAGGCGACGCCGCCGATGCCGCTGGAGACCACCACGCCGAGCCGCTCAGGGTCGACCTCGGGAGCGCCCGCGTCGGCCCACGCCTCACGGGCGGCGACCAGCGCGAACTGTTCACACCGGTCCAGGCGGCGGGCCTGGACGCGGTCGATCATCGTGGCCGGATCGGCGGCCGCCCAGGCGGCGATCCGGGCGGGCAGCTCGCGAGCCCAGTCCTGGGTGAGCTTTGTCACGCCGCTGCGCCCGGCCAGCAGCGAGTCCCAGGTCGAGGCGACATCGGCTCCCACCGGGGTGATCGCGCCGAGCCCGGTGATGACGACGTTCGTCCGGTCTGTGCCCACTGTGATCGTGCTCCTCAAGTCGGGTTACGCGGCGCCGGCCGTTCAGGCCGGGCGCCGCGCCGGTGAATGTCCCGTTCAGGCCGACACGGCCGACCGCCGGACGTAATCGATCACGTCCTGAACGGTCTTGAGGTCCTTGAGCTGGTCGTCGGGGATCTCGACGCCGAACTTGTCCTGGGCCGCCACCGCGATCTCGACCATCGACAGCGAGTCGATGTCCAGGTCGTCGACGAACGTCTTGTCCGGGGTGACCTGGTCGGCGGGAACGCCCGCTACCTCGTCGATGATCTCGCCGAGGCCTTCCAGGATCTCCTGATCGGTCATGGCCATGGGTTGTGCACTCCTGTCTTCCTCGTTCTCCTGAGAGGTTCGCTCTCACACCGGACGGTCCGGTCGGGGTGCCCCGGTGGCGGGGCCCGGTCAGGGTACCGTGATCACCTGGCCCGCATAGCAGATGCCCGCCCCGAAGCCGAGCAGCAGGACGGGAGCGCCCGAGGCGATCTCGCCGCGTTCCAGCATCCGGGAGAGGGCCAGCGGGATGGAGGCCGACGAGGTGTTGCCCGCGGTCACGATGTCGTCAGCCACCAGCGCCTGCGGCGCGCCGAGCTTGCGCGCTACCGCCTCGACGATCCGCAGGTTGGCCTGGTGCGGAACGAAGGCGGCCAGTTCGGCCGGGTCCACCCCGGCCCGCTCGCAGGCCTGCTTGGCCACCGGGTGCAGCGCGGTGGTGGCCCACCGGAACACCGCCTGGCCTTCCTGGAAGATGAACGAATCCCGGTCCTTGATGTAGATCTTGTCGGCCATCTCGCCGGCGCTGCCCCACGCGACCGGCCCGATTCCCGCGTCGGCCGGGTCGGCCACCGGGCCGACCACCGCGGCGCCGGCGCCGTCGGCGAAGATGATGCAGGTGGACCGGTCGGTCCAGTCGATCCACTGGGACAGCTTCTCGGCGCCGATGACCAGGACGTGGCCGGCCGTCCCGGTCCTGACCGCGTCACTGGCGCTGGCCAGCGCATAGCAGAATCCGGCGCAGGCGGCGTTCATGTCGTAGGCGCCGGGCGCGAAGATGCCGAGCCTGCGGGCCACCTGGGCCGCGGTGTTGGGGATCTGCACCTCCGGGGTGCAGGTGGCGACGATCACCAGGTCGATGTCCTCAGGGGACAGCCCGCTGGCGGCCAGCGCCTTGCCGCCGGCCGCGACCGCCATGTCGGCGACGGTCTCGTCCGGTCCCGCGATCCTGCGGCTGGCGATGCCCACCCGGCTGCGGATCCACTGGTCGCTGGTGTCCACCGTGGCGGCGAGCTCGTCGTTGGTCACGACCCTGGCCGGCTGGTAGCCGCCGAACGCCAGGATCCGCGCGCCCGCTGAGCCTTCGGTGAGTCGCATCCAGGTGATCCTTTTCACTCGGTTCCGTCTGGCTGGAGCCGGACCAGGGGCTGGCCGACGGTGACCGGGTCGCCGTCCTCGACCAGCCACTCGATGATCGTGGCCGGGAACGCGGAGGAGACCGGCTGGCGGCCGCCCCGCATCTCGACGTGCCCGAGCTCGGCTCCGGTGCGGACCGTGGCGCCGGGCCCGGCGGCCGCGCCGCGGGCCGGGCCGGCCCGGAACGTCCCGGAATAGGGCGCGACCAGCAGCCGCCATTCCGGCGCGTGGCCGTCGGAGGCCGCGCCGTCGCCCGCGTCGGCCCGGGCGGCGGCGCCCGCTGCGGCGTCGGCTCCGGCACTGGCCGCCGCGGCGGCGTGGGCGGCCAGCATCTCGCGTGCCGCGGCCAGGTCGCCGGGGCTCTTCAGGGCGAGGACCTGAACGCCCGGCAGCGCCCGGCGAGCCAGGCCGGCCAGAGTGCCGGCCGGGGGAAGCTCGATCAGGGCGGTGACGCCCAGGCTGGCCATGGTCTGCATGCACCGGTCCCACCGGACCGGCGCGCTCACCTGGGTGACGATCCGCTCCAGCCAGTCCGTGCCGCTGCGCACGACGTTCCCGTCCCGGTTGGACAGCAGCGCCAGCAGCGGGCTGTGCAGCGCCACGGTCGCGGCCGCCTCGCGCAGCGCGGCCACGGCCGGCGCCATGTGGCTGGTGTGGAACGCGCCGGCCACCGAGAGCGGGCGGAGCCTGGCCCGCGGCGGCGGATCGGCGGCGAACGCGGCCAGCTGGTCCGCCGTTCCCGCGGCGACGATCTGGCCCGCGCCGTTGACGTTCGCCGGGGTGAGCCCGCTGGCCTCGATGGCGGCCAGGACCTCCGCCTCGTCGCCGCCGAGCACCGCGGTCATCCCGGTGGCCTCCGCCGCGGCCGCGCGGGCCATAGCCTGGCCGCGCACCCGGACCAGGCGGATCGCGTCGTCGGGCGCCAGCGTTCCGGCGATGGCCCCGGCGGCCAGCTCGCCCACGCTGTGCCCGGCTGCGGCGTCCGCGCCGGCCGCGGCGGCCGATTCGGCGAGCCGCTGCGGCCCGGACCCGCCCACCAGCTCGGCGGCCGCGGCGATCGCGCTCGCGACCAGCAGCGGCTGCGCGACGGCGGTGTCGGTGATCTCGTCGGCAGCCGCCGTGGTCCCGCACCGGATCAGGTCGCATTCCGCCAGCTCGGACCAGGGTCCGAGGCGCTCGGCGAATCCGGGCAGATCCAGCCACCCGGACAGGAAGCCGGGCGTCTGGGCCCCCTGGCCCGGCGCTGCGATCAGAAGCATCTCTCTACCCTGCACTGTAGGAGTCCGCCATACGAATGCCGAAGCGTACGAAGTTGCGTCGTGTCCTGCTGTAGGAAGCCTACAAAATCAGCGGTCCTTGTGCGCGAGACGGCCGAACACGACGGCGACCCAGAGCGCGAAGCCGTCCCGGCCGTCGCCCGGGATCAGGCCGGTCAGTTCGCTCACCCGGCGCAGCCGGTAGCGCACGGTGTTCGGGTGCACGAACAGGAGCCGGGCGGTTGCCTCCAGCGAGTTTCCCTGCTCCAGGTAGGTCATCACGGTGTCGAGCAGCGCGGACCCGCCCCGCAGCAGCGGCTCGTACACCTCCTCCAGCAGCTGCGCGCGGGCCGTCTCGTCACCGTCGAGCGCCCGTTCGGGCAGCAGGTCGTCGGCCTCGACCGGGCGCGGCGCCTCGGGCCAGGCGGCCGCGGCGCGCAGCCCGGCCAGTGCCGCGCTGGCGGACCGCGGGGCCGACTGCAGGTTCTCGACGGCCTGCCCGACGACGACGGGACCGGCGCCGAACCGCCCGGCGAACTGCGCCGCCGCCTTGACCGGGTCAGCGGCGCCGCCGAGCACGATGACCAGCCGGTGGCCGTGCACGCCGGCCAGCAGGTCGAGCCGGGCGCGGCGGGCGATGAGGCGCAGGTCGTCGATCAGCCCTTCGGGTTCGCTGCCGTCGGCGAGGCCGGCGATCACCGCCACCGGCCCGGCCGACCAGTTCAGGGCGGACGCCCAGGACTGCAGGCCGTCGTCCACCTCGCCGCGGACCAGCGAGTCCACCACGAGCGCCTCCAGCCGGGCGTCCCACATGCCTCGCGCCTCGGCGGTGCGCGCGTAGACCAGCGCCGCGCCGAAGGCGATCTCGCGGGTGTAGCGGAGCACGGCCTCGCGCAGTTCGGTCTCGCCGCCCGGCGCGGCGAGCTCCTCCACCTGCGCCTCGACCACGTCGATGATCACACGGGCCATCTCCACGGTCTGCTGCAGGCTGACCGCGCGGGCCAGCTCCCGCGGCGCGGTGCCGAATACCTGCCCCGCGACCGCGGGGCGCCCGCGCTCGGGGTGCTTGACCCAGTCGACGAAGGTGGCCAGCGCGGCCTGGGCGACCAGGCCCAGCCAGGACCGGTTCTCCGCCGACATGGTGCGGAACCACGGCAGCCGGCTGTCCATCGACGCCAGCGCGGCCGTGCCGAGCGGTCCCATGGACCGCTCAAGCCGCCGGACGGTCTCGTCGCGGACGCGGGCCGGAGCGCCATGCCCCGCCGGGTTCGGCGACCGCTGCGTTGCCGTCATGCCGCCAGCGTGCCATGAGACGACGGGATCGGCCGAACGGGAGCCGCCGTTCGGGCGCCGGACCCGGGACAAAACGGTACCGCCCGGGCAGGCCCGGGCGGTACCGTCGGCTGGCATGAGGCCGGCGATGCGCATCCTCCTGGCCGTGGCCACCCTGGTCTGTGCGGGGGCCCTGGCCGTGGCCCTGGCCGTGGCCCTGGAGTCGTCGCCGGCCGGCCGGGGCAGCCCGGCGCCGGGCGGCCCGAGCGCGGCCGGCCGGGCTTCGGCCCGGCCGTCGGTAAGCTCCACGCCCGCGCCCAGCCCGGCCGCCGACGAGGCCGACGGGTACAAGTTCGGCGTCCTCGACGACCCCGGCGACAAGACCTTCAACCAGTTGCTCGGCATCAACGACCTCGGTCACGTCGTCGGCTACTTCGGCTCCGGCGCGGCGCGTCACCCGAGCAAGGGCTACGTCCTGCGCCCCCCCTACCTTCAGCCCCGCTACCAGAGCATCAACTTTCCCGGCTCGGTGCAGACGCAGGTCACCGGCTTGAACAACCAGGGCGTCCAGGTCGGGTTCTGGTCGGCGCAGAACAACGCCAGCGAGCTCAACGACAACTTCGGCTTCTACCTCCTGGGCGGTCGCTTCCACGAGGTGAACTTCCCGGGCAGCGGGAGCGCCAGGCCGCCGGTGAACCAGTTGCTCGGCGTCAACGATCACGACATCGCGGTGGGCTTCTACACCGACCGCCAGGGCCGCCGTCACGGGTACCGGTACGACATCGCGACGAGGAAGTTCGCCGCCGTTGCCGTTCCCGGGGGCACCAGCGTCATCGCCGCGGCGATCGACAACTCCGGCGGCGTGGCCGGGTTCTTCACCAGTTCGAAGGGCGTGACCAGCGGATTCTTCGTGCCAAGGACGGGGCAGATGTTCACCCTGAACGCCCCGCATGCCACGTCGACCCAGGCGCTCGGGGTCAATGACTCCGGCGAGGTGGTGGGCGACTACCGCACCGGCAGCGGCAGCAGTGCCGCCACGCACGGCTTTACCTGGTCCCGCGGGCGCGGGTTCACGACCGTCGAAGATCCCCAGGGCGTGGGGACCACGACGGTCAACGGGATCAACGACGGCGGCGACCTGGTCGGCTTCTACGTCGACGCCGCCGGCGACACCGACGGGTTCCTGGCCCTCCCGGTCCTCTGACGCCCCAGGATGACGAACTCGATACGCGCGCTGCGGTTCGCCCGCGTCGCGATGGCTCAGGCGCGCTTGGTGATGATGGTCGTGACCGGCAGCCCGAACCGGCGCCGGGCCTGATCAGGCAGGCCGGCCCCGAGCCAGCGCGAGACCCGCCGGGGCAGGGTGGTCATGATGATCTCGTCAAACTGGTGATCGGCGAGTACCTTCTCGATGGCCTCCAGCGGGCTGGAGCTCCCGAGATCGCCCTCGACGGGGACGCCCATCCCCTCAAGACTGGCGAGCATCTGACTGAGCCGCTGCCGAGCCTGCGCGCTCGCCTCCTCGTCGGTGGCGGGGCGCGCGTAGTTCGTCGCCCACCACCACATGCCGGGCTCGGGGAGGACGCCGCCGGCCGCCACGGGGTCATATTCCGCGGCGCTGGTGTTCGGGACAAGCACGAAGAAGGAGCAGGATCCCGCGTCGATCCGGTTGCGGAGTTCTTCCTGCAACTCGTCGTCCCCGAGGGTCTGATTCGCGACCACCAGGTATCTGCGCATGCTGACCACCCGCTTCAACGTATCCCGCCGCGCGGGACCGCCCTGGGAGAGCCGCGCGGCTTCCCTCCAGTCTCCGGTATTTTGCCGCCCCCGGCTATCGCGCCGGCCCGGCTCGTCTGCGCTCGCGATCCCGGGTTGCCCGGGGCAGCATGGAAGGGTGGATCTCACGCCGGCCAGCCTGGGGTGTGCAGACTCGCATTCACGCGGCCGGATGCCTCTTGCCTTACCAGTGCGGCGGCATTACGGTCCGACCATCGCCCGAGAGTCGCCAGGCCGGAGCCGCCTCATGTCGTCGATCAACCGCCAGGTGCGGCTGGCCGCCCGCCCGTCGGGGCTGCCCCGGGCCTGCGACTGGGAGGTCACCAGCGAGGCCAGGCCGGCGCCGGGGCCCGGGCAGTTCGTCGTGCGGATCTCGCACCTGTCCATCGACCCCGCGATGCGGGGCTGGATGAACGCCGGGGCCTCCTACATCGCGCCGGTCGAGATCGGCGCGGTCATGCGGGCCGGCGCGATCGGGCGCGTCACGGACTCACAGCATCCGGGCTTCAACGTGGGCGACCGGGTCTACGGCGTGTTCGGCGTGCAGGAATACGCGCGGTCGGACGGCCGCGACGTGATCAAGCTCGACGCGTCGCTCGCGCCGCCCACGACCTACCTGGGCGCGCTCGGGATGACCGGGCTGACCGCCTACTTCGCGCTGCTCGACGTCGGGCGGATCCGGGCGGGGGAGACCGTCGTGATCTCCGGCGCCGCGGGAGCGGTGGGCAGCGTGGCCGGCCAGATCGCCAAGCTCAAGGGCTGCCGCGTCGTCGGCATCGCGGGCGGCCCGGACAAGTGCGGCGCGCTGGTGCACGAGTTCGGCTTCGACGCCGCCATCGACTACAAGACCGATAACCTGCGCCGGGCACTGCGCGAGCATGCGCCCGGCGGCGTCGACGTCTACCTGGACAACGTGGGCGGCGACGTCCTCGACGCCGTGCTGACCCGGCTGGCCCGGGGAGCCCGGATCATCATCTGCGGTGCGGTCTCGCAGTACAACGCCGACCGGGTGCGCGGGCCAGCGAACTACCTCATGCTGCTGGTGGCGCGGGCCTCCATGACCGGCATGGTGATCTTCGACTACCAGGACCGGTTCCCTGAGGCCACCGCCGACCTGGCCCGGTGGTACCAGGCCGGCCAGATCACCTCGCGCGAGCACATCGTGCCCGGGGACGTCGCGGACTTCCCCGACACCCTGCTGAAGCTGTTCGCGGGCGAGAACACCGGGAAGCTCATCCTCGCGCTCGACCCCTGACCTGGGGCTCACACGGTCCCGGGCACACCGCCTACGCGCGTGCCGTCCGGGGCCCGCGGGCCGGGGACGTTCCGGAACTTGAACGGCTCGGCGGGCCGGCCGGGCTGCAGGTACCAGGCCTGGCCGGTGTGGTCGCTGGCGAGGATGGCGAGCAGCGCCCCGGCCACGTCGTCCGGCGACATCATCGGGATGCCCGCCGCGCTGATCAGGTGCCGGACCGGGTCGTTGATCGCGGTGTCGGCGAAGCCGGGGCACAGTGCGTTCACGGCCACGCGGTCGGCCGCGAGCGCGGGGCCGAGGGCGCGGGCCAGGCCGACGACGGCGTGCTTGGCGGCGGCGTAGACCGGATCCGCCGGCACCGCGGTCAGCCCGGCCAGGCTGGAGGTGAGGACCAGGGCCCCGCCGCCGCGCTCGCGCAGCGCCGGCAGGGCCGCGTTCACGCCGAAGAAGACCCCGTCCACGTTGACCGCGAACGCCCGCCGGTACGCGGCGAGGTCCCACGCCGGGCCGCCGAGCGCCACGCCGGTCGTCGCCACGCCGGCGTTGAGGAACGCCACGTCGAGGCCGCCGAACGCGCTGACCGCGGCGGACACCGCCGCCTCGCTGTCGGCGGGATCGCGGACGTCGCAGCGCGCGAAGATCCCGCCGACCTCGGCGGCCACGCCCGCTCCTCGCTCGTCGACGTCGGCGACGACCACGCGCGCTCCCTGGCCGGCCAGCCGCCGCGCGGCCGCCGCGCCGATGCCGCGGGCGCCGCCGGTGACGAGGGCGACCGCGCCGTCCAGCTTGACTGCCATCCGGTCCTCCGGGATCTCGGTTGCCTATCCGCAGGGGGCGGGGGAGCGGTGCGCCAGGTCCAGGCCGAGCAGCAGGGCCCTGATCACCGTGACCGCGCGGCCGGTGTCGGGCGGCCGGTCGGCGATCACGTCGGCGTACAGGAACCCCTCGCAGATCCGCACGATCGCGTAGGCGAGCGTCGGGGTATCCAGGTCGGCCTCGAACGCGCCGCGGCCGCGCTCGAGGTCGATGAGGTTCTCCAGCGCTCCGGCCATGCCCTTCGCCGCGGTGCTGCGCGTCCCGGTCAGGATGCGCATGGCCGCCTCGGGATCGGACTCCAGGAACGCGCGCAGCGGCTTGTCCTGCTCGACGGCGGTGAGCACCCCGCCGATCACGGCGGTGATCCGGGCCACCCCGGCCAGGGCCATCGAGGCCCGCACCTGCTCGACCAGCATCCGCCGGGCTCGCCACCAGATCACCTCGTCGAGCAGCTGCTCGCGGTTCCCGGCCCGGCGGTAGAGGGTGGCGCGGCCGACGCCGGCGCGCCGCGCCAGCGACTGCATGTCCAGCCGCTGCCCGGACGCGTAGGCGGCGGCCGCGCCGCGAAGATCCCGGGCGGGATCTGCGCGGGCGCCGCGCGGCCCTGGGGCACGACCACCCGCGCGTCGTCGCGGCGGCCCGGCCCGCCTGCCCGATGCTGCGGCTGTCGCATTCCCGCACCCAACCGTGCTCGCCCGCGCGCGGCCCTGGCCCGGCTAGCCCGCGTGCTGGTCGGCGGCCTTGAGCAGCAGCTCCAGTTCGTCGACCAGGTAGCCGGCCAGGGTGTCGATATCGGGAACGAGTTCGCGGCAGGACACCAGGCCGAAGTGCAGCTGGCCGAGGTAGCCGACCAGCGTGATGTTCAGCCCCTGGCCGTCGGTGATCACCGACACCGGGTAGTGGGCCAGCAGCCTGGCGCCGCACAGGTAGACCGGCACGTTCGGGCCGGGGACGTTGGAAATGCAGATGTTGAACGGCGGCAGCCGGTGCAGCAGGCCGGTGGCGAACACCACCCGCGCGGCGCGCGCGGTCAGCGCCGGGGGAGCGAAGTCGCTGATCTGGTCGACCAGGCCCTGCGGGATCACCGCCTGCTGCGCCTTCGCGATCTTCGTCGCGGCGTGCACGATCTCCAGCCGCTGGTCCGGGTCGGTGACGTGGGTGGGCAGCGTGGCGAGCATCGCCGACACCTTGTTGCCCAGGGCGCCCTTGGCCGCCGGGTCGCGGATCGACACCGGGATCATCGCGATCAGCGGCGCGTCGGGCAGCGCGTTGTGGTCGGCGAGCCAGCGCCGCAGCGCTCCCGCGCACATCGCCATGACCACATCGTTGACCGAGACGCCGAAGGCGTTCTTCACCGTCTTGACGCTGGCCAGGTCCACGCTGCGGAACGCCACCCGCCGGTGCGGCGTGATCGGCTTGTTGAACGGTGTCGCCGGGGCGCGGCCGGGCACGGTAGGGATCACCGCGCCGTCGCCGCGATCGAGCCCGAGCATGCCGCCCACGAGCGTGCCCACCGCCGGGGCCAGGGTCGGCAGGATGCGCACGAGTTCGTTGGCGACGCGCACCGTCTGCACCGGCCGCCACGCCAGCCGCGTCGCGGCCAGCGCGGCCAGCGCCGCCCGGCTGGGGGGCCGGGCCGGGCGGAACGGCTCGGGGTCGGGAAGCTCACGCCCGCTCGGGGTCAGGTCGAGGAGGACGGTGAGCAGCTCGGCGCCGGACGCGCCGTCGATCGCCGAGTGGTGGATCTTGGTGTACACCGCGGCCCGGCGCTTGGCCAGCCCGGTGATCAGGTAGATCTCCCACAGCGGCCGGCTCCGGTCCAGCGGCCGGGCGTGCAGCCGGGCCACCTGCTCGGTGAGCTGGGCCTCCGATCCGGGGCGCGGCAGCGCGATCTCCCGGATGTGGTACTCGATGTCGAAGTCCGGGTCGTCGATCCAGTAGGGCTGGTCGAGGCCGAGCGGCACGTTCAGGAGCTTGCGGCGCAGCACCGGCACGAGCGGCAGCCGCTCGCCCAGCACTTCGGTCAGCCGGGCCAGGGTCAGCGGCTTCGGGGCCTCGCTGGGATCCAGGACGCACAGCCCGCCCACGTGACCGGTGCTGTGGGCGGTCTCGAAGGCCAGGAAAGAGGAGTCAAGTCCGGTGAGTTGCTGCATGGTTCGTTATCCCTGCCCGGTCATCGGCGGTCTGGGTAGAGCGGGCGCAGCAGCCGCGGCGGCCGGAACCGGTGCCGCCGGCCGGGCGGGCAGGCGAGCCGGTCGGCGATCAGCCACAGGGTCGCGGGGTCGGTGCCGAAGCCGAGGTGCCCGCAGCGGACCTCGACGTTCTCGTGCAGCGCCGTCTCCGGCTCGACGCAGGCCTCCCAGGACACGACGCCGTCCCGCCGGGAGAACACGGCCGTGGACGGCACGCCGATCGGCCGGGCGATCTGCTCGCGCGGGGGCACCCGCCCGCCGGCGTGCCGGTGGCTGTGGCTGCGGTAGGCGCCCTCCGCGCGGCTCTGTCGCGGGTCCGTCAGCGCGAACGGGCTGCCCAGGGCGATCACGTCGCGGACCTGCCCGGGATGCCGGCGGCCCATCTCCCGGGCGAAGATACCGCCCAGGCTCCAGCCCACCACCGTCACCGGCCCGCCGGCGGCATCGGCGAGGGCCGTGAGGGCCCGCGGCAGCCCGTCCAGCACGGCGTCGGTCGGGCCCAGGTTGCGGCCGAGGTCCCAGCCGCGCACCTCATAGCCCAGCCGGCGCAGGAACCGCCGGAGCAGGGCCGTACTCGTGTCCGAGGCCATCAGGCCCGGGACCACCAGCACGCCGTGCCCGTCGCCGCGCGGCGCGGCCGCCAGCCACGGCGCGGCCAGGGGCAGGGTGGCCAGGCGGGCCACCCCCCGGACGGGCTCGCTGAGGAAGAGTCCCGCCGAAGGCGGCGCGGCCGCGCCGTCCGTCTCCCCGGCGCCTGGCGCGTGCCCGACGAGGTACATGCTGCCCACTCCCGCCTGCGGTCGTGCGACCGTAGTCAAGCTGCTGATACATCCCTACTATATGTCTCACGGCCGGGCTGATGGCCACCTTCCGGCGGCGCGACGACCGACCGCGATCTCGGCGAGCCGGCCCGGCCGCGGATCTCAGCCCGCGAGCAGCCGCTCCGCCCGGCGCAGCGTCTCCCGTAGGTTCGCCTCGGACGTGGCCTCGTAGGCCTCGGGGAGCGACAGCCAGCGCAGCGGCGCGTCCGGGGCCTCCGGCCGGGCCGCGTCCGGGGTCCGGGTCGCCAGCAGGAACCGCAGGTCGGCGTGCTGGTGCGCGGGTTCACAGCCCGAAGCCGGCACGCCGACGATCACCACGTGCCGGAGCTGGGCGTCCGGCCACGGCACCAGGTCGGTCAGCCCGGTCTCCTCGGCGCCCTCGCGCAGCGCGATGGCCAGCGGATCGCCCTCGCCCGGGTCGCCGTGCCCGCCGACCTGGAGCCACGCCTGCTGGCGCCGGTGCCAGCGCAGCAGCACCCGGCCGCTGCCGGGATGCACGATCAGCGCGGACCCGGTGACGTGCAGCGGGATCGAGCGCAGCCACGGGTCGTCCGCGGTCTCCGCGAGCTTGCGCACCTGCTCGACGTCCGCGGCCTCGGCCGGGCCCTGCGGGCGGTAGCGGCCGAGCATATCCAGCAGGGGAACGGACATGGCGAGGCATCACTCCAGGGCGAGATCGGGAGGGTCAGACGGTGGTGGCGATCCCGCCGTCGACGGGGATGACCGCGCCGGTCACGTAAGCCCCGGCGCGTGAGGCCAGGTAGACCGCGACGCCCGCCATGTCGTCGGGGCGGCCGATGCGGCCCAGCGGGGCCGCCTCGGCGATCGCGTCCCCGAACGTGGCCAGGGTCGCCGCCATCATCTTGGACTCGAACGGCCCCGGGGCGACCGCGTTGACCGTGATCCCGCGCGGGCCCAGTTCCCGGGCCAGCACCCGGGTCATGTGGTGCAGCCCGGCCTTGCTGGCCGAGTAGGCGTAGGTCGGCAGCGACGGCACGTGCAGCCCGTCGATGCTGCCGACGTTGATGACCCGGGCCGGGTCGTCGTGCGTGCCTCCGGCCTCCAGCAGCGGCAGGAACGCCCGGGTGAGGAAGAACGGCGCCTTCAGGTTCAGGTCCACGACCTTGTCCCAGGCGGCGGCGGGGAACTCCGCCAGCGGCGCGCCCCACGTCGCTCCGGCGTTGTTGACCAGAACGTTCAGCGCCTGCTCGTGCTCGCCGACCGCGCCGGCCAGCCGGGCGCACTCCGCCTCCGCGGACAGATCCGCCGGGATGGCCGTGACCGTCCCGTGCCGGCTGAGCTCGGCCTGCGCGGCAGCGCAGGCGTCGGCCTTGCGCGAGCTGATGTACACGCGGGCCCCGGCCTCCAGCAGGCCGCGGGCGATCATGAGCCCGATCCCGCGTGTCCCGCCGGTGACGACCGCCGCCTTCCCGGACAGATCGAACAGATTCATGAACGCTCCTCGCTGGGGTCGGCCAAGACTAGCCGCCCGGCCGGGCCCGGTGGCGGGCCGGCGGCCGCCGGCGTTCCCCGGCATCCTCGCCTACGATTGCCATGCAAGCACAGGGACCGAGGTGTCACCGTGAGCATGTATCCCTTCGCCACTGACACGGTCGAGTTCGATCTCGTCATCGTCGGCGCCGGAATCAACGGGGCGGCCATCGCGCGGGACGCCGCGATGCGGGGCCTGCGGGTCCTGGTCGTGGACAAGGGGGACATCGGAGGCGGCACGACCAGCGCGGCCACCCGGCTCATCCACGGGGGCCTGCGTTACCTGGAGCACTTCGAGGTGCCCCTGGTCCGCGAGTCGCTGCACGAGCGTGACATCCTGCAGCGGACCGCGCCGCACCTGGTCAAGCCGCTGCACTTCCTGATCCCGGTCTACGCGGACGGCTCGCACCGCAAGGCGGTCATCGGGCTCGGCCTGATCGCCTATGGGGTCCTCGCGTTCGGCGACAAGAACGACAACCACCACCAGATGCTCTCCTCGCAGGAGACCCTGCGGGTGGCCCCGGGACTCGACCCGGAGGGCCTGCGCGGCGGCGCCATGTACTACGACGCGCAGGCGGTGTACTCCGAGCGCCTCGCGCTCGAGAACGCGCTGGCCGCGCGGGAGCGCGGCGCTCTGGTGCTCACCCACACGCGCGTCGGGGGCTTCGAGGTCTCCGGGGACCGCGCCACCGCGGTCCGCCTGAGGGACGAACGGAGCGGGAGCACCCGCACCGTGCACGGCGCCGTGATCGTGAACGCCGCCGGCCCCTGGGTGGACGCGGTACTGGGCGGCCTGCCCGGAGAACGGCCGCGGCTGATCGGCGGCACCAAGGGGACCCACCTCATCGTCCCCGCCTTCCCCGGCGCTCCCGACCTGGCGATGTATACCGAGGCGGTGGACAACCGGCCGTACTTCATCGTGCCCTGGGCGGACAACTACCTCATCGGCACGACCGACGACCGCTTCGACGGCGACCTCGACGAGGTGATCGCCACGCCCGGCGAGGTCGACTACCTGATCGAGTCCACGAACCACGTGATCCCCGCGGCCGGGCTCACCCGCCACGACGTGCTGTGGACCTACTCCGGCGTCCGCCCGCTACCCTACGAGCCGGGCGTGCCCGCGGCCAAGGTCACCCGCAAGCACGTGTTCTGCCGTGACGAGCGGCTGCGCAACCTCATCTCGGTGGTCGGCGGCAAGCTCACCACGCACAGGTCACTCGCCGAGCAGGCGGTCGACCTGGTCTACGAGACCCTCGGCCGCCGCGCGCCGCACTGCAGGACGGCGGACGAGCCGCTCCCGGGCGGCCGTGCGGGGGACTGGGTCCGCTTCGCCGACGGGTTCCGTTCCTTCTCGGGCCTGCCCGCCGACGTCGCCGACCGTCTCCTCGACGTCTACGGTGTCCGGGCGACCGACGTGCTGAGCTACGCCGGAGACGACGAACGGCTGCGGGCCCGGATCCCGGGGACCAGCGCGCTGGCCGTGGAGGTGCCGTTCGCCGTGCGCAACGAGATGGCCACCACGCTCGCGGACGTGTACCTGCGCCGCACCATGCTGGGCGTGCGCGGCGACCTCGGCCTGGCCTCGGTCGACGACGTCGCGGGCATCGCCCGGGCGGCCCTGGGCTGGAGCGAGGAGCGGGCCGCCGCCGACGCCGCCGGCTACCGGCAGGCCGTGGCCCGCTACCGCCCCAGCCTCAGCTCATCCGGCTGAGCCGCCGGGCAAGAACCCGGCCAGGACGGGAGCAAGGGCTCCCGGGTTCACCGGTGCGCCAGTGGCTCGCCTTCCAGTCGCCCGTCCGGCCCGGCGCGACCGCACAGGGCGAGGGCCAGGTCGGCGGCCGCCCCGCGCAGAGCCGGGCCCGAGCCGTGCGACCAGTCGAGGTCGGTGGCCTGAAGGTGGCGACCTTGGATCTCGACGCCGAAATGGCCGTGGCCGCCGCCCTGGGTGAGGTCGTCGAGGACGACCCGCATGGTCTCGTCCGGGGAGCGGCGCGGCCAGCCCAGCGGCACGGTCACGTCGAGGCCGTGAATCACCACATGGTTGAGCGCGCCGTGGTAACCGCCGCCGGGCGGGGTCCAGTGTTGCATCACGTCAGAACGCAGGCAGGCGACAAGCTCGTCCCGCGGCAGGCTCGCGTCCCGGCTGGCGACCTCATTCGACAGCCGGGTGAAGTCGAAGCCGCACCGCTGTAGCTCCGCCATGAACTCGTCCTCGGAGTAACGCGCGGCCATGGTCAGGTGCGCGATCACCTCGCGGACCCGCCAGCGCTCACAGAGCGAGTGCGTATCCCACTGCCGGTCGGATGCGGTCGCGAGCAGGTCGGCCAGGCTCAGGAACTCGGCCGCCACGGCGGGTTGAAGGTGGGTGTCATCCATCACGGTGTTCTCCTCACGGTCTGGGCAGGCGCGGCGCGAGTTCCCCGACGTAGGCGGCAAACCGGTCGAGCGACGTCGCGAATCCGGCGCGCGCCTCCGGGCCGCGGTACCCCTCGGGGGCGTTCGCCTGGCGGATCTGGACCTCGGTACGCCCGTCGCCGAGGTCGGTGAAGGTCGAGGTCGTGGTCATGCCGCTGTCGGGCTCGGTCCACACGATGCGCTCCGGCTCGACGATCTCGACGTACACGGCGCGGGTCGGGTACCGGCTGCCGTCGGCGTCGTTGACCATGACGGTCTCGAACACCCCGCCCGGGCGCGCGTCCACCTTGATGGTCTCGAGCGGCGTGCTCACCCCGGCCGGGCCCCAGAAGTGGGTCAGGTGCTCGGGCTCGATCATGCAGCGGAAGACGAGTTCGCGCGGGGCGGCGAAGACGCGGGCGTAGGTGAGCTCGCCGGTGTCCGGCGTTCTGTCGGTCATGAGCCTGTCCCTTCCGTCTCCGGGACCGCGCCGGGCTGGATCTCGCGCAGGTGCTGGTCGAGCCGGTCGAACCGCTCCCGCCAGATCCGCCGGTTCTCCTCGATCCAGCTCACGGCCGCGTCGAGGGCCTCCCCTTCCAGGTGGCAGGGCCGGAACTGGGCGCGCCGGGTCCGCGAGATGAGTCCGGACCGCTCGAGCACCTTCAGGTGCTTGGAGATGCCGGGCAGGGTCATGTCGAACGGCGCGGCCAGCTCGTTCACCGTGGCGTCTCCCCGCGCCAGCCGGGCGACGATCGCCCGCCGGGTCGGGTCCGCCAGCGCGGTGAAGGCGGCGTCCAGGCCGTGCCCGTGGCCCGGGCGCCCCAGGTGATCAGTGGCCACGGTCATGGTCACCTCCTGTCTCTCCAGTACTTCACCATACGGTTAGTTAGCTGTCAAGTTAAATAAGATCGAGCGCGGCAGCCGGGGTCGGCGGAGGCGTGAACTCAGCTCAAGCTGGTCGACGGCGGGGGGAGGTGCAGGGGCCTGGCGCAGGAGCCGCACCGGGACCTCGACGGCGGCGTCGGTCGCCGCTCGGCCTAGCGCGGCGCCGCGGCCTCGGCGTCGATCATCTTCTGGATCGGCGCCGCGGCCAGCCCGCCGACCACCATGCCCAGGCCGATCGCGCCCATCGTCAGCACCGTGCTGATGGCCCAGCCCCGTTCTCGGTCAGCCAGGCCCGCACCGCCCGGCATCATCGGGGTCCGCGGGCCCGGTCGTCGGTCTGGTGCCGGGGCACCGACAAGCCCGCCGCATTTCCGGGCCGCATTTCCGTCCAGAACGGAAACCGCGCGTCCGCCGGATCGCCTCGGCTGAGGTCGTCCGCAGTACGGCTGGCCGACAGTTTCGCGGCGGCCGGCGGCGACTGGCACGGGCGGACGCTGCAGCCGGTGACCGCCGCCACCTGGAACCAGCAGTTCAAGGTCGACGCCATGGCAGCGGCCCTGCTGATCGGGGAGTTCGCCCGGCGGCACATCGCCCGCGGCGGCACCTGGGGCCGGATCGTCGGGCTCACCTCGGGCGGCGAGCTGGGCTTCCCCGAGGAGGTGTCCGACGGCGCAGCCAAGGCGGCCCAGACCAGCTACACGATGTCGGCCGCGGCGGAACTGGCCGACTTCGGGGTCACCGCGAACGTGGTCCACCCCCGGTCACCGACACCGGCTGGGTCAGCGACGCGGTGCGCGAGGCGGTCGCCGCGAGCAAGACGCTGTTCCACGTCGCCAGCGCGGCCGAGGTCGCCGAGGTGATCGCCTACCTGGCCTCCGACGCCGCCGCCCTGATCACGGCCAACGTGATCACGCTACGCTGACCGGTCACCGCCCCGGGGTCCGCCATGATCGTGGTGGATCGCGTACCGCCCGCGTACCGTATAAACCACGATCATGGAACGTTGCGCAGCGGCGATGTCAGTGCCGCGATCTACGCTGGCCTGGTGCGCGAGGACGCTGAGCCGGACGGCCGTTACGAGGACCTGGTTGACAGCCTGATCGGCACCGAGGGGGTCACGCCGCCGCGGGGCGGCGGCGGCTTCGGCCGGACTGCGCTCCGCTTCCAGGACAAGATCTTCGTGATGCTGGTCCGAGGGCGGCTGGTGGTGAAGATTCCCGCGGGGCGGGTCGACGCGCTCGTCGCCGGGGGCGACGGAGTCCGTTTCGACGCGAACAAGGGCACGCCGATGAAGGAGTGGTTCAGCCTCGACCCGGAGTCCGGCCTGCCGTGGCTGCCGCTTGCCCGCGAGGCCCTCGACTTCGCCCGCTCCGGTTGCTGACCGCCCACGGCCGCTGACCGCAAACCGCCGCCGCCGCCGGCCGCCCTAGAACCCCCGGCAGCCGGAAACCGCGTTGCGCCGCGGCCGGGATCGCGCGACGATCCTGGGCGTGGAGCCCGTGCTGCTGACCAGGCGCCTGGCGCTGCGGCGGTTCGCCGCGGCCGACGTCGGCAACCTGCTCGACCTGGACGGCGACCCGGAGGTCATGCGCTTCATCGACAGGAAGACGAAGTCACGAGCCGAAGTGGAGACCGCCGTGCTGCCGCGGCTCCTGGCCTACTACGAGCAGTACCGGGACTTCGGGGTCTGGGCGGCCGACACCCGGGCCGCGGGCTCGTTCGTCGGCTGGTTCGCCCTGCGGCCGGTGGTGCCGACGGGCGAGGCCATGGTCGGCTGGGAGGACGGGCCAGCCGACTCGGGCCTGGCCGCGCTCGGCTACCGGCTGCGGCGCAGCGCCTGGGGCCAGGGGTACGCCACCGAAGGCGCCCGGGCGCTCGTGCGCCAGGCCTTCACCGAACTCGGCGTGGACGAGGTCGTGGCCACGACGATGGCCGTGAACGCTGCCTCCCGGCGAGTCATGGAGAAGGCCGGGCTCCGGTACGCCCGGACCGTGCACCTGCACTGGCCGGACCCGATCGAGGGGACCGAGCACGGAGACGTCGAGTACCGGCTCAGGCGCGCCGACTGGACCGGGCCGCGATGAGCGTGCTGCGGGTGCAGGGCCCAGGCCTAGAGCGCGTCGCTGACGTCTAGGTCCAGCCGGTACTTGGTGATCGCCTGGCTGAGCACCTCGGGCTTGACCTCGCCGAGGCGGGCGAGCTGGCTCAGCACGGCCAGGGTGATCGACTCGGCGTCCACGTGGAAGAACCGCCGTGCCGCTGGCCTGGTGTCGGAGAAGCCCCAGCCGTCCGTGCCGAGCGAGCTGAGCCCAGGGACCCAGCGCGCGATCTGGTCCGGGACCGCCCGGATCCAGTCGCTCACCGCGACGACCGGGCCGGAGTGGCCGTCCAGCGCCCGGGCCAGGCGCGGTACCCGGGGCTCGGCGTCCGGGTTGAGCATGTTCTGCTCGTCGCAGGCCATGGCTTCGCGGCGGAGCTCGGTCCAGGAGGTGACCGACCATGCCTCGGCGGCGACGCCCCAGTCCTGGGCGAGCAGCCGCTGCGCGTCGAGCGCCCAGCGCAGCGCTACGCCGGAGGCGAGGATCTGCGCGCGCGGCCGCTCGGCCGACGGCTCGGTCCCGCCGGCCGCCGTCGGCTCGCCGGCCGCCGTCGGCTCGGCGGCACCCGCCGGCTCGGCGGCCCCTGTCGGCTCGGCCGGCTCGGCCCCGTCCGCCCGGGCGGGCTCGGCCGGCTCGGTCCCGTCGGCCCGGGCGGGCTCGGCCGGCTCGGTCCCGTCGGCCCGGGCGGGCTCGGCCGGCTCGGTCCCGTCGGCCTGGGCGGCGGGCTCGGCCAGGGGCGCGTCGGCGTACCGGTAGAGGCCGCGCAGGATGTCCTGTTCCAGGGCCTCGGCGCCGCCCGGGTAGCCGGCGGCTCGGCGGGCTGGACGTAAGGCTCGTTGTACACGGTCAGGTAGTAGAAAATGTTCTCGCCGTCCGGGTGCTCATCGGAGGACCCGCACATCCGGCGCAGCGCGTCCTTCACGATGTAGCTCAGCTCGAAGGCCCAGGCCGCGTCGTAGGCCACGCACGCCGGGTTGACCGACGCGAGCAGCACCGAGTGGCCGTCGTTGTGCTGCAGGCCCTCGCCGGTGAGGGTGGTCCGGCCCGCGGTCGCGCCGAGCAGGAAACCCCGGCCCATCTGGTCCCCGAACGCCCAGATCTGATCGCCGGTCCGCTGGAACCCGAACATCGAGTAGAAGATGTAGACCGGGATCATGTGGGTGCCGTGGGTGGCGTAGGCGGTGCCCGCGGCGATCGTCGAGCCCATGGCCCCGGACTCGCTGATGCCCTCGTGCAGGATCTGGCCGTTGGCCGCTTCCTTGTAGGACAGCAGCAGGCTGCGGTCCACCGCCTCGTAGGTCTGGCCGTGCGGATCGTAGATCTTCGCCGTCGGGAACAGCGAGTCCATGCCGAACGTGCGGGCCTCGTCCGGGATCACCGGCACGAACCGCGCGCCGATGTTCCGGTCCTTCATCAGGTCCTTGAGCAGCCGGACGAAGGCCATCGTGGTCGCGACCGGCTGCCGGCCCGAGCCCTTCTTGAGCTCGTCGTAGACCGCGCCGCCGGGCAGCGCGAGCGGCCGCGCCCGTACTACGCGCCGGGGCAGGAACCCGCCGAGCGCCGCCCGCCGCTCCTTCATGTACTGGATCTCGTCGGACTTCTCGCCCGGGTGGTAGTAGGGCGGCAGATCCGCCTCGAGGGCGGCGTCCGGGATGTCCAGGTAGAGCCGGTCCCGGAACTCCTTGAGCTCGGCCACCGTGAGCTTCTTCATCTGGTGGGTGGCGTTGCGTGCCTCGAAGTCGGGGCCGAGCGTCCAGCCCTTGATCGTGTGGGCCAGGATCACGGTCGGCTGGCCGACGTGCTCCTGGGCCGCCTTGAACGCCGCATAGACCTTGCGGTAGTCGTGGCCGCCGCGGGACAGGTTGCGGATCTCGCCGTCGGACAGGTGCTCGACCATCGCGCGCAGCCGCGGGTCGCCGCCGAAGAAGTTCTCCCGCGTATAGGCGCCCGACTCCACCGCGTAGGTCTGGAACTGCCCGTCCGGCGTGGTGTTCATCTTGTTGACCAGGACGCCGTCGGTGTCCTTGGCCAGCAGCGGGTCCCAGTCGCGGCCCCAGATCACCTTGATCACGTTCCAGCCCGCGCCGCGGAACGACGCCTCGAGCTCCTGGATGATCTTGCCGTTGCCGCGGACCGGCCCGTCGAGGCGCTGCAGGTTCGCGTTGATCACGAAGGTGAGATTGTCGAGTTCCTCGCGGGCGGCCAGGCCGATCGCGCCCAGGGCCTCGGGCTCGTCCATCTCGCCGTCGCCGAGGAACGCCCACACGTGCGACCGGCTGGTGTCCTTGATCTCCCGCGCCAGCAGGTACCGGTTGAACCGGGCCTGGTAGATGGCGTTGATCGCGCCCAGCCCCATGGACACGGTCGGGAACTCCCAGAAGTCCGGCATCAGCCGGGGATGCGGGTAGGACGGCAGGCCGCCGCCGTGGTGGGACAGTTCCTGGCGGAACCCGTTGAGCTGGGACTCGGTCAGGCGGCCTTCCAGGAACGCCCGCGCGTAGATGCCGGGTGCCGCGTGCCCCTGGAAGAACACCTGGTCGCCGGACTCGCCGTGATCCTTGCCGTGGAAGAAGTGGTTGAACCCGACCTCGTAGAGGCTGGCGGCGGAGGCGTAGGTGGCGATGTGGCCGCCCACGCCCATCCCGGGCCGGTTGGCCCGCGACACCATCACCGCGGCGTTCCACCGGATGTAGGCGCGGATCCGCCGCTCGACGTACTCGTCGCCGGGGAACCAGGGCTCCCGCTCGGGCGGGATCGTGTTGATGTAGTCGGTGCTGCGCAGCCCGGGCACGCCCACCTGCTGCTCGCGCGCCCGCTCCAGCAGCTTGAGCATCACGTACCTGGCCCGGGCGCGGCCCCGGGTCCTGACCACGGTGTCGAACGAGTCCAGCCACTCTCTGGTCTCGTCCGGATCGATGTCGGGCAGCTGGGTGGGCAGGCCGTCGCTGATGATCGAGAAGCGCTGGCGTCCGGAGGGCACGGGGTGTTCCTCGCCTTCACGCGGTGACTGGCCCGGCCCGGCCGGCGGCCCCCGCTGGTTTCTGTGTCGTCGGCAGCGCGCCGCTGCCACCTGCGTTCGAAGTTGTTGTCCCCACCATCCTGGTACGGCTCCCCGCGCAACGCATCTCTACTCACTGGTAACCCGGGGCGTGCGGGCCGCGGCCGGTCCGCCCGAGCCGTGCCCTTCACGACACTGTTGACCTATGCCACGCTGGGTACACCACAGACCTAGAACGGCCAGAACGGACAGCGCGCGGCGCCCGAGTAACGCGTCGCGTGAACACGGTGAACGTGGTGAAGGAGGTGGGCGCATGCATGCCGTGGTCGGAGACCGGCTGCACGTGCGCGGGAACGTCGTGGGGCACCCGGACCGGATGGGGGAGATCCTGGAGGTCCGCGACGCGGGCGGCGAGCCGCCCTACCTGGTCCGGTTCGACGACGGCCACACCTGCCTGGTCTTCCCCGGCCCGGACGCGGTCATCGAGCATCCGGGCAAGAAGGCCGCGCCGGCGCCCAAGCGGAAGGCGGCGGCCCGGCCGAAGACGGCCAAGGCCTAGCCGGTGCGCGGCGTGCCCGGGCCGCCCGCCTGCGTCTCCCCGGGACGGCAGCACCTGGCCGGACCCGGCCGGCGAGCGCACTGCCGTTCTGAATGAAGACTGAGATCATCCGGGTGCATACCGGGCGCCAGGACGCGGTGCATGACATCACGGGGCCGTGCGCCGACTTCGCCCGCCGGGCGTCGGCGGGCGGGGACGGGCTGCTGCACGTGTTCGTGCCGCACGCCACGGCCGGCGTCGCGGTGATCGAGCTCGGCGCGGGCAGCGACCGCGACCTGCTGGCCGTGCTCGCCGACCTGCTGCCCGCCGATGACCGGTGGCAGCACCGGCACGGGTCGCGCGGGCACGGGCGGTCGCACGTCCTGCCCGCGTTCGTGGCCCCGTTCACGATCCTGCCGGTCGTCGCGGGCCGGCTGGAACTCGGAACCTGGCAGTCGGTGGCACTTGTCGACCTTAATGTTGATAATCCGGACAGGCAGGTGCGGTTGTCCCTTATCGAATAGGCGGCGCCCGCGCGGGAAGATCAAGTCATGACCGCTGTTTTGGCTCTGTGTACGAATTGTGACTTGCGCACCGGGCCAGCCCAGTGTGGACTGTCCGATCAAGAGGTGACGGCGCCGCGAGCGCCGCGCCTGACCTCAGCCGCCGTCAGCGGGCGTGCCGTGGCCCTGGCCGTAGTGGCCTTGACCACGGGGCACCGGGCAGCGGGAAAGGATTCGGGAGGACGTCAGTGAGCGCGACCGCAGGCCAGGCGCAAGACCAGCGCGACCTGGCCGGGCGGCTTGGCATCAAGCCGGGCCAGGTGGTGCAGGAAATCGGGTATGACGATGACTGCGACGAACACATGCGCGAGTCGATCAGCGCGATGCAGAACGTGGAACTCGTCGACGAGGACTTCGATGATGTCGTCGACGTGGTCCTGCTGTGGTGGCGAGACGGGGACGGTGATCTTGTCGACGCCCTGATGGACGCGTTGACGCCGCTCGCCGACGGCGGCTACATCTGGCTGTTCACGCCCAAGTCGGGCCGGGACGGCCACGTGGAGCCCAGTGAGATCGGCGATGCCGCGCCGACCGCGGGGCTGTCGCAGACCTCCACGGTCAGCGCCGGGCGGGACTGGTCGGGCACCCGCCTGGTCGCGCCGAAGGCGCGCCGCTAGCCGCCCCCGCCGCTATAGAGGTTGAAGGGCCAGCATTTGGGTCCTACGGCGGTTGGGGTTCGAGGCTCAGTCCGGTCTGGGCCAGGAATCCGTCGATGAGGGCGGGCCGGTACTGGACCCGCTTGAGCCGGTTCTTGACGACGGCGGCGAGCTGGTCCACGTCGCGGACGGCGAGGTTGCCCAGGCCATTCTTCATGTTCGCCCAGACGCCCTCGGCCGGGTTGAGGTCCGGAGCGTAGGCAGGCAGCCGGACCTCGGTCAGCCAGTCCGGGTGAGCGCTGACGAACCTCCCCATCGCGGCGCTGATGTGGGTGTTCAAGTTATCCCAGATCAAGATGACCGGGGCATGCAGCTCCTTGTGCGCGGCGGCGATCAGGCCAGCGTAATCGGCTTCGGACATCGAGCGGCGCTCGCCCTTGCGCCCGCGGTGGACACGGACCCGGTAGAACAGGTGACCCCGGCTGCCGGGCTTGAGGCACACCAGCCCGGCCACCGACACCCGCCCCGAGCCCTTGCCGCAGACCGTGACCACGGGGGTGTGGCCGCGGCGAGCCCAGGTCCGGGCCTTCGGCGGGCGCAGGTTCTGCCCGGCCTCGTCCTCGAAGACGATCCACGCCCCGGCCGCCGCCGCTAGCCTCGAACCTTCGCCCACGTCCCGGCCCGCCACGCGGCGATCTTCGCCTCATCACGCTCCGCGGCCCGGTGCACCGGGACCTGCGGGGTGTACCCGATCCGGTGCAGCAGGTACGAGGTGCCCCGCAGCGTGTAGCGGACATGGAACAGCCGCCCGATCAGCGCCGTGACCCGGGCCAGCGTCCACCGCTGGTCCTCATCCCACCCCCAGGCGGCCGGGCCGCCGTCCAGCGCGGCCCGCAGCCGGGCCAGCTGCGCCCCGCCCAGCCGGCACACCGCCCCGCCCGGGCCCATGGACGCCAAGGCGGCTTCGCCGCCAGCACGCCAGCGCCGCCGCCACGCATACGCCGAATTCGATGAGACCCGCAGCCGCCGCGCCACCTCCGCCGCCGCGCTGCCGCCTGGGTGCGTGGCGCGGCGGCCGGATTCTGGTGGCAGACTGAGTGCGTCTCGCGCTTGCGGGCCCCGGTCTGCGGCCCGCCCAGCACTCCACGTCGAAAGGAACATCGATGGCTGTCGAGGTCGGCGATCAGGCTCCGGATTTCGAGCTGAAGGACCAGCACGGCACGCCCGTCAAGCTTTCGGGCTTCCGAGGCCAGAAGAACGTCGTGCTCGTGTTCTACCCGCTGGCGTTCAGCGGCGTCTGCACCGGCGAACTGTGCGCGATGCGCGACGAGTTCCCCGAAGTGACGCGCGACGACGTGGAGTTGCTCACGGTGTCGGTGGACTCCGGCTTCGCCCACCGCGCCTGGGCCGACGCCGAGCACTTCGGCTTCGCGCTGCTTTCAGACTTCTGGCCGCACGGCGCGGTCGCGAAGTCCTACGGCGTGTTCGATGAGAAGATGGGGATCGCCACGCGCGGTACCTTCATCATCGATAAGAATGGCGTGGTGCGGTGGAAGGTCGTGAACCCGGTACCGCAGGCCCGTGATATCGCCGAGTATCAGAAAGCGCTGGCGGCGCTCGACTAGCCGGCCGGCCGCGTTCTGGGGGACAACGGCAGAATCGGAACGTACTGAATGCCCTGCTATCGCTGTGGCGCACGGCAGGTCGACCCGGACCGGGGGGAGAGCCCCTGGAAACGAGGGGTCCGGACCGACCGCCAGGTGCTCATCTGCCCAACCTGCCAGTCGTCCACCGACTGGATGACCGAACTCGACCGGTGCCCGGTATGCCGGAGCGCGCACCTGGTGCGCAGGCTCGGCGAGGTCGAGTGCCGGGACTGCGGATACGTCCGGGAGCCCAGCGCCCCGGCCAGCGCGGTCTCCGTCCCCGTCTGCGGCGCGGTGCCGGGTGGTGTCGCCGCCGCGGCCGGACCCGAGGGCGGCGGCGCGGGCGGCCCGGTCAGCGGGGTCGGCGCGGCCGGCGCGCGGGCGCCGGACTTCGGCGAGACGCCCGGTCTGGCCGAAGAGGTCGAGCTCGCGCTCGCCCGGGTCCTGGGGCGAGCGGGCCGGGCCCGGATCGGCTAGACCGTCCGCGTCCTGGGCCCGCTGAAGCGTCGGCGGGCCGCCGGGCTGCACTGCGCGCGAGCTGGGGGAGGGCCGGAGCGGGTACGCTGGCCCCGGTCACAATCGGCCGTGCCCGGGTTCGCTCGGGCGGTCGCCCAGGCGCCTCAGGGGCCCCAGACGACCAGGGTGCATAGCTCAGCGGTAGAGCACTCGCCTTACAAGCGAGGGGGCGGTGGTTCGATCCCACCTGCGCCCACCTGTTGGCCTTTTGACGTGCGCGAATGCATGCGCAGACCGGTGCGTTTCCGCTGCTGACGGCGGCTGGGCAGCCCCATCCTGAACCGGGTGGACTGCTGTCGTTAAGTCCTCTGACCTGGGAAGACAGGCCTCGCGGGGGTCCGGTGCCGCTGCTACAGCAGTCAGTGACCTCTCGCTTCTACGAATAGTCCTGGGTTCCGGTCGGATCCATGTGCCATCGGGACGGTGGCCCGGTGTCAGCGGTGCCGGGCAGAACGGTCATCTTGACTGCTGTCGGCAGAGCGGCGCGCGGGAGGTAGACGGCGCGGGCTGGACCGCGCCGTGGCTAACTTAGGCCACCGCACCGATAGGTCGCCGGATTGTCTGCGTACGCGGAGTGACCATCGTGTACCGCTTCAAAACCCATCGCATGGCATCTGACCTGGGGTTCGTAAGGTCAGCTACGCGGCCTGGTGGTACTCGTTGATTACGCCGCCGAGTACCTTCCGCCGCTGAACCGGCAAGTCCAGCGGAACGCTGACTTGATCGTCCTGGTCGGGGGGTCGTTGCTGGCGGGACTGGTACGGCGGTGCCTGTTGTAATGGCCGGCGTACTCGCCGAGGACTGACCGCAGGTGCCGCTCGTCATAGATGAGCATCCGGTCGGTGCACTCGGCTCGTGCGCTGCGTGCCCATCTCTCAGCGAAACAGTTCGCGCGCGGGGTCCGCGGAGGGGTCTTCACTATCTTCAGGCCCTCGCTGGCGAAGATCTCGTCGAAGACGCCGGTGCATTTGGCGTCGCGGTCGCGGACCAGGAAGCGGAAGAAGCCGATCCGGCCGCCGAGGTCCATGAGCAGGTTGCGGGCCTGCTGGGCGGTCCACGCGCCGTCCGGGTGTGCGGTCACGCCGAGGACGTGCACGTGCCGGGTGGTCACCTCCATGACGAACAGTACGTACAGGCGCTTGAGGAAGACCGTGTCCACATGAAAGAAATCGCAGGCCAGCAGGCCGTCAGCTTGAGTGCGCAGGAACACCCGCCAGGAGGTATCCACGCGCCGCGGGGCCGGACTGCACCGCCGGGCCCGCAAGATCCGCCGCACCGTCGCCGCGCCGATGCAGTGGCCGAGCCGGCACAGTTCGCCATGGACCCTGCGGTACCCCCAGGCCGGGTTCTCCCGCGCCATCCGCAGCGCCAGGTCGCGGATGTCCTGGCCGGCCCGCGGACGGCCGGGCCGGTTCGGGTACGTCCATTTTCGTGTAGTCAGGCGGCGGTGCCAGGACAGCAGCGTGCCCGGCGTGACGAGCCGGTGGGCGCGCAGCACGGCTGGCAGCTGCCGGGCCAGTGCCGCCAGGATGGCGCGGTCGGCCCAGTCGGGCTTGGGCCGGGTGACCTGACGGCGGAGCACCGCGACCTAATGACGCAGCATCATGATCTCCGCGTCCTTGGACGCCTGGCTGCGGCCGAGCAGCACCAGCCAGCCAAAGACCCGGATCATGATCAGGTAGAGCAGGCGAAGAGACACAAACCGCGATCTTGCCCGCAACCGGCTCATCCGGCTAAACAGCAGGTCACAGTGCCTGCGGCGAGTTCTGAAGCGGTACAGGGCATTTGGCGGGCGTGATCCGCTGAATACCCGCAACGGCGCCCGATGGGAAGGAGCCGGCCAGGAGCGGGCCGCTGCCCAGCGGGATCATCCTCTCTTCGTGGCCAGCCGCCCGTCCGACATGGCGGCTATGTCCACCTCGTCGAGGGTGGTGACGACGACGTCGGCCCCGGCGGCGGACAGGAGGTCCGAGTCGTGGGCCCGCGCGATGCCGATCGCGGCCATGCCGCCGGCCTTGGCTGCCTCGACCCCCGCGGCGGCGTCCTCCATGACGATCACGGCCTCAGGCGCGGCCTCGAGCTCGTGGGCCGCGGTGAGGAATATTTTCGGGGTGGGGCTTGCCGTGGGTGAAGTCCCGGCCCGAGACGTCGGCGTCGAAGAAGTCCAGCAGCGTCAGGTCCGGCCGTAGCGACGGCGAGCAGATGCCGTGCTCCTGGGCGAAGGTGTCGAGCCGGATCCGGCTCAGGAACAGTTTCGCGTTCTTCGACGATGACGCGGCCGCCGCCCGGATCCCGGCGTCCTTGACGGCGATGATGAACCGCAGCGCGTCGGGATAGGCGGTGAAGTCGCCGACCTCGATGAGCCGGACCACCATCACCTGCTTGCGCGCGGCGTACTCCCCGGCGCGGGCATCGACATCGGGCACTTCGAAGTACCGCAGGGCCGCCCGCGCGCCGCTCATCCGCTGCTTGCCTGATATCTCGTCCTGGTAGACGTGAGGCGTGAACGCCCCGGGCGACCAGGTCGTCTGGTCGCGGATGCCGCTCCACTCCCCCTCCATCAGCTCGCGCAGCGACTCCCGCCACGCCTTCTGGTGGGGCGAGTCGACGAGCACGCCGTCGACGTCGAAGATCGCTGCCTGGAACCGTGCTGGCACGGGTCCTCCTGTCAGCCCTGGACCTGATACTCGGGGCTCGGGTCCGCCGGCAGCTCGAAGGTGCACCGGTCCCCGGCACGTAGCTCGCGCACCTCATCGTGGACGGCAACCTTGACCGGCGGGCTCACGCCCTCCCGATGGGCGGCCACCGTGAGTCGCCCGTCGGCGAACGTCACCAGGATCGGGGTCCCCTGAAACTGCATCGAGAACGACAGCCCGTCAAGCTGGCCGGTGAGCCTGGGGTCGAAGTGCAGGACGCCGTCGCGGATGTGCGTGCCCGCGTAGCTGCGCTGGACGAGGTCGAGCGTCCCGGACATGACGCCCATGTGGATCCCCTCCTTCGTGGTCCCGCCCTGGACATCGCCGGCGTCGCTTTCCAGGGCAACGAGGAACCGCTGCCATGAGCTCTCCGGGTCCAGCGCCGCCAAGACCCCCGCGTGCGCGATGAAGCTGAGTGTCGAGCCGTGTGAGGTGCGTCGGTCGTAATAGGCGATGTTCTTGCGCGCAGTGTCCGGGCCGTAGCTATAGCCGAGCCGCCCGAACAGCCGCCGCAGCTCGTCGCGGGAGAACAGGAAAAACAGCATCACCGTGTCGGCCTGCTTGGACACCTTATAGCGGCCGGGGTCGTCGCCCTCGGCGCGCAGTATCCGATCGAGCCGCTGAATGTTGCCGTATTTCGCGCAGTAGGCGTCCCAGTCGAGTTCCCGGAGTTCCTCGTAGCCCTCGAACTGGCTGATGATGCCGTCGCCGTGGAAAGGGACGAACATCCGGCGGCTCATGCACTCCCACGTGCGCAGCTCCTCGTCGTCAAGGCCGAGCATGTCGCGCAGCGCCGCGGCGCGCGTCGCAGGCAGCAGCGACAGAACGTCCTGGGCCGCGCCGGACAGCCAGGCCACCATGACGTTGGTGTAGGCGTTGTTGCGCAGACCGCCGTCCTCGGCGCCGGGATACCTCTCGTGGAACTCGTCCGGGCCCATCACCCCGTGGATCTCGTAGCGGTCCCGCTCGGGGTTGAAGTGCGTGATAGAGGCCCAGAAGCGCGCGATCTCCAGCATCATCTCCGCGCCGTAGTCGCGCATGAACGCCAAGTCCTGGGTGGCTTGGAGGTAATGCCAGATGTTGTAGAAGATCGCCGCGTTGACGTGGCGCTGGTTGTGGCTCAGGTCGGGCTCCCAGCGGCCCGAGAGCGGGTTGAGGTGGATGCTCTGGGTCTCCTCTGTGCCCTCGCTGCCGCTCTGCCAGGGGAACATCGCGCCGCGGAACCCTGCCTCCCGGGCCGCGGCGCGGGCCTCGCCTAGGCGGCGATAGCGGTAGAGCAGCAGCTCCCGCGTCACCTCCGGCATGCGGAAGTTCAGGAACGGATAGACGTACAACTCGTCCCAGAACACATGACCCCGGTAGGCCTCGCCGTTGAGTCCGCGGGCGGGTACCCCGGCGTCCCGGTCCGCCGTGTTGCGGCAGCAGACCTGGAGGACATGGCAGATATGCAGCCGCAGCAGGAGCTGCACCCGCTCGTCGCCGGGCACGCGCACATCGCACTCATGCCACAGCTCGTCCCAGGCCGACGCGTGGCGCGCGAGCGCCTCGCCGAAATCGGCGTACCGCAGCCCCGATATCCCCGCCTTGACCAGCGTGTCGCTGATCGCGCGGTCACGCGAGGTGTAGAAGGCCACCATCTTCTCGATTCGCACCGCGGCGCCCTGCCCGACGTCGAACGCCAGGACCTGCTGGATATAGTCCTCCATCTGGTAGAGACTGCGTTCGACGGCAAGCGGTCCGTGGCTGTCGAAGGCGCGGGTGCGCGCCGCCTGACTGATGTACAGGTTCGATTGCCGCGTCTGGACCTTCAACGCGATCACCTCGGACCCGAACGTCCTCGGGCCCACCGGATCCAGGTGCCGGCCCTCGAGCTGCTCGTACCGTGCCACGCCGTTGTTAGCGACGCGCCCGTCGAGCGCGGAGACGACCTCGACGCGGCCTGACCAGTTCTCCGGCGTGAGCGTCCATTCGATGCCGCCGTGGTGCACATCGGCCATGCTCACGAACCGCCGGCTGCGCAGCGTCGTCTGACGGCAGGCACGGTCGCGGAAGCGCAGCTCGCGGACGACCATCGCGTTGCGGATGTCGAACTCGTGGCGATAGTCCAGCAGCTCCACCTCGCCGAGCCGGAACGCGTCCCCGCCCTCGATGCGCAGCTTGAGCACCAGCCAGTTCGGCAGGTTCACCAGGTCCTCGTTGAGCACGGGACGACCGCCGAGGATCGTCGTCTCGCGGTTGTAGACACCATGCGCATACGTGCCTGGGTAGTGCACGCCGTCGTCGTCCTCCCACTCCGCGGCGCCTCGCGCGCACAGGAAACCGTTGCCCGTCGAGGTCAGTGCCTCACGCAGCCCCTCCCCGGCCGGATCGAAGCCCTCGTACGCAAACGCGAAACCGTTCACCGGCACCTCCTCAGGCCGCGAGACGACCACCCAGCCCGGGACTCACCGCGGTGAGGGGACAGTTGTCAATCAGCACCAATCAGGCTGTCAGGCCCGCCCGGCCCAGCGCCAGCCCCCATCCTGCCCAGGCACGCGGACAACTCGCCCCGTGGATGACATTGTCACGTCCCATCCCCCTCATCCGATCGCCTCGGCCGGCCTCGGCCAGCGCCCCCGCCCCGCACGGCGGGGACGCCTGCCAGCTCGGCCATGTCTTCTTGCAGCGTCTGGCCAGAGAGAGGCCGGCGCATCACCCGTCAGGGCCGGCGATCCCGCCCACCACGACTACGCGCTGCGGCATAGCCCGAGTCATCGCTGATCTTTGGGTCCTCGAGCAAGAGCATCCTTCACCGGCAGAGCCCGTTCGGGAAGCGCCCTGCCGACTCGGTGCGGGCGAGACGCGACAGCTCGCCTGCAGCGACCAGGATGCTGAGGTCCGCCGCTCGGCCAGGTCAGCGATCACCTGCAGGCGCTGCGTCTCGGCCGACCAGGCTGCTCGCGCGATCCGCCAGCAGTCGGCGGCCGTCACGCCATCATCGCGGGCCGCACAGATTGCCCTTTCGGCGCGCCGCCGACGGCCATACCTACCAACCGGGCCGACGTACCGAACGGCGGATGCGGCTGCCGGCCAGCCATCATGGGCGGCCCCGGAGCGTGACTCCGGTGCTGGGTCCTGGCGATCCTCCCAGGCTGGTCCGCTTCGCGCCAGGGGGTCGTGGTGGCGGGCTGATCAGGGCTCACCGACGCGACCGGGGTGTTTCAGGATGGCAGGGACGCGAAGAAGGCGCGGATGTCCTGGACGAGCAGGCCGGCTGTCTCCAGCGCGGCGAAGTGGCCGCCGGTGTCGAAGTCGCTCCAGTGCACGATGTTGTTGGCCTGTTCGGCGTAGCGCCGGATGGCGATGTCCTCGGCGAAGACGGCCACGCCGGTGGGCACGGCCGAGGGGGTGGGCCAGTCGGCGGAGTGCATGCTCTCGTAGTAGAGATTCGCGGCGGACCCGGCGGTGCCGGTGAGCCAGTACACGCTTACGTCGGTGAGGATGTCGTCGCGTGAGATGGCGTCCTCGGGCAGCCCGTGAGCCGAGTTGGTCCATTCCTTGAATTTGTCGACGATTCAGGCGAGCTGCCCGGCCGGGGAGTCGGCCAGCGCGTAGGACAGCGTCTGCGGGCGTGTGGCCTGGATCTGGAAGTACCCGTTGCCTTGCGCGAGGAAGTTCTGCAGCCGCTGCGCGCGTTCCTTCTCCACCGCCGAGAAGGATGCCTGCTCGTCCTGGGGGATGTCGCCGAACGGGATGAAGCCCACGGTGGCGGCGTTCACGTGGACGCCGATGACGTGCCGGGGATCCCACGCGGCCGAGGTCGGGCGCGACGAACGCGCCGAAGTCTCCGCCCTGGGCGCCGTAGCGCTGGTAGCCGAGGCGGCGCATGAGCTCGGCGAACGCTAATGCGATCCGGCGGCTGCCCCATCCCGGCTCGGTGACTGGCCCGGAGAACCCGAACCCGGGTAGGGACGGGATGACCAGGTCGAACGCCGCAGCCGGGTCGCCGCCGTGCGCCCGGGGATCGGTGAGCGGGTCGATGACGTGCAGGAACTCCACTACCGATCCGGGCCAGCCGTGGATCAGCAGCAGCGGCGTGGCGCCTGGTTCGGTGACTTGACGTGCATGAAGTAGATCTTCTGGCCGTCGATCCGGGTTGTGTACTGCGGGTAGGCGTTCAGCCGCGCCTCCTGGGCGCGCCAGTCGTAGCCGTCGCGCCAGTAGGCGGCGAGTTCACGCAGGTAGCGGACCGGCACGCCGCGTTCCCACGCGGCCCCGGGCAGGCTGGACGGCCACCGCGTCCTGCCGAGGCGCTCAGCCAGGCCGTCCAGGTCGGCCTGCGCGATGCCGATCCGGAACTGCTCGACGTCGTGCGTGGTGGTGCTGTTCATGGCCTGGTCCTCCACGGTGGCGGTTGATCTGAACAAATCGTTCAGTTCAACATATCAGAACAGACTGATCCGTTCAACTGGTAGCATGCGATCATGCCCGGCAACCCAGCGCGGCTCAGGGGCCGCCAAGCACAGGCGCTGAGTAACGACGATCTGATCCTGCGGGCGGCCCGGGAGGTGTTCCTGGCCGACCCCACGGCCCCGATCTCAGCGGTCGCCGAACGCGCGGGCGTCGGGATCGGCGCGCTGTATCACCGCTACGCCAGCAAGGAGGACCTGCTGCGCACCCTGTGCCGGAACGGGCAGGAGATCTATCTCGCCGAGGTCCGGCACGCCCTGGGGTCCAGCAGCGAGCCCTGGGAGGCGTTCACCGAGTTCCTGCGCCGCATCGTGGCCGCGAGCACCCACGGGCTGACCGTCCGCCTCGCCGGGACCTTCACCCCAACCGGAGAGCAGCTGGCCATGGCCGAGCAAATGCAGGCGCTCGGCACCGAGCTATTCGAGCGCGGCCGTGCCACCGGCCAGCTCAGGGACGACATCACCTACCTCGACGTCGAATTCCTGCTCGAGTTCCTCGCCCGGGTAAGGCTCGGAGATGCCAGCCGCACCGCGGAACTCCGCCAGCGCCACCTGGCCGTCATCATCGACGGACTTCGCAGCACCCAGCCCACGGCGCTGCCCGGCGAGCCGCCCACCTGGCAGGAGCAGACCGAACGCTGGATCACGCGCTGACCAGAAATGCCACCCGATGGCCAGCCCCGCCGTTAAGGCCGGGCACCGGGCCAGCAGGCCTGCACCGCAGCCGCAGGCCGGATCGCCGCGCCAGCCAAGCGAGCCGCCCGGCACCTCGGCGGGCGGCCAGCCGGCCCGGAGCGCTCAACCGCGCTGCCCGAGCGCAGCTGGTGGCGCGGCGCGTAATGACCTGGAGAAGCACACGGTGTCGCGGCTGTTCGGCTCCCCGCCCGGCTACGTCGGGTACGAGGAGGGCGGCCAGCTCACCGAGAAGGTGCGTCGCCGGCCGTTCTCCGTGGTGCTCTTCGACGAGATCGAGAAGGCCCACCCGGACATCTTCAACTCCCTGCTGCAGATCCTGGAGGACGGGCGCCTCACCGACGCCCAGGGCCGGGTGGTGGACTTCAAGAACACGGTCATCATCATGACCACCAACCTGGGCACCAAGGACATCTCCAAGGGCGTCTCGGTCGGGTTCGGCACCGCGGGCCAGTCGAAGGGCTCGTACGAGCGGATGAAGTCCAAGGTCCAGGACGAGCTGAAGAGCCACTTCCGGCCCGAGTTCCTGAACCGGGTGGACGACACGATCGTGTTCCACCAGCTCACCGAGGAGGAGATCTTCAGCATCGTGGACCTGATGATCGCCAAGGTCGACGACCGGCTGAAGGACCGCGACATGGGGATCGAGCTGCGGCCGGCCGCCAAGTCGCTGCTGTCCGTGCGGGGCTACGACCCGGTGCTCGGGGCCAGGCCGCTGCGCCGGACGATCCAGCGGGAGATCGAGGACAGCCTGTCCGAGAAGATCCTCTTCGGCGAGCTCAAGGCCGGGCAGATCATCATGGTCGACGCCGACGGCGCCGGGCCGGAGGCGGTATTCACCTTCAAGGGCGAGCCCAAGCCCGACGCCGTCCCCGACGCGCCGCCGGCCGAGATCGCCAGCGAGAGCAAGGCGGCCGCCAGCGGGACCGACGGGCGCCTGGCCAGCGGCGGGTAGCACCACCCGGGCAGCGGTTAAGCAGCCCTTCCCGGGGCGTTCTGCGGTCGCTGACACGGTTTCGGCGTGGGCCGCCAGCTCCCGGGACCTGGCCCTGGCGGGGTTCGCCCGGAGGAGGTCACCGCCCGGGTAGTGCTCCACCTGGAGCGCTTCGCCGAGTACCTCAGCGCCGCCTGCGGCCACGATCGGCTCACCTCGGTGGTGCCCCCGGGACGTGTCCGGCTGGCGGGACCACCGGGCGGGTGGCCTGGGCCCCTGCACGGTGAACTGCCACCTGGCGCCGGTGTCGGGCTTCCTCGCCGGGGTGGTGGCCCGAGGCTGCGGACCCCGCCGGAGGGCAACCCGGCAGCCGGGGTGAGGACCCTGGTGGTTCCCCCGCCCGGGCCCCGGGCGCTCAGCCCGGCCCAGGTCCGATGCCGCGCCGAGGTCTCCTGAGCCTCACAGGCTGATTCCGGCCAGGTCGCCGTCAGCCGGCCCGGGGCCCGGGGGTACCGTCGGGGCTAGCGGTGCATTCGACGCGGCCGCTGCCCGTCAGCCGCCGCCCAGGATCCCGCCGGGACATTACCCGCCCGGTCGCGATGTGCGTCCAGGAGTTCCCGGTGCGATCTTCCGACACAGCATCTGCCGTGACCCGGCAGATCCAGCTGGCCTCCGCATCGTCTGCGCCGCGGCGCGGCAGCCAGTACGCGGAGCTGTCCCGGCAGGTCAAGGACGCCGGGCTGCTGCAGCGGCGGCCGGGCTACTACGCCTGGAAGATCGCGGTCACCGTGGGGCTGCTGGCCGCCGGATGGGCCGCCTTCGTCGCGGCGGGCAACTCGTGGTGGCAGCTGGCGGTGGCCGCGTTCCTGGCGGTGGTCTTCACCCAGATCGGGTTCCTGGGCCACGACGCCGGGCACCGGCAGGTTTTCGGCACCCGGCGGGCCAGCTACGCCGCCGGCATCCTGCTGGGCAACCTGGGCATCGGGCTGAGCTACGGCTGGTGGGTCGACAAGCACAACCGCCATCACGCGCACCCCAACACCGAGGACGCGGACCCCGACATCGCGATCGGCGCGCTGGCCTTCACCGCGGCCCAGGCTCGCGCCAGCGGCCGCTTTGCCCGCCTGGTGTTCCGCTACCAGGCGTACCTGTTCTTCCCGCTGCTGCTGCTGGAAGGGGTCAACCTGCACGTCGCGAGCGTCCAGGCGCTGACCCGCCGGGCCTCCCGCGGCCGGTCCTGGGAGCGGGCGCTGATCACGGTTCATGCGGCCGGCTACCTGGCCGTGGTGTTCCTGGTGCTCTCGCCCGTCAAGGCCGTGGTGTTCATGATCGTGCAGCAGGGCCTGTTCGGCCTGTACCTGGGATGTTCCTTCGCCCCCAACCACAAGGGCATGCCCATCCTGGACGCTGCCGACCGCAGCGACTTCCTGCGCCGCCAGGCGGTCACCTCCCGCAATGTGCGGGGCGGCTGGCTGACCGACTTCGCGCTCGGCGGCCTGAACTACCAGATCGAGCACCACCTGTTCCCCTCCATGCCACGGCCCAGCCTGCGCCGCTCCCAGGCTCTGGTCGAGGCGTTCTGCCGGCAGCGAGGCGTGCCGTACTGCCAGAGCAGCCTGGCGGGCTCCTATGCCCAGGCGCTGCGTCACCTCCATGCCGTGGGCAGGCCACCCCGCCCGGCAGCGGCGACCTGAACGGCGGCCCGCGGACCGGCGGGCAGCCTGCCGCACGCGCCGCCGGCTGCAGGCGCGATTGCCTGGCGGAAGCCAAGGGCGCCGACGGCGTTCCTCGGCCAAGGAGGTGAAACATGGCGGCGAAGTCAACGACAGGGGCGGAGGTCCGCCGGGTCTATGAGCCTGCGGAGAGCTACGGCTACCGGGTGAGCCACGCCACGGCCAGACCCGACAGGCTGGCACCTCGTTCTGAAGCCAGGCCGCACCCGGTCGGCAGGCGGATAGGGAGCCAGCCCATCGGACCTCTGGAACGCTACGGCAAGCCGCAACGCCTAGTAGGAGTCTCTATTGGGCGGGTCTGCGTGCATGTCGGCGCGGCGGATCGGCCACGCTCCGTGATCACCTGGTCGTCTCTGCTCACGCTCTTCGGCAAGATCGTCCCGAGTCCGGCGCGCGCCCGCGCGGCGCCATCGTCCTCGAGCAGGCCGAGCCGTCCGGGGCCGTCGCGCTGGCCCGCTTCGGGCCTCCAGGCCGTCACCTGCGATGGCCGGGGCAGCGTCCGACACCACCCCCGGCAAGCCACAGCCCGGCGGCGGCCCACTGGCCGCGCGGCGCAGCAGCCCCGCGGCCTCGCCGGAAGCTCGCCTATTCGCGGGCGCTCTTAGAATACGGGCATGGGGAGATCGGCGTGATGTCGTCACGCCATGAGGCGCAAGGCCGCCACCGCGGACCGCGGGTGCCCAGGGTTGCGGTCGTTCCGGTGCAAAGGACGCGGCGGGCGGCCCGGTCGGCGGTGGCCCGGGGGCAGGACTGCGGGGAGAATCTGCCCGCGCGGAAGGCGGCCCGTGCGCTTGTGGTGCTCGCGGCGGCAACGGTTGCGCTGCTGGCCGGCTGTTCGGCGCCGGTTAGATCCCGCCCGTCCGCGGATCTGGCCCCGGCGCGGGGCGCGCCGCGGCAAGCGGCAGCGTCGGCGGTGGCGGAGGCGGTGGACCCGGCGCTCTTCGCGCCGGGTGCGTGCATAGCGCTGGCGCCGCGCGCCGGGAACCGCCACCAGACGGTGTTCCTGGATCCGGGGCACGGCGGTCCGGACACCGGCGCGATCGGCAGGACCACGGGCGGGAAGACGATCTACGAGCGGGACGTCACCCTTCCGGTCGCCCTGGACACGGCCGCGCTGCTGCGCCGGGACGGGTACCGCGTGGTGCTATCCCGCACGGCCGGCACCACGGTCACCAAGCTGCGGCCGGGGATTGAGTCGGGCGGCGCGTTCACGGTGGCCGGCGCGCATGACGATCTGCTGGCCCGGGTCGAGTGCGCCAACCTGGCGCACGCCGCGGTGCTCGTCTCCATCCACTTCAACGGCGACGCCGATCCGTCGGCGTCGGGCGCGATGACCTTCTACGACCCGGCCCGCTCGTTCGCGGCCAGCAACCTGCATCTGGCGAGGCTGCTCCAGGCGGACATCGTCTCGGCACTGGCCGCGGGCGGCTGGACCGCGCTCAATCGCGGGGTGCGCAGCGACGCGACCGCGGACGCCCCCGCGCTCTCCGCTCAGGGTGCGGCGTACGGCCACTTCGACGTCCTCGGGCCGCGCCTGGCCGGGTACGTCCCAGCGCCCTCGCAGATGCCGGGCGCCCTTGTGGAGCCGCTGTTCATCACCGATCCTGCACAGGCCGACGTCGTCGCGGGCAGGGCGGGCCAGGCAGCAATCGCGCGCGGCATCGCCGCAGCGATCGACAACTACCTCGGCAGCTGATGTCCCGGCTGACGCGCGTGCGGCCGCTGGAAGCGTTCCGACGGTGCTCTGTCACGCATCCCGCCGTCCCGCTCTCCTGGCGTACCCCGGAGTACCGTCGTGGCATCAGCCCCGGCCCGTCAAGTGGCCGCCAAGCTCACGACACTCGAAGCGCTGACAAAGCCAGAGTTCAAGCTGCCGCTTGGCTGGTTCGCCAAGGGAGAGCTGCGCGGGCTCCCCAGGGACCTCCTCGTTGCATACCCCCACCCGTAGCCTGCCGCCGGATCAGATGTCGCGCTCAGTTGTCGCCGGGACCGGAACGCGCCTAGCCAGGATCTGCTTCAGGTGACGTGGAAGACCCCGGACGGCTAGGTACACCGGAACGAGCAGCCGTGGTCCTGGACGCCGAGAGAGCCGAGATCGTGGTAACAGATACCGGCGCGGCCCAACTTCGGGGAAAGCCGGTCTGCCGGCTAAATCCAGCGAGCCCCGGCGCGAGGAAGCGATGTCGGGACTCGGGGGAATCTCAGGGGCAGGCTAACCCGCTGCTGCCCGGCAAGGAAGATCACTGGCCATCTGCCCAGTACTTCCGGACTCTGGTCTGCGCCAACGTGGCCAGCCTTACGCGTCAGGTACGGGATCTCCGTCTACGTCATCAAGCTCAGGCTCAACCCCGCCTTCCCTGTGCCGCTCTTGCGCGCGAATCATCTCCCGCATCAAGGCAGCCTCGCGGGCGTCGTCCAGCACCTCAGACTCCCCGCCCAGCTCGTCGTCGGAGCTGCCCGGCGTCGATGCTCGGTCACTCATGGTCAGATCCTCCTCAAAGCCGGGATTTCTGGCTCAGCACCCGGCCGGAACCATTGTCCAGCCGGGACCGCTTAGCGCGCATGCCTCGCGATAACCTGCTCCCTCCGCCCAGCGGCCGGCCTGGCCGCGCCCGCGTACAAGTCCTACGGCCCGGCTACCTCCACGGAAGGCCGCAGCGCCCCTGGCGGTGGACGTCCTGTCAAGGGAGGAAGCCCATGGGCCAGGTTCACGCCGGAGCTGAATCCTGGCTGAGCTACCAGGCGATCCGATTCTCGAGGGAAGATGAAGCCATGGGACGCCGATATGGCCAGTGCGAACGTCGTGTCGTGTGTTGACACGTCGGGGTGGCGACCACCGAAGGGGAGTCGCGCCTATCTATTGACGCACGGGATCCCGGCTCTCGCACAGAACGAGTGCACGACCGCTTCGGGATCGCCATCGGCCCACATACCGCGTAGTAGCGGTATTCCTAGATCGCCATCGCCTCGTTGGTCTCGCGTCGCAGCGTCCAGCACTCGTTGACGGCTTCGGCTTGTGGACCAAGGGCGAGTGCATCGCACTATGCCGTCCTACGATCTGCGTGACGCCTCTCGACACCGTCAACCGTGACGTGAGACCACCGCGAGCCGGCACGGCCGGCCCCGCGGGCACCGCGGGTCAACCTGTTCTGGGTCGAGCATCCGCGGCCCGTGGATCTCCCTACCTCCCCACTCGGAACCCGCATCGGCCACCGGCTGCAGGGAGCATCCAGGCCGATACCGGCACACCGCGACCGGGTAACCCGGCGCCACCCGCGCCGCGTCATACCAAGGGCCCCGCCAGGCACGCACCCCGGCAGGGACCACCGAGTCCTTCCCGCAGCGAGGAACAGATCCAATGCCCGCGTCCGGGCCCACCCCGCTTGCCCGCCTGCATGGCACGGCGATGCAGCTCGGCGTCATCGTGGTCGATGCCGTCGACGACGACGGCCTGTGGCTGGATGAGGACACCGCCGCGATCGTCGCCTGCGGCGAGTGCATCGCCCTCAACCCCGGGCTCGAAGACGACGGCCTGCGCGCCGACGTGCTCGCCATGGCCCTGGCACTCACGTACATCATGACCCCTTGCCAGACCGGCCACGCGGGAGATATCACGGCAGCAGGCGGCTTCGTCCTGATCAGCCGCACCCGCGTAGCCGAGCCTTTACCAGGACCGGGAGAGTTCGCGACCGTGATCGCCCGCGAGCATGGCCGCGACACCGCATCTGCCGCGTTCGAGTACACAGTGCCGGTGTTCGAGTGAGCTCGACACGCTGCCGAGAGCGCCCCGCTGGCTACGGCTGGCGGGGCGCTTGGCGTTCACAGCTGCAATCCGATGTGCTCGGCGAGCGCCGCCCTGGCATCCTCAATGCTGGCGTAGTTCCCGCGGATGGCCTGAATCTCTGGCGGTACCTCCGAGTAGTTCCGGCCTGGGTCATCCCCGCAGGCCGGACAGATCACCTCGTAAGGGCCGGTAGACGTGTTGTCCCACACCCGGCCGGCCGACGGATTGTCCTGCAGCACTGCGAGCCGCACGCACACGCTTGCCGTCCCGTTGCCGTGCCATGGGACGCCATGTGAGGTGATCGTTATGATGGCTGGCTCCCGCTCTCGCCGCTTTATGGGCCGCCTGCGGTACTCCCGATCGCATAGCTGCCCTACGCGCTCACGGGGTCAGGCTGACGGCCTTGACGATCTCGACCTGCAGCATGCCCTGGCCGGCGGCTTCCCAGATGGCATCAACAAGGGCCATGTGGGTCGCTGCCTCCCCGGTGTCGATCCGCTGGACCACCCCCGGTACGAAGAGGCGCTGCCGCCCGCTCGCCAGGACGCAGCACGTGCTGTCCTCGACAGCGAGGGGATCGTCGGGCTCCTGCGCCTCGGTGCCGCGGCGAAGCTGCCCATCGCCGTCGGATGGGCGGCGGCCCAGGCTCGCGGCGACGACCTGGCCGACGACCTGCTCGCACTCCTCGGGACGGACGGCTCGGACGGCTTGGTCGCGCAAGGCTATGCCGCGGGGCGCATCGAGGCTGATGGCCTGGACTGGCTGGTTCGGCAGCTCCAGCGCTGGCTTGACGGCGAGTCCATCCCCCAGCAGGCCGGGCTCCTGCTCGCCGTCACGCGGCCGAGCGAAGCACTCGTCACGATCGTCGACAGCCTGCGTCCCAAGGTGCGCGCGTCCTTCTGGCAGCGCATGAACACGATCTTCGTCCACCCCGACGCCAGACCGGTCGTAGCGCGCAAGCTCATGGAGCACCGGCGCCCCTGGGGTGCGATCGACCTGCTCGTAAGCATGCTGCACGCCCCCGGCGCGGCTGCCCACCCCGACGTGGACCTCGTCGAATCCGCGCTCATGACTGCGGCGACCGGACCGTCCGACGACTCGCCGCGCGCCGCCTCGCTGTCGTGGGAGGTCGGCGAGGTCCTCGACTACCTGGAGCGCACCGGCTCGGACATCCAGACCCGCGCGCGCTTGGAGTTCCTCCACGCTCGCCTCCTCCAGCACACGCGACCGGCCCGTGCTCTCAATGAGGTCCTCGGGACCGACCCCGCGCTCTTCGCCGAGATCCTGTCCTACACCTACTTCGCAGAGGGCGAGCCTCGCGACGAGGAGATACCCCCCGAGCGACGCGCGATCGCCGAGGTCGGGTACACGGTCATCAGCTCGTGGCACTCGCCTCCCGGCGTGCGTCCGGACGGCACCGTGGATGCCGACCGCCTCCGTGATTGGGTCACCGAGGCCCGCCGCCTTCTCGCCGACTCGGGGCGGACCATCGTCGGGGACCTTGTCATCGGCGAAGTGCTGGCCCACATCCCGCCCGACAGCGACGGGCTCTGGCCTGCGGAACCCGTCCGCGACCTGATCGAGGATCTCCGCTCACAGAAGTTCGTGACGGGTCTGCATACCGGCAAGTTCAACAGCAGAGGCATCATCACCCGGTCCCCGGCAGACGGCGGCGCCCAGGAACGCCAGCTTGCCGCGCAGTACCAAGCATGGGCCGACCGGGTCTCCGACCGGTGGCCGCGCACCGGAGCCCTACTGCGTCAGATGGCGGCGCACTACGAGGAGTGGGCGCACCGGGAGGACGATCAGTCCGAGCACTTCGGAGACCACGGCACCTGAGCCGTAAGCGCGCGAGAGGGAGGTCAACATGTCGTCGAGCCGGCGGCGAAGTCACCGTCGTCAATGTCGACTCCTGGGCGGCGCAACCCGAGCAGGTGGGCTAGCTCCTCCGCCACGCCTCCGCCGGAGAGGTCATCACGGAACCCCGAGGCAAGCGATCCAGCATGACCACCGTGGGCGGTCCAGTCCTGCAGCAGCCGCCCGCCGAGTGGTTCGCCCTGGCTGACCGGTCCGTCGCCGCTGACGGCTCCGCCATCGCACCGGCGCCGACGGCCCGGCCCACGCCGGGCAGGCGCCCGGCGGGGGGTATCGCGATGGGTGAACGCGCACGGCAAGATCTCGCTGCCTGGGTTCAACTACACGGTCGGAGCGACCTATGCGGGCGAGTCGGCTGAGGTAGTGGTGGCCGACGCGCTGGCAGACATCCTGGCATCGCGCCGCGGAAGTCGCGGACTGCGTCTGGGCCCACGCTGCCCTGGTATCGCTGGCACTGGAAGAAGACCGGGAAGCTCACCAGGGCGAGCCGGTAGACGCCGAACCCACCGATGCCCCCGTCGCCGCTCTTGCCAGATCAGGGCATGGTTCCGGGTTCCGGGCCGGCGTGCTTGCCGGGATCGCCTCGTTGCTGGAACATGGGGCCGTGAAGCTGGGGATCTTGTGCGGCGGCGGCCCCGCCCCGGGGATGAACTCGGTCATCTCCGCGGCCACGATCGAGGCCCGGAACTCCGGGTGGGACGTCCTGGGGATCATGGACGGCTTCCAGCACCTGATCGAGGGCCGGATCGAGGAGGCGCGGCCCCTGTCCATTACGGACGTGTCGAGGATCCACGTTCAGGGCGGGTCGATCATCCGGACCTCGCGGGCCAACCCGACGGTGCGGGACGAGGACGCCGCCGACCCGGACTGGAGGCTGCACGCCTGCCTGGAGTCGCTGCGGAAGCTGGGGATCGGCGCGCTGGTGACGATCGGCGGGGATGACACCGCGTTCTCGGCGTCGCGGCTGGCCGAGGCGGCTCGAGGGGGCCTGCGCGTGGCGCACGTGCCGAAGACCATCGACGACGACCTGCCGCTACCCGGCGGAGCGCCGACCTTCGGCTTCGAGACCGCCAGGAGCGTGGGGGTCGGTCTCGTCAACAACCTGATGACCGACGCGATCACCACCCAGCGGTGGTACCTGGTGGTGGCCATGGGCCGCTCGGCCGGCCACCTGGCCGTGGGCATCGGGAAGTCGGCCGGGGCCACCCTCACGGTGATCGCCGAGGAGTTCCCCCGCGACGAGCCCATCCGGCTGTCGCACCTGGTGGACGTCCTGGAGACCTCGATGCTCAAGCGGATCGCCCACGGCCGCCCCTTCGGCGTGGCGGTGCTCGCCGAGGGCATCGGCCTGCGCCTGCCCCAGGACGAGCTCCAGCAGGCCATGCCGGAGGTCGAGCGAGACGAGCACGGCCACGTCCGGCTGGCCGAGCTGGAGCTGGACCGGCTGCTGGCCAAGCAGGTCAAGGACCGCTTCAAGGAGCGAGGGCAGAACGTCACGGTCGAAGGCAAGAACATCGGCTACGAGCTCCGGTGCGCGCCTCCCATCCCGTTCGACATCGAGTACACCCGTGACCTCGGCTTTAGCGCCGTCGACTACCTCAAGCGGGTGGCGGAGAGCCACGAGCCCGGCGGCATGATCACGATCCAGGAGGGGCACATGGTTTCGCTGCCCTTCGGGTCGTTCACCGACCCCGGGACGGGGCGGGTGCGGATCCGGCTGGTGAACGTCGAGTCGAGCTCGTACCGGGTGGCCCGCGAGTACATGATCCGGCTGGACCGCGAAGACCTCGAGGATCCGGAGAGGCTCCGCCCGATCGCGGAGGCCGCGGGGCTCACGCCCGAGGGCTTCCGCAACCGGTACGGCTATCTAGCCCAGGGCTGAGCCCCGGTCGCCCGGACCCGGAGGGAACTCCCGATGAGGAAGATCACGCTCCGCCCGCACTAGCGGGCGGGGCTACGAATCTGTAACTCGATGACCGCCCGACTGCCGGATCCGGAGAGCCACGGGGAGCCAACGAGGGCAGACGCCGAGCGACACAAGGCGACCTCACACGGCAATTGATGCAGCTAGATGGCGCATCAGGCGACGGCTAGCGACAGTCCGCGACGGTTTAGTTGCGCCTGAAAGCGGAAGGTCGGCGGTTCGACCCGCCCCTGACCACAAGATCCGCGCCGTGTTGACCTGGGCAAACGAGCCTTCGGTGTCCTCCGCGATGGTGCCGCTGAGTGACCGTCATGACCCGTTCCTGACCCTTGCTCGCCGCACGATATCGCACGCGGGTCGCACGTAAGCTCCTGGCTGCCCAGGTGATCAGTTCGCCGACCCCCGTGCAGTCCTGCGACAGCGGCACGATCGCGACCTGGGCCGCGCGGCACTGGGGGATCCGCGGCGGCCGGGAGTTCTTCCTGTCCGGGAACCTGGCCACGATGGCCCCCGGGTTGCCTTACGCGATCGGCATCCAGCATGCCGTCCCCGGCCGGCGGGTCATCGCGTACGTGGGCGACGGCGGGTTCGCGATGCTGATGGCGGAGTTCCTGACCGCGGTCAAGCACGCCCGGGAAGGTGGAGTACGAGCAGGCGAAGAAGTTCGCTCAGGCCTTCCTGCGCGGCCAGCCCCGCAAGGCAACCATCGCCACCACGCTGTTCCGGGACAAGATCGACCAGCTCAAGGGTGACTTCCCGACAGGCCTGAGGTGCGCGGCTCACCGCGCACTGGCCGCCAGGCTACGCCGCCTGACCTGCGGCAGAGGCACGCGAATGTTCGTCTCAGGTTCGTACGGGTCCATGTTTCGGTGCTATCCACCGGGGTAGCGCCCCCCACCAGCGAGGCCGAGGATTCGAGCCGGGCGCCGGCCTAGCGCGGCCCATCCAGCGCTTCCGGAGTGGCGTCGTCAACGACTACGTGACGTGGATCGTCATCGGCATCGCCTGCCTGGGCGGCACGCTGGCGTTCACCATCCGGTAACTCGATAACGGCCCGCTGCCGGCGCAAGGTCACATGCTGTGACAGGCGGGGCTCAGACGCGCTGGCGCTCGGTTGCCGGCAGCCTGCGTAGCCGGGTCGGGCCGGGCCGCGGCCCGGCCCGGCGGCTGTCCGCGTTCGGCCTGATCAGCATGAAGGTCGCGGTCACCCAGAGGGCGGAGAACAGGAGGCTGCCGAGGATATCGGTGGGGTGGTGCTCGCCCCGGTACATGCGGGAGAGCGCGACGAGGACCGGCATGGCGATCGCCGGGACCAGGAACAGCCATCGCCACCAGCCGCGGGCGTGGCCGATGACCAGGATGGCCACGGCAGCGTAGAGGCAGCAGGTGGCGGCCGTGTGCCCGGACGGGTACGCCGACGTCGGCAGGTGATGGTCGAGGTGCGTGACGTCCGGCCGGGGCCGCTTGACCACGGCGGCGGCGGTGAGGAACGCGCCGACCTCGCCGACCATGAGGGCCGCGATGAAGATGACCGGCCGCCAGCGCCGGGTGACAGCGAGGAACACCACGCAGGTGGCGAGCGCCACGATGAGGATGGCCCGGGTCGCGCCAAGGGTGCTGAAGATCTCGCTCCACCGGGTAAGGCCGGGCCTGCGGTGGGCGGCGAGCCAGTGCGGGATCGTCCGGTCGCCGAGGACGTTGCCGTTCGCGTGCCTGCTGACCAGTTCGCCGAGTCCGACGATGATTCCGAGGATCAGCACCCAGGCCACCAGGACCCCGGCGGCGACGCGGCCGTTGCCCAGACCGCGCGGGCGCCCAGCAGCCGGCTCGGCCTGGGCCAGGCTTGAGGTCGGCGCGGGCCTCGGGCTCCAGCCCCTCCTTCACCGGATCGGTCACCGGCTGGCCGGCCGCGCGCCGGGTCAGCTCGAAGGCGAACGCCGTGATCCCGAGCCAGGTGAGCCCGAGCGCCCACCCGCCGAGCACGTCGGACACGTAGTGCACGCCGAGCAGGATCCGGCTGATCCCGATCAGGGCGACGAGTGTGGCGATGACGGTCATGAAGACGGCCCGCGCGCGGCTGCGGGCAGCGGGCAGGAAGACCAGCAGCACGGCCCCGTAGCAGACGATCGAGCCCAGCGAGTGCCCGCTAGGGAAGCTGTTCCCGGTGCCGTGGGCGATAGGGTGCGCGACCACGGGCCGGAGCCGACCGACCAGCGACTTCAGGACCGGATCCAGGATCAGCGTGCCCGCGCCGGTGACCAGCAGGTAGAGCGCCAGCCGCCAGCGCCTCCGCACCGCGAGGACGACAGACGCCGCCCCGATCACGGTCCAGAGGACGCCGTTGCTGCCCAGCCAGGTCACGGCCTTGATCACCGCGACCAGCGCATGGTTGCCAGCCACCAGGTGGTTGACCCGGGCGGCGGTGCCGCGGTCGACCGACTCCAGCGGGGCCCAGCGCAAGCGCACCAGGATGAGCAGGATCGCGAAGACCAGCGCCGCCGCCGTCACCGCGGCCAGCGGCACGAGACTGCGGCGCGGCCGGTCGAGGGCGGGAGTCGACATGGCTGCCTCCTAAGCCGGGACGCAGATCGTGACCGAGCCGGATGGACCTCGATGCGCAGGTTCCTCACCGCCGGGCGCGCGCCGCCGTCGAGCTCGAACGGAAGCTGGCGGTCACACCGGATGCGGATCCCCTTCCCGCGCCGTGACCTCGGATGAAAGGCGACCGTTCCGGGTGACCGACCGCGACCCGGCCGAGCGTCCTCGCCCAGTCCACCGGGTTCCTTCGCCGTGACCACGCCGAGTTCGAGCACGCCGTCGTCTGGCCGCGCCCCGGCGAAGGCCTCGATCCGCCCAGGATCCTGCCGACGTTGCCGGCCAGAACGCAGGAGACGCGGCCGGAGAAGAATCGCCGGCCGTCGACCTCGATGGTCGCCTTCGCCCGGCGGGCGCGGAGGCTCTTCGCCCCGTGTAGAGGTACGCGGCCCGGCCCAGCCGCTCCTTCAGCCGCCGGTCGGCGCCGGCGATCATGCGGGCATCGAACCCGGCACCCGCCATCACCGCGAAATGCTCACCGTTGACCGATCCGGTGTCCACGACGGCGGCGGTCCCCGTGCAGCCCGACCCGCACGGCCGTCGGTCACGTCGTCCGAGGAACGCGCAGGTTCGTGGCCAGGAGATTGGCCGTGCCCGGCCGGGAGGATCGCCATAACCGCACCGGTGCCGGCCACCGCGTCGATACAGCGCTGGACCATCCCGTCACCGCCCCACACGAACATCAGCTCCGCGCCCTCGAGCCACTGCGCGGCGCGCGTACTTCGGTGCCTTGCGGCTCTTTTTCACCTCGTACCAGAGCGGCTCGGCGACACCCTCCCTGGCCAGTACCTCGCGCAACTGCGGCAGGCCGCCGCCGAAGCTCTTCCGGGCGTGCGCCACGACGGCGACCTTCGACATGGCGGTTACACCCTGCGCCAGCGGGCCTCGCACAGCCCGTAGACGCCGAAGACGACCAGGCCGAGCGCGACCAGGATCAGCAGGGCCGGGCCGAGGGGCTGGTTGCGCAGCGTGAGCAGTGCCTTGTCGACGCCGCCTGCCTTCGCGGGGCTGTAGGAGGCCGCCGCGTCGATGACCAGGATGCCGACTCCCGCGACGACCACGCCGCGGGCGACCGTCCCGATCACGCCGAGCGTCCTCACGATCCGCACCGTCCTCGCGCTCATCTGCGACGTCCGCAGGTACTTCATGAACCTGCGGCGAATGCCCTCCATGACCAGCACAAGTCCGATGACGGCGACGATCGGCCGGCGATCCCGACCAGCCACCTGCCTCCCGGGTGTTGCATGACGCTGGCCGTCGCGTCCTGCTGCTGGCGCGCCTGGCTGCCCTGCCTGCCGGAGAGGACCTTGAACGTCAGGTACGCGAGGCCGGCGTAGATCACGGCCCGGCCCAGCGACCGCAGCCGGGGACCGGCGCGGTTGCCCTCGCCGGCGACGCCGTAGGCGGCCTCGCTCAGCCGCCACAGCGCGTAGGCAGCGAAGCCGATGCCGAGCAGCCACAGTGAGACCGTGCCGTAGGGCTTGCCCGCGAGCAACTGCAGGGCGCCCTGCTGGTCGGCTTCGTGCGAGCCGCGGCCGAGCGCGACCAGGACCGCGACCCAGCCGATGAGGATGTAGATGATGCCCCGCGCGGTCAGCCCCGCCCGGGCCAGCACGTGCGCCGCCCGGGTATTTGAGGCCCGCCTGGCGGTGCGCCTTGTCCGCGGGATGGTTGTCGATCGCATGACCGTCGTCACTACCCGCCGATACGGAAAAAACGTCCGCCGGAAGCTCCGCCTACCAGGTGCCCCATTCGGGGCTCGGCCCGGGCAGCGACGGCGGCTTCAAGAAGGCGGGATCGCTGGTGAAGTCCAGGGCGTCCAATGGCGTATTGGCCGCGGCGTCCCGCGCGGTGAGCGCGGGCAGGTTGCCGTTTCTCCTCGATCAGCCTCAGCACAGAAGTATGGTCGAGATCCTCGGAGCAGACGTAGTCCGGCCGCGCGTACGGCGACACGATCACCGCCGGGACCCGGAACCCGTACCGGTCATAGCGCTGCGCCCCCTGGTCCAGGTTCTGCTTGCTCTGGACCAGGCGCGGGAACAGCGGCCGCAGCAGCCGCTCCGGCGGGGTACCGCTGCCGATCGCGCTCCGTCCTTCCATGTCGTCGGGAAGGCAGGTCACGCTCGCACCAGTAGCCCATGCCCGCGGCGGCCGCGTCCGCCGCGGTGTCCACGGGGCCGCCCTCGGTGCCGGCGCGGGCCTGCGACTGCAAGTTCTGGGCGCTGGTCACGAAGCCGTCGCACCGCCCGTCGCCCCGCCGCGGGCGGCTTGCCGCCCGATGACCCCGCGCAGCCGCGCGGCCTGCAGCCCGGCCGGCCTGTACACCGAGGAATACGACGTTCACCAGCGCCAGCTACGGGGCAACCTGCCCGAGGCCTTCGTGCACGCTGGCATGCTGGAGTGCGCCGCCCGGCTGTCGGCGGCAGGGCGCTAGCGGGCGCGCCTGGCCGCCACGCGCGGCGGCGTCTGGGTGGGGTCCAGGAATACGTGCGCGACGCTGCGGTAGCCGGTCAGCAAGCCGCCGGTCGATGCCGTCGGCGACGTCTTCGGCGCGGTCGGCGCTGATCTCGTCGCTGAAGGCCACCCGGGCGGCCACGATGAGATGGTCCGGCCCGACGTGCATGGTGCGCATCTTCGAGGAGCGCGTCCACGCCCGGCGTGTTCTCGATCTCGGCCCGGATCCCGTCCTGCACCCTCGGGTCGGCCGCCCGGCCGATGAGGTAGTCCCTGCTGTCCAGGCCGAGCCGGACGGCCACCGCGACGAGCAGGCAGCCGATGGCGATCGAGGCGGCGCCGTCCCACGTCGGCGACCCGGTCACCTGCCGCAGGGCCAGGCCGAGCGCGGCGAGCACGAGGCCGATCATCGCCGCGGTGTCCTCGAACAACGTGGCCTTGACCGTGGTGTCGGGGCTGGCCCGCACGTGATCAAGGACATCTCGGTGTGGCTGCGCCGGGCCTCGCCGCGGAACTGCCTGAGCACCCGGACCAGCGATGTTCCCTCCGCCAGGCAGGCCGCCGCCAGGACGAGGTAGGCGATGAGCGGGTTCTCGCTGCCCTTGTGGCCCAGCGCGAGCAGGCCCTCAAAGACGGAAAATCCGGCGCCGGCGATGAAGATCCCGAACGCCGCGAGCAGCGACCAGAAATACCGCTCCTGGCCATAGCCGAACGGGTGCCGGGAGTCGGCGGGGCGCTCGCCCCGGCGCAGGGAGGCCAGCAGGAAGCCCTGGTTGAGCGTGTCCGAGGCCGAGTGCACGGCCTCGGCCAGCATGGCGCTGGAGCCGACCAGGATGCCGGCCACGAGCTTGATCACGCCGACGAAGACGTTCGCGGCACCGGCGATGAGCACGGTGCGGCGCGTGGGGGAGTGTCCCGTCATGCCCGCGTTCCCTCCCCTGGCCGACCGCTGCTCCCGGTTTCCTGCCCATGCCCAGCCACGCAAACATTCGACTCGAAGCCACGATCCGGGCGAGCTCTGCCTGCGACCGTTACTCGATCACGGGGAACGCCACGCTTGCCAGGCCGCTTCCTCTTGGAGTGAGTCCTGGGTGACTGGGGCGCGTGAGTCGAGCACGATGCCCTGTGGCTCGATCACGAAACGCGCGGCCGTGATTTGTCTGTGCAGGCGGGCGGCGGTGAACCACGGGTCAGCCAGCACGGTAATCCAAGGTCAGCCAGTGCGGTGCCGTGATGTCGCCCGCGGTGCCGGCGATCTCGATGCGTGCGGTGCCTTGCAGTCCCGCTGACCGGCCCGCCGCAGGGCTGGCTCGCTGGGCTGGCTGGCGTCCGCTGCGCCGGGCCTGTATTATGGCGGTCCATGTTGCGTAGCGTCGGTAGCACGGCGAGCGACGCCGGAAGCGGCAGGCAGAGCGCGAGGATCCGGTAGGCGAACACGCCCGCGATCGCGACAGCGAGCGGCGCGCCGCTGACCCAGATCGTCAGCGGCATGACCAGCGCCAGTATGCCGGCGCCAGCAAGCGGCCCGGTCCGGCGGGTGAACACCATCCCGGTGGCGAAGCCGACAAACATCGCGGCCACATTCATCTGGAGGCCGAAAGCGGCCAGGCCCGCCCAGGTAGCGAACGCATCAGCCGCCCAGTACAGCGCCATTCCCGCGAGCGCGAATCCCCAGCGCCCGGGCTGAACGAACAACTCCCTGATGAGGTGGATGGAGTCCAGGAAGGTGCCGAGCTTGCCGCGCCAGCCGGGCTTGTCGCCGAACCTTCGCTGGTAGCGTTCGGCCGCCCAGAATGCGATGAGGAACCCGGGGATCGGCAGCACTGCCCAGGGAATCGTGAAGTCGGCGGGCGGGTGGCCGGTCCCCGAGACGAGCACGGCGATGGCTGCCGCGCACCCGCCGATGGCCAGCACGCCGTGCTCCATCCCGGCCAGCCCGGCGACCCGCGCCTTGGCATCCGAGGAGTCCGTGCCGGCCGCTTCCAGCGCGTACCGATCGAGCGCGCCGCCGCCGTGCGCGAGGAACCCGCCAAAACCTGCCGCCACGACCGCGCGCATCTGCCGGCCCTCCAGCGTTGGGCCGCCATCGACACCAAAGATCCCGCGGTAGGCGTAAAAGTAGCCGACGAACGAAATCAGCAAGCCGGCCACCAGCGCGAGCAGCCATCCCCCGTGGACGCGGCCGAGGACCACCAGCACGTTGTCGAACCCGGCGATGTAGGCCAGCCCGGTCCCCGCCGCCAGCTCGAGCAGGATGGCGACGGCGAGCAGAATGAACAGCGCCCGGCCGCGCCGCTCAAGGTAATGCGACGACACGATGCGCGAGGCGAAAGAACGCATGCCGGTCCTGGCTGCCCGCAAAATGGCACTCTATGCGCGGCGTTCGCGCCGGGCGCCGCCGGCGGGGCTGCCCAGCATGCTGGGTGTGTTGGGTGCAGGTAGTTGAGATCGGACCCGGCCTGACCGGTTCGCTCACCGGCTTCCTTCCATTGATCACCTTGGGAAGGTACGCCGCGCCCTACATCAGGTCGGCATCCACAACTTCGTGTCACACCTCCAGCAGCCGCCGTGCCAATGCCTGGGTGCCGGAGGGTCAGCTCCGGACCCTGTGTCGCCTGACCCGCCGCGCCGCTCACGCCCTGGGCCCGCCCGGCCCCGCCGCGTCGGAGCGGTCTCGCTCACTGCCCCACCCGGGCCGGAACGAAGGGCGGAGCTGACCGCAGGGTGGGCGTGGTCTAGCGCATCCAGCGCCGGTGGCGGGGGCGGGATGCGCGCCGCCACGTTCGCCAGGCCTGGGCCCGGAGCCGTCCGGCGTCGCAGGTGTCGCGCCCGTACAGCAGGCCGTAGCTGAACGCGTTCTCGCCGGCCAGGTGCGCGCCTATGCCCAGCTCCCGTTCCGCCTGGCGGGCGATGACGGCGTCCTGATGGTCGCCGAGGAGCGACTGGACCTTCTTCATCTGCTTGACGAACCGCCGGGCCTTCTTGCCGATCGCCGGGGTCATTGCCTCGCCGGCGTAGCGGGCGCGCTTGGCCGCTTTGCGCGACTTGTGCAGGGCCGCGTCTGTGGGCTGGCCGGCTGTCGTCCGCCGGGCACGGCGCATGCGCCGGCGTACCTGCCGGTAGGGGCGCCGGGCCGCCGCCGGGAGGAGATCGGCAGCGGGCCTGGCTGCCTGCGGGGTCAAGGGCGGCTGGGTCATCAGCTTGTCTAGCTCGTCGAGCAGCGAGAAGTACCGCTGGGAGTCGAGCGCTCCCAGCAGTGCCGTGCGGGCGTCGGCGCGCACCGCCGCGAAGTGACCCTGCACGCGCGCCTGGGCCGGGCCGATGACCAGTTCCCCCGGAGTCTCGCTCAGTAGCGCCTGCAGGTGCGCGGCGAGCACCTCAGCGTCGCGCACCTCCCCGAGCACGGCGCCCAGCCACTTGAGCTCGGCGGCCAGCCCCTGCGTGCCGTCGCGGCCGATGACGTGCCCGAATGACCGCAGCGTGCTGCGCAACCGGCGGGTGGCCACCCGCATCTGGTGCACGGCATCCGGCTCATCCCTGCGCACCATCGGATCGAGGGACTTCAGCCGTTCGGCGTGTGTCCGCAGGTAGGCCAGGACTACCTGGCAGGCCGGTGACGACGAGGTCAGCGGCGCTGGGCGCGCCAGCGCCGGCAGCTGGCCGCCCAGTGCCCGTTCCAGCTTGGCCGCCCGTCCTGCCGGGCGCAGGCCCTCGCGGCGCAGCAGCTCATCAGCCGCCTTGAGGAGCTCCCGGCCGCCGCCAGTCAGCTCAACTTCGACCTCGCGCCAGCGGGACACGGTCGTGGTGTCGCCCAGCGTCTCGGCGCAGACATCGTCGGCCGCCACCTCGGCGAGCGACTCGCCGGCCCGGCCGAACAGGGTCACGCGCCGTCTGCTGGTCGTCATCCGGGCCACTGGCCCGAGCGGCTTGCCCCGGGTGTGCACGCGGACCAGTTCGGCCAGCTCACCGGGCACCCGCCGCCCGCCCTCGCCGGGTGGCAGCCGGATCTCGCGACGGGCATCAGCGCCGAGCGGAAGCTTCAAATGCCATCCGGCGTCATCGCCGCCACGGCGCCGCCGCAGCGTGATGCCGGCGCGCATCAGCCGCAGGTCATCGGTGTCGTAGTACACGGCTTCGAGTTTCTCCTCCGCGGGCCCGGAGGTGCCGGCCACCTGCCGCAGGCCGTCCAGGCGGGGCAGGCCTGCCCCCGCGGGTGCGTCGTACTTGGCCTCGGTTTCGATCACGTTCACTGCCATACCGGCCCCGCTACCCCCAGCAGGCTGGTCAATCCGGATCCCCGGCGGAATACCAGCCGGTGGCAGGCGACCGGCCCCATCAACAAGAACGTGGAGACGAGATGACCGGGAAGAGCGGTGGAGGCCTGGGACGAGAACGCTCGCGAACTGGCCGCGGCGGTCACCGCGGCGACCGCCCAGACAGGGGCGGAGATGCTCGTCATCGGCGGCGACATCAAGGCTCGGTCGCTGCTGCTCGATCACCTGGCACCCCCGCTTCGTGACCACGCCGTGATCGTGGACCGGGAGGTTCCCGCGGACTCTGACCTCCTGGCCGAGGCCGCGGCGCGGACGCAGGCGGAGGAAGAGGCCCGGCGGCGGCTCGAGGAGTTCCGCAGCAAGTCCGCGCGCGGGCGGGCGCCGAGGGCCTGGCGGAGACCTTGTCGGCGCTCCGGGACGGCCAGGCCACCGGTGCCGAACTGCACTCGTGCCCGCTGTTGAGCAGCCACCCCGGGACGGGATCGGAGCGTTGCTGCGCTATCCGGCCCCAGGGGACGGGCCGGGCGCAGCGGCGCGGCAGGCGATCCGCGTGCCCGCTAGCGCTTGCCGTCTTTGCCGGCCTTCGACAGGTCCCGCCAGCTCGACGCCGAGACGTCGATGTCGAAGCGTTTCGCGGCGGCCAGGATCCGCTTCCACGCCCGGTCACGCTCGGTGTCGCTCACCCCTTCGACCTGGTCGAACCGAGCGATCGCGTTGCGTACGTGCCGGGCGTCGGTCAGCGGCTCCTTGCGTTCCCCGGGGAAAGCGAACGCGGAGTCGGGCAGCCGGTTTTCCTCCGCGGTGCTCATGCCCTCGCCATGGCGGGGGACCTTCGCGCCGTGTGCCCTGGCCGACTGCGCCTGCCGGGCCTTGGCGATGTTACGCCGGGCAGCTTCCTTTTGCCGGGTGGTGGCCATCACGCCTCCTGTCGGTGCCGAGTCATGCCGAATCCTGCACGCCTACCCGAGATCCTGAGACGCACTCGCGAACGTCCGGTCTTTGCCGGCTCCGACGCACGCGGCTCAGCCCGGGGTGTCCGGGCCGGGGATGTCCGGTCTTCGATACGCAACCATGCGCATCGGCGGGGTCGGGCTGCCGTGTGGCGCCTGGATCATCGCGGCGGGCATCTGCGCGAGGGCCTCCTCCAGGGTGGGGAAGTGCGGGATCACGGTGTCCACACCGGTGATCGCGAAGGCGCGCAGGACCGCCACGGCGGGAATGACCAGCCGCAGCTCACCGCCCTCGGCCAGGGCCCGCTTGTGCGCCAGCACCAGGACGTTGAGCCCGGCCGAGTCGCAGAACCCGGTGCCGGTCATGTCAACCACGAACGTCGCGTGCCCGCCCGCCGCCGATTCGAGCAAGGCGGTCCGCAGCCGCCCGGCGTTGGTGACGTCGATCTCTATGGGCGCCGTCACCACGGGCACGCCGTGGATCATCTCGACCGGGAAACCGGCGTCGGACATGTGCATCCCACCTCTACCCGGAACGGCGGTCGGAGAGCGACGGCCTGGGTGACATGACGCCAGCCGGGCCCCGGGATCGGCAGTGCTCGTCAGTCAATGCCGCGACCTTACCGCGCGTGACACCCGGTCCACGGCCCGGGTCCCGTCCCTGCTCAGCCCGGTGGCCGGCAGGATCCTCGCCGGGTCGGCGTCGGTGAGCAGGTGCCAGGCGCGGGTGAGCAGCTTGCGCGCCGAGCCGAACCGGCTGACATCGCCGACCTCGGCGAGGATGACCAGCGCGATGAACGGGCCGACGCCGGGCAGCTGGGTGAGCAACTTGACCCGCGGGTCGGACCGGCCGCGCTGGCGGATCTCCCAGTCCAGCCGGTCGATCACGGTCTCCAGCGCGCCGATCAGCGCCAGGTCGTCCTCGAACGGCTCGCGCGACACCGCGGGCAGTTCCAGGGAGGCGAGCAAGGCCCGGCCCGGGCCGCTCCAGTTAGCCAGGTATTGTTCCGCTGCGGAGCCTGATGGTGAAGCCGTCGTCGGCGTGCCTGAGCGCGACGTCGATGTCGAGCTGGTGCATGGCCCACAGCCCAAGTCCAAGTCGCCGGTCCGGGACGTTGCCTGGAGCGGGGACCAGGCCTGCCAGGCGGTCGGCTGGGCCGCGGCCTTTGTCGTGAACGGTGACCACGATGCGGCCCGGTGTGGCCCAGATGCGTACGGTCGCGGGCGGGCGGCCGTGGCGCTGTGCGTTGCTGACTGCCTCTGAGACGCCGATCAGCAGGTCGTCGAGCGTGGTGGCGGGGATGCGGCCGGGGCTGGTCTGGGTGAGCGCGTGCCGGGCTTCGGCGGCGGATCGGTTGACCAGCTCGATAGCGGGCGCGGAGTCTTCGAGCGGATCGGGTGCGTAGGGGAGGCCTTCGAATACCAAGGCGTCTTGGTAGCGGTCGCTCGCCCGGCGCTGTCCCGACGGCGAGACGATGCGGGGATGCGTTCGTTCGGCCACGTCGAGCACCGCCGGGGGCGCGGTCGCGGTGTCGTACAGGCACCGGCCCCATACGGGGAAGTCCTGCCAGACGGTGTTGACCGCCGATTCGTAGCGGTCCCATCCCTCGAACCGCCTCCCGTTGCCCGGATGGGGAACGTCCCCGGCGATCCGGATTTGCCCGGCGCCCATGGCGACATGAAATTCAAACAGCCGCCGGTAGGTTGCGATCGCCCGCGCCGGGGTGGCGTACAGGCTGTTATCGCCGATGAACGTCACGGCGGACGGGTCGGTGAGCCAGGACCGCAGCAGGCGGCTCTTGCGGTCGTCATAGCCGATGATGACGGGCTCGCCCGCGGCGATGCCCTCTTCGGCGAACGGCACGATGAGGGCGCGGAACTCGGCGTCGGAGCCGTAGAAGCCGGCTTCGTGGAAGTGGCCCGCCTGGCCACGCGCCGCGCCCGTCCTCATCACAAAGCCCCGGTATTCCCGGCGTCCGGGAGGACAGCCTCGCCCCCCCCGGCCACGCTGGTAGCGGTGAGCGTCTGCGTCGTGTCCATCGCCTCAGCCATCCGTTCCTTCTTTGCCGTTGTCCTTCGGCTTCTCACCGGCCTGCTTCAGGTTGGCCTTCTTCGTTCCGCGCCCCCTCAGCCTGGGCATACGATTCCGGCGGCCCTTCCCGGCTGCCCGTCTGGCCTTGCCCTTGGCTGCCTGGGCGGACCCCGGCACCCGCAAGACCCCGGTCGGCTTCCCAGGACTCCAGCGCCTAAACCAGCCCGCAATCCGGTCAGCGAGAGCGCCCAGGACCTGGGGTGCCGGGTCCCTCTTACCCCGCACTGCCCCTCCCCTTCGGCGGCGGCGCCGGAGGCGGCTAGCACGGCGAGGAGCGGGCCGACCCGGAGTCCTTCCTGGGCGGGGTGGCGGAACGAGCTGTCGGGGTTCACGGTGTACCGGGTGCGGCGTCCGGTCCGGGTGCGGGTGAGGTAGCCCGCGGCTTCCAGGTCGGCCACGATGGCCTGCACGGTGCGCTCGGTGATGCCGGCGGCGGCGCTGATGTCGCGGATCCGGGCTCCGGGGTTGCGGGCGATCTCGACGAGCACGTGCCCGTGCCCGGTCAGCAGCGTCCAGCTGCCGTCGCGCTCGCCAGGATGACTCATACCCTCTGATCATATCCTCGTGAGAGGATCCTCGCGAGAGATTTCACGCGGTATTTTTCTCATGTTTCTATTGACAGGTCTCGGTCGGGCGCCGATCCTGGTAGTGCCACAGACCGGCGCGATTGCGGGGAGGGATGGCGATGACCACGGCCCTCGGCGGGGAGCTTGCCGCCCCCGGTCAGAAGCTGCAGTCCGGCTCACCTCCGCCAGGCACGGCCGGGGCAGCGGTGTCACCGCAGCAGCCGCTGCTGGCCGTGGTCACGCTGCCGGGCGAGATCGATATCAGCAATGACGGCCAGGTCCAGGACACGCTGGCCAGCGCGCTGGACGACGGGGCGGCGGTACTGGTCGCCGATGCGGGCGGGACGACCTTCTGCGGGTGCTCGGGGGTGACCGCGCTGCTCCTTACTCACCGCCGGGCAGCCGCCGCCGGAGCGCAGCTACGGGTCGTGGCGGGCAGTCCCTCGATGCGGCGGATACTGCAGCTGACCGCCGCCGATCAGGTGCTCAATACCTACCCCACCCTGGCCGCCGCGCTCGCCGACGGGCAGGCACCTGATCGATCATGATCCATTACCCGGGTGCCACGCGAACATCGCGGATCAAGCCGCGGCGCACACTGGGCCGCCGCAGGCCGGGCAGGGCTGCGGGGCGGGGACCGCGAGCCGGGCGAGCGCTTCCAGGTCGGCGATGCACTGGTCGCACAGCCCGTGGTCGGGCGGGGTGGAGATGAACGCGGCGCCGCAGCGCAGGCAGGACCAGGACGTGCTGATCAGGTTCATGACTTTGGTTCCTTTCTGGGATCGGGTAGGGCTGTCCCAGGGCGTGGTGGTCCCCGGGACAGCCCGTGTCTTATGCCGCGGTGACCTCGCGGACCAGCGACAGTGCCCGGTGCTTGAGCGCCTAGGCGTGATCGGTATCGCCAGCAGCTCGGAGGCCAGTTCGGTGTAGCGGCGCATCTCGGCGCGGGCGCCGGTGACGGCCTGGCGGGCCTCCTCGATCCGGTTCCGCCAGGACGACTTGTGAATGAACGAGAACGTGGCGCCGGTCCGCTCGCCCTCCAGCTCGGCGGCGCGGAAGGTGTTGGCGCACACGATCCGGACCGCGGTCGCCCGCCGGGCGCAGGCGGCGGTTCCGTCGTGCCGGTTGGTGATCGCCAGGTACGGCAGCGTCGGGCTGTCATCACCCGGGAACTCGACGGGCTCGTCGAGCAGGGCCAGGCACCAGACGGCTCTTCCGCCGTCGAGTACCCCGGCGGTTTCCCACTTGACGTTGGGCTGGGCGAGAACGGCTTCCACGATCCCGCCCATCTCGCCGTGGTCGATGACGGTGTAGGTGTCCTTGTTGATCGACAGGACGGCGCCGTTGCCGGACCGGGCGATGCACTTCCAGCCCTCGATCGGCTCGTAGCGCGGGCTGCGGCGCACGGGGGCCTGCGGCCCGTGTGCTGCCGCGGGCGCCGGCCGTCACCGGCTGGCCGCCGTCACACCCGCCGACCGCACAGGCGCGGGGAAGTGCCTCCGCCCGGCGCTCCAGTCTTGGGCCGGGCAAGGTCACCGTAAAGGGCGCTCGCTGCGCTCGCGTCACTGCGGGATGGCGCTTCGCGCCACACTGGACTGTGACCTTCCCGGTTTACTTTGGCGCCGCTCGGGAGAATGGCCAGGAGCGGGCTCCGAGCAGGTGGCATGTACCACGTAATCCGGCGACGGTTCCCCGCTCGATTCGGCCTGCGGACCGTCGGCCTGCAGATCCGCGTCCCGGCCGAACGGGCCGGGGTGTGATGAACGCCGAGCGGGCCGCCTGATGCGGACACCGGTACCAGCGCCCGCGCGCAGAGCTCCATCCGTATCCCGGGTTCGGGTGAACTCTGCTGTGCACCGTAGCCGGAGTTTCACGGTCGCCGGTTACGTGGATGCCTAGCGGTCGGCGAATCGGGCGTCCCTCTCTGGCACAGGCCACGTTAGGCCTGCGTGCAGCTGGGTAGAGCACACGCACTCCTCCGGACGAAAGGCGGAGATCATGGAACGAACCGCCGATGCCGCGCAGCCGCCCCGTGCCGAGGACCGTTCTGCGGGGGAACTCGTCAAGCTGCTGTCGGAGCAGGTTTCTGTGCTGGTGCGCGACGAGCTGAAGCTCGCGCAGCTGGAGATGACCCGCAAGGGCAAGCAGGCGGGAGCGGGCCTGGGGATGCTGGGCGGTGGCGGCCTGGTCGCCTTGTACGGCGTGGGCTGTCTGCTCGCGTGCGTGATCATCGCCGTCAGCGGGGTGGTGGCGGCGTGGGCGGCGGCGCTGATCGTGGGCGCGGCCCTGCTGGCTGCGGCGGCGGCAGCGGCGCTGCTGGGGAAAGGCCGCCTCCAGAAGGCCACCCCTCCGGTCCCTGAGCAGGCCGTGGGCAGCATCAGAACCGATGTCGAGGAGATCAAGGAAAGGGCGCGGCGATGACCAGCAGCGGACCGGCGGGAAAGCCCGCGGGACGGCACGCCGCCGACCCCGCGACGTCTGCGGGCATCGACGGGCCAGCAGAAGATGCGCCAGTTGACGGCGCGCCGCAAACCGCCCGGCAAGCCGATGCCAAGGCGGGGCCGCCGGATGACGTTCAGGAGCTGCAGCAGGAGATTGAGCAGACCCGCGAGCAGCTTGGCGAGACGGTCGAACAGCTGGTCGCCAAGGCAGACGTGAAGGCAAGGGCGCGGCACAAGGCGACTGAGCTGACCGGCCGGGTCAAAGGCAAGACGAGCCAGGCCCGGGCCCAGGCCGCCGCCCGCGCCGGGAAAGTGCGCGACCAGCTCGCAAGCAAGACCAGCTGGACAGGCCAGAAGGCGATGTCCTTGAGCACTGCGGCCAAAGAGCAGCATTCCGGCCGGGTAGTGGCGGCAGGCGCGCCTGTGTGGCAGGCCACGCCGGAGCCGGTACGGCAGGCCGTCGCGAAGGGCACCGGCGGCGCCCGGCGACGCCGCGTGCCGCTCGCGGTGGCCGCGGGCGTGCTCGTTGTCGGCTATCTGGCTGTCAGGTGGTGGAGAAGGCGATGATCAAACTGTTGTGCAAGCCGGTGAGCGTGCTGGTCAGCGTGCTGGGCGGGGTGCTGGCCGGAGTGATCTTCAAGAGAGTCTGTGCAATCACCGCACGAGAAGACGATGCGCCCAAGGTCACCGATGCGCAGCGGGGCTGGCGGGAGGTCCTGCTGGCTGCCGCCCTGCAGGGCGCGATCTTCGCCGTGGTCAAGGCCGCTGTCGGCCGCAGCGCCGCCGCGGGGACGCGCAAGCTGACCGGCGTCTGGCCAGGTGAAGAAGGCCAGCGATCCGGAGAGCAGGCGTGACCATGGCCGAGCCAGGCCGCGAACCAGCCGCGGGCGGTACCCGCAGCAGCGGAGAAGCAGAGATCATCCCCCCGCAAAACGAGATGGGTGCAGCTCGTGTGAAGGGAGTGTTTGACCAGCAACTTGATGGTTGGGCTGCTGCATGTGGTTGTTGTCTCCTACCGTTTCGATGAGGGTAAGGAGGCAGTTGATGGGGTCGCTGATTGATGAGCTGCAGCGCCGGGAGGCGGCGGCCCGTGAGGAAGCGGAGGGGCTGCGCGGGCAGATCGCGCGGCTGACAGGGCGTCTGGCCGGGGTCGAGGAGCGGCTGTCGCGGCTGGTGATCGCCCGGGAGACGGTGGATGAGGTGCTGAGCGAAGCCGGCGCGGAGGCGTCATCGGCGGTAACGCCGGACGGGGCGGTGGCGTCGCGGTCCGGTCACCTGTCGCCGGTCGGGGTGCTGGCGGTGCCGCCGTGGCGGGCGGGACTTGAGGCCTCTGCGCTGCCGGAGGCCTACCGGGACCTGCTGGAGGTGCTGGAAGATGCCAGCCGCCCGCTGCGGGCGGTGCAGATCGCCGCGGCGGCCGGGGTCAGCACGGACAAGGCGAAGGTGGAAGGCCTGCGGTCGAAGCTGAAGCGGCTGGTGGAGCGGGGCTGGCTGGCCGAGGAGGCCGGGCCGGGGCTGTTCGGGCTGGCGGCCCGCAACGGCAGGGGGGATGCGGCAAAACCGGGATGATAGCGGGCTCTTCTTCCTAGGTTCGAAGGTGCCAACCCATACGAACCTCACAGGAAGAAGAGCCCTATGGAACCGTATGCCCCGATCGGGGGTGCTGACCCCTTCGCTGCCTCGATGAAGCTGGTCACCGCGCTGGTGGCGGAGCTTCAGGCACCCGAGGCGGCCGGGCTGACCGCATACGAGCTTGAACTGTTCGTCGCCGGCCGGGGGCGGGAGGTGCAGCGGCAGATGGTGCAAGATCACCTGGACCTGCGCGCGGCGCGGGAGGAGGAGACCGCCCGGGAGCACGGCAGGGCCGTGGCGGGGGCGGACGGGATCACGCGGAACCGGGTGGAGACCGGCCACCGCCGGCTACTGGCCACGCTGTTCGGCACGGTGCAGGTGACCCGGTGCGCCTGGCGCCGCCCGGGGGCAGGCAACCTCTACCCGGCCGATGCCGCCTTGTCGCTGCCGGCGCCCCGGCACTCCCGCACCCTCGCCCGCCTGGCCGTCCAGGAGGCAGTACGCGGCTCGTTCGAGACCGCGCACGCCGCGATCACCAGCCGCTGCGGGCCGGTGATGGGCAAGCGGCAGATCGAGCAGGCCGTGGTGAACGCCGCCGCCGACATCGCCGCCTTCTACGCTGCCCGCGTCCCGGTGCCGTGCACCGCCTCGACGCTGCTGGTGATCTCAGCCGACAGCAAGGGAGTGGTGATGCGGCCCGGGGCGCTGCGCCCGGCCACCGCCAAGGCCGCCGCCCGCCGGGGCCGGATGCGCACCCGGCTGGCGGCCGGGGAGAAGCCGAACCGCAAGCGGATGGCCACCCTGGCGTGCGTCTACGACGCCGAGTCGGCCCCACGCCGCCCGCACGACGTGATCGCCCCGCCCGGCGGGCGCCACGGCCACCGTAAGCTCCGGCCCAGGCCCAAAGCGAGAGCTAAGTGGCTGGCCGGGTCGGTGGAACACGATCCGGCCGAGGTGATCGCCGCCGCGTTCGGCCAGGCCGAAGCCCGCGACCCGGCCCGCCGGCGGACCTGGGTCATCCTGGTCGACGGGGCCGAGCACCAGCTCGGCCTGATCCGCGCCGAGGCCGCCCGCCGCGGCATCACGATCAGCATCCTGATCGACCTCATCCACGTGCTGGAATACATCTGGAAGGCCGCATGGTCCCTGCACACCGCCGGGGACCCCGCCGCCGAAGACTGGGTGGCGGTCAAAGCGCTCGCGGTACTGGCCGGAGACAGCGCCCGGGTAGCCGCGGAAATCACCGCCGAAGCGGACGCCGCCGGCCTTACCGCCGGCCAGCGCAACGGCGCGGACACCTGCGTCCGCTACCTGACGGGCAAGCAGGAACTCCTGCGCTACGACCAAGCCCTGGCCGCGGGCTGGCCAATCGCGACCGGGGTAATAGAAGGAGCCTGCCGCCACCTCATCGGCGACCGGCTCGACATCACCGGAGCACGGTGGGGACTGGACGGTGCCGAAGCCATCCTCACCCTGCGCGCGGTAATCAGCAACGGCGACTTCGAGGAATACTGGTCCTTCCACCTCGCCCGCGAGCACCAGCGGCTCTACCCCGGCACAGCGCAGGGCCAGTACACGCTCGGGGCCTGATCCATCAGTCACTCGAAACGAGCCGCACCCAAACGAGATGGCTGATGGCCCGGACACGCCGCTGGAGCTGGGCAAGGCCGGCTGGCGCCGCACGATCCAGCGGACCGGGAAGAAATACGTCCGCGACCGCTGCAGCATGACGGCCGGGAGCTTGGCCTACCACTGGTTCCTGGCCCTGTTCCCGGCCCTGATCGCCCTGCTGGGCCTGGCCAGCCTGATCCACCTGAACTCCGCCATGGTGCACCAGCTGGTCGACGGCCTGAATAAGGCGCTGCCGCCCGGCGCGTCGGGAGTCTTCAGCCAGGCCGTGCAAGCGGCCACCGCCCGGTCCGCCTCGGCCTCGCTCACCGCGCTGATCCTCGGCATCGTGATCGCGCTGTGGAGCGCCTCCGGCGGCATGGCCGCGCTCGAGACCGGCCTGGACATCGCCTACGAGGTGCCCGTCGATCGCAAGTTCATCCCCAAGCGGCTCCGGGCCTTCCCGCTGATGCTGGCCACCGTGGTGTTCGGCGGGATCGCCTCGGCGCTGATCGTCTTTGGCGCCTCGATCGGCCACGGTATCGAGGGTCATCTGCCATTCGCCGGGACCGCCTTCGTCATCGCCTGGACGGCCGTGCGCTGGCTGCTGACGGTCATCGTTATCTCGCTGCTGTTCTCCGTCTATTACTACTACGGGCCGAACCGGGAATCCCCCCGCTGGCAGTGGGTCAGTCCCGGCGGCCTGGCCGGCATGGCCATCTTCCTGCTCGCCTCGCTCGGCTTCTCCTTCTATGTGGCGAAGTTCGGCTCCTACGGCAAGACCTACGGCGCCTTCGCCGGCGTGGTCGTCCTCATCTTCTGGCTCTACCTCACCGGGCTGGCAGTGCTCATAGGCGCAGAAATCAACGCCGAATCCGAGCGGGAGGCGTCGGCGCAGGCAGGCCACCCGGAAGCGCAGGCCAGCGGCGAAGAGCTGCACAAAGCCGCATAACGCCATTTCATGAGGCGTGGCGGTGGGGATGTTGCACCGGACTCACCCAGTTCCGGCCAGCAGCCGCGACGGGATCGGCTATCGCAGCGGCTGCTAGGCCACGCCTGCGAGCCGGTGCTGGTGCGCAACGAGCTGAAGCTCGCGCAGCTGGAGATGACCCGCAAGGGCAAGCAGGCGGGAGCGGGCCTGGGCGCACTGGACGTGACAACGCTTGGTATGGACCATTCGCAACCCCGGAGCAGGCCCGGGCTGCATGCCGCAGAGTGGACGCACGGCCGTGCGGCACGTGCATGCCGGGCGTGGCCTGGTGGGCGGATGGCACGGCGCCTAGCGGGGACGGCGCTGCATCATGATGATGCGACTAACTCAGCGTGGGAAGCGCGGTGGCCATCTGGCACTCGGCGGCGTTCCTGGGTCCCAAAGACGATCGGCGGGTACGGGCTGTCAACGGCGCTCGAATTTGACCCCCTGGCGACGTTTGGGTTCTAGGGCGGGGTCAGTTTCCACCGGCCTGGTTCAGGCGAAAGCCGGCAAGCGCAGCGTCCCGGCGCGTTTGCGTGCTGGCCGGCTAGCCTTTGCGATCCTTGCCGCCTTTGGCGAGGTCCCGCCAGCTGGAGGCGGAGACCTCGACGTCGTAGCGTTTCGCGGTGGCGAGGATCCGCTGCCACGCCTGGTCCCGTTCCGCGTCGCTGACCCCTTCAACCTGGTCGAAACGGGCGATCGCGTTGCGCACGTGCCGGGCGTCGGTCAGTGGCTCCTTGCGCTCCTTGGGGAAGGCGAACTCCTGGTCCGCCAGCTTGTCTTGCTCCGCGGTGCTCATGCCCTGGCCGCGGCGGGGGATGTTCTCGCCGTGCGCCCGGGCGCCTTGCGCCTGCCGCGCCTTGGCGATGTTGCGCCGGGCGGCTTCCTTTTGCCGGTTGGTGGCCATCACGTCTCCTCTCGACACGAGGTTTTGGCCGGTCCGCGGTGCCTACCCGCGATCGGCGCCAGCATTTCGTCATCGGGGTGCGGCTGCGCCATCCGACGCCCGGAGTGCTACCCAGCGGGAGCTACCCAGGATCACCGGCTCGCCTGCTGAGTAACCCGGCCCCGGCGGGGTAGGCGTGAACTTCATGCCGACTGGCGGCACGTACCCGCAGAGCAACGCAGTCCAACGGGAAGAAAGCAGGCCTATGCAGCACCTCATAGCCACCTACGGGTACGTTGCCGTGTTCCTGCTCATGGTGGCGGAGTCGGCGTGCATACCGGTCCCCTCCGAGCTGATCATGATCTTCGGCGGCGCGGTCGCCGCCGGGGCCGTCCCGGGGACCAGCCTCAATCTCGTCGCCGTCATCGCCGCCGGGGTGGCTGGCAACGTGGTTGGCAGCTACATCGCCTGGGCGGTGGGCAGATACGGCGGTCAGCGCGCGCTGCGGCGCTGGGGGCGGCGGCTCTGGCTGCGCGACCACGACCTGGACCGCGCCGACCGCTGGTTCGCCCGGTACGGTCCCAGGGCCGTCCTGATCGGCCGCGTCCTGCCGGTCGTACGGACCTTCATCTCACTGCCGGCCGGTATCGCGGGCCTGGGCCCGATGCGATTCGGGATCTATACCATCATCGGCTGCATTCCCTGGACCGCGGCGCTGGCCTGCGTCGGCTATGCCGTCGGCGCCAACTGGCCGTCCATCGTCAATGGCTTCCGCGTGCCCACGTACGTCATCGGCGCGGTGGTGCTGTTCGCCATGACCGTTGGCGTTTGGCGTTACGCCCGGTGGCGCGGGGCTGAGAACGCTTCCCCGGGCGGCCCGCGGCCGGGCGGGGCCGGCGAACGGCCAGGCGTCAAGGCCACTCGGTGAGCTATGTGCGACAGCCGTTCTGCCGCCAACCGTGGTGGCCAGAAGTACAGCCAGGATGAGGGGTTGCTCCCATGTGGCATTCGATGTTCGCTGTCCAGATCCCGATCGCGGAGAAGATCCTGCGCACCGTCTTGGTGTACGCGACGATCCTGATCTTGTTCCGGCTGGCCGGGAAACGAGACCTGGCGAGTCTTAACATGTTCGATTTTGTCGTCTTGTTCCTGCTGTCCAACGTGGTTCAGAACGCCATCATCGGCAACGACAGCAGTCTCCTGGGCGGGATCATCGGAGCGGCCACCCTGGTCACCGTCAACGCGGTGCTCAACCGGTGGATAGCCGTCAGCGACCGGGCGGCGCGAATACTGGAGGGCAAGCCGACGACGGTTATAGAAGACGGCCGCTTCCTACCCGGCGCCGCCAGACGGCTGTCGTTGCGGCCGAGCGATGTCGAACGCGCCATCCGGGTGCAGAACGGCGACGACATCTCGGAGATCGCTACCGGCCTGATGGAACCGAACGGGCAGCTGGTGCTCACGCTCAAGAAGGAAGAGCAGAGCGCGAGCAAGAGCGATATCGCCGGCCTGCGCGCCCAGCTCCAGGCGATAGAAAGCTCGCTTGAGCTGCTGGCGGCGTCCCGGTGAGACGCGCCGCGGTGGTGATACACCCGGCGAAGCACGACGACATGGGACGGTTTCCGGGCCGCCGTCCGCAAGGCCATGACGGAACGTGGCTGGGCCGAGCTGCTATGGCTGGAAACGAGACCCGATGACACCGGTGAGCGGCTCGCCCGGGAAGCCGTGCACTCCCGGGTTGACCTGGTGCTGGCCAGCGGGGGCGACGGGACCGTCACCGCCTGCGTGGGTGGCGTCGCAGGCTCGGGGGATCCCGCTTGGCGTGCTGCCGTGTGGCACCGGGAATCTGCTCGCGCGCAACCTCGGCCTGCCCTTGTCTCTGGACCAGGCGCTGACGGTAGCGCTGACGGGATCCGACCGGCGGCTGGACGTCGGCATGGCTAATGGCCGTCCGTTCGTGGTGATGGCAGGGATCGGATTCGACGCTGAGATGCTCGGAGGCGCGAGCGAGGAGTTGAAGACGCGCGTGGGGCTGGGCCGCCTACGTGTTGTCCGCGATCCGGCATCTCGGTGACCGCCCGGCGAGGGTGAGGCTGCGGGCGGACGGCGGCCCGCCGCGGCGGGGCTGGGCCAGCGGCGTGATCATCGGCAACGTCGGCTCGCTGCAGGGTGGCGTCCGGTTGCTGCCGGACGCGGTGCCAGATGATGGGGTGCTTGACGTGGCGGTCCTCACCGCGCGGGGATGGGTGGGTTGGCTCCACCTCGCCGCCGACGTGCTGCTCAGGCGCAAGACCGGCCGCCTGGGCCACCTCGCCTGCCTCGAGCTGCTCGTGGACGTCGGCCGTGCGTGGCGGTGGCAGGTTGACGGGGAGGTCGCCGGGTTCACACGGCGGCTGAGGGTCACCCTGCAGCCGGGGAACCTGCTGCTGCGTGTTCCCGCGACGGCCCGGCGCTAGCGGCTAGGCGGTACGGCTCTTTCAACGCCCCCGTGTCCCACTCCTGGGCTGTGGGTGCGGCGCAGCAACAGGACTACCCGCCGCTCGGCGAGCTGCTGGCCCGGGTTCCGCAGTTCGACGCCCAGCATGGTCTACGAATCCGGCCTGTGAGCTGCGAAGACAGAACTGATCCAGGTACACCGTGCGTGTATCTAGGTGCACGCGTTTCCGCATGCCAGCGCGCCGCGCCGTCAGCGCTGTGACCGGCTCTTTGTCACGGCCAGGCGGCGACATACCCGTACATATCGTTGCACGTTTCGGGCTGCAGGCCATATTGTTCACCGGTTGCCTATGCACGGCGCGCAGTAGCATCACCGCGCAGCTCCTGCGGCGAGCCGGGCGCTCTGACCGGTGCAGTGTCCGTGACCTGCGAGAACGGTGGCGCCTAGATACACGCCGATTCGTCATGCCCACTTCCGTTTCCCGAGGTCAAGCCAGGGTTTCGTGTACCAGGCGCCAGGCTCATCTGCGGAACCCGGGGCTGGGTATGGTGGCTCAGCCATGCGCAAACTGACGCCAGCGGAAGCTCAACCAGCAACGCCAAGGCGACCGATTCGCCGCGCTGGCCCGGTGGCGAGGTCATGACGTCAAACCAGGCATCCACGGCGAGCAGCGTGGCCGTCGCGGTCGCGGCCGTCGCCAGGTACCGGGATCGCCGGAGCGCGAAGTAGCCCGTGCTGGCTAGCGCTACCAGAAGTATGACGTCGAATCCCGCCCATGCGACGTCGTAGTCCGGGGACACCTGCCGCGAAGGAAGCGAGTATCCCAGGTAGACGGTCCAGGGCAGCAGGACCAGCGAAAACAGCGCGAAGGCCGGGCCCGCCCACCGGACCACGCGCGCATTGTCGGCCAGCACGGCATTCTCGGGCTCGCCGGCTGGCTCAACCAGCTCGTCGAGCTTTTCGGCCATCTTGCCCACGCGCTGCGCGCCAGCCTCTAGCGGTCCTTCGTGCGAGCCGCCCGCTGTCGCCTTGTCGGCCGTCATCGGCGGCACGGGCCGGAACGGCCGGAGCCGGAATCCGCGGGAACTAGACTTTCCGCCACCGCGCCTCGCACAGGCCATAGATACCGAAGATGATCAGGCCGAGCGCCGCGAGGATCAGCAGGAACTCGCCGAACGGCTGGTTGCGCAGCGTGAGCAGGGCCTGGTCGATGCCGCCCGCCTTGGACGGCTGGTAGGTGACGGCCGCCTCGATCACCAGGATCCCGGCGAGGCCGAACACCGCGCCCCGGGCAGCGGTCCCGATCATGCCGAGCCACTCAACGACGCGGCGAGTACGGGGGCTCACCTGCGCAAGCCGCAGGTACTTCAGGAACTTGCGGCGGACGCCCTCGGCCACCAGCACCAGGCCGGCGATCACGATGACCAGGCCGACGATGCCCACCAGCCACCGCCCGCCAGCATGATGCATGACCGTCGCGGTCAGGTCCTGCTGCTTGCGGGTCTGGCTGCCGCCGCCCGCGCCGGAGATGATCCTGAATGTCAGGTAGGCGAAGAAGGCGTAGATCACGGCCCGGGCCATAGACTTCAGCCGGGCGCCAGCGCCGTCCCCCTCGCCGGTGACGCCGAAGGCAGCTTCACTGAGGCGCCACAGCGCGTAGCCGGCGAAGCCTATGCCGAGCAGCCACAGGGAGACCAGGCCGTAAGGCTGGCCGGCCAGCAGCTGCAGGGCGCCTTGCTGGTCGGCCTGGCGGGAGGTCTGGCCGAGCGCGACCAGGATCGCGACCCAGCCGATGAGGATGTAGAGGACCCCGCGTGCCGTGAGGCCTGCCCGGGCCAGGGCCCGCGCCGCGGAGCTGTCGGATGCGCGCCTTACCGTGCCGGAGGCACGAGCGGCGGTAGCCATTGATCGCATGGCCCCCTTCTCTTCCCTCAGCCACCCCGATAAACCTCCAGCTACCAGGAGCCCTACTTCAGGCTGGGTTCGGGCAGGGACGGAGGCTTGCCGAACGCGGGATCGCTGGTGAGGTCCGGCGCATCCAATGGCGTATGGGCCGCGAAGTCCCGGCGGTGAGCGCGGGCAGGTTCCTTTTCTCCTCGACGAGCCTGAGCACGGAGGTGTGGTCGAGGACCTCGGAACAGACGTACTCCGGCCGTGCGACGCGGTACCGGGCATACCAGGCTCAGCTAGCGGACCACACCGTTGGGGAGGTCTTCGGGCGGCCTTGGCGTTCCTCAGGCTGGCTGCCGCGAACGCGACCTCAATCACAGATATCAGCGCGCATGCGGACCGTGAGAAGCGCTGTCTCAGGTCAAGTGTCGGGCGGCCGCCAAGTCATCCGACGAAGGAAGGGGAGCGCCGTGAGCAACACCTATGAGAAGAGCCGCCGCCGCGCCGGGCTTGACCCGCTGCCGCGGCAGATCGCCATCCCGGGCAGGTAATCGCGTCGATGGCTGAGCTCGCCGCGCTGCATCGCCTGTCAGGCCGCGCCGCGTGTCGCGCGCGCCGTTGGCCTTCGCTGAGGACGTCCCGGCGGGCGGCCGAACCACGCGCCGGTAATGCCGCGCCGACCGGGAGCGGGTGGCAGACAGCAGTGCCGGAGGAGGTCAGTCTTCCTTGTGCGGCAGGAATTCCTGGACCTTTGTCTTCACGCCTTCCTTGACTATGCCCCACCGGTCCTGGTCGCCCTTGAGTATTGCCCGCCCGGCATCCTTCATCTGATCGAGCGTCGCGTGCGGCGGGATCGGCGGCACGTTCGGGTCGCAGCGCACGTCCAGCAGCGTCGGCCGACCGGCTGCAAGCGCCCGGTCCCATGCAGGGCCGATGTCGCCGGGCTTGTCGACAGCGATTCCTTCGAGGCCGAGGCTCGCGGCGAACCCTGCATAGTCGACGCTGGGCAGAGTCTGAGACTCGGCGAACTTCGGAGCGCCCTCCATTGCCCGCATCTCCCAGGTCACCTGGTTGAGGTCGTCATTGTGCAGGACCGCGATGATCAGCCGCGGATCGGACCACTCCCGCCAGTAGTGCTTGATGGTGATCAGCTCGGCCAGCCCGTTCATCTGCATTGCGCCGTCCCCTGCGAAGACGAATACCGGGCGGTCGGGATGGCCGAACTTGGCGCCGATCCCGTAGGGTACGCCCGGACCCATTGTGGCGAGATTGCCCGACAGCGATCCGCGCATGTCGCCATGGAACCGCAGGTGCCGCGCGTACCAGTTCGCCGACGAGCCGGAGTCGGCGGCGATGATGGCGTTGCCCGGCAGCCGGGACGACAGCTCATGGAACAGCCGCATCGGATTGATCGGATCGGCCTCCACTAGGGCCTCGGCCTCCATGACTTCCCACCAGCGGGCCACGTTCTCCTCGATGTTCTCGCGCCAGGACCGGTCCTGCTTGCGCTCCAGCTGCGAAATAAGGGCACGCAAGGTCGCGGCGGCGTCGCCGACGAGATTGACCTCGTAGGGGTAGCGCATGCCGATGTACTTGCCATCGATGTCGATCTGCACCGCGCGGGCCTGGTCGAACTCCGGCAGGAACTGCGTGTAGGGGAAGCTGGAGCCCACGGTCAGCAGCGTGTCGCAGCCCATCATCATCTCGTAGCTGGGGCGGGTGCCGAGCAGGCCGATCGAGCCCGTGACGTAGGGCAAGTCGTCGGCGAGCACGTCCTTGCCCAGCAGCGGCTTCGCGACCCCGGCACCGAGCAGCTCAGCGACCTGCTGCAATTCCTCACGAGCCCCGCGGGCGCCGGACCCGGCCAGGATCGCGACCTTCTGGCCCGCGTTGAGTACCTTCGCCGCGCGCGCGATCGCGGCGTCGCCGGGCGTCGCGGTGGGCCAGTCGACCCCGATGCTGGATGGCACCATCTTGAACGCATGCGCCGGCGCGAAGTACTCCAGCTCTTGGACGTCGGAGGGGATGATGATCGCCGTCGGCGCCCGCTCGCTGAGCGCGACGCGGATGGCCCGGTCCAGCACGCCAGGCAGTTGCTCGGGGACGGTAACCATCTGCACATACTCGCTGGCGACGTCCTTGAACAGGCTGAGCAGGTCCACTTCCTGCTGGTAGGAGCCGCCCATGGCCGACCGGCTGGTCTGGCCCACGATCGCCACTACGGGAACGTGGTCGAGCTTGGCGTCGTAAAGGCCATTCAGCAGGTGCACGGCACCAGGACCCGAGGTGGCCATGCAGACGCCGAAGCGCCCGGTGAATTTCGCGTAACCGACCGCCTCGAACGCGCTCATCTCCTCATGCCGGGCCTGGATGAACTTCGGGTTGTTCTCGGCGCGGCCCCAGGCGGCGAGAATGCCGTTGATGCCGTCGCCGGGGAAGCCGAACACCTTGTCGACGCCCCACTCGCGCAGCCGGGCAAGCAGGTAGTCGGCGACAGTAGTAGTGGCCATCGGTATTTCCTCCTAACGATTACCGGGAACGCCACGCTGCGGCGCGGCGCAGGTAAGTCAGCACCGCAGACGGCGCCCATCGGCTATCAGCCTGGCGGCACGGGCGGCCACCGCCATGATCGTCAACGCCGGGTTCGCGCTGCCCTGGGTGGGCAGGGCGCTGCCGTCAGTAATGTAGAGATTGGGCACCGCGAAACTGCGGCAGTCAGCGTTCACGACGCCGTGTTGCTCATCTGCGGCCATCCGTGCCCCGCCGACTAGGTGCGCGTAGCGGTTGATGGTGATTACCTCGTCGGCGCCCGCCGCATGCAGCAGGTCTTCCATCACCGACTGTGCGGCCTGCATCAGGGCACGGTCGTTGGCGCACTGGCTGTAGGAGAAATGCGCGACCGGAAGGCCGTACCGGTCCTTCTCTTGCGCCAGGGTCACTCGGTTCTCCGGGAGCGGCAAGAACTCGCACAATGCGCCCAGGCAGGACCAGTGCACGTAGTCGCTCATGTACTCCCGCAGCGACCCGCCCCAGTGGCCCTGGGCTGCGACATGCTCGGCCCAGGTGATCGGCAGCGGGGACACCGTCTGAATAGAGAATCCGCGCTTGTAGTCCTTGGCCGGGTCAGTCTCGTAGAACTCCTCGGAGCTCACCTCCGGCGGCGGCGACTTGTACATCCGGACCTCGGCGTCAAACCGGCCTGCGGTCTGCGGCGCGCCCTGCACCATCAGGTAGCGGCCCACCTGGTCGAAGTCATTGCACAGCCCGTCCGGGAACCGCCTGGATGCCGAGTTGAGCAGCAGCCGCGGCGTCTCGATCGAGTAGCCGGCAACCGCGACCATCCTGGCGCGCTGGAATCGGGGTGCGCCGCCCTTGACGTAATGCACGCCGGTAGCCTCGCCGGTGCGCTCGTCCACCTCGACGCTGGTCACCATGGCATCGGCGCGGACCTCGGCGCCATGGGCCAGTGCGTCGGGAATGTGCGTGATCAGCGGTGAAGCCTTGGCGTTGACCTTGCATCCCTGCAGGCAGAAGCCGCGGTAGATGCAATGCGGACGGTTGCCGAAGCGGCCGTTGGCGATGGCGACCGGCCCGACCTTCGCGTCGATGCCCAGTGCCCGGGCGCCGCGCAGGAAGATCTCGCCGTTGCCGCCCACCGGGTGCGGCCGGTAGGGATAGGGGTGCGGGTCACCCCACGGCCACCGTTCCCCGGCGACTGGCAGCTCCTCTTCGATCAGCTCGTAATAGGGCCGCAGGTCCTGGTAACTCAGCGGCCAGTCGGCGCCCACCCCGTCCCGCGTGTAGGTGGCGAAGTCGCTGGGATGAAACCTTGGGGTGTAACCGGCGTAATGGATCATCGACCCGCCCACGCCGCGGCCGGAATTGTTCGACCCCAGCGGGACCGGGTCGCCGCCGGCGATCACCCGCGGATCGGTCCAGTACAGGTGATGCGAGCCGGCCTTGTCGCTGACCCAGTCCGCATCAGGGTCCCAGAACGGCCCCGCGTCCAGGCCGGCCACCCGCCAGCCTGCGCCAGCCGCTGCAGCATGGTGGACCCGCCTGCCCCGCAGCCGACGACCACCAGGTCCACCTCGTCGGTGTCAGCGAACCGGCGCATGTCAGCGCGTAGCCGGTGATTCGTGCGGGTGCCATCGTTGGGCAGCAGCCATGCCGACTCGTTGCGGTCCCGCACGTTGCTCATCGCGTTCCGTCCTCGCGGACTGGGTCGTCGGACGGCTTGACGTCACGGACCTCGAACGGCTCGCGCGCATCGATGCCGGGGTTCTTGTAGCCCCGGGGGTAAGCCGGGCCGGGAAAGCCGATCTCGTCCCAGGCCGACGGGTGCGCGTAGAACGCCGTGCAGGCATACCGCGTCCACAAGGTCCACACGTGCCCGGCATTCAGGTCGTTCCAGTCGCCGGTGCCCAGATCCTGCACCGCCTGGATCAGCTTGATCTGGTCGGGCGAGGAGCTTTCAGCGAACCCGCAGCCATACCGGACGGCCGCGTTCGCGTCCAGGGCGGCCAGCGACTGCCGCCATGCCTGGCCGTCCTCGGGCATGTCCTCGTAACGCCAGCCGTCGGTCTCCCGCTCGGCCAGTCGCGCATCGATCAGGTTCACCACCGCCACCCTGGCGCCCTCGCCCAGATCGAGAAGCTGATCGCAGAGCGCGGTCGCAATGGCCTCCTCCGCCGGGGTGAAGAACCGGATGTCCGGCGGCATTCCGAGCCGGGACAGGACCACCCCTGCAGTCGTGGCATCCCAGTGCGACGCCTGCACCGCCGAGTCGAAGCCAGGGAACCGGCCGCCGCGTGGTGTGCCTTTCGCGTCGCTCACTTTTCGCGTCGCAAAATCGCGGCGAGGAGCCCCATACCGCCGACCATGGTCACCAGCAAAGGGGCGAGCAGCGGCGGCCCCATCTCCATGTTGTAGCGGGCATTGGACCAGCCGCCCGGCTTCTGCGCGATGCCGCGCGCATGAAGGAAGGTGCCCTGCAGCCCATTGGCCACGATGGCCGCCGACGCCAGCGGCAGAGCCGTCTTGGCGAGTCGGCGGCTGAAAACCCCGGCCACGCCCGCCGCCGCGCCGACCGGCCCGAGGACGACCGGCAGCCACATCATCTTGTTGCCGAAGCTGGCGCTGTCATGCTCGAAATAGATTTCCGCCGCCGTGACCAGCGCACCGGCCGCGGTCAGCGCCGCCAGGCTGCGCTCGAAACGGCCAGTCTCGATGTTGCGCACCATCCGGTCAATGCCGTGCGCCGCCCCATCCGCAGGGCTGCTCTTGATGGCGCTGGGCTTGACCTTGATCGATACCATCTGGCTCGCCTTTCCTCTGTAGTGGCCTCCGGCAAGCGTCGCCGGACGCTGCCCCGCCGGATGCAGCCCAGCGCCTTGCGTTCACGCCGGGCGGTCGTGACGGGTCCCGGCTCAAGGCGATGGCGAACGGCGGCCTCAGGCTCTCCGCAGGAACAGGACGAGCAAGACGATCAAGACAACGACGACGACCGTGCCAATGCCTATGTACATCGGGTTTCCTCTCCTAACGGTGACCGGCAGCAGCCTTGGTGGCTGCGCCGGCCCGGTCGAGGGACAGCTCCCGGCATGCGCCCCGCAGGCCACTCCGCACTGCCCGCAGCCGGCACGTCCAAACCCCCAGCCTGAAAGGCCCGGCAGATGAAGCGGCGAAGGTGGCCGGGATAAGTCGCGCTCTGCCGGGTAGCTCCGCGCCATGCAGCGCAGCGTCGTCATCGGGCCTACGCGCAACGGCGTCACCCGGGCGCTGTCCGAGCGGCTCCCGGTGCCGTTGCGGCCCGCCTCATCCGGACCGGTCAGGTACTGGCAGGATCGCAGCCGCCTGGCGGCGAAGGGCGCCATCGCCGCCGCAGCCGCCTGGGCGCTCGCCAGGTACGCGGCGGGTCAGGCCGACCCCTATTTCGCGCCGCTTGCGGCATTGCTAGGCGTGTATCCAACGGTGGCTCGCTCACTGCGCGAGGGCCTGCAATACATCGGCGGGTTTCTGCTCGGAGCGGCGCTTGCGATCCCCGTATCTCTCGTGCTGGGACCGTCCATCGCGGGGATCGCTGTCGTCGTCCTGGCCGGGATACTGGCTGGCGGCTGGCGGCGGCTGGAGGACCAGAGCACCCAAGTCACCTTCACCGCCCTGTTCGCGCTGCTACTCGGCGGCTATCAGCCGCTGCACTACCTCACGCCCCGGATGGTGGACGTGGGCATCGGCGTGGCCACCGGGCTAGCGGTCAACATCCTGGTGTTTCCGCCGCTGCAGCTGCGACCGGCCGAGCACGCGGTTCGCCAGTGGGGCGACGACATCGTCGCCGCCCTGCAAGACCTCGCAGGCGCCGCCGCCGGTCCGCATCCTGGCGTCCGGTTCTGGTCACGGCACGACCGGCAACTCACCGCCGCGGCAGAGCAGGCGCGAACCGCGGTAGGACGCGCCCGCGAGAGCCTGCGGTGGAACCCGCGGGCCAAGGTCGAGCGGGCCGTACCACGGCCTGACGGAGCAGTGATCGACTCCCTCGAGGCACTCACCGCCCGGACCCGCGCCATCGCCCGGTCCCTACTGGACACCCCCTCGCAGGACGAGGCGGCGCCCATCCCGGCGTCGTTCGGCGAGAACTACGCGGCGATGCTGCGCATGCTCGCCGGCCCGGTCCGCCAGCTCGCCGACCTGCGTTCTCCCCGGCCCTGCGACGAGCTGACCGAAGCCCGCGGCTGCCAGCGCCGCCTTGAACGCCAGGCCGCGCAGCTGCCCGGCCACAGCGATCAGTCGAGCGCGGTACACCACCTCATGCGGCTGACCTGCGACATCATCCGGGAGCTCGCAGGAGACCAGGCGACCCGCGACTGAACCACGACGAGTGCCTGAACCAGCGCGGCGAGCTCGCATCCCCTGGGATCGAGGCCGGCCGCCGAATCTCGGATCGGCTTCGCGGCCTGTCCTGGCGGGCCGACACCCAGGAAACGTTCGCCGCTGATGGCAGACCTCCTGCCCGCACTGAGAAAGCGACCCCGGCTTCGACGAGCGCATGGATAGATACCACGGGGGAGCAGCGACCTCTGGAGGCAAGAGCCATGTCTTGGGTAGTTCTCACTGCGATCGTCGTCCTGATCGTGGTCGCCATCGCGCTGGGCCGGGTCGATCAGCGCCGTGCCGTACGCGGTCGCGGCGACGGCAGGGCCCGCCGCCTTCAGGACACCCGGGCTGGCGGGCGTGGCCGGGTGTGGCCGGGTCGGGGCGGTATTCTTGGCGTCCGCCAGCTTGCCGCCGAGCTGTTCAGCCTCAGCGGCGCTGAGTGTCTGGCACAGCGGCGGCCATACCCGGTTCTCCTCATAGCCGATGTGCTCCCTGGCCGCCGGGATGAACTTCGCCAGCAGATCGTCGAACTCCGGGTCGCTGATGCCCATTGCCTGGCCCTCTGCCGAGCCCCGTGATCGGAGACACCGCGCGCGGGATCGGGTGCCGTGACCCTCACGAGACACGTGGGAGGCATGCCGGGTGCGCCGACGTGCGTCGCCCGCGCAATTCCCGGTGACCGGGATGACGGGTGCCACGAAGGAAGGTAGTGCAGCGTGGCAGGGCGCTTCGGTCCATGGCAGGCGCCTGTCACCGGGCGCTGCCCTAGCGGCAAGCACGAGGACGGCGGGAAGGGCACCACGTGATGAAGCGCATCCAAGCTCTTGGGGGAATCGGATGGGCTTGGGAATTGCGGGACCTGCTTCCGGCCGGTGCTGGCATGCAACAGTTCCTGGCACCTGGCACGCAAACAGCCCCCGGTCCGCATCACCGCGGCCAAGGGCTGATCGTGCCCGGGCCCGGCGGCATCCGGCGGGACCCAGCGCTAGCTGGAACTGGCTACAGAGTGACCAGCCGGTCCAGGAGGCTGCGGTAGCTCCGCAGCGTGTTGCGCAGGTCCTCGGTGTCCGCGCCGTCGCGGTCCCATTCGCCGGGCAGCCCGCGTTCGCGCTCCTGGGCGCTGGCCACCAGCGCGGCCATCGCCTCATTCACGAGATCCGCCGCGGCCGTGACGGACCCGCGAGGATCATCGACAAACGTGGACTGAATGGCCGCCCAGCGTTCATGCATTCGCTCCGGGTCCCCTGCCATGTCGCTGTCGCCGCCAGCGTCCGCGGCCGCACCGGGGACGGCCCGCCTCGGGAATGGCGTCCGGGCGCGTCGGAGCCGCGCCGCTCGGGTCCCTGTCGCTCACGTCTTGGCTGCTCGCGGGCGTAGGCATTGCGGCGGCCGGTCGGCGCGGACGGCTCCTCTTCGATGATCACAGCATCCGGGTCGATGACGTCGTGCTCGTCGACGACGTCAGACGGCTCCGCTCTGTCGTCAGCCATCGGCTCCTGACGAAGACTCGGGTTGGTTACCCTCCCGCGGACTTGGCCCCGGTCGGGATGGGCAGCCAGAAGTTCACCAGCCGCCAGGTGAGCACGCCGAGGGTTGCGACGCTCCGGGTCAGGCCGAAACGACGAGCAGCACCGGCGTCAGGGTGTCGATGACCCCGGGCCCGCCTGGGGGTGAGCGGGATGGCTCCGAGCACGTTCGCGATCCCGTAGGGGGCGAACAGCCCCACCGGATTGGCGAACTTGCCGAAGGCGGCGATGAAGCACCACAGCGACGCCGCGTCGAGCAGCCAGTTCAGCGACGCCCAGGTCAGCGACTGGATGAGCATCGCCCGGTTGGTGCCCAGGGCTCGGATCGACCCGGCGGCCTGGAGCAGGATCTGCTCCAGGCGGTCGCCGCATACGCCGGGATCCGCTGGCCGATGGCCTGGACGATCCGCGCCGCCTGCTTCTGGCCGCGGGTTATGCCGAAGACCAGGGCCGCGATCAAGGCCAGGATCACCGCCCCGACGATGGCCACGGTCCCGAAGATCGGCTGGAAGCCAGACAGCGGGATCGAGATCACCAGCGCGATCCACAGCAGGACGTTCAGCACGATCGTCGAGCCCATGCCCTTGGTCGCCATCATCACGCCGACGTCCGTGCCCGATATCCCCTCCGCGGTGAACAGCTGGTACCCGAGCCCCGCGCTGCCGACCGTCCCCGCGGGATGACGTGCGCCACCGCAGCCGCGGACAGGTCGATGCGGACTAGCCAGGACAGGCTGGGCCGGCCTTCTGGCGGCAGCAGCACCCGGTTCAGCAACGCGTAGCAGAACAGGGACAAAGCCTCGAGGATCAGCCCGGCGATCATGCAGCCCACGTTCGGGCGGTGCGGCGTGGCTTACTCGGCCCGGGCCGCCGACACGCCGGCCGCGGCGAACGTGCTCTCGATCAGCGCGTCGGACAGGGTGAGGCGCCGCACCTGCCGGTCGGCCAGGGCGACCGCGGCCATCGACGCGGCATGGGCCAGGTCGACGGCCGCGCCGATCCCCAGCGACGGGCGGCTCGACGCGGCGGCGGTGGTCAGCGCGGCCTGCAGCAGGTGGCGGGCGCCCAGCACCCGGGCCACGGCGCGGGCGCGGGGCCGGCCGGGCAGCCGGTGACCAGGCGGATCACCAGCCCGGGAACGGTCAGCAGGGCGCCGCCGTAACCGGCCCGGACCACCTGGAGCAGGCCGGCCGAGTGGACGGGCGCCGCGCTCACCGGTGCCGCGCCCGCCGCATAGCCACGATCCCGGTGGCGGTGATCGCCGCGCCCGCGGCCAGCCCGGACAGCACGCGCGGGTGCTCGTCCAGCCACAGCTGCGCGCTGTGCGCGTGCGACCGGGCGTCAAACACCCCGTGCGCGCCGTGATCCTGGCCGCCCGGGCCGTCGATCGGCTGATACAGGTTGTCCGGCCGGTGGTCGTCCACGTTCTGGCCGGTCTGCTGGGAGTCGTAGCCGGTTCGGGCCAGGTACCGGTCCAGCAGCGCGGGTGCGAACTTGTTGGCAAAGACGGTGGCCGCGGTGCTCGCGCCGACCCAGTACTCCCTGCGGCGGGGGTGCTCGGCGGCGAACAGCACGCCGCGCGCGGCGACCTCGGGCTGGTAGATCGGGGGCACCGGCTGCGGGTGCCGCGGCAGCCGGGAACGCACCCAGGAGAACTGTGGGGTGTTCACGGCGGGCATCTGCGCGACCGTGACGTGCACGCCCGAGCCCTCGTGCAGCAACTCGCAGCGCAACGATGACGTGAACCCGTTGATCGCGTGCTTGGCGCCGCAGTAGGCGGACTGCAGCGGGATGCTCCGCGATCCCAGCGCGGACCCGACCTGCACGATCGTCCCGTACCCGCGGGGCTTCATCAGGGCGAGCGCCGCCATGGTCCCGTGCACGAAACCGAGGTAGCTGACCTCGGTGACCCGCCGGAACTCCTCGGCCGAGATCTCCGCGAACGGCGAGAACACCGAGGTGAACGCGTCGTTGATCCAGACGTCGATCGGGCCGAAGAACTCCTCCACCTGCCGGGCGGCGTCCTGCACCTGCGCGAAGTCGGATACGTCGGCGCAGATCACGAGGGCCTTGCCGCCCCCGTCCTCGACGTTCCTGGCCGCGCCGTCCAGGCCGGCCTGGCCGCGGGCGATCAACCCGACGTTGGCTCCGCGCTCGCCGTAGAGCCGGGCCGTCGCGCGGCCGATGCCGGCGCTGGCCCCGGTGATCACCACTGTCTGAGTCATGGACCTGTGTCCTCCTTCGTGGGTTGAGTGCCGCCCGGTCACAGCTCGTGCCAGGGCGACGCCAGCCGGGCGGCGCACTCCAAGAGCATCGCGTGCACGAACGCCTGCGGCAGGTTTCCCCGCAGCTGGCGCTCGGCCACGTCGTACTCCTCGGCGTACAGGCCGGGCGAGCCGCACGCGGCCCGGTTGCGCTCGAACCAGCGAGCGGCCTCAAGCTCCCGGCCCTGCTGCTGCAGCGCCAGCGCCGCGACGAACCCGCACAGCAGGAACGCGCCCTCGGCGTCGCCCAGCGGCCGTTCGTCATGGCGGAACCGGTAGCCGTAACCGTCCTGGGTCAGCTCGGCCAGGTAGGCGTTCAGCGTCGCGACGCTGCGGGGATCGTCGGCCGCCACGGCCCCGCGGATGGGCGGCATCAGCAGCGCGGCGTCCAGGCCCGGGTCGCCGGGGGAGCGCTGCCACAGCCCGGATGGATGCACCGCGTGCTGCGCGGTGTCCGCCACGATGACGTCGGCGAGCCCGGACCACTGCGAGGCCTGCGGCTCAGTGGTGCAGGTCCGGGCCGCAGCCCGCAGCCCGGCCGCGCAGATCAGCCGGCTGTGCGTCCACGGCTGGTCGTCTATCTCCCATATCCCGGCGTCATCCTCCCGCCAGCGCTGCGCGATCGCGTCGGCGGCGATCTCGGCCGCCTTCCTCCCGTCGGAGTCAAGCCGGCCGTGCCCGCCCGCGGTGGCGAGCAGCGATAGCGCCTCGCCGAGGGCGTCGAGCTGGAACTGCCGGTTCACCCAGTTGCCGACCAGGTCAAACCCGCCGGGGTAGCCGGGCAGGTTGCAGCCGGCGCTGGTCCGGCACGGGGCCGCCGTCCACGGTGTAGGCCGGGACCAGCTTCGGGCCGTCGTCGTGCAGCCGCCCGGAGACGAAGCGCACGGCGTCGTCGAGCAGCGGATAGGCGCCCGCCGCGGCCGCCGCGCGGCCGGCGTAGACCTGGTCCCGGATCCAGGCGTACCGGTAGTCGTAGTTGCGTCCCTCCTCGGCCCGCTCGGGCAGGCTGGTGGTGGCGGCCGCGACCATTCCGCCGCCGGAGCTGGTCAGGCCGCGCAGCACCACCTGGGCGTGCCTTGTGTCGCGCGCGGCTACGACCCCGTCCAGCGGCGGCGCGGACTGCGCCCACCGTTCCCGGGTGGCGCTCCACAGATGGGTCGCGTCAGCCGGCTCGTCGCGCAGCGGCCCGGCGGACAGCTCCAGCACGAGGTCACGGCGGTCCCCGGCCGGCACGGTCAGGTTCAGGGCCAGCGCGGAACCCGGCCCCGCGCGGTGAACCTTGGCCTCGGCCACATCACCGGACCAGCGCACATGCAGGTCACCGGCCCGGCCGGTCCAGGTGCCGTCCTCGTTGCGCTTAACCGACTGCAGCCCGTGCCTGCCGAACCCGGCCCGCAGGTCCAGGACGATCTCGACCTCCGCGGGGCAGGTGCGGGCGACGACCTGCCGCAGCAGCAGCACGCGGCCCGGGTCGCCGGGGAACGCGAGGGCCTCGTGGCATTCGGTGACGCCGCCCGCCGTGATCCAGCGGCTGCGCCAGATCAGCGTGCCTTCCTCGTAGTAGCCGCCCCAGACGAACGTATGGGCCAGGCGTGACCGCGTAGACGCCGTCCCCGCCGATCAGGGAGGAGAAGACCGCGTCCGAATCCCACCGCGGGGCGCACATCCAGACGATGTCGCCCCGGGGGCTGACCAGCGCGCCCCGCTCCCCGTCGGCGATCAGCGCATAGTCACGCAGCACGTGCGGGTGAATCCTGGGCATCACCGGCTGCTACCCAGCGGGCGAAGGTCCATGCGCCCGCCGTTTCCGCCATGCTTGGACGCCTATACGCGGTGAGTTGAGGACGGGAAGGCCCCAGGCGGGCAAACCCGCGAAACCGGCAGGAGCGCGCAGGGTCCCCAGACGTTGCGGACGATGAACTCTGGCTCGTCGTAGACCGGCCGCAGATAAGGACGGAACTCCAGGCCTGCGGGCGGCCGCACGCTGTGGATGGCGTCGTCCAGGCGGCCGCCGCGGTTCATCACCTCGAGCGTCTGGTCGACGAGCGCGTCCAGCAGCTCGGCCGTATCGGCGAGGGCTGCCGCGCCCGGTGGGCGCCCACCACCGGCAGCCCGTGACCGGCAGCAGGTACTCCGGCCGCAGCCCGATCATCCGGCGCAGCGCGCTGGCCCATTCCTTCGGGTAGCGCTGCACCTTCTGCGGGTTGCCCGCGTTCGGCGACGCCCAGATGAACAGGTCGCCGCAGCACAGCACCTTGGCGTCGGCCAGCCAGGTCACCGTGTGATCGTCGGTCTCGCCCTTCTCGTGCCGCAGCAGGAACGCGCGGCCACCCACCTCCAGCCGCAGCTCATCGTGGTAGGTCCGATCCGGGTACCGGTAGTCGGCCGGCCAGCGGAAGTCGCTGAGGCCGAACTGGCGCCGGTTGATCACCTCGTTGTAGCCCGCCGTGAGCAGGTACCGGTCGAACCGCCGCGGCACCGCCTCGTGCGCCACCACGACCGGCGCGGGCCAGCCCCGGTCCGCCGACTCCGCCTCCCAGGCCTGGCAACCCGAACACGTGATCGATGTGCCCGTGTGAGTACACGGCGGTGTTCAGCCGCTGTCCACTCCACCGCCGCAGTTCGGAGTGCACGGCCGCGGCCGCGAACGAGCTCCCGGTGTCCACCAGCACCAGGCCGTCCTGCGTGGCGAACGCCGACACGTTGGCGAAGGACGGGGCGAACGCCACGCCGTCGCAGACCTCGGCCAGCCCTCCCGGTGGTACTCGCTGCTCGTGGCCTCACCGCGTCAGAGGCGGTCGGCCAGCTCGAGGATGTCATCGGGCATGCGTCCAAGCATGGCAGGAGCCGTGACAGCGGGACCGGCTCGCGCAGCCGCGCGGGAGACCGGCGTGCATCACTTCCGCCGGTAGCGCTCTGCGTCAGCGGTCCTCAGCCGCAGGCCGAGTCCCGGCTGGCCAGGGTCGGGGACGAGCGCCCCGCCCTGAGGATCGAGCGTCCCGTCGAAAAGCAGCCGCTCGATGCGCTGGTGGTCGTGGAAGTACTCGACGTGCCGCAGGTTCGGCACAGCCGCCCCGACGTGCGCGTGCAGGTTGGGGGCGCAGTGCGCGGAGACCTGCATGCTGTGCGCCGCGGCGAGCGCGGCGCCGCGCAGGAACTCGGTGATCCCGCCGCAGCGGGTCACGTCCAGTTGCAGGCAGTCGACCGCGCCCGCGGCGATGAGCCGCGCCGAGTCAGCCAGTGACCAGCTGTATTCCCCGGCTGCGACGTCGGGCCGTACCTGGCTCCGGACGGCGGCCAGCCCGGCCGTGTCCTGAGACGACACGGGCTCCTCGAACCAGGTGACTTCGTAGTCCGCCATCTGGTGCGCGACCCGCACGGCCTGGCCGGTCGTGTACGCGCCGTTGGCGTCGACGTAGAGTTCGGCCTGCGGGCCGATGACCTCGCGGGCCAGGGCAACGCGCTCGATGTCCCTGCGTTCGTTGCCGCCCCAGGACTCCCCGATCTTGATCTTCACCCGGGGGATGCCGTCCTCCTGCACCCAGCCGGACAGCTGCTCCCGGGTCTGGCTCTCGTCGTAGCTGGTAAAACCGCCGCTGCCGTAGACGGGGACGTCCTGGCGCGCCCGGCCGAGCAGGCTCGCGACCGGCAGGCCGAGCAGCCGCGCCTTGAGATCCCACAGCGCGATGTCGACTGCGGAAATGGCCGTCGCCGCGATCCCCTCGCGGCCGATGTTGCGCACGGCCCGGGTCATCGCCTCGGCCGCACCCGCCACATCGAGTGCGCTGCGGCCGACGACGACGTCGGCCAACACGTCGGCCATGACGTCCGCGGCCGCGGCGGCCGCGTAGGTCCAGCCGATCCCCAGCTCGTCGCCGGCCCGGGCGGTCACCAGGACCATCGTCGTCTCGTTCCAGGCCAGCGTGCCGTCGGCCTCCGGCGCGTCGGTCGGGACGACGTAGACGGCGGTGCCTATGTCCGCAACGGCCGGCCCGTCAGCGTTCGCCGGGGCCCCCCGAGCGGGGGCCGGAGCATGCGCCTTCCTCACGGCGCTCTCTTCTACCTGGCCAGGCAATTCTCAAACGCGGGGCCTGTTTCCCCTGGTGCGTGCCGGGTAATTGCACATCCACGGACATCGCAGGGAGGTGACCGCATGAAGTCGGAGCGCCTCCAGGATCGGCCGGACCAGGATCCGTGGGGGGAATCAGAAGCCGAGCGAGACGACCGCAACCTCGCCGAACTTCTCCAGGAGCTCCGGATCTCCGGCCTGGGCGTGCAGGTCTTGTTCGGCTTCCTGCTCTCGCTGCCGTTCACGGCCAGGTTTGCCCGGCTCAGCCAGGCCCAGCACGACCTGTACCTGGCCAGCCTGGTGCTGTGCTCCGCGGCCACCGCGCTGCTGCTCGGACCGGTCGCCTATCACCGGCTGGTGTTCCGTCGCCGCCAGAAGGAGCCCCTGGTGCGGGCCGCGAGCGTGATGGCGACCCTCGGCCTCGCCACCGTGGGCCTGGCCATCTCCGCCGCCGTCCTGCTGGCGTCCAGCGTCGTGGCCTCGGGCCTGCCTGCCTGGCTGATTACCGTGTTCATCGTGCTGCTGTTCGGCGGCCTCTGGTTCGCGTTCCCGCTCGTGCGCCGCCACCGCGAATGACGTCCCAGTCGCCTGCGTCACCACCCCTGTCCCGCCTCATCCGCCTGCCCCGCCGCCCTGCCCGCCTCCCGCTGTGAGTGCAAACAGCACAGCCGCGGGTAGGCGAATCCGGGGGACCCCAACGCGCACGGCAGGCAGGAGTCCGGCAAATGAGTAAAAGCCGAGAAAAAACCACAGCTCACACCACGACCGGCAGGCCGGGCAGGCCGAGCAGAACGATCGGAGGGCGGGGCAGGCCGACCAGATAAGCCAGGAGACCTACGGGATTGGCCCTGAGGCCGACGACGTGGGCTCCCAGGCGGATGTTAACCAGGTGCGCAACGAGCCGATACCCGCCAGCCATCACGATGATCCTCGCCAGGAGGCCGTAGCGCGGAACGAGGAGTCCTCGCATGCCCAGCCAAGAGCACCTGTAAGCAAGCGCCAGGCCAGCCAGCACGGCGCCAGCGCAAAGACTCGCTTAGCGCCTACCGCAACCGACGTGACCTGCGCCGCAGCGGCGAGCCGCTGGCGGCGAGCCGGCGGTCGGCAGGCCGCGCAAGAGCGGTCGGCCGCGATTCGTGGTGCAAAAGCACGACGCACGTACGTTGCACTACGACTTCCGGCTGGAGGCGGACGGAGTACTGAAGTCCTGGCCGGTCCCTAAGGGTCCGTCCGCCAATCCGGCGGAAAAGCGCTCGCGGTTCCGACAGAGGATCACCCGCTCGACTATGACAAGTTCGAGGGCGTGATCCCGCAGGGCCAGTACGGCGCTGGCCCGGTCATCGTGTGGGACGCCGGCGCCTACGAGAACCGCACCAAGGACGATGCCGACCGCGTGGTCGATGTCGCTGACGCGATCGAGCGCGGGCACGTCAGCCTCAACCTGCACGGCAAGAAGCTGCGCGGAGGCTACTCGCTAACCCGGCTGCGCGGCGGACGGCAGCCAGGCTGGCTGCTGGTCAAGAAGGCCGACTCGTGCGCGGACCCGACCAGCGATCCCGAACGCGACCGGCCGGAGTCGGTTCGTTCGGGCCAGGACATCGGTCAGGTGGCCGCCGGGACTGACGGTCGGCCAGGAACGCGAACCGTGGCCTATAGGCTCCAGAGGGCCTGGGTGGGGGACAGGCGGGCCGCGCGGATGGCGGGCAGCAGCCCGGCGGCGGCGCCGATGAGCAGCGCGGCGGCCAAGCCCCCGGCCCACGCCTCGGGCGGGATGACCGTGGCCCAGCCCTTGCCGTGGGCGTAGATGGCCGCGGCGACGGCGCCGACGATGACCCCGGCCACGCCGCCGAGCAGGGCCAGCGCGATCGCCTCGGTCAGGAACTGGATCCGGATGTGCCTGCGGGTGGCCCCCAGGGCCCGGCGCAGCCCGATCTCCGACCGCCGTTCGAGCACGGAGATGATCATGATGTGATGTTCTTCGTAGAGTTCCAGCGCGTCGTCCTGGAGGTCGGGGAGCAGCGCGCGGGCTTCGGGGTACATCACTTCGTTCTCGATGCAGGCACGCACGGTGAGCAGTTCGGTAATCTCTCCGGCAGTCTGCGGTTTCTTCTTGACGTCATCTTGTCGCAGCGGCTGGCTTGGGCGCCTGGCTGAGTTCCCTGGCTGCGCGCTTGCGGGATTTCTTAGCGGTCTTAAGCTGCGACTTCATGGCCTTGAGGTCGCGATCGCGCCGGTCGAGGTCGTCTTTGGCTGCGCTGACTGCCTTGCTGTGCTTCTTCAAGCTGGCTCGCAGCTGCTTCTCCGTCTGCGCGGCCTGGTCAAGAGCGTGCTGGGCGCGGTCCAGGGACTTACCAGCTGGCGTCGGGGTCGCCGTCTTCGTTTCCGAGCTGGCTGTGCTGGCCCGGGAGCTGCTTTTCTTGCCGCGGGCAGGTGACGTTGCGTCACGCGCGGTCCGCGAGCCCTTGGCACCGTCGCGGGCCCTGGTAGCCGGGGCTGGGCTCATGAGGTCCGTCGCTGACGCGGCGCCTTGCCGGCCTGAAGTCATTAGGGGATCCTCTCTACTTCTTCGAGGCGAAAGCCGTCGTCTCCGGCTCCGCGCCTGGCGGGCAGGAAAGCGCGTGCTCAGGTTCGCAGATGGCGATCTGCCGAGACAATGCGCGCTTCCCGGCCAGCGCGGTCCCAAACATAGCCAAGCCGCTGGCCGCTTCGGGGCCGGCAGCCCCCGTCTGTACGCGCGATCCGAAAGTCGGCAGTTACGGGGCGCGCGCCGGCTCCCGGTTGCAGCCGCGTGGATCAGAGCTGATGCGCCCTTCGATGCATAAGCCATGCCTGACGAGGCAGAACGGGCAGACAGCTAGCGTCCGGCGTGGAGGGATCATGACAGAAGCAGGGACTACGGCAGGCACCATGCGATCCGGGCACGACCTGCTCGGCATCTATCTCAATGATCATCTCGCGGGTGCGACAGGGGGAGCTGAGCTGGCACGCCGGGTGGCAGGATCATGCAGCGGCCAGGGGACAGGCAGCGCCCTGCAGCGTTTCGCGGCCGAGGTCGCGCAGGATCGCGTCGCGCTCCTGGACATCATGGCCACGCTCGGGATCACGGTCCGCGGCTACAAGGTCCGCGTCGCATGGATCGGCGAGAAGGCCGCGGCCATACCTTCTGGTGGCGGTGATCAGGCTGGACCGCTGCGGCGCAGCGCGATCATGGCCACATCGTCCTCGCGCGGGCCGAACAGCGACATCAGGTGATTGCTGAACGCCTCGAGATCTGCTCCGCCCAGTTCCTGGGCCGCCAGCCGCAGCTTCTCCATGTTCTGGTCGAGGAAGGCTCGCCGGTCCTCGACCAGGCCATCGGTAATCAGCAGTACCGTCGCGCCGACCGGCAGGACCGTCCGCTCCACATGCGCGTCGTGCATGGGCAGGCCGAGCATGAGCCCGCCTGCCCGCGGTAGGCGGCAGCAGCGCCGTGGACGATCAATGGCGGGATGTGCCCGCAGTTGACCAGCTCCAGGTCGCCGGTAGCCGGGTCCAGCAGCGCCAGGCAGAGGGTGGCGACGACATTCGGGTGGTATCGCTGCAGGACCTCGTTGACCAGGCCAGTGATAGCCAGCGGCGGGTGGCCCTCACTGGCAAACGCGCGCAGCGCGTGCCGGAGCTCACCCATCACCGTCGCCGCGCGCAGGGAATGTCCCTGCACGTCGCCGATCGCGACCAGGATCTTGTCGTGCCAGGCCAGCGCCTCGTAGAAGTCTCCGCCGATCTCGGCCTGATCGCTGGCCGGCAGATAGCGCACGGACATGGCCAGGCCAGGTACCGCCGGCAGCGCGGTCGGCAGGAAGCTGCGCTGGAGCGTCATGGCGACCAGGTGCTCCTCGGCGTAGGAGCGCAGGGCCTCGACGGATAGCGCGATGGACAAGGCAAGCTGGCGCTGGATCTGCATCTCCTCCGCTCCCGGGACGCCTTCTTGCGCGACCACCAGCCCCGTCGGCGGCCGGTCCGGCTTGGTCCTGGCCACGGCCAGGCAGACGTCGGCACGAAGCGTGCTGTCCGGAACCAGCCGGAGCCACTCCTCCTGCGTGAGCATGGCGGCCGCGCTGGTGTCGCCGGGGCCGAGCAGCCGCCCGGCGATGCGCTCAGCAGCCTCAGCGGGCCCGCCGCGCTGCGCCGGCACCGGCTGCCCGGGGGCGGCCGACGTCCGGCACAGCTGACCATCGGGCTGCATCAGGATCAGCAGGGTCGCGGTGTTGAAGATCCGGGCTGCCCCGGCTGCCGCCGCGCGGGCCAGGCCGTCAAACGTCTGCGCAGAGTTGATGTCCAGTGTCACGCTGGTCAGCGCGGTCAGCAGCGAGGCGGTCAGTTCGGCGCGCTGACGCGCGCGGTAATAGCGCAACGCCGCCGTGACGGTGGCGAGCAGTTCCTCGGGTTCGGCCGGATCGATCAGGTAGGCATCGGCGCCCTGGGTGAGGCCATGGGCACGGTCAGCGATACCGACCGCGGCGCGTCGCTCCTGGTGCGGGTCTTCGTGGAGGCCCAGCTCGACGCACCGCCCGTGCACGCCACCTGCACCACCAGCCCGCCCGCCTGCGGCCGGCGTCGGCGGGCGCTCCTGCCGGAGGTGCGCGATAAGCGACCTGCGTCGCGTCAGTTGCCCCATAGTCCGCGCATCAAGGTCCGCGTGATCTCGCGGCGGACGATGCGCTTGCCGAGCCCGAGTGCGCCGCCGCGCTGGAACGCCTCGACGTCGCCCAGGGCGTTACGCGTTCACTCCTCATGGAGACGCCGCGACACTCCATTGAACAGGACCGGAACGAAGTTCCCTTATCGGCGGCGACACCTCGCCGGACATCGTGGCTTCGGATCACCCCAGGGAGCAGCAGCTTCAAGCTGGCGTGGCCGTCACTGATGGTGAGCATCCGCCGGGCGCTGGTCCCGTGCGCTGGCCCTGCCGACTATTTGCGGCTCTCATCGATCTGTCGTCGGCTCCGCGACGAGCACAGATCGCCGTGATCTGCGTGCCACGATGGCGAGCGCAGAGCAGCGGCGAATCGCGCAGGACGGCGATTTGGTGCGGGCGGGGGTTCGGACCGGGGGCGGGCAGCGGCCAGTCCCGATGGTTCTTCACGGGCCGTAGAGGGCGAGTGTGGGGATCGAGATGAAGGTGATCAAGTAGAAGACGCGTAATGTAGCTGAGGGAGCCTGGTCAATGCTTCGCGGCATTCTTGGCTTTCTTCCCTTTGTGCTTGACCTTGCCGGCATCTTTCTTGGTCTTGCCCTTAACTGCCTTGGCCTTGTTTTTAGCCTTCTTGCCCAGACCCATGACCGACTCCTTTGTGTCCTGCGGCACCAGCGCTGCCACATATGGACCACGTTCCCAGCTGAGCTGCCGGAGACGCGGCGCTCTGAAGGCTTCAGGTTCCACGCCGGATGAAGCTCAAACCTTCCAGATACCAGCCGCCAGCTCTTCTCGCATCTCCGGAGCCGGGCCAGCGCAGGAAAGGCTCCGGACTGGAGGCCCGGACGCGGCAAAGGCCAGCAGCCAGAGGCCGCAGGCAACGCTGGTCACCGAACCGAAGATCGCGGCCCCATGCGAATAAGATGGCTCGGGCGATGCAGCCAGAGCACCCAGAACCTGTGCGAGTTCTGGCACGGCACAAGCCGCTCGGTCACGTCAGGCAGCGTCGGCAACCATTCGCTGCCCAGCGGCGCGTCGAGCACTGCTGGCAGCCGCCGGACGACACCTACCACCGTGCGCGTGAGCGGTGCCGGCCAGCAAGGTCGGCCCAGCGAGGCGCCCGGAGCTGGGCAGGTGGCTCGTGCGACCCAGGGATATTGACGAGTTGATCTTCTGAAACCAGACCGGTTCGCCCGCAAGACTGTCCCGGGCTTCGTGGACATGATCAGCTAGTCACTGAGCGGCGGCGTTGCCCTAGTGCAGCACATCGTAAGTTCCTGACTGGTTCTTGGTTCCCGAGCGTTGTGGTCAGGCGGCTTCCGGGAGGACGCTCACTGGCTGGGGGTGGCGTTCGAGGTAGCGGGCGTGGTCGGCGTCGGCGTCGTAGCTCCACTTGCAGGGTCGGGCGTTCTTGTTGTGCCGTATGGTGAACGCGGTGATCTTGGCTTCCAGGTCGTCGCGGGAGGCGAAGTCGCCGCGGCGCAGCAGCCGGCGGTCAAGACACCGAACCACTGCTCGATCATGTTCAGCCAGGACGCATGCTTGGGCGTGTAGGTCACGGCGAATCTGGGATGGGCGGCGAGCCAGGCACGGGTGGCACGGGAGGTGTGGCTGGAGCCGTTGTCCATGATCAGGTGGATGCGCAGGTGCGGCGGGATCATCTGGTGCAGCATCGCGAGGAAGGCGGTGAACGCGGCCGAGTCGTTGCGGTGAATGCGCTCGGCGATGACCTGCCCGGTGGTGACGTTCATCGCGGCGATGATGGAGATGGTGCCGTGCCGGACGTACTCGAACTCCCGTCGTGCGTCGCGGCCCGGCCGGGCGGGGATCTGCGGGTGCTTGCGGGACTTGGCCTGGATGCTGGTCTTCTCGTCGACGCTGATCAGCACGGTGCCGGGCGGCGGGTTCAGGTAGAGCCGGCACACGGCCCCGGCCCGCAGCCAGAAGGAGGGGTCGTCGGTGCGGTTGAGCCAGCCGCGGACCTTGTGCGGGCGGACCTTGGCCTCGGCCAGCACCCGGCCCACGGTAGCGGGTGAGATGGCAAGGCCCCGCCCGCGCAGGTGGCCTGCGATCATGGCCTGCGACCACTGGGATTCCCCTTCCGGCGGCACGGAGGTGGCGACGGCGAGGACCGCCAGCCGCGCGCTGGGGACGTGCACTTCCGGCCGTCCGGGCCGCGGCTTATCGAACAAGCCTGCTATCCCGCGGACGGCGAACCGGCGCCGCCAGGTCCGCGCCGTGGCCGCGCTGCAGCCCAGGTCGCGTACGATCTGGGCGTTCGCCATGCCGTCGGCGGCCAGCAGGACGATCTTGGCCCGCAGCACCAGCCGCTGCGGGCTGGAGCCGGACCGCACGATCTGCTCCAGCTTGCGGCGCCGCTTGGCGGTCAGCTTCACGGGGACAGCACGCGTATTCCCGCTCATCACAGGCCTCCTTCCGCATCACGGTGATCACGGAAGAATGCACCCGTAACCGGCGCTCCGCGCGCGAGCAGCCGAAATCATCTTGCCGTCGCCTGGGGCGATCCTTCAGCGGGCGGTGCCTGGCAGCGCGGGGCGCAGGTGAGCATGAGCCCAGGCAGCAAGGGTGGTCGGTGTCGTGGTGACGATACTGCGCTTGTCCTCGGCCGCGAAGTCCTCGCGCATCACCGCCGACATCCCGACAATGCCCTCGACCTGCTTGCCGCCGAGTCCCGCCGATCGCAGAGAGATGCGCAGAGTCTCCTCGGAGATCGTCTCGGCCCGTACCCTATGGCCGATGGCCTCGCTGACGATCTCGGCGACCTGGGAGAGGGTGAGGTCTTCGGGACCGTGGACGGCCTGGACCTGACGACCCGACCAGCCCTCAGACAGCAGCCGGGCGGCGGCGATCTCGCCAATGTCTCGCGGGTCGACCCAGGGCTGCGCATAGCCGAGGGCCATCGGCGCCCGCAGCACGCCTTCGCGTATCGAGTCGAGGTTCCCGAGCAGGTTGGTGAAGAAGTACCCGCAGCGCAGGTGCAGCACCGTCGCGCCCGTGGCGTCGAGTTGCTCCTCGGTCCGGGCCAGCCCGTCGATCTCGCCCGCTCCCGAGCGTTTCTCTGCGCCGATACTGCTGAGGAAGACCGTGCGGCCGATGCCGTTCTCCGTCACCGCGCGGGCCGCATTGGCGCCCAGCAGGGCATACCAGGCGACAGGATCGGCGCCCGGGTCAACCGTGGGCGGGTCCGCCCAGAACAAAGCGCCGGCACCCTGGGTCACCCGCACGACGGTCGCGGCGTCACCCAGATCGGCTTCAACCACATCCGCGCGCTCGCTCGTGGCCGGGTCGAGCCGGGCGGGGCGGCGGGCAAGCAGCGTAGGCCGTACCCCGGCCTGGATGAGCAGCCGCACGACTCGCGATCCGACATGGCCGGCGGGCGTGGTGACGACGACCTTCACAGAACCTTGCCTATCACGCAGCGCAGGGCGGGACGCCAGATATCTGTGCTACCAGCGTGCCGTGAGGCTGGTCCTCGCGCGCTGCAGGGGATGAGCATGACATCGTGCAGTTCCTGGCTGCCGGGCAGCACGGCGATCAGGACTTCTGGCGCCGGGGTTTGCTGGCATGGCTGGCGGGTAGCCACCGCCGGGTGCCCAACGAGCCGGGAGGAGCAGCATGTCATCTGATGCCATCGTCGTACTGAAGGCCGATCACAAGGAAATCCGCAACCTGTTCCGGAAGTTCCAAGCCGCCGGTGACAGGGCGGCCAAGAAGAAAGCCGACATCGTTGGGCAGATCATCGAACTGCTCACCGTGCACACCTACATCGAGAATGAGGAGATGTATCCCGAGATCTGCGCGCTGCTCCCCGACCTCAAGGACGACGTGCTGGAGTCCTACGAAGAACATCACGTGGCCGACGTCTTGTGCATGGAGCTAGCGGGCATGCCGGCCGGGGCTGAGCGCTTCGATGCCAAGGCCTCGGTGCTGATCGAGAACGTCACGCATCACATCGAGGAGGAAGAACAGGACTGGTTCCCCAAGGTGCGGGCCGGCCTCGGCCGTAAACAGCTGCAGGAACTCGGGGCCAAGCTCGAGCGGGCCCGGATGAAAGCGCCCAGGTCGCCTGCGCAGCCCAGTGCGCTGAAGAAGACGGTCGACGCCATCATTCCCCTGACGAGCATAGGCTCGCCTAGTGCAGACGGCGGAGCCGCGCGCGTCGTTCCGACGCATGCACTGCCCGAGAGGGCATCAAGCCCCTCTCGCATCCCGCCGCCCGCCCCGTGAGCGTGCCGGGA
>CAWJGC010000014.1:0-203583 GCA_963842355.1 uncultured Actinomycetota bacterium | reverse complement strand
TCCTGTTCATCGACGCCATCAACGTGAAGATCCGCGAGGGCCAGGTCGCCAACAGGCCCGTCTACCTCGCCCTGGGCGTCACCGTCGACGGCGAGCGCGACGTGCTGGGACTGTGGGCCGGCGAGCACGGCGACGGGGAAGGCGCCAAGTTCTGGCTGCGGGTCCTGTCGGAGATCAAGAACCGGGGCGTGCGGGACGTGTGCCTGCTGGTCTGCGACGGGCTGAAGGGCCTGCCCGACGCGGTCAGCGCGGTCTGGGAGAAGACGATCGTGCAAACATGCATCGTCCATCTCCTGCGGAATTCGTTTAAGTACGCGTCGAAAAGAGACTGGGCGCAGATCGCGAAAGACCTCAAGCCCGTCTACACCGCGGCGTCCGAGGCCGGGGCGCTCGACCGGTTCGCTGAATTTTCCGGGAAGTGGGAGAAACGGTACCCCGCTATCATACGGCTGTGGGAGAACGCGTGGGCGGAATTCGTGCCTTTCCTCCAGTTCGACCGGGAAATAAGGACCGTGATCTGCACTACTAATGCGATCGAGTCGATCAACGCCCGGCTGCGCCGCGCGGTGAACGCCCGCGGTCACTTCCCCACCGAGCAGGCGGCCATGAAATGCCTCTACATGGCGATCATGAGCCTCGATCCGACCGGCCGGGGCCCCAGCGGTGGACCAACCGGTGGAAGGCCGCCCTCAACGCCTTCGATATCACCTTCGACGGACGCCTGACCGCCGGACGGAAGTAGAACCCGCAAGATCAGTTACACCGGAGACTTGGCTCTGTCGCACTTTCGGTGGTAGCAGGTTGTGCTGATGTGTCACGATCAGTCGTGATTGACGTGACAGAGCTTGTGAGGGCTGTGTTTTCCGGGTTGTCTGGGCTGGTCATCGAGGATGTCGAGGACGCGGGCGACGTGATCGCCGTGCGGGCGGGGACTGCGGGCGGGGCGGTGGCCTGCCCGGACTGCGGAACGGAGACCGCCCGCGTGCACGGCTATCACGAGCGGACGGCGGCGGACGTGCCCGCCGACGGCCGCCGCGTCCTGGTGAGGGTCCGGGTCCGCCGGATGCGCTGCCCGGTCACGGGCTGCCCGCGGCAGACCTTCCGCGAGCAGGTCCCGGGCGTTCTCGGCCGTTACCAGCGACGCACCGCGCGGCTGACCGGGCAGGTCAGCGCGGTCGCCCGCGAATTAGCAGGCCGGGCCGGAGCGCGCCTGCTGCCCGCGCTGGGCATCCTGGTTTCCCGGCACACCGCGCTGCGGGCCCTCCTGCGGATCCCGCTCCCCGAGGCCCCAGTGCCGCGGGTGCTGGGGATCGACGACTTCGCGCTGCGCCGCGGCCTGGTCTACGCGACGGTGCTCATCGACGCCGAGACCGGCCGGCGCGTCGACGTCGTCCCCGGCCGCACCGCTGAGTTCGCCGAGGAGTGGCTGCGGGGCCATCCAGGGATCGAGGTCGTGTGCCGTGACGGCTCGGGCGCCTACGGCGAGGCCATCCGCCAGGCGCTGCCCGGCGCGGTCCAGGTCAGCGACCGCTGGCACCTGTGGCACGGCCTCGGCGAGGCCGTCCGGAAGGAAGTCGCGGCGCACTCCGCCTGCTGGGCCCAGGCCTGCCCGGTCCAGTCCGGAATGCGCGCCGAGACGACGCTCGAGCGCTGGCAGCAGGTCCACGACCTGCTCGGCGGGGGAGCCGGCCTGCTGGACTGCTCGCGCCGCCTGGACCTGGCCCTTAACACGGTCAAGCGGTACGCCCGCGCCGACAGGCCCGAGCGGCTGCAGCGCACGCCGCAGTACCGGCCCACCCTCGTCGACCCCTACCGCGACCACCTGCGCAAGCGCCGCGCCGAGGACCCCGCCGTGCCCGTCCAGCACCTGCTGCGGGAGATCCGCGAGCTCGGCTACCAGGGCAGCTCGAACCTGCTCGTCCGCTACATCAACCAGGGACGCGCCGAGGGCGACCGGCCGCACCTGTCACCGCGCCAGGCCGCCCGGATCCTGCTCACCAGGCCGGACGGCCTCACGGCCCGCCAGGCCGAAACGCTCGCCGGCATCGAGGCCGCCTGCCCCGAGATGACCGCCCTGGCAGGCCTCGTCCGCTCCTTCGCTGCCCTGCTGACCCCCGACCCGGGCAACGACGGCAAGCTCCGGCAGTGGATCACCGACGCCCGCGCCGCCGACCTGCCCCACTTGCACTCCTTCACCCGCGGCCTCGACCTTGACATCCAGGCCGCCACCGCAGCGCTCACCCTCCCGTACCACAACGGCCGCACCGAGGGAGTCAACACCAGGACCAAGATGATCAAGCGGCAGATGTACGGACGCGCCGGATTCACCCTGCTACGGCACCGCATCCTCCTCAGCTGAGGCTACGCACCGTCACCACCGAAAGTGCGACAGAGCCGGAGACTTGACAGACCCCCTGTGCCAGATAAGTCGGCCCGCGATGGTGGCTTTGACCTGGGCGGGCCTGTTTGGCTGGCAATGGGGCTGGCATGGGATAGGCCGGTGAACCTGGCGATTATGGGGTTTTCCGCCCGGCGCTGTCATGAGATCCGGCCCGGAGTCCAGGGCTGCGGCGGTAGTGGCTGCTGATGGTGGAGCGGCGATAGTGGCAGACGGTGGAGTAGGAGATTCCGGCGTCGTGCTCGTCGAGCAGGCGTTCCCAGATCTGCATGGGCGTGAGCTCGGGTTCGGTGAGGAGCCAGGTGCTGATCAGCGGCCGTACTGAGCCGGGCGCACCCGGCGTCCGGTGCTGCCGGGCGGGCTGCCGCGGTTCGGCCCGGGGCTGGGGAGCAAGGTCGGCGAGAGCGTGTTCCAGCGCCCGGACGGAGCGGCCAGACAAGGCGGCAAGCCGCCAGGGGCGGATCGCTCCGGTGCGCTGCGGCGGGTCGCAGAGGAAAGCGCGCAGGTAGCTGGGCCGCAGGTGGTTGGCACGGGCCAGCCGCCGGGCGTAGGACTCGGTTGTCTCGGCGCGCTGGGGCCGGGGCCGGATCGGCAGCAGGGCCAGCGGTCCGGGTGCCTGGCTGGCTGTCATCTGGCGTGACCTGTTTTCCGCCTGGCGGTCTCGGCGGCGACGTCCACGTCGATGGATTCGAGCGTCTGGGCGGTGATGCGCTCGCTGCCATCAAGGATGGCGTGGATGGCAGCGCTGCGGATCAGCCGCAGCAGGCTGCCGATCAAGCCGCCGGTCCGCTGGTGCAGGTAACGGTCCAGGCCGGGGAGCGTGCCGGGGACGTGCCGGTGCAGGCGCAGGCTGTATTCCAGGGCGGCGATCAGGCTGCTCCACTGGGCATCGCGGGGGAACGGCCCGGTCCGGACCATCCCGAACCGCCCTGCGATCTGCTCGCCGCGGGTGCCGGATAGCAGCCCGGCCCGCTCGACGCTGATCCCGGCGTAGACGAACGTGGCCGGGATGCGCTCGGAGAAGTACTTGAGGGTGTCGGAGACCTCGGCGCCGTTGCGGGTGGCCAGGTTCAGGTTGTGGATCTCATCGACGCAGAGCAGGCTGGTGCGCGCGTCCAGGCAGACGCCGCAGACGGCCTCTGTGATGTCGGTGATGTTCAGGCGGCGGGCGACCGGCAGGCCCAGGAACCGGGCGAACTCGACCGCGATCATCTTGGCCGTGGCGGCGGGCGGCGCGGTGATGTAGACGACCGGGATGTCGCCGCCGGAGCCTGGATGCCGTTTGCGGTGCATGACCTCGGTCATCTTGCCGAGCTGGGTGACCGCGGTTGTCTTGCCGGTGCCGGCCGGCCCGGACAAGATCAGCCCGCAGCGCCCGGAGACGGCGTTGCGGTTCAGGTAGGAAAGCCGCCGCCCTTCGGTGATGACCTTGCGGATCACCGGGGTCTCGATTACCAGGAGCCTGGAGTGATGATCGAGCCGGTCCTCGTCATAGGCCAGCCGCTTGTCGTCCTCCAGGCCTGCCCAGACCTCCGCGGGCAGGAGCTCTGGCACGGCAGGCACTTCGCCGGCGAAGCGCCGCCAGCCGGCCAGCGTGGTGAGCTGCCGGTGGTCATGGCCGGGATGGTTCTGCTCGCCGGCCGCGGCGTTCACCACCGTTTGTCCGCTTCCCGGAACGGATCGAAGATGCCCAGCGGGATCACTTCCGCCGATGGCGTGTCATCACCGGGCGGCTCCGGGCAGGCGGGCGCGGGAGTCCCCGCCGCGTCGGCAGCCGGCTTAGCCGCCGCGGCCCGCGGGGGCGTGACCGCCTTGGTCCGGGCCGCTACCCGCCGGTCCCGCCTGGGCATCTTCGCCGCTTCGCGCTCCGGGCCCTGGTATGCCCGTGTCAGCAGCCCGGCGACCGTGTCGGCGATCTGCTGCTCGGTCGCGGCCCGGCCGTCGGCAACGAGGTGCCGGCGGGCGTGGTCCCAGGCCAGCTCGCCGAACGGGACGGGTACCCGGTCCAGGTGCCGCCAGTAGCAGGTGATCCACCCGTCCGGGCCGCGCACGAAGATCCGTGACACGTCGTAGGGGTCGTGGCGGACCTCCCACAGGTTCTTCCGCGCGGCCACTCCCGAGGGCTGCATGCGCAGCGGGTTCAGCTCCTCGCTGTCATAGCTGCGGTGGCTGATCTTGATCCCGTAGGCGTTAACGGCACGCCAGCAGGCGGGCAGCAGCTCGATGTAATCATCAGGGCCGAGCGCGACCGGCACGTACCCGGCGGCCTCGACCAGCGCCGCGTACTTCTCGTTCGGGGTGAACATCCGCCCCGGGTGCGCGGGGTCACGCAGCCCGTCATGCGGCCGGTTCTGCCAGCGGTGTTTACCGACCGGAGCACAAGAAGTAATCCGCTGACCTGCTGCTATTCATAGCTTACATGTCAGCGACGGTAGTTGCGTGATTTCCCGGTAACTCGGCATGTCGGCTAGGCAACTCCTATACTAAGTAGTTCATAAGTAGCTCGACTTTGATCTTGTGATCTGGCAGAATTGGGTCATGCGGGATAACGATGGCCGGAAACTCGATCATAAGACCCTTGAGGCGCTGCGGATCCGGGCAGTGGATCAGGTCGGGGAAGGTGCTCATCCGGAGGATGTGGCCGTCGCGCTGGGCCTGCATCGCAAGACTGTGTATGGCTGGCTGGCGAAATACCGTGAGGGCGGGAAGGATGCGCTGAAGGCCCAGCCGGTGCCGGGGCGGCCACCGAAGCTTAATGGCCAGCAGTTGTCCCGGCTGTATGCTTTGATTGCCGGGCAGGATCCGCGGCAGATGCAGTTCGAGTTCGCGTTGTGGACCCGGGAGATGGTCCGCGAGATGATCCGCCGCGAATTCGGCGTCGCGTTGTCGGTTGTCAGCGTCGGCCGGCTGCTACGCAAGCTCGGAATGTCCCCGCAACGGCCGCTTCACCGCGCTTACCAGCAGAACCCTGAGGCGGTCGACCGGTGGAAGCGCGAGGAGTATCCCGCCATTCAGGCGCAGGCTGAGGCCGCGGGCGCGGTCATCTACTTCGCTGATGAGGCCGGGATCCGCTCGGACTACCATGCGGGCACGACCTGGTCGCCGGTGGGACAGACCCCGGAGGTGAAGAACACCGGGGCCCGGTATTCGGTGAACATGATTTCCGTGGTCTCCGCGAAAGGCGCGCTGCGGTTCGCGGTCTATGAGGGCAACACGAACGCCGCCGTCTTCATCGACTTCTGTAAGCGGCTGCTGCATGACGCCCCCGGCCCCGTTTATCTCATCGTTGACGGGCATCCCGCCCACCGCGCCACTGCCACGAAGGAATTCGTTGCCTCTGCAGAAGGCCGGCTGAAGCTGTTCTTCCTGCCTGGATACTCACCCGAGCTGAATCCCGACGAATGGGTCTGGAAGAACGTCAAGCATGACCGGATCGGCAAGACCGGCGTCACCAGCAAGGAAGACCTCAAGGCCAAGGCTATCGGCGCCCTGCGGCGGCTCCAGAAGCGCCCCGGACTGGTCCGGGCATTCTTCGCTGACCCGCACCTGCGCTACATAACCGCATAACCGGGATTGGTCGGCTTACTTATGTGCTCCTTGGTAACCGTGGTGTCGCGGTTCGCCACCACGGTCAACCGGCCCGCCCCGCGAACCACTCGCAGCGCCCCTCGCCCCTCCTGTAAGCTGAACAGGGGAGCAGGTTGAGCCCGGCGTTGCCGGGTTCCGCGTTGCTATTCGCACTAGCCTTTGGCTGCATGCTGGCGGGTAACTGGATTTCACAGATCACAGCCCCGACGACTACGCACCCGGAGGTGACCATGGAAACTGCAAAGAGTGACAAGAAGCTAGGACGCCGTCTTTTCTTCAACACGGTAACTGCCGTCTTCGCCACTGCAGCCATCGGTCTAGTCGGATTCGCAACGGCGGGCTGAGCCTGTTGCCACTACGTCACGAGTAGGGCTTCAGCGGATCGTTTGCTGAATTACGCCGCGGGCCTATTGCGGCGGGGCGAGCTGGGCTTCGAGGTCGGCGATGCGCTTGTCGTGGAAGCGGAGGTTCTCCCGTGCGGCCTTGAGTTTCTCCTCGAGGGTGCGGTTGCCGGCGGTGAGGGTGCGGACGCGCTGCTTGAGCGTGGTGTTCTCGGTGGTGATCCGGGCGATGGCTTCCTCGGTCCATTCGGACTGCAGGTCCCTGACCTGGCCGAGGAGCTCGCCGATGCGTGCTCGCTGGGCGAGGATTTCGGCGTAGGACGCCTTGAGCGCGTCCTCGGCGTTCAGTGCCCGTTCGCGCCAGGTGGCCTCGCGCTCGTCATCCTGGGCGTCGAGGATCCGGGTGCGCTGTTCGCCGGCCTGGGCGATCGCGTCGGCGACGGCGGCCCTGGCGTCGGGGTTGCCGTAGATGAAGGTGCGGGACACGTCCGCCCGGCGGCTGACCGCGGCGACGCTGACCGGGGTTTTCTCCCGGCGGAGCCGGGTGATCGCGTCGCGGACGCGGCCGAGGGCGGCCTCGGTGCCGCGCCTGCGGGCGGCCAGTGCCGCTTCGGTGCTCACGTGCTCTCCCCCTGTTCCCCGCCGTCTTGCTCATCGTCGCCGCCGGCTGCGGCGAGGTCGGACGCGCGGAAGGCGGTGCTCCAGACGCGGTGGAAGTAGTCCTGGGGCTTGCGCATGTCCAGCGCGAGCGCGTCATCGAGGAGCCCGAGGCCGGCGAGGGCTTTCTCCAGCCCGTCGATCGCGCGGGCGGTCGGCTCGAAGTACGCGTGCAGGTAGTCGGCGGTCGCGTCGTCGGGGGCGCCTTCGGCGAGGAGCCGCCACTGCTCGCGCTTGCGCCGCCAGTAGAGCAGGTCAGCGCCGGACAGCACGAACTTATCGCAGTTATGGCAGTCGAGATTCCACGGACAGGAGCCTCCCTCGACGACGGGCTGGAAGGTGCAGAACCCGCCCTCGGCCGGGGTGCTGCGCCGCGACAGGTCGACCGCCAGGGCCTGGGCCTGCTCGCGGGACAGCGGGGCGGCCTCCCCGGCCAGCAGTTCCCCCGGGCTGGCGGTGCCGGGGCCGGCGACCCAGACCTGCTGCAGGACGTCTTCCAGGTCAGATTGGGCAAGGTGGACATAGTGCTCCGCCATTTTCTCGGAGACCTGGCCCAGGTACTTGCGGATGTGGGTCAGGCTGGCCCCGGCCCGCAGCAGGCTGGTGGCCAGCGAGTGACGGGCCTGGTGAGGCACCCAGCGTCCGATGTCGAGGCTGTCGATCCAGTTCTTGAAGCCCCTGTGGAACCACGAGTAGGACAGGGCATGCCGGCAGTCGCGGTTACGGAAGTTCGTCGGGAACAGCGCCATCGCAGCGCGTTCCCCGGGTGCGGGCGGCCGGTTGTTCCGCTCGTGGAACAGGTCCAGGGTCTTGCGCTGGCGGGCCTCCAGCATTTGGAAGGTCCGCTCCGGGATGCGGATCGCCGCGTCGTAGTTGCCGACCTTGGTCTGGTCATGGCAGAGCATGGGCAGGCCGCCGTAGCGGCCCAGGCAGTCCAGGCGGAGCTGGAGGACCTCGCTGCAGCGGCGGCCGGTGACGATGATGGTCTCCCAGGCATCGCGCAGGCCGCGGTCGAACAGGTCGTGGTCCCGGGCCAGGGACTGCAGGTTGGCCTCGTCGGCCAGCGCCCGCGCGACGCCGTCCGTGAACGGCGGCCGGGACCGCTGGATCACCCGGCCGGCGGCGGGCATCGCGGTGATGAAGCCCCGGTCTAGGCCGAGCCTTTCGGCCTCGCCGGATTCCAGTGCCCCGCGCAGGAGCCGCCGGGTGCGGTGGAAGACGGCCTGCCTGGTGTGGGCGGTCACGATCGACGGCTTGCCGTGAACGCCCCTGGCTCCCAGCGAGGCCAGCCCGTCGAGCTCGCGCTGCCGCTGGTCGGCGGCGAACTTGTGCATGTGCTCGGCGGTGAGGACCCGGGGGTCGTGGCCGCCGCCGGGAGCGCAGACCTCCAGGAAAGCGCTCAGCTCAAGCCCGGCCCGCCGGGTGTGGTCGAAGGTGCTGCCCGAGCGCGGGCAGGACGGGGACCGCAGGACGTCCGCGAAGTGGTCCCAGACAAGGTCCCGCAGCCACCGCTGGGAGATCCGGTCCAGGTCGATGCGGCTGCTGCGGTCGCTGAGCCTCCGGCCGAAGTGCTCAGTGAGGATGTAGCCGGCCTCGCGGGTCTCCGCGGGCGTGACGTAGAGGGAATGCAGGCCGTCGGCGATGGAGGAGGCGATGCCGGCTCCTCCCTCCCAGCTGCCTTGCGCAGGCCGGGATCATCGGGGGCCAGGTCGGTGAGAGAGCGCAGGCCGCGGCTGCGGCCGTAGTTCGCGAGACGCTGGATCGGGGACAGCTCCCACTTCCCGTGCTGCCCGCGGGCGTGCCAGCGCATGCCCCACTGGATCTCGGCCCGCAGCAGCGGGCCCAGGCCCCGGAGGTTGACCTGGTCGGGACGCAGCACCGCCGCGGTCGTCGCGCACCAGCGGCGGAAGCACGGCTCATCGGCGTACTCGACGGGGACAGGCAGCCCGCGGCCCTCGTAGCGGTTGCCCCACTGGCCCGGCAGGGCAGCACCGCCCGGCCGGCCTTCCCGCTGGTATCGCGCTTCGTGCCGTGAGCACAGCTCCAGCGGCGAGAACGCCGTCTCCGGGCAGACGCGGACGCGGCAGCGTCCGTAGCCGGCGGTTTCCTCCTGGCAGGCCAGCCACTCGTCGAAGCCGACGTCGTCACCGTGCCGGTCCCGGTAGTTATACCAGCGGAACTGGTGGTAGTGACACAGCCGCAGCGTCAGGTGGGAGGCCGGCCTGCCAGGGCAGATCCGGCACGAGTGCTCCTCGATCCCGTCGCCTGGCCCGAAGGGCCGGGCCGCCTGAAGGAAGCCGGCCCGTGTCCCGCCCTCGGCACGGTGCCTGCGCCAGAGCTCCTGGTGGGCGGCGCACAGGTCGCCGTGCCCCATCACGGTGCGCTCGCATCCTGCCAGGCAGTTCCACCGGTAGACGGGATGCCCGGCGGGGATCTTGATGATGTCGCCGCGGAACAGCGGGTCGAACGACGGCGCGCTGATCAGCGCGGTCATGATCTCCAGCCGGTCCCGGCCCTCGCGGGCATCCGGCTGCGGCAGCAGCGCGAGCGTCACCGGCCCTCGCCCCAGACCGTGCGCAGGGCGGCGTCGAACGCGGGATCGTGCACGTCGACATGCCCGTAGACCTCATCGACCATCGCGGCCGACGCCCATCCGCCGGCATCCCGGGCGATCACCAGGTTCCCGCCCGAGGCATCAAGCACCGCCGAGGTGAAGGAATGCCTGAAGGAATGAGGTTTCACGACTCCGAGGCCTGCGCGTTTCCCGGCCCGGGCGAGCATCCGCCGGGCGCCGACAGGAGCCAGCGGCTGGCCCGCGGACGGGCCGCGCAGCTGGACCAACAGCATCCCGTGCCGGGATTCCCGCGGGTACTCGCCGCCGGTCATGTACTCGAAGTAAGCGTGCACCATCGCGGGACTGACCCGCTTGACCAGCCCGCCGGTCACCGTGCCGCCCTCGGTTTTCCACGGCTGCTTGGTCTTGGCCTCGGCCCCGTTCGGGTTCCCGAGCCGGTGGCAGACGTGCAGGTGCGGCCACCGGCACTCCCCGCAGGCCGCGTCCTGGCGAAGGTGCAGGTCCACCAGGTGCAGGCCGCACAGCTCGCCGATCCGCAGGCCCCCGTCGGCCAGCCAGGACACGATCAGCCGGTCCCTCGCCGAGTTCACGGCATCGATCATCGACTCCCGTGCGCCGTCCGGGAGCATCTTCGGATGCCGGCGGTGCCGGCCCTTCGGTGCCAGCGGGTTCGCGGGCATCTCCGTCTTCACGTGCCCCAGCAGCGCCCGCCGCCGGTCCGCCCGCGTCGGCAGCCTCATCCGGTCGAGCGTCCCGCCCAGCTCCGTGTTGATGCCGAGGGACGACTGGTGCAGGTAGAAGCCCTTCAGGCAGGCAGCCGCCGTCGACAGCGCAGCCCGGCCATAGGGCCGCTTGCCCGCCCGCCACGGCTCGCCCAGCGGCATCATCACATCGGCGCCGACGACGCCCACGTATCGCTCGAGGTCCCGCAGTCGCACGTCCTCGAGCGGCAGGCGCTCCCGGTCGAGCCACCGCAGGTGGTCGACCAGGTAGTACGCGTAGGTCTTCTGCGTGCCCGACCCGTCGTGGACGCGCAGGAACCGGTCGGCCTCCTCGTGGACCGTGCCCTCGGGCCACACGATCGTCCACGACCGCAGCCCGTTCCTCCGGTCGAGCCGCTGGACCCGCAGGTCCCCGACGACCACCCGGCGTGTCATCCATCCTCCTGTGCCGACCCCTCACATGGACGACGCCCCGGACCAGGTCGGTAAAGGAGTCTAGGACGCCCGGCAGCCAGGCTCAGGAGAACGACACGGACACTCAGAAGTACGGTCGGTAAAGAACGCAATCAGCCACTCATCCAGCAATTCCTGCAGTTCCAGCATCGACCACAGCGGCTTGCCGCCGATGCCGCGGCCGCGCCGGTCCGGGTTCGATCCCAGGTAGCCGGAGACGAACTGGCAGAACAGCTGCCCCAGCGCCCCGAACGCCCGCTCGATGTGCGGTTTCTCGGCCCCGCTGGCCAGGTGGGCTGGCTGGAAGGTGATGCCCAGGTGCCGGCACGAATCGCGGAAGTTGCGCGAGATGAACACGCTCCCGTGGTCGCACACGATCGTGTCAGGCACGATCACCGGCCTGGCAGCGGCGTGCTCCAGCCGCTCATCGACCGACAGCAGCCGCTCATACGGCAGCACCGAATGAGCCATCTTCAGCGCCTCGGGCCAGCCGGGCCGCATCGGCTCCGGGGTGACGGTGCGGGCCAGCAGCACGCTGGCATCCACCGACCTGGCCGACGGCCGCAGCACCGCGGCGGTCACCGTCCGGGTCGCCACGTCGATCATCCCGGTCAGGTCGACCCGCCCGTGCACCCCGTCATCCAGCAGCACCAGCACATCCAGCGGGGTCGAGTCGATCTGCATCAGCTCACCCGGCGCCACAGGATGCACCTGCCCGAACATGCCTTCCGGCCGCCCGGCCAGCGACCGGCGGGTCGACGCCGACCCGGTCGTGTGCTTCCCCCGCGACAAAGCGGCGAACAACCGGTACGACGTCCGCCGCGGCGGAAGGACGGCGGTGCTGTCACCGGCCGCGAGGATCTGCCCGGTCCGCCAGATCACGAACGCCGCCGTCTTCGACGACTCCTCCGCAGCCTCCGCGATCGCCTGCCGCATCGCCGCGACTACCTGCGGATCAGCGCGCCCGAACGGCGCGGCCCGGGTCACCGCCCTGTGATCCACCAGCCCCGCCAGCCCGATGGCCTCCCATCGCTGCCGGCGGTGCTTGAGCGTACTGGCCGATACCCGGTGCCCCGCCGCCGCCAGCTCGCTGGCCTTCGCCTTCTCCCTCGCCGTCAGGCTATGACGCTCCGGGTCGTACTGCGGCTTCGGCCGCGTCCCCGGCGGCGCGTCCGGCGGCAGCCCATATACGACCTCGGCGATGTGGCGCTCCCACCGCCGCGCCGCCTCCACCATCGCCTCAGGCAAGCCCTCCAGCCCGACCTCCCGGCGTGGGACATCGCGCAGCCCGGTCCCGGCACCGCCCAGATCAAGCCGGCCCTCCGCCAGCAAACCGGTCACCGTCGCCGCCACCACGGTGCCGGCCTCGTCGGCCAGCCGCACCCCGGTGCCCGAGACACCGATCACTACATGCGGCACGCCGTCGACGCCGACACGGTCCCCGATCACCAGGCGCCGCCGCGCGCCTCCCGTCCTCACCTCCGGTCACCCGTCCGCACCAGCGTCGCCGGGCCGAGCGGCCCCTGCGACAGGTCTGCTACCAGGCGTCCGCGCCACATCAGGTGAAACAGCACCGGCAAGACCCGCAGCCGCTCCCCGGCCAGCTCCGCTCCCGGCGAACAAGCCCTTCCCGCCGGCAAACACTCCCAGGAGGGCTGCAGCGATGTCGCCCGCTGCCGCGCAGCGCGGGTGACGGTACCGCGACAGCCAGCGCACGTTCGCCGCCAGCACCGGATCGATCTCGCCATGCCGGCGGAACTCCCAGCCCGCCGCCGCGCATGCAGCCGCAGTGACCGCGAACACCTCCGCGTCCTTCTCCGGAATCCGGTCATCAGGGCGGATATCAATCACCACGCCAGTCCCGTCCGCCAGGCGGGCGAAAAAGTCCGGCGCATGCCGCCGATCACGGCCATCCTCGCCCCGCCAGCGCAGCCAGAACGGCTGAGACGATACCGCGGTGACACCAGGGTCGAAGTCCAGCAGCATCAGGTGATCACGTTCCAGCCACGACTCGAACCCCACGTGCACGGCCGGTGCTGGCCATCCACCACCAGCCTGCGAAAGCTCGCCTGACCCTTCTCGAAATGGAACGGCCGGACCGGAACCGCATCCTCGAACCGCTCGCCAGCGCACACCGGCAACGGCTCACGCCGCCAGCCGACCCCCGGCAGGCCGTACTCCAGCTCGAACCCTTCAGCCGCCCGCGCCACAGCAGCGGTCGCCGGACTGCAGCCCGCCCTGCCCCTACCGCTGCCGAGGCAACCAGCCAATCCCGGAACAGATGACCACCTACTGGCCAAACGTAGACGCTCCGGGCCGAATCACCTGGCAAGGACACGCGAACGGGCCGGATTGACTGGCAACGGGCCGACTTATCTGGCACGGGACATGACAGTTTGCGCTCATGCCGAAAATAGTGCGTTGAGCAACACGCATTTTTATGCGTTGACCTGGATGCTCGCTCACGTATTAAGGCTCGGCTGTAGCTCGCCGAGGTGCGTTGCTTGGCGTTGTCCGCGTCCTCAAGGGCGATCGCAGATCGCCGATTCGGCGCGCGTGCCTCTATTTGCAAGATCGCCGCTCTGACTGTCGTTATGCGCGGTTGGCGTCGGCCGGGGATTGCGAAGTGGCAGATTGCTATGGCGAGCGTCCGGGCTGGACGGTCGGCACGGCCGGTTTCTCTCCCCGGCTGATGGAGAGTTGATCATCTCTACGGCCCGCTTCCATGCCAATCGCCGGGAGTGTGCGGCACGGCCGGGGGCGGCGGCTGGGCGGCCTTTGCCGGCCGACGGTGGCGATATTCGTTCTTCGGTCTTACTGTTGCCGCCAGGTGGCCGCGTCGTGGACGAGGAGTGCGATCTGGACCCGGTTGGCCACGTTGAGCTTGGTGAGCAGTTGCGATACGTGGGCCTTGACGGTGGCCAGGCTCATGTGCAGCTGGGTGCCGATCTGGGCATTCGAGTGCCCCTGGCCGACGGCCAGGGCTACTTCGCGCTCGCGCGCGGTGAGCGATGCCAGCTGTCGTCGCGCTTGTTCCTGGCGGGCGGCTGCGCCGTGGTCGCCGGCCACGAGCGCGATCAGGCGGCGGGCGATGGAGGGGGAGAGCGTGCCGTCGCCGGCGTGCACGGATTCGATCGCGCGCACGATGTCGGCGGGTGCGGAGTCCTTGAGCAGGAAGCCCGCGGCCCCGGCCTGCAGGGCGCGCAGGACGAGCTCGTCGGCGTCGAAGGTGGTGAGCACGAGTACCGGCGGCGGGTGGGGCTGGCTGCGGAGCAGGCGGGTCGCGGCGATGCCGTCGAGGTGGGGCATGCGGATGTCCATGAGGATGACGTCGGGGTGGTGCAGATCGACCGCCGGAAGGACGCCCCGGCCGTCTTCGGCTTCGCCGACGACTTCCAGTTGCGGCGCGCCGGCGAGCATCATCTTCAGGCCGGCCCGCACCAGCGGGTCGTCGTCGGCGAGCAGTACCCGGATGCGGCCGGTCATGACGGTGCCGGGACGGTCGCGCGCAGCACGAAGTCACCCGCTGGGCTGGCCCCGTGCTCCAGCGTGCCGCCCGCGAGCGTGACCCGTTCGGCGAGGCCGATGAGCCCGGCCCCTGCCCCCGGCGGCGGGGCGCGCTGGGCCTGGGGCCCGGCGGGCTGGTGGCTGATGATTTCGACGAGCAGGCCGGGCCGGCCGTCGGTGCTGACGGTGACGGTGACGGGGGCGCCGGGCGCGTGCTTGCGCGCGTTGGTCAGCCCTTCCTGGACGACCCGGTAGGCGGTGCGCCCGAGCGCCGGCGGCAGCGACTCGGCATCATGCAGGTCGATATGCGCCTGAAGGCTCATTCCGGCCGCGCGTGATTCCTCGATCAGAGCGGGGAGCTGGGCAAGCGTGGGCTGGGGCGGCCCGGCGTCGTCGTCGCGGAGCACCGCGATGACCTCGCGCAGCTCGCTGAGGGCGGCAGAGGCCGATGTCCTGATCACCGCGGCGGCCTGGGCTACCTCCGCGGCGGGCGCGTCGCGCCGGAACTCCAGCGCCCCGGCGTGCACGGCCAGCAGCGACAGCCGGTGGGCCAGCACGTCGTGCATCTCCCGGGCGATGCGCCGCCGCTCGGCTTCACGGGCCAGTTCGGCGCTGCGCCGCTGGTCGGCCTCAAGCAGCCGGGCCCGCTCGCGGAGCGAGGCAACCTGCTCGCGCCGGGCGCGCAGGAAAAGCCCCCAGCCGAACGCGATCGCGGTGAACAGGACAGCTGGGAATGTCTGTCGTACCGGTACCAGTTCCCCCATGGCCGGGTTGACGATCGGGAAGACGACGCTGCCAGCCGCGATCACCAGCACCGCCGCGGCCAGCGTGCGGCCCCGGGCGCGGGTGGCAGCGGTGCAGATGGCAACGAGCCCGGCCCCGGCAGCAAGCGGAGAGAACGCGGCGGCCGCGATCGTGGCCAGCACCGCGCCAGGCCGCGACCGCCGGACCCACAGCGCCAGGCACGCCAGCACGCCGATGGCCAGATCGAGGCCATTGACGACTGCGCCGTGGCTGTGCCACACGTACCCGAGGGCGAGCGCGCCCATCACGACAGCGAAGCCGAACAGAGCCACGTCGACGCCCCAGTCCCGGGACCGACGGTCCCCGCCCGGCTCATCCCACTCGCCGTCCGCCAGAACACGCGCCGCCAGCGCGCCAGGCGCCCGCCCGGCTGCACAGGCTCGCCACTCATGCGACGAGCGTACGTCGGCACGCCCCTCGGCCACCCCCTACCAAAGCCGGCCCTGCGGCCGACCATAGACGGGCCGCAAATGGCCTCCTGGCCGGCGTGCTGACGGCGCCCGGCGCCGACGCGAGCTATGAAGTCAGCACAGCACCCAGCAGGAACACCCGGCCGACAGCCCGCCACCGCCAAGAGCCAGGGTGACGGCAGCAAGATGAAGAGGGCGAAGGCACTCAAAAGCCGGAAGACCATCAGCACTACGCTAGAAGCGAGCACTGATCATCGGGGTCATTGCCTACCTCTGCATCACGGCCGCCGGGATCGGCCTCTTCTTCCTGATCGCAGCCCTCCAGCACACCGGATCATATGCCAGCCCGTGAAAGACCCTTCCTATCTTCTGGAGGAGTGGTTCCTGCCGCTGGCGAACCTGCTGATCTGGACAGCATGGGGCCTGGCCTACTTCGGGCAACGGCGCGACACGGTGCGCCCGTGGAGCTGGGAGCCACTCAAGCTCGGCGCGCTGTGGCTGGCATTGGCGGTGCCTGCCGACTTCCTCGATAGCGTGGCCATCAGGAGCCCCGAGTCCATGTCGGCACACGACTTCTATATCGGACAGGCCCCGTGGATATACCTCATCTACGCCGCCGTGTTCATCAGCCCCGCGTGCGCAGCCGCCGTGAGGCCATGGCTCAGGCGCCACCACCGCGGCCAAAGGCAAGCGCCACGCCCGCAGAACGCTACGCTGCCCGCCAGCATGTGAAACCGGCAGCCAAGCGGCCCGCCAGGCTCACGCGCCCGGCGGGTCCGCCTCGACCGGTCGCGGGTGCTGGCCAGTACCTCGCAAGGACCGCCGCGCCAAAGGACAGGCGCCGCGCACGTAAGGCATGGTGGTGACCACGGTCTGGAGCGGCCCCCGCTCTGTGTGGGCCATGCCCAGAAAATGAAGCCTGATCGTGAAGCCCAGCCCGTCGCAGCAGCCCGCAAGCCCGCTCCGAACGATCCATCTGATGCACCGCGAGAGCCCAGGCCAACAAACCATCTCAGGGTACAGAACGGCGGGTCGGTGCGCGGTTATCACGCCGACTCTCCTATCGTTAGGCCAGCCGGGCGAGCCCATTTAAGGGTCACTGCGCGGGCCGACGCGCTGTATATTTATGCGTTGCCGACCGCACCGAAGACTTCCTCATCTGCCGCTGACCGAGCGGCGTTAGGCACCGGCCACGACCGAGCGGTAGTGCCAGTTCGACGACGCGCTCATGCCGATGTCTGTGCCTGGTAAAGGCTCGGGCGGATTACACGCTCCCCTCAGTCGTCCCCGATGTAGCCCGTATTGGGATCGATCATGGCGAGGAAGGCGCGGATGCTCACCCGGTGCTCCTCCACCGACCGATTCGGTGTCTCGCTCGACCCGAATCCGTAGCCCTTGTTAGGCCCGCTCAGCCAGTCGTAGGCGGTGCCGCCGTCTCCAGCTCGGCGAATGGCGAACCGTTCGCCATCGACGTCGAGGGTGAACAACACCGGCCCGGGCCTTCCCTCTGTTCCGCGGTACACAGCTGGAACGGCGGGGGGACCGTCGCCATCACCGCTGGGGCTCCTGTCCACAAGAGCCAGCATCCACGGCCGCCGGCTTTGAGTCCATCGCACCCGCGCTCGGCTGACGCACTCATCTGCCGCTGAGCGGCCCGTGGCCGGCGAACAGGGCGATGTCAGGCACGTCGGCCGATGTACCTGCGGGGCATGGCGGCGTTGCCGCACAGGGCAGGGGTTGGCCATGCCGACTGTCGGCGCGCGCCACAATCTGGATTGCGCGGTCCGGGGAGGACCGGCAACGGAGTTCTCGCTGCCGCCGGTGGAACCGAGGGGTTGCCTGGACCCGGCAAGCCGCTTACAGTAGAGACGAACCAGAGAATACTATACGGAGAATATCGATCGGAGACGTCCATGCCGACGATGACGGTCTCGGGCCACCAGTACAGCCTGGACCCCCACAGCGTCGAAGCAGCCCTCCAAGGAGCACTGCCCGAACCGATCCAGGAGCACTTCGTGGTCATCAACGGCCGGCGCTGGCCGCCTAAGCAGGTCCTGGCCCTGGTCACGGGGCTCGACCGGGCCGACTTCACCACCCATCAGGCGCGCCGCACGCTGACCCGTCTTGGCTTTACAGCCGGACGGGCGGCAAGCTCCCGTGGCCACACCCCGGCGATCTCGCCGGCCGCCGCACCTCGAAGGCCGGTGGCTTCGGGCACCGCCAGGCGTCCGGAACCCCTGGTCGAGGCACTACGCCCTTTCATCGGCTTGTGGGTGGCGGTACGCGGTGATGAGGTACTAGTGCAGCACCGCGTAAGTCCTTGAGGGGTTTATCCCGCTACTGGGTGTGGTCGGTGACGTCTGCGAGGTAGAGGGTGCAGGCGGTGTCCAGGGCCAGGTTGGGGTGGCCGGTGAACTGCCCGTCAAGAAGGACTGCTTCGGTATAGCTGTCGCTGCTGGCCTGCCAGATCGCGAACGCCCAGTCGTCGGGGTCGCCAAGGTACTGGATGCGGCAGAGCTTGATGGTGTCGTCGTCGTCGTTGTCGCTGAGGTAGCCGGTCAGGTAGCCGTAGGAGCCGCGCCAGGTGATGGTGACTTCTTCCAGCGCCGGCCAGCGCTGGGAGGCGTGATGGTCGACGGTTCCTTCGATGAGGTCCTTGAGGCGCCGGGCGGGCACGGGCATGGGGTTATTGTCGCCGGGTGCGGCGCGCCGCCGCCAGGCGTGGCCGTTTGCCGGGCATTCTCGGGCGATCATCACTGATCACCCGGAGGTGGGGCATGGTGCGTGCCGCCAGCCAGGACATCGTGGTTTTAGGGTCGCGGCGCAAGGCGAAGCTGGAGGCGATGGTGCGCCGGCCGTCCTCGCCGCAGGCGCTGGTGCGCCGGGCCCGGATCGCGCTGCTGGCAGGCCAGGGCCGGGCGAACGCTCAGATTGCCGCTGAGCTGGGCTGCTCGGTGACCACAGCGCGGATCTGGCGGCGCCGGTTCGCCCGCGGCGGCATACCCGCTCTGCGTGACCGGCCACGCAGCGGGCGGCCGCAGGTGTACGGGCCAGATGTGCGGCTGGCGGTCGTGGCCACCGCCACCTCCGCGCCACCGGGCGGCGAGCCGGCGTGGACGCATGGCATGATCGCCGCGAGCCTGGCCGGCACGGGCATCTCGGTTTCCCAGGTCGGGCGGATCCTGGCCGGGCTGGACCTGGCGCCGCACCGGGTCCGGGGCTGGCTGAACCGCCGCGATGACGAGCAGTTCTGGGCCCAGGCCGCCGCTGTCTGCGATATCTACCTGCGCCCGCCGCCAGATACCGTGGTGATCTGCATCGACGAGAAGACCGGCATCCAGGCCAAGTGCCGCAGATACCCCCTGCAGCCACCCCGGCCTGGCCGGCTGGCCCGCCGTGAGTTCGAATACGTCCGCCACGGCACCGTCTCCGTCATCGCCGCGCTGCAGGTCGCCACCGGGCAAGTTGTCGCAGAGCCGATCGCGCGCAACGACTCAGTCACCTTCACCGGCTTCCTGCACCGCCTCGATCAGTGCACCGACCCGCGGCTGAGCATCCACCTGGTCATGGACAACGGCTCATCCCACACCTCCCGCGCGACCCGGGCCTGGATCGCCACCCACCCGCGGATCAAGGTCACCTACACACCGAAACACGCCTCCTGGCTGGACATGGCCGAACTGTGGTTCTCCGTGCTGACCCGCGGCCTGCTGCGCCGCGGCGAGTTCACCTCCCGCGCCGACCTCGCCGAAAAGATCACCAGCTTCACCGTCCGCTACAACCGCACTGCCCACCCCTATACCTGGACCTACGACGCCCGCGCCGATCACGCCCGCCACGCCAGGCACCCCAACTCCACGGCCCCTGGGCAACGCCCTGCACCGGTCAGCGAACTCCCCAGAGCCGCATGACCAGCACCAAAGCGCCGGACGAAACCCCGTCAAGGATTAATGCGGCGCTGCACTAGTTGCCGCTCCCTCACCTAAAGAGGTCGTGGCCTGGCTAGCTACTTCGACCTGAAAAAGTGACTGTGCCGGTGGAGGGGTGCTGGCGCGGACTGGCCAGCTGCTGCCGGTGGCCGGGCTGCCGGCTGGTCAGGCGGCCAGGGTGCTGATCTTGACCAGGTTGTGGGCCAGGACCCCGTAGCCGGTCCAGGTCCGGGCTCCTTCGGTGCCGTCCAGGCGGGTGCGATCCCACCCATAGCCCCGTTTGAGGGTGCTGATCCGGCCTTCGCTGCCGGTCCGCCACTTGACGGCCCGCCGGAACGCAGGCCGCCGCTCGGCGGCCTGGCGGGCCTTGCCGGGTTTGCCCTTGCGCGGGATGACCACGTGGCGGACGCCGAGCCCGCGCAGGTCATTTTCGATGGACTGCTCGCCGTAGCTGCGGTCGGCGGTGACGGTTGCGGGTTTCTTCCCGGTCCGCTTGATCACCCGTTCCACGGCCGGGGCGAGCTGCGGGCCGTCGGCCGGGTTGCCCTGCTCCAGGCGGTAATCGGCGACGACCCCGTCGTCGTTGTCGGTGACCTGGGCCTTGTACCCGAACTCAACAGGCTTGCCGAGCCTGCCCTTGGCGATCGGGCGAGCATCCGGCTCGTGCAGGCTGACCCGCCGGGTCGCCCCGTCTGGCATGTCCCCGGCCAGCCGCTGCCGGGCCTGCGCCGCGACCGTCCTGGTCACCTCCAGCAGGCCGGCCAGGTCGCTGACCGCCCGGCGCAGCCGGCCACGCCGCCGCCCGGCGGCGGCGTCGGTGAGCCCCGTGGCGGCCAGGGCCGCCGCCTTCGCCTGCGCGCGGCGCAGCGTCCGGCGGGCGTTGGCCAGCAGCCGCTGCGCGTCGGCGGCGGCGCGCTCGGCCAGGCCGGCCAGCTCCCCGGTCACCCGCGCCACCACGGCCTGCTTCTCGCCCCGGGCCTGCGCGGCCCGTGACCGCAGCTTCGCGGCGATCGCGTGCGCCCGCCGCCCGGCCGCGCGGCTGCGGTCGCGCACCCTGGTCCGCCTCGCCCCGCCGGCGGCCTGGATCCGCCGCCCGGTCACCGCGATCCGGCGGACGGCCCTGGCCAGCAGCCCCGAATCGGTGGGGTACGCCACATTCGCCGGCACCACCGTCGTGTCCGCGCGCAACCGGGAAACGCGCAGCAGCTTCTGCCCGGCCGCCCTGGCCCACAGCGCCTCGTTCAGCCCATCCACCGCCGCGCTGCCGCACCGGGAGGTCAGCTTCATCAGCGTCGTCGGATGCGGCACCCGCCCATCGAGCGGGATCCGGCAAAACCGCCGCCAGCTGATCGAGTCACTGACCTCAGCGCACAGGCTCTCATAGCCCAGCCGGTAGCGGAACTTCAAGAACATCAGCCGCAGATACCACTCCGCCGGCGTCGACGGCCGGCCGAGCACCGGGTGAAAGAACGGCACGAACGGCGCGAAGAACACCGGGTCATCCAGCAGCGCATCCACCCGCGCCAGCTCCTCCGGCAGCCGCAGCACCTCCGCCGGTAACCGCGACTCCCACGCAGACGGCCCATCGCCTAAGGTGCGAAACATGATGGCCTCGATCCCTTCCAGCACAAGGGGTCGAGGCCATCCTCCCGCGCGAACCGCCAGCGGTCATCCGCCGCCGCCCGGGTTTTTCAGGTCGAAGTAGCTAAGCACCGCCAGCGTGCCCAATCAATGTTCCGCGTCCTCGACTCCGAGCAGGCCATCACCGGCGCAGCTCCGCAATGAGATTCGCGTTCCGGGCGCTTCCGGCGGCAAGCGGCGGCATGCTGACACCCCGACCAGTCGTTGACATTGCCCTGGAAGGCCTGGAGGCCGCGCCCATCGAATGCCTGCTCGACACAGGCGCACTGCGAACCCGGATGAGTGCGGAACTGGCCCCCCTCGCCGGGATCGAACTGTCCGGCGACCTAACCGAAGAATTCTTCATCGGTGGACTGAAGACCGCCGGCACGCTAGCCCGTGTCAGCCTCACGGTGAGCGACGGCGCCGGTGAATACTCCTGGGATGCGCCAGTCTGGTTCTGCGATCCGTGGCCCCACCCATTCGGCCTAGCCGGGCTCGAGGGCTTCTTGCATCACTTCGTCGTGACAATCTACGCCTACGAGGAATACCTCGAAATTGAGCCCGAGCAACGGCTCCGCGAGCCATGAGGGCAGTGCTAAACAGGCGAATCTAGCGCGCGTCCAGACGCGCGCTCATGCCGCGAGGAGGTAGATCCTCATCAGCTTCAGTACAACAGTGTCGGCAGCGATTGATTATCCATCCTGCATAGCCAGCGCCATGTATCAAAGGAGCTAATGCGCGCACACTTCCAGGTGCTATTGCGGTCAAGTTGATTCGACCACAGCTAGTTGCCGAATGTTCGACATGCGTAGTGTGCTGGATTAGCGTACTCCAAAACCTCCGCCAGGCCCGTCAACTCCACGGGGCCGGTTGGTCCTGTCGAGGCGAGTAGGTTGACCTCGGCTTGCCAGCGCCGATTCAGGCAGTGCGGCGGGTCCTTCTCGTTTAATTCCCCTGACAGGCACAAGGCCATCGATTGCGTTAGTAACCTCTCGGGAGACGGCTTGATGAAACGCGATGCCTGCTAGATGATGAGCGCAGGCAATAGCCAGCGGGTACATCCCTGTGACGGCACCGAACACCATGCCGGCAGTATCGATCACCAGGGAGATCCGCTGAATAAGACCAGATACCGGCGCGAGGACGTCGTTCGCGCCTATCCCAGCTGCTATCGCGGCTCCTGACGGTCCCGCGCCAGCCTGCGCGGCAACGTACTCAATCGGTTTTCCTGCCAAGTTCAGCAGCGATTCCTGGAAGCGGCCAAGCGCATCATTGACCGCTATGGGGGTCAGCGGATCCCGGCTTTCCCAGCAGTCCTTCACCGGATTGAAGGCAGAGTTGTCGACCCTGGTGGCGACATACTCTGCGGTGGCATCGACAAAATCATCCCATGCCTTATGGCTCTGATGCGCTTGACGAGACATCTCGCCAAGCGTGACAAGGCTGCCAGCTTCGCTTCGCGGTATGGTCGCGGCCTTCTGCTCGACCATCAGGCGTGTTTGCCCGCCAGGCTCCTGCATGCCACAGAAGAAGCTGAGCTGGACGACCGTTACCGCATCAGCATTGCTGGCGGCGCCGGGTCTGCTGGTTGACGGGCGCTGGCCCGCAGAGGCGAGCGTGCCCGGCATGGCAGCTCCCGCCGGGATCGGCCGCCCAGATGGCTCGCTAGAGCGTCCAGTCCGCTGCCGGGACTCAGCATGAGCCGGGCAGAAGTGAAGATCATCACCGGCCTGGTGCAAAATGATCCAGCCGACCGCGTCCGCTCTCACCAGGACCCGGCATTCGTCGCATTCCCAAGCGCGAACCCCAGTCATGTAACCCCCGCTCGGCCAGGATGTCTCCCCAACCAGTCTGCCGCAGCTACTGGATGCAAGTCGAGCCGGAGAACGTGCGCCTGCTCGCTTTCCTTAGCGGTGGGCCTAGACCGGGCACGATGCATTTCCTCGCTCCCTGACCCGTGATGATACGGAATGACCGGAGCATCTCGGGACCCGGGGAAAGAAGGCAGCCCGATGGCTACGCCCGCCGAGGCGACCAGGAACGTCGCTCACGCAGCCGTCGCCCTGGCCGCCGGGGTGGTTGTCCCGGCGCTCATCGGCAAGGGACAGGGCAGGTCCGTCGTCGCGGCATCGCGGGCTCTGTATGGCACATGGTCCCCGGCGCGCCCACAGCCCGAACGCGATCACGTTGGCGGTCCAGATCGCCGCGCCGGTCGCCAGCAGGCCGGTGGTGTTGCTCACGAACAGCTTGTCGCTGGCCAGGATGGCCGCGACGAAGCGGGCAGCGCCACGTGCATGACCGCGGCGACCACGATCGCCAGCGCGACCGGCCACCAGTGCTCACGGGCGTAGCTGGCCTGGAAAGGAGACCTGCCTGCAGAGGTGTCGGCCAGCAGCGGGGCCGGGCCGGCGCGATGCCGTAGCTGCGGGCCGCTTGCACGACCGTGAGCAATGCTTGAAACCTGTGGATCCGCCGGGAAGGGCGCGAGCGCGAAGAAGGGTGTACCTTCCCGGATGACCGAGTCGTAGAGGTCTCAAGCAATGGCCGGCGCTGGAACGCCGGGCCGGGAAGGTACACCCATGCTCACAGTAGTCCCTGACGTGGCTGGCGCGCGGCCGGCTGACGGGCAGCCGTCGTCGGTGATCGACCAGATCGTGCGGGACGGCGCCCGGCAGATGCTGGCCGCGGCGCTGCAGGCCGAGGTCGCCGCCTACACCGGCCAGTTCGCTCACCTGCGCGACGAGGACGGCCGGCGCCTGGTGGTGCGCAACGGCGCCGCCGAGCCGCGGACGGTGCTGACCAGCGCCGGGGCGGTGGAGGTGACCGCGCCGCGGGTCAACGACAAGCGCACCGACCCGGCCACTGGCGAGCGGATGCGGTTCAGCTCGGCGATCTTGCCGCCGTGGGCGCGCAAGACCCCGCAGATCAGCGAGGTGCTGCCGCTGCTGTACCTGCACGGCCTGTCGAGCGGGGACTTCGTGCCCGCGCTCGGGCAGTTCCTCGGCTCGCATGCCGGGCTGTCCTCCTCGACGGTGACCAGGCTGACCGAGACGTGGAGGGAGGAGGCCGCGGCGTTCGCGGCCCGCGACCTGTCCGGCGTGGACTATGTCTACCTGTGGGTCGACGGGATCCACCTGGGCATCCGGCTGGCCGAGGGCAAGCTGTGCCTGCTGGTGATGATCGGCGTGCGCGCCGACGGGCGCAAGGAGCTGGTCGCCCTCGCCGACGGCTACCGCGAGTCCGCCGAGTCGTGGGCCGACCTGCTGCGCGACTGCGCCCGCCGCGGCATGCGCGCCCCGGTGCTGGCGGTCGGCGACGGGGCGCTGGGGTTCTGGTCCGCGGTCGGCGAGGTGTTCCCGCAGGCCAGGACCCAGCGCTGCTGGTTTCACAAGATCGCGAACGTGCTCGGCGCGCTGCCGAAGTCCGCGCACCCGGGCGCGAAGAAGGCCCTGGCCGAGATCTGGAACGCCGAGGACAAAGACCACGCCCGCACGGCCGTCAAGGCCTTCGCCGCCGCCTACGGCGCGAAGTTCCCCAAGGCCGCCGCCAAGATCACCGAGGATGAGGAGGAACTGCTGGCCTTCTACGACTACCCGGCCGAGCACTGGGTGCACCTGCGCACCACCAACCCGATCGAATCTACTTTCGCCACCGTCAGGCTGCGGACCAAGGTCACCAAGGGCCACGGGTCCAAGGCGGCCGCCCTGGCGATGGCGTTCAAGCTGATCGAGTCCGCCCAGCGCCGCTGGCGCATGGTCAACGCCCCGCACCTGGTCGCGCTCGTCCGGGCCGGGGCGACCTTCGTCAACGGCAAGCTCGCCGAACGACCCGAGCACGAGGCCGCTGCGGGAGCCCAGCCGGAAGCAGCCTAAAGGATCTTGATCCACAGGTATTGACAATTACTCACGACCGTCTCGGCGGACAGGTAGCCGGAATCGAGGTAGTGGCGGGCGGGCGTGAGGTGCCGGGCGGCCATGCCGTCGTGGACCGGTGTGGTCATCTGGCTGTCGGTCATGGTGATGTGCAGCTTTGTAGCCGAGCCAGAGCACGTCGCGCTTGACCCGCACCGGGTGTCCAGGTCATATGGCGAGGCGATGCGGGCATGACCGGGCAGGAGACCGTCGCCTTCCAGACAGCCACCACGGGCATCAAAACCCCGGCCACGCCGTCCTCGGTGGCAGGCTACGCCACACCTGTACGCAATGTAGAGCTGAGGCTATAAATGTATAACCGACGACCGCCGGATCCGGGGAGCCAAGCGGGGAGCCAACAGAGGCAGGCATGGAGCGACATAGGGCGAAGCCGCACGACGATTGATGCAGCTAGATGGCGCATCAGGCTACATGCGGCGACAATCCGCGACGGTAAAATTGCGCCTGAAAAGCGGAAGGCCGGCGGTTCGACCCCGCCCCTGACCACGTAATCCTCGGACGGCTGCCAGCCCTCTCACCTGCAGGAATCGCAGGAAGGGAGGGAAATGCCATGGCGCGGACCGCACTCTCGCATCCCAAGATCACCACAAAAAACCCACAACTGTCCCTTGCAGAGGGCGTGGGAGTCGCTCCGGCCAGGGCCTGGGCGCGCCGCGCGGTACCGGACGTCGCCCTTGTGAGCGGGGACCGCCGTGAGGGCACCCGAGGCGAAGGTCGTGTGGTGGTGGAGGTGGCGGGGGGGATCACGGTGTACCCGGCCCGGCGTCGGGGGGACCGGTGGCGGGCGGTGTGGTACGAGAACGGCCAGCGCCGCCAGTGCCAGTCGGTGACCGAGGCGGGGCTGGCCGCGCGGCTGGAGAAGGTCAGCGTGCGGCTGGCCGCCGACGCGCCGGGCCTGGAGCGCCCGGGTGCTGACCTTATCGCCTACTACCTGTCCCGGGGCCGGCACCCGGCCGCCGCGCCGTGGTCGCGCAAGCACTCCGACACCCAGCGCCGGCTCTGCGCCCGGTACCTGGCCCGGTGATCGCCGACTTGGCGTGTGAGGACATCAAGACCGGCCACATGCAGGCCGCGGTCAACGCCGCGCCCACGGCGGAGGACGAGGTACAGCAAGGACCAGAACACGAACAGCGAGGATGCCCTCTAACCGAGGATGCTCAAGCCATGAACGCGCAGTTCAACAGCATCCACCCGGGTTTCCCCACCTCACAGGCCTACCCGAAGCAGGGTGCGCGCCTCTTGACGTTGTATACAACCCGGTGTACAACAGCGGTACAAGCTGGTATCTATGGCTCATCGTTCGGCTGGTCATAGACGCCGGGGCGCGTCAGGCGCCAGGCGGGTCGGTGCAGGCCGCCTGTCTGGTGTGCTCAACGAGCGGAGGGGACAATATGAATGATCCTCAGTTCGCCGACTCGGCCGGCGTCGCGACCGCGCCCGCGGTGGACGCCTTTGGCAAGATCGAGACCCACGGCATCGACTACATTCCCGAGCGCGACCGCCATTCGAGCCCGCGCAACATCTTCTACATCCTGATCGGCGCGAACCTGACCTTCGGCCTCATCGTCCTCGGCTGGCTGCCGTTCAGCTTCGGGCTCGGCTGGTGGGCCTCGTTCTGGTCCATCATCGTCGGCGACGCCATCGGCGCGCTCCTGTTCGCCCCGATGGCGCTGCTCGGCCCCCGGACGGGAACGAACGGCCCGGTGAGCAGCGGGGCCTTCTTCGGGGTGGTCGGCCGGTTGATCGGGTCATGCCTCGCCGTGTTCATCGCGATCGGGTTCTACGCGCTGACCGTCTGGACCGGCGGCCAGATGGCCGTATACGGCGCACACAGGCTGTTCGGCCTGCCCAGCGGGAATCTTGAGCTGGGCATCTCCTACGCCATCATCGCCATCATCGCGATCACGGCCGCTATCTACGGGCACGCCAACATGATCTTCGTGGAGAAATTCCTGATCCCCACGGTCGGCCTGCTCATGATTGTCGGCTTCTTCGTCTTCGGGCCGAAGTTCAACGTCCATTACGCGGGCGGCCACTATCTCCTCGGGACCTTCTGGCCTACCTGGGCTCTGGCAGTCACCATCGCCGCGGCGGCGACGTTCGGCTACGGGCCGTTCGTCAACGACTGGTCCCGCTACATCTCGCATAAGCGGTACTCGGACCGGTCGGTCTTCGGCTGGACGCTCGCGGGCGGATTCGTGGGCCTGACCTTCCCCCTGGTCTTCGGCGCCTACACGGCCGTCGCGATCGGGAATCCCGCGATTCCGTATGTCAGCGGTCTGGTGAAGATCAGCCCCATCGGCTACCTGGTGCCGCTGATGATCCTGGGGATCATCGGGAGCTTGGGCCAGAGCACCGTCTGCATCTACAGCAACGGGCTCGACTTCTCCTCGATCTTCCCGGTGCTGAAGCGAGTGCCGGCAACCGTCGTGCTGAGCGCGATCGGCGTTCTGTTCATATTTCTCGGTACGCTGGTATGGAACGTGGAGAACACGGTCTCGGCCTTCGTCACGCTCTTCGGAGTCCTGGCCGCGCCCTGGATCGCGATCTGCCTGACTGGTCACTTCCTCCGCCGGGGCTGGTATAACCCAGACGCCCTGCAGGTCTTCAACCGGCGGGAGCGCGGCGGGATCTACTGGTTCGCCGGGGGCCTGAACATCCGTGCGTGCCTCGCCTGGCTCGTCGCCAGCGCCTTCGGGCTGATGTTCCTCAATTCAAGCCTCTACGTCGGTCCCTGGAGCAACGCCGCCGGCGGTATTGACCTCAGCTGGCTGAGCGCGACGTTCGTGGGCGCGCTGGTGTACTTCGCGGCGACACTGCTGTTCCCAGAGGGCGGCGCGGTCTCCGGCCGGGGGGGTGACGCTGTTCCAGCTGCCAGCGGTGCTGCCGCGGTGAAGCCGATGGCGCTGCCCGCGGACGGAAGCGGGCCGGAGTCGTGACGCCGGGCTGGACGCTCATCTCCAATGCCGCCGTCGTCGACGGGACCCGCAGCGAGCCGGCCGGGCCTACCAGCGTCCTGATCGAAGGGGACCGCATCAGGGCACTCGGGCCCGAGGCCGAGCTGCGCGCGATGGTCCCGCGGGAAGCAGAAGGCTCGGTGCAGGTCACCGAGGCCAGGGGCCGGTACGTGATGCCGGGCCTGATCGACGCGCACTGCCACATGACCTATGGCGACAGCTACACCCAGGAGGAGCAGGATCTCTACACGAGCGTGGAGAGCCGGACCCTGCGCGCGGCGTGGAACGTCAAGCGCGTACTGCGGGCCGGCGTGACCAGCCTGTCGCAACCCGGAGGGAGCTACTACATCGGCGTGGCGCTTCGCGAGGCCATCGCCCGCGGGATGGTCCTCGGGCCGCGGATGCGTACGGCGGGGCGGTACATCACCACGAGCAACGGCCTGACCGACTGGTACCCCGAGGACGTCGGTGTCCCAGACGGGAGCATCGGCACGCTCGCCAACACGCCGGCCGAGATGGTCGACAACGTGCGGCGCCAGGTGAAGAACGGCGTGGACTTCATCAAGCTGGCCGACAGCCCGTTCGGCGAGTACCAGGCCTTCACCTCCGACGAGCTGAAGCAGATAGCCGACCTCGCGCACCAGCTGGGCAAGAAGGTGACGATTCACGCCCGGGGGTCTGCGGAGGTATCCGCCGCCGTGGCGGCCGGTTTCGACTGGATCATGCACGGCAACATCATGACCGACGAGGTGGTGGAACGGCTGGCGGCATCGGGGATCCCTTTGGTGCCGACGCTGCTGCTGCTGGCGAACTCCGCGGACTACGGCGAGATGGTCGGGACCCCGGCGCCGTTCCGGGACGGCTGTCGGCGGATGCTCGACAAGACCGCCGAGACGCTGCACCGCGCCCATGCGGCGGGCGTCACGTTCGCGCTCGGAACCGACGCGGGGTTCGCGGTCACGCCCTATGGGGAGTGGCACGCCAGGGAACTCGAGCTGCTCATGGAGTACGCCGGCCTCTCGCCCCAGGAGGCGCTGCAGGCCGGGACGGCGAACGGCGCGCGTACCGTGGGCTTGGAGGGCCAGGTCGGCGAGGTGCGGCCGGGCCTGCTAGCGGACTTGCTCATAGTGCGGGAAAACCCGCTGGCCGACATCCGCAGCCTGCTGCGGCACTCGAATATCGAGGCTGTCTTCGTCGGCGGCCGGCAGATCGCCTTCGACGGCTCGGAAGAGACGCCCTGGCCGAACGAGCGGTCGATCACCTATGCGAGCGACACGCTCACCTATGAGATGGTCCACGACGGAGCCGGGCCATCGCAGGGGCGAACCCTGCCTATAGCAGGACCGGCCCGCAGCATGGCGAAGGAAGTCGCGCACGAGATCTCCCGGGCAGGATCGGCCGCCGCTGTCGCCTCGGCCGTCGCTGCCGGACAGAGAGGGGTGCAGTCGTGACCGTTACCGCAGGAGCCGACCCGGACGTCCGCGCCGGGATGGGCCCGATGATCGGGCGGGCACTGCCCCGCAAGGAAGACGCGCGCCTGCTGACCGGCACGGCGAGGTTCCTCGCAGACCTGAAGCTGCCGGGAACGCTCTACGCCAGGGTGCTGCGCAGCCCGCACGCTCATGCGCGCATCCGGTCCATCGATACCGAGGCGGCGGCGAACTGCCCCGGCGTACGCGCCGTGCTAACGGGCCGGGACCTCGTTGGCAAGGTGCAGTACTGGGGCCAGCAGACGCAGGGTACCGAGCGGGGCGAGCGCTTCCCGTTCGCGGTGGACAAGGTGCTGTACGAGGGACAGGAGGTCGCCGCGGTTGTCGCCGACTCGGAGTACGCCGCACGGGACGCGATCGAGGCCATTGCCGTGGACTACGAGGAGCTTGCCGTGGTCATGGACCTGAAGCAGGCCATGGCCGACGACGCGCCGGTCGTCATTGAGGGGGTCAATTACGACTTCCGTCAGGGAAACGCCTACCATCACTACAAGGCGCGGGTTGGCGACGTCGAGGCCGCGCGGGAGGCCGCGGCCGCTGTCGTAGCCGCGCGGTTCACTACCGTGCGGCCGCACGGCGCGGCCCTTGAGGCCCACGGCTGCGTCGCGGACTACGACCCGCGCACCGGGCGGCTCACGATCTACTCCTCAACGCAGGGAACGTACCTGGTCCGGGACCTGCTCGCGCAGGTCCTCGGCCTGCCGATCAACCGGGTCAGGGCGGTGGCCGTTGAGGTGGGAGCCGGGTTCGGCTCCAAGGCCGACCTGTTCCCGCATGAGGTCATCGCCTCGCTGTTCGCCATCAAGCTCGGCAGGCCGGTGCAGCTCATCCTGTCCCGCGCGGATGTCTTCCGGGCGACCACGGCCCGGTGCAACCAGGTTCGCGAGTCCGAGCTGCAGGTGGCGGCCGACGGGGAGATCACCGGCTGGCGGGAGCGGATCCTGCACAATGCAGGCGGCGGGTCGATGTGGGCTAACCAGGTGCTCCCCCTCGGCACCCAAATCGGCCTGAGCTGTTATCCGGTACCGAACGTGCACATCGATGGTTACGCGATCCACACCAACACGGTGCCGGGGGGCGCGCTTCGGGGCTTCGGGGTGCCGCAGACCGTCTGGGCCGTGGAGCAGCTGGCCGACATGGCCGCCTATGCCATCGGGATGGACCCGGCGCAGCTGCGGCTCAGGAACGTGCTGCGGGACGAGCAATGCCCCTACCGCACACCGCTCGGGCACGTGATTGACAGTACGAGCATCGCCCAGTGCATCGAGGCGGCCGTCGAGGCGAGCGGCTGGCAGGAGCATCGCCTCAACCCCGCGCCTGGCGAGGGCATCGGCATCGCGGTCGCGCTCAAGCACACCAGCTGCCGTCATCCGGCGATCGACACGGACATGTCGTCGGCCCGGATCAGGGTGGAGTCGGACGGCACCGTCCTGGTCTACTCCAGCGACGTCCCGCACGGCCAAGGGCACGCGACCATGCTGTCCCAGATCGTCGCCGACGCGCTGGGCGTGAGCTACGACCGGATCACCGTGCAGAGCGGCGATACCGACAGCTCGCTGTTCGGGCTCGGGACGTGGGGCAGCCGGGCGGCCGCGGTCCTGGGAGCGGCCGCGCAGCGCAGCGCCGAGCTCGTCCGCGAGAAGCTGCTGACCCTGGCCGCGCACCTCCTGGAGTGCGGGCGGGAAGACCTCGACATTCACGACGACCAGGTTTTCGTGCGCGGTGACCCGGCGGCCAGCATCTCCGTGGCCGAGCTGGCCGGCTGCGCCGCGTACACCACGCACCGGCTCCCGCCCGGGTTCGAGCCCGGCTCGATCGAGGCGAGCGCGACCTATGACACGCCGACCGAGATCATGACCGCGGACGGCACCGGCAACATCACGGCGACCTATTCCGGCGTCGCTAACGTGATCCGGGTCCGGGTCGACCCGGAAACCGGGGTCTGGAAGATCGTCGACTACTGGATTGCGGCCGACAGCGGTACCGTCGTCAACCCGCTGATCGTCGAAGGCCAGCACCAGGGCGCGGTGCTGCACGGGCTCGGCTGGCTCCTGGGCGAGTCGCTTTTCTACGACGAACGCGGCCACCTGCTGACGCCGAGCTTTGCCAGCTATCTGGCGCCGTATGCCACCGAGCTGCCCGATCTCAGCCACATCCGGGAGATCCCGGCGCCGTCACGGGTGATTCCCGGCGGCCGCAAGGGAGCCGGGGAGTCGGATACCAGCGTGGCCGCGCCCGCCGTGGCGAACGCCATCTTCCACGCCACCGGCGTCCGCTTCACCGAGATGCCGCTGACACCGGACCGAGTATTCGCCGGGCTGCAGGAGAAGGCGCGCCAGGGCGTCGCCTCCCTGGTCTTCCCTGGCGACCGGCAGACCGGGAGGTGACGTTCGATGCGCAGCTTCGCATATCTCGAATCGGCCTCGCTGGACGAGGCACTCAGTCAGCTCGCCGAGTACGGGGAGGACGCGAGGCCGATCGCCGGCGGCCAGAGCCTGCTGCTCGAGATGAAGGACCGGGCCAGGGCACCGCGCTATCTCATCTCGCTGGCCGGGATCAGCGAGCTGCACGGCCTGTCCAGCCACCGCGCGCGGCTCGCCATCGGCGCCACGACGAGCTACCGGGAGCTGGGCGACTCGCCGCCCGACGGCCCTTACTTCGGGCTCGGGCGGGTCGCGGCGGACATCGCGGACCTGCCGGTCCGCTCGATGGCGACGGTAGGTGGGGCCATCTGCCAGGCTGATCCGAGGTTCGACCTGCCGGTGGTGGCGACGGCACTCGGCGCCGAGTTCCTGCTCAGGTCGCAGTCGGGGGATCGGCTCGTACCCGCGCACGAGTTCTTCACCGGCCAGGGGACCACCGTCATGCGGCCGGACGAGCTATTGACGTCGCTGGTGTTCCCGGAGCGGGCGGCCGATTTCTGGTGGGCCTTCAGGAAGTTCCGGATGCGCTCGATGGACGCGGCGCAGGCGTCAGTGGCGGTGGCCGGCCGGAGGGACGCGGCTGGCGCCCTGCACGACCCGGTCGTGGTCGTGGGGGCCTGCACGGGCAGCCCGACCAGGTTCACGCAGATCGAGCAGCTGCTTGATGGTGCGTCGCCCGGGGCGGAGCTGTACGCCGAGGCGGCGAACCTGCTTGCCACACTGGCCGATCCCCCGGCGCGGCCCTGGCCGTTCCTGGAGCCGGGGTACCTGCGGCATACGTGCGGCGTCCTGCTGCGGCGCGCCTTGTCAGACACGAACGGCTACGGAGACGGCAACGAGACGTCGCCGTCGGGAGGTCGGTAGACATGCGGACAGTGAGCATGCGGGTCAACGGCCGGGTGCGCACGGCCGAGGTGGACGAGCGGACGCTGCTGCTGGAGTTCCTGCGCGATCATCTGCTGCTCACCGGCACCCACAACGGATGCCTGGAGGCGCGGTGCGGCTGCTGCGCGGTCCTGCTGAACGGGCACAGCGTGAAGTCGTGCAACGTCCTCGCGCTGCAGGCCAACGGGGGCGATGTCACGACGGTCGAGGGTTTCGCCGCCGGGTCTGGCGACCCCGCGCCGTTCGGCGAGGCGATATCGGACCAGAGCTATGCGCCCCTGCAGCGCGCTTTCCACGAGCACGGGGCCGTGCAGTGTGGCTTCTGCACGCCGGGAATGCTCGCTGTCATCACCGACCTGCTGCAGCGCAACCCGGATCCGACGCCCGATGAGGTGCGGGAGGGGATCCGGGGCAACTTGTGCCGGTGCACGGGCTACCAGAAGATCGTGGACGCGGCGCTCGCCGCCGCAACCGAGATGCGCTCAGTTCCGGCTGAGGCGTGAAGCCACGAGAGCGCAGCCGAACGTGATTTTCTACCCATACGGCGTAGACGGGACCACCATCCGGATCGTCGAGGAAGGCTCTGGCGATAATGTCGCCTTGCTCTTGCACGGAGTCGGCGCCCGTGCGGACCGGTGGCGCCACAACATCGGTGCCCTTGCCGGTGCAGGCCTGCACGTCTACGCGATCGACCTGCCCGGGCACGGGTTCTCCGGGAAAGGCAGCTTCGACTACTCGATCAACGGATACGCCTCGCTCGTGCTGCGCTTCCTCGACTCCGTCGCCGCTGACCGCAGCGTGCTCATAGGCACCTCGCTCGGCGGGTACGTCCAGGCTGCCGTGACCTGCCGCGAGCCCGCACGGGCGGCCGCTCTCATCATGGTCGGGACCCTCGGCATCACGCCGCTCGGCGAGCCGGGATGCCAAGCGGTTGCGAATTCGCTCCTGGACACCAGCGCGGAGGGTATCTACGCCAAGCTGACTCGCGTCATTCACGATCCTGAATTGGTAACAGCGGACTGGGTCCGCGAGGAATCGCTGATCAACAGCTCGCCTGGAGCCAGCACCGCGTTCGCTGCCCTGGCCGAGTACTTCCGGCACGGGCTCGACGACGACGTCGTCGGCGAACGCCTCGCCGGGCTGGCCATACTCCCGCCGACGCTGCTCGTGTGGGGCGCCGAGGACGTCATCGTCCCGCCCGTCATCGGGCAGGAATCACAGCGGATCCTGGGCGGCGGCGTGCCACTGGTGATGATCCCGGACGCTGGCCACGCGCCGTATTTCGAAGAGCCTGACCTCTTCAACGCCGCCGTGCTGACCTTCCTGAACGAGAAGGGACTCACGGTGAGTTCGCCACGCGATGGGATGTCCACACTGGAGGAGGCACGCTGATGTCAGGGCAAGGCCGGCAGGAAGTGCGCGTCGAGGGAGTGCACGAGCCGATAAGCCACTACACCCACGGCGTGATCTGCGGCAACCTGGTCTTCGTTTCCGGCTGCGTTGCCGCTGACGGCCGCGGCGAGCTCGTCGGCGGAGACGATCCGGCCGCTCAGACCAGGCAGGTGCTCAAGAACCTCGCGGCCATCTTGTCAGCAGCAGGCGCCAGCCTCGCCAGTGTCCTGAAGGTGACGGTCTATCTCACCGACATTGATGACCGCCCGAAGATCAATCCGGTCCGCCAGGAGTTCTTCGGGGACGTGCGGCCCGCCAGCACGCTCATCGAGGTATCACGGCTGGCTCTTCCCGGTGCGAAGGTGGAGATCGATGTCGTCGCCTGCATCCCCTAGCCCGGCTGGCCCCAGTCCGGCTGGTTCTGGCGCTGCGGCGGGGCAGCCCGGTTACCGGTATCCCCGCGACGCCATCGTCGTCGGCGGCGGCCTGGCCGGGCTGTTCGCCGCGACGGCCCTCGCGCAGCGCGGCTGGTCCGTGCGGGTGCATGAGCAAGCGGCCGACCTGCGCATGTTCGGCGCCGGGATCTGGCTCTGGGAGAACGGGCTCCGGTCGCTCGAGGCAATCGGCGTGCTCGAAGCGGCCGTGTACCGGGGCCAGCGGATGTCGGCATGGGAGATCCGCGATCGCCGGGGGAGGCTGCTGCGAAGGCGGGAAGCGCCACCATACGACCGGCTGATCGTCCCGCCCCGTGCGGATCTCTACGATGCGCTGAAGAGCGGGGCGAAGGAAGCCGGCGTCGAGATCGTGACGAACTCCCAGGCGCTGCGGGCCAGACCAGACGGCACCGTCTCCTTCGGCGACGGCTCAGCCGCGAAGGCCAGCCTGGTCGTCAGTGCGGATGGCCTGCGCTCGAAGTTGCGGGAATCACTCAGGCTGACCAAAGGCCACCGTGATCTCGGGAACGGGGCGATCCGGCTGCTGATCCCGCGTCTGCCCGGCGAAACGAGGGATGTCGCCCAAGAGCACTGGTCCGGCAGCCGCGGTCTTCTCTACAACCCCTGCAGCGACGACAACGTATACCTCTGCATGGTGTGCTCCCAGCAGGACACGGAAGGCCGGCAGCTCCCGGTCAACAAGGCGAGCTGGACAGCCAGCCACCCTCGCCTCGCGTCCGTCATCGAGCGGATCGGCTCGGAGGGCCGGTGGGACAACTTCGAGACGGTCGAAGCCGTACGGTGGTCGGCGGGTCATGTCGCGATCGTCGGCGACGCCGCTCACGGGCAGCCCCCCTGGCTCGGACAGGCCGCAAATCTCGCCTTCGCGAACTGTCTCGGCCTCGCGGAGTTCGTGTCCGGCATCAGCGACGTCGAGCGGGCTCTTTCCGCATGGGAGCGCGCGTGCAGGCCCGTCACCGACCACACGGAGCGCTGGACCAACGCCTACGGCAAGGTGGTCGGCGTGTGGCCAGAGGCTCTCGAAGACGTCCGATCGGTGGCAGTGAGCACCTTCGTCAGAGCGCCCTTCGTCGAGACGATGCTGAACCGGGCGCAGCGGTCTAATCTGCGGGGCCTACTCAGCAGGCCAGCAACTCGCGGCCTGGCTCGCGGCCCGTCCAATCCCTCTAACACCGCGTAAAATAATTCTGTGGCTGAACCAGGACAAGGCAGTGTGCGGCGGGAGCGACGCGGCGCGTCTGTGACCAAAGCAACTCAGGGCCTTCGGGCGGCGATTATTTCTGGCGAGATATCTGGTGGTGAGCCGGTCCTTGAGGAGGAGTGGGCCACCAAGCTCGGCATGAGCAGGACTCCCGTCCGTGAGTCCATCGGCCGGCTTGTCGGCGACGGTCTCCTCGTGAAGAAGGGTCGGCAGGTCTACGTCTTCCAGCCATCTCTGGCAGATCTCATCGAGGTCTACGAAATTAGGCTTGCACTTGAGAAGCAGGCCGCTGCATTCGCGGCAGCAGCAGTGACGGACGATGACATGATGCTCATGCGCGCCAACTTCGAGCAGCTTGAGGCTGCGGATGGTTCGCGTGAATGGTTCGAGATCCACGAGAAGTTCCATATGGGGCTCTTCGATATCAGCAGAAGAGCCAAGTTGACCAGCCTGATCCGGAATCTGCGCCTCCAGTCGGAGCCCTACGTGCGTCTGGCTATACACGCTGACCCAGAGTTTCGTGCTGCGTCGATCCGAGATCACCGAGAGATGGTCATGTTGCTAACAAGCAGGGACGCGGATGCTCTGGAAAAAATTGTTGACCGGCATTTGAACACGACGTGCGACGAACTCCGCAGGCTACTCGCCCTGAGGATCGACCTAGGCGGGATATTTGCCTTGGCGGGTGGCACGTGACGCGGGTAGGGATGGGCATAGCGCCCTACCAGGCTCTTCAGGCTCAACCGCGAGCTGGGAGAAGCGACCCGGGCTTGGCCGCTCGAGTGAGTTGCACCAGCCTCGCACGAGGGCATACGGATGACTTGTCCTTATGAAGACGGACAGGCGAATGGTCCCGAGGAGGGTATACATGCAGTTGGTCAGCTACGAGGGGGGATTCGGCCGACTAGAGAACGATAAGGTCATCCCTCTGGGGCAGGACATCATGGAGTTCCTCCAGAACGGCATCGTCAATGGTGACGGAGAGGGGCTGCCGCTGTCGGGGTTGAGATTGCTAGCTCCCGTGCGCAAGCCAGGCAAGATCATCTGCGTTGGCCTGAACTACCGTGATCACGCAGCTGAAACTGGTTTTGCCGTGCCGGCTGATCCTCCACTGTTCTGCAAGTTCGCGAACTCAGTCGCGGATCCCGGCGTCACCGTGAAGGTCCCCCGAGTTGTTACCAGCCTCGACTACGAGGCGGAGCTCGGCGTGGTGATCGGACGGATGGCACGCGATGTTTCTGTCGCTGACGCGCTCGACTACGTCGCTGGCTACGTTTGCGCCAACGACGTCTCAGCACGAGAACTCCAGTTCCGCACCACTCAGTGGACTGCCGGGAAAGCCATCGACGAGTTCCTTCCGATGGGGCCGATGCTTGTCACCCCTGACGAGCTGGGCGATCCTCAGCAACTGCCGATCAGATGCTGGGTCAACGGCGAGCTGCGCCAAGATGGCTCTACTGCTGACATGATCTTCGGAGTCGCTGAGCTGATCGCCTATGTCACCCGGACTATGACCCTAGAGCCCGGCGACGTCCTTGTAACCGGCACGCCGGGCGGCGTTGGAATGAGTTCGTCCCCGCCACGGTATCTCAGTGAAGGCGACGAGGTGTCGGTTGAGATCGGCGCCCTGGGACGGCTGAGCAATCGCTTTAGCTGGCAGTAATGTGATATGCAGTGGGTGACCTTGTTTCTCCTGCCGATTCCGTGATCATATTTATTGTCATCGTCCGGGCATCCACCCATCATTGCGCGATTCAGGGCCTGCGCAGCGCCAGGTCGATGAAGAACGGCGAGGACACCCACTCGTAGCCGCCCGCCTGGCCAGCCCGGAGGCTGCCGAACAGGCCGTCGATGGTCTCGGCGGCGATGCCGAGCTGAACGGCGGCCCCGGTGAACGCGGCCAAGGTGCCGGCGTGGATCTCGAAGCCGAGCTCCGGTTCGCCGAGAACGAAGAAGCCTGCCGGGCCGGCCCGGCGGTCACTTCAGACAAGCTCAGCAGCCGCCGCAGCTCCTCGTCGCCGCCTTCGAGGATGTAGCGCTGGACCCGGCTCGCGGTTGCCTCAGCCATATCTGCCCCTCCGCTGCCATGCATACGATCGTTCGTACGCTAGCATACGAACGATCGTATGCATAGGCTGGCCCCGTGGAAGACCGGACGACCAAAGCGCGCATCCTGGATCGCGCCTACCAGCTGGCCGGGCTCTACGGCCTGCAATCCCTTACGATTGGCCGGCTCGCCGACGAGCTGGCCATGAGCAAGGCCGGGATCTACGGCCACTTCGGCTCTAAGCAGGCGCTGCAGCTGGAGACCATCGGCTACGCGCGGGCCAAGTTCCTGCACGACGTGGTCACCCCCGCCCAGGCCGTCCCGGACGGCGTGCCGCGGCTGTGGGCAATCTGCGCGGCCCTGCTGGACTACAGCGCTGAGACCGGGCTGCATGGCGGAGACTTCTGGGTCACGGTCTCCCACGAGTATGCTTCCCGCGGCGGTCCGGTACGTGACGCGGTCGAGGCGACCATGAACTGGTGGATGCGACAGCTCGAAGACCTGGTCTCGGCTGGCGTCAGGCTGGAACAACTCGCCCCCTGCGACCCCGCGCAGGCCGCCTTCGAGATCCAGGCCCTCCTTGGCGCGGGCAGCCACCAGCACCGGCTCTGCCGCCAGCCAGAGGCGATCGCCCGCGCCAGGATCGCGGTCCTGCAGCGCCTGGAAACTCTGCGCGCGCCCCAGTTCCCGGCACTGGCCCAGACATAGCAAGCGGCCATAGAGCCACCGTCCCGGAAATGCGCAGCGCCTTAGGAGTCCTTCGGAGCCGGTGTACCCCATCGGCGGTACTCTTGCGCAATGCAGCCCCTTCGGTACTCCATCAACGTCACATTGGACGGGTGCTGCGATCATCGCGCAATCCCCGCGGACGAAGACTTGCATCGTCACGCGGCCGAGAACCTCCACCAGGCCGATGGCCTTCTCTTTGGCCGGGTGACTTACGAAATGATGGAATCAGCGTGGCGGCCGCCGGCGCCGGCGGGAACGAGACCTGACTGGATGGAACCCTTCGCCCAGACGATCAACGCGGCAAAGAAGTACGTCGTGTCGAGCACCCTGGAGCAAGTCGATTGGAACGCGGAACTCGTGCGCGGGGATCTGGGCAAGGCCGTTCAGCAACTCAAGCGGGAGCCGGGCAAGGGACTGTTCGTGGGAGGTGTGAAGCTCCCGCTGGCGTTGACGGAACTGGGATTGATCGATGAGTACGAGTTCGTGGTGCATCCCAGGCTCGCGGGCCACGGGCCGACGTTGCTCGCGGGGCTATCGAAGCATGTCGACTTGAAGCTCATGAGCCGGCTGGAGTTCGGCTCAGGGGCAGTAGCGATGCGGTACGAGCCGAGACGGCACGGCACAACGGGCACGCCGACCTGATCCGCGAGGTCATCGACGGGTCGGCCGGCCTCTGAGCCGGGCGTGCTCAGTCTTGAGTACCCGGCTCCGCCGTCCGTGCTCAGCGCAGGCAGCTCGCGCCAGGAACTTGGCCCGCCCGAGTAGCCGAATTGCGTCGGCACGCTCGCGAATGTCAGGCGCCCAGGCCACGCTGGGAGGCATGGCCCGCGGGCGGATCTTCGCTCGTGGCCAGCAGCCCCGCGACGTGCTCTCCCTGGTGCCGGTGAGAGAACGGGAGCCTGGAGGTGACGGCGAAGTGACAGTTAGCATTTCCGGTCTGCAAGCAATCGCCAGCCTGGCCTCTGAGGGATCGATAACCGCCGCGGCACGAGCCCTGGGCTACACGCCGTCCGCCGTGTCGCAGCAGATCTCCAAGCTGGAACGCGACGTCCATCAGGTGCTCGTCGAGCAGAACGGGCGGGTCGCCACCCTGTCGGCGGCCGGGCGGCTCGTGGCCGACATGGCGCACCGCATCCTCGACGAGATCGAGGAGATGCAGGTCCAACTCGAGAACCAGCGGCAGACGGTCGCCGGGACGCTGACCCTCGCGGCGTTCGCCACGGCCACGCGCGGCATCGTCCCGGCCGCCCTGCACCGGCTGCGGGCCAACTGGTCGGGCCTGGAATGCCACCTCGTCGAAGCCGACTCGCATCACGCCATGACCCTGGTCGAGGACGGATCCGTGGACATCGCCGTCGTCCACGACTGGCTCGAGATGCCGCTCGCCCTGTCGGCCGGTCTCAGCGCCCGCCGTCTTGGTGACGACATCTCCGACGCGCTCGTGCACGTGAGCCACCCGCTGGCCGGTTGCGGGTCGGTGGCGATGGCCGACCTCAGCGACGAGGCATGGTTGTACGAGCCCGGGTCCGTGGCTCACGACCTGCTCGTCCGGTCGTTCGCGGCCGTTCCGAACGCACGGCGGTTCGCGCACGTCGTGGTGGAGTACGCGAGCCAGATCGCGATGGTCGCGGAGGGAATGGGCGTCGCGCTGGTGCCGCGGATGGGGCGGGGAGCGGTGCCGGACACCGTCCGGGTCCTGGCCGTCGAGCCGACCCCGACCCGGCAGGTCTATGCGGTCTGGCGGTCCCTGAGGGGGGCGCGGCCGGCGCTGCGGGCGGCGGTGCAGGCCCTCAGGGAGTCCTTCGCCGACACGGTGGCCGAGACGGCGCCGCGGTCCCTGCCGGGAGAAGCGGTTCTGGACCCGCTCAGGCTGGCACGGACCGCATCGCTTCCGACAGCTGGAAGGCGTTGAAGCGCTGCCCGGTCGCGAAGCTCGCGTCGATGCCGGACAGGAACACGAACGCCGGGGCCAGCCTCGAGGGGTGCACCATGCCGATCTTCATTTCCTCCGTGTAATGCGACGCGGACATGGGCGTGTCGATCGAAACGCCGGTCGTGATCGTGTTGACGGCGATGTTGAACTCCCGGCCTTCCAGCGCCAGGACCCGCATCAGCCCCTCCTGGGCGTGCTTGGCCGGGGTATAGGCGGTCTCCTTCACGAACCCTCCGAGCGCCGATCCCGACGACACGTAGAGGATGCTCCCGCGGCGAGCGAGCACCATTCCCGGCCACACGGCTCGCGACAATATGAACGCCGCCTGCAAGGTCACGTCGACCTCGCGCCTCCAGTTGTCGAAGGAGACGTCGATCATGGCCACCTCCTTCAGCACGGCGGCGTCGTGGATCAAGGCCCGGGGCGGCCCGTAGTGCCGGAGCGCACGCTGGGCCGCCTGCTCGGCGGCGGCGGCGTCGGCGAGGTCGACGACCAGCGGCAGGACCTCGGTGGCCGAGGCCAGCTCGTCCGCCACCGCCTGGAGCTTCTCCGCCTGCACGTCGAACAGGGCCAGGCGCTGGCCGGCCCTGGCCAGCTCCCTGGCGATCTCGCCCCCGAGTCCTTCGGCCGCCCCGGTGAGGAACACGACGCTCTCGTCCGTCGGTGCCATGCCTTTATCCCTTCCGTCATTCGTAGGCCGCCCCGGTTATCAGGCGCCGGCCGCGCCCGGCCCGGAGCCGACGGCCAGGACCTGGGCCAGCTGATAGGCGTTGAGCCGGTTACCCGTGCTGAAGGACGCGTCGATCTCGCTGAGGAACCGGAACGCGGGCGCCAGCGCCTGCGGCTTGACCATGACCCGCCGTTCCGCGTCGGAGTAGGTGTGCGCCCGCGGCCCGTCGATCGGCACGCCGGGGATGATGCTGTTCACGGCGATGTTGCGCTCACGGCCCTCCAGCGCCAGCACCTTCATCAGCCCCTCCTGACCGTGCTTGGCCGGCGCATATGCCGCCTCGCCGGGGAAGCCCGCGAACGCGGACCCCGACGACACGTAGAGGAGGCTGCCGGTGCCCGCGTCGAGCAGCAGCGGCCAGACCGCCTTCGACAGGACGAAGGCCGCCTGCAAGACCACGTCGACCTCGCGCTTCCACGGTCCGAACTGCCAGTCCCCCATGGGCCGCTCGGTCAGCACGGCCGCGTTGTGGACGACGAACCGCGGCACACCGAGGTGGTCGATCGCGGCCGCCGCGGCATCGCGCATCGACGCCGCGCTGGCGAAGTCGACGGTGAGCGGCAGGATGTCGCCGCCCTTCCCGTGTACCCCGGCGGCGAAGGCCGACAGCGCGTCCGGGTCATCGTCGAGCAGCACCACCGTCTTGCCGCACCGGCACAACTCCCCGGCCACGGCGTAGCCGAGGTCCTCGGCGTTCCCGGAGACGATCGCGCCATTACGAGGCACCGGGCGGCCCTCAGCCACGGGTCGCCTCCGTGACGCCGGCCAGCCCCGCGGGCACCCCGTACGTCTTCGGGTCGATCGCGTCTTTGAGCACGTCGTCCGCCATCTGAACCTCCTGGTTGGGTCTGGCCGGCCATCAACGGCGCGGCCCGCGGCCGCGGTCCCGGGCGCCGCTGGATCTCGCCGCCGTCGGGCGGCTCACGCTGCGACGGCCAGGGCCGCGGTGATGCGGTCGAGCGCCGCTTCCAGCCGGTCTTCATCTTGGGCGTAGCAGATCCGGAACCTCGTTTTTCCTGCGGGACCGAACTGGTATCCCGGACTCACCACGACGCCCGCCTCGTAGATCAGCCGCGCCGCGTCGAGAGACGTCAGGCCCAGCGCGCCGACATCCGGCCACAGGTAGGCGGTGCCCGCTCCGGGTTCGACGCGGACCCCCGGAATGGCGCGCAGCCGCTCGGCCGCCCTGTGCTGCAGGGAGCGGAGCTGGCGCACCCGGTCCCGGACGAAGTCTTCGTCGTCGTGCAGCCAGCCGGTGAGAACGTGCTGTGCATAGGCCGGGGCCCGGAGCGCGCTGAACGCGACGACCTGCTCGATCGCATCCACGATCTCCGCGCTGGCCATGACGGCTCCGATCCGGTAGCCGGTGAGCGATTCGGTCTTGGATCCGCCGAGGAGGGTCACCGACCGGGTGTCCATTCCTGGTTCGCGGGCCAGGTGGGCGAACGGAGTCCCGTCGTAGACGAGCCGGCAGTAGAGCTCGTCGACGACGACCAGGAAGCCGTGCTGAACGGCCAGCCGGGCGATTCCCCGGACCGTCTCGCCGCTGTAGACCGTGCCCGTCGGATTGTTCGGATTGGAGGTCAGGAAGAGCCGGATCCCGGTGGTGGCGGCGTCTTCGAGCCGCTGCAGGTCGACGTGCGGCCCGGCGCCCGCGGCATGCAGGGGCACGCGGACCACCTCGGCGCCGAGGAACCGCAGGATCCGCTCGGCGAACAGGTACTCGGGATCGGTCAGCGCGACCCGGTCTCCGGCATCCACGAGCGCGCTCAGAACGGCGAACAGGCCGCCTTGCGTGCCCGTGGTCAGCACGAGGTTCCGCTCGGGGTCGACGCTGACCGCCAGCAGCCGCGAGATGGCCCGGGCGCACCGGTCGCGGACGGCCTGCCCGCCGCGGTACCCGGTATAGGCGGCCTGCCCGGAGCCCGCCGCGCTCGCGAACGCCGGCAGGGCCCAGTCGGGCGGGGGAAACCGGGTGACGTCGAAGTGCGTGGTGTCGATGAGACCGTGCGGCGCGCCGTCGAGACTGAGCTCGAGGTCCGCTTGCCGGCCGGAAATGGGAAGTTCCGCGGCACCGTCCAGCAGGTGCGTTTGCGCGAGACGGCGAGAGGCGACCGGGCGGGCTATTGCATCCATGGCTCTGCTTTCACTAGGGACGTCGGGTATCGCCGTATCACGGCGGCGCCTGGCGCACGACCGGCGTATGTCACGACCGCCCTCACTGCCTCCGGTCATAGGACCTGAAGGGTTTGCGGGTAGTGGCACGCGACCAGGTGCCCGGTGTCACGCTTGGCGCAGGCCCACGGCGAGGATGAGTTCCTGGGCGCGGGCAACGCAACCCCTTAACTGGTGAATGCCGCTCATTAGAGGCACGGCTAAACCATGCGCGGGTTGCGTATTAGCTTCACCCGACCGGGCGCCGCGCACAAGCTCGACTTTCTTCAGAGAAATGTTAAGGGTTTTTAAATAGTTCAGGTCTTGAGCCGCTCTGGCCAGGCTGCCAATATGTGGGAAGGAGGATGCTCTTCATCCGGATGATCGATATCAACTGGGGCCGCCGCGATCGTCGGACCCATTGTCTGCTGAGCTGACCATGGTGATGGACAAGGCGTACTCGCCAACCTGGCTCCAGTACAACGAGCTGAACCAGGTCACGCCCATGCCGGCGGCGCGGGACCGTACCGCGTCGGGCCCCAGCGGCACAGCCCGGCGCTCAGCATCAACCCGGAAAACCGGTACTTCGTGAAATAGCGTATAGCGCACGCAAACACTGGCCTGAGCTGCGGAAGCAATGATGACCAGGGAGGACGGGTTATGGGATCAGCTCAGGTGCGACGCCCCGGATCACGGTCACGGCGCTGGCGCCGGGTGGTGCTGCTGGGGGCTGGAGTTGCGGCGCTGGCGCTCGCGGCGGCGGCCTGCAGCAGCAGCAACAGCAGCGCGGGGTCGGGGACGAAGCCGGTGAGTGGCGGGACCGCGGTGATGGCCGAGCCGCCGTCGCAGACGCCGAGCTACATCTTCCCGTTCATGGCCCCGGCGGTCTCCACCAATCAGAACCTGTTCGACTTCACCTACCTGATGTACCGGCCGCTGTACTGGTTCGGCCTGGGCAGCCAGCCGGTGGTCAACCCGTCGCTCAGCCTGGCCGACACGCCCGTTTTCAGCGGCAGGAACGTGACGATCACGCTGAAGCACTACACGTGGTCGAACGGCACCCCGGTGACCGCGCAGGATGTCGTGTTCTGGATCAACATGATGCGGGCGGTGCCGCAGGACTGGTTCGGCTCGGTGCCCGGCGGGTTCCCGACGAACGTTTCGGACGTCAGGGCGGTCAGCGCGACCGAGGTGACCATGACGATGAACAAGGCGTACTCGCCGACCTGGTTCCTGTACAACAACCTGAGCCAGATCACCCCGATGCCCGCGGCATGGGACCGGACCGCGTCCGGGGCCAGCAGCTGCGACACGACGGTGAGCGACTGCGCCGCGGTGTATGCCTACCTGGCCGGCCAGGCCAAGGATCTGAGCAGCTACGCGACGTCGCCGATCTGGGGCATCGTGGACGGGCCGTGGAAGCTGAGCGCGTTCAACGCCGACGGCCATGTCACGTTCGTGCCGAACAAGTCCTACTCGGGCCCGGTGAAGCCGCACCTGGCCCAGCTCCAAGAGGTGCCGTTCACCACCGACTCCGCCGAGTACGACGTGCTGCAGTCATCCAACAGCAGTAGCAAGATCGACGTGGGCTACATCCCGGCCGCTGACCTGCCGGCCAAGCCGCCCGGGGTGGCGGCCGGGGCCAACCCGCTGGCCTCGAAGGGCTACACGCTGGCCCCGCTCTATGCCTGGGGCATCGGCTTCTACGTCATGAACTTCCAGTCCACCACCGGCAACGGGCCGGTCATCCGGCAGCTGTACTTCCGGCAGGCGATGGCCTACCTGATGGATCAGCAGGGTGTTATCGGCGGCCCGCTGCGCGGCTACGGCTCGGCCACCGTGGGCCCGGTCGGCAACGTCCCGGTGACGACGTTCCTGTCCCCGATGGGCCGGCAGGGCGACCCGTTCCCGTTCAGCATCGCCAAGGCCAGGGCGCTGCTGTCCGGCCACGGCTGGAAGGTCGTCCCCGGCGGGAGCACCAGCTGCGCCGATCCGGCCAGGTGCGGGCCGGGGATCGCGCTGGGCAAGACCCTGAGCTTCAACTTCCCGTACGCCAGCGGCCTGGCCTGGCTGGCATCGGAGATGGCCGAGCTGCAGTCGAACGCGGCGCAGGCCGGCATCAGGCTGAACCTGCAGCCCGAGCCGATCAACCAGGTCACGTCGGTGGCCGCGGCCAACTGCGTGGCCGTCAAGAGCCCGTGCGACTGGGACATGGCCAACTTCGAGGGGTTCACGTTCTCGCCGGATTACCTGCCGACCGGCGATGTGCTCTACCTGACCGGCGCGACGTCAAACTACGGCGCCTACAGCGACGCGGAAAACGACGCGATGATCGAGAAGACGCTGACCAGCGCGGGCCTGTCCTATATGTACGCCTGGCAGGATTACCTGGCGACACAGCTGCCGTTTGAGTGGCAGCCATTCCCCGCCTATCAGCTCACCGAGGTCGCGAACGACCTCAAGGGCGTCATGCCGCAGTCATCGACGTTGTCCATCACCCCGGAGAGCTGGTACTTCGTGAAGTAAGCAAGCCCGCAGGCTGCCCGGCGCCAGGCCACCCGCGCGCCGGGTGGCCTGGCGCTAATCCTTCAGCGCACCGAGGTCATGGCTGTCCATCTGGCCGACCTTCACGCTCGCCGAACACGCACTGCGGCTGACGAGTGTAACCGCCCAGCCGGGCGGCACGATGCACGTCCGCGACGATCGGAGCAGGGTACGCGCCACCGCCGCGCCGCACAGCCGCGCTCCGGCGTCTGTGTCGTATGCACGGAGTCGCAGGACCATCGCCCAACATGCCAATATATTTCGCTAATGGTGCGCGAACAGGAAACGAAGCCGCGGACGGCAGTCAGCGGTCACAAATCAACTCGACCCGCACAACACCTCCCGGAGGGTAGGTGGCGGCTGAACCGGATGAGGCATTGGACCAGGCGCCACCATCCCCGGGTGGGCGGCCCGCGCCGACGGCGACACGTCGTCGCGCTGCTCGGCGGGCTTGCCGCTGCGGTGGCCGCGTATGCAGCGATCATCGCTGGTATGTCCGCGCCGTTTGGCGTGCCGCCGAGCCTCCCGAAGCTGTTGTGGACGGCGGTGGCCGCCGTAGTCAGCGGAACGCTCGCCTTCCTCCAGCTGGACCGTGAGAGCCGCTCGGCGCGCGGGATGCAGACGGTTGCCGCGCGTCCGGCGGCGCCGTGCCAGCTGCCATCCCCCGTCTCGGATTTCACCAACCGCACCATGGCCGTCGGTAAGGTGCGCGGGCTGCTCCGCGGCCGGTCGGCGGTGACGGCGATCTCCGGCCGTCCGGGGGTAGGCAAGACATCGCTGGCCCTGCAGGTCGCACACCAGCTCAAGAAGGAGTACCGGGACGGCCAGCTCTACGTCAACCTGCGCGGCACCGAGCCCGAGCTCTCCACGCCCGCGCTGGTACTCGCCGACTTCTTGCGCGCGCTGGGTGTGGCGGGTTCGGCCATCCCGAAAGACGAGGCGGCGCGCGGGCGGCTGTACCGCGAGCGGTTGGCCGGGCGGCGGATGCTCATCGTCCTGGACAATGCGCAGGACCCCCGCCAGGTCCGGCCGCTGCTGCCCGGGTTGTCGTTATGCGGTGTGCTCATCACCAGCCGCGCCCGCATGACCAGTCTGGAAGGGGTCAATGTGGTCGACCTGGACGTCCTCGAACACGACCAGGCCTGTGCCCTGCTCGCCCGCCTCGCCGGCCCGGACCGTGTCGCGGCCGAGCGCGGCGCGGCGGACGAGATAGTCCGCTATTGCGGCGCCCTGCCGCTGGCCGTGCGGATCGCCGGGGCCAAGCTGGCGGCGCGGCCGGACTGGCGGCTGTCGTACATGGCCGAACGGCTGCGCGACGAGCGCGGCCGTCTCGTCGCTCTGGAGGCGGGGGACCTGGCCGTGCGCAGCGTGTTCGACCTCGCTTACCGGGAGCTCGGTGAGCCGGAGCGGCGGCTGCTCCGCCGTCTCGGGCTGGTCCGGGCGCACGACTTCCCCGGCTGGGTCGCCGCCGCGCTGACCGACCTGCCGGTGGCCGATGCCGAGCGCCTGCTGGACCGGCTGGTAGACACCCGGCTTGTGGACGCCTCCGCCGGTCCCGACGGCCGTCCCCGGTACAGCTTCCACGACCTGCTGCGGCTGTTCGCACGGGAGAGCGCCGAGCGCGAGGAGCCGCCCGCCGAGCTGACCGCGGCGACGGGCCGGATGCTCGGCGCGTACCTGTGCCTGTGCGAGCAGGCGGGCAGGGCGCTCGAGGGGCGCGGGCGGCGGTGCGGGCCGTGGGACGTCGCGGGCCGCTGGGACCCAGGGCCGGACCCCTCGCGGCTGCTCGCCGACGACCCCACCGCGTGGCTGATGCAGGAGCTCGACGGCGTCATCCGCGCCGTCGAGGACGCGGCGCCCAGCGGTCACCCGGCGGCGGCCTGGGAGATCGCCGACACGCTACCGAGCTTCCTCGAGTCGCAGGCGCGCTGGGACGACTGGGCAATCGTCACGCGCGAGGCGCTGGCCGCCGCGCGTGCCGAGGGCGCCCGGTACGCGGAGGCCGTCACTCTGGTCCAGGCCATCCGTGAGATGTCCAACCAGGGGATGTGGTCGCGCGCGCGGGAGCGCACCGAGCGCGCGCTGGAGATCTTTGCGGAGCTGGACGATCCGGTCGGTACGGCGTACACCCACCGCATGGCCACGTATGTGTACCTGTTCACCGGGCAACGCGACGCGGCCGCGGACCATCTGGCCCAGTCGATTCCGGTGTTCGCGGCGCAAGGCGACCGGCATGAGGAGGCGGTGGCGTGGCGCAGCCTCGCGGACATCGAACGCGACCGCGGGCGTCCCGAGGAGGCCGCCGACCACGCCGAGCGCGCCGTAGAACTGTTCACCGAGCTGGGCGAGGACCGGTGGATGGCGGTGGCCATGCGCAGCCGCGGCGAGGCGCTGGCCGACGCCGGACGGTCGGACGAGGCCGTCGCGCTCTTCAACGAGGCGATCACGGTGTTCGAGCGGCACGGCGACCTGCGGGAGACCACGATGGCGCGCAAGGCGCTCGGCTGCGTGTACCGGGCGCTTGGCCGTACCGCCGAGGCGGTGGCCCAGTTGGAGGAGTGCCTGGTGATCTTCGAGGAGCTGCGTGATCGCCGCTGGGGCGCCGAGGTCAGCACCGAGCTGGGCGAGGCGCTGGCCGACAGGGGCGACTACCGGCAGGCCATCGCCCGGTACGACGCCGCGCTCGATGTCTTCGCCGAGGCCGGTGAGGACCCGGCCCGCGCCCGGGTCCTAGCCCATCGCGCCGCCGCCCGCTCCGCCCTCGGCGACACGCAGGGCGCGCGGGCCGACCGGGACGCCGCCATCGACCTGTACGAGTCCTCCGGCATGCCCGAGGAGGCCGCCCGGCTCCGCCCGTAACCCCCAGCCGCGGCACAATCGCGGTCGGCGGCCATCTCGATCTCCCGGACACGGCGCCGGGGCGGGTTCGTCGGCACCTAGCGGTAGACGAGCGTCCCGTCGTCGAGGTCCGCCTCGGGCAGGATCTCGCGCTCCTGCTCGTGCTCCAGCATGTGGGTCCACGGCTCGCGATCGCCCTGTTTGAACAGGATGTGCTGCGAGCGCGTGACATAGCCGGGGTTGAAGTTCTCCGGATCGGACCACGGCCGCAGTTGCATGTCCGTGTCCTGGGGTCGCAGGGTGGGGACCACCATCGTGGCGCCTTTGTCCTGCATGTTTGCCAGCAGGCGGCCCACTAGGTCGCTGACTAGGTCCACGCGCAGGGTCCAGCTGTGCCGGAAGTAGCCGAAGACGTAGGCCATGTTCGGCAGGCCGTTGATCATGATGCCGCGCCAGGTGACGCGTTCGGTGAAGTCGACCGGTTCGCCGTCGACGGTGAACACGACGTCACCGAGGACCGACAGGTCGAAGCCGGTGGCGGTGACGACGATGTCGGCAGGGATCTCCGCACCGGAGCTGACCTTTATCCCATGCTCGGTGAACGTCTCGATGGTGTCGGTGACGATCGAGGCCTTCCCCTCGCGCAGTGCCGCGAACAGATCGCCGTCAGGGACGACGGCTATGCGCTGCTGCCACGGGCGGTAACGGGGGGTGAAGTGCTTATCGACGTCGAAGCCCTCGGGCAGCAGCGGGCGCACGGACTCGATGAGGAACGCGTGCAGTTCGTCGGGCGCTTCCAGCGATGTCCGGGCCAGCCAGTGGTATTGCGAGATGTACTGACGGCGCATGATCTCGTGCATCCACTCCGCGGGGATGTCCAGGGCGCCCAGCGTCACGGCGAGCTCGTGCGTCGTGGGCGGGGCGTAGAAATAGGAGGGGGAGCGCTGCAGCATCGTCACGTGCTCAGCCTTATCGGCTATCGCGGGGATCAGCGTCGCGGCCGTGGCGCCGGAGCCGATCACGACGACGCGCTGGCCCGTCAGGTCGAGGTCCTCGGGCCATCGCTGGGGGTGCACCACCACGCCCCGGAAGCGGCCCATGCCTTCCCACTGGGGCCGGTAGGGCTTGGCGTGGTTGTAGTAGCCCTGGCACATCCACAGGAAGCCGGTGGTGAACCGCAGCTGCTGCCCGGTGTCGCCCCGGGTGACCTCGACGGCCCACCGGCGGTCCCTGGTGGACCAGCTGGCGGCAGTGACCCGGTGCCGGTAGCGGATGTACTGTTCGAGGTCGTCCTGGTCAATGACCTCGTCGAGGTAGGCGAGGATCTCCTCGCCCGCCGCGATCGACGGGCCCCGCCACGGCTTGAACCGGTATCCGTAGGTGAACAGGTCGCTGTCGGAGCGCACGCCCGGGTACCGATGGGTCCACCAGGTTCCGCCCCGGTTGTCCTGGGCGTCCAGGATCACGAAGGTCCGGTCGGGGAACTGGTCCCGCAGGTGGTGCGCGGCGCCGATGCCGGAGATCCCGGCGCCGACGATGAGGACGTCGACGTGACCGGCGTCCCGGATCTCCTCGGTGCCCTGGGCGGGAGCGGTCGAGGGTGCAGTCGTCATGGCCGGACCTCCGGGACGCGTGCACTGATGCCGATAATCCTAGCCCCGATCCTTATGGGAGTATTTAGCCGATTTTTAGGCGGCTGCGGGCCCCGGCGACAGGCAGCCGGTCGCCGTCGCCGGGCGAAGCGGGTGATGAATGCGGAAATGGTGTACGTGGGTGTACACCAGACCCACATTCATCCCGGCCCGGACGCAACACCGCCGATCGCGAACCTGGCCGCCGAGATCACCGGCCTGGAAGATCGGTAACCCTGACACCCCGCAGCGCTGGCCAGGGTCGGTTAGTGCGACGATGCTGCTACTTGCCTAGCTGACCTTGGGGATCAGCATTGAGTGATGACCTGGCGGCGCTTGCCGCTGATGCCTACGTGTACGGTTTTCCGCTGGTCTTCGACTTGCAGGCGGTCGGCGGCGACGTCGATATGGGGTTGCTCGCGCCCGCTCCTTTCAACAGCTTCAGCCACGCGTCGAAGCTGGCCGGGCCGGAGGACCGGTTCGTGTCGATCAACAACGACACCATCTACTCCATCGCGCAGGTCGATGTGAGCGGCGGGCCGGTGCTGCTGCGCGTGCCGGACACGGCCGGGCGGTATTACGTGCTGCAGTTCGTCATGTTCGACTACAACCTGGATCACCTGGGCCCGGGCACGATCGATGACCCGGCGTGGAAGGTCGCCGATCGCGACCTGAGCTACCTGGCCCGGGCGCTGGCCGCCCGCGGCGGCCTGTGGGGCAACCACGGGTATGAGGCGGCCTACCCGATGACCTACACCGACGCCGACGGCGACCAGCTCGACGGGCACCACCGGTACGTCCTGCGGTTGGAGAAGGACCCGCCGGTCGATGCCTTCTGGTCCCTCACGATGTACGACCTGCCGGACTTCTACCTGGTCGCCAACCCGATCGACCGGTACTCGATCGGCGACCGCACGCCCGGCCTGCGCCGCGACAGCGACGGGTCGCTCACGATCGTTATCCAGCATGAGCAGCCGGCCGACACCAGCAACTGGCTGCCCGCCCCGGCCGCGCCGTTCCGGCCGCTCATGCGCCTGTACCAGCCGCATGCGGCCGTGCTGGACGGCACCTGCAAGATCCCGCCCATCACGAAGGCCACGAGCTAGACCTGATCGGTCTTGGACAGATCGGCGCCGCCGACGGGCGGCTCCGGCCTTCGCTTATGCCGCCGACGGGTCACGCATTGGCGCGGCGATGGCTGGGCTACACCCGGATGAGCTCGACGTGGACGTCGGCTACCTCGGCCAGGACGCGCAGGTCGCCTGGATCTGAGGTGAGGATGTCATCGCCGTCGGCGGCCAGGCATACCACGGCGGCATCGATGGCGTCGGAATGGCCGGTTCGGGCCAGCAGCATCCCGGCTCGCCGCCCCAGGCTGTTGTCGACGGGCGTGACGTCGACGCCGGCGAGATGCGCGGCCGGTGCGCTCCGGATGGGCCGTCTACGGCGCCATCCAGATCAGGGCCTCGTTCCGGGGTCCGGTCCGGCGTGCTTGTCGGGATCGCCTTGTTACTGGAACGATGGGGGGCGTGAGGCTGGGAATCTTGTGCGGCGGCGGCCCCGCCCCGGGGATGAACTCGGTCATCTCCGCGGCCACGATCGAGGCCCGGAACTCCGGGTGGGACGTTCTCGGGATCATGGACGGCTTCCAGCACCTGATCGAGGGCCGGATCGAGGAGGCCCGGCCCCTCTCCATCACGGACGTGTCGAGGATCCACGTCCAGGGCGGGTCGATCATCCGGACCTCGCGGGCCAACCCGACGGTGCGGGACGAGGACGCCGCCGACCCGGACTGGAGGCTGCACGCCTGCCTGGAGTCGCTGCGGAAGCTGGGGATCGGCGCGCTGGTGACGATCGGCGGGGATGACACCGCGTTCTCGGCGTCCCGGCTGGCCGAAGCGGCCGGAGGCAGCCTGCGCGTGGCGCACGTGCCGAAGACCATCGACGACGACCTGCCGCTACCCGGCGGCGCGCCCACCTTCGGCTTCGAGACCGCCCGGAGCGTGGGGGTCCAGCTCGTCAACAACCTGATGACCGACGCGATCACCACCCAGCGGTGGTACCTGGTGGTGGCCATGGGCCGCTCGGCCGGCCACCTGGCCGTGGGCATCGGGAAGTCGGCCGGGGCCACCCTCACGGTGATCGCCGAGGAGTTCCCCCGCGACGAGCCCATCCGGCTGTCGCACCTGGTGGACGTGCTCGAGACCTCGATGCTCAAGCGGATCGCCCACGGCCGCCCCTTCGGCGTGGCGGTGCTCGCCGAGGGCATCGGCCTGCGCCTGCCCCAGGACGAGCTCCAGCAGGCCATGCCGGAGGTCGAGCGGGACGAGCACGGCCACGTCCGGCTGGCCGAGCTGGAGCTGGACCGGCTGCTGGCCAAGCAGGTCAAGGACCGCTTCAAGGAGCGAGGGCAGAACGTCACGGTCGAAGGCAAGAACATCGGCTACGAGCTCCGGTGCGCGCCTCCCATCCCGTTCGACATCGAGTACACCCGTGACCTCGGCTTTAGCGCCGTCGACTACCTGAAGCGGCTGCTGGACAGCGACGAGCCCGGCGGCATGATCACGATCCAGGAGGGGCACATGGTGGCGCTGCCCTTCGGGTCGTTCACCGACCCCGAGACGGGGCGGGTGCAGATCCGGCTGGTGAACGTCGAGTCGGCCTCGTACCGGGTGGCCCGCGAGTACATGATCCGGCTGGACCACTCAGGACCTCGAGGATCCGGACCGGCTCCGCCCGATCGCAGCGGCCGCCGGGCTCACGCCCGAGGGCTTCCGCAGCCGGTACGGCTATCTCGCCCCGGGCTGAGCCCTGGCGGCCGGCTCGTCGGTCCAGCCATGCGCCTGCTGCGCGCGGGCCCGGAGAGGCGCCGCTGCTACTGCCCGATCTGCAGCACGATCTTGCGGCGCGCGGCCTGGCCCGCGATTCCCGCCGCGGGGGCTGGATCGGGCCGTTCACCCAGCTCCACGCGGTCGATCCCGCCCAGCTGCTGCACCAGCGCTGCTCGCATGGCGGTGGTCTCCTCACCGTGTGCTCCTGCGCGAGAGTATGACGAGTTGCCGGGTGGCCCGGGTCATCGCGACGTAGCGGTCGACGGCTCCTTCGATGCCGTGGCCGAACGTCTCGGGGTCGATGAGGACGACCAGGTCGAACTCGAGCCCTTTCGCCAGTTCCGGGGTCAGCGACCGGACGCGGGACCTGGCCCGGAACGCGGGATCGCCGATGACGGCGGCGATCCCGTCGGCATGGGCGGCGAGCCAGGCGTCGAGGACCGGGCCCAGGTCCGACGCCGGCCCGTGCACGACGGGGACGCCGGTGCTGCGGATGGAGGCCGGCACGTTGGCGTCCGGGAGCGCGGCCCGGATGACCGGCTCGGCTTCGGCCATGACCTCCTCGGGCGTCCGGTAGTTGATGGTCAGGGTGGCCAGGTTGATCTGGTCGAGCCCGATCCGCTCGAGCCGTCCCGGCCACGACTCGGTGAAGCCGTGCCGGGCCTGGGCCCGGTCCCCGACGATGGTGAAGCTCCGGGAGGGGCAGCGGGCCAACAGCATCTGCCACTGTGCGTCGGTCAGTTCCTGGGCCTCGTCCACGACGATGTGCGCGAACGGGCCGGCCAGCCGGTCCGGCTCGGTGCCGGGCAGTGCGGCCTGGTTGACCAGGGCGTCCTGGAAGTCCTCGCCGCGCAGCATCGTGACCAGGCCGACGCCGTATTCGTCGTCCGCGGCCTCGATCAGGTCGTCGACGACCCGGGCCATCTGCTCGCGTTCGGCGGCGACCGCGGCGTCATGCCGGCGCTGACGTCGTGACGCCTGCGGGTCGCCGAGCCGCTGCCGCGCCGCGTCCAGGAACGGCAGGTCGGACGCCGTCCAGGCCTGGGCGTCCGCGCGCTGCAGCGTCGCAACCTCATCGGGGCTGAGCCAGGGAGCACACAGCCTCAGGTAGGCGGGTACCGACCACAGGTCTGCGACGAGGTCAGCCGGTTCGATCAGCGGCCACGCGCGGCCCAGGGCCGCGTGCAGCTCCCGGTTCTGCAGCAGCGACTTGCGGAGCAGGTCAGCCGGGACGTCGTCGTCGCAGGAGTCGGTCAGGATCGCGAGCAGTTCCTCCCAGATCGCCTCGCGCGCCTCGTTGTGCGGAGTGCCGGGCTCTGGCGCTTCGAACGCCTCGGCCCAATCGTCGGCGCTCAGCCAGAGGTCGGACCAGTGGGTCTCGACCGTCATCCCCTCGGCGGGCGGATTCTCGTAGAACCTGACGGCCGTCTCGATCGCCCGCACCAGGTCCGCGGACGACTTCAGGCGGGCCACCTCCGGGTCGGCCTCGATCGCGGCCGCGGCTCCCTCGGCGACCAGGTCCCGCAGGGTGCAGGTCTGCACGCCCTCCTCGCCGAGGCTGGGGAGAACGTCGGCGACGTAGGCCAGGTAGAGCTGGTGCGGACCGACGAACAGCACGCCGCCCCCGTGGTGACCGAGGCGAGGGTCGGAGTAGAGGAGGTAGGCGGAGCGGTGCAGCGCGACGACGGTCTTGCCCGTACCCGGACCGCCGTCGACGACCAGAGCGCCGCGGGATCCCGCGCGGATGATGGCGTCCTGGTCGGCCGCGATGGTGCCGAGCACGTCTCGCATCCGGGGCGACCGGCTGGCGCCCAGGCTGGCGATGAAGGCGGACTGGTCGTCGAGCGCGGCGTGCCCCTCAAGCCCGCCGGGGGTGAACACCTCGTCCCAGTAGTCGCTGATCCGGCCGCGGGTCCAGCGATACCTGCGGCGGCTGGCCAGACCCATCGGGTTGGCGTGGGTCGCTCCGAAGAACGGCTCCGCCGCGGGGGAACGCCAGTCGAGCAGCAGCCGGCGACCCGCGCTGTCGGTGAGGCCCAGCCGTCCGACGTACACCGGCTCGGGATGGTCCACGCCGACGATGCGTCCGAGGCACAGGTCCAAACCGAAGCGACGCAGGGCGCGCAGCCGAGCGGTCAGCCGGTGGATCTCCATATCCCGGTCCATCGCCCCCTGGCCGATGCCGCCGGGCGCCTTGCGCTCGGCATCGAGACGGCCGGACAAATCGGCGATCGACTGCTCGAGGCTGTCGGCGATGGCCGCGAAGTGCTGCTCATCGCCAGCGATCAGTGCCGGGTCGGCCTTGGCGGAAAGGCGGTCGGGAAGGTTGAACGCGCTGGTGGTCAGGGTAGTCACGGTATAGCTCCCTTCTGGCCTCGGCGAGCGACTCTACGACACGACCCGGGTCTTGCCGCAAGCCCCGGGGTCTGCTATAGATTGAAAGTGGAGAGGAGTGTGTACTCTCCTTCCCCTTGATCGTCCGGCCAGGGATCGCCAGCCGCCGGGCCCGCCGGGCCCGCCGGGGTTATGGTCAGGCTCAGGCCGAGGACCTAGCCGAGCAGGCGCTCGGCCAGCAGAAGCACGCCGATGATGATCATGGCCGCCCCGGAGAACCGGGTGACGACCCGCGCGACCGCGGGCCTGGCGTTCAGGATCTTGCGGGCGAAAGACCCCATGCTCAGGTAGAAGATCGCGCAGGTCAGCGTGAAGACCAGGCCGAGGATGGCGAGCTGGGCCGCCAGCGGCCAGTTCCCTCGCGGGCTGGCGAACTGCGGGAGCAGGGCCAGGAAGAGCAGCAGGCCCTTGGGGTTGAGACCGCTGACCCCTATGCCCCGGACCAGGGTGGCCCGATCATTCCGGTCGGCGGCGGCCGCCACCAGGCCGTGTCCCGCCGGCCGGATCAGCGTCCTGGCGCCGAGCCACAGCAGGTAGAGGCCGCCCGCGACGGTCAGGGCCGTCAGCGATGCCGGTGTCCGGGCCACGAAAGTCCCGACTCCGGCGGCCACGACGATCGTCATCCCGGCGTAGCCGAGCACGATGCCGCTCACGGCCAGGACGACAGAACGGCCGCTGAGGACCGTGCCGATGACGTAGGCCCAGTCGGCGCCCGGAACGACGATCAGGAGCGTGGCGACGGCCCAGAAGGCGGCTATCGAGCTGACGGCCATGGAAGGTTCTCCCTCAGACTCGGCATCTGAGGAGAAACTATCTCTGATCAGCCGAAAGTTGTTCCTAACTATTGCTCCATTGTGACGGCTATGTGGAAGAATTAACCGAGTGGACGCCGTGAACCGTAAGATCCTTGCTCTGCTTCAGCAGGACGGCCGGCTGACCGTCACCGAACTGGCGGACCGGGTGGGCCTGAGCATCTCCCCGTGCCACCGCCGGGTACGGGACCTGGAGCGCAGCGGGGCGATCCGCGGCTACCGGGCCGTCGTGGACGCGGAGGCCGTCGGGCTGGGGTTCGAGGCGATCGTCTTCATCACGATGCGGCAGGAAGACCGCGAGACCCTGGTGGGCTTCGAGGAAGGAGTCGCGGCCATACCGAACGTGCTGCGGGCCGAGCGGCTCTTCGGCGATCCCGACTACCTGCTGCGCATCGTGACCAGTGACCTGGCCGCCTACCAGCGGCTGCAAGACGAGCGGCTTTCGGTGCTGCCGGGCGTCCAGCGCATGACGTCAACGCTGGTCATGAAGCGCGTCGTGGATGACCGGCCCCTGCCGGCGTGAGCCAGCCGGGCCGCGGCCGGCGAAACCACCGCTGCCCAGGCATAGCGAGAGGGCCCGCCTCCGCATATCGCGGATCTCGATTGCGCGGTGCGCGGCGCTTGGTCCGCTGCTCCGCGTCGGCCTGGGGCCCTCTCACTAAGATCAGTCCACTCAGCCCGGGGGGCCCGCGCTATGGACTAACGTCCCGTGTTCGCGGGCCCTTCGACCGGGTGGCGGCCTGCATCAGGTGGCGCCGGCCCAAAAATTTCCGGAACGGTCACCGGGGGCGCTGGCTGAGCCGGTGACGCCCTTCGATCAGGGCGAGGGTCGCGGCGGCGGCGTGGTCAGGCGGCGGCGGGCGTGCGATGCTGGCGCACGTGAACGGCAACGCTGACCTGGGGCCGGGCGCGACCGGGCGCCCGGCGGCGACGGTGCTGACGGCCACGGCGATCCGGCCCGATTACCGGTCGGGCGAGTCGTTCCGGCACATCGTCATCGCCGGCGGCCAGGTGCGGGCGCTGGCGCAGGACACCGCGGAAGCGGCCCGGGCGGCCGGGCCGTCAGCGTCCTGGGTCGACCTGGGCCCCGCCTGCGTGGGACCGGGCTTCATCGATACGCACGTGCACGCGGTCCAGGCGGCGGCGGACGTGCGGCTGGTCAGCCTGCGCGAGGCGACCACCCTGGCGGACCTGCTGTCGGCGGTGCGCGAGGACGGCCTCGGCCGCGCGGCGGGCGACTGGACCGTGTCGGGACGCAACTGGCATGAGTCCCAGCTGCGCGAGGGCCGGCTGCCGACCCGGGCGGAGCTGGACGCGCTGGGCATCCCCGGCCCGGTCATGCTGCGGCGGGGAAGTCATCTCGCCGTGCTGAACTCGCGTGCCGCCGCGCTGCTCCCCGGCGCGGCCGGCGGGACCGGGCCCGTGCACACCGGCGCCCTGATCGCCCGGGCGCTCGAACTGGCCGGGGTCCCGGGGTGCGCCGAACGCGCCGAGGACCTGGCCAGGGTCATGGCGCGCTTCAACGCCCGCGGCATCACGTCCATCCGGGAGGCCGGGGTGGACGGCGCGGAGCTTGGCCTGTTCCGGGTGCTGCGCGAGCAGGGCAGGCTCTCGCTGCGGTGCGACCTGCTCTGGCGCGTGCCCGAGGGCAGCGACCTGGACTCGGCGCTCCAGCGGATCGCGGACATGCCGCTCGGCGGCTCGAGGCAAGACCCGTACCTGCGGCTGACCGGGGTGAAGGCGTTCGTGGACGGGCGGATCGCCGACGCCGCGATCGACGGTCACGAGGGAACCGGCGACGCTCGCGCGGCATCGCTGCGGATCACCTCCGCGGATCTGCGGGCCATCGTCGAGGCATCGCTCCGGCGGTCTCCCGGAGTCGGGATCGGGTGTCACGCCGTGGGCGACGCGGCGGTGCGGATGGTCCTGGACGTGTACGAGCGGGCGCTGGCGGCGGGGCTGGCGCGGGAGCCGCGGCAGCTGGTCATCGAGCACGCCCTGCACTGCCGCCCGGAAACGATCCGGCGGATCGCCGCTTCCGGCGTCGGCGTGTCCGCGCACCCGAGCATCGTCTACGAGTTCTCCGGCGACGTGCGGCGCTGCTGGGGCGAGGCCAACGCGGCGCGGGCCGCGCCGGTGCGCGACATGCTCGCGGCCGGCGTGGCGGTGGCGGCAGGCAGCGACGGGGACGTGCCGCCGTTCGATCCGCTGCGGGGCATCTGGTTCATGGTGACCCGGGCCGGCCGCACCGGCGGGCCGATCGGCGCCGGCCAGGCCCTGGCCACAGACGTCGCGTTTGACCTGTACACGCGCTGCGGCGCGATCCTGCTCGGCGTCGAGACCCGGCGGGGCCGGCTGCGGCCGGGCCTGGACGCCGACCTGGTCGCGTTCTCGGCCGATCCGCTGGCGTGCCCGGTGGACGAACTGCCGGACATCGCGGTCCTGCTGACCCTGGTGGGCGGGAGGCCCGTCCACGATCCGGCCCGGCTCATGGAGGAGGCCAGGTCCTGATGGGTGCCGCGAAGCTGCTGGTCAACTGCCACGTCTTTGACGGCCGCCATCCCGGCGTGCGCCGTGACCAGGAGGTCCTGGTCCGGGACGGCCGCATCGCCGAGGTGGGCCCGCCGGGCTCGGCGGCCGTGCCGCCCGGCGCCGCCGTCATCGACCTGCGCGGATCGCACGTGATGGCCGGGCTCTTCAACATGCATACGCACTTCTCGCTCGCGCTGCCGGGGCCGCGGGGCGACGCGGTCCGGGCCATGTCAGCCCACGAGCTGGCGTTCCATGTGGCCGACGGGGCGCGGCAGACCCTGCTGAGCGGGGTCACGTCGGTCCGGTGCGTCGGCGAGAGCGACCACGCCGAGTTCGCCCTGCGCGCCGCGATCGAGGCGGGGCGCGCCGAGGGGCCGCGGATTTTCTCGGCCGGGCGAGCGCTGGTGTGCACCGGCGGGCACGGCCACGAGTCCTCGAGCACGCTCGAGTGCGACGGCCCCGGCGAGTTCGTGCGCGGCACGCGCGAGCAGATCAGGGCGGGCGCGGATCTCATCAAGGTCATGATTTCCGGCGGCATCGCGGGGGCGAACGAGACCATGGACACGATGCCGTTGCGGCCGGACGAACTCGACGCCGTGATCGGCACCGCCCACGCCTGGGGGCGCAAGGTCACCGCCCACGCCGGTCCCGCGCGCGTCATCGGGCAGGCGGTGGAGCAGGGGCTCGACTGCGTCGAGCACGGGTACCAGCTCACGCGGGCGGTGGCGGCGCAGATGCGTGACCGCGGCGTCGCGCTGGTGCCGACCCTGTCGGTGACCAGGTGCGGCGAGTTCTTCGACTCGCTGGGCGTCCCGGCGTGGATGCAGGCCAGGTCGCTGGGTGCCGCCCCGGGGCACGAGGAGTCGTACCGCCTGGCTCTGGCCGCCGGGGTCCAGGTGATGCTGGGCAGTGACGTGCCGCCGTTCTGGAGCACCGACGGAACCTCGGCCACGGTGCGCGAACTGGAGCACATGCAGGCGTTCGGCCTGCCGCCGCAAGAGGCGCTCCTGGCGGCGACCCGGGGGCCGGCCGGGTGGCTGGGCGTAGCCGGCGACGTAGGTTCGGTGGAACCGGGGCAGCGGGCGGATCTCATCGCGATGACCGGCGATCCGACGGCCTCGGTGTCCGCGCTGCGGACGCTGCACTGGGTGATGAAGGACGGGACCGTGCACCGGGACGACGCCTGGGTGAGGTGAGCATGGGGGATTCGGGTACCGAGGTCACGCTCTATGACCTGCGGGTGGTGGTGGAGCGCATCGAGGGGCGGTCGGTGTGCGGCATGCGGGCCGGTGACTGGTTCGAGCTCACCCGCAGCAGCCGCCTCCGTACCTGCCCGGGCCGCTTCTTCTGCGTGTACGCGCTGGCGGCCGTGCTGCCGCTGCTCCCGGCCAAGCAGCGTCAGTTGCAGCGGGGGGACTGGCTGGAGAGCGACAGCCTGGTCGCCTGCCCGGACCCCGACGAGCGGCTGATCATGCGGATCGAGCGCACCGGCCAGACCACGGTCGCGCTCGAGGACGCGACGTGACCCCTGGCGCCGCCCGCGAACGCCGCGAGCTGAGCATCGCGCTGCAGTCGGACGAGGACCTGGCCACGTACGCCGGCCTGGCGCCGCGGATCGAAGCACTCGGCTTCGGCACCGTCTCGGTCTACGGGGACCTGCTCTACCCGTCGCCCCTGCTGCCGCTCATCACCATGGCCCGCGTCACGCGCCGCATCCGGCTCGGCCCGGCCTGCCTGAACCCCTACCTGCTGCACCCCTTCGAGATAGCCAGCCAGCTGCACATGCTCGACGTCGCCTCGGGCGGCCGCGCCTATCTCGGGCTGGCCCGCGGCGCGTGGCTCGAAGCGGCCGGGATCGGGCCGGAGCGCCCGGTCCGCCGGCTGCGGGAGGCGGTGGACGTCGTGCGCTACCTGTTCTCCGGCGATGACGGCGGCTACCGCGGCGAGATCTTCCGCGTGGAACCCGGGGTGCGCCTCGCCTACCGGCCGGTGCGGCGGGAGGTCGACCTGGTGCTGGGCACCTGGGGCCCGCTCGGGACCTCGCTGGCCGGCGAGGTCGCCGCCGAAGTCAAGATCGGCGGCTCGGCGAACCCGGCGGTGCTGGCGCCGGCCAGAAAATCGCTGGCCCGGGGCGAGGCGCGGGCGGGGCGCCCGCCGGGCGAGACCGGCCTGGTCTGCGGCGCCGTCACGGTCGTCGACGAGGACGGGGCGAGCGCCCGGCGCCTGGCCCGGGCGGAGGTGGCCACCTACCTCCCGGTCGTCGCCAGCCTGGACCCGTCCTCCGGCCTCGACGCGGCCGGCCTGGCGACGATGCAGCGCCTGGCCCGGGCCGGCGACCACGAGGGAGCCGGGCGGCTGGTCCCGGACGCGGTGCTCGACCGCTTCGCCTTCTCCGGGACCCCCGACCAGGTTGCCGCCCAGGTGGAGGCGCTGTTCGAGGCGGGCGCCACCCGGGTCGAATTCGGCACCCCGCACGGCATCACGGCCGCCCGTGGCCTCGAGCTCATTGGCCGGCGCGTGCGGCCGGCGGTTCTGCGGCGGTGACGGCGGGTGCCGGCGGCGCGGGCGTCGCTGCACGCGGGTGAATCGGGGGTTTACAGAATCACTTTCTAGTATCGATTATGGTCGGGAGATGATTGCGCGGTGGTTCGGCGCGGCGGTCGCGGCGGCCATTAGGCAGGGAGGTTCGCCGGCATGACGGAACGCAAGAGCCCGACGGCGGTTCTGCACGAAGGCCCCCGTGCGCTGAGCGACCAGCAGGTGCGCGAGATCGAGGAGTCCGACCTCGCCGGGGTGCTCGGCATCGATATCGACGACGTCATCGAGTACGTCCACAGGGACCTGAAGTCGCTGCCGGACTTCACGACGCTGTACCGCAAGTACCTGAAGCAGCGATGGGATGTCTACGATCTCGACTTCCGCCAGGACAAGATCGACTGGAAGGAGAAGATGACTGAGGACGAGCGGCAGTCGTTCATGGCCATCGCTTCCGGCTTCCACCACGGCGAGCGGCAGGTCGAGATCGAGCTGCCGGTGTTTATGATCGGCGCCAGCGAGGAGGAGAAGCTCCACATCGCCGCGCAGATCGAGGACGAGGCGCGGCACACGGTCTTCTTCGACCGGTTCTACCGGGAGGTCGTCGGCCTGGAGGGCCGCGACATCATGGCCATTCTCGACGCCTCGTTCCCGTGGGTGGCGGAGACGTTCGTCGGGCCGTTCGGGCTGCTCGCCTACCAGGCGGACGAGGTGCGGCAGCATCCGTACGACGAGCGGGCGCGGGTGCGCTACGGCACGAACTACTTCCTGTGGATCGAGGGCGTGCTCGCGCTGTCCGTGATGAAGGTGACGCTGTCGTACGCCCGCTGGCGCGGGTTCCTGCCCGCGTACTACACCGGCTTCACGGCGACCTGCCGCGACGAGTCACGGCACGTGCAGGGCGGCATGCGCTACCTGCAGGACGCGGTACGCAAGGACCCGACGATGATCAAGGAGATCCACGACACCCTGCGGACGATCCTCTCGCTGTCCGGCGTGAACAGCCGCGAGATCTACTATGAGCCGCTGGGCTGGACCGAGGACGAGGTACGGATGCTGTTCTTCCAGCAGTTGCGGCGCAAGCTGAACGACGTCGGCATCGACCTCGCTCCCGACCTCGAGGACCTGCTCGCGCAGGTGCAGCCCGTCCTGGCGGGTGGGTGAGTCCGTGGCGGAGCCGGCGTTCTTCAGCAAGCAGTGGGCCGACGCGGTCCGTGAGGCGCTGACAGCGGGCCCGTCGCAGCAGGCCCGCGCCGAGAAGCTGCAGATGTACTGGGACTTCTTCGAGCTGATCAAGGGGATGTACCCGGCGTCGTGGGCGCTCGGGTGCCGCGACCTGCCCGCCTCGCTCGGCGAGGGTCCCGCGTACCTGTACGTCCAGTGGGGCGCCGGCACGGTCACCGACTGCCAGATCATCGGGCCGGACGAGCGACTCGAGGCCACGTACGTGCTCGGCATGGATTACGCCGGCTGGAAGGCGCTGCACGAGGGCTACGACGCGCAGCGGACGGTCATGTACCGCAAGATCCTGCTCGAGGACGGCGACCTGCTCGAGTTCTTCAAGACCATCTACTTCTTCGTGGAATGCCTCACCGTCATCAGCGCGGTGCCGGCCGAGTATCCCGCGCTCGCCAGGCGCTAGCCGCCCGGACCGGCCTCATGCCGTCCGCTACGCCCGCCACCTGATCGCGGCGCGCCGGCTGGTCGACACGTAGCCGTGGTCGGCGAACCAGCGCGCCGATTCCTCGATCGCCTCGCGGGCCGGCCGCGAGGTGTGGCCGATTTCCCGGCGCGCCCGCTCGTCGCTGAAGGTCATGCGCGTGGTGGACATGCGCGCCGCTTCGAGCGGCACGCGGGGCTCCCGGCGCAGCAGCCTTCCCTCGATCAGGTCGGAGGCCAGGCCGGCGGTGAGCGCCAGCCCGCGCGGGACCTCCAGCCGCGGCATCGGCAGGCCGGAGCAGGAGGCCAGGGCCTGCAGGATCGCCCGCATCGACAGGTTCTCCCCGCCCAGGATGTAGCTGCGGCCGCGGCGGCCGCGCTCGAGGGCGGCCAGGTGACCCAGGGCCAGGTCGTCGACGTGGGTGACGTTCAGGGTGGTGTCCACGAAGCCGGGCATCCGCCCGTTGAGGAAGTCGACCACGAGCTTCCCGGTCGGCGTCGGGGCCAGGTCGCCCGGCCCCAGCGGAAAGGTGGGCAGGACGATGCAGACGTCGAGACCTTCGGCCGCGGCCCTGAGCGCCTCGTGCTCGGCGACGTACTTGGATCTCTTGTAGTAACCGAACAGGTGCGAGATGTCCGCGTAGCACGTCTCGTCGGCCGGCTTGGCCCCGCCCAGCCCGAGGACGCCGACCGTGGAGGTGTAGACCAGCCGCTCGCATCCGGCCGCCGCCACGGCGTCGATCACGTTGAGCGTCCCGCCCACGTTGACGTCGTAGAAGATCCGCGGGTCCGGCGCCCAGAAGCGGTAGATCGCCGCCAGGTGGAACACGAACCGGGCGCCCTCGCAGGCGGCCCGGACCGCGGAGGCGTCGCGGATGTCCGCCACGATCTGCTCCGCGACGATCTCGTCCAGGTGGCGGGCATCATCCCCCGGGGCGACCAGCGCGACGACCTTCGCGTCCCTGGCCTGCAACGCCCGGGCGACGGCCGACCCGATGAACCCCGAGGCGCCGGTGATGATGACCCGGTCCCCGGGCTCGATTCCCGTCATTCCCAGGCATGATAGGGGGTGTTGCGCTCACCGGTCAGCCAAACCGGGGGTCGCGTGCCAAGGGCGGGGGGATAATCGGGCAGGTGGCTGACGACGAGAGCCGCGAGCCGCCATCGGACGCCACGGGGACCGCGGCGCTGGTGGCGGGCTGGTCGCACGGCCACCGTGACGTATCGGGCGGCTGGCTGCGGCCGACCGTGTTCGGCGCGGTGGACGGCCTGGTCACCAACGCCTCGCTGATCGCCGGGCTGGGCGGCGGCGGCGCGTCCGCGCACACCATCGTGCTGACGGGCGTGGCCGCGCTGGTGGCCGGGGCGTTCTCGATGGGCACCGGGGAGTACATCTCGGTGACCAACCAGAACGAGCTCGTGCACGCGGAAGTCGCCCTGGAGCGGCGGATGCTGGCCCGGTTCCCGGCCGCCGAGCAGGACGAACTGGCCGGCTACTTCCGCGATTACGGCGCCGACCCGGACACGGCGGCCCGGATGGCCGCCGCGGTCTCCAGCGACCCCAGCACGGCGCTGCGGGTGCACACCCGCGAGGAACTCGGCGTCGACCCCACCGGGCTGCCGTCGGCGATCCTGGCCGGGACGGCCTCCTTGCTCGCGTTCTCGCTCGGCGCGCTGGTGCCGCTGCTGCCCTACCTGGCCGGCCTGCCCGCCCTGGCCGCGACGCTGGTGATCACGGCGGTGGCGCTGGCCGCGGGCGGGGTCGGGGTGGGCCGGCTGACCGGCCGGCCCCTGGTGCCCTCGGGCCTGCGCCAGCTCATCCTCGGCGGCCTGGCCATCGCCGTGACCTACGGCGTGGGTACCCTGGTCGGCGGTCATGCGGCCTGACCGGGCTCAGCCGCCGGCCAGGCCCGCGTCGTGGGCGAGCAGCCCGGCCTGGGTCCGGTTCGCGCAGTCCAGCTTGTCCAGCATCCGTGACACGTAGCCCTTGACCGTGGCCTCGGACAGGAACAGCCGCCGGGCGATCTGCGCGTTCGAGAGTCCTTCGCCCAGGCAGGCCAGCACCTCTACTTCCCGTTCCGTCAAGGTTTTCACGAGTTTGCTGGCCCGGTCGCGAGCCGGCTGGCTGTCACCCGAGGCCGCGACCAGCCGGCGCGCGGCCGCCGGCGACAGCACCGTGTGCCCCTCGGCCGCGACCTGCACCAGCCCGATCAGGTCCTCCGGCGGCGTGGACTTGACCAGGAACCCGGCCGCGCCGGCCCGCAGCGCGCGCAGCACGTACTGGTCGGCGTCGAAGGTCGTCAGCACCACGACGACCGGCGGGCGGGCCAGCCTCATGATGCGCTCGATCGCGGTGAGCCCGTCGACGCCCGGCATGCGCAGGTCCATGAGCACGACGTCGGGCCAGGCTCGCCGTGACCGCCTCGATCCCGGCCGCCCCGTCGTGGGCTTCCCCGACGACCTCGATGGTGCCGGCGGAGCCGAGGATCGTGCGCAGGTGCGCGCACACCATCGGCTCGTCGTCGACCACGACCACCCGGATCACGTGCGCACCGCCGCTTCGGCGGTGGGCACGAACGCGGGCAGCGTGGCCTCGACGCAGAACCCGCCGTCCGGCGCGGGCCCGGCGCGCAGCGTGCCGTGCACGAGCTCGACGCGCTGCCGGAGGTTCGCGAGGCCCAGCCCGGAGCCGGTGCCGGCCAGGGGCGAGGCGCAGGCCCGCGGGCGGCGTGTTGCGGACCTCCAGGCGCACGCCCGACTCGGCGTAGCTGACCCGCACCCGCACCCGGGCGCCGGGGGCGTGCTTGCGGACGTTGGTCAGGGCTTCGCGCACGATGCGGTACGCCGTGCGCCCGACCACGGGGGAGGCCAGGGCCGGGTCGCCGTCCTCGGCCAGCTCGGCGGGCGTGCCCACCGCGGTGGACTCCGCGATCAGCGCGGCGAGGTCCGGCGCGGCGGGGCTCTCGTCCCCGGCGTCCGCGGGGGGCTCCGGGCCCGTGCGCAGGATGCCGACCAGGTCCCGCAGCTCGTCCAGGGCCTGGCAGCCCGCGGCCCGCAGTTCCTCCGCGGCCTGCCGCGTCGCCTCGTCGGTCGCGGTCATCCGCAGCGCGCCGGCCTGCAGCACCATCAGGCTCACCCGGTGCGTCACGACGTCGTGCATCTCGCCGGCCAGCCGGGCGCGTTCCTCGGCCCGGGCCTGCTCGGCGAGCAGGTGGCGCTCCCGCTCGGCCCGCTCGGCGCGCTCGGTCAGCGCCTGCACCAGATTGCGGCGGGCCGTGAAGTACAGCGCGATAAGCGGCCCGACCGCCGTGCGGAGCAGGCCGACCGTGATGACGATGGCCGACGGCTGCCACGGCCGCGAGACGACGACCGTGAGGATGGCGATCGCGATGTACGCCCTCCGCCGGTTCTGCTGGTAGAAGAACGGCCCGTACGCCGCCAGTACCGTCGAGTAAGGCGCCCATATGTTCCCGGGGTTGCGCCGGCGTCAGCGCGCAGGCAGGCCAGATCAGCAGCGTCACCAGGAGCGTGAACGCGGCCAGGATGCCGACGACCGTTAGTGGCGCGCGGCGGCGGGCGGCCAGCGACGCGCAAGCCGCCGCCTGCAGCCCCAGCATGACCCAGGCGAGCGTGCCGGGATGGGCAGGCCACCACGTTGTCCGCAGCAGCGTCGTCCCGGTGTCCAGCAGCACGAAGAAAACCGCGATCGCCACGTCGACCGCGACCCAGTGCCGCCGGTACCACGACTCGCCGCAGTGTTTCCCGCTGGCCTCCGGGGCGCCCTGGAGGCGCCGCCTTCCCCCGTCGCTCGTCCCTCGCTCCTCAGTCCAGACGGCACCGCGTCCCTCCGGCTCGCTCACGCAGTGCCTCTCTCGCCTCACGTCGCCACGGTACGTCACGCTCGCGCGCACGCCCATGGACCGCCAACGTTCGGCGGGGTCACGACCCTACGAAAGTTGCGCGACCCTCGCGGTGACCATCCGTTCGTCGGGCCCGGAGCCCACCGTTGGCCCTGCCGCACGCCGCCCCCGACGCCCTGCAATGGACGCATGGAAATCACACGAGACCACACCCCGGCCACTACCCCCCGGCCCGGCCGCTACGAGATCGACATCAGCGGCTCGGCGGTCACGTTCCGGACCCGGCACCTGTTCGGCCTGGCCCCCGTGCGCGGCAGCTTCGCGATCCGGGCCGGGACGGTCGACGTCGCCGAGCCGCTGGCCGGCTCGAGCATCCGCGCCGAGATCGAGACCGCCAGCTTCCGCACCCGCAGCGGGCCGCGGGACGCCACCGTGCGGTCGGCACGCTTCCTCGACGCCGGCCGGCACCCGGTGATCACCTTCCAGTCCGAACGCATCGACGGCCCGGTACTCACCGGCGCGCTGACCGTGCGCGGGGTCACCCGGCCGGTCAGCATGAGCGTCGAACTGGCCGATGCCTCACCGCGCTCGTTCACCGCCCGGGCCGCCACGCGCATCGACCGCACCGAGTTCGGCGTGACCGCGTCCCGCGGGCTGGCCGGGCGCTACCTCGACCTGTCCCTGGAGGTCCGGTGCGTACGATAGTGACCAGACCCGCTGACGTGGTCAGCGTGACCGGCCTGCGCAAGAGTTACGGCGCCGTGGCGGCGGTGGCCGGGGTGAGCTTCACGGTCGCGCGGGGGGAGATCTTCGCGCTGCTGGGGCCGAACGGCGCGGGCAAGACGACCACGCTGGAGATCCTGGAAGGCTTCCGGGCCCGGGACGGCGGGCGGGCCGAGGTGCTGGGCTTTGATCCCGGCGACCGGGCCACCGGGCGGGCGCTGCGCGAGCGGATCGGGCTGGTGCTGCAGGACGTCGCGGTCGAGCCGTACCTGACGGTCCGCGAGACGCTGGCCCGCAACGCGGGGTATTACCCGGCGCCGCGGGAGGTCGGCGAGGTGATCTCCCTGGTCGGCCTGTCCGGGCTGGAGCGGCGGAAGGTCCGCAGCCTGTCCGGCGGGCAGAAGCGGCGGCTGGACCTGGCCCTGGGGCTGGTCGGCGGCCCGGAGCTGCTGTTCCTGGACGAGCCGACGACCGGGTTCGACCCGGGCGCGCGCCGGGACGCCTGGCAGGTCGTCCGCAGCCTGCGCGACGCCGGGACCACGATCGTGCTCACCACGCACTACATGGACGAGGCCCAGGAACTGGCCGACCGGGTGGCGGTGATGTCCGGCGGCCAGATCGTGGCCGAGGGGACGCCGGCCGACCTCGGCGGGCGCGACCACGCCCGGGCCCGGATCCGCTTCGCGCTCCCAGGCTCCTGCACGGTCACGGACCTGCCGCTGCCCGCCTCCGCGGGCGACGGCCTGGTCACCGTGGAGACCGCGGAACCGAGCCGGGCGCTGTTCGAGCTGACCGGCTGGGCGCTGCGGCGCGGCCTGGCGCTCGACCGGCTCACCGTGGACCGGCCGAGCCTGGAGGACGTCTACCTGCAACTGACCGACCGCGGCGGCCCCGAACCCATCCTGGAACGGAGTGCATCATGACCATCGCCGGCTACCCGTCGCGGCGCGGCGACCTCGCCCTGCTGCGACACCAGATCCGTTACGAGCAGCTGTCGTTCTGGCGCAACCCGCAGAGCGCGTTCTTCACGTTCGTCTTCCCCGTCGTGATCATCACGGCCTTCGGCGCGATGTTCCGCGGCTCCGGGCGGAGCTCGTACTTCTACGGGCTGTCGGCCCTGCAGTACTACGTGCCGACCATGGCGGCGGTGTCCGTGCTGGGCTCCTGCTACAGCCAGCTCGCGATCGTGCTGGCCATGCGGCGCCAGGACGGCATCCTCAAGCGGGTGCGGGCCACGCCGCTGCCCGCGTGGGCGTACTTCCTCGGGCTGCTGGCGCACTGCGTCCTGGTCAGCGTGGTGGACGTCACGCTCATCACCGCCGTCGGCCGCCTGTTCGGCGTGCCGTTCCCCACCCACTGGCTCGCCCTGGCCGCCGCGCTGGTGCTGGGAGCGGCCAGCTTCTGCGCCCTGGGCGTCGGGGTGGCCTCGCTGATCCGCAACGCCGAGGCCGCCCCGGCGGTGGTGCAACTGGTCCTGTTCCCGCTGGTGTTCATCTCCGGCACGTACCTCCCGATTCACTCCGCCCTGCTGAACCGGATCGCCGGGGTGCTGCCGGTGCGGCCGTTCAACCAGGCCCTGCTCGGCCCGTTCGCCCAGCACGCCGGGCCCGGCTGGACGAACCTCGGCGTGCTGCTGGCCTGGGGCGCGGCCGGGGCCCTCGTCGCCGTCGCCTGCTTCCGCTGGAATCCCCGGCCGGAATGACCGGTGTCCGGTGATCTAGGGCCCGAAAGCCTGTATTTCCGGCATTTGGGCCCTAGATCACAAAATCAGATCGGTGGTGCGGGCACGTGCCGCGTGGTGTACTGGGAAGCCGACGTGAGGAGGCCGTGATGGCTGGGATTCCGGCCTGCCTGCTCAGCCCAGGCACCGCGTTGGGCCCGGCATGTTCCTAGCCGTCATCGCCGGCGCCGTGGCCGTATACCTCGGATGGCATTTCAGTCAGGCCCACATGGCCCATCGTGCGATCCCGGGCCGGAAATCCCAGTTCGGGGGGCTCCGCCGGGACCGGACCCACCACTTGATCTGGGTCCTCGGGATCGGGATCCTGTTCGTGGTGATCTTCTTGGCGGTTGTCCGCTGACCCGGCGGGGAGCTGCTCTAACTGAATGGCATTAGTTAGTTACCTAGAGTATCCTGCTGCGCGGTTTCGCTGATCAGTGACGTCCCAGGTACTCCAGGCGAGGGATCTTAAGCCGCATGGTTCCGGTGCGAGAGCCGGGCGAGTCCCCTCCGGCGCGGGCCGTCCGGTGGACGGCCGGGACCGCGCTGGCCGCGGTCGGCATCAGCGTGGCCCTGATGGTCGTCATCGGGGCCGAGGGGCCGTCGGCCGCGGTGCCCCGCCTCCGGCCAGCCACCCCGTGGCCGCCGTACTTCGCCCAGCCGAACGCCTCGCCCACGGTGATGTCGGCCCTGACGTGGGCCGCGACGCTCATCGGCGGGGCGGGCCTGGCGGCCGGGCTGCTGGCGGTGCGGCGCGGATGGCGGCCCCGGTCCCGGCCCCTGATCGCCGGCTCGGTCGTGGCGGTCGTGGCGCTGATGGTGGTGCCGCCGGTCGGGTCGACCGACATGCTGGACTACGCGGCCTACGGACGGATCGCCGCGCTCGGGCACAGCCCGTACGTGATGACTCCCGCGCGCCTGAAGCGCTCGGGGGATCCCGTGGGCGCGGCGGCCCCGCAGGTGTGGGAGAACTCCCCTTCGGCCTACGGCCCGCTGGCCACGGTGACCGAACAGGCGGCGTCGGACCTGGCCGGGGACTCGGCCGCGCGGACGGTGTTCTGGCTCAAGGTGTGGAACGCGCTCGCCTTCCTGGTGGTCGTGGTGGCCTTGGACCGGCTGTTGCGCGCGGACGCCGCGCGGCGGGCGCGGGCGCACCTGCTGTGGACCGTGAATCCGCTCATGCTGCTGGCCGTGATGGCGGGCGGCCACGTCGACGGGCTGGCGGCCGGGGCCGGGGTGACCGGGCTGCTGGCGTTCCGCCGCTGCGATGTGCGCAGCGGGCTGGTCGCGGGCGTCCTGGTGGGAGCGGCGGTCGCGATCAAGGCGCCCTTCGCCCTGTTCGGGGCGGGACTGGCCTGGGCCGCGTGCCGCTCGCCCCGGTCGCCGCGCACGCTCGCCGCGCTGGCCGCGCTCGGGGCCGGCGCGGCGGCGGTCATCGGGCCGAGCTACGCCCTGGCCGGCCAGCGAGCGCTCTTAGCGGTCGCGCGCCGGTCGGCGGGCAGCACGGATCTCTACGAGCCCTGGCAGTTGCTGAACCGGGTGATCCCCTGGTCGCACGCGAGCATCAGGATCGACGAGATCGCCCTGGTCGCGTCCCTGCTCCTGGCCGTGATCCTGCTCTGGCGCCTGCCCGCGGAACCGTCCGGCCCGCCCGGCCCGCCCGGCCCGCCCGCCGGGACGCCCGGCCTGGCCGCCGGAGCCCCAGGCCCGCCGGCCGTCCGCCCGGCGCTCGCCCTGAGCCTGGCCTGGCTGGTCTGCTCGCCGCAGCAGCGCCCCTGGTTCGACGTCATGGTCTTTCCGCTGCTCGCGGTGATGCCGGCCACCCGGCTGGACTGGATCGCGCTGCTGCAGGCGGTCGCGGCCGCCGCGGCCGAACTGCCGGGCGTGACCTACTACACCCACCTGCGCCCGTTCGCGCTCGACCTGACCGCCGACGCCGTCTCCCGCGGTGTCGTACCGGTGACCCTGGCCGTGGCCGCGAGCGGGCTGCTCTGGCTCTGCCTCAGCGGCCGCTGGACACCGGGCCCGAGCCGGGCAGGCCCTGGGCCGGGCCGGCCGCTGTCCGACGTGGCCCCGGCCGGCCAGCAGACCTGACCCGCCTGCGCCTTCGTAAGCTTGGGCGGTGACCCAAAGCCGCACCGAACCGATCACCGCCGCCGATATCACCTCCGCCCGGGACCTGCTCGGGCGCCACCCCGTGATCGACGGCCACAACGACCTCCCGTGGACCATGCGCGTCGCGGACGAACTCGACCTGGACACGACCGACCTCGCCGCCCCGGTCGCATCCACCCAGACCGACCTGCCCCGGCTGGCGCGCGGCGGGGTCGGCGGGCAGTTCTGGTCGGTCTTCGTGCCCGCGGACCTCACCGGGGAGACGGCGGTCACCACGACCTTCGAGCAGGTCGACCTGGTGCACGAGATGATCAGGCGCTACCCGGACGCCCTCGAGCTGGCGCTGACCGCCGCGGACGTGGAGCGGATCACCGCGGCGGGCCGGGTCGCGTCGCTGATCGGCGCGGAGGGCGGGCACTCCATCGGCTGCTCGCTCGGCACGCTGCGGGCGCTCTACGCGCTCGGGGTCCGGTACCTGACGCTCACCCACAACCGCAACCTGCCCTGGGCCGACTCGGCGACCGACGAGAGGTCCGCGGGCGGCCTGACCGAGTTCGGCCGGGAGGTGGTGCGGGAAATGCAGCGGCTCGGCATGCTGGTCGATCTGTCCCACGTGTCCCCGGACACCATGCGCGACGCGCTGGACACCGCGGAGGGGCCGGTGATCTTCTCGCACTCGTCCGCGCTGGCCCTGTGCGACCACCCCAGGAACGTGCCCGACCACATCCTGGCCCGGCTGGCCGCGGGCGGCGGCACGTGCATGGTCAACTTCGTCCCGGCCTTCGTCTCCCAGGCCTGCCGGGACTGGGAGCGGGAGTTCGCCGAGGACATGAAGCGACGCGGGCTCGATTTCCGGAACGTGCCGGGGCGGGGCCAGGCGCGGGCGGAGCGGGCGGCGTGGACCGCCGAGCACCCCCGGCCGGCCGTGACCCTGGCCGAGGTGGCCGACCACGTCGAGCACGTCCGCCAGGTGGCCGGCGTCGACCATGTCGGCATCGGCAGCGACTACGACGGCATCGACTGGCTGCCCGAAGGCCTGGAGGACGTCTCCTGCTACCCGGCGCTGATCGCCGAGTTGCGCCACCGCGGCTGGAGCGAGGCCGACTGCGGGAAGCTGGCCAGCGGCAACGTGCTGCGGACGATGCGCGACGCGGAGGCGGCCGCCCGGGACATCTCGACCCGCCGGGGGCCATCGCGTTCAAGAATCGAGGATCTGGATCTTCCTGCCTGCCCGGTGCGGGAGGCGGTAGGCGGGATGCCGGGGTGCGCTAGCTGAACGGGGTCGCGGGCTTGTCCTGCCGCTCGCCGTCCAGGTAGACGTCCGCCCTCTCGTCGTAGAAGCAGGCCAGCCCGGCGACCTTCTGGCTTTCCGGCAGCGGCGCCCGGTAGATCCAGACCACGTCCTCGTGCACGCCCTGGCCGGTGTCCACCGACCAGTAGCTCGCCGCGCCCTTGTACGGGCAGTGCGTGACCGTGGCCGACGGCCGCAGCAGGTCCATCCGCACGTCGGTCAGCGGCATGTAGTGCCGCGCGGGCAGCCCGGTCTCGAACAGGATCCGCGGCTGGCGCGACTCGGCGACCGTGACGCCGTCCAGCTCGATGCGCACGTGCCGCGAGCTGGCCAGGATGTCGATCCGCTTGTACGGGTCGCGCGGGTGGGTGTAGACCGGCTCGTCCTCCTCCAGCCACTCGCTCATCGCGTTCCAGTCGAGGCGGACCAGGTCGCGCAGTTGCTCCAGCGGCGAGTCCGGGTACCGGAGCGCCGCCCGCTCGGCGGTCGCGGTGGACACCTTCACGTGCAGGACCTCGCCGTCGCCGCGGCTGGGCGAGTGGTCGGTCTCGCCCGCGGGGATCAAGGCGGCGCGCACGTCGGACGCGGGCAGGTAGTACGTCGGGTAGTAGGGCCGTTCCCAGACCAGGAACGGCCGCCTCGTGTCGGCCACCAGCTCGCCGTTCAGGAAGGCGCGTACCCGCTTGCGTCCCGGCTCTACCCTGACGCTGCCGCGCGATTTCTCGGTCATCCGGCCTCCAGCACAACGAGCATGACCCCGCCCGCCTCCCCTTCCCCGTTCATAATCCCGAACATACAGTGGGCGGGGGAGTGGGGGAGGCGCGGGATGACGATGCCGCAGCGGACGACCCGGGTGCCGCCGGTGTGCCCGCATTCTCGTCGGCTGGCGGGGTAGCGTCGAAGTATGCGACTGGGTGTCCTGGACGTCGGCTCCAATACCGTCCACCTGCTCGTCGTCGACGCATACCAGGGCGCGCGCCCGGTACCTGCGTTCTCGCACAAGGCGGAGCTGCGCCTGGGCGATCATCTGGACGACGCCAACCGGCTGACCCGGGACTGCGCGACACAGCTCCGCGACTTCGTGGACGAAGCGCTGCGGATCGCGGAGGACAAGGGCGTGCAGGAACTCCTGGCCTTCGCGACGTCGGCGGTCCGTGACGCCGCCAACGGCGACGAGCTCCTCGCCTGGATCGAGGGCGAAACGCGGGTGGACATCCGGGTGCTCCCCGGCTCCGACGAGTCGCGGCTGACGTTCCTGGCCGCCCGGCGCTGGTTCGGCTGGTCGTCGGGGCGGCTGCTGGTGCTGGACATCGGCGGCGGCTCGCTGGAGATCGCGTCCGGCGTCGATGAGGAGCCGGGCGTCGCCGTCTCGCTGCCGCTCGGCGCGGGCCGCCTGACCCGGGACTGGCTGACCGACGATCCGCCGTCAGCCGATGAGGTCCGGCAGCTCCGCAAGCACGTCCGGGCGGAGATCGCCGCGACGGCGGGCACGGTGATGCGGGACGGGCGCCCCGACCATGCCGTCGCCACCTCCAAGACGTTCCGGCAGCTCGCCAGGATCGCGGGCGCGGCGCCGTCCAGCGACGGCCCCTACGTCCGGCGGATCCTGCAGCACGCCGACGTCACCGCGCTGGCCGAACGGCTGTCCCGGACCACCGCCGCGCACCGGGGACAGCTTCCCGGGGTGTCCCGGGGGCGGGCGCCGCAGCTCGCCGCGGGCGCGATCGTGGCCGACGCGGCGATGGACCTGTTCGGCCTGCCGCAACTGGAGATCTGCCCGTGGGCGCTGCGTGAGGGAGTCATCCTGCGGCGGCTCGACACGCTGCCCGGCTGACTCTCGCGCCTCGGTGCCCCGGCGGCGATGGGGGGCCGGCCCGGGGCTGGTCCGGGCCGGCCCGGGGCTGGTCCGGGGCCGGTCCGGGGCCGGTCCGGGGCCGGTCTGGGGCCGCCCCCGGGGGGCGACGCGTCAGTCCGGAATGATCCGGGTGCTGTCGGCGGGCTCGTCCGAGGCGGCGGGCCGCGTGGTGCCGGCGGCGTGGCGTGCGCCCTCGCCGGATCCCGTCGGCCGCGCCGCGCCCGCAGGGCCCTCGCCCTCGGCCCGGGGGCCGCTGCCCGGCCGGGTCGTACCCGCGGCCTGGCGGGCGGCGTCTGCTGCCGGAGCCTCGGCCGTGCCCTGGCCGTTAGCTGCGCCCGCGACGGTCCCGGTGTCCCCCGGTCGGCGTTCGGCGGCGGACTTGGCGGCGGCTGCCGACGGAGCCATGGGCGCGGGCTGGGTCCTGGGTCCGGGCTCGGCGACGCGGCCGCGTGCTACCTGCGGGCCGGCGGCCGGAACGCCCCCGCCCGGGGCCGCCGGAGCGGCTCCCGCGCCGGCGGGACCGAACCTGCCCTCGGCCTGGGCCCCGGCCCGGCCAGCGCCCGGCTTTTCGCCGATGGCGGTGGCGACGGCCTTCTCGACCTCTTCCTCCAGCGAGCCGCGGGAGACCTCGCCGGCCACCAGGGTCGTGACCACGTCGCGGATCTCGGTCAGGCGCCGGATCGCCTCGGTGTGCCGGGACATGAGCAGGTTGAGACGGCGCTCGGCCCCGTCGTGAATCGCGGTCGCCCGCGCGGTGGCCTCGTCGAGAACCTGCTTGGCCTGGGCCTTGGCGCTGGCCACCGCGGTCTCGGACTGCTTGTGCGCCTCGGAGATCGAGCGCTCGGCCTCGGCCCGCGCCGTGTTCCTGGTCTTCTCCGCCTCGTTCCTGGCGCTGGCGACCGAGTTCTCCGCCTGCTCCTGCGCGGCGCGCAGCATGCGCTCGGCCTGGTTCTGCGCTTCGGCCCGGAACTTGTCCGTCTCCTGCTTGGCCTCGGTCCGCTGCCGGTCCGTCTCCTGCTTGGCCTCGTTGCGGAGCTTGGCGATCTCCTCGGCCGCGAACTTCCGCTGTGACTTGGCCTCGTCGTCGGCGAGCTTCAGGATCTGGCCCACCCGCTCGCTGATCTCCTCGTGCGCGGGGCGGTTGGCGGCCGCCTGCCGCGCCGAGGAGAGTTCCAGCCTGAGCCGCTCGTTCTCGTCCAGAGCGCGCGACAGCCGGTCTTCGAGATCGCGGGAGGTACTGCGGGTCTTGGCCACGAACTCGTCGACCTGCCGGCGGCTGTAGCCGCGCATCTCTTTCTCGAACGCGTCTTCGCCAGAGCCCAGCTCGGCAAGGTGGTCGGTCTGCTCGCTCATCATGTCACCCGTCAGGGCTCAGGCAGACCTCGCTTGGCCGGCCGGCGCGGTAGCTGGCCGGCTGGGTGGGGCCGGGTCTGCGGATCTCGTCTACTGTAGGCGGTCCGCCGGCAGCTAGCTCTGCCGAGCGCGGGCCGGGCACGGCGTTATGGAATGACGGGCACGACTCTTGTCCCGAAGCACCCTTCCGCGCAACCGAAACGGCCGAGTATCCAGTTATGTCTGGATTGATCGAGCCACGGAACGGTAATCTGCGCCAGCAACGGAGGGTGGGCGAGGGTGGGGAGGTGCAGCGCATGGGTTTCGTTGGATCGCTCGGCGAGTACGTTCCCTCGGTTCATCCCGAGGCGTGGATCGCTCCGAACGCGGTCGTGGTGGGCCGGGTCACCCTGGACCGGGCCGCCAGCGTCTGGTACGGGGCGGTACTGCGCGCCGATGACGACGAGATCGTGGTCGGTCCCGAGTGCAATATCCAGGATCTCTGCTGCCTGCACGTGGACACCGGCGAGCCGGTCCTGCTCGAGGAGCGGGTCAGCCTGGGCCACCACGCCATGGTGCACGGGGCTCGGGTGGAGGCGGGCGCGCTGATCGGCATCGGGGCGGTCGTACTCGGCCAGGCGAAGGTCGGAGCCGGTTCCCTGGTGGCCGCGGGCACCCTGGTCCGGCCGGGGACCCGCGTTCCGCCCGGCGTTCTGTTCGCCGGCGTGCCCGGCCGGGTCATCAGGGAACTCACCGACGATGACCGCGGGACGTTCGCGGATTCGGCCGCCAACTACGTCGCCCGCGCGGCACGTCACCGCAGCGTGACGTGGGCCGAGCCCGGGCCTCCGGCACCCTAGCCTAGCCAGGGCGCCCGCTGTCGGCCCCGCCTCAAGCCCCGGGTGATGCTGTCGGCCCTGCCTCAAGCCTCGGGTGATGCTGTCGGCCCTGCCTCAAGCCTCGGGTGATGCTGTCAGCCCTGCCTCAAGCCTCGGGTGATGCTGTCAGCCCTGCCTCAAGCCTCGGGTGACCTCTCGGTGGTTTCATGATCTTGGTGGATCGAAGCCGAAAATCGTCATCAATCAACCATGATCATGAAAATTGGCCAGGGCCAAGCCCTGGGGGCGCCTGGCCCTTCCTGGCCCTCCCTGTCCCTTCCTGGGCCTCCCTGGGCCTGCCTGGCGCGCCCGTTGGGCGCATCGCCGGCGCGTCGCTGCTGTCATAGCGGCACCGCCGGCGCGTCGCTGTCGTTGCGGCCTCGGCAGGGGCGAGGGCCGGAGCGGGGCGGTTGGGGGTGAGGGCGGAGCGGGTGGCCAGGCGGCGTGACTAGTCGCCAGGGACCGGAATTTGTTGCCCGGGTTCGGGTAGAACTCACCCTGAGGTGGTCCGGAAATGATCCTGATGAGTCATGCGGGGGAATGGTCTCGCGCCATAGCCTAGTCATACGGTTCCCATACGGATCCTGCGAATCCGCTCAGCGATGGAGGTGGGCGCGCTGCGAGAGCATGTGGACCTGCGCGTCCAAGACCGCGTGGCGCTCGACGAGATCGAGCTCTACTCCGAGGTGCTCAGCGCAGTGGCCGCGAGCGACCGGCCGCTCACCGCAGAGGAACTCGATCGCGTCCTCGGGGTAGGCCCCGCCGCCCGGGCGTCGGTCGGCTCGAGCTGACCAGCGGCCCGGCGCCGCGAACTCGGCCGGAGCGCTCAGGCGTGCCCGGCGGCCTGCACAGCTTGCGGCGTACGCGCGAACATCACATCGGTATCCCAGTGCGTGAAGCCCAGTGACTCGTACAGGCCGATCGCCGGCGTGTTGGACTCGTCGACGTAGAGCATGACCTGGAACAGCCCCCGGGAGCGCAGGTAGCGCAGGCCGACCAGGGTAAGTGCGCGGCCGAGGCCGGTGCCGCGCTCCTCGGGGTCGACGCCGACGACGTAGACCTCCCCGATGGGTTCATGAGCGTGCGCCACCGCTCCGGGGTCGCGGCCGGGGACCGCGTCGCCCTGGTCGCCCTGGTCGCCCCGGTCGGCCAGGCCGTGGATCTTCGTCCAGTGAAATCCGACCAGCTTCCCGTCCCGCTCGGCCAGGAAGAACCCATCCGGGTCGAACCATGGCTCCCGCTCGCGCAGGTCGAGGTCCTCACGGGACCAGGCCCCCTGCTCCGGATGGCGGACGAAGGCGCGGGCGTTCAGGCGCGTCCACTCGTCTTCGTCCTGGCCGACCACGAAGGTCCGGATCGTGATGCCCTCGGCGAGCTGCGGCCTTCCGAGCCGGGCCCGCAGCGAGCGCCGCATCTGCCACAGGGCGCGCACCCGCTCGAACCCGGCCGTGGCCGCGAGCCGGGCCGCGGCGGGCAGATCACCGTGCGCCCACAGCCGCAGCGGCCGGTCTCCGGCCTCGGCGACCAGCGCGCGCGCCAGCAGCAGGCCCAGTCCCTGCCCGCGGTGCGCCGGGTGAATGACGAGTTCGCCGCTCGGGCCCTCCACCGGGTCGGTCGGGTCCAGATGTGCGTACCCGGACAATTCACCGTGGCTGACCAGCAGCAGGTTTCGGGCGCGGGGGTCCCCGCCGTACCTCAGGTGCAACATGACGTGCTCGGACAGGGGGCCGACGCCATCCTCCTCGGTGGCGGCGCCGACCAGCTCGAGTACCGCCCGCGCCTCCGCCTCGCCGATGCAGCCGCGCACGCTGATCTCCGCATCGGCGGGGCGCGACGCTCCGGCGGGCGGCCGGTCAGCGGGGCGGGACGCGGCGGCGGGCGGCCGGTCAGCGGGGCCAGCAGGGTCAGCGAGACCGGCGGGGCCAGCCGGGTCAGCGAGACCAGCGGGGCCAGCGAGACCAGCAGGGTCAGCGAGACCAGCGGGGCCAGCGGGGTCAGCGGGGTGCGGCTTCGGGCGGTCAAAGCTCGGCATGCGCGGGGTGCGCCTCCCTGCTGGGCCCGCCGTTCCTTGGCTCGCCGCCGGGCGCCTGCTGGCCCTGGTCCGGTGCGACCCCCGGGTCGGTCTCCGGGTCGGTCTCCTGGTCGCCGCCGTCCCGGCTCCCCTCGTCGCCCTTGGCCGGGACGAAGCGGTAACCGACGTTGCGTACGGTGCCGATCAGCGCCTCGTGCTCGGCACCCAGCTTGGCCCGCAGCCTGCGCACGTGTACGTCGACGGTGCGGGTGCCGCCGAAGTAGTCGTAGCCCCATACCTCCTGGAGCAGCTGTGACCGGGTAAACACCCGGCCCGGATGCTGGGCCAGGAACTTGAGCAGCTCGAATTCCTTAAAGGTCAGGTCGAGCGAGCGGCCGCGTAGCCGCGCGGAGTAGGTCGCCTCGTCGATGACCAGGTCACCGGACCGGATCTCGCCGGACGCGGCGGGGGCCATGCGCCCGATGGCCAGGCGCAGCCTGGCGTCGACCTCGCCCGGCCCGGCCGTATGCAGGATGACGTCGTCCGCGCCCCAGTCGGCGGTGACCGCGGCCCAGCCGCCCTCGGTGACGACGGCCAGGAGCGGCACGTTCATCTCCGCCCCCCTCAGCAGCCGCAGCAGCCGCCTGACCTGCACCAGGTCTCGCCGCGCGTCGACCAGGAGCGCGTCGGCGCCCGGCCCGTCGGCGGCAGCGGTCGCGGACGCCGGCGCGGTCCGGACGGCGTGCGACAGCAGGCTCAGCGAGGGCAGGATCTCAGCAGCAGGCTCGTGCGCGTCGGTGAGCAGCAGGACGATACTCAACGGCCGCCACCTCCATCCCGCGGAGTCATCCGCGGGAGGCTGCCCTGACTCCCGCGATGGCCCGGGGCCTGCGCCGCCCCAGGTCTCGTTATGGGTCAGGATAGCTGACATGGCCATCGTGACCCTCCGCTACTGGGCGGCGGCAAAGGAAGCAGCGGGAATCGCCGAGGAGACGATCACCGCGGAAACGCTCGCGGAGGCGCTGGCCGCGGCGCGTGGCCAGCCCGATCAAAGCGACCCGGCGCGGGAGCAAGAACGGGATTCGCGGCTTCGCGTGATTCTCGCCCGCTCGTCGTTCCTGATCGACGGGATGCCCGTGGGAACCCGGGCGCCGGAGGCGGTCATGCTCAGCGACGCGGCCGTGATCGAGGTGCTGCCCCCGTTCGCCGGAGGGTAGCGGGCAACCGGTCCGCAAACAGGCAAGACAAGCTGAGGTATCAAGTGAACCGAACCGGGCGCGGGATACGTTCATATGGACGTGGCAGGGCTAGAAGGCTCAGGTGGCCGGGGCACGCGCGGCCCCGCCTCCGACGAGATGCTGGTGCGCACGCTCTACGCCGAGCACGCGGGGCCGCTGTTGCGTTATGCGCTGCACCTGACCAGCGGCGACCGGCAGCGGGCCGAGGACATCGTGCAGGAGACCCTGCTGCGCGCGTGGATGCATCCCGATGCGATCGCGGAGCGTCCGGCCCGGCCGTGGCTGTTCGCCGTGGCGCGGAACCTCGCGGTCGACGCCTACCGGGCCAGGCGGGCCCGGCCGCACGAGGTCGGCGAGGCCGCGCTCGAGCTGGTCCCCGCGCCGGACGAGGCAGAACGGGCACTCGAGTCGTGGGCCGTGGCCGATGCGGTCAAGGCGCTGCGGCCCGACCACCGCCGCGTGCTGCTGGAAACCTATTACCACGGCAAGTCGGTCACGGAGGCGGCCGCGGCACTCGGCATCCCGCCGGGCACCGTCAAGTCCCGGACGTTCTACGCGCTCCGGGCACTCAAGCTGGCACTAGAGGAAAGGGGGCTGGCGCCATGACCGAACTCGCCGGCTGCGGCGAGATCCGCCAGGCCCTCGGCGTCTACGTGGTGGGCGCGATCGAGCCTGCGGAGCGCGTGATCGTGGACGCGCACCTCAGCCAGTGCGCAGTCTGCCGCGAAGAGCTGGCCGGCCTGGCGGGGCTGCCTGCCCTGCTCGGCCGGGTTCCGCTGGAAGACGCCGAACTGCTGGCCCTGGACAACGCCGAGCTGAAGGATCTGGAAGAGCCGCCCGCGGAACTGCTGGACGCGCTGCTGGGACAGGTATCCGCGCGGCGCCGGGCGCGCCGGTGGCGCGGCATCGCCGTCGCCGCGGCCGCCGCAGTGATCGCGGTGGGGGGCGGGATCGGTGGCGGGGTGCTGATCTCGGCCGGCCAGGGCGCCGCGCCGGCGGCCAGCGGGCACGCGCCGAAGCAGGCGGCCGCCGAACTGGTGCGGGGCAGCAATTCCGCGACGCATGTCAGCGCCGCCGTCTACTACGCCCAGAGAAAATCGGGCACCGCCATGCAGGTGCAGGTCACGGGTATCCGCAACGGCACGCGCTGCCAGTTCTGGCTGACCACGACCAGCGGCCGGCATGTTCTGGCCGGCACCTGGATGGTCACCGGCTATCACGGCAACTGGTACGAGGCCTGGTCGCCGGTAGCCGCCGCCCAGGTGCGCAGCTTCGACGTCAGCTCCGGCGGGAATCCGCTGGTGACCGTCCGGGCCACCTGACCCGTCCCGGCCAACTGCGAGAGGTGGCGCGGGAATGCGGCAGCGCTGCGGCGTGCTTAGCAGAACGTGGCCCCCGGACTGATCGCGCTCGCCGTGGCGCTCGCTGTCGCGGTGGTGACCGGGCTGGCCTGGCGGCGGGCAAACGGGCGGATGCGAAGCCCGCGGGCCGGGCGCCAGGCGCGGGCGCCGGTCCTGGCCGGAGCCGAGGGCCCCGGACCGTCGGCCTCGCCAGCGCCGGGCGCACCGGGCGCCCGGGACACCCGGGACTCAGGCCCGGGGCCGCTGATGACCGGCGCAGACCTGGGCAGGCCGCTGGGCCAGCGGGCGACGCTGGTGCAGTTCTCCACGGCCTTCTGCGCGCCGTGCCGGGCCACCCGGCGGATCCTGGCCGAGGTGGCGGGGATGATCGACGGGGTGGCCCACGTGGAGATCGACGCCGAGTCGCACCTCGACCTGGTCCGGCGCCTGGACATCCGCAGGACGCCGACGGTCCTGGTGCTCGGCCCCGACGGCCGGGTCACGAAGCGGGCCGCCGGCCAGCCGCGCAAGGCGGACGTGATCGCCGCGCTCGGCGAAAGGCAGCAGGCCGGATTACCTACTGATCAGATCGGGATAGCGGATAGTGACAGTGAGCCCGGCCGCGCATAGCATCGGCTGTGTGCCAGCCCGGACCTCAGCCCAAGCTCCGCGCGGAGCGGGCCGGTTGCCCAGGTCAACCCTGACCCGGCGGCGCGCCGTGGACTACTGCCGCGTCGCGACCGCGCTGTGTCGTATCACCCCGGTCAGGAGCCAGCCTGCCGCGCCGCCGCCCGCTGCGGGCGCGAGCTGAACCCACCGTCCCCGCGGGGGTGCGCGCCGGGCCGACGGTGCGCCGGGCTGAGGCCAGAGTCGCTGGCCATATAGCAGAATCCCCCGAAGGGACACCGCAGATGGACATCGATCCGAGAGGGCCGCGCTTCGGAGCGCTGGTCACCATGGTGGTCTTCGCTGTGGTCCTGATCACCGGAAGCGGATGGCTGCTGGCCGCGCAGGCGCTGGTCTTCGCGATCGCCACCGTCTTCGGCATGCGCAGCGCCCCCTACGGGCTGGTTTACCGCTGGCTCGTGCGGCCGCGGCTCGGGCCGCCCCGGGAGCTTGAGGCAGAGGCGCCGCCCCGGTTCGCCCAGGGCGTGGGCCTGGTGATCAGCTTGATCGGGGTCATCGGCTACGCAGCGGGTATCACGCCGCTGGGTATGGCGGCTGCCTCGGCCGGCCTGCTGGCCGCGTTCCTGAACGGGGTTTTCGGGCTCTGCCTGGGCTGCGAGATGTATCTGTTCATCCGACGTATCTGGCCGGGTCGCCAGTCACTGGTGCCGGCCGAAGCTGACAAGGAGGTTCCCATATGAGCCGATCCGACGTCCTGGTGGACGCCGACTGGGTCGAGGCGCACGGCGGCGACCCCGGCGTGGTGCTCGTCGAGGTAGACGAGGACACCAGCGCCTACGACAAGGGCCACATCCGTAACGCCGTCAAGATCGACTGGAAGGCCGACCTGCAGGACCCGGTGCGCCGCGACTTCGTCGACCGGGCCGGCTTCGAGGCCTTGCTGTCCGCGCGGGGCATCTCCGACGACGACACCGTGATCCTCTACGGCGGCAACAACAACTGGTTCGCCGCCTACGCGTACTGGTATTTCCGGCTGTACGGGCACCGGAACGTGAAGCTGCTCGATGGCGGCCGCAAGAAGTGGGAGCTCGAGTCCCGCGAGCTGGTGACCGAGGTGCCGCAGCGGCCGAAGACCAGCTACCACGCCCAGGAGCAGGACTCCGCGCTCCGCGCGTTCCGCGACGAGGTGGTCGCGGCGATCGGCCGGGACAATCTGGTCGACGTCCGCTCCCCGGACGAGTTCACCGGCCGCCTGCTGGCCCCCGCCCACCTGCCGCAGGAGCAGGCGCAGCGGGGCGGGCACATCCCGACGGCCAGGAACATCCCCTGGTCGAAGGCGGCCGAGGAGGACGGCACGTTCAAGTCCGACGATGCGCTGCGCACGCTGTACGGCGACGCGGGCGTGGACTTCGGCCGGGACACGATCGCGTACTGCCGGATCGGCGAGCGCTCGGCGCACACGTGGTTCGTGCTGCACGAACTGCTCGGCCAGCCGAACGTGAAGAACTACGACGGGTCGTGGACCGAGTACGGCTCGCTCGTCGGGGTGCCGATCGAGATCGGGGAGGGCAAGTGACCGCGGAGGGGTGCGGGGCTCCGGCCGGCGGGACGCCGGTGAGCGCCGCCCAGGACGCTGGCACGCAGGCGGTGGTCCAGGGTCGCGTCACCCAGAACGGATCCGCGGTGCCGGTCGGTTACGCCCGCCTGCTCAATGCGGGGGGCGATTTCGTCGCCGAGGTCCCGCTGGGCGAGGACGGCGGATTCCGGTTCTTCGCCGCGCCCGGGTCCTGGACGCTGCGCGTGCTCGCCCCGGGGAATATCCGGGCCGAGCGCACGGTGTCCGCCGACATCGGCAAGGTCACCCAGCTCGAGGTGGCCGTCTAGCGCCTCCGGCAGCGACCGTGACGGGCTTCCCGGCGGATGACGCCGGGAAGCCGTCATGGTCATGTTTCTGGCCGTGGCGGGGCCCGGTCCGATGCGGGCGTCGCGGGAACTGCCTGACCGAGGCGGACCGTCGAGTACGATTTGCACGTTGTGCTCGCACGCAGCAGGCGGGATGCTGGCGGATTTCATCGCGACTTCATGATCTGCGGGCAGCATTGGTGAGATGAGAGAAGGCGACCCGTGCCGGAAGACCGCCGGCCACGTCAATGGCCAGGCGGCCCGCGCCCGGGGGCGGATCTGACCGGGCGGGCGCCCCGCTGGGACGGGCGAGACGAGACCAGTTCGCCGCGGGGACCGCGCGGCTCGGCTCGGCACGACGGCGGCCGAGGTTACGACCAGGGCCGCCGGGACCAGTATCGGGGCGGCCGCGAGCAATATGAGGGCCGCCGCGGCGGCTACGACGACCCCTACGGCCGTTCCGCACGCCGGGACGAGTATGCCGACGGCGGGCGTGCGGGCCGCAACGGTAACGGCGGGCAGGACGATCCGTACGCCGGCGCCGGGCCCGCGGACCTGAACGGCGACGGCCCGGGCGAAGGCCCGTACGGCCGCGTCGGTCGCATCTACCGCTACGACGGGCGCCGTTCGAGGTCCTCGGCTCCGGGCCAGCCGGGCTACCGGCGGGCCGGCGACAACTTCTGGGCGCGCCGGTCCCGCCGCCGGGCCCGCCGCCGGGAGGTCCGCCTGGCCCGGCGGACTATTTTCGGCCGCCATCCGGTCCTGTCGGCCGTCTGCGCGGTCGTGATCGCGCTGACGCCGGTCTGGGTATCGCTGGGCAGCGCGCTGACCAACCCGGGCCTGGGCACCTCGGTAGCCGCGCGAGCCGCCGAGTGGTTCCGCGAGCATGGCGGAAGCCCGATCGTGAACTGGGTGGAGAACGTCTGGTACTCACATCATCCGCCGCCGGTGGGCGGCGCGCCCGCCAAGGGAGCGATCCCGGACCTGGGGGCGGCCGCCACCAGGATCGGCAAGCCGACGCGGTTCGGGCCTGCGCACCTGCCGGTCCCGCCGCGGATGACGTCCCCGGCGGGGCGCCGCTTGCCTACCGAGGGCGTCTGGCACCCCGAGGGCCGGCTGGTCGACGGGCTTCCCGCGGTCTACGAGACCTGGGTGCGTCCGGACGCGGTCCACACCAGTCTCGTGATCGGCGTGGCCTGGATGGACACCAAGCTGCTGCGGGCCACGCTTTACTCGGGCAGCACGATCCCGGGCGGAGGGCCGTACCCCGATTCCGCGCCCGTTTCCGCCAGCGCCTCGAAGACCCTGGTGGCGGCGTTCAACGCCGGGTTCCTGATGGACAACGCGAACGGCGGCTACTTTACCGACGGCAAGATGATCGCGCCTCTGCGCAAGGGCGCGGCATCGTTCGTCATCTACCGCGACGGCTCGGCGAACATCGCCGACTGGGGCCGGGACGCCAGCCTCACCCCGGATGTCGTATCCGTGCGCCAGAACCTGGACCTGCTCGTCGACCACGGCAAGCCGATTCCCGGGCTGAATCCCGACGACACCACCCAGTGGGGCTTCACGCTGGGCAACGCCGTCTTCGTCTGGCGTTCCGGCGTGGGCATCACGGCCAACGGCGCCCTGGTCTACGCCGGGGGCCCGGGCCTCAACATCACCACCCTGGCCGACATCCTGGCCCGGGCGGGCGCGGTGCGGGCCATGGAACTTGACATCAACACCGACTGGGTGAGCCTGGCGACCTACGACCCGCGCGGCGCCGCCGCCCGGGCGACCGGGGCGAATGGCAAGGACCTGCTGCCGGAAATGTTCGGGCAGCCCGACCGGTACTTCGAGTCCTGGTGGTCGCGTGACTTCTTCACGATGTCGGCCCGGACCTTGCCCCCGCCCAGCCGGAAACGGGCCAGGTGACCGGCTGCTGTTGTCTCCCGCTCGCCGCGCGGTTCGCCGGCCGGGGCCGGGCACCGTGCGTAAGAAGCAGTTCATCTGTTCGTTGCATATTTCCTTAGCTCCTGTTCAACTGCCGGACACCTTGGCCCCCTAGAAAGGGTGCTGGCCGTGAGGACACGGCACGTCACGACTCCTGGGGCAGGCAGCAGCATGTCGATCAGCGCTGAATCGGCGAGTTCCGGACAAGACACGAACTCGGCTGCCTCGGGCGCGCCTGCCACCGGTCAGGCGCCCGAGCCCGCCGTCGCGACCACGGGTACCCGATCAGCAACCACGAGTACGCGGTGAATTTCCCGCCGTTGCCCGCGAGCGTCGGGAGCCCCTCCGACGCGCCGATCCGCTGGATCGGCCGGGTAGTCGTCGCATTTTCCCGGCGACATGCGGGGTGACCGGCGTGCCGGCGGCCAGCGGGGAACCGGTTCCGGGCGGGGATGGGCCGGGCCTCGCGCCGAGCAGGGCGTCAGCGGCCGGCGCCGGCCCGCATCACCCGGGCGATGGTCCGCACCAGGAGAGCCGCGCCGCTGAACCTGATGCCGTGGTTCCTGGCCAGCCGCCGGACGCCTCGCGGCGCGGGGCCAAGCGGCCGCAGGCGTCGCGGGCTGCCGTCGGCGTGCTGGCAGACCGGATAGCCGCCGCGCTGGTGCACCACGAGCCGGGGTGGCGGCTGCCGCGGCATACCGCGCTCGCGCGCCGCTACAACGTCAGCACCGCGGAGATCGACGCCGCAGTGGACGAGCTGGCCACCCGGCACCTCATCCGGCGCCTGCCCGACGGGCAGCTGTACCGGATCAGCCCGGCCGAGTACCTGATCCCGATTGAGGGCGTGCCGGGGCTCGGCGCACACGCCGACCCGATGGGCGGACAGCTCGTCTGCCGCAGCCGGCAGGCCTCCTGGCGCCAGGTGCCCGAGGACATCGGGTGGGCGCTCCGGATTCCGCCCGCTGACCCGGTCGGCGTCGTCCGGGTGCAGTGGACCGCGAACGGCGAGCCTGCCGCGTTCTGCACGACGTACCTCCGCAAGGAGATGGCCGCTCCGTTCATCGCCGCTCAGGGCGCGGGCCCCGCGTCGGGCCTGCCGTTCCTGCCGATCACGGCGCCGCCGGTGCCGCCGGATCCGGAGCACAGTGGTCTCACGCCGGTCGGGGAGGCGCGCGCCGTGCACGTCGAGATGCAGCCGCCGCCGCCCTCGGTGGCCAGGAGCCTGCGCCTGTCCGCAGGAGAGCCCGCGGCCATGGTGACCGTGCGCTTCGACGATCCCGAGAAAGGCAGGCCGGTCGCGCTGACCGTGGCGGTGCTCCGCCCGGAACTGTTCCGGATCGTGGTCCATTCCGGCGAGCGTCCGCTGGCCGACGGTGACGAGGGGAGTTTCTCGGGAGCCTGGACACACGCGGCCGAGGACTGGGAACCTTGACCCCATATGCCGCCTGTTACACCCGTTCAGCCTGATGGCACGCCGCGGCGTCCGCTCGGCCCGAGGGACACCCCCCGCAGCGTCGAGTTAATTGCTGCCCTGGCGATCCTGACGCTGCTGGTGCACCTGCTCCTGGCTCAGCTCACCCTGGTGCTGGCCGCGGTCCTGTACGCCACGGGCCGGGTCAGCCGGTGGCGGCTGCAGTGGCTGGCGGTCCCGGCCGGCGCCGGGCTGCTGTGGACGCTCGCGGTCGGCCTCCCGCGCGCCGCGGCCGGCCTGACCGCCGGGCCCCGGCAGGTGCTGGCGTACCTGGGCGGGATCGGCCGGCATCCCGGGCGTCTGCTGCACCTGCCGGACGCCTTCGCCGGCCTGACGCACTGGCTGCCCGGGCAGTTTCCGCTCGCGCTCATCCTCGCCGCCGCGGAGGCGCTCGCCCTGTGCTGGTGGCAGCTGTACTGGCAGCCGCGGCAGCGGGGCGTCGAGACGGCCTGGCGGCCCGGGCTGATCGTGGCCGCCCGGCGGTTCTGGACCACGGCCTCGCTCCGGTCGGGCGGCGTGGTCACCAGGGACGGCTGCTGCCTCGGAGTCGACCTGACCACGGGCCGCTCCGCCGCGATTTCCTGGCCGGAAGCGGAGGGTGGCGTGCTGTGCGCGGCCCCGGCGGCCGGGGTGGGCCTGGCCCCGGCCGGGGTGGGCCTGGCCCCGGCGGTCCGGCCGGCGCAGGACCTGGCCCCGGCGGCCCAGAGCGGCTTCATGCTGGCCCGCGCGGCGATCAGGAGGCGCAAGCCCGTGATCGTCATCGACCTGGCCGGGCCGGCCTGGCCTGGATCGGGCCCTGGCCGCGGCGTGCGTGGAGCCCGGCGCCCCGCTGTCGCGCTTCGGCGAGGCGGGGCCGGGATGCTACGAGCCGCTGCGCGGGGGCGATCCGGCGCGGGCCGCCGCGATGGTCATGGGCATGCTCGACTGGAGCGACACCGGCGATCAGCAGCGCCGGTCCGCCGCGGCGTACCTCACCGACGCGTTCGCCGTGCAGGCGGCGGCCCCTCGCGATCGCCGGGTGCCGGTGCTCGCCGACCTCGTGCGGCTGCTCACACCGGACGGGCTGCGCGAGCGGGCGGCCATGATCCCCGGTTACCATCCCCGCCGGGACGTGCTGGCCGACCGGGCCGGCGTCTCCGCCGACCTGCTGCGGGCTGACCCGGCGACCGTGGCCGCGCCCGTCGCGCAGCTTCCCCCGCTGCTGTCGTCGGCCCTGGGCCAGTGGCTGCGGCCCGCGCCGCCCGGCGCCGCGCGGATCAGCCTGGGCCAGACGGTCAGGGAACGAGGCGTCACGCTGTTCTCCCTGGATCGCGACGCCCACGGCCGGGCCGCCGGGATGATCGCCGCGCTCGCCGCCGCCGACCTGATGGCCGTCTGCGCCGAACTGCAGGGAATGTCGGTGCCCGGGGATAGCCTGGTCTGGATCAACGGATGCGAGGTGCTGGAGCCGCAGGTGCTGGCCGAGTTGGTCACCCGGGGCCGGGGAGCGGGGATGGCCGTGGTGCTCGGCACGGCATCCGCCGAGGCCGCGGACCACTTGGCCGACGAGGTCAACGTCCTGGTGGCCCGCGGGCCCGTCGACCCGGCGCTGGTCGGCAGGTTCGCCAGCCTGGCCGGGACCGGGCCATTCGGCGCGACGGGAGCCGGGACCGCCGGCGGGTTCGCTCTGCTGTCCCGCGGCCCCCAGCAGCGGGTGCTGGCGCGGTGTCGGCACGTCCTGGCGAGCACCGGTGCGCCGGGTGTCGGCGCGGTTGGCGTCGCCGCGGTTGGTGTCGCCGCGGTTGGTGTCGGCGTGCCGGGGGCTGGCGTGCCGGGTTCGGCGTGCCGGGGGCTGGCGTACCGGGTGTCGGCGTGCCGGGGGCTGGCGTGCCGGGGGCCGGGGCGGCGGGGGAGCCGGAATGAGCTCCGCGCCCGCCGGGTACCGCCCGGCCGTGTCCGCGCCGCCGCCACGGGCCCTGATCCGGCCGGACCGGGTTTACCTCGGCTGGCAGTACGCCCCGCGGCACGCCGATCCCGGTCCGCTGCCGCGCCGGCGGGCCCCGCCGGCCGCGGAGCAGATCAACCAGGGGTGGGTGGACGCGCAGCACCGCGAGGAACGGCGGCTGAGCCGCCCGCTGAAGGCGGCCGGCGCGGCCGCGCTGGCCGTGGCCGGCCTGGCCGTTGGGCTCAGGCTGACCGGACTGCTGAACGTCTCGCTCACCGTGGTCGGGGTGGCGGCAGGCCTGACCCTCGCGGCGGTCAGCGGGCGCGGCATCCGGCGGGGGGATCAGGAACTGCGGGAGCGGATCTCGGCCGAGCAGCGCCGGGTGGAGCAGATCCGTGCCGTGCAGCAGAGCCGGCTGGCCCGGCGTCAGGAGCAGCACGCCCGGCAGGTCCGCGCCTGGGAGTCGCGCCGCCAGGCGTTCGACCGGCAGCTCCAGTGGTACGCGGTGTCGCTGCCGGGCGGCATCGACCGGGTGGACCTGGTCGGCGGCACGCTGGCCGGCTGGTCGGCGCTGCTCACCATGATCGCGGCGCCGCGGCTGAGCGCGGGCGGCGAGGTCACGGTGCTCGACCTCACCGAGGGCGGGGTGGCCCGTGACCTGCTCGCGGTGGCCCGCCGGTCCGGGATCCGGCCGCTGGTCTGGGTCCTGCCCGATGACCTGCCCCGGCTCGATCTCGGGGCCGGGCTCGCCGCCGGGGCGCTCGCCGACGTGCTGGCCGCGACCGTCACGGCCAGTGACGAGGCCGGCGGCAGCGCGGGCGGCCCCGGCGGCCCCTGGGCCTCGGTCGACAACGCGATCCTGGAACGCGTGCTGGGCGTGCTGGGCGGTGATCCCACCCTGGCCCAGGTCACGGCCGCGCTGCGGGTGCTGGCCCAGGTCGGCGACCCGCGCGATGACCTGCAGGCCAAGCTGCTGACCGCGGAGCAGCTCGAACGCCTCGCCGCGCTGTACGGCCGCGGTGCCGCGGACCGGGTAGTGATCGAGCGGGCGTGGGTGATCGAGTCCAGGCTGCGCAAGCTCGAGGCGCTCGGGTCGGCGCCGGCCGTGCTGCCGCCCAGCCCGCTCCGGGTGGCGTGGCTGGACCGACGGGCACCGGCGCTCGGCAACCGGGTGCTGGCCACGTACATGACCGTGGCCCTGACCCACATGCTGCGGCAGGCGCCCAAGCGGCGCCCCTGGCAGGAGACGCTGTGCGTCCTGGGCGCGGAGAAGCTGCGCGCCGACGTGCTGGACCGGCTCGTCGAGGCCTGCGAGGTCTCCGGGACCGGGCTGGTCGTCGGGTACCGCTCGATCCCCGAGCCGGTCAGGGAGCGGCTGGGCCGGGGAAACGCGGCGGTCGCGTTCATGCGGCTCGGAAACGCCGAGGACGCCCGGGTCGCCAGCCAGCAGATCGGCGAGGAACACCGCTTCGTGGTCAGCCAGCTCACCGACACCGTCGGGGTGTCGCTCACCGACTCAGCGGGCGACTCGTACACCAGCACGGTCGGCACCGCCGGCTCGGTGGCCGATTCGGCGTCGGTCAGCGAAACCTGCGGCCGCAGCAGCGGCCGGGGCCGCAGCCACCAGGACGCCTTGGCGCCGTTCGGCCACTTCACCGCGTCCCGCAGCAGGGACTCCAGCCAGTCACGCGGCACGTCGGACTCGCGGTCCATCACCGCGAGCTTCAGCTCGAGCACAGCGTGGGGGATCAGCACGTCGAGGGCCGCGAGCAGCAGTTCGTCCGCGGCCAGGACCTCGCAGCGGTCGCGCGAGCTTCTCGTGGAGCCGCACGAGCTGCAGCAGCTCCCGCCGAGCGCGGTGATCGTCACCTACGCGGCGCCGGAGGGCCGCCGGGTGGTGCTCGCTGACGCCAATCCCGGCATCATGGCGCTGCGGACATCTACCCTGCTCGGCCTGGAGGAGGCCCAGGACGCCACGGCCGCCAGCCCGGGACCAGGATCCGGGGGCCAGGCTGGCGCCGGCGTGCCGCATCCCGAGCCGTCCAGCGCGGAGCCGCCGCCCAACCTCGGTCCGCCGCCCGAACGCCTCGACTGGCGCAGGCCGCGCTGACGCCTCTGCGCCGGGACCGGTGCCCGCCCGGAGGCGGCCGGGCCGGATCTGATCCTGGTCCCGGCGGCCGGATCAGCCTGCTCGCTCCGGCCCGGGAGACAATCTTGGAGTGACCGATTCGAACGTCCCGGCCCTGCAGTTCTCGCTGCGCACCGTGTGGACGCGGCACCTGGAGACGCCGCTGCGGCGGTTCCTGCGCACCGAGACCGGCAGCGCGGCCGTCCTGCTCGCGGCCACGCTGGCCGCGCTGGCCTGGGCGAACATCGGCCCGTCCCGGTACGCGGCCACGTGGGACACCGAGCTGTCGATCAGGATCGGCAGCACCGGGCTGTCGGCCGACCTGCACGAGTGGGTGAACTCCGGGCTGATGGCGTTCTTCTTCCTGGTGGCCGGCCTGGAGGCGCGCCGCGAGTTCGACATGGGCGAGCTGCGTGAGCGCCGCCGGCTGGCGCTGCCGCTGGTGGTCGGGCTGGGCGGAATGATCGTGCCGATTGCGATCTACCTGGCCTTCAACGCCGGCCAGGCGTCGGCCAGCGGCTGGGGCACGGCCATGTCCACCGACACCGCGTTCGCGCTCGGCATGCTGGCCCTGGTCGGGTCGGGCGTGCCGGACCGGGTACGGACGTACCTGCTCACGTTCGCGATCGTGGACGACGTGGCCGGGATCGTGATCATCGCGTTCGCGTACAGCGGCCACATCGACCTGACCGCGCTGGCCGTCGGGCTGGTCGTCCTCGGCCTGGTCCTCGTCGCGCGGGCCCGCGGCATCCGGAACGGCGCGGCCTACCTGCTGCTCGGCATCGCGGCCTGGATCGCGTTCTTCAAGTCCGGCGTCGACCCGGTGATCGTCGGCCTGGTGATGGGCCTGCTCGCGCTGGCCTACCCGGCGACGCGCGTCGACCTGGAGCAGGCGTCGGAATCGTTCCGGCTGTTCCGCGAGCAGCCGACCCCGGAACTGGCCGCCGGCGCGCGGGAGAGCGTGCGCACGGCGATCTCGCCGAACGACCGGCTGCAGCAGCTGTTCCACCCCTGGACCAGCTACCTGATCGTGCCGTTGTTCGCCCTGGCCAACGCGGGGATCACGATCAGCGGAAGCTTCCTGGCCCGCGCCTATACCTCGCCGGTCACGCTGGGGATCCTGGTCGGCTACGTGGTCGGCAAGCCGATCGGCACGGTGGCCGCGGCGTGGCTGCTCGCCCGCGTCAGCCGCGGCCGGATCCGCCCGCCGATCGGCTGGGCGGCGGTCACCGGCGCGGGCGCGATCGCGGGTATCGGCTTCATCGTGTCCCTGCTGATCGCCTCGCTCGCCTTCCATGGCGCTCAGCTGGCCGAAGCGAAGGTCGGCGTGCTGTCCGCCGCCCTGAGCGCGTCCGCGCTCACCTGGGTCGTGTTCCGGGTGACCACGCTGCTGCCGAAGCGGCTGCGGCTCCGCGCGCTGCTCGGCACCGCCGAGACCATCGTCGACCTGGCGGTGCCGGTGGACCCGGAGCACGACCACGTGCGCGGTCCGGACGACGCCCCGGTCACGCTGGTGGAATACGGCGACCTCGAGTGCCCGTACTGCGGCCAGGCCGAGCCGGTGGTCCGGGAACTGCTGGCCGGCTGACGGCGATCTGCGCTACGTCTGGCGGCACCTGCCGCTCAGCGACGTGCACCCGCACGCGCAGCTCGCGGCCGAGGCCACCGAGGCCGCAGACCGGCAGGGGAAGTTCTGGGAGATGCACGACCAGCTCCTCGACCACCAGGGCGAGCTGACGGCCCGGGATCTCGTCCGGTACGCGGGTGAGCTCGGCCTGAACCAGGAGCGGTTCGTCCGCGACATGCGCGATCATGTCGGCGCGGCCAAGATCGCCGCCGACGTCGACTCCGCCGACCTCAGCGGTGTCTCGGGCACGCCGACGTTCTTCGTCAACGGCAGGCGGCATCACGGCCCCTACGACCTCTCCGGGCTCTCCGACGCCGTGCGGACCGCCCGGGCCCGTTTCCTGATCAGCGCGCCCCCGAAGCCACGGCGCTCGCCCGCGCGGGAGCGCCAGGACGGTTAGCCGGGTGAGCGGCCACACCACGCGGGGGGTCAGCCGCCCCCGGCGCTCAGCCGCGGGCTGTCTGCGGCGCACGTTGAACAGGATCAGCATCATCAGCGCGCCGAGCAGGCCGGCGGCCACGCCGGTCAGGGCCACCATCATCCAGAACCTGGGCGTGAGCACACCCGCCCCGTGGCTGGTGATGTTCGGCTGCTCCATCGCTCCGCGCCCGGACGGCAGGCGCTGCTTCAGCACCGGCTGCGGGTGCCGCACGCGCTCGCTGACCCTGGCCGGCCTCCGGCCGCGCCGCGGGCCGGGCCGGCCCGGCGGGCCGGGCCGGCGTGCCTGGCCGCCAGAATCGGTCACGCTGACCGCCGGGACCTCTCGTCGGCCGATTGCCGCAGGATCTGGGCGGTGCGCGCGGCGCGGCCGGCCCACCACCGGCTGACCTTGTCCGCTGACGGCCTGCTCGCGTGCTGGCGCGCCCAGCGCTCGGATTCGACGGCCAGCCAGTTCAGAGTGGCGGCCGGGTCCTGCTCGAGCATCGCCCGCATCGTGAACCGGCGTTCGCCGATCCGGCAGCCGACGCCGGCCTGGCCGGCGCCGTCAGCGAGGCGGCGGCGGGTCAGGATGATCCCGCTGCGCACCGGGGTGACCAGCGCACTCACCAGGTCGCCCGCGTTCGCCCCCGCCGCGGGCGCGGGAGGCGCGACCCGCAGCGCGAGCGGCAGCCGGGCCGGCGCCGGGCCCGCGACGATCTCTGTGGTGATGGCCGCGCGGGTCAGGCGGGCCCAGGCGGTGAGCGCTGGCGCCGCGAGACCGGCCACGGCATCGAGATAGGCGGGCAGCCAGGGCCAGAGGTGCTCCCAGAGCAGTGCCGCCCGGGACCGGGCCAGCGCGGCCGCGGTGGCGGCCCGGCGGCTGTCGGCGGCGGCCTGGCCGAGGCTCGCGTACAGGCTGAGCAGGGCCGTGAGGTGGTCGGGCTCGGCGGGCGGGCCGATGCCGATGGCCCGCCAGAACCCGGCGACCCGGTCGGCGCCCTCGCCGCCGAGCGCGCCGTCCGGCCCCAGATAGACCGAGGCGTACGGCGGGCAGTTGAGCACGAACGCCTCGGTGTGCTGGTGGCCGTCCAGATCCGGCAGGCCGAGCGCCCCGCCAGCGGCACGGGCGTCGGCCGGGTTGTCGGCGACGGCGCCGAGCGCCCGCAGTAGCTCGCACCGGCCTGGTGTCACCGGTCCCGCCCCGGGTGCTGACCGGTCTCGGCCCGGGTGGACGAGGGCAGGCGGAACGCGCCGGGAGCGGGCTTGAGCGGCCGCATCAGCCAGCGCGGGCGCCGCGTGCCGTCCGGCGATACCAGGCCGGCCGGGCGGGCCAGCCCGAGCCAGCGCCGGTACACCTCGCGAGCCTTGGCGGTATCCACGGCGATGTCGCCGTGCTGGTCGGCGGGGCCGGCCGGGCCCACCCGGACGGCCTGGTGCCAGCAGTGCATCCCGGAGATGGGGTCGGGGTGCACGGGAAACGTGAGGTTCTGATGGACGCCGGTGTCGCTCCACCAGATCCGGCGGGTATCAGGGTCGGCCGAGGCGTACGGCCGGACCGGCGCGCGGCGGTGCATCCGCCATCCGTCGGCGCCGCGGCGCAGGCCCACCGTGGCCGCCATGGCACCGGCGCCGCGCGGGCCGCCGTCGAGCCGCCAGCGGCCCATGTGATGGCTGCAAGCCACCACGCCCGGCCGGATTCCCTCGGTGATCCACGCCTTGGCCACGAAGTAGCCGATCTCGGTCTCCACACGGACCAGGTCCCCGGTCTTGCCGATGCCGAACCTGGCGGCGTCGGACGGGTGGATCCACACCGGGTTGGTGTGCGCAAGCTCGTCGAGCCACTTGGCGTTGGCTGAGCGCGTGTGGATCTGCGTGGGCAGCCGGAAGGTGGACAGCAGCACCACCTCGCCCGGAGCCAGGAGGTCGGGGTGCACGTGGCTCTTGATGTAGCCGGGCAGCGCCTGCTCGGGCCAGCCCCACGCCGCCAGCGTCGACGACCAGAATTCCAGCCGCCCGGACGGGGTGGGGAAGCCGCGCAGCACCGTCCCGTCCACCTGCACCCCGGCCGGCTGACGTCCGTCCCGGTCGGGCTCGGGCGCGCCGACCGGCACGATATTCGGGCCGGGCGGCCGGGCGGCGGCGCTGTAGACCCGGCCGGTGGCGGTGATCGTCACGTCCTCGAGTTCGCTGGCGGGCACGGGCTGCTCGTGCGCGGCCCCGTTCCCGCTGGAAATCTCGAAGGCTCCGTAGCGGCGCATCCACTGCAACGGCGTAAGGCCGTCGTCGGCGGCGCGTTTCGGCAGCCCGGGCACCGAGTGCTCGAACATCCAGGCGTAGTACTCGTCGACGGTGAGCTTCTCGCCGGGCCGGGCCCTGGATTCGTGGTGCTGGCGGATGCCGAGCGAGCCGTCCGGGTCGATCCGCCAGGACAGCTCGATCCAGAACTCGTTCTCCTCCCACACCTCGCCCGGGTTCACCTGCCGGGAGTCGGTGATCTGCTCGCCGAGTCGCTCCCGCGCGGCGCGCAGGACCGGCTGGCGCAAGCCGATCCACTGCCCGTTGTACTGCTCGTAGGAATGCGTGTCGTGCCGCTCCGGCCCGTGGCCCATGGGCAGCACGTAGTCGGCGAAGTAGGCCGACTCGCTCCAGGTCGGGGTCAGCGCGACGAAGCAGCCGACCTTGCTCTCGTCGGTGAGCACCTCCATCCAGGACAGGCCGTCGGGATTGGTCCAGACCGGGTTGTAGACCCGGATGAAGTACGTGTCCAGCCGGCCGCGCCCCTCGGCGAGGAAGTGCGGCAGCAGGAAGCTCATCTCGTTCTGCGCCAGCGGGTACTCCAGCGGCCAGGACAGGTCCTGCCACACCTGCGGGTGCGGAGGGACGTGGATCGGCCGGGGCACGAACTTGTTCCACGCGTTCGGGAACGTGCCGCCCTCGGTGGCGACCGCGCCCAGCAGCGCCGAGATCAGGAACAGGGTGCGCGACACCTGCCAGCCGCCCAGATTCCCGGCGGCCGCCGACCGCCAGCAGTGGCAGGCGAACCGGGTCCCGGCTCCGGCGACGACCTCGGCGATCTCGGCGAGCACCGCGGCGCCGATCCCGGACTCGGCGGCCGCGTACTCGAACGTGAATTCCGCGTACCGGCCGGCCAGCACCTCCTCGAAGTACTCGAAGGTCTGAGGCTGGCCGGGGTGGCACGCGGCCAGGTAGTCAGCCCAGTTCCACCACCGCCGCACGAAGGCGGCGTCGTACCGGCCGGTCTGGATCAGGTAGTTGGCGATGGCCAGGTTGATCGCGGCCTCGCTGCCCGGCTGCGGGGACAGCCAGTAGTCGGCGTGGGTGGCCGTGTTCGACAGCCGGGTGTCCAGCACGATGACCTTCGCGCCGTTCTCGCGGGCCTGGGTGATCCGCTGGGCGTGCGGGTTGAAGTAGTGCCCGGACTCCAGGTGCGCGCTGATCAGGTAGATGACCTTCGCGTTCGCGTGATCGGGGCTGGGCCGGTCGATGCCCATCCAGAACTGGAACCCGGTCCGGCCGCCGCTGGAGCACACGTTGGTGTGCGAGTTGTGGCCGTCCACGCCCCAGCTCGCCAGCACCCGCTCGGTAAAGCCGTCCTCGCCGGGCCGGCCGATATGCACCATGATCTCGTTCTGGCGTCCCTCGGTGATCGCGCCGCGGATCCGGGCGGCGAGCGCGTCCAGCGCTTCGTCCCAGGTGATCCGCTCCCACTTCCCGCTGCCGCGCTGGCCAGCGCGCTTCATCGGGTAGAGGATCCGGTCGGGGTCGGTGACCTGGTTGATCGTGGCCGGGCCCTTGGCGCAGTTGCGGCCGCGTGAGCCCGGATGCTCGGGGTTGCCCTCGAACTTGCGGACCTGGCCGGTGCCGGTGTCGACGTAGGCGAGCAGGCCGCAGGCTGACTCGCAGTTGAAGCAGGTCGTCGGCACCAGCATGTAGTGGTGCTCCTCGCGGGCCTGCCAGGCCCGGGACGACAGCTCGACCCATTCATCCCACCGCTCCTTCGGCGGGAAGGAGGCCAGGTGTACCCGGCTCGGCCCCTGGTAGAAGGTCTCGCCCCGGGCCTCGGCCGCGGTCCGCGCGGCCGACACGCGGGCGCCTATGGCGTCCAGCGCGTCCGGGGCGTCCAGCGCGTCCGGTCGGCCTGGCTTGGCGGAACGCCTGCCGCGGCGCCGTAGCATGTGCGAGCCTCCAGCTAGGAGAGCGGAACGGACTGGCCAGCCTGGACATAGGCGTGCTCGTGGGCGAGCAGGCCCGCCAGCGCGAACGGCACGGCGGCCACGCCGATCCACGGTGCCGCGATCGCCACCGCGACCGCGGCCAGCCCCGGCCAGAAGAACCGCGCGTAGCGCCCTCGGGTCATCTCGCTGGCCGCCAGGTGAGCGTGCGCGGTCACGTGCGGCAGCGTCACCTCGCCGATGACCAGGATGACGTGCAGGCCGGCCGCGACCGCCAGCACCGCCTCGGCCGCGGTCAGCGCCGTGCCCGGCGACTGCCAGGCCGCCGCCGGCAGGATCGCGGCCGCTCCGGCCAGCGCGGCCTGCACCGCCAGGTGCGGGGCCAGCAGCGGGCTCTGCCACAGATCGCGGCCCTTGGCCTGGGCGAACAGGTAGGCGGTGTAACAGGCCGTGGCCACCGCCAGCGGCAGCCCGACCCCGGCCAGAACCTGCCGGGCGCCGGTCCGGCCGGCCAGGGCGGCCAGCAGGTACAGCGCGACCACGCCGCCGTAGCCGCCGAGCACGAACGAGCCGCGGACCAGCCAGCTCCGCCAGTGATGCCGGGTGAAGATCAGGTAGAACCGGGCCGGGTGCTTGAGATCCCAGATCAGCAGCACGCCGGTAACGGCGAGCAAGGCCAGCGCCAGGGTTGGCGCCGTCCAGCGCGCCACGGGGTTAGCCCAGCCGACGTAGCCGGCCATGGCCAGGATGACCGGCACTGCGAAGGCGCCGGCAGCGATGCTCTTGGTCCAGGTGTACAGGCTGACCCGCCAGCCCCACGGCGCCTGGTGCGGCACGTCGTAGGACAGCAGGGCCGCAGCCGAGGACGTCGGCCGGCCGGGATGCCCGGAGACGACCGCCTGCGCGCTCGCCGGGCCCTGGCCGGCCCAGGCGAACAGGCCGCCGTCGGGGCGGCGGGCGGCCAGCGGGTCCAGGGTCGCCTGGTGCGCGCCCTTGTAGTAGACGCCGGGCCGGGTCTCCTTCTCCGGGCGGCGCACCTGCACCGCCTCGCGCTCGATGGCGCGGGTCACCGGCGCGGCCGGATCGTTCAGGTCGCCGACCAGGATCGCCTCGGTCGGGCACACGGTCACGCAGGCCGGCTCCAGGCCCAGGTCGATCCGGTGCGCGCACATGTTGCACTTCTCCGCCGAGTGATCCTCGGGGTTGATGAAGATCGCGTCGTACGGGCAGGCGGCCATGCACGCCTTGCAGCCGATGCAGACGGACTTGTCGAAGTCGACGATGCCGTCCTCGCGCCGGTACATCGCCTCGGTCGGGCACGCCGCCGTGCACGGCGCGTCCTCGCACTGGTTGCACCTGGTCACCTGGAACACCCGCCGGGCCTGCGGGAACACGCCCACGTCCACCGACTTGACGTAGGTCCGGGTTACCCCGACCGGAACCTCGTTCTCGCTCTTGCACGCAGTCGTGCACGCGTGACAGCCGATGCACCGGCTCTGGTCGAGCAGCTTCACCCAGCGCGGGGCCGGCAGGTCTGCTTCCGGCATAAGCCGACCGTACGTCCTGGCGCGCCGGCCGGGTCAGTAGACACGGCCCGGCAGCATGAAGTGCCAGTACAGGGCAGGCAGCCCGTAGCGCTTGAGCAGCCACATGTCGTAGCGCGGCTTCATGGTGTTGATCAGCGGGAACGTCGGCCTGCGCTTGAGGTCGTAGTCGAATTCGGCCAGCAGCATCCTGTTGCGGGCGGTGACCAGCGGGCAGGAGGTGTAGCCGTCGTAGCGGGCGCTGCCGGCCTGGCCGCGCATCTGCGCCAGCAGGTTGGTCACCAGGACCGGGGCCTGCTTGCGAACCGCGGCACCGGTCTTGGACGTGGGCAGGTTGGAGGCGTCGCCGAGCGAGAAGACGTTCGGCCAGTCGGGGCTCTGCAGCGTGTACTTGTCCACGTTTACGTACCCGAACGGGCTGGCGGGGTCGGCCAGCGGGCTGCCCTTGATCCAGTCCGGGGCGCTCTGCGGGGGAGCGGCGTGCAGCAGGTCGTAGTCGACGGCTTCCTTGGTCCCGGCCTTGGTGTCAAGGATGACCGCTCGCCTGCCTTCCCCGTCGACCTCGGCAAGCTGTGATTCCCTGCGGACCTCGATGCCGTAGCCGGCGGCGACGCCCTCCAGCACCTTCGCCCAGTCGGGCTGGCTGAACATCACCGCGGTGGGCAGCACGAGGATGACCCGGGTCTGGTTCAGGACACCCTGGCTGCGCCACCAGTCGGCGGCCAGGTACGCGATCTTCTGCGGCGCGCCGGCGCATTTGATCGGCCCGGCCGGCATGGTGAACACGGCGGTGCCGCCGCGCAGGTCGCGGATGAACTCCCAGGTGCGCGGCGTGAGGTCGAAACGGTAGTTGCTGGACACGCCGCCTTGGCCGAGCGCGTCGGTGAGGCCGGGGACCTTGTCGTAGTCGAGCTGGATCCCCGGTGCCATGATCAGGTAGTCGTAGCGCAGGACCCGGCCTTGCGCGGTCGTGACGGCCTGCTCGCGCGGGTCGGCGGCCACCGCGGCCTCCCGGATCCACCGCACGCCCTTGGGCATGACGCTGGCCTCCGGGCGGACCGTCGCGGACTGCGGCGCTCGCCCCCCGCCGACCAGGGTGAACAGGGGCTGGTAGTAGTGCTGGCTGGACGGCTCGACGATGGCGATGCCGTCCGCTCCGGCACGTATAAGCCGGGCCGCCGCGGTGATGCCCGCCGTGCCGCCGCCGACGATAAGGATCTTGTGGTGTTCGGGCGCGGGCGGGCTCATCGCAGCATCTCCTTTGGCATTGCGGCGGGCCGGGCCAGGTCAAGCCCGGCGCCTTCGGCGTTGGCGAACTCGTCGTCGATGCTGACCGCGTGGCGGCCGGCGGCCGCGAGGATGGAGGCGGCGACCATGGCGCGGTAACCGGAATGGCAGTAGACCCAGACGTCGCCTGCGGGGATCTCGCCGGCTCGGCCGGGTAGCTCGCTGAACGGGATATGGATCGCGTCCGCGACGTGGCCGTCGTCCCATTCCATCTGGCGCCGCACGTCCAGCACGACCAGGTTCCGGCCGTCCCCGGCCGGGCCGGGGCCGGCGGCGGCCAAGTCGCCGAACGTGGCCCGCCGCAGGGATGCGAGCGGCCGGCCTGCGGTCCACTGCTCCGGCCGCCCGGTTGCTGCCGCGGCCGGGCGGTCGATCCCGATGCGCACGAGTTCCCGCTGCGCCTGCGCCACCTGCTCGGGGGTCTCGCCCAGCAGGGTCAGCGGCGTTCCCCAGGGCAGTATCCAGCCGAGATAGCTGGCGAAGCTGCCGTCAAGCGGGAAGCTGAACGAGCCTGGCACGAACCCGGCCGAGAACGCGACCCGGTCACGCAGGTCGACCACCCATTCCCCGGACTCGAGTCGGCGGCGGATGTCCGCCGCGTCCGCGGGCCTGGGCGGGGACAGGTCCGGGCTGCCCGGCCCGGCCAGGTTCGCCGGGCCCATATGGGCGTAGTACGCGGGGTAAGCGTCCAGCCCGGCCAGCAGCGTCTCCACGTAGGCGTGCTCGCTGAGGGCAAGGGCCGGGTTGAGCTGCTTCTCGCGGCCGATCGTGGACGATGCCGCCTGCGCCTGCGAGGCCGCGCAGAAGCTGCCGAACCCGTGCGTGGGGAAGATCTCCGCCGAGTCCGGCAATTCGCGGGCCAGCCGGTGCGCGGAGGCATACTGGGCCCGGGCCAGCGTCCCGGTGCTCGCCGGCCCGAGCAGGTCCGGCCGGCCCGTCGAGCCGAACAGCAGCGATCCCCCGGTGAACACCCCGGACACCTCGCCGCCCGCTTCCAGCACGTAGGACAGGTGGCTGAAGGTATGGCCGGGCGTGGCCAGCACCCGCAGCCGCATCGCGGGGCCCACATCCACGGTGTCCCCGTCGCTGACCGGCTCGCGGGCAAAGCTCACCGGGTCGGCGGCGTTCACCAGGTAGGCCGCTCCGGCCGTCCGGGACAGGGCCAGGCCGCCGCTGACGTAGTCGTTGTGGATGTGCGTCTCGGCGATGTGCGTGATGCGCACGCCCTCGCGGTCGGCGAGGGCGGTGATGCGGTCGGTGTCACGCTGCGGGTCGATGACGACGGCCACGTTCCCGTCGTGGGCCAGGTAACTGCGATCGCCGAGAGAAGGCGTCCCGATCTCCAGTACCTCAACCATGATCGCCACCCCTCCGCGCCGACGCTGGCATCGGACTTGCCAAATGTACGATCATTAGGACTAGCTGGCAAGACTCCGTGCTACCAGGAACGCCTTACCCGGACGCTCGCCAGCGACGCGCGTGAGCAGGCCGAGACCGTTGGCGCTGGTAGCGTCGCTGATGTCCGGACATGCGGCGGCGCGGAGCGAGAGGAGGCCTTGATGGCGGCTGAGGCAACCCCCGGCCTCCCGGCGGCAGCGCCCACGGCTCTGGACCGCCGCAGCCCGATGCCGCTGTGGGCGCAGCTCCGCGCTGACCTGCTGCGGCGGCTGGAGGCGGGTGCTTTCGACGCGGAATTCCCCGGCGAGATGGCGCTGGTGGCCGACTACGGTGTCAGCCGGCACACCGTCCGGTCGGCCCTGCGTGAGCTGCGTGCGGACGGGGTGGTGCTGGCCGAGCGGGGGCGCCGCCCGCGGGTGGTGGCGCAGACCGCGATCACCCAGCCGCTCGGCGCGCTGTACTCGCTGTTCGCCTCGGTGGAGTCGGCCGGCCTACGGCAGACCAGCGTTATCCGGGCGCGCGACCTGCGCGCCGATGGCGTCATCGCCGACCTGCTGGGCCTGGAGGCGTCCACGCCGCTGTTCCGCCTGGAGCGGCTGCGTCTGGCCGGGGAGGAGCCGCTCGCGCTCGACACCGTGTGGCTGCCCGCCGATATCGGCGCGCCGCTGCTGGACGCCGACTTCACCCACACCGCGCTCTACGACCAGCTGGCCGCCCGTACCGGCATCCGGATAGATGGCGGGCGCGAGCACATCCGGGGCGTGGTGCCGACCAGGGCGCAGCAGCGCCTTCTCGGCATCGGCCCGGCCACGGGCGCGCTGGCGATCAGCCGGCTGGGGTACGCGGCCGGCAGGCCGGTCGAATGGCGCCACACGCTGATCCGGGGCGACCGGTTCAGCCTGCTCGCGGAGTTCTCCGCCCGCACCGGCTACCGGCTCACGCCCGACAGCCGGTTCCCGGCGGCCGTGGCGCTGGCCGCCGTCCCGGCCGTGAGCTCGCGGCAGTTACAGCCGCCCTGACCGTGCGGCTACGGGACGGCCTGCCGCCGTCGCAGCCACGCGCCCAGGCAGATCAGCGTCGAGGCACTCGACCCGCGGGCGATCGCGGAAGTCGCCGGACAGCCGCTGCTCAAGGACATCGCGGACGACGCGGCGGCCCGGCTCCGGGCAGCGCTCGACGCGCTGCCGCCGCCGCGCTAACCGGCCGGCGCCGCCGGGCGCTCTCCCGCAGCCTGCTCGTCTGCAAGCGGGCCGCGTCCACGCCGCGGATTCTGCCCCGCGCGCCACAATGGTGCCCATGAGTTCCCCCGGTGCCCCGCTCGCCCAGGACCCCCCGGACCCCCCGGATGCCGCGTCCGTCACCGTCACGTTCGCCGGCTCCGGCGACGCCTTCGGCAGCGGCGGCCGGTACCAGGCCTGCATCCACCTCCGCCCCCCGGACGCAGCGGCCCCGGTGCTGCTGGACTGCGGCGCGACCTCCCTCAGCGCACTGCGACGCAGCGGTCTCGACCCCGGTGAGGTAGCCGCGGTGTTCGTGTCCCATTTGCACGGAGATCACTTCGGCGGCCTCCCGTTCATGATCTTGAACGCTCAGTTTGCCCGCCGCACCGAGCCGCTGACGGTGATCGGGCCCCCCGGTATCACCCGGCGACTGGCCGAGGCCATGGAGTGCATGTTCCCGGGCTCCTCCGCCGTCGCGCGCCGGTTCCGGCTCGGCACCGTCGAGCTGCGGCCCGGGGCCGACGTCACCGTCGGGGGCGTGCGGGCCGCGGCCTTCCCCGCCGATCACCCCAGCGGGGCCCCGGCCCTGGCGCTGCGGCTCACGCTCGGCGGCAAGGTGGTCGCCTATACCGGCGACACCGCCTGGACCGACGCGCTGATCGAGGTCGCGGCCGGAGCCGACCTGCTGATCGCCGAGGCCTACTTCCGCGACAAGAACGTCCCGTATCATCTCAGGCTCGCGGACCTGGCCGCGCACCGCAGCCAGCTCGCCAGCCGCCGCACCGTGCTCACCCACATGTCGGCCGACATGCTGGACCACCTGGACCAGGCGTGCTTCGAGACCGCCGACGACGGGCTGGTCCTGCACATCTGAGCGGAGGCTCGTGCCCGCGACCGGCGACCCCGGCCGCCGCGACGCCGATGTGATCACCGTTCTCGCGGTCGTGCTGACCCTCGGGACCGGCGCGACCGACGTGGCGAGCTTCACCCGGCTGGGCAACGTCTTCACCAGCGTCATGACCGGCAACCTGGTGCTGCTCGGGCTCGCGATCGGCAAGCTCTCTGGCGCTCTGGCGACGCACGCGGTGGTCGCCTTCGTGGCCTACGTGGCGGGGGTGGCGGCGGGAGCCAGGCTGGTCCCGGCCGGCCAGGCCCCCGGCTCCTGGGCGACGGGTCCGGGTCAGTGTGACGGCAGCGCGTACGGCCCGGGGCGGCGCGTCAGCCACCGCCAGAACGACCGCCGCTGCGGCCGCGCGCCCAGTTGGCTGCCCTCGAGCACGCCGGACACCTCGACCCGCAGCGTCTCGGGCACGTCGGCGCCCCAGGGCGCCCGTACCCGTACCTGACCGCCCTTGATCGCGACGTCGTCGGTGTCCACCACGATGCCTGGCTTCGTCACCAGCTTCAGGCTGCCGCCCAGCACCTCGGCTTCGATATGCAATGTCGGCTGCGTGATCTGCGCCTCGGTGAAGTCCAGCGTCACCGAGCCGCCCGTGACCCGCACCTCCATCCGGCGCGGCACCACCCAGCGGCCGTCGCGCTTGCTGCTGCCGCTGCGGCAGTCGATGCGGACCAGGTCCTTGGGTTGCGCGGGCGCGGCGCCGCCGGGGATGCCCGGAACCGCCGGCAGGTCGGCGGTCAGCGCGGCCAGCTCGGCGAACGTGCGCGCGGTCAGCGCCACCCCAAGCCGCTCGTCGAGTTCCTGCGCGGTCAGCCGGCCGTCGCCCGCGGCCACCCGCAGGATCTCCACGACCCGGTCCCGGTCCTGATGCGACGCCCTGAGCTGGCTGTGGGCAGGCTTGTCCCGCGCGGCCATCTCGCCCGGCCCCGCCGCGTCGTCGCCGCGCCCGGCCGTACCCATCCCGCCCATCATGCAGATACTGTACGGCCGTCGCGTCCCGCCCGGCAGACAGCCCGCGGGACAGCTGCGCTTGACCGGCCAATCCGGCGGGCAGAGCCGAAGCGAACGCCGCCCCCCGGGAGAGTTACCTGCTCCGTGTGCCGAATGGTTACCACGATCATGGAATTGGCCGGCCATGCAGACCGTTAGGCCACGCCGGCCAATCTCGCCGTATCCGCGGCAACCGGTGGCAGGCGGCTCACAAGCCTGATATGCACGCGATATGGGGGCGACGTCTGGCATCGACGGAGGTGCGTCAGGCCCGTGGTACCGGGTGCAGGCGATCACGGTCGACGGCCGCCGCGGGGCCACCGCGGAGCGTGACTACGCCTCCGTTCTGCCCGCCGTACTGAACGCCGCGCTGCACCGCCGCCCGTTCGTGGCCGGGTGGCTGTCCCGCGGCGGCGGCGCGCCGCTGGAGCTGATCACCAACGCCGGGCCGCTCCCCGAGCCGGGGTCACCGGACCTGCGCGGCGCGGGCGAGGCCGCGCGCAGGCGCGACCGGGCCCGGGCGCGGCACGAGCTCATCGATGCGGGCCGGGTCGTCGAGCCCGGCCGGGTCATCGGGCCCGGCCGCGGCATCGCCATCGAGGCGAGCGGGCTCGTCGAGCCCGGCCGGGCCGCCGGGCCGGGCGAGGTCGGCGGCGCCATCGAGCCGGGCCGCGCCATCGTCATCGAGCCGGGCGGGCGGCCCGGGCCGGCCGGAACCACAGGACCGAGCGGGACCACGGGACCGAACGGAACCGCGCCGCCGGACGGGACCGTCCCGCCGAAGCGATCCGCGGAGCCCGACGGGATCACCAGGCCGAACGGGGCCACGGGGCCGAACGGGGTCGTCGAGCTCAGCGCGGCCATCGAGCCGGGCCGGCCCGGCGAGCCCGCCGGCGCCGGCGGGGTGAAGGAACTGCTCTTCCCATGGGGCGCCCGCGGCGTGCCGATGCCGGGCGGGCTGCTCGCCGACCTTGACCGGCTCGTCTGGGCGCCCTGCCCGGGCCGCCAGGCCCCGGCGCTGGGATGGGACCCGGTGCAGCCGCTCGGGGACGCGGCCGCCGGCCCGCCAGGCGGTGACGGGCTCCGGGGACGCCGGCGCGGCGACGAGGACGGCAGGTACCCGACGCTGTTCGAGGCCGCGCTGGTGACGCTCATGGCCCGGCCGTTCGGCTGGCTGGTGGTGGCCGAGCCGTCGGACCTTATCGACGAGGAGATCACCGAGCTGCGCACCCGCCTGAACGTGCTGCGCCGTTACGACGAGGAGCACTCCCGGTTCGACGTCGGCCGGGCCGAGCGCCGCCTGGCCGAGCTCGACGCGTTCCGGGAGGCCGGGCTGTGGAACGTGCGGATCCTCGCCGGGGCGGCGACCGAGCAGGAGCTGAGGCTGATCGCGCCCGTGCTCGTCGGCTCGATCGATCTCGCCGCTCACCCGTACCGGCTGCGCAGCGCCGAGGAACCTCGTGACCTGGCTGACGCGCTCGCGGCCAAGCTCGCGGACCCGGTCGACGGCGCGCAGGTCCCGTTCGCCGCCACCGCGGGAGCTCTGGCGGCCCTCACCGGCCTGCCGCGCGGCGAGGTGCCCGGCGTGCGGGTGCTCGAGCCCGGCTGCTTCGACGTGACCAGCGAGACCACGACCGAGGCCGGCGGCGGCCCGGCCGGCGAGATGAACTCCGAGCTCGCGACGGGCGGCAGCGGGGAGGAGCCCGCCATCGAGCTCGGCTCGATCCTCGACGGCCAGGACCGCAAGGTCGGGACGTTCCGGGTCCCGCTGGCCACCCTGAACCGGCACGCGTTCGTCACCGGCGCCACCGGCGCGGGCAAGTCGCAGACCGTCCGCCACATGCTGGACCAGCTCACCGCGGCGGGGATACCGTGGCTCGCGATCGAGCCGGTCAAGTCCGAGTACGCGGCGATGGCCGGGCGGATCGCGGGCACCGGGCGGGTGACGGTGATCAACCCGTCCGATCCGGCGGCGGTGCCGCTGTCGGTGAACCCGCTGGAGCCCGAGCCCGGCTACCCGGTGCAGGCTCACATCGACATGGTGCGGGCGCTGTTCCTGGCCGCTTTCGACGCCAGGGAGCCGTTCCCGCAGATCATCTCGCAGGCGCTGCAGCGGGCCTACGAGGACTGTGGCTGGGACCCGGTCACCGGCGTCGGCCGTCCCGGGGCGGCCGCCCCTCCGGCCGTCCCTACGCTGGCCCAGCTCCAGCGGGCCGCGCTCGAGGTGATCGAGGAGGTCGGGTACGGCCGGGAGCTGCAGGCCGACGTCCGCGGCTTCGTGGACGTGCGGCTGCGCTCGCTGCGGACCGGCTCGGCGGGCCGGTTCTTCGAGGGCGGGCACCCGGCCGACATCGCCGAGCTGATGCGCCGCAACGTGGTGCTGGCGATCGAGGATGTCGCCAACGACGAGGACAAGGCGTTCCTGATCGGCACGCTGATCATCAGGCTGGTCGAGCACCTGCGGATGCGGGCCCGCTCCGACCCCGCCGACGGCCTGGCCCACCTGATCGTCATCGAGGAGGCGCACCGGCTGCTGCGCGCCAGCCGGGAGGGGGCGGGCGCGCACGCGGTCGAGCTGTTCGCGAGCCTGCTCGCGGAGATCCGCGCCTACGGCGAGGGGATCATGGTCGTCGAGCAGATCCCGTCCAAGCTGGTCGGCGATGTGGTGAAGAACACGGCGCTCAAGGTGCTGCACCGGCTGCCCGCGCAGGACGACCGCCAGGTCGTGGGCGCGGCCATGAACCTGGACCCCGACCAGTCGCGGCAGGTGGTCTCGCTGCGGCCGGGGGTGGCCGCCGTATTCGCCGACGGGATGGACCGGCCGCTGCGGATCGGCGTCCCGTTCGGCGGCGCCAAGGAGCGGGCGGAGGGCCACCCCGACCGCTCGGTCCCCGTGCGCGGCAGGCGCTCGGCGGCCTGCGGCCCGGTGTGCACGTCCGGCCGGGCCTGCAGCCTGCTTGAGCTGCGCGCGGCCGACCTGCTCGCTGGCGCGCCGGAAGACGCCTGGCTGCGGATCTGGGCCGAGGCCCTGGTGCTCGCGTTCTTGACCAACCGGCCGCTGCCCGTGGTGCCCGCGCCGCTGCGCGCCCGCTGGGCGGCGCTGGACCCGCGGCTGCGCGAGTGTCTCCTGGCCACGGCCGTCGACCGGTCGCTGCGCGGGCGGGCGATCGCGGTCCGTGCCTTTTACGACCCGCAGCGGCTGTCAGCGGCCACCGCCGCCACGGCGCTCCGGCTCCTGGACGGGGGGAAGGGCGCCGGGGCGCCTATCGGCAGCGAATGGGTGATCCCGCAGCTCCAGTGGCTGCACGAGGCCGAGCGGGCGTGCCCGCTCGGCGCCGGCCCGCCCGACCCTTTTGCCCAGGCGCCGCCGCTCGACTACGCCCTCGACGGCCTCGCCGACCGGCCCGACGTGCGGATCGGGCAGCGGGTCACCGCGCTCAGGCGGCACCCGCTCTCGATGGAGCTGGCCCGCAACCGCCAGCCCGCCTGGACCGTCCTGCTGGGCGAGGACGAGCAGCGGGGCTTCGCCGAGGACCTGGCCGCGGTGGTGATCGGCGTGAGTCATCGCGGGCAGCTGCGCCAGGCGGCCGGCGAGATGGGGATCGTCGGCTGGCTGGAGGCGGTGCTGTCCTGGCCGCGCCGCTTCATCGTCGGCCGCCCTGACCTGGTAGCGGCCTCGGCCCCCGCGCCGGCCCCGCGCCGGTATAACTTCGGCCGCGATGCCGGGGCTTCCGCTCAGATAGCATCGGCGGCCATGGGGAAGCTTCCGCTCCGCGCGCGCCTGGCCACCACCGTCGCCGGAGCGGCGGGACGCGTCTCGCGCCTGTCCGGCCGCGGCGACGGGTCGGTGATCGGCGGCGTGGTCGGCCTGCGGATGGAGCCCGACCTGCTCCGGCTGCTCGCCGCCGGCCGCCAGATCGTGATGGTGACCGGGACGAACGGCAAGACCACCACGACCAGGCTGATCACCGCGGCGCTCGGTGCGCTCGGCCAGGAGGTCGCGTCCAACGCGTTCGGCGCGAACATGGAGGCCGGGCTCACCTCAGCACTCGGACGGGCCCCGGACGCCCCGTTCGCCGTGCTCGAAGTGGACGAGCGGTACCTGCCCGCGATGATCAAGACGATCGAGCCCCGCGTCGTCGCGCTGCTGAACCTGAGCCGGGACCAGATGGACCGGGCCGCCGAGATCTGGCTGGTGGCCAGGCGCTGGCGGGAAGCGCTGGACGACGCACCCGACTGCCACGTCGTCGCCAACGCCGACGACCCGCTGATCGCCTGGGCGGCCGGCGCCGCGAAGCGGGTGACCTGGGTCGCGGCGGGCCAGCGCTGGCACGAGGACTCCTGGTGCTGCCCGGAATGCGGCTCGCACCTGCGCCGCGACGATCTCGGCTGGCGGTGCGGCGAGTGCAGCTTCGCCCGGCCCGCGACCCGGTGGGTGCTCGACGGCGAATCGGTCGTCGACTCCGGCGGCCGGGTCCGCGAGCTGTCGCTCAGGCTGCCCGGCCGGGCCAACCGCGCCAACGCGGTGATGGCCCTGGCCGTGGCCGACTTCTTCGGCGTGGACATGGACCAGGCGTTGCCGCTGCTGCGCGAGGTCAGCTCGGTGGCCGGCCGGTACACCCGGCTGGGCCGGCGCGGCCGGACGCTGCGGCTGCTGCTGGCCAAGAACCCGGCCGGCTGGCTGGAGGCGTTCGACGTGCTCGCCCCGCCCCCGGCGCCGGTGCTGCTGGCGGTGAACGCGCAGGGACCGGACGGCAAGGACACGTCCTGGCTGTGGGACGTGGACTACCGGGTGCTGCGCGGCCGCCGGGTGTTCGTCGCCGGCGAGCGCAGGCTGGACCTCGCGGTCAGGCTGGAGGCGGACCAGGTGGCGTTCGAACTGGTCGCCGACGTGGACGACGCGGTGGACCGGGTTCCGCCCGGCGGCCTCGACGTGGTCGCCAACTACACCGCGTTCCAGCAGATCAGGACGACTCTGGGCCGGGCCGAATGAGCCGGGGCGCGATGAGTCCGACCGGGAGGACAGGCCGATGACCAATCCTCGCCACCGCGCGCCGGGATCGATGCCAGCGGCCGCCGGCCCGGCCGCGGCGGCGCGGCCGGGCCGGCGCCGCCGCGGGCCGAGCAGTCTCCGGCTGGTGTGGGTCTACCCGGACCTGCTCAGCACCTACGGGGACCGCGGCAACCTGCTGGTGCTCGAGCGCCGGGCCAGGCTGCGCGGCATCGGGGCCGAGTCGGTCCAGGTCCACGCCGACGAGCCGGTACCCCGCAGCGGCGATATCTACCTGATGGGCGGGGGCGAGGACCTGCCCCAGATCCTCGCCGCGCGGCGGCTGCGGACCGACGGCGGGCTCGCCGCGGCGGCCGGCGGCGGGGCCGTGGTCTTCGCCGTGTGCGCGGGATACCAGGTGCTGGGCGCGGAGTTCGGGGGCACCGAGGGCGAGCCGGTGACCGGGCTCGGGATCCTCGACGTCCGCAGCGGCCGCGGGGAGCGGCGCGGGGTCGGCGAGATCGTCGCCGACGTGGACCCCCAACTCGGCGTGCCCCGGCTCACCGGGTTCGAGAACCACCAGGGAGTGACCAGGCTCGGGTCCCGGGCCCGCCCGCTGGCGCAGGTCACCGTGGGGGTCGGCAACGGCAACGGCACCGAGGGCGCCTACGCGGGCAAGGTGCTGGGAACCTACCTGCACGGCCCCGCCCTGGTGCGCAACCCGGGCCTGGCCGATCTGCTGCTCAGCTGGGCCGCGGGGCCGCTGGCCCCGCTGGAGCCGGCCGAGGAGGACTGGGTCCGCAGGCTGCGCGATGAGCGCCTCGCGGCCGTGCCCGAATGACGCCCGGTCAGTACACCAGCGCCTGCGCGCCGTCGGCCATGATCTCCGCCAGGAACGTGGACGCCCCGGCGATCCGGACTCCCTTGATCGTGTCGTCCGCCGCGATGTCCCGGCGCGACGCGCACTGCGAGCAGACGGTCACCGTGCCCTCGTCGAGCACCTTGGCCAGGAGTTGCGTGAGCGGCGCCGCGTGCGGGAGCGCCACGTCGCCGGCCCGGTCGGGCAGGGCGAACCAGGCGGCTTCGCCGGTCAGCCACAGGGACACCTGAATCCCGCTCGCGACAGCGGTGGCGGCCACGGTGAACGCCTGATTGCAGCGTTCCTGGTCGTCCTGACCGGCGGTGACCTTGACGACGAGTGAACGGGATGCCATGGCCGCAGCCTAATCCGTTGACCGCCCCGTTGGCGTTCAGAGGCCACTGACCCTCATACTCAAGATAAGTACCTTTCGCGAATCCGGTAGGGGAGGGCCAGCTCTGACCGGGGGAGGGCACCAGTGAGGCTCCGGCGTCTCTACCGTGTTGCGGCTCTGATCATCGTGGGATTGTCGCTGGCCGGCTGCTTGTCTCCGGATTACACCTACGTGGCGGACTCGGCCGACAGCGCCTATTTCAAGGTCCCGCCGAGCTGGCACCAGGTCAACGAGTCCAGCCTGGAGGCGGTCCAGGGGCAGGGCACGAACCAGCAGGGTACCTACCTCTGGTCCCGGGCCTACGACGCCTCGGCGAAGCCGTCGGTCGACCACATCTTCGCCTCGTCGGCGAGTCCGGTCGTCTACGCCAGCGTGATCGGGCTGTCCTCGGCCGAACGTAGCGACATGTCCTTCAACAGCATGCGGGACCTGCTGCTGCCGGTGACGTCGGCGGCCCGCAGCGCCGCCTCCGCGGCCCATGCGGGGCTCTCCGGCTTTGCCTCACTCAGTGATCAGGTGCTCACGGATAGTCATAAAAATCGCGGCATCCGCGAGATATTCGACTACGACCTCGGTATCACCGCGGAAACGTTCGACCTGACGGTCATGACCAACAGCGCCACGACCAAGCTCTACTTCTTGCTCGTGCACTGCTCGGCCACCTGTTTCGTCAAGAGCTACCCCGAGATCGAGAAGGTCGTCGGATCGTTCACGGTAGGAGGATCCTGATGCCCTTCCCGTCCAGTAAGCCCGGCGCGGACGGCACCGGCCAGATCGACGCAGTTGTGAACTCGTTCACGGTCAGGAGCCCACGATGACCATGGCACCGGCAGGCGCCCCGGAGGGGCTGCGGCCGCCCGGCGGGCGGCCGCGGGACGACGAGAGGCCGACCCGCAAGCCCCTCCCGCTCTGGGACCGGGTGAAGTTCCTGCTCCTGCTGGTGCTGGTGTGGTTCATCCTGGTCTGGTCGGTGATGGCGTCCGACCCGAACCCCGGGTTCGCCGACGCGATGCGGATCGAGATCACGTCCGGCTGGTGGGTCCTGGCCCTGTTCGGCCTGGAGGTCGTGCGCCAGCTCCACTTCCTGCTCAGCGAGCACTGGGCCGGCTATCACCGGTTCTGGACCCAGACCTTCTTCGGAGGCTTTGACCGGACCAAGCGCCGCAAGCTGACCGACTGGACCAGGTTCCGCATGTGGCGCATGCTCATCTGGCTGTTCTGGATCGCCGTGATCGCGGTGGTCGCCGGCAAGGTGACGCACACCGACCCGGTGACCGCGCTGGTGCACATGCCGGCCTACATCTGGCACGCGCTGCCGTTCGTGCTGCAACTCCTGGTCATCCTGCTCTTCGTGGTGCTCCAGTTCGCCGCGATCTTCTGGTTCCTGTCCCGGGGCGGCGTCGACGTGTACTACCCGGACGACATCAAGACCCGGTTCACCGACGTCTGGGGCCAGGACCACGTCCTGGAGCGGGTCAAGGAGAACATCCTCTACCTGGAGGATCCCGAGGAGATCGAGTCCCGGGGCGGCTACGTGCCCGGCGGCATCCTGCTCTGGGGCCCGCCGGGTACCGGCAAGACGCTGATGGCCGAGGCGGTCGCGGGCGAGACCGGCAGGCCGTACGTGTTCGTGGACCCGGGCGCGTTCATCAACATGTTCATGGGTGTCGGCATCCTGAAGGTGAAGTCGCTGTTCCGCAAGCTGCGCCGGCTCGCGCTCCGGTACGGGGGCGTGATCGTGTTCTTCGACGAGGCCGACTCGCTGGGCCGGCGCGGCGCGCTGGCCCAGGGCGGCCCGAACTTCCCCCGGGCCAGCACCGCTTCCGCGGCCTGGCAGGCGGGCGGCTGCCACGGCTTCTCCTACCTGTCGCAGGACGTGCAGTGGCGGCTCGCCCAGCGGGCCCTGTCGTCGGCGGTCGGCGACGAGCCGGATACCCGCCGCAACAAGCAGATGATGGGCATGGGCATGGGCGGCGGCGGCGGCATGGGCACGCTGGAGGCCCTGCTCACCGAGCTGTCCGGGCTGAAGAAGCCGCGCGGCTTCGTGAACCGCCACGTCCGGCGGGTGCTCGGGATGCGCCCCAAGCCGCCGCCCAAGTACCGGATGCTGGTCATGATGGCCACCAACATGCCGGAGTCGCTGGACGAGGCGCTGCTCCGCCCGGGCCGCATCGACCGGATCTACAAGGTGGGCTACCCGTCCAAGGCGGGCCGGGTGCGCACCTACGACGGCTACTTCGCCAAGGTCCGGCACGAGCTCACCCCCGAGCAGGTGGACAAGCTCGCCACCATCACCCCCTACGCGACCGGCGCCACCATCAAGGACCTGGTCAACGAGGCGCTCATCCACGCCATCCGGGACGGCCGGGAGGTCATCGGCTGGCAGGACGTCATCCGGGCCAAGCAGCTCAAGGAACTCGGTCCGCCCGAGGACGTGGAGTACATCGAGCGGGAGCGGCACGCTATCGCGGTGCACGAGTCCTGTCACGCGCTGGTGGCCTACCGCACCCGCCAGCACATGGAGATCGATCTCGCGACCATCGAGAGAGGCAGTGACTACCTCGGGATGGTCGCCAGCATCCCGCCGGAGGACCAGTTCACCCGCTGGCGCAGCGAGTACGAGGCCGACATCCTGGTCTCGCTGGCCTCGCTGGCCGGAGAGCGCCTCTTCTTCAACAACGACAGTTCCTCGGGGGTCTCCGGTGACCTGGAGTCGGCGACCACCGTGGCCTCGTTCATGGAGGGCTTCTGGGGGATGGGGTCCACGGTCTCGTCGTACTCCACCGCGAAGCGGCTGGAGGTCGGATCCCCCGGCGGCGGGCAGGGCGGCCGGAACAAGAAGGGCCAGGACCCCGAGGCCGAGATGCGCCGGGCGCTGGCCGACCGGATCGAGGACAACCTGCACGGGCTGCTGGGACGGGTCGAGGAGATCATCGCGGAAAACCGGGACCGGATCCTGTCGCTGGCCCACGCGCTGGAGACGCACAAGACGCTGACCGGCGATGACGTGGTCGCCGTGATCGAGCGGGCGCAGGGCCCGCTGGTGGACGGCAGGCCGTACGCGGACCCGGGCCTGACCGAGCGGCTCGAGGACTACCACCGGGGCGCCGCCCGGGCGCACCGGGAGCACGGCAATATCACGCTGGACATGCCGCAGATCCCGCAGCCGGTGCTGGCCGCGCCCGCCGGGCCCGGGGGCTGGCTGGTGGCGCCCGACCCGGACCCGCTCAACATCCACGATCACGGAAACGGGTCCGGGCCGGCCAGCGAGCCCGGGCCGGCCAGCGAGCCGGGCCGGCGAACGGGCCGGGGCCGGCGGCCGGATCCTGACCGTCGGCGGCCGGTCAGGGGACACCGCGGCATAATCGGGCCGCCGGGTGTTCCACGACGGAGGTGCGCCGCTGTGCCGAGGTTCCACCGCGTGAAGGTGCTGCGCCGCCTGCCCCACCCGGACCGGGGCTTCACCCAGGGCCTGATCGCGGCGGACGGCACGGTGTGGGAGAGCACCGGCCGGTACGGCCGGTCGACGATCCGGCGCTACCGGCTCGGCCAGGACCAGGCGGACGCCAGCACGGCCCTGCCGCCGGAGCTGTTCGGCGAGGGCATCTGCCGGGTCGGCGATCACCTCTGGCAGCTCACCTGGCGGGAGCGGGTCGCCCTGCGCTGGGACCCGGCCCGCCTGAGCCTGCTGGAGACCGTCGCCTTCAACCGTGAGGGCTGGGGCATCTGCCCCGCGGGCTCGCACGTGCTGACCAGTGACGGAAGCAGCGAGCTGGTCCGGCGCGATCCGCGCACCCTGACGCCGCTCGGCGTGGTCGTGGTCCGCTGCGCCGGGAAGCGCGTCGGCGGGCTCAACGACCTGGAGTGGGCGCAGGGGCGGGTGTGGGCCAACGTCGCGCCCCGGCCCTACCTGGCCGGGATCGACGCCGCCAGCGGCGAGGTCGTCGACATCGTCGACGCGCGGCCGGCCACCGAGCGTCACCGGGCTGATCCCGAGGCGTTCCTCAACGGCGTCGCGGCCCTTCCCGGCACGGGAGAGTTCCTGCTCACCGGGAAGCGCTGGCGGTTCGTCTACCACGTCGCTCTGGTCGAGGGCCGCAGCCCCCGGCAGCCGGAACGGCTGCTGACCGGCTAGACCCCGCCGTGCGGCACGACTCGCCGGCCGATGCCCGGCGCCGCCGGCCGCAGGCGGTTAAACTCCGGGTATGACCGGACTGGCCAGCGGCGTCATACTGGTCGCGACGTTCATCGCGGTGGCCGGGCTCTGCGCGATCCTCGCGGCCAGGCTCCACCGGGCGGGATCCTCCCGCGAACCGCGCCCGCCAGAGACTCCGGATGACGCATAGCGCCGGCCCTCAGGGCCCGCCTGAGCCGCACCCGAGCCTGGCCCCGCTGAGCTTCCTGCTCGGCCGCTGGGAGGGTGCCGGCGTGGTCGGCTACCCGACGATCGAGAGCGCCCAGTTCGGCCAGGAGATCACGTTCAGCCACAACGGCAAGCCGTACCTGATCTACTCCAGCCGCACCTGGCTGCTCGACGAGGACGGGCGCATCGGCCGGCCGAGCGCCATGGAGACCGGGTTCTGGCGGCCGCAGCCCGACAGGCAGCTTGAGGTGCTGCTCGTGCATCCCACCGGGATCACCGAGATCTATCTCGGCGAGGTGACCGGAACGAAGATCGAGATGGCCACAGACGCGGTCGTGCGCACGGCGACGGCCAAGGAGGTCACGGCCGGCCACAGGCTCTACGGCCTGGTCGGAGGCGACCTGGCTTATGCCTACGACATGGCGGCGCTGGGCTATCCGCTGCAGCCGCACGTGTCGGCGCAGCTCAAGCGCACCGCATAGCGCCAGGACAGAAGAAGCCCCCGGGCGCCTCCCGCCGCAGGCCACCAGCCCCGGAGCCGCCGCGCACATCAGCGCGCAGCTTGCCGCAGCCGAAGCTGCGCTCCGCGGGACCGGAGGTGAACCTACCGCGGGGACCGGCTGGACAAGGCCGGCCAACCCGGGGGTCCGGTGTCTGCCGTGTATTAGCCGACCGCCGCTTGCGGCGCCCAGGTCCTGGCACCTCCCGGTGCCAGCCTGTGCCTGGCCGGTGCGCGCCCCGGCTCGGAGCCGAGGGCGCTACACGGGACGGCGGCTAGCTGACAGCCACCTCGCGAGTCCGACATCTATGCATACTGTTGGACCACCTCCTTTCCCGCGTTAGCCAGAACGCTATGTCAGAGCGTGCCGCCGAGGCAAGCGCCTTAATCCGGCGGCGCGGCCGGCGGGCCGTCGGCCGATCGGGGCCCGCGCCGCGCCCGCCGGGCCCGGAGTCTTACTAGACTCGGTTCATGTCGCAGACGTGGGACGCCACGCTGCGGGCCAGCGGCTACCGCGTTACCCCACAGCGCCAGCTTGTCCTCGAGGCCGTCACCAAGCTCAATCACGCGTCACCCGAGGAGATCTTCGCGGAGGTACATCAGCGGGCGCGGGGCGTGAACGTCTCCACGATCTACCGCACCCTCGAGCTGCTCGAGCAGCTCGGCCTGGTGACCCACACCCACCTCGGGCACGGCGCGCCCAGCTATCACATCGCGGCTGAGGCCCAGCACGTGCACCTCGTCTGCCGTGGGTGCGGCCAGGTGACCGAGCTGGCTCCCGAAGCCGCGCGGCCGCTGGTCACGGCGCTGGACGAGGAGCATGGGTTCGAGACCGACGTGGGGCACCTGACCGTGTTCGGCACCTGCCGGGACTGCCGCGAGATCCCCGCCGCCGCGAGACCGGATGCGGAGAGCGCATAGCCTGGCGTCTATGCCAAGCTCGCCCGCCCAGAGCCAGTCCGCGGCCACCCCGCCCGCCCCGGCCCCGCCTGTCCCGAGCCCGCTTCTGGCGGCCCCGGGAGCGGTCCCGGCCGATCCGGAAGGGCCCGACGCCGGGGTCGCCGCCCACTACGGGGACCCGTTCGCCGAGCAGCGTGCGCTGTCCGGCGCCCTGGGCGTGGTGGACCGGTCGCACCGTGGCGTGGTCCGGATCGCCGGCCAGGACCGGCTGTCCTGGCTGCACAGCCTGACCACGCAGGACCTCGAGCACCTGGCGCCGGGAACCACGGCCGAGGCGCTGGTCCTCAGCCCGAACGGGCACGTCGAGCACCATCTCACGCTGACCGACGACGGCACCAGCCTGTGGGCGCACGTCGAGCCGGGCACCGCCGCCTCGCTGCTGGAGTTCCTGGAATCGATGCGGTTCCTGCTGCGCGTCGAGCCGGCCGACGTCAGCGCCGACTATGCCGTGCTCACGCTCATGGGGCCCGGCACCGGGTCCCCGGAGATCGCCGACTGGGTGAACGCGGAAGCCGCCGCCGCGACCCACGCGCTCGGGCTTGACGTGATCGTCCCCCGGGAGCGGCTGTCCGCCGCGGTCGCGGACCTGCGGGCGCGCGGGGCCGTGCTCGCCGGCCTCTGGGCGTACGAGGCGCTGCGGATCGCCGCGCGGCAGCCCCGGTTCGGGCTGGACACCGATCACCGCACGATCCCGCACGAGGTGGGCTGGATCGAGACCGCGGTGCACCTCAGCAAGGGCTGCTACCGCGGGCAGGAGACCATCGCGCGGGTGCACAACCTGGGCCACCCGCCCCGCCGCCTGGTGTTCTTGCACCTGGACGGGAGCGAGGACCGGCTGCCCGCGCACGGCGACCCGGTCTCGCTCGGTGGCGGGGCCGGAGCGGGAACAGTCGGCTTCGTGGGGTCCGCCGCGCGGCACTTCGAGCTCGGGCCGATCGCGCTCGCCCTGGTCAAGCGGACGGCTCCGGTCGACGCCCCGTTGCTGGCCGGGAGCATTCCAGCGACGCAGGAGGTCATCGTGCCGCCGGACGCCGGGGCCAACGTCACCGTCACCCTGCGGCGGCCCAAGGGGGGTCTGACCCGGCCCCGCGAGTAACGTTGGCCCGCGGAACAACGCCGTTCCCGCGCGTTCAGGAGGTCATCCCGTCTATGCTGCGCCGCGCGCTGCTGGCCGCGTCGGCCAGCGACCGGGTTCGCCGGATCCTCACCACCGCCCCGCTGACCCGGGACGTCGTCGCCAGGTTCGTGGCCGGCGACACCGCTGACGACGCGCTGGCCGTGACCCGCCGGCTGCTGGACGACGGGCTGCTGGTCACCCTCGACTACCTCGGCGAGGACACGGCCGACCCGCAGCAGGCCGCGGCCGTGGCCGACGAGTACGTCAGGCTGCTCGGACGGCTGGGCGCAGCCGGGATGTCATCGGGTGGCCGGGCCGAGGTCTCGGTCAAGCCGACCGCGGTCGGCCTCGATTTGGCCGAGCACGGCGAGAAGACGGCCCGCGAGAACATCGCCAGGATCTGCGCCGCGGCCAGCGAAGCGGGCACCACGGTCACGCTCGACATGGAGGAGCACACCAGGGTCGAGCCGACGCTGCGCCTGGCGGGCCAGCTTCGCGCGGACTTCCCCGATCTCGGCTGCGTGATCCAGTCCTACCTGCGACGCAGCCCGGCAGACTGCCGGGCGCTGGCCGTCGCCGGGTCGCGGGTCAGGCTGTGCAAGGGTGCCTACAGCGCCGCCGCCGACGTCGCGTTCTCGGCCCGGGCCGATGTGGACCTGTGCTACGCCCGGTGCCTGCGGGTGCTGCTCGACGGGCCCGGATATCCGATGATCGCCACGCATGACCCCCGGCTGATCGAGATCGCGGGCGTGCGAGCCCGCGCCGCGCGCCGCTTGGCGGACAGCTTCGAATACCAGTTGCTCTACGGCATCCGGACCGGCGAACAACTTCGCCTGGCCAGCGGCGGCTCGCAGGTACGGGTCTACATTCCCTACGGCAGCGACTGGTACGGCTACCTCGTCCGCCGGCTCGCGGAACGGCCAGCGAACCTGGGGTTCTTCCTGCGCTCGCTAGCCTCCCGCGGCTGATTCTGCGCGCGGAGCTTGCTCCCGCGCCGGTGTCACCGCTCGCCTGCGGGGCCCCACTCCCGCCCACCGTCCCGTGTCCCTCCTGGGCTGGCCCCTGCGCGTCCCCGGTAGGCTCCCGGCATGATCGCAGTCCTTGGCGCCGGGAAGATGGGAGAGGCGCTCATGTCCGGGCTGCTGCGCGCCGGGGTGGTGTCCCCGGCGGGAGTCGTCGCCGCGGCCCGCCGCGGCGACCGGGCCGAAGAGCTGCGCGATGCCTACGGCGTCGAGGTTCTCACCGCGGCGGAGGCCGCCCGCCGCGCGGACACCCTCGTGATCACGGTCAAGCCGCAGGACATGGCGGCGCTGCTGAGCGAGATCGAGCCCAGCCTGACCGCCGGCCAGCTGGTGATCTCCGTCGCGGCCGGCATCACCACGTCGTTCATTGAGCGCCGGCTCAGCCGCGAGCTGCCGGTGGTCCGGGTGATGTCGAACACGCCGGTCCTGGTCGACGAGGCGATGAGCGTGATCTCGCCGGGTTCCCATGCGGGCGAGCTGCACCTGCGGCGCGCCGAGGAACTGCTGCGCCCGGTGGGCAAGGTGCTGCGGATTCCCGAGTCACAGCAGGACGCGGCGACCGCGCTGTCGGGCAGCGGGCCCGCCTACGTCTACTTCCTCGTGGAGGCGATGGTCGACGCGGGGATCCTGCTCGGCATGCCGCGCAGCACCGCGCTGGAGATGGTGAAGCAGGCCGTGTTCGGCGCGGCGACCATGCTCCGCGATTCGGGTGAGCACCCGGTGATCTTGCGTGAGGCCGTGACCTCGCCTGGCGGCACGACGATCAACGCCATCCGTGAGCTGGAAAAGCACGGGGTCAGGGCCGCGTTCCTGGCCGCGATCGAGGCCGCGAGGGACCGGGGCCGCGAACTGGGCGGCGGCTGAGGGCGCCGGGTCTTTCCCCGGGAGCCGGATTGGCGGCGGCGCCATAGCGGAAATAGCTTGCGGCCGAGGTTACGGAATTGATGCCTCGCGCCGGGGTTGCCCTTTTCCGTACAGGACTTACGCTGGAGACGGGCGTGACTGGTGCGCTGAATCTCGCTAGGCGCAAGCAGCAAGCCGGAAGAGGGCTATCAATGGCAGCAGACGCAACCTCACTCAGCGAGGTCAGGTTCCTGACCGTGGCTGAAGTAGCCACGATCATGCGCGTGTCCAAGATGACCGTCTACCGCCTTGTTCACTCCGGTGAGCTGGAGGCGATCCGGGTCGGCCGCTCGTTCCGGGTACCGGAGCAGGCGGTCAACCAGTATCTGCGGGACGCGTTCGTCGCGGCCAGCTAACCACGGGGAGCATCTGGCGCCCGGAGTGGGGCGGTTGTTGGGCGGCCGGCGTGACGGGGGCGGCCCGGACAGAGGTACCCTGTGGCGTTGGCGTGTGCCCGGCCGTTCGGCAGCGGGTGTGCGCGTGGAGCATACCCGTATTCCAGGACGCAGGGCGAGGGTGGTCTCGTGGGCTCAGTCATCAAGAAGCGCCGCAAGCGGATGGCCAAGAAGAAGCACCGCAAACTGCTGCGGAAGACGCGCGTTCAGCGCAGGAATAAGAAGTAGCGAGGCGCCGGGCTGCCTGCCTCGGCTGCGCCGCGCCGCGAGACATGCTGCGGATGACGGCGGCGCCGCGGGCGGCGGCCGCGCGGGGGAGGCGATGTGAGCCAGTCCGGGCCCGTCCAGGCGGACGGGTGGCGGCAGCGGATCGACGGCGCGGTGGACTTCGTCCGGCGCCGGATCGCCGGCGACTTCCAGGTTGACGAGTCCGGCTTCGACCCCGAACTGAACAGCGCCGTGCTGATGCCGTTGTTCCGGCCGTTGTACCGGACCTGGTTCCGGGTCCGGATGCGCGGCCTGGAGCACATCCCGGCCGCCGGTCCGGCCCTGGTCGTGGCCAATCATTCGGGCGTGCTCCCGCTCGACGCGATCATGCTGCAGATCGGCATCTTCGACGAGCATCCCCAGCACCGGGACCTGCGCCTGCTCAGCGCGGATCTGGTGTACGAGGTGCCGGTACTGTCCAGCGTGGCCCGCCGGAGCGGGCATATCCCGGCGGACCGGGACGAGGCCGAGCGGCAGCTTCGCGCCGGCGAGCTCGTCGGCGTGTTCCCTGAGGGCTTCAAGGGCATCGGGAAGCCGTTCAGCCAGCGGTACCAGCTGCAGCGTTTCGGCCGGGGCGGCTTCGCGTCCACCGCACGGCAGGCGGGCGTGCCCATCATCCCGTGCGCGATCGTCGGCGCCGAGGAGATCTACCCGATGGTCGCGAACCTGCCGTCGGTGGCCCGGCTGCTCAAGCTTCCGTATTTCCCGGTTACGCCGCTGTTCCCGTGGCTCGGCCCGATCGGCGCGATCCCGCTGCCGTCCAACTGGATCATCGAGTTCTGCCCTCCGGTGCCCACGGACGGCACCCAGGACGGCGGGGTGAGCGCCAGCCGGGGCCGCCGGGGTGGCCGGGCCAGCGCCGACCGGGGCCCGGGCGGCGTGGACGAGGCCGACCTGTGCCTGGCGGACGCGGTGCGGGACATCATTCAGCGCAAGCTCGACGAGCTCCTCGCGGAGCGGGGCCCGGCCTTCAGCTAGCCGGGCGGCCCGATCGCCGCCGCTGCCTCGCCGAACTTCTCGATGTAGCCGGCGTGAACCTCGTCCCAGCGCTCGCGAGAGGCCCACGGTCCCCTGAGCCACCACCGAAATGTGCGCGCAGATGAAGGCCCGATTTCATGATCTAGGGCTGAAATGCATGACATGGGCGCGCAGATGATCAACACGCCGGTTTGATCATGGATCCGGCGCCGGTTCCCTGACCCGGGCGCCGGTCAGCGGGCAACGCGGCTGGCCGGGGGCTGGCGCCAGGCCGGACAGCCAGCCACCGTCTAACCATTTGCCCCCGTTTCGCAGTCTTCGTCCCGGCCGCAGGCCCGCCGCCCCGGCGTCCCGGCCGCCGCCCCGGCTCCCCGCCCCGGCGTCCCGGCCGCGGCCCCGGCGTCCCGGCCGCGGCCCCGGCGTCCCGGCCGCGGCCCCGGCGTCCCGGCCGCCGCCCCGGCGTCCCGGCCGCCGCCCCGGCATCCCGCCCCGTGAATGCGACTTTGGTGTACACCCGTGTACAGCAGACTCACATTCATCGCCGGGTTCGCCGGGAACGGGAGCCAGCAACGGCACCGGCAGGACCCAAAACGCAGGAAATGCCGGAATTCAGGGCATAGATCACGGGCACCGCGCCGGCCAGGGCGCCGGCCAGTGCGCCAGGCGGGCTCCGCCGCGCCCGGTTCGCAGCCGCTTACCACGAGGCTGACCGCCGCGAGGCAAAGCAGCGGGTTGTTCGGCGACGTGCCCGATACATGGGTTTCGGTTCTAGATCACCGATTACCCGGGCACGACCCGGCCAGGCGCGGGGGTGCGGTCAGCGGGGGTGCGGCGCGGGGCAATGCCCGCGGTCAGCTGGCGGCGGGGCGGGGGTGCGGGGCGGGGCAATGCCCGCGGTCAGCTGGGGGTGCGGCGCGGGGCAATGCCCGCGGTCAGCTGGCGGCGGGGCGGGGGTGCGGGGCGGGGCAATGCCCGCGGTCAGCTGGGGGTGCGGCGCGGGGCAATGCCCGCGGTCAGCTGGCGGCGGGGCGGGGGTGCGGGGCGGGGCAATGCCCGCGGTCAGCTGGGGGTGCGGCGCGGGGCAATGCCCGCGGTCAGCTGGCGGCGGGGCGGGGGTGCGGGGCGGGGCAATGCCCGCGGTCAGCTGGCGGCGCGGCGGCGGTGCAGGGCAACGCCCGCGGCCATTCCCCCGGCCACGGCTCCGGCGCCCGCGGCGACCGGCAGCGCGATCATCGTGGCCCGGCGGCCCGAGCGGAAGTCGTGCACCGGCCAGCCCCGGCTGCGCGCCTCGGCCCGCAGGGCCATGTCCGGGTTGACGGCGTTCGGGTGACCGACGAGCGTCAGCATGGGCAGGTCGTTCAGCGAGTCGCTGTAGGCCGCGCACCGGGCCAGGTCGAGGCCCTCGCGGGCGGCCAGGGCCCGGACGGCGGCCGCCTTGGCCTCGCCGTGCAGCAGCCCGCCGACCAGCCGCCCGGTGTACACGCCGTCCACGGTCTCGGCGACGGTGCCGAGCGCGCCGGTGAGGCCGAGCCTGCGGGCCAGGATGCTGGCGAGTTCGACCGGCGTCGCGGTGACGAGCCAGACCCGCTGGCCGGCGTCCAGGTGGCGCTGGGTCAGTTCCCTGGCGCCCTCCCAGATCCGGTCGGCCATGGTGTCGTCGTAGATCTCCTCGCCGAGCCGGACGATGTCCGCCACCTTGTGCCCGGCTACGAAGGCGAGGGCGGCCTCGCGGGCAGCATCGATGTGGTCGGAGTTCTCGGCGCCGCGGAGCCGGAAGGAGATCTGCCCCCAGGTCATCCGGGCCAGGTCACGCGGCCCGAACATTTTGCGGGCCGCGAGGCCACGGGCGAAGTAATAGATCGAGGCGCCCCGCATGACGGTGTTGTCGACGTCGAAGAACGCCCCGGCGGTCAGGTCGGGCACGGGCCGGGGGCGCTCGACTTCGGCGGCGGCGGCGGAGGCCTGGCCCGCCAGAGCCGCTTCGTCCTCCGGAAGCCGTCGCGACAGGCGCATGTCCACGAGCCTACCGGCGGAGGCCGGGAACCGCTTCCGGCTGCGGGTCGGCACGCCGTCTGGCACCGATCCGCATGATGCCTGGTCAGCACTACGGTCGCAGAAATGGCGCGCGTCGTGCACCATAGTCAGCAATGTCTCTTCACTTCCTGGTAGCGATCGCCGGCTCGCTGGTCGCCGCCGCGGGCACCGGGGTGCTCGTCGCGCGGTGCCTCCGCGTTCCTAATGCCGCGCTCGCCGCCTGGACGGTCGCGATATTCGGGCTCACCGTGGCGCTGGGCGCACAGGCACTCGGCTTCGGCGTCGGGTTCGGGCCGATCTCCTTCCGGGCCATGGAGCTGGGCGCCCAGCTCGTCGCTCCGCTCGCGCTCGCGCTCGGGCTGGCCGAACTGGTCGGCAGGACCATCACGGCCAGGTTCGCCGCGAGGCTGCTACTGACCGCGGTGGCGATCGTGAGCTTCGTCGTGCTCGCCACCGACCCGCTGGGCGCGCCCACGTTCAGCAAGGCCTGGCCCGATCCGAGAGCCTTCTACCAGATCTTTCCCAACAAGCTGCTCGAGTATGTGCTGGCCCCCGCGACCGTGATCGTCGCGCTGATCGCGATCGCGGTGACCGCCGTGCGGCCCAGCCGCGATCCGGCCTGGCGGGACGCCCTTCCGGCGGCGGCGGCGGCCTCGGGCGCCGCGCTCATGCTCTCGGTGCCTGGCGTCGCCACGCTGCTGAATCTGACCCTGCCGCTCGGCTCGCTGTTCACGGTGCTGTGCGTCCTCGCCGCGGGGGCGACCTGGTTCGCCGGCGTCCAGGTCGGCCATCTCCGGCTCGATGTCCTGCGGGAGGACGCGGACGTCATGGCGGACGACGACTCCATGGTGCACGACGACTGGGGAACGCAGCGATCCTGGACCGACGGGCCCGGTGCGACCGGGGATTTCGATCCGGTGGCCGCCGACGGCGAATTCGGGATCTACCGCGGCAACGGGACTCATCGGCAGCGCGGCGATGACCTGGACTACCGCGACCCCGGCGGCTACGACGAACCGGAAGTCGGTCACGACGGGTTTGGCGATGAGCACCGGTACCGGGACGAGGCGGGCTACCCGTCGGAGCCGGGATACCGGGACGGGGACGAGTATTCACGCGAGGGAGAGTATCTGCGGGAGGCCGGGTATCCGCAGGCCCCCGGTCCGTCGGCGGCCAGGTCGGAACCCCCGCCGCAGCTCTTCGGCCAGATCGCGATCTACACGCTGCTCGAAGAGCGAGTCGACGACTTCGACCGGCTCACCAAGCAGGTGGTCGAGCAGGTCCGAGCGCAGGAGCCGGACACGCTCGTCTACATCGTGCACGCCGTGCCGTCAGCACCGATGCAGCGGATCCTCTACGAGGTCTACCGGGACCGGGCCGCGTACGAGGCGCACAAGCGGCAGCCGTACGTCCTCGCGTTCGAGGCTGACCGCCGGCCCTACGTACTGGCCACCAACATCATCGAGCTTGGCTTGCAGCAGGCCAAGGTATCGCCGCTGCCGTCGGTGACCGACCTGCTCAGCGACACCGGGTTCGACCTGCTCGGTGACACCGGATTCGGCCAGCCCGGCTACGGTCCGCGGTCGGCGGGCGGCCCGGCCGCAGGTGGTGCGGGGGGCGCGACGGCCCCCGGCACGGTGGGCGGTGCGCCAGCCGGCGGCGGGCGGTCCGGGGGGATCACGGGCGGCTGGACGGCCGGGGGCGGCCCGGCCGACGCCGGCCCGGGAGCGCGGCGGCCGTGACGGACTGGGGCGGCCCGGCCGGCGCCGGCCCGGGAGCGCGGCGGCCGTGACGGACTGGGGCGGCCCGGCCGACGCCGGCCCCGGATCGCGGCGGCCGTGACGGACCGCGCCGCGGAGAGCGGCTCAGCTCACGTGATCACCCTGCTGACGCGCCCGGGCTGCCACCTGTGCGACGACGCGCGCGCGGTCATCGAGCGCGTGGCCGCCGACCTGGGTGTCGCCTGGCACGAGCGGGACATCACCGGCTCCGCCGACGACCTCCGCGCGTACTCCGACATGGTCCCGGTCACGCTGATCGACGGCGTACAGCACGATTTCTGGCGGGTCAGCGAGCCGCGGCTGCGGGCCGTACTGGCCGCGCCGGGTGCGCGGGGTGCGCCGGGGTAAGAAGCCCGGGAAACGGCGGCCAGGACGCTGGCCAGGCGATCTGCTCAACTTTGTGCATACGTTCACAAGGGCGTACCGTTACTGGATAAGCCAGCATGCGGGCATCCCGGGCCCGTATCGGGCGCGTCGACCCCCCAGGAGCGCGTGCGCATGTCCCGCAGTGCCACGACCGACAACGGTCACCACGGTATCCCGGAGGCAACGGTCAACCGCCTCCCTGTCTACCTGCGGGCCCTGTACGCGCTGGCCGACCGCGGTATAGCCACCGTCTCGAGCGAGGAACTCGCCGCCGCGGCGGGGGTGAATTCCGCCAAGCTGCGCAAGGACCTGTCGCACCTGGGCTCGTACGGAACTCGCGGCGTCGGCTACGACGTTGAGTACCTGGTGTACCAGGTCTCCCGGGAACTCGGGCTCACCCAGGACTGGCCCGTGATCATCGTCGGCGCGGGCAACCTCGGCCATGCCCTCGCGAACTACGGCGGGTTCGCCTCGCGCGGGTTCCGCGTCGCGGCGATCTTCGACTCCGACCCGCTCGTGGTCGGCACCGTGATCGCGGCCCAGGTGGTCAGGAACTCCGACGAGATCGAGTCCGTGATCGCCCGGCACGGCGTGTCGATCGGCGTGATCGCGACGCCGGCCGCGGTCGCCCAGGTCGTGTGCGAGCGCCTCGTCGCCGCCGGGATCACCAGCATTCTCAACTTCGCGCCGGTGGTGCTAAGCGTGCCTTCAGGCGTCGATGTGCGTAAGGTCGACCTGTCGATCGAGTTGCAGATCCTGGCCTTCCACGCCCAGCGGCGCGCCGTGGTCCGCGTCGCGGCCAACGGCGAGTGCGGCTGGGGCGAGCGCGGCTGGGGCGTCCAGGACCGGAGCCTGCACGGCGCGGGCCCGCGCGGCGGCTCCCGCGGCGGCGGCTCACGCGGCGAGAAGGCGCGGCAGGCTCGGCGGCAGGGCGGGCGGGGGTCCGCCGGCACGGGGGACTTGCCGATGGACAGTGAGACCGGGGTGGCAGCACAGGCGGTGGCAACATGAGCGTGCTCGTGGTGGGCCTCAGCCATAAGAGCGCGCCGGTAGAGACGCTCGAGCGGGCGGTGGTGACCGGCGACACGCTCGGCAAGCTGCTGCGCGACGTGTTCCACGCCGACGACATCGCGGGATCTCTCGTCGTGAGCACGTGCAACCGGGTCGAGGTCTACGCCGAGGTGGACAAGTTCCACGGCGGGGTGACCGCGATCAGCGAACTGCTGGCGCGGCACGCCGGGATTCCGCTGGACGAGCTCACTGCGCACCTGTACGTGCACTACGAGGACCGGGCGATCCAGCACCTGCTCTCGGTGGCCTGCGGGCTCGACTCGATGGTGATCGGCGAGAGCCAGATACTCGGCCAGGTGCGCGAGTCCCTCCGACTGGCCCGGGAGCACGGCACGCTCGGCCGGACCCTCGCCCACCTGGGCTCGCTCGCGCTGCGGACGGGCAAGCGGGCGCATACCGAGACCGGTGTCGGCCGGGCGGGCGCCAGCCTGGTCAGCGTCGGGCTCGCGGCCGCCGCGCAGCGGCACGGCTCCGGGACCGGCCGCGGCGCCCAGGGTCCCGCGGGGCTGCTGGACGGCTTGTCCGTGCTGGTCGTCGGGGCGGGCTCGATGAGCTCGCTAGCGGTAGCCACAGCGGCCAGGATGGGTGCGGCCCGCCTCGTCGTGGCCAACCGCTCGAGTGCCCGCGCCGGGCGGCTGGCGGCCACGGTCTCGGCCACCGTGGCCGATCTCTCCCGGCTGCCGGACGAGATCGCCGCCGCCGACCTGGTCGTCTCGTGCACCGGCGCTCCCGGTCACGTGATCACCGCGGGCACCGTGGCGGCCGCGCTGGCGTCCCGGGCGCCGGCCGCGCCGGGGCCGGCGCGGCCGCTGGTCATGCTGGACCTGGCGCTGCCCCGAGACGTTGATCCCGCCGCCGCGCAACTGCCCGGCGTGAGCGTGATCGGCCTGGACGCGGTGGGCGAGGCCGGAAGTCACGGCCTGCCCGGCGCCGGCGCCCACGAGCGCGACGTGGCCGCCGTGCGGCGGATCGTGGCCGAGGAACTCGCGGCCCAGGTGTCGGCGGACCGGGCGGCCAGGGTCGCGCCGACCGTGGTGGCGCTGCGGGCCAAGGCCGCCGAGGTGGTGGACGCGGAGCTGACCCGGCTGGCCGGCCGCGTGGCGGGCCTGGACGCCCGCGCCCGTCGCGAGATTGCCCAGTCCATGCGCAGGATCGCCGATAAGCTGCTGCATGCGCCCACCGTCCGGGTCAAGGAGCTAGCGGGCTCGCCGGGTGGTGACTCCTACGAGGCGGTGCTGCGAGTGCTCTTTGACCTCGACCCCGACGCGGTTCAGGCGGTGACCCGGGCGGACGCCGTCGCGCCGGGATGGCCGGAGCAGGAGGCGCCGAAGTGAGCGCGGCGTCCCGGCTTCCCCGGCTGCGGCTCGGCACCCGCAAGAGCCCGATGGCCATGACCCAGTCCCAGCACGTCGCGCGCCTGATCACGGAGCAGACCGGCCGCGAGGTGGAGCTGACCGGGATCACCACGTTCGGCGACGTGAGCCGGGCCCAGCTCGCGCAGATCGGCGGCACGGGCGTGTTCGTCAGCGGGCTGCGGGCGCGCCTGCTGGACGGCGACATCGACATCGCGGTGCACTCGCTGAAGGACCTGCCGGTCGCGTGGCCGCCGGGGATCACGCTGGCGGCGGTGCCGGCCAGGGACGACCCGCGTGACGCCCTCGCCGCGCGCGACGGCGCCAAGCTCGCCGACCTGCCGTCCGGAGCGCGGATCGGCACCGGGTCGCCACGCCGCGCGGCTCAGCTCTTGCTGATGCGGCCGGACCTGCGGCCGGTCCCGGTCCGCGGCAACGCGGGAACCCGGCTGGCCAAGGTCGTGTCCGGCGAGGTCGACGCGGTCGTGCTCGCCTACGCGGGCCTGGCCAGGATCGGCCGGCTCGACGCCGTGACCCAGGTCTTCGAGCCAGACGAGATGCTGCCCGCGCCGGGCCAGGGGGCCCTCGCGGTGGAGTGCCGGTCCGGCCGGCCGGATCTCGTCGCCCTCCTGGCCTGCGCGGACGACGCGGCGAGCCGGGCGGCCACCACAGCCGAACGCAGCCTGCTCGCCGCGCTCCAGGCAGGTTGCAGCGCCCCGGTCGGCGGGTATGCCGCCGGGGCAGGTGAATTGCGGCTGCACGCGGTGGTCGTCGCGGCCGACGGGGAGACGGCGCTGCGGGCCAGTGCGGGCGGACCACCGGGCGAGGCCGAGCGCCTCGGCCGCGAGGTGGCCGCCGAACTGCTCCGGTGCGGTGCGGGAAGGTATACGGCCGTGTCCGCTGGTACAGCGGGACAGATCAGTAACGGGGACGATGACTAGTGAACCCACCCGTAACACAGAGTGCTGCGGCGGCGGAGAAGCCAGCCGGAACGCAAGGCCCCGGAAAGCCGGCCGACGGCAGGATCGCCTTCGTCGGTGCGGGGCCCGGGGACGAGGGCCTGCTGACCCTGCGGGCCGCCGACCTGCTGGCCCGGGCCGACCTGGTGGTGGCGGGCCCGGAACTGGCGGAGCGGCTCGGCGGGCTGGTGCGCCCCGAAGCGACGACCGCGGACGCCGACGCGCTGGCGCAGGACCCGCGGATGCTGGTCAAGGCGGCCAAGGCCGGCCAGCACGTGGTCCGCCTGTTCAGTGGCGACCCGTTCCTGTTCGGCCACGCCGCCCCGGAGGTCGCGGCGTGCGCGAAGGCCCGCGTGCCGTTCGAGGTGGTGCCGGGAGTACCGACCGCCACCGCGGTTCCCGCCTACGCGGGCATCCCGCTGACGTCGGACACCAGCGGCGACGTCAGGGTCATCCACGCCTCCGAGGTGAGCCGGGTGCAGGCCGGCCCGGGCAGCCTGGTGATCCTGGGGGCCGAGACCGGGCCCGTAGACCTGGCCAAGATGCTGATCGCGGCCAGGCTGGGCCGACACCACCCCGTTCGCCCTCACCTGGAACGGCACCACCACCGACCAGCACACCGTGGTCTGCGCCCTCGGATCGGTCACCGCCGACCTCAAGGCCGCCGGCGTGAGCCTGCTCACCGCCCACGGGCCCGCGGTCGCCGTGGTCGGTGACGGCGTGACCGCGCAGCGCGCGCTGTCCTGGTTCGAGACCAAGCCGCTGTTCGGCTGGCGGGTGCTGGTGCCGCGGACCAAGGAGCAGGCGGGCGAGGTGACGGCCAGGCTGCAGGCCTGGGGCGCGGTGCCCGAGCAGGTGCCGACCATCGCGGTCGAGCCGCCCCGGACGCCGCAGCAGATGGAACGCGCGGTCAAGGGCCTGGTCACCGGCAGGTATCAGTGGATCGCGTTCACGTCGGTGAACGCGGTCCGCGCGGTACGAGAGAAGTTCGAGGAATACGGCCTGGACGCGCGCGCCTTCGCCGGGATCAAGGTGGCCACGGTCGGCGAGCAGACGGCGGCCGCCCTGCGCGAGTTCGGCATCATGCCCGACCTGGTCCCGGAGCAGAACCAGTCCGCCGAAGGGCTGGCCGACGTCTGGCCGGCCTACGACGACGTGCTCGACCCGATCAACCGGGTGCTGCTGCCGCGAGCCGACATCGCGACCGAGAGCCTGCTGGCCAGGCTCACCGACCTCGGCTGGGAGGCCGAGGACGTGACCGCCTACCGGACGGTGCGCGCCGCCCCGCCGCCCGCTCCGGTACGCGAGGCGATCAAGGGCGGCGGATTCGACGCCGTGCTGTTCACCTCGTCGTCCACCGTGCGGAACCTGATCGGGATCGCCGGCAAACCGCACGCGGTCACGGTCATCGCGGTGATCGGGCCGGAGACGGCGAAGACCGCCGCGGAGTTCGGGCTCCGGGTGGACGTGATGGCGCCCCGGCCGTCGGTCACCGCCCTGGTGGACGCGCTGGCCGAGCACGGGGCGGGCCTGCGCGACGCGGCCGTCGAGGCCGGGGAACCGGTGCGCAGGCCGAGCGAGCGCCGCCGGGGAGCCCGCCGCAGGATACGTTAGGGAGGGTCAACGATGACCGCCGGATTCCCCGTGGCCCGTCCGCGCAGGCTCCGGCGGACCGCCGCCATCCGGCGCCTGGTCGCGCCGGCCAGCGTGCGGGCTGCCGACCTGGTGCTGCCGCTGTTCGTCAAGGAGGGGATCGGCGAGCCGCACCCGGTGGGCTCGATGCCGGGCGTGGTCCAGCACACGAGGGACAGCCTGCGCAAGGCGGCCGCCGAGGCGGTGGACGCCGGGGTCGGGGGCCTCATCCTGTTCGGCATCCCGGCCGTCAAGGACGGGCGCGGCTCGGCCGCCGACGACCCGGCCGGCATCGTCCAGCTGGCCCTGGGCGACCTGGCCGCCGAGGTCGGCCGCGACACCGTGCTGATGGCGGACCTCTGCCTGGACGAGTACACCGACCACGGCCACTGCGGCATCCTCACGCCGGAAGGCGGCGTCGACAACGACGCGACCCTGGAGCGATACGCGTCGATCGCGGTGGCCCAGGCGGCGGCGGGCGCCCACATGGTGGCCCCGAGCGGGATGATGGACGGCCAGGTCGCCGCCATCAGGACGGCCCTGGACCGGGCGGGCTTCGGCGAGGTCGCGATCTGCGCCTACTCGGCCAAGTACGCCTCGGCCTTCTACGGACCGTTCCGCGACGCGGCCGAGTGCGCGCCGCAGTTCGGTGACCGCGCGTCCTACCAGCAAGACCCGGCGAGCGCGGACGAGGCGCTGCGGGAAGTGCTGCTCGACGTCGACGAGGGCGCCGACATCGTCATGATCAAGCCCGCGCTCGCCTACCTGGACGTGATCAGCCGGGTGGCCGCCACCGTGCACCTGCCGCTCGCCGCCTACCAGGTCAGCGGCGAGTACGCGATGGTGGAGGCGGCGGCGGCGAACGGCTGGATCGACCGCGATCGGGTGATCATGGAGACGCTCACCGCGATCCGCCGGGCCGGCGCTGACATCGTCCTGACCTACTGGGCCACCGAAGCCGCCCGCCGCCTGCGCTGACCCGAAGCGCAACCACGGGGGGGGGACGCGCGGGGCGGGCGGTGGTTTACCGCACGACGGTCACTTTGCAATTTCTGTTGGGCAACACCTGGATCTCGTCCGGGGGGTGATGGTAACGGCGCAGAGCCGGCCGTGCATTATCGGTGGATACGCATTGCGGGCCAGGCGGGAGTGGAGCCGATGGTAGAGGCGGTACTGCGCCGGAGCCGACGCAGGGCCGTCGAGCGCGAGCGGATGGCGGTCGCCGCCGTCGGCTACGCCACCCTGGGCTGGCCGGTGTGCCTGGGTGCGTACCCGCCCGGCCGCCCGCAGCGTCACGGTGAGATGCTGCGGGCCTGCTCGTGTGACCGGGTCGGCTGCCCGGCTCCCGGCGCCCATCCGATATCGCCCGCCTGGCAGGTCCAGGCGACCGCGGACCGGGCCCTGGTCGAGCGGTGGTGGACGGGCCAGCCGCAGGCCAATGTCATCCTGGCCACCGGCCGGACGTTCGACGTCCTGGACGTGCCGGCCGCCGCCGGAGCCCCGGCCCTGGCCATGATGGACCGGTCCCAGATCCGGCCCGGCCCCGTCGCGATCAGCGCGGGTAACCGGGCCCTTTTCTTTGTCGCGACCCGCGGCAGGCCGGCCGACGAGTACGAATGGTGGTCCTGCCACCTCGACTGCGAGCCGGAGATCAACCCCCAGGTGGCCGGGCTGCGCTGGCACTGCCGGGACAGCTACGTGCTCGCGCCGCCGTCCCGGGACGGCCAGGCGGTCAAGGCGCACTGGCTGCGCCCGCCGGACGGACGGCCGCTGCCCGACGGGCTGCGGCTGCTCGGCTACCTCGCCGACGCCTGTGAGGGAACCGCGTGATGCCTGAGCCCGCCGGAGCGGAGTTCCAGCACGGGTCAGGGCCGCGGTCGCGCGAATGGTTCGCCCGCGCGCTCGCCGTGGCGCCGGGCGGCGTGAACTCGCCGGTGCGCGCGTTCGGGGCCGTGGGCGGGACGCCCGTGGTCATGGCGTCGGGCCGGGGCGCGTACCTGACCGACGTGGACGGCCGCGATTACGTGGACCTGATCTGCTCCTGGGGGCCGATGATCCTGGGGCACGCGCATCCCGACGTCACCGCGGCCGTGCGTGACGCACTTGCGCTGGGGACATCCTTCGGCGCGATCACGCCCGGCGAGGTGGAACTGGCCGAGGAAATGACCGCGCGCGCTCCGGTGGACAAGGTCCGGCTGGTCAGTTCCGGCACCGAGGCGACGATGTCGGCGCTGCGCCTGGCCCGCGGGTTCACCGGCCGGCGGCTCGTGGTCAAGTTCGCCGGCTGCTACCACGGCCACGTGGACGCGCTGCTGGCCGCGGCCGGATCCGGCGTCGCCACGTTCGGGCTGCCGGACTCGCCGGGGGTGACCGGCGCGGTGGCCGCCGACACGCTGGTGCTGCCCTACAACGACGCCGAGGCGGTGCGGCAGGCGTTCACGGCCCAGCCCGGCCAGATCGCCTGCGTGATCACCGAGGCCTGCCCGGCGAACATGGGGGTGGTCCCGCCGGCCGCGGGCTTCAACGAGCTGCTGGCCGCGCTCTGCCGGGAGCACGGCGCGCTGCTGATCATGGACGAGGTGCTGACCGGGTTCCGGGTCACCCGCTCCGGCTGGTACGGGCGCGAGGGCGTGCCCGGGGACCTGATGACGTTCGGCAAGGTGATGGGCGGCGGGCTGCCCGCGGCCGCGTTCGGGGGCCGAGCGGAGATCATGGACCGGCTGGCTCCCGCCGGGCCGGTGTACCAGGCGGGCACGCTGTCCGGCAACCCGCTGGCCACCGCGGCCGGGCTGGCCACGCTGCGGGCCTGCACCCGTGAGGTGTACGCGCGGGTGGACGAGGCCGCGGCGACCGTGGCCAAGCTCGCGGCCGACGCGCTGACCGCGGCGGGCGTGCCGTTCCGGCTGCAGGAGGCGGGCAGCCTGTTCTCGGTGTTCCTGGGCGTCAGCGGCCCGGTGCGCGACTTCGGCGAGGCCCGGGGCCAGTCGCCGGGCGCCTACGCCGCGTTCTTCCACGCGATGCTGGACCGGGGTGTCTGCCTGCCGCCGTCACCGTACGAGGCGTGGTTCCTGTCCGCGGCGCACGACGACGCGGCCATCGGCCGGATCGCCGACGCCCTGCCCGCCGCGGCGCGGGCCGCGGCGCTCGCGCTCGGCTGACGGCGCGGGACCGGCCCCGGCGGCTTTCCGTTCTGGCACATGTTGCTGACTCACGTCCTGGGCATCCGGTTCGCGGTGCCAGGATGGCGATGGAGAGCCGGGCCGCGAGCCCGGCAAGACCGGTGACCCTCCCGAGGAGCCGTCATGGCCATGCGCAATGTGATCAGCACCCTGAACCACGACGGCACCGAGGTCATGGGCCCGGGCATCCTGATGTACCACTACCCGGGCAACGACATCATGAACGGCAGCCTGCTGACGGTCGAGAGCAACCACTTCTGCGTGCTGAAGTCCCGCGGCGCGGTGCTCGACGTGTACGAAACCGGGCAGTACCCGGTGCAGACGCCGCAGCGGCCGCTGCTCGGCAGCATCCAGCAGAGCTTCTACGGCGGCCAGTCCCCGTGGCAGTACGAGGCGCTGTTCGTCTCGCGGGCCAAGAGCGTCGCCAAGGCGCAGGGCCTGGCGCTGTCCCGTGAGCTGGCCGAGCTGGTCTACGACGTGGACTACTACGTGCACATCGACACCAAGGAGGACGCGGTCAAGCTGGTGACGCACATGCCGTACCAGGGGCACGTGCTGACCACGGACGCGGTGAACGCCTACGCGGGGCCGGTCGTGGAGCAGTCGGTCAACCAGCTCGTGCAGGTCACGCCGCTGGAGCAGGTGAACGAGAAGATCCACGAGATCACCGAGCTCGTCCGCGGGCACCTGCAGGACTTCCTGTCCATCTACGGGATCATGCTCAACGACGTGAAGGTGCTGATCAGGCCGCGGGACGAGCGCATGCGCGAGCTGATCTCGCTGCGGGCGTTCGGGCTGTCCGAGCACGAGGCCGTGCGGTACTACTGCGCCATGAAGATGGCCGAGCACGGGCTGCTGTCCGCGCCGAACATGGCGTGCGGTGAGCCGTTCAACATCGGGATCACCGCACTGGCGGCGGGCCCGCTGGCCGGGATGCCCGGCGTCGCCGACGTGAACGGCGCCGCGGGCGGCGCGCTCGCGGCGTATCCGGATCCGCGACCCGTGCGTCCAGACACTGCGCGTCCGGGGGCCTGAGCTGATGGCCGACAGCGTCCCGGACAAGCTGCGCGGGCTGCTCGCCTCCGACGTCTACACCGAGAAGGGCCGGCTGCGTTCCGACGACCTGCTGGTCCGCGAGCGGGTGGGCAGCGGCCTCGGCCGGGCGACGGCCCGGATCCGTGACCTGATCAGCGCGTGGCGGGCGGACCGGGTCCCGCCCTCCACACGCGAGCAGCCGTTCCCGCCGCCGGAGGTGATGGAGCCGATGCGCCGCGCCGAGCGGCTGGTCCGGGCGATCGACGAGGCCGCGGGCGCGGTGCGCGGCCTGCCCGTGCTCAACCAGGACAAGGTCTGGAACCGGGTGCGCCAGGCCGGGCTCGACGAGCTGCTGCAGTTCGACTGGACCCTGGTCGGCGAGGCCGATGCCCTGTCCGGTGACCTGGACCGCGCGCTGGTCCTCGACGAGATCGACGTGACCGCGCAGGAGGCGCGGCTGCGGAAGATCCGCGAGGTGATCGCGGACCGGAGACGCTATGTGGAGATCCTGGCCTGAGTTTTGATTCCAGAACGCAAAGACGCGTGCCACCCGAGCCACCCTCCGGTGACTCCCGGCGGGGCCGATAGGCTCGGGGGCCTATGAGTGAGATTCGCGGACCGGCCGACACCACGGTCGTGCATCTGGTGCGCCACGGCGAGGTGGAGAACCCGCGGCGCGTGCTCTACGGCCGGCTCCCCGGCTTCCACCTGTCGGCCGAGGGCCGGGTCATGGCCAAGGCGGCGGCCGACTTCCTGGCCGGCCGGGACGTGACCGTGCTGCGGTCATCGCCGCTGGAGCGCGCGCTGGAGACGGCCGAGCCGATCGCCGCGCAGTTCGGCCTCGAGGTGGCGGTCGACGACCGGCTGGTCGAGGCGTGGAACCACTTCGAGGGGATGACGTTCGGCGTCGGGGACGGCGCGCTGCGGCGCCCCCGGCACTGGAAGTACCTGTGCAACCCGTTCCGGCCGTCGTGGGGTGAGCCTTACACCGAGGTCGCCGCCCGGATGCGGGCCGCCATGTCCGACGCGGAACGCGCCGCGCGCGGGCACGAGGCGGTGTGCGTCAGCCATCAGCTGCCGATCTGGACGGCCCGGCGCGACTTCGAGGGCCGCAGGCTCTGGCACGACCCGCGCCGCCGCGAGTGCGCCCTGGCCAGCGTGACCAGCTTTACCTACCGGGCGGGCCGGATCGTCGCCGTGAGCTACGCCGAGCCCGCCGGGGCCGGCCGCCGGGGCCAGGTCGCCGGCGCCTGACCGGGCCAGGCGGGGTGAGACCGTCACCCCGCTGACACCCGGGCGGCGTCGAGGTCGCGCAGCCTGGCGCGCACCTGGTCCGCGTCGCGGTGCTTCAGCTCGGTCAGGATGTCCAGCGCCTGCTCCAGGCAGTCCCGGGCGGCGCGGTCGTCGCCGCCGACCTGGTACGCCGCGGCCAGGTGGGCCAGGATCTCGGCCTGGTTAAACCGGTCGCCGAGCTCGCGGAACGCGCTCAGCGACTGCTGGAAGCAGGCGACCGCGTCGTGGTTGCGGCCCAGGCGGTGGTAGGCGTCGCCGAGGCTGTCCAGCACGTTGGCCTCGCCCCGGCGGTAGCCGAGCTCCTGGAACACGGCCAGGGCCCGCTGGCAGCTGTCGAGGCCGCCTTCGCAGGCGCCGAGATGGATGTCGCACAGGCCGATGTTGTTGAGCGCGCCTGCCTCTCCGAAGCGGTCACCCGACGTCCGGTACAGGTCGAGCGCGCGCTGCGCGGACCGGCGCGCTTCCTGGTGGCGACCCTGCCGCCAGAACGCCTGGCCGATGCGAAAGTGGGCCTGCGCTTCGCTCGAGCGCTCGCCGAGCTGCCGGAACAAGCGTGCGGCCTGCTCGAGATGCCTGAGCCCGTCGTCGTAGCCGCCCTGGAACACGCAGGTCCAGCCGATACCGCAGTGCGCGTGCGCCTGGCCGGTCACGTCGCCCGCCCCGGCCGCGGCCCCGAGGGCGAGCCGGTGGACGTGACCGAGCTCGGGCCACCGGCCCCGCCGGGACAGGAAGGTTTCCAGCGCCCACGCCAGCTGCCAGGCGTGCCGGGCGAACCCGGCATCCGCCGCGAGCGGAACCACTTCGAGCAGGACCCGGTACTCGGCCTCGGCCCAGGACCAGGCCTGCTGGTAGGTGCGGAAATCCTCGCCCAGCGTGCCCGGCTCGCGCGGCGCGAGCGGCAGGGCGCCGCGGGGCGGATTCAGCATCTGGGACATCGCGTGCGCCGCATACAGGTAGTGGCCGAGCATCCGGCGCGTGGCCGCCTGACGCTCGGCCTGCGTCTCATCGCCCCGGGCTCGCTCGCGAGCGTACGCGCGCAGCAGGTCGTGCAGGCCGAAGCGGCCGATCGCGGGCTCGGCCGCGATATGGGCGCGAGCCAGCTCGTCCAGCATCCCGCGGGCGTGCTCCACGCCCACCCCGGCCAGGCTGGCCGCGGCGCTCACCCCGATGTCCGCGCTCGGGTGCAGGCCCAGCAGCCGGAACATCCGCGCGGCCGGCCCGGTCAGGCTCTGGTACGACCAGGAGAACACCGCCCGCGCGCTGGCCGCGGGCTCCCCCGCGTCCAGCGCGTCGAGCCGGTCCCGGGCGTCACGCAGCTCGGCGGCCAGCTCGGCCAGGGACAGAGCCGGACGGGCCGCCGCCCGGGCGGCGGCTACGGCCAGGGCAAGCGGCAGCCGGCCGCACAGCTCGGTGATCTCGGCCACCGCGAACGGCTCGGCGGCCGGGCGCCTCGGTCCCGCGCGCGCCACGACCATCGCCCTCGCCTCGGCCTCGTCGAGCACGTCCAGCGTGAGCAGCGGAGCGCCTTGGCTGGCCGCCAGCCCGGCCAGCCGGTCCCGGCTGGTGATCAGTACCATGCTGCCCGGTGAACCGGGCAGCAGCGGGCGCACCTGGTCGGCCCCGCGCGCGTTGTCCAGGATGACCAGCAGCCGCTTGCCGGCCGTCAGGCTGCGGTACAGGCCGGCCCGGGCGTCCAGCCCGGCCGGGATCGCCGTGGCGGGCTGCAGGGCCTCGAGGAAGCCGCCGAGCCCGTCGGCCGACGGCATCGGCGTGCCGTCCGGGCCGAACCCCCGCAGGTCGACGTAGAGCTGCCCGTCCGGGAACCGGCCCGCGGCCCGGTGGGCCCAGTGCACGGCCAGAGCGGTCTTGCCCACCCCGGCGGTGCCGCCGATCACCGCGATCATCACCGCGTCGGCCGGTCCGCCGGCCGCGGCCGCCATCGCGTCGAGCTGGTTCAGCTCCGGTTCCCGGCCCGCGAAGTGGGCGACGGTGGCCGGCAGCTGGCGGGGCACGACCGCAGGCACCATGGTCCCGGCGGGGAGGGGGTCGCGGCCGGCGTCCAGGGCGGGATCGTCGTCGAGTATCTGCCGGTGCAACCGCTGCAGGTCGGCCCCGGGCTCGACGCCGACCTCGTCGATCAGCACGCGACGCGCGTGGCGGAAGGCGGCCAGCGCGTCCGACCGCCGGCCGTCCCGGTAGAGCGCGAGCATCAGCAGGGCGTGGAGCCGCTCCCGGAGCGGCTCCGCGGCGGTCAGCGCCTGCAGCTCGATCATGACTTCCGGCGGGCGGCCGCAGAGCAGGTCGGCCTCGATCCGCCCCTCGAGCGCCAGGAGCCTCATTTCCTCCAGGCGCGGCGCGTGCCGGACCACGAGCTGGTCGCAGGGCACATCGGACAGCGGTTTGCCGCGCCACAGCGACAGCGCGTCCCGCAGCTCGCGGGCCGCTGGCTCCGACCGGCCGGCGCGCAAGGCCTGGTGTGCCCGGGCGGTCGCCGCCTCGAACCGCCATATGTCGACGTCATCCGCATCGACGCCGAGCAGGTAGCCGTCCGCCTGGGTGGTGACGAGCGTGCGGTCGGCATCGCCGAGCGCCTGCCGGAGCCGCTTCACGTAGTTGTGCACGGTCTCCCGCGCCGACGCGGGCGGGCCTGCCTTCCAGAGCAGCTCGGCCAGCTCGTCGGCGGACGTCGCCCGCCCGGGGTTGAGCAGCAGCGCGGCCAGCAGCACTCGCTGCTTGCCGGCCGCGATGGGCACCACAGCGTCGCCCCGCCGCACCAGCAATGGCCCGAGCAGGCAGAACCGAGGCTCGACCGCCATTACGCGCCTCCCGGCCGCATCCGGGCCCATCCTCTCCCCCGGCGGAAAGCCCGCCGTTCTCAGCGGGCATTTTAGGCGACTTCTTCAGGAAATGCTGGCGCAAACGGGTGCCCAGCGGGGCACACTTGAGGCACGCAAGCTCACAGGGACCCCGGGGCAGGTGCCCGCTGTCCGCCGTGCGCCCGCCGGGGGCGAATCAGCGGCGGCCGCCGGCGGCCCGGGAGCGTCCGTATAACCGGGCTGCCCTTAATTGGCGCACGACCATCGTGAGAACGGAGCGTGGGGCGCATGAGAAGATACCCACTTATAGCGGCGATCCTCGCGGTCGTCACCTGCGGCCTCGTATCGGCACCCGCCGGCGCTGCGTCGATGGATGGCCACGTGAGCCAGGCTGTCGCGGGACCGGGCATCTACCAGGGGACGCAGTGCCAGTCCGTGGTGAATGCGTTCCGTCAGCGGGGTAAAATCTGCGTCACTGTGAATATCCAGCGCCCGTTCGGGCGAGCGCGGGCCGAAGTGACATTCGCGACAGGTTCCGGAGCGCTGAGAGAGATTTCGCTGAAGTTCATGAGATTCAGGGTGAACGGCCTCTACATGGACATTCTGCATTTCACCGGAAAGTTCATTTCGAGGAAGAGGTCAGGCGCCATCCCGGATAACTGGTACGACGGCGGTGGCCAGCCTCGCATTCAGGCGAGCGTTTTCAACGCCTGTATGCAGTGGGTGAGCGGCGCCACGGCCTGCACCGGCCCGCACTGGCTCTCCGGCCAGATCGTGCGCCTGTAGCCGGACGGCGCCGGACCGCGCATCGAGCCCGCGCCGCCCGCGCGGGCTCGATGCCGCGAGGCCCGGTCTGCCGCGGGCGCACTACCGGGGGGCCGGGAACCGGTTGGCGCCGTGCGGACAGAAAACGGGTATGAGGATGGCGAGCTTCATGGCCGACAGCCCGCAGGCCCCGGCGGGCTCGGAAAGCCGCACGTTCGGCCGCCTGTACGAGATGTACTGTCACGCCGTTTACAACCACTGCTTCCGCCGCACCGGGTCCTGGACGGTCGCCGAGGACCTGGTGGCGGCCGCCTTTCTCGAGGCGTGGCGGCACCGCCGGGCGGCTCCCGCGGATCCGGCGGCCGCGCTGCCGTGGCTGCTCGCCATCACCAACAACGTGCTCCGCAACAAGCGCCGCGCCGAGCGCCGCTACGCCGCCGCCCTCGCCCGCCTGCCCCGGCCCGAGACGGTGGCCGACCCGGCGGGCACCGTCGCGGCCAAGGTGGACGCGGAACGCCAGATGGCCGCGCTGCTGCCGCTGCTCCGGGCTCTTCCGGAGCGAGAACGCCAGGTCATCGAGCTTTGCCTGGGTGACGGGCTGACGCACTCGCAGGCAGCCGAGGCGCTCGGCGTACCGGTGGGCACGGTGAAGTCACGGCTGTCGCGCGGGGTGGCCAGGCTGCACCGCGCCGGGGCCGCGGCCGGGCCGGACGCAGTGGCTACCCAGGGAGGGAAGCAATGAGCAATCTCTTTCCGCCGCCGGAGCGGCTGTCGCCGCAGTGCCAGGCGCTCATCCGGGACGTCGTCTTCGCCGAGATCGCGGGCGGGGCGGGACGCGGCGCGCCGGCCCGCGGGCCTGGGCGGCGCCGATGGCGCGGGCGGCGCTGGGCGGCCGGCTTCGCGGCCGCGGGCATCAGCCTGTCCGGGCTCGTCGCGTTCCTGCTGACGCTGGGCGGGAGCACCCCGGCGCTGGCGGCCTGGACCGCCGTTCCGCAGCACGTCCCGGCAGGCCAGGCGGCGCGGCTGGCGGCCTCGTGCGAACGCGACCTGGCGGCCGGTCATTTTCCGGCCGGCCTCGGATCGCCGGCGTCGGCGCTGGCCGAGCGGCGCGGGGCGGGCACGGCCGTCCTGCTCGCCGGGTCATCGGGCGCCGAGGCGATCTGCGTGAACCCCGCGCCCTCGGGCACGACGGCCGGCTCCGGACCCCTGGTGGGCATCGGCACTCCGGGCCGGTCACGCGGGCCGCTCACCGTGGACGGCGTTCCCGGTGGCCCGGGCCTGGGCGACAGCGCGGTTTACGGTCGTGTCGCGGCCGGGGCCAGGCAGGTGCTGGTCACCACGCGGGACGGCAGGCTGGTGACCGCGACGCTCGGACACGGCTACTTCCTGGCCTGGTGGCCGTCGGGCGCTGGCGTCAAGGCGATCCGCGTCCTCGGCCGGGCCGGCGAGGTGATCACCACCGTCGCGAACCCCGGCGGCGGCTCCGCTCCCCCCGCTCCCCGCCATAAGTGAGCGCCGGGGCATGGCGCCGATGAGCGCAGGAGGCCCTGGCGGCGCAGCCGGAGACTCGCCACCAGGGCCTTTCTCACCGCGGCGTCCCGCCGCAGAGTGCGGATCCCGTCACAGATCAGCCGGAATGGTGGAAGTAGTACGTCCGCCCTCCAGAGCCGACCTCGTCCTCTATCCACGGGTACTTGTTCTGGACGCAGTCGAAGTACTTGACGAGACAGAAGTGGCCATGACCGCCTGCCACGTACACGTTCCATCCCACACCGTAGTGATGGTAATTGCCGTATCCGTTATAGCTCCAGCCGGGGGCGAATGTCTGACCCCACCGGTCCGTGAAGGCACTGGTGATCCAGCGCCCCTTGCTGCACCAGTTCGGCTCCAGGTTGTACTGAAGGATCTTCGTGTGGAATATGTTCTTGTAGTACACCCAGGTGTGCCAGTACCAGCACCCGGAACTGGCAATCGCCGCCTGCGCCGCCTTGAGCTGGCTGGCCGTCATGCCCGACGCCTTCGCGTCGGCGAGGTACTGCTGGCGGCTGATGCTAACCGGCTGACCCTTGGCGGCCACGACCGCTGTGATCTGATCCGCTTTCGGGATCGACCCGGCCGGTGCCGACGCCGCCCCCGCGGGGGCGGCTATCGTCAGAATCGCCGCCGTGGCCAGCGCGGCCGTCCAACCTAGTGATCTCCAACGCACGAACGATGTCCTTTCTGATAATGGGTGGCAGCCCCATTCGGCCGTCTGGGAGGGGTGGGTCTCCTTTCTCTCCTGGCCTGCTCCAGCGCATGAGCCGGCGCCAATCCGATCTGAATGCGCTGGGCCGCGGCCGGTATCTCGCGGCCGCGGGCCCAACCTGCCGGCCGTGGCTAGCACGCGGCTAGCGCGCGAGCGCTAGCCGCGTGCTAGCGCCGCTCGCGACCCTCGTGCCTGCAACATCACCGCCAGGTCCGGCCGCGCGGATCGGCCATTGCCGCCGCGCGGGCCGACAGGTTCTCGACCACGAGGAGGGCCCGCCATGAGGCAACGCACGACCACGAGGTCCGGCCAGGGAATGCGCATCGCGGCCGCGGCGGCCGTGATCTCGGCCGCTACCGCCATCGCGGGTATTCCGCTGGCGGCCGGGGCCGCCACGGCACCCGTCAACAAGATCCGGTCGGTGCCGTGCACCAGCCGGACCTTCAACGTCCGCTACGGCATCGGCCGGGAGAAGTGCTTCGCGGGAACGGGCCGGGAGTTCGTCCGCATCCCGGGCGTTCGCGAGATCACCACCGGGAACAACCGCGGCTGGTTCTCGTTCGAAGATCACGTTGTCAATCACCACGTCGTGCGCTTCGGCCGTCACCAGACCTATCTGTTCTCGCCGGCGCTCCGCGCCGAGTTGGTCGCCGTCGACATCACCGGGACCTGATCCGCCCGGCCGCTCCCGGGGCCTACCCCGGGAGCGGCTGCCGCGCAACGGCAGGCCCACCTCCGGCCCGCCCGAGGCGATCCGGCACAATGGGGCGGGATACTACTGCGTGTAGGAGTCCACCCCAGTGTTCCGGCTGCCGTCCCCTGTCGGCCGCGCCGCCGTCGGCGCGGCCGCCGCCGCTGCCGTGGTGCTGGGCGTCGCGGCCTGTGACGGCGGCGCGACCGCGCAGCAGACCGCGGTCGGCAACGGGAGCAGCTTCGTCAGCGGCAGCTACGGCACCACCGTGTACCAGCCCGGCGCGCGGCCCGCTGCCCCGCGGCTCGCCGGCACCACGCTGGCCGGCTCCAGGTTCGTGCTGTCCGCCGACCGGGGCTCCGTGGTCGTGCTCAACTTCTGGGGCTCCTGGTGCACGCCGTGCCGCGAGGAGGCACCCGCGCTCGGCGCGCTCGCGCGGCACTTCTCCGGAGCCGGCGTCCGGTTCGTCGGCGTGGACATCAGGGACGACCCGGCGAGCGCCGAGGCGTTCATGCGGACGTTCCGGATCGGCTACCCGAGCCTGAACGACCCGAACGACGCGATCGCCCTGGACTTCAGCGGGACCGTACCGCCTGCCGGGATTCCCACCACCCTGGTGCTCGACCGTAGCGGGCGGATCGCCGCGCGCGTCGTCGGCTCGGTGTCCTACAACGGCCTCAAGGCGCTGATCGCGCAGGTCTCGGCGGGGCGCGCGTGACCGGGCTGCGCCTGCCTCCCGAGGCCGAGCCGGGCACGCCGGGCTCCGAGGGCAGCATCGGCGAGGCCGGTGCCAGCCGCGACGGCCGGCCGGAGGCTGGCCATGAAGGGGGAAGGGGAGGCGGGCGGGGGCGCGCGGGGCGGTCCGGGGGGGTCGGCTCCCCGAGGCAAGCACAGGCCTGGCTGCGGTGGGGGTGGCGCCAGCTCACCTCGATGCGCACCGCGCTGATCCTGCTGTTCCTGCTGGCGGTCGGGAGCGTCCCCGGGTCACTGCTGCCGCAGGACGGGACCAACCCGGCGGCGGTGTCGCAGTACTACGCCGCGCACCCGAGCCTGGCCCCCATCCTGGCGCGGCTCTCGCTGTTCAACGTGTTCGGCGCGCCCTGGTTCGCCGCGATCTACCTGCTGCTGTTCCTGTCCCTGGTCGGCTGCGTGCTGCCGCGGACGCTGCGCCTGGCCGGTTCCGCGCGCCAGCCGCCGCCGCGGGCGCCGCGCCACGTGGACCGGCTGCCGATGTCGGTGAGCTACCGGACGGCGCTGGCGCCGGAGGCGGCGCTCGAGTCGGCCGCGGCGGTGCTGTCCGGCCGGCGTTTCCGGATGCGCGCGGGCGAGGGCTGGGTGGCCGCGGAAAAGGGCTACCTGCGCGAGGCAGGCAACCTGCTTTTCCACATCGCGCTGCTCGGGGTGCTGGTCTCGATCGGCCTCGGCGGGCTCTACGGCTACAAGGCCGACCGGCTGCTCGTCGAGGGCACCTCGTTCTCCAACACGGTGACGGCGCTGGACGAGTTCCACCCCGGCCGCCTGGTCTCGCCCGGCGACCTGCAGCCGTTCACGCTGACCCTCGACCGGTTCAGCGCGGCCTACGTGATGTCGGGGGCCGAGTTCGGCCAGCCGGCCTCGTTCAACGCGGCGATCAGCTACTCGGCCGCGCCCGGCGGGCCGCCGCCCGGACACGCTGAGCGTCAACCACCCGCTGAACGTGGACGGCGTGCGGGTCTTCCTCATCGGCCACGGCTACGCTCCGGAGTTCCGGGTCACCGACGGCACGGGGCACGTGGTCTTCGAGGGGGCCGTGCCGTTCATTCCCGTCGAGACCTCCGGGCTCACCTCGGAAGGCGCGGTCAAGGTCCCGGACGCCGAGCCGCAGCAGCTAGGTTTCGTGGGCGTGTTCCTGCCCACCACCGTGGACGTCGGCGGCCGGCTGGAGTCGGAGTTCCCCGCGCCGCTGAAGCCCCGGGTGAGCCTGGTCTCGTACGCGGGGAACCTCGGCATGAACGGGGGAGCGCCGCAGTCGGTGTACTCGCTGAACACCGCGGGACTGCACCAGCTGGCGATCGCGCCGCGGCCGCTGGCCGCCGGCCAGTCGATGAAGCTTCCCGGTGGCCGGGGGACGCTCACCTACCTCGGGTACCGGCAGTGGATCAGCCTCGCGATCACCTACGATCCCGGCCAGTTGCCCGCCCTGGTCTCCGGGATCGCGGTTCTCGCGGGCCTGCTGCTGTCCTTCATGATCCGGCGCCGTAGGGTGTTCGTGCGCGCCCGGACCGGTGATGCGGGCGAGACCGTCGTCGATTTCGGCGGGCTCAGCCGCTCCGACGCGGCCGGCGGCTTCGAGGATGAGTTCTCCGGCCTGGCCGCCGAGATCGAAGGCCGGCTCGGGCTGCGCCGCAGCGACCGGGCCAACCCCGACCCGCCCGAGGGGGAGTGAGGCTCCAGTGCCTGTCAACACCGGCTTGGCCCAGTTCAGCAACGACCTGCTGCTGACCGCGGTCGTCGTCTACGCGATCGCCATGCTGGCCTACGCCTGCGACTTCGCGTTCGGGAAGAAGCAGGCGCCGGCCGTGGTCAGCGCCCGGGTCCCCGAGCTGGTCAGCGCCCGGGCGGACGGCGGGGCCGCAGGCGGCGATGCCGCTAGCGGCGACGCCGCCGGCGCGGGCGGTGGCGGCGCGGGCGGCGCGGGCGCGACGGTGCTAGCCGGCCAGCGGCTCGGCCGGGAGCCCGTCGGGTTCTGGGTGACCGCCGCGGTGATCCTGACCAGCGTGGGCCTGGCCGCGCACGCGGCCGGGGTGCTCACCAGAGGGCTGGCCGTGCACCGGCTCCCCTGGGGCGACATGTACGAGTTCATCACCACGCTCACCTGCGTGGCGGTCGCGTTCTTCCTGGCGGTGATGGTCCGGTACCGGGCCTACTACCTGGGCCTGTTCGTGATGGGCGCGGTGGTGCTGGTCCTCGGGCTGGCCGAGACCGTCATCTACACCCCGGCCGGCCCCCTGGTCCCCGCGCTGCAGTCCTACTGGCTGGCCATCCACGTGACCGCGATGACGCTGGCCACCGGGATCTTCTTCGTGGCCGCGGTGATCGGGATCACGTACCTGGTCGTCGACCGGCACGCCCGGCGGGTCGCGGCCGGCGGGCAGGCCGGCGCGGACGGGATCCTGCGCAGGCTGCCGGGTCCCGAGGTCCTCGACCGGCTCGCCTACCGCACCGTCATCTTCGGGTTCCCGATCTGGACCTTCGGCGTCATGGCCGGGGCCATCTGGGCGGACAGCGCCTGGGGCAGCTACTGGAGCTGGGATCCCACCGAGACCTGGGCGTTCATCACCTGGGTGGTGTACGCCTGCTTCCTGCACGCCAGGGCGACCGCGGGATGGCGCGGGCGCAGGGCCGCGGTCATCCAGCTCACCGGGTTCTGCTGCCTGTTGTTCAACGTGCTCGTGGTGAGCCTGGTCGTCCCCGGGCTGCACTCCTACGCCGGCCTGCACTGACCGTCGCCGCATCGCCGGCCTGCACTGACCGGTGCTGCCGCGCCGGCGGGCACCGGCCGGCGGCCGCCTCAGCTGTCGTCGCCCGCCGCGCGCCCGCGGTCGATCCGGCGGGCGAGTTCCTCCAGGAACTCCGGATCGTCGTCGGGGCCCACCGGCCGGGCCCACACCGAGCCCGCGGGGTGCGCGGCCTGCCCGGACGGGCCGACGAGACCCGTATCCATGCCGCGTCCCGCGGGGTGGCGCCTGAGTGCGTCCTGCGGGCCGAAGAACGGCGCGCCGTCCAGGTCGCGGGGCAGCATCCGCCCGCGCCGGTCCGGCCGCCCGGCCGCCAGCCACGCAGTGGCGCCGAAGGCCGAGAAGAACACGATCAGGAGCACCCACGCGGGCTTCGTGAGGCTCCGCAACTCGCCGGCCGGAGTGACCGCCACGTCGATGAGGCACGGCACCACGAAACCGATCGTGACCAGGCCAAAGAGTACGACGGCGAGCAACATGGCCGCAGCCTAGCCGCTGACATGCCCGGCTCGCGGCCAAATTGGCTGAGTCCTCCTGGCTCGTCCCGCCGGACCGTAATAGATTACGTTCAGTAACGTCGTAGGCCGATCGCGAGGATCCGTCGTAACCTGGCGGCCAGGTCCGAGCGATCCGGGGAGAGACGATATGCGGCTGCGGTTACTTGATCGCGTTCGTCGCTCACGCTGGCGTCGGCGAGCCAACCGGGCCGACACGATCCCCGGATCAGCGACGACACCGGGCCCGGCGGTCAGGCCGGGGCCAGGGACGACACCGGGATCCCCCGGGGCCCACCGCCGGGTGGGCGGCGGGCGATCCGGGCTCCCCGGCGCCGGCGGCGGCCGGTCCGGGCTTTCCGGCGCTGGCGGCGGCCGGGCGGGCGGCACGGGGACACGGCCGGCGAGCCCGGCCCTCCCGCGGCCGCCCGGCGCTCCCGGGCCGGACACCGGCTCCACCGGGCCGGACACCGCCTCCACCGGGCCGGACACCGCCTCCGCCGGCCCGGGCACCGGCTCCACCGGGCCGTCGGCCGGCCGCACCGGGCAGGCCGGCGGGCATGCCCTGCCGCGGCGGTGGGGCATAGCCAGGGCGGCGGCGCGCGCGGCGCCCCGGGCGGCACCCCGGGCGTCCCCTCGCGCGTCCGCCCGCACGGGGGCGGCGGAGCCCGCCGCCCGGGTCCAGCCGGGGCGCGCCGCCGCCGCGCGGCCTCCGTGGTACGAGATCGCGCAGAGTAACCGGACGGCGGTCGGCCAGCGGCACTGCGGGCATATCGAGCCACTGGTCCGCCGGGAATGGGCCGAAGGCGTGGTCCCCCCGGCCGAGGTGGCGCGGGCCATCGACCGCCTGGCCGAGTTGCCGCACCTGATCAAGGTCAAGCTGGCGGCCGGGCTGGACGCGATCCACGTCGGCGCGGGGGGCGTTCCCGACCTCGACGACATGGGAGCGCTGCACGGGGTCCCGCTGCCGTCGGGGCGGGCGACCTGGGACGCGTGCGCGGGCGCGTACGGCGACCGTAAGATCATCGTCGGCTCCCGGCCATCGCCGACGCCCGACGTCATGTGTCACGAGATCGGGCACGCGCTCGACGACCTGGACGGTGATGATGAGCAATGGCAGTCCGACTCCGAGGAGTTCCAGTCTTTGTACCGTGAGTGCCTGCCGCACATGGCGAGCGCCTTCCACCGGCAGCCTGGGCTGCTCGGCCGCAGGGAGTTCTTCGCGGACGCGTTCTCCGCGATCGCGTCCCGGCAGCGCCCGGCTCTGGTGGAGATGCTCGCCGGCGACACGAGGGCGGCGCTGAACGTGATGCTCTACTTCAATGTGCGCTACGGCATCTAGGGTGGACAGACGATGTACGTGATACGGCTACCCAACGGCAATCTCTTGGTCCCCGAGTCCGTCGCCAGCGACGGCGGCAGCCTGATGAGCGACGCGTATGTGGAGATCGGCCCCGACGACGCCGACTACGAGCGGCTCGCCGAGCAGGCGCTGACGCAGGAGGAAATGGACGCGCGGCGCAGGAGCTGGCAGGAAGGAGACGAGCCGCTGCGCAGGCAATTCCTCGACTTCCTGGCCCGGCACGGCAACCCGGGACGGGCGCCGGACGCCGATGAGAACCACGGCCCCGGGTAGGTGATCTCGTCCGCGCTCCGGGCGAACGGCGCCCACCCGGGCCGGGTTCGCCGCCCCCTAGAGGGCAGGCTGCGTCGCCGCAGCCTGGTCGCCGCCGAGCAGAGCCCGGACCTCCGACTCCCGGAACCGCCGGTGCCCGCCGGGAGTGCGGATGCTGCTGATGCGCCCCGATGCCGCCCACCGGGTGACCGTCTTCGGATCGACCCGGAACAGGGCCGCGACTTCACCCGGTGTAAGCAGCCGCTCACTGTTACCTTCCATTCTGCCCACCCCTCCTGCTCTTCCTAAGAGCCTGTCCTAAGTGTTGCGACAAGAACGGTTTTTCTCCCTAGTTTCCGTAAAATCTGGCTTGGGAATCCTGAGCCGTCGCCCGCGGGTCCGGGCCGGGCCGGCACCGCTGGCGCGGTGTCGGCCGGGAGCCAATATGCTGGCCTTGCCATGCGTGCCACGTTCGCCTACAGCGCCGCGAGGATCCTGCTCTTCGTGGCCGCGCTCGGCTTGCTGTACGTCGCGGGAGCCCGAGGACTGCTGCTGATCGGCCTCGCGCTGGTGATCAGCGGCATCGTCAGCTTCGTCCTGCTGTCCCGCCAGCGCGACGCGATGTCCGGAGCGATCACGTCCAGGATCGGCAGCTTCCGCGAGCGGCTCGACTCCGGCAGCCGGGCCGAAGACGACGACTGAGCCTGCCGCAGCGTCGCCGCGATCGTCCGCCGCGGCCAGGGGCCACCGGCGCACGTCCGCGTCGCGGCCGCACCGGGTAACCGAGCACCTGACCCCGGGTTCTCTGAGCGCCGGTCACGTAGCCGGTTCCCGTAGCCGGCGAAGCCGGCGATGAATGTAAACCTGCTGTACACGGGTGTACACCAGACTCACATTCACGCGGCCGGGACGCTGGGCAGGCTGGCTAGCTGGCCTTGGTGCCAGCCCCCGGGGCCGACCGCGTGGCTGAACTGGGCGGGCGCCCTAGCCCGGGGCCCGCGCCAGCCATCCGCCCGCGGTGAGCAGGCCGAGCACCGCGTCCGTCGCCTGCTCGCGGGTCATGGTCGAGGTGTCGATGATCAGGTCGGCGTCCGCCGGCTCCTCGTAGGGGTCGGATATCCCGGTGAACTGATCGATCAGGCCTGCCCGCGCCTTCGCGTAGAGGCCCTTGCGGTCACGGGCCTCGCACACCTCGAGCGGCGTGGCCACGTGGATCAGCAGGAAGTCGCCGACCTCGGAGACCATCTCCCGGACCTGGGCCCTGGCGGCCGCGTAGGGCGCGATGGGCGCGCAGATCGCGATGCCGCCGTGCCGGGCGATCTCCGCCGCCACGAAGCCGATCCGCAAGATGTTCAGGTCCCGGTCCGCCCGGGAGAACGTCAGGCCGGCCGACAGCAACTGCCGGACCAGGTCGCCGTCGAGCAACGAGACCTTGCGGTCGCCGCGTTCGGCCAGGGCGTCCCTGAGGTTCCTGGCGATCGTGGATTTCCCCGAGCCGGACAGGCCGGTCAGGAACAGCACGAACCCGCGCTCGGCGCGGGGCGGGCGGGCCCGCCGGAGTTCCCTGGCCACGGCGGGCGGGGTGAACCACGCGGGCACGTCGGCGCCGGCGTCCAGCAGGTCCCCCAGTTCGCCGGGCGACAGATCCCCTTGCTCCGTGCCGGCCTTGATCAGGGCCAGCGGCCGCCAGACCTCGGCGCCCGGGTCATAGGCCCAGTCCCCCGCGCGCACGATCGGGATCGCCGGGCCGGGCGGAGGCGCGGCGCCGAGGTCACCGACGCCGGCCGCGTAGGCCGGGTCGTCGTCGGCCATCAGATGCGTCGCGCCGTAGGCCGCGGCGACCAGGGCCCGGGCCGACAGTTCGCGCTCCGGGCCGGTGCCGGAGGCCGGGCCGCGCGGGGCCAGCGGCACCGGAATGACCGTTGTCGCCGGCGGCAGGCTCGCGGCTGCGGACAGCACCGCACGGACCAGCGCCTCCGGCCTGCTGACCACCTCGGCCGGCCCGGCGATGAGCGGCAGCAGCAGCAGCCGGGCCTTCAGCTGGCTGGCCATATGCCGAAGCTGTCCGATCTGCCGGCTGTGCACCGGGCCGCGGGTGGCGTAGGCCAGCACCGGCCCGTCACCGAACGCCTCGCGCGCCTCGGGCGGCCGCAGCATGAGGCGGCGGAACGAGCCGTGCTCGGGCTCGCGCAGGCCGGTCACGGGGCCGCTCAGCCGGGTCAGGCGGGCCTCGGCGCCGTCCCGCCCGGCCCGCGCGGCCCGGAACTCGCCGCGCTGGGTGATGTCGAGCAGGGCCAGGGGAGCGCCCTCGGGATCGGCCAGCACCACCCGGCGCACGCCATCGGGAACCGTGTCCGCGGCGACGTCGAGGGTCACGGGAACCGGCCAGGGCGTCCCGTCCGCCAGCGTGCCCCGCTCGATGACCGACGCGACGTCGGCCGGGCCCATGAACCCGGTCAGCGGCGCGAACACCCCGGACAGCAACAGCTCGAGGTCCCCGAGTTGAGCGTCGTCCAGCGTCACGGCCGGCGCTCCGGTCACGTCTGCGGGCACCTCAGCCTGCACCCCAGCAGTCACGTCCACCTCTCCGTCCCGGCCGGGCACCCCGCTCCAGGGTTCCATGCGCTCCATCTTGACCACTGTGACCAGAATCAGAGCCGTCGGGCACGCATGAGGGTACTCCGGAGGTGGGCACCAGGTCATGCGGACGGCGGCCGGGACGGGCGCCCGGTGGCGTTACAGCACCCGCGCGAACCCGCTTTCCGGCTTGCGTATGACGTAGCGCAGCTCATCGTGGGCGGCGGTGAGCCGCCCGCCGGACAGCCGGGCCACGAACCTGCCCAGGAGCAGCAGTCCCGGCGGCCTGCGCCGGCCGGCCAGCAGGTTCAGCGCCTGGCGCGGGCCGATCACCAGGCCGCGCTGCAGCGTGTAGGACTGGATGCCGCGGGCCGACACCAGCGGTTCGTAGACGGCCGGGTAGGGGCCCGGCTCGCCGGGCCGGAGCCTGCGCCAGATCATCGCGCGCAGCGAGCGCGGGAACACCCGGTCGAGGAAGCCCGCCGCGCAGTCCCGGTCGGCGGTGCTGAGCAGCAGCAACCCGCCGGGCTTGAGCGTTTCGACCAACCGGTCCAGAACGAGTTCGGTGTGGCTGATCCGCTCCAGCAGCAGCGCGCAGTGCACGATGTCGAACGTCCGGGGCGGCAGCGGGGTGGTCCGCAGGTCGCCCAGCGTGCACGAGGCGAGACCAGGGTCGGCCAGGGCCACGGCCCGTGCGGTCAGGCTGTCGTCGTCGATCAGGCTGACGGCGATATCGCACGCCACCGCGCGGAGCGTGGCGACGTCGGGGTCGCCGCCCGCGGTCGTACAGCCGGCCTGCAGCAGCGCCAGGGGCTGCCCGGGCCGGTGCGCGGCGTAGTCGAGCGCGGCCCGGGTGAACAGCGAGGCGTCCGGGTCGTAGGCCCGCACGTCCGTCATCGCCGCTACGCTTCCCGCCGCGCCGGCCTCTGCCGCGCCGGCCTCTGCCGGGCCGGCCTCTGCCGGGCCGGTCCCTGCCGGGCCGGTCCCTGCCGGGCCGGTCCCTGCCGCGCCGGGTCCCACGGTCATCTGGGGGACCCGGACGGCTGCCCGGTGCCGGCCGCGCCGCTCCCGCCGCTCGGGCCAAGAGGGGTCGACGTCCATGATGCCGCTGTTGCCGGCTTCGCTCGCCTCGTCCGTGCCGTTCACGAATCCATAGCGTAGCCTCCCGAGTACATTTAGTCGCTAAACTGCGCCGTGGGCGCGGCGGGGTCTCGCGGCGGGCTTGGCCGGCCAGCCGGTAAACTGGACGGGTCCCGTATCCCTGTCGGGCCGCCCCACCGCGGCGGTCAGGCCGGGCGCGGGCCTTTCGTGCTGCCTGACACTAGGACGCAATGAGTCTCACCGGACTTCTCCGGGTCATCACCGATGATCCACAGCTCAGCCGCGCGCTCGACGAGGCCGACGCCCCGTTCTCGGCGGGAGCCGACCTGATCGCACCGGCCGCGCTACGCCCGTTCCTCGCGGCCGCGCTGGCGAGCTCCGGGCCAGCGCGCAGGTTCGTGCTCGCCGTGACCGCCACGGCCCGCGAGGCCGAGGAACTGACCGCGGCGCTCGGCTCGCTGCTGCCTGGCGCCGCCGCCGCGTACTTCCCGCCCTGGGAGACGCTCCCGCACGAGCGCCTCTCGCCGCGCTCCGACACCTCGGGGCAGCGGCTCGCCGTGCTGCGCAGGCTGGCCCACCCCGACCCGGCCGACCCCAGGTCCGGTCCGCTGACGGTCGTCGCGACCCCGGTCCGCTGCCTGCTCCAGCCGATGGTCGGCGGGCTCGGCGGGCTCGAGCCGGTCCGGCTGCACGAAGGCGACTCCGCCGACACCGGCGACCTGGTGACCCGGCTCGTGGACATCGGGTACGCGCGCGGCGATCTGGTCGAGAAGCGCGGTGACCTGGCCGTGCGCGGCGGCATCCTCGACGTGTTCCCGCCCACGGAAGAACACCCGCTGCGGATCGAGTTCTTCGGCGACAGCGTCGAGGAGATCCGGTACTTCCGGGTCGCCGACCAGCGGAGCCTCCCCGGCACCGCCGCGGGCCTGTGGGCGCCGCCCTGCCGCGAGCTGCTGCTGACCCCCGCGGTGCGCAACCGGGCCAAGCAGCTCGCCGACGAGTGGCCGGGATTGTCGGAGGTGCTCGGTAAGCTCGCCGACGGCATCACGGTGGAGGGCATGGAGGCGTTCGCGCCGGTGCTGGCCGACCGTATGGAGCTGCTGCTCGACTACGTTCCGGACGGCGGCTGCGTGCTCGTCTGCGACCCGGAGCGGATCCGGACCCGGGCAGCCGAGCTGGTCAGCACCAGCCAGGAGTTCCTCGAGGCATCCTGGGTGAACGCGGCGGCCGGCGGCGAGGTCCCGATCGACCTGGGCGCGGCAGCGTTCCGGCCGATCACCGAGATCAGGAGCGTGGCCGAGTCCGCCGGACTGCCCTGGTGGACGGTCACTCCGTTCGACGCCGGCGACACCGGCCCGCTCGCCGCCGGTGACCCGGGCCCGGGCGCGGACGACCTCAGCACGGCGCCGACGGTGGCCGACTCGCCCCCGGACCGGGCCGGCTGGGCGGACCAGGGCCGCGAGCGGGCGGCGTTCAGGCTGAAGGCTGGTCCGGCGCAGGCGTACCGCGGTGATACCGCGCGAGTGATCGCGGACGTGGGGCACTGGATCGCCGACGGGTGGCGGGTGGTGCTCGTCACCGAGGGCCACGGCCCGGCGCAGCGGCTCGCCGAGTTGCTGCGCGGCGAGGGCCTGGGCGCCCGGCTCGAGGACCTCGGCGACCCCGGCGGGCGGCCGGAGGCGGGCGTCGCGCACGTCGCGACCGGGATGATCTCCCATGGCTTCGTCTGGCCTTCGGTGGGCCTCGCGGTGCTGTCCGAGGCTGACCTGGCGGGCCAGCGCACCGGGGGCGCGGGGCACGAGCGGATGCCGAGCAGGCGGCGCGGCGGGATCGACCCGCTGCAGCTCGTTCCGGGCGACTACGTCGTGCACGAGCAGCACGGCGTCGGCCGGTACCTGGAGATGACCAGCCGCACGGTGTCCGGGGCGACCCGCGAGTACCTGGTCATCGAGTACGCGCCCGGGAAGCGGGGGCAGCCGCCGGACCGGCTGTACCTGCCCACCGACCAGCTCGACGAGGTAACCAGGTATTCCGGCGGCGAGGCGCCCGGCTTGCACCGGCTGGGGGGCGCCGACTGGGCCAAGACCAAGGGCCGGGCCCGCAAGGCGGTGCGGGAGATCGCCGCCGAGCTGATCCGGCTGTACTCGGCGCGGACGGCCGCGCCCGGTCACGCCTTCGGGCTGGACACGCCCTGGCAGCGGGAGCTGGAGGACGCCTTCCCCTACGCGGAGACGCCGGACCAGCTGGCCGCTATCGACGAGGTCAAGCGCGATATGGAGAAGCCGGTGCCGATGGACCGGCTGATCTGCGGCGACGTCGGTTACGGCAAGACCGAGATCGCGGTGCGGGCCGCGTTCAAGGCGGTACAGGACGGCAGGCAGGTGGCGGTGCTGGTGCCGACCACGCTGCTGGCCCAGCAGCACCTCGCCACGTTCGGCGAGCGGTACGCGCCGTTCCCCGTGGTGATCAGGCCGATGTCGCGGTTCCAGAGCGACGCCGAGGTCGCCGAGACCCTGGCCGGCCTGGCCGAGGGCAAGGTCGACGTGGTGATCGGCACGCACCGGCTGCTCTCGGCGGAGGTCAGGTTCCGGCAGCTCGGCCTGGTGATCATCGACGAGGAGCAGCGGTTCGGGGTCGAGCACAAGGAGTACTTCAAGCAGCTGCGCACCGAGGTGGACGTGCTCGCGATGTCGGCCACGCCGATCCCGCGCACGCTGGAGATGGGCGTGGCCGGGATCAGGGAGATGTCCACGATCCAGACCCCGCCCGAGGAACGGCACCCCGTGCTGACCTTCGTCGGGCCGTACGACGAGAAGCAGATCGCCGCGGCGATCCGGCGTGAGCTGCTCCGCGACGGCCAGACGTTCTTCGTGCACAACCGGGTGTCGTCGATCAACCGGGTCGCGGCGCGGATCGCCGAGCTGGTGCCCGAGGCCAGGGTCGCGGTGGCGCACGGCCAGATGAACGAGCACCTGCTCGAGAACGTGATGGGCGAGTTCCTGGCCCGCGGCCACGACGTGCTGGTGTCGACGACGATCGTGGAGTCCGGGCTCGACATCCCGAACGCCAACACGCTGATCGTGGACCGCGCCGACGCCTACGGGCTGCCGCAGCTGCACCAGCTGCGCGGCCGGGTGGGCCGGTCGCGGGAACGCGGCTACTGCTACTTCCTGTTCCCGCCGGAGAAGCCGCTCACCGAGACCGCGCACGAGCGGCTGGCCACGATCCAGCAGCACTCGGGCACCGGCGCGGGCATGTACGTCGCGCTCAAGGACCTGGAGATCCGCGGCGCGGGCAACCTGCTCGGCGGCGAGCAGTCCGGGCACATCGCCGGCGTCGGATTCGACCTGTACGTGCGGATGATCGGCGAGGCGGTCACCGAGTTGCGCGGCGGAGGACCCGCCGAGCGGCCGGAGGTCCGGGTCGAGCTGCCGGTCGACGCGCACATCCCGCACGACTACGTGCCCGGCGAGCGGCTGCGCCTGGAGGCGTACACGCGGATCGCGGCGATCGACTCCGCCGACGACATCACGACGGTGCGCGAGGAACTGGCCGACCGGTACGGGCCGCCGCCGCAGCCGGTGCTCAACCTGCTCGCGGTGGCCCGGCTGCGGGCCTTGGCCCGGCGGGCCGGGCTCACCGACATCACCCAGCAGGGCAACCACATCCGTTTCTCGCCGGTGGAACTGCCCGAGTCCCGCGAGGTGCGGGTGCAGCGGCTGTACCCGAGGACGCTGCTCAAGCCGGCGGTGCGTACCATGCTCGTACCGGTGCCGAAGGCGGACGGCGCGCGGGCAGGATCCGGGCGGTCAGCCCCGGCCCGGCCGACGGTGTCCCTGGGTGCCCCGCCGCTGCGCGATCAGGAACTGCTGGCCTGGTGCGAGGAGCTGATCGAGGCGGTGCTCGGCGGCATCGCCCCGGCCGAACAACAAGCGTGAGAAGGAGCGTCGACGTGCCCCGCACCCCGATCAAACTGGCCGCTGCCGCGCTCGCCGCCGGTGTCGCGGTCACCGCGTGCGGGACGGTCAAGATGGGCGCCGCCGCGATCCTCGGCAACCAGCGGATCTCGGCCACCAGCCTGTCGTCCGAGGTCTCCGACCTCAACGCCGGGTACCAGACCTACAAGGGCCAGATCCAGCTCCAGTACCCGGTATCCCAGATGCCCCAGCAGGTACTGGCCTGGCTGGTCAGGTTCGGTGTCCGCGACCGGCTGGCCCAGCGGGAGGGGATCACGGTGACCCCGGCCGAGGTGCAGCAGGCCCTGGCCGCCATCAACGCCTCGATCAGGCAGAGCGGCCAGACGGCTTCGCTGCCCGCGGTCGCGGTGGCCAACGGCCTGCCGCCGGACATGCTCACCGACCTGGGCCGCTACCAGGCGATCGAGACCAAGCTGCTGAACCGCCTGGACGGCGGGAAGGTGCCGGCGACGACCGCGGGGCAGCAGACCCTGGAAACCCAGTTCAACGCGTCGCAGTGCCGGGCCGCCAAGAGCCTGGACATCCAGGTCAACCCGCAGTTCGGCGCGCTCGACTACAGCACCTTCTCGGTCGTGCTCACGCCGTCGACGCTGTCCAGGCCGCAGACGTCCGTCCCGACGCCGGCCGCCTCCAAGCCGGTGCTCACCCCGCCCTGCTAGCGGACACGCCCGGGGGAGCATTTCAGTCGAGAAGTAGCCGGATCCGCCGCCGTCCGCGGACCGGTCGTTCGATGTACCGTGCCGCCGATCCGCCGCGCGCCGCCCACGTTGCCAGCCAGCCACGCCGGCTGTTCCGCATCGCCCCCGTTGGCCTCACCCACGCGTGTGCCCTCGTGCTTCGGGGAAGGTCACTTCGACGAGCAGCCCGCCGCCGGGTTGCGGGCGGGCGGTGATGCTCGCGCCGTGCGCGTCGGCGATGGCCTGGACGATGGACAGGCCGAGGCCGAGACCTTCGGCGCGGCTGGTGCGCTCCGCGGCCAGCCGCTGGAATGGCTGGAAAAGCCGGTCCAAAGCGGCGGCAGGCACCGTGGGCCCGGTATTGGCCACCGACAGTACGCCGCGGGAGTTGCATATCCCGGTGGTGACATCGACCCGGCCGCAGGGCAGGTTGTGGCGCAGCGCATTGTCCAGCAGGTTCGCGGCCAGGCGCTCGGCGAGGCCCGGGCTGCCCATGGCCGGGGCCGGGCCGAGCGCCGCGTGCAGGGTCAGGTTCCGGTGCTGCGCTTCGGGCTGGCGGGCGGTGAGGACCTGGCGGGTCACGGCGGCCAGGTCGAAGGGCTCGCGCTGGTCCAGGCCCGCCTGCCCGAGCGCGAGCGTGAGCAGCGCGTCGATGAGCTCTTGCTGCTCGGCACCGGAGGCGAGTACCCGCTCGTGCGCGCGGCTGAGCGTCTCGGTGGTGGCGTCCGGATCGGCGAGGGCGACCTGGCTGATGGCCCGCTGGCGGGCCAGCGGGGTGCGCAGCTCGTGCGAGGCGTTGGCGATGAACTGGCGCTGGGCGCGGAAGGCTGCCTCGAGCCTGGCGAGCAGCCCGTCGAAGGTGTCGCTGAGTTCCCTGAGCTCGTCGTGGGGGCCGCCGAGGGCGAGGCGCTCGCCCAGGCGGGCGGCGGAGATCTCGCGGGCGGCGGCGGTGATGGTCCGCAGCGGCCGCAACGCGCGGCCCGCGATGATCCAGCCGAGCGCGACCGAGAGCACCGCCGTCAGGGCCAGCGCCAGCGCCGACCGGCTGAGGAATTCCTGCAGCACGCCGGCGTACCCTTGCAGCGCCATGGCTCGGGCCTGCTGCGCGCCGATGACGTGGCACTCGGAGGCTGGCCCGGCTGGTCCAGGGCAGAGCGCGTTCCGCGCGGTATCGCCGACAAAGGCCCGGACGACCAGGGCATAGGTGACGGCCAGCAACAGCGCGCCGGAGACCAGGAACAGCCCGCCGTACCACAGGGTCAGGCGCAGCCGGACGGTGCGCCGGGTCATGCCGGCGGCCCGATCCGGTACCCGGACCTGGGCACCGTGTCGATGAGCGGCGGCTCGCCGAGCTTGGCCCGCACCCGGCTGACCGTGATCTTCACGGCCGCGGTGAACGGGTCCGCGTTCTCGTCCCATACCCGCTCGAGCAGTTCTTCGGCCGATACGGCCCGGCCTCCGGCGGCGAGCAGCAACTCCAGCACGCCGAACTCCTTGGGGGCCAGATCGATGGGTCGGCCGGCCCGCCAGGCATGTCGCCGTGCGGTATCCACCACGAGGTCGCCGCGGCGCAGCACGGGCGGGATGGCGGGCTGGGCGCGGCGGAACAGCGCGCCGATCCGGGCCACGAGCACGGGGAAGTCGAACGGCTTGGCCAGGTAGTCATCGGCGCCCAGGCTGAGCCCGTCCACCAGGTCCTCCGCCGAGGCGGCGGCGGTGAGCATCAGCACCCGGCCGCGGCACCCGGAAGCGACGAGCCTGCCGCAGACCTCGTCGCCGTGCAGGCCCGGCAGGTCCCGGTCCAGCACGATGACGTCGTAGTCGCTGAACAGGGCCCGTTCCAGCCCGGCCGGGCCGTCGAGCGCGACGTCGACGGCCATCCGGGCCCGGCGCAGGCCGGCGGCCACGGTCTCGGCCATCTCCTGGTCGTCTTCGATCACCAGCACCCGCACGGCCACCCCTTCCGTTGCCTGCCACATCCAGGATGCCCCCGCCGGGAGTTTCGGCGCGGTATCGAACCGGGGACGGCAGCGGGCCCGGACCGGGCCGCGGCCCGGCCGCGGGCCGCGGCCGCAGTCCGCCGATACCTGGCCGAAACCCCGGGCGCTCTAGAGCTGAGACAGTCATCCACCGAACCGTGAGGACTTTTGGGCATGAACGAACACCGGAACGACGGCACCGGCAGCGGGCGCGGCCGGCTGCGGGCGGGTCCGCTGCGGGCGGGCGTCCGGACCGTGGCCGCGGCGGCCATCACCCTGCTGGCCACGGCATGCGGCGGCGGGGGGCCGTCTGTCGCCGGCGGCTCGACGCCCTACCAGCAGGCTCTGGCCTACGCACAGTGCATGCGCTCCCACGGCGAGCCGGGCTTTCCCGACCCCGACCGCCAGGGGCTTTTCTCCGATCTCGGCCCCGTGAACATGCATTCACCCCAATACCTGTCGGCTAACCAGGCCTGCGGGCACCTGCTGCCTGCCTACACGGTGACCCCGGCGCAAAGGCAGCGGGACCTCAGCCGGGCCCTGAAGTTCTCCGCGTGCATGCGTGCACACGGCATATTGTCCTACCGCGATCCCACCGTGCTGGCCAACGGCAACATCGAAGCGGGCGGGAACCCGGGCCCGGGCAGCTCGCCGCAGATGCAGGCCGCGTGGCAGGCGTGCCGGCCGTTCGCGCCCGGCGGATTGTGAGCGGCGCGCTGGGGGCCGGGACCCGGCCAGCACCGTAGCCTGGCTATCGCAGGGGCCGTGTGATCAGCCCGGAGAATACCGTTCAGGAGGCATGGGTGACACAGGACGGCGACGGCGGCCAGCGAGCGCAGCGCGGGCGCGGCACCGGGACCTCTCGCGGCGGGGCGGCCACGCCGGGCGCGCCGGACACGCGGGGCGCACGGCTGCTGGCTCTGGTCGCGGTCATGAGCCGGCTCCGCCGGGAGTGCCCATGGGACGCGAAGCAGACGCACGAGTCACTCGCGCCGCACCTGCTCGAGGAGAGCTACGAGGCGCTGGAGGCCCTGGAGAGCGGCGACCCCGATGCCCTGTGCGAGGAACTGGGTGACGTGCTGCTGCAGGTGATGTTTCACGCGGAGATCGCATCCGAGCGAACCGACGGCACCGGCTACACGATCGATGACGTGGCCGGCGGGATCGCGGACAAGCTGATCCGCAGGCACCCCCACGTGTTCGCCGACGTGAGCGTCTCCGGGGCCGACGAGGTGAAGCAGAACTGGGACGCGATCAAGGCCGCGGAGCGTGCGGCCAAGGGCGGCGGACCCGGCTCCGCGCTGGACGGCGTCCCGTTCGGCCAGCCGGCGCTCGCCCTGGCCGCGCAGCTTCAGCGGCGCGCCGAGCGGGCCGGCGTGCCGCCCGCCCTAGCTGAGCTGACGACCGATACTGGTCCGGCGGACGCGGATACCTCGGCCAGCGAACTGGGCGCGGAACTGTTCGCGCTGGTGGCCCGAGCCCGCGCGGCCGGCCTTGACCCCGAGCTTGAGCTGCGCGCCGCCTCCCGCGCGTACCGCGACAGGGTCGTGGCCTGGGAGCGATCCCGCCGGACCTGAACCCTCCGCGGAGCGCCGCCCGGGGGCGCCGCCTGAAGAACCGGGACGCCCGGCATCAGGCACCGCCGAGCCGGGCACATGCCGGGTGGCGGCGCCAGCGCCTGGGCTGCGTCCGGCGTGGCCTGCGGCACGCCCGCGGCCGCTCTACTAGGCTCCAATGCGGACATGTCATCGCAGCACAATCGCCGGGAGTCTTCTTGTCCTCCATCGAAGCAATTCACGCCAGGCAGATCCTGGACTCGCGCGGCAATCCCACCATCGAGGTCGAGGTCGTGCTCGATGACGGGACCCTGGGCCGTGCCGCGGTGCCCAGCGGGGCCTCGACCGGCGCGTTCGAGGCGGTCGAGCTCAGAGACGGCAGCGACGAGTACGGCGGCAAGGGGGTAGGGCGGGCGGTCCAGGGCGTGATCGATGAGATCCAGCCCGATCTGCTGGGCTACGACGCCGACGACCAGCGGCTGATCGACCAGGCCCTGATCGATCTCGACCGGACACCGGACAAGTCACGGCTCGGCGCCAACGCGATCGTCGGGGTCAGCCTCGCGGTGGCCCGGGCGGCGGCGGAGTCGGCCCGGCTGCCGCTGTTCCGCTACCTCGGCGGGCCCAACGCGCATGTCCTGCCGGTTCCGCAGATGAACATTCTCAACGGCGGAAGGCACGCGGACAACAATGTCGACGTGCAGGAGTTCATGATCCTCCCGATCGGGGCGGGTACGTTCGCCGAGGCGCTGCGCTGGGGCGCGGAGACCTATCACGCGCTGAAGGCTGTGCTCAAGCAGCATGGACTGGCGACTGGCGTCGGCGACGAGGGCGGCTTCGCCCCCGACCTGCGGAACAACCGGGCCGCCCTCGATCTGATCGTCGAGGCGATCGGCAAGGCAGGCCTCACGCCCGGGGAGGACATCGCTCTCGGCCTGGATGCTGCCGCGTCCGAGTTCTACTCCGAGGGCGGATACAACTTCGAGCAGAGCCGCAAGAACGCCGCCGAGATGATCGCGATCTACGCCAGCTGGCTGGACGCGTACCCGATCGTGTCGCTCGAGGACCCGTTGGCCGAGGATGACTGGCCGAGCTGGAAGGAGCTCACCGCCAGGCTCGGTCACCAGGTGCAGGTAGTCGGCGACGATATCTTCGTCACGAACCCGGAACGCCTGCGCCGTGGCATCGCCGAGCGGTCGGCGAACTCGCTGCTGGTCAAGGTCAACCAGATCGGAACCTTGACCGAGACCCTGAATGCCGTGGCGCTCGCCCAGCGCAGCCAGTTCACCTGCGTGATCAGCCACCGCTCGGGCGAGACCGAGGACACCACGATCGCTGATCTTGCTGTCGCCACCAACTGCGGCCAGATCAAGACCGGAGCGCCGGCCAGGTCCGAGCGGGTCGCCAAGTACAACCAACTGCTGCGGATCGAGGAACTGCTGGGTGACGCGGCATCTTACGCCGGGAGGGCCGCCTTCCCGCGCTCGGCGGCCGGCGGGCAATGACGGTCCCGTCGGACCGGCCCGGCCCTGGCCCGCGCCTGGGTAAGCCGGAGCGATCCCGGCTGACCAGCCGGGCTGCCGTTCTGGCCGTTGTGCTCTGCGCGATCGCGCTGAGCCTGGCCTATCCGGTCCGCGAGTACATCGCCCAGCGGCGGCAGATCGACCAGCTCGAAGCGCAGCGGCAGTCGATCGCGGCCAATCTCAGCAGGCTCGAGGCAGAGCAGCGCAAGCTGACCAGTAACGCCTACGTGGAACAGCAGGCGCGCGACCGGCTGCACATGTGCCTGCCCGCTCAGACGTGCTACGTGATCATTAACCGCCAGCGGCCCGCCGCGCCGGCCGCTGTGACCCATGCCCCCGGCACGCCATGGTATGAGCGCCTGTGGAAGTCGGTTCAGCAGGCGGACAAGACATCGGCCCGGTGACGGTGCTCGCGCCGTCCGCGGCGGATGTCGCCGTCGTCACGCAGCAGCTCGGTCGGCCGCCGCGGGGCCTGCTTCGCGTCGCGCACCGCTGCCCGTGCGGCCTGCCGGATGTGGTCGAGACGGCGCCGCGGCTGGCCGACGGCACCCCCTTCCCGACGCTGTACTACCTGACCTGTCCGCGCGCGGTCGGGGCGGTAAGCCGCCTCGAGGCAGGCGGGCTGATGCGGGAGATGACCCAGCGGGTGGCCACACAACCGGACGTGCGGCGGGACTACCTGACGGCGCACCGTGACTACCTGGCCCGGCGGGATCAGGCGGCCCGCGCCGCCGGCGTCGAGCCGCTGCCGCCCGGCACTCCCAGCGCGGGCGGGATGCCGGACCGAGTGAAGTGCCTGCATGCGCTCGTCGCGCACGAGCTGGCCGCGCCGGGGGCGAGCCCGCTGGGCCGGGAGGCGGTGCTGGCCGCGGGGGAGTGGTGGCGACCGGGCCCGTGCGTCGCCGGGGCGGCGGAACCCCGGGCAGCGCTCCAGTGAGCCAGCCCCGTGGTCCGGGCGGGCCGGGTATCGTCCGCGTGGCGGCCGTAGATTGCGGCACCAACTCGCTGCGGCTGCTCATCGCCGATGTGGACCGCGGCCTCGGCTGCCTCGCCGACGTGGACCGCCGCATGGAGATCGTCCGGCTCGGCCAGGGAGTGGATGCCACGGGCAGGCTCGCGCCCGAGGCGCTGGCGCGTACCTTTCGCGCGCTCGAGGCGTTCGCCAGCGCGATCAGCAACGCCTCCGCGACCAACGTGCGCATGGTCGCGACCAGCGCCACGCGAGACGCCGCGAACGCCGACGAGTTCGTCAGCGGGGTCAGCGGGATACTCGGGGTCGTGCCGGAGGTGCTCAGCGGCGACGAGGAGGCCTATCTCTCGTTCATCGGAGCGACCGCGGAGTTGCGCTCGGAACCACCGCCGCCCTACCTGGTGGTGGACATCGGCGGCGGATCCACGGAGTTCGTGATCGGGACTGAAGCCGATGCGATGGGCGTGGCGAGGCCGACGGCCGAACTGTCGGTGGACATCGGCTGCGTCCGGCTGACCGAGCGGCACCTGCACACCGATCCGCCGCGGCCCGCTGAGATCTCGGCGGCCACGGCCGACATCGACGCGGCGCTGGCCACGGTCGCCGCGAAGGTACCCGTGGCCAGCGCCCGGACGCTGATCGGACTGGCCGGCTCGGTCACCACGGTGGCCGGGATCGCGCTCGGGCTGAACGTCTACGACCCGGGACGCACCCATCACGCCCGGATCCCGGCGGCGACGGTTCACGCGGTGACCCGTGACCTGCTGGGCCAGACCCGCCGCCAGCGCGCGAGGATCGGCGTGATGCACCCCGGCCGCGTCGACGTGATCGGCGCCGGGGCGCTGGTGCTCGACCGGGTCATGGCCCGGTTCGGGTTCGGTGAGGTCGTGGTCAGCGAGCACGACATCCTGGACGGGATCGCCTGGTCGATGGTGTCGGCCAGGTCATGACGCGAGCCGGTGAGGAGCAGCCGGTGACCAGAGGCCCGGTGACCAGCGGCCCGGGACAGTCAGCCGCGAGCCCGGTGCCGCCGGGCACCGGATGGCCGGACGATCCGGCGAGCCCGCAGACCCCCGTGGCGGCGAGCCCCGGCGCCGTGCGGGCCCTGGCGGCCACGGCCGGAACGCTCGCCGAGCTCACCGCGCGGCAGTCGGTATGCCGCGCCTGTCCCCGGCTGGTCGCATGGCGGGAACAGGTCGCGGCGGAGAAGCGCCGGTCCTTCCTCGGGGAGCGGTACTGGGGACGGCCGATTCCCGGCTGGGGGGCGGAGCAGCCGCGGGTGCTCATCGTGGGCCTGGCGCCCGCCGCCCACGGAGGAAACCGGACCGGCCGGATCTTCACCGGCGACCGCAGCGGCGACGTGCTGTACGCCTCGCTCTGGCGGGCCGGTCTCGCGGTCCAGCCGACCAGCACCGCGGCCGGCGACGGACAGCGACTCGTGGGCACGCGCATGGTCGCGGCGGTGCGGTGCGCGCCGCCGCAGAACAAGCCGTCGACGACCGAACGGGACACCTGCGCGCCCTGGCTGACAGCGGAACTCGCCTTCGTCGCCGAGGGCCTGCGCGCCGTCGTCTGCCTCGGTCATTTCGCCTGGCAGGCCCTCTGGCCGCAACTGGCCGCCGTCGGGTTCGTGGTACCGAGGCCCCGGCCGTCGTTCGGTCACGGCGTCGAGGTGCTGGTCCGGCGCGCGGGCGGTGCGGGCGGTGCGGGCCGCCCTGGCGACCCGGGCGGTGCGGGCCGCCCTGGTGACGCGTGGGGCCCCGGTGACGGCCGGGGCGGGGGGGACCGCCGAGACGGCGCGGCGCCGGTGCTCGTCATCGGCTGTTATCACCCCAGCCAGCAGAACACCTTTACCGGGCGCGTTACCGACGTCATGCTAGACGAAGTGTTCGCGCGGGCCAGCCGCCACTCTGACTTGTAACGCGTGGGAGCCACGGGACGATAGGTTAACTGAGTGTATATGATGCCGCAACAATGGTTACTCGCCGTATCTGCTCGCGTAGATCAAACCAATTAGATAGGCCCCTATGGGTCAGAAACGGACTCGACTAAATCCATTATCCGTGAATTATCTCAACGGCGCGGGGTATCATCTCTGAGCCCCCGTAGCCCAAGGGAAGAGGCCGGCCCCCTAAAAGGGTCCCCAGTGTCGGTTCGACTCCGACCGGGGGTACGTCTGAGCTGCCTGGACCCCGCGCCGCGCAGGTACCATGACTGGATGTCTAGGCGACCGCCGATTGATGGGCGGCTGACCCTCGGCAACGCACGGAGGATTGGCCGCGAGAACGGATTAAGCGGGCAATCCCGATAGACCCCGTCTTTCGCGGTGTCATTGAGTCGCCTTTGCGCTCGCACGTGCCAGCGCAAGGACATTTGCACGTGCTTCTGCGCGTTGCCGCCGTAGCGCGGGCCCTTCACGCAGACCCTCGCCCGGCTTGCGCCAGGACCCGGCCACAACGGCCTGCACGCCACAGACCGCACGCGCAGCGGACGCGAGAACTGCGTGCGGGGAGCCCATCACGACAATGATCAGCCGCTCGCATCCGGGCCGGCGCGCGTGATCGTGATCCTGACCATTACCCGACGATCGCGGCGCATGGCCTCCCGGTAGTCATCCCAGTCGGGATGCTCGCCGGAGATCCGCCGGTAGTAATCCACCAGCAGATCCATCGCCTCCGGCAGGCGGACGATCTCGGCGGTGCCCTCGGCCTGGATCCACTCCCCGAAGAAGCCGTCGTTCAGCAGGCACAACGAAGCGCGCGGATCGCGGGCCAGGTTCTTGGCCTTGATCGCGGTTTCCCTCGTGCTGATCAGGATGCGGCCCTCGGCATCCACCCCGGCGGTCACTGGCGAGAGCTGCGGGCGCCCGTCAGACCTGGTCGTGGCGAGCACCGCATGGTGATGGACGCGCAGGAATTCCCTGGCGCGCTGTGGATCCACGTCAGGCGCGGTTCAGCCTGCTCCGGCGCTGCAGTTCGTACTCGTGCACGATCGCGCTGGCGTAGCCGTGGGTCAGCCCGTGCTCGTCGGCGAGCCAGTGCGCACGTTCACCGCGGCGCAGGAACGCAGGTCCCGACTCGAGGCTTCTGAACCACTCCCGGAGCTCGACTCCGGTTACCGAAGGGATGCGGGCGATGAGGTTCTTGTGCATCTCCGGAGAGTGGGTCAGAGACAAGTGGCACCTCCAGGTGCTTCCGGGGCCTGCGGACCGTCGGAGTGAAGTCCTCTTTCAGTCGAGACTGCACCACGTCAGGGCCCCTGACAACCCCCAGATGTCACCGCTGGCGTAATGCCGCGTTTGGGCACGCCGCGCCGAACCGGGAAACCTGGGCCACCAGGGCCATCAGGACAGCCGCTCGAAGATCATCGCCATGCCCTGGCCGCCGCCGACGCACATGGTCTCCAGGCCGAAGGTCTTGTCGTGGGCCTGGAGGCCATTCAGGAGCGTCGAGGTGATCCGCGCCCCGGTCATGCCGAACGGATGGCCGAGGGCGATCGCCCCGCCGTTGACGTTCAGCTTGTCGGGGTCGATGCCCAGGTCCCGGTAGGACGGGATCACCTGGGCGGCGAACGCCTCGTTGATCTCCACCAGGTCGATGTCGTCGATCGTCATCCCGGCCCGGGCCAGCGCCTGCCGCGACGCCCCGACCGGGCCGAGGCCCATGATCTCGGGCGACAGCGCGGTCACCCCGGAGGAGACGATCCTGGCCAGCGGCGTGATCCCGAGTTCGGCCGCCTTGGTGTCGCTCATCACGATCACGGCCGCGGCGCCGTCGTTCAGCGGGCAGCAGTTGCCCGCGGTGACCGTTCCGTCCGGCCGGAACACGGGCTTCAGCGAGGCCACCTTCTCCAGCGTGGTACCGGGCCGCGGGCCGTCGTCCGCCGAGACGACGGTGCCGTCCGGCAGCGTCGCCGGCGTGATATCCCGCTGCCAGAAGCCGTTGGCCAGGGCCTTCTCGGCCAGGTTCTGCGACCGGACGCCGAACTCGTCCTGCTCTTGGCGGGTGATCCCGCGCAGCCCCGCGAGGTTCTCGGCGGTCTGGCCCATCGCGATGAAGATGTCCGGGATCTCCCCGTCGTCGCGCGGGTCGTGCCAGACGCCCGCGCCGCCCTCGGCCAGCTTGCCGCTGCGCCCCTCGGCCGCGGCGAACAAGGGATTCTTGGTGTCCGGCAGGCTGTCGCTGCTGCCCTTGGCGAACCGGCTCACGCACTCGACGCCCGCGGAGATGTAGGCGTCGCCTTCACCCGCCTTGATCGCGTGGAACGCCATCCGGGTGGTCTGCAGCGAGGACGAGCAGTACCGGGTGATGGTGGTTCCCGGCAGGTCGTCGTGGCCGAGCAGGACCGCGACCACCCGCGCCATGTTGTAGCCCTGCTCGCCGCCGGGGAGCCCGCAGCCGAGCATCAGGTCGCCGATGTCGGCGGGGTCAAGCTGCGGCACCTTGGCCAGCGCCGTGGTGATCATCTGCGCGACCAGGTCATCGGGGCGGATGCTGGAGAGCGCTCCCTTGAACGCACGTCCGATCGGCGAGCGCGCGGTGGCGACGATGACTGCCTCAGGCATGATGATCTCCCCAAAAAGAACTGGCCGTTAACTCGACAGTAGCTCATGCGGAGCCTGACGAGACAGCCCGGTGAGGTACGTTCGTGGGCCGGAGAGCAAGGTGGTTGGCATGCAGGTACACGAGTCTTTGATCGAGATTTTCGGCAACACCCCGTTGGTCAGGCTGCGCAAGGTGACCCGCGGGCTGCGCGCGGCGGGCGCGGGGACGGCGGCGGGGGGCGCGCCGCAGGTGCTGGCCAAGGTCGAGTACTTCAACCCGGGCGGCTCGGTGAAGGACCGGATCGCGCTGGGCATGGTCGAGGCGGCCGAGGCGTCAGGCGCCCTGCGCCCCGGCGGCACGATCGTGGAGCCGACGTCGGGCAACACCGGGATCGGCCTGGCCATCGTCGCGATGGAGAAGGGCTATAAGTGCCTCTTCGTCTGCCCGGACAAGGTCGGCCAGGACAAGATCAGCGTCCTGCGCGCGTACGGCGCCGAGGTCGTCGTGTGCCCCTCCGCCGTCTCCCCGGACCACCCGGACTCTTACTACTCGGTATCGGACCGGCTGGCCCGGGAGACCGAGGGCGGCTGGAAGCCCGACCAGTACGCCAATCCCGAGAACCCGGCGTCGCACTACCGCTCCACCGGCCCGGAGATCTGGGAGCAGACGGAGGGGAAGGTCACTCACTTCGTGGCCGGGATCGGTACCGGCGGCACGATCTCGGGGGCAGGCCGGTACCTGAAGGAGGTCTCCGGCGGCCGGGTGCGGGTCATCGGCGCCGACCCCGAGGGGTCGGTGTACTCCGGCGGGACCGGCGGCCCTACCTGGTCGAGGGCGTCGGTGAGGACATCTGGCCGCAGACCTTCGACAAGAACATCTGCGACCAGATCATCGCGGTCAGCGACGGCGAGTCGTTCCGGATGACCCGCAGGCTGGCGCGCGAGGAGGCGCTGCTGGTCGGCGGCTCCTGCGGCCTGGCCGTGGTCGCCGCGCTGCGGGTCGCGCGGACCGCCGGGCCCCGCGACATGATCGTGGTGCTGCTGCCCGACGGCGGCCGGGGCTACCTGTCGAAGATCTTCAACGACGAGTGGATGTCGGACTACGGGTTCCTCGCCAGCGAGACGGCCGGGGCGACCGTGGCCGACGTGCTGGGACACAAGCAAGGCGCGCTGCCGCCGTTCGTGCACTCGCATCCCGACGAGAGCGTCCGGGCCGCGGTCGAGAGCCTGCGCGAGTACGAGGTGTCCCAGCTTCCGGTCCTGAACGCGGAGCCCCCGGTGATGGCGGCCGAGGTGATCGGCTCGATCGTGGAGCGCGACCTGCTCGACGCGCTGGTCTCCGGCCGCGCCGGGCCCGGCGACCCGGTCCGCGGGCACATGTCGGCGCCGCTGCCCATGGTGGGTTCCGGGGAGCCGGTCAGCCGCGTGGTCGCGGCGCTGGAAAAGGCGGGGGCCGCGGTCGTCCTGGTGGAGGGCAAGCCGGCCGGGATGATCACCCGGCAGGACGTGCTGACCTACCTGGCCGCGCCGGCGTAGCCAGGGCCGGGACCGGCGCCTGCGGCGGTAGGGTGCGGAGATGCCCGCAGACGGATTCGAGACGCTGGCGATCCACGCCGGCCAGGAGCCCGACCCGGTGACCGGGGCCGTGGTCCCGCCGATCTACCAGGTCTCCACCTTTAAGCAGGACGGGGTCGGCGGCCTGCGCGGCGCCGGGCTGCACGGACCGGGGAGTGCGCGGCCCGGGCTGCACGAGGGCTACGAGTACTCGCGGACCGCCAACCCGACCCGGAGCGCGCTGGAGGACTGCCTGGCCGCGCTGGAAGGCGGCGCCCGCGCGCTCGCCTTCGCGTCCGGGATGGCCGCCGAGGACTGCCTGCTGCGGACCGTGTGCCGGCCAGGGGATCACCTGCTGATCCCCGTCGACGCCTACGGCGGGACCTACCGGCTGGCCGACAAGGTCTTCACGAGCTGGGGGGTGAGCTACCTTCCGGTGCCGATGTCGGAACCCGAAGCCGTTCGGGATGCCGTATCGAGCCGGCAGGCGCGGGTGATCTGGGTCGAGACGCCGACCAACCCGCTGCTGTCGGTGGCGGACATCACCGCGCTCGCCGGGATCGCGCACGAGTCGGGTGCGCTGCTGGTCGTGGACAACACGTTCGCGTCGCCGTACCTGCAGCAGCCGCTGGCCCTCGGCGCGGACGTGGTGGTGCATTCCACCACGAAGTACATCGGCGGGCATTCCGACGTGGTCGGCGGCGCGCTGGTGGTCGCGGACGCCGGCCTCGGCGAGAACCTTGCCTTCAGTCAGAACGCCACCGGCGGGGTGAGCGGCCCGTTCGACGCGTGGCTCACGCTGCGGGGGGCCAAGACGCTCGGCGTGCGGATGGACCGGCACTGCCAGAACGCCCGCCGCGTGGCTGACCTGCTCGCCGCGCACCCCAAGGTCGCTGAGGTGTTCTACCCGGGGCTCGCGTCCCATCCCGGTCACGAGATAGCGGCCAAGCAGATGCGCGGGTTCGGCGGCATGGTGTCGTTCCGTCACCGCGGCGGCGAAGCCGAGGCCGTGGCGTTCTGCGGCCGGACCCGGCTGTTCACGCTCGGCGAGTCGCTCGGCGGGGTCGAGTCGCTGATCGAGCACCCGGCGAGGATGACGCACGCGTCCGCGGCCGGTTCGGCGCTCGAGGTGCCTCCCGACCTGGTCCGGCTGTCGGTCGGCATCGAGACCGGCGACGACCTGCTCGAGGACATCCGTTCCGCCCTGGGCTGACCCGGCCAGGGCGTCAAGGGTCAGCCGTTCCAGACCATGAGGACCAGGATCACCAGCCAGATCACGCCGACCACGCCGCCCAGGCTGGCGATCCGGCCGCGCTCCACGTGGCCCAGGTGCGTGCCTGCGGCCGGCGGGCTGCCGGGCAACTGGACGGGCTCGCCGGATGTCCCGGGTGCGCCGGGCGCCCGGGCCGCCGCCTCCGCCGCGGGCTGGGCGACGGCTTCGGCGCCCTGAGCGGCGGCTTCGGCGGCCGTCGCCTCGGCGTCCTCGAGTGCGACGATGGCCCGGTGCTGATCACGCATGATCAGCACGAGCAGGACGATCGCCACGACGAAGAGAGTCAGGGAGACCGAAAGCCACGGCTTGCTGAATTCATTCAGGAGCTTGGCCAGGACCAGGCCGGCGATCAGGACCCCCAGGGAAATGACCGCAAAAGTGCGCGTGGTCCGGTACAGGTACCGGACGACGACCACGTTCCGCTTCCTGATGTACCGGGGCGTCGACATGATCGCCATCGTGACCGGGCCGATCGTGAAAATCGCGAAGCCGATGTGCAGCCAGAGCAGCAGTCGGTCGGTGAAGGACATGAGCCGATCCTAGGACCGGGCCGCCTGAGGTCGGCCGATCTCAGGCGGCGACCCGCGGCAGACCGTGGATTCCCTAGGTGGTGGTCGCCGACGTCCCGGCCGAGTTCCCGCGTGCGGCCGGCCTCTTCCAGGCGATGTACGCCCCGACCAGGAACGCCACGCCCACGACCAGCGAGACCGCGAACCGGATCAAGTGACTTCCATGGTGGACGCTTCCGACCATGAAATGCAGCGAGTTCGCTGCTCCGGATACGTAAAGAATCGCAGCAATGATGCCCAGGATTCCGATGACGCCCAGGACGATCACGAGCGGCCCTCGGCCACCCGGTGCTTCTGGTGTGCTTGCTGATGTCACGTGCTCCTCCTCGAATGCCCCAGCGGTGCTGGCCCGGGGACCACCTCCAGGGACCCCCGCAAAAATGCGCGTCGTCCGGCGCGGAGACCGGACGACGACTAGTGTGCGCTTCCCGATATGGCGGGACATTGGCAGCGATTACCACCGTGACCGGGCCGATCGTGAACGCCGCGACAGGCGATGGGCCGCGAGAGCGGGTTCTCCGCTACGCTACTTCGGCTTCCTCATGAGCATGAACCCGCCGCCGGCCAAGGCCAGAACGCCCACGATGAACGATGCGGTCGCCCGCAGGTCATGGTTCGTGGCGATGAATACGATCCCGACAATAAGGCAGATGACGCCGAAGGCCATCAGGATCATGGCCGGCGTCCGGCTCGTCGCCTGCGATGATCCAGTGGCTGAACTCATGATTCCTCCTAGATGGTTCACGCCGGCCGGCTCGCCGGGGCACGGCCAGCGCTGTTCGTTGCTGACGCAGGCACGTTACTACGTACTGCCCACCGCCAGCAGCCAGGTCGGCCACAGGCACAAAATTTGACAAAACATAGGGGATCAATGACGTCCTGGTACGAAGTTCCCAGGCAAGCCGTCTCCGGCACGAAATTCCCAGGTCGGCCCGGCTCAGCCCGGCTCAGCGGCCCGCTCGCGATCGCCGGGACCGCAGGAAGTCACTGACCACGTACTCGCCCAGGTTCTCGGGCAGCGCGCGGAGGACCCGGCCCCCGTTGCGCCGGGCGACCTCCTCGACGAAGGCGGTGAGCCGCACGTCATCGGCGAGCATGAAGACGTTCATGGTCGCCCGGCGCCTGGTCATCTTGTCCACCTCGGCCAGGGTGAGCTCCACCGTCTCCGGCGACGGCGGCCAGTCGAACCAGTACTGCCCGTCCCGGCGCAGGTGCGCGGTGGGCTCGCCGTCGGTCACGACCAGCACGACCGGGTTGTGCTCGGGCCGGCGGTCGAGGAACCGTCCGGCCAGGATCAGCGCGTGGTGCAGGTTGGTGCCTTGCACCATGTCCCAGCCCAGCCCGGCGAGATCGATCTCGCGCAACTCGCGCGCGTAGTTCGAGAAGCCGATCACCTGGATCGAGTCCTGCGGGTATCGGCTGCGGATCAGCGCGTGCAGCGCCAGCGCGGTCTGCTTGGCCACCCCCCAGGTCCCGCGCAGCGCCATCGAGTACGACAGGTCGACCAGCAGGCAGACCGCGGCCGACGTGCGCCGCTCGGTCTCGCCCACCTCGAAGTCGCGCACCGAGAGCCGGACCGGCCCGCCTTCCGCGGGCAGGCCGCCGTGCAGCAGCGCGTTGCGGACCGTGGCCGCGGCGTCGATCGCCTGCTCGTCACCGAAGCTCCACCGCCGGGTGCTGCCGGTGTACTCCCCGGCCTGTCCCGCGTCGTGCTGGTCGTGGTCGCCGGCGCCGCCCTCGGGCAGGTCCGCGAACACCCGGCGCAGGGCCGTCTCGCCCAGCCTGCGGACGGCCTTCGGCGTCAGCTCCAGCTTGCCCTCGTTGCGCTGCAGGTATCCCTGGCGCTCCAGTTCCCGCTCGATCTGGCGCAGCGCCTCCATGTCGTCGACGGCCTGGCGGCCGAGCGCGCGGCGAACGGCCTCCTCGTCGATGTCGTCGAGCCTGGCCCCGGGGTAGTCCTGGCGCAGCGCGTCCTGCAATTCGGCCAGGTCGGCCAGTTCGGCGAGCGCGGTGGTCGCCTCGCTCAGGCCGAGCGGATCCTGGCCGGTCATCTGCTCGCCCGGCCACCCGTCGAAGTCCATGTCCGGCCGCCGGGCCCGCAGCGCGTCGGCCAGCCTGCCCATCTCGGCGGCCAGCCCGGCGTCCTCCAGCGTCTGCGACATCAGCGCGGACAGCTCGTCGCGCTGGGCGTCGGTGAGCGAGCTGAGCAGCCGCTGGGCCGCTGACATCCTGCGGACCAGCGAGTCGACCAGCTCGTCGAGGTTGCGGGGGGAGTCGGGGAACAGGTCCCCGTACTGCGCCATGAACTCGTCGAAGTCCTGCTGCGTGTGGGTGCCCTGGGCGTCGGCGTCGAGCATCTCGTTGAGCGCGGCCATCATGTCCTTGACCCGCCGCAAGGCCTCGGGGTCAGGCTGCTGCAGGGTCTGCTTCATGCCGCGGAACTGGCTGTCGAGCACCTCCCGGCGCAGCAGGTCCTTGAGTTCTTCGAAGGTCTGCCGGGCGGCCGCGGAACGCCACTCGTAGTCGGCCAGCCGCCGGATGGCCTGCGCGGTGTCGGCGGGCAGCGCGTCGAGTTCGGCCTCGCGCAGCCTGGCCTCGTCGCGGGGGTCGGGGAACAGCTCGGCCCGCTCCTGCCCGATCGCGGTGTCGAGCAGCGCGCGGGCCTGCTCCAGGATGCCGTCGAGGCGGCCCATGCTGCGCAGTTCGCGCTCCCGGTCGCGGACCCGCCGGAGCAGGTCGTCCAGGCCCCGGTGGCCGGACATGCCCCGGCGGAGCAGATCCCGCAGCGCGCTGGCCGGATCCGCCCCGTCGAGGACGGACTCGCCGAGCTCGTCCACCGCGCCGCGCACGTCGTAGGGCGGCTCGAGCGGATCGGGCCCGTCGTGGTAGGGACCGTACCGGTAACCACTCATCGGTGTCTCCCGCTGCTCCTCAGGTGCGGTAGACGGCGCCGCCGTCGACGACGTCCTTGGACAGCCTCCGCATCAGGTACAGGCCCTCCATGGCGAACTCGAGGGCCGCGGCGGCCTGCCCGAACGACTCGCTGCCGTCCATGGAGAGCCGCTCCATGATCTTGGCCAGGCCGGGCACGTCCCCGATCCTGCGCAGCAGGTCGCCCGCGGGAACCAGGTCGCCGGACTCCACGCTGCCGCCCTCGGCGAACCTGGACAGCAAGCCGTTCATGTCGGCGCTGCCGAGCGCGGCGCGGAAGGTCTCGGCGATCGCGCGCCGCAGCAGGTGATCGAGCACCTCCTGCTCCCGGCCTTCCTCGCTGACCTCGAACTCGACCTTGCCGCGGAGCGTGCTCACGACCGCGGGCAGGTCGCAGACCCGCGCGACCGGCTGCGCTTCGCCGGTGATCGCAGCGCGCCGCACGGCCGAGGCGGCCACCGCCTCGGCGGCCGCGATCGCGAACCTGGCCGACACGCCCGACCGCGCGTCGACCGCGGGCGAGGCGCGTACCAGCCGGGTGAACCGCGCGATCACCTGCACCAGGTGCGTGGGCAGCACCGCGCCGGGCTCCTGGCCGTCCCAGGCGACCTGCGACTCCTGGCGGATCAGGTCGAGCTCGGCCTCGAGCGACACCGGGTAATGGGTGCGGATCTCGGCGCCGAACCTGTCCTTGAGCGGGGTGATGATCCGGCCCCGGTTGGTGTAGTCCTCCGGGTTGGCGCTGGCCACCAGGACCAGGTCCAGCGGCAGCCGCAGCGCGTAGCCGCGGACCCCGATGTCGCGTTCCTCCAGCACGTTGAGCAGGGCCACCTGGATGCGCTCGGCCAGGTCGGGCAGCTCGTTCAGGCAGAAGATGCCGCGGTTCGTCCGCGGGACGAGACCGTAGTGGATCGTCTCGGGGTCGCCCAGCGTCCGGCCCTCGGCCACCTTGACCGGGTCGATGTCGCCGATCAGGTCGCCGACGCTGGTGTCGGGCGTCGCCAGCTTCTCGCCGTACCTGTCGTCGCGGTGGCGCCAGGTGATCGGCAGGGCGTCGCCCTGCTCGGCGGCCAGGCGCCGGCATCGCGCGCAGACCGGATGGAACGGATGGTCGTTGATCTCGCATCCGGCGACCGTCGGGGTCCACTCGTCGAGCAGGCCGGTGAGGGTACGGATCAGGCGCGTCTTGCCCTGGCCGCGCTCGCCGAGCAGGATCACGTCGTGACCGGCGATGATGGCGCGCTCCAGGTGGGGCAGGACCGTCTGGCCGAAGCCGATGATCCCGGGGAAGGCGTCCTCGCCCGCGCGCATCCGGGCCAGTAGGTTGCGCCGGATTTCCTGCTTGACCGTGGCGAACTCGTGATCGGTGGCGCGGAGTTCGCCTAGGGTCGTGGCCGCGGGGGAAGCTGCGGAGGCGGACTGGGCTGTTACCGTCTGGGGCTGGCTCTTTCGCTGCACCCTTCGACACTATGTGCATGCCGGGCGGTCCGCACCTCGACAGGGTCGGGAGGGTGCGGGGGTCGGGAGGTGCGGGGTTGGGAGGGTGGGGGGCGGGTTGGGAGGGTGGAGGGTGGGGGGGTGGGGAGAACAGGTGGCCGACGGCAGGCCGGTGCTGGCCATCGACGTGGGCGGTACGAAGCTGGCTGTTGCGGCGGTCGAACCCGGCGGCCGGGTGATCACCTGGAGGCAGGTGCCCACCCCTCGTGACCTGGACTCCGAGCAGCTCTGGCGCACCCTGGACGCGCTCGTGCTCGCGGTGCTCGACGAGGCGCGGGCGGCCGCGCCCGGCGATCTCGCGGGGGTCGGCGCGGGATGCGGCGGCCCGATGGAATGGCCGGCCGGGGTCGTCTCGCCGCTGAACCTTCCCGCATGGCGGTCGTTCCCGCTCCGCGCCCGGCTGCAGCAGCGGCTCCCCGGCGTCCCGGTCCGGGTGCACAACGACGCGATCTGCATGGCGGCGGGCGAGCACTGGCGCGGCGCGGGCCGGGGCCGGGACAACGTGCTCGGCATGGTCGTCTCGACCGGCGTGGGCGGCGGCCTCATCCTGGACTCCCGGGTCATCGAAGGCGCCTCGGGCAACGCAGGTCACATCGGGCACGTCGTGGTCGACCCGGAGGACGGGCCCCGGTGCGCCTGCGGCGGCCGCGGCTGCCTCGAGGCGATCGCCCGCGGCCCCGCGCTCGTGACCTGGGCCCAGGACGCGGGCTGGCGCCCGGGCCGACCGGACGCCACGGCCAAGGACCTGGCCGACGACGGCGCCCAGGGCCACCCGATCGGCCTGGCTGCGATGCGCCGCGCGGGCCGGGCCCTGGGCATCGCCATCGCCTCCGCGACCTACCTGTGCGATCTCGAGGTGGTGTCAATCGGCGGCGGGCTCTCCCAGGCGGGCGCGATCCTGTTCGACCCGCTGGAGGAGGCGCTGCACGCGCACGCCAAGCTCGCGTTCGCGCGCCGGGTCCGCGTGGTCCCGGCCGCGCTCGGCCGGAGTGCCGGGCTCGTGGGCGCGGCGGCGCTCATCTTCGCCGCTGACCGCTACTGGACCGGCGACTGAACCGGCGATGCCACACTTCAATGCATGACGACGACGTCTCCGCAAGTACGTCCCGACGACGTGGCGGCGGCCCGCGAGGTCCTGGGCGAGGTCATGCTGCCGACCCCGCTGCTGCAGTCGCGGGTGCTGTCCGAGCGCATCGGCGGCCCGGTGTACCTGAAGTGCGAGAACCTGCAGCGCACCGGGTCGTTCAAGGCCCGGGGCGCCTACCTGCGCATCGCCAGGCTGTCCGAGGCCGAGCGCGGCCGGGGCGTCGTCGCGGCCAGCGCGGGTAATCACGCCCAGGGGGTGGCGTTCGCGGCCTCGCTGCTCGGCACCAAGGCGACCGTGGTCATGCCCGAGGGCGCTCCGCTGCCCAAGGTCGCGGCCACCAGGTCGTACGGGGCCGAGATCATCCTGCACGGCAGCTCGGTGGAACAGGCTCTGGTCCGGGCCAAGGAGTACGCGGACACCTGCGGCTCGGTCTTCATCCATCCCTTCGAGCACCCGGACGTCGTGGCCGGCCAGGGCACGGTCGGCCTGGAGATCATCGAGCAGTGCCCCGGCGTGCGCACGATCGCGGTCCCGGTCGGCGGCGGCGGCCTGGCCGCGGGGATCTCCATCGTCGCGGGGCACGCCCGGCCGGCGGTCCGGGTGATCGGCGTGCAGGCCGACGCGGTCGCGCCGTACCCGGCGTCGTTCGCGGCCGGCCGCCCGGTCGCCGTGACGCCCGGGTCGACCATGGCCGACGGCATCGCCGTGTCCCGGCCGGGCGAACTGGCCTTCGCCCTGCTGGCCGAATACGCCGACCGGGTGGTCACCGTGTCCGAGGAGAGCCTGTCCCGGGCCCTGCTGCTCTGCCTGGAGCGCTCCAAGCAGCTGGTCGAGCCGGCCGGGGCGGCGGGCGTGGCCGCCCTGCTCGAGCATCCCCGCGTGTTCGAGCCGCCGGTGGTGGCGGTGCTGTCCGGCGGCAACATCGACCCGCTGCTGCTGTCCAACGTGCTGCGGTACGGCCTGGCCGCGGCCGGCCGCTACCTGACCTTCCGCTGCCGGCTGCCCGACCGGCCCGGCGCGCTGGCGACGCTGCTCACCGAGGTGGCCGGGCTCGGCGCCAACGTGCTCGACGTGATGCACGAGCGCATCACGGTGGGCCTGCGCGTCGACGAGGTCGAGGTGCTGCTCCAGGTGGAGACCAGGGGCTCGGGGCACTGCGACAACGTCATCAGCCAGCTACGCGGGTCCGGCTACAAGCTGCTGTTCTGAGGCGGGCGAGCCCGCTCAGTAGCCGGCCGGCGGCTGGTAGCCCGGGCTGGCCGGGCCGCGGGTCTTGACCACCACGGTGTGCGCGGCCTTGTCGTGCAGGCACTGCCGCCGCGGGTCCCACAGCAGCCACATCTCGTTGAGCAACGCGAACAGGCCTCCGACGACCGGAACGACGCCGGGCAGGGCGTACACGGCGGCCCGGCCGCCGGCCGCCCCGCCGCTGATCTTCGAACGGCTGTCGGCGGTCACGACCATCGTGCCCAGGGCCCGCTTGCCCAGGGTCTTACCCCACAGCCCGTGCTGCAGCCAGTCGTAGACCAGCGCGATCAAGGCAAAGCCGATGCCCGCCAGCAGCAGGGCGCCGAACAGCTTGGTCCCCGCCTGGGTGATCGCGTTCTGCGCGGCGGGGCTGCTGAGGTCGCCGAGGTACTGGTTGTCGATGTTGCGGATCGAGCTGACGTAGGTGGAGAACGCAGGAAGCCAGAGCGGGCTGGCGAGCGCTCCGATCACGACCCCGTCGATGAGGCGCGCCAGCAGGCGCCGCCACCACTCGGCCAGGCTCGGATCCCTGCCGCCCCGGTACTGGTAGCCGGTCGTGGGATAGGCCTGGTAGGCGCCGTATCCGTACGGCTGCTGGTTGGCATCCGGGTCGCCCGGCTGGCCGTATCCGGGCTGGCCGTATCCGGGCTGGCCGTATCCGGGCTGGCCGTTTCCCGGCTGGCCGTAGCCGGCCGGGGCGCCGTAGCCCGGCTGGGCGCTGTAGCCGTTGCCGGGTGAGCCCGCGTCGGCGGGCACCTGGCCGGGCTCTTCCTCAGGCTGCGTCACGCGGCCATGATGCCCTATTTGGGCGGACAGTGGCCAGCCTTGACCCTCTATCCCATGATCGTGGTTGATTGATGACGTTTCTTGCGCTCGATCAACCACGAGATCATGAAGCTGAGGGGCCGGCCGCGGCCCGGCGGAACCGGACAAACAGGCCCTCGCGCCGCCGGTCGAGTGGGCCGGCGCGACGGCGCCTCCGGGTCGCGAGCAGATTCAGAGGTTTCCGCGGCGGGCCTGCTCCCGCTCGATGGCCTCGAACAGCGCCTTGAAGTTGCCCTTGCCGAATCCCTGCGACCCGTGCCGCTCGATCAGTTCGAAGAACACCGTCGGCCGGTCCTGGACCGGCTTGGTGAAGATCTGCAGCAGGTAGCCGTCTTCGTCGCGGTCCGCGAGGACCTTGAGCTCGCGCAGTTCGCCGACGGGGACGCGGGTGTCACCGACCCACTCGCCGAGCGCCTCGTAGTAGCTGTCGGGGGTGTCGAGGAACGAGACCCCGGCGTCGCGCATGGCGTGGACCGCGGCCACGATGTCGTCGCAGCCCAGCGCGATGTGCTGGACGCCGGGACCGCCGTAGAACTCCAGGTACTCGTCGATCTGTGACTTCTTCTTGCCGGCCGCGGGCTCGTTGATCGGGAACTTGACCTTGCGGGTCCCGTCGGCGACCACCTTGCTCATCAGCGCCGAGTACTCGGTGGCGATGTCGTCCCCGACGAACTCCTTCATGTTGGTGAAGCCCATGACCCGCTGGTAGAAGCGCACCCACTCGTCCATCCGGCCGAGTTCCACGTTGCCGACGCAGTGGTCGATCTCGGTGAAGAACGGCCGGGGCGGCGGGGCGGCGAGCGGGCCGGCGGCCACGTAGCCGGGCAGGTAGGGCCCGCTGTAGTTGGTGCGCTCGACCAGCGTGTGCCTGGTGTCGCCGTAGGTGGCGATCGCGGCGAGCACGACCTTGCCGTGGGCGTCCTCGAAGACCTCGGGTTCATCCAGGCCGGTCGCGCCGTGGGCGACCGCATATGCGTAGGCGGCCTCGGCCGACGGGACGCCGATGGCCAGGTCGATCACGCCGTCGCCGTGCGCGGCGACGTGCCGGCCGAGGGCGGTGCCGGCCCGTACCGGCCCGCGGAGCACGAAGCGCGCGGTGCCGGACTCGAGCACGTACGCGGCCTCGTCCCGGCAGCCGGTCTCCGGGCCGCGGTAGGCGACGCAGCGCATCCCGAAGGCCGTGGAGTAGAAGTGCGCGGCATGCCGCGCGTTGCCCACCGCGAAGACGGCCGCGTCCATGCCGGTCACGGGGAACTCGTCGGCCGCGGTCATCGGTCCCTGAGCTGCCATGTCAGGCCCCCTTCGCGGGCATCGACTAGGGGCAGCATCGACCCGGGAGGTCAAGATGTGCAACTGTGACCAAGTTCTGTAGTCAATTTGTATAACCTTGAACGCCAGCCGCCGGGACTTCTGAGCACCATGCCGACTCGGACAGGAGGCACGCCGTGATCGACGAGCTGGACGCGCGGCTGGTCGAGTTGCTGGCGGCCGAGCCGCGGGTCGGCGTGCTCGAGGCGTCCCGGCGGCTCGCCGTGGCCCGGGGCACGGTGCAGGCCCGGTTGGACCGGCTGCAGTCGCGCGGGATCATCACGGGGTACGGGCCCGACGTCGATCCCACGGCGCTCGATTACCGGGTCACGGCCTTCGTGACGCTGGAGATCCGCCAGGCGGGCGGTCACGACCCGGTCACCGCCCGGCTCGCGCTGATCCCGGAGGTGCTGGAGGCGCACACGATCACCGGCGCGGGCGACATGCTCTGCCGCGTGGTCGCGCGGGACAACGCCGACCTGCAGCGGGTCATCGACGCGATCGTCGGCGTGCCGGGGGTGGTGCGGACCTCGACGGTGATCGCGCTGGCCGCGCCGATCATCTACCGGGTGCTGCCCCTGGTCCGGGCGGCCGCCCGGGCCGAAGGCCCGCGGTCGCCTTCCCCGGGGCCGGGCCAGGGCTGACCGGGTCCGAGGGCGGTCACGGTTCCTCCTGCGCTGCTTGCGGCCAGGGCCTGCGGGCTGAGGTGGTCACGGGGCCCTGCGGCCGGTCCGGACCGGGCCTGAGGCGGCCCGGCCGCGGCCGACGGAGATGGTCCTGAGCTGCCGTGACCGCCGGACTCGTCGGGCCCGGCGGGCGCGGCGCTGCTCGTCGGCTTCCAGCGCCTCGTCGGGCTGCAGGTACAACTCGGCGAACATGGGGTGCATCGCGTCCTCCTTGGCTCACCGGCTGGTCCGGCCGGCTTCCGCGGCGGGCCGGATGTGGCCGGCCCGGCCGTTACCATCGAGGCTGCCGCTAAGCACGGCCGGCCCGCATCGCTCGTATGCCTTATTTCGGGGCCGCGGCGGCTGGCGACGGCTAAGGCGTGCTCACCCGGTGATGAGGTGCCGGGTGGTCAGGAGCCGTCGGCGGTGAGGCCGGCCCGGTGGGCGATGGCCGCGGCCTCGGTGCGGCTGCCGGCGTCGAGCTTGGCCAGGATGTTCGACACGTGGACGCTGGCGGTCTTGGCCGAGATGAACAGTTCGGCCGCGATCTCGCGGTTGCTGCGGCCCGCGGCGACCAGGCGCAGGACCTCGATCTCGCGCGCGGTCAGGCCGAGACTCCCCGGCCGCGGCGCGCCGCTCGGGCCGGAGGGCAGGCTGAGCCGGGCCCGCCGGGCCAGCGACCCGATCTGCTCGCGCAGCAGGCCCGCGCCGAGCCGGTCGGCCAGCGGCGCGGCGCGCTCCAGCCGCTCCGCCGCGCCGTCCCGGTCACCGCGGTCCAGCGCGGCCTGCGCCGCGTGCAGCAGCGCCTCGCCCAGCGGGTAGGGCTGGTCGAGGCTCTCCCACGCCTGCGCCGCCGCGTCCCATGCGGCCCGGGTCTGGGCGTTCTCGCCCGCTGGCGCGGCCTCGGCGGCCCCGGCGTCCGGTGCGGCCCCGGCGTCCGGTGCGGCCCCGGCGTCCGGTGCGGCCCCGGCGTCCGGTGCGGCCCCGGCGTCCGGTGCGGCGTGCGCGGCCTGCGCGGCGAAGGTCAGCCGGTGCGCCCGCTGGAGCGGCCCGAAGGCGTCCGTCTTCTCCGCCTGCGCCCGCAGCCGGTCGAGCAGGCGGCGCGCCCGCCCGGTCAGGTCAGGGTCGCGGGCGGCGGCCGCCGCCGCGGTGCAGGCCCCTGCGCCCGCCACGAGCAGCGGCCAGGCGTACCGCGGGCTGCCGGGCAAGTCGAACCGGTCGAGCGCCTGCTCGACGACCGTCAGCGCCTCGCCGGCGCGGTCCTGAGCGAGGCGCACCCCGGCCTCGAGCCGGGCCAGCGGCAGGTGGGTCTGGTCCCGGTACCCGAGCCCGGTCAGGGCACCGCGGCTGCCCGCGGCCGACTCGGCCGCGGCGGCCAGGTCGCCGCGGGCCAGGGCCGCGTCGCCGGCCATCCCCAGCAGCGCGGCGCGGGTACCCGGCGGCGGGGACAGTTCCAGGGCACGCTCGATAACGTCGGCCGCCTCGTCCCAGCGGCCGAGCGACACCAGCGGTTCCGCCACGTTGGCCGCCAGCAGCGTGCCGGTGGCGCGGGCCAGCCCGTACTCCCGCGCGCTCGCGACGCCCTGGCGGCCCACCTGGACGGCCCTTTCGTGCTCCCCTACCGCCTCCAGCAGGTGAGACTCGCAGACGGCGGCCCGCAGCAGGACATCGTGGATATCCGCCTGCTCGCCGAGCGCGCGCGCCCGGTCGATCAGCTCCAGGGACAGGTCGCCGCGCTCGTTGAAATCCGCCGTGGCCAGGGTGAGCAGCGCATGCGCTTCGGTGGCCGCGTCGCCGGCCCGCCGGGCGGCCTGCCGCGCTTCCTCGGCCGCGGCGCGACCCCCGGGCCTTCCCGACACCTCCAGCCAGGTCGACAGCCAGCTCAGCACCTCTCCCCGGGCCGTGCCGGGAGAGCCCGCTGGCACCAGCCGCAGCGCCTCGCGCAGGTCGTCGATGCCCTCGGCACGGCCCAGGTGGAATCGCATCTCGCCGCGGGCCTTCAGCATGAGCGCCGCCCGCACGGGATCGGCGGCCGCGTCGATCTCCTTCAGCGCGGCGGTAGCGATCCCGATGCCGCGCTCATCCTCGCCGGCCGCGGGCGCGGTCTGCGCCGCGGACTCCAGCACGCTCAGGTGGCTGGCGCCGATGAGCTCAGCGGCGTCGGGCCGCGCGGGCCACAGCTGCAGGATCCTGGCCAGCATGGCGAGCTTCTCGGCGTAGGCGAGGGAGCGGCCGGCCGCGTCCGCGGCCTGCCAGGCGCTCTCCAGCGCCCGCGCGGTGTCGTGCGCCGAGTACCAGTGGTGCGCCTGCTCGATCACCGCACGGCCCGGCGGGACCAGGGACGGGTCGGCGGCCAGGGCCTCGGCCAGGCGGGTGTGCCACCGGGTCTTCTCGCCGGGCAGTACCTCGCCCAGGATCGCCTCGCGGATGAGCGCATGCCGGAACGCGTACCCGTCGGCGTCGGGCACCAGCACGTTCGCGGACACCGCGGCCTTCACCGCGGCGAGCAGCGCCCGGTCGTCGATCCCGGTGACCGCGGCCAGCAGCGCGTGCCCGCACCGCTGCCCGGCCACGCCCAGCGCCTCCAGGACCTCCTGGGTCTCGGCCGGGAGGCGCCGGACGTCGGCGAGCACCAGGTCGCGCAGCGACTCCGGCAGCCCGGCCTCGAGCTGTGTTTGCCCCGGGAGGGACGACCCCCCGGCTACTCCCTGACGCGGAGCGGGCTCCGCGAGCATGGCGTCGTGCCGCAGCAGCGCTTCCAGGAACAGCGGGTTGCCCTCGCTGCGCCGGTACAAGCGCTCGGCCAGTTCCGGTTCGGGCTGGCGGCCCAGCAGGCTGGCCGTGAGCTCGTGCCCCTCCCGGCGGGTCAGGCGGGGCACGTCCAGCCGCGCCACCCAGCCGAGCCTGCCCAGTTCCCCGAGCACCGGCCGCAGCGGATGTCCCCGGTGCAGCTCGTCGGAACGGAACGTGACCAGGATCAGCACGCCGTCCAGGACCTGCTGGTTGCCGATCAGGAACGTCAGCAGATCGCGCGTGGACCGGTCGGACCAGTGCGCGTCCTCGATCACCAGAACGACGGGCCCGCTCCCGGCCAGGCGTTCCAGCAGGACCAGCGCCTGCTCGAACATCCGGGCCCTGGCCTCACCCGGATCGGCCTGGGCGCCTGGCTCGCCGAGTTCGGGGAGCAGCCGGGCCAGGTCCCGCGCCCCCCGGCCGGGCAGCAGGGCGCCGACACCGTCGGCGCCCAGATCGCGGACCAGTTCCCGCAGCACCCCGGCGAACGGCGCGAACGGCAGGCCCCCTGCGCTCAGATCCAGGCAGTAGCCGATCAGGACGCGGGAGGCGCCGGCCGCCCTGGCCCGCGCGGAGGCCTCGCTGACCAGGCGCGACTTGCCAACCCCGGCCTCACCACCGATGAACACCGTCGACGGCTGGCTCTGCCGGACCCGTTCGAAGGCGGCATCCAGGGCGGCCAGTTCGTCGACCCGGCCCACCAGCGCCGAGGGGCCCAAGTTCACGACTCACATCATGGCTCCGCGCAGGCCCGGGCGCCAACGTGGCTGGCGCCGGCGGCTCCGGCGTCACCGGGCCGCGGGGACGTTCAAGCCGGGTCGTTCAGCGCAGGCCGTTCAGCGCAGGCCGTTCAGCGCAGGCCGTTCAGCGCAGGCCGTTCAGCGCAGGCCGTTCAGCGCAGGCCGTTCACCGCGAGGCCGGAGGCGATGCCGAGGACCGCCGCGCACAGCTTCTCGCGGTCGTCCACCTGGTCGGCGAAGAACATCCAGCCGACGCTCACGCCGCCGAGCGCCATGGCCGCGCGCAGCCGTTCTTCCATATCGGCACCGGGCTCGGTGAGCGCCTCGATCAGCCCGGTCATCCTCTCGCGGAACACGTCGCCGCGTTCCTTGCCCGCGGCCAGGCTGTTCACCGCGGCCTGATTGTGGTGCAGCATCCGGAACACGTCGCTGCCCTCGGCCACGATGCGCACGTAGCGGCGGAGAATCTCACCGCGGGTTTCTGAGGTCCTGGGCTGGGTCTTCGCCCAGGCGATCAGCGCGTCGATCTGGCCGAAGTAGTCCTCGACCAGGCTGCGGACGATGTCCTCCTTGGACTTGAAGTGGTAGTAAAGCGCCGCCTTGGTCACGTCGAGCCGCTCGGCGATCTCACGCAGCGAGGTCTTCTCGTAGCCCTGCTCGGCGAACAGTTCCAGGGCCACCTGCTGGATGCGGGCGCGGGTGTCGCTGCGGCCCCGTGCGTCATGGCGCGCGTCGTGCCCCGCGGGATCCGCGGCCGGCGCGTGGGCGTCGGGCGCCTGCGCCGCCGTGGGGGGCGCGGGGGCGGCAGGAGCCGCGGGGGGCGCCGTCCCGGCGACCTCCGTTGCCTCGCGTACCTGCTCGTTCATGGCCTCGCGTCCAGGTTGTCCAGGTTATCCGGTCCCGGGTTCGTTCAGTTCGTCGCGACCCCGTGTGACGGCCCGCGCCGCGCTCACGGCGCGATCTCGCGTCCCGTTCACGGCGCGATCTCGCGTCCCGCTAATTTTACTTGACGGCCGGTTAGTTGGCAGCTTACCCTTAGTTCGCTGTGAATGCTAGCCGGTCGGCAAGTAGGTTGAGAAGGGCCGGCCGCGGGGACGATCTGAACGACCTGGGAGGGATCTGGGCATGACGCAGACCCAGTCTGCTGGAGCAGCCGGGGAGGCCGTGGCCAGCGGGCCCCGGCGCGAGATCCTGATCGTGCTGCCTGGACTGCTGCTCGCGCTCATCCTCGCCATGCTCGACCAGACGGTCGTCTCCACCGCCCTGCCGCGCATCGTCGGGGACCTGGGCGGGGTCACGCACCTGTCCTGGGTCGTCACCGCGTACATCCTCGCCTCCACCGTGACCACGCCGCTCTACGGCAAGCTCGGCGACCAGTACGGCCGCAAGCGCTGGCTGATCACCGCGATTCTGGTCTTCCTGGCGGGCTCGGCCCTGTCCGGGCTCTCGCAGTCAATGGACATGCTGATCGCGTTCCGGGCCCTGCAAGGGCTCGGCGCGGGCGGCCTGATGGTGGGCGTGATCGCCACCATCGGGGACATGGTGTCCCCGCGGGAGCGGGGCCAGTACATGGGCTACATGATGGCCGCGATGATGCTGGCCATGGTGGCCGGGCCGCTGGTCGGCGGCTACATCACCGACAGCCTGTCCTGGCGCTGGATCTTCTACATCAACATGCCGGTCGGCGGAGCCGCGCTGGTCTACCTCGTGGCCACGCTGCACCTGCCGTACAAGAAGGTCCCGCACAAGATCGACTACCTGGGTGCCGGGATGCTCGCGCTCGCGGCCACCGCGATCGTCTTGCTGACGACCTGGGGCGGCACCCAGTATGCCTGGGGATCCGCCCCGATCGTCGGCCTGGGCGTGCTGGCCGTGGCGTCGGTCGCGACGTTCCTGTTCGTCGAGACCCGCGCCGCCGAGCCGGTGATGCCGCTGCACGTGTTCCGCAACCGCAACTTCTCGCTGGCCAGCGGGATGAGCTTCCTGGCCGGAGTGGCCATGCTGGGCGCGCTCACGTTCCTGCCGCTGTACCAGCAGACCGTGCAGCACCTGTCCGCGATCGGCAGCGGGCTGATGCTGATCCCGATGATGGTCGGCGTGACCACCACGTCCCTGATCGGTGGGTTCGTGATGACGCGCACCGGCCGGTACAAGGCCATGCCGATCATCGGCAGCGCGATCATGGCGGTGGCCCTGTACTTGCTGACCGGGCTCGGGGTAAGTACCAGCCTGGTCACCTCGGGCCTCTTCTACGTGGTGCTGGGCATCGGCATGGGCTCCCTGATGCAGATCACTTCGGTGATCGTGCAGAACAGCGTGCAGCCCGGGGACATCGGCGTGGCCAGCAGCGCGCGGGCGTTCTTCCAGCAGATCGGCGGGTCGATGGGGGTCGCGCTGTTCGGCGCGGTCTTCGCCCGGCGGCTGACCGACACCATGAGCAGCCTGCTGCCTGGGGTGCACCTGAACGCGGCGGGCGGGAGCCTCGATCCGACCACGGTCAACCGGCTTCCCGTGCCGGTCCGGCACGACGTGTTCTACGCCATCGCCCACGCCATCCAGGGCGTGTTCTTCTGGGCGGCGCCGTCGGCCATCGTGCTGTTCGCACTGGCCTGGTTCATCAAGGAGGTCCCGCTGCGGGGTCGCGCCCCGGCCGCCGAGGCCCGGGCGGCCGAACCCGAGTACGCCGCCTGATTTCCGTTCTGGAAAAAATCATGATCGCGGTGGCCGCCCGAACAGCCACCGCGATCATGAACGTGCGGCATCAGGCCCCTACGTAGGGGACCGCCTCGAGAATCTCGACCGTCGTGCTGCGTCCGTTCGGGAGCGTGTAGGTCGCGCTCTCCCCGACCTTCTTTCCCGAGATCGCGTTGCCCAGCGGCGACTTGGGCGAGTACACGTCGATCGGCGCGCCGCTCTCCTCGCGCGAGGCGAGCAGGAACGTGACCTCGTCCTCGTCCCCGGCGAAGCGGACCGTAACGGTCATGCCGGGACCCACGACCCCGTCGGTGCGCGGAGGATCGCCGACGCGGGAGTTGTCCAGGATGTGCATGATCTGGAGGATCCGGCCCTCGCGCTTGCCTTGCTCTTCCTTGGCCGCGTGGTAGCCGCCGTTCTCGCGCAGGTCGCCTTCCTCGCGGGCGGCCTCGATCCTCTTGGCAATCTCCGTGCGCCCTTCGCCCGAGAGGTAGTCCAGCTCCGACTTCAGCCGGTCATACGCCTCCTGGGTGAGCCAGGTGACGGTGTCATCACGGGTTTCGGTCACGAGAACTCCTAGCAGTGGATGCGGACCGAAGCGTCCGCCGGGCCCGGGTTGGGCCCTTGGGGGTAATCCTTCGAGGTTAACAAGGGTCCGCAAGTACGTCGTCTGTGTCAATGGCCCGGGATCAAGGGGCCGGCGGCCCGGCACGCCGGGGACGCCAAAGGGAATGCCTCCCCGGAGCAGGCTTGTTGTGATGCACAATGACCTGTCAGCGTAGCCGCGATGCAGGCGCTTCAAACCCGGCTAGGGCGGCGGCGCCGTGCCGGGCTTATCCACCCATGATGCACGAAGGGGACCTTCTTGTCTGCCGTGACCACCGATCCCGGACAAGCGCCCGTAGGCCGGACGGCCGAGGATGTTCAGGCGGGCGGCCCGCCCGGCTCCGCGCCGCTGCGGCTGATGGCTGTGCACGCGCATCCGGACGACGAGTCGAGCAAGGGCGCCGCGACCATGGCCCGCTACGCCCGGGAAGGCGTTGACGTCCTGGTCTGCACGCTCACCGGGGGCGAGCGCGGCGATATCCTGAACCAGGCCATGGACCGGCCGGAGATCCGCGCCGACCTCCCCTCCGTACGCCGCGCGGAGATGGCCCGGGCCCGCGAGATCCTGGGCGTGCGGCAGCAGTTCCTCGGGTTCGTCGACTCCGGCCTCCCGGAGGGAGACCCGCGGCCGCCGCTCCCCGAGGGGTGCTTCGCGCTGGAGCCACCGGAACTGGCGGCCCGGCCGCTGGTGCAGGCGGTCAGGGAATTCCGGCCGCAGGTGATCCTGGGCTACGACGAAAACGGGGGGTACCCGCATCCGGATCACGTCAAGTGCCACGAGGTGACCGTCGAGGCGTTCGAGGCCGCCGCGGACCCGGACCGCTACCCCGACTGCGGCGAGCCCTGGCAGTCGCTCAAGCTCTACTACTTCGCCACCTTCCACCGGGCGCGGTTCATGGCGCTGCACGAGGAGATGGAGCGGCGCGGTCTCGAGTCGCCCTACGCCGAGCGGCTGGACGAGTGGGTGGACAACCCGGACAAGCCCGGGATCGAGATCACCACCCGGGTGTTCTGCGGGGACTACTTCGAGATCCGCGACCAGGCGCTGCTGGCCCACGCCACCCAGATCGACCCGGACGGGTTCTGGTTCGCCTGCCCGCGCGACGTGCAGCAGGCGGCGTGGCCGACCGAGGATTTCCATCTGGCCAGGTCGGTGGTTAATACTGAGAGGCCGGAAGCGGATCTGTTCGCGGGTGTGCGGGACCTTGTGAGGTGGGTAAGCCGGTGACGACGTTGGCCGCGGCGTCCAGTAACTCGGTGGCGCCGGGCACGCTCGGGTTCCTGGTCGTCTTCGGCATGGCCGTCCTGCTGTTCTTCCTGTTCCGCTCCATGAGCAAGCACCTGCGCAAGGTCAACGCGGCCGCGCCCCGGGACCAGGCGACCGATTCTCCCGGTTCTGGCCGCGGTGAGTCCGATGCCACGTCGGCGAGTCCCGGCGCGGCGGGTGCACGGGACCCGCGCGGGGACGCCTGACGGGGACGCCTGACCTAGCCGGCCGCGGCGGCCGCGGCGGCCGCGGTGAGTTCCATCCCGTAGGCCAGCAGCGTGAGCCCGGGTTCCGGGGACCAGTCGCGGTCGGGCAGCCTGCGGAAGCCAGCCTGCTGGTACATGTGCGCGGCCCTCCGCATGTCCGGCTGCGTCAGCAGGACGAGATGGCGGACACCCGTCTGCGCGGCGCGGTCGATCACGGCCCGGAGCAGCGCGCGGCCCGTTCCCCGGCCCTGTCCGTCCGGGGATACGGCCAGGGCCCTGATCTCGGCCTCGCCCGGGCCGACGACGACATGGCCGGCCTGGGGCCAGTACTGCAGCATGACGGTTCCCAGGATCGGGCCGCGGTCCTGGCCGGTGTCCCGGCCGCCGTCCTGGCCGGTACCCCGGCCGCGGTCCTGGCCGGTGTCCCGGCCGCGGTCCTGGCCGGTGTCCCGGCCGCCGTCCTGGCCGGTACCCCGGCCGCCGTCCTGGCCGGTACCCCGGCCGCGGTCCTGGCCGGTGTCCCGGCCGCGGTCCTGGCCGGTGTCCCGGCCGCGGTCCTGGCCGGTGTCCCGGCCGCCGTCCTGGCCGGTACCCCGGCCGCCGTCCTGGCCGGTACCCCGGCCGCGGTCCTGGCCGGTGTCCCGGCCGCCGTCCTGGCCGGTACCCCGGCCGCGGTCCTGGCCGGTGCCTTGGCCGGCCACCGCCACCAGGACCGTGCCGTCGTCCGCGGCGCCGAGAGCGCGCAGCACCGGCGCGTAACCGGAATCCGGCGATATATGGCCGCCCGCCCGGTAGGCGCTCACCCGGATCTCGCCGACCTCCGCCAGCTCGGCGGGCAGCGCGTCGCGAACGATCACCGCGTGATCTGACCGGTCGGGAGTGGCTGCATCCTGACCGGGATCATGGTGGCGTTCCTGCCGGGTTCGTGGTTGGCGTTCCTGCCTGCTCGTGGCGGCGGCGCTGCGGCGCGATTGCCCCTAAGGTTAGAGCAAACGAATGCAGTCCAGACATGCGGCCGATGCCGCGAGAAGAGCTTGAGAGAGCTGAGAGAGCTGAGAGAGCGGGGAGCGCTGATAGGGGTGGGGGAGCAGGGACAGCGAGAGGTGCAGGTCCAGGAAGTCCCGGCGGCCAGCGTGCCCGACGGCGCGTGGCTGCTTGATGTGCGCGAAGAGGACGAGTGGGCGGCGGGCTACGCGCCTAGCGCGCGGCACATACCGCTCGGTGAACTCGGGGCCCGCGCCGCCGAGATACCCCAGGACCAGGCGGTCTACGTGATCTGCCGGTCCGGGGGCCGCTCCGCGCGCGCCGCGCAGGCCCTCACCGGCGCCGGCTGGCAGGCGGTCAACGTCGCGGGCGGCATGCAGAGCTGGGCGGCGGCCGGCCGGCCGATGGCTACCGATTCCGGCGCCCCCCCATTCGTCGCGTAGCCGTGGGGTCACGGCGCGCCCGCGCGCCCCGTGCCCGCGGCGCGCGGGTAGCCACATCAAACGGACCATCGGTGCGGTTCTTCGGGCTGCTCGAGAATGGCCGGCGACCCGGTTGCGGCGGGCGGGACGCCAGCGCCCGCCGCGCGGCTGGCCCTTACCGGTTTCAGGCCCGGCCTGACCGGCGTTCCGGACCGTCCGCAACTGACGGTTTCATGATCCCGGAGCATCGAGCGCGCGATCCGCGCCAGATGCCCCGGGATCATGAAACGGGGCTCTGGCGCGGATTTGGGTGATCGGGTCATGCGATAGAGGCGCATGGGCGGCCGGTCTCAATGATCGTGGAGAGTTACGTGCGGTATCTGCACATAAGTCTCCAAGATCATGAAGCGGACGTCGCCCCCGTCACGGAATCGGCGCCAAAGCCTGAAAACGGCCGATGTCCGTTACCGTCGTCACCACTGTCAGTGCCCGGAATGCGCGGGTTCGGCCCGCGCAGTTCTCGGCCAGCCCGTCTTACCGCACCGATGTTCCTGCGATGCGGTAGAAGCGGGCCAGCGCCGCTCCGCCGCTCCGCCGCTCCGCCAATGGGACAGAGACTGTCGGTGTTGCGGGATAGTCTGCGCTTGGCGGCGTTGTGCCGCGTGTCGGAGCGGAACCACGGCTAGCGTGCTGGCCAGTAGCCCCGGGCCGTTGCGGGAGTGTTGGTCATGCTGGTGATCCACGGAATCTGGGCCTACGGGGCGCTGAGCCTGTGGGCCGAGGATTCCGATGGCTCGGCGCGGGCCCAGCCGCGACCCGGCCGTCCGTCACGTGCCCCCCGGGCGCATCCCTTCGCCGGGGGTCTTGACGACCTGGCCGACGTGGTCGCTGAACTGGCCGGCCGCGCGGGTGACCTGGGTGACTTGGGTGACCTGAGTGGCCGGGGTGACTTGAGTGACCTGAGCGGCCGGGGTGGCGTGGATGATCCAGCTGTCCTGGGTGACCCGGGTGATCCAGGTGACCTGGGTGGCCTGGGTGACCTGGCCCGCAAGGCCATCGAGGACGAGCTGACCCTGCGCCTGCCCAGCGCGCCGGACGGGCCGGTGGCCTCGCCCGCGCTGATCAGGGAGCCGGGCGCCGAACCCGCGCGCCCGGTCACGCGCCCAGCGCTCGCGGCCTGGCGGGTGCCCGCGCTGACCTTCGAGCCCGACGCTGCTCTAGGCCTGCTCGCCGTACTGGGCGCGCCAGGTGGGCTGGGCGAGCGGGGTGGGCTGGGCGAGCGGTCATCGCGCGCGGTTATCGGAGGGTCCGTGCTCTACCTGGCCGCCCTGGCCCGGCTGGCCCGGGACCTGGTCGTCCGGGGACGGGTCCTGCCCGCCCTGGTGGCGGGGGAGGACGGTGGCTACACGGCCCGATGGCGGCCCGTGCTGTCCGGCCCGGACGCGCAGCGGGCCCGGGACCTCGCCGCGGCCATGCCGCCGCTGTGCCGGGCCACTGACACCGAGGGCGAGCCGTCCGCGCAGGTGCTCGGCGACGCCCTCGACGTGCTCGCCGACGTGGCGGCGCGGGCCCGGCTCGGCCGTGACCGCGGATTCGGCCTGGTCGCCGAGCGGCGCGGCCGCCGCCCGGCCCGGGTTCCCGTCGCCGAGCGCTGGGCCGCCGCGCTGACCGGCACCGACGCGCAGGTCTCCGTGGTGACGCCGGAGGACGAGGCCGAGGCGGCCGAACTCGCCGCGGGCCTGGAGGCGTGGCGCGGCGCGGCGCAGGTCCCGGTGGGGCCGGTCCGGACCTGCTTCCGGCTGATCGAGCCGGCCGAGGATCAGGCGGGCGGGGCCGGGCCGGGGCCAGGCGCGCAGGCGGTGGAGCGACCGGATGCGGCGGCGGCAAACGGCACGGCGAGGACGGGCGGAGAGTGGGCCGTCGAGTTCGCGCTGCAGTCGACCGACGATCCGAGCCTGCTGCTGTCCGCGGCCGACGTCTGGTCCGGCGCGACGGCGGGCGGCTGGGCCGCGGCCGGGATCAGGCACCCGGAGGAGGACCTGCTGGCCGGGCTCGGCACCGCCGCCCGGCTGTTCCCCGAGCTCGAACACGGCCTGCGGGCCGCCGCACCGGCCAAGCTCACCCTCGACACCGAGGGGGCGTTCCGGTTCCTCAGCCAGACCGGCCCGCTGCTGTCCGCGGCCGGCTTCGGCGTGCTGCTGCCAGATTGGGTCAGCGGGGCGCGCAAGTCGCGGCTGGGCCTCAAGATGACCACCCGCACGAAGGCCACGGCGCCCGGCAGCGTCACCGAGTCGAAGTTCGGCCTGGGGGACCTGGTCGATTTCCGCTACGACCTGGCCGTCGGCGACCAGGCGCTGGACCCGGACGAGCTGGCCGAACTGGCCAGGCTCAAGGTGCCCCTGGTGCGGCTGCGCGGCCGGTGGGTGGAACTCGACGACCGGCACCTGCAGGCGGCGCTGAAGTTCCTGGAGCGCCGCCAGGCCGGGACCATGACCGCCGCGGACGCGCTGGCCGCCGGGCTGGGCGGGGCAGACGACGACCTGCCGCTCACCCAGGTCGACGCCGACGGCTGGCTCGGCGAGCTGCTGTCCGGCCAGGCCGACCGCAGGCTCGCGCCGGTTCCCACCCCGGCCTCGTTCCGCGGGGAACTCCGCCCCTACCAGGAACGCGGCCTGGCCTGGCTGGCCTTCCTCGGCAACCTCGGCCTAGGCACAATCCTTGCAGATGACATGGGACTGGGCAAAACCCCGCAAACCCTTGCATTGCTCGCAAAAGACTCTACCACGGATGCTGGGCCAACGCTGCTGGTGTGCCCGATGTCGCTGGTCGGCAACTGGGAGCGGGAAGCCGAGCGGTTTACCCCCGACCTCACCGTGCACGTGCACCACGGGGCGGACCGGCTGGCCGGCGAGGAGCTCACCGCCGTCCTGAACGCAGCCGACCTGGTGATCACCACCTACGCGCTGGCCGCACGCGACCGGGAGTCGCTGAGCCAGGTCCAGTGGGCCCGGGTGGTCTGCGACGAGGCCCAGAACATCAAGAACGCGGCCACCCGCCAGGCCCAGGCGGTGCGCGGGCTGCCCGCCCGGGCGCGGATCGCGCTCACCGGCACGCCCGTGGAGAACCGGCTCACCGAGCTGTGGTCGATCATGGAGTTCACCAGCCCCGGGCTGCTCGGCCCGGCCGAGCGGTTCCGCACCAGGTACGCGGTCCCGATCGAGCGCAACGGCGACGAAGAAGCCACGGACCGGCTGAAGCGGCTCACCGGCCCGTTCATCCTGCGGCGGCTGAAGACCGACAAGACGATCATCTCCGACCTGCCGGACAAGCTGGAGATGAAGATCTGGTGCAACCTCACGCCGGAGCAGGCGTCCCTGTACCAGGCCACCGTCACCGACATGCTGGCCAGGATCGAGGCGGCCGAGGAGGGCATCGAGCGCCGCGGCCTGGTGCTGGCCACGATGGCCAAGCTCAAGCAGGTCTGCAACCATCCCGCGCACCTGCTCGGCGACGGCTCCCGCCTGGACGGCCGGTCCGGCAAGCTGGCCCGGCTGGAGGAGATCTGCGACGAGATCATCGCGGAGGGCGACAAGGCGCTGTGCTTCACCCAGTACGCGGAATTCGGCCGGATGCTGCAGCCGTACCTGGCCGGCCGCCTCGGCTGCCCGGTGTCGTACCTGCACGGCGGCACGCCGAAAAAGCAGCGCGATGCGATGGTGACCGAATTTCAGGCCGGAACGGAACCCTCGTTGTTCATCTTGTCGCTCAAGGCGGGCGGGACCGGGCTGAATCTGACGGCGGCCAGCCACGTGATCCACGTCGACCGCTGGTGGAACCCGGCGGTGGAGGACCAGGCCACCGACCGGGCGTTCCGCATCGGCCAGCGCCGGGACGTGCAGGTGCGCAAGTTCGTCTGCGTGGGCACGCTGGAGGAGCGGATCGACTCCATGATCGAGGAGAAGAAGGCGCTGGCCGAGCGGATCGTCGGGACCGGGGAAGGCTGGCTCACCGAACTCTCCGTGGCCGACCTGCGCCGGGTGATCGCCTTGTCGCCGGAGGCAGTGTCGGAATGAGCGAGGTGTCGGAATGAGCGAGGTGTCGGAATGAGCGGCTGGGACGGTGACGGCTGGCCGCCGCCGTCTCGCCCGCTCCGGGTCGAGGGCGGCATCCGGGCGCGCAGCAAGCGCGGGACCATCGGCGAGCAGTGGTGGTCGCGCCGGTTCACCGGCGTGCTGGAGTCGTTCGGCATGAGCGGCCGGCTGGCCCGGGGCCGGAACTACGCCCGCTCCGGCCAGGTGCTCGGCTTCGAGATCTCGTGCGGGTACGTGACCGCCCAGGTGCAGGGGTCCCGGCCCAAGCCGTACCGGGCGCGCCTGTCGGTCACGCCGCTGACCACGCCGCAGTGGCGGCGGGTGGAGCAGGCCCTCGCCGCGCAGGCCCTGTTCCGGGCCAAGCTGCTGGCCGGCGAGATGCCGCGGGAAATCGAGGAGGTGTTCGCCGACTGCGGCACCCCGCTGTTCCCGCGTTCCGCGCGGGACATCGAGATGTCCTGCTCCTGCCCGGACTGGGGGGTGCCGTGCAAGCACCTGGCCGCGGTCTGCTACGTGCTCGCCGAGGCGTTCGACCTCGACCCGTTCGGCATCCTGGCCTGGCGCGGGCGGGGCCGGGAGGACCTGCTCGCGTCGCTGCGGGGGCTGACCGCGGGGCAGGCCGGGGCGCGGTCGCGCCGCACGGGCCCGCTCAGCGACGTCACCGACCGGCCGCTGGCCGAGTGCCTGGCGGACTTCTGGTCGGCCTGCCTGAGCCCGGCCCGGCTGCGCGCGCTGCCGCCCGCCCCGGCCACCGCCCCCGACCTGCTGCTGCGCACGTTCGAGCCGCCGCCGGTCCTGGTGCGCGGCCAGGACCTGCGCACCCTGCTGACCCCGGCCTACCAACGGCTCGGCGACACCGGCGAGCAGGCCGGCCACTGATCACCGGTCACGCGCGGCGGCCCACGCCGCCGAGCCACCAGTGCGAGCCCTCGCTGTCGGCCAGTTCGGGATCCTCGGCCCCCCACAGCCCGATGTGGGTGACCCCGGGCTCGGCGCCCTCGTAGGGCGGCACGATCTCCAGCCCGGCGAAGAACCGCTCGATCTCCGCCCGCGACCGCGGGTAGATGCGCGGCGCCGTCGGGTACCACGCCTGGCCGGCCTGGACCAGGCGGGGCGGCAGGCCCTCGCGGGTGAGATGGGACAGGGCCAGGTAGCTGCCGCGGGCCAGCGCGCCCAGGTACCGTGCCACCAGACCCCACGGGTCGTCGTCGTCGGGCACGAAGTGCAGCACCGCGGTCATCAGCAGGCCCGCGGGCTCCTGGAAGTCGATCAGCGCCCGCAGGCCGGCGTCACCGAGCACCGCGGCGGGGTCGCGCAGGTCAGCCAGGACGACGGCGGTCGTCCCGTCCGCGGCCAATAACTCGCTGGCGTAGGCCGCGATAACCGGGTCGTTGTCGACGTAAACGACGTGCGCGCGCGGCCTGATCCGCTGCACGACGCTGTGCGTGCTGCTCGGGGTGGGCAGCCCGGACCCGAGGTCGATGAACTGCCGAATGCCCTGGTCAGCAGCCATCCAGCGGGCGGCACGCCGGTGGAATCCGCGATTCGCCCAGGCCGCGTCGTCCAGGTCGGGTGACTCGGCGCGCATCCGCTCGGCGGCCTCGCGGTCGGCCGGGAGGTTGTGCCCTCCGCCCAGGAGGTAGTCGTAGACCCGGGCCGGGCTCGGGCTGGTCGGATCCACCCCCGCAGGAGCCTCGGGATCCTCGTTCATACCTCGTATATTATCATATACCGGACGGATGGCTACAGGTTGTAACAGCGTGCCGAGCTACGGCCCCCGATGCTCGAATGGCCAGCGCGGGCGCCCCGCTCGGCGCCGTTAGACTTTGTTTGACCCGACCCAGATGTTCATCTGCTCGGCGGCTTTGATCAGGGCCTCTCGTTGATCGGGATGGGCGATGCTGATCAGCAGCTCCGCCCGCTCCCAGGTCGTTCTGGCTTTGAGGTCGACCGCCCCATACTCGGTCACCACGTAGTTGGTCATGGTGCGCGGCACGGTGACGATGGTCCCGGGGTCCAGGGCGGGCACGATCCGGGACATCTTCTGTCCCGTCCTGCTCTCCCTCAGCGACGGCAGGCAGATGAATGACTTGCCTTCCCTGGAATGAAAGGCTCCGTACACGAAATCCAGCATTCCGCCGTTGCCGCTGATCTGGCGTGTCCCCAGCGACTCCGCGGCCACCTGGCCATAAAGGTCGACCTCGATGGCGTTGGTGATCGACACCACGTTGTCATGGCGCGCGATGACCTGCGGATGGTTGGTGTAGTCGGCCTGGTAGCTGGCAATCGCCCGGTTGCGGTCCATCCACTCGTACAGGCGCTGGGTCCCGAGAGCAAAGGTGAAGGCGATCCTGCCCCGGTCGAAGGCCTTCCGCTTGCCGGTCATCACGCCTGCCTCGTACATGTCAACGTAGGCGTCAACCAGCATCTCGGTGTGCCCGCCCAGGTCCTTCAGATCTGACCGCGCGATCATCTCCCCGATGGCGTTGGGCATCCCCCCGATGCCCAGCTGGACGACCGACCCGTCCTGGAGGTGCTCCATCACGTGCTCGCCCACCTGCTTGTCGATTGCGGTGGGCTCGGCACTGGGCACCTGTACCAGGGGCTGGTTGTCCGACTCCACGATCAGGTCGACGTCGGAGATGTGCACCGCCTCGTCGTTGCCGCCATAGACGTACGGCATCTTGTCGCTTACCTCGACGATCACCGTTTTCGACGTCTCGACGATAATGGCGTGCAGGCTGTTGCCGGTGCCGAAGTTGAAGAACCCGTGCTTGTCCATCGGCGCGACCTTGATCATCGCCACGTCGGGTTTGAGGTAGCGCTCGAAATACGTGCGGCCCTCGTGGTAGAGGATGGGAATGTAATTGCACAGTCCCTGGTCGTGGAGCTTGCGGTCGCCAGGGCCGAAATGCCAGTTGTTGTAGATGAAGTGCTCGCGGCCGGGATCACACGTAGCCACCTGCGCCAGTCCCGGGAAGACCACCGCGCACACCTTGACGTCCCTAAGCGCGTCCTTCCGCTGAGCAAGGAACCCGTCCAGGTAGACCGGGGAATTGGCGTGATGCCCGTACTGCACCCAGTCCCCCGGCTTGACGACCCTGACCGCCTCCTCCGGGGAAACGAGCTTGCGGCTGTACTCACTCGCGTGATCCATAGGATGCACTCCGTCCTGGTAGGCCTGCCCGGCAACCGGCACGCTGGCAACACTCTGACCTCGCAAGCTGCGTTCCCTGCCAGTCGCATATCGCTGAACCAGCAACAGCGTGACCACTATCAATAGCGGGGACGTAGGGCCATAAGCCTCTACCTGGGCGGCCGAAGGGCAGGTGCCTGGGGTGGGCCGGCGTCCGGCGGGAGTGACTGACCGGCCGCCTGGCACTGCATCGCGCCACCGACTGGGATAGGTCTTGGCCATCGGACACGAAGAGGAGTCGGCCCGGTACCGGTTGGCGCCGCTTCACCACAAGGGGCGGCTCCCCGCGGCCACGTTCTGCTGGGGGCGCATCCAGGAGTCCGGTCTTCTGCGGGTACGGATTCCGCAGCACCCATGCCTGGTTATCGAAGGCCAGGCCGCGGCCGATGAGGTTGCGCAGGTTGAGGGCGGCGGACGCTGGCGGTCAGGCGGTCTCGGTCGGCTTGGTCGCGGTCCTCCTCCGCCGTGCGGGCGCGGCCTTGCCGCTGCCGTCTGCGGCCTTGCTGCCGTCCGCGGCCGCCGCCTGCGGCCGCGCGACGAGCGTGACCAGCATGTCCGAGGATGAGCGGTCCTTCTTGACCTGGACCAGGTCCGGCAGCCGGCTGAGCAGCACGCGGAAGCTGCTCGAGCCGTAGTTCCGCTCGTCGAAGGAGGGGTCGAGGGCGAGCATCTTGCTCTTCAGCCAGGAGCCGGTGGCCGTGGCGTCGGGTGACTCCTCCATGGCCGCCACCACCAGGCGCTTCGCGTCGGCGATGTCGAAGTTGGCCCCGACCTCGGCCCGCACCGCGGGGTTGACGGCGGCGACGATCGTTCCCCAGTACTTGTACTCCGAGCACACCGCGACCAGCCGCGAACTGGCCGAGGCCTTGGTGCCGACCCCGACCACGCGCTTCCCCCACTCGCGCAGCCGCTGCACCAGGGGCGAGTAGTCGCCGTCGCCCGCGACCAGCAGGAACGTCCCGACATCGGGGTGGGTCATCAAAACTTCCATGGCGTCCACCGCCATCAGGATGTCGGCGGCGTTCTTCTGCTGCGCCCCGAACCTGGTCACCTGGATCAACGTGATCCCGTTCTGGGCCAGGTTGTTCTGGTACCGGCTGAACTCCGGCCGGGACCAGTCGGCGTAGGCCCGGCGGATCGAGGTGTTCCCGTAGTCGCGGCACAGCAACTCGAGCGCCTTGTACGGGATCGGATCGGCCTGCCCGGGCAGGTCCTCCCCGGCGCCGAGCGCCAGGTTCTCCAGGTCGATGAACACCGCCACCTGATCGCCGAGCGATGCCTCGGCCGGGCTGGCCGCAGGCATCAGGCGATCCGCCGTCCTCGCTCGGTGCCGCGCTGCATGACTGGCCGCCTCTCGTCGGTCTGGCTGCACTCGGGGTGGTGCCCGGTTGCTGCGGATTCAGCCACAGTAGCGGGACTTCCGCGCGGTCCCCGCGGATTGGGGCGACCTCGCCGAAGTGTTGGGCGCAGGACGGTCCCGGCGGCATCAGGCGCGTCCGTCAAGCGACCGGCGCCTAGGAAACGGACTGGGTCAGGGTCCCGGTGTAGGTGCCGCCCACGGCCGCGTCGGGCACGGCCACGGCGATCGTCGGGCTCCACGTCGCGGTGTTGTTCCCGTTTCCCGTGCTCGACACGACCGTCTGCGGAGTGGCGGACAGGCATGAGCGTGCCGAACAGCCACCGCATGGTGCTTCGCGAGCTTCGCATTTTTCCCTTTCCCGCGGCCCGGCGTAGGCCAGATCTTTCGAGAGGTGCTCCCCCGTAAGCTCCCGGCCTCTCACGAGTAATTATTACGAGTAGCAAGCTACATATAATCGTTGGTTGGTCAAGTCCTTTGGCGATAACGGCCGGAGCGCGGACGTCGGGCCGATAAATCGGATATTGCCACGCTAACATATACGGGTTTTAATCATTGCTCCTATCGATGCGGACGTGGGGCCATACCGCCGGGGCATCGAGGAAAGCTGTGACGGCGAAGGCCGCCGCATGCCAGAATCGCTGCTCGCGCCGACGCCGCGCGGCGTGCACGCTGATGTTCGATTTCTGCGGGACGTGGTTCCCGCTGCTATTCGGGGGATATGGATGGGCTGGGCCGCTCGCCATACGACCACGCGCCGCTGCCGCCGTCGGCAGGGCCGGGTCAAGGACCGCGGACGTGTGATCGGTGTCGTGCGCCTGGCCGGAGGCCGTATGCGGAAGTCTCTGGCCACCCTCGCCGCCGTGGCCACTGTCGTCGGCGCGACCGCGCTGCCCGCCGCCGCGGCGACCGTTCGAGCCCAGCGCGGCGCGGCGCCAGTCCCGGCCGCGCTCGGCAAGCGCACCGGCCCGGCGCCGGCCGCCCCGAATCCGGTGCCGGGTGCCGCGCCGCCGCCGCGAGCCCGCTCCTGCCGCCACTCGAGGGGACGGCCGGGCGGTCGGCCCGGAGGCTGGCTTTGGCCCCGGACCCGTACAACCCGGTCACGGGTAACCAGGGCTTCACCGTGTTCGTCCGGGGGAACGCGGCGCTCAACGCGACCTCGAGCGGCGGCCCGGTCGCCCTGGGCGGCAATCTCACCTTCGGCCCGGGCACCTTCGACCTGGCCACCCAGACCGCGGGCACGTTCACCGCCCCCGGCGACTCGAGGCCGACCGGCTTACTCGTCGAGGGCAACATCAACTGGGCGGGCAGTGCCTCGAGCGGAGCCGTCAACGTGCTGTACAGTAGCTACGTCAAGGTCGGCGACCTGACCGGGTCGGCCGTGGCGCAGTCCGGGTCCGCCGCGACGCACGTCGTCCCCACCGGCACGCTCTCCTCGTCGCCGCAGATCGCCGACGTGGTCAACCAGCCGACGTCCTCGGTGAACCAGTCCGGCCTGGTCAACTTCGCCAGCGCGTTCGCCGCGTTCGCGGGGAACTCCTCTGACCTGGCGTCGTGTGCAGGCACGGTCGTGCTCACGAGCGCCAACGGCACCCCGCTGACGCTCCCGCTGGTGCCGGGAACCAACGCCTACGTCACGCTCGCCGCCGGAACGCAGAACGTGCTCGACATATCGGCCGCTAACCTGGCCAACATCTCCATCCTGCAATTCAGGAACGCGCCCACCGCGACCATGCCATTGATCATCAACGTGGACACCAGCGGGGCGGGGAACAACTTCTCCTGGTCACCGCCGAACTTCAACGGCCTCCAGTCTGCGGCGGCCGGGTACATGCTGTGGAATTTCCCGACCGCCACCCAGGTCACGTTCGACGGTTCGTCAACGGTGCCCGGGACCGTGTACGCCCCGGGCGCCACGTTCAACGACTACGAGTCGAACGGCCTGAACGGCGGGGTCATCGCCGCGGCGTACGCGCAGGGCGGGCCGGGCGGCAGCCCGAACGGCGGCCAGGTCCTCTCTGCCCCGTTCGCGGCGACCATCGGATCCTGCGCTACCCCGCAGCTGACGATCTCGGCCACCGCCAGCCCGGCCACGGCGGTTCCCGGAGGGGTCGTGCATGAGACGGTCACCGTGACCAACTCGGGCTCGGTCGCCTATACCGGCGCGACCTTCACCGACCCCCTGTCCGACGTGCTCGGCGACGCCAGCTACCACAATGACGCGGCCGCGACCGCGGGGTCGGTCGCTTTCGCCAGCCCGAACCTGACCTGGACCGGGAACCTTGCGGCCGGCGCCACCGCGACCGTCACGTTCTCGGTGACGGTCAACAATCCGGATACCGGCGACAAGGTCCTGGCCAGCACGGTCACCTCGGCCGCGACGGGCAGCAACTGCCCGGTGGGCGGCACCGATCCCCGGTGCGCCAGTACAATCACCGTCCTGGTCCCGGGCCTGACCATCGCCGTGTCGGCCGGCCCGGCCACCACGACGCCCGGGGCCACGGTGCATTACACGGTCATGGTCACCAACTCCGGCCAGACCGCGTACACCGGGGCCACGTTCACCGACCCGCTGTCGGGGGTGCTGGACGACGCCGCCTACCACGGCGACGCGGCCGCGACCACGGGCTCGGTGGCGTTCTCCAGCCCGAACCTGACCTGGACCGGGAACCTAGCGGTCGGGGCCAGCGCGATCGTCACGTTCTTGGTGACCGTGCACCGCCCCGATACCGGCGACGAGGTCCTGGCTAGCACGGTCACCTCGTCGACGCCCGGCAGCAACTGCGCCGCCGGGAGCGGCAGCGCCAGCTGCACGGCGATCGTCGACGTGGACGTGTCCGCGCTCACGATCGACAGCACCGCCAGTGTGAGCACCACCACTCCCGGATCCACCGTGGACTACACCATCACCATCACCAACACCGGGCAGACCACCTACACCGGCGCGACCGTCACCGACCCCCTCGACGGCGTCCTGTACGACGCGGCCGACACCGGCCCCACCTCCTACACCGGCGCGACCGTCACGAACCCGCTCGGCGGCGTCCTGAGCGACGAGACCTTCAACCACGACGCGGCCGCGACCAGCGGCTCGGTCAGCTACGCCAGCCCCGTGCTGACCTGGACCGGCGACCCCGCCCCCGGCGCCACCGTGACCATTACCTTCTCGGTGACGCTGAGCAACCCCGACACCGGCGACATACGCCTGGTCAACACCGCCGTGTCGGACGCCGCCGGGAGCAACTGCCCCGCCGGGAGCACCGACCCGCGTTGCTCGGCCATCGTGGACGTGCTGGACCCCACGCTGACCATCACCAAGACCGCCAGCGTGAGCACGGCGACACCGGGCACGGCCGTGCGTTACACGATCACGGTGGCCGACACCGATCAGACCGCCTACAGTGGCGCGACCGTCACCGATTCCCTGGCCGGCGTCCTGGGCGACGCCACCTACGCGGGTGGCGCCGCCGCCAGCAGCGGCACGGTCAGCTACGCCGCCCCGGTTCTGAGCTGGACCGGCGACCTGGCGGCCGGCGACACCGCGACCATCACCTACTCCGTCACCGTGAACAACCCCGACACCGGCGGGCGGGTCCTGACCAACACCGCCGTCTCGTCGGCGCCCGGCAGCACCTGCCCCCCCGGGACCACCAGTCCCGGTTGCACCGTCAGCGTCAGCGTCATCGCCGGCGCGCTCTCGATCACCGCGCCCGGCAGCGCCTTCCTCGGGTCCGCCGCGCCGGGCGGTTCCGTCAGCGGCAGCCTGGGCATAGTCCAGGTCACCGACAGCCAAGGCTTCGGCGCCGACTGGACGGTCACGGTGTCCGCCACCGACTTCACCACCGGCACCGCCACCTCGGCCGAGACCATCCCCGTCAGCGACGCCTCCTACGACATCAGCGCGCTCAGCCGGTCGAGCGGGCCGGCGACCTTCACCACCGTGCCCGCGACCAACCTGGCCGCCTCCGCGCAGGCCGTGGTCACCGCGACCGGCGTGGGCGGGAACAACTCCGCCGCCTGGGATCCGCTGATCAACGTGTCCGTGCCCGGCGGGGCCGTCGGCGGGCCGTACACGGCGACGATCACCGAGTCGGTGTCCTGAGGCCCCGCTCGGCCGTCAGGCTGAGCGGGGCGCCCGCCGGCGCACCCGGGTCACGCGGGCGGCGATCATCACGAGCGCCACCGCCGCGAACGCGGCCAGACCGGCCACGTACGCCACCGGAACTCCGGCCGCCGCCTGACAGGCCCGGGCCACCGCCGCCGGCGTCGCCGCGTGACGGGCCCGGGCGACCGCTGCGGCGCCGGCCGGCAGCTGGTCGAGGTGAGCTGCGCAGACGAGCGGCGTGATGCTGCCGCCCAGCGCCGCGCAGGCGACTGCGGCCAGCCGCAGCAGATGCGCCGGCGCCCGCGTCAGTTGCGCGGTGACGCTGAAGGTGTCCGCGCCGCCCGCCGGCAGTCCGGCGTGCCAGACGACCATCCCGGCGGCCGCCCCGCCGTTGCGGCTCGCCGAGATGAATGTCAGCCCGGCCCGGCAGGGTCTGCGTGATCTCGAGGCGCCGCACGCTGACCGTGCCGGTGTTCCGGAGGTGAGCCGGTCACCCGCCCGCACGGTCGTCCGGCCGTCGCCGACGCTGATCGTCAGCCCCGGCACGGCCGGCGGCCGGACGGTCGCCGCGGCCCGCGCGCCGTGGCCGGCCAGCCGTCGGGGGTCGGCACCGTCGCAGCCGCCGCCGTCGCGGGGGCGTGCTGCCTTA
>CAWJGC010000013.1:0-378754 GCA_963842355.1 uncultured Actinomycetota bacterium | reverse complement strand
CGCGGCGCTTGCGCAGGTGGTCGCGGTAGGGGTCGACGAGGGTGGGCCGGTACTGCGGCGTGCGCTGCAGCCGCTCGGGCCTGTCGGCGCGGGCGTACCGCTTGACCGTGTTAAGGGCCAGGTCCAGGCGGCGCGAGCAGTCCAGCAGGCCAGCTCCCCGCCGAGCAGGTCGTGGACCTGCTGCCAGCGCTCGAGCGTCGTCTCGGCGCGCATTCCGGACTGGACCGGGCCGGCCTGGGCCCAGCAGGCGGAGTGCGCCGCGACTTCCTTCCGGACGGCCTCGCCGAGGCCGTGCCACAGGTGCCAGCGGTCGCTGACCTGGACCGCGCCGGGCAGCGCCTGGCGGATGGCCTCGCCGTAGGCGCCCGAGCCGTCACGGCACACGACCTCGATCCCTGGATGGCCCCGCAGCCACTCCTCGGCGAACTCAGCGGTGCGGCCGGGGACGACGTCGACGCGCCCGCCGGTCTCGGCGTCGATGAGCACCGTCGCGTAGACCAGGCCGCGGCGCAGCGCGAAGTCGTCGATCCCCAGCACCCGCGGCACTGGGGCCTCGGGGAGCGGGATCCGCAGGAGGGCCCGCAGCGCGGTGTGCCGGGAAACCAGGATGCCCAGCGCGGGCAGCAGGCGCGCTCCGGCCCGGCCTGCTAATTCGCGGGCGACCGCGCTGACCTGCCCGGTCAGCCGCGCGGTGCGTCGCTGGTAACGGCCGAGAACGCCCGGGACCTGCTCGCGGAAGGTCTGCCGCGGGCAGCCCGTGACCGGGCAGCGCATCCGGCGGACCCGGACCCTCACCAGGACGCGGCGGCCGTCGGCGGGCACGTCCGCCGCCGTCCGCTCGTGATAGCCGTGCACGCGGGCGGTCTCCGTTCCGCAGTCCGGGCAGGCCACCGCCCCGCCCGCAGTCCCCGCCCGCACGGCGATCACGTCGCCCGCGTCCTCGACATCCTCGATGACCAGCCCAGACAACCCGGAAAACACAGCCCTCACAAGCTCTGTCACGTCAATCACGACTGATCGTGACACATCAGCACAACCTGCTACCACCGAAAGTGCGACAGAGCCAAGTCTCCGGTGTAACTGATCTTGCGGGTTCTACTTCCGTCCGGCGGTCAGGCGTCCGTCGAAGGTGATATCGAAGGCGTTGAGGGCGGCCTTCCACCGGTTGGTCCACCGCTGGCGGCCCCGGCCGGTCGGATCGAGGCTCATGATCGCCATGTAGAGGCATTTCATGGCCGCCTGCTCGGTGGGGAAGTGACCGCGGGCGTTCACCGCGCGGCGCAGCCGGGCGTTGATCGACTCGATCGCATTAGTAGTGCAGATCACGGTCCTTATTTCCCGGTCGAACTGGAGGAAAGGCACGAATTCCGCCCACGCGTTCTCCCACAGCCGTATGATAGCGGGGTACCGTTTCTCCCACTTCCCGGAAAATTCAGCGAACCGGTCGAGCGCCCCGGCCTCGGACGCCGCGGTGTAGACGGGCTTGAGGTCTTTCGCGATCTGCGCCCAGTCTCTTTTCGACGCGTACTTAAACGAATTCCGCAGGAGATGGACGATGCATGTTTGCACGATCGTCTTCTCCCAGACCGCGCTGACCGCGTCGGGCAGGCCCTTCAGCCCGTCGCAGACCAGCAGGCACACGTCCCGCACGCCCCGGTTCTTGATCTCCGACAGGACCCGCAGCCAGAACTTGGCGCCTTCCCCGTCGCCGTGCTCGCCGGCCCACAGTCCCAGCACGTCGCGCTCGCCGTCGACGGTGACGCCCAGGGCGAGGTAGACGGGCCTGTTGGCGACCTGGCCCTCGCGGATCTTCACGTTGATGGCGTCGATGAACAGGACCGCATATACGGGATCGAGCGGGCGGCTTTGCCATTCGGCCATTCCCTCCATCACCCGGTCGGTGATCGTGGTAATGGTGTCCATTCACGGGTGGGGTGACTGGGCTGGTCCGGACATTTTCTTGTCCTGGGATAACGGCTGGGTTCGGCGCGCGTCTATTTGATCAGCGGCCGTGGCTGTGGGAGCCTGCGGCGCGTGCCCGATGAGCCTGCGCGTGATGACGCCGCCGGGCTGCGGGCCGCGAACGCGCGGCTGAGGGATCTGCTGGCGGAGCGGGACGCGGAGGTCGGGACGCTGCGGGCGGGCCTTGACGCGGCGCGGGAGCGGGAGCGGCGGCTGGAGCTGCGGCTGGCGGAGCTGGAGCGCCGGCTGGGGATGGACAGCGATGATTCGGGGACGCCGAGCTCGAAGGAGCGGATCGGGGCTAAAGAGGCGCGGCGGGCGCGGCGGCAGGAATCGGAGCGGGAGCGCAGCAAGGACCGTAAGCGGGGCGGCCAGCCCGGGCATAAGGGCAAGGGCCTGGCCCGGGACCCGGATCCGGGCGAGGAGAAGGAGGCGCCGCCGCCGGCGGAGTGCCGCAGGTGCAAGGCCGGCCTGAACGGCGCGCGGGCTGCGGCGGAGCCGGGCTGGGCGCAGGTCATCGACGCGGAGATCGTCCGGACGGTGACCGAGTGGGCGCTGCCGGGCCTGGTATGCCCGTGCTGCGGGACGGTCACGTTCGCGGCCCCGCCGCCGGGGGCTCACGCGGGGTCGGTGTCCTACGGGCCGGTGCTGAACGCCGCCGCCGTGCTGCTGACCGCCTACGGTAACGTGCCGCCCGAGCGCGCCGCGCTGCTCATGAGCATGCTCCTGGGTACGGGGGTCTCGGCCGGGTGGGTCGACAAGGCCGGCGCGCGGCTGTCGGCGCTGCTGGGCAAGGCCGGCCTCGATGAGGCGATGGCCGCGGCGCTGGCCGGCGAGGGCGTGCTGGCCGCCGACGAGACCCCGGTGAACGTGCTGGACAAGAACGCCCAGCCCGCGGGGCAGGAGGAAAAGGAAGAGGACCCGGAGGAGAAGGACGGCAAGGCAGCCGTCGGCGGCGCGCCGCACGTGCTCATCATCCGCACTCCAGACGGGCGGCTGACCTGGCTGCGGGCCATCGCCTCACGGCGCAAGGGCGCCGTCGCCGCCGGGGTCCCGGCCGCGTTCACCGGATACCTGATCACCGACGGCTACACCGGCTACCAGCACCTGCTGTCCCGGCTGGCCGGCATCCAGCAGTGCGCCGCGCACGTGATCAGGAGGTGCCGCGCCGTCACCAGGCTCGGCCCCGGCGGGCTCCAGTCCTGGGCCGGCGACATCATCACCATCCTGCGCCAGGCGCACAAGGCCGTCGAGGAGGCCCGCGCCCGCGGCGACACCGCCCTGAACCTGCAGCTGCTCGATGATCTGCGGGAACGCTACGACAAGGAGGTCATGACAGGCATCATCCACAACCGGCTGCGGGACTGGGACAGCGGAAACCACCCCGGCTACGCCCTCGGCTGCTGGCTGCGCGACTACAAGGAGCAGGTCTTCTTGTTCACCCGCGACTTCGCCGTCGACTGGACGAATAATGTCAGTGAGCGCGGAGCGAAAGCCGCCAAGCGGCATCAGGCCGTCTCCGGATACTGGCATTCCCTGGCGACCCTTGCCCGGTGGTGCCGCGTTCGCAGCTACCTCGACTCCGCCGCCGCCCACGGCGTGAGTGCACTCGACGCCATCAGCGGCGCGCTCGCCGGGAAACCCTGGCTACCGCCACTGCCCGCCGCAGCCTGACGTGTCCATTCACGGGTCTCGTCGGTCGGCCTGGGTAGTTGTCCGACCCGGTGAGGGGAGCCTCACCTGTGGGTGAAGGGTCCGGTGCCGGCCATGTCGAGGGTGTCCTGGATGAGTGCTGCTGCCATCACGCCGCCGGTCACGCATGCGTCTACGAGGGTTGGTGTCGAGGCCGCCGCGTGGGCCACGGCCTTCGGGGTCACCTCGGGCCGCCGGGTCCCGAACTGCGTGCGGATCTGCTGGCGGGCCTGGGCGGTGACCATCGGGTGGCTGGCCAGGGCCAGCAGGGAGTGCATCAGCATCGCCTTGGACACGGTGTTGCGGATGTCGAAGGCGCGTAGGGCCGCGGTGAGCCAGCAGGTGCACTGCCGGTCGGCATCCGCGATCTCGTTGCGCAGGATGGTCTCGATCAGGTCGTAGGCCGCCGTGACCACCACCGGCACGCCGTCGTGCAATGCGTCCATCGCGCAGGCCTGTGCGTGCATGACCTCGACGGCGGCCAGGTCGTGGTTGCGCAGCCGATCCGTCTGGGCGCACAGCAGGACGTACGCCTGCTCCTGCGCCGGCGTCAGCGCCCGGCTGCCCTGGCGCCGGATGGTGAAGTCGTTCAGCCCCGGGCCGGTGCGGCGAGAGCCGGACTTGCGCGTCGTGGTGGGCACGTCATTCTTGGCCATGAGTGGCAGCGTAGTGCTGACGGGCCTGATGCGATCAGGCTGCGGCGAGGGCGGGCAGCGCGATCCGGGGCAGCCAGGGGCTGCCGCCGAAGGCCAGGGCGATCGCTTCCCGGACGCTCAGACCGTGGTTGCGGGCCGAGATCAGGTAGGACTGGATCAGGCACCATCGGTCCAGGGTCGTGCCGGTCTGCCAGTACCCGGACACCGCCTGATGTCGCTTCGCGGGCTTGATCCCACGCTCGGCGGCGTTACTGGTCCAGTCGACGCTGAGATGACGGGTGAAGGTCCACACCTGATCGGCGTAGGCCTTCAGCCAGGCGGCCAGCTTGTATCCGGGGTGATTGCCGTCGCCGTCCCAGTCACGCAGGCGATTGTGGGTGATCCCGAACTCGACCGCGGCGTCGTAGCGGCCCCGCAGACCGGCCAGCAACCCCGGGTCGAGGGCGCTGTCCCCGCGGGCCTTGGCCGCCTCGACGGCGGTGTGCGCCTCTTTCAGCACGTCGGCGACCCTCCTGGCCCACGATTGCAGGCCGCCGGGGCCGAGCTTGCCGACCTGCTTTGTGCGCCTGAAGATGTGCTGACAGCACTGCTGGATCCCGGCCAGCACGGGTTTCTCGCAGGTCAGCAACCCCTGGTAGCCGCGGAACCCGTCCACGATGAGGAATCCGGTGTAGCCGCGCAGGAAGGCGGTCACCTCCTCGTGGCGGCGCGAACGCAACCCGCTCAGCCACACCAGCCGCTCGTCCGGGGTACGGGTCACCAAGACGTGCGGAGATCCCGGCTCCGCCTTCCCGGCGGCCGTGCCCGGGGCCTTCCCGGCAGCCGTGCCGGGGCCGGGATCGGTGATCACGGCGAGGGGTTCATCACTGGCCTGCTGCCCACTGGCCTGGTCGTCGGCCTGGCCGGTGGCCGGGGTGACCACCTCGACCGGTGACTCGTCGGCTGTAAGTACGGGCTCGGCCAGCAGGGCAGCCTTCATCGCCTCGACGAACCCGGCCTCGGTCAACGTCTGCGCCAGACGGGCGTTGGCCCGGTCGACGAACCCGGCCGACACGCTCTGCCCGAACAGCATCTGGACCAAGGTGGCCGCCCGCTCGGCCGGCACGTTCCCGAAACTGGTCAACGCCACCGCCGCGGCATTCAGCACCGGCCCGAAGCTGATCCCGTTCACCAACCCGCCCGGTGGCACCGCCGTGGTGGTCTTCCCGCAACAGGCGCACCTACGCCGCGGCAGCAGGAACTCCGTCCGCCACGGGACCACCTTCACGTCCCAGATCTGCGACCACGCCGTCCCCGCGTCCTGGGCATCATTCAGCTCGCCCCCGCACCCACGGCACCCGACCGGCGAGTCAAGCCGCTCACGATGCTGCGGAGCCAGATCCCGGACCAGACCACGCCCGGGATGACCCGGCTGCCCACCACGCCTGCGGTCCTTCGACCGCTCCCGCAACGAGGCGCCGGTGTCCCGCTGCGCCCTCCGCTCCCGGCGTTCGGCCTTGCCCCGCGCTCGCGCCTCGATCGACTCCTTCGAGGAGGGAACACCCGAATCATCGCTGCCAGCCCCGAGTCGACGCTCCAACTCCGCGATCCGCAGCGCCTGAGCCCTCACCACCGCCAGCAGTTGAGGGTCCTCGACATCCAGCAGACCCTGCAGCGGCTCCAGCACCGCCAGCCTCGCCGCCTGCGACTCGATCACCGACCACATCAGGGGCAGCTCGACATCCCGAAGGTGACGCAACACCACCAACTCGACGTCCGGGCCCCCTACCGCCAACCGCAACCGCCCGATCTCAGCACGAAGCCCACCAACCAGCGGCTGATCGGACTCCCCGGACACAACACAGGATCTTGCGCACCCGCGGGCCCGAGATCAAGCATCACGACCACCGCGTGTCACGCACCGCGGGCCCCCATCGACCCAGACCACCCCCAGCAACCCTGCAGTTCAGGCGCACCCCTGAATGGACACAGCCTGACACCAGATCACGGACCCCGTGAATGGACACTGGTAATGGTCTGCTTGGAGACCTCAGCGCCGTACACCTCGGCCAGGTGCGCGGCGATCTCCCCGTGTGTCAGGCCCTTGGCCGACAGGGAAATCACCATGTTGTCGACTCCGGTGAGCCGCCGCTGCCTTTTGGCGACGATTCTGGGCTCGAAGCTGGAATCCCGGTCACGCGGCACGGTGATCTCCACCGGCCCGGTATCTGTGATCACGGTCTTGGCGCGGTGGCCATTGCGGGAATTGCCGCCGTCACGGCCTGCCGGGTCATTCTTCTCATAGCCGAGGTGATCGTCGAGCTCGCCTTCCAGGGCGCCCTCGATGACCATCTTGGTCAGCTTCCCCAGCAGCCCGCCCTCGCCAGCCAGCTGCAGCCCGCCGGTACGGGCCCGCTCGGTCAGCTCCCGCAGCAGCTGCTCATCGGCCGCCGGCAGCCCCGCACGATCCGGGCTCTGGGTCTTCGTCACGTCTGTCACTGGTGTCTCCCTGCTTGTCAGGAGTTACACCCTTGAAATTACAGTCCCCCACCGCCGCCTGAGTCCACCCACCCCCGCTCCCCGGCGACCGCCCGGCTAACTCAGGACTAACGTCGTCAAAGTCGTGGCACCGAAGGTGCCCTAGTAGTACTTTGTTAGGTCAGGTATGGCTGCCGGGTTCTGCGGTGTTATACCGGCATGACCAATGAGGAGATCGCGGAGGTCCGGCCCCGGTTGCTGGCTTTCGCGGGGGAGATGCTCGGTGGCTTACGACGTGGTGCGCAGTTAGGGTCGGGGCGTCCTTGCTTGGGGTGGCTGTGTGATCGGTGAGTAGCGGCGGGTTACCGGGCGGCGGCGCGGTCGGATATTAGTGAGCCGATGGCCTGGATGGTCTCTGGCAGGTCGTCGCGCCTGCCGGTCCAGCGTTGCAGGGGCCGCCAGTTCTTGCTGTCGGCGATGGCGTGCTCCACGCAGATCCGTGTCGAGGACTGGCGGTGGCGGGCCTGCTCCCAGGCTTGGATTACCTCGGGGGCCGCGTCTTTGGCTGGTTTCTTCGGCGGGACGCTGACCTGGCCGGGGTGGTCGCGGTGCATACCGCGGTAGCCGGCGTCCATCTCGGCGTGCACGTCGGGGAACTGTTCGAGCAGGTCGTCGATGCCGTCGGTGCGCAGGGCGGTCTGGTCGTGCTGGCGGCCGGGCCGGAACGCGGCGTCCAGCAGGGTCCGGCCGCGGTGGTCGCAGATCTTGGTGAACTTGATGGTGTTCATCTTCTTCTTGCCGGACACGAACGCCCGTCGGCCGGGCCGGTGCGCCGGGGGGCGGCGAACCTGGATCTCGCTGGCGTCGACCCGCAGCGTGATCCCGCTGGCGGCGGCGTAGGCGAACACGTCAGCGAGCGTGCAAAGCCGCCGGCCCTGCGCGGTGGCATAGCCCCGCCCGGCCAGCAGCGGCCGGACCTCCCGCACCGCCCGGGTCACCGTGGAGCGGTGCACGTCATACATGTGCGCCAGCGCGGCGTGCGGGATCTGCAGCCGCAACACCGCGAGGGTGACCAGCACCCGGTCGGTGAACACCAGCTCATGGCGGCGCCCGGCGCCCTCCGCGCGGCGGCGCTCCTGGCCGCGGCGGCGGCGCAGCTCAGACTCCCGCCGTGCCTGCCACGGGCCGGCCAGTTCGGCCACCACCTGGCCCAGGTGATGACGGGAGATCCCGATGAAGGCAGAATGGCTCAAGGCCGCACGAGCCCATGATCGCTTAGACACCGACTCATGATCTTGTGCGGCCGTTCGCTATCCAACGACCGACACGCCGCGATCATCATGCCCCGTCCATGATCACCCAATTACGCACCACGTCGTTAGCGCGCAGCGATCAGCGGGCGGCTGGGGAGTTGTATGTCCGCGGGCTGCTGACCGACGGGCGGCGCAAGTCGATGCAGCCCATGGCGGAGCGGCTGGGGGTAGATCATCAGCGGCTGCAGCAGTTCATCACGTCCTCGACCTGGGACTACACGGCGGTGCGGCGGAATGTGGCGCGGTGGTTCGCGTCCAGCCAGCCGGTGGATGCGCTGGTGGTGGACGACACCGGGTTCCCGAAGGACGGGCCCGCGTCGCCGTGCGTGGCCCGGCAGTACTCCGGGACGCTGGGCAAGATCGGCAACTGCCAGGTCGGGGTGAGCGTGCACCTGGTGAACGAGCATGCCTCCAGCGCGGCGGACTGGCGGCTGTTCTGCCCGGAGAGCTAGCGCTCGGTTACGTGGTCGAGAGCGGGAAGACAAGATCAGCCACGATCCGCCGTCCGGTCTTCTTCGGCGAGAACGGGAGAGCGGAGGTCAACTACGAGATCGGCGCTTTTCACGACGAGCTCGGTATCGCAGTCGAGGTCGAGGCTAGCCGAGGGGCGTCGAACAACGCGGACTACCGAGACATCGTCCGAACGTCGTTAATCCTGGATGCCCTCAACATGACACTGCTTATGCCAGTGCGCTGCGCTACCGCTTCATGTCCGGACAGCGGGAGTACGCCACCCCGGCCTATGAGAAGACGCGCAACCAATTAGACGCGATCTACGCATCTCAGCGGCCGAAGCTCCCGTTCGACGAGATCTTGCTCATTGGGTACTGAAGGACTGCTTCCTACCGGATTGTCTCGGCCGTCCCGCCGGCCCGTGTGACAGCACCTCCGCGCCAGATCGGCCAGACATGGCTGGGCCGAACTGATGGCCTGGCGCGAGGTCGCAGCCATCCGGGACCTGACGGGTAGGCAATCGCCAGGCTGCTCGCCAAGCCGCAGGCAGCGCCGCGTCCTTGAGCGCCGCAGCGCCGTAGCGGTACTGAGGGCGTTACCTGCGCCGGGCCGGGTCGCGCTGGGCCGACATCAGCCCTCTGTGTCCGTTTTGCCCATTCTGGGCCCCGTGGTGTAGTGCCGGGCTCACGCTCTTCGCGGTGGGACAGCCCGTACAGGGCGGCAATGGCCGCTTCCTCGTCGAAGAACCCGGCGATCGGGATGAGCCAGGCGGGCTAGCCATAGCAAGCCGGTCACCGTCGCGACGGACAGCCATATTCCAGTCGGCCGGGCGGTGGCGATGGTTTCCGGGTGCGTGCGGCGCGCGAGCGCGGTGCGCCTGTTGAGCGCGAGCGCCCGTGCATACCGAGCAGGTCGGCGTACATGCGGCCCCGTACGGCGATGGCGAGGAAGAACACCGGGATGATGGTTGCCGCGGTGACGTAGAACGCGATGGCGGTCGCGCTCATCGCATTGCGGCCGAGTCTACGCGGGTGAGGCTGCTCATGGCTGCCAGGATGCTCGGCGTGCTTTACGCTCCGGGCTGATTTGCCGCATCAGTCGGGCTCGAAGCTGAATCTATCCGGCATGGTGAACCCGGCCGACATCCATGCACTGCCGAACATCTGTATCCAGCCTGGTGATATGAGCGGGGTGAGGATGCCGAGCGTTTCACCTGGATGGCACAGGCTGAAGTACTCCTTGTGGATCCTTCCGACAGTGTCGATCGCGTCGTCAAGATCGGCCCAGGTGATGACAGGCGGGGGCGGTCCGCCCTTGAGGGGGTCGTCGCGGTGGGCGAGGGCCTTCGTCGTGTAGAGGTTCACGCGGTCGATGACAGCGTCCAGAGCGCCGATGTCCTTCTGCACGAGCCCTGGGTCGATGAACGCTCGGGCGAGCCCGGCGAACCGGTTGAACAGGCGGTCGGGATCCTCGTCCGGGTGACCATGCTGGGAGATCTGCTGCCGGTACCAAGCGCGCGTTGCCATCCTTGGGTTGCTGGCGAGGTTGTTGAGGGATCGGCGGATGCCGATGCTCTGATCGTCACCCGCCGTTTCCCTGCGGATGCCGATGAGCTGGGTCGTGGTGTAGCAGGATCCAAGCCAGTACTCGCCGAAGCCGCCGCGGGCTACGGACGGGTTGGCGTCGAGCATCCCGAGGATGGTCCGCCAGATGGCGCGGTCGTGGAAGAGGCGGATGACGCCGTTGTGCGTCTTGTCGTACCGCTCACGCCAGCGCTGCCATTCTTCCTCGCGGGTCATCGGGTAACCGTAGAAGCCGTGGGCGGTTCGGTGCCCGGTTTTCGCCGGGAGGGACCCGGGGTGCTTGCGGTGACCTAGCGGCCATCAGCCCGTCAACCCGTTGCGTGGGTCTTCGTCCAGCAGGCGCTCGTGGGCGAACCAGTCGTCGCGGATCTCGGCCCAGAGCTGTTTGATCTGATTGTTGTAGAGCGCGATCGTGCCGATGCTGGACCCTACCCACACGATTCCTGCCGCTCCCGCGAGCGACCATCGCGGGAGCGGCAGGTTCGCGCGGGAGCGGCGGCCGAGCCAGAAGAGGAATGCAGCGCTGCCGATGGCGCGGGCGCCGAAGAATCTGCGGACCTGGTAGCTCTCGGTCCAGGCGCCGCTGACGCACATGTTGGCGATGGTCTCGCAGTTGCGGCCGATCAGGTTGTACTGCATCTTCGGCTGCAGTTTCAGCAGGAACTCGGCGCGCTCGATGATCTTCCATGGTTCGTCGGCGGGCGGGTGCCAGCCGGTGAACCAGCTTCCGTATCCGTGGCGGACGACCCGGGCGGTCCCGCCGTTCTCGAAGTCCTCGAGCGTGACCGCGTTGATGGCCGTACCGCCCTTGTTCCGGAGCGTGACGCCGCTGCCGAACTGGATGACTCGGTCGTCGCTGATGTAGATGCCGTGGTGGTAGTAGCCAGGCGAGCGCCGTACATGCAGGTGGTCACCGGGCTGAAATCTACCGTTCATGCCGAGACGCTACCCGAGGGCGGCGGCCCGAGTCTGAGTAGAAATGCCTAACTCCAGCGGGCCGGGCGCGCTACCTGCCTCGCACACTCCGCCCGGTTCAGCCCTTCTGGCTCTCCTATCACCGGATCGGTGCAGGGACGCGACACTTGCGCATGCCTGCCTCTGACACTCCGGCCGGAATTACCTCTCTGCGCCCGTTTCGCCCGTTTCAGGGTAGCGGCAGGCTTGCGGGCCTGGCCGTCGGCGTCCTCCGGCTGCGGAACCTTGGCAACCAGCCCCGGCGCGCGGGCTGCGGGGCAGGGCCGTAACGGTACCGGAGGGAGTCGGTGTACCGCTCGCAGGCCTCACCGGGGTTTGCGCAGCCGAAGCTGGGGCCAGGGCCAGGGATCCGGGTGCGGCGCCGGTCCACCCGGCATACCACCGGGCGGCCCTCTGGCTTTCCGGGCCGTCTGGCAGGTCGTGCCACCCGCGTGCTAGCGGGGTACCCACGGCGCAAACGCGCAGGTCAGCGCTTGCGAGAGCCGATGGCCTGCTTCAGCTCCACGGCCAGTTCGGTCAAGAGCGTCGAGGCGTTCTCCATGGGGGTCAGCGCGCCGAGCTCGGACAGTGCTTCGCCGCGGGACGCCGCAGTGCCTGCAATGACCAGGTTCGACATCGTCTGCCCGTAGTAGCCCTTCGGGTCGGCGCATGCCGGGACCGGGGCATTGACCATTGCTAGCGCGGTTGAGGCGAGGGCATGCGCTGGGCACAGGTGACGATGCCCTTCTCAAATGGCATCAATGCGTGCTCGAACCGGCGGATCTACCGGCGGTGGGCGGCCTTCCATTGGTCACCCTGCTGCTTGCAGGACAAAGGCGCCGCGGTCGTGGCCGCCGGGGTAGCCGTCCGCGCCGACGGCTGGCGAACTCGGCGTATGTGTGGCGGCGGCGCTGGCGTGCGGGCGGCGAGGCGGCGCTGGCGTCGAAGGGCCCGGGCGGAGGCGGCGTCCCGGCTGAGCGAGGCGCAGCCGGTGTAACCCCCGGTGCCGCGAGATGTACCGCCACCGGGTAGTGGCGCGGTGGCTAGCTCACGTAAAGACGTCGGCCACGTAGCGTATTGCCCAAGGCCGGGAGTCCGGTGGAGAGGTGTGGCGTGGGTGTGCTGTGGCGCCGTGAGCCAGCCACGGCTGCTAAGCACAGGCTCTACAAGAGCTACCTCGACGCGTGGTGGCCGATCATGCTCCAGCCCTCACCCAGGGACGGGCGGCTGTGGCCGCGGGTGACCTACCTGGATGCATTCGCCGGTCCGGGGCGGTATCTGGATGGGGAAGAAGGCTCTCCGGTTTTCGCCCTGGGCAGGCTCTTGGAGCATGAGGCGGCGGACCGGATGCAGCTGAGCCGACAGCGGGTGCAGCTGTTGTTCATGGAGAAGCGCCGCGACCGGTCCGACTATCTGCGCGCTGAGCTGGAGCGCCGGTTCGGCGGGTTAGATCAGCTGCCGGTCTGTGCTGAGGTGTACCGCGCCGAGGCCGGCGCAGCCGCCGAGGGCTTGCTGACCGAAACCGGCGCCTGGGACTACCCGGTTCTGGCGGTCTTCGACAGCTGGGGGAACGTCAACGTGCCGCTCAGCCTGATCAGGAGGGTAGCCCACAACCCCGCCAGCGAGGTGATCGTGACGTTCGGGCCTAACTGGTTCAGCCGCCGCGCGAATGTGGAGTCAGCCCGGCTCGACGTGGTGTTCGGCGGACGCCAGCACTGGGACCCCGCTGACCGGGAAACCCGGCCTGATGAGCGGTGGCGGGTGTGGCTGGCCACCTACCGGGAAGCCCTGCGCAGGGCGGGTTTCCGGTTCCAGCTGCAGTTCCAGATCGTCCCGAAGACCGGCCAGCCGCTGTACCTGGTGTACGGCACGGGTCACCAGAGGGGTGTCGAGGTCATGAAGGACGCGATGTGGAAGGTCGACGGCAACGACGGGATGGGGTTCCGGGATCCACGCACCCGCGGCGCGCCCGGGCCCGGCCAGCAGATGCTTTTCACCGGGGCCGACGATCCCGAACTGCTGGAACTGGCACGGCAGCGCCTCGAGATGGGGCCTGCCTCGTTAGAGCAACTCGGTCACTGGCTTCTCGTGGAGACCGCCCGGTGGCGAGTGTTGCGCGGCGTTGATCTTGAGGATGTCGGTGACGCTGATCTTGGGGATGTCCTGGTTGCGGAAAGCCCCGCCGGATGGGTCCGGCGGGGCTGGGTGGTGCCCGGGGTGTCGCGGGGGTGGTCAGGGTGTCGCGGTGACTTCGGTGATCGCGGATCGTGCGGCGGCCTGGTCTGCGATGGCGTGCCCGGCGGCGCAGGCGGCGATGAGTGCCTGGATAGCGAGGTTGTTGATGGTGCGGGGCAGGCCCCGGCTGGTGTCGTGGATGAGGGTGATCGCCTCGTCGGAGAACAGGGTGTCGCTGCCGCGGCCGGCGAGGGTGAGGTGGTGGCTGATGTAGCTGGCGGTCTCGTCGCGGGTCATGCCGTCGATGTGGGCACGCAGGCCGATGCGCTGGTCGAGGGCCGCTAGCACGCCGAGCCTGAGCCGGGTGCGCAGGGTGGGCTGGCCGATGAGCAGGGCGGCGAAGCAGGTGACCGAGTCGAGCTGGTAGCTGGTGAGCATGCGGATGGTCTCGAGCTGCGCGGCGTCGAGCTGGTGGGCTTCATCCAGGATCAAGATGGGGGTCCGGCCGCGTTCTTCGGCCTCGGTGGCCAGCGCGTCGGCGGCCTGGGGCAGCAGGGATCCGGTGTGGAAGCGGGGGGCCTGGCCGCAGGCGATGACGATCTGCTGGCAGATGCCGCGGATGCCGATGCCGGCCGGGTTGGGCAGGTAGATGGGCCGGTAGCGGACCGGGTCGGTGCCGGCCAGGGCGGCGCGGACGGCGACAGTCTTGCCGGCGCCGACTTCGCCGGTGAGCACCGCGACCGAGCGGCTGGTGATGGCCCAGGCCAGCCGGGCGACGGCCTCGGCGTGGCCGGCGTGGCGGTGCAGCTGGCCGGGTGGGATGTCGCGGCCGAACGGCATCTTGGTGAACCCGTAGAACGACTGGATCTTGGCGAGCATGGGGTGAGTTCCTTCCGGGGTGCGGTCCTGGGTGGTCAGGGGCGGTGGTGGCCGCCGGCGGTCATGATGGCGGCGGCGACGGCGGTCAGGTTGGCGTGGTCCAGGCCGGTGACCGCGTCGCGGAGCCGGACCGGCAGGCCGGCGGCGAGGCTGGCCGCGATCTGCAAGACCGCCGTTTCGCTGCCGGTGCCGGGCAGGCTGCCGGCGGCCAGGGCGCGGGCGGCGGCCCGCCAGCGGACGTGGCCCAGGAGGCGGCCGCTGAGCGGGCTGGGGCCGGTGGTGATGAACTCGGTGGTGAAGTCGGCCCGGGTCAGCCAGTAGCGGTGGGCGGTGAGCAGCTGGATGGCGGCCATGTCGGCGAGCGCGCCGTCGGCGCCGGCGGCCAGCAGCGCGGCCAGCTCGGCGGGGGGTGGCCGGGCGACGGGTCACCGGGGCTGTCCCGGGCCGTCCTGGGCCTCGCCTGCGGCATCCTGGCCCGGGTCGGCGGACAGGGCGGTGAAGTTGATCGAGGAGGCCTGCTGCTGGTGGTGCGCCTGGGCGACTATGCGCAGGTAGTCGATCCCGGTCGGCTGCGCCGGGGGCGGGCGCGGCCGGGGCGATGCCGGGGTGGGAGTGACGGCCGATCACGTGCGGCACCGCGGCGCCCATCTCGGTGCCGCGCCAGCGCACCCGGATCCCGGTGGTCAGGTCGGCCGGGTTGTAGAGCACCTCGACCTTGCGGCCGCACAGCGCCGGGTCGGTCTGGTACCGGTTGCCGTGCAGGCTGATCGTCGCGGTCTTGGTCACGGTGCGGAAGTCCTGCCACAAGAACGCCTCGCCGATCGCCTGCGGGGCGATCTGCCGCAGCCTGCCCGGCGCGGCGAACCGGGCGGCCGGGCCTGCCCGGTCTCGCCGTGCACGGCCTGGTGATACACCTGGTGCACCCAGGCGCCGAACAGCTCCTCCAGCTCGGTCACCGACCCCAGCGCGGTGCCCGCCTGCCCGGCGGCGGCGGCGACCTCGACCAGGAACTGGCCCCGCACAGTCTCGAACAGGCGTTCGATCTTGCCTTTCCCCTGCGGGCGGCGGGGCCGGGAGTGGGTGATCTGGATGCCCAGCACGGCCAGCGCGTGCAGCAGCTGCCGGGACACATACGGGCTGCCGTTGTCGACGTTGTGCCGAGCTCGGCACAATGCCGATTATGCCGAGCACCGGGTTGTGCCGACCCTCGCGCCGGAGGGCCTGGCAGCGGCGGTGACCGCGCGGAAACTGTCGGCATAATCCATGACCTTGTGATCATCCTGGTTCCTCCGATTCCCGAAGGAGGAACTGATGACAGGACCAGCAAGCAAGGTCACCCGGGCAATAGTGACCGGTCCTCTGGCTCCCTATGCGCCGACGTTAGCGGCAGCACTACGTGAGCGCGGCTATTCGCCGCTGTCAGCGGTGAACACGATGCGCCTGGTTGCGCACCTGAGCCGCTGGCTGGAGGCCAGCGGCCTTTCCGCAGGCGACCTGAACAGCGAGGTGGCGGAAAGGTATGCGGCCGCCCGGCGCGCGGAAGGCCGGTCGTTCGCGCTGCTGGCCGGCAGCATCGCGCCGATCATCGGCATGCTCGCCGACGCCGGCGCGCTGATGCTGCCGCTTGCCGCACCCGGTCCGGTGTCGGAGCAGGACAGGCTGCTGGCCGGGTTCGAACGCCACCTGCTGCGCGAGCGGGCACTGGCGGCCACGACCACCGAAGCGTATGTCGCCAGGGCCCGGCGTTTCCTGACAGGACTGGGCAGCGGCGGGCTGCCGGGGCTGACCGCCGCCGATGTCACCGCCGCGGTGGCCGCTGAGGCCGCGAAGGTGTCGGCCGGGTCGGCGCAGTACTTCGTGGCCGCGCTGCGCGCGTTCCTGCGGTATTGCTTCCTGGAAGGACTGGTGCTGGTCAATCTGGCCGGGTCGGCGCTGAGCGTGACCGGGCGGCGGATCTCACGGCTGCCGCTGGGCATCGGCGCTGCGGACGCGGCGGCGCTGCTGGCTTCCTGCGACCGGAGCCGGGACGCCGGGCGGCGCGACTACGCCGTGCTGATAACACTGCTGCGCCTGGGCCTGCGGGCCAGCGAGGCGGCGTCGCTGAGACTGGAGGACATCGACTGGCGCGCGGGCGAGATCACCGTGCTCGGCAAGGGAAACCGTGCCGAGCGGCTGCCACTGCCGGCTGATGTCGGCGAGGCGATCGCCGCCTACCTGACCCGCGGCCGCCCGAAAGCCGGCGCCTGGCGGGAGGTGTTCCTGCGGACGGTCGCGCCGGCCGGGCCGCTGACGCGCGGCGGGATCTCTTTCATCGTCCGCCGCGCCTGCACGCGAGCCGGAATCGCCGAGGTCGGGGCGCACCGGCTGCGCCACTCCACCGCCTGCCAGCTGGCCGACGCCGGCGCGCCGCTGACCGAGGTCGGGCAGTTGCTGCGGCATGAGAACCTGGCCTCGACCGCGAACTACGCCCGGGTCAGCGTCGCCGCGCTACGCGAACTCGCCTGGCCCTGGCCGGGAGCCGCGGCATGACCGGCATGCGAGCCCACCTGGACGACTATCTGCGGCTTCGCCGTGACCTGGGGTTCAAGCTGAACTTTCCCGGCCGCGTGCTGCCCAGCCTGATCAGCTACCTGGAGCAGGCCGGCGCGACCACGATCACCACCGAGCTGGCCATCGCCTGGGCAGGCCAGCCAGCCGGGGTGCTGCCAATCAACTGGGCGCACCGGCTCGGCGCGGCCCGCGGGTTCGCCCGCTACCTGAAGGCCATCGACCCGGCGACCCAGATCCCGCCCGCGGGGATCTGGCCGACGGTCACGCCCCGGCCTCAGCCGTGGATCTGGGCCGAGGACGACATCATCAGGCTGCTGCAGGCCGCCGGGTCGATGCGCCACCCGCTGCGCGCAGCGACGCATCAGGCCCTGCTGGGCCTGATCGCGGTGACCGGGCTGCGGCTGGGCGAGGCTATCGCCCTGGACAACGCAGACGCTGACCTGGACGACGGGATACTGACCATCCGCGACAGCAAGACCGGCCGTGCCCGCCTGGTCCCGGTGCACCCGACCACGGCCAGGGCGCTGCGAGACTACACGGCCCGCCGTGACCAGCTGTGCCCCAGCCCGCGCACGACGGCGTTCTTCACCTCATCCAAGGGAACGCCGTTACGTGTCAGCAACGTTGATCTCGCCTTCGCCGAGCTCACCACCGAGCTGGGCCTGCGCGCCCCCGGCCGTCGGCCAAGAATCCATGATCTGAGACACAGTTTCGCGGTCCGCCAGCTCATCGCCTGGCACCGGGCCGGCGAGGACATCGACGCCAAGCTGCCGCTCCTGTCGGCCTACCTGGGTCACCTCAGCCCCGAAGGCACCTACTGGTATCTCCAGGCCGTGCCCGAGCTGATGGAGCTCGCGATCGCCCGCCTGGTCACCGGAGGGCCGCAATGACCGCGCTCGCGCCGACCCTGCAGGCGTTCTTCACCACCCGGCTCATCAGCCAGCGCGGTGCCAGCCCCAACACCATCGCCGGGTATCGCGACACCTGGCGGCTGCTGTTGTGCTTCACCGCCGCGCAGACAGGCAAGAGCCCCAGCAAGCTGGACATCGCCGACCTGGACGCGCCGCTGATCGGCGCGTTCCTCGACGAGCTGGAAACTGCCCGCGCCAACAGTCCCCGCACCCGCAACAACCGGCTGGCGGCGATCCGGTCGATGTTCGCCTGGGCCGCGCTGCGCCACCCCGAGCACGCCGACACCATCGCCCGGGTGCTGGCCATCACTCCCAAGCGCCACCAGCGCAATCTGGTTACCTACCTCACTCCCGGCGAAAGCGATGCGCTCGCCGCCGCGTGCGACAAGACCACCCGGACCGGCCGGCGCGACCACGCGCTGATCGTGCTGGCCGTCCAGGCCGGACTGCGGATCTCCGAGCTCGCCGCCCTCACCACCGGCGACGTCGTCTTCGGACCTGGCGCCCACGTTCACGTCGTCGGAAAGGGCCGCAAAGAACGGAACACCCCGCTGCTGCCGGCCACCGTCGCGGTGCTGCGGGCCTGGCTCGCCGAACGCCGCGGCCAGCCCGGCGACCCGCTGTTCCCCACCAGCACCGGCAGACAGCTGAGCCGCGACGCGATCGAGCGGCGGATCAGCCTGCACGCCGCCCGGGCCGCCAGAGACTGCCCGTCGATGCTCGCCAAGCACGTCACTGCCCACACCCTGCGGCACTCCTGCGCCATGAACCTACTCGAAGGAGGCAACAGCCTCGCAGTCATCGCGCTGGTCCTCGGTCACGAGCAGGTCTCCAGCACCTCCATTTACCTGCATGCCGACATGAGCCAGAAAGAACGCGCGCTCGCCCGGGCGACCCCGCCCGACGTTACACCGGGCCGTTACCGCCCTCCCGACGAGCTGCTCGCCTTCCTCGAAGCGCTCTGATTATGCCGACAGTTTCCGCGCGGTCACCGCCGCTGCCAGGCCCTCCGGCGCGAGGGTCGGCACAACCCGGTGCTCGGCATAATCCACATAAAACGCGCGCGGGGCGCCGTGCGCCTCCACCGCCCGCCGCAGCGCGGTGAACAGCCCGGTGACATCCTCGCGGGTGGTCCACCACCAGCCGGCAAGGAACCGGGAATGGTCGTCCTCGACGGCGAACAGGTACGTCTTGGCCGCTTCCCCGGCAGGCGGGCCGTGCAGCACGTCGGAAACCCACAGCTCGCCCGGGACGTCGGCCTGGAACCGGCCGAAAACCTCCGCCGGCGCCGCCGCGGCGGGCAGGCCGGCCAGCTCCATCCGGACGAAATGCCGCTGGATGGTCCGCACCGACGGCACCTGCCCGGCGCCCAGCCGGGCCGCCAGGATCCGGTGCACCTGCGCCGCGGTCCGCTCCGGCTTCTCCTTCTTCAGCGCGACCGCCAGCTCCAGCACCCCGGCGCTGGTCCGCGGCGCCACGTCCCGGCTGCCCGGCACCAGGGCGTCAAAGCCCCCGGTCCGCCAGTCCCGGATCCACCTATCCAGCGTGGACCGGCCGACCCGCACCAGCTGCCCGCCCGGGTCCTTGTGCCGCCCGGCGGCCAGCGCGCGCACCAGCACGCCGCGCTGCCGCGGTGACAGGTCCGGGTCCGCCGCCGCCCGGATCAGGCCGTACCGGAACAACGCGATGTCACGGGCCGCCGCCGCGCGCGCCGCCAGCTCCTCGTCAATCCCCACAAGAACCTCCCATCGCCATGGCCGCAATGGCCGGAAAACGGAAGGCACCAGCGTCCCGGCGATCACATCGCAGGCTCCAGATGCCGCGACGTGGAGAACAGCCGCGCCGGCGGGCTGACCGCCAGCAGCCGGCCGTGCGACACCGCCGCGGCGACCTCCCACGGCGACACCGCGGCCATCGCCGTCCCCAGCAGCCGCCGCACCGCCGCGGCCGCCTCACCGACCGCCGACACCGCCTCGGCCACCGCGCCCCGGCCCGAGGTCATCACCGGCGGCGAGGCGTCCACCCGGTGCACCAGGGCGGTGAACACCGCCCGCAGCCGCCCGGCGCTGGCGGTGAACCGGGTCACGCAGCGGCGCACCACGCCCAGCTCCGCCGCCAGGCTCACCACCCCCGAAGCCACCCGTGCCAGCAGGCCGGCGATCGCCCGGTACCCCCTGCCCCCGGCCCGGGCCTCCAGCACCTCGCCGATCACGCTGGTCTCATCCAGCCGCCGGAACAACAGCCACGGCGGCGCCAGCACATGCGTCACCCCGCACTCCGGCGCCTTGCACTTCCCGCGGCGAAGCCCGCCGGCAACCGTCCTGGACGCCGTCTGCTGCCCGGTCGCATGCGCCTTCAGCAGCACCACCCGCCCGTCCGCGCGGCGCACCCACCGCGACGGCACCCAGCCGTGCCCGCCCAGCACCCCCCTCCCGCACTCCGGGCACACCAGCAGCCCGCCCGCCAGCTGCCGCTCGACCAGATCCCGATCCGCGGATACCGTCAACACCGGCGTCACCATCCGTGCGCCACACGACGGCCCTCCCGGACGCCGCTAAACGATCAGGGAGGGCCGTCTGCTCTGACAAGACGTCCTCACCTAACCGTCGCGACACATACCTGAGCAAACCAGGTCCGCTCGTCCAAGATCGTGCTCACCGGCCGTGTCCGAGACAGCCTGTCCGCTCCTCGCTGAGAGCGTCGCCTAACAGCGAGTCCAGGACGCCCGGCCTGCGGTAGCGGCCCTTCAGCGTGACGGGCTCGTCTTGGTGAGCCCGCCGGGCCGGCTCACCCAGGCGAGCATGATCAGGCTGCGCTGATGCCTGCTGGCTGGGGCATCTGGTCCCAGACCCGCCCGTCCAGGGCCCGGCCGCCGGCCTTCGGGGTACGCCCACCCCACTGCTTGAAGAAGAACGGGACCCCGCCGGTGGTGCACAGGTCGCGGAGCCCGGTCACCCAGGCGGGATCGAGTGGCCGGTAGTCGGGGCCGGATTCGCCTCCGGCGATGACCCAGTCGATCCCGGCCAGGTCCAGGCCGTCGAGCGGGCCGAGCAGCGGCTCGCAGGACAAGAACCGGACCGCGGCGGGCACCGTGCGCAGGTCGTCGGCGCGGAACAGCGTGGCGGAGTTCTCAGCCGACACGCCCATCCACAGGTTGGGCGGCCAGTCCAGTTTCCGGGCGATCTTCGGCAGCCGCGATGAGCGCTTGGTCAGTACCTGATAGGTGTGCTGCGGAGTATCGGCGATGACGCGGAAGACCTGGCGGACGAACTCCAGCGGGACCCGGGCGTGGAACAGGTCGCTCATCGAGTTGACAAACACGACCCGCCGCCCGCTCCAGGTGTAGGGCAAGGCGAGCGCGCCGGGGTGAATAGTCAGCCCGAAGCCCGGTCCGGAGGTACGCGGGTCTCCGTCGTTCTGGTACTTGGCCTGGCCCATCGCCTTCAGCCGCTTAGCGAGCGCTAACGCATAGCAGTTGTCGCACCCAGGCGAGATCCGGTCGCAGCCCGTCGTCGGGTTCCAGGTGACCTCGGTCCACTCGATGCCCGTGCCGGCTGCCATCGGTTCCTCCGCCTAGTCCCTGCCTCAGGCCAGTACATCATGGCGCCCAATTTTTACCGGTAAATATTTACTTCTAGGCTAACAGCGTGGCTCGCGGAGGACGCAGACGACGCGCGGACAGCCGCTACGGCGACCAGGCCATGGTCCTGTCGGCCCGGCTGCGGGCCCTGCGCGAGCAAGCAGGCCTGACCCAGGAACAGCTCGCCGCCGCTGCCGGAGTCGCGGTGGCGACGGTGCGCAAGATCGAAACAGGCGCCGTCGTCGAACCTGGCTACTTCACCGTGCTAGCCCTCGTGCAAGCGCTGCGCGCACCACACGACGACCTATCAGCGGGAGAGTGATCACGTCAATTATGCCGATATAATCTGGTATTTTGCAGTTATGCAGCCGCTTCGTGCCAGGACGGCTTTGGTTGCTCGGGTGTGGGGTATGCGGCGGAACCCCTAGAAATGCGGGGCGGTGATGAGGACGCGGTAGCGCAGCGCTGTGCTGACCAGAGGCCATGCCTTGAGTCTCATCAGTTGCGGGAAGGGGTGTCCACTCTGCGTCGGCCCCAGGAGGCACCTGGTCGGCCCTGTCCGATTCTGGGAGCAGACGGGGAGCGGCGAGGCACCGCCAGTCGCGGTCAGATGCGGTGATCAGGAGTCAGGCAATCCGGTTCTCAAAGCATCGAAGATCATCTGTCACCTAGATGTCACTCAGACGGGGCGTGAACAGGTGACATCGCGCGCGCTGGGACGGCCTTCGCCGGGACGTGTCGGCACAGCGCTCCTTCCGGTACTTCCCTCGGTGCCCATGCACCCGGATCTCCTCAGCAGCGACCCAGTGGCCAACCCCCAACTCCGCCGCCCGGATGGCCAGCCTGCATGGGACACTTCGCGACGGCGGGGCAGTAGTCTTCGACCATGTTCTGCTTTGGTCGGTGCAGCTTGGTTCGCGCCCGCAGAAGTACAACTTCTCAGACGAATCGGAAGGAAGCCGAACGGTGGGTCCCGGTTGAAGACGTCGTCAGGCAGCTTCGGCTTGGCCTAGATTCCAGCAGCCAGTGGACTGAGACCCGCAGCTTGTCACCCACAAGATAGGTCGCCTGTGGAACTTCAAGCTCTCCGACGTTGATGAGTGGATTCGTATGGGTGGGGTCGGCGCGGCCAATGACGCCGTGAGCAGGGGGGCAGTTGAGTGATGGCATCGACCATCGACCTCGACCGGCTACTGAAGCTGCGGCTCCTAATCGCCCGCTTCGGCGAGATGGATCTTGCAAGGTGGTGGAACACGAAGGGGCAGCTCGGACGACTTGGGGTCGCGACGATCCGACGTGGCTTCCCGCGCACACACCGCTTCGCACAGGCGCGTTCAGTTTTTGCCGTTGCTGCCCACCGGTGTGGGGAGGTTTTCGATCCGCCCGGCTGCGTCACGCTATGGCGCCTTCCCGAGGAAACTGAGGCAGGGTTCGACGCACGCTGGGAGCACTGGCTCGACAATGCTACGGACTGGACGCCGTTCTTCGAAAGACTCGAGACGCTAGAAGGCCATGACCTGACTTTGATCCTCCGCACGTTCGATGTAGTGAACGATCGGGACCTCGAGAGTTACTCAAGGCTGCGCCGGTCGGCTGAGGGCCGTGCCGTGCCGCTGCCTGGTGAGTTCTCAAGCACGGACGCCAGCGTGGCGCTGTTGGCGCTGGGATTCGCGCGTGGCGAGACCAGCGCGCTCGCTGTCCCCTACGTGAGGAAGGCAGACGGGTGAGGTCAGCCTCGCGCGCGAATGTGGCATCGTCCTTCACCGTCATCAAAGGCGCGATGATCGAGGAGACGTACACCGTATTCTCGGAGTGGGACGATAGCTGCTCCAAGCGTGAGAACCTCGACCGGCTGCGTTCCAAGAATTTCATCGGGGCCGGGAGCGCGACGTGGCTTCGAGACGTGGCGAAAGTTCTCAACCGGCGCTTCGAACCGCAAGGCCGCGATTGGACGCTCGTCCACTTGGCGAAGACTGGCTGCAGCCTCGACGAGTGGAAGCCTCTGCTACTTTGGCACATGACCCGCGACGAGTTCCTAGTGCGCGACTTCCTGCAGAATTGGCTTTTTCCTGCCTATGAATCCGGAATATTTCGGATAAGACCCCAGGAAGTCGCGTCGTACCTCGCCGACATCGGCAAGCACGGGGGAATAACTGAGCACGCATGGTCGGAAGCGACGACCAAACGAGTTGCAGTTGGCCTCCTAACGATCGCAGCTGATTTCGGATTGCTTCGCGGTGGTAGTATAAAGGAATTCGCTTCTTATCACCTGCCCGAGCGCAGTTTCCTATACCTATTGCACGCCCTGATGGAAGACAAGCAAAACCCGGGCAAGATCATCACAGCACCCGACTGGCGCCTCTTCCTGATGCGCCCTTCTGACGTCGAAGACGAGCTTCTTCGCCTGCATCAGTTCCGCAAGCTTGAGTACCAGGTCGCCGGCAGTCTAGTGCAGCTGACGCTGCCCTGTGCGAGCTCACGTGGCTATGCGGAGAGGATGGTTGCATGAGCGATCTCGAACACCGCATCAGGGAAGAGCTTGAGCCCATCCTTGAGCTCTCGGATCCGAGGCAGCGAATAAGCGCGTACCACGACATGCCTTATGCGCTCCTGAGATACGATCCTGAGGATGAGTTCGCCTTACGTACACAGATAACGCTACTGGAGACACGACTCTCGCAGAAGGGCAAGCGCATCAAGCGAATCTCGCTCGCCGAGTGCTTGGACGAGGCGATGCGCTCACAACGCCCACTTGAAGAGTGGTTCACCGCCGAGCGCGAACAGGGTGTCGAGACCATCGTCGAGACCATACATGCAGTCCTTTCAGACTACGAACCACTCGTTGACCTCGTATCAGCCCGCATGCCGGCGGATCCCGATCCCCTGCGTGACATCGTCTTCATCCTTCGAGCCGGTTCCTTGTTCCCGGTGTACCGGACGTTCTCACTGCTTGAGCAACTGAAGGGCCGCGTCCACGTCCCGACCGTTCTCTTGTATCCCGGCGGCCTCGACGGGGCAGCAGGCCTGCGCTTCATGGGGGTACTCGACGCCGAGCACAACTACCGTCCAAAGATTTTCTGATGAGGATTCAACGATGACGACCACTCAACCCATCGCGACGCTCTTCGCTAACGACATCCATCGACGTATCGAGGAAGTCATCAAGGTCGATCAGACCGATGAAGAGATCATCAGAGATGAGATTAACGAGTACGTCGTCACCGACGTGATTCGCACCCATTACACAAATATATTTGATGCTTACCGTGAAACTCCGAACAAACCACATGAAGGTATCGCGGTTTGGGTGTCGGGCTTCTTCGGGTCCGGTAAGTCGAGCTTCGCGAAGATGCTCGGCTTGTCAATTGCAAACCGAATGATCGCTGGGGAGCCCGCCGGAGAGCGTTTCGCGAGGCGCGCGGGTGGCGACAGGCTCCAGGTGCTGCTGAAGGCAATTAACGAGAAGATCCCGACACACGCAGTCATCTTCGACGTCTCGACAGATCGGGGCATCCGCAGCGGAAATCAGACCCTCACCGAGATCATGTATGGACTGTTCCTGCAGAGCCTTGGATACGCGAAAGACCTCGATCTCTCGGAGTTGGAGATCGGACTCGAAAAGAAGGGGCAGCTCGCAAGGTTCGAGGAAGAGTACCAGAAGATCTACGCGAAGGACTGGTCTGCCGAAAAGGGTAAGGTTGCTTTCGCGCTGAGTGAAGCAAGCCGCGTGCAGCATAGCCTTGACCCGGAGACATATCCGATGGCGGATTCCTGGGTGAAGGCCGTAAAGAACAAAGCGGATATAACACCTGCCAAGTTCGCCGAGCGCGCCAGTGAGTTGATGGAGCGCCGTCAGCCTGGGCGTGCGCTCATGTTCGTCGTGGATGAGGTGGGTCAGTTCGTCGCACGCGACGTCCAGAAGATGCTTGACCTTCAAGCCATCGTGCAGAGCCTCGGGGTGAAGGGCCGAGGCAAGCACTGGGTCGTCGTCACCTCGCAGGAGAAGCTAGGCGAGCTCGTCAGCGGCCTAGACGACAAAAAGATTGAACTCGCACGGCTAATGGACCGGTTTCCCTTGCAGGTACACCTGGAGCCTTCTGACATCTCTGAAGTAACGAGCCGACGTGTTCTCTCGAAGAACGCTGCCGCACAAGCGATACTCGGGAAGCTCTTCGACGAATCTCGCGGGCGCCTCATCGAGCACACGCGGATCTCTGCCGATATCCGGCTGCCCGAACTGAACCGTGACAGCTTCGTAGACTTGTACCCGCTGCTGCCGTATCAGATCGACCTCATAATCCAGGTCGTCTCCGGTCTTCGCACGCAAGGCGGCACGAGCAGGCATGTCGGCGGCGCCAACCGGACCATCATCAAGCTCGCCCAGCAGCTACTGATCAATCCGGCTGTTGACCTCGCCAGCGCGCCGCTCGGTACGCTCGTTCGCCTTGACCAGGTGTACGACCTCGTCGAGGGGAATATCGGCTCAGAGGTACGTGCCAAGATCGCAGCCATCGCCAAGGAGTTGAGCCACCCGCTCACACAACCTGTCGCCAAGGTCATCTGTCTTCTCCAGTATGTGAAGAGCGTCCACCGCAGCGCCGAGAACATCGCGGCCGCGCTATGTCCGAGCGTCTCAGGCGACTCGCAGCTCGCCTCTGTAAAAGAGGCGTTGCGGGAGCTTGAGGCTACTCAGAAGGTCCGCCACGGTGACGATGGCTACCGGATCCCGACTCCGGCTGAGGACGACTGGGAGCGTCTTCGCAATGGCATCAGTCCCAAGCCTGGCGACTCGCACCGGCTCTACACCGAAGTAGTCTCGGCGTTCTGGCAGCCGCAGCCTTCGCACACGCTCTTCGACACGAAGACCTTCAAGGCGGGCCTCGCGATCCAAGGCCGAGACGTCACGAGCGGCGACATGATGTTCCAGCTGTATCTCGCCGACGACGGAACAGAGTTCGATTCTGCTCGCGTCGGAGCTGCGCACCCGCAGTCAGCAGGAGCGCAAGCACGTCTTTTGGGCCGTAGCTCTGAACGACGCGATCGACCGCGAGACCATCGAGCTCTTCCGCTCGAGGGAAATGCTCGCGCGAAAGGAGCGCGAGACGAAGGGCGAAGACACACCATCCCTCATCGCTGAGGAACGTGTTCGCCAACGACGCCACAGCGACGAGCTGCGACGCTTGCTGCGTTCCGCGTGCCTTTCGGGGCGCGTGTATTTCCGTGGCAATGACCGCAGTCCGACCGACAAGGCTGTCGATGTCAACAAGTCCGCTGCGGAAATACTTGGCCAGGTACTGCCCGATCTTTTCGACCGCTTCAAGGAGGCTGCAGCCAAGACTGCCGATGTCAGGAAAGGTACGGACGCACTGTTCGCCGCCGAGAGCCTGCGAGGACTACCCGCAGTGTTCGGGAATCTCGGCCTGCTGCGCGATGAGAAGGGCAACGCCGTGTTCCGGATCGAAAGTGGTCCTCTCAAGGAGGTCCGCGATCGTATTGAGGAACGAGCGAATTACGGGGACACGGCTAGCGGGCGGTACCTCGAAGGCGAGTTCGCGAAGGAGCCCTTCGGTTGGGACTTCGAAACCGTGCGCCTCCTGGTGCTGTCTTTGCTGCGAGCTGGCCAGCTCGAGGCAACCAGCAAGGGGCAGACCTTCGACGTCGTAACAAGTGTCGAAGCGCGCGACGCCTTCTCGAACAACAACGTATTCCGCCAGGCATCCTTCCGTCCGCAAAAAGGCATCGAGTTCGAAGAACTCGTAAAGGCTTCCGAGGCCTTCCGCGACACATTCGGAAGCGAAGTCCGTGAGCTGAATACCGCGGCGATCGTGCAGGAGCTACGCAAGGAGATCACACGCAACGAGGACGCGGTCGCCTCCGCACTCTCGACGCTCACAGCAAACCGCCTCCCCGGCGGCACCGCGCTGGAAGGCGCTCTCGGCAACATGAAAGCGATCCTGCGGGGCTCGGACGACAACGCGATAGCTACGTTCAACGCGAGCCATCGCGCCATTAAGGACGCCGTGAAGCGCGCCGTGGAGCTTGACCAGGCCCTGTCCGAGCCATGCCTGCACGACCTTGAACGCGCCCGTCAAGCGCAAGCTACGCTGTGGTCATTTCTGCGTCACGAGCCCGACATTGCCGATGAACTTCGCGTAGGCGCCACGGCACTCGACGACCTGCTGGCGCGCGAGACGTTCTTCAAGGAACTGCCGTCCATTGAGCAGTACACTAAAGCAATCGAGTCGGAATATGAGCGTCGATTTGAGGACGCGCTAGAGGCGCGCGTTGGCGCCTACGCCGCTGCCTTCAACCTGCTCGTAAAGACACCCGGATGGGCCGAAATCGATGAAGACCAGAAGCGTCGACTGACCGAGCCCTTTGAACGGGGGCGGCAGCCGCAACACTGACGGAGTCCCGATCCCGCAACTCCGAGCAGATCGAGACGCGTGCGACGGCCGACTCCGGGCGGCCATTGCCGAGCTACGTCGAATCATCGATGGCGATCGTGTCGTCACCGTGAACGTCAGCAGCTATTTTGCAGACGGCATCGAGACAGCGGAGCAGCTCGACGCCGCATTGGATGGTGTACGCGAGGAGTGCACGCGTCTTATCGGTGCCGGCAAGAAGATCATCATCCAATAGATCGGCTATCGGACAAGCCATGACGATCTCGGAACCCAACATCCTTGAGGCGGTCGCTCGGTATCAGCGAGAGTACGACCGATACCTTAAACTATGCGCCCGCGTCGCTGAGATCTGCCGCAACGAGATCATCGAGGGCAACGCCATACGCGCACAGGTGACGTTCCGTGCTAAAAGTGCCAAGAGTCTCGAAAACAAGCTGCGGAGGTACCGGGCGGCTGGGTCGAAAGAAATGCCGGACGTTGACTCAGTCTTCGAGCAAGTGCGAGACCTCGCTGCCGTGCGGATCGCAACGTACGAGCGTAATGATGAGGAGAAGGTCTCCGCTGCCCTTTGCCGCCGATTTATGGGCAACAGCGGAGCCGAGGTAACTCCAGATGTGCGTGACAAGCATCAAAACGATCCTAACAGCTTCTATCGGGCGACTCACTTCGAAGTCTACCTGCCGCCACCCGGACCTTGTCGGAACGTATGCTAATGTTGATGGCGTTCCTTGCGAAATCCAGGTATGCAGTATGATGGCTCATGTATGGAATGAAATCGAGCACGATCTCGGATATAAACCCTTGAGCGGCATTCTCTCGGAACTCGAGAAGAGCATGCTCGTTAATCTTGGCCATCTGAGCCGCTCTGGGGATGGCACGATTAGTCAGCTGCTCGCGGCAACTGACGCGCGACACGCCGATCAGACAGACTGCATTCACCGATGTCTACGACTTTGTAGCCCGTATCCGGCGCTGGTTTCCCGGCGTCGACTTTGGGCGTAATGCAGGACCAATTGTTTGAAGAGCTGCAGCAGTTGCGTCTCGTGACTCCAGCGGGAATTGCCAACCAAGTTGGCGACGCCGAGAAAGTTGCTGCCACCTCACATGAGAAGCTCGTCGGGCTCGAGGCTAAATTTCGGGCACGTGGCGAGACCCGCTACGAGTTGGAAGAGAACTCGGCAGACCTTCTCCTCGTGGCATTGCTCCCGAAACTTGCCAAACACATCCTGAGCAACCATCCAACCGGAAGGGGCGTGGGCGGTCCTACGCGGATTAGCTGGATTGCCAGTCGATTCCTTGAAATCGAAGGTGACAAGAACGACGATGCGGAGGTGAACCTTGGATAGAGATACGCGCAACGCCATCGAGCGCGCCACCCAGCGGGCACGAATAATCTTGGAGGACGACTTCGCGGCGCAGCTGGAGGGTGACTTCGACATATATCGGCGTGGAGCCGTTGCGCCGAACGCTGGCACGCACCTCTCCGCACGCGAGCATCTTCCAGCGCGAGAAGATCATCGCCGCCGTAGAACACAAGCGGGCGGCGGGAATGGATGCGCCACAGGCCGTGGCTGACTATATTCGCGACGCGGCGTTCACTTCCCTAAACCGTTTTGTGGCGCTCAAGATGCTTGAGGCTCGTGGACTCTTGCAGGAGTGCATTACAAAGGGGGAAGCATCCTCAGGATATCGAGAGTTCTGCGGCTTGGCACCCGGACTCCTTCTCCTTCCCGACAGCGGGGGGTACCGACTTTACATAGAGTCGCTTTTTGACGAATTGTCGACCGAGGTGAAGGTCCTCTTCGATCGCCGTGACACCGCGTCGGCCCTCTGGCCGAAGCGCTCCACGTTCGGGAAGCTTCTTGAAGTCTTGAACAGCGCGGATCTTGCCGACGTCTGGGGCGAGGACGAGACCATCGGCTGGGTGTATCAATTCTTCAACTCGAAGGAAGAACGCGCCACGATGCGCGACCCAAAGCAGGGCGGATCGCAGGCTCCCCGGAATAGCCGCGAGCTTGCCATCCGCAACCAATTCTTCACACCTCGTTACGTCGTCCAGTTCCTCACAGACAACACGCTCGGCCGAATCTGGTACGAGATGCGCGACACTAAGACCGCGCTGGCTGGATCGCTGCGAGTATATGGTGCGCAAGCCCGGCGAGGAGTTCGCGCGGCGACCGAAGAAGGATCCGCGCGACCTTCGTGTGCTCGATCCGGCCTGCGGCAGTGGTCACTTTCTGCTCTACGCGTTCGACCTGCTCCTCACCATCTACGAGGAGGCGTACGCCGATCCGGACAGCCCGGCGAGCGAAGCCACGGGCAAGGCACTTGCTGCCGATTACCTGAGCCTCGACGCGCTTCGGAAGGCCGTCCCTGCGCTCGTCCTCGCACACAACCTCCACGGAGTCGACATCGACCCGCGGTGCGCCCAAATCGCGCAGCTTGCTCTCTGGATGCGAGCACAGCGAGCGTACCGTGACCACGGTGTCGATCGCGCCGACCGTCCACAGATCCGCCGCTCCAACATCGTCGTCGCCGAGCCGCTTGTCGCCGACAATCGCATCGCTGCCGACTTCGTCGCACGCCTCGGCGATGCGGAACTGGCTCGTGCATTCTCAGGCCTTGTGGATCGGCTCAGGCTCGCAGGAGAGCTCGGACTTCTCCTTCGCGTTGAAACGCTCTTCGCGGCTCAAGCCAAGCGCGGTCAGACGGACCTGTTCGCCCCTCCTGAAGAGCGTATCCGCGACACACTGGTCCAGTTTGTTACTGAGGAAGACGGGCATGCTAATACGCGGCGACGCCTCTTCGCCGAGGATGCCGCGCAGGGCATGGGACTTCTTGCGACCGCTGAGAGCAAATTCGATGTGGTGCTGATGAATCCACCGTTTGGCGCGGGTAGCATTTGTGCGAAAAAGGACTTCGACCAAGCATACCCGCGGACGAAGAATGATCTCTACGCCGCCTTCGTCGAGCGCGGCATTGAGCTGCTCTCACCGCACGGGCGCCTCGGTGCGATCACCTCGCGGACCGGATTCTTTCTCTCAAGTTTCGAAACGTGGCGAATGCAGGTACTAATGCAGCAAGCGCGAATCGAGCTGGTTGCGGATTTGGGTATCGGCGTGATGGACGATGCGATGGTCGAGGCCGCCGCGTACTGCGTAGCTAACGCCATGCCTGCCGCTGATAGCGAAACGCTATTTATTCGCGCTCTAGGAGCAGATGATAAGGCGAGCGTCTTGTCTCGTTGCGCCTTGGCGAATACAGAGGATGCCATATTTCGCGTAAAACTTGCGGCCCTGTCGACCATTCCCGGCGCACCATTTGCCTATTGGGTAACCGAGAACTTGCGTTCGCTTTTTCGCCAACTCACGCCACTCGAATCCAGCACGCGCATGGCTCGCGCTGGCGGGCAAACGAGCAACGACGCCCGCTACCTACGTGCCTGGTGGGAGATTTCGAGTGTAGGAGGCGAACAATGGCACACCTACTTGAAGGGTGGCCGCGCTCAGAAGTTCTATAACGACCAGGCATTGGTCGCGCCGTGGGATAAAGAAAGAGAGACGTTTCCTGGATTTCTGGGACGGCCTGGTCGGGCTAGCGAGAAGCCTTCCAACTATGAGCTGTACTTTAATCCCGGAATCACCTGGCCACTTCGGGCCAGCGTATTCTCGCCACAGGCGATGCCCGCGGACGCAATCTTCACGGTTCGCAGCTACGCTGCCCTAGACAGTCCCGAGAACCTTCTGGCCCTCCTAGCTCTTCTTAGTTCGAGTCTCGTTGACTTTTTGTTCAAACTGCTTCTAGGTCGCTTTGGTTTTCCCGAATTTGTCGTTGGCGCGCTGCAAAAGGTTCCGATTCCTCAACTGTCACTTGAGGCGAGCGAACGCCTCGGGCAACTTGCATCGAGGGCATGGCAGCTGTTGCGCCGCATGGATACGGTCAACGAAACCTCGCATGCGTTCGTTCTGCCGCTCGCTTTGAACGAAAGGGTAATGGGACTCGATTGCCAAGCTATCGAAGAAGCAATGGTCGACCTTCAACGCGATATCGACGACCTTACGTTTGCGATTTATGAGATCCAACCCAGTGATCGCGACGCCATTGAGACGACAGTTGCCGAAACCGGCATCGCCTCAGGCGAGGAGGACCGCAATGAAGACCGCACGGAGGTCGAGGGCGATGTCAGCGAGGAAATCTCGCTCGCTGAAACATCGGCTGATGGATTGCTGTCATGGCTGGTGGGCGTAGCATTCGGACGATTCGATGCACGGCTCGCCACTGGCGAAAGACCGCTCCCGGCAGAGGTAGGTCCTTTCGACCGGCTTCCCACCCGCTCGTCAGGAATGTGGCCAGAAAACGGGGCGCATATTCCGAACTCCCCCGATATAATGGTTGATGACCCTGGTCACGCGAATGATATCTGGAGCCATGTCGCAAGAGAGGCGTCGAGAACCAGGGTACCGGAGCCGGAGGACCTACGCGAGTGGCTCGCACGTGTATTTTTTCCGTTGCACATTAAGATGTACTCCAAGAGCGGGCGCAAGGCACCAATCTATTGGCAGCTCGCGACGCCATCGACGCGCTATTCTGCCTGGCTCTACATCCACGCATTCGGTAAGGACACCCTCTTCCGAGTCCAGAACGACTACGTCGGCCCCAAGCTCGCGCACGAGGAACGAAGGCTGGAGGCTATGGAGCATGAGCTTCGCGGGCGGTCAACGGCGGCCGCGCGCAAGACGCTCGCAGCTCAGGAGACGTTCGTCGAGGAGTTGCGCACGTTCCTCGACGAAGTAAAGCGTGTAGCTCCACTCTGGAAGCCGAGCCTGGAAGACGGCGTCATTATCAACTTCGCGCCGCTGTGGAGGCTCGTTCCACAGCATAAGCCCTGGCAGAAAGAGGTCAAGGCGACGTGGGACGCTCTCTGCGATGGTAAATACGACTGGGCGCATCTCGCAATGCATCTCTGGCCCGAACGTGTTTTGCCAAAATGTGCGGTCGACCGAAGCTTGGCCATCGCTCACGGCCTTGAGGAGGTCTTCTGGGTGCAGGGCGAGGACGACAAGTGGGCGGCGCGAGAGATCCCAACTCGCTCGGTCATTGAACTTGTCCTGGAACGCACTTCGGCCGCAGTGAAGGCTGCGCTTACGAGCCTGCTCGAGGCCCCGACCGCAAACGGCGGTAGTCGAGCTGGCGGCGGCCGTCGGCGTGCTGATGACGCGGAGAAAGGAGGCAGGCGCTAGTGCACCCGCTACACGAGTACATAGCAAGGCAGCTCGCCGACAAGATCAGGAGTCGTACGGTCGTCGTTTGGTACGACGAGCGCGGTGAGTTCGAGCCTTTCGTTAGCGAGGTTCGTGGAGGCACGCGCACTGGTAACGAGCCTGCGCCGATCTCTGTCGGTGGAGTCAGCGCTTCCATCGCCGAGTACGCCGGATCGATGTTCGAGCTGCGCGCCGTTGTCGAGCCGCTTGTTAGAGGTGACTCGCCGACCGCGGTCGTCGTCTACCTGCACGGCTGCGCGCGAGACCGACGTTGGTCTCCGCTGATGGAGCTCGAGAAGGCAGGCACGACATGGGAGCCTCAGCTCAAGCAACTTGCGAGGAACCTTCTTCTCCAGAGGTACACGCTCGGCATTGTCGACGACATGTTGCCATTCGACCGCAAGGTGAGCTACGAGGATCTCGCGCGCGCAGCGGCAGGCGGCGGGCCGGAGGCCCCATCGATCTTGAAGAGCATCTTCCACGACACGCGTAGCAACGATGCTTTGCTCGCTGCTTGGATCGTCAGCGAAGCCCGAGACGGGGAGATAGGCAGCAAAGCCGCTACGCGTGAGCTCGTGAAGCTGATCAGCTCGCGACTTGGGCTGGAGCTGCTCGAAGACACCGCTCTTTCTAAGCTGCGAGTGGTAACCCTCCGATATGTACTAGCAAGCGAGTTCAGGTGTGACCTGTCCTGTGCGCCCCCCGGCTCGCTAGAGGGCATTCCTACGCCCCCCTCTAAGAACGCGGAGTCGGCAGTGCGAGAGCTCGCACGATGTCTGCGAACGAGCTTCCCCGATGCGTACGTCCGCTTCGCAGATCGGGTAGAGGACGAACTCGGTCTGCGTAACGCCAACTTGCCCAGCGGGGCGTTTGGCGCGATCGACACATTCCGCTTCGAGGAACGTACGCTGCTGCATCACTGCAACGACCTCATCGCGAGCGGGCGGTTCAACGAAGCGCTGGCGCTCGTCGAAGAGCGAGAAAACACCTTCTGGCTTGACCGGGAAATCGGACGCAAGGCTCAGTGGGAAGCGTCGCGCCGCATGACAGAGCTTGGAAGCATTGCGATACAGGTGCGCGCCGAGGTGAACAAGGCCAACGGAGACGCAGCCGCCTGGCTGGTGGCGTACACATCCAAGGACGGATGGTACCGACTCGATCAAGCGCAGCGTCGCCTTGAATCCTGGGTAGGGAATCTCGATGAGGAGCCCGAGGAACGTTCGCTTGGCGTGGTTCGACGTGCGTACGACGACGCCTGCCACGCGATGGCGGACGGCTTCACTAAGGTGATCGTGAAGGCGGGCTGGACCGTCGCGGGAGCACTGAACCAGACCCATATCTTCAGCGAGGTCGTCGCGGCGCAACCGAAGCCGGTTGCCTACTTCCTTGTCGACGCGATGCGGTTCGAGATGGGCATCGAGCTAGCGGAGCGGCTTCCCAAGTCCTCTGAGGTATCGGTCCGACCCGCAGTCGGAACTCTACCCAGCATTACACCCATGGGCATGGCGGCGCTACAGCCTGGTGCTGCCGCCAGCTACTCGGTCGTCGAACAGAGCGGAAGACTTGGCGCACAGATCGAATACGCGTTTCTTCCCGACCTCCCGAGCCGCAAGAAGTTCGCCGCTGCCCGAGTGCCCAAGCTAGTCGACATGACCCTTGACGAGCTCTTGAGCCTGCAACGCTCGAAGCTCTCCAAGAAACTCGATGGCGCACACGTTGTTGTCGTCCGCTCCCAGGAGATCGACCACGCTGGCGAGGCCGGGTTCACGTTCCAGGCTCGACAGATAATGGACACGGTCATCGACAACCTGGCCCGCGCCATCCGAAAGCTCGCGAGGGCCGGGGTCGAGCACGCTGTCATCAGCGCAGATCACGGACACTTGTTCTTCGCATCGGATCGTGACGAATCCATGAGGACCGACGCGCCTGGGGGCTCTACGGTCGAGCTGCACCGGCGCTGCTGGATCGGACGTGGGGGTACGACGCCATCCGGATGCGTCCGTGTCGCGGCGGCTGCGCTCGGGTACGCCTCCGACCTCGAGTTTGTGTTCCCTGCAGGGTGCGGCGTCTTCAGGGCAGGCGGCGACCTGGCATTCCACCACGGTGGCCCGTCACTTCAGGAGCTCGTCATTCCAGTCCTTACCGTGCACACGAAGGCACCGGTATCGGCGCACAAGTCCGCAGGCCCCATCGCGGCGACAGGACTGCCCGAGGCAGTCACGAACCGCATCTTCAGTGTCACGCTCTCTTTCGGAGAGCAGCAGATGACCTTAGGAGCTACAGGCGTTCTCGTACGGCCGCTACTCATGGCGGCAGGCAGGCAGGTCGGCGCGGTCGGGATCGCCGTCGACGCCGAGCTCGATCGCGCCACCGGGTGTGTGAAACTTGAGCCGGACAAACCGGTCACCGTCGCCTTCTTGCTGAGCGACGAGAGCACGGAGTCCGTGCGCGTCGTTGTGCAGGATCCCGCGACCGATGCGGAGCTGTACCGATCGCCAACCGATATCCCGGTCCGACTTGGAGTGCAATGAGCAACCCAGCATCGCTCACGCGCGACCTGTTGGACGACAAAGCCAACCGCCTCTTTGCAGGCAAGGTGGTTCGCAAGGATCTCGTTCGGAAGGTGAAGGTCGGCGCCAATGTGCCGGTCTTCGTCCTCGAATTCCTTCTGGGTAAGTACTGTGCGTCGTCGGACGAAGTCACGATCCAAATGGGGCTGCAGGTCGTCAACGACACGCTCGCAAACAACTACATCCGCTCAGATGAGTCGATGAAGGCCCAAGCCATAGTGAAGGACCGGGGCAGCCACACGTTCATCGACAAGGTCAAGGTCCGCCTCGTCGACTCGGACTACTGGGCCGAGGTCACGAACTTCGGGCACAAGAACGTGCACGTTCCCGAGCACTACATTCGCGACTATGAGCGACTCGTGATGGGTGGCATCTGGGCGCAGGTCGACATGCGGTTTGAGTACGACGAGGAGTCACGCGGGAAGAACCCGTTCTGGATCGACAAGCTAACGCCGATCCAAATCGCCACGTTCGACCTCGAAGAGTACCGAAGGATCCGTAGCGAGTTCACGACCGACGAGTGGCTCGACCTCATCATTCGCAGCACAGGCTACGAGCCAGGCGACATGTCGCGCCGACTGAAGCTTCTCTTCCTGGTACGGTTCATCCCGTTCGCGGAACGGAACTACAACCTCGTCGAACTTGGGCCTCGAGGCACGGGCAAGAGCTATGTCATTCAGGAGGTCTCGCCATACTCCGCGCTGCTCACGGGCGGCACGACGGTAGCAAACCTTTTCGGACATATCTCGGGCCGCCAGAAGGGCATGGTGCAGATCTGGGACGTCGTCGGGTTCGACGAGGTCGCTGACCTGCAGAAGATGCCGAAAGAGGTCATCACGACGATGAAGACCTACTGCGAGTCCGGCACCTTCCAGCGCGGGCAAGAGGCCATGTCGGGCGACGCGAGCATCGCAATGTTCGGCAACACAAACCAGCCCGTCGATGTGTTGGTGCAGACGGGCCACCTCTTTTCACCGATGCCAGACGTAATTCGCGACGACATGGCATTCATCGACCGCATCCACTTCTACCTCCCAGGCTGGGAGATACCGAAGATGCGGAACGACCTCTTCACTAACCATTACGGGTTCGTAGTCGACTACCTCGCCGAGGCGCTCCGCGAGATGCGGAAGCACAACTTCACCGAGATCCTCGACCGGCATTTCTCGCTCGGTGCGCACCTTAACGCGCGAGATCGTAAAGCGGTGCGCAAAACTGTGTCGGGCCTCATGAAGATCCTCTTTCCGCACGGGGAGGTCACGCAGGACGAGCTCGGTGAGATTCTCGAGCTTGCCCTCGAAGGCCGCCGACGCGTGAAGGAGCAGCTTAAGAAGATGGGCTCCTTCGAGTACTACCACACGTCGTTTAGCTACACGCTGCAGGAGACAGGCGAGGAGAGATTCGTTGGCGTCCCGGAACAAGGCGGGCGAGATCTCATCTCGACAGATCCGCTGTCGCCTGGGACCGCCTATAGCGCGGGCGTCACGTCTGACGGTACGGTCGGTCTCTACCGTGTCGAGATCTCCGTCTCGAGCGGGACAGGCAAGTTGAGGCTCGCTGGCGGCGTAGGCGGCGCCACAAAGGAATCCGTCCAGCGCGCGTTCAGCTACCTTCAGGCGAAAAAGACCGACCTTGCAGTCGCCCGCGACCTTGATATATCCGACCTCCACGTCGAGGTCATCGACCTTCTCGCTAACCGTGTCGAGGCCGAGCTTGGCGTTGCATTCTTCGTAGCGTGCTACTCGGCCCTGCGCAAAGCACCAGTGAGCCCGGCCCTGCTCATCCTGGGTGACATGAGTGTGCAGGGGAACATCAAGCCCATGCGTTCGCTCACCGAGCCATTGCAGGTCGCCAAGGACAACGGCGCGAGACGCGCCCTTATCCCAATTGAGAACAAACGCAACTTCCTCGACGTAAGCGCCGATATAATGGAACAAGTCGACCCGATCTTCTACAGCGATCCCAAGACGGCGGCGATGAAGGTGTTGGGTGCGTTGTAGGCATGCCGCTAGAAATCCGACGAGCGGCCTCACAGTCATGCAAACTTCAACTGGACGGCACATTGCCTCGCCTGGAAAATCGTTCGATCCTGATATCTTTGAACCCACCGGTTGCTTGTGCGTTCTTAGCCTGAGCTACCGATGAGGCTCGGAATCCCGGGCTTGACCCACCAGACCGTATGGCACCCGCACCCGCTTCGGCAGGTGCCGCCACGCAGAGGCAAGTCGTCCTCGCTGAAGTGCTTAGCGGCTATGTCACCTGGGGGTCACGATCGAGGCCGGTGAGAGACCTCGCAGCATTCGCGTGCCCAGACGGCCCTCCCGGAAGCCACTGACGCCTTGGGAGGAGCTCGCCGGGTAGCCGCGCCGGGACGGGGCGCCGGTGGAAGTAATCGCGGCCGCGGGCTGGTGCGCCGGGCCGGGACCAACCTGAACCAGGCCGTCGCGAAGCTGAACGTGACCGGCAGCGCGGGGAGGATCTGCTCCCGGCGGCGCAATTCTGCGCGCGGGTGATCCGGCGGCTGGATGAGGCCGCGGAGCAGTTGCGCCGCAGCGTCCGTCACAGAACAGGAACTGCTCGGTGATCGGGAAAGTGCTCCGCGGAACCGATGCCGGGCGGCTGCTGTACTACCTGTACGGCCCGGAGAAGGCCAAGGAGCACACCGACCCACAGGCAAAAGCCTCGTTCGCATCGAGGTGATACCGGCCAGGAGATCTCCCCCACGCGATCAAGCCCGGGCTCGTTGGTAGCGAGTCAAGGGCGACTACTACCTCGGGCTGGCGTTCAATATCCGGTCCATCACTTCGGCGCCCGTGGTGATGACCGGGCGCAACTCATGCCGGTAGACCAGTTCTGTCGTCGCCGTTCGGTTGTGGCCGGCCAGCCTGGCGATCTCCTCGATGGGCACGCCGTCCGCGGACATCAAGGACACGAAAGTGTGGCGCAAGTCCCGCGGCGCCCAACCGACGCCAAGGCCGGCGGCTTGGGTGATCTTGCGGAACTCGCGCCGGACGTTCGCCGCATCCAACGGCGTACCGATAGCGGAGGCGAACACCAGGTCATGATCTTGCCACAGGGGCCCCGCTGCCAGCCGGTCTTCGGCCTGACGTTTCCGGTGTTCCTTGAGGGCTTGGATGGCGGTCTGCGGCAGCGCGAGCGTCCGGCGCGACTTGGCTGTCTTCGTGTCGCCGCCCTGACGCACGGAACGCCACACGGCCACCGACGGCGGGACAGGACGGTCCGCGGCGGGATTCCCCTCGAGGTCGACATGATCCCAGCGCAGCTCCCTGGCCTCTTCGGTGCGGATGCCGACGGTGAGGCTCAGCACGACGTAGGCATTCAGCCGGGATTCCCCGGCCGCTCTGAGCAGCGCAAGGGCCTGGTCGAGGGTCAGAGACCGGCTTGGCCGTCCCACACGGCCGCTGGGCGGGTCAACCAGCGTGGCCACGTTCCGCCCAACGCGGTCGTGCGCCTCGGCGTACCTGATCGCTCGGGCGAGCGAGGCCCGGGCGATCTGCAGGTATCTGGTGGATAGCCTGCTGGTGAGCGCCTCGAGACCGGAGCGGACATCTCCGGCCGTGAGCTCCCTGAGCGGCCTGGCGCCGATGTACTCCAGCAGCGGTGTCAGGGCTTCCTGGTAGATGGACCGCGTGCGATCTGACCGGCCCGGCAATCCGCCACGCAGCCAGTCCTCCACCGCCTGCCGGACCGTGTACGTGGACGAGGTGCGCAGGCCACGGTCAAGCTCGCCGTGCAGCGCCTTGAGCTTGTCCCTGACCTCCTGCTTGGTCCGGCCGGTGACCTTGCGGCGCATCCGCTTTCCATCGGGCCCGAAGCCAAGCGAGACCGCCCCGACATACCGGTTCTTGGCGGGGTCGAAGTAGATCGCGTCCTCGCCGTGGCCGCGCCGACGCGCTGTGGTGTCCGTCATAGGCGGGAGCGTAACTCGTTTGGCTCCCCGTTTGGCTCCCTGCGACGGGAGCTATTCGCCTGACTAGGCCTCTGATCTGGTCAGGTCTTCACGTTTGGGGTTGACCTGTGGTGATGGAGTTTGCGGGGACGGCTGCCCACAGGTTAAGCGCGCCCAGCCCACGTGGTTACTGATCTGCCCCGAACTTTCCGGACAGCGGATTTGTGGTTAATTCACGCTGCGAGCTGCCGTTCCAGGTATTCCTCGTGGACCTGTCGTGGGGTCCGGTACTGAAGCCCGGAGTGCCGACGTCTTGAATTGTACCAGAATTCGATGTACCTCACAACGTCCCGGCGCGCATGCTCGCGGGTCGGATACTGGGTCCGGTGGACGCGCTCGTTCTTCAGCGCGGCGAAGAACGACTCGGCCATCGCATTATCGTAGCATATTCCAGTACGGCCAGCGGACTGCCGGAGATTAAGCCTCTTCAGCGTCTTCGCGAACTGCTGGGACGTGTAGTTGCTGCCGCGGTCAGAATGAAAAACAGCATTCTCGGCAAGAGGATAATTGCGGGCGGCCATCTCGATGGCCTTCTCGATGAGCGGGGTCTTGTAGTTATCGTCCGTCGCCCAGCCGATCACTTCTTTCGTATGGCAATCGATAACCGTCGCCAGGAAGAGCCAGCCCTGCCATGTCGGAACGTAGGTTATGTCGCCGACCATCTTCTCGCCAGGCGCGGCGGCGGTAAAATTCCGCTTCACGAGGTCGGGAATGTCGTGCTCCTGGCCGTCGCCCTCGGTGAGGCTGAACCGCCACGGCCGCGGCTGGCAGGGCTCCAGGCCCAGCTCACGCATCACCGACCGCACCAGCTCCGGCCCGGCCGGCACGCCCCAGGCCACCAGGTCCACATGGACCCGGCGGTACCCGTACGTCCCATCCGATTCATCGAATGACTTCTTCACGATCAGGGCGAGTTCCCCTCTCCTTTTCGCCGTCGCTGATTCCGGGGCGTTCCGCCATTCGTAGAACCCGGACCGGGACACCTCCATCCACCTGCACATCTGCACGATTGACGGCACGTACTCGTCGTCCGATTCCTGGTAAGCCGCATACTCCGCGTCGATAAACTCGAATTTCTCGGTCACCGATGGTCTTTGGCAAAGTATGCTGCGGCTTTTTTCAGGAACTCGTTCTCCATCTTCAGTTCCCGGGTCTCCCGCTCGAGCTCGCGCAGCCGCACGCGCTCATTCACGGTTAGCGGCGGCTCCTCGCCGGCATGCTCACGGCGGTAAATGCCCACCCAGTTACCGAGCGTACCTTCGTTGATACCGAGCTCCTTCGCCACGCGGGCAATCGGACGCGACGTCTCGATCACCATCTTCACGGCTTCATCCTTGAATTCCGGTGAGAAGCTCTTCTTAGATCGGGGCAATTATTTCACCTTTCCAGATAGCCCATCCTATTGGATGGACTGTCCGGAAAGTTGGGGCACCTCATACCGGTTCCAGCGGGGGTCGCTTTCTGCGATGCCGAGGCTGAGGGCTTCGAGTTCGGCGACCAGTTCTCGCAGGCGGCGGTGGTTGTCGAACCAGGGGGCGTAGTCGGCGTACTGGTCCTCGGTCAGGATGCGGGTGGCGGTCTTGCCGTTCTTCTTGCGGGTCCACTGGTGGTAAGGGCCGTGCAGTCGGGGCGGGTCAGCGTGGCAGCGGCAGTTGTCCCGGCCGCAGCGGGTCATCCGGTCGGCGAGGGTGCCGGGCAGGGCGAGGCCGAGGGCGGCTAGCTCGCGGGCGATGCGGGCGGCCTGGGCTTGCTGGGCCGGGGTGAGCGACACGTTCTCATTGTCGCGGCGTGGCTCCCCGTTTTCACGCATGTCCTTAAGTATAAGTGCTGTATGACAGATGCTGAGGTAGCGGCTTATATCGGGCAGTGGCGGCCGTCATCGGTCTCGCCGCGGGCCGCGGCGTTTGCCCGGGACGTGATCACCGCGACGGCGCCGGGCGGCAGGGAACGGGCGAAGAACCTGCTGTGGGCCGCGGGGAAGCTGGCGGACTGGGCGATCGGGATGGGGCTGGAGCCGGTCCCGCAGGTGCTGCTGCATCCCTCGACCGCGGAGCGGTTCACCCGGTGCGCGCCGGGCCTGTCCGGCGCGGCGCGGCGGACGCTGCGGACGAACCTGCGGTTCACCGGCCGCCGTGTCGTGCCGCAGTTCTACCCGCAGGACCTGCCGCTGCCGCGCGAGCGCGCCAAGGCGCCCTATACGCCGGCCGAGATCGGCGGGTACCTGGCGCTGGCCGGCGCCCAGCCCACGCCGGCGCGGCGGATGCGCGCCGGCGCGCTGATCTGCCTGGCCGCCGGGGCCGGGCTGATCCGCGCTGACCTGCGCCAGGTGCGCGGGGCTGATGTGGCCGCGCGGTCCGGCGGTGTCGTGGCGGCCGTGCGGGGCGCCCGGCCCCGCACCGTGCCGGTCCTGGCGCGCTACCAGGACCGGCTGCTGGCCGCGGCCGGGTTCGCCGGGGACGGCCTGATCTGCGGCGGGACCGAGCCGGGCCGGCGCAACATCACCTATCCGCTGGTCAGCGCGCTGGACGGCGGGGGCGGGCTGCCCCGGCTGGACACGTCCCGGCTGCGGGCGACCTGGCTGCGTGACTGCGCGGACCAGCTCGGCCTGGCCACGTTCATGGCCGCCGCGGGGATCACCTGCTCCCAGCGGCTCGGCGACCTGACCGCCGGCCTGGAACCGGGCAGCGAAGCTGACGCGGTCGCGCTCCTTGGCGGAACCCGGCGGTCATGACATCGCTGGCGGCGCTGGAGGCGATCATCGATGCCTCCGGCATCGCGCCGCGGATCGAGGTCATGCTGCCCACCGGGGTCCGCGCCCGGCAGCTGCACGTCCGCACCCTGCTAGCCGGGATGTGCCTGACCCAGGCCGGCGGGCAGCCCGCCCACCTGACCCGGGTCCACCAGGTCCTGGCCGGCCTGCCCGGCGATGAGCAGCGGCGCCTCGGCGTCACCGCGGACTGGGGACACGGCCCGCACCAGCTCACCTACCGTCAGACCGAGTACACCTTCGCCCTGGTCGCCAGGACGCTGGGCAAGGACGAACCGGACGGGCTGCCGCCGCCCGAACTCCAGCGCATCTGTGATGACCTGCTCGAAGCCTCGGTTCCGGACCGGTTCAAGAACGCGAGCACAGCACTGGCTGCGGACTGGACCGACCTGGAGACCTTCTCCCGGCCCCCGCCGCACGATGCCAGCCCCGGCGACTGCGCCGACCCCGAGGCCTCGTGGGGGCACCGCACCGTCAACCTGCCCGGCCCCGAAGGCGAGCTGTTCTTCGGCTACTACCTGTCCGCCGCGGTCACCACCCGCGACGAGAACGGCCCGCGCGTCCCCGAGCTCGCCCGCCGCGCCACCTTGTCCTCCTGCCGCCACGACCCGGTCCGCGCGTTCACCCCCGCCCTGACCGCCATGCCCGCCGCCAGGATCCCGCTCGGCGACATGCTCGCCGACTCCGGCTACGCCCACCGCGACGCCGAGGCCTGGGCCATCCCGCTGCGCCAGGCCGGCGCCCGCCTCATCCAGGACCTGCACCCCCACGACCGCGGCCCCAAAGGCACCCATCAGGGCACGATCATCAGCAACGGGAACCTGTACTGCCCCTGCGCCCCGCGGACCCTGCTCGAGCTCGGCCCGCTGCCCCCCGGCCCCAGTACACAAGACGCCGCCGCGCACGACGCAAAGACCGCCGAGCTGGCCCGCTACAAACTCGGCCGCCTCACCAGCGACGACAACGACGGCTACCACCGGGTCATGTGTCCCGCGGTCCTGGGCAAGATCCGCTGCCCCCTCCGGCCCCAGTCGATGACCCTGGACCGGGACCGGCCCGAGATCCTCACCCCGCCCGGGCACCCCCAGCCCTGCTGCACCCAGCAGACCATCACCGTCCCCCCGGACGTGCTGGCCAAGACCGCCCAGAAACACGACTACCCCTCAGCTGCGCACCGACGGTCCTACGCCCGCCGCACCAGCGCCGAACGGGGCTTCTCCGGCATCAAGGACACCGCCACCACCGACATCGGACGTGGCTGGTGCCGCCTCATGGGCCTAGCCCCCCTCACCCTGTTCACCATCACCGCACTCATCGTCCGCAACCAGCGCGTCATCACCGCATGGGACACGCGCCAGCAAGACGACGCCCGCCGCGCCGCCGCCGGGCTCCCGCCAAAGACCCGCCGCCGGCGCCGCAAAACCCGCACCACCCCGGCCACAGCCACCGCTCCGCCCTAAGCACCCGGCTCCTGCAACACCACGACCATGGCACCGTCAGCGGCAGCATGCCCGCAAGCCGCCAGACACCACCGTAAGCCACCAGCCAGCTACAAGCCGTACCCGAAATGACGGCGCAGCACGACAGATATGTCAGACCCGCGTGACAGACTCACAGCCAAGGCCCAAACGTGAACAAGGCCCCCACTGAAACGTGAAGACCTCCTGGTGGTCAGGGGCGGGGTCGAACCGCCGACCTTCCGCTTTTCAGGCGGACGCTCGTACCAACTGAGCTACCTGACCTTGGCTGGGCGCCGACGCCGAATCGCGCCCAGGCGCCGCCGGCCCGAGCGGTCCTGACGGGATTTGAACCCGCGACCTCCACCTTGACAGGGTGGCGAGCACTCCGAGCTGCTCTACAGGACCATGCTGTGCTGGCTGGCTGCCAGCCGTGCCCCCAACGGGATTCGAACCCGTGCCGCCGCCTTGAAAGGGCGGTGTCCTAGGCCGCTAGACGATGGGGGCTCGACGGCCATCGCCGCCAGACCCCTGGCGCCCGCCGTCGGGGACCGACCCAGCATAGGGGACGGAACGCACTGCCGGCAAAGCGGTTGGCACCGATGCGAGCTTCCTGGGGGATCGATGTCCGGTAACTGTCACTGTTGGGACAGTTGGGTGCCAGCCACGCCGGCCAGCCACACCGGCCAGCCACGCCGCCCGGAGCCGCCGGCGCCGGCGAGCCCGGCTAGCGGTTCCGGTTCTTGTTGACCAGGTTCTCCGCGATCGACGATTTCTCGCCTTCCTCGGGAACCACCACCCAGGCCGCCAGGTAGGCCAGGGCGCCGAAGCCGCCGGTGAAGATGGTAAGGACGGCCACGATCACGCGGACCAGGTTGGCGTCGACGCCGAAGTACTCGCCAATGCCGGAGCACACGCCAGCCACGATGCGGCCGTCACGGGTGCGAACCAGCCTCTTGCTGCCGTTAACGTCGCTCATAACTGCCATCATGCCCGATCAGGACGGGGCGAAGACAACCGCACCGCGCACGTACGCTGACGGCAAGCGAGCTGAAGGGCCTCCGGGCGCCCCGCAGGCAAGCGGGAAGCACGGCAAGAAGAGAGGACCGGCCATGCCGCCAAGCACCGACAGCCAGGCCATCGACCTGCTCCGGATCGACGACGAGCTGACCGAGGAGGAACGGCTGGTCCGGGACACCGTGCGGACCTTCGCCGCCGACCGGATCATGCCGTATATCGCCGACTGGTTCGAAGCCGGAACGCTCCCCCGCGAGATGGCCCAGGAACTCGGCAAACTCGGCCTGCTGGGCATGCACCTGCACGGGTACGGCTGCGCCGGGATGGGACCGGTCGCCTACGGCGTGACCTGCCGCGAGATGGAGGCCGCCGACTCCGGGCTGCGCAGCCTGGTCTCGGTACAGGGATCGCTCGCGATGTTCCCGATCTGGAAGTACGGATCCGAGGAGCAGAAGCACGAGTGGCTGCCCCGGATGGCGGCCGGCGAGGCGATCGGCTGCTTCGGCCTCACCGAACCCGATCACGGCAGTGACCCGTCCGGCATGACCACCCACGCCAAAATCCAGAACGGGAACGACTGGGTCCTGTCCGGCACCAAGATGTGGATCACCAACGGGTCGATCGCCGACATAGCGGTCGTGTGGGCTCAGACCCCGGAGGGCATACGCGGCTTCCTGGTTCCGCGCGGGGCGCGCGGCTTTACCACGCGGATCATCCACAAGAAGCTGTCGCTGCGCGCCTCGGTAACCTCCGAGCTGCACTTCGACGACGTCCGGCTGCCCGCTGACGCGGTGCTCCCCGGGGTGACCGGGCTCAAGGGGCCGCTGTCCTGCCTGTCCGAGGCGCGGTTCGGGATCGTGTGGGGGGTCACCGGCGCGGCCCGGTCCTGCCTCGAGGCGGCCGCCGAGTACGCGCGGACCCGGGAACAGTTCGGGCGGAAGATCGGCAGCTTCCAGCTGACCCAGGGCAAGCTGGCGTGGATGCTGGCCGACCTGCAGCGCGCCCAGTTGCTCGCGCTGCACCTGGGGCGGCTCAAGGAAGCCGGGAAGATCACGCCGCAGCAGGTCAGCCTGGGCAAGATGAGCAACGTGCGGACGGCGATCGACATCGCCCGCCAGGCGCGGACCGTGCTCGGCGCCAACGGGGTGACCCTGGAGTACCCCGTGATCAGGCACGCGAACAACCTGGAGTCGGTGCTGACCTACGAGGGCACCGAGGAGATCCACGCGCTCACCCTCGGCCAGGCGATCACCGGCATCGCCGCCTACCGTTAGGCGTGGCCGGGGCCGGACATCGACCATGAGTGACTGGCGGGAGCCGTGGCGGCGGGGCCGGGAACGCGTAACCGGCCTGTACGGCCGGCACGTCGGCGAGCCGGTCGACACGCTGCCCACCCCCGCGCTGCTCGTCGACGTCGACGCGCTGCAGCGCAACATCGCCGCGATGGCGGCCGCCCTGGACGGCTGCACCGCGCGGCTGCGCCCGCACACGAAGGTCCAGAAATCCCCGGACATCGCGCTGATGCAGGTCTACGCCGGGGCGATCGGCGTGACCGTGGCGTCGGTGTGGGAGGCGGCCGCGATGGCCGCCGCGGGTGTGGACGACATCCTGATCGCGAACGAGTCGGTCCCGCCCGACCGGGTGGGCACGGCGGCGGCGCTGGCCGCGCACGCGAGTCTCACGCTGGCCGTCGACGACCCGCGCAACATCGACGCCCTGTCGGCCGCGATGACCAGCCGGGGCACCGAGGCCGGCGTCCTGGTCGACCTCGACGTGGGCATGGGGCGCTGCGGGGCGCGCTCCCCCGAGCAGGCGCTGCGCCTGGCCGAGCAGGTCCACGCCGCTCCCGGGCTGCGGCTGAAGGGCGTCATGGCCTACGAGGGCCATTGCATGCTCGAGCGCGACCGCGAGAACCGGATCCGCATGGCGGGCCAGGCGATGGACTACGCGGCCTCGGTGAAGAACCTGCTGCGCGCCGAGGGCCTGCCCGCGGAAACCCTGTCCGCGGGCGGCACCGGCACCTACGAGATCACCGGCCGCCATCCTGAGGTGACCGAGTTGCAGGCCGGGTCGTACGTGTTCATGGACGCGTCCCACGGCAACCTGGTGTCGGGCTTCGAGGTCTCGCTGACCGTGCTGGCCACTGTCCTGGCCCGGCATGGCGACACCGTCATCCTGGACGCCGGGCGCAAGTCGATCGGTATCGACTTCGTCCTGCCGCCGATCCTGGGCCACGACTACGTCGCCCGGGGCTACTCCGAGGAGCACGCGCTGTTCGACACCGACGACCGGTTCCGCGCCGAGGTCGGCGACCGGGTCCGGCTGGTCAGCGGGTACGCGCCCACGACCGTGAACCTGCACGACGTCCTGTTCGCGGTCAGCGGCGAGGAGGTCGTGGACGTCTGGCCGGTGTTCCCGCGCGGCCCCGGCCACGCCGGCTTCCTGACCTCCCTGGAACGGGCCTAGCCATACGAACGGTGCCCTGAGATCAGGCGGTCAGGGAATCAGAACGATCTTGCCGTGGGTGTGCCCCTGCTCGAGTTCCCGGAAGGCAGCCTGCACCTCGGTCAGCGGGTAGACCCCGGCGATCGGGATCTCGAGCTGGCCCTTCTCGATCAGCCCGGCTAGCTCGGCGAGCACGCCGGCGCTCGCCCCGGCCGCGTTGCCCTCGGTCTTGACCCCGTACCTCGGGCCGGCGGCGAAGTCCACGATGGTGTCGATCCGGTCCGGCCGCACACCCAGTTCGAGCGCCAGCTCGACGTAGCCGCCGACGGTGTCGATGAAGGCGTCCACCCCGCTGGCCCGGGCGCCGGCCGCGGCCCGGATGCGATCGGCGACTCCGTCGCCGTAGCTGACCCCGATCACGCCGTGGCTGGACAGCCACGGATGGGCCGCCGCGCTGGCCAGGCCGATCACGGTGGCTCCCGCCTTCCTGGCCAGCTGCACGGCGATCGAGCCGACGCCGCCAGCGGCCCCGGAGACCACGACCGTGTCACCCGGCCCCGCCGCGACGGCCCGGACCATCGCGTAGGCCGTCGCGCCCGCGACGAACAGGGATCCGGCCACCTCCCACGAGACTCCGGCCGGCTTGCGGACGAGATGGGCGGCCTCGACCACGACGAACTCGGCGTGGCTCGCCCGGTTATCCGTCCACCCGAAAACCTCGTCACCCACGGCGAATCCGGTAACGCCCTCGCCGACCTCCGCCACGACGCCAGCCAGGTCGCTGCCCTGTCCCGACGGGAACGTGGCCGGCCACCGCTGGGCCAGGGCCCCGGAGCGGATCTTGGCCTCCCCCGGGTTGATCGACGCGGCCTTCACCCGCACCAGGACCTGTCCGGGGCCGGGGACGGGGCGGTCGACCTCGGCCACCCGCAGCACGTCGATCCCGCCGTAATCGTCAAACCTGACCGCCCGGGGCATGAGCCGATCTCCCTTCGACGACGAACGGTGCAACAGCGATCACCGGAAACCGCCGGCCTCCCGGATCTATGCCCCGACGGCGAGTCCGGGGGCGGCCCAGGGTCGGAACCGGGTAGGCATTCCGGAAAACTAGGCACATGCCGAAGAGCGCTCCCCCGCCCCTGGTGCGCACGCTCGTGGTGCTCACCGTGGTCAGCGGCCTGGTCGACGCGGTGTGCTACCTGGGACTGGGCCGCGTGTTCACCGCCAACATGACGGGCAACATCGTGGTGCTCGGCTTCGCCGCCGCCGGAGCGCCCGGGTTCTCGGTCCCGGCCACGCTCACTTCGCTGGCGGTGTTCCTGGTCGGGGCCGCCTGCGCCAGCCGGATGGCCGCGCGGATCTCCGCCGGGCCGGGCGGACAGCCCAGGCCGTCGCGCCTGCTGCTCACGGCCATGGCCACCGAGGCGGTGTTCGTCGCCGCGGGCGCCGCCGTCGCGTTCGGTGCGGCGAGCGTCGGGTCGGGATGGCCGCGCTACGTCGTGATCGCGCTGCTGGCCTTCGCCATGGGCGTCCGCAACGCGACGATCCGGCGGCTGGCCGTCCCCGACCTGACCACCACGGTCCTGACGATGACACTGACCGGCCTGGCCGCGGACTCGAGCCTGGCGGGCGGGACCAACCAGGCCGCGGGCCGCAGGACGGCCGCCGTGGCCGCGATGCTGGCCGGCGCCATCACCGGGGCCGCGCTGTACCTGCATACCAAGGCGGCGTGGGCGCTGCTGGCCGCCGCGCTGCTCGCGGCGGGCAGCGCGCTGGCCTTCGGCCGGAGCACGGGCCCCGCCGCGTTCGACTCTCCCGAACCCGCGCCGGCGCCTGCGCCGTGACCGGGCCGGGACCGGCGCCCGCCTTGGTGCGACGATGGTGCCCGTGAACGATGCCGCGCAGGTTACCGACAACCAGGCCGAGTCCCGCCTCGAACTGCGGGCCGAAGGCCGCCCCGCCGAGCTTCTGTACCGGCGCAACGGGCGCCGGCTGGTGCTCGTGCACACCGAGGTCCCCGAGGAACTCGAGGGTAGGGGCCTGGGCGGCAGCCTGGTGACGGCGGCGATCGATCAGGCCGCGCGCGAGGACCTCGTCGTCGTGCCGTTGTGCCCGTTCGCCCGCGGCTGGCTGGAACGCCACCCGGACGTGGCCGCCCGGGCCACCGTCGACTGGGGCGATCCGGCCTAGGGCGACCGCGCGGCCGCTGGCCGGCGCGCTAGGCTCCGCCGCTGCCGTGCAGCAGGACGCCCGCCACCAGGTCGGGATCGTCGGTCATCGGGACGTGCCCGCAGCCAGGCAACGGCACCAGCCTGGCCTCCGGAACCCGGGCCTTCGCGACCAGGATCTGGCGCGGCCGCAGCAGCCGGTCGCGGGTCCCCCAGCCGATGGTGACCGGGACGTCGGCCGGAACCCGACCGGTGAACTGGGTCATCCCCGCCAGGACCGCGTGCAGGGCGTCCCTGGCGGCCAGGAACGCGGCCATGTCTCCCCGCGCCTGCTCCGGGCTCAGCCGGGACGGCCTGCTGACGATCGCGCTGTAGACCAGGCCTCGGCCCGCCGTGCTCCGGGACACCGCCGGGGCCAGCCGCTGGATCCGCTCCCCCGCCCTCTCCATGATCTTGAAGATGGCCCGGGCGTAGCGCGCCTCCTTGTCGCTGCGCCAGAACCCGGCCGGGGACAGCCCCGTGACCGTGGCCGCCCGGCCGGCCGCGCCCGCCTCCAGGGCGAGCCTGCCGCCCAGCGAGTTCCCCGCGACGTGCGGCCGCTCCAGCGCCAGCTCATCCAGCAGCCCGACCACCTCGTCGAGCAGCGCCTCGAGCACCGGCCGGCCGGCCAGCCGCAGCGGCGGTGACTCGCCGTGTCCCGGCAGGTCGACGAGGATGACGTCGCGGTGCGGGGTCAGTCGCTCCAGCACCGCGCCCCAGGCCTCCCGGCGGTGTCCGACCCCGTGCAGCAGCACCAGCGGCGGACCGCAGCCGTGGCGTTCGAAGGCCAGTCCCATCGACACTCCCTACTCGCGGGTAGCATCGTATCGCAGCCTACCGGGCCACCCCCGCGGCACCCGGGGCGCGGCGCGGCGCGGACGGGGGCGCCTTGCCCGCGGCAGCGCGGCCGGCGGAGACTGGTGCTGACTCACCAGGGGAGCACCGGGAAGCCGGGGAGGGCAGCGTGCGGATCGGCAACCTTGACGGCAACCCCGACGACCTGGAGCTCGGCTGCGCGATCAACGGCGAGGAAGTGCAGAAGTCCCGCACCAGCCACCTGATCATCTCGGTGCCGCAGCTCGTCGCGAAGATGTCGGCGATCCTGCCGCTGTGGCCCGGCGACGTCATCTTCACCGGCACGCCGGCCGGCGTCGGCCTGGGCCGGGACCCGCAGCGCTGGCTCGCTCCCGGCGACGAGCTGGTCAGCTGCGTCGGGGGGATCGGCGAGCTGCGGCAGCGCTTCGTCGCCGGGGCAGCCTCATCGTGACCCCCACCGCGCACCGGTAGAGGAGGACCGGCCATGGCCCTGCATCAGCTCACCTCGGTGACCATCGGAGTGCCCGACATCGGCCCGACCGCTGACTACTACGCCGACTTCGGGCTCACTGACCTGGGCGACGGGACGTTCGCCACCATCGACGGCGGGCCGCAGCTCAGGCTCACCCGGGCGCCGACGAGGCGCCTGGTGGACCTCACGGTCGGCGCGGATGATCCCGACGACCTGGACCGGATCGCGGCCGGCCTGGCCGGGCTCGGGATCACCGCCGTCCGCGAGGGCGAGGCCGTGCGCGCCCGGGAACCGGTCGCCGGGTTCCTCGCCTCGGTCGAGGTGCACCCGCGGCTGGAGCAGCCGATCGCCGCGCCCACCCCGTATAACGGACCGGGCCGGCCGGAGCGGACTTCGCAGCGGGCCCCCGGCGTGCTGCGCGACGACCCGGTGCGGCCGCTGAAGCTCGGGCACGCGGTCATCGGTTCCACCGACTACGAGGCCACCAGCCGGTTCTTCACCGAGGGCCTCGGCTTCAAGGCCAGCGACTACCTCAAGGGCGCGGGCGCGTTCTTGCGCTGCTCGACCGATCATCACAACGTTCTGGTGCTGTCCGCGCCGGTGAACTTCCTGCACCACACCTCCTGGCAGGTGGAGGACGTCGACGAGATCGGCCGGGGGGCGTTCGCGATGCTCGAGGACCATCCGGAACGGCACGTCTGGGGCCTGGGCCGGCACCACGCGGGCTCGAACTTCTTCTGGTACCTGAAGGACCCGGCGGGCAACTTCTCGGAGTACTACTCGGACATGGACTGCATCATCGACGATCAGCTCTGGACGCCGGAGACCCTGGAAGGAGCCCGGGCCCTGTTCAGCTGGGGCCCGCCCCCGCCGCCGTCGTTCCTGCACCCGGAGGATCTCGCCGCGCTGATGACCGGGTCGCACGCCCCCGCGTAGCGGGAACGCCGGTCAGACCAGGAGCGACCCGCCGACCGCGAGCGCGAAGACCGTCCCGGCTAACCACAGCCACACCCAGACCGGCCGGCCGATGCGCGTGATCTCCCTCAGCTTGCTCGCGTCCGCGGCCCCCGTGCCGTGATCGATCACCTGCCGCACGCCCGACAGCAGCAGGAACCAGGTCACGCCGTACGCGCAGGCCGCCTGCGCGCCGGCGGCAGCGTACCGCACCACGACGAAGAGGAAGAAACCGGTGATCAGGACGGGCACGAAACTGAACGGCTGGCGCAGCACGAACAGCACGCCGACGAGCAGGAGCAGGCCCAGCCACAGCACGGCGAGGCTCTGACCGAGCGCGATGAGCTTCGCCGCGCCGAGCCCGAACAGGCTCGGCCCCAGGTAGCCGACGAAATAGAACAGGACGTTCCCGGCCGCCCCGCCCGAGGTCACGGCCGTCAGCCCGTCCGCATTGGGCATCAGCGTGATGCCCAGGACCTTCCGCCCGGCCAATGACCCGACCGCCGCGTGCGCCCCCTCGTGCGTGATCGTGTTGACGTGGCGCGCGAGTATCCAGATCTCCTGAATCAGCACCACGGCCAGCGCCGCGAACCCGAGCAGCACCACCTCGGCCGCGGGCAGCAGCACCTGCTTCCCGCTGGCCACGCTCAACACGCTGTCCAGCGAAGGCGCGGACGTCACGCGCCTGGTCCGCTCACCATGGCCCTGCCACCTGCACCGCGCCCGATCGCGCACCGTACCGCCCTGCGTTCTCGTTCATCCCCGGGCTGGCCGGCCCCGAACCTTTCCTGCGGGCCAGCTTCTTGGTCCCGTCGCGCCCGCGCGGGATCTCAGGATGTGCTTGATTGATGAGCGTGGCTAGCGCCGTTGACGTACACGCCCACCTGGTCCCGCCCGGGCTGCTCGACGCCGCGCGGGCCGGCGGCCTGCCCGGCGTCTCCGCGGTCGTTGCCGCGGCGGACGGCGGCCGGCCGGTCCTGGCCGAGGGCGACGACCGGCTGGGCCCGGTCGGCCCCGGCATGACCGATCTCGACGCCCGGCTGCGCTGGATGGACGAGCGGTCGATCGCCGAGCAGTGGGTGTCGCCGTGGCTCGACCTGTTCACCTGGCACCGGTTCGGCCCGTCCGACGGCAGGCGCTGGGCGGCCGCGGTCAACGAGGCGCTGGCCGATGCCGCCCGCGGCAGCGCCGGCCGGCTGCGGCCGGTCCCGTTCGTGGACCTGTCGGCGGGCGCCGCCGCGGCGGCCGCAGACGTGACCGCCCTGGCCGAGCGGTTCGCCCCGCCCGCGGTGATGGTGACCACGCATCCGCCCGGGCTGGGTTCTGTGGCCGACGCGTCGCTGGGTCCGCTGTGGGACCGGATCGCCGGGCTCGGCCTGCCCGTGCTGCTGCATCCGCCGGGGAACGGGCCGTCGCGGGCCTTCACCCCGCCGCTCCTGCAGAACGTCGCCGGGCGCATCACCGACACCAGCGCCGCCGTGCTCCAGCTCATGGCGGACGGGCTGTTCGACCGGCTCCCGGGGCTGCGCGTGATCGTCGTGCACGGCGGCGGGTTCCTGCCCTACCAGGCGTACCGGCTGGACGGCCTGGTCCGGTCGGGCCTCCTGGACCGGACCGGGATGACCGTGCCGCCGTCGAGCGTGCTGCGCCGCCTGTTCTACGACACCGTCGCACTCGACCCGCTGAGCCTGGAGTTCCTGGTCCGGCGGGTCGGCGCCGGCCAGGTGCTGCTCGGCAGCGACGTGCCGTTCCCCATCGGCCATCCCGACCCGGTCGCCGCGGTCCGCGCGGCCGACCTTGACGACGCCGCGAAGCGCCGGATCTGCTGCGACAACGCCCGGGCGCTCGAGCGGGCGGCCCCGGGCCGCCGACTTCGATGATCGTGGTCGGTCTAGCGCTGCGTCCAGTCGGGCTGCCGGAAGTCGGCCACCCGGGAATCGGGGTGGCCGAGCAGGACCACCTCGCGGAACTGCCACAGCATCGCCCCGGTCGGCGCGTGGATCACCATGTCCGGCCGCAGCCGCATCTGCAGCAGCGGCGAGCCGCCCGGCTGCGGCACCCAGCGTGGTGCGCCCGGTGCGGCCAGCCGGCCGAGCCCGACCAGGTGGATGGCATGGATCTCCTGGTTCGGGGTCAGCGTCACCGGCCCGGCGGCGGCCGCCACGATCGGGGTGATGGCGAACCCGGAGGCGGCCGGGAAGTCGTCCAGCCGCCCGAGCACGGCGTCCTCGCCCAGGGCCAGCCCGACCTCTTCACGCAGCTCACGCAAGGCCGCCTGGAGCGGCTTCTCCCCCTCGTCCAGCCGCCCGCCCGGCAGCCCCCACTGCCCGGCGTTGCGCCCCCGGTAGGACCGCTTGATGACGATCAAGCACGGGACGCCCTCGTGCTCGACCACGCACAGCACCACAGCGGCCCGCCGCATCCCCGGCGCATCCGCCACCGTGGTATGGCGGAAGCCGGCCAGCCGCCCCCGTGCCACCACGGCGAACTCCGCCACATTCTCGCCCACGCCCCGGGCTCCCTCCGCGCCAGATGACAAACCTAGCCGTCGTCCAGCGCGAAGCTGAGGTACCGGTCCGCCGACCGGCGCAGCGCCGCGGCGCCGTCGGTGGCCACGTTCCTCTGCCACCAGCCGCCGTACACGCGGCCGAAATCGTAGGGCTGCATCATCGCCACGGCCCGGCGTATCGTCGCCGGGCGCTCCGGGATGAGGTTCGGGTAGCTGTGCATGAAGCTCAGCCAGCGGCGGTCGGGCACGACCGTGAAGATGTCGCCGGTGAACAGCGCGCCGCCGTCCGCGCCACCCGGCCCGCCCGCCCGGTGCAGCACCTGGCCGCCGTCGAAGTGCACGCCCGCGTTGATCAGCGTGAGGCCGTCCAGGATCTCGCGGGTCTCGCCGTCCCAGAAGATCACCGAGTCGTCGGGGCGGGCGACCCACTCGCGGTCCTTGCCGTGGATGTAGACGGGGGCGTCGAACGCGTGCGCCCACTCGATCATCGACCCGTAGAAATGGGGATGACTGATCGCGATCGCGCTGATCCCGCCCAGCTCCCGGACGCTCGCGATCAGTTCGCCGTCGATGTAGCTGATCATGTCGTAGAGCACGTTGCCCGCCGGGCTCCGCACCAGCAGGGCGCGCTGGCCGATCGCGGTCGGCGGGCTGGCCCCGACGCCGAGAACGCCCGGGCCCTCCTGCTCGATCCTGCCCCGGTGGCCGGCGGCACGCAGCTCGGCCAGGGTCGTCCACTGCTGCCCGTCCCAGCCCACGTACTGGCGTTCGTCCTGGCAGATCGGGCAGTCGTCGCGCTCGGCGCCGTACTGGACGCCGCAGGTACGGCAGATCGGCAGATCGCTTCGCATGGCATGACGTATACCCCCGCCGCACCCGAGTAACGGACCGGACCCCCGTATCGCTCTAGCGGTGTCATCACCTGCCTCAGGCTGAGGCCCGACTGAAGGAGAACCATGCGTGCATCCCTGTTGACGCGAGCCGGATCCCTGGCCGCCGCCGCCGTGATCGCCACCACCGGGGCGATGGCGGCCAGCGGCGCCGCGGGCGCGGCCCCGGAGCATCCGCGGCGGCTGCCCACGCACCTGTCGATCGCGACGAAGCGGGCGGTCGAGCACCGCAGGCACGTGACGCTGATCGCCGGACGATTGAACACCGTGCGCAACATCTCGCTTCCTGGCCGGCTCGTGTTCCTGGACCGCGTGGTGAACGCGCACAAGCTGTTCATCGTGGGCCACGAGCGCACCGGCCGGTTCGGCGGCGTCGCGTTCGTGGTCAACCCCAAGGTCACCGCGCACTACGTGCTGGTCTTCGAGGGCACCCCGCTGCTCCACTCGAGCCACAGCCGGGTCGTGACCGTAAAGGGCTGACGCGGCAACCGATCGCACGCCGGCGGGCCGGGACGGAGCCACATGCGAGGAAATATGGCGTGTTGGCCCGTTCGGCCCGCCGGTATGGGACCCTGGCTGGCGCGATGGCGACAGAGGCTGACGACTTGGGCGGGATGCTGGCCCGGGCCCGGTCCGGCGATGAGGCTGGATTCCTCGGGCTGTGGCGCGGCTTGCAGCCACGCCTGCTGCGCTACCTTCGCGTGCTCGGCTGCGACGACGCCGACGACGTCGCCAGCGAGACATGGCTGCAGGTGGTCCGCGACCTGCCCCGGTTCAGCGGCGACGAACAGGATTTCCGGCACTGGCTGTTCGCCGTGGGGCGGCACCGGGCCATCGACGCCGCGCGGGCGCGGATGCGGCGCCCGGCCAGCCCGGTGGCCGACGGCCTCGACGGCCTGGCCGACCGGCAGACGGTCGAGGACCAGGTCCTGGACGGCATGTCGGTCCGGGAGGCGATCGGGATGCTCGCCGGCCTCTCGCCGGACCAGGCGGAAGCCGTGGCGCTGCGGGTCATCGCGGGCCTGGACACGCCCGCGGTGGCCGCGATCCTCGGCAAGTCCCCTGGCGCGGTGCGGGTGGCCCTGCACCGCGGGCTCCGGGCCCTCGCCGCGGACCCGCGGGTCCGGGCCCTGGCCGCCGACGCCGGCCCGGAACGGCCGGCCCGGGATTCTCGCCTCCTGGCGCTGAGGGAGGGAGGTGGACTGAGTGAGCGCTGACCTCCCGCCCGACATCGGACCCGCCGAGCCAGGCCTGGACGTGCTGCTCGGCCTGCTGGCCTCCGACGCGACGCCCGGCGAACTGGCCGGGGAGCGCGACGCGCTGGCCATGTTCCGGGCCAGCCGACCGCAGCCCGCCGTCGCGCCCGGGTCACCCGCGGAGGCGCCCGCCGCGGCCAGGCGGCCGGGTCACCGGGCCCGCTGGGCGGCCGCCGCCGTCACGTTCGCCGTGGCCGCCGGTTTCGCCGTCGCGGCCTACACCGAGACGCTGCCCACCCCGTTGCAGAACGCGGCCTATCACGTGCTCGGCTTCGCGGGCATTCCCCGGGCCGACCACGCCCGGCCGCCCGCGCCCGGCTCCGCGCCCGCCGGGCCCGCCCGGGCCCACCGCGCCCCGCAGGCGTCCGGCGGCCCGCACCGGCCCGCCGCGACCGCCGCCCCCCGGCCGAGTACCTCCCCGTCCCCGCCGGCGTCCGGCCCCGTGACCGTGACCGTCACGATCGCGAACGGCCGCATCGTGGCGGGAACGGACGAGGTGGTCACCGGTGACGTGAGCGACCAAGGGCAGCCCGTGCCGGGCGCGACCGTCAAATTGCTTGAACGCACCGCGGCCCAGCCGGTCTGGCACGCCGAGGCGACGGCCACGACGGGCGCGGACGGCCGCGCCGTCACCACCGCCGCGGACCTCACCGCGAACACCGAGTTCCGCCTGGAGGGCCTGGCCGGCCCGGCCAACCGGGGCGCCGCGGTGAGCCGCACGGTGCTCGTCGTCGTGGTGCCCCCGGTGGCGGCCCGCCTCAGCCCCGTCCCGCACGGGCGGGCGGACGTGGTCACCGTCAGCAGCCCGCTCGCGGTTCCCGGCGACATCGTCGTGCTCCAGGTCCAGTCCTCCCCGGGCCGCTGGGTGGGTGTGCAGATGCGCCAGCTCAGCAGCACCGGCCAGGCCGAGTTCCTGGTACGAGCCCAGGGGGCCGGGGGTGCGCAGCGCTCGTACCGGGCGGTCCTGGTGCCGACCGCGGCCCACAGCCTCTCGGTGAGCAACACGGTCACCGCGCCTTAGCCGTCCCCGGGCCGCCCGGGCCCGGCCGCCCGGGGGCCCGGCGGCCCGGCCGGTCAGCGCGGCGCGATCAGCAGGGTCTGCAGCACCCGGCCGCACGGGCCGTCGGCGTCCGACACGATAGTCTCGGCGAGGCCGGTTCCCACCTCGCCCAGGCTCGTGGCCGCGTCCAGCAGCAGCCACTCGCCGGCCGGGTCCCGCAGCAGCACCGCCGTGAGATCCACGTTGATGAACAGGTACCTGGCCGGGTCGAGGATCGCGCTCACCCCGCTGCCCGAGTCTCCGATCAGGAGCGCCCGGCCCATGGGCGAGGTTTCCTCGCCCGGGATGAGCGGGACCCTGGGCCGGGCCCAGACCCGGGCAGGTTCGGGCCGGCCGAAGTGGCCGCCGGAGACGAAGCGCCAGTCGATGGCCGACAGGTAGCCGGTCAGGTGGCCCTCGGCGAACGTCGGCAGCGGCTGTTCGGGAGGGATCTCCGACGGCTCGGGCGGCCCCGCGCCCAGCGCCCCGGACGGATCAGCCGCGGGGGCGGGAACCTCCGAGTCGCTCAGCGCGATCCGCCAGCCCCGCGCGTGCAGCACCTCCTGCCCGTCGGCTTCCATGATCGCCTCAAGCAGGGCCACCCGCCGGCCGGGCCGCACCGTGCGCGTCCTGACCGTAACCTTCGCGACCGGGATCGGCCGCAGGATGTCGACCGCCACCCGGGCGAGCCGCTGAGAGTCATCCGGCTCGTGCCGCTGCAGCGCCCGGGCCGCCAGCGCGGAGGGCGGGCCGCCGTGCTGTGACTCCGCGGACCAGGGTCCCGCGGTCGCCGGACTGGCCACGAAACTATCCGTTCCGGCCCGTTCATAGAACGCACTGTGCACGCGCGGTGATGCTACCGGAGCCCGGCCGGCGCCACGAGCGCGACGTCCCGCTATCAGCCTGCCTCGGGCTTCGTGGGCCACGATCCGGCCTCGTCTGTGTGCTCCCGGATCAGCGATGCCACTCATGAACGCAAGCCGCTGCGACCGCAACGACCAATACGAGCCAATTGCGCTAGTATCGGGGGCACGACCGGCCAGTAATGCGCGGGGGTGCAGATGATCGTCGCAGCCGAGCGAAGCGTCCTCAGGGAATTTGAACGGCCGACCTGGCGCGGCTCGGCCCAGGTGACGACGACGGCGATCGGCCTGGCGGCCGGCTGGCTCCTGACCGACCGGGCAGTTTCCATTTCATGGCCGCTCGGTGTTGTGTCTTCGCTCATAATCGCCATATTTTCTGTCCGCGCTTTCATCATCTTCCACGACTGCGGCCATGGTTCGTTTAGCCGCTCACGCCGGCTGAATAGCGTGGTAGGTTCCATGATCGGGGTCATCGTTTTCACTCCGTATGCCTACTGGAGCAGGACTCACCGCAGGCACCACGCCACGAGCGGCGACCTTGACCGAAGAGGGTCAGGCGATGTGTGGACGATGACGACTGACGAATACCGGGCTGCCTCGCCAGGACGGCGCTTGTGGTACCGGGTCTACCATCATCCGCTTTTTCTGATGTCTATTGGGCCGCTGATCAAGTTCGTGATAGCATACCGCCTTAACAAGGGCCCGAAATTGACGGACCGGCGGGTGAGGACCGCGATCTACCTGACCAATGCGGCGATCGCGGGCTTTGCCGTGCTGATGTCTTTGTGGATGGGCACGATGAGGTATATACTCGTCCAGCTCATCGTACTGGCTTTCGCGGGCATTCCCGCCGCTTACCTTCTCTACGTACAGCACAGCTTTCCCGGAACGTACTGGCGGCGGCACGCCGAATGGGACTACATGGAAGCGTCGCTGGCCGGAAGTTCCCGGCTCGTGCTGCCTCGATTCCTCCAGTGGGTCACCGGAAACATTGGCTTCCACCACATCCACCACATAGCGCCCCGCATCCCCAACTACCGCCTGCCCGAGGCCCAGGATGCCTGTCCCGAGCTGCAGGCGGGCCGCACCCTGACGCTGGGGACGAGCCTCGGGGTCCTGCAGACAAAGCTCTGGGACGAAGCGGCGGGATGTTACGTCACGTTCGCGGAGGGCGGTTTCTGAAACTGGAGGCGAAATCAGGCGGGCGCATCATCGCCGGGCTGGGCGTCCGCGCACATGAGGTCGGCCGTCTCCGGGCCGTGATGGTCAGCTCCTTTTTGCTCGGGGTGTCGCTTGTCTTCTACTACTCCGCGTCCAATGCCATTTTCCTTACCCTGTACGGCGTTCAAAAGCTGCCTTACGTGTACATCGTGAACGGTTTCCTCGTCATAGCTTTCGGTGTCGGGCTCGCCTTCCTCGGGCGCCACGTAACGTTCCGGACGCAGACGCTTACGGTCAACTTCGTCTTGGCCGCCACCATCTTGTTCTTGTGGGCCGGAGTCAGGACGAGCGGGAGCCACGCCGTCATCTTCGTGATGATGGCGTGGTTCCGGCTGCTTTTTATTTACACGACGCTCGGACTGTGGGAACTTGCGTCCCGTTTGTTCGACATACGCCAGGCTAAGCGGCTCTTTTCTTTTGTCGGCCTCGGGGTGATGCTGGCGGCCGTCGCCGGAGGCGTGCTCACACCCGCGATTGTGGCTGCCGTCGGCACCGTGAATGTGTTGCTGCTGTCCGCTGTGTTCCTCGGCCTCTATGCTCTCTCGCTCTCTCGCATCCTGCGTGACGTGAATGAGACGCGCCGGAACGCGAAGCGTTACAGCCGGGCGGACCTGAGGCACCTCGCGCGAGACCGCTATACCCAGACGATTTCCGGCCTGCAGACCTTCTCGGTCCTGACCGCTTACCTGGTCGAGTACGTCTTCTACGAGCAGGCATCCCGTTACTTCCCGGGCGAGGCATCCCTGGCCGGCTTCCTTGGCACTTTTTTCGGTGGCGCTACGCTCGCGATGGTGCTGGTCACCGCCCTGCTGACGGGACGGCTGATAGCGAGCCTCGGAGTGCGCGGCACCCTTTTCCTGATGCCGCTGGCCATGATCGTCACGTCATTGGCGGCGACCGCCTATGGCAGCGTGGCCGGGATCGATCTCGTCATGTTTGCCCTGGTAGCAACCGCCATGTTCGCGAACCAGGTACTGGACAAGGCGGTACACACCCCGGCGTTCGTACTCCTATTCCAGCCAATACCCCGCGAGCGCCGCATGCCTGTGCGGGTGATGGTAGAAGGCTGGCTGGGCTCGGTTGCCCTGATCCTCAGCGGCGCACTGCTGCTGTTCGTGGCTTCGCTGCACCCGCCCAATATCGTGCCGTTCGTCGCTTTGCTCGCCGTGGTGTCGGCAATTTTCCTGTTGCTCTGCCGTGCGGCCACGACCCAGTACGGTAAAGCCTTGTGGCGTGCCACCAGGCGTGGCTTCGCCGACAGAGAGCAACCCGCGGATGGGCCTTCCGCCGCCGACGTTCTCCAGTTGGAGCGCCTCGCTCCGGGCACCTCGCCTGCCGAACAGGAAGAAGCGAGAGCCGCGTTGCGCGCCAGCAACCCCTGGCTGGACAACGAGAGGCTGAGTGCGGCCGTGCAGGCTCAGGTCCAAAGCGCCAGTTCGCTGCTGGCGGCCGAGCGGGACCTGTCAGTTGCCTGGCCATTGCTGGCCGTGTGCCTGCATGAGGAACTGGCTCGGGTGAGGGCCAACTTGTTTTCCCTCCTTTGCTGCTCGCGCGATGCCTCCGGCGCTCCTCTGGCGGACATAATCATCGATGCCGAAGCGCGGATCACCAATGGAATGGCCGACGACCGGGCGAATGCCATCGAACTGCTCGACGTGACCCTGCCGAAACGGTTGAGGCGCCCCCTGGTGGCTCTGGCCGAAGACGACAGGCCGCTCCAGACGCTGCGCAAGTTGTGCGGCGGCGGCCTGGTGCCCGCCCCTTTAGCGGCCAGGGAACGCCTGGCGCTGATGGAGCATGACACGTCGCTCAATAGCTGGACCCTGGGCCTGGTTCGCCTGGGCCTGGCGACAGTGAACGGCAGCGCCGCGAACACCGGCAAGGAGGACTACGGCATGCCAGAGCCCGGCCTGTACCCCCCAGAGGTTGCCTCGGTCATATGGCTGCGGACGGTCGATATATTTCGCGGCGTTCCCTACCAGCTCCTCTCTGAGCTGTCAGGCAGGCTGCGGCCCCTTTCGGTCTCCGCCGGGGTGCGCGTCGTAGCGGAAGGGGAGGACGGCGATGAGCTGTACATCGTGCGCGCCGGGGAGGTCGCCATCCAGCACGCGGACGGTGAGGCGGCGAGGATGGGCCCTGGCTCGGTGTTCGGCGAGTCCGCCGTGCTCGACCCCGCGCCGCGCCAGGCTGACGTAGTGGCGACGGTCGATGCGGATCTCCTCATACTCGACCGGGCGACTCTCCTCGACCTCATGGGCCGTCGGCCGGAGGTTGCAGCCGATATCATCACGATGCTCGTGCGCCGACTGCGAGCAGAGAGCACCAGGGCCTGAAGTGCCGATCCCCGACGCTGACGCCTCCGAAGTCCCCGGCACCGCCCTCAGGGCTCAGCGCCTGCCGGACCTCGAGCGTTCGCTTACCCCCGTCGCTCTCGAGGCCGGGGAGGTTCTCTTCCGAGAAGGCGACGTCGGGGACAGCTTGTATGTCGTGGTAGCAGGACGGGTGAGGCTGCTGGCCGGTGAGCCCGGAGCCGAGCGGGCAATCCGCGATCTCGGTCCAGGTGAGCTGGTCGGCGTATCGGCCCTGCTGACCGGGGAACCCCGGACCGCCACCGTCGTCGCGGTGCGCGATACGGAGCTCTACCGGCTCAGCGCGGAGAGCGCCGAGCGTTGCCTCTTCGCTGACCTCTCGGCGATGTGCCGGAAAATGACCACGCTGGCCCGCCGTCCGGCCTCCGGCCGGACGGCGGGCCCGGCGGGGCGGCCCTCCGTGCGGAGCGTGGCCTTGGCCGCCGCCGGCGACACTCCGCTGGCCGACGTGACCCGCTTCGGTGAGGTCCTGGGGGCTTTCTTGTCCAGGGATCTGCGGGTGGCGGTGCTGAGTCCGCGAACCGTCGAGGCCGCCGTGGGGGCGGGCGCCACCGCCTGCAAGGACGCCGCGGAACCGGCCGGGCTTACCGGCTGGCTCAGCGATCAGGAGGACCGTCATGACCTTGTCGTGTACCTCCCCTCGGAGGGGTGTCCGGCGCCGGAGGCCACCTGCCGGAACGCTGAAGCTCCCGGCTTCTGGGACAGGCTGTGCGTGCGGCAGGCCGATGTAGTCCTCTTGGTAGCGCGGGCCGATGCCAGCCCGCGGCCAGGGCCAGCCGAGCAGCGCCTGCTCGCGGCCAGCGTGATATCGGGCACGCGCCGGGAACTGGTGCTGCTGCACGACGACCCGATGACGGTCCCCTGCCGAACTGCGACCTGGCTCAGCCAGCGGCAGCTCAGCCGGGCGCATCATGTCGTCGCGGGCCAGCCCGCGCACCTCGGGCGCCTGGCCCGCTTCCTGCTCGGCCGCCCGGTCGGCCTGGTCCTGAGCGGAGGAGGGGTGCGAGGTTTCGGCCACGTGGGGGTGCTGAGGGCGCTGCAGGAACATGGCATCCCGGTCGACGTGATCTGCGGGACGAGCGCGGGTGCCTTGGTGGGCGCCCAGTTCGCGATGGGCTGGGACGCCCAAGCGCTCGAGCGGCGCAACATCAAGCTGTTCGGCGGCCCTCGGCGGCGGCTGACGGACTACACGATCCCGACCACGTCGATAGTTGGGTCTGTCTCGCTGAACCGGACCCTGGACAGCATCTTCGCGGATCACCAGGTGGAAGACCTATGGATCCCGTTCCTCTGCACGATCTCCGACTTGACGGCGGCAGAACTGATAGTTCGCGGTACCGGTTCGCTGCGAGATGCGGTGCGGGCCAGTTGCTCGCTCCCGGTGCTGCTCCCCCCGGTGGTGGGTCCCGATGGACACCTGCTGGCCGACGGCGGCGTGCTGAACAACCTCCCGGTGGTGCCGCTGGTCAGCCGCATGGCCGTGGGTCCGCTCATTGCGGTCAACGTCGCGTCGGCCTTTTACCCCGCTGACGAGGCATACGGCTACTCCGACAGCCTCCCTCTCAGCCGGGTCGTGCGCAGCCGCCTGAACCCGCTGGCGCCCAGGCTCGTGACCCCTGGCATCGTCCAGGTGTTGCTGCGGACCCTGGAAATGGGCACGAAGAGCCTCGAACCCGAGCAGATAGCGCGGGCAGATGTCTACATCCGGCCGAGCTTCGACTTGTCGTCCTGGACGGATACCACCCGGCTGCCGTCTATCATCCAGGCTGGCTATGAAGCGGCCTGCGAGACCCTGTCCGCGTGGGACAGCTCGGGCATCCTATTCCGATGACGGCGAGCTGGCCGCAACGCCGTTCATCTCGCTGATCCGCGCCGCCGTTCCGCTGCGGAACCTTCGTGCCCGGACAAGCAAGTCGCGAGAGATCACCAAGATCACCAGCGTGGTAGAGATCACGAAGGGAGCGGCCCACGGATAGACGGCAGCGAAAATGACCGCGAGCAAAGCGACGCGGCCAGGCCACGACCGGATGATACGCACCGGCGTAAAGAAGGCACCCTTTTCCACCCGCAGCTTCGACAGCATGAGGAAAGACAACGTCACCATCAAGGCCACGACCAGCCATGCATATGGATAGTGGTGCCAGACCCGCGAGCTGAACAGCACGAAGCCGGAAAGCATGTTGGCCGCCGGGGGTGAAGGAAGGCCGACGAAATATAGCGGGTCGCGCTCCTCGGTAGTCTCGAAGTAGGCGAGCCGGGCCAGCACGGCTACGGTCCAGCCGGAGGCGATCACAACACCGCCGCCGCCCCAGCCCTTGAAGTAGACGACGTACAGCAGAACCGCAGGCGCCACCCCGACGCTCACGGCGTCGGTCAGCGTGTCCATGTGCTGGCCAAAGGCGCTCCCGGCACGCAACAGCCGGGCAGCCGCCCCGTCCAGCGTGTCGACGATGGTGGCGGCCGCGATAAAATAAGCGCTGGCTGCTACATGTCCCTGGAACGCATATAAAATTGCCCGCATGCCCAGGAGCAGCCCGCAAACGGTTATGGCGGTGGGCACCATGCGGCGCAGTCCATCCCTCATCAGCCAAGTGTATCAAGGCTGTCTACCAGGCCTTGTGCCCGATTGCCTCACCGAGACGCACCTTGGTCTCGATGTGTTTCCTTGAGTACTCCATAATATCAGGATCGATTTTAACGGAGCCCGGCTTCAGCAACAAACATATAGTCGAGCCCCCAAGGCTGAAGTAGCCTTTCTCCTGGCCGCGGCGGCATGCAGTTACCTCATAGTTATGAATTCTGCCAACGAGAATCGCTCCTACCTCGACCGCGACAACCGTGCTGAAGTTGAGGGTCTCGATGACCGAGTACTGGCGGCAGTTCTCGCTAAAAGGCTTGTACTTGGCTGAAACGGGCTGCACGGAGTGCAGCATTCCCTTGATAGTGCGCGTACGGATCACCTGGCCGTCGTCTGCGAAGCAATACCGATGGTAGTCGTGGGTCGAGAGGCGGAATACCAGGCACGTGCCGCCTTCGTATGCGGCGGCCAGGTCAGCATCTCTGAGTAATTCGGAGACCGTGTATGAACTCTGCTTTACAGGAATACGACCGTCATCAGTGATCGAGTAGGCTTGAAGTTTTGAGTCCGCCACAGCGATCAGGGCATTGGGGTCGGCGGCTATTGGACGCCTGGAAGGATCAATTTCGCGGGTGATGAAGCTATCGTAGGACACATAGGTCTGCCCAGGATAGTCGCGCATGTCTACGCCAAACCGGCGGATGAGTGGTTCAATCTTCCTTCGCGAATACCGGCTTCTGTTCGAGATGGCATTCAGTCTCGAATACCAGCGACGGCCGAATATGGCTCCGAGCAGCATCCGCCCCAGGGCGGTGTCGTACAGAAAATGCAGCCGCTTTTCGCCATACTGTGGCTCATCGTAGACAGTTCCCCTGTCGCGATCATATACTTTAACGCTCACCCTATTAGCCACCCGCGATGCGCCTTTTACCGGCCCAGAGCCGACTCCTGTATGCACACCTACGCTACTTCGATCGCCGGCCATCCGGGTGAGAAGCGTTGATGAGGTTTCCGCCGGGTCCCTGAACAAGACCGACGCATCACAACGCGGCGCGGAAGGGCATCGCCCAGGCTGGGCACCTCGTCGTATCGCCGTGTGCCCTCACCCAGCTCGACCACCTCGTCGTTACCCGCCAGGGCCCACCCGCCGCGAGCGCGATCCTCCGGTATGTCGCCAGCCGGGTGGCAGCTGGCCGCTGGGAAGTCCCCGGGATCGGGCCGTGCCTGCTCGCCGCACGCGCGGTTCTGGAGGACTACCCAGCCATCGGGCTGGCCGACGCGATGAACGTCGTACGTGCGCCAGGGTTCCGCACGGATGTCATCGCTACCCTTGACCACCGGCGCATTCGCGTTCTCCGCCCTCTTACCCGGCATAGTGCCTTCCGGGTGCTGCCGGATGACGTCCCCTAGCGCCGCCGCCGACGCTGGCGTCGTGCGATCGCGCTCCGCGGCCAGGAAGCCCCGGATGCTGGGGTGCGTCCAGCGGCAGCTCCTCCGGGGCAAGGTAGGCTTCCAACCGCTTGACCGAGTCCAGGTAGGAGACGATGGTCTCAGGGGACTTGTTGGCTGCGTCGAGCGCCAGCTTCCAGGACGGCAGGAGGCCAGTTAAGATCATCACTGCTCCAGAAATCCGAGTCTCTATGACCGGTGAGCATATGTGCACAGACGATAAGGAGCCAACGAAACAGCAGGTAAGATAGTAATTTCATACGGGGCGTTAGCTCAATGGTAGAGCAGCGGACTTTTAATCCGTGGGTTCTGGGTTCGAGCCCCAGGCGCCCCACTGCGATGTCTTCACATTTCGTCAGCATCCATGTTCACATCTGGGTCTGACGTTCTTGTTTGCTGGCCTCGGGGGGGTCGTGGTTAGGGCTGGCGGGGGCGTCTACCAGGGTTGCCCGCGGTGCCGGCCCAGGCCAGGAATGATCCGGTTGCGCACCTTCGGCGCGTAGGTGCTGTCCAGCGTTGACCGGCGGACCCGCCGGGCTGCGACCGTGGCCAGCCAGGTTTCCAGCCACTGCGCCACGGTGAGGCTGGAGCCCGCCTGGGAAAGGTGGCCGTGTCGCGCTGTCGTTCCAGTTCCTGGACCTTGCGGGTGACCTCGGCCTCGGTGCGGCCCTTGCGGTGACGCGGGTCAGGGGAGCCGTCGTCTCTGGTGCCGACGGTGACCCAGCCGTGCCACCAGCCGTCGCCGCCGAGGTAGATAGAGGACCGCCGGTTGGGCTTGCGGTCGGCCATCAGGGCGGCCTTGGCGTCGGCGGGCCGGGTGGCTTGTTCCTCGAGTTCGCGGACGAACGCGAGTATGGCATCGGCGGTGACAAACCGGCAGCCGCCGAGCTTGACCGATCGCAGCCGCCCGGACTTCAGCAGCCCGAACAACGCGGTGCGGCCGACGCCCAGGATGTGGGCGGCTTCAGCTGGCAGTCGGTTCAGTGCTGTCACTTCCTCTCACTGCAGACTTGCGGCTCCTGTTGCCCCGGTCCCGCGACGGTGCGGCAGATCGAGGTAAGTGGTGGTCATCAACCCAAGAGCGGAAGGGTCCAATGTTGACACCGGAGTCTGGGGGGAGGAGCGTACCTGAGCAGCTACTCGAATCCGTGGGTGCCGGAAGATCAGGCAGCACGCCGTAGCGCAGGGGCCAAGGTCAAACCGTGCAGGCCACGGACAGCGGCCCGGGGCTGACCGCGCTGCGAGCGGGCCGTTCATTCGGTAAGACAATCTCTGGTTTGGGGGGGACATGGATTGTCTGCGAGTCAACAAGACTTGGCTGAAGGTGACTGCTGGCGCACGAATGGAGCCAATCCTATGAGCCGACGGCGGGTGTGGCTGGGCGGCGGGGCTGCTGCGGCCTTGATGGTCGCTGTCGGGATTGCCATCAATCAGGTGCTGAACAACGATGTCTGGAGTTGGCCGTGGTTTGCTGCCGCTGTCGTATTTGCGGCGGCGACCGTTGTGGTGGGCCGACGGATGGCGGTCGCGGAACAACCGCGCCCGCTGCTGCGGCCTGATCTTGCCGATACGAAAAGCCACCCGCTGCTGGTCTCGGAGGTGACGCCTCGCCGGCTTGGTGTTCACCGGTCACGGTTCGGTCCTGAGGGCGATTCCCCGTATGTCGAACGGGACGCCGATGAAGCGCTGGCCGATGCGCTAAGTGGCGGGGAGCGCCGCCTAATCGTGGTGCAAGGCCCGCGGCTGGCTGGTGCGACGAGCACATTGGCCCAGGCCGCCCAGACTCACTTGGCGGGGCATCGGGTCCTGGCCTTCGTCGATGACCCGCGAATTACGGTGGCCCAGATGGTAGCCGCTGGCCGCCGGTGGGCGGGCGACGGCCCCGGTGCTGTGCTGTGGCTGGACGACCTCACCCCGGCCCGGCTCGGACAGCTGGATGATGAGCTGCTGGGCGGCCTGCCTTCCGGCATGTGGATCCTGGCTACGGTCCACGACAAGCATCTGAAGGGCCTCCGGGTGCCTGAACAGGTAAGAGCGCAGCTGGAGGAAAGGGCCGTCGTCGTCAGGCTGGGCACGATCAGCGGGCGGGAACGCGAGAAGCTACGTACCGAGGACGCGTATACAGCTCTGCTGCCGGTCCTCGATGCGGGCGACGACTTGCTAATGGGACGGCTGATGGTGGCCCTCGACCAAATCCAGAATGCCCTGACTCTCGGCCAGGACGAGGAGTCTACGGGCCAGATAGCGCTGCTCCGGGCCATCACCGACTGGTACCGCGTCGGCATGCCCACCCTCCTTACCCGGCAAACCTTGGAAGAGCTGTACGCGGCCTACTGGCGCGAGATCACCGGACAAGGTCACGATCGGCCTTTGTCCGCCACTCGTTTTGAACGTGCCCTCTCTTGGGCCACTGCCAAGGGTTCTAGAGAACGCCCGCAATTGGTAGATCTAGAACAAGTCGACAAGAACGCCATGTATGCCCCGCACCCTTTAGTTGCTGTTGTAGCCGATGACACCGGCCAACCAGGCGCTTGGCAAGTCGCCGACGCGCTCTGGGCCTACGCGAACCGCTTCCTGACGGGAGACCAGCGCCGCGATATCGGGTATACGGCCCTTGACCAGGGCGACTTCCCGCATGCCCGCACGCTTCTCGGCCACGATGACACCCAGATCGATCTCAAAGCCCTGCTTCAGGTCGCCTACTGGCTCGATCGTACGAACGGCAACGCGACAGCGGCGCGCCGCTGGTACAAGAAGGTCGTCGCCACCGATCACGCCGACCTGGCAGCGGTGACAGCGATGTTTTTCCTGGGGGTCTTGGAGGCGGGCCAAGGCGACATTGGGCAGGCGCGCCGCTGGTATGGCGAAACGATCGCCACCGGCAACACCGACCTGGCGCCGCGAGCTATGTACAACCTCGGGATCTTGGAGGAGGAGCAGGGTGACCTGGCGCAGGCGCGCCGCTGGTATGGCGAGGCCATCGCCACCGGCAACACCGACGACGCGCCCCGAGCGATGATCGCCCTCGGGAACTTGGAGAAGGAGCAGGGTGACCTGGCGCAGGCGCGCCGCTGGTATGGCGAGGCCATCGCCACCGGCCACACCGACCTGGCGCCGCGAGCTATGTACAACCTCGCAGTCTTGGAGGAGGAGCAGAGTGACCTGGCGCAGGCGCGCCGCTGGTATGGCGAGGCCATCGCCACCGGCCACGCCGACGACGCGCCCCGAGCGATGATCAACCTCGCAGTCTTGGAGGAGAAACAGGGTGACCTGGCGCAGGCGCGCCACTGGACCGACGAGGCCATCGCCACCGGGCACGCAGACCAAGCACCTAAAGCGATGGTGAATCTCGGATGGCTCGAGTACCACCAAAGCAACTTGGGTGCAGCGCGCCACTGGTGGGAGCAAGCGATCGCCACCGGCCACGCGGACGAGGCGCCGCATGCGATGGCCTCCCTCGGGAACTTGGACGACGAGCAAGGTGACCTGGTGCAGGCACGCCACTGGCATGGCGAGGCCATCGCCACCGGCCACGCCGACCACGCGCCCCGAGCGATGGTCAGTCTCGGGAACGTGGAAATGAAACAGGGTAACGTCACCCAGGCACGCCACCGGTGGAAGCAAGCGATCGATACCGACCACGCCGACGCAAAGCCATGTGCGATGAACAACCTCGGAGTCGTGGAGGAGGAGCAGGGCGACATTGTGCAAGCCCGCCACTGGTACGGCGAGGCGATCGCCACCGGCAATGCCAAGGAGGCGCCGCGAGCGATGCTCGCCCTCGGGGACTTGGAGGAGAAACAGGGCGACATTGTGCAGGCCCGCCACTGGTACGGGGAGGCGATCGCCACCGGCCATCCCGAACTAGCCGAGCGGGCCCGCCAGGCACTACGGGACCTTGAGCGGCGTCAAGACGAACGCCGCCGCGCCGAGCGCTTCGGCCAGTACGGCTACCTGGCTTACGCCGACCCGGACCTCATGAAACCAAGCGGCACTGGACCGAGCTCCGAACAATCCTCAATAGATGAAGATGAGCCTTCGCCGCAGTAATCACGTGGACTTTTGTGCGCTCGCTAATGCAGCTGCGTCATGGGCACGGCCTGCCGGGAATCGCACAGCCCAGCTGATGTTCGTGCCCGTTTGGGACAGGAGCAACGTGCTTCTGTATCACATTAGATGTGAGGCGCTGCCTAGTGAGTCATACCTCGTCCAGCAGTACGGAATCAGCCGGGCCAGCGCCCGGCACGCCGTGGCGGTTCTCCGAGACGAAGGGCTCGTCTACACCGTTCCGCAGCGAGGCACGTTCGTCGGGAGCGCTCCCCCGGCATCTGAGGGCGGGAGGTCAGCCCCACAGCGCGTCGCCCCCTGTCCGTGTCGGACTGGACGGCCCACGTTGTGACTGACCTTGCTGCGCGACTTTGAAGCGGCGCAGCCAGGCCGTCGCCGCCGCGTCAGCCAGCGCCGCCCCCCTGGGCCATACACTGACCGACCGTGTCCATCTCGCTACCTCACGTGTTGAGATCGCTGCTGGTCCCGCGCCGGGCGGCGCTGGAGTCCCTCGCCCTTCTGGCACTCGCGGCGCCGCTGCCGGTAGCGGCCCGGCTGACCGGCGGGACGGGAGTGGCGATCCTGGCGTTCCTCGGCGCTATCACCGGCATCAGCACCAAGGCGTTCCTGCCCGCGAGCCGGGCGCTCGTCCTGTGCGCCGGGACCGCGGTGCTGGTGGCGGCGGCCACCGCGGCGTACGGGCGGGCCGGCTGGGTCGGGCTGATCGTGGCGGCCGCGGCCGTGCTCGGGGGCGCCGCTAACCACGAGTCGTCGGGGGTACTGAGCATCGCGCCGGCGATGGCCGCCATCGCCGGGATGGCCCGGCTGCACACGACGTGGCTCACCGCGGGCGGCTGGGTGCTGGTCGGCGCCGCTTACGCCGTGCTGGTCGTGGCGCTGCTGCGGGTCAAGGCCAAGCCGAAGCCGGTCGATCCTGCGACTGTCTGGGTCCACACCGCGGTCCTCACCGTCCTGTGCGGGGCGGCAGCCGCGGCGGCGGTCGCCTGGCGCCTGCCGCACGGGTACTGGATCATCCTCACCTTCGTCTCCGTGCTGCGGCCCAGCTGGAGCGAGTCGTTCTCCCGCTCCCGGAACCGCCTGGCCGGCACGCTGGCGGGGGCGTTGCTCTCACTGGCCATCGTCGCCATCCTGCCGCCCGCCGCGGCGATCGTGACGGCGCTGGCCAGCTTGTACCTGTTCCTGGGCTACACGCTCGCCGGGAAGTACACGCCCGGGGTCGTCTTCTTGACGACCGCGGTGATCCTGCTGACCTCGGGCGGCCTGGCCGCCGCCGCGGTCCGCCTCGATGAATACCGGATCGCCTGGACGTTCGCCGCCATCGTGATCGCCGCCGCGTCCGGCGCGGCGCTCATCTACGCCGACCACAGGCGCCTGGCGGCCAAGGCGCACCACGCAGCCGCGGCGCCGTAGCGCCCGGGCCCTGGCCCGGGCACCGGTCCTGGGGCACGTCAGCAAGTAGCCGACGAGCGGACGGCGATAGCCTTCAGTCTGTGATCACCTGTGTCGTTGAATATGTGATCGACCCTGCCCAGATCGACGCCTTCGAACGCTTTGCCTGGCGCTGGATTAAACTCGTCAATCTGCACGGCGGCACTCACCATGGCTACTTCCTGCCAGCCGAGGGCGCCAGCGACAAGGCACTCGCGCTGTTCAGTTTCCCCAGCCTTGCCGCATACGAGCAATACCGTGCCCTGTTCGGCACGGATCCCGAGTTTGTCGCGGCCGATCGGATACGAGATGAAAGCGGGTGCGTGCTCCGTTACCAACGGACGTTCATGCGCCCATTGCTTCCCGGGCAGTCGCAAGAGGGGGAAACCACATAACGACAGCCGCCAGCACGAAGCATCCGCGCCGGCGCTGTTACTCCGCAGCGGCCGCATGGCGGGACGCAACGGGCGGCGCGGCGGCGGACCAGCCAGACCGTTGCGGCGATGACGCGGGCTGCGGTGACCTCGGCCAGTTCCGCGTATGTCCGTGACGCGTAGACCTGGCCCGCCCGCTCGCCGAGTTCATCCTTGGTCAGCCGGCCTTGCACGAACGCGGCCTTGAGGGTGCTGATCACCTGATCGCGGCCGGCGTGGGACGCGCGCAGGACGCCACGGCTCCAGCCTTGCGCGGCTGCTGTCTCGCTACCAGGCCCTGCCACCACGGCGCCTCCCCACCCGGCGTGACGAAGCGAAGCGTAACTCCGTTGCCCTCCGCTGGCTATCCGTGGCAACGACCGCGACCGCGCGCCGCACGGCGGCCGTCCGCCTGCCCAACTTAGAACGGATCGTCAATGCCGATTTCCGGTGGCGGGCCGGCCCCGGGATCGGCAGGATCGGGGGCATGACCTCCGAACCGCACCGGCGGACGATCGGCTCACTGCGGGCCGTGGCGCTGGACGCCCCGGACATCGACCTCCTGGCCACGTTCTACGAGCAGCTCGCCGGCTGGCGACGCGGCCCCGACGACGAAGACGACGACGAGTGGATCACGATCGATTCCGGTGACGGCTGGCGGATCGGCCTGCAACGCGCCACCGACCACGTGCCGCCCCACTGGCCGGACCAGGACCGTCCGCAGCAGGCCCATCTCGACTTCCGGGTACCGGACATCGACGCGGCGGCGGAACGCGCCCAGCAGCTCGGCGCCAGCCTGCTGCGCCGGGGCGATCGGTGGCACACGCTGGCCGACCCGGCCGGCCACCCGTTCGACCTGTGCGTCAACACCGGCGATCCGCGGACCAGCCTGATGGGAGTCATGCTCGACTGCCCCGACGCGAAGGCGCTGAGCCACTTCTACGCGGAGCTGCTCGGCAAGCCGGTGACGTACGAGACGGACGGGGTCGCCATGATCGGCGAGGACGGCGCGCAGCCGGTGCTGTTCCAGCAGGTAGAGCAGTACACCGCGCCGCGCTGGCCGGATCCGGCGTACCCGCAGCAGATCCACCTCGATGTGACCGTCCAGGACGTGGACGCGGCGGAACGGGCCGCCCTCGACATCGGCGCCACCCGACTGGACGGCGCCGGCCCGAACTGGCGCGTCTACGCCGATCCGGCCGGCAAGCCATTCTGCCTGGTGTGGACGGTCTAATTGGCACCGGCGACACCAGGCTTCCGGCCGACGCCGCGCGGCTGCGCGGCTCCAGTGTCTGCGTCGCTTACGGGTCGCTGGAGATCTCCTCCGTGAAGCCAAGCGTCTTAGCCATCCGGTAATTGTGGATGGGCACACCCCGAAGGATCTTGTCCTGGCGCTCCAGCACCGTAAAGCCCTTCCGCTCGAAGAAGCGCCGGGCTAGCTCGCTGGCCTCGGTGAACAGCCGCTCGATGCCCTGCGCACGTGCCGCGGTCTCGATCGCGTCATACAGCCGCGACGCTACGCCCCGGCCGGCCGCTTCGGGCGCGCAGAACAGGCGGTCGAGGTGCCCGTCGGGTTCCAGATCGATGAACGCGACCACGTGGCCCGGCTCGCCTGCGGCAACCAGGACCAGCCGGCCGTCACCGGAGCGCCGGTGCTCCTGCTCGGCATCCCAGCGTCCGGGAACCCAGGCCTTCACCTGTTCGGCGGTGTAATCGGACAGCGCCACCTCGCGGACGGAACGGTAGAAGACATCGGCCACGCCGGCGGCATCCCGCGGCTCGTAGGTCCTGATGATTACCTCCACCGCCCGAACATATCGCCGGCAGCGGCGTGGGTCTCGAAGCCGGCCGGGCCTCTAGCGGAAATCGCCGGCCGCGGTGTCTCCCCTTTCTGACGGCTGCGCAGGTCAGATGTGTATTGTCCCGCCACAACCATCCCAGAAAGCAACCACGCAGACCGCAAGGCAACGCTCGTCAGACCGCAAGGCAACGCTCGTCAGCGCGGCCAGCGGCGGTATCGCCGGTCAGGACTCCAGGTAGCGGAGGACGGCCAGCACCCGGCGGTGGTCGGCGTCCGACGGCGCCAGGCCGAGTTTGCTGAAGATGTTCCCGATGTGCTTCTCCACGGCCCGCTCCGAGACCACGAGAATCCCGGCGATCGCACCGTTGGACCGGCCCTCGGCCATCAGGGCCAGCACATCACGCTCTCTGGGAGTGAGCGAGCTGAGTCCGTCGGTGCGGCGGCTGGCACCCAGCAGTTGCGTAACGACCTCCGGGTCCAGAGCGGTGCCCCCGGCCGCCACCCGGCTCAGCGCCTCGACGAACTCGCCGACGTCGGCGACCCGGTCCTTGAGCAGGTACCCGACCCCTGCGGCACCGCCGCCGGACGCCGCGCCGAGCAGGTCGGCCGCGTACCGGGTCTCGATGTACTGCGAGAACACCAGCACCCCGGTCTTGGGGTGGTCACGGCGGATGGCGATCGCGGCGCGCAGGCCCTCATCGGTATAGCCGGGCGGCATCCGCACGTCCACCACGGTGACGTCCGGCCGGTGCTCGTCCACCGCGGCCCGCAGGTCCTCGGCGTTGCCGACGGCGGCGACCACCTCGTGCCCGCGGTCGGCCAGGATCTCCGCCAGGCCCGCCCGGACCAGTGCCGAGTCCTCGGCGATCACAATCCGCATCGGGTGCTCCAGTTCGGTCAGGCGTGTGACGGCAACTCGACGGTAACCACGGTGGGACCTCCGGACGGGCTGCTGACCTGCAGCCTGCCGTCCACGGTCCTGACCCGCTCGGAGAGCCCGGCCAGGCCGCCGCGGGCCTCGAGGCGGGCGCCGCCGGAGCCGTCGTCGCTGACCCGCACCTGCAGCAGCCCGGGCAGGCGGACTGCCGCCAGGGTGGCATGCCGAGCGCCGCTGTGCTTGCCGACGTTGGAGAGCAGTTCCGCCGCGCAGAAGTAGGCAATGGTCTCGATCGCGGCCGACGGACGCTCAGGCAGGTCCACCACAATCTCAACCGGTACGTCGCTGCGCGCGGCCAGGGTGGTGAGCGCCGTGCCGAGGCCGTGGTCGAGCACCGACGGGTGGATGCCGCGGGCCAGATCGCGCAGCTCGGCGATGGCCTCTTTGGCCCCGCGGTGGGCAGCGTCGACCAGCTCCAGCACCCGCTTCAGGTCGGGCTGCACGGTCCCGTTGAGCGCGCCGTCGAGTTTCTCCCTGGCCAGGCCCAGCTTCATCGCGACGGCGACCATCTGCGCCTGCGCCCCGTCGTGCAGGTCCCGCTCGATCCGGCGCAACCTCGCCGCCGAGTCCTCCACCACGTGGGCCCGGGACTGCTCCAGCTCACGCACCCGGCGGACGCTGTCCTGCTGCAGGCGGTAGACGGTCCAGAAGATCAGCGCCGCCCCCGCGAGCGGCAGCGCTGCCAGCCAAGTCAGCGACCCCAGCCAGTGGGCGGAAGCGAGCAGAAGGACGCCCAGGACGACGTTGAAGACGCCGCAGGCAACGCGCACACCCGCCCAGAGACGAGGGCGGCGGTATTCCCATGACCTGACCAGAAATCTCATGAGAACGGAGCGCGGCGGAGAGATGCTGTCCGTCGGTGCATACATCGGAATGTCTCCTTGATCTGCGGCGCCGGCCACTCCGGTCACCTGCATCTCAATGCTCGCCGCGCGCGAGCAGGAGAACCACCGTGCGGACACCCGACCCTGAGGTACGGCTAGCACGGTCCCCGGCGTGCGGCAATCGGACGACGCCGGTGGTTCGCATCGAGAGGACAAACCGAGTCGAGAGGTAGGTGACCAGGCGCGGCACCAGTTCCTGCCCGTCAGGACGCTCGCAACCCCGGCGAAACAGCCCTCGGCCCGGCGCCGGCAGACCAGCCCTGCGCGCAGGTCAGCCCTGCGCGCAGGTCAGCGGCCATGCTGTGGCTGATATCACATTCACGGCTGCGCGCGGCCACGATACAAACGGGGTATGCGCTCCCGGAAGTACCGGGTCATGACGACGCTGGAGCGGGGCAGCAACCGGCTGATCCGTGTAGCCCTTCGCGCTGGTTTCGCGCCTCGTGCCTTTGCGCTGCTGGAGACGACCGGTCGCCGCACCGGGCTGGCCCGGCATACCCCGGTGGGAAATGGCCTGGACGGTGACACCTTCTGGCTAGTGGCTGCGCACGGAACGCAGGCCGACTACGTCCGCAACCTGCAGGCCCAGCCCAGGGTCCGGATCAAGGCCGGCGAGGTATGGCGCGCCGGGACCGCTGTGGTGCTCACCGGCGATGATCCCGTCGCACGGTCGCGGACGCTGCCGTACCGGTGGGACGCCGCGCTCGGCAGGATGATGGCCTCAGCCCCGCTCACCATCCGCATCGACCTGGATCTGGCGCCTGAACCGAAGTGAGGCCAGGCGCCCGGCTGGAGTTGACCGCCGGAACCGGGCCCGGGATGCTGCGGACATGACCTCCCAGGCCACCGCTTGCTTCCGGTTGTGTTCGGGTGAGACGTGGCGGGCGCCCTGGCCGATGTATGCCGCGCTCCGGGATGCTGACCCGGCGCATCACGTCGAGCAGGGCGACTACTGGGTGCTGTCGCGTTATTCCGATGTACAGGCGGCGGTACTGGACACCCCCCGTTACTCCTCGGCCGACGGGCTGACGGTCAGCTACGGCGAGCGGGCCGCGGCTGGCCTGGCCGAGGTCGCGCCGCTGGTGCGCCTGATGGACGGCGACGCAGCCGGCCCGCTGCGCATCCTGGGGTTCGCCTTCGCCATGATCGCCGGCGGCAACGACACCGCGACCGGCCTCCTCGGCGGCGCCGCCGAGCTGCTCACCAGCCACCCGGGCCAGCGGCAGCTGCTGCTGAACCGGCCGGACCTGCTGCCCGCGGCCATCGAGGAGCTGCTCCGGCTGACCTCGCCGGTACAGTGCCTGGCCCGCACCCTCACCCGCGACACTGCCGTGCACGGGCGCAGGATCCCGGGCGGGCGCAAGGTGCTGCTGCTGTACGGGTCGGCCAACCGCGACCCGCGCGTGTTCGGTCCCGACGCGGATGAGTTCGATATCCTGCGCGGCTCCCGGGGCGGGGCCCGGCACCTGGCTTTCGCCATCGGCCCGCACCACTGCCTGGGCGCTGCCGCCACTCGGCTGCAGGCCCGCATCGTCCTGCAGGAACTGCTCGCCCGCTTCCCTCGCTTCGCCGTCGACCCGGCGGCGGGCACCTTCGCCCTCGGTCATTACACCCGCCGCTACGCCACTCTCCCTTTCACCACCGGGGCGCGGTAGCACCCGGCGGGACTCGATGGCCATCGCGGAGGTCCGGGAGGTCGAGCAGGTCGGCTCTCACGGAGCCCAGATGGGATCGGTGGCGCCAGCGGCCAGGCTCTCCTCGTACAGCTTGACCTTGAACGCGATCATCTCCAGGCTCGCGGTGAGCGCGGCGATCTGGGCGGTCACGCGCTCCTGGTGCTCGCGCAGGATCGTGAGCCGCTCCTGCTCGTTGCCTGCTCCCTGCCTGACCAGTTCCGCGTACCGGCGGATCGCGGTCAGCGGCATGCCCGAGGACCGGAGCTTGATGCACAACTCCAGCCACTCCAGGTCCTCTTCGCGGTAACCGCGGCGGCCCCCGGCCACCCGCTGCACCGGGCTGGCGAGCAGGCCCTCGCGCTCGTAGAAGCGCAGTGCGTGGACGCTGAGCCCGGTGCGCTGCGCGGCCTCCCCGATGCTCAGGTACGGCTGCGCCCCCGGTGATGGCATATCCGGCATGGCGTCCAGGCTACGAGCTTGACCTAGAGTCCGGTCTAGGACCTAGCGTCCGAGCATGACGATGAACTACCGCATCCTCGGCGGCACCGGCATTGAGGTAAGCGTCCACTGCCTGGGGACCATGATGTTCGGCGCCGTCGGCAACCCCGACCATGACGGCTGCGCCCGGATCATCCACGCCGCCCTCGACCAGGGGATCAACTTCGTCGACACCGCCGACATGTACTCCGACGGCGAGTCCGAACAGATCGTCGGGCAGGCACTCAAGGGCCGCCGCGACGACATCGTGCTGGCCACCAAGGTGCATTTCCAGATGGGCGAGGGCCGCAACCGCAGCGGCAACTCGCGGCGCTGGATCGTCCGCGAGGTCGAGGAAAGCCTGCGGCGGCTGCAGACCGACTGGATCGACCTCTACCAGGTTCACCGCCGCGACCACCGCACCGACATCGAGGAAACCCTCTCCGCGCTCACCGACCTCGTCCACGCCGGGAAGATCCGTGCGTTCGGCTGCTCGAGCTTCCCCGCCGAGGAGATCGTCGACGCCCGCCACGTCTCCGAACACAGAGGGCTGCTGCGTTTCCGGACCGAGCAGCCGCCCTACTCGCTGCTGGCCCGCGGGATCGAGTCCTCGGTGCTGCCGGCCTGCCTGCGCCTCGGGATGGGCGTACTGACCTGGTCCCCGCTCGCCTGGGGCTTCCTGTCCGGCCGGTACCGCCAGGGCCAGGACGTTGACCTGACCGCTGGCCGGCCGGCGCTGCGCCCCGACCGGTTCGATCCCTCGATGCCCGGGAACGCCGCCAAGTTCGAAGCCGTCGAGCGGTTCGCGGAACTGGCCGCGGAGACCGGCTGCTCGCTTCCGCAACTCGCGGTCGCGTTCACCGTGGCGCATCCGGCCGTCACGTCGGTCATCATCGGGCCTCGGACCATGGAGCAGCTGGAGGATCTGGTGAGCGGGGCCTCGCTGGTCCTCGACGACAAGATCCTCGACCGGATCGACGAGATCGTGCCGCCGGGAACCAATATCTACAACCCGGACGACGTCTCGAGCCTGCCGGCGCTCGCCGACACCGCGCTGCGCCGCCGCCCGCTCTCCGGCCGGGCCGCAGCCTAAGCGCCTTCCTTGATCGTGGTTGATTCTGTGCCGCTGACGTGCGCGGGCCACCACGATCAGGGCAGGACCCCCGGCCGTCCGGCCCGCCGCTGCTTCCGGTTACCGTCGCGACCAGAGCCGGAAGATGCGCGGGCCGGAGATGAGGGTCCGCGGATCTTCGGTGAAGCGCCGGAGGCTCGTGAGCGCGGCCGTCACCTCGTCCGGGGAGGCCAGGCCCTCTGACAAGATCGCTTCCCTGGTCGCCTCGAGGGTGGACCACGCCAGCGTCTTCTCCGCTCCCGCGGTGCGCACCGGCTGGACCACGGTCACCTGCGGCTCGGGAATGCCCGCGGCCAGGAAGCAGGCGTACAGCTTGCGGCCCAGCGCGTGATCCCCGCCGCGGCGCCGGAGCACCTGCCGGTAGGTGCGCACGAAGAAGTCGAACCCCTCGTCGGGCGGGTGGCAGCACCACCCGTCGAAGTCGGCGTCTTCGGCCATGAGGACTCCCCCGGGGCGGACGCCGGCCCACATGCGGCGCAGCAGGTCGACCGGCTGGCTCAGGTGCTGCAGCAGGAACCGGCTGTACACAGCGTCGTAACCGCCGGGCTCGTCCCAGTCCCCGGCGTCCAGGCGCCGGAACTCCACGTGGCCCGCGCCGCGCTCCGCCGCCGCGCGGCGGGCCAGGTCGAGCTTGATCTCGTCCATGTCCGCGCCGGTGACCGATCCCCCCGGGGCGACCAGCCTGGCGATCTCCAGCGTGACCTCGCCGCCGCCGCAGCCGAGATCGATGCAGCGCATCCCCGGGGCCAGGCCTGCCCGCGCGAACAGCGCCGCGGTGTCGGGCCACCGGTCGCGGGCTAACACCAGGAGACGGTCGTAGCCTTCCTGGCCGCCGCGGATCACATAGCGCTCCACCTGGGCGATTTTAGAGGACCACAAGATCAAATGCCCAAGCATGAACGGGAGCGAGGCTCTCGGTCAGGTCAGGGCAGGGCGCGGCGCCGGAGGGGGTAACGCCATGATCGAGTTGCTCGCGACCCGGCGAGGGAACGCGAGGCTGCGGGGTTCGTCACGCCGGCGCTTGCGGATCCGGCTTTACCACCTGGAACAGGATGTGGTCCTGCCACTTTCCGGCGATGTTGAGGTACGCGGGCGCCACGCCGATGCGGGTGAATCCGTTGCGCCGCAGTACCCGCTGGGATCTGACGTTGTGCAGCAGGGTTTCCGCCTGAACGCGGTGCAGGCCCAGGTCCTGGAAGGCCACCCGGATGACGTCGCCCGCCGCTGCGGTGGCGAGGCCGCGTCCGGTGCTGGTCACGCTCACCCAGAAGCCCATGCTGCACGACTGGAACGGGCCGCGCACGATGCCGCTGAGCGTGATGCGGCCGGCCACGTGGCCGGACTCGTCGAGGATGACGTGCGGCAGGGATGATCCTTCCGCGTGCCGCGCGAGCGCGTCCTTGATGACCGCGTGCTGGCCATCCACGGTGAAGTAATCGTCGTCCCGCACGGGATCCCACGGAGCCAGGAAATCGCGGCTGACGCGGAGCAGTCCGGCCAGGGCCGGAACGTCATCGAGCGTGACAAGTCGGCTGGCGCGCACCCTTCCATGGTGTCAGACCGGTGACGGGGAGCGAGCCGGCAAATTCCCGTAGCAGCGGCAGGCGCGTAGAGTCGTTAATCAGGGGTTGCTGTCGCGGGGGGAAAATATGAGTTCGCCTGACTGGCTGCCCGACTGGATCACTTGTGTCGGGGCGGATGGCTGTCAGGGGGTCCGGGTCGGCGCCTGGGATCGCTGCCTGGCGCATCTTGACCCTGACGAGCTTCGCACCGCGCTTGAAGACGGCCGTCCCCTGGACGCTCGCGGCGTGCGGGTGACGCCCCGGCTGATGCATTCCCTGCGGTGCCGGTTCGGCGGCCGGTTTCCTGCCGCCCGGTTCACCCACGCCACATTCACGGGTGACTCGGTTAACCTGCTGGCCGACTTCGAGGGTGTAACATTTGCCGCCGAGGCCGACTTTGAGCACGCCGTGTTCATGCTGAGTTCCGGCGCCTATTTCCGCAAGGCCACCTTCAGGTCCCCTGCCTACTTCGACCATGCGAAGTTCGCCAATCTAGCGGATTTCTCCGGCGTGTCATTCTCGGACGTGAGCTTCGATCACGCGACGTTCCAGCAGGATGCACTGTTTGTCGGCGCCCACTTCGAGTCGGACGCCTCTTTCGCGGGCACTAGGTTTGATAAGCACGCGGCCTTCGGTGAGGTCACCTTCGAGACCTCACCCTATTTTAGCCCGCATATTCATGACACTGCGATCTGGCAAGGAACCGACATAAAATTAGTCGACATGCAGGTCGAGTCGAACTTCGGCGGGCCCGTCCTGTTCAACGATGCGATTTTCCGCGCACCGGTCATCCTCGAGCACCTGAGTTTTGCCGATGCCCTGGATTTCTCCCGCGCCAGGCTCGCCCGCGGCGGGTGGGTCAGCGGCGTACAGGCCAGGCAGATGCTGCTGTCGTCCGTGCAGTGCCGCGGCGGCCTCATCCTCAAGGAAACCGAGGTCAAGGAGGACATTGACCTCTCCGGCAGCTTCTTCCAGGGCAGCCTGCGGCTCGACGACGTCGCCGTCGGCCGCAGGCTGGACGTCTCGGGCGGCACGCTCGAGGGAAGCGTCCGGATCTCGTTGAAGCCGACGCCGGCCGAACAGACCCCGGCCCGGCCTGACGGCTGCGCGGTTGAGCTTTCTGACGCGGCGCTCGGCGCGCCGACCCTGGTCGAGACGGTCCTCGGCGTCGAAACCTGGCGTCCCCGGCTGCTGTCCCTGCGCGGAACCGACGCGTCCCACCTCACCCTGGCCCGGATCGACCTCGGTGACGCGCGCCTGGTGGGCACGGCCAATCTCGACCGCCTCCGCATCGACGGGCCGCCGCTGTTCCGCAAGCCTCCCGGGCGGTGGCGTACCAGCCGGCAGGTCATTTCCGAGGAATGCGGGCTCCGAGCCTGGCCCGGCCCGGACGGCCGGACGGACCCGGGCCCGCTGCCCCCGCGGACCCGCACCGACGCCAGGGAACTGGCCAGCCAGATCCACTCCGCCTACCGCGACCTGCGCAAGGGACGAGAGGACGCCAAGGACGAGCCGGGCGCGGCCGACTTCTACTACGGGGAAATGGAGATGCGCCGCCGCTCGACATCGTCGCCGCTGGAGCGGGCCCTGCTGGCGGCCTACTGGGGCGTGTCCGGGTACGGGCTGCGGGCCTGGCGGGCCCTGGCCGCGCTGGCCCTCGTGCTCACGGCAGCCACCGCAGGGTTCCGGCTCGGCGGGATCAGGCCCTCGCCCGGGTGGCGGGATGCTGCCCTGTACACCCTGCACACCAGCACGTCGCTGCTGCAGGGCCAGACCGCCGCCGTCGTGCTGACCCGGTGGGGCCAGCTGATCGAGATCGCCGTGCGCCTGCTCACGCCGCTGCTGGCCGGGCTGGCCCTGCTGGCCGTACGGGGCCGGGTGAAGCGGTGACAAGCCCTGCCCGGCGAGTCGGCCTCCGGGTTGCGGCGGCTCATCTCCGGCGGCGGCGTGCGGCTGGACGGCGAGCGCAAGCTGACCGATCCTGATCAGCGTCACCCGGTATCCAGCGGGGACGTGATCCGGGTGGGCAGGCGCCGCTGGTTCCGTGTGGTGTTCGACCACTGACCAGGGCCCGCCGTCGCGCCGCGGACGGCGGCGCGGCTCGGCCTCGCCGGGCCCCTGTCGCCGGCGAGGTCGAGTGCGGCCGGGCAGCGCCGGCCCGGACGAGCGGCCGGGCAGCGCCGGTCAGGACGAGCGGCCGACGGCGGACAGGACGGCGCTGCCGACCAGGCGCTCGCGGCTGGCGGCCAGGGCGGGCAGCCACTGAGAGCGGTTCAGCCGGTCGCCGCGACGGCTGCCTTCGACCATCGTCGCGCGGTGGCGTCCGCAGGCCGGCGGCCAGATCTTGCTGATACCCGGACGGCGTGTGTTCATTTCCGTGCCTCCTCCTCGCCCGCCCCCGCTGCCCGGGGCATTCCCCTCCGACGTCCACGGGCAGCGGTGCCTGGCGTATTGCCGTGACACGGGTAGGAGGCCCGGGGGCGGCGCGCGCCAACAACTTTTCCCGCGGGTTTTTCCGCGGGCCGGGCCGCCGCGGTGCTGCCCGGGCCGGCCTAATCCCGCAGCGCGGGCACCCGCAGGTCGGGCCGGCGTTCGGGCAGGTCACGGCCTGCGGTGAGGGCGCGGGTGAGCAGCAGCGTCCCGGACAGCGCGAGGGCGGTGAGCAGGATCCACAGGGCGTTGCGGATACCCAGCCAGCTGCCCAGGGCGCCGCCGAGCAGGGCGCCGGCCGGGCTCGTGCCGAAGATCAGGAACCGCATGGTCGCGGTGACCCGGCCGCACATGCCCGGCGGGGAGTAGGACTGGCGGAAGGCCGCGATGATGATGTTGCCCACGGCGACGCCGGTGAACGCCACCAGGGCGCCCGCCACGTAGAACGCCAGCCGCGGCCCGGGCCCGGTGAGCGGGATGAGCAGCGCGAACGGGACCGCGCCCAGCGTGCTCACCAGCAGGCCGCGCGCGGTGCCGAAAGCCGCGGTGACCCGGCCGGTGAGCAGGGCCCCGAGTATCCCGCCGGCCCCGGGAATCGCGGTGAGCAGGCCGACGGAACCAGGCGACAGCCCGATCACCCGCACCAGGAACACGACCAGGAGCGCCGCGTAGCCGGTGAGCGCCAGGTTCGCGACGGCCCAGAACACGCTGAGCTGCCGCAGGAACGGGTCGCGCAGCACCAGCGCCAGGCCGTCGGCGATCTCCCGGCGCAACGTGGTCCGCCGCGGCGCGGTCCGCCGCGGCGCGGCCGTCGGGCCGGGCCCGGCCGGGCGGGCGCCGAGCAGGCAGATGGCCGAGACCACGAAGCTGACCGCGTTGGCCAGCAGGGCCGTCACGGCGCCGAGCAGCTGAGCCACCAGGCCCGCCAGGCCGGGCCCGGCGAAGGCCGCCGCCGACGCGCTGCCCTGCATCTTGGTGTTGCCCTCGATCAGCTCTCCCGGCCCGACCAGGGAGGGCAGGTAAACCTGGTAGGCGGTCATGAACAGGACGCTGGCCGCGCCCCCGCCGAGCTGGACGGCGACGACGAGGCCCGTGGTCAGCACGCCCGCCCAGGCCGTGATCGGCACGCTCGCGTACAGCAGCGCCGAGATCACGTCACACGCGATCATCACCCGCCGGGCGGGCAGCCGGTCGACCCACGCGCCCGCGGGCAGCCCTATGACCAGCCACGGCAGCCACGCGGCCGCGGTGAGCACGCCGATCGTGAACGTGCTCGCGTGCAGCACGATGACCGCGACCAGCGGTACCCCGACCACGGCCATGGCGTTGCCGAGCTGGCTGACCGTCTCGCCGATCCACAGCAGCCGGAAATCACGCTGCCGCAGCAGCCCGCCCGCGCGGCGATACCTGCCCATCGCTCCATCTTCGCGCTTTCACCGCGCCGTGACCGCGACGGCGGCACCAGCCTCACGGCTCGCGGACCACGTCGGCCGGGTCCTTGTCGTCGCGCAGGCCCTTGTAGGAGGCGGCGCGCATCCGCCCTTCGCTGGTCCATTGCGTGAAGGCCACCTCCACCACGACCAGCGGCTCGGTCCAGACGGCGGCGCGGGCGTGCTCCGGCGGCACCAGCGTGGCGAACGGGGACGTGTCGCGGCGCAGCGGCGCCAGCCGCTGCGCGAGCAAGGCCAGCGTCTGCTGGGTGAACCCGGTGCCGACGTGCCCGGCGTACTCCAGGCCGGCCGGGCCCTGCACGCCCATCAGCAGGGAGCCGATCTGTCCGGTCCGGCCGCCCTCACCCGGTTTCCAGCCGCCGACCACGGCCTCCTGCCGCCGCTGGTTCTTGATCTTGCGCCAGCTCTGGGACCGCCTGCCCGGCTCGTACCGGGAGGCCAGCCGCTTGGCCACCACGCCTTCGAGGCCATGCTGCTTCGAGACCGCCAGCACGTCGGGGCCGGCCGGGTCGGCGAACGAGGGCGGGGTCTGCCAGTGGGGGCCGTTCAGGCCCAGGGCGTCCAGCCGCGCCCGGCGCTCGGAGTAGGGCTCGTCCAGCAGCGACCTGCCGTCCATCGAGAGCAGGTCGAACGCCAGGTAGGTGACCGGCACCTCGGCCACGAGCAGCCGGGACTGGGCCGGGGACAGGTTCATCCGCAGTTGCATCGCCTCGAAGCTCGGCCACTCCGCGCCGCCGAAGGCCACGATCTCCCCGTCGAGGACCGCCCGGTCAGCCGTCACCGCGGCCGCCATGTCCTGCAGCTCGGGGTAGGCGCCGGTGATCTCGCGGCCGGTGCGGGACCACAGCCGCAGCCGGTCCCCCTCGGTGTAGGCGAGGGCTCGCAGGCCGTCCCACTTCATCTCGTACGCCCAGGTCCCGTCACTGGGCGGGAGGCCGGAAGCGGCGCTGGCCAGCATCGGCCGCATCCGTTCCGGCAGCCCCTGCTCCCCCGTGCGGATCACCCTGGTTGCATACCCGCGTGCTGACCTGCTAGGCAAGCCGGCGCGCGCGGACCGTGGCCAGCCCGGTCTCGCGCGCGCCGGCCCGCCAGGCCAGCCTGGTCACAGCAGGGTGGTGACCGCCTTGACCTCGGTGTAGTTGTTGAGCACCTCATGGCCCATCTCGCGCCCCCAGCCGGACTGCTTGTACCCGCCGAACGGCAGCGAGGCGTCGAACACGTTGTAGCAATTGATCCAGACCGTGCCGGCCCGGAGCTTCTTGGCCAGCGCGTGGGCCTTGGAGATGTCCTTGGTCCAGATGCCGGCCCCCAGGCCGTACTCGGTGTCGTTGGCCTGGGCCGCGATCTCGTCCAGGTCGCTGAACGGCGCGGCGACCACCACCGGGCCGAAGATCTCCTCCTTCACCACCTTCATGTTGCCGTGGGTGTTGACCAGCACGGTCGGCTCGATGAAGAAGCCGCGGTCGCCGAACCGGCCGCCGCCGGCCAGCGCGGTGGCCCCCTCGGCCTGGCCGGACTCCAGGTAGCCGCTGACCCGCTGGAACTGCTCCTCGGACACCAGCGGGCCCATCTGGGTGCCGGCCTCCATGCCCGAGCCCAGCTTGATCGACTTTGCGATCTCGGCCACGCCGTCGACCACCTCGTCGAACCGGCTCTGGTGCACGAACAGCCGCGAGCCGGCCACGCAGCACTGGCCGTGGTTGAAGAAGATCGCGTTGGCCGCGCCCTCGACCGCACCGTCTACCGCGTCGTCGAAGACGATGTTCGGGCTCTTGCCGCCCAGCTCCAGGGTCAGCTTCTTCAGGTTGGTGGCCCCCGCGGCCGCCACGATCAGCTTGCCCACCTCGGTGGAGCCGGTGAAGGCGACCTTGTCGACGTCCCCGTGCGCGGCCAGCGCCGCCCCGGCGGTCTCGCCGAAGCCGGTGACCACGTTGACCGCGCCGTCGGGGACCCCGGCCTCGGCGATCAGCTCGGCCAGCCGCAGCGCGGACAGCGGGGTCTGCTCGGCCGGCTTGAGCACCACGGTGCAGCCGGTGGCCAGCGCCGGGCCGAGCTTCCACGCCGCCATCAGCAGCGGGAAGTTCCACGGGATGATCTGCCCGACCACGCCGATCGGCTCGCGCAGCGTGTAGGAGTGGAAGTTGCCGCCGGGCATGTAGGGCACCGAGATGTCGATCGTGTTGCCCTCGATCTTGGTGGCCCAGCCGGCCATGTAGTGGAACAGGTCAGCGGCCAGCGGCACGTCCGCGGCCTGGGCGACCGCGAACGGCTTGCCGTTGTCCAGCGATTCGAGCTGGGCGAGCTCGTCGACGTGCTCCAGGATCAGGTCGCCGATCTTCCAGACGATGCGCCCGCGTTCGGACGGGGTCATCCGGCTCCACGGACCGCCCTCGAACGCCTGGCGCGCCGCCCGCACGGCCCGGTCGATGTCCTCCGCGTCCCCTTCGGCGGCCCGGGCGAGGGTCTCCCCGGTCGCGGGGTTGGGCGTCTCGAAGGTCTTGCCCGACGCCGCGTCGGCCCACTGTCCGTTGATGAACAGCTGGCGCGGGGCGCTGATGAACTCTTCGACGCTGCGGTCCAGGGTCACGGTCATGCTCGGCTCATCTCCCTTGCTTGCGCGGCCCGGGTGGCCGGGCGGCTTGGGCGGCCACACCGTTGCGGCCGGCCCGCATTGAGCGCGCGGCGGGCCCAGCCCCGGGCTGCGACCCGCTCGGTAGTCACAATGAGACAACAGGAACCGGGCCGGCACAAGGGGGTGGGAAGCCCCGTGCGGTGGAGAAATGCGCGCGGCTGACGGCCGGGGATGCCTGCGTGCCGGGCCGGAACCTGGCCCGCCGCGCCCGCCCGCCTACCGGGCCGGAACCTGGGCCGCCCGGGAAGGTCGGACACGCAGGGCGTCGAGAAACCGGATCGTGGCCGAGATCGTCTCGTAGCGCCACAGGGTGAGCGTGCGATCGAAGCCGCCGACCGTGACGAGACGGTCGTGCAGCGCATCGGCGACAGGTACGAGCAACTCGCGCTGCGCGTCGAGCAGTGGCTGCGGGTCCATGCCGGCCCGGTCGAGCAGGGCGAGCTTCACCAGCAGCTCCGACCGTACGTCCCGGGTGTGCTCGACCGGCCTGGTCAGCCAGTCCGCGGCCGCGTTCCTTCCCTCCCGGGTGGCATCGATCAGCGAGCGGACCGGGCCCTGGCTCGACGGCTGCTGCTCGGTTATCTGCACCAGCCCGAGCTGCTCGAGCCGCTGCAAAGCCCGGTAGATGACGGGTTTTGGCACCCGCCAGATCTGGCCCATGCTGCCGTCGCGACCGAGGATCCTGGCGATCGCGAACCCGTGCCTGGGCTCCTCACAGACCAGGCAGAGCACCAGCCACTCGCCCAGTGACAGCGCGCGCTCCTCACCTGCGGACATGGCAGAAGGCTACCGGCCGCACCCCCTCGACCTGGCCCGCGACGCGGCCGCGGCGGCCCGCGGCCGCCCACTGCCGGAACAACGCCGCCGGAAGGCCTTGCGGTCGCTGGCCGCAATCCCGCCCGCGCGGGTGGCGCAGGCGAACACCGAGCGCGCCCGGCGGCGCCTGGCCGAGGTCGCCGCCGACGTGGCCCAGCGGGCGGGCTACCCCGATATCCGGGCCTTCGTTCTGGAACGGGTCGGGGAGGGGGCCAGCCTGGCGGCCATCAGCCGGGAGGCCGGGCTGCACAAGGACTGGCTGTCACGTCACCTCGGTGACCTCGACCCGGCGACGGCCGCGGCCGCGCGGCCGCAGCGGGCCGACCGTTGGGATGCCATGTGGCGGTCGGCGCTCGCCCGGCTCGGTTTCCCAAACGTGGCCGATTACCTGCGAGAACGCCACATCGTGCAGCATCGCACGGTCAGCGCGATCGCCGCGGAGGTGGGCCTGTTACATCATGCCGTAGGCTCCGCGCTGCGCCGTCACGATCTGGACCGGACGGCCCACGCCACCAAGCGCCACGCGGCCAGCCGGCGGGCGGCCGAGGTCGCGGCAAGTCTCGGCTGCGACAGCATGGCCGCTTACCTGGCCCGGCGCCGGGCGGCCGGCTGGACCTGGCGGGCCATCGCCGCGGAGTCCGGCCAGCCCGCCTCCTGGCTGCGCCGGCAGGCGGCCGCGTCCTCCACCGATCGGCCGCCAACTACCCCCTAACCCCGGCAGACGCGGCACCCCGGGCTCTCGCGAACAGCATCGGTGGAACATAGATGCTGCTGTATCAGCATCAGCGGTCCAACGATGTCGCGGCCAGGCCCGCCGGGCGGGCGGGAGCGGCGGGCGGGAGCGGCGGGCGGGAGCGGCGGGCGGGAGCGGCGGGCGGGAGGGATGGGGCGCTGGGGGCGCACGGTGCGCTGGGGCGCTGGGGGCGCACGGCGCGCTGGGGCGCTGGGGGCGCATGGGGCGCTGGGCGCTGGGCGCTGGGGGCCGCGGCGCGGCACAGCCGGCGCCGGTGGTCAGGCGTGCCGCACACGGGAGTGGGCGGCCCGGCCCGCGCGCCAGGCCACCACGGTGGCCAGCGCGGCGGCCACTGCCGCGGTCAGCATGGCGGCCCGGTCGCCGCGGGCTGCGGCCCGGCTCCCGTGGTCGACCGCCTCGACCACGGCGGGCAGGAGCGCGGCGCCGATTGCCGCGCCGACCTGGCGGCTGGTGTTGATCACTCCGCCGACCAGGCCCTGGTCGGCGTCGGCGACGCCGGTGCTGGCCGTGACCATGGTGCCGAACGCGGTCCCCGCCGTGCCGAAGCCGACCAGCATCACCGCGGCGAGCAGCGGGCTGTAGCCGCCGCCGGCCGGCAGCCGGGTGAGCACCAGGAAGCCGACCGTGGCCACGGCGCTGGTCAGGACCAGTACCCGGCGAATGCCGACCCGGCGCGCCAGCCGGGCGCCGAACACTCCGGCGGCGAACCCGACCACGCCCTGCGGCGCGATGGCCAGGCCGGTCGCCAGCGGCGAGTCGTGCAGGACCTGCTGGAAGTACAGCGACAGGACGATGAGTTCCCCGGCGTTCCACAGGCCGAGCAGCAGGTTCATCGCGCCGGCCTGGCGCAGCCCGGGCCGTCGCAGCAGGCTGACGCGGACCAGTGGCTCGGGATGGCGCCGTTCGACCACGGTGAACGCCGCGGCGCCGACGGCCGCGAGCAGCAGCGCGCCGAGCACGGCCGGCGAGGCCCAGCCGAACACGTCCGCCTGGGACACGGCGAACACCAGCGCGGCCACGGCCCCGGTGATGAGCAGCGCGCCGCCGACGTCGAGCCTGCGCCCGGCCTGCTCATGGCGGGACTCGCCGAGCAGCCGCGGTGCGAGCAGCAGGGCGAGCACGCCGACCGGCACGTTCACCAGGAACACGGCCCGCCAACTCGTGAACTGGACCAGCACACCGCCCAGCACCTGACCGGCCACGAACCCGACCGACGCGGTGGCACCGTACATTCCGAGGGCGCGGTTGCGTTCTGGCCCTTCGGCGAAGCCGGTGGTGATCAGGGAAAGGGCCGAGGGAGCCACCAGCGCGGCGCCGGCGCCCTGCACCACGCGCGAGGCGACGAGCAGCACCGGGTCGCGGGCCAGGCCGCCGGCCAGTGACGCGGACGAGAAGATCAGCAGCCCGGCCATGAACATGCGCCGGCGGCCGAACGTGTCCGCCGCCCGGCCGCCGAGGATCAGCAGCCCGCCGAACGCGATCGCGTAGCCCGTCACGATCCACTGCACCGCCGACGCGGAGAAGCCGAACTCACGCTCGATCGACGCCAGGGCCACGTTCACGATGCTGAAGTCCAGGACGACCATGAATGCCGCGGTCAGGATCAGGGCCAGGGCCAGCCGCCGATGCCCGGACTTCGCGAACGGCGCGGATACCCCGGACGGCGCCGATACCCCGGACGGCGCCGATACCCCGGACGGCGCGGACGGCGCGGACGGCCTCGTCGGCCCGGCCGATGCCGTCACGGCCCGGGCCGTCGGACGGCGCTCGGGCCGGGCGTTCCCGGCGGTCGTCGTGCTCGGCATGGCCATCTCACCTTTTCGATACTCTACGTTTCGTTTTCTTGAACCCTGGGCTGCAACCACACGCGGGGCCCAGGTATTCCGGCGCGATCCGGCGAGTGTCCGCGAAAGCCCGGCACCGCGGACGTAGGCTCGGGCCAGCCGGTCAGTCAGCGGGAACAACGGGTGAGGGAGGCTCGTGGCAGGGGATGCGCGAACCGACGGCGATCCTGTCGGGCTGGTCGTAGGCACGGTGCCCGCGACCCCGCTGCAGTTTTCCGTGGGGCTGGCCCCGGCGCAGTACTTGCAACTCGACGACGTGGTGATCACCCGCCGCGAGCTGCCCGGGCAGCGCCCGGTCCAGATCTCCGGGGTGGTCACCAACGTCGAGGCGGTGCACGAGGGCGCCCGGTTCGCCTCGGACGTGTTCCTGATCGAGCAGGGCGCGCTGCCCGCCGAGGTCTGCGAGGTCGCCGAGGTCGCGGTCACCCGGGTCGAGCCCGAGATCTACGTGCCGCCGCTGCCGGGCGCCGCCGTCGCCCGGGCCCGGGGCGACCAGCGCGAGGCCGCGCTCTACTTCGACGAGATGGGCGACCAGCGGGTGCCGGTCGGCTTCGGCCGGGACGGGCTGCCGGTCTACGTCAACTTCGAGTTCGTCGACGGCACCCGCGGCGCCCACGTGTCGATCTCCGGGGTGTCCGGGATCGCGACCAAGACCTCGTTCGCGCTGTTCCTGCTGCACTCGATCACCAACTGCGGCGTGCTCGCGGGCGAGGCGCACAACACCAAGGCGCTGATCTTCTCGGTCAAGGGCGAGGACCTGCTGTTCCTCGACTACGCCAACAGCCGGCTCTCCCCGCGGAGCAGGAACGCTACGCCGCGCTCGGGCTGCCCGCCGAGCCGTTCGGCAACGTCCGGGTGTTCGCGCCGCCGCGGCGGGACGACCCGGCGGGCACGCCGGACGTCGCCGCCCGCGACCGGGCGGTGAGCCCGTTCTACTGGACGCTGGCCGAGTTCTGCGCCGACGAGCTGCTGCCGTTCGTGTTCGCCGACGCCGAGGACGAGCGGGCTCAGTACACCATGCTGATCGGCCAGGTCGCCGCGCGGCTGAAGCGCGACGCGGTCCCGGCCGGCCCGGACGGCGCGATCCGGGTGCGCGGCGTCGACCCGGCCCGCGACGCCCCGGTCCGCAGCTTCGGCGACCTGGTCACGCTGCTGGAGGCCGAACTGGGCGACGACGGCCAGCGCGGGACGTGGGTCGGCGGCGCGGCGGTCACCGGGAGCGTGAACGCCCTGCTGCGCCGGCTCCGGTCCGCGGTCAAGCCGCTGTCGGCCATCATCCGCGGGGACCTGGCCCATCGCGGCGAGCGCTCGATCACCACATCCCGCGCCCAGGTCACCGTGGTCGACCTGCACAACCTGCCCGACCGGGCGCAGCGGTTCGTGGTCGGCGTCACGTTGCGCGGGGAGTTCGCGCGCAAGGAGCGGCAGGGCACGGCGCGGCCGCTGATGTTCGTGGTGCTGGACGAGCTGAACAAGTACGCTCCGCGCGAGGGCGACAGCCCGATCAAGCAGATCCTGCTGGACGTCGCGGAGCGCGGGCGCTCGCTGGGCGTGATCCTGATCGGCGCGCAGCAGACGGCCAGCGAGGTAGAACGGCGGATCCTGTCCAACTGCGCGATCCGCGTCGCCGGGCGGCTCGACGCCGCCGAGGCCGAGCGGCCCGAGTACGGGTACCTGCCGCCCGCCCAGCGCCAGCGCGCGACGCTGGCCAAGCCAGGGACGATGTTCATCGCTCAGCCCGACATCCCGGTGCCGCTGGCGGTCGGCTTCCCGTTCCCCGCGTGGGCGACCAGGCCCAGCGAGAAGGGCAAGTGGGCCGGCCACGACGACGGCCCGGCGATGCCCGCCGACCCGTTCGCCACCATCCCGGGCGCCGCCGGCGACCCGCCCCCGTTCTAGCCGGAGGAATGTCTCAGGGGGGTGGTAGAACTCGTCGGAGGGGCAGCGGAGGGAAAAGGCGATGAGGATCCTGCATACCAGCGACTGGCATGTCGGCAAGGTCCTCAAGGGGCGGGACCGGCACGACGAGCACGTGGCGGTGCTCGGCAGCATCGTGCGCGCCGCGCGTGACGAGGACGTCGACGTGGTGCTGGTGGCCGGCGACCTGTTCGAGACCACGGCGCCGAGCCCGAAGGCGCAGGGACTGGTGATGCGCACGCTGATGGCCCTGGGCGAGGACGGCCGGCTGGTCGTGGCGATCGCCGGCAACCACGACAACCAGGCCCTGATCGACGCGGTCTACCGGCCGGTCCTGCGCGAGCTCGGGCTGCACCTGCTCGGCACGCCGAAGCGGCCGGACTCCGGCGGGACGCTCAGCCTGCGCACCCGCCGCGGGGAGGACATCCGGGTGGCGGCGCTGCCGTTCCTGTCGCACCGCTACGCGGTCCGCGCCGCCGAGGTGCTGCTGCACGAGAGCGCCGAGCACACCCTCGACTACGCCCGCCGGGTGGCCCAGCTCGTGACGCTGCTCACCGGCGGGTTCACCCCGGACGCGGTCAACGTCGTGATCGCGCACGTGACCCTGCTGGGCGGGCGGCGCGGCGGCGGCGAGCGCGGGGCGCAGAGCACGCTGGACTACGAGCTGCCCGCCAGCATGTTCCCGGCCACCGCGCACTACGCGGCCCTGGGCCACCTGCACCGGCACCAGGAGATCCCCGCCGCCTGCCCGGCCTGCTACTCGGGCTCGCCGCTGGCCATCGACTTCGGCGAGGAGGCCAACGAGAGTGTCGCGCTGGTCGTCACCGCGGCGCCGGGGATCAGGGCCGACGTCCGGCCGGTGCCGATCGCGGGCGGCCGGCCGCTGCGGACGCTGCGCGGCACCCTGGACCAGGTGGTCGCCGCGGGCGAGCAGGCGGGCGACGCGTACCTGCGGGTCGTCCTGGCCGAGCCGGGCCGGGCGGGCCTGGGTGACCTGGTCCGCGACAAGCTGCCTAACGCCCTGGAGGTACAGCTCGACGACGAGCACCGGCCGCGGCCGGGCACCGGCGGCGGGACGAGGCCGAGCCGGGCCGGACGCAGCCCGGCCGAGCTGTTCGGCGACTACCTGGCCGAGCAGAACATCGACGATCCGCGGATCTCCGCGATGTTCGCCGAGCTGCTCGACGCGATCACCGGGGAGGCCTGATGCGGCCGCTGCGCCTGCTGCTCGACGGTTTCGGCAGCTACCGCCAGCCCGCGAGCATCGACTTCACCGACGTCGACTTCTTCGCGCTCACCGGCCCGACCGGGTCGGGCAAGAGCACGGTCATCGACGGGCTGTGCTTCGCCCTCTACGGCACGGTGCCCCGCTGGGGCCGGGAGAACGCGATCGCCCACGCGCTCGCCCCCGCCGCCAACGCGTGCCGCGTCTGCCTGGTGTTCGAGGCGGCCGGGGCCAGGTACGCGGCCGTGCGGGCGCTGGCCAGGGACGCCCGCGGCCAGGTGCACACGCGCGAGGCCAGGCTGGACCGGCTCGAGCCGTCGGTCCCCTCCGACGCGCCGATCGAGGACGTGCTCGGGGCGAGCATCGAACCGGTCGCCGAGGGCCCGGACCAGGTCAAGGCCTGCGTCCAGGATCTGCTCGGGCTCAGTTACGAGCACTTCACCCAGTCCGTCCTGCTGCCCCAGGGCCGGTTCGCCGAGTTCCTGCACACCGAGCCGCGCAAGCGCCAGGACCTGCTGGTCCAGTTGCTGGCCTTCGGCGTGTACGAGCAGGTCGGCCAGCGGGCCCGGGAGCGCGCGAAGGCCGCCGCCGACCGGGTGAGCATCGCGATGCAGGCCCGCCGGGAACTGGCCGACGTGACCGAGGAGTCGCAGGCGCACTGGGCCGCCCGCCTGGCCGGGCTGACCGAGCTGACCGCCGCCGTCGACGGCCGGCTCACCGATCTCACCGCCCTGGCCCAGCAGGCCGCGCAGGCCGGCGAGCAGGCCCGGGCCGGGCGCGAGGAGTCCGCCCGGCTGGCCGCGATCCGCACTCCGGCCGACGTTCCCGGCCTCGCCGAGCGGATCACCCGAGCCGACGCGCTGGTCGCCGAGCGCCAGCGCCAGCAGGCGCGGGCCGAGCAGGCTGAGGAGGAAGCGCGAAGGTCCCGTTCCGCGCTGCCGGACAAGACCAAGACAGAACGCTCGAGTGACGCCCACTCAGACTGCCGCAAGCTGGCCGCCCTGCTGGAGCGTCAGGAGACGGCGAGCGCCGGCGCGCAGGCCGCCGAAGACGCGCTGGCGGAGCAGGTCCTGGCGGCCGAGCGGGAGGCCGGGCTGGCCGCGGAAGCGCTGACCGCGGCCCGCCGCCAGAACGCGGCCGGCCACCTGGCCGAGACCCTGAACGTCGGTGACGATTGCCCGGTATGCCTGCGGCCGGTCACCACGCTGCCGCATCACCCCGCGGCGGCGGCCGCGGACCTGAGCCAGGCCCGGGCGGCGAGCGAGGCCGCGGCCCAGGACCACCGGCGCCTGCTGCGCGTGCACCGCGACGCGGCTCAGGCGACGGCCGGGGCCCGCGGCACGGCCGAGGCCACGCGGCGGCGGCTCGCCGAGGTCGAGGCGGCCTTGCGCGACTCGCCCGGCGAGGCCGAGGTCGCCATGCAGCTCAAGCTCATCGTGGTGGCCGACCAGGCGCTGGACGCCGCGCGCCGCGACGTAGGCGCGGGGCGCGGTCAGGTCAGGGCCGCGGAGAACGAGCGCGCCTCGCTGGTCTCCGACGAGCAGCAGGCCTGGGCCGCGCTGCGCCGGGCCCGCGACCCGGTCGTGGGGCTCGGCGCGCCCGAGACCGGCGGCGGCGACCTGGCCGCGGCGTGGGACGCGCTGGCCCAGTGGGCGGCCGCCCGGCGCGCCGGGCACAGCGGGCGGCAGCCGGGACTCGACGCGGCTGCCCGCGATCTCGCGGAGCGGCTCGCCCGGGGCGCGGGCGCCCTGACCGCGCTGCTCGCCGGGCACGGGATTACCGGCCTCACCGACCCGGCCCGGATCGCCGCGGCCGTGGCCGAGCGCCGGACCCGCGCCGAGAAGGAACTAGAGGCGGTGCGCCAGGCGCTGCGCCAGGCCGCCCGGCTGGACCGGCAGATCGCCGAGGCACGCGAGGAGGAGCAGGTCGCGCGCACGCTCGGCGGGCTGCTCAAGGCGAACGCGTTCGAGCGCTGGCTGTGCAGCGAGGCGCTCGACTCGCTGGTCGCCGAGGCGTCGGCGACGCTGATGGCGCTGTCCGGCGGCCAGTACCAGCTCGACCGGGACGACCGCAACGAGCTTGTCGTCGTGGACTTCGAGGACGCCGGGGCGCGCCGCCCGGTGCACACGCTATCGGGCGGCGAGACGTTCCAGGCCTCGCTCGCCCTGGCCCTCGCGCTCTCGCGGCAGGTCGTCGAGCTGTCCTCGGGGCTGCGCGACCTGAACTCGATGTTCCTCGACGAGGGGTTCGGCACGCTGGACTCCGACACCCTGGAGACCGTGGCCTCGACCCTGGAACGCCTGGCCGCGGACTCGGGCCGCATGGTCGGGATCGTCACCCACGTCGCCGCGCTCGCCGAGCGGGTCCCGGTGCGGTTCGTGGTCAGCCGCACCGGCGCCACGTCCACCCTGCGCCAGGAGAGAGCGTGACCTCCGCCTGCCGGCTGGCCCGGCCGGCGCCGTGCGCCGCCCCGGCGCTGCCGCGCCCCCGGCTGGTGCGGACTCGTCCCCGGCCGGCGCCGCCGCGCCCCCGGCCGCCCGGTTCACCGTCGATCCCTGGGATCCCGGGTACGGCCTGTCGTTCGGCGAGGAGGCCGGCGGCGACGCGCTGGCGGAGTCGAGCGCCGAACTCGACCTGGACCTGGAACGGCGGGCCGACCAGTGGCACCCGGTCGACCCGGACCTGGCGCCGCCCGTGCCGGGAACGGTGCTGTTCCTGGACGGCGTCCGCCGCATCGACGCCAGGATCTGGGTTCACGGCCGCGGCGGGTCCCAGCCCGCGCCCGGCATCGCGGCCTCCATCGCCGCCGGGCTCGTGGCCTGCCACGGCACCGCGGGGGGTTCCGGGGGGTCGTCCCCCCGGGCCGGCACCGCAGGGGGTTCCGGGGAGTCGTCCCCCCAGGGCGGCAGCTCGGGGGGTTACGGGGGATCGTTCCCCCAGGCCGGCACCGCGCGGATCGCCGAGGTGACCGTCGAGCGCGGCCTGTTCACCACGGCGCGCGACGCGGCGGACATCGCGGCGCGGCGCGCCCGCTACCCGGTCCGGCTGGCTGACGGGCCCGGCCCCGACCCGCTGTCGCTGGCCCTGCAGCAGCGGCTCAGCGCCGCCGAGGTCCAGCTCGCGATGGCGTTCCGGGCCCGGTACCCGGACGCGGATGACCTCCTCGTGGTCGACGGGCCGCTGCGCGGCCGCACCCACCTCGACCGCACGGTCGGCTACATCAAGACTCACCACGCCTCCTACCTGCCGGCCGAGCAGGCCGCGGTGGTCGGCGCCCTGGGCGCCGGGCAGCGGACGCCCGTGTTCACGATGGGCACGTCCTGGCGGCGGCACTCCTGGTACCTGCGGCTGCCCGGCGCGCCCGGCGTGCCCTGGTCCGGCGTGGTCCGCCTCGAATGCTCGCCCGACCTGACGCCCGCCGCCGCGATCGGGCTCGCCGACCTGACCGCCCGGCTGCTCCCGCCGCTGGCCAGCGCGCCGCACAAGGATCCGCGCGCCCCGCAGAACCTCGTCCCGATCGGCGGCCTCGAGCGCGAACTGCGCCGCCGCCTCGGCGACCAGCAGGTCCTGTACCGCGCCCTCCGCTCCGCCGCCACTCCCAGCTAGCCCGCTGCTAGCCCGCCAGCTCCCGCAGCCGCCCCAGCCGCCCCAGCCGACGCCCCAGCCGACCCAGCCGACCCAGCCGCCCCAGCCGACCCGGCCCCGCGGCCGCCCCACCCGGCCCCGCGGCCGCCCCACCCGGCCCCGCGGCCGCCCCACCCGGCCCCGCAGCCGGTCACCCGGCCCCGCAGCCGGTCACCCGGCCCCGCAGCCGACGAAGCCGGTGATGAATGTAAACCTGCTGCACACGGGTGTGCACCAGATCCACATTCACGACGTAGGCGACGCCGGGATGGCCAGGCGGGGGTGGGACGAAATCCTCTAAGTGTGACAAATAGCTCACGGTTGCTGCTCGGGTGGCCAAGCTGGTGCCGCAACTGAAGGCGCCTGGCGCGCCCGCAGCCCACTCGCGATGTGACGGGCCGGCGTTATAGCTCGCGGCTAGCGGTCCATGACCGCCTTGCGCTGGGCTCCGTCGATGGGGATGTGGGCCCCGTTGATGAAGCTGGCCCGGGGCGAGGCCAGGAACGTCACCAGGGCCGAGACCTCGTCTGGCCGGCCGATGCGGCCGATCGGGATCGACTCAGTGGCCAGTTCGTGCGCCCGCTCCTGGGTGACGCCCTTGTCGCGGGCGAAGGCCTTCTCCAGCGTGTCCCACCGGTCGGTGTCCACGGGGCCCGGGTTGACGGTGTTGATGCGGATGCCGTGGCGGCCGTACTGCTCGGCCACCGAGGACGCGAAGTTGATGTCGGCCGCGTTGGCCACCCCGGCGGTCATCTCCCAGTAGCTCGGCTTGAGGCCGTCGTTGCCGACGACCAGGACGATCGCGCCCTCGCCCCGTTCCCGCATGTGGCCGATGACCGCGCGCACCGAGCGAACGTACCCCATGAACTTCAGGTTGAGGCTCGTCATCCACTGCTCTTCGGTCAGGTTCTCGAGCAACCCGCCGGGCGAGCTGCCGGCGCAGGTTATGAGGATGTCGATCTTGCCGAACCGGGTGAGGGCCTCGCTCACGCAGCGCTCGACGTCCGCGGTGACGCTCATGTCGCCGGCCAGCGCAACGATCGTCCGCCCGGTCGCCGCGGCGATCTGCACGGCCGCCTTCTCCAGCGGCTCGGCCGCCCGGGCGGTGATCACGACGTCGGCGCCCTCGCGCGCGAGATCCTCGGCTACCTGGCGGCCGATGCCCTTGCTGGCCCCGGTGACGATGGCCGTCTTTCCGTCTAGCTGCAGGTCCACCCGGACGCCCCTCTCAACACCGCGGCCGTTTCGCAGATGGTATATCAAATATCAGGACGCCGGAAAGGCTGGCACCACGGGCCGGCGGGCACCACGGGCCTGGCACCACGGGCCAGGCTGGCACCACGGGCCAGGCGTGGCACCACGGGCCAGGCTGGCACCACGGGCCGGCTGGCGCACGGCCGGCTGGCACCACGGGTCGGCTGGCACCGCCGCCCGGCTGGCACCGCCGCCCGGCTGGCACCGCCGCCCGGCTGGCACCGCGCCAGGCTCACTCGTCCGGCCAGGTTCCGGCGGCCAGCGCGGAGCGGATCACCTTCCCGACCGCGTTGCGCGGCAGCCGGGCCAGCTCGAACACCCGCTTCGGGCACTTGTACGGGGACAGGACGTCCCGAACGCAGGAGATCAGCCCTGCCTCGTCCAGCCGGTGGCCGGGCCGGAGTACCACCCACGCGGTCACCCGCTCGCCCCACCGCTGGTCCGGGACGCCGGCCACGACCGCCTCGGCCACGCTGGGGTGGCGTTCCAGCACTCGTTCGACCTCCGCCGGGTAGACATTCATCCCCCCGGTGATGATCATCTCCTTGATCCGGCCCCGGATGACCAGGTGCCCGGTCCCGGGATCGACGCAGCCGATGTCCCCGGTCCGGAACCAGCCATCCGCAGTGAACGCGGCCGCGGTCGCCTCCGGATCGCGCCAGTAACCGCCGAAGACCTGCGGGCCGCGCAACTGGATCTCGCCGTCGGTCCCGGGTGGCGCCTCGGCCTCGTCCGACCAGATCCGGGTCAGAACGCCGGGCAGCGGCAGGCCCACCGTGTCGCCGCGGGGATCCGCGAGCGGGTTGGACACGTCGAGACCGCTCTCGGTGGTGCCGTAACGCACCAGCGGCAGCCGGCCCAGGATCGGCGCCAGCCGCGCCGCCAGCGCCGGGCTCAGCGGCGCCGAACCGCAGACCGCCAGCCGCAGGCCGTGCCGTGCCCCCGTCTCGCCCGGGGGCACGGCATCGGCCAGCGCCTGGTAGATCGTGGGGACGCCGAACAGCACGCTCGCGCCGGCCTGCTCCACCGCCGTGATCAGCCCGGCGGCGCTGAACCTGGACACCAGGCGCGCTGACGACCCGGCGATCAGCGTGGCGTGCACGCCGCCGAGGCCATGCTGGTGGAACAGCGGCAGCGCGTGCACCAGAACGTCATCGGCGGTCCATCGCCAGGCGGCCATGGCCGAGCGGATGGAGACCGCCAAGTGCGCGTGCGTCAGCGGGACGCCCTTCGGCCGCCCGGTCGTCCCGGACGTGTAGGCGAGCAGCGCCACGTCCTGCGGCCCCGGCGCCCGGACCCGCCCCGGCGGGAAGGCCTGGCCCGGCGGCAGGGCCCGGCCCGGCGGCCCGCCCGCCCGCACCACGCAGCGATCGCCGACCTCGACCACGGGAACCATCTGACCCAGCCGCTCGGCCGGCCCGGGATCGGCGAACGCCAGCCTGGCTCCAGAGTCCGACACCAGGTGCCGGAACTCCGCGGCGGTGCCCGCCGGGTTGGCCAGGACGACGACCGCGCCCGCGCGCAAAGCCCCCAGGTAGTAGCGCAGGAAGCCGAGGCTGGTGCCCGCCGCGAGCAGAACCCGGTCGCCGACGTCGATCCGGCCCGTGAGCCAGCCCGCCACCCGGGCGGCGTCGGCGTCCAGCCCGGCGTGGGTCACGGCCTCGCCGTCCACCGCGACGGCGAGCCGGTCACCCGAGCGCTGGGCCGACTCCGCCGCGAGCGCCGGAATGGTCTCGTCCCCGAGCCGCCCGGCCAGCGCGCCGGGATCGCTCACCCCCGGCAGGTGCACCCGCCAGCCGGCCCGGCTCCACTCCTCGCCGTAGCTCACCAGGACCCGCCGCCGTGGCTGGCCCAGGAACGCCCGCGGCTCACCGGACCGATCGGGCTCACCCGGTCCCCCGGGCGAGCATCTGGTCCCACGCGGCGCGGTTCGCCCGCCGCTCCGCCCGCAGCCGGTCGAGTAGTCCGGCCGACGCGATCGTCTTGATCCTCCCGGTGGCCCTCGGGCCGAGGCCGGCGAGCGTCCCGGCCAGGTCGGCCGCGGCCTGGTCCGGGTCGTCGTCGATCCGGTTCACCAGGCCGAGCGCGAGGGCCTCGGCGGCCCCGACCCAGCGGCCGGTCATCGTGAGTTCGAGCGCGGCGGCGCGCCCGGCGAGGTCGGGCAGGATCCAGGCGCCGACCGCCAGGTCGGCGTCGGGCGGCCCGATCCAGCGCAGGCGCGCGGCCGAACCGGCGATCCGCAGGTCGGCCGCGGTGGCTAGCTGGGCGCCGCCGCCGACCGCCGGCCCGCCGACCGCCGCGATGACCGGGCCGGGCCGGGTGATCATGTGCTCGAAGCACTCGTACAGCAGGTCCGAAACCGCCGCTCGCTCGGCCGGGCGGATCGTCAGGTCGGCCCCGGCGCAGAACACCCGCGGGTCCGTGCTGCCGAGCACGACCACCGCGTCCCGGGCGTCGCTCATGGCCTCGGTCAGGGCGCTGACCATCCCGGGGTCCAGCGCGTTGCGCCGCTCCGGCCGGGACAGCCGCAGCCGGCGGTACCCGGCGTGGCGCTCGACCACGACATTCGGATGCGTCACCGGGCGACTCCAGAGGCATCTTTCGGAAACCTGGTCTTTGGCGGCTGTGACTAACAACCCCCGAAGACCAAGTTTCCAAGCGCGAGGGCGGCGGGGCGACGGCGGCCCTGTCGCCAGCCACGTTGGTGAAATATGGTATACCAAGTGAGCGGGCTCGGAGCGGCCCGAGGCGCTGGCGCGGCCCGAGGGCCGGCGGGGCCGGAGCGGCGGGAAGGCTCGGAACGTCCGGAGGGCAGGAGCGGCCCGAGGCGCTGGCGCGGCCCGAGGGCCGGAGCGGCCGGAGGGCCGGAGCGGCCGGAGGGCCGGAGCGGCCGGAGGGCCGGAGCGGCCGGGGAGGAGTGAGGTGAAGCCTGCGCCGTTCACCTATCACCTGGCCCGCGACGTGGCCGAGGCGGTCGCGCTCCTCGCCGAACTCGGCGAGGACGCCAAGATCCTGGCGGGCGGTCAGAGCCTGGTACCGATGATGAACCTGCGGCTCGCCCGGCCCAGCGCGCTGGTCGACATCACCCGTATCCCGGGGCTGAACTACCTGCGAGCCGGCCCGGACGGCCTGCGCGTCGGCGCGCTGACGCCGCACCGGGCGGTCGAGACCACGCGTGACCCGGCCGTGCTCGCCGGATTCGGGGTGCTGCCGCGTTCGGCGCACTGGATCGGCCACTACCCGATCCGGGCTCGCGGCACGTTCGGCGGCAGCATCGCGCACGGGGACTCGACCTCGGAGTGGTGCCTGCTGGCCGTGCTGCTCCGGGCGGAAATCGTCCTGGAGGGCCCGGCCGGCCAGCGCCGGGTCAGCGCCGACGACTTCTTCGAGGGCTTCTTCACCACCGCGGCGGCACCGGACGAGATGGTGGTCGAGGTATGGTTCCCGCAGCCGGCGCCGCGCGCCGTGCTCACCGAGTTCGCGCCGCGGCAGGGCGACTTCGCGGTGGTCGCGGCGGCCGTGTCGCTCGACCTCGACGGTGACACGCCCGGAAGCGTGTGCCGGTCGGCCCGCGTCGTGCTCGGCGGCGTCAGTCCCGCTCCCCTGGTCGTCGACACCGCGGACGTGACCGCGCGGCCGGCGACGCCGGACACGTGGCGTGACGCGGGCGAACTCGCGGCCGCCCAGATCGACCCGCCGGACGACGGAACCGGCGATGCCGCGTACCGCCGGACGCTGACCGCGACCCTGGTCGCCCGGGCGCTGGCCGAGGCGAGCCGGTGATGAACGCCGGGCGCGAGGCAGCCCTGGACGGCCACGCCGGCCGGTGGGTGGGCGCGGCGCTGCCGCGCAAGGAGGACCGCCGGATGCTGCTCGGCCGCGGCCGGTTCGTCGGCGACCTGACCCGGAGCGGGATGCTGCACGCCGCGTTCGCCCGCAGCCCGCTCCCCGCGGCCGGGGTGGGCGCGATCGACACGTCCGCCGCGCTGGCCGTGCCCGGCGTGGCGGCCGCGTTGACGGCCGCGGACCTGGGCGAGCCGTACCTGCTCGCGCTCCTGGAGCGCGAGGAGTTCACCCCGACCCGGATGCCGCTGCTGGCCGGCGAGCAGGTGCGCTTCGCCGGTGAGCCGGTCGCGATGGTGATCGCCGACGACGCCTACGCCGCGCAGGACGCGGCCGAGGTCGTGGACGTCGATTGGCAGCCGCGGCCGCCGGTCGCCGACATCGCCGCGGCCCGCGACCCGGCGGCGCCCGCGGTACACGACGGCCTGAACGGCAACTGCCTGGTCGACCTGACCATGTTCGACGACGACCGGCTCCCCGGGATCTTCGCGGCCGCGCCGGTGGTCGTCGACGCGGCGTTCACCAGCGCCCGGGTGGCGGCGCTGCCGCTGGAGGGCCGCGGCTGCCTGGCCGAGTGGGACGACCGCGACCGGCAGCTCGTCCTGCACGTCTCCACCCAGGTGCCGCACCAGGTGCGAACCGCGGTCGCGCAGGCCCTGGGCCTGCCCGAGCACGGCGTGCGGGTGCTGGCCCCGGACGTCGGCGGCGGGTTCGGGCTGAAGTGCGTGGTCGGCCGCGAGGAGGTCGCGGTGGCCGCCGCGGCGCTGCGGCTGCGCCGCCCGGTGCGCTGGATCGAGGACCGGCAGGAGAACCTGACCGCGTCGTTCCACGGACACGAGCAGCGCTACCGGGTCCGGGCGGCGTTCGGCGGCGACGGCGCGATCCTCGGGCTGGCGGCCGAGATCGACTGTGACGTCGGGGCGTACTCGGCATTCCCGTTCACGTCCGCGGTGGAGCCGCTGATGGCGTGCACCGAGATGCCCGGGGTCTACAAGGTCCCCGCGTACGCCGCGCGCGGCCGCGCGATCGCGACGAACAAGGCGCCGACCGCGCCGTACCGCGGGGTGTCGCGCCCGCAACTCGTGCTGGTCATGGAGCGGCTGATGGAGAAGGCCGCCCGCATCCTGGGCCTCGACCCGCTGGAGATCCGCCGCCGCAACCTGATCGGGCCCGGCGAGTTCCCCTACACCGGCGTGAACGCGATCACCTACGACGAGGGCAGCTACCGCGAATCACTCGATCTCGCCGAGCGACAGGTGGCGCAGGCCGGCTGGCCGGAGGAAAAGACCAGGATCCAGAACGGGGGTCTGCTGGCCGGCCTGGGCTACGCCTGCTTCTCGGAGCGCACGGCGTACGGCACGCCGGCGATGTCGCAGCGGCGGATGGCGATGACCCCCGGCTACGACACGGCGCTGGTGCGGATGGACCCGTCGGGCGAGGTCATCGTCACCACCGGAACCTGCGGCCACGGGCAGGGCCACGAGACCACGTTCGCCCAGATCGTGGCCGACCGGCTGGGAGTGCATCCGGACCGGGTCCGGCTGCGGCAGGGTGACACCGACCTGGCCTCCTACGGCTGGGGCACCTGGGGCAGCCGCTCGATCGTGATCGGCGGCGGCGCCGCGGGCCGGGCCGCCGAACAGGTCGGCCTGCAGCTGCGGCAGGTAGCCGCGCACCTGCTCGAGGCCAGCGCGGACGACGTCGAACTGGCGGGCGGCTCGGCGCGGATCCGCGGGGACGACCGCGCGGCCGTGCCGGTCAGCGAGCTGGCCCGGGTCGTCCACTTCCAGGCGTACCGGCTCCCCGAGGAACTCCGTTACGGGCTGGAGGCCCGGGCGACGTTCGACCCGCCGGGCACGTTCTCCAACGCCTGTCACGCCGCGCTGGTCGCGATCGACCCGGAGACCGGGCAGATCCGCCTCCGGCGCTACCTGGTCGTGGAGGACTGCGGCGTGGTGATCAACCCGATGGTCGTGGACGGCCAGGTCCGCGGCGGCGTGGCCCAGGGCGTCGGGGCGGCCCTGCTGGAGCGGATCCGCTACGACGCCGACGGCCAGCCCGGCAGCACGACGCTGATGGACTACCTGGCGCCGACCGCGGCGGAGCTCTGCCCGGTCGACGTCGTGCACCTGCAGACGCCGTCGCGGTTCAGCGAGACCGGCGCGAAGGGCATGGGCGAGGGCGGCACGATCGGCGCTCCCGCCGCGGTGCTCAACGCGATCAACGACGCGCTGCGGCCCGCGGGGGTGTCGTTCGACCACATCCCGGTGCTGCCCGCGGACGTGTGCGCCGCGCTGGCCCGGGCCGCGGCCATCCTGGGGGACACGTCATGAGGGACGTACGGCAGATCCGGCTGCGCGTGAACGGCCGCGAGCACGAACTCGCCGTCGAGTCGCGGCGGACGCTGGCGGACATGCTGCGCCACGACCTCGGCTACACCGGCACCCACCTGGGCTGCGAGCACGGCATCTGCGGGGCGTGCACCGTGCTGGTCGACGGCTCGCCGGCCAGGTCCTGCCTGATGTTCGGCGTGCAGGCGGACGGCACCGAGGTCGGCACCGTCGAGGGGCTGGCCGACGGCGAGCAGCTGTCCGACCTGCAGCAGGCGTTCAGCGATCATCACGCGCTGCAGTGCGGGTTCTGCACGCCGGGGTTCCTGATGCTGGCCGAGGCCTACCTGGCCGAGCGCCCTCCGGACGCCGGCGAGCCGTCCGAGGAGGAGATCCGCGAGGTGGTGGCGGCCAACCTCTGCCGGTGCACCGGTTACCAGGGCATCGTCGCGGCGGTGCTGGCCGTGGCCCGCGCCCGCCGCCGGTGAACGCGGTCGGCGCGCGGGTGCCGCGCAAGGAGGACCCGCGGCTGCTGCGCGGGCTCGGCCGCTTCGCCGACGACCTCAGCGCCCGTGGCCAGGTCTGGGCCCGGGTCGTCCGCTCCCCCGTGGCCCGCGGTCGCGTGCGCGCGGTGGACCCGCGGCGAGCCGCCCGGGCGGCGGGCGTGATCCGGACGGTGACCGCCGCCGACCTGCCGCCCGGGCTGGTGATCCCGGTCCGCCTGGCGCTGCGGGGCATCGACCTCACCGAGTACCTGCAGCCCGTTCTCGCCGCGGACCGGGTGCGCTACGTCGGCGAGCCGCTCGCGGTCGTGGTCGCCGAGGACCCGTACGCGGCCGAGGACGCCGCCGATCTCGTGGACGTCGACATCGACGCGGAACCGGCCGTGCTGGACGCCGCGGCCGCGGCGCGGCCGGGATCGCCGCGCCTGTTCCCGGCCGGAAACGTGGCGGCCGACTTCACGCTCGGCTACGGCGACGTCGACGCGGCGTTCGCCCGGGCCGCCCTGGTCGTCGAGACGGACGTCGAGATCGGCCGGCATACGGCCGTGCCGCTGGAGCCGCGCGCGCTGCTGGCCGACGTCGACCCGCGCACCGGGGCGCTGTCGATCTTCGGCATGACCAAGGTCCCGGTGTTCAACCGGGACGTGCTGGCGTCCATGCTGGGCCTCGACGAGAGCCTGATCCACGTGCACGCGGTGGACGCGGGCGGCGGGTTCGGAGTGCGCGGCGAGTTCTACCCCGAGGACTTCCTGGTGCCGTGGCTGGCCCGGTCGCTGGGCCGGCCGGTCAAGTGGGCGGAGGACCGCGCCGAGCACCTGGTCGCGGTGAACCACTCGCGGCAGCAGTCGCACCGGATCGCCGGGGCGTTCGACGCCGACGGCCGGATCACCGCGCTGCGCGACGAGGTCGTGCACGACAACGGCGCGTATTGCCGCACGCACGGGATCACCGTTCCGGAGCTGACCGTGGCCATGCTGCCCGGGCCCTACCGGGTGCCCGCCTACGCCGGGCGGGTCCGGGTGGTACTCACCAACAAGACCCCGTGCGGCACCTACCGGGCCCCGGGCCGGTTCGAGAGCACCACCGCGCGCGAGCAACTGCTCGACGTCGCCGCGGGCCGGCTCGGCCTGGACCGCCTCGAACTGCGCCGCCGCAACCTGCTGGGCGCGGGCGAACTGCCGCACCGGCGTCCGATCACCACGCTGGGCACCGACATGGTGCTCGACGCCGGTGACTACCCGGGCCTGCTCGAGGCCGCGGTGACCGAGGCCGAGCGGCTCGGCTACCCCGGCGAGGTGCGCCGCGGCCGGCAGCAAGGGCTGGCGCGCGGGCTGGGCCTGGCGGTGTTCCTGGAGAAGAGCGGGCTCGGCCCGCAGGAGACGGCCGACGTGACGATCGGCACCAGCGGTGCCGTCCGGGTGTTCTCCGGCGGCACGTCGCTGGGGCAGGGCGTCGAGACCGTGCTGGCGCAGATCGCGGCGGACGCGCTGGGCGCCGACCTGGCCTCGGTGAGCGTGGTCTGCGGGGATACCGAGCGGCAGCCGTTCGGCATGGGATCCTGGGCGTCGCGTACCACGGTGGTGGCGGGCAACGCGGTGCACGCGGCCGCGCAGGCCGTCAGGCGGCGCGCCACGCAGGTCGCCGCGCGGATGCTCGAAGCCGCGCCGGACGACCTGGTCGTCGGCGACGGCCTGATCGGCGTGCGCGGCGATCCGGCCGCATCGGTCACCCTGGGCCAGGTCGCCCGCGCCGCCGCCCCGCCCAGCGAGTACCTGCGGCCCGGCGAGCCGGCCGGGCTGTCCGCCCGCCGGCGCTTCGACGTCACGCACATGACCTATCCGTACGGGGTGCACATCGCGGTCGTCGAGGTGGAGGCCGGCACCGGCCGGGTGCGGGTCCTGCGCTACCTGGTCGCCTACGAGGTCGGCCGGGCGGTCAACCCGATGCTGGTCGAAGGACAACTGCGCGGCGGGGCGGCGCAGGGCATCGGCGGGGCGCTGCTCGAGGAGTTCAGGTATGACGCCGACGGCCAGCCGCAGGCGACCACGTTCATGGAGTACCGGATGCCGACGGCCGCCGAGGTCCCGCCGGTCGACGTCCTGGTGAGCCAGCGGGCTCCCGCGCCCGGAAACCCGCTGGGCCTGCGGGGCGCCGGCGAGGGCGGCGTGAGCGCCGCGGGCGCGGCGCTGGCCAGCGCGGTCCGCGACGCCCTCGGCCTGGCCGGGAGCGTGGGCCGGCTGCCGCTGAGCGCGGCGCGCGTCCAGGCCCTCGCGGCCGCCCGCGGGGCCGGCGTCCCGCTGAACCCACCCGCCCCGCCGACCGCGCCAGCCTCCCGGCCGGCCGGGAACACGGAGGACACCGGATGCGACCTGTCCCGATGACCAGCGTCCCCGGCGCCCACACCAGGTCCGGCCCGGCCGCGAGTTACCTCAGCAAGACCGACATGGTCGCGGCGCTGATCCGCGAGCTGATCATCACCGGCGAACTGACCGCGGGCGAGCAACTGCGCCAGCGGGATCTGGCCCAGCGTTTCGGGGTCAGCCAGACGCCGGTGCGTGAGGCGATGCGCAGGCTGGAGTCCGAGGGGCTGGTCATCGGCGACACGCACCGCGGGTTCACCGTCGTCGCGGCCGACGACGGGCCGGTCGAGGAGAACTTCCAGATCCGGGCCGCGCTGGAGGCGCTGGGCGCGTCGCTGGCCGCGCGCAAGATCGACGCGGCCGGGATCGCGCGCCTGCACGACCTGAACCGGCTGATGGCCGGGCTCGCCGAGGACGACCCGCGCTACGCCGAGCTCAACCGGGAGTTCCATTTCACGCTGTATGAGTACTCGCGGAGCCCGCTGCTGATGTCGCTGATGCGGCTGCTGTGGGCGTCGTTGCAGCCGGGCCCGCGGGTGCTGCGCACGCACGCCGAGTCCGCGCGCCAGCATGACGCGATCCTGGACGCGCTGCGCGCCGGGGACGCCGAAGCCGCCGCGGCCCTGACCCATCGGCACATCATGGACGTTCCCCACCTCGGCGGCCCCTGACCCGCGGCAGCCGGCCGGACCCGCGACATCCTCGACCCGTCCTCTCCAGGAGGCCATCCATGCCCGTGATCCAGGCCGACGACGGCGTGGCACTGCACGCCGAGAGCACCGGCACCGGAACGCCGCTGCTGTTCATCCACGAGTTCGCCGGCGACCACGCGAGCTGGGAGCCGCAGGTCCGGTACTTCTCCGGCGGCTACCGGTGCCTCACCTACGCCGCGCGCGGGTACCTGCCCTCCGACGTGCCCGCCGATCCCGCGGCGTACAGCCAGGCGCGGGCCGTGGCCGACGCGGTCGCCGTGCTGGACGGTCTCGGCGTGGCGCGCGCCCACGTCGTGGGCCTGTCCATGGGCGGCTTCACCGCGCTGCACCTACTGCTGCGCCACCCGGGCCGCGTCCTGTCGGCCGTCGTGGCCGGGGCCGGCTACGGCGCACAGCCCGAGCGGCAAGCGGCGTTCCGGGCCGAGTGCGAGTCCATCGCCGCCGCCTTCGACACCGAAGGCTCGCGCCAGGTCGCGCCGCGGTACGCGGCCGGACCCGCGCGCGTGCAGTTCCAGAACAAGAACCCGCGCGGATGGGCCGAGTTCGCGGCGGCGCTGGGCGAGCATTCCGCCCGTGGCTCCGCGCTGACGATGCGCGGCGTGCAAGCCGCACGACCTTCGCTTTACGCCCTGCGCGATGAACTCGCCGGAATCACCACGCCGGTGCTGATCCTGGCCGGCGACGAGGACGAGGGCTGCCTGGAGCCCGCGCTCATGCTGAAGCGCACCATCCCCGCATCCGGCCTGGCGGTGCTCCCGCAGACCGGCCATACCGCCAACCTCGAGGAGCCGGGCGTCTTCAACGCGGCCGTGGACCGGTTCCTGGCCGCCGTGGAGCGCGGCGCCTGGCGCCGGCGCGACCCGCGGTCCCTGTCCTCCTCGACGACGGGGATGAGCTAGAGCGGGCGCCTACGGTGACGGCGACGGCGTGGGCGGAGGCGTGGTCGGCGGAGGCGTGGTCGGCGGAGGCGTCGTGGGCGGAGGCGTCGTGGGCGGAGGCGTCGTCGGCGGAGGCGTCGTCGGCGGAGGCGTCGTGGGCGGAGGCGTCTTCGGCGGCGTGGTCGTCGGCGGCGCCGGGCCCGGCGGCGACGACGGGGGCGGCGTGGTGTGCGGCGGCAGCGGGACCGGCGGCAACCCGGACTGGCCCGGCGAAGGAACGGGCAGCACCCCGATCGGGGTCGGGCCGAGTCCGGGCAGGGACGGCAGCCTGGGCCGGCGCACGGGGCGCACCGGGCCCTGCTGGGGGGCGAGATTCGGCGAGATCAGCGAGGAACTGGCCGACGCCGGGCTCTGGATCCCCGCCGCCACCTGCGCCGCTACCGGGCCCCGGCGAGCGCCAGGCCCCGCCGCGAGCTGGTAGATCAGGGCCCCCGGCACGGCGAGGATGACCAGCCCCAGGCATGAGACCACCATCGCGTGCGGCAGGCCCCGCTCGGCCCGCAGCCGGACCGGCATGACGTTGCCGCCCGCGGCGCCGACCCGGGCCGCGACCCCGCGCCGGTACGTGCCGAGGGCCAGTGCCGTTCTCGTGATCCGCAGCCGGAGGATGGGGGGCGGGGTCATGAGCGGCACCGTGGCGAGCATCTCGGGGGCGAAGACCTGGTCTTCGCGCTGCCCCGTGCACTGTGGGCACGACTCGAGGTGGCGGGTCAGTCGCCTGCGGAGTTCCGCGGTCAGCGGCGGTGGCGCGGCATCCCCTTTCCCGGCGATGGCCGCCAGCGCCGCACACCCGGCCAGGTCCGAGCGGAGGACGGCCACGACGGCAGCCGATTTCCGGAAGCGGGAACTCGCCTCGGCCAGCATCGTCCGCGCCCGGCGGGGTGAGACCCCCAGCACGGCGGCGAGATCGGCGCCCTCGATTCCGTGCCGGAACGCGAGGTTGAGCACCTCGCGATCGCGATTGGCCAGCCGGCCCGAGGCGGCGGCCGCGACCGACGTCGTTTCCAACCCGGTCGCCGCGCCGCCGGGGCCGGCCTGCTCGGCGATGAACTCGTCCACGGTGGCCGGTCCGGCGCCCCGGGAGGGCTGGGCCCGGCGGGTCGGCTTGCTCACGCACTGCCGGCGAGCCTCGGAATAGAGCGACACGCGCAGGCGGTCAGGATCGGGCAGTTTGCCGATCTGGGCGTCGACGGCGACTAGGCTGTCCTGCACCGCGTCGGTGGCTGCTGTCTCGTCCCCGAGCATTCCCTCGCAGTAATCGAACAATCGCGCTGCGTAGGTCTCGTAGAGATGGGCGAAGACATGGTGGCCGGCGTCCCGCAGCGCCTCGGCCATTCGGGCGTCCTCTGTGGACCCACCACCGGACTCAACCGACATGGGGACCTCCCATCCGGCTCTGCGAACTTCGCGGGGCGGGCACCGCTAGGTGCCACTAAACCCGCCCACTGGTCACCGCGCAAGTACGTTACGCAGGTTGGATACGGCTGGCCGGACGCTGTCCCGCCCGCAGCGGCGACGGATCGGACGGCCGGGGCACTCTCCCCGCCAGCCAATCGCTTGACAAACCAATCAGAATGCGTAGTATAGTGAGCAAGACTAAGTCAAGGAGAAGCCATGACTGAGATCCGCAATGTCGCCCAGGAAGTGCAGGCCGAGATCCTGAAGAACGCTCGGCAGGGGCAGGAAGCCGTTATCAGCGCCATCAAGACGTGGGCCGACGCGGTCCGGTCGATCACGCCGCCGCTGAACGAGTGGAGCCTGCCGTTCCCGGACCGGCTCCCGTTCGCCGACCGGCTCCCGTTTGCCGACCGGCTCCCGTCCGCTGACCGCCTGCCGTTTGCCGACTGGATGCCCAAGCCGGAGGAACTGGCCGGGAACGCGTACGACTTCGCCCAGAAGCTGCTGGCCAGCCAGCGGAAGTTCGCCGAGGACATGCTGCACGTGGTCGCGCCGATCTTTCCGGGGAACATGGGCCTGGACACCAAGGGCAATGCCCCGGCCGGCCACAAGAGCGCTCCAGCCGCCAAGACCAGCGTGCCTGCCGCCAGCAACGGTGCCCCCGCCGCCAGCAACGGTGCCCCCGCCGCCAGCAACGTGCCCCCGCCGCCGCCGACAGCGCGCCCGTGACCGAGACCAGCCACCCGGCCCAGCACAACGCCCCCGCCGCCAAGGCCGGCCGCCCGGCCGCCAAGAGCACCGGCCCCGCCGCCCGGACCGGCCGCCCGGCCGCCCGGACCACCGGTTCGACCGCCAGGAACGGCGCGGCCAGTAAGAAGAACGACTCCGCCGCCAAGTGACCCGCCGCCCGCGGCGAACCCCGATCGTGGTTCGCCGCGGGCGTGCTCACTATGCTGAGCAGAGCCGCCAGCATCGATCGGACGTGCCGGAATCATCGTGACGGATACCTGGAACGCGCAGATGGAGGCGCTCGGCGCCTTCATCCGCCATCAGCGCAAGCTCGCCAACCTGTCGCTGCGCCAGCTCGCCGAGCTGACCACGCTCTCCAACCCCTACCTGAGCCAGATCGAGCGGGGCCTGCACCAGCCATCGGTCCGCGTGCTCAAGCTGCTGTCGGGGGCGCTCAACGTTTCCGCGGAAACGCTGCTGGCCCAGGCGGGCCTGCTCGATTCGGCTGCCGCGCAACGCTCAGGCGCCCGCGGTGGCGAGAGTCCTGGATTCGCCGCGTTGTCGGTGGAGTCCGCCATCAGCGGCGACGACCGCCTGGCCGATGAGCAGAAGGCCGCGCTGCTCGCCGTCTACCGCAGCATGCTCCGGACCTGACCCGCCTCGTTCGGCCCACGGAAGCGGGCCCGGTCATGACCGCAGGTACGAGGCGCCGTTGAGGTCGAGTATCGCGCCGCTGGCCCACTCGGCCAGGGATGAGGCGAGGTACAGCACCGCCGCGGCGATCTCCTCGGCCCGGGCGACGCGCCCGAACGGGCTCTCGGCCCGGACCTGGTCCCCGTCGGGGCCGTGTACGCGCTCGGCGGCCATGTCGGTATCGACGAACCCCGGGGCCACCGTGGCCACCGTTATGCCGTGCGGGGCGAGGGATACCGCCAGCGACTGGCCGAACGCGTTCAGGCCCGCCTTGCTGGCGCCGTAAGCAGGCTGGCCGGGCTCGCCGCGGAAGGCCCCGCGCGACGACACGTTGATGATCCGGCCGCCGCCCGCGGGGATCATGTACTGCACCGCACACCAGGTCGCGTTCGCGGCACCGAGGAGGTTGACGCCGAGCGTGGCCTGCCACGCCGTCTGCCACTCGCCGTAGCTGACCTCGGCGATCGGGTGCGACACGTAAATGCCGGCGTTGTTGACCAGCACGTCCAGGCCGCCCAGCCGGTCGTGGGACTCGGTCACCATGCGGCGTACCTGCTCCGGATCGGACAGGTCGGCCTGAACGACGACGTGCCCGCCGCCCGGCAGGCCGGCCAGCAGGCCGGCGGCCAGCGCCGCGGAGTCACGATGGTGAATCGCCACCCGGTCGCCCTCGGCCGCGAAGGCCTCGGCGATCGCCCGCCCGATGCCGCGCGACGCCCCGGTCACCAGGATCGCTCGTCCGTCCACGCCTCAGACCTTAACGTGGCCGGACGCGACGCAAGCCTGCGATGTCGGCGTTCCCGGCCGGCCGCCGCGGGCGCTATGGTCGGCCAGGAACCGCGTCAAGGGTCGTTCGGGAGAGGGGCGCGTGAATCATGAGCGTGGCGATTGTGGGCGCCCGGGTCGTCCCGGTGGCAGGCGAGCCCATCGACGGCGGAACTGTGCTGCTCGACGGGGGAAAGATCGCCGCCGTCGCGGGGCCGGGCTTCACGGTGCCCGGTGACGCCGAGGTGGTCGACGCGACCGGGAAGTGGGTACTGCCGGGCTTCATCGACGCGCACGCGCACGTCGGCGTGTCCGAGGAGGCCGAGGGCTGGGCTGGCCGGGACGTGAACGAGATGACCAGGCCGGTCACCGCCTACGTCCGGGCTCTCGACGCGATCAACCCGGCCGACCAGGGCTTCCGGGACGCCATCGGCGGCGGCGTGCTGGCCGTCAACGTCAACCCGGGCTCCGGCAACCCGATCGGCGGCCAGACGGTGGCGATCAAGTGCTGGGGCCGCGCCGTCGACCAGATGGTGCTGCGCGAGCCGGCCGGTCTGAAGTCGGCGCTCGGCGAGAACCCGAAACGCGTCTACGGCGAGAAGGACAAGACCCCGTCGACCCGGCTGGGCACGGCCGCGGTGATCAGGGAGGCGTTCGTCCAGGCGGGAAACTACCTGGCCCGGCTGGCCGCCGCCGAGGACAGCCCGCCCGCCGACCGCAACCCGGTGGACCGTGACCTGAACCTGGAGGCGCTCGGCCGCGTGCTGCGCCGCGAGATCCCGTGGCGCCAGCACTGCCACCGCGCGGACGACATCGCGACCGCGATCAGGCTCGCCCGCGAGTTCGGCTACGACCTGGTCATCGACCACGGCACCGAGGCGCACCTGCTGGCCGACGTGATCGCCGCGGAATCCATCCCGGTCGTCATCGGCCCGCTGTTCACCAGCCGGTCCAAGGTGGAGCTGCGCAACCGGTCGCTGGCCAACCCGGGCCGTCTGGCGGCGGCCGGGGTCACGATCGCGATCACCACCGACCATCCGGTCGTCCCCATCCACTTCCTGATCTACCAGGCCACGCTGGCCGTCAAGGAGGGGCTGGACCGCGAGACCGCGCTGCGGGCGGTGACGATCAACCCGGCGCGCATCCTCGGCGTGGCCGGCCGGATCGGCTCGCTCGAAGCCGGCAAGGACGCCGACCTGGTGATCTGGTCCGGCGACCCGCTGGACGTGATGAGCCGGGCCGAGCGCGCGTACCAGGACGGCCGCGAGATCTACGCCTACGACTACGACCGCCGCGAAGGCCTCGTCCGCGACCCCTGACCGCGGCGGCGCCGCGCTCCCCGGCCCGGGCGACCCGCGCTCAGGTGAGGCGCGCGAACTGGATGTCGTGCGCCGGAGCGTCCGGGGCCGCGAACGCGAGCAGGCGCCCGCCCTCGTCCGTCACGGCGTCGCGGTCGCGGCGGCTCACCGGCTCGAACATCTCGATGATCAGCGTGGCGGTGCCGCGGGACCGGGCGATCCGCCACATCCCCACGACGAAGCCGTCGACGAGCACGGTCCCGGGGAAGATGCCGTTCCTGGTGAACATCCGCTGCCGGTTCGGCTCGGCGATGATCCGGGTGCGGTCGGCGTGGGACAGGATCAGGTTGTCGAACTCGGCGACGAGGCGCACCGGGGCCGGGGCGTCCGGGGCCGGCCGCGGGGCGCCGGGGAGGTCGAACAGCTCGGCCCCCTGCTCGTCGCGGAACGTGCGCAGGCCGGGCCGGAGCCGCTCGACGACCTCGCGCAGCCGGGTCAGGCCGGACCAGGCCTGTACGTCGAGGACCGTGGCCGGGCCGAACGCGGCCAGGTAACGGGTGACCAGGTCCTCGGACCGCGGGCGGGCAGGCATCCGGCGGCCCAGCCAGGACTCGGCGGTGGTGTGCCTGGCCTGCCCGGCGGCACCCCACACGGCCCGGGGCGGCACCTGGACCAGCGGTACCAGGGCGCGCACGCCCTGGGCGAGGGCCGCGGGGGCGTGCTCCGGCCACCGGTCGGCCAGCAGCGCGCCGAGCTCGCTGAAGGTCCTGGGCGTCGCCTCTACCAGGGCTCGGCCGGCGACGGCGAGCGCGGCGGTGTCCACCCCGCTGAGCTCCCGGCCGAAGACGGCGCTCACGGCCCGGTCCAGGACCGGCTGGACCAGGGGGCGCAGCGTCAGGCAGTCGCGGGCGGACACGAGGTGGATGGTCCCGCGCATCAGCGCGATGCGGACTACCTGCCGGCTCAGGATCAGCTCGGCCAGGTCGTCGGGGCGGAACCCGGCCAGCCGTGACCACAGGCCGTAGTAAGGCGGGAACGGCGCCTGCGCCTGCAGGCCCGCCAGGTGCTCGACGGCCTCGATGACGGCCTCGGCCCGCGGGCCGGCCTTGGGCAGCGCAGCCCGGCGCAGCAGCATCTGCCGGTCGAGCAGGGCGCGGTTCAACGCCCGCCGGCTCAGCACGTCGGATGACGTCGGTGCTCCCTTCCCGGCGCGTCGCCGCCTGCCGGTCCTGGTCGTTCAGGACATCCAGGATGGCCGGCATCCAGGACTAGTACTGGCCTGTATGCCTTCTGCCTATGGCGGATATTCTCCCTGCTCAGCTGACCTCCTGAGGTTCCCGGAGCCGGGTCAGGCACCGGCCCGGCCGGGGTTCGGGCCAAGCTTGCGTCGACTCGCACATTCTGTGGTTAAATTCGAAACGGAGCCTGGACCACGCTTCGCGCACATGCCGGTACGCATTGTCATCACTTCGGCGGAAGCGGCGGACATGAAGGTTCTCGGTAGCGCCTCGGTACCAGTTCCCGCCAGTGCTGACGCCGCGCCCCGGCCGGCGCGCCTGCCGGACGCCGACGCGGAAGAGCCCTTCGACCGGGTGGCCCGGCTGGCCGCGATGGTCCTGGGTACGCCGCAGGCGTACGTCGCGATCGCAGATGAGCGCCCGTTCCGCCCGAGCAACGGCGCCGGCGTGAGGGATACGGCCGATCCGGAGCGCCTGGCCGAGCTGTCATGGTGCCGGCGGGTGATCTCCTCCGAGGACAAGCTGATCATCAACGACGCCGCGCTGGACTCCCGCACCAGCGACAGCCACCCGGTCGGGCCCGCGGGCGTGACCGCGTGGGCCGGGTTCCCGCTACGCGGCCCGGACGGCCGCGTCGTGGGCGCGCTCTGCGTGGCCGACATGCTGCCCCGCCACTGGAGCGCCGGCGACGTCGAGGTTCTGGAGACGCTGGCCTTCGTCGCCTCGGGCGAACTCGCGCTGCAGGTCGCGCTGCAGCACGGCGCCGAACGGGCCGTGCTGGCCCAGACCCTGCAGGAGAGCCTGCTGCCCCCGCGGCTGCCGGGCATCCCGGGCCTGCAGGTCGCGGCGCGGTACCTGGCCGGGGCCAGCGGGGTCGAGGTGCTCGGGGACTTCTACGACGTTTTTCCTTCCGTGCTGGGGAACTGGGGAACGGTGGTCGGCGACGTGTGCGGGAAGGGCGTCCCGGCGGCCAAGAGCACCGCGCTGGCCCGGTACACGCTGCGAGCGGAGGCCCACCGGGAGACCCGGCCCAGCCTGATCCTGGCGGCCTTGAACCAGGCTCTCCTGGAATGGCTCACCGATGACCCCCGGTTCGTGACCGCGATCTACGCCACGGTGCGGCCGACTCTCGCCGGCGCCGCGGTCGAGATCAGCTCCGCGGGTCATCCGCTGGCCCTGGTCCGGCGGGCCGACGGGCGCACGCAGACCTTCGGGCGGCCGGGAACCCTGCTGGGGCTTCTCCCCCATCCCGAACTGCATGACGCACGGCGGCTGCTGCGAGCCGGCGACAGCCTGGTGCTGTACACCGACGGCGTCACCGAGGCCCGCGGCCATGCCGACCGTGACCTGTACGGCGATGACCGGCTCCGCGCCCTGGTCGCCGACCTGGGCGGCATGTCCGCGGCCGGGATGGCGGACGCTATCCAGCAAGCCGCGCTGGCCTTCAGCGGCGGCGCCATCAGCGACGACAGCGTGGTGCTGGTGCTGCAGGTTCCCCGGCGCGGCATCAACGGGTCGCCCTGGCCGGCCCCTGTCCCTGCATCCGGGAGGCTTTCGGCTTGAGGCCGGCCACCTGTGGCTAGCCTGGTCCGGTGAGCGACCTGGAGCACGCCCGGCGGTTCGCGCTGTCGCTGCCGGGTGCGACCGAGGAGCCGCACTTCGACATGGCGTCGTTCCGGGTGCGCGGCAAGATCTTCGCCACGGTCCCGCCGGACGAGGCCTGCCTGCACGTGTTCGTCGACGAGCCGGAGATCGAGGCCGCCGTCGCCGAGGACCCCGCAGCGTTCGAGCCGCTGCGGTGGGGGCAGCGGGTCCGGGGGCTGCGGATCCGGCTCGGGCAGGCCCCGGAGGATCGCGTTCAGGAACTTATCGAAGAGTCCTGGCGCCGCAAGGCGCCCCGGCGCCTGGCCGCCGACTTCGACCTCGGCCGTGAGGGAGGTCCGGGGGCCCGCTGACCCGGGCGGCCCTGGTGAGCTGGGTGGCCGGGACGGCCGCCGGCCGGCGGCCCGGACGTCAGTCGTTCTCGACCACGAAGTCCCATTTGGCGACGATGTTCCGGCCGTCCGGTGCCCAGCGCATCAGCCCCTCGCCAACGGCCTCGACCGCACGTAGCTCGAACTTCACCGTTTTCCCGGGACGAAGGACCCCCGGCGGCGCCGGCTGGCCGGGGACGAAGGCAGGCCGGTAGACGTGGCCCAGGTCGTCGATGCTGGTGAAGTCCGATACCGAGATCGGCACCGGCCCGGTGGCCCGGGACATGGTCACGACCCAGGTACAGGTCGTCGCAGGGGCCTGGTAAGGCAAGCCCTCGCCGGGCACCTGGGGACCGGTCACGGTCACCAGCACCGACCCGCGCGGTGTCTGCGCCTCGACCGCGTCACCCTCCGTGGTCAGGGCGGGGCGCCGGATGGTGCCGGTCAGCACGGTGTCATCCCGGTAGTGCAGCGTGCCGGGCGGCAGGAACGACGGATACCCGCCGTAGCGATTCTGGTTCTGGCCGGCCGTGTTGGCGGCCGACCGGGCCGCCGCACCGCAGCCGGCCGCCGCGCCGGGCAGCGGAGCGAGCACGGCCAGGAGCGCCGCCGCCCCCAGAGCCCGGCGCCGGCCTCCGCGGGAACGGAGGCCGGGCCGGGCCGGGCGATCCACCCGCCGGGCCAGCGGGCTCATGGCGTCCCGGGCTGCGTCCTCGGCCGGCGGCGCAGGTACCAGACGTATCCGCCGGCGGTCGTCAGGGCCAGCAGCGGCACCCCGGCGGCCAGCGACAGCCGCGCCCACGGCGACGCGGGCCCGCCGCCGAGGACGGTGAGCGCGTCCAGGCGGTACTGACCGTGGCCGCCCGGGTTGCTGAACACGTCACGGCCGAACGGCCGCAGCCCGATCTGCGCCGCGTAGCCGATGTGGCCACGCCCGTCGAGGCCGCCGGACACCGTGCCGGCCGGGAGCCTGGCGTGGTCGTGGCCGGCCGCGACGTCGAAGATGTCCTCCATCGTGCGCAGCCAGCTGTAGTGGTTGTAGTAGACGTCCGACACCGTCCCGGGCCTGATGAACGGGCTGATCAGCACGCTGCCGGTGTCCCCGCCTCCGGTCGTCGGGAGAGTAGCGTTGAACAGCGGGTCCGGGGTCTGGCCGGGCGCCAGGTCGGACGGGTCGCCCTCAGCGCTGAGCGTGATGCTGGTCACCGGGCCGGCCGGGTCGACCGGGCTGCCGTCCTGGCTCACGAGCTGGAACGACCCCGTCGTCGCCGAGCCCGTGTTCGTGGTCGGGAAGTCGGGCCCGGTGTCGGTCACCGCGCCGACGAAGGAGTCCGCCGGGATGCCGGTACCGGTCACGGCCCGCCCGGTGTCGTCGGCGACGATCGACTTGTCGGCGATGACGTTCGATCCCGGGCCGCCGGTCACGGTGTCGGTGCGCGCGCCGGGCGGGCTGCCCGCGCCGCCGCGCACGATGCCGGGCACGCAGTCCGATGGCACCAGCGTCGGGGTGGTCTGGGTGCACGCCGGCGGGCGGTCGACGAAGGCGTTGTTACCCGGGCCGGGATAGAGCTGGTCGCCCTGGGCGTCGGTGCCCAGGGTGGAGTTCGGCCCGGTCGGCTCGTAATGGACGTTGCGGCCGAACAGGTTCTCGGCGGCCGAGTCCGAAGCGATGCTGGCCGTGTAGTTCGGCTGGTCGGACGAGGTCGGGCCGTAGTCGTTGGCGTTGTCGAAGCTGTTGCCGGTGTAGGTGAAGGCCGGGAAGGCCTCGTCGAAGGTGATGTCGATCAGGCCGCCCTGCTTGAACGCCGGCGACTGCTCGATCATCGGGATGTAGTACTCGAGGAACAGGTCGGAGGCGTACAGGCCGCCGGTGAAGTTCTTCGGGGTGGTCGACTCGGGGTCGTCCGGGATCGGCGAGTTGTAGTCGGGCGTCCCGTCGGCGTTGAAGGCCCCGGACAGGTTGTTGCCGTGGCAGACGGCGTCGTGGGCGTCGCTGCAGTTGTCCGGCGTGATCCAGCTGAAGTCCGGGGTCGTCTTGGCGCTCTGCAGATCGCGGAAGAGGCCGTCGGCGGGGCTGTCGAGGTTGGCGACGTGGTTCGCGTCGCAGTTGGTTCCGCCGTGGGACGGCTCGTTCAGCGGCGGGGTGGCCGGGCCGCTCGCGTTGACGGCACCGGTCAGGGACTCGAACCACGGGAACGGGAAGTGCTTGGCCACGAACTGGTCGTTCGGCTGCGCCGCGGTGAAGGTCGTGACCCCGGGCGGGAAGTCGCCTGCCATGTCCGTGGGGTTGGTGTCCGGGTTGTTCGCCGACGTTCCGGGCCCGGCGCAGGCCGCGGCCTCGCGGTCCGGCACCGTGCCCGCCTGGAACTGCGTTGAACCGGGCGTCTGCGCACCGCCGATGTCCTGCGCGTACCCCTTCCAGGTCACGCCCGCGGCGTTGAACTGGTTGAACAGCGTCGGGACGTCGGTCGGGTACGTGCACCCGTTCTCGCCCAGCGGGGCGTTGGCGCCGCTGGGCTGGGACGCGTTGGCCGGGGAGTTCATCTGGCCGTAGTTGCGGTTGGTGAACAGCGAGCCGGAGTTCAGGATGCCGGAGTTCGGCCCGATCAGCTTGTTCGAGACGCTGCAGTCCTCCTGGGTGTCCTCCTCGGGAGCCTGGCCGGACACCATGGAGATGTAGTTGTCCATGCTGGAGTGGCCGGTCCCGTAGTAGTTCTTGAGCAGGACGCCCTGGCCCGGGAGCGTCTTCCACAGGTAGCTGTTCTGGTTGAGGCCGGTGAACGTGGCGTCGTAGGACTTGTTCTCCAGGATGATCAGCCACACGTGCCTGATCGCCCCGGGACGCAGCCCGGTGCTCGTGATCGTGATGGCGCTGGCCTGAGCCGGGGTCGCGGCCATGACCGAGGCCGGGGCCGCGAGGCCGGCCAGGGTCAGCAGCCCGACCCCGCCCGCGGCGGCGGCGCGCAGAACGCGATGACCAGTAGCAGAAAGGTGCATAAGCACGTCCTAGTGGCCGCCTCCTACGCGCCCGGCAGCATCAGGCGACGCGGAGGAGGCCCTTAGGTTAATTCCTGGTGCCGGGGAGCGTCTTCAGGTTCCGGCGAAGCGCCTCGCGTTCCCGGCGGGCGCCTCCAGGTTCCAGGGGCCGCTTGCAGGATTCCGGAGGCGTTTCTAGTGGAACAAAGCATTCTGTTCTGTTATTATAGAACGGAAGAATCCGTTCCAATCCTGGGAGGTAACCGTGATCTCGGCCGCACCGACGCACCGCTGGCGCTGGCTGGCGTTCGCCGCCGCCGTCGCCGCCGCGGTGATGGACCTGCTCGACTCGACGATCGCCCAGGTCGCCGCGCCCGCCATCCAGCGCGACCTCGGCGGCTCCTACGCCCTCATCGAATGGATCACCGCGGCCTACACGCTGGCCATGGCGGTGGGCCTGCTCACCGGCGGGCGACTCGGGGACCTGTTCGGGCGCAAGCGGATGCTGCTGATCGGCATGGCCGGGTTCGTGGCGGCCTCGGCGGCGTGCGCCGCCGCGGTCACGCCGGGTGAGCTCATCGCCGCCCGCGCCGCGCAGGGCGCGGCCGGCGCGGTCATGCTGCCCCAGGTCTTCGGCCTGATCAGGGACCTGTTCGCGGCCGAGGAGATCGGCCGGGCGTTCGCCGTCTTCGGTCCGGTGATGGGCCTGTCGGCGATGCTCGGCCCGATCGTCTCGGGCGGCCTGATCAGCGCGGACATCCTGGGCACCGGGTGGCGGATGATCTTCCTGGTGAACCTGCCGGCCGGGGCGCTGGCGCTGGCGGCCGGCGCGCGGCTGCTCCCCTCCTCCCCCGGACCGGCGTCCGGGGCGCGGCTGGACCTGCCCGGCGCGGCCCTGGCCGGCACCGCGATGTTCCTGCTCGTCTTCCCGCTGGTGCAGGGCCGGGCGCTGGGCTGGCCGCTCTGGCTCGTCGCGATGCTCGCATCCTCGGTGCCGGCCCTGGCGGGATTTGCCGTCCACCAGGTGCGCCGCCAGCGCGCGGGCGCGACGCCGCTGGTCGAGCCGGGCATCTTCGCTCGCCGCGGCTACGCCCCCGGCGTGGCGTTCTCGGTCGCGTTCGTGAGCTCGATGGGCGGGATCGTGCTGGTGTTCAACGTGTTCCTGCAGGCCGGGCTCGGGTTCTCGCCGTGGCACTCGGCGCTCACCACGGCGCCGTGGGCGGCGGGCGCGTTCGTCGGCTCCGCGGCCGGCGGGATGTCCATGGCCAGGCTGGGCCGCCGGGTGCTGCACGCCGGCCTGGTCGTCGAGGCCGCCGGGCTGCTCGCGCTGGGTGCGGTCCTGCACCACGCCGGCGCCGCGGTGACCACGCCGGACCTGCTGGGCCCGATGGTCGTCGGCGGGGTCGGCATGGGCATGGTGTTCGTGCCGCTGTTTGACATCGTGATGGCGGGCGTGGAGCCTCGCGAGATGGGTTCGGCCTCCGGTGTGCTGCAGGCGGTCAACTCGCTGAGCCTGGCGCTGGGCGTGGCCGGGCTCGGGGCCGTTTTCTTCGGGCTGCTGCACGCGACGGCCGGGCACGCGGCCGCGTTCGTCGGCGCCGCGCAGTGGACGGTGCTCGCCACGGTCGGCCTGCTGGCCTGCGCGTTCGTCCTCGGCTTGGGGCTGCCGCGCCGGGCGCGGGAGGCAGGCGCGCCCGCGGCGGCGGCCGGCCGCCGCGGCGCCGCCGAGCCAGCGGCGGGGACGGGCCAGGCGGCACCGGAGATGTCCGGTGCCTGAAGCCCAGGTGCTCGGGCAGCGCGCGCTGAACCGCGCGCTGCTCAAGCGCCAGTTGCTGCTGCGGCGGGCCGACATGGCTCCGCTGCAGGCCATCGGGCACCTGGCGGGCATGCAGGCCCAGGCGCCGAACGCGCCCTATGTCGGCCTGTGGACCCGGCTGGCCGGCTTCCGGCCGGCCGGGCTGGCGGCGCTGATGACCGAGCGCGCCGTGGTCCGCACGCACCTGATGCGGAACACGGTTCACCTGGTCACCGCCGGCGACTGCCTGGCGATGCTCGGCCTGTTCCGGGACCTGGCCGCGAGGCGCCTGGCCAGTTCGCCCTTTGCCCGCCAGGTGACCGGCGTCGATCTCGGCGCGCTGGCCGACGTCGGCCGGGCGCTGCTGGCCGAGCGGCCGCGCACCCGCGCCGAGCTCGGCCCGCTGCTGGCCGAGCGGTGGCCGGGCCGCGACCCGGTCTCGCTGGCCTACGCCGTGACCCACCTGGTGCCGACCGTGCAGGTCCCGCCGCGCGGGATCTGGGGCGACACGGGCCCGGCCGCCTTCACCACGACCGAGGCCTGGCTGGGCGGCCCGCCGGCGCCCGGGCCCTCACCCGACGGGCTGGTGCTCAGGTACCTGGCGGCGTTCGGGCCCGCGACCGTCCGGGACGTGCAGGCCTGGTCCGGGCTGACCCGGCTCGGCGAGGTCGCCGAGCGGCTGCGGCCGCGGCTGCGTACGTTCCGCGACCCGGCCGGGCGCGAGCTACTCGACCTGCCCGACGCCCCCCGGCCGGACCCGGACACCCAAGCGCCGCCGCGGTTCCTGCCCGAGTACGACAACGTCCTGCTCTCCCACGCCGACCGCTCCCGGGTCATCCCGGCCCGCCGCAGCGTGCCGCTGCCCCCGGGTCCGGGCGGTGCCGGCGGCACCGTGCTCATCGACGGATTCTGGCAGGCCACCTGGAAGATCACCCGGCAGGCGGGCGCCGCGACCGTGCTGGTCGAGCCGTTCACGCGGCTGCCGCGCGGGCAGTCCGCCGCGGTCACCGCCGAGGGCGGCCGGCTGCTGGCCTTCGCCGCGGCCGACGCCGCGGCCCACGACGTGCGTCTCGCCCCGCCGGTATAGGAACATGCGCACCGAACCCGGCTACGGCGCGTCATACTGGTAATGATGAAACCAGCCCGCGCCGCGACCCGGCGATACCTGCCCACCAGCCCCTTCAACACCCCGCCCGTGGTGCGACCGGTCGAGCATTACGCCCTGAACGATCAGGTGACGCACGATCGGTACGGACTCGGCGTCGTCATCGGCGTCGAGGACGAGATCGCCGTGCTCGTCGACTTCGGCACCCAGCGGGAACGGATCACTGCGCCTTACTCCAAGCTGACCAAGCTCTGAGATCGGCCGCAGGCTTCCGCGGGCCTCGCCCGGCACTGGCTAACCCGGCCGGGCGTCGTCCAGCGACGCCAGGAAGCCCGTTATCGCGTCGGCGACCTCGTCCGGGGCCCGCCGCGGCAGATGATGGCCAGGTCCCCTGATCAGGCGCAGCCTGGCGTCCGGCAGGGCCTGCTTCAGCCGGCGCGCGGTCGCGACGGGCACGAGCGTGTCGCGCGGGTCGGCGAGCAGCAGCGCGGGCACCCGGATCCCGGGAAGCACCGCCGTCAGTTGATCAGCTTCACGCACCAGGGCCCGCTGCTCGTCCAGGAACGTGCGCCACAGCGGGTGGTGGTCTCCGCCGGAGTGGCCCCAGATGTCCCAGTACACGTGCTCGTCCGGATCCAGCGGCCGGCCGCTGGCCCGCGCCAGCCGGGCCAGCCGGGCCCGGGCCATCCAGGGGGTCAGCCGGAAGGCGACCAGCGCGCAGGCCGGTCCCACGCCGCGCGCGGCCAGCAGCGAGTCCACGGCGTTCAGGCATCCCGGGCCCACGCTCGCGAGCAGGACCAGCGCCTCGACCCGGTCCGGGGCCAGGCTCGCAGTCGCCAGGGCCACCCCGCCGCCGTAGGAGTGCCCGACCAGCACCGCCCGGTCGATGCCGCGGGAGTCAAGCTCGGCCAGCACGGCGCGGGCGTTCCCGGCGAAACCGGCGGCGGGCTGCCGGCTGGAACCGTATCCGGGCCGGTCGACCGCGACGGAGTCGATCGAGGCCGGGAGCCGCGCCTGCACCCGCCGCCAGTCCGCCGCCGAACCAGGCTGCCCGTGCAGCATCAGCAGGTAATGAGAGCGCATAATTCAGGTTAAGCCGTGCCCGTCAGATGCTCGAACCGCCGTCCAGTGAGACGACGCCGCCGGTCATGAACGCGGCGTCGGGGCTGAGCAGGAAGTCCACGACGGCCGCGATCTCGGGGAGCGTGCCGAACCGGCCGGCCGGGATGCGGGCCAGCAGCTCCGCCCGGGTGGCCGGGTCGTCGAGGAACGGCGCGGTCATGCGCGTCGGGAAGTACCCGGGGCACAGGGCGGTCACCGCGACGCCGTCGGCGCTCAGCTCGAGCGCGAGTGATTTGGCGATCGAGACCACGGCGGCCTTGCTCGCGTTGTAGTCGAGGAAGTCCCGTTCCGGCCGGATGGCGTTGGCGGAGGCGTTGAGCACGATGGCACCCGGCCGGCGCAGCGATGCCAGGGCCGCGCGCGCGACCAGGAACGCCCCCACGGCGTTGACGTCGAGCACGCGGCGCAGGCCGGCCGCGTCCAGTTCGGTCGCGGGGACTCCCTGACCGTCGACGCCGGCGCTGACGAAGACGCCGTCGAACCCGCCGAGCTGGGCCGCGGCGGCGGACACGGCCGCCCCGACCTGCTGCTCGTCAGAGACGTCGCAGGCCGCGGCGCCCGCCAGCGGCAGCCGCGCCCGGGCCGCGGCCACGGACTCGTCACTGGATCCGAGCACCCATACCGCCTCGCCGCGCGCCGCGAGGCGCTCCGCGCACGCGTAGCCGATTCCGCTCGTGCCGCCGGAGATGAGCACCCGCCGGTGCCCCGTCAGCTCGCTCATGCTGTGTTCCCCGCTCGCTTCCGGGCGCCTGAAGACGCCCTCTTCCCTCGTCGCTCGTCCCTCGCTCCTCAGTCCAGACGGCGCCGCACCCCGTCAGCTCGCTCATGCGGTGTTCCCCGCTCGCTCACCGGCCGCCGGCCGGGACGACCAGCTCGTCGCCGCCGTGCCGGAGCTCAGCGACCGAGACCACGCCGAGAAGCTGCATCGTGCGGCGCAGCTGCGCGGTCAGGAGGTCGATGGCGTGCTCGACTCCCGGCTGCCCGGCGGCGGCCAGGCCGTACAGGTATCCGCGGCCGATCACGCACATGTCCGCCCCGCGCGCGATCGCCACGGCGATGTCGCCGCCGTGGCGGATGCCCGAGTCGGCGATCAGGGCGACGCGGTCGCCGATCGCCTCCCGTACCGGCCGGATCAGGTCGACGGTCGCGGCGCAGCGGTCGAGCTGACGGCCGCCATGGTTGGACAGGTGGATCCCGTCGACCCCGGCCGAAACCGCCCGGACCGCGTCGGCCGGGCCGAGCGGGCCCTTCACCAGCAGCGCGCCCGGCCACCGGGCCCGGATGTGATCAAGGTCATCCCAGTCCAGGCTCGCGTCGAACAGCGACGTGATGTCAGCGATCGAGCTGGCTATTTCGGCGCCGGGCGTGTTGAGGCTGGCGAACCTGAGCGCGGGGGCGCGCAGCATCGAGAGCCAGTAGCCGGGATGCATACCGATGTCGATCAGGGCGCCCGCGGTGAGCTCAGGCGGGATCGTGAGGCCGGACCGCAGGTCCCGGGTGCGCCGGCCGCCGACCGGCGTGTCGACCGTGACCTCGAGGGCCCGGAAGCCCGCGGCCGCGGCCCGGTCGATCAGCGCGTGCGTGAGCTTGCGGTCGCGCATCACGTAGAGCTGGAACCACAGATCGCGGTGCCCGGTCGCGGCCAGTTCCTCGATCGTGACCGTCCCGCATGTCGACAGGCCGTACGGCACGCCGCGGGACGACGCCGCCCGGGCGACCGCGAGCTCCCCGGCCGGGTGGATCATCCGCGTGTACCCGGTCGGGGCGAGCCCGAGCGGCACGGGAAAGCTTGCGCCCAGCCCCGCCGGCGACACGCGCAGGTCCGGCCGCGTCACGTCGCGCAGCACCCGGGGCCGGAACTCCCAGCGGCGCAGCGCCGCCCGGTTGGCCCGCATCGTGATCTCGTCGTCGGCGGCCCCGTCGACGTAGCCGAAGACCGGTCCGGGCAGCCGGCGCCGCGCGGCCCGCCTGAGGTCGGCGAGGTCGTGGCACCGGGCCAGCACCCGCCGGCCGCGGTCCGGCTCGAACCGCTGCATGCGCAGCAGCTCGCGGATCTCCCGGTACCTCATGGCTCGAGCCTGATCCGGACCGCGGCCCCGTGCGCGGGAAACCCCTCGTGGCCGGCCAGCTCGAGGATGGGCCCGCTCATCCGGGTCAGCGAACGCCGGTCGGCCCGTGCGACGGCGGTCCGCTTTCGGAACGCGTCCACCGTGACGCCGCCGTTCACCTTCGCGAAGCCGCTGGTCGGCAGCGAGGCCGGGCACCCGATGAGGTAATTCGCCGCGGAGACAGGCGTCCACTGCCCGAGCAGGATCTCGCCGGCGTGCTGGATCGAGCCGAGCACGGCGTCCTCGTCGCGCACCGCGATCTGCATGTGCTCGGGCGCGTACGCGTTGGCGACCTCGGCCGCCTGGACCAGGTCGCGGACCAGCACCGCGCCGCCGTTGCGGCCCAGGGCCGCGGCCGCGTAGGCCCGGCGCGGCTCGGGCAGCGCCTCCATCTGCCTGGCCACCTCCGCCTGCGCGCCGGCCAGCAGCGCCGCGCTGTCGGTGACGAGCAGGCTGGAGGAGTCCGGGCCGTGCTCCGCCTCGTTCAGCAGGTCGGCCGCGAGCAGCCGGACGTCGGCGCTGTCGTCGGCGATGATGAGGCTCTCGCTCGGGCCGAGCAGCATGATCGTGACGACGCCGTAGCGCTGCACCTCCACCTGGGCGCAGGTGACCGCGGGACTGCCCGGGCCGAGGATCTTCCGTACCTTCGGGAACGTCTCGGTGCCGAAGGCGAGCGCGGCCACGCCGGCCGGGCCGTTGGCCCGGAACACCGACCGGAGGCCCAGTTCGTCGGCGGTGACCAGCACCGCCGCGTCGACGGTCCCCGCGGTGCCCGGCACCGGCGGCACCACGACGGCGATCTCCGGCACCCCGGCGACGACGGCGGGCGTGCCGATCTGCACCAGCACCGACGGGTACGACGCCTTGCCGCTGGGCACGAACAGGCCCGCGCTGGCGATCGGCGTCACCTTCTCGCCGACCGTGAGCCCCGGCTCGCTCTCGAAGCTCCAGTCCCCGCGCGCCGCGAGTTGCTCGTTGAACCTGCGCACGTGGTCGATGCCGTCGCGGATCGCCGCCAGCAGGGCGGGCCGCACGGACTCGCGCGCCGCAGCGAACTCGTCGTCGGTCACGCGCAACGCGGACGCGTCGACGTCGCACTGGTCGTAGCGGCGCAGCGCCTGCGCGACCGCGGCGTCGCCGTGGGCCCGGACGTCCTCGATGATCTCGCTGACGCTACGGCGCAGCGCCGGATCGAAAATCTGGTCCAGGCCGCGATCCAGGACCCGGGAGCGTTCGTCACCGCCGAGTTCGTCCCACGCCCCGATCACCCGGATCGGCCCGCTGGTCGTCATGCGCGTCTCCCTCAATGGTGCTCATCTCTCATGCACATGCTCCTACGAGCCCGCTCGGGCGCCGCAGCCCGCCTGCTGCCGCGGGCTCACCGCACGCTGAATCACCGGCCCGCGCACCCCGCGCACCCCGCGCCACCCCGCGGCAGCGACAGCAACGCGCCGGCGGTGCCGCCATAGCGACAGCAACGCGCCGGCGATGCGCCTGCAGGCGGGCTGCGCGGGCGCGGGCTGGCGGGCTGCGCGGGCGCGGGCTGGCGGGCTGCGCGGGCGCCGGTTAGTGACGGACGTGGCCGTGCGGGCGCGGCACCTCGGACGAGCGCGTCCGCCCGGGGGCCGGACGGGCCTTGCCGCCGGCCGAGCCGGATGTCGACGGGCGTGGCTCGATTACGAAAGTGCCGCGGCCGGGTACGGTTTCAACAAGACCTTCCTTGACCAGGATGTCGATCCCCCGGCGGACGGTGCCGACCGCCAGCATGGTGGCCTCGGTGAGCTTGGTGATCGACGGGAGCTGGCTGGTGATCTCGCCGGACGCGATCAACTCCCGCAGCCGGTCCGCGAGCTGCCGGTAGGGATGGACCGGCGAGCTCGGATCGATCTCGATCTTCACTCGGGTAACTTAACCGGCTCGGACATGCGGAAACCAGACAAGACATTGCTTAGCATGGCTTGACATAGCTGTATCATCGACATCATGGATTTCAACAACTACGCGTCGGAGATTGCCGGGCAGTTCCCCGGCTGGGAGGCCTGGCAGGGCATTGACCGGCTCTGGCACGCCCGGATCCGCGGGGCCACGCCTCCCGTGATGGTCCACGGCGAGGACCTGGTCGACCTCCGCGACCAGATCGTGGCGTACCTGCAGCGCACCGAGGCCGACCGGGCCTGACGGCAGCCTTCACCGGGTGGCGAGGAACCGCGCCAGTTCGGCCGCGGACGGCGCGGTGGCCGGGCCGCGCCTGGTCACCGACAGCGCCGCGGCGGCGTTCGCGGTCCGCGCCGCGTCCAGGGCGTCATCGCCTCTGGCCAGCGCGGCGATGAAGGTCCCGGCGTGCGCGTCGCCCGCCCCGTTCGTGTCGACCGCGTCGACCCGGAAGCCGGGCACGTGCACCGGCGGGGCCGGGGGGCCGGGACCGGCCAGGCCGAGCCAGCACCCGGCCGGGCCGGTCCGCACCAGCACCCCCCCGCGCCGCCCCAAGCCCTCCCGGGAGGCCTGAATCCGCCCGAGGTCCTCCCGGGAGGCCGCGGTGAGCGCGCTGGCCGCGGCCCGCGGGTCGTCGCGGCCGGTGAGCACGGCGGCCTCCTGAGCGTTGCAGGTGAGCCAGTCTGCCCGCCGCAGCACGCGATCCAGCACGCCGCCGGGCAGCGACCCCACCAGCGGCCCAGGGTCGAAGAACACCAGGTTCGGCCGGGCGGGGCGGTCGGGCCGGGCGGGCCGGTCGAGCCGGTCCAGCCACCCGAGCAGCGGCGGCCGGCCGCCGCCGGAGCGCAGGAGCGCATATCCGGACAGGTAGACCGCGTCCCGGGGCCCGGGCCGCACCGCCCGCAGGTCAGCCGCTGTCACGGCCGCCTCGGCCCCGCGGCTGGTCACGAACGTCCGCTCGCCCCCGGCGTCGACCACGGTCACCACGAAGCCGGTGTCGAGCCGCGCCTTCGGCGGCTGCAGCACCTCGATGCCCGCGGCCCGCAGCGCGGCGAGCGCCAGCGAGGCGAACGGCCCGGTGCCGTAGCCGCCCGCGTAGGCGACCGGCAGCCCCTGCGCCGCGGCGGCCACCATCACGTTGAAGCCCCCGCCGGGAGTCACCTGGGTGGCTGAGGCCAGGACGTCGCCGCCTCGCGCGGGCAGGGCCGGGACCTCGACCACGACGTCGACGACCACGTTGCCCAGATGCAGCAGCCGGTCGAAACGCCGCGTCACTGAGTCGGCCAGGTCGGCGCCGGAACGGTCTCGTACCGCAGCGCGAGCAGGCCGGCGGCGGTCTCGGCCAGCGGCAGGTCGTTGACCGCGGCGACGGTGCGGCGCGCGCTCTCGGGCAGGGCCGCCTCGCCGTGACACGCTCCGGCGATGGCACCGGTCATCGCGGCGATCGTGTCGCAGTCGCCGCCGAGGGACGCGGCCAGCCGGCAGGCCAGCCACGGGTCGTCCGGGCTGGCCGCCAGCACGGCGAACGCGGCGGGGACCGACTCCTGCGCCGCCAGGCTGGTCCCGACGAGCGTAAAGATCGCCGACGCCGCCGCGTCCGGCCCCAGCCCGGCGACCAGCCCTGTGGCCCAGCCGATCCGGGCGGACACGTCGGCGGCGGCCACCCAGTGCCCGCGCCGGGCGCCGCGCTGCGCGGCGGCGACGGCCCAGGCCGTCGCGTCCGGCACCGTGGCCCCGTCCAGCCCGGCGCTGACCGCGGCCGCGACCGCGGCGGCCCCGGCCAGGGCGACGCCGGTGTGGTGCGTCACCCGGCTGGCTTCGACCACCCGGTCCACCAGCACGCCAAGATCCGCGCACGGCGTCGCGATGCCGACCGGCGCGATCCGCATCGCCGCGCCGTTCGTGGCCCCGAGCCTGCCCGCCTGGTCGATGTCCGCCCCGGCCAGCAGTTCGGCCACGGCCCGCCGCGTGGACGGGCCGAGCAGGTCCAGGGAGCCCCGCGCGCGCACCGACTCCTCCCACGCGACCAGCCGCCGGGCCAGCTCGGCCGGATCCACCCGGCCACCTCCCTCGATCAGCAGCCGGGCGAGCAGCAGCGCCTGCTCGGTGTCGTCGGTGACCGAACCCGCGGGCAACCCGGCGGCGAGCGGATGGTCCGGCGGCGCCGGCTCGAAGCCGCCGAGCAGCGGGCCGTACCGGGCCACGATCCGCGCCCGGGACAGGGACTGCGTCGGCATGCCCAGCGCGTCACCGATCGCCAGCCCGTACAGCGCCCCCGCCGCGCGCGACTGACTTTCATGCTTGAACGCCACCTCCCCGCCCACTCCGGCTACCCCCGCCCGATCGATCCGGCTCCCGGGTCGGGCAGGACGCCCGCCAGGCTGGTCACCTCGATCAGCGGGGCATACAGCCGCATGATGTCCAGCGCCTGGGCGTGGGTCACGTCGTTCACCCCGGCGCAGGCGTCGGCCACGACCTGCACAGCCACGCCCGCGTCGGCCGCGGCCACCGCGGTGGACAGCACGCAGCAGTCGGTCGACACGCCCGCGAGCACCAGCCGCCCGCCGTCGCCGACGCGTGCTGCCAGTTCCGGGCCCCACTTGCTGAACGTGGTCACGTCCAGGGTCGGGCCGGGCTCGTCGGCGAAGTCGCTGGTGAGCTGGTAGATCGGAGCGCCGGGCGGCTGCCGGGCGAACGGCCACTGCTCGTAGTACCGCCGCCACGCCCCGGCGGGCGCCTGCGGCGCGACGAACCTGGTGAACACCACGCGCGGCCGCAACGCCCGGGCCAGCGCCCGGACCGGGCCGACGATCTCGGCGAACCGCGGCGTGAACCACGCGCTGTCCGGCTCGGCGAACACCCGCTGCATGTCGATGACCGCCAGCCACGGCGCCGGCTCGTGGTGCCCCTCGCTCATAGGGCGGCGGGCGCCAGGGCCGGCGCCGCCTCCTGGGCCCGCACGGCCGAGCGCTCGAACGCGAGGGTCGCGAGGAACCCGAGCACCAGCGCGAGCAGCACGCCGAGGTTGGCGAACGCCCAGGCGCCAGTCTTCCCGCCCAGCCCGAACGGGCCGAGCAGGTAGCCCTGCCAGGTCAGCCACGTCGCCGAGGTGTTGGTGACCAGGCCCCAGCCCAGGGCGGTGGCCACCACGATGACCGCGATCGGGAACGGCCGCACGTCGCCGTAGCGGCCGGACGGCGTGTAGAGGTCGGGCTCGGCGTAGTCACGCCGGCGCAGCAGGATGTCGGCCAGCATGATGCCGCACCAGGCCGCGATCGGGACTCCCAGCGTGATCAGGAACCCCTCGAACTGGCCGACGAAGTTCCTGGCGAAGAACACCACGTAGATCGTCCCGCCGATCATGACGGTCCCGTCGATCAGGGCGGCGACGAAACGCGGGGCCCGCAGCCCGGCCGTGAGCAGCGCCAGCCCGGAGGAGTAGATGTCCAGCACCGAACCGCCGACGAGCCCGAGCACCGCGACGACGGCGAACGGCACCAGGAACCAGGTCGGCAGCAGGGTGGTCAGCGCCCCGATCGGGTTGGCGCCGATCGCGGCGCTGAGGCTGGACGACGACCCGGCCAGCAGCAGCCCGAAGACGAGCAGGAAGATCGGCGCCACCGACGAGCCGAACGTGGTCCAGCCGATCACGCCCCCGGTGGACGACCGTCGCGGCAGGTACCGGGAGTAGTCGGCCGCGGCGTTGACCCAGCCGAGCCCGAAGCCGGTCATCACGAACACCAGGGCCCCGATGACCTTCTGCCCCGACCCGCCGGGGATCGCCGCCACGGTATGCCAGTGAATGTGGTCGGCGACCAGCCCGACGAAGATCACCGTCAGCACGGCCGTCACGACGGTGATCACCGCCTGCATGCGCATGATGAGGTCGAAGCCCATGACCCCGCCGCCGACGGTGAGCCCGGCCACCACGATCAGCGCGATGATCTCCGTTCCGGTGCCGCCGCCCACCCCGAGGCGGCGGAACACCGTGGCGGTGGCCAGGGTGGCCAGGATGATCAGCACGGTCTCCCAGCCGACCGTGAGCAGCCACGAGATCACCGACGGCAGCTTGTTGCCGCGCACCCCGAACGCGGCCCGGCCGAGCACCATCGTCGGTGCCGATCCCCGCTTGCCGGCCACCGCGATGAACCCGCACAGCAGGAACGAGACCACGATGCCGATCAGCCCCACGGCGACCGACTGCCAGAACGAGATCCCGAAGCCCAGCACGAACGAGCCGTAGCTGAGGCCGAGGACCGACACATTGGCGGCGAACCATGGCCAGAACAGGTTTCGCGGCCGGCCCTTGCGTTCGGCGTCGCTGATGATGTTGATGCCGTTGGTCTCGAGTTGCAGCGGATGCAGGTCGGCGGCGGCGGTCATGCCCCCGGCCGACGGGCGGTCAGCCATGGCGAGTCCCTTCGCGCGTTGCTCACTTCCCGGTCACGAGCCCCCTTCTGGACGTAGCAAGGCGCCACCCCTGCGGATTCCCGCCGGGGCGGCATGCCGGTATGCGGTCATTCGTAGGGCAGCAGCGGCCCCAGCGGCCCGAGGTCGAGGTTGAGATCCTCCGGGGCCAGCCCGAAATGGTCTCTGAGCTCGGCCATCCGGCTGTCCAGGGACATGAGCGTCGACCCGATCTCCTCGACCTGCTCGTCGGTGAGCGAGCCGTGATCCACTCTGCGCAGAGCCTGCCGCTCCATCAGCTGGCGCAGCAATTCCACGACGGTGAGGACCAGGCTCACCAGCCCCCGCTCGACCGACTCCGGATCCGCGTCGACGTGATACACGGGTGATCAGCCCGGCATCCGGCATTCCTCGCGCGTCGGGCGCTCGGCACACGCTCGGCCCGATTTCGCAGTGATCTGGGACTGAAATGCGAGAAATGGCCGCGCAGATGATCAACACACCGGTTGATGGGGCCGATTTTATGATCTAGGGCTCAAATGCACGAAATGGGCTCGTCGCGGAAATAACCCGCTGCTGTGCCTCCCGGCGGTCAGCCTGGTGGTAAGCGGGGCTGCGAACCGGGCGCGGCGGAGCCCGCCCGGCGCCTGGCCGGGCGGTGCCCATGATCCATGCCCTGAATTCCGGCATTTCCTGCGTTTTGGGTCCTGCCGGTTCCGTAGCCGGTTCCCGTTCCCGGCGAACCCGGCGATGAATGTGAGTCTGCTGTACACGGGTGTACACCAAAGCCGCATTCACGGGGCGGGGATGCCGGGGCGGCGGCCCGGGATGCCGGGGCGGCGGGCCTGCGGCCGGGACGAAGACTGCGAAACGGGGGCAAATGGTTGGACGGTGGCTGGCTGTCCGGCCTGGCGCCAGCCCCCGGCCAGCCGCGTTGTCCGCTGACCGGCGCCTGGGTCAGGGAACCGGGCGCCGGATCCATGATCAAACCAGCGTGTTGATCATCTGCGCGCCCCATACATGGTCTTGGGTCCTTAGATCACGTGCGCCGCGCCGCCGCGCTCCCGCGCGGGACAAGAATCGCTCCCCAAGCGTCATTAGGGGCACAGGAGCACCGGTGGAGGGCTATTTGTGAGTCAGGTCACGGAGGACCGCCCGGCTAGGCGCAGGGGTAGCAGGCCTTGCCGGAGAACAGGTCCGGGATCGCCGCCCAGTCCCGGGCGGGCGCGGCGCCTGGGACTGGAGCAGCACGCCGGGTCACCTCCCTTCGAGGGAGACTGGCGAAGTTGTCAGCCATGGTGGCTGCCCGCCGCCCAGCGCATCAGAACAGGCACTTGCCACACCACCTGGCTAAGCGCATATTTACGTATGAAATCCGTCGGCCCGCATAGCTCAACCGAGAAGAGGCACACCGATGCCGTACACAGTGAAGGTTGCGCCCGTGGATCTGTCAGACCTAATCGAGAGATCGCCAAAGTCGGGATCCGTATTTGCGCCACCGCTCTCGAGCCCGCCGCCGGCTACCCCGACGCCTCTGGATGTTGCTACGTCTTCGACAGCCGAACCAAACACGCTAGTCTTTCCTTCTACCGCCGTCCCGCCGTCCACCACGTGCACGATGTTGATTCGTGACACCCTGACCTCGGGCGATCTGTTTCGGTCCGGACCCATGCTCAACCTGCCAAATTCGCCGGCCACGCTAACCCTGATAGTCGCGCCATCTGTCTCGATGACCGCGGGAGCGATATCCCAGAGCCTGAACCTGAGCCTCCCGGTTACCGTCGCGTTCCCGGCCGACGTCGTGGCCGTCTGTGCGCTGGCGACCGGAGGCGTGATCATCCCCAATCATCCCCGTTTCCTTCACCGCCGATAGCGTCACGTTGCAGCTCGGCCCGACGTCGACGTTCGTGGTCAACGCGCAGCTGAACGTCAAGTTCCTTGGTTTCATAGATCAGGCCAGCGGATTCTCCTTGACGGCACAGCTGGCCTTTGGCCCTTCGGGTGATGCGACCGACCCGGCTCGGATCGTCAGCATCACGTCGGCCGGCTCGGTCCTGTCCGTGGACGCCTTCTTCCTGGCACCGCCCGCGGCGGCAGCACTTGCGCTGTTCGGGGGCGGTGTCATCGCGTCCGCCCTGACTGATACCGTCAATGGTCAGATACCTGCACGGGCCTCGGCGGCAGTGCCTGCCAACCAGATGCTGACGAGCACCGCCGTGCTGTCGATCGGCAAACTCGACGTCGAAAGCAGCAGCGTAACCATTGTGGCGGTGATCGGTGACATTCTCGGCCCGGCGTTGGTGCCGATACCGTCGAACCTGCTCGTCGACGTAAATCCCGCATGGCAATGCGACGAGCAGCGAAGCTACGTCGTGACGGTTCGGGACCACAAGGATGGCTCGCCTGTCGCGGGCGCTCTTGTACGACTGCAAACGGGGGCCGGCGGTCTGGCGGGCCAGGGCGGTCCCACGGTTAGCGGCACCACCGCGGCGGACGGCACCGTACAACTCAACGACGTCACGCTCAGAGGCTACGTTTATGCGCGTGGCGGCGGTAAGGGCCCGCCTGTACTGCTTAAATTCGAGCCGGTGCTCACCGTGTCAGCCACTGGTTTCAACAATTTCATTACTCAAATAACGTGCCCCGTGTCCTGAGCCAGAATCACCCCAGGAGGCTTATTTACTAGTACTGGTCGGGGCTGTAATTCCGTGAGGTTTTCTACATGTCCACAGATTTGCCTGTGAATTAGCACCTGTCGGCGTGTCATGCTGGCAATGAGAACGACTTCTCTCTTGAATCCCGTGCTGTCACACAAGCGGGATAACAGCAGGATGTCCGCGGGCTCGGGCATCGGCGAAGGCCGCGGGCCGGCTCGCATCCGCCCGGCGCACCTGGACCTGGCCCAGCCCGGCCGCCGCCGCCCGGCGGCGGGCTATCTCCGCGTTCGGCGCCCCGGCCTCCCAGCACCGCGGTCACCGCATCGCGGCGCGGATGGTTCTCCAGCACGCCGATCACGTCATGGCCCTGCCCGGCGCACGGGCTGACCAGCCGCATCCGGCGGGCCGGCGCCTGGCCGATCGCCCGTGACAGGTGCCGCCGGACACATCGCAGTCGCACGCTCAGCGCTGACGCCGGATCCGCGTAGGCCTGATGCCCGTCGACCCAGTCCCGCATGGCTCCATCCTGGCCGCTGGTTCCGAACGCTGCGGTCCTCACGCGGATCGGGCTTAAGAGGTGGGGTCGGCGGGCGGCCTGGGTGCGGTGGCTAGCCTCAGCGGACGATGCGCAGCGCGAGCTTGCGGTTGCCGCCGTTCTGCCTGACCAGCGCGAACCACAGCGGCAGCAGGGCATCGACGGTCGCCGTCGCGGTCGTGTCGCCGACGAAGGCCGGCTCGAGCCCGACGGCGCTGATGAGTTCCTCGGCCGCCTCCCGCGCCTCGGGATCGGCGGCGAAGAAGACGCTCACGCCGGGCGCCGGGTCGGCGAAGTTCTCCCAGCCCAGCGAGTTGAACGCGCGCACATACCGGGCCGACGGTGCGGCGTCCGCAATCAGCGCCCGGCTGTCGAACTCCGGCGCGCCCATCCGGTTTACCGCGTCGATCACCACCTTGCCCGCGAGCGCCGCACCCTGCTCGCTCACGACGTCCGGCACGGCCTGGCCGGGGACGGCCAGCAGTACCACATCGGCGTCTTTCAGCGCGTCCCCGATGCTCCGCACCGGCGCCCCGCCCGGGCCCTCGCCGGAGCCGTCCCGGGCTCCGTAGACCACGTCGTGCCCGGCCGCGCGCCACTTGCTCCCGAGCGTTCCGCCGATGTGGCCCTTGCCGATCACCGCAATCCTCATGCCCGCCAGCAACCAGGGTGACGCCCGTCTGATTCCCGTGCCGCTCCACGGCTGCGGGCGGGGCGTCCGGGCACCCGATCCAGCAGCCGGACCGGGCTTGACCTCGGCCAGCCGCGGGTGGCTGGGCACCCGCTGACCGCCGCGGGGGCCAGGTTGCAGCACGGTCCGGAGTCCGGCTACATCACCGGCGATTCAGCCAGGGTGACGATGCCAGCACTGAGCGCACCGGGCGTGAACAGCGCGACGCGCACCTCCGTATGCTCCGTCGCGCCGATCCGCGGCCACATCCAGACGTCGCCGGTGAACCTGTCAGGACCCGAGCGAGAGGGCGCGCCGCACTTCGTAGTCGATCGCGTTCATGGAGATCATGATCGATCGCGCGGCGAACAGGAGCCCGCCGAGAAGCATCACGGTCCCGGCCAGCACCAGAGCCAGAGCGGCGGTCCCCGCCGCCTCGGAGCTGCCCGTCACGGCGACCGCGATGGCGATCACGCTCAGCACCAGCACGCCTACGCCGGCGTAGATGAGGAGAACGGCATTGTGCAGCAGGCGGTGACGGCGAAGGAGCATGGGCAGCTGGGTATCAAGCTGGGTCAGCCGCTCCCGGCCAGCCGGCGGCACCTCGGCGACTGACAGCAGCATCCCAGCGGCGCCGGTCAAGATGGCCAGGCGCTCACGATCCATGGCACGCATGCGGTCATTGACCGAGCCGTACATCGTCAGCAGGGCACCGGACAGGATCCCAGCCGACGTGATGAGCACCACCGGCGCCACCATCGCCTGGACTGCCATCACGGCGATCGGGTTCACCAGCCCAGCCTACGAAACGAGCGCCGCGCCTAACCCGCTGAGCGCCAGCCCCAGCGCCCTGACCAGGACCCCGACGACGCCGTCGGGGTCCTGGTTGGTCACGGCATCAGGCCCTTATCCCGCCCGGGCTGAGGTGCCAGCGGCAGCGAGCTCTCGCCGGGCGGGCTTGCGCGCGAGCCGTTGTCCCTCGATGTCGGGATCGGGGATGTGCCTGGCGAACCACTGCGGGTGATACCAGATTCTGGACCCGGTGATCGCCATGATGGCCGGCACGAGCGTGAGCCTTACGACGAAGGCGTCCAGGAAGACCCCGGCGGCGAAGCTGAAGCCGATCACCTTGATGGTCGGGTCGCTGGTGCTCATGAAGGCGACGAAGATGGAGAACATGATCAGCGCGGCCGCGGTGACCACACGGGCCGACAGCCCGGTGCCCCGCCGCACCGCGCCGCGGGCGTCGCCGTTGGCGGTGTAGTCCTCCTTGATCCGCGATACGACGAACATCTGGTAGTCGCTGGACAGGCCGAAGATGATCGCCAGCATGATGATCGGCAGGAAGCTGATCGTCTGCGCCGGGGGGACGCCGAAGATGTGCTGGCCCCAGCCCCACTGGAACATCGCGACCTGCAAGCCGAGCGCCGCGGCCATCGAGAGCAGGAAGCCCAGGATCGACGTGGCCAGCACCAGGATGGTCCGGAAGGCGAACGTCAGCAGGATGAGCGCCAGGCCGGCCACGACGAGCAGGAAGATCGGCAGGGCGGCGGACAGCTTGGCCGAGACGTCGAGGTTGGACGCCGTCGTGCCGCCGACCAGGATGCGCGCGCCGGTCTGGCCTTCGATCACCGCCCGGTGGTCGCGGATCGTGTGCACGAGGGTAGCGGTGGCCGGGTCGCTCGGCCCGGATTGCGGGATCAGCCTGATCAGCGAGATGCCGTTCTGCGTGATCACCGGGGTCACATTCGCGACGTCGGGCAGCTTGCTGAGCGCCGCGGCGATCTGCCGGGTGTCCGCGGGGCTGCGGACGTCCTGGCCGACGATCAGCAGCGCGCCGTTGAAGCCGGCGCCGAAGCCCTCGGTGGTGAGGTCGTAGGCCTGGCGCTGGGTGTTCCCGGCGGGCTGCGAGGCCCCGCTGGGCAGGCCCAGCTGCATGGACAACGCCGGAATCGCGAGCGCGCCGAGCACGGCGATCCCGCCGATGAGCATGAGCACCCGGTGGCGCACGACGAACCGGGCCCACCCGGCGCCGGCGGGGCTGCCCGGGTCGGCGGCACTGCGGCGGGCGACCCGCTCCGCGCGTGCCCCCAGCCGCGGCAGCCGGGTGAACGTGGCGACCCTGGTGCCGGCGAAGCCCAGCAGCGCCGGCAGCAGCGTCAAGGCGATCAGCAGCGCGACGGTGACGGACGCCGCGGCGGCCAGTCCCATGACGGTCAGGAACGGGATGCCGACGACGGTCAGGCCGCACAGCGCGATGATCACGGTGAGGGCGGCGAAGACGACGGCGCTGCCGGCCGTGCCCATGGCCAGCGGCACCGACTCCTCCGCGGTCATGCCGTTGAGCAGGTTGGCCCGGTGCCGGGACAAGATGAACAGGCCGTAGTCGATGCCGCAGGACAGTCCGAGCATCAGCGCGACCGTAGTCGACGCCGAGGCGATCGTCAGCACCGACGCGACGGCGGTGATGCCCATCAAGGTGGTGACCACGCCGATGATCGCGCCCAGGATCGGCATGCCCGCGGCCACGAACGCGCCGAAGGTGATCATCAAGATCCCGAACGCGATGATCAGGCCGATCAGCTCGGGCACCTCGGAGATGGCCGTGCGCCAGCCGGGATAGACGCTGCCGTTGTACTCGACCTGCACGCCGCTGGCCTGCACCGGCTTCATCGCGGCCTTGACGGCAGCCAGGCTGGCGCCCGTCACGCCGGCCGCCGGCGCCGACCACTGCACCTGCCCGAGAGCGATCTTGCCGCGCTGCGACACCAGGTGGCTCTGGAAGGGATTGGCGACCGCGGAGACCTGCGGAATCGACCTGAGCTTGGCCATGGCCGACTCGATCACCGCCTCGGCGGCCGGATCGGTGACCTTCGCGGTGCCGCCGGTGGTGGCGAACACGATCGTGGTCTGGCCGCCGCTGAACGCCGGCAGCCGGGCGGACAAGACGGCCGCAGCGTTCTGCGCCTCGGTACCCGGGATGGTGAAGGTGTCGTTGGTCTTGCCGCCGCTGGCGCTGGCGATAGCGATGGCGGCGATGGCCGCGGCCAGCCAGACCGCCAGCACCAGCCGCCGTCGCCGGAACGCCAAGCGGGCCAGTCGGTACAGATAGTTCGACATGAGGAGCTCCACAGCTGGAGTAGGGGCATCGGCTTCCGACGCTAGGAGCGGCACCCGGACCGGGCCATCACCCGAAGGTGCACATGCGGTGGAATCTCCCCGGGGGGCGGGTGGCACAGCAGCGCCGCCGTGGTGCCGCCAGTGACCGGTATGGAAAGCGCCGCTACGGGATGAGGCCTAGCTGGCGGGCCCGGGCGACGGCCTCGGTGCGGCTGGCCGCGCCGAGCTTGCCCAGCACGTGGCTGACGTGCTTCTTGACGGTGTCAAGGCTGACCACGAGCTGGCGGGCGATGCCCTGGTTCGGCATCCCGGCCGCCAGCAGCTGCAGCACCTCCAGCTCCCGGCTGGTCAGCGGCTCGACAATGCCCTGCACCGCGGCCGCGGTGCCAGGCCGGTGACCTGGCGCGGAGGAGTCGGCGTCGAAGGCACGCTGCAGCCGGGCCAGGCACTCGAGCGGGACCCTGGCCGCGGCCCGGCCGGTGCGCTGGGCCGCGATCAGCCGGCCTAGCAGCACGGCCATCGGCCGGCCCTCGTCGGCGAACACGCGGACATGACCCTGCGGGCAGGCCAGGGCCAGCGCACCGGCGAGCGCGGCCACCGCGCTGGCTTCATCGCCGCCGGCGGCCAGCGCCAGTGCCCGCAGTGCGCCGATCTCGATGAGGCTGCCGGCCCGGTCCTGGGCGGCGGCCGCGGCGTGCAGCCGGTCCAGCAGCGCCAGCGCCCGCCCGGCCTCCCCCCGGGCGAGCAGGACACGCGCCAGGACCAGGTGCCCCGGCTCGCGGGGATAGTCCGGCTCGTCGTCCGCGCTGAGACGGACCTCGGTCGTCCAGCGGGCGGCTCCGGTCAGGTCACCCTGGGCCAGCAGCAGCCGCGCCCGCTGCGCCGGGACGGTATTAAGCATGCCACCCGGGCCCGGGGCAGCCTGCACCGCTTCTCCGATCGCATCCAGCGCTCCGGCAGGATCACCACTGGCCTGCCGGAGCCACGCCAGGGTAGCCAGGCCCGCGGCCAACGGAGTGGTGTAGATGAACTGGCGGCAGAGCCGGATTCCCTCGGTGACATGGCGCAGAGCATCATCGATTTCGTGGCGCTGGTAGGCCACCTCGCCGAGGCCGACATATGACGGGCCCGCGGCCGGCATCGGTGGCCGGCCCGGCGGCGCGGTGAACTCCAGCGCCTGCCGGCAGGTGCGCACGGCCGCGTCCAAGCGGCCCTGGGCCCGCTGGACCTGGGCGAGTTCATAGCTTCCCCAGGCACTCCACGTCGGCAGGCCGGCGGCCTGCCTTCCGGCGACGCTGGGCACGAACGCACGCTCAGCCTCCGCGAGCCGTCCGCAGAGCCAGTCAGCCACGGCCCGGTTCCACCGGGACATCGAGTCCAGCAGTCGCTCGCCCTCGTTGATCTCGGCCAGGGCTTTCGCGGCGAAGGCTGACGTACCGTCGGCATCGTTGCGTAGTTCGGCGAAATAAGCACGGTGAATCGCGATCAGCGCGCGGACATTCACCAGCATGCTGGCGGCCCGGCCGATCGTCGGCTCAAACGGCTCGTCGACCGCATCTCCGGACGCTCGCTCGGCCGCGTTGAGCAGCGGCTCGGCCGCCGCCACATCGCCTCCGTGGGCGGCAAGTAGCGCCTGGGCCAGCAACAGCCGGGGCCGTGACCCGAGCAGATCGGCGGGCCGCGGTGACAGCCACCGCTGAACGGTCGCCGCCTCCCCGCGCAAGTTGTAGTACTCATCGAAGTGCCGTTCGATCAGGCGGGCCGCCCAGGTCGTCTCCCCGGCGGCCAGGGCATGCCGGATCGCGTCATCAGCTGGCCCTTGCTGCTCGTGCCAGGTGGCCGCGGCCCGGTGCAACGCGGGGACCCGGTCAGGCCGTTCGGCCTGGAGGCGGGCGCGCAGCAGGTCGGCGAACAGGTGGTGGTAGCGCCACCAGCCGCGGACCTCATCCAGCGGCACGAGGAACAGCCCGGCGCGTTCGATCCGTTCCAGCAGGCGCTGGGTGCCGGCCCGGCCGGTGACCGCGTCGCACAGCGGGCCGCACAGCCGTTCCAGCACCGAGGTTTCCAGCAAGAACGCGCGCAGCTGCTGGTCTTGGCGGTCGAGCACCTCCCCGGCCAGGAAGTCCAGGACGTAGCGGTGGCTGCCGGTGAATGCCGTCACGAACCCGGTCACATCCGGCTGCCCGCGCAGGGACAAGGCGGCCAGCTGCAGCCCGGCCGCCCAGCCCTCGGTCCGTGCCGTCAGGGCGGCCGCGGCGGCATCCGGCAGGGCCGCTTCGGGGAGCGTGGCCACCTGCCGCACCAAGGCGGCCGCCTCGCCCGCGGTGAACCGCAGATCCGCGGCGCGCACCTCGGCCAGCTGGCCGCGGGCCCGCAGCCGGGCCAGGGCCAGCGGCGGATCGGACCGGCCCGCCACGACCAGGTGCAGCCCGGCCGGCCGGTGCTCCAGCAAGAAATCAACCGAGGCGTGCACCTGCGGGGCGCCGATCAGGTGGTAGTCGTCGAGGACCAGCAGCACCGGATCGCCGCCGGGCCCGGCGGCCAGCTCGTTGATCAGCGCCGTCACCAGCGGCTCGAACGAGGCCGGCGCCGGCGGGCCGAGCAGCGGCCCCACCCACGCGCCCACCCCCGGCCGCGCCCGGTCCAGCGCGGCCAGCGCATGACGCCAGAACCGGGCCGGGTCGTTGTCCCCGCCATCCAGCGACAGCCACGCCGGCGGCGGGCGGGCCCGCCGGGCCCAGCCGGCCAGCAGGACCGTCTTGCCGTACCCGGCCGGCGCACACACCAGCACCAGCCCACGTCCCAGGCCCTCATCAAGGCGTTCGGTCAGCCGCGGGCGCGCCACCAGGCCCGGTCCCAACCTGGGCACGTGCAACTTGGTGGCCAGCACCACATCCCGCTCCGACGCGGCAGCCGACAGCGAGGCCGCCGCGGGTGGCTCAGCCATCGCCGACCTGCACGCTCTCCACCTCCCGCGATCCTCTGCCTCGCTGCCGGGAGGACTTCCCGCCATCGGCCCTGCGCGGCCGCGGCGACCCTGTTGGCACTGTGATGCCCGGTGCTGTCACCAACATTCCACCCCACTGGCGTCGGTGCCGTCATCGGGCCCGTGGTGAGGGCTTCCCGGTCGACGCGGCCACCGGGGAGCGCGCGCGACGCGGTGCTCGGCGCGCACCGGGTTTCGCGTTCACGGTGGCAGAAAGCTGACGGTCGCATGTTCCCCCGACGTCAACGCGGTGGCGGTGCCGGCGCTGTTCAAACAGCAACAGTGAGGTGCCCACCACACTGTTCAGGCGGGCTCGTCAGGCGGCCGCCGGGAAGGAAGCGATGCTGGCTGCACCGTCGGCGCCGGTGAGCGGGGTCCTGATCACGGGCCTGACCCACCAGTTTCTCCTGACGTTCCCCGGCGCGGTGTCGGGCATCGTCGCCGCGCTGTTGCTCGGCACGCGCGGCGGGCCCGCGGTCACCCCGACGATCAGCCTCGGCCAGGTGATCGGCTTTAACCTGCTCATCGTCAGCGCCATTCTCGTCCTGCGGGTGCTCTTCACCATCTTCAGGAACCGGTGACCAGAGCCGCGATGGCCAGGACGTGGACAGCGCGGCCGTCCACAGGTGGCGGGCGGCTTTGCCCAGGCCACTGACCATATTCGGGGCAATATCCACACCTTGTGGATAGGCCGGCGGCGCGGCGCGCGCCGCCCGGTCCGAGCCCGGGAGACCGGTCAGCAGTGCCGTAGATACTGCAGTACTGCATTACTGCAAACACGCTGACTCCGGACCGCGACGGCCGCCGGCCCGCCACGCCCGGCACCACCGGCCGAGGCTGCCCGCGACCCCCGGCCGAGGCTGCCCGGCACCACCGGCCGAGCCCGCCCGCCACTTCCGGACGCGCGGTCCGTCTACCGTAATGCCGCAGACGCTGGGATAATACCTGGATGACAGGTCTTAGCCTTGCCCTGGCCAACCTCAAGCCAGGCACGGGCAAGACCACATCGGCGGTCTGGCTGGCCCACATTTTCGCGCGGGCCGGGAACCGCGTGCTCCTCGTGGACGCAGATCCCTCCGGTAGTGCCCTGGAGTGGTCCGACCTCGCCGCCATGTACCCGGGGGTCCCGCCGCCGGCGGCGTTCCCGTTCCGGATCGTGGCCCTGCCCTCCCCCGAAATGCACCGCCGGGTACCAGAGATCGCCCAGACTGATGACGTGGTGATTATCGACGCTCCGCAGCTTGAGGACCACGCCGCGATCGCGCTGTCCGCGCTGCGGTACGCCGATGAGATCTTGATCCCGTGCGCGCCCAGCCCCATCGAGATCAACCGCACCAGCCCGGTGCGGGACGAGATCTCGGAGGTCGCGGCGTTCCGGGAGCGACCAGCCCGTTCGGCCGTGCTGCTCAACCGCTGCGTCACGCGGGCCAACTCCACCGCCGACGCCCGGGAGGCGCTGCAGGGCCTCGGCTACGACGTGCTGGCGACGGCGGTGCCGCGGCTCGAGGTGTACGCCCAGAGCTTCGGCATGCCGATTCCCGAAGCCGGCCGCGAGGTCTGGCGCCGCGTGGCCCACGACCTCATCGCGCGGTGCGCCCCGCTTTGCTCGGTGCGTTCGTGACCACGCCGCGGGAGCAGCGGAAGGCGCAGATGGCGGCGGCCGCGGCCCGGCGCAGCGAGCCCGGCGCCCACCCGCCCGGGAGGACCGCGATCCGGTCGAAGCCGGTCAGGATCACCCTCGACCTGAGCCCCGAGCTTTACCGGCAGCTCACCCGCTGGGCGGAATCGGCGGCGGTCACGCTCGACGTGCCCCGGGTCGCGCTGGCGGACGCGATGCGGGCGATGATCCGGGCCACCATCCAGAGCCCCGACGAGGTACTCGAGCGGCTGCGCCGCGACCGGGCGCGATGATCCGCGGACCAGCGCGGCGCGACCGGGCGCGGTGACCGGCTGACCACCCCGCCGCCCCGTCGCGGACCGCCGCCCCGTCGCGGACCGCCGCGGCCTAACCGGTGGCGCCGGTGGTCCCGGAGGCGGGCACGGCTGCGGCGAAGGTGATCGTGACCTGCTGGAACCCGAGCGAGTGCAGCATCCCGTCGAGCATGCTCCTGGTGTTCTTCTCCGCCTCGGTGAGCAGCGGGCTGTGCTTGGCCGCCGTCTCGATCTGCTGCTGCGCCAGGATGTAGGCCTGCTGCTGGCTGTTCGGGTTCCCGGAGAAGAAGTTCCCGATCCGGTTCAGCAGGCCCTGCTGCTCGGCGTAGACGAAGGACTGGCTCACGTTGAGCACGGCGGGCTCGAGTTGCGCGCCCGGCAGGGTGATCGTCACCGCCATACGGTCCGGCGAGACGACGATCGCCTTGCCGCTGAGCTGAGAGAAGTCCACGAACGCGATCTCGGCGCCCTGCCCGACGAACAGGGTGTCGCTGCCCTCGATGAACGACGGCAGGAACGCTGTCCGCTTGGACAGGTCGACCACCACCTGGAACGATCCGCTGGCCGCCTCGTACCGGCTCAGCGCGGTGATCGACTTGAGCAGTACCGGCTGGCTGCGCTCCGTGGTGGTCTCCGCGAACGGATTCCTGAGCTGCGGCAGCAGGTGCACCGCCGACAGCACGAGCAGGCCGGCGGCGACGGCGGCCACCGCCGCCGCCAGCCAGATCAGCCGGCCGACCAGCCCTTCACCCCGCGCCATGCCTGCCATCGGCTGTCTCCTGTCCTCACTCAAGACCGGTAACTGGCCAGCAGTTCGGTGAATCAATCGCTTCGAGCCGGGCAGCAGGAAGGACGGCGGAGCCGGGAACCCGGCCAGACCGGGCTGGAGGAGACATGCCCGCAGACTTCGGCAAGCGGTGGCGGAGGGGCCTGCTCGGGTCACGGCCCCGGCGGCCGCGCGGGAGACTGGCCGGGTGCCTGCTGTGGCTCCTGGGCCTGATCATCGTCCTGATCGTCCTGTCGCTGCTGTTCGGCGGCTTCCAGAAGGGCAGCAAGGCCAGCGGTACCGGCATCCCGGCGCCGCTGGTGGTCAGCGCTACCGGCTGACCTGCGCTGCGTTTCCCGGCCCAGGCCCGGGGCCGGGACGGCTGGCCGGGGCCGGGGCCGGATGGCTGCCGGGCCGGGGCCGGGATGGCTGGCCGGGGCCGGGGCCGGATGGCTGGCCGGGCCGGGCGTCGACCGGGCCGGGATGGGCCGGGGCCGGGATGGGCGGCTGGGCCTGAAGGGCCGGGGGCGGGCGCGCCGGCCAGAGCGGCGGGATTGCCGACGCGCCCGCGCTATCGCCTACCGCCGGGCGGTCGCGGAATCCACCTGCTCGGCGTCGGCCGCGGCGTCCGTGCTCGGCGCCGTGGCGGCCTTACGCCGAGGCAGCGGAAGCGTGAACCTCGTGCCCCCGGTGCGCCCCGCATCCTTCGTTTCGGCGGGGGTAGACGGCTCCGTGCGGCCCGGCGTCTCGGTACGCGCCCGCGGCTCCGTGCGCGCCGACGGCTCCGTGCGCGCGGCCAGGTTCGCGTCCCTGACGCTGATCACGGAGAACCGGCCGAGCACCATCGCCGCCAGCCCCGCGATGACGACGCCCAGGCCGGTGAAGAAGCCGATCTGCTCGAACGCGCGCATCGCGGTGCCGCCCACCGGAGTCCCCGGGTTCATGTGCAGCCCGCTCCAGGTGGGCCCGATGATGCTGCCGAGCGCGAACCACGCGCCGCTGAGCGCGGCCAGCCACGCGCCGAAGTGTGCGACCGGCCGGTAGGCGCTGACCAGCACGATCAGGCCGCCGAGCAGCGCGCCGGCGCCCGGCAGGATCTCCAGCCAGAAACGGCTCGACGTGTAGGACCACGCGGTGTCGGGGGTGTAGGCGTAGTGGAAGTACGGGCCGACAAAGGGCACCAGCGCGCCCCAGGCGCCCAGCAAGACCAGCAGCAGGCCGCTGAGCACGCCGCGCGTCCTCGGCACCCGCAGCATCCCGTTCATGTGGATCACTTCCCTCTGCAGGCGCAGGGTGGTGGGAAAGCCTGCGCGCGCACAGCTACCCGTCCGGCGCGACTCCATGCAGCCTGCGGGTAAAAGGAGCAGAAACCCGCCGGCCGTTCAATGTCCGTTATCGCGGCCGGCGGACCGGACCACATGATCCCTGGCCGGGCCTTATCTCGGTAAGCTCGGCTGATCCTGCGTCGTCGAGGAGAGCCATGGTCATGCCGCTGGCCGGCCGCGCCATAGCGGCCTGCGTCGGAGGGCTGCTTGTAATCACAGCGGCACGCAGCGTGATCGGCACGGTCATCGTGCCGCGGCCGGTGGGCAGCTGGCTCACCCGGTGGGTCGACCGGATCGTGAGCGGCGCGTACATCATGGTCTCGGGCCTGATCGCCGGGTTCCGGCATCGGGCCAGGGACGGCTCCGCCCAGTCCGGCCGGGCCCGTACCGCCATCGTGAGGCTGGCGGGGAAGTGGGCGGACCGGGTTTCGATCGACCAGATATTCGCCGGGCAGGTGGCGGCGATCCTGCTGGGCCAGCTCGTCGCCTGGGTGGCGATCTTCTACCTCGGCTTCGCGCTGCTGCTGTGGCCGTTCGTCCCCGGCGGCATAGCCTCCGCATTCTCCATCGCAGGCCCCGCGGTGTTCGGGCCCAACGACTCGCTGGGCGCCGCGGAGCGGACGATCGCCGACCTCGCCGCGATAGCGGCCCTGGTCACGGTCACGCTCCAGATCGCCTACCTGCCGACCCTGTACTCCGCGTTCAACCGGCGCGAGACCGAGGTGGCGCTGCTGAACGCGCGGGCGGGCGTGCCGTCCTGGGGCCCGGAACTGCTGGCCCGCACCCACTACGCGCTCGGCTCGGGCGCGTCCACGATCGACACCCTGCCCGATCTCTACGCCCAGTGGGAGCGCTGGGCCGCGGACATAGCCGAGAGCCACACCACGTACCTGCCGCTGGTCAGGTTCCGGTCGCCCCGGCCGCTGTCGTCCTGGGTGACGGCCCTGCTGGCGGTGCTCGATTCGGCCGCGCTCTTCCTCGTGCTGTCCCCGAAGGCCGCGCCCGTCGTCCCCGCCCGGCTCTGCCTGCGCAGCGGGTTCCTGTGCTTCCGGGACGTGGCCCGGGCGATGGGCATCGACGTGCCGGACGAGCCCGACCCGGGCGCGGCGATCAGCCTGACCTACGAGGAGTTCCTCGACGCGATCACCCGGATGCGCAAGGTGGACTTCCCGATCGAGCGCGACCGCGACCTCGCCGGCGCGTGGCAGGACTTCGTGGGGTGGCGGGTCAACTACGAGCACACCGCCTACGCGGTAGCCTTCGCTCTCGACGTCGTGCCAGCTCTCTGGTCCGGCCCGCGCCGCCACCCCCGCCCGCCGATCGCTCCGATCCGCCCGCCCGAGGGCAAGCCGCCCAAGTGATCCGCGCCGGCCTTGCCGTCGAGCCGTCTGGGCATCGCGCCCTGGCCCGGAGCCCGGGCCCGATTTCGTGATCCAGGACTCAAATGCGACGAAATGGGCGCGCAGAGGATCAACATGCCGGTTTGATCATGGATCCGGCGCCCGGTTCCCTGACCTGGGCGCCGGTCAGACACCCCAGGGCTTAAGTTGTCAAGTCAGTCGATTCTGGGTGGCCTGGTGGCGGGTCGTTTGAGGGCATGCTGATGTTGCCGTCCGGCGCGGGTCTTTTCCGTCCCGAAGGCTTGGCGGGGGGCGTGCGGTTAGCGGTTCAGGCGGCTTGCGGGGGCTCGTGGCGGTGGGACCAGGCGGTGGCCTCGTCGTACTCGCTGCCGGTTTTCACGCATCCGTGGAGGATGCCGGTGAGGCGGCCGGCGACGCGGCGCATCGCGTCGTCGTGGCCGACGTCGCGTGACCGGAGCTCGTCGTAGAAGGCGCGTGCTCCCGGGGATGCGGTGAGCGAGGACAGCGCCTGGGCGTGCAGGGCGTCGATGAGGTGCCTGTTGCGGATGTAGCGGGCGTGCACGGTTTTCTTCTTGCCGGACTGGATCGTCAGCGGGGAGGTGCCGGCGTAGTTCTTGCGGGCCTTGGCGGTGGCGTAGCGGCCGGGGGCGTCGCCGAACTCGCCGAGGATCCTCGCTCCGGTGATGTCCCCGATGCCGGGCTGGGACAGGTAGGTCCCGGCATCAGGGTGACGGCGAAAAAGCTCGCTCACCTTGGCTTCCATGATCCTGGCCTGCTCGTTCAGCGCCGTGATCACGGCGGCCTGCGCCCGCACCGACGCGGCGTAGGCCTCGGTGATGGCGGCGGGCTGGGCCAGGTGCGCGGCGCGCAGCGCGGCCTGGATGTCCCGTGCCCGCTGCGCCAGGTCGCCGCGCCGCCCGGCCCGCCTGAGCGCCGCGGTGACCTGGGCGACGGTCAGCCTGGCCGCCGACGCCGGGTCCGGGGCCTTTGCCAGCAGCTCCAGGGCGTCCGGGCCCGCCAGGGTCAGGCCGGCATAGGCCTCCAGGGCGGCGGGGAAGTACTCCCGCAGCGCGGACCGCATCCGGAGCAGGTGCCGGGTGCGCTCCCACACGAGCTTCTGGTGAGCGCGGGCCGCGATCCTGACAGCCTCGGCAATGTCGCTATCAGCCGCGACCTCGCGGATCTGGTGCCGCCGGGTCCGGCCCATGTCCGCCAGGGCGCCCGCGTCGAAGAAGTCGTCCTTCTTCCCCGATACCGCGATCGTCTCCTTGTGCCGGGCGGCCTGCTTGGGGTTGACCCCGTAGACCCGGTAGCCGGCCGCTGCCAGCGCCTTCACCCACGGCCCGCGGTCGGTCTCGATCACCACCACGACCTGCGCCGGGTCCGCCTCGGCGTCCTCCCCGCAGCCGACCGCGACCAGCTCGTGGAACCGGGCGATCCCGGCCGCGCCCTCCGGCAGCCGCCGCCGGGCCAGCGTCTTCCCGGCATCGTCCTGCACGACCACATCATGGTGGCCCTCTGCCCAGTCATCGCCGATGAACAGCAACCCTCGTCCTTTCCCGTACTCTCCGTCACGTGCGGCAGCATCGGGGAGAACCGCCAGCGCCCTAATGGATCAGTGCTCACGGCCAGTGCCGGGCACGCCACCCCATCAGCAGTCCATCCTCCCCGGCGAGCCGGCAGGGGCACGGTCTGACCATAGGACTTCGTGTCCGGGGGGCAAAGGAGTGCTCACCTGCCGGCTGCTACCGGCAGCAAGTCTCCCGCACCAGGAATCCCACCTGGCACAGGTGACCTGCTAGTTCCCATTAGATGACATGCATCGGCTGTCCGGCCGTTAGCGTCTGAGAGCTCGCTGGCCCCGCGGTCGGTGCTCGCGCGGGGAGGACCTCCCCAGCTCAGGCGCGTCACGATTGGCTCGTAAGCAATTCGCGTATGGGCGCTTGGGGCGCCCTCGGGAGCTTGAGGAGGTCCCGTGTCTATCGTAGGCGGGCTGGATATCCACCGGAAGCAGCTGACGTTCGACTATCTCGACACCGTGACCGGGGAGGTGAAGCGGGGCCAGATCGCCCCGGCCGACCGGGAGCACCTGCGCGCGTGGCTGGTGCGGTTCGCCGGCCGCGATGACGTCGCGTTCGCGATGGAAGGGTGCACCGGGTGGCGGTATGTCGCCGAGGAGCTGACCGCGGCCGGCATCGGCGCGCATGTCGGCGAGCCGGCGGACACCGCCGCGGCCCGCGGCCGCAAGCGGCATCCCAAGACCGACAAGACCGACTCCCGGCATCTGCGGACGCTGCTGGCCGAGGGGCGGCTGCCCGGGTGCTGGGTGCCGCCGCCGCGGATCCTGGAGTACCGGGCGCTGCTGGAGACCTATCACGACCTGCGGGCCGAGCACACAGCCTGGGTGCAGCGGATCCACGCGGTGTTCTTCCACCAGGGCGCCCCGCGCCTGGGCGAGGGGTTCCTGCGCACAGAGCAGGGCATGACCGCCCTGCGCGCCGCCTCCGCCGCGCACCTGTCACCGGCCGGGCAGATGCAGATCAGGACCGCTCTGGAGATGATCGCCGTGCTGGAGGCCCGGCTGCACGATATGCGCCGCCAGGTGCGGGAAGCGGCAGCCGCCCTGGCCGGGGCCAGGGCGCTGAGGGAGCGGCTATACGGGGTGGGGCCATTCACCGCGCTGGCGCTGACCTGCTGGCTGGCCGGGGCGGACCGGTTCTCCTCCTCCCGCAAGGCGGTCCGGTTTACCGGCCTGGACATCACCGTCTGGTCCTCCGATCGCAAGGGCCCGCCCGGGCGGCTGTCACGGCAGGGACCGCCGGTCCTGCGCTGGGCGGTGTATGAGGCCGGCAAGGCCCACGCCCGCTCCTGTGCCCCGGACCACGCCTACTACGCGCAGGTCAGGGACCGCAAGAACGGCAAGCGCGCCGCCCTGTCAGAAGCCCGCAAGATCGTCCGGCAGGCCTGCCACATCCTGGCCGAGCTCGGCGACGACGCCCTCGCCGCCGCCTGACCCCTTCTCGTCCATCACCAGGATGGCCAGTTCCGTGACACGCCGGGCCCGGGCGGGCACAACGCAGCCACTATCACCCGATGGGGAACCCCCGCGGCCAGCTCCCGCAAGCCGCCTGCCAGCCACGTCCGGCGCATCCGCGCCGACCGCGCGGACGGCCTGATTAGACTGAGCGGCCGCATCCCCCCGCAGGGCGGGGACAACCCGATCAATCATCATGTCGCCGGGGCCATGCCGAGACCCCGCGCACCAAGGTAAGGCTGGCTGCCCTCGTCCCGCCCCCCGGCCGCCACGACCGGTCACCCCGCACCGAAAGGCTCGCGAACCAGGCCGATAACCCCCCACCCCACCGGGAACCTCCCTGCCCCCGCCGCCCGGCATGATCCGCTCCCGGGCGGCCGCGTCCAGGGCGCCTCCGGCGCCGCCACGGCGGGCGCTCCGCGCCCCTTGACCCGCCCGCCCGCTCGCAGAACCCGGCAGCTATCAGGGACAGGGAGCAGACCAGTGCGGCCCGAAACGAGGGTCACCACGCCTGAAAACCCAAGTCGGTTCGGTTGTGGCTACTGGCCGATGCAGGTAAGGGGGCAACGCGGCCGGCCGGGGGCTGGCGCCAGGCCGGACAGCCACCCACCGTCCAGCCATTTGCCCCCGTTTCGCAGTCTTCGTCCCGTCCGCAGGCCCGCCGCCCCGGCATCCCGGCCGCCGCCCCGGCATCCCCGCCGCGTGAATGCGACGTTGGTGTACACCCGTGTACAGCAGACTCGCATTCATCGCCGGCTTGCCGGGAGCGGGAACCGGCTTTACCGGATCCGGCAGGACCCAAAACGCATGAAATACCTGCATTTAGGTCATGGATCATGGACACCGGCCGGCCAGGTCGCCGGGCGGGCTCCGCCACGCCCCGATTCGCAGCCCGCTTACCACGAGGCTGACCGCCGGGAGGCAGAGCAGCGGGTTATTCCGAGACGAGCCCCACACATGGTTTGAGTCCCAGATCACCGGACGCCGCCCCGGGGCCGGCGCGGGGCGGGGGCTGTGCCACGCCCCGGCGCACCCGCATACCGCGAGGCTGACCGCCCCGAAGGCAAGGCGGCGGGTTATCCCGCTGCCAGCCCGGCCGTCAGCGCCTGAGTTCGTGGGCGAGCGCCGCGTAGATGTACTCACTGCCCCAGCGCTCCCCGTCGAGGTCGTTCTCGATGAGATGGGCCTCCCTCCGCATGCCCAAGCGCTCGCACAGGCGGGCCGACCCGGTGTTACACGCATCCAGGCGGGCGAACAGGCGGTGCACGCCAAGCTCGTCAAACGCCATAGCGGCCACGGCCCGGGCCGCCTCGGAGGCATAGCCGAGGCCCTCATGCCGGGGGTTGAGGATCCACCCGATCTCGGCCTGACGCGCGCGGGCGCTCGCGAGCCGGAGCATGATCTCACCGATGACCCCGGGCTCCTCTCGCCGGCAGACGGCCAGGGTCAGCTTGTCGTCATCCTCGGCCCATCTGGTGGCGCCCGCGATCTCGGCGATGGCCTTCTCACAGGCCTCTCGCGTGCGCGGCGGCCGGTAGAGGTACCGGGTCACGCTGACCAGCCCCTGGTACGCGTGCATCTCGTCGACGTCGTCCGGTGTGAACAGCCTCAGCCGCAGCCGCTTGGTGGTGACCGGCAGTGAGGTGACGTCCATGCGTCCTCCGAGGTCTGACGCTCCGGCAACGGCAAATCTCCGCGCGGCGCGGCGACGGCCGGCGTCGGGTGACGCGGTAGGCTCGGCAGCCTGCATCCCAGTATTCAGATCGCCGCATCCGCCTCCCGGCACGGCCCCGCCCTGGCCGGACGGTCGGTTGTGTCGCCATGAAGCCCGCAGACCAGCGTGCCCTGGCCGGAATCCGCGCCGAGCTCGGCCGGGTCATCCGTTACGACGACGAATCGATCGTGAACGGCCGGTGGATCAGGCAGCGCTACGACTGCGGCTGCTTCCCCGGCCTGGGCCCGGCCCGCCGGGCGGCCGTCGAGGCGGCCTGGCACGAGGCCGGTCACGCGGTAGCGGCCCTGACCATCGGGGCGCGCTTCAGCTCGGCCAGCATCCATCACGGCTGCGGTCACGAAGGCCGGGTGCATGGCATCACGGGGGCCTGTGACCTGGCGTTCGTCATCGACGCGGCCGGCCAGATCGCGGAGCGGCTGCGGAACTGGACCATGCTCGACCGCGACGACGAGCTACGCGCGTGGCTGCCGAAGTGGAAGAGCGACGGCGGGGACGCACGGCGGTTCCGCCGGTCCCTCGGCGAGCGCTTCGGCGACGACGAATACGGCGCGTGGCGCTACAGCGAGCAGGTGCTGACCCCGCAGCGGCTGAAGATCCGCCAGGTGGCCCGGGCCATGCTCGTGCATCCCCGGTACCTGTCCTACGCCGTCGTGGCGGCGCTCGCCGACGGCCGCGAGCCGGCCGCGGTCAGAACTCCCTGAGCAGCCAGGTCAGCCGGAGCTCTTCGGCGGTGCTGGCCGCCGTCTCCCGTAGCAGGCCGGCTTCATCGCCCGGCGGCAGCGCGCCCGCGAGCGTGACGCCGGGCTGGGCGATCGCAGGACGGAGAGCATGGCATCAGGAGGCCACGATGACCTGGGATGAGCTGCTGGATTACTGCCTGGCCAAGCCCGGCGCATGGCAGGACGAGCCGTGGGAGGGCGACGTGGCGGTGAAGGTCGGCGCCAAGATCTTCGCGTTCCTGGGGTCGGAGCAGGCGTCCGCGGTCGGCCTCAAGTGCGGCGCGACCCGGGAGGCGGCCGACGAGTGGCTGGCGCGCTACCCGGACGACGCGTCGGTCATGGCGTACATCGGCCGGTCCGGGTGGAACAGCCTGCGCCTCGGCGGGGGAATCCCGGACGACGAGCTGCTCGAGGCGGTCGACGCTTCCTACGACACGGTGGTCAGCAAGCTGCCGAGGAAGGACCGCCCGGCTCGGCCCTGACCTGCCGGGGCGTCACAGGGCCAGGGCCTGGGCCAGCTCGCGGTAGCCGTCCATCGGGTCAGCGCCGGACGCGGTGAGCAACTGCACGCACACGTGGTCGGCACCGGCCTGGAGGTGCTCGGTCACCCGCGCCGCCACCTGGCCGGCGCGCCCCAGGCGACCAGCGCGTCGATCAGCGCGTCACTGCCGCCGCCGTCCAGGTCCTCGTCACCCCAGCCCAGGCGGCGCAGGTTGCTGGTGTAGTTGACCAGCCCGAGGTACGGGTTCTGCACCCGGGGGCGGGCGATCGCGCGGGCCTGCTCCGGGTCGGCCTCCAGCACCACCTTCTGCTCGGGCGCCAGCAGCGGCCCGTCGCCGAGGATCGCGCGGGCCTGGCGGGTGTACTCCGGCGGCACCAGATAGGGGTGGGCTCCGGCGGTCCGTTCCGCCGCCAGCCGCAGCACCTTCGGGCCCAGCGCGGCCAGCACCAGGCTCTCGGCCGGAACGCCGTCGGCGAGCAGCACGTCCACGTAGTGGACGAGCGTCTCGTAGGGCCGGGCGTAACGCTCGGTCGCCTCGCGGTGGCCGGCGCCCACGCCGAGCAGGAACCGGCCGGGGTGGCGGGCCTCGATCCGCGCGAACGACGCGGCGACGGTATGGGCGTCGTCCTGCCACATGTTCACGATGCCGGTGGCCAGGGTCAGCCGGGTCGTCGCGTCGATCAACTGCTCGACCTGCGCGAGATCGCCGCGGGGCGAGCCCCCGAGCCACAGCGCGCCATAGCCGAGCCGTTCCAGGCCGACGGCCAGTTCCGGCGTCACCTGGCTGCTGCCGCGCCAGACCCCGAACCGTCCCAGGTGGTCACGCGCGCGCTGTGTCATTCGTTTGCTCCCTTCCGCCCCAGGCCCTTGACCTCAAGCGTGGTTGACCCGCCAGGCTGGTCCCGTGATGGACGAGAACACCCTGGCCGCGTACCTGCACCGGATCAGTGTCCCGCGCCCCGCGACGGCCGACGCCGCGACGCTGCGGGCCCTGCACCGGGCCCATCAGATGACCGTGCCGTTCGAGAACCTGAGTATCCACCTATCCGAGCCGATCTCGCTGAACCAGGACGACCTGCTGGACAAGATCGTGACCCGGCGGCGGGGCGGCTTCTGCTACGAGCTCAACGGGGCCTTCGCGCTGCTGCTCCAGGCCCTGGGCGCCGACGTCACGCGGGTCGCCGCGCGGGTGTACGGCGGCGCGGGGTTCGGGCCGCCGTTCGACCACCTGGCGCTGGTCGTCCGGCCCGCCGACGGGAGCGGCCCGTGGCTCGCCGACGTCGGCTTCGGCAGCCACAGCGTCTACCCGCTGCGGTTCGACAGCCGAAGCGAGCAACTCGACCCCGCCGCCCGGTTCCGGCTGGCCGACGCCCCCCACGCCGACGTGGACGTGTACAAGGACGGCCGGCCGCAGTACCGGATCGAGCTGCGCGTGCGCGCGCTGGACGACTTCGTCCCCACCTGCTGGTGGCAGCAGACCTCACCTGGGTCACACTTCACGCTCAGCACGATCTGCTCCCGGCTCACCGAGGACGGCCGGATCTCGATCAGCGGCCGTTCGCTGATCCGGACCAGCGGCGGGTCCCGGGACGAAGAAGGGCTGCCCGACGACGACGCGGTGCTGACCGCCTACCGTGACCACTTCGGGATCATCCTCGACCGCGTTCCCACCGCGGCGGCCGTGAGCGCCGGACAAGCTTGACCGAAGCCTGAACGATGAGTGCCGCCAGCGCCCAGCCCGCCACGACGTCGCTGAACCAGTGGTAATCACACCAGACCAGCGCCAGCCCGACCAGAACGCACAGTGCGGTCACGGCTGCCATCACGGCCCGCCCGGCGGTGGCCGGCAGGTCGGGGAGCAGCAGCGCCGCGGCCATGCCCAGGCACACGGTCGCGGTGGTGGTGTGACCGGACGGGAAGATCCCGAGGCTACCCCGGCCGAGGGTGGCGAGGCCGGGGCCGGGCCGCCTGATGAGGATCTTCGCCGGGGTCACCGTGGCCAGCAGCAGCACGACGGCGGCGCACGCGGCCAGCAGCGGGCGGGGCGTGCGGTGCCGGGCGGCCACGACGAGCGCGCACACCGCGAGCACCGGAACGGCTACCCGGTAGTTGCCCAGATCGACGAGCAACCGGGCGGGCGCGCTGCCTGGTGCCGCCGACCCACCGCCACGTGGCCGAGGCCGCCGGGACGCGCACGAACGCGCGGATCCGCCGGTCCGCGCCGACCAGCGGGCCGTCGGCGAGCACGTTGACCGTCAGGACGGCCAGGATCAGCATCAGCCCGCCGGGCACCACCCACCGCCTGCCGGCCGCGACAGCCGGCCATGGCCGGCCATGAAGGGGGAAGGGGAGGCGGGCGGGGGCATCGCGGGGGGTTCCGGGGGGTCGTCCCCCGGGCCAGCGCTGTCCCCCGGGCTAGCACAGCACCTTCTCGTCCATCCGCACCGACGTTACCGGCCCGGCTGCCGGCTATGAGCAATACCTCAATCACTCAAAGTTACAATTTGGTCAGAACGTCCCAAGCCGGGCCCGGAGTCGCCGCAGCGGTCCGCCGTTTGCATATCGTTTGGGGCACTCTCCCGGTCGGCGGTCGTTGCTGCTCGTTTCGATCGCCTAAGCTGTGCGGGCAAATCTTCACCGGGGAGGATCGATTCAACATGGGTGACGTCACCGGGATCGAGCGGACGCTGGTCCTGCTCAAGCCCGATGCAGTAACGCGGGGCCTCGCAGGGCGGGTGCTGGCCCGGTTCGAGGACGCGCTGCTGAAGATCGTCGCCAGCAAGATGGTCTGGATGGATGCCGAGCTCAGCCGGCAGCACTACTTCGATCTCGAGGAGCGCTTCGGGCCCGACGTCTACAACGCGGTGGCGGCGTTCATGCAGACCGGGCCGGTGTTCGCGTTCGTGTTCGAGGGGGTCGAGGCGGTCGCCATCGTCCGCAAGCTGGTCGGCGCGACGTACCCGGACCAGGCCGCGCCGGGGACGATCCGCGGCGATTTCGCGCACCAGAGCAAGGCGTACGCCAACGCGAACAAGCTTCCGGTCGCTAACCTGGTGCACGCGTCGGCTAACGTCCAGGACGCCAAGCGGGAGATCGAGGTCTGGTTCACCGAGGCGGACATGCACGAGTACCAGACCCTGGCCGACAAGTACATCTCGTAGGGCTATGGGGGAAATCACGAGGGCAACTGCGGCAGAGTGCCACCGCTTTGGCCCCATCTGGTTCTATTATCCCCTGGAGAATCGGGGTACCTGGATCATCTAAGCAGCGCGATCGCGCCTGCCGCGTTCAGGAAGGGCGTTCATGCCACTACGCATCACCGTGCTCGGCACCGGCTACCTGGGCGCGACGCACGCCATGTGCCTGGCCGAGCTCGGCTTCGAGGTTGTCGGCCTGGACACGGATGAGGCTCAGGTCAAGGCACTGGCCGGGGGCAGCCTGCCGTTCCACGAGCCTGGCCTGGAAGAGCTGCTGCTCAGCGGCCTGCGCTCGGGCCGGCTGCGCTTCACCACCAGCTACGCCGACGCCGCGGAGTTCGGGGACGTGCACTTCGTGTGCGTGGGCACCCCGCAGCGAGCAGGCTCGTCCGCGGCCGACCTGTCGTACCTGTGGGCGTGCGTCGACGCGCTGGCGCCGCGGCTGACCCGGCCCTGCCTGGTCGTCGGGAAGTCCACCGTCCCGGTCGGCACGGCCGAGGCACTCGTGGAGCGCCTGGCCCGGCTCGCTCCCGTCGGCGCGTCCGCCGAGGTGGCGTGGAACCCCGAGTTCCTGCGCGAGGGGCACGCCGTGGCCGACACGATCCGGCCGGACCGGATCGTGGCCGGGGTGGCGTCGTCGCGGGCCGAGGCGATCCTGCGGGAGGTGTACGCGGACCCGCTGGCGGACGGCGTGCCGTTCCTGGTCACCGACCTGTCCACGGCCCAGCTGGTCAAGGTCGCGGCCAACGCGTTCCTGGCCACCAAGATCTCGTTCATCAACGCCATGGCCGAGGTCTGCGAGGCCTCCGGCGCCGATGTCGTGCCGCTGGCGCAGGCCCTGGCCCTGGACGAGCGGATCGGCGGGCGGTTCCTGGCCCCCGGGCTCGGGTTCGGCGGCGGCTGCCTGCCCAAGGACATCCGGGCGTTCGCGGCTACCGCCCAGGAGCTGGGCGTCGACTCGGTGAGCGCCCTGCTGGGCGAGGTGGACGCGATCAACCTGCGGCGCCGGGCCCGCATGGTCGACCTGGCGCTCGAGCTGGCCGGCGGGTCGCTGGAGGGCCGCGCCGTGGGCGTGCTCGGCTGCTCGTTCAAACCCAACTCCGACGACATCAGGGACTCCCCCGCCCTGGACGTGGCCGGCACCGTGCACGGCCTCGGCGCGCGGGTCACCGTCTACGACCCGGCCGCCATGGACCGGGCCCGGCAGGTCCACCCCGAACTGGAGTACGCGAGCTCGATGCTCGACGCCGCCGCCGGCGCCGACCTGCTGCTGCTGCTCACCGAGTGGCGCGAGTTCGTGGACGCGGACCCGGCCACGCTCGGCCAGGCCGTGGCCCGGCGCGACATCGTCGACGGACGCGGCGCCCTCGACGCCGACCACTGGCGCGCAGCGGGCTGGCGCTACCGCGCGCTCGGCCGCCCCGCCAGCGTCGCCGTCCCCGCCAGCGTCACCAGCGCCGACACCCTCCCCGTCACCGGCTGACGCACTTCTGTCGGGTGCGTTCGGAGCTGGTGAGTGCTGTGCACGTGCTTTTCCACCGTTCCCTCGGCGACCCAGATCTGCCGGGCGATCCCCGCGTTTGAGCGGCCTTCGGCCATCAGCGCGAGGACTTCCCGCTCGCGGGCGCTCAGCACGTCGAACGGATCGTGTCCGCGCCGGGCGCGGACCAGGTCCCGCACCAGGGCCGGGTCAATGACCATGCCGCCGCCGGCCACGCGCCGCAGCGACTGCACGAACTCGGTGACGTCGGCGACTCGGTCTTTGAGCAGGTAGCCGATCCGCTGGCCGCTGGAGAGCAGTTCGACCGCGTGCTCGGGGTGCACGAAGGCCGACAGCACCACGATGCCGGTGTGCGGGAACTCCTCGCGGATGGCCAGCGCCGCGTCGAGGCCGTCGGTGGAATGACCGGGCGGCATCCGGATGTCGGTCACGGCGAGATCCGGGCGCTGCTCGCGGACCAGCGCGAGGAGGCCGGGCGCATCCCCCGCCTGGCCGGCGACCTCGAAGCCGTGCCGTTCGAGCAGCCCCGCGACGCCCTCGCGCAACAGGACGTTGTCATCGGCCAGGACGACCCGTACCGGCTGGCCAGCCCCGCTCAGACCGCTCACCCGTGCATGTAACCACGATGGGCGGCAGCCTTTACATAGGCCAGACGGCTATCCGACGAGCCGCCGGATCGCGTCGGCCGACAGCTTGGCCTTGCTCAGGAAGCCCACCGCCGGACTGGCCGCGATCAGCTCGGCATAGTCGTCCTCATCGTGGGAGGAAATCAGGCCAGCGCGTCCGCGGGGCCGCATTGCAGCTAGCGTGAAACCTCGCGGGGACTGAGGACCCCTGCCGACCGGCATCAGCCCCGCGCGCGGATCATGGCGCCTGATGCGGGCCCGATGTCATCATGTGGTGGTGAAACCCTGGCTCCGGCAGGTGGACTGGCTTGCCGCGGCCCTGATCGTGCCGGTGCTGCTGTCGCTCGCGCTGGTCCCGCTGCGCAGCCACGTGAGCGACGTGGTGATCGCCCTGATCCTGCTGACGGTCTCGGCGGCCGCCGTGGCCAGGGGAGAGCTGCCGCTGAGCCTGGTGGCCGCGGCGAGCACCGCGCTGTCCTTCGTCTACTTCTTCGCGAAGCCGTACGACCAGTTCGCCGTCCGCAGCGACGAGGACGTGGTGACCGTGGTCGTCATGATCGTTTCGATCCCGGCGCTCGGCGCCGGGATCGGCCGGGTGTACGGGAAGGAGGCGGCACGGGAACGGGAACTGCGGGAGAAGGCCGAGCGCCACGCCGAGGAGGCAGCCGAACGGCAACGGCAGGTCGAGCAGCTCGCGGCCGAGCTGACCGCCTCCCGCCGCCGGATCCTCGCCGTGGCCGACGAGACGCGCCGCCGGATCGAGCGCGACCTGCACGACGGCATCCAGCAGCGCCTGGTCACCCTGTCGCTCATGCTGAGCGGCATCCGCGACAGGGTCGCCGCCGACGTGGACGAGGTGAGCGACGGGCTGGCCGGCACGCTCGAGGAGATCCGGGACCTGTCCCGCGGCCCGGTTCTCTGCTCACGATCGGATCCATGCCCGCCGGCAGGAACGACGGCAAGAGCGCCGGGAAGCTCGGGGCTTTGGGTGACCGATACGGCAGCGGGTTCAAAAAAGGAGAGCCATGAAGATCGACGGATCGGTGGCCCTGGTCACCGGGGCCAACCGCGGACTCGGCCGGGTCTTCGCCCGGGAGCTGGTCGGCCAGGGCGCGGCCAAGGTCTACGGAGCGGCGCGTCATGCGGACGCCGTGACCGAGCCCGGCGTGACCCCCGTGGCCCTCGACATCACCGATGCGGACCGCGTCGCCCAGGTCGCGCGGCAGTGCGCGGACGTCAGCCTGCTGGTGAACAACGCGAGGGTGCTGAAGTACAGCACGTTCATCAACGCGCCGAGCCTGGACGCGGCCCGGGCCGAGATGGAGACCAACTACTTCGGCACGCTGAGCATGTGCCGCGCCTTCGCGGCGGTCCTCGGGGCCAACGGGGGCGGCGCGATCATCAACATGCTCTCGGTCAGCAGCTTCTACTCTGACCCGTTCGCCGCCTCCTACGGCGCCTCGAAGGCGGCGGCGTGGTCGCTGACCAACAGCGTCCGGCTGGAGCTTCACCACCAGGGCACGCTGGTCGTCGCCGTGCACGCCAGCTTCATCGACACCGACATGGCCGCGCTGACCAACGAGCCCAAGGACAGCCCCGAGTCGGTCGCCCAGCAGGCCCTCGACGCGGTCGAGGCCGGCCAGGCCGAGGTGCTCGCCGACGAGCGGACCCGGACCATCAAGGCAGAACTCTCACGCGATCAGGAGATGATCTACCCGCCGGTCCAGGAGTTCTGGGACGCCGCGGTGAGGGGCGCCCCATAAGCGCCCGTCGGGCAACGATCCGCTGCGGAGCGGCCGGCCAGCTACCCGGGCAGCCTGTCGGTGGCTGATGATCGGCGCAGCATCACGATGTTCTTCACCGCGACCTGGCCAAGCTCCCAGACCGCCCTAGGGCATAGTGGGCACCGCAGCCCGTTTACCCGAGAGGATCAAGACAGTGTCGATACCTGATCGCCAGCGTTTCCTGGAGGGGTCGTTCGCTCCGGTAGAAGAGGAGATCACCGCGTTCGACCTGCCGGTCACCGGGCAGATACCCGCCGAGCTGAACGGCCGGTACCTGCGCAACGGGCCCAACCCGCTCGGCCTCGACGACCCCAGCTACCACTGGTTCCTCGGCGCCGGCATGGTCCACGGCGTCCGGCTGCGCGGCGGTAACGCCGAGTGGTACCGCAACCGGTGGGTCCGCTCCCAGGCCGTCGCCGCCCAGCACCACCAGCAGTGGCCCGGCGGCCCGGTGCACGAGAATATGGACTTCGCGGCCAACACGCACATCATCGCCCACGCCGGGCGCACCCTCGCCACCGTCGAGGCCGGCCCGCTGCCCTATGAGCTGAGCGAGGAGTTGGCCACCATCGGCCCGTGCGACTTTTCCGGGACCCTGCCCGGCGGGTTCGCCGCGCACACCAAGCTGGACCACGCTACCGGCGAACTGCACGCCATCGCCTACTTCTGGGCCTGGGACCACGTCCAGCACGTCGTCGTCGACCCGACCGGAAGGGTCACCCGCACCACCGACATCCCGGTCGCCGACGGGCCGATGATGCACGACTTCGCGCTCACCGGCAGGTACGTGGTGCTGCTGGACCTGCCGGTCACCTTCAGCCTGAACGCAGTCACCCAAGGCAAAGAACTGCCCTACGTCTGGAACCCCAGCCACCAGGCCCGCGTCGGCCTGCTGCCCCGCGACGGCAGCACCCCCGTCCAGTGGATCGGGATCGACCCGTGCTGGGTCTTCCACTGCCTGAACGGCTACGACGACGAGCACGGCCGGGTCGTGGTCGACGTGTGCCAGTACAGCCAGTCCTTCGACGTCTCCACCCTGTGGGCCGCGCACGGGCCGGTGACCCTGGACCGGTGGGCCATCGACCCAGCGGCCGGCAAAATCACCCGGCAGCGCCTCGACGACCGCGGGCAGGAGTTCCCCCGGGTCGACGACCGGATCGTCTCCCGCCCGCACCGCTACGGCTACAGCGCGGTCATCGGCGAGGTCACCCGGGCCATCACCGCGGCCGGCGACTTCGGCGACGACGCCTTCACCAACGCGATCTTGCGGCACGACCTGGCCCGCGGCACCGTGGAGACACACGAGTTCGGCCGCGACGCCACCGCGGGCGAGGCCGTGTTCGCCCCGGCATCACCCGGCGCCGGCGAAGACGACGGGTACGTCATGGCGTTCGTCCACAACCCCGACCGCGGCGCCGCCGACCTGGTCATCCTGGCCGCCCAGGACTTCACCGCCGAACCAGTGGCGCGGGTTCACCTGCCCGCCCGGATCCCGCTGGGGTTCCACGGCAGCTGGATTCCCGACCACTAGCTTCCACAAGCTTCCGGAAGGCTACGGAGCGTTTAGGCTGGTCACGTGACCTCTACGTTGGCTCACGTGAACGTGCCACCGTTCAGGGCCGACCCGCTGCGGCTGATCTACGTCCAGGTCGCCGAGCACATCGCCGCCCGCATCCAGGCCGGGGACCTGGCCGGCGGCCAGCGCTTGCCGCCCGAGCGAGACGTGGCCACCGAGTACGGCGTCGCCTACAACACCATCCGCAAGTCCATGGAACTGCTGCGCGAGCGCGGCCTGATCGTCACCATGCACGGCCGGGGCACCTTCGTCGTCCCGGAAGACCAGCGCCCCCGCCAGCCCTAGCTGCACGGCGGACCGCTGGGGGAGGAGTGAGCCAATGCCAGGCCCGCACGACGCGACCCCGTCCGGCCGGCCGCGGGCGAGGTCGCTGGGGATACCGTTCTCCGGCCGGCCGGGCCGGTGGAACGCGATCACCGACGTCCCCGGGGTCGAGGTCGGCTACACGACGCTGATCCGCGGCACGTCGGTGCGGACCGGGGTGACCGCGATCCACCCCCGCGGCGCCGCGGGCGCGGGAGACCTGGTCGTCGCCGGCTTCTTCTCCCAGAACGGGAACGGGGAGATGACCGGCGTCTCCTGGATCCAGGAGTCCGGGACGTTCGGGGGGCCGGTGGCCATCACCAACACCCACGCGGTCGGGATCGCGCACGCGGCCATCGTGGCCTGGGCGGTACGGAACCACCCGCGGCTCGCCGCGGCCTGGCTGCTGCCGGTCGTCGGCGAGACCTGGGACGGCTACCTCAACGACATCAACACCCCGAACGTCACCGAGCAGGCGTGCCTGGACGCGCTGGCGGGAGCGGCCTCGGGGCCGGTCGACGAGGGCTCGGTGGGGGGCGGGACCGGCATGAACTGCTATCAGTTCAAGGGCGGCTCCGGCACCGCCTCCCGGCTGGTCGACTACGCGGGAACCACATTTACCACGGGGGTTTTCGTTCAGGCCAATTTCGGCGCCAGGCCGGAACTGACCCTGGCCGGGCTGCCGCTCGGCGAACTGCTCGCCGACGACAACCCCATGGCCGACTGGCAGCTCGCAGCGGAAGGCGCGGGCTCGGTCATCGCGGTCGTCGCCACCGACGCGCCGCTGATCCCGCCGCAGTGCACAGCGCTCGCCCGCCGGGTGACGCTCGGCCTGGCCCGCACCGGCACCACCGGCTCGCACTTCTCCGGGGACCTGTTCCTGGCCTTCTCCACCGGCAACCCGGACGCGATCACGCCCGGCGGGGCGGTCATGCAGGGCGCACAGGCCCGGTACGACCGGCTGCGGTTCATCCCGTGGGGGTTCATGGACCCGTTCTACGCCGCCGTCGTGCAGGCCACCGAGGAGGCCGTGGCCAACGCGCTCGCGGCCAGCGAGGACATGACCGGCCGCGACGGCCACCGCACGCCCGGCCTGCCCCGCGACCGGGTCGCCGCCCTGTTCCGCGAGCGCCCCGGCCCCCGCTGACCCGCCGCGCCCGCCGGCCGGGCCCGGGTTCAGCGGTCCAGGAGCGCCGCGTCCGTTCCGCCCTCCTCGCCCAGGATGGAACCGATCCGGGCGACGGCGTCCGGGCGGCGTGAGCGCAGCCAGAGCACGACGCCGATGCCGATGACCAGCCAGACTATGGCCAGGTACGGGGTCCACTTGAGGATGCCGGGCGGTGTGGGGTGCACCGAGCCGTAGAGGGCCGCGGCGAAGACCACGGCGCCGATCACCGGGATGAGCACGTGCACGAGCGGGTTCCAGCGGCGGGTGTCCCTGGTCCGGGCGAAGAACACTACGCCGCCGAGGCAGATCATGATGTAGACGACGATGATCAGCAGCGTGCCCGCCGTGGCCCAGAAGTAGTAGTTGCTGAACGGCTGGCCGAACGCGCTGTCCGACAGCGGGTAGCCGATGATCAGGGCCATCACGGTGGCGACCGCGGCCACCGCGAGCGTGGCGTTGACCGGCGTCTTGAACCGCGGGTGGGTGTGAGCGAACTGCCTCGGCAGCACGCCCTCGCGGCCCATGGCGAACAGCGTGCGCGAGCCTGCCGTCGCGCACGCGACGCACACGATGAACGCCGCGCACATGCCGCCGATCTCCACCAGCGTGCCCACCCAGTGGGCCACGTACATGTTGGCGATCGTCTGCAGCGCGACCGGGTCGGCGCCCCACTTGGCGCCGTTGGTGACACCGAAGCCGATCGCCATCGAATAGGTCGTCCACAGGTAGAAGATGACGGCGAACGCGGTGGCCGCGATGATCGCGATCGGGATGTAGCGCCGCGGGTTGGCTGTCTCCTCCCCGAAGTCGGCGGCGGTCTCGAACCCGATGTAGGACGTGACGCCGAGGATGATGCCGTAGAACACGCCGTTGAACCCGCCGCTGACGGTGTGCCCGAAGCTGAAGGCCGACAGGGCCTGGCCGTGGCTGCCGCCCTTGACCGTGGTGAACAGGTCGACGATCACGATCACGGCCACGGTCACGATGCCCACGACCAGCTGGGTGCGGGTGGTGACCTTGATCCTGACGATGGACAGCACCAGCAGCAGCGCCATGCCGATGAAGAAGAACAGGATCCACCAGTCGGGATTCAGGCCGAGCAGGTTGGCGGCCAGGTACCCGACCCCGGACATCGTCATCGGCACGAAGCAGATCATGCCGGCGAAGTACAGCCAGCCGGCCATGAAGCCGCCCGCCTTGCCGAGGCTGCGGCTGGCGTAGGTGTAGGCGTAACCCGCGGAGGCCATGCGGCGGGTGAAACCGATCACCACGAACGCGAGCGCCAGGCAGCCGATGCCGCCGAGCAGGAACGCCAGCGGGGTCGAGCCGCCGGCGACGATGGCGACGCCGGAAACGTTGAGCAGCATCGCCATTCCCGGTGCGATCACCGACACCGAGATCGCGATGGCGTCCCAGATCCTCAGCGAGCCGTGCGCCAGTTCATCCTGGCCGGTCGCGGCCCTCAGGCTGCGGTCGACGTCTGCCATGGGGGATCCCTCCCTAACTTCATGCCCGGGCGGCCGGATCTGGCTCGGTCATGAGGACCGTGCCCTGGTCGAGGTGGTAGTCGAAGGCGAGCGGGGTACAGTCGCGCTCCATGATCCAATCCCGGAACGCGACGTGCGCCGGATGATCCTGGTACCGGCGCAGCGTCTCGGCATCCGGGAACTCGGTAAAGAGCAGGTAGGAGTAGCCGCGGGTGCGCGCCCCGCTGAGATCGGTGCCGAACCGGCACTTGCTCATCAGCCCGATCTCGGCCGGCCAGGCCGCCACCATCGCTCGCATGGTGGCCGCCTCGGCGTCGCTGAGCGGGCGGGGAAAGCTGAACAGGACGATGTGCTGCAGGGTCACCGTTGGCTCCGTGGCATAGCTGGCTCCGTCAGAAGAACTCGAAGTACTCGCGCATCTCCCAGTCGCTGACCTCCAGCGGATCGGCCGGCGGGTTCTCCGCCAGCGACGCCTCGTACCGGGCCAGCTCGGCGCGCTTCATCAGCAGCAGGTAGTCGACCAGCGTGTCCCCGAACGCCTTCCGGTAGAACTCGTCGGCGTCGAGGGCGCTGACCGCGCCGGCCAGAGACGTGGGCAGCATCGGCGCCTCGGCCGCGTAGGGGTCGGCCTCGACCGGGGGCGGCGCCTCCAGCCCCCTCCGGATTCCGTCCACCCCCGCGGCGATGTTGGCCGCCATGTAGAGGTACGGGTTGGCCGCGGGCTCGCCGAGCCGCATCTCGACGTGGCTGCTGCTGTCGCCGGGCGCTCCCTGGACCCGGACCAGGACGCCGCGGTTCTCCACCGCCCAGCACACGCGGTCCGGCGCAAACGAGTACGGGCGGTAGCGCTTGTACCCGTTAACAGTGGGGGTGGAGAACAGCATCATCGGCAGCGCGTGCTCGAGCAGTCCCGCGACGAACTGCCGGCCTGGCTCCGATATCGCCGCGCCGGGGCTGGCGAACGCGTTGCTGCCGTCCCGGCGTGCGACCAGCGACTGGTGCAGGTGCCAGCCCGAGGAAAAGAAGTTCGGCAGCGCCGGCCGGCACATGAACGTGGCGAGCAGGCCGCGGCGCTGGCAGACCTGCTTGACCGCGGACCGGAACAGCACGACCGCGTCGGCCGCCGCGAGCCCGCCGATCGGGCTGAAGCTGAACTCCATCTGGCCGGGGCCCCACTCGTCCTCCATGGCCCGCGGGGGCAGTCCCACCTCCCACAGCGCGTCCCTGATCGCCTCCAGGGTGCTGCCCGCGCTGTCGAGGCGAACCTCGGACAGGTACTGATAGCCGCGCTCGAAGACGCTCACCTCGGGCGGCGGCGGGGTGAACCCGGCGTTTTCCGGCGTGATCCGGTCAGACTCGAGCTTGACGATGTAGTACTCGATCTCGATGCCCGCCAGGTAGTCGTACCCGGCCTCGGCCAGGTCGCCGAGCACGCGGCGCATGAGCCCGCGTCCGTCCAGCGGCATCGGCTGGCCGTTGCCGAAGTAGACATCGCAGAGCATCCAACCGGTCCGGTCCGCCCACGGCAGCACCCGGAACGTCGTCGGGTCGGGCACCAGCACCACGTCGGGAAAGCCGGTGAACTCGTCGATGCCGAAGCCGCCGCCCTGGGCGAACGCGGGCACGAACACCTGGTTGCCGGTATCCAGGCTGTAGATCGCCCCGGAGAAGTCGAGCCCGTTGGACAGTACGGCCAGCGCGGCTTCCGCGGACAGAGACTTGCTGCGCGGCACGCCGTGCTGGTCCACCACCACGAACCGTACGGTGCGCAGGCCCCGTTCGCGGATCCGCGCGGCGACCTCCTGCGCCGCGCTGGCCTGCCGCTCGCTGAACAGGCCGTGCCGGTCGATGAAGCCGGGCTGGCCGACGCCGGCGGCCTCCAGCCGCGCGTCGGGAGATCCGGGGGATCCGTGAGATCCGTGAGATGCAGTGCTCACCGGCCTGCTCCTCTCAGGTGATTGTCGGCTCAGGTCTTGTCGCGGGGCCGTGCTGTGTCCTCAGCTCGCCTCCGGGGCGCCTGGAAGGCACCGCCTTCCCTCGTCGCTCGTCCCTCGCTCCTCAGTCCAGGCGGCGCCGCGCCCCGGCCGGCTCGCTCATGCTGGCTCATCTGGTCGAGCAGGGCCACCGCGAAGTTGTCCGGCTCGGCGTCGGCGAGGGACAGGAAGGTCTCGGTGCGCTGCACCCCGGGAATCTGGAAGATGGTGGTCAGCAGCAGGTCGCGCAGGTGCGCGTGGTCGCGGACCCGGAACCGGACCAGCAGGTCGAGCCCGCCGGTGACCACGCTCATGTCCTGGGCCTCGGGCAGGGCCCGGATGGTGCGGATGATCTCACTGAGGTCCATGCCCGGCCCCGCGGTGACCGCGAGGTAGACCACCACCGGGTAGCCGAGCGCCGCCCAGTCGATGTCCACCCGGTATCCGCGGATCGCGCCCGTGCGCTCCAGCCGGGCCAGCCGGTCGGCGATCGCGGGCGGCGACATGCCCACGGCCCGGGCGAGCGCGCGCTGGGACTGGCGCGCGTCGACCGCCAGGGCCCGCAGCAGCGTGAGGTCGAGATCATCCACCTCCGCCTTCGGGGTCGCGGGCGAGGCGACCTCGGCGAGGTGCGCGAGCGGGGCTGAAGTGGTTGTCAATTGCCAGACGTCTCTGCGGGAAGCCTCACGGGATCGTGTATAGTCGGGACCAGGGCCGGGCAAATGAACGTTCTACCGGCATTTATTCTTACGTTTGCCAGGCCCGGGTGTCAAGCGACCGGAGGAAGCAGATGACCGCCGCGACCGAGCTGCGTGACTGGACCGCGAGCTTCGCCCGCCGGACTCAGGCGCTGGGAGGCGGTGAGATCACCGCGATCCTGGCCCTGGCGGGCGCCACCGACGTGATCACGTTCTCGGGCGGCTTCCCGGACCCGTCGACGTTCCCGAACGAGGTGCTCGGGGAGATCGCCCGGCGGCTGCTGGCCGAGGACGCGGCGGTGGCCTTGCAGTACTCGCCGTCGGAAGGCCTGGAGTCGCTGCGCGACTACCTGTCCGGCCGGCTCGAGGCGACGCAGGGCGGGCGGCCGGGCCCCGGCGAGCTGATGATCACCAGTGGCGGGATCGACTGCCTGGAACTCGTGGCCAAGAGCCTGGTGGACCCCGGCGACGTCGCCGTGGTGGAGGCGCCCAGCTACCTCGGGGCGATCATGGCGTTCCGCGGCTACGAGGCGGACGTGCGCGGCGTGCCGATGGACACCGGCGGCATGCGGGTCGACATCCTGGGCGGCCTGCTCGACCGCGGCCTGCGGCCCAAGGTGCTCTACACGATCCCCGACCACCAGAACCCGACCGGCCTGTCCCTGGCCCCGGAACGGCGGCGCGAACTGGTCGACCTGGCCCGCCGGCACCGCTTCCTGATCCTCGAGGACGTGGCGTACCGGGAACTGGGTTTCCCGGAGCCTGCTCCGGGGCGGGGGGTTGAAGGGGGGTCGCCCCCCCTAGGGCAAACACAGTTCGCGGAGGGTGGGGCGCCGGCCAGCCTCTGGTCGATGGCGCCCGACGTGGTGATCCAGGCCGGCACGTTCTCCAAGACGTTCTTCCCCGGGGTTCGCCTCGGCTGGGCGGCGGGCCCGCGCGAGGTCATCGCGCAGCTCGTCACGGCCAAGCAGAACTCCGACCAGTGCTCGGGCGCGCTCGGCCAGCGGATGCTCGAGGAGTACGGGCGCGGCGGTCACCTCGACCGTCAGCTTGTCGTCTCGCGCGCGCTCTACCGGCGCCGCGCGAGCGTCATGACCCGGGCGCTGGCCGAGCACATGCCCGAGGGCTGCGCCTGGACCACGCCGGGGGGCGGGTTCTTCACGTGGCTGACCGGGCCGGGCGGCATCGACACCGTGGCGCTGTCCCCGGCGGCCCGCGCCCGCAAGGTCGCCTACGTGCCCGGGCGCCCCTTCTACCCCGGCCACGGCGGCGACAGCGGGACGGCTCAGATCCGGCTGGCCTACAGCCGGGTCGAGGATCACCTCATCGACGAGGGAGCGCGCCGGCTCGGCGCCCTCATCCGCACCGCCCTGGAGGAATCATGACCGAGCAAGATGCCGCCCGGCACTTTACGAGCGAGGCGCTCGGTGAGCCCGCGGGAACCGGCCGGTTCGTGCACATCGACGAGATCACATCCGCGGAGTTCGTGCCGGGGCTGGCGTTCCGGCCGGTACTCGGCCAGCGGGCCATGGCCAATTTCGTGAACTTCGCCCCGGGCGTGGAGGCGCCGCGGCACGTCCACGAAGAAGAGCAGATCGTGATCGTCCTCGACGGCGAGTTCACGTTCGACCTCGACGGTGACGTGCGGACCATGCGGCGGGGCGACGTGGCCGTCGTCCCGGCCTGGGTGCCGCACGGGGCCTGGACCACTGACCAAAGCTGCCTGGAGGTCGACGTCTTCTGCCCGCCCCGCCAGACCCTGCTGGCCCTGGCCGAGGAGCAGCAGGCCGAGGGCCTGCGGGACGGCGGCTAGATGGACCTGGGCCTGTCTGGCCGGCGTGCGATCGTCACCGGCGGCTCCAAGGGCCTGGGCCGGGCCATCGCCGCCGAGTTGCTGGCCGAGGGCGCGCAGGTCACGATCTGCTCCCGGCATGCCGACGAGCTTGACGCGACGGCTGCCGCGCTCCGCCAGTCCGCCGGGGCCGGACCGGCGCCGACCGTGGTCGCGCTGCGCTGCGACGTCACCGACCCCGGCCAGGTGGCGGCCTTCATCGACACGGCGGCGTCGGCCATGGGAGGCGGGATCGACATCCTGGTCAACAACGCCGGCGGTGCGCGCCCCGGGCGGTTCGGGTCGCTCACTGACACCGACTGGCAGGAGGATTTCGACGTCAAGCTGATGTCCCAGATCCGCTGCACCCGGGCCGCCCTGCCCCGGCTGCGGCACAGCGCCGCCCCGCGGGTCATCAACATCAACGCCGTCTACGCGAAGTACCCGGACCCGGCCTTTCTGGCCTCGTCGGTGAACCGGGCGTCCTGCCTGAGCCTGGCCAAGGCGCTGTCGATCGAGCTCGGGCGCGAGGGGATCCTGGTCAACAGCGTGAACATCGGCTTCGTGACCACGCCGCAGTGGGACAACATCCGTCGCCGCCGCGCGCCGGACACCCCGGCGGAGGAGTTCTTCGCGCAACTGGCGGCGGCCGAGGTCCCGCTCGGCAGGTTCGGGCGCCCGGACGAGGTCGCGGGTATCGTGGCGTTCCTGGCCGGCGACCGGGCCAGCTATATCACCGGCGCGTCCATTGACGTGGCCGGAGGCATGGGAAAGTACCTCTAGGGAAGTGCATCTGGGCATGTGTCGGATGCTCGGCTTTTGCGCACGCGATCGCGCCTCGCTCGTCGAGGTCATGGGCGAGCGCGGCCTGCGCGATTTCACGCAGCTGTCCGCGTTCCACGGCGACGGCTGGGGAATGGCCTGGTACGACGGTCAGCAGGGGCACGTGGAGAAGTCGCCGCTGCGGGCCGCCGATGAGCCGGCCTACCGGAAGCTCGCGCGCCGCAGGCTCGGCGATCTGGGGCTCCTGCATCTGCGCCGGGCCACCCCCGGCCTGCATGTTCACACGTCCAATTCCCACCCGTTCCGGCGCGGCGACGTCATGATGGCGCACAACGGCGCCATCACGCCGCAGCACCGCCTGGCCGACCTGCTGCCCCCGTCGTGGGCCCGGCATCTGACCGGTACCACGGACAGCGAACGGTACTTCCTGCGCCTCATGTCGCGTCTCGAGGCGAGCCGCGGGGACATGATCGCGGCGCTCGATGACACGGTCGCTCACATCGACCGCACGTTCTCCGCCAACAGCCTCAACGCCGTCGTCCTGACCCCGGGCGCCCTGTATGCGGTCTGCTGGTACGAACCGGGACGCATCCCGCCTGGTGCGGTGAATCAGCAGGGCTATTCCGGGCCGCCGGAACGCTACTTCGATCTCGCCTACGCCGAGACCGACGACGCCGTGGTCGTCGCGTCGTCCGGCTGGCCTCAGGATGGCTGGGCCTGGCTACCCAATCGGCACGTCCTGGTGGTCGACCGGGAAACGTTGCGTACCAAACTGGAACCCCTCAGCCCGAAGCGCCCGGCCCGGAGCCTGTTAACCGCCCCGGGCGGCTCGCGGCCCGCGTACCACGAGGCTGACCGCCTGGGGGCAAGGCGAGGGTTACTGCGCTGCGAGCCCTGGCCGCACCGGATCGGCCGCGGGCATCGGCATGCCGTGGGTTACCGCGCAGCCGTGGGGCTGTGCTGCCCGGCGACGTCCGCCAGGTGCTGCTCGATGGCGCCGATCTGCGTCTTGCGCTGGTGGCGCTCGTGCAACGCGGCCGCCGTCACGATCCAGACCGAGATGACGGCCACCAGGCCGACGACGGACGCCAGCGTCCACAGGATGTTGTTCAGGAGCTGTGTGTCAATCATGGGAACCGGACCACCCTTGCTGGGTGTTGACACCGTTTACATTTTCAGTATGACCCCGAAAGTGAACGATGTCAACATTTTTCCGCGGCCGGGCCCGGCACCGTTCTGGAGCCGGCGTGCGGCTTCGTTTGCGGCCGTTCCTGGCGCCAGGCGGTCCGGCTAGCCCGCGGTCTCGGCCAGTCGGCGGTCCAGGTAGCGGCGCTCGGCGTCGGTGGCCGCAAGCTCGCGTGCCTCCTGGTAGCTGGCCGCGGCCTCAGCGTTTCGTCCCTGGCGGCGGAGCAGGTCGGCGCGCGTGGCGGGCAGCAAGTGGTAACCGCCCAGCGCGCCGGACGCCTCGAGGGCCGCGACCAGTTCCAGGCCCGCGGCCGGGCCGTCGGCCATCGCGACCGCGACCGCCCGGTTCAGCTCGACCACCGGCGACGGCACCAGCTCGGCCAGGGCCCGGTTGCGCGCCACCGTGGTCAGCCAGGCGCCGGGCCGGCGGCTGAGCCCGCGCCCGGCCTGCTGGCCCGCGCCGGCCAGGCAGGATCTCGCGGCGGAATTACCGGGCGGGGGCCTCATTCAGGAGCTGCGTGTCGATCATGTCAGCCATTCTTCCGTCCAGATGTTTACGTCGTTCATATCTATAGTACGCCGCACTAAGTAAACGGTGTAAGACATATAACCGAAGCCATTCTCGCAGCCGCTCCGGTCCGGCGGCGGGCCGCCCTCGCGCCGACCGGTCCGAGCCGTGTTCGCCGCAGCGCCGCGGTTGCGATCGCAACCGCGGCGCTGCGGCGAACCTGCGGCTCCGCGGGCCGGGGTCGGATCACCTCGCGTCAGCGGGGATGGCATCCTGGGTGGCGGCGGCCAGGTGCTGCTCGACGGCGTCCAGGCCGGCCCGGCGGGCGTGCCGCTGCCAGAGTGCGGAGACGGTCACCATGGCGACGGTGAGCGCGAACGCCACGCCAATCACGAACGCAACGGTCATCAGCGCGTCATTCAGGGTCTGGATGTTGATCATCGGGCTGGCCTCTCTGCGATGTTGACGTCGTTTACATCATCAGTATGCGATGCGATGTAAACGGAGTCAACATCTGAACCGGGTTTATTTTCCCGGCCAGGAACTCGCCTCGGCAAGCAGCCAGCCGGCGGTAACCCGGGCCGACCGGTAATCCGGGCTGACCTATCCGGAACGCGGCGGCCGGCGAATGCCTTCAACGAGGATGTCCAGGGTGCGCCTGATTGCCTCGGCTCGCTCCGGTTCGGCCAGGCCGGCCAGAGGGCCGTCAAGGAGGAGCGTGGACAGGCCGTGCACGGCCGACCAGGACGCGATCGGCGCCATCTCGCGGCGGCCCGGATCGAGGATGCCCGCTCTCACGAGCTCGTCGAGGGAGTCGGCGAGGATCTGGTAGGGACGCGACGCCGCGATCTGCTCCTTGACGTCGACCGGGACGGTCTTCACCCGGCAGTACGGCGAGTGGTTGACGAACGAAGCGTGGAACAGGCCCGGATTGGCCAGCGCGAAGCCGATGTACGCCCAGCTCAGGCTCCGGAACCGCCGGAGCGCCTCGTCGGCCGGGTCGGGCAGCGGCTCGCCGCGGTCCAGGCCCTCCTGCAGCGCGTCGGCCATCGCCGCCACCGCCCGGTGCCTGACCTCCTGCAGCAACTCGCAGTGGCTGGCGTAGTGCCGGTACGCGGCGGCGGCGGAAACGCCCACCCGGCGCGCCGCCTCCCTGAGCACCACCGCCTCGGGGCCGCCGCTGCGGGCCAGCTCGGTCGCCGCGTCGGCCAGCGCGTTGGGCAGGTCGCCGTGATGGTAGGAAGCGCGGCCGCCCCGAGTCTCCACCATCATCCGATTCTGCCGCAGAGTGTCAAAGTTGACAACGTTAACACCGGGGCTGACCCGGTGCCCAGGCGATCCCCAGGTACTTCTCAACCTGCACTCACCTTCGCGGCATCTCCTGGATACCGAGCGCGGCTCAGGCCTAGCCGGACCTGCTCTGCTCCCACTTTCCGGCACGCCGCGCCCGTCACCCGGACTGGCCCGGCTGCCCACGAAACCCGCCGGGCGTCCGGGTGACACCGTCTTCAGGCGCCCTCCGCGGTGTCTTCCTCGGCGCCCGCCACGGTGTCTTCCTCGGCGCCCGCCACGGTGTCTTCCCCGGGGGTGACCGGCTCCAGCAGGCCGATGAGCGGCTCGTGACCGAAGTGGCGGGCCCAGCCGAGCGGGGTCGAGTGGAAGCGCTCGTCGCGGAGGCCGGGGTCGGCGCCGAGCCGCAGCAGCGTCCGGGCCAGGTCGAGGCTCCCGTCCTCGGCCGCCTTGTGCAGCGCGGTCTGCCAGGGCTGGTCGCTCGGCATGTCGGTCCGTCCCCGGGCGTTGACGTCGAAGCCCAGCTCGACGAGCAGCTCGGCCGCGGCGGGCCGGCCGCAGGCGGCCGCCCACGTCACCAGCGCCGGGCGCGCCGCGCGGACCTCGTCGAGGAGCCCGGGGTGGTCCCGCCGCAGCTGGTCCACCCGCGCCCGGTCCGCGACCAGCGCAGCGGCGATGAGCGCTTCGGACGGGGTCAGGTCCGGGACCGAAGCGCCGTGGGCGACCAGAAGGTCGATCAGGTCGGCGTGACCGGTGGTGGCCGCCATCTGCGCCGGGGTGGCACCGTCGTCGAACGGCGCGGCGACGTCGACGCCGTGGTCGATCAGCAGCCGCACCCGCCCGGTCATGCCGTGCGTGATCGCCCAGGTCAGGTCGCCCCGCAGCATCTCGGCCGGAGTGTCGGCCGCGTCGCCCATCCGGGCCCGCCACGGCCCGCCGTCGCCCCTTCCGAGGCCGAACTCGAACAGCAGCTCCAGGTGATCGTTACCGGGCTCGAACATCCGGTTGTACAGCGCCTGGCCGTCGTTGGGGTCGGCGCCCGCCTCGAGCAGGAGCCGCGCCAGGGCCAGCGAGTGCGGGTGCCGGGGCCAGCGGACCGGGCCCAGCTCGCCTTCGCCGAACACGCCGGTCAGCACGGTGAACGGGGGCGGCAGGCCCTGCCAGAGGTACCCGGCGTTCGGATCGGCCCCGGCGTCGAGCAAGAGCCGGGCCGCGCCCAGCACGGCATCCTCGGCGATGGCCGGGTCGTGCCGGGCGTAGGCGAGGTAGTACAGGGGCTCCGCCCGGTAGGGGCCGCTCTCCCGGCGGGCGGCCGCCGGGTCGGCCGCCAGGATCGCGCGCAGCGCCGCCACGTCCGCGGCGGCCGCGGCCGCGTGGACGTGGCCCCGGGTGAGGTCAGGATGCTCGGCGAGAAGCCGGCGCGCCTCGGCCCACCGCTCAGGCTGATCGTCCTCGCCCGACAGGCAGGCCAGGCGCAGGAACGCGTCGGCCAGGTCGCCGGCCGGAGCGGCCGGCTTCGCCGCTGCGGGGAACCGGGAGTAGTGCTCGACCACCTCGAGGTGGTGCTTGAGGCGCGCCCAGGTCGCGAAGCCGTACCGGCGGGCCACGACCAGTTGCGCCGTGCTCAGCGGGAACGAGACCGCGCCGGCCTCGTTCGGGCGTCCGGCGGGGCCGCGCTCGGCTACCTCCGCCAGTGCCTCGGGCGCCCCGGTCCGTACCGCTCGCCGCAGGTCCTTGGCCTGCTTCCGGAGCTGTTCGAGGCTGGCCTGGTCAGGCAGGGTAACGGAAGCCACGATGACTCCTTTCGTGCGCCTGCGGTCCGCGTCGCGAGGCCGAAAGGAGAAACACCGGCCGTTAACCCGTAGCTCAGATCAGGTAGGCTCTGCCCTTCCCGCGGACTGGAGGCCCCCTGCGGGCCTCCGGCCATGATACCGTTCACCGCCCGGCCGGGGCAGATCCGTTCTGGTCAGGCGAGCCAGCGGTCCAGCCAGTCGAACTGCTCGGCGAGCACGTGCAGCACCGACTCGCGCGCGAGGTAGCCGTGGCTCTCGTGGGGGAGCAGCACCAGCCGCGCGGTCCCGCCGTTGCCCTGGATCGCCTGGTAGAGCCGCTCCGACTGGATCGGGAACGTGCCCGAGTTGTTGTCCTGCTCGCCGTGGATGAGCAGGATGGGCGCGGTGATCCGGTCTGCGTAGCGGAACGGCGACACCTGGTCGTACACCGCGGTGGCCTCCCAGAAGCTGCGCCGCTCGGCCTGGAAGCCGAAGGGCGTCAGGGTCCGGTTGTAGGCGCCGCTGCGGGCGATGCCCGCGGCGAACACGTCGGTGTGCGCCAGCAGGTTCGCGGTCATGAACCCGCCGTAGCTGTGCCCGCCCACCACGACCCGCGCCCGGTCGACGACGCCCATCTCGTCCAGGGCCTGAACGTGAGCCCGTGCTGCCGCGGTGACCTGCTCGATGAACGTGTCGTTCATCGTCTCCGGGTCGCCGATCACCGGCATCGTCGCGGCCGAGAGCACCGCGCAGCCGCGCAGGACGAACCACGTCGGCTCCAGCGCGTTCAGCCGGGTGAACCGCTGGGTGCTGCCGCGGACCTGGCCGGCGGTCGCCGCGTCGCCGTAGTCGAGCGGGTAGGCCCAGATCACCAGGGGCAGGCGCCCGTCCGTGGCCGGGTCGTAGCCGGGCGGCAGGTGCAGCATGCCGGATAGCTGCACCCCGTCGCCGCGGTCGTGCACGACCAGCCGCTTCTCCATCCCGGTGAGTTGCGGATGCGGGTCCGGCCAGCCGGTCAGCGCCCGGGAGGCCGAGCCGTCCAGCGCGACGAGGTACAGGTTCGGCGGCTCGGTCCGGCTCTCCTGCCACAGCACGATCTCGCTCGGGCCCTCCCGCCGGGCTCTCGGCGGAGCTACCGGCGAAGCCGAGCACGTGGTCGAGGCGGTCCGGCGGGCTCTGGTGCAGCCGGGTCTTCTGCCCCGTCTCCAGGTCGAGACGGTCAAGGAACGGCCGGTCTCCGTCCGGCGTCGAGCCGTCGCCGCGCAGGTAGATCGCTGCCCCGTCCTGTCGCACGGTCCGGGAGCCGTCGGGGTTGGTGGCCATGAGCGGCGAGCCGGGATCGGCGTAGGCGTCGTCCATGGAGTGGTCGAACAAGACCCGGTTGCGCTCGGGCTCGGCCAGGTCGCAGACCCAGGTGGTCAGCCACCGGCGGTCGCGGTCATGCTCGGTCAGCAGCAGCCGCTGCGGCCCTTGCAGGTCGAGCCAGCCGAGGCAGCGCTGCCGGACATTGAACGCGCGCTCCGGCTCCCCGGCGAACGGTGCGTCCAGCCGCATCACCTGGTCGCGATGCTCGGCCGGGGCGATCGGGTCACCGCCGTCCAGGGCCTCGGTCCAGACCAGGCTGGCCGGCGCGCGCTCCTGCCAGGAGACCTGCCGCGGGCCGGTCGGCACCCCCTGCCGCGGAACCTCGTCGCTGACCGGAAGGTCGGCGACCACCCGCTCCAGCCCGCCCGCGGCCGACCACACCTCGACGCTGCGGGCAAAGTACTGGAAAGGGACCCGGAACGAGAACGGCCGCCGCAGCCGGTGGACCAGCAGGTGCTCGGCGTCCGGCGAGTCGTCCAGGCGGCGGTAGAGGCCGGGCGGGCCGAGTTCCTTCGCCGCTCCGGTTCCCGGCTCGACCCGCAGCGGAATCGTGGTCGCCAGCGCCTCGAACGCGTCCGCGTCGGCGGCCGTGCGCAGCAGATCCTGATAGGTCGCCATCTGGGTCCGCTTGCCCGCCGTTTCCTCGGCGTGCGGCTCGACGGGCGCCACCGGCAGCGCCGGCGGCGCGGCGGGCGCGCCGAGCGCCAGCAGCCAGCCGCCGTCGCGCGACCACCGGACGGCCGCGCCCACGGTAAGCGGGTCACCGCCGAGCACGTCGCGGACCCGCAGCCCGGGCACCTGCCGGGCGGTCCCCGACCCGGCGTCCGCCACCCATACCCCGATGCCGTCCGCCTCGTCCACGGTGAACGCGAACCTGCGCCCGTCCGGCGCCCACGTGGGCACGCTCGGCTGTGCCCCGTCCGGCAGGGCCAGGGCCTGCTGTGCCCCGTCCGCCAGCCTCAGCACGGAAAGCCCGGTCAGCCGGCGTACCCGCTGGCGGCCGGCCAGGACCGGATCGACCCGGATCCCGGCCAGCGGCAGGTACGGGCGCGCGAGCATGGCGACGGGAGGATGCGCCTCGTAGTGCACCAGGGCGACGAACCGCCCGCCCGGCGCCAGCAGCGCCAGCGGGGTGGGCGGCGTGTCGATGATCGCGACGACATCGTGTCCCGGCGTCCTGTACGGCACTCGTGATCCTCCCGGTACGTGGCTGGCCCGGGCCGGCGGTCTGCGAGATCGCCCGCCCACGGCCCAGTCTGGCGCAGTGGCGGCCGCGGGCGGGAACCGGGACAGTCACGCTCCGGTCAGATGGACCCGGGATGCGTTACGGCTTGCGCCCGATCCCGCACATGCCGGGCACCTCGTCGGGCTCGGGGAAGGGGGTGGCCTCCGGCCGCCAGCGCGTCAGCGTCACCACGCCGGGCTCGACCAGCTCCAGGCCGTCGAAGAACCCGACGACCTGCTCCGGGCTGCGCAGATGGTAGGCGTTGTGCGAGTTCTCGTTCAGTTGCCGCGACGCCTCGTTGAGCGTCTCGCTGGTGTTGACCCCGTCGCTGATGGCGAGGTAGCTGCCGGACGGCAGGGCGGCCAGCAGTCGCTTGATGATCGCCGGCGGATCGTCGGAGTCGGGGATCTGCCCCATGGCGATGAGGATGACCGCGCGGGCGTAGTCCTCGGTCTGCAGCAGGCCGTGGACGAACTGCACCTCGTAGGTCCGGATGATGGAGGCGGCCTTCTCCAGCCCCACGTAGAGCTCGAACCATCGGGGCAGGATGTCGTGGTACTGCTGCCACCAGCCCGGCGTGCTGGCCTGGCGGGCCAGGGCCAGCATCTCCTCGCGTTCGGCTTCGTCGGTCACCCCGTACAGGCTGAGCAGGTCGGCCACATCGCGCTGCTTGGCCCCGCTGCGGCCCCGCTCCAGGCGGCTGATCTTGGAGTGGGTGGCCCTGATCGCCTCGCCGGCCTCGGCGGGCGTGATGTGGCTGGCTTCCCGCAGCCGCCGCAGGTGAGCGCCCAGCGCTATCCGCAACGCCGTCGGCCCGCTGCGCGCACCGACGAGCGGCCGGTCGGCCGGGACCGGGCCGGGCGTGCCGCTATGTGCCTGATCCGACATCATCGATTACTCCGTCAGGGTTACGGCGGTCCTGGCGATCTCACCGCAGTGTCCCACCGACCGATCGCGGTTGCCTAGTCGGGCACCTTATGCCCCATGGGCCGCCGGGCGGCCCCCGCGCCCCGGAGGGCGGCCTCCGGGGGCCGCGCGGCCGGGCGGACCAGGTCACCGGGCCAGGTCGTCGAACTGGCCGTCCTTGACCCCCCGGATGAACGCGTCGATCTCGGCCGCGGTGTAGATCAGCGTCGGCCCGCCGGGATACCGCGAATTACGGACGGCGATGCCCGCGTCACCCAGTTCGGCGACCTCCACGCAGCTACCGTTCGGGTTGCTGTAGTCGCTCTTGCGCCAGCAGACCCCCTGAAGCTCGGACGCCGGCATGCCGTTGCGGGTCCGGACGCTCAGCCTGCTGACCCCGGTCACCCCGGTTATCCCCGTCACTCTGGCCATCCCCGTCACTCTGGCCGACCTGCTCGACCTGGTCGCTCTGTTCACCCCTGGCGTCCTCTCCGTCCCGTTCGGTGGCACACCAGCCCGCAGTGATCAGCTGGCGTGCCGGTGTCCGCCGACGGGCAGTGGGCTCCTGCGGCGGTGCACGGTGTGCTGCGCGGCCCAGACCCGCGGCTGGCCCCCGCCCGGACCCCGTACGGCCAACGTACCCGGGTCGGGCGGGGTTGTCCTCGCGGCACGATACTGAGTGCAAGCGCATTTGTTCCGTTCAATCAAATGGTATTGCGAATGATCTCGCAACTGCGCTTGCGTCTGGCTATCGCGCACCGCAGGATGGTGGTTGCGGTGGGCGCCAGCGAACTTCATCAGCCGAGTCGGCCGACCGCCGGAAGGCCAGCATGCCGAACCTTACTGACAGCGACCGGCAAGCGCTCGTGCTCGCTGACGACCTGCGGAAAGCCGTGCAGAAATGGCTCAGCCACCGCGGCATGAACCAGCCCTGCACGGTGTCACCGTTCGTCGACCCGGCCGGGCAGCCGGCCGTGATCCTCAAGATGAACGCCCGCGTGACCCGCGCCATGATCGATAACCTCGATGAGCGGCGCGCGGGCCCCGGGGGGCCGCCCGTCGCGGGGCCGCCCGCCGGAATCTGATCCCGGGCACCGGGCCCGCGGCGGCGAGGGCCGGCCGGCAGGCTCAGCCGGCGTGCACGAGGCCGACGGCCGCCTTCTCGATCGTCGGTTCGTCCAGCAGCACCGCGTTCGCCGCCGGGCCGAGCGGGACGAAGCTGTCCTCGCTGGTCACCCGCGTGATCACGCCCCGGTAGCCGGCGTCGGCCAAAGCGGTGACCACTCCTTCGGAGACCCCGCCGGTACGCCGGGTCTCGTCCACGACCAGCACCCGCCCGGTCACCCGCGCCTCGCGCAGCACGTCGTCGACCGGCAGCGGGGCCAGCCAGCGCAGGTCGACGACCCGGGCGCCGATGCCCTGGCCGGCCAGCCGGCGGGCGACCCGCAGGCTCATCCGCAGCCCGTTCCCGAACGTGACCATGGTGAGGTCGGTGCCGTCGCCGTAGCCGCGCGCCCGTCCGGCCGGGACGTGCGCGTCGGGCCGGGGATAGGCGGCCAGCCAGCCGCCGTCGCCGTCGTCGTGCAGGTCGCGGGTGTGGTAGAGCGCGATCGGTTCCAGGAACACGCACACCGAGCCGTCCTCAGCGGCCGCGGCCAGGCAGGTGCGCAGCATGGCGGCCGCGTCATCGGGCCGGGCCGGCGACGCGATCACCAGGCCGGGAACGTCACGCAGCGCCCCGACCGCGTTGTCGTTGTGGAAGTGCCCGCCGAAGCCCTTCTGGTAGGCGTACCCGGCGACCCGCACCACCATCGGGTTGCGGAACTGGCCGGCCGAGAAGAACTGCTGGGTGGCGGCCTCGCCGCGGATCTGGTCCTCGGCGTTGTGCAGGTACGCGAGGTACTGGATCTCCGGCACCGGCAGCAGGCCGGTCAGCCCGCCGCCGAGGGCGACGCCGAGGATCGACTGCTCGTCCAGCAGCGTGTCGAAGACCCGGGCCGGCCCGAACCGCCGCTGCAGTCCCTTGGTCACGCCGTACACGCCGCCCTTGCGCCCCACGTCCTCGCCGAACACGCACATGCCCGGGTAGGTCTCGAGCAGCTCGCCGAGCGCCAGGTTGACCGCCTGGGCCAGCGTGACCGGCCCGCCCGCCGCTCCCGCCCCGGCCGGGCCCCGCGTGGCGCGCTCGGCCACCCGGTCCGGATGACGCGGCGCCAGCGGGGCCATCACCTCCGCGGCGCTGGCCAGCGGCCGGCCGGCCAGGGCCTGCCCGGCCGCGCCGCGGACCCGGTCGCCGGTCGCGTCGTAGCGGGCCACCGCCTCGGCCGGGGTCAGCAGGCCGCAGCGGACCAGGGCGGCCGCGGTCGCCACCAGGGGGTCGCGGGCCAGGTCCGCAGCCAGGTCCGCGGGCGCGCGATAGGCCGCCTCCGCGTCGCTGCCGGCGTGGCCGAGGAAACGGACCACCGGCAGGTGCAGGAACGCCGGCCGGCGCCGGGCCCGGACCAGGCCGGCGGCCCGGACCGCCGCGTCGTAGGCCGCGACCGGGTCGCAGCCGTCGGCGGCCAGATAGTGCAGGCCGGGCCGGGCGCCGAAGGACGCCGCCACCCACCCCGGCGGGGTCGGCACGCTGATCCCGATCCCGTTGTCCTCGCACACGAGCAGCAGCGGCACCGGGATCTGCTGGTAGGCGGTGTGGCAGGCGGCGTTGATCGCGCCGACGGCGGTGGAGTGGCTGGCCGAGGCGTCGCCGAACGTGGCCACCGTCACCGCGTCGCGCGGCCACGGGCAGGCCACGCCCAGCTTCGCCGCCCGGCCGATGCCGAGCGCGACGCCGAGCGCGCGGGGCAGGTGCGAGGCGATGGTCGACGTCTGCGGGATGATGGCCAGCTCGGCCCGGCCGAACACCTTGTGCCGGCCGCCGGCGATCGGCTCGTCGGCGGACGCCGCCACCCCGAGCAGGACGTCCCGGACGGGGTCGATGCCGGGCACCTGGCGCGCGCGGGCGCAGTAGAACCCGCCGGACCGGTAGTGCAGCAGCGCCGGGTCGGTCGGCCGCAGCGCCGCGGCCAGCGCCGCGTTGCCCTCGTGCCCGGCCGAGCTGATCGTGTAGAAGCCGCCGCCCTGCTGCTGCATCCACCGGGCCGCGAAGTCCAGGTGCCGGCTCTCCGCCTGGGCGTCGAAGATGGCCAGCAGGGTGGCGCCGTCGAGCCCGCTGCCCGCGCGCACCGGCGCGGCCGGATCCGGCCGGGCCGGGCCGCCGGGCAGGCCGCCGGCCGCCTCCCGGAAGTGCCGGTCAAGCTCGGCTGGCGTGGTCATCCCGGCTCGGTCACAGGCGGAAGTCGCGGTCCGGCGTGAGGCTGGCCACGTCCATCTGGGCTTTCTGCAGCCGGCCCGAGTAGTCCCAGTTCAGGGCCTGCCACCGGGTGAACTGGTCGAGCACCCACTGGCCCGACTGGCGGGAGCCGTTGCCGGACTTGCCGTTCCCGCCGAAGGGCAGGTGCGCCTCCGCGCCGGAGGTCGAGTTATTCACGCTGACCATCCCGGCCGACACCCCGCGCCGGAACGTGAACGCCTCGGTCGCGTCGCTGGTGTAGATCGACGAGGACAGCCCGTATCCGGGCGCGTTGGCCAGGTCGACGGCCTGGTCCAGGGTCCGGTACGTGGTCACCCCGACCAGCGGCCCGAACGTCTCGCGGTCGAAGATCTCGTCGCCCGGGCGCACCCCGTCGACGATCGTCGGATGGCAGAAGATGCCCGCCGCCGGGTCGCCGACGAAACCGGCGCGCGGGCTGGCCGCGGTGATCCGCCCGACTCCGGTCGAGCCAAGGACCTTGTGCTGCGGGCCGATCCAGGCCAGGAACCGCTCGAAGCGTTCAGAAAACCGAATGTCCAGCATCGGCCCGTAGAGCACGTCACGGAACGGGTCGCCCACCGCGGCCGCCGCCGTCGCCTCGGCGAACCGGGTGAGGAACTCGTCGTGCACCGACTCGTGGCAGATCACCGTGCCGAGCGAGGTGCACCGCTGCCCGGCGGTGCCGAACCCGCCGAACAGCGCCCCCTCGACCGCGAGGTCGATGTCGGCGTTGGCCGTGACGACCATCGGGTTCTTCCCGCCCAGCTCCAGGCAGGCCGACTGCAGGTGCCGGCCGGCGAGCTCGCCGATCCGCGCGCCGACTTCGCTGGACCCGGTGAACCCGACCTTGTCGATCAGGCCCGCGGCCAGCGCCTGCTCCAGGCCGGCGTAGGTCGCCGGGCCGTCGGCGTGGACCACGTTGAACACGCCGGGCGGGAGCCCGCCGCCGCGGCAGAAGATCTGGTGCAGGGCGGCCGCCGCGGCCGCCGAGTACTCGGCGGGCTTCCACACCACGGTGTTGCCGCACAGCAGCGCCGGGACGATGTACCAGGAAGGGACCGCGACCGGGAAGTTCCCCGCGGTGATCACGGCCACCGCCCCGACCGGGTTGCGGAACGTGAAAAGCTGCTTGTCGGGCATCTCGCTCGGCACCGTCTGGCCGTACAGGCGCCGGCCCTCGCCGAGGAAGAAGTCGCAGGTGTCGATGATCTCCTGGACCTCGCCGAGCGCCTCGGCGTACGGCTTCCCGATCTCGCGGGTGACCAGGGCGGCCAGGGCCTCCTTGTTGTCCTCCACCAGCCGGCCGATGTGCGCGATCGCGCGGCCGCGCACGGGCGCGGGCACGTCCGCCCACGCCCGCTGGGCCTCGCGCGCCGCCCGGGCCGCCGTCACCAGCAGCGCCGCGTCGCCCAGTGCGACCTCGGCGACCACATCGTCCAGGTGCGCGGGATTGGTCGACCGGATGCTCCCCCCCGGGGCGCCGGCCACCGGCTGGCCGGCGATGACGGAGGAGATGGCCCGGACCTCGGGGCGATCCATACGCGTAGTCCTTTACTTCTCGTCAGCTGGCCGGGCGGACCGGGGCGGTCAGCGCGCGGTCGAGCGCGGCCAGGCCGAACTCGAGTTCCTGCTCGGTGACATTCAGCGCCGGCCGGAACCGGATCGAGCGCTCTCCGCACGGCAGCACGAGCACATGCTCCTCCCGCAGCCGCCGCTGCGCCAGGTCGCGGGCGTCCGGATCGGGCAGGTCGAAGGCGCACATGAGCCCGCGGCCGCGTACGTTCGACACCAGCCCGGCGTGCCGTTCGCCGAGCGCCTGCAGTTCGCCGACGAGCCAGTCGCCGGTCTTCGCCGCGCGCTCGATCAGCCCGTCACGCTCGATGATCTCCAGGAGCCGGCGGGAGCGGACCATGTCGGCGAGCCCGCCGCCCCAGGTCGAGTTGATCCGGCCGGAGACCGTGAACACGTTGTCGGGGACCTCGTCCACGCGCCGCCCGGCCATGATGCCGCCGAGCTGTACCTTCTTCGCGAACGCCACGATGTCGGGCTCGAGGCCGAGTTGCTGGTAGGCCCACGCGGTGCCGGTCAGGCCGACTCCCGTCTGCACCTCGTCGAGCACGAACAGCGCGTCGCTGGCACGGCACATGTCCTGCATGGCCTGCAGGAACTCCGGCCGCATGTGGTTGTCGCCGCCCTCGCCCTGGATCGGCTCGGCGATGAAGCAGGCGATGTCGTGCGGATGCCGGGCGAAGGCCGCCTGGGCCTGGGCGAGCGCCCGGGCCTCGGCCCGCTCGACCTCGTCGAGGTGCGCCGCCACCGGGAACGTGACCGCGGGCACGTCGATCCTGGGCCAGTCGAACTTGGGGAACCGGTCGGTCTTGGCCGGCTCGGTGTTGGTCAGCGACAGGGTGTAGCCGGACCGGCCGTGGAAGGCGCGGGTGAGGTGCAGCACCTTAGCGCCGAGCCCGTCCGGGCGCCCGGCCGCCTCGTTGCGCCGGCTCTTCCAGTCGAACGCGGTCTTCAGCGCGTTCTCGACGGCCAGCGCTCCGCCCTCGACGAAGAACAGGTGCGGCAGCGCCGGGTCGCCCAGCACCCGGGCGAACGTCTCCACGAACTGGGCGTAGTGCGAGGTGTACATGTCGGGGTTGGCCGGCTTGTTCGCGGCCGCCTCGGCCAGCACGGCCATGAACTGCGGGTCGTCGGCCACCCCGCTCGGGTTGGATCCCAGCGGGGCGGACGCGAAGAACGTGTACAGGTCCAGGTACCGTTCGCCGGACCGCGCGTCGACCAGCCAGGAGCCGCGGCTGGCCCGGGTGTCGTAGACGAGCTTGAAGCCGTCGGCGAGTACGTGCCGGCCGAGCACCTCGTGCACCTGCTCAGGGACGACCTCGCCGTGAGGCCGGGGGATGTGTGAGTTCACCGAAAGTCCTCCTGCCATCACGACTGCCGAACGAATAATCTCCAGGATACGGGTCATCCCGCAGAACATCATGTGCCAATGCCGCCTGTCTGAACGAGAACAGGGCGCCCGGGGATCATCCGCTTTCGCGGCCCACCGTCGTGCCCCTTGTCGCCCGGGCTCCCCGTCTCCCGTCTCCCCGCCTCAGCCCACCCGGGACCATGATCGTGGTTGGTTGGGTGCAGTCTTTGTCACCGAGCCACCGCGATCATCGCGTATCCGCAGGAGAGTCCGATGCCCGTAGCCAGAGTCAATGACGTCGAGCTGAACTACAAGCTGGAGGGTGACGGCGAGGAAACGATCGTCCTGATCAACGGGCTCGCCGACGATCTGGAGTCCTGGGTGCTCCAGATGGACGATTTCCTGGCCGCCGGCTACCAGGTGCTGCGGTTCGACAACCGCGGTATCGGCGCGAGCTCGAAGCCCGCGGGCCCGTACTCCAGCCGGATGCTCGCCGACGACGCGAAGGCGCTCGTCGACACGCTGGGCGTCACCGACTTTCACCTGATGGGGGTCTCCATGGGCGGGATGATCGCGCAGGAGTACGCGCTCGGCTACCCGCAGGACCTGCGCTCGGTCACGTTCGGCTGCACGTACGCGGCGCCGGGGCCGTTCTGCTCGCGGATGTTCGCGATGTGGGCGGACATCGCCCCCGTGCTCGGGGTGCCGTTCGTCATGCGCGACGTCACGCTGTGGGCGTTCACACTGCCGTTCTTCGAGCAGCGCGGCGAGGATCTGGCGGAGTTCGAGACCGCGATGCGCTACATGGACCAGCCCGTCCACGCCTACCTGGCGCAGCTCGCCGTCATCCAGGATCACGACACGACCGGGCGCCTGGGCCGGATCACCACGCCGGCCCTGGTGCTGGCCGGGGCGGACGACATCCTCATTCCGGTCTCGCTGTCGCGCCGTCTGCACGCGGGCATACCCGGCTCGGAGTGGGCCACGACCAAGGGCGGGCATGCTTGCGTCTGGGAGTACCCGGCCGAGTTCAACCAGGCTTTCCTCGGCTTTGTCCGGCGGCACGGGCGAGACTAGCGCGCCGGTCATGTGGGCGCGGAGCGCGGGGCCGCGGGCTGCGGCCCCGCGCTCAGCCTTTAGTACCAGCCGAAGGACAGTTCGTGGTCCCAGGCGCCGTGCGGGGTGCCGTAGATCTCCCTGATGTAGCCCAGGCCCCAGCGGATCTGCGTCGCCGCGTCGGTCTGCCAGTCCCGGCCCGCATTGCCCATCTTGGAGCCCGGGACCGCCTGCGGGATGCCGTAGGCGCCCGAATACGGGTTCTGCGCGTAGACATTCCAGCTGCTTTCCTGGTCCCACAGCCGGTTCAGGTACGAGAACTCGCGCAGCCGCCAGCCGAAGGAACGGAGCATCCTCCTGGCGATCTGCCGGGGCGCGAGCCGCCTGCGGGCGCTCGCCGTCGTGGCCGCGACCCGCGCGACCCGCGCAACCCGCGCAACCCGCGCAACCACCGCGACCCGCGCGACCACCGCTACCCGCGCTACCCGCGCTACCCGCGCGACGATCGTGGCGGACGCGATGGGCGTGACGGGCATGAGCGCCGTGGCGGGCGCGAGTGCCGCGGCGGGCCTGAGAGCACTGGCCAGATGGACGGCCGGCCGAGCCGCCGCGGTAGCCGTTAATGCCGCGGGGGAGGTGGCCGCATTGCCCGGGGCGATGACCCCCAGGCCCAGGGCCAGGGTCGAACATGTTATCGCGATCGTGAACTTGACGGATTTCGGGCTGATGGTCCTGTTGGAGGACAACTCGAGCCTTTGGTCGGGCACGCTTCGCGCGCTCGGCTTCCACCCAGGACGCGTCCCCACAGGACGGCCCGGCCGATGCGGCCGGGCCGACAGTGGGTCTGCGGCGTGCGGATGTGACGCAGGGTCAGGGCGTCTGTGTCACTCTGAGTGATCATCAACACACGCTGGGTGCTGTCGTGACTCGCTATATTCCCAGAATCCGGCCACCGGAACGCCGGTAGCCACGGAACACGCCGACGTCACCCCGGTCTCGGCGTCTATGCGGGGTTACCGACGCTTATGGCGGGTTACCGAGCGGTTATGGCCGAAGCCGGTCAGGCCCGGGCGGCGGGCTCGAACAGCTCGACCACGTTACCGGCCGGATCCTCGACGAGGATCTGCTTCCCGCCCGGGCCGCTGACAATCTGGTTGCGGAAGCTCACGCCGTCCGCGCGGAGCCGGGCGACCTCGGCGGCGATGTCCGGCACGATCAGGTGGATCCGGTTCCAGCCGCCTGGCTCTGGCTTGCGGCCGTCCGGCATCGGGCGGCCGGCCGAACTCGACGGGCCGGCCAGCAGCAGCCGGAGGTTGCCCCGGGTGACGTCCGCGAACGCGGGCGCCGCGGTGGACCTGAGCGTGAAGCCGAGATGGCTGGTGTAGAAGTCGACGGCGGACTTCACGTCGTCGACCATGTAGCGGATGCTGACCATCTGTTCTGGGCTGTTCATCACACCTCCTAGGGGGATGTAGGCGCTGGTGTCGCGCCGATGGTGGCGATCAGGAACCCGATGCGCGTCTGCAACTCGGCCGCCATCTGCTCGAAGGCTGGATAGGTGTCCTGGTCACCGGCGCGGAATGCGGCCGGGTCGGGGATGCTCCAGTGGATGCGCTCGGCGGGGCCGGGGAACTCCGGGCATTCCTCCCGCACCCGGTCGCACAAGGTGATCACGTAGTCGAAGCGGCGGCTCGCGACCGCGCTCAATGGCTGCGGCGGCCGGGCCGCCAGGTCGATGCCGTACTCGCGGAGCACGCGCACGGCGTTGGGGTGCAGCGGCTTGGGATGGGCGCCGGCGCTGGCCACCTCGATCTGGGGCGCCTCACGGCGCAGCAGGGCCTCGGCGACCGGCGAGCGGGCGCTGTTGCCGGTGCACAGGAACAGCACCCGGCACCGCCGCGCCGCCGGCGGGGCGGGCGCGGGTGCCAGCTGCAGGCCGGGGTGCAGCGCCATCCCCGCCGCGGCGAGAGCGCCGGCGCAATAGGCCAGGTCCAGGCGGTAGTACGCGTCCCGGCCGTCGAACGCGCTGCGCCGCGAGGCGACCAGGTGGCTCGCCCGGAGCCTGCCCAGGTGGTAGGAGACGAGGTTCTGCGGCTGGCCCGCCAGCGCCGCCAGTTCCTGGACCCGGCGGTCGCTGCGGCCCAGCTCACACAGCAGCTGCCAGCGCAGCGGGTGGCCGGCCAGACGCACGAAAGAAGGCGGGGCTTGCTGGCTCCAGGTCATCGTCGCCAATATATCTCAATACAGTTTGATGCAACCGCCTGGGGGCACTGGACCCCAGCCCGGCCGCCCGGGCCGTCAACGGCCGTGCTGCCGCCGACGACCGCAGATCTACCACTCCGCCCCGGCGCCGCGCCGGACGATCTCCGCTCGGTCGGCCCTGGTCCGGAACGTGACGCGGGTCCGGTCCGCACGGAACAGGTCATGCGAGAACTCGAACGCGGCCCCGGCCGAGGTGGCGGACGTCCGCGTGATCGCCAGCAGCGGCGCCCGGGCGCTCACCCCGAGCAGCGCCGCCTCCTCGGAGCTCGCCTCGGTCACCTCCAGGTGCTCGACCACCTCGTCGGGCCGGACGCCGTAGTGCGAGTCCAGCAGGTCGTAGATGGAGCCGCCGAGCGGCAACTCGAGCAGCCCGGGGAAGATTTCGGCGGGCAACTGGACCCGCTCCAGCGAGATCGGGATCCCGTCGGCCAGCCTGATCCGGACGATGTCGATCACCAGGCTTCCGGCCGGCACGGCGAGGTGGCTGGCAGCGGTCTCGTCGGCGCCGGACATCGTGGCGGACAGCACCCGGGTTCCGGCCACGAACCCCTGACGACGCAGGTACTCGGGGAGCCCGACGATCGTCGACAGGTCACGGTCGACCTTGGGATGCGCGACGAACGTTCCGCCGGCCCGGCCGGGCACGCGCCGCACGATGCCGCCCTCCGCCAGCACGGCCAGCACCTGCCGGAGCGTCGAACGGCTGACCGACAGCCGGGTGGCGAGTTCCCGCTCGGTCCCGAGGCGGTCGCCCGGCCGGAGCTCACCCGACGAGATCAGGTCGAGCAGGCGATGGCGGGCGTCTTCGACGAGCCGCCGGTCGGGCGCGGCGCCCCCCGGCACGCGCCTCAACCCATCGCCTCCAGCGATTCGGGGACCGTCTGGCCGCCGTCGATGACGATCGTCTGGCCGGTGATGTAGGCCGCTTCCTCGGTGGCGAGGAACAAGGCCGCGCTGGCGACTTCCTGGATGCTGCCCAGCCGCCCGAGCGGGATCGCCGCCTCCATCGTTCGCAGGTACTCCGGGCCCAGCTCGTCCAGCCCTTCGGTGATGATGTTGCCCGGCAGGATCGCGTTGACGGTGATGCCGGACCTGGCCAGCTCCAGCGCGGCCGAGCGGATGAAGCCGAGCTGGCCGGCCTTGCTCGCCCCGTAGTGCGACCAGCCGCTGTAGCCGGTGATCGGGCCGGTGATCGACGAGGTCACGATGACCCGGCCGCGGCCGGAACGCTTCAGCGCCGGGAGCGCCGCCTGCACAGTGAAGAAGGTTCCCTTCAGGTTGATCCCGAGCACCTCCTCAAGCTGCCCGGGCGTCATCTCCGCCAGCGGAGCTGACGGGAAGATGCCGGCATTGCAGCACACGATGTCGAGCCCGCCGTGGCGCTCCTGGGCGGCCGCCACCACGGCCGCGCAGCTGTCGGCCGAGCTGACGTCGGCCGGCTCGAAGGCCACCGTCCCGCCCGTGGCCTTGAGTTCCGCCGCGGCCCGCTCGCCGGCGTCGCGATCCCGGCCGACGATCACCACGCTGGCTCCCTCGGCCGCGAACGCGGTGGCCAGGCCCTTGCCGATTCCCTTGGTTCCGCCGGTCACGAGCACCGACCGGCCGCTGATCGAGGTGAACATGTGCGTCTCCTAACGGGCTCGGGCCTGCCGGCGGCCCGGTGTGGCATGAGGGCTCCGGGGGCATCACGAGTTCGCGAGCAGGTAGCGTTCGGCCAGCTCGCAGGCGCCCCGGGTGTACTCGGCGCCGAGGTCGCGGGCCGAGTCGGCGAACCGGTGTGAGCCGACCCAGGCCACCAGCTGCAGCCGGCGCAGCAGGACGAAGGTCGGGATCTCCGCGGCGTCTTCGGGAGGCAGGGGCAGGACCCGGCGGTAGCCGCGCTGCCACGCGTCGCACAACGCGGGCACCCGCGGGTCGTGCTCGAAGAAGCTCAGCGACGCCCCGAGGTCGAACAGGAACCAGCCGAACCCGCAGTCGTCGAAGTCGATCACCTGGATGTCGCTCCCGCTGACCAGGAGGTTGGCCAGCCGCATGTCAGCGTGGATGAGCCCGAAGCGTTCCGGCCCGGCGCCGAACCGGAGCAGCCGGCCGCGCATCACCGCCGCGGCGCGGCCGAGCGTGGCCAGTTCCTCGCGGCCGACCCCGATGCCGTCCTGCCACCGGCCCCAACGGCCCGTCTCGCCCACGCAGCAGTCGAAGTCCCAGGAGAAGCGCACGAACGAGGCCGGCCGGGCCCAGCCGCGGGAGTGGCGGTGCATCCGCCCGCAGATCTCGCCGAGCAACTCGAACTTCTCGGCCAGGTGCTCTTCGGGGGGCTCGGTACCCGGCAGGAACTCGAACAACACCGTCTGCCTGGTCACGGGGCCGATCGTGACATCGACCACCTCCCGGCCGTCCGCGGCCGTGAACACCTCGGGCGTGAGCAGCCCCTCGTCACGCCGCAGCGCCTGGAGCCAGGCCAGCTCGGACGCGACCGCCCCCGGCGGGTGGTATCCGGTCCGGTGCACCCGAAGCACGGCGGTACGCCCGTCCCCGGCGTCGTCGACCCGGTAGGTGGCGTTCTCCGACAGGCTGAGCAACGACAGCCGCGCCTGCGCCGAGAACCCGAACGGCTCGAGCGCGGCCCGGGCGTACGGATCGTAGTCACGCAGGACCACGTCGGGCGAGTCCGCCGCCTGGCCCCCGCCCCCGCCCCCGGAGGCGCTCCGCTCGCTGCTCACTGCTCGCGCCCCTCGATGCCGGCCAGCAGCCGCTCGATCTCGCCGGCGGCCCGGCCGACACCCTCGCGGGTCCCCGCGATGTAGAGCTTTCCCGACGCACCGATCATGGCCACATCGACCAGTATGTTCTCCGGGGCCGCCTGCTCCGCCTCGTTGGCCGCGACCGCCGCGAACAGGGCCGGCGCCATCTCGCAGACCAGCAGCGACTGGCCGGGAAGGATCATGGATGCCTGCCGGGACCGGTTGATGATGACGGCCTGCTGATCGGTGACGTCCTCGATCACGTCCGAGTACAGCAGCCTGGGTCGCAACTGGTCGCCCGCGCTGCGGCCGAGGCCCTCCAGGATGGCCTGACCCGCCCGCTGCACCGCCTCCGGGCTGGGGGAATGGACCTCCAGCACCCCGAAGTGGCGCTCGACGAACAGGATCCCCGGCTCGACAGCGGGCTCGGCCCGCAGCGCCAGGTCGGTGACCCGCTCGATCGCCAGCCCCGGCGCCACCTCCACGATCAGCGCGTGATCACCTTCGGTCGGCGGATACCCCCGGGCCCGGGTGGGCACCGCGAGGTAGGCGGCGAACTGCCGCTGCAGGCCCGCGATGGGCAGGTACACCCGCAGTTCGGTACGCGTCACGGTGCCCGCCGCCGCGGCGCCCAGGTCACCCCGGCCGCCCTCCGCCGCCGCCGCGCCCAGGTCACCCCGGCCGCGGCGACCCGTCTTACTCGGAGACAACGAAATGCTTGCCGAGCTCGCCGTGCGGCCGCGGGATCACGTGCACGGAGACGAGCTCGCCCACGCTCGATGCCGTCTCGGCGCCCGCTTCCGTGGCCGCCTTGACCGCGCCGACGTCGCCGTTGATGATGACGGCCACCAGGCCGTCACCGACCTCCTGCCGGCCGACGATCACCACGTTGGCGGCCTTCACCATGGCGTCGGCCGCGGCCAGCGCCGCCACGTAGCCCTTCGTCTCGATCATGCCGAGAGCATTCTGAGCCATCTAGCTACCCTCTCCGTCTCGTTAAGTGTCCGAGTTCGAGCGCTGCTGCGCCTCTCACCCATCCAGTCACCCAGCCGTCCGCCCAGCCATCCAGTCACCCAGCCGTCCGCCCAGCGTTCTTTTGACTAACTTTCGAGCACCTTGCCGAACCGAATCTTCATGATCGTGGTTGCTCGAGTGCCGAATCTGTACCGAATCAACCACGATCATGAAACTGGCTCCTCGTTTGGCTCATCGATCGAGCCGATGATGAGCGCGTCGACCGGCGGACGGCCCGGCAGCCATCCGGAGGCCACCGACCCCTGGGCCACGAGGACCCGCTCTCCCCGGCCGCTCCCGAGCACGTCGAAGGCGACGAGCCGCTCCCCCGATCCGGTCACCTCGACCTCGAGCAAGGCACCGCTGGGCAGCCCGTCGATCCGCTTGGTGGACCAGACGTTCCCGACGACCACTGCTTGCAGCATCACCGCTCCTTCTCGATCGGGACTCCGAGGACCCGGGCCCGGTCACATGCCAGCGGGGTCAGTACCGCGCGCGGGCCGAGCACCAGCCGCGCGCCCGCGCTGGCCGCCGCCAGCACGGCGCGCTCGGTGACCGCACCCTTCTCGATCCGGTGATCGGCCCCGCCCGGCGCCGTCCGGCCGTGACCCGCGGGGAGCAGCGAGCCCCGCCCGGGTCCCGGCTTCCCGTCCAGGACGGAGCCGAGGCCATCGGGCGCCGGAGCACGCGGGGCGGATGCGGGGGGAGGGGCGGATGCGGGGGGAGGGGCGGATGCGGGGGCCGGGGCGGCCGGCGCGGGAGCGTGGGCCGCTGGTCCGAGCGCGTGGTGGGCGGGCGCGAGCGTGAACCGGAGCCGGCCGGCCAGGAGATCTCGCCGCCGCTTGGGATTCTCGGCCAGCCGGATGACCTGAAGCACGAAGCCGCGCAGATCCTCGTCGGTGGCCAGCCGGACCGGCCGCAGCGTGACACCGGGACCCCAGGCCGCCTCATCGGCTCCGTCCGATCCGCCCGATACGGCCACCCGGGCAGCCTCGGTCATCGCCGCGCCCCCCGCCACCCCCGCGCCTCCCGCCACCCCCGCGCCCCGTGCCACTCCCGCACTCCCCGCCACCCCCGCGCCTCCCGCCACCCCCGCGCCCGTGCCACTCCCGCACTCCCCGCCACCCCCGCGCCCCGTGCCACTCCCGCACTCCCCGCCACCCCCGGGCCGCGCGCCGCTCCCGCGGCTGCCGTCACCCCGGCCGGCCGAGTGGACGCCGGATCCGATGTGGGCGGCGCGGGCGGGCGGCCGGGCGGCGGCGAGCCGTTCCGGGCGGCGAATGCGGGCAGGACGTCCTGGAGCACCTCGCGCACCAACTGGCGCAGCGCTTCGGGGGCGGGCGCGCCGTCCGTCGCCGTCACCGGGGCTCACCGAGCAAGGCCGTGACCGCTTCCGCGGCCTGGCGCACGTCATCCTCGAGACCGGACAGGTAGACGCGGCCGGTGGCCCCGATCATCCGGTAATCGACGATCTTGATGCGGGCCTCCTTCTCGGCCTCGTTGGCGGCCAGGATCGCGTACGAGGCGGGCTGGAGTTCGAACACGAACAGCGACTCCCCGGGCAGGACCATCGAGCCGAGCTTGTTGCGGTTGACCAGGAAGGCATGCTGGGCGTCGATCCCGGTGATGATCCGCGACGCGAGAACGTGCGGCCTGGTGGCAGAGGCCGCGCTGACCCCGAGGGCGGCCAGGACCGAACTCGCCGCCGCGCGCACCGCGTCCGTGGTGCCGTGCATCTCCAGGTAGCCGAACTGCCGTTCCACGACCAGGATCCCGGCCTGGACGTCGGCGTCCTTGAGCGCGACGTCCGTCAGCGGCTCGATGTCGAGCCCGGGCGCGATCTCGATGACCTGGGCCGCCACGCCCGACCGCGGCAGCCGGCCCCGCACCCAGGTACCCAGGTAGCACATGGTCTGCGGCTGCAACTGGTCGAGGAAGATGAACGATCGCAGTTCGGCCATGGTCACCTCTGGATGAGCTGCTCGAGCTCTTCAATGATCAGCGCCCGCAGTTGCTCCCGCACGGCATCCGGAACGTCCGCGCCGCCCGAGCCCGCCGCGTCGCCGCGACCCGCGGGGGCGCCCGCCCGGGCCGCAGCCAGAACGCCGGCCGCCCGAACGCCGGCCGTCCCGGCCGCCTCCCCCGCCGCGAACCGGTTTGACGCGTGCGGGTACCGGGGCACCGGGCCGTCCGGCGGCTCCCAGGCGGCGATCCCCGCGAAGTCGTCGAACGGCACGCCCGCGTCCGTGCTGTAGGCGACCCTGGCCCAGTTGACCAGATGACGGGGCTCGAGATTCTCGCCGATCGAACTCCCGCCCGCGAACCCGGTGCCGAGCGTCATCGACGGCGCGAGGTTGGTGTCCAGGCCGGAGCTGCCGGTGCTGTTCCCGGCGTTGACCGCGATCCGGAGCACGGGTACCCGCGTCCCGTAGCGCATGATCACGCGCGGGTCCCGGCTGTGCACGGCGGCCGAGTGACCGGGCCCGCCGAGCCGGACGACCGCGCGCGCCGCCTCGATGCCGAGGTCCGCCGACTCGGCCCGCACCACGCCGAGCACTGGGCAGAGCTTCTCGCGGGCCAGCGGTTCCTCCCCCACGACCAGGTCAACCGGCGCCAGCAGGACGCGCGCCTGCGGCGGGACCCGCACCCCGGCCTGGCCGGCGATCCACGCGGCGCTCTTGCCGATCGCCTGGCCGTTGAGGAGGCCGTCCGGGAACAGGTAGGCCCGGACCTTGTCCCGGCCCGCGTCGTCCAGCAGGGCAGCCTGCTGTCGGTGTAGTTCCCGGAGCAGCCGGTCGGCCACCGCGTCCTGCACCACGAGCACGGACTCGTTGGTGCACAGCACCGAGTTGTCGAAGGCCTTGCTGTCGGCGATCCGCCGCGCGGCGGCGGCCAGGTCGGCGGTCTCGTCCACGAGCACCGGGACGTTGCCCGGGCCCACGCCCAGCGCCGGGTTCCCGGACTGGTGCGCCGCCCGGACCACGGGCGTGCCGCCGGTCGCGACGATCAGGTCGGTGACCGGGTCGGACATCAGCGCCTCGATCAGCGGGATGGTGGCGTCCGGCACCACCTGGATGGTGCCGTCGGGCGCGCCCGCCTCGGTCGCCGCCGCGGCCAGCAGCCGGGCCGCGTCGGTGCAGCAGTCCTGGGCCATCGGATGCGGGCTCACGACGATCGCGTTCCGGGTCAGCAGGGCGAGGATGACCTTGAAGAACACGCTGCATACCGGGTTGGTGGACGGGGTCAGGGCCAGGATGACCCCGGCCGGCCGGGGCAGGGAGAGGATCTTGCCCGCGGCGTCGACCCGCGGGCTCACGTAGTCGTCGTCCCGGTAGCGCTCGAGGACCCCGAGCGAGCACGCCTCATTCTTGATGACCTTGTGCTCGACCACGCCGAACCCGGTCTCGCTGACCGCCCACTCCGCGTACCGCCGCGCCTGCGCGTGCGCCGTGGCCGCCACGGCCTCCGCAATGCGCAGCACCGAGGCCCGGTCGTACGTGGCGAAGGCCCCGGCGGCCCAGTGCGCCCGCGCGAGCACCTGCCGGGCCCGCCACGTCGCGGCGCTCTGGCTGGCGGCGCCGCCGCCGGCGGCGGCGGCCGTGTCACCGGCCGTCTGGGCGGTCACCGGCGGGCCTCGCGGACCCTCGCCGGGCTGCGCCGGACCTCGGCGTGGGCGCCGCCGATGCCGGCCTCGGTGCGCTCGAGCAGTTCCTCGCACAGTTCGGGCGTCATGAGCAGGCCCGGCTTGTACTGCAGCACCCGCGGGTCGAGAGTCGAGAAGATGGCCCACACCCCGCGCTGGTACAGGTGCCGCATGACGATCTTCGCCCCCTCGGGATGATCGAATTCCAGGCCCATGACGACGCCGTTCTGCCGGATGCCGGTGAACCAGTCCGGGTACCGGGCCTGGATGCCGCGCAGGCCGCGGCCGACCAGGTCGGCGATGTAGTGGACCATCGACCTGGTCTCCGGCCGGCCGCAGATCTCGAGCGTCTTCAGCGCGGCGACGCAGCCGAGTTCGGCCCCGCCGAAGCTGGAGATGTGCGCGAACCCGTCCTCGGTCAGCCAGCCGGCGCACTCCTCGCTGACCAGCACGGCGGCGATCGGGTACATCCCGCCGGACAGTCCCTTGCCGGTCACCAGGATGTCGGGCTCGATGCCGTGCTTGGTGATCGCCCACATCTCCCCGGTCCGCATCAGGCCGGTCTGCACCTCGTCCGCGATGTAGAGGGAACCGTGCCGCTCGCACAGTGCCTTGACGGCCTCCAGGTAGCCGGGCTCGGGCAGCGGGAAGCCGTACGTGGCCGGGATCGTCTCCATGATCACCGCGGCCGCGTCGCCTCCGGCCAGGGCCGCCTCCATGGCGCCGATGTCGTTGAACGGGACGTGCACGAACTCGTCGGGCCGGTCGGAGAGGAACAGCCGGGAGAAGCGGTCGTCGCCGGTCGCCACCGCCAGGCCGGTGTGGCCGTGATAGGCCTTGATGATCGAAACGATCTTGCGCCGCTTGGTGGCGTGCCGCGCGGTTTTGAGCGCGATGTCGATGGCTTCTCCCCCGCCGCTGCCGTAGACCACCTTGGTGAGCCCCGGCGGAGCCGTGCGGATGAGCGCCTCGGCCAGCGCCGCCCGGGCGCTGGAGGGGAAGTGGTGGTTCCCGATGTCGAAGGACCGCATGCCGATGGTGATGGCCTCGACCAGTTCCGGGTTGCGGTGCCCGAGGTTGTAGGTCCCGCCGTTCAGGTGGACGTCGATGAGCCGCAGGCCCGACATATCCCAGATGAAATAGCTCTCCCGGCGGTCGATGACGAGGTCCACCCCGGTCTCCGACCAGAAGTCGGTCTTGCCGGGATTCCAGAACTCGCGCGACTTGTCCAGGACCTCGGCCTTGGACCCGACGGTGAAGACGTCGTAGTCGTGCATCGCCCCGCCTTCGCCCGGCTCCGCCGCGAACCCATACCAGACCAAATCATCTATCGGTCCGACCTAACAGTCAAGAGCCTCTTTTGGCTCGCTAACGCCAGGCCAAGAACCTTGTCGGGTGAGAATTCGGTATGTTACGGTCGGATTCCGGCGGGCGATCCGAAGGGTGTCGACGGCGCCGCGGAGCATCCCGGCGACCTGGGCATACGCGGACCCCACGGGACATGCCAACCTGAGCGGCATGCCGAGGAGGGGACATGGCGGCCGTCATCGGTCGTACCGCAAGCCAGCCGATCATCGTTGACCCGGCCGAACCGGCCCGGCCGGAACCGCGGCCTGCGGGCTCAGGACGGCCCGGCCCCTCCGCTCCGAGGCGTTCCCGGTTTTCCTGGCGCGGCCCGGCGTCAGCTTCCTGGGCAGCGGGTACGGCTACGCGAACCGGCCCGGACCCGTCGACCTCCTTGTGGCGGCGATGGGAATTACGGCAGCCTTCTACCTGAAATACCGCAACCGCGAGAGATATGAGTCGGCTGGCCGGGCCGGGCCAGCCATCCGGAGCGGGCCAGCCGGCCCGCGGACGGGGATGAGGGCACGGCGGGCATGGGCTACCTGATCGGCGCCGACATCGGCTCGCAGAGCGTGAAGGCGGTGCTGCTCGACCCGGACGGGCGCGCGGTCGCGTCCGCGGGACAGGGCTGCACGATGCGGCATCCCGCGAACGGGTGGGCCGAGCAGGATCCCGCTGACTGGCAGACCGGCCTCACGGTCGCGGTCCGTCAGCTCATCACCAGGTCCGGCGTCGCGCCGGCCGAGGTGACCCACCTCGGCCTGGCCTCGCAGGTCGACGGGGTCGTGCCGGTCGACGACCGGCTCCGGCCGCTGCGTTCGGGCATCATCTGGCTGGACCGCCGGGCGGCCGGGCAGGCCGCGGAACTCTCCCGCGAGGTCGGGCCGGACCGCATCTTCGACACGACCGGGCTCAACGCCGACGCCTCGCACATCGCGCCCAAGCTGATGTGGCTGCGCGAGCACGAGCCTGCCGTCTTCCGCCAGGCCCGGTGCTTTCCCCCGGTCGGCGGCTATGTGCTCGGGTGGCTCACCGGGGTGCTGGCGCAAGATCATGCGAATGCCTCGTCCACGCTCCTGTACGACGTGCGGACCGGCGCCTGGGACGACCGCATGCTCGAGGCGGCCGGCCTTGACCCCGGCCTGCTGGCCGGGATCCGCCCGTCCGCGGAAGCCGCGGGGACGCTCACCGCCGAGGCCGCGGCGGACCTGGGCCTCAGCCGCGACGTCACGGTCGTGGTCGGGACCGGGGACGAGCACGCCGCCTGCGTCGGCGCCGGGGCCGTCGTACCCGGTCTGGTCGCCGACGTCACCGGCACCGCCGAGCCCGTGGCGGCCACCGCGCCGAGCGCGGTCTTCGACGCCGAGCACGTGGTGGAGACCCACGCGCACGCGATCACCGGGCTGCTGCTCGTCGAGAACCCCGGCTTCGTGTCCGGCGGCAGCACGCTCTGGTGCGCCGAGTCCGTTCTCGGCATCGATCAGGCCGGGCTCTTCGAACTGGCCGCCCGCGCGCCGGCCGGCGCCGACGGCGTGCTGTTCGTGCCCGCGCTGTCCGGCGCGACCGTGCCGCGATGGAACGACCGGATGCGCGGGACCTTCGCCGGCCTGTCCATGAACCACGACCGCGGCCATCTGGCCCGCGCGGTCGTGGAGGGCTGCTCGTTCGCGCTGCGGGACGTGCTGGGGCGGCTGGACGCGCTCGGCCTGGCCGACGGGGAGATCCGCGTCGTCGGCGGAGGGGCCCGCAGCGAGTTGTGGCTGCAGATCAAGGCCGACGTGACGGGCCGGCCGGTCCGCCCCGTCCTGGCCGACGAGCCGACCGCGCTTGGTGCGGCGGTCCTGGCGGGCTTGGCGGCCGGAACGTTCCGCGACGCCGCCGATGCGGTCGCGAGGACCGTGCTGCCGTCCGACCGGTGCCACGAGCCCGACGAGCGGGCGCGGGCGGTCTACGAGGAGCGGTACGCGCAGTACCGCGCGCTCTACGACGGCGTCGAAGGGGCGCTGGCGTGACGTCCGGCGGCGAGACCGAGCTGCAGGGCCGGGCCGGGGGAATGGGGAGCCGGGCGGGGCCCCGGAGCCGAGCGGGAGACCGAGCGGGAGACCCAGCGATCGGGCTCGACGTCGACGGCCTGCGCCGGGATCTGGCCAGCGCGCCGGACGGCTCACGGCTGAGCCCGCTCGGGCTGGGCCGGGTGGCGGCGGGTGCGGGCGCCCTGGACGTCCTCGCCGACGTGGTGGCCGGGCTGGGCCTGCCCGGCGGCGACGTGGTGGTGCTGGCCGCCGCCACGCCGATGCAGACGGGCGGCCGGGATCTTCGGGCCGTCGTCGAGGAAGCGCTGGGCGCCCGCTTCGCGGTCCACTGGGCGGTCCTCGGGGGGGCGGATGCCGTTCACGCGGACGAGCCGACGGTCGCGGCCGCGACGGCGGCCGCCGCGGGCGCCGGCTGCGTGATCACCGTCGGGTCGGGCACGATCACCGACATCGGCAAGGCGGCGGCGGCTTCCGGCGCGGTGCCGCTGGTCGCGGTGCAGACGGCCACCAGCGTCAACGGCTACGCCGACCCGTTCTCCGTCCTGCTCCGCCGGGGGGTCAAGCGCACGGCGGCGTCCCGCTGGCCGGACCTGCTGGTCATCGACCCTGGCGTGCTGCGGGACGCCCCGCCCGAGCTGAACCGGGCCGGCGTGGGCGACCTGATGGCCATGTTCACCGCGAACGCGGACTGGTACCTGGCCTCGGCCGTGACGCCCGCCCGCGGCCCCGCCCACCCTGGCCCGCCGCCCGCTGGCCCGCCCGCGCATCCGGGGGACCCGCCCTACCACCCCACCGTCGCCCGGCTCGCGCTGGCGCACGGCCAGCGGCTGCTGGCCCTGGCGCCGCGGCTGGGCGGCGGCCGCGATGTCCCGGCCGGCGTGGCCGACCTGGCCGACCTGGCCGGCCTGCTGACCCTCAGCGGCATAGCGATGGGCGTGGCCGGCACGACCGCGCCGTCATCGGGAATGGAACACGCGATCAGTCACCTGCTCGAGATGGCCGCGACGGCCCGGGGGCAGCGGGCCGGCTTCCACGGCGCGCACGTGGGCGTCGCGAGCATCGTCGCCGCGCAGACCTGGGACCATGTGCTGCGGCAGGTTGCCGGCGGCGGCCTGGAGCGCGGGGCCAGGCTCCCGGATCCCGATACCGTCCGGGACCGGATCGACCGCGCGTTCGCCGGGCTCGACCCGGCCGGGGCGATGGCCGCGGAGTGTTTCTCGGACTACGCGGCGAAGCTGCGGCGGCTCGGTTCCGGAGGCGATCGCGGTGGGCCGCTGACCGCGTTGCGGTCGTCCTGGGCCGCCCACCACGCCGCGCTGGGCGACATGCTGATCGATCCCGCGGCGGCCGCCCGCGCGCTACGGTCCGCCGGGCTGCCGACCCGGTTCAGCGACCTGGCTGAGCAGGTGGACGACGCGACGGCCCGCTGGGCCGTGGCTCACTGCGCCCTGCTCCGGCACCGGTTCGGCGTGGCCGACCTGGCCATGCTCCTCGGCGCCTGGGAAGACGCCGACGTCGACGAGGTGCTGGCCGGGGCCGCCTCAGCCGCGCAGCAGCCATGACGGCGCCGACGCCGCCCTCCGCCGGGCCCGCAGGCGCCGGGCGCCCCGGGCTCCGCCGTCCGCCGCGGATCTTCCGCGGCTACGCGCTCGACCTCGACGGCACCGTGTACCTGGGCGGCAAGCTGCTGCCCGGAGCCGCGGAGACGATCGCCCGGATCCGCGCGGCGGGCTCGCGGGTGGTCTTCCTGACCAACAACCCGCTGCGCAGCCCGGCGAGCTACGCGCAGCACCTGTCCGGCCTGGGCATACCCACACAGCCCGGCGACGTCGTGACCCCGCTCGGGGTGCTGACCGCCTACCTGGCCGAACGGCACCCCGGCCAGGCCGCCCTCACGGTGGCCGAGCCACTGGTCGACGCGACGCTGGCGGCGGCGGGCATCGAGGTCGCCACCGAGCCTGCCGCGGCGGGAGTGGTGGTGGTCTCGTTCGACCGCACGTTCAGCTACGCCAAGCTGCTGAACGCCTTCCGCGCGGTCCGTCATTTCGGCGCGGTGATCGTCGCGACCAACCCCGACCCGTTCTGTCCCACCCCCGACGGCGGGCTCCCGGACTGTGCGGCGATGCTGGCCGCGGTGGAGGCGTGCACCGGAGCGCGGGCCGAGGCCGTGCTGGGCAAGCCGAGCGAGCACATGGCGGCCGAGTTGCTGCGGCGGCTGGCCGTCCCGCCCGGCGAGGCCGTCATCGTCGGCGACCGCCTCTCGACCGACGTCGCGATGAGCCGCACGCTGGGCATGCCGAGCGTGCTGGTCCTGTCCGGCGTCACCAGCGAGGCCGAGATCGCCGCCGCGCCGCAGCGGCCCGACTACGTCATCGACGGCATCGCCGCGCTGCTGCCCGGCGAGCCCCGCGAGCGCGGCGCGGCCGGCGAGCGCGCGAACGATCCGAGCGAGGGGAGTTCCCGGTGATCCAGTTCGTCTTCATGCTGACCCACCACGACCGGACCGTGGACGACCCGGTCGGCGTGTACGAGCAGATCCGCGGGTGCGGCCTGCGTTATGTCGGTTTCAAGGACATCGGGGTGCCGGTGGCCGAGTTGCGGGAGGTCTGCGCCCGCGCGCACGCCGATGGCCTGGAGGTCATGCTCGAGGTGGTCTCGACCACCCGGGAGGAGGAACTCCGCTCGGTGGCGGCCTCGGCCGAGATCGGCGTCGACTGGCTGCTCGGCGGGACGCACCCCGAGGACGGGCTCCGGGTCCTGGGCGAGCGGGCGGAGGGCGGGCGGGCGGCGGGCGGGCGGGCGGAGGGCGGGCGGGCGGGGAACCGAGCCCGGCCCCGGTACTGCCCCTTCCCGGGCACGGTGGTCGGCCACCCGAGCGTCCTGCGGGGCGAGATTACCGAGATCGCCGAGAGCGCCCGCAGGATCACCGCGCTGGACGGCGTGTTCGGCCTCGACCTGCTCGCTTACCGGCACCAGACCGCCGACGCGGCCGAGCTGACCCGGGCGGTGGTGCGGGCCGCGAGCGGCCCGGTGATCGCCGCCGGATCGGTCGCGACCACCGGCCAGATCAGGGCGCTGGACCAGGCCGGGGCCTGGGGGTTCACGATCGGCGGCGCGATCTTCGAGGGCAGGCTGCCCGGCGGCCCCGCGATCGCGGGGCAGGTGCGAGAGGTGCTCAGGGCCGCCGCCGGGCCGGGGCCAGGATCGGGCCCGGGATGAGCCGGCCGACGCCGCCCATCGTCCTGGCCGTCGACCAGGGCAGCTCGTCGAGCAGGTGCGTGGCCCTGGACGCGGCGCTGCGCCCGCTGGCGCTGGCCAGCCGCCCGGTGGCCAGCGCGTTCCCCCGGCCGGGCTGGGTGGAGCACGACCCGGCTGAGCTCTTGGCCAGCGTGCTCGGCGTGGTCGCGGACGCGATCGGCCCGGCGGGCGCGACCTGGGCCGACGTCGCGGCGATCGGCCTGGCCGCGCAGACCGAGACGTTCGTCGTCTGGGAGCGCGCGTCGGGAGCGGCGATCTACCCGGCCATAAGCTGGCGGGACACCCGGTCGGCCTGCCGCTGCGAGGAGCTGCGCCAGGCCGGCCACGAACCGGGAGTCCGCCAGCGCACGGGACTGCCGCTGCAGCCGGCGTTCAGTGCCGCGAAACTGGCCTGGCTGCTCGACTCGGTTCCCGGGGCGCGGCGCCGGGCCGCCGCGGGGGAACTGCTGTTCGGCGACGTCAACTGCTGGCTGACCTGGAACCTCAGCGGCGGCGCGGTCCATGTCACCGAGCCGTCGATGGCCGCCAGGACCATGCTGTTCGACCTGGCCGCTTCGGCCTGGGACCCGGGTCTGCTCGACCTGTTCGGGATCCCCGCGCCGATGCTCCCCGCGGTCACGACCACGGCCGGTCGGCTGGCCGTGACCGACCCCGGCACCTGCGGCGGGCGCGCGGTGATCGGGGCGGCCGTCGGAGACCAGCAGGCTGCCTTGTTCGGACAGCGCTGCTGGCACGAGGGGATGGCCAAGCTGACCCTGGGCACGGGCGCTTTCCTGTGGTGTCACGCGGGCGACCAGCCGCCAGAACGGGCGCCCGCCGGGGTCGTGTCGAGCTGCGCCTGGCGGCTGGACCGCGGCGCGGCCTACGCGCTGGAGGGGTTCGTGCCCAACGCCGGCGGGGTCACGACCTGGCTGCGCCAGCTCGGGGTCCTCGCCGCCGACGGCTGGCCGGTCATCCGCGACGGTGCGATCAGCGACGCCGCCCGCCGCGGGGCGGCCCAGGGGCCGTGGTGCGTCCCGGCGCTGTTCGGCCTGGGCACGCCGCGCTGGGGGTCGGCCCCGAAGGCTGACATCCTGGGCCTGACCGCCGACGCCGTGGCGGCCGACGTGGCCGAGGCCGCGCTGCTCGGCGTCGCGCACCAGGTCGCCGACGCGATCGACGCGGTCGGGGGCGGGATCGGCGGCGCGCTGCGGTCGATCCGCGTCGACGGCGGCATGAGCCGCAACGACTCGCTGCTGCAGGGCATCGCCGACCTGACCGGCGTCGTGCTGGAACGTCCGGCCGCGGCGGAGGTCACGGCGCTCGGGGCCGGCGCCCTGGCCGGCCTCGGGACCGGCCTCTGGGATCTCGCCACGCTGGAGGGCCTGCCGTTCGAGACCGGCGCCCCGGTCCGGCCCGCGCTCGCCGCCGGCGAACGCGCCGCGGTCAGGCGGGCCTGGCAGGCGGTGCTTGAGCAGTCCCTGGCCGGGGGCGGCCCGGTGAGTTCATGACCGGACCCGCCCAGGATCCCGCGGCCCGGGCCACCGCGGCGGGCCACGACCTCCGGCCCCCGGACGCCGCGACGCGGGAACTCGCGGCGCTGAACCTCACGGCCCTGGACCCGCGCCACCGGGCCTGGTCGCTGGGGCGGATGGCCCGCGAGGAGTTCGACATCCTCGTAGTCGGCGGCGGCGTGACCGGAGCCGGCGCCGCGCTCGACGCCGCGACCCGCGGTCTGTCCGTGGCCCTGGTCGAGGCCCGCGACTACGCGGCCGGCGCGTCGAGCAAGTCGAGCAAGCTCATCCACGGCGGGCTGCGCTACCTGGAGATGCTCGACTTCGGGCTGGTCCGCGAGGCCTTGCGGGAACGCACGCTGCTGCTGACCGAACTGGCGCCGCACCTGGTGCGGCCCGTGCCCTTCCTCTGGCCGCTCACGCACCGCGGGTGGGAACGGCCCTACGTGGGCGCCGGGCTGCTGCTCTACGACAGCATGGGAGGACGACGCGCCCTGCCCGGCGCTCGCCACCTTTCCAGAACGGCCGCCCTGCGGCTGGCCCCGGCCCTCAGGCGCGACGCCCTGGTCGGGGCCGTGACGTTCTACGACGCGCAGGAAGACGACGCTCGGATGGTCGCCTGCCTGGCCAGGACCGCCGCCGGTCACGGTACGGCGCTGGCCACCAACGTGCGGGTGGACGGGTTGCGCGCCGAAGGCGGGCGGGTCACCGGGGTCATGGCGCGTGACCTGCTCGAGGGTTCTGACCTGACCATCCGCGCCCGGCACGTGGTGCTCGCGACCGGGGCCTGGACCACCGGCCGCTGGTTCCCGGAGTACGGGCCGGCCGGGCAGGAAGGGCCGGCCGGGCAGGAAGGGCCGGCCGGGCGGAGTACCGGCCTGCGGGTCCGGCCGTCCAAGGGCGTGCACATCGTGGTCCCGCGCGCCCGCATCCGGATGGGCACCGGGCTGCTCGCCCGCACCGAGAAGAGCGTCCTGTTCGTGATCCCGTGGGGTGACCACTGGATCATCGGCGACACCGACACCGAGTGGCGCCACGACCCCGGCCGCCCCGCGGCGAGCCGCGCGGACATCGACTACCTGCTGGCCAAGGTCAACCGGATGCTGCGCCACCCGCTCAGCCACGCCGACATCGAGGGGGTGTTCGCGGGCCTGCGGCCGCTGGTGGCCGCGCCGAAAGCCGGGGACACCACCCGCCTCAGCCGCGAGCACTCGGTCAGTCCCGTCGCGCCCGGGCTGACCGCGATCGCGGGCGGCAAGTTCACGACGTACCGGGTGATGGCCCGCGACCTCATCGACGCCGCGGCCCGCGACCTGCCGCAGCCGGTCCCGCCGTCGCGCACGGACGCGCTGCCGCTGCTGGGCGCGGCCGGGTACCGCGAGCGCTGGGCCGGGCGGCAGCGACTGGCCTCCGGCAGCGGCCTGCCGGCCGAGGTGATCGAGCGCCTGCTCGGGCGTTACGGGTCGTGCGTTGATGACCTGCTCCGCCTCGTCCGCAAGCGGCCGGAACTCGGCCGGCCGGTCGAGGGGGCCGGCGGCTATCTCGCGGCCGAGTTCGTCTACGCGGCCACGCACGAGGGCGCGATGCGGCTCGACGACGTGCTGGCCCGCCGCACCCGGACCGCGATCGAGGTCCGCGACCGCGGCCTGGCGGCCGCGCCGCACGCCGCCGCGCTGATCGCCCCGGAGCTCGGCTGGGACCAGGCGCGGACCGGCCAGGAGATCGCCCGGTACCGCGACGCCGTGGCCGCTGACCTGGCCGGCCAGGCCGAGCCCGACGACCTGCACGCCTACCAGGCGCACGCGGCGGTGCCCGACCCGATCCCGTTCTACGGGCCGTTACCGGCGTTGCTCTTATTTGTGTCGAGCGACGTGCCTGGCCGTCCCCGCGGCTGGGTTGTCTGCGCGCGGGCGAGGAGGGCTGGGCGCCCACGCGATGACTGGATAATGCGCGGGTGGAAAGCGATCCGCTGCCTCGAGTTTCGGACGGCGGAAGGCCACGTTCCGGCCCTCCGAAATCAATCACAAACCGCATAATCCCGGCATAGCGCCCGCCGCCTCAGCATGATCGCGTTAGCGTGGAGGTCTTTCAGCGCATATCGCTAAAAAGTCTCCACTAAACGGCCGAGCACCGCAGACCGAATCGAACGGCGCAACTCCGGCCGAGGCGTGCTCGGGGGCTCACCGCAGGTCGGCGGCGAACGCGGCGAGCGCCTCGTTGAACGCGTCGGCCTCTTCCCAGAACGGGCAGTGGCTGGACGCGGCGAACGTGCGCAGCCGGCTGTCCGGGATGCGTTCGGCGATGTACTCGCCCGCCCGCGGGCTGGTGAGCTTGTCGTCCTCGCCGAACAGCACCAGCGCCGGCACGTCGATCTGCGGGAGGAAATCGCGGTAGTCGCGCAAGGTCTGGTCGAGCAGGATCGTGCTGGCGATGACCGGCGGGACCTTGAGGATCTCGGCCGCCATCCACGCCAGCGTCTCCTCGTCCGGCTTGTGCAGCATGAGCTGGGTGAACTCGGCCACGACCGCGGCCTGGTCCTGCTGCACCTGCTCGTTCATGTCCCGCAGGGCCGCCATGCTGAATACCCCGAACTCATAGCCGTCCCAGGCGAAATCGGACGGCGGCTGGTCGACGACGACGAGCCCGGCGACGGCGTCCCGCCCGTAGGCGCGCAGGTACTCGTAGCCGACCATCGCCCCCATCGACCAGCCGACGAGCACCGGTCGCTCGGCCCGCCGCGCCGCCAGGATCGCGTGCAGGTCCGCGGCGTACTGCGGCACCGTGTGACCCCGCAGGACCTTCTCGGAGGCGCCGTGGCCGCGCAGGTCGGGGACGACCACGGCGAAGCGGTCGGACAGGCCGGCGAGCTGGCGCCGGAAGAACCGGCCGCTCATGCTCCAGCCGTGGATGAACACGACCGGCGGCCCGCTGCCCGCGGCTTCCACCGAGAACGTGACGTCGTTGACGCGCAACTGCTCGGTCATGGGCGGTCTCTTTCCTGGCGGATCACCTGGCGGGTCACAAAGCCCGTACGCTCGCCGCGGGGGCCGCGGGGGCCGCGGGGGCCGCGGGGGCCGCGGGGGCCGCGGGGGCCGCGGGGGCCGCGGGGGCCGCGGGGGCCGCGCTGAACCGCGGGCTGACCCGGGGGGCCACGTCACGGGCGAACCGGATGGCCCACTCGTGCCGCACGTCGACCGGAATCTCGGGGGTGGCGAAGTGGAGGATGATGTGGTTGAAGCCGACGTCCAGATAGGCTTCCAGCTTCCGTAGGACCGTCTCGGCCGAGCCGATCAGCTGCCACTCGCACCAGGGCACGATGCCCTCCGGACGGGTCCGCTTCTCCATCCCCGAGAAGATCCGCTGCCAGGCCTCGTAGCCCGCCGTGTTGGCCCAGTCCGTGGCGCGCGGCGCGTAGTGGTCGATCTGCGCCCGCATGAACCGCGGCTTGTACCGGCAGGCTTCGCTGATCGCCTCCTCGTCGGTGTCCTCGACGATGCAATCGATCATGATGGGGAAGGTGACGCCGGAGGTGTCCGCGCCCGTCGCGGCGGCCGCGGCGGCCCAGGTCCGGAGCGTGTCGGTCTGCCGCTGGAGGTCGCCGATCGTGTTGCACAGCGGGGGCAGGCCGAGCCTGGCCATGATGCCGGCGCTGTCCGGGCTCCCGATGGCCCCGTAGAAGTGCAGTTGCCCGGTCCGCGGCGCGGGCCGGATCCGGATCTGCTCGCCGACGGTCAGGTGCGAGCCCGCGTAGCTGAACGGCTCGCCGGTCATCGCGTGCCGCAGGATGTCCCACGTTTCGGCGAAGCGCGGCCGGGCCTCGGCCATGTCCAGGCCGAACGCGTCGAACTCGAACTTCGCGGTGCCGCGCCCGAGACCGAGGTGCAGCGGCCGGTCGGTCAGTTCGGTCAGCATGGCGATCTGCCCGGCCAGCCGCAGCGGGTGATGCCACGGCGTGACGATCACGCAGGTGCCGAAGCTCAGTTCCGGATGCCGTCCCGCCAGGTGGGCGACGAGCACTGCCGGGTCGGGAGTCGGGAAGTAGTCGCTGAAATGATGCTCGAGCACCCAGGCCGTGCCGTAGCCCAGTTGGGCGTAGAGGTCGCAGTCCGCCAGCATCCCGCGGTAGAGGTCAAGGTCACTGGCGCCCGGCGCGCCGGCGGCGGCCACCACGCAGCCGAACTCGACGCCTCCGGCTGCTGCCATGCGGACCTCCCCAACAGGCCTTTGGTCTGAGTATCATACCAATGCTCCCGGGGGTCAAGGCTGGCCCGGCCGACGCGGGCGCCGCTGGAGGGGTGAGCCGGGCCAGGCAGGCCGCGGGCGCGGCGAGCCGGGCCAGGCAGGCCGCGGGCGCGGCGGGCCGGACCACGGGGGGGCCGCTGACGGCGACCGGAAGCGGGAGCGCGTTCAGGCCATTTCCGCGTAGCGCCGTACCTCCCATTCCGATACCTGCTGCCGGTACTTCTCGGCCTCGAACCGCTTCATCGCCGCGTAGTGCTGGACGAAGTCCGCTCCGAGCATCTCGCGCGCCACCTCGCTGGCGTCCAGCAGGTCGAGCGCCTCCTCCAGGGATGAGGGCACCGACGCCAGATCGTCGGTGGCGTAGGCGTCGCCCTCGTAGGCCGGGGTGAGCGGGATCTTCTGCTCGATCCCGTGCAGGCCGCCGGCCAGGCAGGCGGCGATCACGACGTACGGGCTGGTGTCCGCGCCGGGTAGCCGGTGCTCCACCCGCGCCTCGTCCGGGTGCGGCGTGATCGCCCGCAGGCCGGTGGACCGGTTGTCATGACTCCAGCTCACGCTGGTCCCCGCCCAGGAGTAGGGGGTGAACCGCTTGAACGAGTTCGGGGTCGGCGCGAACAGCGCGGTGAACTCCCGCATGGTGGACAGCAGGCCGGCGGTGTAGTGCTGGCCGAGTTCGGACAGTCCCCGGCCGGGCTCGCGGGCGAAGAACGCGTTGGCGCCGGCTTCCCACAGCGACTGGTGCACGTGGCAGGACGACCCGGCCCAGTCCCGGCGCGGCTTGGCCATGAACGAGGCCATCAGCCCGCGCTGGGCCGCGATCTCCTTGATCCCGTTCTTGTACACGAACGCGTCGTCGGCCGCTTTCAGCGCGTCGTCGTAGTGGATGTTCAGCTCGAACTGCCCGGGTCCGGTCTCCGGGTTGCAGGCCTCGATCCTGACCCCGGCGACGGCCAGCTGGTGGCGGATCCCGCCGATCAGGTCCTCGTCGAGGCTCCCGCCGTAGACGCCGTAGGTATAGGGCCGGGCCCGGATCGGCTCCAGCCGCCAGCCCGACTCCTTCAGCGCGGCGAGATCACCGCGGAAGACGTAGAACTCGTACTCCATGCCGATCTTCGGCTCGAAGCCGTGCGAGCGGGCGCGCTCGATCAGCCGCCGCAGCACGATCCGGGGATCGAGCGGCACGCCCGTTCCGCCGGGCAGGTGGAAGTCCCCCAGCACGGCCGCCGTGCCCGGGTGCCACGGCAGGCGCCGGGCCGTGCCCAGATCCGGCCGCGCGAAGATGTCGGGGAAGCCCTGTTCCTTGCGCGGGAAGTACAGCGGATAGGCCTCGCCGCCGGGCGGCTCGACCAGTTCCTGCCCTTCGTCGGTGTCCTCGGAATGGGTGAGGACCAAGACCACGTCACTGAACGGGACGCCGTGGTCGATCTTGGCCAGGAACTCCTCCACCGGCAGCCGCTTGCCCCGCCAGATCCCGTGCACGTCGGCGGCGCCGGCGATCACGGTATGGATGCCCTCGGCCTCGCACCACCGGGCGAAGTCGGCGTGCCCGGACGCGGCCCCCGGCGCGCTCACGACCTGTGCCCGTGAACGCCCGGGCGGAGGTGTTCAGCCATGCGTCGTTCCTTTCAGATGCGCTCGAAGTAACGGATCCGCTCCCAGTCGGTGACGCATTCGTGCTCGAACGCCTCGAGTTCCTGCCGCCCGAAGTGGACCAGGTGCTCGTGCACCGCGCCGCCGAGCACCGCCGCCGCGAGCGCGCTGCCCGCGAACTTGTCGAGCCCGTCGCGCAGCGTGGCGGGGACGGCGGACAGCTCGCGGTCGGTGTAGGCGTTCCCTTCGTACGGGTCGCCGCAGTCGAGCTTCCGCTCGATGCCGTCGAGCCCGGCGACCACCGTGGCCGCGGCCGACAGGTACGGGTTGACGTCGGCGCCCGGCATCCGGTTCTCCACCCGCAGCGACTCGCCCTCGCCCACCACCCGGTAGCCGCACGTCCGGTTGTCGCGCCCCCACGCCACGACGGTCGGGGCGAAGGACTCGCTCTGGAACCGCTTGTAGGAGTTGACGTTGGGCGCGAACAGCCACATCAGCTCCGGGGTGTGCTCGAGCAGCCCGGCCAGGAACGACCGGCCCAGGCCGGAGAGTTCGTGCGGCGACGAAGGGCCGGGCATCTTCGTGGTCTCGTCCGCGCCCCACACGCTGGCGTGGATGTGGCACGACGACCCGATGTCGGACATGGAGGGCTTGGCCATGAACGTCGCGCTCCAGTCGCGCTGATGGGCCATCTCCTTCACGCCGTTCTTGTACAGCGCGTGGCGGTCGGCGATCTCGAGCGCGTCGGTGAAGCGCAGGTTGATCTCCTGCTGGCCGAGCCCCCATTCCGCCTTGGAGAACTCCACCTCGATCCCCGCCGCGTTCATCTGCCGCCTGATCGTCTCGATGAAGCCGTCGTTCCTGGTCGACTGCAGGATGTGGTAGTCGGCCCGGTAGTACGTCACCGGCTCGAGCTCGTGGTAGCGGCGCGCCCACGCCTGCGCCGGGTCGTTTCGGTAGAGGTAGAACTCCAGCTCGGTCGCCATCTTGAAGGCCAGGCCGGCGGCGGCCGCCCGGTCGACCTGGCGCCGCAGGATCGAGCGCGGCGCCACCTCCACCAGGGCGTCGCTCTCCTCCTCGTAGGCGTCGCAGATCACGATCGCGGTGGCGTCGAGCCACGGGACGAGCCGGAACGTGGCCAGGTCGGGCACCATGCGGAAGTCCGAGAATCCGGTGTGCCAGTTGCTCAGCTCGTAGCCGGGGCGCGGATCCATGTCCATGTCGACGACGAAGAGGTAGAGCGAGGCGTGCAGCCCCTCGGAGCGCAGCGCCGTCTTCAGGAAGCTGTCGGTGGTCACGCGCTTGCCCATCAGCCGGCCCCACAGGTCGGGCACGACGCACAGCACGGTCTCGATGCCCTCGTCGCGCAGCCGCTTCTCTACCGCTGCCTGCTGGTCCGCATCCATGTCCGGAGCGCCTCCCTCATGAGGTCTCGAAGTACCGGCGGTGCTCCCACTCGGTCACCTGCCCGGTCTCCCAGTCGCGCCAGAGCCTGAGCTCCACCTCACGGGAGAGCAGGTAGTGGCGGACGAACTCCCGGCCGAGCAGGCCGGGTGCGAGCGTCGAGTCCCGCAGCGCGGCGATCGCGTCGGCGAGGGTCGCCGGCAGGCGGCCGAACCGGTCATCGGCGTAGGCGTCGGCCGTCGCCGGGGCGGGAGGTTCCAGCTTCCCGGCCAGGCCGTGCAGGCCGCCCGCGAGCATGGCGGCGATCGCCAGGTACGGGTTGACGTCCGCGCCGGGACGGCGATGCTCGAGCCGGACGCCCTTGGGTGACCCGGTGATGGCCCGGATGGCGGCGGTCCGGTTGTCCACTCCCCAGGATGCGGTCGCCGGGGTGAACGTTCCCGGTTGCAGCCGCCGGAACGCGTTCACCGACGGGTTGAACAGGACGCTGAAGTCTTTCAGGGTCGTGAGCTGCCCGGCCAGGTAGTGGCGGGCCAGCGGGGACAGCGCGCCGTCCGGCGCGGCGAACACGTTGGCGCCGTCGCGCCAGAGGCTCTGGTGGAAGTGGCAGCCCGACGTCGGCGCGCCGGTACGCCACTTCGGCATGAACGTGGCCACGAGGCCTCGCTCGCCGCACAGCTCCTTGAGGTAGGCCTTGGCCCGGGCCGCGTGGTCGGCGGCCTCGACGGCCGGGGCGTGGGCCAGGGCGAACTCCACCATCCCGGGGCCGAGTTCGGTGTGCACCGATTCGACGCCGACGCCCACGGCCTCCATGCGCTCGAAGAACGCCTGGGCGAGCGGCCGCAGCTCACGCAGGCGCAGGGAGCTGTAGGCGTTCATCGTCCGCCCCAGGGGCACCTGGTCATCCGCCGCGGCGGCGGCGGATGTCTCGTCGCCCCGGTGCACGACGCACAGCTCCCACTCGGCCGCGAACCGGGCCTCGTAGCCGAGCTCGGCGCACCGGTCCACCACCGTGCGCAGGACCGTGCGCGGGGCCAGCGGGCACGGGGTCCCGTCGGCCTCGAAAAGGTCGCACAGCACGGCCGCCGTCGCCCCGGCCCACGGCAGCCGCCGGAGAGTAGCCAGGTCCGGACGCATGACCAGGTCGGGATACCCGTTGTCCGCCGACGACACCGGGCTCTCGTACACGTCGTCGGCCTGGGTCAGCCCGAACATGATGGTGCACATGGCGGCCCCGTCCGGGGACCGGGCCTTCGCCGCCGAGACCAGCTTCGCCCGCAGCCCCCCGTCGAGGTCGGGCACCTCGAGCTGCACCAGCCGCGATCCGGCCAGCAGCGCGGAAGCGTCACCCGCCCCGCCGCCCGCGCCCCCCGGCTCGCCGCCCTCCGTTGGCTCGGTCATGGGAGCGCCAGGGTCCAGCCGCCGTCGACGACCAGGTCGACGCCGGTGATGAAGGACGCCTCGTCCGAGAGCAGGAACCGGCACGCTGATGAGACGTCCGCGACCGTCCCGAGCCGCCGCAGCGGGGTGCGGCGGGCCATCCGCTGGGCCCGCGCCGGGTCCTGGTCGTACAGCGGCTGGATCATGGGAGTGAGGATCGCACCGGGGCAGATGGTGTTCGAGCGGATCCCGAGCGGCCCGTACTGGAGCGCAATCGCCCGGGACAGGGAGATCAGCCCGGCCTTGGAGACCTGGTAGGCGTCCATCGGATCGTCGGCGTTGCGCAGCCCGGCCACGCTGGCCAGGTGGACGAACGCCCCGCCCCCGCTGCGCCGGATCAGCGGCAGGGCGTGACGGCAGACCAGCATGGCCGCGGTCAGGTTGACGTCCAGCACCCGGTCCCACACCTCGCGCTCGATGTCCGCGACCGGGCCGTCCCGGTCGAACCAGCCGACCCCGGCCCCGTTGACCACGTAGTCGAGCCGGCCGCAGGCGGCGAAGAGCTCGCCCAGCGCGCGCGCCACCCGGTCCTCCTCGGTGACGTCGAGCCGCCAGTAGGCGTAGCCGCCGTCCGGGCCGTCCGGGCCGTCCGGGCGCGGCGGCGGCTCCTTCACGTCGACCGCGAACACCCGGGCGCCGGCCCGGGTCAGGTCGGCGGCGATCCGCTGGCCCATGCCGCCGCCCGCGCCGGTGACGAACGCAACCCGGCCGTCGGACGTCCCCGGCGGCGGGAGGCTCCCGGCCTGCGCGCCCAGCGGCTCCATGTTCAGCCTGGGATCTCCGGCAGCGTCTGGCCGCCGTCCACCACCAGGCTCTGCCCGGTGACGAACGACGCCAGGCCGGAGGCCAGGTAGAGCACGGCGCCCCCGATGTCGCGGGGCTGGCCCAGCCGCTTGAGCGGGATGAGGGCCTCCATCGACGCGATGGCCTGCTCCCCCAGGTCGGCGAGCCCCTCGGTGCGGATGCTGCCGGGCGCCACCGCGTTGACCGTGATCCCGAAGGGCGCGACCTCGATCGCGGCGGCCCGCATGAACCCTTCCATCCCGGCCTTGGACGCGCCGTAGTGGGCCAGCCCGGGATAGCCGGTGACCGGGCCGGTGATGCTGGACACGAAGACGATCCGGCCCGCCGGGCTCTCCTTCAGCCGCGGCAGGAACGCCTGCAGCGCGAAAAACGCGCTCTTCAGGTTGGTGTCGTGGACGAGATCCCAGTCGGCCTCGGACATGTCCGCCAGCGCGACCTCGGGGTAGACGCCGGCGTTGTGGACCAGGATGTCCAGCGAGCCGCAGCACTCCCGCGCATACTCGGCCAGGGCCTTCAGGTCCGCCTGGCTGCGGACGTCGGCCCGGCGGAACAGGCACGGCGCCTCCGGGGCCGAGATCTCGTCCGCGACCTTCTGGCCGCGGGCTTCATCCCGCCCGCTGATGACCACCCGGGCGCCGGCCCCGCACAGGACCTCGGCGATCCCGCGTCCGATCCCGCGGGTGCCCCCGGTGACCACCGCGGCCCGCCCGGCGAGCAGCGCCGGGACGCCGGCCGCCGCCGGCCGGGCCGCCGCGAGGCCGGTCTGTCCGCTCATCTCTCCTCCTCCCGCGCCACCCGGTTCTCCCCTCCCGCGTCACCCGGTCCGCCGTCGTTGTTGGGCTATAAGCTAGACCTTTGACGACTTCGCGGCAACCGCCCCGACCGCCGACACCACTACGTGACCATGCAGCCCGGCGAAGCCGTGCCGGAATGGCGGGCTGGCCCTGGTCGGGCAGGGACGCAGGGACGCCGGGACGGAGGGCCCCTGAGTACGGGACCTAAGACACTGCCCTCCCGATCAGCCGCCGAAGCAGGCTGGTGAGCGTTAGCAACAGCGGTCACTCATGGCGGCGCTCAGCCGCTGACCAGGCTGCCCGGGCCGCCGAACCGGCCGGGGCAGCCTGGCCGGCCCCCGCGGGATCGGCGCATCTCCCGCGGGGGCTAACACTGCGCGCCGCAGGCGGCAGGCCGGGACCGCGGCGACGGGCGCGCCGTTCCGGCCCCGTGCCTAGACCTGGGCGTCAGGGCGACGGGCTGAGCGGTTCGTCGGGTGGCGGTGCCGTCTCGACCACCTGGTGCAGGTCGCGCTGGGCCCGCCGGATGTGGGCGACGACCGCCCGCTCGGCCGCCTCGGGGTCCCGGTCCTCGATGGCCTGCAGGATCTGCTGGTGGTGCTCGTGCGCCGACATGAAGACCTTCGAGATCACCCGGTCGAGGGGCACCCAGGTCATGGCGCGGACGTTCTCGATCGCCTCGCGCATGAAGCGGTTCCGGGCGGCGTCGGCGATGGCCAGGTGGAACACGTTGTCGGCGGCCCGGAACCGCGCGGTCTCCCGGCCCTGCTCCAGATCGAGGTAGGCCTGGCGCAGCCGGGCGAGATCCCGCTTGGTGCGCCGCTGGGCGGCCAGCCGGGCCGCGGCGCCCTCCACGGCGATGCGGAACTCGAAGTCGTCGTCGAGCTCGGCCATCCGGCCCTGCAGCACCTGCCGGAGCCGGATGGAGTCCTCGCCCTGGTCGAGAACCGTGATGCCGCCGGACGAGCCCCTCCGGCTCGACACGTAACCCTCCGCCCGCAGCACCCGGATGGCCTCGCGCACGGTCATCCGCGACACCCCGAGCTGCTGGGCCAGCGTCCGCTCGGGCGGCAGCTTGTCGCCGGGCAGGTAGGTGCCGATGTGGATGGCGTGCCGGAGGCGCTCGGTGACGACCCGATGGGCCGCGACCAGGTCCACCGCCTCGATATCGGCATTTCCCCGGGGGGACGACCCCCCCGGACCCCCCCGCTCGGGGTTTCCCCGGGGGGAGGACCCCCCTGAGCCTCTGCGCTCAGCCATCCCGCGCGCCCGGGGCCTGACCGCGCCCACCCGCCGGTACGCCCCGGCCGGGACCAGCGAAGGATCCTTGTAAACGCTCCACGTACAGTAGCCCCGCGACTCGGTCGTGCCCCACACCGGCGGCTCCACGACCCTGACAGGATAGCCCAGCCGGGCAATGGGCGCTCGTTCCTGGAGCTGGCAGCAGTGCACGCAGTACAGGCACACGCCCTTGGTCTGCCAGGCCCAGTCGTGGGCCTGCGTGGTGACCCCGAACCCGAAGGGCTCGCCCACCCGGGCGGCCCCGTCGGCGTTGGCGTCGGGGCGCAGCGTGCGGCCGCCGGACCCGCACGGATCGAACCGGAAGACCCACCGGTCCTCCTCCTCCCGCACGGACACCTCCCCGGTGCGCCCCGGCCCGGACAGGTGCCCGCGCAGCGACACGGCGGCGTCGTCGAGCAGCAGCGCCGCCGATTCCGTCCAGGCCCGGCGGCGCGTGTCGTAGGCGTCCCGGCTCGGGTAGAGGTCGCCGATCGCGTCGTCCCACATGGCGCCGATCACCGGCTCGCCCAGGCGCTCGGCGGCCAGGCTGAACAGCCCGCACACCACGTCGCAGAACCGGTCGTGCACGGTCAGCCAGGCCCGGCGCAGGTCTTCGACCAGGTCGGACGCGGCCAGGCCGGCTCCGGCGCGGCACGCCTCCTCGGCCCGCTCGGCCAGCTCCCGCACGGCCGCCCACTGCCGGGGCATGTCCAGCGCGTCATCCGCTGTCGCGCCGAGCAGCGACAGGATCCGCTGCTCACGGGCGGCCAGGTCGGCGGGGGGCACCCCGCGGCCGGCCAGGAACCGCCGGGAGCGGTCGATGAACAGCGGGAACAGCTCGCGGCCCTCGGCCGTCTCGTCGAGTATCTGGCGGATCCGCCGCACGCCCTCGGCCGCGTCGCCCGCGGCGATGGCCCGGCGGGCCAGGGCGAAGGTCGACTCGGTCTGCGGCGGCCCCGGCACCATCGGCCTCACCTTCCTCGCAGGTTGACTCTAATGGCTCAATGGTCTATTAGAAAGACTATGAGTGAGAACACTCTGCCCCGGGCCTCGCACCCCGAGGTCACCGCGCTGCTCGACGAGCTGATCGCGCTGGGCCGGCCGTCGAGCCGGACCTTGCCGCTCCCCGACGGCCGCAGGAACTTCGCCGAGCTTTTCGCCCCGTTCACCGACTATCCCGAGGTGGGCGGCGTCGAGGACCGGGTGATCGGAGTCGACGGGCGTGACGTGCCGGTCCGCGTCTACCGTCCGGAGCGGCCGGCCGGGCCCGGCGCGGCGGTGTTCTTCCACGGAGGAGGATGGGTCTTCGGGGACCTGCAGTCGCACGACGGCATGTGCCGGTCCATCACCCGCCGGTCGGGGATCACGACCGTGGCGGTGGACTACCGGCGGGCGCCCGAGCACCCGTTCCCGGCGGCGGTGGACGACGCCGCGGGGGTGGTCCGCTGGCTGGCCGCGCGCGGCGGTGAGATCGGCGTGGCCGCACCGCCGCTCGCCGTCGCCGGCGACAGTTCCGGGGGCAACATCGCCGCGGCTGTTTCGCTGGCCTTGCGCGACGAGGGCCACTCCCCGGTGGCGTTCCAGGCCTTGCTTTATCCCGCGACGGACCCCGCGATGAGCACCGGGTCTTACCGCCGGAACGCCGACGACCCGTTCCTGTCCGCCGACGAGATGGCCTGGTACTGGTCCCAGTACGGCGGCGGCCGGGCGCCCGGCGACCCGCGCGCCGCGCTGAGCGCCGTGGCCGACCTGCGCGGCCTCCCGCCCACCTACCTGCTGGTCGCCGGGCTCGATCCGCTGCGTGACGAGGGACTCGCGTTCGCTGATGCGCTGCGCCGGTCCGGCGTGCCGGTGCGCTGCCGCGAGTACCCGGACATGCCCCATGGCTTCCTGCTGTTCGCGGGACGGCTGTCCCGGGCGGTGGAAGGGCTGTCGGAGGCCGCGGACGAGATCGCGGCCGGCCTGCGGAACCCGGGCTGACGGGCGGAGCGGCCCGGGCTGACGGCCTGCGGAACCCGGGCTGACGCGGCGGGGCGGCGGGGCGGTCGCGCGGCCGTTGACGATCCGTGAGCTTTAGGTCTACCGTCTAGACCTAAAGACCGATCCGGAAACCGAAGGACTCAGGCCGGATGAGATGGTCGTCGCCCCGATCGGAGCGCAATGCGGCGCGGGTCGCCGTGATCGGGGCCGGCTTCAGCGGGATCGCGGCCGGCGTCGCCCTGCAACGCCAGGGCATCACGGACTTCACCATCTTCGACGGCTCCCCCGGGGTCGGCGGGACGTGGCGGCACAACCGGTATCCCGGTGCCGAGGTGGACCTCGAGTCGCACATCTACTCGTTCTCCTACGCGCCGGCCGACTGGAGCCGCACCTATGCCCGGCGGGGCGAACTCCAGGGTTACCTCGAGAGCGTGGCCGACCGTTTCGGCCTGCGCCGCCACCTGGCGCTGAACGAGAAGGTGGAGAGCGTCACCTGGGAGGACGACCGCGGCGAGTACCTGCTCACCACGTCCTCGGGCAATCCGCACGGGCCGTTCCGCGCGGTGATCAGCGCGGTCGGGTTCCTGAACGTCCCGCGCGTCCCGGCCCTGGCCCGCGAGGCCGCGGGCGTCGCCCCGGTGATCTGCCATACGGCCCGGTGGCCCGACGGCCTCGACCTGACCGGCCGGCGGGTGGGCGTGCTGGGCACGGGCTCATCGGCCGTCCAGGTGGTCGCCGAGGCGGCCGCCTGCGCCGCGGAGGTCAAGGTCTTCCAGCGCGAGCCGAACTGGCTGCTGCCCAAGGGCGGCCGGGACTTCAGCCCGTCGGAGCGCCGGGCGAACGGCCGCCGGCTGGTGCGCCGGTGGCGCCGCCTGAGCCTCTACCTGCGCTACGACCTGCGCCAGATGCGGATGAGTCACGCGCGGCGCGACGGCTGGGTCAACCGGCGGCGCGCGCGCGCGTCCGAGCGGTTCCTGGAGGCCTCGTTCCCGGACCAGCCCCAGCTCCGGCGGCTGCTCACGCCGGCGTTCCCGTTCGAGGGGAAGCGGACCGTGCTGAGCGACGACTACTACCCGGCGCTGCGGCAGCCGCACGTCACGCTGGTCCCGCACGGGGTGAAGGGCCTGTCCGCCGACGGCGTGGTCGACGACAACGGCGACCGGCACAGCCTCGACGTCGTCGTGCTGGCCACCGGCTTCGACGCCGCGAACTACCTGGCGGACCTGAAGGTCACCGGGCCGGACGGCCGGGAACTGCACGAGGTGTGGGCGGGCGAGCCCCGGGCGTTTCTCGGGATGATGGTGCCCGGGTTCCCCAACTTCTTCATGATGTACGGGCCCAACACGAACAGCGTCCCGCTGGTCTCGTTCTACGAGGCCCAGGCCCGGTTCGCGGCCCGCGCCATCGGGCGCCTGGCGTCCCGCGGCGCGCACGACGTGCAGGTGTCCCGCGCCGCGGCCGACCTGTACGACCGCTGGCTGCAGTCCGCGCTGCGGAGCACGGTGTGGGCGGGCACCGACAGCTACTTCCGGGCCGGCACCGGGCGCATCGTGTCCCAGTGGCCGTTCAACGCCAGCCTGTACCTGATCGCCACCCGGACCGGGCGCCTGGCGCTCCGTTACTCTCGCCCGCCGGCCTCGCCGACCAAGGAGAAACGCTAGTGGGACAGATGGTGGTGACGGGCGGCGCGGGCTGCATCGGCCTGGCGATCTGCCGGCGGCTGCGGGACGCGGGATCGACGGCGGTCGCCATGGACCTGGCGCCGCAGATCGCGTCGGTGGACTGGGACGACGCCCGCAACCGCGGCATCCGGGCGATCGAGGGCGACGTGACGGCCCGGGCCAGCGTGGCGGCGGCCGCAGCCGGGCTGGGGGACGAGCCGATCGCCGGCCTGGTCAACTGCGCGGGGGTGCTCAAGGACACGTTCCTGGGCCGGGTGGACGACGAGGCGATGGACCTGATGTTCGAGGTGAACGTGGCGGGCCTGGCCCGGGTGACCGACGTCTTCGCGCCGCGGCTGGCCGACGGGTCGGCGATCGTCAACATCGGATCGCTCACCGGCCAGATCGGGCGGTTCGTCGGCGCCTCGGTGTACGGCGCGACCAAGGCCGGCGTCGCGGCGTACACCACGTACCTGGCGGTGGAACTGGCCGGGCGCGGGATCCGGGTCAACTGCGTCGCCCCCGGCGTCATCCGGGCCCCGATGAGCCCGTCGATGGCGGCGGTGTCCGGCGGCGAGGAGGCGTCGGCGGCGCACACCGTCCTCGGCCGGATCGGGGAACCGGAGGAGGTCGCGGAGGTGGTCGAGTTCCTGCTCTCGCCCCGCGCCTCGTACATCACCGCCCAGACGATCCTGGTCGACGGGGGGTTCGTGGCCCGATGACCACATTCCAGAACGGCATCAGCGGGCCTGCCCGGGCCGCGGCCAGCCGCACCCGTGACGAGGCCAACGCCGAGGCGGTCGAGCGGCTGTGCGCCGCCGACCCGGTCGTGGTCGACGTGCGGCCGGCCGGGGAGGTGATGCCGGGGTACTCCCGCCACCTCGTGCTGACCTCGGGCGCTCCCCTGCGGTGGCCGGAGTACGTCGGAGGGCAGCGCGACGCGATCATCGGCGGTGTGCTGTTCGAGGGCCTCGCGGCGACGCGGGAGGAGGCGATCGCCGCGCTGGACGCCGGCGAGGTGCAGGTCGGGTCGTGCCACGACTACGGCGCCGTCGGGTCGCTGGCGGGCATCTACACCGCGTCGATGCCCGTGTTCGTGGTCGAGGACCGGACGTACGGCCGGCGCGCCTTCTGCAACTTCTACGAGGGCCAGGACCCCCGGCGGCTGAACTACGGATGCTACGACGAGGGCGTGCACCAGCGACTGGTGCACGTGAACGCCGTGTACGCGCCCGTGGTCGGCGAGGCGGTCCGCCGGGCCGGCGGAGTGCCGCTCAAACCCCTGATCGCCAAGGGCCTGCGGATGGGCGACGAGTGCCACAGCCGCAACAGCGCGTCCTCGCTGCTGTTCGTCAGGGAGCTGCTCGGGGCCGCGCTGGACATGGCCGGGTCCGAACCGGGGCGCGTCCGCGAGACCTTCCTGCACATCGCCGACAACGACTACTTCTTCCTGCGGCTGTCCATGGCGGCCGGCAAGGCGATCGCGGACTCGATCGACGGGCTGCCCGGCACGAGCGTGGTCTCGGCGATGGCGTTCAGCTGCCAGGAGTTCGCCATCCGGGTGGGCGGCCTGGGCGGCGAATGGTTCCGGGGGCCGACGCCGGCGCACGAGGGCAAGCTTTTCGCCGGGCACGACGAGTCGGAGATCACCTGGATGGGCGGCGAGAGCCCGATCACCGAGACCGTCGGGCTCGGCGGCTTCGCCCAGGCCTGCGCGCTGTCCCTGCAGGACTACCAGGGCGGGTCCCCCGACGCCATGATCGCCAGGAATCTCGAGATGTACCGGATCACGGCGGGCGAGAACACCACCTTCCGGATCCCGCTGTTCGGCTTCCGCGGCACGCCCACGGGCGTCGACATCTTCAAGGTGCTCGACACCGGCGTGCTGCCGGTGATGGACGTCGGCCTGGCCGGCCGGGACGGAGGGCAGATCGGCGCCGGGGTCATCCGCGCCCCGCGGGAGTGCTTCGAGCGGGCGGCCGCCCGCTGGCGCGAGGTGCACGCCAGGAGCTGACCGCCCGCTCGCAGCCCGGGTCAGTTGATCCCGGAGTTCACCATCCGGCCCAGGACGTCGTACTTCTCCGGGTTCCGCCGGCGCACCACCAGCGCCAGCACCACGCCGAGGGCCAGCCAGCCCAGGCAGAGCCACGGGATGATGTCCACCCAGACGATCGAGCCGCCGATCGCGTGCAGGTTCGACCACAGCAGCCACAGCACCACGCACATCGCCGCGATGGCCAGGACCGGGATGATCTCCGTGGTCCAGACGTTCCGTTCGCGCGAGTTCTCGGGCTTGCGGAAGTACGCGATCGTCGCCAGCGAGCACAGGGTCTGGTTCACCAGCACGGTGAACGTCGCCACGATCGCGAACCAGCCGAACAGCTCGTAGTACGGGGCGTTGGCGAACGTCGCGAACTTCTGCGCCGACGGACTGGCGTACCAGACGACCAGGAACAGGCCGACCAGGAGGGCCTCGATGACCGCCGCGGTCGCGTTGGCCACGTACGGGCTCTTCCACCGGCTGTGCGTCCGGCCGAGGTGCGGGTGGAAGATCTTCTCCCGCCCGATCACGTACAGGTAGCGCGCGTGGGTGTTGTGGAACGACAGCGCGCACGCGAACGACGAGGTGATGATCAGCCACTCCATCACGTCGGTCACCCATTTGGCCGCGAACTGCGTGGTGACGCCGTAGTACAGGTTGCCGCCGTTGGTGGCCGCCTGGTGGACCACCGCGTGGGTGCCCCATCCGGTGACGACCGCCCAGGCGGAAATGGCGAAGAACAGGCCGCCCCCGATCACGCAGATGAACAGCGCCTGCGCCCCGATCTTCCGCGGGTTGCGCGACTCCTCCGCGTAGTTCGGGATCGTCTCGAAGCCCACCCAGGACCACACGGCGAAGAAGATGCCGACCCCGGGGGCTAGGCCCTTGAACGCGTTGACCGGGTTGATCGGGGCCGCCGAGATGCCGGTCGGGCCGCCGCCCTTGCCGAACACCGCCACGATCATGATCGTGAGCACGAGAATCTCGAGGATCAGCGCGACCCCGAGCACCTTCGAGCTGAGCCGGATATCGAAATGGCCCAGGGCCAGGATGACCGCCAGGGCGCCGAAGCCCAGGATCGGCCACGGGATCCCCACGTGGAAGAACTGCTGGATGGTGATGTTGCCGAAGTAGCCGAACGCGCCGATCAGCGAGCCCACCACGAACGCGTAGGCGAAGACCGACGACCAGCCGGCCGCCATCCCGAGCGGGCGCCCCAGCCCGCGGCTGATGAAGGAGTAGAAGCCGCCCGAGGACGGCACGCTCCGCATCATCTTCACGTAGCCCACCGAGAACAACACCAGCATGACGATGCCGATCTCGAACCCGGCCGGCGCCCCGATCCCGTTGCCGAGCCCGATGGCCAGCGGAACGTTGCCGAGCTGCCCGGTCAACGGGGACATCGCGGCGAACGAGATGAACAAGACCCCGCCCAGCCCGATCGCACGGCCGCGTAGCTGATGGATGTCATCGCGCTCGGAGACGTCCAGTGTCGCCAGGGGCGTCTTGCTCCCCAATGTGTCCATCTACCCTCCCGACCCGGCGCGCCGCGGCTCAGCCCATGGCGTCACGACACGAACACTGTCAACGTCTCAGATGTGATCGCCTTGCTCCTGATTTCCGCGAGCACACGCCAGCCCCACCGCTCAAAGTGGTCTACTCAGCGAACCATAAGACCATTGCGAACCGGCTGTCAACGGGTAGTTTGGCGGCCCGGTCCGGCCCCTCCGACCAGCCTGTCCTCGCCTCGGTCTGGCCCGCGGCGTGCCTGCGCCGGGGCAGCGCAGCGGACCGCCACGGGTGCGCCACGCTCAGTGCACCTCGTGCGCGCCGGAGACGTTGATCGCTACTCGCGGCCGCCGGAGCCGTCGGCCGGATCCACGGCCGTGACGTACGCCGCCGAGATGCCGCCGTCGACCAGGAACTCTGCGGCGTTGACGTAGGAGGACGCGTCGCTGGCCAGGAAGGCGACGGCCTCGGCGATCTCCCGGGCCCGGGCGAACCGGCCGGACGGGACGTGGATGAGCCGCCGCGCTGCCTCCTCCGAGTCGAACAACGCCCGCAGCAGCGGCGTGTCGACCGGACCGGGACACAGCGCGTTGACCCTCACCCCGCGCTTGGCGAACTCGACGCCCAGCTCGCGCGACAGCGAAAGGACGCCGCCCTTGGAGGCGGTATAGGCGATCTGGGACGCCGCCGACCCGACCTTGGCCACGAGCGACGAGGTATTGATCACCGACCCTCCGCCTGCCTGCAGTAGATACGGGATGCCGTACTTACAGCAGAGGAAGATGCTGGTCAGATTGACCTCGATGACCCGGTTCCACGTCGCCAGGTCGGTGTCGAGCACCGACCCGTCCTGGGGCAGCGCGATCCCCGCGTTGTTGAACAGGACGTCGATGCGCCCGAAATGCTCGGCCACCGCGCCGTAGGTGGCGGCCACCTGGCCGGCGTCGGTCAGATCGGCGACGAGGAAGAGATCGGCGTCGACCTTGCCCTTCACGTCGACGCCGGCGACGGCTGCGCCTTCCCGAGCCAGGACGCCGACGGTCTCGCGGCCGATCACGCCGGCCGCGCCGGTCACCACGCAGACCTTTCCGTCCAGCGTGCCCACTCAGTGACCCCCGTCCAGCACGCCCGCCGGGCGACCCCCGTCCAGCACGCCCGCCGGGCGACCCCCGTCCAGCACGCCCACCGGGCGACCCCCGCGGTGGCTTGGGCCAGTATTCATACCATCGGACCTTAGATGGGTACGGCAGAGGTGGCAATGCCCGACGCGCGCACGCCGGCGCCCAGGGCGAACCCCTCGTACCCGCGCTCGACGACCTGCTCACATTCCCGCCGGTAGGTCCCGCACCCGCCGACGTAGGGCATGAACACCCTCGGCTTGCCCGGGATGTTGGCCCCGACGTACCACGATGCCGCCTGCGGATACAGCGTCGCGTCGGCGAGATCACTGACGTGGCGGGCCCACGCGGCCTCGGCCTCGGCCGAGGCCTCGATGCGATCAAGTCCCCGGTCTTCGAGGTGGCTCAGGCAGCCGGCGATCCAGTCCACGTGCTGCTCGATCGAGACGACCATGTTGCTGAGGACCGAAGGGCTGCCAGGTCCCGTGATCATGAACAGGTTCGGGAACCCCGCCACGCACAGCCCGAAGTACGAGCGCGGCCCCTGCGACCACTTCTCGGCCAGGGACAGGCCGCCCCGGCCGCGGATGTCGATCTCGAGCAGGGCCCCGGTGATGGCGTCGAACCCGATGGCGAAGACGATGGCGTCGAGCCCGTACTCGCCGGCGGCCGTGGCCAGGCCGCGCGGGGTCAGGTTCGTGATCGGCGACCGGCGCACGTCCACCAGTTCCACGTGGTCACGGTTGAAGGTCTCGAAGTACCCGATGTCCACGCAGGTCCGCTTGGTGCCGATGTGGTGCGTCGGGCACAGCGCCTCCGCTACCGCGCGGTCGCGGACGATCCCGCGGATTTTCTCGCGGGCGAACTCCTGAGCGGTGAAGTTCGCCCGCTCGTCGGTGAAGAAGTCGGTGAAGGCATACGACAGCGCGTTGATGCCGCCCCGTCGCCATCCTGCCTCGTACATCCGCCGGCGCTGCTCGGGGCTGACCTCGAGCGCCGACCGCTGCGGCGGGGCGACGGGCACGCCGGCGTCCGAGCGCTCGGCCGCCCGGCGTCGCTCGCCGTAGTCCCGGAGGACCTCGCGAAGTTCCTCGGGTGGCAGCGGCCGGTTCTGCGCCGGCATCGAGTAGTTCGGGGTCCGCTGGAACACCTGCACCCGGGCCGCCTGCTTCGCGATCTGGGGCAGGGCCTGAATCGCCGTCGACCCGGTTCCGACGACCCCCACCCGCTGGCCCCGGAAGTCGACGCCGCCGGCCGGCCACCGCGCGGTGTGGTACCACTGGCCCCGGAAGCTCTCGAGCCCGGCGAAGTCCGGGCGCTTCACCGAAGAGAGATTGCCGACGGCCAGCACGCAGTGGCGGGCCGATACCACCTCGCCGGCCTGGGTGGACACCAGCCACCGGTTCCCGGGCTCGTCGTAACGCAGGGACCTGACCCGGGTGCTGGTCTGGATGTCCCGGCGCAAGTCGAACCGGTCCGCGACGTGGTGGAGGTAGCGGAGGATCTCGGGCTGGGTGGCGTACCGCTCCGTCCACGTCCAGTCGGCGAGGAGTTCGGCGGAGAACGAATAGCAGTAGTCGACGCTCTCGATGTCACAGCGGGCACCGGGGTACCGGTTCCAGAACCACGTGCCTCCGACGTCGGTGCCCTGCTCGAAAACGCGCGTGCGCAGCCCGAGTCCGCGCAGGCGGTAGAGCATGTACAGGCCGGCGAACCCGGCCCCCACCACGGCCACGTCGATGTCCAACGGTCTGCGCGCCATACCTTAGCTTAGGGTGGCTCCTTCGACGCGGGTCAACCGCGAGCCGCCCCGACCGGCGACGCTTAGCTGCGCAGGCTCCGCCGCAGGTCGCGCCGCGCGGTCTCGATGTGGTCGACCACTGCCTTCTGCGCCGCGTCCGCGTCGCGGTCACAGATCGCGTCGAGAATCTGCATGTGGTGCCGGTTGGCGGTCAGGAACACCCGGCTGAGCAGGCGGTCGATGGGCACCCACATCGCCACCCGCGCGTCCTCGATGGCCTGGCGCATCAGGCGGTTGCGGGCGGCGTCGGCGATAGCCAAGTGGAAGGCGTTGTCCGCGGCCCGGAACCGCCCGGTTTCCCGGTCGGAGGCCATGACGTCGTAGGCCTCCCGCAGGATGGCCAGATCCTCGTCGGTACGCCGGTCCGCGGCCAGGCGGGCCGCGGCGCCCTCCACCGCGATGCGGTAGTCGAAGGTCTCCTCGATCTCGGGAAGCTTCTCCGCCAGCAGGGGCCGGATGCGCTCCTCGTTCTCGGCCTGGTCGAGGACGATGATGCCGCCGCTGGCCCCGCGCCGGCTGACGACGTAACCTTCGCCCTCGAGCACGCGGATCGCTTCGCGGAGGGTGGTCCGGGAGACGCCAAGCTGCTGCGCCAGCGTCCGCTCGGGGGGCAGTTTGTCGCCGGGAAGGTAGGAGCCGATGTGGATGGCTCGCCGGATGCGCTCGGTGACCACCTCGTAAGCCGCGGCGAAGTCGATGGGCTCGATGCCAGTCACCCCGGGGTCACCCACTTTCGGCTCGCTGCCCGCGGCCCACGCAGTCCGCGGCGGTCCAGCGTAGCTCGAAGCACCCTACCGGTGACCCGCCGCCGACACCGCTGACCTTCCCGAGGCCCGCCGGCGGGCAGGCCCGGTATGACCTTCGTCCTGCCGGTTCCTGCCACTTGGCAGTGACGTGCCCGGCGGCCCGGGTAGAAGGTGGAGGGGGGACGAGGGAGGCGTCATGCTTGGGCGCAGGGGCATCAGGGCCGCCGCTGCGGCGCTGGGCGCGAGCATGGTCGCGGCCGCGCTGGCCGGCTGCTCGGTCGACGTCGGGGCTTTGCAGCATCGCACCAGCAGCTATTCGGTCTCCGCACCGGCGCAGACCCTGGTCGTGAACGCTCAGGTGGGCGACGTCCATATCATCGGCGGCGCCTCCGGCCAGGTCTCGGTCACCGAGCACATCACCTTCCGGGGCACCGCGCCGCGCACCACGCACCGGGCCGCATCAGGCACGCTCACCCTGGACAGCAACTGCCCGGCCCTGGAGACCTGCAGCGTCGGCTACGTCGTCACGGTGCCCCGGGCGATGACCGTGCGAGTCGCCGACAACGTCGGCACGATCCGGCTCGAGTCACTGTCCGGGCAGGTCACGGCCCACACGAACGTCGGTGATATCGACCTCGCCTCGGTGTCGGGGCCGATCGAGGTCACCGGACACGCCGGAGTGATCCAGGGCCAGAACGTGTCGTCCGCGCGTGCCACCCTGCGGCTGTCGGCGGGCGACATTGACGTCACCTTCTCAGCCGCGCCCGCTGTGGTCATCGCCACCACCGACGTCGGCGCCGTAACCCTCCGCGTGCCCGGCGGTCTGTCATACGCCGTGACCGCCAGCGTCTCGGTCGGCAATACCAAGATCGGCGTCACCCGCAACCCCGCCTCACCGCACGCCATCACGGCCAGTACCGAGACCGGCGCCGTCACCATCGAGCCGGGCCCCTGACCCCGATGCCCGCGCCGGATCGCTGGCGGCGGTCACGGCAGGGGCGGGCCTCGAAGAAGGCCCACATGGCGGAGTTGGGGCGGCGTTCGTGGCCCGCCGCCGGGCGGCCACCCGGCCGGCGGGCGCTGGCGGTCAGCCGCGGTAGGCGCGGGCCAGTTCCTTGAGCTGCTCGTGCGCGCCGCGCATGGTGGCGCTGCCGCCCTGGGGGAGCCAGTCCTTGCGCAGCTTCGCCACGGACGTGTAGTTCGTATCGCAGACGTTGGCCAGCGGGGCCTCCACCGCCTGGGTGATGAACTGGTAAGCGTCCAGGACCGAGAGTCCCCGGTCCTGGGCGACCCACTGCACCAGGTCGACCTGGGCGATCCGGAACGCGTCCTCCAGCGGCCGGGCCGAGCCCGCGGACATGATGTGGGTGTCGGACTCCAGCCGCGGCCACGGCGTGGCCAGGCCCTTGAGCAGCTCGACTACCAGGACGGTGTTCATGGCGCACTCGACCGCCACGCCGCAGGTCTCGCCCTCGCCCTGGCGGGCGTGCCCATCGCCGATCGACAACATCGCGCCGGGAACGTTGACCCCCAGGTAGCAGGTGACCCCGGCGCGCATCTCGGGCGTGTCCATGTTCCCGCCGAACGCGTCAGGCACCAGCGCCGACCGGACCTCGAGGTTGGCGGGCGCCACGCCGATGGTCCCGTGCATCGGGTTCATCGGCAGCTCGGCGGTGAAGTCGCTGTCCCGCGCGGTGAACCGGCAGCGGCGCCGGCCGCGGTCGAGTTCCCAGATCCAGACGACCTCGGGCAGCGGGTCCTGCAGCGTCGCGGTGAGGTGGGTCGAGGTCAGCGCCCCGAACAGCGGCACGGTGGTCGACGCGGCCCAGTCCCGGCTCGGCTCGATCGACACGAAGTGGACGGCCAGTGTGTCACCAGGCTCCGCGCCCTCGACGTGGAACGGCCCGGTCTGCGGGTTCAGGAACGGGAACTCGCAGACCTGCGAGACGAGATCGTCCTTGCCGCGGACCCGGCCCGCGAAGCAGTCCTCCGTCCACAGCTCGAGCACCGTCCCCGGCCTGATCCGCGCGACCGGGGCCGCGCCGCCGAATGTCCACGCGTACTGGTCAGGCTCGGGCCGGAACGACAACATCAGCGGATCGCTCATGTCCACCTCCACGGCATGCGCTTGCGGCTTCTCATGCCCACTGTGGCCTAGTCCGGCGCCGTCAACAATTCAATCGGCTGCGGCCCGATGGTGCCCAGAAGCTGTATAGACATCTGGTCAGGACAACGACGCCCAGAGTAAGGTTCCTGGCGACCCCAACCCCGAGGAGGCACCTTGCTGCACCGTGCACGGTATTTAAGAGTCGCCGGGGCCATCGCCCTGGCCGGCGGATCGTTCCTGGCCGCCGGCGCGCCCACCGTGGCCGCCTCCGTCGTCGCCCAGCCGGCCTCGATCATCCACCGGCTGGCATCGCACACCCAGCCGCCCACCCAGGCCCAGTGCGTGGCGGCGTTCACCGTCCCCTGCTATCAGCCGGCCCAGTTCCAGGCCGCGTACAACGAGCAGCCGCTGTTCAAGCGCGGGATCACCGGCAAGGGCCAGACCATCGTGATCGTCGACTCGTTCGGGTCCCCCACGATCGGCTCTGACCTGGCCACCTTCGACGCGCAGTTCGGCCTGCCCGCGCCGCCGTCCTTCAAGGTGATCCAGCCGGCCGGGGCCGTGCCCCCGTACGACCCGACCAACAGCGCGATGCTCAGCTGGGCCGGCGAGACCACGCTGGACGTCGAGTGGTCGCACAGCATGGCGCCTGGCGCCAGCATCCTGCTGGTCGAGACCCCCGTGGCCGAGACCGAAGGGGTGGCCGGCTTCCCGGAGATCATCCGGGCCGAGAACTACGTCGTCAACCATCACCTCGGCCAGGTGATCAGCCAGAGCTTCGGCGCGACCGAGCAGACGTTCCCGACCGCGCAGTCCCTGCTCAGGCTGCGCAGCGCGTACGTCAACGCGTTCCGGCACCACGTGACCGTGCTGGCGGCTTCCGGTGACACCGGGGCGACCGGCTACTCGAACACCGCCGGCACGCTGCTGTACACCCACCGCGCCGTGGACTGGCCCGCCAGCGATCCGCTGGTCACCGGGGTGGGCGGCACGCAACTGTCGCTCAACCCGGCCGGCCAGCGCACCGCGCCGGACCAGGTGTGGAACGACAGCTTCAACGTCCCCCTCAACCAGGCGTTCTTCGGCGACAACGGCCCCAACGCCCTGGCCACCGGCGGCGGCAAGTCGGTCATCTTCTCCCGGCCGGGGTACCAGGCCGGTGACGGCGTTCACGGCAACCGGCGCGGAGTGCCGGACATCGCCATGAGCGGCGCGTGCTCCGGGCTGGTGGTCACGTACCAGAGCTACGGCGGCCAGCCCGCCGGGTGGTACGTGGTCTGCGGCACCAGCGAGGCCAGCCCCCTGTTCGCGGGCATCGTGGCCCTGGCCGACCAGGTGGCCCACCATTCCCTCGGCCTGATCAACCCGGCTCTGTACGCCCTGTCGGCGGCGCGCGCGCCGGGCCTGGTCGACGTCACCCAGGGAAACAACACGGTGGCGTTCACCCAGAACGGGACGCTGTTCACGGTGAAGGGGTTCAGCGCAGGCTCCGGTTACGACCTGGCCTCGGGGGTGGGCACGGTCAACGCCGCGCTGTTCGTCCCCGAACTGGCCTTCGTGGCCGGCCACCGGTAGCCGGCGGCAACCTGATGCCTGGCCGCGGCCGACGGGCCGCGGCCAGGCATCGCCCGCATCCGGGCACGGTCCTGGCCAGCCAACGGCCGCGGCCGCACGGGCACGGCCGCACGGTCGCCGGCCGCACGGGCAGGCCCTGGACGGCTCGCGGATTCGCCTAGGGCGGCGCCGCCGCGTCGAACAGGCGCAGCCGGTGGGCCTCGGCCGCCGCCTCACCCCGGTGGGCGACACCCATCTTGGCCAGGATGCTGGACACGTGGACGCTGACGGTCTTGGCGGAGATGAACAGCCTGGCCGCGATCTCCGGGTTCGACCGGCCGTCGGTGACCAGGCGCAGCACCTCGAACTCCCTGGCCGTCAGGCCCAGCGGCACGGTCGCACGGTGGCCGTCGCGGCCGCCGCCCGCCGGGATCCTCGCGCTCCGGGACAGCACCTCGATCTGCTTGAGCAGCGGACGGGCCCCGAGCGGGCCGGCCAGTTCCGCCGCGCGCCGCAGCCGCCCGGCTGCCTGGTCACGGTCCCCGGCGGCCAGCGCCCCCTCCGCCGCGCCCAGCAGCGCGGACGCCTGCGCGTACGGCTCGCCGACGCGCTCCCAGGCCGCCGTGGCCGCGTCGAAGGCGGCCACGATCTGTTCGCTCGCCGCCGCGCCGGCCTGGCCCGGGCCCGGCTGGCCGGTCCCGGCCGCGCGGACGGCCTCGGCGGAGAACGCCAGGCGGCCCGCCCGCTGCACGGGACCGAAGGCCGGCATCCCCGCGGCGAGCGTGCGAAGCCGGGCGAGCAGGTCCGCAGGCTGCCCGCTCTCCTGGATCGCGGCCTCCCGGGACGCCGCGGTGACCGCGCGGGCGGCGGCGGCCAGCAGCGGCCAGGCGTAGCGGGGGTCGTCCGCCAGGTCGAGCCGGGCGTCGGCGTCCGCCGCGGCGGCCAGCGCCTCGGCGGGCTTCCCTTCGGCCAGGCGCAGCTCGACGTCCAGCCGGGCCAGCGGGATCTCGTGCTGGGCGCGGCGGGCGAAACCGGCCGTGCCGAGCGCGGACCGGGCGGCCGCGGCCTGCTCCAGGGCATCGGCCAGGTCACCGCGCCGCAACGCGATCTCCCCGGCGAGCTGGCGGAGCGCCGAGCGGATGCCCGGCTGCGCCGGCGACAGAGCCAGCGCGTGCTCGATCACCTCGATGGCCTCATCCCAGCGGCCGAGCGCGACGAGCGGTTCGGCCACGTTGATGGCCAGGAACGCCCCCGATGACCGCGCGAGACCGTAGTCCTCGGAACTGGCGATCCCGGCCCGCGCCACCTCCGCGGCCTTCTCGTGCTCGCCGATGCCCTCCAGCACGTGGGACTCGTTGATCGCGGCCCAGAGCTGCGGTTCGTAGGCCCCCGCCTGCGCGGCGACCGAGTGCGCCAGGCCGAACACCTCCATCGCCGCCGTGTCGTCGCCGGCGTGAGACCGCAGTAGCCCCAGTTCGAGCAGGGCGGTCGCCTGCGTGGCCGCGTCCCCGGCCCGCCGCGCCAGCACCAGGGCCTCGTCGATGGCCGCCGACGCCTCCGGCCCGCGCAGCTGCCGGGCGTACCTGGCCATGTTGACCAGGATCTGCGCCCGCGCGCCGTCCGCCGCGCCCGGCGGCACGAGGTCCAGCGCCGCCTGCAGGCTCGCGCGGATGTCCTCCCGGCCGCCGTGCCTCCCGAGCAGCGCCCGCGTCTCGATCAGCAGCGCCGCGCGGGCGGGCTCGGCGGCCGGGTCGATCTCCTTGAGCGCGGCGGCGGCGTACGCCGCGCCCAGATCGTTCTCGCCGGCGGTCCTCGCGACCCCGGCGGCCTGCTCCAGCACGCTGAGCTGGCTCGCGCCGATCCGCTGCTCGGCGTCCGGCACCTTGTCCCACAGCTCGAGGACCCGCCCCAGCAGCGTGAGCTGCTCGGCGTGGGCGAGGGCCCGGCCTGCCTCGGCGGCCGCGCGCCAGCCGCTGACCAGCGCCCGGGTCACATCGTGCGCCGCGTACCAGTGGTGCGCCTGCTCGATCACCGCCCGGCCGGGCGGGACCAGCCCGGGATCGGCCTCGAGGGCCGCGGCGAACCGGGCATGCAGCCGGGCGTGATCGCCGGGCATCAGGTCGTCGAGGACCGCCTCCCTGATCAGGCCGTGCCGGAACGCGTACCCCTCCGCGCCGGCCGTCAGCACGTTCGCGGCCACCGCGGGGCGCAGGGCGCGGCTGAGGCCGTCATCAGGCAGCCCGGTGACCGCCACGAGCAGCGCGTGGCCGACGTGCTGCCCGCCGGCGCTCGCCATGCGCAGCACCTCCTGGGTCTCCTCCGGCAACCGCCGCACCGAGACCAGCAGCAGGTCACGCAGTGACTCGGGCATCCCGGCGGCGAGGCCGCCTCCGCAGTCGAGCAGCTCTTCCACGAACAGCGGGTTGCCGTCGGCGCGGCGGTACAGCTCGTCCGCGAGCGACGGCTCGGGCTCGCGGCCGAGGATGCGCGCCACCAGCTCGTCGGCGTGCAGCCGGTCGAGCCTGGGCAGTTCCATCCGGTCCACCCACGCGAGCCCGGCCCAGCTCGGCCAGCAGCGGGCGCACCGGGTGGGTGCGGTGCAGCTCGTCGGACCGGTAGGTGACGACGATCAGCACGCGGTCCAGGACCTGCTGCCGGCTGACGAGGAACGCCAGCAGGTCCCGGGTCGAGCGGTCCGCCCAGTGCGCGTCCTCGACGAGCAGGACGACCGGCCCGCTGTCGGCCAGGCGCTCGAGCAGCGCGAGCATCTGCTCGAACAGCCGCGCCCGCGCCACGCTCTGGTCAGCGTCGCCGTTCGCCGCGCCGAACTCCGGCAGCAGGCGGGCGAAGTCGCGCGTGACCCCGCCGGGCAGCAGCCCGGCCACGCCGTCGGCCCCCAGGTCGCGGACGAGCTGGCGCAGCACGGCGGTGAACGGCGCGAAGGGCAGGCCGTCGGTGCCGAGTTCCACGCAGCCGCCGGCCAGCACCCGGGCCCCGGCCGCCCGGGCACGCGCCGCGAACTCGCTGGCCAGCCGGGACTTCCCCACGCCCGCCTCGCCGCCGATGAACACGACGGACGGCCCCTCCCGGCCGGCCGGGGCGAGCGCCGCCTCGAGCACCGCGAGTTGCTCCGCGCGCCCGACCAGCACGGGGCTCACGGTGCGCATGCCCCCAGGATGCCAGGCACCGGCCGCATCTGGCGCCGACGGCCACGGCCGGCCCGGGCCTGCTGCCCCTTCCTCGCCGCGCGCCGGCGGCGGGGTCGCCGGCGCCGACGGCCGCGTCCGGCCGAGGGCGGACACGAGGCCCTCCGCCCCGGTTGCGCTGCTCACCTCACGCCATCCCGGCTGCGCTGCTCACGTCACGCGGCTCTGGTCACGCGGCGCGGTCGCCCGCTGGCGGGCAGCCCTCGGCCGCGACCGCCAGCCCGCCGGCCGCGGCGGGCGGCGCCGCCGTGCGCCGGGCGGGCCGCCACGGCCGCTCGGCGGCCGTCGGCACCGCGTCGTGCCTGGCCCGGCGCGCCTGGTTCACGAGCTGGTTCCGAGCCGCCTGGTCACGCCATTCCCTGATCCGCTCGCCGGCCAGGGCCTGGGTCAGAATCGGGTTCATCTTGTCCTCCTCGACGCGCCGGGCCGTCCCTGGCCCGGCACTATCGAGGTTCGCGGTAAGGCACCCGCACCCGCATCGGCCAACTGCCCTATCTTCGGGCCGGAGCCGCCTTAGGCGCCTTAGAGCGACCTGCTCACGCCCGGGCGGCGGGGTCGCGCGGCAGCAGTTGCACCAGCACGGCGAGCGAGAGTTCCACGATGACCAGGTAGATCACGCTGCTGCGGAACGCCTGCGGTACGGCGTCGGGCAGGCCGCGGCTGATCGCACCGTAGAAGACGATACCGATGATCGCGACGCCCAGGGCGTTGCCGACCTGCTGCACGGTGCTCAGCAGACCGGAGGCCGACCCCACGTGCTGTGGCGTGATCCGGGCCAGCACGGTGACCGCGAGCGGGGCGAGGACCATGCCCATGCCGAGGCCGTCGATGACCAGGCCGGGCACGACCCAGCCCAGGCCGCCGCCGGAGCCTGCGCGCAGCAGTACCAGCCCAGCGGCCATGATCAGGGCGCCGAGGGCGATCACCTGACGGCCGAGCATGCGGGCCAGATGGTGCGCGGTGCTCGAGGTGAGCAGGTACCCCGCGCCGATCGCGGTGAAGACGACGCCCGAGCGCAGCGGGCTCAGGCCGCGCCCCTGCTGCAGGTAGACCGCGAGGACCAGGAAGAAGGAGGCCTGCCCCATCCAGAACGTGAGCTGCGCGAGCAGCCCGGCCGTGAACGCCCGCTCGCGGAACAGCACCGGGTTGACCAGCGGTGCTCCGCCGCGCGCCGCCAGCCGGTGCTGATATATCCCGAACGCCGCCAGCAGCAGGCATCCGCCGGCCAGGCTCAGCCAGGTCCAGGCCGGCCAGCCCTCCTGGCGACCCTCGATCAGCGGCAGCACGATCGCGACCAGGGCCAGGCTGGCCACCATCATGCCCGGGATGTCCGGCCGGGTACGCGCGGGCGAGCGGGACTCGGGCACCACTCGCGGGACCAGCACCAGCGCCGCCACGCCGACCGGTACGTTGATCAGGAAACAGGAGCGCCAGTCGAGGCCGAGCACGTCGGCCCTGATCAGCAGCCCGCCGATGAGCTGGCCGAGGACCGCGCCGATGCCCAGGCTCAGCCCGAACATGCTGAACGCCCGAGCCTGAGCCCGCCCCGAGTAGCTCGTCTGCAGGATCGCCAGCACCTGGGGCGTCATCAGCCCCGCGGAGGTCCCCTGCAGCACCCGGCCGAGGACCAGGAGCCCGGCCGTAGGCGCCAGACCGCAGGCGGCCGACGTGACGATGAACAGGGCCAGGCCGATGGCGAACACCCGCCGCCGCCCGAACGCGTCCCCCAGCCGGCTCCCGGTGATCAGGGCCGCCGCCACGCCGAGGCCGAACCCGGCGACCACCCACTGGATGGCCGCGGCATTCGCGTGCAGGTTGCGCTGCAGCGACGGGATGGCCACGTTGACGATGAAAAAGTCGAGCGTGATCATGAACATCGCGGTCAGCACAACGGGCAGCACGGCCCAGTGCGGGCGCCCGGGTGCCGCGTCCCGGGGCTGGGCGACCTGGGTGGTCCGGGTGGTCTGGCTCATCTCTGCTCCTGCGCCGCCGGCGGAAAGGGTACTTCGTACAGGTCACGACCGTACGGACGATCAGGATCCGGGGAATCTGTCGTGCTTAGGTACTTTCGGCGCGCGGGGCGCCGAACCGGGTTAGGTAGCGTGCTGCCATGCTGAAAGGCCGGGCCGCGGAGCAGGCGGCCGTGGACCGCATGCTGGCCTCGGCCCGTGCCGGCGCCAGCGGCACGCTGGTGGTCCGCGGCGAGGCCGGCATCGGCAAGACCGCGCTGCTCGACTACGCGGCCGCAGCGGCGGACGGCATCCGGCTGATCCGGGGCACCGGCATCGAGTCCGAGGCGGAGCTGCCGTTCGCCGGGCTGCACCTGCTGCTGCGGCCGGCGCTCGGCCGCCTCGACGCGCTCCCGGCGCCGCAGCGGCGGGCCCTCGAGGGGGCGTTCGGGCTGGCGCCCGTGGCTCCCGGTGACCCGCTGCTGATCGGCATGGCCGTGCTGACGCTGTGGTCGGAACTGGCTGGCGACGGCCCGCTGCTGTGCCTCGTGGACGACGCCCACTGGCTGGACGGCTCGTCGGCCGCGGCGCTCGCGTTTGCCGCGCGGAGACTGGATGCCGAGGGAATCGTCCTGATCATGGCCGTCCGGGAGGGCGAGGGCAGGTTCCCCGCCCCCGGGCTGCCCGAGCTGCGCCTGGCCGGGCTGACGCCGGAGGCGGCGGCCGAACTGCTCGACGCGCAGATCGGCCCGGAGGCACAGATCGGCCCGGAGGCGCAGGCCGGCCCGGGACCTCGCGCCCGGGGCACCGGGCTGGCCGCGGCCCTGCGGTCCCGGGTCCTGGCTGAAGCGCAGGGCAATCCGCTGGCGCTGATCGAACTGCCCGCGGCCCTGGCGCTCGAGCATGCCCAGACGGAAGCCGGAGACGACCCGGGCGAACTCGCGCTGACCGCCCGCCTGCTGGCCGCGTTCAGCGGCCAGGCCAGCAGGCTCCCCGAGGCGACCCAGGTCATGCTGCTGATCGCCGCGGCCGACGACGCGGGTGAGGTGAGCCTGGTCCTGCGCGCGGGGCTGGCCCTGGGCGCCGGGGCCGAGGATCTGGCGCCGGCCGAGCGGGCGGGGCTGGTGCGCACGGCCGGGCCGTCCCTGGTCTTCCGGCACCCGCTGATCCGGGCCGCGGTCTATCAGGCCGCTCCGCTCGGCCGGCGGCTGGCCGTGCACCGGGCGATCGCCGATGCGCTGGACGGGCGCGACGATGCCGGGCGCCGCGCCTGGCACCGGGCCGCGGGCACCGCGCCCCCCGACGAGCAGGTCGCCGCGGAACTGGACCGCGCCGCCGAGCAGGCGGCCGGGCGTGGCGGCTACGCGGCAGCCGCCGCGGCCAGCGCGCGGGCCGCGGAGCTGAGCGCCGGCCGCGAGGCGCGGGCCCGCCGGCTCACGATCGCCGCCGAGGCGGCGGCGGAGTCAGGTGATCTGAGCCGGGCCCGCGCCCTGGCGGACCGGGCCGAGGGCGACGCCACCGAGCTGATGCTCCAGGCCGGACTGCTGCACGTGCGGGCGCTCGCCGACTTCGGCGAGGGCTCCTTCCGCGGCGCGCACCGCCTTCTGATCGAGGGCGCCGACCTGGTCTCAGCGACGAGTCCCGCCCTGGCCGCCCGGATCCTGGTCCAGGCCTTCCACACCGGCTGGTACATCGGTGAGCAGGAGCTGGCCGATGTGGCCGACCGGCTCACGGCGCTGGCTGTGCCCCGTGGTGAGCCGATGCGGCCGGTGGTCAGGTACCTGGCCGCGACGCTCGGCGTGCTGTTCGGGCGGCAGGCGGCCGAGGTGCCGGCCCTGACCGATGTGATCGCCGAGGCCCGCCGGGCCGGGGCCGACGGGCCGACGGACCTGCTTCAGGTGTGCGGCGCCGGGCTGATCACGGGCCAGGACGCGCAGACCTACGAGGTGGCCGCGGCCCTGGCCGCGGAGGCGCGCGGCCGGGGCCGGATCGGCATCCTGCCTATCGCGTTGTTCTTCCTCGCCGAGGCCGAGCTGTTCCACGGACGGCACCGCGACGCCTGGGCCACGGGCACCGAAGCGCTGCGCGTGGCGGGCGACACCGGGCAGTGGCAGTGGGTCAGCCAGGTCAGCGGCTTCCTGGCCTACCTCGCCGCCTGCGGCGGTGACGAGGACCGGTGCCGGCGGCTGGCCGACGACGCCCTGACCGCCGCCACGGCCGGCAACGTGGCACCCGGGACGCCCTGGGCCCAGTGGGCGCTCGGCCTGCTCGACCTCGGCGGCGGCCGGGTCGACTCGGCGTTCAGCCGGCTGGACGCGCTCGCGGAGAGCCCGGTGCGGCATCACGTGTCCGTCATGCGCAGTGTTCCGGACCTGGTCGAAGCGGCGGTCCGGCTCGGCGCGCCGGATCAGGCAGCCGGGCGTCTTGGGCGGTTCGAGCAGTGGGCCGGGTGCGCCGGGCAGCCGTGGATCGACGCGCTCGCCCTGCGCTGCCGCGCGATGCTGGCGCCCGAGACGGGCGCCGAGGAACTGTACGCCAGGGCGCTGGACGAGCACCGGCCGGACGCCCGGCCGTTCGAGCAGGCCAGAACCGAGCTGCTGTACGGGGAGTGGCTCCGCCGGGCCCGCCGTAAGATCGATGCTCGCACGCACCTGCGCGCGGCCCTGGAAACGTTCGAGCGTCTCGGCACCGAGCCGTGGAGCGCGCGGGCCCGCACCGAACTCGACGCGACCGGCGCGGCCGCCCCGCCGGGCCACGGCCCGGGAGCCCTGGCCCGGCTGACGCCGCAGGAGCTGCAGATCGTCCGGCTGGCCGCCCAAGGGCTGTCGAACCGCGACATCGCCGCCCAGCTCTTCCTGAGCCCTCGGACCGTGGGCTACCACCTGTACAAGGCCTACCCGAAACTCGGCGTCGCCTCCCGCGCCGAACTCAGCGACCTGCCCGGCTAGACCCGGCCGGCTCGGGCCCGGGGTCGTGCGGCCGCTCGACGCCGCGGCCGGTCCGTCCGGCGGCCTCGAACCCCTCCCGCCAGGCCCGGCATTTCTCGGCGAAGGCCGCCAGGTGCCGGTCCGCGAACTCCGCGGGCGACCAGTCGTGCGCCAGCACCACGGCGTGGTCGGTCCAGGCGTAGGTCCAGCCGTCGCGGCCGTCGCTCAGGGTGAGCCGCTCCAGCTCGTAGGGACCGGACTCGTACTCGTCGATGACGTGCAGCTCCACCCGGGTCAGCCCGGTGATGAGCACGCCGGTGACCGTGCCGGGGCCCCGCACCAGGCCCGGGTAGACGCGCCCGGTGAGGGCGGCGGCCCGCCATCCGGCCACCGATCCGGGCGTGAGCGCCGGCACCCGGTCCAGCAGGACCCGCAGCACCTCGGTGAAGCGGAGGGTCCCGTAGGCGAACAGGGCTGTATTTTCTTTGCGCCTCCGGGGCCCCTTTGGCGTGGTCATACGGTCTCCGCGACCGTCCGGGTGAGCAGGATCGCGGCGCAGAAGCTGCGGTAGGTCGCCAGCGGGTCATCGCCGCGGATGCGCAACTCGCGCGGGCCGGTCCGGTCCACGCCGCGGACCCAGCTCGCCGCCTCGGCGATGTCGGTGTTACGGACCGAGATCTCGAGCGTGGCCGAAGCCAGCGGCGGAGGCTCGGCGTCCGCCGCGCCGCCCACGGCCTGGTGCGCGGTCTCCCGGATCAGCGCGCAGGCGCGGGACGGATGCAGGCTGCGCGCGGCAGTCCGGCTGACCGTCTCCTTGACCACCGCGGCGTGGACGCCCGGGATCAGCGCCGCGGTCTCCTCGCACGCGCACCGGTCGCCGGTCACCAGCACCACGGGCACCCGGAAATGAGCCGCCACCAGCGCGTTGATCCCCGCCTCCCCGGTCACGACGCCGTCGAGCCTCGCCTCCACGACCACGCGCGGGCTGTAGGTGTGCGAGAGTCCGGCGGGCGCCCCAACCGAACCGTGGTACGAGACGAACGCGACCGCGTCGAAGCTGCCGTCGAGGCCCTGCATCATGTAGAGCGGCTTGTGACTGCCGGAGATGTACGTCGCCTCCCCGGCCAGTTCCTCCGGCGGCAGGTTGCGCATGGTCGCGTGGGAATCGTTGACCACGATCTCGGTGGCGCCGCCGGCCAGCGCGCCCTCGATCGCGGCGTTGACCTCGGCCAGCAGCAGCCGGCGTCCCGCCGCCGCCTGTGGGCCGTCCCCGACGCACTGCTCCCAGTCGACGACGCCCGCGGTCCCCTCCATGTCCGTGGACAGGAAGACTTTCATGACACCTGCCTCCTTGCCTCGGTGCGGAAGCTCTCGTCGCCGGCGGTCATCACGCTGTAGCTGGCCCCGGCCCGGGTGGCGGCCCCGCCGTGGCGGCCGTCCGGGGTCAGGCACAGGGCCTGCAGCGGCGTGCGGAACTCGTCGGGCAGGCCCAGCGTCTCGGCCAGGGCCGCGGCGCAGGCCTGCTCGGGGCCGGCGCCCGCCGCGAGCGCCAGCAGCACCGACCGGGCGGTGCCGCAGCGGATCGCCAGTTCGCCGCGGCCGGTGCAGGCGGCCGCGCCGACCCGGTCGTCGCAGTAGTTACCGGCGCCGATGATCGCCGAGTCGCTGACCCGGCCGGGGTATTTCCAGGGGTACCCGCTGGTGCTCACCCCGGCCGCGAGATGGCCTGCGGCGTCCAGGGCCAGCACGTTGACCGTGCCACCGGGGCCGGCCTGAGGCGACGTCGACGCGATCCGCTCGATATGCTCCAGGGCCCGGCGGCGGTAGGCGGTCTCCCCGGGACCGTACTTCGCCTCGGCCGCGTCGATCCCCGAGGCGCTGAGGCCGTCACGCCAGATCTGCAGCGCCTCGTCGGTCAGCGTCGGCCCGCGTTCGATGCCCATCTCGTCGGCGAAACGCTCTGCCCCCACCCCCACCAGCAGCAGGTGCTGCGGCAGCCGCTCGCAGACGGCACGGGCGATCGAGATCGGGTGCGGGAACCCGGTGACCACGGCCACCGCGCCCGCCCGCCGGGTCGCCCCGTCCATGATCGAGGCGTCGAGTTCCACCTCGCCGAGCAGGTTCGGCAGCCCGCCCACACCGACATGGTGGTCGGCTTCGTTGGACTCCACGACGCGGACCGCAGCCTCGACCGCGTCCAGCGCGCTGGCCCCGCCGCGGAGCAGGCCGAGCCCCGCGGCCAGGCCGACCTCACCGCCCTCACTGGCGATCATCATTGGCGTTATGGCTGGTCCTCCTGATCACGCGGCCGGCCGTCGCCGGCGGCGACCGTTGTCCCAGCTAAACCTATCCAGCCCCATCTGGACCGATGTCGGGGGAATCTTGTAACGTCGCGCCGTACGCGCCCGCCCGCACATCCCGATCGGCCGTAGCAGAGGGGGACATGATCCATGCCTTCGAACAGCGTTAGTCCCAGGGGGGACGACCCCCCTTCAACCCCCCGCCGTGGAGCAAGCTCCACGGCAAGTGTTAGCCCTAGGGGGGACGACCCCCCTTCAACCCCCCGCCGTGGAGCAAGCTCCACGGCAAGTGTTAGCCCTAGGGGGGACGACCCCCCTTCAACCCCCCGCCGTGGAGCAAGCTCCACGACAATCAGGCGCCGCACGCTCGACCTCGCAGGCCTCGACGTCCCGGTGGTGGAGATCACCGGGAACGCGGACGGCCCGCTGCTCACGGTCCTGGCCGGGGTGCACGGCTGTGAGTACGCGCCGATGGCCGCCGTGCGCCGGTGGACCCGCAGCCTGGAGGCGCGGGACCTGCGCGGCCGCGTTCGCGCCGTGCCCGTGCTCAACCTGCCTGCCTTCCGCGCCCGCAGCCCGTTCGTGATTCCCGACGACGGCAAGAACCTCAACCGCTGCTTCCCCGGCGACCCGGCGGGCACCCTCGCCGACCGGCTGGCTCATGCGACGTTCACCCAGCTCATCACCGGTTCCGACGCGCTGATCGACGCGCACGCCGGCGACATGGTGGAGGCGCTGCAGCCGTTCGCGCTCTATGACGCCGGGGCTGCCGAGGCCAGGGCCCGCGAGATGGCCACCGCCTACGGACTCGGCTACGTGATCCGCCAGGAGCCGGGTCCGGACCGCGCCGTCGGCGGCACGACAAGCTCGGCGGCCGCCGAACTCGGCATCCCGGCGATCATCGCCGAGTCCGGGGAGTGCGGCCTGGTGCAGCCGGAGGCCGTCGACCGGCACGTGCGCGGGCTCGACCGGGTGCTCGCCCTGCTCGGCATCGCCGATGACCCGGCCGCGGGCACGGCCGACGGCGGCCCGCCGACGTATCTCACCCGCTTCCTGTGGATGACCTGCGAGGAAGCGGGCTGGTGGGAGCCTGCCGTCCGGACCGGCGAGGCGGTCACCGCGGGACAGTCCCTCGGCACGGTCAGCAGCCTGGACGGCGCCCGCGTCCTGCAGACGATCACGGCGCCCGCGGACGGGATCCCGATCTTCATCACCAGTTCACCCGCGGTGGCGGACCACGGCCTCCTCCTCGGCCTGGGCGTCGTCTGACCCCGCCCCGCGGCGGCCGAGAAGACCGGATGTCAAGCCCGAAAACCAACAAAACGCGAGAACGAGATGAGGTTAACCTAGACGTTGTATACCGCATAAGCCTGATATCGTCCGTCTGCTAATCCGGCAGGCCTCGGGCCGTCGGCAGGCGGCGGGCAAGGGAGCTTCCCCCCGGATGGAGTCACGGGCTCGAAAAGTCAACGTGGCCCTTGCGATCTGCGCCATCCTCGCGGGCTTTGGTATCACGTTCGGAATCCTGTACGTCCTGCGCGGGCCTTCGCCCGCGACGCCCGGCCCGGGCCCGGGGTCGAACGCCGGCCTGTCCAGGGGCTCTGGCCTGGGCGTCCCCAGCGGACCGTCGCCGGCGGCCCTGGACGAGCAGTGGCTCGACTACTCCGACCACTCCACCTGCGGCGACTGGGCCGGCGGCGACGGGGTATCGGCGATCAGGCTGAACCCGTCGCAGATCGCGTGGTTCTTCTCCGACACCTACCTGGGCCCGGCCGGGCCCGCCATCGGCTTCTCACATCTGGGCGGGTTCCTGCACAACTCGGTGGTGATGCAGACCACGGCGGGCCGCAGCACGAAGCTGGTGACGCTCACCGGCGGCGGCGCCTGCATGAGCGCGGCCGACCCGGGGCAAGCCCAGTCGATCGTGGCCCCCCCGGCCAGCCAGGCTGGCGAACTGCGTTACTGGGATGCGGACGGGATCAGGGCCGGCGGCTCCGTGGTGAAGTTCTACAACGGGTACCTGCTGGGGCCGATCCCGTACGTTCCGGTGGGGACCACGATCGCCAGTTTTTCGGCCAGCCAGCTCAGCGCGGCCGGGCGCGGCCCGGCCTACGGGGCCGTGGCCAGGCCGAAGCTGACGCCGGTGCCGGTGTTCACGCCGTCCGGCGGTGGCACGCCCATCATCTGGGGTTCTGCGCTGCTGCCGGTCGGCGGCACCGTCTACGTCTACGGCTGGCAGAGCCCGTCGCCGTCGAGCGCGGTCCGCCTGCTGTACCTGGCCCGGGTCAGCGCCGCCCGGCTCGGCGACTTCGCCGCGTGGCAGTTCTACGACGCCGGGCAGTGGGTCGGCAGCCAGGGCCAGGCCGCGCCCATCGAACCGGTCAGCGGTGACCTCAACGTGCCGGCGGGGTTCAGCGTGGTCCGGATCGCCGGGCGGTACTGGATGATCCAGGCCCCTGGCGCGGGAGACCCCGACATCTACGCCTACCCGGCCCCCGCGCCCTGGGGACCCTTCGACACCAGCCAGGGAATCCTGCTGTACCGGGCCCCCGGCATCGGCCTCGACGTGGCCGACGACTACCGGGTGATGTACGAGGCCCGCGCCGAGCCCGCCCTCTCCACCAGCCAGACGCTGGTGATCAGCTACAACGTCAACTCCGAGGCGGTCACCGGCGCCTGCCTCTCGATGTCGCACTTCACCAACGCCATGACCCAGCCGCGGTTCATCGCCGTGTCCCGGTCCGCCTTCACCGACCCGGCGCCGACGGTCGAGAACCTCGTCCGGGCGAGCGCGCCCGGCTACCCGCAGATCGCCCAGCGGGATCCGGCCCAGTGGTACAACGCCTGGTCCTTCCCGGGCGGCTGCCCGCCGGTGCCCGGCGTGTCCCGGGTCACGGCGCAGGCGAGCGCCGGCAGGGCCCGGCTGACCTGGCCGTCGGCCGGGCTCGGCCTGCGTTACCGGATCTATCTCGCCACCGGGCCGGGAGGCTTCGTCCACGTACGCAGCGTCATCGCACCCCAGGTCACGATCACCGGGCTGACCGCCGGCAGCACGTACGTGTTCCAGGTCGTGCCGGTGAGCATCTACTCCGGCACCGGCCCGGGCGCTGACGTCACGGTCCGGATTCCCTGACCCGCCGCGGCCCGCCGCGGCCAAGCCGCTGGCCGCCGGCCGCCGGCCGCCGGTCAGGCCATCCCGTCGGCGAGCCTGGCCAGCACGTCCTCGCCGACATCGGCCGAGGTGAACGAGACCAGGATCTGCTCCGGATGGTCGGCGACCTGGAGCACCACGTGCTCGAAGGTCACGTTGCCGATGGCCGGATGATGCAGCCGTTTCGTCCCGCCGGCCACCGGCAGCACATCATGCCGGGGCCACCAGCTCCGGACCTCCGGGCTGGCCTGGTGCAGCCGCTCGATCAGCTCGGCGAAATCGGGATCGTCGGGCCTGCGCGCCGCGACGGCACGGAACCGGGCCAGCATGGCCGACGCCTCGTGCTCCCAGTCGACGAAGACCTTCCGCGCGGCCGGATCGGTGAACGCCCACCAGAGAATGTTGCGGTCCTCCGGCGGCCGGGCCGGCCAGTCGGCGAACAGACCGCGGGCGGCCCGGTTCGCCGCGAGCACATCCCACCGCCTGCCCTTCACGTAAGCCGGGTACGGGTCGAGGCGCGCGACCATCGCGCTGAGCGCCGGGAGCAGCGAGTCGGCCTGCGCGTCCTCGTCCGCGGCCGGCGGGCCGATCCGGGCGAGTTGGTACAGGTGCGCCCGCTCGGCGGCGCTCAGCCGCAGCGCCTGCGCCAGCGCGGCCAGTACCTGACGCGACGGCCGGACATCGCGGCCCTGCTCCAGGAACGTGTAGTAGGTGGTGGACACCCCGGCGAGCTGGGCCACCTCTTCGCGCCGCAGCCCCGGGGTGCGCCGCCTGGTCCCGGCGGGCAGGCCGACGTCCGCGGGCGTGAGCCGCTCCCGGCGAGAACGCAGCAGGTCGGCGAGCTCGGAGCGGGCCGGGCCCGGCGCGGGCCGCGCTGGATTTACCGGCGCACGCGGATCCGGCACCGGCCTCGCCGATACCGGCGCAGGTGACGTGGTCATTCCCGGCACCGCCCATCCTGGCATCGCTGTTACCAGTAAAATCCTGCTTAGTTTACTAGTTTTGACCCGTGGCAGTATCGGGCTCGTGAGCACATCCGAACCGGCCGTCACCGGCGTCGTCAGCCTGCGCGTCAACGGGGAGACCCGGAGGCTGGCCCTGGACAACCGAACCACCCTTCTCGACGCGCTCCGCGAAACCATGGGCCTGACCGGGTCGAAGAAGGGCTGCGACCATGGCCAGTGCGGGGCCTGCACGGTTCTGGTCAACGGACGCCGCGCCAACAGCTGCCTGCTGTTCGCGGTCGCGATGCAGGATGCCGAGATCACGACCGTCGAGGGCCTCGCAGGCCGCGGCACCCTGCACCCGCTGCAGCAGGCCTTCGTCGACCGGGACGCCCTGCAGTGCGGCTACTGCACCCCGGGCCAGATCTGCTCGGCGGCGGGCATGCTCGGCGAGGCAGCGGCGGGCTGGCCCAGCGCGGTCTCGCCGCGACGCGGCGGCACGGTCGCGCTGGACGCGGCCGAGGTACGCGAGCGCATGAGCGGCAACCTGTGCCGATGCGGCGCTTACGTCAACATCGTCGCCGCGATCCTGGACGTCGCCGCCGGCGGCCGGCCAGCCTCCCCGGCCGGCCAGCGGCGAGGAGGTGAGCGGGTAGTGCAGCCGTTCGGGTATCAGCAGCCCGCCGACGCGGCCGGCGCGGTGGCGACCGTGGCCGCGACCGACGGTGCCGTCTTCCTCGGCGGCGGCACCAACCTGGTGGACCTGATGAAGCTCGGCGTGGCCACGCCCGGGCTGCTGGTCGACATCACCCGGCTGCCCATGGACCGGATCGAGCGCGCCGGCCCCGGCGGCCTGCGGATCGGCGCCGGGGTGCGCAACAGCGACCTGGCCGCCGACCCGCGCGTCCGCGCCGGGTTCCCGGTGCTGGCCGAGGCGGTGCTGGCCGGTGCCTCCGGGCAGTTGCGGAATATGGCCACGGTCGGCGGCAACCTGCTGCAGCGCACCCGCTGCCCGTACTTCCAGGACGTGTCCAAGCCCTGCAACAAACGGCGGCCCGGCACCGGCTGCCCGGCCCGGTCCGGCGACCACAGGAACCTGGCCATACTCGGCGGGTCCGAGCATTGCATCGCCACGCACCCGTCCGACATGGCCGTGGCGCTCGCCGTGCTCGGCGCGCTGGTGCACGTCCAGGGCACCGGCGGGCCCCGGGTCCTGGAGCTGGCCGAGCTGTACCGGCTGCCCGGTACCGAACCAGAAAGGGACACCACCCTCGGCCGCTCCGACCTGATCACCGCCGTCGAGCTGCCCGCGCTCGGCTTCGCCGCGAACTCCGGCTACCGGAAGGTGCGCGACCGGGCCTCGTTCGCCTTCGGGGTCGCGTCGGTCGCCGCCGCGCTCGACGTCGCCGAGGGCGTGGTGCGCGGCGTGCGGCTGGCGCTCGGCGCGGTCGCGCCCGTGCCGTGGCGCGCCCGGCGCGCCGAGCAGGCGCTGCTGGGCCAGCCCGCGACCGAGGACAGCTTCCGCCGCGCCGCCGAGGCCGAGCTGGACGGCGCGGCACCGCTGCGCGACAACGGCTTCAAGGTGCCGCTGGTCCGCAACATCGTCGTCGCGGTCCTGTCGCAGCTTGCCGGGGAGACCCGGTGAACGGGGAACAGAGCAAGAGCGCCGCCGGCCCGCGGGCGCAGGTTCCGGCCCGCCGCGTGGACGGACCGGACAAGGTGACCGGCCGGGCGCGCTACGCGTTCGAGCACCCGATCGCAGGCGCCGCCTACGCCTGGCCGGTGCAGTCCACCATCGCCCGGGGAGAGATCCGGTCCGTGGACACCAGCGCCGCGCTGGCGCTGCCGGGGGTGCTCGCGGCCATCACCCCGGACAACGCGCCCAGGCTGAGCGCCGATGACCCGGAGCTGGCCCTGTTCCAGTCCCGTGCCGTCGCCTACCGAGGGCAGTTCGTGGCCGCCGTGGTGGCCACGACCCTGGAGACCGCGAGGGCCGCCGCCGACCTGGTGCGGATCGAGTACGCGGAGGACAGCCACGACGTCACGCTGACGCCCGACCATCCCGGGCTGTACCAGCCGGACTACGTGAACCCGCATTATCCGACCGACACCGCGCTCGGCGACTTCGACGGAGCGCTCGCCGCCGCCCCGGTGCGCGTCGACCAGACCTACCGGACGCCGGGCCAGCACAACAACCCGATGGAGCCGCACGCGACCATCGCCGCCTGGGACGGTGACCGGCTGACGGTGTTCGACGCCACCCAGGGACCGTCCCGGGCCGCGACGATCATCGCCGGCGTGTTCGGCCTGCACCCGGACCAGGTCCGGGTGATCGCCGAGCACGTGGGCGGCGGGTTCGGCGCGAAGGGCACGCCGCGGCCGAACGTGGTCGTGGCGGCGATGGCCGCCCGGGTGGTGGGACGGCCGGTCAAGTGCGCGCTAACCCGGCAGCACATGTTCGCGGTGGTCGGGCACCGGGCCCCGTCGATCCAGCGGGTCCGGCTCGGCGCGGAGGCGGACGGCCGGCTCACCGCCATCGCGCACGACGTCATCGGACAGACCTCGACGCTGAAGGAGTTCGCCGAGCAGACCGCGGTGGCCACCCGGCACATGTACGCGGCGCCGAATCGCAGCACCACGCACCGGATCGCCCGGCTCGACGTACCCACGCCGGCCTGGATGCGCGCCCCGGGCGAGTGCCCGGGCATGTTCGCGCTCGAGTCGGCCATGGACGAGCTCGCGATCGCCTGCGGCGTCGACCCGGTCGAACTGCGGATCCGCAACGAGCCCGCCGCCGATCCGGAGACCGGCCGTCCGTTCTCCAGCCGGAACCTGGTGGCCTGCCTCCGCGAGGGCGCGGCCTGGTTCGGCTGGGCGGGCCGTGATCCGACGCCGGGCGCGCGGCGGGACGGGCGCTGGCTGACCGGGACCGGCGTGGCCGCCTCGACCTACCCGGCCCGCGCCATGGCGTCGCAGGCGCTGGCCAGTATCGACGGCACCGGGCGGTACCAGGTGTCGATCGCCGCGGTGGACATCGGGACCGGCGCGCGCACCGCGCTGCTGGCCATCGCCGCCGACGCCCTGGGCGTGGCCGCCGACGAGGTCACGCTGCGGATCGGCGACAGCGCGCTGCCCCCGGCCATGATCGCCGGCGGCTCGATGGGCACCGCCTCGTGGAGCTGGGCGGTGATCGACGCCTGCCGCGCGCTGCGCGGGCAGATCCGGGCCCGCGACGGCGCCATCCCGCCCGGCGGGCTGTACGCGCGGTCGGCCACCGGGGACGCCATCGACGCGCTGCCCGACCGGGCCAGGTACTCGTTCGGAGCGCAGTTCGCCGAGGTCAGGGTCGACGCCGACACCGGGGAGGTGCGGGTACCCCGGCTGCTCGGGGTCTTCGCCGCCGGGCGCATCGTGCTGCCCGCGATGGCCAGGTCCCAGTTCATCGGCGGCATGACCATGGGCCTGTCCATGGCCTTGCACGAGGAGAGCGCGATCGACCCGGAATTCGGCGACTACGCCCACCACGACCTGGCGGGCTACCACATCGCGAGCAACGCCGACGTGGCGGACATCGACGCCCGGTGGATCGAGGAGGACGAGCCGCTCGGGCCCGCCGGGGCCAAGGGGATCGGCGAGGTCGGCATCGTCGGCACCGCGGCCGCGATCGCCAGCGCAGTGCATCACGCCACCGGGATCCGCGTCCGCGAGCTGCCGATCCGGCTGGACAAGCTGCTGCACTGAGACTGGCCACGCGGACCTGGTACGCGCGGGCTCCGGCCAGGGCCGCGGCTAGTCTCGGTGCCGTGTCAGCCAAAGCTGGGCGAGCGGGAGACGCGGGAGACACCGGCGTGGTCATCGGCCCGGCGGCGCCCGCGGATCTGGAGCGGGTGGCCGCCGTCTTCGCGCACTACGTCACCGGCAGCGTCGTCACGTTCGAGGACACCCCGCCGTCGGTCGCGGACTGGCGGCAGCGGCTGGACGACGTGACCGGCCGGGGGCTCCCGTTCCTGGTCGCGAGCATGGGTGGCGAGGTGGCCGGATACGCCTACGCCAGTCCGTGGCGTCTTAAGCCGGCCTACCGGCAGACGGTCGAGGACACGGTCTACCTGGCGCCGGACCGGACCGGCCGGGGGCTCGGCCGCGCGCTGCTCGGCGCGCTGCTGGCCCGGTGCGCGCAGGCGGACGTGCGTCAGGTCGTCGCGGTCATCGCCGACGCCGGCGACGGCGCGTCGGTGGCCCTGCACCGCTCGCTCGGCTTCGCCCACGCGGGCCGGCTCATGGCCGTGGGCCGCAAGCACGGCCGCTGGGTCGACACCGTGCTGATGCAGCGCGACCTGACCGCCTCCGGCTGACTATGCTGCGCAGCGTGGCAGGACGAGGCACCGCGGCGACGGCCCTGCTGGCCGGGCAGGGCATCCCGCACACGGTGCACGCCTACGAGCATGACCTGCGGCGCGGGTCGTACGGCGCCGAGGCCAGCGAGGCCCTGGGCGTCCCGCCCGGGCGGGTGTTCAAGACCCTGATCGCCGACGTGGACGGCACGCTGACCGTCGGCGTGGTGCCGGTCGCGGCCCAGCTCGACCTCAAGGCCCTGGCCGCGGCGGTCGGCGGCAAGAAGGCGGCCATGGCCGACGTCGCCGCGGCCGAGCGCGCGACCGGCTACGTGGCCGGCGGCATCTCCCCGCTGGGCCAGCGCAAGCGGCTGCCCGTGGTGCTCGACTCGGCCGCGCTTGATTTCCCGACCGTCTTCTGCAGCGCCGGCCTGCGCGGCCTGGAGATCGAGCTTGCTCCCGCCGATCTCATCAGAGCCTCGAACGCGACCGTCGCCCCCATCTCCCGGCCCCCCGCCCGGCTGACCGACTAGATCCAAGTCGCGCCCGCGGGCGGACGGGCTAGCCCGGACGAGGTAGCCCGGCCCGGGCGGCCCCGCCCGCGGCCGGACGGGATAGCCGGACGAGGTAGCCCGGCCCGGGCGGCCCCGCCCGCGGCCGGACGGGATAGCCGGACGAGGTAGCCCGGCCCGGGCGGCCCCGCCCGCGGGCGGACGGGCTAGCCCGGCCGGCCCCTAACCCCCAGCATCCCGCTGCGGGCCGGCCAGGCCGTCGAAGATGATGCCGAGGGCGCGGGCCTGCACGTCCTCGTCGAGGTGCGCGAACGCGGTGGCGCGTGATGCCCCGATGAGCAGCGCGTAGAGCTCGGGGAGCCCGATGTCCTTCCGCACGGCCCCGGCCTCCTGGGCGCGGCCGAGCAGGGCTCCGACGGCTCGTTCCAGCTCTCCGGAGGCCCGCGCCGCACGGCCGGGGGCATCTCCGCCCGCGTCGGCCAGGGCCTCGGCGATCGCGATCTTGCCCGCCGCGTCGGCGACCATGTGGCCGAAGAAGTCAAAGAACGCGGGGCCGGGCTCCGCGGCGCTGGCCAGCCCGGCCGCCCGGTCACGCAACCGCTCGAACCGCCGGACCAGCACCGCCTCGAGCAGCGCGGCCTTGGTCGGGAAATGGCGGAACACCGTCGCGATGCCCACCCCGGCCAGGCGCGCCACCTCCTCGGTCGAGGCTGACTCCCCCCCGCGGCCGAAGACCTCCTCGGCGGCGTCCAGGACCCGGACGCGATTGGTGCGGGCGTCAGCGCGCAGCGGCCTTCCGCTCGTGCCACCCCCCGCGCTCTCCGCCTCACTCACCGCGCCGCCTCACTCACCGCGCCGCCTCGCCCGCCGCGCCGCCGCGCCCGCCGCGCCCGCCGCGCCGCCTCGCCCGCCGCGCCCGCCGCGCCCGCCACGCCGCCTCACTCACCACGCCATCTCGCCCGCCGCGCCGCCGCACTCACCACGCCATCTCGCTCCGCCTTGACATCCGGAGTCACCACTCCGTATAGTCGGAGTCCCCACTCCGGATAGTACCGGCGCCGCGCGCCCGATGCTCCTCGCTCCACGATCGGAGATCCCGATGGCCCAGCCGCTCAGCCCCCGTGAGGTCTTCCTCGAACTCGTCCACGGCGTCTGCGATCGCAAGTGGGATGACCTGCCCGGCCTGTACGCCGAGCACACCAACGTGGTGCACCCGCTGGACCCGTTCCGAGCGCCCCCGCTGCTCACTCGCGAACAGTTGCACGAGCATTTCGCCGGCTGGACGACGTAATCGGCGACGTGCGCTTCGAGCCGGCCAACATCACGATCCACGAAACCGCTGACCCCGAGGTGATCGTGGCCGAGTTCGAGTACCGGGGCACAGTTCCCGGTACCGGCGAGCCCTTCGCGCTGCCCGGCATCTTCGTGATCCGCGTCCGTGACGGGCAGATCGTCAGCTCCCGGGACTACGTCGACCACCTCGGCCTCGCCCGGGCGCTCGGCCGGCTGGACGAGATCGTCACCGCCCTGAAGGACCAGTCGCCGGCCCGCGCGGCCGGGCGGTGACGCGCCGCCGGCCTGCGCGGCCTCCGAAGTGAAGCCCTGCCAGCTCTCGTACCGGCGCAGCCGGTGATGAATGTGGAGATGGTGTACACGGGTGTGCACTGAACTCACATTCATGCGGGCGGATAGCCGCGGCGACGGGTTGCGAGCGCGGGAGGAATAGTAGCTAGCATGGATAAAAGTGTATAAGCAGGACAGCAAATCCGGCCCGGGAACCGGGCATCCGGCCCGGGTGCCGGGCATCCGGCCCGGGTGCCGGGCATCCGGCCCGGGAACCGGGCATCCGGCCCGGGAACCGGGCATCCGGCCCGGGAACCGGGCATCCGGCCCGGGAACCGGGCATCCGGCCCGGGAACCGGGCATCCGGCCCGGGAACCGGGCATCCGGCCCGGGAACCGGGCATCCGGCCCGGGAACCGGGCATCCGGCCCGGGAACCGGGCATCCGGCCCGGGTGCCGGGAACCCGGGTACCCGGGTACCCGGGAACCGCATGCGGCCCGAAAACGGCGGCGGAGTTCGCGCCAGCCTCGCCGGCCGGTGACCCCGGTGTCCGGACGTGCCAAACGTGAGGGCAACGCGGTGCCCCAGGCGGGAATCGAACCTGCCATCGCCGCTTTAGAGGCGGCCGCCCGACCATCGGGCCCCTGGAGCGCGGGTGGCCGGCGGCGCCTGCCGACCACCCGGGACGCAGAACGCCCGCAACCGGCGAGCCCGTGGCGCCGGCCGAGCCTGAGGCCCCGCGATCACCGGAATCGGGCGCGAGCCAGATGAGTTCGGCTCGCGGTGGTCGTCGTAGCTGTTATGCCGTCGTACGAACCGACGCCGCAAGTGGTCGTCGTGCACGGCGGCGCCGAGGTGGCCTGCTGGCCGCTGCCGGAAGGCCTGCAGCCGGACCTGTCCGTGGTCGACCGCCTGGCGCGGCTGCAACTCGCCGCTGGCCGCCTCGGCTGCTCGATCCGGATCCGCGACGCACCCGTCCGGCTGCGGGAACTGATCGACCTGGCGGGCCTGTCCGACGTCATCACCTGCCTGCGCATCTGAGGTTATTGCAAGTTATTCGCAATAGCTTTACAGTGGTGCCAGCCAGATCCCCGCAAGAAGGGTGCCCGCCCGATGGCCGACCCGCGAGCCCGCCTGGCGCGGATTCGCCACGGGCTGGCCCCGGCGGAATGGGCCCGGGTCGGCGGCATGACCGTCACGGTCGTCGGGCTCAACGTGGCGGGCTGGGTCATGCTGGCCACCGCCCTGAGCGGTCACTACCACATCACCAAGACCGAGGTCTTCGGCGTCGGCACCGGGATCCTGGCCTACACCCTGGGCATGCGGCACGCCTTCGACGCCGATCACATCGCGGCCATCGACAACACCACCCGCAAGCTGGTCAGCGAGGGCAAGCGGCCGCTGTCGACCGGGTTCTTCTTCTCCCTGGGCCACTCCTCGGTGGTGTTCGTGCTCGCCATGCTGCTCAACTTCGGGATCCGCGGCCTGGACGAGCAGGTCAAGAACTCCAGCTCGCACCTGCAGTACTACACGAACATCATCGGCACCTGCGTCTCCGGCTTCTTCCTCTTCCTGATCGCCGCGCTGAACCTGGTGGTCCTGACCGGGATCACCCGGGTGTTCCGGGAGATGCGTACCGGCCGGTTCAGCGACGCCGAACTGGAGGAGCAGCTCAACCAGCGCGGCCTGATGAACCGGTTCCTCGGCCCGCTGGCCCGCCGGGTCGACGCGCCATGGAAGATGTACCCGATCGGCTTCCTGTTCGGGCTGGGCTTCGACACGGCCACCGAGGTCGCGCTGCTGGTCCTGGCCGGGTCGGCGGTGGTCAGCGGGCTGCCGTTCTACGCGATCCTGTCGTTGCCGATCCTGTTCGCGGCGGGCATGAGCCTGTTCGACACCATCGACGGCTGCTTCATGAACTTCGCCTACGACTGGGCGTTCGCCCGGCCGGTCCGCAAGGTCTACTACAACCTCACGATCACCGGCCTGTCGGTCTTCGTCGCGGTGTTCGTCGGGGTCGTCGAGCTGCTCGGGCTGCTCGCCCAGGACACCCACCGCACCGGCTCGTTCTGGTCGTTCCTGCAGAACTTCAACATCAACACCGCGGGTTTCGTGATCGTCGGGGTCTTCGTCGTCACCTGGGGCGTCGCGCTGGCCATCTGGCACTTCGGCCAGATCGAGCGGAAGTGGGAGGCGGACCGGAGCTCAGCGTAGGACCTTGCGCCGGTACAGGTAGACCGCGGTGGGGGCGAACACGGCGATCAGCGCTACCGACCACAGGAGCACGGCGAGCTCGGGATGCTGCATGGGCCAGGCCTGCACCGCCGGGGCCGGGCTGCCGCCGAACAGGTTCCGGCACATGGCCGCCACCGCGCTCAGCGGGTTCCAGTTGGCGAAGTCCCGCAGCCAGGCGGGCATCCCCTGGGTGGGCACGAACGCGTTCGACACGAACCCCAGCGGCAGGAACACGACGAAGCCCAGGGCCTGGGCGCTCTCGGGACTGCGCAGCACCATGCCCGCGCAGGCCCCCGCCCAGGTCATCGCGAACGCGAACAGCAGGGACAGGACCACGGCCAGGAGGGCATCGCCGGCCCCGTTGTAGATCCGCCAGCCGACCACCAGCCCGGTGCCCGCGAGTACCACGATGCCCAGCAACAGGGTCAGCAGGTCGGACAGGGTGCGGCCGGCCAGCACCGCGGAGCGGGCGATGGGCAGCGACCGGAACCGGTCGATCAGGCCGCTGGACATGTCGGCGGTGAGCCCGACCGCGGTGCCCGGGGCGCTGCCGGCCATCGTCATCCCGAACATCCCGCTGATCAGGTACTGGTGGTAGCTGCCGCCGCCCGGCAGGTGGATCGCCGAGCCGAACACGTAGGTGAACAGCAGCACGAACATGACCGGCTGGATCGTCACGTCGATGAGCTGCTCCGGTTCGCGGGCGATCCGGGCGATGCTGCGCCGGCTGAGCACCCAGGTGTTCTTCGCGGCCCACCAGGCCCGGGTCAGGATCGTCTCATCCGCGGCGCTGGTCATGGGCAGGGACGCGCTGGTCACACGAGCTCCTTCTGCTGGTCAGGCGAGCGCCGGGCCTTCCGTTCCGGCTCCTGGTCGGCGGGCACGCTCCCGGCCGCGTGCCCGGTGAAGGTGAGGAACACGTCGTCGAGCGAGGGCCGCGGATCCCGAGATCGTCGAACAGAACGCCCGCCGCGTCCAGGTCACGGACGATGCCGGGCATCCGCCGGGCTCCGCTGGTCACCGGGGCCTCGACGGTCCGGGCCGCCGCGTCGGCCTGCGGAGGCCCGTCGGCGTGCCGCCCCAGCACCTCGCGGGCCGCCGCCAGGTCGGACTCGGGAGCCACGGTCACCTGCACCCGCTCGCCGCCCACCTTGGCCTTCAGCTCCGCCGAGGTGCCCTCGGCGATCACCTGCCCCCGGTCGACGACCGCGATCCGGTCAGCCAGATGGTCGGCCTCGTCCAGATGCTGGGTCGTCAGCAGGACGGTGGTCCCGGCGGCGGCGAGCCCCCGGACGGCGTCCCAGGTGACCATGCGGCCGGGGAGGTCGAGGCCGGTCGTCGGCTCGTCCAGGAACAGGATGCCCGGCCGGGTCATCAGGCTGGCGGCCAGGTCGAGGCGCCGCCGCATGCCGCCCGAGTAGGTCTTGACGCCGCGGTCCGCCGCGCCGGCCAGGCCGAAGCGGTCCAGCAGGTCACGGGCCCGCTGCCGGGCCTCCCGCTTCGACAGGCGGCCGAGCTGGCCGATCATGATCAGGTTCGCCTGCCCGGTCAGGCTCTCGTCGAGCGCCGCGTACTGGCCGGTGAGCCCGATATGGCGGCGTACCTGGGCCGCCTCGGTGACCACGTCGTGCCCGGCCACCCGGGCCACCCCCCGGTCCGGCCGCAGCAGCGTGCTCAGCACCCGCACCGTGGTGGTCTTGCCCGCGCCGTTGGGACCGAGCATGCCCAAGATCGTCCCGGTCTCGACCTCCAGGTCGAGGCCGTCCAGTGCCTTGGTCCGCCCGTAGGCCTTCTCGAGGCCGCTGGCCTCGACCGCGAGCGACTGGCTCATCCGTCCTCCCTAGTACGCTGTACGAACACGCTCGTACGCCGTACTGTACAGTACGATGTACGAGAATCAAGCGATTATTTTGAACGGGAGGCAGCGTGCCGGATCGCGGCCGCGGCAAGCCGGACTCGCCGGGCGGGCCGGACAGCGAGCGCGGCGGGCCGGTGCCGGAGCGCGAGCCCGGCCCCGGGGGCCAGACGCCGGCCCCGGGGCACCGGGAGGTCCTGGGCCATCCTGACGATCTCTGGCCGCCGTTCAGCGTGCCGTCCACCGATCGCGACGGCCGGGCGTACCGGAGGCTGCGCGAGCACGCGGAGCAGGAACAACTCGGCCATCAGCGCGGCCGCGGGAGGAACCGCCTGGTGCCGTCGCTGTCGCGGAGCGAGATCGTCGACGCGGCGATCGCCGTGGCCGACGCCGAGGGCGCCGACGCGGTCAGCATGCGGCGGATCGCCCAGGTGCTCAAGGCGGGCACGATGTCCCTGTACTGGCACGTGGCGAACAAGGAGCACCTGCTCGACCTGATGCTCGACGTTCTGGTCACGGAGGTCCGCGTGCCCGAGCCGAGCGGCGACTGGCGGGCCGACCTGCAGACGGTGGCCCGCGCGAACCGGGCCATGCTGCTGCGCCACCGGTGGGTCATGGACTTCGTCGGGGGCCGGCCGCCGCTCGGCCCGAACACGATGCTGAACCTCGATCGCTCGCTGGCCATGCTGGACGGTCTCGACGTGGGCACGGCCCTGGCCTTCAACATCCTGGAGACGGTCTCGACCTACGTCCTGGGCGCGACCCTGCGCGAGATGCGCGAGATGCGCGTCCAGCGCGACCAGGAGCAGTCGGGCATCTCGCAGGACGAGTGGGAGCCCGTGCTGGCCGCCTGGCGGGACCGGCTCGACGCCGACGGCAGGTTCACGCACGTCGTCCGGTTCCTCGGTGAGGACATCGACCCGGACGCCGAGGAGACCAGGGACGCGCGCTTCGAGTTCGGCCTGGACTGCGTGCTCGACGGGATCGCGGCGAAGCTCACGGCGATATCGCGCCGGCCGCCAGCCGCCGGCCTGACCGGTTCCGCCGAGGACGAGCGCGACAATACGGCGAACTGACAAGACCGGGGAACATCCGCACGCGAGATAGTGTTTGATGGGCCCTGGTTGCGTTCCATTTTTCATGCGACCTGCGCCTGCCGGATCTGAGGGCGGTCTGAAGGACTCCTGAGGACCGACTTAGGAAGGGAGTACGCGGCCGCGGCAACCCGGGGTCCTCAGAAGTGGATCCTGCAGATCGTCACGTAGGAGAAGGTACATGCCTCAGGGCACCGTTAAATGGTTCAATGCCGACAAGGGCTACGGTTTCATCGCACCGGACGACGGCACAGCCGACGTCTTTGTGCACCACACCGCGATTCAGATTGACGGCTTCCGCAGTCTTCAGGAGAACCAGCGGGTCGAGTTCACCGCCGGCCAGGGCACCAAGGGCCCGCAGGCTGAGCAGGTCCGCCCGCTCTGACCAAACGGCCTGGCCACTTGGCCACGCCTGTCCTGCCGGCAGGCCTCACATCGGACTACGGGGCGGCTCACCGCGAGCCGCCCCGTATCCTTTCCGCGCGGCGCGCCCGGTGGTCCGGGGACCGCGTGGACCGCGTGGTCCGGGGGCCCGCGACCGGGGGCCGACGCCCGGGGCCGGGCCGGGGGCCGACGACCGCGGTGCGACGCCCGGGGGCCGGGCCGGGGACCGACGCCCGCGGGGGCGACGCCCGGGGGTCGGGCCGGGGACCGACGCCCGCGGGGGCGACGCCCGGGGGCCGGGGCGGGGGGACCCGCGCGGCCCGCGCCGCCGGATGGCCGCCGCGAGCCATCCGGCGGCCGCCGCGCCCCGCTGTACCCGGATGTAACCGGCCCGGCTATCGTCGGCAAAATCGCCGCTTGACCGGTCAGGCATCCGCGTCGGCCGCCAAAGGGGCAGTCTGCTCCTAAGCTGCTTAATACCAGCCTATGCGCCGAAAGCGGCCAGAACCAAACGGGATAGCCAGCAGTCGCTATCGCCGCGCTATTAACCTTTGCTTCGGAATCCGCCACGCGATATGCAGATTGCAACCGCAAAGAGCCGCTGCCGCTGCCGGCCTCGTGTTATAAATCCCTCGGATCGCCGCTGTCTGCTATGCGACGAGGGAGCAATGTGTTGGCGAAAGAGATTCTTGTGCGCCCGGCCGACGCCCGGTTACGGATCGCGCCGGCGTGACCGGCTACCCCGCTGCGCAGCCTGCCCGGGCCGCGGCCGCGACGCACGGCGGCCGTCCCTGCGGTGCACCGCTCGCGCGGCTCGCCGAAACCCTGGGACCGGATGCTGAGCGGCTGCTGATCGGCGCGTCGGTCTACCGGGAACCGGCCGACCGCAACGCACTGCTGTTCCAGGTGGGGCGGCATGACTGGACCGCCGCCCAGGCGCCCGACCGGCAGGGTCCGGCGCCCCCGTACGCCGAACCAGCCGACCTCGGCGGCATGGTGGCCGCGTGCCAGGCGGCCGGCCTGCTGACCGTCGGCTCCGCCGCGCCCGGCGAACCGGCGGGCGGCCGCGGCCCCGGCGGCCCCGGGGCCGCCCCTTCGGGTCGGCCCGCCGTCTGCGTCGATCACTGGACCTCCAGCGAACTGCACCGGGTCCTGGAGGCCGTGGGCCGGGGACACGACCTGGCCGCCGCGCACGTGCGCGCCGCCGAGTACTGGCGGTGGCGGGCGGCGGCGTGGCCGCAGCAGCGCCGCGCCGACCTGCACGACCTGCTCGAGGCCCGGCACCACCTGCTCAGCGCGGGCGAGACCGGCCAGGCGTGCGAACTCACCGAGGCGGTGTGCTGGCAACTGCATGCCTGGGGCGACCTCGGCCGGGAGGAGGCCCTGATCAGCGACACGCTGACCCGGCTGCCCCCGCGCTCAGCGCACGCCGCCACCTGGATCCACGAACTGGGCACGATCGCCCAGGTCAGGGGGGACTACGCCGAGGCTGAGCGCCGCTACCAGCAGGCCCTGGACATGTACGCGACGGTGGGCGATCGTTCCGGCGTCTCGCGCAGCTACCACAGCCTGGGCGTGCTCGCTCAGGCGCAGGGAGAGTACGCCCGGGCGGAACTCCGCTACCAGCAGGCCGCCGACACCGCCGACACCGCCGACACCGCCGACACCGCCGACACCGCCGACACCGCCGACACCGCCAGCGGCCCGGCCGCGGCCCGCACCGTCACCTCCCCCGCATCTCACGCGGCCGCTACCCCCCCGCCGGTGACCCGCTCGGCTCCGGCCGGCGCCGCCGCCGACGCAGCCACGGGCACCGCAGCCACAGGCACCGCAGCCACGGGTGCGCCCAGGCACGCGTCGGCCTTCGCCCGGCCGGGGCGGGCCACGTGGTGGCGCATGCCCGGCCTGACCGCCGTGTCGACGGCCCTGCTCGCGCTGTCGGTCGCCGGAATCACCGGCGCGTTCCCGTCGGCGGGCGGCGCGAGCCTCCCGAATTCCCCAGCGGCCGCCGCCGCCGACGGCTCGCGCCAGGACGCCGCGGCCTGGGTGGCCGGCCAGGTCAGCCACAGCGCGATCGTGGCCTGCGACCCGGCCATGTGCTCGGTGCTGCATGGACGCGGCGTCCCAGCGGGCGACCTGCTGGTGCTCGGCCCGGCCACCCCCGACCCGCTCGGCTCGGACGTGGTCGTGGCGACCGCGGTCATGCGCAGCGAGTTCGGCAACCGCCTGGCCGACGTGTACGCGCCGGTGGTTCTGGCCCGCTTCGGCTCGGGCAGCGCGCGCATCGAGATACGCGTGGTCGCGCCGGACGGCGCGGCCGCTTACCGCGCCGCGCTCGCCGCGGACCTGGCTGCCCGCCGTCAGGCCGGGGCCCAGCTGCTGCGCAACCCGAGGCTCAGCGTGCCCGAGGCGGCCCGGCAGCAACTGGCCGACGGCGCGGTGGACTCACGGCTGCTGGTCACGCTCGCGACGCTCGCCGGGCTGCACCCGGTCCGCGTCGTCTCCTTCGGCGGCTCCGCGCCCGGCGCGAGCGCGGGCGTGCCGCTGCGCAGCGTCGAGATCTGCGAGCCGGTCGCGGCGGGCGCTCCCGCAGGCATCGGCAACGAGGCCGCAGGCGGCTCGGCCGCGCGGGCCGGCAGCGCCGCGTACGCGCGGTCGGTGGTGGCCTTCCTCCGCGCCCAGCGCGCGCCCTACCTGGCCGCGGTCATCCGCCCGGTCGGGCTGCCCGGCGGCCGGGCGGCCGTGCGCATCGAATTCTCCAGCCCGAGCCCGCTCGGGCTGCTCACCCCAGGAAGCAACCCCGCACAGGTCAGTCCCCCATCATGACCAGGCGCCGGGAGGCATCCGCCCGCCCGGCCAGAAAGAGGAGCCATGAACCCGATTGCCAGGGCCTTACCCGCCCTCCGGCCGCTGGCCGTTCTCGCCTTGTCCCTCGTCCTGCTGGGATACGGCGGCCCGGCCCGCGCGGCTGCGTCTGCGGCGTCTGCCGCGTCTGCGACGTCTGCGGCATCTGCCGGGCCCGCCGCGGCCCGCGGTGACGCCTACCTGCAGCTGGCGCACCTGTCGCCGAACACTCCCCCGGTCGACGTGTACCTGTACTCCTTCGGCGCCACGAACGCGATCGTCGTGCTCAAACACGTGGCGTACGGCACGGTCTCCCCGTATCAGACCGTGACCAGCGGCGACTACACGGTCGCCATGCGCCTCGCGGGCGCCGCGCCCGCTTCCAAGCCGGTGCTGTCCACGACCGTGAACGTGGCGCCTGGCCACGCGTACACCGTCGCGGGCATGGGGCCGAAGGCCGGACTGCGGCTCCAGGTCATCAACGACCGGCTGCGCTGCCCGCGGGGCCACGCGATGGTGCGGGTGATCCAGGCCTCACTGCGGCAGCACGAGGTCACCGTGACGGCCGACGGCCAAGTCCTGTCGCGCCGCCAGGCCTTCGCCACCGTGACCGCCTACCGCACGGTGCGCCCAGGCACCTGGACCATGCGGGCGGGCGGCGCCAGCGAGCACACGACGGCGCAGGTGACGCTGGCCGCGGGCAGCATCCAGACCCTGGTCGTGCTCGACGATCCCGGCCATCTGGCCCTCGCCACCCTGGAAGATTCCGCGGGCAGCACGGTCGCGCCCGCGGGCGGGGCGGCCACCGGCTTCGGCGGGACCGCCGCGAAGCCCGGCCGGTCGCCGCTGACCTGGCTGGCGCTGGCCGCGGCCGGGCTGGTGCTGACCCTGGGCGGGACCGTCCGGTACCGCCGGATCCGCTGGGCCCGACGCGCTCTCGCGTCCATCCGCTGACGTGCCCGCTCTCGCCGGCTGGCCCGGCATCGCGCTGCACCGCCGTCCGCGCGCCTCCCGGCGGGTCGTGGCCGACTGGCCCGCGGCCGTCATCGTGGCGCTCGGGCTGCTCGCAGCCGGAACCGGGCTGGCCGGCCTGGCCATGAGTCAGGGACCGGGCCGCGCGTCGTACGGCCTGTACCAGGTGCCCGTGGTGCCGGCGCCGGCCGGGCCTGCGAGCGCGCTGCCCGCTCCGTCCGCCGGAAGACGGCCGGTCGCCCGCCCGGTCAGCCTGATCATCCCGGCCATCGGGGTCCGCACCCGGCTGGTCGCCCTCGGGATCACGGCGCGCGGCGCGCTGCAGGTACCGCCCACGACGACGGTGGCGGGCTGGTACACCCGGAGCCCGAGGCCCGGCGCGATCGGCTCGTCAGTCATCGCCGGCCACGTCGACTCCTATCTCGGTCCCGGGGTGTTCTTCCGGCTCCGGCTGCTGCGCCCCGCCGAACGCATCTACGTGCGCCGGGCCGATGGCACGCTGGCCGTGTTCCGGGTGACGCGGGTACACATGTACCTCAAGAGCAGGTTTCCGACCGCCGCGGTGTACGGCCCGGCGCCGGGCGCGCAACTGCGCCTGATCACCTGCGGCGGCACCTTTGACCCGGAGCTGCGGTCCTACCTGGCCAACGTGGTGGTCTACGCGGTCGGGATCGGCTGACCCGGCGCGCATCGCCCGGGCCCGCCCCCCGATATGCTCACGGGAATGATCGTGCTGGTGGGCGGGGTCGCGGGCTGCGGCAAGACGACGGTCGGCGTCGTGCTCTCCGGCCGGCTGCGGTGGCCCTTCGCCGACGCCGACGCGTTCCATCCCGCGGCGAACATCGCCAAGATGCGCTCTGGCGTCCCGCTGACCGACGCCGACCGCGAGCCCTGGCTGGCCGCGATCACCGCCTGGATGGATGAACGGACCGCCGCCGGCGAGTCAGCCGTCGCCGGGTGCTCGGCCCTGAAGCGGAGCTACCGCGACCGGCTGCTGTCCGGGCGGCCAGCGACCTGGATGGCCTTTCTCGAGATCAGCCGGGAGCTCGCGCACGCCAGGCTGGCCGCGCGGCACGGCCATTTCTTCGCCGCGGCGCTGCTGGACAGCCAGTTCGCCGAGCTCGAGCCGCCGGGCGGCGAGCAGCGCCTGCTGGTGCTCGACGCCGCGTGCCCGCCGGACCAGCTCGCCGGGGACATCATCGCGCGCCTGGGGCTGGTCGCCGCCCCGGCCACGGGGCAGCAGCGCTCCGCAGGAGAATGAGCGGATGGATACTGCTCCCCGGTCGGTGCCGCAAACAGCGGTGTCGGCCCAGGCAGCGGCGCGCGGCTGGAGACGCTGCGCGAGGCCGGGGCGCGCCTGGCCGCCTGGGCCGCCACCGGAAGCGCGGACGGGCACCGGACCTCCGCGCGGCCCACGTAGGATCGTGCTGCCCGTCGAGGAAGATCCCTAACGTTGGAGGTTGGTTGCCGTGACCAGCGCCCAGAACGCCACCGGAACGGCCTCGGTCCCGCAGGCCGAGGTCTACCGGGCGGCGCGGCAGGACAAGCCGTGGGGGCACGAGCTGATCTTCGCCGCGATCGGCGGCAAGTACACCGGGAAGATCATCCACGTCAACGCCGGGCACTCGCTCAGCCTGCAGTATCACCGGGAGAAGGAAGAGACGATCAGCGTGATGTCCGGGGAGGCGCTGATCCAGTACGGGCCGTCGGCCGACCAGCTCACCGACCAGCATTTCGCGGCCGGGGACACGATCCACCTGCCCCCGGGGGTGCTGCACCGGATCACGGCCGTCTCCGACGTGGACTTCGCCGAGGCATCCACGGCCTATCCCGGGTGGCGTGAGGACGTGGTCCGGCTCGAGGACCACTACGGGCGGACCGGCACCTCGGCGCCCTGACGGCCCGGCGCCCTGACGGCCCAGGGCGACCGCTCGGCCCGGCCCCGCACCCCGGCGTATCCCGGGTTGTGACCCGGCGACGCCGGCTACTCGGTCTCGACCGCCGCCAGATCCGGCGCGCCGATCGTGAACCTGGCCTCGACGGTCGCCCGCACCACCTGCTTCGCCGGGACCATGTCGAAGCTGAACTCCTCGGGCGCGGCCTGGCGTACCCGGTGCGGCAGGCGAGCAGAGGCCGAGGCGAGCTGCTCGGCCTGGCCCCGGGAATCCGACAGCAGCCGGGCGTCGGCCAGCTCGACCAGGCCCGTCAGGTCGCTGCCGAGCGCCGCAGCGTAGTCCCGGGCCCGGCGGACGGCGTCCCTGACGGCCGTGACCCGAGCCCGGCCGTAGACCGGGCTGCCCGGCCGCAGTTCCCACCACGGCCCGCCGACCTCGGTCTGGTCCAGGTCCGCGAGCTGAGCCATGAGCTCACCCAGGCGGTCGAATCCGGTAACGGTGATCGCGTGGTAGACCGCGCCGTGGTAGCCCGAGACCCGGTCGCGCACCGCCCGGCCGGCCAGCTGCGGGCTGACCCTGACCCCGGAGGTCTCGTTCTTCTCGATGACGTCGGGGAAGCTCGCCAGCACCTTGTCCACGGCTACCGCCCGGTCGTTCAGCAGTTGGAGCGTCTTCGCCCGGTCCCGGTCGACGGCCGCGACGCTCACGTCGATGCGGGCAATCTCCGGGTCAACCTCGAGGATGGCCTCGCCCTGCACGGCGAGCATCGGCTGCTGTGACATGCGCTTCTCCCGGGGGTCGGTGTAGCGACGTTATCGCGCTGCCGGAGTGCCGGTCAGCGCAAAGCGGGAACAACGGGCCTAACGTCGGCCGGGCCGGGAATCGCCGGTTCCCGGCCCGAACGGCGCGTATCTCGAATATGAGATATCCTCAGAGGTATGAACGCCGAGGATCCGGCCGAGGGCCGGCAGGCCGGGAGCCGGGAGGCCCGGGACGCCGACCCGGGCGAGCGGCTGCCACTGCTGCCGGGCTTCCGCGAGATGGCGTTGCGCCGCATGGCGCGAGACCGCCGCCGCCTGGTCACGGAGCTGACCGCGGAGCGCCAGGCGGCCCGGCTGTCGCAGACCGAGGTGGCCGCGCGCATGGGCACCTCCCAGTCGGCGGTGGCCCGGCTGGAGTCGGGCGAGGCGGACGCGCGGGCCTCGACGCTGGAACGCTACGCGGCCGCGATCGGCTGCCAGATCACCTGGCGGCTAGGGGATTCGGCACTGCCCGAGCCGGGCCCGGCAGGCCGGCGAGAGGATGCATCAGGCCATGGTTCCGTCAGCAGCTGAGCCCTTCCCGTTTCCGTCACGCATCCCGCCCGGTCCGGGCATCCCGCCCGGTCCGGGCTTCCCCCCGCGGCCGGGCATCCCGCCTGCCCCCGGCATCCCGCCGCGGCCGGACATCCCGTCGCGGCCCGACGTTGCCCCGCAGCCGGTGATCCCGCCCGCCCGGGTCTGGCCCGACCTGTCCCAGTGGCCGGGGCGGGTGTACCAGCGCCTGTTCGAGCAGCGGATCGTGATGGCCCACGGCGAGCTCGACGACGAGGCGGCGACCAGCCTGTGCGCCCAGCTTCTCACCCTGGACGCCGAGGACGATGCGCCGATCCGTCTCGAGGTGCAGGGCCTGACCGCCGGCCTGGCCCCGGCGCTGACGGTCATGGGCGTACTTGACGTCCTGCGCGTCCCGGTGCGGGCGCAGGTGGGCGGCCAGCTCAGCGGCCCGGCGCTGGGCGTGCTCGCCGCCGCGGCGCAGCGGCGCGCCTACCCCAACGCGGTGTTCATGCTGTCCGAGCCGCGGCTGGGCTTCGAGGGCACCGCGACGTCGCTGTCCTCGCACGAGGAGCAGGTCAGGGTCATGCTGGACCAGCTTTACCTGAGGCTGGCCAGCGTCACCGGCCGCGAGGTCGACGAGATACGCGCCGACGCGCGGCGGGGCCGCTATCTCACCGCCGACGAGGCGATCGGCTACGGCCTGGTCCAGGGAACGGTTGGCACCCGCTGATCCGGGGCCGCGCTGGCCCGCCGCGAAACTTGGTCACCGGAGGCGGTGGGGACAGCCGCCCAAGACCAACTTTCGGCGAGCGGCGAGCGGGGAGCGGTAAGAGGAGGCCCCCCGGGACCCGACGGTGCTGGCCAGGTTCCTGGTGGTGCCGGTACCGGGATAACCGGGCTCTCGGTACCCGGACCGCCGCCGCCGCACGCTGGAAGCATGACAGACACCACACTCGGTCAGCCCGGTCAGCCCGGTCAGCCCGGTCAGCCCGGTCAGCCCGGTCAGCCCGCGAGCCCGGCGGCTGACGGCCGCCGGACGCTGACGCCGGAGGCCGCCCCGAACCGCCGGAGCAACGCGCCGCGGCGCGGCGCCGGGCCCAGGGCGCTGCTGGCGATCGTGCTTACCGGCCAGCTGATGGCCGTCGTCGACGTGTTCATCGTCAACGTCGGGCTGCCGACCATTCACGCCCGACTGCACGCATCCGGCGCCAGCTTGCAGCTCATCGTGGCCGGCTACACCATCGCCTACGCCGTGCTCCTGGTGACCGGAGCGCGCCTGGGCGCCATCTTCGGCTACGCCAGGATGTTCCTGTCCGGCACCGCCGTGTTCACCCTGGCCTCGCTCGGCTGCGGGCTGGCCGGATCGGCGGTCGAGCTGATCGCGCTGCGCTTCGTGCAGGGCGTCGGCGCGGCGGTAATGATGCCGCAGGTACTCAGCCTGATCCAGCGCACGTTCACCGGAGAGGCGCGGGCGCGGGCCATGACCTTCTACTCGGCGGTCCTGGCCTGCGGCGCCCTGCTCGGCCAGATCGCCGGGGGGCTGCTGATCAGCGCCGATGTGGCCGGAGCGGCCTGGCGGCCGCTGTTCCTCGTGAACGTGCCGATCGGGCTGGCGCTGCTGGCCGCCGGGATCCGGTGGCTGCCCGGCGTCCGCCGGGGGCAGCCGGGCCAGAGCCCGGGCGGCGGGCGCCTCGACCTGCCGGGGGTGGCGGTGCTGGGCCCGGCGGTGCTCGCGTTCGTGCTGCCGCTGGTCCTCGGCCAGGAGGAGCACTGGCCGGCCTGGGGCTGGGCCTGCCTGGCCGCGAGTGCCCTGCTCCTCGGCGTGTTCGCCGCCGTCGAGCGGCGTGTGGCCCGACGCGGCGGGCACCCGATCGCGGCCGGCCAGGTGCTCGCCCTGCCCGGGCTGGCCAGCTCGATCGCCGCTCTGTTCCTGGTGATGGCGTCGTTCAGCGGGTTCCTGTTCGCCCTGACCCTGCACCTGCAGGAGGCTCTCGGCGACTCCGCGCTGCGCGCGGCGCTGACGTTCGCCCCGACCGGCGTCACGTTCGCCGTCATGAGCCTGTCCTGGCGGCGGTTCCCGGCCCGCGCGCACCAGGCGGTGAACATCGGCGGCTTCGCGGTCTACGCGGTGGCCCTGGTCGGCCTCGCCGCGGCCCTGCGCGGCGGCGGCTCCGGCGGCGCGGGACTGTACCTGGCCCTGGCCTGCCTCGGGGGCGCCAGCGCCGCGGCGTTCAGCCCGCTCATGACCCGGGCGCTGGTTCGGGTTCCGGTGGCGCACGCGGCCGACGCGAGCGGGCTGATCGTGACCACCATCCAGCTGGCCATCGTGACCGGGGTGGCCGCGTTCGGCACGCTCTACCTGAACCTGGCCGCCGGCTGCCCGCCCGTCCGATGGCCGACGCGCTCCGGGAGGCCTCGGCGCACGCGGTATCGGTCACCGGCCTGGTCCTGGCCGCGGCGATCGCCTGCGCCACGGCCTGGGCCGCGCTGGCCGCCCGCGCCGGGCGGTCAAGCTGACGAATCCCGCGGGGGACCGGTGCCGGTCCCCCGCGGGATTCGCGGGTGTCGTTGCTACTTGATCGTGTAGGTGTACGGCAGCCCGGCCAGCTCGTCGGTGGCGATCTGCCCGTACGGCGGGACGGCGGTGAGCAGGTCGTCAACGTAGAGCGTGCCGCTCACCTTGGTGCCCGAGGCGCCGGACGGCGTGATCGTGACCTCGATGGTGGCCGTCTGGCCCGGGATGATGACGATCGGCGTGAACGTCGCCGCCGGGTTGATGGACGCGAGCTCGACGTCTCCGGTGGACGAGGTCACCGACGTGTCGAACTGCTTGGCCACAACCGTCATGGACGAGCTGACGGTGCCCGCCGGCGCCGGCCCTGAGTACGGCCCGCACTCGGTCGGCGCGGCGCCCCAGAACCCGTCCGAGATGGTGCCGCCGGACGGGCTGTAGCTGGCCGACTCGGTGGTGGCACAGAGCGGGCCGGCCCCGGGTTGTGGCTGGAGATGTCCGGATCGCCCTGGAACGGTCCCCAGTCGAACATGATCGGCAGGGACGCGGTCGACGTGCTGCTGGCGCTGGACGCCTCGGTCGGCACGAACCAGTCCGGCTCGGCCCCGGTGAGCGGCAGGGTCACGCCGGTGATCGGGTCCTGGCCGGCCAGCGTGATGCTGGCGCTCTGGTTCAGCCGCGGGTCGACGAAGAACGCCTCCGGCGCCGCGCCGTGGTTGGTGACCTTCACCGGGACCGTCACCGGCGCGCCCGCCGCCAGCTTCGTGCCCGTGCTGTCCGGCAGACCGGAGGCGGTCACGCTGACGTTGTTGAAGCGGATGTTGCCGGTGTACGGCTCGGAGATCTCGTTCCCGGCCGTGGGCTCGGTGAACGCCACGATCAGCGTCCAGGTGCCGGGAACCGGGTTGAGGGTGTAAGCGGTCAGGGACAGCGTCGAAGCGCCGTTGGTGCTGTTCTGCCCGAAGCCGAGCGCGTTACCGTCCGGGCTGATCAGGTAGGCCCCCACCGGGTCGCTCGCGTCGTTGGCCAGCGACACGTTGGCGGTGATGTCGTGCACCCGCGGTCCCACGTGGAACTCGTAGAATTCGTCCTGACCTTGACCGGGCGCCCGGCCGTTGCCGCCGGTCAGCGTGCCGCTGAACGCGCCGCCGTGAGCCACGTCCACCTCGGAGCGCAGCGTCACCGGGATCGAGCTTGTCCCGCCGAAGCCGAGGTTGGAGCGGAACACGATCGACCCATCGGCGTCACCCGGCGCGGACGGCGTGGTCGCGGACACCGTTACGGTCCGGCTCTGGCCGGGGGCCAGCAGCACGGTCGACGGCGAGACCGAGCTGAACGGGGCGAACTTCTCGGTCGAGATCTGCCACCCGACGGTCCCGTTGGTCCCGCCGTCCGCGGCCAGGTCGCCGAACAGGACGCCGGTCCAAGTGCCGGGGGTGGGGTACCTGACGTCGGCGGTGTCGAAATTGCCCACGCCCTGCGGGAACGAGTGCGAGGCGAACCGGCCCTTCGGGTCGACCAGGATCATGCGCACCCGCGCGTTCAGGCCGTTGGCGGGGTTGCCCGGATAGAAGTCCGAGGCAACCAGCCGGTCCTGGCCCCGGGGGACGGTGAAGTGGAATACCGCGTAGTTGTTCTGCAGGCCCTGGTAGTTGGCGAACTGCGGGCTGGTGGCGTCGTTCAGCGTGGCGGTTCCGGACTGCACGTTCTCGTCCGGCCCGAAGCCGCGGCCGCTGATGTGCACGAGCTGCGGCACCGCACCGGTGTTGGTGACCGTGACCGGCCAGCTCTGCGAGCTGCCGGGCAGGCCGGTGGCGCTCAGTGAGTTGACGGACTTGAGCAGGGTGGCACCGTGCCGGGACCCGCCGTTGATCGACTCGGCGAGCTGTACCGCCTTGTAGGCGTTGACCAGGCCGGCGCCCTGCTCGTCGGCGGGCACGCCGAGATCGGTCGCGGTGCTGACCAGGATCTGCTTCACCAGGGCGGGCGTGGGGCTGGACCCGCCGTGGGTGTTCCGGTAGGCCTGGATCACCAGGGCCGCGGCACCCGCCGTCAGCGGCGAGGACTCGCTGGTCCCGCCGGACTCCTCCACCGGGAACGGCTGGCCGGTGGGGCTGACGCACTCGGTGTAGATCGCCACGTCGGTGCTGCAGGAGGCCCAGCTCAGCTCGGCGGGTGCGACCAGGCTGACGGTGCCGCCGGTCTCATTGAAGCCGCCCGAGCTCAGCGCGCTGATGTTGTTGTCCAGCCAGCCGTTGGTCGCGAAGTAACGCGCCTCCGCGTAGTTGGTCTGGGCGTAGAAGCGGTCATCTGTCGACCCGCCGACCGAGATGACGTTGGGGTCGGTGGACGGCGAGCCGATGGTGTTGGCCGAGCCGGCGTCGCCGCTGGAGACCGTGACCGTGACGCCGGCCGCGACCGCGGCGTCGTCGAACTGCTTGGTCGCGTCCAGGGCGGTCACGTCGGGGAACGGGTTGGAACCGAACGACTCGTTGATGACGTTGACGTGGTCGGTCTCGACCGCGTAGTTGATCGCCTCGAGGAAGTTCGACTCGGTGGTGTCCTCGAAGGAGCCGAACACGTCGAGGCCGACGAGGCTCGCGCCGGGGGCCACGCCCTCGATCCGGACGTTGCACGCGGACGGGTCGGGCTGGGCGCTGTAGTTCTGCACGTTGTAGACGTGGATGCCCTGGCCGGCGATCGAGTTGGCGTCGAGGAACGCCTCGTCCCCGCCGGTCAGTTGGCCGGGTCCGTCGCCGGTGAAGTCCTGGTAGTCGCCTCCGGTCGCGGGGTCGAACACCGACGTGCCGTTGGGGCGGATGAAGTTGACGTTGTTCGGGTCGAGCCCGTCGGCGATCCAGGCGACCTTGACGCCCTTGCCGGTGATGCCCAGCGAACGCGCGGTCGGCTGGTGCGGGTTGCTCGAGTCGACGCCCATCAGCGACAGGCCCTCGGGGTCGAGCTGGACCGAGCCGTTCTTGCCGCAGGCGCCCGGGATCACGTTCGGGGTCAGCGACGTCGGCGCGTTCGACGCCCGGGTGACCTTCGCCGCCGTCTTGATCGTGGGCGTCGCGGCGGCCGTCTCGGGCTGGGCCAGGTGGATGGTCTCGTCCGGGATGACCTCGGCCACCGACGAGTTGGCCTTGAGCCGCGCCTCCTCGCCCGCGGAGACCGTGGCCGCGAACGAGTTCACCACCCGGTACGCCTTGATGTGGGTGGCACGCACCTCATTCAGCTCGCTCATCAGCGGCTTCTGCGCGCTGGCGATCATGCCGGCGCGCGTCGTGGCCGCGCTGCTGCCCACCGGTGCGGCGGCCGGCTGGCTCTTCATGAACACGATCACGTGCTGGTTCACGTTCTGCGACAGTTGCGCGGCCAGCGCCGGGGTCATCGGCTCCTGCGCCACGCTCGGCGCCGACGGGGCGGCAGGTGCCGCCGCGGCCACGACGGACTGCCCGACCACCAGGGCCGGCACCGCCGCCGCCGCTATGAGAAGGGAAACGGCCCTGCTCCGGACGTGCGCCCGCGGCGCTCCGCCCGTCATGCGTCCTTGCATGCTCGCCTCATCTCGAAGGCGGCCGGGTACAGTCGCGGTGAGTGGATCCCAGCGCATCGCGGACTGGACGGCCAGATACTCGATGACATACAGGCCCGGACATTAGCAGTTATCGGGGTTCATGAAATTTCCTATACATAACTTTTGAATTACAGATAAATGATCTTAGGCGGCATAACCGTCAAGAGATCGCTCGGCGCGCGCTGCCATTGCTGACGGGCTGCCGGAATAACGTGGATAATAGCTCGGTGTCGCTTTTTGGCAAGAAACGGTTCTCCACTATCGTGATGACCAGTTACCCGGCGCTCGGGGAGGAGACGTGGTGGCTGGCGTCAGGCCGGAGCGGGATGCGGTGATCGGCGGCCGGTGCGACCGGCGCTTCGCAGGCGTGCGCGAGGCCTTCGCGGCCAATTTCGCCGAGCGCGGCGAGGCCGGGGCCGCCGTCTGCCTGGCGGTGCACGGGACCGTGGTCGCGGACCTGTGGGGCGGCCGGGCCGGCGAGCCGGGCCTGCCGTGGCAGCGCGACACGCTGGTCAACGTGTTCTCAGTGGGCAAGGGACTGGTCGCCGCGTGCGCGGCCAGGCTGATCGGCGAGGGGCGACTGGACGCCGACGCGCCGGTGGCCCGGTACTGGCCGGAGTTCGGGGCCGCAGGCAAGGCGGCCGTGACGCTGCGGCAACTGCTCAGCCACCAAGCGGGCCTGCCGGCGCTGCGGGCTCCGATGTCAGACGGCAGCATGCTCGACTGGCCGACCATGGCCAGCGCCCTCGCCGCCGAACCGCCGTGGTGGTCACCGGGATCCGGGCATGGCTACCACGTGAACACGTTCGGGTTCCTGGCCGGGGAGGTGATCAGGCGGGTCACCGGGACGACGGTGGGCGCGATGCTGCGCGACGAGATCGCAGGCCCGCTCGGGGCCGACGTGCACATTGGCCTGCCGGCCGCCCAGCACGGGCGCGTGGCCGAGTTCATTTTTCCGCAGCCGGGGTCCCAGGCCGCCGGGCCCGGGGTCATCCCGGACGACCAGCGCATGATCGTCAACGCGTATTTCAACCCGCCCGACTTTTCCGGCCTCGGCGTGGTCAATACGGCTGCCTGGCGGGCCGCGGAGGTACCGTCGGCCAACGCCCACGCCACGGCGGCCGGGGTCGCGCGGGTCTACGCCGCCCTGGCGGGCGGCGGTGCCGTGGAGGGCGTGCGGGTGGTCGACTCCGGCGCGCTCGCGGCGGCGGTCGTGGAGCAGGTCTACGGCGAGGACCTGGTGCTGCGGCGGCCGTCGCGGTTCGGGCTCGGCTTCCAGCTGACCCAGCCGGAACGGCCGCTCGGCCCCGGACCGCGGGCGTTCGGGCACTTCGGCGCGGGCGGTTCGGTCGGGCTATGCGACCCGGACGCCGGCGTCGCGCTCGGCTATGTCACCAGCCAGATGGGCCCGCGCTGGCAGAACCCGCGAAACCGGGCCCTGATCGACGCCGTGTTCGCCTGCCTCTAGCCCGCTCATCCAGCCGCATCGGTGGACCGTTGAGGCTGTTGTATCCGCATCAACGGTCCACCGATGCGGATACGCGCAGCGCGGGGGCGGGGCGGGGGGAGCCGCAGGCGGGGTGGGCTGGCGGGAGCGGCGGGCGGACGGGGTGGGGGCGGGCTCGGGGTGGGGGCGGGAACCCGGGCCTGGGGGGTCAGTCATCGGCGGGCCTGCGCAGGCGCTTGATCTCGGACCGGTGCTGCTTTTCGGCGAGCCGCCGCTCGCGCGCGGCGCGGCTCGGCCGGGTGGGACGCCGCGGCTTCGGCGGCGCCGCGGTGGCCTCGGTCAGCAGCGCGGACAGCCGGGCCGCCGCTGCTTCCCGGTTCCGCAGCTGGGAACGGTTCTCCGACGCGGTCACGGTGACCACGCCGCCGGGGATCCGGCCCGCGAGCGCCCGCAGGGCCCGTTCCTTCAGCGCCGGCGGAAGCGCGTCCGAGCCGGCCAGGTCGTAGGAGAGCTCCACCCGGCTTTCGGTGGTGTTGACCGACTGGCCACCGGGACCCGGGGACCGGGAGAACCGCCAGGACAGCTCCTCGGACGTGATCACCGTGCCCCGGACGGTCACCTCGATGCTCATGCTGTGACACCCTCAGTCTCGCCACACATAGACCCTAATAAGTAGACGGAGTCTGGTAAGTACGGGAATGCCCGGGACCTTCCGCAGCGTCATAACGGCTATGAACGATCGTAACGACGTGACGCGAGGCGGTCGGCCGGCTCATCTCGTGTTAGTCGAGCAGTCCGGGGCCAAGCAGGAGATCCCGCAGCCGTCCACCGCCCAGGCGATGATCCAGGCGGAACAGGCCATCCACGACCACGGCGACCACCTGCGGGAAGTCAAGGTCATCAGCAAGCACACGGCCGTCGCCCGGTGGAGGCCCGGCGAGCTTAGCTGGCGGCGCGTGGCGTAACCGGGCCCTCCCCGGCACCGATGCCCGGGACGCGCCCCCACGCCGTCTCACCTCGCGTGGCGGGCGCTACCTGAGCAGCGCCCGCAGCCGTTCCGCGTAGTGATCGAATCCGGGGACCTGGGCCCCGGGGTCCTTGGCCGCATCGTCCCAGCGGCGAACCCGGATCGCCTCCGCCGCGTACCGGCTCGCCTCGAACTCGGCCAGCTCCGCGCGCCGCATCGGGCCGCCCTGGACTCCGAGCGTGTAGACCGAGGCGGGCGACAGGGACGCTGCGTAGTCAGGCTCGACCGCGCAGAGGTAGCGCTTGGCGGCGACGTGCAGCCTGACCGGCTCGGTGACCCCCTCGCCGAACCACCGGGCCAGCCAGGCGGCGCCGTTCTCGGCGTGCCGGTTGCCGGTGCCGTGCATCAGGTCGTGGCCGGTCAGTGAACCGGCCACGTGACCGACGTCGTGCAGCAACGCGGCCGCGACCAGGCTGGCCCCGGCGTGGTCCCGCTCCGCCAGAGCGGCCGCCTGGAGCATGTGCGCGGCCTGGCTGACCGGCTCGCCGAGGTATTCCGCGGCGCCCTCGCTCGCGAACAGGGCGGCGATGGCCGCCACGGCGTCGCCCATGGTCATCGGGTCGCCTGGTCGGCGGCAGTCTTCATGGTGTTTCCAGGGTGAGCCGAGCCGGGCGCGCGACGCAACACGCGTCGATCACTGTTCCGCGACCGGATGCGCGCGTGGCGGCCGGCGTTCACCCCGGTGACTCTGGGCGTCTCGCCCGGACGTGACACGCGGCCCGCCCGGCCGGCCAGTACAGCCGGCCGGCCGGGACGGCCGGGCGGCCGGGACGGCCGGGCGGCCGGGACGGCCGGCCGCGCCGCCTCGGCGAGGTCACGGCCCGGCCTTCCCGGCCGGCGGCGAGCCCGGGTGGCTGCCGGTCAGCCACCCGGCTGCTCAGCGACTGGTACGGGACCTCAGGAACGGCACGCCCAGCGGTGCCACGGCCACGATCGCCGCGATCAGGCCGACGAACGCTCCTATGCCCCAGCCCACCGTGACGATTCCGTCGCCCGAGGGCTTGAACACGAACGAAATGAGCGTGAGCACGAAGTTGAGGCCCGAGGCCGCCAGCAGCGCCTGCTCAGGACCCACCGGGAGGTTGAAGGGCAGCGTGTCGAAACCCGCGCGCAGCACCAGGTACGCCAGCATAACGAGCGCGAGAATGAGGGGGATGTACATGTAGCCGTGATAGAGCCCGTTGACCGATCCGCTGCCCAAAGATCCGGCGCTGGCAGTGAACCACGGCAGGAACAGCGAAATGAACAGCACCAGGGTGGCGCCGCCCACGATCTGGTCGTTCCGCGTGAGCCGCTTCAGGTCGAGGTTGAAGGCCGGGCTCATCGCCGCCGCATGCCCCCGGGGCACCCCGGCCCCCGCCCTCGCCCCGGGGTGAACGTCGGTCCCTTGGTTCGCGCTCAGCGGCGTGCCGCATCTAGGGCACACCGCTGAGCCTTCGGCAACGTCGTTGCCACACTGCGAGCAGATCATGATTCCGCCTCTCGATTCGGCCGGAGCTCCGCTCCGCGCCGCCCCTGCCGACCCCTTGCTGCCCGTTTGCCCCCATGGCAGAGTTGACAAGCAATGGCATGCGCCACAGCAAGATTTACGGCACTACCGCTAATTCTCACCGGTGGGCACGGTACTTTCGACCAGTTGGTCCCTGGCTTTTACCCTAGGGCCGTCCCTAGGGTCCGGCGCTCCGGCGTGACCGATCTTAGAACGCCGATATCCGATGCGCTGGTAAAAGAACGTTACCGGCCGGACCGGCCAGGTTCGTGAGCACAACGACATTCGCCGCGCCAGCGGAGCGCGGTACCTGGCCCGCCGTCGCGGCGATTGCCCGCCGTCCGCCCCGGGCCCAACACCAGGGACTTTAGGTGTTTCGGTCTTTCTGGGGTGTAGCGCCTTTCGTGTTCTGTACGTGTTCTTGAGTCTGTTTTCGTGGTGGTGTCGCCGGCGTGCGGGCATGGGCGGGACCCGCGTGTCGCGGCGGGTCCGGCGCGCGGTTCCACGGTCCGCGGCCCCGGGGGCGGGGTCGGTTCCTCCTTCCTGACGGTCTGTATCCGGGGCGGTGAGCTAGTAGAAGCCGGGGGCGAAGACGGTGACCTGGGGTTTCCCGGTGGCGGTCGTCTTGGTGCCGGTGGCGTGCGGGAATTTCGGGCGTGCCTTCTGGGCGCGCCTGGAGTGCCGCTGCCGTCCGGGGACGTTCAGGATGTGCAGCGCGGCGCGGGCGGCGCCGTCTGCTGCGGCGGTGATCGCGTCTAGTGACGAGGTGGCCGTGACCTGGGTGGATTCCATGGAGCGGAGCATGTGGAGGCGGGCGGCGGTGAAGGATTCCTCGTCGGCGGTGACCGGGACGGCGTCCCGGCGGCGCAGCGCGCGTGCGGCTGCCGCCTCGCTGCGCAGCGCGGCGGCTTCGCTGGCGCGCACCAGCTGGGTGGCGGTGAGCCAGGCCCAGGCTTCCTGGATGACCAGGCGGGGGGAGCCGGAGCGCAGCACGGGGCCGGAGGTGCGGTTCCCCGCCCCGGTGATCGTGGTCTTGTCCTCCCCGAACGTGGTCTCCGACGCGCTCCACCTGGTGAGATACGTGTCCCGCACCGCGTCCGCGGGGGCGGCCTGGTGATCGAGGAGGGTGGTGATCACGGTGCAGGTCTCGGAGGGCTCCTCTTCCCCGCCGCCGGAGGCCATGATCACGTTGTGCTCGGCGGCCCGCACGGGCAGCCGGTCCTGCTTCTTCCCGGACGGGGCGTTCAGCCAGGTCATGCGGGATCCGTCGGGAAGCCAGCCGCCGTCTTCCTCCAGCGGCAGCGCGACCGTGGCACTGACCCGGGCGATCACGTGGCCGCCGGCGTCCAGGATCGCGGTGATCAGCTCATGGCCGGGAAAGTTACGGTCGAAGCAGGTCACGCGGCCGGCGAACAGGTCCGGGCGGCGCCTCACGAGGCGCTTCAGCAGGGTCTGCTCCCCGGCATGACTGCTGCCGAGGATCGCGCCGGGCATCGCGCGGCCCGCGCGGGCGGTGACCGCGACAATCCTCAGCTGCGGGAACGGGGACGAGTCGTCCTGCGTTCCGGCCGAGCCGAACATCGCCCGGTTCGCCGGGGTATCCGCCAGGTTCACCAGCATCCCGTCCGCCGCGCCGACCGGCATCCCGGCCAGCATGACCGCCGACGCCTCGTCATCGCCGATGAGCGGCCCGGCTGCCTGCCAGAAGATGTCTTCCATCACGCCTGCCGGGACCGGCAGCCGCCAGCCCGTGACCACTTTCCCCGTCGGGACGTGCCAGTCCAGGGCGAACGGGATGTCCGCGAGCAGCCCGGCCAGCCTGGCCAGCGCCTCGCAGTACGTCCCGCCCGGGCTGACGGTCATCGCGAGCATCAGCCGGATGACCAGCGGATAGGACATGATCCGCCGCCGCTGCCGGGGCTTCAGCAGGCCCTCTGCGATCGCGGCGTCCACGGCGGCCTCGATCACCCCGTCGCCGAGGTGGCGCTCCAGCTCGCCCAGCCGCACCAGGTCCGGCAGCCACGCGTCCGCCAGCACCGTCCCGTCCCGCCGCACCACCGCCGGGGCCGTCACCACCGGGCGGCAGAACACGGCCAGCTCGCCCGCCGCCGGCGCCGCGTCCCCCGCGGCCGTGACCGTCCCGCCGCGAACCCGCAGGCCAGCAGCCCGCAGCACCACCGTCCCCGCCGGGGTGCCCGCATCCGCGGACGCCGCCGTCCGGGTTGCATCAACAACGTCAGGCAAAGTAGAACTCACGAAGGGCTCCTGTGAAGGGATGGATTTCGACACCCAAACCCTTAGCAGGAGCCCCTCCTGCATCCAAACCCGCGCAAAACCCCAGGTCACAGCCTCATGGATCCCGGCGTGCCTTACCAAGGAGCACATAAGTAAGCCGACCAATCCCGGTTATGCGGTTATGTAGCGCAGGTGCGGGTCAGCGAAGAATGCCCGGACCAGTCCGGGGCGCTTCTGGAGCCGCCGCAGGGCGCCGATAGCCTTGGCCTTGAGGTCTTCCTTGCTGGTGACGCCGGTCTTGCCGATCCGGTCATGCTTGACGTTCTTCCAGACCCATTCGTCGGGATTCAGCTCGGGTGAGTATCCAGGCAGGAAGAACAGCTTCAGCCGGCCTTCTGCAGAGGCAACGAATTCCTTCGTGGCAGTGGCGCGGTGGGCGGGATGCCCGTCAACGATGAGATAAACGGGGCCGGGGGCGTCATGCAGCAGCCGCTTACAGAAGTCGATGAAGACGGCGGCGTTCGTGTTGCCCTCATAGACCGCGAACCGCAGCGCGCCTTTCGCGGAGACCACGGAAATCATGTTCACCGAATACCGGGCCCCGGTGTTCTTCACCTCCGGGGTCTGTCCCACCGGCGACCAGGTCGTGCCCGCATGGTAGTCCGAGCGGATCCCGGCCTCATCAGCGAAGTAGATGACCGCGCCCGCGGCCTCAGCCTGCGCCTGAATGGCGGGATACTCCTCGCGCTTCCACCGGTCGACCGCCTCAGGGTTCTGCTGGTAAGCGCGGTGAAGCGGCCGTTGCGGGGACATTCCGAGCTTGCGTAGCAGCCGGCCGACGCTGACAACCGACAACGCGACGCCGAATTCGCGGCGGATCATCTCGCGGACCATCTCCCGGGTCCACAACGCGAACTCGAACTGCATCTGCCGCGGATCCTGCCCGGCAATCAAAGCATACAGCCGGGACAACTGCTGGCCATTAAGCTTCGGTGGCCGCCCCGGCACCGGCTGGGCCTTCAGCGCATCCTTCCCGCCCTCACGGTATTTCGCCAGCCAGCCATACACAGTCTTGCGATGCAGGCCCAGCGCGACGGCCACATCCTCCGGATGAGCACCTTCCCCGACCTGATCCACTGCCCGGATCCGCAGCGCCTCAAGGGTCTTATGATCGAGTTTCCGGCCATCGTTATCCCGCATGACCCAATTCTGCCAGATCACAAGATCAAAGTCGAGCTACTTATGAACTACTTAGTAAGTCTCTGGTGTTGCGCCCCGGGCCCGCCGGGACCGTCAGCAGGCCGTCCGGCCATATCTCCTGCACTGGACCCTCTGTAGCGCAATACCGCATATATTCCGCATGCTTACCGCTTGCGCTGGTAGCGTCCCGTTACGCCGGCGGGCCAGCCTGCCCAATGGCCTTGCTTTAGAGTCTGATGGGATATCGTGACCGTTTTGTGGCTCATGATGGTTCTGAGGGGCTCTCGCCGGATGGCTGGCTGCCGGACCGGATCTCGGTGGGGGTGCTGACCAGGGCGTTCCCGCCGGAACTGGTCGATGAGGTCATCGAGGTGACCGGGACGCGGGAGCAGCGGCGCCGGCTGTTGCCGGCCCGGCTGATGGTGTACTTCGCGCTGGCGTTGTGGCTGTTCCGGGGCCGGAACTGCGGGTACGGGCAGGTGATGGCCAAGCTGACCGACGGGCTGTATTGCCAGCGGCGGGGGGCGGACCTGCTGGCCGGGCGCCTGGCGCCGGGAGGGCGGGTGGATGCGGGGGGCGGCCGCCAGTGGTGGCTGCCGAACATCTGCTCGCTGCCCCGCGGGCGCGGCAAGCTGGGTGCCGATCCGGTGCGGATGTTGTTCGAGCACGTGGCGGGGCCGACCGGGGCGGACGGGGCGCCGGGGGTGTTCTGCTGCGGGCTGCGGGTGGTCTCCATGGACGGGTCGGTCACGGACGTGCCGGACAGCCCGAAGAACGCCGCGTTCTTCGGCCGGCCCTCCAACCAGTCCCGGGACGGGGCGTTCCCGCAGGCCCGGTGGGTCGCGGCGGCGGAGTCCGGGACCGGCAGCCTGCTGGGCGCCGCGATCGGCCGGTACACCGACGCCGAGCAGCCGCTGGCCGCGGACCTGCTGGGCTGCTTCGGCCCGGGCATGCTGGTGCTCGCGGACCGCAAGTTCTTGTCCTGGGCCGCCGCCCGCGCCTTCCTGGCCACCGGCGCGCACCTCCTGTGGCGCGCCTCGGCGTCGTTCACCCTCAAGCCGGTGCAGGTCCTAGCGGACGGCACGTACCTGGCGGAGCTGAAGCCACCCCGGAAGAAAGACGGGCCCCCGGTCACCGTCCGTGTCATCGAGTACACCGTGCACACCACGGCAGGAGACGGCGGCGAGCAGGCCTCGGAGGTGTTCTGCCTGGTCACCGACCTGCTCGACGTGGAGGAGTACCCGGCGCTGGACCTGGCCTGCGCGTACCCCTTGCGCTGGGGCTGCGAGACGGATGGGAGCCTTCCGGTGCGATGATTTTCCTGGCGGCCGCCGGTCTTACCGAGCATGACTATGACGACGAGAGTCCAGAGCGTGTCGATCCCGGTGGCCGATCAGGACCGGGCACTGGCGTTTTACACACAGGTGCTCGGCTGCGAGCTGCGCACCGACATCGAGGTGTGGCCCGGGGCCAGGCTGGTGGAAGTGGTGCCCCCCGGGTCGAGCGTCGGCCTGGTGCTACTGCCCCCGGACAGCGAAATCCCGATGGCCGTACGGTTGGGCACGACCAACGCCGAGACTGCCTACGCGCGGCTTCGCCAGGCGGGCGCGAGGCTGCACAACGACGAAGTCGTGCACATCGACGGCTACCCGCCGATGTTCTTTTTCGCCGACCCGGACGGCAACGGGCTCGTATATCTAGAGGAAGAACCCGGCGGGGCCAGCGGCAACTGATGCCGGCATCCCGAACTGGGCCGTGAGCCGGAGTGGTCACGGCCCTGGAAGTGACCGGGCGGACCGACGACCGCATTCCGGCACATCGCCACCTCTTCCCGGTGCCTGCCGAACCGTGACCAGCGGCCAGGCGTCCACGCGAGGGCAACCCGGAGCAGGCCCGGCGAGCCTGCCGTCAGGCACATCACCCGCAGAATCGAGTTCTACCTGCTCTGCCCCTGGCAGCTCACCTAAAGCAACGCCATTGGCCAGCCTGCCTGGCCGGCCAGGGAGGGACTTATGGGCGGCTTCAGGAAATTTCTCCTCCGCGGCAACCTCATCGACCTCGCCGTGGCCGTGGTCATCGGCGTGGCCTTCAACGCGGTGATCCAGGCGCTGATCGCCGACATCATCACGCCGCTCATCGCGGCCATCGGCGGTAAGCCGAACTTCGCGACGCTGTCCTTCACCGTCAACAAGAGTCACTTCCTCTACGGCAGCTTCCTCAACGCGCTGCTGTCCTTCGTGATCATTGCCGCGGTGGTCTATTTCCTGATCGTCTCCCCGGCCGCCCGGCATTCCGATCGGGGCGAAGCGGTGCATGTACTGCACGGCCGAGGTGCCCCCGGTCAGCCCGCCCCAGCGCGCCCCGTCCGGCTGACCGGCCCCCGGCCGGCCGTCCCGCGGCGCGGGCGGCCCTCCCTCAGCCCGGCGACCAGGCGTGCGGCGTGGTCCGGGCGAGGCAGTCGAAGCCCAGCCGCCGCAGGATCGGGCTGCTCTGCGACGAGGCGTCCACGTAGAGGTACCGGTATCCGCGTGCGGCAGCCAGTTGGGCGCGGTGGGCGACCAGGGCCCGGTAGATCCCGCGCCCGCGCCACTGCGGAAGCGTGCCGCCGCCAAACAGCCCGGCGAAGTCCGCGCCGGGGTGGAAATCGATCCGGCCCGAGCTGACCGGCTCGTCGCCGGCCATCGCCACGACCATCGTCGAGGCCTGCGGCGCACCCCTGAGCTGGGTGGTCAGCGAGCTACGCAGCCGGGTGTGGTCGGTGCCGAACACCCGGTCGTGGACCTCGATCACCAGCTCGATGTCGGCCTCGTCGGTGACCGGGACCAGCCGGACGCCGGCCGGCAGCACGGCGCCCGGGGCTCCCGGTCCGCCCGTGAGTTCCGTCACCTCCGCCACCATGAGCGATTCCTCGTCGTCCGGGACGAATCCCGCGGCGACCAGCCGCGCGCCCAGGTCGGAAGGCCGGTCGTAGCTGTAGAGCTTCCACTCGAACCCCTCGCCGCGGGCCCGGAAGAACCTGACCTGGTCGGCGATGACCTCGTCGGCCGTTCCCGGGTCCAGGTCGGACCAGGTGACGGCGGACCAGCCCGACCCACTCGTGGCCCTCCAGCGCACGACCGGCCCTGCCCGCTCGGCCAGCGAGCCGGTTCCGTCGGGCTCGGTTCCGCGCCGCACCTGCGCGTCGAACTCCGACAAGGTCGCGAGTTGATCGAGTTTCACTCCAGAACGCCATCACGGCGGGGCGGACCCTCGCAAGCCAAATAACCGGCCTCCCCGCGGATCACTTGGCGTCGGCGTAGCAGCCGACCACGGCGGTCGTCATCGGGAACCGCACCTGGGTCACGCCGAACACGACCCGCCCCGCCTCGTCGGCCGCCTCGGCCACGGCCGCCACCACGGCCTGCGCCATGGCCTCCGGGCAGTGCACGAGGACCTCGTCATGCTGGAAGAACACCAGGTGCGGCGCCAGCGGGTCCCATCGGCCGGCCGAGGGCGCCGCCGGGCCGGCCTGGCCCGCGGACGAGGTCCACCCGGGATCCAGGGCCGGCCCGGGCAGCGCCGCCAGCCTCCGGCGCAGGGCCGCCAGCAGGACCAGGGCCCAGTCCGCCGCGCTCGCCTGCACGACGAAGTTGCGGGTGAACCGGCCGCGGGCGCGCGACGCGCGGCCCGCGCCGGGGTCCCGTTCGGCCTCTGAGTCGCCAGGCTCCACGGTGATGGCCCGCCACGCGGCTGACGGCGGCGGGCACGTCCGGCCCAGCACGGACCGGACCACCCGGCCTTCCTCGCCGGCCCGCGCCGCCGCCTCCACGTAACCCGAGGCGGCGGGGAAGCGCCGCCGCAGCACGGCGAGCAGCTGGCCGGCCTCGCCCCCGGCGCCGCCGTACATGGCGGACAACAGCGCTTTCTTGGCCTGGTCCCGGTCTCCGCCGAACACGCCGGCCAGCGCCTCGTACAGGTCGCCGGCGGCCGCGGCCTCCGCGAACGCGCGATCCCCGGCCAGCGCTGCGAGGACCCGCGGCTCAAGCTGGGCCGCGTCAGCGACCACGAGCACCCAGCCGGGATCAGCCACGACCGCGCGCCGCAGCACCCGCGGGATCTGCAGGGCGCCGCCGCCGCGCGAGGCCCAGCGCCCGGACACCACCCCGCCCACCACGTACTCGGGGCGGAACCTGCCGCCGGAAACCCAGGCATCCAGCCAGGCCCATCCGTGCGCGGCGTGCAGCCGGGCCAGTTCCTTGTACTCCAGCAGCGGCGCGATCGCCGGGTGGTCGATCTCCCGGAGCACCGAGAACCGGGTGGACGGCACCCGCACGCCGGCCGTGGCCAGCGCCCGGATCAGCTGGGTGGGCGAGTCCGGGTTCACCGGCCGGCCGCCGAGCGCCGCGGAGATCTGCCCGGCCAGCTCGGCCAGCCTGGCCGGCCGCACCCCGGGCAGGGCCGCGGGCGGCCGCGGGCCGAGCATCTCGGCCAGCAGTTCGTCGTGCACGTCGGCGCGCCAGGGCAGGCCGGCGAAGGTCATCTCGGCGGCCGCGAGCCCGCCGGCGGATTCGGCCGCGACCAGTGCCGAGAACTTCGCCGGATGCTCGTCGGCCGCGATCCGCCGTAGCTGGTCGGCGTGCACGGCGATCAGCGCGTCGAGCGTGGCCTCGGCATCGGGCCTGTCGGTGCCCGCATCCTCGAACAACGTGCCCTGCCCGGGTGCGCCCTGGCGGCCTCCACCCGACAGCGGCGCCGGCTCTCCGCCGCGGCCCTCCCGCCCGAGCAGCAGCCGCCCGGTCAGCGCCACGTCATGGCAGCGGCCTATCCGCACCCCCGCGCGCAGCAGCGCCGGGTAGTGCTCGGCCCCGCAGGACCATACCCACCGGACCCTGTCACCCCAAGACCGCTCGTACCGGGCGACAGCCTCGGCAAGATCGGGAACCAGAACGGGGTCCCCCAGCCTGGTCCCGTCGCCGCCGAGCTCGCACAGCAGGGCGGTCCCCGCAGCGCCCGGCGCGACAGCTACCCGCACGGTCCCGATTCTCCGGCACGGGTCTGACACTCATCCGGCCGGACCTCGGGGCAGGTCATCGGGCGCACCGTGCACCACCAGGCAGATGCCATCTGGGCAGATCATCGTGAAGATGATCTTGGTTATCGGCAGCTTTGCCGTGCGCCCGTGAGCTTCGTGCGGTTAACGCCAGGCGTGGACGCGGCCGAGCGGTCAGCTCACCGGCTGCCGGCCGGTACAGCTCGGGCTGGCGGGTCAGGCGGCGTGGGCGGGCGCGTCGTGGCTGGCTGGCCGCCTGGTCAGGCGGCACTGGCGGGTGGTCCGTGGCTGTGCAGGGTGCGGCCGCGGTCGGGGCTGGTCGCGGTCACGGTGCCGTCGGGGAGCAGGACGATGCCCCACCCCCACCGGTGCACCGCGATCAGGTGGTGGAAGGTGCACAAGAGCAGCAGGTTGGTCAGGCTGGTCGGGCCGCCTGCAGAGCGCGGGATGATGTGGTGCGGCTGGCAGCCCGCAGCGGGCTGGTCGCAGCCGGGGAAGCGGCAGCGGCGGTCGCGGGCGGTGACCGCGCGGCGCAGGTGCGCGGGGATGATCTCGACCGCGGCGCCGACGTCGAGGGGCAGGCTCACCGAGGCGGCCAGGGCGCCGGCGATCCCGGTGCGCAGCCAGGCGGCCAGCCCGGCGGGGCCGGACAGCAGGTCCGCGGCGGCCGCGACGATGATCTGCCGGACCGCGCGCTCGGCGCGCTCGCGCCGGCCGCGCCGCGGCGTCCGCGCTCGTCCGTGCCGCCGCGGCGGTCGTCCCCGCGCTGGCCGGGCTGGTGGCCGGGCGCGCCCGGGCTCCCCGGGCCTGCCGGACCGGACCCGCCCGGCCGCCCGGCCGGCGGGCGGGCGGAGCACGGTGGCGGCGAGGCGGTCCAGGACTTCGGGATCGACGTGGCCGGTGACGACCGGGACGAGGGTCGCGTCGCAGTCGGCGCCGGGCCCGGCCGGCGCGCCCGCCCCGGCCCCGGCGGTCCCGGCCCCGGCGGTCCCGGCCCCGGCGGTCCCGGCCGCGGCCGCGGCCCAGGCGGCCTCGGCGGCGGCGGCGCCGGGCAGGCCGCGCAGCTGGTCCAACGTCATGTGCAGCTGGATCTGGGTCGGCTGCCCGGCCCGCTGCGGCAGGCCGCCGGCGGCGATCAGCCGCCGGCACGCCTCCTCCAGGGCGTCGTGGTCACGCTGGCTCTTGGAGCGCCGGTCCTCGGGCCCGGCCCGCTTGCCCAGCGCCGCCAGCACCGCCGAGAGCGCCGCCGCGCACCCCGGGGTCAGCTCCCCGCGCAGCGTCCCCGCCCCGCCGAACGTCGCGGCCAGCCACACCCGGCGGTCATCGAACCCGTCACCGCCGCCGGCGTCCGGGCGGGCGGTCTGCTGGCGGATCTCCTCGGCCAGCTGGCCCAGGCCGGCCAGGTCCGCGCCGCCGCGGGCCGCGTCGAGCAGGATCTGGTCGGCGTCGCCGCGGCAGCCGGCGGGCAGCACGTCGCTCCACTCGCACACCTGCCGGGCCCAGGACCCGGAGATCTGCGCGGCGGCCAGCGCGGCGGCGACGGCGGGGTGGGCGGCCAGCCGCCGCATCCACCCGATCGCCCCCGCGGCCGCGCCGCCGCTGACCCGGGTCTGCCACCTCAGCCAGGTCCGCGCCGACCCGTGCCCGTCGCCCCGGCAGCCGTCCTGCGCCCAGAACGCGGCCAGGACCTTCGACCGGGCCGCGGTGTGCACCGACCCCACCTGCTCCAGGACGCGCAGGCACTCGGCCTGCTCGGCCGTGGTCCAGCGCGCGGCGTCCGCCGCGGCGAGCCAGCCCAGCGCGGCGCGGGCCATCGCGGCCGCGTCGGCGGCGGTGGCGGGCACGGGGGGCACCTGGCCGGGTAAGCACATGATCTTCGCGAATCTCCCTGGTGGCAGCGGGTGGTTCTGCCGTGCGGCTGAGTCGGTGAGCTGTCTGGCCGCTGAGGTTCGATTGCTAGTTCGACGATACCGGGAGGGTCCGACAATCCTGGGCCCGGAACGGGCCAGGGGCCAGGGGGATGTCCGACAGATATGCCGGGCCGGACGGGTGTCTGCCGGCAGCGGCCTTCTCCTGGTGGTACATGCCGCAATCAGACAGAAACGTGCTGGTCAGCGGGATGCTGGCGGTTCATATCGCTTCGGAGCAGCATGTCTGGGTGCACCGTCACAACCAGACAGACATCATTTAAGCTGCCTCGTCGCGAAGGCGATCATGGTTACCTACAAATCTGACGTGCACCCCTCAGGGCAGCACGCCCAGGGACCCGCGGCCGACGCAGGCCGGAGGCTGGTGTCTGGGACCCAGCCCGGTAGCTGGGCGGGCCGGGTCCCAGACGCTTCACCCGGCTCGGACAGCGGCCTCGCTCTACCCGGCCTGCGCGCTACCGCCTCCGGACGGTGCGAGGCCGAAGGCCGGGCGCTCCTGCTGCAGCAGCGTCAGGTCCTCGATGCTGACGGCCGTGGCGGTGCTGCCGCTGACCGTTGCCTGCACCGATGCCTGGTTGCCGACCTTGACCGAGCCGATTCCGTCGCGCTGGGCGTCGACGAGGGTGGAACTGGCGACGACGTAGCTGTTCGTGAATCCGTCGGCGCTCTTGAGCGTGATCGAGGTGGTGCTCACGGCCGTTACCTGGCCGTTCTGCACATCGATGGTCTGGTACCCGCCGCCGGACTTGCCGACGACGAACTGGCCGTGCAAGGCGCCGAACAGGCCGCCGCCCAGACCGGGCCAGCGCCAGGCATGGCGGAAGCCAGGGCCGCCGGGAGCGATCATGCCGGGCGGCTTCGGGGTGGGAGACGGGCTCGTGATCACCGCGCTCGACGACGCCGCAGGCGACGGTGCCTGCGTCGCGGCGAGCGCCGCCCCGGCCCCGCCCAGCAGCGCGGCCACGGCCACGCCCGCGATGATGTACGGACGGCGTGACCCCGAACGCAAGCCCATCGGCCCGATCGGGCGCGTCCGGCGCATCCAGCTGCCCCAGCCGGGTGGCTCTTCCTGATCCGCTGGTTCCGGCGGGTCCGCCGGAACCCACCAGACCTGCTCGCTGTCTGAGGACTCGTCCGACATCGGAGGGTGGCTCCTTCCGGGCGGGGAATCGCGGTGCCCACCGGTAGATTCCCGCGCGGAGCTGAACGCACGCTGAATCCTGCCAGAGCCGTGGCTCAATCTCGGCGGCGGTCCCGGCCTTCTTACTTGCTGCTGGCTCCCTTGGCGGCTCCGCCGGCTCGCTTCTGCCTCGGCAGGGCATGACCGCCGGGCGCCCGGTTTGTCCGGGTCCAGCCCGCCGGGGCCGGACCGGGCTCGGCGGTCTTCCCCGGCTCGTCCGGGAGCGGGGCCGGTTCCTGCGCTTCGCCGGAGTACGCAGCGGGGTCGAGCCGCGGCCGGAACGCCACCGGGCCGGCCGGGCCGGGCTGCGCTCCGTCGGGACGCTGGCCGTCCCCTGGTGCTGGCGCCTCGTGATCGGCTCCACCTTCCTGGACCACGGCCGCGGCGACTCCCGTTCCCGGCTCCTCATTCCGTGACCCGCCGTCCAGCGGTGCACCGCCCCGCGGCGCACCGGCCCGCGGCTCGCCGCTTCGTGGCCCGCCGTCTCGCGGTGCGCCGTTGCCCGGCGCGCCGTCCAGCGGCCCGCCCTCTCGCGGCCCGCCGTCCCCCGGCGCGCCGTCCAGCGGTGCGCCGTTCCGCGGCCCGCCGTCTCGCGGCCCGCCGTCTCGCGGCCCGCCGTCCCCCGGCGCGCCGTCCCCCGGCGCGCCGTTCCCCGGCGCGCCGTTCCGCGGCCCGCCGTCTCGATGCGGCGACGGCTCGAGCGGGCCGAACAGCGGGTCTGGCCGGATCGTGTCCGCCGGCTTTTCCCGCTGGGCTAAGCCCGGCTGGGCTTGGGTGGGGACGCGAACGCGCCCGCCGTTGCGCTGGCCCGTGTCGGCGTCTCCCGTCCGCGCCCCGGCCATGGACGCCACGGCGGCGTAGACGGGCCCGGCACAGTCGTGGCGATCGAGCAGCGCGGCGAGTTGCTCGGCCTCACCTGCGTCGATGCCGAACACGACGCGCGGCTGGCCCCACGGTTCCTGCAGCGAGTAGCCCACATAACTCGACACAGGCGGTAGCGGATCTGTCCCCAGGCCGTGCATGGTGCGCCAGCGGTCCCAGGCCCGCTCCAGCTCCGCCGCAGCCCGCTGCGCACGCACGACCAAATCCGGATCACGCATCGCGATCTCTCCCCTCAGAGCGATGGCACGCTCCGCCAGTTGGCGGACCCCCGGGGCGTGCGCACATCGCCACAGGGCACGCGAGCCATGTGCGGCGTGCGGTTGATGGTGTGCGACGCCTGTCCGCCACCGCCGGTCCCCTTCCGGCGGTGGCACGGCGACCAGTATGGCGGACGAGGTGCCCGGGCAGGTGCGATTACACAAAGTTGAGATGCGATTACTCAGAGTCACAGAAGGTGTGCCCGGATCGGGGCAAGACCCTAGCCGTGACATACACGCGGACTCACACGGCAATCACGCCATCAATACCCGTAAGTGCGCAATAACTGCGCTATAAGGTGTTAACCGGCACTTGCCAGGGGGGCCGGATCGACCCCGGCCCTGTCCGCTAGGGATGACGCTCGTCAGAGCGCCCGCCCGCGGACTACGCCCCTTCTGCGGCGCCTTCGCCGCCGGGGCCGACCCCCCCTTGCTGTTGTTCTGCGCATGGCCGCCACTGCTCGCCCGTCATCGCGGCGAGCATCCCTGGCTGCGTCGCCAGGTCCGCGGCCAGGCGTCACTCCGAGCGCTGCTGCGGGATGCCCGCGAGCAGGGCGCGTACTTCTGTCTCCCGGTACCGGCGGTGCCCGCCGAGCGTACGAATGGAAGTCAGCTTTCCGGCCTTGGCCCACCGTGTGACGGTCTTCGGGTCAACCCGGAACATGGTCGCGACCTCTGCTGGGGTCAGCAGAGGCTCGGCCTCTGGTGTGCGTGCAGACATGTTGACGGCCTCTCCTCCTGGACCGGTACTACGATCCTGCGTCTATTCTGTGCCTGGCTCCATTGAGGAGCCTGCCGTGGATGTCCCATATGGTCTACTCAGACCATATTGCCATCACCAGCGGTGACAAGTCGACCACCCGGAGCAAAATGTTTCCCCGTGAGTCACCACGTTGCTCCATTGACCTGAGTCACGCTGCGTGATTCTAGCGACACGCAGCGTCGCAACGGGCAGATTCGGAAAAGTCATCCCCCCCTCCCCTCAGCTTCCAAGCTCGATGGCCTCCAACTCGCGCCACCTGGCGCGAAACCGCTGGTACATGGCGGCAGCCAGCTCAAACTCCCTGCTGGCCAGGGCACTGACGGCGGCGGATACCTCAGCTACCGACTGGTCCGCGCGGAGCGCGTCGTCGTCGAGCAACTGAACAAGCCCCCCATAATCAAGTTCCACCAGCGAGTGCGGATGGAACTCCTCCAGCCATCGCCCGATCTCCTCGAGCGCGGCGCTGACCCGGACCAGCGCGGCCATGGACGGCGCGCCGTGGTCACGCTCGGTGCCCGGCGCGTGCGGCGCCGGGGCCGGGGCCGGGATACGCCGGATCGTGCCGAGCGCCCGCGCTACCCGCCTGCGGGCCTGGGCCATGGTGGTCGCGTAGATGAGCGTGCGGGTCGCGGACGCGGTCGCCGGGCGGCTGCTCTGGACGTCCCCGGTGGTACCGAGCACCAGCCAGCGTTCCGCCGGCGCGAACGGAACGAACCAGGTGGGCGGCACGGACCAGGTACTGCTCTGGATATAGACCCGCGGCGCCACCTCCTTCCCCTCCCATCGGGAGAATTCCTCCGCGGCCCGGTCCGCCTGTCCGGGCGCGAACGCGTCGGCCAGCGGCGGCCCCGCCGTGGCCCGCAGCCGACCGAGCGCCAGCCATGACCGGAGCCTCGTCTGCCACGGGCACACGTACGTGATCCCGTCGGCCCATCGCACGTACGCGTGATCACTCTCCTTTGCCGGTGCAACGATCGGGGGCAGCGCGATAATCCTGCGGAGCGCCTCTTCACGCTCGGCTTCAAGCGAGTCCGCCCGGCGCGGCCGGTCCGCGGACGCGGCATACGCCTCCCAGCGCGCCCGCTCTGCCCGCCCGAAGGCAGATAGCGGCTCATACACCCGCAGATAGGCAGCGCACGGCAGCATGATCAATCGTGACATACCGGTGCCCCCTAACATAAGTCCCCTGGCTCGATGAAATTGCATCGAGCCAGCCGGCCCGCCCGGGTCGCGCCCCCGCTCGCCGCCCGACGGGGCTGGTCGGCCGCCTGACGAGGCCGTCCGTCCGGCGCCCCTCCGCGGCCGCGCGCGTGCCGCCCACGGCATACCCTGGGTCCCTGAGATCCCGTGTCAATGGCGACAAGGGACTGAGCCGGGAGCCACCGCCGTGACCAATGTATTCGGATCTACCGACGGGCCCGCTCGCACCGGCCACGAGCAGGTGGTGTTCTGCCACGATGCGCCGACCGGGCTGCGCGCGATCATCGCCATCTACTCGACCGCCCTCGGACCCGCGCTGGGCGGGACGCGCTTCTACCCGTACCCGAGTGAGGACGCGGCCCTCGCCGACGTGCTGAACCTGGCCCGCGCGATGGCGTACAAGAACGCCCTGGCCGGCCTCGATCATGGCGGCGGCAAGGCCGTCATCATCGGCGACCCGGCGCGGCTCAAGTCCGAGGCGCTGCTGCGCGCGTACGGCCGGTTCGTGGAGTCGCTGAACGGCCGGTACATCACCGCCTGCGACGTCGGCACCTACTGCGAGGACCTGGACATCGTGGCCCGTGAGTGCCGCCACGTGACCGGCAGGACAGAACTGAACGGCGGCGCGGGCGATTCCTCGGTGCTGACGGCGTTCGGGGTCTTCCAGGGCATGCGGGCCGCGGCCGAGCACGCCTGGGGGACGAGCAGCCTGGAGGGCCGCAGGGTCGGCGTCGAGGGCGTGGGCAAGGTCGGGCACCGCCTCGTCGATCATCTCGTCGAGGCCGGCGCGCAGGTGGTGATCTGCGACGTGAACGCCGGCGCCGCGGACCGGGTGCGGGCCAGGCACCCCTCGGTCGAGGCCGCGGCCGACCGTGACCGCCTGCTGGCCAGCGCCCTCGACATCTTCTCCCCCTGCGCGCTGGGAGGCTCGGTAAACGACGACACCCTGGCGCTGCTGAACGCCCGGATCATCTGCGGTGGCGCCAACAACCAGCTCGCCCACCCGGGCATCGAGAAGCTCCTCGCTGACCGCGGGATCGTCTATGCCCCTGACTACCTGGTCAACGCCGGCGGCGTGATCCAGGTCGCGGATGAGCTGGCCGGCTTCAGGTTCGAGCGTGCTCAGGCCAGGACGGCACGGATCTTCGACACCACGAAGAAGATCCTGGAGACCGCCGACGAGGAGGGCGTGCCGCCCGCGGTCGCCGCCGACCGGCTGGCGGAGCGGCGGATGTCCGAGGTAGGCCGGCTCCGGGGTATCTGGCTGGGGGCGTGAGCGAGCGGGAACACGGAATGACCGGAACGTGACCGGACGTGACCGGAAGCGGCCCCGAGCGGGCGACATGTGACCGGCCAGGGGCCTGGTCGCCATCCGTCCGGTATGGCCGGAGGCGCGAGCCGCCCAAAGCAGGTACCTTTGGATGTGCACGGAAGAACGAGCACGCTGTGATCCTGCGGTGGAGAGGCGGCGGGTGGTCTAGCTGTGCGAGAAAACCCGCAAGCATCAGCGCGCTGAGGGCAACGATCAGTGCGGTGACCAGGAGCCCTGAGGGGCTCCCGTACGTTCGAGGGGGTCGAGCCAATGGGGCGCGGCCGAGCCAAGGCCAAGCAGGTGAAGGTTGCCCGCCAGCTTAAGTACAGCGGCGGTGGCATGGACCTTGACCGGCTGCGGGCTGAGTTTGGTGTCGGCACGGACCAGCAGGAATCCGGTGATCACGCCGGATACGCGGACTTCGCAAACCGCTACTCCGTGGACGACGATGAAGACGACGATCCCGACGATGAGGACTTCGACGACCTCGACGACGACCTCGCTGACGACGACCTCGCTGAGGACGACTTCGACGAAGACCTCGAGGAAGGCCTCGACTCCGGCGACGATCCCGTCGATGAGTACTCGGGCGCCGAGGACAGGACCACCGGTTCCCGGATGAGCAGGGCGCCCGGCGCCTGAGCGGAGCGCAGGGCACGCTGCCCGGCGGCAGGCGCGCCAGGGTCGAGCAGGCCGGGAGGTCCGACGCGGCCGCGGGCTGGCCGCGCCGCCAGCCCGGTGATCAGGCGGGATGGCGGCCGGCCAGCCGGGCTGCCCCGGTGCCCGCGGTCACCTCGCCTGCGAGCCACGCGGGCACCCCGCGCGCGGCCAGCAGGCCGAGCGCCGTTCCCGCATCCTGCGCGCCGACCACGGCCGCCATTCCGACGCCCATGTTGAAAACCCGCTCCATCTCCTCGCCCGCGATACCGCCCCGCTGCGCCAGCAGGCCGAACACCGGCGGCGGGGTCCAGGTCGCGCGATCGAGCACGGCGTCGGCGTGCCGCGGCAGCACCCGCGCGAGGTTCGAAGCCAGCCCGCCCCCGGTCACGTGCGCGAAGGCATGGACGTCGCAGCCCTCGGCCAGCGCCAGGCAGTCGCGGGCGTAGATCCGGGTCGGCGTCAGCAGCTCCTCGCCGAGCGGCCGGCCGAGCTCCGGTGGCGCCTCCTCGAGGCTCAGCGCCGGGCCCGCCCGGCTAATCACGTCTCTGACCAGCGAGAACCCATTGGAATGCAGGCCCGCGGACGCCATCGCGACGACCATGTCGCCGGGGCGGACCCGATGCGCCCCCAGGAGCCGTTCTGACTCTACGACCCCGGTCGCGGCGCCGGCCAGGTCGAAGTCATCGGGGCCGAGGTGGCCGGGATGCTCCGCCGTTTCCCCGCCGATCAGCGCACAGCCGGCCCGAACGCATCCCTCGGCGACTCCGCCGACGATCGCGGCCACCCGTTCCGGCCGGATCTGGCCGCACACCACGTAGTCGGTCAGGAACAACGGCTCGGCCCCGCAGACCACGAGATCGTCGACGACCATGCCGACGAGGTCGATGCCGATCGTGTCGTAGACGCCAAGCTGCCGGGCGATCATTACCTTCGTGCCCACGCCGTCGGTGGTACTGGCCAGCAGCGGCCGCCGGTACGCCGTGAGCCTGGACGCGTCGAACAGGCCGGCGAAGCCGCCGATGCCGCCGACGACCTCGGGCCCGGCGGTGCGGGCGACCGCGGCCCTGATCAGGTCGACCACGCGCTCTCCCGCGGCGATGTCGACCCCCGCCCCCGCGTAGCGGCCGGCGTTCACGAACGGTCCGTCGCGGGGCCGGTCACCACGTCCTCGAGCAGGTGCTTCCCCTGCTCGGCGGCGGCCACGTCCAGCGGGTAGTCGCCGTCGAAGCAGGCGCGGCACAGCCGCGCCCGGGGCAGCGTGGTCGCGGCGATCAGGCCCTCGAGCGACACGTACCCGAGCGAGTCGGCGCCGATCGAGACCCGGATCTCCTCGGCGGACAGGCTGCCCGCGATGAGCTCGGCCCGGCTCGCGAAGTCGATCCCGTAGAAGCAGGGCCAGGCCACCGGCGGGCTGGAGATGCGGATGTGCACCTCGGCCGCCCCCGCCTCGCGCAGCATGGCCACGATCGCCCGCTGCGTATTGCCGCGCACGATGGAGTCGTCAACGACAACGACCCGCTGACCTGCGATGACGTCCCGGAGCGGGTTCAGCTTGAGCCGGATGCCGCGCTGCCGGATCGTCTGGCTCGGCTGGATGAACGTCCGGCCGACGTAGGAGTTCTTGACCAGTCCCTGCCCGTACGGGATGCCGCTGGCCTGTGCGTATCCGATGGCGGCCGGGGTGCCGGACTCGGGCACCGGGATGACCAGGTCGGCCTGCGCCGGGTGCTCGGCCGCCAGCCTCCGGCCGACCTCGACCCGGGTGGCCTGGACGCTCCGCCCCGCTATCGCCGTGTCCGGGCGGGCCAGGTACACGTACTCGAACAGGCATCCCCGCGGCTGCGCCGGGGCGAAGGTGCGTGACCGCACGCCCTGCTCGTCGACGGCGATCAGTTCCCCGGGCTCGATCTCGCGCACGAACGACGCCCCGACGATGTCCAGCGCCGCGGTCTCGCTGGCGACCACCCACCCCCGCTCGAGCCGCCCGAGCACGAGCGGGCGGAAGCCCTGCGGGTCCCGCGCCGCGTACAGGGTCCGCTCGTCCATGAAGACCAGCGAGTACGCGCCCCGGACCAGGGGCAGCGCGGCCAGCGCCCCAGCCTCGATGCCCTGCGCCGCGCTGTCGGCCCGGCTGCGGTCGGCCGGCCCGGAACTGGCCGGGGATGCGGTCACCGGCCTGACGAACAAGGCGGTCAGCACGTCGGTGTCGGAGGTGGCCCCGCTCCCCCCGCCGCCGCTCGCCGATGCTCCCACCAGGCCGGCAAGCTCCAGGGTGTTGATCAGGTTGCCGTTGTGACCCAGGGCCAGGCTCGCCGACGGCGTCGCCCGGAACGTCGGCTGGGCGTTATGCCACACCGACGACCCGCTGGTCGAATACCGGCAGTGCCCGACCGCGATATGACCACGGAGCGTATTGAGCACGGACTCGTTGAAGACCTGCGGGACCAGGCCCATGTCCTTGAACACGACGATCCTGGTGCCATCGCTGACCGCGATCCCGGCCGACTCCTGGCCCCGGTGCTGCAGCGCGTACAGGCCGAAGTAAGCGAGCTTGGCCACGTCTTCACCGGGCGCCCAGACGCCGAAGACCCCGCAGGCATCCCGCGGCGGCCTGTCGTCGGAGTCGAGATCATCCGTCAGGCGGCCCTCGGGCTTGATCACCCGGCCAGTCTATCGGCAGCAACACGCCCATTATCTTGAACGGGAGCCCGGGGCGGGTGCAGGCAGGCCGGGGACCGGCGAGATCCGGCGTGCTAGCCGTCGGCGGCCGGCTCCAGGGGCAGGTAGCCCGACAGATCCGCGCGGGGGCCGCTGGCGCGCAGGCCGCCGCCCGCGGCGGCCTCCGGCCACGAGATCCGCCCCGTCGCCAGCCGGACCCAGGTCACCGCGTCGGTCTCCACCACGTTCGGCGGGGTGCCGCGGGAGTGCCGGGGCCCGGCCACGCACTGGATCGCCGCGTACGGGGGAACGCGCACCTCGACCGCATGCCCGGGAGCCTGGCGGGCGAGCGCGCCGAGCAGGTGCACGACCGCGCAGCGCAGCGCCTCGGGCTCGGGCCCGGGCCCGGGCGAGCCGCCGGCGTCGAGGGCAGCCACCACCGCGCTGACGCAGCCCGCCCCGAGTGCCGCCGCCGTGACCGGCCCGGACCACTCCGGGCGGCCGAGCGCCGCTCGCTGCGCGTTCACCGCGGCCAGCAGGCGCGCCGGGTCAGCTCGTCGCACGGGCATGCCGCGAACCTAGCCGACGAGCCGGGCCGCCCGCACGCGCGGCGCCGCCGGCCCCGACCCCGGCCGCCGGCAGGCTCGCCCCGCATCCGCAGGTCAGCCGCTGGCGGTCACATTAATGATCCCCGGACCGTAACATTTGCGGCATCCGCTGGAAGAACGAGCCGCGGACAGGTAATCGTTCGGGTATGCCAGGTAAGCGCAGCGCTCGTTCCCGGTCCCGCGGGTCCTGGGCACCCCGGCTCGTGGGGACCGGCTTCGCCATGCTGCTTGCTGTCGCCGGGGTGGCCGCCTACCTCATCGTAGGGGGGACCTCCGACAAGAAGGACGCCTCGGTACTGCCGACCCGGGTGCTGGGTACGCAGGCCGTGAGCCTCGTCGATCCTGGTCCGCGAGCCGGGGCGAACCCGGCCCCGGGGACGCTCCGGATGTCGCGTTCGGCTCTCGTGTTCGTGGTCAACGGGCCTTCCGTGGCCCAGTGGACGTCCGACCAGATGGCCGGGGGGACGTACATCCTGATCTATCTCCCGAACGGGCTGTGCCTGGCGTCCCGCGATTCCCCGCGCGCCTCGGCCGTGGTCCTGCAGCGATGCAACCTGCAGTCCAATCAGCGCTGGCTCCGGCAGCACCTGATCACCGGCGTGAACGGGCTCGACTACTGGCAGCTGCGCAACCTGGCCGACAACCGGTGCCTGGCGGTCGGGAGGGCGGTCAGCCCCGGCGAGTTCGCGGCGCAGCTTGAGCCCTGCGCGGCCGCGCCGGGCTGGCGTCAGCAGGTGGTGTTCATGACGGCGTCCTGACCCGGCGCCATGCCCAGCCCGGTCCCGCTGTCACCCGCTGGAGCCGGCCGGGCCCGTCCTCAGCCGAACAGGGCAGGCAGGGTACCGGCGTGCGCGGCCGCCAGTTCGCCGAGCGGGATCGCGAAGCGGCCGGCGACCTCCAGGCTCGGCCCGCCGGTCGTCCCGAGCACGGCGGCCGGCACCCCGCCGTCCCGGCACAGCCCGGCGAACTCGGCCTCGGCACCGGGCCGCACCGCGACCACGGCCCGCGCCGCGGACTCGCCGAACAGGAGCGGGAACGCCTCGCCGGGCAGCTCGACCGTGCAGCCCTGGCCGCCGGCCAGGCAGCACTCGGCCAGCGCGATCGCCAGCCCCCCGTCGGACAGGTCGTGCGCCGCGTCCAGCAGGCCACGGCGGCCGGCCTCGACCAGCACGGCGGCGAGCCCGCGTTCGGAGTCCAGGTCCACGGCGGGCGGGCGGCCGCCCAGGTGCCCGTGCGCAACGTGCGCCCACAGCGACCCGCCGAACTCCGCCTCGCTCCGGCCCAGCAGCATCACCCGGGCGCCCGCCCGGCGGAAGCCGATCGACAGCCGCCGGCGCACGTCGTCGTGGACGCCGAGGACGCCGACGACCGGGGTCGGCTGGATCGCCGCGCCGCCGGTCTGGTTGTAGAAGCTGACGTTCCCGCCGGTCACCGGCACGCCGAGGGTCAGGCAGGCGTCGGCCAGGCCCCGTACCGCCTCGGTGAACTGCCACATGACGGCGGGATCCTCCGGCGAGCCGAAGTTGAGGCAGTTGGTGACCGCCAGCGGCCGCGCCCCGGTCGCCGCCACGTTGCGGTAGGCCTCGGCCAGCGCGAGCTGGGCGCCGGCGTACGGGTCCAGCAGGCAGTACCGCCCGTTGCCGTCGACGGCGAGGGCCACGCCGAGCGACGTCTGCTCGTCGACCCGCACCAGGCCCGCGTCCTGCGGCATCGCGAGCACCGTGTCACCGCGCACGTAGCGGTCGTACTGCTCGGTCACCCACCGCTTGTCCGCCGCGTCCGGCGCGGCCAGCAGGGACAGCAGCGCCGAGCGCAGCTCCGGGCCGGTCGCCGGGCGGGCGAGCCCGGACGGGTCGTCGGCCTGCAGCGCCGCCTGGCCGGGCGGGCACCGCTCGGGGCGCTGGTAGACCGGGCCCTGGTCGGCCGCGCTGGCCGGCGGGAGGTCGGCGACCAGCTCGCCGTGCCAGGTCATCTCCAGCCGGCCGGTGTCGGTGACCTCGCCGATCACGGTCGCCGGGACCTCCCACTTCGCGCAGATGCCCAGGAACCGACCGAGCCCGGCGGGCTCGACGATCGCCATCATGCGCTCCTGTGACTCGCTCATCAGGATCTCGGCAGGGCCCAGCGAGGCGTCCCGCAGCGGCACCGAGTCCAGGCCGACCCGCATGCCCGTGCCACCGCCCGCGGCCAGTTCGGTGGTCGCGCACGCCACGCCCGCGGCACCGAGATCCTGGATGCCCACCACGAGCCCGGCGGCGTAGAGCTCCAGGCAGCATTCGACCAGCAGTTTTTCCATGAACGGGTCGCCGACCTGGACGCTGGGCCGCTTGGCCCCCTCGGCCCCCGCGCCCGTGAACGACGCGCTGGCCAGCACCGACGCCCCGCCGATGCCATCCGGGCCGGTCCTGGAGCCGAACAGGACCACCTGGTTCCCGGGGCCGGTGGCCGCGGCCAGCTTCAGGTCCTGATGCCGCATGACACCCAGGCACAGGGCGTTGACCAGCGGGTTGCCCGCGTAGCAGGCGTCGAAGGCCAGCTCGCCCCCGATGTTCGGCAGGCCGAGGCAGTTGCCGTAGAACGAGATGCCGCCTACCACGCCGGGCAGCACGCGGCGGGTGTCCGCCGCATCAGCGGGACCGAACCTGAGCGAGTCCATCACCGCCACGGGCCTGGCGCCCATGGCCAGGATGTCCCGCACGATCCCGCCCACCCCGGTCGCCGCTCCCTGGAAGGGCTCGACATACGACGGGTGGTTATGGGATTCCAGCTTGAACGTCACCGCGTATCCCTGGCCGATGTCCACGACGCCTGCGTTCTGGCCCATTCCGGCCAGCAGCGCCGTGGTCGGCGGGGCCTTGTCGGCGAACTGCCGCAGGTGCGCGCGCGAGGACTTGTAGGAGCAGTGCTCGCTCCACATCACCGAGTAGATGGCCAGCTCGGCGTCGGTGGGACGACGGCCGAGCACCTCGGTGATCCGCAGGTACTCAGCACCGGTCAGGCCGAGTTCGGCGTACGGCTGCGACCGTTCCGGGGTGGCGGCCGCCCGGGCCACCGTATCTGTGTTTTTTTCTCGCCTCCGGGGCGCCTGAATGTACCGCCTTCCCTCGTCGCTCGGTCGCAAGCTCCCTCGCTCCTCAGTCCAGGCGGCACCGCGCCCCTTTGGCTCGGTCACTTTGGCTCGATCACGCCCGGGCCAGGGCGCCGACGGCCGAGGCGAAGAAGCCGAGCCCGTCGTCGCCCGGCCCGGTGAGCGGGTCGACGGCGTGCTCGGGGTGCGGCATCAGCCCGACGATGCTGCCGCTCTCGCTGCACAGCCCGGCGATGCCGGCGGCGGAGCCGTTCGGGCTGGCCCCGACGTAGCGGGCGAGCACCCGGCCGCGGGCCTCGAGCCCGTCCAGCGTGGCGGCGTCGGCGACGTACGCGCCCTCGCCGCTCTTCAGCACCAGGGTCACCTCCTGGCCGGGCGCGTAGCTGCTGGTCCAGGGGGTCGAGGCGTTCTGGATGCGTACCCGCACCTCGCGGCTGATGAAGCGGAGCCCGCCGTTGCGGGTCAGCGCGCCCGGCAGCAGGTGTGCTTCGCACAGGATCTGGAAGCCGTTACAGATGCCGAGCACCGGCAGGCCGGCCCGGCCGCTGGCACCAGTTCCGCCATGACCGGCGCGAACCGGGCTATGGCCCCGCACCGCAGGTAGTCGCCGTAGGAGAAACCCCCGGGCAGGACCACCGCGTCGACCCCGCGCAGGTCACGGTCACCGTGCCAGAGCGAGACCACCGTGCCGCCCGCCCGGCGCACGGCCCGGGCGGCGTCCTGATCGTCGAGCGACCCCGGAAAAGTGATGACCCCGACGCGCGCCGTCACCAGCGGCGTCCCCGAGCACACGGCATGCAGGCAGGCTACCGGCTGGCCGGCCCTAGGGGGGACGACCCCCGATAACCCCCCGCCGCGGAGCAAGCTCCGCGAGCAGACCTAGCCGACGCTCCTGAGCCGAACCTCTTCCGGATGGGCGAGCGGCGCGTCGCTGCGCAGCCCGATGCGCTTCTGCAGGGAGACGACCGTGCCCCGGCCCGGGCGGCTGCGCAGCGTCACGTCATCCACGCACGCGCGCATGATGGCCAGACCCCGGCCGGACTCGGGAAGCTGCGCGAGCGCCCGCTGCTCGGCCCGGTGCTGGGCCCGGTGCCTGACCCGGGACAGCCGGTGCCGCATGGCCAGCGGCACCGGCGGCGCGGGATGCGGCCACTGCGCCGGGAACATCGGCCGCCGGCGCCGGAAGGGCAGCACCGAACGGGCGGGCGCCCCGCTCGCCCGCAGGCTGGCCGGGTCGAAGCCGCGGCCGGTGTCGACGACGTCGAGCACGCAGCGGTTCTTGCCCACGGTGGCCACGACCTCGTACCGGCGTCCGGGTCCGCTGTGCCGCAGTACGTTCGTGCAGGCCTCGGTGACGGCGAGCAGCAGGTCGGCGATGCTCTCCTCGTCCACTCCGAGCTTGTTCAGCGTGTCACCGAGCACGCGGCGGACCACGGGAACGCTGATGGTCTCACGGGGAAACACCAGGCAGAACCGAACGTCTACGGTCGGCTCCCCGGCAGGTGTCACCCGAGTGCGCATCTGCTCCTATGCTCCCCGAATCCACAGGTCACGCTGATCACATTGTCAAGGGTTTCCCGAGAGAGGCCGTGGTAATCATGAACTTGGGCGATCTCTGGACGAACACTGCCGTTCGCCACTGATACTGCCGTTCGCCACTGATAACGCGCGGGCGGGCGAAGCCGGTTCAGACCGGCCGAACCCTGTACTCCTCGATCACCGGGTTGGCCAGCAGCTCGCCCGCCAGCTCGGCCACGCGCGCCACGGCCGTCTCGTCGGCGGGCCCGCTGAGCTCGACCTCGAACCTCTTGCCCTGGCGGACCCCGACCACCTGCCCGAACCCGAGGCGATGGCACGCGCTGGCGATAGCCTCGCCCTGCGGATCATGGATCTCGGGCTTGAGCATCACCTCGACGACGACTCTGGCCACGTGTGGCAGCGTACGGGCTGGGCGGGCGGGGGAGAAGGGCGGGCGGGGAGGAAGGGCGGGCGGGGAGGAAGGGCGGGCGGGGAGGGACGGGCGGGCGGGGAGGGACGGGCGGGCGGGCGGGGAGGGACGGGCGGGCGGCGGGGAGGGACGGCCGGGCGGGGACGGAACGCCCGGCGGGCGGAATGGAACGCCAGGTCGCGGGCAGGTTGGTGGCGCAGGCATGCCGTGACGTCTGTCACGATGGCTGTAGCAGGCCGCCCAGCTTGACCTCCCGCGACGATTTGCCGGGTACTGTCACAGCGAAGCGCCAACGGACAAAACCGGCCGGTCAGGGCAACCGGGACCGGCCCCGAGCTTGCGAGGAGTGGCACGTGACCGTCAATGTCGCCGGACGAGCTGCTTCAGCCGATTCCCTCGGCCCCCAGCCGGAGTCGGCGGAACTCATCCAGCTCCTGACGCCCGAGGGCGAGCGGGTCGACCATCCCGACTACCCGCTCGAGATCTCGCCCGAGGAACTCAGGGCACTGTACCGGGATCTCGTCCTGGTCCGCCGGATCGACTTCGAGGCCATCGCCCTGCAGCGCCAGGGCGAGCTGGGGATCTGGGCGTCGCTGCTCGGCCAGGAGGCCGCGCAGATCGGCTCGGCCCGGGCCCTCGGGCCGAGGGACATGGCCTTCCCCACCTACCGGGAGCACGGCGTGGCCTGGTGCCGGGGCCTCGACCCCGCGAAGCTACTCGAACTGTTCCGGGGGGTCAGCCACGGCGGCTGGGACCCCAAGGCGCACAACTTCCACCTGTACACGATCGTGATCGGCAGCCAGACGCTCCATGCCACGGGCTACGCGATGGGCATCCAGCGTGACGGCGCGGTCGGCGAGGACGGCGAGGCCGTGATCGCCTACTTCGGTGACGGCGCGACCAGCCAGGGCGACGTCAACGAGGCGTTCATCTGGGCCTCGGTCACGAACGCGCCGATCGTGTTCTTCTGCCAGAACAACCAGTGGGCGATCTCCGAGCCGCTGGAGCGCCAGAGCCGGGTCCCGCTGTACCGGCGGGCGCACGGCTTCGGCTTCCCCGGGGTGCGGGTCGACGGCAACGACGTGCTCGCCTGCCTGGCGGTCACCAGGAAGGCCATGCAGGCCGCCCGCGAGGGCCAGGGGCCGACGATGATCGAGGCCTTCACCTACCGGATGGGCGCTCACACCACGACCGACGACCCGACCAGGTACCGGCTGGCGGCCGAGCTGGAGACGTGGAAGCTGAAGGACCCGATCGAGCGGGTCAAGGCCTACCTGGTCCGGACCGAGCTGGCCGACGAGAAGTTCTTCGAGGCCCTGGACGCCGAGGCGGCCGAGGTCGGCGCCAGGATCAGGAAGTCGTGCCTGGAGATGCCCGACCCGGCTCCGCTGACGATCTTCGAGAACGTCTACGCGGAGCCCAACGCGATGCTGGAGGCCGAGCGGGACTCCTACGCCGCCTACCTCGAGACCTTCGAGGTCGAGGAGGCTGGCCGATGAGCAAGCTCACCCTGTCCCGGGCCCTGAACGAGGGCCTGCGCAAGGCCCTGGAGAACGACCCGAAGGTCCTGATCATGGGCGAGGACGTCGGGAAGCTCGGCGGGGTCTTCCGCGTCACCGACGGGCTGCAGAAGGACTTCGGCGAGGCGCGGGTCGTCGACACGCCGCTGGCCGAGTCCGGCATCGTCGGCACGGCGATCGGGCTGGCGCTGCGCGGCTACCGGCCGGTGTGCGAGATCCAGTTCGACGGCTTCGTGTTCCCGGCCTTCGACCAGATCACCACCCAGCTCGCCAAGATGCGGTACCGCTCGCTCGGCTTGCTCAGCCTGCCCGTGGTGATCAGGATCCCGTGCGGCGGCGGCATCGGCGCGGTCGAGCACCACAGCGAGTCTCCCGAGGCGCTGTTCACCCACACCGGCGGCCTCCGCGTGGTCGCGTGCGGTGACCCGGCCGACGCGTTCGCGATGATCCAGATGGCCATAAGCTGCGACGATCCGGTGATCTTCTTCGAGCCCAAGCGGCGTTACTGGGAGAAGGCGGAGGTCGACACGGCCGGCGGGGTGGCCGCCGCGCTGCCGCTGCACCGGGCCAAGACCGTAGCGAGCGGCACGGACGCGACCGTGCTCTGCTACGGCCCGATGGTCAGGACGTGCGCGGAGGCCGCGATCGCCGCCGCCCAGGACGGCCGCTCGCTGGAGGTGATCGACCTGCGCTCGCTGTCGCCGCTGGACACCGACATGATCTTCGAGTCCGTCCGGCGGACCGGGCGGTGCGTGGTCGTTCACGAGGCACCGGTCACCGGGGGTCTCGGCGCCGAGATCGCCGCCCGGGTGACCGAGGAGTGCTTCTACCGGCTGGAGGCCCCGGTGCTGCGGGTGGGCGGTTTCTCCACGCCGTACCCGCCGTCCAGGCTGGAGGAGGACTACCTGCCCGACCTGGACCGGGTGCTGGACGCCGTCGACCGCACTTTCACCTACTGAGGGGGTCGCATGGCCGAGATCAAGCAGTTCAGGCTGCCCGATGTGGGCGAGGGCCTGACCGAGGCGGACATCGTCAAGTGGCATGTCCAGCCCGGGGACAAGGTAGCGATCAACCAGATCATCGTGGAGATCGAGACCGCCAAGGCGGTCGTCGAACTGCCGTCCCCGTATGAGGGCGTGGTAGCCGGGCTGCTCGTGCCCGAGGGCGCGAGCGCCGACGTCGGGACGCCGATCATCTCGGTGGAGGTGGGCCCGGACGCAGGCATCGGCGAGCATCCGCCGGCCCCGCGGGGCAGCACCAGCACGGACCTGGTTCCGCCGCCTCCCGCGGAAGCGGAAGCTGGCGTCGAGCCCGGAATCGAGGGAACCCTGGCCCCGAAGGAGGAGCGCCAGGCGGTACTCGTCGGCTACGGGGTCAAGCTGGGCACCGCCACCAGGCGGCCCAGGAAGGCGCCTGCCGCGGCCCCCTCCGCTCGGCCTGCCCCGGCCCCCGGTGCGGCCACGCCACCTGCTCCGGCGCCTTCCACCCCCGCCGCCGGAGCGGCCGCCCCCGCCCCGGCCGGGCCGGGAATCGCCGTTCTGGCCAAGCCTCCCGTCCGGAAGCTGGCCAAGGACCTGGGCATAGACCTGGCCCGGCTGTCGGGAACCGGCCCCGGCGGCTCGATCACGCGTGACGACGTGCAGGCGGCGGCCAGCGGCCCCGCCGCGCCCGGAACCGCCGCCGCGGCCGGCGCCCCGGGCCCGGCCCCCATAGCGGCGGCTGAGTTCGCGCCGGTGACCGCGGTCGCGCGCGAGGAGCGCATCCCGATCCGCGGCGTGCGCAAGCACACCGCCGCCGCGGTGACGGCCAGCGCGTTCACGGCGCCGCACGTCACCGAGTTCCTGCAGATCGACATCACCGAGACGATGGCCGCGACGGCCCGCCTGCGGACCGTCCCCGAGTTCACCGACGTCCGGGTGTCACCGCTGCTGTTGGTGGCCAGGGCGCTGATGGTGGCCGTGGCCCGGCACCCGCTGATCAATTCCACCTGGGACGAGGACGCCCAGGAGATCGTGGTCCGGCACTACGTGAACCTCGGCATCGCGGCGACGACCGACCGCGGGCTGATCGTTCCGAACATCAGGGACGCCCACGCCCTCTCGCTCCCGGGTCTCGCCCGGGCCCTGGCTGAGCTGGCCGAGACCGCCCGGGCCGGCCGGGCCACGCCCGCCGACCTGCGCGGCGGCACGATCACGATCACGAACGTCGGCGTGTTCGGGGTCGACGCCGGCACGCCCATCCTCACGCCGGGGGAGGCCGCGATCCTCGCGTTCGGGCGGGTCAAGGACGCGCCGTGGGTACGCCAGGGGCAACTGGCCGTGCGCAAGGTCACGACCCTGGCTCTGTCTTTCGACCACCGCATCGTCGACGGCGACCTAGGCTCTGCCGTGCTGCGTGACATCGGCGCGATGCTGGAGGACCCGCTGCGGATCCTCGCCTGGTCCTGACCGCGGTGCCTCCTGGTGCTGTCGGCCAGTGTGCGCTGCCGGTCAGGCTGGCTTGCGGCCCCGGGCCAGGACGACGAGGCCCGGTATCGCGACCGTGCGGGGGTCACTGAGATGGGTGCGGGCCGAGGCGTCCAGCTCATCGAGTTCTGCCTCGCTGGCCAGCCCCATCTCCAGCACATGCGGGCGCATGCTGCGCACTAGGTCCACGCGCAGGGTCCGGCGCGAGTGCCCGTGCGGGTATACCGGGGCCCGCACCTCCACTTCGACGTCCGCGAGCCTCGCCTCGCGGAGCAGCTCCGCTACCCTGCGACCGATCCACGGGTCAGCGCCGTTGCGGCGGAAGGCCACCGTGAATATCTGGCAGATCCGGGTGAACGCCGGGTGCGGCGGGTAACACAGCGCGTACTCCATGTCGAACTCCATGGACGCTACCTGGCCACCGGGCCGTGCCAGCCGTACCATCTCCGCGACCACCTCCCCGGGCTCGGGGATGGTGTTCAGCAGGGTCCGGGTGTGCACCAGGTCAAACGAGCCGGATGGCATCCCGGTGCGCCGGGCGTCCGCCGTCACGATCTGCACGCCATCCAGTCCCCGCGCGGCAGCGAACTCGGCCGCCATGGCGGCATGCGCCGGGTCAGCGTCCAGGCCGACGACCCGGCCGCCCGGTGACACCCGCTCGGCCAGCAGGTCCAGGACGCCGCGCGGGCCGCAGCCGAGGTCGATCGCGCTCTGCCCGGGCCGCAGGCCGACATGATCGAGCAGCGCGCGGCTTTCGGGTGCCAGCTCATCGGCCTGACGCTGAAGCCGGGTACTCTCACCCTGGCTGCTGCCCAGCGAGTACACCGCGCAGGCGTCCTGGCCCCAGCCCGTGTCCGCGGCCGGCCCGTTGGATTCCGCCATGCCAATCACCTCTCTAGTTCAAATGGGCCAGTTGCCTGGCACTACGGGCGGCCAGGAGGTCACGTCTGGCGCTCGGCGAGCGTGAGGATGGTGCCGCCGGGCGAGCACGGTGCCTCTGGAGGTCAGCGAGAACCCGTGCGGGCTGCCCGCGGACACGAACCTCTCGGCCAGCGTCTCGATGGTGCCGCTGCCGTTCTTGAAGGACCCGACCGCCGTGCACGTCGCGGCCGACGAGCACGACACGCCGCGCAGGTTGGCCAGCGTGCCCACCGGGTTCGGCGTGGCCTCGAACGACCAGTTAGTGCCGTCCCACTGCTCGCCCAGCGTGTCCTGCTGGCCCCGGATGTCCTGGAAGAAGCCGACCGCCAGGCAGTTGCTGGACGAGGTGCACGACACCCCGTTCAGGACGTTTTGCGTCGCGCCCGGGTTGGTCGTGTTCAGCAGGAACCACTGGCTGCCGTTCCACCGCAGGCCCAGGGTGAAGACCCCCGTCGCACCGCTCGGGTCGACGGTGTCCCCGACGGCGATGCAGGCGCTGGCGGCGGTGCACGAGACCCCGGTCAGCGGGCTGAAATGCGCCCCGTTGAAGTTGCCTCCCAGGACGGGAACCCAGGCTGTGCCGTTCCATAGCGCGGCGAGCAGCCCCCCGGCCCCGGCAACTCCCACGGCCATGCACGACGTGGCTGACACACACGACACCGCGTTGAACCCTCCGAGCAGCGTGACGCTCGGCTGGATCTGCCAGCTTGACCCGTTCCAGCGTTCGGCCAGCGGGTGCTCGGTGTGCGCCGCATCGACGGAGAACCCGACCGCGGTGCACGCGCTCACCGACGTGCACGAGACCCCGTTCAGGGCCGTGAGCGTCGAGCCCGGCGGGGCCGGCACGGACTGGGAGGCGATGCTCGCCTTCCCGAGCCTGCCGTTCCAGAGCGCCGCCAGCGGCAGCGTGCCGGAGTTCCCGGTCACGCCGGCCAGCTCGCACTCGGTCGTCGTCGGGCACGACGAGGAGATCGCGGAGTTCCTCTCCGGAAGGTCACGTCCCCGCGATCCGGACCGTGTGCTGGCCACGATCCTGCTCGCCATTCCGGCAGGCAGCCCGGCGACGGGGATCGAGGATCGCGGGCCCGGCCGCGCCGGGGCGACGGATGCCCGCCACGCGGCCGCCCGGCATCAGGTCCGGCACCACCGCGGCCGCCTGATCGAGAACACTGACGAGAGCTTCCTCGCCACCTTCCAGGCCCCGGGGCAGGCGATCCGCTGCGCCACCGCCGTGCGTGACGCCGCCGCCGCGCTCGGGACCCGCCTGCGGTTCGGAATCCACACCGGCGAGGTGGACCTGGTCGGCGACGAGATCGCCGGGACCTCCCGGCACATCGCCGGCCGCGTCGCGGCGCTCGCGCAGCCCGCCGAGATCCTGGTCTCACGCACCGTCAAGGACCTCGTCGCCGGATCCGGGATCTCCTTCACCGACCGCGGTACCCACAAGCTGAACGAGCTGGACGATGAATGGCCGCTGTTCGCCGTCTCCGCACTGTAGCTTCTCGGGGAGACCGGCTCCGGGAAGACCACGCAGCTGCCGAAGGTCTGCCTCGAGCTCGGCCGCGGTGTCGCGCTGCACGGATGCCGCGTCAGCGCGGCGCTGGAGGGCCGCAGGGCATCGCGCTCAACGCTCCAGGATCATGGAATCTGCCCGTCAGAACGCGTCCTCGGCCAACTCCATCAGGTCCAGCGTGGTCGTCTCGAGGATCTCCCGCTCCGCGGCCAGCCGGGGCAGCACGGTCGTGGCGAAGAACCTCGCGGCGGCGATCTTGCCCTCGTAGAAGGCCCGGTCGTCGTCGGCCTCGTCCAGCCGGCCCTGGGCGACTTCCGACTGCCTGGCCAGCAGCCAGCCGATGATCAGGTCGCCCAGCGCCAGCAGCAGCCGCGTGGTGTTGAGGCCGACGCGGTAGATCTCCGCGGGCTGCTGGGCGCTCTCGCCCAGGAAGCCGTGCAGCGTGCTCACCATGGCCTCGACGTCGTCGGCGGCGCGGGCCAGCGCGGCGCGCTCGGCCTTGAGCCGGCCGTTGCCGCCCTCGGCCGCGGCGAAGTCCCTGATCTGACCGAGCAGGAAGCCGAGCGCCTGCCCCTGGTTCCGGACGATCTTGCGGAAGTACAGGTCCATGCCCTGGATCGCCGTCGTGCCCTCGTAGAGACTGTCGATCTTCGCGTCCCTGACGTACTGCTCGACGGGGTAGTCCTGCAGGAACCCCGAGCCGCCGAGGGTCTGCAGCGAATGGGTCAGCATCTCGTAGGCGCGCTCGGAACCGACGCCCTTGACCACCGGAAGCAGCAGCTCGTTGAGGGCCGAGGCCAGCTCGTCGGCGGTGCCCGCCGCCTCGGCGACCTGCGCCGCGTCCTGGAAGGTCGCGGTGTAGAGGACCAGCGCCCGCATGCCCTCGGCGTAAGCCTTCTGCAGCATCAGCAGCCTGCGCACGTCGGGGTGATGGATGATCGTGACGCGCGGCGCGGTCTTGTCGGCGAACTGGCTGAGGTCGGCGCCCTGCACCCGGTTCTTCGCGAAGTCCAGGGCGGTCAGGTAGCCGGCCGAAAGCGCGGCCATGCCCTTGGTGCCGACCATCATCCGGGCGAACTCGATGATGACGAACATCTGCCTGATGCCGTCGTGCTCGTGACCCACCAGGGTGCCGACCGCCGGGCGCTCGCCGCCGAAGGTCAGCTCGCAGGTGGTGGACGCCTTCAGGCCCATCTTGTGCTCGACATTGGTCGCGTACACGCCGTTGCGCTCGCCGAGCGTGCCGTCGGCTGACACCAGGTACTTGGGCACCAGGAACATCGACAGGCCCTTGGTGCCCGGGCCCGCGCCCTCGGGACGGGCCAGCACCATGTGGAAGATGTTCTCCGTCATGTCGTGCTCGGCACTGGTGATGAACCGCTTGACGCCCTCGATGTGCCAGGTCCCGTCCGGCTGGGGGATCGCCCGGGTGCGCCCGGCGCCGACGTCGGACCCGGCGTCCGGCTCGGTCAGGGCCATCGTCGACGCCCACTTGCGCTCGATCGCCTGGATCGCGAACCGCTTCTGCTCCGGCGTGCCCATGCGCCACAGGGCGTGGGCCATCGAGGCGCCGCTCGCGTACATCCAGATCGCCGGGTTGGCCCCCAGGATCAGCTCCGCGACGGCCCAGTGCAGCGACCGCGGAGCCTCGGTGCCGCCGAGCTCGGCCGGAAGGTCGAGGCGGAACCACTCAGCGTCCATGAACGCCCGGAAAGATTTCTTGAACGCCTCCGGCATCCGGACCGAGGAGGTAGCCGGATCGAATACCGGCGGGTTGCGGTCGGCCTCGGCGTAGGAGTCCGCTATAGGCCCGGTGGCCAGCCGGTTCACCTCGTCGAGGATCCCCCGCGCGGTCTGCTCGTCGACCTCGGGGAAGCGCTCCGAGCCCAGCACGTCCTGGCGCCCCAGCACCTCGAACAGGTTGAACTCGATGTCCCTCAGGTTGCTCTTGTAATGCCCCATGGCGGCCGCCTCCCCGTATATTACCCACCAGTAACCTATCCCTATACTACCAGCAGGTAACCGCTATAGCCACTCTGAGCGCCCCGGGACCCGGTTCCCCGCTACCGCAGGATGTTGACCGCCCGCGCGATCACCAGCGCCCCGACCGCGAGCGACACCGCGGACTGGACGGCCATCGTCAGCTTGGCCCACCGGGCCAGCGGCATCACGTCGGTCGGGCTGAACGCGGTCGCGTTCGTGAACGACAGGTAGAGATAGTCGACGAAGTGCGGCTCCCAGTCCGGGGGCGCGAGCTCGGGCGAGACCATCTGCGGGAACATGAGATCGGGATGCTGGACGGTGCCCTCGGCCCGGCGCACGGGCCCGCCGCGGTCGAACTCCCAGTACCACAGCGCGAACGCGATCACGTTGGTAACCCAGATGGACGCGCCGGAGGTGAGCAGCGGTCCGGCGTTCGCGGTGGCCGGCAGTACCTTCAGGATCGCGCGGATGAGCAGCACCGCCGAGACCGCGTTCGCGGAGGAGATGAGCACGATCAGCCCGATGGCCGCCGTCCGCACGACCGGCCCCCGCCGCTCGATTCGCACCGGATTGGCGATGCTCAGGGCGACGCCCAGCGCGCCTTCCAGCACGGGCATGAGCCAGTGCGGCAGCGGATTGGTCAGCGTGTCGGGCAGCAGGACCTGGAGAACGATGGCCGCGACCACGCTCGCCGTCACCGGCCACCGGTGCTCGCCCCGGGTCCTGCGCCGCCAGGCCGGAACCACCGCCGCGCCCACGGCCCGCACCGCGGCGACCTGCTCGGCCAGGTGCATGACCTCGCCCCACGGATCGGGCATCCGGTGGCCGCCCCGCGGGCCGGGCGCCCCGCCGGATGATCCCCGGCCCTGCTCCGCGGGCGATCCCGCCGCGTCCCGGTTTCCCGGTTCCTGCGGCCCCTGCTCGCCCGGCGCTCCTGATTCCGGCATCTGCCCATTCTCGTCACCTGCGCGGCCGTGTCGAGGAGCCGCGGACAACCCGCGGCCACGGCCCGGGCCCTGGTCCTCGCCACCCCCGGTCCGCCCGGCCCGCCCGCCGCCCAACCGAATCTCGTTCTAGACCGCGGTTCCCCGAAACCGAATCTCGTTCTAGAATCTGCTCGAGACAGCGGACACCGGCATAACGGGGTGAATCATGGCACTTGGCCTGACCGAAGAACATCTGCAGCTAGCGGACGCGGTCAGGGGCTGGGCCCAGCGCAACTGCCCACCGGAGACCGTCCGGGCCGCCGCCGCCGACGGACCGGACAGCGGTTCGGCGCGCTATCTCGAGTCGCTGGCGCCCGGGCTGGCCGAGCAGGGGCTGCTGGGGCTGCACGTGCCGGAGGACGAAGGCGGACAGGGCTACGGCCTGCCGGAACTGGCCGTCGCCCTGGAGGAACTCGGCCGCGCCCTGGTGCCCGGGGCCTTCCTGCCGACCGTCTTCGCGAGCGCGGCGCTGGTCAGCGCCGGAATGACCGGGGCGACCGGGAAGCTGGTCACCGGACTGGCCGACGGGTCGAAGACCGGGGCGGTCGGCCTGGCCGCGGGCCTGACCGCGAGCCGCGAGGCGACCGGGACCGCGGCCGCCGGAACCTCCGTCACCGGCGGCGGCCTGGTCGTCGAGGGCGAGTCCAGCCCGGTCCTCGGGGCCTGCCTGGCCGACGTCGTCATCCTCCCGGTGCAGACCGATGGCGGCGAGGTCTGGGCCGCCGTCGACGCCGGCAGCCTCGAGATCACGGCCCTGGACAGCCTGGACCTCACCCGGCCGGTCGCCCGGGTCCGGGCCGGCCGCGTGGTGGTGCCCGCAGACCGGCTGCTGACCGGCCTGGACCGGCGCGCGGTCACCAGCCTCGCGGCGATCCTCTTCGGCGCCGAGGCATCCGGCATCGCCGACTGGGCCACCCACGCCGCGGCCGAGTACGCGAAGATCCGCCATCAGTTCGGCCGGCCGGTCGGCCAGTTCCAGGCGGTCAAGCACCGCTGCGCGTGGATGCTGACGGCCGCGGAGCAGGCCGCGGCCGCGGTCTGGGACGGAGCCCGCGCCGTGAGCGAAACCACGGCACCCGGCGGGGCCAGCCCCGGCGCTTCTGGCCCCGCCCCGGCGGGCCCGGGCCAGCCCGCGGGCCGCCAGCGCGAGTTCGCCGCCGGCGTGGCCGCGGTGGTGGCGATCGATGCCGGCGTCCGGTGCGCCCAGCAGTGCATCCAGGTGCTGGGCGGCATCGGCTACACCTGGGAACACGAGGCCCACCTGTACTACCGGCGCGCGATGTCGCTGCGCGCCCTGCTCGGCCCGTCGACCGATTGGGCCGGGCACGTGGCCGAACTGGCCATGTCCGGGGTCAGCCGCCCGCTGCAGGTGGAACTGCCCGGGGGCGAGGGCGGGCCGGGCGAGGGCGGGCTGGGCGGGGCGCAAAGGAGATTCCAGATCCGCGAGGACCTGGCCGCGATCGCCCGGCTCGGCGGGAAAGAGCGCGCGGCGCGGCTGGCGGCCGACGGCTGGGTCATGCCGCACCTGCCTCGCCCGTGGGGACGGGGCGCTGGCGCGCTCGAGCAGGTGGTGATCCAGCAGGAGATGAAGCAGGCCGGGGTGCGACCCCCGGTCCTCGCCATCGGGGCCTGGGTGGTTCCCGCGCTGATCCAGTACGGCACGGCCGAGCAGCAGCAGCGGTTCCTGCCGCCGACGCTGCGCGGCGATTTCCTGTGGTGCCAGCTGTTCAGCGAACCGGGCGCGGGCTCCGACCTGGCCAGCCTGACCACGCGCGCGGTGCGCGCCGGCGGGGGCTGGAAGCTGACCGGCCAGAAGATATGGACTTCCCTGGCCCGGCAGGCGGCCTGGGCGATCTGCATCGCGCGCACGGACCCGGCGGTGCCCAAGCACGACGGGATCACGTACTTCCTGGTGGACATGTCCAGCCCGGGCGTCGAGGTGCGGCCGCTGCGCGAGATTACCGGTGATTCCCTCTTCAACCAGGTCTTCCTCGACGAGGTGTTCGTCCCCGACGACCGCGTGGTCGGGGAGGTCAACGGCGGATGGCGGGTGGCCAGGACGACACTGGCGAACGAGCGGGTATCGCTGTCCCAGTCGTGGGCGTTCGGGTCCGGCGTGCCCGAGCTGCTCGAGGTGGCCAGGGTGGTGCCCGACCCGCCGGCCGGGCCGGTGGGCACGCTGGTCTGCGAGGGCCACGCGATCGACCTGCTCGCGCTGCGAGTGACGCTCAAGCAACTGTCGGGGACCGAGCCCGGCGCGACGGGCAGCGTGCGCAAGCTGCTCGGCATGCGTCACGCGCAGCAGGTGGCCGAACTCTGCCTGACCATGTCGGGTACCAGCGGAGCGCTCGGCGCCAGCGCGGGTGCCCCTGTCGGCCCGTCCGGCTCGCCCGACGGGGCGCACTGGGCCCGCCAGGTGCTGCAGGGTCAGGCGCTCACGATCGGCGGCGGCACGACCGACATCCAGCTGAACATCATCGGCGAGCGGATGCTCGGCCTGCCCCGCGACCCGGAACCCCCTGCGGCGTAAGCCGTACCCGGCCAGCGGGGAGCAAAGCGTCGTCCCTGGTCGTCCGCGTGACAAAGTCAGGGCCGGCCGGCGATGGCTGCCGGATCTTGGCCCCGCGCCGCGCTAGCCTACGAGGGACAGCATCCCGGGGGTAGCTGATGACCGACAGTGACGGCGGCGTGCTGGGCGGGGAACCGGGCCCCGGCGAGCGTACCGGCGCGATGGCGCGGGCGGGGCTCCCTGGCTCCGCCCAGGCCGAGATTCCTGGCCCGTCCGGGTGGACCAGGCACACGGGAACCCGGCGCCGGCCGGGCCGGCGCCGGCGCAGCAGCAGTTGATGGCGCGGATCTCGGCAGGCCGGAAGGCGCGGCAGCGCCGCACCCTGCTCATGGCGTCCAGCGCCCTGTCCGCCCTGGTCCTGCTGGCCGCCGGCAGCGCGTGGGCTCTGACCAGCTACGTCAACGACCACCTCGGCCGGGTCAACGCCGGGACCGCGGGCACGCCGTCGAGCGGGCCGCTGAACATCCTGGTCGCGGGCCTGGACGAGCGGGCCGGCCTGACGCCGCAGCAGCAGCGGGAACTCCACGTGGGCCACAGCACGGGCGAGACCAACACCGACACGCTCATGGTGGTGCACGTGCCGGCCGACCACCGCTACGTGAAAGTCGTCAGCCTGCCGCGCGATTCCTGGGTCAACATACCCGGCCATGGCATGGACAAGATCAACGCAGCGCTCGGCATCGGCGGGCCTCAGCTCATGGTGCGCACGATCGAGCAGGACACCGGCCTGGAGATCAACGACTACGTCGAGGTGAACTTCCTCGGTTTCGTCAAGGTGATCGACGCGCTAGGCGGGGTGAACATCTGCCTGCCCTTCGCGGTCAACGACAGCTACAGCGGCCTGCACCTGACCGCGGGCAGGCATCACGTCGACGGCATAACCGCGCTGGAGTACGCACGTGACCGGCATTCGTTCGCCGCCTCCGACCTGGCCCGGATCCAGGATCAGCAGCAGCTGATCTCCACCGCGCTGACCGAGGCGATCAGCTCGGGGGTGCTGGCCAACCCGATCCGGCTGGAGCGCTTCCTGTCGGCCGCGTCCGCCGCGATCAAGGTCGACCAGGGATTCAACGTGGTCAGCCTGGCCGACGAGCTGCGCGGGATCTCGCCCGGCGGCGTCACCTTCACCACGGTGCCGCTGTCGAGCGTGAACTACATCACGCCGTCGGGCCAGTCCGCGGTGCTGTGGAACAGCGGCGCCGCGTCGGCCCTGTTCAACGCGCTCAAGAAGGACCAGCTACCGCCCCGGGCACCCGCCAGGACGCGGCCGGGGCGACCCGCCGCGCCCGCGCCTGGCCGGGGCCAGGTCCCGGTGGACGTCTACAACGGGACCCTGATCGGCGGCCTGTCCACCGACACCGGAACCGAGCTGGCCGCCCTCGGCTTCCGGGTGGACCGGTCCGGTGTCGACTGGACCAGCCATGACATCACGCAGACGGTCATCCAGTATCCGGCCGGGCAGCAAGCCGCCGCGCAACTGGTCAGGCAGGTGATGCCGGGGTCCGCCCTGCAGCAGGTGAACGGCCTGCCGCGGCTGAGGATCGTCCTCGGCCAGAACGGCTACGCGGTCACCACGCACGCACCGGGTTCCGCCAGCCAGCCGAGTTCCCGCCCGGGTTCCCCGCCCGGCCAGCAGAAGACCGCGGCGCAGGACGCCTGCCGCAGCTAGCCTGACTCCCGCACCCCGGGGACTAGACCTGCGTGGTGGTCTCCCCGTCGGACGCGGAGCCGGCCGGGTCGGCCTGCGGCGGGAACCCCTCGGCCTCCGGGCCGGTCTGCGGCTGGTCCCCGGACTCGGGCGCCAGGCTGATCCCGTTCGCCGCCTCGTGGGCCTTGATGTCGGCTACCAGCTTGTCGATATCGGCCTGGGTGCTGGGGGTGCCGCGGCCGGTGCGTTCGGCGTAGACCAGGGCACCGAGATTGCGGAGCAGCACGTCACCGCGCCGCTTGGCCTGCGCCTGATCGAACTTGGCCTTGCTGTCCCGCGCCGTCTCCTTGCCCTTCTCGGCGAGCACCGTGGCCTGCGCCTTGACCCTGTCCATCAGTCCCATGGTTATTCCTCCCTGATTCCGCTCTCTCAAACCTGTGACCTGGGCAAATGCGAGAGGGGTTCAGCGGTGGGCGTTCAGTAGTCTCCCCCGAGCCAGTATCCTCCTCACCCGCCCGCGGCGGCCAAGGGGACCCATGTCCATGATCGTGGTTGATTTGGTCCGGAATCAGTCATCAATCCCCCACGATCACCCGAGTAAGGCGCGAAACCGGCGCGGCCCGGGCCACGGGAACCCTCCGCGCCGTCCGCGCGGCCATTGGGCTGGGCTGGGCCCGGCGTCCGCGGCGGGACGGGGTGCCGGGACCCGGCGCCGACGCTGAGTCACGGCCCGGAAAGCCGCTGGATTACGAATCACCTGGTCACGGCCACGCAATATTCCCGTTCTCACTCAGAGTGACAAGAGTCATAGAAAGCGCTCCCAGGGATGCCGGTCGCCTCGATCGGGCGTTATACGTGCGATCCCCGTCCGGGAGCACGCCCCCCAGCCAGAGAAGCGTGCTCCTGTGCCTCCCCGGCCGCCGGCCTGCGCGCATCTGCGGTGCGCGCCGCCGGCCGCCAAACCCCACGGACGTGCGCGCAGCAGTGGTGCGCGCGCGTGCCGGGCAGGCAGCGCCAGCAACCCTCCGGCCCGGGGCATAGCGCTCCGCCGGGCGGCGGGGAACCGATGGAAGGATCCATCCTTGCTGAGCACGAAGCATGTACCCCGCCCCCCCAGCCCCCTGCGTCCCAACCGTCTTGCCAGCCTGATCGTTCTGGGCACCGCGCTCGCACTCGGCGGCACGGCGGCCGCGAGCGCCGCTACGACCGGGCCGGCCACGAACCAGAGCGTCGCGGCCGTGCACCACGTCGCCGACCGGCAGCCGGCCAACACCTGGAGCGTCGTCATGCACGCGGCGGCCGGGCAGCGGGCGGGCGCGGCGCTGCCCCCGAGCGAGCGGCTGCTGCCCGCGCCGATCAGCGGCCCGCAGGCCTACCTGCCGATCACCCCGGCCCGTGCGGCCAACGCCGCCACGATCGTGCAGCAGGCCCTGGCCAAGCACATGGGCCTGCGCTCGGCGGTCATCGCGGTGGCCACCGCCATGCAGGAGTCCACGCTGCTGAACCTGCAGTACGGCACCTACGACTCCCTCGGCCTGTTCCAGCAGCAGCCGGACATGGGCTGGGGCACCCCGGCCCAGGTCACCGACCCCGCCTACGCGTCGGATGCGTTCCTGAACGCGCTGCAGCGTTACCAGGCCAGCAACCCCGGCTGGGCCACCCAGCCGCTGTGGGAGGCCGCGCAGGGCGTCCAGAACTCGGGTTTCCCGTACGCCTACGCCAAGTGGGAGGTCCAGGCGGCGCAGGTCGTGGCCAGCGTCGCCCGTCACCTGGTCTGACGGCCCGGCACCCCGGCCGGTGCCGCTCCCCAGCCCCCCACCCGAGTCGCGTGCCCCGCCAGGGAACCGTCCTGGCGGGGCACGCGGAGTACTCCGGCGGGGCCTGGGTCAGGGGCGGTCGAGGACGACGGCCAGCGCGAAGCCGTCGTAACCCTTCTCGCCCACGGTCTGGATGACGGTGGCGCTGACCCGCGGGTCCGCGGCCATCATCTCGATGAAACGGCGCACGCCCCGGACGCTGGCGTCGGGGCTGGCCGGATCGGCCACCGCGCCGCCGCGCACGACGTTATCGGCGATGATCATCGTTCCGGGCCGGGACAGCCGCACCGACCAGGTGAGGTACTCGGGATAGCCCGGCTTGTCCGCGTCGATGAAGATCAGGTCGAACGGCCCGTCGCCCGCGGCGTGCAGCCGCGGCAGGGTGTCCTGCGCCCGGCCGACGCGGACCTCGGCGACGTCGGCCAGCCCGGCGCGCGCGAGGTTGGCCCGCGCGACCGCGGCGTGCCTGGCCTCCGCCTCCAGCGTGATCAGGCGGCCTCCCGGGGGCAGGGCCCGGGCCAGCCAGATCGCGCTGTAGCCGCCGAGCGTCCCGATCTCCAGGATCGCGCGCGCCCCCTGCGCCCGGGCCAGAACCTCCAGCAGCTTGCCCTGGCTGGGTGACACGCTGATCGGCGGGAGCCCGGCGTCGGCGCTGGCCCGCAGCGCCGCTTCCAGCACCGGGTCGGCCGGCACCAGGTTCTCGCCGATAAAGCTGTCGACCGCGGTCCACCGCTCCTGGAGCATGATCACGTCCTTCGATGTCGTCTGCGGATGGCCGGCGGGCCCGCTCAGCCGCGGGCCGCCGCGAGTTCGCGCGCGGCCGTGGCGGACACCGCCACCGCGTCGACCACGACGGTGATCAACTGGCAGCCGTTCTCCCGGTACAGCCGCGCGGTCGCGCCGTCGGAGGCGTGCACGCCGACCGGCTTGCCGGCCGCGGCACAGGCCGACCAGATCCGTTCCAGCTCTTTCCTGAGCACCGGGTCCTGCGGGTCCAGCGCGCAGCCCAGCGCGAACGACAGATCCCTGGGCCCCACGTAGATCCCGTCGACCCCCGCGATGGCCAGGGTCGCGCCGAGATCAGCGACGGCGCCCGCCGACTCGGCCATGACGATACAGAACGGATCCGCGGTGGCCAGGGCCCCGCCCGCTGACCGGTAGCCGGCCGGCGGGTAACGGCACGCCCCGGCTACCGTTCTGGCTTGTTCCGCCGAGTCGACGTTCGGGACGATGACGCCCTGGCAGCCGAGGTCGAGCGCGCGGCCGATGTCGGCCGGGTGCGCGTACCGCACCCGGCCCATCGGGGTGGCGCCGGCCTGCCGGATCGCCATGGTCATCGCGGGCAGGTCGCGCTCGGTCGCGCTGCCGTGCTGCAGGTCGATGACCACGTAATCCAGCCCGGCCGCGGCCAGGGACCGGACGCTGAGTACGTCGGGGATCGTGGCCCAGCCGCCGTATACGGCCTCGCCGCCGCGCAGGCGGTCGCGGAACGCATCGATGCTCATCGGCACCAGCCAAGCACACCCGGTATCCCGCGGCGCTGCCGCATCAGGCTCGGCTGACGCGACCGCCCCCGCGCAGCCTGTCCCGGATGACACCATTGGGCGGCGTACCGGGAGGAACGCCCGGAAGCCGTTCAAGGTACGTGGGGGTGCGAGGATGAGCAATGGCGGCGGATTGGCGTCAGTGAACCACATCGTGGTGCTGATGCTGGAAAACCGGTCGTTCGACCACATGCTGGGGTTCCTGTACACGGCCCAGGGCAACGTGTCGCCCGCCGGCCAGCCGTTCGCCGGCCTGACCGGGACCGAGTCCAACCCCGATGCCACCGGCGCGGCGGTGACCGTTTCCCGGATCGAGCCCGCGACCCCGGACGCCTACCTCATGCCGGGCGCCGATCCCGGCGAGGGCTACATGGCCACGAACAGGCAGTTGTTCGGCACCGAGTCCGCGCCGGCCAGCGCGTCGCAGGTGCCCGGCGGCCAGGGCTTCGTCAAGGACTTCGGCTACACGCTCAACTGGGAGTCACACTCGAGCGGCTGGTCCGTCGCGTCGGGCACCGTGCCCGGCGACATCATGGGCTGCTTCACACCCGAGGCGCTCCCGGTGCTGTCCGGGCTGGCCCGGGCCTATGCGGTCTGCGACCAGTGGTTCGCCTCGGTACCCACCGAGACGCTGCCGAACCGGGCCTTCGCGTGCTCGGCGACCAGCCAGGGCCACATGGACGACAAGACGCACACGTTCACCTCGCCGTCGATCTTCGGGCTGCTCGGCCAGCACGGGATCGGCTGGGGCATCTACGGCTACGACGCGGAGCCGCTCACGAAGTCGACGTTCACCGACGTCGCGTCCGCCCCCGGCGGGACGATCGCCAAGTTCGCCGATTTCCAGGCGGCGGCGGCGGCCGGCACGCTGCCCGCGTTCTCGTTCCTGGAGCCGAGTTGGGGCTCGACGGGCAACAGCCAGCACCCGAACTACGACGTGGCCCTGGGCGAGCAACTCATCCACGACGTCTACGAGGCGGTCCTCGGCGGGCCCGGCTGGCCGCAGACGCTCCTGGTGATCACCTACGACGAGCACGGCGGGTGCTACGACCACGTGCCGCCGCCGTCCGGAGCGGTGCCGCCGGACAGCACGGTCGGCGAGTTCGGCTTCGGCTTCACCCGGTTCGGGGTGCGCGTTCCGGCCGTCCTGGTCTCGCCGCTGATCGAGGCGGGCACGGTGTTCCGGGTGCCCGCCGGGTCCACGCCGATCGACCACACGTCGATGCTCAAGACGGTGCAGCAGCGCTGGGGGCTGCCGTCGCTGACCGCGCGGGACGCGGCGGCGCCCAGCCTCGGCGGCGTGCTGACCCTCGCCGCGCCGCGGACCGACGACGCGCTGGCGGGCGTGACCGTGCCGGTCTCCGGCGCCGCGAGCCCGGCGGCGGCCCTGCCGTCGCACCTGCAGGAGGTTCAGGCCGAGTTGATCTCCCGGCAGTATCCGGCGGGTCAGCACCCGGCGGCCGACGCCCTGGCCGGGCAGGGGTCGGGTGCCGCGTACGCGAACTACATCAGCCACTACGCGGCCCTCGAGGCCCGGGAGACCCCGGAGACCCGGCCCTGACCGGCCCGGGTCCCCGGGTGCCCGGCGTGCCCAGCGCGTTGCGGACCGTCCCGGCGCGGGGCATGCTGTGCGGATGAGCGGGCCAGGGCTGGTGTGGCGGCCGCCTCCGGGCTGGCCGCAGCCGCCGCCGGGGTGGGTGCCGCCCGCCGGGTGGACGCCGCCGCCGGACTGGCCCGATCCCCCGGCCGGCTGGGTGTACTGGGTGCCGGCGGACGGGTCGGCGGCCGAGGCGCCGCCGGGGCCGCCGCCGCCGTCACCGTTCCGGGTACCGGAGGAGTCCCGGCGCGGGCTGGTGCTGGAGACCTGGTTCGTGCAGGCGGCGTTCCTCGTGCCCAGCGTCCTCGCCGCCGTCGACCTGCTGGCCGCGCACACGGGCGGGGCGGCCATCACCCGGTTCCCCACCATCGTCACCAACCCGGTGGCGAACCTCATCCTGGGCGTGCTCACCTACCTCGAAGTGGCCGCCGTGGTGCCCATCGCCCTGCTCCTGCTGAGCCGCACCGGCCAGGATCCCGCGGACCTCGGGCTGGGCCTGCGCGTGGCGCAGGGACGTGTGGCCGGGGCTCGGCATCGCGGCCAGCGGCTACGGCGTGTCCTTGCTGGCGGCGATCGTCCTCGCGGCGCTGGTCGGGCACAACAGCAAGCTGTTCAGCCAGGTCCCGATCGGGCACGTGCCGGGGTACTACGTCATCTACGGGATCGCCGTGTCGGCGATCACGGCGATAGCGGAGGAGACGCTGGTCAGCGGCTACCTGCTGACCCGTCTCGAGCAGCTCGGCTGGAACCCGCGCTGGGCCCTGCTGCTCAGCCTGACCCTGCGCACCAGCTACCACGTCTACTACGGGCTCGGCTTCCTGCTCACGATCCCGTTCGGGTACTACGCCACGCGGTCGTTCCAGAAGCACCGCAGGCTGATGCGGCCCATCGTCGCGCACTTCCTCTACGACGCCGTGCTGATCACGATCAGCGTGCTGGTTTCCTGACCGGCGGACTCAGCGGTCACGCCCGCCCGCCTGGGCGGCCACGAACTTGCGCACGCGTTCGGTCACCTCCTCCGCGCAGTGGATGATCAGCACCACCCGGCCGCCGGCGTCGTGCACCGGTGCGTTCACCGGGCACCAGTACCGTTTCTCGAACCGGCCCTGGCCCGCCGGTGCCTCGACGTCGTATTTCTGCAGCGTCATCACGTCGGACCGGCCGGTGGCCAGGACCCGGCGCAGCGACGCCCTCAGATTCCGCACGCCTGAGGCCTCGGGATCGGCCGGATTGTCCGGGAAGGCAGCGAAGATGTTCCGGCCCAGCAGGTCATCCCGTTTGCGGCCCGCCGCCCGCAGATAAGCCAGATTCATATCAGCGATGACAAAATCTGGCGTCAGTAGGGCCACCGGGATCGGGATATTCCTGAATACCGCCAGATAGTCCATCTGCGGCTCTGCCATGACGCCTCCCCCGAGCGACGTGACACCGACCGGCTTACTGCGCAGAATACCAAGGCCGCTGGGGGCGGGGCCGTCGCCGGCGCGGGTCCCGGCCGGGTGTCACCCGCTGTTTTCGTCCTGCAGCGGTCGCACCTCGATCGGCAGGGTGACCGCCTGGGCGAGCTTGCGGCTCCATTCGAGCGCGGCGTCGAGATCAGGCGCCCGGATGATCGTGAACCCGCCGATGTGCTCCTTGCCCTCGATATACGGGCCGTCGGTCACGAGCACATCGCCGTGCTGCACCCGTACCACGGTGGCGGTGCTCGCCGGGTACAGCCCCGCGGCGAAAACCCAGGCTCCGGCCGCCCGGAGTTCGGCGTTCACGGCCTCGAGGTCTGCCGCGATAGGGCCGAGAACCTCGGGCGGCGGCGGGTCCCCGTCCGGCTGGTAGACGCTGAGCAGGTACTGCTTCATGATCGCTCCCACCTGACATGCTGACGTCACGGCCGGCGCCTGGGCCTGCCCCTCACTCAGCTACACGAACGGCTGCCGAGCGGATCGACACCGCGGCACGAGAATTCCACCATCCTCCTGCCCCTTCCCGCGCCCGAGGCACAAGATCGGGCTCCGCGTGCCGCGGGGCGCGATACTGGACCAGATGGCGGGCGAGCTCACTCCCGTGATGACCCGGCTGGGGCCCGCGGACCTCGCGCCCGTGGACACGCTGATCACCGCGGGCATCGCGACCAGCCGGGCCGAGGTCCTGCGCTGGGCCCTGGGCCGCATCCGCGAGCACCCGGCCTACGCCAAGATCCAGGAACGGGTGCACGAGATCGACGAGCTCAAGGCCCAGTTCTGACCGGGGCGGCACGCCTGGGCCGCTGGCCGCAGAAGGCCGCCCCGGCGCGCGCCCGGGCCGCGAGCGCCTGACCCGCGCGCCGGCCGCGACCCGTGACGATTCAGGGCAGTAGCGCGCCTTTGCGGCTTATAGAATGGTGAAATGCCGCGAGCGGCAAACTAACGCCTGAAGTACATCGGGAACCGTTGCCGGAGGGGGAGCCGGATCAGGTGGACCTGGACGACAACGACGAGATACCCGCGGCAGCCAAGCAGTTGCGGGCTATCGTCGGGCAGATCACCCCGGAGGAGTTCCGCTGGCAGGAGGCCAACTACGATCGCGATTCCCTGGCCGGCCGCGAACTGCTCTTCCTAATCGCTAACAACGAGTGGGCCCGCGCCACGTCAGAAACGATCGATTTAACACGATCTGACGCCGTGGACACCACGGTCAAGATCGACATCGATCTCGACCGCGTCACGCACGAGGCATTCCGGCACCGGACCGGACGCCTCTGGCTGCCGGTGCTGCTGCTGCCGCCGTTGCTGATGCCGCAGTCGCCGTCGGGGACACAGCAACCGCAGCGACTGCCCGAGCCGGACCCGTTCGTCACCCTGACGGTCACCGACGCCAGCGGCGTCCTGCTGGCCGCGCTCCCCCACGCCGACGTGCAGCACCGCATATCCGCCGCCCTCGCCGAGGTCATCGTGAACATGGCGGTGGCGCGATGGCCCGACAGCAGCCACGGCCTGACCGCAACGCGAGACCAGCGGCTGATGCTGTCCGCCGCCATCTACCGGCTGCTGCGCCGGGAGCGCCCGGGGCCGCAGGCTTACCGGGATGCGGCCAGACGTCGCGGGATCGGCGAGGCACTGCCCCGGATCAGCACCGCCCGGCACGAGCTTTACCGGATGCTCGACGCCTACATCGCCATGATGAAGCAGCCGGACGCCGACCCGGGTCCCGACGAGGGCGACAGCCCGGTACCAGGGCTGGTCGCCCGGCGGCTGGCGCGACGCGCGGTCCAGGTGCTCCGGGCTTTTGCGGAGTCGTCGGTGGTCGTCGTCGCCGTAGAGCGCGAGTTCACCCCGACGGTGCTGACCGTGCAGGTGCCCAGCCGCAGACTCCGCCGTCCGCCCCGTCAGTCGCTCGGCTTCGCCATGCTGCGCAACTGGAGGCAGGCGAGCGCATGGCAGGGCCTGTGGCTGCGGGTGCGGCCCAGCTCCTGGAACTGGGTGCTGCCCCGGGCCTACCTGCAGGTCGACCTGATGCTGCCGTCGGCCGATGCCGACCGCCAGGTCCAGGTCAAGCTGCCTGAGGGGCTGTCGTTCGACCCCTCGCTGGCCGCGGCCGAGCGCGCCGAGATGCAGATCCGGGTGACCAGGCTCCCCCCCGTTGACCACCTGACGCGGCTGGTCGACCAGCTGCTGGCCGCGCCGGAAGACTGGCCGGACAACCTGGCTGAGTGCCTGGCCGACCTGGCCACCGTCAAGGCTGACGCCGCGCGGGAATCGCTCAGGGACCACCGGGCGGCGCCCCCGGACGGCGCGGCCGGCGTCGCCCGATCGGTAACCGCCGACATCCAGAACAAGCTGGGCGCCCTGCGCGCCGCGCTCGACCGGTTCTGCGCCGAAGGCGGCCACGCGCAGTCCCGGGCCTGGCTGCGGGAGGCCTGGCAGGACGGCGCCTGGTTGCGGGTACCGATGCAGCGCCGGGCGTCGACGGACCGGCTGAGCCCGAGCGCGGTGGTGGCGCGAGCCGGCATGATCGAGGACGTCTCGAAGCGCGCCGCCCCGACCGACGCCAAGGTCCACATCCACGTCGCGGTCACCGACGCCGAGCACTTCTCCATAGCGAAGTTCACCGGCCGGATGAACACCCTGCTCATAGGCGTCGTGATCTTTTTCTTCCTGCTGGGCAAGATCCTCGGGATCGGCGACGACCAGGTCAGCGCCGAGGTCCTCGCCTTCGTGCTGACCCTGTTCTCGGCCATCCAGGCCACCCGCATCGAGCGCCCGGACCGGTCGACGCTGCGCGGCCTGCTGTCCCTGGCGGGGAACGGGCTGATCGTCACCTCGATCCTGCCGACGGTGATACTCGCGGTCGCGCTGGCGTTCTCCCGCACCTGGCCCTGGCCCATCGTCTGGGCGGTCGGCTGCATCGGCCTGCAACTGCTGCTGCAGGTCCTGCTGCAGGTTCGGCTGCGCCGGGTGCTCGAGCGGAGCACCGCACCCGGATCGGCAACCCAGCGCGGCCCCTCGCTGCGTACTGATCCCTTCGACTACAGCCACTCGGAGGTGCTGCACAGCGGATGGTGGCGGAGCACCACGGCCGACGCGCTGATGATCGGCCGGCTGGCTTACGGCTACCTGGTCTGGCAGCGCGGCAGCTCGCCGACCCTGCGCGAGTTGCTTATCGGCGCCCGCCCGCCCGATCCGCCGCTGCTGCCGGCCTCGCCCGCGCTGGCCGTCAGGCTGCGGCAACGGCTCGGCCGACGGTGGCCGGGCGTACAGATATCGGCCGTGCCGCACCTGCTGGGCGAGTTCCCGGCGGGCAACGGACCCGCGGAGGCCCGCCGGAACCCCGAGCATGAGCCCGGCGACGGCACGGCCGGGCCCGCGGGGCAACTGGACCGGCCGGCCGATGTCCTGGCTCTGCTGCACTCGGGGACCGTGTCCCAGTCGCTGACCTTCGCGGTGTTCCGCGAGCAGCCCAAGGCGGATTGGGTGGACGCCCCGCATGTCCATCGGGTGGATCTGGATCCTGACCAGCTGGCGCCCACCGAGACCGTCACCGATACCGTCGACATCTTCCTCGGCATCGCGCGCGGCGGGGAACTGCTGGAGGTAGCCGGCCATCCGGTGGCCACGGTGCTCGCCGCCGCGGCCAGGTACCGGCTGCTCGTGCTCGAGGTCCAGCTGCCCGTGCCCACCCCGTCCGCTGACTGTGCCGACCGGCAGTGGGCGCGCGTGCGCATCGCCATCGGCGACACCGACATCGAGCGCCTGGCGCCGTTCCTTGACGTGATCCATCAGCTCGCCGGGGAAAGCCAGCCGGGGCATGGGCGTGGTCCGGGCCATCATCGATGCGTCGTGGCCGTGAAGATGACCTCGGAGGGCGGAACGCGCATCATCAGCCCGCACCCGGCGGTCCGGCACCCGCCCGGCCTGCCGGTCCTGGCCAGCGACATCGACGTGATCGCCGCCGCCGGGCCGCAGCCCGGCGAGAGCCAGGAATCCGGCACCTGGCGGGTGCTCGCGATCTGCGCGGACGCGCGCAGCGGCGTCGAGAACGACATCGTGCGCGGGCTCGGCCCGGGCCTGCGGCTCGCCGGGATGACCTATGCGCAGCTGCACGGCAAGGCCGTCCTGCTGGTGCTCGGCCACCAGCCGGACGGCCCCGGCACCGGACCGGACGATCTCGCCCGCAGGCTGGCCGCCGCGCGTGCCGACGCCAACGTGGTCGTGCCGCTCGACAAGTGGCAGAACGTGGCGGATCTGGGCACCGCCGGTCCGCAGCCACTGCTGCGGCTGCATATCCGCTCCACGGACCGGCCCGGGGCGATGCTGGACGTGCTCGACTCCCTGCGTGAGACCCTGCAGGCCGAGGCCCCGGTCGCGCTGCAGCCGGACAACTGGAACGTGTGGCACGCGCGGACCATGGTCACCGACGGCAATGCCGGCTCCTGCCGGCTCACCGTGCGGCTGTCGGTCGCGCCGGAAGTGGTGCAGGCGTGGGGGCCGACCCGGATCGAGGACATCGAACGCAAGGTCAGGATGCTGGCCGCTCGCAAGGCGGCCGCTGCCGATGCGCTGGCCGGCGAACTGGGCGAGGACGGCACCGAGGACATCGTGATCAGCCTCAGGCTCATCACGGTGCCGACGCCGCCCTTCGGCCGGGAACAGTACCGGCTCACCCAGGCGGTCCAGACCAGCTAAGAGGCTCTCCTGGTGACGTCAGAATCCGATGGCTTCGCGGAGCAGCAGGACGGTGCTGTCATCCGTGCCTCTGGTGGCCTGGTGGCTCGTCATGGCCGCAAGATTGTCTTGCCGGTGGTCGATCGTGACTCGACGGCGGTGTGGGCAGCGGCCGCGTCGGCGAGGGCGTAGCGCTGGCCGACCACGGGCCTGAGGCGGCCCTGCGCGGCTGCCTGGATGGCCCTGGTCTCCAGGTCCCGCAGGCCGCCGGGGCGCTGCAGGATGCGTGCCCCGATGGCCGCGGCCGCGGTGATCCCGAGACGGTACAGGTCATCAGCGGTCAGGGCGATGAGACTCCCGGAGGCCGACCCGTACATGACCAGGCGGCCGCCGACGTCCAGCAGGCTCATGGCGGTGCGGCCGATGTCGCCGCCTACTCCGTCGAGAACGAGGGTGGCGCCGCGGCCGTTCAGTTCGGCGCGGGCGCGCTGGGCCCAGTCTGGCTGCAGGTAGTCGGCGGTGATGGCGGCCCCGAGGTCACCGGCCAGGGCCGTCTTGCCCGGGCCGCCGGCGGCGCCGATGACGGTGGCGCCGGCGTTGCGGGCGGCCTGGACGAGCAGGGTGCCGATCCCGCTGGCCGCGGCGGTGACCACGACGACGTCACCCAGCGGGGCCTGGCCGCCCGGCCCGTCGCCCGGGCGGCGGGAGACCGCGCCGAGGCCCTCTGGGCCCAGCTCACCAGCCCCGGCGAGGTCGAGTCCGTAAGGTCTGGCCTGCTCCGGCTGGTACGGGCCGTCGACGCAGCCAGCCCGCAACTGTCAGAAGAGCGCGGCGACCCCTAAGAGCACCCGCCCAGCCGCGGGAAGCTGCCGCCCTGTCCAGGGCCGGCGGGTGCTGTGCCTGGTGGTTCCCGTGCGGCGGCCGCGCCTGTCGGACCCGGACGCCGACGATGGTCGCCAGCGTCGGACAGGCAGTCCGGATCGTCCACCGCTCCTGTCGCACCGCCCGTGATCTACCAAACCCCGTGTCGCCTGTGGCCACGGCAAACCAGGAGGCTGGCGAGCTAAAACAGCACTAATGAGTCATCGAATATGCAACAGGCATGGAAGTGAAATCCGGCAGGATAACGCCCATGTGTAAATGCCGGCCCTTGGCCATGGCCGGCGTGCTGAGGTTCGCGAAACTCTGATGGCGTACGTCGACGTGGTACGCGGGCCCGTCTCGGGGCCAGGGATACCCGGGAGCTGGCTGGCGAGGAAGAGCCAGGTCACGCTGCTTGCCGCGCTGGGCGTGGACAACTTCGGATCGGGCTTGTTCTTGCCGCTGACCGTCGTCTACGTGACCCGGGTTGCCGGGCTGGCCCTGTGCACGGCAGGAACGGTTGTCTCGCTCGGGACCCTGGCGGGCCTGGCCGTGCCCCCGGTCGCGGGCCGGCTGGTGGACCGGGCCGGGCCGAAGCTTGTCGTCATCTCATCTCAGTTGCTACAGGCCATCGGCGTGGTCACGTACCTGCTGGCCCATGCCGCGGTGGCCGTTCTTCTCGCGGCGATACTGCTCGCGGCGGGGCAGCAGCTGTTTTACAGCTCCTTGTTCGCTTTGGTCTCTGACGTGTCGGGCAGCGGCCCGCACGATCGGCCTTTCGCGCTGACGAACATGGTCCGCTGCGCATGCTTCGGACTGGGCGGCCTGGTCACCGGCGGGGTTCTCGACCTTGCTGGCCCGTTTGCCTTGCGGATAGCCGTCGCGGCTGATGCGGGCAGCTTCCTGGCCTGCTCCCTATTGCTGGCCTTACTCGTTCATGTCCCCTGCCGACCTGCCGGCGGCGGAACGTCCCCCCGCCTGGCCCGGCCGGGAATCCTGGCTGACAGGCCCTTCCTGGCGCTGATTGTCATCACGGGACTGGCCGGGCTCGCCGTCGACTTTTACCTCACCGGGACGCCGGTATACATCCTGGACCAGTTGCACGCACAGGCATGGCTGCCGGGCATGATCCTGGCCGTGTCGACTGCCCTGACCAGCGTGGCCGGGACGGCAGCTCTGCGCGCCACGCGCCGCCTGACGCGGATGGCCGCTTTGCAGCTCAGCGCGGCCCTCTACGCCTTGTGGTGCGGGGCCAGCCTGGCGGCGATCCTGGTGCCGCCCCGCTGGCGCCCGGCCGAGCTGGTAGCGGCGACCGTGATCATGGCAGCGGCGACCCTGGTATCCGGGCCGCGTGCTCTCGCGCTGGCCTCAGCCGTGGCACCGCCATCGGCCCGGGGCCGTTACCTGGCGGCCTTCCAGTACGCATTCACGGTGGCCGGGGTGGTCGCCCCCGCGATGGTGGCGCTCTACTCGGTCGCAGTCTGGCTTCCATGGGTCCTGGTGGCCGCCGGCACCAGCCTGGCCATCGTCGGCCTGCGCGCGCTCGCCAGTTACCTGCCCGCCACGGCGCTGAAGCCAGGGGCGGCACCGGACACCAGCCACGAGGCCCGCCCGCGACCATGAAGGAGCGACCGCGCGAGGGGCGCCGCGCTGAGCACGACGAGCCCGGCTCCTGCGGCAATGAGCAACAGGCGCGACAGCCACGAGGGTCCCAGCAGAAACGTGCCCGTAGAGATGATGCCGGTAGCCATCACGAACGCGAAGTAGCCAGGATCGAGATCCTTGATGGCCGCGGCTGGGCGGCTCAAGGATCGCGCCCGCCCGTCAGCGGCGCCGGTGCCTGTCATCGAGACGCATCCTTCCCAGAATCATGATCATCTGTCTGCCGTCGCTCCCGGCGGACGGCCCTCCCCTCCACCAGCCCGCCTGACCGGCTCCCGGCTGCGTAGGCCCGGGTCAGCCCGCCAGCAGGACCCCGAGAAACAGCGCGGCCAGGGCGCTGGCGCCAGTCAGGGCGCCGAAGACCGCCAGGCCAGCCGTACTGCGGGCCCGCGCGTGCAGTGCCGCGGTGACACCGGAGACACCCACGACAACGAGCTTGACGATCAGTGTGACCCGGTAGCTGGCATCGTGACTTATCTCGCCGCGGACGGCGATGATGTTCCATACCCCGGTGGCCACCAGGACGGTGAAAGCGGTCCAGGCCACCTGGTTGAAGCGGCGTGCGGCAGCGCGTGGCACCTCGGCGCCGAACCGGCGCAGCACCGGGACCAGGGCCGCCAAGGTCAGCTGGCCGCCCACCCAGACGGTGGCCGCGAGCACGTGCAGGAACAGCCGGATTGTGTCCCAGCTAACGGCGAGCATCCTGGTGGCATCCCTCCTCCCCCGGCAGGCGGGACGGCGCATCGTCCTGCCGGGTTCACCGGGCCAGGGTCCGGCCTGCACGGACCGCCGGCCTACCGCCATGGGTTATATCAACTTCCCTGGTGGAAAGGAACGCCGGCCGGATCGCGGTCGTCCGCGCTCCGTCGTCCCGCATTTGGCCAGCGATCCCGCTGAGGATCACGACCAGGACCAGGAGAAGGCGGGACCGGGCGCTTCCGCCGCCGAACAGCCGACGGCTGCTGAAGTGGGTCTCGTCCCGGGCCGTGCCGTTCTACCGTCGCGGCTGAGCGCGGGCTCAGCCGCTCTTCCGGCTGCGGTAGGCGGCCGCCGCTGCCCGGTCGTTGCACTGGTCGCAGCAGTAACGGCGGGTGCGGGCGCGGCTGCGGTCGACGTAGACGCAGTCGCACGGGGCCGCCTGGCAGGTGCCGAGGCGCGCGGTACCGTGCCGGATGACCTGGGTGGCCAGCGCGGCCAGCAGCCGGGCGCGCAGCGCGGCCATGCCCTGCTGTCCCGCCCCCCAGTCCCAGCGGGCGGCGCCGTGGTCCGGCGCGAGCCGGGCCGGAACGACGGCATCGCGCAGCATCGGGTCCAGCACGTCCACCGCGGCGCCGGCGGTCGGGGCGGCGAAGACCGGCTTGAGCTGGGCACGCAGCGCGCGCAGCGCCGCCAGGTCGGCCGGGGTCAGCTGGGCGGCCAGGGCGTCCTCGCCCGCCTCCCGCAGGACGGCTTGATAGACCGCGATGTCGGTGAGCCGGTCCGGCGGGCTGGCCAGCACCCAGTGCGTGTTGACCAACTCGACGGCCAGGTCCAGGTCGCGATCGGTGTGGTCCGTCCCTCGCCTCCCCTCATCCAGACGTGCGGGCGCGGGCGCCGGGGACCGACAGGGCCAGCGCGGTGACGGCGAGTGCGGACGCGAGCGCGAGCAGGACCAGGGACATCGGCGGCAGCGCCGTGACCCGGCCCGCGGATAGGTAGAGGGTACCGGCCAGGGCGATCCCGGCCACCATGGGGAGCTGGTTGATGGTGGCCAGGACGCCGCTGAGCGAGGCGGCGCTCCCGGCCGGCACGTCGGCCGTGGTGCGGTGCACGAGCGCGTCGAACCCGGTGCCGTGCGCCGCTCCGGCGACGACGAGCACGGCGGTGGCCGGCCAGGGCCACGTCGCCGTGCTGGTCAGCCACGCGAGCAGGCCGGCCGCGGCGGCGAAGGTCCCGGACGCCGCCGCCGGGAGCCGTGGCTGCCACGCGGCGGGAAGCCTGGTCCAGGTGACCGAGGCGGTGGCGAAGCCCGCCGCGTAGCCCGCGAACGTCAGCCCGGAGCGCAGCGGGCTCTCGCGCAGGGCGTGCTGGAGGTACAGCGCGGTGGTGAACAGCAGGCCGCCGTAGCTGGCGTGCAGGCTGAAGATCCCGGCCAGGCCGCTGCGCACGCCGGGCCTGGCCAGCAGGGCAGGATCGATCAGCGGCTCGCGGCCCTGGCGCGCCAGCCGCGCCTCGTGCCGGGCGAAGCACGCCAGGGCCGCCGTGCCGAGCGCCAGCACCGGCCACGACCAGGCGGGCCAGCCGGCGTCGGCGCCGAACGTCAGCGGGACGACCAGCGCGAGGATGGCGGCGGCCAGCCATGCCGCCCCGGCCAGGTCGAGAGGGCCGGCGGCCGCCGGCGCCCCGCGGGGCAGGCGCCCGGCCGCGCAGGCCAGGACGGCCAGCCCGGCCGGGACGTTGACCAGGAAGATCGGCCGCCAGCCGGCGCCGAACAGGTCGGCGCTGACCAGGATTCCGCCCAGCACCTGCCCGGCCGCGACCCCGGCGGCCAGCACCAGGCCGTACAGGGAAAGGGCCCGCCGGCGCCGCTCACCGTGGAAGGTGACCTGCAGCAGCGACAGCACCTGCGGGGCCATGAGCGCGGCACCCGCTCCCTGCGCGGTCCGGGCCGCCACGAGCATGGCCGGGGTGACCGCCAGCCCGCAGGCCAGCGAGCTGAGCGTGAAGATCGCGATGCCCCCGGTGAACAGCCGGCCAGAACCCGTGCCGGCCCCCCAGCCGCGCCCCGATGATCACCGTGACGGCGAAGGCCAGCAGGTAGGAGTAGATCGCCAGCTGCAGGAAGGGACCTGACAGGCGCAGGTCGGCCTGGATGGCCGACCCGGCCACGTTGACGATCGCCGCGTCGAGGGACGCCATCGCCTGGCCAGCGAGCACCACCGCGGCCAGCGTCCACGGGGCAAGCAGGCGGCGGGGCCCGGCCCGCTCGCTGGCCACCAATCGAGCCGGGGTTCCGAGTACGCCAGGCATGGAAGCTCCGCTCCGTCGTCAGTAGTGTCTACTATTTTACTACTGACGACGGAGCGCGCCAAGAGATATCTGGCCGAACGGAACTGACTGGGACGCGGGGAGGTGGTCCGGTTCCGCGTCAGCCGGGTGCAGGCCGGCTACCGGGCATGGGTTAACGAGGAGACAGTGCCGGGGCGGCGTGTCCTCCCTTCGTGAGTGGGTGTTGCCTGCCTCTGCCCGTTACTGGGGGGCGGGCCCGCGACAGAGCGGAGAACCCCGCGCTTTCATCGCGCACGATCGCGCAGTGACCTGAAGCTCGCGCGCATCTCTTCGGAGAAGAGTTGCGGCTGTTCCCAGGCCGCGAAGTGGCCGCCCCGGTCGAGCCTGTTGTAATGGATGAGGTTGCGGGGATACGCGCGCTCGGCCCAGCTCCGCGGGGCTTCATAGAGCTCGTCGGGGAAGACGCTGATGGCAAACGGGATCGTGATGTTCTTGGCGTCGAAGAAGTCCGCCTTGTTCTCCCAGTAGAGGCGAGCCGAGGAAACCCCGGTGTTGGTCAGCCAGTAGAGCGTGATGTTGTCGAGGATGTCGTCTCGGGTCAGGGCGCTGGCCAGGGTTCCCTGCAGGGCGGGTTCTACGAGCCCGGGCTGGCCGGTACCGTCGCCGTGGTCCAGCATGAACGCCGCCAGATCGGCGGGTGAGTCGGCCAGTCCGTACAGCGTTTGCGGGCGCGTCGTCATGATCTGCGCGTAGGCCACGTGCTTGCCGTAGAAGTTGCTCAGCTGCTCGTAGGCGCGTCGCTCATCGGGGGACAGATCCGGTGGCGGCGGGTCGCCGCGCTGGACCGCCTTGTTGATGGCGGCGGGAGCGGTGCCGGGCATGTTGGAGTGGATGCCGAGCAACTCCGGCGCCGCCTGTTACCCATCGTCTGCGTGACGGCCGCGCCCCAGTCGCCGCCCTGCGCCACGAACCGGGTGTATCCGAGGCGCTTCATCAGCACCACCCAGGCACGTGCGGTGCGGACGGGATCCCACCCGGTGCTGGCCGGCTTGCCGGAGAAGCCGTAACCCGGCAGCGAGGGAATCACCAGATGGAACGCGTCCGCCGCGCTCGCGCCGTGGGCCGTCGGATTGGTGAGCGGCTCGATGATCTTCAGCTGCTCGATGATCGAGCCAGGCCATCCGTGCGTGACGATCAGCGGCAGCGCGTCCTCGTGCCGGGAGCGGACGTGGATGAAGTGAATGTCAAGCCCGTCGATCTCGGTTATGAAATTCGGCAGGGCGTTCAGTTTCGCCTCGCACTTGCTCCAGTCATAGTCCGTCCCCCAGTAGCGCGCGAGCTCCTGCATCATCGCGAGCGGTACGCCCTGCGAGTCGTCGGTGACCGTCTCACGCTCGGGCCACCGGGTCGCGTTTACGCGTCTGCGCAACTCGGTAAGCTCCGCCTCCGGAAAACCGACCTGAAACGCGCGAACAGCAGTGGTGTCGCTGCCCGTCTGCTGCGTGCTCTCAGTCATGGCTACGTTTCTCCGTCCTGTGACAAGACACCGCTCGTGCCAAGCACGATGCTGATGTGGCGATCATGCCCATGCTGGCCCTGGCGGCGTGTGGCCCGCACCCGGGTAAGTGCCTGGTCGATACCCTGGCTTCTTACGGGCAAAGCAACCCGATGGACTGCCCTGCGCGGCCGCCTCCTGGGCGTAGCCGCCGGTCAGAAGCCGTCGATGTCGACGATCGCCTGGGCGAAGGCCTGCGGCGCTTCCTGGGGCAGGTTGTGCCCGACGCCGCCGTCGATCACCCGGTGCGCGTACTTGCCCGAGAACTTGCCGGCGTAGGCACTGGCGTCCGGGTGCGGCGCGCCGTTGGCTTCGCCCTCGAGGGTGATGGTGGGCACGGCGATGGCCGGAAGGCCGGCGAGCCGCCGCTCCAGGTCGTCGTATTGCGATTCCCCGGCCGCGCCGAGCCGCCAGCGGTAATTGTGGATCACGATCGCGACGTGATCGGGGTTGTCGAAAGCGGCCGCGCTGCGCGCGAACGTGGCGTCGTCGAAGGCCCACTTCGGTGAAGCGAGTCGCCAGATGAGCCGGCTGAACTCGCGGCGGTAGGTGTCGTAGCCGGACCGGCCGCGCTCGGTGGCGAAGTAATACTGGTACCACCAGGCGAGTTCGGCCTGCGGCGGCAGCGGGGCCTCGTTGGCGGCCTGGCTGCCGATCAGGTACCCGCTCACCGAGACCAGGGCCTGGCAGCGGTCCGGCCACAGCGCCGCGACGACGTCGGCCGACCGCGCTCCCCAATCGAAGCCGGCCAGGATGGCCTTGTCGATTCCGAGCGCGTCCATGAGCGCGATGACGTCCGCAGCCACGGCCGCCTGCTGGCCGTTACGGAGGGTGTCGTCCGAAAGAAACCGGGTGGTCCCAAAGCCGCGGACGAACGGGACGATGACCCGGCCCGCCGCTGCCAGCAACGGGGTGACATCGGCAAAGCTGTGAATGTCGTAGGGCCAGCCGTGCAGTAGAAGGACCGCCGGGCCATCAGCAGGGCCGGCTTCGGCGCCAGCAGCCCCCGGAGTCACGGACACGCAGGCGAGTGCCGGGAATGGCTGGCGGGAAGTTCTGCTCTGCGAGGAAGAGCTTAAGGGCGAATATTCTGGAATTTCATTGCTAGTTTCGCATTACTAGCGTAGTGTAGTTCATAAGCCCGAGGATCAGCCTCGGACGGCGGCCAGCCCGTTCTGGCCACCCGGGGGATACATGTGATGAGGTCTGCATCGCCGAAGCCTCCGGGAAGCTCGGACAGTACATGGTGCAACGCGCACCGTCCTGTCCGGGGCGACCGACCACCGCGGGGTCATCAGGAAAGCGGTAGCGGGTGCGACGAGGTCCTCACCGTGCTAGCCCCGGGGGCGTCCACGGGTACTCGACGGGGACGGCTCAGGCGATGCTCGACCACGCGTCACCGGCCGCGCCTGGTGTTCTCCTGCGGGTGGCACACCGCGCGTGACGGTCCAGCAAGCGCTCACAATTGCAAAGCAGCGATGAGGTAATGAGGCCCCGAATGATCCGCAACCACCAGTTTACTATCCGGGGCCTGCGCATCCACGCCCAGTCGGCGGGCGAAGGCGTCCCGATCCTCCTCCACTCCGGCATCTTTAGCGAGATGCACCATTGGGAGCCTCTCGTGGAGCACCTTCACGGCTGCCGGGTGATCACCTACGACGCCCCGGGCATCGGCTCCTCCCAGGTGCCGTCATCCCCGATGTCGATGCGGGGCCTGGCGGACATCGGCGCGGGCATCCTGGATCAGCTGGGCCTGGGCTCCGCCCACGTCCTCGGCGTGTCGTTCGGCGGCGCGGTCGCCCAGCAGATGGCCATGTCCCATCCCGAGCGGGTAGACAGGCTGATCCTGGCGTCCACGTCGTTCGGCGGGCTCGCCATGCCCGGCCGACCCTCGGCGCTGCTGCGGATGATGCATCCGCGCGGCTACCATCCCGACCGGCTCGCCAAGAGCGCGGGTGCCATGTTCGGCGGGAGGATGAGGACCGAACCGGACCTGGCCGCGGACCTCAAGATGTCCAAGCCAGGCAGCATCCGGGCTGCGGTGTTCCGCCTGTCAGCGCTCGCCGGGTGGACCAGCCTGCTCCACCTGCCGTCGATCCGGCACGAGACGCTGGTCCTGTGCGGTGACGATGACCCGGTGACACCGCACGTGAATCACCGGACGATGGCGAGGCTGATCCCGTCGGCCCGGCTGCACACGGTCAAGGGCGGAGGGCATCTCGTTCTGCTGGATAGCGCGCACAAGGTCGGCCCCGTGATCACCGCGTTCCTGCACGGCGGGCACGAACGGGCGGAGCCGAAGGCGGAGTCACATTCTCCCGCAATAGACCTTCCGGCCACCGTTTAGCCGTCCCCTCCATTTGGCTGATACAGTAGCTAGGAAAGCCGCTATTGCCACTCAATTAGGTCGATAGTCCGTTGCAGGTCCCCGCCCCATCGGCTTGGAGCGGGCGAGATCCTGGACATGTCCGGGACCGCGTCCCTGCTGTCCTGCACGGTGATCGCCGGGGAGCAGGAGGTCCGGGCCGCGTTCCAGGCGGCCCGCGACGCACGCTCCCGGTTCCAGGAGCCGCCCTCCCGATCTAGCGATTTTCGCGATCTATCTGCTCGTAATCAGTCGGCCGGCCGGGCGGTTACGCGCGCTGCCCCTTCGTACCGTTTCATCCTTTTCATCCCGGTTCGCGATTCGGCGGTGCTGCGTCCTGGCCGGGATGAATGTGAGCCTGGTGCACACCCACGTACACCATCTCCACATTCATCGCCAGCTTTGCGCGGCGACGGCGACCATCTGACCACCGGCGACGGCGACCATCTGACCACCCGCTCGGCCGTCGATCAGTACCAGGCGGGCGGCGACACGTTCGGCGTAGTCTTGAGCGTCGTTGGTGAACCGGCTGGTGGTGACGAAGATGCCACGGTCGGCTTGGGCGCCGGGCACGAGAACCTCCTCGGCTACAGCGGCGTTGGCCTCCGCAACAGCAGCGGCGCACCAGGCCGGACTGGTACCTGTAGGCGACTTCCCGACGCACGCGGCTGGCTAACAACGGTGTCCCGCTGGGGATCCTTGCCCTGAGATCGTCTTCCGTCAGGCCTATCTTGTCGGCGATCACCCTAAGGGTGGACGCAAGGTGTCTACCTAGGTAGAGTTTGGCGCCATGGCTCGTCGTTCCGGGTTCTCTGCCCAGACACTGTCGGTACTGGCTTCGCTGGAGGCGGACCCGGCCTCCTGGCGGCATGGCTATCTGCTCGCCAAGCAGACCGGGCTGCGGTCGGGCACGTTGTACCCGATCTTGATCCGTTTGGCCGAGCGCGGCCTGGTCGAGGCGTGCTGGGAGGACGGGCAGCCGGCCGGGCGCCCGCGGCGGCACCTGTACCGGCTCAGCTCTGATGGCCTGGCCGCGGCCCGGGCGGCGCGAGCTGTGGCGGCCCCAGAACGGCACCGTCGCGTGGCCGGAGCGGGCCGGGCGGGCAAGCGCAAGGTGGGGGTGGAGGGGGCGTGATGGATCGGTTCACAGGGGTGATGGCCAGGCTGCTGGAGCGCTCGGCCGGGCTGCTTCCGGCGGCCCGTCGCGACTGGGCCAGGGCCGTGCTGGCTGAGGCCGGCGAGGTCCCGTCCGGGGCGGGGCGGGTGGCGTGGCTGGGCGGGGGGCTGTGGCTGGTGGCACGGGAGGTCTTGATGGGCAGGGTCATCCGGGTGCTGGCGTTCGCGGCCGCGGCGGCGGGCATGGTGTGGATCGGCTGGCCGGGCGCGTCGTCGAACTCGGCCACACCTTTGAACCGGGTGTACGCCGTCGGCACGGTGGTGCTGCTGGCCGTGCTGCCGTGGGTGGTCCGCCGGTATTTCGGGCCGGTTCGTTCCGGCTGGGCGCCGCGCGCGGCGCGGGTGGGCGGGTACGCGATGGTGCTCGCGCTGATCGCCGCTAAGACCGTGAAGGACCGCGACGGCAGCAAGCTCGGCGCCTACTTCGCGGTCGTTCCCGGCATCTGGGCCTTGGAGATCCTGCTGCTGCTGGTCATCGCCGCCTATGTGGCCGGGCTGCTCATCCTGACCTCCTCCCAGCGCGTGCGGCTCACCCGCTGGATCCTGCCGATCGGAATCGGGTTCGGCGCGGCCACCGCCGGTGTGCTGTACCCGCTCGCGCCTCTCGGCGTAAACGTCGACCCCAGCGGCCCGTCATTGAAGTGGTGGGGGCTGGCCGCACTGGCGCTGCCCCTGGCGACCGGGTTCCTGGCGGCGCGATTGTCCGCCCGGGACCCGCGACCGGCGGCACTGGGCCCGACCGGGCAGGGCGCCCTGGCCGCGAGCTGCGCCATAGCGACGGCTGCCCTGCTGCTGGCGGTGCTCACCTCGGTCACGATCGCGCTATTCCCGCACCACGTGCCGCTCCAAATCCCCCCGCCACCGTCTGGCGGCGGGTGCGAAACCTGCGACCCGAACCAGGTGGTGATCCCGCCGGGCCTCCGGCACGAGTACTGGGTGGAACTCAGCGTCGGCCAAGCAGGGGAGACGCCCCTGGCCGCGCTCATGATCGCACCGTTCTTCGGCGCCTGGCTCGGCGTCCTCGGCGGGGGACTCGCCCGCACATCGCCCGGCACCCGCCGCCGCGGTGTCCGCGGCCCTGACGACCTTTCACCGCCTCAGCCGCTGGGCCGCCTCATGGCCTCCGACGCCGACCGCGAGCAGGTGGCCGACGTGCTCAAGGCTGCGTTCGCGCGGGGCAGGCTGACCAAAGAGGAGCTGGACCTGCGGGTGGGCCAGACGTTCGCCGCGCGGACCTACGCCGACCTGGCCGCGCTGACCGCCGACCTCCCCGCCGGGCTGACCAGGACCGAGCCCGTGCGCAAGCCTGCCCAGGCGCAGCCCCGTCAGCCGGCGGGCAGAGCAGTCGTGTGGAGCGCATGGGGGCTCATCACGCCCGCCCTTTTCGCGGCCGTTGTCGCGGTCCCCGACCCCACCCCCACCGATAATCAGCCCATCGGGAAACTACTCTTCCTGGTCACGGCGGCCTATTTCATCGCCTGGCTGGCAGTCGGGGCCCAGATGCTCGGCACCTGGCATCAGCGGCGCTCGCACCCGGGAGCCAACCGGGATCTCATGGAGCCGGGTTCGCCAGCCGTGGGTGAATGACAGCCGGAAGACTGCTCTTGCCCGTCATCCTCACAGGCGTCGGGTCCGGGCTGGGATCCGGCCCTGGCTGGGGCGCGTAGAGCGGGTGACGAGAATCGAACTCGCACTATCAGCTTGGGAATGAGTGCAACAGGCAGACCTGACCACCCCCGCCGCAGGTCAGCGCCCATCTTGAGTGCTCCGCCAGTGACCGTGAATCCCCGTGTCCGAACACGCGGACAGGATCACTGGCGGTCGTACGTGCTTATGGCCCTTACCTGCGCCGACATGCTGCGGTATCTGTTCACCACCGCCGTGCCCAGACCCGCGACTGCGAGGATGACCCATACCATGATCACCGCGTAGCCGACGTGCTTGCTGACGTGTTCGGCGATGATGGCCACGAACCCGGTAAGCCCGGCGCCGATCCCGGCGGCGAGAAACAGTGCCTGGCTCTTACCTGACTGCGAGGGCTCGGCCGGCGGGCGAGAACCTGATGGTCCAGTGCGTAGCCTGGCGTCTACCCGCTTGTCGATCTCCGCGCCGATCCGATCGACCAAGCTTTCTGCGACGGCGTCGTCGTAGTCGCGGCCGAGTTCGTGGTGCGCTGCTGTTGCGGCAGCGATGTCATTCCGCGTCGCCTCATCCACGGCATCACGATACATCTCGAATACTCTGCGGTCCACTATCAGAACCACGCAGCGGATGTCCGCCGCGCGTGTATCGGGCCATCGGGCACGCAGCGGGCACACGGACGTGGGGATGCATCCTGATGGCTTGGGGCAGGAACCGTGATCATGCCTATGACCAGGCGTTTCATCGTGGAGCGGGTGACGAGAATCGAACTCGCACTATCAGCTTGGGAATTGGACCGATCGTGACCGTGTACGCTGCTGACCAGGCATCTCGCCTGTCCGGGAGTGACTCTGAATACCCAGTGCTAGCCCTGGCTAGTTGCACGCTAGTTGCACGGCCATCGATGCGGCATGCAGGTCGGCTACCGTCCTATCCATCGTTGCCGTGCGGCCTGGCGGGTGATGCCGAGCCGGTCTCCGATCTCGGTCCAGGAGTAGCCCTAGGTGCGCAGGCCCTTGACCGCCTGGGCGATGGCGTCGTCCAGCTCGTCTGCGAGCCTGGTCATGAGGCTGAGTGCGTCGATGTCGCCGTCTGCGACGCGGCGGCTGTAGGCGCGCAGGATGCGCCGGATGAACTCGCCGTACTCGTCGTTCTCGACGGTCCGCCGCCGTCGTTTTGCTGACAAACTGGCCTTGTCACCGGATCGCCAGCCGCTGCCGGTCGGCTGGTCTGCCATGAGGGGGGTCATCTGTCTGCTCCTTCCGCCCCGGCCATGAGAGGGGTGATCGGCTGGGGGCCTTCACCCGATAGGTGCCGGGGTTGTGGAGCCGGGAGTGGAGGTCAAGTTGCGGCTGCTTGATGCTTTGGACTGGCAGAGGTCTCCGCGCGAGCGGGGTGTGCTCGTGTGGAGGGGGCGGGCCAAAGGATCATGCGGTTAGCCGCTGCTTGACCGCAGCGGACGGCGGAATACGATCACTGCCCGGGTGAATCCCCCGGGGTCCTGGCACGACTTAACGAACGCGCCAGCCGTCCCTCACCACTCCCCCGGCCCTGCTGGATCACCGATCCGGTGTCAACCTGGCCTTGATACTGGATCGCCTGCCGCTGTCGCCTTGGATGTCGGCCTGACTTAGGCCAATTTAGTGCGCAGATTCCGTTCCTGGGCAGTGAGCGGCAGATCAAAATCTCGCGCCGCCAGGTATCGCATCCCCAGCGCTGAGGCCGTAATATTCTTCTTACCAGGGGACAGCTCGATTAGCCGCTGACCTGCGAAGTTCGGAGAGCACTCCCTATTTCAGCACATATTCAACACACGCCACCAGATGGTGCACGAAGACAGGGACGTGGTCGCCAGGCTACGGTGTCGCGATGAAGCTTCTCCTTACCTCTTCTGGTGTCAGGAATGCAAGCATGCTGGCGGCGCTGGTCGATCTTCTGGGCAAACCGATCGCCGAGGCCAGCGCCCTTTGCATCCCCACCGCAGGATACGGGGGCCCTGACGGGGATCCGGAGGGCCCATGGCGTTTCATCAGCGGGCGGTCCCCTGATCCCATGACCGAGTTGGGGTGGAAGTCGGTAGGCGCTCTGGAGCTGACCTCCCTTCCCAGCATCGACAAGGACCGCTGGGTCTCCTGGGTCCGGGAGGCAGACGTTCTGCTGGTGAACGGCGGCGACGCGCTGTATTTGTGCCACTGGATGCGGGAGTCCGGACTGGCCGGCCTCCTCCCGTCGCTGCGCGACACGGTCTACATCGGGCTCAGTGCCGGGAGCATGGTGCTGACCCCCCGCATCGGTGAGATGTTCGTCCGCTGGAAGCCGCCCACCGGTGGTGACAGCATGCTGGGAGTTGTCGATTTCTCCATCTTCCCGCACCTCGACGGCCCGGACCGCCCGGACAGAACCATGGCCGAGGCGGAACGGTGGGCCGCCGGGATAAAGGGCCCGGCGTACGCCATCGACGATCAAACCGCTATCAAGGTGACCGGCGGCAGCGTTGAGGTCATCTCTGAGGGGCACTGGAAGCTGTTCAACCCGGCAGGATGAACGTCGACGTCTGCACCTCCCTCCCGATCACCACCGCGATGAGCCGTTTGGATCTGCGAATCGGTGTCAGCCTGCCCGGGCCGCTGCGGCGGGCGGGCCTCCCAAGGCCAGAGCCCGACGCGAGCGGAACCGGGCGCGGCGGCGCTAGCGCCGCCGCCTTGTCCCCGGCGCCTGCAAGGGCAAAGCCCACGACGCGACCCATCTTGGCTACGCCGGGCGCCGCGTCCTGGTCTCGCGCAAATGGTCGGGCAAGACCCTGGCCGACCACCGCGGCGACCGCAAGCAATGGCTCATGGACACCCTCGGCCTTTCGGCAACTGCCGACACCGGCCGCTACCAGTGGGAGCGGGTCACCACGAACGATCCCGATTACATGCCCCCGCCCCGGCGCCTGGTGCGCGTCGTGGCCGAGCGGATGCGCTGGAAGAACGCACTCGACCAGGCCAGACGGCTTGCCCAGGAACGGAACACAGACGTTTCGGCAACCAGGAGGGCAGCATGAGCGATGAACGTCGTCTATCGCCGGAGCGGCTGCTGACCGTCGTTCAGGCCGCCGAGCTGCTGGGCACGACCGAGCGATTCCCTCGGCGGTTGATCGCAGAACGCCGGATCGAATTCGTCAGGGTTGGCCGCCATGTGCGGGATCAGCGAGTCTGCCCTGGCTGCGTACATCGACTCGCACCGGGTGGCGCCGATCACGGCGTCAAGCGTCTGGCGGGGCCGGAAGAAGGTGGCGTGATGGCAAAGGGCAACAAGCCGGGTCACCGCCGTTTCGGCAAAGTCCGGCGGCTGCCGTCTGGCCGGTACCAGGCCAGCTATATCGGCCCCGATGGTCGGCGCCGCGTCGCCCCGGAGACCTACGAGCGCAAGTCGGATGCCGAGCGTTTCCTGACGCTGGTGGAGGCGCAGATCTACCGTGGCGAGTGGACCGATCCGGAGCGCGGCAAGATCGAGCTACAGGACTACGCCGAGACCTGGATACGGCAACGTCCGGGCCTGCGTCCGCGAACGGTTGACCTGTACTCCTGGCTGTTCAGGAAGCACATCGCGCCATACCTGGGCAGCGTTCCGCTGGGCAGGCTGTCGGCCGCTGTGATCCGCGAGTGGCGGAGCGATCTGCTGCGCGTTGGGGTCTCCGAATCGGTAGCGGCGAAGGCATACCGGCTGCTGCGCGGTGTGCTCACCACCGCCGTCGAGGAAGACAAGATCCTGCTGACTAATCCATGCCGCATCCGGGGCGCTGGTGACGAGCATGCTGGTGAGCGGCCTGTGCTGACCGTGGCGCAGGTCTTCGAGCTCGCGCAGCTGCTCGGCCGTCGCGCTTTCGGCAACGTGCGCAAGCTGAGCACAGGCGGCTACCGGCTGCGCTTCGCCCGCCATGGCGTCATGCGCACGGCACCGGAGGTCTTCGCCACCAGGTCGGCCGCCGAGACGGCGCTGTGGACGATGGGGATCAAGGGCAGGGCCGACGGCAGCCAGGACCGGCGGTACTACGCCCTGGTGCTGCTGGCCACGTTCGCAAGCCTCCGATGGGGTGAGGTAACGGCGCTGCGTCGGTGTGACCTGGATCTCGGTGCGAGGCAGGTCCGGGTCCGTGCGGCGTACGTCGAGCGGTCAACCGGAGAGCTAGTCCTTGGCCCGCCAAAGTCCAGGGCAGGTCGTCGCCTGGTCGGCGTCCCGGCCGCCATCGTCCCGGCTCTGCGTGATCATCTGGCGCTCTACGTCGGACCCGAACCGGGCGCCCTACTGTTCACGGGCGTGCAGGGTGGCCCGATGCGCCGCAGCAACTTCAACAAGATGTCAGCCTGGCCGCACGCCGTGCGCGCAATCGGCGCTGAGGGCCTGCACTTTCATGATCTCCGTCATACGGGCAATCACCTGGCGGCCAAGAGCGGTGCGGGCCTGCGAGATCTGATGGCGCGGATGGGCCACGACAGCGAACGCGCCGCGATGATCTACCAGCATGAGGCACAGGGTGCTGACCAGGCGATTACGAAGGCGATCGACGCGCATATCGAGGCTCAGCAGCACGCCGATGGAGACGACGATGACGGCACCGCAGGCGCGCTGGTCCCGGCGGGCTAATTGCACGCTAATTGCACGGAGACCCTGTGTGCGCTCCTGTCCCGATCAAGGCTCCAGTCCGGCTATATCCCTGACCTGGGCCTTCTTGGTGGAGCGGGTGACGAGAATCGAACTCGCACTATCAGCTTGGGAAGCTGACGTTCTGCCATTGAACTACACCCGCGCTGGGGACCACGAGCCTCGCGGCGCACGTAGCCGTCCGGTGGCCCGCCCCGACATCGTACCGGAGTCCGGGGCCGGGAGCATCGCCCGCATGGCACCTGCCGAGCCGGACCGCCCCGGCGCGCAAGGGAGAGCCGGGGGCCTCGTGGGGCGCCTTTGCCGAGCACAGGGACCTGGCCCCGCGGAACAGGTAAGTTGCCAGGGTGCTGCTCTCCGACCGGGACATCAAGGCGGAAGTCGAGTCAGGCCGGGTCAAGCTGGACCCGTACACGCCCGGACTCATCCAGCCGGCGAGCATCGACGTCCGGATGGACCGGTACTTCCGCGTGTTCGAGAACCACCGCTACCCGCACATAGACCCGGCGGAGGAGCAGCCCGAGCTGACCAGGCTGGTCGAGCCGGCCGGGTCCGAGCCGTTCGTCCTGCACCCGGGTGAGTTCGTGCTGGCCTCCACCTACGAGGTGGTGAGCCTGCCGGACGACATCGCGGGCCGACTGGAGGGTAAGGCGCTCGCGACCGACACCCCCGTCCCCACCCCCGAGGGCTGGCGGTGCCTGGGTGAGCTGAGGGTCGGCGACCAGGTGTTCGATGAGGCCGGCCGCCCGACCAGCGTCGTCGCGGCCACGCCCGTCCTGCTCGGGCGGCCGTGCCGGGAAGTGGTGTTCTCGGACGGGCAGTCGCTGGTGGCCGACCTTTCGCACGGCTGGCTGACCCGCACCAGGTCCGAACGCCGGAACGGCAGCCCGGGGTCGGTCCGGACGACGGGCGAGATCGCCGGGTCGCTGCGGGCCGGGAACGAGTGGAATCATCATGTTCCCCTGGCCGGGCCGGCCCAGTACCCGGAACGGCCGCTGCCCGCCGACCCGTATGCTCTCGGGCTCGGCCTGGGGGGCAGGACGGGGCCCGCCGCGGATCGAGTGCCCGATCCTTATCTGCGTTCGTCCGTCCCGCAGCGGCTCGCCCTGCTGCAGGGATTGATGGATTCCGGGGGATATGTCGACCGCCGCGGCCGCTGCGAATTCGTCAGTGCCGGCGAATTCGCGGCTGATGCGGTCGCCGAACTGGCGGCCGGGCTAGGCTGCCGTCCCGTGAAAGGCAAGCAGCCGGCGCCACGCCACGGGGTCGAGCGGCAGCCAGTGTTCCGGGTGAGGTTCTCCCCCTCGCTTCCCGTTTTCCGGCTATCCGGCCCGGCGGCCAGGATCAGGCCGGGCCGCGGGCCGCGTTCCCGGGCCGTGGTCGCCGTCCGGGAGATCAGCCCGCGTCCGCTGCGCTGCATCCAGGTCAGCAACCCCGCTGGCCTGTTCCTGGCCGGGCCGGGCTTTATCCCCACCCACAATTCGAGCCTCGGCCGACTGGGCCTGCTGACCCACTCCACCGCGGGGTGGATCGACCCCGGGTTCTCCGGGCACGTGACGCTGGAACTCTCCAATGTCGCCACGCTGCCGATCAAGCTCTGGCCGGGGATGAAGATAGGCCAGCTCTGCCTGTTCCGGTGCAGTTCGGCGGCCGAGCATCCGTACGGGTCGCCCATGTACGGCTCCCGGTACCAGGACCAGCGCGGGCCGACGCCCTCGCGGTCCTACCTCAATTTCTACCGGGCCGATGTCTGACCGCGAATTCACGTCGTCGTTACGGCGTGGAAGCAGGTTAGCAACAGGATCGTTGGAGATTAGTCCACTGACGAATGCCGACGGAAGGTTTCCGTATGCCCTTGTGGAGAATCCGGATCGCCGTGCCGGACAGTCCAGCGAGCCGTTCGGCGGTCAGGAAGGCGCTCGCGGCCCAGCCGGTCTCGTACCTGCGCGTGGCGTCCGACGACGAAACGCTGAGCAGGAGCAGCGAGATCGTGGTCGAGCTTCCGCAGGACGAAGGCCTCACGAACGTGCTCTCCGCGCTGCACGCGATCAGCCCGCAGGTGTTCGTGAGCCGCGCTGACTCGCCCGGCGCCTCCTCCGAGCCCGAGCCCCTTCCGCACGGCGCCGGCTGACGCCGCTGCGACCGCGGCATCGCCGGGGCCCGGATGCCGCCGGGCACGCTGGGCAGCACCAGCAGGCAGGCGGTGCTCCTACCAACGGCTTCCTCCGCGTACGGTGGGGCATACCGGGCAGTAGTCCAGTAGCCCACCAGGAGGGACTTACGCCGTGAGCGAGCACCAGGAATCCGGTCAGGCCACCCACCCCGTCACGCAGCCGAACCACCTTACCGAGCAGGGCACGGGGGGCACGCCGGGCACCGCAAGCTCGCCGGCCGACGGAGGCGCCCAGATCGACCAGGGCGCTCCAGCCGCCCGGGGCGCTCAGGTCAGCGAGGCGGAGGCCCGTGCGGTCGCCGAGCACGCCCGGGAGTCCGAGTGGGCCCTGCCCAGTTTCGGGAAGCAGCTCTTCCTGGGCGACTTCCAGCTCGGCCTGATCCACCCCCATCCACGCCAGGACGAGGACGCCGAGCGGCGCGGCGAGGAGTTCTGCGCCCGGATGCGCGAGTTCTGCGAGACGTCGGTGAACAGCGCCCTGATCGAAAGGGACGCCAAGATTCCCGATGAGACCGTCAAGGGACTGGCCACGCTGGGGGCGTTCGGAATGAAAATCCCGCCGGCCTTCGGCGGGCTCGGCCTGTCCCACCTGTACTACAACCGGGCGCTGATCACCGTCGGCTCGGTCTCGCCCGCGATCGCCGCACTGCTGTCCGCGCACCAGTCGATCGGCGTGCCGCAGCCGGTGGCGCTGTTCGGGACCGACGAGCAGAAGCAGCAGTACCTGCCCCGGTGCGCGCGCGGCGAGATCAGCGCGTTCCTGCTGACCGAGCCGGACGTCGGGTCCGACCCGGCGCGGCTGGGCACCATCGCGACCCCGTCCGCCGACGGCAGTGAGTACGTGCTCAACGGGGTGAAGCTGTGGACGACCAACGGCGTGGTCGCCGACCTGCTCGTGGTGATGGCCCAGGTCCCCAAGGGGGACGGACACCGCGGCGGGATCACCGCGTTCGTGGTGGAGGGCACCGCGGACGGGATCACCGTCGAGAACCGGAACGCGTTCATGGGCCTGCGCGGCCTGGAGAACGGGGTCACCAGGTTCCACGAAGTCCGGGTGCCGGCGGCCAACCGGATCGGCAAGGAAGGCCAGGGCCTGAAGATCGCCCTCACCACGCTGAACACCGGCCGGCTCTCGCTGCCCGCCAGTTGCTCGGCGGCCGCGAAGCTCGCGCTCAAGTTCGCGCGGGAGTGGTCGGGCGAGCGGGTGCAGTGGGGCAAGCCGATCGCCGAGCACGAGGCGGTGGGCCGGAAGATCGCGTTCATCGCCGCGACCAGCTACGCGCTGGAGGCCGTGGTGGAGCTGTCCAGCCAGCTGGCCGACGACAAGCGCCGCGACATCCGGATCGAGGCCGCGCTGGCCAAGCTGTACTGCTCCGAGATGGCATCCAAGGTCGCGGACGAGCTGGTGCAGATCCGGGGCGGGCGAGGCTACGAGACGGCGGCCTCGCTGGCCGCGCGCGGTGAGCGCGGCGTGCCCGCCGAGCAGATGCTGCGCGACATGCGGATCAACCGGATCTTCGAGGGATCCTCGGAGATCATGCGCCTGTTCATCGCGCGGGAGGCGGTGGACGCCCATCTCGCCGCGGCCGGCGAAGTGATCGAGCCCGGCCTGCCGGCCGGGCAGCGGGCCCGCGCGGCGGCCCGGGCCGGCGGATTCTACGCCAAGTGGCTGCCCACGCTGGTGACCGGCGAAGGCCACAACCCGCGCGCGTACGGCGAGTTCGGCCCGCTCGCGCCGCACCTGCGGTACGTGGAGCGGGCGAGCCGGAAGCTGGCCCGCGCGACGTTCTACGGCATGGCCCGGTGGCAGGGCAAGCTGGAGCGCAGGCAGGGCTTCCTCGGGCGCCTGGTCGACATCGGCGCGGAGCTGTTCGCGATGAGCGCGGCGTGCGTGCGGGCCCAGATGGACGCGGCCGACGGCGCCGAGAGCGGGCGCGGGGAGAGCGGGTTCGAGCTGGCCGACGTGTTCTGCGCGCAGGCGCGGCAGCGCTGCGAGGAGCTGTTCGGGCAGCTCTGGAGCAACACCGACGCGGCCGACGTGCGCCTGACCCGGCGGGTTATGGCCGGGCGCTACCAGTGGCTGGAGTACGGCATCGTCGACCCGTCGATCCCCGGCCCGCTGGTCGCCGAGCCGACCCCCGGGCCGTCCAAGCACGAGAACGTGCACCGGCACATCGGCTGAGCGCCGGCCCGGTTACTCCGGCCGGCGCTGAGCGGGCCAGCTTCTCGTCACGCTCCGCCAGGGCGGCGCGCTGGGCGTCACGCTCCGCCACCGCGGCGCGACGGGCGTCACGCTCCGCCACCGCGGCGCGACGGGCGTCACGCTCCGCCACCGCGGCGCGGAGGGCGTCACGCTCGGCCATGAGGTCCCGCACCAGCGCTTCGAGCTCAAGTATCCGGCGGACAGCCGCCAGGGTCATGCCCTCGTCGACCAGGTCGACCACGTACTTTACGACCGTGATCTCGCGCCGCGTATAACGGCGCTGGTTGCCCGCCGACCGGGACGGCCTGACCACACTGAGCTCATCCAGGCGGCGCAGGAACGCCTGCTGGATCTCAAGCATCTGCGAGACCTGGCCGACGGTGAAAAGCGGCAGGTTCTCGTCATCGAGTGGCAGCGACGGCATGGCTAGCTCCCCGGAACGGTTCCGGGCCCGGGCGGACAGTACCGCGCCGGGCCCGGACAGCCTACCTCCGCGTCAGGCGGCGATCGCCTTGGCGTCGGCACGGACCTCGATCTTGCGCGGCTTGGCCTGCTCCAGGACGGGCACGTGCACGGTCAGCACGCCATCGGCGTAGCCAGCCTCGATCTTCTCGGAGTCGACCGCGTCCGAGAGGCGGACCCGGCGGGTGTAGGAGCCCATCACCCGCTCGCGGATGAACGGCTTCTCCCCCTCGGTGTACTCGTCCTCCCTGCGGGCGGTGACGGTCAGGACACCGCGGTCCACGGTCACGTCGATGCTCTCCGGGTCGATGCCCGGCAGGTCGAACCGGAGCTCGACCTCGTTCTCGCGCCGGATGGCATCCATCCGCGCCAGCCGGCGGTAGTCCGCCGAGCCGAACGCCCGACGGGCAAACCGGTCGAACTCCGACGTGAACGGATCAAAAGTTGTCAGCAGCATTGCGTTTCACCTCCAGGTGAGTACCAGGATTCGGTTATCCAGGTAACCTCGGTTCTCACTAAGAGTAAACCTGCAATCCGAGTTGAATATTTCCTGCCGCCAGAACTGACCCTAGCTGGGGCGGAACCGCATCGTCGGACCGTCGGTGCTGCTGTAACCGCATCAGAGTTCCACCGATGCGGTAACCGCGGGAGCGCGCGGGAGCGCGCCGGAGCGAGAGCGGGTGCGGGAGGGGCGGGTCAGCCGAGGCGCTCGATGATGGTGGCGTTGGCCTGGCCGCCGCCCTCGCACATCGTCTGCAGGCCGTACCGGCCGCCGACGCGCTCGAGCTCGTGCAGCAGCTTGGTCATCAGGACCGCGCCGGTGGCGCCGAGCGGGTGGCCGAGCGCGATGGCGCCGCCGTTCGGGTTGGTCTTGTCGAGCGAGGCGCCGGTGTCGGCCGACCAGGCCAGCAGAACCGGGGCGAATGCCTCGTTGACCTCGAACACGTCGATATCGTCGACGCCCAGCTGGCCCCGGGCCAGGACCTGCTCGGTCGCCGGGATCGGCCCGGTGAGCATGAACACCGGATCGGTACCGACCACGGTGAGCGCGTGAATCCGCGCCCGGGGGACGAACCCGTACCGCTGGACCGCCGCGGGCGAGGCGATCAGCACCGCCGCGGCGCCGTCGGAGATCTGCGATGCGGTCGCCGCGGTCAGCTCCCAGCCCTCACGCAGCGGCTTCAGCCCGGCCATCTTCTCCAGGGTCGTGTCCCGGCGGGGTCCCTCGTCCGTGGTGACCCCGTCGATCGCCATGACCTCCCGGTCGAATCTCCCCTGGTCTATCGCGTTCGCGGCCCTGACGTGGCTCTCCAGCGAGAACTCCTCAAGCTGGTGCCGCTTCAGGCCCCACTTCTCGCAGATCAGCTGCGCGCCGCGGAACTGGGAGATCTCCTGGTCGCCGTACCGGTCCTGCCATCCTTGCCCGAACGGCAGCGCCATGCCCTTCTCCAGCGGCAGCGAGACGGTCGAGCCCATCGGCACCATGCTCATGCTCTCGACGCCGGCGGCGATGACCAGGTCCTGCGTCCCGGACAGCACGGCCTGCGCGGCGAAGTGCACGGCCTGCTGCGAGGACCCGCACTGACGGTCGATGGTGACTCCGGGAACGCTCTCCGGCAGGCCGGCCGACAGCCAGGCCGTCCGGCCGATGTCCATGGTCTGCGGCCCGATCTGGGAGACGCACCCCATGATGACGTCCTCGATCGCGGAGGGATCGGCGGCGGTCCTGGCGATAAGCTCGGTCAGGACGTGCGCGGCCAGGTCAGCCGGGTGAACCGCGGACAGGCCTCCGTTCCGCCTGCCGACCGGGGTGCGCACTGCCCCGACAATAAATGCCTCCGACACCACGTCGCCTCCACTAGGCCATCCATAGACCGGCCCGCACCGGGTGCATGCTGCTCCCCCGGATGGCGGCCCCGCTGGCCTGGCCGGTTGAGTTGAGGTTACCCCGGCAGTCCGCGCCCTCCATAGGCCTGTTGGCCCCGATCTGCCCCGGCTGGGTTCCGGCCGGATTCCTGTGTCCTCTCAGTATCCACGCGACTACTATGCGTAATGAACGGAGGGCGGCGGCTCGGGGGGGCAGCGCGAGGGGGCTCGCGTGCGGCTGCCCGGCGTGCCAACAGGGGGTAACGGGGATGGCAGCGAAGATCGTCGAGGATACGGCAGGCCTGGTGAGCATCGGGCAGCTCGCCAAGGCCGCGGGAGTCAGCAGCCGGACCATCCGGTACTACGAGGAACTCGGGATCTTGCCCGAGCCGCGCCGGTCACCCGGCGGCACCCGGAAGTACCCGCGCGAATACCGGGGCTACATCGACACCGCACTGGCGCTCAAGGACCTGGGCTTCCGGCTCGAGGAGATCAAGCCCCTGGCCCGTCTGGCGCTCGGCCGCTCGGTCAGCGCGGGCCAGCGGGACGTCGCGGCGAGGCTGGTGGACGACAGGATCGAGTCGCTGGCCCGCCAGGTCAGCCTGCTGCGCCGGCTCCGTGACTCGGTCCGGGGCCCCGACGCGGCGACCGTGGTGCCGGGCGTGCTCGGCTCGGCCGATCTGGCCGCCCTCCCGCCGCTGCTCAGCGACGGAGCCGCATGACCTGCCCCGCCGGCTGATTTATGCTCGGAGCAGGACAAGACTCCGGGGAGACTGCGATGACCGACGGGCTGATCCTGCTGGGTTTCCTGGCCGTGCTTGTCGCCGTGTTCGTGGTCAGGATGCGGCGCCGCATGGGCATAGCGTCGACCGCCCGCACGTGGTCCACGGTGATAACGGGATGCGTCCTGATCGGCCTGACCCTTTGGGCCGCTTCGCAGCGATGACGGGTCAGTTCAGGCCGGGACCGCCCTTGATCGGGATCTCGAACCAGACGGCCTTGCCGTCCTGGGTCGGCCGCGAGCCCCACCGGGTAGCTAGCTGGTCGACCAGGTAGAGCCCGCGGCCCCCCTCGTCGTTCTCGCCCGCGCTCCTGATCCTGGGCAGCCGCAGGTCGGGGTCGAAGACCTCGACCCAGACGGCGCTCTCGCCGCGACGCAGCCGGAGCGTGAACTCCCGGCCGCCGGTCGGGGCGGGGAAGTCATCGGCGAACGGCGAGCCCGACCAGTCGTCCAGGATCCCGGGCCCCGAGGTCAGCGCCGACTCCATCGTGAACTCGTGCCGGGGGCTCGGGGAGACGGCCGCGTGCAGCACGACGTTCGTCACCACCTCGGATACCAGCAGGCAGGCCAGGTCGGCCTGGTCGAGGTCCATGCCCCAGGCGGTGAACGTCTGCTGGGCCAGGCGCCTGGCCTCGGATACCCGGATCGGCTCGGCGGCGAAGTTCTGCTCCAGGAAGGCGAGGTCCACGGACGAGGTGCGGACGACGACGATCGCCATGTCGTCGTCGATCTCGCCGGGCACGGCCTGCTCGGCCGCCTGGGCGATGGCCTCTACGCTCTCGGTGGCCACGTTCTCGACCGCGTCGCGGAGCATCTGCAGCGCCTCGGTCTCGGTATAGTGCCCGCCGCCGTCGGCCCGCTGACGGCGGTCGGTCAGGCCGTCGGTGTAGAACACCAGGGCCGAGCCCGGGGCGAGATAACGCGTCTCCTCACGGTAGGTCGGAAGCCCGGGTATGCCCTTCGCGCGCACACCGAGCAGCAGGCCCTTGTGCTCGATCTCCATCTGGCCGACCTCGTGGTCGGTGATCAGCAGCGGCGCGTCGTGGCCCGCGTTGGCGAACGACAGGGTCCGGGACCAGGCGTCGTAGACCAGGTAGGTGCAGCTCACGATCGGCGGGTCGGCGGCGACGAAGCCGTGCGCCTCGGCGTAGGTGGGCTCCAGCGTCCGGCACCAGTCGTCGAGCCGGCGCAGGATCTCCGCGGGCGGCTTGTCGTCCTGGGCGAAGGCGCGCAGCGCCGCCCGGAGCTGGCCCATCATGGCGGCCGCCCGGGCGCCGCGTCCCTCCACGTCGCCGATGACGATGCCCACGCGCCCGGCGGACAGCGGGATGATGTCGTACCAGTCCCCTCCGACCTGGGTCTGGATCCCCTGCCCGTGGGTCTCCAGCGGCTTGGCCGGTACGTACTTGTAGGCGACCTCCAGGCCGTCGACCGCCGGCGGGTCGTGCGGCAGCAGGCTGGTCTGGAACGCGAGCGCGGTGCGCCGCTCCTCCTCGAACAGCATCGCGTTGTCGATGGCGATGGCGACCCGGCTCCCGACCAGGCCGAGGAAGTCGGCGTCGTCGGCGCCGTAGTGCTGCTCCTCGCGCTCGGTCAGGCTGGACAGGGCCAGGCTCATCACGCCGAGCAGCTCGCCGCGCGCGATCAGCGGTGTCGCGATCACCGAGGTGAGGCCGATGTTGTCGCACATCTCGAGGCTGGCCTGGTTCGGAGAGGGGAACCGCTGCTCGCTCATGTCCGGGACCAGGACCGTGTCCATGCGGGTCATCGCCTGCTGGCAGAAATGTCCCTCCGGATAGACGATCTGCTCGCCCACCATGGCCCAGCTCCCCGGCTCGGGCATCCAGCCCCGGGAGTGCAGCTGCGCCCGGCGCACCAGCTTGTCGGCCTGGAACAGGTCCACCAGGCAGTGATCGGCGAACTGCGGGACCAGGGTCTCGGCGACCTGCCGCAGGGTCACATCGAGCTCGAGCGAGCGGGCCAGCCGCTCGCCGATCCGTTCAAGCAGCCGAAGCCGGTCGCGCTCGCTGCGGCGACCGCGCCTGGAGGCCTCGCGGGCCATGATCGCGATGCCGCAGATCTCGCCGGACGGAAGCCGCTGCGGGAGCGCCCGCGCCCGCACGAAGACCCGGGAGCGGTCCACCCGCTGGGCCGCGAGGGTCCCTTCCCACGAGCGGCCGTGCAGCACCTGGGACGCGAGGTCGTTGAGCCGCCGGGCGTCCCCCTCGAAGCCGAGCGATACGAGCGAGCGGCCGACCAGGTTCGCGGGGGTATCGGGGAGCCCGAACAGCGTCGCCGCGAAGGCGTTCGCGTAGAGCAGGCTGCAGCTGCGGTCCGTGACCACGACGGCCATCTGCAACTGCTCCAGGATGTCGGCCGGGGCGAGGAGCGCGTGCACGGCCCCCCCGCCGGGAGCGTGGGCCCTCATCGCGGTACCGCCCCGCGGTTGACCGGGTAAACGGGACCAGAGCTGCGGCTGCATTGATCACGACCTCGTGACGAAAACGTGCGCGGCAACCTGGCGCGGCAACTCCGCGTCCAGATCACCGATTGCATTCTCACCTGTCACCCGTACACCATCGTCGCTGACCTCGAGCGTGATCTCGCGCCCGGGTTGTATCCCGATGTTCTTGAGTCTAAGCATCAAGGCCGCGTCGCTCTGGACCTGCTCGCTGATCCGGCGCACGACCACGGGCTCGGCGTGCCGGGATGCGATCATTGTCATGGCCACGGCGCGCTCGCTCCCGGCCGCTACTGCCCGCTGGCTAGCATCGGCCGGAATGCCGAGTTCGGCAAGTCCCGGAATTATATTTCCGTGCGGGCACCGGACGGGGTAACCGAGCAGTTCGACCAGCCTGCGCTCGACGGTGTCGGAGATCACGTGTTCCCACCGGCAGGCCTCGATGTGGACCTCTTCCCAGGGCAGCCCGATGACGCCGACCAACAGGCACTCGGCCAGGCGGTGCTTGCGCATCACCCTCATGGCCAGCGTCCGGCCGGTCACGGTGAGCGCCAGCTGGCGGTCGCCCTCGACGCGTACCAGGCCGTCGCGCTCCATCCTGGCCACCGTCTGGCTCACGGTCGGGCCGCTCTGCGCCAGGCGCTCGGCAATGCGGGCACGCAGCGGGACGATACCTTCCTCTTCAAGCTCAAAAACCGTGCGAAGGTACATCTCGGTGGTGTCGATTAGCCCGTGCGCCGTCAACGTCGCCCTCTCCTCCTTTCTGGAACGATGCTATGCTCCGCGGCCGCTTCGGCGAACCGGGAAAATACGGGGGGTGACAGCGGGAAAGCCGCGCCCGCCCGCGGCCAGATCGAGGACCGGCCCCGCGGCTCAGGGCCGGCGCTCGCGGCTCAGGGCGCGAGCCGCTCGATCACCCACCGGCCGCCGTCGCGGCGGTACCTCAGCCGGTCGTGCAGCCGGTTCGTGCGGCCCTGCCAGAACTCGACAACCTCAGGAATCACCCGATACCCGCCCCAGAATTCCGGCATCGGGACTTCCGTCCCCTCCGGCCACCGCCGGGCCAGCCCGGCGAAGCGCTCGTCAAGCTCGGCCCGGGAACCGATCACCGAGGACTGCCTGCTGGTCCACGCGCCGACCTGGGAGCCGTGCGGCCGGGACCGGAAGTAGGGCTCGCTCTGCTCCGGGGACAACGCGGTGACCGGCCCCTCGATGATCACCTGGCGGTGCATCGCGTGCCACGGGAACAGCAGGCACGCCCGCGGCACCTCGGCCAGGTCGGTGCCCTTGCGGGAGGTCCGGTTGGTGTAGAAGGTGAATCCGCCGGAGTCGTACTGCTTGAGCAGGACCGTCCGGGCCCGGGGACAGCCGCTGGCCGAGACCGTGGCCAGCACCATCGCGGTCGGCTCGGGGAGCGCCGCGGCGACGACGTCGGCCATCCAGCGCTCGAACTGGACCAGCGGGTCGCCGGCGAGCATCGCCTCGCTGAGGCCGGGCTCGTCCCGGGCGTGGCTCATCCCATCCACGGGTAGTGATCCTCACACACCGGGTCCCCGCACCGCCACCGCATGCGCCACGGCGGGCCGGCCGGGTTACCAGATCCGCTCCGGGCGCGATTGAATAGTGTGGCTGGCCACTGCAGACGTCATGGCCGCGCCGCGCGGGTCCGCCAGGCCCGGCCCGGTGGCCCAGGGAGACGGAGGAACCGTAGATGTCCGACTTCACGCCCGGCCTCGAGGGTGTCGTCGCGTTCGAGACGGAGATCGCGGAGCCCGACCGCGAGGGGGGCGCACTTCGTTACCGCGGGGTCGACATCGAGGAACTCGTGGGGCACGTGACCTACGGCCAAGTCTGGGGGCTCCTGGTGGACAACTCCTTCGAGCCCGGCCTGCCCCCGGCCGAGCCGTACCCGATCCCGGTGCACTCCGGGGACATCCGGGTCGACGTGCAGAGCGCTCTGGCCATGCTGGCTCCGGCCTGGGGCATGCGCCAGCTACTCGACATCAGCGACGAGGAGGCACGCGACGACCTGGCCCGGGCCTCGGTGATGGCGCTCTCGTTCGTCGCCCAGGCCGCGCGCGGCCTGGGCCTGCCGATGGTCCCGCAGAAGCGGGTCGACGAGGCGAAGACGATCACCGAGCGGTTCATGATCCGCTGGCAGGGCGAGCCGGATCCCAAGCACGTGAAGGCGATCGACTCCTACTGGGTCTCAGCGGCCGAGCACGGCATGAACGCCTCCACGTTCACCGCGCGGGTGATCGCCTCCACCGGAGCCGACGTCGCCGCGGCGCTGTCCGGCGCGGTCGGCGCGCTATCCGGGCCGCTGCACGGCGGCGCCCCCGCCCGGGTGCTGAGCATGATCGAGGAGGTCGAACGGAGCGGCGACGCGGACGCCTGGGTCAAGTCGGCGCTGGACCGGGGGGACCGGCTGATGGGCTTCGGTCACCGGGTGTACCGCGCCGAGGACCCGCGCGCCCGGGTGCTGCGCCGGACGGCCAGAGAACTCGGAGCGCCCAGGTTCGAAGTGGCCGAGGCGCTGGAGAAGGCCGCCCTGGAGGAGCTGCACGCCCGCAGGCCCGACCGGGTGCTCGCCACGAACGTCGAGTTCTGGTCGGCCGTCGTGCTCGACTTCGCCCAGGTACCCTTGCACATGTTCACCTCTATGTTCACCTGTGCGCGGACCGCGGGCTGGGCGGCGCACATCATGGAGCAGAAGCAGGCCGGCCGCCTGATCCGGCCCAGCGCGCGCTACATAGGCCCGAAGAGCCGCCCGGTGCGGGACGTCACCGGCGCGGCCGATGTCCTCGACAAGGAAGTTTGATCGCCTGATGACCGAGATCGTCATTCCCGATGGCCTGCGGCCCGCCGACGGCAGGTTCGGCTGCGGCCCGTCCAAGATCCGGCCCGAGCAGCTTTCCGCGCTGGCCAGATCCGGCGCGGCCTACCTCGGGACCTCGCACCGCCAGGGACCGGTCCGCTCTTTGGTGCAGCGGATCCGTGCGGGCATGGCTGATCTTTTTTCTGTTCCGAACGGCTACGACGTGGTACTCGGCAACGGTGGCACCACCGCGTTCTGGGAGATCGCCGCCTTCGGCCTGGTTGACCACAAGGCGCAGCACCTGTCCTTCGGCGAGTTCTCGTCGAAGTTCGCCAAGGTGACGGCCGCCGCGCCGTGGCTGGACCAGCCCACGGTGATCGGGTCCGCGCCGGGAACCCATCCGCAGCCGAGCGCCGAGGACGGCGTGGATGCCTACGCGCTGACCCACAACGAGACCTCCACCGGGGTGGCCATGCCGGTCCGCCGGGTCGCCGACGCCGACGCCGACGCGCTCGTCCTGGTGGACGCCACCAGCGGGGCCGGCGGCCTGCCGGTGCAGGCCGGCGAGTTCGACGTGTACTACTTCGCCCCGCAGAAGTCGTTCGGCTCCGACGGCGGGCTCTGGATCGCGCTGATGTCTCCGGCGGCGCTGGACCGGGCCGGAAAGGTCGCGGCCAGCGGCCGGTTTATCCCGGAGTTCTTCTCCCTCCAGGTCGCCATCGACAACTCGCGGAAGCAGCAGACCTACAACACCCCGGCGGTCGCCACGCTGTTCCTGCTGGCGGACCAGGTGGAGTGGATGCTCGGCCAGGGCGGGCTCGGCTGGACGACCTCGCGGACCGCTCAGTCCTCGGCGATCCTCTACCAGTGGGCCGAGAGCGCGCCCTACGCCACCCCGTTCGTGGCCAACCCCGCGCAGCGCTCCCAGGTGGTCGCCACCATCGACTTCGACGCTGCCGTCGACGCCGGGGCGCTGTCGGCGGCGCTGCGGGCCAACGGGATCGTCGACACCGACTCGTACCGCAAGCTCGGCCGCAACCAGCTGCGGATCGGCATGTTCCCCGCCGTGGACCCGGGCGACGTGCAGGCGCTCACCGCCTGCATCGACTACGTCGTCGAGCGGATGCAGTAACGCCCTGGCCGGTCCCTGGCCGTGGCGGGCCGGACACGCCGGACGCCGGGCGCGGGCATCACCTCCGCGGAAATTCGTGGCCCGGCCGGCGGGCTCGTGACAAGCTCACCGCATGACAACGGAACGGGAGCAGGCGCGGCCGGCCCTGGCGGCAGGCGAGCGGGAGATGCTGACCGGGTGGCTGGACCATCACCGGGCGATCCTGGTGTGGAAGTGCGCGGGGCTCACCGACGAGCAGCTCCGGCAGCGCTCGGTCCCCCCGTCCAGCCTGTCCCTGATCGGGCTGGTCCGGCACATGGCCGCGGTCGAGCGCGGCTGGTTCCGCCAGGTGCTGCTCGGGGAGGACGGGCCCGATCTCTACGTCACGCCGGAAGACCCCGACGCGGACTTCAACGGCGCGGACGAAGCGGACATCGCGGAGGCGTTCAGCTCCTTCGAGCGGGAGTGTGCCGCAGCGCGGCAGGCGGTAGCGGCCGCCCCCGACCTGGACGTCCTGAGCAAGGAACGGTCACAGCGCACGGGCGAGCCGTTCTCGCTGCGCTGGATCCTCACCCACATGATCGAGGAGTACGCCCGCCACAACGGCCACGCGGACCTGCTGCGCGAGTGCATCGACGGCGCGACCGGCGACTTCTAGGCCCGCGATGGGCGGTGGCATCCTGGATGATGTGGCCGCGCGAGTGAGCAGTCCGGTGCTGGTGGGCCGGTCCGACCAGCTGACCGCGCTGGACCAGGCCCTGGAACGGGTCGCAGCAGGCGGTCAGGCCGCGGTGCTCATCGGCGGCGAGGCCGGGGTGGGGAAGTCGCGCTTCCTGACCGAGTTCTCGGCCAGGGCCCGCGGCGCGGGCGCCAGGATCATGGTGGGCGGCTGCCTCGAGCTGGCCCACGGCGGGCTGCCGTTCGCCCCGTTCACGGCGATGCTGCGCGAGCTGGTGCGGGACGTGGGCGCGGACGAGGTCGCGAACCTGCTGCCCGGCCGGGACACGCGGGATCTGGCCAGGCTGCTGCCCGAGTTCGCCGGGCCCGGCGGCGCCGCCGGCGGCGCCGGGGCCGAGCCCGGTGAGGCGCCGAGCTGCCGCGGCTCTCCCGGCGCGCCTGTGCCGAACTCGTCGCCCGGATCCTGAGCCGGGAGCCTGAACCGTCGCTCGCCGACAGCGTGTACGACCGGACCGAGGGGAACCCGCTGTTCGTCGAGGCGCTGCTGGACCTGGACGGCGCGCCGGGCCCCGGGCTGCCCGAGTCGCTACGCGACCTCCTGGCCGCCAGCGTGCGGCGGCTGCCCGAGGAGACCCAGGCCGTCCTGAGGACCGCCAGCGCGGGCGGCGAACGGACCGGCCACGCCCTGCTCGCCGCCGTCACCGGGCTCGGAGCAGACGGGCTCGCCGCAGCGCTGCGGCCCGCCGTGGCCGGCAACGTGCTGGTCACCGACTCCGACGGCTACGCGTTCCGGCACGCCCTGATCCGGGAGGTCGTGTACGACGATCTGCTGCCGGGCGAGCACGGCCGGCTGCATACCCGGTTCGCCGAGGCGATTGGCGCCGACTCCTCGCTGGTCCCGCCCGGCCGGGCCGCGATAGAGCTGGCGCACCACACCTACGCCGCCCACGACATGACCGGGGCTCTGGTCAGCGCCTGGCAGGCGGCTCACGAGGCCGCGCGCGGGCTGGCCCACGCCGAGCAGCTCAGCATGCTGTCGCGGGTACTCGAGCTCTGGGACCAGGTTCCGGACGCGGCCCAGCGGATCGGCACGGACCACCTCGGCGTGCTCCAGGAAACGGCGCAGATGGCGTTCGACAGCTGGGAGAACGAGCGCGCGATGGCGCTGGCCGGCGCCGCGCTGAAGATAGTCGACGTCGCCGCGGAGCCGCTGCGGGCGGCGATGCTGCTCGAGCGCCGCGGCTTCATGGCCTACCGTCTCGGCCACCAGGACGCAGAGGCCGACCTGCGCCGGGCGCTCGATCTCGTGCCGGCCGACCCGCCGAGCGCGGAGCGGGCGCGCGTGCTGCGCGGCATCGCGCGCGTGCTGGGGGATTCCGACCCGGACGAGGCGCTCGCGGCGGGCCGGGAGGCCCTCACGGTGGCACGTCAGGTGGGCGACGTGGAGACCGAGCTGCAAACGTTGATGACCGTGGCGGTGATCGAGTCGAACCGCGGGACCGGCCACGCAGGCGAGGCGCTGCGGCTGCTGGGCCAGGCGCGGGCCCTGGCCGAGCGGACCGGTTACCGGGCGCTGCTGCGTGTGATGATCATCGAGTCGCACCTGCTGGAAGAGATGGGTGAGCACGACCGGGCCGCCGAGGTAGCGCGCGGCGGCATCGCGAGCGCGTGGGAGCACGGGCTCATCCGCACCGACGGGGCGGTCCTGGCGCTCAACATGGCCGAGCCGCTGGCGTCGCTGGGCCGGTGGGATGAGGCCGGCGAGATGATCGAGCACGCGCTGGACTGCATGCCGCCGCCCAGGCTCCGGGCCGCGCTGCGCGTGCTGGCCGGCGACGTGGCCCTGGCTCGTGGCGACGTCCGCTCGGCCGCCGAATCGGCGCAGGCGTCCGCGGAGTGGCTGGCGCGCACCGGGTACGACGCGCAGCTGCGGCTGCCGCTGATCCGGCTGCAGGTCGAGCTGCAGGCCGCCCTCGGCCGGCCGGCGGAGGCGTTGTCCGTCCTCGGGGATGCGGTGGACCAGTACGAGATGCGGCACAGTCCGCGGTACGCCTGGCCGGCCCTGGTCGCCGGGGCCAGGGTGTGCGCGGAGGCTGGCCTGGCCGGCCGGCCAGCGCGTGACCACGCGCTGACGGCACAGGCCGCTGGCCTGCTCGCCCGGCTGCGCGCGCTGGCGGAGAATCTGGCCACGATCGGCCCGGTCCAGCAGGCGTACCGGCTGACGTTCGCGGCCGACGCGGCGCGCGCCGATGCCGCGTGCGGCACCGGTCCGGCGCCCGGCGCGGAGCCCGCGCCCTCCCCCGCCGCGTGGGACGCGGCCGCGGCCGCGTGGGACGCGGTCAGCCAGCCCTATCCGCGCGCCGCGGCGCTGCTGCGGGCCGCGGAGGCGGCGATCGCCGGCGGTGACCGGGAGGGCGGGGAGGCCCGGCTCCAGGACGCCGCGCGGCTGGCGGACCGCCTCGGTGCCCGCCCGCTCAGCGAGGAGGTCCGGCTGCTGGCCCGCCGGTCCCGGATCGCCCTCACGCCCGGCGGTGGTCGCCCGGACGCGGCGGACGCGGGCAGGCCGTCCCGGGCAGGCCCGCCAGCGGCGCGGCCGGCAGCGCGGCCGACGACCGGCGCGGCCGGCTCGGGCTGACCGACCGCGAGTTCGAGGTGCTGCGCCTGGTAGCGGCCGGGCAGAGCAACCGCGAGATCGCCGGGGCGCTGTTCATCTCGGCCAAGACCGCGAGCGTGCACGTGTCCAACATCCTGGCCAAGCTGAACGTGACCAGCCGTGGCGAAGCCGCGGCGGCCGCCTACCGGCTGCGCCTGTTCGACGCGCTGCCCGCGGCGTGACCGGCGGGACGGCGCCACTCCGTGACCAGACAGTGCCACCCCGTGACCGGCGGGACGGCGCCACCCCGTGACCGGCGGGAAGGCGGCCCGTGACCGGCGGGACGGCGCCACCCCGTGACCGGCGGGACGGCGCCACCCCGTGACCGGCGGGACGGCGCCGCGCCGTGACCGGCGGGACGGCGGCCCGTTCCGGCCCCGCGGCCGCATGAATGTGGCTTCAGTGCACTTCCTTGTACATCAGGTTTACATTCATCACCGGTTTCGCCGCCTCCTGCCACCGGCTACTGGACCGGCGCCCGGGGAAGGCCGGGTCGGTGGTCGCCGGGCTGGCCTGGTGGTGCTCACGCGCGGATGGGGAGCATTACGGATGATTCCCGCCCGGGCCGGGCCGCAGCGGCCAGGCGCCCTTGGTTTCATAGTGCGGCGGGCGGCCGGCGGCGGCCGGCTGGTGGCTGCGGATCAGGTGGATCTCCGTCGCCGTCCAGGCCGCGCCCGCGTAGCCGTTCAGCGCGTCGACCAGCGGGCTCACGTTCTCCGGGGCCCGGCACCGGGCGAGGGTCAGGTGCGGCTCGAAGCGCCTGCCCTCGTCGGACGCCGGGGCGCCCGCGCGCCTGGTGCCGGCCGCGACCGACCTGGCCAGCGCCGCGAGGGCGCGGCGATCGCCCCGTACCCCGGTCCACAGCACGCGGGCGCGCCCCGGAGCGGGGAAGGCTCCGCCGGCGGCGAAGGAGAGCGACAGGCCCGGATGCCGGCCGGCGGCGCGCTCGAGCCGCGGCCCGAGTGCCGCCGCCGCGCCCTCGCCGACCTCGCCGAGGAACGCGAGCGTGACGTGCCAGGCGGCCGGGCCGGTCCAGCGCAGCCCGGGCCAGGAGACCCGCAGCGGCGCCACCTCGGCCTCGAGCTCGTCCAGCACCGCAGGCGGCGGCGTGATCGCGACGAACAGTCTCATGGCGCCTTCCGCCGCTCGCCCTGGTCGACATGCCTAGTCAGGCAGCGCCACGACCGCGTCCACCTCAACCAGGAACTCCGGCCGGGACAGCGCTGCCACCTGCACCAGCGTGCTCGCCGGATTGGGCCGGTCGCCGAGCGACGCCCGGATGAATTCGTCACGCACGTCGCGGATCACCTGGACCGAGCCCGCGTCAAGGATGTACCAGGCGAATCTGACCACATCGGGCCAGTCCGCGCCGAGTGCATCCAGTATGCGGTGCAGGTTGCGCAGCGCCTGAGCGGTCTGCGCCGCGAGATCGCCGGGACCGACAAGTTGGCCTCCGGCGTCCAGGGCGACCTGGCCGGAGACGAACGCCAGCCTTTCCGAGGTGGTGACGGCGTGCGCGAACCCCGGGCCCGGAGCGAGATCTGGCACCGAGGTGAGGCGGTCAACGATGGGCACCGGCAGGGCCCCCCAACTGGCGGTCGGCAACACGGACATCTTGTCGTCGGGCCGACCCGCCCGCAACCGAATAGGCTCGCGAAGCTTGCTCCGCTGCCCGCCGCCCGCCGTGAGCGCTGCGATCGTCGCCGGAGCGCTCATCTGTAGCGGACAGGGGAGACGCGGTCGCGGCCCCCGGCGCCAATGATCGTACGGCTTGGCGGCCCCGGCGCCCATGATCGTGGTGAATCAGCGACCGATGTCGTCACCTATCAACCACGATCAAGGCCCGCGGGCTGGGCAAGGCCCGCGGGCTGGGCAAGGCCCGCGGGCTGGGCAAGGCCCGCGGGCTGGGCAATACCCTCAGGCCTGCACGGCTCGCGGAGCTTGCTCCGAGAGCTTGGCTCCGGGGGCGAAGTGGGCCAGGAAAGCCTCAGGCGACCAGCCGGGCCAGCCGGGCGGGCCGCAGGTACCCGCGGACCCGCACGCCCTGGCTGCGGGCGAGCATGGCCCCGATCACGACCGTGGCCACGACGGAGATAAGGCCTCCGGTGATCATGCTCATCCGCGGCCCGTAGACCTCGGCGATCCACCCCGCCAGCGGCGACCCGAGCGGCGTCCCGCCCAGGAAGACCAGCAGGTACAGGCCCATGACCCGGCCCCGCATGTCAGCGGTGGTACTGAGCTGCGTCGCCGAGTTGGCCGCGGTGGTCAGGGTGAGCAGCGTGAGCCCGGTCGGCACCAGCATGATCAGGAATGTCCAGAAATCGGGCATCAGTCCGGTAACCACCTCGAGCAAGCCGAACGCGAAGGACGTCGCGAACAGCAGCGCCGTGGTGGGCCGTCCGCGGCGGGCGGCCAGCAGGGCGCCGCCGAGCGCGCCCGCGGCGAACACCGCGGAGGCGAGGCCGAAGGCGCCGGCCCCGGTGTGGAACACCTCGCGGGACATCAGCGCGTTGGTCACCTGGAAGTTCATGCCGAAGGTCGAGACGAAGAAGATCAGCGCCATGGTCATCCACAGCCTGGGACGCTCCTTCACGTAGCTCATCGCCTCGCGCAGCTGGCCCTTCGCCCGGTGCAGCCGCTGCACCGAGTGCAGCTCGGACGGCCGCATCAGCTTCAGGCTGACCAGCACCGCGCCGTAGGACACCGCATTGACCAGGAACGCCGTGGGGGTCCCGACCGCGGCGATGACCAGGCCGGCCACGGCCGGCCCCGCTATCCGGGCCAGGTTGAACACCGCGCTGTTGAGCGCGATCGCGTTGGCCATGCCGCGGCGTCCCACCATCTCGGCGGCGAAGGCCTGCCTGGTCGGGTTGTCCACGACCGTGACCAGGCCGAGCGCGAAGGCGAGAGCGTACACATGCCAGATCTTCACGGTGCCGGTCAGCGCCAGCACGCCGAGGACCACGGCCAGCCCGCCCATCAGGGCCTGGGTCGCCATCAGAATCCGGCGCTTGTCGTAGCGGTCGGCGACCATCCCGCCCCAGAGGCTGAACAGCAGCAGCGGCAGGAACTGGAGCCCGGTGGTGATGCCGAGCGCCGACCCGCTGTTGTGGGTGAGCTCGAGCACCAGCCAGTCCTGCGCCACCCGCTGCATCCAGCTGCCGGTGTTCGAGATCACCTGGCCGGTCGCGAAGAGCCGATAGTTGCGGTTGTGCAGCGACCGGAAGGTACGGTGCCCCGTGGCGGCGGGATCCGCGGCGGCGGGTCCCGTGGTAGCCGGACCGGTGGTGGGTGTCAGCGGCCGGGGCGGCGCCAGCGTGGCTAGGACTGGCTGAGCCTCTCCAGGATCGGCGCGGCCGCCCGCAGCTTGGCCCGCTCCTGCGGGGTCAGCTCCCGCAGCCGCCTGGCCAGCCAGGCGTCCCTGAGCCTGCGCGACTGGTATACCAGGTCCCGGCCCTCGCTGGTCACGCTGAGCACCACCTGGCGCTTGTCGGTCGCGTGCGGTGCCCGCATCACCAGGTTCCGCTGCTCCAGCACGGCGATGACCCTCGTCATCGAGGGCGGCTGCACCTTTTCGTGGTCGGCCAGCTCGCCCGGGGTCATCGCGCCGTGGCGCTCCAGCGTCGCGAGGGCGCCCAGCTGGGTGTCGGACAGCTCGGACAGCGCGGGCAACCCGTGTGCCGCCCGTTCCGCGCGCAGCCGGCGCGCCAGCCGGCTGATCGAGATCCTGAGTGCGGAGGCCAGGCCGGCGTCGGACCTGGTCTGGGGTGTAGTCATGTTCGTTAGCCTGAGTCATTACTTTTGCTAACGGCAGCCGAGTCGCCGACATTCCGTCACGCCGTTAGCGAGATGAACGGGCCTCCGCGGGTTCACGGGCCCGGTCCAAGTACACCATGCGGGACACCGCCAGCTACCGTGGAACACGTGAGCAGCACCCGCCGACCCAGTCCGGCGCCGCTCGAGGCCAACGACCAGCTGGTCGCCGCGGTCATCACCGGCGGATGGGTGATCGCCCTGATCGTCCTGCTCGTGGTCAGGACGCAGATCCCGGCGTCCGACCGCTGGTGGATCTGGACCTGCGTCACCGGCCTCGGCCTGGGCCTGTTCGGCCTGCTGTACGTGCCCATACTCAAGCGATCGCGCGCCCGCGCCGCCGAGCGCCGGGCCGGCTCAGCCGCTCGGTGACCCCGGCGGCTGCCTACGCGTGGTCGAGTGACTCGAAGACGGTCTCTTCCATCGAGACACCAGGCGTGTCGACGAGGTCGTATCCGAGCTCATCGATCACCGGTGACGCCGCGCCGTAGGCGCCATCGGGATTCATCGCCTCGGAGTGTGCCCCGCATCCGTGATCGAGAGATACGACCCGCCCGTCGTCCGGCGCGTACTCGTTCGCGCACACCCCGAAGACCCGCCCGAGCGGACCGGAGAGCCGGACCAGGAAGCCGCAGGTCATGCACGGGCCGGGCGCAGCGTGCGCCAGCGGGCTGCGCGGGCCATGATCGCCGGTGTACCAGCGCAGCGCGGTCTCGTCGCGGCCGGCCGCAGACAGGACCCGAGAGGGCTCTGGGGTCAGGTCCGAGTCCCGGGTCTCGGCCGGCCGGGTCACGGCCGGCCGGAGCGCCTCGGTCTCGTGGGTGGTGACGGCCAGCTCCGCCTGGGGTACCCCCGGGCTCCAGGCCGGGCTGTCGTCCCAGTCCAGCACGCCCTCGTCGCCTTCGAGCACGGCCGCGGGAACGAGCCGCTCATCATCGGAGTGGGCGGGCAGGAGATCGCCGACGCCCACGTCGCCGGGCCGCACGCGGTCGCGCCACGGCACCCAGTCGGGCGCGAGAAGCGAATCCGGGCCGGGCAGCAGCAGGCTCTCGCTGACCGTCACGGACTTGGCCCTGGAGGCCCGGGCGACGGTGACCGCCCACCGCCAGCCCAGGTAGGCGGGATCCAGGCACGCGAACAGGTGGGTCACGATGCGGTCGCCTTCACCCACGACGCCCACGTGCGGCCCTACCTGCCCCGGGCCGGCTTCTTCCTCGGCGGCGGAGCGGGCCAGGTCGACGGCGTCGACGCAGGCTTGGTCGAGTTCCCTGGGGCGCGAACGGAGCGAGCTCACGTTAAGTAATTGTTCCTCATTCGACGGTAAACACGCATCCCGATCCCTCGGACTGCGCGCAATCTGGCGGCCGCCACGGTCGTCGCAGCCACGCAGAGGCAGAATACTTGGGCTATGGGTGTGTCGGGGACGTGCGCGGAGGGGGACACCGTAGCGATCTTGGAATGCTTCTCAACGTCGTGAGGCACATTGGCCGCCCGCTTCGGCGAACCAGAAGGGCGGCCGGGGAGAACGAGGACCATTGCGGAGCATGGAAGGCCCGGCACCACGGTCGCGGGCGCTCTGGTCCGCTGCCCGGGTTGTCCGGCGCGGCGGGCAGGCCGCGCGGCGACAACTGGTTGCGGCTTCCGGCGGGCCCGCGCGTACCCGGATCGTGCTCGTGCTCGGAGCCGTCCTGGCTCTGTCGAGCGCGGATGCGGCGACCGTCGGGGCGGCCGCCATCCAGTTGCGGCACGCACTGGGCATAGGCAACACCGACATCGGGCTGCTCGTGGCCGTGACCTCGCTGGTCGGAGCGGTGTTCTCGGTGCCGTTCGGCGTGCTGGCCGACCGAGCGCGCCGCACCTGGATCCTGGGCATCGCCATCGTGATCTGGGGCGTGGCGATGATCTGGGGCGCGACCGCCCACTCGTTCGCTCAGCTGCTGTTCGACCGGGTCTGGCTCGGAGCGGTGACCGCCGCCACGGCTCCCACGGTGGCGTCGCTGGTCGGGGACTGGATCCCGGGTTCCGAACGGGGGAAGATCTACGGCTACATCCTGACCGGGGAACTGGCCGGGGCCGGCGTCGGGTTCGCCGTCACCGGCGACATCGCCGCGTTGTCGTGGCGCGCGGCCTTCGTCATCCTCGCCCTGCCCGCGTTCGCTCTCGCCTGGCTGGTCTTCCGGCTGCCCGAGCCGGCCAGGGGCGGTCAGGGGGTGCTGCCCCCCGAGCCCGGCTACGGGTCACCCGCGGGCGCTGCGGAACAAACCCAGCCGGAAATGCGGGAAGAAAAACCCAAGCACGAGCCGACCGACGCCCAGCGGCTGGCGCAAGCCCGCGGGATCGCACCCGACCCCAAGCTGGTGCGGCTGGCTTCCAGGCCGCGCATGAGCTTCGGCATGGCCGCCCGGTACGTGCTGGGGGTCCGCACGAACGTCGCGCTGATCGTCTCCGGCGCCTGCGGCTACTACTTCCTGGCCGGCGTGCAGACCTTCGGCGTCGAGTATGTCCGGGGCCAGTACGGCGTCGGCCAGGTGCTCGCCAATTTCCTGCTGCTCGTGGTCGGGGCCGGCGCGGTCATCGGGGTGCTGTCCGGCGGGCCGATCGGCGACGCCCTGCTGCACCGGGGGAGGATAAACGGCCGGGTCCTGGTCGCCGCGGTGGCCGCCACGGCGACCGTGCTGCTGTTCATCCCGGCCCTTTTCACCAGGAGCGCGGTCACCGCGCTGCCGTATATCGTCCTCGCCGCGGTCTTCCTGTCGGCCCAGAACCCGCCCATAGACGCCGCGCGCCTGGACATCATGCCCCCGTGGCTGTGGGGACGGGCCGAAGGCATACGCAACTTCGTGCGCACCGGGGCGCAGGCGCTCGCCCCGTTGCTGTTCGGGGCGGTGTCCCAGTACGTGTTCGGTGGCAGCACCAGCGGGCTGCGGTGGACGTTCGTGGTCATGATGGTTCCGCTGAGCGCCTCGGCGGTGTTCCTGTTCGCGGCGAGCCGACGGTACCCGGGCGACGTCGCGACCGCAGCCGCGGCCTCGGCCTCGCGTCAGCGGCGCCCCGCCCCGCCTGCTTCGTCTTAGCGCCGCCCCGCCCGCGCCAGGACCGCCGGCCTCAGGCCTCCAGGTCGCCCGCGACGGCGCGGAGCACGGCGGCGATCTTCTTGGCGTCCCGGTTGTCGGGATGCTTGCCGCGCCGGTAGGTGTTCGACAGCCCGTCGAGCAGCTTGATCAGGTCCTCGATGATCACGGTCATCTCGTCGGGGCTCTTCCTGCTGACCTTGGCCACGGTCGGCGGCGGCTCAAGGGTCCGCACCTGAAGGGCCTGGGTCCCCCGGCGACCCTCGGCCACGCCGAATTCGACGCGCTGGCCGGGACGCAGCACGGTATTAGCACTCTCCAGGGCGGTTGAGTGCACGAATACCTCACCCCCGTCGTCACGGGTGAGGAAGCCGAACCCCTTGTCGGCGTCATACCACTTGACCTTGCCAGTGGGCACGAGCGAGACCTTACGCGAAGAGGAACCATGGAAGCGCCCATGGGCGAACGCCACCAGGCTATCGGTACGGCGGCGCGTATGGCGGATCCTGGCCCAGCGACGTGGCCCCGGCTCATCCAGCCAGGGCCACGCCCTCCTCGGCCTCACACGTCGGATGGTGCTGGGACGGGATCGCGTGCGAAGCCAGGAAATAGCGGGTACCGCCAGCCAACCCCCGCAAAGCATCAAGATCCGCACTTCAGTGATACCCGCGCCCAGGCCGTGGCAATCATCCGCGGAACCGGCCCGGCCGGTTGCGCCCGGCACAGCGCAGGCCGCCAGGTCCCGGCGGCCTGATGCATTCCGCGGGTGGGTGCCGCGCTAGATGCGATGCGGACGGTTCCACGGCGGCACCGGGGATCGGCGGCCGCGGTAAGCACGCCAGGCCAGGTACCCGGCCCCGAGCAGGGGGGCGATTTTTGTCCAGTACACCTCGCTGGCCAGGACCTCGTGAACGTAGTCGCCGAACGTGTGACGCTTGCCGCCGAGCGCCAGAGCCGTAGCGGCACCGCCGATGATCACGAACACCGGCCCGGCCAGACCGACCCACTTGTCCCAGGGGTGCCACAGCCCGGACAGGGCCACGACGATCACCCCGAGCAACCAGAGCGAGAAGCCGAGCAGCCAGACCGGGATCGGGTAGATCAGCCCGCCCAGGGCCAGCAGGAACAGGGAAGCCGCTTCCAGCCGGTGCTCACGCCAGAGGCCGGCCAGGATCCGGGTGACCCCGGTCAGCTGCGCACGCGGGAGACGCAACTGACGTGAGGGGGTCGCCTGCGCGAAAAGCCTGGCCGGCGTCGGAGCGCGGTTGGGTGGCGCCGCCGCCGTGGGAGCGGCGCCCGGGCCGTCTCCGGGACGCCCGGCCCCCGGCGTGCTGGCGCCTGGCGCGCCGCCCCCGGGTGTGCTGACCGCTGACGTAGCACCGTCGGTCAGGCTGGCCCCGGGAGTAGCGCCCGCCACGGAGCCGTCCGCGGTCGGCCCGGCCCCCGGCGGCCCGGCCCCTGGCGAGCCCCCGGCCCCCGGCGGCACGGCCCCCAGGCCCGCGTCCCCGGGCAGCCCGGCCGGGCCAGGACCGGAATCTGGCGGAGTTCCCTTCGGCGGCGCCTGGCCACCGGGCCCGGGCGGTGACGTCTCGGTATCGCCGGAGCGCTGCGAACCGCCCGCCCCGCCCACCCGCGGCTGGGGGACGCGCAGGGGACGGCTCTGCCGTTGCTTCACCGGCTCGCCCGGCCGCCAGCGGGACGTGACCGGCCGATTCACCTTCACTTTCTTTTCGATGTCCCCGGTCAGCTCGCGACCCATGAGATGCGACACGTCGACGGCGACGCGCCTGATGGGGTGACGATGATGGTGAGCGGGGCGAGGGTCGGGAGCAGGAGCGGGACTGGGAGTCGAAGCAGAGGGCGGCGCGGTGCCGCCGTCGTCTTCTGGCTGACCTTCCCCGGCGGGCGCGCCGTCCCGGGGCCGGGGCCGCCAGAGGCTGGAACGAGCGGCCGCTCGCTTGTTCCGTTCCGCCGTCAGTCTGGCCTGCTCCTGCTCGACCGCGGCCGCTGGCTCGCCGAGAGCGGAGAGAACCTCCCGCACCTGGGCCGGGTCGGCGGTGTCAGGCGCACCGGTCCGGCGCTCGATGAAGTCACGCGTCCGGGCGAGGAACGCGCGCCGGTCGTCCGAGCGCAGCCTGGTCCGTGCCGCAACCGACAGCCGGTTGAGGTAGTCGCGGATGAGTTGCTCCGCAGTGGGCTCCATGCGCAGATGATCCCTCTTCTGGGCGATGTTGTGGAGCCTGGCGGGCGAAGTCGTGGCCTGGTGAGTCCGGGTTCGCCCGGGCTGGCAGCGCCGGATCGGCCGGTATCACCCCCGCAAACGCCCGAGGAGGCGGTCCCGAACCTTCGGGACCGCCTCCTCGCGTCGACCATGCGGGACGAGCAGGACTAGAAGTCCATGTCACCGCCGCCGGGAGCGGCCGGAGCCTTCTCCCTCTCCGGCTTCTCGGCGATCACTGCCTCGGTGGTGAGGAACAGCCCGGCGATCGACGCCGCGTTCTGCAGCGCAGACCGCGTCACCTTCGCCGGGTCGATGATGCCGGCCTTGAACATGTCGACATACTCACCGTCGGCCGCGTTGAGACCGTGGCCTGCGGACAGGCCCCGGACCTTCTCGGCCACCACGCCGCCCTCGAGGCCGGCGTTGATCGCGATCTGCTTCAGCGGCTCCTCCAGCGCGCGGCGCACGATCTGCGCGCCGGTCGCCTCGTCGCCTGCCAGCTCGAGCTTCTTGAACGCGTTCTGGCCGGCCTGCAGCAGGGCCACGCCGCCACCGGCGACGACGCCCTCCTCGACCGCAGCCTTGGCGTTGCGCACCGCGTCCTCGATGCGGTGCTTGCGCTCCTTCAGCTCGACCTCGGTGGCCGCGCCGGCCTTGATGACGGCCACGCCGCCCGCCAGCTTGGCCAGCCGCTCCTGCAGCTTCTCGCGGTCGTAGTCGGAATCGGTGTTCTCGATCTCCGCGCGAATCTGGTTGACCCGGCCCGAGATCTGCTCCGCGTCGCCCGCGCCGTCGACGATCGTCGTCTCGTCCTTGGTGACGACGACCTTGCGCGCCTTGCCGAGCAGGTCGGTGTCGGCGTTCTCGAGCTTGAGGCCGACTTCCTCGCTGATGACCTGGCCACCGGTCAGGATGGCGATGTCACCGAGCATGGCCTTGCGCCGGTCACCGAACCCGGGCGCCTTCACCGCGACGGACTTGAACAGGCCGCGGATCTTGTTGACGACCAGGGTCGCGAGGGCCTCGCCCTCCACGTCCTCGGCGATGACGACGAGCGGCTTGCCCGACTGCACCACCTTGTCGAGGAGCGGGAGCAGGTCCTTATTGGCCGAGACCTTAGAGTTGACGATCAGGATGTAGGGGTCCTCGAGGACGGCCTCCATCCGCTCTGGGTCGGTGGCGAAGTAGTGCGAGATGTAACCCTTGTCGAAGCGCATGCCCTCGGTGAGCTCGAGCTCGAGACCGAAGGTGTTGCTCTCCTCAACGGTGATGACGCCTTCCTTGCCGACCTTGTCCATCGCCTCGGCGATCATCTCGCCGATCGCGGTGTCGCCGGCCGAGATGGAGGCCGTCGAAGCGATCTGCTCCTTGGTCTCCACGTCCTTGGCGAGCTTGGACAGCTCCTCGCTCACCCGCTCCACGGCCGCCTCGATGCCGCGCTTGAGCGACATCGGGTTGGCACCCGCCGCCACGTTGCGCAGGCCCTCACGGACCAGCGCCTGCGCGAGCACCGTCGCCGTCGTCGTGCCGTCACCGGCCACGTCGTCGGTCTTCTTCGCTACTTCCTTGACGAGCTCGGCGCCGATCTTCTCCCACGGGTCCTCGAGCTCGATCTCCTTGGCGATGGACACGCCATCGTTGGTGATCGTGGGGGCTCCCCACTTCTTCTCGAGCACCACGTTACGGCCCTTGGGGCCGAGGGTTACCTTCACGGCGTCAGCGAGCTGGTTCATGCCGCGCTCGAGGCCGCGCCGGGCGTCCTCGTCGAACGCGATCATCTTCGCTGCCATAGGCTTTCCAGTCCTCCCGGAACTTTGTGCCTTGCGTGCCGACCGAGCCGACGCCCGCGACGGACGGCCTCACCCGCGGGCAGTCCCTGCCTGCCACCGGATCGGCCTCGTCGCCCCGGTCATGTCACTGCGTTGTCACTCTCACCCCGAGAGTGCCAACGACCTGTTTAGCACTCTCGGGGTGAGAGTGCAAGCCGGACCGGTTACGGCCCGGCACGCCAGAAGGCCCGGCCCCCTCGCCAGGGACCGGGCCTTCCGGCACGTGGTCAGAGCCTAGACGGTGCGAACCGCCTCTGCCTGCGGTCCGCGGTCGCTCTGTGTGATGTCGAATTCGACCCGCTGGCCCTCTTCCAGGGTGCGGTAGCCATCCGACTGGATGGCTGAGAAGTGGACGAACACATCCCTACCACCGTCGACCGCGATGAAGCCGTAGCCCTTGTCCGCGTTGAACCATTTGACGGTGCCCTGAGCCATTACCAACAACTCCCTAACTCTGCTCGGGCTTCGGGTTCCGCCCTTGCCACCGCGAAACCCGTCGATCGCGGAGCGGGCCAGACGTGCTGCGCAAGCCGTGCTTGCCGTTCTCGCCGTACCGACAGCGACCGGACATGACATTACATCGTAGCGTGCACCCCTGCGTCCAGTTACTCCGTAGCTGCTGAGTTGCTGCCGCTTGCAGGCTGATACGGCACCCCTCTCGGGGTCGGGGGTTCCGGCGCTCCAGCGCCGCCAGCAGGGGGGCCTGTCTTACGGCCGGCTGGCGCCTGACGCCCGTCAGCCGCCGGCGACGGCGGGAATCACCGAGACCTGGACCCCCGGAGGCACCTCGGTGTCGAGCCCCTGCGCGAGCCGCACGTCCTCCTCGCCGACGTAGACGTTGACGAAGCGCCGGAGCTTCCCGCTCTCGTCGAGAATCCGGCCGGCCGAGCCCGGGATACGCCGTGTCCAACTTCGCGATGACGTCGCGCAGGGTTCCCTCCTCCGCGGTCACCTCGGCGGCACCGCCCGTGTAGGTGCGCAGGATGGTGGGGATGCGGACCGACACGCTCATGCGATGACCGCCTTTCCGGGGTGGGTGGACGTTCCAGGGTCGGTGAACGCTCCGGGGTGCGCGGAGGCGAGGGGCGTGGAGGATTCGAGCGCGGCGAACGCCTCCAGGGTGGGACGGATCGGGCTGACCGGGGGCACCGATCCGGCCACGGCGTCGAGGGTCTTGAGCCCGTCGCCCGAGTTGATGATGACGGTCTCGGCCTCGGGGTCGAGCTCGCCGGACTCCAGCAGCCTGCGGGTCGTGGCGAGCGTGACCCCGACCGCGGTCTCGCCGAAGATGCCCTCGGTGGCGGCGAGCAGCCGGATCGCGTCCACGATCTCGTCGTCTCCCGCGTCGGCGACCGCGCCGCCGGTGCGGCGTGTCACGTCGAGGACATACGGGCCGTCGGCCGGATTGCCGATGGCGAGCGACTTGGCGATCGTGTCCGGCCGGACGGGCTGCACGACGTCGTGACCGGCCCGGAACGCGCTCGCGACCGGCGCGCAGCCGCTGGCCTGGGCGCCGAACACCCGGTAGGGCACGTCGTCGACCAGGCCCAGCGCAGCGAACTCGCGGAACGCCTTGTCGACCTTGACCAGTTGCGCCCCCGACGCCACCGGGACCACGATCTGCGGCGGCAGCCGCCACCCGAGCTGCTCGGCGATCTCGAAGCCGATGGTCTTGGAGCCTTCCGCGTAGTAAGGCCGCACGTTGACGTTGACGAACGCCCAGTCCTCGCGGTCGTCGGCGAGCTCGGAGGCCAGCCGGTTCACGTCGTCGTAGCTACCCTCGACCGTGACCATGGTGCCGCCGTACACCGCGGTGCCGAGGATCTTCTGCGGCTCGAGGTTGGCCGGGATCAGCACGACCGAGCGGATGCCCGCCCGGGCCGCGGCGGCGGCCACCGCGTTGGCCAGGTTCCCGGTGGACGGGCAGGCCAGGACCTTGTAGCCCATCTCGACCGCGGCGGCGAGGGCAACCGCGACCACCCGGTCCTTGAAGGAGTGCGTGGGGTTGCTCCGCTCGTCCTTGATCCAGAGCGTACGCATGCCGAGCGCACTCGCCAGCCGGTCGGCCCGGATCAGGCGGGTCCAGCCGGGCTCGGTATTCGGCGTGGCGGCCACGTCGGGCGGAACCGGGAGCAGGCTGGCGTACCGCCAGATGGTGGGCGGACCCGCCGCGATGGATTCCCGGGTCAGCGGCGGAAGGTCGTAGCTGACCTCGAGCGGCCCGAAACACCCGGCGCAGGCGTGCTGGGCGCCCAGCTCGCAGGTCTGCCCGCACTCACGGCAGAACAGCGCGCTGGCATAGCCGAACCGGGATCGGGAGGTGGTCGTGGGAGTGATGTTCCTGGCCGGTGAGCTCACGTAGCGAGGCCTTTCGTCCTCATCTTTCCCAGCGGCCGGTTGACCGCGGGCCGGAGTTGGCACCTGTCACGGAATGGCCTCGCCGGGGCGGGCGCTCGGCTAGCCCGCCCGGGGGCGGGAGGCCTCGCGTGCGCGGCGCGGGCACGTACTCACCGTGATGGTTGCCGGGGCTTCACAGGGCCGATCCCTCCACCCCTCTGGATGAGCGTTATGAAGTTGTCGCCAGTACTCTAACCCGGATTGGCCGGACCGCCCGCATCGGGATCGCGCGATGGCCCAGGTCGGCGCCGCGGACACGCGGCGTTGTCGGCCAGTGCCGCCGCGGCGAGCCCGCTCCCGGTAGCCTGGCCCCGACATGGGCGCTAGAGCAGCCGGCGGGCGGGTTCTCGTCGCATCCAACCGGGGGCCGGTGTCGTTCACGCTCGGCCACAACGGGCGGCTGACGGCCCGGCGGGGAGCCGGCGGCCTGGTGTCCGGGCTTTCCTCAGTCGCCGACGCGGGCAACCTGCTCTGGGTCTGCGCCGCGCTCAGCGACGCCGACCGGGCCGCCGCCCGCAGCGCGCCGGGCGGGCGCCTCGGCCTGGACGGGACGCCGGGCGGCCCGGCGGTGCGCATGCTCGACATCCCCCCGGTCGTCTTCCACCGGGCCTACAACGCGGTGGCGAACTCCACGCTGTGGTTCGTGCATCACCTGCTCTACGACACGCCGAACCAGCCGCACTTCGGGATCGCCTTCGAGCGGGATTGGGAGTCATTCCGGACGTACAACCGCGCGTTCGCCCGCGCCCTGGCCGACGCCGCCGGCCCGCCGCCGGGTCCGGACCCCGCGGCCGGGCCGGGCCCGGACCCGGGCCGCGCCCCGGTCCGGGCGGCGGTCCAGGACTACCACTTGAGCCTGGTCCCGCGGATGCTCGCCGACCTCCGGCCGGACGTGCGGATCGCGCACTTCACGCACACCCCGTGGGCACCGCCCGACTACTACCGGATGCTGCCCGACGACGTGGGCCGGGAGGTGCTGGACGGCCTGCTCGGCGCCGACCACGCCGGGTTCCTCTGCCAGCGGTGGGCCGACGCGTTCCTGGACTGCTGTGCGGCGGTGCTGGGCGCGGACGTGGACCGGGCCGGGCAGCGGGTCACCCATCGCGGCCACGTCACCGGGATCGGCGTGCACCCGCTCGGCGTGGACGCGGCCGAGCTCATCGACCGGGCCGCCGAGCCGGACGTGCAGGCCAGGATCGCGGCGCTGGCCGAGGCCGCGGGCGGCAGGAAGCTGATCGTCCGGATCGATCGCAGCGAGCTGTCCAAGAACATCGTCCGGGGCCTCGCCGCCTACCGCGAACTGCTGGTCGCGCACCCGGAATGGCGCGGGAGGGTCACTCACGTGGCCTTCGCCTACCCCTCCCGGCACGACCTGCCCGAGTACCGCGAGTACAGCGCCAGCGTGCAGCGGGTGGCCAGCGAGATCTCCGCGGAGTTCGGCACCGAGGACTGGGACCCGCTGATCCTGGCGGTCGACGACGACTACGCCCGCTCGCTCGCCGCCTACCGGCTGGCCGACGTGCTGCTGGTCAACCCGATCCGCGACGGCATGAACCTGGTGGCCAAGGAGGGCCCGATCCTGTCCGACCCCGGCTGCGCGCTCGTGCTGTCCCGCGAGGCCGGCGCGGCCGCCGAGCTGTCCGATGCTCTGATGGTCAACCCCTTCGACGTGTCCCAGACCGCGCAAGCCCTGCACGAAGCGCTCACCATGAAAGAGCCGGAACGCAAACGCCGGGCCCGGTCACTGGCCCGGCAGGCCGCCGCCCTGCCGCCGGCTCAATGGTTCGCCGACCAGCTCGCCGCCCTGGATCATGATGCCGGCGGGTGAGCCTGCTCGGCGGGCCGCGGGTCAGCGGCCGGCGGCCATGGCGCTGGCGAGCGCGCCGAGCAGGCCGATGACGCCGTCCGGGCCGTCCACCACCAGGTCGGCCAGCTCGGCCAGGGCGGGCACCTCCTGCGAGCCGCTGCACACCGCCAGGCCGGGTATGGCGCTGGCCCGCAGCTCGGCGACCGCCTCGAAGGCCGGCCCGTCGCCCAGATCGTCGCCGCAGAACATGACCGCCCGGGACCCGCGTTCGGCCCGGAGGTCTTTCAGGGCCGTGCCCTTGTCACCGCCGGGTGGCCGCAGCTCGATCACCATCCGGCCGGGCTGGACGGCGAGCCCGGCCCGCTCCGCGAGCCCGGCGAGCGGGGCCCGCAGCCGCTCCAGGGCCCGTTCCGGCTCGGCGGCCAGGCGGGTGTGCACGGCCAGCGCGTCGCCCTTGTCCTCGGTCCGGGTGCCCTCGGGGGCGCCCGCCGCGGCCAGCACCGCGGGCAGCTCCCGGCGCGCGGTGGCCACGCCCGGCGGGGCGGGCGGCGCAGTGAGCGTGCCCGCCTCCCAGCGCTGCCTGCCGTAGTTGCCGAGCACGATCAGGCCGGGGATCTGGTCCAGGCCGCCGAGCGTGACGGCTTCGGCGGCGGGCCGGCCGGTGATCACGGCGAGGGTCCCGGCCCGCCCGGCCAGCCCGGCCAGGGCCGCGGCCGCCCCGGGGTGCGGGCGGGCGGCCATCGGGTCGGACACGATCGGGGCCAGCGTGCCGTCGTAGTCGAGCGCGATCAGCGCCTGGCCGGGCGCCCGTACCAGCGCGGCCAGGCCGGCCCGGCCCGCCTCGGACCGGGGTGAGGGCAGCCGCGTGTCCGGGCCGCCCGCAGGTCTGCTCACGCTCAGTGCTGTCCCCCGCTCGCCTTCGGGGCCCCACCCCCCACCCACCTCCCCATCCCTCTTCACTGTCCCATCCACTGCACCGCCTTCCCTCCTCGCTCGTTCCTCGCTCCCCGCCCACCTCCCCATCCCCCTTCACCGGCAGCGCCGTGCCCCTCCGCTCGCTCATTCCGGGCGGGCGGACCGGATCCGGTGCCTGCGGCTGCGCTGCCTGCGCAGCCGCGCGACCAGCACCGGATCGAACTCGGCCGCCTCCGGCCGGTCGATCAGGGCGTTCAGGAGCTGGTAGTAGCGGGTCACCGGCATGCCCAGCACCTCGAGGATCTCTCGTTCCTTGGCGCCGGGGAACCGCCACCAGCTCCGCTCGAAGGCCAGGATGCGCATGTCAAGCTCTGACAGCCCAGCCATCGCGGCCTCCAGATGTTTGGTGAGCAATCCATCCTAGGCAGCCCCCTCTATGCGGCGCGCCTCCGGCGACGTACGCTCACCCTTCGTGGCTTCCTTCGATTCCCTGACGTTCATAACGGATTACGGCCTGGAGGACGGGTTCGTCGCGGCCTGTCACGGCGTGGCCGCCCGGATCGCTCCGGCGGCCCGCGTCATCGACATCACCCACCTGGTCCAGCCGGGTGATGTGCGGCGCGGGGCGGCGGTGCTGGCGCAGACCATCCCGTACCTGCCGCCCGCCGTGCACGTGGCGGTGGTGGACCCCGGCGTCGGCTCGGCCCGGCGCGGCGTCGCCGTCCAGGCCGGTGACAGCATCCTGGTCGGGCCGGACAACGGCCTGCTGTCCTGGGCGATCGCCGCCCAGGGCGGGGCCGAGCGCGCCGTCCAGCTCACCAACGGCGACCTGTGGCTGCATCCGGTCTCGCCGACGTTCCACGGGCGGGACATCTTCATGCCGGTGGCCGCGCACCTGGCCGCCGGGACCGACCTGGCCTCGGCCGGCGACGAGCTCGACCTGGCGGACCTGGTGACCCTGCCCGCGCCGACCAGCCGGGTCCGCGACGGCGAGGCCGAGGGCGAGGTCATGTCGGTGGACAGGTTCGGCAACGTGCAACTGTCCATCGTCGCGGCGGACGTCAGCCAGCTCGGGGTCGGCTTCGGCTCCCCGCTGGTGGTCCGCTGCGGACGCCGCCAGCTCACCGTGCCGTTCCTGGAGACCTTCGCGGCCGTGGCGCCCGGCGAGATCGTCGCGTTCACCGACAGCGCCGGCCTGATCTCGCTGGCCGTCAACGCCGGCGACGCGGCCCAGCAACTCGGCCTCCCGCCCGGCGCGCACGTCCGGCTGTCGGTAGCCCGCCCGTCCTGAGGCCTGGCGCCGGCATTACCTAACGGTGCCGGAATCCTGCCTGGCCGAATATGCCCAGACAGTACGTAACCAGCGTGAACATGGCAGAATTCGGGATACCCCCACGGAAGGCAAGAATGGCGTGCCGCTGAGGTTCCCGCGCCCGGTGATGGTCACTGCAGCCATCGGCCTGGCGCTCGCATGGACTGCGCAGGGCAGTGTTCCGGCCCTGGCCGACCAGGTGCGCAATCAGGAGTGGTGGCTGGCCAAGCTGCACGTGACGCAGGCGTGGCAGACCACTAAGGGCTCGGGCGTGACCGTCGCCCTGCTCGACACCGGCGTGGACCCGGCCCAGCCCGACCTCTCCGGATCGGTGATCACCGGGCCCGACGTCACCCACTCCGGCGAGAAGCAGGGCAGCCAGTTCTTCGGGATCCACGGGACCGCCATGGCGAGCCTCATCGCCGGTCACGGTCACGGTCGCGGCCAGTCGGCGGGAGTCATGGGCGTAGCCCCGCAGGCCCGGATCCTGTCCGTCCGGGTGAACCTGGACGGCGGCGACCCGCTGCTGTCCGACTCGGCCATCACGTCGGGCCTGCCCGGTGCGATCGCCGCCGGGATCAGGTACGCGGTCAGCGACGGCGCCCAGGTGATCGACCTGCCGCTGGACCCGGGCCAGTCGCCGTCCAATCTCGTGGCCACGACCCCGGCGCCCAACCCGACCCCGACTCCGTCTCCCTCCCCGACGGCGACTCCCCCGCCGGACGGTACCCCCGCCGAGCAGTCGGCCGTCGCCTACGCGCTCAGCAAGGGCGTCGTGCTCGTCGCGCCCGGCGGTGACAACGGCACCGGCACCGATGCCCCGAACTTCCCGGCCGACTACCCCGGCGTGATCTCGGTGGGCGCGTTCAACAGCGGTTTCATCAAGGCTCCGTACTCCAGCCACCAGCCCTACGTGACGCTGACCGCGGCCGGGGACGGCCTGATCGCGGCGGTGCCGCCGGACAGCTACGCCCCGGTCAGCAGCACCAGCGCGGCGAGCGCCGTGGTCACCGGCATCGTGGCCCTGATCAAGTCGCAGTTCCCTGAGCTCACGCCCGCCCAGGTGACCGAGGCGCTGACGCGCAGCACGGTGTTCCGGCCGCCGGGCGGGCTGACGGACGGCTCCGGGCACGGGACCGTGGACGCCGCGCGGGCGCTGGCCGAGGCCGCGACGATCGCGGCGCCGGGGCCGAGGCGGGCCGGCGCGGGAGCGGTCACCCGCCAGCTACCCAGCCAGCCCGCGGCGTCGCCCCTGGCGGGCGAGAGCCTGCGGCCCAAGCTGGAGCGGGACGCGATCATCTCGCTGGCCGTCCTGGCCGTGCTGCTGGTGCCGATCATCGTCTACGGGCTGACGCAGCGGCGGCGCAGGCGGGCCCGGGAGCTGGCCCGCGCCGAGCGGGAGCAGGCCGCACGGGCCCCGTACGTGCGCACCGGGGAAGACGCCGGGGACATGATGCTCGACTACTTCGCCGCGGTGCCCGGCCCGGCAGGCGGCTACGGCGGCTCCCGGTCCGCGGCGGGCCCGGCAGGCGGCTCGCGCGGGCGCACGGCTCCCGGCGGTGACGGCGTGGTCGCCCGCGGCGCGGGGACCTTGCCGGACCCCGCGTTCCCGCCCGCGGACGAGCCGGCGCCCCGGGCGGCCGGCCAGGCGGCCCGGGGCCCGCTGGCGCCGATCACCCGGGCGGTTACCCCCCGCCCGCCCAAGGTGTCTGGCCAGCCGCCATGGGAGCCTGCGCCCAAGCCCGCCGGAGAGCTCCCGTGGGCCAACAGCCCGGCGCCGGCGGCGCTCAACCGGCGCGCGGCCGCACCGCCCGCGGGGGCGCCCAGCTCGATCTGGGCCGTGGCGACCCCGGGTCCGGCGGACGCGACCGGTGACGAGGCCGACGCCGACACCGCCGGCCGGCCGATCTACGTCTGGAATCCCAGCGCGACCACGGAGACCTTTCCTCAGGTCCCCCACGACGGGGGATCCTAGGCCCCGCTCCCCGCTCCGTTAGCAGCGGCGAGCTGTTCCTTGCGCACGGAGGCGTAGATCGGCACGTACTCCTGGCCGGACAGGGCCTGGATGGCCTTCATCACCTCGTCGGTGACCGCGCGCCGCTGCCGGGCGTCCGGAGGCTGGTCCTGGTAGGCGTCGAAGGTCATCGGCTTGCCGATGATGATCCTGATGCTGGTGAACCGCGGGATCGTGTGCCCGGGCGGAAGCACGTGATCGGTCCCGGACATGGCGACCGGGATCACGGGCAGGCCCGAGTGCAGCGCGAGCCAGCCCACGCCGACCCGCCCGCGGTAGAGCCGCCCGTCCGGTGACCTCGTGCCCTCGGGATAGATGCCGAACAGGCCGCCCCGGCGCAGCAGGCCGAGGGCCGCCTCGAGCATGTCCTGCGCGGAGCGCGCTCCGGTCCTGTCCACCGACAGCTGCTTGGTGGCCCGCATGTACGTGGCGGCAGCCCGGTCGATCAGCCGGGTCCCGGTGAAGTACTCGGACTTGGCGGCGAAGGTGACCGGGCGGTCGACCATCAGCGGCAGGAAGATCGAGTCCATGATCGACAGGTGGTTGGAGGCGAGTATCGCCCCGCCGGTCTCCGGGACGTTCTCGATCCCGGTGACCTTCGGCCGCCACAGCAGGCGCAGGAACGGCCCGGCGATCAGTCTCGATGCCCGATACTGCACTGCGTTCCTCCCGCTGGCGTGCGCCAACACGGCATGTCACACACTAGCCCGGCCGGCACCGGCGGGATACAGCATCACAAACCCGCTGTTACGGGTCAGGCCGATGAGTGCCCGGCGGCGGCCAGGGGACACTATCCAGCATGTCAGTCTGGCAGTATGCGCAGCTAACGATCGCCCTGGACTCCCGTTCCCAGGAACGCACGCGGACCATCATGTGGCACGGGCCCGACGCGGAACTGGGCGAAGACCTGTCCGAGAGCGACCCGAGGGTGCTCGACCTGCTCAACCGGGTCGGAGCTGACGGCTGGGAGCTGACCAGCCAGGAGGAGCAGCGGGAGAAACGGGAGGGCCACAGCTACTGGGACGCGGCCTGGTCCCTGACCACGTATACGTTCAAGCGCCGGGTGGCCTGACTCTCCCCGCGTTCCAGGGCCTGATCAGCCCTGCGACCCTGGGTCACCTTCTTCTGGTGCGAAAGGACCCAGGCGGCGGCGCAGTGCCCAGTGCTTGTACGCCTTGACGGGATGTCTGAGCCAGCGGAGTTGATCCCAATCGACACTGCCGTACCAGTCAACGGGCACGCCCAGGACGCGCTGCGGCTCCTCTCCCTGCCGGGCAGACTGACCTACCCCCTGCGGGGCAGACGGACGTCCCCCGCGAGGCATCCCGAAGACCTTGTTCCGTTCTTCCCGGTCACTCGCCATCAGGCAACCTCTCTGGTGCCGGGGGCTGGCCTGGCACTCGCCTAGGCATGTGGCTACAGCATGACGCGGCTGGTGAGCTGACGCAACGACGGACAGCCGGCCTGGCCGCAACGTGAAGGGAACTTATCTCATGAAGTAGAGTAATCTGAGTTATCGAGGTTTACAGGAGGCCAGGATGGACCAGGCGGAGAGAGACCACCTCCAGCACGAACTCGAAATCGCGGCGAACGAGCTCCTCCCCGGCTGGATACGCCGGGTCGAGCTGCTGCAACGCGACGACGCACCGTGGATCGAGCCGGGCCAGCTGATGCCCAGGCTCGTCTTCACCGATCCCGCCGAACGCCTGCAAGATCCGCATCCCGATCCCCGCAAGGTGGCCAAGGCGGCCAGGACGTTCAAGCTGGCCGTCGGCCCCGGGCTCAACGAGTTCCGGCACACCCTGTTGCAGCGGTGGCCCGAGATCCGGTACATCGAGGTGATGACCGAAGACAAGAGCGGCCAGAGGACGGGCGGTAACGTCCGGTTCGTCGAAGACGGCCGCGAGGCCGCCGATGGTGAATTCACCCACGTGATGGTCCGGCTCAAGACGGCCGAGCTGGACATCGTGGACACGCTGATCGCCGCGGGTATCGCGAACAACCGCGCGGAGGCCATCCGCTGGGCCCTGACCCGCATTCCCGAACGCCCCGCCTACGAGCAGTTGCGGGAGCACACCCGCGACATTGAACGGCTCAAGAGCGAGTTCTGAACCCTTACGAACGCGCGTTCGACAGGCTGACGCTGGTCTGGGAC
>CAWJGC010000012.1:0-389171 GCA_963842355.1 uncultured Actinomycetota bacterium | reverse complement strand
CTCTGATTATCTATGAGAGTGACTTGCGAACAGGACACCGGGAACAGCCGTGCACTGCCGCCGGGGTTTGTCCGTGCGGTTCTCGATGATGCCAGGTACACCGACTCGCTCATGGACGCACTGGAGGCGAGGCTGGTGGCGCTGGAGGAGGTGGCCGCAGGACGCGGCGTCAGGCGCCTGGTTCTGGCGTGGAGACTCGGCAGGGCGCTCCGGGCGTCGATACGCCAGTTCGCTGGTCGCTCGTTCGGGGAGCGCCGCTGCGAGGCAGTCACGGCTGAAGTGGCTGGCGGCGCAGTCAGATCGACCGAGCCGCCAGGAACCCTGATCGTGTGCCGAGACGGATGAGGAGAGCCGAGGCGCTACTGTAGTGGGCAGGTTCGCGAAGGAGGGATAGCAGTCGTGAGTGTTGCTGACTTCGCAGAGCCGGAGCGCGGCTCGTACTCCGCCGATCTGGACGAGCAGGCCCGGCGCAAGAACGTGCGCCCGATTGCCTCTGTGGACGAACTGCGCGCCGATGTCTTCGAGTCCGATGAAGAACTCGAAGAGTTCCTGGCAGACCTGGAGACATTCCGGCACCAGCACATGGCGTAGACCATGGCCCGGCTGGTTCTGGACACGGATGTAGCCTCCCTGAGCTATAAGGGCCGACTTCCAGCATCCCTGGCCGCAGCCTCGTCGGGCACGAGATTTGCGTCACCTTCGTAACCGTTGGTGAGCTGGCACGATGGGCTGAGAAGCGGCATTGGGGAACGCGTGCCCGAACGGAACTGAGGCGCTGGCTTGGCAGCACCATCGTCTTGCCCTACGACGAGCGAGTCGCATGGAAGTGGGGCCAGCTCAGCGTGCTGTCCGAGCGACGCGGTCGCAGTCGGCCTGTCAACGACACCTGGATCGCAGCCTGCTGCCTGGTTGCCAACTTGCCGCTCGCGACACTCAATGTGAAGGATTTCGAAGACTTCACCCAGAATGACGGCCTCCGGCTGATCCCCTCATCCGAAGACTGACGATCACCCGACGACCTATTCATTACGAGGGTAAAACGGCCCACGCGCTACCAGCCTGTTGCCATGGCTGGCCTCGGCCGACAGGCCGTGGACGTTTGCCGTCGTCCCGCAACTGACGCTGCGGTTGTCACCCAGTTTGTCACCCAAGCCTCGGTCTGCTCGACGCCCGACGACCACCCCCTCGATGCGACCTAACGGCAGTTCGGAAGCTCGGTCGGTAGTCGTCGCTGCGGAGGGCAGTCGAGATGCAGAGGTTGGTTGCGGTCGTGCTGCATCGCTCCGGCTGCTGCACCTTCGTGCTGCACGATTCTTCGTCCCGACGCCAGGTTGTTGGCGTATCTCGCCTCGCCGCCGACCCAGTAAGGGACTTTTGCCTCTGCCCGGCCAAGCTAGGGGGCTGCTAAAGAGAGGTTAGGAAGAGAGGTGCCGCCATGAAGGGACCAATGCAGACGGCCACGTCCATGGAGGTGGTGTATGAGATGACCACCTCGCGATCTATTTCTATTTAAGCACCAATGGCCTCGATTGTCACGCCGGTATCATTAGTTTCAGGCAGGTTTTCGTTTCTCTGGCAGGCGGCGAGGATTTCGGGGCCCATGTAGCGGCGGGCCTCGGTCCATTCGTCGTTCTGCTCGGCCAGGACGGCGCCGACGAGGCGGATGATGGCGTCGCGGCCGGGAAAGATCCCGACGACATCGGTCCGGCGCCTGACCTCTTTATTCAGCCGCTCCTGGGGGTTATTGCTCCAGATCTGGCGCCAGACCTCGCGGGGGAAGGCGGTGAAGGCCAGGATGTCGTCGCGGGCCTCGTCCAGGTGTGCGGCGGCCTGCGGGAACTTCGCCTCGAGCGCGGTCACGACTTGGGCGTGCTGCGCGCGCACCGAGGCTGCATCGGGCTGCTCGAAGATGGTCCGCACCAGGGTGGACACCCACGGCTGCGCGGACTTGGGCACGCGGGTGAGCAGGTTGCGATGGTAATGGGTCCGGCAGCGCTGCCAGGCCGCTCCGGGCAGCACGCTGGCGATCGCGTCCCGCAGGCCCTGATGGCAGTCGGAGGTGACCAGGGCCACGCCGGACAGGCCGCGGGCGACCAGGCCGCGCAGGAACGCCAGCCACCCGGCGCCGTCCTCGGAGCTGGCCACCTCGATGCCCAGGATCTCCCGCCTGCCGCCGGCGTTCACGGCGGTGGCGATCAGGGCGTGCACGTTCACCGTCCGGCCGCCCTCGCGGACCTTCTGGGTGAGCGCGTCGATCCACACGAAGGTATACGGGCCCGCGTCCAGCGGCCGGGACCGGAAGCCCTCGACCATCTCGTCCAGCTCGGCGGCCATGAGGCTGACCTGCGACTTCGACAGCGACGTCACCCCCGAGCGAGGCGGCGAGCTTCTCCACCCGCCGGGTCGAGACGCCCAGCAGGTAGCTGGTCGCGACCACCGAGGCCAGGGCCCGCTCGGCCCGGCGGCGGTGCTCCAGGAACTCCGGGTAATACGAGCCCTGGCGCAGCTTCGGGATCGCCAGCTCGACCGTCCCGGCCCGGGTGTCCCACTCCCGCAGCCGGTACCCGTTACGGGAGTTCACCCGGTCCGGGGTGACCTCCCCGTACCCGGCGTTGCAGCGGACCTCCACATCGGCGTCCATCATCCGCTGCGCGAACCCCTTGACCATCTCCCGCAGCAGATCCGGGCTCGCCGATGCCAGGGTCTCCTCGAACCGGGCGCCGGGAACCGGCACAATGTCACGTGCGGCCATCTCGTTCTCCTTCGTCTCGTAGTGAGCACTTCGAAGGATCACGAGGTGGCCGTCTCACGTCACGCCGACACGCCCAGCCAGGGCGGATCAGTCACAGCCGGATCATCTACCCCATACACCACTCCCGTGGACGTGAACATGCAGACCTTCCGGACGCGGGTCGTTGAGGGGCGCGGGCAGCTTAGGACCCGGGTCGTTGAGAGGCGCAGGCACGTTATGAAGCGGAACCGGCAGTGGATCAATGGTCACATCCTGCACAGGGCCGCGCATTGATTTGGAAAGGAGCCGCATACACGAAAGTGGCACGTGGCACCGACAGCGGATCTTGACGCGCGGTGTTCTGACTGGTGGGCCTGGGAGGACTTGAACCTCCGGTCTCTTCCTTATCAGGCGATTGCGGCGTTCAATCGAGTTTTCAGCGTGCTCTCGCTTTTCTGTATAATTGCAGGTGAAAGCCATACGATCGAGGTCAACCAGTACCGCCAGATGCTGGCCAGCGACATCGTGTCCACGGTCAAATGACGGTCAAGCGATCAAAGCAGGATCATGGGGTTCTCGCGCAAGCGCACCGGCCGCGACGGCAAGTCCCGCTACACGGCCTACTACCTAGACATCCGCGGCCAGGAACGGTCTGCGGGCACCTTCTCCAACAAGAAGGACGCCAACGATGCCTGGAAGATTGCCGAAGCCGGCGTCAGGGCGGGCAAGCAGGGCGATCCCAGGCGCGGCAAGCAGACTTTCGAGGGCTACGTCCTGGACAAGTGGCTGCCTCATCACCTGCTGGAGCCCGGCGTCAGCGGCAACTACGCAGGCCAGATCCGCAAGCATTTAATGCCGTTCTTCGGGCCGATGAAGATGCGCGACATCATGCCCGAGCATGTCCGCGAGTGGGTTACCAGCATGAAGGCCAAGGGCGCATCGGCGCGGACCATCGAGTACTGCAAGAGGTAAACATTCAGCCTTTTTGTGGAGCTGCCGGCCGGGTTACGGGATCTGGAGCTGACTGATGCTGTGCCCGGCGATTGGCTGATGCCGGTCATGGCTCAATGCCATGGACTTGAGCGTTCTCGCATGACTGGGGTCAGTGGTGCAGGCGGCGGGTGCGCGGCCGCCTTTGGTGACTGTTCGTGATGTCAGTACCTGGGCTGCTCGGCCGCGGGCGTGGCCTGCGATGGCCGGGGAGGCCGGGTCCGCGGCGTGCCGGCCTGAGGCGAAATGGGGTTACCTGGCGTGGCGTGACAGGTGATGGGGGTGAGGCTCCTGTAGAAGTCGTGGTGTCTGACGCCAGTCTTCGCACAGGAGCCCCACGTGAAGTTCTACCGCGCTGCGCCGCTGGCCGCCATGCCATCGGGTCAGGGCGCCGAAGATGACGCCCGGCTGACTGGCGCCGCGCCGGTGATCGCGATGCGCGCGGCGGATCTGGTGTCGCCTTGCGGCCGGCTCCCGGCCGGGGGTGACCGGACGGCGCTGGTGGTGGCCGGCACCCCGCAGATCCGCACCGGGGATCAGGTGGTGTTCGTGAAGGTGGTCGCGGTCGCGCCGGCGGTGGTCCGCCGGGACGGCCGGGTCCAGGCCGGCGGGCATCCGGCTGATCACGCCCGGCTGGGCGCGCTGGAGCAGCAGCTCGATGACCTGGCGGGTCCTGGCGTGATCGACGAGATCGCCGCCGCCGCCACGCTGACCGGGAAGGTGAAAGCGAAGGCCAGGCGGGCGATGACCGCCGCGTTAACGATCCGCGCGACCGTGCTGATGGCGCTGATGCCGGACGCGGACTACGGCGAGGTGATGGCCGCTGTGCTGGGTGACCTGGTGCTGGTGCCCTGGCAGCGCCCGTTCCGGGTCCCCGGCCCCAAGGTGATGTCGACGTGGCGGGCCGCGCTGGGCCCGGCTCCGCTGGCCAGGCTGCGGGAACGGCTGCTGGCCGCGGCCGGCGCCGAGCACCGTGACCATGACTACCGGGCCGTGCTCGTCGGCGGGCCGGGTCATGAGCTGCGGCTGGGCTCGATCGACGGGTCGGTGACGCGCGTTCCCGACACTCCCGCTAACCGGGAGGCGTTCGGCTCGACCGGGACCGCTGACGACAGCGCGCCGTACCCGCAGGTCCGTGACCTGCTGGCTACCGACGCCTCCACCCGCGGCACCCTGGCGGTGGTGTCCGGCCCGTCCGGCGGGCCGAAGGCCGAGGGCGAGCAGGCGCTCCTGGACACGATGCTCACCCGGTATCCCGGGGTGTTCACCGATGGCCGGTTTTGGGTCCTCGACAGGAACTTCCCCGGCGCTGACCGGGTGTCCCGGATGCTGGCTGCCGGCACCCATGTGCTGATCCGCGTCAAGAGCGACATCACCCTGAACCGCATCGGCGGGTTCCTGCCCGACGGCAGTTATCACAGCTACCTGACCGGCGGGCCGCCCAGCGGCCGCTGGTGCCTGAAGGTCCGCGTCATCGAGTATCTCGTGGACGTGGAAGGCCAGGACACCGGGGAGATGTTCTGCCTTATCACTGACCTGCATGATTACGTGGCCTACCCGGCCTCCCAGCTCGCCGCCGCCTACGCCTGGCGGTGGCCCGGGTCGGAGACCTCCCTGAAGGAGGCCAAGTCGGCGATCACCGGCGCCGGGCCGTCCGCCGGCCCGATCTTCCGCTCGGCCAGCCCCGCGCTGATCGCCGCCGAGCACGCCGCATGGATCTGCGGCACCGAACTGTGCCGTGCCCTGGCCCGCGCCGCCGCCCGGAACGCCGCGCCCGCCCGCAAGGGCCGCCGAGCCGGGCAGAAAGTCCAGCCTCGCGAGATCTCGTTCACGGCCGCGCGCCGCGCGGCGCTGGCCAGCATCCGGTCCGGTGCCGCGACCGCGAGCCTGCCCGCCCCCATCGCCCGGGCCTACCACCGCGAAACCGTCCGCGCCCTGGGCAAACGCCGGATCGTCATCGACCGCCACCGCCACCGCGACCGCAAAACCAAGACCCGCCAGGCATTCCCCGCCGCCCGGCGTGCCATCACCACGCGCACCGCGATCGCGCACGTCGCCGTCTGCATGCCAGCAGCGGCCTGACCGCCAGCGCCCGCGGCCGCCACCCTGATCCCAGTCCCGAACCGCCGGACGTGGAACCGGCCGCCCGCCCGGAGCGACAGCCGGACCGCACCCATGCCAGTCACGTTCCGTAACCGAAGCCCTGGCCGATCACACTCCGCCCGGAACGACGCCACGAACGCTGATCACGCTCAAGTCCATGGCATTGGGTCATGGCTATGGTGGCGTGCATGGTCGTCAGGGATGCTCGTGCGATGATCAGCGTGCTGGCAGAGCCGGAGGCGCTGCTGGTGTTCGGCGCGATCGTCATGGCGACGTCGACGGCTCGGTTGCGGGATGAGATGGGGCGCCCGAGGTCGGGGACCTCATATATCACGCCCTTTGGCCTGGTGAAGAAGTGATCTGCCCCGAACTTTCCGGACAGCGGATTTGTGGTTAATTCACGCTGCGAGCTGCCGTTCCAGGTATTCCTCGTGGACCTGTCGTGGGGTCCGGTACTGAAGCCCGGAGTGCCGACGTTTTGAATTGTACCAGAATTCGATGTACCTCACAACGTCCCGGCGCGCATGCTCGCGGGTCGGATACTGAGTCCGGTGGACGCGCTCATTCTTCAATGCGGCGAAGAACGACTCGGCCATCGCATTATCGTAGCATATGCCAGTACGGCCGGCGGACTGCCGGAGATTAAGCCTCTTCAGCGTCTTCGCGAACTGCCGGGACGTGTAGTTGCTGCCGCGGTCAGAATGGAAAACAGCATTCTCGGCAAGAGGATAACTGCGGGCGGCCATCTCGATGGCCTTCTCGATGAGCGGGGTCTTGTAGTTATCGCCCGTAGCCCAGCCGATCACTTCTTTCGTATGGCAGTCGATGACCGTCGCCAGGTAAAGCCAGCCCTGCCATGTCGGAAGGTAGGTGATGTCGCCGACCATCTTCTGGCCGGGCGCGGCGGCGGTGAAGTCCCGCTGCACGAGGTCGGGAATGTCGTGCTCCTGGCCGTCGCCCTCGGTGAGGCTGAACCGCCACGGCCGCGGCTGGCAGGGCTCCAGGCCCAGCTCACGCATCACCGACCGCACCAGCTCCGGCCCGGCCGGCACGCCCCACGCCGCCAGGTCCGCGTGGACCCGCCGGTACCCGTACGTCCCGTCCGATCCGTCGAATGACTTCTTCACGATCAAGGCAAGTATCCCGCGCCTTCTCGCCGTCGCCGATTCCGGCGAATTCCGCCATTCATAGAACCCGGACCGGGACACCTCCATCCACCTGCACATCTGCACGATCGACGGCACGTAAATATCGGCGGATTCCTGGTAGGCCGCATACTCCGCGTCGATGAACTCGAACTTCTCGGTCACCGATGGTCGCCGGCGAAGTATGCTGCGGCTTTTTTCAGGAACTCGTTCTCCATCTTCAGTTCCCGGGTCTCCCGCTCGAGCTCGCGCAGCCGCGCTCGCTCGCTCACGGTTAGCGGCGGCTCCTCGCCGGCATGCTCACGGCGGTAGATGCCCACCCAGTTGCCGAGTGTTCCTTCGTTGATGCCGAGATCCTTCGCCACCCTGGCAATCGGGCGCGACGTCTCGATCACCATTTTCACGGCTTCATCCTTGAATTCCGGTGAGAAGCTCTTCTTCGGTCGGGGCAATTATTTCACCTTTCCAGATAGTCCATCCTATTGGATGGACTGTCCGGAAGGCTCGGGGCACCTCAAAGACCTCGCTGCCGCGGGATGTGATTGAGAAGGCGGCTGGGCGGCTGAAGCGGGCGGGGCTGCTGGAGGTCCTGGCTGACGAGGAGCGCGGATACGAAAGCTGGCGGGTCAGTGAGGCGGCCCTGGCGGCTGCGTCGGCGTGATCGGCGGCGGCGAATCTGGCAGCGCTGGGCGTGTCGTTCCCTGGTTGCCCGCTTGCTCGTAGTTTGATCTTCGGGTGCCTGCGCTGGAAGAGATGTCGCGTGATGAGCTGCTCGTGCTCGCGCGTGAGCAGGCTGGCCGGCTCGCCGCTCAGGATGGGCAGATCACGGCGCTGGCCGCGCAGGTGGCGGGGCTGATGGAGGCAAACGAGCAGCTGGCGGCAAAGCTGGCGCGGGTGGAGCATCTGCTGTCGCGCAACAGCGGTAATTCCTCCGTGCCGCCGTCGATGGATGATCAGCCGGGGCGGCGGCCGCCGGAGGGCCGGGGCCGTGGCATGAAGGGCGGCGGGCGCAGCCCGGGTAAGCAGCCGGGGGCGCCGGGGGCGCACCTGGCGTGGAGCAAGAGTCCTGATGACACCATCCCCCGCTTCCCGGATGGGGCCTGTGAGTGCGGCGCGGACCTGGCCGTGGCAGCTGACCTGGGCGTTGCCGCCAGCCACCAGATTGTGGACATCCCGCTGCAGACCGCGACGGTGACCCAGCATGACCTGCACGAGGTGGCCTGCCGGTGCGGCCGGGTGCACCGGGCTCCAGCCCCGGCCGGGGCCGGCATCGCCGGGACGGTCACCTACGGCCTTGCCCTGCAGGCGTGGTGCGTGTACCTGATCGCGGCGCACGCTATCCCGGTGCACCGCTGCGCGGAGCTGATCGAGGCGCTGACCGGCGCCGAGCCCTCACCCGGGTTCGTGCACTCCATGATCGCCCGCGCCGCCGCCGCGGTGGCGGGGGCGAACCGGGCGATCCGGTGCCTGATCATCCTCGCCCACGTGGTCAGCGCGGACGAGACCCCGATCCGGGTCGGCCCCGGCCCGAAGACTCGCAAGCGCTACCTGCTGGTCGCCTGCACGCACCTGCTCACCTATTACTTCCTGGGCGACCGGAGCATGAAGACCTTCGAGGCGTTCGTCCTGCCCGACATGGACGGCGCCGTCGTGGTCCACGACCGGTATCAGAACTACGACGCGATCCCCGGCCTGATCCACCAGTTGTGCTGCCAGCACCTATTGCGTGACCTGGCTGCCGCGGCCCAGGAATACCCCTGCGCGCACTGGCCCGCCGCGATCACCCAGGCCCTGCGGGGCCTCATTCACGCCGCGAACACCGCCCGCGCCCAGGGCCTGCCCGCGATCCCCGGCGACATCGCCGCACCGCTGACCCACGCGTTCAACCATGGTGTCCTGGTCGGACTGTCCCAGGTTCCCCGTGTCCCCGGCAGGAAGCAAGAACCTGGCCGCGACCTGCTCGAATGCCTGCGCGACCGGCAGGCCGACGTGCTCCGCTTCACCACCGACCTGCGGGTCCCGCCCACTTCCAATCAGGCCGAGCGCGACCTGAGGCCCGCCAAGACACAGCAGAAGATCTCCGGCCGGCTCCGCTCCGAGCAGGTCACCCGCGACCGGTACGCCATCCGCGGCTACATATCCACCGTCGCCAAGCACGGCGTCCACGTCCTCACCGCCATCCACGACGCCCTCACCGGAAGCCCCTGGATGCCCCCCATTCCCAGCCCGCCCTAGACTCCGCCGCAACGCGCCTCACATCGCCCGGCACCGCCAATAAACGTGGCCGCGGGGAGCTGAATGTATAACGGGGCTCCGCCCCAACCCGACGAGGCATGCGTGTGAGGGTGATCGTCTGCGCGCAGCGTGCTGGTGAATGACCCCGGCTGAGGCTCAAGACAGTTCACAATGTGACTGTTCATTCACCGCTTGCAGCGGTCGGGTGGCCGTTGCCGGCCGAGCCTCCAGCCGGAGCCTATGATGACGCTACCTCGTACTGCCGCGCAGGTCCTGTCCGGTCACGTGACGCTGGAGATCCGCTGCATCGACCGGATCCTGCTGACCTTCCGCCAGCCCAGGCTGCAGTACGGCAAGGGCATCCACGGGTTCTTCTGCCATCACCGCGGGAACCAGTTCGTGTCCTCGGCGCTGATGCACCCGATGACCGAGATGTTCGCCGCAGACATCCATCACTACATCAGCGCCCGCGGCCTGGACCTGATCCGGTTCGCGAAAGGCGAGAGCAAGGACCAGATCGCCCGGCAGTACCTGGCTGGCCACAACGGCGGGGAGCAGATCCTGTTCGCCGGGGTGGCCCAGGAGAAGACCAGGATCTGGCGGACCCGGCAGCGCACCGACAAGACCACCGGCAGGCCGTACCCGTGGCTGTGCCAGGAGCAGGCGATGGTGAACCACTGGTATTTCTACGGGTTCGACGCCGATTTCGGCCCGTTCTACATAAAGTTCTGCGGGTACTTCCCGTTCACCGGGCAGATCTACCTGAACGGGCACGAGTACGCCATGCGGCAGTGCGCCAAGGCCGGCACCGCGTTCACCGCCCTGGACAACGCGTTCGGGTCAGTCGCGGATCCGGCCGCTGCGCAGAAGATATGTGACGGGCTGACCGATCAGGAGATCTACCGGTTCGCCGGCAAGTGGCTGGCCCGGCTGCCGCACCCGTTCACCACCGCGGACGAGCAGGCTGACTACCGCTGGCAGCTGTCGGTCCAGCAGGCCGAGTTCTCCACCACCATGGCACTGGACCGGCCGGTGAGCGGGCGGATCTTCTTCGAGCAGCTGATCCGCGACAACATCGATATCGGCCGCCCGGACAAGGTGAACATCGTCTTCGGGCGCCTGATCCGGCTGCGCGGCAAGAACCCCACCCCCGGCAGCTTCCGCACCCGGGTCATCACCACCGGGGTCCACCCCTACCTCTACCTGTACTACAAGAAGACCCAGGTCAAGCAGTACCTGAAAGAAGGCAGAGCGCTCCGTACCGAGACCACCATCAACCAGCCGCGCGACTTCAAGATCGGGAAAGAGCTGACTAACCTCGCCGCACTGGCCGAGGTAGGCTACACCGCCAACCGGCGCCTGCTCGACGCCGAATGCATCAGCCACGACCCCGCCACCGGAGCCGACGCGCTCGACGCGCTCACCAGACCCGTCATCAGCACCACCTGCACCTACATCCCTGGGATGCGGTTCACCGACCACCGCGTCCAGGCCCTGCTCAGCGCATGCTGCGCACTCGCGCTCCGGCCCGCCGGCTTCACCAGCCGCGACCTGCGGCACTACCTCGCACCCCAGCTCGGGAAGACAGCCGAGGACATGACCAGCGGCCAGATCAGCTACGACCTGCGCAGGCTCCGCGCCCACCAGATCATCGAGCGCATCCCGCACAGCCGCAGCTACCAGGTCACCCCCGACGGACTCGCCATCGCCCTGTTCCTCACCCGCGTGACCCAGAGGTTCCTCATCCCCGGACTGGCCCAGCTCACCGGCACCGGCCCGCCGGCCAGCACACCGCTGCGCCAGGCAGACCGCGCCTACAAGGCCGCGATCACCGAACTCGCCCGTCAGGCGTCACTCGCTGCCTGACCACTTACAGTCACGGCCGCCGTCCCGCACCCAGCCCCCAGGAGTCACACACGCCGCAAGTTGACTCAAAATTCAGCATCCCTCCGGGGAAAGATAACTTACTGCAACGGCGCGCTTGCAGGCCGCGTACACGGCAGCACGGTCAGCCCGTTTTGAACACGGCGCGCATGGCAACTAATGAGCGCATCGACTCATCATCATCTATCTCGATGCGGATACTGCCAAATTGAAAGGAGACCTTCGCCAGTGAGCCCTGGCTGCCTAGGGATTCGAATTGGGGTCATGAGCCAGCACTAAACGATCTTGTTACCGACCAGACCGCCTGATCAGCCGTCTGCGCGACGCGCTGACCAGCATCTCCCCGGCCCCGGATCGAGCCGTGGGCACGCGGTCGAATCAGCCCGGCGTTCGCGTCCTGGTGGCCAAATACCCGACGCTGACCGCGCTGCGCGCCTCCGGGAAGCCGGTCCAGCACACGATCAAACACCGATCTCCCCGGCTGGCGCCACGGTCACCATCGCCGTCGCTGCGGTTCTGGCCGCCTCGCCACCTTAGCCGTCTCGCGAGATTCCTGCACCCAAAGCCCTCTGCGATCGCAACCGATCGGATGGCAACCGCCACGGGACCTCTTCCCGGAATAGGGAAGCACTCCAGGGTCAGCGAAATGCCTGGCAGCCAGCTTGTGCATCAGATCGGAATGCCACTCAAGATGCCACTCGCCCGGGCCACGTCCATGGAGATGGTGTATGAGATGACCACCTCGCGATCTATTTCTATTTAAGCACCAATGGCCTCGATTGTCACGCCGGCACCATTAGTTTCAGGCAGGTTTTCGTTTCTCTGGCAGGCGGCGAGGATTTCCGGGCCCATGTAGCGGCGGGCCTCGGTCCATTCGTCGTTCTGCTCGGCCAGGACGGCGCCGACGAGGCGGATGATGGCGTCGCGGCCGGGAAAGATGCCGACCACGTCGGTCCGCCGCCGGACCTCTTTATTCAGGCGCTCCTGGGGGTTATTGCTCCAGATCTGGCGCCAGACCTCGCGGGGGAAGGCGGTGAAGGCCAGGATGTCGTCGCGGGCCTCGTCCAGGTGTGCGGCGGCCTGCGGGAACTTCGCCTCCAGCGCGGTCACGACCTGGGCGTGCTGGGCGCGCACCGAGGCGGCATCGGGCTGCTCGAAGATGGTCCGCACCAGGGTGGACACCCACGGCTGGGCGGACTTGGGCACTCGGGTGAGCAGGTTGCGATGGTAATGGGTCCGGCAGCGCTGCCAGGCCGCGCCGGGCAGCACGCTGGCGATCGCGTCCCGCAGGCCCTGGTGGCAGTCGGAGGTGACCAGCGCCACGCCGGACAGGCCGCGGGCGACCAGGCCGCGCAGGAACGCCAGCCACCCGGCGCCGTCCTCGGAGCGAGGCCACCTCGATGCCCAGGATCTCCCGCCTGCCGCCGGCGTTCACGGCGGTGGCGATCAGGGCGTGCACGTTCACCGTCCGGCCGCCCTCGCGGACCTTCTGGGTGAGCGCGTCGATCCACAGGAAGGTATACGGGCCCGCGTCCAGCGGCCGGGACCGGAAGCCCTCGACCATCTCGTCCAGCTCGGCGGCCATCAGGCTGACCTGCGACTTCGACAGCGACGTCACCCCGAGCGAGGCGGCGAGCTTCTCCACCCGCCGGGTCGAGACCCCCAGCAGGTAGCTGGTCGCGACCACGCTGGCCAGCGCCCGCTCGGCGCGGCGCCGGTGGTCCAGGAACTCCGGGTAAGTACGAGCCCTCGCGCAGCTTCGGGATCGCCAGCTCGACCGTCCCGGCCCGGGTGTCCCACTCCCGCCGCCGGTACCCGTTACGGGAGTTCACCCGGTCCGGGCGTCACCTCGCCGTACCCGGCGTTGCAGCGGACCTCCACATCGGCGTCCATCATCCGCTGCGCGAACCCCTTGATCATCTCCCGCAGCAGATCCGGGCTCGCCGATTCCAGGGTCTCCTCGAACCGCGCGCCGGGAACCGGCACAATGTCACGTGCGGCCATCTCGTTCTCCTTCGTCTCGTAGTGAGCACTTCGAAGGATCACGAGGTGGCCGTCTCAGTCACGCCGACACGCCCGGCACCGGACGGAACAGTCACAGCCGGATCAGCTACCCCATACACCACTCCCGTGGACGTGAACCTCGCCCGAAAGAGGTATGCGGTTCTACATTCGAAAAAGCTTCACGACCTGCGAGCCCCCTTACGGAATCGAACCGTAGACCTTCTCCTTACCATGAACCACCGTCAAGTTCCGTCACCGCAGGTAGGGCCCGCTGACCAGGAAAGACACGAGCCCACGCCAGCGCTCACAAGCTCCGATGTGGCTCTCACGAGCGCCATTTGCCACTCAATCTGCCACTCACTTTGATCTTGTTCCGACGCGCTAACCGTCATGGTGGATGACCCTTCGAAAATGAAAGCGATCGGAGCCGGCGAAGCCCTGCGCTTGGACGGCCAGGCCAACATCGCCGCCGCTAACCGCCGCCGCGCCGGCAACCCGCAGCGAACGCTAAAGCTGCTTCAAACTGCATGAGCGGCTTTGCGTGTCCCTGGCGGCTGGCCTGGGCGCCTGCCGCGCCGAAGACCAGGACGCCCGGCTCAGCCGCGGTCGTGGAGGGTCACCTGATAGCCGTCGGGGTCCGCGAACGTGAAAGTGCGGCCGAACGGCCCGTCGACGGGCGCTGAGACGATCGTCGTGCCGGCGGCGGCGAGGGCGTCGTGGATGTCCTGCGCGTCGGGGGCGTGCAGCCACAGCGCCATTCCCTGGCCCGGCTGCGCGATCGCGTCCAGGTTGACGCCCGCGACGACGTCGCGGACGGCGAACGCGATCGGCTTGGTGTCGAACACGACGGCGTGCGGCGGTCCTGCGTCGGAGCGCTTCAGCCCCAGGTACCGCTCGTAGAAAACGGCGGAACGCTCCAGGTCGCGCACCTGCAGTGAAATGAAGTCGGGTCCGGTAACGGCCACGATCTTGCCTCCTCATAGTATGTCAGTCTTCTGACACACCCCAATGTATGTCAGACTACTGACATGAGTCAAGGCGAGCCCGGAATCGAGCTGGACACATCGCTGGGGTACATGCTGAAGGCGGCCGCGAGCGCCCTGCACTCCGCCCTGGAGGCCGTGCTGAGACCGCTTGGCATGACGATCACCCACTACGCCTGCCTGGAGCTGCTCGCCCAGCGACCGGGCCTGTCCAACTCCGAGCTTGCCCGCGGCGCCTTCGTCACCCGGCAGTCGATGAACGTGCTCCTGCAGGCCCTCGAACGCCAAGGACTCGTTGCCCGCCCGGCACAGGCACCCGTCGGCCGGGCCCTGCCGACCGAGCTGACCGCCCGCGGGCGCCGCCAGCTCACGATGGCCAGCGCCGCGGTTCGCCGCGTCGAGCAAGACATGCTGGCCAAACTGGATGCCAGCGAACAAGATCAGATGCGGCGCCTGCTCACTGCATGCATCGCCTCACTGACCGAACCGCCCGCATCGGCGACGTAACTGCTCCGGAATTTACGACTTTGCCGTGTCCCTGACTGCGCCGCAGGCAGGAGATCACCAGTTAACGTACCGGCCCACACGTCCGCCGTGCCACGGACTATTGTTATGAGCTATGCGCGTATACGGTCCGGGAGTCCGCTGGAAGGTTATTCCTGTCACATATTGGGGATTCCCCGCCGAAAATGGGCTCCGTTCCTAAGTGGAATACGAAATGGAGTGCGTATTAGCTGGCGGTGCGGAACGGCGGCCGGTTCCGTGCCGGCATCTTCAGCCGACCGCGCAACTGCAGGGAGCCAGTGAGCCATTCCTGGTAATCGGTCGTTGCGCTGGGTGATCGACAGGCAGTTGACGCCGTCCCGGGAATTTTGCCCGACATAACTCCGCGTCGTGCTCTTCGGCATCGGACCGGCCAGCATCCGTTACGGCCGCCCGGCCCCAACGCGACTTCAGGCGCTCCGGCGTGGTCGCCCGGCGGGAGCGGCGGTCCCGGGATCTGATATTTGCTGGCGCTCAGCGGTCACTGCGGCGTTCGAGGTACCTGCCCAGTTCAGCGTTTGTGATCCGTCACCCGCCGGGGTCTGGGCCATGGAGGCGAGGAGGCGTAGCTTCTCATCGCTCTCGCTGCCCTGATCGGCGTAGTAGAGGACCAGGAGCACGTCGTCGACCGGGAGCTTGTCCCGGTGCAGGCGCAGCTCGCCGACGACGGGATGGTTCACGGTGGTGGTGCCGCCTTCGAGGCTGCGGACGTCGTGGCGCGCCCAGAGAGTCCGGAACCGCTCGCTCGACAGGGCGAGCTCGCCCGCCAGTTCCACGAATCGGGGGCTGTCGATGTCGTCGCCGATGGACTTCCTGAAGGCGGCGATGAACCCTTCGGTGGAGCGCGTCCAGTCCTGCTGGAACGCCTGCTCCTCGGGATCGAGGAGCAGCGATCGGAGCCGGTTGTACCCGGGCTGAAGGCGCGGGGAGAGCGCGACTGCGAGCCGGTTGGAGGCGAGCACGTCGAACGCGCGCCCTTCCACGAACGCGGGAACCTGCACGCTGGCCAGGAGCTGATGCAGCCGCGCGGGCACGCGTTCAGGCTTCCGGCGCCGCTTCTGCTTCGGGCGCGGGGCGGCCAGGCCGAGGAGGTATTCCTGTTCGAGCACGTCAAGGTGCAGGACCCGCGCGAGCGATTCGAGGACCTGGGTTGAGGGGTTCTTGTCGCGGCCGCGCTCCAGTCGCAGGTAGTAGTCGGCGCTGATGCCCGCGAGCATGGCGACTTCTTCACGGCGAAGCCCGGGAACACGGCGATTCGCGCCGGGCGGAAGCCCGGCCTGCTCCGGAGTGACCAGCGCCCGCCGGGCACGGAGGTAACTGCCGAGCGGGTTGGCGCGGTCGTCGTCGCTCATAGTCAGCAGCGTAGTTCAGGGCCCCTCGGCTAACGCGGATTTCCGCGTGCTCGGTTCGGGGCAAGCTGCCTAGCGGGTCCGGCGGCGGGTCTGGCGTCTGACCTTGGCTGATGCACTGTCAGAGTGTTAGCGCCCACCTCAGCTGTTGTGGATATCTGACTGACAAATCACACCGATGTAATTTGTTATCGTGTCGTGATTACCCTGCGCGCGGCACCGCATGCGGCACGTTGTCGCAGGTAGCAGTCCCCTTGCCGGATCGGGGGCGGCCCGCGGCCGGGAGGCGGGGTGCTGGCGGCTACCGCGGTCGCCTGGTAGAAGTAACTTGTGGCAGCCGGATCACCGCAACCAGGCGAGGCAGAGTGGTTCACCGCGCCGGAGCAGGTGAACCAGCGCCGGTACGAGGCGCTGCGTGCCTACTACGTCGGCGGGCTGAGCTACGCCGAGGCCGGGAAGCGGTTCGGCTACACCCGCTGGTCGATGATCAACCTGGTCCGCGAGCACAAGGCCGGAAAGCTGGAGCTGTTCGCCCCGGCGAAGAAGCCCGGCCCGCCGCCGGGGACGGCGCCGGCCAGGGACCGCGCCCGGGTAAGGGCGGTCGAGCTGCGCCTGCAGGGCCTTTCCACTTACGAGATCTCCGCGCGGCTGGCCGCCGAGGGCAGGCCGCTGAACCGCACCAGCGTCGCGGAGATCCTGGCCGGGAAGGGTTCGCCTGTGGTCCGGGGCCCGCAGCCTGCCCAGAGCATCAGCCCGGCCACGCCGGGCCGCGACACCGGCCTGCCCCGCGCGCAGGTGCTCGACTTCGCCGCCTGGCCCGAGCGGCTGGACACGACGCGCGCCGGGCTGCTGCTGGTGCTGCCCGACCTGGTGGCCCTGGACCTCCCGCGCTGGCCGCGGCGGCCGGCCACCCCGGCACGCGCGTGGTCCCGGCGGTCGGCTGGCTGCTGTCGCTGCTGGCGCTCAAGCCACCCGCAACCGCCCGGCATCGCACGTGGACGACCTGCGGCCGACCCGGCGGCCGGGCTGCCGGCGGCATGGCCATGCTGCCGAAGAAGTCCGCGCTGACCGACTACTCTTCCCGGCTCTCCATGACCACCAGCAGCGCTTCCTGGCCGCGCTCGACGAGCAGATGATTGTCGCCGGGCTGGCCAGCCCGGGCGAGGCGGTGTTCGACCTGGACTTCCACGCCGTCATGCACTGGGGCCGCGACCCGGCGCTGGAAAAGCACTACGTGCCGACGCGTTCCCAGCGCGCCCGGTCGGTGCTGACGTTCTTCGCGCAGGACTCCGGCACGCATAATCTCATCTACGCCAGCGCCGACATCTCCAAGGCCACCCAGGCGCGGGAGGCGATCGCGTTCTGCGACCACTGGGAGAACGTCTCCGGCCACGACCCGAAGATGCTGGTCATGGACCAGAAGGTCACCACCCACGAGGTCCTCGGCGAGCTCGACGCCCGCGGGGTCAAGTTCCTGACCCTGCGGATGCGGTCGGCGGCCCTGATGAAACACATCAGCAGCCTGGCCCCGGCCAGCTTCAAGACGATCACCCTGGACCGGCCCGGCCCGCACAACCGCCCCCGCGTGCACGAGGACAAGGCCGTCACGCTGACCGGCTACCCCGGCACCGCCCGCCAGCTGGTCGTCACCGGCCTCGGCCGCGAGGAGCCCACCGTCATCATCACCAACGAGCACGACGCCACGATCCGCAACCTGGTCAGCCAGTACGCCCGGCGGATGACCATCGAACAGCGCCTTGCCGAGATCATCCGCGCGTTCTGCGCCGACGCCCTGTCCTCCACCGTCAACCTCAACGTCGACCTGGACGTCATGCTCTGCGTCCTGGCCCAGGCCCTGATTGCGGCGCTGCGAGCCCGGCTGCCCGGCTACGCCGCCGTCACCCCCGACGTCATCCAGCGGCGCTTCCTGGAAACCCCCGGCCAGATCATCACCGACAACAACACCATCACCGTCCGGCTCGAACGACGCGCCTACTCACCCGTCCTGCGCAAAGCCAGCCTCCCCGACACCACCATCCCCTGGTGGCGCAGAACAGTGCGCTACGAGATCACCTGACGTTGCGCCGAACCTCCTGCGTGGAAATCCGCGCTAAAGGGGGCCCTGATAGGACCCCGGAAGACGGGGGTACTGCCTGCGGCCGGAGAACAGGTCAAGGCTGAAGGTGTCGCCGGACGACCGTGCGCAGCCTCGCATGGAGGCCCCGGCGGGTAACCCAGACCATCATCGACCGCGCCCACCAGCTCGTCGCTGTTTGGCGCCCTGAGCAGGAGCACGCAATGGACATCACCAACCGCACCGTCTTCATCGCCGGCGCTACCTCGGGAATCGGCCTCGAGCTCGCCCGGCGCTTCGCCGCAGCCGGCAGCGACGTCATCGTCGGCGGCCGACGAGCCGACCTGCTCGACAAACTCGCCGCTGAAGGGTTCGCCACCGTTCCCATCGACGTGACCGACGCCGCCAGCGTCGACCGTGCCCGCGACACGATCCTCCGCAGCCACCCGGGCCTCGACACGATCGTGACGATGTCCGGGACCGGGATCCCCGAGGACCTGCGCGATCCCGCGCACTTCAGCGCCGCGCAGGAGACGATCGACACCAACCTCCTCGGCACCATCCGCGTCATCGACGCCTTCACCCCGCACCTGATCGGACGCGGCGCCGGCACCATCATCACGGTCAGCTCGGGCATCGGGTTCCTGCCGTTCCCGGTCATGCCCACCTACGCCGCCTCCAAGGCCGGCGTGCACGCCTACTCCGAGGCCTTGCGCGCGCAGCTGGACGGCACCGGCGTCGAGGTCTCCGAGCTCGTCCCCCCGGCGGTCGCCACCAGGCCGGAGGCGAAACAGCGCAATCCCCACGCACTCGACCTGGCCGACTTCGCCACCGAGGTGATGGACCTGCTCCAGGCCGACCCCACCCCGCACGAGATCCTCGTCAAGGGCGTCCTGATGCACCGGTGGGCCGAGCGCGACGGCAGCTACGACGAGCTGGTCGCCCAGCGCTCGCAGGCACTCACGATGCTCGCGAGCCGTCAGTAACCAATTCCCGTAAACAACTCGTCACGCGGGTAACCGCGAGGACAGGAGACTGACATGGCTGCTCTAGCGCGCTGGTGCTTCCAGCGCCGCACGTGGGTGCTCGTCGCATGGCTGGCGCTGCTGGTCATCCTGGGGGTCGGCGGCCGGGCCGCGGGGACCACGTACTCGAACAACGTGACCTTGCCTGGGACCGGCTCCACCACTGCGCTTACCCTGCTGGAAAAGGCATTCCCCGGACACGCCGGGGACCAGGACACGATCGTCTGGCGGGCCGCCGGCCCGGGCGGCGTGCGCGCTCCGGCCGTCCGCGCCGAGATCTCGGCCATGCTGAGCAAGGTCGCCGGCGCGCCCGCAGTCGCGGCCGTGGTGAGCCCGTACTCCACCCCCGGCGCCGCCCAGGTGAGCCGGGACGGGCAGATCGCCTACGCGACCGTCGTCTTCGACGCCCCGGAAGCGAGCCTGCCCGTGGCGGACGTCACCCGCGTCATCGACCTCGCCGAGGCCGCGCGGGCAACCGGAGTGCAGGTCGAAACCGGCGGGCCGGCGGTGGAGAACGCACTGCAGCCGTCGTTCGGCCTCAGCGCGGCCGTCGGGATCGTGGGCGCGGCCGTCGTGCTGTTCATCGCGTTCGGGTCGCTGCTCGCGATGCTCATCCCCCTGGCGGTCGCGATCGCCGCGCTGGCCTCCGGCCTGATGACTGTCGGGCTTCTCTCCCACGAGGTGACCATTCCCTCGGTCGGCCCGGCGCTGGCATCCTGATCGGGCTGGGCGTGGGGATCGACTACGCGCTGTTCATCGTCACCCGGCACCGCAACAACCTCAAGGACGGGATGTCCCCCCAGGAAGCTGCTGTCCGGGCGCTGAACACCTCGGGCAGGGCTGTCCTGTTCGCCGGCACCACGGTGTGCGTTGCCCTGATCGGCATGCTCGTCGTACGCATCAGCTACATCTCCGGCCTCGGCATCGCCGCCGCAATCACCGTGCTGTTCACCGTCGCCGCCGCCACCACCCTGCTGCCCGCACTGCTCGGCTTCCTCGGCCTGCGGGTCCTATCCCGCAGGGACCGCCGCCAGCTGGCCGCCAACGGGCCCGCGACGGCCGACACGGCCCGCTGGTGGACCAGGCTGGCCGCGTTCGTGCAGCGTCACCCTGCCCCGCTGGCCGCCGCCGCAGCAGCCGTGATGCTGCTGCTGGCCATCCCGGTGCTGTCACTGCGGCTGGGCACCTCCGACGCGGCCAACGACCCGGCCTCGACCACCACGCACAAGGCCTACGAACTGCTCGCCGAAGGATTCGGCCCGGGCTTCAACGGACCACTCCAGCTCGTCGGCACCACCCCCAGCCCGGCTGACACGGCCGCGTTCACCCGGCTAGCCTGCACGCTCAAGACCGAGCCCGGCATCGCCGCGGTCTCCGCGCCCACCCCCGGCAAGGGAGCCTCGCTGATCAGCGTGATACCCGCCACCTCACCCGAGGCCAAAGCCACCAGCACCCTGATCAGCCAGCTGCGCGACAGCGTGATCCCCGCCGCCGAGCACGGCACCAGCCTGCACGTCTACGTGGGCGGCGTCACCGCCGCTAACGACGACTTCGCTACCGTGATGGCCCCCAGGCTGCTGATCTTCATAGCGCTCATCGTCGTCCTGGGGTTCCTGCTGCTGCTGCTGGCCTTCCGCAGCCTGCTGATACCCACGGTCGCGGCCGTCATGAACCTGCTCGCCGCCGGCGCGTCCTTCGGCGTGCTGGTCGGCGTCTTCCAGCACGGCTGGGGACTGCGGCTGCTCAACCTCGGCCAGCCCGGCCCCATCCAGTCATACCTGCCCATCCTCATGCTCGCCGTCCTGTTCGGCCTGTCCATGGACTACGAGGTATTCCTGGTCTCCCGCATCCGCGAGGAATGGGCCGCCACCGGCGACAACCACCAGGCTGTCCGAACCGGCCAGGCCACCACCGGCCGGGTCATCATCGCCGCCGCCACCATCATGATCCTGGTATTCAGCGCGTTCATCCTCTCCGGCCAGCAAGTCGTCGGCGAGATCGGCCTCGGCATGGCCGCCGCGGTTCTGCTCGACGCCTTCCTGCTGCGCACCCTCCTCGTCCCCGCCCTGATGCACCTGTCCGGCCGCGCGAACTGGTGGCTGCCCGGCTGGCTCGACCGCGTACTCCCGCACCTCTCCATCGAGCCAGCCACCGCGCCAGCCGCGCAGACAGCAGCGCTACCAGACCTCTCCAGCGCAGCACGCCCATGACCAGCCCATGCATCACCCGCCGGGCACGCCGTCGGCGGCCGTCGCAGCGACCGTGCCTTGAAGCGGCTATCAACCTGGCGGCGGCCAGCTGCATGAATGAGTCCACTCGCATTGCGAACGAGAACGTGTCCTACCTTCCGACCTGCCTGCTGCCGGATAACTACGACATCCCGTGCCACCACGCGCCCGTGCCGCCGCTGCTGACCGCCGACCTCGCCGCACATCAGGATGCACGACTCGTTCGGCTCGACGGCGACCACCCGGCAAGACCGGTTCCGCTCGCGGAAGCATTGACCCACGCCGACGATGGTGCCCCCGGTGCCCACCCCGCCGACCACGGCGTCCGGGACCGCGCCACCCGGCAGTTGGGCGAGTGTCTCCGGGCCGAGCCAGGTGCGGTTCTCCTCAACATTCCACTCCGAATCGAACTGCTGCGGCGCGAAGTATCCCGGCTGGCGGCCCAGCTCGGCGGCCTTGGCCAGCGCGTCATTGACGTGGAAGTCACCGAGCGTCATCACCCGCGCGCCGAAGGCCCGCGAGATCGCCAGCCGCTCGCCGCTCATGCCGTCCGGCATTATGACGAGCATCCGGTAGCCTTTGACCGCCGCGACCATGCTCATCGCGTTTCCGGTATTACCGCTGCTTGCCTCCACGATGGTGTCACCCGGCCGCAGCAGCCCTTCCCGCTCCGCCCGCTCGATCATGTACTTGGCAATCCGCGCCTTGATCGATCCGGAAGGGTTGAGGTACTCCAGCTTGGCCCAGACCCCGTCCACCATGATCAGCGGAGTGTTGCCGATCGCGTCGAGGATCGTGCCGCCGCCTCGCCGGAGCAAGCCAGCGGCAGGCGCCCGCGCCTCCTGCGCCGCAGAGCGCGGCCCGCTCGTGGCATTCATGCCTGCACCCTACGTGTGTACTGCCGGCCCTGATCCGCCTCCGGTCCGGCCGGCCTTCCGGCGAAGGAGCGGCAGACCAGGACGTTCAGCGGCTGCACGAGCCCGGCTGAGCGCAAGAACTCCCGCCGCGGCGAGCACGCCACCGTCACCAGCGACCCGCAAGCAGGACAGCTGTCACGCGGTCCTCGATCCCGGCGAGCGGGATCACCCCGAAAAACGGTGCCGCAGGCAGGCATCGTGTCGCGCGGCGTGGTGGGATCGGCTGGCGCAATTCCTTGCGCTGGCCGGCGGGGGTGTCAACGGTCAAGCCTGAGCGCGCCTTGGCGCGCTGTGATCGTCGGCTCACCTCAGGCTGTCCTGTGTGTCGCCATGCGGTGGCGGAAGGGCAGGGTCTAGTTCTGGTCTAGTTCACGGCTTTCGTGACCTCTGGCGGTAACCAGCGGCGCGTTTGAGGATCGTCGCCATGGCGCGGGTGCTGATCCGGAGGACCTGATCGGTCAGTAACCTTACCGCGGCTCGCCGTACGGCCGGGAGCCGGACACGACGGTCCGGAACAGGTCCCGTAGCCGGTCGCTGACCCGCTCGCCGGTCAGGTCCTGTGTCAGCGCGAGTTCCACGACCCGCGCCGAGGGAAGGTCGAGACGCGTGCGGGCGGCGAGCCGAAGCGCGGCCGCGGTATTCGTCACTCCCTCCACGGTGCTGCCGATCGAGCGTACCGCGCCGTCGACCGTGGCGCCGGAGCCCAGCAGCCGCCCGAAGCGGCCGTTGCGGCCGTGCTGGCAGGTGACGTAGAGATCCCCCGCTCCGGCCAGTCCGAGCACCGTCGCGGCCCGGCCGCCCTGCGCCTCGGCCAGTGCCATCATGTCCAGCATCCCGCGGGCGAACACCGCGGCGCGGGCGTTGGCGAAACTGGCGACCAGCGCGCTCTCGCCGAGCCGGTCAGACAGGCCCTCGGCGAGCCCGACGGCCACCGCTACGACATTCTTGAACGCCGCCGCCGTCTCGGCCCCGGCGACGTCGCTGGTGGTGAATACCGCCGTGGCGGGCGAGGCGAGCGCGGCCGCCGCGCACCTCCTGGCCTGCTGGTCCGCCGAAGCGCAGAGCAGGCCGGTTGGCGAGCCCGCGAGGATCTCAGCGGCGAGCGCCGGGCCGGCCAGCGAGACCACCGGCACGTTCCCGAGCACTGACGTGGCGACCTGGCTCGGGGTCTGCAGCGTATCCTGCGCCCAGCCCTTGGTGGCCAGTACCCAGACCGCGCCGGGTGCGCCGATGCGCGCCGCCTGGGCCAGCACCCGCGGAAGTCCTGCGCTGGACACGGCAACAAGCACGACCCCGGCGCCCGGCAGCACCTCGGCCCATTCCCCGGCCGGGCAGCAGCGGACGTCATGATGGAACGGCATCCGCAGCGAAGGGTGCGGCAGCCCCCGCCGCCACGCGTCGGCTACGCCCTCGTCGTGGTCGGTCGCGAGCAGCACACTGCTGGCCCCGCCGCGGGCGCAGTGCACCGCCAGCGCAGTTCCCATAGCGCCCGCACCGAGCACCACAACCCGGCGAACAACATCTCCCATGACACCACTAATCCGCGTCGTAGCATGCCGCGCCAGGGACCAAGGGACCTGTGCCGGCTGCCATTGGGCCGGACTTCCTCATGCGCCACCGCCCCGACTGCGAGTCAGGCCGAGGGGGCCCGAGATCACGCGGGTGACGGCACCGGCGAGCGGTTGCCAGGACGCGCTGGTCGGCCGAGTCGTGACCAGACAGCCCGACGGTCGCGGAATCTTCCATCACCGCCGGCGCCTCAACCCGCGCAGTTCGCGGCTCCGCGGCCGGTGTCGACCAGAAGGCGTTCGCGAAGACCGCGAAGACCGCTACGCCGAAGTTCCCTGCCCGGTCGGCAAGGCCTCGCGGGCACCGAGATCACCCTCCACGTCGCCCGAGCGGGCCACCGCGGATAGCTCCCCAACGGACGGTGCTCTCTCGACGGTGCGCCCCTAACCTGGCGCTTGGCGTAGGTGACCTTAAGGTATCCCGGACCCGCGGTCGCTGCGGTGGGTGGCACGAAGGCAGCCACGCTGCGTCCGCTGGGCGACCGTGACAGTGGCGAACGCGGGCTGTCGGCGTCGGCGTCCACATAGACCGACTCCAGCGTCCCGATCTTGTAGCCCTCGCTGTCGACTGCATCATGGCCGCGCCACTCCCGGATGTCGCCGGCCTCGAACATCGCCGTCCTCCCCGTCATTGCTCCCTTCCCCCTGCCCAGACCCGTTCCGGCCCACCCGAGGCAGGTGATGGCCGGTCTCCCGGCTTGGCCCGCAGCGGCTGTCGCTTCCGGCCGCCGGGCTCCGCGTTTCAGACCTGTGGAGCGATGTTCGGGCAGCACCATTCGTCACGCACCCATCCCCGTCGCCGGGCTGCAGGCAAGGCACAATTGAAAGTGTCCGGATCCACAGCGACCCAGCCGGAGGAGTGCTCCTGGACACAGCGTCTGGCGCTGAGCGGGCGTTCTTCTGGATTCTCGCGGGAGGGACCGATTGTGCCTGACAACATCGTGCTGATCATGCGATTTCACCCGGTGGGCGGTGAAGACGTCTCCGTGGTATGCGAGGATTTTGCCGGGGAACGCGAGGCGCTTGAGGCGGTCGCCCGTGCGCTGGACGAGCGGCGCAGTCTGGTCTTGACCCATGCGAGGTATGACCGCCAGGCCGACGAGAATGGCGTGATCATCAACCTGGCCAACGTGGTGTCGGTGCGGGTGTCGAAGACAGACAGTGCCGCGGCGGGCCAGTACCTGTGACAACCGGTCCAGCCAGGCGACCGGACGCTCAGCCCCGCCGTCCCCTGCTCGCCGACGCGGGCGGCGGGCACGGCCTGGCGACGATGCGCGAGCGAGCCCAGCGGGCGGAGCAGCACCGCCGGGCCGGGGTGATCATGGCGTCCGGGTTGCGTGCCCGGCCCGGGCCGGCCAGGCTGCAACGCCAGCCGCCCCTGGATGAGGCCAGCCGGCATGTCGCGGCGCGCTGGCCGCCCTCCGGTAACCGCGGGGATGGTGTGCCCGTGCTGGTGACCGTGGATGAGCAGTGGGCCGAGGCGGGCCTGGCCGCCGGGACGCTCACGTGCCCGCCGTGCGGCGGCCGGCTGGCGCCGTGGGGATACGCCCGCGAGCGGGCGGTCGTGCTGGGTCGGCGGCGTCCGCTGTGAGCTGTCGGCCGTAGGTATAGACATGAGGGTGACGCCATGAGCACCGTCCCGTCCTCCGGCCGGGTGATGTTCTCCGTCAGCCGGGCCGCTGACTTCTTTGAAGAGCGCCAGTTCGTCTCGCAGGCTGGACGGCTGCCTGCGACTGCGAGAAGTTCCGCCCCCCGTCGGCTGCCCGCGGTAAGGCAGCAGCCCTCGCCTGCAGTAGCCAGCGGGGCTGCTGCCAGTCGCGCTAAGCGGACTTGCCCTATTGCGTACTATCTCAAGCGTCGTTACTATCCCCATAGCCGTGTGACTGCCGTCACAGACGCCGGCAGCCACGGCGTGTCCCAGGAGGAACGGGCATGCCTGTCACGGATGACTACGTGCGCGAAGAGATCATGCAGGTGGGCGGGACGCCGCTGCGCGTCGCGATCCGGCCGGGCACCGGGACAAGGCCTCCGCTCCTGCTGTGCAACGGCATCGGCATGCGACTGGAAGCCCTGCGGCCGTTCGTGGATGCACTCGACCCCGCCATCGAGGTGATCCGCTTCGATGCCCCCGGCGTCGGCGGCTCTCAGCTACCCAGCCTGCCGTACCGTTTCACCACCCTGGCCCTGCTCCTGCGCGAGATGCTGCAGAACCTCGGCCACCAGCAGGCCGACGTCCTGGGGATCTCCTGGGGAGGCGGGCTGGCCCAGCAGTTCGCGCTGTGCAACCCGCGCCGGTGCCGGCGGCTGATCCTGGTGGCGACCTCAACCGGGCCGCAGACGATGGTGCCGCCCAACCCGCTGCCGCTGGTGAAGAACCTCATCCTGCGCCGCTATGGCGACCTGTGGGGAGGAAGCGCGAAAACCGACCCGGACGCGCTGACCAGCGCCCTGCGCAAGGCGCGGATCAGCCCGCTCAGCATCGGTTACCTGTACCAGAACACCGCCGCGCTGGGATTCACCACGCTGCCGCTGCTGCCGCTCATCCGCCAGCCCACCCTGGTGCTCACCGGCGACCAGGACCCGATCATCCCGGTGGCCAACGGCCGCATCCTAGCCGCGGCCATCCCGCACGCGACGCTGCACGTCTACCACGGCGGCCACGTCGAGCTGGTGACCCGCCCGAGCCTGCTCACGCCCCTGATCACCAGCTTCCTCGCGTCATGACGAGGCAGAAAGCCAGCAGCCCCGCCACTGCTGGCAGGCATCCTCGAACTGGACTCTGCCGACCAGGCTCTGCAGATCTGCGCGGACTTCTATCCAGAAGAACCCGTGCCCCAACGGTCCGCCGCCGTCCTGCAAGAGCTTTTCGGCTGAGTACGGAAGCAGGCGAAGCGGCCGGGCGCCGAAGTTCGCCTTGGGCCTTGTGGCGGGAGGAATAACCCGAGGCATTGGAGACCCAGCACACGCGCGATGGTGTATTCGGTAGCGTGCCATCGTGGCCCACGGGACAGGTTCTCATGAGACGCCGGATGGTCAGGCGACCGGGCTTGAGCGGCTTACCGCGGCGATGTCCGGCCTGACCTTGGGCGAGATGGAGGACGTGCTCCAGCACGCGCTCGGCGTCCAGGCGCCCCTGGCTGGCCTGTTCGACCAGAAGCCGCCCCCGTCACGTCGGCGGCCGCGTCGTGCCGAGGTCGTCACCTACCGCATCCGGATCGATCTCAGAGGGACCAAGCCGCCGCTGTGGCGACGGCTGGAACTGGCCTCGGATCTGTTCCTCGACCAAGTCCACGAGATCATCCAGGTAGCTTTCGGCTGGACCGGCGGGCACCTGCATCAGTTCGGCTCCGGGCCGGGGCCTTACGATCCCGGGACCGAACACTACCTGTGCCCCTTTCAGGTAGCAGAACGCGAGGCGGGGATCCCCGAGGAAGACGTGCGCCTCGACGAGGTACTAGTGGATGCCGGTGACAAGCTGTTCTACGACTATGACTTCGGTGACGACTGGCAGCACACCATCAAGCTCGAAGCGGTACTGCCCAGGCGGGACTCCGGGCCGAGGGCGGTGTGCGTGGCTGGCCGCCGTGACGGCCCGGCCGAGGACTGCGGTGGCGTCTACGCCTACGAGCTGATCTCCGCGGCTACCGACCCGGACAACCCCGATCATGCCGACGCCGTGGCCGAGTTCGACCGCTTCTGCGGGCAGTCAGCCGACCCGGGAAGCATGCGCACGACCCCTTTTGACATCAGCGAGATCAATGACACGCTCGCCGCCCTCACCCGGAGGGACGGGCATGGCTCAGGAGACGGCGTTCCGCGCAGCGAAACGCGCCTTCCGCCAAGCCTGAATGAACTCGTCGGTGCTGTCCGGACCGCCGCGGGCAAGAAAGAGCTGCGGCAGCTGATCAGCGATGCCCGCCTCGACCAGCCGGTGCTTGTCGACGCCGGGGCCGCCGCGCGGATGGTACGCCCGTATGCGTGGCTGCTGAACCGTGTTGGCGACGACGGCATCAAGCTGACCGGAGCCGGCTACCTTCCCCCGGTCCATGTGGAAGCGGCCATGACCGACCTCGGCCTCGGCGAGGAGTGGATAGGCAGGGGCAACCGGGAAAATCAGACGATGCCCGTGCTGCACCTGCGTGAATCGGCAGCCAGCATGGGCCTGCTGCGCAAACGCCACGGGATGCTCCTGCTCACCTCGCGTGCCCGCGTGCTGCGCACCGATCCGGTTGCCCTGTGGTGGCACCTGGCCGAAAGAACGCCGCCCAAGTCTCAAGATCCGTGTGAAAACCAGGCCGGGCTCATCTTGCTGGCCGTGCTGGCTGCCCAGGCCGCCGGTGATCCGGACGTGATCACCGCGCGCCTGCTCAGGGCGATCGGCTGGATCAACGGCGATGGCACCGAACTCACTGAGCTGGCCGCGGGCCACGCCTCCTGGAACACCAAAACCGTGCTGCGGCGGCTCGGCGCCCTCACCAACGACGCGCACAGGCGGCCCGCTACGAAACCGACAGCAGACGGCGTGACCTTCGCACGCGCAGCCCTCCGCAGCTGGCCCCAGCACTGACCGCGCGCACTGCCTATGGCGACGACGCGTTCCTCACGGCGCTGGGCCGCGCAGTCGTCGCGAAAAGGATGAGACCTCCGCAGGGACCCGCGTTGCGTGATCCACCCGCTCCCCAACCCCGAGGATGACGAATTCTTTGTTCGCGCGACCGCGTCCAAGGTGACGCGCGACCCGCCAGCAAGAGCGCTGGCCGGTCAGATTCTCAGCCGCCCGCTACAGGGCCCCAGGGCTGGATCGTTGCTCACCTGTTCCCGGCACCGGAGACGCTCTACGGCGCTCCACCTCCAGAGAAACGGCTGCTAAGCAAGCCCCGGCAGCACATCGCCGCATGGTCGCGAGTGCCACTCAAGTGCCACTCGCCACGGGTCAGGTACCGTGTTCTATATTCGAAAAAGCTCCATCACCTGGAGCCCCCTTACGGAATCGAACCGTAGACCTTCTCCTTACCATGGAGACGCTCTGCCGACTGAGCTAAGGGGGCGGGTATTTAATTGTCTGACCTGCGGCTTCGTACTTCCCTGGCGGAACCTAGGCTCCGTACAGTGGTGACACGGCGTCGCCTGCACCGCCGACCAAGATAGCTTAGCGTGTTGCTGGCCTCCTGGCGGCTCCACGTAGAGGCAGCCAACCTGGGTTGTCTGCTCGCACGGATCCCTGCCTACACCGACGACGGTAAGCTCTTGGCCGTGTTCCTGGACGAGAAGGGGATGCCCGCCACGGTCGCCAACCTCGATTGCGAGGACGTCGAGGCGTTCATGAAGGCTGAGCTTGAACGCACCGCGCCCGCATCTGCCGCCACGCGCTACCGGTCTCTACAGCAACTCTTCAACTGGCTAGATGAAGAGGGCGAGATCACCGGCTCCTGGATGGCAAAGATGCACAGCCATGTACCCTCTGAAGATTACGGAGAGGCCGGTCCCCGTGCTCTCCGATGACGACATCAGGCCGCTTGGGGGCCGAGTGCATGCGGGGCGGGCATCCACAGGCGGCAGACCGGTGGCTCTGGCTCGGCAAGAAGGGGTCGGCTGACGGCGAGCGACATCTATCCAGATGATCAAAGATCGAGGCACCGCGGTCGGGCCGTCTGACCTCCACCCTCACCAGCTTCGGCCCACGTTCTCTCCTGACTGGCTAGCCAGCGGGGGCTCCGAGGGCGACCTTATGCGCCCTTGCAGGCTGGAGAACGAGCGTAATGCCCACCAGTTACGCGGCCCGACGCGGCAGCCGAGCGCGCCCGCACCCGCGCCCGCCCGACGCCCGTCCCCGGAGACCGTTCTGAACCTGGACGGCCGGTTCGTCCCGAAGCAAATCCCGCAGTTATGCCCTGATCCAGGCGAAGCCAAACCGGGCCGCCCCTCCTCACCTGTGCAAACGCGCTCCGGCCGGATACCCGGAACCGGCCCCGCCATTTGCGCACCGTGTCCCGCGACGCCTTCAGATCAGCGGCCACTGCTGTGATGCCATTCACGCAGGCCAGCAGAGCACCCGGCATCCGGTGGTCACGCCACCATCCGTCAGAAATAGACCATAGTCCTGCCTATATAGGACTTTCGCCCACTGGGCCTACAACTATCACGGAGAATAGTTTGTATTGAATAGGCTGAGATAATACTCAAAGTCTCCAAACGGTGAGCTGACAATCATTCAGCTGGGATACCAGACAGGTGCATCGAAATGACTACCAAGGGTGATATCCTGGATCAGGCCCATGATCACACAGAAGATCCCGGCCCTGGCGCAGCCTGGGTCGACCAAGCAGCGCGGGATGGACGTGGGCGGATAGCCCCGGCCGATGGTGGGCTTCGGTCGGTGCACCAGCTGGTGCTCCGGTCGCTCGCGACCACCGGGCATCTCCCAGCCAGCGAAGAGATCAACAAGAGTGCAGCTGCTTACGGGCGGACCGGCGCGGAAGTGCTGGCTGACTTGCAGAAAGCTGACTTCCTGCAATTGGACGCCCAGGGCGGAATCAAGCAGTTGTATCCCTTCTCCCTGACCCCGACTCCGCATCGGGTGCAGATTGAGGGCGGCCCCCTGATGTACGCGATGTGTGCGATCGATGCCCTCGGCATCGCGGCGATGCTCAATGCCGCAACGAAGGTGACGTCCACCGACTCACGGACTGGCGAGCCGGTTACGGCAAATGTCAAGGCTGGCGGCCATCAGGCGATCTGGTCCCCGGCGACCATCGTGGTGTTCAACGGCCACAAGACGTCATCATGCGAGCCTGCTGACGCCTGCACGTCAGGCAGGGCCGCCGCTGCAGCGGACTGCCGTTGCGGATCGATGATCTTCTTCACGAGCCTAGCGAGCGCCACTGTTTGGACTGAAGCTCATCGCGAGTTGTCCGGGGAGATCCTGGACGGGCCGGAAGCGCTGCAACTGGGCTGCCAGATATTCGGGTCGATGCTCGCCACATCCGCCTGAGACCCGCGAGCCAGATCCCGCCAGGCGCGCCAACATGCTCTGTCTTCGGGCGCATGGAAGTCACTGTGCTGGTGCTCGGAGTTATCGGCGCCATAACAGGCGTGGGCTCACTAGGCTGGCAAGTCGTCGCCTGAAGGCAGCGGCCGTGGGTCAAGGTAACAGCCAGCCATGGGCTCCCTGCATTCGACAGCGAAGCTGGCAACTGGCGCCCCGCGACTGTCTGCTGGGTTTCTACATGTGAGTTACGTCACAGCGATTCGCTCACTGAGTGAGCTAATTGACCACACAGCGCTCCTCCGCCACCTGTGTTTACGCTGGTCAGCAAAGCGTTTCGAACGAGATACTTACCATGGAGACGCTCTGCCGACTGAGCTAAGGGGGCGTGGCCAACGCATGTTCCGTACGGCTGGGACGGCCGCCGGGGTTTGACCGCGCTGGCGAGCATACCCGACGCGAGATCGCCGCGGTCACCCGACTATATCGTCGCGTCGGCCGCCGGTGGGCACAGCGCGCGGAACGCATCCAGCACATCAGCCCAAGCGGCTGACAGCGGATCGATCAGCGCGAAGTGTTCCACGCCCGGCAGGGCCGCGCACTCGGCGTCGTCGCCCGCGGCCTGGGCACGGGCCGCGTAATCGAGACTCATGGCGCACGGGACGATCTCGTCGGAGCGGCCGTGAACCAGTCGCACCGGCGTGCCCGTGGGCAGCAGGCTCACCGGGTTGGTCTGGGCGTAGCGGTCGCCCCGGGCATCAGGGCCGCCGCCGAGTAGCAGGTCGACCGCTCCGGTGCCGAGTCCCAGGCGGTGGCCGGAGGCCAGGTCGCTGACCGCCGCGAGGGCTACCACGCCCGCGCACGAGGGCGCCGACGTTGCCCACGGGGAACTGGCCGGGAGCCGGTGCCTGCTCGCCGACCACAATGCCAGGTGCCCGCCTGCTGAGTGCCCGGCCAGCAGCAGGCGGGCCGGATCGACCCGGCCTTCCGCCGCCTCCGACACCAGGCCGGGGAGAACGTCGACCGCGGCCGCGACATCGTCGAACGTGCCGGGCCAGCCGCCTCCTGCCTGTCCGGTCCTGCGGAACTCGGGCGTGCAGGCGGCGAATCCGGCCGCCGCGAGAGCGGTGGCCAGCGGCCCGGTGTGGGCCCGATCGTAGGCTGCGCGCCAGAACCCGCCATGCATGAACAGCACGAGCGGCGCCCCGTCCCCGCAACCGAACGCCCCGCCCCCGCGACCCGGCGCCCCGCCCCCGCGACCCGGCGCCCCGCCCCCCTGACCCGGCGCCCCGCCCCCGTGACCCGTACCGGGAGGAACGGGCCACCTGAGGTCGGCCACATGATCCCGATCCGGGCCGTATCGCAGGGTAAGGTCGGGTGGTGGCGCTGACCTGGTCAGAATGTCACGCGGCTGCATAGTCGCCTGTTCTTCCTCGTCGCCGCCGGATCGGCTCGCGGCTGGGCAGCTTCCCCTTAGGGGTATGGCGCCGCGCGCATCCGGAGGTGTCGAATGGCCGGAGGGGGGAAGGGGTCGTCCTGGCAGGCATAATGGGACCAACCATGGTGGCGATGAACGGCATCCCCGAACAGCCCGGCACCGAGGCCAAGGCGCGCCGATGAACTTGCGGCGCGCCCAGACGGCGATACTGAGCGGCATAGCCGGGCTCTTCATCGTCCCCAGCGGCGTTTTCGGCGTCACGGTCGCTGAGGCACACCAATATCTTCTCCTGAGCTCGACCAGCGCGTGCGCCAGCCGTCCGGCGGCCGCGGCCAGGGTCGTTTCGCTGGTCACGATGACGTCGGCGGCGAGCCCCAGCCCGAGCCCCAGCCCCAGCGCGAGCCCGACCGCCAGCGCCCCGGTGAGCGCCAGCGCCCCGCCGGCCACCACCGCGGGCCCCTCGGCCAGCCCCAGCGCCAGCGCCAGCCCGGCCGCCAGCAAGAGCCCGTCGCCCAGCCCCAGTCCTACCCCCACCCCGTCCCCCACCAAGAGCCCGAAACCCAGCCCCTCACCGACGCCGAAGCCCAAGCCGAAGACCGCGCAGCTCTGCGTGCTCGTCCAGGCGTTCTCGAGCAGCAGCGTCCGCCCGGGCAGGACCGCCAGCTACGCGATCTGGGTCTGGAGCACGGTCGCGGAGGCTCAAGGAGTGAGCGTCACCGCGAGCGTCGGGAGCGCTGCGCACGTCAACGCTCCGCGATTCACGGTATGCCCGAAGGCGAGCGGCGACGTCTGTTCCGTGGGAACGCTGCCGACCGGCCAGAGCGAGGAACTGGTGGCGGGCTCGAGCGTGGGCAGCGCCGCGTCCGCCGGGGAGCACGTCACGCTCACGGCCACGGCGCAGGCCGCCAAGGCCGGCTCGTTCCACTCCGCGGCGACCATCGACGTCGTCGCGGCGAGCACGCCGCCGGCCACGACGGACCCGAGCCTGCCGAGCAGCACGCTCGGGTCAAGCGGGCTTCCCCCGCTGCCCACCGGCCTCACCTCGCCGACCGACCCGTCGGGGCTGTTCCCCACTGTCTCCCCCACGACTCCGAGCTCGCCCGCCGCCGCCGCGGCCGACCCGGCGAGGAAGCGCGCGAACCACTCCGACGCGCGGGACGTGTCGGCGACGCTCCCGCTCGACACGCGTCTCATCGGCGGTCAGCTCGTCGGCCTTGCCGTTCTGGCCGGTGCGATCGCCGTCGCCATCGCGCGCCTGTCCCTGCGCGGGCCGCGTCCTCGTGACGGGGGCGACGCGGCGAAATAGGCCTTCAGCCCGGGCAGGCCGCGGCCGGCCCGGGAGCCGTACCATGTCGGTCACGCCTTGTTGGCCTGGTGCTCCACCATGGGCCGCATCTGGCGCATCTCATCGGCCAGGGCCGAAGCGCTCAGCGTCGCCGAGGCGACCACACCGAAGGTGTCGTTGTCCGCCCAGGCGCACGCCGCCGGGTGCCCGTTCTCGCTGGGGACGCAGGCGGCGTCGCCGCCGAGTGAGCCGGGATTGGCCGGCGCGGCGCCCGGGAGCCTGCCGGTGAAGCTGGAGATGAAGCCGCTGGCCGACGTGCCGGACAGGTTTCCGCCGATGAAGAGGAAGACCTGCTGACCGGACGCCGCGCCAGATCCGGTGTTGTCCGCGTAGACGCCGTAGATGACGTTCTTCGCCTCGCCGCTGCTCTGCTGGATGATCTGCCGCTGCAGCGTCTTCGCCTCCATCTGCTGCGCCAGCCGCGGATCCTGCGTGTAGGCGCCGAGCTTGGCGGGCGTGGTCAGGACGTGGGCCACCCCGCCGCCGGGCCTGGTCAAGACGATGACGGCGCCGGCGCCGGCGAGGACGGCCGACGCGCCCGCCAGGGCCAGGATCCGCCCGCCGGCGCGCTTGCGCTTCTTGGGCGTGCTCGTCGCTCGCGCGGGCCGGCGTTCAGGCACCGGACGGGCCGGCTTGACCGGTGCCTCGCGGGTGGCGGCCTTGCTGGGCGCCGGCGCGCTGACCGGATTTCCGGCGGTCTCCTGCTGGCCGCGCCTGCGCGCCTTGCGGCCAGAACGTTCGCGGCCGGGAGCCGGCCTGGTCATGACGTCCTGGCCGACCGGCTCTCCGACGGCCGATGGCCCGCCCGGCTGGCGGCGAGGCGCCCGGCCGGGGCGGGCCTCGCGGGTTCGTGCCCGTGACGCCGGGCGAGCCTCGTCATAATTGCCTGAACGGTCAGCGTCGTGGCCGGCCGAATCGGGAACAGGCTGCTCGTAGCCCGGGCCGACCAGAACGCTGCCGCCGGGGCCCGGCACGGCCGACGCGGCGCGGCTCAGGCCGGGGTCGGTGTACTGTGGCGCCCCGTGTCCCGGATCGGCCCACCCGGGCTGGCCGTAACCCGGTTCAGGAAAACCAGGCTGGCCGAAGCCCCGGCCCGGAACGTCAGGCTGACCAAAGCCCGGGTCCGGGAACTGCGGCTGCCCGTAGCCCGCGTCAGGAACCGGCGGCGGCCCGAACCCCGGATCGGCGATCTGCGGCGGCCCGAATCCCGGATCGGCGATCTGCGGCGGCCCGAATCCCGGATCGGCGATCTGGGTCCGCCCGTAGTCCGGCTCGGGAAACGGCGACGGCCCGAACCCCGGATCGGCAATCTGGGACCGCCCGAACCCCGGGTCGCCAATCTGGGACCGCCCGTAATCCGGCTCAGGAAACTGCGGCTGCCTGGACCCCGGCTCAGGAAACTGAGACCGGCCATAGCCCGGCTCGGAAAACGGCGACTGCCCGTAGCCCGGCTCAGGGAACTGCGGCTGCCCGTAACCGGGCTCAGGGAACTGCGGCTGGCCGAACCCCGGATCGGCAAACTGGGGCTGGCCGTAACCCGGCGGCTGGCCGTAACCCGCATCAGCGAACTGCGCCTGCCCGAACCCAGGCTCGGGAGAGTGCGACTGGCCGAACCCCGGATCGGGGAACTGCGGCTGCCCGTAACCCGGCTCGGCAAACTGGGGCCCGCCGAACCCCGGATCGGCGAGTCCGGGCGGGCCGAACCCCGGATCGGTTCGCTCGGCCGGCGGCGCGAACCCCGGTTCAGCCAACTCAGGGCGGCCCGGACTCGGAGCGGGAAAACCGGGCGGGCCGAAGCCCGGGTCGGTGCGTTCCTGCCGATCAAATCCCGGGTCGGCCCGCTGCAGCCCGCCGGCCCCGGGATCGGTGTCAGAACGATCCAGCCTCGGCTCGGCGAACTCGGGCCGGCCGCGATCAGGATCGGCGGGCTCAGGCCGACCGCGACCGGACTCGGCCGGGGCGGGCTTGCCGCGTCCGCGGCGAGAACGCGGCCGATCGCCGCGAGCGTCGCCCCGGCCAGCCCGCTCGTCGCGGGAGGGCTTTGGCTCCGGCCGGCCCCGGCGCGAGGTGCCGGGCGGTTTCGCCGGGGCGGCGGGCGGGGCGGCCGACGCCGACCGTCCGCCGCCCAGATACTGGAACCACTCGTAGTCGGCGTCGTCACCGAAACCGCCGGCGCTTCGATCCCACTCCTCTTGATACTCGCTGGCCGCATGATCTCGTGGCTGCGGTGCGGCCTGCCGACGGCGGCGGCCAGCGGGCGGCTGACCCTCGGAGCCCGTTCGCCCGGGCGCCCGGGGCTCCGCGACGACCTGCGCCACCGCCGACCCCCGCGGCTGGCCGAGCCCCGGCGCGGGCGCCCACTGCTCGGCATAGCCCGGCAGATCAGGGTCCTGCCACCCGGAGTCCTGGCCCGGCTGAGCGCCTTCGTCCTCCCGCGGCCAGGATTCCTCGTACGTGGCGTAGGCCGACCGCTGGTGCTGCTGTTCCTGCGGCCATCTGCTGCTCATGAAGTGAGTTACCCCTGACGCTGGCGGAGTCTACAGGGAAGCGAGATCACTACATCATGCGGCAAGATCTGCGCAGTCCGCCACATCATCGGCAGTGTTGGCCTCGCGTGACGCCTGGCCGTGCGCACTTGCGGCGCGCCGCTTCAGGACGGATGATCACGGTAGTGCACTACGGGGAGGCCGTCGTGGAGAACCGTTACGCCGCGCTGGTCAAGGGGTCATCCGCGATCTTCCCGCGCGGCTACCTGTGGCTGATCCCGGTGTGGTACGCAGCCATCGCCGTCCTGGTCAAGATCAAGGAAAAGCCGCCCGCCTGGTACGCCCCCTACGCCCTGGGGGCCACCTTACTGGCCACGCTCACGCTGATCACGGTCCTGTCGACCATGCGGAACAACGCGTTCGTCGCCGACGACAGCGGCATCCGGCTGGGCCTGAGGGGCGCGGCCCGGCGGCGGTTCGGGCGGCGGCGCGGGCAGAGCACGCACCTGCCGTGGCCGGAGATCCAGCAGATCAAGATCGCATCCCGGCCCTACGGCGCCCGCCTGGACGTCATACTGCATCGGGGTTCGATCGCCGACCGCCATCACGTCGTTTGGCAGGTCGTGGCGAACGGCCTGACCGTGGTCCTGCCCGTCGCTTACCTGTTCCGCTCACCGGGCCTGCTCCGTCCGCGCTCGTACAACCCGCCCCGGTACCGGATCCAGCTTTACGACGTCACCCCCGCGGAGCTGCGCCTGGCGCTGGTGCCGCTGGTCCCGCCCACCGTGTCGATCGCCGTGCGGCGGACCTGGCGCGCCCGGGCGCTCGGCCGGCTGCGCCGTTCCCGCCTGACCACCGCGGCCTGAGCCACTCCCCCCGGGCGCTACCGCGTAGCGATGCCAGCCGCGACGGCCGGCCGAAGGCTGGCCCGAGCGGATGGCATGCGGGGGGTGTCGGGGGGTGTCCCCCCGCCGGCGGAGCCGTGCCAGCCGCGCCGGCCAGCTTGCTGGCCCGAGCGGATGGCATCGCGGGGGGTTCCGGGGGGTCGTCCCCCCGGGCTAACAGAGCTCGCGGGAGCGCAGGGCCCGCTCGACGATGTCACGGCACTCGATGACGACCCGGGCCAGGCCCGGGTCGCGCTGGCCGGCCGCGAGGAACGCGCCGATCTGCTCGACCAGTTCGGGCGAGGCCGCCGGGTACGGGAACAGCAACTGGCCGAGCAGCATCCTGAAGTGCTCGCCGCGTGACGACCAGATCGTGGGCAGGACCTCGAAGTACCGCCGCGCGTAGGGCGCGAGCAGCTCGGCGTGCTCGGGCTGGCTGAAGCCCTGCGCCACCGCAGTGACGCCTTCGACGCCGAGTTCCTCGCTCTCGGCCAGCATCTCCCACGCGGCCGCCTTGTGCTCGGCGTCCGGCAACGCCGCCCGGCAGGCCGCCGCGTGCCGCCGGCCCGAGTCCGTCGCGTCCTGGGCCAGCTCCGCGTCGATCTCAGCTTCGCCGGTCCGCCCGGTCGCGGCGAGCCTGGCGAGCAGGGCCCAGCGCAGCTCGGTGTCCACGGCCAGGCCGGGGATCTCGGCGCCGCTGTCGAGCAGGGCGGTGAGCAGGTCGAGCTGGTCGGGGGTGACCGCGGTCCAGGCGAGAAGCTGGGCCCAGGCGAGCTGGTGGTCACTGCCCGGCTCCGCGGAGCGCAGCAGGCGCGTGGCCGCCGTGGCGAGCTGCTGCTTGCCCTCGGGCACCCACCGCGGGTCGGCCATGGACACGAACAAGCGCGCGGTCACCACGTGCAGCGTCTGCAGCACCGAGACCGACGGCTCCTGGCCCATGCCGTTCACCAGCAGCCGGACGAACGCGGGCAGCGAAAGCTCGGCCTCCTGCACCATGTCGATCGCCGCGCTCCAGCACACCGCGCGGGCCAGCGGGTTGGTGAACTCGCCGATCGACTCGGTCAGGGTGGCCAGCGACCGCGGGTCGAAGCGGACGAGCGCGTAGCTCAGGTCTTCGTCGTTGAGCAGGACCAGATCGGGCTGGGCGTCGCCGACCAGTTCCGGCACGGCCGTACGCGGGCCGGCCACGTCGACCTCCACGCGGCGGGTAAGCGTCAGCCCGCCGCCGGCCCGGTGGTAGAGCCCGATCGCGATGTGGTGCGGCCGCAGCGTCGGGTGCTGCTCGGGAGCCTCCTGGAGCACGGCGAACGACGTGAATGCCCCGTTCGCGTCGACCTCGAACTGGCTGCGCAGGGTGTTGGGCCCCGCGGTCTCCAGCCACGCCTTCGACCAGTCCGCCAGGTCCTGGCCCGAGCTGGCCGTGACCGCGCGGAGCAGGTCGGCGAGCGTCGCGTTGCCCCAGCCGTGCTCGGCGAGGTAGCGGCTGATGCCCGCGAAGAAGTTCTCCCGGCCGACGAACGCGACCAGTTGCTTGAGCACCGACGCGCCCTTGGCGTAGCTGATCAGGTCGAAGTTGGCGATCGCCTCGGTCAGGGTCGGCACGTCCGCGGCGATCGGATGCGTGGACGGCATCTTGTCCTGGAGGTAGCCGAACGACTTGCGGCCGTTGCAGAACGTCGTCCACGCGTCGGTGAACCGGGTCGCCTCCGCGGTGGCGAGGAACGCGCAGAACTCGGCGAAGGACTCGTTCAGCCACAGGTCGTCCCACCACCGCATGGTCACCAGGTCGCCGAACCACATGTGCGCCATCTCGTGCAGGATCACCATCGCGCGCAGTTCGTACATCATGTCGGTGACCTTGGAGCGGAACAGGAACTGCTCGGAGAAGACCACGCAGGCGACGTTCTCCATCGCCCCGGCGGCGAACTCGGGCACTATGACCTGGTCGTACTTGGCGAACGGGTACCCGGTCCCGAACAGGGCGACGTAGAAGTCCAGGCCCAGCTTGGTGGTCGCGAACATGTCGCCGGGCTCGAGGTACCCGGCGAGCGACGCGCGGCAGGCCAGCCCGAGCGGGATCACCTGGCCGTCGGGCGTGGTGTGGGAGTCACGGACCAGGTGGTACTCGCCGGCCACCACAGCGGTGAGGTACGTCGAGATGGGCGGCGTCGCCGGGAAGTGCCACACGGCCGTCTCCCCACCTGGCCCGCCCGCACCGCCCGGCCGGCCCGCACCGCCCGGCCGGCCCGCACCGCCCGGCCCGCCCGCACCGCCCGACCCGCCCTCCCCGCCCGACCCATCCTCCCCGCCCGACCCATCCTCCCCGCCCGGCCCGGCCCGTCCGACGGGCTCGGGCTCCGGCGCGGGCTGGTTCGACAGCACGGTCCAGTGCGCGGGCGCGATGACGTGGAACGTGAACGCGGCCTTCAGGTCGGGCTGCTCGAAGTTTGCGAACACCTTGCGCGCCTCGGCGGGCTCGAAGTCCGTGTACAGGTACACCTTGCCGTCGGCCGAGTCGACGGCCCGGTGCATCCCCACCCCGGTGTTGGTGTAGCCGCAGTCGGCGACCACCCGCAGTTCGTTGCGTTCCGCGAGCCCGGTGAGCGTGATCCGCCCGCCGGAGCAGGCCTCGGCGGGGTCGATCGCGGTGCCGTTGAGCGTGATCTCGCGCACCGTCGGCGCGATCAGGTCGACATAGGTCGATGCGCCCGGCTGACGGCAGCCGAACCGGATCACCGAGACCGAGCCGAACACCTCGGCACCACGGGTCAGGTCGAGCGTGATGTCGTAGCCGTCCACCTGAAGTAGCCGGCTCCGCTCGCTCGTCTCGCTCCGGGTGATCTCCGCGATCGGCATCTGCACGTCCTCCCGTTGGCGTCTGATCTGATAGGGGTGCGCGCCGCCCTCAGCGTAGGCACACGCCGTATCATCACCCCACCGGACCCGGCTGAGCACGCACTCCCCGTTCGGAAAATTCAGATGAGAGGACGCTGGCCCGATGGCAGTTGAGGTGAAGGGCGTGATCGCCCGCGGCAAGGGTGCCGACGTCGAGGTCGTCCCGGTCCTGGTGCCCGAACCCGGGCCCGGCGAGGCGCTGGTCGGGGTGCAGGCGTGCGGCGTCTGCCACACGGACCTGCACTACCGGGAGGGCGGGATCGGGGACGACTTCCCGTACCTGCTGGGACACGAGGCATCGGGCGTGGTGGAGGCGGTGGGCCCCGACGTCACCGGGCTCGAGGCCGGCGATTTCGTGATCCTGAACTGGCGTGCGGTGTGCGGGCAGTGCCGGGCCTGCCGCCGGGGCCGCCCGTGGTACTGCTTTGCCACGCACAACGCGCAGCAGAAGATGACCCTGGCCGACGGGACCGCGCTCTCCCCCGCGCTTGGCATCGGCGCGTTCGCGGAGAAGACCCTGGTCGCGGCCGGGCAGTGCACCAAGGTCGACGCCCGGATCAAGCCCGGGGTGGCCGGCCTGCTCGGCTGCGGCGTGATGGCCGGCCTCGGCGCCGCACTGAACACCGGCGCGGTGAGCCGCGGTGACTCGGTCGCGGTGATCGGCTGCGGCGGCGTGGGTGACGGCGCGGTGCTCGGCGCCGCCCTGGCCGGGGCGCGGAAGATCATCGCGGTCGACGTCGACGACCGCAAGCTGGAGTGGGCCCGCCAGTTCGGCGCCACCGACGTGATCAACTCCCGGGAGGCCGACCCGGTCGAGCAGATCCGCGACCTGACCGAGGGAAACGGCGCCGACGTGGTCATCGAGGCGATCGGCCGGCCGGAGACCTACCAGCAGGCGTTCTACGCCCGCGACCTGGCCGGCACCGTGGTCCTGGTCGGCGTGCCCACCCGGGACATGCGCCTCGACCTGCCCCTGCTCGACGTGTTCGGCCGCGGCGGGGCGCTCAAGTCGTCCTGGTACGGCGACTGCCTGCCGTCACGCGACTTCCCGATGCTCGTGGACCTGCACCTGCAGGGGCGGCTGCCGCTGGAGAAGTTCGTGTCCGAGACCATCGCCCTGGACCAGGTCGAGGCGGCGTTCGCGAAGATGCAGCGCGGGGAGGTGCTGCGGTCCGTGGTCGTGCTGTGACGACGCGGCCATGACCGGCCAGGCCCCCGCTCCGGCCCCAGGCCCCGCTCCGGCCCACGCCGCGGCGCCCGCTCCGGCCCCAGGCCCCGCCCCGGCCCAAGCCGCGGCGCCCGCTCCGGCCCCGGCCGCGGCGCCGGTACGGATCGCGATGTGGTCCGGGCCGCGCACGATCTCCACGGCGTTGATGCGCGCCTGGGAGAACCGGCCGGACACGGTGGTCGTCGACGAGCCGCTGTACGGGTTCTACCTGGCCCGCAGCGGTGTCCCCCATCCCGGCCGCGACGAGATCATGCAGAGCATGAGCTGCGGTTGGCGCGAGGTGCTCGACCAGATCTGCTCGGCCCCGCTGCCGGACGGCAAGACCGTGTACTACCAGAAGCACATGACGCACCACCTCCTGCCCGAGGTGGACCGCGGCGCGCTGCGCGGCCTGCGGCACGCGTTCCTGATCCGGGACCCGCGCCCGCTGCTCGCCTCGTATGCCCGGGTGCGCGCCGAGCCGGTCCTGGCCGACCTGGGGCTGGAGCAGCAACTCGAGATCTTCCGGCGGTTCGGTGGCCCGGTCGTCGACGCCAGCGACATCCTGCGGCGGCCGCGGGCCATGCTGGAGGCGCTCTGCGCCGTCCTCGGCGTCCCGTTCGATCCGGCGATGCTGGCCTGGCGGCCGGCCCCCGGCCGACCGACGGCGTCTGGGCCCGCTACTGGTACGACGGCGTCGAGCGCTCCACCGGATTCGCCCCCTACCGGGCTCCCGCCACCGACCTCCCGCCCCACCTGGTGCCCCTCGCCCGCGCCTGCCTCCCCTTTTATACCGAAATGTCGGCTCACCGCCTCCTCCCGTGACGCCGCCCCCCGGCCAGCCCGCCCCCGGCCAGCTCACCTTCGGGTACCTCACCCCGGCCAGCCCGCCCCGGCCAGCCCGCCCCGGCCAGCCCGCCCCGGCCCAGCTCACTCCCGGCCAGCCCGCCCCGGCCAGCTCACTCCCGGCCAGCTCACTCCCGGCCAGCTCACTCCCGGCCAGCTCACTCCCGGCCAGCCCGTTATGGTGGAGCCTTTTCGGCAAATAGCGCATGTAAGTCTCCACGGTCATCTATCTCGGCCCCGCCGTATATCTGGCGGATACGACAACCGGGCGGTTTATCCACAGCCGGGGCCGCCAGCCTGGCCGCCAGCCACAGGCGCGGACCGTTCCCACCGCACGCCGACCATGGGGCGTCACGATGTCCGCATGTCATGTGAACTGCCGCCCGCCTGCCGTGACCTCGTCGAACTCCAGAGCGGCGTCATCTCGCGCCCGCAGGCGATCGGCGGGGGGATGGACCCCTCGGTCATAGGCCGGGCTCCTGCGCAGCGGGCGCTGGCAGTGCGTTCAGCGCGGGTCCTATGCCGTCTTTACTGGTAAGCCTCCCCGCGAGGCAGTGCTCTGGGCGGCGCTCCACCGCGCGGGGCCCGGCGCCGTGCTCAGCCACCAAACAGCCGCCGAACTCTTCAAGCTGACCGATCGACCCAGCTCGCTGATTCACGTGACCATTCCGGTTACCCGCCGTGTCGACGGCATCCCTGGCGGAATGGTCATCCACCGCTCGATACGCGTCCGGGAGGCGCGTCATCCAGTCTTACTGCCACCGCGCACGCGGATCGACGAGACCGTCCTTGATCTCACCCAGCAGGCGACTACTTTTGACACAGCTTTCAACTGGGCCTGTGATGCCTGTCAGCGACGGCTCACGGTGGCCGACCGGCTTGGCGCCGCGATGAGCATGCGCACCAGGGTGCGCTGGCGCGCCGAGTTGTCCGCGGCGCTCGCGGACATCCGCGACGGCGTTCATTCGCTCTTGGAATACCGGTATGTCCACGACGTGGAACGGGCACACAGCCTGCCGCGCGCCGTTCGCCAAGTCAAGATCATCCGCGGCATCCGGGCCAGTTACCTGGATAATCTCTATAACGAATACCACGTGTGCGTTGAACTCGATGGGCGCGCTGCGCACCCCGACCACCGACGGTGGCAGGACATCCACCGGGACAATGCCGGGGCTGCCGAGGGCCGGGTTACGCTCAGGTACAACTGGGCGGATGTATCGCAGCGGGCGTGCGGAACAGCATGGCAGATCGGCGTTACCCTCCGGCGACACGGCTGGACAGGTCTGGTGCATCCGTGCGGCCCCGGATGCGTCATCGCCGCTCAGATCTCATGATCTTGGAGACTTACGTGCGCGATTGGATAACTCTCCAAGATCACCGGGCGACCTCGGCCGGGGGACGGGGAGAGAGGGGGGTTGGTGCTGCAGGGGTTTGACGAGCGTAATCGGGACCTGATCGTCAACGTCGACGGCCACCTGACGCACCGGGACAAGGCGGCGATCAGCCCGTTTGACTCGGGCGTGCAGGGCGGGGACGCGGTCTGGGAGGGGCTTCGGCTGTACCGCGGGCGGATCTTCCGGCTGGACGAGCACCTGGCCCGGCTGCGGCGGTCGGCCAGGGCCCTGGCGTTCGAGTCGGTGCCGTCGGACGAGGAGATCACGCACGAGATCCGCCGCACGCTGCAGGCCAACGGGATGACCGACGGAGTGCACATCCGGCTCACGCTGACCCGGGGCGTGAAGATCACCAGCGGCATGGACCCGCGGCTGAACCAGTCCGGGCCGACTCTGATCGTGCTGGCCGAGCACAAGCCGCCGGTCTACGACCCGTCCGGGATCACCTTGATCACTTCGAGCGTGCGGCGGGCCGCGCCGGACAGCCTCGACCCGAAGATCCACCACAACAACCTGCTGACCTCGATCCTGGCCAAGATCGAGGCCAACGCCGCGGGGGCCGACGACGCGCTGATGCTCGATCACCGGGGCTTCGTGGCGGAGACCAACGCGACCAACATCTTCCTGGTGACCGGAGGGGTGCTGGGCACACCGTCGGCCGCGGCCTGCCCCGAAGGGATCACCCGGGGAGCCGTGCTCGAGCTGGCCGCCGACGCCGACATCGAGTGCGCGGTCGGCGACTACTCGCTGGCTCAGCTCTACCCGGCCGACGAGCTCTTCGTGACCGGCACCATGGGCGGGATCGCGCCGGTGGTCTCGCTCGACGGGCGGCAGATCGGGGACGGCTGCCCCGGCCCGGTCACGCTCCGGCTGACCAAGCTGCTGGCGGAGCTGACCGCGAGCACGGGCACCCCGGTGGCCTGAGCTCCGCTGCCTGCACCGCCTGCACCTCACGGCCCGCCGCCCGCCTCGCGGCCCGCCGCCCGCGCCTCGCGGCCCGCCGCCCGCACCCTCACGGCCCGCCCGCGCGCTTCGCGGCCCGCCGCCCGCACCTCGGCGTATGCGTCCGGCACGCCGCCTACCGCACCGCTGCCCGGGGACGGAGCGGTCATAGCGGAGAATGGGCGGATGAGTGATGCGCACGACGTACCCGTGGTCACGCTGGCGGGCGGCGTCGCCATGCCCATGGTCGGGTTCGGCACGTGGCCGATGCGGGCGCGCCAGGCGTGCGTGGCGGTGCTCCGCGCGCTGCAGGACGGGTACCGCCACGTCGACACCGCGGCCATGTACGCGAACGAGGGCGATGTCGGTCACGCGCTGCGCGACAGCGGCCTGCCGCGGCAGGAGGTCTTCCTGACCACGAAGCTGCGGGCGAGCGACGCCGGGCGGGAGCGGAAGGTCCTGGCCTCGTCGCTGCGCGCCCTCGGCACCGACTACGTCGACCTGTGGCTGGTGCACTGGCCGCCGCGCGGGAGGATGAGCGTGTCGGTCTGGCAGGAACTGCTGGCCCTGCGCGACGAGGGGCTGGCCCGCGCGGTGGGAGTGAGCAACTACTCGCTGCCGCAGATCGACGAGCTGATCGAGGCCACCGGCGAGGCTCCGGCGGTCAACCAGATCCACTGGAGCCCGAGGCGTCACAACGCCGGCCTGCTCCAGGCGCTGCGCCAGCGCGGCGTGGTGGTCGAGGGGTACAGCCCGCTGAAGGACACCAACCTGAACGACCCCGTTCTGGCGGACATCGCGGCCGCGCACGGCGTGACCCCCGCGCAGGTGGTGCTGCGGTGGCACCTGGAACACGAGATCGTGGTCATCCCGAAGTCAGCCAGCCCGGCCCGGATCGCGGCCAACCTGGACCTGTTCGGTTTCTCGCTCGAGCCAGCCGAGGTGGCGAGGATCGACGGCCTGGCCGGAGGCTGATACCGGCCATACTGGCGGCATGCCCCAGCCTGGCTCCTCCGGCTTCCTGCCGTCGCGGGACGGATTCGCGTTCACGAACTCGTGGCCGCCGGCCCCGGCGATCGTGATCCCCACGGGGCTGGGCGCCCTCGGCGTCGGCAACGCGGCCCGGGGCCTGTGCGGCGGCATGGTCTTCGCGGCGCTCGACTACTGGCACGCCGGGATCCGCCCGCCCGCGGTGCAGCCGGAACCAGGCTCGGTGCTCTACCGGCACGTGGTGCGCCGCCTGATCGAGTCCTGGCGCATCCCGCGCGGGGTGGCCCGCTACTACCGGTGGATGAACCTGCCCGACGGCGACACCCAGGTCACGATCCGCGGCCGCGACATGCTCATCGAGCGCGGCATCGCGTGGCGGACGATCGCGGCCGGGTGGCCGCGGATCAGGGCCAGCCTCGACCACGGCGTCCCGGTTCCGCTCGGGCTGGTCACCGTGGCGTCGGCGAACCCGGCCCGGCTCGGCCACAACCACCAGGCGCTCGCGTTCGGGTACGCGCAGTCCGGCCGCCAGGTCGTCCTGCGGGTGTACGACCCGAACTCGGGTCAAGATGACGGCGTCGGCATCTGGTTCGACGCCTCCGTTCCCTCCCGGGCCGGGGCGTTCTCGCACAACCTGAATCTGGGCCGGCCGGTGCGCGGCTTCTTCCCGGTCAGGTATTCCCCCGTGGTCCCGCCCGCCCTCCCCGTGGTCCCGCCCCCCCTGAAAGGATGCACCATGGCCGAACACATCGCCCCGGGCGACCAGGTCGACGATTTCGAACTGCCCGATGAGACGGGCACGCCGCGCAAGCTCAGTGACTTCCTGTCCAGCGGGCCCGTGGTGCTGTTCTTCTATCCGGCGGCCATGACGCGGGGATGCACCGTGGAAAGCTGCCATTTCCGCGATCTGGCCAAGGAGTTCGCCGACGCGGGCGCGCAGCGGGTCGGCATCAGCCGGGACAGCGTGAGCAAGCAGCAGCAGTTCGCCGACAAGCACGGCTTCGGCTACCCGCTGCTGTCCGACGCCGACGGCCGGGTCGCCCGGCAGTTCGGGGTGCGCCGGGCGCTCGCGCTCGGCCCGCTGGTCACCAAGCGCATGACGTTCGTCATCGGTCCCGACCGCCGGGTGCTCGAGGTCATCCACAACGAGGTCAGCATGGACGCCCACGCCGACCGCGCGCTGGAGGTCCTGCGGGCGAACGCGGCCAGCTAACCGCGCCTCGCCCGGTCAGCGCCCCGCCCGGCGACCCAGCCGGCCCCGCCGGTGCCGCCGGCCCCTCCGGCTCGCCTGCGCGGGCGATGAGCGCGGCCACGTCGCCGACGCTGCGGAGCCTGACGAACGTCAGGCGGGCGTTGGCGGGATCCGCCTGGGCTCCGGCGTACCTGGCCCGGACGACAGGGTGACGCGTCCACGCCCACGCGATGATCGACTTGCCGGGATCGACCTGCAGCAGGTTGCCCCACGACTCCCGGTTGCCGTTCCATAGTTCGGCCTGCGAGATGACGCGGCGCAGCGTCCGCCGGATGATCCGCCGCATGACCTGGTACCGGGGCGGGTCCAGCCAGACCACGGTGTCGGCGCGCTGCCAGACCAGATCCTCCACGGCGCTGTAGTTGCCGTCGACCACCCAGCGGTCACCCGTCACGAACTCGGCCACGCGGGCCCTGAACTCCTGCTCCGGCAGCGGCTCCCAGCCGGGCTGGTGGAAGATCGAGTCGAGTTCGAGATGCGGCGCGGCGAGGCGGCGGGCGAGTTTCTCCGCCACCGTCGTCTTGCCCGAGCCGCTGACGCCGACCACCGATACCCGCTTCACCGGACCAGTATCCGACAGCCACGGCGAAGGAGCGCCGCATCAGGCGACGATCAGGCAAGCTGGCCCGGTGCGGCACAATGCCGGACTCGAGCAGGGCGAACTCGCCGGGCGAGCGCCGGACCTGGTCAGCGGCCGGACGTGGCCCAGCGGCGGAGCATCCCGATCCGGGCGCGGATCTGCTCCGCGGTGGCCTCGGCCTGCGGCGGCCCGCCGCAGGCACGGCGCAGTTCGGCGTGGATCGCCCCGTGCGGCTGGCCGGTGCGGTGATGCCACGCCGCGATCAGGGCGTTCAGTTCCTTGCGCAGGGCCCCGAGCGTCTCGCGGGCCGGCGGGGACGCGGCGCCGGCCGGAGTCACACCCGCGGGAGGGGACGCGGCGCCGGCCGGAGCCGGGCCGGCGGAACGCGACGAGGAGGCCGGCCGAGCCGTACCGGCCGACTTCTTGAGCTGGTCCGCCTGGCGTTTGCGCAGCAGCACCGCCACCTGCTCGGGCTCCAGCAGCCCGGGCAGGCCGAGGAAGTCCTCCTCTTCCGCCGACGCGCCGAACTCACCCCCGTCGTACAGCACCCGGTCGAAGTGGGCCGACGCCTCCAGGGCCGTGAACGGCGCCTCGCCGAGCTCGTCCGCGGTATCGCGCTGGCGCTGCGCCTCGGCCAGCTCGCGCTCGGGATCGTCGTCGCGGTGGCGCAGCACGTGGTCGCGTTCGGCCTCCAGCTCCGCGGCGTAGCCGAGCAGGACCGGGACGGACGGCAGGAACACCGACGCCGTCTCCCCGCGCCGCCTGGCCCGCACGAAGCGCCCCACCGCCTGGGCGAAGAACAGCGCGGTGCTCACGCTCGTCGCGAACACCCCGACCGCCAGCCGCGGGATGTCGACCCCCTCCGAGACCATGCGGACGGCCACCATCCACCGGTCGTCGGACCCCGCGAACGCGGCGATCTTCCGGCTGGCCGAAGGGTCGTCGGAGAGCACGATCACCGGGCGGGTCCCGGTCACCCGGCGCAGCAGCGCCGCGTAGGCGCGGGCGTCGGAGTGGTCGCCGGCGATCACCAGCCCGGCCGCGTCGGGCATGCCCCGGCGCACCTCGGTGAGCCGCCGGTCCGCGGCCTCGATGACCCGGGCGACCCACTCCCCCTGCGGGTCGAGCGCCGTCCGCCAGGCCTGCGCGAGCTGGTCAGACGTCATCGGGGCACCCAGGGTGGCCGTGATCTCGTCGCCCGCCCGGGTCCGCCAGCGCATCTCGCCCGAGTAGGCGAGAAAGATCACGGGCCGGACGATCCCGTCGCCCAGGGCCGGGCCGTACCCGTAGACGTAGTCGGAAGAGCTTCGCCGGGTGCCGTCGGGATCCTCGACATAGTTCACGAACGGGATCGGGTTGGCGTCGCTGCGAAAAGGGGTCCCGGTCAGCCCCATTCTGCGCCGCGCGGGCTCGAACGATTCCCGGACCGCCTCGCCCCAGGAGAGCGCGTCGCCCGCGTGATGAATCTCGTCGAAGATCACCAGCGTGCGCCGGTGCTGGGTGCGCTGCCGGTGCAGCGCGGGATGGGCGGCCACCTGCGCGTAGGTCACCGCCACCGCGGTGAAGTCGGCCGACACCCGTCCCTGGGCGTTGCGGTAGCCCGAGTCCATCGAAATCCCGAGGCGGTGCGCCGCTTGCGCCCACTGGTGCTTCAGGTGCTCCGTCGGCGTGACCACGGTGACCGCGGCGATCTCGCGGCGGGCGAGCAACTCGGCCGCCACGGTCAGCGCGAACGCCGTCTTCCCCGCTCCCGGGGTCGCGACCAGCAGGAAGTCGCGCCTCGGCACCCGGAAGTAGGCCTGGTAGGCCTCCTGCTGCCAGCTCCGCAGGGAGGAAGGCAGCTCCCGCCGCACCCGCGGGGGAGCGGGGTGCCGAGCGTCCGTGTCCGGGGCGGCGGGATGGCGTGCCTCATCGTCGGTGACCGATGCGGGGGTGCTCACAGGGCCGAAACGCTACCAGCCGCGGCCCCGCCGGCCGCGCAAGCCACGGTGGCTCCGCGGGTTGCCGGGCGGGATGCCCACCCGCGCTGTCCACCCGGACGGCCGGGCCCAGCTGGCGGTTCCTTGGATGGCCGGCCGGTAGCGTTCGGGCACATGGTGGAGATCGTGCTCGCGTCGGGGTCGCCGGCTCGGCTCGCGCTGCTGCGCAGCGCCGGGCTCGACCCGACGGTCGTCGTCAGCGGCGTGGACGAGAACGCGTTCCGGGCTGACACCCCGGCGGCGCTCGTCGAGATCCTCGCCCGGGCCAAGGCCGAGGCGGTCGCGGCCAGGCTGGGCCGGGGGCTGGTGATCGGCTGCGATTCCCTGCTCGATCTCGACGGCCGGGCGCTGGGCAAGCCGCAGTCCGCCCCGGAGGCGGCGCACCTCTGGCGGGAACTGTCGGGCCGGGCCGGAACGCTCCGCACCGGCCACTGCCTGATCGACGCCGCGACCGGCCGCCGGGCCGTCGCCGGTGCCGCCACCGTGGTGCGTTTCGGCACGCCGTCCGACGACGAGATCGCCGCCTATGTCGCCTCCGGCGAGCCGCTGCAGGTGGCCGGGGCGTTCACGCTCGACGGGCGGGGCGGCTGGTTCGTCGACGGGATCGACGGTGATCACGGCAACGTGCTCGGCGTATCGCTGCCGCTGCTGCGCCGCCTGCTCGCCGAACTCGGCGTGAGCGTACCGATGCTGTGGACCTGACCGGTGCCGTGGACCTGACCGGCCGCTCTGATGACCGCCGCGGCGCCCAGGTCTGCGCCCGCACGGGCCGGAACCGGCGCCCGGCCTGCACCCCCCCACGGGCCGGAACCGGCGCCCGGCCTGCACCCCCCACGGGCCGGAACCGGCGCCCGGCCTGCACCCCCCACGGGCCGGAACCGGCGGGCCGAGCGGATGAGATGGTGGTCCTTGAGCGCGGCCTGGCGGCAGCAGTGAGGAGGGACCCGGTGACCTGCACCCTGCATGTGGCCTGGGACGAACGGCTGACCGGTTACGACTTCGGGCCCAGCCACCCGCTGGCGCCGGTCCGGGTCGAGCTGACGATCGAGCTGGCCCGCGCGTTCGGCCTGTTCAGCGGCAACGCGGTGACCGTCGAGCGGCCGGATCCCGCCACCGACGCCGAGCTGCACCTCGTGCACGCCCCGCGCTACATCGAGGCGGTGCGGATGGCCAGCGGACCGTACCCGGACCCATCGCTGCTCCGCTTCGGCCTCGGCACCGAGGACGACCCGGTGTTCCCCGGCATGCACGACGCGTCGGCGCTGGTGGCGGGCGCGACCCTGGCGGCAGCCCGCGCGATGTGGACCGGCCGGGTCCAGCACGGCGCGAGCATCGCGGGCGGGCTGCATCACGCCATGCGGGCGAACGCGAGCGGGTTCTGCGTGTACAACGACCCGGCGATCGCGATCGCGTGGCTGCTGGAGGCCGGCGCGGAGCGGATCGCCTACGTCGACATCGACGTGCACCACGGCGACGGCGTGCAGGCGGCGTTCTACACCGATCCGCGGGTGCTGACGATCAGCATCCACGAGAGCCCGGCGACCTTGTTCCCCGGCACGGGATGGCCGTTCGAGACCGGAGGGCCGGGCGCGGCGGGATCGGCCGCCAACGTGGCGTTGCCCGCCGGGACCAGGGACGCCGGCTGGCTGCGCGCGTTCCACGCCGTCGTCCCCCCGCTGGTGCGCGCGTTCCGGCCCACTGTCCTGGTCAGCCAGCATGGCTGCGACACGCACGAACTCGACCCGCTGGCCAATCTCGAGCTGTCCATCGACGCGCAGCGCGCCGCGCACGCCGCGATCCATCAACTCGCCCACGAGGCCGCGGGCGGGCGCTGGCTGCTCACCGGAGGCGGCGGCTACGAGCTGCTCCTGGTCGTGCCGAGAACCTGGACGCATCTGCTCGCCGAGGCCGCCGGACATCCGATCGATCCCGGGACCCGCGTTCCGGCCGCCTGGCGGGACTACGCGACCCGGCGCACCGGCCGCCAGGCGCCCGAGTTCATGACCGACGGAGCCGAGCCGCGGTACGCGAGCTTCCACTCCGGGTACGACCCGGCCGAGCCGGTCGACCAGGCCATCATGGCCACCCGGGCCGCGGTCTTCCCCGAGCACGGTCTGATGCCGCAGCCCTGACCGGCCGCGCAGGCGCCGCCGGCCCGCCGTCATCGCGCCGGCCCCTTCCCCGGCCCGCCGGCCGGTGCAGGATGGTCGTATCAGGGGCTGGCGTCAGGAGGTGCGGGCTATGGCCGGTAAGAGCGGCAAGGCGAAGCGCGGGGCGGGGCGGCCGGCCCCAGAACAGCCGGCCACGGGGCAGGCGACCACGGCGCAGGCGACCACGGCGCAGGCGACCACGGCGCAGGACCCCCCGGAGCGGCTGCCCAGGAAGGCGTACGAGACCGAGCTGTACCGCCTGCAGCAGGAGCTGGTGAAGGTCCAGGAGTGGGTGCGGTCGGAAGGCGCCCGGGTCGTGGTGATCTTCGAGGGCCGGGACGCGGCCGGCAAGGGGGGCACGATCAAGCGGGTCGCCCAGTACCTCAACCCCCGCGTCGTCCAGATCGTCGCGCTGCCCGCGCCGACCGAGCGGGAGCAGGCGCAGTGGTACTTCCAGCGCTACGTCGACCATCTGCCGAGCGCGGGCCAGGTGGTGCTGTTCGACCGGAGCTGGTACAACCGCGCCGGGGTCGAGCACGTCATGGGCTTCTGCACGAAGGAGGAATATCACAGGTTCCTGCACCAGTGCCCGATCTTCGAGCGGCTGCTGGTCGAGGACGGCATCATGCTGCGGAAGTACTGGTTCTCGGTCAGCGACGACGAGCAGGAACGCCGGTTCCAGGCCCGGCTCGACGACCCGGTGCGGCGCTGGAAGCTCTCCCCGATGGACCTGCAGTCGATCACGCGGTGGGAGGACTACTCGCGGGCCAAGGACGAGATGTTCGTGCATACCGACATTCCGGAGGCCCCGTGGTTTGTCGTGGAAAGCCAGGACAAGCGGCGGGCCAGGATCAACATGATCGCCCACCTGCTGTCCACGCTTCCGTACCACGAGGTGCAGCGAGCCCCGATCGAGTTGCCGCCGCGGCCTCCGGCGCAGGGGTACGTGCGGGTTCCGCGGGAAATGCAGACCTATGTGCCCGACCACGCCGCGACTCTGACGTGAGCGTCAGGCACAACATCGCCAGAGCCAGCGGAAAGCTGGAGAATGACCGAGTGAAGAATCGAAACCCCATTCAGCTGATTCTGCTGTTGTGCGCTCTCGGCGCGAGCGTGGCCGCCTGCGGCAGCAGCGGATCTGGCTCTAGCTCTTCCACTCCCAGTTCCGCGCCGCCTACCTCGGCTCCGGCCAGCGCGCCGGCGTCACCCTCCGCGTCGCCATCGGCGGCGGCGCCGGCCGGCGGGTCCGCCGCGGCGACGATCGCGGCCAACTGGACGGCGTTCTTCAACGCGAAGACTCCGGTCGCCAAACGGGTCAGCCTGCTGCAGGACGGGCAGCAGTTCGCCTCGATCATCAGCGCCCAGGCCGGCAACAGCCTGGCGTCCTCGGCCAGCGCCAAGGTCACGAAGGTGACGGTCACCTCACCGACCCAGGCCGCGGTGACCTACTCGATCGTGGAGGCCGGCCAGACCGCGTTGCCGAACCAGAAAGGCACCGCAGTGCTGGAGGGCGGCACCTGGAAGGTAGGCCTGGCCAGCTTCTGCGGTTTGCTCACCCTGGAGAAGTCATTCGGGATCGTCACCTCGCTGCCGACCGCCTGCTCAGCGGCCTAACCCGGTGGTTCGCTCGGTCGGCGTGCCGGAGCAGGCGCCCACGGCGCGCCACGGAGGACGCCCGGTTGCGCTGGCCGTGCTATGCACGATCCTGTTCCTGACCTTCCTCGACAACACGATCGTGAGCGTCGCGCTCGGCAGCATCCAGAGCGAGCTGCACGCGGGCGTGAGCGCCCTGCAGTGGGTGGTCAGCGCGTACGCGCTGACCTTCGCCGCCGTGATGCTCGCGTTCGGCATGGTCGGCGACGAGTTCGGGCGCAAGCGGGTCATGCTGATCGGGGCCGGGATCTTCTGCGCGGGATCGGTCCTGTCGGCGCTGGCCCCCAACGCCCAGGTGCTGATCGCCGGGCGGGCGGTCATGGGCTTCGGTGCCGCCGCCAGCGAGCCGGGCACCCTGTCGATGATCCGGCACCTGTACACCGACGAGCGCATCCGCACGCGGGCCCTGGGGGTCTGGACGGCAGTGTCCGGCCTGGCCCTCGCCGTGGGCCCGGTCATCGGCGGCGCGCTGGTCGGCGTGTGGAGCTGGCGCGCGATCTTCTGGTTCAACCTGTTCTTCGGCCTGGCCGCCCTGATCGCGGGCGTGATCGTGCTGCCCGAGAACTCCGACCCGGACGCGCACCGGGTCGACATCGCCGGGACGGTGCTCGGCGCCGCCGCGCTCACCGCCTTCACCTTCGGCATAATCGACGCTGAGAACGTGGGCTTCGCCGATCCCAGCGTGGTCGCGCTGCTGTGCCTGGCCGCGCTGGGGGCGGCAGCGTTCTTCTTCCGGGAGAGCCGCGCCGAGCATCCGCTGCTCGACCTGAAGTACCTGCGCGTCCCCGAGTTCCTCACCGCCAACGTGGTCGCGTTCTGCGCCTACTTCGCCACGTTCGCCGTCTTCTTCTTCACCGCGCTGTACCTCGACGAGGTGGTCGGCGACACCGGCTACCAGATCGCCCTGACCTTCCTGCCGATGATGGTGCTGATGATCCTCGCTTCGCTGCTGGCCGGCCGCTGGACCAGCGTGGCCGGGCCGGCGCGGTCGATCCTCATCGGCTGCCTGCTGTTCAGCGCCGGGCTGCTGCTGACCACCGTCACGCTCAACCCGAACCCGGCCTATGCGCCGCTGGCCCTGGCCCTCGCCCTGGTCGGCATCGGCGTCGGCACGACGGTCGTCCCGATCACCTCCTCGGCGCTGTCGGCCGTGCCGCCCGAGCGCTCGGGCATGGCCGCATCAGCGACGAACACCAGCCGCGAGATCGGCGCCGTGACCGGCGTGGCGGTCCTGGGCGCGCTCGTGAACGCCCAGTTGCACTCCAGCCTGATCACCAGGCTGAAGGCCCTGGGCATCCCGTCCAACTTCCAGGCGATCGTGATCCAGGGCGTCGAGACCGGCCAGGAACCCTCCAACGCCAGCAACAGCCGCGTGGGACCGGCCGGCGAGCTGAAGCTCGTCCAGGAAGTGGTTCACGCCGCCTACAACGCGTTCTATACCGGGCTGCGCGCCGCGCTCCTGCTCTCGGCGATCCTGGTCTTCGTCGCCGGCGTGTTCGCCTACGTGACACTCACCCGCCGACGCCTGGCCCGGCGAGCTGTGACCCCGGACCACCGCCGCGCCGTGCGGAGGACCTTGGTCGGCCCCGGCCAGAACCATGGTCTCTATCCGCCGGGCGTCCGCGACCGGCATGATCGAACTGCTCCTGCTCCTTCCCTGAAGCACGGTGATACCGATGTCTGAGCCCCATCCGCACACTCCGGCCGACCTGGCCCTCGCGCCGGTCCTGATCAGCATCGAGCGGAATCTCGTCCCGCTGCGGGAAAGCGACGACCTGGCGTTCGCGCTCGCCCTCGAGCTGAACGATGACGCCAGCAGGTACACCGATCCCGCCGCGCGGGCCGAGCGGATCCTCCGGTGCGCCACCCGCGACGTGGAACTGCATCACTGGACCGTCACCCCCACGGCCGACCTGCAAGGGCTGGCGGTGTCGCACGGCGAGTACACGGTGTCGATCATGCTGGGCAAGCAGCTGGCCGACTACGTCGAGCACGGAACGACGGCCAGGACGACCGCCTGAGCCTCCGCCTGCCCGGCGGCAGGCCGGCCGCGGCGGGCGGCCTAGCCGCCGAGGCTGGCGCGCAGGGCGAGCACGCGCTGCAGGGCCGCCGTGAACGCCGTGTGGCCCAGCTGGCCGTCGCGGTAGCCGTTCTCCAGGCCCGTGGCTGCCTGCTCGCCTTCGGTGAAGTTCTGCTCCGAGCAGAGGAGCAGATCCATCCCGGCCTGGGCCGCCAGCAGACCCCGGTTCTGTATCGTGCCGAACGCCCGGAGCGCGCCCGCCTCCAGTGCGTCGGTAATCGTGACTCCCCCGAACCCGAGCCGCTGCCGGAGCTCGCCGCCGACGATCACGCGGGAGAGCCCGGCGGGCCGGCCGGGGTCGAGCGCCGGGTACACCGCCCAGGACACCATGACCAGCCGGACCCCGGCCGCGATCGCCGCCTTGTAGGGCAGCTCATCGGTGTTCCTGATCACGCTGACCGGCTGGCTCAGCGTGACCGGTACCTTGTCGGTGTCCTGCGCCGTGGCCGCCGCGCCCAGGCCGGGGAAGTGCTTGGCCGTGGCCGCGACGCCGACATGCTGCTGCGCGGTGATGAACTCCGCCCCGAGCAGGGACACCTCGTCCGGGTCCGTGCTGTAGGACCGGCCGAACTGGTCGTCGAAGTCACCGGGCTGGCGGTACACGTCGAGCACCGGCGCCAGGTTGACGTTCATGCCCACACCGTGCAGGTTGAGCCCGGCGCTGCTTCCCGCGGCCTTCGCCGCGGCCGCGGGGTCGGCCGCCTGGCCGATCTGCGCCTCGGAGAGCAGGGGGGCGCCGGGCATGCGGCGGACCTCGCCGCCCTCCTGGTCGGTCATCAGCAGCAGCGGCGCCCGTACCGGGTTATCCGGGTTGGCGTTCGCCGCCTCGAGCCCGGCGATGACCTTGCTGATCTGGGCCAGGCTGGCGATGTTATGGCTGAAGAAGATGACGCCCGCGGCGTCCCCGTGCCGGATCAGCTGGAGCAGGCCGGCCGGGGGTGAGGCCGCGGTAGCTGAAGATCACCCGTTGGCCCGCCATCTGCGCGAGCGAGAGGTTGGGCATGGCCGCGGACCCGGACCCGGTCGGCTGGCTCGCGGCGGTCGAACTCTGCCCGGTCCTGGGCGAAGCAGCAGCCTGGGGCGTGCTCCCGGTTCCCGCTGCCGTCCCGGCCGTCGGCGACCCGCGCGGCGAGAACGCGAGATAACCCGCGATCGCGCTCGCCGCGCAGGCTACGGCCACGGCGGCGACGATAACCGCGCCGCGGGCCCGGGGCCGGCGGTGTGCCCTGCTCAACGGCCTGCCCTTCCGCGAGCCCGCCGCTCCGGCCGGCCCTGGTTGTCATCGGTTCGTGCCAGCGATGTTACGGGTGGCTAACGCCCCCGCACGCAGCTCACGCATCCCGCTGCCAGTTATTCCAGACGACAGTCGGCTCGCCCCGGTTGCGAGATCCCGCCTGGGGGCCGGTCCGCGCGCCATTCGCCCGGACCCGACCCCGACGCCCGCGACCCGCCCCCCCGCCCGCGACCCGAGCGACCCCGCCCCGGTCCCGCGCATCCGGGACCCGACGCCGCGCCCGCGCCAGCGGCCCCGGGCAGCGGGACCCCGGCGGCGGGCTTACCAGTGGCCCCGGTGCACGATCTCGTCGAGCGGGCGACGGTCGGGGCGCAGGATCGGGGTCAGCGGACGCCCGGCCGGGTAGCCCAGCGGAATGAGAAACGCGCAGGTCCGGTCAGCGGGAAAGCCGAGTACCCGCCGGGCGAGGTCCTGATCGGCGACGGCCGAGTGCCCGCTGCCGATCCCGAGGCCGGCCGCGGCCAGCATGATGCTCATCGTGACCTGGCCGAGGTCGAACGGCGCGCGGCGCCGCTCGTCGGCGGCCGGCGCGATCAGCGCGATCGTCGCCGCGGACTGCGCCACGTGCCCGCCGCCCCGCCAGACCCGGGCCAGCTCGGCGAGCTGGCGGCGGTCGGTGACGACAATGAAGTCCCAGGGCTGCCAGTTCCGCGAGGACGGGGATCGCCGGCCCGCCTCCAGGATCTGATCGAGATCCCGGGCCGGGATCGGCCGACCGTCGAACTCCCTGACGTCGCGCCGTGACCTGATCGCGTCCCACACGGTCATGGGCCCGGCGCTGACGCCCGCCGACCCGGTCTCGCGCTGCTCGGCCAACGTTGCCCCTTGGTGTTGCGGGTCAGTGAGCATCAGTATGCCCGCGCTGGCGGGCAGGCCCGCCAGCCGACCGGCCGGGAACCGCGCCTGCCGCCCGACGCCATTTCCCGCCACAGCCGGCCCGGGCCGTACCGGGTCGCGGGAAACACCCATCGCGGCCAAGACTGTCCGGGGTGAACCGCGGTCATACCACCGGGGCAGCGCCCCGCCGCCGCGGAGCCGGCTGATACCTGGGTATGACAATCCCGAGCGGGACGACCGGACGGCCGAGGCGGCCTAACCTGGCAGCGTGACACGCACGTCCCGCAGCGCGCCGACCGCCGGCGGCGCCCACCGGGCCGCGCGCGGCGCGGGGCACGGCCTGACCCAGACGCCGCCCGGCCCCGCCCGGACGCCGCCCGGCCCTCATCGCGTTCTCGCCGCCCGCGCCGGCCCGGCGGGGCGCCTCGCCGCGCGCGGGCTGATCCAGGTGCTCGTCGGCTCCGACCCGGCTCCCGTGTGGCGCTCGCCATGGCAGCGCCGGGCCGCGCACTGCGGGCTGGCCGTGGCGACGCTGGCGCTCAGCGCGGCCAGCCTGACCAGCATCACCGGCATCACCAGCCGGTTTCTCAAGCCACCCCTTCCCGGTCCCGGTCAACGTGGGTCGATCGTTCCGCAGCCGTCTTTCGTACACGTCCACCCCGCCGCTGCCGCGCAGGTCGTGGCGGTCTCACGTCTCGTGCCGCATGCGGCCGCGTTCCGCCTCTCCTGGCTGGTGGGGTTCTCGGGCGGCCCTGGCCAGCTGATGGCCCTGGCGGTGCTGGTGGCGCTGGCGGTGGTGGCGCCGCTGCCGTTGTTGGCCCGGTATCCGTTGCTGGGCTGGCGGATCGGGTGGCTCGGGCTGCTGCTGCTCCCGCTGGCCGGGGTCGGCTGGACGGGCGGCTGGCCGTGGAGCCCGGTCCAGATCGTGGTGTTGCTGGCGGTGTTCGGCGCGGCCGGGGTCCGTCATCCGCGGGCGGTGCTGTGGTGGATGTGGGCGCTGACCCTGATCCCCTGGTGGCTGCGGGCTCCAGGCCATCCCGGCTTGCCGACCGCGGTGCTGGGCACCATCGGGCTGACCGCCGTGACGATCGCGCTGGATGCGTTCAGCTCCCGGCGCGGCGACCGGCGGGCCCTGGCCGACCAGGCCGAGGCGACCGAGCTGGAGCGGGCGCGGCGGGCCGTGCTCGAGGAACGCGCCAAGATCGCGCGGGAACTGCACGACGTGGTCGCCCACCACATGTCACTGATCGCGGTGCGCGCCGAGACCGCGCCCTACCGGCTGGCCGGCCTGGACCAGCCGGTGCGGGAGGAGTTCGGCTCGCTGAGCAGCGCCGCCCGCGAGGCCCTGACCGACATGCGCAAGCTGCTCGGCGTGCTGCGCCACGACCAGCCCCCCGACCGCGCCCCCCAGCCCCAGCTCTCTGACCTGCCCGGCCTCATCGACACCGCCCGCCGCGCCGGGGTCGCCGTCCGGCTGTCCGCCCCGCCGGCGCCGGGCCAGGTCCCGGCCGGCGTCGGGGTGTGCGCGTACCGGATCGTGCAGGAGTCGCTGTCCAACGCCGGCCGGCACGCCCCCGGAGCCGCGGTCACCGTGTCGGTGAACCACGACCCGGGCGCCGTGGTGCTGCGGGTGGCCAACGGGCCGGGCACCGGCCTGAACGGGCACCGCGATGTTCCCGATCACGCCCTGGCCGCCGCGGTCACCGGCCCGGGCGCTCCCGCCGGCCCGGCCGCTCCCGCCGGCCGCTCCCGCCCGGGCGGCCCCGGCCCCGGCCTCGCGCCCGGCAAGAGCCCCGGGCACGGCCCCGGCCACGGCCTGGCCGGGATGCGCGAGCGGGTCGCCCTGCTCGGGGGCTCGCTCTCGGCCGGCCCCGCACCCGACGGCGGCTTCGTCGTATCCGCGGTCCTCCCCCTGGACCAGGCCGCGTGACCGCCCTTACCCCGGCCGACCCCCGGCCAGCCGCCGCCCCGGCCGACCCCGGCCTGACCGCCGCCACCCCGGCCGTGGGCGGTCCGGCCGCGGGCGGTCCGGCGGCCGGCGGTGCGGTGACGCGGTGCCTGATCGCCGACGACCAGGCGATGGTCCGCGAGGGCTTCGCCGCGGTGCTCGCCGCGCAGCCGGGCATGGCCGTGGCCGGGCAGGCCGCCGACGGCGCGGAAGCGGTCCGGCTGTCCCGGGCGCTGCAGCCCGACGTGGTCCTGATGGACGTGCGGATGCCGGTCATGGACGGCCTGCACGCCACCCGCAAGATCCTCGCCGAGCCCGGCCCGGGCCGGCCCGGGTGCTGATGCTGACCACCTTCGACCTCGACGACTACGTCTACGAGGCCCTGCGCGCCGGGGCGAGCGGGTTCCTGCTCAAGGACGCCACCGCCGCCGAACTGGTCCATGCCGTCCGGGTCATCGCCGCCGGCGACGCGCTCCTCGCCCCGTCCATCACGCGGCGGCTCATCGAGGACTTCACCCGCCCGCCGCGGCCCGGTCCGCCGGCCCCGCCGCCCTCGGCGCGCTCACCAGCAGGGAAACCGAGGTCCTGCGGCTGATCGCCCGCGGCCTGTCCAACGCCGAGATCAGCGACGCCCTGGTCATCGCCGAGCAGACTACCAAGACCCACGTCGGGCACATCCTGGCCAAGCTGGACCTCCGCGACCGCGCCCAGGCCGTCGTGCTCGCCTACGAATCCGGCCTGGTCACTCCGGGCGGATAGGTCCGGCGCGCCGCGCTTCGTTCATGGTCGCGGAGTCAGCAGCCCTCGGTTGAACGCCTCGGCGACCGCGGCCGCGCGGTCGCTGACCCCGAGCTTGACGTAGATGTGCAGCAGGTGGGTCTTGACCGTGGCCTCGCTGACGAACAGCCGCGCCGCCGCCTCCCGGTTGGCGCTCCCCCGGCCACCAGCTCGAGCACCTCGAGCTCGCGCTGGCTGAGCGGCCCCGGCGTCCGGGGAGCGGACCCGGCCCATCAGCCGGGTGGCGACCGACGGCGACAGCACGGCCTCGCCGCGGCCGCGGCCCGCACCGCCCGCAGCAGCTCCGGCTGGTTCCGCTTTGCCTGTTCAGCGTGGCCACCGGGGCCCTGCGGCGGCATCGCCCGCGCGGCCACGTCCCGGCGGCGAAGGTCTGATCCGCGGGATCGGCCGGCTGGCGCCCGGCATCCACCGATCGGTTGACCCGGCGTCGGCGGACGTCCGCGGAACCGGGTCGCGCCGGCCCGTCCGGGTATACGCTTCGTAGGCGACTCGTGACACATGTGGAGGATCTGATGGTCATTCGGGACATCGCCTGGCCGGCCGGCACTCCGTGCTGGGTAGATCTCGGAGTGGACGACATCGGCAGGGCCAAGGCCTTTTACGCGGGCCTGTTCGGCTGGGAGATCCAGGAGGGCCCGCCGGAGTCGGGCGGCTACGCCATGTGCGAGGTGAACGGCCTGCCGGTGGCGGGCATCGGGCCGAAGATGAGCCCGGCCGAGGCGCCGCCCGCCTGGATCACCTACATCGCGTCCGAGAACGCCGACGACACGGTGAGCAAGATCAAGGCGGCCGGAGGCCAGGTGCTGACGGAGCCGTTCGACGTGATGGACGTGGGCCGGATGGCGGTCGCGGCCGACCCGGGCGGCGCGGTCTTCGGCGTGTGGGAGGCCCGTGCGCACACCGGCGTCCGGCTGGCCAACGAGCCGGGTTCGCTGACCTGGAACGAGAACATGACCCGCGACTACGACGGCAACCAGGCCTTCTACCGGGCGGTGTTCGGCTACGACTACGGCGACATGAGTTCGGAGGGCTTCCGGTACGCGACGCTCGACCTCGGCGGGAGCCCGGTCGGCGGGATCGGCGAGATCGGCCCCGACTCCCCCGCGGAGATCCCGGCGAACTGGGCGACCTACTTCGCCGTGGCGGACGCGGACGCCGCCGTCGCCCGGGCCGCCGAACTCGGCGGCACCGTGATCCGTCCGCCCTGGGACACCCCCTACGGCCGGATGGCCGTGCTCAGCGACGACCAGGGCGCGGTCTTCGCCGTCGGCAGCACCGCCTCGCCCGCCGAGTCCTGACCGGACCCGGCTCCCCGGCCGCCCCGTCGCCCGCGGCTGCCCCCCGCTGCCCCGGCCGACCCCCTGCCCGGGCCCCCGGCACCTCCGTGATGCCGATCACGCCAGTCACGCCAGTCACGCCAGTCACTCTGGCCACCCCATTCCCCCCGGGCTCCCCCGCCTCTCGCTGCCCCGGTCCCCTGGGCCCGGCTCAACGACATCGCTGGAACTCCGACGCTGTTGTAACCGCACCGTTGGTCCATCGACGCGGTTCAGACTGGCCCGCGCGGGGGGCGGTGCGGGAGTGCGGGGGGGCGGTTAGGGGGTGGAGACGGGGAGCTTGGTGGAGGGCATGAGCTGAGTGGCGGTGCGTTCGGCGGTGCCCTGTGCCCAGCGGCCGCTGGTCACCAGGCCGAGCAGGAGGATCGCGGCGCCGCAGCCGACGATGATCCACCAGCCCACGTGGCTGGCGTCGGCGAAGCCCGACCGGAATGGGCCGTGCAGGGCCGAGAGGGCCGCCGATCCGGCCACGGCCACACCGAGCGCGGAGCCGACCTGCCGGCTGGTCGAGGCGATCCCGGCGGCGACCCCGGCCTGTGACCGGGGCATGCCCGAAACTGCTGTGTTCGTTATCGGGGCGTTGACCAGGCCCGATCCCACACCGAAGATCACGTAGATCAGGACGAGCCAGCCGAACGAGGTGTTGCTGGTCAGCCGGGTCAGCATGATCCCGGCCGCCAGGGTGGCGACGCCCGCCACCACGATCGGCAGCCGCGGCCCGCGGACGGCGACGATGCGCCCGGACAGCGGCGCGAGCAGCACGGTCATCGCCGCCATCGGCAGCGTGAACAACCCGGCGTGCAGTGCCGAGTAGCCGCGCACCTCCTGCAGGTACAGCGTGTTGAGGAACAGGAAGCCGCCCAGCGCGGCGAACGCGCACACCGCGATCGCCGTCGCTCCCGAGAACGGGGCGCTCCGGAAGAACCTCAGGTCGAGCAGGGGCTCGTCCCGCCGCGACTCGTAGCGCACCAGGCTGACGAGCCCAGCGGCGGCGAGGGCGAAGCAGCCGAGGATCCTGACCGAGGTCCAGCCCGAGTTCGGGCCCTCGATGATCGCGTAGGTCAGGGACGCCAGCGTGACGATGACCAGCACCTGGCCCACCGGATCAACCCGGCGTGCCCGGGCTGCCCGTGACTCGGGCACGAACGCCGCGGTGAGCACGAGCGCGGCGATGCCGACCGGGATGTTGACCCAGAAGATCCCGCGCCAGCCGACCGACGAGACCAGGGCGCCGCCCGCTATCGGGCCAAGCGCCATGCTCATGCCGAAGACGCTGCCCCACACCCCGATCGCGCGGGCCCGTTCCGCGGGATCGGTGAACGTATTGGCGATGATCGACATGGCCACCGGGTTCAGCATCGACCCGCCCAGCGCCTGCAGCATCCGGAACGCTACGAGCCAACCGAGGCCAGGGGCGAGACTGCACAGCAGCGAGCCCAGTGTGAACAGGGCCAGGCCCGCCTGGAAGGTCCGGCGTCGCCCGATCCGGTCCGCCGTGGAGCCGGACAGCATCAGGAAACTGGCTATGACAAGCGTGTAGGCGTCCACCGTCCACTGCAGGCCGGACACCGGAGCGCGCAGGTCGTGCTGGATCGAGGGCAGCGCGACGTTCACGATCGTGACGTCGATGCCGACGATGAACAGGCTCAGGCAGCAGATCGCCAGCACGAGCATGCGGCGCCGGCGGTCGAGTGCGTTCTGGCCCATTTTCGCAGTATGCCTCTTGTCATTTGCTGGCTTACAACTAACTACCGGCTGGCCGCCTGCCCGGTGGTCGGGTCCGGCGGTTGGATCCTCAGGTCACACCCCGCCCGTCAGGATCCGGCGGTCGGACGCCCGTGGTTGACTAACTGCATGCCACAGCGCGATCTTCCCGTGCTCGGCTTCGCCGATTTGGACGCGTGGGAGTCCTGGCTGGATGAGCAGCACGCCACCGCACCGGGGGTTTGGCTGAAGATCCCGAAGAAGGGGTCCGGCGCGCCGGGGGTGTCGTACTCCGAAGCGCTCGAGACGGCGCTGTGCTACGGCTGGATCGACGGCCAGAAGGGCAGGCTCGACGACCAGTACTGGCTGCAGCGTTTCACGCCGCGCAAGCCGGGCAGCCGCTGGTCGAAGATCAACACCGACAAGGCCGCCGACTTGATCGAGGCGGGCCGGATGCAGCCCGCCGGGCTGCGTGAGGTCGAACTGGCCCGCGAGGACGGCCGGTGGGACGCCGCCTACGCCGGGCAGCGGTCCATGGGCGTCCCGGAGGACCTGGAGCGCGCACTGGCCGCCGACGAAGCCGCCCGCGCGTTCTTCGCGACGCTGAACGGCGTGAACAGGTACGCGATCCTCTACCGGATCGGTGACGCCAAGCGCCCGGAGACCCGGGCCAAGCGGATCGCGAAGTTCGTGGCGATGCTGGCCGCGCATGAGACCATCCACCCGCAAGCCTGACCCGCCGCCATCATGCTGATCCAGGCCGGATTCGCGCCGCGGGCCGGCTACGGCCGCACGTCCCGCGCCTGTCCGTAGCCGGGCCGCAGCCCCGGCGCATAGCTGATCTTGCCGGTCGCCAGGCCGGTGGCCTACCCTTCTTGCTGCACGACCGCCACTGGCCGCCAGGCAGGGCCGCCGCTGGCTAGCAGACAGGGCCGTCGATGGCCGCCATGCGGGCGGCCGAATGGCCGCCATGAACTTTTGTCCGTTTCATAGTTTTTGTCCCTGTCCGCGGGTGTCCGCGGTCGCCGTTCCGGCATCCACGCAGCCGTGGATGTGAGTTAGGTGTACTCCCAAGTGCAGCAGCTCCGCATTCATCCCCGGCTTCGCCGGCTACGCCGCCGTTAGCCGACCTGCGCCCGAACGCCGGTCGCGCCCGCGGCCTGCCGGGCGGAGCACCGCGACCCGCCGGGCGGGGCATTGCGGTCGGCCGGGCGGGGCTGGGGCGCTCGTCCTGCTCGTCCGGATGCTGGAGGAGTGCATCCCGGATTGCTCCGACCCGGCCGCCGGATCAGCCGATATCGCGACGGCGCAGACCGACCATGCCCACGGCGGTCAGCAGGACCGCTGCGGCGGCCAGCCAGGCCAGCGGCACGGCGCTGACCGTTCCGCCGGGCAGCTTGGGCACCTGGGAGAACGGGGAGATGTCCTGGATCCACTGCGCGAGCCGCAGCGTCGGCCCCAGCAGCACGAGCACGGCCGCGAGGGCCAGCGCCGCCCAGCCGCCGGACACACAGGACTCCGGCAGCAGCCCGAACAGCAGCACCGCGACGGCGGCCACCGCGAGCACGGCGGGCCACTGGGCCAGCGCGGCCCCGAGCAGGCGCGGCACCTGCGTGCCGGGATCTCCGGACCGCAGCCCGAACGCGAGCCCGGACCCGAGGCCCGCCGCGACCAGCACCGCCGCCGATCCCGCGGCGGCCACGATCAGGTAACTGGCTCCCCAGCTCACCCGGCGGGTCGCGGTGGCCAGCACCGGCTCGGCGCGCTGCGACGTCTCCTCTGACCGCAGGCGCAGCACCACGGATACCGCGTAACCGGCCGCGGCCAGCCCGAAGATGGTCATGACCGAGGCCAGGTAGGCGTCGGTCAGGCCGGACTGCCCGCCGAGCCTGGTTATGACGTTCCTGACGTGCGGGCTGCCGCTCACAAAGGAACCGATGCTGCCGGCGATCGACCCGAGGGCGGCGCCGTAGAGCAGGGCACCCGCGGCCCAGCCGACCAGGCTGGCCCGCTGCAGCCGCCAGGCCAGGGCCAGCGGGCTGCGCAAGGACCTGGCGGCCTGCGCCGGACCCGGCCGGGGCGGCACGAGGCCGGCGCCGAGGTCCCGCCGGGCCGCGAGGAAGGCGGCCGCCGCGGCCGCCGCCGCAGCCGCCGCCACCAGCAGCGCGAGCACCGGCCAGCGATCGCCGGCGTAGGCCCGGACCTGAGTCACCCAGCCGACCGGGGACAGCCACAGCAACCACCGCAGGCCGCCGGTGCCCGCCGCCGCGCCGGCCGACATGACCAGGAACGCCGCGATGAGCACGCAGATCGCGATGCCGCGGGCCCCGCGGGCGCTCCCGGACAGCTGCGCCGTGACCGAGGCGACCCCCGCGAACACCAGCCCGCACCCCCCGATGGCCAGCCCGATGGCGGCGGAGCCGCCCGCGGGCAGGCCGATGACGGACTGCCCGGCGAAGATCAGCAGGGCCAGCACGCCGTTGGCGGCCGCCGCCAGGAGCAGGCCAACGGCCAGGGCGGCGTTCCGGCCCACGGCCGTCGAGCCGACGAGCTCGAGACGCCCGGCCTCCTCGTCGGCCCGGGTGTGCCTGATCACGATGAAAATGCTCATCAGGCCGGCCGCGATGGCGGAGGCGGCGCCGACCTTGTAGACGGTCAGCGCCCCGATCGAGTCGCTGTACAGCGGACCGCCCAGCGCGAGCGTCGCCGCGTTGTGGGTGATGCCCGAGGCGATCGACTCACGCGACGCCGCCGTCTTGTACAGCCCCTTGAAGCTGTAGCCCGTGCTGACCACCAGGATCGTGATCACATAGATCCAGGACACCAGCATCACGCGATCCCGGCGCGCCGCCAGCCTGGCCAGCACGCCCGACCCGGCGAGCGACCCGGTGTGGCCCGGGGGGGACGACCCCCCAGGACCCCCCCGCGTGCCCCCGCCCGCGTCCCCGTCCCCCGCCACGGCCGACCTTCGGCCGGTCGTCGCGGCCGGCCCAGACCGGGCCCGCTCGCTCACGCTGTGCCCCCCGCCCGTACCTCCCGCCCCCCGCCGGGCACCGGCCCGGCGGCACCAGGCTCAATGCCGGCGGCGTCCGGCCCGTCGGCCGCATAGTGCCGCAAGAACAGCTCCTCCAGCGTGGGCGGCTGGCTGACCAGGCTGAGCACACCCGCGGCGGCCAGGTGCCGCAGCACCTCGTCCAGCTTGTCGGTGTCCACCTCGCACCGCACCCGGGCGCCGAGCCTGGCCCCGCCGGGCTCGCCGGCGCCGCCGTCGGTGAAGTCCTGCACGTCGAGGTCGTGCACGCCCGGCAGTTGCTCCAGGCCGGCCGGGTGGCGGGCCAGGTCGGCGGCGATCGAGGTCCTGGTGAGATGGCGCAGGTCCGCCAGGCTCCCTGATTCCACCGTCCGGCCGGCCCGGATGATCGTGACCCGCTCGCAGAGCGCCTCCACCTCGGACAGGATGTGGCTGGAGAGCAGGACGGTGCGCCCGCTGCGGGTTTCTTCCTCGACACAGTCGCGGAACGCGGCCTCCATCAGCGGATCGAGGCCCGCGGTGGGCTCGTCCAGGATCAGCAACTCCACGTCCGAGGCCAGTGCCGAGATCAGCGCGACCTTCTGGCGGTTGCCCTTGGAGTACGCGCGGGCCTTCTTGGCCGGGTCCAGGTCGAAGCGCTCCAGCAGCCTGGCCCGCCGCTTGGCGTCCACGCCGCCGCGCAGCCGGCCGAGCAGGTCGATGACCTCGCCGCCGGTGAAGTTCGGCCACAGGGTCACGTCCCCCGGCACGTAGGCGAGCCTGCGGTGCAGCGCCGTAGCCTCGTCCCAGGGATCGCCGCCGAGCACCCGCGCGGTGCCGCCGTCAGCCCGCAGCAGGCCGAGCAGGATCCTGATCGTCGTCGTCTTGCCGGAGCCGTTCGGACCGAGAAAGCCGTGCACCTCGCCCTCGACCACGTTCAGGTCCAGCCCGTCAAGCGCTACGGTCTTGCCGTACGACTTGCGCAGGCTGGACACGGCGATTGCCTCGGTCATGGCAGCAGGCTACACTAAATTCAGAAATTCGTGAAAGTTCTGAACACTAACGCCCTGGCGCACTCAGGGCGGGGAAGGTTTGACGAGCGCCATGGCACCCGCGGACGAGGCAGCTCCGCAGCGGGAGGGCACTGATGTCGCGCAAGGTGGCGGCGACGGCAACGGTGCTCTCCGGCTGCCCGGGGCCACAGCCGCTCCGCGGCGCGACGACCCTCCTCTCCCGCGGCGCGACGACCCTCGCCCGCGGCGCGACGACCCTGCTCCCCCGCGGCGCGACGGCGGCCCTTCCCCGTCACCCCAGGCCACGCCAACCGCGCAGCCCCCCGACCAGGCCGTCAGCCGTTTCGTCGAGGATCTCGCCTCGGCGCTGGTCGAAATGGGCGTTCCGCGGATGCCGGCCCGGGTCTTCGCGGCGCTGCTCACGTCGGACTCAGGCCGGCTCAGCGCGGCTGAGCTGGCGGCCAGGCTGCGCGCCAGCCCCGCCGCGGTCTCCGGCGCGGTGCGCTACCTGATCGGAGTCGGCATGGCTCGCCGGGAAGGAGAACCAGGCTCCCGCCGCCATTACTACCGGGCTCCGGACAACGTCTGGGGCGAGGTCATCGGAAACCGCGATCGCCTCATGGCCCGGTGGACCGGGGTGCTGCGGGAGGGAGTAGACATCCTCGGGGCGGACACGCCCGCCGGAGCGCGGGTGGCCGAGTCGGTGCGGTTTTTCGAGTTCGTCAGCTCGGAGCTGCCCGACGTGATCGGCAGGTGGCGGAAGCAGCGCGGGGCGCTCGACGGGGACGCCGGCCGCGACCGCTGACCCGCCGGCCCGCCGCCAGCACAGTTTTCCCGGAGTGGATGGTCAAACCGTGACCGGACGTTGGTAAGACTTGTAGTGGAACGACAAACGAGTGGAGGCGGCGAACGTGGCGGGTGACCCGGGAGACCTTTATCAGGTGAGCCCCGACGCGCCCGAGCTCGATGACGTCACCATGCTCTACTACCTCGACGGGTTCATCGACGCGGGCGGGGCGGGCCGCCTGCTCACGGCGCACCTGCTGAGTTCCCTGGAGCACACCGAAGTGGTCACGTTCGACGTGGACTCCCTGATCGACTACCGGTCTCGCAGGCCGGTGATGACCTTCGCCAAGGACCACTGGGAGAGCTACGACACGCCCGGCCTCGCGGTCTCGCTGCTGCACGACGCGGCGGGAACGCCGTTCCTGCTGCTGAACGGACCGGAACCGGACCATGACTGGAACGCGTTCACCGGCGCGGTGCTCGCCGTCACGGCGGCGCTGCGGGTGCGGCTCACCGTCGGATTCCACGGCATCCCGATGGGCGTGCCGCACACCAGGCCGCTCGGGGTGACCGCGCACGCCACCCGCACCGATCTCGTCGAGGGCTACCGGCCGCTGGTCGACCGGCTGCAGGTTCCCGGCAGCGCCGCCGCGCTGCTCGAGTTGCGGATGGGCGAGAACGGGCGGGCCGCGATCGGGTTCGCCGTGCACGTGCCGCACTATCTCGCGCAGGCGGCCTATCCCGCGGCGGCGGTGACCCTGCTCGAGTCCGTGCAGCGGGTCACCGGCCTGTCCCTGCCGGCCGATGCGCTGCGCGAGGCGGCGCACCGCACCGACCTGGAGATTGCCCGGCAGGTCGAAGGCTCGGACGAGGTCGCCGAGGTCGTCCAGGCCCTCGAGCAGCAGTACGACGCGTTCGCCGCGGGCGGCAACGGCGGGCTGCTGGCCGACGACGCCGAGAACATGCCGACCGCGGAAGAACTCGGCGCGCAGTTCGAGCGCTTCCTGGCCGAGCAGCAGGGCCGCGGCGAGGCTCCCGACGCCTGACGCGGCCGGCTAGCTGACCTCGTCGAGCTTGCCGGTCGCGACGTCGAACACGAAACCGCGCACCGCGTCAGTGTGCGGGATGAACGGACTGGCCTTGACCCGGGCGACCGACTGGCGGACGTCCTCGTTCAAATCCTTGAATGCTTCGGCGGCCCACGGGGGCTTGATGCCGGTGTCCGCCTGGATGGCGGCCTTGAAGTCGTCATCGGTGAACGTGAGCATGCCGCAGTCGGTGTGGTGGATCAGGATGATCTCGCGGGTGCCCAGCAGCCGCTGGCTGATGGCCAGGGAGCGGATCGCGTCGTCGGTGACCACCCCGCCCGCGTTGCGGATCACGTGCGCCTCGCCCTCGGCGAGCCCCAGGACCGGGTAGACGTTGATCCGGGCGTCCATGCAGGCGACGACGGCCACCCCGCGGGCCGGCGGCAGCGGCAGCGGCCCGTCGAAGGCCTCGGCGTAACGGCGGTTGTTCGCCAGCAGTTCGTCGGTGACGGACATGGCTCCGGTCCTCCCCTGGTCGCGCCCGAGGGCATCGTCAGCATCCGTCGAATTTATACAATTTCGATCTACATAATCAACTATGCGCCTGGCTCGTTCTGATACGAAACCTTGAGCCGTCCGGGAGCAACCCGGGATACTGGCCCGGGAATGATCTTTCCGCCGACATCGCGGTGCTGGGAGGCTGGAAGCCTGGAAGGCTGGATAAGCGGGAGCTTACCGGGGCGGCACCGCGGCCGGTCCATGGGCGGGGCCTGAGGGGATGGACCCGATGAACCGATCAACCGTGCAGGAATTCCTCGCGCCCGGGACCAGCGTCGCTCCCGGCGAGGTGCTGGTCGCGACCGAGGTCGGGGATCCGGTTCGCGGCCCGCTGCCCAGCCCCGCCGCCCCGCTGGTGGGCGGGACGCTGCGGCGCAAGGGCACGCGAGTCGGCTACGGACCGGTCGGGCCCTGCGCCGACCCGGCCCACGATGGCGGCGGCGCGACCGTCTTCGTCGCGACCTGCCAGCAGCGGGACGGCACCCAGGCCGCGGTGGCCGCCGCGGCCAGCCCCACGGATCGCGTCGCCGTGACGGCGGCCCGGTCCGCGGTGGACGAGTGGTCGGCGGTGTTCCGGACCCGCCGGCTGCTGGCCGCCGCGAGTCCGTGGTGCCGCGGCGCGGCGCAGGCGCTCGAGGCCGCCCGCCGCGCCGTGGACGGCCACGCCGCCGTGCACGTCTACGGAGAACTCGCCGCCGACGAGCAGACGATCGCGGCGCTGGCCGAACGGGGAGCGGTGTTCGCGCGGTCGCTGGACGAGATCCCGGACGGGGCGACCGTGGTCTTCCCGGCGCACGGCGTCCCAGCAGAGGTGCTCGCCGAGGCCGGGGCGCGCGGGCTCGAGGTCATCGACGCGACCTGCCCGCTGGTCGCGTGGGTGCATGCCGAGGCACGGCAGTTCGCCGAGCGCGGCGACGACATCGTGCTGATCGGCCAGCCCGGGCACGCGGCCGCCGCGGGCATCACCGGCCAGGTCCCCGGGCGGACCGCGGTGGTCTCCACTGCGGCGGGCACCGGGGCGCTGCAGGTCGCCGACCCGCGACGGGTCTCCTACCTGCTGCAGCCCGGCATCCCGGTGGAGGACTCCGCCGCGGTGGCCGCCGCGCTCCGGTCACGGTTCCCGGCCGTGCGCGGCCCGCACCCCGACGGGTTCTGCTACGCCGCGTCCGACCGCGCGGAGACGATACGCGCCATCGCATCGGCATCCGACGTGATGCTCGTGCTCGGCTCCGCGGACTCGCCGGACGCCAGGCGACTCTCCGCGCTGGCTCGCGGCAGCGGGGCCAGGACGCACGTCGTCGGCGCGGCCGCCGATATCCTCCCGGCCATGCTGGCCGGGGCGGACACCGTCGGCGTCGCGGAGTCGACCTCGGCCGGCCCGGCCCTGGCCGGGCTGGTGACCGGGGCCCTCTCCGGCCTCGGCCCGGTGAGCGTGACCCGCCGCAGGGTCAGCACCGATGTCGAGGGCGGGCCGGCCTGGCGCCCGTGACGCTCTATTGTGGGAACCCGCCCGGCCGGCCGACCTCCCGACGTCGCGCCCGGGCGCGACGGAGGCCCAGATGCTGTTCCCCACCTCGCTCGTCGGCAGCTACCCGCAGCCTGACTGGCTGATCGACCGGGAGAAGCTGGCCGGCCGGTTCCCGCCGCGGGTCAGAGCCAGCGAACTGTGGCGGGTGGATCCCGCCTACCTGGCGCAGGCCCAGCAGGACGCGACCCTGCTCGCGATCAGGGCCCAGGAGCAGGCCGGCCTGGACATCATCACCGACGGCGAGATCTGCCGCGAGAGCTACTCCAACCGCTTCGCCACCGCGCTGGACGGCGTCGACATCGACAACCCGGGCACCGCGCTCGACCGGAGCGGGCACCCCAACCCGGTGCCCAGGATCGTCGGGCCGATCCGGCGGCGCCATCCGGTGCAGGTGGACGACCTGGGATTCCTCCGCGCCCATACCGACCGCCTGGTCAAGGTCACCGTGCCCGGGCCGTTCACCATGGCGCAGCAGGCCCAGAACGACTACTACCCGAGCCGGGAGGCCGCGGCGTTCGGCTACGCCGAGGCGGTCGGCGAGGAGATCGCGGACCTGTTCGCGGCCGGAGCCGACATCGTGCAGCTTGACGAGCCCTACATGCAGGCGCGGCCGGACGAGGCGCGTGATTACGCGGTGCCGGTGCTGAACCGGGCTCTCGAGGGCGCGGCCGGCACCACGGCCGTGCACATCTGCTTCGGGTACGCGGCCATCATCCACGGCCGCCCGGCCGGCTACTCGTTCCTGCCCGAACTCGCGGCGAGCCGCGCCGACCAGATATCGATCGAGACCGCGCAGTCCGGCCTGGACTGCTCCGTGCTCGCGACCCTGGACGACAAGACGATCATCCTGGGCGTGCTCGACCTGAACGACGTCACCGTGGAGACGCCCGGCCAGGTGGTCGACCGGGCCCGCAAGGCCCTGGCCTGCGTTCCGGCCGAGCGCCTCGTGCTCGCCCCGGACTGCGGGATGAAGTACCTCCCCAGCGAGGCCGCCTTCGGCAAGCTCGCCGCGATGACCGAGGCCGCCGCCCGGCTGCGCACCGAGCTAGGATCCGGGCATGGCTGACGTCGCCGATTTCGCGTCGCTGGTGCAGAGCGATCACGGACTGTGCGTGGTGTCCACGCTGCGCGCGGCCGGCACGATCCAGTCGTCCGTGGTGAACGCGGGCGTCCTCGGGCATCCGGTGACCGGCGCCCTTGTCGTCGGCTTCACGACCCGGGGCGGAACGGTCAAGCTGGCCAACCTGCGGGCCCGGCCGCGGGCGACCATCGTGGTCCGGGCGGGCTGGAACTGGGCCGCCGCCGAGGGGACGGCCGAGATCGCGGGCCCCGAGGATCATCTGCCCGGCGTGGATCCGGAGGGGCTGCGCGTGCTGCTGCGGGATGTCTTCACCGCGGCGGGCGGGACGCACGACGACTGGCCCACCTACGACCGGGTGATGGCCGAGGAGCGCAGGGCCGTGGTCATGGTGGCCCCGGAGCGCGTGTACTCCAACGCCTGACCGCTGGCCGGGCCGGGCCGGAGGCTAACGTATGGGCCATGATGCTGGCTTCCCCCAGCGGGCCGGGCGGACCGGGCGGACCGGGCGGACCGGCGGAGGTCAAGATCACGACGGCGACCGAGGACGACCTTCCGGCGATCGTCGGGATCCTCAACTACTGGGCGGCCCACTCAATCGCCCACTTCGACGCGCGCCCGGTCAGCGTGGCCGAACGGCGCGACTGGTTCGGCCGGTTCTCTGCGACCGGACCTTACCGGCTGCTGGTGGCCCGGCGCGGCGATCAGGTCGTGGGCCACGCCTGCTCCCAGCGCTACCGGGACCACGAGGCCTTCCGGCAGACCGTTGAGGTCAGCATCGCGCTCGACGTCAGCAGCCGGGGCCAGGGCGTGGGCACCGCACTGTACCGCGCGCTCTTCGACCGCCTGGCTCCTGAGCCGGTGCACGTGGCCCTGGCCGGGATAGCCGTGCCCAACGACGCGTCGGTCGCGCTGCACCGGAAGTTCGGCTTCACCGAGGTGGGCACATTCCGCGAGTACGCCATCAAGAACGGCCAGTACATCAGCTCGGTATGGATGCAGCGCCTGTGCCACCCCGCCCCGCCGCCGCGGCCATAGCCGGCGCACGCTCTCTCCTATTCAACAACGCGGCGTTTACGCGCGCCTCCGCGGGGCGAAAAAGAATACTGTGAGCCGAAGAAAAGCTAAGGGATTGGCAAAGAAACGCGCGGCAAATGCCCTGGCCGTGGCCTGCACGGCCGGGATTACCGCGGCTTCAGCCGGGATGGCCGGTATTATCGCCGGGTGCGGCGACTTCCAGGCGCCCCCAGCGCCGGCCGGCCTGGAAAAGCAGATCACCGCGGGCGAGCAAGTGGGTGCGGCCACCCGGGCGAATGCGTCGCGGTCCAGGTCACAACCTGCGACTATGCCCTCGTCCACCCAGCTGGTCCCGGGCCGGGACGTGACCGCGATCGGTGATTCGGTCATGTCGGCGAGTGCCATGGCTCTCGCCGACACGCTGCCCGGCATCTACATCGACGCGAAGCCCAGCCGGGAGATGCCGGCCGGCCTGGATATAGTGCGCAGCCTCGCGGAAAGCGGCCAGCTACGCCCGGTCGTGGTGGTGGGCCTGGGCAGCAACTACATTGTCACGACCGCCCAGCTCCAGCAACTGACGCAGATCATCGGCCCGCACCGCAAATTGGTGCTGATCAACACCTATGTGCCCGACGGGTGGAGCAAGCAGGTCAATGCCACGGACGCGGCCTTTGTTCACCAGCGCCCGGACATCGTGCTCGCGGACTGGTTCGACACGATCAAGAATCGGCTCGACCTGCTCTGGCCGGACCAGGTCCATCCGCAGCTACCGGGCTCCGTCGTCTACGCGCGCACGGTGTATCAGGCGGTCCAGGCCACGCGCGGCGGCACCGGCACCACGCCCGCGGTCCAGCCCGCGGTGGCCGACCGGCCGACGGCGGCCGCACCGTCAGCGGGGCCGTGAACGCACGCGTGAGCCCGCCCGGCGGGCCAGGCGGCCGCGGCGGACGGCGCTGATGACCTTTGCTGTGGCCGGCCACAAGGCCGGGCAGCGCTACTTGCGAGATCAAAGCTGCCGGCTAGCTGGCCATAGACGATATCCGCACTAGCCGAGGCCGGACGTGTTTGTGCTCGGCCACAAGCTCAGGCCCGGCCCGGCCGGGTAGGCTGCTGGCTCATGGCGGACAGGTGGCCGGCGTCCCGCCAGCCTTCGGTGGTACTGGATCATCGCGCGGTGCAGCACGAGAACGCCCTGCTGCGCGAGCTGGTGACGGTCTACCAGCACCTGACCGGCCTGACGCTCCAGGACGCCGACGTCTCGACGGTGACGCGGCTGCTCGCCGAGCGGACCGCCGCGACGGTGGCGGTCGTGAGCCGCGGGCTCGAGGTCCTGGCCGCGGCCGCCGCGGCCGCCGACGACGACGTGGCCGGTCACGTCCGCGCCTACCTGAGCAGTCCCCGGCTGGCCGCGGTGCTGAACAGCACCGCGCAGACCCGGCGGTCGCTGCGGCTGCCGGACGTGGGCGACGCCGCGGGCGTCATCGTGGCGCCGATCCTGGTCGGCGACGACGTCCCGGCCTACCTGATGACGTTCGGCGGCGCGCAGCAAGGCGACGGCGGGGACATGAGCCTGCTGGTCACCGAGCACGCGGCGACGATCTGCGGGGTGATACTGGGCCGCGAGCGGGTCGTGGCCGCCGCGGCCCGGCAGGTGCGCGACGACCTCGTCGAAGGGCTCCTGCTCGGCAGCGGGCGCGACAACGGCGAGGTGGGGCGGTGGGCCCGGCATCTCGGTTACGACCCCACCCGCGATCACCGGATCCTGGCCGTGGCCTTCGAGGCGGCGGGCTCCGCACGGGCGGGCGGGCCGGCGGCGCTCGGCCAGCGAGTGGCCGCCGCGGTCGACCACTTCTTCACGACCCGGACGTCCGGGGCGATCACCTCGATCCGCGAAGACGAGGTGGTGGTCGTGGTTCCGGACAGCGGCGGGCAGCGCCACGACGCCGAGGAGGCCGGCCGCCTGAGCGCGAGCTGCCTGGCCCGGATGCGGGACCTGTTCCCGGAGACGGTGATCACCATAGGCATCGGAGGCGCCTGCCGCGATCCGGCGGACATCGCCCGCTCTTACGGCCAGGCCCGGCGCACGATCGACGCGGTGGTGCGCCTGGGGCGGCCGGGCCAGGTGGTGGCCTTCGAAGACCTCGGCATCCACCGGCTGCTGCTCCAGGTCCCCGACCTGGCCGAGCTGCGGTCGTTCGCGAACGAGATCCTGGGCAAGCTCGGCGGCCAGGAACGGCAGCGCGGCGCCGAGCTGCTGACCACGCTCGCGTGCTACTTCCGGGAGAACAACAGCCCGCAGCGGACGGCTCGGAGCCTGCACGTGCACCCCAACACGGTCGCCTACCGGATCAGGCGGATCCAGGAGATCACCGGCCTGCAGCTGGGCAACTACCGCGACCGGCTCATGGCCCAGGTCGCACTGGAGATCATCGACGTCCTGGGCACCGGCCGGGACGTCCTGCCCGTCGCTGACCGCCGGGAGTCCTGAGGAGGTGAGACACCCGCCATGACCGATCTGGTGACCTCGCTCGGCCAGCGCGTCCTGATCTGCGACGGCGCGATGGGAACGATGCTGCACGCGGCAGGCAACTCGCTGGACCGGGCGCTGCCCGAGCTCAACCTGTCCAACGCCAGCCTGGTCAGCACCATCCACGAGAGTTACCTCAGCGCGGGCGCCGACATGATCTTGACCAACACGTTCGGGGCCAACCGGCTCCGGCTGGCCGATCAGGGCTTCGGCGGGATGGTCCGGGAGATCAACCTGGCCGGCGCGCGGATCGCCGCCCGGGCCCGGGAGGGAGCCGGGCGGCAGGTGTTCGTGGCCGGCTCGGTCTCCCCGGCGGTCACCGCCAGCCAGCGCCGCCGGGTCGCCCGGGCCCAGCGCGTCGAGGCCATCCGGGAGCAGGTCGAATCGCTCGCCGAGGGCGGGGTGGACGCGCTGATCCTGGAGACCTTCGGCTATCTGGACGAGCTGGCCGAGGCGGTCACGGCGGCCGCCGAGGTGTCCGACCTGCCGATCATCGCCCAGGCCACGTTCGCGGGCGACGGCCGGACGCTGGGCGGCGAGAGCCCGCGCGAGGTGGCCGGCGCCCTGAGCGGCCTGCCGATCGTGATGCTCGGCACCAACTGCACGCTGGGGCCGCAGGGCGTGCTGTCGGTGGTCGGCGCCCTGGTGCCGCACACCGCCCTTCCGGTGAGCGCGCAGCCGAACGCGGGCCTGCCCCGCCGGGTGGCGGGGCGCCGGTTCGAGTACAACGTCGACGGCGCCTACTTCGCGCGGTACGCGCGCCGGCTGGTCCAGGCCGGCGCGGCTCTGGTCGGCGGCTGCTGCGGGACCACGCCGGCCCAGATCCAGGCCGCGGCCCGGGAGATCTCCGGCATGCCTCCGGCCGGCGCCCCCCGTTCTCCGCGGGCGTACCGCGGCGTCCGGCGACGCCGGTGATCGTGTCCGGCCAGGGCGGCGGGCTGAGCGAGCGCCTGGCGGCCGGCGAGTTCGTGGTCGCCGCGGGGATCTCCCCGCCGCTGGGCGGCACGGCCGACGAGGCGGCCGACCAGGCCGCGGCCCTGCGCGAGCGGGGGATCGACGCGTTCTTCATCGCCTCCCGGCAGAGTCCCCGGGCCCAGCTCAGCTCGATTGACCTGGCCTTCCAGCTGCAGCAGCGGGCGAACGTGGAGACGATCGCCACGGTGACCACCTGGGACAAGACCATCATGGCGCTGCAGGCCGACCTGCTGGGCGCCAATGCCCTGGGCATCAGGAACGTCGTCTGCGAGACCGGTAACCCGCCGCTGCTGGGTGACTACCCGAACGTCGACGGCATCTGGGACGTCGACTCGGTCGGGCTGGTCGAGCTCGTCGCCGGCCTGAACCAGGGCATCGACTGCAACGGGCTGCCGCTGGCCACCAAGACGTCGTTCCACGCTGGCGCCCGGTTCAACCCGAGCGCCGCCGATCTCGGCGCCGAGATCGCCCGCACGGCCGACAAGATCCGGGCGGGAGCGCGGTTTCTCGTCAGCCGCCCGGTGTACGAGCTGGGCCTGCTCCGTCGCATGGTCGCGGCGCTGGCTGACGAGGACGTCCCGATCCTGCTGTCCATCGTGCCGCTGAGCAGCTTCGAGGAAGCCGACTACCTGTCGCACGAGGTACCGGACATCAGCATCCCGCCGTCGACGCTCACCGCGATGGAGCGGGCGGGCCCGCGCGCGGCCCAGACCGGGATCGAGCTGGCCGCGGGCCTGCTCGCCGAGGCGCGCCCGCTGGTGCGCGGGGTGGTCCTCACGGTGCCCGGGGGAAGCCCCGCGATCCTGGACCACATGCTCGGCGCTCCGGCCTGACCAGGCGTTGTCCTGGCGGCACAACGATGTCAGAGCGACGTTGTGGCGCCCGATGTTGATCTGGCGACGCCCGCGCTTCCATGCTGAGACGGAGCGGCCCGCGCCTGCGCCGGGCCCGCCGAAGGGAGCGCCACGTGACCGGCTTGCTGGCCCGGGGCGGACGGCCCCCCGGGACCCCCGAACCCCCCGGCATGCCGCGGCCAGTAATGCCCCGGGTCTCGGCGCGCTCGCTGTACCTGCTGCACCACCTGATGGAACCGAACGCCGGGTACCGGCGGCTGGCCGCGTGGCTCGAGGCGAGGCCGCGGCTGCGCCGTCTGTTCACCGCGGCGGAGAAGGGCACAAAGCAGGAGATCTTCGGCTGCCGGATGTGCGCCCAGTGCACGCTGCCGTCCACCGGCTTCGCCTGCCCGATGACCTGCCCCAAGCAGCTGAGGAACGGGCCCTGCGGCGGAGTCGGCGCCGACGGGGGCTGCGAGGTCTACCCCGCGATGCGGTGCGTGTGGCTCGTGGCCTTCGAGCGGGCCGATCGCGAGAGGGCCGGCCGGGCGACCTGCTGCGGCTGCAGCGGCCGATCGACCACCGGCTCTGGGGGCAGAGCTCGTGGCTCAGGTACTGGCAGGGCCGGGACGAGGACCTGCGGGGCGAAGCCGACGGGCGGCCCGCGATCACATGAGCGGGCCGGCGGGGCGCGTCTGGCCGGGCCGCTTCCGCGCGGTCCTGGAGAGCGGGGCCTTCACCGCGACCGCGGAGATCGGCCCGCCGCGCGGCGCCGACGCCGGCGCGATCGGGCGGAAGGTGTCGGCGCTGCGCGACTGGGTGGCCGCGGTGAACATCACCGACAACCAGGGCGCGTCCGTGCGGCTGTCGAGCTGGGCCGGGAGCCTGGCCGCGATGGCCGCCGGGGTCGAGCCGATCATGCAGCTCACCTGCCGCGACCGGAACCGGATCGCGCTCCAGTCCGAGTTGCTGGGCACGGCGGCCATGGGGATACCGAACGTGCTGGTCATGACCGGCGATCATCCCCGGTTCGGTGATCACGCCGGGGCCAAGCCGGTGTTCGACCTGGACAGCGTGCAGCTCCTGTGGACGGCGCGGACCATGCGCGACGAGGGGAAGCTGCTGTCGGGCCGGCCGCTCGACCCGGCACCGGACTGGTTCCTCGGCGCGGTCGAGAACCCCTCCGCCCCGCCGGCGGGCTTCCGGGCGGCCCGCCTCGGCAAGAAGATCGCCGCCGGCGCGCAGTTCGTTCAGACGCAGTTCGTGTTCGACGTCGGGGCGTTCCGGCGGTGGATGGCCCAGGTTCGCGACCTCGGGCTGGACCAGCGCTGCTTCATCCTGGCCGGCGTCGGGCCGATCTCCTCGCTGCGCGCCCTCGGCCACCTCGAGCGGGGCGTGCCCGGCGTGCACGTTCCCGGGGACCTGGCCCGCAGGCTGCGCGGGGTGCCGGCGGACCGGACCGCCGAAGAGGGCCTCAGCGCCTGCGCCGAGACGATCGGCGAGCTCCGGCAGATCCCCGGCCTGGCCGGCGTGCACATCATCGCCGCCGGCCACGAGCACCGCATTCCGCTGATCCTGCAGCGGGCGGGCCTCGGGAAGCGGAGTGCGGCGATGCCCGCGGAAATGCCGGGCGATGCGCGTTGACGTGCGGCCGGTGAGCAAGCTGCGCGGCGCGGACCCGGTCGACGTGACGACCGCCCTGGCGCCGGTCATCGAGGCGCTCTGCGCCAGCCCGGCGGACCTCTCCCGCCTCAGCGTGGTGTGCGACTGGATCCAGTACCGGTCCAGCTTCCGTGAGGTCGCCGACTACCGGCCGGTTCTGGCCGGCGCATGGCGTCATCACGCCGCCGACCCGCCGGACGACCAGGAGCCAGAACGCGGATGGCCCCCCGGCGAGTCTGCCCTGGAAATCGCCATCGACCTGCGCCGGTGCTCCGACGCCGACCTCCGCGCCGTGGTCGGTGCCCTGCTGGACGAGCACGCCCGCCCCGGGGGCTCGACCCGGGTGCCGCTGGAACCCTGGGCCGCGGGCCGGCACAGCAGCATCTGGCGGTTCAACGCGCTGTACTGGCAGGCGCTGTCCCTCTGGGAGCAGGCGACGGGTCGGGACTACGAGCAGGCCCTGCCCGGCGGCGAGAGCGACGCCCGCAACCGCGCGGCCGTCCGCGAGCTGATCCTCGAGGTCTTCAAGACCTGGGACGACCTGGACGCCAGGAGCGCGCTGCCCGCCGAGCTGTACGTGGCGGAACTCGGGGTGGGCAACGGCAGCCAGGCCAGGACCTGGCTGGACGAGTTCGTGACGCTGTCGCAGGCGCACAGCCGCGACTACTACCGCCGCCTGCACTACATCATGTGCGACTACTCGCCGCACGTGCTCGGCCGGGCCGTCAAGGCCGTCGCTCACCACGGCGACCACATCAGCGCGCTCGTGGTCGACGCCACCCACCCCGCGGTCAGCCTCGGCTTCCTGCGCGGCAAGGCGTTCCTCGTCTACATCTCGAACGTGTACGACAACCTGCCCTGTGACGAGGTGGCCCGCATCGGGGGCCATACCTACCAGGTCGAGACCCGCGCCTACCTGCCGGGCGCCGACGCGGCCCGGATCGGCCGGCAGTTCTCCGCGCCCGCCGCGCGGGTCGCCGAGCTGGCCGACAAGCTGCTGCGGCTCGGCCCCGAGCTGCTGTGCGAGGCCCTGCCGCAGCATTTCCGCGACACCGCCCAGGCCGTGGCCTTCTGGCGCGAGGTCTGGGCCGCGCTGCGGCTGCAGGAACGGTACCGGCCGCTGGCCGGGCTCGACCTGTACCAGGTCACCCCCGACATGACCGGCGAGCTGCTGCGGTCGCAGCTGGAGTCGCACGGCGACATCCGGGTCCACGTCAACAACGGGGCGCTCAGCAGCTTCGCGGAGACCTTGCCGTTGCTGCACCCGTTCGGCCGGCTGCAATGCCACGACCTGTTCCTCGACGACGTCCGCCGCTACCACACCGGGTTCTTCGGCCCGGGCAAGTACGACGGCTCGGTCGTGAACTGGATCAACGGCCCGCTGCTGCGCCACATCGGCAGCCGGAGCGGCTTCGACGTCCGCATCGCGCCGTTCGCGGCGCGGCCGTCATCGAACGTCAAGACGCTGACCGCGGCGGTACGCGAATGAGCGCGGCGCAGCGGCCGGCGGCGGACCCCGGCCGTCCCCCGGCCGTCCTGCTGCCGACTACCGTGATCGGGTCGTACTCGGTGCCCGAGTGGCTCGGCCAGCTGAAGAACGACTGGTACCGGCACCGGATCAGCCGCAGGTACCTCGACGAGATCCACGAGATGGCGATCAAGGCCGCGGTCGTGGATCAGGCCCGGGCCGGCATCGACATCATCTCCGACGGGGAGCTGCGCCGCGACAACGACGTCGACTACCTGCTGGCCAGGATCCCCGGCGTGGAGATCCCGCGGCGGGACAAGGCCGACTACTTCGACTACCACGACGCCCGGGTCGATCACGTGCTGCCCGGCCCGGGCCCGTCGGGCCTGGGGCTGGCCGCGGACTTCCGTTTCGTCAGGGAGCTGACCGACCTGCCGGTGAAACTGACCCTCACCGGGCCGTTTTCCCTGGCCCGCAGGATCCGCCCGGCTGCCGGTGCCTACCGCGACCCGGCCGACCTGGTCCGGGACCTGGCCCGGCTGCTCGGCGCGGAGGCGGCGGAGCTGGCCCGGGCGGGCGCGCGGCTGCTCCAGATCGACGAGCCGTTCCTGGCCGGCTCCCCCGAGGACGTGGACCTGGCGGTCGAGGCGGTCAACATCGTGACCGCGGGGGCCGAGGTCGGCTGGACCCTGCACGTCTGCTACGGCAACCGGTACGCGCGGCCGCTGTGGGAGGGCCACTACGACTTCCTGTTCCCGGCGGTCAAGGAGGCGAACGTGGACCACCTGGCGCTGGAGTTCGCCCGGACCGGGGACGACGACCTGAGCCTGCTCGAGCAGCACCACTGGGATCGCGGCCTGGGGCTCGGTGTGATCGACGTGAAGTCCGAGCAGGTGGAGTCCCCGGACCTGGTCGCGACGCGGATCCGCCGGGCACTGCGCTACGTGGCCGCGGAGAAGCTGGTGATCAATCCCGACTGCGGGCTGCGTCACCTGCCGCCGGACACCGCCCGCGCTAAGCTCGCGGCCATGGTGACCGGGACGGCTCTGGTCCGGGCCGAACTCGGCGGCGCCCCGGCCGATCCCGCCGCGGCCGCGGCCGATCCCGCCGCCGCGGCCGGCCCTCAGGCCGCCACCCGACCGCCCGTTCCCACCCCGAGGTAACCGTGAGCCAGCGCGACCAGGACGGCTTCTATTTCACCTCCGAGTCGGTGACCGAGGGACACCCCGACAAGGTCGCCGACCAGATCTCCGACGCGATCCTCGACGCGGCGCTGAACGAGGACCCGGCCTCGCGGGTCGCGGCGGAGACGCTGGTGACGACCGGGCTGGTCATCGTCGCGGGGGAGATCACCACCGAGGCGCACCTCGACTTCGCCGACATCGCCCGCGCCACGATCTGCGACATCGGCTACGACTCGGGGGATCTGGGCTACGACGGTCACGCCGTCGGCGTGATCACGGCGGTGGACCGGCAGTCCCCCGACATCGCGCAGGGCGTCGACCGCTCGCACGAGACGCGGACCCGCGCGGCGGCGGCGGACGCCTACGACGAGGCCGGAGCCGGGGACCAGGGCATGATGTTCGGCTACGCGACCAACGAGACGCCCGAACTGATGCCCGCGCCGATCGCGCTGGCGCACCGGCTGGCCCGGCGCCTGGCCGAGGTACGGAAGACTGGGGTGCTGCCCTACCTGCGGCCGGACGGCAAGACGCAGGTGACCGTCCGCTACGACGGCGACGGCAGGCCCGTCGCCGTCGACAAGGTGCTGATCTCGGCCCAGCATCACGACGGCGCGGAAGACAAGCTCCCCGACGCCCTGTGGGCCGAGGTCGTCATCCCGAGCCTGCCCGCCGGCCTGTACGACGCCAGGGCGCTGCGCGGCAACTTCTACGTCAACCCGACCGGGCGCTTCGTGGTGGGCGGCCCGTGCGGCGACACCGGGCTGACCGGCCGGAAGATCATCGTGGACACCTACGGCGGGTCCGCCCGGCACGGCGGCGGCGCGCTGTCCGGCAAGGACCCGTCCAAGGTGGACCGGTCGGCGGCCTACGGCGCGCGGTACGTGACCAAGAACATCGTGGCCGCGGGCCTGGCCGACCGGGCCGAACTCCAGGTGGCCTACGCGATCGGAATGGCCAGGCCCCTGTCCATGCTGATCGAGACCTTCGGCACCGAGCGGATCCCGCGCCCGGCGATCCTGGACCTGATCCGGCAGAACTTCGACCTGCGCCCGGCCGCGCTGCGCGACCGCCTCCGCCTGCTCCGCCCCATCTACCGTCCCACCGCCGCTTACGGCCACTTCGGCCGCGACGAGCCGGATTTCACCTGGGAACGCACCGACCTGGCCGGCCGCCTCCGGGAGCAGGCCGGCCTCGCCGCCGGGACCTCCACGGCCGGAACATCCTGATCCTGAGCAGGGCCACCGAGCAGGGCCACCCCGGCGGGAAGGTCCTGCTGGCCGTCCCCGGGTAGCATGCGCGTTGTGACCGCACGTACTCCCTCCCTCGCCCCCGAGGACCTCGAAAGCCACCGGCGGGAGCTCACCGCCCACTGCTACCGCATGCTCGGGTCGGGCTTCGACGCCGACGATGCGGTACAGGAAACGATGGTGCGCGCCTGGCGGGCCGGGGACGATTTCGAGGGCCGCTCGAGCGTCCGTTCCTGGCTGTACCGGATCGCCACGAACGTGTGCTTCGACATGCTCCGGAGCCGCCAGCGCCGGGCCCAGCCCATGGAGCTTGGCCCGTCGCGCCCTCCGGTGGACTCCTCGCTGGAGGCGATGCTGCCCGAGGGAAGCTGGGTATCCCCGATCGCTGACGAGCGGATCCTCCCGCCCGAGGCGGACCCGGCCGAGGTGGCCATCGTCCGGGACAGCGTCCGGCTGGCCTTCGTGGCCGCACTGCAGCACCTGCCCGCCCGCCAGCGGGCGGCCCTGATCCTGTGTGAGGTGCTGCGCTGGCAGGCGGCCGAGGCCGCCGAGTTGCTGGGCACCAGCGTGGCCGCGGTCAACAGTGCCCTGCAGCGGGCCCGGGCCACCCTGGGGTCGGCCGGGGCGACGCTGGAATCGGCCGGGCCCGGCGCGCCGCCGCCGGCGGCCGGGGCGGCGCAGCGTGACCTGCTGGACCGCTACGTGGACGCGTTCGAGCACTACGACATGGACCGCCTGGTCACGCTGCTGCATGACGACGCGATCCAGTCGATGCCCCCGTACGCGATGTGGCTGCGCGGGGCCGGCGACATCTGCCGGTTCATGCTCGGCCCGGGGGCGGCCTGCCGCGGCTCCCGGCTCATACCGCGGGCGGCCAACGGCAGCCCGGCGTTCGGGCACTTCAAGCCGGACCCGCAGGGCGGCTACCTGCCGTGGGCCCTCCAGGTGCTGGAGATCTCCGGAGACCGCATCGCGGCCATCCACTCGTTCCTCGACGCCGAGCACCTGTTCCCGGCCTTCGGCCTGCCCGACCACCTTCCCGCGTAGTCCACGGCGGGGGCTCCGGGGGGCCGCCTCCCGCGTCAGCACGGTCGCCAAACCCGCCATGACTCGACCGATGAGTTACGCGCCGCGGCGCGGTCCAATCCTCGACACCACGTCAACGGCACGCTCTCCCGAGCCGCCAGCGACCGAGGAGGAAGCCATGTATCCAGGGCACGTCATCATCCAGGCCGTCGCCGCCGAGCGGAGCAGGGACATGAGGGCGCACGCGGCGGTCGCGCGGCGGCTCGGCGAGGCCCGGCGGGACGCGCAGGGTCGGCACCCGAGGGCGTTCTCGCGCTTCTCACGAGGCGGGCGCGGCCCGGTGTCCCGCCCCGCTCCGCGGCCGCTGGGCGATCCGCGGGCCGCTTGAGCCGACGATGCCTGCGCGAGGGATTTCCGGGTAGCGATGACACGTGGACCCGGTATGGGCGTTGCGGCAGATCGCGTTCCAGCTCGAACGGGCGGGCGCGCCGACCTACCGGGTGCGGGCGTTCCGCCGGGCGGCCGAGGTCGTGCAGCGTCTGCCCGCGGCCGAACTGGAGCCCCGGCTGGCCGACGGCTCGCTGCGGGACCTGCCGGGGATAGGGCCGGTCACCGCCGAGGTGATCGCGCAGGCGGCGGCCGGCCAGCAGCCGGGCTACCTGACCCGGCTGCTGGGCGAGGCGCCGCCGCCGGATCACACCGCGCTCCGCGCGGCCTTGCGCGGTGACTGCCACACCCACTCGGACTGGTCGGATTGCAATCTATCTGATAATCGTTGTGTCATCTATCTGGTGATCGTTCCAGGTGATCACGTAGACGCTGCGGTCGGCCGGGTACCCGTCGGCGGCAAGGTCCTCCAACTGCTCGCGCTCAACCATGACCGTCACGGGCTGTCCGCCGATCTCCAGCATGAGCATTTTGTCCGGAGCCATGCCAGAAATCTAACGCGCAACGACGGCCAGCACTGGGAGCCGCGCCGTACCGCGGTCGGCGTCAGCTTCGGTGCAGTAGGCATAGCCGGTCTTGCATTCGGGGAACTCCTCTTCGAGAAGCCTCTGCACTCGGTCAAATTCATCAAACACGTGCAGCAATGTCATAGGTCGCCTCGAGAACGAGGAAGCAGGGGCTCCTCTGTGAGGCCCACCGATAGCGGTAAGCGGTTAACTGTCAGGCGAGCTTGCCGGTGACGTATGTCATTTGCGGCAGGTGGCCACGCCGTCCCGGCGCGTCCAGCCTGCTGGCCCTCTCGACGTCGGCGATCCGGAGGACACTGGCACCAATCCCTCTGTAGGTCAGGCGGTTAGGTGAGGCGCGCACGTAGCCGTTCTGGTCGGCAATGCCGGTTCGCTGTGTGAGCGCGCTGATGGCTCCGATTGGGTGATCTGCGCGTGGCGGGTGCGGCGTCAGGTCACGGCGAGCACCTTTACGAGAGCGTCGGTATAGCGGTCGATCTGGCTGCCGTGAGCGTCGTGGTTAGGTTGACCTCGGTGAGCATGAGGCCGGCGAACGAGGGGTGCGCCCGCAGCACGCGTAGCAAGGTGAACCGCGGGCTTCAGGCGGACGCAGGAGTCATGGTGCGGGAAGTTGGCAGGTGGCAGGTCGTCGGAGGCTGTCATGTCCAGGCTGGTGGGCGGCGGCCGGTTCGGCGATGAATGCGGGCGCTTCCTGGAAGCTGACTCCGGCCTGTCCGGGCTATCGCCGGCGGGCGTCGTCGGTTCTCCGAGCCGTGAGGGGTCGGGGAGGTTCGTCTTTGAGCCGGGAGTGAGCTCGGAGACCTCCAGGTCCGAGCTGGCGGGCGTGCGGTATCTCATCGATTCTGCTTTGTGACCGGCCGACCAGTGGCGGCGTAGGGGTCCTGGTCGAGGCGGGCGGCTGTCCGGCGCGCGGTCGAGTCTGCCCATCTGCCGGTGCTCGCCAGCGCGAGCGCGAGCGTCACCGCCGCGAGTCCGGCGATGATCCACCAGCCAGGGTGCGTCGCGGACGCGAAGCCCTTGCCGATTCCGCCCGCGAGCGAGCCTCCGGTCACGGCGCCGATCACCGCGACGCCGAGCGTCATGCCCACTTGCCGGCTGGTCGAGGCGACCGCGGAGGCGACGCCCGCCTGTGCCGCTGGCATCGCGGTGACCGCCGCGGTGGTGATCGGGGCGGTCATCATCCCATCGCCGATCCCGAACAGGAGGTAGGAGCCGAGTAGGTACGACAGCGGGGTCGTCGGCGTCACGCCGGTCAGCATCAGCGCCCCGGTGAGCATTGCCGTCGCGGCGGTCAGCATCGGCAGCCGCGCCCCGCGGCTGCCGACCAGCCGCCCCGAGACCGGCGAGCAGACCAGGATCATCGCGGCCATCGGTAGCATGCACAGGCCGGCGTCGAGCGGCGAGAGCCCGCGCACGTCCTGGAGGTAGAGGGTGTTGATAAACAGGAACCCTGCCGTCCCCGCGAACGTGAGCACGGCGATCGCGCTGGCGCCCGAGAACGGCGCGCTGCGGAAGAAGCGCATCTCGAGCAGCGGCTGGTGGCGCCGCAGTTCGCAGCGGACCAGCGCGGCCAGGCACGCGGCCGCGAGCGCGAACACGCCGAGCGTCTGCGCCGAAGCCCAGCCCGAGCCCGGGCCCTCGATGATCGCGAAGGTGAGCGCCCCCAGCCCGGTGGTCACCAGCAGCTGGCCGGCCGGATCGGACCGCCGCGGCCGCTTCGCGCGTGACTCGGGTACGTACCACGCGGTGAGCACGATCGCGGCCACGCCGATCGGGACGTTGACGAAGAACACGGCGCGCCAGCTGACCGCGCCGACCAGCGTCCCGCCGAGCACCGGGCCGAGCGCCATGCTCAGCCCGATCACCGCGCCCCACACGCCGATTGCCTGGGCCCGCTCGCGCGGGTCGGTGAACACGTTGCGGATGATCGACATCGCGACCGGGGTCAGCATCGAGCCACCGATCGCCTGCAGCACGCGGGCGGCGATCAGCAAGCCGAGCGATGGCGCCAGCCCGCACAGCAGCGATCCGAGCGAGAATACCGCCAGCCCGGTCTGGAAGGTGCGCCGTCGGCCGACCCGGTCGGCCGTCGACCCCGCGAGCATCAGCAGGCTCGCGATCACCAGCGTGTAGGCGTCGATCGTCCACTGAAGCCCCGAGACAGATGCCTTGAGCTCCCGGTGGATCGAGGGCAGCGCGACGTTCACGATCGTTATGTCGAGGCCGACGATCAGCAGGCTCATCGAGCAGATGCCAAGTACAAGCAGCCGCCCTCTCCGGCTAAGCCCGCTCGGCGCCTTCGCTTGCTATCGGCTTTCGGCTGAGACCGATCCTGCCCCGGCCATAGCGGTGGCCTCTGCCGGACGCTGCCTGGTCACCTCACCGCCTTCCTGCCCCAGGTGAACGGGCTTAGATATGCCGCTGGCTGCCGAAGCCAGCCCGTCTGCGTCAGCTGCTCTCGCTGGGGAAGCTGGTGCTGAGGCTGGTCTGCTCCCAGGCGTCGACATCCGCGCTGAGCTCCTTCACCGAATCGCGGAACCATGTGAGTGCGTCGGGGCCGAGGACGAGCAGCAGCGGCGTGCCGGGACTGCGGACAGCGGTGATGATCGCCCGGGCTGCCCTGTCCGGGTCACCAGGCTGCAGGCCGTGCCCGGTGAGGTCCTCCTTGCGGCGCACGCCGACGGTGTCGGCGTAGTCGCTGATGGTCTCGCGTGACCGGGCGAGGGAGCGCTTGTAGCTGGTGCGGAACGCGCCCGGCTCGACGGCCATGACCGTGATCCCCAGCGGCGCGACCTCCTTGCGCAGGCAGGCGGACAGCGCCTCCAGCGCGGCCTTGGTCGCTGCGTAGTGTCCCGCTCCGATCGGACAGCTGCGCGCCCCGCCGGAGGAGATGTTGACGATTGTGCCGCTGCGCTGCTCGCGCATCCCGGGCAGGGCGGCCTGGATCAGCGCGGCCGGGCCGAAGAAGTTGGTGGCAAACAGCTCCTGGACCTGATCGCCGGCGGCCTCCTCGACGGCGGAGCGGTAGCCATGGCCGGCGTTATTGACCAGGACATCGATGGTGCCGAAGCGCTCTCGGGCGGCGTGCACGACGTCCCGCCCCTGGGCACGGTCGGTCACATCCAGCGGGAGCGCGAGCGCGGAATCGGGGTGGGAGCGGGCGAGGCCCTCGACCGTGGCCGTGTCACGCGCTGTCACCACGACGTTGTCGCCGCTCTCCAGGGCTGCGGAGGCCAGCGCCCGCCCCAGGCCGGTCGAGCAGCCGGTGATGAGCCAGGTAGCCATCGTGATTGCCTTTCGTGTTCAGGTCATATTGAGCGGGGGACGCGACCGCCCTGCCGGTCGAGCCCGTGGGCCCCGGCGTGAATGGCGGTCTGGCTGGTGACGAGGGCAGCCCCGGCGGGGCACGCTCTAACGGTGCCGCGATCGCCGATGCGCAGGAAGACTGCCGTGTTCCTAGCAGTGACAGGGCTACGCTGGGCCGAGGCACCGGATGCCACACTGGAGGCATGCCGGGACCGAACGAACTGGGCGATTTCCTGCGGGCCCGCCGGGCGAGGCTGCGGCCGGGGGATGTCGGCCTGCCGCCGGGTTCCGGTGCCCGGCGGACGCCGGGGCTGCGGCGCGAGGAGGTCGCCGCCCTCGCGGGGCTGTCCATCGACTACTACATCCGGCTGGAGCAGGGCAAGGAGTCCAATCCCAGCGGCCCCATCCTGGACGGGCTCGCCCGCGCCCTGCGGCTGAACGAGGAGGAGCACGCCCACCTGTACGCGCTCGCCAACCACGCGGCCGGACGCACCGCGCGGCCTGTCTCGCGGGTAAGCCGGGTCGTCCGGCCGGGTGTCCGCCAGCTTCTGGAGACGGTGCGGCCCTGCCCGGCGTACGTGCTCACCCGCACCAGTGACCTGCTCGCCGCCAACCCCGAGGCCCTCGCCCTGCTCGATGGCCTGACGGACTGGCCGCCCGAGCGACGCAACACGATCCGGTACACGTTCCTTCACCCGGCGGCCAGGGACCTGTTCGCCGACTGGGATCATGCCGCCGAGACGACCGCCGCCCACCTCCGCTCGCTCGCCGCCGACACACCCGACGACCCGGACGTCTCCGCGCTGATCGCGGAGTTGCTCGACGGCAGCGCGGAGTTCGCCCGGCTATGGCAGCGGCACGACGTGCGGCAGCGGCGCGGGGAGGCAAAACCGTTCCGCCATCCGCAAGTCGGCGAGCTCACCTTGACCAACGAGGCGCTCTACCTGGCCGACGGCCAGCGGATAAGCATCTACCAGGCCGAACCTGGCAGCCGCGACCAGGACGCCCTGACCCTGCTGTCCATGATCGCCAGCGGCGGCGAGCCAAAGGACGCCGCCCGGTAGCCGGCCGGCCGCCCCACAGCGTTCCCGCTGCCAGGGGCACCTTGTCCTCCCGTTTCCCAATATCCTCGTCGATCCCGTGTCCATTCTCTGGGCAGCGCGGGGGTGATGGAGGCGTCGCGTAACCCCTGGGTTTGTCAAGTCGGCGCTCCCGGTTCTGAGCCTGGCGCCCCCCATGTCACGCCCCGGAACCCAAGCTCGGATGGGGGCTGCTGGGCAGAACCGGTTGCCCGTTAGGTCGAGCACGGGGCGGGCCAGGGCACCGCCAGGCAAGCCACCAGCCAGCTCCCCAGCCCAGACCAAGATCGGCGGCGGTCACCGTTCACCGCCCTCCTGGAGCCCTTCCTCAGCTAGGCCCGGGCTCGCGGTTGGCTGGCCGCTGGGGCATCGCCGCGACGGCGCCAAGGCGCGCCCGGGGTCCTGACCAGACGGCGGGCGGCAGGTCCAGGTGTGCCGCGATGTTGTAGGCGGCCGTCTCGTAATTCACTCGCCAGCCGCGGAAGTTCGGCCACGCCTCGTCCGGCGACCGCTCGAACGTCCAGCCGGCCTGAGCCAGGCGACGAACCGCCGCGGCGAAGTCTTCCCTGGTTAGCGCCAGGGGGTCCCCGGGATGCGGGTCGTCGTTGACCTGGACCCCCAGCGTCCTGGCCACGTCCCGCATGGCGGTGAACCCGATCCGGAGCAGCGGCCTGGCCTCGGCGGGCGCGGAATCCGGGCACAGGGCGAGGTGCAGGGCCGCAGCGTCGAGCACTGCCAGCAGCGCGAGCGGCCACGCCTGCCGGGGATTGCGGGACCGGAAGTAAATGAGTGCCCGGTAGGTGGTGTGGCTCTCCGAGATGTCGGCCGCCCATTCGGCCCACCGCTCGTACACGTGGGCAAGGTAGGCGGTGTCCCCGATGAGTTGCTGCCTGGCCAGCAGCTCGGGTCCCCACGGCGGCGTCCCCGATAGCGCCTCCAGCATGGTGACCAGGGTCTCCCGCCGATTGTAGGCGGCATACAGCGTCGGCATGTAGCCGATCATCAGCGCGATGACCGCGATGCCGCTGATCGCGGCGGCGAAGACGATCCCGTAGGGCACGGCCCCGTGCGGCGTCGCGAAGCCCAGGGTGAACAGCGAGGACCCGGACATCCGCAGCGCCGTGACCGGGCGATCTGAGAACGGCAGCAGGATCAGCGCGTACGCCACGTACAGGCAGGCGATCCAGCAGCCCAGCAGCCCTACGAGGAACACCGGCGGCCCTGCCGCCAGCACCCGTTCCCGGCGTTCCATGCCGGCGATGCGTGAGGCGCCCAGCCGGAAGCCCGTCAGAACGGCGCGCGCCGCCACGCGGGTGATGAGCGATCTTGTGGTCCCCGGGACCAGCAGCGTCTTGACGACGCTGGACCACGTGAGGGCGAACACGCAGAGCCCGACCGCGCACCCGACCCACGCCACGGACCGCTCCCTTCTGCCCGCAGCCAGGCTGTCACAGCGAGCCCTTGGCCAGGTTGCCGTCGCCGAAGCCCGCCGGTTCCTCCACGTAGCCGACGCACACGCGGAGACCCGTCCTCCCAGCGGCCGTGGCGGCTCACATTCAGAGACTTCGCCCCAGCCCGCAGCTTCGACGCCGCGACGCAACGGTGGACGTTGTGGGTCACCAGCTCCCAGCAGGACGGCGTCATAGCTGCACGGATGCCCTGGGCCGAGCACCCTGGCCTGCCGCGAACACGCGGGCTACTCGCGCCCGCTCGCTGGTCACCCCACCGCCTTCCTGCCCCAGGTGAACGGGCTTAGATGTGCCGCTCGCTGCCGAAGCCAGCCCGTCTGCGTCAGCTGCTCTCGCTGGGGAAGCTGGTGCTGAGGCTGGTCTGCTCCCAGGCGTCGACATCCGCGCTGAGCTCCTTCACCGAATCGCGGAACCATGTGAGTGCGTCGGGGCCGAGGACGAGCAGCAGCGGTGGGCCAGGATTTCGGGCAGCGGTGATGATCGCCTGGGCTGCCCTGGCCGGGTCGCCAGGCTGGTGACCGTCCCGCGTGGTGTCCTGCTCGCGGCGGGCGCCCACCGTGCCGGCGTAGTCGCCGATCGTCTCGCGCGGCTGGATGACGGAGCGCAGGAAGCTGGTGCGGAACGCGCCAGGCTCGACCGCCATGACGGTGATCCCCAGCGGCGCGACCTCCTTGCGCAACGACCCCGTCATGGCCTCCAGCGCCGCCTTGCTGGCCGCGTAGTAGCCCGATCCGATCGGGGAACTGCGCGCCCCGATCGAGGAGATGTTCACGATCGTGCCGCTGCGCTGCTCGCGCATCCCGGGCAGGACGGCCTGGATCAGCGCGGCCGGGCCGAAGAAGTTGGTGGCGAACAGCTCCTGGACCTGGTCGTCGGCGGCCTCCTCGACGGCGGAGCGGTAGCCATGGCCGGCGTTATTGACCAGGACATCGATGGCGCCGAAGCGCTCCCGGGCGGCGCGCACGACCTCACCCCCCTGGGCGCGGTCCGTGACATCCAGCGACAACGCGAGCGCGGTACCCGGATGCGACCGGGCGAGATCCTCGACGCTGGCCGCATCACGCGCCGTCACCACGACGTTCTCGCCGCGGTCCAGGATGGCCGTGGCAAGCGCCCGCCCCAGGCCGGCCGAGCAGCCGGTGATGAGCCAGGTGGCCATAGTGATTCCCTTCGTGTCAGGGTGATAGCGGGCGGGCCCGGGCCCGGCTAAAGAGCGTGTGACCGGGCACGGAAGCCGACGGCGCGCCGGGACTGGTCACTCGCAGGCGGCAGCCCGGGCCGACGTCGGGCAGCTGGTGATCGAGGCAGCGGCCGCCCGCTGCCGGGACGTATCCGCTGCGCTCACGCAACCAAGCCTGCCCGGACCGCGCGCGGCCAAGAAGACCGCCTCATTCCTAGCAATGACACTGCCAGGAACGTGTACCGGATCGTGTTGCGTCGCTCGGGCGGCCAGTCCGTCAGGCCATCGAGCAGGGCGAGGGCCTCGGGGTTGGCGGCGAGCAGGTCACTGGTGCGGGTGAGCACGTACGCCGGGCAGGGCCGCACCGTCTCCAGAAGCTGGCGGACACCCGGCCGGACGACCCGGCTTACCCGCGAGACAGGCCGCGCGGTGCGTCCGGCCGCGTGGTTGGCGAGCGCGTACAGGTGGGCGTGCCGCCCGGTAGCCGGTCGGCCGCCCGTAGCGTTCCCGCTGCCCGGGGAAACTTGTCCTCCCGTTTCCCAATATCCTCGTCGATCCCAATGCTGTGACCCGGTACCCGCGAAGCCTTGATTCCGTTCTTGAGCCACTGCCCGGAGATTCGCTGGCGCCAGGCTGATGTGCTCTCCGATGCCGACAGAACCGGTATATGTGCGCGATCCGGCCAACGTATGTACGGCCCAGGTCACTTGCGCCGAATCGGCAGGGAGGAGCAGAACTCGCCGCGCGGCGACCAGCGAATCCGATCACTCTCTGTGATGGCCATGGCGCGGGCTTCGCGACCGTCGCAGAGCCGATCCTGATGGCCGTCCACACTCGGGTCGCCTCCCTCTCTTACCTGTTGGCTGTATTCGCCTTACCAGGGGTTCCGTTCGGGGTACCGGTGCCCTGCCGGTGCCTTGACAGGTACCCAGCGCGGAGCGTTCATGGAAAGTGCGCGACTGCCGCGCGGCGCGGCACCGATCTTCTTGCCGGCCGGGGCAGGGCACGGCTGATGGCTGGCGTACGAACCCCTTATTGGGGAGCGTGCGGGCGGCGGGCTCCGGACCAGGCGGACCCTGGTGCCGGGGAGGTGACGTCGGCGCACGCGCCAGCCCGGCCGCTGGTCACAGGACCCGCGCCCGGCGCGGCTGACAGCGATCAGACGCGAGGCTGACAGCCCGGCCACCGTCGCGGGAGCCGACCTGCACGCGGCCACCTGGCCGCCCTCCCTAACGATCTTCCGCCTGCCCCCTTGTTCGGTCCTCGGGTCCAGGCGGGCTTTGGCATGCGCGGGGACGATCACAGTTCACGCGCGGAAAGGCGACTTTCGGCATGACATCGCTTGTCAGCGAGCGTTCCGCCCGGCAGCCCTGCCGGACGGTCACCCGGCAAATGACCCGGCTATCTAGAACTGCCGACGGGCCTGCCGGCCCTGGCCTGGCCGTAGGCGCTGGTCAGCGGCGAAATGTACCTGCGGGGGTGAACCGGGACTGATGACAACGTCATCATCATATTCTCACGCACGCGGGGCGGGGACGGGGGCAGCTAGCAAGGACGAGGCCGCGCTGCTGGATGCGTCCGCGCACCTGACCGAGCGGGACCGCTGGCTGGTCCGCCTGGTGGGCGAGCACCGGGTGCTGACCACCGGCCAGCTCGCCGCCCTCGGATTCGCCAACCTGACCACGGCGCGGCACCGGCTGAGCGTGCTGGTGCGCCTCGGACTGCTGCGCCGGTTCCGGCCGCACCCGCCGACCGGGTCCGCGCCCTGGCATTACGTCCTCGGCCCCGTCGGCGCCGCGCTGCTCGGCACCGAAGACCGGGACGAGAAGAAATGGGCGCCGCATGCCCGCGCCGACCGGCAGCTCGGCCTGGAACGCTCCCAGCGGCTGGGTCACATGACCGGCCGGAACCAGTTCTTCGTCGCCCTGGCGGCGCACGCCCGCCAGCACGGCGGGGAGCTGGCCGACTGGCTGAACGAAACCCAGGCCGCCGCGCACGCCGTGGGCGACCTGCTGGTCGCGCCCGGCACCTGGGACCGGCTGCCCCAGCCAGACGGGGCCGGCACCTGGGCCGAGGACGGCCGCCAGGTGTGCTTCCTGCTGGAGTACGACACCGGCACCGAGCACCTGCCGATGCTGTCCGGCAAGCTGGACGGCTACGCGCTGCTGACCTCCGTGCTCGCCAACCACGCCGGGCAGGCCGCGCCGCCGCTGCTGTTCTGCTTCGGCTCCCCACGCCGCGAGCAGGCCGCCCGCCGCGCGCTGGCCGACTGCCGGGACTCGGCCGCGGTGCGGATCGCCACGGCGGCGATCGACCCGTACGTCACCAGCCCGGCCGGGCCGGTCTGGCTGCCGCTGACCGGCCACCAGGGCCGTCAGGTGCGCCTGATCGACCTGGGCCGGGCGCTGCCCGACCCGTGGCAGGACTACCGGGCACGGGAACGCCGCGAGGCCGCCGAACGCGAGCAGGCCCTGCGCCGCGCCGACGAGGACGACGAGGCCGCCCCGTACGGCGCAGCAGCCGGGGAGGAGGCGTCCGGGCAGTGGCCGTGACAGCGGCGCCGGCCAGGCCGGGTCGGGGTACCGCTCCGGGGAACCATGCACGTACATTCCGTGGTCCCTTCAGATCGGTACCCCCTGTGCGCGGTCCCGCCGCAGGTCAGGCGGATGAACCGATGGCACCGTCCGTACCCCGGCACACCGGGGAAAACCAAGGTGTCTCCCGGTCTGGCCGAGAAGGCCGCCTGCGGAGGCGGCAGCGCAGGTCCACGGTCCTGGGCGGGCTGGCAGTCGTGCTGCTGGCTGCAATCACAAGAGATGTCGGCGACACCGCGCTGTGGCGGGCGGATCGGGAGCGGCGGGCACGCGAACGCCGCGAGGCGTCCGAACGCGAGCAGTCGCTGCGCCGCGCCGACAAGCCTGACGGCCGAAACCCCATCTGCGAGATGGCGAAGATCGAGTGGGGAGTTGTTTATGAGCGGGGCGGGATCACGGCCTGCGAGAGCGAGCAGGCCGCACGGCAGCTCCAGGCCGCTTCGGGAGGTGAGCTGGTTTACCGCCGGACCTTGATCACGAGCTGGGTCTAGCTCCCGGGCGCCGCTACCCGCGAGGGAAGCACGGCCCCGGGCACGCGCTGCCATTCCTGGGAGTGCGCGATCAGGGCGGGCAGCGCGGCAGGACAGAGGCGGCTGTCACCGTTACGGAGCCGGAACGCGTCGCCGTAAATCTCCAGCCAGCCGAGCCGCGTCTCGGCGCCTTGCCGGTCGGCGAAACAGGTCACTTCCCAGTCGCGCAGGAACTTCGCGCGCCCTGCCCTGTCGAGAGCCGCCCAGTGATCGGCCACCTTGATCCTGCCCTCGGCCTCGCGCCACTCGAAAGTGTCAGGTTCGTGAGGCTGGTTCCGCAATTCGGCGATCTGTGCCTCCGTCTTCGCGAGAGACGCTTTCATGTCTTCGTCGTCGGGGTCATCTGCCAGCAGTTCCCTGCGGCGTTCCGCCGCCCGCTCCAGGCGAGAAATAGCCGCAGCGTGGTCATCGCCGCGGACGATGCGCCGTTCGAGCAGGACGCGCCCGCCCGCTTCGTTCAGGACCAGTGCCTCGATCAGCGGCTCTATCCGGTCAATGCGGATGTTCAGACCGCATCGCTTGCACGTGTAGTAAGCGTTGTGCGCGACGTTATTTCCCCAGGTCGTATGACGCCGCGCCCCGTACATGCGGACAGCCGTCTCGGGATTAAACGGCCTTGGGGAGCACGACCGGCAGAACAGGACGCGGTAAAGCATGTGCCGTGACTGTGCCTGCCCTCGGGCGCGGGAACCCGTCTTGATGGCTTCCTGGAGCAGGTTCCAGGTGTCCTGGTCAACCAGCGGTTCATCAGTGAACGTGATCGGCTGTCCGTCCCTGCCGCGCTTGGTCGTGACGATCTGCCCCTTCTTATAGCCAGGCATCCCCTTGACGCCAGTCTCGCCTTTCATCTCGACAACATGCCCCAGCAGCAGCGGTGAGGTAAGGATCTTGCTGACGGTGGTCGCATTCCACTTGCCGCCGCGCGGAGCCGGGACGCCGCGCTTGTTCAGCTCACCGGCTATCGCGCTGAATCCTTTACCGGCGATACGCTGCTGGACCATCCACATGGCAATGGGGGCCTCGTCGGGGTCCTGGACTCGCCACCAGCCGGTCGTGTGCTGCGGTTCGGGGCAGCGGCGCTCATCATGGCATACGCAACGCGGAGAATAGCCATAGCCAGGCTTCCCGCCACCCCAGCGGCCTTCATCGCTCAGCCTCTTGGCGGCCCTGCGGCGCCTCGCGGCAATCTTCTCCCGCTCGCGCTGGGCGGCAAGGATGCGGTCTTCCAGAGCTTGCCGCCCGCGTTCGGTACTGGTGTCCGTGCCGTCGCTGACATCGATAATGATCTTTCCCATCGCTGCCATGTCACGCGCGAACTGGAGGTAGTCCAGCATGTCACGGCTGAGCCTGTCCATCTCGTCAGCGAGGAAGCCGTGAATCTGCACGATCTTGTCGGGGCCGAGCCAGGGACCGAGACCGGGGCGTTCCCTGATCGGCATGGCGCCCGACACGTCCATGTCCACGTCCACGAAGATCACGGTGTCGTCGTGGTCCTCGGCATAGTCTGTGATCCTCGCGCGCTGGCTCGCGGGGTTGGTGGATGAGTCCTTGAAGCGCGAGAGCCGCAGCGGTGCCAGCAGCGTCCTATTCATGTTCATAAGTGTACCATTCGGACTGGTCTGACGGCGGCAGCCCGCCCCGGGAGATGGCCGAGACAGCCCGCGGGCTCGGGCACGAATGGATCGCGCTGACCGACCACTCGCCGCGGCTGACCGTGGCGGGCGGGTTGTCGGCGGAGCGCCTGGCCGCCCAGATCGAGCTCGTGGCCGCGCTGAACAGCGACCTGGCCCCGTTCAGGATCCTGACCGGGATCGAGGTCGACATCCTCGCCGGCGGCGGCCTCGACCAGCGCGACGACCTGCTGGCCCGCCTCGATGTCGTGGTCGCCAGCGTGCACTCGAAGCTGCGGATGCCGGCCGCGGCGATGACCGCGCGGATGGTGGCCGCCGTGCGGAACCCGCGCGTCGACGTGCTCGGGCACTGCACCGGCCGGCTGCTCACCGGCCGCGGCCGGCCGGAGTCGGCCTTCGACCCCGAGGCGGTGTTCACCGCCTGCCGGGACCACAACGTCGCGGTCGAGATCAACTGCCGCCCGGAACGCCAGGATCCGCCCGATCGCCTGCTGCGCCTGGCCGTCGAGGCCGGCTGCCGGTTCGCGATCGACACCGACGCGCACGCGCCCGGCCAGCTCGACTGGCTGGACAGCGGCTGCGTGCGCGCGGAGAGCCTGGGCATCGGGGCCGAGCAGGTGATCAACACCCGCAGCGCGGACGACCTAGCTTAGCTATTCCCCGAAAACCGGCCCGCCGGGGCGCAGGATAAGCGCCCGCGGGCGTCGCCGTTTCGAGGTCGGAGGTTGCGACACGTCGGCGCGCCAGCGTCGCGTACGGTTGGCGCCTGCGGGTGAACCCGCTCTGAGTGAGCCGCCTCCGCTCAGGCCCCCCATGGCCCCCCAAGGGTTTTTCGTCCCCCCGGGATATGTTCGTCCTGGTCCGGGAACTGGTGGAACGGCCTATTGTGCGACGCAGGAGTTAACTCGATCCACTCCCTGCCCGAGACCAGCGCATGGCTCGAGCGTCGCCGTACGCTACTGGAGGCCCCGTGGTGCCTGTCGTGCCCGGCGAGCGCCGGCGCCCTGATGCCGAGTTGCAGGAACCGACGCCAGAGTTCTTCCGGCTGTCCGCCGAGGTGGCGGGCACCGCGGGCGGCACCAGTGACGGGTGGGGATTCTCGCGCGGCGGGACGCCTGGCCCTCAGGCTAGCTACCGCGGCGGCTCTCCCGATCCGAACGGGCTGCCCGCGCGAGCCGATCCGGACTGGCAGGTTGACGCCAACGGGGTTTCCTGGCCCCAATGGAATGCGCCTCCCCCTCCGCTGCACCCGGATCACCCGTCGGCGCCGGTACCGCGGATACGGGGACCGCAGGCGCCCGGTCCCGGAGCGCTGGTGGGGCCGGACCGAGTCCCAGCCGATACTGCCCGGTCTGGCCCGCCGCAACGTCGGCCAGGGAGCCCACTTAGCCCGGGGACCACTGGGTCGCGGGCCAACCCCGAGGCCTGGGCCAACCCCCAGGGACAGGGCTACGACCCGCGCTCAGGCTACAACTCAGGTCAGTACCCGGCCCGGGCCAATCCCCCGGCCCAGTTCTATGACCCGGGCCAGGATTACGCTCCGGGCCGGAGGAGCTACGACCCAAGGCAGGGCTATGACCCGACCCAGGGCTATGACCCGGGCCGGAGTCGCCACCCGGGGCCTGGCTACGCTCCGGGCCCAGGGCGCCCGGCGGTCCCCGGCCGCAACTCAGCACCAGGCCACGGGGCGGTCCGGGCCGACGCACTGACCCGGGATTACCAGCCGCGCCCTGGATATCCTCCGGCCCGGGGCGATCAGGCTCGACGCGGCAACCCGGGGCTCCACGCCGTTCCTGATGCCGGCTTGCGGGACGGCAACTCCCCGTGGCCGGCCGGGCAGGCGCTGACCATTGCCGAGCAGCGGGCTGCGGTGATCACGCGCGAGGCGTGGGACGACGCCAACGCGATCCGCCGGGCCGCCGAGCAGGAGGCCGCGACGATCCGGCAGCAGGCGGACGCGATCCGCCGGGCCGCCGAGCAGGAAGCCGCCCAGTTGCGGGCGTCCCTCCTGGCGATGTCGGGCGAACTAGGCCGGGTGGCTGCGTACGTCTCAGAAAACCTGACTGCCCCGGCGCGGTCGGCTCCCAGGCCAGCTACCCGGCCCGCCACCGAGCCGCAAGCCCGGCCTGTCGGAGGGCCGGAAGCCTCGCCGGCGACCGGGCCAGGGACACGGCCGGCGACCAGGCCCCCCGTCCGGCCAGCGAACCCAGCAACCCGGCCGGCTACCAGGCCCGCCGCCCGGCCGGGGAAGCCGGGAACCCGGCCGCGGCAGGCGAAGGCTTTTCGGGTGGCAACGATCGGCATGGCGAGCCTGGTCGCCTTGGCTGTCGTGGGCGGTTCCGCACAGGTGGCGCGGCACGGATTCCAGTTCTTTGTCTTCCGGAGCGGCGGCACAGGCGTTTCCGGAGACGACACGACTGATCAGCAGTTTCTGGCTCAGCAGGCTGCGGCGGCGCGTCACGCCGCGAAGGGGCGTCCCGCCGTCAAGACGCAGCCCGTCAAGACGCAGGACGGCAAGACGCAACCCGCCAGGGGGCGTCACGCAAAGGCGCACAGCAAGTAAATAGCCTGCCGCCGTAGCCCCGTCTGCGGGCCGGTACCCGGCAGAAGCCGAATGGCACTAAGCGGCAGGAACAAGGCGCGATGCACGTCCTGCGGAAGGAGAATCTGGGAGATGGCTAGGACTACTACCAGGGGCCCTAATGCTATCGCTCCGGCGGCCGCGAAGGCCAGGACTTCCTCTGTAGACGCCTGGATGGCCGAGGAAGTCAGGCTCTTCGGGAGGTACGTTGAGAGGAAGAAAGTCGCGCTATGGGTCCTGGGCGCCCCTGCGTTCCTGCCGATATTGTTCATGTCGCGGGCCATCATAACGCGAAACGGCAGCATCATTGACGCCGGGGAAGCCGATATTCTGGGAACCGGGTCCGAGATACTTCTGCTCTGCACCTTGCTCGTTACCCCACTGGCTACCGTGACCAGGCAGCGATGGTTCGTTCCACTCCGGAAATGGTATGGCGTAATGCTCGCCATTAACGCTACTACCGACGGGGTCCTTGCCTCCATTACGACAACCGAATTCGCGGGCGGGCCCATCGGTCGGGTCACCGACCACAGCTTCCTCCTGGTCGGCTTGACGATGATACTTATCCTTGTCCCGCTCCTGCTCATATCAAACAACCGGGCACAGCGATGGCTCGGGAAGTACTGGAAGACGCTGCAAAAGCTGACCTACGTTATCTGGGGGCTGCTAATCCTGCACCTGATGCTGCTAGAGGGCTTCGGGTTCCAGAACGGGACGAACGGCCCCGGGAACGGCATCGATGGTACGCCCGTCCTCCACCAGCGCTTGTATCAGCTTCTGTCGTGCAGCCTCTTCCTGTTCGTTCTCAGACTGCCGCCAGTAAAGCGCTGGGTCGCCGAGAAGCAGAAGGAAGGCCGGGGCAAGATCGTGTACTGGGCGGTGCTTCCGATGATGCTTCTGTTCCTCCTCGCATTCGTCTATATCGTGCATGAGGAGACCTACAAGGGATTCGACATGTTCAGGCTGACTCTCACCAACGACTGATGGTTCAGTTGCCGTGCGGGACCAGCAGGGCCCGGGATGCGATAGGGCCGGCCCCTGAACCGGTCAGGCCCGCTTGCCGTGCTCGAACCAGAGGAATGTCTCGCAGCTGCGCATCGGGCGCCCGCAGCGGCAGATGGCCGAACCAGCGGGAGGTGCTTCCTTGACCAACTCGAGGTACGCCAGAGGCGACGGGGCGGGCGCGGAATATACCCCAGGTGACTGGGCCGACAACGGGTATCCCGCAGCAGGCGGCTGGGCCGGCAACGGGTTCCCCGCGGGAGCCGGGCGGGCCGATGCGGGGTACCCAGCCCGCGGCCAGGCCGATGCGGGGTATCCCGCAGGCGACTGGTCGGACACGGCATACCCCGGCCGCGAGTGGGCCGACACGGGGTATCCCGCGGGCGGCCAGGCCGACAACGGGTTCCCCGCGCGCGCCGGCCGGTCCGATACGCGGTACACCCGAGGCGACCAGGCGGAGCGGAAAAGAAGTTCTGGCGGCGTCGTCATCGCTGGGGCTTCCACGCTGGCTGCAGTCCTCGTGATCCTGGCTATCTACGCCCTGGGCATAGCCAGGCGGCCGACGGGCGCACCCGGTCCTCCGCCGGCCGCTTCCACAGCCAACGCTGAACTGACCGCATTTGCCCACAGCTACCTGGCGATAGCTGATCCCTCCGACCGTCGGCTGAACGTCGAGGAGGACGGTTACGCCGATGACGAGCGCGGCGATCTCGTCGCGGCCGAGGCGGACCTGAGGGCGGAAGTGGCGACGGAGCGCTTGTTCGACAAGCAGCTAGCCGCGATCAAGTTCCCGCCCGCGATCGAAGCCGCGGCCCGGGCGCTGACCCGGGCCAACCAGAGCCGGTTCCGGGTGACCGAGCGGCAGGCACGGTCGAAGACACTCGCCCGGCTCCAGTCGCTGGACAGTCGGCGTAAGGCCGGCGACGATGCCGTCGAGGCCCAGGTGAGGCTCCTTCGCCAGGCGCTGCATCTGCCCCCCGCGCCGACGAGCTGAATCCAGCCGCCACGCGAGCCCGAGGGCAACAACCAGTGTGGTCGTACCGGGAATCCGCCGCAGCCGACGCGTTCTGCAGGAGCATGTCCATCCCGGCGGGCACGCTCAGCCGCATCCAGCCCGAACCATCCGGGTACCGCATACTTCTGTCATACCGCGCCGTTTGCGGCTGCGGAATGCGCCTGGCCGATCGGTTTCGCGGTTCCGTGTCGTTATTATTGCCTTTCCGGCATGTCCAATGATAACGTGACCGAGGCGCGTAGCCTGGGGTGGAAGCTAGGGGGGCAGCGTGAGTTTTACCGTGCCTGTGGCCGGGAAGGTCAACGCAGATGGCCAGAACAATGCGGACAAAACCACATCAGACGGGAAAGGTTTTGTCGAAGTAGCACAAAGTTTACTCGGCTTCCTGGTTGCAGGATTTGCAGCAGTCCTGAGCTTCATCGGCATAAAGTCGAGCGAACTGTCATCGATCCTTCGCAACGAAGAGCCACTCGTAGGGATCGTCGCGCTCGCCTTCCTGCTCAGCATCATCACGGCAATTCTTAGTATATTCCAAAACGATCATGTAAACAATGGCTGGCCGACGAACCGGTTTGCCGTAGCCAGCCTGGTATTCCTATTTGCCTTGGTGACGCTCCTGCCCGCTGTTATCCGCATACCATTCGTTACTTCTGCTCCCCAGGTGACAGCCAGTATAATCTGCGGTGCCCTGGTGGCCACCGCCTCCCTTATTGTCGCGTTCTACAAGGGTGCGCCCGCGACGTACTTCTCCGGCGAGAAGACCCTGTGGATCCTGGAGAACGTCGACGGGGCCCGCCGGAACGCCGAGGTCGGCGAAGCGATCTACGGTAACACCCACTCCCGGCACGAGGAATTGAGGTCGTCATGGACGTCGTGGGGTGATCGCCATTTCGACGCCCAGAAGTACTTTGTCCTGGCCAGCGTCCTGTTTCTGGCCATCGCCGCATATGGCGCACTACGGCTAGAGAGTGCTAGCCAGTCCTCGCCATTTTCTCAGCTCGACGGCAGCGTGACGGTGGCCAGCAACCGTTCCGCATTGCTATCACTCTCGGTGGCTTCGGCCAAGGTCCCGGCCCCCGATCGTGTCGATGTTACTGTCACCGGTCTTCCCCGCACGGTTAAAATACCTGTCCTCTGCAAAGGCATCAAGACTCCGCTCTACAGCTTCTCCTGCGCAGCAGACCCGTGTTCTTACAAGCCTCTAGCCTGTGACAGCCTGGTCGGGTGGACGGTGCCCCCCAATGCCGCGGGAGCCGTCCAGGAAACCCTTTCCCTGCCATTCTCGCCATCTGCCTACCAGCGACTGCACATCGAAGATCAGATGTGCCAACGCGCAAGCGCCGCCACGCATTGCGCGAACAGCCCGCCGGGCGGCACTCATCTGGACGTGGAGGTCCCGGCGCCGTAGCTGTTCAGCGAGCGTGAGCGCCCTTCGGGCCGGAGACCTGCGCGCAGGCCGCGAACCTGACTGCCGGGCACTACATGCCCGTTCACCGTGCCACGCTTGCTGTTGCGCCAGCGGTCGCCAGCAGCTCCCGGACCCGTTCCATGAACCCGCTGGCCTCCACCAGCATGGCGGCCTTCCCGCGGATGGCTGCCATCCACCCCGTGGACACCGCGACGCCGGCGAGCCTCGGCAGTGCACGCGGATGAGACGCCGGCCCGGGCCGCGGGCGGGACCCGGTACGTGCACCTGGCCTGCACCGCCTACCTGACGCACATGCACACCGGGGACCGGTCAGCGGACGCGATCGACGCCGGCGGCGTGCTGCCCGGCTACGACGGCGTCATCGTGCGGGACGGCTACGCCAGCCCGCCGGATAGCTCCACTTCGGGACGGTCACGGCCCTGCCGCCAGGGCGTGGCCGCCCGGGCGGCGCGCTCGATACGCTGGCACCAGTTCGGCAACAGCGAGCCCGGCCAGCCCACCCGGATCGGAAGGGCCAGGTCAATGCGTGAGGATGCCCGGCAGCGGGCCACCGAGTTCGTCAAGGAGCTTTACGCTGCCGGTGAGATCGACGCGGACCGGCTGGATACCGGTATTGCCGGGGTGCTGGCGGCCAGGTCCGAGGCCGAGCTGGCCGAAGTGGTCCGGTCATTGCCGGCGCCTGTTGCGCTGACCAGCCAGGAGCGGCGGCTGGCCAGGCCGCTGGAGATCCACTCCGGCCTGGGGCGGCTGCGGCTGGCGGGCAAGTGGCAGGTCGCCAGCCAGACGCATATCAGCGCGGACCTGGGCAGCATCAGGCTTGACCTCACCGAGGCCGAGTTCGACGACCACGTCATCGACCTGCACATCTATACCGGGTGGGGCAGCATCACGATCATTGTGCCACCGGGCATGGGCGTGCAGGTGACCCGCCACCGAGGCGGAGTCGACTCACGGCTGGACCCGCCGGTACCCGGGCTGCCGCTGATCCGGCTCGACGTGACTGCCAATATCGGCAGAGTCCACCTGCGCCACCCGGGGATCCAGGACCGCACCAGACGCTGGCCAGGCGGCAGAAGACGCCGATAACCAGCCGCGTTCACCGTGCACCCCAAAGTGCGACGACCATGCAGCGCCCCGCATATCACATCACGCCGCTGACGCTTGGTGAATAGCTACCCGGCGCCCTCCTCGTGACTCAACGCGCACGGGGCCAGCCCGCCGCTGCTGACCACCTTCCCGCGTAGGCCCGGGTCACCGACTCGCCCGCACGCGGCCGATGAGTTCCACACGGCGGCGCGGTCCAATCCTCGACAGCAGCGTCAACGGCCCGCTCGACCCGAGCCGCCGGCAGGCGAGGAGAAGCCATGTTCCAGATCGTGACCTGGATCACGGCCGGTCCGGGACGGATGAGATCGTGATCTCATGGAAGTAGCTGACGGGATCCACCGCCTGACCGCGGGCGTGGCGAACTTCTACGTCATCCAGGAATCGGGCAAGCTCGTCCTGGTCGATGCCGGAACGCCGAAGGACTGGAACCTGTTCTCCCGCGAGGTGGCGTCGCTCGGCGCCCGGCTCGAGGACCTGGACGCGGTGCTGCTCACCCACGCGCACCCCGACCACACCGGGTTCGCCGAGCAAGCCCGCGCCAGCACGGGGGCCACGGTGTGGGTGCACGAGGCCGACGCCGAGACGGCCAGAACCGGGAAGACCACCCCCCGCGACGGGAAGACAACCAGCTACCTGCTCAAGGCCGAGTTCTACCGGACGCTCTGGATCCTGGGCCGCGGCGGCGCCACGAAGATCATCCCGATCCGGGAAGTATCCACGTTCGGCGACGGCCAGACGCTCGACGTGCCCGGGCGTCCGCGGGTGGTGTACGCGCCCGGCCATTCGCCGGGCAGCGCGGTGCTTCTGCTGGAGAACCGGCAGGTCCTGCTCGCGGGCGACGTCCTGTGCACCCACAATCCCCTGACCGGCCGGGCCGGGCCGCAGATCATGCCGTCCGGGCTCAACACCGATACCCGCCAGGCCATGGACTCGCTCGACAACCTGGCCGGAATCAGGGCCGACGTCATGCTGGCCGGGCACGGCGAGCCCTGGACCGGCGGCGTGCCCGAGGCGGTCCGCCTGGCCCGGGCGGCCGGCCCTCATGATCATGGCCCCGCCGGGGCCGGCGTCGGCACCGGCGTGGGCGTCGGCGCCAGCGTCGGCGTGGGCGTCGGCACCGGCGTGGGCGTCGGCACCGGCGTGGGCGTCGGCACCGGCGTGGGCGTCGGCACCGGCGTGGGCGTCGGCACCGGCGTGGGCGTCGGCACCGGCGTGGGCGTCGGCACCGGCGTGGGCGTCGGCACCGGCGTGGGCGTCGGCGCCAGCGTGGCCGGAAAGGACCCAGCGGTGACCACCACCTATGTCTTGATCCCGGGCGCCGGCGGCACCGCCTGGTACTGGCACCGTGTGGTCCCGCTGCTGCGGGAGGCGGGTCATGAGGCGATCGCCGTGGACCTGCCCGGTGACGACGAGACGGCCGGCCTGCCCGAGTACGCGCGCCTGGTCGCCGCCGCGATCGGACACCGGGACGACGTGGTCCTCGTCGCGCAGTCGCTCGGCGGGTTCACCGCGCCGCTGGCCGCCGCGGCCGCCCCGGTGCGCGCACTCGTCTTCGTGAACGCGATGATCCCGGCCCCCGGTGAGACGCCCGGGGCCTGGTGGGCCAATACCGGATGGGCCGAGGCCCGCACGGCCGCGGCCGAACGGGGCGGCTACCCCACGGACTTCGACGAGGCCGTCTACTTCCTGCACGACGTCCCGCCCGAGGTCGCGGCCTCCGGCGCGCCGTACCAGCGGCCCGAGGCCGACGTGGTCTTCGGGTCGGTCTGTGACTTCGACGGGTGGCCGGCCGTCCCCATCCGGGCGGTGGCCGGGGCGGACGAGCGGTTCTTCCCCGTGGATTTCCAGCGGAAACTGGCGCGGGACCGGCTCGGCGTGGAGGCGGACGTGTGCCCGGGCGGCCACCTGATCGCACTGGCTCACCCGGCCCCGCTGGCCGACTACCTGCTCGCCGTCTGAGCACACGACCGGGCGTGCCCCGGGCCTGCGGGTGACCCGGCCCGGGCCGGCGCACGCATCGCCGTCCCCGCCCCCCGCGCCTGCCTCCCCCGCGCCCGCGCCTCCAGGCCCCGCACCCCGCACCCCGCGCCCCCGCACCCGGCCCCCGGCCGCCATGGATGTGAGTTAGGTGTACACCCATGTACAGCAATGCCACATTCATCACCGGGCTCACCGGGTACGCCGGGTACGCCGGGTACACCAGGTTCCGGCGGCCCGGCGCGCTAGAAGGTGAGCACGAGGCGGCCGCGGACGCCGCCTGCCTCCAGTCGGCGGTGGGCCTCGGCGGCCTGGCCGGCGGGCATCGTCGCGGCCACCCGGAGCGTGAGCCTGCCCGTCGCCGCCAGGCTCGCCAGGCCGGCCAGCTTGTCGCGGGCGTGCAGATAGTCGCCGACCCAGACCGGGACGATCCGGATCGAGCGCCCGGCGCCGCCCCGGTACGTGCGCACCGCGGCAAGCTGGCCCCCGTCCCGGACGGCGGGCAGCACCGCCGGGCCGATCACCGCGGCGTCGACGAGCGCGGCCGCGCCGTCCCCCGTGGCCAGCCGGATCGCCGCAGCCACCTCCGGGCCGCGGGGGACGACCACGTCGGCGCCGAGTTCCCGGACCAGCTCGCGGTCCTGCGGGAACGCGTCGGCGACCACCCGCAGGCCCTCCGCCTTGGCGAGCTGGATCGTATAGCCGCCGACCGCGCCCGCGGATCCGGTGACGGCCAGGGTCTCCCCCGGGGCGAGCCCGAGCAGGTCCAGCGCGAGCCGGGCGGTCAGGCCGTTCATCGGCAGCGTCGCCGCCGCGGTCAGGCTGATCCCGTCGGGCACGGGCACGACCGAGTCGGCCGGGACCACGACGAACTCGGCCTGGGCGCCGCCGCGCGCGGTCCGCGGCGACACGATGGCCATCACCCGCTCGCCCGGCCGGAACCCGGACCCGGCCGGGGCGAGGTCGATCGTGCCGGCCAGTTCCATGCCCGGCACGTACGGGGGCTCCAGCCCGTCCGGCGCGCCGTGCCGCCCGGACCGGAGCACGGTGTCGGTCGGGTTCACGGTCGCGGCCGCGACCCGGATCCGCACCTCCCCGTCCCCGGGCTCGGGCACCGGCCGCTCGACGATCTCCAGGACTTCCGGTCCGCCGAAACGGGTGATGCCCACCGCCCGCATCAGGCGATGCTCCCGGTCGGTCAAGGTTCCTCCCTCGTGGCCGGTGCGGCCAGTGGCGCTGGGTGCTGGCAGATCGCCAGCAGCTCGTCGACCCCGCGCAGGCGCAGGTGCGGGCGCCGCGGCGGCGGCAGGTTGTCGAAGGCGCCCGCGCTGCCGAGCCCGGAGGTCACGGCGACGGCCAGCGCGCGTCCCCGGTGCGCCATCGGCACCTCAAGTTCCGGGTCGTCGCCGACCACCGCCAGGTCGGCGGGACGTAGGCCCAGGCGCGCGGCGGCGCTGCGCAGGGCCTCGAGCGACGGCTTGCCGACCACCCGGACGCGGCAGCCGGTCAGGCTCCTGATCATCGCCGATATCGCGCGCGAGGTCCCGAGCGCCCGGCCCTGCGCGGTCGCGAAGAACATCGACTGCGAGCTGCTGTACAGCGCCGCGCCGTCCCAGACCGCGTGGCAGGCGGCCTCGAGCGCGGCCATGGTGAAGTCCGGGTACCAGCCGACCAGCACCGCATCGGCCCGCGGCCGCCCCTCCGCCGCCCGCACGACCTCGAGCCCGGCATCCAGCAGGGGCGCGGCCAGGCCGTCGGTGCCGAGGATCAGCACCCGGCGGTGCCCGCGGCGGGTGAACACGGCGGCCGCGCTGCTCGCCGGCGTCATCACCGCGTCGTCTGGCAGGTCGAACCCGATGCCCCGCAATGTCTGCGCCAGTTCCCGCGGCGCCCTGGTGGTGCCGTTGGTGAACACCACGAACGGCAGCCGCTGCCGGGCCGCCCACCGCGTGATCTCGAGCGCGCCGGGCAGCGGCACGAGCCCGCGGCCGTGCCGGTCGCCGAGGACCAGCGTTCCGTCCAGGTCGAAGACGAAGCCGCGGACCGCGTTCAGCCGCTCGCGCACCGCCGACGGGACGGGGGCCTGGAGCGGGACCGGACCCTGGACGACCTGGGACGGGACCGGACCCTGGAGCGGGTCCGGAGCCTGGGACGGGAGCGGGACCGGAGCCTGGGACGGGAGCGGGACCGGGCCCTGGAGCGGGGCGGCCTCCCGTTCCGGCTCCCCCTGGGGAGACACGGTGGGCTCAGCCACCGCCGGGCCCCCGCCCGAGGCCTGCGCTGTGTCCCCCGCCTGCTTCCGGGGCGCCGCGGCCTTCCCGCTCGCTCACGCTCAGCTCCAGGCGGAAGCCGGGCTTGTCGATGATCACGCCGGACACCCCCGGGCGGTCCCGGAGCCCGGCGAGCAGGTCGAGCACCGGCCTGAGATCCGGGTTGTAATGGCGCCTCGCCGGACCCGCAGCCAGCATCGCGTCGACCTGATCGGCGGGCATGGTCGCGCGGAGCAGGAACTCCTCGTCGCTGAGGCCGGCCGGGAGGCGCCGGCGCAGCTCGGCGGGCGAGGCGGGCGGCGGCTCGGCCATCAGCTCCCGGGCGCGGGGCCGGGACAGGATGCGGTCCGCCACGTCCGGGTCGACCGGCGCGGTGGGCCGGCCGAACCGGCCGAGGACGTAGCGGATGGCCTGGTCGGAAACATGCTGGTAGCGCTCGGTCCCGATCACGTTGTAGAGCGCCTGCCCGCATACGATCTGCGGGAACGGGGTAACCATGATCGGATAACCCAGTTCGGCGCGGACCCGGCTGACCTCCTCCATCACGGCGCCGAACCGGTCCGCGAGGCCGATCTCGGTGAGCTGGCGTCGCATGGTCGTCATGACCCCGCCGGCCACCTGGTGCCGCAGGAACGAGGCGTCGTACTCCTGCGGCGCGCCGGCCGGCAAGGACTCGGCCTCGGCCAGCCGGGCCACGTAGCCGGCCACCCGCGCCAGCCGCCGGTCGTCGATGTCCACGGTGTGCCCGAGCTCGCGCAGGTTCGCGACCACGCGCTGGGCGTCGGGCAGCGAGGTGCCGTTGGCCAGCGGCCCGCACGCCACCTGGAGCACCGCGACGCCGAGTTCCGCCGCCGCCAGGTAGGTCAGCGGCGAGAGCCCGATCGTGCAGTGCGAGTGCAGTTCCAGGGGCGTGTTCTCGCCGAGGCGGGCCAGGACCGCGGGCAGCAGGGTGCGGGCGCGCTCCGGGGTCAGCAGGCCGGCCGGGTCCTTGACGTAGACCCGGTCGATGTCCGGGGACGCGGCCATCTGCCCGGCCAGTCCGGCGTAGTAGGCGTCGTCGTGCACGGCGGAGACCGTGTAGGTCAGCGCGGCGATGATCTCCCCGCCGCCGGCCTCGCGGATCATGCGGGCGGTCCGGAGCACGGCGTCCATGTCGTGCATCGGGTCGAGCACGACGAAGCGGGCCAGCCCCGCCACGACCAGCCGCTGGTAGGCGAGCCGCATCAGCTCGGGATGGACGGGCTCCCAGGAGATGAACCGCAGCCCGGACCCGATGAACTGCAGCGGCGTGTGCGGGGCCGCGGCGTGGGTGAGCCGGATCCGCTCCCACGGGTCCTCCCGGTGGGTGCGGACCGCCACGCCCATGTGGGTGCTCGAGGTGAAGTCCAGCGCCCGGAAACCGACCCGGTCCAGGACCGGGGCGATCTGCAGGATGTGGGCGGTGGTCAGCCCGGTCGCGCCCCACAGGCTCTGGTTGCCGTCCCGCAGCGAGACGTCGACCAGCTCGATCTCAGCCACCCGAGCCTCCGGAGCGGGCCAGGAACCGGTCCAGGTAGCCGGTGTCCACGCCGCCGCGGGCGAACTCGGGGTCCGCGGCCAGCCGGGCGTGCAGGGCGACGGTGGTCGCCACCCCGTCGATCTCGCAGCGGGCCAGCGCACTCCGCAGCCGGGCCAGCGCCCCGGCGCGGTCCCGGCCGCTGACGATCAGCTTGGCCAGCAGCGAGTCGTACCCGGGCGGCACCGCCGACCCCGCCTGCACGTGCGTGTCCACCCGGATGCCCGGCCCGGCCGGGAACACCGCCCGGGTGACGGTCCCGGGGCTCGGCCGGAACCCCGCGCCCGGGTCCTCGGCGTTGACCCGGCACTCGATCGCGTGCCCGGCCAGCGTCACGTCGTCCTGGGCCAGGCGCAGCCGGCCGCCCTCGGCCACGGCGAACTGCTCCGCGACCAGGTCGAGCCCGCTGACGGCCTCGGTCACGGGGTGCTCGACCTGGATCCGCGCGTTCATCTCCAGGAAGTAGAAGCGGTCGCGCCCGGCGTCCACCAGGAACTCCACCGTGCCCAGGCCGCGATACAAGATTTGGTTCCCGAACGCAACCGCGGCGCGGCGGATCTGCGCCCGCAGGCCGTCACCGAGCAGCGGTGCGGGCCCTTCCTCCACGAGCTTCTGGTAACGCCGCTGCACCGAGCAGTCCCGGTCGCCCAGGTGGATCACGCGCTGGCCGTCGCCGAGCAACTGCACCTCGACGTGGCGGCCCGGGTTGACCTGCCGCTCCAGGTACACCCGGGGATCCCCGAACGCCGCGCCGGCCTCGGCGATCGCGCGCTCGATCGCCGTGCCCAGACCCGCGGGCCCTTCGGCCGCCCGCAGGCCCCGCCCGCCGCCGCCGCCCACCGCCTTGACCAGGATCGGCCAGCCGATCCGCGCGGCAAGTTCCGCCGCTTCGGCCGGGCTCGCGACCGCGCCGCCGGGAACTACCGGCAGGCCGGCCGCGACCGCGTGGCCGCGCGCCGCGAGCTTGTCGCCGACGGCCTCGAGCTGGCCGGCGGTCGGCCCGATGAAGACCAGGCCCGCCGCGGCGCACGCCCGGGCCAGCCGCGGGCTCTCGGACAGGAACCCGTAGCCGGGGTGGACCGCGTCCGCGCCCGCGGCCCGCGCGGCCCGCACCACGGCGGCGACGTCCAGGTAGCCCGCAGGCGCGCCGAGCGGGATCACGGCGTCGGCCAGCCGGGCCGGCACCGAGTCGCGGTCGGCGTCGCAGACCCCGAGCACGCCCTCGATGCCCAGGCCGCGGCAGGTGCGCAGGACGCGCACGGCGATCTCGCCCCGGTTCGCGACGAGCACCCGCCGGAGGATCACCCGTCCTCCCGGATCCACATCAGCGCGGCGTCCTGTTCGGCGGGCTGGGCGTCGGCCAGAAGGATCTCCGTGACCGTGCCGCTGACCCCTGCGCTGACCGAGTTCATCAGCTTCATGGTTTCGATGATCGCGACGACCGTGTCCGGCTCGACGTGGCTGCCGGCGTCGACGAACGGCGGCGCGCCCGGCATGGGCGCGCGGTAGAACGTGCCGGGCAGCGGTGCTCGCACCGCCCGCAGCCCGTCCCGGTCCTGGCTTCGGTCCGCCGGGGGCGCGGCCGGCGCGGCCGCCCCGGCGGGCGCGGCGGCGGCCGGGGCCTCCTGGTCCGGCCCGGACAGGATCTGCGTCTGCTGTGTCCACTGCCCGTCCGCCGCTCGCCGCAGCGTCAGGCTGAACCGCGCGGTCCGCAGGTGCATCTCCCCGAACGGGAGGCTGTCCAGCAGGTTCAGGATGTCCTGCACGTCGTCGCTGGTCAGATCCACGTCAGCGCTCCGGCTGCGGGACCGGAGTGGCTGGGGCGACTGAAGTCGCTGGGGTGATCAGGGCGGGGGTCGCCGGGGTGACGCGGCCCAGGTGCTCGAACACGTGGTCCACCGCCCGGGCCCGGGCCGTGGCGACGGGGCCGGTGCGGCGGCGGGCCCAGACCGTCTCCGGCCGGCTCTGCAGCAGCACGACGCCCTCCCCGGGCCGGGAACCGTCCGGGATCGCCCACTCGATGTCCTGCGGCACGCCGTAGTGTTCCTCGACCTGGCGGCCGAGCCGCGCCAGGGCGGCGATCTCGGCGTCACGCAGGCACGCCTGCTCGCGCAGCGGCCCGGGCACGTCGGCGGCGGCCACGCCGCTGCCGCCCGGGCGCCGGCGGTGCATCCGGAGCTTGGCCGCCACGGTGCGCCGCAGGATCTCGCCGGTCACCTTGCTGATCACGAAGCAGTCGGGCGTGACGTCGCCGCCGACCAGGGCGGAACCCAGGCCCCAGCAGGCCTCTACGGCGATCACCGAGCGGTCGCCGGTCGTCGGGCTGCAGGTGAACATGACCCCGGCGCAGCGCGGCTCGACCATGCGCTGGACCACCACGGCCATGGCCAGATCCGGCTCGCTCATGTTCATGCGCCGCCGGTAGCCGACCGCCTCGGCGTTGTACAGGCTGGCCCAGCACCGGCGGACGTGGGTGATCAGGGCGGACTCGCCGCGCACCCAGAGGTAGGTGTCCTGCAGCCCGGCCAGGCTGGCCTCCGCGCCGTCCTCCCCGGTCGCGCTGGACCGCACCGCGACGGCCCCCGCGTCCGCCGCGTCCCCCGCGCCACCCGCGCCCCCAGCGCCCCCCGCGTCACTCGCGCCCCCCGCGCCCCCCGCGCCCCCCGCGCCCCCCGCGCCACCCGCACCCCCCGCGCCACCCGCACCACCCGCGCCACCCGCGCCATCCGCGCCACCCGCGGCGAGCGCGCGGTAGCGGGCCGTGATCTGCTCGCGCACGTCGCCGGGGAGGGGCGCGGCGGTGATGCGGGCCCGGACCCGTGCGCTGACCCGGTCGATCGCAGCCCGGTCGGCACCGGGCAGCCGCTCGATCTCCCGGACGATCTCGCCGTCCGGGTCGATCTTCTGCCGCGCCCGCTCGAACGCCGGGGCCGTGACCACGAACCCGGGCGGCACCCGGATTCCGGCCCGGATGAGCTCGCCGAGGCTCGCCCCCTTGCCGCCGGCCAGGGCTCGTTCCCCGGCCCCGAGCTCCCCCAGGTCGCGGACGAAGGAGCGGCCGCTCATCGCCGCGCCTCGTGGCCCGGCCGGGAAAAGTGTGCGGAAGTGGTCGTGGGAACAGCCATTTCTGCACAACTTTCGGGAACGATCATGCGCCTGCCGGTGAGGCGGCCGGGGCGGCGGAGGGAGGGGTCGGGCGGAGGGCGCATGTCAGCCGACGATGGTGACGGTGCCGCGGTCGCCGTCGACGCGGAGCCGCTGGCCGGTGGTGATCCGCTTGGTCGCGTGGCCGGTCCCGACGACCGCGGGCATCCCGTACTCGCGGGCCACGATCGCGGCGTGTGACATCGTGCCGCCGATGTCGGACACGGCCGCCTTGATCTTGCCGAACACCGGGGCCCAGCTCGGCGCGGTGACCGGGCAGACCAGGATCTCGCCGTCGCGGATCTGGCCGATGTCGTTGACGCTGCGCAGCACCCGGGCCACGCCCTCGACCACGCCCGGGGAGGCCGCGTACCCCTGGATCTCCGCGCCGCCGCCGGCCGCGGTCGCCGCCCAGGTGGCCAGCGTCTCGGCGGTCACGCCCCAGAGCATGCGCACGGCGGGGTCGTTGAGCGCTTCGGGCACCGGGCCGATCGCGGGCGGCGGCGACCAGTCCTGCAGCACCTCGAGCATCCGCTTGCGCTCGGCGATGATCGGCCCGAAGTGGGCGGCGCCCAGGGGCTTCCCGCCCGCCGCCCAGGCCAGCATCACGTCGGCGAGGGCCTGGTCGACCTCGGTGTGGTGCAGCTGGAACACGTCCTCGGCGTCGGCGAGCACCCCCTGGCGGGCCAGCAGCGCGCCGAATTCCCGGATCTTGCCGAAGAACCGGGTGGTGAACCAGTGCTCGCAGTAGAACTTATGGTCCTCCACGTAGGGGAAGACCACCCGGGCCAGACCGAGCATCTGGTCGAAAGCCACCCGGTCTTCATCACCCGGGAGCAGACGGCGGTACTCCGCGACTATCCGTTCACGCTCTTGTTTCAGGGCCTCGGTGGGGCGGTCGAGTGACTCGCCCGCCCGCACCTGCCGGACGTAGCGCGGCAACGCCGCGAACGGCACGGTCAGGTCGTCGTTCCAGCTCCGGTGGTGGTGGTAGAAGCCGTCGCCGGTGGACACGTGGAACCACGGGTCACGCGCCCCGTCGAACGCCTCCAGCCAGCGCTTCCCCGCCTCGCCGCGCTCGGTGAGCGCGTGCAGGACGGCGTCGGGCGCGCAGCCCTCGGTGAACAGGTCGTCGACGCCGCAGCCGACGGCGAGCCGGGCCAGGCGCCGGAGTTCGTCGTCGGGACGGTACATGATCACGTCGATGCCCGCGACCATGCGCGCGACCATCTGGTCGGGCATCTCGGGGAACGCCTGCTTGCAGAACTCGAAGAACACCACGTAGGCGCCGTAACCGAGCATGAGGAACTCGGTGTGGTGGTGCCACATCTTGGAGTAGAGGTCCAGGCAGCGGTGGTAGTTCTCGCGCACGTAGTGGTTCTGCGCCACGCCGGTCGAGTTCGTGACGACCTCGGCGTCGTCGAGTTCGGGGAGTTCTGGCACCCGGATCGCCTCGATCTCGCGGATCAGGCCCGCCATCCGGGTCTTCCAGCCCTCGTAGAGCCGGTCCCAGTTCTCGTAGTAGTAGCCCGCCCGCTGCTGGAACGTCTCCAGCCGACGCTCGATCTCGGCCGGGTCGGTGACCGGGATGGCCGTGATGTAAACCCGCCCGTTGACGATCCGGTGCTCGATGCCGAGCGTGGTGGGGAAGCAGAACACCCGCGCGGTGTTCGCGCCGATCGCGGTGTACGGGATCTCCGCCGTCACCGTGTCGAAGGCCGGCATGGGCTCGGGGAAGTGCATGGCGTTGTAGAACCAGAACCGGTTGTCGTCCTCGGGCTGGAACCGGGTGAAGTAGGGGTACATCGATCGCCAGCCCTCGGCGCCCGGCACGTCGGCGATCTGCGAGGGAAGCGGGAAGCTGCTGGTGGTGCCGCCGGTGTCCACGAGGTCCTCCTTCAGCGGGCCGGGTAGTCCTGCTGGGTCGCCGCGTAGCCGGCGTAGAAGTCGAGCGAGGCCGGATTGGCCATGGCGTTGCGGTTGGCCGCCTCGTCGGCCGGCACGCCGCGCAGGATCTTGCGCACCGGCACCTCCATCTTCTTGCCGGTGAGCGTCACCGGGATGTCGGGCACCTGCACGATCCGGTCGGGCACGTGCCGCGGGGTGTACTCGCGCCGCAGCCGGTCGCGGATCTTGTCCTCGATGCGGTCGTCCAGCCGCAGCCCGTCGGCCAGCTTGACGAACAGCGGCATGAAGAACCGGCCGCCGGGCAGGTCGAGGTTGACGATGAGCGCGTCGTCGACCTCGTCGACCGACGCGAGCACGGCGTAGATCTCGGCGGTGCCGATGCGGACGCCGTGCCGGTTCAAGGTGGCGTCGGAGCGGCCGAGCACGAAGCACCCGCCGCGCTTGTTGATGCGGAAGAAGTCGCCCTGGCGCCAGACCCCGGGGAAGTCGGCGAGGTAGGACTCGCGGTAGCGCACGTCCCCGGGGTCGCCCCAGAGCCGGACCGGCATCGACGGCATCGGCTCGGTGATCACCAGTTCGCCGACCTCGTCGACGACGGGCTCGCCGTCGCGGTTGAACGCCTGCGCGGCCACCCCCAGGTGCGGCGCCTGGATCTCGCCCGCGTAGACGGGCTGGGTCGGCACGCCGCCCACGAAGCCGGTGCAGACGTCGGTTCCGCCGCTGCCGGTGGCGACCCACACGTCCGGCTTGACGTTGTCGTAGAACCACGCGGTGCACTCGGCCGAGACCGGGGAGCCAGCGGGCATGATGGCCCGCAGCCGCGACAGGTCGAAGGTGGCCCCGGGGACGACCCCGGCCTTGGCCATCATGTCCACGTACGCCGGGCTGGCGCCGAAGAAGCTGACGCCGCAGTCCTGCGCGATCCGCCACAGCGCGTCCGGGCCGGGGTAGGCCGGGCTGCCGTCGTAGAGCACCGGCTGCACCCCGACCAGCAGCGAGCTGACCAGGAAGTTCCACATCATCCAGCCGGACGTGGTGAAGAAGAACATCCGGTCGCCCGGGCGCAGGTCCATGTGCAGGGTCTGCAGCTTCAGTTGCTCCAGCAGGATCCCGCCGTGGCTGTGCACGATCGCCTTGGGCAGCCCGGTCGTGCCGGAGGAGAACAGGATCCACAGCGGGTGGCCGAACGGGACCTGCTCGAAGGCGAATTCCGCGGCGGGCACCGGGGGATGATCGAGCAGCGCGTCCCAGGACACCACGTCGCGCGCCCGTGCGTCCCGCGCCCGTGCGTCCCGCACCCTGCGTCCCGCGCCCGTGCGTCCCACGACAGCCCGCCGCGCGCGCCCGCCCCGGCCGCCCCGTCCGCCCCGTCCGCCTGGTTCAGGAACGGCACGCAGACCACGTGCTGGAGTTCGTCGAGCCCGCGGACGATCTGCCGCAGTTCGTCGCGGCGGTCGAAGGTCGCGCCGCCGTAGGCGTAGCCGTCGACGCAGAACAGCACCTTGGGCCTGAGCTGCTGGAACCGGTCGAGCACCCCGCGCCAGCCGAAGTCCGGCGAGCAGCCGGCCCAGATCGCGCCGATGCTGGTGGTGGCGAGCATCGCGACGACCGTCTGCGGGATGTTCGGCAGGTAGGACGCGACCCGGTCACCCGGCCGAACGCCCGTGCCGCGCAGCCAGGTGGCGAGGATCCGCACCTGGCCGGCGAGGTCCGCCCAGTCCAGGACGGCCGCCGGCCTGGTCTCGCCCAGGGACAGCAGGGCGGCCTCGCCGGGCCGCTCGCGCCGCAGGACGTGCTGGGCGTAGTTCAGCCGGGCGCCAGGGAACCACTCGGCGCCCGGCATGGTCCGGCGGCCCAGCACCCGGTCGGGGGCGGCCGAGGCGTCGACGCCGCAGTAGTCCCAGACCGCCTGCCAGAACCCCTCGAGGTCCTCCACCGACCAGCGCCACAAGGCGTGATAGTCGTCGAAGCTCCGACCGCGCTCACGGGCCAGCCAGGCCGTGAACGCCGTGAGGTTGGCGCCCGCGATCTGCTCGGCGCTGGGCGTCCAGAGCAGGTCGCCCTCCCGAACCAGTGTCGTCATCCACAGCCCTCCGCGCTCGGCCACTGCCAGGCTTACAGCCCGCGCCAGCCACAGGCAATAACCATGCGGGCAGGATTTCACCAGGCGGAAGCGGTGGTCGCGGCCCAGGTCGCTGGTCCGACCGGCCGGATGCTTCGACCGCTCCGGCAGCCTGAACCCCATCCTGGCATCGGGACACCGCGCACGCACCGGCCGTTTTCTCACGCCGCCTCCCGGACATACGGGCAACGGCGAGATCATGACACGCTGCGGATCATGCGAATGCGTCGGGATTAAGTTACCAGGACGGATCAGTCATTAATATTACTCGCGCGTTCGGATCGCGCGTTAATCAGCGCTTAGAGGGCGCATGACGCAGGCGCTCCCGTATTCTGCCCGACCGTGAGCCTTACATTGATGGCCCCGGGATGCTGCTAGCCTCCTGCACAAGCTAAAGACTGACGCGCACTATTTCCGATAAAAAGGGAACGGTCTTCGCGATGTTTCGCTTTGCTGGACGCGGCCGTATTGCCGCAGCGCTGGCCGCCATCACCGCCACATGCGCCACGGGCGCCGTCATGGCCCGCCCGGCCGCCGGAGCTCAGGCGGGCGGTGATCCGGTGATCACCGTCACCGCGGGCGGGCACCGGACCGGCGACACGTCGGTAAGCGGGCTGGACGCGGTGAGGTTCGATTTCTACGCCGGCGTGGCGGGCACCCCCCCGGCCGGGATCCCCGTGGCCAGCTGCGCGACCGGCCACGGCGGCGTGCTCGGCCGGTGCAGCGTCGACGTCCCGGCCCGCGGCGGCGGCAGCGGGGCGGGGCAGAAGGGATACTGGGTGGTCCAGTCCGCCGTCCCGGCCGGCTGGTTCGCCAGCGCCAGCCTCGACACCGGGGCCGAGGGCTCGATAACCGCGACCAATTACTCCCGGCTCTTCGTCGGCAATGTCACATCAAATGTCTCAGTACCCATTCCTAACACCAGCAATTCGGCCACGGCCACGGCCAGGGGCAGCGTCTGGGCGGCATCACGGGACAATCCGCCGCTGCCGGCCAAATGCGGGCTGAGGGTGGCGCTGCTCTTCGACCTGTCCGGATCGATCGGCTCTAATATCGGGCAGCTCAAATCCGCCGGGACCAGCTTCGTCGATGCGCTGACCGGCACTCCGTCAAGCGTTGCCGTCTACACCTTCGCCAGCTACGCCCCGGCCAATTCCGCCAACAACTCGAACCTCGGGCTCACCCCGGTCTCCACCGCGGCGTCGGCCGCGAAGGTGAACGCGAAGATCAACGGCCTGACCGTGCAGAAGACCGGGCAGGGCACGAACTGGGACCAGGGCCTGTGGCAGATCGCCGCCGACCCGACGGACTACGCCCTCGCGCTCGTGCTGACCGACGGCAACCCGACGTTCTACGGCCCGACCGCCCGGGGGCCCGGGTCGTACACCCGGTTCATCGAGGTGGAGAACGGCATCTTCTCCGCCAACGCGCTGAAGGCCAGGGGGACCACGGTCCTCGGCGTCGGCATCGGCCGGGTCGGCGCCTCCACGGACAACCTCGCGTCGATCTCCGGGCCGCGGGCCGGCGTCGACTACTTCGCCACGGACTTCGACAGCCTGGCCGACCTGCTGAAGCGGCTGGCGCTGAAGAACTGCGAGGGGACCGTGAACGTGGTCAAGCAGGTCGTGCCGGCCTCCGCGCCCGGCGACCTGAGCGCGGCCGTGCCTGCTCCCGGCTGGCTTTTCCACTCCTCGCCGGACACCGTGCGGCCGCACCACGGCGTGACCGACGGTAACGGGGCGGTCAGCTTCGAGACCGCGACCAGATCATCGCAGCCGGTCATGCTGACCGAGACCGAGCAGCCCGGCTACCAGCTCATCCAGCAAGGCCGGAAGAACGCCAGCTGCCGCAACTCGGCCTGCCGGCCGGTGACCGTCACGGACGTCCCGGCCTCGCCGGGATTCACCGTCGACGCGCTGGCCGGCCAGATCATCACGTGCCTGGTGTACAACCAGGAGCCGCGGCGGCCGGACCCGGCCTCCGTGGTGGTCACCAAGACCTGGGACATCGACGGCGTGACCAGTCCCGAGGGCACTCAGGACCCCGACTTCCAGGCCAGCCTGGTACTCGATCCCATCCATCCGCCGGACGCGCAGCCGGTCTGGGGGGAGGAGTTCCACGGCTACGCCGACGGCCAGGAGGTGACCGTCGGCGAGGGCGACGTGACGGTCCCGCCCGGGTGCACCAACGACGCGTCCGGTGACCTTGGCCGTCAGGCGCTCGGCCCGGGCCGGAACACCTTCCACATCACCGACACGGTGACCTGCACCACGCAACTCACGCTCGTCAAGAGAATCAGCAACCCCTACCCCGGCGCCACGCCCGCGCCGCTGACCTCGTGGACGCTCAGCGCCCGCACGGCGGAGGCGGCGCCTCCCGTGATCGAGGGCACCACCGGAGTCTCCGGGGCCATCACCGCGAAGACCCGTTACGTCCTGTCCGAGACGTCGGTGCCGGGCTACCAGCAGTCTGTGGAGCCAGGGGCCATCCTGGCCCCCGGAGCCAGCGGCTCCTGGCAGTGCACACAGGTCAATCATGGCCTTTCCGGCCTGGAGGTTTACGACGGCGCCGACGGCACGGTCGTGGTCCAGCCGGGCGAGCACGTCGCCTGCACCGCCGACAACATTCCGCAGCCGGCCACGCTGACGCTGGTCAAACAGGTCGTCAACGCCCACGGCGGCACCGCGCAGCCGACCGACTGGACACTCACCGCGCGGCCGGACGAGACCGCGGAGCCGCCCGCGCCGATCCTGAGCGGCGTGACCGGCACGCCCGAGGTCACCGGGGTCGCCGTGCCGCCCGGCGTGCCCTACACCCTGTCGGAGGCCGGCCCGCCCGGCTATCCGCTGCAGGGCCTGTCGTGCGTGGTCGACCACGCCAAGGGCTTCATAACGATGGCCGCGGATGTGCTGACTCCGGGCATCGGCGAGGACATCACGTGCACCTTCACCAACGTGCAGGCCGAGCCCACGCCGACCCCGACCCCGACGCCCACGCCGACCGTCACGCCGACGCCCACGCCCACGCCGACCCCGACTGTCACGCCGACGCCCACGCCCACGCCGACCCCGACCGTCACGCCGACCCCGAGCCCCACGCCGACGTACCCGGTGCCTTCGGGCGGGGCCTCGACCGGCAGCGCGAGCCGGTCGGGCGGCTCCTCCGCCCTCCTGTACGGCGGCCTGGCGATCTCCGCGCTGGGATGCCTCGCGGGGGCCGGCACGATCTGGCGGCGCCGGCGTCTGCGGGCCCCGCGCTGATGCCGCATGGGGACGGTCAGCACCGGTGGCTCGGGCCCGCCGCCGCCGCCGGGCTGCTCGCGGCCGGGGCGGCCCTGGGCCTGGCCGGCTGGCGCTCACGCGGTTTCTGGCCGCCGCCGGAGCCGCCCCAGCCGGCCTACGGCAGCAGCGCCGCCCCGCCCGGCGCGGCGGCCGCCTCCCCGCCGCCGCTGCCGTTCTCCCGGCCCGTGCGCGTGGCCATACCCGCGATCCGGGTAAGCGCCCCGGTCATCCCGCTGGGCGAGAACCCGGACGGGACGGTAGCGGTGCCGCCCCTCTCGATGCCGTTCCTGATCAGCTGGTTCGATGAGGGACCCGCCCCCGGCCAGCGCGGGCCCGCCGCGCTGCTCGGCCACGTCAGCGCGGCCGGCATCGGGCCGGGAGTGTTCTACGATCTGGGCGAGCTCCGGCCGGGCCAGACCGTCAGCGTGACCCGCGCCGACGGCCGGGTCGCGGTGTTCCGCATCGACCGCCTCACGATGGCGGCCAAGAACGCGTTCCCCACCACGGCCGTCTACGGCGCCACGCCCGATCCCGAACTGCGGCTCATCACCTGCGGGGGCCCGTTCGATCCGATCACGCACATGTACCTGGACAACATCATCGTGTTCGCCCGCCTGATCGCGGTGGGCCGACCCTGAGCACGGGCGCGCCGCTGACCGGGCGGCACGGGCGGCACGGGCCGGCGCGGTCAGCTCTGGCCGGCGGGCTCGAGCACGAATACCGGGATCTGGCGGGTGGTCCGCTGCTGGTACTCGGCGTACGGCGGGTAGGCAGCGACCGCGCGCTCCCACCACCGGGCGCGCTCGTCCCCGGTGACCTCCCGGGCGACCATGTCCTGCTTGCGCGGGCCGTCCTGCAGCTCGACGCGGGGGTCCGCGCGGAAGTTGTAGTACCAGCGCGGGTGGGCCGGGGCGCCGCCCTGTGACGCGACCGCGGCGTACCGGCCGTCGTGCTCGACCCGCATCACCGGCGTCTTGCGCAGCTTGCCGCTGCGCGCCCCGCGGTTGGCGATGATCACTACGGGAAGCCCGGTGTCCCGCAGCGTCGTGCCCTGCGTCCCGCCCGAGCTCTCGTACAGCTCGACCTGTTCGCGGACCCAGCCCCGCGTGCTCGGCTCGTACTCGCCCTCTACCGGCATGGCTCGTCAACACCTCCGTCACCGGACCGCACCGCCGGTTCCCGATCTTAGTAGCGCAGGTCGGCCAGCACCCCGTAGTGGTCGGAGAGCTGCGGCTGGCCGGCCGGGCGGACTCCGAGCAGCTGGCACCGGACCGGGTGACCCGCGCCGCCGCGCCGCGGCCAGGCCGACAGCACGTAATCGAAGCGGCGGTCGGGGTACAGCGCCACCGCGGCCAGCGGGTTGCGGTTGGACCACGTGTGGCCGGGCGTCCCGTCCCCGGCGATCTCCCAGGCGTCGTAGCAGACCAGGCCGGGCGCGGCGGTGGCGGCCTTCCCGGTGAGCATGCGGATCTCGTCGGCATCCGGCCCGGCGTTGAAGTCGCCGCACACCACGACCGGGTGACGACGGCGCGTTCGTTCCTGGATGAACGCGGCCAGCTCGCGCACCTGGGCCTGCCGCACGGCGCTCGCGCCCAGCGGGTAATCCAGCATGACCACGAACAGCTGGATGGGCCCGCGCTCGCCGTCCACCAGCGCGAACAGCACCGATCCGGCACCGGACCCGTCCTCGCCGCGCAGCGGGCGGTGCTCGTGCGAGGCCACCGCCCAGCGCGAGGCCAGCCCGATCCCGGACACCCAGCGGACACCAGAGTCCTCCTGCTCCCCGTCGCCGCAGAACACGTGGTGGGAAAAGCCGAGCCGCCGGGCGACCAGGTCCGGCTGCGTCGCCTCCGGGTGTGACCAGGACTCAACCAGGCAGACGACGTCCGGGGCCGCGGCCGCCAGGACCTCCTCGATCCCGGCCTGACGCTCGCGCCACCGCCCGTAGCGCCCCCAGACGTTCCAGGTGACGATCCGCATGGTCGTCTCGGCCACCGGCCCGTAAGGCTCGTAGGCGTTGAAGCTCACCGCAATAGTCTGGCGCCCGCCGCTGAACGCACCCGAGGGTCCCCCCGGAGGTCCCGGTAGGTCTCCCGGGGGGGCCCGCCCACCCCGGCGTTCCGCACCAGCTAGATTCGAAGGAGGGTGATCAGCTAGGCGGTGGCTGTCGGGGGGGTGGTCAGCGTGCGGGTTCTGGTTGCCGGCGGGGCGGGGATGGTCGGCTCATGTCTCAGCGAGCGGCTGGCGGGCCGCGGTGACGAGGTCGTCTGCGTGGACAACTTCGTCACCGGCTGCCGCTCGAACGTGGCCTCACTGGCGGACGAGCCGGGCTTCTGCCTGGTGGAGGCCGACGTGTGCCAGCCGCTGCCGGAGCTCGGGAGGTTCGACGCGGTCCTGCACCTGGCCAGCCCGGCGTCGCCCCGGGACTTTTCCACGCTCTCGCTGGAGATTCTCGACGCGGGCAGCATCGGCACTCGCCGCCTCCTGGCCCTGGCCAGCCGGAGCGGGGCTCGCTTCCTGCTGGCCTCGACCAGCGAGGTGTACGGGGACCCGGCCGTCTCCCCTCAGGCCGAGGGGTACTGGGGGCACGTGAACCCGGTCGGCCCCCGCTCGGTCTACGACGAGGCGAAGCGCTTTGCCGAGGCGCTGACCATGGCCTACGCCCGCCGGACCGGTACCGAGGTCCGGATCGCCCGCATCTTCAACACCTACGGGCCGCGTTCCCGGCCCGACGACGGCCGCGTCGTCAGCTCGTTCATCCAGCAGGCTCTGGCCGGCGAGCCGCTGACCGTGGCCGGAGACGGAAGCCAGACCCGGTCCTTCTGCTACGTGACCGACATGGTCACCGGCCTCCTGGCCCTCCTCGACTCCTCCCACCCGGGGCCGGTCAATCTCGGGAATCCCCGGGAGATGACCATCAAGGAGCTGGCCTCGGCCGTCCTGGAGCTGACCGGGTCCTCCTCGCCGCTCTCGTTCGGACCGCGACCGGTGGACGATCCCCGGCAGCGGTGCCCGGACATCAGCCTCGCCCGCGCCGTGCTGGGCTGGGAGCCAACAGTGACCCTCGGCGACGGCCTCCGGGCCACCATCGACAGCCTGCCGGCCTTTCACAATTCGTAATTCTGAGTAATAATATAACTACGAAGAGTTAATTAAGGCGGTAGTCACCCGGGCAGGGTCCCGGGATCCGAGGATCGTCCAGCGCAAGGCGGGGGCATGGCGATGGGCATCGATCTGGCTCAGATCACCGAAAAGCAGTTCTCGGCCGCCGTACGGGGGTGGAACCGCGACGAGGTCCGGGATTACCTCGCTGAGGTCGCCGCTTCGTACGTCCCGGTGCTGCAGGAGCGCGACCGGCTCCGGCGCTCGGAGGCAGAGCGCCGCGCCAAGCTGGACCGGCTGGAGGCCGAAGTCGAGCATCTGCGGGCCGAGGCGGAGGGGTACCGGTCGCGCACGGCACGCGCCGGCGGGTACGAGTCGGACATTCTTTCGGATATCGGCGGCCAGATAACGGCCATACTTCAGGCGGCCGCGGCCGCCGGCCGCCAGATCCGGGAGAGCGCCGAACGCCAGAGCACGGTCATCCGGCGCAAGGCGCTCGACGATTCCTCCGCGATCGGCCAGCAGTGCCAGGTCCTGGTCGGTGAGACCGCGGTCGCCCGGGAGCGGGTGATCGAGGTTGCCGACCACGTCAGGAACGTCGAGATCGAGGTCATCTCGGCCGCCCGCGCCGCCCGGCGCGAGGTGCTGCAGGCGACCACCAGGCTCACGGCCGAGTCCGGGCGACTGCGGAACCTTGACCAGCACAACGGGGCCGGCCCCGACCCGCTCGCCGTGGTCGAGGCCGGCCTGCGGGCGCTGCAGGAAGAGGCGCAGCACGCCGAGTGGCCGCTGCCGGTCGCGCTCGACCCGTCCGCGTCGCTCCTCAAGATCAGCGCCCAGCCGGTGGTGTCCGACCCGGCGTCGGCGGCCGCCCTGGCCGAGGCGCTCACCTCGGCGCCGGCGCTGGTCACGGGCCCGGCGCTGGACGGAGACACGGCGGGCCCGGCGCTGGGCGGAGACACGGAGGGCCCGGCGCTCTCGCCCACGCCGCTGCAGGTGGCGGTGCTCGGCGCCGGTTACGTCGGGCTGACCACGGCGGCGTGCCTGGCCGGGCTCGGGCATTCGGTGGTATGCACCGATCACGTGGCCGCCCGGGTCGAAGGGCTGGCGCAGGGGACGTCCCCGTTGTTCGAGCCCGGGCTGGAGGCCCTGGTCCGCAAGGGACTGGCCGCCGGGCGACTGTCGTTCAACCCGGACAACGGCGCCGCGGCCTCGGAAGCGGACGTCGTGATCCTGTGCCTTCCGACGCCCGAGGGCGCCGACGGCCGCGCCGACCTGGCCGCCTTGCAGGACGCCGCCACGGAGATCGGGCCGCGCCTGCGCCCGGGAGCCGTCGTGGTGGACAAGTCGACGGTGCCGGTGGGTTCCTGCCGGGACGTCGCCGGCTGGCTCGGCCGCGATGACGTGGCCGTCGTGTCCAACCCCGAGTTCCTCCGGGAGGGCTCGGCCCTGGCCGATTTCTTCCATCCCGACCGGGTGGTCATCGGGGCCGACGATCCGCAGGCGGCCGCGAAGGTCACTGACCTCTACCGCTCGCTCGACACCACGATCCTGACCATGGGACCCGAGAGCGCCGAGCTCGTCAAGTACGCCTCGAACGGCTGCCTGGCCACCAAGCTCAGCTTCGCCAACCAGATCGCGACGCTCTGCGAGCTCGTCCGGGCCGACGTCGCCGACGTCATCAAGGGCATGGGCGGCGACCGCCGGATAGGCCCGCTCTTCCTCGAGCCGGGCCCCGGCTGGGGTGGCTCGTGCTTCCCGAAGGACACCGAGGCGCTGATGTGGATCGCCCGTGACGCCGGCCTGGACTTCGCGCTGCTCCGCGCGGTGGTGGAGTCGAACCAGGCCCACGGGACCCGGCTGGTCGACCGGATCGAGGAACTCGCCGGGGGATCGGTCCGGGGACGGACGGTCGCCTTGTGGGGCCTCACCTTCAAGGCCAGCACCGACGACCGGCGCGCGTCGCCCTCGCTGGCGATCGCCGCGCAACTGCGGGAGCGGGGCGCCACCATCCAGGCTTACGACCCCACGGTCCGCGGGGAGGTGGCCGGGATCGCGGTCCGCCCCACCGCGGTCGCCGCCTGCGAGCACGCCTCGGTGCTGTTTATAGCCACCGAATGGGACGAACTCCGCCGGGTCGACCTGAGCGATATCCGCGGGGTGATGGACCGCCCGGCGATCCTCGACGGGCGCCACCTCCTGGATGCGGCCGAGGCAACCGGCCACGGGTTCACCTATGCCGCGGTCGGCCGGCCCACCATGCTGCCGGAAGACCCGGCCCCCGGCGCCGGGCTCATGGCTTGCGACGGGCCGGCCCGGGAGCGCCTGGTCACCAGTTCCAGCACCGACGCTACGGAGAGGTTGCTGACATGACTTCCAGGATCCTGGTCACCGGCGGCGCCGGGTTCATCGGCTCGCACGTCGTCGACCAGCTACTCGCACGCGGCTATGACGTCCGTGTGTACGACTCGCTCATCCCGCAGGTGCACGGCATCCACGGCGCCCGGTACGTGCCGGGTAACGCCGAGCTGATCAGGGCCGACGTGCGGGACCGGTCGTCGCTGCAGCGGGCGCTGCTGGGGGTGGACGCGGTCGTCCACCTCGCGGCTGAGGTAGGCGTGGGTCAGTCCATGTACGAGATCGATCGTTACGTCAACACGAACACCCTGGGCACGGCGATTCTGCTGCAGCTGCTTTCCGAGGGCACCACCGAGGTCAGCCGGCTGGTCGTCGCGTCCTCGATGTCCATCTACGGCGAAGGCGCGTACCGCTGCGAGGAGCACGGCACCGTCAGTCCCCGGCCGCGGGCCGAGGCCGCCCTGGCGGCCAAGCGGTGGCTGGTGCAGTGCCCGTTCTGCGGAGCCGAGGTGGCGCCGGTGCCCACCCCCGAGACCAAGCCTCTGATTCCCACCTCCGTCTACGCCGTCTCCAAGATGGACCAGGAGATGCTCAGCCTCACCGTGGGTGACGCCTACGGCATCGGCGTCATGGCGCTCCGGATCTTCAACACCTACGGCCCGCGCCAGGCGCTGGCCAACCCCTACACCGGCATCGGCGCGATCTTCTCCTCCCGCCTCCTGAACGACCGGGCCCCGCTGCTGTTCGAGGACGGCCAGCAGCTCCGGGACTTCGTGCACGTCACCGACGTGGCCCGCGCGTTCGTGACCGCCCTGGAGAACACCGAGGTCACCGGCGTGGCCTGCAACATCGGGAGCGGCTCCCCGGTGACCGTCGCCGAGATCGCCCGGTACCTCGCCCGCGCCCTGGGCAAGGACATCGACCCGGAGATCACCGGCAATTTCCGGGCCGGAGACATCAGGCACTGCTGGGCCGACACCGCCCTCGCCGAGCGTGAGCTCGGGTTCTCGGCCCAGACCCCGTTCGCGGAAGGGGTTGACGACCTCATCCGCTGGCTGACGGAGAAGAGCCCCGAGGACCGGTCCGACCAGGCGCATGCCGAGCTGATCGCGCACGGGCTGACCGGCTGAGCGGTGTCCGGTTCCGCCATCGCCCTGGTCGCCGTCTACGCGCTGGTGCAGGTCGCTTACCTCGGCACGGAGCTGGTCTACCTCTTCTTCCTCACCCGGCCGTCGAACTGGGTCCGCTGCGGGGATGCCGAGCTCATTCCCGAGGGCAATCTCCCGGACGTGGTGTTGCTGTACCCGGTGCTGAACGAACCGGAAGAAACGATGCGCACCACGTTCCTCGGCCTCCAGGACCTCGACTACCCGCCCGGCCGCTGTCATGTCATCGCCGTGGTCAACTCCAGCGACCCGGTGACCACGCTCCGCCTGGACCGGCTCCGCCACGAGTACGCGTGGCTGGAGATCATGGTGGTCCCGCCGACCACCGACCCGTCCTGGGACGTCGTCTGGGACGCCTGGGATCGCGAGCCGAAGGCTTACTGGTGGCACGCGGGGAGGTACGCCGGAGCCAGGGACCTGCCCCCCAAGAAGACCCGCCAGCTGATCTATGCGCTCTACCACCTGGTCGCCGCCCACGGTGACAACTGGATGCTGGACTACATCGATGCCGACAGCGTGCCGCCCGCCCGTCACCTCCGGGACGCGGCGGCCGGCCTCAAGACCTACGACGTCATGCAGAGCACGAACATCGCCGGCAACCTGCTCGACACCTGGGCGGCGTCCTGGCACGCGATGGACCACATGTCCTGGGACGGTTTCGCCTACTCGCACCTCAGCGACAACGGGCGGCAGCCGTACTGGGTGCTCGGCAAGGGCCTGTTCTACATGGCCCCCGACCTCGTGGCCCTCGGTGGCTTCAACCCGTGGGTAGCGATCGAGGATCCCGAGGCCGGGCTGCGGCTGTGGAAGAACGGGCGCCGGCTGGGCGTGATCGCGGATCCCCTGATCGAGGAGGTGCCGGTAACGTTCCGGCGCGGGGTAACCCAGCGCAAGCGGTGGATCTGCGGCTTTTTCCAGTCCTCGGCGGGGCCGCTGAGGGCCATGGGCTTCACCCGCCGGGAGCGGTTCCGGGCCCGGCTCAACCTGGTGCCGTGCCTGTCGCAGGTGATCAACCCCATCGGCGTCCCGCTCGGGATCTGGGCGATCGTGACGTTCGCCCTCGGGATCAGCCCGCTGCCGCTGGCGCTGGTCGCGCTCTCGGTGCTGACGTTCGGCCTCTGCGTCGTGATCGTCTCGCTGATCTACGCCAGCACCTGGCGCCGTACGGCCATCGTCTTGTCCCGCCGAAGCGACCGGCTGCGCTACATGCTGCGGGTGTCGCCGCCCTTCCTGTTCGCCTACTGGATCTGGTGGAACGTCCCGATCGCCATCGGGCTCGCCATGTTCGCCGGCGAGGGCGGGCTGGACTGGGAGCGGACAACCAAGATCGACGCCAATCACGAGCTCGTGCGGGAGATCCGGTAGCCACGTCACCGCCCGGTGGCTCAACAGCCGCGCGCCCGGCTCCCCGAGCGATGCGGCGCGATGCTCACCCCGCGACGGCCGTAGAACGCCTCCGGGACCTGTGACATGTCGTGACACGACGGTGGTGACACGCGCATCTATATCACTGGTCCTGGCCGGTGCCAAGCGCCGGCCGACGGCCCGGTGGGACAGGCTCGTCCAGCAGACTCGGCCCAGGGTGTCGATTTCGCTGGCCCCGGTTCGATGCACCAGCAGAGGGCGGCCGGATCCCCGGCCCCCGCCGGAGTGAGGAGGCAGGCAGATGCGGTTCCTGATGACGACCACCGCGGGTGATCCGCCGGACGAGAAGATGATGACCGAGATGGGCAGGTTCGTGGAGGAACTGACCCGGGCCGGCGTCCTGCTGGCCACCGGCGGGCTGGACCCGGTGGGCACGCGCATCACGTCCTCGGGCGGGAAGATCGCCGTGACCGACGGGCCGTTCACCGAGGCCAAGGAGGCGATCATCAGCTTCGCCCTGGTGGACGTGCGGTCCAAGGAAGAAGCGATCGAACTGGCCAGGCGGTTCTGGCAGATCGCCGGGAACGGCGAGGGCGCGATCCAGCAGGTGTACGGCCCGGAATAGGCGCACCGGCCCGCGGGTTTGCGGCCCGCCGATGACGGTGATCTGATCGGCTGGTGACGGTGCCCGAGACGCGACGAGCGGTCGACGCGGTCTGGCGGCTGGAATCGGCCCGGATCATCGCGGGCCTGGCCCGGATCGTGCACGACATCGACCTGGCCGAGGACCTCGCGCAAGACGCCCTGGTCGCGGCGCTCCGGCAGTGGCCTGAGTCGGGCATCCCGCCCAACCCGGGGGCCTGGCTCATGGCCACCGCCAAGCACCAGGCCATCGACCGGCTCCGCCGCGACGAACGGCTCCGGCGCAACATCGGCCAGCTCGGTCACGAACTGCGGGTGCGGCAGGAGACGGCCGTCTTCGACGGCCCGCCCGGTCTGGACGACGCTGTCGATGAGGACCTGGTGCCGGACGACGTGCTGCGCCTGATGTTCGTGGCCTGTCACCCCGTGCTGTCCGCCGAGGCCCGGGTCGCGCTCACCCTCCGGCTGCTCGGCGGCCTGGCCACCGACGAGATCGCCCGGGCCTTCCTGGCCGCGGAACCGACGATCGCCCAGCGGATCGTCCGGGCCAAGCGCACCCTGGCCAGCCAGCAGGTTCCGTTCGAGGTGCCGCCCGCCAGCGAGCGCGCCGCCCGGATGGGCTCCGTGCTCGAGGTCATCTACCTGATCTTCAACGAGGGCTACACGGCCACGGCCGGGGATAGCTGGGCCCGGCCGGAACTCTGTTACGAAGCACTCCGCCTGGGCCGCATGCTGGCCGAGCTCAGCCCGGCCGACCCCGAGGTGCACGGCCTGGTGGCGCTGATGGAGATCCAGTCGTCGCGCCTGCGGGCGCGGCACGGCCCGGCCGGAGAACCGGTCCCGCTGCTGGAGCAAAACCGCGGCCACTGGGATCAACTGCTGATCCGCCGGGGCTTCGCCGCGCTGCTGCGGGCCGAGCAACTCGGCCGCCCGCCCGGCTCCTACGTCGTCCAGGCGGCCATCGCCGCCTGCCACGCCCAGGCCCGGACCGCGCAGGAGACGGACTGGCCCCGCATCGCCGCGCTGTACGGGACGCTGAGCACCATCACGCCGACTCCCGTGGTGGAACTCAACCGCGCGGTCGCGGTCGGGATGGCATACGGCCCGGCCCGGGGCCTGGCGCTGGCCGACGCGCTGACGTCACGGCCGGAACTGCGCGGCTACCACCTGCTGCCCAGCGTCCGGGGTGATTTCCTGGCCAAGCTCGGCCGCCACGAGCAGGCGCGGGCCGAGTTCGAGCGGGCGGCCTCGCTGACCCGCAACGCCCGCGAGCGTGCCGTGCTCCTCCAGCGGGCCGCGGCGTGCGCGCCTGGCTCACCGCCCTGACCGCTGGGCAGGCCAGGTCTCCAGCGTTTCAAGAACGGCCGCCTTTGCGCTCGGTCGATCGGCCGCCTCTTCGCCTCCCCGCCGCTACGCCCACCACAGCAGACCGGTATGACATTTTCCGCGCATGCCGGGAGAAGACCGCTGGGCCGGCCTGGCTCCGCCCGGGCCGGCGTCCTGAACCCGCCGCTGCTATTACGGCGACGCCGTTTCCTGCCGCCGGGCCGCGACGCACATTGCGGTCTCGGGGGCTTCCCGATTCCGGGCTCGACAGCAGCACCTGGCACAGTCGCCTCCAGTTCCCGGCGATCACGCCGCCGACCTCGTTCGTGATCCTGATATATGACAAATCCGATCTCGATCAACATATTAATAAGCTTGTATTATGTCGTCTGTCGTCATCCGGAACTCACGTGATGCTCCCGGCCCTGAACGGAAGGTCGTTCGCTACCCTCATGATCGTGCCTGCGCTGAACCCGTCTTCTGACGACGAGCTGTCGCCCGGTCACCTGGGGCCCGGTCACCTGGGGCCCGGCTACCTGCCGCCCGGCGACGACGGCCCCGAGCTGCGCCCGTGGGCCGTCGCCCAGAAACCCCCGCGGCTGCTGCTCACGCTGCTCGGGGACTACTGGTGGCAGCACACGGAATCCCTGCCTTCGGCGGCGCTGGTCGCGCTGCTGGCCGAGTTCGGCGTCAGCGACTCGGCCGCCCGGGCCGCGCTCAGCCGCCTGACCCGTAACCGGCTCCTGGTCACCTCCAAGATCGGGAGGCGGACCTTCGTCCGGCTCAGCGAGCGGGCGGCCCAGATCCTCGACGAGGGCGCCCGCCACATCTTCTCCTTCGGCCGGGACACCCAGCCCTGGGACGGGATGTGGAGCCTGGTGGCGTTCTCGATACCGGAACACAACCGGGCGGCCCGGGACGCACTGCGCAAGCAGCTGCGCTGGCTCGGTTTCGCCCCGCTCTACGACGGGCTCTGGGTGGCCCCCCGCGACCAGGCCACCGAGGTGGTCAGCCAGCTTGCCGAGCTCGGCATCAGCACCGCGACCGCCTTCCGGGCCACGACCGTTCCCGGCACCGAGCCGGGCGGGTATCCGCAGCGCGCGTGGGACCTGGAGGACCTGCACGCCCGGTACGACCGCTTCACCGCCTACGCGCAGCAACTGCGGGAGCGCGCGCTGGCCGGGCGGATATCACCGGTAGAGGCGCTCGTGGCCCGGACCCGCGTCATGGACGAATGGCGCGCGTTCCCGGCCCTCGATCCCGACCTGCCCGGGGAGCTGCTGCCCGACGCCTGGCCGCGGGCGGCCGCCCGCGAGCTGTTCATCGCGACCTACGACCTGCTCGGGCCCCTGGCCGCGCACCGGGTCCGGCAGATCATCGCCCGCTACAGCCGGGAACTCGCGACCCGGGCCGCCTACCACAGCTCGGAGCTGACCACCACCGCGGCGGGCGACGCCCCGGCGGAAGCACCGGCGACGGGCGACGGCGCGGCCGCCACCCCGGGGACGTCGGCCCGGCTGGCCCCGCGCGGCGCCCGTAGCTCCCTGGCCTCAGCCCCATGACCGCCCGGCCGGATCCCGCGGTCCCTCAGCGACCGGTTAGCCCTCAGCCGCCGGCCCGCTCACCGCCGCGGCCGGCCACCCTCAGCCCCCGGCCAGCCCCAGCAGCCGCGCGGCGTTGCCCTTGAGGATCTTCGGGCGGACCGCGGGCTTGATCGGCAGCGCCTCGAAATCGGCGAGCCAGCGATCGGGGGTGATCAGCGGATAGTCGGAGCCGAAGAGGACCTTGTCCTGCAGCAAGGTGTTGGCGTACCGGATGAGCTGCGGCGGGAAGTACTTGGGTGACCAGCCGGACAGGTCGATGTAGACCAGGGGCTTGTGGCTGGCCACCGCGAGGGCCTCGTCCTGCCAGGGGAAGGACGGATGGGCCAGCACGATCGTCAGGCCGGGAAAGTCCGCGGCCACGTCGTCGACGAGCATCGGGTTGGAGTACTTCAGCCTGATGCCGCCGCCCCCGCTGGCGCCGGCCCCGATCCCGGTCTGGCCGGTGTGGAACAGCGCCGGCACGCCGAGTTCCTCGATCGCCGCGTACAACGGGTAAGCGATCCGGTCATTGGGATAGAACGCCTGGACGTTGGGATGGAACTTGAAGCCGCGGATGCCGAACTCGGTCACCAGCCTGCGCGCCTGGCGGACGCCGGCCTGGCCGCGGGCCGGGTCGATGCTGGCGAAGCCGATCATGACGTCCGGGTTGTCCGCGGCCGCCTTGGCCACCTCCTCGTTCGGCACCCCCGGCACCCCGGTGGCCGACTCGGCGTCCACCGAGAACACCACGCACGCCATCCGCCGCTCCCGGTAGTACGCGGCGATCTCGGGCAGGGTGGGGGGACGGCGGTCCGCCTTGAACAGCGCGCGGGATGCCTCAAGCAGCTCCGGGCTGAGCGAATCCTGTCCGGCCTCGGAGACCTCGGCGTGCGTATGCACGTCTATTGCCATGAGATCATCAACGTTCACTGCACGCTCCCTCGTCGTCGCGAACCGAGGAGTTCCCGTGATGGTGCTCAACAGATTACCCAATGCCTGTCACCAATGCGGTAACGGTACAGGCAGCGACGGAATGAAGCCGGCCAGTAGCGCAAGTCGGCGAACAGGACGCGGCTATGCGGCGGAGCGCGAAAAACGGCAACGCCGGACGTCAGCGGACGCCCGGTGCTGGGCCGGCACGGGAACCGGCCGGAGCGGCGCCGGCCGGGAACGGTCGCGAATGGGGCCCTTTTCGACTGCCGGAAGCGCGGTACGGGCGGCCAGGGCCGACGTTCGCGGAATCGGGCTCTGGCCTACCGGTCTCGGGCATGGGCTGGTCAGCCGGGATGCTGGGAGAAATGAATCAGGTCGTGGACGACAACAGCGGGGGAGCATGCGGAAATTGAGTTCTGGAGGGAATGCTTCCTTGATCACTGCGGTGAAGGCCGGCGCATACGATTTCATGTCCTTTGACGCCAATGCGGAAACGCCTCCGGCGCCGGCGGGAGTCGCCGCCGATCGCAATCGGCACATGGCACGCGGGCCAGCTAAGAATTGTCCCGGACTACCTGCGGGTAGTTCCCGTTCTAATTCCTGTCCCGGATAGAGCTGGCGAAAGGAATAACCTGGCCGGAAGGGAGCTTCAGTTGACCGGTAGTGACCGTACCGCTGGCCTCGACGCGGGCCGGCTCATCTGGATGTACACCCAGATGGTCCGGGTCCGGGAGTTCGAGGAGCGGGTGAAGGCGACGTTCACCGAGCACCCGGGCGCGATCCGCGGGCATACCCACCTGGCGGACGGGGCCGAGGCCTCGATCGTCGGGTCGCTGGCCGCGCTCGGCCCGCGGGACCAGTTGATGGCGACCTACCGCTGCCATGGCTACCCGCTGGTGCTGGGCACGCCGGCCCGGGCGATGATGGCGGAGATCTACGGCCGGAAGACCGGGCTGTGCGGCGGCTACGGCGGGTCGATGCACCTGACCGACCCCGGTCGCGGCTTTCTGGGTACCTCGGGCATCGTCGCCCAGGGCATCCCGCACGCTACCGGCGTCGCCTACGCGGCGCAGATCCGCGGCGAGGCACAGGTCGTGGCGTGCTTCTTCGGCGACGGCGCCTCGAAACAGGGCGCGTTCCACGAGTCGCTGAACATCGCGTCGCTGTGGAAGCTGCCGATCGTGTACGTGCTGGAGAACAACGGCTACAACGTGGTGACCCGCGTCGAGCAGGAGGACGCGAACGCCGCGGCCGGCGAGCCGCTCGCGGTCAAGGCCCGCGCCTACAGCATGCTGGGGGTGACCGTGGACGGAGGCGACCCGGTCGCGGTCTACCGCGAGGTGACGGCGGCCGTTACCCGGGCCCGGGGCGGCGGAGGCCCGACGCTCGTGGAATCCACGATCTACCGCCTGAGCGCGCACGGCAACATCATCGCCCCGCCGGGCGTGCCGCTGCACTTCCCCGAGCACGAGGCGGTGGAGGTCTTCGGGGCGGTGGAGGAGTACGAAGCCGCCAAGCGGGGAGATCCGCTGCCGCGCATGCGCGCGAGGCTGGTCAGCGACGGCGTGCTGTCCCGGGACGCGGCCGACCACATCGCTGACTCCGCCCGCGCGGAGATGGCCGACGCCGTGGACTTCGCCTGGCAGAGCCCGTGGCCCGACCCCGGGGATGCCGTCAACTTCGTCTACGCGTGACATCAGGAGGGCGGCATGGCACGGGAACTTCCCTACATCGGCGCGATCAACGAGTCGCTGCGGCTGGAGATGCAGCGAGACGATCGCGTTCTTTATTTCGGCCAGAACATCGCCACCACCGAGAACGACGCGTTCCTCCGTGAGTTCGGGCCGGACCGGGTCCGCGCCACGCCGATCTCGGAGACCGCGGAGATCGGGATGGCGGTGGGCGCCGCGCTGGCCGGGTACCGGCCGGTGGTCGAGCTGTACATGGCCGAGTTCATGCTCGTCGCCATGGATCAGGTGGTCAACGAGGCACCGCGGCTGCGCTACATGACCGGCGGCCAGGTGACGGTGCCGCTGGTCCTGAAGGCGGGATACGGGTTCACGGCCGGCTGGGCCGGGCAGCACACCGGGTCGATCTACGGCATGTTCATGGGCGTACCCGGGCTGAAGGTGGCGCTCCCGGCCACGCCGGCCGACGCCAAGGGGCTGATGGCGTCCGCGGTCCGCGACGACAATCCGGTCTGCTTCTTCCACCACTACCTGCTGACGCTCGAGCCGGGCGAGGTCCCGGAGGGCGAGTACCTGGTGCCGTTCGGGCAGGCCGTGGTGCGCCGGGCGGGCGGGGACGCGACCGTCGTGGCCACCGGCGCGATGGTGGGCCGGGCGCTGCGGGCCGCGGAGCGGCTGGCCCGCGACGGCGTCAGCGCCGAGGTTATCGACCCGCGCACGGTGGCCCCGCTGGACACCGCGGCCATCCTGGAATCGGTGGCCAAGACCGGCCGGCTCGTGCTGGTCGACCAGGCGACACGGCACGGCTCCGCGGCGGCGATCATCGCCGCCGAGGTCGCCGACGCGGGATTCTCCTCGCTCCGGGCCCCGGTCAAGCTCGTCACCGCCTTGGACGCGACCATTCCTTACAGCCAGCCGATGGAGGACTACCTGCTCCCGGATGAGAACAAGATCATCTCCGCGGTGCGGGAGGTGCTCGGACTCGCCCCCGCCACCCGCTGACCACGCCCGCTCTCTCACAGCGCGGCGCCCCCCGCATCGTTGCGGGGCCGGCGGCTAGCCGCTGGGCGGGTACAGGATCGTGACCGTCACCGGGCCGGGATCTACGCTGAGCGAGGTGCTGAAGCTGGGCGGGCCGTTCCCGACCGCGGTCACGGTGACGGTGACGCTCTGGCCTGCCGCCAGCGAGCCGCTCTGCGGGCTCAGGCTCAGGCCCTGCGGCGCCGTCATGGTGAACGTCACCGGACCGCCCGTCGCGGTCAGCGTGAAGGTCCCGGTATAGGGCCCTCCGGTCGGAGGCTGGACCAGCCTGACCGTGGCCGGCGATGGCGGCTCCAGCGTGCCGGGCGGCGGCGGTGGCGTCGGCGAGGGGGGCTTGGTCGGCGTCGGGGTGCGGGTGGGCGCCGGCGGCCTGGGCCCCGGGCCGGACGTGCGCGTGGGCGTGGCCGAGGGGGACCCGCCCGGGGTGGTCGCGGCGGCAGCGGGTGACGATGCGGCCGGGCGGCCGGAGCGCGATGATGTGGGCGACGGGGAGAGACCCGGCCCGGTCGGCGACGCTGACGTCGTGGACGGCGATTTCGTCCCGGCGCTGTGCACGGCCGCGCTGACCTCCGGCCCGCCGCCGTGCCCCAGCAGGGCGTCCGCGGCGGCCCCGCCGCCGACGATGAGAATGAGCGCGGCCACCGCGGCGTAGGCCGCCGTGCGCCCGCGCGCCCGGGCACCGGCGACGGCGAACGCGGCGACCGGCACGGGGAACCCCGACCGGTCGAACGGCTCGGCCCGGCGGGTCACGGACTCCCGGTAGCGGACCGCATCGGGCGTGGCGTCGGACACCAGCCGCAGCACCTGCTGCCTCAGGCCGGCCGGCAGGACGAAGACCGGAAGCGCGCTCAGCAGCATCGCCGGGCTCAGCTCCCGGCGTTTCCGCTGGCCGCACACCTCGCAGTGCTCGATGTGCCGACTGACGCGCTTGCGCAGCAGCACGGTGAGGCGACCGTCCCAGCCGGCCAGCAACGCGTCGAGCTCCGGGCAGGATTCCCGGCCGGTCCTGGCCACGAGCAGCGCGCCGAGCGACCTCTCGAGCTGCCCGCGGGCCCGGGACGCCAGCGCGTGCGCCTGGTTCACCGGAACCCCGAGCGCGCCGGCCAGATCGCCGCCGTCGAGTTCGTGCCGCAGGCTCAGCTCGATGACCTCCCGCTCGCCCGGGTTCAGCCCCGCGATCGCCGAGCGGACGAGATCGCGCAACTCGCCGCGCTCGGCGGCCCCGCCGACATCCGCCGAGGTGTCGGTCATCTCGCCGGCCTCGTCGAGGCCGGCGGTCCGGGCACGGGCCCGCAGCCGCCGGTGGCACTCGTTGCGTGCGACCGCATACAGCCACGGCCGGAGCCGGTCCGGGTCGCGCAGCCCGCCCAGCTTGGCCGCGGCGACCACGAACGTGTCCTGCACGGCATCCGCGGCGTCGGCGGGCTCGGCGAGCAACGACCGGCAGTAGGCGTACAGCGCGGCCGCGTAGCTGTCGTAGGCAGCGGCGAGGCCGGCCGGGTCGCCGGCCACGATGGCAGCCACGATCTCGCGGTCGTGCATGGGCCAACCGTAGAGCCAGAACGCGCCCGGACAACAGTCCCGCCGATAACGGTCCGGCCCGTCCCGGCGGCCTCCGGGGCGGCCCGCGAGCCGGCCCGGCGCGTGGCGTTCATCGTGCCTCTCCGGGTGGGCCGACGTGACGGGGTGCGGTGCGGGCGGGCCCGGTACGGCGCCGGCACGGGGCTCGCGGCGGGGTCGTCAGGGCGCGGCCGGCCCCGCCCCCCGGGCCCGGAGGCCCGGCGCCCCCGGTGCCGGGCCCTGGCCGGCGCGCTGGCCCGCCTGCCGGCCCGCCGTGGGCGCGACGGACAGGCGAACCAAAGCTCCGCCGTCGCGCTCCGGGGCCGCCAGCACGGCCACCACGGCCGCGGCCGCGAGCCCGGTGGCCAAGAGGGCCGACGCCCGGGCGAGTGTGATCATCGTGGTCGCTCCTAACCCGCCGCCGACCGCCACCGTGCGGGTGGCGTCAACTTCGTCGTGACCGTGATAGGAGTCGCGATGGCCGCGCGGGCCAACAAGTTTCCGCGCGGAGATGTCTCGTGCGGATCACGCCGGGCAGCGGCCCGGTCCCGGCGGCGCCCGGTGACCCTGCCGGTTTCATGATCTGCTGAGCGGCTGGACCTCGCTGGCGCCCCATCGCGCAGCGGTGTGGGTGATTCGACCCCTGCCGCGGACCGGGCTGGGCGGCCGAACCTTTAGCTAAAAAGTAAGTAGCTATGTATACCGTCACTGTTCCCCGGGCTGATCTGACCACCGCGGAGGTGGTCTCGGTGCTGCGCGACGGCCTGGGGGCCGGCTACAACGTGCTGCCCGGGATGGCCATGGGCCGGACGCCCCTCCAAGGCCCGCACGAAGGACGGCCGAACACGATCGTGGTCGGCACCGACGACAACCGGGTCGTCAAGGCGCAGGTGACGATCACCCCGCGGGGCGGGCAGACCAGGCTGCGGATCAGCCCCGGCGGGATCACCTTCACCCTGGTCCTCAACACCTTCGGCGTCGCCCGCGAGGTCCGCCGGGTGCTGGCGAACTCGCCGGGCCTGTCAGCGCGCTAGGCGGCGCAGCGGGGCCGGCGGGCCGCCCGCGGGGACCACGGGTGGTTTCCTGCGACCTGGACTGATCTCAGCCGCGGAGCACGTCGCCGATGATCCCGCCGACGGCGCCGCCGCCGACCGACGGGGCGGTGCCGCGATCGGAGGGAAGGTATTCCGCCAGCGCGTGGGCGAGCACCGGCAGCGGCATCGACTGCAGCCAGACCCGGCCCGGTCCGGTGAGCGCGACCAGGTGGAAGCCGTCGTCACCGAAGACCACGTTGGCGATCCCCGGCACCCGGGTGATCGTGAACTGGACGCGGTCCTCGAACATGCCGACGTGGCCGGGGTGCACGAGCAGCGTCTGGCCGGGCGGCAGATCGTAGACGGTGAGCTCGCCGGACAGCTCGATCCAGGCCTGGCCCTGGCCTTCCAGCTTCTGCAGCACGAAGCCGTCGCCGCCCCACATCCCGCCGCGGAACGACTGCTGCAGCCCGACGCTGGGAACGACGCCCGGGGTTCCGCACAGCCAGCCGTGCCGGTGGACGAAGTACCCCTGGCCCGGGGCGATGTCCACGGGCATGATGTGGCCGGGCACCTTGGCCGCGAAGGTGATCTGCCCCGGCCCTTCGTAGTGCGTCACGAAGATCCCGCCGCCGCCGATGGCCCGCTTGAGGCCCTGCATGAGTCCACCGCCGCCGCCGGTGTTCGTCCGCTGCGACATCTGGATGCTCGTGGTCATCCAGGCCAGCTCGCCGTGGGCGGAGATGACCTGCTCACCCGGGCCGAGCCTCACTTCCAGGATGGGCATCGTCGTGCCCTTGACCTCGGCCTGCATGACGCGCCCTCCCGGTGACGGCGATCGGCGCCGCAACGGCGCCGCCTGCCCGTCAAAATACTTCGCGCACCCGGCCCGGGGATAGGCGCATTCGGAAGTTCGGGGATCATTCGCCCCGGCCGGGCGGTCAGTCCAACCGCGCCGACGCCGCGAACTGACCGGGCGCCCGGCCCGGGCCCGGCGGGCCCGCGTACGCCTGGGCGAAATCCAGCCAGCGGCCGGCATCCGGTCCGCGGGCCACGAGGCCGAGGTCGTCGCGGTGGCGGCGCTGGGTGACCAGCAGGCAGAAGTCCAGCAGCGGGCCGCTGACCCCTTGCTCCGCGTCCTCGGGTCCCCACGCCCAGGTCTGGCCGCTCGGCGAGGACAGCTCGACCCGGAACTCGCCGGCGGGCGGGGTGAGGCCCCGGGTGACGAAGGCGAAGTCCCTGGTCCGTACGCCCAGCCGGGCCACGTGCGCGATGCGGTCCGTCACCGGGCGCTCGACGCCGAGCGCGTCGCGGATGTCCTGGCCGTGCCCGAACAGTTCCATCAGCCTGGTGGTGGCCAGCGTGGCCGGCGAGACCGGCTCCACGATCCACGGAACCCGCTGGCCGGCCTGCCCGGCGGCGAGCGCGGCCAGCAGCCCGGAACGGGCCTCCCGCCAGTTCGAGAGCAGTTGCTCCGGCGGATCGGCCGCGAACTCGCCGGCGCTGGCCTCGACGGCCGCGTCGAAGTCGCCGGCCAACTCGGCCCGGCGGACCGCAAAGGCTTCGGCGTCCGTCGCCGCCAGCGTGGCCAGCCGGTCCGAGGAGGCCAGGTGGCCTACCTGGTGAGCGATGGTCCACCCCGGCGCGGGCGTCGCCCGCTGCCACTGATCCCGGGACAGCCCGGAAACGACCCGGTCCAGATCGTCCCCCTCATCCGCCAGGTCCCTCAGCACCTCATCCATGATCGCCACGTCCCTATCCCATCAACGGGGACGATTCTCCGTCAATACGCCTGAGAAATGTCCGCGCTAACGTGATCATGGTGCCGCGGGGCGGTGGCGGGGCTGTTCTCCCCCGGCCGGGCGCGGAGCATAAACATCAAGGGGCGAGGGTACAAGGCTTACCGGCCGTGCGCTTTTTCTCACCGGCGGTGCGCCTAACGGCGGCGCATGAGTAATACAAACCGGACCGTGCGGCAGGCAAAGCTGGGGGGCGGAAATGACCAAACGCGCGGCTGACTTTATGGCCTGGCTGGGGGGCGGCGACCAGGCCATACTCGAACAGGTGCCGCAGGAGCGGGCGCGGTTCGTCCAGATGGCCGGAGTGCTGCTGACGACATCGGGTATCGCCGTGGTATCGATGATCTTCGCGCTGAACGACGGGGTGAAGGCGCCACTGGCCGCAGCCGTGATCCTCGGTCTGCTCTGGGGTGTCGTCATACTCAACCTTGACCGGTTCCTGGTGCTCAGCATGGGCGCTACCCGCAACCGGGTGCGCCTGGTATTGATAACGCTGCCCAGGCTCGGCCTGGCCGTGGTGCTCGCGCTCGTTATCTCCACGCCGCTCGTCCTGCGCATCTTCGCCAGTGACATCAACCAGCAGATGTTCATCATGCAGCAGAAGGAATCGAGGCAGGAAGCGGCGCTCGAAGCAGGCAGCGGGGAACAGCAGGAAGCCAACCAGGTAAAGACCCAGATCAATACCGACGAAGGCATACTGAATGGTCATCTTCCGCAGGCCATCACGAGCCCGCAGCTTCAGGCCGCCGAGGCGCAGGTCAGCCAGTTGCAGGCTCAGGCCCAGCGCGACTATCAGGCGGAAGTCACCGCACGTGAGGCGTGGCAGTGCGAACTGGACGGCCAGAACTGCGTCGGATCCTCGGGCCAGGCCGGCAACGGCCCGCGGGCCCAGGCGAAATACACGGAATATCAGCAGGCCGTCACGACGTATAATTCAGCCGAGAGCCGCCTTAATGCCGCGCTGGCCGCCGAGAAAACAGCTCAGGGCAGCTTCGCGAATGACCTGAGCAATCGCCTGCAGCAGCTCAAGGCGGCGGCGCGCCAGGCTCTTCCGAAGCTGCAGAGCCAATATCAGAAGCTTGCGGCGGGCCTGCAAGGCGTCGCCGCCAGCGGAAGAAAGGTGAACGACGCCAACACCGGGATCCTCGCGCAACTCCAGGCCCTGTCCGAAGCCAGCGGGCAGAGCCCCGGCCTCGAAGCCGCGCGGCTGGCGGTCCTGGCGTTGTTCTTCCTCGTCGAGATTCTGCCGGTCACCGTGAAATTCCTGCTCAACCTGGGCCCGCTGTCCGGTTATGAGGTCATCGCCAAGCTCAAGGAGGACGAACTCATCGACGCCGCGCACACGCACCGGATCGAGAGCAGGCGCAGGGAAGAAATCAAATCGCGAACCCGGGTCAGCGTCGAGGCGGATATGGGCCAGAAAGAGGAGGGCCTGGGCCGGCACGCGAACCAGCATCTGGCCGACGAGATGACCCGGATCCTCGATGTCACGCTCCGGGAATGGGGCAGCCAGGTGCGCGCCGCGCTGCCCAGCGGGGCCGCAGGACCGTCCGCCAACGGCGGGACCGCAAGCCCGTCCGCCAACGGCACGGCATACCCGATGCCGCCCGTCGGTCACGGCTTCGGGCAGCCCGATGACGGCCAGCCATGACCGGCGGCGAACTGGAGCCGCGGGCCGGCGGGCTGGCCTTCCTGATCCTGGTCGGCGACCAGAGATCGGGTGATCGCGCGGGCTGGCGCCGGGGCCGCCGGGTGCTGCTGGACGTGGACAAGAAGATCGCCACGACGCCCGGCGTGGACTACCGGGTGCGGGCCCTGCAGAGCGGGCCCGGCACGGCCAGGAGCGAGCTTCTGCCCGCGGGCAGGCTGTCCCGGCGCCATCTGCGGTGGTCGGAGTCGGGCCCGGACCTGGCCCGCGGGCTCGGCCTCGTTCAGGCGATCATGACGCGGGATCTGGCCGCGCTCGAGCGGTCCGCGCTGCTGGTGGCACGGCCGGCGATCGTGGTCTTTGCGGTGGAGCCGCCGCTGGCCGACGCGATCACCGCCGGGGAACACGGCGATCTGGCCCGGGAGGCGCCGGTCACCTGGGTGGTGCCCGAGAGTTCGGCGGGCCTGATGTCTCCGGCCTTCGCGGCCGACGGCGCCCGCATCCTCACCGACCATCTCGCGGTCACCGACGAGGTCGTCCACCTGCTGCGCACCAGCACGGCCGGGGCGCCGCCGCTGCCGCGTTCCTAGTCGCCGAGCTCGGCCCGGCGGCGGGCCACGAAGTCCTCGAGCTCGGCCCGGATCGCGTCGTCGAGCGGCGGCGGCTGGTACTCCTCGAGCGTCTTGGCGCAGATCTCCCCGGCCCGGGCGGTCGCGTCCTTGCCGCCCTGCTTCAGCCAGCGCTCGTAGTTCGCGGTCGAGGACAGCAGCGGCCGGTAGAAGCACTCGCGGAACCGCTCCATGGTGTGCGCCGCGCCGAGGAAATGGCCGCCGTGCCCGACCTCCTCGTGCGCCCCGAACGCCAGCGACGCCTCGTCGATCTCCAGCGGCGTGAACTCCACCCGGAGCATCCGCAGCAACTCGACGTCGACGATGAACTTCTCGTAGCAGGAGACCAGCCCGCCCTCCAGCCACCCGGCCGCGTGCATGACCCAGTTGGTCCCGGCCAGGAACGTGGGCAGCAGGGTCATCAGCGACTCGTAGGCCGCCTGGGCGTCGCAGGTCTGGCTGGCGTTCAGGCCGCCGCCGGTGCGGAACGGCAGCCCGAAGTGACGGGCGAGCTGCCCGGTGCACAGCAGCCCGATGCCCGACTCGGGAGTCCCGAACGAAGGCGACCCGGACTGCATGTCGATGTTGGACAGGAACGAGCCGAAGATCACCGGGCAGCCGGGCCGGATGAGCTGCGCCAGCGCGATGCCGGACAGCGCCTCGGCGAGCTGCTGGACCAGGGCGGCCGGGATCGTCACCGGCGACATCGCGCCCATCAGCAGGAACGGGGTCAGCACCACCGGCTGGTTCGCGGCGCAGTACTCGAACTGGGCGTCCAGCATCCGGTCGTCCCAGCGCAGCGGCGAATTGCAGTTGATCAGGGAGATCGTGGCCGGCGCCGCCTCGATCGCGGCGCGCCCGCCGAACAGGATCTCGGTCATCGCGATCGTGTCGGCGGCGTTCGGGCCGGACACCACGTTGCCCATGTAGACCTTGTCGGTCAGGGTCTGCAGCGCGAGGATCATGTCCAGGTGCCGGGAGTCGAGCGGGGCGTCGTTCGGCTCGCAGATCACGCCCCCGGCCGAGTCCAGCTCGGGGAACGACTGGGCCAGCATGGCCAGGCGCCGGAAGTCGTCCAGCGTGGCGTCCCGGCGCACGTCGCCCTCGCGCACGAACGGCGACCCGTAGACCGCGCCGAACACCATCTCGTCCCCGCCGATGTGCACGCTGTTCGCCGGGTTGCGGGCCTGGACGTCGAACTCCCGCGGCGCCCTGGCCACCTGCTCGAGCACGAACCCGGGATCGAGCCTGACCACGTCCCCGTCGACCGCCTGGCCGGCCTGGCGGAACAGCTCCACGGCCTCGGGCTTGGCGAACTGCACGCCGATCTCGGAGACGATGCGGCGCCATCCGGCGTCCAGGACGCCGACCGCGTCCGGGGAGAGGATCTCGTAACGCGGCATGCGGTTGCGGAACATGACCACCTCTGATCCCACCGGAAATGGCGCTGGCTTGACCCTTGCCCGGCCCCAATTTAGGATCACATAGTAGAACATGGTTCCGTAACATGGAACTCTCCCTCAAGGGACTCCCGTTGACTAGCCCGAACGGAACGCAGGCGGTCGATCGCGCCGCTCAGCTGCTCGTCCACGTCGTGCACTGCCCGGAGCCGGTCACGTTCACCGAGCTGACCGCGGCCAGCGGGCTGGCCAAGAGCACCACCTCCCGGCTGCTGATGGCCCTGGAGCGCAGCGGCCTGGTGCAGCGGGATACCCGCGGCCGGTTCCGGCCCGGCGAGGTGTTCGTCTCCTACGCCTGGCGCGGCGGCGCGGAGGCGGGCCTGATCACCGTGGCCCAGCCGTTCCTGGACCGGCTCGGCGACGCCACCGGCGAGACCATCAACCTGGGCGTGGCCAGCCGCGGCCAGGTGGAGCAGATCGCGCAGGTGGACAGCACCTACCTGATCGGCGGGACCAACTGGGTGGGCCAGTCGGTGCCGCTGCACTGCGCGGCGCTCGGCAAGGTGCTGCTGGCCTACGGCGCGGCCGCGCTGCCGCCCGGCCGCCTGGTCCGCCGCACCGCGCGCACGATCACCAGCCGCGACGCGCTGCGGGCGGACCTCGCCCAGGTGCGCCGCCTCGGCTACGCGGTGACGAACGAGGAGCTCGAGCCCGGCCTGGTCGCCGTGGCCGCGCCGGTCTACCGCGACGGAGCCACCGCGGGGGGTCCCGGGGGGTCGCCCCCCCTAGCTGGCACCGCGGGGGGTCCCGGGGGGCCGCCCCCCCTAGCTGGCACCGTGGTGGCCGCGCTGTCGGTGTCGGGGCCCGCCTCGCGGCTGACCCGCAAGCGCATTCCCGCCGTCGCCGCCCGGTGCGTGGCCGAGGCCGACGCCCTGTCCGCCGTGCTCGGATACCAGCAGCCGCGAGCCCGGGGCCAGCAGAAGGAAGGTGCCGCATGACGCAAGAGGAGCTACTGAAGCAGCTCTACGACTTCACCCTGGTCGGCAACGCCCCCGCGGTGCTCGAGCTGACCCACGCGGGCCTCGACATGGGCCTCGGCCCGGAGACGCTGCTGTACGAGGCGCTGATCCCGTCGCTGGAAGAGGTCGGCGCCCGGTTCGAGCGCGGCGACTTCTTCGTCCCGGAGATGCTGATCGCGGGCAAGGCGATGGCCGGGGCGCTGGAGGTCCTCCGGCCGCTGCTGGCCGAGACCGGCGCCCAGACGATCGGGAAGATCGTCATGGGCACGGTCAAGGGCGACGTGCACGACATCGGCAAGAACCTGGTCAACATCATGTTCGAGGGAGCGGGCTTCGAGGTGATCGACCTCGGCGTCCAGGTCTCCCCGGAGAAGTTCATCGACGCGATCAGGCAGCACCAGCCCGACATCGTCGGCTTCTCGGCGTTCCTGACCACCACCATGCCGATGTTCAAGGCCAACATCAACGCGCTGCAGAAGGCGGGCCTGCGCGACCAGGTGATCGTGATGGTCGGCGGGGCCCCGGTGACCCAGGAGTACGCGGACGTGGTGGGCGCCGACGGCTACGCATCGGACGCGTCCGCGGCCGTGGTCAGGGCCAAGGACCTGCTGCGTCACCGCCGCGCCATGGCGCCCGCGTAAGGGGGGCCCATGGAGACAGTGCTCTGCTCGGCCAGCCAGGAGCTGCGGATCGGCGGGGAGAACCCGTTCTGCATCGTGGGCGAGCGGATCAACCCGACCGGGCGCAAGGTCTTCCAGGAGCAGTTGCGCCGCGGCGACCTGTCCCGGATCGAAGCCGACGTCGCGGAGCAGGTCGCCGGCGGCGCGATGATGCTCGACGTGAACATGGGCGCGCCGCTGGCCGACGAGACCGAGCTGATGGTGGCTGCGGTGAAGCTGATCCAGGGCCTGTGCGACCTGCCGCTCTGCCTGGACTCCTCGATCGTGGAGGTGCTCGAGGCCGGGCTGGCCGCCTACCAGGGCAAGGCGCTGGTCAACTCCGTGACCGCCGAGGACGACCGGCTGGGCGCGATCCTGCCGCTGGTGCGCAGGCACGGGGCGGCGGTGATCGCGCTCCCGAACGACGAGGAGGAGATCCCCGAGGACCCGCGGCGGCGGCTCGAGCTGGTGCGCAAGATCGTGGACGTGGCCACCGGCCGCTACGGCATCCCGGCCGAGGACATCGTGATCGACCCGCTGGCCATGCCGGTCGGCGCGGACACCTCGCTGGTGCTCAGCACGCTGGAGACGATTGCCCTGGTGCGCGAGGAGTTCGGGCTGAACATGACGCTGGGCGCCTCGAACGTGTCGTTCGGCATGCCGGACCGCGCGTCGATCGGCGCCGCGTTCCTGCCGATGGCCATCGTGAACGGGCTGACCAGCGCGATCATGGATGCCCGCTCGCCGCAGCTGGTCCGGGCGGTCAAGGCGGCCGACCTGCTCACCAACAAGGACCCCTGGGGCGCGGGCTGGATCGCGGCGCACCGGGCCGCACAGTCGCGGCCGCCCCAGGCCGGTCCATGACGCACGGGGCCGTGACGGACGGGGCGCCGCCGCCCGGGCCCGCTGACCCGGCCGCCGGGGCGCCCGCCCGCGTCGATCTCGTCTTCCAGCCCGCCGGCACCCGGGTCCGGGTCCCGTCCGGGGTCACCCTCTTCGACGCGGCGAGCTGGAACGGCATCGCGATCGACTCGACCTGCGGCGGTCACGGCACCTGCAAGAAATGCAAGATCAGGATCGACGGCGGCGGCGTGCCCGCCTCGCCGCTGGACGCCCGGGCGTTCTCGCCGGAGGAGCTGCGGGCCGGCTGGCGGCTGGCCTGCCGGGCGCAGGCCGCCTGCGACCTGCAGATCGAGGTCCCGCCGCTGGTCACCAGGCCGAAGGCCGCGACCGTGGGGGTCGGCCGCCAGGTCATCCTGCGCCCGGCGGCGCAGAAGCGCTACCTGGAACTGGCCGAGCCGTCCCTGGCCGACCAGCGGACCGACCTCGAGCGGGTCCTGGCCGGGGTCGATGACCTGGAGCTGCGGGTCGATCTCGCCGTGCTGCGCTCGATCGGCTCGGTGCTCCGCGCGGCCGACTACCGGGTGACCGCGGTGGTCGTCGACGACGTGCTGATCGACGTCCAGCCCGGGGATACCACCGGGCGGCTGTACGGCATCGCGTTCGACCTCGGCACCACCACGGTGGTGGCCACGCTGCTCGACCTGTCCACCGGCACGCCGCTGGCCGTCGCGTCCATGCTGAACAAGCAGCAGCCGTTCGGGGCGGACGTGATCACGCGGATCAGCGCGATCATGATGGAGCCGGGCGCGATCGACACCCTGGCCCGGCTGGCTCACGAGTCGCTGGCGGAGCTGACCGCGGAGGTCTGCGGGCAGGCGGGCGTCGATCCCGGCGAGATCTGCGAGGTGGCCCTGGCCGGCAACGCGACCATGACGCACATCGCGCTCGGCATCGACCCCGAGCCGCTGGGCGTGGCGCCGTTCATCATGGCCGCCCGCCACCTGCCCGAGGTCATCGGCACCGCGGACCTGAACCTGCCCGCGCACCCGAGAGCCCGCGCGTTCGTGTTCCCGGCCTTCGGCGCGTACGTCGGCGGCGACGTCACCGCCGGGCTGCTGGCCTCCGGCATGAACCGGGACTCCCGGACCCGGCTGTTCGTGGACGTCGGCACGAACTGCGAGATCGTGCTGGGCAACCGGGACTGGCTGCTGGCCACCGCGGCCCCGGCCGGGCCCGCGTTCGAGGGCGCGGCGATCCGGTGCGGCATGCGCGCCGCCGACGGCGCGATCGAGGTCGTCTCGATGACGCCGGACGGCCTGGACCTGAAGGTCATCGGGGACGCCGAGCCGGCCGGGCTGTGCGGCTCCGGGCTGGTGGACGCCGTGGCCAGCCTGGTCGGCGTGGGGCTGCTCGACCGCACCGGCCGGTTCGCGGCCGAGGCGGACGCCGCGGCGCTCGCGCCGGGCCTGGCCGGGCGGCTGACCGCGCTGGGCGCCGAACGGGTGTTCGTGCTGCACTGGCTCGGCGAGCCCGGCGACGTCGCGCGGTCGATCTACCTGTCCCAGCGGGACGTGCGGGAACTGCAGTTCGCCAAGGCGGCGATCGCGACCGGCTGGAACGTCCTGCTGGAGGAGGCCGGGCTGGCCCCGGGCGATATCCAGCAGGTGCTGCTGGCCGGGTCGTTCGGCAGCTACCTGTCGCCGGCCAACGCGATCCGGCTGGGCCTGGTCCCGCGGCTGCCGGTGCTGCGGGTGGTCAGCGCGGGCAACGTGGCCGGCGAAGGAGCCAAGATGGCCCTGCTCTCGGTCCGGGAGCGGGCCGGCGCGCTGGCGTTGCAGGAGGAGGTGAGGTATGTCGAGCTCTCCGACCGCAGCGACTTCAACGACGCGTTCGTCGACCAGTTGCAGTTCCCGCAGTGAAACCGGACCCGCGCCCGGCGATCCGTTCAAACTCCTGTCTCCCAGGGTCGCGGTGATCGCGTGCGGCGCGCTCGGCGGCCACATCCGCGAGATCACCGCCCGCCGCGGCTGGCCGGTGGAACTGCACAGCCTGCCGTCCCTGCTGCACAACCACCCGGAGCAGATCGCCCCGGCCGCCGAGCGCCTGGCCGCCGGCCTGCAGGCGCGGGGGCTGCGGGTAGCGCTCGGCTACGCCGACTGCGGCAGCTACGGCGCGCTCGACGAGCTCTGCTCGCGGCTGGACCTGCGCCGCCTGCCCGGGCTGCACTGCTACGACGTGCTGGCCGGACCGGACCGGCTGCGCGAGATGTTCGAGCAGCGAGCCCGGGACGTACCTGCTCACCGACTTCCTGGTGCGCAGCTTCCGCCGATCGGTGCTGGCCGAACTCGGGCTGGACGCCCGCCCCGAGCTGTGGCCGGACTACTTCGGCCACTACCGCCGGGTCGTGTGGCTGGCGCAGTCGCCGCGACGCGGCCCTGGACGCGGAGGCGGCCGCCGTCGCCGGGATGTTCGGGCTGCCGCTGACCGTGGTCGACGTCGGCACCAGCGGCCTGGAGCGCGAACTGGAGCGGCTGCTGGCCGAGCCCGCCGGTCACCAGGGCCCGGCGCGGCGGGCCGACTCCCGGGGCGGGCCCTGATGCGCGGCCTGGCCCGGGTGGCGCCGCTGCTGCAGCACCCCAGGTACGAGGTGCTGCCCACGGCCGGCACCGAGGAGGCCGTGCTCGAATGGGTGCCGTCGGACCTGACCGTGACCGTGACGGCCTCGCCCGTGCAGGGGCTGGACCCGACCCTGGACCTGGCCGGGCGGCTGGCCGCCCGGGGCTACCGCGTGGTCCCGCACCTGTCGGCCCGCCTGGTGCGCGGCGACGCCCATCTCGCCGACATCGTGACCCGCCTGAAGGCCTGCGGGGTGGACGACGTGTTCGTGCCGGCCGGGGACGCCGACCCGCCGGCCGGCCCGTTCGACAGCGCGCTGTCACTGCTCGACCGGCTGGCCGAGATGGGCGGCCCGTTCTCCCGCGTGGGGGTGACCGGCTACCCGGAGAGCCATCCGAAGATCGGCGACGACGTCACCATCCAGGCGATGTGGGACAAGCGGCGCTATGCCACGTACCTGGTGAGCAACCTCTGCTTCGACCCGGCCACGCTCCGGAAGTGGATCGCCCGGGTGCGCGCGCGGGGGGTCACGCTCCCGCTGTTCGTCGGCATCGCGGGGCCGGTCGACCGGACCCGGCTGGTGCGGATGGCGGCGAAGACCGGCGTGGCCGAGTCGGCCAGGTTCCTGGCCGGGCACGCCGAGTGGTTCCTGCGTCTGGGCACGCCCGGCGGCTACCACCCGGACCGGCTGCTGGAACGGACCGGTGCCGCGCTGACCGCACCCGCGTCGGCGGTCGAGGGCCTGCACGTGTTCACGTTCAACCAGGTCCAGCAGACCGAGCAGTGGCGGCGCGCCCTGCTCGAGCGGCTGGCCGAGCACAGGGGCGCGCCGCGGGCCTGAGCGGCCGCCGCGGGATCAGGGGTACTGAACCGTCGGGGCGATCTGCGCGAGCAGGCCGGTGGCGGGCGCCGACAAATAGGAATAGAACGCAACATCGCCTGCGATGCGTGGCAAAGCCTATGAACCCCCGCCATTAGCGTCAACCCGGCGGCCGCAGGCCGGTCACCCGGCCATCGTCTCAGCCCTCGTCACGCACCCCCGGAGCGCCTGACCATGGTCTCAGCCCCCGTCACCCACCCGCGGACCGGCTGGCCAGGAGGTGCATTAGGGTGCTGAACGTGACAGCCCCCCGGGTGGCCGTCGGCCCGGTCCACAGTGACTTCGCGGAGAAGGCCATCCGCGACGGCGGCGGCGAGCCCGCCGAGGTCGACGCCAGCGCCGAGGCGCTGGTGTGGCTCAACTCCGCCGACATCGACGGCCTGCGCGGCGCCCTGGCCACCGCGAACTCGGCGCGCTGGGTGCAGCTTCCCTTCGCCGGCATCGAGGGGGTGGCCGCCGCCGGGCTGCTCGATCCGGCCCGGACCTGGACCTCGGCGAAGGGCGCCTACGCCGAGCCGGTGGCCGAGCATGCCCTGGCCCTGGCCCTGGCCGGGCTGCGGGTCCTGCCGCGGCGCATCATGGCTCGCTCCTGGGGGGCGCAGGGCGGGACGAGCCTGTACGACCAGCCGGTCACGATTCTGGGCGGCGGCGGCATCGCGGAGCGCCTGCTGGAACTGCTCGCGCCGCTGCGGGTCACGGCGACCGTCGTGCGCCACCGGCCCGACCCGGTCCCGGGCGCGGCGCGCACGCTCGACACCTCGCGGCTGGGGGACGCGCTGGCCGACCCCCTGGTCGTGTTCCTGGCGCTGGCGCTCACGCCCAGTACCGAGCGCATCATCGGAGCCGCCCAGCTAGCGGCGATGCGCCCGGATGCCTGGCTGGTCAACGTGGCCCGCGGACGCCACGTCGACACCGACGCCCTGGTCGCGGCGCTGACCGAGGGAGCCATCGGCGGCGCGGCGCTCGACGTGACCGATCCCGAGCCGCTCCCGGACGGCCACCCGCTGTGGGATCTCGAGCGCTGCATCATCACCCCGCATACGGCGGACACCCAGGAGATGATCGAGCCCCTGCTGGCCCGCCGCATCCGGGACAACGTGGCCAGGTTCGCCGCGGGCCAGCCGCTGATCGGGGTGGTCGACCCGGCCCGCGGGTACTAGCAACCGGCTGGGCGTTCCGCTAAGCGGCTGGCGTTCCGCTAAGCGGCTGGGCGTCCGCTAAGCGGCTGGGCGTTCCCCGCCCCGCCCGCCCGTTCCCCGCCCCGCCCGCCCGTTCAGCGGAAAGTTGGTCTCCAGTGGTCGTGGGAACAGCCACCAAAGACCACGTTTCCGCCCGGTGGCGGCCGGGCTGCCTGCTGCGGCCGACCGCGAAAGATCACCGCGGGGCGGGCCGGGTGGCCCGCCCCGCGGTGTGCCGCTGGCGGGGGGTGACGCCGGCGGCAGCTAGGGGGAGACTGCGATGATCACGGGCGGGGCAGGGCCAGCATGCCGTCGGTGTTGCCCGCGGCGTCGGTGTAGAACCCGACCAGGTCGCCGTGGTCGTTGACGCCGTTGATGAGGGTGGTGCCGACGCCGTGCGGGTCGCTGACGGTGGTGAACCCGTGCCCGGACCGCCAGGTGAAGCCGAAGCTCTTGGCGTTGCTGCCGGTGCCGACGGTGTACGCGCCCACGACCTCGTCGCGGTCGTTGACGCCGAAGGCCTGGGTCATGGCGGCGCCGCGGACGGCGAGAGTGAGGAAGCGGCCGCCGGAGTACCTGAGGAACGCGTCGGTCGCGCCGCCCTTGGTGACGTAGAACCCGGCCACGTCGCCGTGGTTGTTGATCGCCGCGGCGGTCAGGCTCAGGCCCGGCGCGCCGGGCCTGGCCACCCGGCTGAAGCGGCGGGTGATGATGTTGTACTCATACCCGTGGTTGTTGCCCTGGCCGTCGGTGTAGAAGCCGGCCGCCACGTCGTGGTCGTTGACGCCCAGGAGCTGGTTGACCGGCGGGCTGGCGTTGTCCCCCGTGGGGAAGTTCACGTTGTGGAACTGCCCGTTCCTCAGGTAGAAGCCGAAGTTGTTGTTGACCATGTTGGTGTTGTTCTGCGTCGACCAGAACCCGACCTGGACGCCCTGGTCGTTCAGGCCGGTGAGCTGGGTCTGCACCGAGCCGGGGAAGTTGACGTTCTGGTACCGCGACTGGCTGCCGAACGGGGGACGCAGCAGGTAGCCCTGGTTCGGGTGGCCCGCGGCGCCGGAGCCGAAGTAGCCGGCGATGTGGTCGTTGTTGTTGATGCCCAGGAGCTGGTTGAACGTCACGTCGCGGGCGTTGTTCAGGGTGCGGAACTGATAGCCGGCGCTGCCGTTCGCGGCCGTGGACGCCTGGGCACTCGCGTCGGCGGCGCTGGTCAGCGTCACGGCTGCGGTCGCGGCCAGCGCGCCCGTGGCGACCGCGGCCGCGCCGAGGCGCAGCCCGGTGCGCAGGGACATCGTCGGCCGGCGGCGCGGGAGCTTGCTGCCGGTGGAACCGCGGTGGATGTGGGCGGTGGGGCGCATGGTCAGATCCCTCTCTGCATGGGTGGCGAACTGAGCCCGGGCCACGAGGCAAGCCGCGCCGTGGTCCGTTCGCTCACCAGGCTGGCCGTCGGCACAGGGGGATTTGCCAGGCGATCTGGGGGAAACGCCAGGGAATCAGTTGCGAGGTGGCACAGGACATCCGGAATCAGTGGCGGACGTCCGGCAGGCCGGGCCCGTCCAGGTGCCACGCGTCGGCGACGATGCGCCACGTCCCGTCGGGCTGCTGCCGGACCACGGTAGAGCTGAGCCCGGTCAGCGAGACCCGCTGGCCGCCGGGCCCGGTCCCGGCCAGGTGCCGTTCACCGATCACCAGCGCGAGCCCGCAGGTCGGCAGCACCGCCCGGACCTGGGCCGACAGCGGCAGCCGCAGCTCCATGAGGCACCGCAGGATGTCGCCGACGCGGTCATCGTCGCCGACGGCCGCGTCCCGGGACTCCCGGGACTCCCGGGCCTCCGGGGTGTCCGGGACTCCCGGGCCTCCGGGTGTCCCGGCCCAGGGCCGGAGCAGCGCACCGCGCTCGTACTGGGCCAGCGCAGCCTCCAGGTCGCCGTCGCTGAGCGCCAGCGACACCAGTTCGAGGACTTCCTCGGGCCGCCGGGCGGTCGGCGGCGGGATCGGATCGGACAACGCGGCACTCCTGGCGCTGGGTGGCGGCCAGCGGTGCTCACCTGGTGAAATGGCCCTACCCGCCGGTTTCGCGCCAGTGTCCCAGCGGGAACCAGGGGATCGGATCCGGCACTGGGGGAAACGCAGGGGGCCGAGCGCTACTGCTCGTTCATGAGACGCCGGTACAGAGCGGTGGTCTCCGCGGCGGGCGGCACGCCGACCTGCTCGCGCAGCAACTCCACCAGTTCCCGGTAGTGCCGGACGGCGCGCGCGGTCTCGCCGAGACGGGCCCAGGCGCTCATCAGCTCACGGTGCGCGGTCTCGTTCAGGGGCTCGTGCGCGACCGCGCGGCGGAAGGCGGTCACCGCGGGCTGGTAGCGGCCAGCGGCCGCGTGCAGGCGGCCCGTGGCCAGCAGCGCCGCCTCGAAGCTGCGGCGCAGTTCCTCGCGCCGGACCTGCGCCCACTCGCCGGCCGCCATGTCGGCCAGGAAATCGCCGCCGTACGCCGCGATGGCGCGCTGCAGGTGGGGCAGGGCCGCGGCGGCCGGCTGGGCGCGGCGAGCCGCCACGAGCGCCTGCTCGAACGTCTCGACATCGCAGTCGTGCTCCCGCGTGGTGTTGAAGGCGTAGCGGCCGTCGGCGTACAGCACCCAGCCGGGATCGCCGAGCGCGCGCCGCAACTCGCGCAGGGCCGTGTGCAGCGCGTTGCCCAGCCGCTGCCGCGGCTGGTCGGGCCAGAGCGCGACGCCGAGCTGTTCCCTGGTCACCGGCGGCGAGGTCGCGAGGAGGAACAACAGCTCGCGTGGCTTACCGTAACTCCAGTCAGCGGCCGTGACCAGCGTGTCTGCGCGCTGGACGGTGGCCGCGCCCAGCGCCCTGATCCGCAGCGGGGACGCGGCGGCATCCGTCGCGCCGGCCTCGCCCGGCTGGCCGGTCTCGCCCGGCTCGCCCGGCTCGCCCGCCTGGGCCGGCCGGGCCGGGCGGGCCGCCGGCCGCCGCTGCGCCGGGACCGCCACCGCCGGAGCCCCGGCCGCTCCCGCCGCCGACGCGGGAGCCGAATCCCGGTCCGCCACTGCCGCCCCGCCTGCCCCGGACGTACCTGGCTCTGCCCCGCCTGCCGGCGCAGCGGCCGAGCTTGCTCCCGGCGCGCCGACCTCGGCCGGGCTGGCCCCCGGCAGGTCAGCCTGCAGCTCGTCTATCGAGGCCAGCAGGCCCTGCTGCCAGGCCTCCTCGAAAGCGTCATCACCCAGCGCGGCCCGCGCGCCCGCCATGGTCGCGGCGTGCTGGCCGCTCTCACACAGAGCCACCACGGTGCCGATCGCCTCGCGCATGGCCTGCGCCGCGGCCAGCAGCCGGGCCGCCTGCGGGGCCAGGTCATAGGCGAGAGCCAGCGCGGCCAGGTCCTCGAGCACGCTGGCGGTACGCCAGCGATCGCGCAGTTCGCGATGGACCTCGAGGCTCCGGCGCAGCAGGGCCGCCGCGGCCGGGTCGCCGCGGTCGTTGGCCAGGAGGCCCAGTTGCTCCAGCGACCACGCTATGCCCTCGCGGAACCCGATCTTCTCGGACAGCGAGCGGCTCTCCTCCAGCAGCGCGGCCGCCCGCTCCGGGGCTCCCTGGTACCGCGCGACCGCACCCAGGCTGAGCAGCGACCACGCCGTTCCCTCGACGTCGCCGAGTTCCCTGGATTCCTGCAGGGCCGTCGCGCACTCCGCCGTGGCTCGCTCGAAGTCGCACTGCAGCCACGAGCAGAACCCCAGGTAGCCGTGGGCGTTGGCCACCGCCCACCGGTCACCCGCCGCCTCGGCGATGGCCAGGCTCTCCGCGTGCAGTTCCATCGAGCGGGCGTACCGGCCCTGCTCCCGGGCCACGCTGCCGAGCACCTGCAGCGCTCTGGCCACGCCCTGGGCATCGTCAAGCTCGCGGTACAGCCGCAGGGCGGCCTCGAGCCGGCGGACCGCAGGGACGTAGTCGCATTGCAGCAGCGCGAGCCGGCCGCTGCCCAGCAACGCCTTGGCCAGCAGTACCGCGGGTGCCTCCGGGCCGATCGTGACGGCCGAGTCCATCCAGTGCCTGACCTCGCTGTACTGACCGCGCAGGTAGGCATAGCGCTCCAGCGGCCCGGCGATCCGCAGCGCCCCGCGCACGTCACCGGACGCACGCGCGAACTCCAGGGCCGCGCGGAGGTTCGAGGTCTCCGCCTCGATCCGGTTCAGCTCGCGCTCCAGGTCGACCAGTCCCTGGACGTCGCCGCCCCCGCCGATCCGCGGCTCGATCTGCTCGACGAAGTCCGCGAAGAACCGCACGTGGGCCCGCCGGGTCGATTCTTCCTCGGCCGCCGCCGCCAGGCACTCCCGCGCGTAGTCGCGGATGGTGGCCAGGAGCTGGTAGCGCACATCGCCGCCGGCGTGGTCGACTCGCAGCAGCGACTTGTCGGCCAGCCGCGTCAGCAGGTCGAGCACGCGGCCCGGGCGGATGTCGTCGCCGGCCGTGACCTGCTCGGCGGCGGTCAGCGTGAACCCGCCAGCGAAAACGGCCAGCCGCCGGAAAACCGCCCGCTCGTCCACGGCGAGCAGGTCGTGGCTCCAGTCGAGCGTCGCGCGCAGGGTCTGGTGACGCCGCGGCGCCGTCCGGACCCCGCCGACCAGCACCGTGAAGATGTCGTCGAGACGCTCGGCCAGCTGGCCGAGGGAAAGGATCCGCAGCCGCGCCGCGGCCAGCTCGATGGCCAGGGGCAGGCCGTCGAGCCGCCGGCAGACGTGGTGAACGGCGGCGGCGTTGTCCTCGGCGAGCCGGAACGACGGGAGCACGAGCTGCGCGCGCTGCTCGAAGAACCTGACCGCGTCGAACTCGGCCAGCGCGGACGGGGCCGGGATGATGTCGTCCCGCGGCAGCGCGAGCGGCGGGACGGCCAGTTGCCGCTCCCCGTCGACGCCGAGCATCTCGCGGCTGGTCGCGAGGATGGACAAGGCCGGGCAGGCTCCCAGCAGGCGATGAGCGAGCTCGGCGGCGGAGGCGGCCAGATGCTCGCAGTTGTCCAGCACGATCAGCATCGAGCGGTCGCCCGCGAACTCGGCGATCGTCTCGGTCATATCCTGGCCCGGGTTCTCCCGTACGCCGATCGTCGCGGCCACGGCCAGCGCGACGACCCCGGGATCGTCGATCGGCGCGAGTTCCACCCAGCACACGCCGTGGGCGTAGGACGTCCGCACCGCGTCGGCCGCCGCCAGGGCCAGGCGGGTCTTGCCGGTACCGCCGGGCCCGGTCAGGGTCAGCAGCCGGCACCGCGACAGGGTGTCCACCACATCCCGGAGCTCGCGCTGGCGGCCGACGAGCGGAACTAGCTGCACCGGCAGCAGGCCGGCCGTCAGCAATGCCATGTGCCCCGCCCTCCGCCGCGCCGGGCATCTCGGCGCACACCCCGGAGCCACGCCGCGGTCAGGTACCGGGCCTGCCCTGGCTAACTCGCCCTGCGGCAAGTGTCTCACCCCCGGGGACCGATCGCGCAGGGCATCGTGGCCCGAGCGGGGTGGGGTGCGGCACGGCGTCCCGGGAGGGGGGCGGGCTACGGCACGGCGTCCGGATCGGGTACGGCGGGCTGGCCCGCTGTGGCGGCCATGCCGCCGAGGCGCCCCGGCCAGCCGCGGGAGCGGGTCGCGGGAGAGGCTGTAGCAGATCGTGGCCCCCCCCGCTGGGCGGTGACCAGGCCCGCCTCGCGCAGCGCGACCTGCTGGGCTAGCGGGCGAACCGCGCGGGTGCCCAGCGGACCGGCAGCCCGTGCGGGGGCGCGGTGCCCAGGACGCGCTGGCGTCCGCCGGGCCACGTGGTGAGCGTGACGTCGCACTCGCCGTGCGCGGTGACGCGGTGCGGCTCCAGGGACAGCCACGCGAAGCGGGCCGACGGTGTGGCCGCCGCGCCGAGCCCGGCGATCCCCTCGGTCACGGCCGCGCGCTGCTCGTCGTCCAGGTACTGGCGGACGATCGAGTGCCACAGGACCGTCCAGGTTCCTTCGGCCAGCACGGTACGCCCGAGGGTGTCCGAAGCGAGTTCCTGCCGCAGGTCGGCCGGGAGCGTCGCGGCGACGGCGAGCGCGCCGCGCAGCCGCTCCATGCGATCGCCCTGGTCGGGCCAGACATAGGCGGCCAGCGCGACCCGGCCCTGGTCCGAGACCGGGTCGATCGGGCTGCGGTCCCCGCCGGTCCGCGCGATGACCTCGACCGGCGCGGCCGGCGGCGGCTGTCCCCGCCACGCGCCGGCCAGGACCACCGGCGACGACGGGTCGCCGTAGTGGCCGGCCTCCCCCGGTACGTGGAAGCGGTCGGCGCGCAGGTTCAGGCCCGCGCTGGCGCCGATCTCGACCAGCCGGACCGGCCGGGGGTCCTGCGCCGCGAGGTGGCGCAGGCCGCCGAGCAGCGCCGCGGCCCGGCCCACCTCGTTGGTCTGCGGCGGGCGGTCCAGCCAGGGCCGGACGGCGTCACGCTGGTCGGCCAGCACCTGCCGCACCGCCGCCCAGGCCCGCGCACTTCCCGGGCCGGGATCGGCGGTGCCGCCGGCCGAGGGATAGAACGCCGCGAGATCGGGCGCCTGCCCGGTCAGGACCAGGGCATGCACCCCGCCGAGCATCCGCAGGGCCAGCGCGCTGCGCCACGGGCTGGCCAGGTGGCCGTCGAGCACGCCAGCGGTCGGGCCGCCGGCCAGCAGGTCGTCCGCCGCGTGGTCGAGCAGCCCGGCGTACAGCGGGCTGCCCAGCGAGCGGCAGGCCGCCGCCTGCCGCCGCAGCCGGCGCGCGGCGGCCTCGGCCGGCGGCTCCTGATGTTCCGGGCTGCCCACGCCGCCACTATGACAGGCGCCCGGGTGGCGCCGCGCAACCGACCCGCTCCCGGCCGGCCCGCGCTTCCGCCCGGCCTACGAGTGCCCGAGCACCGGGTGCGGCCGATACGGTGCCTCCAGCCGGGCAACCTCTTCCCCGGTCAGCCGCACCCCGGTCGCCGCGACCGCGTCGTCCACGTGAGGCGGGCTGGTCGCGCCGACGATCGGCGCGGTCACGGCCGGCCGGCCGATCAGCCAGGCCAGCGCGACCTGGGCCGGGGGTACCCCGCGTTCCGCCGCCACCGCCCGCACCGCGTCGACGACGTCGAAATCCGCGTCGTGGTACATCCGCTCGGCGAGGGGGTCGTGGCCGGACCGGGCCGTGTGCCGCTGGCCGCCGCGGCCGCGCGAGCCGGCCAGCAGCCCCCGCGCCAGCGGGCTGTAGGGGATGACTCCCACGCCCTGGTCCAGGCAGAGCGGGATCATCTCCCGTTCCTCCTCCCGATAGACCAGGTTGTAGTGGTTCTGCATCGATGCGAAGCGGGTCGTGCCCGCGGCCTGCGCGGTGTGCTGCGCCTTCGCGAACTGCCAGGCGTACATGCTGGACGCGCCGATGTAGCGGGCCTTGCCGGACCGCACCACCTCGTGCAGCACGGCCATGGTCTCCTCGATCGGCGTCTGGTCGTCCCAGCGGTGGATCTGGTACAGGTCCACGTAGTCGGTCCCCAGCCGGCTCAGCGAAGCATCGATGCTGGCCAGCACGTGCTTACGGGACAGCCCGCGGTCGTTCGGGCCCGGGCCGGTCGGGAAGAACACCTTCGTAGCCAGGACATAGTCGTCGCGGCGCGGCAGCAGCTTGCGCAGCAGCCTGCCGGTGATCTCCTCGGTCAGGCCGCCGGAGTACATGTCGGCGGTGTCGAAGAACGTCACTCCGGCCGCGATGGCCCGCGCCACGACCGGCTCCGCCGCGGTCTCGTCCAGGTGCCACGCCCGCTCTGCCTGGTCGCCGTAGCTCATCATGCCCAGGCCGATCCGCGACACCCTGAGTCCTGACGAGCCCAGTCGCACGTAGTCCACATGACCTCCCATCGGGCCGGCCCGGCAGGCCGGCATCCGGGCGGATGGCACGCCCGGGCTCGATCAGCATTCACCGAACCGGCGCGAACATGAAGGAGGAAGTCACGGCGCTGCGGGCCGGGCGCCTTCCGATCGAAGGCCGGGGCGCCGGATGGCGTTCAGCCCCCTCGGCGCGCGCCGCGGCGGTCAGCGGGCGGGCGGGCGAAGTGCGTTCAGGCTCTGTTGAATGTCCGGCGTGTCGTTACCGGCATGCGGCGCGCGGTGGCGCACAATATGACAAGGCCCCTCCATGTATGAGATGGAGGGGCCTTGCCCGGCGTGGCGGCTGCGGCGCGCCGGGCGCCCGGCGGCCACGTCCAGCCTCGCCCGCCACCGCCGTCGGACACCCGCCCGAGTTCCGGTTTCCCGGCCTTCGGACGTCCCCGGGGTTGCCCCCGGCAGGTACCCGTCTTCAGTGGTGAATGCTGTTCTACGCCCGGCAGCACGGGCCGCACAAGAGTTTTCTCGCAGCTTTTCCGAGATTCTTTGTCCGTCCACAGGGCGGGCGCCGTTATCCCCCGGCCTCAGCTGCTTGTCCACCGGGGTATCCACACTGAATCCACAGCCGCGCGGCCGCGGTCAGGAGCCGCCCCGGGCCCGGATCGCGGCGACCAGCGCCGGGATCACCTCGTTCAGGTCACCGATCACCGCGTAGTCGGCGCGGGAGATGATCGGCGCGTCCGGGTCGGTGTTGACCGCCACGATGTGCTTCGCGCTCAGGCAGCCGGCCATGTGCTGGATCGCGCCGCTGATCCCGCAAGCGAGGTACAGCTCGGGCGATATCCGGGTGCCGGTCTGGCCCACCTGCTGCTGGTGCGGCCGCCAGCCCTCGCTGGTGACCACGCGGGAGACCCCCACCACGCCGCCGAGCAGCCCGGCCAGCTCTTCGAGCACCCCGAATCCCTCGGGCCCGCCGACCCCGCGCCCGCCGCCGACGACCACCCGGGCGGTGGCCAGCGACGCTCCCCCGCTGCGCTCGGCGGACTCGGTGGCGCGCACGATCAGGTCGGCCTCGCGGAGCACGGGCTGGTAATCGCGGACGGCGGTCGCGGCCGGCGCGTCGGCCGGGGTCGCGGCCACCGCGTCCACCGCCACGGTGAGCAGGGCCAGCCGGGCGTCCAGCACCGCATCCTCCAGCAGGCTGCCCGCCCAGCGGTGGCGCACGAGGCGGAACGTGCCCGGGGCGATCTTCGCCGCCGACGCGCAGTTCGCGGCCACCGGCAGCCCGGTGCTGGCGCCCAGGTGCGCCAGCACCTCGCTGCCCCGGTCCGTGCCCGCGGCCACCACGGCCGTCGCCGGAAGCTCGCCGGCCAGTCCTCCCAGGGCCCGCGCCCAGGCCTGCGGCGCATACCCGGTGAGCTGCGGTGACTCCACAGCGTACGCGTCGGCCACGCCGTAGGCCGACAGCTCGGCGACCGGTACCGAGGCGGCATGACCGAACACCACGCCCACCACCCCGCCCCCCGCCGCGGACGCGGACGGATCGGCCAGGGCCCGGGCGAAGGTCAGCGCGCGGAGCGAGACGTCGGCGACGGCGCCGCCACCCTCCTGCTCGATCAGGCACAGCACGGTCACGGCAGGATCCCGAGGTCGTCCAGGAGCGCGACCAGGGCAGGTACCGCGCCGACGCCGGTTCCGAGCACCTCGGCCCGCTTGCTCTCGCCGGCCGGGACTCGCAGCTGCTCTTTCCGCAGGCCCTCGGGGTGCCACTGTACTTCCGACCACGGGGGCGCCGACCGCTCGATCGCGGCCCGCTTGGCCCGCAGCCGCCCGGGCAGGGAAGGGTACCGGGGCAGGTTGATGCCCTCCTTCACCGAGACCACGGCGGGCAGCGGGATGTCGAAGACCTCCTCGGTGCCGCGGTACTCACGCCGGGCCCGCGCTCTCGCGCCGGCGGCCCCGGCGCCCGCCCCGCCCCCGCCGTCCCCGGCCTCGGCGCCGCCGTCTCCGGATCCGGCCGCGATCTCCAGGTTCTTGATGCCGGTGACGCAGGCCAGGCCGAGTGCGTGCGCGACCCGCACGCCGACCTGGTAGTCACCGGTGTCGGCCGCCTCGTTGCCGAACAGCAGCAGGTCGTAGGCTGGCTCGCCGCCTCGGGCGGCCGCCACGATCGCCTCCGCGGTCGCGATCGGGCCCCACTCCCGGCCGTCGGTCTCCAGCAGCACCGCGCGGGAGGCCCCGAGCGCCAGCATGTCCCGCAGTTGGTCGGCGGCGGCGGCCGGCCCGAGCGTGAGCACCGTGACGCGGCCGCCGTAACGCTCGACCAGCCGGACGGCCTCCTCCACCGCGCACTCCTCGTGCGGGCTGATCGTGAACCCGGACATCCGGGTATCGACCTCCTGGCCGTCGGCGGTCACGACGATCTTGCCGCCGACCATCGGGACGCGCTTGACGCAGACCAGGATCTCCATGGTGTCAGCTCCTGACCCGCTGGTTCTCCGGGTCGAACAGCGGCGTCGAGCCGACCGCGGCCACCGTGACCGGATACGGCTCGCCCAGGTACTCCACGGTCAGCCGAGTGCCCGCCGCCGCCTGCTCCGGCGGCAGGTAGGCCATCAGCAGGTGCCTGCCCACCGACGGGCCCGAGCCCGCGCTGGTGACGTACGACCGCCGGCCCTTGGCGTCGACGAGCGGCTCGCCGGCCTGGGTCAGGATCGGCTCGCCGCCCGTCATGTAGCGCCGCTGGCCGGACGCGGACCGGTGGTCATCCACGGTGAGCGTGCAGAGCACCGCGCACGGCGGGGCGGACCGCTGCGCCAGGTACGCCTCCCGGCCGACGAACGGCTGCTCCTTGACCGAGGGCCTGGTCATCCCGGCTTCGACCAGGTTGTAGGACGAATCGAGCTCCGCGCCGAAGGCGCGGTAGCCCTTCTCCAGCCGGCCGGTCGTGCCGTACACGCCGATGCCGACCGGGACCAGGCCGTGGGGCTGCCCGGCGTCCCAGATCGTGTCCCACACCCGGCGCCCCTCCTCCATCGGGGCGTACAGCTCCCAGCCGAGCTCGCCGACGTAGGAGATCCGCGAGGCCAGCACGGTCACGCCGCCGAGTTCGATCTCGCGGCAGGTCCCGAAGGTGAAGCCCTGGCGCGACACGTCGTCGGGGGTCACCGACGCGAGCACGTCCCTGGCCCGGGGCCCCCACAGCCCTAGCGTGGTCCAGGCCGAGGTCAGGTCGCAGATCGCGGCGGTCTCCTGCCCGCCCGCCCCGCCCGCCGCGCCGGGCCCGCCCGCGCCGGCCGCCCCGGCCAGATGGCCGGCGAACCACTTCAGGTCCGCCATCCCGGTCGCGCCGCCGGTGACCACGCGGAACCGCTGCGGTCCCAGGCGCATGATCGTCAAGTCGCCCCGGAAGCCGCCGCGCTCGTCGAGCAGCGAGGTGTACACCACCCGCCCGGCGCGGACATCCATCTGCGCGACCGCGACCGACTGCACGGCCGCGAGCGCCCCCGGCCCGGTGACGTCGAAGACCGCGAACGCCGACAGGTCGACCAGCCCGCACGCGTCGCGCATGGCCAGGTGCTCGGCGTTGATGATCGGTGACCACCAGCGCGCCTCCCACTCGGCCTCGCGCTCCATCAGCCGGCCCGCGTAGCGTTCCAGCAGCGCCGAGTTCGACTCGTACCAGTTCGGGCGCTCCCACCCGGCGGTTTCGATGAACACGGCACCGAGGTCGCGCTCGCGGTCGTAGACCGGGCTGAGCCGGACCGGCCGCACCGATTCCCACTGCTCGGCCGGATGCACGATCCCGTACATCTTGTTGAACGCCTCGCGGGCCCGCGCGGTCACGTGCGCGACGGTGCGCTGGTGACCGTAGAACCTGGCGATGTCAGCCTCGTGGATGTCGATCTCCGGAGGCACCCCGCACATCCACTCCGCGACCGCGCGGCCGATCCCGGGCCCCTCCTTGATCCAGCTCGCGGCGACCGACCACAGGCCGGGCACCTCGGGAGTCTCGCCGAGCACCGGGTGCCCGTCCGGCGTCATCGAGATCAGCCCGTTGATGGCGTAACGGATGCCCACGCGCTCGTCGCCCAGCAGGTCCGGCATCAGTTCCAGGGCCTGGAGCAGTTGCGGGTCGAAGTCGTCGGAGGTGAACGGCAACTCGGTCGGGGACAGGACCGCCTGCTCGATCGACGGGATGTCGTCCGGCGCGACGATGATCGGCCGGTGTGCGTACGAGCCCACCTCCATGTCGCCGCCGTGCTGGCGCTCGTACATGTTGGTGTCCACGTCCCGGACGATGGGGTAGCTGATCTCGCCGGGAGTGTCGGCGAACAGCGGTACCGGGCCGACGCTGATCATCTGGTGCACGATCGGCGTGAGCGGGATCCGGGCCCCGGCCATCTGGGCGATCCGCGGGGACCAGACCCCGCAGCAGATCGCGCAGACCTCGGTCTCGATGTCGCCGTGGCTGGTCCGGACGGCGCTGACCCGTCCGTCGGGGCCGGTGTCGACGCCGAGCACCTCGGCGCCGGCCAGCACGCGCAGCGCGCCGAGTCGCTGCGCCTGCTCGCGCATCAGCGTCCCGGCGCGCAGCGAGTCCACCACGCCGACCGTGGGGAAGTACGCGCCGCCGAGGATGACCGACTCGTCCAGGTACGGGACGAGCTTGGCCGCCTCGGCCGGCGAGATCAGCTGGGCCGGTATCCCCCACGCCTTGGCGGCGGTGCACCGCCGGCGCAGCTCGTGCAGGCGCGCCTCGGTCCGGGCGACCTCGATCCCGCCGCTGCGCGTGCGCACGCCGAGCGCCTGGTACTGCTCGGTGCTGTCCCTGGTCAGTTCCATCATCATCTTCGAGTACTCGATCGGGAAGATGAAGTTCGACGCGTGGCCGGTGGATCCGCCCGGGTTGGGCATCGGGCCCTTGTCCACCAGTACCAGGTCGGTCCAGCCGAGCCGGGCGAGGTGATACGCCAGGCTGTTGCCGACGATGCCGGCGCCGATGATGACGGCGCTCGCCCGGGTCGGGATGTCATTCATTCCAGCTGGCTCCCGCCATTCGCTTGGTGTGCGCCGGCCCCGCCGCCCGGTTTCGGGTGAGCAGCGGGGCCGGCGCCGTCATGTGGGTGGGTGGGTGGGTTAGGGAGGGCGGGTGGGTTAGGGAGGGTGGGTGGGTTAGGGAGGGCGGGTGCAACACTGTTCCTACTCGACCGGGATCTCCTTGTTGATCAGGCCGAGGTCGATCCCCTGTCTGCTGCGCACGATCCGGGCCGCCACGAAGATAACGATCGCCAGCACGTACATCCCGCCCATGTAATACAGAGAATCAGCGCTGTTCGCACCGTAGATCTTTCTCGAGAGCCACTCGTAGATGCAGAAGCCGATCAGCCCGATCGTTATCACCCCGGACACCGGGACGATCGGCACCCCGAGCACCTTGACCCTGCTGGCCGGCGACGCCCGCCACAACTCGGGCTTGCGCCACGGCAGGATCACCACCGCAATCGCGCTGAACAGGTAGGTCACTGCGATGACCGCCGTCGCGTCCAGCGTGTAGGTGATGAACGAAGTGTTGTATGCGTACAGCGCGCTCAGGCCGACGGCCGGAAGAAGCATCAGGATCAGCGAGTAGAACGGCACCTTCCGCTTCTCCGAGACCTCGGCCGCCCGGTCCGGGAGCACCCGGTCGAACGCGGCCGCGAAGATGACCCTGGTCGAGGACAGGAACAGCGTGCCCACCCAGCCGAAGAACCAGAGGCTCATCACCAGGATGATCACGACCTGGAACACCGTGCTGTGCACCAGCCAGCTCGCGAACAGGAAAGGGTACGGCCAGATACCGAACTGCGGCGTGAGGTTGTTATCCAGGGCGTTCAGGTTCTGGTAGAAGTCCCAGCCGAAGGTCTTGGCCATCAGCAACAGGAAGATGACGGTGCACGCGACCGTGATCCACAGCCCGAAGAACATGCCGCGGAATACGCGCTTGAAGTCACTGGCGCCGCGGATCTCGCCGTACAGAGTGGCGCCCCAGTTCGGCCACAATATGAAGAACATCATGTACGGGATCAGCAGGAAGGTTGGCCCCAGCGGGCCAAAGCCCAGGCTGTTCGGCACGTAGCCGATCTTGTGCGCGGCTGCGTTGGTGGCGGCGTATGCGTGCGAGACGCCGAAAAACTTATGCGCCTCGAGATTGAACGAGCTGACGAAGCTGGCGTGCGAGTTGAACAACAGCAGTGCCACGATAACCACGAACCCGAGCATCCCGCCGATGAAGCAGTACCGCTGGACCTTCGCATAGCCGGCCATGCCGATGGACACCAGCACTCCCGCCAGCCCGATCGTGATCAGGGACACGATGAAGATCCCGTTGTGGGTGCCGAACCAGGCATAACCCCCGTGTGGCCAGGTCCAGCCGAGCGTGGCCCACAGCGGTTCGAAGAACTGGACGGCGAGGATATTGCCGTAGATGGGCGCCCACAGCCACAGGATGAACCACCACCCCGTGGCGGCCATCACGAAGCCAAGCCCGCTGCCCAGGATCCTGGTTTGCCAGACGTAGTCCCGCCGGCCCTCGGGATGGTGACGATGAGGCCGGTGTACGTGATGACCAGGAAAGTGACCCAGATTCCCGAGATGACGACGGCGGTTAGCAGCTGGCCGGTGGGGAACGCGGGGCCGGCGAAGGTGAAGTAATAGATTCCCAGCGTGACGAAGTTCGTCGCCAGGCACGCGTAGATCATGGAGTCGCGGACCGACCAGCCCCGGACCAGGCCGGTCGCCTTGCGCAGGAAGAGCGTCGGGGTCTCGCCGCCCATGGCTTCTGTGGCCACAGTTCCCTCCAGGTCGTGGGCTCACCGCAGGGCCGGACGGTTACCCGTCCATGGCGCCGTGGATATTATTTTGCGTTCAGCCGTTTACGAGAAGATATTTTGCGACCTTTCCCTTTTTCGCGTTCAGGTCCAGCAGCGCACCCTGGAGCACGCCGTCGCCGTAGACGCTGCCCGGGTTGATGGCGAGTGTCCGGCCCATCCGCTTGACCGCGCGGCTCTCGTGGATGTGGCCGTGCACCGACAGCATGGGCTGGTACTTGACGATCGCGTCCCGGACCGCGGTCGAGCCGACCGCCTTCATCACCGCCCCGCCGTGGACGGGCCGCAGCGTCGCGTCGAGCGCGGGCGCCTCGTCGAGCCCGGTGCCGTAGGGCGGGGCGTGGAAGTTGAAGATCGCCCGCTCCAGGTCCGGCACCTGGCTGACCACCGCCTCGATCTTGGCCGCGAGCTCGGGCTCGGGCGCCTCGCGGAACGTGTCCCAGGGGGTCGGGTTGGTCCAGCCCATGGAGACGAGGGGAAACCCGTCCAGGTCGAGCACCTTGCCCTCGGCGAAGCTCACGCACGGCGACTGCTCGATGATGTCGTCGATCTCCCAGATATCGTCGTTGCCGCCGTTGAGGATGCAGGGGACCTCGCCGCCGCGCAGCTTCCCGTCCGCCATGTCCAGCCACCGGTCCAGGGATCTGGTCATCTCGACGGTGAACCTGCGGTCGACCGCGCCTTCCTCCTGGCTGAGCTGCTGCAGTTCGTCCGGGCTGACGAGGGCCGGGTAGGACCCGGCGTTGCGGATCTGGCGCTGGATGTCGTCCAGCTCCTGCTGGGTCTCCAGGCGGTACTCCTGACCGCGCACCGTGACCTGCCAGTAGCCCTGGTGCGCGATGATCGGCACCATCACCTTGCCGGTGACGTCGCCACCCAGAACCACCACATCGGCCTTGTAGAACGCAGCGGCATTCAGGAACTTCCGCCAGCAGATCTCAGAACCGTGAATATCGCTGGCAAAAAAGACCTTCATGCAACCACCACGTCCATTGATGCGCTTCCTGTGCAACGGTGTAGCATCCGCTGCAACTGGGCGTCAAGGAGTGTCCCGGGCGGAACTTGCCGCCCCGCAGGTCAGTGACCAGCCCCGGAGCCGCCGGCCGGTCAGTGACCGACTTCCTCGGGTTGCTCGTACCAGCGAACCCGGTCACCCACATTTGCCCGCAGCCGCCATTTGACGCCCTTCGGGGTCGATTCGGCCAGTTCCAGCAGGTACCGGGATTGCGCAATCGGGTCGAGCGGCGGATCGGGCGGTATCAGGTCGCTCTGATCGGCGGCCAGCGCGGGCAGCTTCTTCAGGTTGCTGGTGGCCGTGCGCCACCAGCCCCAGTCAGCCCCGAGGAGCTTGCCGAACCGGTCGCTGTCGATCGAGACCGCGCCCTCGCCCGGCGCGCCGTCAGTTCCCCCGGGTCCGGCGCCGCCTCCCCCGGGTCCCGCGCCGCGGCCGGCCACCGGCACGCCGCTGAGCAGGTGCAGGATGTCCCGGGCGTCCTTCTCGTTGAGCTCGATGATCTGCAGTTTGGACAGCAGCACGTCGACGGCGTCGATGGTCAGCGGCAGCTTGCCGAACGCTGGCCGCAGGTCGAGCGTGTGACACATGGTCAGCCGGTCGACCATGACGTCCACCGGCCGGCCCGAGGGCGCGGTGAAGTACATCTGCCGGTCGCCGTTCAGGTTGTTGAACCGCCGGTCCGGCTGGCAGCCGCTCTGCTCCAGGTAGACGGCCACGTTCTTGCGCCCTTTCGACAGGCAGGCAAAGTCCATGTCCTGCCCCGCGCGCAGCCGCGGCGGGAAGCCGGGACACAGGACGCGTACCGCCAGCCCGCCGAGCAGCTTCAGGCCCAGGCCGGCGTCGGCGGCACCGCGGGCGAGCGCGACGGCCTCGGGAAGCGGATCGTCGGCGGGCGGGCCGGCCTGGCCAGGTGTCTGTGTTGCCACGGCTGCTTCCCTCGTGCTGAGATACGGACACTCGCGGTGATCTCCCGTGCCACCGGCACAATACCTCCGCCGCCGGATAGGGGGCAGGGGAGGCGGGCGGGGCGTCGGCGGGCCGTTGACTTGGGACAGGCGGCTTGTCCATCCTGGTTGCGTGTCAGGGAGTGAGGTTGCCGCAGGCGCAACCTACCAATCGGCGGAGCGCGTGCTCGCGCTCCTGACGAGCTTCGACGACTCCCGGGCCGAGCTGGGCGTCACCGAGATGGCCGCCTGGCTCGGGGTGCACAAGTCGACGGCCTCGCGCCTGGCCGGCGTGCTGGAGCGGGCCGGCCTGCTCACCCGCTCCGGGCGCCGGTTCCGGCTGGGCCTCGAGGTCATCCGCCTCGGCACGCTGGCCCTGCGCAGCCTCGACTTCGTCGCCGCGATGCAGCCGGCGATGGACAAGCTGTCGCAGCAGACGGGGGAGACGGTGAACCTCGCCGTGCCCGACGGGCCCGGCGTGCTGAACGTCGCGGAGGTCCCGAGCACCTTCATCCTGAACAGCTCGGGCGGCTGGATCGGCCGCCGCACGACCCCGCACGCCGTCCCCAACGGCAAGGTGCTGCTGGCCTACGGCGCGATCCCGCTCCCCCGGGAGCTTGAACGGTACACCGCCCACACGATCACCACGCGCCGGGCGCTCACCGCCGAGCTGTCGGCCGTCCGGCGGAACGGCTACGCCACGGCCGTCGCCGAGCTCGAGGAGGGGCTGGTCGCGGTCGCGTCCCCGGTCCTCGACGCCGGGGGGACCTGCGTGGCCGCGCTGTCGGTCTCCGGGCCGGCGTTCCGGATGCGGCCCGAGTCACTGGCCGGACTGGGCCGCCTGTGCGCCGACGTGTGCCGGGGTGAGGCGTCCCGGCCCGGGTAGATCCATGAACGCGAGACGAGGAGCACCTCAGATGCGGGAGCACCTGCTCTCTATCGACGGCCGCTGGCGCGGCGGCCGCGGCGGCGTGGCCGACGCGACCAGCCCGTCATCAGGCGAGACGTTCGCCACCGTGGCCGTCGCCGACGCGGCCGACGTCGACGACGCGGTCCGGTCGGCGGCTGCCGCCTGGCCCGCGTGGTCCGGCACCTCGGCCTTCGACCGGGCTCGCTGGTGCGAGCAGGTCATCGCCGCGATCGCGGGCCGGCGCGAGGAACTGGCCCGCGCGCTGACCCTGGACCAGGGCAAGCCGCTGGTCGCCGAGGCCTACGACGAGGTCGACGAGCTGGCCGAGTACTTCAGGATGGCCGGCGAGGACGCCAAGCGCCTGGCCGGAGCGCTGCCGCAATCGGTATCGGCCGAGCGCAGGATCCTCGTCGGCCGGGTGCCGCTCGGCGTCATCGGCGTGGTCAGCCCGTGGAACTGGCCGTACACGATGGGCGCCGAGCTGTTCGCCCCGGCGCTGGCGGCGGGCAACACGGTGGTCTGGGTGCCGGCCCCGTCCACGACCGCGTGCTGCGCGATCCTGGCCGAGGTGATCGCGGACGTCAGCGCCGGGGCGGGCCTGCCGGGCGGGGTATTCAACTTCGTCCCCGGGCCGGGCCCGGTCGCTGGCGATGCCCTGGTCGGCCATCCGGGGGTAGCCGGAGTGGGTTTCGTGGGCTCGGTCGAGACCGGCGCCCGGGTCGCCGTGCGCGCGGCCGGCAAGGCGCAGCTGCTCGAGCTGGGCGGCAACGGCCCCATGGTGATCCTGGAGGACGCCGATCTCGAGCTGGCCGCGGCCGCGGCGCTCGAGGCCGCGTACCTGTGCGCGGGCCAGAGCTGCACCGCGGGCGAGCGGTTCCTGGTCCACGCGGCCGTGCGCGCGGAGTTCACCGAGCGGGTCGTGGCGGCGACCAAGGCGGACGTCAGGCTCGGCGACCCGTTCGATCCGCAGACCACGATGGGCCCGCTGAACAACGAGGCCACGGCGGCCAAGTTCGACCGGCACATCGCCGACGCCGTCGCCCGCGGGGCGCGGGTCTGCTGCGGCGGGCACCGCGGTGCCGGCTTCCCGACCCCGCTCTACGCCGAGCCGACGGTGCTCGACTGCGTTACCCCAGGCATGGCGATCGAGCAGGAGGAGACGTTCGGGCCCGTGGTGCCCGTGGTCGAGGTGCGGTCGGCCGCCGAGGCGCTGGAGCTGACCAACGCCTCGCCGTTCGGGCTGACCGCGGCGGTGTTCACCGAGGACCTGGAGCGGGGGCTGGCGTTCGCCGAACGGGCCAGGGCCGGCTGGGTCAACGTCAACGCCTCGACCAACCTGTGGGAGTCGCACCTCCCGTTCGGCGGCCGGGCCGGCAGCGTCAGCGGCGCCGGCCGGGTCGGCGGGAGCTACCCCATGGACACGTTCACGGAACCGAAGACCGTCACGTTCCCCCAGCCGGCCCTGCTCCCGCGCCGCACGGGCCCCGGCGGTTACCGGTCGTGACCGGGCAGCCTCCCTACCTCGACCTGCCGCTCGGCCGGTTCCTCGCCCGGCTGGCCTCCGGCGACCCCGCGCCGAGCGGCGGCGGCGCGGCGGCCCTGGCCGTGTCCATGGGCGCCGGCCTGTGCGCCATGGCCGCGCGTCTGTCCTCCCGGCAGCTGGCCGCCGACACCGCCGTTTGCCTCATGACCGAATCAGAACGCCTGGCCACCGGGGCCGCTGCGCTCATCCAGGCCGACGCCGGCGCCTACCAGGGCGTGATCGAGGCGCGCCGTCAGCCGGCCCCGACGGCGACTCCAGGCGCCGCGCGATCGCGGCCGCGCTGTCGGACGCCGCCGCGGTCCCGATGCAGATAGTCGAACTGGCCGTGCCGGTGGCTCAGATCGCGGCCCGGCTGGCCGCCGACGGCAACCCGAACCTGCGCGGCGACGCGATCACCGGCGCCGTGCTGGCCGAGGCCGGGGCCCGGGCCGCGGCGGTGCTGGTCGGGATCAACCTGGCCGGGGCGCCGGAGGACGACCGGCCCGGCCGGGCCGCGCGCCTGGTGCGGGAAGCGGCGGCGCTGGCCGCCGCGGCCCGGCGCACTCCGCCCGGCTGACCGGGCACTGAGGCAGCCGACCCAGGGGCCTCAGCCCGACAGCTTTCCGTAGTCCACGCTCACCCAGTGCCCCGGACTCATCCGGAACATCAGGTTCTCGCGGTCCGGATCGGGATTGCTGGCCACGTAGTAGTCGCCGCCCTCGGTGCCCAGATAGCGCCGGGCCATCGCCAGCCGCTCGGCGGGGTCGAGTTCCTCGGACGCCACCGGGCCCTCGACGCTGACATACCGGTAGGGAACGTTCTCGTCCTGCACGCACAGGGTCATCCGGCCCGCGGCGGCGATGGCCCGTCCCTTGCGCGAGGTACGGCCGGTGATCACGCTCACCCGGCCCCCGGCCTGGTAGTCGTACCAGACCGGGACCGCGAGCGGCCCCCGGTCGTCGCCGGCCAGCACGCTCAGCACCCCGACGTGCACCCCCGCCAGGAACTCCTCCCGCTCGGCCTTGCTCATGGCCAACGACATGACGCCCTCCTCCGGCCGACGCTGGTGAGGTCCCCGATTCTCGCAGAACGCCCGCCGCGGCAGCGCCCCGGAGTTGCCGCGCGCCGGCCTGGGGCCGCAGCATGGTCAGGCATGGGCATCCGCATCGAGCCGATGACACTGTCCGACCTGGCCGAGGTGCTGGCCGGTCTCGACCAGTTCTGGGGCGGGCGTGACGTGCGCTTCCTGCACCAGAGCGTGTTCGTCCAGGAGTTCAGCGACACGTGCCTGACCGCCCACGGCCCCGGGGACCGGATCGCCGGCTACCTGCTCGGGTTCACCACGCCGCGCCGCGCCGGCTACATCCACGCGGTCGCCGTCCGCGACGAGGTGCGCGGAACCGGGTGCGGACAGGCCCTGTACCGGGCGTTCGCCGCCGCCGTGACGGCGCAGGGAGCGGAGCAACTGAAGGCAATCACTACCGTGACCAACGCCGGGTCGGTCGGCTTTCACCGCCGACTCGGCTTTCACGTCCGGCAGGTCGACGACTACGGCGGCCCGGGCGTTGCGCGAATGGTGATGACGCGCCCGCTGCCCTTCTCCGGCCGCGGCCACCCAGCCGGCCCCGCTTTTCATGATCCTGGTTAACAACACACGAAACCCGTCACTAATCAACCACGATCACCGCAGGCTACGCCCAGGATCGCCCGGTGGCGGTTCCGTCGGCGACGACCTGGAGTGTGGCGAGGGCCGGGTCGGCCGCGTAGGCGATGCGGCCGCCGTCGGCACGGACCTCGCGCAGCGCGTTCAGGGCCTCCGCGGTGATCAGCTCGCCCGGAGCGAGCACCGGCACGCCCGGCGGGTAGGGCGCGATCAGCTCCGCGCTGACCCGGCCGACCGCGGCGTGGGCGGGGACGGTCTGGTTGGGGGCGAAGAACGCCTCCCGCGGCGCCAGGACCGTCTCCGGCACCACGGTCCACGCCGCCGCCGGCGCCGGATGCCGAGGCCGCCCCCGGTGCCGCTCGACCGCGGCGATCAGCGTCTCCGTGAACGCGGCGACCTGGTCCTCGTCGTCGGCGATCGTCACGATCGGTATCACGGTGTCCCGGTCGGCCAGTTCCACCGGCATCCCCGCCGCGATCAGGTCGGCCTCGACCGCGATCCCGTGCGCGCCGGTTCCGGCCAGCAGCACCACCAGTTTGGCCGGCTCGACGCCGGGGCCGTCCAGGACGCCGAGCCCCGGCACCTGCCGCAGCCGCTGCTTCGCCGCCGCCACGCCGCGCAGCAGCCGCGCGCACAGGTCCTTGCCGTCCTGGGCCAGCAGCGCCCGGGCCGCGTCGATGCTCGCCATGATCGAACCCGTCGGGCTGGTGGTGTGGGTGGCGTCGAACGCCCGGTCCAGCCGCGCCGCGTCCAGCCGGTCCGTCCTGGCCAGCACCAGCGCGCCCTGGGAGTAGGCCGGCAGCGCCTTGTGCGCGCTGGTCACCATGGCGTCCGCGCCCGCCGCGATCGCGTGCGGCGGCAGGTCGGGGTGGAATCCCAGGTGCGCGGCCCACGCCGCGTCCACGGCGAGCGGCACGCCGGCCTCGTGGGCGGCGGCCGCGTGGCCGGCCAGGTCGCCGATCGTCCCCACGTAGGAGGGTTCCCCCAGGAACACCGCGCATGCGGCCGGATGCGCCTGCAGCGCCGCCCGCACGGTGTCGACCGCCACCGCGGCGGGCAGCCCGGACGCGGGATCCATCTCCGGGCGCACCCACACCGGGCGCAGCCCGGCCAGCACCAGCCCGAGCAGCAGCGACCGGTGCAGGATGCGCGTGACGATGATCTCCTGCCCCGGCGAGCCCACGGCCAGGGCCAGCGCCTGATTGCCGTGGGTCGACCCGGCGACCGAGAACCGGCACCAGTCGGCCCCCCACAGCAGCGCCGCCCGCGCCTCGCCCTCGGCCCGCAGCGTGTCCGCGTGCTTGATGGTGTCGAGCCCGCCGTACAGCGGCGCGTCGCCGGCGACCACGGTCCCGACGAGATCCTGGCGCTGCTTGTGCCCCGGCACGCTCATGGGCGTGAGCTCACCCGCCTCTGCTCGCCCGGTGAACCGCAGCCAGGCGTCGAGCAGTGGCGCGTCAGCCCGCAGCCCTCGCGGGTCCCGCGGATCCGGTGCTTCGATATCGGGCATCCGCCCAGTGTGCATGACCAGCGCCGAGGACGAGTGCCATCCGGGGGGCCGGGGAATGACGCAGGCCAGGGGAATCTGGTCCCGTGACACACTGACTGGATCAGGCACCGGACCGTGGCCCGTTACTAGGTGGTGAGCGCAGTTGACAGCCCAGGACCTGGCTTCCCTGGACGCGCACGACAGGGCCGGCGAGGAGCCGGTCAGACCTCTCGGGGAGTTCTCGCCGTACCCGCCGATCGCCGACTACGGATTCCTGTCCGACTGCGAGGTCACGGCGCTGGTCGCGCCGAGCGGCTCGATCGAGTGGATGTGCCTGCCGCAGATGGATTCCCCGAGTGTGTTCGGCGCGGTGCTGGACCGGGACGCGGGCTGGTTCCGATTCGGCCCCGAGGACGCGACGGTGCCGGCCGACCGCCGCTACCTGCCGGGGACGATGGTGCTGGAGACGAGCTGGGACTGCGGCGAGGGCTGGATCATCGTCCGGGATTGCCTGGTCATGGGCCCGTGGCGGCACGAGCATCCGGAACGCACCACGCACACCCGCCCGCCGACCGATTACGACGCCGAGCACACGCTGCTGCGCATCGTGCGATGCGTGAACGGATCGGTGCAGCTCACTCTGGACTGCGAACCGGTATTCGACTACGGGCGCCAGCGCGCACGCTGGAGTCACACCGACCGCGGGTATCAGCAGGCCATGATCCGGCCGGAGGGCGGCGACCTGCGGCTCACCCTGACCTCGGATATCCGGATCGGCATCGAGGGCCCGAGCGCGCGGGCCCGCACCCTGCTCCGGGAGGGCGACACCCGGTTCTGCGCCCTGTCGTGGGGCAGCCGCACCCCGCCCGAGGACTACGAGGAGGCCTACAAGCGCCTGAGCTGGACGGCCCACCACTGGCAGCACTGGCTGGCCCGGGGCACCTTCCCCGATCACCGTTGGCGTCCCCACCTCACCCGCAGCGCGCTGACGCTCAAGGGGCTCACGTTCGCCCCGACGGGTGCCATCGCGGCCGCCGCGACCACGTCGCTTCCGGAGACCCCGCGGGGGGAACGGAACTGGGACTACCGCTACAGCTGGATCAGGGACGCCACCTTCGCGCTGTGGGGCCTGTTCACGCTCGGGTTCGAGTGGGAGGCCAGCGACTACTTCGCGTTCGTGACCGACATGGTCGAACGCGACCAGGGCAGCCTGCAGATCGTGTACGGCATCGACGGCCGGTGCGAACTCGAGGAGCAGGTGCTCGAGCACCTGCACGGCTACCAGGGCGCCCGGCCGGTCCGCATCGGCAACGCGGCCTACAAGCAGCAGCAGAACGACGTGTGGGGCGTGGTCCTGGACTCCCTGTACCTGCACACGAAGTCCAGGGACCGGCTCGACGAGCGGGTCTGGGACATGGCCAGGATCCAGGTCGAGCACGCCCTGGAGAGCTGGCGCGAGCCGGACTGCGGCATCTGGGAGATCCGCGGGGAGAAGCAGCACTTCACCTCGTCCAAGCTGGCGTGCTGGGTCGCGGCCGACCGCGGGGCGCGCCTGGCCAGGCTCCGCGAGGACGCCGACACCGCCAGCATCTGGCAGAAGGCGGCGGACGAGATCCACGCCGACATCTGCGCGAACGCGCTGGACGAGCGCGGCGTGTTCACCCAGCACTACGGGACCAACGCCCTCGACGCGTCGGTGCTGCTGATGCCGCTGCTCAGGTTCCTGCCGCCGGACGACCAGCGGATCCGCAACACGGTGCTCGCGATCGCGGACGAGCTGACCAGGGACGGCCTGGTGCTCCGCTACCAGACGGAGCAGACCGACGACGGGCTGGCCGGCGAGGAGGGCACGTTCACCATCTGCTCGTTCTGGCTGGTCTCGGCGCTGTCGGAGATCGGTGAGCACCGGCGGGCCCGGGACCTGTGCGAGAAGATCCTGTCGTACGCGAGCCCGCTGCTGCTGTATGCGGAGGAAATCGACCCGCGGTCAGGACGGCACCTGGGCAACTTCCCCCAGGCGTTCACGCACCTCGCGCTCATCAACGCGGTGATGCACGTCATCGCCAACGAGCAGATGGCCGAGCGGCTGGCCGCCGGCGGCGGCGCGACCGTCACCCCGCGCCTGATGTAGCCCGCGGTCCGTGATCTAGGACAGGCCGCCGGGTCCCGATTTCATGGGTTTGGGTCCTAGATAACCGCTCGCCCGGGCGTGGACCCGCGCGGCGCCTTATCCGGCGCCCGGGCCGCCGCCGCGGCGCTCGATGTCCTGACGCTGGGTTTCCGGCAGCGCGTCCCGCCAGCGCCGCCGCAGGCCGGCCAGCGCCTCGGGGACGATCTCGCCGTTGATCCTGAGCCGGGCCAGGCCGCCGTCGGGATAGATCGACAGCCGGACGTGGGTCCAGCGGCGCCGGTCGGCGACCGGGTAGACGTTGACCGCGTCGCCGCGGGCGGCGGACCGCTCGACCAGCGTCTGCCAGGCCATATCGGCCAGTTCGCCGGGGGCCGGGTACCCTTCGGCCCCGACGGCCTCCACCGACACCTGCGGCGGGTAGTTGCCGCGGAAGAACGACGTGTCGACGACGACGCCGTGCACGACGCCCGGCACGCCCAGCCGCACGATCGCGTGGTCGTGTCCGGGCTCGCGGCGGCGGCGGGTCTCCCATCCGTCGTAGATCTTCCCACGGTGGCCGAACTCGCCGGGGGCGAACGTCGGCGCCTCGGGCTTGATCAGGTTCTCCTTCTCCGCGAACAGCTCGTCGCTGGCCGCGACCACGCTGCCGCCGAGCCGCCGCGACGCCAGGTCGAGCAGTTCGAGCGGATCGAGCGGACCGGGCAGGCCGGACTGGGCGGGCAGGCCGAGCAGGGCGGGGACGTCGCGGTCCGGCGGGTCCTGGCCGGTCATCCGGCCTGCTCCCCGCGGCTCAGCAGCCGGCCGGCGGGCCGCTCGCCGGTGACGGGCACGCCCCGCAGCCAGGTCCGGCGCACCACGCCGTGCAGCCGCCGGCAGGCGTAGGGGGTCAGCCGGTGCCGGTGGTACAGCCGTTCCGGCGCCGGCAGCACGTTCGACGAGCCGTCGGACAGCCGCACCCCGGTGCCCGCCGTGGCGACCTGCATCACCGCGCGCGCGTGGTCGGCCACGGGATGCTCCATGCTCTGCAGGTGTGCCGCGATCCCCAGCGCGGCGCTGTAGTCGTAGGTGCCGTAGTGCAGCCCGGTGAGGCGGCCGCCGGCCGCGTGCACGCACCGCGCGATGACCGCGGTTCCGTCCGCGCCCAGGATCACCTGCGGGGTCTCCACCTGCACCTCGAAGACCAGCCGTCCGGGGACCAGGCCGTGGGCCTGCTCGAGCCGGGCGCACAGCCCTGCCATCGCCGTGACCTGGTCCGGGGAGGTCACCTTCGGCAGCGTCACCACGAAGCCGGCCGGGAGCGGGCCGCGGGCCAGGAACCCGGCCAGGAACTGGTCGAGCGTGCGGATCGCCCGGCGCCGGGTCGCCGGCTCCAGGCTCTTGACGCGCAGCCCGCAGAACGGCGGCACGATACCGGGCCGCGCCGGGCCGTTCCGCGCCGGGCCGTTCCGCGCCGGGCCGTCCCGCGCCGGGCCGTTCCGCACCGGGTCCGCGCCGACCTCGCCGGCCAGGGCCGCGGCCGCGCGGCGGGCATCCGCGTCCTCGGCGTCGTCGCCCCGGTGTCCGTAGCCGTCCTCGAAATCCAGCCGCAGGTCCTCGACCGGCTCCGCGGCGAGCTTGGCCAGCGTGCGCGACCGCACGTCGGCGGCCAGGCCCGGCGGCAGGGTCATCGCGTCGCCGAATTCACCCGGGCCCGGCGCGCACGCTTCGAGCGCCGCGAGCGCCTGCCGTCCCCACTGCGCGGCCAGCCCCGGGGCGAACCGGTCGGCGGGCAGGTACACGGTGTGCACCGGCTGCCGGCCCGGCCGCGGTCCCGGGTAGTCCCGGGCCAGGGCCCGGTCGGCGCCGGCCAGCACCCGGTCGGCCTCGGCGAGCATCGCGTCCAGCGCGGACCCGCTCATGTGCCCGTGATGTGCTCGGGCCGGACCGGGATCCGGGCCAGGGCGAGTCCGGTGGCGGCGCGGAGCGCCGCGGCGATGGCGGGCCCGGACGAGATCGTGGGCGGCTCGCCGACCCCGCGCAGCCCGTACGGGGCGTGCGGGTCGGGATACTCGAGCACCTCGATGCGCATCGGCGGCATGTCCAGGATCGTGGGGATGAGGTAGTCGGTGAACGAGGGGTTGGCGATCCGCCCGTCCCGCACCTGGATCTCCTCCATGATGGCCAGGCCGAGTCCCTGGGCGGTGCCGCCCTGGATCTGGCCCTCCACGGCCCGGGGGTTCACGGCCTTGCCGACATCCTGGACGCAGGCCAGTTCGACCACCTTGACCAGGCCCAGGTCGGTGTCGACGTCGACGACCGCACGGTGCGCGGCGAACGCGTACTGCACGTGCGCGAAGCCCTGGCCGGTCTCCGGGTCGACCGGCTGGGTCGGCCGGTGCCGCCACTGCGCGGTCTCCTCGATGATCTCGCCGCCGATGATGTCGGCGATCGAGCCCAGCGTGCCTTCGGTGTCCGACACGACCCGGCCGCCGGACAGCCTCAGGCCGGCGGCCGCGCGGCCGAGCCGGCGCTGGGCCAGTTCCAGCACCCGGTCCCGGACGCGCTCGCAGGCCGTCTTGACCGCGCCGCCGGTGACGTAGGTCTGGCGGGACGCGGAGGTCGACCCGCCGGAGCCGACCGTGGTGTCCTTGGGGTGCACCACGACGCGGTCCACGCCGAGTTCGGTGCGGCAGATCTGCTGCTCGACGGTGACCAGGCCCTGCCCGACCTCGGCGGCGGCCGTGTGCACGGTCACCGTCGGCTCGCCCGCGGTGACCTCCAGCCGGACCCGGGCGGTGGAGTAGTCGTCGAAGCCCTCGGAGAAGCCGACGTTCTTGTACGCCACCGCGTAGCCGACCCCGCGCGCGACGCCCTCGCCGTGGGTGGTATTGGACACCCCTCCGGGCAGGTCGCGAAGGTCGGCGCCGTGCTGGCCCGGGGGGGCGACCCCCCGGAACCCCCCGCTGCCAGCCGCGACGGCCGGCCTGGCCGTCGCGGCTGGCACGGCTTCGCCGACGTTCGCGGGCGCCGGTGTCTTCTCCGGCAGGGGCATGTCCCGCAGGCGGGTGAGCAACTCGGCGACCGGGGCCGGGCTGTCCACGATCTGCCCGGTGGGCGCCTCGCACCCCTGGCTCATCGCGTTCCGGCAGCGCACCTCGACCGGGTCCAGGCCCAGGGCCGCCGCCAGTTTGTCCATCTGGGCCTCGTAGCCGAACGCGGCCTGCACCGACCCGAAGCCGCGCATCGCGCCGCACGGCGGGTTGTTGGTGTAGACGCCGTAGGTGTCCACGTGCACGTTCGGGACCACGTACGGCCCGATGCCCATCGTCCCGGCGTTGCCGACCACGGCCGGGGTGCTGGAGGTGTAGGCGCCGCCGTCCAGGTAGATCTCGGCCCTGACGTAGACGAGCCTGCCGTCGCTGGTCGCGCCGTGCTCGTAGCGCATCTGCGCGGGGTGGCGGTGCACGTGCCCGAAGAACGACTCCTCGCGGTTGTACACCATCTTGACCGGCTTGCCGGTGTGCAGCGCCAGCATGCAGGCGTGTACGTGCATGGACAGGTCCTCGCGGCCGCCGAACGCGCCGCCGACTCCGGCCAGCACCAGCCTGACCCGTTCCGGCGGCAGGCCGAGCGCGGTGCAGACCTGCCTCTGGTCGGCGTGCAGCCACTGGGTGGCCACGTACAGGTCGACCCCGCCCTGGCCGTCCGGGACGGCCAGCCCCGCCTCCGGGCCGAGGAACGCCTGGTCCTGCATTCCGACCGAGTAGGTTCCGGTGACGACCACGTCGGCGGCCGGCTCCGGGTCGCCCTTGCGGAGCTTGAGGTGACGGACCAGGTTGCCCCGGGGATGCAGCTTCGGGGCCGCCGGGTGAAGCGCCTGCCGCGCCTCGGTCACCGGCGTCAGGACCTCGTACTCCACCGCGATCTTCTGCGCCGCCAGGCGGGCGATCTCGGGATGGTCGGCGGCGACCAGGGCGACCGGCTCCCCCTGGTAGCGGACCACGTCGGCGGCCAGGACCGGCTGGTCGGCCAGTTCCAGGCCGCAGACGTTCCGGCCGGGGACGTCGGCGTGGGTCAGCACGGCGTAGACCCCGGCGGTGGCCAGCGCCTCGCCGGTCGCGATCGAGCGGATCTTCGCGTAGGGATGCGGGCTGCGCAGCGTGACCCCCCAGATCATGTCGTCCATCCAGAGGTCGCTGCCGTAGGCGAACTGCCCGGTCACCTTCGGCGTCCCGTCGGGACGGGGCGCGCTGGTGCCCACGCCGCCGGGCTGGTGGCCCGGGCCCGCGGGAACCCGTTCCGGCATCCGCGTGGGCGAGCGCGTCGGCGTGGTCACCAGCCCATGCTCCCGCAGGTGGCGACCGCTGGCGAGCCGAGGGAGCACAGCATGCCGATCAGCCCGGCCACCCGCCGCCCGCGCTCGGTCGTCCAGCCCCGTCCCTGCCCGCGACCGCGGGCGCCCGCGCTCGGTCGTCCAGCCCCGTGCCCGTCTGCCGCCGACCCGCAGCCCGGTCCCCGCCCGCAGCCCGGTCCGCCGCCCGCAGCCCGGTCCCCGCCCGCAGCCCGGTCCCCGCCCGCAGCCCGGTCCGCCGCCCGCAGCCCGGTCCCCGCCCGCAGCCCGGCCCGCCGCCCGCAGCCCGGTCCCCGCCCGCAGCCCGGTCCCCCGCCCGCAGCCGCAGGAATATCGTGCTTTTACGTGCCAAGGATGCGAGCACGATTTATTATTACGTGCGGGCACGGATAACCGCGCTACGAGGCTAAGGTGATGTCATGGCGGATGTTGCGGGACCGGCGGCGTGCGAGGCGTGCGGGCGCCAACTCCCCTCACAGCACGGAAAAGGCAGGCGGCGCCGGTACTGTGACACCACCTGTCGGAGCGCCGCGCGGCGCCAGAGGGAGCTGGCCGACCGCCTCGAAACTGGCGGTGTTAAGGCCACCTTGACAACGTCCCAACGTCATGGAATTCTTGACAACGTGAGCGGCGGGTCCGGCGGGGCGGACCCCGTGGCCAACCGGATCCGCGATGCGGCGGCCCGGCTCGCGGGCGAACTCGCCCGGGCCGACGCCGGCTCGCCGCTGGTGGCCATGGCGGCCGCGCGAGAACTGTCGGCCGCCACCGGCGAGGCACTGCAGGAGGCCGTCGACCGCGCCCGGGCGGCCGGCCATAGCTGGAGGGAGATCGGTGATGTCCTGGGGACCACGCGGCAGGCCGCGTTCCAGCGGTTCGGGCACCCGGTCGACCCCCGTACCGGAGCGCCGATGAGCCAGGATGTCCTGCCCGGCGCCGCGGACCGGGCGATCGCCATTTTCACCTGCCTCACCGAGGGCCGCTGGGACGACGCGCGCGGCGACTTCGACGAGAGAATGCGCGCCGGTGCCGGCCCGGCCGGCTGGCCGACGGCTGGGCGCACGTAGTCAGCATGATCGGCCGCTACGAGAGTATGGGTGATCCGTTCGCCCATCGGGCCGGCGATCACACCGTGGTCGAGATCCCGCTGAACTTCGAGGCCGGGGCGGCCACTGGTCGGGCCATCTTCGACGACGACGGCCAGGTCGCCGGCCTGTGGCTCCGGCCGGCGTCACTCTGACCGGCGGCAAACCGGAATCCCCTTGACCATGAGCAGCCCCGGCGCCAGCAAGTATCCGGCCCCCGCCTGTCAGCCGGGCCACCGGGGCTCCGCCCGCAGCCTCGCGGAAGGAGGCTCTGGCGCGGATTTGAAGATCGGGTCATGCGATAGAGGCGCATGGGCGGCCGGTCTCAATGATTGCGGAGAGTTACGTGCGCTATCTGCACATAAGTCTCCACGATCATGAAGCGGACGTCGCCCCTGTCATGGAATCGGCGCCAAAGCCCGGAAGGAACGCCATGCCCGTCCGATCACGCCCGCACGGCAAGGCGATCGCGATTACCAGGTCACGGTCGCGAATGACCTCGACGTGTGGCTGAGCAGGCTGCGCGGGCGCCCGGGGGTGACGGTCATGCAGTTCCCGAAGGCCGACCACCTGTTCATCGACGGCACCGGAGCACCCACGCCGCTCGAGTACGACCAGCCCGCCCACGTCGACCCCGGGGTGATCGCGACGATCGTCGCGTGGGTCGGCCACGTCGACGCCGCGGCGGGGCGGTAGGCACGCGATGCCGGGCTGCTCCACCCGGACGGATGATGAGGAGGCACCACAATGAAGCGGTCCAGGGAGGTGGCGCGGTGGTAGTGACACTCGCCGTCGGCGCGGTGATCTTGCTCGCGATGATCTGCGTGTCCTGGTACGGCTGGATCGCCCTCCCGAGCGACGCACGCGTCCCGATCCACTTCGGGGTCTCGTACAACAACTTCGTGCCCAAGCGACTCGGGCTGATCGTGCATCCGGCCGCGGGCGCGTTGCTCTTCGTGATCTTCACCGGGGTGAGCCACGGCGGCTCGGCCAACGGCTCGAAAGCACCTCCCTACATCATCCTTCCGATCGTCATGGGCGTACTGCTCGTCGTCCAGGTGGGCGCGATCAGGGTGGCCCGGCGCAGGACCGGCGCCTGATCCCGGATCTCGCTGGCTGCCGCGGGTCGGGCTCGACGGCGGCGATGAAGGGCGGCAACGGCTCGGGGGGTTGAGTCGGTGCTGGTGACGTTGATGGTGGGCCGGACTTAGCGCGCGTCGAGGAACGGCGTGATCAACGCGAGTACTTCGCCGGGCCGCCGTGTCACGCCGACGTGGGTGGTCCCGGGGAGTACTGCGAGTTGCGCGTTCGGCAGGAGTTCGAACATCTCCACCACGTCCGTCAGCGGTGAGAAGTCGCGGTCGCCGAAGATCAGCAGGGTCGGCACCTGCAGTGATCGCAGCTCGTCGGTCCACCCCGGGAACTCGTGCACCATGGCCGACGTCCTGGCCGCGAACTCGTCGAAGTGCGCGGGGTCGGGAGCGACCGCGTCGTAGGCGTCGCGCCACGCCTGGAAGTCGGCCGGCGTCGGCATGCGGTCGTCGTCGAGTGGCGCGCTCTCCCGGCCCGGCGGGCGGTGGGCATCCGCCGAGGCGACGATCAGCTTGCCGACCCGGGCGGGCGCGCCGAGCGCGACCGCGTACGCGACCAGGCCGCCGAGGCTGAAGCCGAAGAGATCGGCCTCGGCGATCCCCAGATGGTCGAGCAGCGCGACGACGTCACCGGCCAGCGCCTCGATCGTCATCGCGCGGCCGGTGTCGGCGGTATGCCCATGACCCTGGAGCTCCACCGCGATCACCCGCCTGCTCGCCGCGAGGGGTTCGAGCAACGGCCCGAAATTGAGGTCGATGGTCATCAGGCCGCCGTGGAGCAGCACGAGCGGCCGCCCGCTGCCGCGGCTCTCGTAGTAGAGCTGCAGGCCGCTCACCGGTGCGTACGTCATGCCGGGTATGACGAGTCGCAGCCCGCGTACTCATCGCGAAAGCGCCGCGCGTTCCGCACACGCTACGTAGTCCATGCCACGACACGGCCCGGCCGCAGCCATGGCCGTGACCCGGTGACGACTGGGTGTTGGCGCACCGGCCGCATACCGAGTTGCTGGCTGTCGGTCTCCGGCGATCCCTCGGATGGAATTGCTCCGGCGATGTCAGCGGTGCATCCGGCAACTGACCATCGGCCCCGGCAGCGTCCCTGCCGGGGCCGATCTCGTTATCAAAGGGACGCAGGCGACCGGACCCAGATCGGCCCGCTCGGGGCGCCGCCGCTCCCGTTCTCCTGGCTTACCTGTGGGAGTCGGCCGTCTGATGCTTCCGGGTGATGCCGTCGAGGGCGGTGTCGATGACGTCGCGGACGAACCGGTCGTTGAGCGGCGCGTGGCCGTGCAGGAGCCGGTGATAGATCGCGCCGTACAGGAGGTCGAGCGCGACCTCGACCTTGGTGTCGGCCGGTATCTCGCCGCGCTCGATCGCCCGGCGGAAGATCGCCCGGGCCTGGTCACGCCGCGGCTGGACGAACCGCGCCCGGTATTCGCGCGCGAACGCGGGGTCGGTCTGGGCCTCGGTCAGCAGGGCGGCGATCACGCGCCCGTACGGCCGCTGGCCGGCGAGCCTGACCCAGGGGCGAAACAGGCTGAGCAGGTCGCCGCGCAGCGTTCCGGTGTCCCGGGCCGGAGGGACGCCCGCCCACTCGTGGTACAGCGCGTCCAGGGCGAGCGTCTCCTTGGTGGGCCACCAGCGGTAGATCGTCGCCTTGCTGACTCCGGCCCGGGCGGCGACCGTGTCCATGCTCACGGCGGCCAGGCCTCGCTCGAGCAGAAGCTCGGCCGCGGCCTCGAGGACCGCGCCCCGCGCCCGCTCACTGCGCGGCCGCCCGCGGCGGGGCGGCGCGACGGTCGCGACGTGGCTCACGGGACGTTCCCGGCGGACGGGCCGGACGTCTCCGCGGACGGGCCGGACGTCCCCGCGGAAACGCCGGACGTCCCCGCGGACGGGCCGGACGTCCCCGCGGAAACGCCGGACGTCCCCGCGGACGGGCCGGACGTCCCCGCGGAAACGCCGGACGTCCCCGCGGACGGGCCGGACGTCCCCGCGGACGGGCCGGACGTCCCCGCGGAAACGCCGGACGTCCCCGCGGACGGGCCGGACGTCCCCGCGGAAACGCCGGACGTCTCCGCGGACGGGCCGGACGTCTCCGCGGAAACGCCGGACGTCCCCGCGGTCTGGGCCAGGACCTCGAAGAATGCGGCGATATCGCGCCGCGCGTAGCCAAGCTCTTCCGCCTGGGCCAGCATGCCGTCGGCGACGGCCGCCGACGGAGCCGGAACGCCTAGCGCGCGGGCGGTCTCGAGCACCAGACGGATGTCCTTGTGCATGAGCTCCACGTCGAAGCAGGCCTGGTCGGGCAGGTCGAGCACGAGAGGCGCGCGCGCCCGGAGCATCGGTGACCCGATCGCGCTCTCGGTTATCACCTGCGCGGCCAGCTTCGGGTTGATCCCGCCGCGTTCAGCCAGCAGCATGCCCTCGCTGAAGGCGAGCATCTGCGCGGCGAGGCTGATGTTGACCGCGAGCTTCAACAGCAGAGCCTGGCCGTTCCCGCCGACGTAGGTGACCGTACGCCCGAGCCGGCGCAGCAACGGCTCGACGGCGCGGAACGCTTCCTCCGGGCCGCCGACCATGATCGTGAGGGTGCCGTCCTCCGCCGCGGTGACCGTACCCGAGACCGGGGCATCGAGCATGCTGGCCCCGAGAGCCCGCACGTGCCGGGCGAGCTCGCGGCTGGCCTGCGGGCTGACCGTGCTCATGTCGACGTAGACCTGGCCTGGCCGCAGGCCCGCCAGGATCCCGTCGGGGCCGGAGGTGACGGCCTCGAGGGCCGCGTCGTCGGTGACCATGCTGAAGATCACCTCGGCTGCCTCGGCGGTCTCGCGCGGAGTTGCGCGCCAAGCCATGCCGCGCGTGACGAGGTCGCTGGCCTTGGCCGTGCTGCGGTTGGTCCCGTATACCTCATGGGCGTCGAGCAGGCGGCCGGCGATGCGGCTGCCCATGGCCCCGAGGCCGATAAAACCGATCTTGGTCATCGTTCTCACCTCTCCAGTGTGCTTCGATCTCGTTGACGTCCTCGTCGGTGAGCTCGAAGGCCGGCCGCGGCCACGACCGGGTCCACCTGGTCGGGCCGGCGGAATCCGGTGATCGCGCCGTCCACCGCGGGATTCCGCAGCGTCCAGGCGACCGCGACGGCCCCCGGGGTCACGCCGTAGCGGTCGGCGACCGCCCGCAGCCGCCCGGCCAGCGCGAGGTGCTCGGAAAGCTGCGGCTCGGTGAAGCGCGGGTCGCGGGCGCGCCAGTCGTCGGCGGGCATACTCTCGATGCGCTCGCGCGTCATCGCGCCGGTCAGCAGGCCAGAACCCATCGGGGAGTAGACGATAACGCCGATCCCCTCGCGCTCGGCGAACGGGAGGACCTGGTCCTCCGCGCCGCGGTCGACCAGCGAGTACGGCGGCTGGAGCGTCTCGACCGGCGCGATCGAGCCGATCCGGCGGAGCTGACGGACGTCAAAGTTGGAGACGCCGATGTGGCGGACCAGCCCCTGCTCCTTGAGCTCGGCCAGGGCCGACCATCCCTCCTCGATGTCCTGCTCCGGGTCCGGCCAGTGGATCTGGTACAGGTCGATAGCCGCGACGCCGAGCCGGTCCAAGCTGGCCTCGGCCTCGCGCAGGATCGAGTCCCGCTTGAGGCTGTGCCGGACGTGGCCGGTCCCGTCGTCGAGCAGCGAGGCCTTGGTGAACACGTACGGGCGCTCGGCCAGGCCCTCGAGAGCGCGGCCCACCACCCGCTCCGACCGGCCGAAGCCGTAAGCGGCCGCGGTGTCGATCCAGTTGACCCCGAGATCCAGCGCCCGGTGGATCGCCGCGATCGACTCCTCGTCCTGCTGCGGCCCCCAGCCGAACTCCCAGCCGCCGCCGCCGATCGCCCACGCGCCGAACCCCACGCGGGTGATCTCCAGGCCCGTGTCGCCCAGCCGGCTGGTCTTGAGCTGCGTCTTGTACATGACTCCTCCATTCCATCCCGGACGCCTACCCGATTCACATCAAAACTATACTATCAGTTTCTGTAATGCAAACGGCCCGGCGGCCCGGTGCGCGGCCGGTGACGGTGTGGTGAGCGTTCTGCCAGCGGCGGGCGGCACAGTGAGTCCGGTAGCAAGGCAGCGACGCACGAGAGGAAGACGATGATGTACGCGATCGAGGCCGAGGGGCTGGTCAAGCGCTTCGGCAAGACGACGGCGCTGGCCGGGGCGGACCTGGCGGCGCGGACCGGGACGGTGCTCGGCCTGCTCGGGCCGAACGGCGCCGGGAAGACCACGGCGGTAAGGATCCTGGCCACCTTGCTGCGCCCCGACGGCGGCCGGGCCAGCGTGGCCGGGTACGACGTCGTCCGCGACGCGCACCGGGTCCGCCAGCTCATCGCCGTGACCGGGCAGTACGCCTCGGTGGACGACGGCCTCAGCGGCACGAACAACCTGATCATGATCGGCCGCCTGCTCGGCATCGGCCGGGCCGACGCCCGGGCCCGGGCGGCCAGCCTGCTGGACCGGTTCGAGCTGTCCGACGCCGCGGGAAGGCCGGTGAAGACCTACTCCGGCGGCATGCGCCGGCGGCTCGACCTGGCGGCCAGCCTGGTCGGCCGGCCCGCGGTCCTGTACCTCGACGAGCCCACCACCGGCCTGGACCCGCACAGCCGGGGCGAGGTGTGGGCGCTGATCCGGGGCCTGGCCGCCGACGGCGTCACGGTCCTGCTCACCACCCAGTACCTGGAGGAGGCCGACCACCTGGCCCACGAGGTCGTGGTCATCGACCACGGCCGGGTCGTCGCCACCGGGACGCCGGACGGGCTGAAAGCCAGGACCGGCGGGCAGGTGCTGGAGGTCGCCCCCGCCGACCCGGGCCAGCTCCCGGCGGTGGCCGAGATGCTCGCCCGGTACAGCGGCGCCGAGCCGACCGCCGAGCCCCGCGCCGGGCGGGTATCCGCGCCGGTGGCCGACGCGGCCGCGCTGCCCGGCATCGTGCGGCGGCTCTACGACGCCGGGATCGTGCTCACCGAGTTCACGCTCCGCACGACCAGCCTGGACGAGGTGTTCCTGACCTTGACCGGGCACCGGGCCGATGACGTACCTGCGCAGCAGGCCGGCGAAGAGCCGGCCCGCGAGACCGAGAGGATACCCGCATGACTACCGCCGCCGCCCCCGCGCGCCGCCCGGGCCTGCTGGCCGGGACCCAGCAGGCGCTGACGCTCACCTGGCGCAGCGTCCTGAAGATCAGGACCAGCCTGGAGGACGTGTTCGGGCTGAGCCTGACCCCGATCGTGTTCCTGCTGCTGTTCACCTACGTCTTCGGCGGCGCACTGGCCGGCAGCAGCCACGCCTACCTGCAGTTCGCGCTGCCGGGCATCCTGGTCTACACCGTGGTCCTCGCCACGCTGGGCACCGGCCTGCGGCTGAACACCGACATCAGCACCGGCGTGTTCGACCGGTTCCGCAGCCTGCCGATCGCGCGCTGGGCGCCGCTGGCCGGCGCGATCGGCGGCGACCTGGCCCGTTATGTGATCTCGGTCGCGATCACCGTCGGCTTCGGCATGATCCTGGGGTTCCGCGTGGAGTCCAGCCCGCTCGCCGCCGCGGCCGGATGCCTGCTGGTGCTCGCCTTCGCCCTGGCCATGTGCTGGCTCTCGGCGCTGCTGGGCCTGCTGGTCAAAACCCCCGCCGGGGTGCAGACCCTCGGCTTCCTGGTCACCTTCCCCCTCGTGTTCGGCAGCAACCTGTTCGTCTCCCCGGCCAAGATGCCCGGCTGGCTGCAGGCGTTCGTGCGGGTGAACCCGATGACCGACCTGACCAGCGCGGCCCGCGGGCTGATGGTCGGCGGCCCGGTCGCCAGCCCGGCGCTGAAGTCCCTGGCCTGGGCGGTCGGGATCGTCATGGTGTTCGCCCCCCTCGCCGTCGCCGTCTACCGCCGCAAGACCTGAGCCGCACCGATCTCGGCCGCACGGGCCTGAGCGAAGGCGACGGCCGCGTCGTAGGTCATGACGCGGCCGCGCCGGTAGGCGGCGTCGAACGCGCCCGGGCCGAGCCGCTCCCGGGCGGCGGCCCGGATGCCGGGCGCGTCGAGGCTGCTGTGGTCGACCGTGCCGCGGATCGAGTCGGCGGCGCCGACCAGCTGCGCGGCCTGCGCGGGGCCGGTCAGCCGCAGCGCCGCCGAGGCCAGGCCCTGGACCGCGGCCGCGGTAGCCGGACGGTCGCGGGTGACCGCGGCGGCCTGCAGGGCGTCCCGCAGCGCCGCGGACGCGCGCGCCGGGTCTCCGGCCTCCAGGCGCAGCACGCCGAGCCGGGCGCCGACCAGCGCGCGCGTGGGCGCCCAGGCCTCCGCCGGCTTGCCGGCCAGGCCGACGGCCAGGTCCTCGCCCAGTCGCAGCGCCCCGGGCAGGTCGCCCTCGCGCCAGGCGAGTTCCACGCGGACCAGGCGGAGGAAGAAGTCCGTGTCGCCGACGGCCGGACCGGGCTGTTGAACGGTCCGCGCGGCCCGGTCGAGGTCGGCGCGGGCGGCGGCGTGGTCCCCGGTGCGGATCCGCACCGCCGCCAGCTTCCCGTACAGGTAGCCGACGTCTCCCCACTCCGCCAGCTGCCGGCCCAGGTCGATGGCTTCCTCCAGCGCCGCGATCGCGCCGCCGCAATCCCCGGCGAGCAGGTCCAGCTCGGCGCGCATCATCAGCGACATCGTCGTCCCGTAGATCTCGCCGATCTCGCGGAAGCCGGCCAGCGCCGCCGCGCAGTCGGCCGCCGCCTCCTCGATGCGGCCAAGGTTGCAGGTGTAGACCACGCGCTGCAGCCGGGCCGCGGCGCGGATCCAGGGGTCGGCGGCCTCGAGGTAGGCGGTTATCAGCTCCAGCGCGCGCTCGCCGTCCCCGCCGATCACGGCCATGCTCGCCCCGGCCACGGCGACCAGCGGAGGCGGTGCCTGCCCGCTGGGGTCCGCGCCGGCCGCGGCGAACGCCGCCGCCAGCGGCTCCCGCAGGCCGTCGGTGTCCCATTCCGTGCCCATGCCGACCAGCGCGCACACCGCGCGCGCCTCTGCTTTCGCGCGATCCGCCGCCCGCTCGCCCGCGCCCAGCGCCAGCGCCGCGCGGGCCAGGGAGGCGCTGTCGCCGCGCAGGCCGAACATCAGCCAGTACCAGCCGAGCGCGGCGACGAGCCGCAGCGCGGTGTCCTCGTCCCGCTCCTCGATGGCCCAGCGCAGGGCGGCCAGCATGTTGTCACTCTCCGCGGCCAGGACGTCGAACCAGTGACGCTGCGCACTGGTGCGCAGCAGCGGGTCGGCGGTCTCGGCCAGGGCCAGGTAGTAGTGGCAGATCCGGTGCCGGAGAGCGCCCTGTTCCCCAGCCTCGGCGAGGCGCTCCAGGCTGTAGGCCCGGAGCGTCTCCAGCATCCGGTAGCGAGGCTCGGCGCCGCCGGTTCGGCCGCCTCCCCCGGCTACGGCATCGAAGGACAGGAAAGACTTGTCGACCAGCCCGGTCAGCGCGTCGAGAACCTGCCCGGGCGGGAGCTCGCCGCCCCGGGCCTGGACGCCGCCTGGGCCCGGCGCCGGCTCGTCGGCGCAGACCGCCTCCGCCGCGCCGAGGGTCGCGCCCGCGGGGAACGCCGCGAGCCGGCGCGCCAGCATCCGCTCCGGCTCCGACAGCAGGTCCCAGCTCCACTCGACGACCGCGCGCAGCGTCTGGTGCCGCGGCAGCGCGGTCCGGCTGCCGCCGGTGAGCAGCGCGAACCGGTCGCTGAGCCGGTCGGCAAGCTGTCCGGGTGACAGGGTTCGCAGCCGGGCCGCGGCCAGCTCGATCGCCAGCGGCATCCCGTCGAGCGCCCGGCAGATCCGGGCTGCGTCGGCGACGTTCGCCTCGTTCAGAACGAACCCCGGCGCCGCCGCGCGCGCCCGGTCCACCAGGAGCCGCACCGACGCCACGGGCGCGATCGCGGCGACCCCGCCGTCACCGGCACCGGGCCGCTCCCCCGGCACCGGCAGCGGTGGTACTGGCCACACGGTCTCGCCCGTGATGCCGAGTGCCTCGCGGCTGGTGGCCAGGACCCGGATGCCGGGGCAGCCGGACAGGACGGCGTCGGCGAGCTCCGCCGCGGCGGCGATCAAGTGCTCGCAGTTGTCGAGCACGATCAGCCCGGACCGCTCGCGCAGGCCCCCGACCAGGCGGCCCAGCGGGTCGGGCGCGGGCGCTGCGCCGGGCCCGGTCCCGGCGAGCAGCCCGGCGTCACGGATGCCCAGCGCCGTGAGCGCCGTGTACGGCACGTCGCCCGGCTGGCTGAGCGGGGCGAGCTCGACCAGCCACACCCCGCGATCCTGCGCGGCGAGCGGCCGGCCGCCTCCGCCGCGAGCCGGGTCTTGCCCACCCCGCCGGGCCCGGTCAGCGTGACCAGCCTGGCCTGGCCGGCCAGCTCAGCCACCCGGGCCATCTGCTCGTCGCGGTCCACGAAGCTGGTCAGCGGGGCGCGCAGGGCCGCGGCCGGCGCGGTGGACGGCGGACGGGCGGCGGCATCGCGTTCGGCAGCTTCGGCGACCTCCCGGGCGGAACCTGCCTCGGACGGGCCTCCCGGCAGCGACTGCCGCAGCACGCCCAGGTACACCTGCTCGAGCTGGGGCGACGGGTCGACGCCGAGCCGGTCGGCGAGCTGGGCCCGCGCGTCGGCGTAGACCGCGAGCGCGTCCGCCTGCCGGCCGGCCCGGTACAGCGCGCGCATCAGCAGCGCCCGGGGCCGCTCGGCCAGCGGATCCTCCGCGACCACCGCCCGCAGCTCGGCGGCGAGCCCGGCGGCGGCCGAGGTGGCGGCCGAGGCCAGGTCGGCCTCGACCCGGTCTGCGACCGCGCTCCGCCGCAGCTCCTCCAGCCGGGTGGCCATCGCGGCGGTATGTTCCGTCTCGGGCAGGCCGGCCAGCGCGGGCCCGCGCCACAGCGCGAGCGCCTCGCGCAGGAGCGCCGACGCGCGGGCGGAATCCCCGTCGCCCAGCGCCCGCGACCCCTGGGCCGCCAGCTCCTCGAACACCAGGGCGTCGATCTCGCCGCGCCCGAGGACCAGCCGGTAGCCGGCCGGATGTGACTCGATCACGCCCTGGTCCCAGCAGCCGCCGAGCGCCCCGCGGAGCCGGGATACCAGGGACTGCAGCGCGCTGCGGGCACCATCGGGAGGGTCACTGTCCCACAGGCGGTCGATCAGGCTGGCGGCCGGGACCACCCGGCCCGCGTCCAGCGCGAGCAGGGCCAGCAGCGCCCGCACCCGCGGACCGCCGACATGAGCCGGGCCGGAGTCATCGCGCACCTCCATGGTGCCCAGCAGCTCGATCCGCACCGGCTCATTCTCCCACCGGGCCGCAGTCACCTACGGCGTCCGTCCGGCGGGGCGCCTAGCGATCTGTCCGCGAGGGATGCGTGGTCACCCGGCCGCGCGGTGCAGCGGGCCGGTCGCCCAGGAGCTTCTCCAGCCGCGACAGCCGGTCGTCCAGGTCCTGGGTGGTGACCACGTCGGCGAGCGCGAGCCGGACGGCCGCGAGCTCCCGGGCGAGGAACTCCGTGTCCGCCTGAGTCCGGGCCGCCACTCCCCGGTCACGTTCGATGCTGGCCCGGTCCCGGTCGTCCTGCCGGTTCTGGGCCAGCAGGATCAGCGGGGCAGCGTAGGCGGCCTGCGTGGAGAAGGCCAGGTTGAGCAGAATAAACGGATAGGGATCCCAGTGCCTGATGAAGCCGACGGTGCTGAGCGCGAGCCAGAGGATGACGAACACCGTCTGCCCGGCCAGGAAGCGGCCGGTGCCGAGGAACCTGGCGATGCCTTCCGACATCCGGCCGAAGGCATCGGCGTCGTAGCGGGCGCCCATGCGCGGTGACGCGCCCCGGGGAGCGGTCAGGTCCGAGCGGTCGCTGGGCCGGAGCGACAGGGATGCCATCCTCATGTGGTCTCACCCTTTCGCCAGTCCGCGGGCAGGATGCGGTCCAGGACGTCGTCGACCGTTATGGCGCCGAGCAGGCGGCCGGCCTCGTCGCAGACGGCCACGCCGATGAGGTTGTAAGCGGCCATGCGCCTGGCCACCTCCTGCTCGGAGAGCTCGGGCCGGACGAAGCCGCTTTCCTCGATGCACTCGCCGACGCTGGCCGCAGGCGGATGCCGCAGCAACTGCTGGAATCCGACCGTGCCGAGGTAGCGGCCGGTGGGGGTCACCGACGGGGGCTCACACACGAACACCTGGGCAGCCGCGGTCGCGCCCATCTCGGGCTCGCGGATCTGAGCCAGCACCTCCGCCACGGGGGCGTCGGGCGGGACGATCAGAGGCTGCGAGGTCATCAGCCCGCCGGCCGAGGTCGCGTCGTAGCGAAGGAGCCGGCGCAGGTCGGCGGCCCGGACCTGCTTCATCGCAGCCAGCAGGCGTTCCCGCTGCTGTGACGGCATCTCGCCGAGCAGGTCCGCGGCGTCGTCGGGCTGCATTTCCTCGACCACGCCCGCGGTGCGCTGCACGCCGAGTCCGGTCAGTCGCACTCCCGCCTCGTCGGCGAGCCGGCCGACCTTCACCCCTGGATCGTCGTGCCGCCAGATTCAGGAATCAGTAACTCACCGTGACAGCTTCGCGAATGTTGGTCGACGCGCGTCCCCGTGACCTCATGGGGCGGGCTGGGCCAGCTCGGGCACGGCCGGCGCCGCCGGGGTCCCCGGAGGCCGCCAGGAGCGGGCCACGCCGCGGCGGATCATCGAGACGGCCAGCGCGACGCTGAGCGCGAAGGCCAGGGCGGTGGCGAGGTTCATGCCGACCATGTGCCGGGTGACGGAGATGCCGTCGAAGTAGGCGGGCGGTATGAAGGCGACCACGGCGCATCCGGTCAGGCACAGCACGGCGGCGGCGCCGTCCCGGTGCCAGGCCTCGCCGCGCCGCCGGCCCAGCGCAACGGCCGCGACCGCCGCCATGGCCGCCCACAGCGGGAGCAGCCACAGCAGGCCGAGGCGCGGCGGCAGCCGGTGCACCAGCCAGGTAACCACGGCGACACGGGAGTCGACCGCACCAGGCGGGCGACCGGCCGACGGCGGGTAGTCGCCCAGGGAGGTGACCTGGTACTGCTGGGCGAAGCTGGCCGCCTGCTGCCCGATGCTGATGGCGCGGCCCGGATGCGTCAGCAGGAATCCCGCGATCGTGCCGTCGGTCAGCCTGGCCTCGTACCGGGCGTACAGCGGGTCGTTGCGTACCGAGACGCTCTTCCAGTAGTAGTCCCCGGCGTACTTCGCCCAGCTGACGGGCAGCCCGAGCGCGCGCAGGTCGGCGGGCGCGTTGTCGTGCCCGTTCACGATGTCCTCGAAGATCATGTTGACGGCCTGCTCGTGGTGCAGGTGCGCGGCGAACGGGCTGGTCTGATCCCAGAGCCAGTAGCCCGCGGCCGCCACCACCAGCAGCGCGGCCACCGCGGCGGCCGCGCCCGTCTGCCGGGTCCCGAACCGGCGCTGCCCGCGGCTCCGGTCGGCGCTGGCCAGGACCAGGGTGAGGCAGATCGGCACGACCAGGATCAGGTACTGCTCCTTCGACAGGATCACGAGAAGGCCGGCCCCGCCAGGGCCAGGCCGCGCAGCGTCTCCCGCCAGCCCCGCCCCAGGTACACCACGCCGGCCGCGACCAGCAGCAAGCCGATCAGGGCGGCCGGGTCGCTGAACGGGCCCGCGTACACGTCGAAGAAGGCCGCATCCGCCATGATCAGCCAGAGGGCGGCCGCCACCAGCAGCTGCGCCCACAGCCTGAGCCGCAGGCCGGTGGCCAGGCTCGCGATCCCGATCGAGGCTCCCGCGCACATCAGCAGCCCGACCGCGATCAGGTTCAGCGTGCCAGGCAGGCGGAGCACCGGCGTCAGGAGCCTGGCCAGTTCCAGCGGCACGACTTCGGACGACGGGTACGTCCGCTGGTGGGCACACGACGGGCTCGGCGCGTACGCGAAGTAGGCGTAGCGGAAGAACCGGGGGTCGCCCCGGGGTACCACCGGTCCCAGGCCCAGCCCGCCGCCGCACATCAGCCGGGGGCCGTCACGGTTGTCCGCCTGGCCGACCGGCCCGGGGACCAGGAAGCGGACGAGGAACAATCCCAGCGAGACGCCGAAGATCGACAGCCAGCGCCCGGCCGGGCCGCGCAGGCGACGCGCACCCAGACTCCGGCGGGCCAGCCGACCGCCGCCATGAGCCGCTGGACCGTCCCGGACGTCCCGGTCCGGCCGCCAAGGCACCTTCACGCGGAGAGTATCTCTCTACCGCGTGAGGCGCACGCGTCGCATTACCCGAAATATGCGGCGGCTGGATCGAGCCCGGCCGGGGAGCGGTTGTCACTTGACACTAACGTAAGTGGCTACTAACGTTAGTGCTCGACCGACAGATGAGCCCGGCCGACGGAGGAGAGTCATGGGTCAGCCAGTTGCATTCTTCGAGGTGGTCAGTCAGGATGCGCCGCGGGCGCAGAAGTTCTACGCCGACCTGTTCGGCTGGCAGGTCGCGGCCGACCCGGCGATGGGCGGGTACGCACTCGTCGACACGGGGGGCGGGGAGGGCGCGATCGGCGGGGGCATCGGGCCGGCGTCGGATCCGGGCGAGGCCGGGGTGAAGATCTACATGCGGGTCGACGACCTGGACGGCTACCTGGACCGCGCCGAGAAGCTCGGCGGCCAGAAGCTCGTGCCGCCCACCGACCTGCCCGGCGACTACGGCCGCTTCGCGATCTTTACCGATCCCGACGGCAACCAGGTCGGGCTGTGGGCCTGACGGGCCGGGACCGGGGCCGGCGGACCAGCCGATGAGCGACGAGCGGCGGGAGGGCGCGATGAGCGACGAGGCCACGGACGAGACGCTCCGCGCCCTCGCCGAGCCTCGCCGGCGCGCCATCCTGCGGCTCGTGGCCCGCGACGAGCTAGCCGCCGGCGAGATCGCCGCGGCGTTCGACGTGACCAGGACCGCGGTCAGCCAGCACCTGACCGTGCTCAAGACCGCCGGGCTGCTCGCCGAGCGGCGGGACGGCACCCGGCGGCTCTACCGCGCCCGGCCGGAGGGCCTGGCCGGCCTCCGGCAGTTCCTCGACGAGATGTGGGCGTCCTCACTCGACACCGCCCGCAGGCTCGTCGAGGCCGAGCGCGGGATCACCGGCGATGACCGGTCCGCCAGCGCCGGCTGACCCTCGCGCGAGGATCGCGTACCTCTGGGCCCTGGCGCTCGCCCGGTTCCGGGACTACGTAGGGACAGCCCCGCCGCCCCGCGGCGACGCAGATGTGATTCGCTGACCTGGACGGGTCAGCCGCCCTGACGACCAGTTACCTGACGACCAGGGGGAACGATGATGGCCGCGAGCCGTGATTCCGCGCCCACGGCGGTGACGCCGCTGCACCGTCCGCCGGTCCGGCAGTCGACCGTGGTGCGCAGCGACCTGGAGCACACGTTCGAGGTGTTCGTGCGCACGATCGGCGTCTGGTGGCCGGTGCAGCCGTTCTCGGCCGGGAAGGACCGGGTGCGCGACGTCACCATCGAGCCGCGCGTGGGCGGCCGCGTCTACGAGACCTGGCAGGACGGCACGACGGTGACCTGGGGCGACCTGCTGGCCTGGGAGCCGCCGCGGCGGTTGGCCATGACCTGGACGTTCACTCCCTCGCCGACCGAGGTCGAGCTCACGTTCCGGGCCCTGGGTCCCGCGCTGACCCGGGTCGAGGTCGAGCACCGCGGCTGGGAAGCACTCAGCGACGAGCAGATCGCGGAGGACTGCGCGCTGCCCGGCGGCTACTCCGGCGGCGCCTACGCGACCGGCTGGGCGCGCATCCTGGCCCGGCTCGCCGCGGCCGTGCACGGCGAGTCCTGACCGCGTGGCGATGCCGGCCGCGACGGCCGGCGTCTTTGGCCTGCGCCCGAGCGGACGGCATGCGGGGGGGGTCCGGGGGGTGGTTGTCCCCCCCGGGGCTAACACTGCTCGTCCACGGTTATCACCCGGCCGTGTTCGACCACCGGCTGACCGTTCACCAGGAGCAGCTCGAGCGGCGGCGGCGGGCCGAGGACCAGCGCGGCGACCGGGTCGGCGATGCCCGCGTGCGGCATCGCGTCCAGCCGCCACAACGCGATGTCGGCGAGCTTGCCGGGCTCCAGCGAGCCGATCTCGTCGTCGCGGCCCAGCACCCGGGCCCCGCCGAGCGTGCCGAGTTCGACCGCCTGGCGCACGGTCATCGCCTGCGGCCCGCCGACCGCGCGGGCGAACCAGGTCGCGGCGCTCACCTCACCGATGAGCGAGCTGGCCTCGTTGGACGCGGCCCCGTCCACGCCGAGCCCGACCGGCGCGCCGGCGTCGAGCAGCGCGCGGGTCCGGCAGATGCCCGACCCGAGCCTGCCGTTGGAGCACGGGCAGTGGGCGACACCGGTCCCGGTCGCGCCGATCCGGGCGACCGCCCGGTCGTCCAGGTGCACCGCGTGGGCGAGCCACACGTCGTCGCCCAGCCAGCCGAGCGAGTCCAGGTACTCGACCGGCGTGCAGCCGAAGTGCTCCGCGCAGTACCGGTCCTCGTCGGCGGTCTCGGCGAGGTGAGTGTGCAGCCTGACCCCGGTGCTGCGGGCCAGCGCGGCGGACTCGGTGAGCAGGTCGCGGGTGACCGAGAACGGGGAGCATGGGGCGACGCCGATCCGCAGCATCGAGCTCGGCGACGGGTCGTGGAACCGCTCGATCGCCGCCTGCGTCGCGCCGATGATCGCGTCGATGTCCTCCACGATGTCGTCGGGCGGCAGCCCGCCGGAGCTTTCGCCGAGGTCCATGGACCCGCGCGTCGGGTGGAACCGCAGGCCCACCTCGGCCGCGGCCGCGATCGTGGCGCCGAGCACGTCGCCGCCCGCCCGGGGAAACACGTAGTGGTGGTCCGTGGTGGTCGTGCAGCCGCTGCGCGCCAGCCAGGCCAGGGCGGCGGTCGCGGCCGCGCGCACGATCTGCTCGTCGATCCGCGCCCAGACCGGGTACAGCTCGGTCAGCCAGCCGAACAGGGTGGCGTCGACCGCCCGCCCGCGGGTCGCCCACTGGTACAGGTGGTGGTGGGTGTTGACCAGGCCGGGCGTGGCCAGGCAGCCGGTGGCGTCGACCTGCCGGGAACCCGCGAGGCGTTCCGGCCCCGGGCCGGGGCCGACCTCGGTGATCCGGGTGCCCTCGACCGTGATGTAGCCGCTGGCGTGCTCATCGCGCTGCGGGTTCAGAGTCAGGACCTGACATCCGTTCAAGGTAATGCTGGTCATGGGACCTCCGTTGGTCCGGATCAGGCGAACGACGCGGCGGAATCCCAGGCCGGGCCTGGTTCCGGCGCGTCGTCGTGCTGCACGGCGCACTGGATCGGGCCGTACGGGCGGTCGGCGGCGTGGAACACCTCGCCGGGATTGTCCAGCCCGAACGGGGCCAGGTCGGCCAGGAAATGATGCTTGTTCGGCGCGGACAGCCTGATCTCCGCGACGTCGTCGCGCGCCCCCAGCACCGCCCGGCCCATCTCCCACAGGGTCTGCTGCAGCGCGAGGCTGTGCACCGTCGCGAACCGCTCCAGCAGGATCCGGCGGATCTGCGCAAAGGCCCGTCCCAGCCCGCCGCCGGGGGCCAGGCCTGGTAACGCCAGCGCGCGGTCAGCGAGGTGGCCAGGATCCGGTCGCGGGTTTCCGGCAAGGTGGTAAAGCGGTCCTTCAGGAAGCCGGCGAACTCCGAGCCGGTCGACTTCAGCACCACGAGATCCTTCAGGCCGGAGACGATCCAGGTGCCCTCTTCCCCGGCGCCTGCCCCGCCGGCCACCGTCACGGCGGTGGTCCGCACGTCGCCCGACGCGCGGCTGAACGCGTGCGGGTGCCCGGCTCCGGCGACCGGGATGCGTTCCCAGCGGTACTCGTCGACCTCGATCCTGGCCGCGGTGACCGGCCCGATGTCATGCACGAAATGGCGGGCCAGGTCCAGGGCGTAGTCCTCGATCTCGCCCACTCCCTTCTCCTTGGCGTAGGCGAAGCAGGTGTTCTTCTGGCTGTCGGTGGGCAGTACGCCGGCCTGGTCGCCGCGGGCGTAGGCGGCGGCGAAGTCGCCGCGCAGCAGCGTGGAGACGTTCAGGTCGCGGAGCTCGTGCCGCGGGCCGTCCCGGTAGACCCGCACCACCCGGGTCTCCGGGACGCGCCCGTCGGGCCCGGTCCGGGTCCGGGCGATCTCGGTCCGGCCGGTTTCCGAAACCCGCTCGAGCCGGACCGGGACGCCGGCCGCCGGGACCCCGCGCGCCGTGTCCAGCACATGGGTCGTGACCGCGCTCATGATGTGCTTCCCGCTCCCTCCAGCAGCTTCCGCAGCCTGATCCGGTTGATCTTCGCCAGCTCGCGGCGCACCACGTCCCACTCGGCGTCCGCGTCGTGCTCCAGCCGCCCCTGGAGCAGGGCCAGCAACTCCACCGCGCTGCGGCCGGTCGCGCAGACCAGGTAGATGTGCCCGAACCGCTGTTCGTAGGCCTGGTTGCCCGCGGCCAGCGCCCGGGCCGTGGCCTGATCCGCGGCCTGAACTCCGGCCTGTTCCTGCCGTGACCACTCCGCCGCGTGACCGGCCCCGGTGTCCTGGCCGCCCGCGGCCGCGCCGGTCCCGGGTCGTTCCCCGATCCTCGGGTGCCCGGCCAGCGCCTCTTCCAGGTCCGCCGGGGTGAGCCCGGCCACCGACTCGTCCGAGCGGGCGAGCAGGTCACCGGCCGACAGGTAGGGCCGGCCGGACGCGACCTCGTCCGCCCACCGCGTTGACGAGCAGCAGGCCAGCAGGCGCGGCCGGACCAGCCCCGCGGGTAGCGCGTTCAGGCTCTCGATTGTGAGGGGGCCGGCCGGTGATGACGCGCTCATGAACCCTGATTCTCGCCCCCGCGGCGCCACGGGACGAAAAGTGGTCATTAGTGGCTGTGATGACGACCACTTGGTACCACTTTTCCGGCGCCTCACCCGCGCCTCGCAGAACAGAATGTTCCGGTCTGGTATGGTGCGGTCATGACGCGCAATCCTGGGCCGGGCGCGGCGCTGCCGGGCCGGCAGGCCGAGGCGGCCCGCAACGACCAGCTGATCCTGGAGGCCGCGCGCGAGGTGTTCATCGCCGACCCGGCGGCCCCGATATCCGAGGTGGCCAAGCGGGCGGGCGTGGGCATCGCCGCCCTCTACCGCCGCTATCCCAGCAAGGAGGACATGCTGCGGAAGCTGAGCGGCGACGGCCTGCACCGCTACATCGCCGAGGCCGAGCGGGCGCTGGCCGACGACCGGGACCCGTGGACCGCGTTCGCCGCGTTCATGGAGCGGGTGATGACGGCCGATACCCACTCGCTGACCCAGCGCCTGGCCGGGACGTTCACCCCCACCGAGGAGTTGTACCGCGACGCGGCCCGGGCCCAGGAGCTGAACGAGGCCCTGTTCGAGCGGGTCCGCGCCGCCGGCGCGATCCGGCCCGACGTGGTCGTGGACGACTTCGGCTGGGTCCTCGAGATGGTCGCCGCGGTCCGCCTCCGCGACAGCGGGCGCACCGGCGAGTTGCGGCACCGGTACCTGGCGCTGCTGCTCGACGGGCTGCGCGCGAAGGCTTCTCATCTGCCCGGCCCTCCCACCCTGCCCGGCCCTCCCACCCTGCCCGGCCCTCCCACCCTGCCCGGCCCTCCCACCCTGCCTGGCCCGCCCACCCTGCCCGGCCCGCCCACCCTGCCCGGCCCGCCGCCCACCTGGGCCGAGATCGGCGAGCGCTGGAACCCCGCGTGACCAACGCTCCGGCTATCCACTCAGATGAAACTTAGTTGAACCAGAGATAACCGGTGAGTAGTCGCGCGCGGTCGGCGCGTGACGTCATCCGGTCACTCGGCCAGCCACACCAGCGTGGAGGCCCGGGACCGGATCGCCCGGGCCGCCCGCAGGTAGCGCAGCCGGCGGATCCGGCTCCGGTCGGGGCCGAACACGAAGATCCCGGCGCCCTGCTCGGCCACGACCTCCAGCATGGCCGGGATCGGATGGAAGCTCTTCACCCGGAGCCTGGTCACCGGCACTCCCAGCGACCGGGCCAGCTTCGCGGGCTCCGCCAGCGCGTCGGCCAGTTCCGGCGGATAGGGCAGGTCGTCGTACCCGAGCATGGCCGAGAGCGGCAGCGGCGGCCGCTCCACGAAGTTGGCGATAATCAGCGGCTGGCCGAGTTCGACGGCCGAGTCGACGGCGAAGACCACGGCGTCGTGATCGAACGGGACGTCGAGCGTCGCGAGCAGCACCGGGCGGCCCTTGGCCGGGCCGGACCGGACCGGGACCTGGGGGCCCCGGCGCTGCACCGACCGCATGTCACGTCACTCGGGGTGCAGCTTCCACCGGCGCAGGTTCCGGGCGCGCTCCCGGACCTGCCGGCGCCACCGGGGCATGTAGAACAGGAACCAGAAGCTCATCAGCACCGGGAGCAGGAGCAGGATCCGCAGGCCCAAGATGAGCGACAGGCCCACGATCGGCACGACCAAGCCGAGCGCGGTCGCCATCACCCTGATGCGGAGCCGCCGCATGTCCCGCATGATCCCCCAGTACTCGTCCGCGGGGATCTGGCCGGTGTTCCAGGTGCGCCCGCACTGGGCGCATCGCCACCGCTCGCCGTGCGGCACGTAGCCGACCGCGCCGCAGTCGCAGCGCACGGTGATCTGGGCCCCGCGCATGTCCGCATTGTAGGCGCTCGGCAACGGCCCGAACAGGACGGAAGCCGGCCGATTCTCGCTGGTCGTGACTTGTCCGGTGATCCTGCCCGCGAGTGGTACATGGGTGTCGGCGCGCCCAGTAACGGGGGTGTTACGCATATGCGAGGCATATGGACACGGCGGGCCTGGCATGCTAAACAACGTTTACCTGGGGTGAACGGAGGTGCCCAGATGGCTGAGGCGTACGTTGAGGAACGGCATCTGCTGAAGGCGCTCCGGTGGTGGGACGGCTTCGTGATAGCCCTGTGCAACCCGGGCTTCCTGATCGCGTCCCTCGGGTTCTCCATGGGTGCGCTGGGCACCTGGGGCGCGGTCCTGCTGTGGGCGATATCGGCCGGGGTCGGCATGCTGCAGACCTGGATCTACGCCGAGACCGCCTCGATGTTCCCGGACAAGCCGGGCGGCATCTCGCTCTACGCGCACGAGGGCTGGCGCGGGCGGTTCTCGCTGGTCGGCCCCATCGGGGCGTTCGGCTACTGGATCGGCTGGTCGGTCGTCCTGTCGATCTTCGGCGTAGTGATCGGGGACCTGATCCAGGCGCAGTGGTTCCCCCACAGCACCTGGTCGGTGTTTGACGGCGCGGTCCACCTCGGCCTGCCGCAGTTCATCGCGATCGGCTGCATCGCCCTGGTCTGGCTGTTGAATATCTTCGGCATCCGCCCCGCCGTGTGGATCTCGTACATCACCGGGCTCGGGCTGATGGTGCCGCTGGTGATCTTCATTGTGGTGCCGTATCTCACCGGGGACTGGCACAGCTCCAACATGACCTGGGCGCTGCACGGCTTCAGCGGCTTCAAGCTCGCGCTGGTCTACCTGTTCCTGTTCGGGTGGTCCGCCTACGCCGCCGAGGTCTGCGCCACGTTCGCCCCCGAGTACCACGACACCCGGCGGGACACCACGATCGCGCTGCGGTCGGCCGGCGTGTTCACACTGCTGGTGTTCCTGCTGTTCCCGCTGGGCGTCGGCGGGATATCCGGGGCGCCTCCGGCCGCGACCGCCAGCGGCCAGTTCTACGTGACGGACCTCGCGAAGATCGTCGGCAGCGGCCCGGCCGGGTTCATCCTGGTGCTGCTGATCGGCAGCCTGTTCCTGTCGATGATCTCCTCCACGGCCGACGGCTCCCGCGCGCTGTACGGGATCGCGCGCGACGACATGACGGTCAAGCAGCTCTACCACCTGAACCGCTACCACGTGCCGGCCCGGGCCATGACCGTGGACCTGGTCGTGAACGTACTGCTGGTGCTGTTCATCTCCAGCAACCTGGCCATCCTGTACATGAGCAACATCGGGTACGTGCTGTCCCACGTGCTCGCGCTCAGCGGCTTCCTGCTGCTGCGCCGGGACCGGCCGCACTGGCCGCGGCCGATCAAGGTGGGGCCGGTCTGGGTCGGGATCGCTGCGGTGCTGGTGGTCTTCAACACCGTGCTGCTCGCCTTCGGCATCTCCAACCCGACCCTCACCGGCTACGGGACCTGGACCGACATGGGCATCGGGGTCGGCGTGCTCATCGGCTCGGTGGTCCTGTTCTTCTACCGGCGGATCGTCCAGGACAAGTCGCACGTCACGTTCCGCGAGCCGGTGCCGGACATGCCCTCGGCCGAGCAGATGGCCCTGCTCACCGAGGAGGCGGCGGTCGCGGCGGACTGATCAGCCCGCCGCGTCCCGCCGCCCCCATCGGCGCCTGGCTCCTGCCCTTCTCCTGACCGCCGGAGCAGTGGTGCCTACGGACCGACCGGTGACGGGATCGGGTACTGGTACGGGGACCGGTGGCGGCCCCGTGCTCGCCACACCTTCCGGGTCGATGCCGTGCCAGGCAGGTACGCGCACCGTCCGGTGGCCCGGCTTGCCGCCGAGGATGACCCGGCGCAGCGAGACGTCGTTGCTGGTGCTGGTCTCGTGCAGGAGCCGCTGCGGGTTGGCGATCACCTCGATGTAGTAGGTGCCGTTCGGCACGTGGGTGATATTGAACGACTGGCCGGGGACGGTCTGGAAATAGGTATCACCCCAGCCGAGCGGCAGGTATTCCTGCACCCACAGGGCGGTCGGCGAGCCGCACTGGCCGCCGAGGCCGACGGACGACGGCTGCCACACCGCATGCGGGAGCAGCAGGTCGACGGAATCGGTCGGAGCGATGCAGAAACCTTCCTTGTGGCTGCTCACGGCGACCGCCCGGCTGGCGTTGAGCAGCTGGTAGCGCGCGAACTGCTGGAAGTGCCAGTGGTTGTAGCCGGCGAAGCCCATGGTCCCGACCCGGGCCCGGCCGATGAGGTGGCCGTCGCGCCAGAAGTACTGGTACGCCTGCATGACCGGCGAGCCATGGGAACGGAATCCTTCGACGTCCAGCGGGCCGCTGCCGCCGATCCACACGGTGGCTCCGAAGTTCAGCAGGTCCTGGCCGCCCGCATGGCTGGTCGAGATCCCCCAGGACGGCAGGGGTACCAGGTCCGGTAGCGCGTCGCTGGGCGGGTTCGCCAGATCCGACACGTTCCTCGGCAGCGACGGCAGTGGCCTGCCCGGCGCGCGCCCCCGGCTCCGGGCTCCGAAGCCCGTGCCGCGTACCACCTTCACCGTGACCGCCGCCGTGGCGTTGGCCGCGCTGATGTGCAGCAGCCCGGTGTAGGGGCGGGTGATGGCGACGGTCACGTGATAAGTGCCCAGGGCGAGCCGGAGGCCGAGGCCGAACGCCTCGAACGGGTCGACCGCCCAGCCCCTGGCGATGCCCCACACGTTGGCCTTCTGGAACGGATCGGACGCGCACTGCTGCGGGTAAGGCGAGGTGGCCGGGCTGCCCGGGGTCGCACGTTCCGGATCGAAGGTATCGGGACAGAACGGGACCTGCAGGCGGGCCACCACCTTGCCGCGGGAGTTCCGCATGGTCAGGTGGAGGAAATCCCGCAGGCCGTTGAAGCCGTCCAGCACCGCGCGGGGTAGCGCCCGGCTGGTCGTGCCGCCGCCGGGCAGGTGGATGACCTGCGTGACCGTGATCGGCTGCAGGTAGGTCACCCGTTGCACGTCAAGCTGGAAGGCCGACCTGAGTGAGGCCACCCAGACGCCGGGGTCCAGGAACACCATTCCGCCGTAGCTCGGCGCCGTGATGGTGTTCTGGGCCGCGATCAGCTTCAGCGTCGGCCCCGCGCTCGCGGGCCGCGCCGCGCTCGCGGCCCGCGCCGCGGCCAGCGCGGGCGCCGAAATGGCCGTTCCTGCTAATGCCAGCCCGGCGATGCCTGCGGCTGCGCGACGCAGCCTCCAGCGTGATCGTCTCATTGGCTCGTCTCCTCCCGCGCAAATGCGGTCCGCCGGCACGCGGTGAGCGTGCACGATCTCACCTTGAGACGCCCTGGCCGGGTACTGCGTTGCCTCCGAAAGGCAGAAATATGCTCGGATCAGCTCATGATTCCGGCAGAATGCACCATAACGTCATATTGGCTCCTTAGCTCCAGGGGAACGGCGAGTTGCTGGTGGGATGCAGGTCGCCGGTGGCGTAGCGACCGAACCGGAACGGGGCCAGCAGTCCTTGCTCCTCGCCCAGCAGTTCCTTCGCGGCCAGCGCCCCGACGCCGATCATCTTGTATCCGTGGTTGGAGTCGGCGATGACGTACGCATTCTGGGAGAAGACGTCGAAGACCGGGAAGCTGTCCGGGGTGAACGCGCCGATCCCGCCGGTCGGCTCGTGCCGGTAGAGCCCGCGCTTGCCTTCGAAGCGCTCGTGGCAGTGGGCCAGCGCCGACGTCCACATCCGCACGAAGTCCTCGCGCACCGTGTAGTCAGGGCTTTCGGGGCCGTACGGGTCCACGGCGACCTGCGCGGCCGGCCGGTCGATGACGTACGGCGCCGCGCCGCCCTGTACCCCGCCGAAGGAGAAGTCGGGCTTGTAGTAGATCCCCCACATCTGGTCGGTGATCAGGCTGCCGTCGGCGTCGTCGCGGAGCGGGGCGCTCGAGTCGACGTGCAGGACCGGCGGCAGCGAGCCCTGGTTGTCGGTGAACTCGCCGGGGTCCACGGCCAGCGTTCCCTCCTGCAGCGCCCAGTAGGTCCACATCGGCTGCCCGTCGTGCACGCGGCCGTCCCGGCCGGTCACGGAGATCCGATCGGGAAGGTCGAGCATGGCCCAGATATCACGGATCCACGGCCCGGCCGCGACGACGACCTGGTCACACTGGATCTCGCCCTGGTCGGTCTGCACCGCGGTGACGGCCCCGCCGGCGGTGCGCAGTCCGGTGACCCGGATGCCCGGCCTGATCCGCACGCCTTCGGCCTGCGCCTTCGCGGCCAGGCCGCGCAGCGAGCGGACGTTGTTGGCGTAGCCGCCCTTCTCCTCGTGCAGGATCGCGGTGATGCCCGGTGCCTGCCAGTCGTCGAACATGTTCCGCAGGTAGGCGCGGCAGTCCGGTTCGCCCTCGACCAGCGTCGACGGGTACCCGATCGCCTGCTGCTCGGCGAAGATCTTCGCGACGTCCTCATGCATGGCTTCCGGCGCGATCTGCATGTAGCCCACCGCGTGGTAGGCGAACGCCTCGGGATCGGACTCCCACACCGCCACCGAGTGCGCCATCAACTCGCGCATCGCGGGCTGGAAGTAGTTGTTGCGGATGACGCCGCAGGCGATCCCCGAGGCGCCGGCGCCGACGCCGCGCTTGTCGAGGACGAGGATGTCCTCGCCGCCGCCCAGGCCGCGGGCCCTCAGTTCCCGGGCCAGATGCCAGGCCGTGGAGAGCCCGTGTATCCCCGCGCCGATGACGATAAAGCGGCAGGCGGGAGGCAGGGCCTGAGGGCTGGGCTCGGCCTGGCCGGCCGGGGCGGTGGGGTCGGCCGGGCCGGTGGGGTCGGCCGGGCCGGTGGGGCTGGCCGGGCCGGTGGGGCCGGCCGGGCCGGTGGGCCGGCCGGGTCGGCGGGATCGGTGAGGCGGGTCGGGTGGGGGGAACCGGCCATCGCGTTTGCCCTCCGTTGCGTCTGCTGCTGGCGGCCCTGGCGCTGGCTTGATAGTATTGCCTGATGGGCAATACTATCTCCAGATAGGACTATCGTAACGTGGCGAGGACCGGTAGGCCAGCGACCCGTCAGGTGGCCGCGGTGCAGCGGGCCATCGCCATACTCGACGAGCTCGCCGAGGCCCGCGGCGAGCTGGGGACCAACGAGATCGCCCGCCGGACCGGGATCAACGTGAGCACGATCTCGAGGATCCTGGCCACGCTCACCAGCGGCGGCCTGGTCGACCACGTGACGTCCACCGGTCGTTACCGCCTCGGCGCCGGGGTGGTCCGGCTCGCCAACGCCGCGGGGCTGGACATCAGGTCACTCGCCCGGCCGCATCTGGAGGAGCTTGGCCAGCGTGTCGGGGAGACCATCACGCTGTCAGTTCCCGGAGAGCACGAGGCATTCACGCTCGACTTCGTGCAGAGCCAGCTCACGGTGCGCAGTGTGGCGGAGGTGGGCCGCACCAGCGTCGCGCACGCCACGGCGGCAGGCAAGGTGTTCCTGGCCCACGGCGGCACGCTGCCCGACGGCCCGCTGCGGGCGTTCACCGAGCGGACGATCCTGGACCGCGGCGTGCTGGAGGTCGAAGTCGCCACGATCCGGGAACGGGGCTGGGGCCAGGCCCTCGGCGAGCGGGAAGAGGACCTGAACGCAGTCGCGGCGCCGGTCCTGGACCGCACCGGTGCCCTGGTGGCAATCCTCGGGGTACAGGGCCCCGCCGTCAGGTTCAGCCCCCGGGCGATGCGCGCCGCCGTGGAACTCCTGACCGACAAGGCCGCGCTGATCTCCTCCGCCCTATGAGCACCGCCCGCCGGCCAGCGCTGTCTGCCGGTGAGCGCCGCCTGTCGGCGGCCGCCGGCCGTTCTCCCGCGCTCCGCAATGAGGTGGCGGGCACCGCGCTGTTCCAAGAACAACAGTAAGGGCACCTTCACCACATTGCGCGGGGCCGCGCTAGCCCGCCGGCCGGCCGACCCGGGCCAGTCAGAAATTGCCCTATGGGGAATAGTGTTGCGAAGTGCGCTGTGCTAATTTGCCGGGTACGCCTCTACAATGGGCTCGTATAGGCAACTGCGTTGCCCCCAAGGCAATTCGCCTGGAGTACTGCCATGGTCGCACCGCGTCAGCTCAGGGCCGGACAGCTCGACACCTGGGACTTCAGGCAGGCCGTCGGCGCCTTCACCACGGGTGTGACCGTGGTCACGACATGTGACGACTCCGGAACTCGCTACGGGCTCACCGCCAACTCGTTCGCGTCCGTCTCGCTCGAGCCGCCGCTCGTGCTCTTCTGCGTCGACCACCGGGCTCCGAGCCTGACCGGGCTCACCCGCAGCCAGCACTTCGCCATCAATGTCCTCGCCTCCGACCAGGAGTACATCGCCAGGCGGTTCGCCCGCCGCGCGGAGGACAAGTTCGCCGGGCTGGACTGGCGGGTCGGCATCTTCGGCGCGCCGCTGCTCGACGGCTGCATCGCGCACATCGAGTGCACCTTCGAGCACGTGCACCCGAGCGGCGATCATGACATCGTGATCGGGCGGGTGCACCGGGTCAGGGTGTACGAGGGCGAGCCGCTGATCTTCCACCGCAGCCGGTTCGGCACCGTGGTCGCCGACTCGGCCACGGGCTGACGCGGCGCGGGCCGGGGCGGCCGGCGGCGGGCCGGGGCGACAGTCGGCACCGGGCGGGCCGGCTGCGGACGAGCGGCCGGGCTCACGGGCTGGTGAGCAGCCGCCCGAACGCGAGCCCGAGCCAGGGTTTCCGGCCACTCGCCACGATCTTGCCCCGCACGATCTGGCCCCATTGGCCGGTCCGGCCGTAACCCACGAGGAGGAAGGCGACGGGGTCAGCGGAGATCCGGCAGTCTGCCTTCGGGCCGGGTTCGGCCACCGAGGCCGCCGCAGTCACCGCGGCCACCGCGTCATCCACCGTCATCCGGTAGCCGGGGCCGCCGCGGAAGCGGAGCTCGTAGCTGACGTGGCGTCCGGCGGCCGCCTGACGGTCGACGTAGTCCGGCACCATGGCCATGACGCCCCCGATGACCAGGTGCGCGTCCTCGGCGGTCATGGTCCACGGCAGGCCAGCCGCCCGGGCGATGTCCAGACCGTGGATAAGCTGCTCGCCCAGCAGGGCCGCGGTCATCACCGGCACGGTCATCGACAGGCCGTTCGAGGTGAGGAAACGCTCGCCGTCCGGCTGCCTTACGGCCGCCGCGATGAAGCCGTCTGCGGCCGGAACGAGCAGGTCGGCCAGGCGAGACAGGTCCCGCTCGGTGAACTCCTGCAGTTGCCGGGCGTTGGCGGCCGCGTTTCGCTGGGCTGGAGTCTGCTCCGCGGCGGCGGGGCCCAGGTGTTCGCGGGCGTCCCGCTCCCCGGTGACGAATTCCGTGTAGTGCCGGAGTTCGCCGACCAGGTGAGCGGCCGTCTCCGCCGCGGTCCAGTCCAGGCCCGGCACGGCCGCACCGCCATCGGGCACCGCTCGTAGCAGCCCCGCGGTGCGGGCCGCGGCGTCCCGGAGGGCGGCCTGTCCCGCGGTCACCGGCCGCCCCGCGGTCACCGGCCGCCCCGCGGTCGAGCGATCCGGGCCGGGTTCGGGCCCCATGTCGCTGCGGTGGAGTGGCCCGGACATCAGAACACCTTCAGCTTCCTGGCCGCGGCCAGATGGCGTTCGTCCCCGGCCGCCTCGGCACCGACGTCCTCCCACGTGGCGCGCTGGGTGATCCAGCGGGTGAGAGCGGGAGCGTCGGAGCTGATCCAGGCGACCGGCTCTCCCCAGCCGAGGTAAATCGTGCGAGACCCCGGCCCGCGCACCTCGATCTCTATCGAGCCGGTCAAAGTCGCGAGCAGTTCGGCGTTCTGCTGCGGAAGGGCGGTCGCGATCCACCTGACGGCCGGCACGAGCCGACGCTCGTCGGAGGGCGGCGGCTCCCCGGTCAGCGGGCCGCGGGGGGCGAAGAGGTCGGCCCGGATGTGGGTGTAGTGGTCGAAGCAGTACGCACTGGGCAGATCCGAGGCCGGGTACGTCCCGAGGTCTTCGAGAGGAAGCTCGACGTCCATGCTCTCCAGCCCGGTCAGCCGCTCGATGCCCGCGGCGCTCACGCGCGCATAGTCGGCCAGGACCTGCGCCGGGCCCATGGTGCGCCGGGCCTCCACGAGGACGTCCTGGGCGTGCTCGGTCGGCAGGCCGCCCACGCCGGGCAGCCTCGACGGGTCGACCACGAGCCAGAACAGGGCTCCCAGGTGAGCCACCACGTCCTGGACCGACCACCCGGCGCATCCGCTGTCCGTCTTCCAGTCGGCGTCGGACAGCCTGGCGCAGATGTCCAGCAACGCGCCGCGCTCGGATTCGAGCGCCTTGATCGCCGTACTTGGCATAACCATCTCCTCTGACATAGTGCTACTATGTGTAATAGGCTCACTATGACACTGCGGGACGATGTGCGCAAGGGGATACCGACGTGCTAGACAGACGGCGTGGCTGAACGTTCCGGACCTAACGAGGACCGGTTGTCCTTGCGCGAGGAGCAGGTGCGGCAGACCCGGGCCGCGCTCGTCGCCGCCGGGCGTCACCTCTTCGGCCGGAACGGGTTCGCCGCGACGTCGGTGGACGACCTCGCCCGGGAGGCGCGCGTCACCACGGGAGCGCTCTATCACCATTTCCCCACCAAGACGGCGCTGTTCGAGACCGTCTTCGAAGGGGTTCACGCCGAAATGCTCGAGGCATCGGGCCGGGCGGCCGCCGGAGCGTCCGACGAACTCGAGGCCCTCTCCGTGGGCTTCGAGGCGTTCCTGGACGCGGTGCTCGAGCCGGACGTGCAGCGGATACTGATCACCGACGCCCCCGCGGTGCTCGGCCTGGCTCGGTTCACCGAACTGGACGAGCGCTACGCCGTCGCGGCCATCGTCGCGGACCTGCGGGCGGCGACGGCCGCAGGCACGCTCTCGGTGGAGGACCCGGAGACCGCAACCAGAATGCTGCTCGGCGCGCTGGTCCGCGGCGGGATGCTGATCGCCGGATCGGCCGACCCCGGCCAGACCAGGGACGCCGTGGGCCGGACCATCCGCGCCATGCTGGCCGGCCTCGCGAAAGGCTAGCCGGTCGCGGGGAGGCGTCACGGGCCAGCGGTGAGCGAGGATGGCGGCATGGCGGGTGAGTACCGGCTCTACCAGGAACTCGCCGGGTGGTGGCCGCTGATCTCGCCTCCGGAGGAGTACGCGGCGGAGGCGGCGTGTCTGGCTGGCGTGCTCGGCTCGGCCGCGTTCGGAGTGCGGGAGGTACTGGACCTGGGCAGCGGCGGTGGCCACATCGCCGTGCACCTGAAGGAACGGTTCGCCCTGACGCTCGTGGACCTGTCCGAGGAGATGCTCGCGGTGTCGCGACAGCTCAATCCCGAATGCACGCACCTGCAGGGCGACATGCGGACGGTCCGGCTGGGCCGCGTGTTCGACGCGGTCCTGGTGCACGATGCCGTCGACTACATGACCGGCCAGGCTGACCTGCGGCAGGTGATCGATACGGCGTTTGCGCACTGCCGTCCCGGGGGGGTCGCGGCGTTCGTGCCCGACCACGTCGCCGACACGTTCCAGGCCGGCGGCGGACGCGGGGGCAGCAGCGACGCGGCCGGCCGCCAGGCCAGTTTCCGCGAATGGACGTGGGACCCGGATCCGGGCGATGACTGGATCCGGGCCGAGTACGAGTTCGTGCTGCGCGCCGCGGACGGAACCGAGCAGGTCGTGTACGAGACGCACCGGCTGGGGGCGTTCCGCCGCGAGACCTGGCTGCGCCTGCTGGCCGACGCGGGGTTCGATCCCGAAGCTCGTTCCGGCTCCCCGGGCCGGGCCGGGCCTGACTCCGGCGGCCGGACGCCGGACAACCTGTTCGTCGGCCGCCGGCCAGCCTGACCGGGGCGGGGCTCGCCGCTACGGCTCGACGAGCCGGAACGTCTGGGCCACCACCAGGGTGTCGTCGTCGACCGTGAAGTCCGGGTCACCCAGTTCCTCGCGGATTTCCGCCGAGTGCCAGAACCGCTCGTGATCGGCCCGCCATTCCGCGACCGAGGTGAACCCCTCGCCCTCGCCCAGGGCATGATCGGTGTCAACGTCGCCGAGGCGGACCACCCGTACCCCGGTCGTCTCGATCACCGCGACCGGACGGCCGGCGGAGTCCACCACGACCTCGCGCTGACCGGGTCGCGGCAGTGGCTCGTGTTCCTTCTCGTACCCCGCGACCAGGCCGCTCGTGGTGGTCTTGGTGCCGGCCAGGATCGCGGCCACGAGCTTGTCGCGCAGCGGCCCCGGGAAGGCGAACTCCGCGACCGGCAGATCCTCGGCTGGCACGGTGCCGAGCCTATCCGGGCCCAGGTGCGCGCGGTGAGTTCGGGCCGGTCAGCAGCCCAGGGCCTCGGCGAGGTGGTCGAGCCCGTCGGTTTCTAGCTGTCGGCTAGTTGCGCGGAGAGCAGGACGTCGACCCGCAGGTCGGCGAACTTGAGCAGGTCGGCGAGCAAGGCGAGATGGCCGTTCGACAGCGTGCCGGTGATGTGCGTGCGGCGCAGCCGTTCGAGCCCGGCCCGGCTGTCCGGCCAGGGCCGCAGCTGGCGCCAGCCTCGGACCAGCGATTCGCGGCTGCTCGCCGACAGCAGGACGCGATGCCGGGCGAGCACGGCGGCCAGCGTCTCGCGCTGCAGGGAATCGAGGTCACGCCAGGCCGCGCCGCTTCGGACCTGGTCCATCGCAGGCTGATAGGCACGGCGCCAGTCATCGACGATGGCCGGCCAGTCAGCTTGAACGCCCGCCGGGGCCGCGATGGCCTCGGCGGTGCCGATCAGGCTGGACCGCCAGTCGACGAGCGTTCCGAACACGTCGAAGAGCAGGACTCGCACGGGCTTCACGGTCGTCAGTATGCCAACCTCGGCCGGCCCGGCCACGAGATGGCAGGATGAGGGAGTGATCAGCGAACGGATCGAGGTCCAGCGCACGATCGCCGCCGACCCGCCGGCCATCTTCAGCGTGCTGCGCGACCCGCACGGGCATGTGGCCATCGACAGTTCAGGGATGCTGATGGACGCCACGGGCGAGCCCGTGGCCGCCGTCGGCGACAGCTTCGTCGTGCACATGGATCGCGAAGCGCTGAACGACTATCCGCTGGGCCGCTACGACGTGACCGTCACCATTACCAAGTTCGTGCCCGACCGTGAGATCGCCTGGACGATCCTGGGCCAGATCCGCCCGCAGATCGGCCACATCTACGGCTATGTCCTCGAGCCCGCAGCCGACGGGACCCTCGTGACGTCCTATTACGATTGGTCATCCATCGATCCGTCATGGAAGCAAGCCGGTATCTTCCCGGTAATACCGGAAAGCGCGCTCCGGGCCACGCTGGGAATTCTGGCCCGGACCGTCGCGCGCGGTTATCCCGGCTCGCCTTCCTGAATCCGTTCAGGACAACAACGGTTTAGCTGACGCCCAGGTTGAAACCGAAGTAGCCGACGTGGAACGAGAGGCTGAAGCCGCCAAAGTGATGGACAATCAGGGCGGCCACGAGGATCAGGATGATCGCGACCAGAAGCCAGAACAGCCAAACGAGGAAGTTCGGCACACTCCGCCATACGCTCATGGGCCTTTCCACTGCCCGCCGAGACGGAAAGTATTCCGGCCACCGCTGAAATCGTAGCGGCCTGCGCCGCGGCGAGCGCGGAGGTCACGGGCGGACCCGCCATCACCACCGGCCAGGCCAAGACCAGGCTGGGCCGCCCGCCGTAGCGGGCGGCCCAGCCAGAGGCACTCAGATCAGCAATTCGGGTTCCTGCGCACCCGGCTCGCGAGGTCGAACTGCCCCTTGAAGAAGCCGTGCGGAACGAGGTGGGCGTACTGGTGGTCCTGGCCGAACGTGTTGCCGTTCGTCATGTTGCCGAACTCCCACACGCACTGCCCGCCGACCCTGGCCTGCGTCCAGTACGGGTAGAAGTTGCCCGGGGTGTTGGGGGCGGGGGCAGTGCAACCCGACGGAGTGCTCGGGTTGCAGGTGGTGAGTTCGCTGGCCGGGACGTCGGTCTCGAACTGGAGGTTCGGGTACCTGGCCCCGTTCGTCGTCGGCTGCAACTGCAGGATCGGCGACGGGAACGGCCCGGGCTTCAGCGAATCCGGGTAGTCCGCGTAGTACGACGTCCCGTCGAAGTCCAGGTCGCCGTTCTGCGTGAACTCGTCGAGGCAGCCGGTGACCTCGTTGGGCGGCGCGAGCCCGCCGTGCGTGTCACCCGCCTTGTAGCACGGGGCATCCCCGCTCTCCACGCTGCTGGAGCCGTCGGGCGGTGCCGCGTTCTCGTAGGCTCCGTGGCATACCTGCCAGTACGTGTCGGTGACCGTCGCCGAGAGCGCGAGCGTCGCCGGGCCGGTGACGCTGCTGCACGGCTCGAAGTGACCGATCTCGTACTCGGACAGGATGCCGCTCAGCAGCACCGACCAGCCGACCGAGTTCTGCGGCCTGGCCGTGTTGAACAGCGGCTGGAAGTTGAACGGCGTGCCGTTGCAGTTGAGGATGTTGGTGTTCATGAAGCCGTTGGCGGCCGAGGCGATCATGAACCCGCTCTTCCCGGTGGTCAGGTCGCTGACCGTGATCTCGAGCGCGTGCTGCCCGCCTCCGAGACTCGCGTCGAACATGTGGGTCCGGATCACGTCGCCAGGGTTCATCAGCAGCGTGTGGCGGTTCGGCGTCAGCGTGGCCAGGTCGGACAACTGCGGGCTGGGCGGCCCGGCGGGCACGCCGTTGGTCTGGATGAACGCGAAGTTCACCGGCTCCACGCAGGCGTTGTTCATCGACCCGTTGGATCGGGCCTCGAGCGAGTCGATGGTCATCGCCGCGCACCAGTGGGTGTTGTCGCAGCTGATCGAGTCGGCGAACGGGCCGAACCCTGGTGGATAGAACTGCATCTCCATGAACGCCCCGCCACCGCCGGCGAACTTGCCGTGCGGCGCGTTGCTGTCGCTGTTGGGCGTGCACGGTGTCTGCGGATAGGAATTCGGGTCGCAGATGCTCATCCCGAACCACGGTGCCGGAGTGAGCTCGAACATGTGGGTGACGTCGTGCCCCGGGTGCTTGACCGTCGGCTTCGCCGCCGGGTCGACCGGGAGGCGCTCGGTGAACGATACGTTGTTGCCGGAACCCGGCCGCGAGGAGAGGAATCGGATCGAGGGCTCGTCGTGGCCGATGTAGTGGCCGTTGTCGTAGAAGCGGTGATTGGCGTAGAGGCCGCGGATGTCGGTGCACTTGAAACCGCGGGCGAGTGGCTTCTGGATCGTGCTGAAGCCGTTGCAGTCGAGGTCGCCGACGGCCTTCGGGGCCACGCTGTGCGGCGCCGCCGGCCCGGCCGGGCCGGCGGCGCAAGCATCACCGGGCGCGGGACCTATTGACCTGGCGCGCCGGCCCGGCCGGGAGGACATCCGCGGCGGGGGAGTTAGGGATGGTCATGGCCGGGAACTGACGATGGGCATGCCTGATCGGCGTGGGCCCGGGCCGGAGGTAAATGACGTGGAGATCAAGATGGTGCTGTTCCTGCCGCGCGATGCCGTGAGCGTTCCGGTCAGCCGTCAGGTCCTCGACGGTTGCCTGGCGACGCTTGGCGTGCTGCCGGAAACGCGGACCGATATCGCCCTGGCGCTGAGCGAGGCGTGCGCCAACGTCATCAAGCACGCCGGGCCCGGCGAGGAGTACGAGGTCATGGCGCGTACCACGAACGGGCGGTGCGTCATCGAGGTAGTGAACGCCGGCCAGGACCCCGAGGTGATCATGCCGCCTGCGGACCCGGAACCCCCCACGGCCGAGCACGGCCGGGGCCTGAAGATCATGGATGCGGTCGTCGACAACCTGCGCCTGACCGGCAGCGCTCGCGAGGGAACCACCGTCCACTTCGAGAAGGCCCTGCAGTGGATGCCCGGGGCGGCCGGTGAGCACCTTTCCGGCCATGACGGATAACAACCACCCGGGCAGGAAGTCAGCGGCTCACGGAGCCTCGCCCATACCCGGCCCGGTTTCGCCGGGCAGGACCGGGGCACACCTCGGCCATGAAGACGACGACCGTCACTGCCTGCGCCGTCGCGGCCACTGCGGCGCTCGGCAGTGTCGCGGCCGACCCCGGGTCCGCCTGGTACCGCAGCCTGCGCAAGCCACGGTGGCAGCCTCCGCCTCCGGCCTACGCGCTGGTGTGGACGCCGCTGTACGCGACGATCGCCTACGCGGGCGCCAGGGCGCTCACGCGCGCCCTGAGCCGCGATCGCCGCCGGCTGGCCGGCGGCCTGCTCCTTGACCTGGCATTGAACGCGGCCTGGACGCCTTTGTTCTTCCGCGCCCGCCGGCCTCGCGCCGCGCTGGCCGAGATCGCCTGCCTCGATATCGCCAACGTGCTGCTGATCCGCCAGGCCTGGCGAGCCGACCGCATGGCGGCGGTCCTGCTGCTGCCTTACGCCGGCTGGACCGCGTTCGCCACCGCGCTGAACGCCGAGATCGTCCGGCTGAACCCCAGGGCCTGACCTGGGCCAGGACCTGGACCTGAACCCCGGTCAGCCCATCGGGTAGCGGTGGAAGGCCACGGCGTACTCGCAGCCCGCGCCGAGGCCGACGTAGCCGGCCATGTCCTTGAGGAACTGGTCGGGATCGAAGTCACCGCCCAGGCCGTCGATATAGGCCTGGTGCTGTCGCAGCGAGGCGACGCCGGCATCAATGGAAGCGGTGACGTCCACGAAATGGGTCGGATGGGCCGTGGCGCCGACAAAGGCGTCGCGGATGGTGCCGCATCGCGGCCCAGCCTCGGGGAAGACCCACTCGTTGGCCGCATCCCGGCAGGCATCCAGCACGGCCAGCCCGACCGCCCGGTGGTCAGCGTGGTTGACCGGGCCCTCCTCACCCCAGGTCAGGTCGAAGCTCATCGTGATGACCACCTCGGGCTGCGCCTTGCGGAACGCGGCGGCCAGGTCGCGCCGCAGCGGTATCCCGTACTCGACCAGGCCGTCCGGATGGTCGAGGAACTCCACCTCGGTGACGCCCACCAGCGCGGCGCCAGCCCGTTCCTCCCCCACCCGCAGCGGCCCGACCTGGCCGGGGTGCAGGCCGGCGATCCCGGCCTCGCCCCGGGTGGCGAGCAGGTAGGTGATCTGCTTCCCCTGGCCGGTCCAGCGGGCCACGGCCGAGGCGATGCCGTATTCGATGTCGTCCGGGTGGGCCGCCACTACGATCGCCCGGTCCCAGTCCTCCGGCATGGCAAGCATCGGTATGGCCTTTCTCTCTCTCTTTGCTCCCTTCGGCCACTCTAGGCCTGGTAGCCGGCCAGGACCGGGCCGTCAGCATCGCTGGGCGCCGTGGCTGGCAGGGTGACCTGCACCTCGAGGCCGCCGTCGGGCCGGGCGCGGGCCTCGGCCCGGCCGCCGTGCGCCCTGGCCACCGAGGCCACGATGGACAGGCCGAGCCCGGCGCCTGACCCGCCGCCCGCGCGCCCGGGCCCGCGGCGGAACGGCTCGAACAGCTCACTCACCTGGCCCGGCGGGATCGGCTCGCCTCCGCTGGCGACGGTCAGCTCGGCCAGGCCGGTCGTGCGCCTGGTGCTGGCCAGCACCCAGCCGCCGGGCACGTTGTGCCGCACCGCGTTGTCGATGAGGTTGCTGACCAGACGCTCGATCAGCACCCGGTCCCCGGTGACCTGCGCGTCCTCCAGCGCCGTGTCGATCACGACCTGCCGGGCCGCCGCGGCGGAGCTGACCAGGTCGATGGCGTCCTCGACGGCCGTGGGCAGGTCGACCACCTCGGTGTGCCCGAGCCCGCGGTCGGAACGGGCCAGCGTCAGCAGCGCCTCGATCAGTTCCTCGGACTTGTCCACGGCCGCGCGGACCCCGGCCAGCACCGCCTCCAGTTGGGCTGCGGACCTGACCGGCTTGGCCAGGGTCACGTCGACCAGCGTCCGCATCTCGGTCAGCGGCGTGCGCAGTTCGTGCGAGGCGTTGGCCACGAACCGGCGCTGGCTCGCGAACGCCGCGTCCAGCCGGGCGAGCATCGCGTCGAACGTGTCGGCCAGTTCTCTCAGCTCGTCGGGCGGACCGCCGAGCGCCAGCCGCTGGTCCAGGTTCTCCTGGGAGGCAGTCCGCGCGGCCCCGGTGATCGCGCGCAGCGGCCGCAGCACCCGGCCGCTGACCGCCCAGCCCAGCCCGCCCGCCAGCACGGTGCCCAGGCCCAGGCCGGCCAGCGAGTACACCAGGAAGTCGTGCAGGTCGCTGCTGGCCTGCGCGGTGGCAACGGCATGCCGCAGTGCCTGCTGGGCACACGCGCCCGGGGACGGACACACGGCCCCGAGCTTCGCGGCCGACGACGGGACCGCCACCTGCCCCCGGCTGGAGCCTGCCTGCGGGCTGATACGAGCGACCAGGCCGTAGGTGGCGCCGATCAGGATGCCGCCGAGCACCAGGAACAGCCCGGCGCAGGCGACCGCTATCCGCGCCCGGACGCTGCTGCGGCGGCGCGGCCTGCACGGCGCCGGGGTGCCGGTCACGGCAGCCGGTACCCGCCGCCGATGACCGTCTCGATCAGCGGCGGATCGCCGAGCTTGCGCCGCAGGCGCATGACCGTCACCGCGACGGCGTTGGTGAACGGGTCGGCGAACTCGTCCCAGACCCGTTCCAGCAGCTCTTCGGAGCTGGTCACCGCGCCGTCCGCGGACATCAGCACCTCGAGCACCCCGAGTTCCTTGCGGGTCAGCGGCACCGGCTGCCCGCTCCGGCTGACCCGGCGCCGGGCCCGGTCCAGCGCCAGCTCGCCGCGCCGCAGCACCGGCGGCGCCGGCGTGGCCGTCCGGCGGGCCAGCGCGTTGACCCGCGCGACCAGCTCGGGGAAGTGGAACGGCTTGGCCAGGTAGTCGTCCGCGCCGAGGTTCAGCCCGTCGACCCGGTCGTCGGGCGCGCCGGCCGCGGTCAGCATCAGGATCCGGGCCCCGGCCCGGCGGCCGGCCAGCCGCGCGCACACGTCGTCGCCGTGTACCGCGGGCAGGTCACGGTCGAGCACGATGACGTCGTAGGGCGCGAGCCCCGCCTTGTCCAGCGCGGTCGCGCCGTCACCGGCCACGTCGACGGCGATGCCCTGGTCACGCAGGCCCTCGGCGACGGCCTGGGCGACCACCCCGTTGTCCTCCACGACTAGCACCCGCACCCGTTCATCGTGCCTCGTCCGGCATAACACTCCGATAACACGGCCCGGCCCCGGCTCCCACCCGGACCCGATGTTAAGCCCGTGTTATCGGCCGGCCCGTAGCGTCGTGCCTCATGGGACAGCCATCCGGACGCGACGCCGGCCGGGGCGCGAAACGAGATGAACGAGCCATATGCAGAGCCGATACCGTGCCGAAACCCCCGGTGCTCTAGAAACCACAGGCACGAGCTCAGAACACCGAGCAAAGGAACCGGGCTGTACCTCCTGGAAGGCGCGATGAACGACGACACCAGCGGCAGCCACAGCCGCAGCCGCGGCCCGCGGGGCCGGCCGCGGATGCCGCGGGCGAGCGCCCTGGTCGCCCTGGCCGCCCTGGCCGGGACCACCTGCCTGGCGGCGGCGTGCGGGGGCGGCGGCTCGGCCAGCACGACGGGGGCGGGGACGTTCCAGGGCGGGACCTACCGGCAGGCCCTGGCCTACGCCCGGTGCATGCGCGCGCACGGCGTGCCGGGCTTTCCCGATCCCAGCCCTCAGGGGAACTTCTCCGACAGCCAGCTCCGGCTGATCGCCCAGAGCGTTCCCCAGGCCCGGGGGGCCAACCTCGCGTGCCGGGCGCTGTTGCCGAACGGCGGCTTCCAGGGCAGCGCGACCCAGCTCGAGCAGGAGCAGCAGCAAACTCTCCGGCAAGCCCTGAAGTCAGCGGTGTGCATGCGTGCTCACGGGTTCCCTGACTACCCCGATCCCCAGGCGGGACCGGGCGGGTACGGCGTGTCCTTCCCGGTGGTCGGCGGCATCGACCAGAACTCGCCGCAGTATGCGAAGGCGGCCAAGACCTGCGGGGCGCCCCCGCCACGGTCTGGTGGTGGATCGTGAGCGGCATCGTCTCCCCCGAGCGGGGGACTCGCGAGCAGGCCGGGGCCGCGGGGGCCGCGGAAGCCGGCCATGCGCGCCGGGGAGGCCGCGGGCGCTGGTGGCTGGCGGGCAGTGTGGTGGTGGTCGCGGCGGCGGCGGTGGCGGTGGCGGTGACTGATCCGTTCCGCGCGGCGGGGACGGCGGGGGCGGGCGGTACCGGGTATCACACCGGGACCGCGACGGTGATGCGGCGGTCGCTGACGCAGCAGACCCAGGTGGACGCGACGCTGGGTGATGCGGGGTCCTACAGCGTGGTCAACCCGGGCGCCGGGGGCGGCGGGGGCGCGACGATCACGTCGCTGCCGGCGGTGGGCCGGGTGGTGCGCCAGGGCCAGGTGCTGTACGCGGTCTCCGGCAGCCCGGTGGTGCTGCTGTATGGCAGCATCCCCGCCTACCGGGACCTTGGCGAGGGGGTCACCGGGCCGGACGTGACCGAGCTGAACACCGATCTGGTCAAGCTGGGCTACGTCACGGCGGCGGCGCTGGGCCCGCGGTCGGGCTGGGATTACTTCAGCGGTGAGACCGCGTACGGGTTGGAGCTGTTGCAGGCCAGGCTGGGGGAGACCGGGACCGGGTCGCTGGATCTGGGTACCGCGGTGTTCCTGCCCGGGGCGATCGAGGTCACCGGGTACGGCACGGGCGTGGTGCTGGGCGGGCCGGCCGCGGCGGGGTCGGTGGTGCTGACCGCGTCGTCGACCGTCCCGGTGGTCACCATCGCCCTGGACGCCAGCCTCCAAGGCGAGGTCCGCAGGGGCGAGCCGGTCTCGATCACCCTCCCCGACGGCGCCACCACGACGGGGGTGGTGTCGTCGGTCAGCAACGTGGCCACATCCGCCTCATCGAACAATTCGAACAACTCCAGCAACTCGGACAACTCGGGGTCGGGCGGCTCGGCGACGGTGACGGTGGTGGTGTCGCTGAGCAGCCCGGGGGCGGCCGGGTCGCTGAACCAGGCGCCGGTGACGGTGACGATCACCACGGGCAGCGTGTCCGGTGCGCTGGTGGTGCCGGTGACCGCGCTGCTGGCCCAGCCGGGCGGGGGGTACGCGGTCGAGGTGACCGGCGCGGGGGGGCGGCACCGCCTGGTGGCGGTGACGCCGGGGCTGTTCGACGACGCCGCCGGGCTGGTGCAGGTCACCGGGTCCGGGCTGGCGGCCGGGCAGAAAGTCGTGGTACCGGCCACGTGAGCGGCCTGGTCCCGGCCGGGCTGCACGCCGCCGGCCAGACGAGCGCCCCGGCCGCGCCCGGGCTGGTGCTGGAGCTGGAGGAGGTGTCCAGGACCTATCCCGGCTCGCCGGTGGCGGCGCTGCTCGGGGTCAGCTTCACGGTCACGGCCGGGGAGCTGGTGGCGGTGGCGGGGCCGTCGGGGTCGGGCAAGTCGACGCTGCTGCACCTGATGGGCACCCTGGACCGGCCGACCAGCGGGACGGTGCGGGTCACCGGCCTGGACGTGGCGGCCCTGGGCGACCGGGAGCTGTCGGGGCTGCGGGCGGCGTCGATCGGGTTCGTGTTCCAGCAGTTCTTCCTGGCCGAGCACGCGACCGCGCTGGACAACGTGGCCGACGCGCTGCTGTACGCCGGGGTCGGGCTGGCCGGCCGGCGTGAGCAGGCCGCGGCGGCGCTGGCCCGGGTCGGGCTCGGGCACAAGCTGGCCGCGCGGCCGACCCAGCTGTCGGGCGGGGAGCGGCAGCGGGTCGCGATCGCCCGGGCGGTGGCCGGGCGGCCGGCGATCGTGCTGGCCGACGAGCCGACCGGCAACCTGGACTCGGCCGCCGGCCAGGCCATCCTGGGCCTGCTCGAAGAGCTGAACGCCGCCGGGGCCACGATCATCGTGGTCACCCACGACCACGCGATCGCGGCCCGGATGCCCCGCCAGATCACCATGCTCGACGGCCGCATCACCGCCGACACCGCCGGGGCCCGGCCCGCCGCGCCGCAGCACGCCGCCCCGGGTGGCGGCGAAGCCGAGGGACGGCTCGCCGCCTTCCCGGGGTGCGGATCCGAGGGAACCCCGTGACCACCGTCCGCGCCCCCGCGCCGGCCCGGCTGCGCCCGGCCGACCTGGCCCGGCTGGCCAGCGTCGGGCTGCGCACCCGCAAGCTGCGCGCCGCCTTGTCCGCGCTCGGGATCGCGATCGGGGTGGCCGCGATCGTGGCCGTGCTCGGCCTGTCCCGCTCCTCGCAGAACGGGCTGCTGACCGAGATCCAGGCCCTGGGCACCAACCTGCTCACCGTGCAGAACGGCCCGGGCATCGGCGGCGGCACCGCCGAACTCCCGCACCGCCGCCCCCGCCATGATCAGCCGCCTGCCCGGCGTCTACCAGGTCCAGGACACCGGTGCCACCAGCGCCAGCGCCTACCGCACCCCGCTGATCCCCGCGATCGACACCAACGCCCTGTCCGTCGACGCGGCCAGCCTCGCCCTGCCCGCGGCGTCCGGCACCTCCCTGGCCCAGGGCACCTTCCTCAACGCCGCCACCGCCCGCGAGCCGGCCGTCGTGCTCGGCGCCGGAGCCGCCGCCTACCTCGGCATCGACCGGATCTGGCCCGGCGAGCGGATCTGGCTCACTCAGGGTGGCGGCCACGATGCCCAGTCCAGCGGCGGCGGGATGTGGTTCTACGTCACCGGGATCCTCCAGCCCGACACCCTGGCCCCCGAGATCGACTCCTCGGTCCTGGTCGGCTACCCCGCCGCGCAGGCCTACCTGGGATTCGACGGGCATCCGTCCACGATCTACGTCCGCGCCGCCGACGCCCGGGTCACCGCGGTGGACAACCTGCTCGCCGCCCAGGCCAACCCGGAGAACCCGGACGACGTCCAGGTGTCCCAGCCCTCATCCGCGCTGACCGCCCAGGCCGACGCCGCCGGGGCGTTCAACGGCCTGTTCCTCGGCCTGGGCGCGGTCGCGCTGCTGGTCGGCGCCGTCGGCGTGGCCAACATCATGGTCATCTCCGTCCTCGAACGCCGCTCCGAGATCGGCCTGCGCCGCGCCCTGGGCGCCACCCAGGGCCAGATCCGGGCCCAGTTCCTGGCCGAGGCCATCCTGCTCGCCCTGGCCGGCGGCGCCGCCGGCGTCGCCGCCGGCATCGCCGCCACCGCGATCTACGCCCACGCCAAAGGCTGGGCCACCGTCATCCCGGCCCAGGCCTGGGCTGGCGGCCTGGCCGCCGCGCTGCTGATCGGCGCCGCCGCCGGGCTGCTGCCCGCGCTCAAAGCCGCCCGCCTGTCCCCCACCCAGGCCCTGTGGAGCCTGTGACCCAGGCACGGCCAGCCGCCGCACTGCCCTTCCGCCCGCTCAGCGGCCTCCACCCGTGCCTGCCCGAGCACCGCCCGCCGTCCCGGCGGCGATGAAAGTGAGTCCAGTGCCCACCCGTGTACAGCAACGCCGCATCCATCACCGGCTTCCCCGGCTACAACAGCCGACGACACCACCCGGCGCGCCACCAGCACAGCCAGATGATGCAGATGATGCAGATGATGCAGATGATGCAGATGATGCAGATAGATGCAGGTGGTACGGGGGGCGGTTTAGGGCCGGGATCATGGAACTAGCGCAGCCAGGGTGCGTCCGACGCCGGTTAGGCTGCTGGGGTGGCGGGCCTGCCGGCCGTGGCGGGCTGCCTTCGGGATCCGGGGCACGCGGGGCGCAGGGACCGTGGCCGTAGCACTGACGGGAAGGGTACCGACGCTGGATCGCATGGATGGGCAGCTTCATGTCCTGCTGCTGGAGAACATTCACCCCGACGCGACCGCTCGCCTGGCCAAGGACGGCTATCACGTGGAGACGGCCGCGCGGGCGCTGGACGAGGACGAGCTGATCGCCGCGGTCGGCGACGTGGACCTGCTCGGCATCCGGTCCGGCACCCACGTCACGGAGCGTGTTCTCGATGCCGCGCCTGGGCTGCTCGCGGTCGGCGCATTCTGCATCGGCGTCAACCAGATCGACCTGGCGGCGGCGTCCCGGCGGGGGATCGCGGTGTTCAACGCCCCGTTCTCCAACACCCGCAGCGTGGTCGAGCTGGCCCTGGCCGAGATCATCGCGCTGACGCGGCGGCTCACGGACAAGAACGCGCAGATGCACGCGGGCACATGGGATAAATCCGCGGCGGGCAGCCACGAGGTGCGCGGCCGGCGGCTGGGGATCGTCGGCTACGGCAACATCGGCGGGCAGCTCTCGGTCCTGGCGGAGAGCCTCGGCATGAGCGTGTTCTTCTACGACACCGCCGACAAGCTGGCGCTGGGCAACGCCCGCCGCTGCGGGACGCTGCAAGAGCTGCTGGAGATGTCCGACGTGGTCACCCTGCACGTGGATGGCCGGCCGGGCAACAGCGGGCTTTTCGGCGGGGAGGAGTTCGCGGCGATGCGGCCGGGGAGCCTGTTCCTCAACCTGTCCCGCGGCTTCGTGGTCGATCATGCCGCGCTGCGGCGGAATATCGAGTCCGGGCATCTCGCCGGGGCGGCGGTCGACGTGTTCCCGCAGGAGCCGCGCGGCCGCGGTGCGGAATTCACCTCCGAGCTGCGCGGCCTGCCGAACGTCATCCTCACCCCGCACGTCGGCGGCTCCACCGAGGAGGCGCAGCAGGACATCGGCGAGTTCGTCGCCGGGAAGCTGCACGACTACGTCACCTCCGGCACGACCTCGCTGAGCGTCAACCTGCCGGGGGTCGCGCTGCCGTGCAGGCCGGGCACGCACCGCCTGGTCCACCTGCACCGCAACGTCCCCGGAGTACTCGCGACCATCAACCAGATGCTCGCTGACCACGGCACCAATATTGAGAGTCAGCTGCTCGGCACGCGTGACGATCTCGGCTACGTTCTCACCGACATCGCCGCGGAGTACACCGGCGACATGCTCGCCAGTCTCCGCGACCTGGACGTCACCATCCGGCTGCGGATCATGCCCCCAGGCTGAGGCCCACCGCCTCGTCAGGACCGGGGCCGGGTCTTGTCCGGGTCGTAGAACGGGAACCTGACCACCTGTGCCGGGATCCGCTTACGGTGACCGTCCAGCTTCCCGACCTCGACCTCGGTGCCGATCTCCGCGTACTCGACCGCCATCCGGCACAGCGCGATGTTCTTGCGCAGGATCGGTGACCGCGTGCCGCTGGTGACCACGCCGACCTGGGAGCGACCGACATGCACGCAGTCGCCGTGCCCGGCGGTCTCGTGGCCGTCCAGTTCGAGGCCCACCAGGGTGCGCTGCGGCGCGGCCTTGCGACGCTCCAGGGCGGGCCGGCCGACGAAGTCGTCTTCCTTCGTCTTCAGCGGCACGGTGAACCCGACGCCGGCCTCGAACGGGTCGACCTGGTCGCAGAACTCGTACCCGGCGAAGATCAGCCCGGACTCGATCCTGAGCATGTCCAGGGCGTCCAGGCCGAGCGGCGTCAGGTCGTAGCCCGCTCCCGCCTCCCGTACCGCGTGCCACAACGCCCCGGCGTCGCGCGGATGGCACCACAGCTCGTAGCCGAGCTCGCCGGTGTACCCGGTGCGCGAGACGATCAGCGGCAGGCCGTCGAGCCCGCCGATCCGGGCGATCGCGAACCGGAACCAGCCCAGGTCGCCGAACGCGGGCTGCGTCGGCGGCGTCCACACCAGGTCGCGCAGCAGGTCGCGGGAGTCCGGCCCCTGCACCGCGAGATTGTGCAGGTGATCGGTGGAGTGCTTGACCCATACCTGGTCCAGGCCCAGCCGCCCGGCCAGTTGGCGCAGCCAGACCCCGTCGTGCTCGTCGCCGCCGACGAACCGGAACCGGTCCGCGCCGAGCCGGAACACCGTGGCGTCGTCCAGCATCCCGCCGGTCTCGTTGCACATCGCGGTGTAGACGACCTGGCCCTCGGCCAGCTTCCTGATGTTGCGGGTGACCGCGGCCTGCAGCAGCGCCTCCGCGTCCGGGCCGACCACCTCGAACTTCCGCAGCGGGGACAGGTCCATCACCACCGCGCCCTCGCGGCAGGCCCAGTACTCGTCGATCGCGCCGTGGTTGTCGAAGCTGGTCGGCAGCCAGTAGCCGCGGTACTCGGTGGTCCGCCTGGTCAGCACCGACCAGCACGGCTGGAACGCCGTCTGCCGGGTGAGCTTCGGCTCGGCGTCCGGGGTGACGCGGTGCGCGATCGCCATGGAGAACCTCCGCTCGGCCGGGTAGACGCGGACGTGGACATCGGTCGGGTTCCAGGCGTTGGCGGGGTCGATGTCGTCCGGGCACGCCGACGACGCGCAGACCAGGTCGCTCATCGCGCGCAGCAGAACGTAGTCGCCCGGCCGGGACCACGGCTCGTCGAACAGCAGCTGGTTCGCCTCGCTGAAGAACGTGTTGTAGAAGAAGTTCAGGGCCGGCCAGCCGCGCCGGGCCGCGATGCCGAACCGCCCGAGCTGCCCGTTGAAGTTGTCCGTGCAGTTCACGTGGCCCGGGTAGCCCATGTCCTCGTAGTACTTGGCGTTGCAGGCCAGGGCGAACGTGTCGTGCCTGCCCACCGTGTCGCGCACCACCTCGACCAGGGGATGCATGTCCTGGTCGAAGAACTTGCCGGACAGCCCGGGCTGGGGGTAGGCGTTGCCCGTGAGGTTCCGGGTGGTGGTCGCGTCCAGGCCGCGCTCGACGCCGTCGGCCAGCCGCCGGGAGCCGAACGCGAGGAAGTCCGAGCACTGACGGCCCTCCACGTCGATGACCTGGATAAACTGCCCGGCCTCGACCTGGTAGGCCAGCGCGGTCGAGGCATCTACCCGCAGGTCGAGCACGGGATCGGCCAGCGGCGGCGGCAGCCGCGGCTCGCCCGGCGGCCGGGGGTGCGCCCGCCGCACCTCGACCACCAGGTCCGACGGCGGGTTGTCCTCGTCCACCGACATCAGCCCGCCGGGCGCGCCCACGACGGCGGTGGCCGGCTGCCCCGCGGCGAAGGTGGCCGAGGCGCCCGCGGGCGACCAGTCACCGAACAGGGTCACCGCCCGCGCGCCGGCCGGGTCGAGGCCACGCCCGGCAAGCGGGCCGACCACGCCCGGGGAGCCGGCCAGCGCCCGCAGCACGGTCGCCGCGGCGTCCGCGGACGTGCCGAGCGCCCCGTAGTCCTCGGCCGCCCCGGGCCAGCACGGTCAGCTCGCCCCGCTGCCGCCCGTCGGCGTCGATGACCGTGATCTCGTCCCCGGCGTCGAGTTCCACCGCGGTGACGGCGCCCGGATGTACCCGGTAACGCTCCAGCCGCGGGTCGGCCGGGATCAGGCCGGGCAGGACGAGACGCGGGCGCGCTGTGCTGGCCTCGGGGGGCGACCCCCCCAGACCCCCCCGCGTGCCCCCGCCCGCCTCCCCTTCCCCCTTCATGGCCGACCTCCGGCCGACCGTCGCGGCTGGCCCCGGCTGCGCCGGGCTCGAACGCCCCACCGTCACCGTATTTACCTCGCGATCGGCTCCTTGGCCTCGTCCTCGGCCGCCTGGGCCAGCAGCTTCTCGGCCAGCGCCCGCTTGCCCTTGGCGTCCAGCTTCTTGGTCTCGTTGGCGATCGCGCGCTCGTTGACGTTCTGGTTCCAGTAGTCGAGCACCTCGAAGCCGAGCAGCGCCGACTTGCCGACGAACTGGCGCAGCACCTCGTTGGTCGGCCCCATCACCCAGCCCGCCTTGGCGTCGCGCAGGTAGCGCTCGAGTTCCATGTCGCGCTTGTACCCGGAGCCGCCGCAGGCGTGCAGCATCTTGTCGACCACGTGCGCGACGTTCTTCGCCGCGGCGAACTTCAGCTGCCAGCCCCAGTGCAGGAAGGCGGCGCGCGCCGTGGTGCCCGGCTGCAGCACCCGCCGGTTGTCGTCGGTGGCCCGGTCGAACGCCTCGGCCACCGACAGCGCGAACACCCGGGCGGCGTTGCTGTCGATGACCGCTTCGCCGACGTAGTCCTGGATCGTCGGGTAGTCGCAGACCCGCAGGCCCACGTCGACGTGCCGCTTGCGGGTGGTATGCCGCTTGGCGATGTCGATGGCGCCCATGGCGATGCCGTTCCACACCGACGACGACCCGAGCAGGAACCAGGGATCCACCGACTCGTCGTTGGACTCCGCCCCGTCCCCGACCGGGCCCACGATCTGCTCCCCCGGGATGTCGCCCGCGATGTTGAGACCGCCGGACTGGTTGCCGCGCAGGCCGAGCGCGTCCCACAGGGCCGGCTGGGCGTGCGCGTCCTCGGCGTCGACCACGAACACCGACAGGTCGTCGTAGCCCTTGAAGTCGGGGCTGGTGGTCTGCACCACGTAGAAGTCGGCGAACCCGGCCGAGGTGGTCCAGGATGCCTTCTTCCGCACCTTGAAGCCGCCGTTGACCCGCTCGGCCCCGGACGAGATCGGGTACCAGAAATGGCTGCCGGTCTCCGGGTCCGAGTAGGACAGGGTCCCGATCTTCCCCGAGTTCAGCGGCCGGATGTACTTGTCGATCAGCGCCGGCGTGGCGCGCAGCATGATGGCGTTCACCGCGCCCATATGCATGACGTAGCACATGGCCGTGGACGCGCAGCCGTAGCGGGCGATCGTCTCGCACACCATCGAGTAGGCGACGTGGTTCTCGCCGAGGCCGCCGTACTCCTGCGGGACGGTCAGCGCCAGGAATCCGTGCTCGCCCAGCAGTTCGAGGTTCCGGCGCGGGAACTTCAGCTCATCGTCGGAGCGCTTGGCGTTGTCGCGCATCTCCTGCTGGCACAGGTCGATCAGCTTGGCGCGAAGTTCCTTGTGCCGGTCGGTGAGCATCCAGTCCGGGTCCCAGTCGTAGGACAGGCCCCAGTACGGCTCGGAACCCCACATCTTCTCCTGGCTCAATGTGGACCCCTTTGCTGTCGTTCGATGGCCAAAATCATCATCCGCCCTGCTCGTGATCCTGCGCTAGGGGGTACCGCCCGGCCTACGAGAGTCCCACGATCTCGCCCTCGGCGTCGAGGTCGATCCGCGCCGCGGCCGGATGGGCGGACAGGCCCGGCATCGTGCGGATCTCGCCGCAGATCGGGTACACGAAGCCGGCCCCGACCGAGGCCCGGACCTCGCGGACCGGCAGGGTCCAGCCGGTCGGCGCGCCCTTGAGCGCCGGGTCGGAGGAGATCGACAGGTGGGTCTTGGCGATGCACACGGGCAGGCGGCCGAAGCCGTTCCGCTCGTAGGTGTCGAGCTGCTTGGCGGCCTGCGGTGAGTAGCTCACGCCCGCCGCGCCGTAGACCTTGCCGGCCACGGTCTCGATCTTCTGCCGCAGGCTGGCCTGGTCGAGGTAGAGGAACCGGAACTGGTCAGGCTCGTCGGCGGCCTCCGCCACCGCCTCGGCCAGCTCGGTGGCGCCGCGGCCGCCCTGGTCGAAGTGGCTGGACACCGCGGACCGCACCCCCATCTCGGCGGTGACCTGGCGGATCGCCTCGTGCTCACTGGGGTGGTCGGTCGGGAACGCGTTGATCGCGACCACCGCGGGGATGCCGTGCACCCGGACGTTCTCGATCTGCTTGCGCAGGTTGGCCGCGCCGGCCAGCACGTCGTCCGGGTTCTCGGCCAGCAGCTCCTCGGGCAGCGGCCGCCCGGCGATGATCTTGTACTTGCCCGAGTGTGCCTTGAGCGCCCGGACCGTGGCCACGATGACCGCGGCGTCGGGCCTCAGCCCGGAGTTGCGGCACTTGATGTTGAAGAACCGCTCGGCTCCCATGTCGGCCCCGAAGCCGGCCTCGGTGATCAGGTAGTCGCCGGTGTGGATGCCGATCAGGTCGGCCACCACCGAGGAGTTGCCGGTAGCGATGTTGCCGAACGGCCCGGTGTGCACGAGGACCGGGGTGTTCTCCAGGGTCTGCAGCAGGTTGGGCTTGATCGCGTCGCGCAGGATCACGGCCATGGAGCCCGCCGCGTGGAGCTGCTCGGCGGTCACCGGCTCGCCGGAGGAGGTGTAGCCGACGACGATCCGGCCCAGCCGCTGCCGCAGGTCGGCGAGCGACGTGGTCAGGGCCAGGGTGGCCATCACCTCGGAGGCGGCGGTGATGTCGAACCCGGTCTGCCGGGTCACGCCGTCGGCGCGCGGGCCGAGCCCGACCACGATGTTGCGCAGCGCCCGGTCGTTGACGTCGAGCACCCGGCGCCAGGTGATGTCGTTCAGGTCGAGGCCGAGCTCGTTGCCCTGGTACAGGTGGTTGTCGATCATCGCGGAGAGCAGGTTGTGCGCGGCGGTCACCGCGTGCATGTCCCCGGTCAGGTGCAGGTTGAGCACCTCCATCGGGACTACCTGGCTGTACCCGCCGCCCGCGGCGCCGCCCTTGATGCCGAACGTCGGGCCCATCGACGGCTGCCGTATCGCGATCGTGGCCCGCTGGCCGATGTGCTTGAACGCCTGCCCGAGGCCGACGGTCGTGGTGGTCTTGCCCTCACCGAGCGGCGTCGGGGTGATCGCGGTCACCACCACGTACTTGGCCTTCGGGGCGTCGGCGAGCTCCTCGATCGCGGACAGCTTGATCTTGACGACCTGCTCGCCGTACGGCTCGAGCAGGTGCATGCCCAGGCCGGTCTCGCTGGCGATGTCGTCGATGGGCTTGAGCTGTGCCTGGCGGGCGATCTCCAGGTCACTCGGGAACGGCATGGCAGGCTCCTTTGTCTGCTCAGGCGGGGCGGGCGGGGGGAGGAAGCGCGTGGGGCATCCGGAATCCGTCGATCTCGATGCCGAACTCGGCGCCCGCGCGGAGCATGGCGTCGAAGAGGTACTGGCCGGACGACCGCTCGCAGTGCAGCAGGTACGAGCGCGTCCGCCCGTCCGGGGTAACCAGGTCGTCGCGGACCACGTCGGTGGCCAGCGCCGCGACCGAGGTGCGGAACGCGGCGCCGTCGGGCGTTATTTCCTCGCCCAGGTCGATGCCGCACAGCTTGGCCAGCAGACGGGGCCCCCGCGATCCGCTCAGCCGGATCAGGGCCCGGCCATGGGTGAGATCGACCCAGGTCACCGACTCTTCCGGGGCCTGGGCGGCGATACGTTCCGGGTCGAGCGCCCGGGCCTGGCCGGGCGCCGCGAGCAGCAGCCACTCCCCCGGGCCGCTGCCCACCACGAGCGTGCCCGCCTCGTCCCGGCCGGCCCGGCCGAACCGGACGCCGAGGGCGGCCGCGGCGCGGCCGCCGGCCGGGGCGCGCAGCTGCACCTTGGTCAGCGGGGTGCAGTCGGTGATCGTGAGCCCGGCGGCGGCGCGGCGGCCGCTGACCTCCCAGCCGTCGGTCTGCACCACCGGCGGCGCCGGCGCGATCGGACTCCGGGCGACGATGTCAAACACGCATCCTCCCCCCGTCCGGGTCGACGTGCGCATGCTGCGGCATGACCCGGGCCTCGATGTCGCGCCCGCCCGGCAGCCGCACGGTGACCACGGTGCCCGGCTTGGCAAGGCGGGCGTCGACCTGGGCGAGGCAGATGGACCGGCACAGGGTCGGGGACATCCGGCTGGAGGTGATCCGGCCGGCGATCGTGCCGCCGTCCATGATCAGGCTGGCTTCCTCGGGCACCACCGACGCGTCGACCGGCTGCAGCCCGACCAGCCGGGTCCCGCTGTCGCCCTGCCAGGCCAGCTCCGGCTTCCCGACGAAGTCGTCCTTGTCCAGCTTGATGGCCCAGTCCAGCCCGGCGCTGAACCCCCGGGTCAGGCCGTCGGTGTCCTGAGCGACGATGAAGTGGCCCTTCTCCAGCCGCAGGATCCGCTGCGCCTCCACGCCGAACGCGGCGACGCCCAGGTCGGCGCCGTGTTCCAGCAGCGCTTCCCACACGTGCAGCCCGTAGGAGGCCGGAACGTGCAGCTCGTAGCTGAGCTCGCCGGTGAAGCCGATCCGCCACAGCACGCTGTCGCCGACCCCGGCGATCGTGCCGGTGCGCACGTGCATGTAGGGGAAGGCCTCGTTGGCCAGGTCCACGCCATCGGTCAGCCGCTCGAGGAGCTGGCGCGACTTCGGGCCGGCCACGTTGATGCTCGCGTACGCGGTGGTCACCGGGGTGACGTGGACCCGCCAGTCCGGATGCTCGGTCTGGAGCCAGTTCTCGACCCATTCCCAGACGGTCGCCGCGCCCGACGAGGTGGTGCTCATCAGGTAGTGCTCGTCGCCCAGGCGGCCGGTCACGCCGTCGTCGAGAACCACGCCGTCGTCGGCGCACATCACGCCGTAACGGACGCGGCCGATCTCCAGCTTGGACCACTTGTTGACGTAGAGCAGGTTGAGCAGCTTCGGTACGTCGGGCCCGCGCAGGTCCAGCTTGCCGATCGGGGTCACGTCGATGATGCCGACGTCCTCGCGGACGTTCCGCGCCTCGGCCGCGGCGTCGCCGTACCGGTCCGGCCGGATCCACGCGCCGGCCACCAGCGGCACCGCGCGGTGCGCCTCGTGCCAGGGCTGCATCGGCGAGTAGCGCACCGGCTCGAAGGCCTGCCCGGCCAGGGCCCCGAGCGTGACCGGCGCGTACGGCGGGCGCCAGGTCGTCGTGCCGGTTTCGGCGATCGAGCGGCCGGTGGCGCGGGCCACGACCGCCACCGTGTTGACGGTCTCCAGCTTGCCCTGCAGCGGCCCCATGGTCGCGGTCGTGAACCGCTTGGCCAGCTCGGCCGAGTCGAACCCCTCGGCCACGGCGGCCTCCAGGTCCTTGGACGACACGTCCTCGCTGAAGTCCACGATCCCGTGCGTCGCCCCGACGAACAGCTCCGGATGCGCGTCCACCGGCAGCTCAGGAATGGAGTTCCATGATCGTGGCTGATTGGTGACGCCATTCGTCCCGGATCCGCCACGATCATGGAGCTGCTGGCCGGTGGGGGCGGCGAGGGCGCGGGCCTGGCGCACCCGGGCGGCGCGGCGCGCGGCCTCGGCCCCGGTGGCCGTGGCGTGATCGACGAGTTCCTCCAGGCTCCCGTCGCCCGCGATGCCGCCGGTGGCCAGCACGTCCTCGGGCAGCGCCGCCGGGTCGGGGAAGAACCTGGCCGCCCGCTCGCTGTACACCGGCCGGTTGCCCGCCATGTTGAGCAGCGCGGTCGGAGCGGTCCAGCCGACCGCGGTGACCAGCAGGTCACAGGCCACCCGGGTGCCGTCGGCGAACTCGACCGCCCGCACGCCGCCGCGTCCCCGGACCGCCCGGACGTCGCCGCCGAGGCGGGCGTCCTCCACCCGGGCGACCTCCACGCCGGCCCGCTTGAGGTCGGCGATCGCGGTGTCGCCCTCGGCGTTGGCGGTCAGCACCACCGCCCGCTCGCCCGGCCGGACCGCGTACAGGTTGATCAGCCGCCGGACCGCGGTGGACAGCATGACCCCGGGCAGGTCGTTGCCCTCGATCACGTACGGCCGCTCGATCAGGCCCGGCGCCACCACGAGCGTCTTCACCCGCGCCTTGACCAGCCGCTCCGCCGCGGCACCGGCCCCGCCGATGTCCCGTTCAAGAACGGCGATCCAGTTGCCGTCGTAACGGCCGAGCACGACCGCGTCGGTCAGCACCTCGATGCCGGGCTCGGCCGCCACCTGCCCGGCCAGGCCGGCCAGGGCCGCCAGGTCGGCCTCGCCGCCCCAGCGCAGGTGACCGCCGAGCCGGTGCTCCTCCTCCACGAGCAGCACGGAGGCGCCGGCCTGCGCGGCCGCGACCGCCGCCGCCATCCCGGCCGGGCCGCCGCCGGCCACCAGCACGTCCGGGTGGGCGTAGCGCTTCTCCGGCCGCGCGTGCGGGCCGCCCGAGGTGTCCGGGGAGACCGTCCCGCCGTTGACGAACCGCCGCAGCACGCTCTCGTAAGCCGGCCACCACGCCTGCGGCCGCATGAACGTCTTGTAGTAGAACCCGGCGCCCAGGAACCGGCCCGCGAGCCGGTTGGAGGCCTTGACGTCGAACCGCAGCGAGGGCCAGGTGTTCTGCGAGGTCACCGCCATCCCGTCGGTGACCAGCCGGTGCGCGCCCCGGACGTTCGGCTCGTCGCCGACCTGGACCATGCAGCCCGGGTCGTGGAAGCCCGCGGTGAGCAGGCCGCGGGGGCGGTGGTACTTCATGCTCCGGGAGAAGACCCGCTCGCCCGCGGCCGCGAGCGCCGAGACGATCGTGTCGCCCGGGTGGCCGGGGTACGGCCTCCCGTTCCAGGTGAAGGTCAGCTCGGCCGCGCGGTCGATCACCTCGCCGGGCTGCGGCCCGAGCCGCATGGCCGCGTTCATGAGGCGGACCGGATCTCGTTGGTCTCGGTGTGCCGCTCGACCCTGATGAACCTGCGGCAGCCCATCCGGTGGTACCAGGTCTCGGTGGTCCAGCCGCACGGGTTGGCCCGCAGGTAAAGGTAGGCCCGCCACTCGAGCGGGCTCGCGGTCCGCGGGTCGGGGCGCGCGGCCGCCTCGCCGACGTGCTGGAACTCTCCGGCGTCGCGGGGCCCGCACCAGGCACACGGCAGCAGGATCATCATCGAACCTTTCGCGATCTAGTGGCCGACGGCGGCCGCGCCCTTCTCGCCGACCAGCGTCCCCTCGCCGAACCGGTCCAGGCCGAACGCGGCGATGATCTCCGGGGTCCGCCCGGTCGCGATGCACTGCGCCATGGCCTCGCCGGATACCGGGCCGGCCTTGAACCCGTAGGTGCCCCAGCCGGCGTCGACCAGGAACCCGTCCACCGGCGTGGGCCCCATGACCGGCGAGAAGTCCGGCGTCATGTCGCACAGGCCCGCCCACTGCCGGAGCAGGCGCACCTGGGCCAGCGCGGGCATCAGCTCCAGCACGTGCCCGGCCAGGCCCTCGATGAACTCCAGCGACCCGCGCATCGAGTACGAGGTGAACGGGTCGACGCTGGCGCCGAACACCAGCTCGCCGCGGTCGGTCTGGCTGATGTAGACGTGCAGCGTGCCGGACACGATCACCGGGGACAGGAACGGCTTCACCGGCTCGGTGACCGCGGCCTGCAGCGGCGACGTGGTGATCGGCAGGGCCACCCCGGCCATGTCGGAGATCAGCGTGGACCAGCCCGCGGTCGCGTTGAGCACCACGCGGGTCGCGATGCCGCCGCGGTTCGTCCGCACCCCCCGGACCCGCCCGTCCGCCACGTCGATGCCGGTGACCTCGGTGTTCTGGTGGATGTGCACCCCGCGGGCGTCCGCTCCGCGTGCGTACCCCCACACCACGGCGTCGTGCCGGATGATGCCGCCCGGGGGATGCCACAGCGCGCCGAGTACCGGGTACCTGGCCTCGGTGCTGACGTCGAGGAACGGGGCCAGGCGCTTGATCTCGGCCGGGCCGATCACCTCGGAGTCGACGCCCTCGGCCTTGTTCACCTCGGCGCGCCAGCGCATCGTGCGCAGCGACGAGTCGTTGTGCGCGAGCGTCAGGTGGCCGCGCCGCGAGAACATCACGTTGTAGTCCAGGTCGGCGGCCAGCGTCCGGTAGAGCTGGATCGAGCGGTCGTAGAACCTGACGCCCTCGGGGGTGAGGTAGTTCGACCGCAGGATCGCGGTGTTGCGGCCCGAGCCGCCCGACCCCATGTACCCCTTGTCCAGCACGGCCACGTCGGTGATGCCGTGGTTGGCGGCGAGGTAGTACGCGGTGGCCAGGCCGTGCACGCCGCCGCCGACGATCACGACGTCGTAGCTGCCCTTCAGGGGATGAGCGCGCCAGGCGGGAGGCCATTCCTCGTGGGTCAGGCCGCGGCGGATCAGGCCGAGCGCGGAGTACCTGGCGGGATACGCGGCGCGGCCCCCGGGCGGCCGGGACGGCCGGCCTCCGTTCGTGACCACCTGTAATCGCCTCCGCCGCGCACGCGTTGGGGTATCACGATGAGAACCACGGGGTAACCGAAATGTCCCCCCAAGGCCAAGGCTACGCCAGCAATGAAACTCTGTCCACCGAGAGGAAACGCGCGACGACGGGCGCCCGGCCCGGGCCGCTCAGCCGGCCGGCTGGATGGACTTGACCGAGATGAACTGTATCGGCAGGTCGATCAGCGCGTTCGGCCCGTGCGGCACTTCGCCGACGAACTGCATGGCGTCGCCGGGTTCCAGCAGGTAACGGGAACTCCCGTAGAGGTACTCCAGACGGCCGGAGATCATGTAGAGGAACTCGGTGCCCGAGTGCTGGTAGAGCGGGAACGTGTCGGCCCGCTCGGTGAGCGTGACCAGCAGGGTCTCCAGCGAGTTGTGCGGCGCGCGCATGGTGCCCAGCGACTGGTAGCGATGCCCCGGGCCCGAGTTCTTGTGCTGGATGTCCAGCCCCCGGCCGGCCTTGACCACCAGGACGTCCTGTTCCTCGTTCAGCCCCCGGAAGAACGCGGTGACCGGGACCTTCAGCGCCTCGGAGAGCCGCGCCAGCGTGGCCAGACTGGGCGAGGCCTGCGCGTTCTCAATCTTGGACAGCATGCCCTTGGACAGGCCGGTCAGCTCCGCGAGATGCCCGACCGTCAGCCCCAGCAGCAGCCGGAACTCGCGTACCCGCTCGGCGATGACCGCGCCGAGCGCCTCCTCGAGCGCGCCCGCCTGCCCCGGCCTGGGCGCCAGCGATTCCGAAGACCCCGAAGACCCCGAAGACCCCGAAGACCCGGAAGAGCCGGAACGCAACGTCGGGGGGCCGGTCCCGAGCGTGCCAGCCTCGCCGGGGTCGCCCTCGGCCGGGTCGCCGGCGAGGCTCGTCAACTGCGTCATCGTTCCCAGTGTCCTCCCCCGCGCCGCACTCGGGAACCGCCGGTCTCGCGTGCGGTCTCCGGCGAACCAGAGCCGGGCTGGGTGTTGTATCGTCCCATGATACGGGGTTTACTGTCCGTAAATTGACGTCCAGGCATGTTGCCGCCCCGGGAGGCCTCGTGAGCACCGATCTCGAACGGTTCACTGACTCCGACGGGCGCGCCGAGGGGATCGAGCGCGTCCGGGCCGAGATCGACGCCAAGGGCATCACCTACGTCTATTACCAGTTCGTCTCGGTCACCGGGCGGATCATGGGCAAGGGGGTGCCGGCTGATCACTGGGAGCGGATCGCCGACCGGGGTTTCCAGCTCGTCTACGGCTCCACGGCGAACCTGTTCACCGACCGGCACGGCCAGTACATAGGGTACGGGCCGGAGGCGTGGGAGCTCGTCGGCCTGCCCGACGTGGACACGTTCTGCCAGCTTCCGTGGGACCCGAAGACGGCCCGGGTGTTCTGCACCCTGTTCCGCAACCGCGAGGAGGAGGTCGACCCGGGCGGCTACCTGACCTCCGACTGCCGCGGCAACCTGCGCCGGATCCACGAGGCGTTCGAGGCCGAGACCGGGCTGCACCTGCGGGTCGGCACCGAGCCCGAGATGATGTGGCTCAAGCTGAACCCCGACGGAACGCCGTCGGTCGACGGCAAGACCAAGCCGTACTGCTACCACATCGACCAGTTCGCCGAGTTGCAGCCGCTGATCCACAAGGTCATGGAGTACGGCAAGGCCATGGGCCTGGACATGATCCAGGGCGACCACGAGGACGCCCCGGGCCAGCTCGAGCTGAACTGGATGTTCGACCGGGCCGAGCGCACCGCCGACCGGCTCACCACCTACCGGCAGATTTGCCGGCAGGTGGGCCGTGAGCTCGGCGCGTACCCGTGCTTCATGCCCAAGCCGTTCATGGGCGTGTCGGCGAACGGCTGCCACCACAACATCTCGCTGTGGCAGGGCGACGAGAACATGTTCCTGCCCGACACCGACAACCCGCGGCTGCCGAGCAAGCTCGGGCTGAACGCGATCGGCGGCGTCCTGGACCACCTGGGCGCGCTCACCTGCATCACGGCGCCGACCGTCAACTCCTACCGGCGGTTCTGGGACACCGGCTTCTGGGCGCCGCTGTACGCCGACTGGGGGTTCCAGAACCGGACCACGGCGATGCGGGTCAGCGCCCCGGGCCGGTTCGAGTACCGGTCCGTGGACTCCGCGGTCAACCCGTACCTGTCGTTCGCGGCGATGATCAAGGCGATGGCCGACGGCATCCAGCGCGGCCTGGACCCGGGACCGCCCGAGGAACGCAACATCTACGAGGCCATCGCCGGCGGCAAGGACGTCAAGAAGGTCCCGATGACCCTCGGCGATGCGCTGGCGGCGCTGGCCAAGGACGAGGTGATCAAGGATGCGCTGCCGGGCGAGATGTACCGGGTGTTCCACCACTACAAGACCGACGAGTGGGAGCGCTACTGCGCGACGGTCTCCGACTGGGACCTGGGCGAGTACCTCGACATCCTGCCCTGAGTACCGCAGCAGCCATAACCCGTAGCGGCCGTATCGGGGAGCGAGAGGGGCCACGACATGTGCGGCATAGCTGGCATCATCCACCGGGACGGGCCCGGCGACATCGGCAGCGAGATCACCCGGATGCTTCAGTCGATGAAGCACCGCGGCCCGGACTCCAGCGGGTTCGCGCTCTACGGCCCGCCCGACGATCTGTTCGTGATGAGGATCAAGCTGGCCGACCCGAACGAGGTCCGCGACTTCGGCTGGGCCGACCGGCTGGAGCGGCACCGCAACGAGATCGAGCACCGGCTGGCCAAGATCGGCGCGATGGTGGACGTGATCCACGGCGAGCAGGAGTACGCCTACCGGGTGAAGTTCCGCTACCACGGAGACCTGAAGCCGCTCGCCGACTACGTCGAGGACGTGCCGGGCTGCGAGGTGCTGTCCCTGGGCCACTCGCTCGAGATCATCAAGGACCTGAGCGACGCCGAGAGCGTCGCCGAGCGGTACCGGCTGAACGGGTTCACCGGGACGCACGCGATCGGCCACGTCCGGATGGCCACCGAGTCGGACGTGGACATCTCCGGCGCCCACCCCTACTGGGCCTACCCGTTCTCCGACATCGCGGTGGTGCACAACGGCCAGCTCACGAACTACCACATGTGGCGCCGCCGCCTGGAGCGGATGGGCCACCGGTTCCAGTCCGAGTGCGACTCCGAGATCATCGCCGTCTACCTGGCGCAGAAGATGGACGACGGGCTCACGCTGGAGACCGCGATGAAGCAGAGCCTGGACGAGCTGGACGGGGTGTTCACCTACATGGTCGTCACCGGCGACGCGCTCGGGGTGGCCAAGGACGAGATGGCCGCCAAGCCGCTGGTCCTCTACGAGTCGCCGGAACTGGTCGCGATGGCCTCCGAGGAGGTCGCGATCCGCGCCGTGGTCGGCCGCGAGATCGATACCTACGACCCGTACGAGCGCGAGGTCCTGGTATGGCACCTATGAAGATCAGCTACGACGCGCGCGGGCTGGCCGAGCCGCACGCCCGGGCTCCGGGAACGGCCGTCATCGAGGGCGAGGGCAGCGGCCGGACGGCGGTCTTCGACGCCGCCGGCCTGACCACCCGCCAGATCAACCTGGAACTGCGCCGCCTGATCTACGCCGAGCAGATCACCGACGTCCGCATCCTGAACCCGGGCGCCAAGCACTCGATAGCGGTCGGCATCCTGGCCCGGTGCCGGATCACCATCAACGGCAGCCTCGGCTACTTCGGCTGCGGCCTGATCGACGGGCCGGAGATCCGGGTCACCGGGCGGGTCGGCTGGTCGGTGGCGGAGAACATGATGTCCGGCGTGCTCGTGATCGACAAGAACGCGGGCTCGCTGGCCGGCGCCGCCCTGCGCGGCGGCGACGTGGTGGTGCGCGGCGACGTCGGCGCCCGCACCGGCATCGACCAGAAGGGCGGCACGATCCTGGTCGGCGGGGACGCAGGGCTCATGACCGGTTTCATGCTGCAGCGCGGCCGGCAGATCATCTGCGGCAACGTGGGCAGCGGGCTCGGCGACTCCATGTACGACGGCGCGATCTACGTGGGCGGGAAGGTCGCCTCGCTCGGCGTGGACTGCGTGGAGGCGGAACTCACCTCCGACGACGACGAGTTCCTCGCGCGCAAGCTGCGGATCTACGGGATGGAGCCGAATGCCTCGTTCCGGAAGTTCGTCTGCGGCCAGAAGCTCTGGAACTATGACAACCTCGAGCCGGCCGAGCGCAAGCTCGTCCTCTGACCCCCGGGATCATTCATGAGCCAGAACGAAGACGGCGCCCGGTCGGTCCTCGGACACAGCAGCATCTTCACGCCCGAAGTCATCAACGACATCCACGTGAAGTCCGAGCTGGGCCGGTACCGGATGCGCGGGTTCTCGATGTTCAAGCGGATCCCGCACTGGGACGAGCTGATGTTCCTGCCCGGCACGCTGACCCGGTTCGTGATCGAGGGTTACCGGGAGAAGTGCGAGACCAAGACCGTGCTCGGCGCGCGCTTCGCCGCCCGCCCGCTCGAGCTTGACATCCCGGTCTACATCACCGGGATGAGCTTCGGGGCGCTGTCGCTCGAGGCCAAGATGGCGCTGGCCAAGGGCGCCTCGATGGCCGGGACCGCGACCTGTTCCGGCGAGGGCGGGATGATCCCGCCCGAGCGTGACCTGTCCACCAAGTGGTTCTACCAGGTCATCCAGAGCCGTTACGGGTTCAACCCGCACCACCTGATGCTCGCCGACGGCGTGGAGTTCTTCATCGGCCAGGGCTGCAAGGTGGGGCTGGGCGGCCACCTGATGGGGCAGAAAGTGACCGAGCAGGTGGCCGAGATGCGCTCGCTGCCCGCCGGGATCGACCAGCGCAGCCCGGCCCGCCACCCGGACTGGCTCGGCCCCGACGACCTGTCGCTGAAGGTCCAGGAGATCCGCGAGGCCACCGACTACCAGGTGCCGATCCAGCTCAAGCTGGGCGCCGCGCGGGTCTACGACGATGTCCGCATGGCGGCCAAGTGCGGCCCGGACACCATCTACCTCGACGGCGCCGAGGGCGGCACCGGGGCCGGGCCGCACATCGCGGCCGAGGAGACCGGCATCCCGCTGATGGCGGCGATCCCGGAGGCGCGCCGCGCGCTGGAGGACGTCGGGCTGGCCGACGAGATCGACCTGGTCGTGGCCGGCGGCATCCGCAACGGGGCCGACGTGGCCAAGTGCCTGGCCCTCGGCGCGAAGGCGGTGGCGATCGGCCACTCGGCGCTGATGGCCCTGAACTGCAACAAGGAGATCCCCGGCGTCACCGACTACGAGGGCACGGTCGGTGTCCCGGCCGGCCGGTGCTACCACTGCCACACCGGCCGCTGCCCGGTCGGCATCACCACCCAGGACCCGGAACTGCGCAAGCGGCTGCGGGTGGACGAGGCCGCCGAGCGCGTCTACAACTTCCTGCACACGCTCACGCTCGAGGCGCAGATGTTCGCGCGGGCGTGCGGCAAGACCGACGTGCACAGCCTCGAGCCCGAGGACCTGTGCGCGCTGACCGTGGAAGCCTCGGCGATGGCCAAGGTCCCGCTGGCCGGGACCACCTACATCCCGGGGCAGACCGAGGAGCGCGCGCTGGCCGAGATCAAGGCGCTGCTGGAGAAGCAGATCGCGAACGACGGCATGGGCGGACCGCGCAATGGCTGATGACCTCACCACGGGCGACCTCACCACGGGCGACCTCACCACGGGCGACCTCACCACGGGCGACCTCTCCGCCGGCGGCGCCGGGCCGCACCTGTCCACGAAGATCGGCATCGACACCGAGGAACTGACCGGGCGGACGTTCCCCTACCAGTTCGACCCGTCCCTGGTCGACGACGTGGACCTGATCGCCGCGACGCCGGGCGAGGACATCAACTGGCTGGAGGACATCCACCTGATGTACGAGGACGGGGTCCCCGCCGTCTTCGACCGCTACACCAACGCGTTCCTCAAGATCCATTTCGAGATCCCGCCCGGCCGGGAGGACGAGTACGCCCGCAAGGTGCTGATCAAGCACCTGCAGGAGGGCAACTCCTACGGGATCTGGCTGAAGCGCAGGTACGCCAAGTTCCCGCAGCCCGAGCTCGCGTCGTGGCGCGCCGACTCGGCGACGGTCGGCGAGAGCCAGCCATCCAGCTAGTGCGCTGACCGCAGGCGTTCGCCGGGCTGATCACGCGGCCCGGGGACGCGGGCGGCCCCAGCGTGGCTGGCGTCCGCGCCCCGGTCCACCTTCTCGAACAGTGCCGCCGCGCGCCCGGCGGTGCCCAGGGCCCGGCGCCCGGTGCTGAGCAGCCCCAGCACACCGAGGCCGGCGCCGAGCCCGAGCACCAGCCACCACACGCCGTGCTCCGCGCTGGTGAACGCCGTCCCGCCGCGGGCCAGGGCCGATCCCACGATCGTTCCGGAGATCGCGACGCCCAGGGCGGTGCCGGCCTGCCGGCCCGTGGAGGCCAGCGAGGCGGCCACCCCGGCCATCGAGCGGGGCATCCCGGAGACCGCCGAGTTGGTGATCGGCGGGTTGACGGTGCCCAGGAAGATGCCGAACAGCAGGTAGATCGCGAGCACGGCCGGCAGCGGGGTGGCCGGCCGAAGCCAGATCGACGCGCCGCCGCCCAGGGCCAGCGCGGCCCCGGAGACCACCAGCGGCAGCCGGGGGCCGCGCGCGCCGACCAGCCGGCCGGCGGCCGGGGAGAGCACCACGACTACCGCCCCGACCGGGAGCAGGCACAGCCCGGCCGTCAGCGCCGACAGGCCGCGCACGTCCTGCAGGTACTGGGTGGTCACGAACAGGAACGCGCCGAACGCGCACAAGGCGAACAGCGCCATCCCGATCGCCGCGCTGAACGGCACGCTGCGAAACAGGCGCAGCTCCAGCAGCGGGTCGCCGCGGCGCGGTTCGTAGCCGAGGATGCCCGCCACGCCGAGCACGGCCACGGCGAGCAGGCCACCGATGACCGGCGAGGTCCAGCCCAGCCGTCCGGACTCGATGATCGCGCAGACGACGCTGCCCAGCACCAGGATCACCAGGACCTGGCCCACCGGGTCGAACCGGCGCGCCCGGGCGGCGCGGGACTCGGGCACGAACAGCGCGGTGCCCACGATCGCGGCGGCCACGATCGGCACGTTGATCCAGAAGATGGAGTGCCAGCCGAAGCCGTCGACCAGGGCGCCGCCGAGGATCGGGCCCAGCGCCAGCGACAGGCCGGACACCGAGCCGAACACGCCGATGGCCCTGGCCCGCTCGGCCGGGTCAGGGAACGTGGTAGCGACGATCGCCATCGCCACCGGGTTGAGCATCGTGCCGCCGACGGCCTGCAAGCCGCGCGCCGCGATCAGAGCGCCGATGCCCGGCGCCAGGCCGCACAGCAGCGAGCCGAGCCCGAAGGTGGCCAGGCCGACCTGGAAGATCCGCCGGCGGCCGACCCGGTCGGCGATGGACCCGGCCAGCACCAGGAAGCTGGCCAGTACCAGGGTGTACGCGTCGACCGTCCACTGCAGGCCGGACACCGAGGCGTGCAGGTCACGGCGAATCGCGGGCAGCGCGACGTTGACGATGGAGATGTCCATCACCACGACGACCATGCTGGCGCAGCAGATCGCGAGCACCAGGGACCGGCGGCGCCGGCTGAGTTCAGGCACCGGGGACCGGCGGCGCCGGCTGAGTTCGGGCGCCCGCCCGCGCTCGCCGGCCGTGGTCTTCGGCCGCGTTGAAGGATTCATGACCACGACGCTACGATTTAGAGCATGCTCGAAGTCAAGCCGCGGCCGGTACCCCGGCCCGCTCGCTCCGGCCCCCCGGCGGGCCTGAGCATCGCCGAGGCCGCCCGCCGCACCGGGGTCAGCGTGCACACCCTGCGCTACTACGAACGCGCCGGCCTGGTCGTCACCACCGTCGACCGCACCGCCGGCGGCCGGCGGCGCTACCAGCAGCTCGACCTGGACTGGATCACCATCTGCACCAGGCTGCGGGCCACCGGCATGCCCATCAAGACCATCCGGCGCTACGCCCAGCTCGTATCCGCCGGGCCGGGCAACGAGCAGGAACGGCTTGACCTCCTGGAGACCCACCGCGCCGACGTGACCGCCAAGCTCGCTGAGATACAAGAACACCTCAACCTCATCGACCACAAGATCAACGTCTACCGGGGCCGGCTCGCCGCCGGCGACGCCGACCAGCTATGGGCGCCCAACCGCACGGCGGGCGCCCGCTGAGCCATCGCCCCGGGAAGACCGCCGCGGCGTAGCAGCATGATCAAACCCGGCGAACGCGTGTGGTCAGCGCGCTAGTCCGGTGCCGACGCGAGCACGCGCTCGGCGACCGGGGGCGGCGAGTTGGCGCCTGCCAGCAGCCGGCCGGTGAGCACCAGCGCCACGACGGCCACGGCCGCCGTGATCGCGAACGCGACCGTGAGGCCCAGGTGCAGGTCGCGGCCTGCGGCGGCGGCCACGGCCGCGCCGCCCACGCCGATGCCGATCGCGGTACCGAGCACGTCGGTCAGGTTCAGCGACGCCGAGGCCCAGCCTTCCCGCCCGGGCGGCGCCTTCCGCAGCATCATCAGCGAGAGCGGCGCGTACGCCAACCCCATGCCCAGGCCCGCGACGGTCCAGGCGGCCAGGCCCTCGGCCACCGGCACGCCCGGCTGCAGCACCAGGACCATCCCGCCGGTGCCGACGAGGATGATCACCAGTCCCGTGCGTACCAGGCGGCGCCCCTCCCAGGTCTCGCTCAGCCGGGCCTGCACCCAGGCACCCGCCGTCCAGCCCAGCGTGGCGCCGGTGACCGCGATGCCCGCCACCACCGGGCTGCGGTGACGCACCGCGGTGATCGACAACGTCACGTACGCGTCCGCGCCGAAGAACGCGAACGTCAGCAGGCCCCGGCTGAGGATCGTGGCCGGCAGCCCGGGACGGGCGGCCAGCGTGCCGGCCGGGACCAGCCGGCGCAACGCGGGAAGCCCGGCGACCCCGCCGGCCAGGATCAGGGCCGCGCCGGCCAGGACCGCGCGGGAGCCGACCGCCAGCGTGAGGCCGCCCAAGATCATCGTGGCACCGGCCGCCGTGCGGACGCCGTCGGTCAGCCGGTGCTCGCGGGCCGGGGCAGAGTCGGGCGGCCCCAGGCGGACCAGAGCCGGCACGGCGATCGACCCGGCCACCGCGACCACCGGCAGCAGGCCAAGGAATACCCACCGCCATCCGAACACCCGCGCGACCTCGGCGCTGAGGGCGGGCCCGGCCAGCCCCGGCGCGACCCACGCGGTGGACAGGACCGCCATCATGCGCGCCCGGAGCGGGCCATCCAGGCTGCGGCCGATCGAGGCGTAGGCCACGGCGGGTACCGCGCCCGCGCCGATGCCCTGCAGCGCGCGGCCCGCGACCAGGACGCCCATCGACGGGGCCAGGCCCGCGACGGCCAGCCCGGATCCGAACAGGACCACCCCGGCCACGAACGGGGCCGCCGGCCCCGCCGGTCGGCCTCCCGGCCGGCCACCACGATCCCGATCACGCTGCCCAGCATGAACGCGCTGAACACCCAGCCGTACAGCGACAGCCCGCCCAGGTCGCGGGCGACCACCGGCATCACCGTCACCACCGCCAGCGCCTCCGACGCCACGAAGGTGATCGTCAGGACCAGGCCCGCGGTCAGCGCGCGCCGCTGCGGCGCCCACAGCCCCCGCGCCCGGCCCTCGCTCATCGGCTGCCCTGTCCCTTCCTCCCCCGCCCGCCCTCCCGGCGCCCGCCCTGCGCCGCGCCTGCCCTGCGCGGCGCCCGCCCTGCGCCGCGCCCGCCCTCCCGGCGCCCCGGCGCCGCCCCGCACGCGCCCTCCCGGCGCCCGCGCCCTCCCCGCGCCCGCCCTGCACGCCGTCCGCCCCCGGCACGCGCCCTGCCCGCCGCCCGCCCCGGGCTCCCGCGGCATCGCCGGCGCGTCGCTGTCGCTATGACGGCATCGCCGGCGCGTCGCTGTCGCTGTGGCCGAGCCCTACCGACAGCGTGGCCCGGCCGGAATATGTTCCGGCCGCAGTGCCCGAACCAGGCAGCCTGGTGCCGGGGAGCGTCGAGATCAGCGAGGCGCCCCACATGCCGTGAACACCCGCGGCTCGGCCCGCTCCATGCGTCGCCTGCTTGGTTCTGCGGCGCGGCGCCGACCGCCGGGGTCGCGCGGCTTGCCCGCCACAGCTGCCTCCTCGCGAGCGCCGACCCCGACAGCGCTCACAGTTCGAGGCGGTCCCAGGACTCGTGGCCCGGCTGATCGAGACCGAAGGTGTCCGGGTTCACCCCGAGCGTCTCGGCGGCTTCCAGCGCGATCCGCTGCACGGCCACGGTCAGCGGGAAGATCGACAACAACTCGCCCAGCCGGTCGTGGGTGATCCGGGTCACCGGGACGCCTGCTGCTTGGGCGGCGGCTGCCACTTCGGCGATCCTCGCCGAGGTGGCCCCGCCCCCGTCGAGGCAGACGAGCCGGTCATCGTGGCCCAGGGCCACCGACGGTCCGTGCAGGAACTGCTCAACCGCCAGCCCCTCGCTGGCCACGTAGGCCGCCTCCCGGATCTTCAGCGCTCCCTCGGCCGCCGTCCACTGGTTGATGCCGCCGCCGATGAACTCGATCAGCCGCTCCGGCGGCGCCGGGTGGCCGCCCTGAGGCGTGCGGTAGGCATGGTCGACCGCCGCCGGGACCTCGGCCAGCCCCGGGAGATCGGCGCCCAGCGCCCGCGCAAGCTGCGCCGTGCGCAGCATGGCCCCGAGATGGCTGGCCGTGTAGGCCGACGAGCGCTCCCGCTCCACCGTCACCAGATCCGCACCCTCGACGCCGATCCCGGAGACCTGGATGACCTCCGCGCCCTTCGACCGGGCCTGCTGCTCGGCCTGCGCCGTGTACCGCTTGGCGCCCGTGTGGGTGAAGGCCAGCAACGCCCCGCCCTCGCCGGGCAGCGGGCCGTCCACCGCGGCATCGGCCGACTGCGCCGCGGCGGCGTCGAATCCCGCCGCGCGCAGCAGCGCGGCGGCCTGGCTGGCCGCATGCCAGCTCGTCCCCGTGCCGATCGCCAGCACCCGACGGCCGCGCAGACGCTCTGCGACCGCGACGGCCGGCGCCTCGTCCTCCAGGATCCGCGCCAGCGCCTCCGCCTGGCCGTCCATGGTCTGCCGCATCGCGCTGACCGCCGACCCGGTTGCCGACATGAGATCCCTCCTTGGCAGGGAAACCCGACGGGAGCAGCGGCCAGGCCGCACCGGCCCTGGTCGCGCCTGCCCCACACTAACGAGTGTGAACATCCCGGGCGACGACCTGCTGCCAGACGGCGGGGCCCGGTCACCCCGGGTCGGCGAGCACCAGCCTCGGGCATCCCGTGGGTCCGGGCCGGGGCCGGTTTCGCCAGGGCAACCCGGTTAGCTCGTCTGCGTCCGGTCGGCCAGCCAGCGCACGCGAACTCGCCTGACGCCGGCCCGGTATGAGGCCTAACGCTGGCCCGGTATGAGGTAGGTGCCTCAGTCCACGGCCCGGACCAATGGCCAAGCTGGCTGCCTTCTTCTCACCGCGGGTACCGTGAGCAGGCCCGGGGCGCCCGCGGCGGCGGCCCGCCCGTGGTTGCTGGCAGGCCAGTGCCTATTCGGGCACCAGGGGTTGGCCGGCACGCCTGCGCAGGGGTCGGGCATGGCCGGGAGGGAGCGAGGCAGTGGCTTGAGGATGACCGTGCCGTTCGGTTTCGGGTAGGTGGCGCCGCTCGGGCACGGCCCCAGGCCGGTGTCGCAGAGCACTTGCGGGAACAAGTCGCCTCCGGTATTGGCGGCGGTGGTGGTGACCCCGCACTTTCGCTGGGTCTGCTCGAGGTTCGCGGGGGCGCTGCCATCCGGGGCATGATTGCCGGCGAAGCAGTTCTGCGGCTCGTTCCCGAACAGCGTGATCTGGCCATAGTCGGAGTTACTCGGGTTGCCGAAGTAGCCGTTGTGGCGGAATGTGTTGTGCAGCAAGGCGTCACCTTCGGGGTCCAGGACGCAGCCGAAACCCGGCACCTCGTTGCCGCCCGCTCCGGCGCAGGTCTGGCCGAGGCTCGGCGTGCCCTGCTGAGCGTAGGGCACGAATAGGACGCCCCACGCCCCGTTATTGGTGACGACGTTGTGCATGACGGTGTCGAAGCGGCCGCCCGAGACGGTCATCCCGGTGCCGATGGGGCCGGCCGCCGCGGAGCCCGCCGCCGGCGCTGCCGGGTTGTTGTTGTCGTGGATGTAGTTGTGCATGACCACCCAGCATGAGGTGGTGTGGGTGACCGGGCCGGTCCCGCCGTCCGGGCATCTGCCATCTTGCGGAGCGGGCGGATCCCCGACCACTGCCGTGTTGGTGTCCAGGCCGTCCTGGTTCTCATCGAACTGGGAGTTCTCGATGATGACGATCCCGCCGGAGTTGGTGCCGGAGTACCCCAGAGCGTTGTTCTCCATCCACATGTGGTCCATGGTCACGTCGCACTGCCGCAGGCAGGCGCCCACATACGTGCCCGAGTCGTTCATGTTGCTGGCGTAAAGCTGGTTCCAGCGAGCCGGGCCGGCCGAGTTGCTGGCAAAGATGCCGTACTCGGCGGCGGTGGTCTCGTCGCTGAAGAATGTCGAGGTGGCGGTGAGGTAGCTGCCCCAGTACCCGGTCAGGCCGATCCTGCCGGATTCAGCCCCGCCGTTCCACCAGATCTGGTTGCCCGACGCTCCCGTGCCCGCCAGGAAGTTGCAGACCGTGAGGTTCTCGATGCTCACGTCGTTCGCCTTCCACACCAGGATCCCGTTGCGGCCGACGGGAACCCCATCCGGCCCGAGTGCCCCGTAGTCCTGAGCCGATGGCCGGGAACTGCACGGGGCGGACCCGGGCTTGGTGCCGTCGACGATCACCGAGTTGCGGTTCATCCCGCGCACGGTGATGCCGGACTTGGTGATGTACACGCCGCCCATCTGCCCGTCAGCCGGGTTGCCGCGCGGACCGGTCTCGTCGGCGTTCTCGTGGTAATCACCGGGGCCCACCAGGATCCAGTCGCCGGAGCGGGCAGCGTTGACGGCGGACTGGATGGACTGGTACTGACCGGCCCGGCCATGGAACGTCCCGACCCGCAGGACCCTCGGGCTGGACCACCCGCCTGTGCTCTGCGCGGCTGCTGGGATATTCGGCAGCGCCCAGGCGGCCAGCATCCCGCAGCCAAGCGCCACCGCTGCGAGCGTGCGTGTCCTGCGCAAAGCGCCATGGATGCCGGCCGCCATAATCCTCCCCTTCCGCCGCAAATTCAGAAAAGACACTACGCATGCGGCTCGTCCGCCGCTAGAGCGCCGGTCCCAAGCCGCCGAAGGTCCGCATAGCCGACGAACCCGCCTGGAGCCCGCGTAGCCGCCGAAGCCGACGATGAATGTGAACCTGCTGCACACGGGTGTACACCAAAGCCGCATTCATAGCGGCCGGGATTCCGGGGCGGCGAGGCGGCGGGCCGACGAGGCGGCGGGGCGGCGAGGCGGCGGGGCGGCGAGGCGGCGGGCCGGCGAGGCGGCGGGCGGGACGGCGAGGCGGCGGGCGGGGCGAAGGCTTCGCGCGGAACGGCGTTCGCCGAGACCAAAGACATCATCGCTGGCTTCTGCATGATCGAGGCACCCGACCTGGACGCCGCCTTGGCGATCGCCCGGCGTAACCCCGTTCTCCAGGGACGGCGGTGCCGTTGAAGTGCGGGCCGTCGCCCGATGGCAGGCCGCGCCGCCGGGTGATCTGCGCACCTTCTGGCGGCAGCGCGGGCTGGAGCATTAGTCTCGGGGCCGGGCGGCGTCATAGGGTGAGTTACCCGTTCGTACAGGAGTGCCATGAGCTTCAACCTGGCCACCATGCTGCGGGAGTCCCGCGCCGCCAAGCCGGACCACCCGCTGTGCCACATCAGCGACCTGACCTTCAGCTATGCACAGGTGGACGAGATCTCCGGGCGCGTGGCGAGCGCCCTGCTCGGCAGTGGACTGCGCCGCGGCGACAAGGTCGCCGTGCAGTTGCCGAACCTGCCGCAGTTCCTGTTCACCTACTTCGCCATCCTCAAGGCCGGCCTGGTGATGGTCCCGCTGAACCCGCTGCTGAAGGCGTCCGAGGTCGCCTACCAGCTGCAGGATTCCGAGTCCAGGCTGCTGATCACTTTCGAGGGTTTCGCGGCGGAGGCGGTCACCGGCGCCCAGCAGGCCGGGAACATATCCACATACGTGGTGAACCTCCCCGGCAACGACCAGCGGCCCGAGGGCACCAAGCACTACGACGAGCTCTACTTCGCCGACGATACCGGCGAGATCGAGCCCACCAATGCCGACGATACCGCAGTGATCATCTACACCAGCGGGACCACCGGCAAGCCCAAGGGCGCCGAGCTTACCCATTTCCAGCTGTACATGAACTGCACCGTGGCCGGCGAACTGTTCGGCTTCGAAGATGACGACATCGGGGTCGCGGTACTCCCGATGTTCCACGTGTTCGGCCTCTCCAGCGTGCTCAATACGGCGGTGCGGTTCGCGGGCACGCTAGTGCTCATTCCCAGGTTCGAGGCCGGCCCGGTGCTTGACGCGATCGAGCGGCACCGGTGCACGATCTTTTCCGGCGTCCCGACCATGTACTACGCGCTGCTGCAGGCGGACGTGGCCGGCCGGGACCTGTCGTCGCTGCGGGTCGGGATTTCCGGCGGCGCCGCGATCCCGGGCGAGGTGATCCGTGCGTTCGAGGAGAAGTTCCCGGGCGTGGTCATCCTGGAGGGCTACGGCCTGTCCGAGACCGCCAGCACCACGACGTTCAACATCAGTGCGGAGCAGCGCAAGGTGCTGTCCATCGGCAAGCCCATCTGGGGAGTGGAGGTCCGGGTGGTGGACGAGCAGGACAAGGCGCTCCTTCCTGGCCCGGAGAACATCGGCGAGATCGTCATCCGCGGCCACAACGTGATGAAGGGCTATTACCGGCGGCCGCAGGAGACCGCCGAAGCATTCCGCAGCGGCTGGTTCCACACCGGCGACCTGGCCTACGCCGACGAGGACGGCTACCTGTTCATCGTGGACCGGAAAAAGGACCTGGTGATCCGCGGCGGCTACAACGTCTACCCGCGCGAGATCGAGGAGGTCCTGTTCGGCCACCCAGCCGTGGCAGAGGCCGCCGTCGTCGGCAAGCCGGACCCGCGCGTAGGCGAGGAGGTGGTCGCGTTCGTCGTGCCCAAGCCGGGCACGGACGCCCGCCCGGAGGAGATCATCGCGTACTGCCGGGAGCGGCTGGCGGCCTACAAGTATCCGCGCGAGGTCCGGGTCACCGCCGAACTGCCGAAGGGGCCGACCGGGAAAATCCTCAAGAGGGAGTTGCGGGTGGAATGACCGACCCGAACGTTCGCCCGTTCCTTTCCCGATGGCATTAACGGCGGGGACGCGCGCTGAGCCGGTGTCACGGTGCCGCGGTGATGAGCCGGTGACCGCAGTCGAGCTGCATCAGGCTGCGCAGGTGGCCGTGGCGGGCATCCCATGTGTCGCGCGCGTCTACGGAGATACAAGCCGAGGCACGATCCCGCCGCGCCGACCTCCGCCGTGCCGAGCCGGTGGCGGGAGTGCTGTTGGCGGACATGGACTCATCCTCTCCTGCTCAGGTCGCGTTGCGTGGCCGGACGGCGCCGCGCAAGGCCCCTCACCTGCCCGCAATCTCCCTCGCAGTTACGCCTGGCGGTAGTAATGGTCCTGCTCGAGGTCCTCGAGCAGGCTTGGCCCGGCCGGCTCCCATCCGAGCAGTTCCCGGGTGGCAGCGGCCGTGGCGGGGCAGTCCAGGCCTACGAAGTGGCCCAGGTGGGCGAAGTGGTCACCGGCATCGGCGGGGGTCACCGACGCCGTGGGGATGCCGAGGTGACGGCCCATCGCCTGGGCGATCTCGCGGAAGGGGACGCCCTCGTCGGCGACCGCGTGCAAGACCGAGCCGGCGGGGGCGGCCTCGACGGCCAGGCGGGCCAGACGGGCGGCGTCGGAGCGGTGCACGGCCGGCCAGCGGTTGCTGCCGTCACCCACGTATCCGGCCACGCCCCGCTGGCGGGCGATGCCGACGAGGGTGGCCACGAACCCGTGGTCGCCGTCGCCGTGGACCGTCGGGGGGAAGCGCAACACTGACGAGCGGACGCCCGTGCCAGCCAGGGACAGCGTAAGCAGGGCGGTGGCCGCACGGCGGCCGGCCGGGTTGGCCCGAACCTCGGCGCTGGGCACCAGCCCGTCCTCCTCGGTAGCCACGCGGCCGGCCGTCAGCCCGAGCATGCCCGAGGCGAGTACCAGGGGCCGGCCGGAGCCGGCCAGGGCTGCACCCATGGCCTCCACGGCCCGCCGGTCGGCCGCCGCGGCGGCCGCGAAGTTGCCGCTCCAGGCCACCTCGTGCTGGAACGCCAGGTGGATCACCCCGTCGGAGTCGGCGGCCGCCTTGGCCAGGCCGTCGGGGTCGTCGACGTCGCCGTGCTGAACTATGGCTCCGGCCGCTTCCAGTCGCTGCGCCGAGGCCTCGGAGCGGGACAGGCCAACCACGTCGTGTCCGGCACTGAGCAGCTCGGGAACGACGGCCGAGCCGATCCAGCCCGATGCGCCGGTGACAAAGATTCTCATGGTGGTACCTCCGCGACCCTTGATGTCAGTAACTGCCATCAATGTAAACTGGATGTCAGTGACTGTCAACGTTAGGATCGAGATCATGGGCCGATGGCAGCCGGACAGTCGCGGGCGGCTACAGGAAGCGGCTCTCGCTCTGTACTCAGAGCGGGGATTCGACCGGACCACGGCGGCCCAGATCGCCGATCGAGCCGGGGTGACCGAGCGCACCTTCTTCCGGCACTTCGCAGACAAGCGAGAAGTGCTCTTCGGCGGGTCTGCCGTCCTCCAGGAGCGGATCGTGGCCGGCGTGGCCGGCGCGCCAGGAGACGACGGGCCCCTCGACGCCGTTTCCCGGGGCCTCGACGCCGCCGCCACCATGCTCGGCGAGTTTCGCCGGGACCTGTCCCGCCAGCGCCAAGCCGTAATCGCCGCCAACCCCGAACTGCGCGAGCGCGAGCTCGCCAAGCTGGCTGACTACGCCGCCGCGGTCGCCGCCGCCCTGCGTCAGCGGGGCGTGACCGAGCTGCAGGCGACCTTGGCCGCCGAGGCCGGCATGACGGTGCTGCGCGTGGCCACGCAGCGGTGGGCCGGCGGAGACGACCGCCGGGACCTCGCCGCCATCATGCACGACTCCGTCGCCGAGCTGCGGGCGGTAGCGGCCAGCCATGAGCCCACTTGAGCCGGGTGCGGCGATCGGCCTGCGGCACGCTGCGAGGTGATCACGCTGGCTTGGGGCGGTATCTGAGGTACACAGCACCGCCTGCGAACCGGCGGGTGCCGGCGAGTTCCAGGTCCGAGCGGACGCCGTTGGGGAGCGCTGGCTTGCCGCCTCCGACGACGATCGGAACCAGGAACAGCTGCAACTCGTCGACCAGCCCGGCCTTGATGGCCTGCCCGGCCAGGTCCGCACCCCCCACGGTCATGTCGTGGCCGGTGGCCGACTTGAGCTGCCGGATCATGGCGGGATCGAAGTTCCGTTCGAGCCGTGTCCTGGCGGTGCACACCGATGTGAGGGTCGTTGAGAACACGATCTTGTCGGCTGCCTGCCAGATGCCGGTGAACTCCCGGGCGGCGGGCGTCTGGCCGGGCACGGTGTGGGCAGTCTCCCAGTAGAGCATCGTCTGGTACATCCGGCGCCCGTACAGGTAGGTGCCGGCCGGCCGCTCGAGGTCGTTGACGAAGCGGAACACCTCTTCGTCGGGCGCGGCCCAGTCGAAGCTGCCTGCGGCGTCTTCGACATAGCCGTCCGCCGAGGCGATCGCCGAGTAGATCAGCTTGGCCATCATGACCTCCGGGTGGCGCCTGTCGAGGGACATCGCCGCCTGCGCGACCACCTTTTGGCGCCAGCCGTGCTCACAGCAGCTCGTCCAGCTTGGTGAACGAGCTCTCCCATCCGCTGCGCGTGTCCGCGCCGAGCTGCCCGGTGGCGAACGGGCCCTGCCGCAGCTCGAGCCTCGTCTTGCCGTTACCCTCGTCGTGGAACTCGAGCCTCAGGTGCACGCGCAGCGGCCCGGCCGCGCCGGGCACGCCGGCGGCCTCCATCTCGCCCGCCAGCAGTTCGTTCTCCACCACCTCGGTGAACGTCGCGTCGACCGGACTGCGCACGTCCGGGGCGGTCATCACGAACCGCAGGTGCCCGCCGACGCGCGCGTCGATCTCGATGCTCTCGCGCGGGACCGAACAGCCGACCGGCCCGAACCACTGCGCGAGCTGGTCGGGGTCGGTGAACGCCCGGTACACCAGATCGCGTGGGGCGTCGAAGATCCGGGTGATCTCGATGTGCTGACTCAATGTCGTTCCCTTCCTGGCGCGACCCGGCGCAGGTGCGTGTCGAGCCGGTCGAAGCTGGCGTCCCAGAACCGCCGGTACCGCTCCATCCATTCGGTCGCCTCCTGGAGCGGGGCGGGCCGCAGCGTGCTGGACAGGTGCTGGCCGGAGCGGCTCCGGGAGATCAGCCCGGCCCGCTCCAGCACCTTCAGGTGCCGGGATATGGCCGGCATGCTGATCGGGAACGGGGCGGTCAGCTCGGTCACGGTCGCCTCCCCGTCGGCCAGCCTGGTCAGGATCGCCCGCCGGGTCGGGTCCGCCAGCGCCCCGAAGATCACGCTGAGCCGGTCGTCCGCCATTGGCTTAACCACCTTGTTAATTAATGAATTGGTTAAACGTAGCGCCGGAAGGGTCCGCGCGTCAAGACCGGCCAAGAACGCGACACGCCAACGGGGCACGGCACCACGTAGTGCCTCGCGCCGCCGCGGCGGCCGGCTTCACGGGGCCGTCTGAGGCGAGCACGACGCTGCCCGGCGGGCCTGCTCAGGGCCTGCCGGGCAGCGGGGGGCCGGGCACCGGGCTACTGGTGGGACCGGCGCGGGCGGAACTTGATCCAGGCCAGGATGGCGATGACCACCAGCAGCCAGGGAGAGAACAGGAAGTGCACGGTGAAGCTGAGGACGGTCAGGGCCACGATGACGATGAGGACAAGGGCGATGAACCCGGGCATGTTGATCAGTCTCCGTTCAGGTCGGACTAGGTGGCGGACAGGATTAGCGGGAGCGGTTCTGGCGGCTGGCGATCCAGGCCGCGGCGACCGACTGGTCTTCGCCGTCCTCGGGGATGAGCAGCCAGGCGGCGAGGTAAAGGGCCACGCCGGGCCCGGTGAGCAGGGCCAGCGCGACGATGATGACGCGAACCAGCGTGACGTCCGCGCCCAGGTAACGGGCTAGGCCTCCGGCCACGCCGGCCAGCATTCTGTCGTCGGCGGACCGGCGCAGCTGGCGGGCGGCGGGCTGGTCGGTAATGGTGGCCCATCCGGTGTCGGCAGGGTTGGTGTTCATGTTTCAAGACTGCCCCCGGCCGGGCCTCCGGTCGATCGGGATCAGCCCCGGTTCGCACCCTGACCTGCAGCCCAGAAGGGATCAGGGTCAACCCTGACCGTGATCAGGGTGGCCGGCGCAGCGAAAGGCGAGCAGTTGCGTGAGAGTTTCGCGGAGCCGAACTGGCCGACGGGCTCCCTGCTCAGCGGGGCTGGGTTACCCGACCGGCTCGAACATCCGTGCCCGATCGGCGGGCGTGGCGCGCGAAGCGAACTCATCGAGCTTACCCAGGGCGGGGAACACCGCCGTGACGAACCGGCGCTGCAGGTCGGCCACGGCGGCCTGGCCGGGGTGCTGATCGAGACCCTGCAGGATGTTGAGGCGCGAGGTTTCCACCCACGCTTGGACGTCGGGAGCGTCCCGCCACTCCATTTCGGTCCTTATCCCGGTCAGCAGGTGACGTGTCCAGCCGAAGGGCGTGTGACCCCACGCATTGGGCCGGCAGAGGCGGTTCTTCTCCGCCGTCGATCGTCCTGACGCTTCGACGAAGCCGATCAGCCCCGCCGAGAGGCAGAGACTGAAGCGGGTTACCGGTTGCAGGAGGATGTTGTCTTCGGCGAAGATCGGCTTCGGTGGGTTGTCGCTCAGCCCGGCCGACGCGCAGTGGATGTGCAAGTGATCGGGACTGGTCGGGATCGATCCTTGTTGGAGGGTGATCGCATCCCGCTGGATGCGCTCGACATGCCCGAGCCTGACCACGTTGTCGATGCGCCGCAGCTCATCGAGCTCTCCGAGGCTGGCCGTGGCGCCTTTGAGCATGGAGGGCTGGACGGACCGGTCGATGCGCATCACCACCCGGTGTTCCTCCAGCCGCTCGTAGACCTGCTCGATCGAGTCGCACTCGGCGACGGCTTCCAGCTGCAGGACGACTCCTTCGAATGTGCGAAGGACCCCCGCACCGGGCTGGAAGCAGGCGCGGTTCAAGATCCACGGGTCGCGAGGACGGATCCAGGTGATGTCGCGGGGCGGAATACCTTGATCCAGCAGCCAGCACCCAGCGTCCATGGCCGTCTTGCCGCCGCCGATGATCACATAGCCGGCGGGGACCTTCGTGACGCTCGTGAGCGCGCCAACCGGGACGCACGTGGCCCCATCGGATACTTCGAACGGTGGCGGGTCAGTGGCGGGAACGCGGGAGGCCATGTAGGTGGCGTCGACGACGCTGCGTCGCACCGACACGCCCGTCTCCGCGCCGGTCAATCTGGATCGGAATCGCCGACCGCCGAGGTAGTCACACATCGGGAAGAACCGCACCCGGCCTGACCCCAGCAACCGGTGACGCATGATCTCGTCGTAGTAGCCGCAGATCTCTGTTCCGCTGGCTCGCTCATAGAACCCAGCGTCTCTTCCGGCCGGGTCGACTCGGTCCTGGCCGAGCGGGGTCGAGCTCACGCCGTAGTTCATGGACGGCTGGTGCAACTGGACGAATGGGTAGGAGTCGAGCCAGTGACCACCCGGCCGGTGCTGCCGATCGATCATCACGACGTCGGCGTCGCAGTTCTGGATCAGGGTGTCGACGAACCCCATCCCGAGCGCCCCCGCCCCGACGACGAGGTATTCGGTTTCTATCTCCGAACTCCCACTCATGACGCAGCAACTGTAACCCCCAAGCCGCAAAAGGGCTACGGGCGGCAAACCACTCTTTTGTCAGGGCATCGGCAGACACGGGAATAACCGGTGATCCGGGCGCTCCCGGTTGGTTATTGCAGCTCGGTACAACGTCATTAAGCGTGTTCGCCATAGATGGTGGTGGCCGTTGATCATCGGGTTTGGGAATTTATGTCAAGGCCCAGGTAGTCGACGAGACCCGGTCCCCGTTCGCCCCAGGTCGCTCAGCGGTTTCCTCCCGCGCGCGTGTTGCGTCGCGCCACATCAGACACCGGTCCGATGTGAGCGAGCTTGTCAGGATTGACCACAGCGTGGATCGCCTGGACCAGGCCGTCGGCGACGTCGAGCTCGACCACGGTGAACACACGCCCTTCGGCGTCGTACAACACGGCGCCCGGCTGGCCGTTGACCCAGGCCAGCCGGAGGGAGGCGCCAAGGACCCGGCCCCGGCGGAACAAGCCGGCCAGCAGCCGCATGACGCGCTGCCGTCCGGCCAGCGGCTTCCCGATCGCCTGTGCCTTGCCGCCGCCGTCCCCGTGGAACACCACGTCGGGCGCGAGCATGCCGAGCAGCGCGTCCATGTCGCCGCCCGCAGTGGCCTCGAAGAACCTGCGGGCGAGTTCCTCGCCTTCCGCCCGCCGCGCCGGGGGCGGCGCGTTGTCGCGCGCCTGCCCTCCGGAGGCGATGCGCTGCCTGGCGCGGGCGAAGATCTGCCGGCAGTTCACCTCGGTCTTGCCGGTGATCCTCGCCACATCCGGGTAGCCGTACCCGAACACCTCGCGCAGCATGAACACCGCCCGCTCCACCGGCGAGAGGGCCTCCAGCAGCACGAGGAACGCCATGGACAGCGAGTCGGCCAGCTCGGCGTGCTCGGCCGGCCCCGGACCGCCGGCGGGCCCCGGCCCGCCGGCGGGCACGACGACCGGCTCGGGCAGCCAGTCCCCCACGTAGGTCTCCCGCCGCACCCGCGCGGAACTCAGGTAGTTGATTCCCAGCCGCGTCACCGCCGTCGTCAGGTACGCCTTCGGATCGGCGATCGTGGTTCCCGCCCGGCGCGCCCGGGTCAGGCCCAGGAACGCGTCCTGCACGATGTCCTCGGCGTCACCCACCGATCCGGTCATGCCGTAGGCGATGGAGAACAGCAGCGGCCGGTACCCGGCCGCGCCCGTCTCATCCGCTGACCCAGGCACGGAATCCCTCCCGCCAGCTCCCATACCGCGGCTCCCAGCCGAGCTCTTTCTTGGCCTTCTCGTTCGAGGACCCGCGCGCGCTGGTCATCTGGACCACGACGAACTCCCCGGCCAGCAGACGCCCGAGCCAGGCGGGCACGCGCAGCGGCGGCTTCGCGCCCGCGACCTTGGCCAGGTACGGCAGCCACTGCGCGACCGGCGCCGGGTCGCTGTCCACGACGTTATACACACCGGGCGCGCCGCGGCCAACCGCGGCGAGCGTCGCGGCCGCGGCGTCGGTGATCTCGATGAACGACCAGATCCCGGTCCCGCCGCCGATCACCGGCAGCTGCCGCTTCCGCACCGTGTCCAGCAGCACATCCGAGGCGCCCGGCCCGTAGAAGCTGCCGTAGCGCAGCACGATTCCCTCCGGTGCCTCCGGCGGCACGGCCTGCTCCACATGCCTGATCGCCGCCACCGTCCGCGCTGACGACGGGACGGGCCGCGCGTCGAGCGGATCTTCCTCGGTCTTCACCAGGCCACCGGAACGCTCGTTCATGCGCTCGGCGCTTTGCGCGATCACCCGGCGGGTGCCCGCCCGCGCCGCGGCCTCCAGCAGATTGTCGGTGCCCCGGGTCCGCAGCTGGTTCGTGGCGGCGAACACCTGGTCCATATTGCGGAGGCTCCGCATGCCCGCCAGCGCGGTCATCTGGTGCACGATCACCTCCGGAGACGCGGCCTGCACCGCCGCGATCACCGCCTCGCGATCCAGCCCGTCGACGACCACCGGCTCCGCGCCCGCCTCGCGCAGCTGCGCGACCTTGCCGGGCGTCCTCGTGGTCGCGGTGACCTCGTGACCCGCCGCGACCAGCCCAGGAACCAGGTGCCGTCCCAGCGCCCCGGTCGCTCCCGTAACGAAGACTCGCATGGCCTTTCCCTTCTGTACGCTCCTTTCCCCTTGAAGACAAGGCACCACCCGGAGCTGTGACACTCTCCGGCCCCGCCTTCCCAACGGCAGGGCTAATTCCCGCACGCCGCGATGCTGAGCCACGTGCCGCTGGCCTACTGCGCGACCGGGTGGCTCGCCGCGAGCGCGGCCCCGACCTGGTCGGCGAAGGCCACCGCGACCAGGCGCTGTTCGAGGGAGGGCCGGAATCCGGGACGAGGTGTCATCAGGAACCGGCCCTCGAGGATGCCGTGGTTCTCGACCAGCAGTTCGGTGTCGGCGGGCAGGCCGTCGCGCGCCACGTCCCAGGCCGGGTCGGCGGTGGTCAGCATCCCGTCGTGCCGCAGCCGGGCGGGCTTGCCGAGCCCGGCGACGCCGTACTGGAAGCGGCACGACTGCAGCGACAGCAGCCGGGTGAGCTGAGCGGACACCTCGTCGATCAGCGCCGTCGGCGAGCCGCCGGACGCCACCGCTTCCGCGGCGGCGTTGATTCCCTCCAGGTAGCCCGCGCTCCTGCTGGCCGCCAGGTGCTGGCGGCGTCCCCAGACGGCGATCTCGGTCACGGCCATGCCGATGACCAGGATCAGGACGGTCGTCTCGATGTCGGCGGCCCGGGTGATCGTGAACCGCTCGTAGGGCCGGGTGAGGAAGAAGTCGAACCACACCGCGGCCGACAGCGCCGCCAGGGCGCCAGCGAGCCGGTACCCGGCCGCGGCCACGGCCACGACGACCAGCATCAGCACCAGCGCCGCATCGGTGTTGGGGAGGCTGGAACGCAGCGGCACCAGGATGGCCGTGAGCAGCAACGGCGCTACCAGCGCCGCCAGGACGGCCAGCTGGTCACGCCGGAATCGCCGTCGCATCGCGGGGCCGTTCAGGGCTGGTTTCCGCGGGAGGAGGCGTCCGAGGACATGGCCCGGGCCGGACGGCGCCGGCGCTGCGCCACGAGCACGGGGCAGTTCGACCGCCGGATGACCCGGAGCGTGACGCTGCCGAACAGGCGGGTCAGCAGTTCCCCTCGCCTCGGGCGGCCCAGCACGATGAGATCGGCGTCGAACGCCTGCGCCTCGGCGAGGATCGCCTCGGCGACCCGGTCCACGGCCACGTACCGGACTCCCCCGCCCGCGGCCAGGCCGGCCATGCGCAGTTCGAAGGTGGCCGCGTCCGCGACGAACGACGCGTCCTTCTTCGTCTCCCGCGAGTACCAGCCGAAGCCGGATACCTCGCGCACCCGAAGGTGCAGCGCCCGCACCTCCGTCACTCCCTCGACGGCGACGTCCTTCACCAGGTCGAGCGCGGCCTGGCTCTGGCTGAAGTCGTCGATCGCGACCAGGATCCTGGCGAACATCCCACCTCACGCGGCCTTCGTCGACGCTGCCAGGGGTCTGGCATCAACCTCCATCATCTCCCCGGGCCACGGGTACGCGACCGGCAGGGCCGCATGGATCTCGTTTGCGTTGTCCGCTCCCGCCACATCGGGTACATCAGCGGGCCGCCGGGCAGGCGGATCGGCGGGCCGTGGTCGGCGTAGCCGTGGCGGAGGTAGATCCGGCGGGTGCGCAGGTCGCTGGCCTCGAGGTAGGCGGGCACGCCGACGTCGCGGTCCAGTATCTCGTGGTAGCGACCCAGCAACGTGGTGCCGGTCCCCCGGCCCTGGCGGTCCGGCCGGACGGCCATCATGGCCAGGTGATGGTGGGGTACGCCGGCGGGGTGGCTCCCGTCGAGGGCCGCGTCGAAGTCCCGGAACCGTTCGGCCCACGGGCCGGTGGCGGCGCGGAGCCGGGCGTCGTACCCGGCGGGCGGGCCGGCTCCGTCCGGGCCGGCCGGGATCCACAGCGCCGCGGCGGTGCGGCCGGGGGTGGTGTGGACCACGCCGTGCGCCAGCGCGTGCTCGACGAACAGCCGGAAGTACCCGGGAAATATCTGCGCCCGGGCCGCCGGGTCGGCGACAAGCCACCGGGCCGGGGCCAGGTCGTGGAAGGCGTCGGCGATGACCTGGCTGAGCGTGTCCAGGTCCGCCGGACCCGCCCGGATCACCTGCGCCGGCGGGCCGCAACTCATGACCGCGCTCCTTCGCTGGCCGGGGTCAACTGGCCGGTGACGGCGTGAGCGCCGAGCCCGATGGCCCCGTAGACCTGGGGGCGCCAGGCCTTCAGGACCAGCCCCCAGACTAGCCCGATCACGGCGACCACGGCGTAACTGGCCGGCAGGGCCCAGGCGGCCCAGGCGCCTGCCGGGACGCCGAGCAGGGTGTCGTAGTGCGTCGCGGCCAGCACGACGATGCCGGTCAGCGCCGCGGCGGCGAGCGCGGGCGCGATCAGCCGCGGCCAGGCGGTCTCGCCGCGGGAGTCACGGGCGAAGAACGCGATCACCGCGACCGCGGTCAGCGCGAGCAGGATGATGATGCCAAAGCCGCCCGTAGTCCCCAGCCAGAAGAACAGGTCCGTCATGGGCGGCCAGCCGCCCGCCGCGTACACCAGGATGACGGCCAGGCCGGTCGCGCTCTGCGCGAGTGATGCGGTCTTGGGGATGTTGTTGCCGCCGGTGCGCCCCAGCGCGGAAGGCAGGACGTTCTCCCGGCCGAGCGCGTACATGTACCGCCAGACGACGTTGTGGAACGCCAGCGCGGCGGCGAACAGCGAGGTCAGGAACAGCCACTGGGCGGCCTGGGACAGCGGGCCGCTGCCGCCCAGGCCGAACAGCAGCCCCGGGCCCTGCTGCCCCGCCGCGGCCACGACGTGGCCGTCGCCGTTGTGCACGGCCATGGCCCAGCTCGCCCCGGCGTACACGACGGCGATCATGCCGAGGGCGAAGAACGTGGCCACCGGGATGGTCCGGCGGGCGTTGCGGGCCTCTTCGGCCAGCACGGGCGCCTGCTCGAAGCCCACGAAGCCGAGCACCGCGACGACGGCCAGCACGCCGAACGTGCCGAACCCGGCCGAGGTGAGCGCGGCCGGGGACAACGTGGCCACGCTGAAGTGCCCGCCCGCCGGGCGGGCCAGCCCGGAGATCGTCTCGATGAAGATGACCAGGATCTCGGCGGACAGCAGTACGCCGAGCACCCGGCCGGTGATGTCCACCCGCAGCAGGCCCAGGACCGTGATGACGGCCCAGGCGCCCAGCGCCCACTTCCACCACGCGGCGTGCACGCCGAGGTGGGCGGCGGCTTCGCTGGCCGCGTTCGGGCCGAAGGCGCCGTACAGCCCCACCTGCAAGAACGAGTACGACAGCAGCGCCACGAGGGCGGCGGCCACGCCGATCACGCGGCCGATGCCGCGGGAGACGAAGGCGTAGAACGCGCCGCTGTTGGTGATGTGCCGGGTCATCGCCACGTAGCCGACCGCGAACAGCGCCAGGATCACCGCGACCGCGATGAACCCGGCCGGGATGCCGGTCAGGCCGGTGGTCTGGTAGGCGGTGGGGATGACCCCGGCCGCTACCGTCAGCGGCGCCACGCCGGCCAGGACGAAGAACACGACCGCGGGCACGCCCAGCCGGTCGCTGGCCAGCGCCCGGGACACGCTGCCCGGCCTGCGTCGTGCTGCCTGCGTTCTGGACATCATGTGACTCCTGGGCTTGAGACGGATGGGGCAGGCGTTCACACGCGGTGGGACAGCAGGGCGCTGTCCACCGCGGCCTGGGTCTGGGCGATCAGTTCACGCAGGCCGGGATCGAGCCGCTGCACCGCCCCGGCGAGGGCGCGGTCGGTCTTCGGCGGCAGGTACAGCGACAGCCGGGAGCCGAGCCCGCAGGCCGCGGCCAGCCCGGCCAGGGCCGCGCCGTGCACGTTCAGCGTCCGGGACGGGTCCAGCGCGGACTTCACCCGGGCGAGCGGCGCGAACGCGCATTCGGCGTCCACCGGGACCCACCGCCCGCCGCGCCAGCCTCGCCGGGTCCAGGTCAGGTAATCCGCCCGCGCCAGCCGGCGGGCCACGTCCGCCGCCGCGGTGCGGGCCAGGTACTGCAGCCAGGTCTGCGCCGGGTGCTGCTCGGGTTCGCCGAGCATCAGGCCCAGGACCGAGTCAGCTAACGCGTCCCCCGGCGGGGCGGCGTCGGCCACGGCGAGCCCGCCCGGCACGAGCCGGATCTTCCCTAACCGCACCAGTTCGGCCAGCAGCGCGCCGGCCAGTCCCAGGCCGATCGCGCGCGGCTGCAGCAGCGGCTTGCCGGTGACGTCGTGGTGGGCCATCAGGTAGAGGTCGTCGGCCAGCCGGCCGGTGCCGGTCAGCCGCGCCACGAGTTCCCTCCCTCGGACGACGGCACGCGGGCGTGACCCCTCGAGCAGCGGCCACGCCAGGTCACAACCAGTCGGGACATAGCTGGGTTCTCTCCCCGTGAGGCGGCAAAAGGCGCGCGCCCAGTATTACAGGACATGACATGGTGTGGCAAACTATGTCTAGCCGCAAGGACGGTGCCGAGCCGCAAGGACGGTGCGGTGAGCGGGGCGCCCGCCCGGAGCGCCCGGCCCGGAGCCAGATATCAGGATCCGCCGACGAGTTCGAGCGCGGCCCGGTCGGCGAGCCTGCGGCGCACGATGCCGGTCACGCTGCCCTCGATGAGCTGCCGGACGCCGGCCGCCGGCTGCGCGTCCATGACCACGTAGCGGACACCGCGGACGCGCGCCACCTTGGCGATCATCCGCCCCGCGCTGCGGGTGGCGGCGATCTGGCCGTCCACGGTGCAGCCGCGCCGCTCCAGTTCGGCGATGGCCTTGCCCACGATCTTGAGCTGCTCCTCGCGTTCGCGGCGGGTCGGCATCAGCCCGGGGTTGGGCAGCCCGAACGTGGAGCCGTACACCTTGAGGATCGACAGCACGGCGACCGGCTGGCCGGCCGCGAGTTCGCAGGCCCGGCGGACGGCCGCGCGGCTGAACGGCGCGCCGGAGGACGCCAGCAGCACTCCGGCCACGGCCGTGGGCTGCGGATCCCAGCGGCGCCTCAGCAGCGGCATGCCTCCCGGTCCCCGCTACCGGGTGTCGGTCGGCTCGCCGGACGGCTCCGCGCGGCCCACCGGGTCAGGCGCGCCGCCGTCCGCCGACGGTGCCGCGCCGTCGCGCAGCGGCTCCTCCATCGCGCCCACCGCGACGCCCGCGGCACCCGAGGCACCCGAGGCACCCGCGGCGACCGGCGTCAGCCGGGCCGCGGCCAGCCTGCGGTCCTGCCAGGCGCGCCACCAGTACAGCGGGGCGTACAGGGCGACGATGAGCAGCCCGAGCAGGTAGAGCCAGGGCCCCTGCCCTGGCCCGACCACGACGTTCGGCGAGTTCCAGCCGCCGAAGAAGTAGATGGCCATCCAGATGACGAACACCGCGAGCGCGATCCACTTCGCGAACGTCGGCAGCCGGAACGGCCGCGGCTCGTCCGGGCGCAGGTGGCGGTAGACGAAGTAGCCGGCGAACGCGAGCGCGCAGGACAGCAGGTAGCCGCCGTTGGAGATGATGTAGATCCGCACCGGCGAGCCGAGCAGGACCAGCAGGGCCGCGCACACCACGTTGAAGGCCATCGCGTAGTCGGGCACGCCGTGCCGGTTCTTGTGCTCGAACCAGCGCGGCAGCTGCCCGTCCTCGGCCGCCTGGTACAGCGACCGGCCGACGCCCATGATCGCGTTCAGCACCGACAGGGCCAGCGCCAGGATCAGCGGGATGCCGACGAACCACTTCTCCCACGACCCGGGCCCGAAGATGTGGTCGGTGTAGGTGAGGTACAGCGTCAGCGGGTCGGCGCTGGTGAGCAGGACGCCGAGCACCGCGACGAACAGCAGCGGGGTCATGATGTAGATGAACATCCCGTAGACGCCCTCGGCGGTCAGCGCGATCTTGGCGTCGCGGGCGCCGCCCCGGCACTCGCCCACGTAGCAGGCGGCCGCCTCCATCGCGATCACGTTCCAGAGGATCGGGAAGAACCACGCGGCCACGAACACCGCGCTGACGTGCACTCCCGGCGGCGCGTGGAAGCCGGCCACGTTGCCCCAGTGGATCGCGCCCGACTTGAAGAACGGCAGGAAGATCATCGCGGTGATCGGCAGCATCGACAGCACGCCGAGCACGGTCGCGAACGCCGCGCCGAGCCTGATCCCGAGGTAGGCCGGGATGAAGATCGCCAGCAGCAGCGCGAAGCAGATGATCAGGACGGTGACGCCGATCGGGGCGCCCCAGGTATGGCCCACCGGAGAGATCATGTGCCCCGGGCTGAAGTTGAACAGCACCGCCAGGTAGGACGCGGTCAGGATCACGTTGATCGGCGCGACCGGGAACCAGCCGAGCCAGTAGGCCCAGCCCGAGGTCCCGCCGATGTGCCGCGCCACGGTGTTGCCGACCAGCGGCCGGAACGACTCCGTCGCGTAGCCGGGAATGCCGCCGGTGCGGTCTGGCCACATCGTCCCCAGCTCGGCCAGGCACAGGCAGAGGAAGCAGCCCGCGATCGTCATGACCCCGATCAGGATGATGCCGAGCGCCCCGGTGCCCTGGACCACGTACGGCGCGATGCCGGTGACCAGGATGGTGCCGGCCAGGCCGATCACGAACGCACCCCACCAGTTCGTGCCCTTGACCAGGCCCTTGTCGAATATAACCCCATCTGCCGAGGCCATGGTTCCCTCCCGCCAGCTCAAGCACGCACCAGAGCGTTCAGTCCTCTGGGGGCCTAGGGGGACGACCCCCTATAACCCCCGCCGCGGAGCAAGCTCCGCGAAAACCTAGAAAAGCGTCAGGTACCGCTCTACCTCCCAGTCGGTCACGACGGAATGCCAGGCGTGGAACTCCTCGCGCTTGACCTTCGCGTAGTAGTCGACGTAATCACCGTCGGGCGTCTTGCCCAGCGCCTCGCGCAGCACGTCGTCGGCCACCAGTTCGTCCGCGGCGTGCAGCAGGGTCGGCGGCAGGGCCCGGATTCCGCGGCCGGCGACCTCCTGCGCCGACAGCACGTGCAGGTTGTCGCGGTTGGGCTCGCCCGGGTCGAGGCCGCGGTCGATGCCGTCGAGGCCGGCCGCCAGTTGCGCGGCCATGGCCAGGTACGGGTTGGCCGAGCCGTCGCAGGCCCGGTTCTCCACCCGCCCGCCGTCGGGTACCCGCAGCATCTGGGTCCGGTTGTTCCCGCCGTAGGTGGCGTACGCCGGCGCCCAGGTGGCGCCGGACAGCGGCGCGCCCACGCCGAAGCGCTTGTAGGAGTTCACCGTCGGGCAGGTGATCGCGGCCAGCGCCGGGGCGTGGGCGATCAGGCCGCCGATGTAGTGGTAGGCCAGGGCGGACAGGCCGAGCCCCCGGGGGTCGGCCGGGTCGGCGAACAGTTCCTCGCCCGACGCGGCGTCCCAGAGGCTGGAGTGCAGGTGCAGCCCGGACCCGGTGAGGCTGGCGAAGGGCTTCGGCATGAACGTCGCCGCCATGCCCGCCTGGTGCGCGACCGTGTGGACCATGTACCGGAAGAAGATCAGCCGGTCGGCGCTGGTCAGCGCGTCGGAGTAGGCGAAGTTCTGCTCGAACTGGCCGTTGGCGTCCTCGTGGTCGTTGGCGTAGTTGGCCCACCCGAGCCGGTTCATGTACTTCGACATCGTGGTCAGGTGGTCGAACATCCGGGTCAGGCCCTTGGCGTCGTAGCACGGCGCGTCCGAGCGGTCCAGCGGGTCCGCCACCTCGATGCCGTGGTCCGCCGTGCGCCGGACGAGGAAGTACTCCGCCTCGCACCCGACGTTGTACGTCACGCCGCGCTGGCGCGCCTTCTCCACCATGGCCTTCAGGATCAGCCGCGGCGCGTACGGCCACGGCTCGCCCTCGACGTGGATGTCGCACTGCAGCACCGCGAGTCCCGGCTGCCAGGGCGCGAGCGTGTACGACGCCAGGTCCGGCACCGCGATCATGTCGGGATCGGCCGGGGTCTGGCCCATCGGGCCGGCCGCGAACCCGGCGAAGCCGGCGCCGCCGCCGAGCAGGACGTCGAGCGCCTCGACCGGGATCATCTTCGCGCACGGCTTGCCGTGCATGTCGACGAACATGGCGAAGAAGAACTCGACGCCGTCCGCCTCGGCCCGTGTCCTGAGATCACCCTCGACGTCCGGCATGCGTTCACTCCGTCGTATCGTCGGGCCGCCGAGGCGGGATCGGGGTCCGGCGGTTCACCCCAGGTAAACGTTGTGTAGCATGCCTCGCCTCCTGTGTCTATATGCCGCTTAGCTCGGTAACCCGCTCGTAACCGGGCGCACTCTCGCGGTGTCTGGCGATCCGGGGCCGGGCCCGCCGCGGGCTCGGTGCGGACGGTTACCGCCCGGTTAACCGGGTTTCACTACAGTGAATACCGACCCGGCGCAGCCAGGCGTGGAACATCCGGTCGGCGGACTCGGCCATCGCGTCCCGCCGCGCGGCGAACGCCCGGGCCAGGTGGTCGAAGCCCGAGGCGCCGAGCGCGGCCCGCGCCGACGCCGCGTAGGCCGGCACGTGCCCCCACTCGGCGAACATCTGGCCGGTCACCTCGACGTGGAACTGGACCGCGTACGCGGCCTCGCCGAAGCGCATGGCCTGATGCGGGCAGGCCGGAGACCGGCCCAGGCACACCGCCCCGGCGGGAACGTCGAAGGTGTCACCGTGCCACTGCAGGGCATGAAATTCAGGGCCCAGAACGGACAGTACGGGGTCGGCCCGGCCCGCCTCGGTCAGCGTGACGGGCAGGACGCCGACCTCGGGCGCGCTCCCGGTGCGGACCGGCGCGCCGAGGCTGGCCGCCAGCAACTGCGCGCCCAGGCAGACCCCGAAGTACGGCATTCCCGCCCGTACCGCGGCCGCGATCCACCGCTTCTCCGCCGCCAGCCAGGGGTGCTCCGCCTCGTCGTAGACGCCCATCGGCCCGCCCATGACCACGGCGAGATCCACGTCACGCCAGTCCGGCAGCGCGTCGCCCTCGTCCAGCTCGGCCGTGTCCACCGCGATCCGGTGGCGGGCGAGCACGCCGGAGAACACCCCCGGCGGCTCGCACCGGATGTGCTGCACCACCAGCGCTCTGGTCATGTCAGGTCCGCGCCTGGCCGGGTCAGGTCCGCGCCCTGGTTCAGCGCACCACGAGCACCGGCCGGTCGGCCAGGTGGATCACCTTGTGCGCGGTGCTGCCGAGGACGAGCCCGGTCAGGTCGCCGCGGCCCCGCGAGCCCATGACGATGACGTCGGCCTCGTGCTCTCTGGCGTCCGCGATGATCTCACGCGCCGCGTGCCCGAAGATCGTGTCCCGCACCTCGCCGCGGGCCCTGACGCCCGCCGCGGTCAGCTGGTCGACCGCGGCGGTGACCGCCGCCTCCGCGTCGGCGTCCGATTCGGTCGGCACCAGGCCCATCCGGGGTATGACCTCCCGCTCCCGCAGGTGGACCACCCAGACCTCGCCCTTGGACAGGGTCGCGAGGTCACGGGCCGCGGCGAGGACGCGCTCGGAGCTCTCGGAGTGGTCCACGGCCGCCAGCACCTTCTCGTACATCGGGCCTCCTCTTCTTGCGTGGTTTCGCGATAGCGCCCTCGGCTAACCGGCGGTCGCCGGACCCGGGAATCCAGTCGGTGCCCGCCAGCGGCACCTTGGCCATCGCCGCCGCCTCGACCGTCAGCGCGACGAGGTCGTCGGGCTCGAGGTGGTGCACGTTGGACTTGCCGCAGGCCCGGGCCAGCGCGGTGAGCTCCATCGTGAGCGCCTTCAGGTAGTTGGTCATCCACCGCGCGCCGGTCTCCGGGTCGAGGCGCTGCTCCAGCACGGGATCCTGGGTGGTCACCCCGACCGGGCACAGGCCGGTGTGGCAGTGATGGCAGTAACCGGGCGCCGTGCCGATGGCGGCGTAGTCGGCGGTCGCGTCGTGATCGGCACCGTCCGCCCGGTAGCTGGGCCGGTTGCAGCCCAGCGCGATCAGGGCGCCGACCCCGATCGAGACCGCGTCGGCTCCGAGCGCGAGCGCCTTGGCCACGTCCGCCCCGGACCGGATGCCGCCGGACACGATGAGCTGGACCTCGCCGGCCTTGCCGATCTCGCGCAGCGCCTCGGCGGCGATCCGCACGGCGGGCAGCGTCGGGATCCCCGCGTGCTCGATGAAGACCGTCTGGGTGGCTCCGGTCCCGCCCTGCATCCCGTCGACCACGACCACGTCGGCGCCCGCCGCCACGGCGAGCTTGACGTCGTGACTGACCCTGGTCGCTCCCAGCTTGACGTAGACGGGCTTCTCCCAGCCGGTGGCCTCGCGCAGCTCCTCGATCTTGATCCGCAGGTCGTCGGGCCCGGTCCAGTCCGGATGCCGCTGAAGCGGACCGCTGGTCGATGCCCGGCGGCAGCGTCCGCATCGCGGCGACCCGCTCGCTGACCTTCTGGCCGAGGAGCATTCCCCCGCCGCCCGGTTTCGCGCCCTGGCCGATCACCACCTCGATCGCGTCGGCGGCGCGCAGGTCGTCGAGGTTGAATCCGTACCGCGACGGGAGGCACTGGTAAACCAGGAGGCGCGACGCCTTCCGCTCCTCCGGGGTCATGCCGCCGTCGCCGGTGGTGGTGGAGGTGCCCACGGCGGTCGCGGCCCGGCCCAGCGCCTCCTTGGCGTGAGCCGACAGAGCGCCGAAGCTCATGCCGGCGATGGTGATCGGGATCGCGAGCTCGAGCGGGCGGCTGGCGAACCTGGAGCCGAGCACGGTCGCGGTGTCGCAGCGCTCCCGGTAGCCCTCCAGCGGGTAGCGGGTGAGCGACGCGGTGAGGAACACGAGGTCGTCGAACGTGGGCATCGCCCGCTTGGCGCCCCAGCCGCGTATCTCGTACCGGCCGGCCTCGGCCATCTCGTGGATCTGGCCGATCACCTCGGGCGGGAAGGTGTGGCTCGGCTCGGTGCCCGTCCACGGCAGCCCGCGCCCGCCGGCCCGGTCGCGAGAGTCAGGTCCCATCAGTACCTCTGGTCCTTCAGCGCGTCGAAGCGGTACAGGTGCCGGGCGGAGGCGACCCTGGTCACGTCCTCGGGTCGAGATGTGCGAGAAGCCCGCCTGCGCGGCGAGTTCCCGCACGCGCCGCACGTCGTCCTCGGTGAGCTCCTCGACCCGGGCGTCGGAGCCCAGCGACCGGATCTTCCCGCCGACGTAGATCACCGCCTCGTACAGCGAGTCGCCGAGCGCCTCGGCCGGCATCGCCGCCGACCAGGATGGTCCCGGCCTGGGCCATGAACCCGCTCATGTGCCCGACGTTCCCGGCGACCGCGACCGTGCCGCCCTTGAGCGAGATCCCGGTCCGGGAGGAGGCGTCGCCCTCGATCACGATCAGCCCGCCCCGCGCCGAGGCGCCCGAGCACTCGGAGGCGTTCCCGCGCACCCGGATCATCCCCGACGTGAGGTTCTCGCCGACCGACCAGCCGACGAAGCCGTGGACGTCGATGTCCGGGCCGTCGCCGAGGCCGCCGACGAAGTACCCGGCGTTGCCGGCGATCGTGATGTCCAGCCGGGCGGACAGGCCGACGGCCAGGTTGTGCCGCCCCCTCGGCTCGGTGCATACGCGCCGCGGCGCCGTCCGGCAGCTGGCGCAGGGCCTGGTTCAGCTCGCGCACCGACAGCGCGGCGCAGCTCAGCTCGACCGCGGTTACTCCTGCCATGTGTAGATCTCTTCGGGCATGGGCTCGAAGACTTCCGCCTTCTCCACCCCGGGCAGGTCGGCCAGCGCGACGTACTCCGAGGCGACGGCGACGTAGTCGGCCGTCTCGGCCACCACCATCGGCTTGCAGGCGAACGAGTCGCGCACCACAGCCAGGGACTCACTCGAAGCGACCAGCAGCGTGAAGAAGCCGTCGAACACCTTGCCCACGGCGCGCAGCGCGTCGGCCAGGTCCGCGCCCGAAGCCGTCTCGCGCGCGATAAACCGGGCCGCCACCTCGGAGTCGTTGTCGGTGTCGAAACGGATGCCGTCCGCCGCCAGCTCGCGGCGGATGCTGGCGTAGTTCGAGAACGAACCGTTGTGCACCAGGGCCAGGTCGGTCGCGGCCGCGAACGGGTGCGAGTGCTCGGTCGTCACGGCCGACTCGGTCGCCATCCGGGTATGGCCGATGGCCTGGTAGCCCGCCATGGCGGGCACGCCGTACCGGGCGCACACCTCGGCCGCGGGCCCGACGTCCTTAAAGACCTCCATCGCGGTCCCGTAGCCGAACAGCCGCACCGCGGGGTCGATGTCCGCCAGCAGCCGCCGCGCCCGCCCGGGCTCCAGGCGCGTGACGAGGACGGCGTCGCGGCCCCTCCGGCGCAACTCGACCGGCTGCGCGTCGTCGGCGGCCTCGAGCGCGCCGATAAAGCGGCCCCAGTCGTAGTCGTCCTGCGGCGCGCAGAGCGAGAACTTCAGCTCGCCCGCCGGGGCGTCGCGGGTATAGATCGCGACGCCCGTGGAGTCCGGCCCGCGGGAGGCGAGCACGTCGAGCATCGGGACCACCAACTCGCCGAGGACGGGATGGAGATCCGGGTTCTTCAGCCGCAGGCCGACGATCCCGCACATGTGTCCTCCCCCGGCCCGGGCCCGCCCGCCGACAGGCGGCCCCTGCCTGCGAGGAGGCTAACATGATCAGCGAGTTCCTAACATGGTCATACCGGGCCGACCCGGTCCTCGCCGCCCGGATCGCCCTCGAGGCGGACTTCAACGACAACGAGGCCGAGGCACCGGCGCCGGCGCTGCCATGCGGCGCTCGCGCTGTCGGCGGCCACGCCTAGCCTGTCCGTATGCGGTGGCGGGGCTGCGGGCAGGGCCTCGATGGCTGACGCCGACGACGTGCGCCGCCTGGCGCTGGCCCTGCCCGGCGTGGAGGAGATCGACAGCGACGGCTTCGACTTCCGGGTGGGCGGCCGGGGGTTCGTCTGGTCCTACCCCGAGCGCAGGCCGGGCCAGCCCCGGCGCATCCGCACCGACATCGCCGTGCTCTACGTGGGTGACGAGGCCGAGAAGCAGGCCCTGCTGCTGGGCGAGCCCCGGGTCTTCTTCACCGCGCCCGGTTACGGCGACTGGCCGCTGGTGCTGCTGCGGCTGGCCGAGGTGGACGTCGAGCGCCTGACCGAACTCGTGACCGACGCGTGGCGGATGCGGGCCCCGGACGTGCTGGCCGCCGAGTTCGGCGCGGACGGCGGCCTGCCCGGGGCCCGGCCTGGCTGAGCCGGGCCGCTCAGCAGCGGCTGGAGCTTGATGACCCGGTCGGCGTTACCAGGCGCCGGGCGCCGTCACGGGGCTGGCGCCGGCACGAATTTGACGATGGCGTCGGCCACCGCGGCCGGGTTGTCGACCGGGACCCACGTCTTGGCTCCAGGAACGGGGACCAGCGTGGCGCGGGGGAAATCGGACGCGATTCGCTGCGCGTCGGTGATCGGGAAGAAGTCGCAGGACTCGCCCCAGACCAGCAAGACCGGCCGGTCGAACTGCGGGATCGCCGCGGCGGCGTCGATGAGCAGTTGCGGGCGGAAGCCGGCCATGGCCGCGACGAGATCATCGGCCACCCGTCGATCTCGTACGGCCGGCCCAGGAACGATTCGGCGCGCTCATCGTCTAGCCCGCCCGCGGCGACGCCGGCGACGAACTTGCGCCGGGCGATCGACGACCGAAGCTGTAGCCGAAGCTGCAGCCGGAGCATGGCCCGGGCGAGCCGGGGGAACGTGCGGCATACCGCCGTCGCCCTTCTGAGCGCGCCCGGTGGCGGGAACTTGTCGTAGGTCTCGCAGTTGGTCAGGACGAGGCGGCCCACTCGCCCGAGCGCCGGATGACCGGTGGCGAGCGACAGCAGGAGCAGTCCGCCGGCCGTGTCGTTGGCGACCACCGTGGCGTCTTCCACGTCGAGCAGTTCCAGGCTGTCGAGCAGCAGCCGGGCCAGCGAGGTGGCCGACCGGTCCGCTCCCGCGGACAGCGGCCAGGGATGCGCTCCCAGCGGGAGGTCGATCGTGATGCACCGGTAACGGTCCTCGAGCGCGGCGACGACATCACGCCACAGGTCACCGTTCGCGAGCGCGCCGGCGAAGAACACGAGCGCCGGCCCCTGGCCCGACGATCGCCCGGCCAAGGGCCCGAGCCGAGTTTCCAGTCTTTTGGATTCCATAGGTACACAACATACTCTGAGTATGTGTAGCGTGCAAGCCCGGTTTACCGGCCGGCCAGCCTCACCGGCCCTGGCCCGAATCCAGGCCCCGCAGCATCACCTCGAGCGCTCGCCCGAGTGCCGCCCGGGTCAGGTCGGGGTCGCCGGCCCGTGCGATGAGCCAACCGCCCAGCCAGGCCAGGCCCCCGATGAGCTGAACGAGGAGGTCGGGGTCGAGGTCGGCGATCTGGCCCTGCACGATCGCCGTGGCGATGAACTGCCGCAGCTCGACGTAGCCCGCCTGCTGGCCGGCGGGTTGGTCCAGCTCGTGACCGAGCACGGCCGGCCCGTCGATCAGGATGATCCGACGGATCTCTTCGTCGAGCGCGGTGTCCAGGTAGGCGTTCATCTTGGCCACGATCTGGTCGACCGGCGGCTCTTCCGGGTCTCCTGCTTCCAGCGCACGCGCCTGCGCCTCCGCTTCGACCTCGGCGTACACGGCGCGGAACAGCGCCTCCTTGCCGGCGAAGTGGTGGTACACCGCGCCCTTGGTGACCCGGGCCGCGGCCGCGATCTCGTCGACCGACGTCTGCGCGTAGCCCTTCTGGCCGAACAAAGAGCGGGCCGCGGCGAGCACGGCGCGGCGCGTGGCCTCAACGTGCTGCGATCGGAGCGTGGCCGAGGGCTCGCTGCCGCTTCCGTCTGTCGTTGCTCGCTCGGGCATGCGGCCAGTATGGCAGCAGGCCATCGGCAACCCGGCGGGCGACTGTTTCCTACTGGCAGTATGCGATGCCTCGCCCCCCGACTCACCCAGATCACCGGCAGGGCGCCTCATGCGGTAGCGATGGTGGTGACTTTGCCCGAGCTGCCCTTGAATTTCAGCGCGCCGTCGGCGCTGTCCACGTACAGGACGCCTCCGCTGGCCGGGGTGGCTGGCTCGGGATGCGGGGTGAAGGCGAGTAGTCCGTCCAGGTTCATCTGGTCGTGGCCGTCGGGCGACGGTATGACCGTTTCCACGCCGGTCAGGTCGTTGTTTTCCAGGTCCAGGGACGCCCGCCCGTTTGCTTCCGGGGCGATCGAGACGATCGGGGCATCCGTCCCTGTGGTCACGGCGAGGCCGGCGCGCGCGGTGCCGCTGGCGTCGAGATAGTTCAGCTTCACGAACGTGCCCGGGCCCCCGCGGGCCAGCAGTTCGAGGTTCCCGCGGGTGAGCGAGGTAATGAAGGCGAGATTGTCTATCGACTGGCCGTTACCGGCGAGCTGGCCGGCCAGGTAGGCGTCGGCTACCCCGCCATCCGGCTGAAAATGCTCGGTCATGGCGTCCCCGCCCGGATTACCTCCGCGGGGATGTCCTGACCGCGGCGTCGTATTGCCCGGCCACGCTGGCCGGGATGCGCCCGCGCTCGCTGAGCTCGATGCCTTGTTCCTTCGCCCACACCCGGATGTCGCGGCTGCGCTGGCGGCTGGCTGCGGTACGCGCCTGCCGCGCAGGCGCTCTTCCCGCCTTGCGGGCATGCTCGATGAAGGGCGCAACCTGCCGGCGGAACCGCGCGGCGTTCTTCGTACTCAGGTCGATCTCATAATCCACGCCGCCTATCGCGAACCGTACCGTCTCGTCGGCCGGGCCGCCATCAAGATCGTCTTCCAGTGCGACGATCGTTTTTCGTGCCATCCCCACCCCCTGCGACCGCGATGACCTGTCCGTACTGTCCAGGTCACCTGTCATGCCCCGGTCGATGATCTCCATGCCCGGTCAGGCGCCTGCCCGGCGTGGCTGAGCGATCTTCAGCTCGCCCAGAGCCCGCGATACCGAAGAAACCGGGCAATTCACCGGCCTCGTGGCCCGGGGCCGGCCAGGTGCCGATACCAATCCACAAACCGCCTATCTGTACGGAAATAGCCGCTTACGTGCGGGGGCGCCCGTGGTGGCGGCCCAGATCAGCCATTCTGACGCGTTGGTGGGCGAGTGTCCCGGGTTAGAGCCGGCCGCGTACCTCGGCGGCCGTTATTCCCCGGTCGGGCCGCCGGCGAGTTCGCAGGCGATGTCGAGGTGGCCGAGGTGGCGGGCGTACTCCTGGACCAGGTGGAGCAAGACCCGCTCGAGCGTCGCCGGGCCGCCGCCGTCCCACCGCTCCCCCGGCTGGCCCAGGTCAGCCAGGTCATGAGCCTCGACCATGGCCCGCGTGCGCGCCGCCTGCGCGTCCAGCGCCCCGACCAGATCCTCGAACGTCTCGCTGGCCGCGACATGCCAGCGGCCCTCCCGCTGATCGCCCCAGGGGTCGGCGACGTCGCGGCCCGCAAAGCGCCACTCCATCCAGCGCAGCTCGGTCTGGGCCAGATGCTTGAGCAGTTCGACGGGAGTCCACCCGGAGGGCAGCCGGCTGGCGCGCAGTTCCCCGGCGGGCAGGGCGTCCAGCTTGCTCAGCAGCCGCGAGCGGAAGTAGTCCAGGTACCCCAGCAGCACCTCCGCGCGCGACGGCAGCGGGATGCCGGGGTCGGGGAACGGCAGGTCCATCAGGCCAGCCTGCCGCACCACCCCGGCGGCCCGGGCAGGAGGCCGGCGTTCCGGCCGCCGGGCGGCCGGGGTGATGTCAGGCCGGGTCGAAGGCGATCGGCAGCCGGGCCGGCCCGGTGTTGCCGCTCCCGGGCAGCCAGACGGCCTCGCCGCTGACGCGCGGTTCCCGCAGCCGGCGAGCCAGGATCGGCAGGGCCACGCTCATGTCGGTGCGCGCGACCAGGTGGCCCAGGCAGTAATGGACGCCGCCGCCGAAGCCGAAATGCGGCGGCCGGCCGGTCGCGGTGAGGTCGAATTCCGCGTCGCCGAAGGCGCGCGGATCGGTGCCGGTCGCCTCGCAGAACAGGTGAATGGTGGTGCCGGCCCGGATCTCGAGCCCGTCGAAGGTGAAGTCAGCCACGGCCTCGCGGGTCACCCAGGTGGTGGTCGGGCTGGTCCGCATCACCTCCTCGACCGCGGCCGCCCCGAGTTCCCCGCGCTCGGCGAGCAGCCGCCACTGGCCAGGGTGATCCATGAAGGCCTGCAGGGCCAGGCCCAGCTGGTTGCGGGTGGTGTCGAAGCCGCCGAAGATCAGCAGGACGAGCGAGTCGCGCAGCTCCCGCTCGGTGAGGCGCTCACCGTCGGCGTGCGCCTGGACCAGCGCGGTCACGAAGTCGTCCCGGGGCCGGTCCCGGCGGGCGGCGATCAGCGCGTCGGCGTAGGCGTACAGGTTCGCCAGCGCCGCCTCGATCCGCGGCAGGTCCTCGCGGATCCGCACCCCCATGGCCAGGCCCACGGCCGCGGACTCGGTCGCGATCGCGGCCCATTCGCCCTCGGGAAGGCCCAGGATGATCGCGATGACCCGGGCCGCATAGGGCTCGGCGAATTCGGCCATGAACTCGCACCGGCCCGGCTCGGCGAAGGAGCCGGCCAGTTCCCCGGCCAGGGCGGCGAACCGGGGCACCAGGGCATCGATGAGCCGCCGGGAGAACGCCGGGTTGAGCAGCCGGCGCAGCCGCTGGTGATCCTCCCCCTCCCGGTGCAGCACCCAGCCCGACCACCATTCGGCCAGCAGCCCGGAGGTGATGCCGTGGTGGGCCAGCCAGGCCACGCTCCCCTGCCGCACATCCGGATGCCGGATCAGCCGGGCCGCCTGGTCGTAGCGAAGCACCGCCAGCCCGTAGCTGGTCCGCGCGTACCAGCCGTTCTCCCGCGCCCGGTGCACTTCGGCCGAATTGACGCAGAAGGCCGGGTCGGCCACGTCAAAGAATGGGATCCGCGAATCCACGGAATCCACCGAATCCGGGGCGAGGCCCACGGTGCCCCCTCAGGAGTCGATTCCGAGCCACGCGGCGAAAGACCGGAGCTCCTCGCTGGGACGCGGCTCCGCGTGCGCGATCGCCCGCACGGTATCGCGGACCATCGGGTGATAACGCGCCTGCTGCGGAGCCACGCGCCGGGCCCGGCGCAGCGAACTCAGCGCCCGGTGCCGGTCGCCGTGAAGCAGCCAGGCCCGGGCCATCTCGATGTGGTAATGACCAACCCGCACCGGTGGCAGGCGGCCGAGATGACCAGCCCGCTCCACCTCCCGGGCCCGGCTCACCGCGAGCGTCCCGTCAGCCATCTCCACGGCGGCCGACACCTGGTGCAAGGCGACGTTGGCCGGGCCGAACTCCATCCCGTAACGGTTGGCGCCGTCGGTGACGGTGGCCGCGACGCCGGCGGCCTCGGTCAGGTGGGCGTCGGCCTGGAGGCGGCGGCCCGCGCGGGCCGCCAGCACGGCCGAGCGCAGGTGCAGGCTGCCGTAGACGCAGCGCCCCGCCTCATCCAGGCGGCCAGGGTCCGCCCCGAGTTCCCCGCGGGTGCGTTCCATCAGCACCAGGCCGTGGTCGTAGGCGGCGGCACCGAGCAGGGACGCGCCCCGCGACCACTGGGTTCGCGCGACCCGCAGCGGATCCTCGCACCGGCGCGCGGCCCACTCGATCCGGTCAAGCGCCAGCGCTCGCAGGTCGGCGTGGCCGAGCTGGTGGGTGAGCCCGGCGATGCCGCCGTACGCCTCGGCGAGCAGCGCGTACAGCGCGGGCCGGTGCTGGGCGCCGGCGGTGTCGATGGCGACCTGCAACTCGTCGATGAGACCGGGCAGCCGCTGGCTGAGCTGCAGGTAGCGGGCTTGCCGGCCCAGCAGGGAGACGGCCGCGACCTCGGCCCGCAGCGCGCCGCCCGGGCGCGGCCGGACGTCAGCCGACGCAGGCAGGTCGTAGACCAGCAGCGCCCGGCGCAGCGGCTCGACCATGCCCTGCCGCGTGGCGCCGCCGCCTGGCTCGGTATAGGGCTGACCGGTGATCCGGGTCACGTCCACCCCGAGCGCCCGGGCCACCGCGCCGATGAACGACGGGCTGGCCGGGACGGCCCCGGTCTCGGCCTTGGCCAGCAGGCTGTAGGAGACCTGGGCCCGGCGCGCCAGCTCGCGAGCCGTCCAGCCGCGCGTCTTGCGCAGAGCCGCGACCCGTGCGCCGATCCGGTCCCGGTCTGCCATGTGCCCAGTCCCTGAGTTTCAGGCGATTTGCAATTTCCCGGCTATCACCTGAATCCATACTCGCTGGTGACAGCAGGAATAGGCAACCGCGAAAGGGCCATGAACGTGCAATCCCCCAGAAACGGCACGGCGAAAGCGCTCGAAGCGGTATTCGGCGGGCGCTGGGGCGTCTGGCTGAGTGACACCGGCCGCTGGTGGGCCACTCGGCGCGCCGCGCTCACCGCGGCCGAGTTAACCGCGGGATGCGTGCCGTTCCTGCGCGCCGATACCGAAGCACAGCTCGCCGAGCACATCCAGGCCCAGGAAGAACTCTCCGCCCAGGTCGGCCGTTAGCCGTAGCCCGCCGTCCGGCCGTCAAGCCGTCCGGCCGTCAAGCCGTCCGGCCGTCAAGCCGGGTCAGCGGCGGGCCTTGACGGCCGCGTACGTTCGCTCGAGCGCCCGCATCGTCTGCTTGTAGTTACGCTGTGCCACCGCGACGAACAGGCAGTCGACCACGGTGAGCGCGGCGATCCGGCTGGCCATCGCCCCGGAGCGGAACGTGGTCTCGCGGGCGGCCGTGGTCAGGACGTGGTCGGCGACGCGGGCGATCGGCGATCCCGGGAAGTTCGTGATCGCGACGGTGGTCGCCCGGTGCTTGCGGGCTTCCTCGAGACTCCCGACGGTGTCGGCCGTCATCCCGGTGTGCGAGATCCCGATGGCCACGTCACCGCGTTTGAGCAGGGCCGCAGAGGTCACCGCGATGTGCGGGTCCGGCCACGCGTACACGAGCCGCTCGATCCGGTGCAGCTTCTGCTGCAGGTCCAGTGCGACGAACGCGCTCGCCCCGACACCATAGATGTCGATGCGCCGGGCCCGCACGATCGCGTCGACGACCGCGCCGAGCGCTTCCGCCCGGAGCTGAGCGCCCGTCTCCTCCACCGCCCGCGCGTCGGCATGCGCGATCTTCTTGATCACATCGTCCAGGGTGTCGTCCGGCCCGATGTCGCTGCCGATGTTCTCCCAGCCGCTCACGCGACCCGCCTGGGCGGCGGCGGCGAGGGCGAGCCTGAGCTCCGGGTAGCCGGCGAAGCCCATGGCCCGGCAGAACCTGATCACGGTGGTTCCCGACGTCCCGCACGTCTCGGCCAGCTCCGAGATGGTCTTGGCCGCGACTGCGGCCGGATCGCGCACGACCGCCGCGGCGACCCGCTGCTCGGCGGGCGCGAGGTTAGGCGTGAGCGCGCGCACGTGCGCAAGCAATGTCTGCGGAGTGTGCACCGGCGACTCCGACGCTGCGTTGCGCCGCACTGGTTGCGCCATGGCGTCACTGTACGACGCCGGGCGGCAAAAGCGAGGGGACGCCGTAGCGAGAAATGGCTGGCCTCGACCCGCGCGCGCCGCCCGGGCGGGATCGGCGAGACTATCGGGATGGACGAGGCGCATCACGTACGGGACGAGGACCCGTACCAGTGGCTGGAAGACGTGACGGGGCCAGCGGTGCTGGACTGGGTCCGGGATCGCAACGCCGAGAGCGTCGGCGCGCTGTCGGGCGGCACCCGGTTCCCGGACCTGCGTACCGAGATCCGCGAAGTGCTCGACGCTGACGACCGTATCCCGCTCGTCCGGCGCCGCGGCGGCTACCTGTACAACTTCTGGCAGGACGCGGCTCACCCCCGGGGCCTGTGGCGGCGCACGACGCTGGAGGAGTACCGCCGGGCCCGGCCGGACTGGGAGGTCCTGCTGGACGTCGACGCGCTGGCCGGCCAGGAAGGCGAGAACTGGGTCTGGCAGGGAGCGACCACCCTGCGGCCCGGCGGGTACCGGCTGGCGCTGGTGCAACTGTCTCGTGGCGGCGCGGACGCGAGCGTGATCCGCGAGTTCGACGTCCAGGAGCAGCGCTTCGTCAAGGACGGGTTCCAGGTACCCGAGGCCAAGACCGATGCCGGCTGGATAGCGGCCGACCTGATCTACGTGGGCACCGATTTCGGTCCCGGATCGCTCACCACGTCGGGCTACCCGCGGGTGGTGAAGCAGTGGCGCCGCGGCACCGCGCTGTCCGAGGCGACGGTGGTCTACGAGGGCCAGGCCGAGGACGTGTCGGTACAGGCGTTCCACGATCCGACCGAGGGGTTCGAACGCGACTTCGTGGTGCGCAGCATCGACTTCTACCGCAGCGAGCGGTATCTGCGCGCCTGCAGCGGTGATCTGGTCCGGATCGCGGTACCCGACGACGCCAGCATCGGCGTGCACCGCGAGTGGCTGCTGATAACCACCCGGTCACCCTGGGCCGTCGGCGGCGCCAGGTACCCCGCGGGAGCGCTGCTGGCCGCCCGGTTCGACGCGTTCCTGGACGGCGGCCGGGAGCTGACGGTGCTGTTCGAGCCGGACGCGCACACCTCGCTGGCCTATCACGCCTGGACCCGCGATCACCTGGTCCTGAACCTGCTGCGCGACGTGCGCAGCCAGTTGGCCGTGGTCACGCCCGCCGACGGCCAGTGGCGGCGTACGGCGCTGACCGGCCTGCCCCGGCTCGTCCATACCGACATCGCGGACGCCGACTCCCACGACAGCGAGGAGTACCTGCTGGTCTCCAGCGGATTCACCGAGCCGGCCACGCTGCGCCGCGGCCAGGCCGGCGGCGACGAGCCGGAAGTGCTCAAGCAGGCGCCCGCCTTCTTCGACGCCACCGGGATGTCGGTACAGCAGTTCTTCGCCACCTCCGCGGACGGGACCTCAGTGCCCTATTTCGTTACCGGTCCCGATTCCGCCCGGCCCGGCCAGCCGACCACCGGGCCCACCCTGCTCACCGGGTACGGCGGCTTCGAGGTCTCGCTCACCCCGTCCTACAGCGGCATCATCGGCCGCGGCTGGCTCGCCCGGGGCGGAACCTACGTGGTGGCCAACCTCCGCGGTGGCGGCGAGTACGGCCCGCACTGGCACCAGTCCGCGACCAAGGAACACCGGCACCGCGTCTACGAGGACTTCGCCGCCGTGGCCACGGACCTGGTGCGCCGGGGCATCACCACGCGCGACCGGCTGGGCATCGAGGGCGGCAGCAACGGCGGGCTGCTGACCGGCGTGATGCTGACGCGCTATCCGGACCTGTTCGGCGCGATCGTCAGCCAGGTGCCGCTGCTGGACATGCGGCGCTACCACGACCTGCTGGCCGGGGCGTCCTGGATGGCCGAGTACGGCGACCCGCGCGAGCCGGCCCAGTGGGATTACCTGCGGCCGTTCTCCCCCTACCACAACGTGTCCGCCAGCCGGCGGTATCCGCCCGTGCTGCTCATCACGTCCACGAGGGACGACCGGGTGCACCCCGCGCACGCCCGCAAGATGGTGGCCCGGCTGCGCGACAGCGGGCACGACGTCAGCTACTACGAGAACATCGAGGGCGGCCACGGCGCCGCCGCCGACAATGAGCAGCGGGCCTTCAAATGGGCGCTGGTGCTGGAATTCCTGTGGCGGAACCTGACCGGCTAAGGGTCTTACCGCCGGGATCGGCCGCGAGCCGCCGCGGTGTCCGCCGCGCACCTTCGTGCCCCGGGGGAGTCGAAAGCAGTCAGGAGGACGGGAATGACTCGGGACATCAACGCCGCCGATGGCGCCGACCTGGCCCGGCAGTTCGGGGACCGGCTGGTGCAGGTCCGGTCGCCGTGGCACGCCTGCCTCAGCGACAGCGCGAGCGCCGACTGCGCGGCGGCGCGGTCCGGCCTGCGCAATCCCTACTGAATCGAAGACCACCCCGGCGGCTACCACACGACCGGATGGCTCGGCGCGTACGAGCCCGAGTTCAGCCCGGAAAACCTAGCCGAGGAGTTCGGCGGCGACGGCGGCGTGCACCTGCTTGCGCAGGCCGGCGACCGAGTGCCCGGAGCCGCGGCCGAAGTGCACCGCGTTGGTGAGCAGCACCGTCCACAGCCCGCTGCGCGGATCGACGGACAGGCTGGTGCCGGTGAAGCCGGTGTGCCCGGCGCCCGAGGCCGGCCACCCGTCGCCCATGTTGTCCCACGTGTCGTGGCGCAGCCCCCAGCCCAGGCCCCGGCGTCCGCCCAGGCCCTCGGTCTGGCAGCGGTACGCCTCGGCCCGCAGGCCGGTCGGCGGCGACCCGTCGCCCGCCCACGCGGCCGCGAAGCTGGCCAGGTCGCCCGCGGTGCCGAACAGCCCGGCGTGGCCGGCCACGCCGCCCAGCATCTCGGCGTTCTCGTCGTGCACCACGCCGACCTTGGCCGTGCCGCCGACGACCTCGGTGGCCGCGATCCGCCCGGCCCAGTCGGCAGGCGGCCGGTACCGGGTCGCCGCCAGGCCCAGCGGGGCGCACACGACCTCCTGGGCCACGTCGTCGAGGGCCGTGCCCGCCACCGCGGCGGCCAGTTCGCCGAGGACCATGAACCCGACGTCGGAGTAGCAGAACGCGGTGCCGGGCCGGGCGACCAGCGGCTCGGCCAGCGCGGCGTCCAGCACCTCACCGGGGTGCCTCAGGTAGCGGTGGTACCTCCGCTGGTCGGGCAGCCCGGAGACGTGGGCGAGCAGGTGCCGCGGGGTCACCTCGTCCTTGCCGGGGCCGGCGAAGGAGGGCAGGTAACGGCGGGCCGGGTCGTCCAGGCCGACCTCGCCCCGGCCGACCAGGTACAGCAGGCACGGCATCGTCACGACGACCTTCGTCAGCGACGCGAGGTCGAAGACCGTGTCCGCGGTCATCGGCCGCTGGGCGGCGTCGTCGTGCTGGGCGTCGCCGGCCACGTGCCGCAGCAGCGGCTCGGCGCCGCGCAGGCCAGCGGCGAGCACCGCGCCCGGCACCACCCCGGCGCCGACGGCGCCGTCGAGCAGTTCCGCGGCGGCGGGTGATCCGGCGGTCACCGTGACTCTCCGGCCGGCCCGCCGAGCAGCACGTCGGCGGCCGCGGCCAGGTTGGCCCGGCCTGCTCCACGGGTGCCCAGGTAGCTCCCGCGGGCGAGGTCCCTGTCGCAGGAGGAGCCGGTGCCGACCACGACGGTGTCCGGGCGCCGGGCCAGGACGCGGCCGACCAGGTCTCGCTGCCAGGGCCGCCGGTGCGCGTCGCGAACCGCGAGCACCAGCGGCCGGCCGGCGCCCCGCGCGATCAGCGCGTCCAGGTCGCCCAGGTCGCCCAGGTCGCCCGGGTAGCCCGCCGCGTCGCCCGGGTCACTCAGGCCGCCCGGTGCGCCCGCCGCATCACGATCGCCGAGCCCGGCCGCGTCGACCCGGGGCCCGGTCAGCCGGATGCCGTCGACGGCCGGGGCCCGCTCGCGCAGCACGCCGAGCAGGGTGCCGGCGTGGTCCCCCAGCAGGCTGCTCACCCGGCCGCCCGCGTCGAGCACGTAGGGCGGGCCGGCCAGCGGCACCCTCGGGGTGTCCACGAGCAGCGCCCGGCGCGCCGCCTCGACCCCGGCCGACGGATCGGGCGCCGAGGCGGGCCGGGCCTGCGCCCACGCCCCGAGTGCCCGTACCCGGGCCGCCGCCTCGGCCAGTCGGCCGGAGGGCAGCGCGCCACGTCGGGCGGCGTCGGCCAGCGTGTCCCGGGCCCGCTGCTGCGCGGCCGGCCCGGTGGCAGGCACAGCAGGTCCGCGCCCGCGGCCAGCGACCGTACCGCGCCCTCCGCGCTGGCCTCGCCGTCGCCGATGGCCGCCATCCCGAGCGCGTCGGTGATGATCACGCCGTCGAAGCCCAGCTCTTCGCGGAGCAGGCCGGTCAGGATGCGCCGCGAGATCGTCGCGGGCAGCGGGTCGACCGCGGGGAAGACGACGTGCGCGGTCATGACCGACCGGACCCCGGCCCCGGTCGCGGCCAGGAACGGCACCAGGTCGGCCTCCCTCAGCTCGCGCAGCGAGGCGTCGACCACCGGCAGGGCGACGTGCGAGTCCGCGTTCGCCCGGCCGTGACCAGGGAAGTGCTTGGCGCAGGCCGCGACCAGGTTCGCCTGGATGCCGGTCACGAAGGCCGCGGTGTGCGCGGCGACCCGTCCGGGGTCGGCGCCGAACGAGCGGACGCCGATGATCGGGTTCGCCGGGTTGCTATCGACGTCCGCCGCTGGCGCGAGGTCGAGATTGACGCCACCCGCGGCCAGCATCGCCCCGATGCTGGCCGCGACCCGCCGGGTGAGCCTGGTGTCACCGGCCGCGCCGAGCGCGCCGTTGCCCGGGTAGGAGGAACCGGTACGCGCCTCGACCCGGGTGACGATGCCGCCCTCCTCGTCGGCGGCGATGAGCACCTCGGGGTGGTGCGCCCGCAGGTCCGCGGTGAGGGACCGCAGTTGCGCGGGGTCGGTGATGTTCTCGGCGAAGAGCAGGACTCCGCCGAGGCCCTCGTCGAGCCACCGCCGCAGCCAGTCCGGCGGCCGGGTTCCCGGGAACCGCGCGAGCAGGCAGGCGTCGAGTTCGCTCACGGCCGTGTTCCGCGCGGCCCGGTCGCACGGCTGGTCATGCCGCAGCATCGTAGCCGCGCGCTCGCTGCATCATCCTTAAGTGCCGTAACGTGACTACTTGTGGTGATCCGGCCAGCCAGGGCGGATGACGCGGCGGGCATCCGCGCGGTGTGCGCCGCGTCGCTGCCGTTCGACCCCGACGCGGCCGAACTGGCCGGAATCCTCTCGCCCGGTGACCTGCTGGTCGCCGAGAACGCCGGGGCGGTGACCGGGGTCGCCGGAGGCGCGGTACGCCCGCCATCCGGTGGTCGCCGGGCGAGCGGTCCCGTGCGCGGGCACGTGGACCTGCTCGCGGTCGCCCCGCCGGCCCGCGGCCGGGGCATCGGCGTGCGGCTGCTCGGCGCGGTCGAGGACCGGCTGCGCTCCGGCGGCGCCACTCAGGTCCGGCTGGGTCAGGGCGGGCCGGTGTACCTGTGGCCCGGCGTCGACCCGCGATACACCGCGATGGCCTGCCTGGCGGACCGGGCCGGCTACCGGCGCGGCGGCGAGGAGGTCAACATGGCCGTCGACCTCGACGCCGACGCGCTCGGCACGGGACCCGACGAGCGCCGGCTGGCGGCCGGCGGCATCACGGTCCGGCGCGCTACTCCCGCCGAGGCCGGGCGCCTGGTCGAGTGGCTCCGCCAGAGTCCCTGGGGCGAGCTGACCTGGCCAGACGAGGTGGCGCGCACCCTGGCGCACGACCCGCCGGGCTGCCACGTCGCCGTCCGTGACGGCGCTTACCTGGCCTTCGCCTGCCACGGTGCCATCCGCCCGACCTGGTTCGGGCCCATGGGAACGCTTCCGTCGCAGCAACGGCACGGCATCGGGGCGGTGCTGCTCAAGCGCTGCCTCACCGACATCGCCGCAGGCGGTCACCTGTCCGCGCAGATCGCGTGGACCGGCCCGGTCCGCTTCTACGCGCGCGCCGTCGGCGCCCGGATCGACCGAGTGTTCTGGGTCTACGACAAGTCCTTCTGACCCGGGTCCCGGGGGTCGTCTCTCCCCGGCTAGCACCCCGCTGCGGCCTGGGCCAGCCGGACGGCCCCGGTCACCGGCGGCCGGGTCAGGGTCCGGATGTCGCTGCCGGGCCGGGCCCGGCCGACCGACGTCCGGACCGCGTCCTCGAGCCCGGCCTGGCTGAACAGGCCGCCGGCCAGCACCACGGGCAGGTTGGCGGGCGCGCCGAGTCGCTCCGCGGCGGACACGGCCAGACCCGCGAGCGCGTCCGCCGCGTCGGCCATGATCTGCTCGGCGGCGGGGTCGGCGCTGCTCAGCACCAGCGGCGCGTAACCGGCCCAGGACCGAGGCCGGGGCTGTCGGCAGAACCGCTCGTGCAGCGCGCTGACCTCTTCCGCGCCGGTCGCGACGAGCAGGCGGTCGCCGAGTTCGCCCGGCGGCAGGCCGCGGTCCCGGCGATCGAGCAGGACCCGGAGCGCGGCCCGCACGACCCAGTACCCGCTGCCCTCGTCGCCGAGCAGGTACCCCCATCCGCCGGACTGCACCTCGGCGCCCCGGTAGCTGCCCACCGCGACCGAGCCCGTGCCGCAGATCAAAGCGATCCCCGCGGCCAGGCCAGCGGCGGGCAGGACGAGCCTCGCATCCGTGACGATCATTACCGTGCCCGGGCGGGTCAGCGGCGCGAGACGCTCGGTGAGAAACCGCCGGGCCCCGGGGGCGCTGGCGCCCGCCGACCCGGCACAGATCGCGTCCAGGCGGCACCGCAGCGGCAACTGGTCCAGCAGGTCGGCCAGCGCGGCCCGGGCGCTCGCCGCGCCGACGGCGACCAGGCTGGCGCTCGCCGCCGCGGCTTCGGCCACCACGTCGCCGTCGACGCAGAGTTGGGCCCGGCTGCCGGTCCCGCCGATGTCGAGGCCGAGAACCCGGCTCACTGTGCTCCCGCTCGCCTCCCGGGCGCCATAAGACACCGCCTTCCCTCCCCGCTCGCTCACTCCTGCTCCGCCTGGCCGAGCCGGGACACCGCTCCGCGCACGCTGCCGCCGGCCGACGCCAGCGCGGCGGCGGCCGCCTCCGGACCCAGTCCCGACAGCAGGCAGAGCAGGGCCAGCCGCAGGTCGCCGCCGCACCGGGCCAACTGAGCGCGGCACGCGTTTTCCGGGGCGCCCGACACCTCTCGCAGTATCGTCACCTGGCGCTGGCGCAGCTTGACGTTGGATCCCGACATGCTGGCCATCAGGTTGGAGTAGGTGCGCCCGAGCCGCACCATCACGGCCGTGGACAGCGCGTTGAGCACCATCTTCTGCGCGGTCGCGGCCTTGAGCCGGGTCGAGCCCGCGATGGCCTCCGGGCCGGTGTCGACCAGCACGGGATGCTGGGCCAGCGCCGCGAGCGGCGCCGCCGGGTTGCTGCTCACCAGCACGGTCAGCGCGCCGACCGAGCGGGCGGACCGCAGCGCACCGGCGACGTAGGGGGTGCGGCCGCTCGCGGTGATCCCCACCACGACGTCGACCGCGGATACCGCCCCGGCGTCCCTGACCCCGAGTTCCTCGTCATCCTCGGCGTCCTCGACCGCGGTACCCAGCGCGTGGTCACCTCCCGCGTGATGAGCGACGAAGACGCCGGGCTCCAGGCCGAAGGTCGGGATGACCTCCGCCGCGTCCAGAACGCCGATCCGCCCCGAGGTCCCGGCGCCGAAGTAATGTACCTGGCCGCCCGCCCGGAGGCGATCCACCACGTGGTCGACGACCGCGGCGAGAGCCGGGATCGCCGCCGCTACCGCTCCGGGAACCGTCGCATCCTCGGCATTGATCAGCCAGAGCATCTGCTCGGTCGAAACCAGGTCAATGTCGACGGTACGCCAGTTGCGCTCCTCGGTGCGGGACGACACCGGCATCCGCGCGAACGGCGCGTGATCTCCCCCCTCCGGATCCGCGGGCACCGCCCCCTCCTCCCGCCAGCAAGTCCGCTACCTCAGTAAACGTGCCGGATTGCTGTTGCGGATGCAAGTTCCGATGCAAGACTGCGCGTCGCGCGCAATTCGGGTCGTCCCCCGGCAGAGGGCGGTCGCGTGCGGTGACCCGGCCAGGCACCGGCCGGCAGCGGGCCAGGACCCGCCGCGCGTCCGCGCTGCCGCAGGTCAGTCGTCTTCGGCGGGCTCCTCCGGGATATAGAACATCCGAAGCTGCATCAGCCGCGCTCCCGGCGGCGCGTCCCGCGCGGTATGCCCGTACTTGCTGAGCAGCGCCACGTAGTCGTCGAACAGCGCGTCGAGGTCCTCGACCGCGTAGTAGCCGCTGGCCCGGGAGGCCTTGGCCCACCTGCCGTGCTTCCTGAAGTCCCGAACGAAGCGGTTGACCAGCGCGAGTTCGCCCGGGATCTGCTGGGCACGCCACTCGTCGAGCGCCGCCCGGTCCTCCGGGCTGAGGCTGTCATAGTCCGGCTCGCGGTGATCGGCGGGAAAGGTGCGCCACCAGCGTTCCCGGCCGTGCGCGCGTTCCGGAACCTCCTCGATGATCCCGGCGTCGGCGAGCACCCGCAGGTGGTAGCTGGTGGTGCCGGTGTTCTCGCCCAGGGCCTCGGCGAGGGTGGTGGCGGTGGCGGGCCCGCGGGAGTCGAGATGGCGCAGCATCTCGCCGCGCAGCGGATGCGACAGGGCCTTCCAGCGCTTGGCGTCGCCCACGACCCGACGCTGGCTTATGGGCATGCCCGCAGCGTAGCACAGTTACCGAGGAACTTCTGCAGAAATTAATTTGCAGAACTTTCTCTGTAAGCCTAGCGTGTTGCTCATGCAGACACAGATGCCGTCCACCGAAGAGCTCCTGGACCGCTTCGGCGACGTGATCGACGACCGGGTCGCCGAGGCGCTCGACGAGATCCTCGACGAGCGGGACGCGCTGGCGCCGCGGTGGCGGCTGCACCCGGCCCTGGCCGTGCTCGCGCTGCTGCTCGCGGCGGCCGCGAGCGCCCTGTTGCGGCACAGCGCGCCAGCCGTCGCCGCGGTCTGGCTCTCCGCCGCCACCATCTGCCTGGTCGCCGCCCGGACCGCACGGGCGGCCCGGCCATGACCATCCTCGGCCCTGCCCTTCCGCGGGCGGCCAGACCACCCGCCGCCCAGCCCGCGGCCGACCGCCTCACGGCGGATCGGCACGGGGCGGATCGGCACGGGGCGGATCGGCACGGGGCGGATCGGCACGGGGCGGATCGGCACGAGGCGGATCGGCACGAGGCGGATCGGCACGAGGCGGATCGGCACCACGGGCCGGCGCTGGTCCGGCGGGCGCGGCTCATTGCTCTGGCCGTCGGCAGCTTCCTGCTGCCCTGGTGCGTGCTGCTGAGCCTGGCCCTGCCCGCCACTGCCCAGGCCCAGCACTGGTCGCTGGCCTGGGCGGGCCTGGACGGCGCGGAGGCCGTAGCGGCGCTGGCCACCGCGATACTGCTGGCCCGGGCCGACCCGCGGGCGGGGCTGACGGCCGCGGCGGGCGGCACGCTGCTGCTCACCGACGCCTGGTTCGACGTGTGCACCTCGGCTCCCGGCCTCGACCAGGCCCTCGCCGTCGCCGAGGCCGCCTGCGCCGAGGTGCCGCTGGCCGCCGCCGCGTTCTGGCTCGCGATCACGCTGACCCGCGGCACCCGGTGATCGGTGCGCGCCGCGGAAAAGTGTGCGCAAATGGTCGTGCGCACAGCCACTTCGGCACATCTTTATGGCCGGAACGGATACGGGGGGCCGGTCCACGCTTTATGGCCGGAACGGATACGGGGGGCCGGTCCCGCCCCTCAGCGGGGCGGCGTGAGGTCGGGGGGCTCGCGGCGGTACGGCGCGGGCTGGGCCGGGTCCGGCCGGTCGATCTCGCGGGCCAGGCGGTGCCCGTCGAAGACGGCCTCCGAGATGATCCGCGGCGCGACCGCGTCGCCGATCAGGTACACGGCCTGGATGCCCGCCCGGGCCAGCGCGGCGTCATCGCCGGTCAGCTCGCGGTACAGGGCGTCGTCCGAAGCCTGCTGGGTGACGAGCACCACCCCGTCGCACTCGGCCGACCAGGGCTCGCCGTACTCGTCGTCACCGCTGACCGACTCCGCCTCGATCCCGGTGACGGTCAGCCCGCGCCGGACCGTGATCCCCCGGCGGTGCACGTCCGCGCGCAGCATCTCGCCCTCGAGGGTCTCGTCCGAGACCGGCGAGAGCACCGGGAACGTGGTCACCACGGACACCGAGAAGCCCTCGTCCGCCAGCAACTCGGCCACGCCGGGGCCGACGTAATAGCCGTCGGTGTCGTACACGATCACGTTCCGGCCCCGGGGCCGCTTCCCGGCGGCCACCTGCTCGGGGGTCAGCACGTGGGCCAGGCCGGCGTCGGCGCCCGAAATCCGGTCGACGCGGCCGGGCTGCACCCCGTCTCCCCGCCACGACGACCCGGTGGCGACCACCACGATGTCCGCGCCGTAGTCGACGACGTCCGCCGCCGAGAGCCCGCGCCCGGTGATCACCTCCACTCCGGGCAGCTTGCCGAGTTGCACGGCCCGCCAGTCGGTGATCCTGCCCCAGTCGCCGAGCGTCGGCAGCCGCCGGGTCCAGCGGAGCCGCCCGCCGATCTCCGCCTCGGCCTCGACCAGGTGGACGGCGGAGAAGCCGCGCTTGCCCAGCACGACCGCGCACTCCATGCCCGCCGGGCCCGCGCCGACGACCAGCACGGCCAGATCCGGGTTGGCCGCGCGGGAGAACGCCTCGGGGTGCCAGCCACGGCGGTACTCCTCGCCCGCCGTGGCGTTCTGCACGCAGCCGAGGTGGTTGAACGCCTCCTCGCGCAGGATGCAGACGTTGGAGCCGGTGCACTCGCGGATCTCGTCGAGCCGGCCCTCGGCGATCTTCCGCGGCAGGAACGGGTCGGCGATCGCCTGCCGCGCCGCGCCGATCAGGTCGACCGCGCCCGACCGGATGACCTCGGCCATCAGGTCCGGGCTGGAGTAGCGGCCGACCGCGACGATCGGCTTGGCGGTGGCCTCGCGGATCCGGTGCGTCCACGGCCGCTGGCTGCCCTCGGGATAGTAACGGGAGGTGCCGGAGTCCTCGGGCCAGGAGCCGACGGTGAGGTCCCAGAGGTCGACCAGGTCGTCGGCCATCTTCACCAGCTCGAGCGTCTCGGAGATGTCGATGCCGGGCAGCCCGTCGGCGCCGTGCACGCAGATCCGGGTCGCGATCGCGCAGTCGCCGCCGACCGCGGACCGGACCGCCTCCAGGGTCTCCATCCAGAACCGGCCCCGGGCCGCCACGCTGCCGCCGTAGCCGTCGGTCCTCCGGTTGGTCACCGGCGACATGAACTGCGTGAACAGGTAGCCGTGGGCGCCGTAGACGTAGATGATGTCGAAGCCCGCGTCCCGGCCGCGCCGGGCGGCCTCCACCCACTCCCGCTGCACCCGCGCGATGTCGGCCGCGGTCATCTCCTTGGCCAGCGACGCGAAGCTGACCTCCGACGCCAGCTGGCTCGGCGCGATCCGCACCGCCCGCGACTCCCCGTTCAGGCTGGATGCCCCGCCGTGGTACAGCTCGAGCCCGGCCAGCGCGCCGTGGCCGTGCACGGCCTCCGCCGTCAGGGCCAGCCCCCGGGCGTCGGCGTCGTCCCACATGTTGGCGGCCACCGCCGGCACCTCGTCGGCGTCGCGGGACACCGGGGCGTACTCGACGCATACCCCGCCCCATCCGCCTTCGGCCTTGATCGCGCGGAACGCGGCCTGGGTCCTGGGCTTGATGCTGCCGAAGCCGGACGCGTGCGGTACCTGGTAGAACCGGTTGGGCAGGGTCTTGGGCCCGATCGTGACCGGCTCGAACAAGATCGCATGCCTGGGATCCATCGGGGCCTCTCTCTGCCGGGGATCGGAGCGTAACCGGCCAGCCAGCCACCTGACCAGCATGCGGGGGTCCTGGGGGTCGTCCCCCCGGGCAACACCGCGTAGCGATGCCAGCCGCGACGGCCGGCGTCTCTGGCCGGCCCGAGCGGATGGCATGCGGGGGGGTCCTGGGGGGTCGTCCCCCCCGGGCAACACCGCGTAGCGATGCCAGCCGCGACGGCCGGCGTCTTTGGCCGGCCCGAGCGGATGGCATGCGGGGGGGTCCTGGGGGGTCGTCCCCCCCGGGCAACACCGCGTAGCGATGCCAGCCGCGACGGCCGGCGCCTTTGGCCGGCCCGAGCGGATGGCATGCGGGGGGTCCTGGGGGGTCGTCCCCCCCGGGCAGTACCGCCTGCGAGGATGGGGCCATGGACCTACCTGTGCTGCCGCCGGTGGCTCCGATGCTGGCCAAGTCGGTGAAGGAGCTTCCCCACGGCTCGCTGAGCTTCGAGCCCAAGTGGGACGGCTTCCGCTCTATCGTCTTCCGCGACGGCGACGAAGTGGAGTTCGGCAGCCGCAACGAGCGGCCGCTGACCAGGTACTTCCCCGAACTCGTCGAGGCGGCCCGGCGGAGCCTGCCGGAGCGGTGCGTGGTGGACGGGGAAATCGTCATCCCCGACGCCGAGCGGCGCCGGCTCGACTTCGAGGCCCTGCTCCAGCGGATTCATCCGGCCGACAGCCGGGTCAGGCTCCTCGCCGAGCAGACGCCCGCCGAGTTCATCGCCTTCGACCTGCTCGCGCTCTCCGGGGCCAGCTACATGGAGACCGAGTTCTCGCAGCGGCGTGCCCTGCTTGAGCAGGCCCTGATCGATGCCGGCCCGCGGTTCCACCTGACCCCGGCGACCCAGGACCGGGAGCTGGCCACGCGGTGGTTCAGCCAGTTCGAGGGCGCCGGTCTCGACGGCATCGTCGCCAAGCCGCTGGACGGCATCTACGAGCCGGACAAGCGGGTCATGTTCAAGGTCAAGCACGAGCGGACGGCCGACTGCGTGGTCGCGGGATACCGGGTGCACAAGAGCGGTCCCGACGCCATCGGGTCGCTGCTGCTCGGGCTGTACGACGACGCGGGCAGGCTCGCCAGCGTCGGCGTGATCGGCGCGTTCCCGCTGGCGACCCGCCGTGAGCTGTTCACCGAGTTGCAGCCCCTGGTCACCGGCTTCGACGACCACCCGTGGAACTGGGCCAGGCCGCAGGACGGTGTCCGCAACCCGCGCGAGGCGGAGCACAGCCGGTGGAACGCGGGCAAGGACCTGTCGTTCGTGCCGCTGCGGCCCGAGCGGGTGGTCGAGGTCCGCTACGACCACATGGAGGGAACCCGCTTCCGGCACACGGCCCAGTTCGTCCGGTGGCGCCCCGACCGCGAGCCGAGGTCCTGCGGGTTCGGCCAGCTCGAGGAGCCCGTCGGCTTCAACCTCGCGGACATCCTGGCCGGCTGACGCGCGCCGGGCGCGGCGCGGCGGGGAAGCAGCGGGAAGCGGCAGGAAGCGGCAGGAAGCGGCGGGGATTTGACGGGACATGACGGGGACCCGCCGGATCACCCCAGATCACATGTTGGCGTCTGCTTTGACTTGATCATTGACGACTGACTCCGCCCCGGGCTAACTTATGGCCCCAACAGGGCTCATAAGGACCAAGATTGTGAACGCTCACATCGACGGCAGGCCGTGCATGCAGGCACGCCGCCGATGGGCATTCGCACGCTGCGGAATCGCTAACGGATAGGACCAAGGTCCCTGGTCGGGCCATTACCGGACAGGGGAAACTGATCCGGGATCGGCCGCGGGAAGACAGAAGTCAGGTGACTATGGCGGTTTGCGCGGGTTCAGGGCTCGCGTGGGCCGTTCCGGCGCAAGCCTGCCTTCCCGTTCTTCCCGCGGGGCAAGGCCGCCCCTAGGAAATGGAGGGTTCGTGATGAGGGATGTCGACCCGAAGGTCGATCAGGCGATCGAGACTCTGAACATGAAGGACGGGCCCACGCGCCGTCGGCTGCTGAGGGGCACCGGGCTGGTCAGCGCGACCGCCGCGGCCTCCGCCTTGCTCGCGGCGTGCGGCTCGAACGGCAGCAGCGCCACTTCGTCGACCACCGGTTCGGCCGTGAGCAAGATAGGGAACTTCCCGAAGACTCCGGCCTGGCAGTTCTGGTTCGTCAACCACGTCACCACCAACCTGTTCTTCGTGCCGACCCAGTTCGGGATGAAGGACGCCGCGGCACTGCTCGGCCTGCCCACCCCGAGGTTCGGCGGCTCGACGACTTCCGCCATCTCGGACATGGTGAACTACCTGAAGACCGCGATCGCCGCGAACGCCAGCGGGATCGCGACCACGGTGATCAACGCGACGCCCACTGACACGAGCTTCGAGGTCCCCGTGGCGCAGGCCATGAGCGCCGGCATCCCCGTGGTCAGCTACAACGCCGACGGGCCCATCCTCAAAGGCGTGCCGACCCCCGGCACCAACCGGCTCTGCTACGTCGGCCAGGCGCTCTACCTGTCCGGGCAGCAGATGGGCCAGCGGATCTTGTCCCTCGCCAAGAGCAAGGGCGAAGTGGTGATCTTCATCGCGACCCCGGGCACCGCGAACATCCAGCCCCGCTACGACGGCGCCGCGTCCGTGCTGACCCCGGCCGGGTTCACCGTGCACATGCAGGCGACCGGGGCGCTGACGCCGCAGGAGGGCCCGGCCGAGAAGGCCTTCCTGATCGGCGCCAAGTCCAAGCTCGTGGCCGCGTGCGCGGTGGACGCGGGCTCCACCGAGCTGCTCGGCCCGTCCCTGGCCAGCGTGGGCCTGGCCGGCAAGATCCCGGCCGGCGGGTTCGACCTGACGTCGGGCACGCTGAACGCCATCAACGCCGGCCAGCTCGACTTCACCATCAACCAGGACCCCTACCTGCAAGGCTTCCTGCCGGTGCTGTACCTGTACCTGTACAACCTGACCGGCGGCCTGGTGCTGCCGCCGGACACCGACACCGGCCTGACCTTCGTGACGAAGTCCAACGTCACGCCGTACCTCAAGACCAGCACGACGTACGAGGGCTCGCCCGGCGCGTCCTCGCCGACCCTGGTGCCCAGGACCGGGCCGATCCAGAACCCGATCGCCACGACCAGCACCTGATCCCAAGACCGGCCGAAATCGGGCTATGGCTGGACGCGCCGACGTCGGATACTGAGCCTGTGAGCGCAGGCCGGGTACCCGACGTCGGCGCGTCCGCCCTAGCCCGGATGATCCGTCATCACCTGAAGGAGAGGATCGCAGGTGAGTGAGACCGCCCAGCGCCCACCCGCCGTGGCCGGAGGCCCCCCGGGCGGGCCCGGCGCCGGGAACGAGACCTGGGGCCGGCTCAGGCGGGCCGGAATCCTGCTCATCCGGCAGCGCGAGGCGACCGTCTTCGTGGTCGTGGTCCTGCTGATCGTCTACTTCGGCTTCATTTCCGCCACCGGGCGGCCCACGTTCTTCACCCGGATCAACCTGATCAGCCTGGAACAGTACGCGGCGCCGATCATCATCATCGCGCTCGGCGAGGTGCTGCTGCTGATCTGCGGGGAGATCGACCTGTCCGTCGGGTTCATCTACGCGTTCACGCCGTTCATGATGCACTACCTGATCGATTTCTGGGGCGTGCCCGGCGTCCTGGGCATCCTGCTCGCGCTGGCCTTCGCGGCGGCCGTCGGCTGGGTGAACGCGTTCTTCACGGTCACGGTCGGGCTGCCGTCGTTCGTCACCACCCTGGGCACCGGGTTCGTGCTGGCGGGCGTCCTGCTGACCACCGCGCACGGCGAGCAGGCGAACGTCCCCCCGGCGGTCGTGGGGATCGGGCAGTACATCGGCCGCGGCGCGTGGTCCCAGATCGTCTGGGCGGTCGCCCTCACGGCCGTCTTCCACATGCTGCTGCGCCACACCCGGTGGGGGCTGCACACGGTCGCGGTCGGCGGCAACCAGCTCGGGGCGGCCGAGGCGGGCGTCAACGTGGCCCGGATCAAGTACGGGAACTTCATGCTCACCGCCTTGCTGGGCGGGTTCGTCGGCATCCAGCTCGCGTTCCAGACCTCCATCATCGACACGTTCGCCGGCGGGGCCGCCTACGTGCCGATGTTCTACGCGATCGCCGCCGCGGTCATCGGCGGCACCGCCATGCTCGGCGGCTCGGGCACCATGATCGGCGCGTTCCTCGGCGCGTCCGTGCTCGCGGTGCTCACCGACGGCTTCAACGTGACCGGGATCAGCGCCTTCCCGCAGCAGATCTTCTTCGGCGGCGCGATCCTGATCGCCATGATCGCTAATGTCCAGCTCGCGCGGCTGCGCGGCGAAGGGAGAATAGCGCGATGACGGCGCCGGAACCGGACGGCCAGCCGGGCGACGTGCTGCGGGCCGAGCACATCTCCAAGCGCTTCGGCGCGGTGACCGCGCTCATCGACGTGGATTTGCACCTGGCCCGCGGCGAGGTGCTGGGCCTGATCGGCGACAACGGCGCGGGCAAGTCCACCCTGCTGAAGATCCTCTGCGGTTTCCAGCGGCCCGATTCCGGGCGGATCGTGCTGGAGGGGCAGGAGGTGACGCTCAAGTCGGTCGACCACGCCCGCTCGCTCGGCATCGACGCCGTCTACCAGGACCTCGCGCTGGTCAACCAGCTCAGCGTGTACCACAACATGTTCCTCAACCGGGAGCAGATCCGGTGGCCGCTGCTCAACAACAGGGCGATGCGGCGGCTCGCCCGGCAGTACCTGGACGAGATGGGCGTGAAGATCCAGTCGGTCGACGTCGACGTCGCCGCGCTGTCCGGCGGCCAGCGCCAGGCCATCGCGGTGGCCCGCTCGGTGTTCACCGAGGCGAAGATCCTGCTCCTGGACGAGCCGCTGGCCGCGATGGGCGCCAAGGAAGCGGCGCTGATCCTGGACCTGGTGCGCGACCTCAAGCACCGGGGCGACGTGTCGATCATCATCATCGCCCACAACTACGGCCAGGTGCTGGAGATCTGCGACCGGGTGAACCTGCTCCAGCACGGCAAGATCACGCTGGACAAGCCGGCGAAGGACACGTCGGTCCAGGAACTCAACGACATCGTCATCGCCGAGTACCGCCGGGCCCTGGAGGAGCGCCAGCGCACCGCCTAGCCCCCGGCGGCACCCATCAGACCCCTACATATTCGATGCCGGCGAGCTGGCAGAAGACCCGCCAGCTCGCGGCGTGATGCCCGAGGTTCATGACCTCGTGATGCGGGCCGCCGGCCGCCAGCCATCCGTTCAGGCAGTTACGCAGGCCGGTGGCGGGGCGGAACTGGCCGTAGGGCATCTCCAGGGCGGGCAGCACCTGGCTGTCCAGGTTCTCGCCCTCGGCGACGACCAGCCGGAACCGCTCCCCGCCCAGCGACACCAGCGTGGCCAGCGTGGCCGGGCCGGGCTGGTACTGGAACAGGAACGTGGGCGGGTCGTCCAGCCGGCCGATCCCCAGCGGCCGCTTGATCAGCTTCACCGGCCGGTCCGCGCGGGCGACCTTCCAGTTGCCCTCGCCCATGTGGCTCATCAGCACCGAGCCGGACGGGAAGTCCATCGCGTACATCTCGGTGAAGTGCGCGTCCCCGATCAGCGTGTGCCCCGCGGACACCAGGCAGGCGGTCAGCACATCGCCCTCGGCGGCGTAACCGTAGCCGCGCGCCATCAGCGTCGAGGCCGCGGCCAGCGGCAGCCGGGCGAACCGGCCGTCCTCGCCGATCGCGTCGAAGTGGGCCGTGTACGCACCGTAGCCGCCCTCGTCGAGGATGCGCTGGATCGCGACCTGCATCCGCGCGTGGTCGGCGCGTTCCCCGGCGGACAGCCTCGGGTCGATCTCGAAGCGCTCGTCCTCGAACGCGATGACCTCGGCCACCGCGTCATCGGTCACCGCCCCCATGCCGCGGTACAGGTCCCCCGGCGCCACCGCGAGAATCTCCGGGCCCAGGCTGCGGATCAGCGCGCTCTCGTCCACCCGGATGTCGCCCATGTCGTTCATCGCGTACCCGAACAGCGCCACCTTCAGCGACTTCCACGCGGTCACCGCGGCCGCCGCCCGGGCCCACCGGCCGACGTCGGCGCGGAACTCCTCGCTGCGCCAGTCGTCGGTCAGCACGCTGAACCGCCGCCCCGCCCGGACCATCGCGTTGGCGGTGTCCTGCGCGCCGTGCACGCCCTGGTTGTAGGTCATGTCGGCCATGTCCCAGGCCGGGGTCACCGCGGGCTCGGGCTGGATGTTGGCCAGCAGGATCGGCAGCCGCGACTCCGCGAGCAGCCGCGCGACCCGCATGGCCGGCCCGTAGGTGAGCATGACCACCATGACCCCGTCCAGGCCGGCGTGCTCGAACTCGCGCATCGCGCGCTCGGCGTCCGGCCGGTACTTGACCGGCTGGCTGGGGATGAACTCCGCCACGTCGGCGAGGTGCGCGGCGATCTCGCGGGCGTAGCCCGCCTGCCGCCGGGCGATGCCGGGGATCATGTCGTCGTACAGGTCCTGCATAATGCCCAGGATCCCGATCCGGGGCTTGAGATCAGACATCAATTTCCTCCTGAACGGATGGCCGCGGGGTGATCGGGACGGCCAGGCCTGCCGCGGCCCGGGGTGGTCAGCGCTGCCCGTACTCCTCGGTGTAGCGCCGGTGCAGCGCGTCGATCTGTTCTTGCGGGATCGGGGTGACCGGGCCGCCGAAGGCGCGGGCCAGATGCACGGTGCGGGCGGCGTCCTCGCACATCACCGCGGCCTTCACGGCGTCGAGGGCGGTCGGGCCGATGGTGAACACGCCGTGGCTGCGCATGAGCACCGCGGGCGAGCGGTGTCCGGACAAGGTGGCCACGATCGCGCGGCCGATCTCGTCGCTGCCGATCAGCGCGAACGGCCCGACCGGGATCTCGCCGCCGAACTCGTCGGCCATCGCCGTGATGACGCACGGGATGGCCTCGCCGCGCGCCGCCCACGCCGTGGCGTACCCGGAGTGGGTGTGCACCACGCCGCCCACCCGCGGCATCCGCCGGTAGACGTAGGCGTGCGTGGCCGTGTCGCTGGAGGGGCGGTACCCGCTGCGGTTGACGGCGCGGTCGTCCACGGCCCGGCCGTTCAGGTCGCAGACCACCATCGCCTCGGGGGTCAGTTCCCCGTAGCCCACCCCGCTGGGCTTGATCACCATCAGGTCCGTGGCCGGGACCCGGGCCGAGATGTTGCCGGACGTCCAGGCGACCAGGCCGGCCGCCACGAGTTCCGCGTGCAGGTCGCACACGGTCTGCCGGGCCTGTTCCAGCCCGCCGGGCTCGCTCATGGCGTGTCTCCCGCCGGGGCGCTGCGGGCCCGGTCGCGCAGGTCGCGGAGCCGGTGCATGACCTCGTTGGTGACGTTGCCGTTGCCGCGGCGGCCGAAGTAGTCGTGCAGCAGCAGGTACTCGGCGTACAGGCGGTCGTACACGTCGGCGCGGGCCGCGTCGGGCAGGTACACGGCCTTGCGCCGGCCGCCCATCGCGGCCGCGGCCGCGTGCACGTCGGCGTAACACCCGGCGGCGACCGCCGCGTGGATGGCCGAGCCCAGCGCCGGTCCCTGCTCGGACGTGATCAGGCCGAGCGGGCGGCGGGTCACGTCCGCGTAGACCTGCATCACGAACTCGCTGCGCATCAGGCCGCCCGCGATCACCAGTTCGCTGACCGGCACCCCGGAGGAGCCGAACGCGTCGATGATGACCCGCGTCCCGAACGCCGTCCCCTCGACCAGGGCCCGGTAGATGTCGGGTGCGCGCGTGGCGAGCGTGAGCCCGACGATGGCCCCGGACAGGTGGTGGTCGACCAGCACGCTGCGGTTGCCGCTCAGCCAGTCCAGCGCGATCAGCCCGTGCGCCCCGACGGGCTGCGCGGCGGCCTCGGCGGACAGCAGGTCGTGCGCTGACACCCCGCGGCGGTGCGCCTCCTCCAGGTAGGCCGGGGGGGTGGCCTGCTCGGCGAGCCAGGCGAAGATGTCCCCGACGCCGCTCTGCCCGGCCTCGTAACCCCACAGCCCGGCCACGATGCCGCCGTCGACCACGCCGCACATGCCCGGCACCTCGGCCAGCGTGCGGGCGTTCATCACGTGGCAGGCCGAGGTGCCCATGATCGCGACCATCTGCCCGGGCGCGATCGCGTCGGCGGCGGGCGGGGTCACGTGGGCGTCGACGTTGCCGGCCGCGACCGCTATCCCCTCCGGCAGGCCCGTCCAGCCGGCCGCCTCGCAGGTCAGTGACCCGGCCCGCGCGCCCAGCGGCAGGACCGGGTGCTCGATCTTGTCCGCGGCGAAGCCAGCGAACCGCGGGTCGAGCTGCCCCAGGAAGTCCCGGCTCGGGTACCGGCCGTCCTGGCGGATGCCCTTGTACCCGGCCGTGCACGCGTTCCTCGTCTCGACCCCGGCGAGCTGCCAGATGATCCAGTCGGCGGCCTCGATCCACCGTTGCGCCCGCTGGTAGGTGTCGGGATCCTCCTCGAGCAACTGCAGCCCCTTGGCGAACTCCCACTCCGACGAGATCTTCCCGCCGTAGCGGCCGAGCCACCGCTCGCCGCGATCACGGGCCAGGGCGTTGATCCGGTCGGCCTGGGGCTGGGCCGCGTGGTGCTTCCACAGCTTGGGGTAGGCGTGCGGCCTGGCCGCGAGCCCGGGAAGCCGGCACAGCGGCGTCCCGTCATCCAGCACGGGCAGCACCGTGCACGCGGTGAAGTCGGTGCCGATCCCGATCACCAGGCTCGGATCGATCCCGGCGCTGGCCACCGCCGCGGGTACCGCGTGGCGCAGCACGTCGCAGTAGTCCTCCGGGTCCTGCAGCGCCCAGTCCGGCGGCAGCGGCTCGCCGGTGGCCGGGAGCGCCTCGTCCATCACGCCGTGGCGGTAGTCGTGCACGGCCGTGCCGAGTTCCGCCCCGTCACGGGCCCGCACCACGAGGGCACGCCCGGACAGCGTGCCGAAGTCGATGCCGACGACGCAGGCATCCTGGTTGTTAGCGCTAACACCGTGAGCCCGCTGGCCTTGGTCCACTCTTGTCCTTCCCTTGCGTCGCTGGCTAGCGCCCTGGCCGCGCCGCGCTGGCGCGCACGATGAGCTCCGGGGCGACCGGCAGCCGGCCTCCGGGCGCCGGGCGCCCGCAGATCCGGTCGACCAGCAATCGCAGTGCCTGCCTGCCGAGTTCACCGAAATCCTGCCGCACCGTGGTCAGCGGCGGCAGGAAGAAGGCAGATTCCGGGATGTCGTCGAATCCGACCACGCTGACGTCGGACGGGACGGCGCGCCCGTACTCGGCCAGCGCCCGGAGCAGGCCCAGCGCCATCTGGTCGTTGGCGCAGAACACGGCGGTCACCTCTGGCATGGTCGCGAGCCGGTGCCCGATCTCGTAGCCCGAGCGCGCGGACCAGTCCCCGCGCATGATCTCCGGTTCGGGCCGGCCCGCCGCCTGCAGCGCCCGGGCCCAGCCTTCCGCGCGCTCGAGGGCGTCCACGGTCGAGTCCGGCCCGCCGACGTAGTGGACCGTCTCATGGCCCAGGTCGAGCAGGTAACGCGTGGCCTGGAACGCCCCGGCGATGTTGTCGATGGCCACGGAGTCCAGCGGAGCCCGGGTGCCGCATCCGACGGCGACCAGGGGCACGTCGGCGGTGACGCCGGTCAGCGCCTGGAGCGCGGGCATCTCGGAGGCGATGACGATGATCCCCTCGACGCCCTGGCCGAGGAACCGGTCGACGGCCTCCCGCATCGAGCGGCGGTCGAACGCCGCCAGGCTGGTGATGGCCACCGAGTAGCCGGGGTGCGCGGCCCGCTCGATGCCGTAGAGCATCGACGCCGGCCCGTAGAGCGTGGTGTCGAAACTGACCACGCCCAGGGCTTGCGTGCGCCCCGTGACCAGCGTGCGCGCCGCGGCGTTGGGCCGGTAGCCCAGCTGGCGGATCGCGGCGAGAACGTCCTTGCGGGTCTGCGGCCTGACGTTGGGGTGGTCGTTCAGCACCCGGGACACGGTCTGGTGCGAGACCCCGGCCAGGCGGGCCACGTCGGCCATGACGGGCCGCGCCGCCGGCCCGTTCGCCGTGGACGCCACTCAGCCCCCTCACTCACGCCTGACCGCCAGCCCGCGAGCAGCGTCGTGCGGCAGGTATGGCGATCACTATCGGTCACATACGTCCGGTCAACGGCTGCGCATGGGCTGCACATAGCGTAATCGAGATCGCCCGCTCCGAGCATCCCGGCCCGGTCCCCGGCAGATCACCCCGGCGGCGCGCTCCGGCGCCGACCACGGCGCGTACCCTACGCGCATGGAGCGAGACCGGGACCCGTTCAGCCGACCCGTTCCGGCGGACACTCTGGCCGCGCAGACCGCCGAGTTCGAGCAGGCCGTGTCCGACGACGAGGCCGCTCTCGGTCCCCAGCATCCGGACACCCTCGCGGCCCGCCGGACGCTGGCGCGTGCGTACCTGTTCGTGGGCCGGTTCGCCGAGGCCATCGCGCTGCACGAGAAGAACGTGCCGCTCTATGAGGAAGTGCTCGGCCCCGATCACTGCGACACGCTGCAGTGCGGCAACGACCTGGCCGTGGCTTTTCGCACGGTGGGCCGGACCGCCGACGCGATCGCGCTGCACGAGAAGAACCTCCCGCTCCAGGAACGGCTGCTCGGACCCGAGCATCCCGCCACCATGGCCGCCCGGAGCGACCTGGCCGGCGCGTACTGGGCGGCCGGGCTGCCCGCCGCGGCCCTGCCCGCCTACGAGCAGGCCCTGGCCGACGCCGAGCGGGTGCTCGGCGTCGAGGACCCGCAGACCGTGCATACCCGCAGCGACCTGGCCAGCGCCTACATGGCCGAGGGGCGGATCGCCGAATCGATCGCGAAGCACGAGCAGAACCTGGCCGTCAGGGAGCGAGAACTCGGCCCCGACGACCCGGACACCCTGTCCTCGCGGGCCGCGCTGGCGAGGTCCTTCGCGGCGGCCGGCCGCCTGGTGGACGCGGTGCCCCGGCTCGAGCAGACCCTCGCCGACCGGGAGCGGGTCCTCGGCGCGGACAACCCGGACACCATCGTCTCGCGTGGCAGCCTCGCGGCCGCCTTCAGTTCGGCGGGCTGGTTCGCCGAGGCCATCGCGCTGCACGAACGGGCCGTCGCGGACGGCGAGCGCGTTTTCGGGCCCGAGCACCCGGAGACCCTCTCGTTCCGGAACGATCTTGCAGCGACCTATCACCGGGCCGGGCACGCGGCCGAGGCTATCGCGCTGCTGGAGACGACGCTCGCGGCCCGCGAGCGGGTCCTCGGCCCCGAGCACCCGGACACCCTGGCCTCCCGCAACGACCTGGCCGCGGCGTACGCACGGTCCGGGCGCGTCGCCGACGCGATCACCCTGCACCAGCAGAATCTCGCCGACCTGGAGCGGCTGCTCGGCCCGGACCACCCGACCACGCTCACCTCGCGCGGCAATCTCGCCGCGGCCTACGCCCGCACGGATCGCCTGCCGGAGGCGATCGACCTGCACGAGCGGACCCTCGCCGACCGCGAACGGCTGCTCGGCCCGGACCATCCCACCACGCTCACCTCGTGCAACAACCTGGCCGCCGCCTACGCCCGGGCCGGAAGGCTGCGTGAGGCGATCGCGCTGTACAAGCGCACGCTGGCCGGCCGCAAGCGCGTGCTCGGCGCCGATCACCCCGCGACCCAGGCCTCCCGTGACGCCCTGACGCACGTCCGTGACCGCCGGCACGCCGCCCTGCTGCCCACCTGGCGCCGGCCCGGAAAGGGCACGCCCGCCTGAGTGCCGCCGCGCCGGCGCCCATCGCCGCCCCCCCATCCCCGCCGCCCCATCGCCGCCGCCCCATCCCCGCCGCCCCATCCCCGCCGCCCGGCCTCTGCCGCATCCACCATCCCCCGCCCCGCCTTTCTTCAGGGATGAATGTGAGTTCACTGCACACCCCTGTACACCATCTCCACATTCATCACCGGCCGCGTCGGCTGGTTCTACCTCAACGCGATCAACGTGATGCGCGGCGCCGAGTCGGTCTCGCAGTACCGGCCGATCACCGAGGCCGAGACGTTCCGGATCGAGTACTGGGACCTCGAGGAGGCCAAGGGTTCGAGCCCCGCGGCGACGGATCGCCATGGCGGGCCGCGGCCGCGCGGCTGCCATAAATGATTGTGTCGTAATCAGCGAGGCATGGGCGTGGTGTCGTAAGCGCTGCGCTACGCGAACTTCGCGAGCCGCGCAGGCCGCCGGGCCCGGTGTAGCAACTCGCCGCCCCGCCGCGATGGTCAATTGCAAGGGCACTGACTCGACGGGAGGAGACTGACATGGAGTACCGAACACGATCGGGTGACACGCTGAGCGGAATTGCTGAGAAATTCGGGGTCAGCCTCTCGGCGCTCGCGGAGGCAAACGCCCAGATCGAGAACCCTGAGGCCCTCTTCCCGAACGAACTGGTCCAAGTACCGGGCCCGGCCATCCCGGCGGACGACGTGGCGTCGGTCCTGGCCGCCGTCGTCACCTATGTCGTGCAGCCCGGCGACACCATGACCAGCATCGCAGCGGCCCACAACATCAGCCCAGCCGCGCTGGAGGCGGCCAACCCGCAGGTCACCAGCCCGACCGACGTCCAGGCCGGAGAGATCCTCAACCTCATGGGCAGCAGTTCGGCACCGCTGACGACCACGAAAACCTCCGGGGCCATCTCCATCGGCGCCGTCACCTACGCCAGGTACACCGGCAGCGGAACCGTAACCTCATGGACCACGCGGGCCTGCCACATCATGGGCCTGCCGCCCGCCCACTGGGTGCGAGGCTACAAAGTACTCTGCGCCCGGGAATCCTCCGGCCGGCCGAACGCCATCAACAATTACGACTCCAACGCCCATGGACCGATTCAGTCGGACGGCTACCCGCTGCATTGCTCCAGAGGAATAGCCCAGTGCACTCCCGACACCTTCGCGAGTTTTCACGAGGCGGAGACGAGTGAGAATATCTACAACCCGGTCGCCAACATCGCGGCCTCCATGCATTACGTGATGGTTCGTTACCACGTCTCGGCCGATGGCTCGGACCTGGCCGCGAAGGTCCAGCAGGCCGATCCCAGCCGCGCCCCGCGCGGCTACTGATCCGGCCCGCACTCTGATCAGGTGGTGCTCGACGCTGATGATCTCGCAGTTCGCCGCCTCGCCGCCCGCCTGGCGCCGGCTCGGCGGGCCCCCCTGGGCCGGCCGCCCCATTTGACACGTTCCAACGGCGGACCCGACACTGGCCTTCGGGCCAGAGAGGACGTCGGTGGCGGCCGCGGGTGAGCGGCTCGCCGGCAGCCACGCCAGCAGCTCGGGCGCACCGCGGCGCAGTTGCTGCTCGAGGAAGCGCTCGGCACCGACGGGCACCAGCACCGCCAGGTGATCTTTCAGCCGGAACTCGAGGTGCGCCGGTCAAGCCAGCCGCGCTCCCGGTCCGGTCCGCCACGGAACCGGTCCGGCCGGACGCGTCCGGTGGCCAGCCCGGAACCTGACCGTTCAGGAACTAGCGGGTGAGGAGGCGCGGCGGATGCGGATCGCCCTGTTCGTGACCTGCCTGGCGGACACGCTGTTCCCTGACGTGGGCCGGGCCACCACGGTGCTGCTCGAGCGCCTGGGCCACCGGGTCGAGTTTCCCTGGGCCCAGACGTGCTGCGGACAGATGCACGTCAACACCGGATACCAGCGAGAGGCACTGCCCCTGGTCCGCCGCTACGTCGAGACGTTCGAGCGCTACGAGGTCGTGGTCGCCCCGTCCGGCTCGTGCGTCGGCTCGATCCGGCACCAGCACGCGATGGTCGCCCGGGGCTGCGGAGACGAGCAGCTCGCCCGGCGCGCCGAGGCCGTGGCCGGACGGACGTTCGAGCTGTCGCAGCTGCTCGTCGACGTGCTCGGGATCGAGGACGTGGGCGCCTACTACCCGCACCGGGTCACCTACCATCCGACCTGTCACTCGCTGCGGCTGCTGCGGGTCGGTGACCGTCCGGGCCGGCTGCTGCGTCACGTGGCCGGCCTGGACCTGGTCGAGCTGCCCGACGCGGAGGTCTGCTGCGGCTTCGGCGGGACGTTCGCGGTCAAGAACGCCGATACCTCGACGGCTATGCTGGCCGACAAGATGCGCAACGTGCTGGGCACGCGGGCGGAGGTGTGCACGGCGGGCGACAGCTCCTGCCTGATGCACATCGGCGGCGGCCTGTCCCGGCTGCGCGCCGGGGTGCGGACCGTCCACCTGGCCGAGATCCTCGCCTCGACCCGGGACGGTGCGTCATGATCGAGCCAAAGGGGCGCGAAGGCCCCCCGGAGGCGAGCGACAAACAGAGCCTGCCCACCGCGCCGCGCGGCGTCGGCCATCTGCGCGGGAGCGAGCCGTTCCCGAAGGCGGCCCGCCGGGCCCTGGCCGACAGCCAGCTGCGGCGTAACCTCGCCGTGGCCACCACGACGATCCGCGCCAAGCGGGCCGCGGTGGTCGCCGAACTGCCCGACTGGGAGGAGCTGCGCGACGCCGGCCAGGCCATCAAGGCGGAGGCCATGCGGCACCTGGACCGCTACCTGGAGCAGCTCGAGGCCCAGGTCGAGGCGCGCGGCGGGTGCGTGCACTGGGCCCGGGACGCCACCGAGGCCAACGCCATCGTGGCCGGCCTCGTCCGCGCGGCCGGCGCCACCGAGGCGGTCAAGGTCAAGTCCATGGTCACCGACGAGATCGGGCTGAACGACGCGCTCGCGGCGGCGGGCATCACCGCGTACGAGACCGACCTCGCGGAACTCATCGTTCAGCTCGGGCACGACCGGCCCTCGCACATCCTGGTCCCGGCCATCCACCGTAACCGGGCGGAGATCCGGGAGATCTTCCTGCGCGAGATGGACGACGTCGACCCGGCGCTGACCGACCGCCCGGCGGCGCTGGCCGAGGCGGCCCGGTTGCACCTGCGCCGGAAGTTCCTGTCCGCGAAGGTCGGGATCAGCGGAGCGAACTTCGCGATCGCCGAGACCGGCACCCTGTGCGTGGTCGAGTCAGAGGGCAACGGCCGGATGTGCCTCACCCTGCCGCAGACGCTGATCACGGTGATGGGCATCGAGAAGGTGATCGGCTCCTGGCGGGATCTCGGCGTGTTCCTGCAACTGCTGCCCCGCTCGTCCACGGGCGAGCGGATGAACCCCTACACGTCGATGTGGACCGGGGTGACGCCCGGCGACGGCCCGCAGCAGTTCCACCTCGTGCTGCTGGACAACGGCCGGACCGCCGCGCTCGCCGACGAGACCGGCCGGCAGGCGCTGCACTGCATCCGCTGCTCGGCGTGCCTGAACGTGTGCCCGGTGTACGAGCGCGTCGGCGGCCATGCCTACGGCTCGGTCTATCCGGGCCCGATCGGCGCGGTACTGTCACCGCAGCTCACCGGGGTGGAGGACAACGCCTCGCTGCCGTACGCGTCCTCGCTGTGCGGCGCGTGCTACGACGCCTGCCCGGTGAAGATCGATATCCCGTCGCTGCTGGTCCATCTGCGGGCCCGGCACGTCCAGGAAGCGCAGCGCGCTCACCTGCTGCCCAGCGCCGAGGCGGTGGCCATGGCCGCCGCGGCCTGGGTCATGGCCGATCCGGGACGCTACGCCGCGGCGCAGCGAGCCGGGAAGTCCGGACGGGCGCTGAGCCGCGGCGGCCGGATCCGCGCGCTGCCGCCGCCGCTGTCCGCCTGGACCCGGGCCCGCGACGCGCCCGCCCCGCCGGCCCAGACGTTCCGGCAGTGGTGGCGGGCCGAGCACCGGGACCGCCCGTGACCGCGCGCGACGAGGTCCTGTCGCGGATCCGCACCGCGATCGGCGCCGAGCCCGGCCCGGCCCCCTGCCCCGGCCCGGGGCCGACCGCGGCACCAGCCCCGGAACCCGCGGCGGAACCGAGCCCCGGATACCGGGTGCGGGGTGACCTCGACCCGGCTCCGCGGCTGGACCTGCTCGAAGAACGCCTTGCCGATTACCGTGCCTCGGTCCGGCGCACGACCATCGCGGGGCTCGCCGCTGCGGTGGGCGCGGCCCTGACCGAGCGCGGGGCGCGGCGCGTGCTCGTGCCGTCCGGCCTCGATCTTCCCGCGCTCCCTCCCGGCGTGGCGGCCGTGCCCGACGACGGCCTGTCCGCGCAGGACCTGGACGGCCTCGACGGGGTCATCACCGGCGCCGCGGTCGCGATCGCCGTGACCGGAACCATCGTCCTGGACGGCTCGCCCGGTCAGGGCCGGCGCGCCGTGACCCTGGTCCCCGACTACCACCTGTGCATCGTGCACGCCGCGCAGGTCGTCGAACTGGTACCCGAGGCGATCGCCCGGCTGGCCCCGGCCGCGGACCGGCCGCTCACCTGGATCAGCGGTCCGTCCGCGACCAGCGACATCGAACTCTCCCGCGTGGAGGGCGTGCACGGCCCCCGCACGCTCGAGGTCATCCTGGTCGAGCCAGCCTGATTCCGCCGGGCCCGAAGCCTGCCGCGGCGTGCATCCTCAGCCGGCCCGCGGCGCGCATCCTCGGCCCGCGGCGCGCATCCTCAGCCCGCGGCTCGCCGCGGTAGGTGCCGAACGACCAGTGGTTGCCCTCGGGATCGAAGACAGCGAAATCTCTCGAGCCGTAGTCGGTGTCATGCAGTTCCCGCAGCACCTTCGCCCCGGCCGCGGTGGCCCGGGAGAACAGCCCGTCGGGATCGTCGGTGACCACGTACGCGCCGAACGTGCCCGGCCGCAGCGGCCAGGAGTCCTCGGAACCTTCCTCGCGCGCCGAGCCGAGCATGATCCCGCCCCCGGCGGGCCAGGACAGCTGGGCGTGATCCACCCGGTCGCCCTCGCCGTACACGACGGTCTCCTCGAAGCCGAACGCGTCGACCAGGAACCGGATCAGCCCGCGGGCGTCACGGGCCCTGAGCGTGGGCCAGACCTGCGGCAGTGGTGTCTTCTCGTTCATGCTGCCAGCCTGACGCCGCGCCCGCGGGCACGGCTTGGACGTTTCGGAACTCCTCGGCGAGCCAGGCCGACGGCGCACAGCCCGCCAGCTCGCGGAACTCCCGGGCCAGGTGGGCCTGGTCGTAGTAACCGCAGTCCGCCGCCAGGCTGGCCAGCGAAGGCGGCTCCGGCCGGGCGGCCCGGACCTGCAGCAGCCGCCGGGCCCGGTCGAAGCGGATGACCCGGGCCGCGGCCTTCGGGGTGAGGCCGGTCTCCTCGCGGAAGCGGCTGCGCAGGTGACGGTCGCTCCACCCGGTCTCGGCCGCCAGCGCCGAGACGCCGCAGCGGCCCCCGGCGGCCAGCAGGCGACGCCACGCGTGACCGACCTCCGCGCTGACCCCGCCCGTCCCGGCCCCGCCCGTCCCGGCCCCGCCCGTCCCGGCCCTGGCCGCGGGATCCGATCCGCCGAGGCGCGCCATCAGCATCCGGTCGAGAACAGCGAACCGCCCCGGCCAGTCCGGCTCCTCCTGGATCCGTTCGGCGATCTGGCCGGCGAGCGCTCCGAACACGGCCGGGCCGTCGACGTCGAGGCTGGCCAGTTCCCCGGCCGGCATTCCGAGCAGGACCCTCGCGCCCAGCGGGCTCAGCGCCAGCTGGATGCCCGACTGGCGGCCCGGGTGGGTGATCAGCGCCGGTGCGGTGTGCAGGCCGCCGACCAGGGTGCGGTAACGGCCGGGAGGCTGCCGCGGATCGGGATGCGCGGCCAGGACCAGCGGGTCATCCAGGGTGAAGATCACGGTGAGGTACGGCGACGGCAGTCCCCGGTGCCGGCCCGGTGGCTGGCCCGCCTGCCGGTACCCGGTGTACCAGGCGATGAACGGCCGGAGCGCGAGCGCCGGGACGCCCCGCACCGACTCGTCGACCCGGCCGCCTGCCGCACCGGGCTGGATCTGGTCCACGCCTTTCATCATCGCGTGTCTTACCCGGGCTGACATCGGCAAACAGCTACCTGGCGGTGCCGGTGGCACCGGCCAGGAGGGCCAGCACGTCACCGATGCCGGGTTCACGGCCGAGGGGTTCTGGCGTGGTGAGGTACGCCTGGATCTGATAGCGGTTGCGGCGCCCGGCCTTCTGCTTGACGAGGTATCCGGCCATGGTCAGGTCGGTGACGATGCCGAAAGCGCTGCGCTCGGTTATGCCGAGGCTGGCCGCGATGTCGCGCAGCCGCACGCCCGGGTCGCCGGCGATGCACAGCAGCACCCGGGCGTGGTTGGTCAGGAAGCTCCAGCTCTCCACACTTGAGAGTATACCATAATTTCTAGAAATAAATTGCTAGTTATTCGATTCAGGCGTAGTCTGGGCTCAGACACCGGAGACCAGCAGCCAGCACCCGGGTCATCCAGGGAACCGGCCCGTTCCTCAGCGGCCCGGCCCCGCTCGCGAAAGAAGTAACGCCATGGCCGAATCAGCGGCATCACCCGGCACGGCCAGAACCCTGCCGCCCCCCTCAGCCAACGGCTCCGCCCCGGCCACGCCGCCTGCGCCCGCACCCAAGCGCCGACGGCTGTCCACCCGGATCAGCGGCATGCGCACCGCGCTGATCGTCGGCGCCGCCGTCCTCGTCGTGGTGCTGATCTTCATCATCCAGAACGCGCACGCCGTCAACATCAGCTTCCTGGGCGCTCATCTGCGGCTGTCCCTGGCCGTGGCCCTGCTGCTGGCCGCCATGGCCGGAGCGCTGGTGATGGCCGCCGCGGGAACCGCACGGATCACCCAGTTGCGCCGGACAATGCGGCGACGCGCCCGGCCCCAGCCTGAGCCCCAGCCCAGGCCCGATCCGCGATGAACGCTGTCCTCACGCGACCCCCGGTACACCCGGCCGCTGATGGCGTTCTCGGCCTCAGCCTGTCCTCCCGGACCGAAAACGGCTGCGTCATCGCGGCGCTCAGGGGCGAACTCGACGTCGCGTCCGCTCCCGCGCTGCGCGAGCAACTTCTGGCCCTGCTCCGGCCCGCCGCGGGCCGGCTCATCATCGACCTGTCTGCGGTGAGCTACGCGGACGCCAGCGGCCTTACCGTCCTGGTGGGCACCGCGCGCCGCGCCGGGCTGCTCGGCGGATTCTCGCGCCTGGCCGTGCCGTCGCCCGAAGTGGTCAGAGCCCTGTCGATCACCGGCCTCGGCCGGAGCCTCGATACCTTCCCTACGGTCCACGCAGCGATCACCAGCCAGTCGCGCGGCAAGTACCCGCACGACGGCAGGGCGGACGCGAGAACAGACACCGGCACCGTTGCCACCGCGCAGGCTCATCCGGGACGTGTGTGCACCGGGCACGCCCGGCGCACCGTCGACGCCGGCGAGCTCCGCACCGCGATCGCCGCCGTGCTGAAGCACGCCGATGCCTGGCGCGACGCCGACCCCAGCCGCCAGTTCGCCCCCGCCCTGCACGCCCTGGCCCAGGCCTATGCCGGCCCCAGCCAGGCCGGTCTGACCCAGGCGGCGCGTTCGCTGCTGTTCGTGCTCACCCGGCAGCCGCTCACCCACTCTCCGGCCGTAGCCGCCAGCGCCAGCCGTCTTCGCGGCCTCCTCGACCCCGATCCGACCGCGGTCAGGGAACTACGCGACGCCGGTCCTCCGACGTGACACCGGCCGGGCGAACAGGCCCGCGACCGGTCGTGGCCGCGGGCCGCCCGGCCTCAGGCTGCCTCTCGCCAGCGGACCGCCTCGCCCCGGCTGGCCTGGTGGATCGGGATGGCGGCGCGGCGCCAGGCAGCCGCCTGCACGGCGTCCTCGCCGGTGTCGGGGTGCCTGATCACCATCCACAGCGGGATGCCGACCACGGCCAGGAATATCACCGCGCTGAGCGGGATGTTCAACCAGAACCACGTACTCACGTCTGCCTCCTTCCCGCGTGACCGGACGGTGCTTCCCGCCGGTCGTCGATCAATGAAGACTGCCGGGCCAGCTTCTGGGGCGGCTCTGAAAGCCTTTGGCCGGGGCAATGAGCACGTACAGCCACCGAGGTGACGCAAACGGTGAGCGGGGGCCGCGAGTCAGGCCGAGCGGGCGCCCCAGCCCCTGGGGGGCCGGGGCCAGCGGCCGCCCCTCGGCTCCGGCCGCAGCGCACCGGCGATCGCGCGAAGCTCCTCGTCGGGGTCCTCGCTGTCCTTCAGCCAGGTCAGGGCGCTGACGAAGACCACAGGAATGAAGCAGAGGGCCGGAACCGCCCACATGATCCCGGTGGCGATCTCCTGGTCGGCCACGGGGCCCAGGCCCGGATGCGAGTACGCACGGAAGAACGCCACCTGGGAGAACCCGAGGATGTAGGCGAGAACCCAGATCGTCCACATCGCCACCGCCGCGAACACGGCGCGCAGCGGGCGCGGCAGCCGGGGCAGCCACGGCGGCGATTCGACGAGTTCCAGCCACAGCGCCGATCCGGCCGTGACCAGGGTCACCATCTCCAGCACCGCGAGCGCGGGCCGCGCCGCCAGCGCGTTCACGGACGCCGGGAGCCTCCAGGCGACCAGCGTGCCCATGAAGACCAGCAGGAACGCCGCGCCGCGCAGAAACCCTGAGCTGCCCGGACGCGAAGGCCGCATCCCGGCCCGGCGCTCCGACCGGCCGCGTGCGCCGGGCCCGAGCCACCGCCACGGCGCGCCGAGCACGAGCAGGGCGGGCACCACGGCGGCGAACACCACGAACTGGAGCGACTCGGCGAACACGTAGCGCCGGGCCACGGTCGCGGCGGGCGGGACCAGGCTGAGCAGGATCACCGCGGCCGCGGCCGCGGCCAGCCAGGACCTCCCTCGGGGCAGTCGGCTCAGCACAGGTCTACCGTCCTTCGCCACACGTGGCCCGGGCGGCCTTCGCCCGGGCATGGGAGCATCAGACCACGCGGGCCGGCCGGCTGTCATCGTCCGCGGGGGAGGTCATCGTCCTGGGCACGGCTGCGGCGGAGGCGATCTCCGCGCTGCTGCTGGCGGCGGTGCTGGCCGGCGCAGTGATACGGCCGTGGGGCTGGCCCGAGGCGGCCGTGGCGGTCCCGGCCGCGGTCGCGGTCATAGCGATCGGCGCGATCTCGCCGCATCGCGCCTGGGCCGAGGCGCTGCGGCTCGGACCGGTGATCGGCTTCCTGGCCGCGGTGCTGGTCCTGGCCCAGCTGGGCCAGGACGAGGGCCTGTTCCGCGCGTGCGGGGCGTGGCTGGCCCGCGGCCGCGCCGAAGACCCGCGCCGTCTGCTGGCCCGGGTCTTCGTGATCGCCTCGGTCGTCACGGCGGTGCTCAGCCTGGACGCCACGGTGGTGCTGCTCACCCCCGTGGTGTTCGCGACCGCTGCCCGGCTGGGCGCCCGGGCCCGGCCGCACGTGTACGGCTGCACCCACCTCGCCAACTCCGCGTCGCTGCTGCTCCCGGTCTCCAACCTCACCAACCTGCTCGCGTTCGCCGTGAGCGGCCTGGCGTTCACCCGGTTCGCGGCGATCATGGCGCTGCCGTGGCTGGCCGCCATCGCCGTGGAATATGTGGTCTTCCGGCGGTTCTTCCGAAGTGACTTGAACGCACCGGCCGCGCCCACTCCCGACGCCGCCGGGCCGGTCGAGGTTCCGGTGCTGGTCATCGTGGTCCTGGCCGGCACCCTGGTCGGGTTCGCGGCGACCTCGCTGGCCGGGATCAACCCGGCGTGGGCCGCGGCGGCCGGAGCAGCGGTGCTCGGCGTGCGCGCTCTGGTCCGCCGGCGCACGACCCCGGCGGAACTCTGGCGGGCCGCGGGCGTCCCGTTCCTCACGTTCGTACTGGCCCTGGGCGTCGTGGTGGCGGCCGTGACCGGAAACGGGCTGTCGGCGGCCCTGCGGCAGGTGATGCCCGGCGGCACCTCGCTGCCCGCGCTGCTGGCCACGGCGGCGCTGGCCGCCGCGGCGGCCAACGTGATCAACAACCTGCCCGCCGTCCTGATGCTGCTGCCGCTGGCCGCGCCATCCGGCCCGGGCGCCGTCCTGGCCGTGCTGGTCGGGGTCAACATCGGCCCCAACCTGACCTATGCGGGCTCCCTGGCCACCCTGCTGTGGCGGCGGGTGCTCCGCGAGCACGACGCCGAGCCCGCGCTCGGCGAATTCACCCGGCTTGGGCTGCTCACCGTGCCCGCGGCGCTGCTGGTCGCGGTGACGGCCCTGTGGATCGCGCTGCACGTGATCGGAGGCTGATTGGTCATGACCGTGATCGTCTGGATCGTCGAGGGGACTTGGACGGCGTGCATCGACGCCGCCACCGCGCTCGCGCCCGCCGACGCGGAGATCGTCCTGCTGCACGTCAGCGGGGGCGAGGCCCCGGCCGCGGCCCATGGCGCCTATGCGGGCCTGCTGGGCCGCGGGCGGCCGGGACGGGATCCGGGCCGGCTCGTGGAAGAACTCGGTGCGGCGTCGGCCCGGGAACTGCTCGAGGCGGCCGCCGGGCGGCTGCGCCGGCCGTGTACCCAGGTGGAGCAGCGCGGGCGCGCGGAACGGGAGGTCGTGGCGGCGGCCGAACGCGCCGGCCTGCTCATCCTGGCCCGGGACGGCGACCGGACCCGCCTCGGACCCAAGAGCCTGGGCCCGGCCAGCCGGTTCGTCGTCGACCACGCCCCGTGTCCGGTTCTGCTGGTGTGGCCGGAAGCCGCCCCCGGCACCAGTACTCTGTTGCCCCGCCCGCAGCCTCCCGACCGCCCGCAGCCTCCCGACCGCCCGCAGCCTCCCGACCGCCCGCAGCCTCCCGACCGCCCGCAGCCTCCCGACCGCCCGCAGCCTCCCGACCGCCCGCAGCCTCCCCTCCGACTCGCCACCCCGGCGGCCACATGAGCCCCACCCGTGACCCCGGTCCGACCGAGGCTGACCCGAGCCGCCGCGGTCGGCCAAGCGGCGTCCGTGACCCTGGTCTGGGACCGGACCGAAACCCGGAGGGACGAGCCTGATCAGGGACAATCCGATACCGTTTGTACGTACAAGCGGTCACCGTCCTGCAGGTGCACGTGCTAAAGTCGTTCGCATATGCTTGTGCTGATGCACATGCATCACGTAACAGGTAACGAACGGTAATGAGCCCGTCCTGACCAGGCTAAGGGGAACCGCCATGGACGATACGCGCAACGGGATGCCCGCCAGCGACCTGCGCGATGTCACCTGGCGCAAGAGCCGCCACAGTAACTCCCAGGGAACGTGCGTGGAACTCGCCGGCCTGCCCAACGGGGACGTTGCCCTGCGTAATTCCCGGCACCCCGAAGGCCCGGCGCTGATTTACACCCCCGCCGAGATCGACGCATTCATCCGGGGGGCCAAGGACGGCGAGTTCGACGACCTGCTGTCTTGACCCGGCTACGCGAGGCGGCGGATTATCGCCCTCAGCCGGCTGGTGATCCGCCGTAACTCCGGAAACTGGAGCAACGCCCAGACCACCTTGCCCGCCCCGCCTTCGCGGCCCGAGCCTTCTTCACGGCCGAACCCGTTCGGCGGGCCCAGCGTGACCAGCCCTGGCTCGTCCAGTCCCGGCTCGTCGTCGGCCCGCCCGTCGAGCAGGTGCCAGCCCCATCGCACGCTGCACGCCTCCACGACCTGAAGCCCCCGGCCGCCTTCGGCGCCCGAGGCCGAGCCGATCGGAGCCGGACCTGACGTGTCCGGATCGGTCACCATGCACATCAGATAGGGGTCCTGACGTAGTAACCTCAGCCCTATCGGGTGCTCTCCCGGCATCCACCGAGCGGAGAGCAGTCCATGGCGGAGCGCGTTGGTCACGAGTTCGGAGACCACGAGCTCGGCTACGTCGATGAGCCCGGCCATCCGCCACTCCCCCAGCGTCAGCCTGGTGAAGTTCCGCGCCGCCCGGGCAGACTCGGGCCTCGGCGGGAGCTCGCAGATCGCAGCCGGCTGACCGTCGTGACGGGCGGAGCCCACGTCGGCCAGCGCCAACGGCCGGCACCCGGTAGGGGACCCGCGATGCCCGCTCGCCGCCAGGAGCCTGTCGTGGCTCACGCTAGCGTCCTCCATCCTGATTACCGCAACCGCCCGTTCGTCCATCGGGTTCCGTGCAATCTCATGAGGTCAGACCTCGCGCGCCTCGAGCGACCGCTATCACCGGAGTGCAAACGTTATCATCCTCCTCGTACCTTGCAGACGCAAGGCCTAATGCACGTGCATTCGGAGTCTGCGTTGGCACGTGCGGATCTTGGCGGACGCCATATGCTGAGATTGCGGACTGGATCCTGGCGTCTGGGGGGGGCCACGTGATCTCTATCGAGCCCGGCAGCGGGCCCACCGTTCGGCGCATCCTGCTCGGAACCCAGCTACGCAGGCTCCGCGAGGCGCGGGGTATCACCCGGGAGGAAGCGGGCTACCGCATCCGCGCCTCGGAATCCAAGATCAGCCGGATGGAACTCGGGCGAGTCGGCTTCAAGGAACGCGATGTCGTGGACCTGCTCGCCATGTACGGCGTGGACGACGAGAGGGAGCGCGATGTACTCGTGGCGCTCGCGCGCGAGGCCAACGCGCCCGGCTGGTGGCACCAGTACGCCGACGTTTTACCAGATTGGTTCCAGACGTACGTGGGCCTCGAGGAGGCCGCGTCGGTCCTGCGGGTCTATGAGGTTCAGTTCGTTCCCGGGCTCCTGCAGACCGCGAGCTACGCACGGGCCGTCATGACGCGCGGCTGGCCCGCGGCGCCCGAGGAGGAGATCCAGCGCCGGGTCAGCATCCGGATCACCAGGCAGGAACTGCTCACCAAGCACGGCGGGCCGCGCCTGTGGGCGGTCGTGGACGAGGCAGCGCTGCGGCGGCCGGTCGGCAGCCCCGAGGTGTTCCGGTCTCAGCTCGAGCACCTGATCGAGGTGACCCAGGACGTGAGGATCACGCTCCAGGTCGCGCCGTTCAGTTCAGGCAGCCACGCCGCCGAGGCAGGGGCGTTCACCATCATGCGCTTCCCTGAGGCCGACCTGCCCGACGTGGTGTATCTCGAGCAGCTCACCAGCGCTCTTTACCTGGACAAGCGCGATGACGTCGAGAGATACAGCGAGGTCATGGAGCGGCTCAGCGTGGAGAGCGAGCCGCCGGAGCGAACCGCCGACATCTTGCGCCAGATGCTCCAGGACCTCGAGTAGCGGGGGGCATCAGGGCTTGCGCGCTACGCCGCCCCACAAGGCGGCCGGGCTGGTCGCCTCGGCCTCGGTATCCGGCCGCCACTGCTGCACCCGCACCATGCCTGGTTCCACTAGCTGCAGGCCGTCGAAGAACCGAGTCACCCCCGCCCGGTCGCGGAAGGTGACCCTCTCGGCCATCATCTGGTTGAGGCGTTCAGCCATCTGGGCCATGGCCTCGGCTTCGATGTCGCTGGCCGGGTGCGAGATGGCCAGGTAGCTGCCCGGCGGTACGGCGTCCACGAGCCGGACGACGATCTGGTAGGGATCGTCCGCATCGTCGATGTGCTGCAGGATGGCCATCAGCATGACCGCGACCGGCAGGCCGAAGTCGAGCGTCTGCGCCGCTCCGTCCAGGATCTTGCTCGTGTCGTGCAGGTCGGCGTCGAGGTAGCGGGTGGCACCCGCAGGGCCGCTGGTCAGCAGCGCGCGGGCATGGGCTAGGACGACCGGGTCGTTGTCCACGTACACGATCCGGCTGTCCGGCGCTACCGACTGGGCGACCTCGTGGGTGTTGTTCGCGGTGGGAATGCCCGTGCCGATGTCAAGGAACTGGCGGATGCCCGCCTCCCGGGCGAGGTAGCGCACGACCCGTGCGAGGAACGCCCGGTTGGCCCGAACCGAGTAGACGATGTCGGGATACGCCGCGATGGCCTGGTCGCCGGCGGCCCTGTCGGCTGCGAAGTTGTCCTTCCCGCCCAGCCAGTAGTCATAGACCCTCGCGACGTGAGCGACGCTGGTGTCGACCGGCACCGTCTCGTCCGGTCTCGAAGTGGCCCCCGAGCCCGTTTCGCCTGCCATCAAGCCGCCTCTCCGTGCCACACGCCCAACCCGTGATCATCGAAGCCAGCGTCCTCCATCGGTCAGAGGTCCGCAAGCTGGGTCGCTGACCGCCATCGGAGGATTTCGAAGGTAACCGCGGGGCATGGGCTGGCCGTCGGGGCGGGTGAAGGCGAAGGCGCCGCCGCGGGCGGGGGTGATCTGCCAGCCGGCGGCGTGGACGATGACGTGGTGGGCTTCGCAGAGCAAGATCAGGTCGCGCAGCCGGGTGTGGCCGCCCTGGGCCCAGGCGGTGACGTGGTGGATGTCGGTGCGGCGGGAGCGGCAGCCGGGGAACTGGCAGCGGCTGTTGTCGCGTTCGCGGACGGCGCGGCGCAGCGCGGGGGTGGGCCGGCGGTGCCGCCGCCCGGCGTCGAGCAGGGTGCCGTCGTGGTCGTGCAGCATCCACGACACCGTGGCGTGGCAGGCGAGGGCCTGGGCCGCGGCGGGGGCGAGGGCGGGGCCGTCGTCGAGGTGGCAGCGCGCGGGGTGGGCGGGGTGCCCGGCCGGCCGCCGGGCGGGGCCGGCGGCCGGGCCTGGGGGCAGGTGGCCGGGCGTTCCCGCCAGCGGGCCGCCGGGCGTTCCCGCGGGAACGCCGGCCGGGGGCTGCCCTGCGCGCGTTTCCGCGGGAACGCCGCGGTGGGCGGCGGGCGATCCGCCGGGGCCGCCGAGGAGGGCTTCGGGGCCGGCGTGCACGATCACCTGGTAGAGGTCCGGGTTGCCCGCGGTGGCGATCTTCTGGGCCAGGTACGCCCCGGCCACCGCGACCAGCGCGTCGGCCAGGCCCGCCCGGCACGCGCCCGGGCCCGGCCCGGCCCCGCCGTCCTGGGTTGCCGCGGCGCCGTCCGCCTCACCCGTGGCGCCGTCACCGGCGCGCGTTCCCGCGGAAACGCCCCCCGCGGCGGTGTCCTCGGCGGGCCCGGTGTCCTCGGCGGGGTCGGGGTGCGGGCGGTGCGGGTGCTCGCAGTCCCCGGCGGCCGCGCGCAGCGCCGGCAAGACCACCGCGCCGCCGGCCGCGGGCAGCCGGGCGCTGACCGTGACCTGGCCGTCCTCGCTCACGTGGACGCGCACCCGCCGCGCCGCCTGGCTGGCCAGCTGTTCGTCATCGGAGGCGGCGCGGTGCGCGGCGGCGAACCGCTCGCACTGCGCCGCGGTCATCGGCCCGGTGACCTCGGCCAGGCCGGCCTCGGCCGCGCCGGCCGCGATCCGGGTCAGCGCCCGCGCCTGGGCATACGACATCCGCCCGGCCGCGAACTGGCCGGTGATCACCGGCAGGCCGGCCCGCGCCCGGGCGACCCGCACCTGCTCACGCGCGGTGCCCGGGGCGACCTGGCACTTCCACGCCAGCCACGCCGCGCACGAGGGCAGGTCCCAGCACGCCCACCCGCGCCGGGCGTCAAACTCCGCCACCAGCTGCAGGAACCCGGCAGGTCCCCGCGGCCAGGTGCCCGGCCAGCTCGCAGATCGCCTCTTCCAGCCGCTCCGGCGACACCAGCGCCGCGTCCGGGTCCAGCGGCCCGTCCGGGTCCCGCGCCGCGTCCGGGTCCCGCGCCGCGGCCGGGTCCCGCGCCGCGGCCGGGTGCTGCGGCCCGCCCCGGCCAGCGCCGCCCGGGCGGACCGGCGCGGGCGCCGGGCAGGCCGGGGTGCCAGCCATCCGGTCATCGGTAACGCTTAACGCACATGTTTCGGTCATGCGTTCGATTCTAGTGAGCAGGTCCGACATTCCGACATTCCGGCATTCCCGGCCATCAGCGCAGGGCATCCCGAGCAGCGCGGGGCACACCACCGGGTCATGCTGAGGCCATCACGGTCGGCCGGGCGATAATCGCCGCATGAACCTGTTGGTGGACCAGGGGACGGTGACGGCTGAGCAGGAGGCGTTCTGGCTTCTCGGAGTGCAGCACCCCGCCTGGTCGTTCTGGGCGGCTTCCACCGGCTCTTGAAGGCGGCCATTGAGGGCCGCGCTGAGATCGGCGCAGTGGTGTTGTCTCCGCAGGACTTGGAATCGATCTGCCGTCCGTGACCTGCCGACCTGCCGCGCTACCTGTTGCGGCGGCAAGGGGTAGCTGTGCCTCGCCGGGCTGGAGCTACCGCCGTTCTGTGTGGTACCAGGCCAGGTACGGGCCCTTTGGCCCTGGCGTGCTGAGATCCGGTAAGTTCTGGTGGCCCCATGGGCCTGTGGACGCGACCAGCAGCTATGCGGCATGAGAAACGAAGCGGCCACCGGTGGGCCATATTAGTGGTGGTCTGCGCCTCCGCGCTGATCGTCAATGTGGACAACACCATCCTCAATGTGGCCCTGCCCACCCTGGTCCGGAAGCTGGCCGCCACCTCGAGCGAGCTGCAGTGGATCGTCGACTCTTATGCGATGGTGTTCGCGGGCCTGCTACTGGTCGGCGGCAGCCTGGCGGACCGGTTCGGGCGCAAGCGATTTTTCCTGATCGGCCTGACCGTCTTCGCCGCGGGATCGATCGGTGCGGCGTTCTCAGGGTCGGTGGACGTCCTGATCGGGTGGCGGGCGGTGATGGGGGCCGGCGCGGCGCTGACCATCCCCCCGTCGCTGTCGATCATCAACGACGTGTTCCGCGACCGGGCGCAGCGGGCCCGGGCCATTGGCGTGTGGGCCGGGACCATCGGCCTGGGCATCGCCATCGGCCCGATAGCGGGCGGCCTGCTGCTGGCCCGGTTCTGGTGGGGCTCAGTGTTTCTCGTCAACGTCCCGATCCTGATCGCCGCGTTCGCGGGAGCCCTGGTGCTGGTGCCCGACTCTAAGAACCCCGCCGCCAGCCGGCCCGATCCCTGGGGGGCGGTGCTGTCGGTCACCGGCCTCGGCCTCCTGCTGTGGGCGATCATCGAGGCTCCCGCCCGGGGCTGGGCCTCAGCCGAGGTCATCGGGGTCGGGCTGGCCAGTCTGGTTGTCCTCGGCGCCTTTGTCGCCTGGGAAGCCCGCATCAGCCATCCGATGCTGAACCTGGCCTTCTTCTCTGATCGCCGGTTCTCCGTGGCCGCGGCGGCCGAGAGCCTCGGGGTCTTCGGGCTGCTGGGGGCGCTGTTCGTGCAGACTCAGTTCCTGCAGTTCGACCTCGGCTTCTCGCCTCTCCAGGCCGGGCTGCGCATCCTGCCCATGGCCGCCGTGCTCGGCGTGAGCGCGCCGCTGTCCCCGGTCCTGGCCCGCGTTATCGGGATCAAGTTCACCGTCGGCGCAGGCCTGACGGCGATCGCCGGCGGTCTGTGGCAGATCTCGGCGGTGTCCGCGGCCGCCACGACCTACGGGGACGTGGTGCCCGGCCTGCTGCTGATCGGGCTAGGGGCCGGCCTGCTGCTGCCGACCGCGACGAACTCCGTCGTGGGCTCGGTCCCGCAGGGCGACTCGGGGATCGGCTCAGCGTCCAACGCCGTGGCCCTGCAGGTCGGCGGCGCGCTCGGCGTGGCCGTGATCGGGAGCGTGCTGTCGACCCGATACCAGGATCACATGAGCGCGGCGCTGGCCGGGCGGCACGTGCCGGGCGCCGCGGCGCACACCATCCTGGGCTCGCTCGGCGGCGCGCTCGCCGTGGCGGCTCACGCCGGGGGCGCCGCAGGCGCACTGCTGGCCAATGCGGCCCGCGCGGCGTTCATGAACGGCACCGAGATGGCGCTGGCGGCCGGCGCCGCCGTCGCCCTCGGCGGCGCCGTCCTGGTGATCGCCCGCCTGCCATCACAGGTCCCCCGGGACCTGCCGGATTCCGGTGTGCCCGGTCCGGTGCACGAGGCAGCATCAGCGGCCAAGCTCAAGGCGGGCGCGGGAAACGTCGATGGATTCCGGGCGCCCGGCGTGGACAAGTTACCCGGACGCCGTTAGCGGGACGGCATCGCTATGCGGCGGCCCGCGTTCTGGGGGGCGGGCAGGGTGACGTGCTCGGCGGCGAGCGCCTCGATGGCCGCACGCCGCTCCGGCGGTATGGGCGTCACCCGCTCGGTGGCGATGTCGACGTGCAGGAGCATCAGTTCGTTGGTGGCGACCTCGTCGCCGGTCCCGGTATCGATCATCTGGTGGAAAAGGTACAGCCGCTTGGCGTCCAGGCCGAGAAGCTGCGACCAGAACCGCAGGCGCGCGCCGGCCCGGACGCTCCTGAGGTAGTACAGGTGGCTCTCCACCGTGTAGATGCTCAGGCCGGTCTCCTCCCGGTAGGCGGCACCCAGGCCGACATGGTCCAGGAACCTCTCGGTCGCCTCGGCGAACGCGACGGCGTAGTAGCCGTCCATCAGGTGCTCGTTGTAGTCGATCCACTCCGGGGGCACCAGGCGCTCGCCGGTGCTCAGCGGGCTCACCGGCCCTGCCACTGCGGCTGGCGGTGCTCGGCGAGCCCGCCCGGGCCGTGGTCGGCGTCGACGCCCTCGCCCGCCTTCAGGTCCCAGTCCGCGGCAGCCTGCCCCAGGTCTGCGGGGCCTGAGGCGTGGGATGCAGCGGCTGCCGTGCGTGGCACAGGTGCAGCATAGCCATGGACCCGCCGAGGTGGCGGGCCACAGGGATTGCACCAAAAGGGTAGTAATCAGGCCACTCGCGGGCAGGCAGCATGGTTCGTCATGGCCGCGATACGTGATGCCGGCGAGGACGACTGGCAGTTGCTGCGTGCGATCAGGCTCCGGGCCCTGCTCGACGCGCCCCGCGCGTTCACGGCCGAGTACGAGGACGAGGCCGATCACGACGAGCGGCGCTGGCGGGAGCGGCTACGCAGCCAGCACTGGCTCCTGGCTTTCCGGGACGGGCTCCCGGCAGAGCCGGTCGGCATGGTCGCGGCCACGCGAGAGTCCGTGGCCCTGGCCGAAGAACCCTTCATCAACTCGCTGTGGGTTGATCCGTATCATCGCCGACGCGGTGTCGCCCGCCGGCTCATCCAGGTGATTCTCGACCGCGTGTCGGCCAGCGGAGCGGAGGCGGTCTCGCTCTGGGTCCTCGACGGTAACCAGGCGGCCTGCCGCTTCTACGCGGCGGCCGGCTTTGTCCTCACCGGCGAGCGCCAGCCAATTCGCGGTTCCACGAACCGGCACGAGTGGCGTATGCGCTGGAACGCGTCGTTAGCCCGGAGGGCCGGACCGGCCAGCGGACAGGCCCGGGGAGGTACCCGTGCCTAGCGCCAGCAGGCCGGCCGCACCTACTTGATCACGTGATCGATTCCGTGGACGAAGGCCAGCACCCCGAAGATCATCAGGACCACGGCGACAATCGCCGCGATCTTGAGCACGGAGCGCCAGAAGAGTACTGCGATGATCGAGCAGAACACGATCAGTGCGGACATGTCTGTTCCTCATTGTGGGGCCGCTGAGGGAACCGTGGTCCGGGCGCGCCCGGACCACGGGAGCAGACGCCGCGACGAACGATGCCGGCTCATGGCCTGCACGCTCAGAACGGGAAAAACTGCCGATCTGGGCTGGTGACGCAGGGCCATGTGGTTGCTAGCATCGGGGCATCACGATCATTTGCTGACTGGGAGTGGTCGCTGATGGCTGGGCCGATGCCGCACATCGGCCCAGCATCATTTCCTGCCCGTGGGGCGATGATCGGGCAGGGCCACGGCCGGTGGCGCTCGCGATCGGTGAGCCGTCCCCCGGACGGCATGACGCGGCGCCCGTCTCCGCGACCGCCCCGCGCAGGCCGCGGATCCAGATGCTCTTGCTCCGACTGCTGCTCCCGCAGCGGCGGCTCGAACTGAGCCAAGGAACCCGGCGCGCACATCCGGAACGCGCCGTCTACCCACTGCCTCGGTGCTGTGCGACATCGACGGCACCTCCTAACTCCTGACCTTGTCCTCCAATCGGCTCTACTAAATTCAACTAGTATCTAGTGAAGCTATCTATATTCAGTAGATACTAGCGTTGTCATCTTGTTTCTCCTAGAGTACTCAAAAGACAGCACCGAACTCAAGGATTATCGGTATGCTTCGCCAATGCGCGCCAGGGGTCATCCGCAGATGCTGGTCACGTACGTCGTGAGGCACCCGACTGCTACACACCGCACTGAACGAAACGAGAGGGTGGCCCGTCATGCAAGCCGTACCGCCTTCGCTGCAGGAACTCGCTCAACGCTTGCGCCGCCTCCGGCAGGAGCACTGGCCGGACGTGCGACTAACTCAGGGCGCGCTCGCTAGGGCTCTAGGCGGCGACGAGAGCCTGGCCGCAGCCACGGTCTCGTCTTGGGAGAACCCGTCCTCGCCGAAGCTTCCCCCGCGCGACCGGGTGATCGCCTACGCGCGGTTCTTCGCCACCCGCCGGTCGGTAGAAGATGAGCCCAGGCTCATCCCGGTCGATACTCTCACCGACGAAGAGCGGCGGGTCTACCAGGAACTCGAGGCCGAGCTCCTGGAGCTGCGAGAAGCCGCGGGCAGGCCTTTCCCGACGGGAGCCGTCCACGTCAGGCGATCCTGGTATTTCTCAGATTCGGGACCGGCAACCCTGGTTTGCGCCCAACTGCCGGAAGGCGAAACGGGCTCAATGGCCAACCCGGCAGATCCGAACTACACAGAGTTGCTTTCGTATGCTGACCTGGACGCCATGGTTGAACTCCATGGGCATATCAGGGCAGAGAACCCCTCGATGGGGGTATTCTACAAGGCCGCACCCAATGTGGTCCCAGATGACTTGTCCGGCCACGTGGTACTCCTGGGCGGCATCACTTGGAATGAGATAACCAAGCGTTTGTCGGCGATGACCCCTTTGCCGGTAAGGCAAGTGCGAGACACCACGCTCCCGTCAGGGGATGTCTTCGTGACCGATGACAACGAAGACCAGCCTTTCTTGCCTATATGGGCAGATGCCGAACGCACCAATCTCGTGGAAGACGTCGGTTTTTTTGCTCGCGTGCCTAACCCGCTGAACTCGAGCCGCACGCTTACCATATGTAATGGCATACACAGTCGCGGCGTGCTCGGCGCTGTACGCAGCCTCACCGATGCGCGCCTCCGGGACACCAACGAGCGATATATCTCAGCCAGGTTCGGCGATGCCGAATCTTTCGTCATCCTCATGCGAGTGCCAGTTATAGGAGGGAAGGCCATGACACCGGACTTCAACATCGAGGACCGGGTCCTCTATCAGTGGTCCAAGGGCGCTGGCAAGTGACACCCGCGGAACGGGCCAGAGGGCAACGTAGGTGACCGATCACCTCGTGCCGGGCGTTCGGCAACACGATACACATGAGGAACTCGTCGAACAGGTTGAACCGCCGGTCACGCCGGGCTCCTCCCCGGCGCTCGGCGCCATCATCGTTCCGGCGTCCCGCCCGGCTGAGTATCTTGACCAGGCCATCACGCTGGCCGAGGACGCGGGCTGCCAGCTCGTGGTGCTGTGCAGCCGCCAGGCCCGCGCCGACGAGGTCAGCGAACTTCTGGCCTCGCGGTCCTGTGCCGAGCCCGCGGTCATCGACCTGCCCGCGGGATACAGACACCGGTGGCTCGATTTCGCCACCTCGCGCCCGTCGAAGTTCGGGCAGCTGCCCAAGGCGTGCACATCTCGTGACAGCGACCTCAGCATCAAGCGGAATCTCGGCCTGATCCTCGCCCGCATGCTCGGGTGGGAGCGCATATTCTTCATGGACGACGACATCAGGAACGTCGCCGTCGACGACCTGCGCCGCACGGTATCCATGCTCGGTCCGCAATATCGCTCCGTGGGCATGCGGGTGAACTACTACCCGGATAACTCGGTGGTCTGCCACGCGCACCGGATGACGGGCAAATTCCAGGACGTCCTGGTCAGCGGATCGGTCCTGGCCGTCGACTGCACCGCTCCGCTCGGTTTCTTCCCCGATGTCTACAACGAGGACTGGCTGTTCTTCTACCACGACGCCGCCGAGCACCGGCTGGCCTGGTCCGACGTCAACGCGACCCAGCTTCGCTATGACCCCTTCGACGACCCGCAGCGTGCCGCCCGGCAGGAGTTCGGCGATGTGCTCGCCGAGGGGCTGTACGCCCTCCTCCATCGCGGCCGGAAGGCCGAGACCGCCACCCAGGACTACTGGACTAACTTCCTGGACGCCAGGAAAGGATTTCTCGACGCGATTATCGCTCGCGCCGGCCGCGCGCCGGCGGAAGTGCGGGATAAGATGCTCAATTCGGTACGGGCGGCGCGGGAGTGCTCTGCCCAGATCCAGCCCGAGTTCTGCGAGCTTTACGTCCGGCTCTGGCAAAAGGATCTCGGCCGCTGGCAGGATACCCTCGCGGAGATTCCCCAGGTCTCCTCCGTCGCGAAGGCCCTGAGCGAACTGGGTCTCGCGACCGCGACGAGCATGATGCGGCGTGATGACGACCGCTACGGCACCACGGCTACGATGACGCCCGAGCTGGCAAGCCTCAACGCCATCGCGGTCGGCGAGGCCGAGATGACGCTGCACCGCGTGATCGAACCCCTGGCCGACGCGACCGAGACGGATATCATCGCTCCGGGCGTGGCCGACGCTGTCGGACTGGGCCGCAGACTGGCCGCGGCCACCCCGCCGGTCATGTCATTCATCGCCCTCCTGGCCATCTGCCTCATCTTGCCCGGAGACATCGCCGCATGGCGGGCGCACCACGGATGGCAACGCAGAGCGGCTGACCGGCTCAATCCATTGCGTCAACGCTCGCGCAAACTGATCACTTCTGGACGAGATACGGCCCGTACGCTGTCCAGTCGCATCAGACGGCGGCCACCGCAGGAGCCCGGCGGGCCCGGCGGGCCCGACGGCCAGCAGCATGTCGTCATGACCCAAGCAGGCTCTCGCGGCCGCGCGCCCCGGCGCCTGAGTCAGGTTCTGCCGGTTCGTCATATCCGGTGACGGCCGCGCGCAAGTCTGGCGGTCGTGTATCAGGCGGCTTCCGGCCGGCTCTGTGAGGGCAACAGCCGGACTCTCGGAGCCCAGGGAGATGAGCCGTCATGACCGCAGGTGCTGTCCGCCCCGATCTGCCCGCTGCCGACACGTCCGGGCCCACGCCGGCCCGCGGCGGGCCGTGGCCTGCTCAGCCGCCCACCTATGACCGCGGCGAGGCCGGGCAGGCGGCGTTCGAGCGGGCCGTGGCCAGGCTGTGGGCCAGCGACGCCTGGGTCAACCCGCAGACCGGGCAGCGCGAGCTGAACGCCGACCTGGTCCTGGAGGGCGGCGGCGTGAAGGGCATCGGCCTGGCCGGGGCGATCCTGGTGCTGGCCGAGGCCGGCTACCGGTTCCCGCGCGCCGCCGGCACCAGCGCCGGGGCCATCGCCGCGGTCCTGGTCGCGGCCATCGCGAAGTCGGGCCAGGACATGACCGTGCTGCGGGAGTACCTCGGCGACATCGACTACCGGCAGTTCATGCAGGCCGGGCTGGCCCGGCGCGTATTCGAGCGGGTGGGCGGCCGTCTCGCCGAGGCCTGCGAGCTGATCTTCCGCCCGGGGCTGTACAGCGGCGACTACCTGCGGACCTGGCTCGGCGGGAAGCTCGCGAAATGCGGGGTCGACACGTGGGCCGACCTCGCGATCACCGACGCCGACGACCCGGGGATGAGCCTGCCGGAAGGCCAGCGGTACCGCGCCGTGGTGCACGTCTCCGACATCTCCCGCGGCAACCTGGCCCGTCTCCCCTGGGACTACGGCGACTTCTACGGCCTGGCGCCCGGGGACCAGGACGTCATCGGCGCGGTGCGGGCCTCCATGTCGATCCCGTTCTTCTTCGTGCCGGTCCGCACGGTCACCAGGCCAGCCCGGACCCGGATGCCCGACGACTCGGTCGTCTCCTGGCCGGGCGGGACGGTCACCTGGGTCGACGGCGGGATGCTGATGAACTTCCCGATCGGCGCGTTCGACCGCGTGGACGACCAGGCCCCGCGGTGGCCGACGATCGGCATCAAGCTCGCGGCCGAGCCCGGTCCGCAGCAGGCCGACGTCCCGGCGGCCACCACGGTGCAGGAGGGCATGCGCTGCCTGCGCACGATGATGGGCGAGTGGGATCAGTACCACGTCGAGCAGGAAGCCGCGAACCGGACGATCTTCGTGGCCAACGCGGGCCTGACCGCCACGCAGTTCGACCTGACCAAGGCCCAGCAGGACACCCTGTTCCGCAACGGGGCGCAGGCCGCGACCCGGTTCCTGATCCGGTGGGCCGAGGCGGGCGGAGTTCCCCGCAGCGCCGGGAGGCCCGCTCGCGGCGCCGCGCAGCCCGCCCTGGCCCGGTAAGGCCGCGCCGGGCCGGCCTCCCGCAGCTCGTCCAGGAACGGGAACGGGTCCGCCAGGAACTCGTCCGCGAACGGGTCGATCTCCGACCGCGGGCAACCCGCGAATTCTTCCGTTCTGGCGGTCACTCGGGCATCTCCTGTCGCGGGGGAGGGCCGACGCCTTTGCTACGTTTGTGCCTACGGGTGGCCATCATCGTCGATGCTAATCCTCGGCCGGCCCGGCGGAACCTGCCGGGAAAGTCTCCGCCGCAGGTCGTGCTGCCCAGCCCAGGAGAAAGGCGAACCGGATGAGCGAGGGCGCGACCAGCGGAGGCGAGCCCGACGACGCTCCCGCCCGGCGAGGCGACCAGCCCTCCTTTGACACGAGCGTCGCGCACCAGGCCCGGATCTACGACTACTGGCTGGGCGGGAAGGACAACTACGCCGCCGACCGGCAGGCGGCCGAGGCGGCGATCGCGGCCTATCCGGGCGTCGCCACGGGCGCGCGAGCCAACCGGCAGTTTCTCGCCCGGGCGGTGCGCCACCTCGTCGGCGAGGCCGGGATCCGGCAGTTCCTCGACATCGGCACCGGGATCCCGACCGCGAACAACACCCACGAGGTCGCTCAGGCCGTGGCGCCGGAGAGCCGGGTCGTGTACGTGGACTACGACCCGATCGTGCTGATCCACGCCCGGGCCCTGCTGGCCAGCCACGACGACGGCCTCGTCGACTACCTGGACGCGGACCTGCGTGACACCCAGACGATCCTGGACCAGGCGTCGCGAACGCTGGACTTCTCCCGGCCGGTGGCGATCATGCTGATCGCTATCCTGCACGCCATCGAGGACGACGATGATCCGTATCGGATCGTGGCCAGGCTGATCGACGCCGTGCCCCCGGGCAGCTACCTGGTCATGTCCCACGTCGCCTCGGACATCGACCCGGACGAGATTGCCGAGGCTACCGCGCGCCTCAACCAGCGCAGTCATCAGCATTTCACCCTTCGCGATCACGCCGGGGTGTCGCGCTTCTTCGACGGCCTGGACCTGCTCGAGCCCGGGGTGGTGCGGGTCGAGGACTGGCGGCCGGCCTCGGAACTCGACGGCAGGAACCGGTCGGCCATGTGGGGCGGGGCGGCGCGCAAGCGCTGAGGCGAGCGCTCCGCCCGGCGGTCACCGCCGGCGGGCGGAGCCGAGGCGTCGCAGCGCGCGGTCGAGGCCGGTGCCGAAGGGGTTGTCCTGCACGAGGTAGGTCCAGGTCGCGGTGGGACGCTTCAGCCCGGCCGCGTCGAGGCCGGCCCCGGCGGCGGTGATCGCGGCGGTGCCGAAGGTCTCCGCCGATCTTTCCTCGACCTGGTCGAGCAGGCGGGTGAACAGCGCGACCGCCTCCCGGTGGAACTCGGCCAGCGGGTCGAGCGCCATGACGAACGGGTTCGGGCCGTGCCCGAGCGCGCGCAGGTGGATGCCCTCGCGGATCCCCGCCAGCACCGCGAGGTGGTCGGCCCAGCCGCGGTCCAGGTGGTAGAGGACGATCTGCCGCGCCGCCGCGGCCAGCACGTCGGCGTCGAGGCTGGCGGCGAGCTCGGAGTACCGCTCCGGGCAGCGGGTGGCGAGCGCGCCGGCGGCCGCGCTGGTGCGCAGCATCCGGTCGCGGTGCGCCAGCACCACCTGGCGCTGGTCCTCGATGAGCTTGTTGTAGCGGAACGTGTTCCGGTGGATCTCCAGGTGGGCGCCCTCGGCGACACGCTGCGCGTGGGCCACGGCCGCGTGCGCGGCGGCGTCGCCGACCCGGCCGTCGGCGGCCACCTCCCGGGGCGGGTCAGTATCGGGGGCATAGCTGGCGATCAGCTCGTCCTCCAGGCTGACGAAGAAGACCGAGCCGCCGGGGTCGCCCTGCCGGCCGGACCGGCCGCGCAACTGGCCGTCGAGCCTGCTGCTCACGTGCCGCCCCGTGCCGATCACGGACAGCCCGCCGAGCCCGGCGATCTGGTCCCGGTCGCCACCTTTTCCGCCGAGGCGGATGTCGGTGCCGCGCCCGGCCATCTGGGTCGACACGGTGATCGCGCCGAGCGCGCCGGCCTCGGCCACGACCGCGGCCTCTTCCGCGTCGTTCTTGGCGTTGAGGACGACGCAGGACAGGCCGGCCGCGGCGAGCCGGTCCGCCAGCCGTTCCGACTCGGCGATGTCAAGCGTGCCGATCAGGACCGGCCGCCCGGTGGCGTGCGCGGCGGCCACCTCCTCGGCGACCGCGTTCTCCTTCTGCGCGACGGTCGCGTACAGCCGGTCGGGCTGGTCGTCGCGCACGCACGGCCGGTTCGGCGGGATCACCGCCACCTCCAGCCCGTAGAACTCCCGCAGTTCCTCGCCGACCGCCACCGCGGTGCCGGTCATGCCGCAGACCCGCGGGTAGCGCCGGATCAGGGACTCGACCGTGATGCTGTCCAGGATCTCGCCGCTCTCGGTCGCCGCGACGGCCTCCTTGGCCTCCACCGCGGCCTGCAGGCCGTCGGGCCACCGCTGGAGCTGGGCGACCCGGCCGCGGGAGGCGTTGATCAGGTGGACCTGGCCGTCGCGGACGATGTAGTCGACGTCGCGCTGCAGCAGCGCGTGAGCGTGCAGGGCCACGTTGAGCCGGGTCAGCGTGTCCAGTTGCCCGGCCGCGTACAGGTTGATCCCGCCGAGCGCACGCTCGGCGGCGCGGATGCCCGCGTCGGTCAGTTGCACGTTCCGGCCGTCGTCGTCGGTCCGGTAGTGCAGGCGGGGGCGCAGCCCAGCCACGATCTCGGCCATCGGCAGGTCCGCGTCCCCCTGGCCGGACGAGCCCGCCAGCACCAGCGGCACCAGCGCCTCGTCGATGAGGACCGAGTCGGCCTCGTCGATCAGCACCACGTCCGGGCCGGTGGTGACGAGATCGGCCTCGTCGGTGGCGAGCCGGTCGCGGAGCACGTCGAAGCCGATCTCGCTGACCGGCGCGTAGGTCACCTGGGCCGCGTACGCGCTGCGCCGCTCCGCGGGGGTGGAGGCCTGGCCGACGCAACCGACCGTGACGCCCAGCAGGTCATAGACCGGGCGCATCCACTCGGCGTCCCGGCGGGCCAGGTAGTCGTTGACCGACAGCACGTGCACCGACCGGCCCTGCCGCGCGTACCTGGCGGCCGCCAGCGCTCCGGACAGGGTCTTGCCCTCGCCGGTGGCCATCTCGGCGACGTGCCCGGCGAGCATGACCAGCGTGCCGAGCAGCTGCACGTCGTAGGGGCGCTCGCCCAGGGCCCGCCGGGCCGCCTCCCGGCCGATCGCGCAGAACTCGGCGTCGCCCTCGGCGTCGCCGGCCAGGCCCGCCAGTTCCGCGTCCGGCACGTCGCTCAGCGCCTCCTCCAGCGCGGCGACCGCCGGAAGCTGGCGCTGGTACCTGGTCAGGCTGGCCGTTCCCGGCTGCTGCAGGAACCGCCGCACCCGCTGGCGCAGGACGCTCACGAGGATCCGTGGCCGGGCGCGGAGTCGCTGAGCACGGCGTCGAGGATCTGCTGCGCCTCGGCCTGGATGCGGGTGAGGTGCTCGGGGCCGCGGAACGACTCGGCGTAGAGCTTGTAGACGTCCTCCGTGCCCGACGGCCGGGCGGCGAACCACCCCGACTCGGTGATGACCTTCAGGCCGCCGAGCGGCTCGCCGTTGCCGGGCGCGGTGGTGAGCCGGCTCAGCACTCGCTCGCCGCCGAGTTCGCGGATGCTGACCTGGTCGGGGGTGAGCCGGGCCAGGACCGCCTTCTGCTCCCGGCTGGCCGGGGCGTCGACGCGGGCGTAGGCCGGGTCGCCGAGCCGGGCGGTGATATCGCGGTAGCGCTCGCCGGGCGTCTGGCCGGTGACCGCGGTGATCTCGGACGCGAGCAGGGCCAGGATGATGCCGTCCTTGTCGGTGGTCCAGACGCTCCCGTCCCGGCGCAGGAACGAGGCCCCGGCGCTCTCCTCGCCGCCGAACGCGATCGTGCCGTCCAGCAGGCCCGGCACGAACCACTTGAACCCGACCGGCACCTCGGTCAGGCGGCGCCCGGCGTCGGCGGTCACCCGGTCGATGATCGAGGAGCTGACCATGGTCTTGCCGACCGCGGCGCCCGCGGGCCAGCCCTCCCGGTGGCGGTAGAGGTAGTCGATCGCCGCGGCCAGGTAGTGGTTGGGGTTGAGCAGGCCGGCGTCGGGCGTCACGATGCCGTGCCGGTCGGCGTCGGTGTCGTTCCCGGTCGCGATCGCGAACTCGGCCCGGCGGTCGATCAGCGAGGCCATCGCGTACGGCGACGAGCAGTCCATCCGGATCCGGCCGTCCCAGTCCAGGGTCATGAACCGGAAGGTGGCGTCCACGACCGGGTTGACCACGGTCAGGTCCAGCCCGAACCGGTCGGCGATCTCGCCCCAGTAGGCGACGCTGGCCCCGCCGAGCGGATCAGCCCCGATCCGGACCCCGGCGGCCCGCACCGCGTCCAGGTCCACCACCGTCGGCAGGTCCGTCAGGTACGCGTCGAGAAAGTCGTGCCCGCCCGCGTCGGCCCTGGCCCGGGCGTAGCGGGTCCTGCGGACCTGCTTCAGCCCGTCCCGCAGCAGGTCGTTAGCCCGGTCCTGGATCACCGAGGTGATCTGCGCGGCGGCCGGGCCGCCGTCGGGCGGGTTGTACTTGAAGCCGCCGTCCTCGGGGGGGTTGTGCGACGGGGTGACCACGATCCCGTCCGCGAGGCCGCCGGGGCGGCTCTGGTTGTGGGTCAGGATGGCCCGCGAGACCGCGGGAGTGGGGGTGTACCCGTCCCGGCTGTCCGCCAGCACCCGGACGTCGTTGGCCACGAGCACCTCGAGCGCGGTGACGAACGCGGGCTCGGACAGCGCGTGGGTGTCGCGGCCGATGAACAGCGGGCCGGTGATGCCGGCGCGGGCCCGGTAGTCGCAGATCGCCTGGGAGGTCGCGGCGATGTGGTCATCGTTGAACGAAAGGCGCAGCGCCGAGCCGCGATGACCCGAGGTGCCGAAGGCGACCTGCTGCCCGGGCTCGGCCGGATCCGGATGCTGCGCGAAGTAGGCGGTGACCAGCCGGGCGACATCCACGAGGTCGGCCTGGCTGGGCAGCTGACCTGCCCGATCATTAACCGGCACGGGCAACTCCTCCTCTCCGCGGGCCAGCGTGGCTCGGCGTCTGCCAGCAACACTAGATCGGGCGGGCTAGTGGATGGGCGGAAGGGCCTGGTCGAACGCCAGGACGGTGCGGAACGGGTCGCCTCGCTCGGCCAGGCGGCCCGGCACGCTGCGGATCGTGATCGCGTCGGGGCGCAGCGAGGGGTCGTCCAGCTCGTCCCAGTCGATGGGGGCCGACACGGGGGCGCCGGGCGCGGGCCGGGGGCTGTAGGGCGCGACGAGCGTCTTGTTCCTGACGTTCTGCGTATAGTCCAGCCGGGCGCGGCCCCCGCGCGAGCGGACGTCCCACTGCCAGGAGATCAGGTCGGGCACCACCGCGCCGATCGCGTGGGACAGTTCCTTGACCCACTCGCGGGTCTCGTCGTAGCCGGGCCCGCGGGCGATCGGGATCCAGATCTGGATGCCGGTGTGGCCGGTCAGCTTGGGCTGGGCCCGGACCCCCAGATGGTCCAGGGCGGTGCGGTGCAGCCGGGCCAGCACCAGCACGTCGTCCCAGGTCGTGGCCGACCCTGCGTCGATGTCGATCAGCGCGTAGGTCGGCAGGCGGGGCTGGTCGGCGCGGGCCGTCCAGGCGTGCCACTCCAGCGCGCCGAAGTTGGCCGCCCAGACCAGCGCCGCGGGCTCGTCCACGACCAGGTAGATGGTGGCGTCCCCGGGGTCGGCGTTCGGGTTGTGCCAGCGCGGAAGCCAGTCGGGCGCGTGGTCGGGCAGTTGCTTGTGCCAGAACCCCTTGGTCTGCGCGCCGCCGGGAAAGCGGTTCATGTTGAGGGGCGGCCGGCCAGGTAGGGCAGCACGACCGGGGCGATCCGGGCCGCGTAGCCGATGAACTCGCGCTTGGTCACCGGGGTCTCGCCGTCGCGGGCGGGGAACAGGACCTTGTCCAGGTTCGTGACCCGGAGCGGGCGGCCGAACACCTCCCAGGTGCCGCCGTTCGCGCCGAGGGCGGCGAGCGCGCCGAGTTCGGCGGCACCGGGCCCGACGGCGTCGAGGTCGACGGGGTCATGTGCCGCCGGGCCGGGCCCGCCCGGCGCGGGCGGCACGGGATCGCCGATGGCGACCGAGGCCTGGCCGGGGGGCAGGTCGGCCCGCCACATGCGGTCCGGGCGAGCCTTGACCTCGTCGTTGGTGCGCCCGCTGAGCACCGACCTCGGGTAGTCCTCCGGGTTCCAGCCCGCGACGGCATACTCGTCCCTCTTGTGCAGCAGCAGCCACTGGCTGGCGTCCTCGCGGCTGCGCCCGCGGCGGACCAGGACCAGGCGGCCGCGAAGCTTGTCCCCGGTCACGTCCGCGTGCAGTTCGCCCGCGGCGACCGAGGCGGCGGGGTCGTCGGTGGCGTGCGGCTCCCACGTGCCCCGGTCCCAGACGATCACGTCTCCCCCGCCGTACTCGCCGGCCGGGATGATCCCCTCGAAGTCGAGGTACTCGATCGGGTGGTCCTCGACGTGGATCGCGGTGCGCTTCACGTCCGGGTCGAGCGTCGGCCCGCGCGGCACGGCCCAGCTCACCAGCACGCCGCCGATCTCGAACCGCAGGTCATAGTGGAGACGGCGGGCCCGGTGGCGCTGCACCACGAACCGGCGCGGGCCGGCGGCCTCCCCCCGGGGCGGTGCGCCCGCCGGCTCCGGGGTGCGGGCGAAGTCCCGCTTGCGCTGATACGGCGCCAGCGGCCCGCGGCCGACATTCTCGGGACCTGCCTTCTCGGGCCCCTTCTCGGGGCCTGCCTTCGGGGGGCTTGCCTTCGAGCCCCGGCCGGGAGGGGTCACCGCCGGCTCATAGCCCGAGCAGCCGGGCGGCGTTGTCGTGACAGACGGCGCGCAGCCAGGCGGGTCCGAGATCAAGCCGGGCCAGGGCTTGTAGCTGGTGCAGGTAGGGATAGGGGATGTTGGGGAAGTCGCTGCCCAGCAGGATGCGATCGGCGGCCGCGGCGAGCCGGGAACGCAGCGTGACCGGGAACGGCGCGAGGCGTTCAAGAAAGTCGGTGAAGGCCATCGTCGTGTCCAGGTGGAGGCCGGGATACCGCTGCGCGAGATCGAGGAATTCTCCGTACTCGGGCGACCCGAGGTGGGCGACGATCATGATCAGCCGCGGATGGCGGGCGAGCACCTCGGAGATCGGGCCGGGCCCGGTATACGGCCCGGGGCTGGGTCCCGAGCCGCAGTGCACGACGACGGGCACCTGCGCCTCGGCGAGCAGGCCCCAGACCGGCTCGAGCCGGCCGTCCCGCGGGTCGTAGGCGCCCACCTGCAGGTGCGCCTTGAACAGGCGCGCGCCCGCGCCGATCGCCTCGGCCACGTAGCCGGACGCGCCGGGCTCGGGGAAGAACGTGGCGCCGTACAGGGCGTCCGGGGTTCTCCCCGCGAACTCGGCTTCCCAGGAGTTGAGCCAGGCGGCCATGCCGGGCTTGTGCGGGTACGCCAGCGCGCCGAACCTGCGCACGCCGAACGCCCGCAGCAGCGCCACCCGCTCGGGTTCGGGCTGGCGGTACCAGATCGGCCAGGCGCGCCCGGCCTCCCGGCCCGCGTCGAAGAACGCCCAGACCTTGGCGTGCACGCTGGGCGGCATGAAGTGGGTATGCACGTCCACCAGCCCCGGCAGGCCGAGCTCCCGCCAGAACGAGATGACCTGCGCCTCCTCGCCCGCGGCGGACTCGTCCGCAGGCGGGACGTCCGGGTCAGGCAGGCCGGTCACCCCTCAAGTCTGCCAGCCGTCAGCGCCCCGGTCGGCGCCTCGCCGCCCCAGGGGCCCAATTGAAACGTGTTCTACTTTCCTCGTAGGCTGGCCCCATCCAACGCAGAGGCGGGTCCATGATCCTGGATCGATTTCGCGTCGACGACCGCGTCGCCGTGGTGACCGGGGCCGGCCGGGGCATCGGCGCGGCCGCCGCGGTCGCGCTGGCCCAGGCCGGGGCGGACGTGGTGATCTCGGCGCGCAGTGAGGACCAGCTGGCCAAGGTGGCGCGGGAGGTCGAGGCGGCCGGGCGCCGGGCGGTGGCCGTTCCCGCCGACCTGAGCGACATCGATGTCGCAGCGGGACTGGCCGCCGCCGCGTTCGAGGCGTTCGGCCGGCTGGACATCGTGGTCAACAACGTCGGCGGCGCCATGCCGCGGCCGTTCCTCGCGACCAAGCCGCGGCACCTGGCCGACGCATTCAGCTTCAACGTCGCGGTCGCGCACAGCCTCACCCGCGCCGCGGTGCCGTACCTGCTCGACTCCCCCGACCCCGGCGGCGCCGTGGTCAGCATCTCCTCGGCCATGGGGCGGCTCGCGGGCCGGGGCTACCTCGCCTACGGCACCGCCAAGGCGGCGCTGGCCCACTACACCCGGCTGGCCGCCGCCGACCTGGCCCCCCGGATCCGGGTCAACGCGATCGCGGTCGGCTCGGCGGCCACCTCGGCGCTCGACATCGTGCTCACCGACGACACGCTGCGCGGCCAGATGGAGCGGGCGACCCAGCTCGGCCGGATCGGCGACCCGGAGGACGTCGCGGCCGCGGTCCTGTTCCTGGCCTCGCCGGCGGCCGGCTACGTCACCGGCAAGGTCCTGGAGGTCGACGGCGGCATGGACCGCCCCAATCTCGATCTCGGCCTCCCGGACCTCTGACCCAACGCCGCGAACCGGGCTCCCGCCCGGGCGACCGGATGGAAACCGCACTCAGCCAGGGACGTGACGCGGACGGATCGTCAGGCGAGCCCGTGGCGGCAGGCGTACAACACGGCCTGGGCGCGATCGCGGGCGCCGGTCTTGGCGAGCAGGTGGTTGATGTGGGTCTTGACCGTGCCTTCGCTGATGACGAGGCGCTCGGCGATCTCGGTGTTGGACAGGCCAGTGGCGATGAGAGACAGGACTTCGGCCTCCCGGGGGGTGAGCCCGTCCGGCAGCCGGGCAGGGGACGGCGTGGTCTGTGCGGGGCTTGTGGCGATGGCGTCGACGAGGTGGTGCTGCACGGCCGGGTCGATCGCGGCGTGGTCTTCGAGGACGTGCAAGAGGGCCTGGCGGATCTCCGCCCCGCCCGCGTGTTTGGTGAGGTAGCCACGGGCGCCGGCCCGCAGCGCGTCGATCACCGAACGGTCGTCGGCGTAGGTGGTGAGCACCACGACCCTGGCCCCGGGTTCCCGTTCCCGCAGCAGGCGGGTGGCCTCGACGCCGTCGCAGCGGGGCATCCGCAGGTCCATCAGCACCACGTCGGGATGCAGCTCGGCGGCCAGGGCCACGGCCTCGCGGCCGTCTGAGGCGGCGCCTACGACGTCGACATCGTGCATGAGCCCGAGGACCATGGCCAGCCCTTCGCGGACGACTCGCTGGTCGTCGGCGATGAGGACGCGGATCGGCTGGCTCACGAGGGCACCTCCAGCTCGACGCGGAACCCGCTGCACGTGGTCCCGGCGGTGAGCGTGCCGCCCAGCAGCTCGGCCCGCTCGCGCATGCCGGTGAGACCGTACCCGCCCTCCCCGGCCGCAGGGGGCTGGGTGTCGCGGGCCGCCGCGAAGTCTTCCACCATGAGCCAGGTGGCGCGCGGATGGTAAGCGAGGTGCATCTCGACCCGGTCGGGCTCGGCGTGTTTGGTGATGTTGGTCAGGGCCTCTTGCGCGACCCGGTAGAGCGCCAGGCGGACCTCCGGGCCGAGACCGTGCTCCTGGCCGGAGATCGTGAACTGGCAGGGGATACCCCGGGTTTCCCGGAACTGGGCCGCCAGGCCGGCCAGGCCCTCGGGCCCGGGCAGCTCGTCGCCGCGCAGCATCCCGATCGCCCGGCGGGCTTCGTCCAGGCCGCTCATGCCCAGGTGGTGGGCACGGTCGATGACCTCAGGGAGCCGCGGGTCGCCCGCGTCCTCGGCAGCCAGCATCCTCGCGCCTTCCAGCTGGAGCATGAGCCCGGACAGGGAGTGCGCGAGCACGTCGTGCATTTCCCGGGCCAGCCGCTGGCGCTCGGCCAGCCCGGCCGCGCGGGCCTGCGCCGCCCGGTTCTGCTCCACCTCGGCGAGCAGCTGCCCGGCGTGCCGGTTGGCCTCAGCGAGTCGGTCCGCCAGGTACATCGAACCGAACAACCCGCCGAACGCCACCAGCACCGGCACCCCCCCGCCGCCGCCGGCCAGCTCCGCGAACGCCGCCAGGACCACGAACGCGGCCGCGCACAGGCCGAGCGCCGCCCGCGCGGGCAGCCGCAGCGCGATGAGCGCGACGCCGATGAACGCGCCCGCGGACCCCGGCCCGGTCGGCTGCGCCCGCATCAGCGCGGCCGAGCTGGCGATCAGGACCACCGCGAAGGCTATGTAGGCGCTGCCCGGGCGCCGGGCTGTACCCTGCACACCCAGGCCGGCCAGGGCGAAGACCGCCAGGGCGGCCGACACGACCAGGCCCCGGCCGGAGAGCCCGGGCGGCGGCCCCTGGCGGTTCTGGAACGCCGACCAGGCTGCCAGGCCGATAACCAGGGGCGGGCCCAGGCGCAGCCGCCAGTGCCGGACCGCCTCGTACCGGGCCCCCGCCCGGCGCAGCCCGGTGACGGTCAGGCTGGCCAGATGAACGTCGCTCACACGACGAAAGATACGGCCGCCCTTCGGCTTCCCACATCAGCCCAGGGTGGGTGCCACGCCGTCTAACCCCGGGCGGAGATGGCTCTAACCCGGGGTAGAGCCATGCGGCCGGTGAGTTCTACCTCCGCGGCGATGCGGGCCGGTGCCAGCCCACCGCAGGCTGGGCAGCACCGTTCCGCACTTACTAGGAGCTTGCCATGCTGTTCCTCACCAGAGGCCGGCCATTCCTGCGCGCTGCCCTCGGCGTAATGGTGGTGGTGGCCGGGCTGTTCATCCTGACCAGGATCCTGCTGACCCTCGGCGGCGTGCTCATCCTGTGGGGCATCGCCGGCGAGATCGGCCGGAGGCGGGCGCGGGACCGCGACCGCAGCCCGGACGAATCCTCCGAGCGATGAGCGCGATCGAGGTCGGGCAGCTGACGAAACGCTTCGGGAAGCTCGCGGCGGTCGACGATGTCAGCTTCGAGGTTCCCGAGGGCCAGCTGCTCGCGGTGCTCGGCCCGAACGGGGCCGGGAAGACCACCACGCTGGAGACGCTCGAGGGCTTCATCGCCCCCACCAGCGGCAGCGTCCGGGTCCTCGGCGCCGACCCGCACCGCGGCAGCCGGGCCTGGCGCGCCCGCATCGGGCTGGTGCTCCAGTCGACCAGCCTGGACGCCGAGCTCAGCGTCCGCGACACGCTCCGCCTGTTCGCCCGGCTCTACCCGGCGCCGCGGCCGGTCGGCGAGGCCCTTGAGCTGGTCGACCTCAAGGGCGACGCGCAGACCCGGGTGGGGGCGCTGTCCGGCGGGCAGCGGCGCCGCGTCGACATCGCCATCGGCATCATCGGCCGGCCGGAGGTCCTGTTCCTGGACGAGCCGACCACCGGGCTCGACCCCGAGGCGCGCCGCCGCACCTGGGCCAGCATCGAGAACCTGACCGCCACCGGGACCACGGTCCTGCTCACCACGCACTACATCGACGAGGCCGATCACCTCGCCGACCGGGTGATCGTGCTGGCCGGAGGGCGCATCACCGCCGACACCACGCCGCGCGAGCTGCGCGCGAGAGGCGGCCCGCCCACCATCCGCTATCTGCTGCCCGCCGACGTCGCGCCGGCCGGCCTGCCCGCCGCGCTCGCGCCCCACCTCGACGGAGACGGCCACTGCCTGGTGATCCGCAGCGCCGACATCGCCGCGGCGCTGCGCGACCTGACCAGCTGGGCCGGGCAGCATCACCTCGACCTGGCCGGCCTCGAGGTCGGCCCGCCCAGCCTCGAAGAGGCCTACCTGGCCGCCATCGGCGAGCCGCTCACCCCCGAGGTTAGCTCCCATGACTGACACCGCCCGCACCGCCTCCGGCCGGCTCCCCAGCGCCGGAACGCTCCTCGCTTGGCAGATCGGCTACCAGATGCGGCTGCTGCTCTCCAGCGGCCGGACCATCGCGGTCGGCATCGGGCTGCCGGTCATCTTGATGATCGCCTCCAAGGGCAGCGCCAAGGACAGCCATCCCAACGTGGCCGGGTACACCGTCTTCGGCCTCACGCTCACCGCCTGGGCCACCTTTGGCGTGCGCCTGGTCGCCGCGCGCGAGGCCGGCGTCCTCAAGCGCTGGCGGGCCACCCCGCTGCCCCGCTGGTGCTACTTCCTCGGCGCCATCGCCGCCACCGCGCTGGTCGCCGTCCTGGCCGGGGCGGTCACGATCGCCGCCGCTCTCGCGTTCTACGGCAGGCACTTCGACGCGGCGGCGCCGGCCGTGGACCTCACGGAGAGCGGATTCCTGGCCGTCCTGGCCGCCCTCGCCGTGGCCGCATTCGCCTGGGCCGCCACGGCGACCGCCCTCACCAGCGTCATCCCCACCGTTGAGGCTGCCTTCCCGATCCTGATCCTCACCTATTTCCCGCTCATCATCATCTCCGGCGTACTGTTCTCGATCCAAGAGCCGAGCTGGCTGTCCACTCTGGCCAGCTACCTGCCCGCCCAGCCACTGATCGACGCGGTGACGCGCGCCGTCCAGCGCGTCCCGGGCGCCCCGTTCCTCAACTCCCGCGACATGATCGTGCTCGCCTGCTGGGCCGCCGGCGGCCTGCTCGCCGCCATCCTCCTGTTCCGCTGGGAACCGCACCGGCCTGCCCGGCGCCGAGCTGCCCGGAATGAAGCATGACCGTGTGGCCCACTCGATGGTCAGCCGATCGGCGACGTCCCGGCGCTGACGCCCCGATGCGAGATCGTGACCGTCGCCATTAACCCGTTGCGGCCGGCCCGGCGTCGTACAGGTGACGATCAACCGTGAGGGGAGTCACCCGATGAAGCTCATTCGCGTGCGGGTCATGCTGGCGGCCGGGCTGATAGCAGCGGCCGGAACCGTGACCGGGACCGTCCTTGCCGCCGGCTCGGCGTCTGCCGCCGCCGGCCCGGTGGTGCTGGTCGGCTGCCACGGCGGCGGCTTGGTCCGGCCGCGCGTGTACGACATCGGGTGCATGCCGTCCAACGAGTTCGTGGGCGGGCTGTCGTGGACAAGCTGGCGCTCGGTGGCGTTCGGCAGCGGCACCCTGAAGGTCAACAACTGCACGCCGAGCTCGAGCTGCGGGCCGAGCAAGTTCACCCGGTACCCGATCCTCGTGGTGCTGTGGCGGGCCGCGCCGTGGCCGCACCACCCGGGCCGCGCCTACTTCAGCAGGCTGACCTGGATCTTCACCGGGGTGCGCCCGGCGCACGCTCCCACCAGCCAGACGTTCGCGCTGCCGGCCTCGGCGCAGCCGTAACCGCGCCCGCGCCCGGCGGGCGGGCGTAGCTACGCTGTGACCATGGCCGAGCCTGCCGCACGCCCCGCCGGCTCGGCGCGATGAACGGGTGGCAGCGCGTCGCGGCGGCCGGGACGCTGGCCCTGGCCGCCGCGCTCTGGTCGGCCGGACCCGCCGGGGCGACCGGAGCGCCCCGGGCGACCGGGTCGGGCTCCTGGACCGTGTACCACCAGGATCTGGCCGGTACCGGCGTCGCCGGGCGGGTGGCCGCCGTCGACACCGCGACCCGGGCGTGGACGTCGCCGGCCCTCGACGGGGAGATCTACGGCGAGCCGCTGGTGTACGCCGGGCGGGTCTACGTCGCGACCGAGAACGACACCGTGTACGCGCTCTCGGCCGGCACCGGGCAGGTCGTGTGGTCGAGGCATCTCGGCGCTCCCGTGCCGTCGGGCTCGCTGCCGTGCGGCGACATCGCGCCCACGGTCGGCATCACCGGCACCCCGGTGATCGACCGGTCCCGGGGCGAGATCTTCGTGGTGGCCGATGAACTGGTGAACGGGACGCCGGCGCACCTGCTGGTCGGGCTGGCCACGGCCTCGGGCCAGACCGAGGTGACCCGGGACGTGGACCCGCCCGGCGCGGACCCCGCCGCGCTGCTGCAGCGCACCGGCCTGACCCTCGACAACGGCCGGGTGGTGTTCGGCCTGGGCGGGAACTTCGGGGATTGCGCGAGCTACCGGGGCCGGGTGGTGGCCGCGCCGGAGACCGGCGCGCGGCCGCGGATCTTCACCGTCGACGCCGCGGGCGACGAGTCGCAGGGGGCGGTCTGGATGGGCGGCGCCGCCCCCGTCGTCGACGGCGGCAACCACGTCTGGGTCAGCGTCGGCAACGGCTCGGTCGACTCGTCGTCGCACGCCTACGACGACAGTGACTCGGTGCTCGAACTGTCCGCGACCATGCGGCTGTTGCAGTACTTCGCGCCGAGTTCCTGGGCCGCGGACAACTCCCGTGACCTCGACATGTCGACGGCGCCGGTGCTGCTGCCCGGCGGCCAGGTCATGCTGGCCGGGAAGTCCCGCGTCGTCTACCTCCTCGACGGCGCGCACCTCGGCGGCATCGGCCACCAGGAGGCCACCCTGGGCTCAGCGTGCAGCGACGACATCGACGGCGGGTTCGCGCTGGCCGGCCCGACGGCCTACCTGCCGTGCGTCAGCGGCGTGATCGCCGTCCGGGCGACGAACTCCCCGCCCGCGCTGCATCTGTTGTGGAGTTCCGGAACGGGAGGCGGCCCCCCGATCATCGCCGCAGGCTTGATCTGGACCATCGGCCGGAACGGCACCCTCTACGGGCTCAGTCCCGCGACCGGCACCGTGCGCCAGCAGGCCTCGATCGGCGCCCCGGCCAACCACTTCCCGACCCCGAGCGTCGGCGACGGCCTGCTGCTGGCCCCCTCGGCGCGGGACGTGGTCGCGTTCCGGGCCGGCGGTCCCGGCGTCGCGGCGCCCCCCGTCACCCCCACTCCGACCGGCGCCCCGTCGAGCCCTCCGCCCGGCCCCGCGAGCAGCCAGCCCGCGCCGTCCGGCGGCGGAGGCTGGCCCGCCGGGGCGATCGCGGGCCTCGCGGCCGCGGGCCTGGTGGTGATCGGCGGCGCCGGCTGGCTGCTGCGGCGACGGCGGACGACCCGCCACAATTAGCTTCACAGCCCACCCCAGCGGAGCGTCACGCCCGCGGAGCCGGAGGTCGCGTGCGCTTCTCCTACGCCGAGTCGATGACCAGCCCGTCGTTCTACGCCCCGCTCGCGCGCGCCGCCGAGGAGGCTGGGTACGACTCGATGGTGGTGCCGGACAGCATCTGCTATCCCGAGCGATCCACCAGCGTGTACCCGTTCAATCCGGACGGTACCCGCGAGTTCCTGGACGACAAGCCATTCCTCGAACCGTTCTCGCTCATTCCCGCGCTGGGCGCGGTCACCGAACGCATACGTTTCGTTACGTTCGTGCTGAAGCTGCCGGTGCGCGATCCGGTGCTGGTGGCCAAGCAGGCCACGTCGACCGCCGTGCTCACCGGCAACCGGCTGGTCTTGGGGGTCGGGACCAGCCCCTGGCGCGAGGACTACGAAGTGCTCGGCGTGCCGTGGGAAGGCCGCGGCCGACGCATGGACGAGGAAGTCGCCGTCATCCGCGGGCTGTCGGCCGGGGGTTACTTCTCCTACCACGGGGAGATCTTCGACCTGCCGCCCATCAAGATCACTCCCGTGCCGAGCGAGCCGCTCCCGATCCTCATCGGCGGCCACGGGGACGCGGCCCTGCGCCGGGCCGCCCGGGCGGGGGACGGCTGGCTGCACGGCGGCGGGGATCCCGGGCACCTGCCCGGGCTGCTCGAGCGGCTCGCCGGGTTCCGCCGCCAGGAGGGAACCGCGGACCGCCCGTTCGAGGTGCACGTGATCTCCACGGACGCCTACACCGTGCCGGGCGTGCGCCGCCTGGAGGAGCAGGGCGTGACCGACGTGATCGTCGGCTTCCGCTGGCCTTACCAGGTCGGCCCCGACACCGAGCCGCTGGCCGAGAAGATCGACAAGCTGCGCCGGTACGCCGGCGACGTCATCGCCAAGGTCAAGGCGTGACGCCGCGCTGAACGGGGTGGCGGTCAGGATTCCAGGTAGGTGATGGCGGCGATGACCCGGCGGTTGTCGCTGTCGGACGGGGCGAGGCCGAGCTTGGCGAAGATGCTGGCCACGTGCTTCTCCACCACCCCGGGCGAGATCACGAGCGCGTCGGCGATCGCGACGTTGGACCGGCCCTGGGCCATGAGCGAGAGCACCTCCCGCTCGCGCGGCGTGAGCGCGGCCAGGGTGTCGGCGCGGCGGCTGCCGCGCAGAAGCTGCCGGACGACCTCGGGGTCGAGTACCGTGCCGCCCTGCGCCACGCGGGCGATGGCCTCGAGGAACTCGCTGACGTCGGCGACGCGGTCCTTCAGCAGGTAGCCCACGCCCGACGGGGACCCGGCGAGCAACTCGGCCGCCGACCGGGTCTCGATGTACTGCGAGAACACGAGCACGCCGACCCGCGGATGGTCCCGGTGGATCGCCTGGGCCGCGCGCAGCCCTTCGTCGGTGTGGGTCGGCGGCATGCGCACGTCGATGATGGCCACGTCGGGCAGGCCGGTGTCGACCGCCTCCTGCAGCGCCTGCGCGTCGGCCACCGCGGCGACGACCTCGTGGCCCCGGCGGGTGAGGGTCTGGGTCAGCCCGTCCCGCATGATCGCGGCGTCCTCCGCGATCACGATGCGCAGCGGCCGGCTGGAGGGCGTGGGGGGGTCGTCCCCGCGGGGAGGTGCCGGCGTCACGCGTGGCTCGGCAATTCGACCGTGATGATCGTCGGCCCGCCGGGCGGGCTGTCGACGTCGAGCTGCCCGTCGACGGTCTGCACCCGCTCGAGCAGTCCCGCGAGCCCGCCGCCGGGGGCGGGGCGGGCCCCGCCGGCCCCGTCGTCGGTCACGGTCATGAGCAGCCTCCCGCCCTGGTCGCTGACGCTGATCGTGGCGCGGCCGGCCCCGCTGTGCTTGGTGATGTTGGCGAGAAGCTCGGCCGCGCAGAAGTAGGCGATGGACTCGATGGCCGGCGAGGGGCGCGCGGCGACGCTGACGCTCAGCGCGACCGGGGTCGCGCTGGCCTCGGCCAGCGTGGCCAGCGCCGCGTCGAGGCCGCGGTCGAGCACCGGCGGGTGGATCCCCCGGGCCAGGTCCCGCAGTTCGGCCAGGGTCTGCTTGGCGTTCTGGTGGGCCGTGCCGACCAGCATGGCGATGTGCTCCGGGTCGGCCGGGCGGCCAGCGCCGCCCGGGCCGCCCGGGCCGTGGTCACCCGCCCCGACGGCCGCGGCTTCGAGGTTCTCCTTGATCTCCCCGAGGGTCATGGCCAGCGCGGCCAGCCGGACCTGGGCCCCGTCGTGCAGGTCGCGCTCGATCCGGCGCAGCCGGGCCGCCGACTCGTCCACCGCGCGGGCGCGGCGTTCCTCCAGTTCGCGGGCGCGCTCGGCCGCCGCGGCGATCCGCGCCTGGGCGTCACGCTCGGCTTCGGCCCGGGCGGCGCGTTCCTCCACCGAGGCGTAATACGCGCGCCGGTAACGGTAGGCCACCGAATCACCGAGCACCCACGCGGTCAGCGTCACCCCGCCCAGCCCGGCCGCCGCACCCAGGACCGCGCCCCCCGCGTACGCATGGTGGGCCGGGGCCCAGCGGGCAATGGCCGCCGCCGATCCGAAAAGGCAGACCGCCAGGCCGACGACGGACACCCGCCGCGGCCGGTAGGCGGCGAGGGTGTACAACAGCACCACGATGGCCAGGTCAGCATTGTTCGGCTGCAGGGCAAAGACCGCTGCCTGGCCGACGTCCACGCCGAAGGCGACCTGCGCGGCCACGATCGCCGCGGCGACGGCGAACGCCGCCACCGGGTACCGGCGGCGCGGCACCACGGTGGCGGCGAGCAGCGCGGTGACCCCGATGTAGGCGGTCTGCATGTAGGGATCCGCCGCCGCGGCCGAGAGCTGAGGCACGGTGAGCATGAACAGCGCCGCCGCCAGCAGGCCGTCCGCCTGCCATGGATGACTGCGTATCCACGCGTCCGGCAGCACACGCCCAGGGTATGCACTGTCACCAGATGTGGAGCTGCGCCCCGTACCCGACCTGGTCATCCCGTGATCAGGCGTCGCGGGTGCGGAACAGCAGCGCGCCGAGGACGAGCAAGATCGCCGTGTAGGCGCCGAACACCGCGAACTCGCCCCACGCGCTGAACAGGTGCGGGTTGCTGTTGACGGCCTGGGTGTTCGTGATCGCGTTCACGACGTCTCCGCCGGGCAGCCACCGGTCCACGTCGGCGTACCAGCCGCTGGGCAGCGCCTTGGCGAGCTGCGGCAGCAGGAACAGCAGCCCGTAGGCCGCGGTCATGGCGCCGGCCGTGCTCCGCAGGATCGCGCCGAGGCCGAACGCGAACAGGCCGCACAGCACGACGTACAGAGCGGCGCCGGTCACCGCCCGCAGGACGTTGGGCTGGGACAGTGTCGCGCTCACGTGCGTGGACCTCAGCAGGGCCTGGCCGATGAAGAAGGCCGCGAAGCTGGTCAGGAACGCCGTGACCAGGGCGACCGCCGTGAACACGGCGGCCTTCGCGCCGTACAACACTCCGCGCCGGGGCATCACGGTCAGCGACGTGCGCATCATCCCCGTCGAGTACTCCGACGTGATCGCGAGCGTGCCGAGGACCACGATCATGAGCTGGCCGAGCAGGGCCAGCCCGACGATGCTGGCCTGCGCCGGGTCGAAGCCCACGCGGTCCTGTGCCGGGGTGGACGACCAATGGGACGCCTGGCCCGCGCAGTACGCGACACTCCAGGCGATACCCGCCAGCACCAGCAGGAACAGGGTCCAGTAGGTGGAGCGGACCGAACGGATCTTGGTGAGCTCGGACCGTAGCGTGCCCGCCAGGCCTGCCCGGTAGCCGTCGGCGGGGACGGGCCGGGGACGGGCCGGGCTCGCGGTTACTGCTGCCATGTCAGTTCTCCATTCCGATGGGGGCCGGCGGCCGGTTCTCCGGCAGCCCGGCGTGGTATTCGACGCTGTCCGCGGTCAGTTCCATGAACGCCTGCTCCAGCGAGGCCCGGGACGGGGTCAGGTGATGCAGCCGCACGCCGTGGGCGAAGGCGATGTCGCCGACCCGCTCCTCGGTGAGCCCGCGCACCTCAAGCTCGCCCTGGTCGCCGGGGCCGCGGCCGGCCGTCCCGCCCGCGGCCGCGACGGCCCGGGCCAGCGCGTCCGGCTGCGGCGTCCGCACCTGGATGGCCTGGACGGAGCTGCGGGCGATGAACTCGGCCATGCCGCAGTCGGCGATGAGCCGGCCGCGCCCGATCACGATCACGTGGTCGGCGGTGTTCTCCATCTCCGACATCAGGTGGCTGGAGACGAACACCGTCCGCCCCTCGGCGGCGAGCGACTTCATCAGGTTGCGGATCCACAGGATGCCCTCGGGATCCAGCCCGTTCACCGGCTCGTCGAACATCAGGATCTCCGGATCGCCCAGCAGGGTCGCGGCGATGCCGAGCCGCTGGCTCATGCCCAGCGAGAACCCCTTGGACCTCTTCCCGGCCACCTCGGCCAGCCCGACGATGCCGAGCACCTCGTCCACCCGGCGGCGGGAGATGCCGTTGGTCTGCGCCAGGCAGAGCAGGTGGCTGCGGGCGCTGCGACCGCCGTGCACGGCCTTGGCGTCCAGCAGCGCGCCCACCTCGTGCATCGGGCTGGGCAGCCGCGGGTACCGCTTGCCGTTCACGGTGACGGTCCCGGCGCTGGGGTAGTCCAGCCCCAGGATCAGCCGCATCGTGGTGGTCTTGCCGGCGCCGTTCGGCCCCAGGAACCCGGTCACCACCCCGGGGCGGATCGTGAAGCTGAGGTCGTCGACCGCGACGGTAGAGCCGTAGCTCTTGCTGAGACCATGGGTCTCGATCATCTGCATTCTCCTAGGTAGCGCCGCTGTTCTCTGGTCATGACGCTACGGACGCGGCGCGGCCGGGGGCAGCCGGCTGTCACCCAACTTCGCCTGGGGGATAGCTCACCCTCGGGCCTCCCCGCGGTATGCCGGACCCCTGCTCAGCGGCCTGCTTAGCCCGGCCGGACGCGGCGGTGCGCAAGATAAGGCGTACGCCCCATGCGGGCGGGCGGGTCTTACGGCGAGCGTGTAAGAGCAAGAGCCGAAGCAGCCCGTATCGAGGAGGAACCGATGTACCGCTTCCTGCGGGCGATGTCCCGCCGGGTGGCGGCGGTCATCGCCGATTGCCGTTACGCCCAGCGCCGGATCGCCCAGCTTCAGGCCACCGCGGGCGAGAGCCTGCTCCGCCCGGACCTGGCTCCCGACACCTACCAGGAGTTCCTGTTCCGCACGTCCGGGCCCCTGACGCACGAGCCCTCGGCCGCCCGGCGCTCGTTCGGTCGCGCGATCCGCTGAACCGTCACCTGGCCTCCCGCCCGCTCCAGCTCGCCCGCGGCGGGATGGCGCACTTCGAACTCGGCGCGGGCCAGGTCTCCCGGGCGGTGGCCCACCGCGGCGTGGACGAGATCTGGTACGTCCTGAGCGGACGCGGCCAGATGTGGCGCCGCCAGGCCGACGAGGCCGAGCGGCACTATCACGGCGGTCCGGTTGGCCAGGGCGCCCGGGGCGCCCGGGAGGAGACATGTTCCGCTGGAGCTCGGGGACCTGCCTGTCCCTGCCCGCGGGCACGCATTTCCAGTTCCGGGCCACGGGCGCGGCCCGCTCGCCGCCGTGGCCGTGACGATGCCGCCCTGGCCCGGTCCGGACGAGGCCTACGAGGTCGACGGGCCCTGGCCCGCCACCCCACCGTGACGCGCCGCCCCGGATAGCCCGCCTGCCGCTAGCGCCCCGGCCTGAGGCTGGCAAACTCGACCGAGGCAGAGGAGTGCGATCCAGCCCGCCTGGCCCGGCGCACCATATCGACGTGCTCGTCCGTCCCTACGCCGAGGAGGACTACCCGGCGTGCCGGTCGCTCTGGGTCGAGCTGACCGAGCACCATCGCCGCCTGTACGGGGACCCCTCCATCGGCGGAGACGACCCGGGCGGCGGCCTCGATGACTACCTGGCCACGCCCGAGCGGGCCGGGTCCTGGGTGGCCGAGGTACAAGGCTCGGTCGTTGGCCTGACCGGCCTGTTCGATCGGGGTGCGAGCGGGGAGGTGGAGCCGGTCGTCGTCACCGAGGCCATGCGGGACGGGGGTGTGGGGCGCCGGCTCATCGACCACGTCGTCGAGGTGGCGGTAGCGCGTGGCTACGAGTACCTGGCCATCCGGCCGGTGGCTCGGAACATCAGCGCCATCCGCCACTTCCATGCCGCAGGCTTCCAGACCCTGGGCGGTCATGTGGACCTGACGATGGATCTGACGGCGCGGCGCCACGAATGGCTGGCAGGCGCCCACCTGCACGGTCTCGACTTCGAGTACTGACCGCAGGTAGCCGGCGATGAATGTGAACCTGCAGTACACGGGTGTACACCAAAGCCGAAGCCGCATTCACGCGGCCAGGATGCCGGGGCGGCGGACGGGCTCCAGGTATCTCAAATGCCACTCTTCTGGTCGGCGGTGGACGTATCGTTCCGGCCAAGGCTCGGCCAGGGCCAGGTCAGCTCCCCGCTGCGGTCCGTGCGGAGCAACGTCGACCGTGTGGAGCGAACAGTGCGGAACGTCTTGAACCAGATCGTGGCCTGGATCAGGCAGGAATCGGCGGCCACCATGGCCCTCATCCAGGCTTTCCTCGCGGTCGGCATCGCGTTCCAGTGGTGGCACTGGACCGACGCCCAGACCGGGGCGGTCGTGGGGATCTCCGCCGCGCTCCTGGGCATGTTCGTCAGGAGCCAGGTCACCCCGCTCATCCGGCCGGTCGACGCCGGACGGCCGCTGGTCCCGGCGGGATCGGCCGCGGCCAGGACGGCAGCCCCGGGAACCGCGCCTGCCGAGTCGTGAGGATGACCCCGGTCAGGCGGGCAGGCGGAACTCGGCGTAGAGGGCGCGGTGGTCGCTGCCGGGAAGCCGGTGCGTCGAGGTGGCGAGCACCGCGCAGCGCGGGTCGACGAGGACGTGGTCGAACGGGAGCAGGGGCGGGCGGCCGTGCGGCTCCGGTCCCCATGTGGGGGTCAGCCCGTGACCGACCTGGCGGGCGGCGTCAAGGTGGCCGAGGCGCAGCAGCCGGCGGAACTCCGCGTGGTCGAGGGTGGCGTTGTAGTCACCGGCGAGGACCACGGGAATGTCGCCGGGGGGCGGCAACGCGGCCAGTTCCATGCGCCAGCGCGGAGCCGCGGGCCCGTGCCAGGGCGGCATCGGAGGATGAGGGTGGACGCAGACCAGTTGCACCGAACGGCCCGACGGGAGTTCGAGCCGGGCGGTGGGCTGCGAGGCGAAGCTCGGCCCGATGGTCAGACCCGCGTGCAGCGGGTACCGGGAGTAGATGCCGCTGCCCCGGTAGCGGTAACCGCTGACGTCGAGCATCTCGTTCGGGAGCAGCTCGTTCAGCCCGGCCCGCTTGAGCGTGCTCGCGGCCTCCTCGGTGAGCTCCTGGAGGAACAGCACGTCAGCGTCGGTCCGGCGGACCAGCTCGACGAGCCTGCCGCCCGCGGCCCCGCCGGAAAACAGGTTGAAGGTCAGGACGCGCAGCACGGGCCCGCTCGCGTACAGCTGACGGCGCGGGATCGCCCGGGGAACCACCACGGCGGCCAGGGCCGCTCCGGCCAGCGCAGCCGTCGCTGACGTGCGCTTTCCGCGCAGCAACAGCGCGGCGAGCCCGGCTCCGACGGTGACCTGCGGGGTCAGCGCGAGCAGCGGTACGGCCACCCGCTCCAGCGGGCGGAAGCGATCGGCGGCCGCCAGGCGGGCCGCCGCCCATCCGGCCAGACCACCCGCGACCGCCCATTCCAGGCGCGACGAAGACATCAGCTCATAGTGGCATGCCTGGCGCGGCGTGGCATGTCGCTACGCCGTCCACGCGATCGGGAGCTTCTTGACGCCGCGCTGGAAGTTCGAGCGCAGGAACGACGGCTCGCCCGCGTAGGCGAGCGTCGTGGTGCGCGCCAGCACCTCCTCGAACAGCGCGCGCATCTGGGCCCGGGCGACGTGGGCGCCCAGGCAGTAGTGCGGGCCGTGACCGAACGCCAGATGCGGGTTGGGGTGCCGCCGGATGTCGAACCGGTCGGCCTCGCTGAAGACCGTCTCGTCACGGTTGGCCGAGGTGAACGAGACCACCACCTTGTCGCCGGCCCGGATGGGCTGCCCGGCCAGCTCGCAGTCGGCCGTCGCGGTCCGGCGGAACGTCATCACCGGGGTCCACCAGCGCAGCATCTCGTCGACCGCGCCCGGGATCGCGGCGGGATCGGAGCGCAGCTCGTCCTGGGCCTCCGGGTGCTCGAGCAGCGCGATGCACGCGCCCGGCAGGCCGTTGCGCAGCGTCTCGTTGCCGGCCACGGCGAACAGCCAGAACATGTTCTCGAACTCCTCGACGGCCAGCCGGCCGCCGTCGTCGTCGACCTGGGCCAGCAGGATCGACATGACGTCGGCACCGGGCCGGCGCCGTTTGGCGTCCGCGAGAAGGTGGGCGTAGGCGTAGAGGTCGGGCATGCCCTCGCGGGTACGCGGGTCGGGCATGCGGCCGCCGGCGCCGGGCGCCGGGCGCAGCGACACCGCCTCCCGGGCCATCGGCGACGCGCCCGAAGGGTCGAACGCGGCCGACGAGGCGTAGTCGGGGTCCTGGTAGCCGATGACGCGGTTCGACCAGTCGAAGAGCAGCCAGCGGTCCTGCTCGGGCACGCCGAGGACGTCAGCGAGCGTCAGCAGCGGCAGGTCGGCGGCCAGGTCCTTGGCGAAGTCGCACTCCCCGCGCGGGCCGGCCAGCACCCGGTCGCACAGGGCCCGGGCGTGACCGCGGATCCGCCGCTCGAGCTGCGCGACCGCGCGCGGGGTGAACGAACGGCTCAGCAGCCGCCGCAGCCGGGAATGCTCCGGCGGGTCCATGTTGAGCATCATCCGGCGGACGTAGCCGAGCGCATCGGCCGTGGCCGGGTCGCGGATCTGGGTCGCGCCCAGCCACGAGGAGAACAGCCGCGGCTGCCGTAGCACCGACTCCACGTCGGCGTGGCGGAGCACGAGCCAGAAACCCGGGCCGCCCGGCCAGCCCAGCACCGGAACCTCGTCGACCCAGACCACCGGGCAGCGCCGGCGCAGCCGGGCGAGGGCGTCGTAGGGCACGCCGGTGACGTAGGTCGCGGGGTCGAACACGACCCGCGTGTCGGCCACGCTTGCCTCCCCCGGAACCCGCTGGTGCCGTCTGATGCCGAATGTAGCGGCTGCCGGGACATTGTTTACAGTTTGGGTGACGCTTGGCCAGGAGGGAGATGATCCGCGTGGGTCCGAGCCCCGTGGCGTGCCCATGACCTGGCAACCGGAACTGGACGAACTGCGCCGCCGGCAGGAACTGGCCGAGCGGATGGGCGGTCCGGAGAAGGTCAGGCGCCAGCACGCGGCCGGCTGACGGTGCGCGAACGCCTGGCGGTCCTGCTCGACGAGGGATCGTTCCGCGAGATCGGGGCGATCGCGGGCACGGCCGCCTACGACGGCGAGGGCCGGCTGGCGGATTTCACGGCGGCCAACTTCGTCGCCGGCACGGGCCGCATCGCCGGACGCAAGATCGTGGTGGGCGGGGACGACTTCACCATCCGGGGCGGCGCCGCCGACGCCGGGATCATCGGCAAGCAGATCTACACCGAGCAGCTCGCGAACCAGCTCAGGCTGCCGCTGGTGCGGCTCGTCGAGGGAACCGGCGGAGGCGGCAGCGTCAAGACCCTCGAGCAGACCGGGCACACCTACGTGCCCGCCAATCCCGGCTGGGACTACGTCGTCGACAACCTGTCCACCGTGCCGGTGGCAGCCGCCGGCCTCGGGCCGGTGGCCGGCCTTGGCGCCGCCCGGCTCTGCATGGCGCACCTGTCGATCCTGGTCGAAGGCACCGCACAGCTGTTCGTGGCCGGGCCGCCGGTAGTGAAGAGCGGCAGCGGGGAGGACGTGGACAAAGAGCAGCTCGGCGGCTCCCGCGTGCACGGCCGCAACGGCGCCGTGGACCTGGTGGCGGCCTCGGAGCCGGAGGCGTTCGCGATGATCCGGCGCTTCCTGTCGTACCTGCCGCCGAGCGCTTACCAGCGGCCGCCGGTCATCGAGGGCGAGGACCCGGCCGGGCGGCGGGACCCGGGCCTGATGTCCGCCGTGCCGCGCGACCGGCGCCAGCCGTACCGGATCCGGCCCATCCTGCGGGCGGTGTTCGACGCCGGCTCGGTCATGGAAGCGCAGCGTTACGGCGGGTCGGTCGTGACCGCGCTGGCCCGGCTGGACGGCCATCCGGTCGGTGTCGTCGCGGGCGATCCGTACGTGGCCGGAGGCTGCCTCACCGTCGAGGGCGCGGAGGCCGTGACCCGGCTGGCCGACCTGTGCTCGACCTTCCACCTGCCGATCGTGACGTTCACCGACCAGCCCGGGCTGCTCATCGGCACCCGCGCGGAGCAGCGGGCCACGATCCGCGCCGGGGTCCGGGCGATCAGCGCCGTCTACCAGGCCAGCGTGCCCGGCGCCGAGGTCATCGTGCGCCGCGTCTTCGGGGTGGGCGGCGCGGGCCTCACCAACCGGCACCGCCTGGTCCGCCGCTGGGCCTGGCCGTCGGCGGACTGGGGCTCGCTGCCGGTCGAAGGCGGCATCGAGGCCGCGTACCGGGCCGAACTGGAGCGCGCGGACGATCCCGCCGCGCTGCTCGCCGACATCCGGGCCCGGCTCGACGCCGTGCGCGACCCGCTGCGCACCGCGGAGCGGTTCGGCATCGAGGAGATCATCGACCCGCGCGAGACCCGGCCGCTGCTGTGCGACTGGGTCCGCGACGCCTACGCCGCGCTGCCGGTCCAGCCGGGCAAGCCGTCGTTCGGCACCCGGCCCTGAGCCGCGCCGGCCCGGGCGAGGCGCCGCGTGTCGGCCCGGCCTTTCCGGGTAGGCGAACATCAGGCCGTCGTCAGCCCCCGAGGAAGTGATGCACATGCGGCGGTACCTGCTGGTGCTCGACATGGACCTGCTGGCGCTCGACGAGCAACTGGACCTGGAGCCGATCAACTACCTCCTGGCCCGCCTGGAGCAACAGGAGTGCGAGGTGGTCGTGCTGTCGCTGGCCGGCACGCGCGAGGCCAAGCTGCCCGCCATGGAGCTTCTGCTCGGCGCCAAGGTGGGCAAGTTCCCGGTGGCGCCCCGCCCGGACCATGATGTCAACGCCGCGGCCGAGCACCGCATGAACCTGGCCGTGCGGCACCTGACGACGATCGGCTGCCGGGCGAGCGGCCTCATCAGCGATGAGGAGCTGATGAAGGCGGTGCGCGCCGAGACCCGCGCTCACGACTATGACGAGGTGATCCTGGCCACCGGCCGGGAGCGCGGCACCCGGCGGGCGCGCGCGCTGCGCCTCGACCCGGTACACCGGCTGCGGCGGCGCTGGGGGAACCGGCTGACCGTGTTCCCGCTCGCCCCGGACGCGACCCGGCCGTCACCCTCCTGGCCCTAGCCTTCGCGCGCCCTGGGCCGACGGCGACCAGGCGGCCCAGCCGCGGCAGCAGACGTAGGCGGCGGCCAGCACCAGGGACAGGCCGCCGTCCCAGGCGATGATGCTGCCGGCTCCGCTGATACCGCCGTGCGCGGCGTAGGCCAGCGCGGTGACCGTGAGGGCCAGCTTGTTGAACAGAGCCACCTCCCACACCCCCCGGTAGGCCCGGGGCCGCAGCGCGAGCAGCACGAACAGCCCGGCGAACACGACCAGGCCGTACAGCCGCCAGGTCTCGACGATCTTCGTCGGCCCGGGCGCGCCGACCGCGGTGGTTACGGCCGAGACCGCCGCCCCGGCCGCCGCCGCGGCCGCGATCCACAGCAACCCCCGGCCGATGCGTTCAGGCCAAAAGGATCGAGATGCGGCGGTCCTGACCGGCGTGACGGTAGTGATCATTGATGGATGTCCTTCCCTGGCGCTACCGCGGACTCGGCGGGGGCGCGGAACGGCGGGCTTCCCGGTGACGCCGGGGGCCTGCTGCGGCTCGTCGTGATCGGTGGGGATGAGGCCGGACGTCATGGGTGTTCCTCCGGTGCTGAGGCGCTCCAGGTGCCGGCGGCCGCGATGAGCGCGGAGACCAGGCGGCCGAAGCTGCGGTTGATGTCAGCGGGCAGGCCGAAGCCGCCGGCCTGCTCGAGGCTGACGAAGCCGTGCAGGCCCGCGCGCAGGGCGCGGGTGGCGTCGATGGCGTCGTCGCCGGACAGGCCGAAGCCGGCCAGCACGTCGAGCGCGATGCCGACGATTGCGTTGCTGGCCTGGACGTTCTCCGCGTCGTCCGGATCGGGGGCCGGAACGGTCGCGGCGTAGCGGCCGGGATGGCGCAGGGCCCAGGCCCGGTAGGCGAAGCACATCGCGCGCAGCGCGTCGGGTCCGGCCTGCCCGACCGCGGCCCGGGCCAGGACCGACGCGAGCTCGGTCCTGGCCCGGACGGCGATCTCACGCCGGAGCGCGTCCAGGCCGTCGATGTGCTTGTACAGGCTGGGCATCCGCACGCCCAGGCGGCTGGCCAGGGCCACCAGGGTCAGGCCGGGCAGGCCGACCTCGTCGGCGAGGGTCTCGGCCTCCTGCACCACCCGCAGCGGGGTGAGCCCAGCTCTCGGCATCGCGGTCCGTCTCCTTGGCTATACTGACTATCTCTAAAGCTAGTCTATATAGCTTGAGAACGTCAAATGCGCGGCGGGGAGGCGCGCGCGGGGTTCCCGGGACGGCTAGGCCTGGTACGGCCCGGCTAGCGCCGGGCGCGGCTCGCTCCCTTGACGACCAGCCGCTGCGACACCGTGGCCGGGAGCCGCGAGATGAGGTCGATCACCGTGGCGTCCGGGCCGACCAGGACGCGGCGGCGGCCGCGGGTGACGCCCTGCAGGATCTGGCGCGCGGCGCTCTCCGGGCTGGTGCGGGCCAGCTTCTCGAAGTCGTCGGCCGGGGAGTCGGGACTGCTGAGGGCGGCCGCCACGCTGGGGTGGACGCGCGCGTTCCTGGCGATGTTGGTCTTGACCCCGCCGGGGTGCACGGTCGTGCACGAGACCGCGGAGCCTTCCATCTCCAGTTCCATGCGCAGCGCGTCGGTGAACCCGCGCACGGCGAACTTGGCCGAGTTGTAGGCCGACTGCCCGGGCACGCTGATCAGCCCGAACACGCTCGACAGGTTGATCACGTGACCCTCGCCCGCCGCCTTGAGGTGCGGGAGGAACGCCTTGGTCCCGTAGACGACGCCCCAGAAGTTGATGCCCATGAGCCACTCGAAGTCCTCGTAGGACATGGCCTCGACGGTGGCGGCGACCGCGACGCCGGCGTTGTTGAAGATCAGGTTGACCCGGCCGTGGTCGGCCACGACCTGGTCGGCCCAGGCGTACACGGCGGCGCGGTCCGCGACGTCGAGGCGCTGCGACGTGATCTTCGTTCCCGTGCCTCCGCGGACCGCGCCCTCGCAGAGCATGACGGTCTCGGCCAGGCCCGCCTCGTCGATGTCCGCCAGGGCGAGGTGGGCGCCGCGGGCGGCCAGCTCACGGGCCAGCGCCCGGCCGATCCCGGAGGCGGCGCCGGTCACGGCCGCGACCCGGCCGCCGAACACCTTCATGATCGTCTGCTCCTTTACCTGGCGGCGGCGACTTTACCTGGCGGCGGCGGTCTTCGCGCGGACCGGATTGGTGAACACCAGGGCGTCATCCTCGACGCCGCTCATCTTCAGTGAGCGGTAGTCACGCAGGTAGCTCTGGTGGATCTGCCACGGGAACCGCGAACCCTGCTTGGGGAAGCGATGGGCCGAGCGCTGGATGTAGCCCGAGGTGAGGTCCAGCAGCGGCCGGGTGCTGACGGACGGGGTCCGGTTGACCGGCGTGCACTGGCGCATCCCGGTCGCGCGCATGTGGTTGACCAGACGGCACACGTAACCACAGGTGAGGTCGCACTTGAGGGTCCACGACGCGTTCGTGTAGCCGACGGCCACGGCGAGGTTCGGCACGCCCTCGAGCATCATGCCCTTGTAGGTCAGCCGGGTGGCCGGGTCGACGACCCCGCCGTCGGCGAAGACCTCGATCCCGCCGATGAACAGCAACTCCAGGCCGGTCGCGGTCACGATGATGTCGGCCTCGATCTCGGCGCCCGACCGCAGCCGCACGCCCTTCTCGGTGAACGTGTCGACGTGGTCGGTGACGATCGACACCGTGCCGTTCCTGATCGCCCGGAACAGGTCGCCGTCGGGCACCAGGCAGAATCGCTGGTCCCAGGGGTTGTACCGCGGGGTGAAGTGGGTGTCGATGTCGTACCCCGGCGGAAGCTGACGCTCGAGCATGCGGCGCAGCATCCGCTTGACCAGTTCCGGGCGGCTGCGGCTGAGCCGGTAGAACCCCTGGGTGGTGAGGGCCTTGTACCACTTGATGACCGGGCCCGCCTGCCGCCGGGGCAGCACGCGCCGGAGCGCGTCGGCGACGGGGTCCCTGGCCGGCATCGAGGCAACGTAGCTCGGCGACCGCTGGACCATGGTCACGTGCCGGGCCGACGCGGCCAGCGCGGGAACGAGCGTCACGGCCGTGGCGCCGCTGCCGATCACGACGACCCGCTGGCCGCCATAGTCCAGGTCATCGGGCCACGCCTGCGGATGCACGATCGTGCCCCCGAACCGGTCCAGGCCGGGGAAGTCGGGCCGGTAGCCCTGGTCGTAGCGGTAGTAGCCGGTGCAGCAGAAGAGGAAACCGCAGGTGACCTCCACCACCTCGGCGGTGTCGGTCCGCTGCGCGGTGACGTGCCAGCGGGCCTCGTCACTGGACCACGCGGCCCGGACCACCCGGTGGCGGAACCGGATGCGCTGGTCGATGCCGGCCTGCGCCGCGGTGTCCTTGATGTACTGCAGGATCGAATCGCCGTCCGCGATCGCCTTGGCGCCGTCCCACGGGCGGAACGAGTAACCGAGGGTGAACATGTCGGAGTCGGAGCGGACCCCCGGGTACCGGAACAGGTCCCACGTGCCGCCGATCGCGTCGCGCGCCTCGAAGATGGCCCAGGACGCCCACGGGCACTGGGCCTGCAGGTAATGGCCGGCGCCGACGCCGGACAGGCCGGCGCCGACGATCAGCACGTCGAGGTGCTCCGGGTGACGCGGGGTGTGGTCGCTCGCCGTCATCGATCATCTCCCTGAGGGGCTACTCCCCCACATTGTGGGTGGCCCGCCCCGGATCTGCCTACTTCCCCAGCCCACAAATCCCCGCACTCCGGGACGTCAGGGACAAGATCCGGGGCGGCGTCCCCACGATGGATCCCCAGCTCAGGGGGACTGGGGCAGCCTGACCGGGCGCCGCTGGCCGCCGCGCGCGGACGGAGGCGGTACGACCGGCCCGATGTCGCCGTCGGGCGCCTCGTCCAGGTCGACGATCACCGGGGCGTGGTCGCTGGGCCCGGTGCCCTTGCGCGCCTGCCGGTCCACCCACGCCGCCCGCACCCGTTCCGCCACCGGGGCGGTGGCCAGCACCAGGTCGATCCGCATCCCGAGGTCCTGATGGAACATCCCGGCCCGGTAGTCCCAGTAGGTGAACACGCGCTCGGCCGGCCAGCGGTCGCGCACCACGTCGCGCAGGCCCAGCGCCTGCAGCTTGGCCAGCGCGTCCCGTTCCGGCGGCGTGACGTGCGTCTGGCCGACGTAGGCGTCCGGGTCGAACACGTCGGCGTCGGTCGGGGCGATGTTCATGTCCCCGCACACCAGCGCGGCGGCCGGGCCCGCGCCGACCGCGTCCCGCAGCGCCGCGAGCCAGGCCAGCTTGTACCGGTAGTGGTCGGAGTCCGGCGCCCGCCCGTTCGGCACGTACACCGAGTGCACCCGGATCCCGCCGCAGGTCGCCGACACCGCGCGCGCCTCCTGGTGCGGGAAGCCGGGCGCGCCGGGCAGTCCCGCCACCACGTCGTCCAGCCCGGCCCGGGACAAGATCGCCACCCCGTTCCACCGCGCCTCGCCGTGCACGGCGGCCGCGTACCCCCGGCGGCCGAGTTCTTCCCCCAGAAGATCTTGGAACGCGCCGTCGGCGAGCTTGGTCTCCTGCAGGCAGACGACATCGGGTTGCCGCTGATCCAGCCACGGCAGCAGTCGCGGCACCCGCTGCTTCACCGAGTTCACGTTCCAGGTGGCGACCCGCACCGCCCCACAGTAGCCGCCGCGGAAGGATCCGGCTCAGCCGGTACGCTCGGCCACGGCTTCGTCCGGGGGGGCCGGCGACACGACGCCGCTCAGGGCGACGGCGTCCGGGGCCGGGGCGTTGCCGCGGGACGCGGCGAGCATCCAGGCGCACGACCCGATCAGCGCCACCACGAACGCGCAGTAGATCCAGAACACCGGCGTGAGACCGGAGTCGATCGTGAGCCCGGCCCGCGCGGCCGCGGCCGGCGAGATCCCGAACTGCGCCGGCGAGGTGCCCGCGCCGACCTGGACGAGCGCCGAGATCGCCTGGGCCGCCATGGGGATGACCGCCCCGGCGAGCAGCGCCGCCCCCAGGCGGACCGGGCGCCACAGCGCGGCCGCGGCCACCACCGCGACCAGGGCGACCATCACCGCGACGTCCCCGAAGATCACTGGTGCCGGGTTCGCGAACGCGTTGCCGGCGGTCAGGGACTGCGTGACCCCGGCCGCCGTCCGCAGGACGTAGCTGTCCCAGGACGGGGCGAACGCGATCGCCGCGCCGAGCCCGGCGAGTATCAGCACCACCACGGGCCCCAGCTCGCGGCTGCCCGGCCGGCCCGGCGCGCCCGCCGGGCGGAGCCGGAAGGCCATCGTGGCTCCGGCCGCGCAGGCCAGCCAGCCGGCCAGCGCGAGCGCCAGCCCGGCGCCCATGAGGTGCGCCCCCCCGGCGATCACGATGCCGGCGTCGGCGAAGAACAGGCCGAACGTGACCAGGCTCGTCCCCAGCCCGAGGAGCGCGCCGGCCCGCAGGCGGTCGCCGCCGAGCAGGACGAGCAGGGCGCTCACGCTCCACGCGGCGAGGTAGATCACGTGCGGCACGAGATTGGCCGGCAGCTGGGCGAGGCTCGTCCCGGAGGTGTAACGGGGGAAGAGCCCGGCGATCCCGCAGACGACGCCGACGGCGAGCAGCGCCGCCGCGAGAAGACGACTGCCCGGACCGGAGGACCGGGCCGCGCCCGGGCCGGAGAACAGGGCCGTGCGCGGCCGGCCGGGACGATCGTGCCCGGCGCCTCGATCGCCACGAACCGCTGCCACGCGCCGGACCAGCCCTCGCGGGTAGCCGGCCACCACTCCAGCGGCCGAGGCTGCGACGGCGACGTTCCCGCAGCCCAGATCCCGTAGAAGTGCTCCGCTCGCCCGATCTCGTACCTCGCCCCCCGGTGCGAGACGATCACCTTCTCACGCACGGTTCCGGTCCTTCCCGCTCAGCATGCCCCGTCGCGTCCCTGCCGAGGGTAGGAGGCCGATCTGTGCGCCGGCTGGACGCTTCCTCCAGCCTTCCTGACGCCCGAAGGCGGGTCAGGCCGGGAGCGGGAGCCGGGCGGGCGCCGGACCGAGGCGGCTTACGGGCGTTCGGCCTGCAGGAACAGGTCGAGCGCCGGGCGGCCGAAATACGCGCTGTAGGACGCCCACTCGACATCGCCGCCCTGTTCGAAGCCGCCGATGACGCCGGATACCACGCCGGTGCCGTTCCGGCTGTTGAAACGGATGATCCACGGGCCGCCGCTGGTACCGTCACGGAAGTCGTGACAGTAGAACTCCATCTGGTCCGTTTCGAACTTGAAGCTGTGCGTCGCGCAGGCCACGGGCCTGCTGTCGGTGTTGTTGTAGCCGACCGCCTCGATGGGGCGCCGGTACGGCCGGTTGACGCCCAGCCGCAGCCCCCCGGTGACCTGCTGGATCGGCCGCAGGGTCCCGGCCGGGGGCACCACAGCGAGGAACGCGAAGTCGAGGTTGATGTTGTGCGACCGGGCCCATCCGGAGGCGACGAGGATGGTCTTGACGACCCACGCGCCGTAGGGCCGGCGCCCGTTGTGGTATCCGGGGACGAACTCGATGTTGCCGGAATACGTGCTGGTGTAGACGCAGTGGGCGGCCGTGAGGATCAGGTTCGCCGCGGCGCTGTCGACCACGCTCGCGGTGCAGAAGTGCCGGCCCGTCCCGTTGGTGTAGAACAAGGCGCCGACGGTGGGCACGCCCTTGAACAGCCTGGCCGTGGGTATCCCGGGCGGAGGGCTGACCGCCCGGCCCGCCCTGGCCCCGGTCTGCGCGGGGGCGGCCGCCGCCATCCGGGCCGGCGTCCAGTACGCGCGGGCGGCCTGCTGCGCGGCCGCGCTGACGGTGTGCGCGATCCCGATCCGGGGGTGCGCGCCAGCCGTGGACGCCCCGGCGGTCTCCCCGGCCACCGGGACGGAGACGACCGCGGCCAGCATTAATGCGGTGACCGCCCAGCGGCCACGTAGCCGTCCCCACCCGCGCATGCCTGACCTCCGTGGTGTCACCGAACATATTGGCACAAATAGGTGCGCATTGTGGGGGCTAGACAAAATCCTGGCCGCCGGCGTCGGCGGTATCAAGGACCGCCACGCGTCAACCCGGCCGCGATGGCCGCGGCCCGGATGCCCCGGTCCTGGCCCCGGTGACTCCGGTCATCTCGTTCGTCCCGGTCCTCGCGCACCGCGGCCGCTTCCCGTGGCAAGATCAACGAAGTGATCCAGGTGCCGGCCCGGGTACGGCGGCTGCTCGCGGGCTATCCAGAACTGATCGCCGTGCTCGCCGCGGCCGTCCTCGGCCTGTCGGTGCCGGCCCCGCTGGCCTGGCTCGCGGGCCACCAGGGGATCAACATCCTGCTGGCCGTCCTGGTCTTCGCCACCGCGGTCACGATCGAGCCCGCGGCGCTGCGCCGCCTCACCACGACGTGGCGGTCCCTGCTGGCCGCGCTCGCCGCCGGGATCACCGTGCTCCCGGCGTTGTCCTGGGCCGTCTCCCGGATCGTCGCGTCCGGGTCGCTGCGCGACGGCGTCATGATCGTGGGCCTGGCCCCGTGTGAGATCGCCTCGGTCGCCACCACGGCCATGGCCGGCGGCGAGGCCGCCCTGTCCGCCGGGGTGCTCATCGGCTCCACGGTGACCGCGGTCGCCGTGGCCGGGCCGATTCTCACGCTCGAGGCGGGCCACGCCTCCGTCCATCCCGGCCACATCATCGTCAGCCTGGCCGTGGTGGTCGCGCTCCCGCTCGCCGCCGGCGTGCTGCTGCGCGCGCGCACGCCGCTGCCGCCCCGCGCCGGGCGGGCCGCCGCGGCCACCGCGGTGCTCGCCGTCGCCGCTCTGGTCGCCCTCATCGCCGCCGAGGTCCACCTTTCCGCCGGCTATCTGGCCGTGGCGCTCGCGCTCGCCGCGTTCCTGGCCGGCTCTGCGCTCCTCGGCCGGCTCCTCGGCGCGGGCCTGCGCCGGCCGTCAGCGGTCGCCCTGCTGCTGACCACCTCGATGCGTGACTTCGCCATCGCCGCCGGCCTCGCGACGGCCGCGTTCGGCCCGGCCGCTTCCGCACCGCTCGGCCTGTACGGCATCTTGGTTCTCGTGTGGGGAACCGCCGCCGCGGGCGTTCTCCGTAAGCGGCACCGCGGCGGCGCGGCGGCGACCCCGCCGGAGCCGTGACGGGACCGTGACGGGCGCCCGAGGGAAGGCAGGCTGGGGTGAGATGACCGAGCTAGCCCGGCTGCGCCGCCGCGGGTTCTGGCTGGAATACGCCAGCGCCGCCTGGATGGTCGGCGAGGCCGCGGTCGCCCTCACCGCCGGGATCGCCGCCGCCTCGGTCGCGCTGGTGGGATTCGGCCTGGACTCGGTGATCGAATTGTTCGCGGCCGGGATCGTGATCTGGCAACTGCGCGGCGACCTGGCGGGCGAGGACCGGGAAAGCCGCGGGGTCCGGCTGATCGGCGTGACGTTCTTCGCCCTGGCCGCGTACCTGACCGCGGAGAGCATCCGCAGCCTGGTGACTCAGGCCAGGCCCGGGACGCCGGTTCCCGGCCTGGCGGTGACCGCGGCCGCGCTGGTGGTCATGCCGTCGCTGGCGCTGGCCAAGCGCCGCACCGGCCAGGCCATGGACAACCGGACGCTGCTCGCGGACTCGGCGGAGACCGCGTTCTGCGCGCTCACCTCGGCCGCCGCCCTGCTCGGGCTCGGGCTGAACGCCGGGCTGGGCTGGTGGTGGGCCGATCCGGCGGCGGGCCTGGTCATCGCCGCGCTGGCCACGCGGGAAGGCATCGAGTGCTGGCCGGAGGAACGGACGCCGGACTGACGGGCGCCCGGCGGCGGGCGCGGGCCCCCGCCCTAGATGCCGTCGGGGGACTTCTGCGGAACGCCGTACCGGGCCACGACCTGATTCCACGCCTGGACGAACGCCCCCTTCGACGCGTCGGCCTGCTGATCGGCGATCACCGCCGCGCGGTAGGCCTGCGATTGGCTGGCCGGCGTGCATCCGGAGTTGAGCTGCTGCCGGGCCCAGGTCAGGTAGTCCCGGTCGGCGATCATCGAGTGCCGCAGGGCGGCGAGCAGGTCGGACTTCACCGTCGTGCCCCGGGTCATGGCGGCCGTCGACAGCGCCAGCGCGTGGTTGTACTCGGTGCTGCGCTGATCCACGACGCTGCGGATCTGACCGACCGCGCGGAACACTCTCCCGCAGTTGCGCACCTCCGTGAGCGCGTCTACCAGCGTCCTTCGGGTGACCGCGCTCGAGCCGAGCAGGTTGTTCACGGCGACCGCCTGCCGGGCGGCCAGGCCCGGCGCGGACGACGTGGACGGCGCCGAGGGCCCGGCGTGGGGCGACGACGCGCCCGGCGCCGATCCCCCCGACAGGCCGAGGCCGAGGGCCACGGCGGCGATGACGACCACGGCCACCGCGGCGGCCAGGATGAGCATCGTGCGGCGGGAACGCGGCCGGGGCGGCGGCACCGGGTAGATCCGGCCCAGGCCGCCCGCCGGGCCAGGGCCCGCCGGGCCAGGGCCCGCCGGGCCCGGGCCTGCCTGGTCAGGTCCGGCCGGCGGGTGCCCTTCCGGGGGCCAGGGCCAGTCGGGTCCCTGCAGCGCGGGTCCCTCTGGCCCGGGTCCCTGCGGGACGAGTCCCTCTGGCCCGGGTTCCTGCCGGGCCGGTCCCTGCCACATGGGTCCTGGCGCCAGGGGTACCTGGGCCTGCGCGGGCTCGTACGCCCCGTATGGCCCGGCCTCGGGGGTGGGTTCCGGCAGGCCGGGGGCCGGCCAGGCCAGCGTGGCCGGCCCGGCGCAGTCCGGTGCGGGCAGCGGTGCGGGAACGCCCGCCTCGCCGGGCACGACGCCCAGCGCCGCGCCCAGTTCCTCGGCGAACTGGGCGCAGGTCGCGTAGCGCTCGGCCGGGTTCTTGGCCAGGGCCGAGGCCAGCACCCGATCGGCCGCCGCCGGCAGGTCGGGGCGCCGCGCGCTGGCCGTGGGCGGCGGCGCGTACAGCTGCGCGTACATCACGGTCAGGCCCTGGTCCTGCCCGAACGGCGGCGTGCCGCACAGCAGCTCGAATCCGGCGCAGGCCAGCGAGTAGAGGTCCGCGCGCCCGTCGACCGCGCGGCCCTCGACCTGCTCCGGCGCGAGGTAGTCGAGCGTGCCCGCGAACTGGTTCATCGCGCTGTTCTCAGCCGACGAGTTCTTGCTGATCCCGAAATCGGACAGGTACACGTGGTCGAAGTCGCCGCCGTCGGCCCGGCGGGGCGTCCGGGAGTCCGCCGCGTGATCGGCGTCGAGAAGCATGTTGGCGGGCCTGACGTCGCGGTGGATCAGGCCGTGGGCGTGCGCGGCGTCCAGGGCCGACGCGACCTGGGCGATGATGCTCCAGGCCCAGCCGAAAGGAAGCGGGCCGAGCCGGTTCAGCAGCGACCGCGCGTCGCCGCCCTGCACGTAACGCATGGCCACGTACAGGGTCCCGCCCGCGTCGCCGGCTTCGTAGACCGGGATGATATGCGGATGGCCGATCGCCGCCGCCGCCTGTGACTCGTGCAGGAACCGGGTGCGGAACGCAGCGTCACGCGCCAGTTCCGGGGCGAGAACCTTGAGCGCGACGGTCCGGTCCAGGCGCTCGTTCTGGGCCAGGTAGACGACGGCCATGCTGCCCCGCCCGATGTACCCGTCCAGACGGTAATCGGCGATCTTGCCTGACATTCCCGACAGGATCGGCTCCGTCTCGCGGCTCACGGGCGCACCTCGATACCTAGGGGATACCTACAGCCCAGCCGACATTTCCGGGCCCCCCTATCAGCGGCCGGTGCCCGCACGCGGTCCCCACGATAGTGATGTTTCGCCCGGCGTGTACGGCCAACAGGAATCAGGTCGCCCGGCGGTCCCGGCCGCCGGTGTGCCACGTGGCCGCTCTCCGGGCCGGTCCCGCTGTTCCGGGCACGGACGACGATACTGGTCGCTATGCCCCACCGGCAGCAGGGCCGCGGCGGGCCGGCCATCCGGCCGGGCGCCGATCCGGGCGCCGCCGAGCTTGTCGTCGATCCGGACCGCCCCCGGGCTTGGACGCTGCTGGTGGACGGCGCTCCGCAGTCCCATGTCGACCTCGATGACCCGCGGCACCTCGAGTTCGAGTACATGCGGCGGCTCGGGCACCTGGTCGACCTGGCGGCGCCGGACGGCGAGCCACTGCGCGTGCTGCACCTCGGGGCGGGCGGCCTGACCCTGGCGCGGTACGTGGCCGCGACCCGGCCCGGTTCCTGCCAGGTGGCGGTCGAGTCGGACGCCGCGCTGGCGGAACTGGTCCGGCAGCGGCTGCCGCTGGGCCGGCGCGGCGGCCGGGCGGGCCGGATACGGGTCCGGGTCGGCGATGCCCGCACAATGCTGGAGCAGGTCCGGGCCGGGTCCTTTGACGTGGTGATAGCCGACCTGTTCGCCGGGGCCCGCACGCCGGCCCATCTGACCTCGGCGGAGTTCACGGCCGCCGTGGCCCGGGCCCTGCGCCCGTCGGGCGTCTACGGCGCCAACGTCGGCGACGGCCCTCCGCTCGCGCACGCCCGCGCACGCGTGGCCACCGTGTGCTCGGTCTTCGGGCACGCCTGCCTGGTCGCCGACGCGGCGGTGCTGCGCGGCCGCAGGTTCGGCAACCTGGTGCTGGCCGCAGCGCATCACGGCCTCCCCGTGGCGGGGCTGGCCCGGCGGGCGGCAGGTGACCCGTTCCCCGGCCGCGTGGTCGGCGGCGGGGACCTCGGCCGGTTCGCCGCAGGCGCGAGGCCGATCACCGACGCGCAGGCGCAACCCTCCCCCGCCCCTCCCCCGGGCGTCTTCACCTCGCGCGGACGCTGACCGGCCTCCTGAGCCCGATCCCGTCGCGCTCGGCCGCCACCGTGGCGAACAGTTCCGCGCTCGCCCGCGCGTCACCGGCGCGGGCGAGCCGCACCACGAAGTCCGTCATCGGGGCTTGCGCGCCCGGACGGCCAGCATGGCGGGAGTGGGCTCGGCGCCTTCGGCGAACCGTTCGAGGGTCAGTCCGACGTCGAGGAACGCGTGCAGCAGGCCCGGCAGCGGAAAGTGCGTCGCGCCCACCTTGTCGCGCACCCCCTGGTCGGTCCAGGACTCCTTGGTCCAGTGACCGGTCAGGTAGCCGGGGCGGATGACCACCGCCGAGGGGTCGCTGCGGTCGGCGAACCCGCCGCAGAAGCACGGGTGCACGCCGATGTGCACCAGCGTCCCGCCCGGGCGCAGAACCCGGGCGGCCTCGCGCAGCACCGCCGGGTAGGCGGGCATGTCCGTGTGCACCATCACCGTGATGACCGCCGGAACGCAGCCGTCCCGGACCGGCAGCCGCCCGGCGTCGGCCCGCGCGACGGGCAGGCGGCCCCGGGCGTACCGCAGCATCCCCGCGGACAGGTCGATGCCCGCGGGGATCCACCCCAGCTCGCGCACCTGGGCGGCGTGGACCCCGGTGCCGCAGCCGATCTCCAGGCAGACCCCGCGGCCGGGACCCAGCAGGCCGCGCAACGCGGCGCCGATGCCCAGGGGATCCGCGCCGACGCGTGCGTTCCTGGCCAAAAACTCCTGCTCGTACCAGTCCGCGATCTCGTCGTAGGCCGACGTCGGCGTCATGGGCCCGTTCCTCCCGGTCAGCGTCCGGCAGTGGTATCGCTGCCACGCTAGGCCAGGCCCGCGTGGTCTAGGCTCGTGGGTGGTGATGGCCCCGATGCCAGGCGCCACGTCGGCCGGCCAGGACGTGGCGCGGCGGCTGACCGACGATGGCTACGTCGTCGTTTCCGGCCTGATGACCTCCGGCGAAGTCCAGGCCGCCCGGGCGGACCTGGGCCGGGTGCTGGACACCACCCCGACGGGGCGCAACGCGTTCGAGGGGATGGCCACCCAGCGGATATACGCCCTGTTCGCCAAGACCCGGACCTTCGACCAGGCCGCGATCAACCCGCTGCTGCTCGAAGTGCTCGACCACGTGCTGGGGCACTACCAGCTCAGTGCCCCGGTAGGCATCCGTATCGGGCCCGGAGAGCGCGCCCAGATACTGCACCGCGACGACGCGATCTACCCGCTGCCCCAGCCCGGCCCGCCGGTGGTGGTGAACACCATGTGGCCCCTGGACGACTTCACCGAGGACAACGGCGCCACCAGGTTCATCCCCGGCAGCCACCGGTGGGAGCCCGGCCGGCAGCCGAGCGCCGACGACCCTGTCGTGACGGCCACCATCGCACCGGGCTCGGTCATGTTCTACCTCGGCAGCCTGTGGCACGGCGGCGGGGAGAACCGCACCCGGCGCCCGCGCCTGGGCGTGATCCTGGAGTACGCCGCCGCCTGGCTCCGGCCGCAGGAGAACCACTGCCTCGCGGTGCCGCGCAGCATCGTCCGGCAACTGCCTGTCCGGCTGCAGGAACTGCTGGGTTACAACATCTACCCGCCCTTCGTGGGCTACGTGGACGGCGCCCACCCCCGCAAGGTCCTGTCGGCGGGCGAGTAGCGGCCGGCGCGGGAGAGAATGCCGACGGCGGTGTGCGACGGGAGGTGATGCGGTGGAAACCGGGCCGGGATTTCCCGAGCTTCGGCAGGTGGTCCTGGACAGCACCAACGCGCGGGCGCTCGCGGAGTTCTACCGTCAGTTGCTGGGCCTGCGCTACCGGCCGGGAGACGAGCCTCCCGCCGCCGGGCAGCCCGACCCGGCCGGGCAGGACTGGCTGGTGCTGCAGGACGCGGCCGGCCATCCCCGCGTCGCGTTCCAGCAGGTAGCGGACCTCGCGGAAGCGACGTGGCCGGATGGCCCGCGCCCGGCGCAGCTGCACCTGGACCTCACCGTGCCCACGGCCGCCGACCTCGACCGGCAGCACGGCCGCGCCCTGTCCCTGGGCGCCCGGCTGCTCGACGACCGCTCCGACGACCCGGAAGAGCCGCTGCGCGTCTACGCCGACCTCGCCGGGCATCCGTTCTGCATCTTCGTGGCCGGCCCGCCCGCCGCCTGACCAGGCACCCCGGCGCGGACTCTGGGTGGGGAGAAATTAGGCAGGTGGGCTGGAAGAGGGGCAGGATACGGATACGCGATCACAGCGACGCCGCTGGCCGTAGCGCACAGCGTCGGCGCGGCCACGCACGATCGGAGGCGGACCCGTGAGCTTGGTCAACGTCGTAGAGGTGCCGCGGCGGCCTATCTCCATGCTGGAGCCCATCATCGGCGCCGGGCGAACGCAGGAACTGCTCCAGGACGCGGGCCAGGTCCGGCGCCTGCTGGCCGGGCGCACCATCTGGAACGTCAACTCGACCGCCTCGGGCGGCGGGGTGGCCGAGATGCTGCAGGTGCTCATCGGGTACGTGCAGGACCTCGACATCCCGATCGGCTGGCTGGTGATCACCGGCGACGCCCAGTTCTTCGCGATCACCAAGCGCCTGCACAACCACATCCACGGCAACTTCACCGGCGGCCCGCTCGGCCCCGCGGAGGCCGATCACTACCGCCAGATGCTGGAGCCCAACGCCGTGGAACTGCTCGGCCGGATCCAGCCCGGCGATCTCGTCCTGCTGCACGACCCGCAGACCGCCGGCCTGATCGAGCCGTTGCGGCAGGCGGGCGCCCGGGTGGTGTGGCGCTGCCACATCGGGGTCGACTGGGAGAACGAGGCCACCCAGGCCGGCTGGAACTTCCTGCGGCCGTACCTGGCCTCGGCGGAGGCGTTCGTGTTCTCGCGCCGGGAGTACGTTCCGCCGTGGATCCCGGCGGAGAAGGTCGCGGTCATCCCGCCGTCGATCGACCCGTTCTCCCCGAAGAACCAGGAACTCGACGCCGACACCGTGCGATCCATCCTCGTCACGCTGGGCGTGCTCGACGGCGCCCCGCGGGAAGCGCCCGCGAGTTTCGTCCGCCGCGACGGCGGCGTCGACCTGGTCACCCGATCGGCAGTCATCACCGGCGACGGCCGTCCCGGCGCTGACGATCCCGTGGTGGTCCAGGTCTCCCGCTGGGACCGGCTCAAGGACATGGCCGGAGTCATGCAGGGCTTCGCCGACCATGTCGTGGCCGGCACCGGCGGGTACCTGATGCTGGTCGGCCCGGCGGTCACCGGGGTGAGCGACGACCCGGAGGGCGCCGCGGTGTACGGCGAATGCCTCCTGCAGTGGCACGATCTGCCGCGCGCGGCCCGGCAGCGGGTGCTGCTGGTCACGCTGCCGCTCGACGACATCGACGAGAACGCGGCCATGGTCAACGCCCTGCAGCGGCACGCCGCCGTGGTCGCGCAGAAGAGCCTCGCCGAGGGTTTCGGGCTGACCGTGGCCGAGGGAATGTGGAAGGCCCGGCCCGTGATCGGCTCGGCGATCGGCGGGATCATCGACCAGATCGGCGCGGGCACCGGCATCCTGCTGCCCGATCCCGCCGACCTGAAGGCGTTCGGGTCGGCCGTCTGCCGCCTGCTCGGCGACCCGGCCGAAGCGATGCAGATGGGACTCGCCGCGCACGCCTACGTCCGCGAGCGCTACCTCGGGGACGTGCACCTGGTGCGTTACGCGCGGCTGCTCAGCGCGCTCATCGCGGCAGGCTAGACCGGCCCCGCCGCCCGCCAGCGCGTGTCGGCCCGGAGCGGGCCGCCCCGGCCGTTCAGGCATCTTAAAAGAAAGATGTACGGTTTCTTGTTTCCGTGCGATACTGCACCCGTGCCGCGCACACAGGCCCAGCGCACCGCGGCGACGCGGGCCGCGCTGCTGGAAGCCACCGTCGACTGCCTGGTCAGCCAGGGCTTCAGCGGGACCACCACCACCGAGGTCGCGCACCGCGCGGGCATGTCCCCCGGTGCCTTGCTGCACCATTTCCCGGCCAAGGCCGACCTGCTGTGCGCGGCGGTCGGGCACCTGTTCGAGCTGCGGCTGGCGGAGTTCCGGAAGGCCATGGTGAACCTCGAGCCGGGCGCGGACCGGGCGGAGGCGGGCCTCGACCTGCTGTGGTCGATGTTCTCGGGCCCGACGTTCGTCGCGTGGCTCGAGCTGTGGGTCGCCGCACGCGGCGACCCCGCGCTCGCCGACGCGGTGGTCGGGCTCGACCGCGAGTTCATGTCGGCCAGCGAGGCGGTCTTCCGCGAGCTGTTCGCCGACGAGGTGGCCGCCGGTCCTGACCTGGCCCGGGTCGGCGTCGGCCTGGTGTACGCCCAGCTCACCGGGCTGGCGATGTCCCGTCTCATCCCCGGCTACGAGCCGTTGGTGCCTACCGGTGACATCCTCGCGGCCTTCAAAGAGCTGCTGCGGACCGCGCTGCCCGCCCCCGAGGGAGGTAACCGCCATGGCCACCCCTGACGTCCTCGGCCCCGAAGCCGTCGCCGCGAACACCTCAGATCAGGCGTGGCTGTCCCTGCTGGGCCGGCTCAACGTCCAGTCGGTCAAGCGGCACTTCGACGCCTACGCCGACGTCGACTGGGACAGCCCGCAGTTCGCGCTGGACCCCGAAGACCCGCGCTGGGAACTGCCTGCCGACGACCCGCTGGGCCAGACCAGCTGGTACCGGCAGCTTCCCGCCGCCACCCGGGCCCGGCTCGGCTGCGACCTGGTGGCCAGCAAGATGAAGATCGGGCTGATCTTCGAGAGCATCCTGAAGCGCGGCCTGCTGGAGTTCGCCTCGACCCTGCCCAACCGGGCGCCCGAGTTCCGCTACGCCTACCACGAGATCATCGAGGAGGCACAGCACTCGCTGATGTTCCAGGAGTTCGTCAACCGCAGCGGGCTCGACGCGGCCGGCCTGCCCCGGTCCAGCAGGCCGGCAGCCGGCGGGTCATCAGGCTCGGCCGCCGCTTCCCGCAGCTGTTCTTCCTGTTCGTCCTCGGCGGCGAAGACCCCATCGATTACGTGCAGCGCCGCGAATTGCGTTCGGAACGGGAGATTCACCCGCTGCTCGAGCGGATCATGCGGATTCACGTCACCGAGGAAGCCCGTCACCTCTCCTTCGCCCGCCACTACCTCAAGCGCACCGTTCCGGCCCTGCCCCGCAGGCGCCGCGTCAGGCTGGCGGTCGCCGCACCGCTCATCCTCGGTTCGATGGCCCAGATGATGCTGAAACCGTCCCCGCAGCTCATCGCCAAGTACCAGATCCCCCGGCCGGTCATCGCCGAGGCCTACACCCGCAGTCCGCAGCATCGCGCGCAGACCGCCGCCTCGCTGGCCAAGGTCAGAACGCTGTGCGCCCAGCTGGGCCTCACCCAAGCGCCCCCGTACCGGTTCCTGTGGCGGCGGCTGCGCCTCGACGCCCCGGCCTCGCCCGCTGACCCGGGGTGACCCGGGGCCGCCGCGGATTGCTTTACCGTGGCGGTGGCCGGCGATCGGGCCGGGTCCGTCGGCCCGTTGCGACCCATCCAGGGTGGCGGCTAGCGTGAGCGGGAGCGTCGCGCGAGCCTCCCGCCGCGAACTCGACGAGGCCCTCAGGCGTCGTCGCAGGGACCCGGACGCACCGCTCAGCTCGGCCCGGTTAGTCCAGGCCGGCCGGGAATGAACGGCACGGACGCGCTGATGCTGCGGCTCGCGAGCCACTTGCGCCGTAGCGCGCGACGCTGCGGCGCGAGCATCCCGCCCCAGATGCCATAACGGCCCGCGTCGTCCCAGTGCCGCATCGACAGCTCCAGGCACTCGGCGCGGACGGGGCAGTCCGCGCACAACGCGAGCGCGCGAGCGGCCTGCGAGCGGGCCTTCTCCGGCTCCGCGGTGGGCGGAAACCATTCGTCGGGATCAACGGACCGGCCCACGCAGTGCGCTTGCGGGCTGGTGATGCGCGCCTGTAGCTGCCGGTCGGTCATCGTGGCCGGATCGACTCTGGCGGACGTTGCCGTGGCCATGGATACGGCCTCCTCGAGGTCCCGCGCTGCGGTCGAGGCGGCGGGCGATCCTGGCCGTACCGGCCAGGCTCGCGACGCCGTGCTCCCTGCCATCCGATTACACGGCCGATGTCAGGCCGGGCCCAGGGACCATCGGCCCCCCGGCCCGGGACCTTAGGCCCGCCGGTCGGGTATCAGTTGCCCCCGTCTTCCTGGCGGGGCTCGGGACCGTGCTGCCCGATCCACTGCTGGTAGGCGTCCACCGCCGTGGGCAGAGTGGGGAAGAGCTGCCCCTCGCCGATCTTGTCGACCAGACCGAAGGCCTGCAGCCTGGCCAGCAGGTCCTGCTTGACCCGGGCCAGAGCGAAGACGCCGCCACGGCGGGAGATCTCCTCGCGGACCGCGTCCACGGCCTCCAGCGCGGTGAAGTCCGCCTCGACGTTCGCCTCGACGTTGACCACGAACCATCGGACCGGAGCCTGTTCCCGGTCGGCGGCGGCCAGGGCCCGGCGCCGGAAGTCCTCGGCGTTGGCGAAGAACAGCGGAGCGTCGTACCGGTACACCACCAGCCCCGGGATGGTCCGCGCGTCGGGGTAGTCGTCCACGTTGTGCATGCCGGCCAGGCCGGGAACGAGGCCCAGGACCGCGTCGTGCGGGCGGGCCACCCGGACCAGCAGGTCAGCCACGGAAAGCCCGATCGCCACCAGGACCCCGTAGAGGATGTTGAAGGCCAGCACGCCGAAGCAGGCGGAGACGGCGATCAGCAGCTCGACACGGCGGAAGGCCAGCAGCCGGCGCAGCGCCGAGATGTCGATCAGCCGGATAGCCGCGTAGATGACGATCGCGCCGAGCGCGGCGGCCGGGAACCGCGCCAGCAGCGACCGCAGGAAGAACAGGGCCAGCACCACGGACGCGGCCGCCGCCACCGAGTAAAGCTGGGTACGGCTGCCCGTCGCCCGGGCGATGGCCGTCCTAGTGGCGCTGCTGCTGACCGGGAAGCCGCGCAGCAAGCTCGAGCCTACGTTGGCCACGCCGAGCGCCAGCAACTCGCGGTTGGCCACGATCGTCTCGTCGCGCGACGCGAACGACCGGGCGGTGAGCACATCATCGCTGAAACCCACGATCAGCACGGTGAACGCGGGCAGCAGCAGCTCGCGCAGCACCAGCGGGTGAACGTCGGGCAGCCTGGGAACCGGCAGCCCCGCCGGAATCGGGCCGACGACGGCCACGCCGTGGCGGCTCAGGCCGAACGCGGCCACCGCCGCGGTGGCCAGCAGCACCGCCAGCAGCGGTCCCGGCGCGTGCGGCCAGCGCGATCGCAGCAGCAGCAAGAAGGCCAGGACGGCGGCGGCGACCGCGACAGTGGCCGGCTGCACGCGGCCGATGCCGCGGGCAAAAGAGCCGAGCTGCGTGAAGAACGCCTCGCCCGTCACCGGCACACCGGTCGCCCGCCGGAGCTGGCCGGCGATCATGATCAGCGCTACCCCGGTCATATAGCCGACCAGGACCGGCCGCGACAACAGGTCCGCCACGAAGCCCAGTCGCAACAGCGAGGCAGCCAGCCCCATCAGCCCGACCAGCAGGGCCAGCGAGGTGGCGAGCGCGGCGTAGCGGCCCGCGTGGCCTGCGGCCAACGGCCCGATGGCGATGGCCGTCATCAGCGCCGTCGTGGACTCTGGCCCCATCGACAGCGACCGCGACGAGCCGAGGGCCGCGTAGATCACCAGCGCGGGCAGGGCGGCCCACAGGCCGGTCACCGGGCGCAGGCCCGCGACCGTCGCGTAGGCCATGACCTGAGGTATCAGGTAAGCCGCCACCGTGATCCCGGCGATCAGGTCTCCGCGCAGCCAGGAACGCTGGTAGCTGCGCAGGTTCGCCAGGCCTCGGTCAGGCGCGGTCGAGCGCCTGACCGGCGGCAAGGTCAGGCCGCCCGGGCGCGACGCTGCCGGCGGCGGCGCTCGCGCGCCCGCTCTTGCTCGCTGAGCCCGCCCCAGATGCCATTACGCAACGAGTTCTCCAGGGCATAGTCGAGACATTCGCGACGGACCGGGCAGGATTCGCAGACGGCCTTCGCCTGGACCTCACGGAATTCTCGCTCGGGCTCCTGCTCTTCGTCTGCGCCAAAGAAGAGCTGCACATCAAGCCCGCCGCACGCGGCCTCTTCCTGCCAGCTCAATCCTGCTCCCCACTTGCCCGTCTGTTTCGAACATAACTTCAACACCACAGACGCCGGTTTAATGCCCGTTCACTCACCCGGACTCCCCCGGCGCCCGGCGAGGTCAGGGCCCCTCGCCGGGCGCCGGACGGCTGGCTACTGCGTCATCGCCGTGCGCACACCGGGGCCGGCGTGATCGCCATGGCCGAAGGCTGGTCGTCGCCCGCCGGGACCTTGATCGGCTTGAGCGCGGTGTCGGTGGCGGTCCGGATCGGGGTCACGGTGCCCGCGGCGGGACTGAGGACGTACACGGTCCTCCCGTCCGGGGTGATCGCGATGTAGCGGGGGTGGGTGCCGACCCGGATCGGCTGGCCCGGCTGGTTGGTGACGGTGTTGATCGGGGTCACCGTGCCCGACAGGAAGCTGGCGACGTAGGCGGTCTTCCCGTTCGGGGTGATCGCGATGCTGAAGGGGTTATCTCCGGCGTGGATGGGCCTGCCGGGCCGGTTGGTGGCGACCCGGATCGGGACCACGGTGCCGGCGATCGTGCCCACGTAGGCGGTCTTGCCGTTCGGGGTGACCGCGATGGAATCGATCTGGTTGCCGCTGCCCAGATTGACGGGCTTGAGCGCGGTGTTGGTGGCGGTCCGGATCGGCGTCACCAGGCCTTGCCCGCTGCCGACGTAGGCCGTCCTCCCGGCCGGGGTGATCGTGATCACGTCCGGGAAGCTGCCGACGGGAATCGCCTTTCCGGCCTGGTTGGTGTCGGCGCGGATCGGGATCACCGTGCTCCCGGTGCCGTTCGCGACGTAGACGGTCACATGGTGCGCCCGGCTAGGCGGGCCTGCCGCAGCGGCCGGGCCGGACGAAGCAAAGGCCGCCGCCGACAGGACTGCGGCACAGGCGATCGTCGCAGCTAAGCTCGGTGCCCGATAGCTGGTCAGTTTCATCAAGGAACTACCTCCAGTTCCAGTTCCGGGTCGCGGCCGGGCTCCGGTCGCCCGCGGCCGCTTCAGCTGTGCGGGCGACCCTGCCCAAGGCCGGCGCTGCGGGGAAGGGCCGATGGGCACCGGCACCTAGGGACGTTCGGCCCGAGCCCGGCGCCCGGCGGCGCAGGTAGGCCGGCGGGCGGCGGCGAGAAAGCGTAACTAGGTTGCATATCGGCAGTATGCTGGGGCGCTCGCACGAAGCTCGTCATCAACGCACCTCTGGTGTACACGGCGTGGGCCTGGTCTGGCTCCTCGGCTACGGAGCGATGTGGCTGTCCGTGCGCGGGCAGCACCCCTACACCGGGCCCTCGGGTGCCTCGATCGCGGCGGTGTTCGTGCTGGCCGGATTCGCGGCCGCGGCCGTCCTGGTTATTGCCCATCGGGCGGCGGCGGGCATCGACGGCCAGTCGGTGCGGTACCGCCGCGCCATCCTGGCGACGTGGGCGGCCGGGTACCTGATCCTGCTCCTCGTGCGGGTTGCGATCAGCGGCTCGGTCAGCACGCGGGCGATCGCGTTCGTGGATCTCGCGGGTCCCCTGGTGCTGGCCGGGCCGCACCAGCCGGGCCCTTGCTGTCAGCGCTCGGCGGAAAATACCGCTCCTACGCCTCGCACCACAAACGCCTGATCCCGCTCATCGGGTGACGATGCGGCGCCCTGCGTGCGCCGGACACCTTCACCACGAGTGTGCCGCCACGTGCACCCGGCAGGCGGCGTTGTAGTACTTCAATGTCAGCTTTCCCTGGGAATACGCCCACGAACAAGTACAGGAATGAGGAACGTGGTCGGAAGTTATGACCTCGGCCGGTACACCGCTACGCCGCTCGGCGCGACCGGGCTGGTACGGCAGCGGCTGTCCGACGAGGGCAAGAACAGGCCCCTCGGTCTTGGCTTCCTGGACGGCTCCGTCAGCTAGCGCCAGCCACTCCCGTGGCCTGGCACCTGACGCGGGCCGGACTGGCTCGCGTCGTTTGAAGCGCACCCTGGCTCCGGGGATTTTGTCGCTCGCCCGGCTGTCCATGCCATACAGAATATCCGCCGGGCGGGAGGGAGTAATTCGGAGCGAGAGTGGCTGGGCCGCACCGGGCGGCTGCCGTCAGCGTCCGGCCCGGACCAGGTGGACCAGGTAAACGAGTGCATTTTTTGTGTTGCCGGGGCGGGGGCTAGCGACTCTTACCGGTGCCAGCTTGCCGCTACTGAAGGGACCGGATCATGAAATCTCTCGCGCCCTGGTCGATCTCGGGTATCGCCACGACACTGTCTGCCGCCGCCCTCAGCGTGTGCTGCACGGCCGGAGCGGCCGCAGCGGCGCCTGCCGCCCGGGCACTCCCCGACGCCGGCAACGGGTTCACCGTGTCACTTACGTCGAGTTCTGCATACCCCTACGTGGGACAGTCCGTCACTCTGACGGCGAGCACGAACGTCGACGTCGGGCCGACGCCGTATTACATCACCATCTACAGCGAGACAACCGGCGCCGAACTCGCGGTCTGCGGCTCCGGCTCCACCTGCTCGGCGGCGGTCTCGCAGAGCAGGCCAGGTACCCAGGCCTTCGAGGCGTTCGTGGGCGACGACGTCCCCGGTGCTGGCCAGCCAGGTTTCGCGCTCGTGTCCAGCAACGAAGCATCCGTCCGCTGGTGGCAGTTCATCCTGCGCGCGGTGCCCGGCAGCGCCGGCCGGGCTCAGCTCGCACCATAGCGGCGTGGCCTGCACCGTCGTTCGCCGTCCCGTTCCCCGGACGGCGCGGGCCCGGCGGGACCACGATGGGGCCTTTGGTCCCTACGCGGCGCGGCCGGCCGCCCGTACGGTGCGTCTATGGCGGCCAGCAGCGAATGCCAACTGGCCGACGGGCGCGCGATGGTCCTGCGCCCGGCCGGCCCCGACGACGTCCCGGCCATAACCAGGCTGTACCTGGAACTCTCGCCCGAGTCCTTCTTCCGCCGTTTCTACAGCGCGCAGCCCTCCCCCGCGCGGGTCGAACGGTTCGCCGGCTTCGGCAGCGGCACTGTCAGCCTGGTGGCTGCTGAGCCAGCCGACCCCGGCCGCCTGACCGCCGAAGCCCGCTACGTGCCTACCGGACCCGGGACAGCGGAACTGGCCCTGACCGTCCGGGACGGCTATCAAGGCGCCGGGATGGGGCACCTGCTGCTGGACGGTCTGGTGGAGCGCGCTCGTGCGGGAGGGTTTGACCGCCTGCGTGCCGCCGTCCTCCTCGAAAACACCCCGATGCTGCACCTTCTCCAAGGCTACGGGTGGGTGCTGGCCGCGCCCACCGAGGACTTCATGGTGGCCTTCCTGGAGATTTCCACGGTCGGCGGGATGCCCGGCTGGCCCGCGGACAGCGCGGGCCGGCGGGTGCTGGTGGAGCGGCGCAGCTGGTTCGACAATCAGCGGGTCGCGGCGCTCCGGTCCGCCGGAAGGGATGTCCGCCAGTGTCCCGGCCCGCTCCATAGCGCCGGCCGGGCCTGTCCGCTGGTTACCTCCGGGCAGTGCCGCCTTGCGGAAGAGGCGGATCTGATCGTGAGCCTCCTCCCGGAGGACAAGCCGGACTGCGCGGCAGTGCTGGCCGCCCACCGGCGCCGATGGCCGCACCGGCTGGCCGAGTAACCGCGAGGAATCGGGGGCGCGGCCCCGTTATCCCGTTTCACTGTCTTGCCCGGTTCACCGTGCGCCCTGGCCGGGATGAATGTGAGCCTGATGCACACCCATGTGCGCCTTTTTGCATTCATCACCGGTTTCGCCGGCTGCGGCGACCGGCTACGCGCCGTTATGCTGGCGCGTGATAGGCGCGTTTGAACTCTGATCGCGGCTGTCGGAACTAACGCGGGGAAGACGATGCCATACACGCCATACATATATACAAGTCCGGATGATCCCGCCAGGGAAGATGCTGGCTTGTTCGGCCCCGAGTCGGTGACCTGGCGTGTCATGAACAGCCGGATAATGTGGGTGGCGGTTCTCCGCGCGCTGTACCTGCAGGCGCTGCATCCGCGGGTGATACGCGGCACGTTGCAGAACGCCGCGACCATCACCGAGCCGGTGGATGCCTGGGCCAGGCTGCGGCGGACCAGGAAGTTCATCGAGACGCGTACGTTCGGGACGATGGCCGAGGCCGAACGGGCGGGACGCCGCGTGCGCAAGATTCACCAGTCGCTCACCGGGAGCGACCCCGACGGCACGCGGTACCGGGTGGACGAGCCCGAGTTGCTCCTGTGGGTGCATTGCGGCGAGGTCGCCTCCTGCGCCGACGTGGCCCGGCGCAGCCGACTGCCGTTCTCGGCCGCAGATCTCAACGCCTTCGTGGACGAGCAGCGCACCAGCGCGGAACTCATCGGCATCGACCGTGGCGCAGCGCCCGCTTCGATGGCCGAACTCGACGCCTACTACGAGCAGATCAGGCCGAGGTTGCACGCGTGCGACGAGGCGAAGCAAGCGCTGCGGCTGACCTTCCATCCTCCGGTGCCGGAAGGCAACCGCGTGCTGAAGCTGGGCCTGCCGCCGGTAGCCGCCCTGGCGTTCTCGACCCTGCCGCCCTGGGCGCGGCAGATGTACGGCAGGCCGAGCGGCCCGCTGAGCGAAATGGCGGCGACCGCCGGGCTCCGGGCTGCGCGCCTGGCGTTGAGTCACCAGCGGCTGTTCTTGGGCGCCATGCGGGCCATACACCGCGCCGAATCGGCAGGCGACAAGTCAGGCCCCCAGTACGGCAGCCCGCCACTGGCCAGCTGACCAGGGCATTTGTCTCGGCTTTCGTCGCGCGCAGGCCCCAGTGCGTCTGCCATGTGCTCGTTGGCGAGGATGGCACGGTGCTCGGCCGGTTCAACCTGGTCGGCCCAATCACCACAATCCCGGCACAAGGCGCTGCGTACGGGCGGCGTAGTCCGTGTACGCCCGGCCTATCACCTCGGTGAGGACTGCTTCCTCGACGAAGATCCGGTGGATCAGGACGCCGGTCGGCAGCACCAGCAGGATCGCCAGCGCAGGCCAGTTGCCGTACACCAGGCTCAGGCCGGCCATCAGGAGCAGGATCCCCGTGTACGACGGATGCCGCACCCACCGATACGGGCCGCTGTCGACCACCTTCTGCCCGGTGTCTACCTCCACGGTCGTCCGGAACGACCTGCCCAGCGCCACGATCGCCCAGATCCGGACCACCAGGCCGGTCCACATGACGATCGGGTCGGCCACGCTCAGCCCGGCCGGCCCGAACTGCCAGGCGGCGGCGTTCTTGAGCACGCCGGTCAGTATCCCGGCCGTCACGACCGCCGCCGTGATGATGATCATGTTCAGCCAGAGCGTTCCCTGGTCCCGCGCGGTGCGGCCCTGCCCGCGGACCCGGTCGCGGATCAGCAGCCCGGCTTCCAGCGCCAGCCAGGCCGCCACGGTCAGCTGCACCACCACTTTGATCACCTACTCAAGCGCGAAGGTCTTCCGGGTGCTGGTTCTCGTGCTCCCAGCCTCGCGCTGACCAGCGAGCTGGACGTCAGCCCGCGGTCTGATTTCCGGTATGAGCCGGTACTGTGCACAAGCTAGGCGCCACCATCGCGCTTCAGTCGATCGCCCGGATTACGGGCGGGGACCAAGAACCGTCGAGTACCTGCGGCCTGGGGTCGTACACGCGAAGCACGAGGCTGAAAGCACCCTTGGGCGCCGGCAGCCAGTTCACGTCCGTCTCACGGGGACGGCTGGCCGACACGACGATCGTGAGTGAGCCGTCGGCACCTCGTACGAGGCCAGGTGTTTCGTCTCCGATTGAGTAGCGGCCGATCGGGTTGGCCGCAAGGAACCCTGCGGCGTTATAGAGCGTGATCGACCAGAAGCCGTCGGATCCATGGGGCGGAAGGTCCTCGGCTGGGAACCGGATCTCGTAGCTGCGGGTTCCAACCAGCGGCGTAGCGGTCGTCCCTGACCGGGCGCGGCTAGCACTGAAGTAGACGGCTTGGGTTGCGACCTGCGTACCGGGCGTCTCCGCCAGGCGGGCTCGCGCCAGGTAGTCGGTTCCATACGATCCCACCACGGCACCCCGGGTATATCCGGTCCAGGATGTGGCGGAGCCTTCACTGACCGATCCGGCCAGAAGGCTGGCCCCAAGCCCCAAAGCCTTGAGATATTCGGCCGCGTTACTCGAGCTAGCGGCTCCAGGCGTTCGTCCCGGACCGATGCCGGCAGCAGCCATGGCCTGGACGACCGGGCCGTCGGCGGCCGTGGGTGGATCGGCAGCCATGTCTTTTTCGAGATCGCCCAGGAACCCGAGCGACGTCGATGACGGTAGTGCCGGTGCCGGACAGGCGAGAGTGCTTGGCCCGCCGATCGTCCCCGAACCGTGGCCAGACAGAGCAGTGAGCGAGTACTGCGCTTCCAGCTCCACTGCCGCCAGGAGGTCAGCTGGCCCCTTCACCTGGGTCCGTCCGAGCAGCCACGCATCTGGCGTGGGGACATCGATGCGGACGACACCTTTCGGAATGGTGCCGTGCCAGCCGGGACCGACGAAGGCATAGGTGCCACCATGGCCGCCGTCGATAAGCACGCCCACGTCAGCGATCGTGTTGGTGTACATGTCGAGCAGCTGGAAATCGACGTAGCGTCCCCTCATCGAGGGAACGCTGAGAAGCTGAGGTCCGGCGCGCAGGTCGAGAAATGCAAACGAGTAGAGCGTGTCGTCGTTCGGGTCGACCACCGCGGCCGAGTTTGGACCGGCCAGGCTCGTTGCGTTGTCGAGGACGTTTACTCTGAGTAGGCAGGCCAGAACATCCCGCAGATGGCTCGTGATCACGAGAGGCAGACCCCAGACCTCGGCGTCGACGGTGCCCGCGCACAGCGTGATGTCAGATGCGCCTGCTCTCCGGCATGCAGCGCTCGCTTCGTCCAGCAGCGCAGGGTGGGCACTGATCGGACCCGGCGGCTCGATCAACTTCGCGGCGGGAACCGACGTCACAGTCGGCGATGTCGACGACTTCCCCGATCCCGAGGCCGAAGTCTCGCGGCTGGCCGTCTTAGACGGTCCCGAAGTGCATCCCACCAAGACGAGGGACACGACAACGAGGATGGCGCCGATGCGGAAAGAGCCCCGGAGCGTACCACCTCGAGTGCCCAGCTTCGCCGCCTCCTTACGGATCCGGCGCTGAGAAAAAATCGTAGTCGACTCCGAGCGCTACGCGGAAGACGAAGATGTCCATCGCCCAGTACCAAGGGAGACTCGACGAGCCCTCCATCGCCCCGGCCATCGTGCCCTGACATGCGGCCAGCAGTTAAGATCGCCGTCGTGAAGCGCGCGATCGACGTCGGGCTGTTCGGTGAGCTTTCCGACCCTCGGGTGGCTGCCCGCCTGGCGGCCCGGGCCGAGGAGCGGGGCTGGGACGGCTTTTTCGTCTGGGATCACATCGCCTACCGCGCGCCGGTGCGGGCCGTGGCCGACCCGTGGGTGGCACTCGCCGCGGTGGCCTGCGCCACGTCCCGGGTGCGGATCGGCGCGCTGGTCACTCCGCTTTCCCGCCGCCGGGTGCACAAGGTGGCCAGGGAAACGGCCACGCTGGACCTGCTCAGCTCCGGCCGGCTCATTTTCGGGGCCGGGCTCGGCAGCGCGCGCAACAACGAGCTAGAGCCGTTCGGGGAGGTGACCGACCCGCGCGAGCGTGCCCGCCTGCTCGATCACGGCCTGGACGCCCTGGCCAGGTACTGGGCTGGGGAGTTCGAACCGGTCCCGGTACAGCGGCCCAGGCCCCCGGTGTGGGTGGCCGGGCAGTGGCCGAACCGGCGGCCAGTGCGCCGGGCGCTGCGCTGGGACGGCCTCTTCACCATCGGCCTGCCCGGCCCCGAGGCGCTGGCCGAACTAGCCGCCGAGATCCGCGACGCCCGGCCCGGCGGCGGCCCGTTCGACCTGATCACCGAGCTTCCCCCGGACACCGACCTCGGGCCGTGGGAGCGGGCCGGCCTGACCTGGGCGGTCACCTTCTTCGGCCCCCAGCCTACCGAGGCAGGGGTCCGGGCCGTGATCAACGCCGGCCCGGGCTGACGGCGATGGCGGGGAGGCTGTCGATGAAGCTGGTGATCAGCTCGGCATCGGCCAGGCTGACGTGACCAGCCGGCGGTGCCGTGCCCCGATAGCCGCATCGGCGCATCCGCACTACACGGAACCGCTCCCGGGGCAGGTGATGGCCCAGGGGCAAGAACCAGTCGCTGAACACGCCCGCGTGCACCAGCAGGATCGACTCGCTCGGGGCGCTGTCGTGGTAGCCGACCTCCCCTCCACTGACGACGAGCCGCCGCATGTGCCTGTCGTCATCGCCGCCGTCGTAGCCGATGGAGCCCGGTTCACCGCTGTCGGTGCGCACTGTTCCCACTCCTTCGCGTCAGCTCGTGCGGCACGTGCCTGATGGCCGCCCGCGCGGCCGCGATGCAGGCGGGTGGCCGGCTGCGTGGGGTCATGAGCTCCAGAATTCGTCCTCGGTTTGCTGGTCGCCCTGGTACTCGACGAGCTCGGTGACCCGGCCGCCGATCACCCGCCAGACGTGGACCTCGGGCGAGGACCAGGATTGCCCGTGTCGTTCCGCCGAGATCGTGCACAGCACGACGACCCGCTCGCCGTCCGCCAGGAAGAACTCCTCCGGGACGACCCGCAGCGTGCCGGCGGAGAGTTCATGGCAGCGGCCGAAGAACTCCAGCACGCCCGGATGGCCGTGGTAGTCACCCGACAGCGGGCTGCGCCCGGGAATGTGCCAGGTGATCTCGGTGTGGAACTGCTCGAGCACGGCGGGGATGTCGCCGAGGGCGAAGGCGTCATAAGCGCGGCGAATCAGCTCCGCGCTGGCGGCCGGGGTGCTGGCGGGTGGGGTGCTGGCGGGTGCGGTGCTGGCAGGTGCGGTGCTGGCAGGTGCGGTGTTGGAAGCAGTCATGGCTTACCCCGTTCGACGGGCGTGCCGTAGTCGGCGACGCTGCTCCCGACGATCGGGGATGAGTCCGCCCGGGGCGAGGGGGTAGGGACCCCGGGATTACTGGGCACGCCCCCTGGGGTTTTCCTCGCCGAGCACCATCGCGAGCTGGGGCCGGCCGTTGATTTCGAGCTTGGCGTAGACCCGGGCCAGGTGGCCTTCGACGGTCTTGACGGTGACGTAGAGGGTCTGGGCAATCTCCCGGTTGGTGCGCCCGGCAGCAGCCAGCCGCGCCACGCGCAGTTCGGTCGGGGTAAGCGATTCCACGCCGCGGCGCCAGTCCCGGCGAGGGCGGGCGCCTGCGGCGTTGAGTTCCTCCCGCACCCGTGCGGCGAGCGGCCGGGCACCGCAGCGCGCGGCCAGGTCCAGAGCCTCGGCGAGGTGTTCGCGCGCGGCGGCGCGCTGGCCGACGCGACGTCGCGCCGCGCCGAGCTCGGCCAGGGACTTGGCCCGTTCCAGCACGGCAGGGGAACCAGCCAGCGCTGCCACCGAGTCGGCGAGCAGGTCCAGGCCCCGCTGCCCGCCATCGGCGAGTCCGGCGGCGCGCAGCGCGACCCCGAGTGCCCGCGGCGCTGCGAAGCTGCGCACGTCGGCCAGCTCGGCCTCGGCGAGCTGGCAGGCCTGCGGCCGGTCGCCGGCCAGCAGCAGGGCCAGGGCAGCGCCGGAGCGGGCGTGCAGGTAGCCGACGTCACGGATGTCCAAGCCCCACACGTCGGTACTGAACATGGCGGCGCAGCTCTGGAAAGCGGCGATCGCCTCGGCCGGGCGGCCCGCGGCCAGATGCAGCCGGCCCCAGGCGGCGGGGATGAGGACCGTGCCGACGCCGGGAGACCAGCCAGCGACGGGCAGCGACTCCAGCAACGCTTGAGCCTGATCGAGCTCTCCGGCCTCGATGGCGACGTCCGCGCACACGGTGACCGCAAAAGGCAGGCCGGGCGCGAAGTCGCCTTCCTGCAATACGCGCAGCGCGATCCGCGCGGCGGTGTCGGCCTCCGGCAGCGCCCCCAGCCGCAGCCTGAGGAAGCCCAGCGCGCTGTAGACGGCGACCAGGCCGCGGACGCTGCCGGTCCGGCGCAGCCCGGCCAGCATCGGATCGATTGAGTTCTCCACCGCATCGAAGCCCTCGGCCGTCACCAGGCACCACAACAACGCGGCGCGGGTGTCCCAGTTCTCCACCGGCGGCGGCGCGGCCGACAGCGCCGACAGCAAGGGCTCGGCGACCTCCGCCGCGGGACGTCCCGCCAGCAGCGCGGCCATGCCACGGGCGACCGCCAGCGCTTCCCCCGACAGCACCGGCCTGCTGCGGGCGGCCAGGCGGCTGAGTGCAGGACCGACCCGGGCGGCCCGGCGGGCGTCGTGCAAGCCCGCAACCACAACCTCGCCTTCCAGCTCCCGCAGCAGCGCCACTCTGCTGCTCCGGTGGGGGTGGTTCGGCCCAGGCGCGGCGAAGCAGCTCACCTGCAGCGTGCGGCTCGCCGGATGCCAGCGCCGCGCTCGCCGCTTCCCGAAGCCGCTGGCACACCCAGGCCTCGCCAGCAGGCGGCAGCAGGCGCAGGTGCGCCGCGACCTGCCCGGCCGGCGCCCGCTCGGCGTGCAGCACGCCGGCCGCCGCCCGATGCAGCACCATCCGCTGGGCGCTGTCCAGCGACGCCTCGACCGCCTGGCGCACGATCGGATGCAGGAAGCGCGGCGGGTCGGCCTCGGCCAGCACGTCCGAGCGCACCAGCGCCGCGGCCGCGCGCAACGCCTCCTCCGCGCCCTGGGCGGCCAGCGCCGCCGCATGGCGCAGGACGCAGCCATCACCCAGCACGGCCAGGGCCTGAGCCAACCGGGTCGCGGCCGGGCCGAGCTGCCGCAGCCGCGCGCGGACATAGAACATGACGTCCTGCGCCCCCGTGGCCGCCGCTTCCTGCCAGTCCGCCGTGGCCGGCGAGGCGGCGCTGACGGTGACTGCCCGGAGCAGTTCCCGCAGGTAAAACGGGTTACCCCCGCTGGTGCGTTTCAGCCATGTGCAGCGCTGCGCACTGGCCTGCGTCCCGAGCGCCTCACGGGCGAGCGAAGCGACCGCGTGCTCGCTGAGCAGCCGGGGCCGCACTATCACCGCGGCCCGTCTGCGCACCGCGAGCAGCGCGGTCGCATCTGCGGCCGGATCGGCCGGCCGCAGTGCGACCAGCAGCGACACCCCCAGGTCCTCGGCCCTGGGCGCCAGGTGGGCCAGCCACCGCAGCGAGGCGCGATCGGCCCAGTGCGCATCGTCCACGGTCACCACCACCGGTTGCAGCGCGGCGAGGTTCGCCACCAGCCAGTACAGGCCGTGCAACACCGCGAAGGACGTATCCGCCGGTTCGGCGGCCGCGGACGCACTCAGCAGGGTCCACGCCGCCTCGGCCGGCCCCGCCAGCAGCAGCTCACGTTCCTCCGGCGATGCGCCGGTCAGCCGACGCTCGAACAGCTGCCGGACCACCCCGAACCCGAACCCCGCCTCCAGCTCGGCCCCCCGCGCCCGCAGCACCGCCAGGCCCCGCTCCCCAGCGCGCGAGCAGGCCACATCCACCAGCGCGGTCTTCCCGATCCCCGCGCCGCCCTCGATGACCAGAACCCCGCCGGCCGACAGCAGCTTCTCCACCGCCGCCAGCTCCTCATCGCGTTCGAGCAGCACGGTCTCAACCTAATACCCCCACCCGAACAGCCCCACAAGATCAACTCCGGGCGAACAGGGGGGAGCGGCCCGGTGGCAGGTCCAGCTGGCCGGACATGCCACCGAGGATGAAGTCAGCGCTGGCCAGGAAGTCGTGCGGGAAACCGCGAGTGACATGGCTGGCCTGATCGAGCTGGGCCAGCGTGTCAGCCGGCAGGTTGACGTCGAGGCACGTGAGGTTGTCGGCGAGTTGCTGGGCGGTCCGTGCGCCGAGGATCGGGATGACGCTGCCCTGGGCCCGTAGCCAGGCGAGTGCTACGACGGAAGAGCTGAGTCCCAGCCCGTCGGCGACGTCGGCGACGACCCGAGCGATGGCGAGGCGCCGGGGGTCCACGTCGGCGATCCGGCGCTCGGCAGCTGGGATGTCCGGGTTGACGTACTTGCCGGATAGGACGCCCGCGCCGAGCGGTCCCCAGGCCAGCACGCCGAGGCCGAGGCCGCGGGCCATCGGGATCAGCTCCCGCTCGACCTCGCGCTGGACGAGGGAGTACTCGACCTGCAGGCCTGCGAAGGTGGACCAGCCGCGGTCTGCGGCGAGGGTCTGCATCTGGGCCGCCACCCAGGCAGGGGTGTCGGAGATGCCCAGGTAGAGGACCTTGCCCTGCCGGACCTGGTCATCGAGGGCGCGCATCGCCTCCTCGGGCGGAGTCAGGTAGTCCCAGGCGTGCAGCCAGAGGATGTCAACGTGGTCGGTACGAAGCCGCCGCAGCGATGCCTCAAGGGCCTGTACCAGGCTCTTGCGGTGATTGCCGCCTGCATTGAGGTCGCCGTCTCGGACGTTGAGCGAGTACTTGGTGCCGACAACGAAGTGATCTCGGTCGGTCGCCAGCAGGTCGCCGAGGATCGACTCGGCGGTGCCGTTCGTGTACTTGTTGGCCGTGTCGATGAGGGTACCGCCGGCCTCCGCGAACAGCTCGAACTGCTTGGCACTTTCGCCCGCCGACGCCCCCCAGCCCCAGTCGGTCCCGAAGGTCATCGTGCCCAGGGCCACTTCGCTGACTCGCAGGCCCGAGTGGCCGAGCAATGTGTAACGCATGGCGTGCTGATCTCCTTGCTGGTTTCTGAGTGCGCTGCGGCGCCCGGGCGGCGACCGCGTTCCCTTAATGATCATTAGCTGCCGGCTAGCCATGCGTCCAAGACAAGCTGTGATAACTGTTGGCTATGGATGCCCATCTCCGGGATCTTCGGTACTTCGTGGCCGTAGCCGAGGAACTGAACTTCACCCGAGCCGCGGAACGCCTGCACCTGTCGCAGCCGGCCCTCAGCAAACAGATCCGCGGCCTGGAAGCGACGCTGCGCGCCCAGCTGTTCCGGCGCGACCGGCGCCAGGTTGAGCTCACCGCCGCCGGGGGCGCGCTGCACGCGGTGGCCCGCAGCCTGCTCCAGGACTGGGACGACGGCGTCGCCGTGGTCAGCGACGCCGCCGCCCAGGACGCGCGGGTGCTGCGGGTCGGCACACTGACCTCGATCGGGCGGGCGCTGTACCCCGCGATCACCGGCCAGTTCGCCAAGCGGCAGCCGGGCTGGCAGGTGGAGCTGCATACCTACGGATGGGGCGACCAGACAGCGGGCCTGCGGGACCGCGCGGCCGACGCGGCGTTCGTGTGGCTGCCCATCGACGCCGCCGAAATCGAGACCGAGGTCCTCGCAACCGAACGGCGGTTCGTCGCGATCAGTGCCCGCCACCCCCTGGCCGACCGCCAGACCATCGAATTCTCCGAGATCGTCAACGAGCCGGTAGCCGCGCTGCCCCCCTCGGCGGGCTCACAACGCGACTTCTGGCTGGCCGTCGACGCGCGGGCGGGCCAGCGGCCGCGGGTGGCCGCCGAGGTAAGCTCCACCGACGAGAAATTTGAGATCGTGTCGTCCGGCGCGGCGATAACGCTGCTGGCCGAGGGCAACGCCGACATTTACTCGCGTGAGGGGATCGTCTGCATCCCGGTCAGCGGCCTCGGACCAGCCCGGCTCGCGATCGCCTGGCGGCGCGGCGACCGCAGGCCCCCGGTCCGAGACTTCGTCCAGGCCTGCCGCGAGGCGGCTGACACCCGGAAGCGGAACCCGAGGACAGGCCGTTCGGGTTAACCCGGCACAGCTGGATACTGGTATCGGTAGGCGTGCGGCCTTTCGTACGGCACACTCCGACTATGCGTTACGTGCACGGGCCGGGCCTGCATCGGGCATCGGCCGCGCTGGCGGCGACGGGATGCCTGATCCTGGCCGCCTGCGGGGGTGGCGGCGGCAGCAGCCATCACCCCTCGGCGAAGCCGGCCGCGAGTGCTACCACGGCGGCCGAACCAGTCAGCGGCCCGGCGGCCGTGGCCGCGATCACGGCCAACTGGAAGACGGTCTTCAACGGCAAGGCCCCGATCCCGCGTCGGCTCGCCCTGGTGCAAGACGGGCCGCAGGTGTCCGCGTTCGTTGAGGCCCAGGCCAAGACGTCGTTCGGAACGGCCGCGGCGGGGTCGACCGCGACGGTCACCTCGGTGAGGATTACCTCACCGTCGCAGGCCACGGTGGACTACGAGGTCCTGCTGCTCGGCACACCGTTGCTGAAGAAGCAGGTGGGCATCGCGGTCTACCTGAACGGCATCTGGAAGATAGGCATCGCAAGCTTCTGTGGGCTGGCCTACCTGGAGTACCCCAGGACGAGCCCCAAGCTGCCCGCTATCTGCCGGGGCTAGCGAGGTGGCCGATGCGCTCGGGCACGCCGCGACTGGCGTGCTCACCTCGCGGCGTCGCCCCCTGGCCCTCGCCTCCCTGTGCACGCTGCTGTTCCTGACCTTCCTGGACAACACGGTGGTCAGCGTCGCGCTGGCCGGCATTCAGTCGGATCTGCACGGGGGAGTCTCCGCGCTGCAGTGGGTGGTCGGGGCATATGCCCTGACGTTCGCCAGCTTCATGCTGGCCTGCGGGATGATGGGCGACAAGTTCGGCCGCAAGAAGATCATGCTGGCCGGAGCTGGTGTCTACTGCGTCGGCGCCGCGCTGGCCGCGGTCGCTCCCACCGTCGGGATGCTGATTGCGGCACGGTCGGTCATGGGGCTGGGGGCGGCGGCGAGCGAACCCGGCACGTTGTCGATGATCCGGCATCTCTATCCAGATGAACGCAGCCGCAACCGCGCGCTCGGGGTCTGGGCCGCGGTGTCCGGGTTCTCGCTCGCGCTCGGCCCGGTCCTGGGCGGGGCGCTGGTCGGGGCGTGGAGCTGGCGGGGGATTTTCTGGTTCGACGTGACCTTCGGCCTGGCCGCGCTGGTCGTAGCGGCCATGGTCCTGCCGGAGAGCGCCGACCCGCGAGCGGGCCGGATCGATACGCCGGGCACAGTGCTCGGCGCCGGCGCGCTCGCCACCCTGATCTTCGGCATCATCAACGGCGAGAGCGCCGGCTACGCCGCGCCCAGCGTCCTAGCGCTGTTCGCCGTGTCCTTGGTCGCCGGCGCAGCTTTCGTACTGTGGGAGCGCCGCGCCCCGTTCCCGCTGCTCGACCTGAGTTACCTGCGGGTCCCGCGGTTCACGACCCCGAACGTGGTCGCGTACTGCACGTATTTCGCTACGTTCGCAATCTTCTTCTTCACTGCGCTTTACCTGGGTGTGATCGTCGGCTACTCCGGGTACCGCATCGCGGGCGTGTTCCTCCCGATGACCGTGACGATGATCATCGCGGCGCTGCTGGCGGGCCGATGGACGACCGTGGTCGGCGCCCGCTGGTTGCTGGTCGTCGGCTCCCTGCTGTTTGCCGCCGGCCTGCTGCTGACCAACGTGGTGATCAACCCGAGCCCGGCCTACCTGCCGCTCGCCGCGGCGCTGGGATTGGCCGGGGTTGGCATCGGCACCTGCGTCGTGCCGGTCACTTCGTCAGTGCTCGGGGCGGTACCCGCCGAGCGGTCCGGGATGGCCGCATCGGCCACGAACACCAGCCGGGAGTTCGGCGCGGTCACTGGCATCGCCATCCTGGGTGCCGTCGTCAATGCCGAGCTGCGGTCTGGGCTGGTCAGCCGCATGACGCATCTGCACGCCTCGGCCGCGCTTCAGGCATATGTGCTTCAGGTGATCGAGACGGGCTCGGTGTCCCTCGGCGGTGGCGGCTCAAGCGGCGGAAGCGGGCCGCTCCACCAGATCATCCAGGCCGGGTACGCGGCCTTCACCGGCGCGCTGCACGCAGCGCTGTACCTGTCGGCCGCGCTGCTCGCAGGGGCCGCGCTGCTCTCCGCTGTCACCTTGCGCCGACGGCCCCGCGCTGCCTCATTCGACCTGAAGAACCCGGGCAGCGGCCCTCGATAGTGGTCTGTCCGCCTGCCGGGCCGGCCAGGTGGGCACGTTACCGTCACGCAGGCCGGAGCGCCGTTTGGTACCGGCGGCGCGCTTCGATGAACTGGTCAGCCGTGCCGCCGCGGTCGGGGTGAGCATCGGCCATCGCGCGGCGCAGTTCCTTGATGGGTGGTGCTTGCCGGGCGGCCCGTTCGGCTCGCTCGCGATCCCAGCGGTACAGGTCGGCTTCGGCCGCCTCGCGGGTGGCGAAGAATTGCCGGCCAGCCGGTCCGGGGCGGGGGCGGTCACCGGGAACCGGGATCACGCCGGCCGGGTATCCGCGGGTGTCGGTCTCGAACTCTGGGCGGCTGATGCGGCCGGGGCCGACCACGGCCCGGGTTCGGTCCCAGGTGTCGCTGGTGTAGTAGATCCACTGTGCGGTCTTCTTGACGATCGGCACCTCGTGGACCCAGCGGCGCGTCTGGGCCGGGTAGCCGTGGTCGCGGATGCGGGCACAGGGAACGTACAGGTATTGCATCGGGCCTCCTCAGGGATCTGTCGTGCGAGCCGCGGCCCGGGCCGGGCTCGGGCAGGGCTATGCCACCGTGCTGCGCGAGTCCTCTGCCCCGCGCCCGGCTGCCAGGGGGGGTTCGATCCCGGGCTCTCCTCCCGGACGGGTGGTACCGGCTCGGTAATCTCGCTGAAGCCGCCGCCGGGGCTCATCACGATCCGCCCGGTGGGGCGTCCGTGCTCGGCTTCGTCGCGGTCGCGGCGGGTCAGGCCGAGGCAGATCCGCTGGGTGAGGGTGTAGGCCAGCGGCGGGCCGGCGAACACGGCGATCCGGAAGAACCAGGTGACGGCGTAGAGGTCCACGCGGAGGTGATAGGCGATCTGGTCGTTGGCGGCCGCGGCCCACAGCACCCCGTAGAAGGTGATCCCGGCGGCGCCGGCCGCCGTGCGGGTGGCCGCGTCGCGGGGGCGGTCCAGGACGTGGTGCAGTCCCTGGCCGCCGGTGAGCCTGCGGTCGAGCAGCGGATACGCCGCCAGCAGGGTGAAGAACGCCCCGGGCACCAGCAGACCGGGCACCAGCACGCTAAGGGTGAGCGGATGCCCGGCTATCGACAGCTCCCAGGCCGGCATGATCCGCAGCGCGCCGTCGAGGAAGCCCATGTACCAGTCCGGCACCGCGCCGGCGCCGATGCTGCCCGGCTGGTAAGGCCCGTACAGCCACACCGGGTTGATCTGCGCAATCGTGCCGCCCAAGACCAGCACCGCGCAGACGAACAGCAGCAGCGGATCGGGCCGCACCCGGCGCGGCCACCGCAGCCACGGCCGGAAGCTCATCAGGAGCAGCGCGCCGGTCAGGGCCGGGAGGACCAGGATGTGCACCCAGTAGTCGCGGCCGATGACCTGATGCCCCGGAGGCGCCCCGCCGAAGATCCAGAACACCAGGTGCGTCCCGATCACCGGCACGGACAGCAGCACGCCGGTGATCACGCTGAGGCTACCGCCCGACAGCATGTCGTCGGGCAAGATGGTGCCGGTGTAGGCCGCTAGCATGCCCAGGGGCAACAGCGTCACCCAGATCAGCCAGCCCCCCACCGCCCGGCCGGAGAACCGGCCGCGGAAGAATACCCGCAGCAGCCGCAGGCATACCGCCGCGACAAACACGTCCGCCGACCAGTGGTGCACCTGCCGGATCAGCAGCCCGCCGCGTACGTC
>CAWJGC010000011.1:0-1122393 GCA_963842355.1 uncultured Actinomycetota bacterium | reverse complement strand
AGCGCCCGGGTGATTCTTCCTGCGCCAGGGCTTGTTGGACGTTGTCCAGGAGTGCCTTGAGGATCTGGTCGTGTAGTCGCGCGATCCTGGCTCTCCAGATCGCGGCAAAGGTCCCGGATGCGGTGGCGTCCACTGTGTGGCGCAGGACTGGCGTTCTGCCGGAGACGACGAGCTCGAACCAGTGCTCGCCGCGCAGCCTGGAGGGGCGGGTGACCCGGAAGGCCCGAATGGCGCCGGGGCGCTCGAATTCTTCCCAGCGCATCGGGCCGGCGTCGTATACGCTGGGGGCTCGCGGCCGTGGTGGGGGAGCGATGTCGCGCGGCCAGATGCGGTCGAAATCGGCGATCAGCGCGCTGATCCGCTTCGGCGCGGCGGCGAGGGCCCGCTGGTGGCTGACCGCGATCTTCATTGATGCCTCCGTAATCAAGTATACGCTACCGTATACTTGACCGTAGCACGGTGACGGGACCTGTCAACTGCCGGCGTGGTGCACACTCGGGTCATGGTCGCGATCACCCGGACTCCCCGTCACCGCTGGATCGAGGAGGGCCTGCGCGCCCTGGCCCAGGGCGGGCCGGATGCCGTGCGGGTCGAGGCCCTGGCGCAGGCTCTGGAGGTGTCCAAGGGCGGGTTCTACGGCCACTTCGCTGACCGGGCCGCGCTGCTGACGGAAATGGTCGACACCTGGGAGGCGATGAGCACCGACGAGGTCCTCCGCCGGGTCGAGGAACGCGGCGGTGATGCCCGGGCTCGGATATGGCTGGCCGGGGCACTGACATTCTCCGACGAGCTGCTGCCGCTCGATCTGGCCATCCGGGACTGGGCCCGCCGTGATCCGGCGGTGGCCGAGCGCCTGCGCCGGGTCGACAACAAGCGCATGGGGTACCTGCGGCAGCTGTTCGGCGCCATCTGCGCCGACGAAGGCGAGGTCGAGGCCCGCAGCCTGCTCGCCTTCTCGCTGATGATCGGACAGCACTTCCTGGCCGCCGATCACCTTGATCACAGCCGGGCTGAGACCCTGGAGCTCGCCGCGCGCTGGCTCTTGGCCTGAGACATCCAGCTACACATTTACGGCTGGCCGCGGATCCAGGGCCAGCACCCGCCGGCGGCTATTCCTTCCTTCAAAGTCAATGCCATCGATGATCTCGGCCATGAGCACGACGGCCAGCCTGGCAGCTGGCGCGGATGCGGCGCTGGCGAAGGACATGGGGACTTCCTGCCCCGGATGGTGGTAGCACACCTCCTGCCCGATCCGCCAACCGGGCTGGCCAAGCTGCCGCCGGTCGCCGTACCCGGCGCTCCGGACCAGGGAGCCTGTCGGCGGTGGGTGACGGTCAAACAAAGTGGCACCCCTGCCCGAGATCCGGACGCGGCGAGGGGGTGCCTGGTCTTGGGCTGGTGCTTGGCTGATCGCCTCCTGGAGTCGGTGGAATGCTGCCCGGAACGCGGTGGTGGTCTCGTGCTGGCGGCCGGTCAGGACGAGGTCGGGCGGGCAGCCTCTTGACATCTCTTGTACGGTCGTTATCGATAACGATCGTTATCTAAGCATTCGGCTGCGCCTGCTGGCGTGAATGCTGGCAGCTCGGACCCGCACACGCGAGGGCGAGATGTTGCATCATTACCCGGCGAGGAGGACCCATGGAGTTCCGGTCACGGACGCGTCTCAGCGACGAATGCGCCGCGTCGACCTCCCGCGCGATCCGATTCAGACCCGGCAGCCTTAGCTGGCGGAGGCCTTGTCAAGCTTCAGATGAACGACATGCCAGGGACTGGGCCAACGTACCGGTCTGACGAGCGTTCTCGCTGCAGTCCGCGCCGGCAAATCCCTGCATGGAGGTTCCCGAGGAGTGCCTGCGATGTCTTACCTAGCCGTAGTGGAGGTCCCGCAGTGGCAGGGGTCCTCGGCCGCGGGGGCGCGGCGGCTGACGGCAGGCGCGCGGTCGCTGGCTGACCTGTTTCCCGTCTCGCACCGTGTTCTCCCGGAGGTAGACGTGCGGTCCGGGAGTGGTTATGTGACTGCGGGAGTTCGTGACCTCGGCGTTCTGGCGGTCAACCTGGGCGCGGTCCGCGCTGCGCTGGAGCGGGTTAACGCACCGGTGGTCGTGACAGTGGGCGGGGACTGCGGAGTGGAGGTTGCCCCGATCGAGCGTGCCCTTCGCCGGCACGGTGACCGGCTGGCGGTGGTGTGGTTCGATGCTCACGGCGACCTCAACACTCCTGTCTCTTCTGTCTCGGGAGCGTTTCACGGCATGGTGCTGCGGACGCTGCTGGGCGAGGGCCCTGAGGAGATGAGACCCACCCTCGCGCTTACGCCCGGCCAGATTGTCCTAGCCGGGGTACGCGCTCTCGATGCTGGTGAACGCTGGTTTATTGACGCGCATCGGATCCGGCGCGTGGGCGTCGCGGAGCTGGCCGAGCCGTCCGCCCTGATCGCGGCGGTCACTGCGACGGGAGCCAAGGCGGTGTATGTGCACATCGACCTCGATGTGCTCGACCCCGGTATCTTCTCTTCGGTTGGGTGCCCTGATCCGGAGGGCGTTTCTCCGCATCGGCTTGCTGAGGCCGTGAGTGCGCTCGGGGAGTGTTTCTCGATCGCTGGTCTCGGGATTACCGAGCACCAGCCCGCTGATGGCGACCCCATCCGAGCAGACGAGGCGGCTGTGCTGAAGCAGCTCGCCCCGACGCTGGCCGACATCGTCGCGGGGACCGCTTCCGAGGAGGTTCGGCGGATCGAGCGGCACGCTATCGGCGCCTGGCCGGCGCCGATCACCGATTCCTTCGGCGGCTGGATAGTTCGTCACACCCCTGGCATGCACCGGCTTCGCTCCGGCAATACCGCCCTGCTGCTAGCGCCGCACAGCGAGGGGCTTTCCGACCTGCCGGGCGTCGAAGCGTTCTACGCTGAACGCGGCCTGGCCGCAATCGTCCAGGTCAGTCCCGCCGCCCGGCGCATCCGACTCGACGAGCACCTGGCCGCACGCGGATACCGGCTGGACACGCCGGTCCAGGTACTCGCCGCTCCAGCCGAGACCATCGGGTGCGGGCCGCAGTTTGCCGATCGGTGGGCGGTGCAGGTAGGTCCCACGCCGCCTGCGGAGTGGATGAGGGCGTTCATTGAACTGGACGGGCATCGCGACAGCCGAGGCATTGCCGAACAGGTGATCTCGAAGATCACGCTTCCCTGCGCCTATGCCAGCGTCACCGCCGGCGGCCGCGTCGCCGGAATCGGCCTGGTCGTCGGGGGCGACGACCAGTGGGCCGGCTTCTACTGCATGGCCACGCATCCCGCTCACCGTCGGCAGGGAGTTGCGGCGGCGATCTTGCGGGCCGGAGCGCGGTGGGCGGTTGCCCACGACATCGCCGGCCTGTACCTGCAAGTGGCACAATCCAACACTGCCGCGCGCGACCTGTACGGGCGCGCTGGTTTCGCCCACGCCTACAGCTACCACTATCGGGTGAGAGCGGCCTTCGGCTCGATGAGCACATCGTCAGCCGCCACCGAGACCTGCCATAGCTCTGCCTCTGCCGGCGCCCATGGCGGAGTGTCCGGCCGTCTGTGTACATGATGGTTCGCGCAGTGAGGTTCGGGGTCCCGCAGTTCCTGCCACAGATGCTCAAGCTCCGGGCCAGCCGAGACGCCCGCCGCCGGTGTCTCGTGGACCTGGGCGGGGCTGACCACCGTCAACAATGCGGCATGGATCGCCTACCTCGCGTTGTCCCGCTACTGGCTCGCCCTCATAGCGTCCTGCCCGGTGACACTGCTCGCGGCGCGCTCACGGTCATGCTCGCCAGCTGGAGGGAGCCGAGGCCGCGTTCCTCAGTCGTGATGGCTGCCTGGGCGGCGGGACTCGCCGTGGTCTGGGGCGTCGCCGGGCGGGTCGGCCTCGGGACACTGCCGACTGCGGCGTTCATCGCGCAGGTCACGCCATAGGTATGGACCGAGTTGCAGTTGCCGGCGAATCTCGCTCTGGCCGGGTGGCGGCGTGTTGGTGAGCAGATTGCGCTGCTCACCAGTTCGTCAGCGTGGTGGCTCGGCGACTGGCTGGTCTACGGCCAGGCGAAGTTCCCGGATCGGTACAGGCAGGCGGTGGAGGGGACGTCGCTTGACTATCAGACGCTGCGGAATTTGCGCCTGGGTCGCCCGTAAGTTCCCGGTGTCCCGCCGACGGGACACACGCTGAGCTTCCAGCATCACGCCGCCGTGGCGGCGCTGCCGGTCCCCGAGCAGCAGCTGTGGCTGGACCGGGCCAGCTTCGGTCACTGGTCGCTGGCGGAACTGCGGGCCTGGCTGAAGGCCGCTGCCATCGAGTCCGCGGGCGGGCGGGCCACCGGCAGGCCCGTGCTGCAGCTCAGCATCTGCGGGGACAGGCAGCAGCGGTGGGAAGCGGCCCCGCCCAGCCAGTCGAAGAACCTCATCGACTGGCCAGTCGGCGTCCTGGACAGCATTGCCGCCCAGATCATCGACTGACATCCTGCGGTCGCCGGCCGCCGTCGCGTTTGTTTGCTGATGGTGGGAAAGCGCCGGGCTGAAACGGGATGGCGGAGGGACGGAAGAGCGCTATGCCGAAGGGCTGGCGACCGATGGCGACACGAGTCATGCGTCGGCGGCCTACGAGGGCGCGGCGAGGCGTTACAAGGGCAGGCGAGCTAATGGAGCCGCGCAATCAGAGACAGGCAACGATCCGACGTCAGGCGCGGGTCGCCACGGGCGACGAGCCTGGCAGGATCATGGCCATATACAGCTCGTCGAGGAACTTGCCGTCGATCAGCAGGCAGTCTAGGCGGCGGCCTTCGTGGACAAAGCCCGCGCGCTCATACAGGGCGACTGCCCGCTGATTGCGGGCCATTACGTTGAGCTCGATGCGACGCAGGCCGCGGGCGACCGCCCAGCGCTTTGCCTCCTGCAGCAATCCGGTGCCGACGCCTTTACCGCCCGCTTCGGCCAGAACACCGATGATGAGGTGAGTCGTGGACCGGTTCCGCCGGAACTCCCCCCCGACCAGCTCCACGTATCCGGCTAGATCGCCGTGCCGGTCGGCCACGATCACCACTGAGTTCTCCGACCGGCTCACTTCCTCAAGATGACGAGCCAGAGTCTGGACCGAGGTGTCCCGCTCGTCCGGCTCCAGGAGCATGAACGAGGTCTCTTCGTCTAGGCGCTGCTTCAGCTTCATCAGCGCCACCGCGTCGTCTGGTCCGGCGATGCGCATCACAGGCCGACCTGTGTCTTCGTCTTCGCTCACGGAGCCATTTTGCCCGGATCCTGGCATCCGCCGCGCGCCGCAGACCGGCGCGAGGATCGCCGCAAGATTGATCAGCTGCTGGGAACGAGATGCTCACGGAGCGGCTTTCCCACCTGCCGACTACCACCAGCATCCGCCCATCCGTCACGCTCGTCCGGCGGCAGGTGTGTTACCGGCACGATCGCTGAGCTGGCGAACATCAGCAGGAAGAACGGCAGGACGGCCCGGTGGCTTCTGGGGCGTGTCGATGGGCACCGCGATAGGCGTGCCGCTGACGGCGGCGAGCCGAGGATCGCCGCGGACAACTTTGCTATTCCTGAGTCACGCTGGATTCTCGGGCGTGTCGCGAGGGTGCTGACGCGTATCGGCAGGCAGGCGATGGACGGCGGCCTGCAGCTCGGTTGCGGCGTCGTGGGTGAGCGGTTCGCCGTGGCCGAAGCAGGCAACCTCGGTGTCGAAGGAGGCCAGCCGCCGCAGCGACGCGGCCGCCTGCGCGCGGTTGACGTTGAATACGCCGCACATGACCTGCCCGGCTGGGCTGCGCGCTACGGCGTCGCCAGTGAACAGCACCTGATGCCGGGGAAGGTAGAGCGCGACGCTGCCGGGCGTATGGCCAGGCACGGCCACCGCTACGGCCCCGTCACCGAAGCTGAGCGTGTCGCCGTCGTCCAGCTCCCGGTCAATCCGGGGCGGCACCACGGGTTCGGGCGGGAGCTGGCTCATGACCTGCTCGTAGATGGGGTGTTCCCAGTCGGCCAGGTCTGGTGCCGGGCTGGCCGACTGGGCACGGATGAACGGCGCGTCGTCGCGGTGCGCGAGCACCTCAACCTCGCCCCAGCCGGCGATTTCCGCTGCGGCGCCGATGTGATCGCCGTGAAAGTGCGTCAGCACCAGCCGGCGAAGGTCGGCGGGCTGGTATCCCGCCTCGCGGATCGCCCCGGCGATCAATGGCGCGGAGCCAGGAAGGCCGGTGTCGATGAGGGTCAGCCCGTCGGGATCGTGCCAAAGGTATGCGTGCCCGACGGGGAAGCGTATGAAGTACAGGCGCGGCAGCAGCTCGATGACGTCCATGCGACAACGGTAGGCAACTGCCCGCCGGGCATGCCCGGTCATTACGCTGGCCGGGACGGGCGCTGGCCGCTCAACGGGCCGGGCGGCGCGCCGCCGCCGTAGCTCCGGGGCGGGGAGATCCTGGCATATGGGGACGGGCGGCAGCTGGGCTCGTTCGACGCTTATGATGCTCCGCGAACGGGGCAGGCGTGACGCCGCGGTGGTCGTGGGGCTGGGGCGTTCGGGCGCCGGTGCGGGTGGCGCCGATTCCGGCGACGACCACGAACAGGATGCCGGCGGCTGCTGCCGCGCTTGGGATCTGCCCGAGGATGAGCAGGCCGGCCAGCAGCGCGATGGCGGGTTCCAGGCTCATCAGGGTGCCGAAGGCGCTGGCGGTGAGGCGCCGCAGGGCGACGAGTTCCAGGCTGAACGGCAGCACGGGATGCAGCGCGGCCAGCGCCAGCATGGCGGCAAGCAGCGGCCAGGTCACCCTGTACAGCCCGGAGGAACCGGCGGCAGCCAGCGCCACCATGCCGGCAACCGGCATGGACACGGCCAGCCCGCTCAGGCCGGTGACCCGGTCGCCGACGTGCTGGGTCAGCAGGATATAGGAGCCCCAGCAGGTCGCGGCGCCCAGCGCGAAGCCAAGGCCGGCGGGGTCAAGGCCGCCGGTCCAGGGCCGGGTCAGCAGCACCACGCCGGCTGCGGCCAGGACCGCCCAACGCATACGCCCGCCGCCGGGCACGAGCACCGAGACCGTGAGCGGCCCGAGGAACTCCAGCGCGCTGGCGGTGCCGAGCGGGATGCGAGCGATCGCGAGCATGAACAGCATCATCAGGCCGGCTGTCACGACACCCAGCACGCCGCAGGCCAGTAGGTCCTTGCCGGTGAAGTCGCGGGGGCGGGGCCGGACCAGGATCAGCAGCAGGACGCCGGCAAAGGCCAGCCGCAGTCCCGCGATGCCCAGCGGGCCGAGCTGATCCAGCAGGTGCGCCGACAGGGCCAGCCCGAGCTGGACACAGGACATGGAGCCGACCGCCATAATGGCTCCGCTCCCCGCGCTGCGCGGCCGGACGCCCGGTAGGCGGGGCGCGGGCCTGGGCTGGCTCATGACGCGACGCTAATGACCGCCATGCCTGCAGTCCAGCTAATGTTTCTGCATTACGGTTAGTCATACTTATGTTATGGAGCTTGACCAGGGCCAACTGGACGCGTTGAGCGCGGCGGTCGCCGAGGGCACCTTCGAGGCCGCGGCCCGCTATCTGCACATCACACCCTCGGCCGTCAGCCAGCGCATCAAGGCCCTGGAGACCGCGGTGGGCCGGGTCCTGCTGACCCGCACCAAGCCCATCCATCCCACGCCGTCGGGCCAGACACTGCTCCGGGTCGCCCGCCAACTGCGGATCATCACCGCTGAAGCCGCCCACGAGCTCGGCACCGGGCCGCCAGACCTGAGGGCGGTGATTCCGGTGGCCGTTAACGCCGACAGCCTCGCCACCTGGTTCCTGCCGGCGCTGGCCACCGTCGAGCCGTCTTGTGCCTTCGACCTGCACCGTAGCGACCAGGACCAAACTGCCGAGCTGCTGCGCGACGGAACCGTAATGGGGGCGGTCACCGCCCAGGCCGAGCCGGTTCCGGGATGCACGGTCCAGCGGCTGGGCCGGATGCGCTACCGCCCGCAGGCCGCTCCTAGTTTCGCCGCGACCTGGTTCCCCAACGGCCCGACGGTGGCTGCCCTGGCCCAAGCACCGATCGTCTGCTTCGACCGCCAGGACCAACTGCAGGACCGGTATCTACGTCGCCGCAGCCGTCGACGTCTGTATCCGCCCCGGCACTACGTGCCCGGATCAGCAGACTACGCCCGGGCGATCTGGCTCGGTCTGGGCTGGGGCATGCTTCCCGACCTGCAAGCACTCCCTGGCGACCTCGTCGATTTCGACCCCGAGCACCACATCGACGTCACCTTGTTCTGGCAGCGGTGGCGCCTTCGCACCACAGCCCTTGACCGCCTTAGCGAGGCCGTCCAACAAGCGTCGGTAGGCAAACTCCACTGACCGGCCCCGACCACCCGCGGGGACCAGGCATAGGGCATACCAACGTCGAGCATCGGTGCATTGGCGTCTTGGCAAGACATTCACCGCGTTGATGCCGGGAGAGTGGATTTCACAGCCTGTCCCAGGTAGCAGAAGCTCTGAGGTTGCCCCGCTTTGACGGTCAGATCGGCCCTCTAGCGCGGGAGAAATTGTCAAGGCTTGTGGATCGAGTGTTCTAGGATCCGGCGATGAGCAACGAGCTTCTTCGAAGAGCGACAATTATCCAAGACGCGTCCTGGGACAGGCGGCGAGGGTGTCTTTTAGCGCCCGACCAGGAAGGACAGTTCGTGATACGCGATCTGATTGACCCGTTCCCGCTGGCCGTCGAGTTCGCCGCGGCCGGTGCTGGCCTAGCCGGAGATCCGCCGGGAAGACGGCGCGCATGCTGCGTGCCGTCTTCGCCGGCAAGCGCCTGCTGCTCCGCGCCCCTGAGTCGCTGCCCGCCTTCGACCGGCCGCGCTCGTCGTCTGGGCGGTCGGCGACCGCGTGATGTCGCCCGAGCACGGTCGGCGACTCCCCGGCCTGCTCCCGGACGCCTGCCTGCTCGAGATCCCCGACAGCTACGCCTCATCCGCTCGACCAGCCCGGTCAGCTGGCCGAGGCCGTCCGCGAGTTCGCCAGCTTCACCACTATCCAGAGGAGGTGATTCTCCATGACAGTCAGGCAGCCCGGTCGCGTGCTGCGCGCAACTGCCACCTTCGCAGTGCGGACCATGCGCCGCGCGGTCCGGATCCTCCGCGACCTCCACCGCGAGCAGGTGCGTATGTGGGAGGTCAGCTGGCAGGCCAGCCGAGCGGTTCCGGCTGCGAGGACCGGCCCTCTTCAATGGGTCCTAACGCTTGACGGCTACCAGCTGGCCGGAAGCCATCTGCCCGACCTGGGCGGCGGGTGGGCCAACACCGCGAGAACGAAGCCATGACCGGGAACAGGCCAGTCGTGTCCCGTCGCGAATGCCAACCGCATTCGCGACGGGCGCCCCAGGTGGCCGCGAGGCGTTCCAGCTCCGCTGCCTCAGGACGTGGCCTGCCTGCACGGTGGTCTTCGCCCGTTCCCTGGCCGAACATGCGTTCCCTGGCTGTTGTCACCCGAGGTGCGTTCGGCAAGGCTGGCGCGTACTTCGCGGTGCCGCTCGACAGCCAGCCGAGTTCGTCAGCCTTGCGTAGCCCGAAATCCTGCTCCGCCGCTGCCAGGGCAGCTACTTCAACGTGATGACAAAGGTCAGGCTGTCTCGTCGACGGGACAGCGAGAATCGCCTCGCCACCCACGCGTAGTTCCGCAGCGTCTGGTAGTCCAGCGGGGTCCCTCTTCCACGACCGGCTCTCGCGGTCCGCCGTCTCACTCAAGAACAGGAGCATGGGAGGCTCCTGGTGATGGTGGTGCGCGCCTGCGGCGGCGGCCTCGCCGCCGCGCTCGGTGATCGCGCTCCTCCAGCCCGGCCGCCGTAGCCCGGCAGCGCCAGAGGGACTGCAGCGCGTGGTACTTTGCGCGTTGTGACCGGATGGGAGGACGGCGCTGCGCAGCCGCCGGACCTGGACACCTCCCGGCCGAACATCGCCCGGGTATATGACTACTGGCTAGGCGGCCAGGATAATTTCGACGCCGACCGGGAAGAAGCCGAGCGCCTGCTGGAGATCTACCCGGATCTGCGCACGCTCGCGCGGGAGAACCGGCAGTTCCTCCGCCGCGCCGTGCGCTGGCTCGCCGCCGACTGCGGCATCCGGCAGTTCCTCGACGTCGGATCCGGGTTGCCGACCGCCAGCCCCACCCACGATGTCGCGCAGGCCGCCGCCCCGGACAGCAAGGTGGCGTACGTGGATAAGGACCCGGTGGTCGTGCGGCACGCTGATGCGCTGCTGGCCGACGGCCACGACGTTATAGCCGTCCGCGGGGATGCCGCCGATCCGGCGGCGATCCTGGCCGATCCCCGCGTGAACACGCTGATCCAGCCCGGCCGGCCGTACGCGGTGATCCTGGCGGCGGTGCTGCACTTCTTCCCGCTTGCGGCTGCCCGCAGCATCATCGCCGAGTTCGCCGGCCTGGCCGCGCCGGGCAGCTATCTGATCATGTCGGTCGGCTCCAGCGGCAGCAGGCTGGCCCGCGCGTATGCGGCCGGCACCTTGCACGACCACAGCCCCGACGAGATCCGGACGCTGCTCGCCGGGCTGGAGATCATCGACCCGCCCGGCCTGGTCGATGCCGTGCACTGGGCGCCGAGGACCCCGGCTCCCGCGCGGCCCGGCCGGGTGGGCGCATCCTGGCCGCCGTGGCACGCACGCCGTGATCCCTGACCCGGCCTTATCCTGACGCCGGCGGCGTCTAGACCAGGCCAGGCCGCTGGAACCGGCCGGCCTGATGCTGGCCGCTGCCAGGCAGGGCCACGGGGAATGACGTCGGCGACGTTATAAGCACCGTCATCCGCCGCCATCGCTGGTCCGCGCTGGGAGGCCCGACCCCTACGCCCATATCCAGGCCAGGCCTGGGAAGCAGGGCCGCAAGCATTACCCCCACTCTCCCTGCTGATTCTGGCCGGTCAGCGACCGGCTCAGGAGCGCGAGCGTTCATACGCAGATGACCCAGTTCTGGGCGGCTGTTGGCATGCTGGCGCGGCTGTGCGTCTGCCTCAGAGCATCCCTATGACGTTGTGCGGAACTTGTGCCGGTATGCGGCTGGGGTCATTCCGGTCTGTGTGGTGAATAGTCGGCGGAAGGAGGCCGGGTCGGTGTAGCCGACGTGTTCCATGGCGCTGGTGATGGTGTGGTCGGGGGACTCGAGCAGGCGTTTTGCGGCGTTGACTCGTGCCTGCTGGAGGAAGTCCAGTGGTGATTGTCCGGTGTCGCTGCTGAAGCGGCGCAGCATTGTGCGGGTGCTGACGTGGAATGCCGAGGCGAGGGCGGCCAGGTCGTAGGGTTGGGGGAGTCGTTCGGCGAGCCATTTTTTTACCGGCTGTGCGAAGGTCTCGGCGCCGGGTTCGAGGAGCGCGGGGTCTACGTAGGGGGCCTGGCTGTTGCGGTTGTCGGCGACGAGCGCGAGGCGGGCGACGTGGCGGGCGAGTTCGTCGCCGGCGTGGGTCTGGATGATCTGTAGCGCGAGGTCGTGGACGGCGCTGAATGCCGCGGTCGTGGTGACCGGGCCGTCGGAGGCGATCATCAGGTCGGCGTTGACGGTGGCCTGCGGGTACCGGTGCCGGAGCTGCTCGGCGAACAGCCACGAGGTGGTGGCCCGCCGTCCGTCGAGGAGGCCGGCCTCACCCAGGAGGAACGCGCCGACGCATACGGAGGCGAGAGGGATGTGCGCGGCGGCGACTGTTGCGATGTAGGTGATCTCGGGGTGCCAGCGCGCGAGTGCCTGGTCGACGTGGCGCGGTGATCGGAGTTCGAACCCGGGGACGACCAGGGCGTCGAGGCTCTTATGCCAGCGTACCGCCCGCAACGCGACACCGCCGGCGGTGGTGACATCGGAGGTGTGGCGTGCCAGCACGGTGACCCGGAACAGGTCGTGGTGCGCGCGGCCGACCGCGGCAGCGATCCGGTTGGCGAAAAGGAGCAGGTCAACGACCCCGAAGACCTCGGTGCCGAGGCAGCCGTCGTAGGCGAGGACGCCGACATGACACGGCGGGGCGGCGGGCCGCATATGGCGAGATTAGCATCTGCGCGTGGCGGTCTCGCCTCTCGATGTGCGGCCGGTCCCGCGGCACGATGAGAGAGCGGCCACCGTGGTCTCACGGCTGCGGGCCGCGGCGACGCGCAGGAGGCCGATGTATGCCCGCTCTCACCGATGACGCCCTCGCGGACTTCGCCGCGCGGGAGGTGACGCTGGAGGGAGTCACCAAGCGCGTCTACGTCGCGGGGTCGGGTCCCGCGGTGATCATCATGGCCGAGATGCCCGGCATCAGCCCCCAGCTGGCCCGGTTCGCCCGCTGGGTGCAAGACGCGGGGTGCACCGTCTACATGCCGTCGCTGTTCGGCCGTGACGGCGCGGTGCCCGGCGCGGAGGAGGGGGCGCAGGTCTTCCGGCGGGCATGCGTGAGCGCGGAGTTCCGCGCTCTGGCCGCCGGCCAGTCCAGCCCCGTGACCGGCTGGCTGCGGGCGCTGGCGCGGCTGGCCCACGGCGAATGCGGCGGTGCCGGCACCGGGGCCATCGGGATGTGCTTCACCGGGAACTTCGCGCTCACGATGATGCTCGAGCCGTCCGTGCTCGCCCCGGTCCTGTGCCAGCCTGCTCTGCCCCTCGACGACCCCGCCGGGCTGGAGATCTCCCCGGGCGAGCTGGCCGCCGTAAAGGACCGGCTCGACCGTGATGGCCTGACGGTGCTGGCTTACCGGTTCGAGGGCGACCGGTTCTGCACGGCGCAGCGATTCGCGGCCTATGCCGAGGCACTCGGCGGCCGCTTCGCCGGGCGGGTGCTGCCCGACAGCGCCGCCGGCACCGACACGCCGCCGTTCTTCTCGCGCTACGTCCGCTGCCCGCACAGCGTCGTGACCGTCAACCTCATCGACGAGGCAGGCCAGCCCACGAGCGCGGCCCGCGACGAGATCCTGGCGTTCTTCGCGACACGCCTCCACGGCCAGCACCAGGGGTAACCCGGCTTGGATCCTGATATGGCGGACGGGGTCCGGTGGGCGGGAGCGGTGCGCGAGACTCCGCCAGTGCACGGCGTGTTGCCTGCGGGCGCGCCGGCCTCCGGCTGGCCGCCCGAGGTAGCCAGCACCGTGTACCGGATCGCCCAGGAGGCGCTGACCAACATCGCCTGCCATGCACCCGGCGCCCGCTCGGTCGTCGTCACCGTCACCCACGACCTCCGGCAGCTGATCGTCGAGGTCACCGACGACGCCCCTGCATCCCGCCACCATCGCTCCGCGCTGACCACGACAGCGCCGCGGAACATTTCTCCAAGACACCTGGTAGTGCGCCAGCGATGCTGGCCGTCATGTGTGGCATGGCTCCACGTAGTGAGCGCCCGACGGTAGACGGCGGCGCCGGCTGGAGGCTTGCGCTCGTCCACATCGAGACCGTCGGCGACGCCCATGCCGACCGCTGGGAGATGCACCCCCTCGCGACGGCTGGGAGCCGACGGGGCTGCACGCTGACAACGAGGGTACCGCGGACCGGCTGCGTGCTGGCAGATCGGCTGGCCAGGGCTGTCCGCGGCGCATCTCCTCCGCCGACATCGGGAGGCGACATGACGAATCTGCTCGCACTGCCACTGAGGCCCGCGCGCCGACTCAAGAAAAAGATCTGCTGGCATCGGCCCCGCTGCCCGGATGCGCTGGCGGTCGGCCGCCTGGCCGCGCGGACGGTGGCGAGCCATCCCGAGCAAGGGTGGAGCCTGCTCTGCAACGGCGTCGTGTCGTTTGACGACGGCGGGGCGCTGCTCCCGGGCGGTCAAGCCGCGCCGCTTGCCCGCAGGTGCGTCGCTGCCCGCGGCCGCCGGGTCGCCAGCTAGCTGCCGCAGCCGGGAGGAGGGTGGCACGTGAGCATCAGCGACCGAGCGCGGGAAAACAGGGAGTACGTGCGCAGGCTCCTCAAGATAAAACAGCCTGCCTTCGCCCTGGCGCTGGAATCAGCAGAACGGGAACTGTCCCGCATGACATGCCTGGGCACTGGCTCGGCGGAAGAGGGCGCTCACGCCTCCGTTCTCCGCTATATCCGCAGGCCGGCCGGATGCGGCGGGGCGAGCAGTCGCCGGCTCGTTGATGACGCCGGAGGGCGTGGTAACAGCGATCTACTCAGTTTTCCCCGTGGGTACCGTCATCGGCTGGCGCTAAGGCCGCTGGTGACGGCCGCGGGGTGGTCAGCGAAGGATGGGAAATGTCTGCAAACGGGCTTTCGGTGGGCCGGGCAGCTGCGACGACCCGGACCCAGCTGCGGCTGCCGGACCGGCTGCTGCAGGCGGAATGGGTCCGGATCAGGCAGCAGATCTGCCTGATCTCCGATGCCTCGTCCTGGTGGCTGGGGGACTGGCTGGTCTACGGGCAGGACAAGTTCCCCGACCGGTACCGGCGGGCGATGGCCGGCACGGCGCTGGACTACCAGACGCTCCGCAACTATGCCTGGGTGGCCAGGCGGTTCACGCCGTCCCGCCGACGGGACAGCCTCAGCTTCCAGCACCACGCCGCGGTGGCCGCGCTTCCCGAACCTGACCAGGACATCTGGCTGGTGCGCGCCGCCGAGTTCGGGTGGTCGCTGCGACAGCTCAGAACGCACCTGCAGCACGCGCGGCAAGGCTGCGCTGACCCGCAGCCGGCCGGCGTGATCTTGACTATCCACGTGCCCGGAGACAGAAGACAGCGCTGGGAAGCAGCCGCGCAACGCCGGCAGCAAGAACTCCTGCCCTGGGCCGTCGCCGTCGTGGACCGGGCCGCCGACCAGGCCCTGGCCGCCGAACCAGCCTCGGCCCTTGACCACGGCAGCCGAAGTGCTGCCCCGGCGGCAGGACACCGAGCTGAGACTGCCCCGCTTTGACGGTGCCAGGGCGGTCATGATCAGTTCGCCAGGGCGGATCCGGTTCAGGTCACGTTCACCAGCTGTCAGGTGTCATGCAAGTGAACCCGCAGAACATGGCCGGTGTGACCTCGGGACGCGGGACCGCCCGGACGGCGTCAGCCAGGGCCTGTCAGCGACACGCCGAAGCGAAGGCTTCGACACGGGAACCACAAGACAAGGAGTCGAGTTCATGCGAGTCATGGTCGTCGGAGCAAGCGGTGCCATCGGCACCCGGCTCATCCCCCGGCTGAACGGCCGCGGGCACGAGGTGATCGGCACGTTCAGGTCTCCGGGACACGCTGAGCGGGTACAGGCATTCGGCGCGCAGGCGATCATGCTCGACCTGCTCGACCCGAACGCCGTCCGCCAGGCTGTTCTCCAGGTTCAGCCCGAGGCCATCATTCACCAGGCTACTGCCCTGGCGAATATGGGCTTTGCCAGGAAGCTCGACAAGGCCTTCGCGGCGACGAACCGGCTGCGGACCGAGGGCACGGACTCCCTTCTCGCCGCGGCGCGGGAGGCGGGCGTGCGCCGGTTCGTCGCCCAGAGCTTCGCTCCCTACCGCTATATACACGAGGGCGGGTGGATCAAGACCGAGGACGACCCGCTGGACCCGGACCCGCCGGCCATGATGCGCCAGACCACGGCCGCGATGAACCATGTCGACCAGGTGGTCACCGAAGCGGGCGGCATCGCGCTCCGCTACGGAGGTTTCTACGGCGCACCGGACGTGATGACCAAGGCCGTCCGCAAGCGGCAGTACCCGATGCTCGACGGCGGCACGGGATACATGCCGTTCATCCATCTTGACGACGCCGCCGCCGCGACCGTGCTCGCCGTGGAACACGACGGTCCCGCGATCTACAACATCGTCGATGACGAGTCCGCGCCGATGCGGGAATGGCTGCCGGTGCTCGCCGCCGCGCTGGGCGCCAAGCCGCCCCGTCGTGTCCCCGCCTGGATGGCTCGGCTGATCGTGGGCGAAGGCATGCTCAAGACGGCACTCGAGTGCCGCGGCGCGTCCAACGCCAAGGCCAAGCGGGAACTGGGCTGGATGCTCCGCTATCCAAGCTGGCGCCAGGGCTTCCACGCCTCGTCCGGGAAGGCCAGCCCGGCCGAGACGGCGGCTTGAGCGCAGCGCGCGCCCGAAGCGAGTCGGTACCGGGGCTGACCATGCCTGAGCCGAAACCTTATCCGAGTTCCGGATTCTTCACGACTTCACCGACGGCTACCTATCGGCGTCCTGGCTCCCCCCGCGGCGTTCCTGGACGCTGCGGTCCGGTCGGTCGGAGTGAAGTGCGCGGGAGGGAGCGGCTTTGCCGTGCGACCATGTCCGCGACATACTCAGCACATGGCTCGTCCTCCCGTTGATCTCGCAGAGAAGTTCTCGCTGTTCTCGGAGCACTGGTCGCCCAAGGTGGTGGCCCGGCTCAACGACTACGAGATCAAGGTCGTGAAGGTCCAGGGCGAATTCGTATGGCACACCCACGAGGACACCGATGAGCTCTTCCTGGTCATCAGCGGCGAGTTGACGATCCGGATGCACGGAGGAGATGTGGTTCTCGGACCCGGTCAACTGTTTGTCGTTCCTCGCGGTGTCGAGCATTGTCCCTTCGCCGACGGGGAGGTGCAGGCGATCCTCATGGAGCCGATCGGAGTGATCAACACCGGTGACACCGGAGGTCCCCTCACCGCTTCTCACGACGATTCCTTGGCCTAATGCCGTGTCAGGCCACGTTCGCTCTGTCGGCGATGCGGCGTAGGCGGGAGTTGTCGGTGTTGCGGTTCCGCCAGGCGATGGAGCGGCGGATCATGCTGCCCTGCTCGTTGCACCCCAGGCGTGGAGTACGTGACGGCCGATGAGGACCCTGCCGCTGCCGTCCCGGACCCATGTCGTTCCTGGCATTGGCACCTTGCCGCGGCGCAGGTTGCCAGACCGTCGGCGGGCCGGGTCCCTCAGATCTTCCGGGTGAATCTCGGCGAGAACGGTGTCCTAAACCATGCGTGCGGTCGATTCATGGCGGCGGGTCCCGCACGATGGCGCCGATGACCGTGGTCACCATCCTGGCGACGGCTGCCGCCTGCGGCGGGTTGTCTTTCCGGTCGGCAAACAGCCGGTGCCCGGCACCGATCAAGACGGCGCTGAGCGTGTCGACATCGGCGCCGGCAGCGATGCGGCCCAGGTCCCGCTCCGCGACGAGGTAGGACTCGACCATCACCATGGCCTCAGTTAGCACCGGGACGCCGGCCGGCCAGGACTCGCGCAGCCGGGCACGCAGTTCATCGCGGAAGTCGACGAGCGCGACGATCGCCACCGCTACCGATCCGAAAAGGGCCGTCAGCGCCCCGGCGAGGTTACCGGCCACGGTGCCGGTGCCGGCAGCCTCGCGCAAGGCGGCGGCCTGGGGATCCATCCGCTCCACCCGGTCGAGTACGAACTCGGCCAGGAACGCGTCGAAGTCGGCGAAGTGCCGGTGCAGCACCCCCTTGGCCACCCCGGCCTCAGCGGTGACGGCCCGGCTGGTCACCGCGGAGGGCCCGTCCCGGAGCAGGACCCGCTCGGCGGCGTCGAACAGCTGCTGGCGTGCGTCGCGGATGGCCACCCCGGTCGGCACGTCATATCCCTCCATTCGTTCCCGGGCAGCGCCCAGATTGACGAGTGGGCAACCGCCCACTTATAGTGGGCACATGACCACTATACCTCCCGAGCAGGCGCACATCCCCGGTGCCGGGCCCCGTGAGGCGTACCGGGCCCGGGAGGTAGCCGAATCGTTCGGCTTGGACGCCGAGCGCTACGACCGGGCCCGGCCCCGCTACCCCGACGCGCTGATCGGCCGGATCGTCGGCGAAAGCCCCGGCCGCGACGTTCTCGACGTCGGCTGCGGCACCGGCATATCCTCCCGGCAGTTCCAGGCGATCGGCTGCGCTGTGCTCGGCGTCGATCCCGACGCGCAGATGGCCGCCTTCGCCCGGCAGCGCGGGCTCGAGGCCGAGGTGGCGACCTTCGAGGACTGGGACCCCGCCGGGCGCACGTTCGACGCAGTTATCGCCGGTATGACTTGGCACTGGGTGGACCCGGTGGCCGGCGCGGCCAAGGCAGCGCAGCTGCTGCGCCCCGGCGGCCGGCTGGCGGTGTTCTGGTATGTGTTCCAGCCCCCGCCCACCCTGGGCGAGGCCTTCGCCGCGGTCTACCGCCGGGTGCTGCCGCCCGGCTCGCCGTTCTCCCGCGGGACGATGCCTGGCCTGGACAGCTACTCGGCGTTCTTCACCAAGGCGGAAGACGGCATCCGGCAGGCTGGCATGTTCAGCGACCCCGAGCAGTGGCGGTTGGACTGGGACCAGCCCTACACCCGCGACGAGTGGCTGGACGTGGTGCCGACCTCCGGCGGCCACAGCAAGTTCCCGCCGTCCACGCTGCAGGAGCTGCTGGCCGGAATCGGCGCCGCCATCGACGAAGCGGGAGGCAGCTTCACGATGCACTTCAGCGCCGTGGCGGTCACCGCCACACGCACCAGTGACACCCCATCGCCACCGCTCCTAGAGTCACAACCCCTGTGGTTCGTCACGGCTGATATCCGGGTGGCGATTCGCCCAGGGATGTGCGATCTCGAGGGTGCGAGACACCTGGAGTAGGAGGTGAGGTCTTCACGTTTCAGTGGGGGCCTTGTTCACGTTTGGGCCTTGGCTGTGAGTCTGTCACGCGGGTCTGACATATCTGTCGTGCTGCGCCGTCATTTCGGGTACGGCTTGTAGCTGGCTGGTGGCTTACGGTGGTGTCTGGCGGCTTGCGGGCATGCTGCCGCTGACGGTGCCATGGTCGTGGTGTTGCAGGAGCCGGGTGCTTAGGGCGGAGCGGTGGCTGTGGCCGGGGTGGTGCGGGTTTTGCGGCGCCGGCGGCGGGTCTTTGGCGGGAGCCCGGCGGCGGCGCGGCGGGCGTCGTCTTGCTGGCGCGTGTCCCATGCGGTGATGACGCGCTGGTTGCGGACGATGAGTGCGGTGATGGTGAACAGGGTGAGGGGGGCTAGGCCCATGAGGCGGCACCAGCCACGTCCGATGTCGGTGGTGGCGGTGTCCTTGATGCCGGAGAAGCCCCGTTCGGCGCTGGTGCGGCGGGCGTAGGACCGTCGGTGCGCAGCTGAGGGGTAGTCGTGTTTCTGGGCGGTCTTGGCCAGCACGTCCGGGGGGACGGTGATGGTCTGCTGGGTGCAGCAGGGCTGGGGGTGCCCGGGCGGGGTGAGGATCTCGGGCCGGTCCCGGTCCAGGGTCATCGACTGGGGCCGGAGGGGGCAGCGGATCTTGCCCAGGACCGCGGGACACATGACCCGGTGGTAGCCGTCGTTGTCGTCGCTGGTGAGGCGGCCGAGTTTGTAGCGGGCCAGCTCGGCGGTCTTTGCGTCGTGCGCGGCGGCGTCTTGTGTACTGGGGCCGGGGGGCAGCGGGCCGAGCTCGAGCAGGGTCCGCGGGGCGCAGGGGCAGTACAGGTTCCCGTTGCTGATGATCGTGCCCTGATGGGTGCCTTTGGGGCCGCGGTCGTGGGGGTGCAGGTCCTGGATGAGGCGGGCGCCGGCCTGGCGCAGCGGGATGGCCCAGGCCTCGGCGTCGCGGTGGGCGTAGCCGGAGTCGGCGAGCATGTCGCCGAGCGGGATCCTGGCGGCGGGCATGGCGGTCAGGGCGGGGGTGAACGCGCGGACCGGGTCGTGGCGGCAGGAGGACAAGGTGGCGCGGCGGGCGAGCTCGGGGACGCGCGGGCCGTTCTCGTCGCGGGTGGTGACCGCGGCGGACAGGTAGTAGCCGAAGAACAGCTCGCCTTCGGGGCCGGGCAGGTTGACGGTGCGGTGCCCCCACGAGGCCTCGGGGTCGGCGCAGTCGCCGGGGCTGGCATCGTGCGGCGGGGGCCGGGAGAAGGTCTCCAGGTCGGTCCAGTCCGCAGCCAGTGCTGTGCTCGCGTTCTTGAACCGGTCCGGAACCGAGGCTTCGAGCAGGTCATCACAGATGCGCTGGAGTTCGGGCGGCGGCAGCCCGTCCGGTTCGTCCTTGCCCAGCGTCCTGGCGACCAGGGCGAAGGTGTACTCGGTCTGACGGTAGGTGAGCTGGTGCGGGCCGTGTCCCCAGTCCGCGGTGACGCCGAGGCGCCGCTGCTCATCGCCGGGCAGGCCGGCCAGGACCTGGTGGACCCGGGTCAGGTGGGCGGGCTGCCCGCCGGCCTGGGTCAGGCACATCCCGGCTAGCAGGGTGCGGACGTGCAGCTGCCGGGCGCGGACCCCGGTGGGCAGCATGACCTCGATCCGCGGCGCGATGCCGGAGGCATCGATGATCGCCTCCAGCGCCGCCAGCGATGTCATGACCGCCGGGTTCCGCCAAGGAGCGCGACCGCGTCAGCTTCGCTGCCCGGTTCCAGGCCGGCGGTCAGGTCGCCGAGCCGCTGGGAGCAGGTGATCCCCGCGGCGGCCATGAACGTGGCCAGGCCGAGCTGGTCCGCGCAGTCACGCAGCCAGGTCGCCCGCAGCCGGGACGTGTCCAGCCGGGGCAGCCCGCCCCCGCCGTCCAGCGCGCTGACCAGCGGATAGGTGATGTTGCGCCGGCCCGGCTCGGTCCCGCCGCAGATCAGGCCGTCCCCGGCGAACCCGGCCGCGGCCAGCAGCCGGTCCTGGTAGCGCGCCAGGACCGGCACGGTGCGGGGCCGGGCGCCCCGCACGGCCGCCACGACACCGCCGGACCGCGCGGCCACATCAGCCCCGCGCACCTGGCGCAGGTCAGCGCGGATCAGCCCGGCCCCGGCGGCCAGGCAGATCAGCGCGCCGGCGCGCATCCGCCGCGCCGGCGTGGGCTGGGCGCCGGCCAGCGCCAGGTACCCGCCGATCTCGGCCGGCGTATAGGGCGCCTTGGCGCGCTCGCGCGGCAGCGGCAGGTCCTGCGGGTAGAACTGCGGCACGACACGGCGGCCGGTGAACCGCAGGTTCGTCCGCAGCGTCCGCCGCGCCGCGCCGGACAGGCCCGGCGCGCACCGGGTGAACCGCTCCGCGGTCGAGGGATGCAGCAGCACCTGCGGGACCGGCTCCAGCCCCATCCCGATCGCCCAGTCCGCCAGCTTCCCCGCGGCCCACAGCAGGTTCTTCGCCCGTTCCCTGCCGCCCGGCGCCGTCGCGGTGATCACGTCCCGGGCAAACGCCGCGGCCCGCGGCGAGACCGATGACGGCCGCCACTGCCCGATATAAGCCGCTACCTCAGCATCTGTCATACAGCACTTATACTTAAGGACATGCGTGAAAACGGGGAGCCACGCCGCGACAATGAGAACGTGTCGCTCACCCCGGCCCAGCAAGCCCAGGCCGCCCGCATCGCCCGCGAGCTAGCCGCCCTCGGCCTCGCCCTGCCCGGCACCCTCGCCGACCGGATGACCCGCTGCGGCCGGGACAACTGCCGCTGCCACGCTGACCCGCCCCGACTGCACGGCCCTTACCACCAGTGGACCCGCAAGAAGAACGGCAAGACCGCCACCCGCATCCTGACCGAGGACCAGTACGCCGACTACGCCCCCTGGTTCGACAACCACCGCCGCCTGCGAGAACTGGTCGCCGAACTCGAAGCCCTCAGCCTCGGCATCGCAGAAAGCGACCCCCGCTGGAACCGGTATGAGGTGCCCCGAACTTTCCGGACAGTCCATCCAATAGGATGGGCTATCTGGAAAGGTGAAATAATTGCCCCGATCTAAGAAGAGCTTCTCACCGGAATTCAAGGATGAAGCCGTGAAGATGGTGATCGAGACGTCGCGTCCGATTGCCCGCGTGGCGAAGGAGCTCGGTATCAACGAAGGTACGCTCGGTAACTGGGTGGGCATTTACCGCCGTGAGCATGCCGGCGAGGAGCCGCCGCTAACCGTGAATGAGCGCGTGCGGCTGCGCGAGCTCGAGCGGGAGACCCGGGAACTGAAGATGGAGAACGAGTTCCTGAAAAAAGCCGCAGCATACTTTGCCAAAGACCATCGGTGACCGAGAAATTCGAGTTTATCGACGCGGAGTATGCGGCTTACCAGGAATCGGACGACGAGTACGTGCCGTCAATCGTGCAGATGTGCAGGTGGATGGAGGTGTCCCGGTCCGGGTTCTACGAATGGCGGAACGCCCCGGAATCAGCGACGGCGAAAAGGAGAGGGGAACTCGCCCTGATCGTGAAGAAGTCATTCGATGAATCGGATGGGACGTACGGGTACCGCCGGGTCCATGTGGACCTGGTGGCCTGGGGCGTGCCGGCCGGGCCGGAGCTGGTGCGGTCGGTGATGCGTGAGCTGGGCCTGGAGCCCTGCCAGCCGCGGCCGTGGCGGTTCAGCCTCACCGAGGGCGACGGCCAGGAGCACGACATTCCCGACCTCGTGAAGCGGAATTTTACCGCCGCCGCGCCTGGCGAGAAGATGGTCGGCGACATAACCTACGTTCCGACATGGCAGGGCTGGCTCTTCCTGGCGACGGTTATCGATTGCCATACGAAAGAAGTGATCGGCTGGGCGACGGACGATAACTACAAGACCCCGCTCATCGAGAAGGCCATCGAGATGGCCGCCCGCAATTATCCTCTTGCCGAGAATGCTGTTTTTCATTCTGACCGCGGCAGCAACTACACGTCCCAGCAGTTCGCGAAGACGCTGAAGAGGCTTAATCTCCGGCAGTCCGCTGGCCGTACTGGAATATGCTACGATAATGCGATGGCCGAGTCGTTCTTCGCCGCGCTGAAGAACGAGCGCGTCCACCGGACCCAGTATCCGACCCGCGAGCATGCGCGCCGGGACGTTGTGAGGTACATCGAATTCTGGTACAATTCAAGACGTCGGCACTCCGGGCTTCAGTACCGGACCCCACGACAGGTCCACGAGGAATACCTGGAACGGCAGCTCGCAGCGTGAATTAACCACAAATCCGCTGTCCGGAAAGTTCGGGGCAGATCAGTAACCACGTGGGCTGGGCGCGCTTAACCTGTGGGCAGCCGTCCCCGCAAACTCCATCACCACAGGTCAACCCCAAACGTGAAGACCTGGAGGTCTTCCCGCCATGGCGCAGCGACGATCTGGACGCCGACGGGCAGGCCGGTTGCGTCGTCGTGGTGGATCGGGACCGAGATGGCCGGCTGGCCGGTCACGTTGAACAGAGACGTGAACATGGCCATCGGGTAGCTGTTGAACAGCGCCATGAGCGGATCGTCGTCGGTGCCTGCTCGCCAGGCCCCGACGGGGGGCGGGAGGCACGCCATCGTGGGCGTGAGGAGGAGGTCGAACCCGGCGAGGAAGCCTTCGACGATGTGCCGCGACAACTGCTGGGTCTTCCTCACGCCTTCTGCGTAGGCCCATGAGTCGAGTGCTCGTGCGGCGTCATGCAGGGCCCGGTTGTGGGGCTCGACGCGGTTCGGGTCCGCGAGCGCGATCCCGGCGCCGCCGACGTTCCAGATCGTCGTGAAGGCAGCGATGAGCTCGTCGGGCGGGGGCAGCGGAAGGGGCGTGTCGACTATGTGGTGACCGGCCGATTCGAGCGCCCGAAGGGTCGTGTCGACCGCTGCCGCGCACGCTGGGTCCACGCTCAGCCCTTCGATCGGAGAATCGGTGAGCGCACCGATCCGCAGCCCGGTGGGCGGGGCCATCGTCATGGCGCTGGTGAATGACCGGTGCGGGGTCGGGGGCGACCACCATGCGGCCGGATCATGGCGGGCGAGCACGTCGAGGGCGGCCGCGGTGTCTGCCACCGTCCGGGTGAGTACGCCGCTGGTGGCGAGACCTTCGAGGTCGACGGCCACGTTGGTGACCAGGCCACGAGTGGGTTTCAGCCCGACCAGGCCGTTGCACGATGCAGGGACGCGGATCGACGCTCCGCCGTCGGCTCCGTGGGCGATGGGCGCCATGCCGGCGGCAACAGCAACGCCGGCGCCGCTCGACGACCCGCCTGGCGTGCGGTCGGGGTTCCACGGGTTGCGGGAGATGCCCAGGGCCTCGCTCTCGGTGAAGGGCACGGCCCCGAACTCGGAGGTGGTGGTCTTCCCGAGCAGCACGAACCCAGCGTCAACGAACCGCTGGACGACCGGGTCTGATGCTGCCGCCGGAGCTTTGCTGGCGCCGGCGGACCCGTAGGTCGTGGGCCAGCCCGCCACGTCGAGGAGGTCCTTGATCGGCAGCGGGACGCCGTGAAATGGGGGGAGGTCCTCGGTCGTGGCGGCCCGTACGACCGCGTCATCTGCGGCAGACGCGGCATTGCGGACATCGTCGTCGGCGCGGTGGCAGAACGCGTTGAGCCGTGGGTCGAGCTCGTCCATCCGCCGAAGGTACGTGTCGGCTACTTCGACCGGGCTCACCTCCTTGCGGCGTATGGCCGCGGCGAGCTCGACGGCCGAGATGAAGGGGTCGATCGGATCGGGCATGGCGAGCTGTCCTTCCTGGTCCGGTGCTAGGTGGTCAGTCTCGTCGGGCGTCCGGGGTGGCGTCTTGGAGGAATGTCGCGCCAGGCTCAGGGCTGCTGGTGGCGGTGCTCGTAGCATGGTTATATGCGATCGGCGGAGTTGCTTCGTGACGCTGCGGCGGTGTGGGATGTCGCCACCCCGGCGCGACTGTTTCGGCTGCCGGGGGTCAGCATGGCCGGGTTCCGCGAGCGTGCCGCGGATCTGGTGGACCTTCCGGTGGTTCCGTATCCGGCTGTGACGCTGGTTGTCGATCTCGGTGAGGGGCTGGTGGTGGTCGAGGAGGTGAGCGGCCGGCAGCAGCGTGGCGGGGTGGTGGCGGGTCTGGTTCCGGGTGCGGTCCGGGTGCGGGGCCGGGATATCGAGTGCCTGCAGATACGGCTGTCGCCGGTGGTGGCGCATGCGGTGCTGGGCGGCTGTTCGGAGCTGGGCGGGACGATGCTCGCTCTGGATGATCTGTGGGGGCGCGAGGCTGCGCGGATCGGGGAGCGGCTGCGCGTTGCCGGGTCGTGGGATGAGCGGTTCGCTATTGCGGAGGCTGCGCTGGGCCGGCGGCTGGAGGCGGGCCGGGTGGTCGACCCGGAGGTCGCTTTCGCCTGGGAGCAGATGGTCGCAAGCCGGGGACAGGTCCGGGTCGAGCGGCTGGCGGCCGAGACCGGGTGGAGCCGTAAGCGGCTGTGGTCGCGGTTCCGGTCCCAGGTCGGCATCAGGCCCAAGCTCGCGGCGCAGCTGGTCCGCTTCGACCACGCGGCTCATCGTCTTGCGGCGGGTCACGATGCCGCCCTGGTGGCGGCGGAGACCGGCTACGTCGACCAGTCTCACCTGCACCGGGATGTGATGGCTTTCGCCGGGGTGACGCCCGCGGCGGTGGCGGTCGCGCCGTGGCTGGCGGTCGACGACATCGCGTGGGCTGCCCCCGGACTCGCCGCCAGGACCTGACTCAAAGCCGCCGCGACGGCCGGCGCTGGCACGCGCGTCGCGCTGACCGCGACAGCGGAACATTTCTCCAAGACACCCGGTAGCGCGCCAGCGATGCTGGCAGTCATGTCTGGCCTGACCTCACGGGCGGGGTTATCGCGGGCCGCGGGCGCCGCGGGTGCCATGCGGGCGGACTGGCTTGCACCTCCACCGCGGTGCCACTAGAAATGCCGGGCCGGCGGGCTGGCTGCCGGCCGGATCACTGCTGGCAGCGGCCTGCCCGGCCGGCCCGACTGGCTGGCACTCAGGAAAGGGAGTAATCGGAGATGGCCGAGAAATCGGGGGCCGGGAGCCGCGGCGTTCAGGCGGTGGGTCTCACGCCGCCAGGCGGATCGCGGTTGCGCTGGCTGGCGGCCGCGGTGCTGATCACCGGTTCGCTGATGGACCTGATCGACGTCAACATTGTCAACGTCGCGCTGCCGACCATCCGGCGGAGCCTCAGGGCCGGTGCGACCGAGCTGGAGTGGGTGGTGTCGGGATACATGCTGGCGTTCGCCGCCATCCTGATCATCGCTGGAAGCCTGGGCGACAAGTTCGGCCGCAAACGACTGTTCCTCGTTGGCGTCGCGGTCTTCGGTACCGCCAGCCTGGCCGCGGGCCTGTCCGGGACGGCTGCGGACCTCATCGCGGCGCGGGTGGTCCAGGGCGCCGGGGCGGCGCTGATGTCGCCGCAGGTGCTCGCCACGTTCCGGGTCATTTTCTCCGGTCCCGAGCGGGGCAAGGCGTTCGGCCTGTTCGGGGCCATGGCCGGCCTCGCCGCGGCGATCGGGCTTCTCCTCGGCGGCGTGCTCACCGACGCCAACCTGTTCGGCTGGAGCTGGCGGGCGGTGTTCTTCGTCAACGTGCCGGTCGCGCTCGTCACTCTGGCGGCGGGGATCCGGCTCGTGCCGCCGACGAGGGACCCTGGGGCAGGCCGGCCGGATCTATTGGCCGCGGCGGTGCTCGCGGCCGGCCTGGTGGCCATCGTCTACCCGCTGCTCGAAGGCCGCCAGCTCGGCTGGCCGGCGTGGACCTGGCCGCTGATGGCGGCGGGCGTGGCTGCGGTCGCGCTGCTCGCCGTGCGGGAGGCACGGGGCCGTGCGGGTGTGCGGGCAGGTCGCGCGGCCGCTAGGGTCACCGCTCCGCTGTTGCAACCGCGGCTTTTCCGGATCCCGGCGTTCGCCGCCGGACTCGGTGTCCAGCTGGCGTTCGCCGCGGGCATGCAGGGCTTCTTCCTCATGCTCGCGCTCTGGCTGCAGGCCGGCGAGCACTTCTCGCCGCTCAAGGCCGGTCTGACAGCGCTGGCGTTCACCGCGGGTGCGTTGCCCTGCGCGCCGGCCGCGTCGCCGCTCGCGCAGCGATACGGGCGCCGGATCCTGGTCCTGGGCGGGCTCTTGATGGCAGCCGGGGTCGCGGGCGTCCTGGCCGCCGTCAGCGACGTCGGCGTGGGCGGCAGTCCCTGGCCCGTAGTGCCGGGCCTGGCGGTGGCCGGCGGAGGGCTGGCTCTGCTGCTGATCCCGCTGGCCAGCGTGGTGCTGGCCGCCGTGCCGGCCGAGGCGGCTGGCGGTGCGTCCGGCCTGTTCGCCACTTCGCAGCAGCTCGGCGGGGCGATCGGAGTGGCGCTCTTCGGCAGCATCTTCTTCGGCTGGGTGAGCAGCGGGCACACGTTCGCCGCGTCGATGACCCGCGGGGCGCCGTTCGCCATCGGCGCGTTCGCGCTCTGCGCCCTGCTGTCCCTGCTACTGCCGCATTCCGCGGTGTCGGAGGGGGCCATGCTTGGCACCGACGAGGCTGAGATTTTGGCCGAGCCGGTGAGCGCCGCGACCTGACGTGGCAGGGGCGGGTACGGCCGCGCGACGATCTGCATCCGGTCGTCCATGGGCGCTCGACACAGGCGCCGCAACGGATGGCGTCGGGTCGCGGGTGTGCAGGACGGCGTCATCTAGGGGACGCGCAGCACGTGATGCGCTAGCTACTTCGACCTGAAAAAGTGACTGTGCCGGTGGAGGGGTGCTGGCGCGGACTGGCCAGCTGCTGCCGGTGGCCGGGCTGCCGGCTGGTCAGGCGGCCAGGGTGCTGATCTTGACCAGGTTGTGGGCCAGGACCCCGTAGCCGGTCCAGGTCCGGGCTCCTTCGGTGCCGTCCAGGCGGGTGCGATCCCACCCATAGCCCCGTTTGAGGGTGCTGATCCGGCCTTCGCTGCCGGTCCGCCACTTGACGGCCCGCCGGAACGCAGGCCGCCGCTCGGCGGCCTGGCGGGCCTTGCCGGGTTTGCCCTTGCGCGGGATGACCACGTGGCGGACGCCGAGCCCGCGCAGGTCATTTTCGATGGACTGCTCGCCGTAGCTGCGGTCGGCGGTGACGGTTGCGGGTTTCTTCCCGGTCCGCTTGATCACCCGTTCCACGGCCGGGGCGAGCTGCGGGCCGTCGGCCGGGTTGCCCTGCTCCAGGCGGTAATCGGCGACGACCCCGTCGTCGTTGTCGGTGACCTGGGCCTTGTACCCGAACTCAACAGGCTTGCCGAGCCTGCCCTTGGCGATCGGGCGAGCATCCGGCTCGTGCAGGCTGACCCGCCGGGTCGCCCCGTCTGGCATGTCCCCGGCCAGCCGCTGCCGGGCCTGCGCCGCGACCGTCCTGGTCACCTCCAGCAGGCCGGCCAGGTCGCTGACCGCCCGGCGCAGCCGGCCACGCCGCCGCCCGGCGGCGGCGTCGGTGAGCCCCGTGGCGGCCAGGGCCGCCGCCTTCGCCTGCGCGCGGCGCAGCGTCCGGCGGGCGTTGGCCAGCAGCCGCTGCGCGTCGGCGGCGGCGCGCTCAGCCAGGCCGGCCAGCTCCCCGGTCACCCGCGCCACCACGGCCTGCTTCTCGCCCCGGGCCTGCGCGGCCCGTGACCGCAGCTTCGCGGCGATCGCGTGCGCCCGCCGCCCGGTCACCGCGATCCGGCGGACGGCCCTGGCCAGCAGCCCCGAATCGGTGGGGTATGAATCGCCCCGGGTTTGATAGAGGCTCCCAACCAACGGATGGTGGGAGTTATGGCAGCACCGAGGAAGTATCCGGATGAGGTGCGGGACCGCGCGGTGCGGCTCGTGCTGGACATGGCCGAGTCGGCGGGGTCGGTGTCGGGGGCGTGCCGGCGCGTCGGCGAGGAGCTGGGGATCAACGCGGACACGTTGCGGGGCTGGGCGAAGCAGGCCCAGATCGACAACGGGTCGCGGCGGGGGACCACGACTGCGGATGCGGCCCGGGTCCGGCAGCTGGAGAGGGAGAACGCCGAGCTGCGGCGGGCCAATGCGATCTTGCGTACCGCGAGTGCTTTTTTCGCGGCCGAGCTCGACCGCCACTAGCCACGGTGATCGCGTTCATCGACGCGTACCGGGACCAGTTCGGGGTCGAGCCGGCCTGCCGGGTTCTGCGCCAGGAGGGATGCGGGATCGCCCCGTCGACGTATTACGCGGCCAGGAGCCGGCCGCCGTCGGCGCGGGCGGTCCGCGACGCCTGGCCCGAGGGCGAGATCACCCGGGTGTTCAAGGCCAGCGGGGAACGGTCGGGGGCCCGCAAGGTGTGGTGGCAGCTGCACCGCGAGCACGTTGCGGCGGGCCGGTGCACGGTGCAGCGGCTGCTGCGCCGGCTCGGCCTGCGCGGGGTCCGGCGCGGCGGTTACAAGGCGGTCACCACGGTGGCGGACGCCTCCCAGGACCGGCCGGGCGACCTGGTCGACCGCGACTTCGGTGCGGCGGCGCCGAACCGGCTGTGGGTGGTCGACTTTACCTACGTCGGGACCGGGGCCGGGACCGTGTACACCGCGCTGGTCATCGACGCGTTCTCCCGGATGATCGTCGGCTGGCGGACCGCCGGGCATCACCGGATGACCCTGGTGCTGGAGGCCCTGATCATGGCGGTCGCCGCGCGGCGCCGGCAGGGCGTCAGCTGGCCGGGGCCATCCACCACTCCGACGCCGGCAGCGAGTACCCGGCCATCCGCACGGCCGGAAGCTGACCGCGGCCGGATGACCCCGTGGTAGGATCGGTGGGCGATTCCTACGACAACGCCCTGGCCGAGTCGGTGATCGGCCTGTACAAGACCCAGGTCACCGCCCACCAGGGGCCATGGCGGGACCTGGCCCAGGTGGAGGCCGCCACCGCCGCCTGGGCCTGCTGGTTCAACCAGCAGCGGCTGTTCTGGCCGATCGGCAGGCGCCCGCCGGCCGAGTACGAGCAGGCCTTCTACGCCGGCGAGCTGGACCCGGCCGTCCGCACACCGGGCCGCAAGAGACCCGGCAAGACCACCAGGAAGACCAAGAAGACCACGTAAAGGAGGCGGCATGGCCGCCACTGGCTTATTCCGGCGGGCTCCGCCCGCACCCGCTGGGGCGCTGCCCCAGACCCCGGCCCTCCTCAGAGATGGGACAACCCCCGGAACGGTGGCAGGAGGCACGAAGGCCGGCATCTCCTCGCCGGGTGGTCATCGATGCCACCGAACCCCCGGCCAGGTCAAGGGCGCCTTCGGCGTCGCACGCGAGGCCCGCAAGCGCCCCCCCTTGCCCCGTCCGTGGAACCGGCGGCACCACCAGCAGCTGCCCGGCGAAGAGATGCCAACCCCCCCTCAGGGCAACCCGCGCGTCAGCAGCCGCCGGGCGAACACGCACCACCACGGTGAGCAGATGTTCGGAAAGAACAAAGAACAAACAGAAAGATCATCTACTGGCTGGCCAAGGCGCCGCCGAGTTACGGTAGATGACATAGACCCTCCCAGACAGCAAGATCTGGGAGAACCGAGTCTCCATCAGACTCAGCGCGGTCCGTACGCCACATTCGCCGGCACCACCGTCGTGTCCGCGCGCAACCGGGAAACGCGCAGCAGCTTCTGCCCGGCCGCCCTGGCCCACAGCGCCTCGTTCAGCCCATCCACCGCCGCGCTGCCGCACCGGGAGGTCAGCCTCATCAGCGTCGTCGGATGCGGCACCCGCCCATCGAGCGGGATCCGGCAAAACCGCCGCCAGCTGATCGAGTCACTGACCTCAGCGCACAGGCTCTCATAGCCCAGCCGGTAGCGGAACTTCAAGAACATCAGCCGCAGATACCACTCCGCCGGCGTTGACGGCCGGCCGAGCACCGGGTGAAAGAACGGCACGAACGGCGCGAAGAACACCGGGTCATCCAGCAGCGCATCCACCCGCGCCAGCTCCTCCGGCAGCCGCAGCACCTCCGCCGGTAACCGCGACTCCCACGCAGACGGCCCATCGCCTAAGGTGCGAAACATGATGGCCTCGATCCCTTCCAGCACAAGGGGTCGAGGCCATCCTCCCGCGCGAACCGCCAGCGGTCATCCGCCGCCGCCCGGGTTTTTCAGGTCGAAGTAGCTAACTGATCCGCAATCGGGCCCATGCTCACCGGGAGCTCCGCCGGTGAGCAGCCCGAGCTCGAGCAGAGCCGGATCCAGGTCGGCTTGGCTCACGGCGGCCTCCAGCGTTTGCATGGCCCGGTAGCCAGCCGGCCATGCACCGAAGATGTCCAGGCGGCCGGTGCGTCCCGCGCTCATGCCGCCAATCCTGCTGGCACAGTGAATGCTGGCTGGCCAAGCTGGCGGAGCAGCCCGTTGAGATCGTAGACGAACCTTTCCCCGGCAAGCATGCCGTCCCGGAAGGTGACGAACACGACGAACGGCAGCCGGACCGGGCGGCCTGTGGGGCTGATGCCGGCGAACGGGCCGTCGTGAGCCCCGATGAATGCCGAGTTACCGATTACCTGATCGTCGCTGACCCAGTGCAACTCGCCGCCGTCGAGGGTGACCCCGAAGCCCGTCCACCACATTTCGTAATGGCGGCGGGCGCCGTCGCGGCCTTCGAGCCGCAATCCGAGCGGCTCGTCGACGAATACGCATTGCGGATGCAGCGTCTGCAGCGTCCCGGCCATGTCATGACGGACCTCGGCCGACAGGTGAGCGGTCAGGCAGGCCTCATTGGCCGCTTTGGTCACGCCGTCCTCGCCTTCTCCCGCAGCCAGGTCTGGGTCCTGGCCCGGATCGTGTCGTCGACCTGTCCGCTCACGCGCTCGGCAAGAGCGGCGAGCGACAGTGCTCTCAGGGCATCCCACCAGGCATCCTCGGCTTCACTCATCAGCTGCGCGATCACGCACCGCGCCGAGTACGCCGGGGGCGGCCCGGCGCACGGACCGTGCCGGCGGATCTCCCGGCACCGGAAGGCCGGGCCGGGACCGCTGGCGGCGGCCACGATCTCGGCCACGGTGATGTGCTCGGCGGGCCGGGCCAGTGCGTAGCCGCCGGTGCGGCCGGGGCGGGCCTCGATGACCCGGGCGCCGGCCAGCTGCTGCAGCACCTTGGCGGTAACCGCCGGCGCCAGCGCATGAAATTCTGCCAGCTGCGCCGCTGGCACGGCGCCGGGCGAGACCGCGGCCAGCAGGACACACAGGTGCAGCGAAGACTCGACCCCGTCGACCAGGCGCATACTCGGATGATAACACTCCGAGTTTAGACCTCGTTCGACCACTGGTCCGACCAGCGGGCGGGCCTGGGCGAGAGTGGGGCCGTGACGGCAACGACCTGACCCGCCGCCGCGAGCACCGCCAGGAACTACCGGCGTTCCCCGGCGCGGGCTGGGCGGCGAATGCGGTGTCGTGCCTGGCGTCAGCTTGGCGGCGACGTTCGGCTATTCATTCAGTGCGGCGACGGCGGCTAGCTCGGCGGCGTGCGCGGGATCTGTGGATTCGGCGTCAGCTGCGCGCAGGATACGGCGGAGGGTGGCACCGATGTTCTCGATTCTGCTCACGGTCGTCGGGTAGTCCCAGCCGGCAATGTGTCCCGCTTCCCAGATCATCCCGCCGGCGTTGATGACAAAGTCAGGTGCGTACAGGATGTCGGCGTGGTGCAGCGCGAGCCCGTCGCCGGGCGTGGCGAGGATGTTGTTGGCTGCTCCGGCGACCATGCGGCAGCGAAGCTGGCCGGAAGTGGTGTTGCTGATGACGCCGCCGAGTGCGCAGGGGGCGAAGACATCGCAGGGGACCCGGTGGATCTCATCGGGTGCGACCTGGTGCGCCGGTATGCCGGTCAGTGCCGCGACGGCTTGCGGGTTGGTGTCGGCGACTACGAGGCGGGCGCCGTGCTGGTGCAGGATGCGGGCGAGGTGGCGGCCGACCTGCCCGAGGCCCTGGATGGCGACGAGGCGGCCAGCGGGATCGTCGCTGCCGAAGACGTGCTGGAGGGCCGCGCGAATGCCGTGGGCGACCCCGAGCGCGGTCATGTAGTTGCCGTCCCGGAGCGGATCACAGGAGTTGTCGGCGAGCGCGACATGCGTGGTGGCGCGCCGCACCCAGGCCAGGTCCGGTGCGCTGATGCCGACGTCTTCGGTGACGAGGTAGCCGCCGCGCAGCGTGTCGACGGCGCGGCCGAATGCCTGCAGCAGTGCTGGTGACTTGTCGCGGGCCGGGTCGCCGATGATGACGCTCTTCCCGCCGCCGAGCGGCAGGTCGCTGATGGCGGCCTTGAGTGACATGGCGCGTGACAGGCGCAGCGCGTCGGCGAGGGCCTCGGTTTCGCTGGTGTAGGGGTACAGGCGGCAGCCGCCGAGGGCGGGTCCGCGGCGGGTGCTGTGGATCGCGATGATGGCGCGCAGGCCGGTGACGGCGTCGTGACAGAAGATCGCCTTTTCGTGATCACCTTGGCTGAGGGCTTCGAACACTGTCACGGCGTGCCTCGCGTGGCTTGTACCTCGAAGTCGTCGCAGGGCTGGGCAGTCCCGGGTACCCGTCCTGGTGCGGGCGTCATAACAGTCGTTATGATAACAACCGTACAAGGAATGATAACGGTCGTGCAAGAGTTGTCAAGATCCCTGTGGCCGGCGTGACCGCGGCCGGACAGTGATGCCCGGGATCAGGCTTCAGCCAGCGCGGCTGGCCACGACGGTAACCTCCGACTTGCACGGCATCCACGCAGACCCGATCGGAGCGGTGGGCATGGCCAGGAAGGGCACGGGTGCGGCCTCAGCGCCTTCAGGACAGCCGGACAACCAGTCGCCGGATGCTGCTGGCGGCCACAGGGCAGAGGCCGGGCCAGCGCGGCCAGGACGGTCGCACCTCCCTGGCCGCCGCGACGAGCTGCTGCAGATGATCATCGCCTATCTGGCCGATCACGGCATCGACGAGCTGTCGTACCGCAAGCTGGCCGCTGCGCTCGGGGTCAGCCCGTACGCAATCGTCTACCACTTCGGGAAGAAGGACCAGCTGCTCACCCAGGTGATCCATGCGATCGAGCGGAGCGAGTGGGGCCTGTTCGGTGGCGGCGAGTTCAGCGCCGAAGGCCAGCTCCAGGAGTGGGAGTGGGGCCTTCGGCCGGAAAACCGGCCCAAGCTCCGCCTCATCTTCGAGGCCGCGATGCTGGAAGCACGCAGCCCCGGAAGGTTCGGCGAGGCCATCCACCTGGTGCTGCCGGCATGGCACACCATGGTGGAACGGTGGCTACGCGCGCAGGGGCTAAGCACCGCGCAAGCTCGGCTGGAGGCGCGGCTGTTCGTGGACGCCGTGCTCGGCCTGCAGTTCGATCTCGTCCTGACCGGCCGGCAGAAAGAGACGACGGCCGCGTTCAAGGCGGCTTTCCAGCGGCTGGAGGACACGATCAGCCGATCCCGCCACAGGCGGTAGCCATGCCGCGCACGGACGTTGCTGCCCGGCGTGGGACACACCCCGATGATGGAAGACCCGCAAGCCACCGGCGCATTGCTGCTGGACTTCGCCGCAGCCGCCGGGCACCCCACCTGACCGCACCCCTCCCGGGCCGGCCGGGCGGCGCGTGTTCCGTTGAGGTGAACCCCCGTCATATGGAACGATCGGGCGGTGATCGATCCCTTTTGTAATGGAGGCAGCAGAATGTCCTTAATCCCTCGTAAGGCTGCTTCGTTGCTCGGTGCGGCCGCGCTCGGCGTGGCAGCGATGACCGGCGCCGGCTGGGCAGCCGGTTCGGCCGCCCTAGCCAGTGGGCCGCCCAGCTTTTCTAACGCGGATTTCCGCGTGCTCGGTTCGGGGCAAGCTGCCTAGCGGGTCCGGCGGCGGGTCTGGCGTCTGACCTTGGCTGATGCACTGTCAGAGTGTTAGCGCCCACCTCAGCTGTTGTGGATATCTGACTGACAAATCACACCGATGTAATTTGTTATCGTGTCGTGATTACCCTGCGCGCGGCACCGCATGCGGCACGTTGTCGCAGGTAGCAGTCCCCTTGCCGGATCGGGGGCGGCCCGCGGCCGGGAGGCGGGGTGCTGGCGGCTACCGCGGTCGCCTGGTAGAAGTAACTTGTGGCAGCCGGATCACCGCAACCAGGCGAGGCAGAGTGGTTCACCGCGCCGGAGCAGGTGAACCAGCGCCGGTACGAGGCGCTGCGTGCCTACTACGTCGGCGGGCTGAGCTACGCCGAGGCCGGGAAGCGGTTCGGCTACACCCGCTGGTCGATGATCAACCTGGTCCGCGAGCACAAGGCCGGAAAGCTGGAGCTGTTCGCCCCGGCGAAGAAGCCCGGCCCGCCGCCGGGGACGGCGCCGGCCAGGGACCGCGCCCGGGTAAGGGCGGTCGAGCTGCGCCGGCAGGGCCTTTCCACTTACGAGATCTCCGCGCGGCTGGCCGCCGAGGGCAGGCCGCTGAACCGCACCAGCGTCGCGGAGATCCTGGCCGGGGAAGGGTTCGGCCGGCTGGTCCGGGGCCCGCAGCCGGCCCAGAGCATCAGCCCGGCCACGCCGGGCCGCGACACCGGCCTGCCCCGCGCGCAGGTGCTCGACTTCGCCGCCTGGCCCGAGCGGCTGGACACGACGCGCGCCGGGCTGCTGCTGGTGCTGCCCGACCTGGTGGCCCTGGACCTGCCCGCGCTGGCCGCGGCGGCCGGCTACCCCGGCACGCGCGTGGTCCCGGCGGTCGGCTGGCTGCTGTCGCTGCTGGCGCTCAAGCTGACCCGCACCCGCCGGGTATCGCACGTGGACGACCTGCTGGCCGACCCGGCGGCCGGGCTGCTGGCGGGGATGGCGATGCTGCCGAAGAAGTCCGCGCTGACCGACTACTCTTACCGGCTCTCGCACGACCACCAGCAGCGCTTCCTGGCCGCGCTCGACGAGCAGATGATTGGCGCCGGGCTGGCCAGCCCGGGCGAGGCGGTGTTCGACCTGGACTTCCACGCCGTCATGCACTGGGGCCGCGACCCGGCGCTGGAAAAGCACTACGTGCCGACGCGTTCCCAGCGCGCCCGGTCGGTGCTGACGTTCTTCGCGCAGGACTCCGGCACGCATAATCTCATCTACGCCAGCGCCGACATCTCCAAGGCCACCCAGGCGCGGGAGGCGATCGCGTTCTGCGACCACTGGGAGAACGTCTCCGGCCACGACCCGAAGATGCTGGTCATGGACCAGAAGGTCACCACCCACGAGGTCCTCGGCGAGCTCGACGGCCGCGGGGTCAAGTTCCTGACCCTGCGGATGCGGTCGGCGGCCCTGATGAAACACATCAGCAGCCTGGCCCCGGCCAGCTTCAAGACGATCACCCTGGACCGGCCCGGCCCGCACAACCGCCCCCGCGTGCACGAGGACAAGGCCGTCACGCTGACCGGCTACCCCGGCACCGCCCGCCAGGTGGTCGTCACCGGCCTCGGCCGCGAGGAGCCCACCGTCATCATCACCAACGAGCACGACGCCACGATCCGCAACCTGGTCAGCCAGTACGCCCGGCGGATGACCATCGAACAGCGCCTTGCCGAGATCATCCGCGCGTTCTGCGCCGACGCCCTGTCCTCCACCGTCAACCTCAACGTCGACCTGGACGTCATGCTCTGCGTCCTGGCCCAGGCCCTGATCGCGGCGCTGCGAGCCCGGCTGCCCGGCTACGCCGCCGTCACCCCCGACGTCATCCAGCGGCGCTTCCTGGAAACCCCCGGCCAGATCATCACCGACAACAACACCATCACCGTCCGGCTCGAACGACGCGCCTACTCACCCGTCCTGCGCAAAGCCAGCCTCCCCGACACCACCATCCCCTGGTGGGGCGGCAGAACAGTGCGCTACGAGATCACCTGACGTTGCGCCGAACCTCCTGCGTGGAAATCCGCGCTAAGTTGAGCCCGAGCCAGGTCAAAGCCCTCTCGTCCGGCAAGCGAGAGCGCATGGTGGTCGTGTTCGACGACCAGCTCACCAACCTGCCGGCGAACCGGGCCCACCGGAACGCCCGGGAATCAACGGCCGCGTCCATGCAGGCTCCGCTCGTAGCCCAGCTGAAGCAGGTCGGGGCCACGCAAATCACGACCCTTTCGATCCTCAACGCTGTCGCGGCGGCCATGCCGGCGGCCGAGGCACGGGCACTCAGCCACACCCGGGGCGTCAAGGAGGTCGTCCCCGACGGAACCATCATCATCGGGGACGGCACGTCGAGCACGAAGACGGTGGCCGCCTCCCAGGTGCGGAAGTCGGCCATCCAGGCCGCGGCGGCCGACGGGCAGCAATTGTGCAACAGCTCTCCCGGCAAGCCGCTGGTGGAGCCCGAAGCCCTCACCAGCATCCACGACGCATCCAGCAACCCGAACGACCCAAACGAAGCGTCCGCGATCGCGACAGGCCAGGGCGTCATCGTCGGGAACGTCGACGCCGACACGCTGGCCGGGAACCCCAACATGATCCGGCCCAACGGGCAGCACGTGATCATCGATGCCCCGGACCCGACCGAGAACGTCTTCAGCGACGAGTTCAACGGAGACGTCTCCACCATCGCCGCCCAGGGCACGGTCACCTATACCTACGCGTCTCAGCTGCCCTTCTCGAACATCCCCGCGAACTGCAGCTTCCGAATCGTGGGTGACGCCACCGGCGCCTCTCTGGTCACCACCGGTTTCTTCTCCGACACCAACTCGCTGGGTCAAATCGTGGCTCCCGAGTCGCAGGTCATTGCCGGGCTGCAGCAGGCGGTGAACGAGGGTGTCAACGTCGTGTCGGAGTCCTACGGCTTTGGCGCTCTGCCGGGTGCCAACGACGACCTGCTCGAACCGACCAACGACGCCATGGTGCAAGCGAGCGTTGTGGTAGTCGAGAGCGCGGGCGACAGCCGCTCGTCCGGCACGGTCGAGGCTCCCGCCGATGACCCCAACGTCATCGACGTCGGTGGGACGAACGACCTCAGGCTCCTCGCCCAGGCCGATGGCTACACGAGGGGCTGGGAAGACGACAACATGACGACCTTGTCATCGGGCGGCACCGCTCCCAACGGCGCTGTGGTGGACCTAGTCGCCCCCGGCTACCTGGCGCTCGCTGCCGCCGGTGCCGGTCAGGTACCGCCACTTCCGACTGAGGCCTTTGGCGGCACCAGCCAGTCGGCTCCCTTCGTCTCCGGCGCCGCCGCCGACGTGATCCAGGCCTACCGTGACAACCACGGCGGTGCCACCCCGACGCCAGCCCAGGTGAAGCAGATCCTCACCAGCACGGCAACCGACATCGGGGCTGAGGCAGACCAGCAGGGCGCTGGCCTCCTGAACGTATACGCGGCCGTTGAGGCGGCCCGCCAGATGCCGGGCACGTCGCAGACGCATTCCAACGTTCCCGAATTGGTGGACACCCCCACCCAGCTCGACGTACAGGGCGCGGGCGGCTCAACGGTCCACAACTCGGTCGCGCTGTACAACGCCTCCTCCCGCACCGAAAGGGTCACCGGCACCTACCGGGTGCTTGGCAGCGAGACGAGCCTCGGCCAGCCCGTCACCGAGAACGTCAGCGCCCCGTCGCCGGGCGCCCCGATTCCCGCCCAGGGGGCGACCGCGGCGGCACCGATCACCTTCAGGGTGCCGAGGGGCACCAGCGTGCTCGATGCCGACATGCGCTGGCCGGACCCGACCAACAGCGATGAAAACATCCTGACGTTCATCTTGACCGACCCGGCCGGGAGGCTGGCCCAGATGTCGTACGACTACGGCGCCGCCAACGGGCCCAACGCCAGCCCTGACATCCAGCACAGCACGGTCGAGCATCCGATGCCCGGAACCTGGACGGCCCAGATCGTGTGGGCCAATGGCCGCGGCCACGTCCAGACTGCGCCGGACACCCCCGGGCCCTACACCGGAACCGTGACCTTCCAGGCCAGCGGCCAGAACTTCACGACAAGCCCGGCGTCGGCGCCCGTCACCATCCCGCCTCGCAGCTCGGTAAGCGTGCCCCTCAGCATCGCCCTCCCCCGGGCTCCCGGCGATGCCCCCGAGTCGGTGCAGTTCACGGCGCCGGACGGGCTCGGGAGCTCGGTGCCGATCGCCCGGCGTACCGTCATCCCGTCGGCCGACGGCTCGTTCCGCGCCACACTGACCAGCTCGGTATCTCGCGGTCCCGGGCAGATCAAGACGTTCTATGTGGACGTGCCCCAGGGTGCGAACGACCTCGACGTGTCGTTCCACGCGCCGGACCACGCCGCCGACGACCCGGTGTACTACTACCTGTTCTCGCCGGCCGACCTCGAGCCCGGTGTCACCGAGTCAGGGAACGTCGAAGTCACAGCCGTCGACACCACGCCGACGCCCGACAACCCGACCGGAGACGCCTCGCTCATCGCCCCCGATCCCCAGCCAGGTCTGTGGGAGATCGACGTGATGCAGGGCGCGACGACCGACGGGACGGAGTTCGCCCAGACCGTCACCGGGGTCGTCGCGTACAACCGGCTCGCCCCCGTCACCGAGACCGGTCTCCCGACGTCGGCGTCGACGAACATCGACACCGGGTCCAGCGTCCCGATCACGGTGACAGTCACGAACACGACGAACCACGTCGGGCTCTTCGAACTGCTACCGTCGGGCAACGACATCAGCGGCGGCAATACCGTCACGCCGGAAGAGCTGGCGCCCGGAGCCACGGGGACACTGACAGCGACGCTGTCGCCCACGGCAGCTGCGGGCTCCGCGGTGAATGGCACCCTCAGTGTCATCGACTCGACCGACTGGGGAGGCTCTGAGCCTGCCCTCGGGTTCCCGGCGTCGTTCTCCGACTTCCACGATTTTGCTTACGCCTACACAGTCGGGAGCTAGCTCGAGCGGCTAGCACCGGGAACAACGGCACGGCCCGGGCCTCGTCGCAGGCCCGGGCCGTGGCCGAGCGCGTAGGCTGCTGCCGTACGTGACAGCCAGATCGGGAGGTCATGTCTGCTCAGGAGATCGACGAGTACCTCGACGGCCTGGAGGAACCGAAGCGCACGACGCTGGCCCGGCTGCGCCAGACGATCCTCGATATCCTGCCCGAGGCCGACCAGGGGATGTCCTATGGCGTCCCGGCCTTCAAAGTCGGGGGAAAGACCGTCGCCGGGTTCGCCGCGTTCAAGAATCACCTCAGCTACCTACCTCATAGCGGCTCGGTCTTTCCCCAGCTCAGCGATGAACTCCAGGGGTACTCGGCCTCATCGGGAGCGTTGCGCTTCGGTGTCGACGAGCCCCTTCCGGTGCCGCTGGTCGAGAAGCTGATCGCGGTGCGGCTCCGGCAAGCCTTTCCTGCCTGAGGGTCCGCATCCCGCGCCCCGGCGCCGATCGGCGGATCTTCGCCTTCAGGGGCGGTGATCGATGTACCACGTGAACGCCGATGACTTGCCGGGCAAAGGTTTCCCGCACGTTCGAAGGCGGCAGGCATGGTCCCTGCTCGGTGCGACATCGTCATCGGCCCGGCCGGGTGCCACATGGGTTCACCAGCACCGGAACCGGCCCAGCTGGTGTGCATCCATGCGGCACCGGCGATGACGACTGTGGTTGCGGCGCTGGCCTGGCGGGTGATCCTGGCGAGGCCTCGCGGCAGTCGACGGGCGGGGCTCTGAGCATCTTTGAGACCAGCATCGGTGCCGGGCCGCCGCTGCATGTGCATGACCGGGACGGCTGCAACTACTGTGGCAGTTTATGAGCGACGCATGGACGGCTCCGCGGGTAGAGCGCACCGAGCCCGGGCTTGTTCTGGGGGAGCGCCAGTCGCTGGAGGCTTGGCTGGACTTCCACCGCGACACGCTGCTGCTTAAGTGTGCCGGCCTGACGGCCGGCCAGCTGAAGGAGCGGGCAGTTCCGCCGTCCCGGCTCTCCCTGCTTGGCCTGGTGCGGCACATGACCGAGGTGGAGCGCTGGTGGTTCCGCATGCACGCGGCGAACACCGAGATGCCCTTCCCGTACGACCCGGACCAGACCGGCCGGGACTTCGAAGCGCTCGATGATGCGGACGCGGCTGGCAATATCGAGGCCTTCCGGCAGGAGATAGAACACGCACGCGCCGCCGTAGCCAGAAAGCAGCTCGATGATGTCGTGCCCAGCCACGGTCACCACCCCGAGCACACCCGGGACATCCGCTGGATCTACTTGCACATGATCGAGGAGTACGCACGCCACAACGGCCACGCCGATCTCATCCGGGAGCGGATCGACGGCGCTACCGGTGACTGAAGCCCAGCGGGCATCGCTAGCGGAGCAGCGGCTGTCGTGACCGTGGTTGCCGTCGCCATGGTAGTCAGGGCAGGCTGAGTGAGCCTGGAACACTACGGAAGCACCCTGCCAGACGAAGGGCCATGCCGATGAAACTGCCTCACGTTGACTACGAGGCGCCTAAAACCGTTTCCGAAGCCGTGGATTTGCTGGCTGAGCATCTGGACGAGGCGAGCGTGCTCGCCGGCGGCCAGAGTCTGATCCCGCTGCTGGCGCTGCGGCTGGCCCACCCGGCGGTGCTCATCGACATCAACGGCATAGATGAACTGTCCGGGGTGTCGGCGGCAGACGGCCGGGTGGCCATAGGCGCCATGACGCGGGAATACGTTGCGGAGGAATCCGAGACCATCGCCGATACCGTGCCGTTGCTGGCGGCTGCTCTGCCATTGATCGGTCACGAAGCAATCCGCAACCGCGGCACGATAGGAGGCAGCCTGGCGCATGCCGATCCGGCAGCCGAGCTGCCGGCCGTCGCCCGGGCGCTCGATGCCGAGTTCGTCGTGTGCGGCCAGTCGGGCGAACGGGTTGTCCCGGCGGCGGAGTGGTTCGAGGGCTACCTCACGACGTCACGCCGTCCCGACGAGCTCCTCGTTGAGGTGCGGCTCCCGGCCGCCGGACGAGGCACGGGGATCAGCTTCCAGGAGGTCGCCCGCCGCCACGGTGACTTCGCCATTGTTGGCCTTGCGGCATCACTGACGCTTACCGAGGGCGTGATCAGCGATGCGCGGCTGGCGTTTGCCGGCCTGTCTGATGTGCCGGTCCGGGCGGCCGACGCGGAGGCTCTCTTGGTCGGCGAGAGCCCATCGGCCGAGTTGTTCGATGAGGCAGCCCGCCGTGCCACCGACGATATCGACCCGCCAGCCGACCTGCACGGGTCGTCGGACTACCGGAAGAAGGTCGCGGCCGCTCTGGTGCGCCGCGGCCTGCGAGCGGCCGCGGACAACGCCTACGAGAGGCAGTGACTGATGGTGGACATCACCCTGAAGATCAACGGTGCGACACGCACGGGTTCGCCGGAGGCGCGCAAGACGCTGGCGGATTTCCTGCGCGATGACCTCGATCTCACCGGCACCCATCTCGGCTGCGAACACGGGGTGTGCGGTGCCTGCACGGTCATCGTCGATGGCCGGGCGGTGCGCTCGTGCCTGATGCTGGCGGTCCAGGCCGCCGGCAGCGAGGTAACGACGATCGAGGGTCTAGCACCCGACGGCGGGCTGGGCACACTGCAGCAGGCGATGTGGGATTCGCACAGCTTCCAGTGCGGTTTCTGCACGCCCGGGATGGTCATGCAGGCTGTCGCGTTCCTCAGCGCCCATCCTGACGCCGACGAGCAGCAGATCCGCGAGGCCCTGTCCGGCAACATCTGCCGGTGCACCGGCTATCAGAGCATCATCGATGGTGTCCTGCTGGCCGCCGAGCGCGACCGTGAGCACTGAGCGAGGGGGAGCGACCATGACGGCAATCGCGGCTGAGCGCTACACCGGCGCCAGCATCAAGCGGTCCGAGGACCCGCGCATCCTCACCGGCGCGGGCCGGTACGTCGACGACATCAAGCTGCCGGGGATGTTGCACGCCGCGTTCGTGCGCTCGCCGATGGCGCACGCACGGGTGCTCTCGGCCGATGTCTCGGCGGCGCGGGAGCTGCCCGGGGTCGTCGCGGCGTACACCGGTGCGGAGCTGGAAGCGATGACGGTCCCGGGACCGGATGCGCTGATGGCCCTCATGGGCTGGACGGGGCCCACCCCGCAGTTCAGCCTGCTCGCGACCGACAAGGTGCGCTTCGCGGGCGATCCGGTGGCGGTCGTCATCGCCGAGAGCCGTTACCTCGCCGAGGACGGCTGCGAGCTCGTGGAGGTCGAGTACGACGAACTGCCTCCGGTCACGAACGCATCCTTCGCCCTCGATCCGGGCAGCCCGCCGCTGTTCGCCAATCTCGGTGACAACATCGCCAGCCCGCTCTCGCGCCGCGAGTTCGGTGACGTCCCGGCTACGTTCGCCAATGCTGACCGGGTTGCCGACTTCCACATTGACGTGCACCGCCACCAGAACGTGCCGATGGAGGGCCGCGGCTGCGTCGCGAGCTACGACGCCGACTCCGGTGCCATGACGATCCACGCGGCGACGCAGAGCGTTCACGTCAGCAAGATCGCCGTCGCCATGCGCCTCGGCATGGAGCAGGAGAAGGTGCGCGTGCTGGCCGGCGACATCGGCGGCTCGTTCGGCCTGAAGATCGGCGCATCACGGGAAGAGCTCGCTGTCGCGGCGGCGTCGCGTGATCTCGGCCGGCCGGTCAAGTGGGTCGAGGACCGCGGCGAGAACCTCACCACATCAGGGCAGGCACGCGAGGAGAGCTTCGACGTCCGGGCCGCCGTCAGCGACGACGGCGACCTGCTCGGGCTGGACGTGAAGATGGTCATCGACACTGGCGCATACCCGGGCATGGGCGCGATGGTTCCGTCGATCCTCGAGGCGATGTTCCCGGGCCCGTACAAGCTCGCCGCCCTGGGTTTCGAGTCGACCGCGGCCATTACCAACAAGGCGACGTATGTCGCCTACCGCGGCCCGTGGGCGTCGGAGACGTTCGTGCGGGAACGCGTCCTCGACCTCATCGCCAAGGACCTCGGCCTCGATCCGCTCGAGATCCGGCTGCGTAACGCCGCCCCGCGGACCGATCCGCCGGCGGTCATGGTCACCGGGCGGCCGCTGGTCGGGGTCACGACGAGGGAGTCGCTGGAGCGGGTCGCCCAGCTCGTGGACTTCCCCGCGTTCCGGCGCCGGCAGGCCGAAGCGCGAGCCCAGGGCCGCTACCTCGGCATCGGCGTGGCAACGTTCATCGAGGCCGCTCCCGGCCCGCGCGAGCCGGGTGGGCCCAGCGGTCCGATGGGCTTGGAGTCGATACGCCTCCGGCTCGAGGAAGACGGCATCGTCGTGCTGTTCACCGGGCAGATGCCGCACGGCCAGAGCCACCAGACGACCCTGGCCCAGATCGCCGCCGACGAGTTCGGCGTGCCGTTCGAGCAGGTCCGCGTCGTGGTCGGCGACTCCGACGTGGTGCCGTTCGGGCTGACCGGCGGCAGCCGGTCGGCCACCATGACCGGGGGCGTGGCCCTGCACGGCGCGCGGCAGCTCAAGGCCAAGGTGATCGACGTCGCGTCGCACCTGATGGAAGCCAGCGCCCAGGACCTGGAGATCACCGACGGCCAGGTCTTTGTGCGCGGCGACCCGGCGAGCGGCATCCCGGTGGGCGAGGTCGCGCGGCGCGCGGCGTCGGGCGAGTTCGGTGCCGACGTGGACGCCAGTCTCGAAATCGTGGCCTCGTTCGACGGCGGCGAAGGCGGCTGGTCCGGCGGCAGTCACTGCGCCATCGTCGACGTCGACGCCGAGACCGGCATCGTGACCGTGGAACGGTACGTCGTCGCCGAGGATTGCGGCGCGCTCATCAACCCCGCCGTCGTCGAAGGCCAGATTCGAGGCGGCGTCGCGCAGGGCATCGGCGCGGTGCTGCTCGAACGATCGGCATATGACGAGGACGGCAACTGCCAGTCAGCCACGTTCATGGATTACTTGGTGCCGACCGCCTGTGATATTCCCCGCATCGAGATAGAGCACCTCGAGACCGTGCCGCTCGACACTGACGTCAACTTCCGCGGCGTGGGCGAGGGTGGCATGATCGTCGCGCCGCCTACGATAGTGAACGCAATCGAGGATGCGCTCTCGCCCTTCGGCGTGCGGATCTACGAGCAGCACCTGCCTCCGGCTCGCATCCTGGAGCTCATTGCCGCGGTGGACTCGGGTCACTAAGTTGCGGGGGGGATCCGCGGCGGCCACGGAACTCACGCCGCCAGCCGGGTAGAACTGACACATGCCGTCTGGCCACGCTGACGCACCTGGGGTTATAGACCCCGTTAGCGGTACGGGGGAGAGCTGGGCGGCAGGCAGGGAAGCTGGTGACCAGGGACCTCGGGTGGGCCTGGTATTGGGAGCTGGTGGTGTAGCCGGGGGCGCGTTCCACGCCGGCGTGCTGGCCGCCGTCGAGGAGGCGACGGGCTGGGATCCGCGCCGGGCCACGGTGGTGGTCGGCACGTCGGCCGGGTCGATCACCGGCACGTCGTTGCGGGCGGGGCTTTCCGCGGCTGACTTGCTCGCTCGTGCCGAGGGCCGGCCGATGTCGGCTGCCGGGGCCCGGCTGATGGCGGGGGCCGGGCCGCCGCGCAGGCCGCCAGCCATGCGTTCGGGCGGGCGGGTACGCCTGCCCGCGGACATAGCCGCCAGGCTGGCGCGCGCCGCCGCCCGTCCTCTCCAGGCGCGGCCGTTGGCGCTGATCGCCGGGCTTATGCCGGAGGGGGCCGTCGGAACCGATTTCATCTCGGAGGGGATCGCCGGGCTGGCGCTGGGCTCGTGGCCGGGCGGCCGGCTGTGGGTGTGCGCGGTTCGCGAGCGGGACGGGCGCCTGGTGGTTTTCGGGCGTGACCGCTGGCCGCCGCTTCCCGATGCGGTGGCGGCGTCCTGTGCGATCCCGGGGTACTTCCGGCCGGTCAGCATCGACGGGGAGCTGTTCGTGGACGGCGGCACGCACTCGCCGACCAATGCGGACGTGCTGGCCGGCGTCGACCTGGACCTCGTCGTGGTGAGTTCGCCGATGTCGCTGGCCGGGCGCGGCCTCCGGCTGGCCATCGACCAGCCGGCCCGCCGATGGTCTCGACTGGTCCTGGAAGCCGAGGCGCGGCGACTGCGGCGGCTAGGCGTGAACGTGATCGCGTTCCAGCCGACAGCGCAGGACGCAGCGGTCATCGGGCCCAATCCCATGGATGCTGACCGCCGCGCCGCGGTGGCACGCCAGGCGAGGCAATCGACGCTGCGCCGCCTGGCGCACGCCGACATCCGTGCCCGGTTGAGGGTCATCAGCGGCTGACCCGGAAGCGCCCGCCACGGCGACTAACGCAGGCCGCCTCAAGCTGCGGCCCGGCCGGGCCTGCAGGTGCGTCAGGCCGGCTCCGTCCCATCGCCGGGCGGGGCGGGGGTCCCCCCGGGTCCGGACCCGGTCCGGCCGCTTATCCGACCCATGGGCCGATCTGCCGCCCGGCGCCCGGAAGCGGTAGCCTTTCCCTCGTCGCGGGGCCGCTGTTTCAGCCCACTCGGACCGGCGGTATCACCGCGCAAGCCCGCGTCTGAGCGTCCCATGCCGAAGCGTCAGTAACGATGAGGGAGGTCGGCAGATGCCCGGTCCCATGCAGGTGATCGCCGCTAGCTTCCGTGCCGCCGCCGACTTCCAGGGCCGGGTGCTGGCCGAAGTCGGGCGGCTGCAGGGCCGAGGAGTATTGCGGCTGGTTGACCTGCTGTTCGTCGCCAAGAATGAGGACGGCGAGATCAAGCGTCTGGTCATCGGCGGCGACGATGACCTTGGCGTGCTCCTGTCGAGAATCCTCCCGTTCGGCGGCGCCGGCCTGGTGGGACGAGCGGCCGGCGAGGGCTCGCCGGGCTTCGATCCCTCTGACGCGCTGGCCCTGGCAGAATCCCTGCCGCCGGGAAGGGCGCTTGCGTTCCTGCTGGTTGAGCACGGCTGGGCGCAGCCGCTGTTCGACGCGATCGCCGAGACCGGAGGCGCGCTGCTGGGTGAGGGTTTCCTCACCGCCGAGGCCGGGTTGCTCGTGGGCGCCGAGGTCGCGGCGGTCGAGGAGGCGTCTGAGGTGATTTCGGCGGCGCAGGCCGCCGAAGCCCGCGCGGTGCTCCGTGCCATGGCCGCGGAGGCCGAGGCTGCCGAGGCAGTCGCGGCCTCGGACGCGATCCGCGCCGCCGCGGCCGCCGACGCCCTCCAGGCGCTGATCGACGCGGGCATCGTGGAGGAGGCAGCCGCCCACGAGGCCATTGAGGCCCTGAGCGCCGCGGGCGTGATCATCGCGGCGGCTGACGAGGCGGCCGCGGGTGCCGTGGCGGATGATGCGGCGGTGGTGTCGGCGGCTGACGAGGCGGCCGCGGGTGCCGTGGCGGATGATGCGGCGGTGGTGTCGGCGGCTGACGAGGCGGCCGCGGGTGCCGTGGCGGATGATGCGGCGGTGGTGTCGGCGGCTGACGAGGCGGCCGCGGGTGCCGTGGCGGATGACGCGGCGGTGGTGTCGGCGGCTGACGAGGCGGCCGCGGGTGCCGTGGCGGACGACGCGGCGGTGGTGTCGGCGGCTGACGAGGCGGCGGCGGATGCCGTCGCGGATGACGCGGCCACCGTGAGGGCAGCGTCGATCAGCCTGGCCGAGGCGAGAGTCCTGCGCTACCTGCCCACGCCGCTGACCTTCGCGCTCATCGCCGGCAAGCTGGGCATCTCCCGGTCGGCGGCGAAGGAACGAGCCGAGCGCGCCTACAAGAAGCTCGGGGTTCACAACCGCGCCGAAGCGGTCAGCCGCGCCCGTGCGCTCGGGCTCATCGACTAACCCCTCATCCTTCCCTCAGCCGCTCCGGCCGACCAGGATCCAGCCGCGTCAGCCTGTGGCCGCTGCGCGCCCGCCGCGCGAAGCCGGGGTGCTGAATGTAGAAATGGTGTACGTGGGTGTGCACCAGACCCACATTCATCCCCGGCCCGGACGCAACGCTGCCGACCGCGAACCGGGATGAAAGCCAAGAAACGGCACGAAGGGGCACGCGCAGCCGCCCGGCCGGCCGGTAGCCGGGCCGACCGGGCCCGGCACCCGGCCACGCAGCCGCGGCCACGGCGGCAGCGGCTTACCGAACTGAACCGCTGCGATCATCGCGTGCCGACATTTCCGCGGCACCCCGAATGGCTCGGAGGTGTCATGATTCTGTGATGGGGACAGAAGATCCTCCTTCACGTGATCACTGAGACGGCGTGTCACGCAGGTCACCTCGACGCCGCGCGTGAGCTGATCGATGGGCGCCAATGGCTCGAATAGCTCCTTCGCGCCGAGTGCCGGGGCTGCCAGGGCTGCCGGGCCGCCCGGCGTGCGTGAGGCGGCACGGTGGGGGTCAACAGCGCGAGTTGCTGGCCTGTCAGGCGCTGACGTTGTAGCGTCCGCCGCATGACGACGGACGCCTATGCCGGCCTTGACGCGACCGCGCAGGCCGATCTCGTGGCACGCGGGCAGGTCAGGCCGGAAGAGCTCGTGGATGCCGCGATCGCGCGCCTTGAGGCGTTCGACCCGCAGCTGGGCGTGCTTGTCACCCCGTTGTTCGACAAGGCGCGTGAGGCGGCCCGCGGCGTGCTGCCGGGCGGGCCGTTCCGCGGCGTGCCCATGCTGCTCAAGGACCTTGTCGCGCACTCCGCTGGTGACCCGCTGTATGAGGGCTCGGCGTTCTTGCGCAACGCGGGCTGGGTCGAGCGCGAGGACAGCTACCTCGTCCGCGCGTTCAAGGCCGCTGGTCTGGTCGTGGTCGGCAAGTCGAAGACGCCGGAATTCGGGCTGGTCTCGACGACCGAGCCCGCGGCCTTCGGCGTCGCGCGCAACCCGTGGGACCCCACCCGCGGCACCGGCGGGTCGAGCGGCGGCTCGGCCGCGGCGGTCGCCGCCGGGCTGGTCCCGGTCGCCCACGCCAACGATGGTGGCGGCTCGATCCGCATCCCCGCCAGCCTGTGCGGGCTGGTCGGGCTCAAGCCGTCACGTGCGCGCACCTCACTCGGCCCGCACTATGGCGACCTGCTCGACGGTCTGGTCGTCGAGCACGTGCTCACCCGGAGCGTGCGGGACACCGCGCGGGTACTGGACGCGGTCGCCGGCCCGTGGCCCGGTGAGCCGTTCGTCGCGCCGGCGGCGGCCCGTCCCTACGCCGAGGAGGTCGGCGCCGAACCGGGCCGGCTGCGGATCGGGCTGATGACGTCGTCGCCCGGCACCAACGCGCCTCCCGAACGTGAGGCCGTCATGGCCGCGTCCTCGGCCGCGCGACTGCTGGAGTCGCTCGGGCACGTGATCGAGAACTCACATCCCGGGGTGCTCGACGACTCGCGGATCACCGAGCATTTCGTCACGACATGGGCGGCCGGCCAGGCGTGGACGGCGGAGTACTGGGCCCGCAAGGTGGGCCGCCAGCCCGAGGAGAGCGAACTCGAACCGACCTCGTGGGCACTCACTGAGTTCGGGCGGTCGGTCTCCGGTGCCGCGCTACTGACGAGCCGGGAATGGCTGCAGGCGGCGAGCCGGCAGACGGCCGGCTGGTGGGAATCGGGCTTCGACCTCCTGCTGACGCCGACCTGCGGCGAGGCGGCGCCGACGCTCGGCCAGTTCGTCCCGGAGCCCGACAACCCGCTGGCCGGGCTGTTCCGGTCCACTCCCTTCGCGCAGTGGACCGCGCCGTTCAACGTCACCGGTCAGCCGGCGATCTCGCTGCCGCTGCACTGGACGCAGGATGGGCTGCCGGTCGGTGTGCAGCTCGTCGCCGCGTACGGCCGGGAGGACGTGCTGATCCGTGTGGCGGCACAGCTCGAAGCGGCGCAGCCCTGGGCCGATCGCTGGCCGGGCGTGTCCGCCACCTGAGCATCGCCAAACCCGCGACCCTCCGGGCCTCTGGCGGCCTCGCGGCCCGGTCCGCAGACCGCTGAACGGGCTAGTCAGCGGGGGCGCCGACGACCATTGCCCGTGCGATGACGCGTGCCTGTTCCTCGTCGCCGGCCCGGATGGCCTCGGCCAGGAGGCGGTGCGGCAATTGCTCCGAGCGCGCGCCGATGGCTCGCAGGAGGCTGGCGATGGACCGCTTCATCCGGCCGCCGGTGTCGAGTGACGCGTCGAAGGCACGGTAGAAGTCGCTGACGATGAGCTCGAGCGCGAGGGAGCCCGCCAGCGCGGCGACGGTGTGGTGGAACTCGCGATCAGCACGGATGATGCCCTCGTCGGCTCCGACGGTGACCGCTTCCTCGAGCGTGGCCACTGCTCGCTCGAGCTCGGCCAGTCCCGGCCTGGACCGGCGCTGAGCGGCGAGCGCCGCGGTGCCTTCGTAGGTGATGGCGGTCGCCTCCCGGATGGAACGGCCGATCCCACGGATGCCGAGCCGGACGAGATGCGGGATCAGCTCGAGCGACCCGTTGCGCCGGTAGTCGAGCACACGGCACCTCTTGCCGTGCTGGCGGTCGATGAGGCCGAGCATTTCGAGGCGCATCAGCACCTCGCGGACGGTGGTCCGGTTGATGCCGAGCTGCAGGGCGAGCTCGCGCTCGGATGGCAGCCCGTCGCCGGCCGCGATGTCGCCCGAGAGGATCGCGTCGCGGATCTGGCCGGCCGCCGCGGCAGCCAGATCGACCTTGGGGATCGCGGCGAACCCTGCCATCTCAGACCAGCCCGAAGTGCTCGGCTCCGTTGCGCCAGAAGAACTGGTCGTGCGCTGCGTCGCCGAGCCCGGCCAGCGCGTCGCCGAAAGTCTCGAAAGGCCGCCGCCCGCCCTCGGGATGCGGGTAGTCGGTGGAGAACATGAACAGCTCGGGTCCGCACTGTTCGATGAGCCAAGCGGTGTCCTCGAACGGGAACGGCGTGAACCGCACCTGGCGGCGGATGTACTCCGACGGCTTGAGCTCAAGTTCCTGCAGCAACGGCTCGAACTTCGAGAACGACCGGTGGGCGTGATCGAGGTTCCGGAGCATCCCCGGGACCCAGCTCGCGCCCAGCTCGATGGCCGCGCCCCGCAGCTGCGGGTGACGTTGGAAGACGCCGTCAAGAACGAGGCACGCCAGGAACCGTTCCGGTGAGTGGTGCAGCACCGGGAAGTCCTTGCCCCGGAGGTTCTCGCCGCCACCGAGCCAGTCGACCGGGCGCGGGCGGCCGTTCTCGTGGAACTCCCTGGGGAGCAGCTTGCCTCCCCCGACATGCAGCACGAACGGGACGCCGGCCTCGGCGAGCCGGGCCCAGACCGGCTCGAGGTCGACGTGGGCCGGCGAGAAGCTCCCCGGCGCTTCGGACGGCAACCAGACGGCTGCGACGCCGAGCTCGAGCGCGGCGTCGAGCTCTTCGATCGCGCGGCCCGGCTCGTTCAGCGGAAGGTAGCCGACGGCGAGCAGCCGCTCGTCAGTCGCGCAGAACTCGGCCATCGCCCGGTTCAACGCCCGCGTACCGCCGTAGCGCACGGCCGGATCGTGGGAACGGGCGAACTGGCCCAGCGCGAACGTCGGGAACACGAGCTGCGCGTCGATGCCGAGCGCGTCGAGCACCCGCGAGCGCACGTCGGCGTCGAGTGCACCGGGCGCCTTCCAACCTTTCGGGCCCGAGATGACATCTGCGCTGACTTGCTCGCTGCGCTGTCGTTCCCACAGCCCCGGCAGCGAAGCCAGCAACTTCGCTGCGTCCTTGCCGCCCTTCTCGAGCCCGAGGGGACCGAGCCGCTCCCGCACATCCGGGTCGGCATAGCCCGGAAGCCAGCCCTCCACTTCCATCACATGGCTGTCCGCATCGAAGATCATCGGCACGTAACTCCTACTGGTGGGTGGTCCAACCAGCTTACTGAATCGATCGCCTGGGAACTAGCATCTGCGGTACAGCAGCAGCAGCGAGATAGCGAGCGACCGTGACGAAGACCGTCCTGGATCACGTGGCGATTGGCACACGCGCGCTGACGGATGGCTGGGACCTGTTCGGCGGACTGCTCGGCGGTTCCTGGGTCTATGGAGGCGATTCGCCCGGCTACTGGTGGGGTCAGCTGCAGTTCCGCACCGGCCCGAAGATTGAGCTGCTCACGCCGGCCGGGGGCTCCGACGCTGCCTTTCTCGAGCGCTTCCTGGCCTCTCGCGGCGCTGGTCCGCATCATTTCAACTTCATCGTCCCTGACATCGCCGCGGCGCTGTCGCGGGTACGGGCGCTCGGCATCGAACCGGTCCAGGTCAGCCTGTTGAGCGCGACCTGGAAGGAAGCGTTCCTGCACCCCAAGGACGCCTACGGCATCGTGATCCAGGTTGCCGAGCAGTCCGGCCCGCCGCCGGAGCTGGCGGCGCCCGCTCAGCTTCCGGCGCCCGGACCGTCGTCGGCCTTCACTCTGGTCGAGCACTACGTGGCTGACATCGACGGCGCGGTCCGCCTCTTCGAGGAGGCACTCGAGGGCGAGGTCGTCAGCCGACAGGACACCACAGAGGCATCAGTCGCCGAGCTGACCTGGGGAAACGGCGCGCGCCTGCGGCTCGTCCGCGCAACGCCGTCCGTCGGCGGGGCCGGGCCGCGCCGCGGCGGGCCCGGGCACCTGCGCTTCATCCGCGACGCAGAGCAGTTCGGCCCGGCTGACCGCAGCCGGGCCGCGGACCTGGCCCAGCGCCTCGGGATATCACTGCAGCTCGGCCCGGTACTGCGAGGAGTTGAATGAACGCCGCCCGAGGGTGGCTATGCCTTCCCGTTGTGCGGGCTAGCGGGCACCCAGTCGTCGCCGCTAAGACGCCGGAGACGCGACGACGCTGACGGTACAGCACCCGGGGCAGAAAGGACCGCTCGCGATGCGCTCCCCGCCCGTCACATCAGCTACAGCCAGCGGCCTCGTTGAGCCGTATCCACTGCGTCACCGCGTCGGGTGACCATCTGGCGTGCCGGGCGGCGAACAGCCTGGCTGCCCGCGCGCCGCTCCACCTGCCGGGAAGTAGCCGGGCGGGCAGGCCTGGATCGACTGAGGCCAAGCGGCGCCAGGCGTGGACGAGTTCGATCAGGCGGGTGAGCGGGTCCCCGGCGGATGGCGACGCGAATTGGGTGAGGAATTCCTCGTACCGCTGCTCGATCGCGGGCAGGTCCCAGGCCTGGGCCACCAGGGCCGTCAGCTCGCCGCCGCCGCGGTGCTCGGCCACGAAGGTCTGCCCGTCGGTGACGCCCGCCTGGCGGAGCACCTGCTCCACCTCGTCCTCGCGCTCGGTATGGGTAGTGATCCAGACGCCGGGGGCCGGGCTGCCGAGGCCCGACCAGCTGAGCCGGGTGCGCAACTGGTGCCGGGCCGGCCGGTCACTCTCGGGTACCCGGGCCAGCACCAGCAGCCACGACCCGTCCCAGTCGCGCTGCGAGCCGGCGAAGGCGTAGATCCGCTTCGTCCCCTCGGTCAGCAGCCGGTTCCCCTCGGGCGTCAGCACCCACCGGGTGCGCCGGCCGTGCCGCTCGGGCCGGATCCACCCGTCGGCGGCGGTCCGCGCGAGCGCCTGCCTGATCGCTTTCTCCTCCACGCCCAGCCGGCCGAATATCTCGATGAACGCTGAGGTCCAGGCTGATCCCCCGGTCGGCAGCACGAATTCGCCGAGGACCGTGAACAGCAGCCCCCGCGCGCTCACCGCGCCTGCTGCATGTCGGCGCGACAGCGCCGGGACGGGCTCACCGGCCAGCGGAGCGGGAGTCGCCATGGCTGCCTCCCTTTCTCCGTGGCCCTCTCCGGGCCTTCGGGGGATCTTACCGAGGGACGGCACTGGTCCCGCCGGGTGCGGCCCTGGCAGCCGGGCCGTGCGGCTTGACTTCCGGCTGGCCGGGAGCCTGAGAATATGCTACTAGATTTTATCGGTAGTATCGAATAATGTGGAGCTTAGAGACCGGGTCGGCCGGCACGAGAGGACTTGCATGGCAGCAATGACGGGGGGCGCGTCGCCCGATGCGCGGGCAGGTACCGGCGGCGACGGCGCGCGGGTCAGCTTCCAGACCGAGCCAGGCCGCTATCGGCACTGGCGGCTCACCATCGACGCGCCGGTGGCAACGCTGGCGATGGACGTCGCCGAGGACGGCGGCTTGCGCGGTGGCTACGAGCTGAAGCTGAACTCGTATGACCTGGGCGTGGATATCGAGCTGTATGACGCGGTGCAGCGGCTGCGGTTCGAGCACCCTGAGGTGCGCGCGGTCGTGATCACCAGCGCCGGGGAGAAGATCTTCTGCGCGGGCGCGAACATCCGCATGCTGGCGATGTCGGAGCATCCCTGGAAGGTCAACTTCTGCAAGTTCACCAACGAGACGCGAAACGGCATAGAGGACGCGTCCGCCCACTCGGGACAGACGTACCTCGCGGCGCTGAACGGGACGGCGTCCGGAGGCGGCTATGAGCTGGCGCTGGCGTGCGAGCACATCATGCTCATCGACGACCGCTCCGCGGTCGTCTCGCTGCCGGAGCTGCCGCTGCTGGGGGTGCTGCCGGGCACCGGCGGGCTGACTCGGGTAACCGACAAGCGACATGTCCGGCGTGATCTGGCCGACTGTTTCTCGACCCGGCCCGAGGGAGTCGGCGGCCGGAAGTCGGTGGCCTGGAAGCTGGTGGACGAGGCCGTGCCGCGCACCAGGTGGGAGGAGACCGTGGCCGCGCGGGCGGCCGAGCTTGCGGCCAGGTCCTCCCGGCCGCGGGATGCCGCCGGGATTGAGCTCACCCCGCTGGACAAGACCCGCCGCGATGACGTGATCAGCTACCGCCACGTGTCGGCGCGGCTCGATCATGCTGGCGGCGTGGCCGCGATAACGGTGCGCGGGCCGGAGCAGGACCCCCCGGCAGGCGTGGCCGGCGTCCGCGAGCAGGGGGCCGGATTCTGGCCGCTCGCGGTGATCCGCGAGCTGGACGACCTGATCCTGGACCTGCGCACGAACGAACCGACGCTGGGCACCTGGGTTTGGCGTACCGAGGGTGACCCGGGGCGGGTGCTGGCGTATGACCGGCTCCTGCTCGGCAACGCCGGCGACTGGCTTGTGAATGAGATCGTCCTGTACCTGAAGCGGACGCTGAAGCGGCTGGACGTGACCAGCCGGAGCCTGATCGCGCTGATCGAGCCGGGCAGCTGCTTCGCCGGGTCGCTGCTGGAACTGGCGCTGGCGGCGGACAGGTCTTACATGCTGGACGGGGTGTTCGAGGACACCGGACCCGATGCGGAGCCGGCCGTCGTCGCGGCGAACGAGATGAACACCGGACCGCTCCCGATGGGCAACGGGCTGACCCGGCTGCAGACCCGGTTTTTCGGCGACCCCGCCGGGCTGGCCGCGGCGGAGAAGCAGGCTGGAGAGATGCTGCAGGCCGAGGACGCCGCGCGGCTGGGCCTGGTCACCTTCGCGCCCGATGACATCGACTGGGCGGAGGAGGTCCGCATCGCCGTCGAGGAGCGGTGCAGTTTCAGTCCCGACGCGCTGACCGGGATGGAGGCGAACTACCGGTTCGCCGGCCCGGAGACGATGGAGACCAAGATCTTCGGGCGGCTGTCGGCCTGGCAAAACTGGATCTTCTATCGGCCGAGCGCGTCTGGCCCGGACGGCGCCCTGCCAAAGTACGGCACCGGACAGCGCGCCTGCTTCGACCCGAAGCGGGTGTGAGGAATGAGCGTTGCGACGAGGGAAAGCGGCGCCCCAGGGCGCCCGGAAACGAGCGGGGATATGCATGACAACTGCGGCTGATTACACCGAGAAGATCCCGAACAACGTCAGCCTGCATGAGGACCGGCGGCTGCAGCGGGCGCTCGAGTCATGGCAGCCGAACTTCCTGTCCTGGTGGGACGGGATGGGGCCGACGCTGCCGACCCGGGACGTGTACCTGCGCACAGCGGTGAACGTGGGCCGGGATGGCTGGGCGCAGTTCGGGTTCGTGCCGATGCGGGACTACCGGTGGGGGATCTTCCTGGCCGAACGGGATCCCGGACGGATGATCGCCTTCGGCGAGCACAAGGGCGAGCCGGCCTGGGACAAGGTGCCCGGCGAGTACCGGGCCGACCTGCGGCGGCTGATCGTGGTGCAGGGTGACACCGAGCCGGCGTTGGTGGAGCAGCAGCGCAACCTGGGCGCGACCGCGCCGTCGCTGTATGACCTGCGGAATCTCTTCCAGGTCAACGTGGAGGAAGGCCGCCACCTGTGGGCGATGGTGTACCTGCTGCACGCCTACTTCGGCCGGGACGGCCGGGAAGAGGCCGAGGAACTGCTGCGCCGGTCGTCGGGCAGCCTCGAGTCGCCGCGGATCCTGGGCGCGTTCAACGAGGAGACTCCTGACTGGCTGTCGTTCTTCATGTTCACCTACTTCACCGACCGGGACGGCAAGTACCAGCTCGGCACGCTGAAGGAGTCGGCGTTCGATCCGCTGAGCCGGACGTGTGAGTTCATGCTCAAGGAAGAGGCCCATCACATGATGGTCGGGACCACGGGCATCGACCGGGTCGTGCAGCGTGCTGCGCAGGTGATGGCGGAGAACGACACCGACGACGTGACCGGCCACGGCGCTATCCCGCTGAACGTCATCCAGAAGTACCTGAACTTCCACTACTCGGTGTCGCTCGACCTGTTCGGCGGCGAGACGTCCACGAACGTCGCCAACTACTACACCGCCGGGCTGAAGGGCCGCTGGATGGAGGAGCGGCGCCGTGATGATCACAGTCTGACCAGCGACTCGATCATGGTGGATGCGGTGACCGAGGACGGCGAGATCGGACAGACCGAGGTCATGGCGCTGACCGGGCTGAACACCGACCTGCGGCGGGAGTACATCGCCGACTGCCAGGGCGGCGTGAACCGGTGGAACAAGATCCTCGGCGCCGCCGGGCTGCAGCACCGGCTGCGGCTGCCGCACGTGGCGTTCAACCGGCGGGTCGGAGCGTTCGCTCGGATCGAGGCCGCCCCGGACGGGCAGAAGCTGGGCGCGGAGGAATGGGAGCAGCGCAAGGGTGAATGGCTGCCGACCAGCGTGGACAAGACCTATGTCCGCTCGCTCATGCAGCCGGTCCTCGAGCGCGGCAAGATCGCCGCCTGGATCGCCCCGCCGCGGCATGGCATCAACGGCAAGCCGTTCGATTACGACTACGTCCATTTGTCCTAGGACCGGCGCCGCCCGCGGAACCTGCTCCGCGGGCCGGGCGCCTGGGACTTAGGGCCCACTCGCATCGGGCCGATAGGCCCTTCCCGGGCCGGGTCGCCGGCCGTCTGATGGAGCGGGTCGCGGGCGATGAGACGAAGGTGCCGAGATGACCGACACGACACGCCGCCGGTTCCTGCAGTACGGCGTGGCCGCTGGTGCCGCGCTGGCCGTGCCTGCCGCGGCCGGGCGCAGCTTAGCAGCCGCCCTGACCAGCGGGCCGCTCAGGAAGTTCCGCGAGCCGCTGCCGGTGCCGGGCCGGGGGATCGTCGTGGCGACCCCAAGCGGAACCAACCGGTATTCCTTCACCGTGCACGAGATCAGCCGGAAGCTGCACCCAGACCTGCCGCCGACCCCGGTCTGGGCCTACGACGACGGCTCCGGGCTGGACGGCCAGGCCGGCTCGTTCGGGATGGTGATCGCCGGGCAGAGCGGCACGCCCATCGACGTGAGCTACACCAGCCACCTCCCCGAGACATACCCCGACTGGATCCCCGTCGACACCCGGCTGACGCCGTTCGGCAACGAGGTCCGGACCATGGCGCACCTGCACGGCGGGTTCGTCGCCGCCGACAGCGACGGCAACCCCGCGGTGACACCCGACGGCTTCGGCCATGGCCAGACCCAGCATGTCCATTACACCAACCAGGTCCCCGAAATGCCGGCCTCTCTGCGCTGGTTCCACGATCACGGCTTCGGCACCACGCGGCTGGACGTGTTCGCCGGCCTCGCCGGCGGCTACCTCCTGCACGACGTGCACGACACCGGCACCGAACCCAACCCGATCGGCGTTCCCGGCGGAGCCTACGACATCCCGCTCGTAATCCAGGACCGCCAGTTCCGGCGTGACGGGAAGTTCCTGTACCCGGTGAGCGACATCCCGGGCATCGTCTGGATCGGCGAGTACTTTGGCGACCACATGCTGGTCAACGGCAAGGTGTGGCCGTTCCTGCACGTCGAGCCGCGGATGTACCGATTCCGGATTCTTAACGGATGCAACGCGCGGATCATGAGCCTGCACTTCGACGACCTGCCCCTGTGGCAGATCGGCGCCGAGGGCGGGCTCTTCGACCGGCCCGTACGCTTGCGGCGGCTCGTCCTGGCGTCGGCGGAGCGCGCGGACGTCCTGGTCGACTTCCGCGGGATGGCTGGCCGGACCCTGCATCTGACGAACAGTACGCCAGCGGCACCCGTGTCCACGCCTGCCCCGCCCCTGCCGACCGTGATGCAGGTCCGGGTGGGCACGCACGTCACCAAGCCGGGCCCCAAATCGGTCCCGCCGAGCCTGCCCGGACGCCGGGCCCGGCTGCACCACCCGGCCAGAACCCGATACATCACGCTTAACGAGATCGCCCCGGAGACGGCGAGGTGGACCCTGAACCTGAGCGGCCTGGGCTTCGAGGGTCGGCCGGTCACGGAGACGCCGAAGGCTGGCACCGTGGAGGACTGGGTGTACATCAACATGACCCCGGACACGCACCCGATGCACGTGCACCTGGTCACGTTCCAGGTGGTCGGCCGGACCCCGTTCAACGTGGGCGCCTACCAGGCGAAATACAGCGGCCCGAACGGTGTGCCCGGGGGCATCGACCCCGGACCGTTCGCGACCGGGCCGATGGAGCCGCCCATGCCCGACGAACGCGGCTTCAAGGATACCGCCAAGGCCAACCCCGGCTACTTCCTCACGATCCGGGCGAAGTTCGACCTCCCGGCGGGCGTCGAGGCGCCGCAGACCTACGTGCACCACTGCCATATCGTCGAGCATGAGGACAACGACATGATGCGGCCATTCACGGTTACGCCCTGATTGGCTTGGTGGTCCAGTTCGCCGGGTCCGGCCCGAGCAGCCGCAGGTGGGCAAAGATGCCGGTTACGTCCGCGACGGGATGGTTCCCGGTCACCGTAATGGACACTGAGAGCCCGTCGGCGCGGGCCGCGCAGAGATCCTGGACAGCCGCTTGACGGCCGGCCGGGACCCGGGTGACCGTCACCGGGTAGCCAGCGATTACCTGCTGCCGGGACTGGCCGGGGGAGGAGTAGCAGGAGCTGTTCGGCGCGGCCGGATTGATCGAGATGAAATCAGGAAAGTTGTTCGCTGGCTCAGTGCTGGGAGCGTCGAGGCCAGCCGGTCCCTTGGCCAGGCCGAATATGGTCGCCTGTGTGCCGGGCCCGAACATCGCATAACTCACCTGCCAGCCGGCCAGGCATACCGGTCAGCTGCGCGGGAAATCTGAGCGGCGCCGTCGCGGCACCGAAGCTGACATGCTCGGCGATCCGGAGTGCGTCTGCCCGGTTCCGAAAGGTGAGCTTGGCCCAGCCGCCGTGAGCATACTGGAAGATGAGGACGCCGGGCCCCCAATAGGCCGTGTGCCCGTCAATATCCGGGGCCCGGGTGGTCCGCTGCGGGTCGAATGCCGAGCTCAGTCCGGCGCACGTCATCTGCGAGCGGGTAAAGCGGCATTGGCCTGTTGTGTAGGCCGCCAGCGTCCACTCCGTCAGGCCAGGACGCCCGGCATCCAGGTACTGCGCCGTCCGGCCCGTCTTGCCCGAGATGACCGTGGACCCGGCAGGTAGCCAGCCGAACGACAGGTAGGGGCGCAGCGCGTCGAAGTACGTCGGCGCTGCAGGCATCGGCGCCGGGTGCAAAGCAGGATGAGGCCTGGTACCACGCTGGCCTGCGGGGACCGCGGTGAGCAGCACGATGGCCGCCACGGCACCGGCCGCGAGCAACGGGGCCGCGACGACGCCGGCCCGGCGGAGCCGCAGCCGGGACCTGGCACTGCGGCTCACGGCTGTGATGCTGATCTGGCACGGCGGCTGGTCGCCGGATGCCTGGCGGTCAAAGAGCTCCCGCAGCTCGGTCTCAAGCATCGTCGGTGACCTTTCCAGCGGGGCGGCGGGTTCGCGCAGTCGGCTTAGGGACCCCATCGCCGCGCGGTAGTAGCCGATCGCGGCCGCCAGGTTGGCGGGCTGGCGCAGGGCCTCCTTGACCCGGGCCAGATGGCCGCCGGCCGGGAAGCCGGGCGACCAGTCGGCCCAGAGCCTGTCCAGGAACGCCATCCCGTCGCGGGCTACCACAGCATCGGCGAACCCGTTGGGGTCACGGAACATGAACGTATAGAAGAGCCGCTTCAGCTGCTCATAGTCGCTGAACAGCACCGCGTCCAGGGCGGCGGGCGGCACGGCCAGGGTCACCAGCCGCCGCCACCGGTCCGGGGCAAAGGCGGCCGCCCCGTACGCGGTCTCGGCCCCCCAGTCGTGCCCGATCAGCACCGCGTCCGCGTCGCCGCCCAGGGGCCTCGTGCAAGGCCACCGCGTCGGCCACCAGCGCGCCGACCTGGTAGGCACCGTCGGCCGGGATCGCGGTCGGCGCGTAGCCGCGCATGAACGGGGCCACCGCGTGGAACCCGGCGCCGGCCAGGGCCGGCAGCAGGTGCTCCCAGGTGTGGGCGGTGTCAGGAAACCCGTGCAGGCACAGCGCCAGCGGGCCCGACCCCGCCTCGAGCAGCCCGAACTCAAGATCGTTAGCTCGCACCGTGGTCCTGCGCAACGGAACCGGGGCAGTCATGGGCGACACGCTACCCAATCACGGCTGACGACTTGCGCGGTCCTCCAGGCCCGACGCGCCATGCGGAATTACAGTCGTACCCACGCGCCCGAGGTATTCGTTACCTCGTTTCGTCAGCCTCACATAATCGGCCAGATCAAAATTAGCGGGCAATCGGGCAAACTTGTAATTCTTCCTGATCGGCTCGATAAGGCCTACGTCACGGAGGCGGCGCAACTCTGCTAGTAGCGTAGGGGTACGTTCATAGTCGGCGGTAGTGCCACGATTCAGGTCTTTCAGATGTTTCATCTCCGATGATGTCACGAGCGATACCAGTATAAAGTGGATCTCATCCAGATTCTTACCCTGGTCCTTCTGGGTATCCTGAATTTCTTGCAGCCGTTGCTGCATGTCGAGCCTGAAGCTACCGAGCTGGAATCGTTGAACGTCATGCATCCATTGCGGTTGGAAGATCGCTATGATGAGCACTGCTCCAACGACAATTACTGCAACGCCGCCGAGGCTGATCTGGCGGCTCGAGGGAATCTTTCCTATGACGGTTGCTGCGATATAAGCTGCGACCAAGAGTATCACGAGTCCCCCGAGCGCGAACCGCCACAGATGCCTGGGCTTGTCGTCAGCCGGCTTCGGGCCCGGTTCAATCAAGGCTGCAACCTGGCCGGCCTCTATAAAGAGCGTTGGAAAAACTTTCTCAGCCTCAGCGGGCATGTTCGCATTTATGAATGCCTTGAAAGCATCGCGGTCCGTTATTACCTGCCCGGGCCTGCCCTCCGCTTCACTGCGCACCCAAACCCCGTGTTGAGACCTGCAATAGGTGACCCCGCGCAGGTTGAAGCAGTCAGCCGTACTCAAGTCGATGTAGCTACTACCATCGCCGATGGGCAACAAATTCATGAGGGAAGCATAATCCTGCTCTTCGGGATAGTCGAGTATGATCGGTCTTGATCTCTGCGCGCTGCCCGGAGCGGCGGCGCCAGGGCTCGTCGTGCGGGCTGGCCCGGATCCAGCTACACAGCACTGCGGTTCCAGATGGTGACGCAGCCGGGTGATGCCGTCCCGGTGATGGTGTCCTCGCAGCTCGATGCCCAACAGGCAACGGTAAGCGAGGTAGGTGGCTGATGATAAGCAGGTGACTGATGACGACCAGGATCAGGGGGAAAGGTCATGGACGAAATGACCATGGACAGGAGACGGTTCCAGAAGATGTTCAAGGGCCGCACGGTAGTGGTCACCGACGTGCCTCCCGGATACGCCAGGGAACTGGCCCGACGAGTTAATGTGGCATCGGGCCGCCGCGACGTGTCGCTGCGGACGACGGCCGATCATCTAGCTTTCTTTGACCTTCTGCTCGAGGATGCCCACGCGGTTCCGCCGGCGGGGCAGCTGGCCCTGCTCGACAAGCGTGGGCGGCCGACGGTAGCCGGCCAGGCCATCGAAGGCTATCTCCGGGCCTCGCAGGGGAAGGAGGAGTTCTTCGATGCCGAGATGTACATGTTCCAGGTCACAAGCCTTCGTCTGCCACACGGGCTGCTTAGCCACCCGGTGTCGTCGGCTGGTAACAGCCGGCTTGAGATGTGGCGCACCGATCCCGGGGACCACAGGCACGTCCCCCCTCCCGGGGACGAGGGTGTCCTCTTCAGCGCGTCGGACTTCTCGCTAGTCAACTGCGGAAATCGGACCCGGCGCGCCGCTAAGCGGTCCTGGCGAGTTGACCTGCGGACGCCGGGGGGCGCCGGCTGCTACCTCAACGGCATGACCCGCATCAGGCTCATGGCGATGTACAACGATCCTTCTCAGATGCGCGAGGCGCTGGCCTGGCGCCTCTTCAGCCGATCCGGCGTGCCTGCACCGCGCCATACCTATGCCAAGCTGGCGTTCGATGCGAACTACCGGGGCCTCTTCTCCCTCATCGAGCAGGTCGACAAGAGGTTCCTAAAAGATCACTTTGGCAAAAACCACTGTGGCAACCTTTACAAGGCCCGCGGCAGCGGCGACATCGGAGGCGCCACCCTTGAGTACCGGACCGGATCGGATAGCGATGACACGGGGCATCAGTATTTCAGCCAGGAAGCCGATACCCACACCTATAGCCTGCGGACCAACAAGAACAATCCCGAGGCGAATACCTACGATGATCTGGCCTGCCTGGTCAGGGCGATCAACGCGATAGGGCTGCCTGGCGGGCCGAAACGGTTCGACACTGACGCCTACCGCGAGTCGATGGACCGTGTCATGAACACGCGCGCATTCCTCAGGTGGGCGGGCGTCAATATTCTGCTGGGTGGATGGGACAACTATTTTGCGAGCCCCTCGAACTATTACCTATACAACTCGGGTCGAGAGGGCGCGGAAAGAGATTTTGCCGCTTCGCCATATTTCACATTCATCCCGTGGGACTATGATAACTGCCTGGGCATTGATTATTTTGGGATCAACTGGCAGTACGCCAACATCCTTGATTGGCCGCGCAATACAATTCCTTACTGGAAGAACCGGAGATCCTCCCGGATCCCGCTGGTGCAGCACTTGCTCAGTAACCATGATTACCTGCAATATTACATTGATCATATAGAATACCTGCTTGATACCAGCTTCAGCCCGAAAATAATCGCCGCACAGATTGGACGCGAGTTTGAAGGCGGCCTGTGGGACCGGGTCCGCCACGCGTCTTATCTCGAATCCGTCACCCCGAATGGAAGACCATTCACCGGCCGGAAATTCACCAATCACGAGGTATACTGGAGTGGTTATCGGCAGCACGAGCTCAGGCATGGAAAGGCGAAGATCGAAGGCATCGTCCACTACGTCCGAATGCGGCGTGACAGTGCTCGGGCCCAGCTGAAGGAACTCAGAAGGACAATGCCCTGCGCCACCGGTAACGGAGAATTCCCTGCGACAATGGAACCGCTGCCACGATAGGCGTGATGCGATTGCCGCCTGGGCCGAGCCCACCCCGACCGTCCGCGGTAGCGGGCGACGGCCCGGGATGTTCACGCACACCACCGCCCACAGCACGCAGAACGACACGATCACCGGTGGCACCGGCCGGTTCGCCGGAGCCAGCGGTACGTCCAGGGATACGATCCGCTCCGGCGTCGTCCCGGTCAGCGCGGCCTGGCCCACCCGCCGCGTCACCGCTGCTGCCTGCGGACAGATCCGCTACTGGGCCGGGCCGGGCCCGGTGGCAGAACCTGATGCCCATCGACAGCCGTTCTCGCGCAGTGCCAGCTCAGGAGCCTGCCGGAGGATCAGTTGTCCGCAAATCAGATCGTAAGAAAACTCGGGCAGCTGACATCGGGACTTGTCGGACATCAGGCGTTCATTTAACGTATTTGGTGGCTTGTTAAATGATCAATGGCACAAGCCGCGAGGCAGGCCGTTCTCATCGTGGAGGCCGTCACATGATCGCTAGACCCGTTCTCGCCGCTGGCGTCGCCAGCCTGCTCCTGGCCAGCCTGGGGCTCGCAAGTCCGGCGCTGGCCAGCGCTGTGACACCGTCCGGCCAGGCCCAGGGCGTCCCACCGCCGGCGGAACGCATCGCGGCGACGACAGCGACGTTCAACGCGATCGAGGCGAAGATCGCCGCCGGGCAGTCTCTGAGGCTGCGCTTCCCTGATCCGACCGCGCAGGAAGACATCATCGACTACGGCGTCAACGACCTCTGGAAGAGAGCGATCGACGGGGCCGGCGTGACCGTGGCTTACGTGGTCACTAACCCCGACCCGAACCTCGAGACGTCAATGGCGACTTACGACGCGGCGATGGACCTGCCGCCGGCGAACATCACCGACATGGCGCTCCCGGCGCCGACCAACCCGTCCGCGGCCTGCCAGATCGAGTGCAGCACTGGCGAAGACCGGCTCGACGCGGAGGCGATCCACTCGATGGCGCCCTACGCGAACATTATTTTCGTCCACCCGCCGGTACCGGAAACCATCGGCATGCAGGGCTGGCCACAGGTAGCCCAAGCCATCGAGATGATCGCCGACCAGCACCTGGCCGACATCATCACGGTGAGCCTGGGCGACGGCGAGAACGACTTCATCAACGACCCGACCAACCCGACCGCCACCCAGCAGGCGGCCATCCACTCGCTGGATCCCGCGTTCCTCGACGCCGCCGCGCACAATATCCCGGTGATGTTCGCAGCCGGTGACTGCGGCCCGACCGATCCACCGGTCCTCGGCGACACCGGCCAGTGCACCCCGCCGATCGGCGTCACCGCGGGTCACCCGGCCGACAACCCATGGGCAACCGCGGTCGGTGGCACTATCCCTAACGCTGGCCTCGCCACTACGTCCGGGCGTACCGCCCCGGATGCGCTGTGGACCGCCCCGAACGATAACTCCGACGCGGCGAGCGCGGGCATATCCACCATCTACCCCAAGCCGTGGTGGCAGCGGGGCATCCCGGCGTTGCGCCGCGTCAACGGCCGCGCCTTCCCCGACATCTCGATGGATGCCGATGACGGCACCTCGCAGGCGTCGCCCACGTTCGCGGGCATCCTCGCGCTGGCCACCCAGCTACGCCAGGCCGACCTGGGCACGGTAAACCCGGCTCTGGCGGCGCTCGGACCGCGCGGCCCGGCGGCCGGCATCATCGATGTCCCGGCCGGCTACACCGACACCGCATACGGCGTCACCGGCTTCTCCACTGCGACCGGCTACGACATCGCGTCGGGCTGGGGCACCATCTACGCGCCGGCTTTCGTGCCCGCCCTGGTCAGGCAGATCGACGAGCAGCACGGACCGTTCCAGCCGAGTCGGCTGGCGCGGTACGGGCTGAACCGGCTGCAATCCAACATCAGCGAGTCCGCCGACCAGGTGGCCAGCGGTCGGGCCGTGACGGTCACCGGGAAGGGTTTCATCCCGGGCAGTACCCCGAACGGCACCACGATCCTGGACGGCTTCGGCGTGTTCCCGCCGCTTCCGGGCCAGTTCGGGGTGACCAGCGGCCCGTTCGCCGACCCGACCTCGACGGTACCGGGACAGACCTGGGACGACGTGACGGCTACCGTCACCGGGCCCCGGAAGGACGCGCCGGCGCAACCGCTCGCTGTGACCGGTCCGGACGGCAACGGCACCGTCACGACCACCATCGACACGACCGGAATGGCCGTCGGCACCTACACGGTGACCATCACCGGCAGCCTGCTGACCCAGACCATCACATTCAAGGTCAAGAACGCCAACTTCGGCTAGTCCGCCGCAACCGCTGACGACCTGCCGGGGACGCGCGGCGCGCCGCGTTCCCGGCGGGCCGCCTCGTCCCAGAGGCCCCCGCAACGGAGTTCCTGGGGCGCGCGGACCCTCCGGGGTACCTGCGGCGGACCCGGCCGGCTGCGGGCTGCCTCGGCCGGAGACTACTCGCGCTCGATCCGGCGCAGCCCGTGCCCGGGGGTCCACCACTCAACGACGAGCATCGTGGCCTTCTCATTGAGGTGCGTATGCACGACCTCGGCGATGTCGGCGTGGAAGCGGTCGCCGTCGGATCCCTCGGTGAGTGGCCTGGCATAGATCGCCCGCCCGGAGATCTTCGCCTCACCCGGCCACTGCGCTTCCGCGCCCTCAACCGGGTCGATCGTGGCGCTGTGCAGTGCGAACCGCGGGTCTCGACCCAGATCCGCGCCCTTGCGCGCGTTCGGCATCGAGCCGAAGGCGAGCTCGCCGTCCTCGAAGGCCGCCTCGATCCCGGAGATCCGCGGCGACCCGTCGGCTCGCAAGGTGGCAATCGTCTTGTGTCTGTGCCCGTCGAAGAGCTCCCGCACGCGCTGCGCGAACTCCGGTTCGGCGCGCTCGATGTCCTTCCACGCCGTCATGCGCCCAATATCTCACAGGCTGGCCCGGGTCGTCCCGGACCGAGTTGAGTTCGTCGCTCTTTTCAGAGCGTCCTGTGCATAATATGAAGGCCAACGTATCCGTGTGACGGATGACAGAAAGCGTCTGGCACTGTGGCCAGGACCTGAAAGCCGAAGGAGCGCCACAACCGGATCGCAGGTGTATTGGTTTCGACTACTGCGTTGAATTGCATAGCCCGGTAACCGTCTGCGCGTGCCTGGTCAAGGACATGACGGCAGAGAGTTCGGCCTATCCCCTCGTGGCGCCGAGCCGGATGGACAACGAATCCGGCATTGGCAACGTGCGCCCCCGGGCCAGAGTGGTTTGGGTGGGTGTTCGCGCTGCCGATGACGCTTCCGTCCTCATCGACCGCGACAATGGTGCGCCCTGGCAGCTCTCGCATCCAGCCGGCCCGGGCCCGCGCTTCGGTTATCGCGGGATCCCACGTCAGGGTCTCGCCCGATGCACCCACCTCGTTGAGGATCGACCAGATGGCAGCCCAGTCGGCCGCCGTCGCCTCTCGTATCACCATGGATGCCAGCATTACGCAGCCGTCGTCTCGTGGGTAGACGCCCGCCCTGGCGACCCGGCCGGTACGCGACCGGCCCGCCGTAAAGCGGTGCTCCCGACGATGGCCCTCCGCACCCACCGCGAGCTAGCCTTCCTACAAGGCCGGTGACACCAGGGAGCGTCTCGTGAACCAGCCAGGCACTGTCCCGGAACAGCTCGACGCAGTGGTGGTGGGCGCCGGTTTCTCCGGCCTCTACCTGCTCCATCGGCTGCGACAGCTCGGGTTCTCTGTGAAGGTGTTCGACTCGGCCAGCGACGTCGGCGGGACCTGGTACTGGAACCGCTACCCGGGGGCCCGCTGCGACATTCCCACCACGGACTACACCTACAGCTTCAGCCCGAAACTGGAGCAGGAGTGGGCCTGGTCGGAAAAGTACGCGACGCAACCGGAGATCCTTGACTACCTCCGGTTCGTGACCGACCGCTGCGGCCTGCGCTCCGACATCGAGTTCTCCACCAGCGTCACCTCGGCCCGCTGGGACGAAGGGGAGAAAAGGTGGAGGCTCGGGACCGACCGCGGCCAGCAGCTCCGATGCCGGTACTACATCATGGCCAGTGGCTGCCTTTCGATGCCCAAGCCGCCCGACATCGAAGGCGCCGACCGCTTCGCCGGCCAGGTCTACTTCACCAGCCGATGGCCCCACGAGGGGGTCGACTTCGCGGGCAAGCGGGTCGCGGTCATCGGGACCGGCTCGTCGGGTATCCAGTCCATACCGCTCATTGCCGAGCAGGCCAGCCAGCTCACGGTCTTCCAGCGCACCCCGAACTTCTCCATCCCGGCGCATAACGGCCCCGCCTCGGCCGATCGGCTGAAGAGGCTGGGCGAGGACCGCGACGGGTACCGGCACGCCGCCAAGTGGTCCCGGGGAGGGATACCCGTCGAGATGACCGACATCCTCGGCATCACCGCCAGCGAGGCGGTCCGCCGGCAGCGCTTCGAGGCGGCGTGGGGGCAGGGCGAGCTGTTCGGCATCCTCGGCGTGTTCGCCGACCAGGGGGTGAACCCGGCTTCCAACGAGATCGTGGCCGAGATGATCCGCGAGAAGATCCGATCGATCGTGAAGGATCCTGAGACCGCCGAGGCGCTCTGCCCGAAGGACCACCACTTCGGTACCAAGCGGCCCTGCCTCGACACCGGCTACTTCGAGACCTACAACCTCCCGCACGTCCGGCTCGTCGACCTGCGAAAGCGGCCGATCACCAGCATCACCGAGAAGGGCATCGACACCAGGGACGAGTCGTTCGAGTTCGACGCCATCGTGTACGCCACCGGCTTCGACGCCATGACCGGCGCCCTGGTGGCTGTGGACGTCGCCGGCAGAGGAGGCCTGTCCCTGAAGGAGAAGTGGGCGCGCGGGCCCTCCACCTACCTGGGTCTCATGACCGTCGGCTTCCCGAACTTCTTCATGATCACCGGCCCCGGCAGCCCGTCGGTCCTGTCGAACATGGCAGTATCGATCGAACAGCATGTCGACTGGGTCGCGGGCTGCCTGAAGGACATGCGCGATGAAGGCTTCGAGATCATCGAGCCGACCCCGCTGGCCGAATCCGGATGGGATCAGCACGTCCAGGACTGCGGGGCCATCACCCTGTATCCCACCGCCAGCTCCTGGTACATGGGTGCCAACGTCCCCGGCAAGCCACGCGTCTTCCTCCCCTACATCGGCGGGGTGGACGCGTACCGGCGGACGTGCGACGAGGTGGCCGCCCAGGACTACCTCGGGTTCCGGATGACCGGCCCTGGCGGTGACCGGTGCCGGGACGGGGTGATCCGCCGCGTGCAGCCCGATGTCGCCATGGTCCTGGAGCTGATGGCCGAGATGGGGCTGCCGCCCATGGAGACCCTGCCGGTCGCCGACGCGCGCGCCTTCATGGCGGCCATGGCGGCCACGCGCCCCCCGAGCCCCGAGGTGGGCGAGGTCACAGACGGGGTGATGCCCGGCCCGGATGGGGACCTGCCCTACCGCCTGTATCGCCCGGCGGCGCCGTCAGAGGGCCCCCACCCGCTGGTGGTGTACTTCCACGGCGGCGGCTGGGTGCTGGGCGACCTGGATTCGGACGACCCGCTGTGCCGGGACCTTTGCGCCCGCTCGGGCGCGGTGGTCGTGTCGGTGAACTACCGCCACGCCCCCGAGGCCCGCTTCCCCGCTGCCGCCGAGGACGCGTTCGCGGCTTTGCAGTGGGTGGACGCCAACGCCATCGAGCTGGGGGGCATCCCCGGCCAGCTCGCGGTGGCCGGCTGGAGCGCTGGCGGCAACATCGCGGCAGTCGCGTGCCAGCAGGCCCGCGACGCCGGCGGGCCGGACATCTCAGGGCAGCTCCTGATCAACCCGGTGGTGGACTCGGAGATGACCCGGCCGTCCTACGCGGAGAACGGCGACGGATACATCCTCACCACCGCGCTGATGCGCTGGTTCTGGGATCACTATGCCGACCCAGCCGGCCGCGGTGACCCCCGTGCCGCCCCGCTGCGCGGCAACCTGGACGGTCTGCCCCCGGCGTGCATCGTCGCTGCGGACTTCGACCCGCTACGCGACGAGGGCGTCGCCTACGCACGCGCCCTGGAGGCCGCCGGGGTGCCAGTCCGCCAGGTCCGGGCCCGGGGGCACACCCACACGTCGGTTACCATGGTCGGCGTGGTCATCTCAGGGGCGTCGGTGCGCGCCGAGATGGGGGAGGCGCTGAGGGGCTTCTTCCCCGCGTCCGTCCACGCCTGAGCGTGGCCGGCGCCCTGCTCTGGCTGAAGAACGACCAGGCCGCCAACCGCGATCCGCTGGACATTCGCGGGCTTCTCCTCGTCACCTCCGGCCTGTTCTGCCTGGTCTACGGCTTCTCTCACGCCGAGACCACCGCCTGGAGCAACCCCTTCACCATTGGCTTCCTGTTCGCCGGGGTGATCTTGCTGGCCAGCTTCGCCTTCCTCGAGCCCCGCGTGTCGCACCCGCTGCTCCCGCCCCGGGTGGTACGGAACAGGACCAGAGGCGGTTCGATACTCGCCATGCTGCCCGTCGGAGTACCGGCCGCCCGGACGACGATGAGGTTGTGACGCACCCGCAGGTGCGGCCCGACCCGGCGTTCGGGCTGCTGAGGCTGTACGACGATGCGCTGCCGCACGTCTACGGCTACCTGCTGGCCCGCTGCGGCGACACCGGCCTGGCCGAGGACCTCACGGCCGACTCGTTCCTGGCCGCCGTGCGCGCCGTCCGCAAGCCGGGCGCGCCCGATCCGTCGATCCCGTGGCTGATCGGGGTGGCCCGGCACAAGCTCGCCGACCACTGGCGGCGGGTCGAGCGGGAGCAGCGCGGGTTGCGCCTGCTGGACGGCGAGCCAGCCCGCGTCGACGACCCGTGGGAGACGGTCGTCGACCGGATCCGCGCCCGCGAGGTGCTCGACCGGCTCGGCGCGCACCACCGGGCCGCGCTGACGCTGCGCTACCTGGACGGGCTGCCGGTACCCGAGGTGGCCCGGCACCTGGACCGCAGCCTGCACGCCACCGAGGCGCTGCTGGTGCGGGCCCGCGCCGCGTTCCGCCGGATCTACGAGGGAGAGGAGGGCTCGCGATGACGGATCCGTTCGAGGCTCTGCGCGAGCCCGTCACGCCAGTCGATCCCGACCCCGAGTTCGCCGGGCGGCTGCGGATGCGGCTGACCCGGGAGGTCTTCGCCACCCCAGGAGGAACCATGTCCCAGCAGACGGTCGCGACCGGGGTCGAGCGCGAGCCCGCCTGGCCTCCGACGCTGACCCCCTACATCGTCGTGTCCGACGCCCGGCGCGCCATGGACTGGTACGTCGAGGTGTTCGGCGCGCAGCGCCGCGGCGAGCCCCACGTCAACGCGGACGGCACGATCGGCCACGCCGAGGTCGGCATCGGCGACGCGGTGCTGATGTTCTCCGAAGCTTCCGGCCTCTGGCCCGACGTGCCGGTGCGCGCGCCCGGCTCCCCGGTGACGTTCAGCCACTCCCTCCACCTGGAAGTCGACGACGTTGACGCGAGTACCGAGCGGGCCCGGCGCAGCGGCGCCTCGGTGGAACGGGAGCCGGCCGACCAGCCCTACGGTCGCGCCTCGGTGATCGTCGACCCGTTCGGGCACCGCTGGATACTGCTCCGACCGCCGGCGCGGGCCACCCGGCTCCGCCAGGGCGACGTCGCGAACGTGACGATCGTGGCGCCGGACGCGCACCGGGCCAAGGAGTTTTACGAGGCCGTGCTGCGGGTGCCGTTCTCCCCCGGTCACCCCGGCGCGTGGCGCACCGATGAGACCAGCCCGCCGCTCAGCCTCTTGTCGTCGCAGGGCACAGAGCACGAGGTGCAGCTGTCCTACCGCGTCGACGACATCGCGGCCGCGGTCCAGCGGGTCCGGGCGGCCGGCGGCCACGCGGACGAGCCAGTGCGCAGGCCGTTCGGGCTGATCGCCGAGTGCGTCGACGACCAGGACGCGACGTTCCGCCTCTGGCAGCCGGCCGACCGACCGAAACGCTAGAACGCAGCGGCGAGCACCGGGCGCGCAGAGGATCAACATGCCGGGCCTGCCCGCGACCGCGGGCTGGGCTGATCCGGCGGGATCACCCGATGATCGCCTGACACGGACAGGTCCGTGTCAGGCATAGTTATGACTCCGGCTTGCTATTGCCGTAACTGTTCATCACGCGGACCATGGCTACTGGGATCGGCAGGGGAGGGTGGCATGGTGGGGGAATTGCAGGCTGGGGATCCCCGGTCGGTCGGGCCGTACCGGTTGCTTGGCCGGCTCGGCGCCGGCGGGATGGGCCAGGTGTTCCTGGGGCGCTCGGCCGGAGGACGGCTGGTGGCGGTCAAGGTGATCCGGCCGGATCTGGCCGGGGAGCCTGGTTTCCGCACCCGCTTCGCGCGGGAGGTCGCGGCCGCGCGGACGGTCAGCGGGCTGTTCACGGCGCTGGTGGTGGACGCGGACGTGGAGGGGCCGATGCCGTGGCTGGCCACGGCGTACGTGGCCGGGCCGTCGCTGGCCGAGGCCGTGGACAGCCAGGGGCCGCTGCCGGCGGCGTCGGTGCTGGCCCTGGCGGCCGGGCTGGCCGAGGGCCTGGAGGCGATCCACGCGGCAGGCGTCGTGCACCGGGACCTGAAGCCCTCGAACGTGCTGCTGGCCGACGACGGGCCGCGGGTGATCGACTTCGGGATCTCCCGGGCCGCCGAGGCGACCATGCTGACCCAGGCCGGCACGGTCATCGGCTCCCCCGGGTTCATGTCCCCGGAGCAGGCCGAGGGACGTGAGATCGGTCCGCCCAGCGACGTGTTCAGCCTGGGCGCGGTACTGGCGTTCGCGGCGACGGGGGAGGGTCCGTTCGGGACCGGGTCCACCCCGGCGCTGATGTTCCGGGTGGTCCACCGGGATCCGGATATCGCTCATCTGCCCGCGCAGATCCGGCCGGTGATCGAGCGCTGCCTGGCCAAAGATCCCCGCCAGCGGCCGACCTCCGGCGACCTGCTGGCCGAGCTCGGCGCGGGCGAGCTCGCGGCTGACTGGCTGCCACCCCCGCTCACCGAGGTGGTCGGCCGGTACGCCGCGCCGGGCCTGGCCGCAGCCGCCAGCCAGGGCGCCGGCGACTCGCCCCGGCCCGCAGGCGCCTCCGGTGACTCGCCGCCGCCCGCAGGCATCCCCGCCGGGCCGGCCACGACGACCGGCGTGAGCATCCCCCGGCCGCTGAGCCGGCCCGGCGCTCAGGCGCAGCCCGGCCTCGGGGCCGGCGGCTGCGGGGCCGGCGGCGGCGGGGCCGGCGGCGGCGGGGCCGGCGGCAGCGGGGCCGGCGGCAGCGCGGCCGACCCGCCGCAGCGCGGGCACCGGCGGCGACTGGCCTGGATAGCGGGAGCAGCCGCTGTCGTGATCGTCGCAGCGTCCGCCTCAGCGGCCATGGCCCTGAGCTCACCCGGGCAGCGCCCGGGCACTACGGGGCCGCCACCACGCCCGAAGGTCTCCGCATCGCCGTCCGCGCATCCGGCCAGGTCAAGTTCCCCGACCGTTTCCCCCACGCCTGCCTCGGCCAGCTACGCCAGACCCACCCCGACCTGGACCACCTCGCCGACGCCCACCCCGACCTGGACCACCTCGCCGACGCCCACCCCGACCTGGACCACCTCGCCGACGCCCACCCCGACCACCGTGCCGACGCCCAGCCCGACGTAGGTGGCCCGGGCGTCCGCCCAGGTACGGCACGACGCCGACGCGGCACGCCGCGAGGTTCGCGAGGGCCCCCCGGCCAGCCTGGCCGGGGGGTGCAGGCTGGCCACGCGGGTTCCGTTCAGGCTTTACTGCTGTCTTGACGGCAGTGACGTGGCCCGGGAAAGGTTGGAGACTGCGGTGACCATACCTCGCCCGGAGGGTCCAGTCGTGGACAGGAACGTCAGGGCGGATCATTACGACCGCCTGGCCGTCACGCTCGAGGAGGACTGGGCGCACAGCCCGGCGTTCGCGGACTGGATGACCGACTGCATCCAGCGGCGACTGCGGGTCACCGAAGGTGATCTTGTCGCCGACGTCGGCTGCGGTACGGGCCTGTACGCGCGCAGGCTGGCCAAGCACGCCGCGGCGGTCGTGTGCGCCGAGCCGTCCGCGCGGATGCTGGCCCAGGTCCCCGCGGACGGCAAGCTGATCCCGGTCGCGGCCAGCGCCGAGGACCTGGCCGCCGGCCGGGTCCGGTTACCGCACGGCGGCTACGACGCGATCCTGGTCAAGGAGGTGCTGCACCACATCAAGGATCGCGCCGCGGTGATCTCGGGGCTGGCCCGGCTGCTGCGCCCGGGCGGCCGGCTGCTCGTGGTCATGCTGCCCACCCAGATCAGCTACCCGCTGTTCGCCGCCGCGCTGGAACGGTTCACCGCCGGCCAGCCCGACCCGGCCGTCATCGCCGGCAACGTGCGGACCGCGGGCCTGTACTCGGCGCTGACCTACCAGAGCTTCCCGCTGAAGTTCCGCACCGGGCGGTACCTGCAGATGGTCCGCGACCGGTACATGTCGCTGCTGTCGGCTTTCGACGACGCGCAGCTCGAAGCGGGGGTGGCGGAGATCCGGCAGGCCCATCCGGGGGAGACGGTCGCGTTCACCGACACCTACGCGTTCGTCCTGGGGACCGCGCCGTGACCGGCGAACCGGCCGGCGCCAGGGGCGAGCGGACGCCCTGGGCCGGGCCTGCGGGGACTACCTGGCGGGCTCAGGGGCTGATCGGCTGCTTGTTTACCGACGCCTGGTAGATCTGCTCGATCGACGACTCGAGCTGGGCGTTGAACTGCTCGTCGGTCTGGCTTTCCGTCAGCCCTTCGAGAAGCGCGCGCGAGAAGCTGGCGATGAGGGTGGGATCGCGGGCGAGCCGAGCGCAGGCCTCGTCACGGTTGTAGCCGCCCGACAGGGCGACGACCCGCAGGACGCGCGGGTCAGACGCCAGGTCGCCGTACAGGCCAGGCCGGGTCGGGATGGTGATCTTCAGCATCACGGCCGCGCCCTCAGGCAGCATCTCGACGTGCTTGGCGATGGCGTCGCGCAGCAGCGTCTCAGCCTGCTCCTTGCGCGGGCTGGAGATGCTGACCTCGGGCTCGATGATCGGCACGAGCCCGGCGGCCAGGATCCGGCTCGCGTAGCCGAACTGCTGGTCCACGATCGCCGAGATCCCGGCCTCGTCGGCATCGTTGATCACCGACCGCATCTTGGTACCGAAGATCTGGTGTCGCTGCGCGCGCTCGAGCAGACCATCGAGGGTGTCGATGGGCTTCATGAGCTGCACGCCGTCCTGCTCGGGGGCCAGCCCCTTGTCGACTTTCAGGAACGGCACCACGTTCTTCTCGTCCCAGAGGTACCGGGCTGTGGGGACGCCGTTGACGTCCCGTTCCATCGTCTGCTCGAACAAGATCGCCGCGAGAATGCGCGAGCCATCAAACGCCGGGCTGGTCAGCACACGGGTCCGCATGGCGTGGACCAGGTCGAACATCTCGGCGTCGGAGCTGTAGCGGTCCCGCCCGATGCCGTACTCGGCCAGCGCCTTGGGCGTACTGCCGCCGCTCTGGTCCAGGGCAGCGAAAAAACCGCGGCCGGTCCTGACCTTCTCGGACTGGGTAGTGTTCACTCTTCCTTATTCTGGCACCCGCCGTACGGGGCTGGTGCCGAGGGGATGACGGAGGCGATGAGCGGGGGGTCCGGCCGGAATGGGGCAGCGGCGATCCGCAAATGCCGCGTACAGTCCTGCTGACCGGAGGTTTCCCCGACCCGCATCGAGGCGCGATGACTACGACCTGGCGGATGCTGGGGCTGGTGCGCCCTGCTGCCCGCATCCTGACCGGATCCACCTATGTCCTGCTCGGCTTCGACGCCCTGCGGGCGCCGGGCGCGCGTGTCGATCAGGCCGCGGCGGTGCTGGCTACGGTCCGCAAGCGGGTTCCGCTTCCCGCCGACGACGAGCTGGTGGTGCGGGGCAACGCCGCCGTGCAGGTGCTGGGCGGCGCGCTGCTAGCTCTGGGCCGGGCCCCGCGCCTATCCGCCCTGGCCCTGGCCGGATCGCTGGTTCCCACCACGATCGCCGGGCACGCCTACTGGACGATCGAGGACCCCGCCGTCCGCAAGCTGCAGCGGATCCAGTTCCACAAGAACGTGGCCATGATCGGCGGGCTGCTGTTCGCCGTGCTCGACCAGCCGCAGGCCCGTCCTTAGCGGCGCGGCGCCGCCCGGACGGCAATCCGGTCCCCGCGGGCATGCGACGTGGCCCGTGGCTGCCGATCGGCAGCGTTAGCCGATTGCCGTGGCCAGGCGGCGGCTGAACCAGCGCAGCAAGCTGTACGAGCCATCGGGGCCCGGTGTCCCGGCGAACGCGATGACGAGGTCCCGGGCGGGCGAGATGTAAAGTCCCTGGCCACCGAAGCCGCTTTTGAACAGGTCACCGTCAGCCATGGCGAAGTTCCACTGGCGGCTGGCCGGCGGCAGGTCACTGCCAAACGCATCGGTCACGTAATCGGGCCGGGTCCCCTGACGGCCATGGAGCTCCGGGCGGCCTCCGGCCTGGATCCGCCGCAGGTGCTCCTGGCTGATGACCGGAGAGGGGGCGACGAGCCTGCCGCTCGGCGTGAACAGCATCCCGAACCGGGCCAGGTCCCGCAGTGTCGTCGACAGCCCGCCGTGGCCGCCCGGAGCACCCGACGCGGAACCGCAGAGCTGGGCCGGCGCCTCGAACCCGCCCATCGCCCAGATCTCGCGACCCAGCACCTCGGCGAAGGGCAGACCCGTCACCTGCTCGACGAGCCAGGACAAGACGAACGTGTTGACGCCGGTGTACTCGTACGCCTCGCCGGGCGGCCGGCGGGACGGCAGGGCCGCCACGAACTCATACGGTGACGGCAGCGGCCCGTTCCCGGCCGGCCGCCAGCCGAGGCTGGCCTCGAACTGGTAAAACGGGTGGCCGGGATCGTCGTAGGCACCCGGCACGTCGATCTCACGGCAGTCGATGCCCGAAGCCATGCCCAGCACGTCACCGACGCGTACCCCGGCCCATCCCGACCCGGCCAGCTCGCCGACGACAGCATCGACCGGCTGCCCGAGATCAAGCTCGCCCCGCAGTTCCAGAATCCCGACCACGGCCGAGGTGAACACCTTCGTCACCGACATCAACAGGTGACGCTCGCCCGGCCGCATCCGCGGATAACGCTCGAAGACGACCTGGCCGCCCAGGACCACGACCACGCCGCTGACCAGCCCGCCAGCGACGTACTCGTCCAGGGTCACGCCTGGTGCCCCTGGCTGCACCGGGAACTGCCCGATCTCAGCCATCTCCGCACGGTCCAGGACCGCGGCCCGCCGGGTCACCGGAATCTCGACGCACGGGAGCAGCTCACCCGCATTCAGGTAGGCCCACGCCGATGGCTCGCCGCCCAGATCCCAGTTCGACAGCGTCACGCCCGGCGGCCTGGAACCCGACACGTCGGCAGCCTAACCAGTAAACGGCGCACCGGCCACAGGCCGCGGCAGGAACCACGGTGCGGCAATGTACGGCCGGTCGTATGTAGAGTGCGGTGAAGCTGCTGAGTCATGGTGGAAGGGAGCGGTCCTCGACGTGGCTGACCTCGACGAACAGGAGGGAACCAGGGACAAGCGCCTGCTGCGCGGGGCCAGGACACGTGAGGTTGTCCTCCGGGATGCTGTTGACCTGGCTTCGCTCGAGGGACTCGACAACGTCAGCTTCGGACGGCTGGCGGCTGACACCGGGCTCAGCAAGTCAGGGATTCAGGCGCTCTTCAGGTCGAAGGAGAGTTTGCAGCTCGCCACGATCGAGTACGCGCGGCAGATGTTCGTCGACGCCGTGATCCGGCAGGCGCAGTCGGCGCCGCCGGGGGCTGCGCGGCTGCGGGCGCTCCTCGAGCACTGGCGCGGGTACGCCACCATCCCCCTGTTCGCCGGCGGCTGCTTCCGGGTTGCGAACCTCGCACAGTTCGACAGCCGGCCCGGGCCGATCCGTGACGAGCTGCTGCGGGACCAGCGACTGTGGACGGAGGCCATAGCGGGAGAGTTGCGGAACGCGGTGGCCGCGGGTGAGATCGCCGACCTGGACGTGACGCTCGCTGCCTTCGAGATCGACGCCCTGCTGTGCGCCGCGAACACGGCGCTGCGGATGGGACAGGAGGATGCGATGGACAAGGTCCGTCGCATCGTCGAGGGGATGCTGACGCCTCCTCCTCACTGACGTGGGGGAATGGCCGCAGTTCCCGAGGCACAGCGATGCTTCCAGTAGCGCTCCCGTAGCAGCCGCTTGTACAGCTTGCCGGTCGGCAGCCGCGGCAGTTCGTCCATGAAGTCGACGGTGCGCGGGCACTTGAAGTGAGCAAGGTGCTCGCGGCAGAAGGCGATGAGTTCGAACTCGAGGTCTGGACCGGGCTCCGCACCGGGCACCGGCTGCACGATCGCCTTGACCGCTTCGCCCATGTCCTCGTCGGGCACGCCGATCACGGCGGCGTCCATCACCTTCGGGTGGGTGATCAGAAGGTTCTCGGTCTCCTGGGGGTAGATGTTCACGCCCCCTGAGATGATCATGTAGGCCATCCGGTCGGTGAGGTAGAGGTACCCGTCGTCGTCCAGGTAGCCGACGTCGCCCACCATGCTCGTGTCTCCGGCGGCGTTGCGCGATTCGGCTGTCTTGCCCGGGTCGTTGAAGTATTCGAAGTTGGTGGCGCCGCGGAACCACACCATCCCGGGCGTGCCTGCCGGGCATTTGTCGCCGTTCTCGTCGAGGATCAGCACCTCTCCTACCACGGCCTGCCCGACCGTGCCCTTGTGCGCGAGCCAGTCCTCGGAGTCGCAGAACGTAAAGCCGTTGGCCTCGGTCGCGCCGTAGTACTCCAGGATGATGGGACCGAGCCAGGAGATCATCTGCTCTTTCACCGGCACCGGGCAGGGCGCAGCGGCGTGCACGATCACCTCCAGCGACGACACGTCCGCGGCCTCCCGGACGGATGCGGGCAGCTTGAGCAGCCGGGAGAACATTGTGGGCACGACCTGCGAATGGGTCACCCGGTATCGGCCCACCAGCTCGAGGTACCGGGCGGCGTCAAAATGTTCCATGATCACGGCGGTGGCGCCCAGGCGCAGGGCAAGTGAGACGCTGGCCTGCGGCGCGGAGTGATACAAGGGCGCGGGAGAGAGATAGACCATGCCGGCCCGGAACTTCCACAGGGCCCGAAGGCCCTCCAGGACGGCCAGGTTCTCGCCGGGGCGGACTTCCGGGAGAGGCCGCAAGATGCCCTTGGGGCGGCCGGTGGTGCCCGACGAGTACAGCATCGCCGCTCCGAGCTGCTCGTCCGGCACCGGTTCTGCGGGGTAGCGGGCGATCTCCTCCTCCCAGGACTCATACGGCCCGCCCGGGCCGCTCTCCGCCCCGGCCATCAGCCACCGCTCTACGTTCGGGCACAGTGCCGGCAGCCTGAACGCCACCTCGGACTTGGCGCCGGTGGTCATCACCACCCGCGCCTCGCAGTCGTTGACGATGTAAGCGACTTCCTCGGCCGACAGGTAGGAGTTCACGCACGTGTAGTACAGGCCGGTCCGCTCGGCGCCGCCCTCGCACATCAGCATCCGGGGGTCGTTGTCCATGAAGATCGCCACGTGATCTCGGCGCTGCAAGCCCGCGCCGCGCAGCATGCGGGCAACCCGGTTAGCGCAGGCCTCATACTCCCCGAAGGTCACGACTTCACCGCTGGCCGCCATCACGATGGCTGGCTTGTCGGGGTGGATCTTGGCGTGTTCGGCGGCATACATCGCTTACCTATCCGTCCCGTCAACGTCGGCCAGAACCTGGCGCGCAATCCGCCCGCAGCCGGAGTACCTGCCCGAGAAGCTACCCCCGTACCGGAGCAATGTCGACGGTCCGAGGCTTAGGGTGAGCCGATGGGCAGGTCGGTGAACTGCGGCTGCATGGCGCAGGTCGTGCCGGGGGCGTCATAGTTGCTGGCCCAGGACACGAGCATGGTGCCGGGGGGAGCCGGGCTGGCCGGGTGGGTCTCGGCCGAGTAGGTCCATGCGCATCCGGGCGCGGGCTTGGCCTGCCACTGCTGGGGGGCGACGTGCCAGGGCCCAGTGACGCGCCATGCGTTGAGCCGCTCCAGGGCACTGCCGGTGATGTCGTCGCGCTTGGTGTAGGCGACCCAGCCGTGGCCGCTGACGTGGCTCATGCTCACGACCGTTCCCAGGTCGTAACCTGCGCCGGAGGGCAGCATGCCGAGCTGAACGTGCCAGGCTGAGGGATGGGTCATGGCGGTGAACGGGACGTAAGCGATGTCCATGGTCTTGCAGTCCGCGACGCAGCCGGTGCCGCCGGTGTTGCGGGTGCCGGTCAGCCACCACCCGCCGCCGTCGGGGTCAGGCGTGGCCGACCCCCACTGGGAGTCGTCCGCCGCGCCGGTGAGCGCGGTGATGCCCCGGTAGGTGAGGGCGTCGCCGGGCCCGACCGAGAATCTGGCCGTGTACTCGCCCTCGACCGCGCCGGCCGGCGGGCTGACGCGCTCCCCGATGACGTACAGGCTGCTGCCTTCCACTGCGGGCGCGGCCATCCAGAAGTAGCTGCCGTCCGGCCAGTTTGGCACCCACTGCCATCCGTAGGGGCAGCCGGCGGCGGCGCAGGACTGCATCCGGAACGCGGCCGTGCCGGGTCGCTCGATCGCCATCGAGTCGTGCGGATAGCCGTGCGGGCAGTGCGACGGGCCGCAGATAACGTGGCCGTCGACCGCGAGCGTGTCCCCGAAGACGTAGACCTGGGCGCCGTCGGGGAGTCGGACGCTCGCGGCGAGATCAGACCGGACCGCTGCTGCGACGCCCAGGTCATACGCCGCGAGGTCCGGCTCCGCCCTGCTCTGGATGGAGGCCAGACCGGCCCCGGCCGGGCCGAGCAGCATGGCCGCGACCGCGGCGGCGGCTGCGACCAGCAGGCGGCAGCGCATGGTTGATCCCTCCTGGGCATGATGAGATCTGGGGTGCGGCCTGGCGCGGGCCCTGAAGGCGCGCCGACGCGGCTGGCCATCCTGGACGCGGCCATCACCCGGTTTGGCCGCGAGGGGCTGCCGGTTCACGTCGATTGCGGCGTCGCTCGCGACGCGCAGGCCGGCAGCGCGTCGCTACGCCTACTTCCCCAGCGAGGAAGCCTGGTTCCGCACCGCGGTGGACCAGGACGCCAGCGGGGTCATCCGCGAAGGGCTAGCGGGCACGGCGGCCGGCTCGGGCGCCGGGGAACGGGGCCAGTCATTCTTCCGGGCCTTCGCTGACGTCCTCGACAGGCACCCGCTGGCCCGCCGCCTGTTCGCCGGACTCGAACCCGAGGTGACCAGCCGGGTGCTGGAGGTCCGGCTCTCACCGAGCTGCGTGAGTGCTATGCCGAGGGGTTGCGCGCCGGCCAGCTCAACGGCACGGTCGGTCCGGACATCCTGCTGGCTCGCGTCGTGATCGCATGGTCATTCATCTGCGCCTCCATAGGATCGCCCTGGTCTGCCTTCCATGGTGGCCAGCGCCCCGGCCGGTGTCGTCAGCCTGGCGAATCGGGTTTCCCTCCAGCCTGCGCGTCAGCGGCTGCGGCGGGCTGCAACCGGGGATGTACTCCGCCGCAGACGCACTCAGCCGGTCGGTGCCCTGGCCCCACGGGGCGAGTGATCAACTTCTCCGGCGCCCGGCCCGGCGACTGCATAATGAGGCGTGCCCGCAATTGAAGAGCTCTCGCTTGCTGAGCAGACCACGCTTCGCGATCAGTGCACCCACTTCCTGCTTGGCCATGGCCCGGTGACCGCGGCCGGCCTGCTCGCCGGCATCCCCGCCGACACGGTCACCGACCGCTACGGCGACGGTGGTGTTGTCGCTGAACTGGAGTCGGAGATCGCAGGGCTGCTCGGCAAGCCAGCGGCCGCGTTCCTGCCCAGCGGCACGATGGCCCAGCAGTCAGTGCTGCGCGTGCACGCCGACCGGCGGCAGCGAAGGACAGTGATCTTCCACCCGATGTGTCACCTGGACCGGCACGAAGGCCAGGCCTACCAGCGGTTGCATGGCCTGACCGGCCGCCCGGCCGGGGGCTTGGACCGCCTGATGACCATCGATGACCTGAACGCGATCAGCGAGCCGCCCGCCGCGCTCCTGATCGAGCTGCCGCAACGTGATCTGGGTGGCCAGCAGCCAGGCTGGGAAGACCTGCGGGCGCAGGTCGAATGGGCCAGGGGCCGGGGAGCGGCCACGCACCTGGACGGTGCCCGGCTCTGGGAGTCGGCCGCCGGGTACGGCAGGCCGCTGGCCGAGATCGCGGCGCTCTTCGACACCGTCTACGTGTCGTTCTACAAGGGCATCGGCGCCCTGCCGGGCTGCTGTGTGGTCGGCCCAGCGGACATCCTCGCCGAGGTGCGAGAGTGGCGGCAGCGCATGGGCGGCACATTGTTCGGCCTGTGGCCGAACGCCGCGTCGGCGCTGAGCTGTCTGAGGCGCCGGCTTCCGCTGATGTCCGCCTATCTCAGCCACGCCCGCGCGATCGCAGCCGCGCTCGGCGAGGTCGCGGGCATCCGGGTCATACCCGACCCGCCGCAGGTCCCCATGATGCACCTGCTGCTGAACGCCACGCAGGACAGCTTCAGCACCGCCGCTCGCCGGCTTGCCGCCGAGCAACGGGTCTGGGCCTGGCCGAAGGCCATGCCCACAGCCGATCCCGGCGTGCAGCGAGTGGAACTGTCCGTCGGCGATGCCACCTGCGCGCTGCCGCCCGACCACGTCCGTGACATCATCGCCACCCTGATCCGGCGATAGAGCCGATCCGGGCTGGGGGTCAGGGCGCGTACTTCTGCACCAGGTCGCCGACGTGCGGGAGTGCGGTCTCTACGTGCTTGGCTGCGCTGCCGCGGACGGTGCCGTACGCCTTGATGACCGTGGGACGGCCGGAGGCCGCCGCCCGGGCGTCGGTTACCGAGAGCAGGGCCTGCGACACCTCCTCGCCTCGCTTGGCCAGGTAGTCGCCGAACTCGCCGCCGCCGGAGGTGGTGAAGTCCGCCCAGTACGGCTCGAGCTTGTCCACCATCTGCGGAAGCAGGGACTCCACCATGTACCGGATGTGGCCCGGCATGAAGGTGTTCACCGTCTTGTAGGCGAGCTTGACCGCGGTCCCGGAGATCCCGGACTTGACCGAAAGCTCCTGCTCAAGCAGTGCGTAGCAGTCGGCGATCACCTTTGGCTGAGTCTCCGGTGTGAGCAGCATCTCCTGAAGCGTGGCTGCCATGAGTATGTTCTTCTCCTTACCGCTGGTGCGTTGCCGACGGGATCCCGCGCATATCGCAATGCGCCGTCCGTCACTAGACGGCGAGCATCCAGCCGTGGTTTACAGCGTTCTCGTTGACCTCACCCGTCACTGCGGGTGGTCAGGTTTCGAGCAGGGTGGCGAGTTGCCGGGCGTTGGTCTGGGCGTAGTCGCGGTAGCAATTGTTGAACAGGACGTGGGTGTCCTCGGCGTCGCGGGCGAGGGCGCGGATCCTGGGTGCCCATCCCGGGCGCAGGTCAGCCGGCAGCGCCGCGACCCGGGTGGGATGCTGGGTGAACAGGCTGAACGCCTTGACGTTGAAGGTGAACCCGGCCGGGGTCCGCGCGGCCCACGCCTTCGCGGTCTGCTCAGCGGGCAGCGCGTAATAGGTGGCGTCCACCTCAACCAGCCGGAACTGGCGGGCATAGAACCGCAGCCGCCGCTCGGGCGTGTCCGCCTCCGGCGGGTACCAGCCCGACTCGATCAGCGTCCGGTCCGTCCACGACGCCGTGCCCACCCGGATCTGCTTCATACCCGCAGCGTAGGAGCCTGCTCGACCGGCCGCGTCCGCCGGCCATGCCGGGGCGCCGCGGTGTCCGGATCGAGCATGGCAAGATCACCCTGTCTCGGCTACAGGCCGACTTGGGCGACCAGTCGCCCCGAGTCAACGGCGGCCCGGAACGCGGCGTAGTCCCGCTCGTTCTGGTCGGCGTACACCACGGAGAAGTCAGCGATCGCGCGGTCGAAGGCTTCGCCCTTGCCCAGGTAAGAGGCGATCGCGATCCGGTCGCCCCAGCGAGCGTGGGCGCGGGCCAGGGTCGCTCCGCAGATGCGCGAGTACAGGGTGGCGCCCGGCACGAGCATGGTCTCCACGTCCGCACTGCCCTTCCAGTCCTGGAACTGGCGCACGTAGTAGTCGCGGGTCACGCCGTCGAGCCCCTTGATGCGCTGCCAGCCCAGGAAGATGTCGGTCGCCGCCTGCATCAGGCGCTGCCCTGCGACCACGCGCTCGCCGTGGTGCGGGTAGGTGCTCTGGCCCAGGAACCGTTCGAGCACGGAGGCTTGCGCCTCCTTGATCTGCAGGAACAGCGGGTCGTCGTGGTCGCGGCCCAGCATCAGCATGATGTAGCAGCGGGTGCCCACGCTGCCCACGCCCACGACCTTGTGGGCGGTGTGGACGTAGCGGTACTCCTCGATGGGGTGATGCTGATGCCCGAGGGTGCGCCGGTAGGACGAGAGCAGCTTCTTGATGAGCGGGACAGGATCCTCCCATTCCGAACCGGGCCGGACCAGATCCTCGATCGGTATGATCAGCGGCGGGTCGGCGACGATCCGCAGTTCACCGCCGATGTGGTCGGCCCGCTTGGCAAACACGCGCGTGCTGTCGCGGGTACGCGCCTTCGCGACCATCTCCTCAGTCGCCTTGGCCTCTTCCTTACTGACCCGCTTGACCTGGACCTCCTTGCGGACCAGCTTGAGCAGCATCCCGGCCTCCAGGTGCTCGTACCACACGTCCAGGGTTCCCATCCCGGCGGACTGGCGGATACGATCCCGGTACTCCCGGACCCCGGCCATGACGATGGCGCGGCGGTCGGCCGGGGCGAAGCCGCGGTCGCGCCCCATGACCTCGAAGCTGGCCGCCAGGCGCTTGACGTCCCACTCCCACGGGCCGGGCAGGGTCTCATCGAAATCGTTGATGTCGAACAGCATCTGCCGCTCGGGCGTGCCGAACAGGCCGAAGTTCGATAGGTGGGCGTCACCGCACAGTTGCACGGTCACCCCGGACCGGGGGGTCGCCGCCAGGTCGGCGGCCATGATCAGCGCGGCGCCCCGGTAAAAGGTGAACGGGGAGACCAGCATCCGCCCGTAGCGGATCGGGACCAGCTCCGGCACCCGGCTCTCCCCCTGCTCTTCGAGCAGCACGACCGGATCCGGGCGGTCGGGCGCAGGTTCCCACCGCCCGTGGCTTTGCCGGGGCGCCTGCGTGCGAGCGGCCCGGCCTCTGGCCATTCGCTCCTCCACGGTCAGGTGCGCCCGTCGCCAGGCCGACGCGAACGGAGCGGCCTCCTCACGCGTGGTCCCGGCCGCCGAGGCACCTGAGCGGGAACGCTTTTCCATGACCCCTCCGGCCGTGCGGCTGCTCATAGATACTCTCGCTTTCGCATCCAGACGAGGGTGACCCAGCCCCAGATGGGCGGCAGGTACGAAGTGAACAGGCGCTGGATGAAGACCGCGGCGGTGGCGTCGGCCTCCGAGACGCCGGCCGCGGTGAGACCGAGGATCAAGCCAGCTTCCACCACTCCCATGCCGCCGGGCGACGGCGAGACGCCGCCGATGATCCCGGCCAGCGTGATGACCACGATCAGGATGGGAAGCCGCAGATGGTCGTCGAAGGCCCGCAGCGAAACGGACAGAGCCATCGCCACGAACAGCTCTTGAGCAACCGAGCCACCCGTCAGCAGCACCAGCTTGCGCGGCGAGCTGGCCACCTGCCTGAGGTTGCCCCAGATGCCGCGAATCCGGGGTCGCACCTTCTCCGAAGCCAGCCTGCGGAGCCTGGGCACGGCCAGGGCCAGGCCGGCCACCAGGGCGACCAGTACGACGACGGCCAGGATGATCCACACCAGCTTCGAGTCCCCGCCCGACTCGGGGGTGACCTCGAGGTGGATGGCCCCCCAGGCGAACGGCAGCGAAACGAGGAATATCACCCCCTTGGCGATCCAGCTGGACGTGGCCATGATGGCACCCGAGCTCAACGCCACCGACGAGTCGTAGCCCTGCTGCTGGTAGAAGCGCACCCGGGTAGCGAAGACCGCCGGTGTCCCGCCGGCCAGAGAACTGAACGCGTTGGCGACCTCGACACCCAGCACCCGCCCGAACGGAAGCGGCCCCGCTATGCTGCCGATGCTTTCCACGGACGACGCCACCACGGCCAGCTGGGCCAGGATCAACGCCATGATGACCCAGAGCCAATCGGCCCCCAGCACGGTGTCGAAGGACCTGGACACGTCGATGAGCACCCCGATGAGGGCCCAGCCGCCGATGAGCGAGCCGATAACCATGATCAACGTCGGCCAGCTCACCCGGTGGGGCTCCACCAACTTCGGCACGTCGATCGACTTGGCTTGGGCGGCACGCTGACGGACATCCTCCAGGAGGCCGCGCCTGCCTCGAAGGCGCCGGCTGAGCGCGGGGTCGAGCCCGGCCCTGCGCAGGTGCTGAAGGGCGCGCCCGAGAACCTCCGGATCCAGGCATCTGGCCGCGGAGCAGGCGGCTCGTTCGGCGCCGACCGCCACTGCCGTCGCCGCCATGGCACCAGCCAGGTCGCGATCGAGCTGATCTGGCGAAGCGTTCAACGTGGCGTTGCGGAAGTCCGCCAGCACGGCCCGCTGCGCCGTCGAGTCGACCAGCAGCGCGTCGCCGCTGATGGCGCCGTGGGCGATGCGTGCCCTCCGGAGGATCAGCAGCTGACGATAGAGGTCGTCAAGAGTGACGTCACTGACGGCGCCGGCGTCAGCGTCCGACAGCGTCGTCCCGGCCGGCAGGCGGTAGACCAGCAGCGCGTCCTTGGCCGGTCCCGCAGTCCCAGCCTCGATGATCTCGGGCACCGTGCCGCCCACCTGGCCGGCCCGTATGGTGAGGTACGCCTCGTGCTCGACCTGCTGAAGCCGGGTGAACGTGAGTTCCGGCCCGGAATCCCGGTAGAGCAGGAACCGGCCCACCTTGCTGAGGAGCTTGGCGTCGGCTGCGTCCCGGCCGTAGACCTCTATACCGAGGCGCTGGCCGGGCGAGGCTGCCTGGCGCGTCTCGGTTGCCTCGTACTTCGCTACTCCCCAGGCCTGCCTGGGCACCGGCCGCAGGTTGCTTGAGTGGATGCCGAGCTCGTCGAGCAGCCGCCGGACGTCATCGGTCGACGGGAGGCCGAGCGGTGAGCCAAAGATGAGCCGGACCAGTACGGCCACCCCCCAGCCGATGGCCAGACTTCCCAGGACGTTGACCGGCAGCCCGTGACCCCCGACGGCTGAAGCCAGAGCCACCAAAGCTATGAAGACTTCGATAAGGCGCTGCAAGCCTCGCGACAGATAGGGCAGTGCCGCGGTGGTGACCGCCATGAAGATAGCGATTTGGAGGACGGGGAACCGCACATAATAACCATGGATCACGATTCCGCTCGGTCTCCCGCCTCTGCTCCCCAGCAAAAGGATGAGGATCCCGCTCAGCGCCACCGCACCGACAGCACTGAGCGCTATGTCGCGCGCGATCACCCAGCGGCGCGCGACCAGGGCCAGGGCCAGCAGGACGACCGTGACGCCGTACGCGCCAGCGTCGTAGACCACCGTCACCAGCCAGGTGATGCTCCGTGGCGGTGGATGGATGACCTGGGCGATCGCGCGGTCGATGCGGGAGTCGTAGCGGATGATGAGCACGCAGCACACGAGGGCGATGATGGCGCCGAGCAGGCGCACTCCGTCGCTCCCGCGCCGACGCCGCTGGCCGTCGCCGACCGGAGCGAACAAGACCGAACGCCAGCGGCGCCAGAGATGTGGCTCGGGAAGAGGGCCCGGATCCTTGACGGGGTCTTCGGTCTTGACGGGGGTCTTCAGTCATGCATGACCAACTGCCCTTCGAGTGTTACCGCCAACTCAAGCACAACACGTCGCGCCCTGGCACGCTCAAGATGGCCGGCTCTCAACCAAGATGCCCGGGCTCTCAACCAGAGTCGGAGGTGTGCCCGGTTTCGGCCGGCCGATCCTGCGGCAGGGTCAAGCCAGCGGTCAGTCGTGAGCCACCAGAGGATCGGTGGCGTCCGGGTGCACTCCGCCGAACAGGCGGGCGGCCTGCTCAGCGCGCAGCCCGACGAACGTGCCGCTGGCCTCGACCAGTACCGTGTCCGGTTCGGCCGCGGTGGCGATCGTGCCCCGTGCGGTGACGCGCCGGCCGTTCACCTCGCTCACCTCGGCGGTGAGGCGGAGCTGAGTCTGCAGCGGCACCGGTGCCCGGTACCTGGTCTCCAGGAGCACGGTCATGCCCGGATGGCCCGCCATGCCCGTGGCGTACCCGAGCAAGTGATCCAGCAGCATCGCGCTGACGCCGCCGTGGGCGAAGCTGGGCGGACCCTCGAAGGCCAGGCCGAGGGTGCACGTGCCGACCACCGCATTCCCGTCCACTTCGACGTGCAGCGGAGGGGCCAGGGCGCTGCCGCTGCCGGTCACCGGGTTGTACATCCGGAAGCCGCCGAGCAGGTTGTCGGCACCCGGAAGGTCCGCGCGCGTGCGCGACCGCTGTCCCAGCAGGATGGTCGCCTCCCTGACCTGTGCGGCCACCCGGCGAAGGACATCCTCGGGGACCTCGGTGGCTGACGCCTGCTCGACGAGTTCCCGCAGCGCACCGCCCAGCTCGGCGATGGCGGCCCGGCGCGTGCGAAGTTCCGCGTCCGCCCCGGCGGCCGCCCGGCCCGCCAGCGGGTGATGGCTGCGCCCGGGCTCGCTCACCGAACCGCCTTCCGCCAATGCATCGCTCCCCGGCCTCGGCTTGAACCCACGAGTGACCGATTATCGCGCCCCGGCTCGATGGCGTGAAACGTGGGGTAAGCGTCGTTGACGCCATCGTCCGGCGGACAGCAGGGTAGAGGCGTGGAACAGCGCAGGACCGTCTTCGTCATCTTCGATGGCTTCCAGCCGCTCGACATGGTCGGCCCGCACGAGATGTTCAGCCATGCGGCCGGGCTCGGCGGCGGTTACGCCTGCGAGATCGTGGCCGCCCGCGCGGGCCTGGTCCGGTCCGCCAGCGGCCTGCTGGTCCACGCGGCCGGCGGCGTCCAGGACAGCGGCCCTGACGGCGTCGACACGCTGGTCATCGCCGGGGGAGCCGGCGTCGACCGGGCGTGCCAAGATGAGCGGCTGGTCAGCTGGATCGCGGCGGCCGGGACGAGCGCCCGGCGCGTCACCTCGGTCTGCAGCGGAGTGTTCCTCCTGGCCGCGGCCGGGCTCGTCACCGGGCGCACGGTCACGACCCACTGGGGCCGCGCCGAGCAGCTCACCCGCCAGCATCCCGAGCTGCGCGTCGACTGCGATCCGATCTTCATCCGCGACGGCAGGGTCTGGACGTCGGCCGGCGTGACGGCCGGGATGGACCTCTCGCTGGCGCTGATCGAGGAGGACCTGGGCCGCGACATCGCGCACCAGGTGGCCCAGGAGATGGTCATGTTCCTGCGCCGCCCCGGCAGCCAGTCCCAGTTCAGCGTGCCGCTGTGGTCGGCGCAGCCGCGAGCCGACCCGATCCGCGCGGCCGTGTCGGCAATTCACGCCGATCCTGGCGCCAGGCACGGCATCGAGGACCTGGCCGGCCAGGCTGGCCTGAGCCCGCGGCACCTGCAGCGCCGGTTCACCGCCGAGGTCGGCATCCCGCCTGCGGCCTACGTCGAGCGCGTCCGGATCGAGGCAGCGCAGCGCGCCCTGGCCGGCACCGACGACCCGGTCGACACCATCGCGCGGCGCTGCGGCTTCGGCACTGCGGAGACGCTTCGCCGGGCCTTCCACCGGCACGCCAGGATCGCACCAGCCGACTACCGGGCCCGGTTCCGGTCAACCAGGGAGCTCACGTGACAACGTACGGACTGCTGATCTTCGATGGCGCGGAAGAGCTGGACTTCGTCGGGCCGTGGGAGGTGTTTACCGCCTCCCGCATGCTGCGCGACGACGCCGACACCGCGGTGCTCATCGCCGAAGGCAGCGACCCGGTCCGGTGCGCCAAGGGCCTGCGCGTGCTGCCCGACCACGTCCTCGGCGACCATCCGGCACTGGACGTGCTGCTGGTGCCGGGCGGCCTGGGCACCCGCCGCGAGGTATCCAACCCGGCGATCACCGGCTGGATCCGCGCCGTCTCCGCGACCGCCGCCTGGACCACCAGTGTCTGCACCGGTGCCCTGCTCCTGCACGAGGCCGGTCCCGCCCGCGGGCGCCGGGTCGCCACCCACTTCGCGTTTGAAGACACCCTGCGGGAACGTGGTGACATCACCGTGGTCCGCGACGCCCGCTATGTCGTCGACGGGAGCCTGGTCACCAGCCAGGGCGTCTCGGCCGGCATCGACATGGCGCTGTGGCTCGTGGGAGCCCTGCACGGCCGCGATCACGCGCGCCAGGTCCGCCGGTACATCCAGTACGAGCCGGCCCCGCCGTACCTGGCCGACGAGCCGGTCAGCGACGCTCTGGTCGGGGGCGGCATGAAATCGGGCCCGCGCGCCGGTCACGGGGGCGGGGCGCCGCCGAAGCCGATCTCGTTGCCGTCGGGGTCGCGGTAGATCACCTTGCGCACGCCGTTCCCGTACGTCTCCTGCGAGGCGGGCTCGATTCCCCGGGCGCCGATGCTCTCGACGCGCTCATCGAGGTCGTCGACGAACACCGTGTGCAGGGCATGGCCGGCGCGCCCGGGCAGCTCCTCGATGTAGAGGTACCGGTGCTCGGCAAGCTCCCACACCGCCTCCGTCGCGTTCGGGAGGAACGCGGGTCCGGAGCCCAGCAGCCGCTCGTACCACGTGAGCGCGCGCTGGTAGTCGCTTACCGCAAGCCCCGCGAACAGGTCGACCGTCACGCGTTCACGCTAACCCCGCAACCGCGGGGCCGCCACGCCGGGAAGAACGGGCACCTCGCTCGCCGCGGCGGGCTCGGCCCTGCTGGCGGCGGTGGTGACCTTCGCCTCTGTCGTGGTACCGGAGAGCTGTGCATCTTTGGGCGTAAGAACGGGCAGGAGGTGAGGCGTCGTGGCTGAGGGAACCGCTGGCTTCTTGGCGGCGCAGGCTCGGCGGCAGGGCATCAATGACATGCTCCATCGCACCGCGTCCCGCGTCCCCGGCAAGCTCGCCATGGTCAGCGGCGCTACCCGGCTGACGTTCGCGGAACTGGAGGCGGCGGTAGCGCGGACGGCAGCCGCCCTGGCGGCCGAGGGCCTGGTAAAGGGCGACCGGCTGGCCTTGCTGTCCCACAATTGCTGGCAGTTCGCCGTCCTGTCGTTCGCAACCGCCCGGCTCGGCGTGATCTTGGTGCCGATCAATTTCATGCTCGGCCCGGAGGAGATCGCCTACATCCTGAACCACAGCGAAGCGGCAGCGTTCGTAGCCGAGGATGGCCTGGCCGCCCGGGCCGGCCAGGCGATCGCCGCGGCGGGGCTGGACATCCCGGTGCGGGCGGTGATCCGGCTGTCTTCAGGTGAGCTGCCGGCCGGATGGGCCGACGTTCAGCAATGGATCGACCGCGAGGGCACGCCGCCGGACGTCGATGTCGCCGACGACGACCTGGTGCGGCTGATGTATACCTCTGGCACCGAGGCCCGGCCCAAGGGTGCGATGCTGTCGAGCCGCTCGCTGATGTGGCAGTACGTTTCCTGCGTCGTTGACGGCGGCATGGACGGCGATGACGTCGAGGTGCACGCCATGCCGCTGTACCACTGCGCACAGCTGGACTGCTTCCTCGGGCCCGATATTTACCTCGGGGCTACGAGCATCGTGCTGCCGGCGCCCGACCCGTCCGCGATCCTGACCACGATCGAGTCGCAGCGCGTGACGAAGCTGTTCTGCCCGCCCACGCTGTGGATCGCTCTGCTGCGGTCACCGGAGTTCGGCCAGGCTGACCTCAGCTCGCTGCGCAAGGGCTACTACGGCGCCTCGGCGATGCCGGTCGAGGTCCTGCGTGAGCTGCAGCAGCGCCTGCCCGGTATCCGCCTGTGGAACTTCTACGGGCAGACCGAGATGGCCCCGCTCGCGACGATCCTCGGCCCGGACGAGCAGGTCAGCCGGGCTGGCTCGGCTGGCCGGGCTGCGCTCAACGTGGAAACGAGATTGGTGGACGACAACGACATGCCGGTGCCGCCGGGCGCAGTCGGCGAGATCGTCCACCGCAGTCCGCACGCCACGCTCGGCTACTACAAGGACGAGGCGATGACCGCGTCGACCTTCCGCAACGGATGGTTCCACTCGGGCGACCTGGGCGTCATGAGCCAGGACGGCTACCTCACCATCGTCGACCGCAAGAAAGACATGATCAAGACCGGCGGCGAGAACGTGGCCAGCCGCGAGGTCGAGGAGGCCGTCTATCAGATGGACGGTGTGGCCGAAGTCGCCGTCTTCGGCGTCGCCCACCCCCGGTGGGTCGAGGCGGTCGTCGCCGTGGTCGTCCCCAAGCCAGCCGCCTCGCTCACCGAGGAAGCGGTGATCAGGCATACCCGCGGGCTGCTGGCCGGGTACAAGACACCGAAGCGCGTCGTCATCGCCGACGCCTTGCCCAAGAACCCCAGCGGCAAGATCCTCAAGCGGCAGCTGCGGGAAGAGAACAAGGATCTCACCGCGGACGCCTGACGCCGGGCAGCCGGATCGCCGGGAAATCAGGGCCTTCGAGCCCACCGGATCGGCGACGTCGGTGCCCGTCGAATCCCGGCTGTGACCGCTTCAGCTTGACTGCCCGGCGACGGTACGGAGCAGGTCGAGGGCGTTGGTGCCGAGGATCTTGTCGGTCTCGGCCTCGCTGAGGCCGCGGCCGGCCAGTAGTTGCGGTAGCGCGGCGAAGTCGGCGTAGTCGGCGAGTACGGGCCGGTAGTTGGCGTCCATGTCGGTCCCGACGGCGACGTGGCCGGTGCCGACGAGGTCGGTCAGGCGGACGACCTCGTCGGCGAAGTCGGCCAGGCTGGTGCTGGTGACTCCGGACGGCCAGGCTCCGATCAGCCCTCCGGCGCCGGCCACGGCCTGGGCATGCTCGCGACTGAGCAGGCGCGGATGGTGGCGGTCGGCGTGGTCCAGATGGCTGTGCGAGATCATGACGGGCTGGCTCGAGGCCTCCAGGACCCCGGCAGTCGTCTCGAACGTCGCGTGGGCGCAGTCGACTACGACGCCGAGGCGGTTGCATTCGGCCACAACCTCCCGCCCGAACGCGGTCAGCCCGCCGTGGGCCGGCGCTTCGGTCTGCACGTCGCCGATCTCGTTGACCCGGTAATGCACCAGGGCCAGGGACGACACGCCCAGGCCTCGCGCCTCGGCCAGCGGTTCCAGCCTGCCCTCGAGGAAGTCGCCGCCCTCACAGGCGACCAGGACAGCGGTCCGCCCGTCGGCGTGAGCGCTCTCGACGCCCGCCGCGGTCACGGCGACCTGCGCGCCCAGCGTGCCCAGCCCGGCCACGATCCGGCCGATCCCGGCCAGCTGGCGCCGGTGATCGCGGTAGGCCTCGCCGGGCCGGAACCGGCGGCCGGCCTGCAGGCCCTTCACCGGGTCGGGCACGAGGACCCGAAGATCGGCCACCGTGGACAGCGTGACCGCGGCCAGGCCCGCAGCCCCGGCCGCGGACCAGGCCGTCCGCACGTCCTCGCCGCCCAGCAGGCCCGCCAGCGGGTCACTGCCGTCCAGGCCGGCCAGGAAGCAGCGGCCCGGATGGGCATGCACGTCAATCCACGGCGCCCGGGTCGCTGCCATGGCAGCCGACTATAGGAACCCGGTCCTCGGACGGCAACCGGGACCAGACCGGCGGCCCGTCTGGCTTGACATCCGAGATAAATCAAACGAATACTCACGTAGCGTTCCCGCCTGGGTCAACCTGAGTCACCGAGAAGGGTACGGACGTGATGACGGATCACGAGCGCTTCCGGGCCATAGTCGCCCAGTTGGAGAACGATCGTCGCTGGGCGCGGCGGATCCGGTGGCTCCGCGTCACCGGCGGGCTGGTGTCCCTGGGCATGCGGGCCTTGGCGTCCGCGGCGCCGGCCGCGACCACCTGGGTGCTGTAGCGGGGCCGTGAGCAGCCCCCCGGGGTCTGGTCGAGGAGTTGGCCCGCAGGTTCGCCCGCCAGACTGTGATACAGATCACGACCGGCCAAGGACACGGGCCGTTCAGCGACGGTTGACGTGATCGAGTTGTTCTCGTTCGCCGAAGGGCTTATTTCGGAGATAAGGGTCTTCCGGCAGGACACCCATCTGCTCCTCGCGACGCTGGATCCGAAATAGCGGATGCCCCGGGGCCGTCCTGGTGACGGCGGCGGACGCTACCAGGTCAGCGCGCCGGGCCCGGACGTTGGCCAGCGAACTCGATGTCGGTAAGTCCGGGGACGAAGTCGGCCTTTTCCGGAATCACGGGAGGATGGGTGTGAGAACATAATTCTCTCTTCAGGGATCTGAACTCGCAAATTCGGCAAGGGGGTCTCATGGCCATCCCCGGGCAGCCAGGCCGGGCTGATCAGGCTGACCAGGTCGAAGGCCGGTCGGCCGCGGCCGGGCCGGCCGCGTCGCAACCGGGCCACGCCGGGCCAGCCAGGGCCAGGCCGGCCCGGACCCGGTCGATCGGAATGACGCTGGTCGGCGTGCTCCTCGTACCGCTGGTGGCCCTCGTGGGACTGTGGGGCTTCGTGGCCAGCATCACCCTCGGCAATGCCCTCACCGAGCACAACGACAACCGGCTCGCCGAATCGGCCTCCCGTTCCAGCAGCGCGCTGCTGGCCGCGCTCGAGCAGGAGCGCCTGGCGACGTTCCTGTGGCTGAGCAGCGGGCGCCGGGCGCCGGTGAGCCAGCTCGCCGCCAGCCGGCGGGCCGACGACGCCGCGATCGCCTCCTACGAGAGGAACCCCGCTGGAAACCTGCTGACCGGGCAAGCTCTGCTCGCGCAGCTACGCAAGATCCCCAGCCTCCGGAGCGCCGCCGACGCCGGGACGCTGACCGCTCCGAATGCCTTCGCAGCGTACAGCGGCATCGTCGATGGCGTGTTCGCCTTCTATGCCTCCAACCGCCAGTCCGACGTCTCGATCTACCGGCAGACGCTCGCGGCCATCGACGCGGGCCGTGCCCTGGAACAGTTCACCCGCGAGCTGGCCCTGGTCGCCGGGGCCGAGGTCGGCCGCGGTCAGATGAGCCCGGCCGACGGCGTGCTGTTCGCCCAGGCCGTCGGTGACCAGGACTTGCTGATGAGCAACGCGCTCACGTTGTCCGACGGGCAGGTACATGCGAGCCTGCAGCGTCTCTACAGCTCGCCCCTCCGCGCCAAGCTCGCCGCACTGGAGGACCGGATTGCCGGGAGCGCCCGCGGCCAGGCGCTGTCCCCGGCCACACTCAGGGCCTGGACGCCACTGTCGAAGGCTTTCCTGGGGCAGTCGCTGGTCGTGACGAACGCCAATACCGCACCGCTGGCTGCCCAGGATGCCCAGGCCAGCAACAAGCTCTTCCTCGAGGCCGGCCTCGCGGGCGGGCTCGGCCTGCTCGCGGTCCTGGCGGCCGTGTTCCTCATGCTCCGCTTCGGCCGCACCATCCGCAAGGAGCTGACCGGCCTGCATGACGGGGCCGAGGCCATGGCCAACGAGCGGCTGCCTCGCGTGATCGAGCGGCTGCGCACGGGCGATGAGGTGGACGTGGCCGCGGAATCCCCGCCGCTGGCCGCCGGCAAGATCACCGAGATCGCCCGGGTGGCCGACGCCTTCTCCTCCGTGCAAGCCGCCGCTGTCGATGCGGCCGTCGGCCAGGCCAACCTGCGTAAGGGGGTCAACCAGGTCTTCCTTAACCTGTCGCTGCGCAATCAGTCGCTGCTGCACCGGCAGCTTGGCACGCTCGACACCATGGAGCGGGCCACCGACGACCCCGCCGCCCTGGCTGACCTGTTCCGCCTGGACCACCTGACCACCCGCATGCGCCGCCACGCCGAGAGCCTGATCATCCTGTCCGGGGCGACACCCGGCCGCGGCTGGCGCGACCCGGTGCCGATCCTGGACGTCCTGCGCGCGGCCATTGCCGAAGTCGAAGACTACGTCCGGGTGGAGGTGGCCAGCGAGTCACCCGACTCGGTGGTGGGCTCCGCGGTGAACGACGTGGTCCACCTGATCGCCGAGCTGGTGGAGAACGCCACCACGTTCTCCCCGCCGAACACCCGGGTGGAGATCAGGGCCGATCCCGTCGGCATCGGCTTCGCGGTGGAGATCGAGGACCGCGGACTCGGCCTCACTCCCACGGAAGTGGCGGACATCAACGCGCGGCTGGCCAGCCCGCCAGAGTTCGACCTGGCCAACAGCGACCAGCTTGGCCTGTTCGTGGTCGGTCAGCTGGCCGCCCGGCACGGGATCAGGGTCTCGCTGCGGGAGTCGCCCTTCGGCGGAACGACCGCCATCGTGCTCCTGCCGCACAGCGTCATCGTCAGGGCAGGAGAAACGGATCCCTCGGCCGCAGGCAACGCAGGCCAGCGCCCCCTGGCCGGGGCGAACGGGGCATCGCGCCCCTCAGCAGCATCAGGCGCTCCGGACCCGGTGGCGAACCGGGAACGGGCGTCGGCGTTCACCCTCACCGGCCGGCACCGGTTCGATGCCGCGCCGCAGAGCGGCGCCGAGTCCGGGACCGCGGGTGCGGCATCGCGGGGAGAGCAGGGCGGCCCAGCCTCGGGCGGCCCGGCCGGCAACGGCGGCCGGTCCCCGGCGGACGGCACGCAGGCCCCGGTACGGGATCTCTGGCCGCCCCTGACCCGCCAGGAACCATCCCAGCAGCGCTCCCCATGGGATGCGCAGGATACCTGGAGTGCCCAGGATGCCGGGGATGCCGGGGGATGCCGGGGACCGATGCGCCTGCATCCGGGATGACGCAGGAGTCGGCGGTGGCTCCGGCGGAGCGCGGTCCGGTCCCGTGGTCGGAGTCGGACGGGACGCACCGGGGCCTGCCCCGGCGGGTCCGGCAGGCAAACCTGGCCCCCCAGCTTCGCGACCGGAGCGCCGCGGCAGAGAGCGCGGCCCGGCCGGCCAGCGAGCCCGCGGTGCGCTCTCCCGAGGAAACGCGCGGCATGATGTCCTCGCTCCAGGACGGGTGGCAGCGCGGGCGGGTCGATGACCTGGATGGCGCCGACGACGATCTGGGTGGCTGGCCAGGCGGCACGCCGGATGCCCTGGACGGAATCGATGGCGAGGCTTCGCGATGACACAGGCGAACGCGGCTGGGCAGCTGAGCTGGCTACTGGACAACCTGGTCGGGCGGGTGCAGCACATCCGCCAGGCGGTCGTCCTGTCCCGGGACGGCCTGGTGGTGGCGGCGTCGCAGAACATAAGCCGGGAGGACGGGGACCATCTGTCCGCCCTGGCCGCCGGCGTGCAGAGCCTGGCCCGCGGAGCCGGACGGCATTTCGCCGGAGGAGAGGTACGGCAGACCATCATCGAGATGGATTCTGCCTTCCTCTTTGTCATGGCGGCGGGGGAGGGCACCTGCCTGGCGGTGCTCAGTTCCGCGGATGCCAACGTCGGTGTGATGGCCTATGAGATGGCCATGCTGGTGCGCCGGATGGGCAAGTACCTCACGGCCTCCCCTCGATTCAATGCTCATGAGCCGGCTGCGGGGTGATCAGGCGTGTCGGCCTCCAAAGATAGATGGCTCGACCGGGAAGCGGGACCGGTCGTCCGGCCGTACGCGGTCACCAAGGGGCGGACCATGCCCGCCACAGGCAGGCACATCGGCCTGATCGACGTCGTGACCGCGGTGATCGATCCGCAGCCCGGGGCTGGCCTGCGGCTGGGCCCAGAGCACCGGCAGTTGCTGGCCGGGTGCCGACGGCCCATCACCGTTGTCGATCTGGCGTCGGACGTCGATCTGCCGGTCGGGGTGGTCCGGGTGCTGCTCAGCGACCTGAGCGAGCACGGGATCATCCGCGTTCTCGCGACGCCGCGGGGGCCGGTCACAAGTCAGCGTCTACTGAACGAGGTGCTGGATGGACTTCAGGCACTCTGATCCGGGGATCGCCGCCGAGGTCGTGCCCACGACGGCCAAGATCCTCATCGCCGGAGGGTTCGGCGTGGGGAAGACCACCCTGGTCGGCGCGATCACCGAGATCCGGCCGCTGCGCACCGAGGAGACGCTCAGTGACCGGAGCATCGGTGTGGATGACACCAACGGCGTCACCATGAAGACCACCACCACGGTGGCGATGGACTTCGGCCGGATCACCTTCCGCGCCGACTTGGCCCTCTACCTGTTTGGCATGCCCGGTCAGGACCGCTTCTGGTTCATGTGGGATGAGCTCGCCTACGGCGCGATCGGCGCGGTGGTGCTGGCCGACACGCGGCGGCTCGCCAACTGCTTCGCGGCTGTCGACTACTTCGAGCACCACCGCACCCCGTTTGTGGTCGCGGTCAACTGCTTCGAGGATGCGCCTCGCTTCGAGCCTGATGACGTGCAGATCGCCCTCGACCTTGACCCGATGGTGCCCGTGCTGCTCTGCGACGCACGGCAGCGTGACTCCGTGAAGAAGGTGCTGATCGCCCTGGTCAGGCATGTGCTCAGGCAGGCCGCCGGAGCCCCGCAGCCGGCCGGCTGAGACGATCAATGCCAGGCCGGGCGGCTCGCCGGTCCTGAGCCCACAGCGGCTGTCGGCGCGCCACCTGTCGGCGGTACTGGAGGCGCTGGGCAAGGGGACCGGGCCGGAGGACCTGCGCTCCAATTGGCAGCGCGACCAGGACGCGCACGGCCCATCACCCCCGCAGCCGCCTGACGGTTGCCACTGGCACCCCGATGGGCAGAGCCCCAGGCTAAACATTCTTAATGGTCAGACCTACAGCAGCCCGGGCGCTGGAGCGCCGGCCGGCATAGCCGGTGGCCTGGCCGGCCGCCGTAACCGACAAAGTCGGCGATGAATGTGGAAATGGTGTACATGGGAGTGCGCCAGGCTCACATTCATCTCGCCTGGACGGAGCAACCGCCGACCGCGAACGCTGACGAAAAGGGTGAAAGGGCATGAAGGGGCGGTGGAGCGCTCGGCCGCCCGCCGGGACGCCGCCCCGGCGGCGTGACAGTAGTTTGCGCGAGCGGATCAGGTTCGTCATTCATCCGGCGGTCCCAGGTTCCTGGGGCACGGGACAGTGATCGCTAGCCCGCCTCAGCGCCGCCGGCGGGTCGGCTGGAGGGCCGGGAAGAAGCCCTTGACGGTACCCTCGCTGGTCAGGGCGATCGCGCGCTCGCGGTCGAATTTCTTGCTGTGCTGGCTCTCCAGCGCCAGGATCAGCGCCATGCCCATCGCGGCCCGGGCTGAGATGTCCGGAGATTCGAACGGGAAACCGTACCGGTCCTCGACCTCACGCCATGCCTCGGCCAGGCGGTCCATGGCTGTCGCGAAATTCTCCCGGTAGAACCGCTGTGCTACTTGAGGATCGCCGAAAAGCACCAAGCCAAGCAGCGGGAGTATCTCTTCCAACGTCGAGACGAGCTGCCGGTAAAGGCCCATCATCGTCACGAGCTGACGCTCGGGCGTAAGCGGCTTATCCCCGTCAACGACCTCGGTCGCGGCGACGAGATCGTCCACGGCCTTCTTGAGCGGCTCGACAATGGCCTCGAAGAACAGCTGATCCTTGCTCTCGAAGTGGCGGTAAATCACACCCTCGCTGATACCGCTGTGCTCGGCGATCACCTTGATAGTTGTGCCATTCATGTCGCCGGTCTCGGTAAACGCACGCCTCGCGGCGGCCAGGATCGAACTCTTCCGGGCCTCGGCGGTGAGCCGCCGACGCGGGTGCGGCGCATCCTCGGCAGGCTTGGCCGGACGGCTGACCCGGCCGGCCGGCCGGGCCGGGGTGGCAGATGTCGCCGACTTAGTCACGAGGTCTCCTGGCTTCCGCACTCATGTGCGGTGAGTGTACGCCTACTTTGCTGGGAGCCGGTCTGGGGTCAATGACCGGACCATCAAGGGGCCGGGCGGGGATGTCCCGCCGCGTATCTACCGTCCGGTCCGGGTCGGCTCCGCCGCCCGGCTTTCGTGATCTAGCCCGGTCGGAGCACTGCCGCGAGGGCATCCATGGTCGTGGGGACGAGCGCGTAGTAGGCCCAGACGCCGCGCTTGTCGCGGGTGAAGATCCCGGCGTCTACGAGGATCTTGAGGTGGTGAGAGATGGTCGGCTGGGTCAGGCCGAGGGGTTCGGTCAGCTCGCAGACGCAGGACTCGCCGCCTTCGTGCGCGGCCACCATGGAGACCAGGCGCAGCCGGGTCGGGTCGGCCAGGGCCTTGAGCAGCCGGGCCAGGTCGGCGGCCTGGCTGGCGGTGATCGGCTCGCGCAGCAGCGGCGCGCAGCAATCATCGGCGAGCGCCGGTAGCGGCCTGGCCGGGAGGGCCGGTGAGGTGGTCACCGGGCCAGTATGGGCCAGGCATTGACATCTGTCTATCTCTCAGGCAAGGTGGGCATCGACAGTCATCTATGCCTAGGGATGATCGTGATGAGCGACGAGACGAGCACGGACCTGCGGCAGGCGGTCCAGTCCCGGTATGCGCAGGCGGCCCGCGCGGTCCTGGAGCCGAGGCCGGGTGTTACCGCCTCGTGCTGTGAGAGTTCGGCCGCGGACTCGTGCTGCGGTACCGGCTCGGCGGCGCTGGAGTCGGCGGACTGCTTCGGCCCGCTGTACGGCGAGGGCGAGACGGACGGCCTGCCGCAGGAGGCGGTGCTGGCCAGCCTGGGCTGCGGCAACCCGCTGGCGGTCGCGGACCTGCACGAGGGAGAGCGGGTCCTGGACCTGGGCTCGGGCGGCGGCATCGACGTGCTGCTGTCGGCCCGGCGGGTCGGCCCGTCCGGGTTCGCCTACGGCGTGGACATGACCGATGACATGCTGACGCTGGCCCGGGCCAACGCGGCCCGGGCCGGGGCCGGGAATGTGGAGTTCCTCAAGGGCGAGATCGAGGCCCTGCCGCTGCCGGACGCGGCGGTGGACGTGGTGATCTCCAACTGCGTGATCAACCTGTCCACTGACAAGCCCGCGGTGCTCGCGGAGATGTTCCGCGTCCTGATCCCGGGCGGCCGGATCGGCATCGCCGACGTGGTGGCCGGGGATCACATGTCGGCGGCTGACCGTACCGCCGCCGGCTCGTATGTCGGGTGCATCGCGGGGGCGCTGTCCCGCCGCGAGTACCTCGACGGACTGGCCACGGCCGGGTTCGCGGACGCGTCGGTGACCTTTACCACCGAGTCGGCGCCGGGGATGCACTCGGCCATCATTCGCGCCGTCAAGCCCGCCACCCCGTGAATGCTGCCGTGGCCGACATCCTCGAAGTCCTCTTCGTCTGCACGCACAACGCCGGACGCTCCCAGATGGCCGCCGCGCTACTCGACCACCAGGCTGCCGGGCGCGTACGGGTGACCTCGGCCGGATCACAACCCGCTGACCAGCTGAACCCCGCCGTCGTCCAGGCCATGGCCGAGATCGGCCTTGACATCTCCCGCGAGTTCCCTAAGCCGCTGACCGCCGACAAGGTGCAGGCCGCCGACGTGGTGATCACCATGGGATGCGGCGACGCCTGCCCCGTCTACCCCGGCCGACGCTACCTCGACTGGGATCTCCCCGACCCTGCGGGCCTTGACCTGGACGCCGTCCGGCCGATCCGAGATGACATCGATCGGCGGGTCCGGCAGCTGCTCGCCGAGCTGGTAGCCACGTCCGGCTGAGCGTCCGGCTGGTTGCCCAGCGCAAATAGCCTGGTCATCGGCGGCCGGCCCGGCAGGTAGTCGCTAGCGTGATCGCGTGCTCGGTAAGGGCTGGACCGAGGTCGTTGCACTGGTCGCGGCCTATGCCATCGCCGTGCTGTCGACGCCTGCGGGGATCTCCGGCGCGGTGCTGCTGCTGCCGTTTCAGGTCAGCGTCCTGGGCACGCCCAGCCCGTCGGTCACCCCGACCAACCTGCTGTACAACGTCGTGTCAACGCCGGGGGCGCTGTACCGCTACTGGCGGCAAGGACAGGCCGGCGGCCGCCTCGCCCTGGTCCTCATCGGCGGGACCCTGCCCGGCGTCATCGCCGGATCGATCATTCGCGTCAAGGTACTGCCCGGCCCTGAAGTCTTCGACCTCGTGGTGGCCGCCGTGCTGCTGCCGCTCGGTGCCTGGCTGGTCCTGACCCGGCCGTCCCGCCCGGACAGCGAGCCGGGCCGGCCGGCGCGGCGCATCCCGGCACCGGTCCTCGTTGCCCTGTCCGCCGCGGTGGGCTGCGTGGGCGGGATCTACGGGATCGGCGGCGGGTCGATCCTGGCCCCCATCCTGATCGGGTCGGGCCGGCGGGCGGCCGAGGTCGCGCCCGCGGCCTTGGCGTCGACGTTCGTGACCTCGGTCGGCGGCGTGATCACCTTCACCATCTTGTCCGTCAGCCAGCACGCCTCGGTGGCCCCGGACTGGCCGACCGGTATCGCCTTGGGCGTCGGCGGCCTGGCCGGGGGTTACACCGGCGCCCGGCTCCAGTCCCGGCTACCCGATGTCCTGACCCGCCGCCTGGTCGGCATCCTGGTCATCGCGATCGGTATCCGTTACGTGGTGCCAGGCCTGGCCTGATCAGGAACTGTCGGCCAGGCCGCGGACGGCGGCCCAGTGGGCGTCAGAGGTCCAGAGGGTGGCGAAGGCCGCGGCCGCGGAACGCTCGTAGGCCGGGTGGTGGTGCGGGGCAGCCCGGGCGATGACCGCCTTGATGGGCCGGGCCGGGCCGGCCGCGATCTGCCGGGCCAGGGCGGGCCAGGACTCCTCGAACTCCGCGCGCGGGTAGACCCGGTCGATCAGGCCGATGCGGCGCGCTTCGGCCGTGTCGATCCGGTCGCCGGTGGTGGTGAGCAGGAGCGCCTGGGAGCGGCCGACCAGGGCGGCGAGCCGCTCGGCCCCGCCCCAGGCGGGCATGATCGCGAGACGGGCCTGGGTGAAGCCGATCCTGATGTCGTCGGCGGCGACGCGAATGTCGGCGGCCACCGCGACCTCGGCGCCGCCGCCCAGCGCGTGGCCGTTGAGGGCGGCGATGACGGGGCCGGGAAAGGTGGCGATCCGGTCGCAGAGGCGGCGCATCCGGACGGCCATCGCGACGGCCGCCTCGTGGGTGCGGATCTTCGCGAGTTCCTTCAGGTCACCGCCGGAGATGAAGGCGCGGTCACCGCTGCCGCGTATGACCAGCACGTCGGCGTTGGCCGCGGTGTCCAGGGCTTGCTCCAGCGCATCCATGGTCGCGAGGCTGATGGCGTTGCGCACGCCGGGCCGGTCGACGGTCAGGATCGCGACCCCGCCGCGGCGATCCAGAGCTACTTCGGCCATCTCATTCTCCTGGATGATATTGGCGCCGCGTACTCGGCGGGCCGCCCCATGCGCCTGGGGTACGGGACCTGGGGCCCCAGTATGCTTCGAGCTGGTCACCCGCCTCGACGACCTTCGCTCCCGCCGTGTGCAGGCGGCGGACGGTCGCCTCCCCGAGACCGCCCGCCCCGCCGACCACGATTGCCGAGCACCCGTTGACCTCCACGCTGCGTTCCTCCCTTGCAAACTCTAATCTCTTTAGGGGAGAATAATATTCTCGTGAACATCGCCCTGATCCCCGAGATGGCCGCCTCAGCCGGTGATCGGCCCGCGGTCACGGCGGGCGGCCGGTCGCTGACCGCCGCCGGGCTGCTGGGCCTCGCCCACGCCGCGGCCGGCCGGTTCCGGGGCTGCCCCGCGGTCCTCTACCTGGGCGCCAACCACCTGGCTTACCCCGTCGCCCTGTTCGGGGCGGCCCTGGCGGGCGTCCCTTTCGTCCCGCTGAACTACCGGCTCGGTGACCAGCAGCGGGCCGGCCTCACCGCCCGCCATCCCGGCGCTCTGGTGCTCGCCCCGTCCGACCTCGACGCCCTCCTCGACCCCGGGGAACCGTCCGCCCACGCGGCTCCCGCGGCGGATCCGGAAGCCGGAAACCCGACCGCGGAGGCCGAGGATCCGCCCGCGGTGCTGCTCTATACGAGCGGGACGACCGCCGAGCCCAAGGCGGCGGTGCTGCGCCACCGGCATCTGCTGGCGTACGTGCTGAACACGGTGGAGTTCGCCTCGGCCGCGGAAACGGACGCGGCCCTGGTGGCGGTTCCCCCTTACCACGTCGCCGGGCTGGCGAACCTGCTGACGAACCTGTACGCCGGGCGCCGGGTGGTGTACATGGCCGGCCTTCGACGCGGCGGAGTGGCTGGAGACCGTCCGGCGGGAGCGGATCACGCACGCCATGCTGGTGCCGACGATGCTGGCCCGGGTCGTCGCCGAGGTGCGCGGCGACGACGCCCGGACGCCGGCGCTGCGCAGTCTCGCCTACGGCGGGGCGCGGATGCCGCGGCCGGTGCTGGAGCGGGCCCTGCGGATCTTCCCGGGGACGGGGTTCGTCAACGCCTACGGGCTGACGGAGACGGCGTCCTCGATCGCGGTCCTGTCACCGGAGGACCACCGCGCGGCGCTGACGTCGAGCGACCCGGAGGTGCGGGACCGGCTCGGATCCGTCGGGCGGGCCCTGCCGGGTATCGAGTTCCAGATCCGGACGGGCGAGGGCGGGCCGGCCGCCGAGGGGGAGAGCGGGCTGGTGTTCGTGCGGGGGGAGCAGATCTCCGGCGAGTACGGCGCGATGGAGCGGGCCGGTGAAGGGGAGGCGGGGGCCCTGGACGCCGGCGGCTGGTTCGCCACCCGGGACACCGGACGGCTCGACTCCGGCGGCTACCTGTTCATCTCCGGACGCGCCGACGACACCATCATCCGGGGCGGCGAGAACATCGCTCCCGCCGAGATCGAGGACGTTCTCCTCGCCCATCCCGGGATCGCCGAGGCGGCGGTGGTCGGCCTGCCGGACCCGGAGTGGGGGCAGCGCCTGGTCGCCGTCGTCGTCGGGCACGGGGACGCGGCGGAGATCCGGGAGTGGGTCAGGGGCCGGCTCCGTTCCTCCAAGACGCCCGACGCGATCGTCTTCCGCGCCGAACTGCCGAGGACCGATACCGGAAAACTGCTGCGCCGCGTCCTGCTGGCCGAGTTGGAGACCACCCATGCCTGAAGCAGTCCTCGTGTCTGCCCTGTGCACACCCATCGGCACTGCCTTCAAGGGGACCCTGCGCGGCGGGTTACGCGCCGGGTGGCTTAGCTCTTCGCGATGCCCCTGGCGCAGAAGTCCCAGACCTCGCCGGCGGTGAGAGGGCGGGCGTTCTCCTCGCCGGGGACGTCGCTGGACTGGGCGATGAACATCACGGTCTGCATGGTCAGCGCGGCCGCGCGGCGGGGGCTGGTAGCGGAACGCAGCTTCCCGGCGGTTCCCGCCTGCGCCATCAGCTCGGTGAACAGCGCCAGCAGCGGCGCGTGCGCGACCCGCACCTCGTCGGGATGCGAGAGCAGCAACTGCGGGGCGAAATCGGTGAAGAGCGGGCGCCGCGCGGTCGGGTCGGGACGCGACAGCTCGAACAGCAGCTGGACCGCGACCTGCACCCGGTCCAGGGGATCGGACTGGCCGGACGCGGCGGCGCGGATCTGGTCGGTGGCCCGGCTCAGGGCGTCTTCGAACAAGGCGAGCAGCAGCTCATGCTTGCCGTCGAAATGCTGGTAGAAGCTGCGCAGCGATTGGCGCGACCGGTCGACGACCTCCTGCACGGTAAAGTCGGTGCTGCCCTTCTCCGTAATGATCGCCTGGGCCGCGTCGAGGAACCGTTGCACCCGCTGCTCGGCCCGGAGCTTCGCCGCCCGGGTGGAGCGCTCAACCGCCCGCTGCTTCCAGGCGGGCTCCTCGGCCTCGGGGATCACGAGCGGATTCGTCTTCTGCGCCATGTGCAGAACCTTACTGCACGATTCCGGTAGGTCGCCTGTCTCGTTGCCGTGCGTGTTCCGGGCGACTGTGAGACCCGTATTTTCATTTTCTAGCATGCTATTCCCGCCTCGCATCCCGTCAAAGCTGCACCAGCCGGGGGCCGAGCATTCCCTGCGATTACCCCCAGGCTGCCTCTTGTCACGGCCCGGGCCGGGGCAGGCGTCCCAGCCCGGTTCCCGTGCGATGACCAGGCGCTGAGTCTCGGAGCAGCGTCATGCAACCCCTGCAGGGAATCGTCGTCGTGGCCGTGGAGCAAGCTGTCGCCGGGCCGATCTGCACTCGCCATCTCGGTGATCTCGGCGCCCGGGTCATCAAGGTCGAGAGCACGGCGGGTGGAGACTTCGCCCGGGACCGAAGGCGTCATCGGCTAGCAGCGCCAGCCCGCTGCGCGTCAGGCTCCCGGACTGATGAGCATGTCCAGGGCTTCCCGGCCGTTGGTGCCGCTGCGGTCGGTGTCGATGACGCCCAGGATGATGGCGAGCACGGTGTCGGCGAAGATGCCAGCGCCTTCCCAGCGTGAGGTCGGGTAGTCCGCTGGCATGATCCGGTAGCGCAGCAGGAACCCGTCCAGGGCCGCCTGCAGCGCGAGCGACAGCCGGTGGGGTGTCCACCCGGGCCGCAGGACCAGGCCGAGGTCGGCCAGGACGGCGGCGTAGCCGTCGGCCCACGCCAGGATCCCGCTGTGCATGGCTGGCTGCAACGCCTCCCACAGGGATGGATGCTGAGCCAGTAACGGGCCGATGTGGAGCGTGAGGTAGCTGCGAGGATGCCGCTGGAGCGAGGCGAGCAGGCCGTCAGCGATCCGGATGACCTCCTGGGAGAAGGGCACGGGAGCGGTGGCGGTTTCGGGAACCTGCTTGGCCTGCTCGTTCGGAGGCTCTGGCAACTCGTCGTAGACCAGGGCGTACACCACGGCATCGGACAGGAATTCCTCACGCGTGGGCCAGCGGTTGAAGAATGCCTTCCGGCTTGGCCCCGCGCTTCCCCCGGCCGCGGCCGTGCGAATGACATCCTCGGTTCTCAGCCACTCGAGAGCCGCCGGGAAGCGTATCGATCGCAATCGGGCCGGCCGCGTCTCGCTGGGCTGATCACTCAGGTAGGCGTCGATCAACTGGGTGGCGGCGCTCAGGAATTTCCGGGCGGTCGGATCATGACGCGACGCGGCCGGCCGTGGGCTCATTTGCGCATCGCAATCAACCTCTGTCACTCCAGTAACGACACGTCATGATAGGAGACTGGGTTGTCTCCCTACGCTTCAGCTCGCGAGTCATCATGGCGTCGGATATTAGCTACGATCGGCACCTGCTGCATTTCGTCGACGCGAAATGGCCCAAGGGTGCAGTTACGGGAACGGCGAGCCCGAGATGAGCTGGCCGGAGCCGCACGGGCATGCCCGCCCCGTCCGGGGGGGACGGGGCGGGCACCGCGGGGCTAGGCCAGGAGCCACCGCACGGCCAGCTCCAGCGCGCCGGCGTGGCTGCGTGCGCCGTGGTCGGCGGCCATGAAGTGGTGGCCGATCACGAGCGAGAAGGCGAGCATGCGCCCTGGCTCGGGCGTTCAGGCGATCCTTCCCGGTCGGCGAGCCAGGCCGCTGCCCGTCTGGGCGAGGCCCGGGAGAGCCACGCATCCTCAACTACTTCAGTCAATTCCTGCAGAGTGAGCTCGCCGACCCGGCTCCCTCGCAGCAGCACCGACGGGTGGCCGTCGAAGTGCGATGTGGTGAAGAACGGCGACGCTTGATCTTGGACCAATGCTTGCTTGTCGCCTTCCGAGGGAACCCAGAACACGATCACATCCGGGTAGCGCTCGCCGGTCTCAGGATCGACGGCGTCCGGGCGAGGGTTACGGAAGAACACGAACGACTTGCCACCGACCTGGTAGACGGCGTTGCCGCGCGGGCCGATCTCGATCGTGACATGGGGCATGCGCTTGGCCAGGTCATGGACATCCTCGACCCGCGCGCGCCGCCGCCCTGGTGACATGCCAGCAGCGTACGTGGCGGCCGCGTCCTGGCTGGAGGCCGGCAACAGGCCCGCGGCGCCCCGGTCGAGGCCGGCTCATATAAGCCTCGCCGCGTCATTGCTCGCGAGGCCCGACCCGCGTCGGCTGGCGGAGCGGCCCGGCCGAGGTCGGCTGGGCGGGCTCCACGTGGAGGCGGGGCAGGCGCCGGTCCAGCCAGGCGGGCAGCCACCAGTTGGCCCGCCCGAGCATGTGCATCACGGACGGCACCAGGACCGTGCGGGCGACGTAGGCGTCGGCGAAGATGGCGGCGGCGAAACCGAGGCCTATTTGCTGGGTGGTGATCTGGCCTCCGTAGATGAACGCCGCGAACACCAGGATCATGATCAGCGAGGCGGCGGTGATGACCCGGCCGGTCTCGGCCTGGCCGCGGATCACCGCGCGCTTGCTGTCGCCGGTGAGCGTCCACTCTTCGTGCATGCGGCTGACGAGGAAGACCTCGTAGTCGGTGGACAGGCCGAACAGGACGGCGAACATCAGCGCCGGGATCCACGCCTCGATGGGCCCGGCCTGGCTGAACCCGAGCACCGTCTTCCCCCAGCCGAACTGGAACGCGGCGGTCATCACGCCCAGCGCGACCCCGAAGGAGAGCAGGTTCAGGATCGATGCCACCAGCGGGATGAGCAGGCTGCGGAAGACGACGGCGAGCAGCAGGAAGGCCAGCCCGACGACCACGGCCAGGAACTGGGGCAGCTTGGAGCTCAGTACCTGGGAGTAGTCCTCGTTGGCCGCGGTGGTGCCGCCGATGTGGATCGCCAGCGTGCTGCCCGCCTCCGCCCGGGCAACGCCGGCTCGCAGCCGGTCAAGCAGCGTGGTGGTCGCGGCGTCCTGCGGTCCGGTGGCCGGGAACACCTCGGTGACCTCGGCCCTGCCGTCCGGGCTGAGCTGCGGCGGCGTGACGGCGGCTACGCCTGGCTGGCTGCGGGCGGCGGCGGTGAACGCCGCGAAGCGTGCCTGGTCGGCGGGGCTGTTGACCTGGCCGACCAGCACCAGGGGTCCGTTGAAGCCGGGGCCGAACCCTTTGGCCAGCAGCTGGTAGGCCTGGTTGGTGGTCGATGACGTCGGGTCGGTGCTGGCGTCATCCAGCCCGGAACGCATGCTGAGGACCGGGATGGCGAGGATCGCGATCACCGCCAGCGCGAGGATGCCGGGGATCAGCGGCCTGCGGCCGAGCCCCTCGGCCCAGCGCAGCCAGAAGGCTCCGGCCTGCTCGACCTGGCGCCCGTCCTGGGCGAGTCTTGCGCGCTCGGCTCGCCGCAGCACCTTCAGGCCGAGGAAGCCCAGCATGGCCGGCAGCAGGGTCAGCGACGCCGCCATGGTCAGCCCGACCACGAGCGCGACCGTCACGGCCACGCCGTACAGGGAACTGATCTGCAGGGCGAACAGCCCCAGCAGCGCGGCGCATACGGTCAGCCCGGCCAGCAGCACCGCGCGGCCCGAGGTGTCAAGCGCGGTGACGGCGGCGTCCTCGGGCGTCTGCCCGGCGAGCAAGCCGTTCCGGTGCCGGCTGACGATGAACAGCGCGTAGTCCACGCCCACGCCGAGGGACACGATGATGGCGACCTCCGGCACCCAGCTCGCGACCGTGATGGCGTGCGTGAGGATGTTGATGATCGAGAGGCCTGTCCCGATCGCCACCAGCGCCGAGATCAGCGGCAGAAGCGCGGCCAGCACCGAGCGCCGGAACGCGAAGAACAACACGACCAGCGCGAGCACGATGCCCAGCAGCACGCTGGTGTAATCTCCACCGCCGCCTGGAGCCACGTTCTCGATCGCCGCGCCGCCGAGCTGGACGTTCAGCAGCGAGCTGTCCGCAGACCGGGCGGCGGTGCAACTCACCGCGGCCGCGGTCGCCGGCCAGACCGCCCATATGTTCAATCCACAGCGGCCCCTCGGGCCGGTGGACTGGGTCCTGCTCGCGGTCGGCCCGGTGGCCCTGGTCGCACGGCGCCGGTATCCGGTGCCGGTGCTCTTGGTGTGCTTCGCCGCGACGCTCCCGTCGTCGAGCTCTGGCGTCGCCAATGTCAGCTTCGTTGTCGCGTTCTTCGTGGCGGCCACCGCCGGGATGCGCTACTCGGCCTGGCTGATCCTGGCTTTCGCCCACGTCTGGGTGATCTGGCTCGCCCCGCTCGTCTACGGGTACACGATCCCGCCCGCAAACGACGCGCTGCTGCTCGCGGGGTGGACGGTGGCGCTGGCGATCGCGGCCGAGGCGACCCGGATCCGGGCCGAGCGAGCGGCCGCGACCAGAGTTAGCCGTCAGATCGACCAGCGCCGACACCAGAGCGAGGAGCGGCTACGGGTCGCCAGGGACCTGCACGATGTGATCGGCCACAACATCTCGCTCATCAACGTCCAGGCCAGCATGGGGCTCGACCTCATGGACAGCCAGCCCGAACAGGCGCGCGCGGCGCTCACCGCGATCAAGTCGGCGTCAAGGGAAGCGCTCGAGGAGCTGCGCACGATGCTGACCACGCTGCGCCAAGACGACGGCGCCGCCCCCCGCTCGCCCGCCCCCGGGCTGGACCAGCTCCCCGAGCTCATCGATCTCACCAGGGCCGCCGGCCTCAGCGTCGACGTCGAGGTCGCCGGAAAGGCACCGCCGTTGCCCGCCGCCGTGCAACTAGCCGCGTACCGCATCATCCAGGAGTCGCTGACCAACGTCGCCCGCCACGCCGGACGGGCCGGCGTCACGGTGCGAGTGACGTACGGCGACTCAGGCGTGTACGTCGAGATCGACGACGACGGGCCGCCCCCTTCCGGCGGGGCTGCCTCGATCGGGACGGGGAGCGGGATCACGGGCATGCGGGAACGCGCTACCGCCCTCGGGGGCTACCTGTCCGCCGGGTTCCGCCCCGGCGGCGGGTTCCGGGTCAGCGCACGCCTCCCGGTGGGGTCTTCGCGATGATCCGCGTCCTGATTGCCGATGACCAGAGCCTGGTCCGCGCCGGTTTCACGGCGTTGCTCGACGCCCGTGACGACATCGAGGTCGTCGGTGAGGCGTCCGACGGGGCCGGCGCCGTGGACCTGGCCAGGAAGCTCCGGCCGGACGTGATCCTGATGGACATCCGCATGCCGGGACTCGACGGGCTGGAAGCCACCCGCCAGATCGCCGACGACCCGGATCTCGCTGGCGTGCACGTGGTCATCCTCACCACGTTCGGGCTCGACGAGTACCTCTTCGACGCGCTGCGCTTCGGCGCGAGCGGCTTTCTCGTGAAAGACACCGAGCCGGCCGACCTCGCGACGGCGGTCCGGGTGGTGGCGGGCGGTGACTCGCTCATCTCACCCAGCATGACCCGGAAGCTGGTCGCCGAGTTCGCGAGCCGGGCCAAGGTGCCCCCGCCGGCGGCCGAACTCGATGCGATCACCCAGCGGGAGCGTGAGGTGATCACGCTCGTCGCCGACGGCCTCGCCAACGACGAGATCGCCCAGAAGCTGTATATGAGCCCGGCCACCGTGCGGACCCACGTGAGCCACGCGATGACCAAGCTCGGCGTCCGGGACCGGGCGCAGCTTGTCGTCTTGGCCTACGAAACGGGCCTGGTGCGCCCGAACTGGCTTACCTGACCCGCCAGGCCCCGAACAAACGGCACCCGGCGTTCCCCGCCCGCCGGTCTAGGTGACCTGCTTGGGGCTCACGCCGACGCTGCCTGACGCGCTGCTCGCGTACGCCGCGAGCGCGAACCGCAGCACGTCGACAGCCTCTTCGCCGCTCCACATCAGCGGGCCTTCTCCGGTATGCAGCCAGCGCAGCCAGTGACGGCCCGAGTCGCGGAAACTGCTCGCCCAGTCGTCGTCGAGGGCGTGGTAACCGCGCACCTCGCCGTCGGCGTACACCTCGAGGCTGGGCTGCTGGATGCCGCGGGCGGTGACGCGATTGACCCGCGCGTATCCCTTGTCGCCGGTTATCTCCCAGCGTTCGTCGTTGGTGTAGTAGTCGGAGCGCAGGTACATGTTCATCGCGAGGGTGATATCCCACACGCCGCGGACGCCATTGTCGTGCTCCCAGATGAGCGTGGAGGGCGCGTCGAGGTCCACCCCGGGGCCGACCGCGGTGTTCCCGATCCAGGCGCGGACTTCCCTGATCGGGCCGAAGAGCCAGATAGCCATGGCGAGCTTGTGCCAGCCGTCGTCGAACACCAGGATGCCGCGGCCCCGCTTCATCTGCTCCATCTGGTATTCAAAGCTGCTCCACGGCACGTCCCAGCCGCCGTTGCCGGTTCCGACCATCTTCACGTGGTAGCCGCTGATGGTGCCGATCTCGCCGGACTCGGCGGCCGCCTTCAGCCTGCGCAGCGGCTCGTAGAACAGGTAGTTCTCCATCACGCGCAGGACCCGGTCGCTGGCCTTCGCCGCGTCCAGCATCCGCTGCGCCTCGCGGAGGTCATTGCACATCGGCTTCTGCAGGTTGAGGTGCCAGCCGTAGCCGAGCATCTCGACCACGCCGTCGGCGTGCAGCACCACCGGCAGCAGGACCTCGGCCGCATCCACCTCGATGCCGCTCGACGCCAGTTCGGCGGCCGACGCGAAGGTGGCGGCGTCCGGCCAGTCCGCCTGCCGCTGCGCGCGGCGTTCCTCGCTCGGATCGACGAGCGCGACGACTTCGACGTCGGGGTTGCCGATGTAGCCGCGAACGTTCAGGTCGTAGATCCGGCCCAGGCCGATGAACGCGGCCCGCACCGGACGGTCGTAGGGTACGAAGGTCACCGGAACTGGTCTCCCCAGCAGCTCGATCGACGGGCGCACCGGACGAGGCCAGGGGCTGAGGACGGCGCGTCCGCCGAGCGTACCGTACCGGCGCAAACGCGAACAGAAGTCCGGCCAGACCGGCGACCGGGCCGGTCAGCGGTTCCTGACGACCCTTCTGCGGTAGACGATGCTCCCGGCGCCGGCCAGGATCGCCGCTGCGCCGAGCCCGAGGAGCAGGGCGTGCTGGAATCCGGCCGTGCCACCGCCGCCGGTGACCGGGGCCGCGGTGGGGAACGGGCTGGGCGTCGGGCTGGGCGTCGGCGTCGGCGTCGGGGTCGGGTCGGGGTCGCCGTCGCCGACGCGGTCGCGGTGGGGTGGGGCGAGGAACTGGCCGACGCGCTGGCGCTGTGGCCTCGGCGAGGACCCGGCCGTGCTGCTCGACGTGGCAGTCGGTGTTGCCGAAGTGCTTGGTCCGGGTGACGATGTAGTAGGCAGAGCCGCTGGGGGCGAGGATCCCGTGCAGCCCGAGAGCGCCGCAGAAGCGAGGATGACCAGGATACCGCAGCCCACGGCGGCAAACCTGGAGCCCAGGCGCGTCCTCGCCATGGTGGTGCGCACCTTCATGGAGTCTCCTCGTGCGTCCGGCAGGTGGCGGTCCCGTTTCCCCGTAAAGCCTGAAGACGGCACAGATATACCATGGCCTGTTCACCACTGGGATATAAGGCTACGCGAGAAGATCGTCCCGGGGAAGACACAGGGAAGGGACGACGGTATTGGCTGAGGCACAGTGGCGGCGCATAGCCGGGCTTCGCGTGGTCATGTCCTGGCCGCAGAGCCGGTACGCCCCCGCGCCCCAGCCCGGCCCGCCACCAAGCCTCCGGGCCCGGGTGGCCGGGGTGGCCGGCACCCTCCTCATCATCGGCGGGGTCGTGGCGGTCGGCGTCGCGCTCCTGGCCCAGGTGCATGCGCCGCAGCCGTCCCGGGCGGCGGCGGGCGCGATCGGGCCGGGCCGGGTCCACGGGCCGTGGTTGCGGCGCTCCGCGCCGGTGTCCGTCGACATCCCGGCCATTGGCGTGCAGTCCAGGCTGCTCCACCTGGGCGTCAACGCCGATGGCTCGATCCAGGTACCGTCGCTCGACACGGCGGCCGACGAGGCGGCGTGGTACAAATACTCGGCGACGCCCGGCCAGATCGGGGCGTCGGTCATCGAAGGCCACGTCGACAGCTACCAGGGGCCTGCGGTCTTCTTCCGCCTGGGGGCGCTGCGCCCGGGAGACCGCGTTGACGTGACGCTCGCCGACGGGACCACCGCTGTTTTCCGTGTCACCGGCGTGCGCGAGTACCGTAAATCCAATTTCCCCGCCAAAACCATCTACGGCGCGACCGACTACGCGGCTTTGCGCCTGATAACGTGCGGCGGCGCTTTCGACTACACCACCGGCCATTACCTCAGCGCCACGGTGGTATTCGCGTCCCTCACCTCGTCACGGCGGTGGGGCGGGTAACAGCGGGCGTCACACGGGTAACAGCAGGCAGCCCGGGCTAAGGCTTGCGTCCCACCGCGCAGAACACGTCGACTTCGGCGGGCGGGGGACCCGATGGGCCGGCGTCGGGCCGCCACCGGGGACACGAGACCACGCCGGGGTCCACGAGATCCAGGCCGTCGAAGAAGCGGGCGATCTGCTCGGGGCTCCGCAGGCGGTACGGCACGGCGCCGCTTTCGTTGTAGTCCTGCTGTGCCGCCTCGCCCTCGTGGCCGTGTATGACGTTGGTGCCGTCGCTGAGCACCAGGTAACTGCCCGACGGCACGGAGTCGACCAGCCGGCGCACGATCGACCGCGCCTCGCCGTCGTCGGTGATGTGGCCGAGCACGCCCAGCAGCAGGATCGCGATGGGCTGGGTGAAGTCCAGCGTCTCGGCCGCTCCGCGCGCGATCTTGTCCGGTTCACGCAGGTCAGCATCGATGTAGCTGGTAGCGCCCTCTGGGGTGCCGACCAGCAGCGCCTTGGCGTGCAGCAGGACGACGGGGTCGTTGTCGACGTAGACGACCCGGGACTGCGGCGCCACCCGCTGGGCGACCTCGTGGGTGCTGTCCTCGGTAGGCAGACCGGTGCCGATGTCGAGGAACTGCCGGACCTTCGCGTCGCCCGCCAGGTACAGGACCGCGCGGCCCAGGAAGGCCCGCGTGGCGCGGGCGACCACCGCGATGTCCGGGAAACCCTGGAGGAACTGGTCGCCGGCCGCGCGGTCGACGGCGTAGTTGTCCTTGCCGCCTAACCAGTAGTTCCAGATCCGCGCCGAGTGCGGCACGGTGGTGTCGATCTTGGGTCCTGGTGCGGGCGCGTTGTCGGTCACGGCAGGCTCTTTCCTGGGTCTGGAGGGGACGGGACACGCTCATTCTGCGGTGCTGGCCGCTCGCGGGCCGGGGCGCCAGGACGTGCCGAGCACCAGGCTGGCGCCGCCGGCGCCGAGGCCGGCCGCGATGACCAGGCCGGCCCATCCGGGGAGGTGCAGGCCGATCGCGTGGTCCAGCGACGCACGGCCTCCTCCGAGCGCGCCGAGCGCGAGGCTGACCAGGCTGATCATGAGCACGTACTCGTAGCCCTCGCCGGGGCGGAAGATGAAGAAGCCGTTGCGGAGGTGGTTCGCGACCAGGGCGACGAGCATGGTGCCGACGACCGCCCCGGCCGCCAGGGGCGTGAGCAGCCCGAGCACGAGCAGGGCCCCGGCGCCGAGTTCGGTGACCGTCGCCATCAGGGCGTGGACGCGTCCCGGCCGGATGCCGATGGACTCGAACCACCGCGCGGTGCCTGGCAGCTTGCCGCCGCCGAACGCATGGTTCCAGCCGTGCGCCACGATGGTCCCGCCGACAGCGATCCTGAGCACCAGCGCCGCGATGTCAGCTCCGCTCAATGGCCTGCTCCCATGCTGCCGTCCCTGTCTGCCGTAGCTATATGTTTGATGCCGAAATCGTACCGACTCCCGATTCCGACCGGTCATGCTGCGTGACCTGTCAGCGTCGGGCGCCGAGCCGAGGGAGTCAGCGGTGTCGGATCAGGTACCCGGGCGGGCACGGCAACTGCGCTCGCTGGTCACCCCGTCGCAGACGGTCGAATTGTCGCTCGAGGACGTCGACGTGCCCGCGCCCGAGCCGCACCAGGTCGTCGTGCGGGTGGAGGCGGCGCCGATCAACCCCTCCGACCTCGGGCTCATGCTGGCCGGTGCCGACCTGACCCAGGCTGCCGCCAGCGGGACACCGGACCAGCCGGCGCTCACCGCACCCCTCCCGCCAGCGGCGGCGCGCGCCGCCCGGGCGAGGGTCGGCCAGTCCCTGCCGGTCGGCAACGAGGGCGCAGGCACCGTGGTCGCCGCCGGAGCGTCGGCCGCCGCCCAGGCCCTGCTGGGCCAGGTGGTAGCCGTGGCCGGCGGGGCCATGTACTCGCAGTACCGCTGCGTCGCCGCCGCGGCGTGCCTGCCACTGCCCGCCGGGACCCGGCCCGCGGACGGGGCGGCGGCGTTCGTCAACCCGCTGACTGCGCTGGGCATGGTCGAGACCATGCGGACGGAGGGCCATACCGCCCTGGCGCACACCGCGGCCGCCTCCAACCTGGGCCAGATGCTCAACCGGCTCTGCCTGGAGGAGCAGATCCCGCTGGTCAACATCGTGCGCTCGGCGGCACAGGCGGAACTCCTGCGCGCCGCCGGAGCCACCTGGGTATGCGACTCGACACTTGGCTCGTTCACCGGCGACCTGACCGAGGCGCTCCAGGCCACCCAGGCCACCCTCGCCTTCGACGCGGTCGGCGGCGGCCCCCTGGCCGGCCAGATCCTCACCTGCATGGAGGCCGCGATCAGCGCCGGCGCCCCGTTCAGCCGGTACGGGTCCTCGGTGCACAAGCAGGTGTACATCTACGGCGGCCTGGACCGCGGCCCGACCGAACTGACCCGCGCCTTCGGCATGGCGTGGGGCGTCGGCGGCTGGCTGCTCACCCCGTTCCTGGCCAAGGCCGGGCCGCAGAAGGTGGCCGACCTGCAGCGGCGGGTGACGGCCGGGCTCACCACCACCTTCGCCACGCGGTTCACCGACCAGGTGTCCCTGGCCGGGGCGCTGCGGCTCGACGCCATCGCCGGGTACAGCCGCCAGGCGACCGGCCAGAAGTACCTGATCACCCCGAACGAGCATGAGCGCTGAGGCCCCGGACGGCTTCGAGCCCTCGGCGCGGATGGGTCCCTTCTTCGACCTGATCGGGCCGATCTTTACCAAGACCGACGACCGGGGCATCCGGCTGGGCCTGCGCGCCCGCGCCGAGCACTGCAACGCCCGCGGCTTCGTTCATGCCGCGATCCTGGCCGCGCTGCTCGACGTCGTGTGCGGGCGCAACTGCGTCGCGCGCGCCCCGGCCCGCCCGAACCTGCTCACGGTGAGCCTGACCGTGGACTACGTCGCCGCCGCGCAGGACGGCGACTGGCTCGAGGCGAGCGCCGCGGTGACCAGGGCCGGACGCCGGCTGGCGTTCGCCGACGGGCGGGTGGAAGTCGACGGTCAGCCCGTGGCCAAGGCCAGCGCCGTGTTCGCCGTGACGTAGCCTGCGTCAGGCGGCCGCTTTCGTCCCGTGAATGGCCGTCCTGGACCATTGCGCGGGTTGCGCAATACGGCACAGCGACATACTTACCTGCGGTAAGGATGTATAGGGGATTTGAACGGCCGGAGCGGGCCGGGTCATGGTGGCGTAGGGGCAGGTGTGATCGTGGGGAACTCGGCAGGATGGCGCTGCGTGGTGGCCGTGCTGGCGGCGGTGGCCGGGCTCGCGGCCGCCTGCTCTCAGGACGCGGCCAGGCCCGTGGCGCATCACGCGCCCGCCGCGCCCGCCCCGCCTGCGACGGCGCCGCCGGTCGGCCCCCACGGCGGGGTGGACCTCAACGTGCTCGTGGTCAGCGACAGCACGCCCGCGGTCCAGGCCATCGGCCAGCAACTCACCACCGAGGGCATACCTTCGACGGTCATCAACCTGCATGACGCCACCCGGCCGGCCATCACCCGGGCGTATCTCGCCCGTACCCTGCCCGGGGGCGGGAAGGGCGGCAACTTCGACGGCGTCGTGCTGCCCGGCCCCAGCCCGTCGGGCCTGTCCCGGGCCGAGAACGCCGCGCTCGCCTGGTACGAGCGCAGGTTCGGGGTGCGCGAGGTGGACGCCTACTCACCCCCGAAGCCTGCCATGGGAATGAACTCGCCGCCGGCCTACAGCGGGCTGCTCAGCGGTACCATGGGCGTGACCGCGGCCGGCGCCCGGGCCGGGTTCGGCTACCTCAGGGGATCGTTCCCGTTCAGCGGCGGGCCGGCCCGCCGCCGTTCGGCTACCTCGCCCAGCCGGTGCCGGGCGGCGGCGCCACGCCGCTGCTCAACGCGGCGATCCCGGGCACCTCCGGCCGGGCCACGCTGGTGTGGCAATACGACAACGGGGGGCGGCAGCAACTCGGGATCGGCTTCGGCTACGGCTACTTCCAGGCCCAGTTCCGCTACCTGGGGCCCGGCATCGTGTCCTGGGTGACCCGCGGCGTGAACCTCGGCGACTGGCGCAACTATCTCGACATCGCCTACGACGACATGTTCCTCGGGGACTCGCAGTGGAGCATGAAGTACCACTGCACGCCCGGGGTCAACTGCCCGAAGGGCACGCCGATGACCCCGGGGATCCGGATGCAGCCATCCGACGTGACCTACGCCGTGCAGTGGGAGCAGCAGCACCACTTCACGATCGAGTTCCTGTACAACGGCGGGGCCTCCGCCCGGTTCGCGGTCCACGGGGTCGACGCGCTGCTGGTGGCGACGCGGCCGGTGGCCAAGGACTTCTACTGGGTCAACCACACCTGGTCCCACGCCTACCTCGGCTGTCAGCAGAACTACGGCACGGTGCCCCCGACGTGCGTGACGTCGGGCGGGCACCTGGTGTGGGCGGCCGGCCCGAGCCTGATCAACAGCCAGATCCTGCAGAACTTCGCCTGGGCCAGGCAGAACGGGATCCCCGCCGAGCAGGGGGTGGTGGCCACCGGCGAGTACTCGGGCCTGAAGCTCCTGCCCGAGCAGCCGGTGGACAACCCCTACCTGGACGCGGCGATGGGCCCCGACCACGTCAAGTGGGTGGCCATGGACGCCTCACGCGAGCCGGACATGCGCCCGGTCGGCGCGGCCCTGGGCATACCGCGGCACCCGATCGACATCGGCGAGGACGTCGACACCGTGGCCGAGGAGGTCAGCGAGTTCAACTGGCTCAACGACTCCAAGGCCGACGGGGGCAGCGGGATCTGCCAGGGCAGCAAGGTCACGGCCTGCCTCAAGCCGGTGAGCCCGAAGACCGGGTATACCTCCTTTATCGTCCCGGGCCAGGTCCAGATCGTCTTCAACGCGCTCCTCGACAACGACCCGCGGCCGTTCTTCATGCACCAGTCCAACCTGACCGGCGACCGGATCGCCTACCCGGTCATGGACGACGTGCTCGCCGCTTACCAGGCCGTCTACGGCGCCAGCGCCCCGATCGAGAACCTGCCGATGTCGGGCGACGGGGTCGTGCTGCGCAACCAGCAGTTGTGGGCCGAGGCGGAGCAGGCGGGCGCCGCTGATCCCGCCCGGGCCGTCACCGCCTGGGTGCAGGGCAACACGGTCACGGTCTCCGGCCCGCCGGGCACGACGGTCCCGATCACGGTCCCGGCCGGGGCGAGGATGGGATCGGCCTCCGGCCCGGTCTTCGGCAGCCCGTACGCCGGCGAGCGGTCAGGGTTCACGCAACTCGGATCGCAGCCGCTCAAGATCGTTCTCGGCTCGGCGGCCGGCTAAGCCGGGACCCGGTCAGCCGGGCGGGGCGGCGCCGGCGTCAAGCGCCAGCGGCGGAGCGCCCGCATCCCGCCGCGGCCGCGTGAGCCGCGGGCCGCGGCGGGATGCGAGACCGGCTCAGCAGTCCGGGTTGCGGATGATGGGCCCGGTGAACGCCCCGAGCGTGCCCGGTCCGACCGAGCCGTACTGGGCGTCACCGCCGAACGTATTGCCGTTGCGCATGTTGCCGAACTCCCACACGCACGACCTGGCTACCCGCGCCTGGGTGAAGTACGGGTAGAAGTTCCCCGGCCCCTGCGGCGGGAGCACGCACCCGCTGCCCGTGACCGGGTCGCAGTTGGTGTTGAACTGGGTCGCGCTGTTGTCGGTGACGAACTGGATCTGCGGATACTGGTGCCCGTGACTCGTCGGCTGCAGTTGCAGGAACGGCGAGGGGAACCGGTCCGGGACGACCGAGTTCGGCCAGTCCGGATAGTACGGGGTCCCGTCGTAGTCGAGGTCGCCGATCGCGTCGGTGAACACGTCGCACCCGGTCACCAGGTTCGGCGCGGCCGTGCCGCCGTGCGTGTCGCCGAACCGGTAGCACGGCGCATCGTCCGGCTCGAGCGCCGACCCGCTGTCGGCGGCCGACTCGTACGGCCCGGAGCAGTTCGTGTAGTAGGGGTCGCCGGCGGTCGTCACCTTGCCGGTCACCTTCGTGCAGGGCTCGAAGTGACCGATCTCGTACTCGTCGTTGATCATGTAAGGCCCGAAGCCCCACGGGATGACGTTCTGCGCGGCCGCGGAGGAGTACTCCGGCTCGAAGTTGAACGGCGTCCCGTTGCAGGTGGTCGGGTTGGTGTTCATGAATCCGTTGGCGGCCGAGGCGATCATGAAGCCGCGCTGCCCGGTCGTCCAGTCGGTTTCCTCCGCCTCGAGGGCATGACCCCCCTTGACCCTGGCGTCGAACATCCGCACCGTGATCAAGTCGCCCGGTCTCATCAGCAGGGTGTGCCGGTTGGGCGTCACCGTGGCCTCGTCGCTGAGCTGCGGGCTGGGCGGCCCGGTGGGTACGCCGTTGGTCTGGATGAACCCGAAGTTCACCGGCTCCGGGCAGTTGTTGTTGCACGGCCCGGCGTTGAAGCCGCTGCCCTGGCACTCCGCGCTGTCGATCGTGAGCGCCGAGCACCAGTGCGTGTCGTCACAGCTGATGTTGTCGGAGAACGGTGCGAACCCCGGCGGGTAGAACTGCAACTCGACGAAGGCCGCGCCCGCGCCCGGGTACGAGCCGTTCGGCGCGTTGGCGTCCGACTCCGGCGTGCAGGGGGTCAGCGGAGTGGAGTCCGGGTCGCACACGGTGATCGAGAACCACGGCGCGATCGTGAGCTCGAACGTGTGGGTGACGTCGTGGCCCGGCTTGCGCACGGTCGGCAGGGCCCGTGGCTCGACCGGCAGTCGCTCGGTATAGCTGACGGCGTCGCCGGAGCCGCGCCGGTTCGAGATGAACCGGACCGACGGCTCGTCGTGCCCGATGTAGTGCCCGTTGTCGTAGAACCGGTCATTCCAGGTGCCCCGCGGGTCGATGCACTGGATCGCGTTCTTCACCGGCTTCTGGATGGGGCTGAGGCCGTTGCAGTCGAGTTCGCCGATCGCGTTCGGCCGGACGCCCGCGCTGGGCGCGGGCGCGGCCGCGGCGGCTCCTAACCCCTGCGCCGCGAGCGCCAGCACGGCGCCGACCGCCAGCGCCGAGAAAATGGACAATCGCCGGACTCGCCGGAGTCTCCGCATAACAGCTCTCCTCTTTGCGGGGTCACACGTGATCAGCCGCAGCTTCGCCCGCCGCGGCCGCCGCCAACGCAAATCTGGACCAGCGGGGCCGTTGGGGCAAGAGGTACGGGCAAAATCTCGTTCACCTTCCCGGTGCCTGCCTCGGCCGAGGCGGCGCCCGAACGGGCCCGGGCTGACGGACGCTATCCGGGGTGGTCCGGCGTAACCGTGGCGACGACGGCGTAGCGATCCGCCGAATCGTCGAAGTCGGTCTCGGCTTCGGTCAGTCCGGCCAGTTCAAGCCGTCTGCGAAGTTCGCTCAGCGTGAAGGGACGAAAACTGATCTCGTGCTGGTGCGGCTGGATCCGGTCACCGTCCTCGAAGAGGAACAGGATGTGCGCAATGTGGTCCTCATCCAGGCGCTCGGGTATCTCCCATACGTAGAGCCCGACGCACCTGCGCCCGCGGCGTGTCACCACGCGGTCCGCAACTTGTACCAGGCAACGGTCCGCGTGGAGTTTCTCCCAGTTCCGGGAGTCAATCACGACGTGCCCCCCGGGACGGACGACCCGCCGCAGCCCGGTGAGCGCCTGAACCATCGCGTCGGCCCCCGCCGCGTGGACCAGCGAGTTACCGACACAGAGCACGACGTCGAATCGTTCTCCGGTGGCGGCCGGAAGATCGGTCCACTGACACCGCAAGAGCGGAATCTCCAGCCGTTCTGACTCGAACCGGGCGCGCGCCCGCTCGGTCATGGCCTCGCTTGCGTCGGCTGCCCACACGTTGAAGCCCCGGCGGGCCAGCACCGCCGCATCGACTCCCGTGCCGCAGGCCGCGTCGAGGACCGTGCTGGAGCGGTCGATCCGCTCGAGCAGGCGTGCCGTGGCGGGCTGATTGATGGCGATCCCGTGGGCCAGCACCCGGTCATCGAAGATCCAGTCGTAGTCGGAGGCGAGGGTTTCATACCAGCCGGGCATGAGATCACAGTCTGCCAGCAGCGGCTGACACCTGCTCCGCGCAGCCCGGGGCGGCCCGGCGCCCCTGGCTTCGGTGGAAACTCTCGGTTATGGCGACAACACGCGGCGTTGCCTGTTAGCCTTCCGAATCGTCACTTCCTCCTGATGCGTGAAGAGGCAGCCATGAGCCTGAGACGTCGGTCTGTGCTCCTGAGGGTGGGCCTGCTGGTCTTAGTTCCGCTGGTCTTGCTGGTCGGCTTATTCAGCTACACGGTCACCACCTCGGTGAGCGGCGCCCTGACCCTGATCCGGTCCAAGGACGTGATGGACGACCTCGGGCGGCCGGTCGCGAACCTGCAGCAGGCGCTCACCCGGGAGCGGGCCCAGATGATCGTTTACGGGGCCGGGCGGGCGCCTGCCGCCCGTGCCGCCCTGCAGCGCCAGCAGGCGGCCACCGACCACGCGGTCGCCTCGTACGCGGTGGCGGCGGACTCGTTATCCGTCACCCAGAGCGCCTCGGCGGGCGCCGAGAAGGCCATCGCCGCCCTGCGGGTGAGCCTGGCCAGCCTGCCCGGGCTCCGGGGCAAGATCGGGGACGGGTCCGTCGGCGGCCAGCAGGCCTTCGCCGCCTACAGCGGCATGATCGCCGCCAGCTATCAGGTCCTGGAGCAGGCGATCATCCAGGAGGGCAACTCCACGCAGGTGCTTCCCGGGATCGCGGTCATCGAGCTGGCGGTGTCCAACGAGTACCTCCAGCAGGAGAGCGCGCTGCTGAACGGGGACTTCGCGGCCCGCGCGTTCCCCGCCGCGGACCACCAGGCGTTCGTGCGGCTGGTCGGAGCGCACCGGCTGCTGTACGCCCAGAGCTACTCCTACCTCGATCAGGCGGACCGCAGTGACCTGAACCACGACGTCAGCCCGCAGACCGCGGGCACCCTGGCCGCGCTGGAGGACAGGCTGGTCGCGAGCAACTCCCCGAACAGCGCGCCTCCGGTGCGCCCGGCGGCCTGGAACGCCGCGGTCGGCACGGTCAGCGCGCAGATCCAGCGGGCCGTCGGCCAGGCGGAAGCCCGGCTGGCGTCGGGGGCGCGGGCGCTAGCCGACGCCAAGCTCCGCCACCTCTACCTCGTCGGCGGCCTGGGCCTGGCCGCGGTCATCGCGTCGCTGGGCCTGTCCTTGTGGATCGCGAGAAACCTGGCCCGGCAGCTTCGCGGCCTGCGGGACTCGGCTCTGGAACTGGCCAACGTCCGCCTGCCCGACGTGGTGCGGCGCCTGCGCGCGGGCGAGGACGTGGACGTCGCCGGCGAGGTGCAGCCGCTGGACGCGGGCGCGAACGAGATCGGCCAGGTCAAGGCGGCGTTCAATACCGCGCAGCGGACGGCCGTGGAGGCGGCCGTGGACGAGGCGCGAGTGCGCCGCGGTATCAATGACGTCTTCAGGAACCTGGCCCGGCGGAGCCAGGCACTGCTGGAACGCCAGACAGGCCTGCTCGACGGCCTGGAGCGGCGGGCCGCGGAGCCGGGTGACCTGGAGAACCTGTACCGGATCGATCACCTCACGACCCGCATGCGCCGCCACGCCGAGAGCCTGATCGTCCTGGCGGGCGACTCGCCCAAGCGCACGTTCCGGGACGCGGTGCCGTTCGTGGACGTGCTGCGCGCGGCCGCGGCCGAGGTCGAGGACTACACGCGGGTCAGGGTCATCTGCCGGACCCCGGCCGCGCTGGCCAGCCCGGCGGTCGCCGACGTGATCCACATGCTCGCCGAGTTCGTGGAGAACGCCACGATCTTCTCCCCGCCCAACACCGACGTCCGCGTCACCGGGGACCTGGTAGCGAAGGGTTTCGCGGTCGACATCGAGGACCGCGGACTGGGCCTGAGCGACGAGGAGATGACCGGGATCAACGCCAGGCTGGCAAACCCGCCGCTGTTCGACCTGTCCGGCTCGGACCGGTTCGGCCTGTTCGTGGCGGCGCAACTGGCCCGCAGGCACGGCATCCGGGTGACACTCCGCCCGTCCGCCTACGGCGGTGTGACCGCCATCGTGCTGATCCCCCGGGACCTGGTGCTCCCCGACGGGGCGTTCGAGCCCAGCGCCGCTTTGAGCGGGACGCCGAACCGCCTGACCGCGGCGGTCCACCATGTCGTCACCGCGCCGCCCGTCACCGCGGAACCGCCCGCCACCGGCCTGCCGGTGGTCAGCTTGCCCGACTTCCCGCCTCTCGAGCCGCTGACCTGGAACGACCCGCCGGAACCGGCCAGCGAGCCGACCGCTCCGGAATCACCGGTGCTCGCGGTGAGCACGTTCGGCGACGCGCCGGACCGAGCCGGGCTGACCGAGAACGGCCTGCCCCGCCGGGTCCGCCAGGCGAGCCTGGCCCTGCAACTGCGCGAGGCGACCGTCCCGCCGTCGTCCGGCGGCACCACGGCCGGCTCCCGTTCGCCGGAGCAGGCGCGCAGTGTCATGTCGGCCTTCCGGCGAGGCTGGCAGCGGGGCCTCTCCGACGCAGACACCGGCCCCGGCCCCGGCCCCGACCTCACTCACGATGGAGAGAGCCGATGAACCCGAACGTCACCCGGTCGCCGCGGACCACGAACACCGACAGCCAACTCGACTGGCTCCTTGACGACCTGGTGAGCCGCGTGGCCCACGTCGAGAAGGCGGCCGTGCTTTCCCGGGACGGCTTTGTCCTCGGGACCTCGGCGGCCCTGCCCCGCGAGGACGCCGAGCATCTCTCGGCCCTGGCCGCCGGCATCCAGAGCCTGGCCAACGGCGGCGCGGTCCACTTCGGTGGCGGCAACGTCCACCAGACCGTCATCGAGATGGACCACACCTTCCTGTTCGTGACCGCCGCCGGAGCGGGAAGCTGCCTGGCCGTCCTGGCTGGCTCGGGCACAGACGTCGGCCTCGTCGCCTACGAGATGGCCCGGATCGTGAAGCAGGTAGGACGGCATATGGCGGTCAGCGGCCGGCCCGCGACCGGAGCCGGCGAAGCGGTGTGAACGGGCCATGGACACAGCGGACGACCCGCCGCCTGACCCGGGACCCAGCCCGGTCGTGCGCCCCTACGCGCTGGTCCGCGGCCGGACCAGGCCGACCGGGGAGGTGCTCGACGTCATCTCGATGGTGTACGCCCTGCGCACGTACGTGCCCGACCCGGCCGACCTCGAACCGGAGCACCTGGCGATGCTGCGGCGGTGTGCGATGCCCATGTCCGTGGCGGACCTGGCCTCCATCCTTGACCTGCCGCTCGGCGTGATCCGCATCCTGCTCGCCGACCTCCGCGACCGGGATCTCGTCCGGATTCACCGGCCCCGCCCGGAAGGGGTCACCGACATCCGCCTACTCAAAGAGGTAGCCGATGGCCTACGACGACTCTGACCGTCCCCGCCGGGCAGGCCCGGGCGACGGCCCGGCCCCGGTGGCCGTCAAGATCTTGATCGCAGGCGGGTTCGGGGTAGGCAAGACCACGCTGGTGGGCGCGCTCACCGAGATCCGGCCGCTGCGGACCGAGGAGGAACTCACCGGTCCCGGGGCGGACATCGACATGATCATCGGTGTGGGAGACAAGCGGACCACCACCGTGGCCATGGACTTCGGGCGGATCACCATACACGGCGGGCTGGTGATCTACCTGTTCGGCATGCCCGGGCAGGAGCGCTTCTGGTTCATGTGGGACGACCTGTCGCACGGGACCCTCGGCGCCGTCGTGATGGCCGACGTCAGGCGCCTCTCCGACAGTTTTCCGTCCATCGACTACTTCGAGCGCCGCCACACACCGTTCATCGTGGCGCTCAACTGCTTCGTCGGCGCGCGCCGTCACGAGGAAGACGAGGTGCGCCGGGCTCTCGACCTCGACGCGCAGGTGCCGATCGTCCGGTGCGACGCGCGGGAACGGGGATCATGCCGGGACACCCTGGTCACCATGGTCGACCACGCGATCGCCCTGGTGGGGTCCGGCTCGCGAACGCCGAGTCGGTCGGTCTCGCCCGTCTGAGTCACCGGGCAGCCCGCGCAACGGGGCGGCGGGCACCTTACTGTTCCAGCAGCAACAGCGAGGGCACCTCCATGCTGTCCGGCCGCGCGTCCGCGGCGTACGGGGTCTGCGTCGCGTCCGGTTCGATTTTGTGTTTGAATATTATCGTCCAGGCCATCACGACCCCGATCTGAGGAACGACATGCTCGCAGCCGTAGCGTCGGGTGCCAGTCACCCCGCGGTCGCTGGCCTGCTGGGACTCGGGGCTGCGGGGCTCGCGGGGGTGGTGGTGGCCATGGCCTGGAGCGTGCACGCGCGCCAGATCCGGCTGGCCGGGCAACTGGCCCGCCGCCAGTTCATCGTGACCGGCGAGGCCGGCCCGGCGGGTCATCAGGCGAACGGCAACGGCGGTCACCAGGCCGCCGAGTTGATCGAGGCGGCCGTCGGCGCGGGGAAAGCACCGACGGTGATCATCGACGGTCCAGACACCGTGGTCACCGGCGAGCAGGCCCGCTTCCGGGTCCGGCCGGGTGGCGGCGGGACGGTGGTGTCGTGGGCGGCCGGCGGGGGCTCGGTGGCCCAGTCGCCCGACCCGCACCACCCCGAGGAACTGCTGCTGATCGCGGACGGGCCGGGCGACCTGATGGTCAGCGTGCGGGTGCGCGAGGGCCTCACCGAACGCCGCGCGACGAAGTACGTCACCGCCGTGCCCGACGTGACGGCCCCGGTGCCGCCGTTCCCGCTGCGGCTGTTCCTGCACGGGTGGGGGCTGGTGGTCGTCGCGGTCCTGATCGTCGGGTTCGCCGGGGCTCTCGACGCCCTGGGTGACTTGGCCTCCTCCGACTTCATCGCGCTGGTCGTCCCGCTGGCCGCGCTGCTCGGCATGATCACCGTCGTGCGGGGGGCGGGTGACGCGCCGACCCGCCCCGGTGCCGGCCGGGGCGGCGCCACGCCCTGGTCGTGACCAGGGCCCGGCGCGAGCCGGACGGACTCCGGCCTACCGGTTCACTCGCTTCTGGCGGCCTCCGGGCCGGTGATGCGCCGCAGCAGCGGGAACGTGGCCAGGATGATTAGCGCACGGCCTGGCCGATACGCCGTAGCCGGGCCAGACCGGCCGGGCGCAGGCGTTCAAGCACGTTGATCGCGGCGCAGTTCGCGCGCACCTGCTCGGCGCTGGTCGCCCCGAACAGCACGCTGGTGACCGCCGGGTTGGCGAGCGGGAACGCCAGCGCCAGCGCGGCGGGGGCCGTGTCCAGATCGTCGGCCAGGACGGCGAGTTCCCCGGCCGCCGCGACGGCCGCCGCGACGCGGGGCTCGTCCAGCGTCCCGGCCGCGCGGCCGGCGGCGGGACCGGACCGGTACTTGCCGGTGAGCACGCCGCCGGCCAGGCAGAACGAGGCGATCACCCCGGCGCCCGACGCGCCGAGGGCCCGGGTCATGGCGGGATCCTCCACCCAGGTCCGGCGCACCAGGCTGTACGGCAACTGCACCGCGCAGGGCGGCCGCACACCGAGGCCGGCCGCGGCCGCCACGGCCTGGCCGGCCAGGTCGGCCGGCCAGTTCACCAGGCCCCACGCGCGGGCCTTCCCCGAGGTGACGAGCCCGCCGACGGCCGCGACCAGGTCGGCCACGGTCATGCCCCGCGGTGGCACGTTCGCGTAGATCACGTCGACGTGGTCGAAGCCCATCCGCCGCAACGACGCGTCGAGTTCCGCCGCGGCGCTCTGCTCGGGCCAGAACTCCCACCACAGCTTGTTCGCCACCACCGCCTCGTCCCGGCGCACGCCCGCGCCGCGGAACAACTCCCCGAACACCACCTCGGAGTACCCGGTCGGCATGGGCGCCGTCCCGGTTTCGTCGTCGTAGCGGGCATCGTCGAAGAAGTTGATGCCCTCATCGCGGGCCGCCCGCAGGATGCCCACCCCGGTCTCGGCGGGCAGTCGCTCGTACGTACGCCAGGAGCCGAGCGACAACGCCGACACCTCGAGGCCTGCCGAGCCGAGCGGGCGTGCGTTCAGGAATCCGGATGGCATGGTGCCTCCCTCGCGGCCTGCGGGACCGGGCCTGGTTTCCGCGTTCCTTCGATCAGTCTGGCCCATCCTGTGGGCAGTCCTGTGGGCTGGCACGTGTGGTGCTGGCCACCGCCCCCGGCGACCCTGGAGCCAGCCCCACGAAGCAGGAAGGCAGCGACGATGGCGGACACCAGAACCTGGCCAGCATCCCCGACCCGCGCCACCGCGTGCCGGACATCGGCGGCGGGGAGTCCCGGCCGCCCGGTCCGCCGCGGCCGCCGGGCGGGCCCCCGGCTGTGGGCGCTCCTGAACGCGCAGGCCCTGATCCGCGGCCCGCTCGGCGGCCCGGGCAGCGCCGCCGTCGAAGACGACCGCGGGCGCCTGGCCGCCCGGCGGGAGCGCTGACCGGAGGTTGGCGCAGGCCGGCGAATCTCACGGACATTGATCTGCGCTACAGGCCGTGTTCTTCGAGGGTTTCTTGAACGCTCCAGGCGCCGGGGGCTCCGATCCGCCGATAGATCTCGAGCGCGTGGCGCAGGTGCCCGGCGGCTTCGCCCGGGTCGCCGGGCAGCAGGCTCCGGCCGATTCCCTCCCGTGCGCGCGCTTCCTGAAGGGGGGCGCCGAGGTCACGGGCGATGGCGAGCGCCTGGCCGTGGTGGTCACGGGCCTCCTGGGGCGCCGAGGTCCGGCGCTTCAGCTCGCCCAGGCTGTTCAGCGCCACCGACAGGCCGTGCCGCGAGCCGAGGTCGCGGTGCATCTCGATGGCCTGCTCCAGGCAGGCGGCGGCGGCCGGGAAGTCCCCCGTCATCTGGTGCACCAGGCCGAGTTCGTCGAGGGCCCAGGCCTGGCCGAGCCGGTCGCCGAGGCGGCGGAACATGTCGTGCGCCTGGTGCTGGCAGGCCGCCGCGGCCGCGTAGTCCCCGGTCTGGCGCCGCACCATGCCGAGTTCGCACAGCACGTCGGCCTCGTCGAACGCGGAGCCCGCGGTCCGGAGCAGCGCCAGCGCCCGCTGGTAACCGTCTGCGGCCGCCGGGAAATCCCCGGTGAGCTGCTGGACCATGCCCAGGTCGGTCAGGGAGACGGCCTCGGCGAGCCGGTCGCCCGCCGCACGGGCCAGCGCCAGCGCCTGCCGGTGGCTGGCGGCGGCGGCCGGGTAGTCCGCGGCCTCCGACTGCACCAGGCCCAGATGGTTGAGGGCATAGGCCTGGCCCGGCCGGTCGCCGAGGTCGCGGAACAGCGCCACGGCCTGGGCCAGGGCGGCGGCGGACTCCGGGTAGTGCCCGGTGAGCTGCTGCAGCAGGCCGAGTTCGTCCAGCACGCCGGCCTGGCCCGGCCGGTCCCCGGCCCGCCGGGCCGCGGTGAGCGCGGTCCGGTAAAGGTCGGCGGCCTGATCCCAGTGCCCGCGGGCGCGCAGGAAGCCGCCCATCGCGGTGGCGATCGCGACGGTGTGCCGGGGCATGTCCGCCGCGGCGCGGTCGGCGGCCGCGCGCAGGTTGGGGCGCTCGGATTCCAGCCAGGCGGCGGCCTGCCCGGACGTGGCCAGTTCCGGGGCGCTGGTCGGCGGGCGGCTCGGCGGCGGGCGGCCGCCGGCCGTGGTCCAGGTGGCGATGTGCGTGCTGGCGGCCGCGGCGACGTGCGCGTAGTAGTTCACCAGCCGGCCGGTGGCGGCGCGGGAGTCCGCGGCGTCATCGCCGTCGGCGAGCGCGCGGGCGTACTCGCGGAGCAGGTCGTGCAGGAGGTAGCGGCCGGGCGCGGGCTCGGTGATCAGGTGCTGGTCGTACAGTTCGTCGAGCCGTCCGCGGGCGCGCTCCAGGCTGATGTCGTCGAGGGCGGCGGCGCCGTAGGCGTCGATGTCGGGCCCCGGGGCCAGGCCGAGTCGGCGGAACAGCCCCTGCTGAGCCGCGGTCAGATCGGCGTAGGACAGGTCGAACGCGGCCGCGACCGACAGGTTCTCGGCCCGCATGACGGCCAGCCGGTCGCGGGCGGCCGCGAGGTCGGCGGCCAGCTCGGCGCCGGGCCGGGCCGGGTGGTGCCGCAACTGCCGGGCGAGCATCCCGATCGCCAGCGGCAGGTACCCGCACAGCCGGGTGATCTCCCCGGCCGGCTCGGTCCCCGAGCCCAGGTCCGCGCGGCCCGACAGCCGGGCCAGCAGCATCGCCGCCTCGCCGGGGGACAGGGTATCGATGCTGATCACCGCAGCGTCCTCCAGCGCGGTCAGCCGCCGGCGGCTGGTGATCAGAACCAGACTGCCGGCGGTGCCGGGCAGCAGCGCCCGGACCTGCTCGTGCCCGGCCGCGTCGTCGAGCAGCAGCAGGATCCGCCGGTCCGCCACGTGGTCGCGCCAGCGGCTGGCCCGGGCCTCCAGGCCGGGCGGGATGTGCTGCGCGGGGACCCCGGCCGTCAGCAGCAGGCTGGCCAGCGCGTCAGCCGGGTCGACCGGCTGCTGGCCGGGGGTGTGGGCGTGCAGCGGCAGGAAGAACTGCCCGTCAGGGAAACTCCCGGCCAGCCGGTGCGCGGCGTGCACCGCGAAAGTGGTCTTGCCGATCCCCGCCATCCCGTCGATCGCGTGAATTCCCACCAGCCCGCCGCCCGCGGCGGCATCGGCCAGGGTTCCCAGCAGCCGATCCAGTTCGGGCTCGCGGCCGGTGAAGCTGCCGATATCGCGCGGCAGCGTGCGCGTCGCCGCCGCCGACGCTCCGGGCGCGGCGCCGTGCCGGGCCGCCAGCACGTCGGCGGCCGGCGCCCGCCCGCGCGCCGCCGCGACGAACAGCGCCCGCACCGGCCCGGTCAGGCTCAGCGCGCCGGCCAGCAGCGCGGCGGTCTCCTTGCGGGCGGTGCGGTTGATGCCCCGCTCCAGGTCACTGATGGACCTCGGGCTCAGGCCGGCCGCCTCGGCCAGTTCCTCCTGGGTCAGCCGGGCTTCGGTCCGAAGCTGCCGCAGCAGCCCGGCGAAGTCCGGGACAGGTTCCGGCGGCATCTGGCGTCCTCTCCGTCCGCAAGCATCGACGTCCTAGTCTCAGCATGATGGAATCGCCTCGTCCGGGGATGGGCCGAAGAGATGGCGATCTTTGTTCTGGTGCACGGCGCGTGGGGCGGCGCGCACGGCTTCCGCATGGTCCGCGGCCCGCTGCGCGAGGCCGGCCACGAGGTGTTCACGCCGAGCCTGACCGGTATCGGTGAGCGGGTCCACCTCACCAGCCCCCAGGTCGGCCTCACCACCCACGTCACCGACGTCGTCAACACCGTCCTGTACGAGGATCTTCGCGGCATCGTGCTCCTCGGCTTCTCGTACGGCGGGTTCGTGGTCACCGGAGCGCTGGAGCACATCGGCGACCGGGTCGCGCACCTGGTCTACCTCGATGCGTTCGTGCCCCGGGACGGTGACAGCCTCGCCACGATCACCGGGGCGGAGGCCGGCCGCGCCGTGATCGGGCTCGGCCGCGACTGGCTGGTGCCGCCGCAGCCCCGGGACTATGACGACCCGGCCGAGGCGGCGTGGGCCGCCGCGCGCCGCACGCCGCATCCGGTCGGCTGCTTCACCGAGCCGGTCCGGCTGGTGCGCCCGCTGGAGGACTACCCGTTCACGCGCACGTACGTCAAGGCGACCGGCGAGCCGCGGGCCGGGGAAGGCGGCCCGTTCTGGGCCGCCGCCGACCAGGCCAGGCACTCGCCCGCCTGGTGCTACCGGGAGATCGCCACCGGCCACATGGTGGCCAGCAACCGGCCGGGGGACCTGGCCCGCGTGCTGCTCGAGCTGGCCTGAGGCGTCGCGTCGCCCGGGCCGGCCCGGTTTGGCAGACTGGGGGCGCTGCATCCGCTAGACCGCGGGCGACTCCACGTAAGGGGCCAGATGAGCGACACGTTCGAGGCGTACGTGCTCGAGGAGCAAGGCCCGGCCGTGCTCAAGCGGCTGAGCGACCAGGACCTGCCGGATGGCGACGTCACCGTCGACGTCAGCTACTCGTCGCTGAACTTCAAGGACGGCCTGGCCCTGACCGGCCGGGGCAAGATCGCCCGCAGCTTCCCGATGGTGTGCGGCATCGACCTGGCCGGTACCGTGACCGACTCCCGGTCACCGGAGTGGCACGCGGGCGACGAGGTGGTGGTGACCGGCTGGGGCCTGTCCGAGACCTGGCCCGGTGGCTACACCGGGCGGCAGCGCGTCCGTCCCGGCATGCTGGTCCGCAAGCCCGACGGCCTGTCGCTGCCCCAGACGATGGCCGTCGGCACGGCGGGACTGACCGCGATGCTCTGCGTTCTGGCCCTGGAAAAGGCCGGCCTGGAGCCGGGCCGCGGCCCGGTCGTGGTGACCGGCGCGGCCGGCGGGGTCGGCAGCGTCGCCGTCGCGGTGCTCGCCGGCCTGGGTTACGAGGTTCACGCCGCCACCGGGCGGCCCGCCGTTCACGACTACCTGCGCGGGCTCGGCGCGGCCGCGCTGGTCGACCGCGCCGAACTGGCGGAGGCATCGAAGCGGCCGCTGGAGTCCGAGAGGTGGGCCGGCGCCGTGGACACGGTCGGCAGCACGACGCTGGCCACGGTCCTCAAGCAGACGAGCTACGCCGGCTCGGTGGCGGCGTGCGGTCTGGCGGGCGGCAGCGACCTGCCGACCACCGTCCTGCCGTTCATCGTGCGCGGGGTCAGCCTGCTGGGCGTGGATTCGGTGATGGCCCCGGCCGGCCCGCGGGCCGAGGCCTGGCGCCGGCTGGAGACCGACCTGCCCGCGGCCAAGCTGGACGCGATCTCGTCCACCCGCGGGTTCAGCGAGCTACCGGACCTGGCCGGGCAGATCCTGGCCGGAGCGACCCGGGGCCGCATCGTCATCGACATCGCGCGCTGAGCGGGCCGGTGGTCTCGTAGCCGCCGCCTGGTGGCCGGTTGCCTCGTAGCCGCCGCCTGGTGGCCGGTGTCGCCTCGTAGCCGCCGCCTGGCCGGTCCCGGTTGCCGCCGACCTGTATACCCGGTAGCATGCTGCGCATGATACGTGATCGCATGGGTCAGAGGCGATGAGCACGGCACTGCGCGAGCGCCCCGCCCACGCGGGAACCGGCGGCGGTGGCGCTCCCGCCCGGCGCGCCGTGATCCGCTGGGCGTGGCGCATGTTCCGCCGCGAGTGGCGCCAGCAACTCCTGGTCCTGGCGCTCGTCACGGTCGCGGTCGCGGCCACGGTCGTCGGGGCGGCGGTGGCGGCCGACACCCCGCCGCCGGCCAACGCCGGCTTCGGCACCGCGCAGGACGCGGCCACGTTCCCGGGAGCCGACGACCCGCACCTGGCCGCCCAGATCGCCGCGCTGCAGCACCGGTTCGGCCGCGTGGACGTGATCGAGAACCAGACGATCGCCATCCCCGGTTCGATCAACACCTTCGACCTGCGCGCCCAGAACCCCCGCGGCCCGTTCGGGCCGCCGATGCTCTCGCTGGTCTCCGGGCACTACCCGGCCGGACCGGGCCAGGTGGCCGTGACCGGCGGCGTGGCGTCCGCGTTCGGGATCAAGGTCGGGGACCTCTGGCGGCAGGGCGGGACCACGCGGCGGGTCGTCGGCATCGTGCAGAACCCGCAGAGCCTGCTGGACGAGTTCGCCCTCGTGGTGCCGGGGCAGGTCACCGCGCCGACCCAGGTCACCGTGCTGTTCGACGCCCCGGGCCTGCGGCCGGCCGCCATCGGCCCGAACGTGTCGACCCCGCAGTCGCTTTCGTCGAACAACCCGCTCAACCCCGAGACCATCGTGCTGGGGCTGGCCACGATCGGGATGCTGCTCATCGCCCTGGTCGGGGTGGGGGGCTTCACGGTGCTGGCCCAGCGCCGGCTGCGCTCGCTCGGGATGCTCGGCGCCGTGGGCGCCACGGACCGGAACATCCGTCTGGTCGTCCGGGCCAACGGCGTCTTCGTCGGTGTCGTCGGCGCGCTGGCCGGGGCCGTGCTGGGCCTGGCGGCCTGGCTGGCCTACCGGCCGAGCGTCGAATCCAGCGCGCATCACCTGATCGGCCCGTTCCAGTTGCCGTGGATCGTGATCGGCCCGGCGATGGCCCTGGCCGTCGTGGCCACGTTCTTCGCCGCCTCGCGCCCGGCCCGCTCGATCACCAGGATCCCCATCGTGACCGCCCTGTCCGGGAGGCCGGCCCCGCCCAAGCAGGTGCACCGCTCGGCCGTGCCCGGCGTGGTTCTCCTGGTGGTCGCCGGGTTCTTGCTCTCGTATGTCGGCAGCAACAGCAACGGGGGCGGAGCGCCCGAGCTTGTTCTCGGCCTGGTCCTGGTCATCGTGGCGGTGATCCTGTTGTCTCCGCTGTGCCTGGCCTTGCTGGCCAGGCTCGGCGGGCGAACGCCGATCGCGGTGCGCCTGGCCCTGCGCGACCTGGCCCGCTACCGGGCCCGCTCGGGCTCGGCCCTGGCGGCCATCAGCATCGGCGTGCTGATCGCCGTCCTGGTCAGCGTCCTGGCCGCGCTGCGGTACGGGAACGTCCTCGACTACGCCGGGCCCAACCTGGCGTCGAACCAGATCATCGTCTACACGCCCGGCAACGGACCCGGCGGCGGGGGACAAGGCAACGGCCCCAGCGGGCCGGCGACCGGGAGCAACCTGCAGGCGGCGGCGAGCGCACGCGGGATCGCGGCCGCGCTCGGCTCCCACGACGTCGTCGCGCTCGAATCGACCAGCGCCTCGCTGCAGCACGCCACGGCCGGACGCCAGTTCTCCGGGTCGGTGTACGTCGCCACCCCGCAACTCCTGGCCGCCTTCGGGATCAAGGCGTCCCAGGTCGACCCCACGGCCGACATCCTCACGATGCGGCCCGGGCTGTCCGGCCTGTCGCAGATGCAGCTCGTCTACGGCAACTACTTCGGCGGCGGCGGGCCGGGCGGCGGCGGGCCGGGCGGGCACCAGTCGTTCCCCTGCCCGAAGAGCGATTGCCTGGCCAATCCGCAGATCCAGGAGGTCAGCGCCCTTCCGTCCGGGACCTCGGCCCCCAACACCGTGATCACCGAGTACGCCGTACACCGGCTCGGCCTGCACGTCAGCACGTCCGGATGGCTGATCCAGACGCCGAATCCCCCCACCGCCGCGCAGATCACCAACACCAGGCTGACCGCGGCCCAGGCGGGCCTGACCCTGGAGACCAAGAACAGCGCCCCCTCGTCGGCGGAGATCATCAACTGGGCCACCGTCTTCGGGATCGCGCTCGCGCTGGGCATTCTCGCCATGACCGTCGGCCTCATCCGCAGCGAGACCGCCGGTGACCTGCGCACCCTGGCCGCTACCGGGGCGAGCACCTCGGCGCGCCGCACGCTCACCGCCGCCACCGCCGGAGCCCTCGGCCTGCTCGGCGCGGTACTCGGCACGGCGGTGGCCTACGTCGCGGCCATCGCCTACTCCTGGGACAACTCCCTCGACGGCCTCTCCGGCCTCGCCAGCGTCCCCACCACCAGCCTGCTCATCATCCTGGTCGGCATGCCGCTCGCCGCGGCGGTCGTCGGCTGGCTGCTGGCCTGGCGTGAACCGCCCGGCATCGCCCGTCAGCCGATGGAGTGACGAGGTGCCCGCCGCGGCGCGCCAGCGCCAGCGCCAGCCTGACGGCTAGCCCGCCCGTGATGCAGCCGGTTCCCGTAGCCAGCGAAGCCGACGATGAATGTGGAGATGCTGTACACGGGTGTACACCAGACTCGCATCCACGCGGCCGGGACGCCGGGGCGGCGGGCCGCCGACCGGGACGAAGACCCCGATACGGGGCAAGAGGGGCAGCACGGTGGCGGACGGCCCGGCCTGACGTCGGCCCCCCCGGCCTGGCGCCGCCACCCGGCCCCCGGCCTGGCGCCGCCACCCGGCCCCCGGCCTGGCGCCGCCACCCGGCCCCCGGCCTGGCGCCGCCACCCGGCACCGGCGTCCCTAGCCGGCTTGGATCGCCGCGGCCGCCGCGGGGAGTCCGGTCGTGGAGAAGCAGTTGGCCTCGGCGTACTCCTCGAGCTTGAGCGACTGCTCCCACGTGGCGTCGGCGGCGGCGCGCAGGAGGGGTTTGGTCATCTCCAGGGCGTGTGGCGGGAACGCGGCGATTCGGTCGCACCAGCGCTGAGCGGCGGGCATGAGCTCGTGGTGGGGATGGACCTCCTGGACCAGCCCGAGCCGCGCCGCCTCGGCGGCGTCGACGTGCCGGCCGGTGATATAGAGAGCCATGGCCGAGTGGTAACCCAGGCGCCGGGTGAGCAGCCAGCTCGTGCCGACCTCGGGCACGAGTCCGAGGCGCCCGAACGCGGGCACGAGCACCGCGCGCTCGGAGGCGATGATCACGTCGCAGGCCAGGGCGAAGGCCAGGCCCACCCCGGCGGCGGCCCCGTTGACGGCGGCGATGAAGATCTTGTCGGTCGAGGTCAACGTGCGGACGAAGCCACCGAACTCGCGCCGGATCCAGCGCCAGGCGTCGGTGGTGTCGGACGGGTCGGCGGCCGCCTGGATGGCCGTGGCCCCGGACTGGATCATGTCCAGGTCGCCTCCGGCGCAGAACGCGGGGTCCTGGCCGGTGATGACGATGGCCCGCAGCGATGGGTCGGCGGCGAGGTCCCTGACGTGGGTCTGGAGCTGCACCATCAGGCCGGCGCTGAGCGCGTTGAGGCGTTCGGGGTCGCACAGGGTGAGGACGGCCCGGGTCTGGTCACGCTCGACGTGCACGAGGCGGCGGTTCTCGCCGGCACCCCGGCTGAGCAGTTCGGGGTAAAGCGTCATCCCGGGTCGGTCCCGGTGGGTGTTGGACGGCATCAGGTTCCTCCTGCCTCGCTGTTCTCGGCCGCGGCGGTTTCCAGCACCGCGCGGATCGCCCGCTCCACGTACGCCCGGTGGGCCGCGGGCGGTGGCTTGCCCGCGAGCAGATAGCGCCGGACGCACCCGTAGGGGAGATCGAACACGGCCAGCGTGATCAGCTCTCGCGCCCGGGCCGAGGACTCGCCGAACAGCTGGCCGGCCAGCCGGCCGATGACGCGCTCGGCCGGCCGGTTCAGCGCGCGCAGCCGTTCTACCAGCGGCGGCGGCAATGGCGAGCGGATCAGATCGGTGCGGCGCATGGACACCAGCAACTGAGCATCAGCGGGCTCGCTGCGGACGAAGTCAAAGATCGACAGGCCGCCTGCGACCACCGCCTCGGCCGGCTCGCCGACGGCTTCGACCGCAGCGATGCAGTGCCGCTGAGCCCGCTCGACGGCACGAATCCACAGCTCGGCCAGGAGGGTCTCGCGGGAGTCGAAGCGGTAGTAGATCGATCCGGGCGGGGCGCCGCTGGCGCTGGCGATGTTGCTGATCGTCGCGGCGGCGATGCCTTCGCCGAGCACCAGGCGGCGCGCGCCGTCAAGGATCTGGTCCGAGGTGTAGAGCCGGAGTCTGCCCATAATAATCGCTTCATTCTAAAACGGATAAACCAAAAAAACCAGGGCTTAGTAGCGCCCCGGGCTGGGCTCAGGAGGCCGGGCGGGGGGGCTATGGGACGAACTCGGAGGTACCCGGGTTCGGGCCGGGCGGGGGGCTACCGGACGAACTCGGAGGTACCCGGGTTCGGGCCGGTGACCGTCGTGGCGATGCAGCGGTAGGCGCGAGCCCCGGAGTCGTAGGCGGCCTCGTCGGGCGGCATCACCTGGATTTCCCAGTCTTGCGCCGGGATCAGGCGCGCCTTCCCCTGGCGCGACCGGAGCAGTACGGAAAGGGAGCACACCGCGCGCACGGACGGGTTGGTGTCCACGATGTCCTGGTCGAAGGTGGCCACGCTGGACGGCATGATGGCGATCGCGAATGTTTCCCAGCTATGCGGCTGCGAACAGGGCAGGCTCCGGGCCGTGACGCTGCCGCTGATGTCGACCGTGCCGTCCCAGCATTCCGGGTCCTTCGGGCAGCGCGCGGCGGCGGCCCGCACCGACGCCGCCGGACACCCGCCGGTCACGGTCGGGGTGCCGAACACCCCGGGCACGGGCCCCGGGTCCATCGGGCGGTCGCCGGCGGCGGCCGGGGTGCCTGCCCGGCCGCTGCCGTTAGGCGCGTGCAGGAACGTCCGGATGCCCACGGCGGCGGCGAAGACCAGGGCGAGGCTGCCGACCAGGATGGCGGCCCACGCCGCGGGCTGGCGGCGGGGCGCCTGCGAGGCGGCATGGGAGGCCCTCGCGGCGGAGTGGCTGCGGGCGCCCGTCCCGCCCGTCCCGCCTGTCCTGCCCGTCCCGCTCGGCACCAGGTCCGGCGCCGGAAGTTCGGTGGGCTCGGCGGGGCCGCTGCCCACCGGGCTCCGGGGCCGTGGCACGGCCGGGGGCACGGTCATTGTCGGGGCACTGGCCGGGCTCGGCGGGCCAGCGCAGGCCGCCGGGGCCTGCGGGCCTCCGGGGCCGGCCGGAGCCAGCGGCCGGAGCGGACGGCCGGGACCCGGAGCCAGCGCGGCGAGCGCGTCACGCAGGGTCGCCGCGGTCGGCAGCCGCAGCGCCGGGTCGGCCGCCAGGCACTGGCGCAGGATGGCCAGCAACTCGGGCGGTGCCCCCGGCACGTCGTCGACGGGCTTGTCGTGCAGGGAGAGGATCGTGGCCACGCCCGGCAATCTCGCGTCCGCCGGGAAGCGCGGTGGCCAGGCCAGCAGGGCGTACAAGGTGGCGGCGAGCGAGTAGACGTCAGCGGCCGCGGTCGGCTCGTCGAGCCGGAAGCTCTCCGGCGGGGCGTAGGCCGGGGTGAGGGCATCACGGGTCACCGACTGCTCGCCGGTGGCCGCGATGATCGAGGCGAGCCCGAAGTCGGACAGGCCGACGACGCCGTAGCGGTTGATCAGGATGTTCGCGGGCTTGATGTCGCGGTGCAGCACGCCGGCCGCGTGCGCCGCGGCGAGCGCGTCAGCCATGCTGATGCCGATGCCGCGTACCCGGGCCGGGCTCATCGGCCCGTGCTGGCGCAGCTGGTCGTTCAGCGAGCCGGCCGGGCACAGTTCCATGACCAGGTAGGGCCGGCCGTCGACGAGCGTTCCGGCGTCGTAGATGTCGATGACGTGCGGATGCCCGGACAGCCCGGCCGCCGTCACCTCGCGGAAGAAGCGCCGCTGATCCCGCTCGGTGTGCAGCATCCGGCTGTCGACCTTCACGGCGACCTCGCGGCCGACCGCGACCTGCCACCCCCGGTAGACGGTGGCGAAGCCGCCCGTGCCAAGGACGCCGGTAATGCTGTGTCCAGGGATGTCGGGTGCCGGGATCACAGTCGGCCAGCCTAGTGCAGCACCTCATAAGTTCTTGGCGGGTTCATGGTTACCGAGCGTCGCGGTTATGCGGCTTCGGGGAGGGCGGTTAGGGGCTCGGGCTGCGGGTGGCGCTGGAGGTAGCGGGCGTGCTCGGCGTCGGCGTCGTATCCCCACTTGTATGGACGGGCGTTCTCGTTGTGCGCGATGGTGAACGCGGTGATCTTGGCCTCCAGGTCCTCACGGGAGATGAAGTCGCCGCGGCGCAGCACCTTGCGGGTGAGCACGCCGAACCACTGCTCGATCATGTTCAGCCAGGACGCGTGCTTGGGCGTGAAGGTGACCTCGAACCGGGGGCGGGCGGCCAGCCACCGCCGGGTCGCGTGCGAGGTGTGCGACGGGCCGTTGTCCAAGATCAGGTGGATCCGCAGGTCAGGCGGGGTCATCTGGTCCAGCATCGCCAGGAACTTGGTGAAGGCCGTGGAGTTGTTCCTCCTCACCCGCTCGGCGATCACCTCGCCGGTGGCCGCGTTCATCGCGGCGATGATGGACACGGTGCCGTGCCTTACGTACTCGAACTCGCGGCGGGCGTCTCGGCCCGGCCGGGCCGGGACGCCGGGGTAGCGGCGGGACTTTGCCTGCATGCCGGTCTTCTCATCCACGCTGAGCAGCAGCGTGCCGGGCGGCGGGTCCAGGTACCGGCGGCACACGGCCCCGGCCCGGACCCAGAACGTGTCGTCCTCGGCGCGGTTGAGCCATCCGCGGACCTTGTGCGGCCGGACCCTGGCCTCGGCCAGCACCCGCTGCACGGTGGACGCCGAGATCGCCAGCCCCCGGTCGCGCAGGCGCCCGGCGATCATCGCCTGGGACCACTGCGCCTCCCCGTCGGGCGGGACGGAGGTGGCGACCGCGATGACCGCCAGCCGGGCGCTGGGCCGGTGCGTCTCCGGGCACCCGGACCTGGGCCTGTCGAACAGGCCTGGTATCCCCAGGACCGCGAAGCGGCCCCGCCAGGTCCGCGCCGTGGCGACGCTGCAGCCCAGGTCACGGGCGATCTGCGCGTTCGGGGCGCCTGCCGCGGCCGCCAGCGCGATCCTGGCGCGCAGCGCCAGCCGCTGCGGGCTGGTCCCCGCGGCGATGATCTGGTTCAGCTTGCGGCGCCGCTTGATGGTCAGCCCGACGGGGACGGCGCGGGCACCCCCTGCCATCATGGGTCTCCCTTCCGTGTGTCATGGTGACCGGAAGAATGCACCCGCAACCGGGCGGAACGGCGGATATCCGCGCCGTCGGCGTGCCGCGCGGCGGCTCCCCGCCGGCCGCAAGGCCATCGCCGCAGGCAGGCGACACTGTAGTCATGCCGGTGCCGCCCAGAAAGCTCAAAGAGCTGATCGAGGGGACCGTGGACCACCACGCCTCCCTCACCTGCCCCGCCCTGCAGGAAGTCACCATCAGATGGCGCGGCTCGTTCGGCTACCTGACCGCCTGGGCAGGGGAAGGCGACGACAACGACGAGCAGATCCCGCTGTGCCGCATCCAGTACCTCGGCGACGACCAGCACTGGGGCTTCGCCATCTACGACCCCGCCACCGGCACCTACACCGACGCGGTCCTGCGCACCGGCGAACCCGACGGGCACCCCAACGACGCCTTCGACACCGCCGCCATCATCCACCTCGCCGACTACCAGCAGTGACCATCACTCGTCCCGGCAACCGGTAAGGAACTTACGAAGGGCTGCACTAGTGCGGCACGGTCACCGCCCGCCCCGGAAACCTGGCTAGCGATCCGGGCCTACGGCGCGGCCTCCTGGGGCTGATGCACGGCCGGCGTCCGGGGCTGGTCCGCGTGACCTGGCCACCAGGCGCGGCGCCCGATGAGCGCGGTGAGGCTGGGTGAGAAGAACATCGCCATCACGAACGCGGCGAGTGCGATCCCGCAGGACACGGCGAACCCGACCTGCGACAAGATCGTGTTCCCGGCCAGGGTCAGCGAGGCGAACGTGCCCGCCAGGATCAGGCCGGCCGAGCCGATCGCCGGCCCGGCGTGCCGCAGCGCGACCGCGGCGGCCTGCCGCGGCGGCATGCCTTCCTTGGCCTGCTCACGCAGCCGCGCGATCATCAGGATGTTGTAGTCGGTGCCCAGCGCGACCACGAACAGGTACATGTACACCGGCAGCAGGAACACCAGCCCGGCCTGGCCGCGCAGGTCCTGGAACACCAGCACGGTGGCGCCCAGGGTCGCGCCGAAGCCGAGCCCGACCGAGGCCATGAGGTACCAGGGCGCGACCAGGCTGCGCAACAGCAGCGCGAGGATGAGCAAGATGATGACCGCGGCGGTCGGGAACACCACCAGGTAGTCGTGGTTGACCGCCCGCTGGATGTCGGCGAACACCGCGGTCGTGCCGCCGACCAGCGCGTATGTGCCCGGGGGCGCGGCCGCGTGGGCGCCGGGGCGCAGCTGATTCTTCATCACGTTCACCGCGGCCGTGGACTCCGGGTCGTACGACAGCGTCACCGTGTAGTTGGCGGTCGCCCCGTCTGCGCTCAGCTTCGGCGGCGCCACCGCGCCGACGCCGGCCAGCGTCTTCAGCTTCGCGCCGTAGGCGGCGACGTCCGCGGCCGGCAGCGCCCGGCCGGTCGTGGAATGCAAGAGCACGTACGTCGGGTCGGTCGCGCCCGGCGGCAGTCCCTTCTCCAGGGTCCTCAGCGCCGTTTCCGATTCGGCGTTGGCCGGGATGCCCGCCGAGGACAGGTCGAACGTCGGCTTGTACCCGAGCGCCCCGGCGGCCAGGGCGAGGAGCACCAGTCCGGAGACGAGGGCGAAGACGCCGGGCCGGCGCCCGATCGCCCGGCCGATGGCCGAGAACCGCGCCGCCTCCGGCTCCCGCTGCCACGACTTGGACGGCCAGAACACCCGCGGGCCGAGCAGCGACACCACCGCGGGGATCAGCGTCAGTCCGGCGATCAAGGTGGTGGCGACGGCGATCGCCAGCGCCGGGCCGAGCGACCGCAGCACGCTCAGCGTGGACAGGAGCAGGGCCAGGAACGCCACGATCACCACTCCGGCCGCCGATGCGATCACCTCGCCGACCCGGCTGACCGCGCTCACCATCGCCTGTTTGGCGTCTTCGCCGGCGCGCAGCCGCTCCCGGTACCGGAACATCAGGAACAGGATGTAGTCGGTGCCGATGCCGAACAGGACCACGATGAGGATCGTCGAGATCGAGCTGTCGGTGTTGAGGTTGAGCGCCTTGTTGACGTCGCTGATCACGCCGGTCGCCACCTGGGAGACCAGCGCGATCGTGATCAGCGGCAGCAGCGCGATGACCGGGCTGCGGAAGATCAGCAGCAGCAGGACCAGGATCAGGACGAGCGTGGCGAGCAGGACGACCTTCTCGGCCTTGGTGTTGGACTGCTGGCTGTCGAGTTGCTGGGCCGCCGACCCGGTGACGCCCTCGGTCAGCCCCGTTCCGGCCACGAGCGGTTTGATGTCGGCGCGCAGCGTCTTGATCGCGTCTCCGGCCGTCGTGCCCGAGCCGTTGACGACGCTGTTGGGCATGGCGACCAGCGCCGTCTGCACCAGGCGGTTCGGCGACGGGGGGCCGGCCGTGATGCTCACGATGTTGGGGATGTGCCTGTCGTTCAGCGACGAGGCGATCTCGGCGATCTTCGCCGAGTCGGCGCCGGTCAGCCGTCCGGAGTCGGAGCGCGCGAACACGATGATGGACGCGGCACTGGTCACGTGGCCGGCCTGCGGGAACGCCTGGTCCTGCAGGTTCGAGGCCCGGATCGACTCGTAGGTTTTCGGCAGGAAGCTGCTCTCGTTGCTGGTGGTCGGCAGGCCCGGCGACGTGGCGATCACCGCGACGGCGGCGATGATCCAGAGCGCTATAACCCGCCACGGGTGGCGCACCACGGCCAGTCCGAGCCCGCCGAACGGGCCCTGGCCTGCGGTAAGCGGCCTGCGTTTCCCGTCGGCCGCGCGGCGGTGGTCAGCACGCGTCGTCCGGCCGTGTCCGTTGCTCACCATGTCCCCTTCGGCTCATGTCGTGACCCCGCCCCGAGGCCGCGAGCGCCTTCACCCCCGGGCACCACGCTACTGACCGCCCTCCGGTCCGGTTCGCTTCGGGTCGGGAGATTTGCCCGTACAGTGATCTGCATGGCCGAAACCTGGCAAGTCGAGCCGTCTGGACCGCTACGCGGCGATATCCACGTGCGCGGGTCGAAGAACGCGGTATCGAAGCACATGGTCGCGGCCATGCTGGGCGACGAGCCGAGCACGATCCGTAACGTCCCGGAAGTCGGCGAGGTCGACATCACCGCCGACATGCTGGAATCGATCGGGTATCGCGTCGATCGCCGTGACGCCGAGATCATGATCGCGGCCGGGAACGCGATCGAGCCGCGCGTCCCGGAGGCGTTCACCGGGCTGAACCGGATTCCGATCCTGATGCTGGGACCGCTGCTGCACCGGACCGGCGAGGCGTTCGTGCCCCTGGTGGGAGGCGATCCGATCGGGCGGCGGCCCGTGGACTTTCACGTGGCGGCGCTGCGCGCGCTGGGCGCCGAGGTGGACGTCGGCCCGCACGGGATCACGGCGCGCGCGTCCCGGCTGTACGGCGCGCGCATCGACCTGCCGTACCCGAGCGTGGGCGCGACCGAGACCGTGCTGCTGTCGTCCGTTCTGGCCGAAGGGAAGACCGTGCTCCGCGGCGCCGCCACCGAACCGGAGGTGGTCGAGCTGGCGCTGTTCCTGCAGCGGATGGGCGCGCACATAGAACTCAGTCCCGACCGGCGGATCGTGATCGAGGGTGTGCCGCGGCTGCGCGGCGCCTCGACCCGGCTCGCCGGCGACCGGCTCGAGGCGTTCTCCTACCTGGTGGCCGGGCTGATCACCGGAGGCGAGGTCCGCGTCCACGGCTGTCCCCAGGACCGGCTGGTCACCGCGATCACGACCTTGGCCCGGATGGGTGCCCAGTTCCACATCACCGACGAATGGATCACCGCGTCGGCGCCGGGCGGCCTGCGGCCGGCCGCGGTGCACACCGACACCCATCCCGGGTTCATGACCGACTGGCAGCAGCCGCTGCTCGTGCTGTTCACCCAGGCCGTCGGGATGTCGGTGCTGCACGAGACCGTGTTCGAGAACCGGCTGGTGTACGTGCCCGCGCTGCAGAAGATGGGCTGCGAGATCGAGGTGTTCGCGGCGTGCCTGGGCGGGCCCGCGTGCCGCTTCCACGACACCAACGCCGTGCATTCCGCCGTGATCCGTGGCGTGTCGAAGCTGCGCGGCGCGGACGTCACCCTGCCCGACGTGCGGGCCGGGTTCTCCGCCGTGCTGGCCGCCGCCGTCGCCGACCAGCCTTCCACGCTGCGCGGCATCCACCACATCGAGCGCGGCTACCACCGGCCGTTCGAGCAGTTCGCTTCGCTCGGCCTGACCCTGCGCCGCGGCTGACGAGCCAACCAGATTCCTGAACGCCTCGCGCGTGGCCGGCCAAGTTTCGTGACGGGCCGCAATTCCTCTGCTGTCGGCAGATTCATTTGGCTGGCGGGGGACGGGCGAACCATCGTGGAGTCCGAGGCCGGGGGTTCCGGCGTCGGATCTGAAAGCGAGGAGACCATGCTGACTGACGTGGCCGAGCCCACCACGATCGCCGGGATGCTGGACGACCAACTGGCCAGCCGGCTCTTGTACCAGCGGATCATCGTCCTCGGCACCGAGGTCGACGACCGGGTGGCCAACCGGCTCTGTGCCCAGCTCCTGCTGCTGTCGGCCGAGGACCCGCGCGGTGACATCAGCCTCTACATCAACTCGCCGGGAGGCTCGGTCAGCGCCGGGCTGGCGATCTACGACACGATGCAGCTCATCCCCAACGACGTCAGGACGCTGGCCATGGGCCTGGCCGGGAGCATGGGCCAGTTCCTGCTGTGCGCCGGGGCCGCCGGCAAACGGTTCAGCCTGCCGCACGCCCAGGTGCTGATGCACCAGGGCTCGGCCGGGTTCGGCGGCACTGCGGCCGACGTCGAGATCTACGCCGAGCAGCTCCAACGGACGGGGGAGATGATGATCAGGCTGACCGCGAAGCACACCGGGCAGCCGGAGGAGGCGGTCTCCCGGGACAGCCTGCGGGACCGCTGGTTCAGCGCCGAGGAGGCCCGCGCCTACGGGATCATCGATCACATCGTGGAACGCCTCGACGACGTGCGCCCCGCGGTGGCCCAGACGGCGGGACTGTGACCGTGAGCCAGTACACGATTCCCACCGTGGTGGAGAAGACCGCGGGCGGCGAGCGGGCCTACGACATCTACTCCCGGCTGCTGTCGGAACGGATCATCTTCCTCGGCACCGAGATCGACGACGGGGTCGCCAACGTGGTGATGGCCCAGTTGCTCCACCTCGAATCGGCCAGCCCCGACCTGGAGATCATGCTCTACATCAACTCACCGGGCGGCACGTACAGCGCGCTGACCGCGATCTACGACACGATGCAGTTCGTCCGGCCCGACGTCGCCACCATCTGCATGGGACAGGCGTCGTCGGCGGCCGCCGTGCTGCTCGCCGCGGGCGCGCCGGGTAAGCGGTCCGTCCTGCGGCACGCGAAGGTGCTGCTGCACCAGCCGTCGAGCCAGGCCCGCGGTACCCTGCCTGACCTCGCCATCCAGGCCAAGGAGGTGGCCCGGGTCCGGGCGGAGATGGACCAGATCCTCAGCCGGCACACCGGCCACCCGATAGCCAAGATCAGGAACGACACCGACAGGAACATGACCCTCACCGCCCAGCAGGCCGTCGACTACGGCCTGGCCGACCAGGTCATCATCAGCCGCAAGGCGGCGGCTCCGGCTTCGGCCGAGCTGGTCAGCGCCTGACGAGGCGGCTGACGGTCACGCGGCCAGCAGGCACTGGGCGTCGCCTGAGCCGCGCACCCCGCGTCCCCCGCGCACCTCGCGTCCCCCGCCCGCCCCGCGCGGCTGCGGGGAACCGGGGCGGTCGCGGACGACCTCCAGGCGGAACACCGGAGCGCGGTGGTCCACCAGGCCGCGACCGACCTCGACCAGCAGGTCCGACAGCTCGATGCGCAGGGCATCGCAGATGGCGGCCAGGACCTCGGAGGAGGCTTCCTTGCGGCCGCGCTCCACCTCGGACAGGTACGGCATCGAGACCTTCGCGGCCCGGGCCACGTCGGCCAGGGTCCGGCCCTGCTCCCTCCGGGCCCGGCGCAGCGCGTCGCCGAGCGTGGTCCGCAGCAGCGGCCTGGGCCTGGGCGGCCGGGACCGCCGGGGCTGCTGGTCGCGTCCGCCCGGGCCGATCACCGTCGGATCTGCCATCGCCGTTCCCTTCCCGGCCGCCAGGACGACCGGTCGCCCGGACCTGCCTGACGCCACGGTACCCAGGCCCGCGCCGGCCGGCCGAGCGGTTTCGCGGCCAGCGCAAGAGTCGTCAAGGGATGCGGGCCGGGGACGGCCGGGCGGGCCGACGGCCGGGCGGGCCGGGCGGGCCGGGCGGGCGGGCGGAGGACGGTGGCGCGGTGGGTACGGTTTGGGTCATGACCATCGTGCCCGACACCAAGGATTGGACCTGGGTCCTGCGACGGCCCTGCCCGGAATGCGACCTTGACGTGCAGAGCTTCCCCCGCGCCGCGGTCGGCGGGATGATCCGCGCCATTGCGGCGGCGTGGCACCACGTGCTGACCCGGCCCGGTGATCCGCGCCTGCGCGCGTCACCGGAGAAATGGTCGGCCCTGGAGTACGGCTGCCATGTCCGCGACGTGCTGCGACTGTATGACCAGCGGCTGCAGCTGATGCTCACCCAGGACGGGCCGCAGTTCCCCAACTGGGATCAGGACGCCACCGCGGTCGCCGATCGCTACGGCGAGCAGGATCCCGCCGCGGTGGCCGGCGAACTCACCCAGGAAGGCGCGGCGATCGCGGCCCGTTTCGACGCCGTGGTCCCCGGTCAGTGGGAGCGCACCGGCCGCCGAAGCGACGGCGCCGATTTCACCGTCGAGTCGTTCGCCCGGTACTTGATCCACGACCCGGTGCATCACCTCTACGACGTCACCGGCGCCCGCTATACCGACCCCGCCGGTTAGCCCTGACGCACGTCACAGATGTCCGGGACTACCGGGACTACCGGGACTACCGGGACTACCGGGACTACCGGGACTACCGGGACTACCGGGAGCATCGCCTAGGCGGTATTCGTAAGTGCGCTCGTCCAGCTGCCGCTTGAGCTCGTCGTCGATCGTGAACCCGGCGGCCGCCAGGCTGGGGCTGAGCTGCTGCGGGCTGCTCGCGCCGATGATGGGCGCGGTGATCGCCTGGTTCGCCAGCACCCAGGCCACCGACAGGGTGACCAGGCTCACCCCGGCCTCATCGGCCAGCTGGCCGAGGGCCTTGACCGTGTCGAACTCGCGGTCGTGCCAGTAGCGATCCTGGTACATTTTCCCGGCGCTGCCGAGGGTGAAGCGGGTGCCTTCGGGGACCGGGTCGGCGCGGGAGTGCTTGCCGGACAGCAGGCCGCCCGCGATCGGGTTGTACGGGATGACGCCGATGCCCTCCTCGCGGCAGTACGGCAGCATTTCCCGTTCTATCTCGCGGAAGAGCAGGTTGTAGCGGGGCTGGACGCAGTCGAGGCGGGCCAGCCCGAGCGTCTCGGTCCGGCCGACGGCTCGCACGAGCTGGTAGGTGAGAAAGTTCGAGCAGCCGATGTAGCGGACCTTGCCCTGGTGGACCAGGTCGTCGAGGGCGCCGAGGGTCTCGTCGATCGGCGTCGCCCGGTCGTAGCCGTGCAGCTGGTACAGGTCGACGTAGTCGGTCTGGAGGCGGCGCAGGGAGGCCTCGATGGCGGCGAGGATGTGCTTGCGGGAGTTGCCGGCGTCGAACGGCGCAGGTCCGGTCGGGCCGAAGCACTTGGTGGCCACGACGAAACGGTCCCGCCGGCCGCGCAGCCAGCGCCCGAGGATCTCCTCGGTCACCCCGCGGGTGGCCAGATCGCCGCCCAGGGGGTAGGCGTCGGAGGTGTCGAGGAAGTCCACGCCCCCCTCGGCGGCCCGGTCGAGGATGGCCCTCGAGGTGGGCTCGTCGCACTGCAGGCCGAACGTCATCGTGCCCAGGCACAGCCTCGACACCTGGAGGCCGGTCCGGCCAAGTCGGGTATGTTCCATCTTCCGCACGCTACCGGCTGTGCTTGCGGTCGGGCACTACCTGGCCTACCGGACCGCAAGATGGCGCACGGGGGCAGGCGGGTACGATCACCGCCGATGGGCATGCCACTGCGGGATCTGGATCAGGGTCGGCTGCGAGAGATCGCGGACAGCGACCGGCCGCTGACGCCGCAGGAGTGTGCCGAGCGGGCCCGGCGGGCGGCCGCGCTGATCGACCCCGGACGGCTCGACCGTTCCGGATCGGGCCAGGCGGTGCTGCTGTGGCGCGACGAGCACTCCGAAGCGTGGCTCAACCTGTGGTGGCAGCCTCGTGACACCGGCTACCACGACCACACCGGCTCGTGCGTCGGCGTGCACGTGATCGCCGGCCGGGCGTGGAACGAGCCGCTGACCGTAGGCGTGCCGCCGGCGGCACGCGAGTACGGTCCGGGCGACACGTTCTGGTTCCCGGGCAACGGTATCCACCGCATGGACCACGAGGCCGGGGCGGTCACCATCCACGTCTACTCACCGCCGATCCGGGCGATCGGGCACTACGACCTCGACGACGGCCAGCTGCGCCGTACCCCGGGCCTGCCCGACGAGCCGTCCCTGCCCAGCGCCGCGCTCTACGACGCGCTGCACCCGGTCGCGCCGCCGGATGCCGTGAGGTCGGGCACGGGTCGGCGCGGACGTGGCTGAAGTGGCAGTGCCGGGTCACTGGGGGCTGGCGGGCCCGGAGGTTTCTGAGTCGCGGGCCCGGCAGACCTGCGCGTGGACGACGCGCTGCCCGGCGAGCACCGTGGTGATGCCGATCAGATGCTGCTGGGCGCGGCGGTGGGCTGGGCGAAGTTGCGGGACCTGGCCGGGCCGGCCGAGGAGATCCGCCAGTGCGCCGCGGCGCTGTCGGCGGTACTGGAGGCGCTGGACAAACGGTTCGGCCCGGAGGAACGGCGGTCCAAGGACGATTGTGCCTGCGTGGCCGGAGACTGTCGGAGCGGCTCGCTACTATCAAACACATGGACGAAACATGTGCGTTAAGCATTACCGACGACGCGGCGCTGGACCCGGACGCGGCACTGGTGTCGCTGGAGCGGCTGGAGGAGCGGATCTGCGAGCTGGCCGGGCACCTGGCCGCGGGGACCTGCCGGTTCCTGGAGCTGGTGGCCGAGTTTGACGCCCGGCGCGGGTGGGCGTGCTGGGACCTGCCGTCATGCGCGGCGTGGCTGGCGTGGAAGTGCCAGGTCGCCCCGGGCACCGCCCGTGAGCAGGTGCGGGTGGCCCGGGCGCTGGCCGGCCTGCCGGTGATCCGTTCGGAGTTCGCGGCCGGGCGGATGTCGTATGCGAAGGTGCGGGCGCTGACCCGGATCGCGGCCGGCGCGACCGAGGCGGGCCTGGCCGAGGTCACCGGGCCGATGACCGCGGCGCAGGTCGAGCGGTTCGCCGCCGCGCACCGCGCCGCCTCCGATGACGAAGAGCTGGCGAACCAGGCGGCGCGGCGGGTGCGCGTCCACGTCGGCGAAGACGGGTCGGTCACGGTCAGCGCCCGGCTGCCCGCGGCTGACGGGGCGGTGGTGCTGCAGGCGCTGCGCGCGGCCGCGGGCGACTGCGAGCACCCGCACCGCCCGCACCCCGACCCCGCCGAGGACACCGGGCCCGCCCCGGACGCCGGGCCCGCCCCGGACGCCGGGCCCGCCGGCGGGCCGCCGGGCGTCTCCGCGGGGACGCGTGCCGGTGACCGCGCCGCCGGTGACCGCGCCGACGGTGACTCGGGCGCGGGGCCGGGCACCGGCACGTGCCGGGCTGGCCTGGCCGACGCGCTGGTGGAGGTGGCCGGGGCGTACCTGGCCGGGAAGATCGCCACCGCGGGCAACCCGGACCTCTACCAGGTGATCGTGCACGTCGGCCCCGAGGCCCTGATCGGCGGCCCCGGCCTCGGCCAGCCGCCCGCGCGGCGCGGCGTTCCCGCGGAAACGCGCCCGGACCAGCCCCCGGCCGCGTCGGGCGGCCCGTCCGCGCCCGCACCGCAACCCGCGCCCCCCGCCGCCCGGGCCCCCGGTCGGCGGCTGGGCCGCCCGCCGGCCGCCCCGGCCGACGTCTCCGCGGAAACGCGCGCGGACCAGCCCCCGGCCGGCGTTCCCGCGGGAACGCCCGGCGGCCCGCCCGCAGGCCCGGCCGCCCGGCCGGCCGGGCACCCCGCCCACCCGGCGCGCTGCCACCTCGACGACGGCCCCGCCCTCGCCCCCGCCACGGCCCAGGCCCTCGCCTGCCACGCCACGGTGTCGTGGATGCTGCACGACCACGACGGCACCCTGCTCGACGCCGGGCGGCGGCACCGCCGGCCCACCCCCGCGCTGCGCCGCGCCGTCCGCGAACGCGACAAGGGCCGCTGCCAGTTCCCCGGCTGCCGCTCCCGGCGCACCGACATCCACCACATCATCGCCTGGGCCAAGGGCGGCACGACCCGGCTGCGCGACCTGATCTTGCTCTGCGAAGCCCACCACGTCATCGTCCACGCCGCCGGCTGGCAGATCACCCCCGCCCGCGGCGGCGCCTTCGCCTTCACCCGGCCCGACGGCCAGCCCATGCCCGGCGGCCCCGCCCTGCCCGGCAGCGACGGCGACGGCGACCTCACTAGCTGCCACGACGCCGACATCACCACCGACACCATCATCCCGGTCGGCCTCGGCGACCAACTCGACCTCGACCTGGCCATCTGGGCCTGCTTCGCCAACGCCCGCATCGACGAACACCGCGCCGCCCAACACCAACAGGAGCAGGAACAGGGCCTAGCCGCCTGAAGAACCGGGGCGCCCGGCATCAGGCACCGTCGATCCCGCGATCGTGGCCAGCCCCACGATGCCGTTCGCGCGCCGGACCGGTGCTGCGGCTCGTCAGCCACATCACCTACCTGGCGGTCGGCGGTCGGCGGCACGATACTGTCGTTGATCAGGGTCTTGGCCCGCTAGCCGGGTGCGTCAGGCCCGCCCGCCCGGCCGCACGATGCCTTTCTCGTAGGCGAAGACCGCGACCTGCACCCGGTCGCGCAGGCTCAGCTTGGCCAGGATGCGGGCGATGTGGCTCTTGATCGTGGCCTCGCTGAGGTAGAGCCTCACCGCGATCTCGGCGTTCGACAATCCCTGGGCGACGAGGCGCACGACCTCGAGCTCCCGCTCGCTCAGGCGACCGGTCGCGCTGGCGGCCGGAGCGCCGGGTGCGGGCCCGCGGCAGAAGTCCTCGATCAGGCGGCGGGTGATGGCGGGGGCGAGCAGCGCCTGGCCCGCCGACACGGTCCGCACGGCGTCGGCCAGCTGCTCGCCGCTGGCGTCCTTGAGCAGGAAGCCGCTCGCGCCGGCCTTCATCGCGTGGTAGACGTACCGGTCCAGGTTGAACGTGGTCAGCATCAGGATCCGCGCCCGGCCGCCGCCCGCGACGAGCTTGGCCGTGGCCTCGATCCCGTCCATCTCGGGCATGCGGACGTCCATCAGGACCACGTCGGGATCCAGCCGCCGGGCCTGCGCCAGCGCCTGGCGGCCGTTACCGGCCTCGCCGGCCACGCGGAGATCTGGCTCGGCCTCCAGCAGCATCCGCAGGCCCTCGCGGACGAGATCCTGATCATCGACGATCAGGACGCTGATCATGGCTTCGCCACCGCACAACTGCGGCCCGGTACCGCGGCCGACGTGGCGTGCGAGGCTTCGGGCGGGCCGCCAGTCAGCGGCAGCCGGACGCGGACCGCGTATCCGCCGCCGGGCCGCGGCCCCGCCGCCAGCTCGCCGCCGAATATCGCCACCCGCTCACGCATGCCGGCCAGACCCTGCCCGCCCGCTTGCGCGCCGGCCCCGGGTTCCCGGCGCCGTCGTCGGTGACCTCGATCGTGACCGCGCCGTTCGCGCAGTCGACGGCGACCTCGGCCCGCGCCGGGCCCGCGTGCTTGAGCACGTTGGTCAGCGCCTCCTGCACGATGCGGTAGGCGGACACGTCCACTGCGGCGGGCAGCGCCCCCTGGTCACAGGCGACGACCAGGCGCACCGGCAGGCCAGCCGCGCGGACGCTGTCGGCCAGCGCTTCCAGATCGCCCACGCCCGGCTGCGGATGCAGGCCGCCCTCCTCGCGCGGCTCTCGCAGCACGCTGAGCAGGCGGCGCATCTCGGTCAGCGCCTCACGTCCGCTACGTTCGATCTTCTGCAGGGCTCCGCCGGCGGCTTGCCCGACGCGCGGGCGCCGGCCGCCTGGAGCACCACCACGCTCAGATGATGCGCGACGATGTCGTGCAGCTCGCGCGCGATCCGGGCCCGCTCGGCCGCCACCGCCTGCTCGGCCTGTCGCTCCAGCGCCGCGTTGCGCCCGGCCAGGGCCGCGGCCTCCCTTCGGGCGCGGACGAGCACGCCCAGCAGCCAGCAGACCAGGATCTCGCCGGCGAACAAGAGGCTGGAGTCTCGCGACTGCCCGGTCACGACGGCCCCGTGCGGGATGAACAGGATCTGACGGAACGCGATCCCGTGGCTGGTCAGGATGTAGATCACCGCGCCAGGGATCATGATCGCCAGTCCGGCCAGCGCGCGGCGCAGCGGGCTGTACGCCGCCAGGGAGTAGCTGGCCACGAACAGCGGGAACATCAGTTCGAGCCCGGCCGTGGCCTTCAGGGTCAGCAGGGCCTGCAGCGCTACGGCGGCCCACAGTGCGGTCCACGTCAGCAGCGGAGCGCGGCGGCGCCAGGTCAGCGGCGCGCCGAGGAGCAGCGGCAGCACGGCCCTTAGCCATGGCGGGCCGGCGATCAGCGTCCCGAGTTGTCCCCGCGGGCCCCATGCGACCAGAGCCGTCAGCCCGGCGCTGACGATCGCGAGCCCGACGTCCAGCGCGGTACCCGTGCCGGAGCCGTCGCCCGTCGCCCGCCACGTCCACCGCACGCACCGAACGTAACGCCGCCACCGCCTGCGCGCATCATCCGCGCGGCGGTCGCGATTCATCCCTGCGGACGAACCGGTTCGCTCCGCCGGCCGCAGACCGCCGGCCAGGCCGGCGCCTACGTTCGGCGCAGCCAACCAGGAGGAAACACCATGACCGCGGTACTGGAATCACGGGGGCTGGGCAAGCGGTACCGGCAGCGCTGGGCGCTGGCCGACTGCACGCTGAGCGTTCCCGGCGGGCACGTCGTCGGGCTGGTCGGGCCCAACGGGGCCGGGAAGACGACCTTGCTCAACCTCGCGGTCGGGATGCTGGCCCCGACCGCCGGCACGATCGAGGTCCTCGGCGGCCTGCCCGCCGGCCACCGGTCGCAACTGGCCCGGGTCGGCTTCGTCGCCCAGGAGGCGCCCACCTACGCCGGGCTGTCGGTCGCCGACCACCTGAAGCTCGGCGCGAAGATGAACCCGGGCTGGGACGCCGCCCTGGCCCGGGACCGGATCGAAGACCTGGGCCTGGATCCCCGTCAGCGGGCCGGGAAGCTGTCCGGCGGCCAGCGCGCCCAGCTCGCCCTGACCCTGGCGGTCGCCAAGCGGCCCGAGCTGCTGATCCTGGACGAGCCGATCGCCAGCCTCGACCCGCTGGCCCGGGACGAGTTCCTGCAGAGCCTGGCCGGGTTCATCGCCGGGCACCAGGTGAGCGTGGTGATGTCCTCGCACCTGGTGAGCGACCTGGAGCGGGTCTGTGACTACGTGATCGTGCTGGTGGCCTCCCGGGTGCAGGTCGCTGGCGAGGTCAGCGACCTGCTCGCCGCGCACCGCCGGCTCACCCCGCCTGCGCAGCCCGGCGGCGGCCCGCCGAGCCCGCTGTCGGCGCCCGGCCTGGAAGACGTGGTCCTGGCCTACCTGCGGCGGGCCGCCGCTGACCGCCGCGACACCGCTCTGGAGGCCCGGCGATGACGTGGCTGACCTGGCGCCAGTCCCGCGCCCAGGCCATCGCGGCCGCCGCTGCCCTCGCCGCGCTCGCCGTCGTCCTGGTCCTCACCGGCCCGGGCCTGGCTCACCTGTACGACACCAGCGGCATCGCGGGCTGCCATCCGCAGGCCAGCTGTCGCACGCTGGCCGACACCTTCCAGGGCAAACTGTCCAGGATCGACGCGGTCGTGTATTTCCTCAGCCTCGGGATCTTGCTGCTCGCGCCCGGCCTCATCGGGGTGTTCTGGGGGGCGCCATTGGTCGCCCGCGAGATCGAGGCCCGCACGTTCCCGCTGGCCTGGAACCAGAGCGTCACCCGCACCCGCTGGATGGCCGTCAAGCTGGGCTTGGTCGGCCTGCTGGCCACGGCCACCGCCGGGCTGCTCAGCCTGATGCTGACCTGGTGGTCCAGCCCGATCGATACCTCGCTGAGCCAGAGCGGCAACAGCAGGCTCAACCTCACCCGGCTCGCGCCGGTCCTGTTCGACAGCCGCGACCTCACCCCGGTCGGCTACGCCGCGTTCGCCTTCGCCCTCGGCGTCACCGCGGGGGTGCTGATCCGGCGCACCGTGCCCGCCATGGCCGCCGCCCTGGCCGGCTTCGCCGCCGTTCAGTTCGCCTGGCCGATCTGGATCCGCCAGCACCTCATCGCGCCCGTGCACACGGTCGTGGCGCTTCTTCCCGGGAACGTCCTGGAAATCAAGAGCATCAACAACAACATGATCATTTCCGCGATGCCGAACTTCACCCAGCAGGGTGCCTGGGTACTGTCCAGCCAGGTCGTCGGCAACTCCGGTCGCCCGGTACATGTCACGACCCCCGCGGTCTGCCTCGGCAACAAGTTCGCGGCGTGCCAGGCCTGGATCGGCCGGCTGCACCTGCGACAGGTCGTCGCCTACGAGCCCGCCAGCCGGTTCTGGGAGTTCCAGTGGGCCGAGACCGTGATCTTCGTCGCGGTCGCGGTGGCCCTGGCCGGGTTCTGCGCCTGGTGGATCCGCCGCCGCGTGACCTGACCGGGCGCGGCGGGCGAAGCCGGCGATGAATGTGGCGATGCTGTACAAGGAAGTGCACCGGACTCACATTCATAGCCGGAGCTGTCGGCGTGAGCCGCGCCCACCCCGATGGTCGGCCCGGTCTCGTCACCGCGGCCGGCCCGCGGGGCGACGCGGCGCCGGCGGGGCCGCGGCGCGTGTTCGGCCCGCCGGAACACGAGCCACAGGACGGCGAGCGTGGCGGCGAAGGCCGGCAGCCAGGCAAGCCGTTCCGCGACCCACGCCGCGCTGGCGGGCGCCGTGTGCAGGCCGGGCAGCCGGCCGATGAGCAGGCCGCCCATGGTGACCATGAGGAACGCGGTCTGGTGCCACAGGAACAGGGTCATCGCCGACAGGTTGGCCGTCGCGACCGCCGCCCACGCCACCGGGCGGCGCATCCACCGGGCCAGCCGCTCCCGCAGCAGCAGCGCGAGGCCGGCCTGGGCGATGCCGAAGGTCACGACGGCGAGCGTAGGCGGGTTCAGGTTCGAGATCCTGGCGCCGTTCACGCCGACCATGCTGGCCGGATACCCCGCCCACACGACCAGCGCGGCGGTGGCGGCGACCCCGCCGGCCAGCATCAGGGCCGGGACCTTGCGGCCGCCGAACGCACCCCGCGCCCACGCGATCCCGAGCAGGTACGGGACCATCCAGCCCGCCGCGACGTTGAACCAGCCGGCCCACGAGGGCCCGCCGAGGCCGAACCGCACCACGTCGACGACGGCGACGACGGCGAACGGGATCAGCGCCGCGCCGGCGCCGAAGCGGCGCACCAGCGCCACGGCCAGCGGGGTCAGCGCGGTCAGCCCGGCGTACACGCCCAGGAACCACAGCGGGTCACCCGCCAGCAGCAGGATCGTGTGCAGAGTCGGCCACGGAACGCCGCCCAGGTACAGCCCGGTGCCGAGCAGCACCCAGACGGCCACGAGGGCCGCCACCGGGCGGGACAGCCGGGCCAGGCGCCGGCCCAGCCACGCGCGATAGCCCCCGCGGTAACTGCGCGCCGCCGAGTAGCCGCCGACGAAGAAGAAGATCGCGAGGGTCTGGAAGACCCAGGACACCGGGGTGAGCGCGGGCATGCTGGCCAGCGGGCTCGCGTCGTGCAGCACGTCACCCGTCCGGCCCTGGGTCAGCACCAGCGCGGTGACCATCCAGTGGCCGAGGATGACGCCCATGATGGCCAGTGCGCGGAGCGCGTCCACGGTGCGATTCCGGTGCGCGGGCGTGGCCGCGTCGATCCGGGCGGCGAGGCCCCGGATCCCGGCACCGGCGCGGCGGGTCACCGGGTCGTTCCGGTCACCGCGGCGGGGTCGCCGAGGGCGATGTAGGCGAGGTTGCGCAGGGAGGTCCCGCCCGGCTGGAAGTAGCCGCTGTGGCCGCCGCGGCCGCAGGCGAACAGCCGGGCGCCGAAGGCGGGAGCCATCGGACCCTGGCCGAAGCCGAGCCCGAGCAACTGGACGTGGGGCACGTCCCGGATCCAGTCGCCGGCGCCGCGGCCCGCCCACACGCGGGCGGTGGTGTGCAGCGCCCGCACCGAGGAGGCGTCCATGCCCGGGCTCCCGATCACCGCGATGTCGGTGACCGGCAGGTGCGGCGCGGCCAGGCCGCACACCACCGAGCCGTAGCTGTGGCAGATCAGGGCGACCTGACGGCCGTACCGGGCCAGGTCGTCCACCAGCGGCCGGAGCGCGGCCGCGCCCCGCCCGGCGTCGCCCGACGTCATCACGGCCGGGCTGAGCGTGGCGGGCGCGGCGTAGCCGAGCCAGGCGATGATCGCGAGGTGAGCACCGGGGTCCACCCGGCGCACCTGCGCCGCGAGGGCCGCGGCCGCGCCGCCGGGTGAGGCCGTGCCCCGGGAGCCGAACGTGGCCAGGGACGTGCCGGAGCCGGGCACGAGCACGGCCACCCGCCTGGCCTGGGCCAGGTTGCCGATGACCTCGACGGCCAGGCCCTGTCCGCCCGGGTTGAAGTCGATGAAGTGCCCGCTGCGCATGGCGTCGAGCGAGCGGGCCAGGCTCTGGTCGCCCGCGCGCCCCGCCGCGCGGGCGGCGCGGGCGATCATGGCGGAGTCGGTCGCGTAACGCGCGGCCAGGGCCTGGGCGGTGAGAGCGGGGAGGGGCTGCGGCCGGTCGGCCGGAGCGGCCGGAAAGGCGGCGGCCGTGGTCGCGACCACGGCGGCGGTGGCGGCCGCCGCGACGGCGATCTTGCGGCGGAGTCTCATCGGGGGCGTCCTTTCTGTCCAGCTAGATGCGCTGCTGGCCAGGAAGCTACGGCCGCGCCCCGTTCGTCGGCGTCACCCTGGGGAGCCCACTGCGGGCCTGCCCCGCAGGTATCGGGAGGGTCAGCGGGGAGAGCGGCCGGCCCGCCCGCCGCGGGGTTCCCGTAGTCCACCCCCTACTCAGGTACGACCTCGCAGATGGGCCTTCAGGGGCACGAAATGCCCGCGATACCGCCCTACGCTGAGGGCATGCGCTCTGATCTCCGGAGCCGGGTCACCGCGACGCTCGTGGCCGGGGTCACCGAGCCGGCGGCCCTGCGTTCGCCACGGCTGCGCCGCGGTCGGCTGGACCTCGTGTTCGCCGCCGACGTGCTGACCGCCGTCATCTGCTGGGCCGTCACCTACGGCGTGCTGGTGACCGAGAACACCCGTCACCACAACCCGCACAACCCAGGGGTGCTGTTCCTGGTCTCGGTGCTGCTCTGCGCGCCGCTGGTCCTGCGTACGTCCTTCCCGCTCACCGCGTGGTCGGCGTCCGCGCTGGCCTTGTTCTTGGCCAGCCGGATCGTCCCGCCGACCTCGATTTCCTCGGGTACGTACCTCCCGAGCGCGGTCATCGTCTACGTCCTGTGCCTGTACGCGGTCGCGGTCCGCTGCGAGGCCTGGGTGGTGGCCGGCGCGGGCCTGGTCACCGCGGTCGGCGCCGTGATCGTCGAGTCCCAGTCCCCTACCAGCGCGATCGCCATCGCCGCGGTCACGGTGTTCGTCGGGGTCATCGTCCGCTCCCGGCGCGGCAACCGCGAGCAACTGGCGGTCGCCGAGCGGCGCCACGAGGGGGAGCGCGCGCTGCTCGAAGAGCGCCAGCGCATCGCCCGGGAACTGCACGACGTCGTGGCCCACCACATGTCGGTGATCGCGATCCAGGCCGAGGCCGCTCCCTACAAGGCCGCCGACCCGCCGCCGGAACTGGTCGAGAGCTTCGGCGAGATCCGCGCCAGCGCGCTGAGCGGCCTGAACGAACTGCGCCGCGTGCTGGGCGTGCTGCGCAGCGACCGGCCGGATACCGCGCCGCAGCCCGGCCTCGAGGATCTGCCCGGCCTGCTCGAATCGGCCCGCAGCGGCGGGGTGGCGGTCACCAGCGGCGTCACCGGCACGCCCCGGCCCGTTCCCGACGGCGTGAACCTGTCCGCCTACCGGATCGTGCAGGAGGCGCTGAGCAACGCCATGCGGCACGCGCCGGGATCGGCGGTCCAGGTGCGGCTGTACTACGGCCAGGCCGCCCTGGTCATCGAGGTCCGCAACGACGGCTGCCCGCGTGACGTCCCGGCGGTCCAGGCCGCTCCGGACCAGCAGAGGTGGGCCGGGCTCGGCGACGGCGGCGGGCATGGCATCATCGGCATGCGTGAACGCGCCGCCATGCTGGGCGGGCACCTCGAGGCCGGCCCGACCCCGAACGACGAGTTCCTGGTGACCGCCGCGCTTCCGCTCGGCGACGGCGGCGAGGAGACGGGATGACCATCCGCGTGGTGGTGGCCGACGACCAAGGGATGGTCCGGTCCGGGTTCTCGGTCCTGCTGAACGCCCAGCCCGACATCGAGGTCATCGCCGAGGCCCGGAACGGCCAGGAGGCCATCGCGAAGGCCGCCGCGCTGCGCCCGGACGTGATCCTCATGGACGTCCGCATGCCGGTGCTCGACGGCCTGCAGGCCACCCGGGAGATCACGGCGATGCCCGACCCGCCCAAGATCCTCGTGCTCACCACCTTCGACCTCGACGACTACGTCTACGAGGCCCTGCGCTCCGGCGCCAGCGGTTTCCTGCTCAAGGACGCCTCCGCCACCGAACTGGCCAACGCGGTCCGGCTGGTGGCCGCCGGTGACGCGCTGCTCGCCCCGGGCGTGACCCGGCGCCTCATCGCCGAGTTCGCCCGGATGGGCGCGCCCCGCAGCCCCAGCCGCAAGCAACTCGACGGCCTCACCGAACGGGAGTCCGAGGTGCTCGCCCTGGTGGCGCGCGGCATGTCGAACGCCGAGATCGCCGGCCACCTCGTGGTCGCCGAGCAGACCATCAAGACACACGTGGGCCGCATCCTGATGAAACTCGGGCTGCGGGACCGCACGCAGGCCGTCGTCCTCGCCTACGAGAGCGGCCTCGTGCATCCGGGCGGCTGACCGTGAGCCCCCGAGCAAGCTCTGCGAACATAGGGTTCGCGGTCGCGTCGTGTGCCGTCCTGGCCGCCTACAACAACGTGATCGGCGCGCAGCCGTGGCATCGCCGCTGGTACGCGCCGGCCAACGCGTGCGCCGCGGCCGCCGCGCTGGCGGCGGGCGCGGCGAGCGGCCTGACGGGGGAGGAGATCGGCCTCGGGCGCGGCGCGTGGCGGCCCGGACGGCTCGGATCCGCCCTGGCGGCCGCCACGACGGCCGGGTACCTGGCTGCCGCCATGGCGCCGGTCACGCGTCCCTTCCTGAACGATAAACGGGTCACCACCCTGGACGGCCGCGGGCTCGTCTATCAGGTCGCGTTCCGCATCCCGGTGGGCACTGTGTTGTGGGAGGAGATCGCCTTCCGCGGCGTGCTCCAGGCCGCGCTGCGCCGGGTGATGTCCGAGCCCGCGGCGATCGCCGTGGCCAGTGGCGTGTTCGGCGTATGGCACATCCGCCCGACCGCCGCGGCCCTGCGGGTCAACGGGCTGGCCGGCGACCGCGGGCAGGCCGCGGCCCGGGTGGCGGCCGGGGTCGCGGTGACCGCCGCGGGCGGCGCGCTGTTCTCCTGGCTGCGGGCCCGCTCGGGCCGCCTGGCCGCGCCTGTGCTGCTGCACCTGGCCACCAACTGCGTCGGCCCGGTAATCGCCTGGACGCTGGCCCGCCCGCCCTCCCGCCAGGTGCCGCCGGTCTGGGAAAACAGCTCTGGCGCGGATTTGGATTCGGTGATCGGGTCATGCGTTAGCGGCGCATGGGCGGCCGGTCTCAATGATCGCGGAGAGTTACGTGCGCTATCGAGGCTGTCGGGTGACTTTCCCGCGATTCCCGTCAACCGGCTTCCGTTAAGTCGCATATACGTGCTTGATACATATGTCATGCCATCGTTCACCTGATTTATGATGTTTTGCGTTGGATAATGTTCTTATGGGGCATAAGTTCAGGTCCGGGCACGGCCCGGGCGAGGTGATGCTGATGCCAGCCGACCCGCGGGAATGGCTGCCGGACGGACACCTGGCATGGAAAGTCCTGGACCTGGCCGCGGAGATGGACCTGTCCGCGTTCGGGCAGGGGTACCGGGCCGACGGGCAGGGCGGCCGGCCGTATGACCCGCGGATGATGGCGACGCTGCTGCTGTACTGCTACTGCCGGGGACGCCGTTCCTCCCGGGAGATCGAGGCGGCCACGTTCGACGACGTCGGCGCCCGGATCATCTGCGGCGGCCTGCACCCCGGCCACTCCACCGTCGCGGAGTTCTTCCGCCGCCACGCGGACGCGGTGCTGGCGGTGCTGCCGGAATCGGTGCAGGCCTGCGCCCGCGAGGGCCTGGCCGGCCTGAGCCTGGTCGCCGGGGACGGCGCGAAGCTGAAGGCGAACGCCGCGATGGCCGGCAACCTCACCGCGGAGCAGCTGGACGCCGAGATCGCCGAGCTGGAAGGCTGGATCGACGCGGGACCGCGCGACTGGGTCCAGGACGTCCTGGACGCCGAGGGCACGGCACCCCCGCCCGGCCCCGGTGACAATGACGGCAACGGCGCAGGCGGAGATGACCGTCCTGGTGACGGCGGCGACGGCGGGGGGGAAAAGAAGTGGAAGAAGAAGCCGGACCGGGCGGAGCAGATGCTGGAGCGGCGGCTGGCCGCCCGCGCCCGGCTGGAGGCCCTGCGGGACAAGCAGCGGGAGAAGAACCCCGGCCCGGCGCTCGCGGAGCTCGCCGCCCTGGCCGAGGTGAAGGAAGCCGCCCTCCGCAGATGGGAAGACAAGGCCAGGGCCAGGCTCGGGGCCCGCGCCGCCAAGATCGCCGCCGGGCGCAAACCCCGCGGCCGCGCCCCGTTCCCCGTTGACCAGGACCGGGAAGTGATCCGCGCCCGCAAGGCCCTCGCCGCCGCCCGCGCCGACCACGAGCAGGCCCTCGCCGGCACCCCCGTCCCGAGGAAGGCAAGGAAGAGGAAGACGGGCACGGGCACGGAGGCGAAGCGGAAGCCGAAGACGGAAGCGGACCTGAAGGTGAACCCCGCCGACCCCTCCAGCCGCGTCATGCCGCTGAAGAAAGGCGGCTTCGGCCAGCTGTTCAACGTCCAGGCCCTCGCCACAGCCAAAGCCCAGGTCATCATCGCGATCATGCGCCACGACAGCCCCGCCGACGTCCAGGCCCTCCTGCCCCTCCTCGCCGAGGCCCGCCGCGTCCTGCGCGCCGCCGGCATCAGCGAGCCGGTTCTCCGGGCACTGTTCGACACCGGGTACGCCAGCGACGCCAACTTCACCGCCGCCATCGGCGCCCCACCGCTGGGCTGCGCGATGTATACGCCAACAAAAACGTGATCTTCGCGCCCAGACACGGCTTGGTCACCCTCGGGTATACCGGTCTCGCCTATCTAGAGCATGTCCCAACCGACGAATGGATCGCCCGCCGACTGTGGCTGGATGAGCTTCCGCCCGGGGGCGGTCGCCTTCAGGGATCATCGAGAGAAATGGCCCGATCTCGGCCAGGCCGTAGATACTCTCCGCGAAGAACTGAATCGCGTGTTCAGGTCAAATCGTGACAAAAACCCTTTCACGGTTGTCATCGTCGGATGGCAGTGGACAAGGCGATCAACCCGCCTCCGCGGCGTCGCATGGGCACTGAGCAACGAGGGGGCCCCCGAATTCACCGTACGCCGCCACCCCCGCTTCTCTGCTGCTGACCGAACCATCGCGATCGGGTCCCATCCGCCATTGCCACGCTGTCCTGGCGAAGTCCGCAGCGGTAGCAATCTTGCATACCAGTAGGTGGCGCGGGGTGCCCTATCTGCATATAAGTCTCCACGATCATGAAGCGGACGTCGCCCCCGTCACGGAATCGGCGCCGAAGCCGGAAAAACGGACCAGCCGATCTCGGTTCGCCACCGCCTGAATCATCTGGCGGGCAGTCGGGCAAACTTCGTGATCTAAAAATAATTTGGCCGCCCGTTCGCTGAGAGTCCGGAAGTGTCGGACCCTCCCGGTATCGTCGAACTAGCAATCGAGATCCAGCGCAGACGAGCCCCAGCAGCGCAGCGCAGAGCCGAGCTGCACCGGGAACCGCCCTCATCTATGGAGGCCCGCCCAGACCATGTGCTCACCCGGCCAGGCACCCCCCGTGCCCGCCACCGCCGCCGGCGCGGCCGCGATGGCCCGCGCCGCGCTGGGCTACCTCGCCGCTGCGGACGCCGCGTCGTTGACCACGGCCGAGCAGGCCGACGTGCTGCGCGTCCTGGAGCAGGTGGCGTCGGTGCACACCGCGGCCCGGTCGAAGGTGCTGGCGGCGTTCTGGGCCCAGGACGGGTGCGCCGGCGACGGGCACGGGTCGGCGCGGACCTGGCTGAGGTGGCAGTGCCGGGTGAGCGGCGGCGCGGCCGCCGGGGCGATCGGGTGGATGCGGCGGCTATCAGCCCACCCCGCGGTCGCCGCCGCGCTGGCCCGTGCGGAGGTCTCCGAGTCGTGGGCCCGGCAGGTGTGCGAGTGGACCGACGCGCTGCCCGCCGGCTGCCGCGGGGACGCCGATGAGATCTTGCTGGGCGCCGCGGCCGGCGGGGCGGACCTGGCCGGCCTGGGCCAGCTGGCCGAGGAGATCCGCAAGCAGACCGCCCGGCCCGACACCGACGGTGAGGATGACGGGTTTGATGACCGCCGGGTGTGGCTGGCCGCGACGTTCGGGGGGGCGGGGACGCTGCGCGGGGACCTGACCCCGGGGTGCGCGGCGGCGCTCTCGGCGGTGCTGGCGGCGCTGGGCAAGCGGGCCGGCCCGGAGGACCGGCGGTCGAAGAGCCAGCGTGATCACGATGCGCTGGAGGAGGCGTGCCGGCGGCTGATCGCCGCCGGCGGCCTGCCGCAGCGGGCCGGGCAGCCGACCCAGATCCAGCTGCACATGACGTTGGACCAGCTGCGCGGCCTGCCCGGCGCCGCCGCCGCCGAGACCGCCTGGGCGGCGGCCGGGGCGGGAGCGGCGGCCGGGCCCGGCGCGGACTGCGACGCGACCCTCGTCCCGGTCGTCACCGGCCACGTCGACCCCGAAGTCCTGGACCGCCTCGCCGCCGCCCTGCTCCGCCCGCCCGCCGGCCCCGGCGGCGCCGGCGGCCCCGGCGGGCCGGGCGGGCCCGGTCCGGCCGGCCCGGGGAGCCCGGGCGCGCCCGGCCACCAGCCCGGCAAGCGCGCGGACGACCGCCGCGACGGCCAGACCGGCCCCGCCGACGCCGAGACCGGCGACGCGGCCGCGGCGCGGCGGCGGCGCGCCGAGCGCGCCGCCCGCCAGATCATCACCGCAGCCGCCGCCGACCTGCTCTCCGGCCCCGCCGGGCTCGCCGCCTACCTGCGGACGGGGATCGCCGGCGCCCTGGCCGCGTCGGTGAGCCTGCCGCTGGATGTCGGCGCCGCGATCGAGATCATCCCCGCCCACCTGCGCCGCGCGGTCACCGCCCGCGACCGCCGCTGTCGCTTCCCTGACTGCGACCAGCCGGCCACAGCCTGCCAGCCGCACCACATCATTCCCCGCTCTCAAGGCGGCCCCACCAGCCTGACCAATTTGCTGCTTCTGTGCACGTTTCACCACCTGATCGCGGTGCACCGGTGGGGCTGGGGCATCGTGCTGCTCCCCGACGGCACCTTGACCGCGACCAGCCCCGACCGCACCCGCACCCTGCACAGCCACGGACCACCCGCCCGCGCCGCCTGACCGGCGGCCCGATGCCGCGGCTGATCACGGCCCTGGCCCGCGACACCAGCCGGCAGGGCGACGACGCGCAGGCGGCAGAGGTTCCAGGGGTCGTCCCCTGGGCTAAGCACTGGACCGGCGGCGCCGGCGCGGCGGGACGTCGGGGGCGGCGGTCGCGGCCAGCGGCAGCCGGGACGGGGGCTTGACCTCGGCCAGCCGCAGGTAGGTCACCAGCCGCTGCCCGCCTCGGGTGGCCAGGCTGGCCAGCACCTCCTGCAACTCGGCCACGTCCCGGGCGACGACCGTGAGCAGGTAATCCATCTCGCCCGCGACGTTGTCCGCCGCGATGATCTGGGGCAGCGCCCGCACCTGGTCTTCGAACACGCGTTCCGGGCGCGGGCCGTGCCGGGCCAGAGTGGCCATCACGAACAACTGCAGGGGGAACCCGGCGGCCGCGGGGTCGAGGCGGGCGCTGATGATCCGGATGACGCCCGACTCCTTCAGCCAGCGGACCCGGTGCAGCGTCGCCGCGGGCGACAGCCCGACCATCCGGGCGAGTTCGACGTTCGTCCGGTCCGCGTCGGCCTGCAGCGCGGTGAGCAGCATTACGTCAACTTCGTCAAGTTCTACAGCCATCTCGCGCTAAATTATTTAGCTTAGGCGCGCTACTGGCAAATTTCGGGCCTGCCGACGGTGACCATGGCGTCATGGACACGGGCATGATGAACACCGGTCGCCGCCGAGCCGTCGCCGCCCTCACCGCCGCCGGGGTGCTGTGGGGCATGACCGTCCCGCTGTCCAAGTTGGCCCTGGAATGGCTGCCGCCCGGCTGGCTCACGTTCGCGCGCTTCGGCCTGGCCGCCGCGATCCTGCTCGCCGCGACCCGCGGGCGGGCGGCAGGCACAGCCGCGGAGCAAGCTCCGCGAACCGAGCTGGCCGCAGGGGGGACGGCCCGGGCACCGCGAACCGTGTGGACCCCGGGGGTGCTGGCGTCGGGCGCGTTCGGGTACGGCGGCTCGGTGGTGGTGCAGAACGCCGGCATCACCCGCACTAGCGTCACCCACGCGGCGCTGCTGATCGGTGCCGTGCCGGTGCTGGTCGCGGTCATCGCGGCGCTGTGGCACCGCACCGTGGCCCGCCCGGTGGCCTGGGCCGGGTTCGCGGTGTCGCTGGCCGGCGTGGCCCTGGTCACCGGTGGGCGGGGCGGCGGGGCCTCGGCCGGCGGTGACGCCTTGGTGCTCGCGTCGTTGCTGCTGTCGGCCACGTTCACCGTGGCGCAGGCCCGGCTGCTGCGCGGTCGCGACCCGATCGCGGTCACCGCCGTGCAGTTCGTGGGCGCCGCTCTCGCCGTGCTGCCGTTCTCGGCGGCCGCCGAAGGCATCCCGCCCGCCCCGCACAGCCTGGGCCCCGCCGTGGCCACCGTGGCGCTGGCGGCAGGGGGCACGCTGCTTCCGTTCACGCTCTTCGCTTTTGGCCAGAGCCGGGTACCCGCCGAGGTGGCCGGGGCCTTCGTCAACATCGAACCGCTGATCGGCGCCGTGGCGGGCATCGTCGTCTTCGGCGACCCGGCCGGCCCGGCTCAGGCCCTCGGCGGCGCCGCGATCATCGCGGGCATCGCCCTGAGCAGCCTCCCGCTGCTACGCCGGGCTGGTGTCGTGGAGCAGGGCCCGCGCGTCGGCGGCGAGCTTCAGCGTGGCCTCGTACTGCGGGTCGGACGTGGGGGGCTGGAGCACGACGGTGGCCCCGGCGTCGGCGAAGGAGCGGATGGCGCGCGCCACGTCCGCGGGCTGTGCGTGGTCGCATACGACGTACGCGACGACCTCGTGGGCCCGGCGGGCGGCAGCGGTCGCGACCGCGTGGCGTACCCGGTCGGGCGAGGCACCGCCCGCGTCGAGGACGACGCCGTCGGCGATCTCACCGGCCAGCGCGAGGGTGCGGGGGCCGCGCGCGCCGACCAGGAGCGGCGGGACGACCTGCGGCGGCCAGTCCAGCGCGACCTGGCTGAGGCGCACGTACTCGCCACGCGTGGTGACCGTCTCGCCGTGGAGCAGGGACCGGACCGCGGTCACCCATTCGCGCAGCAGCGTCATCGGCGAGGCGGCCCGCGCGCCTACCTGGTCCATCCAGGACAGGACGCCGTGCCCGGCGGCCGGGACGAAGCGCCCGGGGAACAGCCGGGCCAGCGTCGCGATCTCCATCGCCGCCAGCGCCGGGTTGCGTAGCGGCGCCGGCATCAGGCCCAGGCCGACCCGCACCGAACTGCTGACCGCGAGCGCGGTAGCCGCGGTGGTCAGGCCGCCCTCCAAGAAGCAGTCCTCCCACAGCCACACGTCGTCCAGGCCGGCGGCCTCCGCCGCGGCGACGAACCCCGGCAGCCGTTCCGGCGGTAGCTGGGGGCGGAACACGATGCCGAGCCGCGGTACCTGAGTGCCCGGGGCCATGGTGCCTCCTTCGCTGCCCGCGTGGTAGCGATCTACCCTGGCCAGGATCAGACCTTACCGGGAGGGACCATGGGCTACCCGAGCACCCCGCTTCCGCCGACCCCGCCGAGCCGCGTGCCGGCCGGCGCGACGCCCGCAGGCGACGGGGTGGTGATCGGGGACGGCCCGGTGCGGGTGGACGCGTTCATCGACTTCCTGTGCCCGTACTGCCGGCGGTTCGAGCTGGCCGCGGGCCCCACGCTGGCCGACCTGGTGGCCGGCCAGCGGGCCAGCGTCGCCTATCACCCGATGAACTTCCTGGACGAGGCCTCGACCACCAACTACTCGACCCGGGCGGCCGCGGCCTCGGGCTGCGCCGCGGACCTCGGCCGGTTCCCCGAGTACGCGCACGCGTTGTTCGTCCGCCAGCCTCCCGAGGGCGGGCCCGGGCTGAGCGACGCCGAACTCGCCGACCTCGGCCGGGACGCCGGGCTCGACGCCGCGGCGTTCGCGGCCTGCCTGTCCGAGGCGCCCTACCTGGACTGGCCGCCGTACGTGACCGCGCGCGCCACCGCGGCGGGGGTCACGGCCACGCCGACCGTTCTGGTCGCGGGCACGGTGGTCGGGCCCGAGGCGCAGGCGATCACCGCGGCCGTGACCAGCGCCGGCGCGGGCTGACCCCGGCAGGAGGCGGATCCGGGCTACGAGGCGGACCCGCGGCGCAGCAGCGCGGCCGCGGGCTGGCCGGCCAGCGGGCCGGCGCGGTCCGGGACCTGCACGACGATCGCGTCCTGGTGCAGCGCGGACCAGACCAGGCCGTCCTCCAGCGGCACCTCGACGCCCGTGTCGTCGTTGACCAGGAACTCGGTCGCCGTGATCCCGATCCGGTAGCTCGACTGCGGGTCGGCGTCCCGGGCCAGGTCGGCCGCCACGAGCAGCACGGCGACCTGCTGCTCGGCCAGTTGCTCCGCGACGGCCTCGATGCCGAGCACCGCGCCCGGGTTCGGCCCCTCGGCGAGTGCGGCTATCCGGTCGGCGACCGCGCGGGCGGCCGCGCTAGTGATCTCGTCGAGGGCGGCGCCGATCGCGGCGCCGAGATGGTCGTCCCGGCCGTCGGGGTGGCGACCCCCGGAGATCGTGGTCATCGGCCGGACCGGGTCCGGCAGATGGCCCGCGACGGCATCGAGGATGTGCTCGTCGCCCGCGCCGAGGACGATATGGGCGGCCACGCTGGCCGCGGCCTCGGACACGCGTCCGGCGATGAACTCGACGTTCCGCTCGCCGCTGCTTTCCGGCTCGCTGTCGGTCACGTGCCGCACGCCGTGGTGCTGCGCCGGCGGCCGGTCCGGATGCGGATCCTGCGGCGCGCCGGGACGGTGCTCGGCGGGGAACCGCCGGGGCGGCCGCTGGTCGCCGCTGGAGTGCGCGATCACGTCGGTGCCGTCACGGTCGGCCAGGACGACGACGTAGGCGGGCCGGCGCGCCGCCGCGGCGGCGGCCTCCGCGAGGTGCGGCAACGGGCCGACCCGCACCGAACTCGCCGCGGCGCCGGGCGCGAGCCATCGCGCGAGCAGCACCTCCCCGTGCGCCGCGACCACGACCCGGGTGCCGCCCACGAAGGCGTCGCCGGCCCCGGCGGCCAGCGCCTGGACGGTGGCCCGGTCGGCTCCGAGCCTGGCGGCCTCGCGGCCGGCGTCGGCCCAGGCCACATCCCATGCGTACTGCCGGTTAGCCGACGAGTCCGGCACTGGGACCATGGCGGTCACCACGAGGCCGGAGTCCGCCGGGCCGGGCTGGAGGGCGCGCAGCCCGGGTTCCAGTTCCAGCCGGCCGAGCCTGAGCAGCGGAAGCGTGATCGACATGTCTGGCATGGTTCCATCTCAGCCAGGCGGCAGGCGCGGGGGCCCGGGGGCAGAATTCGGTGCATTCATGGGAACCCGCCGCGCCCGGCCGGCGGTCGCCCTGTGCTCGGGTGGTCAGCCGGCGGCGGCGCGGCGGGCCAGGCCGTCGACGAAGATGTCGATGAGAAGCTCGAAGCGCTCGTCGGCGTCGGCGAACGCGAACTCGTCGGCGAGGCTGACCATGTTCGGGAAGGACCCGGCGGGCAGTGACGCGGTGTAGTCGCGGACCAGGTTCGCCGCCTGCTGCAGTCTGGCCGGGTCCCTCAGCCACGCGCTCCCGCCGGAGTCGGCCGCCCCAGGATCGTCCGGCTCGGCGTCGTCCACGCCCGTCTCGTCCACGGTGAAGCCGTTCACCGTGGCGATGAGCAGCAGGTACCCCTGCACCGCGAGCCGCGGCGACAGCCCGCCGGCTCGCAGGATCGCGAGCACGCGCTCGGTGTAGCGCAGCGCGTTCGGGCCCATGGGAATGCGCCCGATCGAGATGCGCACGAGATAGGGGTGACGCAGGCTGGCCTGGCGCTGGGCCCGCGCGACGTCCTTCAGCTGCTCCCGCCAGTGCGGCGGGTCGGGGTCCGGCACCTGCCCCTCGCCGATCAACTCGTCGAGCACCAGGTCCAGCAGGCCGTCCTTGCTGCCGACGTGCCAGTACAGGGACGCGGCGCCGGTGCCGAGTTCCTCGGCGAGCCGCCGCATGCTCAGTGCCGCGAGGCCCTCGCGGTCGAGGAGCTGGACCGCCGCGGTCACGATCGCCTCCCGGCTGATCGGCTCGCGCCGCTTCCTGGCGTGCCGGTCGGGCAGCCGCTGCCACGGGGGCGGCGGGATCTGCGGCTCGGCTTCGGCCGGGCTGGAGCCCCGGCTGTCCGCTGCGGTGCCCTCCGGGTTCGCGGCCATCGCCTCCTCCTCTCCCTGAACACTGTACCACTCTCGAACGGCGTTTGACTGGATCCGTGGTCCATGATAGAACGTCGTTCGATACACGAATCTAGTTCGAGGGAGTTCCGAGATGACCAGTCAGGCTGTCGTCGCCGACCGGCCCGTGGCGTCGGCCGGGTACCGCTGGCGCTGGCTCGCCGCGATCGTCATGATCGTCGGCGCGCTGATGGACATGATCGACGTGACGATCGTCAACGTGGCGCTGCCGACCATCCGCCGTGACCTGCACGCCAGCGCCACCCAGTTGGAGTGGGTGGTCTCCGGGTACATGCTGGCGTTCGCGGCGGCGCTCATCATCGCCGGGAACCTCGGCGACCTGCTGGGGCGCAAACGCATTTTCCTGCTCGGCGTCGCCTGCTTCGGTGCGGCCAGCCTGGCCGCCGGGCTTTCGGCCACCGGTACGGAGCTGATCGCCGCCCGTGTGGTCCAGGGCACCGCCGCGGCCGCTATGGCGCCGCAGGTGCTCGCCACCTTCCGGGCCATCTTCGCGGCCCGGGAACGGGGTAAGGCGTTCGGGATCTACGGGGCGATGCTCGGCTTCGCGTCCGCGGTCGGCCTGCTCATCGGGGGGGTGCTCACCGAAGCGAACCTGTTCGGCTGGAGCTGGCGCTCGATCTTCTTCGTCAACGTGCCGGTGGCCGTCTGCGCGCTGATCGCTGGCCTCCGCTTCGTCCCCGAGACCCGGGACCAGAGCGCGCGACGGCCCAACCTGCCGGGCGCGGTCCTGCTGGCCGGCTCGCTGGTCGCGATCGTCTACCCGCTGCTCGAGGGCCGTCAGCTCGGCTGGCCGGCCTGGGTGTGGCCGCTGATCGGCGGCGGCGTGGCCGGCCTGGGCGCGCTCGCCGTGCTCGAGCAGAGGCGGCCCCGGCGGTCCGGACGGCCAGGACGGCCGGGACAGCGGGGGCAGGGCGTCGCGCCGCTGCTTCGACCCGGGCTGTTCCGCATCCCCGCCTTCGCGGCCGGCCTGGGCGTCCAGCTGGCTTTCTCAGCCGGCATGCAGGGCTTCTTCCTGATGTTCGCGCTGTGGCTGCAGGTGGGCGAGCACTTCTCACCGCTCAAGGCCGGCCTGACCGCCGTCGCGTTCAGTGTGGGCGCCTTCATCGGCGCGCCCGGCGCGGTGCCGCTCGCGCAGCGCTACGGCCGGAGCGTCCTGGCCAGCGGCGCGCTGCTGATGGTCCTCGGCATCCTGGGGATAGCCATGGCGGCACGGCACGTCGGCGTGAACGGCAGCCCGTGGCCCGTCGTCCCGGGCCTGGTCGTGGCGGGCGCGGGCCTGGCCCTGCTGGTGGTGCCGCTGGTCAACGTGGTGCTCGCCGCGGTTCCTGTCGAGGTGGCCGGCGGTGCGTCCGGACTGTTCAGCACCGGGCAGCAGCTAGGCGGCGCGCTGGGCGTGGCGCTGCTCGGCACCGTGTTCTTCGGTTACCTGGATGGCGGCCACTCGCTCGAGGCCGCGCTGACCCACACCGCGCCGTACGCGATGGGCGCGTTCGCGCTCTGCGCTGTCCTGTCGATGCTGCTCCCGCGCACGGCGGTGTCGGAGGAGGCGCTGACCGAGTCCTGAGCGCGGCCAGAGCCACACGGCCCGTGGCCGGCGGCCGGTCTCCGCGACCGGCAGCCGGCCACGATCATGGCTCAGCCAGGTGTCGCGGTCCTTCGCCGTGACGGCCGCCTGGGACCGCCGCGCGAGGCTGGTCGGCCGTCACGGAGCACCAGCCGTCATTCCCATAAAACAGACCGGATCGAGCGTTATTCTGGAGATTCCGCGGCGGTCACGCCGTCGTGCCCGTCTACTAGAGCGCCGGAGGTGGTCAGGGCGATGAACGTTGACCCGTACATCGTGCTCGGCAGTGCAGTCGTCGGGCTGCTCGTCGGGCTGACCGGCGCCGGCGGCGGCGCGCTGATGACGCCCATGCTGATCCTGGTGTTCGGGGTCAAGCCGTCGACCGCCATCTCCAGCGACCTGGTCGCCGCCGTGGTGATGCGCCCGTTCGGCGCGGCCGTGCACCTGCGTAAGGGCACGGTGAACCTGGGACTGGTCGGCTGGATGGTGCTGGGCTCGGTCCCGATGGCGTTCGTCGGCGCCTACCTGCTGCACCTGTTCGGGAATTCGTCCGCCGCCCAGAACCGGGTCGAGATCGCGCTCGGCACCGCGCTCCTGATCGGCGCCGGCGCGATGGTGCTGCGCTTCTTCCTGGACCTGCGCCGCGGTGGCGAGCGGGCGGCCAAGGTCGGCGACGTCGTCTGCCGCCCGCTGCCGACGGTGATCATCGGTATGGTCGGCGGCTTGATCGTCGGGATGACCTCGGTGGGCTCGGGTTCCCTGATGATCGTGCTGCTGCTGTTCCTGTACCCGATGCTGGGCGCGAGCCAGTTGGTCGGCACCGACCTGACCCAGGCCGTGCCGCTGACCCTGGCGGCCGCGCTCGGCGCGCTGGCGTTCGGCCACGTGGAGTTCGCCGTGACCGCGTCGATCGTGATCGGCAGCGTGCCCGCGGTCCTGGTCGGCTCGTTCCTGTCCTCCCGCGCGCCGGACCGGTACATCCGGCCGGCCATCACCTTCGTGATCTTCGCCTCTGGCCTGAAGTACGTCGGGCTCGGCACCACGGCGCTGGGCTGGGTGCTGTGCGCCGTCCTGCTCGCTGTGGCCGCCATGTGGCTGACCCGGGCGCAGCCGTGGCGCAACGGCCGCGCCGTGGCGGTCGGCCCGTACCGTGCTGAGGCCAACGCTGCGGCGGGGAGCCCGCCCCGCGTCGGCGAGCCATGATCCCGGAGAAGCCGACCGGGATACGGTGATGAGAAAGCGGACGCTGGTCGTTCAGTTATCCGGAGGTTCACCCATGGGCATCGGTGATCTCGACCCGCGCACGCCGGTGCTGGCCGGCGCCGGGCAGGCCTCCGAGCGGCTCGGCGAGCCTGGCTACCAGCGCCGTTCGCCGGTCGACCTGGCCGCGGACTCCGCCCGGGCCGCGCTCGCCGACACCGGGCCGGCCCGGCCGCGGTCGCGGCCGCGATCGACACCGTGGCCGGGGTGCGGCAGTTCGAGATCTCCAGCCCGGCCGCGCGATCGCCGCTGGGCCGTTCCGACAACTACCCGCGGTCGGTCGCCGGCCGCATCGGCGCCGCGCCCGCGCGCGCGATCCTCGAGATCGGCGGTGGCCAGGCTCCCCAGCACCTGGTCAACGAGATGGCGGCCACCATCGCCTCCGGCGGCGCCGACGTGGCGCTGATCTTCGGCTCCGAGGCCATCTCCACCGTCCAGCACTACGCCGGGGACGACGGGGGTGACCGGCCGGACTTCAGCGAGCACGCCGACGGCAGCCTGGAAGACCGGGGCTACGGGCTGCGCGGCCTGGTCTCGAGCTACCAGGTCGCGCACGGGCTCATCGACGCGGCGAGCCAGTACGCGCTGGCCGAGAACGCGCGCCGGGCCCGGCTCAAGCAGACCCGCGGCGAGTACGCCGCGGCGATGGGCGCGCTGTTCGCGCCGTTCACCCGGGTCGCCGCGGCCAACCCGCACGCCGCCGCGCCGACCGTGCGCAGCGCGGCCGAACTGGTCACGCCGACCGAGTCGAACCGGCCGATCGCCGATCCGTACACGCGCTACATCGTGGCCAGGGAAAAGGTGAACCAGGGCGCCGCCGTCCTGCTGGCGTCGGTGGCCGCCGCGCGGCGGCTGGGCGTGCCGCAGGACCGGTGGGTATTCCTGCACGGTCACGCTGACCTGGCCGAGCGCAGGCTTCTGGACCGCGCCGACCTGTCGGCCAGCCCGGCCGCGGCGATGGCGGCGCGGCACGCCCTCGAGATGGCCGGCGTCGGCGCCGGCGACCTCGCCACGATCGACCTGTACAGCTGCTTCCCGATTGCGGTCTTCAACGTCTGCGACGGGCTGGGCCTGTCGCCCGACGACCCGCGCGGCCTGACGGTCACCGGCGGCCTGCCGTTCTTCGGCGGTCCCGGCAACAACTACTCCATGCACGCGATCGCCGAGACCGTGCGGTGCGCCCGCGCCCGCCCCGGTGCGTTCGGTTTCGTCGGCGCGAACGGCGGCATCATGGGCAAGTACTCGGTCGGCGTCTACGCCACCACCCCGGCCCCGTGGCGCCCCGACCGCAGCGGCGACCTGCAGGCCGAGGTGGATGCCTGGCCGGCCCCGGTCCAGGCGCGGCAGGCCGACGGCTGGGCCACGATCGAGACCTTTACCGTCTCCCGCCGTCGCGGGAGCGCCCCCGTGGGCATCGTCATCGGCCGCCTGGATCGCGACGGGCGGCGTTTCCTCGCCCGCACCGATGACCGCGACGCCGACATCATCGCCCTGCTCGGCGCGGGCGAGCCCGTCGGCGAGCGGGTCTACGTCCGTTCCTTCGGCTTCGGCAACCGGGTCACCGTCACCGACACCCGGATGGACGTGCTGGCGGCCGAGCCGGTGACCGGCTGAGCTACGGGGCGGGCGCCCGTTCCCGTACCCAGATCATCAGCCGGCCGCTCTCGCCCGGCGCCTCCGGCTTGCGCATCTCGATGCGGTCCAGCCGGTAGCCGAGCTTGCGGGGGATGGCGGCGCTGGCGGTGTTCGCCTCGTCGCAGTGGATCTCGACCCGGGTCACCCCGGGCAGCGCCAGCGCGACCGCGGTGACCGCCTCCGCCGCCGACGTCCCGAACCCCCGGCCGGCCTGGCTCCCGGCGATCCAGTACCCGATCTCGATGCTGCCGTCGCCGGCCCGCCGGTGCAGCCCGATCTCCCCGACCAGCGTCCCGCGGTCGGCGGTCATCACCGAGTAGACGAAGCTGATCCCCGATTCCCACATCTCGTCGGCCTCGGCCACCCGCGCAAGCTGGCTGCGCCGGTCGGCCGCGTCCGCGGTCGCCCACGGCATCCACGGCCGCAGGTGATCCAGGCTCGCGCCCACCGCGGCGGCGACCGGGCCCGCGTCCGAGGCCCGGATCCGGCGCAAGATCACCGCGCCGGCCTCAACCCGCTCCGGCGGAACGTCGCCGCTACCCGGCCGCGTCATGGCTGGCCGCCCGAGTACGAAGCCATCACAGCATTCTGCCCTGCGGCCCGCGCAACCCCGAAGGGCCGAGTCCCGCGGCGCGATGAGAGCGTGGGGGCATGACCGAGCGTAAGCCGTCGGCGGTCAGCTTCACCTCGTGGATTGATCAGCAGATCAACGATGCGGCGGAGCGCGGGGCCTTCGATGATCTTCCCGGTGCGGGCAGGCCGGGCCGATGCGGGCCACCCGGCAGAACAGCGATCACCCGCGCGATCCCGGCGGTGGCGCCGCGCTGACCGCCGCCGCCGACCCGGCCGCCGGCAGCAGCGCAGGTTCGAAGCGGGCCGGGGCGTCGCAGTAGCTGCGCACGGCCGCGGCGAACTGCGCGGCGTGGAATCCGTCCACGTAGCGGTGGTCGAACGTCGCCGTCAACGTCAGCACCGGACGCGCGACGACCTCGTCGTCGACGACGGTCGGCATCTTGCGGACCGCGCCGACGAGCACCAGGAGCGGCACCCGGTAGTAGTGCGCGAGCGGCGAGTACGCGTGCCCGACTCCCCACATGCCGACCGAGGTGATCATGGCGCCACCGAACGCCTGCCGCGGCAGGCCGAGACGGCTCAGATCGAGGTTGAGGTCGGATGTGAGCCAGGCGCTCAGGTGCAGCCCGGCTCGCAGCGCGCTGGGCGGCAGCTTGGCCAGCAGGGCCTTGGCCCGGCCGAGTTCCGGGTCGTCGCCTGCCGTGATCGCGGCGCAGCGGCGGCTGACCTCCTGCGCGATCTCGACCGCGGACTTGGTGTCGGCGGCCTGGACCTTGACCCCGGTCAGCTCCTGCCCGCCCCCGGTGGTCACGATGAAGAAGACATCCGTGCTTTCCCGGTCGTACTCGCGCCCGCGGGCCAGCCGGACCCGAAGCTCTGGCACCGTCGCCAGTCCGTGCGCCACCGCCCGGCCCACGAGATGGGTCATCGTGAGGTGCACGCCGGTTACGCGCCGGACCTCCGCGACGTAGTTCAGCAACTCGCCGGCGTCCAGTTCCAGATCGCCGTAGAACTGCGGGTCCATCGGCCGGCCCCACGCCGAACCCGCCAGCTTCCGCCAGCCCCGCACCCGCCGCGCCATGACCGCCCTCACCTTGGTATCTGCCGGCCGGTCACGGATACGGGCCGGATCCGGATCCAGAACGGACGGTCCACGGCCGTGGCCCACGGCTGCAGGCCCAGGCGGGAGAGTCGCCGGATCAAAGCGTCCTCGTATACCGTCTCGGCTTGGCCGTTGACGACCACGCTCCACCCGGACCGGGTCTGCGGGTCATAGTCATCGGCCTCGAACGCGACCGGATCGTGATCGCCCGCCGCGGCCAGCTTGGACCCGCGTGCGGTGCGGAAGACCACGTCCTGCCCGTCTACGACGTAGTTGACCGGCAGGACGACCATCTCGCCGTCGGCGTGGAAGCCGATCCGGCCTACGGGCACCGAGGCCAGCCGCTCCAGGCAATCCGCGAGCGGCAGGATCTCCAGCCCGGCGTGATCAGTCGGATGTCCGGTCATGTCATACCTCCAGCGCAATGGGCACCGGCTGCCCGCACCGTCGCGGGCCGAGCCTGACGGTTAGTCGGCTCCTGACTCCCACCGTCCCTCGCCGCGGCCGGGTGCGTACAGCGGGCCGAGGTCCCGGAAAGCCGGGTCTTTCGGCCCGCCTGCCGGGCCTGGCGGGCAGGAAGACAGGGACCGAGGTCCGCTCGGCCCGGGCCGAAGTGCTCTGCCGCGGCTGGGCGGACTGCCCGACAGTGAATCTGTACAGCTATCGCAGTTGCCGGCCCGGTCGGCAGCAGAGCCGTTGCAGGAGGCGGGTCATGCCGAACACCCACGACACCAGGTGCTACGCCGACGCCATCATGGCCATGATCAAGGAGGATCAAGACAGCGGGCAGGTTCCCCGCGACGTCTCCTCCTGGGACGAACTCGACGCGAGCGTGGACACCGACGACTACTGCCGGCGGGCCCTCATGCCCTGGGGTACCCGGAAGGCCGCTGACCTGCGCAGCGCGGTCAGTGAAGAGATCGGCCGGCGCCTTACCGGATCACAAGGCGGCCCGTGGCATGTTTCCTGGGCCCGGCCCGAAGGATACGGGCTGGACATCGGCCGGACCATGGGGTACGCGTCCCGGGCCCAGGCCGAAGAGGTCGGCCGCGAGTACCGTACCGAGCACGGCGGAGCGTTCCACGTCTACCGTGCCTGAGTCGGCCCGGCGCATTCCCAGCGGCCTGTCCAGAAGGAGGACTTGTTGTCATGGCCCGTTACGCTGAAGCGTTCCAGCAGAGCCTTACTGATCCGGACACCTTCTGGGGCGCGGCCGCCTCGGGTATCGACTGGTACCGCCGGCCGACGGTCGTGCTGGACGAGACCAACCCGCCCTTCTACCGCTGGTTCGCCGACGGCACGCTGAATACCTGCTTCAATGCGCTGGACCGGCATGTGCGCGATGGCCGGGGCGACCAGGCCGCGCTGATCTACGACAGCCCGGTGACGGGCACCAGCCGCACGCTCACGTACCGCCAGCTCCTCGACGAGGTCGCGCGGTTCGCAGGGGTGCTGCGCGGCCTCGGCATCACCGCGGGAGACCGTGTGATCATCTACATGCCGATGGTCCCGGAAGCGGTCGTAGCCATGCTCGCCTGCGCGCGTCTCGGCGCCGTGCACTCGGTCGTTTTCGGCGGCTTCGCCGCGCCGGAGTTGGCCGCCCGCATCGACGACGCCGCGCCCAAGGTCGTCGTGTCCGCCTCCTGCGGCATCGAGACCACCCGGGTACTGGAGTACAAGCCGATCCTGGACCAGGCCATCGCGCTGTCGTCCAGGAAGCCGCAGCGATGCGTCATCCTGCAGCGGCCGCAGGCGACCGCGGCGCTGACCGAGGGCCGTGACCTGGACTGGGAGCGGGCGATGGCTGCTGCGGAGCCGGCCGACTGCGTCCCGGTCGCGGCCACCGACCCGCTGTACATCCTGTATACCTCCGGCACCACCGCCAAGCCGAAGGGCGTGGTCCGCGACAACGGCGGGCACGCTGTCGCCCTGCGCTGGAGCATGGACAACATCTACGACACCGGGCCGGGCGAGGTGTTCTGGGCCGCCTCCGACATCGGCTGGGTGGTCGGGCATTCCTACATCGTCTACGCCCCGTTGCTGGCCGGGTGCACGACCGTGCTCTATGAGGGCAAGCCGGTGGGCACGCCGGACGCGGGCGCGTTCTGGCGGGTGATTTCCGAGCACCGGGTCAAGGCGATGTTCACCGCGCCCACCGCGTTCCGCGCGATCAAGAAGGAAGACCCGGCGGGTGAATTCCTCGGGAAGTACGACCTGTCCGGCCTGCGGTACCTGTTCCTGGCCGGCGAGCGGCTCGACCCGGAGACCTACGGGTGGGCAGGCGACCTGCTCGGCATCCCGGTGATCGATCACTGGTGGCAGACCGAGACCGGCTGGCCGATCGCGGCCGACCTGATGGGCCTGGAGCCCATGCCCACCAAGCCGGGCTCGCCGACCATGCCGGTACCCGGCTACGACCTGCACGTCGTCGACCCGCTCAGCGGCGAGGACGTCCCGCCCGGCACGACCGGGGAGATTGTGCTGCGGCTGCCGCTGCCGCCGGGATGCCTGCCCACCCTGTGGGGCGACGACCAGCGGTTCATCGATTCTTACCTCGTGCGGCATCCCGGCAGCTATCTCACCGGGGACGGCGGTTTCCGCGACGCGGACGGATACATCTACGTGATGGGCCGCACCGACGACGTCATCAACGTGGCCGGACACCGCCTGTCCACCGGAGAGATGGAGGAGGTGCTCGCCAGCCATCCCGCCGTCGCGGAATGCGCTGTCATCGGCGTGAGCGACCCGATCAAGGGTCAGGTCCCGCGCGGGTTCGTCGTGCTGAAGTCAGGCGTCGATACCGATCCTGGCGCGCTGAGCGACGAGCTCATCGGCCTGGTGCGCGCCCGGATCGGCGCCGTAGCCGGGCTGCGCCGGGTCGATGTCGTCGCTGCCCTGCCCAAGACCCGTTCCGGGAAGATACTCCGTAAGACCATGCGCGGCATCGCGGACGGCCGGGAGGAACCCGTCCCCTCCACCATCGAGGACCCAGCGGTGCTCACCGCACTGCGCACCGTCCTGGCCGCCGGGGACTGACCGCAGGCTGATCCGCCTGGCCGGGTCAGCCTCCGTACTGCAGGATCACGGCGACCACGCCGGCGCCCGGGTTGCCCAGCGCGTGGGTGAAGCCGCCGCCCAGCAGGTCGGTTGTACCCGGGATCAGCGCGACGGACTCCACGTTGATCCGGCGGGGCCGGACCGGCAGGGCGGCCTGGCTGAGCCGGCCGCCCGAGTAGTGCACCAGGAAGGAGGGGCGGCCTTCGACGCCGGGCATCGGGATCCACAGGCCGCCGTGACCGTCGGAAGCGACCTGCTGCAGCGGTGAGGTGCCCAGCCCGAAGCTGCCCTCCGCCACCTTGCGCCACGAGTGGCCGTTGAAGTGCAGGACCACCGTCGGCCCGCCCTCGTCCTCGGCGTTGCCGCTCCCGATGGCGTAGACGCTGCCGGGCGCCTGCGCGTCGATGCCGACCACGGCCGGGTCGTTGAGCTGCTGTTTCGCCGGGAGCAGGCCCGCGACCGAGGTGCGCGCCCACGTGCGGCCGTTCCAGTGCGCCACCTTGGTCCCGGCGAAGGCCCAGATGCTGCCGCCGGACAGCCCGCTGCCGCCCTCCAGGCCGCGGCCTGAGATCACCCGCGCCCAGGCGCGGCCGTTGAAGTGCCAGGCGCCCAGGCTGTTACCGGGGACGAAGGGCGCGCCGAACACCCAGACGTCGCGCGCGCTGATCACGACCGCCCCGCCGATCTGGGCGGGGAAGGATCGCGAGACGGACCAGTGGCTGCCGTTCCAGCGCAGCGCGCGCGACCCGGTCCCGGCATCGGTGAAGGCCCACACGCTGGTCGCCGACGAAGCGCCGGCCGCGGCGACTTCCTCGCCGTTCTGGCTGGGAAACGCGACCCGGGTCCAGGACGGCCCGCTGCGCTCCCAGGCGGTCGGCTTCGAGATGCCGTCGAAGGCCCACCCGCCGGTCCTGCCGACCGGGACCACCGCGGTGAAGTCGCCCAGCGCGCCGCTGAGGACGCGCTTGACGATGTGCCAGGACGCGGCGGCGGGCGCGGCCGCCGCCGCGGCGGTCACCGCCATCGCTCCGCCCGTAACCGCGAGCGCCGTGACCACCAGCGCCGCGGCGACGCGGCGTGGTGTCCTGCCCGACATGTGCCCTCCCGAATGTGCGGTGACCGACCCCCGGTGCGTGGATATCGCGCGCCCCTGTTAAGACCCGCGAAGGCCCGGGCCGGACGGGAGTAGTTGATTACAGGTTTGTAACTATCGGGGGGCCGGCCGCATCATGACCTGCCGCGGTCGCCGGGCGACCGCGAGGAGACCTCGGCGCCATCCCGGCCGGGCGGCGGACGGCGCTGGGCTTGATCAGCGCCCACGTCACGGTCAGCCAGAGCGCGGAGAACAGGAGGCTGCCCACGATGTCGGTGGGGTGGTGCTCGCCCCGGTACAGGCGCGACAGGGCGACGAGGACCGGCATCGCGATCGCCGGGATTCCGAACAGCCACCGCCACCAGCCACGGGCGCGGCCGATGACCAGGATCGCGATGGCGATATAGAGGCAGCAGGTGGCGGCCGTGTGCCCGGACGGGTACGCCGAGGTCGGCAGGTGGTGGTCGAGGTGCGTGACGTCCGGCGGTCCTTCATGCGCCGGCCGGCGTCGGCGATCATCCGGGCGTCGAATCCCGCGCCCGCCATCACCGCGAAGTGCTCGCCGTTGACCGACCCGGTGTCCATCCCGCGGCGGTCTCCGTGCAGCCCGACCCGCACGGCCCCGGCCAGGTCGTCCGAAGCTCTTGCGGGCGTGCGCCACCACGGCGACCTTCGACACGGTGGCTCAGACCCTTCGCCACCGGGCCTCGCACAGCCCGTATACGCCGAAGACGAGCAGGCCGAGCGCGACCACCAGCAGCAGGAACGGGCCGAACGGCTGGTCGCGCAGGGTGAGCAGCGCCTTGTCGACGCCACCGGACTGCGCCGGGCGGTATGCGACCGCCGCGTCGATGACCAGCACGCCGACGAGCGCGATCACCACGCCGCGGGCGACGGTCCCGATCGTGCCCAGCAGCCTGACGACCCGGCGCGTCCGCGGGCTCATCTGCGACGTCTGCAGGTATTTCATGAACTTGCGGTGCAGGCCCTGGCCGATCAGCGCCAGGCCGATGACGACGATGACCAGGCCGGCGAGGCCGACCAGCCACCGGCCGCCGGGATGCTGCATGACCTTGGCCGTGACGTCCTGCTCCTGGCGGGACTGGCTGCCCTGGGCCCCGGAGATCACCTTGAACGTCAGGTACGCCAGGCCGGCGTAGATCACCGCCCGGGCCAGCGACTTCAGCCGGGCACCGGCGCCGCTGCCTTCCCCGGTCACGCCGTAAGCCGCTTCGCTCAGGCGCCACAACGCGTAGGCGGCGAGGCCGATGCCCAGCAGCCAGAGCGAGACCGAGCCGTAGGGCTTGCCCGCGAGCAACTGCAGGGCGCCCTGCTGGTCGGCCTCGCGCGAGCGGTGGCCGAGCGCGACCAGGACCGCGACCCAGCCGATCAGTATGTAGATGACGCCCCGGGCGGTGAGTCCCGCGCGGGCCAGCACGTGCGCGGCCGGCGAGCCGGACGCCCGCCGGGCCCCGGTCCTCCCGCGCGAGATGGTTGTCGATCGCATGACCGTCGTCTCTACCCGCCAATCCGCGACAAAACATCGCCGGCCATTCCGGCTGCCAGGCACGAGGCCCTGCGGGCATCGCTGGAGGAATGGCTGCGTGCGGCCGAGGAGGCAGGGCTCGACGACGTTGCGGTGACGGCGCTGATCGCCGTCGCCCGTCAAGACATGAGGAAGGAAAGGGTCTGATGAACGACGACGACGGCGGCGGCGCCCCGGCGCTGCGGGCCGACCGGCTCAGCAGGCGCTACGGCCAGGTGTGGGGGCTGCGCGACTGCACCCTGGAGGTTCCGGCCGGCGTGATCGCCGGCCTGGTGGGCCCGAACGGCGCGGGCAAGACCACGCTGCTAGAGATGATCATCGGGCTGCTAGAGCCCACCGAGGGGCAGGTGTCGGTGTTCGGCGTGACCTCCCGCGCGCGCACGGCGGCGAGGCTGGCGCAGGTCGGCTACGTTGCCCAGGACCATCCGCTGTACCGCGACTTCAGCGTCCGGGACATGTTCCGCCTCGGCCGGGCGCTGAACCCCAGCTGGGATCAGCAACTGGCGCAGGAGCGGATGGACGTGCTGGACATCCCGCTCAAGCGCAAGATCAAGGCGCTGTCCGGCGGGCAGCGGGCCCAGGTCTCGCTGACCATGGCGCTGGCCAAGCGCGCCCCGCTGCTGGTGCTCGACGAGCCGGTCGCCAACCTGGACCCGGTCGCCCGCCTGGAGTTCATGCGGGAGCTGATGGCCTCGGCCGTCGGCACCGGCCTGACCGTTATCATCGCCTCGCACGTGGTCGCCGAGCTGGAGCGGCTGTGCGACTGGCTGATCGTGCTCAACGGCGGGCGGGTGCAGGTGGCCGGGCCGGCCGATGACCTGCTCACGGCGCACCGGCTGCTCACCGTCCCTCGCGCGACCCTGGACGCCGAGCTTCCCGGGCTGCCCATCCACCGCACCGACAGCGAACGGCACTCCACCGTCATGGTTCGCGCCGACCCGGCCCGGCTCGCGGCGCAGCAGCGCCCCGGGTGGCAGGCCGACCCGGTGGGCTTCGAACCGCTGATCATGGCCTACCTGCAGCGCCGCCCCGAGACGGCGGCAACCGACGATACCGCTCCGGTCGTAACGGAGGTAACACGATGCTCTGGGTGAACTGGCGGCAGCACCGCGGCCAGGCCGTCGCCTGCCTGGGCGTGCTCGCCGCCCTCGCGATATACGCCATCGTGGTCAGCACCTCGATGCGCACGGCGTTCAGCAACGACGGCCTGTCCGCCTGCCTGGCCCGCGGCCCGGCAACCAGCTGCAAGACAGGCATCGCGGCCTTCACGAACCGGTTCGGCTCCGAGGTCAACGTCGCGTTCTGGGCCGTGCTGCTGATAGCCCCCGGGCTGCTCGGGGTCCTCATCGGCGCGCCGCTGATCGCCCGCGAACTGGAATTCGGCACCTGGCGGCTGGCCTGGAGCCAGACCGTTACCCGGACCCGGTGGCTGGCCGTCAAGCTCGCCCTGGTCACCGGCGGGGTCATCGTGCTGGGCGCGGCAATCACCGCGGTGATCACCTGGTACCGCGCGCCGATGGACCGGCTCACCGGCCATTTCATCAACAACGCCTACGACTACGAGGGCCTGGTCCTGACCGCCTACATCCTGTGCGCGTTCGGGTTCGCCGTGCTGGCCGGGCTGCTGATGCGCCGCAGCATCCCGGCCATGGTCGCCGCGTTCGTCCCGTGGCTGGTCATCCGGCTCGTGGTGGAGTACGTGCTCCGCCCCCACTTCCAGGCACCCCTGACGTTCCTGCAAATCTGCGCCTCGCCGCAGTCGTGCACCGGCGGCGTCGGGGTAGGCTTCCTCCCGCCGGTAACCGGCCACATCGGGGACTGGGTGCTGAGCACCGGCCATTCAGGAAACCAGTCCGGCAACGCCTGGCTCTACCAGCCCGCCGACCGGTTCTGGACCTTCCAGTCCGTCGAGGCCGGCATCTTCGTGGCGCTCACCGCCGTCGCGCTCGGCGCCACGATCTGGCTGCTGCACCGCCGCCCCCGCCCCGCCTGACCAGTCCGAGAGGCATAAGACACGGGGCTGATCGGCCGCCACCGCCTCGGCGGCCGGGCTGGCCGGGCTGGCCGGGGCCCGCCGGGGGCCCGCCGGGCCTTGTCCGGCTCCTAGATCATGAAATCGGGCCGTCGACTGCGCGTCCTTAGGTGCTCTACCAGGTGCCCCATTCGAGGCTGGGCTCGGGCAGGGACGGCGGCCGGCCGAACGCGGGAGCGCCGGTGAAGTCCAGCGCGTCCCAGGGCGTATTGGCCGCGGCGTCCCGCGCGGTGAGCGCGGGCAGGTTCCATTTCTCTTCGACGAGCCTGAGCACCGAGGTGTGGTCGAGAACCTTCGAGCAGACGTAATCGGGCCGCGCGTACGGCGACACGATCACCGCGGGGACCCGGAATCCATACCGGTCATACCGGTGCGGTCCCTGATTCAGGTTCTCCTTGGTCCTGACCAGACCGGGGAACACCGGCCGCAGGAGCCTGCCCAGGCCCGTCGCGCTTCCGATCACGCTGCGTCCCGCGACATCGTCGGGCGGAACCGCGGGCGGTGGCGGCACGTGGTCGTGGTATCCGCCATGTTCGTCGTAAACCCAGATCAGCAACGTGTGCGGCCACCCGGCGCCGTGCATGACCGCGTTGATCACCGCCGCCGCGAAGCTCTCGCCCTTCCGGATGTCCTGCGGGTTCTCCTCGGAATAGGCGTCGAAATCGGGGTCCACGATCGTGAACGCCGGCAGCGTGCCACGGGCGGCGTCGGAGAAGAACTGGTCAATACCGCGGACGTGCCGCATGTACCGGCCGATCCCGAGCGGGAACACGTCGGCGGTGAACTGTATGTCCTTCTGGACGCCCTGGCCCACGGCGGGAAGGGACCGGCTCAGTGACATCAGGCGCCGCCGCGCCATTTTCCGCTTGTGCCGGGCCAGGTGCTTCCACCCGGGCTGTTCGCCCGCCGCGGGGTGATAGTTGGCCCAGGAGATCCCGTGTCGGGTCAGCATGTCGAAAATGGTCCCGGCCGCCGGATAGTCCAGCAGGTCGTACGGTGAGTCGTCGATCAGGCCGTGCGCGGTCCCGGCGATGAGGAAGCGACGGTTGGGGAACGTGGGACCCAGGCACGAACTGAACCAGTGATCGGCCAGCGGGAACGTCCGGGCCAGCCCGTAGTAGAAGGGCAGGTCGTGCTCGGACCAGTAGCCCATGCCCACGGCGGCCGCCTCGGCCGCGGTATCGACCTCGTTCCCGGCGATGCCGGCCCTGGCCTGCGACTGCACGTTCTGCGCGCTGGTCACGAAGCCGTCGCACCGGCCCTCGCCCCACTGCAGGTGGCTGGCGTGCCAGCTTTGCGAGGGCACCCCGAGGCGCTGGACGGTGGAGGGCAGGTGGAACGGGCGAACGACCTCGCCGCCGGCCCCGTCGTTGCCGACCTCGGGCGCACCGTCGGGGCCGAGCGGGAAGCCCTCGCCCCGGCCTGCCAGCATGCCGAGGTAGTTGTCGTAGGAGTGGTTCTCCATCATCAGCACCACGATGTGCCTGACCTGCGGCAGGAGATCGGTGCCCGCGGGCCGGCCGGGCCGGGGAAGCGGTCCTGGCTCCGCGGCCCCGCGCCGCCGGGCCAAGCGTCTCAGCTCGTAACGTTCGACTCGCTGCCACACGTCGGCGCCCACCTTAGGGTCAGATGCCCTCGGTCTCTACCTCGATGCGGCACGCGGAAACGTCGCGCACCAGGTCCGGCCCCCGGCCCTCAGCGTCCGGCGCCAGGCCCCGCGTCCCGTTTGCCGCCCTCCGCCGCCTGGCCCCGCGCCCCCCTACCCCTGGTTCTGGGACTGCCCGAAGTAGAACCCCCCGGCGGCCCCGACCAGCCCTGAGACGACGGGCAGCACCACCTGGAGCCAGGTCATGACGTTCGTCCCCGCGTCAATGGCGTAAGCGAACGAGCCGATCACCACGAAGGCCAGCGTCGCGGCCAGGACGGTCATTAACCAACGGCGGGCGGTGTCGGTGGGCGTGGCCGTCGGCGGCGCGAGCACCGGCTCGGCGATGTCGGCAGCGGGGGTGGGCGTGGCCGTCGGCGGCGCGAGTACCGGCCCGGCGACGTCGGCAGCGGCGGAGACACTCATGACGTGCCCGGTGACGTGCCCGGGAGGTTCACTGCCTGCTCCGTGCGTCCGTACCGCACGACCGGCTGCCCGCCCCGTGCCTTCGCGTCGTACAAGGCCAGCATGGTGCGAAGGGACCGGCGGAGTGCGTCGCTGCTGTTGGCGCCGCCCATCTTTATGGCCACCTGGCTCAGCAGGCCCGCCAGCTCCGGGTCAGTGACCACCGCCGTGGCGGTGTCAGCGGGGGCCGCCTCGACAGGCTTCGCAGCGGTGTCCGGCACGTTCTCGGTCATCGGGCCTCCCTGGCGGGTTGCACGGGGTCTCGTTCACGATATCGCCGACATATACGGGCCGACGAGGGCTGGCCACGCGCCGGGTGAGCCACCCTTGATCGCCATCGGCAAGGTCCTGGTCCGGGCTCGCCATGGCCGCATCTACCGGCTCCGGAGCGGCGCCGGCTCAGCGGGGCGCGGCGCGGATGGGGCGGCCGGGCAGGGCGCCGGCCACGATGTCCCCGTCTCGGACCACGAAGCTGCCGTTGACCAGGACATGCCGGATACCGGTCGACGGCCTGGTGCTGTCGCCGTAGCTAGCCTGGTCGCTGACCGTGGCCGGGTCGAACACCACGATGTCCGCGTCGCTGCCGGCCCGCAGGCGGCCCTTGCGGCGCATCGCCGGCACGTGTTCTTGCAGCAGCCGGGCCGGCCGGAGACTGCACTTGCTCAGCGCCTCGGCCAGGCCGAGCGGGCCGCCGTCTCGGCTGAGCAGGCGCAGTGCCCGCGAGAACGTGCCCGCGGTACGCGGATGCGTGAACGCGGTCGCGGGCAGCGGCCAGGTGAGCGGGTCGGGCACGGGCCCGGTCCAGGTCAGTGGCATGGCGTCGCTGGCCACGAGCGCGCCGGGGAAGGTCAGCGACCGCATCAGCAGCCGGCGGTCGGCCGGGTCGTTCTCGTCGAGCAGGTCGATGATCGCCAGCCCGCCGGGATCGGCCTGCCGCAGCTCACGCAGCCGCGCGTCGCTGGCGACCCGCTCGCCGGTCGGCGCGTACGTGAGCGACCACGGCGAGAGCCCGCGCTCGCCCAGCCGCTCCGGCGCGAGGAACGCGGCTCCGATGCCGGTCATGCCGGACCCGTACGGATAGGCCTCGGCCGTGACCCGTGATCCCGCGGACTGCGCCCGGCCGACCAGGCTCAGGACCCGGTCGACGTGCCGCTGCGAGGTGCTGTTGACGTGGCAGTAGTGCATCTGAGCGCCGGTCTCGCCCGCCGCGCGGACGATCTCCTCCGCGCCGTCGATGACGGCCCCCGGAACCATCTCGATCAGGTCCCGCGCGTGCGTGAACGTGGGCACGCCGGCCGCGGCGGCCAGCCCGGCGACCTGGAGATACTCCGCCGGATCGGTGGCCGGGGCGTAGCCCACGAGCACGCCGATGCCCAGGGCCCCGTCGGCCAGGTCGGCCGACAGCCGGGCCAGCAGGGCAGTGATCTCCCCGGGCTCGGCCGGGCGCTGCCAGGCCGGGCTCGCGATGTTGGCCAGGAACGTGCCCAGCTTGCCGTCCAGCGCGATCCCCGCCACGGACTCCATCCGGGCCAGCGCCCACGACGTGGCGAAGCCGTAGTTGACCGGCCGGCCCTCGGCCGCGGCGCGGTCGTAGGCGGCGGCCACCGGGGCGACGCCCGCTTCCAGTTCGAGTGCGGTGGTGACCCCGTCCCTGGCCTGCAGCCGCAGGCCGGGGATGTCGTTCACGTGGCTGTGCGCGTCGACGAACCCCGCGGTCACCACCAGGCCGGCGACGTCGAGTTCGGTTCGCGCGGGACGCAGCCCGTTCCCGATCTCTGCGACCCGGCCCTCCGCGACCGCGATATCCCGCACGGCGTCCAGGCCGGACTCGGGATCGATCACGCGCCCCCCGCGCAGCACGACGTCCCAGTCGTCCACGAGATCGTCCTAGCCCTCGGCGCGCGGCTGGTGGACGGTCCGCCGGGCCCCGGACCGGTTGGCCTGGTCGTGGCCGAAGGGGCGGCCGTCGAGGTTCCAGCTCCACGAGATGACCGGGGTGATCCGCATGTACATGGCCGGGCCGAACTGGCCGGGCCGCTCGACCAGCTCGGCCGTGCCGTAGATGCGCATGAAGCGGGGCGTCCACGGGTCGACGGACACCAGGTCGTCGATGACCAGGGCGACCTTGGCGTTCCCGGCCTGAACGTTGCGGAACTTGCGCGTCTTGACCGGGTCGATGCCGCCGACGTAGAAGCTGACGCCGTCGAATTCGTAGCCAACCGGTGACGCGTCCGGCTGCCCGTCGGGGGCGACGGTCGCGATCCGGGCGAGCTGCTGCGAGCGCAGGTAGCTGGTCTCTTCCTCGGTGAACGACACGGTGGCCTCCAGGATGCGCGTTTCAGGTGTTTCCGGCTTCATGTTTCCATCGTTAACTGTATGCACCACGTACTATCTGCCTAGCGTACTATGAAACGGTCGCGTGAGCACCGAAGGGGAGGCGATGACCAGCGGGGAAGTGGCGGGCGTTTCCGCGGCTGCGGGGCTGCTGCGCCTGTCGTTCCTGGTCCAGGGGGTATTCGCGCGAGCCTCCGAGCGGCACGACCTGACATCCGCCCAGGCCAGGCTGCTCTGCATCCTGGCTGACCGGTCCCGGGGCATGGCCGAACTCGCCGGCCTCCTCGGTGTGGAAAAGGCCGCTGTCACCGGCCTGGTCGACCGGGTCGAGCGCCGGGGCCTGGCCGAGCGGACCGTGGTGCCGGGGGACCGGCGGGCCTTGCGCGTGGGGGTCACGGAGCCCGGTCGGCGGGCTGCGGCAGCCTTCCACGGCGAGGTGTCGGCTGAACTCGACGAGATCGTCGCCGAACTGCCGCCTGCCGAGCGCGAACGATTCCGCCGCAGCGTATCCCGCATCATCGACGCTCGCGGGGCGCCTCCTGTCACTCCGGCCGCGGTCTGGCCGGATGCGCCGTCATGCTCGGGACCAGGCTCGCGACAGAATCGGTGAGGCAATGACCTTCTCGATCTCGCCCGGGACCTTCTCGATCATGCCGGGACCCGGGTTCTCGCTCGGCGCCGCGGCCGCCTTCGGCTTCGGCCCGAACACCGGCAGGCCTGCTCCCGAACGCGCGGCCATGCGCATGGCCTTCGTCACGGACGACTTCAGCCATCAGGCCGGGGTCTATCTGACGCAGGACCCCGGCGCGGCCATGGTGGCCTCGGTCGACAGCGACGCCCAGATCGGCGTCGTCGCCCAGCAGGTTTTTCGCATCCTGTCGCTGGACCAGCCCGGCGACGAGTGGCTCGCGGTCGGAGCGCGAGACCTGGTGATCGGCCGCCTGCAGCATGCCCATCCCGGGCTCCGGCCGGTCTTGTTCCACTCTCCCTACGAGGCCGCCGCCTGGGCCATCATCAGTACCCGGCGACACCGCAGCCAGGCCGCGAGCTTGCGAACCCAGATCGCCTCGGCGCACGGCCGGACCTTCACGCTGGGCGGGGAACAGGTCCACGCCTTCCCGCGGCCCGCGGAGCTTCTCGCGCTCGAGACGATCCCCGGCGTGGACCCGGTTCGCCTGGGCCGGCTGCACGGCATCGCTCGCGCCGCTCTCGACGGTGCACTGGAGCCCGGCTCGCTACGAGCCGCCGAGCCGCAACAGGCGCTCGAGCAACTGCAGAGGCTGCCAGGCATCGGCCCCGCCTACGCCACCTTGATCCTGCTGCGTGCCACCGGGGTGACCGACGTTATGACCTTCAACGAGCCCCGGCTGCCGAGCTACGTCTCGCACTTCTACGACCTGGGCCCGACCGCGGCTTCACGCGATCAGCTCCAGAGCATCTCCGACGGCTGGCGCCCGTTCCGAACCTGGGCCTCCGTGCTGATCCGGGTAGCCGGCGACCGCGCCGGCCTGGCCTTCGAGCGGAGCTAGCGCCTTCCAAGGTCGTCCTCGGTGCCGGTGCCGTGCTCGCGGCGAACACGAAGACGACGCACGCAACGCCGCTCCGGATAGGGCCTCGGCGAGGCGGCCATTCCCGTCCACCCCATGTTGCGGGGTCCCCCGACGACCGGCCCGTGACGACCGGCCCGTGACGACCGGCCCGTGACGACCGGCCCGTGACGACCGGCCCGTGATGACCGGCCCGTGATGACGGCCCGTGATGACGGCCCGTGATGACGGCCCGTGATGCGGCCCGGCCGGGTGCTGGTCAGACGATCCAAACAGCAGCCTGGGCAGAGCCGCTGACCTTTGAAATTTATTTCGATATATCTTCGGTCAGCTCGGCAGAGCCGGCCGTTTTGTCGGTGCCGGCCGATAGCCTGGTCGCAGACCAAGGATCACCCTGACCGCCTGCGGCGAGGAGGTGAACCCGATGCCCGTCCCGATGCCTGATCCCGGCTCCGATGGCGAGCTGCCGTCCGGCGGCGCTGCCGGCCCGGAGGCAGAGCCCGAGCCGGGGAGCCTGGCCGCGGCGGGGCTGCCGCCGGGCCTGGACTACCAGGCGCTGCTGGAGGCGCTGGCGGCGTCGGGGGCGCTGGACACCGACCCCGACAACCAGGAGGCGGAGATCGCTGAGCGGGAGGCGGCCGAGGCGGAGGGCCGGATGCTGCCGTGTGACCCGGCGGTCATCGCGGCGGGGGTGGTGGAGTTCATGGACCCGGGCCCGGCGCAGGCCGGGTGGCTGGAGGTGCGCCGCGGCGGCCGCGGGCGGCTGGATGAGGGCGGCCTGGCCGGGGTGGCGGTCGCGGCGCGGCGGCTGGGGTCGTGGGCGCAGGCGTGCGAGCTGGGCTCGGTGGCGCAGATCACCGCGCGGGCCGCGGCGGCTGACCGGAGGATCGGGGTGGAGTCGGACGGGCGGCCGGTGCGGTTGTGCCGGGATGCGGTCGGTCAGGTGCAGCTGGCGTTGATGCTGACGGGGTACGGCGCGGCGGACTGGGCTGGCTTGGCGGTCACGCTGGGGTGGCGGTTGCCGGCGACGGGGGCGGCGCTGGCGGCGGGGCGGATTGACCTGGACCGGGCCGAGGTGATCGCCGCGGCGACGTCGGTGCTGGACGAGGACGCTGCGCGGGCGGTGGAGGCGAAGATTCTGCCGGGCGCGGGGACGGTCACGAAGGCGTATGTGCAGGAGCGGGCGCGGCGGGCGGTGATCGCGGCCGATCCGGAGGGTGCGGAGCGGCGGCGGGAGGCGGCGGAGCGGCAGGCCAGCGTGCGGTTGTACGGGGATGAGGATCAGACCGCGACGCTGGCCGGGTCGAGGTTGCCGGCGGTGCACGCGGCGGCGGCGATGGCGCGGATCACCGCGATCGCCCGGGCGATGCAGGCGGCGGCCGGGGTCCGGGGCGGGCTGGACCGCTACCGGGCCCAGGTGATGCTGGCCCTGCTGCTGGGCACGCTGCCGCCGATCCCGCCCGCCCAGGGCGCGCCCCCCGACCCCGGCCAGCCCCCGCCCGGTGACGACGGCGACCCCGGTCTCGGCCCGGCAGGCCCGGGCGCCCGCGGCCCCGCGGACCAGGACGGCCCCGGCGGCAGCGGCAGCGACGGCCCCGGCCAGCCCGGCCCCGGCCAGCGCGGCCCCGGCTCTGGTCCTGCTGACTTCGCCGGTCGCGGTCCTGCTGACCCCGGCGGTCGCGGCCCTGGTGGCCCCGGCTCTGGTCCCGCCGACCCCGCCGGTCGCGGTCCTGGCGGCGGCGCCGACGACGACGGCAGCCCGGGCGGCGGCGCGCACGGCGGCCCCGGTCTTCACGACGGCTGGCCAGATGACCTGCCCGCACCCCGCGACGAGGATGCCCCGCCCGATGACGGTGTCGGTGACGGCGGCGCGGGCGACGACTCGGGCGCGTGGTGGGATCCGGCGGAGGAGGACGACGACCCGTACGGGACCGGTCCCGCCCCGGCGTGGCCGGAGCTGGGCGTCATCCCGCCCGCGCTGGGCCGCCGGCCCGGCGCTGCGCGGCCGGGCGAGGGGCAGAGCGCGGCGCGCGGCCGGGCGGGGACGGGCGGCCGGGCTGGGACGGGCGGCCGGTGCCCGGGCTGCTGGACGTGCTGCTGCCCTGGGCCACCCTGGCCGGGCTCGCCGAGCGGCCCGGGACGCTGGGCCGGATCGGCCCGGTCACCGCCGCCCAGGCCCGCCAGCTCGCCGCCGCGGCCCAGGGCGACCCCGCCGCCCAGTGGCGGGTCATCGTCACCAACCCCGCCGGGCAAGCCCTCGCCGTCACCCGCATCCCCCGCCCCGGCCGCGGCCGCGACCACCCCGGCGGCGCCCGCGACGGCCCGGCCCGCGACGGCCCGGCCGCGTGCCGCGACGGCCCGCCGCCGGGGGCCGGGCTGGTCGGCCGGGTCACCGTGACCATCACCAGCGACACCATCACCACCGGCCTCCACCGCGCCGGCCGGACCCGGGACCCCGGGCTGCCCGGCGGACCCGGACCCCCGCCCTCGGGCGGGCCCGGGCCCCCGGGCGGGCCCGGGCTGCCCGGCCGGTCCGGGCCGCTGGCGCCGGCCGCCGCCGCCGCGCTCAAAGCCGCGGCCCGGGCGCTGGCCCGCGCCCGGGACCAAGCCGCCGCCGACCAGGCCGCGGGCGGCTGCGCCCACGCCGGCCAGACCCCGGCCTACCGGCCCCCGCCGCGGCTGCGCGAGCACGTCATCGCCCGCGACGTCACCTGCCGCAACCCCGCCTGCCGCCAGCCCGCCTGGCGCGCCGACCTCGACCACACCATCCCCTGGGACCAGAACGGCCGGACCTGCTCCTGCAACATCGGCGGCGCCTGCCGCGCCGACCACCAGCTCAAACAACACCCCCGGTGGAAACTCGAACAGACCGCGCCCGGCCAGTTCACCTGGACCGCACCCGGCGGACGCACCTACACCACCAGCCCCGACACCTACCCGGTATAACCACGGCCGCTCCGCCGCCCACATCAGCGTGTTGCGCGCTACTGCTCATAGGCGCCACGACACTCCTTTTGAACGGGACCGGAACCGAAATTCGCTTACCAGTGGCGACACCTCGGTGAACATCGTTGCTTCGGATCACCCCAGGGAGTATCAGCTCTCAAGCCGGCCTGGCGGTCACTGACGGTGATCATCCGCTGGTGCTGGTCCCGTGCGCTGCCCGCATATCGAGGTGATCCATGGTTGATCGTTTCGCATATCGATCAAGTGTTTCGGCAACGATCACCCGTGGATCAGTCAGTCCCGGAGCTTGCGGAGAATGCGGGCGAGGTGGGCGCGGTCTGTCGCGCTGAGCCGGCCGAAGACCCGTTCGGCTTCGGTTCCGCGGGCCGCGCGGATGGCGTCCAGGACGTCGGCGCCGTCCTCGGTCAGCTCGACCAGGGTGGCCCGCCGATCGCCAGGGTCGGCCCGCCGCTCGGCCAGGCCGCGGGATTCGAGGGCGTCGACGACCTCGGTGGTTGAGCGGGGCGCAATGTGCAGGTGGTCGGACAGTGCCGACAGGCGCAGCACCCCGTGGCGCGCGAGCACGCGCAGAGCCCGCAGGTGGGAAGGGGTGATGTCCCAGGGAGCGAGGGTCTCCTGGGACGTGTGGCGGAGCTGGCGCGCGACGGACCAGAACGCTTCCGGCAGCGTCTCGTCACCGGCTGAGTCGGGCCGGCCCGTCATGTCGCGATCTTGGGTCATCGGAAATATGATACCAGGATCTGTTGTTGTTACCTCAAATTGAGGGTACCTCAATAAAGACTTTCCCCGAGGTCCGCGCGTCCCGGGCGCGGGCCGGCCCGACAGAATCGAGCATAATCTTGGAGTCACCCCACACGAATCGAGACACCAGCGGCGACGGCCGCACTCGCGGCCCGCGAACCGTGACCGCCGCGGAGAAGGCGCAGGCTCGCGAGGTATCCCTGCGCCGTATCGGCCGCCTTTTCACCCCCTACCGCGGACAGCTGGCGGTCGTCACCGCCATCATCGTCGCCTCCTCCATCGTCGGCTTGGCCTCTCCGTTCCTGCTCCGGGCGGTCATCGACACCGCACTGCCGGCCAGGAACGTGCAGCTGCTGGCCTGGCTGGTAGCCGGCATGATCGGCGTCGCCGCTGTCACCTCGGCCTTCGGAGTGATCCAGACCTGGATCAGCACCAAGGTCGGCCAGCAGGTCATGCATGAGCTGCGCACCAGCGTCTTCGCTCACCTGCAACGCCAGTCGATCGCCTTCTTCACCCGGACCCGCACCGGCGAGGTCCAGTCCCGTATCACCAACGACATCGGAGGCATGGAATCCGTCGTCACCTCGACCGCCACTTCCGTCGCCTCCAACCTCACCACCGCGGTCGCTACCGCGGTTGCCATGGTCGCCCTGTCCTGGCGGCTCTCCCTCATCTCGCTGGTCGTCATGCCGCCAGCGGTCTACCTGACCCGCAAGGTCGCCGGCCTGCGCCGGGCCATCACCACCCAGCAGCAGCGCGAGCTGGCCGACCTCAACGTCACTATCGAGGAAGGCCTGTCGATCAGCGGCATCCAGCTGGCCAAGACGATGGGCACCGGCCCGTCCCTGGTCCGGCGGTTCACTGGTTCCTCGGCCCGCCTGATCGACCTGGAGCTGCGCTCCCAGCTAGCCGGGCGCTGGCGGATGGCCTCGCTGAGCATTGTCTTCGCCGCGATCCCCGCCGTCATCTACCTCGCCGCAGGCCTGCCGGTCACCGTCGGCACCACCAGCATCGGCACCCTGATCGCCTTCACCACCCTGCAGAACAACTTGTTCCGGCCGGTAACCGGGCTGCTCAACACCAGCGTCTCGGTGATCAGCTCGCTGGCGTTGTTCGCGCGGATCTTCGAATACCTCGACCTGCCCGTCGAGGTCGACGACCCCGCCCACCCGGCCGGGATCGACCCGGCCCAGGTCACCGGGCACGTCCGCTTCGAGGGCGTCAGTTTCGCCTACCCCGGCGCCGACCGGCCCGCTCTTTCCGGCATCGACCTGGACATCCCGGCCGGCCGCACGCTGGCCCTGGTGGGTGAGACCGGATCGGGCAAGACCACCCTCGCGGCACTGATTGCCCGGCTCTACGACCCCAGCAGCGGCACGGTCCGCATCGACGGCATCGACGTCCGCGACATCAGGCTCGCCGATCTCGCCGCGATCGTGGGCGTGGTCAGCCAGGAGACCTACTTGCTACACACCACGGTGCGGGAGAACCTGCGCTACGCCAAGCCCGAGGCCACCGACGCCGAGATCGAGGACGCGGCCCGCGCCGCCCAGATCCACGACCTGATCGCCGGGCTGCCTGAGGGCTACGACACCATGGTCGGCTCCCGCGGGCACCGTTTCTCCGGGGGCGAGAAACAGCGCCTCGCCATCGCCCGGACCCTGCTGCGCGACCCGCGCGTGCTCGTCCTGGACGAGGCCACCAGCGCCCTGGACACCGAAACCGAACGCGCCGTCCAGAAAGCGTTCGACATCCTCGCCCAAGGCCGCACGACCATCACGATCGCCCACCGGCTCTCCACCGTACGCCACGCCGACCAGATCGTCGTCCTGGACCACGGCCAGATCGCCGAGACCGGCACCCACACCAGCCTGATCTCCGGTCACGGCCGCTACGCCGTCCTCGCCGCATAAGCCCGACCGCAACGCCGGCGGCCATTCGGGCGGTTAGGCGCCAGCACCGCCCTTTCCGACGGGCTGGTGCGGCCGGTCCCGTTCCTGGTCAGGAGGGCCGGCCGTTCCCGGTCAGGAGGGCCGGCCGTTCCCGGTCAGGAAGGGCCGGCCGTTCCTGGTCAGGAGGGCCGGCCGGTGACCGTTTCCGCGGCGGCAGCGAAGACGGGATCGCCGGTTGCCGCGTGCCCGCGCTGGCAGGCCTCGACGAGCTTAACCTGGTGCGGGTCCAGGCTGGTCACGGCCGCCGCGGCGAGCGCACTGCCCGGCGGGCTGGCCGGGTGAGGCTGGGCCACCGGTTCGGTGGCCGCGTACAGCGCGGCGTGCTCGGCGTGCACGTGGGCCAGCGCGGCGGCGCCGTTCGTGGCCGGGATGTGGGCGGCGAGGATCTCGACGGCCATCGCGCCAGTGACACCGTGCAGGTGGAAGATGTCGGGCCGGGCCAGGTAGCGGCGTGCGCCGTCGGCCGCGGCCCGCACCAGCGCCATCCGGAGGTCACCGGCGGGAGGCAGCGGGCTGCGCCGGCTGCCCTTCGTGGTAGCGGGCCGCCCAGTAACCGAGCGCCCGGGCCAGCTCACCGCGCCGCGGCGGTGTATCGACCGCGTCCATGGCCCGCACGGCATGGGCGGTCCGGATGGCGCCATGGAACAGCGCAGCGCGCAGCGCGGGCATCAGCCGCGGCACCCACATCGCGACCACAGGCGGCCAGCCGTCGTCGTCAATGGCCTGCATGAAGTAGCCGATCCATTCCGGGAGCCGGCGGTAGTCGCCGAGCGCTTGCCGCCACTCGAACCCCGCGGGCACCACCGGGTCGACCGATGCCCCGCCTGCCCCGGCGAACCGGCGCGCCCAGCTGTCGATGTCGCCGGTACAGTCGAGCACGGCCAGCGCCTCACAGGCCATGGCTCCATGGTTGACAAAGCCGTTCGGCAGCTCGAAGCTGGCCGCCGCCATCCGCTCGAACGCCTCGTCCAGAGCTGGCGTCGTGTCGCTCATAACATCCTCCTCGCCGCCGCCGCGCATGAACCCCAGCTGCCAACGGGCCGCTTGACAGGATCCTTCCTGCCGAATCGGTGCCGCAGCAAGTCGGTCTCCTGGTCCAGGTCGTCCCACGGCGCGGGCGCGTCGGCGGATGTGTGGGTGATGACCAGGACGCGGTCACATCCAGCCGCGAGATCGGCGTTGGTTCCGGAACGGGCGCCGCCATCGATGTAGCGGCGGCCGCCGATCGTGACCGGTGGCCAGATGCCGGGAACCGCGCAACTGGCGGCGACCGCGTCAACCAGCGCGACCCCGGAGCCGCAGCATGCGCCCGGCGGCATAGTGCCTGGACAGGCACGCGGGCCAGCGCCGCGGCGGGCAGCCCGCCGCGGCCTGGCATTGTTGGTGCATGCAGAGCGTCTATGAAGCCGCCGGCGGCGGTGCGGGCCTGCTCCGCCTGGCCAGGGCGTGGCACGCGCGGGTCATGGCCGACGACATCGTCAGCCACGCATTCAGCCACGGATTCCATCCGCAGCACCACGAGCGGCTCGCTGCGTACTGGGCCGAGGCCCTCGGGGGTCCTGCCGCCTACTCCGGTGGCTACGGGGACGAGACGTCGGTCGTCCGGATTCACAGCGGCAACGGCCCGCACGAGGAAATGGACCGCCGGGCGATCGCCTGTTTCGACCAGGCCCTGCAGGACGTGGGCCTGGGAGCGGCCGAGCCAGTCCGGCAGGTTCTGCACGACTACTTCGCCTGGGCCACCACGACCACCATGTCGCGCTATCACCAGTCAGCTGACGACGTCCCCGAAGGTCTGAGCATTCCGCGATGGTCATGGGACGGACGGCAACGCTGAGCCCGGACGGCAGCTTGCCCCGCGACAGAACCCGCGGCCGCGCCGACAACGACCGCGCCTGCTCAGGATCGGGAGAAGCGGCTCCCGGTCCTGGTGACCGGGTTCGCCGGCCGCGCCCCGCAGCGGAGCGAGAACGCTGGGGTCCGGTGGGTCACGGGGGTGCTTGCGCGAGTCGGAGTTGCTTCTGGATCCCGTCGGCGTCTAGCTGGCCTGCGGCCACGGACATGGTCAGAGCGAACGCTTCGTCGTCGGTCAAGTCCAGTACGTAGCCGTTGATTCGCAAGAACACCACTGTGGCCAGCAGGGCGAGCCGCTTGTTGCCATCGACGAGCGCGTGGTTGCCAGCCAGCGAGTGCATGAGCGCGGCCGCCTTGCCGGTCAGCGTCGGATACGCCTCCTGGCCGAAGAAGCTGGCCTGCGGGCGGTGACAGGCTGAATCGAGCAGGCCAAGATCCCGGACGGGCCCAGCCCCCAGCGCGTTCACCAGGTCCAGCAGATCCTCCAGGCTGAGGTATTCGGTGCCCGGAGCCTGATCAGTCACGCCTGGCCGAGCCTGTCCAGAACCTCGCCCCATCGATCGAGCATCTCGGCAGTGGCCTCGCGCACGCGATCGGTGTGCGCGAGCTCGCGGGCGCTGCGCCGGATCGCTCGCAGAGCGGCCTCGTGGAGGGAAACGTGCTCCGCCTCTGCCAGAGCCTTCAGCAGCGCGCTGTCTTCGTCGTCCAGCCGCAGATTCATGGCCATGGCAACATGGTACCAAAGTGGTACTACTTCGAATCCTGCTCCCAGCCAGCGGAGGGCGCGGGTTGCTGCTGCCGCATCGGGCTAGCGCCAGAATCGGGCGAGGCTGGCGGCCCGGGACTGGCCGATCCCTCGTCCTGCGCGTGCCGACGGGCCGCGGGTGGCTGGTGACAGCGGGTTCGTGCCGAAGGCGGCCGCTGAGGCCGCGTCGGCGTCGACCACCTGGACCTCGGCCGGGCGCAGCGACTCGATCTCCTGGTCCAGGTTGCCCCACGGCGCGGGCGCGTCGGCGGATGTGGGGGTGATGACCAGGACGCGGTCGCATCCAGCCGCGAGATCGGCGTTGGTTCCGGAACGGACGCCGCCATCGATGTAACGGCGGCCGCCGATCGTGACCGGTGGCCAGATGCCGGGAACCGCGCAACTGGCGGCGACCGCGTCAACCAGCGCGACCCCGGAGTCGCGGGTGAAGATCACCAGTTCGCCCGACTCGGCGTCGACCGCGGGCAGCAGGACGACACGGCCGGGCCAGGCCGGCCCGGGCAGCCGCGCGGCGACCGCGAGACGGCGGGTCGATTCGTCGACGGTCGGGGTGGCGAGGGCCAGCGCGCCGATCCGCCGATTTATCACCCCGGCCGTGGTGGCCCCGGCGATCGCCGCCGTGAACCGCGCCATCAGGCTGTCCATGTCGAGGTCGACCTCGATCTCGCCGGACCTCTCGGCCAGCTGAGCGCGGTACAGATCCTCGAGCGCGGTTCCGCTGGTGATCTGAGCGGCCACGGCCGATCCGGCGGATGTCCCCACGATGACGTCCGCCCCGATGAGGCCGGACGCCAGGTCAGGATCGACGTCCTGGATACCGCGCAGCACTCCCAGTTCCCAGGCGATGCCGGCCACTCCGCCGCCGGCCAGTACTAGCGCGTGCTTCACCGAGGTGCCTTCCGCGGGCGGGGCGCTTATCTGGTTCCCTCTAAGCATGACCTCAACTGCATCCGTCGAATCGGTCGGGCCGCCGCAGTGGTTCACCGCGGCCCTGGGCACACCGGTTGAGCAGCGCACGGTCGCGGTCGACGGGGCCACGATCGCTTACCGGGTGTGGGGGGACCGCCGGGATGTCGGCCTCGTGCTGGTGCACGGCGGCGCCGCGCACGCGCGCTGGTGGGACCACATCGCCCCGCTGCTGGCCGGCGGCCACCGGGTGGTCGCCATCGACCTGTCCGGGCACGGCGACAGCGGCCGGCGCGACCGCTATACCCTCGACCACTGGTCGAGCGAGGTGCTCACCGTCGCCGCGGCCGCCGGGATCAGCACCCCGCCGACGGTCATCGGGCACAGCATGGGCGGCTTCGTCGCCCTGCGGGCCGCCACCCTGTACGGTTCCCGCCTCGCCGGGGTGGTGATCATCGACTCGCCCGTGCGCGACATCACCCCCGAAGAACGCGCGGCCCGCGAGCACCGCGCGTTCGGCCCGCTACGGGTCTATCCGTCACGGGAGGCGGTGCTGGCCCGGTTCCACCCGATCCCGGACCAGCCCGCCCTGCCCTTTGTCGCCGCGCACATCGCCGACACGTCGATCCGGCCGGTCGAAGGCGGCTGGAGCTGGAAATTCGATCCGCGCATCTTCGCCCGGCACCAGCTCAGCCAGACGCTGCTGACCCGGCTGGACTGCCGGGTCGCGCTGTTCCGCGCCGAGCACGGCATCCTGTCAGCTCAGCTCAGCGAGATCATGTACGACCGGCTCGGCCGCATCGCCCCGTTGATCGAGATCCCGGCCGCCGGCCACCACGTCATGCTGGACCAGCCCATCGCCCTGGTCACCGGGATCCGTACCCTGCTGTCCGACTGGGACCACTCGGTGCCCGGCACGCCCGCCGATTCGCGCGCCAGGCGGAGGTCCAGACCTCACCCAGAACCATGAACGGGAGCAGCTTGGCCAGCCTGGTCCGGCCGGGACGCTCATCGCCCTGGGCGACGGCATCGGCAGCCCGCGCGCGGTCACGGCCGGGCTGAGCGAGGCCGCCGGGAGGGCCGGTGGCGTCCGGCTGCTGCGGCGCTAGCTTCGGGCCTTCAGCTTGCGCCAGCCGCCGGCCAGGTTGTTGGCGATGATCTGCCGGAACATGGCGGCGAGCGCGGGCGCGTTGACGGCCTCGCCCTCGCGGACGGCCACGGTCCGGGCGGTCTTGTTGTTCTGGCCGCCGGTGATGATCCCTTCGGGATCGGGGACGATCGCGCCGTCGTAGAGGAACACGTTGACGTGTTCCTTCGCCGCCAGCAGGGCGCAGACGTTGCCCTGCAGCACGAAGTACGGCTGGCGGGTGCGCTTGATGGTCTCCGTCACCTCCGGGTCGGCGTCATGGACCAGGTCGCGGACCTCGCGGCAGATGGCCTGCTGCCAGGCCGGCCGGGCGTCGATGTAGGCGTCGACCCGCGGGTCGGTGGCGTAAGACGGCACGGCGCCAGCCTACGGGCGGCCGGTCGCCGCGGGTGATTCCGCCAGCTGGACTCGCAAGATCATGGCGAGAACCGCCGGGCCGAAGCGCGGCCCCGTCCTCTTTGATCCCCGGCCAGGGGCAGCCAGAATCAGCCTGATGCCGAGTGCTAGGCCGCGGCTGGTCGGGCGTCGCGACGAGATGGCCGCGCTGGACAGTGAGTTCGCCCGGGCGGCCGTCGGGGAGTTCTGCGTGGTCCTGCTGCTCGGCGAGGCCGGGGTGGGCAAGAGCCGGCCGAGTTGCTGCGCCGCTCGCTGGCGGGGCGCGCGCGAGCATCCTGGACCACGGCATGGTCGGCGAGGAGGATTTCGAGGGCGTGCTCGCGGCCACCGCGGACCCTTCGTTCGGCTTCGTGGACGCGCTGAGCGTCGCCGCCAGGGGCCGTCGCCCGGGTTGAACCGGCTGGCCTGGCGGCCACCGCGCCCGCGTTGCTCAGGCCAGCGTGATCTCGAAGTACGCGCCCTGATCGTCGTGGACGATCCGCGCGGAGCCGGACCAGCCTGCGAAGTCACCGGTACCGGTGCCGGGCACGATGTGGCCGAACCAGGAGCCAGGGTCAGACTCGAGGCCGCCGTGCTGGACGGTGACGGAGCCCTCGCGCCCCTCGTCGGTGCGGCCGCTGATCCGCTCCGTGGCCACGTAGGACCGGGAGCCCTCCTCGGTGCCCGCGGACATGAACAGCGTCGTGGCCTGGCCGACGATGCCGGAGGTAAAGGTCTTGGCGAAGGTCATCAGGGCGAACCAGTCCGCGTCCAGCCCGGCTCCGTGGCGGGGCTCGAAGCTGTCGACCCGGAAGCGGGCGATAAGCGTCACGTCCGCACCCTATCCGGCGGAGGACGCCGTCGACGGCATAGACATCAGCCGACGGGCGAAGCAGCGGGCGGAGGGATCAGGTGACCGTGACCCGCTGTCGGCCGCGGGTGTTTTACTGACGGGATGGGCGTGACGACGAATAGCGACGAAGAAGGCCCTCGTTAGTGGAGATCGACTACATCGTCCACGTGGCCAAGGCCTTGGCCGGTGTGCGCTGTACTGCGCCGGAGGGGCTGGCCGAGTGGCGGTACCACGGTCGGCTGGTCGCACGCCAGCTCGACGACGCGCATGTGGTAATCCGGGCCGATTTCGATTACCGCGACTCGATACTGCGGCAGTTTCCCGGAACCTTCAGCGTCCCGAGCCAGTACGCCAAGCACATGATGGTCGTCGCTAACCTAACTGAAGGCGACGCCGGTGCCATTGAAGACGCCATCGAAGCAGCCTGGGAACTGCAGCGGGGTGCCGACTGAATGTGCCCAGCCGCCGGTGCCTGAAGAGCCTGGTTCGGCCCGATTGGGTCCAGCGCGCTCGCCTGTGTGCCAGCCGGATCGGCTTGGTGACCTCCGCCGCTGAGACGTGATATTGCAGCAGTCACCACACCGCCTGGGGCGACCTGGCCGCGTCTGCCGACGGCACACACCTGAGTGATCTTGCTCGCAAGAGATGACCGCGGATGTTCGCGAGTTCTGACCGCACTGAAGGCCAGGGGACTCGTCGCGGAATAAGCCGCCGCTTTGCCTCCCGGCGGTCAGCCTCGTGGCAAGCGGGCTGCGAATCGGGGCGCGGCGGAGCCCGCCCGGCGCCCTGGCCGGGCGGTGCCCATGATCTATGCCCTGAATTCCGGCATTTCCTGCGTTTTGGGTCCTCTGGTCAGGTGAGCCGGTTCCCGTTCCCGGCGAAGCGGGCGATGAATGTGAGTCTGCTGTACACGGGTGTACACCAAAGCCGCATTCACGGGGCGGGGATGCCGGGGCGGCGGCCGGGATGCCGGGGCGGCGGGCGGGGATGCCGGGGCGGCGGGCGGGGATGCCGGGGCGGCGGGCCTGCGGCCGGGACGAAGACCACCAAACGGGGGCAAATGGTTGGACGGTGGCTGGCGGTCCAGCCGGTCACCGGGCAGGGTACTGCTGCACGCGCTGTCGTTCTCCGGCAAGGCGGTCCACCTGGCCGGTGACAGCGTGTCAGGGCAGTCACTTCGTGGTGGCCGGTGTGGACCAGGCCACTCTCGCCCGGACGTGGCCAGGGCTGGGCGAAGCTGCACCGGGTGAGCCTGATGGTGCTGCAGGCCGGCGCGCTGCGCGCGTTGGCCGTCTGGTGGCCGAGCGGGTCCGCGGTGAGCTGACGGCCTGATCACGGGCCTTTGCGGAGCGCAGGCGGGTGCCGGCTGCCGGGGATCGTCGAGGCTCGTTGCCGGGCCGCGTCCCGTGGCCGGCCCGCGGCCCGGCTTTACGTCACAAAGTTCGCCGGGCTGAGCCCTTGACTTTGTGTCATAAAGCGGAGTCTACTTTGTGGCATAGAGCAGATCGAGGGAGACACCATGAACCCCGCACCCGACCCCGCCGCCTCCGCCGGCAACGGCGGCACCTTCGACCCCCGCCAGGCCGCCGCCCTGCTGGACCAGGCCACCGGGCAGGCCCGCCGCCAGCTGGCGCCCTCCCCGCCGTGGCTCCTGGCGGCCCGAGCGGTCGCGGTCCTGGCCGCCTGCGGCGCGGTCTGGCTCTCGGTACGCCGACAGCACCCCTACCAGGGCCCGACGGCCGCCGACATCCCCGTCCTGGCCGCGTTCATTGTCCTCAACTTCGCCGCCACCGTCGCGGTCCGCGAGCGCGCGCTGGCCGGGGTGCGCGGCACCACCCGGCTGCGCCCGGCCGAGATCACCGTCCTGGCGGCGGCCTGGGCCGCCGTGCCCGTCCTCATCTGGGCGCTGTCCGCCAGCGGGGTGAGCTTCGCCCTGCACCCCACCACGGTGCTGATCATCCCCGGCCTGGCCTGGGCGGGCGTCATGGCGGCCCGGGCGAACTGGCGCCCGGCCGGCACCGGGCTCGCGCTCGCCGCCATCGGCGCCGCGGGCGCGCTCGCCGGGCCGGCCGGGGCGTGGGCGGTCGCCGGCGCGGGCCTGTGCGCGGTGCTGCTGGGCAACGCCGCCGCCCTCGCCTGGCGGCAGCGCCGCAGCGCGGGCCGGCCATGACCGCCGGCGAGCTCGACCCGCTGATCCACGTCCCCACCCGGCTGAAGATCGTCGCGACGCTGGCGGCGCTGCCCGGCGGCGACACGCTCTCCTTCACCCGGCTGCAGCACATGATCGGGCTCACCCCCGGCAACCTGATCATCCACCTGCGCAAACTCGAAGACGCCGACTACATCACCAGCGAGAAGACCCGCAACGGGACCGTGTCCATCACCACCGTCGCCCTGACCGGCCGGGGCCGGGCAGCACTCGGCGCCTACACCCGGGCGCTGCGCGGCCTGCTCGCCGGCCTGGATGGGGGTGGAGGGGGCGGCGAGCCCGGCGGCGACTATGTCGTCTTCTGAGCTGGACCCGCTGATCCACGACCCGGGGCGGTTGCGCGTCGCCGCGACCCTGGCGGCACTGCCCGCCGGCGGCGCGCTGTCCGTTACCCGGCTGCACCACATGCTCAGGCTGCCGCCCGGCCGCCTGAGCACCCGCCTGCGCGAGCTGGACCGCGCCGGATACCTGCAGACGGGAACCACCGGCCGCAATACCGCACAGACCACCGTCGCCCTCACCCGCCCCGGCCGGGCCGCGCTGGATCGCCTCAGCAAGATCCTCGGCCCATCCGCCGTGGCGTCCGCACGCATGGCTACGACGGCTCTTTTCGGGCCCACCCCGTCTTCGCCACGCCTGAGGGTGAGGTGCTCCACGCGGAGGATTGGCGGGCGACGCATTGGCGACCCGCCGTGGAGCGAGCGGGTCTTGCTCCCCTCCGCCCTCATGACCTGAGGCACAGCGGCGTCGCGTTCCTCGCAGCGGCCAGTGTCGACCCAAGCGAGATCGCGAGGCGAGCCGGACATGCCAGCGTCGCTTTCACGTACGACCGCTACGGGCACCTCCTGCCGGAAGTGGGCAAGCAGGCGGCGACCAAGCTTGAAGCCGTTCGTGCTGCGACCCGGCTCGCATGACGTAGTTGGGCCGGAAGGTGGCACCGAATCCGACCGCAGGTGCGGGAGACCGACCTTGACTCAGTACCCTTAACGGTTTAGGATACTGAACCGTTAAGGGAGGAGGTTGGAGCATGCAGCAGGAAGTCGTGCTGGCGATGCTGGCGAAGGAGCCGTCCCACGGGTACGAGCTGCGAGCTCGTCTGGCCCGGGCGCTCGGGCCGGTGGCCGAGGGGATCAGCGAGGCCCAGATGTACGTCACGCTCTCCCGGCTGGAGAAGGGGGGCTTCGTCGCGCGGCTCGACGCGCCGGCCCAGCGGTCCGATCGCAAGGTGTACTGCCTCACTCCCGCCGGTCAGGAGCGGGTGACGGAATGGATGTCGGACGTGAGCTGGCCGCGGCCCGACCTCGCCGAGTTCCACATGAAGCTCATCGCTGCCGCGCAGGGTGCGCTCGCCGACCCGATCAGCCTCATCGACGCGCAACGTCGCGACCTGCTGCGCCGCCTGCGAGAAGTGGGACGCGCGGTGATGGAAGAGGAAAAGGATTCCGACGCAGCGTTGCTCCTCGAAGGCATCGTGCTTCGCCTGCAAGCCGACCTGCGCTGGTTGCACGCCTGCGAGATCGCCTGGACGAAACGGAGTACCCCGAAATGAACGACGCGCCCGCCGTGCTCGTGCACGCCAAGGGTTTGCGCAAGGACTACGGCAGCGGCGAGGGCTTGGTGCGCGCGCTCGACAGGGTCGACCTCGACGTCAACCGCGGCGAGGCCGTGGCGGTGATGGGTCCGAGCGGCTGCGGCAAATCGACGCTGCTCCACCTGATCGGCGGGCTCGACCGGCCGAGCGCCGGCCAGCTGTCGGTCGCGGGGCAACGCGTCGACGAACTCTCCGAACGCGCCCTCGCGTACTTCCGCCGCGACGAGATCGGATTCGTCTTCCAGGCGTTCCAGCTGATGGACGAGCTCACCGCGCAGGAGAACGTCGAGCTGCCCGCGCTGCTCGCGGGTTATCCGCCGAACGAGGCCCGTGCGCGCGCCACTGCACTCCTCGAACGGGTCGACCTCGCCGATCGCGCCCGGCACCTTCCCTCGATGCTGTCCGGGGGCCAACGTCAACGCGTCGCGATCGCGCGAGCACTCGTGAACGATCCGGAAATCGTGCTGGCGGACGAGCCAACCGGCAACTTGGACAGTGCCTCGGCGTTCGACGTGCTTTCGCTGCTGGGGGACTTGAACGCCAACGGTTTGACCTTGGTGATCGTTACCCACGACGAGCGGATCGCCGCGACCGCGGACCGCTTGATCTCGATGCGCGACGGAGCGTTTGTCGACGAGATGCGGCTGACCGGCGGTTCACGAGGGAACCTCAGCACCTTCGCGGAGTGGGGGCACCTCAGGTGAGATCGAAAGAAAACGTCATGAACCAACCGCGTCATGCGCGCCGCGCGGGCCGAGTGAAGGGGCGCGCCCTGCTGCTCTTTCGTCTTGCTCGGCAAGACATCCGGCGCCACTTCGCCCAGGCGCTTCTGCTCGTTGTCGCCATTGCCGCGGCCACGACCGTGCTCACCTTGGCCTTCGCGCTGAACGGTGTGAACAGCAACCCCTATCAGCAGACCATGGCAGCGACGAAGGGGCCCGACGTCGTGGCCCAGAGTGGATTTGACCCCAATACCAGCGTGATGTCGCCGGCGGAGCTCGCGGCGCTCGTGGCGCTGAACCACGCCAAGGGGGTGGTGGCCCATAGCGGCCCCTATCCGATCGTGGGCGACACCGGGCCAGTCGGGCCCGTCATGCGCAGCGCGGACATCGTTACCTCAGTGGAGGTCGAAGGACGTCAGCCTGGCGTGGCTGCGGTCGACCAGCCCAAGGTGACGGACGGGACGTGGATCCGACCTGGAGGTGTGGTGGTCGAGCGGTCCTTTGCCCAGGCGGCGGACCTGCGTCTCGGCCAGACGATCACGTTGAACGGTCGCCCCTTCCGGGTGGTCGGCTTCGCGGTCACGGCGGCGTTCGGTGGCTTCCCGGGCATGAGCCTGATGTGGGCCACCGAGGCGACGGCGCGCAGCCTGGCCGCCAAAGCGGACCCGCTGTCGTACATCTCGAACCTCAAGCTGTCCGACGCGTCGCCGCGCGCGATCGCCGCGTTCGTGAACGCCCATAGCAGCAACAACCCATCATCCCCGTTCCTCACCTCATGGACCGTGATCGCCTACGGGGACGCCAGCTTCCTGCGCAGCGACCAGGCCGTGCTCCTGACCGGCGCCACGCTGCTCGGCCTGCTCGCGCTGGCGAGCGTGGCCGTCCTCGTCGGGGGCCGCCTGGCGGAAGGCACCCGGCGGGTCGGACTCTTGAAGGCCGTCGGCGGCACGCCGGACCTGGTCGCGGCGACCTTCCTGGCCGAGAACCTGTTCCTGGCGCTCGTCGCGGCTGGCGCCGGCCTGCTGGCCGGCTGGCGCGCGGCCCCGCTCATCTCCAATCCCGAGGCCGACCTGGTCGGCGCTCCGGGAGCGCCGCCGCTCACGCTCGTGATGGTCGTAGTAGCCGTCGGCGTGGCGCTCGTCGTGGCGCTCGCATCGACGCTCGTTCCCGCGATCCGTGCGGCGCGGATGAGCACGGTCAGCGCGCTCGCCGACGCGCCGCGCCTGCCGAGGCGGCGGGATCCGCTGATACGGCTGTCAAGGAAGCTGCCCGTGCCGGCGCTGTTCGGGCTGCGCCTCGTCGCCCGCCGGCCACGGCGCGCCATCCTCAGCGCGGCGAGCATCGCCGTCGCCGTCATGGGTCTCGTCGCCGCGCTCGCCCTCCGCGCCGCCGTCGACAGAAAGCTCTCTCACCTCGGGAACTCGGGCGGGCTCGTCAACCCGGACATCCCCCGGGGGGAGCAGGTGCTGACCGCCATCACGATCGCGCTGGTCACCCTGGCGGCCCTTACTGCGATCTTCACCGCCTTGGCGACGGTCCTCGACGCGAGACGCGCCTCCGCAGTGACGCTGGCGCTGGGCGCAACCCCGCAGCAAGTCCGAGCCGGGCTGGTCATGGCGCAGGTCATCCCCGCGCTGCCCGGCGCGATCCTCGGCCTCCCACTCGGCATCGGCCTGTTCAAGGTCGCAGCTCATCACCTAAGTGGCCTGCCGCCAGTGCTCTGGCTGGTCGTCGCGGTACTCGGAACCGTGGTCGTCGTGGCGGCGCTCACCAGCGTTCCGGCACGGATCGCCATCCGGCGACCCGTGCCTGAGATGCTCCAGACCGAGGCGACGTGACGCCTTGCGGCCGGCAGCCGCTGGCGACACATTTGAGGCACGCGGAAGGGGCCGCCGCCTAGGCGTACGGGGCGCCGAAGGGCACGTTTGGCAAGAGTTGCGCAGATCGCCCATTTGCGCGTGCCGCTGGGCGGCCGGAGTGTCGGTGGTCCCCGGTAACGTGCGCGGGTATGAACCGGACCGATCGGCTCTACGCGCTGGTCGAGGAGTTGCGGGCGATCGCGCCGCGGGCGCGGTCGGCGCGACAACTGGCCGGGCGGTATGAGGTCAGCACGCGCACGATCGAGCGGGACATCCTGGCCTTGCAGGAGTCCGGGGTCCCGATCTACGCGGAGACCGGGCGGCGCGGCGGTTACGTCATCGACAAGGCGCTGACGCTCCCGCCGCTCAACTTCACCGCGGCGGAGATGGTCGCGATCGCCGTGACCCTGGCCGGGGCGGAGGCGAGCCCGTTCGCCTCCGCGACGCGCAGCGCGCTGCGCAAGGTGCTCGCGGCCGCGCCGGCCGCGCGGACGGCGGAGGCGGCGCAGTTGATGGACCGGGTCCGGCTGATCGGGGCGGCCCGGCTCAGCGGCCGGGCGCGGGCGGCGGTCCCGCTGGCGATCCAGGACGCGATCACCGCCCGCCACGTCCTGGTGCTCGACTACCGCGACCGGAACGATGTCGTGACCGTCCGCGAGGTCGAACCGGTGGCGTTCGCCGGGACGCCGACCCAGTGGTACCTGCTGGCCTGGTGCCGCCTGCGGGGCGGCGGGCGGGCCTTCCGCGTGGACCGGATCCTGGCCGCGGCCGACACCGGCGAGTCCGCGCCGCACCGTTCGTATCGCGACCTCGAGGTGGACATACCCGACTCGCTCGTCCGCCGCCCGGAACTGGCGGGCTGATCCCGGGCGGGCTCGCGCCGGATCGGGCTTAAACACCGACAGGAGGGTGTCGCGGGCCTGCGACAGGGTTCAGTCACGACACGTTGCCCACCGACGGAGGAACCCATGTCCGCTCCCGCCCCCAACACCGTCGCCTGGTTCGAGATCGGCGCCCCGGACGTCGACGCCGCCAAGGCCTTCTACGGATCGCTCTTCGGCTGGTCGTTCGCGCCCGACGGCACGTACACGCTGATCACCGCCCCCGGTGCCGGCGGTCCCTCCGGCGGCATCTTCGACACCGGCGGCAACATCCCGCCGTACGCCGTCTTCGTGGTCCGGGTGGCCGACGTCGCCGCGACCGCCGCCCGGACCGAGGAACTCGGCGGCAAGATCGTCGTCGCGCCGATGCGGCTCGAGGACGGCATGGTCGTCGCCTACCTCACCGACCCGAACGGCAGCATGTTCGCCCTGTTCAGCCCCAAGCCGGACGCCTGAACCGGGACGGCGGCGGCGGCCGCCACCGCCGGCGCCGCTGGCCTGGCCCTACCCGGCGCCGTTGGCCTGGCCCCACCCGTTCGCCCCTAACATAGTTTGTGGTCACCGACGCCAGCCCGGAGCAGGCCGCCCCGTTCGAAGCGGTCGGCCTCGCGGTGCAGCGTGTCTGACCGGCGGGTGAGCGGCGCGGCCCGGGCGGGCCGGGCGGCCCGGGCGGGCCGGGCAGGCCGGGCGGGCCGGGCGGGCCGGGCGGGCCGGGCAGGCGGCGTTGCGTCCCGTCCGGCCGTGACCGCGGTCTTCTTCGTGCTCGGCGCGACGGCAGGCACGTGGGCCGCGCGGATCCCCGCGCTGAAGGCCGGGCTGCACCTGTCGGCCGGGACCCTCGGGCTGGTCCTGCTCGGGCCCGCCATCGGCTCGGTGCTGGCCATGCCGGCCACGGGCGCCGTCCTGGCCACGGTCGCCCCGCGGCGGATCACCCAGCTCGGCCTGCTGGTCGTGGCGGGGCTGCTGCCGGTGACCACCCTGGCCCGCTCGGCCGCGCAGCTCTTCGCCGTGCTCGCCGTCTGGGGCGCCGGGATCGGCGTCGTCGACGTGGCGATGAACACCGAGGCCGCCGCGGTCCAGGACCACCTCGGGCGCACGATCATGTCCAGCTTCCACGCCGCGTACAGCGCCGGCGGGCTGGCCGGCGCCGGGCTCGGCGCGGCCGCCGCCGCGGCCGCCGTCCCGGCCCGGGCCAACTTCGTGCTCGCCGCCCTGGTCGTGCTGTCGGTCGGCCTGGGCAGCGCCCGCGCGTTCGCGGCCAGCCCGGCCAGCCCGGCCAGCCCGGCCGCGCTCGCGGCCGGCCGCGAACGGCCGCAATCCAGGGGGCCCGAATGGTCACTGGCGCTGGCGTGCCTGGCGGCGATGGCGTTCGCTTGCTTCCTCGCCGAAGGCGCCGCCAACGACTGGAGCGCCGTCTACCTGCACACCTCGCTCGGAGCATCACCCGGTCTGGCTGCCCTGGGGTACACGGTCTTCTCGTGCGCCATGGTCGGCGGCCGGCTGGTCGGAGACCGGCTGGCCGACCGGGTCGGCCCGGCGCGCCTGGTCCGGGTGTCGGCCGGGGCCGCCGCCGCCGGCTTCCTCGGCGCGCTGCTGGCCGGCCGGATCGCCGCCGGGATGGCCGGCTTCGCCTTGCTCGGCGCCGGCCTGTCGTTCATCGTGCCGCTCGTCTTCACCGCGGCCTCCCGGCTGGGCCGGGCCGGGCCCAACCTGGCCCTGGTCACCTCGTGCGGGTACCTGGGCATGCTCGCCGGCCCGGCGCTCATCGGCGGCCTGGCCGAGGCGGTCGGGCTGCCCGAGGCCCTCGGCTCCGTGGTGGTTCTCACCGGGCTGACCGCGGTCCTGGCCGGCGCGGTCCGCCTCCGGAGGACCGGTCCGCGAGATCGGGCTGTGCGATCGCGGGAAACGGGCGCATGCTTATGGCTGTGGCCTTATCACCCGGGGGATATGAGCGTACTCATCGCGTCGCTAACATTGTCTCATTGTGGACATTACGCGCGCCGCAGTGGCCCACGAGCCTGGGAGGATGACGATGCCGAGCTCCGCGCGGCCCGCCCCCGGCGTGCTTGAGCCGCTGCAACTGCAGAGCACGCCAGCCCTGATCGCCGACCGGCTCCGTTCCGAAATCCTCGAGGGCAGGTTCCCGCCCCACACCCAGCTCGCCGAGGTCGAGCTGGCCCGGCAGCTCCAGGTGAGCCGGGGCCCGATCCGCGAGGCCATGCAGCGGCTGATCCAGGAAGGCCTGCTGCGGGCGGAACGCAACCGCGGGGTGTTCGTGGTCGAGCTCGGCCTGGACGACGCGCGCGACGTCTACCTCGCCCGCGGCGTCATCGAGCGGGCCGCGGCGGCGATCGTCGCGAAACGGCGGCCCGAGGCCGCGCTGACCGAACTCGAGAAGATCGTGGGCAGGCTCGCGGAGTCGGTCGGCGCCCCGTGGACCGAGGTCATCACGCATGACCTCGCCTTCCACCAGACGCTCGTGGAGGCCGCGGGCAGCCCGCGGCTGAACCGGATGTTCCGCACGCTCATCGCCGAGACGAGGCTGTGCCTGATCCGGCTGGAGCCCTTCTACCAGGAAGGGACCCACGTGGTGGCCGAGCACCAGGCGATCATCGAGGCCCTGCGGTCCGGCAACCGGCGGCGCGTCGCCGGGCTGCTGCAGACGCACATGGACGCGTCGGCGGCGCGGCTCTCGGAACCCCCGCCCGCCCCCGCGACGGGCGCCTAGCCGGGCCACCGCACCGGGCCAGCGCACGGTTCCCGTCACATGAGTAGTTGTTGACATTCCTACAAAGATCAGAATACGTTTCCTCCCGAAGGCTCACAGTCGGAGCCTGCTTGACCGGCAATGGCGGGAGCGGCGTGGTGTCTGTCGGCGGACGCGAGATCCGGGCCGTGCGCGCCCGCGAGGTCATAGACTGCCGCGGCCTGCCGACGGTCCAGGTCGACGTCGTCCTCGCCGACGGATCCACGGGCCGGGCCGACGTGCCGGCGGGGCGGTCGACCGGCAGCCACGAGGCGCGCGAGGTCCGCGACGGGGGCACCCGCTACGGCGGTCACGGCGTGCGCCGCGCCGTGGCCAACGTGACCGACATCATCGGGCCTGCGGTCCTCGGCCGGCCCGCCGACCGCCAGCGCGAGATCGACCGCCTGCTCGTCGAACTCGACGGCACCGACGACCGGTCGAACCTGGGCGCGAACGCGCTGCTCGGCGTGTCGCTGGCGGCCGCCCGCGCCTCGGCCGCCTCGGCGGGCCAGCCGCTGTACCGGTACCTGTCGGCCGACGCGCACGTCCTGCCGGTCCCGCTGGTCAACCTCATCAACGGCGGCCGGCACGCGGCGGGATCGCTGGAATTCCAGGAGTTCATCGTCATCCCGACCGGGGCGGCCACCTTCGGCGAGGCACTCGCCGAGAGCTCCGAGGTCAACCTGGCGCTCGGCGAGGTGCTGCAGGAGCGCTACGGGCGGGGCGCGCTGGCCCTGGGCGACGAGGGCGGCTACGTGCCGCCGGTGTCCGACCCGAGGGAAGCGCTCGAACTGCTCCATCGCGGAGTGGAGCGGGCGGGCCACGCCGGCCGCTTCCGGTTCGGCCTGGACTGCGCCGCCACGCACTTCTACGACCCGGCGGACGCCACCTACCACGTGGCCGGGCGGCGCCTCGGCCGGGACGATCTCCTGGCCCTGTACCTCGAACTGGTCCGGGACCTCGGCGTGGTCACGATCGAGGACCCGTTCGCCGAGGACGACTTCGAAGGCTTTGCCCTGCTGACCGCCCGGGCCGGAATCCAGGTCGTGGGCGACGACCTGTTCGTGACCAGCACCGCCCGGCTGCGGCGCGGCATCGAGCAGGGCGCGGCCAACGCCCTGTTGTGGAAGGTGAACCAGATCGGCACGCTGTCGGAGGCGGTCGACGCGGCGGCGCTCGCGACCCGCCACGGCTACGGCGTGTGCGTGTCGGAACGGTCGGGCGAGACCGAGGACCCGGTCATCGCGGATCTCGCCGTGGCGCTGAACGCCGGCCAGATCAAGACCGGGGCGCCGGTACGGGGCGAGCGGACGTCGAAGTACAACCGGCTGCTGCAGATCGAAGAGGAACTCGGCACCACGGCGGCCTACCCGGGCCGCTGCTTTCCCCGGCCCGCCTGAGCAGCTTCTCGTGACGGTCGGCGAGGCGCGGATCGGGCAGCTTGACCCGGCGGCGGAGCCGGGGGGCACCGTCATCGGCAATTACCGGCAGTTGCTCGACCACGGGCTGACCGAACTGCGGCGGGTCGTGCTCGACGTGGCGGCGGCCGGGCTGCGCGCCGCCGACCCGGAACGGGCCGTCGACCGGCTGGTGAGCCTGGACGGCCGGCGGCTGCGGGCCGGGGGCCGGCGCTTCGACCTGGACGAGGTACGTTCGGTGGTGCTGCTCGGCGCGGGCAAGGCCTCCCTGGCCATCGCCGCGGCGCTCGAGCGCACACTCGGTGACCGGATCGACGGGGGGCTCATCGTAAGCCGCCGCGGGGTGAGCCACAGCCTGCGCCGGGTGCGCGTCGTCGAGGCCGACCACCCGGTCCCCACCGCCGCGAGCCTCGGGGCGGCCCGGAGGCTGGCGTCGCTCGCGGACGGCCTCGGACCGGGCGACCTGCTGATCACCGCCTTTACCGGAGGCTCGTCGGCGCTGGCCTGCCTGCCGCCGGACGGGGTGCCGTTCGCCGCCAAGCAGCGCCTGCACGTGCTGCTGCTGGAGTCCGGAGCGTCCGTTGCCGAGATCAACACGGTCCGCAAGCATGTCTCGGCGATCAAGGGCGGACGCCTGGCCGAGCGGGCCGCCGGGGCGGCGATCCTCAACCTCACGGTGTCCGACGTGGTCGGCGACCCCGCCGACCTGCTCTGCGATCCCACGGTCCAGGACACCAGCAGTGCGCCGGCCGCGATCGCCGTGCTGCGGCGATACGGCCTCTGGTCCGAGGTCCCGGCCGAGATCAGGGATCACCTGCGTGGCGAGCGGTCGGAGTCTCCCGCGCTGGCCGGGCGGGACATCACCACCGTGGTGCTGCTCGCCGGGGCCTGGGTGGTCAGCCAGATGGAGGAACGGGTGCGCGCGCTCGGCTGGCGGCCCGCGGTTCTGGGCAGCCAGATCGAGGGCGAGGCCGCGAGCCTGGGCGGATTCCTCGGCACGCTCGCCGCGCGGTCCTCGGCCTGCGGCGAGCCGTTCGCCCCGGGCACGGTGCTGGTCGCGGCGGGCGGCGAGGCCACGGTCACGGTCCGGCGACCAGCCGCCGCGGCGGCCGGCCACGGCGGCCCGAACCAGGAGATGGCGCTCGCGTTCGCGCGCGCGGCGGCGCGCGGCCGGGCCGCGGTGGCGGGCGCGTTTCTCGACAGCGACGGTTCGGACGGCGGCACCGACGCCGCGGGCGGCTGTGTGGACAGCACGACCGCGCCGCGGCAACCGGGAGGCCTCGATGACGCGATCGCCAGCCACGACTCGACCTCCGTGCTGAGCCGCGCGGGCGACCTGATCAGGACCGGGCCGACCGGGACGAACGTCTCGGACCTGTGGGTGATCGCTATCGGTGCCGCGGAAGGCACGCCGTGACCGGGCCGGCGGGCTGGCCGGCCGGGGCGAGCGAGGACTGGCTGCTCGGGGTCGACATCGGCACCGGCAGCGTCAAGGCGCTCGCCGTCGGCCTGGACGGCCTGCCGCTGGCGACCGCGTGCGTCGAGCACCGGATGCGCCACGAGCGGCCCGGCTGGGCGGAGAACGACCCGGACGACTGGCTGCGCGGAGTGGTCGGCGCGGTCCGGCAGTTGCTGGCGGCCGGAGGCGTCGACGCCGCGGCCGTGGCGGGCATGTGCGTGGTGTCGCAGCGCGACCCCTGGGTGCTGCTCGGCCGGTCCATGCGGCCGCTCCGCGCGTCGATCGCCTGGACCGACCAGCGCAGCGCCCCGGACCTGGCCGAGTTCGTCGGGCGCATGGGGCGGCCGTGGCTGATCGACCGCACCGGCGTGCTGCCGATCGCCGGGCTCGGCCTGCCGACCCTGCTCTGGATCCAGCGGCACGAGCCCGACGTGTGGTCGGCGACCCGGCGGCTGCTGTCGCCGAAGGACTACGTGCTGTACCGGCTCACCGGCCTGACCGGAACCGACGTCAGCACCCCGGCCCGCAGCGTGATGAACGACCTGCGCGCCGACGGCTGGTCCGCGGAGATCTGCGCGGCGGCCGGCATCCCCCTGGACCTGCTGCCCGAGGTCGGCTGGCAGCCCTGGCAGCGGGTGGCCGAACTGGACGCCGGCGCCGCCCGCCTGCTCGGGCTGCGGCCCGGCGTGCCGGTGGCCGCCGGCGGGGGAGACGACCCCGCAGCGACGCTGGGCGCGGGCGCCGTCGACCCCGGCGACCTCTGCGCCGGCACCGGGACCAGCAGCGACTGGCGGCTGGTGACCGCGGCCGGCGAGCCGGACAGCGCCCTCGCGCGCGGCGACGTGGCCCGGCACGTGGTCTGCGGCCGGTTCCTGTTCGAGGTGTGCATCGAGAGCACGGGCTCGTCGCTGCGCTGGTTCCGGGACGCGTTCGGCGGCGGCGCGGGCTACGCCGAACTGGTCGAGGAGGCCCGCGGCATCCCCCCGGGCGCCGACGGCCTGACGTTCCTGCCGTTCGTCGACGGCGCGAAGCGCGCGCCCTGGTACCTCGACGGCGCGGCGGGAGGGTTCTTCGGCATCGCCTCCGGCCATACCCGGGCCCACCTGGCCCGGGCCATCCTGGAGGGCGTCGCGTTCCAGTACCCGCCCACGCTGGAGCTGATCTCGCCCGGCCGGGACGCCGGGCGGCCGATCACGCTCGTCGACGGCGAGGCTCACGCCGACGCGTGGAACCAGATCAAGGCCGACGTGACCGGCGTGCCGATCCGGACCACCGCGATCCGCGAGTCCGCGGCGCTCGGGGCGGCGATCCTGGCCGGCCAGAGCGTCGGCGCGTTCGGTGACGCGGCGGCCGGGGTCGAGCGCCTGGTCCGGTTCGACCGGGTCTACCAGCCCGACCCGCGGCGGCACGCGCAGTACGCCGAGCTGCGCGGCCGCTACCAGAACGTGCTCGACGCGGTCCGGCCGCTGTTCCGCGCCCCGGCGCCGCACCCGACCACCGACCCGCAGGAGGAGATCCCATGACCGCACCATCGCCTGACGCCCGCGTCGAGGAGTTCCTGGCCGCCGGGGCGACCAAGCTGCTCATCGGCGGAGACTGGGTGGACGCCGCGGACGGCGCCACGTTCGAGACGCTCAACCCGGCCACCGGCCGGCCGCTGATGCGGTGCGCCTCGGCGTCCGGCCAGGACGTCGACCGCGCGGTGGCGGCCGCGGCCGCCGCGGGTGACGACGCCTGGAAGAAGATCACCCCGTCCGAGCGCGGCCGGCTGCTATGGCGGGTCGCCGAGTTGCTGGAACGGGACGCCGGCGGGCTGGCCCAGCTCGAAGTGCTGGACATGGGTAAGCCGCTGCGGCTGGCGCGTGACGACGACCTGCCGATGGCGATCGACCATTTCCGGTACTTCGCCGGGTGGGCGACCAAGCTGGAAGGCGAGACGATCCCGGTCTCGGCGGGCGCGTACTTCAACTACACGGTGCGCGAGCCGCTGGGCGTCGTCGGCCTGATCATCCCGTGGAACTACCCGCTGATGCTGGCGGCGTGGAAGCTGGCTCCGGCGCTGGCCTGCGGCAACACCTGCCTGCTCAAGCCGGCCGAGCAGACGCCGCTGACCAGCATCTGGCTCGGGCAGCTGCTGCTCAGAGGCCGGCATCCCGCCGGGCGTGGTGAACATCTTGACCGGGTTCGGCGAGACCGCGGGCGCGGCGATCACCGAGCATCCCGGGATCGCCGGGGTGGCGTTCACCGGATCGACCGCGGTCGGACGGGAGATCGTGCGGGCCAGCGCGGGCAACCTGAAGCGCACCGCGCTCGAGCTCGGCGGCAAGTCCCCCAACGTGGTGTTCGCCGACGCCGACCTCGACGCGGCCGTGGCCGGCGCGGCCCACGCTATCTTCTACAACATGGGCCAGGACTGCGCCGCCGGCTCGCGGCTGTTCGTCCAGGAGGCGGTCTACGACGACATCGTCTCGGGGGTCTCGGCGAAGGCCTCGGCGCTCCGCCTCGGGCCGGGGCTCGAGGAGGGGGTCGACCAGGGGCCGCTGGTCTCGCGCGAGCAGCTCGACCGGGTCACCGGCTACCTGCGTGCCGGGCGCGACGAGGGCGCGGTCGCGGTCGTCGGCGGCGGCCGTCCCGACGACCCGCGGCTGGGCGACGGCTACTACGTCCAGCCCACGGTGTTCCGCGACGCGACCAACTCGATGACGATCGCGCGCGAGGAGATCTTCGGCCCGGTCGTCACCGTCATACCGTTCCGGGACGCCGACGACGCCGTGCTGCAGAGCAACGCCACCAACTACGGGCTCGGCGCGGGCGTGTGGACCCGCGACATCAAGAAGGCGCACCGCGCCGCCGCCGCGCTCAAGGCCGGCTCGGTCTGGATCAACTGCTACAACGTCTACGACGCGGCGTCGCCGTTCGGCGGCTTCAAGGAGTCCGGCTTCGGCCGGGAGATGGGCAGGCACAACCTGGACCTGTACACGCAGGTGAAGAGCGTGTGGGTGGATCTGTCCTAGCGGTTGCCGGCGGGCTCGGAGCCGCGGTCTGCTTCACCGTCTCCGCGCTGTGCGCCTCGGCGTCGAGCCAGGCCATCGGGGCGCAGTCCACCCTGGCCTGGGTGATGCTGATCGGCCTGGTGTTCGTCGCGGCGCCGGTGGCGGTGCTGGCCGATCCGGCGCAGCTCTCGCCGAGGGTGCTGGGCCTGCTGGCGGCCGCCGGCGCCAGCAACGTGGCCGGGCTGCTGATCGAGTACGTGGCGTTCCGGCGCGGCCAGGTCGGGGTGGTCGCCGGCATCGTCTCCACCGAGGGGGCGGTCGCCGCCGCGATCTCGGCCGTGGCCGGGGCGCGGCTGGGCCTGCGCACCGGGCTGCTGCTCGGGCTGATCACCCTCGGCGTGGCGGTCGCGGCGGCCGGCCGCGACGACCGCCCGCCACCGGAGACGGGCGGTCGCCGGACCGTACGCGGGGCGGTGCTCGCGCTGCCGGTGGCGCTGCTGTTCGGGGTGACCCTGTACACCACCGGACGGGCGGGCCAGCAGGTGTCGGTGCTGTGGACGCTCGTGCCGGCCCGGCTGTTCGGTTCCGCGCTGGTCACCGCGCCGCTGGCGGCGCGGCGCCGGCTCGCGCTGACCCGCCGGGCGCTGCCCCTGGTGGCGGCGGCCGGGGCCGCCGAGGTGCTCGGGGTCGTGAGCTACACCCTGGGCGCGCGCCATCAGCTCGCGGTGGCGGCCGTCCTGTCGTCGCAGTTCGCGGCGCTGACCGTGGTCGCGGCGTACTTCATCCACGGTCAGCGGCTGACCCGCCACCAGGTGGCCGGCCTGGCCGCCGTCGTCACCGGCGTGGCGTTGCTGAGCGCCCTCGGCCCCTGAGTGTCCTGAGCGCCGCCGAGCGCTGGTTACATCCTGATCTTTCCGGCGTCGCGGGTCTTGCGGGCCGATATCGGCCGATGGTACGTTCCGTCAAACGCTAGATTGACGAATTGTTCACAATCAACAGGTGGCTCATCTGAACGGAGGCCCGATGAGCGAGAGCGCCCCTCCGGTATCCTCAGCCGCTCCGGCCAGCGACGCCGGGCTCGACGCCACCCACACCGCAGACCGCGTGTACCTGCACCAGCTGGGCTACCGGCAGGAACTGCGCCGGGTCCTGGGCTTCTTCTCCAGCTTCGCCGTCCAGTGGACCTGCATCGCCGTGGCCGGCGGGCTCGCGCTGAGCATGGGGGCCGGCATCATCCAGGTCGGCCCGGTCTTCCTGTGGGCCTGGCTCATCGGCGGCGGCCTGCAGATGGTGGTGGGGCTGGCGGTGGCCGAGGGGGTCTCCGCCTACCCGCTGGCCGGCGGCTCGTACCAGATCATCAACCGGATCGTCGGCGGCAGGCGCGGCCTCGGCTGGCAGATCGGCTGGTGGCTGATCGTCGCCCACATCGCCGCGGTGGCCACCGAGGCGTACGGCATCTCGCCGTTCATCCTGAGCTGGTTCGGCGTCAACCTGACCGGCCACTGGCAGACGTTCGGCTGGGCCGTCCTCCTCATCGCGGCGTCCACGGTGATCAACCTGACCGCCGTGAAGATCGCCGCCGCGTTCAACAACACCGTCGGCGTGCTCGCCGAGTTCCTCGCGATCAGTATCGTGATCATCGGGGTCATCATCGCGGTCATCTTCACCGGGCACCACTTCAACAGCGTGAGCACGCTGACCTCGACCGGCGGCATCCTGGGCCACGGCCAGTCCGCGTTCCTGCCGTTCCTGTTCGCCCTGCTGGTGCCGGTCTTCGTGATCTCCGGCTTCGACGTGAACGGCACGGCGGGCGAGGAGACCGGGCACGCGTCGCGCACCGTGCCGCGGGCCCTGCTCGTCGCGAACTTCGCCACGTTCGCGATCGGGACGGTCATGGTGGCGTTCACCGTGCTGCTCATGCGCGACCCGACCGCGGCCGCGCACTCGCCCGACGTGATCAGGTTCGTGCTCGGCCCGGTCCTGGGGTCGGCCACCGCCACGACGTTCGAGGTCCTGGCCGTCGTGTCGCTGTTCGTCAACATGATGATCCTGCAGCTCACCGCGGCCCGGGTGATGTGGGCCCAGGCCCGGGACGGCCAGGCGCCGTTCCCGCGGGCCCTGACCAAGCTCAGCCGGGAGCGGGTCCCGGTGACCGCGGTCATCGTCGCGGCGGTCATCGCCGTGCTGCTGATCGTCTACACCGGCCTGCTGACCGTGCTGCTGTCGATGACCGCGATCCTGTGGGCGGCCGGCTATGCCGTGCTCATCGCGGTGATCATCTACGCCAAATGGCGCAACCTGCTGCCCGCGCGGCCGTTCAGCAACGGACGGTGGAGCCCGCTGGTGGACTGGGTGGCGGTGGTCTGGTCGGTGGTGTTCTGCGTGATCCTGATCAAGTCCAACCCCAAGGACATCGGCTGGGGCTTCGCCGGGACGATCGCGGCCGGCCTCATCCTCTACTACGTCCTCATCCCGAGGAGCCGCCGCGGGGTCCTGCGCGACGTCCGGTCGCCCGACGAGATCATGGTAGAGAGCGCCGAGACCGAGGTGGAGTCCGGGCCCTGCTGGGCCAGGCTTCCGGGGCGGACGGCCCGGTCCTGGTCGGATGCGACATCGGGACGGGCAGCGTCAAGACCATACTCAGCAGCTGCGACGGCACGCTGCTGGCGCGGTCCGCCGCGGAGCACCCCATGCATCACCCCCGGCCCGGCTGGGCCGAGAACGACCCCGACGACTGGTACCGGGGGGTGTCGCGCACGATCCGCGACGTGGTGGCGGAGGCGGCCGTCGACCCGGCGCGGATCGCCGGGCTCGGAGTGGTCTGCCAGCGGGAGCCGGTGGTGCTGGCCGACGCGGCGGGCCTGCCGGTGGCCCGGTCGATTTCCTGGACCGACGGGCGCGCGACCGCGCAGGCCCGCGAGGTCGCCGCGCGGCTCGGGCGGGACTGGCTGATCGAGGCCACGGGCATGGCGCCGACGCACGGCATGAGCCTGGCGCACCTGCTGTGGTTCCGGCAGCACCGCGGTGACCTGTGGCGCTCGGTGCGGCAGATCCGCTTCGCCAAGGACTACGTGCTGCACCGGCTGACCGGGTGCCTGACCACCGACGCGACCACGGTGTCCCGCAGTTCGATGCTGGACATCCGGCGCCGGCAGTGGAGCCAGGAGGTCTGCGACGCGCTCGGAATCGACGTCGCCATGCTGCCTCCGATCGCGGGATCGCCCTGGGAGCCGGTGGCCGAGTTGCCCGCCGCCCGGGCCGCCGAACTGGGCCTGCGGCCGGGCCTGCCGGTGGCCATGGGCGGCGGCGACGACGCCGGCGCGACGCTCGGCTGCGGCGCCGTCGAACCCGGGCAGGCCTGCGTCGGCACCGGGACGGCGGCCAACTGGCGCACGGTCATGGGCGAGTACCGCGCGGACCACTCGGGGCGCGGCGACGTGTCGCCGCACGTGGTTCCCGCCCGCTATCTCCACGAGGTGGCGATCGAGAGCACCGGCTCGTCGCTGCGCTGGCTGCGCGACGTGCTGACCGGGCCCGCGGGCGGCGGGCCCGCGGGCGGCGCACCCCTGGCAGGCGGCAGCGCCGGATTCGACGAGCTGATCGGCCAGGCGGCCGGGGTGGCCTGCGGCGCGGACGGGCTGCTCTGCTTCCCGTTCGTGGACGGCGCGGCCCGGGCGCCGCACTACGCCGCGGGGGCCAGGGCCGCGTACCTGGGCGTGGCCTCCGGTCATACCCGCGCCCACCTGGTCCGGGCCATGCTGGAAGGGATCGCCTTCCAGTACCGGGCTACGATGTCGATCCTGGCCGGGCCCGGCGCGCCGGACGGGCCGCGGGGCGCGGGCGATCCGGTCGGCATCGGGGACGGCGAGGCGAGAAGCCCGGTGTGGACGCAGCTCAAGGCCGACGTGCTCGGGGTGCCGCTGCGGGTCCCCCGGATCGCCGACCTGGCCGCGGCGGGCGCGGCCATCCTGGCGGGGGTCGCGGCCGGCGTGTTCGCCAGCGCCGCGGCGGGCGTCGCGCGGCTGGTCCGCTGGGACCGGCAGTACGACCCAGACCCGCGGCGCAGTGCCGTGTACGCCGAGCTCAGCGCCGAGTATGAGCTCGCCTACCGGCAGATCGCGCGGACGTTCGGCCAGCACCTGCCCGCGGCGGGCGATTACTAGGAGAGGGGCGCAATCATGACCACCAGCATCGGTAAGACCCTCCGGCTCGGCCGGCTCTTCGACCCGGACAGCAACACGTCGATGATCCTGCCGATGGACCACGGCGTCGAGGAGCCGGTCTACGGCGAGCTGGAGCGCCCGACCGAACTGGTCGCCAGCCTGGCCCAGGCCGGGGTGAACGCGTTCCTGATGCGCCGCGGCCTGGCCGCCTTCGCGGCCGGGGCGTTCGCGGGCCGGGCCGGGTGGGTGCTGCGGCTGACCGGGCGGACCGGCCTGTCACCCGGCCTGGAGACCGAGCAACTGGTGTTCGCCTCGGTCGAGGAGGCGCTGCGCAACGGCGCCGACGCCGTGGTGCCGACGTTCTTCCTCGGCCCCGACACCGAGGCGGTCCAGCTGCCGAAGCTGGGCGCGATCGCCGACGAGTGCAACCGGCTGGGCATCCCGCTGCTCGCCGAGATCTTCCCGGTCGGCGGGCCGGACGCCAAGCCGTACGACGGGCCCTACACGGTCGACGACATGCGGGTGGCCGTGCGCGTGGCCTCGGAGGAAGGCGCCGATTTCATCAAGACCTGGTACACCGGCGACCCGGAGTCGTTCCGGCGGGTCATCGACTACAGCCTGGTGCCGGTGCTGATCGCCGGCGGGCCCAAGGCCAGGAACGAGCGGGACGTGCTGGAGATGGTGCGCGGCGCCATGGACGCGGGCGCGTCCGGCATCGCCATGGGCCGCAAGATCTGGCAGTCCCGTGACCCGGCCGCGCTGGTCGGCGCGCTGGCCGCGATCATCCGCCGCGGGGCCAGCGTCGACGAGGCGGCCGCCCTGCTGGACCCGGCCCCCGTCCCCGCTTAGGCCCGGCGGGATGAGCTCGCTGGCCGGCGCTCCGGCGTTCGACGTCGTCGTGATCGGCGGCGGGGTGCTCGGCACCGCGGTCGCGTCGCGGCTGGCCATGACCACCGCGTCGGTCTGCCTGCTGGAAGCAGCCGACGACGTGGCCGAGGGCGCCAGCAAGGGGAACGCCGGCATCGCCACCTCGTTCTACGCGCCGCCCGGGACCCTGGAAGCCGACCTGATCGCCAGCTCCTGGCCGCGCTGGGAGGACATCTGCGACCGCCTCGACGTCCCGTTCAGCCGCCCCGGCGCGCTGACCGTCGCGATCACCGACGAGCAGGTGCCGCAGCTCGAACCGATCTGCGCCGACGCGATAGCCGCCGGAACGCGGGCCGAGCTGCTGACCGGCCGGCAGGCGCGCGAACTCGAGCCCATGCTCACTCCCGAGTGCCGCGGGGCGGTGCACCTGCCCGACGAAGGCCTCATCGACCCGGTCCGGCTGACCTGCGGCTACGCCGAGCTCGCGGCGGCCAACGGCGCCGCGATCCGGCTGTCATGCCCGGCCCTCGGCTTCGACAGCTCCGGCGGGCGGCTGACCGCCGTGCACACCCCGGGCGGACCGGTCCGGGCCCGCTGGGTGATCAACGCGGCCGGGCTGGCCGGCGGCACGATCAGCGCCCTGGCCGGCGGCGAGGAGATCAGGATCTGGCCGCGCCAGGGCCAGTACTGGGTGCTCGACCGGGCCTTCGGCGCGCGGCTGAACAAGATGGTGCTGCCGGTGCCCATGCCGCACAGCCGCGGCGTCCAGGTGGTCCCCACCACCAACGGGTCGGCGCTGCTCGGCCCGGACGCGCAGGAGATCACCGACCCCGACGACAAAGGCACCGACCCCGCCCGCCTGCAGGCCATCCTGCGGCTGACCGAACAGCTCGTGCCCGAGGTCAGCCTGGACTACGCGATCAAGACCTACGCGGCCAACCGCGCCGCCTGCGACGAAACCGTGCGGGTGCGTCCCGACGCCCGCCGGCCGAACCTGTTCCACGTGGGCAACCGCTCCACCGGCGTGTCGGCGTCACCCGGCACGGCCGACCGGGTGCTGGCGCTGCTGCGCGAGGCGGGCTTCGATCACCCGTACCGGCCGGACCGGACCGGGTGGCTGCCCAAGGTCCGGCGGCTGCGCGACGACCGCGATCCCGGGTCGCTGCCCGACGCCGATCCCAGGTACCGCCAGGTCGTGTGCGTGTGCGAGCAGGTCACCGCGGCCGAGATCGCCGCGGCCTTCGACCGGCACGTGCCGCCCCGGTCGATCGAGGGCATCCGCAAGCGCACCCAGGCCACCGGCGGCCGGTGCCAGGGATCGGTGTGCATGGTCGGGGTGGCGTTCCTGTGCTCGCTGCACACCGGCCTCCCGCCGGACGCGATCGGGCACGGCCCGGCGGGCGCGACCCTCGGGGTCGGCCGTGAGCCGTGAAACAGTAGCGGTGGTCGGCGCGGGCGTCGCCGGCCTGGCCGCCGCCGGGGAACTCGCCTCCCGCGCCGACGTCGTGGTGCTTGACCGCCTGCCGGTCCCCGGCGGCGTGCTGCCGTTCGACCTGCCCGCGGTGCGCGCGCTGGCGGACCGCTGCCGGGCGGCCGGGGTGCGGTGGCTGCTGGGCACGACCGCCGTGCGCTGGGACCCGGGCAGGCTGCTGACCGTCGGCCCGCAGGGGATCCAGTGGCTGGACGCCGTCCACCTGGTGTTCGCGGGTGGCTGCCGCCCGGCGACCGCGGCCGAGGTGCCGGTCGCGGGCCCGCGGCTGGCCGGGGTCCTGCCCGCCCCGGTGGCGATTCACCTGGCCGAGGCCGGGGTGACGCTCGGCCGCCGGGTCGTGATCGTCGGAGCCGGCGACTGGGCCCGGGCCGCCCGCGACGCGATCTCGGGCCAGCGCAGCCACATCGTCCAGATCACCGTGGTCGCACCGGACCCGGCCGGTGCCATTCCGTTCCAGCGTGATGCGATGATCAGCGGCTGGACCCCGGTGGCCGTGTCGGGCCGCGGGCGGGTGAGCGCGGTGACGCTGGAGCGGGCCGGTCAGCGGCTCGTGCTCGACTGTGACGCGGTCATCCTGGCCGCGTCGGCGCGGCCGCTGCGCAACGTGGACGGCGCGATCTTCGAGCCCGCGCCCGGGGTGACCTACGTCCAGCCGGCGGCCGAGACCAGCCGCTGGGACGAGGTGGCGTCGGCCGCCCAGGCGCTGGCCGGCCAGATTCCGTTGGAGGTGGGCACATGAAGGTGAGTTCCCCGGTGGGGGATTTCCCGTTCGAGCCGTTGCGGCTGAAGGTCACGCCCGGGCATCTCACCCTCGAAGGCCAGGTCGGCGCCTGGCCGGCCCGGGTCGAGTTCGCGCCGGGCGACCTGGTCTCGCTGGCCCGGGCCGCGGGCGCGAGCGCGGCGGTGCCGGTGCTGGCCACGGTCGTCGTGCTCGCCGTGGCGCGCCGCTGGATCGGCCATGGCCATGACTGAGGCGGGAACGGCCGGGCGGCTGGCCTGCTGCTGCGCGCTCGTCACCGGGGCGAGTTCCGGCATCGGCGAGTCCACCGCCCGCCTGCTGGCCGCCGAGGGGGCCGGGGTCGGGCTGCTGGCCCGCCGGGCCGGCGAGTTGCGGCGCGTGGCCGCCGGCCTGCCCGGCGCCGTCGCCGTGCCCGCTGACATTTCCGACCACCGCCAGGTGCTCGACGCGCTGGACGCGACCGAGGCGGCGATCGGCCCGGTCGACGTCGTGGTGAACTGCGCCGGAGTGATCGGGCCGACGCCGCTGGAGCAGCTCACCCCGGAGATCTTCGACCAGACCCTCGGCATCAACCTGTCCGGGGCGTTCTACGTGGGCCGCGAGGCCGGGCTGCGGATGCGCGGGCGGGCCGGCGGACACATCGTGAACGTGGCCTCCGACCTGGCGTTCACCGCGGCGCCCGGCTACGTCGACTACTGCGCGTCCAAGGCCGGCCTGGTCGGGCTGACCCGCGGCCTCGCGGTCGAACTGGCGCCGACGGTCCTGGTCAACGCCGTGGCGCCCGGCCCGGTCGACACCCCGATGATGGACCACGAACTGTCGATGGAAGCCGACCCGGTCGCGGCCCGCGAGGCCACCGTCCGCCGGGTGCCGCTGCTGCGGGTGGCCGGGCCGGACGAGGTCGCGCGGGCCATCCTGTTCCTGCTCGCCGACGCGGGCTACACGACCGGGTCGGTGCTGCCGATCGACGGCGGCGTCACCGCCCTGAGCCGGCTGAGCGGAGACGTGATATGAGCGGGCCGACGGGGCGCGGCGCCGCCTGGACTGAGGAGCGAGGGACGAGCGACGAGGGAAGGCGGTGCCTCGAGGCGCCCCGGAGGCGAGCGGGAGAAACAGCATGAGCGGGGTTACGGTGATCGGGACCGGGGTGATGGGGTCGGCGCTGGCCCGCGCGCTGCTGGCGGCGGGGCACCAGGTCACGGTCTGGAACCGGACCCGTTCCCGGGCCCTGCCGCTCCAGGCGGCGGGCGCGACCGTCGCCGGCAGCCTGGCCGACGCCGTGCGCGGCAGCGACCTGGTCATCATGTGCGTGTCCCACCAGGCGGCGGCCGGGGATCTGCTGTCCGACCGCGCGCTCACCGACCTGCTGCGCGGGCGGACGCTGGTCCAGATGACCACGGGCACCCCGGCCGACGGCCGCCGCAACGCGGCGTGGGCGCAGCCCCTCGGGATCGGCTACGTGGACGCCGCGATCCTGGCCTACCCGCGGGAGATCGGCACCTCCGACGCGGAGATCTTCTACTGCGGCCCCGCGGCCCGGGCCCCCGGCCTGGAGCCGGCGCTGCGGGCGCTCGGCACCGCCCGTTTCGTGGGCGACGACGCCGGCCAGGCCTCGGTGGTCGACGCCGCGCTGATCGCGTTCTTCTACGGGACGATGGCCGGCTTCCTCCAGTGCGTCAGCCTCGCGACCGCCGAAGGCGTCGCCGTCGGCGACCTGCTCCGGCTCACCGGCCCGTTCTTCTCCCGGTTCATCGCCAACGCGGTGACCGAGACCGGAGAGCGGATCGCGGAGCGCCGCTACGGCGAGCCGCAGTCGTCGCTCGACACCCACCTGGGCGGCATCGACCTGCTGGTGCTGGGCTCGAGCCGGGACGCCGGGCTCGACACCGGCGTGGTGACCGCGATCCGGGACTGGTTCGCGCGGGCGGTCGCGGCCGGCCACGGCGCCGACGACATCGCGGTCCTGGGCGATATCCAGGCGCAGTGATCAGTGCGCGCTGCTCTCCGCCCAGATATTGAGGCCTGACTCGACGGCGTCGCGGTCGATCGCGGCCAGTTCGTCCTCGGTGAGGTCGCTGCGGCCCGCGGCCGCCACGTTCTCCTCGAGCTGGGCCACGCTGCTCGCGCCGATCAGCACCGAGGTGATCCGCGGGTCCCGGAGCGCCCAGGACAGCGCGAGCTGGGCCAGCGTCTGGCCGCGGGCCTTGGCGACCTCGCCGAGCGCGCGGACGTGCGCCAGCGTCTCGGGGGTCAGCTCGTCCTCCGACAGCGAGGTATGGCGGCTGGCGCGCGACCCCTCCGGGATGCCGTCCAGGTACTTGCCGGTGAGCACGCCCTGGGCCAGCGGCGCGAACACGATGCAGCCGATGCCCTCGCGTTCGAGCACGTCGAGCAGGCCGCCCTCGATCCACCGGTTCAGCATCGAGTACGACGGCTGGTGGATCAGCGGCGGCGTGCCGAGCTGCCTGAGGATCGCGGCGGCCTCGGTGGTGCGTTCCGCCGAGTACGAGGAGATGCCCGCGTACAGGGCCCGGCCCGACCGGACCGCGAAGTCGAGGGCGCCCAGCGTCTCCTCGAGCGGCGTGTCCGGGTCGAACCGGTGGCTGTAGAAGATGTCGACGTAGTCCAGGCCCATCCGCTTGAGCGACTGGTCCAGGCTGGCGATCAGGTACTTGCGCGATCCCCACTCGCCGTACGGACCGGGCCACATGTCGTAGCCGGCCTTGGTCGAGATGATCAGCTCGTCGCGGTAGGGCCGCAGGTCCTCGCGCATGACGCGGCCGAAGTTCTTCTCCGCCGACCCGTACGGCGTGCCGTAGTTGTTCGCCAGGTCGAAGTGGGTGATGCCGAGGTCGAAGGCCCGGCGCAGGATCGCCCGGCTGTTCTCCAGCGGGCGGTCTTCGCCGAAGTTGTGCCAGAGCCCCAGCGACACCTCGGGAAGCTGGATGCCGCTGCGCCCGCAGCGGCGGTAGCCGATTTGCTGGTAGCGGTCAGCCGCGGCGATAAAGGTCATGACCCCGATTTTGTCATATTGCCGGCAGTGTTAGGGCGCTGTTCGCACCGGTCACGGTACCTGGTGGTCACTCGCCGACCAGCCGTCGGCCGATCGCCTGCCCGAGCCAGGTCGGTCCGGCACCCGCAGCCGGAACGGGCTGCCAGACTTGGAGCCGGCGGACGACAGGAGGCCTGGCATGACTGGTCCGGACGGCGCGGCGGCCGCGGGCACGATCGAGGTCGGCGGCGACCTGACCGTGCGCCGGATGGGTTTCGGCGCGATGCGGGTCACCGGCGACGGGATCTGGGGCGAACCGCCGGACGCGGACCAGGCCAGGGCGACGCTACGGCGGGCGGTGGAACTCGGGGTCAACTTCATCGACACCGCCGACTCCTACGGCCCGCACGTCAGCGAGCGGCTGATCGCCGAGGCCCTGTACCCGTATCCCGACGATCTTGTGATCGCCACCAAGGGCGGCCTGGTACGGCCGGGCCGGGGCCGGTGGGATGCCGACGGCCGGCCCGAGCACCTGCGCGAGGCCTGCGAGGGGAGCCTCCGGCGGCTGCGGCTGGACCAGATCCCGCTGTACCAGTTCCACCGGCCCGACCCCCGCGTGCCGCTGGCCGAGTCGCTGGGCGCGCTCGTGCAGCTCAAGGACGAGGGCAAGATCCGGCACATCGGGATCTCGAACGTCTCCCAGGCGCAACTGCGGGCGGCGCAGCAGATCACTCCGGTCGTCTCGGTGCAGAACAGGTACAACGCGGCCGACCGCAGGTCGGATTCGATGGTGGACACCTGCGAGGCCGAGCGGATCGCGTTCCTGCCCTGGGCGCCGATCCAGCAGGCGGACGGCAATCCGGCCGTGACCGAGGCGGCGACCCGGCACGGCGCCAGCCCGCGGCAGATCGTGCTGGCCTGGCTGCTGGCGAGATCGCCGCAGATCCTGCCGATCCCCGGCACCGGATCACCCGGGCATGTCGAGGCCAACGTCGCCGCGGCGGCCATCGAGTTGAGCCTCGGCGAGGTCGAGGCCATCACCCGGGCCGCGTGACCGGGAAGGGCGCCGGGTATCCGCGTTCACCGGCAGTGACCTGGAGGTCCTGCTGCGCGGCCTCGGCGCGGGCACGCTGGTCCTGGCCGGCATCGCCACCAGCGGCGTCGTCCTGTCCACGCTGCGGCAGGCCGCCGACCTGGACTACCGGCTGGTCGTGCTCGAGGACGCCTGCCTCAACGCCGATCCCGAGGTGCACCGGGTGCTCACCCAGAAGGTGTTCCCGCGGCAGGCCGAGGTGACCACCGTGGCGGACTGGGCGGCTGCGCGGGCCGTTCCTGCCCCCTGACGCCCGCGCTCTGCCGTCACATCAGCCCCACCCACCACTCCAATTGCCTGGCCGGCCAGAGCAACCCATGATCGTGGTGGATCGGTGACCGCGGGCGTACGCAATCAACCACGATCACGGGCGGGGCCGATACTGGTCGTGTGCGGCAGGTACTGTGTCCGGTGCTGATGGGACCGACCCAGACACTCCGCATCCTGGAACGCGACGGGCTGGTCACCCGCACCGTCACAGCGAGCCTCCCCGCACGGGTCGACTACGCATGTGGACCCGCAGGGCGGTTGCGGTCAGCGGGGGAGCGGGCGGGCCACGATGATCCGCCAGGCGTGAGCGGGAACGGTGGCGGCCTCGCGGCCCGGGGCTTTCGGCTCGTGGCCCTGGGCCTCGGGCCCGAGCGTCTCGGTGGTGGCCAGGCCGGACAGGCCGAGCGGGAACTCCCGCGGGCGGTCGTCGGTGTTGAGCAGCGTGATCACCCGGGTGCCGCCGTCCGTGGCCTCCAGCGCGACGGCCCGGTTGGTGAGGTGCGCCACCTTGGTGCGGGCCGCGGCCAGCCAGGGGTGGCGCCGCCGCAGGGCGATGAGCCGCTGGTGCAGCCGGTAGACCGGCCAGCCGGATGCGGGCAGGCGATGCGGGCCGGCCGGGTAGGCGGGCCGGATCGCGTCGTCGCCGCCGGGCCGGTCCTCCTTGACGCCGCGCAGGCCCTGCTCGTCGCCGTAGTAGACGGCCGGGGTGCCGCCCACGCTGAACAGCACGGCGAGCGCGTGACCGAGGTGCCGGTGGTCGGCCAGCCGGCTGGCGATCCGGGTCACGTCGTGGTTGCCCACGAAGGTGAGCGGCGTCAGCGCGCCGAGGAAGCCGTTGTGCCGGTCGAGGGCCCAGGCCAGCTCGAAGAAGTTGCGGTCGTTCAGCGAACTCCAGATCGCCTTCCACAGCTCGTACTGGGTGACCGACTCGATGCCGCTGTCGGCGGCGTAGCGCGCGTAGTCTCCGTGGATCATCTCGGCGGTGAACCACGCGGCGGGATGACGCGCCCGGACCGCGGGCAGGACCTCCCGCCAGAACGACGGCGGGACCGCGTAGGCCGCGTCGAGCCGCCAGCCCGAGGCGCCGCGGTCGAGCCAGTGGTTCATCACCGCGATCACGTGCGCGGCCACCGCGGGCTCGCCGTGGTTGAGCGCGACAAGCTGGTAATGGCCCTCGAAGGTGTCGTAGCTGACCGAGCCGTCCGGGCCGCGCCGGGGCAGGAACCAGCCGGCGGCCGCCGAGTCCGGGCCGTCGGCCAGGGCCTGCGCGAACATGGCGAAGTCGCGTCCTACGTGATGAAAGACGCCATCCAGAACGACAGGCAGCCCTCGCTGCCGTGCGGCCACGGCGAGCCTGGTGAAGTCGGCTTCGTCGCCCAGGCGCGGGTCGATGCGGAAAGGGTCGGTGGTGTCGTAGCCGTGGGTCCGGGCGGCGAAGATCGGCCCGAGCAGCAGCCCGGTGCAGCCGAGGTCCGCGGCGTAGTCCAGCCAGCGTTCCAGCCGCCGGAGGCGGTGGCAGGCCGGTCCCGCGACCGTCGTCGCGTCGGCCGGCGCGCCGACGAAGCCCAGGGGGTACACCTGCCACCAGATCTCCTCGGCCGCCCGCCCCGGGCTCCCCGCGCCCCACGGGCTCCCCGGACTGTGCGGACTGACCAGCGCGGTCTCTGTCACGATCCGATATTATCGATATCTATGTCGAAGAGTGAGCCGGGGCCGCGGGTGGCCGTGCGCGGGGCCGCAGCCGAGGGCCGGCCGCCGGGGCCGGCTGGACCAGGGGCGGCTGGGCGCCCGCGGGGACGGCGGCGGCCCGCCGCGTGGCCCACGGCGAGCGGACCACCGCCAAGGGCCTGCGTACCCGCGACGAACTGGTGGCCGCCGCCCGGCGCGTGTTCGAGCGCGACGGCTACTCCGGCGCCCGGGTCGCCGATATCGCGGCCGAGGCCGGGGTGGCGCACGGCAGTTTCTACACCTACTTCTCCTCCAAGCAGGACGCGTTCCTGGCGGTGATGCGGGAGGTGGGCGCGCAGTTCCGTGAGGCCATCTCGGGGCCGCCCGCCGAGATGCCCGCGCGGGGCAGGCGGGACGGGACGGGCGGCCAGGCCGGGACGGGCCAGCGCGACGAGAGCCCTTACGCGGCCCTCGACCGCTCCAACCGCCGTTACCTGGAGGCCTACCGGGCCAACAGCGTGATCTGGGCGCTCGCCGAGCAGGTGGCAACCGTCGACCCCGAGATCCACGAGATCCGGCTGCGCGGCCGGCGTCAGCACGTCGAACGGGTGGCGCGGACGATCCGCCGCTGGCAGGAACGCGGGGTCGCCGATCGGGGCGTCGACCCGCACACCACCGCGGGCGCCCTGGTGTCCATGATCTCCAACTTCGCCTACTGGTGGCTGGCCGGCGGTGACCGCTACGATCCCGAGGCCGCCGCGGCCACGCTGACCGACATCTGGGCGCGGGCGGTCGGGCTGCGCCGCCCGTGAGCGGCAGACCCGGACCGGCTTGTTTATCGACATTCATGTCGATTACCATGACGCCATGCCGGACAACGAGCCGATGAAGACGTTCGGGGACGTGCGTGCCTCGCTGGGCGACGACCTGGTGGGGACGGCCGAGATCGTCCGCCCGCCGGACAATTTCTTCGATGTCGCGCTCATCGGCGCGCTGGCCGACGCCTACGCGTGGCTGGACGGGGAGGCGGGGGCCCGGGCGATCGTGCTGTGCTCGGAGGGCAAGCACTTCTGCGCCGGGGCGGACTTCGCCGGCCGTACCGAGCAGGCCCAGCCCGCCGCGGGCGGGCCGCGCCAGCTGTACGTCGAGGCGGTGCGGCTGTTCGAGGCTCGGCTCCCGGTCGTCGCCGCGGTCCAGGGAGCCGCGGTGGGCGGCGGGCTCGGCCTGGCCTGCTCGGCCGACTTCCGGGTGGCGAGCCCGCTGACCCGGTTCCTGGCCAATTTCGCCCGGCTCGGGCTGCACCACGGCTTCGGGCTCACCGTGACGCTGCCCGCGATCGTGGGCCAGCAGCGGGCCTGGGACATGCTGTACACCGGCCGGCGGGTGGGCGGCGAGGAGGCCGCGCGGATCGGCCTGGCCGACCGGCTGGCCGAGGCGGAGGACCTGCGGGCCGCCGCGCACCGGCTGGCTGCGGAGATCGCCGCCGCCGGGCCGCTCGCCGTGCGCGCGATCCGGGCCACCATGCGGGCCGGCCTCGCGGACCGGGTCCGGGCGGCCACGAACCACGAAGTGGCCGAGCAGGAGCGGCTGCGGGGGACGGAGGACTTCGCCGAGGGCGTCCGCGCGTCGGCGCAGCGCCGGACCCCGCATTTCGAGGGCCGGTGACCAGTCAGCCCGCGGCGGACGCGGTGAGCGACCAGCCCGGGGCCGACGCGGCGGGCGTCCGGGCCGAGCTACGGCGGTGGGTCGCCGCGAGCTGGGATCCCGGGCTCAGCCTCGCGCAGTGGCGGGCCCGGCTGGCCGACTCGGGCTGGGCCTGCCCGGCATGGCCGCGCGAATGGTGCGGCCGGGCGCTGCCGCCCGCACTGGCCGAGGCGGCCACGGCCGAACTGGCGCAGGCCGGGGTCCCCGGCCCGGCCGAAGGGGTCGGGCGGACCCTGGCGGCACCGGTGCTCCTGTCGCACGGCCGCGAGGACCTCAAGCGCCTGCTCATCCGGCCGACCGTCACCGGCGAGGTCACCTGGTGCCAGCTGTTCAGCGAGCCCGGGGCCGGCTCGGACCTGGCCGGCCTGGCCGCGCGGGCGGAACGCGACGGCGGGGAGTGGCGGGTGACCGGGCAGAAGGTCTGGTCGACCGGGGCGGCGACCGCGGATTTCGGGCTGCTGCTCGCCCGCACCGACGCTGACGTGCCCAAGCACCGCGGCATCACCTGTTTCGTGCTGCCGATGCGCCAGGCCGGGGTCGAGGTCCGGCCGCTGCGGCAGATGAACGGGCACTCCTCGTTCAACGAAGTGTTCCTGGACCGGGCTCAGGTCCCGGCCGGCCACGTGATCGGCGAGCCGGGCGGCGGCTGGACCGTCGCGCTGGCGATCCTGGCTCACGAGCGCAGGCTCGCGGCCTCCCGGCCCGCGCCGGCTCCCGCGGGCGCGACCGGGCGGGCCTGGCGGGAGGCGATCGCCGAGCGCACCGCCGCAGCCGAGCCGCACAGCTGGTATCCGCAGCGGGCCGGGCGCCCCGACCTGGTCATCGCGCGGGCGGTCGCCACGGGCCAGGCACGCGACCCGCTGGTGCGCCAGGAGATCGCCAGGCTCACGGAGCTGACTCAGGCGGCCCGGTGGACGGCCGCCCGGGCCGCCGCCGCCCGCGCGGCAGGCCGGCCGCCCGGCCCCGAGGGGTCCCTGGGCAAGCTGGCCAGCAGCGCGATCGCCCGGCAGGCCGCGCGGGTGCACTCGCTGATCGCCGGGGCATCGGGCCTGCTGACCGGGCCCGGATCGCCGCTGGACGGCACGATCGCCGAGATCTTCGTGTCGGTGCCGGCCATCTCGATCGCCGGGGGTACCGACGAGATCCAGCGCACGATCATCGGCGAGCGCATCCTCGGCCTGCCGAAGGAACCCGACGGCCTGCGGGGCCTGCCGTTCCGCGACGTGCCCCGGGGCGGATAGGGGCGGGTCATGGCTTACCTCGATCGCGACGGCATCCCCATCTACTACGAGGTGTCCGGCGGCCAGAACGGGAACCTGCCGGTGCTGCTCAGCCACGGCTTCTCCGCGTCGTCGGCGATGTGGCGGCCCAACGTCGCGGCGCTGGCCGCCGACCGCCCGGTGATCACCTGGGACATGCGCGGGCACGGCCGCAGCGGCGACCCGGACGACCCGGCCCGGTACACCCAGGGGGCCAGCGTGGCGGACATGGCCGCGGTGCTCGACGCGTGCGGGATCGCGCGGGCCGTGGCCGCCGGGCTGTCGCTCGGCGGGTACCTGTCGCTGGCGTTCGCCCTGGCCTGCCCGGAGCGGGTAGCGGGTCTCGTGCTGTGCGACACCGGCCCGGGGTTCCGCAGCGACCAGGCGCGGCAGCGGTGGAACGACCGTGCGGTCGCGACCGCGGGCCGGCTGGAGCGCGACGGCCTGGCCGCGCTCGGCGACAGCCCCGAGACCCGCGCCGCGGAACACCGGTCGGCGCAGGGCCTGGCCCACGCCGCGCGGGGCATGCTCACCCAGCGGGACGGGAGCGTCATCGGGTCGCTGCCGTCGATCACGGTTCCGACGCTGGTGCTGGTCGGCGCCCTCGACCAGGGGTTCCTGGCCGCGGCCGGGTACATGGCGGCGAAGATCCCCGGCGCCGCGCAGGCGGTGATCCCCGACGCGGGTCACGCGTCCAACATCGACCAGCCCGAGCGGTTCAACCAGGAGGTGCTCACGTTCCTCCGGCAGCCGGGCCTCCGCTGACCATTTCGTCACCGGTCGCCGTGGGGGTCAGCAGCCCAGCCGGGTCTTAAGGTTGTCTCGTGCCCGAACCCGCCTCCCCGGGAAGCCATTCGAAGGTACTTCGCGGCCGCGGCCGCATCCTGCGGCATCCCGGCCTCCCTGTGCTAGTCACTAAGATCAGTCTGCCGTGCAGAGAAGGGGGTCCGGCGTGGCCGATCACTTCGACGAGGCGTTCTGGGACGACCGTTACCGGGCTCACACCGCGCTCTGGAGCGGGAACCCCAACCCCCACCTGATCAGCGAGGCGTCGCCGCTCGCCCCGGGCGCGGCGCTGGACGTCGGCTGCGGCGAGGGCGCGGACGCGATCTGGCTGGCGCGGCGCGGCTGGCAGGTCACCGCGGTCGACCTGTCCACCGTCGCCCTCGAGCGCGCCGCCGCCCACGCGGCCGAGGCCGGCCCGCAGATCGCCGGGCGCATCGACTGGCGGCACGCCGACATCACGGGCTGGGACCCGGGCACGGCCCGCTACGACCTGGTCTCCGCCCAGTACCTGCACCTTCCCCCGGACGCGCGCGCGGCGTTGTTCCGCCGCCTGGCCGCGGCGGTCAGGCCGGGCGGCACGCTGCTGATCGTCGGCCACCATCCGTCGGACCTGCAGACCACGGTCCCCCGGCCGCAGATGCCCGAACGGCTCTTCACCGGCGACGACATCGTCGCGTGCCTCGATCCGGGCGCGTGGGACATCGTTACGAACGCGGCCGCGCCGCGGCCGGCCGCCGACGCCGACGGGCGCACCGTGAGCGTTCACGACACCGTGCTGCGCGCCCGGCGGGCCTGATCGAGCAGCGTCCGGCCGCCTGGATATCAGGCGCCGGCCGGCGGCTCGTCCCGGCCGGGAGCGCCACTGGGCGGCTGCTCGTCGTCCGGGAGCCCCCCGGCTGCGGCCAGCTTCCCGGCTGCGGCCGCCCGCGATGGTCCGCCGCGCCCCGGGCGCCGGCGAGATGAAGGGTCGCCGGGCCCCCAAGCCGGGGACTTTGGTCCTCTGGCTGCGGGGCTTCCTGACTCCGAGCATTAGGCAAGGCGCCGTAGCAAGGCGCCGCGATGAGAGGACCCCACGATGACATCGCCCCCGGCACGTAAACACGACAGCGCAAGCACGGTCCGCCCGGCGGCGGAGTCAGCGCAACCCGATGCCGCCAACTTGGCCGGGGCGCTGGATCTGCTCCTGCCCGAGGCGGCCCTGGGCACGATGCGCCGGTTCTTGCCGGATCTCAGCGCCTTGCGCTGGGCGATCCAACTGGCCGGCCGTCCCACGACCGTGGCCCGGAGGGCGGGAACTCTGGCCGGGGAACTGGGGAAAGTCGCGGTCGGCCGCTCAACGATCGCTCCGCCGCGCGGCGACCGCCGCTTCTCAGATCCCGCGTGGAACGACAACGCGCTGCTCAAGCGCGTCTTTCAGACGTACCTGGCCACCGGGCAGACCGCCGAGGACCTGCTCGAGGACGCCGAGCTGAACTGGCGGGACAACGCGCGCATGAAGTTCCTGCTGGTCAATGTCATCGCTGCGGCCGCGCCGAGCAACTACCCGCTGATCAGCCCGGTCGCATGGAAGGCGCTCATCGACACCGGCGGCATGAGCCTCGTCCGGGGTATCCGTGCCCTGGCCTCGGACATGAAAAGCTCCCCGCGCATCCCGACGATGGTGGCGCCCGATGCGTTCACGGTCGGCAAAGATCTCGGGGTGTCGCCGGGGGCCGTGGTCGCCCGCACCGACGTCTACGAGCTCATGCAGTACGAGCCGACCACGGAGAAGGTGTACCGCGTCCCGCTGGTCCTGGTCCCGCCGATGATCAACAAGTACTACATCAGTGACCTCGCACCCGGCCGCAGCATGATCGAGTTCTTTGTCTCCCAGGGTTACCAGGTGTTCGTGCTCTCCTGGCGTAATCCCGGCAAGCAGCACCGTCACTGGGATATGAACACCTACGGCGGTGCGATCGCCGACTCGCTCGCTATAGCGCGCGAGATCTGCCAGGCCCCCAAGGCCAGCATCATCGGGCTGTGCGCCGGCGGCATCCTCTCGTCGATGGTCAGCGCGCACCTGAGCTCGACCGGGCAGCTCGACCAGCTTGCCAGCCTGTGCCTCGGCGTGACCGTCCTCGACACCTCGGAAGCGGGCACGGCCGTCTCGCTGATGGGCGGGTCCACGGCCGCGGTGTCGGTCCTGGCCTCCCGTACCCAGGGTTACATGGACGGGCGAACGCTGGCCGAGGTGTTCGCCTGGCTCCGGCCCGACGACCTGATCTGGAGCTACTGGGTCAACAACTACCTGCAGGGCAAGACCCCCCCTGCGTTCGACGTGCTGTACTGGAACGCGGACACCACGAGGATGCCCGCGGCGCTGCACCGCGATTTCATCGAGCTGGCCATGGCCAACAAGCTGGTCAAGGCGGGTGCGGCCACCATGCTCGGCACCCGCGTCGACCTGTCCCAGGTTGACGTGGACAGCTATGTGGTGGCGGGTATCGCCGACCATATCGTCCCCTGGCCCTCGGCTTACCGCAGCATGCAGCTGCTCGGCGGTAACGCCCGGTTCGTGCTGGCCAACAGCGGGCACATCGCCTCGATGGTCAACCCGCCGTCGAACCCGAAGGCGACCTACCGGATCGCCCCGGACCTCCCGCCCGAGCCAAGCGACTGGCTGGCGGCCGCCACCACGGAGCAGGGCAGCTGGTGGCCTGACTACACGTCCTGGCTGGCGGACCGCAGCGGCGGGGAGAAGCAGCGCCCGCGCACCCTGGGCAGCGCGAAATTCCTGCCGCTGGGGCCCGCTCCCGGTAGGTACGTCCTCGAGAAGTGACGACCGGGACTTCCCACCTATTTATTCGCCGAGCCTGAGAGCCGATATGAGAGAGGCGCACCTACCGTGGACTTCGAACTGAGCGACGAGCAACAGCTGATCCGGGAAACGGTACGCGAGTTCGCCGAAGCCGAGATCGCACCGGTCGCGGCTGAAATCGACCGTGACCACCGTTTTCCCGCGGAGGTGCTGCCGAAGCTGGCGGGCCTCAGCCTCCTGGGTTTGCCCTACCCGCAGGAGGTGGGCGGTGCGGGCGGCGACTACCTGAGCTATGTGATCGAGATCGAGGAGATAGCCAGGGCCTGCGCGACCACGTCTGTCGTCGTGGCGGGTCATACGTCCCTCGGCACCTGGCCGATCTACAAATTCGGGACGCCGGACCAGAAGGACCGCTATCTCTATGACATGGCCTCCGGCCGCCGGCTGGGAGCCTTCGCCCTGACCGAGCCCGCCGCGGGAACCGATGCCGGCGCTGGCACCTGCACGGCCGTGCTGAAAGGAGATGAGTACGTTCTCAACGGGTCGAAGATCTTCATTACCAACGCCCCGTACGCCGAGGTATACATCGTCTTCGCGAAGACAGATCCGACGCAAGCGACGCACGGGATGAGCGCCTTCATCGTCGAGAAGGACACCCCCGGGTTCTCCGTCGGCGAGGCAGAGCACAAGCTGGGGATCCGCGGCTCAAGCACACCACCCCTCTACTTCAACGACTGCCACATCCCCAAGGACGCGCTGCTGGGCGGCGAGGGCAACGGCTTCAGGGTCGCCATGCAGACGCTCGACGGCGGGCGGATCATCATTGCCGCGCAGGCGGTGGGCATAGCTCAGGGCGCGCTCGAAGCAGCGACGGCCTACGCGAAGGAGCGGGTCCAGTTCGGTAAGCCGATCGCGGCCCTGCAGGCTATTCAGTGGATGATCGCCGATATGGCCACCGAGGTCGACGCGGCCCGGCTCCTTACCTACCGCGCAGCATCGTGCGTGGACAACGGCCGCCCCTATGGCACGGAAGGGGCGATGGCCAAGCTGTTCGCTTCGGAGACCGCCACCCGGGTAGCAGGCAAGGCCATCCAGATCCACGGCGGATACGGTTACACGGAAAGCTATCCGGTGGAGCGAATGTGGCGCGACGCCAAGATAACCGAGATTTACGAGGGAACTTCCGAAGTGCAGCGTATGGTAATAGCGAGAAGCTGTCTGCGGTAAGAGTGATCCGTCACGGAAATGCTCAACGACTGCGCCCGGCTGAAGGAGCGTGAAGTGTGCCTGAGCTAGCATATGCTGAGATCAAGGTGGGCGACTCGGCATCGTTCGCCAAAACGATCACCGAGGCGGACGTCAGCCTTTACGCTGGCCTCACCGGTGATTTCAATCCGATTCACATCGATGCCGAATACGCGAAGCAGTCGATGTTCAAGGAGCGGGTCGCGCACGGCATGCTGGTGTCCGGGCTGATCTCAGCGGTGCTGGGCACCCAGCTTCCGGGCCCGAATTCTATCTACCTGGGGCAGGATCTCAAGTTCACCGCCCCGGTCAAGATCGGCGATACCGTCACGGCGGTGGCGACGGTGACCGAGAAGCGCGATGACAAGAGGATCATAAAGCTCAAGACCACGGTGTCGAATCAGCGTGGCGAGGTGGTCATCGAGGGCAGCGCGGTGGCCAAGAAGGTGGGCCTGTGATGAGGATCGTGGTCGCCTACAAGTGGACCTGTGACCCGGAGGAGGCCACGGTAGGCGGCGACGGCACGGTGGACTGGAGCCGGGCGAAGCCCGGCCTCAGCGCCTACGACCCCGTGGCCATGGAACTGGCCCGCCGTCTCGCCGACGCCGCGGGGGCCGAACTGATCGGCGTGACCGTGGGGGGGAAGGGCGTCGGCGCGGCCATCGCGTCCAAGGCCGCCCTGTCGCGGGGGCTGGATCGAGTGGTGATCATCGAGGACGGGTCGCTCGAGGGAGCCGGAAGGTCGGAGCTGGCTGCGGTGCTCGCCGCGGCGGTCCGGCAGATCGGCGACGTGGACCTGGTCATCACCGGCGACTCGTCGGTGGACGTGGCGGCCAAGATGGTGCCGACGGTGCTGGCCGGCGAGCTCGGCTGGCCCGCCGTGGCAGAGGTCACGTCGGTGACCGGTCAGGCGGGAACGCTGCGCGTGGAGCGCGCCGTCCCGGGCGGTACGCAGGTGCTGGAGATCTCCGGTCCCGCCGTGCTGGCCGCGTCCGCGGATGCCGCGGTGCCGCACGTGCCCGGCATGAAGGATCTCCTCGGGGCCGGCAAGAAGCCAGCGGATCACCTGGAGCTCGCTGCCCTGGACGTGCTCCCGGTGAACGCGACCATGACGGTCACGGGCCGGGCGCGCCCGGATCGCAAGGCCCGCAAGGGCCAGATCCTCGACACCAGCGACCCGGAGGCCGCCGCGGCCGAACTCGTCACCGCGCTGCGCGGCGCCGGAGCACTGTGACCACCCGCAGGACGAGAGAGAGGACCCGGCAGTGAGCGTGAACGCATGGATCGTTGTCGGGGATCAGCCGGCGATCGGCAACCTGATCACGGTCGCGCGGTCCCTGGGAGGGCAGGTCGCGGCGGTCGTCGCCGGACCCCGGCCGGTGGCCGAGGCGGTGGCGGCGAGCGGCGTGGACAAGGTGGTCTGGTGCGGCGCCCAGGGTGCCCAGGATGACGTCCCGGTGGAGGCGAACGCCCCGGCGGTCGCCGACGCGGTGGCGGCCGATCCGCCTGGGGTAGTGCTCAGCGGCCGCAGCCCGAGCGAGCGGGTGCTCCTTGGTGCCGCCGCCGCCCGGCTGCGGGCGGCGGTGCTGACCGGGGCCCGCTCGGTCTCGGCCGACGACGGCGGTGTCACCGTGGTCAATGCGGTTTTCGGTGACATCGCCGATGAGACCGTCGCCGTCACCGGCCCGGTGGCGCTGCTGCTCGACGGCGGCGGCGTCCCGCCGGCGGTCGGCGCCAGCGTGCCCATCGAGGAGATCGCGGCCACGCCGCTGGGCATGAAGGTGGTCGAGACCAGGACGTCCGGCTTCGATGAGGTAGACCTCAACGCGGCCCACCGCGTGATCGGCGTCGGGCGCGGCCTGAAGGCTCAGGAGGACCTGGCCCTGATCGAGGCGCTCGCCAAGGCCGCCCAGGCTGAGGTCGCCTGCTCCCGCCCGGTGGCCGAGGGACTGAACTGGATGGGAAAGGACCGCTACATCGGGAGTTCCGGCGCGCGCATCTCCCCCCAGCTCTACATCGCCGTCGGGATCTCCGGCCAGCTGCAGCACATGGTCGGCGTGCAGGGGGCGGAGACGATCGTGGCGATCAACTCCGACCCCAACGCCGCGGTGTTCAAGCAAACCGACTACGGCCTGGTCGGCGACCTCTACCAGCTCGTGCCGGCGATCACCGCCGCGCTGAAATGACGGTGCCAGATGCCAGGAACGACTGAGCCCGACTTCGAGGTCATCGTCATCGGCGCCGGTATCGCCGGCTGCGTCACGGCCTACCAGCTCGCCCGGCAGGGACGGTCGGTCCTGCTGATCGAGCGGGGGGAGGCTCCCGGCTCGAAGAACCTCTCCGGCGGCGTGCTGTACTCCCGCGGCATGCAGCAGGTCTTCCCCGAGTTCCTCGACGAGGCCCCGGTCGAGCGCCGGATCACCCGCAATTACATCAACTTCCTCAATCCCGAGAGCTCGGTCGCGATCGACTACAAGGACACGCGCCTGGCGGACCCGGTCAACGCCGTCACGGTGCTGCGCGCCAAGCTGGATGCGTGGCTGGGGGAGAAGTGCGAGGAGGCCGGGGTCCTCATCATGCCCGGGGTCCGCGTGGACCGCGTGCTCACCGAGACGGGCCCTAAGGGCAAACGGGACAAACAGGTCGTCGGCGTCCAGGCCGGCGAAGACGAGCTGCGGGCCCGCGTGGTCGTCGCCGCCGACGGCGTGAACTCCTTTATCGCCAAGGAGGTCGGGCTGCGCAAGAAAGAACCGCTGAACCACCTCGCTGTCGGCGTGAAATCCGTGGTCTCGCTGCCCAGAGAGACGATCGAAGCACGATTCAACCTGACCGGCGACGAGGGTGTGGCCATCGCGGTGGTCGGTGATTGCACCGAGGGGGTGGGCGGCGGCGGCTTTCTGTACACCAACATAGACTCGATTTCCGTCGGCGTGGTCGTGCGCCTGGACGACCTCACCGCCAAGAAAAGGGTCGTCACCGACATCTTCGACCACTTCCTCGAGCACCAGTTCATCGCCCCCTACCTCGAGGGCGGTGAGCTGACCGAGTACGGCTGCCACCTGGTCGCCGAGGGCGGCATGGACATGATCGGCGAGATCACCACGGACGGCATGGTCGTCGTCGGTGACGCGGCCGGGCTCACTCTCAACACCGGGCTGACCGTACGCGGCATGGACCTGGCGGTCGCCTCCGCGGTCGCCGCCGCCGAGGGCATCGGATCCGCTCTGGACCGTAATGACACCTCCCGGGCGGGCCTGGCCGGGTACCGGAAACGATTCTTTGCCTCCTACGCCGGTAAGGACATGAAGACCTACGCCAAGGCACCTGCTTTCCTGGAAATCGAGCGCATGTACAAGAACTACGGCGAACTCGTGGCCAACGTCCTGTACGGCGTGTTCAACCACGACACCGAGCCCCGCCAGCATCTCCTGAGGGTGGCACGCACGACGCATAGCAAGTCCCCGCTGAAGGTCAGGCACCTGGTCAGCGACGGCATCGCAGGAGCGCGCGCGCTATGAAACCGATGTCGGTCCCCGAGCGCCTGACGAAGAACCGTTTCAACCTCGACGAGCAGGAGTGCCACATCGAGGTCAACCAGGAGATCGCCAAGGCCACCGGGACCGGCAAGGCGATAGTGGCCTGCTGCCCGGCCCATGTCTATGCCGAGGAAGCCGACGGGACCATCTCCGTGGAGTACGCCGCCTGCCTTGAGTGCGGAACCTGCCTCGCCGTCGCCGCCCCCGGCGCGTTGAAATGGCATTACCCCCGGGGCGGGTTCGGTGTCCAGTTCCGCGAGGGGTAACGGGCCCGAACCATATCGGGTGTCGGCACCGCCCGGGCTCGGCGGTGTCAGGTGCCCCGGAAGATCGGCGGGACGGCTGTATCGGTGCGAAGAGCTAGATTCGGCTCATGACGCCCCTAAGACACAGACCGCAGGCCCGGTGGGTGGGCAACACGCTGGCTGACTTTGAGCGAGACCTCGCTGACAACCTGTGTTACGAGCGGGGGACGACGGCCGAGTCGGCGAGCTTGCAGGATCTCTACTGGACTCTGGCCGTGACCGTCCGCGACCGCCTGGCCGACCGTCGCGCCAGGACGGCCGAGGCGCACTATGCGACTAACCCGAAGTTCGTGTACTACTTGTCGGCGGAGTACATGCTGGGGCGCCAGCTTCGCCAGAACGCGATGTACGTCGGCACGGCCGACCTGGCCCGCCGGGCCCTGGCCGACAGCGGCGTCTCCTTCGAGAACCTCGAGGCCCTGGACGTGGAGCCGGGACTGGGGACCGGTGGCCTCGGCCGGCTCGCTGCCTGTCTGCTCGACTCGCTGGCTACCCTCGACATGCCGGCGGTGGGCTACGGCATCCGCTACGAGTTCGGGATCTTCAAACAGGCCTTCGAAGATGGCCATCAGGTCGAGCACCCCGACGACTGGGACTTCTACGGCAACCCGTGGGAGTTCCCGGCCCCCGACGACCGGCAGGTCGTCGGGTTCTACGGCCACACCGAGGCGGTGGACGACGATCAGGGAGGGCTGCGGGCCCGCTGGGTGCCGGGGGAGACGGTGCGCGGTGAGCCCAGCCACATGCTGGTCCCCGGCTACGGCACCGAGACGGTCAACATCATCCGGCTGTGGCAGGCCCGCGCCGGCCGGGAGTCGTTCCGCCTGGACCTGTTCAACGCCGGTCTCTACGCAGAGGCCGTCGAAGCGCGGGTGCGCTCGGAGAACCTCACCAAGGTGCTGTACCCCAGTGACAGCACGCCGGCCGGCCAGGAGTTGCGGCTCAAGCAGCAGTATTTCCTGGTCTCCTGCTCGCTGCGGGACATTATCCGCCGGTTCCGGTTCCGCAACAGCGACTGGGAGGTCTTTCCCGACAAGGTCGTCATCCAGCTCAACGATACTCATCCGGTCCTGGCGGTACCCGAGCTGATGCGCCTGCTCGTCGACGAGCACGGGGTCGGCTGGGAACAGGCCTGGTCCATCACCCGCCGTACCTTCGCCTACACCTGCCATACCCTGCTGTCCGAGGCCCTGGAGACGTGGCCAGTGCCGATGTTCGAGCGGCTGCTGCCGCGCCACCTGGAGATCATCTGCGCCCTCGATCGCTTCCTCCTGGACGACGTGCGCGCCAGCCACCCGGACGACGGCGAGCGTCTCGCCCGGGTATCGCTGATCCAGGAGGCCCCCGAGCGCCGGGTACGGATGGCCAACCTGGCGGTCGTCGGCAGCTTCGCTGTCAACGGCGTGGCCGAGCTGCAGTCGCGCCTGCTCGCCCAGACAACGTTGCGGGACTTCGCGGACCTGTGGCCCGGAAAGTTCCTGAATGAGACCAACGGCGTCAGTCCGCGCCGGTTCCTCCGTCTCGCCAACCCGCGCCTCTCTGCCCTGATCACGGCCCGGCTGGGAGACCAGCGATGGCTGACCGACCTGGAGCGGCTGCGCGAACTCGAGGCTTTCGCCGAGGATGGCGAGTTCCGGGCGCAATGGCGCGAGGTGAAGCGGCTGAACAAGCTCGACCTGGCCGCCCATGCCCTCGCCAGCACCGGCGTCGCCATCGATCCCGGTTCAGTATTTGACGTAATGGTCAAGCGGCTGCATGAGTACAAGCGCCAGCTCCTCAAACTGCTTCACGTCGTCACGTTGTACAACCGGGTCAAGGCGGATCCGGGCGCCGCCCTGACGCCCTGCACGGTCATCTTCGGCGCGAAGGCCGCGCCGAGCTACCAGCAGGCCAAGCGCATCATCAAGCTGATCAACTCGGTCGCCTCCGTGGTCAACGCCGACCCCGGCGTCGGTGATCGGATCAAGGTCGTCTTCCTGCCCGACTACAACGTCTCGATCAGCGAGCTCGTCGTACCCGCCGGTGACATCTCGGAGCAGATCTCGCTCGCCGGCAAGGAAGCATCAGGCACGGGCAACATGAAACTGGCCCTCAACGGGGCCGTTACCGTCGGCACACTCGACGGTGCCAACATCGAGATCCGCGACCGGGTCGGAGCCGACAACTTCTTCCTCTTCGGCCTCTCCGCCGACGATGTCACCGCCCTCAGGCAAAGCGGCTACTCCCCCTCCGCCTACTACCGCGACGACGCCGAGCTCAAGGCAGCCATCGACGGCCTCGCCTCAGGTGCCTTCTCCGGCGGGGACCGCGAAGCCTTCGAGCCGGTCATCGCCTCGCTCCTCAAATCGGACGAGTACCTGGTCCTCGCCGACTACCGGTCCTACGTCGACTGCCACGACCAGGCCGCCGGGCCGGCCTGGGCCGATCAGGAACGGTGGAGCCGAATGTCGATCTTGAACACGGCGCGCTCGGGGTTTTTCTCCTCGGACCGGACGGTCCGCGGCTACTGCCGCGACATCTGGCATGTCGAGCCCGTGCCCGTGCCCCCGTATCTGGAGGCCGGCCCTCAGGCCGGTGCCGCAGGCGGTCCGCCTGGTTAGGGCAGCGGCATCAGCCCGTGCTCGGGGAAGACGGCCTTGCGCGTGGCCACGATGGCCCGGTCCACGGGGTCTACGGGGTCGTATCCGGACTCGAAAGGGGGACTGGTGCTTGAGCATGATTTGACGGTAATCCGGCGTGCGCGCCATATCAGGGCCTACCGGCCCGAATGCCGGGACGTAGGTCCTCTGGGCAGGGGGCTGGCGGGCACCGAGGGTGAAGGTAATGCGCCGCGGCAGGCGCCGCGGCAAGCACTGCGGCAGGCGCCCGCGGAGGAGTTCACGATGACAACACCGCAGCTAAGAGGGTACGCACGTCCGGGCATGGTCCAGGACCGGGTGGCCCTGGTCACCGGAGGCACGAGCGGCATCGGCGCCGCGATCTGCCGCAGGCTCGCGGACGAGGGCGCCGCGTCCATCGCCGCTGGCTTCTGGGGTTTCAACGAGCGGGCGGAGAAGTTCCAGGCGGACATGGCGGCGCAGTACCCGGATCTGCGCGTCACCCTGCACGAGGGCGACATGAGCCTGCCCGATGACTGCCGCCGCATGGTGGCCGAGGTCATCGACCAGCATGGCCGGCTCGACATCCTGGTCAACGACGCCGGGATGACCATGGACCGCACCGTGGCCAAGATGACGGATGACGCCTGGAACAAGGTGATCGCCGTCAACCTGTCCGGCACGTTCTTCGTGACCCAGGCGGCGATGGCGCACATGATCGAGCGCGGTACCGGCCGGATCGTCACCATCTCCTCGCTCAGCGGCGAGATCGGCGTGATCGGCCAGGCCAACTACTCGGCGTCCAAGGCCGGCCTCTTCGGCCTGACCAAGGTGCTGGCCAAGGAGGCCATCTTCCAGCTGAACCGGGCCGGCAAGCCGTTCGGCGACGGGATGGGCCTGACCGTGAACGCGATCACGCCCGGATTCATCGCGACCGACATGGTCGCGGCGATGCCGGAGAAGGCGGTCGAAGCCGCCAAGGCGACGATTCCGGTCGGCCGCCTCGGCAAGCCCGAGGACATCGCCCGAGCGGTGGCCTTCCTGGCCGCCGACGAGTCCTCGTTCATCACGGGACAGATCTGGTCCGTCAACGGCGGAATGGACATGTGAGGAAAAGTCATGAACGAACGTAACGACGTGGTCGTGCTGTCCGGCACGCGGACCGCCATCGGCCGTTACGGCGGCGGCCTGGCCGGCGTCCCGCCGTGCGACCTGGCGGCGACCGTGGTCCGCGAGGCCGTGCGCCGGTCCGGCGTCGATCCGGAAGACTTCGGCCACGCGGTCTTCGGCAACGTGATTCACACCGAGACCAGGGACATGTACCTGAGCCGGGTCGCCGCCGTCAACGGCGGCCTGCCGGTCACCATGCCGGCCTTCACCGTGAACCGGCTCTGCGGCAGCGGGCTGCAGGCCATCGTCTCGGCGGCCCAGGCCATCACGCTCGGTGACGCCGACGTCGCGGTGGCGGGCGGTGCCGAGTCGATGAGCCGTGCCCCCTACTGGCTGCCGGGCATGCGCTGGGGCCAGCGGATGGGAGACACCGCGGCCATCGACGCGATGGTCGGCGCGCTGAACGACCCGTGGGATGGCTGCCACATGGGCGTGACCGCGGAGAACGTGGCCGCTGACTACGGAATCTCGCGCGAGGATCAGGACGCGCTCGCGGTCGAGAGCCACCGCCGGGCCGCGGCCGCGGTAGCGGCCGGCGACTTCGACGAGCAGATAACGCCGGTCCAGGCGCCCGCCAAGAAGGGCACGGCCGAGGTGACGGCCGACGAGCACATCCGGCCGGACGCCAGCCTGGAGGCCATGGCCCGGCTGCGCCCGGCGTTCACCAAGGACGGCACCGTGACCGCCGGGAACGCCTCGGGGATGAACGACGCGGCCGCCGCGGTCGTGCTCTCCAGCGCCGAATACGCCAGCCGCCACGGCCTGCAGCCGATGGGCCGCCTGGTCGCCTACAGTCACGCCGGCGTCGAGCCCAGGGTCATGGGCATCGGCCCGATACCGGCGGTCAGGAAGGTCCTGGACCGGTCCGGCATGAAGATCGACGAGATCGACGTGTTCGAGGTGAACGAGGCGTTCGCGGCCCAGGCGCTGGCCGTCGTCCGCGAGCTTGGCCTGCCGCCGGAGAAGACCAACCCGAACGGCAGCGGCATCTCGCTCGGGCACCCCGTCGCCGCCACCGGTGCGATCCTCACGGTCAAGGCACTCTACGAGCTGAGGCGGACCGGCGGCAGCTACGCGCTCGTCACGATGTGCATCGGCGGCGGCCAGGGCATCGCCGCGATCTTCGAGCGACTGTAAGCCGTACCTCCGCGACCAGCGTGGCCAGTTCCTGGCCACGCTGGCGGCGGCCGGTGACCGAAGTCGGCCATGATGGGGCGATGAGCAGCGCCCGCGACACCGCCCTGGACCTGATCGCGTTCGCCGACGCGTCACCGTCGCCCTACCACGCCGCGGCCGAGGCCCGCCGCCGGCTGATCGCGGCGGGCTTCACCGAGGTCGCGCTGAACGGGGACTGGCCCTCGGGCGGCGGGCGCTACGTGACCCTGGACGGCGGCTCGCTGTTCGCCTGGGCGGTGCCCGAGGGATCAGCGCCGCACGCGCCGTTCCGGCTGCTGGGCGCGCACACCGACAGCCCGACCCTGCGGGTCAAGCCGCGCCCGGACACCGGCCGGGCCGGCCTGCGCCAGCTGGGCGTGGAGGTCTACGGCGGACCGCTGCTCAATTCCTGGCTCGACCGGGACCTCGGCCTGGCCGGGCGCGTGGTGGTGCGCACCCCGGACGGCCCGCAGGTCCGGCTGGTCCGGGTGCACCGGCCGGTGCTGCGGGTGCCCCAGCTCGCGATTCACCTCGACCACACGATCCGCGAGGACGGGCTGAAACTCGACCCGCAACTGCACCTGGTGCCGGTCTGGGGGATCGGACCGGCGGACGACGGTGCGTTCAGGAACTTTATCGCGGGGGAGCTGAACGTCACGCCGGCCGACGTGCTGAGCCATGAGGTGATGACCTACGACGTGGCGGGCGGCACGCTGGCCGGGGTGAGCGAGGAGTTCGTGAGCTCGGGCCGGCTGGACGACCTGGCGTGCGCGCACGCGGCGGTGGCCGCGCTGGCTGCGGTGGCGGCCGAGCCAGCGCCGCAGCACGTCAGCGCGCTGGTCCTGTTCGACCACGAGGAGATCGGCAGCGGGTCGGCGACCGGCGCGGACGGGGCCTGGCTGGGTCGGCAACTCGAGCGCACGGTGCTCGCGCGGGGCGGCTCGCGCGAGGAGTTCCTGCGCGCGGTCGCGGGATCGACGCAGGTCTCGGCGGACATGACGCACGCCACGCACCCCAACTACCCGGACCGCCACGAGCCCGAGCATCAGATCGCGCTGAACGGGGGACCAGTGGTGAAGGTGAGCGCGAACGTGTCCTACGCCACGGATGCCCGAACGCACGCCGCGTTCCTGCTCGCTGCGGAGCAAGCGCGGGTGCCGGTCCAGTACTTCGTCAACCGGAGCGGCGCGCGCAGCGGCTCGACCATCGGGCCGATCGTGGCCGCGGGGCTGGCCATGCCCACCGTCGACGTGGGCAACCCGGCGCTGGCCATGCACTCGGCGCGTGAGCTGTGCGGCGCCGCTGACTCCGAGATGCTTATCGCCGCGCTCCGGGCCTTCCTGACCCCGGCGTAGCCCGCGCTACTTGACGAAGTACCGGCCGGGGCCGGCGCACGTGCTCACGCCGTTCGGCACGACGGTCCAGCCGTGGCCGGTGAGCAGGTTCTGGCCTGGGCCGGACTACAGGGATACCTCGCCGTCGGGGAACACCGCCCGGATGAAGAACTCGGCGTGACGGGCGGCCCGCTCGCGGGCGGCCGCGCGTTCGGCCGGGCTGGCCGCGGCGTGCAGCCAGAGCAGCCGGGCCAGCGCGACGGGGCTCATCAGCGCGTACGCCAGGTCGACCGGCGAGCCCAGGTCGGGGGAGACGAGGCCGGCGGCGATCCAGCGCCCGAACAGTTCGGCCATCCTGCGCACGGCCGCGAGGATGGCGGTGTTGAGCGCGGCGTCGTGGATCAGGCCGTCCTGGGTCATGAGGCTGATCAGTTGCCGGGCCTCGGCCCCGTCCCACTCCTGCATGCCCCGGGCGACCATCGAGCGGATGAACGCCGGAGGGTCGCGGTCGGCCTGGTCCGGGTCGAGGTCCTCGAGCAGGGCGATGGCGCTGCGCGGGCCGAGTTCGGCCAGCACCGCGTCGAAGATCGCGCGCTTCCCGTCGAAGTGCGCGTACAGCACGCTCTCGCTCAGCCCGACCGCGCGGGCGATCGCCCGCACCGAGGTGCCCTCGTAGCCCTTCTCGGCGAACAGCCCCAGAGCCGCGCGCAGCAGCGCGCCCTTGGTGTCCCCGGCCTCGGCCTTGGGCGGCCGCCCCCGCCGCCGGCCCGGCCCCGCGTCCGTCACAGCCATGCTGGCCCCTCCGTCGTCTATCTAAGCACTCGTTCAGTATAGCACTTGCAAATAATCGAACGATCGATTATTTTATTGCCAGCGGGACCGCCGGGACCCGATCGAGGAGAGCAGGAGGACGTCATGGCGGAGCTGGCCAGGCCGGCCATCAGGCCACAGACCGAAACCGCGGGCGCGCGCCCGCCCATGAACCGCGGCCACCAGGCCGACCAGGGCCACCACCGGGCCGGCCAGGGCCGCCAGGCCGACCGGAGTCGCGGGCGCAGCCCGTGGCTCGTGCTCGCGATCATCCTGACCGCGGTGTTCATGCAGTTGCTGGACACGACGATCACGATGGTCGGGGTGCCGTCGATCCAGAGCTCGCTGCACAGCTCGTACGGCGAGATCCAGCTGGTCGTGGCCGGCTACATGCTCGCGTTCGCGTGCGTCCTGGTCACCGGGGGGCGGCTCGGCGACACCTACGGCCGCAAGCGCATGTTCCTGTGCGGGATGCTCGGCTTCACCGTCGCGTCGGCGGTCTGCGGCGCCGCCCCGAGCGCGGTGACCCTCATCGCCGCGCGGGTGGTCCAGGGCATGTGCTCCGGCCTGATGTTCCCGCAGGTGCTGGGGATCATCCAGGTCGTTTTCCGCCAGGCGCAGCGGACCAAGGCCATCGGCCTCTACGGCGCCACGATCGGGCTGGCCACCATCCTCGGCCCGGTCACCGGGGGCGGCCTGATCGAGGCGAACATCGCGGGCGTCGGCTGGCGCTCCATCTTCTACGTCAACGTGCCGATCGGCGTGGCCGCGCTCGCGCTCGGCGTCGCGGTGATCCCCGAGTCCCGGGCGGCGGCGCGCCGCATCGACCTGCCGGGCGCGGCGCTGCTCGGCGCGGGCCTGTTCCTGCTGGTCCTCCCGCTGGTCATCGGCCGCGACGAGGGCTGGCCCGCCTGGTCACTGGCCTGCATCGCGGTCAGCCCCCTGGTCCTGGCCGCGTTCGCCGGCTACGAGCGGTCCCGGACCCGGCGCGCCGCCGGCCCGCTGATCGACACCACGCTGTTCCGGCAGCGCCCGTTCACCGTCGGCCTGCTCGCCTGCCTGGTGTTCTTCACCGGCGTCCCGTCCTTCTTCATGATCTTGCTCCTGACCCTGCAGCAGGGCCTGGGATACAGCGCGGTCAAGTCGGGCGCGGTGACCCTCGGCTTCGCCGCGGCGCTGGCCATCGGCTCGGCCCGGTCCGCGGCGGCCACGCGCAGGCTGGGCACCCGGGTCCTGGTCGTCGGCTGCGCCCTGATGATCGTCGGCCTGCTCGCCGTCATCGGCGTCATGTACCAGGCCGGCACCGGCCTGCGCGGCTGGCAGTTGCTGCTGCCGATGTTCATCGCCGGCGCGGGCGGCGGCTTCTTCATCGCGCCGGTCACCAACGTCGTGCTGGCCGGGATCAGGTCACGCGACGCCGGCTCCGCGTCCGGTGCGCTGGCCACCGCCCAGCAGGTCGGGGCCGCGCTGGGCATCGCCGCCGTGGGCATCATCTTCTTCGGCCTGCTCGGCCTCAACGCCGGCTCGTCGTCGGCGACCGCGCTGCCGCAACTCCGCCACGAGCTGACCGTGGCCGGGGTGCCCGCCGCCGACCAGCCGCAGATCACCGGCGGGTTCCAGGCCTGCTTCTCGGCCCGCGCGCACGCCACGGACCCCTCCGCCGAGCCCGCGATCTGCGCGGCCGTGGCCCACCGGATCGCGGCCAGCCCGGCGCCCGCGGGCGTGAAGGCCAAGGTCCAGGCCGCCGTCGACCTGCGCGCGGTGCCCGAAGCCCGGCTCGCCGACTTCACCCGGTCGATGCGCACCACGTTGTGGTGGCAGGTCGCGGTGTTCGCGCTCGCGCTGGTGCTGTCCGGCCTGCTGCCGAAGGTGCGCCTCGACGACGCGGGCCCCATGGTCGCGGGCGCCTGACCGGCCGCCCGATCACGCCGGAGCCCGCCGCGGGGACCGCCCGCGGCGGACTCTCCGTTCGGGAATCAAGGCGGGCGGGTCACGGCGAGGAGGCCCGCTCGAGCGACAGCGTCATGAACGTGTTGCTCGGGCTGGGGAGGTAATCGCCGAACGGCCCGCACGAGGTGAAGCCCGCGTTCGCGTAGAGCGACCGGGCCGGGGCGAAGGCGTCCATGGTCCCGGTCTCCAGGCTCACCCGGCGGCAGCCGCGGTCGCGGGCCACGCCGATGAGGTGCTCGAGCATGGCCCGGCCGATCCCGCCGCCCCGCGCGGCCTGGGCCGTGTGCATCGACTTCAGCTCGGCGTGGTGACGGTCAAGCTGCTTCAGCGCCCCGACTCCCAGCAGCTCTCCGTTCCGCCGGAAGCTGAAGAACGTGACGGCCGGGTCGAGGAGGCCGTCGATGTCCAGGGCGTGGACGTGCTCGGCCGGGGTGTGGACGTTGGCGAACGCGAGGTGGCTCTCCAGCAGCGCCCGGACGTCGCCGGCTCGCGGGTCGTCCACCGAGATCTCACCCTCAGGCACGTCAAGAACCTACGTGATCCGGGCGCTCGCGCAAGAACGGGGGCGCTCGCGCAAGAAGATGCCGCCGGGGTATTTCCCGGGAAAGCTACTCGGCAGTAGATTTTGGTTACCCGCCGGTACAAATGCCCGCGCGATCAGGCCCGCAGACTGGCCGCCGGAACACTGACCTCCGGAACGGAGAACGCAGATGCCAGGCAAGAGGATCGGCTGGGGGGCACGCGGCCGGGGGGCGCGCGGCTGGGGGGCGCGCGGCTGGGGGGCGCGCGGCTGGGGGGCGCGCGGCTGGGGGGCGCGCGGCGGCTGGCCGCCGGGGTTGCCGCCGTTGTCGCCCTGGCGTCCTGCTCGACGGCCGTCGGCGCGGGCACGGCCCCGGCCGGGTCGCAGGGTTCGGCCCGGCCGCAGGGTTCGGCCAGCAGGCTGATCGTCGCCACGGCCGACGGGAGACTTCGCGGCCAGGCCGACGGAGCGGTCGACGAGTTCCTGGGCGTTCCTTACGCGGCGCCCCCGGTCGGCCCGCTCCGCTGGCGCGCGCCCCAGCCCGCGGCGCCCTGGAACGGCGTGCGCTCCGCCACGCGGTTCGGCCCGCACTGCCCGCAGTTCGGCAGCCCGTTCGGCCTGGCGAGCATGTCGGAGAACTGCCTGTTCCTGAACGTCTACACCCCGGCCTTCACCCCGGCCCTCACCGCGTCGCGCACCAGCCGCGCGCGGCCGGTGATGGTGTGGATCCACGGCGGCGACCTGACCGCAGGTGAGAGCGACGACTACCACCCGGCCGGTCTCGTCCGGGACGGAGCGATCGTCGTCACCATCAACTACCGCCTCGGCGCGCTCGGCTTCCTGGCGCACCCGGCCCTGGCCTCGGGCCGGGGCGGCCCCTCCGGCGACTACGGTCTGATGGACCAGCAGGCGGCGCTGCGCTGGGTGCAGCGCAACATCGGCCAGTTCGGCGGCAACCCGCGCAACGTGACCATCTTCGGCGAGTCCGCCGGCGGTCTCAGCGTGCTGGCCCAGCTTGTGTCGCCCGCCGCCAGGGGCCTGTTCGCCAAGGCGATCATCGAGAGCGGTTCCTACGAGCCCCTCCAGCCGAGCCTGGCCACGGCCGAGGCGTCGGGCGAGGCGTTCGCGGCCAAGGCCGGGTGCGCCGGCCAGGCCGCGGCCTGCCTGCGTAACCTGCCGGTGCAGACCATCCTGGCCGACCAGGGCCTGGTCGGGCTGAACATCGACCCCGGGGTGCTTCCCCAGTCGATCGGGACCGCTCTGGCCAGCGGCGACTTCAACCGCGTGCCGGTGATCAACGGGACCAACCACGACGAGTGGCGGCTGTTCATCGCCATTTTCCGGGCGCTGACCGGACCGGTCACGGCCGCGAACTACCAGAGCATGATCGCCTCAACCGCCAGCGTCTCCCCGGCGGAAGCTGCGGTCGTCGCGGCCCGCTACCCGCTGGGCCGCTTCCCGAGTCCGGCCGAGGCCCTCGGCGCCGTAGGCACCGACGCGATCTTCGCCTGCCCCGCGCTGACGCTGGACCAGGCACTGTCGAGGTTCACGCCGACGTTCGCCTACGAGTTCAACGACGAGCAGGCGCCGGAGCGCTTCCTCCCCCCGGTCAGCGGCTTCTCCTACGGGGCCACGCACGCCTCGGAGATCCAGTACCTCTTCGACCTGAACACCAGCCCGTTCCCCGGCTTCCTCACTCCGGCGCAGCAGCGGCTGGCGGCCAGCATGCAGCGGTACTGGACGAACCTCGCCGGGCCGGGTCTGGAGTCCTCGGGTGGTGAGCCGCCGTGGCCGCAGTTCCGCAACGGCAGCCAGCCCATGAACTCCCTGGTCCCGCCGGTCCCGCAGATCGAGACCAACTTCGCCGCCGAGCACCAGTGCCCGTTCTGGGCGACCGCCCACGGCTGAGACTCCCGGAGGGCGCAGGCGGGGACGCCGACCCCGTCCAGCTCGCCGGGGCCGCGGCGGTACCCCGCTTGCCCCGTTTCGGGGTCTTCGTCCCGGCCACCGTCCCGCCCGCCCCGACATCCCGGCCGCGTGAATGCGACTATGGTGTACACCCGTGTACAGCAAGTTCACATTCATCGTCGGCTTCGTCGGCTTCGTCGGCTTCGGCTACGCCGGCTTCGGCGGCTTCGTCGGCTTCGGCTACGCCAGCTGGCCGGCCGGCCAGGCCGGCTGGGTCGTAGCGGGCCGGCCAGGGCCGGAAGCGGGAACCGGACCGTCCGGGCTACCCGGTGCTACCGGGCGGCGTCGTCGATCTGGACCGGGTAGCCGGCGCGGAGCGCGGCGACGGTGGACGGGGGCGTGATCACGTTCGCGGTGCCGCGGCGCGGCCGCCGGTGCCGCGTCCGGTAGCCGTCGGCCGACCATTGCGCCAGGTGCGAGCCGACGACGACGGCCGGGCCGTCCAGCAGGACGAAGGTGCCGTCGGGCAGGCCTGACCACGGCAACGGGTGCAGCCGCCGCCGATGCGTGCCCCGTACGATCCGCTCGCCGTGCAGTCGCTGGTTGATCGCCGTCGCGGACGGGATGTCCGCGCCCAGGCCTTCGGCCCAGGCCGTCCGGTAGGCGTTGTAGCTTGCCCGCCGGCACTCCGCGCACGGACGGTGCCCGGCGGCGAAGGAAACCGCCTCGTCGTGGAAGTACAGGAACGTGAAATGGTGCGGCCGCCACTGCTCCTGCCAGCGGCCCCGGAACTCGAGCGCGCACGTGATCCACAGATCGCTCGCGTGGAAGCGGACTATCTCGCGGCCGGAATGGAGGATGCCGCGGTTGCCGGTCCACGCCCCGCGCAGCGGGATGGCCTCGATGTCACCCATCGGCGTGACCCGGTTGCGGCTGGGCGTCATGGCCGCTCCGTCCCTTCCTCGCTCGTGCGGTCTCGGATTAGTGCTCCCACCACGGCCTGCGCGGCGTCGTTCCGGCCGGGGGCCCGGGGGGCCCGGAATGCCCGGAATGCGCGGGGTGCGCGGGGTGCGCGGGGTGCGCGGAGTGCGCGGAGTGCGCGGGGTACGCGGGCGGCGCTGCGGGCGGCGCTGCGGGCGGGAGCATGAACGCCGGCGCCCGGCTGTCGGTCAGGTGCGCGTCGCCGCGTGACCCGACCTTGGCGTAGCCGAGGAACAGGATCCCGCTGACGATGACGACCAGGATCCACAGCGGGTGGCCGTTCACCCGGCTCCAGTCGTTCAGCCCGTGCAGGACCGCGGCGATGGCCAGTCCGATCCAGGCGACCGTGTACCACCGGTGCCGGCCGGTCGCCGCCAGCCCGATGAAATAGCCGGTCAGGCCGGACCAGCAGGCATGGGTGATCGGGTCGGTGACGAACCTCCAGACGAAGTCGAGCACGAAATACCGCACCGGTTCGATCAGCACGCTGAACAGCGAGGCCGACGCGGGGTGCCCGGTGTTGATCAGCCGCTGGATCGAGGGGATGGCCGACTGGATCGTCGTGTAGAACTCGGCGACTCCGTTGACGGTGAAGTAGTGCACGACCTCGCTGGCGCCGAAGGCCAGCCCGCTCACCGCGCCGAGGAACAGGTAGTCCCGGGGCACGAGGCCGTGCCGGCGCCCGTAGATCAGCGCGACGGCCAGCACGGGCACGGCCTTGGCCAGTTCCTCGGGTATGCCGATGGTGAAGATGCTGTGGCCGAGGCCCGCGTTGCTGCCGTGCAGCGCCACCTCCAGGGCGACCGCCAGCGGCACCTGCGTCGCCAGCGCGATCGCCGTGACCACGACGAGCATCGTCCTGGTCACGTGGTCCGGCCGGATGATGACGCCGAGCAGCAGCAGCCAGGCGACCGCGAAGTACGCGGCGAAGATCCAGGCCACGTGGTCGAACGTGGCGGCGCTCGGGCTCGGGCCCAGGATGACGAGCGCGATCGACGGCACGCAGATCAGCACCAGGAACAGCAGCACCGGCCAGCTTCGCAGCGAGTGGTGCCGGATCCAGTCACCGAGCGGCAGCAGGTCGTTGACCTGCGCCCCACGGCGCGGCTGAGCGGGCGAGGCGGGCGCGTGAGCGGGCATCGTCGGGGTCCTCTCCGCAGCGGCTCCGGTCACAGCCCACCATGGCACGCCCGGCTAGGCGTCGGTCAGCCGCTCCCGGAGCCGGCGCATGCGGTCCGGCCGGTCGGCGGCGAAGCGCTGCAGCGCCTTCAGGATGTGATCGGCGTCGAGGTGCGCTTCCTCGATCACCTCCTCGACGGAGCCGCCGGTGCGCCACCGGTCGTCCCAGTCGGACGACAGCGAGTATTCCCGGACCAGCGGGTCGTCCGCCCAGTCCCGCATCAGCTTGAACGCGCCGTTGGTGATGACCATGGCGTCCAGCCGGTCCGGCGGGCCGATGACCGACCCGCGGTATTCCGCGGGCTGGCGCGCGAACAACTGCGGGCTGATCGCCGCGACGATCTTGACGTTGATGGCCCGGGCGTCCAGTTCCGGCAGCACGCTGACCAGGTTCCGGGTGGGCATGGTGCCGCGGACGTACACGGTGCCGCCCTTGGGCAGGCCCGGCCGGTAGGGCCGCAGCAGGTAGGCGCCGCGTGCGGCGGCGAAGTGAGAGGGGATGCCGAGGGCCTCCCGGTCCGGTATCTCCACCGGCGGCCGGGTCAGGTGCAGGGCGACGATCGGGACGTCGCACGCGAAGGCCGTGCCCAGCAGGACCGGCACCTCGTTGTGCTCCCACGGGTGCAGATCGATCACGTGGCCGTCGGGAAACAGCTGGGTGACGCCGATCGAGAAGATGCCGAAGTGGGTGCGCGAGTCCTCGGCGGTCTCCGGCCCCGAGTGGGCAGCGATCCAGAGCAGCTTGCCCACCTTGAGTTCGCTGTCCTGGGCCAGCTGGCTGAACAGCCGCATCTCCCCGTACTTGAGGTAGGAGAACGAGCCGTAGGTCGAGCACGCGCCCCAGTAGCCGTCGAACCGCTCGAACGGGTCGTCGGCCAGGTTGACCGTGGCCAGCCCGGCCACCAGGCCGGCGTTGGAGAACTCGGTGATCTCGGTCGGCAGCAGGGCCCCGGTGGGATTCTGGGTCCGCTCGTACCAGCCCGTGCCCGGCGCGCCGTCGAAGTCGCGGGCGAACCCGGCGATGTTGGTGGACTCGGCCAGGTCGGCCGAGGCCGCGATGAACAAGGGCCGGCCGTACTCCCGCAGGGCCAGCGAGTTCACGTACGCCCCCCAGGCGGCCAGGCCGGCCCGGTTGGGGGCCTTCTCGCCAGGCTTGCGCCACATGCTGTCGGGGTAGCTCGTCACGTCGAAGATCCGGCGGTCGGTGAAGACCCCGGGCGACCGCCCGCCGAGCCTGAAGCCCTCGATGTCGTCGGGTACCGTGCCCGCGACCGCCACGAGCCGGTCCGACAGCCAGGTCACCAGGTCGTCGTCGCGTTCAAGCACGTTCATGGCGACGCGCAGGTTGGCGGCCGCCTGTGCCTGCACCTCCTCCGGGCTGGCCGGGGCGGGGGAGTCGACGCCCTGGTACTCGACGCCGTACCTGGCCATGAACTGCTTGCGCACCGCCCAGAACGGCTCGGCGTTCATCGGCCAGGCCGTGCCGTGGCTGGCCGCGTCGAACTTGCCGTAGCCGCGGCCCTTGCGGGTGGCGAACCAGGCCATGGTCGGCACCCGGCCGGGGTTGGCCCCGCAGGACGCCTCCAGGACCGCGCGGGTCACCGGCCCCCACTCCATGCCCTGCTCGGTGCCCGTGACCCGCCAGCCGTACGGCGCGAACCAGTCCACCGGCGTGCCCGCGACCACGCTGGAGGCCGGGCGGGGGTCGATGCCGAAGTCGTTCCAGTCGACCATGAAGATCAGGTTGTCCAGGCCCAGGCCCCACGCGAGGTTCTTGGTCTCGTGCGCCGAGCCGGGCGTGAGCCCGCCCTCGCCCTCGAAGACGAAGACCTTCACCTCGCCCGCGCCCGCCAGCTTCAGGCTGAGCGCCTCGCCGGCCGCGGGCGGCATCCCGTGCCCGGAGGGACCGGTGTTGAACTTCAGGAACAGCGTCCTGCCCTCCATCTCGGCGTGCCCGGGCAGGCCGCCGCGCCGGCGCAGGCGCAGCAGCCACTCCCAGGTCAGCGCCCAGCGGCCGTCATCGGGGAAGGCGAACTCGGGCGCCCCGGTCCGTTCGTGGCGGACCCGGAGCGCCTGGTTGAGCACCGCGAGCGTGGCGTAGACCAGCGGGACCGTGTGCCCGGCGGACAGCACGAACCGGTCGCCGAACCGGCGCCAGGGCCGCAGCACGTCCCAGCGCATGGCGCCGGACAGCAGCAGCGCCAGCATCATGTGCACCTTGGACCGTGACCCGCCCGGATGGCCGCTCTGGCGGTAGTTGAGCGACAGGTCGATGCACTCGTCGACGAGATCCTTGACCACCTCGTAGCGGGCGAAGTCAGGCTCGGCCGCAGCGAGCAGCCGCCGGACGTCGCGCTCGGAACCCAGATCCATCCCCACCTCCGCTAGCTGGTCACATTGTGGATCATGTAGCTCTTACGGCCAAGCCGGCGCAGCTTTATCATCGGGCCATGACCGCACTTTCCCTGGCTGAGCGCATGGGCAGGCTGGGCACCGAGTCGGCCTTCGAGGTGCTGGCCCGGGCCAGGGCCATGGAGGCCGCCGGAGCCCCGATCATCCACCTGGAGATCGGCGAGCCCGATTTCCCGACCGCCGGCCACATCGTCGAAGCCGCGGTCGAGGCCCTGCGGGCGGGCCAGACACACTACGTGCCCGCGCCCGGCATCCCCCCGCTGCGCGAGGCTGTGGCCGATTTTCTTGAACGCACCGGCCGGATGCGGGTCTCACCGGACCGCGTGATCGTGACGCCGGGGGCCAAGCCGATCATGTTCTTCACGATCCTCGCCCTCTGCGGCGAGGGCGACGAAGTGCTCTACCCGGACCCCAGCTTCCCGATGTACGAGTCGATCACCGCGTTCGCTGGCGCGGTCGGCGTCCCCGTTCCGCTGCGCGAGCAGGGCGAGTTCCGCATCGACACCGACGAGCTGGAGCGGCTGGTCACCGATCGTTCCAAGCTGCTGATCATCAACTCGCCGCACAACCCGTGCGGCTCGTCGCTCACCCGCGAGGACTGCGCGGCGATCGCGGACATCGCCCAGCGCCACGACCTGATCGTGCTCACCGACGAGGTGTACTGGGCCATCAGGTACGACCAGCCGCACGCGAGCGTGCTCGACGTGGACGGCATGGCCGACCGCACGATCCTGCTGGACGGCTGGTCGAAGACGTTCGCGATGACCGGCTGGCGGCTCGGCTTCGGCGTGTTCCCGCCGGCCCTGGTCGAGCCGGTGACCCGCCTGGTGATCAACTCGGTGTCGTGCACGTCGGCGTTCAGCCAGTACGCCGCGATCGCGGCCCTGCAGGGTCCCTGGGAGCCGGTCGAGCAGATGGTCGCGGAGTTCCGCCGCCGCCGGGACGTCATCGTCAGCGGCCTGAACGACATCCCGGGCCTGCGCTGCCTCGAGCCGCAGGGTGCGTTCTACGTCTTCCCGAACATCACCGGCACGGGGCTGACCTCGGCGCAGCTCCAGGCCATGCTGTTGCAGGACGCGGGGATCGCGGCCCTGGGCGGCCCGGCCTTCGGCCCGTGCGGCGAGGGCTACCTGCGGTTCTCCTACGCGAACTCGGTCGAGAACATCCAGGCGGCCCTGGCCGCCATCAGGACCCAGCTCGCCCAGGTATCCGCGCACGCGTAGCCGCACCGCGCTCGCGCGGCCCGGCCCCCCGTTGTTTCCCCCGGAGCCCCGGCTCATAGCCGGGTTGACGGCGAACGGCGGCCACGGTGACGTCGCGGCGGCGCTGCGCCGCGACCAGCCGGCGAAACCGGCGATGAATGTGGAGTTGCTGTACACGGGTGTACACCGAACTCCCTTTCACGCGGCCGGGACGGCGGGGCGGCGGGGCGACGGCGGGGACGAAGGCCCCGAAACGCGGACTCCGGCCAGAACAGCCCGGCGATGCGCTGCCGGGCCTGGGGCGCCCCGGCGTGGGCGGCCAGGAAGGCCACGAGGGCCATGGCGCGCGACGAGACGGTCAGGACGCCGGTCTCGTCGTCGGTGATCGCCTTCTCCCCCAAGAGGGACACGTGCAGCATTGTGGCGGGCCTCCCCCGGATCGGTGCGGCGCGGCCGATGTCTACCCATCGTTTTACGAGGTCAGTGCGCCTGCGTCGAGTCGCAGTGCGGAACATGTGCAGACCGTATGGAGAATCACCTGGTTCCCGCAGCGTGCTGCTGTCCCCCTCCTGGCGCCAATCCGGCGGCCAGGGTCGATTAATCGGGTGCCGCCGGGCGGTCGGCCTGACAGGGTGGGCCCGGTGAGCGGTACTGACGATGCCGAGGTCCCGCTGGAGGTGTGGGGCAGCGGCGGGCAGCCGTCGAAGGCGGGACGGCGCGGCGGCGTCGTCTACCGGGAGGCGGGGCCGTGGAGCCCGGCCGTGCTGGCGCTGCTGCGGCACCTGGAGCGGGAGGGCTTCGCCGGTGCCCCGCGGGTGGTCGGGTCCGGGTTCGCCGAGGACGGCCGGGAGATGGTCGGCTACGTCCCGGGCGCCAGCCCGCAGCCGCACGCCTGGGCGGAGGACGCGGTCGCCGGGGTCGGAACGCTGCTGCGCGGCCTGCACGCCGCGGCGGCGTCGTTCGTGCCGCCGCCCGGAGCATTCTGGCGCCCCTGGTTCGGCCGGGACCTGGCCGGGTCGCAGCCGGTGATCGGTCACTGTGATACCGGGCCGTGGAACATCATCGCCCGCGACGGCCGTCCGGTCGCGCTGGTCGACTTCGAGTTCGCGGGCCCGGTGGACGCGGTGTGGGAACTGGCCCAGGCGGCCTGGCTGAACGCTCAGCTGCACGACGACGACGTGGCCGAGCGACACGGGCTGCCCGACCTGGCGGCCCGGGCCCGCCAGGCGCGGCTGATCCTCGACGGTTACGGCCTGCCCGCCCGCCGGCGCCGCGACTTCGTCGACAAGATGATCACCTTCGCCGTGCACAGCGCCCGGGCCGAGGCCGTCGAGTTCGGCGTGACCCCGGAGACGTCGGCCGGGGTGACCAGCACCGGCTATCCGTTCGTCTGGGCGATCACCTGGCGGGTCCGCAGCGCCTCCTGGATGCTCGCCCACCGGTCCCGGCTCCAGCAGGCGATCGGCTAGCCCATGGGGCCGGCGCATCCGCTGCTCGACCGCGCGGTGGTGGCCGCGATCGAGGACGCGGCCTCGGCGCACCTGGGACGGCCGTGGGCCAGCCGCGGGTTCACCGACTTGAGCCAGCGGGCGTCACACCCGTGCGGGGTGCTGCACGGGATACCGTTCTCGGTGTTCGCCAAGCTCGGCGTCACCGCCGAGGCCCGGGAGCAGTTCACTGCGGAACTGGACGGCCTGCGGCTGCTGAGCCGGGCGGCGCGGATCCGGACCCCGGTGCCCGTGGCCTCGGGCGTCGTCAGCGTGGCGGCCGGCTCGCTGCTGCTGTCCGCGGCGCTGCCGGAGCGGCCGCCTGCGGCCCGCGAGCGCCGGGACTGGGCATCCATCGGGCACACCCTGGCCGTCCTGCACCAGGCCCGGCGCCGCGAGTTCGGGCTCGGCGGCGCCCGCGGGTTCTTCGGCCCGCTGCCGCAGGACAACCGGCCCGTCCCGGCGAACCGCTGGGCCGACTTCTACGCCGAACGCCGGATCACCCCGCTGCTGCGGGCCGCGGCCGGCTCCGGTCATCTCCCGGCCGGCCTTGCCGCCGGAGTCGCCCGGGTCGCGGCCCGGCTGCCCGCCCTCTGCGGCCCCGAACCGCCGCCCTCGCTGCTGCACGGAGACGCCCAGCAGCACAACTTCGTCAGCACCTCCGCTGGCGCGGTCGCGATCGACCCGGCCCCCTACTACGGCCACCCGGAGGTCGACCTCGCCCAGGTCGACTTCTTCGACCCGGTGCCCGGCGACGTGTTCGCCGCCTACCGCGAAGTCGCGCCCGTCGATCCGGGCTTCGCGGGCCGGCGAGAACTGTGGCGGCTGCCCACCTACCTCGCCGTGATCTCCGTCGACGGCGCCGGCCCGTTCGGGCGCGAGTGCCTGACCCGCCTCGCCGCCGCCGTCCGCCGCTACCGCTAGCTCGCGCCCCGGCCGTTCAGCGGCCCGGCGGCGCGGGGAAGCCGCCGGCCGCGTTCTCGTGGGCCCGCGCCACCCGCAGGCACGTGCCGTCGGCGAAACGGCGGCCGATGATCATCATGCCGACCGGCAGGCCGTCGCTGAGGCCGGCGGGCACGGAAGTGGCGGGGTGCCCGCTGACGTCGATGGGCGCGGTGTTGGCGATCATCTCCAGGGAGCGGGCCAGCTTTTCCTCCCGGCTGGCGCCGTCATCCGGGATCGTCGAGGCCACGATGGGCAGCGTCGGCATGACCAGGACGTCCGCCTCGGCGAGCGCCGCGTCGTAGGCGGCGGTCAGCTCCAGCGCGAGGTTCCTGGCCATCGCGTAGTGCCGGCCGTCGTAGCGGTCGATCGCGTAGCGGCCGAGCAGCGCGGTCAGCTTCAGCGACTCGGACATCTCGGCGGCGTGCTCGCGCCGTCCGCGGGCGTAGTGCACGATGAGCTCGGGGTCGTAGAGGCCGGGGGAGTTCATCCCGTACGCGTTCCCGTCGATCATCTGGTTGGTCGCCCCGTCGGTGGCGATGACGTTCCAGACGTGCAGCCCGTCCCGATGCCACGGAACACTGATCTCGCTGACCACCGCGCCGGCGGCCGCCAGGGCGCGGACGGCGGCGCGGACGGTCTCGTCGACTCCCTCCTGCGACAGGCCGGGCAGGCCGAACCCCTCCGCGACCACGCCGATCCGGAGCCCGGCGACACCGGCGTCCAGGCCGGCCAGGTAATCCCCGGCCGGGAGGTCGGCCCGCTGACGCGGGTCGAGCCCGTCCCGGCCGGCCAGCACGCCCAGCAGCAGCGCGGCGTCGCGCACGGTGCGGGTGATCGGGCCCAGGTGATCGAGGGTGTTCTCGATGGGAAACGCTCCGGTGTAGGGCACCAGGCCGTGGGTGGGCTTGTGCCCGACCGTGCCGCAGAACGAGCTGGGTATCCGCACCGAGCCGCCCTGGTCGCCGCCGAGCGCCAGGTCGGCCAGGCCGGCCGCGACCAGCGCCGCACTGCCGCTCGACGACCCGCCCGCCGACTTCGTCCGGTCCCACGGATTGCGGACGGGGCCGGTCCGCGAGGTGTGACTGCCGCCCGAGAAGCACAGGTCCTCGCAGACCGCCTTGCCGGTGAGCGTCGCCCCCGCGGCCAGCACGCGCGTCACGACCGTGGCATCGCGCCGGGGCACGTAGCCCTCGACCGTCGCGGATCCGTTCATCATCGGCAGCCCGGCCACTTCGATGTTGTCCTTGATCGCCACCCGGCGCCCGGCCAGCGGGCCGCCGTCGGCCGCCGCGATCTCGGTGGTGACGTACCAGGCCCCCAGTTCGTTGTCGGCCTCGGCCGGCCACTGGTACGAGCGGGCCGGCACCTCGGGGAGGCGCGCGGCGTACAGGCGCTCGACCGCGTCGTAGGACGCCAGCGCGCCCGCGATGATGGCCCGGAACGACTCGACGTCCGGCGCGGTCAGGCCGAACCGGTACCGGTCCGCGATCGCCGCGAGGTCTTCGTGGGTGGGGGGCGTGACGGCCATGGCGATTCTCCCTGGGTCTCCCGGCGGCGGAGGTTCCGGCGGGTCGCAGCATAGCCCGGCCCGCCGACGGGCTTACGCACGTCCGGGCCGGGCAGTACGGTGACTGTACATTCCGCCGCGGGAGGCGCAATTGGGTTACCTGGCAGCGTCGGTCATCGCGGCGGTGGCCGTGCTCAGTCTCCTGGCCTTCGTGTACGTGCAGCACGAGTTGCGCCCCGCCGCGCGGGCCTCGCCGGTATTCGCCCGGGCCGGCATGCGCCGGACGCGGAGAGCCGCGGCCGGAGACAACTGCGTCTGCGGCGGCACCGTGGGGAGAACGGGGCGGACCTCCGCCCGTTTTGGAGACCTCCTGGGCTGCACCGGCTGTCGGCGATTGTGGACCGCGGACGGGCGCCGGATCATCCGGCGGCGCAGGTACCCGCCCCAGGACCAGCCGCCCGCGGACTCAGCCAGCTTATTGGCCCGCCGCCGTGCCGCCCGCCAGCTGCCATAATTCCTTCGTCCCCGAAGCAGAGCACGCCAGCAAGCGCGGAGGTCCGGTCATGGCGAGTCAGCGGGAGTTGGCCGAGGGTTTCCTGGCCCTGCACCACCAAGATCAGCCGTTGCTGATGCCGAACCCGTGGGACGCGGGATCGGCGAGGCTGTTCGCGTGGCTCGGCTTCCCCGCGCTCGCCACGACCAGCAGCGGGTTCGCGGCGACCATGGGGCGGCTCGACGGCTCGGTGAGCCGTGGCGAAGCCCTGGCCCACGCCGCCGTGATCGCCTCCGCCACCGACCTTCCGGTGTCGGCTGACCTGGAGAACGGCTATGCCCGTGACCCCCAGGCGGCCGCGGAGACCTACCAGCGGGCCCGGGAGACCGGACTCGCCGGAGCATCCATCGAGGATTACGACGGCGAGGCGAAGGAGATCTACGAGATCGGCCTGGCGAGCGAGCGGGTCGCCGCCGCCGCCGAGGCGTTCCACTCCGGCCACGCCCGGCTGGTACTCACCGGGCGCGCGGAGAACCTCATCCGCGGCCGAGCCGACCTGGCCGACACGATCAGGCGCCTGCAGGCCTACCAGGAGGCAGGCGCCGACGTGCTCTTCGCGCCCGGACTGACCGGGCTGAACGACATCCGCCGCGTGGTCGATTCCGTGGACCGCCCGGTCAGCGTGCTCGCCCGGCCCAACGGGCCGTCCGTGGCCGAGCTGGCGTCCGTCGGCGTCGCGCGGGTCTCGGTCGGCGGAGCGCTGGCGTTCGCGGCGCTCGGCGCGGTGGTCCGCGCCGCCCGCGAACTGCTCGAAGACGGCACGTATGCCTGGTACGACCTGACCCGGGCCGGCGCCGAGGCCGCACGGGATGCCTTCGGCTGAGCCCGGGCGCGGGTGAGCGGCTAGGCTACGCGCGGCGGGCGGGGGCGCGGGATCGTCACCAGCGGGCCCGGGCCGGGCCGCGGCCCGGTACCCCCCGCTGGACGTGCAGCAGGTACTCCCTCCGGTTGAGCGGGTTGTGGTCCGACCGCGGCCGGGACCAGACCGCCCCGCGGACCGGCCGGTATCGCTCGAACGCGCATTCCAGCATGCCCTCGCCGCGCGTCAGCGGCGGCAGCTGCCGCTCGAGTTCGCGTACCCGGGCCGCGGGAATCTCTCCCTCGAGCACGCAGGACGAGCGCTGGAGGTGCTGGTGCTGGGTGCGCGCGGCGGCGCCCAGCCGGGCCAGCAGGGCCAGCAGCGGGGTGAGCGTGTCGGCCGGCGCGTCGACGCGGAAGCGCTGCCAGGGCTCGAGCACCTGGGTCCCCGCCTGCGCGAGCGCGCTCATCAGCACCAGCGGGGTCAGGTTCCTGAAGTCTCCCGCCGTGCTCGACATGCTCTTGTCGAAGGTGCCGTGGGCGTGGCTCTGCCGTGGCCAGTAGCCGGAATGCGTCATCGTGACCGTGGCGTCGGTGACCTGCCAGCCGTGGATCCCCTGTCGCATCGTGGCCCGCACGGTTTCCTCGACCGCCTTGAGGAACGCCGGCGGCAGCGCCCCGAGCTCGATCTCCAGCCGGAACTGCACGCCGGCGCCGATCGCGGCGGGGTCGATGCGCAGCCCGATCCCGGCCAGGAACGGGTTTGGTTCCTGGCCGATGACCTCGACGGCCGCGCCGGACCCCACGGGTCGCTCGATGCAGATCGTCGTCGTCTCGCGGAACCCGACGTCGATGCCGAAGTCGTCGGCCAGCGTGGCCTGCACGACCTGTTTCTGTACCTCGCCGTAGAGCGAGACGAGCAGCTCCTGGCGGACGTCGTCCTGCCGCAGGTTGATCAGCGGGTCCTGCTCGGCCAGCCGGGCGAGCGCGACGTGCAGCGCGCCCTGGTCGGCCGGACGGCCGGGCACGACCACCGTCTCCAGCGTCGGCGGGGCGAAGTAGCGGCCGGCCGAGTTCGGGGGCGGCACGCCGATCGTGTCGCCGATCTGAACGTCGCCGAGGCCCCAGAGCCTGGCGATCCGGCCCGCGGCGACCGACCCGCGGGGGACGGCCGAACCGCGGTCGAAGACGCTGATCGCGGTGACCCGCGCCGCGCGTTGCGGCCCGAACCGGAGCCGGTCCCGCACTCGCACCGTTCCCGAGAACAGGCGCGCGTAGGCGATCTTCTCCCCGGCTGGCCCTCGTTCGACCTTGAAGACGGTGCCCGAGACCGGGCCGCCGGTGTCGCCTTCGGTCGCCGGGAGCAGTTCGGTGAGGCCGGCGGTCAGCGCGTCCACGCCCGCACCGGTCATGGCCGAGCCGAAGTACACCGGGTGCACCAGGGCCTGCTTGGCCTGGACCGCGAGTTCCTCCCGGAGCCTGCCGCAGGGGACAGCGCTCTCGTCCTCGACGTACGCGGCCAGCAGCTCATCGTCGTGCTCGGTCAGCACGTCGGCCAGGCTGGCCGCGAAGGCCGCGTCGCCCGCGCCGTAGGGCGTGAAGCCCGCGGCCCGCGTGCCCAGGCGCCGCGTGGATCCCATCGCGACGACGGCCGGCGTCAGCTTCTCCGAGATGGCCCGCAGCACCCGCTCGTCCCGCGCGCCGCCGCGGTCGATCTTGTTCACGAACATGAGCGTGGGAATGCGCAGCCGCTGCAGCGTCCGCATCAGCACGCGGGTCTGCGCCTGCACGCCCTCGACGGCAGAGATCACCAGCACGGCGCCGTCGAGCACGCTCAGCACCCGTTCCACCTCGGCGATGAAATCCGGGTGACCGGGCGTGTCGATCAGGTTGACGGTGACGTCACCGACGGCGAACGAGACGACGGCGGCCTTGATCGTGATGCCGCGTTGTCGTTCCAGCGCCAGGGAGTCGGTCTGGGTGCTGCCGTCGTCGACGCTGCCGATCTCGTCGATGACGCCGGCGGCGAACAGGAGCCGCTCGGTCAGGCTCGTCTTACCGGCGTCTACATGCGCCAGAATCCCCAGGTTGAGCGTGCGCACTGAGCGTTATGTCCCCTGAATAGGCAGCGATTCCTCTCTGGATGGACATAGGCGCTGCGCGCATTCCGGTTTCCCCGCTCTCCTGGGCTGACTGCAGGGAGTACAGCAGATGGCGGCGGTGCCGGGCAACTGATTATCCGCCGCCCCAGGGGCAGCTTGCCGGTGAGCGCGGGTGACGGTGATGATGACTCCCGCGAGCTGACGTGAGATGAGGAACCGATGACAGCAGCGCAGCCCGGGTCTGCGGGTGACCGCACGTTCCGCGGCCGGGACCCGCAGACCGTGGCGGGCCAGGCGATTTCGGCCGTCACGCCGACCAAGTGCCAGGCGCGCACCCGGCTGATCATCGCGGTGCCGACCTTCATCACGGGGTTCTACGGGATGAACGTGCCCTATCCCGGGTTCAGCCACCAGTCCGGCCTGGCGGTCTCGGTGGCCGTCATGATCGTCGCCGCCGTCGCGCTCTACGTCATCTTCCGGCGGCGGGACTGGCTGTAGGCGGGCGGGCCGGCCGGCCATCCGGCGCGGGCGCGGCTACGCCACGCGGCGCCAGCCCTGCTCGTCGGCCTTCCACCGGGCCACGGCCGTGTGCCGGATGATGACCTTGACCTCTCGTAGCTGGCTGCAGCCGTGCATGGCGTGCTCGGCCTCGATCATCGCCTTGATGGTGGACGGTTGCGGGATTCTGTGCTTGGCGCCGGACTGCTCGATCAGCACGAGATGGGCCAGGTGGGCGCCCTGACCCGCAGCGATACGTGCGTTCATGTTCCTTAGACTGCCGGACAGGCCCGGGGCGTTCCCTTCGCACGATTAATCCCTGCCGATCATGGAATCGGCAACTTTTTCACGCCACCCCGCCCGCCACCTCATCGGAGGCGGAGCTCGGCCCAGCCAGACAAGGAGCTCACGACCGAGCCCGCCGGCTGTGGGGAGGTGGGCCCGGGTTACCAGATCCGGGCGCGGGTGGGGGAGATCCGGATCACGTGCGGGTAGTCGTCGGCGAAGCTCTGCGGTGTCCACCCGTACGAGTCGATGAACTCGCGGTACTTCTCGATGTAGGCGGCCACGGCATCGGCCCGGGGCCCGGCGGGGTCGAGCCGGGCGCGGCCCTCGAAGATGACGTTCGCGCCGCCTCGGCCGTTGCCCTCCAGGTGAAGAGAGACGTGCGGGTTCGCCTCGATGTTGCGGACCTTCGGCCCGTTGGCCGCGCCGTAGATCAGGAACTCGCCGCCCTCCCATAGGAACCAGACCGGCGTCGACTGCGGCTGGCCGGACCGGGCCACGGTGGTCAGCCAGACGATCGGCTCAGCCTGCAGGCGCCCGGCGGCCGCGACATGGGCGGGCTCTTCGGTGTTCAGGATCGTCATCTCGGCTCCGATGGCTGGTAGCAGTTCATGATCGTGGTTGATTGATAGCAAATATCGTCATCAGTTCGCCATGATCACGGAAATGGCCGGAACGAGCAGCGCTCACATCGTGTACCGGAGGTTCCGGGCCGCGCGGTCCCCGAGCTCGGCGTTTCCGGTCCAGCTGACCAGCCCCGCGTCGATCCGCTCCTGCGGGTCGACGCGGCCGCAGGCGAGCTGCACGAACGTGAGCGAGTCGGTGCTGAGCTCCACGTCCGGGCGTTCGATGTGACCGACCACCTTGGCCCGGCCGTCGACGGCTACGTACAGGTCGCGCCGCAGCGGCCCGGTGAGGCGGAAGACGATGCTGCTGCCGTCGGGCAAGCCGACCTTCTTGCCGACGATGTATCCGAGCGAGCGCTCCACCTCGGCGAGCGCCATTTCGGCGCGAACGTCACCGTCGTCGGTCGGCAGGCCGAGCGGCGTGGTGATGTCACGCTCGTGCACCCAGAAGTCGAAGACGCGGATGGCCATGAAGGAGCCATAGGTGGCGGGCCCGACCGGCGTCCAGGACGGCCGGCTGAGATCATCCTCGCTGAGCGCGGCCAGGTCGGCGCGGCGCCGGCCGAACACCTCGGTGACCCGGGCCGCGAAGGCGGTGTCATCAAGTTCCGCTGCCTGCTGCCCGAACGCCGTCACCCGGTCCAGCGGCGGCAGCTCACCGGCGCTGCCCGGCAGCCAGCCGGCCAGCATGTTCTCGACACTGGCCAGGTGGCCGACCACCCCGCGCGCCGTCCAGGCCGGGCACAGGGACTGCGCCTGCCACTGCGCGGCGGACATGGCGGCGCACAGTTCCTCGATGGCGGCGTAGGACTGCCCGAGGGCCGTCCTGATCCTGGCCAGCTCGGTCACGGAGTCTCCTTCTGGATGGTCACCCAGTCGCGGGCCTCGAGGTAGGGCCGGAACGTGGTGGCGATGGCCTGGAGGTCGCCCGGACGCTTGGGCCGCTGCACCTCATACAGGTTCGGGAAATCCAGCCAGCCGGTCAGCAACTGCCACAGCCGGATCGCGGCCTCGCCCGACGGCGGCTCGATCAGCACCGGCCCGAACAGGGCCTGGTCGTCGCCGAACACCAGGGTCGGCACGCCCCAGCCGCCGAGTCCCGTGACCCGGTCGTGGTCGGCCCGTACCTCGTCGTGCGTGCCCGGGTCGTCGATGGCCTGGCCGACCAGGGCGGGATCGAGCCCGAGCTGGCCGATGAGCGCCTCGGCCACCTCCCGCCGGTGCGGCTTGTTCCCGTCCACATGCAGCGCCGTTCCGGCCGCCAGGTACCAGCGGTCCAGCAGTTCGGGGTCGATGCGGCGCAGCAGCGCGCCGATCCGCATCATCGACCAGCCGTAGGACCAGTCGCGCTGCCAGGGGTGCTTCCTGCCCTCGGCCCGGTTGATCTCCTCGAGGCTGAAGAAACGCCAGCGGACGTCCAGGCCGAGCTGGTCCCTGACGTCGCGCATCCAGATCGACGCCTGGTACGCCCAGGGGCACATGATGTCGAAGTGGAAGTCGACCGAGGTGACCGCCGGGCTCATCACGGGCCTCATCGCCGGGGCCCGCCGCCCCGCTTCCCGACCGGGGTGCGCACGGCCTCCACGATCACTGCCTCACGCATCACTGCCTCCCGGGCGTTCACGGCTGCGAGTAGTGGTCGACGCCGTCGAGCCGGCTCTGGCGCACCCGGCCCTGCGCCACCAGGACCACCAGGTGCGCGGCCGTCTCGAGCACCGCGAGCATCTGGTTGAACGGGTCGAGATCCTCGAGCCGGCGCTCCCGCCTGGTCCACCGCAGCGCGCGGGCGACCTCCAGGCCGGTGTCAGCCCCGGCTGCCACGGCGGCCGCCGACGCGTCCAGCCGCTGGCCATGGTGGGCCAGCAGCGCATCGGCCCGCTCGTGCGTGCTGGTGGTGACCGGCCCGTGCGCGGGCAGAAGGAGCGCGCCGGCCTGCCCGGCCGCGCTCATGCCTGTCACGTCTGCCTGACCTTCCCGCCTCGGCTGGCTCCGTCGCCTCGGCTGACTCGGCTTGGCCGGCGCTCCAGCGCCTCCTGGCGGGCAACGCCAAGATCGCGGAAAAGCTTCCCCGCTCAGGGTGTTCATATAGTTAGCTTTTGTAAGTAATGCTCGTACTAGTGCGCGCCGGACGGCCCGTCCAGGCGGGTGAGGTGCAGGGAAGGGCAGCAAACCGAATGACCGAACGGCAACCGGGGGTGAGTCCGGACGGGCTGGGCTCGCCCGAGCGGGTACTGCAGGGGCTGCGCAGCGTCGGTTACCTGCCGAACGAGCGCATCGCGAGCGTGGTGTTCCTGGGCGAGCGGCTGGCCAAGCCGGTGCTCGTCGAGGGCCCGGCGGGCACCGGGAAGACCGAGCTGGCCAAGAGCGTCGCGGCGATGAGCCACATGCGGCTCATCCGGCTGCAGTGCTACGAAGGCCTGGACGAGGCCAAGGCGCTGTACGAGTGGAACTACAAGAAGCAGCTGCTCCGGATCCAGGCCGAGCAGGTCAGCCGTTCCGGCGCCGCGGGCCCGTCGGGCTCGTCCGGGCCGACGCCGTGGTCGGAGCTGGAGTCGGACATCTTCAGTGAGGAGTTCCTGCTCGCCCGGCCGCTGCTGGCCGCCATCCGGGCCCCGGAGCCCGTCGTCCTGCTCATCGACGAGGTGGACCGGCTGGAGGTGGAGACCGAGGCGCTGCTGCTCGAGGTGCTCTCCGACTACCAGGTCTCGATTCCCGAGCTGGGCACGATCGCCAGCACGCGGACACCGCTGGTCTTCCTGACCTCCAACAACTCGCGCGACCTGTCCGAGGCGCTCAAGCGCCGGTGCCTGTACCTGTACATCGACTACCCCTCGGTCGAGCGGGAGCAGGAGATCGTCCGCAGCCGGGTGCCGGGCATCGCCGAACACCTGGCCGCGCAGGTCAGCGGGCTGGTCCGGTCGCTGCGGGCGATGGATCTCAAGAAGCGCCCCTCGGTATCGGAGACCATCGACCTGGCCCACACGCTGTTCCTGCTGGGAGCCGACGAGATAACCCCGCAACTCGCCGCCGACACGCTGCACGTCCTGCTCAAGTACCAGTCGGACATCGAGAAGGCGGCCGCCGAGCTGACCGCGGGCCCGTGACGTGACGACCCCCCCGGACCCCCCCGGCCGGCCCGGGCTGGGGACGCTCGCCGCGTTCGTGGCGGAACTGCGCGCGATCGGGCTGCCGATCTCGGTGTCGGAGAACGTGGACGCCACGGCCGCGCTGCTGGCCATGCCGCTGGTCGACCGCGCGTCCCTGAAGAGCGCGCTGGCCGCGACGCTGGTCAAGAACAGCGACCACTACGCCGCCTTTGAGCTGGTGTTCGACATCTTCTTCGCCGGCCTGCGGCGGGACGCGGACCTGGGCCCCGAGCCGTCCGCCGGGCGACCGTCCGCCGCCGGGAACGGCGCGGGCCGTGACGGCGCCCTCGCCGCGTTCGGCGACGCCGAGCTCAACGACCTGCTGTTGCAGGCCCTGGCGGCCGGCGACCGCTTCCTGGTCAACGCGGTGGTGGCCGAGGCGGTCAGCCGGTACGCAGGCATCGAGCCCGGCCGGGCCGTGGCCGGCATGTACTACCTGTACCGGACGCTGCGCAAGCTGGACCTGGACACGCTGCTCGAGCGCCTGCTGCAGTCGGCGGACGCGGTCAACCTCGGCGACATGGACCGCAGGCTCGCCCGCGATGACTACACCAGGCGGGTAGATGGCGTCCGGACGGAGGTAGAAGCCGAGATCCGCCGCAGGCTGGTCGCCGACCGGGGAGCCGAGGCCGTCGCGGGAACGCTCCGCCGGCCGCTGCCCGAAGACGTCGACTTCCTCAACGCCTCGCCGCAGCAACTGGCCGCGATCAGGCAGGCCGTCCAGGTGCTGAGCCGGAAACTGGCCGCGCGGCTGGCGCACAAGCGCCGGCATCACCGGCGGTCCACGCTCGACTTCCGGCGGACCATCCGGCAGTCGCTCGGCACCGGCGGGGTCCCGGTGGACCTGGTCTTCCGCAAGCCGCACCCGGCCAAGCCCGAGATCATGCTGGTGGCCGACATCTCGTCGTCGGTCGCGGCGTTCGCGAGCTTCACGCTGCAACTGGCCTACGCGATCAAGTCGGAGTTCTCCCGGGTCCGGAGCTTCGTCTTCGTCGACGGCATCGTAGAAGTAACCGGCGTCTTCGAGTCGGCACCCGACATGGCGGCCATCGCCCGTCACATCAACGGCGGGACGGGCGCGGTGCGCCTCGACGGTCATTCCGACTACGGCATGGTGCTGGAGAGCTTCTGGGACCAGTGGGGCCCGCAGGTCAGGAAGAGGACCAGCGTGATCATCCTGGGCGACGGGCGTAACAACTACCACTCGTCGCGATCATGGGTGCTCAAGGCCATCCGCCAGCGCGCGCGCCACCTGTACTGGCTCAATCCCGAGCCCGGGTACTCCTGGGACACGGGCGACTCCATCGCCTCGGAATACGGCAGGCAGTGCGACAGGATGGTGGAGTGCCGCAATCTCCGCCAGCTCAAGCAATTCGTGGAAGGACTCGATTAGCCCGGCCCGGGGCGACGTCATGAGCAGAACGGAATGATCAGTGGCTGACGTACCGGTGGTGCTGGTGCACGGCTTCGCCTCCTCCTACGAGCGGAACTGGCGCGAGCCCGGCTGGGTCGACCTGCTGCACGACGAGGGACGCGCGGTGATCGGCGTCGACCTGCTCGGCCACGGGCAGGCGGCCAGGCCGAGCGAACCCGCCGCCTACGCCCGGCTCGAGGATTCGATCGTCGCGGCGATGCCCGCGGACCGGCAGGTCGACGCCATCGGCTTCAGCCTGGGCGCTCAGTTGCTGCTCCGCGCCGCCTCGGCCGCACCCGACCGCTTCCGGCGGATCGTGCTGGGCGGAATCGGCGACAACGTCTTCGCCAGCACCGATCCCGAGCCCGTCGCCCGCGCCGTCGAGAGCGGGCAGGCCGCGCAGGAAGCGGGCCCGGCCGCCGCGGCGCTCACTCACTTCGCGATGGCGCCGGGCAACGACCGGGCCGCCCTGGCCGCCTGCCTGCGCCGCCCGCGGGCCCCGCTGACCGAGGCCGAAGTGGCGGCCGTACGGGTCCCGGTGCTGGTCGTCCTCGGCGAGCGCGACTTCGCCGGGCCCGCGACCCGGCTGATCGCCGCGCTGCCCGACGCCCGGCTCGTGTCGCTGTCGCGCACCGACCACTTCGGGACGCCGAAGGACTTCCGCTTCGTCCAGGCGGCACTCGATTTCGTCTCGCCTGAATGATGCTTTGAGCCGCTGGTGACCTCCTCGTCGGACGGGCGACGGTCCGGGCGGGGCCAGGGCGGGAGCGTGGCGCAGACGTACAACGCGGAAACCATGGACCCCGCACCGGCGCCGAGCGGCGCACGCTGCAGGAGTGGCATTTCGTATTTCGAGAACACCCGCCGCTGGCGCAACCTGCGGAAGATCACGGTGGCCCAGGTCCAGGGGGCGGTCTACGCGGCCGGATTGATGCTGATGTGGGCGTGCGACCCGATCGTCGCGGCCGACAATACACGCACTGGGCCGAGATTCATCCCGAGAAGGCACCCTGCGGCCTGCCGGAAGACGGCACTCCGGACTGGCGCTCGGCACCGCCCATCGTGCCCGCCCGCAAGGACCTGGCCATCGCCTCGGAGGCATGACGGTCAGCTCACGCCGGGCTCCTGAGGTGCTCGTCGAAGAACGCGACGATGCGGCGGCGGGCGTCTTGCGCCGACGGCCCGTGGTAGGCGCTGCGCGATAGCCGGGCCAGCGCCCGCATCAGCCTGGAGGCATCCGCGGGGTCGTGGTCGTTGAGGAACGAATGCCCTGCGTCGGGGTACTCCTTGACGTCATGGGCCACGCCGCGGCCGACAGCGCCCGCTCCAGCTGGCCAGCCGCGCCTCGCTGCGTCCAGTCCCTGGCGCCGTAGCTGGCGACGATCGGGCACGCGCCGCCAGGAACGACCTGGCGTCCTTGGGCACGCCGCCGTCATCCCGGACCGGGATCTTCACGTCGCCCACGACCGCACCTCCACGCACTCGGCGCCATGCTCGGGCTGAGCCCTCGCACCGGGCCAGGATAAAGCCGGGTGGCGGCCGGCGAGCCTGCCCGCACCGGCCGGTACGGTTCAGGGGTGCGCGTGATCCTGGTGTCGGACACCCACCTGTCGCCGTCCGCCCCGGAGGCGGAGGCGAACTGGGAAGCCGTGCTGCGGCATGTCGAGGCCGCCGCCCCTGACCTGGTCGTCCACCTCGGCGACCTCACCCTCGACGGGGCACATGACCCCGGTGACCTGCGGTACGGCCGCCGGCAGCTCGACCGCCTGCCGGTGGCCTGGCACGCCGTGCCCGGCAACCATGACATCGGCGACAATCCGTGGCCGGGCGCGCCCGGCGACTTCGTGCTGGACGCCGGACGGCAGCAGCGGTGGCTCGATGTCATCGGCGCCGACCACTGGGCGCTGACGCTGCCGGACTGGACGCTCCTGGCGGTCAACGCGCAGCTCCTGGGGTCTGGGCTGGAAGCCGAGGCCGGACAGTGGTCGTGGCTCGCGGAGCAGCTCACCGGGCGCGGCGAGAACCGAAGGATCGCGCTGCTCACGCACAAGCCCGTGACGGCGGCCGACCCCGAGCTGGCCGCCTCGCCGCGCTACCGGTTCTGGCCGCCGGCGAGCCGCGATCTTCTCGCGGACCTGGTCCGGGGCAGGCCACTGGACCTGGTCCTGAGCGGCCACGCGCACCAGTACCGCCAGCTTCGCCTGGACCACACCGATCACCTGTGGGTGCCGACCACCTGGGCGGTTCTGCCCAACCAGGCGCAGCCGGTGCTGGGCGCCAAGCGGTGCGGGATCGTGTCCGTCGAACTCGCCGCCGCGCCGCCGCAGCCGAGGCTCGTGGAACCCGAGGGCATGGCCCATCTCACCTTGACCCGCGACCTGCCCGACCCCTACCACCGCTGACCGGCGCGTCCTGACCTGGCCGGCCTGGCTGGGGCGGGCGAAGGGACCTTCGACTCTGTCGCGCGGGGGCCGCCGGATCCACGCTCAAGCCCGGTAGCTCCGAACTTCGTGCTGAAGAGGATGTCCCCGATGGACGCTGGCCGCCCCGACCTCCGGCCGCCCCTCGCGGAGGCCGGGCATGCCGTCGGCGCCGTCTCCAGGCCGGCTCAGGACTGGACGTTCCGGGCGTCCGGCGTCACCAAGGTGTACCCGAACGGCGTCCGGGCCAACGACGCGATTTCCCTGCACGTGGAGCCGGGCGAGGTGTACGGGCTGCTGGGTCCGAACGGCGCCGGCAAGACCACGCTGGTCAAGCAGGTCATCGGCCTGCTGCGGCCGACATCGGGGCGCATCACGCTCGGCCGGCACGACCTGGTGGCGGACCCGGCCGCGGCCCGCCAGCTGTGCTCGTACCTGCCGCAGGCCCAGGTCCCGATCGACTCGTTCGGGGCCCGGGAGGCGATCGTGCTGTGCGGCCGGATCCGGGGCGGCGATCCGGCCTCGGTGTCGCGCCGGGCGGACGAGCTGATCGAGGCGCTCGACATCGGCGAGTGGCGGAAGAAGCGGGGGATCGGCCTGTCCGGCGGGGTGAAGCGGCTGGTGGGTTTCGCCATGGTCACGGTGTGCCCGGGGCGGGTGGTGATCCTGGACGAGCCCACCAACGATGTCGACCCGCTGCGGCGGCGGATGCTGTGGCAGCAGATCCGCGAACTCGGGAACGCCGGCGTCGCGGTGCTGCTGGTCACCCACAACGTGCTGGAAGCCGAGAAGGCGGTGGACCGGCTGGCCATCATCGACCAGGGCCGGCTCCTGGCCGAGGGGACGCCGTCGTCCATGAAGGCCGGTGACCGCGGCCACCTCCGGCTCCAGCTCATGCTCGCTCCCGGGCGCGACGCTCCGGAGCTGCCGGCGTTCGTGCGGCGCTCGACGCGAGCCGGCCACAACCTCATGGCGGTCATCGACGACGCCGAGGCCTCGCACGCCATCGGGTGGGCGGGGGAACTCATCGGGGCCGGCGTGGCCGAGGAGTACGCGCTCACCGCCACGTCGCTGGAGGACGCCTATATGCAGCTGACCGGCCACGGCTCGGCCGACGGCGACGAAACGGGTTGACGATGGCTCCCGCCGCGACGGCTCCGGCGCACCGGGCGCGGCCCCGCCTTCCGGTCGCCGACAGCGGGCCGCGGTACTGGCTGCGCGGGTACCGTCGGACGTTCGCGTGGGATCTCGCGGACCTGCGCCTGCAGCTGCCGATCCTGGCGTCCGTGCTCATCTTGCAGGGTGCCGGCTTCATCCTGGGGATCGGACTGTGGTTCCGCCACATACCCGCGCCGGCCGCGACCTTCGCGGTGACCGGGATCCCGGTGGTGAACCTCATCACGGCCGGGCTGATCTTCGAGCCGCAGATCGTCGCGGACCAGCGCGCCAGCGGGAGCTATGAGTTCCTGCAGTCGATGCCGGTGCCCCGCAGCATGGCGGCGATGGCCTGGTACACGGTCGCGCTGATGACCGCGCTTCCCGCCGTCGCCATCACGCTCGCGACCGGCGTGGCCCGATACCTGGTTTTCGTGGTGCTGCTGTTCTCCCCCGTGGTGTACCCCATCACCCAGCTGCCGGCCTGGCTGGCCGACGTGCACCGCGTCTTGCCCGTCTACTACCTGGCGCAGGTCACGCGGGCGAGCGTGACCACGGGCCTGGTTCACGGCCTCGGCACGGCCTACGCGGTGCTCGCCGCCTGGACGGTGGCGGCGTGGGCCCTGCTCGCCTGGGTGATCGGTCGCCGCAGGTAACTGCGGCATGCTGGCCCCGGTGACATATTCGTGCTGGAATCTGTGCGCGGCCGGGCGCACCTGGGCGCGCAGATCTCGGGGGGGAACAGATGAGCGCTGACGTCAAGGGTCAAGATCATCGCGGTCCGGGCATCGCGGCGGTGGCCGCGGCCGGCCCGGCCGCGCGGCCGAGCCGGCTCCGGTCGTTCGACCCGGGCCACATCGCCGACCTGGAATACCGGGCGTGGGTCGGGTACTACCTGCGGGACTGGCCGCAGGTGCTGCTGGCTTCGGCCGGCCTGGTCCGGGCGGGCTTCGGCATGAACTGGTACCGCACCCTGCACGGCGCGTGGCTGGTACTGCGCGCGAACCAGTTGTGGGCCCCGGTCCCCGACAACGACCCCGGTGCGGCCCGGGCGTGCATGCGACGGTTCTACGCCCTGGTCAGGCTGTGCTACGGCGAGCCCGCCAGCCCGGCGGAGGCGGCCAGGCTCGAGGTCGACTGGTGGCGCGTGCACCGCCAGGTCCAGTACTCGACGGTGCCCAGAGGCGCGGGCGACGAGCTGGTCGAGTCGGTGACCCGCCTGTACAGCTACCTCTACGGTGAGCCCGAGGCCGAGGTCAGGCCGGCGGCCGTGCACCGGGCCCGCGCCATGGACCTGTCCGATCAATGGGTCGAGCAGGGGTGCCTCCCCGACAGCCCGCTGCTCGCCCAGGAACACGCGGCGCTGGTTCGCTGCTACGCCGCGCTGGTGGCCGCCGTGCACCACTGAGTATCTCCACGCCCGCGTCACGATCAGGAGCGCCGGGGGATCGCCCTTACCATGATGATCGGCAGGGCGAGCGGGCGTGGAGGCTGGCATGACGAGCGGTTCCCTGGGTGCCGCGCCTGACGGCCTGACGGCGGCGGTGGCCGGCCTGCGGAACCGGCCGATCGCGGTCACGGACAAGGGCTTCGGCCGCCTGGCGGCCGTCGGCCCGGTGACCGCGGCCAGCCTGGCCGCCGAGCGCCCGCCGCTGTTCGGCGGCGGTTTCGACATGCCCGTGCTCGTCCTGCACGAGACCGCGTTGCGGCACAACATCGGGTCGCTGGCGGCCTACTGCGCCGCGGCGGGCGTGCTGCACGCGCCGCACGGCAAGACCACGATGGCGCCGCAGCTCATCGCGCGGCAGTTCGCGGCCGGAGCCTGGGCCGTGTCGGCCGCGACGATCTCGCAGGCGCAAGTCTACCGCGCGTTCGGCGTGCCGCGGGTGCTCATCGCCAGCCAGATCACCGAGCGCGGCGCCGCCGAGTGGCTGGGCCGTGAGCTGGCCGCCGATCCCGCGTTCGAGTGCTACGCCTACGCGGACAGCCTGGCCGGGGTCGCGCTGCTCGACGAGGCGCTGCGCGCCGCCCGGCCGGGCCGGCCGCTGAAGGTCCTGGTGGAGCTGGGGTATCCCGGCGGCAGGACCGGTTGCCGGAGCATCGCCGGCGCGCTGGCCGTGGCCGGGGCGGTCGAGTCCGCCGGGGCGCTCGAGCTGGCCGGAGCGGCAGGCTACGAAGGCGGGATCCACCGCGACGAGCCGCAGGCGACCCTGGCGGCGGTCGCCGCGTTCTGCGCCGACCTGCGCACGCTGAGCGGGCTGCTGCCCGGCCCGCCCCGCGGCGGTGCGTTCCGGCCCGTGGTCAGCGCCGGAGGCAGCTCGTTCTTCGACGTCGTATGCCGTGAGCTGGCGGGGGGCGGGCCCGATGCCCCCCAGGTCGTGCTGCGCAGCGGCGCCTACATCACGCACGATCACGGGCACTACGCGGCGACCGGCCCGGGCTGCCGCGCGGGAGCGGCCGGGCCGCCGTCCCTCCCCGTCCCGGAGTTCGTCCCGGCCCTCGAGCTGTGGGCGGCCGTGCTGTCCGTGCCGGAGCCCGGCCTCGCGATCTTGAACGCGGGCCGCCGCGACATCTCCTGCGACCAGGGGATGCCGCCGCCGCTGCGGGTCCGGCCGGGGGAGCCCGGGACGGGCGGGTACCGGCCGGCGGCAGGCCTGCGCGTGATCAAGCTCGACGACCAGCACGCCTACCTGCGGATCCCGCGCGACCCGGGCGACCCGGAACCCGGCGGCCTGGCTCCCGGCGACCTGGTCAGCCTGGGCATCACCCATCCGTGCACCACCTTCGACCAGTGGCGGGTCATCCCGGTGGTCGATGACCACGACGACGTCGTCGACGCGGTGCATACGTTCTTCTGACGCCGGGCCGGCACCGGGCCGGCCTGTCACATCACGGCGAGCTGGCCGCCGTCGATGACCAGCCCGGTGCCATGAATGAACGACGCGTCGTCGGAGGCCAGGAACGCATAGGCCGCGGCCACCTCGTCGGCCGTCCCGGCCCGGCCCAGCGGGATCCGGTTCCGGGCGTAGGACTCCTCGAAGCCATCGCCGCCATCGCCCAGCCGCGCGGCGATGGCCGCGTTCAGCGGCGTGCTGATGTACCCGGGGCACAGCGCGTTGACCCGGATCCCCCGGCCGCCCAGCTCGACCGCCATGGTCTTGGTCAGCAGCAGCACACCGCCCTTGGACGCGTTGTAGTGCGCGTAGTCCCGCTCGCCCGCGATCCCGTTCGTGGAGGACATGTTGATGATCACCCCGGCGCCGCGCTCGGCCATGTGCCTGCCGACCGCCTGGGCCACCAGGAACATGCCGCGGAGGTTGACCGCGACGATCCGGTCCCACTCCTGCGGCGATATCTCCAGGAACGGGCGGCGCGCCGCCGTCCCGGCGTTGTTGGCCAGCACGTCCACTCCGCCCAGGGCCGCCTCGGCGGCCTGGACCAGCCGCGCGACGTCGGCCTCGCGGCTGACGTCGCACGCGAGGCCGAAGGCCTGGCCGTAGCCGTCCAGGCCGGCCACGGCCCGATCCACCTCGGCGGCGTCCAGGCCGCACAGGAAGACCCGGCACCCTTCCTCCAGGAAGCGCCGCGCCGCGGCCAGCCCGATCCCGCTGCTGCCCCCGCTGATCAGGACGCCCCGGCCGGCCAGTCCGCGCATGTCTCACCTCGGGTCGTCGTCGCGGCCGCCAGACGCTTCCGGAATGATATGGCGACAGGCGCAGCACGATCCCGGTGAGGGGAGAAGTCATGTTCAAGGAGCCGGCGGGCGGACCCAGCCGCCCGGGCGGGCACGGCCGCGGAGCGGGAGACAGCTCATGACCGGCGCGCCGGCCCCGCTGCCCGTGCCCGCCGCGACGCTCGGCGAAGGGCCCTGCTGGGACGAGGCGAGCGGATCGCTGTACTGGGTGGACATCCCGGCCGGCCAGGTGTGCCGGCTGGACGGCGACGGCGCGTTCGGTTCCTGGGACATCGGCCAGACAGTCGGAGCGGTCGTGCTGCGCGCGGCGGGCGGCCTGGTGCTGGCCGCCCGGGACGGCTTCCTGACCCTCGATCCCGTCAGCGGCGCCGTCGCGCCGTTCGTCACCCTCGGCCTCCCGGCGGACTGCCGGATGAACGACGGCGCCTGCGACCAGGCCGGGCGCTTCTTCGCCGGCAGCGTGGCCGATGACGAGGCACCCGGCCGGGGCGCCCTGTACCGGCTGGACCCCGATCACAGCGTCAGCATCGTCATCCCCGGGGTCACGATCTCCAACGGGATCGGCTGGAGCCCGGACGGCAGCCGGATGTACTACGTGGACTCGCCGACGCGCCGGGTCGACGTGCTGGACTACGACCCGGCCACCGGTGCGGCCGAGGGCCGCCGCCCGTTCGCCCGCATCGACCGGGGCGACGCGATGCCCGACGGCCTGGCCGTGGACTCCGAAGGCGGCGTCTGGGTGGCCCTGTGGGACGGCGGCGCGGTGCTGAGATTCGGCCCGGACGGCCGCCTCAGGCAGGCGCTCGAGCTGCCCGCGCCCCGGGTCAGCAGCTGCGCCTTCGGCGGCCCCGGCCTCGAGACGCTCTTTATCACCACGGCGGCGGGCCCCGGCTCCTCGGGCGGGGAGCTGTTCTCCGCGCGGGCCGGGGTCACCGGGCTGGCCAGCCATGCCTACCAGGGCTGAGCGGCCCGCGGTGGCCGGGACGCGCGCACCGGACGGCACGCCATGAAGGCGCTGGTCTTCACCGGACCGGGCGTCGTGGAACTGCAGGACGTTCCCGAGCCGCGGGTCGCGGCGGGCGAGGTGCTCGTGCACGTGCGCTCGGCCGGCATCTGCGGCAGCGAACTGCACGGGGCCGCCGCACCCGGCTTCCGGACCCCGCCCCTGATCATGGGGCACGAGTTCGCCGGGGTGAGCGACGGCGGGGACCCGGTCGTGGTCAACCCGATCCTGTCGTGCGCCGCGTGCGACCTGTGCCGCGGCGGGCTGCGGCACGTCTGCAGGCAACGCCGCATCGTGGGCGTGCACCGCGCCGGCGGGTTCGCCGAGCGGGTCGCCGTGCCCCGCTCGGCGCTGCGGCCGGTCCCGGACGGGATGAGCTGGACCGCGGCGGCGCTGGTCGAGCCGGCCGCCAACGCGCGGCACGCCTGGAACCTGGCGGGCGCGCCGGCCGGAGCCCGGGTGGCGGTGATCGGCTGCGGGGCCATCGGCCTGCTGTGCCTGCTCACGGCGCGGGCCTCCGGCGCCGCCGCGGTCGACGTGGCGGACCTGTCGCCGGGGCGGACCGCCGAGGCGCTCCGCCTGGGAGCCGGCCGCGCGGGCCAGGCGCTCGACGGCGAGTACGACGTGATCTTCGACGCCGTCGGGTCAGCCGGCACCCGCGCCCAGTCGGTCGAGCGCCAGCGGCCCGGCGGGGTCGCGGTATGGCTCGGGCTGGCCGAGCCGGACCCGGGGTTCGACGCGGCCGGGCTGGTCCGGGGCGAGAAGCGGGTCCTGGGTTCGTTCGCCTACTCCGACGACGAGTTCACGGCCACGGCGCAGCGCCTGGGGGAGTGGGACCTGAGCTGGGCCGACCAGTACCCGCTGCGGGCCGGCGCCGAGGTCTTCACCGCGCTCATGAACGGCGCGCCGCACCCGATCAAGGCACTGCTCACGCCCTGAGGCCTCCGGGAGGCGAGATGACCGCAGGCCGGCCGCGGATCGCGATCGTCGGCGCGGGCGGGTGGGTCTTCCCCGTCAGGCTGGCCCGGGACATCCTGTCGTTCCCGGCGCTGGCCGGCGGCGTGCTCGCGCTGTACGACATCGACGCGGCGGCCGCCCGGCTCACGGCCACGGCCGTGCGCGAGCTCATCGAGCTTGGCGGGCGGGCGGCGAGCGTGGAGATCCCCGCCGACCTGCACGCCGCGCTGCGCGGCGCCGACTTCGTCCTCACCGTGTTCCAGGTGGGCGGCGTCCGCGCCTACGCCTGCGACCTGGAGATCCCGCGGGAGTACGGGATCGACCAGACGGTCGGCGACACGCTGGGGCCGGGCGGCGTCTTCCGCGGCCTGCGGACCATCGAGGCGCTCCGCGTGGTGGCCGAGGCCATGCGGCGGGAATGCCCGGACGCGCTGCTGCTGAACTACACCAACCCGATGTCGCCCAACGTCTGGGCTACGGACCTGCTCGGCGTGCGCGTGATCGGCCTGTGCCACAGCGTGCAGAACACGGCCGAACTGCTCGCCAGGGAACTCGGCGTCCCGCTGGGCGAGGTCACGTTCGACGCGGCGGGGGTGAACCACACGGCGTGGTTCACGACCTTCCGCCGGGGGGAAGAGGACCTGATCCCGCGGATCAGGGAGGTAATGACCGCCCGGCACGTGGACCAGACGATCCCGATGCTGGCCAGGTCCGACAGCCCGTACCAGAGCAACGAGCGGGTGCGGGCCGAGCTGATGCAGCTCACGGGCTACTTCCACACCGAGTCGAGCCATCACGCGAGCGAGTACTGGGCGTGGTTCCGCAAGACGCCGGATCTGACCCGGCATTACCTGGACCGGCACTGGGACAACCTGCAGGTCTCCGCGGCCGCTGACAAGGCGCGCGGCGACCGGGACGTCGTGGACGAGGCGCGGCGCGCGGGCCTGCGGCCCGGCGGCGAGCTCGCGGCGCCGATCATGGACAGCATCGTGACCGGCACGCCGCGAGTGGTCTACGTCAACGTGCGCAACGGCGGCCTGATCACGAACCTGCCCGGCGACGCGTGCGTCGAGCTGGCCTGCGTGGCCGACGCCGGCGGCGTGCGGCCGGTCCGCTACGGCGCCTTGCCGCCCGCCTGCGCGGCGCTGAACCAGGTGCAGATCGCGGTCCAGCGCCTGATCGTCCAGGCCGCCACGACCGGCCGCCGCGAGCTCGTGCACGCCGCCGTGGCCCTCGATCCGCTCACCAGCGCCATGCAGACGCTGCCGAAGATCCACGAGATGGCCGACCGGATGCTGGAGGCCGAGGCCGAGTGGCTGCCGCAGTTCCGCCGAGGCCTTACCTGACGCCGGGACGGGCTGGCAAGCTGGATCACGATAGCGGCATCCGGGTGAACCCGGGCGCAGCGTGGCTTCCCCTGAGGAGGGATCCGTGGCGAGAATCCGTATTTCCCTGACCCTGCCTGGTGCGGTCTCGCTCGGCGCTTACGAGGGCGGTGCGCTCGCCGCCTTACTGCTGGCGTGCCAGGAACTCGGCGAGCAGGCGGTCGTGATCGACACCATGGCCTCGGCCTCGGCGGGCTCGATCACCGGCCTGCTTTCCGCGCGGGCCCTGCTGCGCGGAGCCGACCCGGTGGCGCTGCTGCGGCGGGCCTGGGTCGAGCTGGTCTCGCTCAAGGCCATGAAGACGCACTCCACGCAGTCGCCGCTGTCCGGCGAGGCGCTGTCCGGGATCGCCCAGGACCTGCTGGGGGCAGGCGGAATCCCGGACGGGCCACCTGGCCGCTGGCAGCGCGAGCCCATCCAGCTCTCGATGGCCCTGGCCAGCCTCGGCGGGCTGAGCTACGCTCTGCCCATCGTCGACCGCGACACGCCCATGCAGGCGTCGACCTTCCTGGACTGGTACAGCGTGAAGCTGACCAGCGCCCTCGAATCCGAGGGATACCTGGAGCTGGCGCAGGCGGCCATCGCCTCGGGGGCCAACGCGATCGGGTTCCCGCCCAAGCAGCTTGACCGCTCCGCCGACCGGGGCCAGTACGATCAGGCCGGCCTGACCGGGTTCCCGGCCGACGGCAAGTTCTGGTACACCGACGGCGGCACCGTCGACAACGAGCCGCTGGGCCGCACCCTCGACCTGGCCCAGTCCGTCGGCAGCGACGACGACCGGGTCTTCCTGCTGATCCATCCCGACCCCGCGGCCACCACCCAGACGCCGTCACCGGCCTGGACCGGGGACAGCCCGCAGCCGTCCTGGCTGCACGCGGGCACCCGCGCGTTCACGATCGGCCGCACCCAGACGATCTTCGACGATCTCCGGCGGCTGGAGAAGACCAACACCTACCTGGAATGGTCGAAGGCCATCCCGGAGGCGGTGCAGGCCGGGGTGGCCGCGGCCATCGACAGGCTCGGGCTCTCGGCCGCCCAGGCGGACACGCTCCGGGCCAGCCTGCAGGAGGCGGCCGCCGCGCAGCTCGGCCAGATCCGCCGGCAGCAGGACCAGGTCCGGGCGACGGCCGGCCGGGCGCCCGGGAGTCACGGCGAGGCAGGTGGCGACTACGCCGAGACCGTGGCGGCGCTGGTGGCCGCGACCACGGGCCTGGAGGGGAAGCAGCCCGCGCTGGTGGACGTCGTCTCCCCGGCCATCGACCCGGCGGTCACCGAGTCGGCGTCCGCGCTGCTCGCAGGCGCTTTCCTGTTCCACTTCGGCGGGTTCATCGACGTGAAGTACCGGCAGAACGACTTCGCGCTCGGCTACCGCAACATGCAGTACTGGCTGAACCACAGCCTCACCCGGTACCTGGACGGCCAGGACCTGACCGGCGCCCTGGCCGCCGTCGCCGACGCCTACCAGCAGCTCGGCTGGGACGGCGTCCGCTGCGGCGGCGCGCAGCTCGGATCCCTGAGCACGGGCGAGAAGTTCGAGCTCTTGGACCTCGCCACGCACGTCCTGAACGTCCTCCGCCACGACGTGACCTGAGGGTCCGCAGGCCCGGGCATCCGGGACCTTCGCCTCTGAGCGGGCTGTTCCCTGCGCCAGATCCTGAAGGCAGGAGTGCAGGGAGGTGGGCAACGTGCCTGGAGATCAGCGCGCGGGCAGTCACCGGATCGTGGCGGGAGTCGACGGCTCGGCGTGCTCGCTGGAAGCCCTTCGCTGGGCGGTCCGGCAGGCCGAACTGACCGGCGCCACCGTCGACGCCGTGATCGCGTGGCAGTACCCCGCCGCCGCGAGCGGTTTCGGCTGGGGAGCCATAGTCGACGACACCGACTACGGGGAGATCGCGGCGAAGACCGTGGCCGAGGCGATCAGCCAGGCCGTCGATCCGGGCAGCGACGTGCGGGTGCGGCCGGTGGTCGTCCAGGGCTACGCCGCCCAGGTACTGGTCGATAACTCCGGCGGCGCGGACGTTCTGGTGGTGGGCCGCCGCGGGCACGGCGGGTTCACCGGAGCCCTGCTCGGCTCGGTCAGCCGGCACTGCACGCACCACGCACCCTGCCCCGTGGTCGTGATCCGCGGCCGGAGCGAGGACTAGCGGCAGGCGGCCCGAGAGCTGCCTATCGGTGCGCGAGAAAGGAAAGACCGATGTACGAGAAGCTGCTGGTGGCCGTAGACCATTCCGAAAGCACCGAGCGGGTGCTCGCCGCCACCCGTGACCTGGCGTCGCTGGCCAGCGCCGAGGTGTGGGTCCTGCACCTGCGCGAGCGTGAGGTCCTGCCCGGGGCGGGCTGATCGCGACCGAGTCGACCGACGAGGCTCAGGCGAACGTCGATGCCGCGGTGGGGGAACTGACCAAGGCCGGGGTCAAGGCGCACGGCGTGGTGCGGACAACGCTGTACGGCTACGCGGCCCGCGAGATCGTCGAGGACGCCAAGGTGCACGACGTCAGCCTCATCGTCATGGGCTCGCGCGGCCGCGGTGACCTGGCCGGGCTCCTCCTCGGCAGCACCGCGCACAAGGTGATCCACCTGGCCGACCGGCCCGTGCTGGTCGTGCGCTGACCCGTTCGGTTACCTCACGTCGATGGTTGTCACCATCGGGCTCTGGCTGACCCTGGCGCCGGCGGCCGGCGCGATCGCTCGCACGGGCAATCGCGCCGGCAAGAAGAGCTGACCGGCGAGGTCGCCGGCCAGCTGGCGGCGCTGGCCTCTGCCACGTCCCCGTCCCGTGCTGCGCTGATAGGCTCGGCGGACGGTCCATGGTGGGTGCGGGCCGCCCAGCTCACCCAGCTCATCCAGCTCATCCAGGCCGCGACGGGAGAAGGCCGTGGACATCTTTCAAGCGCCGTCGGACGGGCTGCCCGCCGAGGCGGCCACCCCGGAGGGGATCGCGCGCTTCGCGGTCAGCGCGGCGGTGCACGCCCCGTCCGTGCACAACACGCAGCCGTGGTGGTTCAGCCACGACGAGCACGCGATCAGCGTCCACGCCGACAACGAGCGGCAACTGCGCGTGGCTGACCCGCACGGCCGCGAGATGATGATCAGCTGCGGCGCGGCGCTGTTCACCATCCGGGTGGCCCTGCGCAACCTGGGGCTCGTGCCCCAGGTGCGCGTGCTGCCCGATCCGGACCTGCCCAACCTGGTCGCGCGGGTCGCCTGGGGCGAGCGCGTGCCGCCGGTCGAGTACGAGAAGCAGCTGTTCGCGGAGATCCCGCTGCGCCGCACGCACCGCGGCGGATTCGATCCCGTGCCGCTTCCCGCCGTGCTGCTCACGGACCTGCCCGGGGAGGCGGCCCGGGAGAAGGCGAAGCTGACCCTCCTGACCGAGGCGGAGGACCAGCAGCGGGCGGCCGCCGTCGCGGCCATCGTCGAGGCCGGCGACTACGCGCTGCGCAGCGACAGCGCGCGGGCCAAGGAGCAGGCCCAGTGGGCGCCCGGCCCCAGCAGCCACCGGCAGGACGGGGTCCCGCCGACCGCCTACCCGGCCCGGCCCGAGCGCACCGAGCCGTATTTCCCCGGCCGCGACTACGCCCATGGTCACGGATGGGGCCTTCCGCCCGGCACCGAAGAGCCGGAGACGCGGTCCGCCGGGGTCGTGGGCCTCCTGACCACGAGCGTCGACCATCCGGCCGACTGGGTGCATGCCGGGCAGGCGCTGCAGCGGGTCCTGCTGCTGGCCGGCAGCAACAAGGTGGCGGCGGCGCTGCACAGCCAGCCCCTGGAGGTCGCCGTGCTGCGCGACTTCATCCGCATGTACCTCAGCGGCCGCGGCTACCCGCAGATGCTGCTCCGGTTCGGGGCGACCAGCGAGACGGCCGTCAGCGTACGGCGCCCGGTCGAAGAGGTCCTGCTCTAGCGGCCTCCGGGCGGCGCATCGGCGCGGCCGGTCAGGCCCGGCCCTTCAGCCTGACCCCGGAGACGGAAGCCTGGTAGGTACCGGAGCTGTCGGGCGGCAGGCGGGTGAACCAGATCAGCAGGTACCGGCCCCGGACCGGTCCGGCAGGCCGAAGCCGCAGCACGCCGCCGGCATCGGTCGCGCGCGCCACCGTGCGCAGGTCCGCGGTCCGGGGCACGTTACCGACCCGCAGCTCAACGGTGGCTCCGGGAGTCCGGCCGAGCTTGATCCGGGCGCTGGTGATCGTCACCGGCCGGCCCATGTCCAGGAGCAGCCCGGTCCCGGCCTGCAGGTTGCCGAAACGAGCGGTGGTGTACCAGTTCGTATGCCAGGGCGTGGCCGGGTCGTTCGCGATCGCGAACGACGCGAGCTGGGGGTTGTCGCCCTGCGCGGCACCGGCGGGGCCGACCGCCGCCGTGCTGACCGGGGTGAGCGCGGTGACCGCCGGCGTCGCAGCGGGCGCCGGGGGAGAGGCTGAGGCGTGGCGCGTGATCGTCGGCTGGGGATGCGCCGCGCCGGGCCCGGCGTGCGCCGCGGCGCGCCCCGCGTGCGTGTGCGCCGGGCGGAAACCGGTCGCCGCGGCCGGCGTCGGCCGCGGGTCCGAGACGAGGCGATAGCCGGCGAAGCCGACCACGGCCAGCAGCGTCAGGGCCAGGACCGCGGTCCAGTTGGGCCGGCGTCTGGCGGCCGCCTTGATCGGCATGGCCGGCCCCAGGGCCTCCGCCGCGGTGATCTCCTCGGGCGCGCCCAGGGTCGCGTCGTACTCCTCGATCAGCGGGGCTGGATCAGTTCCGACCACGCGGGCGATGCTGCGGATGTGGCCCCGGGCGTAGAAGTCGCCGCCGCACGCGGAGTAGTCGTCCCGCTCGATGCCGCGGATGATGGTTTCCCTGACCCGGGTACGCTCGCTGACCTGCGCGACCGATAGTCCCGCTTCGCGGCGGGCCTGGCTCAGAATGGCGCCGATACTCACGTCGGGTCCATTTCCGCTACGGGCTGATGTACACCGGCGAGGCGCGAGTCTGGACGAGGTCGGGGCAGAAACTTTGCGTACCCATGCGCGCGCGGGAGGGTTTGGGCCCTTCGTCCTTCGTCATTGGGGAGCAACGGCCCTGCCCGGCACCGGGGCCGTTCCCGGATGCTGGGCGCATGCTAACGAACACGCCGCAGCACACCGCCGGACTTTTCGACCCGCTCCGCAGCGAGTGCGGCTTTCTGGGCGACTTGCTCGACATCGACTGGCGGGCGGTCCGGCGCGCCGAGCGCTCCTGCTGCTGCGCGTCACGGCCCGCCGTGATCGCGGTCATGCCGCGATCGCCGGGTCGGCCGCGGTCCACCGAACTGCTGCTGTGCGGCCACCATTACCGCGGGTCTCGCCGCGAACTCGAGGCGGCGGGCGCGACGGTCCTGGACCCGAGCGGCACGCCGGTCTCGCCGCAGCAGCTATGGGTGGGCCAGCAGGCCTGACCGGGGCATGGGCCAGGACCGCGGCCGGTCAGACCGAGATGCTGGCCCCGTGAGCATCCCGGGTCGTGGCCGTGTCGTCGTCGAACCAGATCCCGCCTTCGGCGAGATACCGGAAATGCAGCGTGCGGCCGGCGGGGACGGTCACCGCGGCGGTGCGGGTGCCATTCGCCCGCTTCTTGAGCGGATGAGCGGACGGATCCCAGTCATTGAAGTCACCTACGACCGACACGGCCCCCGCGGGCTCGTCGGCCGGCAGCGCGAACGTGACCCGGACCGTCCCGTCGCGGCGAGACCTCGTTAGCTTGATCAATTGACTTCCTCCCGCCTGCGCAGCGCTGCCGCGAGGCGCGCCCTGGACACCGAAGGGTCCATGGTCGCGCCGTCGCCGCCTCGCTTTCAGGGACCAAAGTCCCTCATCGAGGTGAATTTTGGGACCGGTGCCGGCAGCGGGCTCATGACCCGGTACGCGAGCGCCGGGAGGGACGTGCGGCGAGCCGGTCAGGACCTAGGTCCCTGGGTCGGCCGGCCTCCGGCCGGGTTCAATGACCGCATGTTCGTACGCGATGAAGTACGGCTAGACCTCGGTTTCCCTGCGGCCCAGGCCAGGCTGGCCAGCCTGGCCAGCAGTGGCTTCCTGCTGAGGGCGTCGGATTCCGCCTACGGCGAGGGAACCACCGGCCTGACCCGGGTCGGCCCGCTGGGCTCGGTGCGGGGCATGTCCAAGCTGGTCGAAGTGCGGTACCGGGACCTGGTGGCCGACCAGGACTCGGCCCGTCTCCCGTTCCGGTGGGAGGCCACCGGGCCGGGCGGCGCGCTGTTCCCCGCGCTCGATGCCGACATCACGCTCACCCCGGACGGCGAGCACGCCACCGTGCTCAACGTGACCGGGGTTTACCGGCCGCCAGCAGGAGCCCTGGGCGCCGGGCTGGACCGGGCGATCTTGTGCCGGGTGGCCGACGCCACGATCCGCGCCTTCGTCGGCCTCCTGGCTGAAGCCGTCGCGCACCCCGCCAGCCGCCCCGCCGGCCAGCCCGAGCCGCCCCCCGTGATCACAGGCCAGGACAAGTCCTGGCTGCCGTACGCCGCCGAAACCCCCTAGATCGCCGGGCCGGCCGCCGCCGCGATAACCTTTTATCCACTTTCAAGGCTTTCGTCCCATGTCGCGATCCGCCATCGGGCATCCCGGCCGCTATGAATGTGGATTTAGTGCACACCCGAGTGCAGCAGGCTCACATTCATCGACCAATTAACCATTGGCTTGGCCAACTACGTCGACTGGCCACATGAACAGGCCCCTAGCCGGGCGCCTCGGCGGCGACGGCCCGGCGGTAGAGGCGCTGGATGGCCCGGCCCAGGTAGGAGCTATAGGAAACGGCCGCGGAGTCGCCCCCCTCCTGGTATCCGCCGATCACCCCGACGATGGTGCCGGTGCGCGTGCGCGGGGCGAAGCGGGTGACCCACGGGCTGCCGCTGGTGCCGCCGGTGAACCCGCCGCACTCGAACCGCAGCTGGGCGGCGCTCTGCCGGGAGGTCCAGTTGATGCAGGTGATCGGGGCTCCACCGCTCGACGGGTAACCCGTGACGCGCACCAGGTACTGGTAGCGGGAGTCGAGGCCGAGCCGGTCGGCGCCCAGGACGTCCTGGATGTTCTGGCCGTCGTGCGGCTCGAGCGCGACGAAGCCGACGTCGAGGCGGGGATCGGAGTCGCTGCGCCACCCCGGCGCGACCAGCAGCCGCTTGACCGTCCAGACGCCGAACGGCGCCTGGCCGTCCCGGTAGGCCGGGACGAACACGATGTCCTGGCGGTAGCCGCCGCCGGCCTGCCCGGCGTTGATGCAGTGCGCCGCGGTGATCAGCAGGTCCTTTCCCGGGCTGGCCACCACGCTCGCGGTGCAGAAGTGGTCACCGCCGGCCTGGTGCACGAACAGCGCCCCGACCCGCGGGGCGAGCACCGCGGAGCGGGCGCTCGCGGGCCGGCCGGACGGCGGCCCGCGGCGAATACCGAGGCCCGGCCACGGCCTGGCCCCGAGCAGCCGGGGCCGGGTCCAGTACCGCAGCGGCCCGGCGCCGGCCAGCCGCGGACGGCCCGGCGCCGAGGCGCACGCCCCCGCCAGGACCAGGGTGACGGCGACCGCCAGGGCGGTACTTCCCGCTCGCCGCCAGGGGGGTGCCTGGGCCCCCGTCACCAGGGGCCGTAGCCGCGGTTGGCGGCCTGCAGCGCGGTGACGTAGCCCGCGCGCTCGTAGGCGGCGCCGTCGGTGTCGTGCGGGACCGCCAGCAGCCCGCGCACGTCCGCCAGCGAGGCGAAGCCCTTCCGGGACATCCAGCCGGACAGGCCGTCGAGCAGCACGCCCGCGTGCCCGACGCCGTGCCGGATCAGCGCCGACGCGGTCATCACCACGTCGGCGCCCGCCAGCAGGTACCTGGCCACGTCGGCCGGGTCCTCGACGCCGGTGGTCGCGGCCAGCGAGGCATGCACCCGCCCGGCCAGCAGCGCGATCCAGGCCCGCGGCAGCCGGGCCTCGGCCGGGCTGGAGAGCCGGAACGGAGAAGTCACGGTCAGCGTCTCCGGGTCGACGTCGGGCTGCAGGAACCGGTTGAACAGGACCAGGCCGTCGGCCCCGGCCCGGTCCAGCCGCAGCGCCATCTCGCCGGTGGAGCTGTAGTACGGGCTCAGCTTCACCGCGACCGGCACCCTGACCACCGCCTTGACCGTGGTCAGGATCTCGACGTGCCGCTGCTCCACGTCCCGTCCGGGGAACAGCGGGTCACCGGGCAGGTGGTAGATGTTCAGCTCGATCGCGGCGGCGCCGGCCCGCTCCAGGGCGGTCGCGTAGTCGGTCCAGCCACCGGTGGTGACCCCGTTGAGGCTGGCGATCACCGGGACGTCCACGGCGGCCACGGCCCGCTCCAGCAGGCTCAGGTAGCGGCGCGGGCCCGGGTCGGCGTCCGTGTCTTCGGGAAAATAGGACAGCGACTCGGCGAAGCTCTCGGTCCCGGCGTCGGCCAGCACCGCGTTCTCTGCCGCCTCCCGCCGCAACTGCTCCTCGAACAGGGAGAACAGCACGACCGCGCCGACGCCGGCGTCGGCCAGCCGCCACACGCCGTCGACGGTGTTCGACAGCGGGGAGGCCGAGGCCACGAGCGGGTTGCGCAGCTCCAGCCCAAGGTACCGGGTCGACAGGTCCATCAGCCGTCCTCCTGCGATGCCGGCGCCCGGCGCGCGTCGGCGGGAAAGTGCGCCGGGCCGCGGGTCGCCATCTCTTCGTAGGTGTCCCACCGCTGGTCCACGGCCTGCTGGGCCAGGGCCCCCAGCCGCTCGGCCTCGGCGGGGTCGGTGTTGCTGAGCGAGCGGTACCGCAGTTCGCGCTGCGTGTAGTCGGTCAGCCGGATGCGCGGGCGGGGCGAGTCGAGCAGGAACGGGTTGCCGCCCTCCGCGCGCAGCACCGGATCGTACCGGACCAGCGGCCAGTACCCGCTGGCCACGGCGCGGTACTGCTGGTCGAGGCCATCGCGCATCTCGATGCCGTGCGCGATGCAGTGGCTGTAGGCGATGATCAGCGACGGCCCGTCGTAGGCCTCGGCCTCGCGGAACGCGCGCAGGGTCTGCTGCGGGTCGGCGCCCATCGCGACCCGGGCGACGTAGACGTAGCCGTACGCGATCGCCTGCAGCGCGAGATCCTTCTTGGGCATGGTCTTGCCCGAGGCGGCGAACTTGGCCACGGCGCCGAGCGGGGTCGCCTTGGACGACTGGCCTCCGGTGTTGGAGTAGACCTCGGTGTCGAGCACCAGCACGTTCACGTTGCGCCCGCTGGCCAGGACGTGGTCGAGCCCGCCGGACCCGATGTCGTAGGCCCAGCCGTCCCCGCCCACGATCCACACGCTGCGCCGGACCAGGTAGTCAGCGACGCTCAGCAGGTCATCCACCGGCCCGCGGTCGCCGCTCAGGCCGGACAGCCGTTGCTTCAGCTCGGTCACCAGGTCGCGCTGGGCTCGCAACTCCGACTCGCGCCGCTGGGGCGCGTTCAGGATATTGTCGGCGAGTTCGGCGCCGACCACGTCCCGCAGCTCGGCCAGGCGGCTGCGCGCCAGCCCGGTGTGCTGGTCGGCGGCCAGCCGGAACCCGAGGCCGAACTCGGCGTTGTCTTCGAACAGCGAGTTCGACCAGGCCGGGCCGCGCCCGTCCGGTCCGGTCGTCCACGGCGTGGTGGGCAGGTTCCCGCCGTAGATCGACGAGCACCCGGTCGCGTTCGCGACCAGCAGCCGGTCGCCGAACAGCTGCGAGATCAGCTTGATGTACGGTGTCTCCCCGCAGCCCGCGCAGGCCCCGGAGAACTCGAACAGCGGCTGCAGGAACTGGGTGCCGCGCACCGTGCCGAAGTCCACCCGGGCCCGGTCGGCCACCGGCAGCGTCTCGAAGAACGCGATGTTCTCCCGCTCGGCCGCCACCAGCGGCTCGCGCGCGGCCAGGTTGATCGCCTTGCGCCCGGGGTCGCCCGGCGCGCTGACCGGGCAGGCCTGCACGCACAGCTCGCATCCGGTGCAGTCCTCCACGTACACCTGGAGCGTGAACCGGGTATCGGGGAGGCCGCGGGCGTCCAGCGGGGCCGAGCGGAACGGCTCCGGCGCCCCGGCCAGCAGCGACTCGTCGTAGTAGGTGGACCTGATCACGCTGTGCGGGCAGACGAAGCTGCAGTTGCCGCACTGGATGCACAGGTCCTGGTCCCACTCGGCGACCAGGTCGGAGATGTTGCGCTTCTCGTAGGCCGCGGTGCCGCTCGGGTAGGTGCCGTCCACCGGCAGCGCGCTGACCGGCAGGTCGTCGCCACGGCCGGCCATCATTTCCGCGGTGACCGTACGGACGAACTCCGGCGCGCCGGCCGGCACCACGGCGGGCAGCTCCCGGTCCGAGGTCACCCGGCCGGGGACCTCGATCCGGTGCAGTCCTTGCACCGACCGGTCGACGGCCGCGTCGTTCCGCGCGACCACCTCGGCGCCGCGCCGCCCGTAGGTCTTGGCGATCGACGACTTGATCCTGGCGATCGCCTCGTCCCGGGGCAGCACGCCGGAGATGGCGAAGAAGCAGGTCTGCAGCACCGTGTTGGTCCGGCCGGCCAGCCCGGCCTCGCGGGCGATGCTGGCCGCGTCGATCGCGTACACCTCGACCCGCTTGGCCAGGATCTTCTCCTGGACCGGCCGCGGCAGCGCGGCCCAGACCTCATCCGGCGGATAGGCGCAGTTGAGCAGCAGCGTCGCGCCCGGCGCGGCCCGGCCGAGCACGTCGACCCGGTCCAGCAGCCCGAACTGATGGCAGCCGACGAAGCTGGCCTGCTCGACCAGGTACGGCGCGCGGATCGGCTCCGGCCCGAACCGCAGGTGCGACACGGTCTGCGAGCCCGACTTCTTCGAGTCGTAGACGAAGTAGCCCTGCGCGTTCAGGTTCCCCTCGTCGCCGAGGATCTTGATCGTGTTCTTGTTCGCGCCGACCGTGCCGTCCGCGCCGAGGCCGAAGAACAGCGCCCGGACCGTGCCGGGCGGCTCGATGTCCAGCGAGGGCTCGTACGGCAGGCTGGTACCGGACACGTCGTCGGTGATGCCGATCGTGAACCGCCGCCGCGGCCGCTCCCGGCCCAGTTCGGCGAACACCCCGGCGACCATGGCGGGGGTCATCTCCTTGGACGACAGCCCGTAGCGGCCGCCGGTGATCAGGGGGAGGCGCTCGCGTTCCCCGTCCGTGCAGGAGCCGGCGAGCGCCGCGGTCACGTCCAGGAACAGCGGCTCGCCCGCTGAGCCCGGCTCCTTGGTCCGGTCGAGGACCGCGATCCGCGCCGCGGTCGCGGGCAGCGCGTCCAGCAGCGCCCGGCCCGGGAACGGCCGGTACAGCCGCACCTGCGCGACGCCGACCCGCTCCCCCCGCGCGCACAGGTGGGCCACGGTCTCGGCGACGGTCTGCCCGCCGGAGCCCATCACCACGATCACCCGCTCGGCCTCCGGGTGGCCGGTGTAATCCACGATCTGGTAATGGCGGCCGGTGCGCGCGGCCAGGGCGTCCATCGTCTCCTGCACCACGCCTGGCACGGCGGCGTAGAACGGGTTCACGGTCTCGCGGGCCTGGAAGTAGACGTCCGGGTTCTGCGCCGTGCCCCGGATGAACGGGTGATCGGGGGACAGCCGGCGGCCGCGGTGCGCGCGGACCAGGTGCTCGGGCACGAGAGCGCGCAGGTCGTCGTCGGTCAGCAACTCGATCGTGTTCAGCTCGTGCGAGGTGCGGAACCCGTCGAAGAAGTGCACGAACGGCACCCGGGTGGCCAGCGTGGCCGCGTGCGCCACCAGCGCGAGGTCGTGTGCCTCCTGCACCGACGCGGAGGCCAGCAGCGCGAACCCGGTCTGCCGCACGGCCATCACGTCGGAGTGGTCGCCGAAGATGGACAGCCCCTGGGCCGCCAGCGACCGGGCCGCGACGTGCAGCACGGCCGGGGTCAGCTCCCCGGCGATCTTGTACATGTTCGGGATCATCAGCAGCAGGCCCTGCGACGCGGTGAACGTCGTGGCCAGCGCCCCGTTCTGCAGCGCGCCGTGCAGGGCGCCCGCGGCCCCGGCCTCGCTCTGCATCTCCACCACCGACACCGCGCTGCCCCACAGGTTGAGCCGGCCCTTGCTCGACCACTCGTCCGCCAGCTCCGCCATCGGCGACGAGGGCGTGATCGGGTAGATGCAGCAGACCTCGCTGAGCCGGTAGGCGACTGAAGCGGCGGCCTCGTTGCCGTCGACCGTGGCACGCGTCCTCATCCGCCCGCCCCCCCGCCCTCTGGGATCATCTCGATCGAGTGCACCGGGCACTGCTCGTAGCACGCGCCGCAGCCGGTGCACTTGTCGTAGTCGAACCGGTACCGGTGCCCCGGCCCCAGCTTGATCACGGCGTCCTCGGGGCACGCGCCCAGGCAGCCGTCGCACTCGCAGCAGTTGCCGCAGGACAGGCACCGCTGCGCCTCGTAGACCGCCTCCTGCTCGGACAGGCCGCCGACCACCTCGCCGAAGCCCGCGATCCGCTGCAGCGGCTCGGCCTCAGGCTGCTGGCGGCGGGCCGCGTCCCCGAAGTACCACAAATTCAATTGCCCGAACGCCACGCCCGGGTGCTTGACCTGGTCCGCCGGTGCGCCCCGCAGCCACGCGTCGATGTTCCTGGCCGCCTTCTTGCCGTGCCCGACGCCGACGGTGACCGTGCGTTCGGCGGGCACCATGTCGCCGCCGGCGAACACGCCGGGACAGCCGGTCATCATCGACGGCGACACCTGCACGGTGCCGTCCCTGGCGAACTCCACCCCGGGCACCTGGCGCAGGAACGTGGTGTCGGTGTCCTGGCCGAGGGCCAGGATCACGGTGTCGGCGGCCAGCGTCTCGAACCGCCCGGTCGGCTGCGGGAACCCGGTCTCGTCGAGTTCCATGGCCTCGATGGTCAGTTCCGGCCCGTCGAACGCGGTGATCGTGCGCAGCCAGTTGATCCGCACGCCCTCGCGCTCGGCCTCCTCGGCCTCCTCGGCGTGGGCGGGCATCTGGGCCCGGGTGCGGCGGTAGACGATCAGCGCGTCGTTCGCGCCTAGGCGGCGGGCCACCCGCGCGGCGTCCATCGCGGTGTTGCCGCCGCCGTAGACCGCGACCCGCCGGCCGATCACCGGGCGCTCGCCCGAGGCCACGCTGCGCAGGAACGACAGTGCGTCCACGATCCGTCCCGCATCCTTGGCCGGGATGTCGACGCGCTTGGACAGGTGCGCGCCCACCGCGACGAACGCGGCGTCGAAGCGGCCCTCACGCCGCTCGGCATCCAGGTCCTGCACCCGGTGGTTGCGGGTCATGACCACGCCGAGCTCCGCGATCCGGGCGATCTCGGCGTCGAGGACGTCGCGCGGCATCCGGTAGGACGGGATGCCGTAACGCATCATGCCGCCGGGTACCTCGCCCGCGTCCCTGATCTCCACCTCGTGCCCGAGCCGGGCCAGGTGGTAGGCGGCGGACAGCCCGCTCGGGCCGGCCCCGATGACCAGCACCCGCTGGCCGGAGCGGACCGGCGGGCGGTCGAACACCCATTCCCGCTCGAGCGCCAGGTCGCCCAGGAACCGCTCGACCGAGTGGATCGAGACCGCGCTGTCGAGGCTGGCCCGGTTGCAGACGCTCTCGCACGGGTGGTAGCAGACCCGGCCGTGGATGGCGGGCATCGGGTTGTCGGCGACCAGTTGCCGCCACGCCTGCTCGTGATGGCCGGCCTCGGCGTGCGCCAGCCACGCCTGGATGTTCTCGCCCGCCGGGCAGCCCGCGTTGCAGGGCGGCAGCAGGTCCACGTAGAGCGGCCGCTGGTCCCGGACCGGCCCGGCACGGGAGCGCCCGTGCTGCAGGTCCGGGAGTTGCGCCATGTCTGGTCGCGCTTCAGGATTCACCGCACCTCCGCAGGACGATCTGCCAGCAACCTACTATTCCCCCACCAGGCCGCTGAGAACCAGGGACTAAGGGCCTTACCGATTGAGGGCCAACGCCGTTGGCCCGCGCCCGGGAGCCGTGGCGATGCTGGGGGGCATGGCGACCAAGACAGGGATTCCCGCGGCGCGCCCGGCCGGGCACCAGCCACCAGCCACCCGGCGGTGGCTGGCGCTGGCGGTGCTGTGCGTGTCGCTGCTGATCGTTACCCTGGACAACACGGTCCTCAACGTGGTCCTGCCGACCCTGGTCCGGGACCTGCACGCGACCGACAGCCAGTTGCAGTGGATCGTCGACGCCTACGTGATGGTGTTCGCCGGTCTGCTGCTGGTGGCCGGCAGCGTGGCCGACCGCATCGGCCGGAAACGGACCTTCCTGGCCGGCCTGGCGGCCTTCGCGGCCGGGTCGACGTGGGCGGCGTTCTCCGGCTCGGTGGGCATGCTGATCGCCGCCCGCGCGAGCATGGGCGTCGGCGCGGCGCTGATCATGCCGTCGACGCTGGCGATCATCACGGACATGTTCCGCGACGGCGGGGACCGGCAGCGGGCCATCGGGTTGTGGGCCGGGACCAGCGGCGTGGGCATCGCGCTCGGCCCCATCATCGGCGGCCTGCTGCTCGCGCACTTCTGGTGGGGGTCGGTGTTCCTGATCAACGTGCCGATCGCCGCCCTCGGGTTCGGGTGCGTGGTCTGGCTGGTGCCCGACTCCAGGAACCCCGATGCTGCCGCGCCCGACCCGGTCGGCAGCCTGCTGTCCATCGCCGGGCTCGGGCTGGTGCTCTGGTCGCTGATCGAGGCACCCGGGCACGGATGGTCGTCGGCCCTGGTCATCGCGGCCGGCCTGGGCGGGCTCGCGGTCCTCGCGGCCTTCGCGGCCTGGGAGCGGTTCAGCAGCCACCCGATGCTGAACCTGGCGTTCTTCCGGCGCAGGCAGTTCTCCGCCGCGATCTCATGCGTCGGCCTGGTCACGTTCGGGTTGTTCGGCGCGCTGTTCGTGCTGACCCAGTACCTGCAGTTCGACCTGGGCTACACCGCCCTGCAGGCCGGGGTGCGGGTCCTGCCTGCCGCGGGGGCGATCGCGGTGGTCGCCCCGCTGTCCACGCTGCTCGTGCAGGCCGCCGGGACCAAGCTGACCGCGGCGGCCGGGCTGCTGATCGTCGCGGGGGGACTGTGGCAGATCTCCCAGGCGACCGTGACCACGACCTACACGGGCACGGTGGCCGGCATGATCCTGCTGGGCGTGGGCGCGGGCCTGGTCATCCCGTCCGGCACCGCGTCCGTCATGGGATCCCTGCCCCGCCAGCACACCGGCATCGGATCCGCGACCAACGGCGCGTTCTTGCAGATCGGCGGGGCACTGGGGGTAGCCGTCATCGGCAGCCTGCTGGCCACCCGCTACCAGGACCACGTCACCGCCGCGGTGGCCCCGTACCACGTCCCGCAGGCGGCGCTGGCCACGATCACCGGGTCACTCGGCGGGGCGCTCGGGGTCGCGGCCCACGTCGGCGGCATCCTCGGCGCGGGGCTCGCGCACGTGGCCCGCTTGGCCTTCATCAGCGGGATGGACCTGGGGCTGACCGCCGCGGCCGTGGTCGCCCTGGCCAGCTGCGTGCTGGCGCTGGCCACGCTGCCCTCCCGCCCGGCCGCGGGCGACGACGAACCCGCAGTCCCGATCGCCGGCGGTCATGAAGCTGGCCCGGTGGGCGATTACCCGGAGTAGGTGGTTCCGGACCCTGCGGTGCCCCGGCGCGGAACGGATAAGGCAAGGTAGGGGCATGGCAGCGGGGCACTGGCTCCACGGGAGGGAGTTCCGCCGCGGGCGGGCCCGGCTGCTGGCTCTCACCAGCGGCGTGGTCGCGCTGACCTGCGCCGTGGGGGTCATGGCGGGACCTCGCGCGGCGGCCAGCGACAGCAAGTACGCGCTGATGTGGCAGTGGTCCGGCGGCGGCGGAAGCAACAACGGCCACGGCGACTTCCACCAGATCGACGCGAGCCGGACGCCCTAGCGGCGATGCGCGGAGCCCCGGCGCGCTCCCGTTGGTCCCGGCAGTACGGGACTTTCGGCCCTGGATCGGTCCTGCCGCCCGGTGATGAATGAACGTATCTGCGGGGCGACGGAGGAGCCGATGACCGCCCATCCGGGAACCACGTTCCCGGCACCGGGGTGGCGGCCGGAGGCTGAGAGGCTAGGAAATGCGACTCCAGTACCTGATCCGGACAATGCCGGCGTAGGGAGATCGCCTCGCAGACCACCGTCACGCTGCGCGCCGCCGCCTATCCTGCTCGTCGCGTGCTCGCAGCGTGCTGCCGCCGGCGGTGAGCCGGCCAGGTAACGAGCACCTGGTGCCCGGCCGGGCTGTGGTCCTCGGCGTGCCTGGCTCGTTCCCGGGGCGCCGTGCGGCCCGGGCCGGTGGCCACCCACCTCTCCACCACCGTGAGGACGTAGAGCAGCAAGCCCGCCACCGGGAAGCTCAGCACCAGCACCAGCACCTGACCCAGCAAGCTCATGGGTTCACCCCGCGTTCTACTCCCGCTGCTGGCTTCTCATGAAGGCGTCCGCGGCTCAGCCACCAGCAGCAGGTCGTAAGCGCGCCGGGCGGCTTCGGCCGCAACCCGCTGCCGGGGCTCGGCGGTGGGAAGGTCTTCCAGTCCGTGCGCCAGGACGCGGATCACGTCGGCCAGGGCCGTCACCCGGCCCTCGAGCACGTGCACGCGTTCCTCAAGGGCAGTCACCGAGGATGTCTGGTAAGACTCGCCGATCTGCTTTGTCACCGGTCCACCTCCGTCTACCAGGGGGGTGACACATCACCCCGCCTCGGTCTTCACTCGAGCACGACCGGGCCACACCCGGCAGGGCCAAAGGACCTTCGCTGACGGCAGGCCCCGGTGGTGACCGAAGTCCCGGCCGCGGGGGACATTCAGCCGTGACCAGCCTGGCCCGGCTGGCGGGACACTGGACCTGACGGTAACCGGACACATCCAGGCCGGCCGGTCCGGCCTGGGGTGCCTTCGACGATCACAGAGGAGGGAACGGACATGACACGCGCCGACACGTACATGGACGCCATGCTCCGCCACCTCGGCGCGGCCTACTACGAGTCCCTGCACGGCAGGGCCAGCGCAGCGGACGTGGCGCGGGCGCGCGTGGCTATCGAGGAGCGCCTGGCCGAGCACCCCGGCACCGACACCACCGGCCGGCCCGGGCCGGCGAGAAGCACGCCGGGAAGCCGCCGAACGTGGCGCATCACCACGGCCGGTGGCACAGCACGGTCCGTGACGTCATGACCACCGACGTCGTGACCGTGGACCGGATCACCCCGTACAAGGAGATCGCCCAGCTGCTGGCCGGGCGCAAGATCAGCGCGGTGCCCGTGCTGATCATGGGCCGGCACGTGGCCGGGGTGGTGTCCGAGGCCGACCTGCTGGCCGCGCAGGACGAGGCGGCCCGCCGGGCCCGGGCCGGGCACTCCTACCTGCCCTGGACGCGCCGGCCCGCCCGCGCGCATCCGCGGCTGAACGCCGAGGAGCTGATGACCTCGCCGGCGATCACGATTCACCCGGACGCGCCCATCCCCCGGGCGGCCTCGCTGATGCACACTCACCACATCAAGCGGCTGCCGGTGGTCGACCCCAGCGGCACGCTGATCGGCATTGTCAGCCGGCGTGACCTGCTCAGCGTGTTCCTGCGCCCGGACGCGCAGATCGCTCAGGAGGTCCGCGAGCTGCTGACCGAGGTCTTGTTCGCCGACCCCGAGAGCATCACGGTCGCCGTGCACGGCGGGATCGTGACCCTGCTGGGCGAACCGAGAGAGCATGACCATCATGACCTGATCCCGGTCGCCATCAGGCTGATCTGGGACATCGACGGCGTGGTGGACGTCATCGACAAGCTGAGCGCCGCCCCCGCCCCGGCCGGGGGCTGACGGCGCCCGGGGACGCCAGGGGCGCAAGCAGGTCACCCCCCGGGGCGGCTACCACAGTCCGAGCAGGGAGCCGGCCGCGCGGGCGGCCTGGCCGCCGTCTTCCTCGGCGACCCGGAGCGCGGCAGGCACGTCAAGGTCGTTCGCGAGCGAGGCCCGGACGGCGGCGACCGCCGCGCCGCCATGACCCGCGATGCCGCCGCGGCCCGAGCGCCCGGCGGCCGCGTGCAGGCGTTCCAGCCGGGCGGCGGCCGCGTCCAGCCCGGCGAGGTCGAAGTCCCAGTCCCGGTCCCACCGGCGGTCCAGGATCAGCAGCCGGACGGCCGCTGAAGGATAGTCCGTGAGCAGGTCGCTGACGAGCACGAGGTTTCCGGCTGACTTGGCCATCTTCGCCCCGGCGACGCGCACGGTCCCGGCGTTCAGCTGGACCCGGGCGAACGGGGTGACTCCGGTGAACGTCTCGGCGAGGCCCGCCTGGTAGGCGTGGTGCGGGAAGCGCAGGTCGGCGCCGCCGGCCTGCACGTCAACCGCCGGGCCGAACGCATGCAGCGCCATCGCGGCGCATTCGGCGTGCCAGCCCGGCCGGCCGGGCCCCCACGGGCTCGCCCAGGCCGGCTCGCCGTCGCCCGATGCCTGCCATACCGCGACGTCGAACGGGTCGTCCTTGCGCGGGTCGTCGGGATGATCCCCGTACTCGGCCGCGAGCCGCAGCGCCGCCCCGGTGTCCGGCACCGCCCGGCCAGCGACAGCAGCGCCGCGGAAGTACACCTGGCCGTCCCGCTCGTAGGCTGCTTCCCGCGCGAGCAAGCCCGCGGCCAGCGCGATCACCTGCCCGATGTAGGCATGCGCCCGGGGCTGCATGGCCGGCTGGCTGACGCCCAGAGCGGCCATGTCGCGATCAAAGTAGAACTGCTGGATCGCGGCGAACCGGTCGTAGGGTGAGCCCGCCCGGCTCGCGGCGGCCAGCAGCACGTCATCCACGTCGGTCACGTTGCGGCACACGATCACCTCGGCGCCGCCGGCGTGCAGCACCCGGGCCAGCGTGTCCACCCACACGAACGTGGCCGCGTGGCCCAGGTGAGTGACGTCATAGGGCGTGATGCCGCATGCGTACACCCGCGCCCGGCCCACCAGGGGGAGCGCCGTCCCGCCGAGCGTCACCACGCCCGGTTCTTCGGCGGACCGCATCTGATCCACCGGCATGTGGTTCATTGATGACCGTCCCCTCGAGCCAGAGCAGCCGGATCAGATACCGAACGTACAACGTGCGGCCGGCCGGGACGGCCACCGCGGTGGCAGGCGCGCCGGAAGCGGATGGCGCCCGCAGGCACCCCCGGCAAGTTAGGGGCAGCAGGCGCCATCCGACCCCCCGGGGGGGTCCGGTCAGGACTTGCTGATCGGTACCTTCTTGGTCGGCGGGTAGGTGAGCCGGTCGCACACGGCGACCACGCCCTCCAGGTGCCGTACCTCGCCGACCAGGTCGTGACCGAGGGCGACCGTCTGCGGCCGGCCTTTCAGGGTCACGATGCCGTCCTGCACGGTCACCGTGAACAGCGCCGGGTCGGCCAGGAACTCCGTGCGGATGACCTTCTGGGTGATCTCCCGGCAGATCTCCGCATCGGGCCGGTTGAAGACGCCCAGCACATCCGCGCGCGTGATGATCCCGGCCAGCCGCCCGTGGTCCACGACCGGCAGGCATCCGACCCTGAAGTCGTACATGAGGTGGGCGGCGTGGCTGACCAGGTCGTGCGGGCCGACGGTGATCGGCGGCCGGCTCATCAGGTCGGCTGCGGTCACGGCCGTGGCTTTGCCCCGCTCACCGCGGTGCCGCAGGCGGGCCAGCGGTCCCGGATGACCCTCGTACCCGGCTTCCAGCGCCTCCTTCGGCAGCAGGTCCGCCTCGGACACGACGCCGATCACCGCGTCGTCGTCGTCGATGACCGGGAACGCCCTGACCTTGTGCTCGCGCAGCCTGGCCGCGATCTCCTTGAATGGTGCGCTCGCGCGGACCGCTACCACATCCTTCGTCATGACGTCCGCCACCCTGGCACTCATATGCTCGCCTCTTCCCGTCAGTTGCCCTACCTTTCACCTCACGCCTATCCGGGCCCAGCCACCATGGGCCAACGGCCCCGGTCGGCAGGCCGGACGTCCCGCCGACCGGGGCGCGGGACCCCGGCTACGAGCTTGCGTCACCCGGCCGGCCCGGACCTTCACCGGCCCGGCGTGCCCGCCGGGTGGTGCTCGACCACGGTGTCGGACGACGGGAAGAAAACGCTCTCGTGATCATCCCGCCAGCGGACGAGATAGGGCGGCGCTCCGCCGTCGCCGTGAACCTCGATGATCTCTCCGTGGCGCTCCTCATCGCCCTGGTGGCGCCCCTTGACCGTCAGCTCGTCTCCCACCTTCGCTTGCATCGTCACCCACCTCCTAGCCGTTATTACCGTCATGCTCCGGTAAGTCCTCCGCTGGCGCTAGGGCCGAAGGTCCGGGCCGCGGGGACGTGACCGGCGAACCAGTCACGGGCGAGCGTGGCGGCCACGGCGAGCGTTCCGGGTTCCTCGAACAGGTGCGTGGCGCCCGGCACCACGGCGAGGTCGTTTTCGCAGCGCAGCTCGGCCTGGGCCCGGCGGTTCAGGCCGAGTACGGTCTCGTCGCGCTGACCGACGATCAGCAGGGTGGGCGCCCGCACCGACCGCAGCCGCGGACCGGCGAGATCGGGGCGGCCGCCGCGGGATACGACGGCGGCGACGTCGGCTCCGGGCTGGGCGGCCGCCACCAGCGCCGCGGCCGCGCCGGTGCTCGCGCCGAAGAAGCCGACCGGCAGGCCTGCGGCGCCGGGCCGGCCGCGCAGCCAATCGGCGGCGTCGCTGAGGCGGCGGGCCAGCAGCCCGATGTCGAACACGTTGGCCCGGTCCAGCTCCTCATCCGGGGTCAGCAGGTCGAACAGCAGCGTGCCCAGCCCGGCCTGGTTCAGCACCGAGGCGACGTAACGGTTGCGGGGGCTGTGCCGGCTGCTGCCGCTGCCGTGGGCGAACACCACCAGCGCCACGGCCTTCTCGGGCACGGTCAGCCGGCCGGGCAGGCGGGCCGCTCCCGCGGCGACCTCGACGCCGGTGTCCAGGCCGGGCGGGTCGTCCGCGGGCGGCCAGACGGTCGACGGCTCAGACGCGAGACGGGCTTCCCGCGCGGCGCGGTCCAGGCAGGCGACGACCTCGTCGTCGGTGGTCTGGGAGAAGTCGCCATAGAACTGGCCGATCCCGTAGAACGGCGCCGGCGTGGCCAAGCTGATCATCGCGTCGGCGTCCCGGCCGATCTGGTCCTGCCAGCCGGGTGGCGCGACCGGCACCGCCAGCACCACCTGGGCTGCCCCCAGCGTCCGCGCGATCCGGCAGGCGGCCCGGGCCGTGGACCCCGTGGCGATGCCGTCATCGACGATCACCGCGACCCGGCCGTCCAGCGCCGCGCGCGGTCGCAGGCCACGGTAGCGCCGGGCCCGGCGGGCAACTTCCGCCCGCTCTCGTGCCTCCACCGCCGCCAGTGCGGCCTCGGTGACGCCGGCGATGCGGACGATCTCGGTGTTGATCACCCGGACCCCGTCCTCGCCGACCGCGCCCATCCCCAGCTCGGGCTGGAACGGCACGCCCAGCTTCCGGACCACGATCACATCCAGCGGCGCGCCGAGCGCGCGGGCGACCTCGGCGGCGACCGGAACCCCGCCGCGCGGCAGGGCCAGCACCACGGCCGGCTCCCCGCGCAGGTACCCCAGCCTCGCGCCCAGCCTCCGCCCCGCGTCGACGCGGTCATCGAAGATCATGACGGCCCCCTTCGGGAAACTCCAGGCTGCCGCCGGCCGGGGCGACCGGCCAGGGTCGATGGTCACTAGTTCGCGGGACGTGCAACCCCCGGGACCGCGCCCGGGCGTAGCCTGTGCGGTATGCGGAGCAGACCGGCATGACGCTCTTCCAGCGGGCTCACGACGTACTCCAGGCCAAGGCCAACAAGGCGCTCGACGCCGCCGAGAAGCCCGACGAGATGCTCGACCTGTCCTACGAGCAGATGCTCGACCAGATCACCCAGGTCCGCCGGGGGCTCGTGGACATCGCCGCGTCGCGCAGGCAGATCGAGCTGCAGGAGCAGCAGTTCCGGCACTCGGCGGATCACCTCCAGGACCAGGCCAGGGCGGCCCTGTCCCAGGGCCAGGAGGATCTGGCCAGGGAGGCTCTCTCGCGCAAGGCCGCCGCGCAGGCGCAGATTGACGCCATGGAATCCCAGCACCAGCAGCTCACCGAGCAGGAGGAAAAGCTGGAGCACACCCTCGATGCTCTGCAGAAACGGGTCAACGACTTCCGGACGCGCAAGGAAGTGCTGAAGGCCCAGTACGCGGCCGCGAAGGCGGAGAGCTCGGTGGGTGAGAGCGCCGCGGGGATCTCCCAGACCGCCGGCGACCCGGGCGCGGAAATCCAGCGGGCCCAGGACAAGATCGCCAGCATGCAGGCCCGCGCGGGCGCGGTGGATGAGCTGCTCCAGTCCGGGGTGCTCGAAGATGTCGGCGGAGACACCGACGACATCCAGCAGGAACTCGACGAGGCCGGGTCCGCGGCCGAGGTGGACCGGGAACTGGCCGCGCTCAAGGCCGAGACGGGTCCGGGCTCATCGACGCCGCCGGAGCTGACCGCGAGCTGAGGCCCTCACACGGCGTCGCGGTCGCGCTCGCCGGTCCGGACGCGCAGCACGCTGTCGACGGCGGTGACCCAGATCTTCCCGTCGCCGACGCTTTCGGTGTTGACCGACTTTTCGATCGCGTCGACCATGGACTCCGCGATCTCGTCGTTGACGACGATGTCGATGCGGAGCTTGGGCAGCACCAGGGCCTTTCGCTCAACCTGCCGGACCGACGCGTCCAGGTGGCCGTACTGCTGGCCGAAACCGCGGACCTCCGTGGCCGTCAGCCCGCCCGCTCCGGCGTCGGTGGCGGCGCGCATGACGTCGTCGAGCTTGCCTGGCTTGACTATCGCAGTGATCAGCTTCATCGAGATCGCCTCTCTCGGGTCGTCCCGGTCGTAGTCACGAACCGCGCGCAGCCGCCGCGGCCGCCCCGCATACGGCCAGAATCGCCTCGATACCGGCAGGCGTGCAGAGGCTAACGTCCTGGACGAAGGCCTCACGGACGGACCCGGCCGGCGCCTGAGCCCGGACCCGAGCTTGCGCAGAGGACCTTCGGCCCTAGCCGCGGGCGGGCGATTTGCGTGAGGTTGGAATCCGCTGACCGCAAGGGAGCTGCCCGCTATGGCTGCCGCACGCGACATCCGAGATCATCATGCACGCTGTGCGCCGTACCTGGCCTGGCTGCAGATGCTGGCTGGCCAGGACGCAGATGAACCACTGCTGGCGGGACTGCCCGCCGAGGTCGGCCGGGCCACCGAGGCCATAATGGCCGAAGCCCGGGCCGCCGGGCAGGCCACGGTGGCCGCGATCACCGGCAGCCACCACCAGGGGGCCGCGACCAGTTTCCTTGACGCCCGGCTGGCCCGGCTGGCGGCCGCGGCCGGGGAAGCGGTCGCGGCGGCCCGGGACGAAGATTCTGCCGCGCTCCGCAGGCACGTGCGCAGGTTCGAGACGCTGACCTCCGCCATGTGGACGGTACAGCTCGCGGTGTCGGCGCCGGCCTCGCGGGCGGGGGCGGCCCGCCTCCTGACGGCGGGACGGTAACGCGCGGGCCGGGAACCCGGTCAGCGGCTCCGGCCCGCGTGCGGCGGCTGGTGGTGCCGCGCCCGGCGGTGCACTTGCATCCGGACGCCGGGCCCGGGATAGATCAGCGAGTTGTAGTCGCCGACCGACCAGTGCACCAGGTACGGCGGAGAGCCGTCGACGCTCTTCAGCGCGATGATCGTGCCCACCCTGCGCGTCGGCACGGGTTCCGTGCTCTCGACGACCAGCTTGTCGCCCACGTGCGCTCTCATCGGGACACCGCCTCAGCCCGGGTGATCCGCGGCCGTGACCCTCAGGGCCACGATCTTGCTGGACAGCCCCCGGCCCCAGTCCCAGGCGCGGTCCTTCTCGCCGGCCCGCAACCGGTTGTCCCGGGTGACCAGGAAGCTCTCCGGCCTGGCGACCACCGTGAACCCATGCTGGCGCAGCAGCCTGGCGATGCCCTTCGACGCCTGCCCGGTCATCACGGCCAGACCCTCATAACGGGTGTCAAAGGCGGCCGCCGGCACGTTGACCCGGCCCAGGCCAGCGAACCAGTCACGCAGGCCCGGGCCTTCCGCGCCGGGATCGAGCGCAAGCTCACTGCCTGGCTTACGGGTCACCTCCGCGGCGCCCCTGCGGGTGGCGGCCCGGCTCATGCCGTGCACGTGCGTCGGCCCGCCCGCCACGACCAGGTCAGCCCCGTCCAGCAATTCCGGGCGGGCCTGGGCCACCGGGACCACCACGGTCTCGTTCTCGGGCCCGAGGCCCCCGGCGATGGCTTCCGCAATCTGTCGCGTATTTCCGTACATCGACTCGTAAACGATCACAGTCTTCATCACGACACCTCATCCGCCTCTCGCTCCGCGCCGGCGCGGGCAGGCCCGGGACGCTTTCGTCACCTCGATGCCACCGCGGCTGCCCATGTGGCACCAGAGCCCTAGGGCAGGCATCCGGGGGACCTTCGCCTGCCCGCGGTCATTCCCGGGACCTTCGGCCCTGCCAGCCCGGACGAGCCCGGGCCAGTCTGGGTGCCATAGACCGGGGAAGGCACACCATGAGGAGGCAGCTATGGCAGTGCTCAGGTTCGAGCCCTTCCGGGATCCCTTCGACCGGCTGATGAGCCTGGCCACGACCGGCACCCGGGCCCCGCTCGGCATGCCCATCGACATCTACCGCTCCGACGACGGCAGTTACCACGTCGACATCGACCTGCCCGGCGTCGACCCGGCCAGCATCGAGGTCACGGTCGAGCACAGCACGCTGACGATCAAGGCCGAGCGCGGCCCGCGCTACGGCGACAAGGAGCAGGTCATCGTCGCCGAGCGGCCGCAGGGGACGTTCACGCGGCAGCTCTCCCTCGGCGAAGGCGTCGATTCCGACCATCTCACCGCCGACTACGCCGAGGGTGTCCTGCGCCTGACCATCCCGGCGTCGCCGAAGGTGCAGGCCCGCAAGGTCGAGATCACCCATGCGCCCGCCGGGAGCCGCACCGTCTCCGGGGGCGCCAAGAAGTAACCAGCCGCGAGCGCGCTCGCGGTCAGCTGGCCGCGGGCGTGTCCCGCGGCGGGACAGGCGTGCCCGGGGGGGCGCCTGTCCCGCCCGTGATCCGCCGGGCGGGGCTGCGGCACGTCCGCGGTCCCGGCCGGCGGCCGACGAAGATCCGCGCTGCCTGGCGCGGAGAGGAGGGTGAGGACCATGAAGACCACGCCCGAGGTGCACGTGCAGACCGAGGTTCGCGGTGACGTGCCCAAGGCCGCGGCGGAACTGGCCGCGGCCAAGGTCCGCTCGCTGCTGCGGATGGCTCCCGAGCCGGTGCTGTTCGCCCGCGTGACGCTGACCATGGCCGCCGACCCGGCGGTCGGGCGGCCCGCGGCCGTACAGGCCAGCCTTGATCTGAACGGGCGGCTGATCCGCGCCCACGCCGTCGCCGCCACGCTGCCCGAGGCGGTCGACCGGATGAGCGACCGGCTGCGGATCAGGCTCGGGCGGGCCGCGCGGTACTGGGCCGCCATCCGGGGCGCCCAGCCCGCGTCGCTGCCGCACGAGTGGCGGCACGGGAGCATTCCCACGCCGCGCCCGCCGTACTTCCCCCGTCCGGCGGAGGAACGCACGATCGTCCGGCACGGCTCATACGCCCGAGCCCGGCAGACGCCCGATGAAGCGGCCGCGGACCTGGACCTGCTGGGCTACGACTTCCACCTGTTCACCGAGGAGGCCACCGGCCAGGACAGCGTGATCTACCGGGCGGACGGCGGGTACCGCATGGCCCGGGTCCACCCGGAGGCCGGCCGGCCCGGCCCGGCGGGCGCGTCGATCACGGTCAGCGAGCGTCCCGCCCCCAGGCTCGCGCCCGCGGCCGCCGCGGGCCGGCTCGATGCCCTCGGCCAGCCGTTCCTGTTCTTCGTCGACAGCCAGACCGGGCATGGCTGCCTGATCTACCACCGGTTCGACGGCCACTACGGCCTGATCACGCCGTCCGGTGCGGAATCCGCGCCCGCGGCCGGAGGGACGGCCTGAGTGTGACCGGACCAGGCGAAGCTCTAGCCGAGATTCCGCTTGAGACCCGGCATTTCGAAGGCCTTGGCGGCTATCTGCGGGAGCCGATGATCGAGCGTGTCCGCGTGACCCAGCAGCACGCCAGTGAGCTACTGGGCGGAAGGACAGTTTGGATGGTGAACTCCACCGCTCTGGGCGGTGGAGTTGCGCAGCTGCTTCGTACGCTGCTGCCTTACTGGAAAGGCGCCGGCCTCGATGTCCGGTGGCTGGTGCTGCACGGTTCTGGCGAGTTCTTCCGGGTGACCAAGCGCCTGCATAACCACTTGCAAGGTCAGCCAGGCGATGGCGACGTGCTCGGGATCGAGGAGCTGGCGACGCTTGACCGGGCTGCCCTGTACCACGCCCGGGCGCTGGCGTCCCTGGTCGCCCCCGGAGACGTGGTCGTGCTGAACGATCCCCAGACGGCAGCGATGTCGGAACCGCTCGGGCGGGCTGGCGCGCACGTCATCTGGAGCTGTCACATCGGCATCGACCACGACAACGAGTACTCCTGGAACGCGTGGCGGTGCCTGCGGCCGCGCCTGGCCGGCGTCCGCCGCTTCGTCTTCAGCCGCTACACTTCCCTGCCGGAATGGCTGGGCGGAGCGGAGACGTCGATCCTGACGCCGGGCATCGACCCCGGGTCGACGAAGAATCTGCCGATGTCAGACGGTGCCGCCCGCGCGATCTTGCAGCACCTTGGCCTGGCCGCCGGAGTTCCGGCCGCTGCCCCCGGCTACGACGGCACGGGCGGGTCCACGGCGACGCTCGCCGCCCGGCCCACGGTCTTGGACTCCGACGGGGCACCGGACTGGAGCCGGGACCCGGTGGTCGTCTCGCTGACCCGGTGGGACCGCATCAAGGACCCGCTCGGGGTCCTGGACGGCTTCCTCGACCGGGTGCTGGCGGCGACCGGCGCGCATCTGCTGCTCGCGGGCCCCGATGCCAGCCAGGTCGCCGATGACCCCGAAGCCGAAGCGGTGCTCGCCGACGTGCGCGAACGCTGGCGGCGGCTGCCGCCCCGGGCGCGCGCGCGGATTCACGTCGCCTGCCTCCCGCTCACCGCGCCGGAGGAGAACGCCGCGATGGTGAACGCGATCCAGCGCCTGGCGGCGGTCGTGGTCAAGAAGAGCTTGCAGGAGGGGTTCGGCCTGGGCGTGACCGAGGCGATGTGGAAGGCGCGTCCCGTCGTCGCGAGCGCGGTGGGGGGTCATCTCGAGCAGGTCCAGCATGGGCACAGCGGACTGCTGGTCGAGGACCCCGCTGATGTCGCGGCGTTCGGCGATGCGATCGTCGGACTCCTGCAAGAGCCGCCGCGGGCCGCCCGGCTCGGCCAGGCCGCGCGCGAACGGGTGCGCACCCTGTTTCTCAACGACTGGCATTTCGTGCGCTGGGTAGAGGTCTTCGGCTCGGCGCTCGAGCAGGGTGCCGGGGCCACCAGGTCAACGGTGCCCACGGCGGGCGCGCCCGCGCAACCGTCGCCCGGCGCCGGCCTTGATCTTGGCGACCACGACGCTCTGACCGGTCTGTGGAACCGCCGGCGCTTCGAGAAGGAACTCGACCGCGCCCGGCAACATGCCGAGCGCCTGGCGCTTCTGTCCATCGACGTGGACCGGTACCGGGATGTGATCCAGCGGCACGGTGCGGCTGCCGCCCAGGGAGTGATCCAGAGCATCGCGCGCGTACTTGCCGAGCGCCTCCGGCCCAACGACACACTGGCCCGCATGGGAGGCGACGAGTTCGCCGCCGTCTTCCACGCCGCGACGCTCCCGCTCATCCAGAGCCTGGCCGACGGGCTCTGCACGGCCGTGCGTGAGCAGGCACACGACATCGGCATCAGCCGGATCCCGGCCACCATCAGCATCGGCGGCGCGTTCTTCGACCCGGGCACGCAGACACACCACGAAGCGCTGCTCGCCGCGGACACCGCCCTGCACGAGGCCAAGGTCGCGGGCGGCGACTGTGCCATCGTGCGGGAGTCCTCGCAAGTCCCCTAGCGCAGCGCCGCCGCCGTCCGACCTCCACGCATAAACGGCGAGAGAGGACCATCCGCTTCTCGCGGATCCAGATTGCGCGGTGTGCGGGCCTGCTGGCCGCGTATCTCCGCGTCATTCTCGTCTGGTCCCTCTCGCCACTTGCATCCCATCGCAGCCACCCCTAGGTGGCCAGGGACGAACGGCCGGACGCAGCGGGACCATGGTCCTGGGTCTGCGCCGACGCCGGCACCGGGCCAGGGGGACCTTTGCCCCTGCCCCGCGAGGGCCATAAGGGAGCAGCGTGGCCTCTGACTACGGACCAATGCGGAGGAGATGGCCATGCGAGCCCTCGTGTACCACGGACCCGGTGTCAAGGCGTGGGAGGAGGTGCCGAAGCCGGAGATCACCGCCGACACCGACGCGATCGTGCGGGTAGACGCCGTGACGATCTGCGGCACGGATCTTCATATTCTCAAGGGTGACGTCCCGGCCGTGACCGACGGGCGGATCCTCGGCCACGAGGCGGTCGGGACCGTCGAGGCGGTCGGCAGCGCCGTGAAGACGGTCAAGCCCGGCGAGCGGGTCCTCGTCTCCTGCATCACCGCGTGCGGGACCTGCCGGTTCTGCCGTGAGGGCCATTCGGGGCAGTGCCTCGGAGGGGGCGGCTGGATCCTCGGGCACAAGATCGACGGCACCCAGGCCGAGTACGTCCGCGTGCCGTTCGCGGACCTGTCCACCTACCCGGTGCCAGGCGGTGCCGCCGACGAGGACATCCTGATGCTGGCCGACATCCTGCCGACCGGCTACGAGGTCGGCGTGCTCAACGGCGGCGTGCGCCCGGGCGATGTGGTCGCGGTCGTCGGCTCCGGGCCGATCGGCCTGTCCGCCATCATGGGCGCCCGCCTGTTCAGCCCGAGTCACGTGGTCGCGATCGACCTCGCTGACTCCAGGCTGGAGGCGGCCAAGCAGTTCGGCGCGGACGTCGTCGTGAACAACACCGCCGAGGATCCGCTGGAGGTCGTCCGCTCGCTGACCGACGGACTGGGCGCCGACGTGGCCATCGAAGCGGTCGGGGTGCCCGCCACGTTCGAACTCGCGGTCAGGCTGTCCCGGCCGGGCGGCCGGATCGCCAACATCGGCGTGCACGGCGAGCCCGCGACCCTGCATCTCGAGGAGCAGTGGATCAGGAACATCACGATCACGACCGGGCTGGTCGACGCGTACTCGACGCCGACGCTGCTGCGCCTGGTCACCAGCGGCCAGTCGAACGCGGGACGGTTCATCACGCACCGCTTCGCGCTGGACGAGTTCGACCAGGCCTACGACGTGTTCGCCCGGGCGGCCGAGACCGGCGCGCTCAAGGTCGTCCTGAGCCGCACGTCCTGAGCGAAGGCCGGGCCGGCCCGCCGGGCGACCGGTCCGGCGGGCCCGGCCCGGTGGCACTTCGTGAGGTACGGCGGGGCGGGGCCGTTCGCCACTTCCCGCGTGCCGCCGTCACGGCCGGCCGGAACCTGCGTCACCATAGAGGGAACGCTTGGCCAGGGGGCGCCGGCAGGCAAGGAGCAGACACGGTGAAAGACGCACGCCCGGCGGACGGCCCGCTGCTGATGGAGGCCGCCGCCCTGGACCGGCTGCATTCCGCGCTCCGGAGGGCCGGGTACCGCGTGATCGGCCCGACGGTCTCCGGCGGCGCGATCGTCCTCGATGAACTCAGGTCAGCCGACGACCTCCCGTTCGGCTGGGGCGTGTCCCTCGAGCCGGGCGGGTACCGGATCCGGCCGCGTGACGACCGCGCGGCGTTCGGCCATTCGGCCGGGCCGCAGTCGTGGAAGCAGTTCCTGCATCCGGCCCGCGAGAAGGTATGGTCCGCGCGGCGGGCGGGCGCCGGCTTCGACGTCGAGCCCGCCGAGGCGCCCGCCGCGAGGCTGGCGTTCTTCGGCGTGCGCCCGTGCGACCTGCGCGCGATCGAGATCCAGGACCAGGTGCTCGGCCGCGGCGAGCATGCCGGATCGCGGTACGCGGCCCGCCGGGCAGGCGTGTTCATCGTGGCGGTGAACTGCACCGAGCCGGGGGAGACCTGCTTCTGCACGTCGATGGGCGCGGGCCCGGAGGCCGGGCCGGGCTATGACCTGGCGCTGACCGAGATGGCCGGCGATGGCTCCCCGGGCTCGCACCGCTTCCTGGTCGAGGTGGGCTCACCCGCCGGCGCCGGCGTGCTCGCCGACGTGCCGACCCGGCCGGCCGACGACGCGACCGCGGGCCGCGCCCGGTCCGCGGTCGCCGAGGCCGCGGGCCGGATGGGCCGATCGATGCCCGCCGGCATCCTGCACGACCTGATGGCCGGCAGCGACGGCGCCGCGCGCTGGGATGACGTCGCGTCCCGGTGCCTGACCTGCGGCAACTGCACGATGGCGTGCCCGACGTGCTTCTGCACCTCGGTCGAGGACGTGACCGACCTCAGCGGTGATCACGCCGAGCGCTGGGAGTCCTGGGCGTCCTGCTTCGATCTTGACTTCTCCTACCTGCACGGCGGCCCGGTGCGTTCCTCCCCGCGCAGCCGCTACCGGCAGTGGCTCACGCACAAGCTCGGCACCTGGCACGACCAGTTCGGCTCCTCCGGGTGCGTCGGCTGCGGCCGATGTATTGTCTGGTGCCCGGTCGGCATCGACCTGACCGAGGAAGTCGCTGCCCTCCAGGCCGAGGCGCAGCAGGCCGATGACGGAGGCGAGCAGTCATGAGCGGTATCGCCGGTCACGCCTTCCTGCGCGGAATTTCGCCCGACCACGTGGCGCGGCTGGCCGGCGCGGCCGTGGCCGTCTCGTTCCCCGCTGGCCAGCGGCTCTTCGACGAGGGCGCGCCGGCCAACAAGTGCTGGCTGCTCACGGCGGGCCGCGTGGCGCTGGATCTGCCCATGCCCGGGCGGGCGAACCTGATCGTCGAGACCCTCGGCGGCGGCGACGTGATCGGTTTCTCCTGGCTGTCGCCGCCACATCAGTGGCAGTTCGGCGCCGAGACGCTGGAGCCCACCGAGGCGTTCGAACTGGACGGCACGGCCGTGCGGGCGCTGTGTGACCGCCACCCGGATCTCGGGTACCAGTTCGTCCTGCGGATGCTGGCCGTGGCCGTCGAGCGGCTGCAGGCCACCCGGATCCGGCTGCTCGACCTGTACGGGGCGCCCGGCCAGAACGCCGGTGTGCGATGAGCCTGCAGGCGGTCCCGGCCCGGTACCGGGTCGCCTCCAGCCGCGCCGAGACCCACGACACCGTGACGCTCGGCCTGGAACCCGTCGACTCGCCCATCGCGGCGTACCGCCCGGGCCAGTTCACCATGCTGTACGCGTTCGGCGTCGGCGAGGTGCCGATCTCGATCAGCGGCGCGCCGGCCGGCCCGGGCCTCGTCCAGACCATCCGGTCGGTGGGGGCGGTCACCCAGGCCCTGTGCGCGGCGGGCCCGGGACAGGTCATCGGAGTGCGAGGGCCGTACGGGACGGACTGGGGCGTGGCCGACGCGGAAGGCCAGGACGTCATCGTGGTGGCCGGCGGCATCGGTCTCGCGCCGCTGCGGGGCGCGCTGCTGACCGCGCTCTCGGCCCGCGGCCGGTACCGGCGGGTGACGGTGCTGATCGGGTCCAGGTCCCCGGACGAGATCGTGTTCGCCGACGAGGCCGCCCTGTGGCGGGATGCCGGGGCCGACGTGCGGGTCACCGTCGACCGGGCCGTGGCAGGCTGGACCGGCCACGTCGGCGTCGTCACCCAGCTCATCGACCGGCTGGACATCGACCCGGCCGCGACCCTGGCGCTGGTCTGCGGGCCCGAGGTGATGATGCGGCTGACGGCCCGGGCCCTGAGTGACCGGGGGGTCGCGCCCGGGAGCATCCGCATCTCGCTGGAGCGGAACATGCGGTGCGGCATCGCCGAGTGCGGTCATTGCCAGCTCGGCCCGCTGCTGCTGTGCCGGGACGGCCCCGTCGTCAGCTACCAGCGGGCGGCCCCGCTGCTCGCGATCAAGGAGCTCTGAATGACACGCCCGAAGCTCGCGGTCTGGAAGCTGGCCTCATGCGACGGCTGCCAGCTCACCCTGCTGGACTGCCAGGACGAGTTGCTGGCGCTGGCGGCGGAGGTGGACATCGTGCACTTCACCGAGGCCACTTCCCGCCACGAGCCCGGCCCCTACGACGTCTCGCTGGTCGAGGGGTCGGTGACCACCCGGCAGGACGCCGAGCGCATCGGCTGGATCCGCGACCAGTCACGGACCCTCGTCACCATCGGCGCGTGCGCCACCGCGGGCGGCATCCAGGCGCTGCGCAACTTCGCCGACGTGGCCGACTTCGCCGCGGCCGTCTACGCCCGGCCCGAGTACGTGCAGACCCTCGCGACGTCCACGCCGGTCGCCGATCACGTCACCGTCGACTTCGAGCTGCGGGGCTGCCCGATCGACAAGCGCCAGCTCGTGGAGCTGATCTCCGCGCTGCTGGCGGGGCGCAAGCCGGGCATAGCCGAGCACAGCGTCTGTTACGAGTGCAAGCGCCGGGGCAACACCTGCGTCATGGTCGCGCACGGGACCCCGTGCCTCGGACCGGTGACGCAGGCCGGCTGCGGGGCCATCTGCCCGGCCTACAACCGCGGCTGCTACGGCTGCTTCGGGCCGGTGGCCGCGCCGAACACCGACTCGCTCATCCCGCAGCTACGGCGGCTCGGCATGAGTTCCGGCGACGTCGACCGGGTGTTCTCGACGTTCAACGTGGCCGCGCCGGGCTTCGGGCCCGCCGCCCGCGGCTGGCAGGCCGACGCCGACGGCTAGCCGAAGGGGCGCGTCACCGGCGGCGGGCGGCGTGCAGGTCCGCCAGGACGGCGGCGGTCAGGGCACCCGCGGCGGCCGCCACGTCGGGGGTCAGGCCGACGCCCAGGCTGACGTCGGCCGCCTCGACGGCATGAACGATCAGCCGGTCGGGCATCCGGTCGAGCGCCCGGCCCAGGCCGATCGCCTCACCCAGGCCCAGCCCGTGGGAGCTGACCGCACGGGCCGGGCCGTCGTCCGCCCGGTCGACGACCATCCGGTGCCGCCTGCCCGGGACCGGCGGGTCGGCCAGCACGGCGTCGACGACCAGGGCCAGCGACGCGCCGTCCCACGCCTCGATCATCCTGGTCGGCTCGCCGTCGCAGCTCACGAACTGCACGGTGACCCCGCCCGGCCCGGCGGCCGCGGCCTGCTCCCGCAGCCGGGACAGCACCTCGGGGCCGATGCCGTCGTCGCGCCGGAACTCGTTCCCGACGCCGATGACCACGACCCTGGTCAATCCCGGTCCAACCGCAGGCTGAGGAAATGAGCCGCGCACGAGATGCACGGGTCATAGTTCCTGATCGCCTGCTCGCAGTCGTGGGTGAGCCGCTCGTCGTCGAAGTCGAGCCGGTCCTGCACGAAGCCGCGCAGGTCGTCCTGGATCGCGGCCTGGTTCTGTGAGGTCGGCGGCACGATGCGCGCGCTGCGCACGATCCCGGCCTCGTCGAGTTCGTACCGGTGGTACAGCACGCCGCGCGGTGCCTCGGACACGCCGTGACCCGCCCCGGCCCGCGGCGCGACCTCGGCGCACGGCCGGGCGGGCGGCTGGTACGCCTCGATCAGCCGCATCGCCTCCTCGACCGCGGCGACGATCTCCACGGCCCGGACGATGATGCTCTGGAACGGGTTGCGGCAAGCGGGCCCGAGCCCGGCCTCGCGGGCGGCCGCGGCGGCCGCCGGCGGCAGCCACCGCGAGTTCAGCGTGTACCGGGCCAGCGGCCCGGTCAGGTAACTCCCGTCGCGGCCGGCCAGGCTGGCGTGCAGCGCGGTGGAGTGCGGTACCTGCTCCTCGATCACGTGCCGCTCGAAATCGGCGGCCGTGAACTCCAGTCCCCCGCTGCTGACCAGCGTCCCGCGCTCGATCGGATAGCGCCCGGGGTCGCGCAGGGCCAGCAGTTCGTGGTCGAAGCTGAAGTCGGGGAAGTCGAAGCCGGACACCCAGGCCACCGTGTCCAGCGCCAGGTCGAGCGCGCGGGCCAGCGGCCCGGCGAGCGGGGCGAGGTCGCCGGCCGAGGGCGCTCGGTAAAAGCCGCCGACGCGGACGTTGACCGGGTGCACCGACCGGCCGCCGATCACTTCCATGATTGAGTTAGCGACCCGCCGGAGCGCCAGGCCGCGCTCCACGATCTCCCGGTGATCGCGAGCGAGTTCCACGGCGCCCGGATAGCCCAGGAAGTCGGGCGCATGCAGCATGTAGATGTGCAGCGCGTGGCTGGAGATCCACTCGCCGCAGTACAGCAGGCGCCGCAGGTCCGCGACCGGGCCGGGCAGGCTGACCCCGCACGCCGCCTCGATCGCCTGGCAGGCGCTGGTCTGGTAGGCCACCGGGCATATCCCGCAGATCCGGGCGGTGATGTCGGGTGGCTCGGTAAAGGAGCGGCCGGCCAGGAACGCCTCGAAGAACCGGGGCGGCTCGTAGATGTCGAGGCGCACCTCCTCGACCCGGCCGGCGCTGACCCGGACGTACATGGCGCCTTCGCCTTCGACGCGGGCCAGCCCGGCGGCGGTCAGCGTGCGGTCACCCCGATGCGTCATGGGGCCTACCCTGCCACATCCCGCAGCCGGCCAGGTGACCCGAGAGCGGGTAGGGACCAAAGGCCCGATGGTTGGCTGCCCAACGCCCCTGGCCATGGGTCCTGCCCGGCCGCGAGCCTGAGATCGGGAGTGATGGCTGCCGAGGATGGCAGCTCCCGGGAGAAGGAGCAGGCAATGCCTGGAATCGTGGTGGGCGTCGATGGCTCAGAGCACTCTCTGCGCACCCTGGAGTGGGCGATGAAGGAAGCGGCCCTGCAGGCCGCGCCGCTGACCGTCCTGGCCGTGCACCAGGTGGCGGCCAGCCACTGGACCGGTCGGCCGATGCGGGCCCCCGAGGACCAGCCCGAGCAGGACAAGGCCCGGCAGGTGGCCGAGGAGGCGGTCACCAAGGCCGCCAGCCAGATGGGTGACGCCAAGCCCGCCTCGGTGACCGTGCGCGTGGTGAGCGGGCTGCCGGCCAAGGAGCTCATCGCCGCCTCCGCCGGCGCCGACCTGGTCGTGGTCGGATCGCGCGGCGCCGGCGGGTTCTCCGGCCTGCTGATGGGCTCGGTGAGCACGCAGGTAGTGAACCACGCGGCCTGCCCGGTCGCGGTCATCCGGGGCTAGCGGCAGCCGCCGGGACCCAAAGCCCTGAAGAGGAGGAAGTTTCATGACCACCCGCGTAGGAATCAACGGCTTCGGGCGTATCGGACGGACGTTCGTACGCCGGGCGCTGGAGCGCGACGATATCGAGGTCGTCGCCGTGAACGACATCACGGACGCCCGGACCCTGGCGCACCTGCTCGAGTTCGACTCGACCTACGGCCGTCTCAACGCCGCGGTCACCCACACCGACGATTCGATCATCATCGACGGCACCCCGGTCCGGGTCCTGTCCCGCCGCGACCCGGCCGAGATCGACTGGGGTGAGCTCGGCGTCGGCGTCGTCGTGGAGTCCACGGGCAAGTTCCGCACCCGCGACCAGGCGGCCCTGCACCTGAAGGGCGGGGCGAAGAAGGTACTGCTGTCCGCCCCCGGCAAGGGCGTGGACCTGACGGTCGTGATCGGCGTCAACGACGGCGAGTACGACTCGCAGCGGCATGACGTGATCTCGAACGCGTCGTGCACGACGAACTGCGTGGCGCCGATGGCCAAGGTGCTGAACGACGAGTTCGGCCTGGTCCGGGGCTTCATGACCACGATCCACGCCTACACCGGCGACCAGATGCTGCTCGACGGCCCGCACAAGGACCTGCGCCGCGCGCGCAGCGCCGCGATCAACATGGTCCCGACGAGCACCGGGGCGGCCTCGGCCACCGGTGAGGTGATCCCCGCGCTGGCCGGGCGCCTGGACGGGGTTTCGGTGCGGGTCCCGGTGGAGGACGGGTCGCTCACCGATCTCACCGCCGTGCTCGAGCGGGACGTCACCGCCGCCGAGATCAACGGGGCGTTCGAGGGGGCCGCGGCCGGTCCCATGGCGGGCATCCTGCGGTACAGCACCGATCCGCTGGTCTCCCGCGACGTGATCGGCGACTCCGCCTCGTGTGTCTTCGACTCCGGACTGACCCAGGCGGCAGGCAGCCTGGCCAAGGTGTTCGGCTGGTACGACAACGAATGGGGCTACACGTGCAGGCTCGTCGACCTCGCCGCGATCGTGGGCGAGCGGCTCTAGCCATCCGGGGGCCGCGGGGAGCGACCCCGCGGCCTCCGGGCCGGGTCGGCCCAGGGAAGAGGACGACATGTTCAGGCCACTAGCGGAGGATGGCACCGTCCGCCGGCTGATCAGCGCGGCGGGCGCCGCGCCCTCCATCCACAACACCCAGCCGTGGCGGTTCTGGATCACCGACGACCTCATCGAGGTGCACGGCGATCCGGACCGGATGCTCTGGGTCGCCGATCCCCGGGGCCGCGCGCTGCATCTGAGCTGCGGCGCCGCCCTGTTCAACCTCAGGCTCGCGATCCGCACGCTCGGCGCCAAGCCGCTGGTATGGCCGCTTCCCGACCCGGACCGCGAGCCGACGCTGCTGGCGTCCGTGCGGCTGGAGCCGGGCCGCCCGGCGACCTCGCAGGAACGCGAGATGTTCGAGAGCGTCTTCCAGCGCCACACCAGCCGCGCGCCGTTCTCCGAGCACCCGGTCCCCGAGTCGGTGCAGATCGGGCTCGAGCGGGAGGCGGGATCGGAGTTCGCGGTACTCCGCATGCTGAACCTGCGCGACGCGGCGCTGGTGCTCGAACTGGCCGCGGCGGCGGACAAGGCGCTGGCCACCGACTTCGACCACCGGGTGGAGCTGGGTCAGTGGATCGCAACCGAAACCGACGACGGCATTCCCGCCGGCGCACTCGGCCACCGTCCGGCCGTGGAACCCGCACCGGTCCGGGACTTCGGCTACGCGTCGCCCGCGATCGCGCGCCCGTCCGGCGCCTACGAGGCCCAGCCGCAGCTAGCGGTGCTGTCCACCGCCCGGGACGAGCCCGGCGACTGGCTGCGGGCCGGCCAGGCCCTGCAGCGCGTGCTGCTGACCGCGGCCAGGCACGGTGTGGCCACGTCGCTGCTGTATCAGCCGATCGAGCGGCACGACATGGAGCCGCGGGACGAACGGTGGTGGCCCTGGCCGGAATGCCCGCAGATCGTCATCCGGTTCGGCTACGGCCCCCCGGGGCCGGGCTCACCCCGGCGTGAGGTCGATGACATCCTCGACCGCAAGCCCCGGGTCCGCTGACCCGGGCCAGCGGGTTCGGTGAGAGGACCTGAGCAAGACCATGATCCAGCATCCGCCTGCCGGGTTTAGGCTGGCTGCGGTGCCTATAGCAGTCGTCGGCGAGAGGATGCCAGCGCAAGATGAGTGACACAGGCCAGCCCGAGCGGGGCGCAACGGTGCCGGGCGGGCACCAGATCGGCGTATTCCTGCTCGATGATCACGAGATCGTCCGCCGCGGGGTGCGTGAACTGCTGGAGGCCGAGCCGGACATCACCGTGGTCGGGGAGGCCGGGACCGCGGCGTCCGCGCTGGCCCGGATCCCGGCGCTGCGGCCGGACGTGGCCGTGCTCGACGTGCGGCTGCCCGACGGCGACGGGGTGAGCGTGTGCCGGGACATCCGGTCGACGATGCCGCAGGTGGCCTGCTTGATGCTGACCTCCTTCGGCGACGACGAGGCGCTGTTCGACGCGATCATGGCCGGGGCGGCGGGATACGTGCTGAAGCAGATCCGCGGCACCGACCTGGTCGGCGCGGTCCGCACGATCGCCTCGGGGCAGTCGCTGCTGGACCCGCAGGCCGCGAGCAAGGTGATGCGCCGGATGCGCGACCAGGCCGCCCGCGCCGACCCCCTGGCCGCCCTGACCGGGCAGGAACGGCGGATCCTGGAGCTGATCGGGGACGGGCTGACCAACCGGCAGATCGGCGAGCGGATGTTCCTGGCCGAGAAGACGGTCAAGAACTACGTCTCCGCGTTGTTCGCCAAGCTCGGCATGGAGCGCCGGACCCAGGCGGCCGCGTACGCGGCCAGAATCTTTGAAGACACCGAACAGCCTGAACGCAAATCCGAGGCTGACTGAACCACGCCGGGCGCATCAGGCCCGGGCCGGCTCGCCTAGCCGGCCCGGGCCTTTTGGCTGATGCCGTTCAAGAATAAGCTCTCGTCTTTTCCGCGGGACTAGTTGCCCCTTCAACTTGTGACCGAAGTCCCGTCATGCCCGGGGCGATCTGCTCTGCTGCCAACCACCTGGGCCGCGCGACGATAAATGCAGCTAATGAGAAACCAAACGCCGGGGCCGACGGGGCCGCGGCCGGATCAGAGGAGGAATCTCAGATGCGCAGAAGGACGTTTGATGCGCTGGCGTCCACGGTCGGGCTCGTCCTGGCGGCGGTCTTGCTGGTGGCCGGGGGGCTGCTGCTGTGGGGCCACTCGTTCGTCGACAACCAGGTCACCAGTCAGCTGACCGCCCAGAAGATCGTCTTCCCGACCACGAGCAACCCGGAGTTCAAGGCCCTGCCGCCCGCTGACGCCGCGGCCATGGGCCAGTACGCCGGCCAGCAGATGACCACCGGCGCCCAAGCGAAGGTCTGGGCCGACAACTTCATCGCCTTCCACCTGTCGAAGATGGGCGGCACCTACTCCCAGCTGTCGGCCGCGTCACTGGCCCAGCCCAATAACGTCAAGCTGGCCGCCCTGGTCAACACCGTGTTCAAGGGCACCACGCTGCGCAGCATGCTGCTGAACGCCTACGCGTTCTGGCAGATCGGCGTCATCGCCCTGTGGGGCGCGATCGTGTCCTTCATCGGCGCCGGGCTCCTGCTGATCCTGTCGGTCTTCGGGTTCGTGCACCTGCGCCGGGTCCCCCCGGCCACGGAGTTCCTGCCCAAGGTCACCGCCCTCAGCACGGCTGCGACCAGGGCCTGAACCCCGGGGACTCAGGTCCCGCCGATCCGACCGGGCGGCCCTCCGCGGGAGGGCCGCCCGCCGGTGTGCCGGGCCAGACCGCCCGCGCCGCCCGCCGGATGGTCAGGAGCGGGCCGGGCGGGCCGGCGGGGCCCAGGCGTGCGGGTCGAGGGTTCCGTCGATGGCGGCTCGGGCGACATCGGTGAGGCGGTGGTTGCGGCTGCGGGCGTAGGCCCGCAGCCGGGTGAAGGCCTCCGCCAGGTCGACGCTGGCGCGCTCGGAGATCACGCCTTTGGCCTGCTCGATCACCACCCGGCTGGACAGGGCGGCCGACAGCTGCTCGGTCAGGAGCAGGGCCTCGGCGCTGGCCCGATGCTGGGCGATGCTGAGCGCGGCGAGGTCGGCGAAAGCCCGGGCGACGATGACGTCGCCTTCGGCCATGGGGTCGCGGGAGACGCGGAGCAGGTTCATCGCGCCCAGGGTCATCTCCCGCAGCCGCAGCGGCAGGGCCAGCGCCGACCGGAAGCCGTCCTGCAGGGCCGCGGCGGCGAACGACGGCCACCGGCCGGCCCCGGCCTCCAGGTTCTCCTGCTCGACGGGCTCGCCGGTGCGGAAGGCATCCAGGCAGGGGCCTTCCTGGGCCTGCAGCTCGAACAGCTCCAGCAGGCGCATCGCCTCGCTGGACGAGGCCACCAGCCCCAGCCGGCCCTCGGGCGAGGTCAGCATCACCCCGGCGGCAGAGACGTCGAGCAGGCTCACGCACCGGTCCGCCACCCCGGTCAGCATCTCGACCACGTCGTAGTCGTCGACCAGGGTGTCGGCCATCTCGACCAGTGACTTGACCACGTCGGCTTCCCGGGTCATCTCTCACCACCCTCCTGGGCATCCGCAGGCCGGTCCGGGGCCGGCCGGCGGGCGCTGGATCGGGTCATCCCGCCGGCTTTATCCTAGCCGCGGCCGCCGGTGTCCCCGGCCCGCCGGACCAGCCGATCAGCCCAGCCGGAGCGTGCGGGCGATGACGTCCTGGGCCACGTCGGCGAGCAGGCGGTCGCTGCAGAACGCGAACGCGCGCAGGCGGATGAGCGCCTCGGTCACGCTGACGCCCTGCTGGACCGAGACGATGCCGGCCGCATTATGCACGCTGAAGTGGAAGTCGGCGCCGACCGCCAAGTCCTCGGCCACCGTTTCCGGCGGCGCGCCGGCCTGGGCCTCCAGCACCCAGCGGGCCGCCACGTCCGCCACGACCAGGGCGTTGGCGTGCTGGTCTCCGGTCAGCGGGCCGGGCCGCTCCCGGTAGAGGTTGAGCGCCCCCAGGCGCACCGTTCCGACCCGCAACGGGAACCCGAAGACCGCCCGCACCCCCGCCCGCAGCGCCGGCGGGGTGAAGGCCGGCCACCGGCGCGTCACCGGATGGGCCAGGTCGGGCTCGGCCACGACCGTGTCGTGCTGGTAGGCGTCGATGCACGGGCCCTCGCCCAGCGTGTACTGCAAGTCCTCGATCAGGTGGCTGACCTTGTCGGTGGTGCACAACGACCCACGTGGTATGTCACCCGACATGAGCATCACCCCCGCCCCGTTCACGCCCACGATCCCCGGGCATGCCCCGCACAGCCGGGCCGACGACCACCCATCCCCCCCGGCGGCCAGCGCGGCCAGGATCCGGTGCAGCCGGTCACCGGCCATTCAGCACCACGATCGCGGCCAGGCAGGCCGGGACAAGGCCCGCGGCATCACGGCCATCGCTCACCTGCTGCCTCCTTCGGCGGAGCAAGGAAAGCGTCAGCAGGGGACTTGACGCCGTTCCGGGCCGGGGGACCCGGACCCCGCACCACTCACGCTACGCCAGGTTGCGGCTACCCATGTCCGCGACGGCGGCCTACAATACACGCAGACGGGCAAGTATCCGTAAGAGTCCTGCATCGGGCCAGAGCACAGGGTGCGGGGATTGCGTCGCTCCGGACCCTGGCGGCACGGTCGGTCATGGCCAGATCGGATCCAGGGTCTCATCATGAGACATCAGGCAGAAGCCGTGCGCGGCCTGACGGCGGCAAGCCGGGCGCCGGCCGACGGCAACCGAGCCGACATCATCCCGGCCGTCATCGGGGATCTGGTCGACGCACTCCAGGACGGGGGAGCGCTGGCCAACGGCGACCGTTCGCTCGCGCTGGTGCGGCGGCTGGAGGACATGTTCGACACGGTCATCACCAGCCTGTTCCAGGTCGGGCTCAGCCTGCAGGCCGCCATCGACCTGCCCCCGGAGATGACCGGGCCGCGGATCGCCGAGGCCCTCGGTCAGCTCGACGACACCATACGCGAGATCCGCGTCACCGCCTTCGCCTCCTGCGACCGCGACACCCCGCCGCACCCCGCACCGCGCCACGGCACAAGCTGACGCCGCACCCGCGCCGCGGCACGGCGCAAGCTGACGCCGCGCCCGCCCGGCGGCGTCAGACGCCGCGCCCGCCCGGCGGCGTCAGCGGATCACGAGCACGGGCCGGTCGGCCAGGTGGATCACCTTGTGCGCGGTGCTGCCCAGGAGCAGCCCGGCCAGGTCCCCCCGGCCGCGCGAGCCCATGACGATGACGTCGACGTCGTGGCTCTTGGCGTCCTCGATGATCTCGCGGGCGGCGTGTCCGTACAGCGTGCTGCGCACCGCGCCGTGCACCTTGATCCCGGCCTTGGTCAGCTCGCCGACCGCGGCATCGACCTTCGCCTGAGCCTCGTCGGTCGACTCGGTCACCATTACCCCGCCCCGGGGCGGCGCGACTTCCCGTTCCCGCAGGTGCAGGACCCACACCTCGCCGCTGGACAGCGAGGCCAGGTCCCGGGCCGCGGCGAGCACGCGCCCGGTGTGGTCGGAATGGTCCACGGCCACCAGCAGCTTCTCGTACATCAGTCCTCCCTTTGCTCCCGGTAACGGGCGCTAATCCCTGACTCAGGTGACATAGTCGATATCCGCCGGGCGGTGAGCCAGGGCCGAAGGTCCTGTCTCGGCGCTGCTGACCAGGCAGGTCAGCGGATCACGAGCACGGGCCGGTCGGCCAGGTGGATCACCTTGTGCGCGGTGCTGCCCAGGAGCAGCCCGGCCAGGTCCCCCCGCCCGCGCGAGCCCATGACGATGACGTCGACGTCGTGGCTCTTGGCGTCCTCGACGATCTCGCGCGCGGCGTAGCCCAGGACCGTGTTCCGCACCGCGCCGTGCGCCTTGATCCCGGCCTGGGCCAGCTCGCCGACCGCGTCGTCCACCGCGACCCGGGCGTCATCCGGGGTCTCGATGCCGGCCAGCCCCCCGGGGACCTTGCCGATGACCTCGCGCTCGCGCAGGTGCAGGACCCATACCTCGCCCTTGGACAGCGACGCGAGTTCCCGGGCCGCCGCCAGCACCCGCTCGGTGATCTCTGAGTGATCCACGGCCACCAGCAGCTTGTCGTACATCGGCCACCCTCCCGAGCGAGCACTGATCTTGATAGATCAACAACGATGATCGCTCATTACGGCGGGCGTGGGAAGGCCCCGGGTGACCTGGGTAGTCAGGTTGGCTTGATGTGCTGCACCAGCCGGACCGGGACGCGGCGTTCGGTGACCGCTTCGTCCTTCGCCTTCAGCCCGACACTCACCTCGAGGATCCCCCGGTCGTAGCTGGCCTCGATATCCGTCTCGTCCGCGCTGGCGGGAAGGGCCACGTGACGGGTGAACGAGCCATAACGGAACTCGCTGTGGTGCTTGGCCACGGTTTCCTGCCGGTCGGCGTGAATGGTCAGTATGCCCTTCGCCACCGTGACCTCGGCCTGCTTCTCCGGGTCGATCCCGGGTATTTCCGCGCGTACCACGTAACGGCCGTTCTCGACGCCCTCTTCGGTGCGCATGGTCTGCCCGACGAAGGGACGCAGCAGCGCGTAGGGCGGCTCAAGCCACTCGAACAGTTCCGAGAGGGCTCCGTCCCTGCGAGTCAGCGCGCTCATCGGTATCCACCTTCTCCCGGTCACTTACTCTTATCCATCTTTCATCGCATCGCCTGGCGCCCCGCCGCGGTAGGGCCGGAGGCACTGGGCCGCGGGGACCTATGTCCTTGAGGGGCGGTTGTCCAGTGACTCGACGGACAGAGCACGGTGGCCCGCCGGCCCGGGACTTTCGCCTCTGATGGATGGCGCTGCCAGGCGTAATGTTCGACATGGAGCAGAGGAGGGCACCCGTGGCTGAGCAGCGCCAGCAGCGCATCGTGGTCGGCGTCAACGGGTCGGTCGCCTCCTGCGCCGCGCTTCGCTGGGCGGCGGAGGAGGCCAGGCTGCGCCGGGCGAAGCTGCATGTGGTGCGGGCGTGGAATCCGGTCAGGCACGCGGCTCCGTACGCCGCCATCGACGCCACGCCGACCGGCGAAGAGCCGCGCGCGGCGGCCAGCGACGGACTCCTGGCCAGCATGCGCGCCGCGTTCGGCGGGGCCGCGCCGGACGACGTCACCGCCGAACTGGCCGAGGGAATGCCCGAGCGCGTGCTCGTGGCCCGCTCCGCGGCCGCCGACCTGCTCGTGCTGGGCGTGACCGCCCCGGCCTGGCGGGCCGGGCCGTCCGATGGGCCGGTCATCCGCGCCTGCCTGACCGGCGCCCGGTGCCCCGTGGTCGTCATCGGCCCCGCCGGGGGTATGCCCGGGGTGCCCGTGCCAGGCCAGGCAGCCCTGGCGGACGCTACCACCTAGCCGAACTCGCCGAGGGCGTCACTCGGGGATGACGGCGACCGGTCCGTGCGCGTGGTTCAGGACCGCGTGCGTGACCGCGCCCGTCCTCGGGCGGGCAGAGCGATCGGCGCGGCTGCGGCCCAGGACGACCAGGTCGGCGCGGGCCGACGCCCCGGCCAGCACGCGTCCGGGCGGGGCGTGCACCACGTCCTCGATCACGTCCACGTCCGGGTACCGCTGCCGCCAGAACGTCAGCAGGTCGGCCAGCCAGCCGGCCGCCTCGGACGTGACGTCGCGGGCGTCGGCCCCGGGACGCTCGGTACCCGTCAGCCGCATCTCCGGCAGGAACCAGTGCCAGGCGTGCACGGCGCGCAGCCGGGCCTGGCGCAACGTCGCCTCCTCGAACGCGAAGCCGATCGCCGCGGGCTGGTCCAGGTCGCGGACGCCGACGACGATCTCGTGGTGCACGGCTGTGGTCTCCTCGCGCACCACGACCACGGGGCCGGAGGCGAGGGTGGCGACGTACCGGCTGACGGACCCGAGCACCAGCGCGCCGAAGCCGCCGGCGCCGCGGGAGCCAACCACGAGCATCGCGGCACCGGCGGCGGCATCGGCGAGCGCCTGGGCGGGCGGACCCGCCAGCAGCGAGGTTTCCACCGCGAGATCGGGCTCGGTCTTGGCGACGTGGCCGGCCGCCGCGGCCAGGGCCTGCTCGCTGGACTTGCGGATCGTGTCCGCCACGGTTTCCGGCGTGCCGTGCGGGGCCCGCTGCCAGGACATCCTGGGCGGCAGCACGGGAACGGACACGATCCGCAGCGCGCTGCCGCGCAGCACGGCCTCGTGGGCGGCCCATTCCACCGCCCGCAGGGACTGGTCAGAGCCGTCTGTTCCCGCGATGACGATATTCCCCGCCATTCTCGCTCTCCTTACCTGGAACCGCGCTCTGGACCGATCATGCTATGAGTGCGGGCACCATTCCAGCGCGCGCTGGTCACGGCGTGAACACCGGACGCGCGCGCCTGGCCCGGCAGCACATCGCTGATAGCGGTGCTCGGTCCGCACCCCGAGCCTTCGCCCGCCGCGGGCGGCGGCCCAGGATCATTTGGGTCACGCCGGCAGAGCCTTTGGTCCCGAGGTCCCGGGCCGAGCACGAGGGCCGCCCCGGCCGGACGGCCTGCATCTGGAGGACCTTGGACTCTGAGCCATCCGGGAGTGACCGGGCACGCTGCGGGTAGTGGGCGAGCAGCGCTCGACCGGTCGGCCGCGCCGATAGCGGTGAGGGAGTGGTAATGAAGGCTCAGGTGGGCGACCGCCTCGTGCCGGACGGCGACGATCACCGGGTCGGCGTGATCATCGGCTTGCGGAACCCGGACGGGTCTCCGCCCTATGTCGTCAGGTGGCTGAGCGACGGGCACATCGCTCTCGTCTTTCCCGGGCCGTACACCCGGCTGGTGCGGGGCAGGCCGTCCGGCGACGCGACCGAGCCCGCCTGAGCCTGGCCAGGATCCGGGTTGCTCCATCCTATTTGGGACGAAGGTTCGGGTTTCTGAGGGTTATCCCGGCTGCCTGATCATCGAGACGAGCGCTGTCGCCGGCGAGACGAGCGCGTCCACCCCCCACGACCGGCCGAAGAGGCCTTCGTTCGCTGGATCGTTGACGCGTGCGATGACCCGCGCGACGTTGAAATGCTTCTTCGCCAGAAGCGAGATGACCAGGTTGTCCTCGTCGGACTGGGTGCAGGAGACGAGCACGTCCGCCCGGAGCGCTCCTGCGGCCTCGAGCGTCGACGGAACGACCGCGTCTCCGCGCACGCAGCGCAAGCCGGCCCGGGAGAGTGCGGTTTCGCGCCCGGGGTCGGTGTCGATGACCGTCACCTCATCCCCAGCCTCATGGAGCGCGCCGGCGACCTGTTCAGCCAGTCCCGCTCCGCCGATCACGATGATCCGCATCACGACCACGTCCCGCCGAGGAAGCTGCTGAGTCGGCCAAGCGAGCCGGCCGCGACGATGAAGGAAAGGACGTCGCCCTCTTCCAGGGAAGCCGACGGTTCGGGGATCCTCGAGTGCCCCGCCCGGCTCACCTCTACCACGCCGATCTCGCCGGGGACGTTGAAGTCCAGGACCGGCCGCCCGGCCAGGTAGCCGGGAACTGCGGACCGGACCAGAAGCGTCTCGCCGTTGCCGAAGGTCTGGTGCGGTTCGAGCGTCTGATGGTGCAGCAACTGCACGATCCGGTTGACGGTGGTCTGCACGGACCCGACGGTGGTTATCCCGAATTCGCTGTAGACCGGACCATGCGCGGGATCGTGCATGCGCGCGATTACCCGGGGTACCCGGAAGGTATCCCGGGCCACTCTGGCGGCGACGATGTTGGCGCTGTCGTTCGGCGTGAGGGCGATGAACGCCTCCGCCTGGGCGATACCGGCCGCCTCGAGCACGGCGGGGGTGACGCCGTTGTCGGGCAGGAAGCGGCCGCGGAATCCGGCGGGCAGCCTGCCCTGGGCGGCATCGTCTGGGTCCATGACGGTTACCTGGTCGCCTTCGGCGTCGAACCGGATCGCCAGCGCCGATCCGGTCCGGCCGCATCCCATGATGACGACTTGCATGGCTCCTCCTTACGAGGCGGCGGACTGCCGGCGGGCAGTCCTGATCGGGCCCGGGCGCCGGGCCCGGTGCCGTGACCGGAGAATCGCCTTGCGGGTCTCCTCCGCGATGAGCAGCACGGCTCCCAGCGCGACCAGCACGAGCCAGTCGCTCACACTGAGCGGTGCCGTGTTGAACACTGACTGCAGCACCGGGACGTAGCTGATGCACGAGACGAACAGAATGCCGAACAGCCCGGCGAACACGAGCGGCTTATTGGAGAAGACGCCTATGCGCACGATGCTCTGCTCCTCGGTGCGCACGGCGAAGCTATTGAAGAACTGGCTGACGACAATCCCGGCCTGGGTCATAGTCAGCGCCTCCCGGTAGGTCGGATTGGCCGCGGTGAACGCACTGAACGGCAGGTGCGCAGTGTGGATGCGCCAGAAGAACGCGGCCACGACGCCTACTGACTGGATCGACCCGAGAAAGCAGAACCGCCGGACCACGGCCCAGTTGAACAGGTGCTCGCCCGGTGGCCGGGGCGGGCGGGACATGGTGCCGGGCTCGGTGCGCTCGGTCCCCAGGGCCAGAGCAGGCAGGACATCCGAGCCCAGGTCGATGGCGAGAACCTGCAGCGCGCTGAGGGGAACCAGCGGGAACCCGACGAACACCGCCACCAGGATCGGTGCGAGCTCGGCCAGGTTGTGACTGAAAAGGTAGATGAGGAACTTGCGGATGTTCCGGTAGACAGTGCGCCCGAGTTCCACGGCGGCCGCGATGGAGGCGAACGAGTCATCGAGCAAGATCATGACGGATGCGGCCCGGGCGACATCCGTGCCGCCCTCGCCCATGGATACCCCGATGCTGGCCCGCTTCAGCGCCGGGGCGTCGTTGACGCCGTCGCCGGTTACGGCGACAACTTCCCCGTGGTCTTCCAGCGCCGCGACCACCCGCATCTTGTGCTCCGGCTTCGCCCGGGCGAACAGCACCTGCTCGGTCTCCAGCGCTGCGGCAGCGAGTTCGTCGTCACTCATCGCGTCGACGTCACCGCCGCCGACGATCCGCACGGGGCCGTCGGAGATGATGCCGACCCGCCGGGCGATGGCCTCGGCCGTGAGGCCGTAGTCGCCGGTGATCATGTAGATGCGGATGCCCGCCCGGCGGCACGCGGCCACCGCATCGACGACCTCGGGCCGGGGCGGGTCCGACATAGCCACCAGGCCGAGCAGCGTGAGCTCACGCTCGGCGTCGGAGATCGCCGGATGACCGGTGTTCAGGCCCGCCCTGGCCACGGCGAGCACGCGGAGCCCGCCCGCCGCCATCGCATCGTTGGCGCTCGTCACCTGCTCGCGCAGCGCCTCGCTCAGCGGCACGTCTTGCCCCCGCCACCGGACGGCCGCGCAGCGCTCCAGCAAGGCCTGGGGTGATCCCTTGACGCACGCTTCATACGACCCGTCACCGAGGCGGTGGATGGTGCTCATCATCTTGCGGTCGGCGTCGAAGGGGAAGACGGCCACCCGCGGCGTGCGGGCCTCCTCGGCCGCCCGATCAACGCCGCCCTTGGCCGCGGCGACCAGGATCGCGCCCTCGGTCGTATCACCGAGCACCCGCCAGCCGAGCCGGCGCTCCGGGTCGGGGGGCAGCAGGCGAGCATCACAGCACAGGGCGCCCGCCCGCAGCACCTCCGCGGTGCAGCCCGCTTCCGCGACCTCCCCCTCCGGCGCATAACCCACCCCGGTCACGCCATGCTCCCGGCCGGACTCCCACACGGCCTGGACCGTCATCTCGGCCTTGGTCAGCGTCCCGGTCTTATCCGTGCAGATGACGGTCGTAGATCCCAGCGCCTCCACCGCGGTGAGCCGTTTGATCAGGGCGTTGCGGCGGGCCATCCGCCGCACCGCCACAGCCAGCGAAACGGACATCGTGGCCGGCAGTCCCTCGGGCACCAGCGCCACCATGACGCCCAGAGCGAACACAAACGACCCGACCACGGAATGGCTGACGACGGCCCGGATGGCGAACAGGCCGATCCCCGCCGCGATCGCCACGACGGCGACCCGCCGGGCCATGACCGTCACCTCACGCTGCAGCGGGCTGTCCTCGCGGGGCATCTCGGCCGTCAGGCGGTAAATGCGGCCGAACTCGGTGGCCAGCCCGGTCGCGAACACCACCGCCCTGCCGCTGCCGTTTACGACCGATGTGCCCATGAACACGCAGTTGCGCGCATCAGCCGCCTGGGTCTGCGGCACGGCATCGGAGATCCTCGGTGTCGGACGGCTCTCACCGGTCAGAGCCGCCATCTCAACCTGGAGGTCGTGCGTTTCAATCAGGCGGCAATCTGCCGAGATGGCATCTCCCGCGTCCAGCACGACGAGGTCGCCCGGGACGAGGTCGACAGCGGCGATCTCCGTCAGCTCACCGCCCCGGATGACGCGAGCCATGGACGGCACCATCGCCTGCAGCGCCTCAGCCGTCCGCTCGGCAGCATGCTCCTGCGCGAAACCGATGCCCGCATTCAGCAGCACCACCCCGAGAATCCCGATCGCCAGCTCGAGGTCGGCAGCACTGCGGGGAGTGGTAAGCGCGTAGGCCAGGAAAGTGATCCCCGCGGCGACCATCAGCACGACGGCGAACATGTTGGCGAACTGCGATCCAAGCTCGGCCAGGAGGGACCGGCGGTGCGCCGCCGGCAGCCGGTTGGCCCCCGTCTCCGCTCGCCGCGCCGCTGCCTCGTCCGCCGAAAGCCCGCGAGCCGAGCTCTTGAGCTCAGCGAGGACCTGTTGCCGCTCCAGCGAGGGCACCGCCACCATCGCATGGTCTCGCACTTGAACGCCAGACGGCACGACATCCCCGCTCGGCGGGCGCAAAGGTCCCCGAGCAACAGGCTGCCCCTTAAGAAGCAGCGTGAATCCTGTTCAGATCTTGCTAAGAGCCTGCTGGCCTGGATCGTCAGCCCGCAGGCTCCGTACGCTGGAGGTCAAGCTTCTAGTTAAGGAACCCGGTGACGGTGTCGGGCGATTCTGCTGATAAGCCTCAGCACTGGGCCGATGGCCCGGCCAGTGTGCTGGTGGTCGAGGACGACCTGGCGATAACGACACAGCTGGTCCGCGGGCTACGACTGGCCGGATACGAGACCTCGAGCGTGGCCACCGGGCGTGATGCGCTCAGCGGGCCGGACGCCGACGTGGTGCTTCTCGACCTGGGCCTGCCCGATCTCGACGGTATCGAGGTATGCCGTCAGCTTCGGGCCCGCTCGGACGTGGCCATCATCGTGATCACCGCGCGCGGCGAGGAAGGCGACCGGGTGCTCGCGCTCGATCAGGGCGCCGACGACTACATGGTCAAGCCGTTCGGCCTGGCCGAGTTGCTCGCCCGGGTGCGCGCGGTACTGCGGAGGAGCCGGCCGCACGACAGCGAGTTGCTCCGGCACGGCGATCTCCAGGTGGACCTGCGGACCGGCAAGGTGACCGTGGCGGGCCGGGAAGTGCCGCTCACGCCCAAGGAATTCGGCATCCTGGAGTGCCTGGCCAGTGACCCCGGGCGGGTGGTGACCCGCCAGGAGATCATGGACCGGGCGTGGGATGCGCACTGGTACGGCCCGATGAAGGTTCTGGACGTGCACGTCGCTTCGCTGCGCAAGAAGCTCGGCCAGCCCAAGCTGATCGAGACCGTGTACGGGCGGGGTTTCCGGCTGGCTGATTCCCGGTGAGACGGCGCCTGCTGCTGGCCCTGGTCGGGCTGACCACCGCGATCCTGATCGGCGCCGTGATCCCGCTCGGCCTCAAGGCCTCTGCGCATGACTACTCGGCCTACGTGGAAGACGCCCAGTCCCGGGCCAGGGCGGCCGCGGCCGCGGCGGAGGAGGTGCTAGCCGACCACTTGGCCGGCTCCGAGCTGAGCCAGGACCTGACCGCCGCCGGTCGCGGCGGCGACGGACTCGCCATCCTGTCACCGGACGGCGGCGTCATCAGGAGAGCGGGCCCTCCGGCCGTGGTACCCCGTCGGCTCATCGTCCAGGCCGAAGGCTCGGACGCGCTCGTGACCGATGTCGCCCACGACCGGGTGCTCGTGGTCGTGCCCGTGCTCAGCCGCGGCCGGATCGTGGGCATCGTGGCCCTGTTCCGCCCCACCGAGCGGCTCGAGTTCGCCCTGCGCTCGTTCTGGCTGACTCTCGTCCTGATCGCCGTGGCCGCCCTGGCCGCGGCCGTGGTCATCGGGCTCGGCCTGTCCCGGTGGGCGGCCAGGCCGCTGGGCGCGCTGGGCGCCGCGGCCCGCAGGCTGGGCGACGGAGACCTGTCCGCGCGGGCGGCCACCGCCGCCTGCCCGGCGGAGTTCCGGCAGCTCGCGGACACGTTCAACACGATGGCCGGGCGGCTTGAGACGCTCGTGTACGGTCACCGCGCGGTCCTGGAGGACGTATCCCACCAGCTCCGCACGCCGCTCGCCGCCCTGCGGCTCCGGCTCGACCTGCTCGCGCCGGAGTCCGGCGAGGCCGCCGCCGACTTCGCCGGCGCCCTCGGCGAGGTCGCGAGGCTCTCCCGTCTCGTCGACGGCCTGCTCGCGGTCGCCCGGGCCGAGAACGCCACGCCGCCGGGCGTTCCCGTGCGGGCCGACCAGGTCATCGCCGAGCGCATGGCCGCGTGGGCCCCGGTCGCGGCCGAACACGGGATCCGGCTCAGCTCACCTGAGATGCGGCCCGCGCTGGCGCTGATCGCCGAGGGTTACCTGGAGCAGATCCTGGACAACCTGATCGCCAACGCTGTGGAGGCGGCGGGGGAGGGCAGCCGGGTCACGGTGAGCGCCACGATCGCATCGCAGCGCGTGCAAGTGGTCGTGGCCGACAACGGGCCCGGGATGAGCCAGGCCGGCATGGACCGGGCGTTTCGCCGGTTCGCGACCAGCACCGCGGGCGGCTCGGGCCTGGGACTGGCCATTGTCTACCGGCTGGCCAGCTCGAGCGGCGGCTCGGCCCGGCTGGCCCGGACCGACGGCGGCGGCCTGACCGTGATAGTGGATCTTCCCCGGGCTGCCGCCCGCTCGGCGCTGCCCGGCCGGATGGCCAGCAGGGCCCGGTGAGGGCGCGGCTAGCGGGTCAGGACCAGCCGCTGGGCGTGGCGCCCGGTCAGGCAGACGGCGAGACCCAGCACGCCGACGTCGCGCAGGGTGAGGTCGGAAAGCCCGCCCGACACGGTCAGCGATATCACGATCTCCAGCAGCAGGACGGCCGCGGCCGCGGCGGCGGCTCGCGGCGCGATCCCGGCGATCATGGCCACGGCCAGGACCAGGAGCAGCCAGCCGTGCGCCAGGACCAGGATGGTCGCGACGGCGGACGTCGCAGGCACGACCGGGACGTACCCGGTCCACAGCGAGGGCTGGACCAGTTCGTGGTAGCCGAACCACGCCAGCACCAGGCCGAGGAACACCCGTGCCACGGTCGGGGCCCATTCGCTGGCGAGTTGCCCGGCCTGGTCCATGCGGTTCGAGGCCGCGGCCGGGCGCACGTCAGCCCGGGTGGTCGCGCGGCTGGGTGCTGACGGTCGGCTGGGTGACTCGCGGCTGGATGACGGCCGGCTCCTGGCGGCGCTCATCGCAGGATCCGGCCGTGAGCGTCGGTGATGACCAGGCCATCGTCGCCCAGGCTGTAGTCGCTGTTGCCCGAGTCATCGCCGAGCGATGCCTCGATCACGTACACCGCGGTGCCGTGGGCAAAGAACCGCGGGGCGCCACCGGGCTGGCCGCTGACGCCGGCCGTGACCACGATGCCGGAGCCCTGGCCGCGGACCTTGACGGAGAGCCCGGTGAGCGCGGCCTGCGCGGCGGGCCCGGGGGTGCCGGGCCATACCCGGTACGCGTACTGCGCGTACGACTGATCGCGCAGCAGCGCGCCCGGGCTGGCCGCGGTGGAGCCCCCCGGGGCCTGGGACGCGGCGGCAGGGGCGGTCGGGCCAGCCCGGCCGGACGAGCCGGCCGGCCGGGACGGCTGCGGCGGCCCTGCCTTCGCCACCGATGAGGAACTCGCCCCGGTCAGCGTGCCGGGCGCCAGCCCTCCGTTGCGCCCGGACCAGCCGTGGACGGCGAGCACGAACCCGACCAGGCCGGTGATCGCGAGCAGCGCGAGCCCGAGTGGGCGGCCGGCTTGCCGGTGAATTTCATGCCACCTCACAACGGGCTCAGCGGGTGTCGTCCGACCACGAGCCCGGCCTCGGCGACGATCGTGCTCGCGCTGACCCCGGTGAAACCGCTGCGTGTGAGCATCGCCGTCCAGGCATCCATCGATACCGGCCGCTCCTGCACCCGCAGCAGATAGCGGGCGGCGTTCTTGGCGATCCGCCACCAGCCGCCCGGGCCCTTCTTGGCCAGCGCCGCGACCTTGGTCCTGATGATGGCGCGGTCCTGGCGAGAGCCGCCGCGGCCGAACATCATGTCGGCCAGGACCAGCCGCCCGCCCGGCCGGAGCCAGCCGTAGGCGGCCGAGACCAGGCGGGCCTTGTCGGGGTCGCGCAGGTGGTGCAGGGAATAGCTGGAGACGACGAGGTCCACGCTGCCCGGGGGCAGCACGAGTTCCTCGATCGGCATGGCCAGGCCGTCCAGGCTCGGCACTCCGTGCCGCCGTGCCTCGGCTTGGAGCTTGCGGACCATGGCCGAGCTCACGTCCACGGCCAGGACCTGGGCGCCCCGCAGGGCCAGGGGGAGGCTGATCTGCCCGGTCCCGCAGCCCAGGTCGACGACCTGGGTCTGCGGCCCGACGTCGGCCGCTTCCAGCACGGCCGCCGTCACCCGGGCCAGGCCGGCCGACCCGTGCTGGTCCCAGCTCGCCACCCGGCCCGACCAGACGCGGCGCTGGCGCCGGACCGCGTGGTGCGTGGCGTAACGAGCCAGCCGGTTCCTGGCGGGCTGCTGATCGGCATATCCGATATCCAGAGTTTTGCTTGAGGTCATTCTCGAAGGCTACCCAGGGCTTTGTCCGAAGCTTGATTCCTGTGAATTCAGATGTGGTTAAGAAGGCTTCAGATCCGGTAAGGGCCGGTGATCTCACTAAGATCTGGCTAAGGGATTTACTAAGATCTGGTTAAGCAATGCGGAGGCGGATACTCTGCACGCGTGAACCGGAACACTCCCGTCAATTCACCAGCATCGCCGAGCCGCGGCGGGAACTGCTGCGACGTCCGGCGCCAACGCCGCTTCCGGCCGGCCGCGGGGGTGGTGACCTGGCTGGCCGCCGGAGCGCTCGCCGCCGCCTGCGCCACGACCGGCACGGTCCCCGGTCACCCGGCTAAGCCGGCCGCGAGCCCGGCCCGGGCCGCGCGGCCGAAGCCGTCGCAGCGACTGCCGGTCGGCGTGCTCGGCGGCTACTCCGTCGCGGAGCACCGGCTCAGGTTCGTGGACCGGTCCCGGGCCAGTCTCGGGCCGCGGGTCCTGCCGACGACCGTGTGGTCCCCGGTCATCCCCGCCGCGGCCACGGCCTCCGGCCGCCTGGCCCGCGGCTTGTTCCCGCTGGTGGTCTTCGCGCCGGGTTTCGCCCAGTGCGACGACAGCTACGGCGCGCTGCTGCGCTCCTGGGCCAGCGCGGGGTACGTGGTCGCGGCGGTCGAGTTCCCGCGCAGCAACTGTCATCTCACCGATCCCACCGAGAGCGACCTCGTAAATCAGCCCGCCGACATGGCCTACGTCATCGGCCGGATGCTGGCGGTCAGCGCCCGGCCGCGCGGTTTCCTGGCCGGGCTGGTCAACCCGGCCAAGGTCGCGGTGGCGGGCCAGTCCGACGGCGGCGACACCGTGGCCGCGCTCGTCGCCGACACCTGCTGCCGCGACCGCGCGGTCACGGCCGCCATCGTGCTGGCCGGAGCGGAATGGCCACCGATGGGTGGCTCGTACTTCGCGGCGCCGACCCCGCCCATCCTGTTCGTGCAGGGCGACGCCGACGACATCAACCTGCCGGCGGACAGCATCACGATGTACCAGGCGGACAGGACCGGTCCGCGCTTCTACCTCGACTTGTTCGGCGCCGGTCACCTTCCGCCCTACGAGGGTCAGGGGCCTCCCGAGCCCGTAGTGGCCCGGGTCACCGTCGACTTCCTGAACCGGTACCTGGAGGACCAGCCTCGAGCGGCCGCCGCGATGCGGCGGGACGGCCGCGTCGCCGGAGTGGCCACCCTGGTGAGCGGCGGCAGGCTCGCGTCCTAGAAAACATGCGCCGCTTCGCGGCGCTCCCGTGGGGGACGAAACTGGGCCCTGCGGCTCCGCTGGACAGCTGAGGCGGGCAGGGATCACTCCACCACGCGCGCCCGCTTGCGGTGGGCATCCGGGAGCCCGGTCGCGTACATCGATGACTGCCACTCCACACCGGACAGCGTCGTGCCCACCGGCTTGGCCTCGATAACGCCTACGACCCGCTTGTCCACGTACAGGAGGTAGTCGACCCGGCCATGACCCGGCGCCATCACTACCTCGCGCACCGCGACCCCCTGCCCCGCGAACAGGTTCAACGCCCCGCCGTCCTGCACCGCCCACCCGGCAGCCCGCAACTGCGCATCGATCAGCGCGCGCGCCCGCGCCTCGGCGGGCAAGCGGGACTCATCGGAGGCGGTCATGCCGGAAACCTAACGCAAGAGCACGCAAGCTGCCGACCCCCACAAGATCGCGTTCGCCACATGGCGTGCCCTGACCAACCGTGCGGCTGCCCGGCGGGTCCGCCCAGTCTTCCACCGACCGCCGTCGGGGGTCGGCCGTTCCCATGCTGTGGCCGCCTGCCCCGGGGCGCAGCGGACATCGATACCTGGTCGTCATGCCACCCGGCCCGTTCCTGACCACCTACCTGTTCGGAGCGGACCATCGGGCGAGCACGGGAATCGCGGAGACCTTGCCAGGGTCGAGGTGGTCCCAGTACAGGCCGGCGGGTCTGCGCGATGGGCCGCACGTGATCACCTGGCTGGGCGTGACGATGAGGTCGACGCTGAAGTCGTGCTCGGTTTCGGGCACCGGCTCATCGACCACCTGGAGGTCGTGGATGGTGGTGACGATCACTGTCTCGGGGCGGAGAAGTCCTCCTTCGGTGAGCAACGCGACTTCGATGTCGGAGTAGCCGGCACCCTTGCCGAGCCGCACGCCTTGATGGTTGACGGCCACGCTGCCGGCCACGACGAGGTCCACCGGCCGCATCTCGCTGAGAGCTACCTGGGGCGCGACACGCGCGGCGGTCTCCTTGGCCGCAGCCTCGCCGGGCGGGACGGGGAGGATCTCCGGGTCGAGCAGGTAGAAGGGCTTCTCGGAGGCGAGCTTAGGGACGGCCATGTAAACGGTCTTGCCGTCGGCCAGTGCGTGTGCCCGGACCGGGAGCTGGGCCCTGTCCGGGTTGACCTTGACCACGCGGGCGGCTTTCCAGGCGGGCAGGCCGGCCAGCCGTTCGGCGGCCTGATCCGCTCCAACGAAGCTGGGGATGTGCCCGTGCGCCCCGGGCGGCGCAACCGCGCCGTGCGCGTCGAGCAGCGCCCAGACACGCTCGCGGATGGCGTGCTTGGCCTGGTCGGTGCCGTTACCGGTGGTGGTCACGACAGCTCCTCATACGGCGGTCATCAAGGTCAGCAGCCGATCATAGGTATCCCGCACGGCGGGAACGTCTTGCCAGGGGCGTAGCTCCCGAGCCGCGCCGAAGATGAGGGTGAGCCCGCCGCCGCCACGATTGACTTCGACGATATCGATGGCCTGCCCGAGGGCCGTTGTCGCCTCGTCGATCTTGGTTTGGCGGATGAGCGCGAGCGCGAGATTGCCGTAGACGATGGCCTGTGACTTCGACCGGCCCGCCGCTGCCGTGGCGGTGGTTTCCAGGACTGGTGCGGCCTTCCTGGCCTGGCCGAGGAACAGGTAGCAAGAGCCGGTCAGGCGGCCGAGCTGAGACGGGGAGTAAAGGTCGATCGCCGGGTCGTCGTCGCTGACCTGGCCGAGGTGGGTCTCAGCCTGGGCGATCTCCTGCTCGCAGGCGCGGGTGTCGGTGAGAAGCTCCGCATCCACCCACTCGCCGCCGCCGTTGCGCTCAGCCAGCTCACTTGCCTCGATGAATACCTCCAAGGCAGGCGAGGGATCGCCACACGGATGCGCGAAGCGCTGAACGGCCTTCCCGGCATCATCGTCTCCGACGTGCCCGACGGTGTGGCGCCCTCCTGGTACGGGCTGATCCTCCGCTACCAGCCAGACCAACTCGGCGGGCTGCCCATCGAGCGCTTCTACGACGCCCTCAAGGCCGAAGGATGCCTCGAACTCGACCGGCCAGGGTCAACCTGCCCGCTCAACCTGCACCCGCTGTTCCAGGCACCCGCGCCGCTGTTCCCACACCGCGCCGACATGCCTACGTACGCGCCCGGCCAGTTCCCCAAGGCCGAAGCCTTCCACCGCAATACCTTGAAGCTGCCCGTCTGGCACCGGGAAGAAGACATCCCGCTGGCCGGCGCCTACACCCGCGCGTTCACCAAAGTCACTAGCCGCTACCGTGACCTGACAGGATGACAGGCATGATCGACCCGGGACTGTTCACCCAGCTTGCCGACGAAGCCCAGCGAGAAGGGGTCCCAAAACTCATCGTCGGTGCCGTCATCTCCGACGGCAACGATGTCCTCCTGCTCGAACGCCCCCAGGATGACTTCATGGGAGGCATCTGCGAACTCCCCAGCGGCAACGTCGAACCAGGCGAAATGCTCGACGCCGCCCTGCGCCGCGAAGTCAAGGAAGAAACCGGTCTCGACGTCGAGACGATCACCAGTTACCTCGGCAGCTTCGACTACACCTCCGCCAGCGGCAAGAAGAGCCGCCAGTTCAACTTCGCCACCTCCGTCGCTGCCACCGAGCCCGTGCGGCTCCAGGAACACGACGCCTACTTGTGGGCCGCCCCAGACGCGGAGCCGCCGGTCACCGACGCGGTCAAGAACGTGCTCGCGAGCTACGTTCAGGCTGTAGCACGGTAACAGATCACTTGTATAGTTATCACTTGCACGTGGGGTACAGGTTGCATTCGCAGGTGCGCCCGCCTTGGTGGTGGGGGATGGTGTGGTCGTCGTCGCAGCGTTCGGCCCGGCGGGCGCAGCCGGGGTGGCCGCAGCGGGAGGAGCGGATCTTGATGATGTGGCGGAGGGCGGCCGAGGGCCGGTAGTCGGCCGATTCCGGTCGTCGCCGACCAGGGCCAGCTCGTCGGCGAACACGCCGGCCTTGGCCGCGTCGATCCGCCCGGCGGCCAGCGCGGCGGTGACGGCGGGCAGCCGGGCCAGCGCGGCGGCGAGGGTGACCTGGCGGTCGGCGGCCCAGCCCGTCAAGGTCAGCACGGCGGCGATCTCGTCGGCGAGGTACTCGCCGGGGGGGCCGCCGGGGCGGGCGCGGCGGGCGGCCAGCTCGGTGATCACCGCCAGCTCCCCGGCGGCGGCCCGGGAGGCCAGCCGGCGCTGGGCGGCCAGCTCATCATCGCTAAGCATGCGATTTATTTTCGAGTAAGACCGCGGCCGGACCCGGGCTACGGTCCAGGAAGAGCGCAAGCTTCGGGCATATCCGGACGGCCTCGGCTGCGTCCGGCTGCAGATGGGCGGGTACGCCGCCATCGGCGATGATCGGGAAGCCCCAGTCGTCCATCCAGATCAGCTCGGGGAGGACCTCGGCGCACAGGCCACGCCCGTCGCAGGCGATGGGGTCGAGCCGAAGCCTCGCCCGGCCGGTCATCGTGGCCTGCCCGGCGGTACCGGCAGCACGCGGGCGGTACCGCTGCACCAGCCTCGCGCGTGCAGATCGAGTTCGTCGGCGAACTCCTCCAGCGCGCTGCGGACGAGCCGGACCACACCGTCAGGGTGACGACAGCCACCCCGCCCGTTGACCTGGACCAGCCAGCGCGACAGCGTGGCGAGATCGGCCGGGCCGCGGTCGGCCAGGCCCTGCCCACCTCCCCATCCCCCGACACTGCCCGCGATGGCGTCCAGGCCGAAACGGCACGGCCCGCACTGGCCCGCCGACTCGCCGGCGAGGTAGCGCACCACGCGCGCGGTCTCGGCCAGCCCGCACGCGTCGTCGGGGAGCGCCGCGATCAGGCCCGCGCCGATCCCGGCCCCGAGATCCGCCAGCCCGGCCGAGGAGAACGGCGCGGACGAAGCGCTCCCGGCCCCGGCCCAGGTGCCGAAGTAGCCGCCGAGCAGCAGCGCGCGCAGCGGCCCGGAAGGACCGCCCGCCAGGTCCAGCACCTCGCGGACCGGCGTGCCGATCGCGATCTCGAGGACACTCGGGTCGCGTACCGCGCCCAGGACCGTCACCAGCATGGATCCGGGCTCGCCTGGCGTGCCGACGGACCGGAACCACGAAGCGCCGTAGCGCGCGATGAGCGCGAGATGGGCCAGCGTCTCCACGTTCTGGACCAGCGTCGGCGCCCCGCCGAGCCCGCGTTCGGCCAGCTTCGGCGGCGTCGCCGTCGGCTTCGGGATGCCACGCTCGACCCAGTGCACCACCGCGCTGGCCTCGCCCGCGACGAACCCGCCGGCGGCTGTGACGATCCTGAACCCGACCCCGTCGAACGCTGCGCGCTGGCGCGCGGCGGCCGCCTCGGCCACGATCTCGCGAACGGAGTGATGCGCCACGATGACCGCGGTACGGGCGCCCACGATCTCCGCGGCCAGCGCCGCGCCGTCCAGGACCAGGTGCGGGGACCGGGCCAGCAGGACCTTGTCCTTCGCGCTGGCCGGCTCGCCTTCGGTGCCGTTGGCCACGACCACGGCGTCACGGCCGGCCGCGACCGCGGCCAACTTCCGCGCGGTCGGGAAACCGGCGCCGCCCCGGCCGGTCAGCCCGGACCGCTCGACCTCGGCCATCAGCTCAGAACGCTGCCTGCCGGTCAGGCCGGGGGAGGGCGGCGGCCCGTACCGGGCCAGGTGCCCGGCCAGGCCGGTGGGCCCGGCCGCGAACCCCGTGGACAGCAGGCGCGGCAGCGGGCCGGGCTGGCCCGGCCCGGCGCAGGCGGCCAGTCCCGCCCGCGGAGAGCGGACCTCGGGTGCGAGCACTACGGCCAGATCCTTTCGTGAACGGGGAGTCGCCGGGCCGGTCCGGGCCCGTGCCCTGCAGCCGGCCCGCCTCCTGGCCGGTGCCGGGCGGAGTAGATCAGGCGGGCCAGCACGGCGGTCGCTACCGCCGCGGCGCAGCCGAGCTCGATCAGTGCCACCCACCAGATCCGCAGGTCGTGGCCGGCCGTCAGCGAGTGCACGAACGCGATCGGCCAGGCGAGGTAGGCCAGCCAGTGCACCGCCCGCCAGGCGCGGTAGCGCAGGCGGCGGCGGGCCAGGCTGGTGAGCAGCACCGCGCCGCCGAGGTCGACCGCCAGCGTGCCCAGGCCGACCGCGAGCACCCGGTAGCCGGAGGTGAACGGCAGCACGGTCGCGGCCCAGCCGATCGAGACGTACGGGTCCAGGATCGCGGTGGCGACGTGCAGAACCAGGAACGCGACCGAGAACAGCGCCAGCGTCCGGTGCAGTTCCGGCCACACGAACCGGGGCATGCGCCGCAGGGTCGAGCCCGTGCGGGTGGCCGCGCCGAGCAGCATGACCGCGCTGAGCAGGACCAGCAGGGCCAGCCCGCTGGCCCGGGAGACGAACCACAGGGCTGGCGATCCCGCGACGGCCGCCGCGGTCACCGGGACCCGCCCAGCCGGACCGGCCCGCCGTAGACATGCGTTCCGGCGGGGATCGTCACCAGCCCGCCGTCGGTGTCCGGCCAACCGCCCACGTAGCGGACGCTGCCGTCGCGCCCGGCGAGCCGGGCGGGGAGGCCCGCTCGGGCCAGCCATGCTTCGGCGCGGGGGCCGGCCACGATGGCCGCCGTGGCCGCGGCGTTCGCGTCGGCGCAGGTGGCGGCGGCCACGCTCGTCATCAGCCAGGGCCCGTCGGCCGGCCGCCCGGTCTGCGGGTCCACGATGTGGTGCAGGATCCGGCCCGCCCGCCGCCAGGTACGGCAGGTGACCGACGAGGTCGCGATCGCGCCCGCCGGCAGCCGGACCTCCTGCGCGGGGGGTTGCGGGCTATCGGGGTCTGGGGTGTCCCCAGCAGGCACAGTGCCCCCCCGGGTCGGCACGGCCACCGTGATCGGCCAGCCGCCGCGCGGCGCGGTCCCGGCGACGGCGATATCCCCGCCGAGTCCGACCAGGACGCCGCCCACGCCTCCCCCGGCCAACGCCGCCAGCACAGCGGCCCGGGCCGCGCGGTCCGCGCCCAGCCCCTTGGCCGTGGCACCGAGATCGAGTTGCACGCCCGCGGGCAGCCGGAGCAGGCAGCCGGTGAGCTGGACCGACCGCCAGCCTGGTCCCCGTACGGGTGCCGGGGCCGGGTCGTGCCGGTCGGGCTCGATCGCGGCGAAGTCGCGGTCGTAGCCCAGGCCGATGAGGGCGGCTCCGACCGTCGGGTCCACCCGTCCGCCGGTCCAGCGCGCGGCCGCGAGGGCCACGCCGATGGCCTGGGCCAGGCCGTCGCCGAGCATGAACAGGCCGGCCCCGGAACTGTTGATCCGGGAGATCTCCGTGTCCGGCCGGAAGCGGCTCGCCTGATCGTCGAGCGCGGTCAGCACGGTGTCCACGGCGATCAGCGCGCAGTCGATGTTCTCCGGCGGCCATACCGCGATCCGGGCGCTGGTCCCCAGCGCCGCTCGCTCCGCCACGGCGACGGTGTCGTCGCCCGTCCTGACGCGCTGCCACCGGCCGGCTGCGGTCGGTTCGGGAACCGGGGTGGTCATCGTCATCAGTTGTCCTGGTAGGTGGCGGCCCGCCGGACATGGGTGACGATGGTACGGCCGCCGATGGTATGGGTGGTGTTGGTCACGGTCACGCCCGACCCGCTCGTGGTCGCGACCGAGTGATTCACCGTCGGTCCGCTCGTGCCCGGCGCGGTCGTGCCGCCCGGTCCGACGGTCCCGCCGCCGGTTCCGGCGGCCGCGGTCGAGCCGGTCCCGGTCGAGCCGGCCACGGGGGCCGCGGGTGTGAAGCCATGCGTGAACGCCGCGGTCGCGGCGCCGGTGCCGACGACGAGGGCCGCGACGGACCAGGCCGACATGCGCCGTAGCTGGCGGAGGCCCTTCTCCTTCGCGGCCGCGGCCGCGGACGCGGTCTGCTGCGCCGTCGGTTCCTGCCACCCCGGCAGCGGCACCCGGCCGCCGCCGCGGTACTCCCGGTCGGAATCCATATCCGTGCTTCCTCTCCCGTCAGCGAGCCAGTTCTGTCCTGGCCTTATCGATCGTGCGCCGGCGAGGATGAGGCGGCCGTGTGGGAAGGATGTGAGCCGCGCACATCTTTCGGCGGGGCGCCGCGGTTCTCATCGATTTCACATCTGCCGCTGCGTAGCCTCGCGCATGAACGAGTCAGCGGGCTTCGAGGCAATCCCCTGGCGAGCGGGAGGCACGGCTATGCGAGTTCTCGTGATCGAGGACGAGGTGCGGATGGCGCGCCTGCTCAAGCGGGCCCTGGAAGAGGAAGGCCACGCCGTCGACGTCGCCGGTGATGGCCCCGACGGCCTGTGGATGGCCACCGAGAACCCGTATGCGGCGATCGTCCTCGATGTCATGCTGCCCGGCTTCGATGGTTTCGAGCTGTGCCGCCGCCTCCGGCAGGCCGGAATCTGGGTGCCGGTGCTGATGCTCACGGCTCGCGACGAGATCGGCGACCGGGTGCGCGGCCTGGACGCCGGGGCTGACGACTACCTGGTGAAGCCGTTCAGCCTGCTGGAACTGGCCGCGCGGCTGCGGGCGCTCGCGCGCCGGGACGACCGGCCGCGGCCGGCCGTGCTGGCGGAGGGGGGCCTGAGGCTGGACCCGGCGAGCAAGCGGGCCTGGCGCGGCGACACCGAACTCCAGTTGTCCCCGAAAGAGTTCTCGCTGCTCGAATTCTTTCTCCGTCATCCCGGCACCGTCTTGACCAGGTCCCAGATCATCGAGGCGGTCTGGGACTTCGCCTACGACGCCACCTCGAACGTGGTCGATCAGTACGTGAACTACCTGCGGCGCAAGGTGGACATCCCGTTCGCGTGCCGTGATATCGAGACGGTCCGGGGTATGGGCTACCGGCTACGGCACCAGGATCCGGAGTAAGCCGTGTCCATCAGGCTCCGGCTCGCCGCTGTCTTCACTGCCGCGGCTGCGATCTTGTTCGCGCTGGGAAGCTGGCTGTTCGTCACCGAGCTTTCCGCCTCGCTGCTCGGCTCGATCGATGCGCAGCTCAGCGCTCGTCTCAGCACCGCTGGCAGCTACCTCACCGGGGAGGCCGGCCCGAAGCCCGGGCCCGGCGCCCCGGCTCCGGGCGAGTACATCGTCCAGGTGATCAACCCGGCCGGCCGGGTGATCGGCGGCAGCCTGGATGCCGGCACGGCTCCCGTGCTCTCCGCGGCGCAGGCCGCTCAGGCCCGGCACCACCCGCTGACGCTCACCGCGGCCGACGAGGACGAGCGCGAGCGCGTCATGGCCGCTCCGCTCGCCGGGCATCCCGGCTGGGTGGCGGCCGCGGCGGTGGACCTCGAGGCGTTCGACACCACGATGGGCGATGTGACCCGCAACCTGCTGATCGCGGGCGTGCTCTTCGTGGCGGCCGCCGGGCTGGGCTGCTACGTCCTGGCGCGGGCGGCCCTGTCCCCGGTCGAGCGGCTGCGCCGGGAGGTGGCCGCGCTGTCCGAGCGCGACCAGGCCCCCGGGGTGCAGGTGCCGCGGACCCGGGACGAGATCGCCGCGCTCGCCACCACCATGAACCAGCTGCTGGGCCGGCTCCGGCTCGCGCTGGCCCGCCAGCGTGCCCTGGTCGCCGACGCCAGCCATGAGCTGAGAACCCCGCTCGCCGTGCTGCGCGGTGAGCTTGAGCTGGCCGGCCGGCCCGGCCGCAGCCGGGAGGAACTGGCGGGGGCGGTGGCGCACGCCGGCGAGGAGGCGGCGCGCCTGGCCCGGATCACCGAGCAACTGCTGTTCCTCGCCCGCGCTGATGAGGACCGGATCGGCCCGCGCCGGCAGCCCACCGACATGAGCAAGCTCCTGACCAGCAGCGCCGCGCAGGCCGCCGACCGCGCCCGCGCGGCGGGTGTCTCGTGCGAGGTGCAGGTGCCGGCCGGGCTGGTCGCCGACCTCGATCCCGACCGCATCCGCGAAGCGGTCGACAACCTGGTGGACAACGCGCTCCGGTTCACCCCGCCGGGTACCTCGATCGTGCTGGCGGCCCGGGCCGTGGGCCGTGACCTGGTCGTGGAGGTCACCGACCGCGGCCCCGGCTTCCTGCCGGAGTTCCTGCCGCACGCGTTCGAGCGCTTCCGCCGCCCGGATTCCGGCCGGGCGCGCAGCGACGGCGGGGCTGGCCTGGGGCTGGCCATCGTCAGCGCGATCGCTCACGCGCACGGCGGCCGGGCGACGGCCGGCCACTCGCCCGGCGGCGGCGCGGTGGTCACGCTGGAGCTTCCCGGGGCGGCCGGCCCGGTCAGCAGCTAAGCGGTGGCCGCCGCGGCGGTACCGGCCGCCTGGGCCGCCTCGGGTGCCTCGGCGGTCTCCGTCTGCCGCGGGACGATGAGCACCGGGCGCCGGGCCAGGTGCAGCAGCCGGTGCGACACGCTGCCGAACGGCAGCAGCGGCACGTCGGTGCGGCTGCTGGCGCCGAGAACGATGATGCGCGCGTCGCACTCGTCGGCCACGGTGAGTATCCGCCTGGCGACGTGGCCGTAATCGGCCTCGCGGACGACGCCCTCAGCGTTGGCGCCGGCCTTGGTCAGGTCGGCGACGATCTCGGCGACGAGCTGGTCACCCTCTGATTCGCCGCAATCTACCTGGATGCGTCCGAACCGCCCGACCGCGAACTCGTGGACATGCAGGACGATGACGCGGTCGCCGGTGTCGCGGGAGAGCTCGCGGGTCATCTCGACCGCAGCGGCGACGTTGCGCGCCGGAAGATGGCGGGCCACGTCCACCGCCAGGACAATGGTCTTGCTCATGACATCTCCCTTGATGATGTGCTTGCTGCCCGTTCGCGGGGGGAGCAGTTACGCCTGACAGTAGCGGCGAAAGGCGTGAGACGGTAGAGATCAAGGGCGGGAGAAGCTGGCCTGGCCGGCCCGGGGTTCATCGCAGGTTTCCCTAACCTGTGCATCGCGGCTGCGGGCCTGGCCCGGCCATCGGCGTACGATCAAGAGGTCAAGCGATGACAAGCCGCAGGAGGCGCGTGGAACCAACTCAAGGCAGATCGTTGCTGCCGCAGCTACGTCTTGACGACTTGCTGGACGAACTCCAGGTCAGGCTGGCCGCCGTAGTCAAGACGCGCGACCGCGTGCACGCGTTGCTCGACGCGGTCGTCGCGGTGGGCAGCAACATCGAGCTCGAGGTGGTGCTCCGGCAGATCGTCGAGGCCGCGGTCACGCTCGTCAACGCCCGGTACGGCGCGCTCGGGATCATCGGAGAAGGCGGCCGGCTGGCCGAGTTCATCCCGGTCGGCCTGGACGAGAAGCAGATCGCGCAGATCCACCACTGGCCGGAGGGCCGTGGCCTGCTCGGCGAGCTGATCAGCGACCCGCGGCCGCTGCGGCTGCCGGACATGTCCGCCCATCCGGGGTCGTTCGGATTCCCCGTGGGGCACCCGCCGATGAAGTCCTTCCTGGGCGCGCCGGTGCGGATCCGCGACGAGGTCTTCGGCAACCTGTACCTCACCGAGAAGGTCGGCGGCGGCGAGTTCGACGAGGAGGACGAGGCGGTCCTGGTCGCGCTCGGGGCCGCGGCCGGCGTCGCGATCGGTAACGCCCGGCTGTACGAGGAGGCGCGCAGGCAGCAGCGGTGGCTTCGCGCCAGCGGGGACGTCACCCAGCGGCTGCTGTCGGGCGCCACCACCAACGAGGTGCTCGCCGTGGTGACCAGGCAAGCCCTGGAGATATCCGACGCCGACCTGGTGGTCCTGGCCCTGCCGATCGGCAACCGCACGGAGATGGTGATCGAGTACGCGGCCGGCGAGGGCGAGGAGGATGCCCTCGGCCTGGTGCTCTCGGTGAGCGGCTCGGTGTCGGGAATCGTGCTGGGCAGCGGCAAGCCGCTGACCCTGGAAGACTTCAGCAACGACGAGCGGGCCGCCCCGGTCGCGCGTGAGCGCCTGCACCTGGGGCCCGCGGTGGTGGTCCCGCTGGGGGCGCCAGGCAACGTGCGCGGGATCCTGACCGCCGCCGGCGCCCGGGCTCGATGCCGCTGGCCCCGCCCGCGGTGGAGATGCTGACCAGTTTCGCGGCGCAGGCGGGCGTCGGCCTGGAACTGGCCGGGCACCGCCGGGACGCGGAGCGCTTCGCGGTGTTCGAGGACCGCGACCGGATCGCCCGTGACTTGCATGACCTGGTCATCCAGCGGCTGTACGCCACCGGCATGTCCCTGGAGGGCGTGTCCGCCCGGATGGGTGACTCGGATAACGGGCGGCGGGTGAGCAGCGCGGTGGACGCTCTCGACGAGACGATCAAGGAAATCCGGTCGGCCATCTTCTCGCTGCACTCGCGCCCGGATCAGGGCGAGGCCGGGCTGCGCGGCAAGATCCTGGAGGTGGTGGACGAGGCGAGCGGGACGCTCGGCTTCACGCCCGCGCTGCGGATGTCCGGCGGCCTGGACGAGCAGGTGCCGGCCGACACCGGGGAGCACCTGCTCGGCGCGCTGCGCGAGGCGCTGTCGAACGCGGCGCGGCACGCGAAGGCCAGCAAGGTGGAGGTAACGGTCGACGCCGGGCCAGACCTGGTCCTGCTGGTCCGGGACAACGGCGTGGGCATGAAGGAGTCCGGGCGCCGCAGCGGACTGGCCAACCTGGCCGAGCGCGCGGGCCTGCTCGGCGGGACCATGCGTGCCGGGCGGTCCGAAGGCGGCGGGACCGAGCTCGAATGGCGGGTACCGCTCCCGGGGCCCCGGGCCGCAGAACCCCGGGATCGGTGAAGATCACGCGTCACCGCGGCCGGAGGTAGCGGCCGCCTCGGGCGAGGGGCCGCATGTCGGGACCGAGGTGGTAGTGCAGCGGGACGCCGTTGGGGATGTTCAGGGCGGCGATCTCGTCGTCCCCGACCGCGTCGAGGTGCTTGATCAGCGCCCGCAGGGTGTTGCCGTGCGAGACGACCAGGACGCAGGCGCCGGTGCGCAGGTCGGGAACGATCGCGTCGTACCAGTACGGCAGCAGCCGGGCGGTGACGTCGCGCAGGGACTCGGCGTTCGGCCGGGCGTCGGGCGGCAGCGCGGCGTAGCGCGGGTCGGCGCACGGGGGGTCGGCGCCGTCGGCGGCCGGCGGCGGAGGGGGCACCGCGTACGAGCGGCGCCAGAGCAGGACCTGGTCCTCCCCGTACTCGCGGCGGACCTGGGCCTTGTCCTGGCCCTGCAGCGCTCCGTAGTGGCGCCCGTTCAGCCGCCAGGAGCGGCGGACCGGGACCCAGTCACGGTCGCAGGCGGCCAGGGCGAGTTCGGCGCTGCGGATGGCCCGCCGCTGCAGCGAGGTGTGCACTAGGCCGGGCGGCAGGCCGTGAGCGCCTAGCACCTGCCCGGCCCCAGCCGCCTCCCGCTCCCCGGCCTCGGTCAGGTCGGGGTTGGCCCAGCCGGTGAACAGGTTCCGCGCGTTCCATTCGCTCTGGCCGTGCCGCAGCAGCACCAGGCAGCCGGATCTCACCCGGAGGCCCCGTCGTCCTGCAGCGCGGACAGGCCGGGCAGCGTCTTGCCCTCCAGGTACTCGAGACTGGCGCCGCCGCCGGTGGAGACGTGCCCGAACGCGTCGTCGGAGAAGCCGAGCATGCGCACGGCGGCCGCCGTGTCGCCGCCGCCGATCACGGCGAAGCCGTCGCTGTCGGCCAGGGTCCGGGCGATCGCCCGGGTTCCGTGGGCAAAGCGGGGCACCTCGTACACACCCATCGGGCCGTTCCAGAAAACGGTCTTCGCGGTGGCGAGCCTGGCCGTGAACAGCGCCGCGGACTCCGGCCCGACGTCCAGGCCCATCCGGTCCGGCGGGATCGCCGTGGACGGCACCACCTGGCACGGGGCGGCGGCGTCGCGCGAGGCGGCCACGGCCATGTCCGGGGCCAGCACGAGTTCCACCCCGGACCGCTTGGCCTGGTCCAGGTAGCCGCGGGCCGCGTCCAGATCGCCTTGCAGCAGCGACAAGCCGACGCCAAAGCCCTGCGCGGCGAGGAACGTGAACGCCATCCCCCCGCCGATCAGGATCTGGTCGGCCTTGCCGATCAGCCCGTCGACGACGGGGAGCTTGTCGGCCACCTTCGCGCCGCCCAGCACCACGACGTACGGCCGCTGGACGTCCCCGGTCAGCCGCTCCAGCGCGGCCGTCTCGGCCTGGATCAGGTATCCGGCGGCGTGGGGCAGCCGCGCGGGCGCATCGTAGACACTCGCGTGCCGACGGTGCACGGCCCCGAATCCGTCGCCGACGTACAGGTCGGCCAGGGACGCCAGCTCGTCCGCGAACGCGCCCCGCACCGCGTCATCCTTGCTGGTCTCGCCCGCGTTGAAGCGCAGGTTCTCCAGCATGACCACACCACCGGGCGCCAGCTCGGCCACCGCCGACCGCGCGCACGGCCCGACGGTGTCGGCCGCGAGCACGACCGGGCGGCCGAGCAACTCGCCGAGGCGGGCGGCGACCGGCGCCAGCGTGTAGGCGGGATCCGGCGCCCCGGCGGGCCGGCCCAGGTGCGAGCACACGACCACGCCCGCGCCGCGTTCAAGCAACGTGTTCAGCGTCGGCAGGCAGGCACGGATCTTGCCGTCGTCCGTGATGCGGGCACCGTCGAGCGGGACGTTCAGGTCGGCGCGTACCAGCACGCGCCGGCCGGATACTTCTAGGTCATCGATGGTCTTCATGGCCCCGCCCGCCTTCGTTGTGAAATGCGCCGGTATGGGCCATGGTGGCTTGCTCCGGCCCTGTCGTACCCCACTGGTCGCGACTGCGACCGTTCGTGGTCCTGCAGTCCACGCTCGTTCCCCGGCGCCGCCCCCGGCAGGGCCGGATGTCCGCGCCACCCGGGACCTTCGGCCCGCTGCGCGCGCCTCGTCCGCTGGCCCAGAATGTGCACAGGCGCATGCCATCGACAGCGGCCGGAGGAGGTGCCGATGACGGCACAGGCGGGGGACACCGGGGGAGACACCCCGGGGGGCACCGGGGAGACACCGCCGGGGACACCGCGGGGGACACCGCGGGGGACACTGCGGTGAGCGCGCCGCCCGCGGCTCACGTCTACGCGCTGCTCGCCGACGGCAGCACGATCGAGATCCGCCCGGCGACCGCGGGCGACTTCGATGCCGTCCGCGACATGCACAGCGAGATGTCGCCCGATAATACCTATTTGCGGTTCTTCAGCATGAGCACGGCCGCGGCCGAGCGTGAGGCCCGGCGGATCTGCCGGGAGCCCGCGGATGACCACGCCGCGCTGCTGGCCTGGCTGGCCGGGGACCTCATCGGCGTGGCCAGCTACGAGTCGGAGAGCTCGAACGACACGGCCGAGATCGCGCTCGCCGTGGCCGACCACGCTCACCACCGGGGAGTGGCGACGCTGCTGCTCGAGCACCTGGTGTCGGCCGCACGCGGCCGGGGGGTGCACACGTTCACCGCCGAGGTCCTGGCCGAGAACTCCGCTATGCTCCGGGTCTTCGCCGACGCCGGGCTGCACGCCCGGCGCACGATGTCGGAGGGCGTCACCGAGCTTTCCTTCGACCTGCCCGGCGACGGCGCCGATCCCGGCTGGGAGGCGTACCTGGACGCCGTGTCCGAGCGGGAGGGCCTCGCGGACGTGGCGAGCCTGCGGCACGTGCTCGCGGCGAAGTCTGTGGCCGTGGTCGGCGTGAGCCGGCGGCAGGAGTCGGTGGGGCGGTCGATCCTGCACAACATGGTCACCGGCCGCTACGCCGGGCGGGTGTACGCGGTCAACCCGTACGCCACCGAGATCGAGGGTGTCTCGTGCGTGCCGTCGCCGGCCGCGCTGCCCGAGGCGGTGGATCTCGCGGTGATCGCCGTCCCCGAGCCCGCCGTGCTCGGGGCCGCGGAAGAATGCGGCCAGCGCGGGATCGGGGCGATCGTGGTGATTACCTCGGGATTCGATGCGACCGCCCGGGCGGCCCTGCTCGACTGCTGCCGCCGCCACGGAATGCGGCTGGTCGGCCCGAACTGCCTCGGCGTGGCCGTGCCCGGCATCGGCCTGGACGCCACGTTCACCGCGCGCCACCCCGCGGCAGGGATCGCGGGACTGGCGGTCCAGTCCGGCGGGGTCGGCATCGCGCTGGTCGAGCAGCTGACCCGGCTCGGCATCGGCGTCTCCTCGTTCACCTCTCTGGGCGACAAATGCGACGTGTCCGGCAACGACCTGCTGCTGTGGTGGGAGCAGGATCCGGCCACCAGGCTGGCCCTGCTGTACCTGGAGTCCTACGGCAACCCGCGCAAGTTCGGCCGCACCGCCCGCCACGTCGGCGCCAGGATGCCGGTCCTCACCGTGGACGCGGGCCGCTCCGAGGCGGCCCAGCGTGCCGCGGCCTCGCACACCGCGGCCGCGGCTTCGCCCGTGGTCACCCGCCAGGCGCTGTTCGGCCAGGCCGGCATCATCGCCACCCGCGACGTCGGCGAGCTGATCGACGCGGCCACGATGCTGGCGAGCCAGCCGGTGCCCGCGGGCCTGCGGGTCGGCATCGTGTCCAACGCGGGCGGGGCGGGGGTGCTGGCCGCCGACGCCTGCGCCGACGCGGGCCTGCGCTCGGCCGTGCTGGACGGCCAGGTCCAGGCCGAGCTGCGCAAGCTGCTGCCGGGCGGCGCGGACGTCGTCGGCCCGGTCGATACCACCGCCGCCGTACCGCCCGGCGTCTTCCGCCGCTGCCTGGAACTGGTCGCGGCGGACGACGGCGTGGACGCGCTCCTGGTGCTCACCGTGCCCACCGCCATCGCCGACCTGGTCGCCGCGGCCTGTTCGGCCGTCATCGCGAAGCCGCTGGCCCTGGCCGTGCTCAACCAGGCCGAAGCGGTCAGGCTGCTGCCGGGCGGGCCGGAGGCCGCCGGCCCGGTCCCCGCCTACGCCTACCCCAGGAGCGCGGCCCGGGCGCTGGCCCACTCCGCCCGGTACGGTGCCTGGCGGGCCCGCGTCCCCGGCCAGCTCCCGGAGTTCAGCGACCTGAGGCCCGACGACGCCCGGGCGATCGTCGAGGATTTCCTGGGACGCCGCGCCGACGGGGGCTGGCTGCCGCCCGGCCAGACCGCCGAGCTGCTCGCCTGCTACGGGATCACGGTGGTCAGCACCAAGCCCGTGACCAGTGAGCAGGCGGCAGTGGACGCGGCCGCCCGGCTCGGCTCCCCGGTGGTGCTCAAGGCCGATGTGCCCGGCCTGGTGCACAAGACCGACGCGGGGGCGGTCCAGCTCGACCTGCACGGCCCGGACGAGGTCCGGGCCGGCTACCGCGCGCTGGCCGAGAGGTTCGGCACCCGGATGACCGCCGCCGTCATCCAGCCCATGATCACCGGCGGGACCGAAGTGATCATCGGGGTGGTGCAGGAACCGGTGTTCGGCCCGCTGGTGGTGTTCGGCCTCGGCGGGATCGCCACCGACGTGCTCGACGACCGGTCCGCCCGGCTCACCCCGCTCACCGACACCGACGCCGCCGCGCTGATCCGGTCGATCCGCGCCGCTGCGCTGCTGCTCGGGCACCGCGGCACCCCGGCGGCCGACCTGACCGCGCTGCAGGACATCCTGATGCGCGTCTCCCGGCTCGCCGACGACCTTCCGCAGGTCGCCGAGCTCGACCTCAACCCGGTGATCGCCCGCTCGGACGGCGCGCACGTGGTCGACACGCGGGTGCGCGTGCTGCCCGCCACGCTGGCCGATCCCTACCTGCGCAGGCTCCGGTGACGTCCGGGGATGGACCAAAGGCCCGGCCGGCCATGGCCTACGCCCCTGCCCGCGGGCCGGGGGCGGCCTCAGGCTGGTTACAGGACAGCCGCCGGAGGTGATGACCGATGCCCGGTAAGGCACGGGAGGCCCGCCCGCTGCCGCGGATGGTGCGGATGCTGATCAGCCGGAACGACCTGCGGCGGCCCGCCGACCGGATCGAGAGCGCGGCCGTGGTGACGTTGCTGGCCGCGTTCCTCGCCGCCGTGGTGGCCGCCTCGTTCATCGGCACGCATATCTACCAGTCGCAAAGCGCGAGCGCGGCGCGCCTGCGCCCGTCCGTGGCGGTGCTGACCGGCAGCGGGCCGAGCAACAGCCTGTCCGGGTACGGGCAGGCCCGGGCCCGCTGGCGCGAGCCCGACGGTGACCAGCGATCGGGCATCCTGACCACGGTGACCGCGCCCGGCATCTGGGACGCGGCGGCCGGGACCCGGGTCCCGGTGTGGCTGGACCGCTCGGGCGCGCCGGTCACCCCGCCGCCGGGGCGGACCGCCATGATCCTCACCGCGCTGCTCATTCCCCTCTGGGGAGCAGGGGGCACCGCGATCTTGCTGCTCATCTGCTACTGGCTGTGCCGTCTGGCGCTCGACCGGCGGCGCCTGGCCGCCTGGGAGTCCGCGTGGGCCCGGACCGGCCCGCGCTGGACCAGCCGGCGGTGAACTTCCGTTCAGGCTGAGCGTAAGTGACTCGGGTTCAGCGGAAGCTGCCACGCCAGCCCGGTGCCGCCGGGAACCGGCTCGATGTCGACGCGGACCTCGCTGTCGTCGGCTGAGATCTCGATGCGGGCCGGCGCGCCCTGGCTCCCGATCGTCGCCAGCGTGTCGCGCAGCATGGCCAGCAGCTGGGACCTGGCCTCGGGATCCAGGGCGCCGCCAGCTGGGCCGGTGAAGCTGATCTCGGGCTGCGGCGAGAACTCGCCGCACAGGTCCAGGACCTCCTGGCGGAGTCCGCGGTGACGCGGCCGGCGTTCGAGTCCGAAGATCGCGTCCCTGAGCATGCGGACCGCCTGGTCGAGGTCCTCCACGGACGCCCCGACCCGGCGGCGCACCTCCGGCTCCCTGGTCAGCGTCGCGGCCGCCTGCAAGGTCAGCCCGGCCGCGAAGACCCGCTGGATGACCTTGTCCCGGAGGTCAGCGGCGATCCGGTCCCTGTCCTCCATGACCGAGAGCTCCCGCAGCCGGTCCTGCAGCCGCTCCCGCTCCTCCCGCGCTCGGCGGACCCGGTCCCGCAGGCCGTGCGTCGCGACCGAGATCAGCGCGCCCAGTGACGCCCACAGCAGCACCCGGCGGGCGATCACCGAATCCGGGGCCGCCACCGGCGTCAGCGAGAAGACGACCTCGACCACGACGATCGCGACCACGATGCACGCAGACTCCCACGGGCGATGAAACAGCGCGGTCCAGGCCAGGGGGATCAGGATGACGATGCCCACGCCCGAGGTGACGCCGGCCGCCAGGATGAGCGCCAGCACCGAGCCGGTGTACGCCAGCGGCACGAGCACCGACATCCAGGCCGGCAGCCGCGGCCACGGAAGCAGGAACGCCGCCGCCGTCGCCAGCAGCAGGACCAGGCTGACGATGACCGCCGGCAGCGACCGGGGGGCGGGCGGGAGCACCAGGCTGGCCTCGGCCAGCACCGCGACGACGGCGAACGGGGCCGCCCGGGCCCAGAGCCCGGGTCCCCGGAACGGGGAGCCGGCCGTATTATCGGCGGCCGGCGATGCCGCGGATCGCGTCGGTGGCTCGGTTACGGACCCCACCCCCTGACGTCCTCCGATGCCTCGCGCCAATGGGCCAAGCCTCACCGCAAGAACATCTGCGGCGACGACACGGTCACCAAGGTCCGGAGCGACATGCGTCACCCGCGCTCCCGCCTTCGCTGGCGCAGGAGGTGGCACAGACGGCTGTACAGTCGGAATGCTACGCCGGCGCGCTGTTCCTGCCTAGCCGCGGCGGCGCCCGGCCGCCGGGTAATTACCCGGGTGCCGCGGCCCGGCGGATGCGCCGTCCGGTGACCCGGCTGGGAATGATGCGCAGGAACAGCTCCCTGGCGCCACCCGGCCACGGTTCGAGGCCGGCTTCCAGGGCCGACGCGCGTTCGGCTTCGGACTCCACGTGATGCACGGGACCCTGGACGAGGACGCTCCATCCCACCCGGGCCGCCGGGTCGATGTCGTCGATCTCGAAGGCCACCCGGTACTCGGCGTGGGCGATGCCGGTACGGAGATCCTCGTCCGTCGGGCTGTCCTGGGCCGTGCGGAACATGATGCTGCCCTGGTGCAGCTTGAAGTTGACCGGCAGTACCGTCAGGCCGTACCGCCCGGAATAGGCGATCCGGCCGATGCCGCCCGGCGTGATCAGCCGTAGGCATTCGGCCTCGCCCAATTCCTCGAGCACGGGCGGCTGGACCGCAGTCTCGCTCGCCGGCTCGGGGCTCGCCGGGCTTGCGCTCGGAGTTTCAGACATGAGTGATCCTGTTCGGCGATCATGTGGTCTTTCGGGCCCAGCGTAGGCCCAGGGTCACGGGGCTTGCGCGCCGGCACGGTGCTCGTGCGCGGGCACGACCACGACCGGGCACGGTGAGTGCCTGCGGATGTAGCCGCTGACCGAGCCGTGCAGCACGCGCCGCATCCCCGGCTCGCCCCGCCCGACCACGATCAGGTCGCCGACGGTGGCGATGTCGGCCAGCACCGCGCCCGGGTCGCCCTCCGGCGTCTTCACGGTCACCGTGACATTCCGCGGCGTGCCGCCGGTCGCGCTCCGGAACGACTTCCTGACGAACTCGACGGACGCATCGCGCTGCTCGGTCCCGTCGAAGTACAGGACGACGTGCGGGTGGACCTCGGCCCGGCGCCGGTGCCGGCGGCCGCCGTGCCGGGGCAGCCCCAGCGCCCACGACCGGACCGCGACCAGCGGTGCGGCATCGCTCCTGGCCTGGCTGACCGCCCAGCGCAGGGCGCTCAGGCCCGCTGGCGTGTCGTCCACGCCGACGACGACGCGACCGCGTGGCTGCACCTCGCAGGCGCGCTCGTTCTCGTTCTCGTTCTCGTCCTCGGTCTTGGCCGTCGGCGGCGGACCGTCACCAGGACGGCGCCTGGCCAGCGGCCGCGTCAGCACGTTCTTCATCGGGTCGCACCTCTCCGCTACTCCCGTCACCTCCCAGCCTGACGTGCTCCGGCCGTGCCCGCAGGAGCCGAGCGGCCCGCACTGGCGGGACCTATGTCCCCGGCGCGGGCCGCGACCGGGACCAAAGGCCCATAGCGAACGGGCCAAGGTCCCTATCGTCGGATGCGGGTGTCACGGTCGGCTGGTACATCATCAGGGCGGGTCGGCAGCCGCCTGCGGCCCAGCAACGGGGGTGCCGGAAGGAGCGAGCGGTGGCGGACGGGCAACGGAGGCTGGAACAGATGTCTCCGCAGGAGTCCATGCGCCTGCTCGGTAGCGTCTCGCTGGGCCGGGTCGCGTTCACCGCGCGGGCGCTGCCCGCCATCCGCCCGGTCAGCCATCTGGTCGACGGTGACTACGTCATCATCCGCACCGACCACGACGCGGCGATCACTTCGGAACTGAGAGCCGAGGCCGGCACCGTCGTCGCCTACGAGGCCGACGCGATCGACCAGACCGAGCATCTCGGCTGGAGCGTGATCATCGTCGGCGTGGCGCGCCGCGTGGTCGACCCCGACGACGCTGCCGTCTACCGCCGGGCGCTGGAGCCCTGGGTCGGCGGGGCGAAGGACCAGGTCATAGCCATCCACGCGGACATGGTGACCGGGTACCGGCTGGTCTCGGACCGCGCCAGCGCGGCTGACCCGGAGCCGTCAGGCACCGGAGTCTAGAACCAGCCGTAGCGCGCAGCGGGAGCAGTGGGACGACGGCAACGACTGCCTGGCCGTGGCGCCGGGCGTCATCGCCGGCTACGAGCGCAACGTCGCCACGAATACGATGCTGCGCAACCTCAAGCCCGGTTAGGAGAACTAGATGGACCTGCACGGACGCAGCCTGCTGAAGGAGATCGACCTGACGCCCGAGGAGTTCCTGTACCTGGTCGAGCTCGGTGACCGGGTCCGCCAGGACAAGCGGTCGGGCGTTGCGAAGCACCGGCTGGCCGGCCGGAACATCGCGCTGATCTTCGAGAAGGCTTCGACCAGGACCAGGTCGGCCTTTGAGGTTGCCGCGCACGACGAGGGGGGACACGTCACCTACATCGGGCCCGAGGGATCCCACCTGGGCCGCGAGGAGTCGGTGAAGGATACCGCGCGGGTGCTGGGGCGGATGTACGACGGCATCGAGTTCCGCGGATTCGCGCAGGACTCGGTCGAGACCCTGGGCGCGCACGCCGGGGTCCCGGTGTGGAACGGGCTCACCGATGCCTGGCATCCCACCCAGATGCTGGCCGACATCCTGACCATGCGCGACCACGCGCCCGGGCCGCTACGCGACGTGTCGTTCTGCTTCCTGGGCGACGGCCGGAACAACGTGGCGAATTCGCTGCTGGTGACCGGGGCCATGCTGGGAATGGACGCCCGGGTCTGCGCCCCGGCCGCCTTGCTGCCGTCCGTCCCGGTCCAGGACATCGCCCGGGGGCTGGCGGCCGGCTCCGGGGCCCGGCTAGTGGTCACCGACGACCTGGCCGCGGCCGTCCAGGGCGTGGATTTCGTCTACACCGACGTCTGGCTGTCCATGGGCGAGCCCGCGAGCGAGCGGGACCAGCGCATCGACCAGCTCATCGGCTACCAGGTGAACTCCGACGTGCTCGCGGCGACCGGCAACCCCGGGGTCAGGTTCATGCACTGCCTGCCCGCCCTGCACAACCGCGAGACCGAGGTCGGACGGCAGGTCTACGACAAGCGCGGGCTGGCCGCGCTCGAGGTCACCGACGAGGTGTTCGAGTCGCCGCAGTCGGTCGTGTTCGACCAGGCGGAGAACCGGATGCACACGATCAAGGCGCTCATGGTGGCCACGCTCGGGCCGGCCGCCCGGAGCGCAGCATCGTAAGATCACCTTGGGCGGCAACGCGCTGCTCGAGCGCGGCGAGCGGCCGGACTGAGTGCCGTCCGGACGGTGCCCCAACCGCCCGGACGGCTTTCCCCCCAGGCACCCCAGTCCAGCACGCTGGAACCCGGTTCGCCGGCCTCCGGACGCGGCCTGCGGAACGGGGACGCTGACCTCAAGGATCCCTCGTCATCGCGGGGTCCTGACGTCCTCGGCGTCCAGCCTGGCGGGGAAATCTGTTTCTTTCATTGCACACTCTGATGTCCGGGTGGCCCAGAGGGCACAGGTCCCGCCCGCCCAGGACCTTGGACCCCCGTAAGCAGCGCGGGATCGAGGCTTGGGCCCCGGGGTCGATGGTGCCATCCGGCGCACGCCGTGGGGACTTTCGCCTCTGGTCGGTTCAGGCCACGGGCTGATGCAAAGAAATCAAGGCTGGTGATCGCCATTGTGCAGGAGGCCAGTTTTGCCGCAGCGGATCACCCGGCCAGCGCCCACCCGGGCCCGGATGGCGTGGTTCGCTCCCCCGGGAGCCCTGGCCGTTGCTGCCTGACACGCGTTCTGGTCATGATGACGGCCGGAAAGGAGCCAAGGTGCCGGGGCTGCGCGACTACCTCGATCGCTTCCGTTCGGCTGGCGCGCCTGGAGCGGGGCGCACTGGGGTACCCGCGGATCGTTCCCGTGAGCTCGAGGCGGAGCTGACCACGGTGCTTGCGCTCCTGGACGACGTGCACGCCGAGTGCGCAGGCATCGTCGCGAAGGCCCGCCGGGATGCCGAGCGGATTGTGGCAGCGGCCCGCGGCGAGGCTGCGGCGGTGGCCGACGACGCGGACCGGCGCGCCCGCGCCGCGCGCGACGGGGCCGCGCGGGAGGTGCTGGCCGCGGCGCGGACCGAAGCCGTCGGCACCGTGGCTCGCGCCGAAAAGCAGGCCTTGCGAGTACGCGAACGTGCCGGGCAGCGCATCCCGGCGCTGGCGAGCAGGGCCGTCGGCCTTGTCCGGGGCCTGGGGGCCGAGCCGAGCGCGTCTGCGGGCGGCCGACCGGAACTGCGGGGACTGCCCGGGTGGCCGTCATGAGCGGCGGATGGGTCGCTGGCAGCGTCCGGGCCAAGGCCATGGTGCGGCGCTGTATCGGGGCGGGCGCGGCTAGGGAGCTGGCGGCCTGTGGCTCACTGCGGGAGGCGCTGCAGGCGCTGGCGGCCACGCCGTATGGCCGGGAGAGGCTGCCTGGGCTGACGCTGTCCGCGGCGCAGCACGGAATCGCCAGCGCGATCCTGTGGGACCTGCGGGTGCTGGCCGGCTGGCTGCCGGGTGACGGCGTCCGGATGTTGCGCGCGCTAGCGGGCTGGTTCGAGCTGGCGAACGTCGAGGAACTGCTGGAGGCGAGGGCGGGCCGCCCGGCCGATGCCGAGTTCGCAGTCGGCGCGCTGGCCACAGCGTGGCCGCGGCTGCGCCAGGCGGCCAGCCCCGCCGGGCTGCGGGCGGTGCTGGCCGCCTCGGCCTGGGGCGACCCCGGCGGGGAGAGCGCGGAGGCGGTGCTGCTTGGAATGCGCTCGCGATGGGCGGCCCGGGTCGCGGCGATTGGCGACCCGGCGCGGAGCTGGACCGCGGGCGCCGAGGCATTGCTGCTGGCCGCGGAGCGGTTCGCGCCGGGCCGCGAGGCCCGTGACACGGGCACCAGCGGAGTGCCCGGCATGCTCGGTGCCGCCGCGGCCGGGGCGGTCACGCTCGATGAGCTGGGCCGCAGGCTCCCGGCCCGGGCACGGTGGGTCCTTGCGGGGATCAGCTCGCCGGGCGACCTGTGGCGGGCCGAGGCAGCCTGGTGGGCGAGGGTCGAACGGGACGGGTTCCGGCTGCTGCGGACCTCCGGCCTGGACAGCGGGGCCGTCCTCGGCGCCGTGGCCGTGATGGCGGCCGACGCCTGGCGGGTCCGCGCCGCGCTGGAGATCGCTGCTCGCGGCGGCGGGCCGCTGGAGGCTTACGATGCGGTGGCTTGACGCGGTCGCGCCGGTCCGGATGACGCGTATCACCCTGGTCGCGCCAGAGGGCGCGCTGCGCGACGTGCTGGCCCGAGTCGCTGACGCCGCAGCCGTGGAAATCGATCTCACTGATCGCGAGCAGACCCCGCCCGGCGAGGCGGCGGCACGGCTGCAGCATGCGGGGCAAGCCTCGTCGGCGCCGGCCCTGTCCGCCGACCGGCCTGACCTCGCCCGGCTTGAGCAGGCGGGCCGATATGACCTGCTGGCCGGCGAGGCGCAGCTGGAGGCGTATGCGGCGGCGGCGGCCAGGCGGTCGGGTGTTGCGGCTCTGGCCGGCTGGATCCCGGTTAACCGGCTGCCTGAGGTGGCCGCTAGCGTCACCGAGGTCGGCGGTGCCGTGGTGCCGAGGCGGCGTCCCCCCGGGATTGAAGCGCCGACGCTGCTGCGAGACGCCGGAATGCGGCGCTCGCTGACTCCGTTGGTCCAGACCTACGGGACAGTGCCGTACGCCGACATAGACCCGACCTGGCCTGCCTGGGTGGCCTACGTGCTGATGTTCGGCATGATGTTCGGGGACGCGGGGGAGGGCATGTTCCTCGTCGTTGTCGCGCTGGCCCTGCGCGCCGGCTGGCCGCGATGGACGCGCCGGTATCGCCGGGCCTGGCCGTTCGTTGGCGGGGCGGGTGTGGCGGCCACCGGCTTCGGCCTGCTCTACGGGGAGTGCTTCGGGCCGACCGGGCTCGTGCCGACGGTCTGGCTCGATCCGCTCAGTCATCCGACCACGCTGCTGCTGGTGGCGGGGGGCATCGGCGTGATCCTGCTCGCCCTGGCGTACGGTCTGGGCACCATCAACCGGTGGCGGGAAGGCGGCTGGCCGGCCGCGCTGTACGCACCGTCGGGAATCGCGGGTACCACCCTCTTCCTCGGCGCGGGCGCCGCCTTCGCCGGCTGGTACCTCCGCCAGGCTCTGCTGGTGGGCGCAGGCGCGTTCATCGCCGTAGCCGGGCTGGCACTCGCCCTCATCGGTTTCCTCGCCGAGGCGGGCGGCGGCGCTGGCGGGACCATGCAGGCGTCCGTCGAGACCTTCGACTTCGTCGTCCGGCTGGGTTCCAATGTCATGTCATTCACCCGGCTGGCCGCGTTCGGCCTCACCCACGCCGCGCTCGGCATGCTGGTATGGGAAGGCACACGGGCGCTGTGGGGCCGCGGCGGTGTGCTGGCCGTGGCCGGGGTGATCCTTTTCGCCGCGGGGACTGCGCTGGCGTTCACCCTGGAGGCGCTCGTCGCCGCCATCCAGGCATTGCGCCTGGAGTACTACGAGTTGTTCTCGCGCATCTTCGTGGCACAGGGCCGGCCGTTCAGTCCGTGGCACGTGCCCATGGTGACCCGCCACGTAGTCGCGGCCGGGGAAAGGGAAAGCGTTCCCGCGCTCAGCGCGGGGGCAGGGAGTGCGTGATGTCTGCCTGGCTGATCGGGTTACCGCTGATCGTCGGCGCTGCGGCGCTGACACCGTTGGCCGCGCGGCGCTTGCGCCGCGGCGCGGTCGTCCTTACCGTGATCGGCGTGCTGCTGCTGGGGGGCGCCGTGGTGCTGCTCCTCGTCGCGGCCACGGCCGGGTCGGCGGGCGCCGCGGCCACTGGGGCGGCGGCCGGTGCCGCCGGGACAGGCGGGAGCACGGGGGCCCTGATCGGCGCGGGGATCGCGGTCGCCGGCTCCAGTATCGGCGCCGGCATCGCCGTCGCCTACACCGGCGCCGCCGCGCTCGCGATCATGAGCGAGCGGCCGGAGCTGTTCGGGCGGGCCATGGTCATCGTCGGCCTCGCCGAGGGGATCGCCATCTATGGCCTGGTCGTCGGGATCATCCTGATCGGGAAAGCGTGAGCGGCCATGTCCAGGGCGGCTGTCATCGGCGAGGCGGTACGGGTCCAGGGCTACGCCCTAGCCGGTGCGGTCGTGTACCCGGCCGAGGACGCCGGCCAGGCACGTGCGGCGTGGCGCTCGCTGCCGCCCGACATCGCCGTTGTGGTGCTGACCGCCCGGGCCGCGGCCTGGCTCGGTGAGGCGCCGCAGCGGCGTGAGGGCGTCCTGCCGGTGGTGATGCCGCCATGACCGACGCTGCTGCGGCGGCCGAGCTCGCGCCGACCCGAGCCCGCATGCTGCGCGACGCCGCGGACCAGGCGGCCCGGATTCTCGCGGACGCCCGGCGCGAGGCGGACGGGATCGCCGTTCAGGCGCGCCAGGACGCGGAGCGGGCCGTGTCGCTGGCGCGGGCGGCCGGGCATGCGCAGGCTGTGCCGCAGGCCGCCGCAGTGCGACGGCGGGCCCGGAGCGACGCCCGGTCGGCGGTGCTTGGCGCCCAGCGCGAGGCCTGCGATGAACTGCGCGCCCGGGTCCGCGTGGCCGTGGACGGGCTGCGCGGCGAGCCGGGATACGACCAGCTGCTCGAGGCGCTCGCTCGGATGGCCCGGCTGGAGGCGGGCCCCAGCGGGACGGTTACCGCGTCTCCCGACGGGGGCGTCGTGGCCCGCTCTCCCGGTGTGCTCGTTGACTGCTCGCTGCCCCGGCTCGCCGACCTGGCCATCGAGGCGCTGGACGGGGAGGTGCGGGAGCTGTGGGCGCCATGACTTCGGCGGCGCGGGTGGTCCGGGTGAACGGGCCGCTCGTTGAGGTGGAGGGGCTGGCGGGGGCGGCGATGTCCGAGGTCGTCGAGCTCGGCGAGCGCGGGGTGGCAGGCGAGGTGGTCGCCATCCGCGGCAATGTCACGACGGTCCAGGCCTACGAGTACACCGGAGGCCTGGCACCCGGCGAACCGGCCCGGTCCTTGGGCGTGCCGCTGTCGGCCCGGCTCGGCCCGCACCTGCTCGGCGGTATCTTCGATGGCCTGCTGCGGCCGCTGACCGGGGCTCCCACCTGGCTGGAGCCTGGGCGGTCGCGAGAGTCAGCGACCGGCCGGGAGTTCGGGTTCACCCCCGAGGTGGCGGTGGGCGCGGCTGTTGGCGACGGCACCTGCCTGGGATCGGTGGCCGTGGCCGGCGGGATCGGGTACCGGGTCCTGGCGCCGCCCGGGCTGAGCGGGACCGTCGAGGAGGCGCGGCCGGCTGGGCTGGCCGCCAGCGACTCGGTGATCGCCGTCGTGTCCGGCGTGGCCGTGCGGCTGGCCTCCGACTGGCCGGTCCGGCGGCCGAGGCCGTACCAGCGCCGGCTGGAGGGGGCCGCGCCGCTGCTCACCGGGCAGCGCGTGGTCGACGTGCTGTTCCCGGTCACCAGGGGCGGCGCCGCCGCGGTACCCGGCGGGTTCGGGACCGGCAAGACCGTGCTGCTGCAGCAGATCGCGAAGTGGTGCGAGGCGGACGTGATCGTCTACGTCGGCTGCGGGGAGCGTGGCAACGAGTTGGCCGACCTGCTGGCCGAGCTGGCCGAGCTGACCGATCCGCGGTCCGGCGGGCGCCTGGCCGAGCGGACCGTGGTGATCGCCAACACCTCCAACATGCCGATGATGGCGCGCGAGGCCAGCATCTACAGCGGGGCCACGGTCGCCGAGTACTTCCGTGACATGGGGCTGGACACCGTCGTGGTAGCCGACTCGACCTCGCGGTGGGCGGAGGCGCTGCGCGAGTTCGCCTCGCGCAGCGGCGAGCTTCCTGCCGAGGAGGGCTACCCAGCCAGCCTGTCCTCGGCTCTGGCCGCGTTCTACGAGCGCGCCGGCCGGGTGATCACCAGCGAGGGCCGGGAGGGCTCGGTCACCATCATCGGCGCGGTCTCCCCGGCGGGCGGCGACCTGACCGAGCCGGTCACCACGTACACGCAGCGGTTCGTCCGGTGCCTGTGGTCCCTGGACCGCGACCTCGCCTACGCCCGGCACTACCCGGCGGTCTCCTGGTCCGGATCGTTCTCCCGCGACGCCGACGCCGTCGCTGCCTGGCATGCCGCCAGCGGCGATCCGGCCTGGGCGGACCGCAGGGGCCGGCTGGTCGCCGTGCTCGCGGACTCCGACCGGCTGAGCTCGCTAGCCGAACTGCTGGGCGCCACCGCCCTGCCGTCCGCCGAGCGGGTCACCATCTTGGCCGGGCGGCTGATCCGGGAAGCCCTCCTGCAGCAGAACGCGCTGAGTCCGGTTGACGCATGCTGCGACGCCGCCCGGGCGGCCGCGCTGGCGAGCGCGGTGCTGGCGGTGGTGGACCGCTGCCGGGCCCTGGCCGGCCGGGGCGTTCCCGCCGCCGTGATCGAGGAGGAGGACTTCTCCGCGGTCCTGCGCGCCCGGGAGGACGCCACCACGGCAGACGCGGTCGCCGAGTGTGGGCGTGCCATGCTCGCCCGGCTCGATGACCTGGGCCGCCGGGGGGAGCGGACACGGGAGGAAGGCGGGGTCGGGTGACCGTCTGGGCACGACGCGAGTACACCGACGTCGCGGAGCTGCGCGGGCCGCTGCTTGTCGTGCGCGGCGTGACCGAAGTGGGCTGGGACGAGTTCGCCACGATTCGGATGGCAGCGGGGGGGCTGCGGCACGGGCTGGTGCTGGAGGCCGACCGGGATCTTGCCGTCGTACAGGTGTTGGAGGGCACTGAGGGCCTGGCGCCGGCTACCGCCCGGGTCGCGTTCAGCGGCAGCCCGCTGCGGATCCCGGTCGGCGTGGGGTGGCTCGGCCGGGTGTGCAGCGGGCGAGGCGAGCCGGTAGACGGCGGGCCGCCGGTGATGGGCGAGGCCACCATGCCGGTGAGCGGGACGCCGCTGAACCCGGTGCTCCGCGAGCCGCCGGCCGAGCCGGTGCTGACCGGGATCTCGGTCATCGACGCCCTGACGACCCTGGTGCGCGGCCAGAAGCTGCCGCTGTTCTCGGTGGCGGGCCTGCCCCACCTTGAGCTGGCGGCACAGCTGGCCGCGCAGGCCTCGGCGGGCGGGGAGCCGTTCAGCGTGATATTCGCGGCCATGGGGCTCACCCACGCCGACGCCGCCGCGGTCGGCGCCATCCTGGAGGAGCGATCGACGGCGGGGGACCTCGCGCTGCTGCTCAACCTCGCCGACGCGCCGGTGATCGAGCGGATCCTGACGCCGCGGATCGCGCTCACGGTGGCCGAGTACCTGGCCTTCACGCGCGGCCGGCACGTGCTCGTGGTCATGGCGGACATGACGAACTACTGCGAGGCTCTCCGCGAGGTATCCGCCGCGCGCGGCGAGATCCCGGCCCGCCGGGCATACCCGGGCTACCTGTACAGCGACCTGGCGTCCCTGTACGAACGGTGCGGGCGGATCCGCGGTGTGCCGGGCTCGGTGACGCTGGTCCCGGTCCTGACCATGCCAGCCGGTGACATCACCCACCCGGTCCCGGATCTCACCGGGTACATCACCGAGGGCCAGGTCGTTCTGTCCGCGGATCTGCACTCACGCGGCATCTACCCGCCGGTCGACGCCCTGGCGTCGCTGTCCAGGCTGATGCGCCACGGTGCGGGCCCGGGCCGGACCAGGGATGACCACCTTGACGTGGCCGCGCAGTCCCTGGCCGCGCTCGCCGCCGCCCGGCGCGCCCGGGAGCTGGCAGAGCTGGTCGGGTCGGCCGCACTCAGCGCGTCGGACCGGCGGTACCAGGACTTCGAGACGGCTTTCGAACGCGGTCTCATGCACCAGGGCCGCGACGAGAACCGCAGCCTGGAGGAGACTCTGAGCCGCGCCTGGCGGGCGCTGGCTGCGCTGCAGCGCCGCGAGCTGACGATGCTGCCCGCCGCGGCGCTGGACGCCTACTACCTGGGCACCGCCGACCCTGCGGCCGACGGGTCCGCGGCCGCGGCGCGGTGGACCGGCCCGACAGGGACCGTGGCGCGGTGAGCCCGCGACGGCTCGCCGTGCCGCCGGGCCGGGCCGGCCTCTGGCTGACCAGGCGCCTGGCGGTCGCCAGGCGCGGCGCCGACCTGCTCGACCGCAAGCTTCAGGTCCTCCAGCGCGAACTTGACCGGCGGCGCGGCTCGGCGGCGAGCGCCGCTGCGGAGTGGCAGCGCCGCCAGGCCGACGCCAGCAGCTGGCTGCTGCGGGCGGCGCTGCTCGGCGGCGAGCGGGCGATCAGGCTGGCCGCCGCCGGCACGTTCGCGGAGGTGACGATCTCCCATGCCTCCACTATGGGGGTACGGTACCCAGCCGACGCGACCTGCGCCGCCCCGACGCCCGTCGGCAGGGATGGTCCGGCCCTCGCCGCGGCGCGTGAGGCGCACCGCGCCGCGCTCGCCGCGGCCGTCCGGCATGCCGCGGCGGCCGAGGCGCTCCGGGTCCTCGAGGCCGAGACGGTCGTCACCAGGTACCGGCTCCGCGCGGTCAGAGACCGGTGGATTCCCCGTCTTGAGCAGGCGCTGGCCGAGGTGACGTTCGCCATAGAGGAGCTGGAGCGGGCCGACGCGGCGCGGCTCCGCCTGGCCCAGACCGCGCGAGAAGCTGCGGCTGCAGGCCGCGCAGATGTTTGAGCAGGACATCGACCCGGTGCAGGTGGCGAAGTGCCTGATCTCGGCTCCCGCTACCTGGGACGGGGCGGCGCGGGCGCGGCGGTGACTGACCCGGGTCTGGCGCGGTGTGGAAGCCCGGACGAAGGTCCCGTACGGATGCGCCGAACGACTCTCGTCGCCGATCCGGCATCCGTACCACCCTGGTAACAAGGTCAGTGGCCCCAGCCCGATGCCCCAGGTGAGGAGGCGACCCCCATGTTCCCAGGATTCCCGCGCATGAGGAACCGGATACAAGCCGATGGGCCCGGTGCCGGGCTGGCGGCCGCCGGGCTGGCAGGCGGCCCGGCGGCGTGGCGCAAGGCGCTCTGGTCCGCGGGCCGCGCCTGCTGCTGCCCGGCCAAGCCTGTGGTCATCGCCGTGATGCCGCCGTCCCCCGCCCGGCCGCGGGCCGTAGACCTGATGCTGTGCCGTCACCATTACCGGGCTTCGGAGAAGGCCCTGGCCGCGGCGGGCGCGGTGATCCTCGATCCGGAGCAGTGGGGACCGGAGGACCTGGCCTCGGCGACATCGCCAGGGGCGGACGAGCTCGCCGCGGCCCGCGCCCGGCACCCCAGCAGCTCAGGGCAGATACCGGAAACCCCTGACGCCTGAGGTGGGCCACGCCTGGTAAGACCCGCGAGGGGGTCGGATGCGGCGGCTGGCTCAGGCAGCCGGGCAGCGCCAGCGCTCAGGGCGGCCAGGACTGATCATCGCCCGGCTCCGGTGACGGCCTCGGCCGCCTTGGTCTCGAGGACCTGGCGGATGTCGGCGGGCAGCGCCGCGAGCACCTCGTTCACGACGCCATCAGACGCATGGCGGCGCACGACGCCCGTCACCAGGCTCGCCGCCTTCACGACCTCCGAGTCGTGAACCCGGGCATCCCTGGCGAACCGTGCTATGTATTCAGCGCGGCCGTACTTGACCGGGACCCGGCTCGGGTGCCACCCGTCGTAGAACACCCCGCGCAGCAGTTCCGGCAACTGCGCGGCGAAGTGCGCGGCCACCTGCACGGGCAGCCGATCCCGCAGCGTATGCAGCCACGCCCGAGCCACGCGGTAGGCAAATCGGCGGTCCTCCGTGCCGAAGCTGGCCGCGATGTCGCCCAGCCACTGGTTGGCCTTGTCGATGCTCCGGTCGAGACTGTCTACTCCGGTAAAGGACATGACAACCCCCTCTCATCCTCCTATTGACCCGCGACACCGACGCCGTGCCCAGGGCCGAAGGGCCTGACTGGCCTCCGGTAACGCCCGTTTCTCCCCGGGCCAGCGGGGCGACGGCGGGGCCGGGACGGTTATCGCATGGCCGCGTGGTCGTCATTGAGCGGTTCGGCGTGGGCCGACTGCAGTCGCCGGGAGGCTGAGTCGGCGGCAGCTTGCAGCCATCGAGACTGTTCCGGGCTCAGCTGGACCGAGCTGCTGAGCAGTTCCCTGGTCTCGGTCTCGAGCAGCCGGATCGCAGCGAGATTGCGTTCGGCGTGGCCGTATGCCATGGCTCCATCTCCCTGGTGGCGAGCCCATCGCGGTGGCCGGGACGGGCGGGGCTCGCAACAGATGATGGCCGCGGCAGGCGCTCTTCAGTAGTGCCATTGGTCCGTGCCCTCGGCCGGGCCGGGGGACCAGGCCGGCCCCGCACGCGCCGTTGTGACTGCGGTAGTGACCGAAGTCCCGGCCGGACGGGACATTCACCCATGGTCATCCTCGTGCGGTCGGCGAGACACTGACAGTGACGGATATGGCCTGGGCCTGCAGTTTCGGCCCCGGGCGCATTCCGGGATCACAGAGGAGGGAACGGGCATGACACGCACCGACACCCATCTGGATGCCATGCTTCGCCACCTCGGCGCGGCCTACTACGAGTCCCTGCACGGCAGGGCCAGCGCAGCGGACGTGGCGCGGGCGCGCGCGGCCATCGAGGAGCGCCTGGCCGAGCACCCCGGCACCGGCGCCACCGGCCGGCCCGCGGCCGCCCGGCCGCACGGTCAGCACGGGGGGCAGTCTCCCGCTGCTGCGCATCACCACGGCCGGTGGCACAGCACGGTCCGTGACGTCATGACCACCGACGTCGTGACCGTGGACCGGATCACCCCGTACAAGGAGATCGCCCAGCTCCTGGCCGATTACAAGATCAGCGCGGTGCCGGTGCTGATCATGGGCCGGCACGTGGCCGGGGTGGTGTCCGAGGCCGACCTGCTGGAGGCGCAGGAGCGGGCTTTCCGCCGGTCCCGGGCCGGAAGGGCCGGCCACATGCCCTGGCCGGGCCGCCAGGCCAGGCCGCATCCGCGGCTGAACGCCGAGCAGCTGATGACCTCGCCGGCGATCACGATTCACCCGGACGCGTCCATCCCCCGGGCGGCCTCGGTGATGCACAACCACCACGTCAAGCGGCTGCCGGTGGTCGACCCCGATGAGAAGGTGCTCGGCATGGACGGCAAGCTGATCGGCATCGTCAGCCGGCGTGACCTGCTCAGCGTGTTCCTGCGCTCGGACGCGCAGATCGCTGAGGAGGTCCGTGAGCTGCTGACCGAGGTCCTGTTCGCCGATCCCGAGAGCATCACCGTCGCGGTGCACCAGGGGGTCGTGACCCTGGCCGGCCAGCCGGGGGCGCAGGACCATCATGACCTGATACCGGTCGCCATGAGGCTGATCTGGGACATCGACGGCGTGGTGGACGTGGTCGACAGGCTCACCGCCCCCGCCCCCGCCGCCGGCTGACGGCACGCGCCGGCACCGGCTCGCCGCATCAAGGGGCGGTCGGGCGGGATGCGGCGGCGGGCAGGGTGATGACCAGGCTGCGGCCCGTGCTGCGGGTCTGGTCGCAGCGGAGCGTGTCGCCCATCGCCTCGGCGAGGTCGCGGGCGAGCCTGACCGCGAGGCTGTTGCCGGCGCCGTTACCCGGATCGGTACCGGGTCCCTGGTCGGTGATGCAGATGTTCACGGTGCTTCCCGCCATGGCGGCGGTGAGTGTCGGCGGGGCGCCAGCGGGGCTGCGGTGCAGGGCGTCGGCTAGCAGGCTGGTCAAGATCCGGGTGAGCAGGGCGGCGTCGACGATCACGTCGGGCAGGTCGCCGGAGGTGCCGAGCGTGATGTGCTGGCCGCCCGGGCCCAGGTCATCGAGGGAGGCGGCGATGACCTCGTCCAGGTCCACCGGGCGGAGGTAGGTCTCCAGCGCCCCGGCGTGCAGTCGGCTGAGGTCGCCGACGTCGGTCATGAGCTTGGCCACGCGGTCGAGCGCCTGGCGTGCGGAGGTGACCAGCGCGGCGTTCTGCTCCGGGGTCCGGGGGGTGGCGGAATCGGCCAGCCGGGCCAGAGCCGACTGCGCCGTGGCGGTCAGTTCACGCGCCTTCTGGCTGGTCGCCGCGACCAGGGCGGAGCGGGAGCGGGGATCGGTCGCGCGTTCTGCCGCGCGGGCGTCCTGCTCGTCCTGCTCGTCCTGGCGGTGACGGACGCCGGCCGCGACCAGGGCGGCGCAGGAGAACAGGACCCGCGTGTCTTCCTTGCTGAGCCTGCGTCCGCGGCCGGCCAGCGTGAAGGCGTCGCTGAGGGGGAGTTCCACGTCGGCTCCGGGGCCTTCCGGGGGGCGTTCGCCAGCGCTGGCCGCGATATAGAAGTCGTCGGCATCCGGCCGGCGTTCCAGCAGGCTGACCGCGGCCAGGCCGAACATCTGGCGTATCTCCTCCAGCAGGGCAGGCGGGTCGCTGCGCCCGCGCAGCACGCTGGCCGCGAGCCGGGAGAGCGCCGCCGCCTCAGCGCTCGCCCGCGCGGCCCGTATCCGGCGTGATCGCAGCAGGGTTAGCGGCCAGGCGAGATCCGGCCTGCCCCGCCCCGCCTCCGCGCGCCCGACGAGGTGCACGTCGATGTGCTCGGCGCGGCGCGCGACCCTCGTCGGCGTGCTCCTCCCCGCGACCAGGGTGAGGAGCCGGCTGCGGCGGCTCGCGCCGAGGACCATCTGGGTGGCGTTCTCGGCGCGGGCGAACTCCAGCAACGTCTCGGCCACGTCGTCGCCGGGCACCTGCTGGAAGCTGCCGCCGAGCGACGCCACGAGCGCCCGCTGGGTATCCAGCATCACGGTATCGCCGGCCGTCAGTCCGTCGTCACGGGTCACGTGCACCGCAAGCAGGTCGCTGCCGGGGGTGCGGGCGGCGATCCTGGCCGCACGCCGGATGACGGCCTCGTCGTCGGTCTCCCCGGCGATGCCGACCACGATCCGCTCCCGGGTCTCCCACGGCGCGGCGATGCCGTGCTCGGCCCGGTACCGCTGCAGGCCCTCCTCTACCCGGTCGGCGAGCCAGAGCAGGGCCAGCTCCCGCAGCGCGGTCAGGTTCCCAGGCCGGAAGTAATGAGTGAGCGCGGCCTCGATCCGGTCCGGCGGGTAGACATTGCCGTGCACCATCCGCCGCCGCAGCGCCTCGGGGGTCATGTCGACCAGCTCGATCTGGTCAGCGCGGCGCGCTATCTCATCGGGCAGGGTCTCGTGCTGCTCCACGCCGGTGACCTGTCTCGCCACGTCCTTGAGCGACTCGAGGTGCTGGATGTTCAACGTGGTGATCACGTCGATGCCCGCGTCGAGCAACTCGTCGACATCCTGCCACCGCTTGGGGTTCCGGCACCCGGGCACGTTGGTGTGGGCAAGCTCGTCCACCAGCGCGACCTGGGGGCGGCGGGCGAGCACCGCATCGGTATCCATCTCGGTGAAGCTCGCGCCGCGGTAGCTCATCGCCCGCCGCGGCACCACATCCAGGCCCTTGGCCATCGCCGCGGTCACCCGTCGGCCGTGCGTCTCGAGGAGCCCGATGACCACGTCCGTGCCCCGGGCCCTGCGGCGCTGGCCCTCGCCGAGCATCGCGTAGGTCTTCCCGACGCCCGGTGCGGCACCGAGATACACGCGGAGCCGCCCTCTAGCCATAGCCGGGGAACCCATCCATAGCCGGGGAACCTATGCGGCCGGGGCTCCGGCCCGGGGCGGGTGGACGATCGCGACCGGGCAGGGCGCATGCTGCAACAGCACATGGGCGACCGAGCCGAGCGTCATGCCCTTGATGCCGCCCAGGCCGCGTGACCCGACCACGAGCATCTGGGCTCCGACCGCGGCTCCCAGCAGCGCGTCCCGTGGCGCGCCGCTGGCGGCCTGCCGCAGGACCGGGACTTCGGGATGCTCTTTCTCCCACAAGGTCACCGACCGGTCGAAGTCCTCTTCCATCCGCCGGGCGCCGCCGAGGATCCCGGGCGCATCCGTCAGGGCGCGTACCGCCAGCAGGGGGACGTCCCGCAGTGCTGCTTCCTCGAAGGCGAACCCGACCGCGGCCTGCGAGGCCGGCGATCCGTCCGTGCCGACCACCACCGGGCCCGGGGAGTGCCTGGCCGGCCGCCACCCGCGGACGACCACCACCCGGCCCTGCCCGTGCGCGGCCACCTGCCAGGAGACCGACCCCAGCAGCAGGCCGGCGACCCCGCCGTGCCCCCGGGAGCCGACCACGACCATCTCGGCCGTTGCGCTGTGCTCGCACAGCACGTGAGCAGCGGAGCTGCGGGCCAGCAGTGGCGACACCCGGCTGGATCCCAGGATGGACTCGGCGTATCGCAGTCCGTGGGCCAGGATCTCCTCACCCCGCCGGTGGGCAAGATCGAAAACGAAACTCTCGCTCAGCAGCGCCAGGTACTCCGGCGACCACGCCAGGCAGACCGTGACTCCCGTCCCGCGCGCTTTCGCTTCCAGGACGGCCCAGCGCAGCGCCTGCTCACTGCCGGGTGACCCGTCGTACCCGACCATGATCCCGTCAGTCGTTCCGGCCATGGCGGCCTCCCTGCGGGTACGTGGCCAGGATCTTCTTGCCGGGGGACAAGCCAAGCTGGTCGAGGCCGAGGCGTGCGTTCATGGCGGCTCCCGTGACGATCTGCGGACCACGCCAGGCCCGCGGCGCATGTTCCACGATCCAGTCGTCCCGGACGCGTCCGCCAGAGGCTTTGTACCCGTCCCCGGCCAGGACCTACGGCCCTGGCCGCGACCTACGGCCCTGGCCGCGACCTACGGCCCTGGCCGCGACCTACGGCCCTGGCGCGCCCGGGATCATTCCGGGCCTGATTCAGCGCGCGGCCAGGACGATCCAGACCGGGCCGGCGGCGAAGGTCATCGGCTGGCCCGACGCGGTGCTGAAGGTCGTGCCGCCATTGGCGGTCGGCCGCGACCAGCGGGCCTGGTAAGCCCGGCCGCCGCGCAGCACGACCGCCTGGCCCGAGCCGGTGCTCTCGGCGTAGGGCGGCAGCGCGCCCCACTCGATGAACCGGGACTTGCGCACGATGGTCTTCTGGATGACCACGGTGGCGGCCGACAGCTGGCCACCGTCGGTGGTCATCGCCCTGGACCCGTCCATCCAGACCAGCCACCGGCCCTTAGTCGCCGACCAGGTGAACCTGAACGACGCGGCGGCGTAGGAGACCGAGTCTGACGTCGTGACCCGCCCGCCTGCAGGTGCTGGGCCGAACCGGAAGCCGATGTCGTGCGCCTGGCTCGCGCCCTTGGCCTCGGCGCGCAGCCGGCTGGTGTGCGCGTAGAGGTTGTAGGGCGCCACGCGCCCGTGGTCCCGGAAGTATCCCCCCACCCGGCCGCTGTACAGGTCCACGATCCTGGCCCGCTCCACCACCGGCAGCAGGTGGGGCTGAGCTCCGGAGTAAGCAAAGGCCGGGCGTCCGAACTGGCGCAGCAGTTCCAGGTCATCTTCCCTGGCACTGCGCACCGGACCGATCACGGGCGGGAAACGCGACGAGAAAACGGCCAGGAACCGACTCAGCCCGCCCTCGACGGGCAGCACGTACACGATGTCAGCCTGGGAAAGCCCGGTCTGCGGCCGCGCTGGCACGATGTTGTCGATCTTTACGGCGATCACCGGCCCCAGGCTGGCCACCGGCTCGCCGGTAAACGGCGACAGCAGCCGGGACCGGGGGCGGGGCGGGGCGGCCGGAGCCGGCCTGCTCGCCGGGCCAGGCCGGAGCGCCAGGAACAGCCCTACGGTCAGGCCAGCGACCGCGGCGGCCGCCGCGACCGCGGCGACGATCTTCTTATGAGCCCACACGGCGCCACCTCCTTGCTCAGCCGGCACCACGAGCCCAGCGCGTTCACATGTTGTGGATGCGGCGGAACCGGAGGATGTCGTCCTTGCCCGCGAACAGGGCCACGGCCACGGCCAGGCACACGGCGGCGCCCAGTACAGCCCATGTCGTGCGCTTCATCGGTCAGCCCCTTTTCTCTCTGTCCGGCGCGAGTCCGTCCCGCGCAGATCCCGAGTACGTGCTGTCTTACCTGCCGAGCGCGCCTTCACTCCTGCCGGGCGCGCTTCGCTCCTCACGGTTACTTTCCCCCGGCCGGGACGTGTAGGGCCGAAGGTCGCGCCGGGAGGGGGCCTGAGTCCCGAGCGGCTCGACGGGCCAGACACGGTGCGTCAGGGTCAGATTAGTTTCCGCAGGAAGGCGTCGTGGGGCTGAGCGGGCGTCAGCCGGATCCGGGCGCTCACGACCGATGCCCCAGCCGGGCGCGCGATGACCGGGCTGAGGTCGACTTCGGCCACCTCGGGCAGGTCGTCGGCCAGCCGGGACACGCGCAGCAGGATCTCCCGCAGGGCCGCCAGGTCGACCGGCGGGGCACCGCGGTCGCCGAGCAGGAGAGGTGCCGAGCGGATGGAAAGGATGATCTCGTCGGCGTCGGCGTCGGTGAGCGGGGCGAGCCGCGCCGCCTGATCGGGGAGCACGTCCGCGGCGACCCCGCCGAGCCCGAACATGACCAGCGGGCCGAAGACCGGCTCCTGGGTGACGCCGACCATGACTTCGGTGCCGTCGGTGCCGTCGGTGCCGTCGGTGCCCCCGGTGGCCCCGGTACCGCCGGTGGTCCCGGTGCCCTCGGTGGTGGCGGCGCCGGCGCCGGCGCCGGGCGTGCGGTCGGCCAGCGGGATGCCGTAACAGTCCAGCAGGTCGGCCACCTGGACCGGGGGTAGCCAGCCGCCCTGGGGCGAACGGTCCAGGAAGGCCCGGACCAGGCCCCGCGCGTCAGTTGTGGCCACGTCGCTGAGCTCGCGAACGTGACCGGATGGCCGCGCGCGCCAGGCGCCGTAGGTCGCCGCGCGGGCCAGCGCGTGCGCGGCCGCCTCGGGATCGGCATAGACGGGTACGGAGGCTGCTCGGCCGGCGGTGCCGTCAGCGGCCCGGGGCAGCAGCCGGACGCCCTCGGTCTGATCGAGCGCGACCGCGACCAGCGGAACGCTGACGTCGGCCGCGCGGACCGCGGCGAGGAGGTCGCCCGTGGCGGCGGTGGGCAGCACGAGCGCGATGAGCGCGTCCACGGCTTCGTCGGCGGCCACCAGTTCCAGGCAGCGCCGGAAGGACGTTTCGGTGACCGCGGCGGTGGTATCCACAGGCCCGTCCACCGCGCCGCCGGGCGGCACCAGCGCGTGCAGCCGCCGCCGGGTTTCCGCGTTCAGCTTGGGGACGGCCAGGCCGTGCTCGGTGCAGGCGTCGGCGGCCAGCACTCCCGCGCCCCCGACGTTGGAGACCACCGCGATCTGGCGGCCCGCGGGGAGTGGCTGGCTGGCGAGCAACGCGGCGGCGTCGAGCAGCTCGCCGATGCTCTCGGTGGCGATGACGCCGGCCTGCTCGAACAGGGCCTCGCGGGTGACCAGCGGCATGGCCGCCGCGGCCGGGAAGGCGGGGGCCTGCGATCCGGCGGCCGACCGCCTGCCCTGCAGGGCCAGGACGGGCATCTCGCGGCCGACACGCCGCACGGTGCGGGCGAACTTGCGCGGGTTGCCGAACGATTCGATGTACAGCACCGCGAGCCTGGTCGTATTGTCGCGTTCCCACCACATCAGCAGGTCGTTGCTGGAGATGTCGTACTTGTTGCCGACCGAGGCGAACGACGAGATCCCCAGCCCCAGCCGGGACAGGCGATCGAGCAGGGTCAGGCCCAGCCCGCCGGACTGCGTCACCAGGCCGACCGTTCCCGGCGCCGGATGACGAGCGGCGAACGTCGCGTCGAAGCCGATGCCGGGCACCGCGACGCCGAAGCAGTGCGGGCCGATCAACCGCATGCCGTAACGGCGGCAGGTAGCCAGCAGGTCGGCGCCTTGGAGGGCATCAAGCCCGGCGGTGATCACCACCATCGCCTTCACGCCGCGTCGGCCGCACTCATCGGCCACAGCCGTCACGGCGCGGGGCGGCACGGTGATCACGGCCAGGTCGACCGGCCCGGGCAGGGTGGCGACCGACGGCAGGCACGGCACGCCTTCCATGTGGGCGGCGCGCGGGTTCACCGCGTAGACCTGCCCCTGGTAGCCGCCGCTGACGATGTTATGCAAGATGGCGCGGCCGACGGTTCCGGGACGGCGGCCCGCGCCGACCACGGCCACCGAGTCCGGCCGGAACACATGACGCAGGCTCGCCACGTCCGCCCGGCCCTCCCGCCCCGCGACCGCCTCCTGGTAACGCTCCCAGAACGGATCGGCATCCCCCTGGGGCAGGTCGCAGGTGAACTCGATCACCCCGTCTTCGATCTGGCGCCGAGCTCTCAGCCCGGCGTCGGCAAAGACCTTCAGCATCTCGGCGTTCTCCGCCAGGACCGGACCGGTGAAGATGCTCAAGTCCTGGCCGGAGGCGGCTGACACCAGGTGCTCGAGCAGCAGCGTGCCGACACCTCGTCCGTGCATGTCATCGGCCACGGCGAGGGCGATCTCGGCGGCCTTGCCCTCCCTGGTGACCTCGTAGGTCCCGACGCCGACGAGGTCGCCGTTGCGCAGGGCGAGCAGCGCGGCGTGATCAGGTCCAGGCGCGCGGCAGACCCGCTCGGCTTCACGCTCGGCGGACAGCTTGTTGAGGCTGAAGAAGCGCCGGTACTCGTTGTCGGGGGACATGGCCTGATGCATCGCGAGGACGAGGGCCTGATCACCCGGCGTGGCGGGCCGGATCTCGATCGTCGTGCCGTCGGCCAGCAGTGCGTAGACGTTGGCCTGGTCACCCGGCACCAGCCGGTCGCCCGCTTCGGCACCCATCGTGCCCTCCCCAAGGATTCCGTGACCTGCCGGTCCGCGGCCATCCCGGACGGCAGGCCTACTTTGAATTCTCGGCCCCCCGTGCTCGGCCGGCATCGGTCCGAGGTCCCCAGTCGCAGGGCCGTTCGCCCCTAACCCGGACCCGGCCCGGATACGCCTTGATACCGTCTGGCGGTGATGCCAACGTCAGGAGGCGGCGGATGACCGGCACCGGCGCGACGACCTCGGCGGCCCGGGTCCTCATCGTCAACGCCGGGTCGAGCACCCTGAAGCTCCGCGTCCTCGGCCCCGCCGACGAGATCACCGCCACCCTCGATATCGACCCGTGGGATGGCCGCCCCGACCACGCCGAGCTCGCGGAGTTCCTGGGCGGGCTGCCCGGCGTGGACGCCTCGGGCCACCGGGTGGTGCACGGCGGCAGCCGCTTCACCGGCCCCGCGGTGATCGACGACACGGTGACGGCGGCGATCACCGGCCTGATCGACCTGGCGCCCTTGCATCAGCCGCGCGCCCTCGCCGGCATCAGCGCGGTGCGTACCGCGCTTCCCGGCGTTCCCGCCGTCGCCTGCTTCGACACGGCCTTCCACGCCGGGATGCCCGCCGCGGCGGCCACCTACGCGCTGCCGAAGGTCTGGACCGAGCGGTTCACGCTGCGGCGCTACGGTTTTCACGGGCTTTCTCATGCCTACGCCAGTCGTCGCGCCGCGCAGCTTCTGGGCGACCAGGATCTAGCACGGCTACGGGTGGTGACCTGCCACCTGGGAGCCGGATCCTCGCTCGCGGCGGTCCACAGCGGCCGCAGCGTGGATACCACCATGGGGTTCACGCCGACGGAGGGCCTGGTAATGGCGACCAGATCGGGAAGCGTCGATCCCGGCCTGGTCATCTGGCTCATGCAGCACGGCGGCCTCAGCCTGGGCGAGGTCGCGACCGGGCTGGAAAGCTGGTCCGGGCTGTCCGGCCTCGCCGACCTGCCCGGGCACTCCGGCGACCTGCGCGTGGTACGGCTCGCCGCCGACCGGGGCGACCCCGACGCCCGGCTGGCCGTCGGCGTCCACGCGCACCGGCTGCGGCGCGAGATCGGGGCCATGGCCGCGGCGATGAACGGTCTCGACGTCCTGGTGTTCACCGGCGGCATCGGCGAGCACCAGCCCGCGGTGCGGGCGGAAGCCGCCGCCGGGCTGGCGTTTCTGGGTGTGGCGATTGACCCGGACCGCAACGACGCCACGACCGCTGACGCAGAGATCACCGCGCCGGGCGCGGCCGTGCACACCCTGGTCGTGACCGCGCGGGAAGATATCGAGGTCGCCCGGCAGACGCGTGCCGTGCTGCAGCAAGCCGCCGCGTCCGGGGCATAGGTCACCAAGCCGCCGCGTCCGGGGCATAGGTCACCAAGCCGCCGCGTCCGGGGCGTGGGTCACCAGGTCAGGCCGTCCGTGACCGCCCCGCCCGGCCACCAGGCCGCTTACGGGGCAACTTACCGGGCCGACGAGCCGGCCGCGTGCGGGACCTTTTCGCCTTCGCCCGCATGGTCGGCGCCCGCCGGGACCGCCTCCGGCCCGCGTGCGTCAACGGGCCGCCGCGGCGAGGGAATGACCGGCGGCTCGCGCGGCTCGGTGCTCCCCAGGCCGCCCGCGGTCATCGAGCCGGTCTCGCCGGGGCTCGGGTGCCGGGCGGCAGGCTGGCGGTCGGCCAGGAAGACCAGCGTGAGCCACGTGGCCATCCCGGCCACGGCCACGATGGCCACGATAAAGAGCTGTACCGCCGACATCGTTGATGTCATAAACGTCACCACCTCCGTGATGACTCCAGTTCACGGAGGTGGCTGCGGGCGGCGACAGGGTCAGAAGCCTGGGGACCACGGTGACCTTCGTCCCGCACGGGGGATCCGGCCTGCTCATTTTTCCTATATATGTAGGTTATAAGACGAACATCACCTGGCCGGGTCGCCTCGGTGCGGAGGCGGCGCTCGGGATTGACGCGCCAGCGGACGCTTAGCCGGCGACAGCGGGCCGCCCCAGGTTCACCGCTCGGCTTCGTACTTGAACGACAGTTGAAGCTTGGTGCGATAGGTGATCGCACCGGAGTCGTCCAGGTGGATGTCCTGCTTGACGACCTCAGCCACCCGAAGATCGCGGATCGTCCCGGCTGCAGTCTTGATCGCCTCCGCTGCCGCGTCTTCCCAGGACGTGCCGCTTGTGCCGATGACTTCGGTCACCCTGTACACGCTCATGTCGCTCTCCTTTGACCGCCCGGCGGGACAGTTGCCGCGCAGGGCACCGACGGTGTCTATCGCAAGTCGCCGTCCGGCCAGGGCTGGCCCGGGCCAGGCAAGTGAGCCCGGGACCGGCCGGACGGTAACCACCAGGTTCTCGCGGTTTCGCATTGCTGGCTACCTATGCCAGCTTGGTAGTTCCCCCGAACCAGGGGCGGGACACCCGGCCGGCCGCGCCGCCGGGGCGGCGTCCCGGCGGCGTGGCCGCGCGCTCCACCGCCCCTTCATGCCCTTTCACCCTTTTCGTCAGAGTTCGCGGCCGGTGGTGCTTCGTCCAGGCCGAGATGAATGTGAGCCTGGTGTACACCCATGTCAATGCCGCGTAGTTAAGGGTCTGGTGGGTTTGTCAAGGGTTTCAGGGCGGGTTGGGGAGGGCGTAGGTTCCGGGGGCGGTGCGGGTGAGGAAGCCGGCCTGGGCCCAGTGGGCGAGGTGGCTGAGCATGGTGGCGGGCGGGAGGTGGAGGCGGGCGGCGAGCTCGTGGCCGGTCCAGGTGCGGCCGGGGTTGGTGGTCATGAGTGCGGTGACGTGGTGGCGGTGGCTGCCGGGGCGGGGTTTTTGGCGGTTGCGGGGGCGGGGGCGGGGGCGGTGTGTTGCGGGGGGCGGGGTGTGGATGGTGATGGTGATGGTGGTGATGGTTTCGGGCAGGGCGGGGCGGGGGTTGTCGCGGCCGGGGTAGCGGGAGCGGGGGCTTTTGATTTTGCGGGCGCTGTAGCGGGGGCGGCGGGGGGGCAGGAGGGTGGCTAGGACGGCGCGGCTGGTGGCGGGCAGGGCGGCGGGGGCGGCGGGGCTGATCCCTGCGGCGGCGGTGATGGTCGTGGTGGCGGTGTGCAGGGCGGTGGTGAAGCTGGCCCGGTCGGGGTCGGTGCCGGGGCGGGTGGCGATGGCGTCGGTCATGACCATGCGCAGCAGCTGGTAGCCGGTCAGCAGGGCCCAGGTTTCCTGTTCGAGGCCGGGCCGGTCGCCCGAGCGCAGGACCCGGCCCTGCAGGAGGGTGTGGCGCAGCGCGTAGTAGGCCGATTCGATCTCCCATCGTTCGTGGTAGAGGCGGACCAGGTCGGCGGCGGGGTAGCGGTGGTGGTCGGTCAGCGTGGTGATCAGCCGGTAAGCCTCGCGCAGGCTCGACCCGCCGGCGCCGGCTACCTGCACGCTGGCCTCGATGATCCGCACGTCCAGCTCGCCGATCCGCGACAGGTACGACCCGTCGGGCAGCACGCGCAAGACCGCGGGGCAGCGGGAGGCCTTGCCGCGGGCCAGGAACCCGGCCCCGGTCCCGGCCACGGCTTGCAGGAACGTGCCCGCGTCATAGGCCCGGTCGAGCAGCACCAGCATGCCCGCGCCCAGCAGGTGCAGCAGGCCGGCCGCCAGGGCCGGCTCGTCCCCGTCGGCGGCCGCGCCCAGCACCGCGCCCAGCAGCCCCCGGGTCCCGGTCTCGGCCAGCGCCACCAGGTGCAGCAGCGGGTAGCCGGCGAACCTGATCGCCCCGGGTTTGATAGAGGCTCCCAACCAACGGATGGTGGGAGTCATGGCAGCACCGAGGAAGTATCCGGATGAGGTGCGGGACCGCGCGGTGCGGCTCGTGCTGGACATGGCCGAGTCGGCCGGGTCGGTGTCGGGGGCGTGCCGGCGCGTCGGCGAGGAGCTGGGGATCAACGCGGACACGTTGCGGGGCTGGGCGAAGCAGGCCCAGATCGACAACGGGTCGCGGCGGGGGCCACGACTGCGGATGCGGCCCGGGTCCGGCAGCTGGAGAGGGAGAACGCCGAGCTGCGGCGGGCCAATGCGATCTTGCGTACCGCGAGTGCTTTTTTCGCGGCCGAGCTCGACCGCCACTAGCCACGGTGATCGCGTTCATCGACGCGTACCGGGACCAGTTCGGGGTCGAGCCGGCCTGCCGGGTTCTGCGCCAGGAGGGATGCGGGATCGCCCCGTCGACGTATTACGCGGCCAGGAGCCGGCCGCCGTCGGCGCGGGCGGTCCGCGAGCCTGGCTGGAGGGCGAGATCACCCGGGTGTTCAAGGCCAGCGGGGAACGGTCGGGGGCCCGCAAGGTGTGGTGGCAGCTGCACCGCGAGCACGTTGCGGCGGGCCGGTGCACGGTGGAGCGGCTGATGCGCCGGCTCGGCCTGCGCGGGGTCCGGCGCGGCGGTTACAAGGTGGTCACCACGGTGGCGGACGCCTCCCAGGACCGGCCGGGCGACCTGGTCGACCGCGACTTCGGTGCGGCGGCGCCGAACCGGCTGTGGGTGGTCGACTTTACCTACGTCGGGACCGGGGCCGGGACCGTGTACACCGCGCTGGTCATCGACGCGTTCTCCCGGATGATCGTCGGCTGGCGGACCGCCGGGCATCACCGGATGACCCTGGTGCTGGACGCCCTGGTCATGGCGGTGGCCGCGCGGCGCCGGGAGGGCGTCAGCGTGGCCGGGGCCATCCACCACTCCGACGCCGGCAGCGAGTACCTGGCCATCCGCTACGGCCGGAGCTGACCGCGGCCGGGATGACCCCGTCGGTGGGATCGGTGGGCGATTCCTACGACAATGCCCTGGCCGAGTCGGTGATCGGCCTGTACAAGAGCGAGGTCATCGCCCACCAGGGGCCATGGCGGGACCTGGCCCAGGTGGAGGCCGCCACCGCCGCCTGGGCCGGCTGGTTCAACCAGCAGCGGCTGTTCTGGGCGATCGGCAGGCGCCCGCCGGCCGAGTACGAGCAGGCCTTCTACGCCGGCGAGCTGGACCCGGCCGTCCGCACACCGGGCCGCAAGAGACCCGGCAAGACCACCAGGAAGACCAAGAAGACCACGTAAAGGAGGCGGCATGGCCGCCACTGGCTTGTCCCGGCGGGCTCCGCCCGCACCCGCTGGGGCGCTGCCCCAGACCCCGGCCCTCCTCAGAGATGGGACAACCCCCGGAACGGTGGCAGGAGGCGCGAGGCCGGCATCTCCTCGCCGGGTGGTCATCGATGCCACCGAACCCCCGGCCAGGTCAAGGGCGCCTTCGGCGTCGCACGCGAGGGGCGCAAGCGCCCCCCCTTGCCCCGTCCGGGGAACCGGCGGCACCACCAGCAGCTGCCCGACGAAGAGATGCCAACCCCCCCTCAGGGCAACCCGCGCGGCAGCAGCCGCCGGAAGGGCGAACACGCACCACCACGGTGAACAGATGTTCGGAAAGAACAAAGAACAAACAGAAAGATCATCTACTGGCTGGCCAAGGCGCCGCCGAGTTACCGTAGATGACATAGACCCTCCCAACAGCAAGATCTGGGAGAACCGAGTCTCCATCAGACTCAGGCGTCCAGCCCGGCCTTATGCCCGATCCGGCCCAGCCAGGCCCGGTTGCGGCCGGTATCGGGCACCCGCAGCGAGCTGCACCCGTCGAACGCCACCGTGCGCAGCCCGCGCCAGCTCACCCCCGGCACCCGCGGCGGCGCCAGCGGCCCGGCCACCACCTCGAACAGCGCTTTCAGCGGCGCCGGGCCCAGCCGCCGCCGCACATCCCGCAGCGCCTTCTCCGACACCGCCGGCAACCCCAGGCCATCCAGCCCCGCGGTCAGCTTCCCCCACACCTGGCCATACCCCAGGCCCGGGAACAACCCCAGCGCCACCACGAAATACACCCCCACCCGTGACGGCAGCACCCGCAGCCGCCGCTGCACCGTCCGCGTCTGCGCCAGCACGTCATCAACCAGCTCGAACGGCAGCCACGGCGTCAGCTCCCCCAGATGCCCCGGGGCGAGCACCCCCGCAGCGACCGTGACCGCACGCGTGACAGTGACCATGGCAGACTCAGTACGCAACAGGACCTCTGGTGACGGGAAGATCGTGATGGGTTGACCCGATCTACCAGAGGTCCTGCCACCTGTCACCCCGACACGCCCAAACACCACCAACCACTTGACACCGCCCGATCTGAGGTGCCCCGAGCCTTCCGGACAGTCCATCCAATAGGATGGACTATCTGGAAAGGTGAAATAATTGCCCCGACCTAAGAAGAGCTTCTCACCGGAATTCAAGGATGAAGCCGTGAAAATGGTGATCGAGACGTCGCGCCCGATTGCCAGCGTGGCGAAGGAGCTCGGCATCAACGAAGGAACACTCGGCAACTGGGTGGGCATCTACCGCCGTGAGCATGCCGGCGAAGAACCGCCGCTAACCGTGAGCGAGCGAGTGCGGCTGCGCGAGCTCGAGCGGGAGACCCGGGAACTGAAGATGGAGAACGAGTTCCTGAAAAAAGCCGCAGCATACTTTGCCAGCGACCATCGGTGACCGAGAAGTTCGAGTTCATCGACGCGGAGTATGCGGCCTACCAGGAATCCGCCGATGAGTACGTGCCGTCGATCGTGCAGATGTGCAGGTGGATGGAGGTGTCCCGATCCGGGTTCTATGAATGGCGGAATTCCCCGGAATCGGCGACGGCGAAAAGGAGAGGGGATACTCGCCTTGATCGTGAAGAAGTCATTCGACGAATCGGACGGGACGTACGGGTACCGGCGGGTCCACGCGGACCTGGTGGCGTGGGGCGTGCCAGGCCGGGCCGGAGCTGGTGCGGTCGGTGATGCGTGAGCTGGGCCTGGAGCCCTGCCAGCCGCGGCCGTGGCGGTTCAGCCTCACCGAGGGCGACGGCCAGGAGCACGACATTCCCGACCTCGTGCAACGGGACTTCACCGCCGCCGCGCCCGGCCAGAAGATGGTCGGCGACATCACCTACCTTCCGACATGGCAGGGCTGGCTCTTCCTGGCGACGGTCATCGATTGCCATACGAAAGAAGTGATCGGCTGGGCGACGGGCGATAACTACAAGACCCCGCTCATCGAGAAGGCCATCGAGATGGCCGCCCGCAGTTATCCTCTTGCCGAGAATGCTGTTTTTCATTCTGACCGCGGCAGCAACTACACGTCCCGGCAGTTCGCGAAGACGCTGAAGAGGCTTAATCTCCGGCAGTCCGCCGGCCGTACTGGCATATGCTACGATAATGCGATGGCCGAGTCGTTCTTCGCCGCATTGAAGAATGAGCGCGTCCACCGGACTCAGTATCCGACCCGCGAGCATGCGCGCCGGGACGTTGTGAGGTACATCGAATTCTGGTACAATTCAAAACGTCGGCACTCCGGGCTTCAGTACCGGACCCCACGACAGGTCCACGAGGAATACCTGGAACGGCAGCTCGCAGCGTGAATTAACCACAAATCCGCTGTCCGGAAAGTTCGGGGCAGATCAACGGCAGCCACGGCGTCAGCTCCCCCAGATGCCCCGGGGCAGCACCCCCGCAGCGACCGTGACCGCACGCGTGACAGTGACCATGGCAGACTCAGTACGCAACAGGACCTCTGGTGACGGGAAGATCGTGATGGGTTGACCCGATCTACCAGAGGTCCTGCCACCTGTCACCCCGACACGCCCAAACACCACCAACCACTTGACACCGGCCCGGGATCCTTAACTACGCGGCATTGACACCCATGTACACCATTTCCACATTCATCACTGACTTCGTCAGTTACGCCCGGATGGCCGTGCCCAGCCGTGCGCGGCCGGGCATCCGCCAGGACGCCCAGCCGCGCACGTCGCAGTCTGGGGGCTGCGGCGAGACGTCAGAAGAGGACCGTCTGACTGTTGAGCTGGCCGTTCCAGCAGCCGACGCCGCCGTCCGTCCAGTGAATGCACAACTTGAAAGCCTGAGCCTGGGCGAGCCCCATCTTGCCCTGCGTGTCGTACCAGGCGGTGCTTATAAAGGCATTGGTTCCGCTCGCGGGCTTGTTACGGAAGTTTATGGCCTCCGCTACGGCAGCGTCCACGACGAAGAAGAGACGGTTTACGTGCACCATCTTGAGCTTTCCTGAGTTCACATGGAAAGTTGCCATCGCCTGCCAGGGCAGGTCACCCAGTGCATCATCGGTATTGATCAGGACGCAGATCTTGCCGGTCCTGTTCTTGACGCTTGAATGAACCGTCTTGCAGTTGCTGCCATGATGCAGCTGGGGTATGGCAGCGCTCGCTGTGCTCGCAGCTTGCGCCGGCGTAGCGATGAAGAATGCGAGGGCCGAGAGCATCATGGCCAGTGGTACCAAACGCCGCATGCTTGCCTCCTCGTGCCGGTCACCCGGCGGTGTACTGAGTGGCCACGGTTGCGAGTCGTCAGTGGCCGGAGCGTCGGAGGGCAGTCTGCTCCGCGCGGCTAGCGCTCAACTAGCGCCGCGACGCTAGCGAGTGCTCAGTGGCAGGGGTTAACCGGTTGCGGCCTCGCTGAGCGTGCCCGGTGGGGCTGGCCTCGCGCCCGTCGGGCCAGTCCCGGCCGCGGCGCTGGGTGCCGCGGGCCCGGGGCGGCCGACAGTTCCGGGGTGTTCCGAGGGTTCGCAGGCTGACGCGCTTGCCCGGATCGCGCCCTAACCTCCGCCCATCGTGCGCTGGACGCGGCGCCCGCTCATGGCTCTTGGCGCGCCAGGCTCGAAGAGGCGGGCCCGAACGCTGCTCGGCCCGGCAGGATGGAAGCCATGAACCTGGGCTGGATCTGGGCAGGTAACTTGCCTCCCCTGCTCGTGGAACTCGCGCTCCTGGCCGGTTACCGGTTCGACGATTCTGACTGGCTCGCTGTGGAGCGTGGCTTGCGCGGAACCGACAGCGAGGCCGGCCCTTGGTTCGAGTATCCGCTCGGCCGCCTTTCCGTGGCCGTGGCCTTCGAGCCAGGTGCAGATGAAATGGTGTCGGTGAAGCTGGATGGGGCGAGCGAATCCGAGCAAGACAAGATTCGGTGGCTCGGGAGCCTCATGCGCAACTGGCACCTCAGCGGCCCATCAGGCCCGAGATCCCCTTAACGCTGCCGGGTCCTCCGCTCATGGTGCGATGCGCGGGGTAGTTGCGGCCCTCGGCGAGGTCGTAGGGGCCGGCCTCGCCGGCGGTCCGGCGTCGGTGTACCGGGAGGCCTCGGTGAGGAACTCGGCGCCGCGCGCCCGCCACTGCGCGTAGGCCGCGCCGATGTCGGCCACCCTGATGCTGAGAAACGCGCTGGCCCGATCGGGATCGCCGGGGGCGGACCGCGGGCGGTTCAGGGGCGGGGGGCGCCCGCCATCCCGGCGGGCACCGGACCTGGGGGAGAGATGCCGGTCAGGTCCAGCAGTGGCTCGGCTTCGGGCACGGGCAGCGACACAGCGCTCGCGGCCGGCGCCGGCTTTGGCCGGCGCGGTTGGCCGACGCCTGCTCCGCCGCCCCGGCCCCGGTAGACCAGCAGGCCGTTGACCGGGTCCGGCACGGCGTCCAGGGCCGCGCGCACGGCCGGCAGATTGCGGAACGCCTGCCACTGCTCCTCGGTCTCGAAGAGCACCTCGAAGACCACGCCCCAGCTACCGGCATGCCAGGACCCGTCAACGGCGCCGTTCGTCAGCGCGGCCTCGATCAAGACCGAGTCGTGCTGCTCTTGCCACCGGAAGGCCGAGAACTCACCGTGCAGTACCTCGATCGACCACCATTCGGCCATGATTGAGATGGTACGTCTTTCCCGGAATATGTGCTGCCCGGCGCCGATGCGAGCAGTTGGTGAGGTCAGAGCGGGGCGAGGATCATGAGTATCTCGTCGCGGTCGTCACCGGGAGCAAGACGGAGCGCGCCGGGCCAGCGGCCGGTCACTTCCCAGCCAAGTCGCAGATAGAAGCGCTCAAGCCCCATGCCGCCCCGCACTGCGAGGCGGAGTTGCTCCAGGCCCATCTCGTCGCGGGCGGCCCGCCTGGCTCGCGCCATCAGCGTGCTGGCGATGCCCCGGCTGCGGAAAGCAGGGTGGGTCTGCACATGGCTGACAGTTCCCCAATGGGCAACGAGCGGGCTCAGGTCACGCCGGACGCTGAGCCAGGCCGCCAAGGTATCGCCTGCCAGCGCGAGCAGCAGCCGGCAGCGGCCAGGGTCCAGGCCGGCGATGAGTTCGTCAGCCGCTGGTGAGACGTGTCTGCTGTCCACCGGGGGGAACGGGAATCCCACCGCGCCTCCGGCGTTACTGACCGTGATCCAGCAGTCGATCAGCTCCTGTCGCAGCCCGGGGCTAACCTGCTCGGGATGGGTGCACTGGCGCACCATCGGAACACTGCGGCCAGCCACGCCATAAGTATCCCAGAGTGCTGCGCCACGCCGCGGAAGCGTTCTTTATAGCCTGGAGCGCTACGTTGCGCTGCCCGGCGCCTGGCGGGCCCCGGAACTTACCGGGTGAGTGTTTCCTTCGGGCGTATCACGCAGAATTCGTTTCCCTCGGGGTCGGCGAGCACCGTCCAGGACTCCGCGCCGGTCTGCCCGATGTCGACCCGCCGCGCCCCGAGCGCGAGAAGCCGCTCGATCTCCTGGTCGCGGTCCAGCGCGCTGCTGGTCAGGTCGAGGTGCACCCGGTTCTTCACCGTCTTCGGATCACTAACCGGCATGAAGCACATGCCCACGGGCGCATTGTCGTCGGTCCCGATGACGATCTCGCGCTCCCGCTCGGACAGAATCCTCCAGCCGAGCGCCTGCGTCCAGAACCGGGCCAGCCCGGGCAGGTCGTGAGCATCGATGACGATGTGATGGAGTCGGGCAGGCATGCCGCCAGTATGCGGGCACCCCGGCCGTTTCAGGGTCTTGAACGCACGACGCGCCCGTCCTCGAGCCGGATGACCTGATCCACGTCCGCGGGGTTCAGCGTGCGCCCCCCGCCGCGTCGTCCGGGATGATCGCGACCGGGCACTGGCCGTGCTGCAGCATGTCGTAACCGACCAGGCCGAGACCCGGCACCGGCGCTAGCTGGCCCAGGCCGCTGCCGACCACGACGAGGTCGGCGTGGCCGGAGGCCAGGGCCAGGACGCGCCCCGGGTGACCGTGCACCGTGCTCTCCGTGACGATCACGTCGGGGTACTTGTGCCGCCACGGGGCGACCTGCTCGGAAAGCAGGGCCTCCGCGCCCTTGTCGTGCGCGCCGACCGACAGCATCCAGTCGTGGTAGCTGTCCGGCCGGCCTGCCTCCGGGTGCGCCCAGGCGTACAGCGCGGTCAGCCCGACACCCCGCATGTCGGCCTCTCCGAAGCCGAATTCCAGCGCCGCCGCCTGGCCGCCGCCGCCGGTGCCCACCACGATCTCGCCGAAGACGGGGCGGCTGGCCGCCGCGGTGAAGACGACCGGGCAGCTGGCCCGGCTGGCGAGGCGCAGGGCGACCGAGCCGGTCCGCCGCCCGGAGCAACTCCCGGTGCCGCGGGTGCCGACCACGACGAGCAGTGCCCTGGCGGTGATGGCGGTCAGCACCCGGTCGGGGCGACCGAAGACGGCGGCGGTCCGCAGGTCGACGCCGGGCGCCGCCGCGGCCGCGTGGTGGGAGGCCCTGGCCAGCGCCGACCTGGCCCGGTGGGGCAGGTCATGCCGGAACGGGCCCGGCGGGCGGGGATGGTAGTCCACGACGTGCACGATGCACAGCGGCACCCGGTGCCGCGCCGCCTCGAGGCCGGCCCACTCCACGGCGGCCAGGGATTCCTCGGAACCGTCGATCCCGGCGACGATCGGCGCGGTCACGGGCACGGCCTCCTGGCGGGATCGGAGTGGTCAGCGGGTCATCTGCTCGGGATCGGCCCACGCGTCGAGCAGCCGGGCGCGGGTGGCCTGCAGCCGGCGCACGAGGACACCGGAGAACCGCCTGATGAGCTCGTACCCGAGGGCGGGATCGGCGTCGCAGGCGGCGCGCACCGCCCGGGCGTCGAACGCGAACGCCTGGGTCCGCTGGGTGGCGACCGCCCCGAACCGCCACTGGAACGGCGGCTGCATCCAGGACACGCCGATCACGTCGCCCCGGCCGAGGGTCTCGATGATGGCCCGGCCCCGGCCAGGGACGCTCGCGTCGAGCGTCACCTGGCCGGCGTCGATGACCCAGAACCGGTCGGCCGTCGATCCTTCTTCGAACAGGCGCTGTCCGGCAGGCACCGTGACGTGCTCGCAGAGCCCGGCCAGCTCACCGAGCTGGGCGGCCGGCATGCCGCGGAGGAAGGGCTGCGCGGCGAGTACGGATGTCTCCTGCCGCGTCACGGTGCTCACCTCGCTTCACCTCGTTCGGTCCGGACCGCGTACCTGGAGCCGCGCCGCTGGGCTACGTCGACCGGCTGGCGGTGGCCGAGCCGACGGGGCCCGGGCTGTCGGAGGGCCCGGTCGGCTGGTCGTGGGAGGGCCGCCAGATCAGCCGGTGCACCGGGATCAGCCTGGGGATGTCGCGCAGTCCGGGGACGAACGGGACCAGCAGCAGCAGGATCGTGGCCACGCCGGTCATGTAGACGGCGATCATGTCGATGTTGGCCGAGTTGGTCCACCCGGGGACCTGGTACCACAGCGTGTAGAGCCACAGCCAGGGCTGGCCGGGGTAGCTGCCGGTCTCGTTCATCACGCCCCACTGCGCCCCGGTCAGGTTCATGGCCGAGGCCTGGTTCCCGAAGTACTGCCCGTCGTTGATGAACAGCAGCGGCTTGGTGAAGTTCGTGCCGTAGAACGGCTGCTGGGCCAGCAGGTCGGCGTCCAGCGCGCCGCTGCGCGCGAGCGTGAGCTCGTTGGCCATCATGGCCGGGACCGGCCCGTCGTTGGCCGGGGGAACGACCGGGCTCCCGTTCACGAACTTGACCTTCGCCTCCGCGGCGACGTAGTTATTCGCCCACTTCAGCTGCTGCGCGGGCGAGGCCGCCTGGTAGGCCGCGAGCGGGGCGGCCGTGGCCGGGTCGGTGCGCGCGAGCGTCTTCAGCGGCGAGATGACGAAGTCCCGCGCCGCGTCGAGCGGCTGGGTCACGCCGAACCAGGTCTGCGGGGTGAACAGCAGCGACTGGACGCTGCCGGTGCCGTTGTTGTACGGCGGGCCGTACTGGGCGCTGGTGCTGGTGCCGTTCAGCTCGGTGGCCGCGGTGCCCAGGAAGTCGGCGGGCGCGACCCGTGCCCAGGTCGCGATCGTGATCGGCGGCACGTCCGGGGAGGACAGCAGGCCGGCCAGGCCGAAGGTGAGCGCCAGGATCACCACCGACGCGATCGTGCCCTCCTTCAGGATGTCGTAACGGCGGGTCCGCCCGCGCCAGGGGCCGGCGTCGGCGGCCGCGACGGCCTGGCGGCGCGGCCGCCCGCGCCCCGCGCCCGCGCCCGCGGCCGCGCTCGCGTCGACCGGGTGCGCCACGCCGCGCACCCGGACCAGCAGCACGTGCGCGCCGACGATGGCGACCAGGACCAGCGGGACGAGCACGATGTGCCACATCAGCATCTGGCCGAAGTTCATCACGTTGAAGAACGCGCCGACCCCGACCGAGTTGAACGCGTCCTTGCCGCTGGTCGAGATCCACTGGGAGTCGAAGTTCTGCTGCGACAGGTAGCCGGTGAAGCACTCCACGACCGAGGCTACGAACGCGACCACCCCGGTGATCCAGGTCATGGCCCGGCGGCCGCGCCAGGCCGCCATCCAGAACTTGGCCCACAAATGGATGACCAGCAGCGCCATGAACAGCTCGACACTCCACAGGTGCAGGCTGTTGAAGAAGTGCCCGACCGAGTTGTAGTGCCACCAGTCCGGGCCGCCGAGGGCCAGGGCGAACCCGGACGCGATGGCCACGCCCAGCGCAGCCAGCGACGCCACCCCGAACACATAGGCCCAGGAGGCCACGTAGGCGGGCTGGCGGTCAGGCAGCAGCTTGCCGGGGGGAAGCACGGCCAGCGCCCGGCGCCGGACCCGGGATGTCCACATCCTCGCGTCCTCGTCGGCACCGGCATAACGAGCGGGCGGGGGCACGGCTTCCGCGCCCCCGGGCAGCGGCTCGCCCGTCGCCGGGTCCGCCGGCACCGGCTCGGGCGGGAAGGACTTGAACTTCGGGTACGGCAGCAGCAGCGCCGCGCCGAAGATCACGACCATGACGGCGATCAGCACCAGGTTCGCGACCGAGACCGTGAAGATCGACCAGTGCAGGTACTTCCCGGGCTGATCAAGGTTGATCGCCAGGGGACGACCTGCGGCCAGGACGTGAGGTAGCGGGACGACCTGGACGAGCGGGGTGCTCATGTCCATTCTCCTTAATATGGGCAAGGAACCGAGCCGACCGGGCCAGCGCCCGTTGCCCAGATCGTTCCCCGTCCCGGGAGGGCGGCACCAGGGATCTGAGTCACCGCGAACTAGGACCTTGGTCCCATGACGGACCAATCAGGCTGAGCCGGCCGCTGACCCCGGGCCGTTGGTCCCTGCCGCCCGGGACCATCGGCGGGTTAATCGCGGAGGCCCGGCGCGTAGCGTCGAAGCGCGACCCGCAGTGCCGCCCGGACTGAGGAGCAGGGATGAGCGACGACAAAAACGCACGGCCGGCCGACCCGGACGCGGGTGAGGCACTCGCTCCCGAGGCCGATCTCATGGCGCGGCTCGACCCCGCCGACTTCGGCGAGTCGGTGCTCAAGGTGCTCGGCCGCGCCGCCACGCGTCCGGCCGAGGCCGTCGCCGCCTGGGCCCGGTTCGGCACGGCCATGGCGGCCGTCGGTTCCGCCGCCGCCGCCCGGTCGCTGGGGTCCCCGGTAGCGCCGCCGGTACCAGCCGACCACAAGGACAAGCGGTTCGCCGACCCCTCGTGGGACGATCACCCGGGTTACTTTGCCCTGCGGCAGGGCTACCTGGCCGCCCGGCGGCTCGGCGAGGAACTGCTGGCCGCGGGCCGCGGCGACCCGCTGACGGACGAGAAGGCGCGGCTCGCCATGGACATCGCCTTCGACGCGCTGGCCCCGACGAACTTCCTGGCCACCAACCCGGCCGCGCTCAAGCGGGCGTACGAGACCGGTGGCGCCAGCGTGCTGGCGGGCGCCCGCAATTTCCTTGACGACGCGGCGCACAACGACGGACGCCCGCGCCAGGTCGACACGACGCCCTTCGAACTGGGCCGGAACCTCGCGGCCACCCCGGGAAAGGTCGTCTTCCGCAACGACCTGATGGAGCTGATCCAGTACACGCCGCAGACCGCGCGGGTCCGCTCGGTCCCGGTCCTGGCCAGCCCGCCGTGGATCAACAAGTACTACGTCATGGACCTCGCCCCGGGCCGGAGCTTCCTCGAGTGGGCCGTCCAGCACCGGCGCACGGTGTTCGCGATCTCGTATCGCAACCCGGACGCCTCGATGGCCGGGGTGACCCTCGATGACTACATGATCCACGGCCCGATGATCGCCCTCGACGTGATCGGCGACATCACCGGCTCGGCCAAGGTCGACATCGTGGGACTCTGCCTGGGCGGCGCGCTGACCGCGATGCTCGTCGCCTACCTGGCCAAGAACGGCGACGACCGGATCGGCTCGATCACACTGCTCAACACCCTGCTGGACTACAGCGAGCCCGGCGTGCTCGGCGCGTTTGCCGACGAGAAGACCGTCGCCCGGCTGGAAAAAAAGATGGCCCGCACCGGCGTCATGGAAGGCTCCGAGATGGCCGGGACGTTCGACGTGCTGCGGGCGAACGACCTGATCTTCAACTACGTGGTATCGAACTGGCTGATGGGCCAGAGCCCGCCGGCCTTCGACATCCTGGCCTGGAACGGGGACAGCACCCGGCTTCCCGCGGCCATGCACTCCTTCTATCTCCGGTCGCTGTACGGTCGCAACGAACTGGCCCGCGGTGACATGGAGATCGCCGGGAAGCGGCTGTCGCTGGCCGACGTCAAGAACGACACCTACATCGTCGGCGCGGTGAACGATCACATCGTGCCCTGGATGTCGTCGTACAAGGCGACCCACCTGCTCGGCGGGAACGTCCGGTACGTGCTGTCCAGCGGCGGTCACATCGCCGGCATCGTCAACCCGCCGGGCCCGAAGGCCTGGTACGAGGCCGGCGGGCACTACCCGCAGGACGCCGAGCAGTGGCGGGAGGCCGGGCAGAAGCACAGCGGCTCGTGGTGGGAGGACTGGGCCGCCTGGGCGGACACGCGGGCCGGCCACCTCGCCCCGCCACCGCCGATGGGCAGCGAGCGGTATCCCGCGGTCGGCGAGGCGCCCGGTGACTACGTCCGCGGCTGACGCCCCAGCCGAATCGCGCTTGACAAATCATCCGAACTGCTTGATATACTAAGCGCAGGCCCAGTCCGAGGAGGAGATTTTCAAAATGACCGATGCCCGTAACGTCAGCCAGGAAGTCCAGGGGCAGATCCTGGACACCATCCGCAAGAGCCAGGAGGCCGTCACCGAGGCGATCCGGACCTGGGCCGAGGCCGTCCAGTCCGTCACCTCGTCGCTGCCGACCCCCCAGGTGCCGTTCGCTGACAAGCTGCCCAAGCCGGGCGAGCTGGTGGCCAACGCCTACGACTTCGCCGAGCAGTTGCTCTCCGCCCAGCGCAAGTTCGCCGAGGACGTGATCGCCGCCACTGCGCCGGTGCTCGCCGCCAGGAGCGACGCCAAGAAGGCCGGCGGGCAGGCCAAGTAACCTCGCGCGCCGTGCGCGGCGGGCGGCTGGGACCGTCCGCCGCGCCGTCATGCTCACTATACTTAGCAGGGAGCTCGACGCGGCGATGGCGGGAGGTGGCCGGTGCACGACTCGTGGCGGACCCAGCGGGAGGCCCTCGGCGCGTTCATCCGCAGCCAGCGCCAGCTGGCCCGGCTGTCGCTGCGGCAACTGGCCGAGATGACCAGCCTGTCCAATCCTTACCTCAGCCAGGTCGAGCGCGGCCTGCACCAGCCATCGGTACGGGTCCTCAAGCGCATCGCCGAGGCCCTCAACATCTCGGCCGAGACCCTGCTGACCCAGGCCGGCCTGCTCGACACGCAGGACCCGCGCCCGGACGAACCGGCCGCCGACCAGGTCACCGCCGCGATCCGCGCCGATCACCGTCTCACCGGCGAGCAGAAGGCTGCCCTCATCGCCGTATACGAGAGCATGCTCAGCTCCGACTCCGGCGTCCGGAGCCGGTGACCGGTCGCCGGCTCCCGCCGTCCGCCAGCCGGTGAGGCTCGTCTGTCGGGCCATCATCCCGCTCCGTGGCCGCCGGTCGATCCCCCGGCGCGGTGCAGGACGACGAGGAACTCGGCCACGCCGTGGTCGGCGAGCGAACCGACGAAGGCGAAGCCGCCCGGCCCCTTGATCCCCCAGGCGGAGAAGGAGACCGGGATCGATCCCGCGGCTTGCAGCGCCGGTCCGTCGCGGCGGCCCGCGAGCGTGACCGTGACCGGGCGCGACGTCCCGTTCATGGTGAGATCACCGGTGAACCGCACCGTGACGGTCGCGCCCGAGGCGAACGCGGGGCCGAGCGTCACCGGCCGCGCGAGCGTGAACGTCGCCACCGGATGCTTCCTGGCGCCGAGGCTCGTGGCGAACTGCGGCTGGGTCTTGCCGCCGATCTTGATCGCGGTGAGGGCGACGCGGAGCGTCGCGCTGGTGACCTGGCTGCCGGACACGATGATGTCGCCGGTGACCGCGCTGGTCCGGCCGACGACGTCGTTGCTGAAGCCGAGCGCGCTCTCCCGGACCCGGAAGCCCGCCACCGATCCGGCCGCGACCGTCCAGGTGCCGGCGACCGGGCCGGCGGGGACGCTCGGCGCGCCCTTGGGCAGCGTCAGCGGAGCCGGGGCCGGCTGCTGGATGAAGACCGCGACCGCCGCGACGATGATGAGGACGAGCACCCCGATGCCGCCGGTGATCCAGCGCCACCAGTGCCTCACGTGACGCTTCCGCTGCGGCTGGCCCGCCGCGTTGCTGGCCGGCATGCCGGGCCCCTTCTGGTCGGTCACTGCGTTCACCCTCTTTGGCCGCGGTCGGATGTTGCGCTGGCGGGAGTAATGACAAAGACCGGGTAGCGCGACGCGATGGCCTCGAACTCCGTCACGGGTGCGTGCCGGTCGACCGGGATGTGCGGCCGGGCGCCCGGCACCTGCTCGAGGTAGCGCTTGATGATCGGGGCCCGCTCGCCCGCCGGCACCTCGATGAGCCGGCACGCGACCGCCCGCCGGTGCCTGAGCGTGACCCAGCCGTCCGCCGCGCGCACGTTCTGGACCCAGTGGCACTGGTTGCCGAGCATCGACACCAGGTACCGCCGGCCGTCCTGCTCGGCCATGCCCAGCGGGAACCGGGTGATCCGGCCGGAGCGGCGCCCGGGCACCTCGAGGGTCACCCAGCGCTCCGGCATCAGCCCGCGTGCGAACACGGCCGCCCACAGGCGGGCGAACCGGCGGCCGGTCGCGTCGGCCCGGCCGCCCTGGTACATGGCGCGGAGGCGGTCGGCGGTGAGAGGCCAGATGGCCATCGGTTGCTCCTGTCTGCTGCGGAGGGCCGCTCCGGGGAGGGGCCCCGGAACCTCGGGTTCGGCTATGCTGAGATCAGAGTCTTGGATACTAAACTTGAAACATAGAGTCCAAAGTCCCAAAGGCAGGACGCGATGGCCACTCACTCACAGGCCCCCACGGGCCTCGCGCGGCGCGGGCGCCGGCGGTCCGACCACGAGACCGAGCAGCGGATGATCCAGGCGGCCGTGGCCATGGTCAGCCGCACCGGCCTGACGGTGAGCCTGGACCACATCAGCTTCGAGGACGTCATCCGCGACGCGGACGTCTCCCGCAGCGCGGTCTACCGCCGCTGGCCGTTCAAGGACCTGTTCTTCAGCGACCTGGTGCAAGAGCTGGCCAAGAACGCGACCCCCACGATCGTCAGCGAGGAGGTGGAGCTGATCAAGCGGGTCGTGGCCGAGCACCCGGGCTGGCTCGAGACGCCCGGGCTACGGCGCGGCCTCGTGGCGGAGCTGTTCCGCCGGCTGTCGCTCCTCGACTTCGAGACCCTCTACGGGTCGGCGCAGTGGCGGACCTACCTGGCCCTGCACGCGACGTTCCTGAGCCTGGCCGACGGCGAGCTGCGCGATCAGGTCCGCGCGGCTCTGGCCCGGTCCGAGCAAGAGCACACGGCCCGCGTCGTGCAGGCCTGGGAGCGGCTGGCGGAACTGTTCGGCTACCGGCTGCGGCCCGAGCTCGGGAGCACGTTCGAGACCGTCGCCACGCTGCTCGACGCCACCATGCGCGGGCTGGTCATCCAGGCCCTGTCCCGGCCCGAGCTGGCCGCGCACCGGACGCAGGCGAGCCCGTTCGGGGCGGTCGGCCAGGACGAGTGGTCGCTCGCGGCCCTGGGCCTGGGCAGCATCGGGTCGGCGTTCCTCGAGCCCGACCCCGCGGTCGAGTGGGACGGCGAGCGGGTCGCCCGCGTGCGCGAGATCCTGACCAGCTTGACCGTCCCGGACTCGTAACCGCGCCGCGCCGGCTACGGACGGTCGCCGGGCTCGTCGAGCACGTCGGGCACGGGACGCCGGGGGGCCCGCGACACGGGCAGGCCGTAGCCGATGCGCAGGATCATCTGCGGCTCCTCCCGCCCGGACCGCGGGTCGCGGACCAGCCAGGCGTCGGCTGTCTCCAGCGGCTGGGTAAGCGGGCTGGTGGCGATCCCGCGCTCGGTGGCGGTCAGCAGTACCCGCTGCAGCGCCTGACCGGCCAGCAGCCACTGCGTCCGCCCGCCGAAGGACGTGGACAGGACGGCAAGCTGGGGGTGCTCTTCGAACCAGGCATAACCGGCCGGACCCGGGCGGCCCGGCGTGAAGTCGCGCACGGGGGCGGGATAGTCGGGGGAGCGAGGCCCGAGCACGCTGTCGGGCATGCCGTCCCGGTCGCGGGAGCCGCCCGCCCACCGGGTGAGCTCGGCGCGGTAGGCGGGATCGGCCAGCCGGTCGCGCTCGGCGTCCCGGACCAGTCCCAGCACGCGCCCGGTCTCTCCTGAGTCCAGCACGTGCAGGATGCCGCCCTCGGCCCGGGCCGCGTCGGCGAGCTCGGCCAGCACGCCCGCGGGCACGCGGCGCCCGCTGAACGGGCCCCGGTTGGTGCGCCGCGCCGCGATCGCGGCGTGCAGCTCGCGCTCGGCGGATCCGGCGCGGTGCGGCCCGGCCAGGCCGACCCTCGCCAGCAGCAGCGGCTCGGCCGGGTTGGGGAGCAGCTGCACCACGGCCTCACGCCCGGCGACCGCGGCGGCCAGGCGCAGGTTGAGCAGGGCCGCGCCGCAGGCGATGTGCATGCCCCGGCCGGACGGATCGGCGACCGGCAGCAGCCGCTCGGGGTCGGCACGCAGCTCGATCGCGCACGCCGCGGGCAGCACCCGGAACCGCCAGGGCTGGGTGTTGTACATCGAGGGCGCCGCGGTCGCCGCGGCCAGCAGCTCGTCGACCAGCCGCTGGGTCAGCTCTCCCGCCACGGCCGGCCGGGACTCGCCCGAGCCTGCCTGTACCACAACTCCAGCCTCACCGGCGGGGCCCCGGCCCTGGTAGGGACCTAGGTCCGGTCACTCGTGCACGTAGGTCCCGGGAGCGGGGCCGAGCGGCGGATACTTCCGGCTACCCGGCGCGGCCGGGGCGGCCCCGGCGTCGGCCGGGGACCTTGGTCACCTGGCGGGTGGCCAAGGGCCCTGGTCAGCGCGTTCCCGCCGAGGCAGGCTGCGCTGAACGAGGGCAGGTGAGAAGCGTGACCAACACCAGGCACGTCCCGGCCCCGGCGCAAGCCCGGGAGGCGGTGGCGATCCCGGCCGGCAAGGTCGGCTACATGATCGCGACGGCTGCGCGCGCGCCGTCGGTGCACAACACGCAGCCGTGGCGGTTCAAGGTCGGCCAGGACGCGATCGAGCTGTACGCCGACCCGCGCCGCAAGCTCAAGGTGGACCCGGCCGGCCGGGAGATGATCATCAGCTGCGGTGCCGCCCTGTTCGGGCTCAGGCTCGCGATGCGGTCGCTCGGGTACCAGCCCGTCGTCGAGGCGCTCCCGGACCCGCGCAGGCTGCGGCTGCTCGCCCGGGTGACCCTGACCGCCGGCCCGCCGCCGACCAAGGCCGAGCGCCGGATGGCCCAGGCCGTACCGCACCGGCACACCCATCGCGGCCCGTTCGCCGCGGGGCCGCTGCCGGACGGGCTGCTGGCCGGGCTGCAGCACGACGCGCTGGCCGAGGGCGCGACCCTGGCGATCGTCGAGCCGACGATCACCTACCAGCAGCTCGCGGACATCGTGAGCGCCGCGAGCCGCAAGCGGGACCTCGATCCCATCGCCCGGGCGGAGATAAGGCGGTGGAGCCGGGCCGCGGGCAGCGTGGCCCGGGACGGCGTGCCCGGCCCATGCGATCCCGGCCCATGCGATCCCGGCCCATGCGGTCCCGGCCCATGCGGTCCCGGGTCAGCCGGTCCCGGTGGGCCGCCCGCGCGGACGGCTGCGCCAGCGCGACTTCGACCTGGGGCGTGAGCTCGGCGTGCTCACGGCCGGCGGGCCGCCCGCCGCGGTCACCGCGGTGCTGCTCACCCAGGCAGACGGCCGGATCGACTGGCTGCACGCCGGCCAGGCGCTGCACCGGCTGCTCGCGCACGCCGCGAGCCACTGGGTTTTCGCCAGCCTGTACACCCAGCCGCTGGAGTCGCCTGCGATCCGGGAACTGATCCGCGCCCGCCTGGCCCTGCCCGGGGCCCCGCAGATGCTGCTCCAGTTCGGCCTGGCCCAGACCACGCAGGCCACCGCCCGCCGCCCGCCCGCGGAGCTGATCGAGCCGTGACGCCGCCGGCATCCGTGCCGCGGGGCACGGCGGCGAGGACGGCGAGCTGACGTTAAGGCCGGCCCGCCGCGGGCCAGACCCAGTTCTGCACCTCGGGCAGGTCCTCGCCGTGCTCGCGGACCCACGCGTGGTGGCTGGCCCGGGTGTCGACCATTATGCCGTGGGGGTGCTCGGCCTCCGGCTGCAGCCGCATGAGGTCGACGACGTTGACCACCCGGACCCGGACCTGCGGCAGCTGCTGGCGGAGGATATCGGCGGCGGCGAGGATCTCCAGGGTCGGCACGTCGCCGGCGCAGGCCAGCACGACGTCGGGTTCCTCGCCCGGGCCGTCGGTGCTGGCCCACTCCCAGATCCCGGCGCCGCGGGTGCAGTGCAGGATCGCCGAGTCCATGTCCAGCCAGTTCGGCGACGGCTGCTTGCCGGAGACGATCACGTTGACGTAGTTCCTGCTGCGCAGGCAGTGGTCAGCGACCGACAGCAGGGTGTTGGCGTCGGGAGGCAGGTAGACCCGGATCACCTCGGCCTTCTTGTTCATCACATGGTCGATGAAGCCCGGGTCCTGATGCGAGAAGCCGTTGTGGTCCTGGCGCCACACGTGCGAGGTCAGCAGGTAGTTCAGCGAAGCGACCGGGCGGCGCCACGGCAGCGTCCGGCTGACCTTCAGCCACTTGGCGTGCTGGTTGAACATCGAGTCGACGATGTGGATGAAGGCCTCGTAGCAGGAGAACAGGCCGTGCCGTCCGGTCAGCAGGTAGCCTTCCAGCCAGCCCTGGCAGGTGTGCTCGGACAGCAGCTCGACCACCCGGCCGTCGGCCGCCAGGTGCTGATCGACCTCGATGACCCGTTCCTGCCAGTCCTTGCCGGTGACCTCGAGGAGGGCGTTCAGCCGGTCTGGCCGACCGCCAGGTAGTTGGCGGCCCGCCAGTAGCTGTCGAGCGTGGTGACCTCGGCCTCGGTCAGCGTCCGCGGCGGGGTAGCCGGCGTCGCCGGGTCCCTGGCCTCCGTCTCAGGCACTGCGGACGACCACCACGGGGCACGCTGCGTTGCTGACGCAGTGGATGCTCACCGAGCCGACCAGCATGCCGGTGAACGCCCCGTGCCCGCGGTGGCCGACGACCAGCAGGTCGGCGTCCTTCGACTCATCGATCAGCACCTGGACCGGGTGGCCGTAGCGCAGCAGCATGTCGACCTGCCCTCCGGCCGGGTCCGGGTACACCTGCGCCACCGCCTCGGCCAGTTCTTCGCGCATGCGCTCCTCGATCTCCGCGGCGACCGAGGGCGGCAGCTTTCCTTCCGGCTGCCCGAACGCGGCCGGATAGTGCCAGGCGTGCACCGCCGTCACCTTGGCTCCCGTGGCCGCCGCGTACTGCTTCGCCCACCCCAGCGCAGCTATGGACTCCGCCGAGCCGTCGATCCCCACCACCACGACCTGCCGTGGTTCACCGTCATCGGACATCGCGCCCGCCTCCCTGCCCGTCAGCGTTCCTGGTCCGGTTCCGACCCCCGCGGCCGTCGGTATCAGTCTGGTTCCTGCCCGGGCCGGACGCGACAGCAGGGTCGACGATCGCTGGCGCCTATTCTTTGGACGGGTAGCTGAGCCGGTCGCGCAGGGCGACGACGCCTTCGATGTGCCGGATCGCCGCCAGCATGCCCATCGCGTCGGCGCGCCGGTCCACCGAGCCGGTGACCGTGACCACGCCGGACTTGACGGTCACCACGAACAGCTCCGAGTCGAGCCCGAATTCCCCGGTGATGACCCCCTTGACCGCGTCATCCCAGATTTCCTGGTCGGGCCGCTCGAAGACGCTGAGCACGTCGGCCCGGCTCACGATCCCGCGGAGCCTGCCGTCGTCGTCCACCACGGGCAGCCGCTTGACCCGGCGGGACTGCATGCGCTGCGCCGCCTCCGGCACCGTCGCGTCCTGGCTGATCGTGATCGCGGGCTTGGTCATCACCTCAGCCGCGGTCACGCCCTCGGCCTTGGACCGCTCGGTCAGCCGCCGGGAGAGCCGGGACAGCCCCGGGGCACCCGCGGCCGCGGCCTCCTTGAGCAGCAGGTCCGCCTCTGAAACCACGCCGATCACCCGGTCGGCGTCGTCGAGGACCGGAAAGGCGCTGACGCGGCGGCTGCGCAGCCCTGCGACCATTTCCTTGAAATCCGCGTTTTCCCGCACCGCCACGACAGTGGTGGTCATGACGTCCTTAACGGTTGTCGCCTTCACCGCGATCACTCTCCTCTCCTGGCTCCAGTTCACCGCGCACGCCGCGGCGTGCGCTTGAGCCGAACGGGCCGCACGCCGGGGACGTCCGGCCCGGCTCGGGAGGACCAACGTCACGCCGCGCCGCGGGCTGGCTATCCGCTTGCGCGGCCGTGCGGCATGACCGCCGCCGCGAGTGCCTGCTCGTGGACGGCGTCCTGGTCGACGAGTTCTACCTGGCCAGGCTGCTCCGCTAGCGCCGCTGCGCCAGCCGCTCATTCGCGCCGGCCTGCCGCCACGGCGGCGCGGTCGGCCAGCGCGTCGAGCACGGCGGCGTGCGGCGCCGGCACGGCGATCTCCAGGACCAGGCTGCCGCCGGTCGCGGTCAGCGTGAAGGTGAAGAACGAGCAGCACTGCGTTTCGGCTGCGGCCAGCTCCGCCGCCCGCCCCGCGACCTGCGGGCTGGCCTCCAGGTCCAGCCGCAGCCGGGTCGGCGCGACGCGTTCGAGGCCGCGTACCGCGTCGGTGAACAGCCCGCCGAACTCGGCCGCCCGCAGTGGCCGCCGCGAGGTCGGCAGCGTGCACGCTTGCGGTGCCCAGTCCAGCCCGTCGTTATCGTTCAGGCCCATAGAAAGACGGTAAGCCCGTACCGGAGGCAGGCCGGCGCTGGCCTCACGACGGCCGGGCCAGCGACGCCTCCGGCAGGATCGGCTCGAACAGCTCGACCGGGTTGCCGGAGGGGTCCTCGACCAGGATCTGCCTGCCGCCCACGCCGGCCACGATCTCGTTGCGGAACCGGGCGCCCGCCTGCCGCAGCGCCCCGACCGTCGCGGCGAGGTCGGAGACCTCCAGCGAGAACCGGTTCCAGCCCCCGGGCCCGGGAAGCCGGCCGTCGGGCATGGCCTGCCCGCCGCCGGGGCCGCCGCCCGGCGCGCTGAGCACCAGGCGAAGGTCGCCGCGCGAGAGCATCGCGAACGAGGGAGCGGGGTGCATCTCCTCGCGGAAGCCCAGCAGGCGGCAGTAGAACGTGATCGCCTCGTCGACATCGTTGACGATGTAGCGGACGCTGACGGTGGCCATCGGCGCTCCTCTCCGGGCTGTTCGGCGGTTATCTGTGAAACGCTATCGTATCGCAGTGAAACGCATGCGTAGCACAGGGGTATTCTCGAGGAGTTCGCTCGCCGACGAGACCAGGAGCTGGCCGGACCGACCATGAGCCAGGCGCAGGGCAAGACCGATCCCCGGATCGAGCGGTCACGGATGGTCATCCGCCAGGCCGCCGTCGAGGAGCTGGCCGGCGTGGGCTACGGCGCCTTCACGATCGAGTCGGTCGCGGCCCGGGCGGGCGTGGCCAAGTCGACGATCTACCGGCACTGGCCGGACAAGCTGGCCCTCATCGCCGACGCCCTGGAGACCTTCCACGAACACGCCGTGCCGGACATCCGGGGCGCCTCGCCGCGTGAGCGCGTCCGCCTCCTGGTCCGGCATGTGGCCGAGATCCTGGTCGACTCCACGTTCTCGGCCTGCATCCCGGCGCTGGTCGAGGGGGCCGAACGCGATCCGCGCGTGCGGGAGTTCCATCACCGGCACTCCGCCCGCCGCCGCCAGGGCCTCGTCGACGTGATCGCCGAAGGCGTCGCCGCCGGCGATTTCCCGGCCCGCCTGGACCCCGAGCTCGCCGCGCAGGCCCTGCTCGGGCCGATCTTCTACAGCCGCCTCATGTCCGGCCGGCCGTTCGATCCCGAGCGCAGCGGCGACCTGGTCGACCTCGTCCTTCCCGCCGCCTCGCCGTGAGCCCGGGCCGGGCGGGCCGGCCGGGCCGGGCGGATCTGCTGCCGCCGGCCCGGCCACGGCCCGCCCGCAGCGCCTGGGCGGGCGGGGGCAGGCCCAGGCGCTGGCTAGCGGCCTCAGATCCAGCGGCGGCGGCGCGAGCGCGTCCGGCCGCGCTCCATCCCGGTAACCCGCAACAGCAGCAGCACCACGACGGCGCCGATGATCGAGCCGACGATGCCCGTGGTGTAGAAGTGGTGCACCTCCAGCGTGTGGTACTCCACCAGGCGCTGGAGGAAACCGCCGACGAACGACCCGACGATGCCCAGCACGACCGTGCCGAGCACGCCGATGTGGTCGCGGCCTGGCACGAGCAGCCGGGCGACAAGCCCGACGATCAGCCCGATGACCAGCAGAACAACGATGAATGCCAACATGACGGCTTAACTACCAGGATTCTCCAAGATCATGCATGGCCCCGGACCGTTGACCGACAGGGCCCGGCTCGTTAGCGTTCGCTAGAACGTGTTTCACTTCACTGGCGAGCGGCCATGCGCGTGAGGAGGCCGCCATGACGGCGTCAGCGGCTGACCAGTCGCACAGCGAGAAGCGCAAGATGACCGTCAGCGAGCGGAGCGTCGCCGCGCTGGCCGCGGCGCTGCAGGACTGGCTGGACGGCCGGGCGGCCGGGCCGGGGCGGCCCACGGTGAGCGGGGTCCGCATGCCCGACACCGGCGGGCTGTCCAGCATGTCGGTGCTGTTCGAGGCCTGCTGGGCGGGCGAGGACGCCGAGCGGCGCGGTGCCTACGTCGCCCGGCTGGCGCCCGAGCCGAGCGCGGTGCCGGTGTTTCCCCGCTATGACCTGCCGGTCCAGTTCGAGGTGATCAGCCGGGTGGCCACGTGCTGTGACATACCGCTGCCGAAGCTGCGCTGGAACGAGCCGGACGGCGGCGCGCTCGGCACCCCGTTCTTCGTCATGGACCAGGTCGAGGGGCGGATTCCGCTGGACAACCCGCCCTACGTGTTCACCGGCTGGCTGCTGGAGGCGGCACCGGAGGAGCGTGCGCTGCTGCAGCGGGCCACCGTCGCGATCCTGGCCGAACTGCACGCGATCCCCGAGGCCGCGGCGGCGTTCCCCGCGCTGCGCCCCCCGGCCGGGCGGGACGCGCTGCGGCACCACGTCGACCAGCAGCGCGACTACTACCGCTGGGCGCTGGCCGACGACGGCATCCGGGTGCCGATCATCGAGCGGAGCCTGGTCTGGCTGGACGAGCACTGGCCGCGCGATCCCGGGCCCGACGTTCTCACCTGGGGCGACGCCAGGATCGGCAACGTCATCTACCGCGGCTTCGAGCCGGCCGCCGTGCTCGACTGGGAGATGGCCGCACTCGGCCCCCGTGAGCTCGACGTCGGCTGGTTCGTGTTCCTGCACCGGTTCTTCCAGGACATCGCGGAGTTCTTCGGCGTCGAGGGCCTGCCCGATTTCCTGCGCCGCTCGGACGTGGTACGGAGCTACCAGGAACTGAGCGGCGTCCCGCTGCGGGACATGGACTTCTACCTCGTGTACGCCGCGCTGCGGCACGCGATCGTGATGGCCAGGATCAAGCGGCGGATGATCCATTTCGGCGAGGATCAGGTGCCCGACGATCCCGACGACTACGTGATGCACCGGGCGAGCCTGGAGAAGCTGCTCGCAGGCACCTACCGATGGGACTGAGACGAGTGCCGATCCCGCTCGACGAGTACCCGGTCCACCAGGCCCCGCTGCCGATGGACCGCGTGGTCACCAGCGACCGCAACTTCTACGACCGGTGCTACCTCAACGCGCACGACCGCACCGGCGAGGTCTTCCTGGTCACCGGCCTCGGGGTGTACCCGAACCTGGGCGTCATCGACGCGTACGCGGCCGCGCGGTGCGGCGACCGCGTGTGGAGCGTGCGGTTCTCCGACGCCCTGGACGAGCGCAGCCTGGAGCAGCGGGTCGGCGGCTACCAGATCGAGGTCGTCGAGCCGCTGCGGCGGCTGAACCTCCGCTGTGCCGCGCCCGACGGCGGCATCGAGTTCGACCTGGCCTGGACGGCGGCGTTCCCCGCGGTGCAGGAAGAACCGCACCTGCTGCTGGCCGCCCGCAGGCCGGTCCTGGACGCCTCCCGCTTCTCCCAGGTCGGAAGCTGGAACGGGCACCTGCGGGTGGGGGAGAGGGAGTTCGCCGTCACCGGCGACCGGTGGAGCGGCGCCCGGGACCGGTCCTGGGGGATCAGGCCGGTCGGCGAGCCGGAGCCGCCGGGCCGGGCCGCCGCCGACCCCCTCGAGGGGTTCTGGTGGATTTACCTGCCGCTGCGGTTCGAGTCCTGCGCGCTCATCGTGATCCTGCAGGAGAACCCGGACGGCTACCGGACGCTGAACGACGCCCGGCGGGTGTGGCCGGACGGCCGCGTGGACCAGCTTGGCTGGCCGCGGGTGGAGATCGGCTACCGCGCGGGCACCCGGCATCCGCAATCGGCCCGGATCCACCTGGCCGACCAGGCCGGCCGCTGACCGTGGAGGTGGAGACCGTGACCTCCGTCCCGCTGCACGTCGGCGCGGGTTACAGCGGTGACCCGGACTGGTCGCACGGCCGGTGGATGGGCCGCGGGTGGAGCAGTTCCGGCGTCTACGACCTGACCGACCCGGCCGTGGCCGCCCGGATTCCGTTCGGCGTGGTGGATCACCTGGCCCGGGCCCGGTTCGACGGCGAGGAGGGCTGGGGCATGTTCGAGCACGCCACCATGGGCCGGCACGACCCGAGCGGGTTCAAGGACTGGTCATCGGTCAGCGAGTGACGGGGCGCGGCGGCGTCTGGACTGAGGAGCGAGGGACGAGCGACGAGCGACTTGGGAAGGCGGCGTCTCCCGGCGCCCCGGCGGCGAGCGGAAGGCACGGTCAGCGAGTGAGGGCGCTGTCGGCGGCGCCTGCGTAGAGTTCGGCCGCCCGCCAGCAGTACCAGGCCACGACCGAGCGGTACGGCCGGTACGGGTCGCCGAGCGGCTCGAGTTGCCTGGGGGTCGGCGTCGGGACCCGCCAGGCCAGCCCGAAACCCTTCCGGACCCCGAGATCGCCGGTCGGCCACACGTCCAGGCGCCGGAGCTGGAACATGAGGAACATCTCCGCCGTCCACTTGCCGATGCCGCGGACCGTCGAGAGCCGGGCGACCACCTCGTCGTCGCTCTCGGTCCGCAGCCCGGGCGGGTCGAGCACGACCGTCCCGTCCAGCACCTTGCGCGCGAGGTCCTGCAGCGACGCCGTCTTGTTGGCGGACAGGCCGGCCGCGCGGAGCGCCTCGGCGGACAGCGCCAGCAGTCCTTCCGCGGTGACCTCGCCGCCGAGCGCGGCCAGCAGGCGCCCGTGGATGGCGGACGCCGCGGCCCCGGCTAGCTGCTGGTAGACGACCGCGCGCACCAGGGACGCGATGTTGCTCTCGGCCGGCGGCCGCAGCCGGGGCGGGCCGGCCTCGGCCACCAGCCGGCGCATCACCGGGTCCCGCTCGGACAGGATGGCCGCGGCCGCCGGATAGCTGCGGGCGCGGCGGGCAGGTACGGGCTGCTCCGACATGGGCTAAGTCTCGCCTATGGTGAGCAGCACCGCGGCGGTGTCCTTGGACGGAGAGCGCCACCGGGCGCAGCAAACAGGAGGGCAAGCATCATGGACTGGAAGCTCGAAGTCGTGGTGGTTCCGGTGACCGATATCGACCGGGCCAAGGACTTCTACGTCGGCAAGCTGGGCTTTCACCTCGACGCCGACACCCAGCCGACGCCGGCGTTGCGGGTGGTCCACATGACCCCGCCGGGGTCGGCGTGCTCGGTCGTGGTCGGGCCCACCGTGGTGGCGGCCGGCACCGATCTCGGGTCGGGCGCGAGCCTGCAGTTGGTGGTCACCGACATCGAGGCCGCCCGGGCGCAACTGGCCGGGCAGGGCGTCGAGGTCTCCCCGGTCCAGACGCTGGACCCCCGGGACGGCGGCAAGTTCGTCTTCTTCAGCGACCCGGACGGCAACAACTGGGCCGTGCAGGAGATCAGGGAGCGCGTCGGGGCGCCGCTGGACTGACCCTGCTCCGTGGGCCGCCCCCCGCAAGCTGCCCCCCGCATCCGCCCCCCGCCGTGGCCCCGCAGACCAACTTTCGCTGTGGTCGGCGTCGGCTGCGGACAGCAGACGGACCGGATGGGCGTGACCAAGAACATGGGGACACCCTCCGCCGGACCCGGCCCGGCGGCGTCGGGCCGGGCGGGACAGATGCTCGCCTCGCTCGATCTTCGAGCACGTGATCGGGGAGTACGCCCGGCACAACGGCCACGGCGACCTGCTGCGCCAGTGCATCGACGGGGTCACCGGCGTCTAGTTATACGGGACCCGGCCCGGCCAGGCCGCGCTCGCCCGCTCGCGGGCCGGAGCGGGCGAAGGCCAGGTCGAAGGTGTCGATCAGGCGGCTGAACGTCTCGTCGACCGACTGCGGCAGGCCGAACCCCCCGGCCTGCTCCAGGGCGACGAATCCGTGCATCACCACGCGCAGCGAGCGGATCGCGTGGATCGCGTCGTCGCCGTCGATGCCGTATCCGGCCAGGATCGCGCTCAGGACGGCAACCGCCGCGGCGCCGGCCGCCTGGTGCTCGGCGTCGTCGGGGTCGGGTGCGCGGATGCTCGCCTCGCTCAGCCCTGGGTGAGCGGCGGCGTAGTCGCGGTAGGCGCAGGCCGTGGCGCGCAGCGCGTCGCGCCCCGACCGGCCGACCGCGGCGCTGGTCATCGCCGCGGTCAGCCCTCGTACCCCCAGCACCGCCAGGTCGCGCCGGAGCACGGCGATGCTGTCCACGTGCTTGTACAGCGCGGGCAGTGAGACCCCCAGCCGGTGGGCGACCGCCGCCATCGTGAGCCGGCCGAGTCCTGCCTCGTCGGCCACGGCGGCCGCCTCGGCGATCACCCGGTCCCGGGTCAGGCCCGCCCGTGGCAACGCGGCCGCCCTACCGGCCTGACGGGGCCGGCCGCGGCGGGCGAGCGCCAGCCCGGCCCCGGTCACCCAGATCAGCAGCAGCGGCAGCGATACCCAGGCCGCCGCGGCGAGCCCGGTGGCGAGCAGCAGGTACCCCAGGCCGGAGACGGTGATCGCCGCGGCCAGGGCCATCCCGGCGTAACGCAGCCAGCCTGGCAGCAGACCCCGCCGGGCCAGCCCGGCGCCCGCGAGGCCCATCCCGGCCAGCACCAGCATCTTGCCCCCGTCCATCCGGGTGATCGCCTCGTTCAGCATCCCGGCGGTCGCGACGTGTCCCGAAGGCACGGCCCATCCGACCAGGTAGACGCCGAGCGCGCACTGGACCAGCGAGATGGCCGCCGCGACGGCCGCGGCCGCCGTCACCAGCCGGGCCAGCCGGCTGGCGCCCGCCGCCCGGCCCGCCCGCCCGAGCGCGAACGCTACCACCACCAGGCACACGGCCGCGGCGCCCTCGGTCAGCGCGTACTGGGCCGTAGCCACAGCCTGATGCCCGGCGTACCCGGCCACCACCTGGGCGCCTGTCGAGTTCACGGTGGTCGACTCGGAGGAGATGCTCAGCCCCGTGAGCCATGCTGCCGTGTACCCGATCCCGGCCACCGCGGGCCAGGCGATGATCGCGCGGCGCCACGGCCTGCGGACGGCGGGCACCGTTGCGGTATCCGCGGAGGCGCCGGAGCGCAGTTGCGTAGTCATGATCACTTCTCCTCTACATGGTTACTAGCATTAACGAATAAGTTAATAGCAATAACCAAGACTGTCAAACGCGGGAGAACGGCGGACCCGATGGGGTGGGGTTGCGCCGGTGTGCGGTTGCGCCGGAGCGGCCAGCGTGTGCGGTTGCGCCGGGGCGGCCAGCGTGTGCGGTTGCGCCGGGGCGGCCAGCGTGTGCGGTTGAGCATCGGGGAGCCAGCGGCTAGCGTGCGGTTCATGCCCGAGGGCTGGCCCGAGGTCTCCTACGAACGGTGGCGCGCGACCTGCGACACGCTGCACGCGCACACCCAGGTGCTCGGCAAGCTGGCGGCCCGGCTCGCCCCGCCCGAGCCCCAGTTGCAGCATGCGGCGCTCCGGCTGACCGCGCGGGGCTGGGAGACCGCCCCGCTGCCCGCCCCCGACGGCTCGGGGTCCCTGGTTGTCGCGCTCGACCTGCGGCGGCACGAGGCGGTCGTCGAACACAGCGGCGGCCGCGAGGAACGCATCGCGCTGACCCCCGACCGGGCGGTCGCCGAGGTGACCCGGGAGGTGCTCGCGGCGGTGCGCGGCGCCGGCGGCGCGGTGGACATCGACCCCGCGCCGCAGGAGGTGCCGTGGAGCGTGCCCCTCGACCAGGATTACGAGCACGCCCGCTACGACCCCGGCCAGGTCAGCGACTACTTCGCCGCGGCCACCCGGGCGGCCCTGGTCCTGGCGGATTACCGGGCCCCGTACCGCGGCCGGTCGACGCCGGTCAACGCCTGGTGGGGCTCCTTCGACCTGGCCGTGAACCTGTTCTCCGGCGCGCCGGCCGATCCCCCGTCCACCGACTTCATCATGCGGAACTCGATGGACGCGCAGGAGATCGCCGTCGGCTGGTGGCCGGGTGACGAGCGGCACGGCCCGGCCGCGTTCTACGCCTACGCCCACCCGGCGGCGGAGGGCTTCGGGAGCGCTGCGCTCCCGCCCGCTGGCACGCGCTTCGACGCGGGCCTGCGTGAGTACATACTCGAGTGGGACGTGGTCCGCGCGTGCCCGGACCCGCACGCCGCGGCGCTGGAGTTCGCCCGCTCGGCGTTCCGGCACGCGTGCGCCGCGTGCGCGTGGGACCCACGGCTGGCCGCCACCGCCGACGGAAATCCGCCGCCCGTGGCGTGAACGACCTACGGGAGGCGAGCGGGAGACATGGCGCGTTCGATCTGGTCGGGCTTCCTGACCTTCGGCCTGGTCAGCGTCCCGGTGGGGCTGTACCCGGCCACCGCGGACCAGACGATCCACTTCCATCAGCTGCACAAGGGAACCTCGCACCGGATCCGGTACAAGAAGGTCGACGAGGCCAGCGGCGAGGAGGTCGACAACTCCGACATCGTGAACGGCTACGACGTCGGCGGCGGCGAGTACGTCGTGGTCACCCGGGAGGAGCTGAAGGAGGTGGCTCCCGGCCGGTCGGAGACGATCGAGATCAGCGACTTCGTCGACCTGGACCAGATCGACCCGGTGTTCTTCCGGCAGACCTACTATCTCGCGCCGCGCGGCAAGGGCGCGGAACGCGCCTACGCGCTGCTGCGGCAGGCCATGCGCGAGACCGCGAAGGTCGGCGTGGCCACCCTGATCCTGCGCGACAAGGAGTACCTGGCCGCGGTGCGCCCGGGTGACCAGGTGCTGATGCTGGAGACGATGTACTTCGCGGACGAGATCCGCGAGCCGGGCGAGGAGTTCGACACGCTGGAGGAGGTCGCGTTCTCCGGGCGCGAGCTTGACGTGGCCAGGCAACTCGTCGAGACCCTCACGGTGGAATGGTCTCCGGACGCATACCACAACTCCTACCGCGCGCGGGTCGAGGAACTGATCGAGCGCAAGCGCGAGGGGGAGTCCGTCGTCTTCGCCGCCGAGCGGCCCAAGTCGAACGTCATCGATCTCACCGCAGCCCTGGAGGCGTCGCTGGCGCAGACCAAGCACGCCCGGCCCGCCGCGCCGGCGCGTTCGTGACCGGCCGTACCAGCCAGCCCAGTCGTAGACTGGCGTTACCACCCGGCTGGGAGGCATGACATGGGCAGCCCGCTGACCGTGCTCGTCGGCCGCCGCGAATCGTTCAATGCCGCGCACCAGCTCCGGGACCCGGGCCTGTCCGACGAGGAGAACCGGCGGCTGTTCGGTAAGTGCGTGAACCTGCACGGCCATAACTATGTGGTCGACGTGGTGGTGGCCGGCCGGGTCGACGAGACCAGCGGCTACGTCCTGGACCTGAAGCAGCTTTCGAGCGTGGTCTGCCGCCAGATCGTCCAGGACGTCGACCACCGCAACCTGAACACCGACGTGCCGTGGCTGGAAGGCCGCATCCCGACGGCCGAGAACCTCGCCCTGGCCTTCTGGGAACGGCTCAAGACCGAGTTCCCCGACGGGCAACTGCGGTCGGTCCGGGTGTCGGAGACCGACAAGAACTGGGCCGAAGTCGGTGATCACGGCTGACCCAGCGGCCGGGCCGGGCGGCCGTGTGCGCGGGGTAGCCGGGGGGGCGGAGCTGCGGCACCGCTACACCGCGGGCGACCTGGCCGTGTTCACCCCCGAGGAGGCGCGCCGCTTCGTGCCCGGGGGGCACGGCGATCCGCAGGCCGACATCAGCCTGGCCTGGGAGCTGCTGTACCGGATGGAGCCCGGCCTCTACGACCGGCTGGCCACCGCCGAGCGGCTGCATCCCGGCGTCATCGGCTGGCTGCCCGCGGCCGCGGACCGGATCGTCGAGGTGGGGGCCGGCCCGGGACGGCTGACGCGGGAACTCCTCGGCCGCGGCCGCGAGATCGTGGCGATCGAGCCCGTGGCCCCGTTCCGGCAGGTTCTGGAACGGAAAATCGCCGCGGCCGGTCAGGCCGGCCGCGTGCGGGTGGTGCACGGGTTCTTCGACGGCCTGCCCGTCCCCGCCGGTCACGCCGACCTGGTCGTGGCCTGCTCGGTGCTCACCCCCGCCGCGCGCCACGGCGGCGAGGCCGGCCTGGCCGAGATGGAACGGGCCTGCCGGCCCGGCGGCTGCGTCGCCGTCATCTGGCCGAACAACGTTGACTGGCTCGCCGCGCGGGGCTACCGGTACGTGAGCTTCGCCGGGCCGATGACGGTCGACTTCGCCAGCCACCGCGAAGCGGTCGAACTGGCCGCGATCTTCTATCCGCATGCGCTCGGCGAGATCCGCCGCCTGGGCTCACCCCGCGTCTCCTATGACGTGCTGGGGATCAACCCGCCCCGCGACATAGCGTTCAAGGTCATGTCGTGATGAAGGTCGCGATCGTGGCGCCGCTGGTGTCGGCCATCCGCGAGCCGCAGGGCGGTGGCTCGCAGGCGTTCGTCGCCGACCTGGCGCGCGGGCTGGCCGGGCGGGGTCACGAGGTGCACGTCTACGCGGCCGCCGGTTCGCGGATCGGCGGGGTCACGGTGATCGACACCGGGGTCGACCCGCGGTCGCTGCTGACCACGCTCTACCGGGCGTCCGGCTCGCCGGCTCCGGCGGGCCGCGGCCAGGCCGCGGCCGCGAGCGCGTTCGCCGGCGTCTACGCCAGGGTCGGGCAGACCCGTTACGACGTGGTCCACAATCACGCGTTCGACGCCCCGGCCATCGATCTCGCCGCCGCGCTGAGCGCGCCGGTGGTGCACACCCTGCACCTGCCGCCGGACGAGGCCATCGCGGCCGCGCTGCGCGAGGCGGCCCGGGGCGCGCGGCCCCCGGCCGTGGCCGGGGTGTCCGCGTTCCAGGCGGCCGCCTGGAGCCGGGTCGTGCGGGTGGACGCGATCCTGCCGCCGCTGGTGCCCACGGCCGGCATCGGCTGGTCGGCCGCGCCCGGCCGGGGCGTGATCTTCGCGGGCCGGCTCAGCCCCGAGAAGGGCGCCGCCGAGGCCGTCGACATCGCCCGGGCCGCCAGGGTCGCGATCGACGTGTACGGCGACGCCTACGACCCGCGATACGCCCGCGAGCAGATCGGCCCGCGGCGCGGGCAGCCGGGCGTGACCGTGCACCCGGCCGTGCCCAGGATGACTCTCTGGGCGGCGATGGCCCGCGCGGCGGCGGTTCTGTGCCCGGCGCGATGGGACGAGCCGTTCGGCATGGCCGCCGCCGAGGCGCAGGCCTGCGGCACCCCGGTGGTCGCGTTCCGCCGCGGCGGGCTCGCCGAGATCGTCGCCGACGGCGTGACCGGTTTCCTGGTCGCGCCCGGCGACCTCGGGGCCGCGGCCGATAGCCTGCGGAAGGCGGCTGGCCTGTCCCGCGCGGCCTGCCGGGGCCACGCCGAAGCCCGCCTCGACCTGGAACGGAGCCTGGACGCTCATGAGCAGCTCTACCGGCGGGTCGCCCACCCCGGGGCCACAGCCGCCGCCCGTGGGTGACGGGGACGACCGGGACGACCGGGACGACCGGAGTCAGCGAGGGCACTGGCTGGCCGGGCGGGTGGCGGTGGTCACCGGCGCCAGCCGGGGCATCGGCGCCGCCGCCGCGCAGGCCCTGGCCGCGGCCGGGGCTCACGTCGTGCTCGCGGCGCGCGACCGCGAGGCGCTCGCCGCCGTCGCCGCGCGCATCCAGGACGCCGGCGGCGAGGCCACGCCGGCGCTGGCGGACGTCGGCGACGCGGGGGACGTCGAGCGCGTGTTCGCCGCCGCGGCGCAGGCCGGACCGGTCGCCGCGCTGGTTTGCGCGGCCGCGGTGCTGGAGGCGGTGCCGTTCGCCGAGACCACGCCGCTGATCTGGGAGCAGACGCTGCGGGTCAACCTGACCGGCTGCTTCCTGTGCTGCCGGGCGGCCTTCACCGCCATGCGCCCGCAGGGCGAGGGCCGGATCGTCACCATCGGCTCGCTGTCCGGGGTCTACGCCACCGAGAAGTTCCCCGGGCTGGCCGCCTACAACGTCTCCAAGTACGGCGTGATCGGGCTCACCGAGGCGATCGCGGTCGAGGGCCGGCCCCACGGCATCAGCGCGATCTGCGTGAGCCCGGGCGCGGTCGACACCGAGATGCTGCGCCGGGCCAATCCCGATCTGCGTCCCGGGCTGACCCCCGGCGACGTCGCGACGCTGATCCTCGCGTTGCTGGACAGCCCGCTCGCCCCGGCCAGCGGCGCGAACATCCCGCTGTTCTCGAACGAACGCCCCGACTAGAGGCTCTTTCTCGCCTCGCCGGGCGGAACTGGTCTTTGGCGAAGGGCGCCGGCCATGTAGCCAGCCGCCGAAGCCGCCGAAGCCGCCGAAGCCGCCGAAGCCGCCGAAGCCGCCGAAGCCGCCGAAGCCGCCGAAGCCGCCGAAGCCGCCGAAGCCGCCGAAGCCGCCGAAGCCGCCGAAGCCGCCGAAGCCGCCGAAGCCGCCGAAGCCGCCGAAGCCGCCGAAGCCGCCGAAGCCGCCGAAGCCGCCGAAGCCGCCGAAGCCGCCGAAGCCGCCGAAGCCGGTGAAGCCGGTGATGAATGTGAACTTGCTGTACACGGGTGTACACCAAACTCGCATTCATGCGGCCGGGAGGGGCCGGCGGGCCGGGAGAGGGGCCGGCGGGTCGGGGAGGGGGGCCGGCGGGCCGGGAGGGGGGCCGGCGGGCCGGGAGGGGGGCCGGCGGGCCGGGGAGGGGGGCCGGCGGGCCGGGAGGGGGCCGGCGGGCCGGGAGGCGGGGCGGCGGGCAGGGCGGCGGGTGGGATAAAGGCCCTGAAACGGGGCAAATGGGGATCACGGTTGGTGCGGCCGGGGAGCGGTGGCGGCGGATGCGGAGGCAGTTTGCCGGGGGCCTGGGGGTCGTCCCCGCGAGCTGGCACAGCGAGGGATCCGGGGGGTCGTCCGCCGGGCTAGGACAGCGACCACAGGTCGGTCCGCTCGTCGGCGAGCAGGCCGGGGGCGGGCCGGGCCCGCCGCGCGACCAGGCGGGCGCACGCCGCCATCTCGCTGTCGTGGTCGAGTTCCGGGTCGCCGCCGCGGTCGAGCCCGACGGCGGCCCGCACCTGCCCGCCAGCCAGGTAGAACCCGATCAGCTTGCCCTCGTCGAGGCTCCCGCGGACGACGAAGTCATCCCACGACGCGGCGTGGCCGACGTACTCGAGCTTGTGGTCGTACTGATCGGACCAGAAGGTGTGGACGTAGTCGTAGGGGGCGGTCGAGCCGAGCATCGACCGGGCCGCGGCGCGGCCCATCTTCTCCGCGTTGTTGTAATGCTCGACGCGTACCCGGCCGAACAACGGGTGGAGGTGGTTCGCGACATCGCCGGCGGCGTAAACGTCGGACGCGGTCGTCCGGCATGACCCGTCCACGATCAGGCCGTTGTCCTGCGTGGCCGGCGGGCCCGTCAGCTCGGGCACGTCCGGAGTTATCCCGACGCCCGCGACGGCGAAGTCGCAGGCCACCCGGATGCCGCTGGCGGCCACGGCCGTCTCCAGCCGCCCGGCTCCCTCGAACGCGGCAACCTGCTCTCCGGCCAGCAACTCGACGCCGTTCGCGCGGTGGATGGCGCCGATGACCGCGCCCACATCCTCGCCCAGGACATTCCCCAGGGGAACCTGGCCCGGGAAGACGGCCGTCACGTGGACGCCGAGCTGGGTCAGGGAAGCTGCCACCTCGCAGCCGATGAAGCCCATGCCCACGATCACCGCGTGCCAGGCCCGGCCGGGCCTCGCGCTTGATCGCGTCGCTGTCCGCCACCGTGCGCAGGTAGTGCAGGCCGGGCAGGTCGGCCCCGGGAACCCGGAGCCGGCGGTTCCGGCCGCCCGTGGCGATCAGGAGCTTGTCGTATCCGAGTTCCTGGCCCGTATCCAGGAGCACCGTGTGCGCGGCGGCATCGATGCTCGTGGCCCCGGCCGGGCCGGGGCGGTCGACGCCGTGATCTTCGTACCAGCTCGCGGGCTTGACGTACCAGTCGTCGAGGTCCTCCTCCGACCGCAGGTACGTCTTGGACAGCGGAGGCCGGCCGAAGGGGACGCCGGGTTCCCGGCTGATCAGCGAGATGCGCCCCCGGTAGCCCTCCTGCCGCAGGGTCACGGCGGCGTTGCCGCCGGCCAGGCCGCCGCCGACGATCACCATGCCGGCGGTCACAGCGGGAAGTGAGCGTGGCAGGCCGCCCGCTCGGCGTCGGTGACGGGCTCGATCGCGGTCATGACCTCCTGCGCCTTCTGCGCGACCAGCGGGTCGGGGTCGTCGGCCAGGCGCTCGGCCAGGTTCCTGGCGACCGCGGCCGGCCTGACCGCGGCCACGTCCAGCAGCGCCTGCGCGACCGCGTGCCGGTCCTGCGCCGCGGCACTCGCGCTCAGCGCCTCGAAGATCACCGATGCGCCGGGCCGGCTCAGGGCCAGTTCCTTCACCGCGGCCACGGCGGGCGCGGATACGTACCAGTCTTCCGTGCTCGGCGAGGCCAGCCGCCCCAGGAGCCCCAGGGGAACGTCGAGCGGTGCCACGATCGCCCGGTCCCTGAGCAGGTTCGCGGCGCACGAGCGCGCCGGGTACGTGGGGTGGCCGGCCAGCATCTCGATCATCTCGACGGAGACCAGCGCGGCGTGCAGCCGGGACATCGCCTCGAGCAACGACGCCGCGGCCAGCTGACGGGAATGGTCGCGGGCGTCGGTGACCTCACGGTGCAGCGCGCGGGCCATCGTGCGCCCGTCGTGCTCTGTCGCGCCCGCGAGCAACCGGTAGACCCGCCGGCTCGCCTCCTCTCGATCCTCGGGCTGCAGGTCGGCGAACAGCGCGCCCAGGTCGCCGGCGGCGACCGGGCCAGGGCCGGGCTCGGCGTCGGCGGAGCCAGGCGGCGAGGCCGGGCTCGTCACCTTCCACTCCTCGAGCTGCTTCAGTATGACCGCGGCCGCGCCGGCCGGATCGGCGACGTCGAGGCGGTCGTAGGTCGGGGTGATGCTGCTCGGCAGGAGCACCCCGGGCGCCTTCAGGATCTGGGCGCGGTCGCGCAGGTGCGGGCGGACCATGGCCCGCTGGATCTCGTCGACGATGTGCGCCCGCGGGTACGTCGTGCCGTCGCTGAGCCCGTAGTCGGCGGTGCACAGGGCCACGAAGGCGGATGACGCGTCGAGGTAGGACTCGACCTTGGCCTCGGGGTGTACGCCCGTGCCCGGCAGCGGCGCCTCATCGCTCAGGATGAGGCCGTGCAGCCCATGGTCGGCCAGCGCGTCACGAACCGGCCACGCGAAGGCCTGCTTGAACTTCTCGGAGCAGGACAAGAAGACCACGACCTGTCCGCCCAGCATGCCCGACCACCCCCTCGCGCATAGTCTTCCAGGGTGATTGGGGGCCATAAACCCGTATGCCGCTTCTCGCGCCCCGGGCCTTGGTCCGTGAGCGGCGCACCGTGACCCGGGCGGTTAGGATCAGCGCGTGATCAACGGCCTGCACGCGATCGTGTTCTCCCCGGAAGCCGAGAAGGTCCGCGCGTTCTTCGGCGACGTGCTGGGCCTGCCCGCGGTGGACGCCGGCGGGGGCTGGCTCATCTTCGCCGCGCCACCCGCCGAACTGGCGGTACACCCAGCGGCGCACCCGGCGGCGCCGAATGCCGGCGGCGACCACCGTCACGAGCTGTACCTGATGTGCGACGACATCCAGGCCACGCTGGCCGAACTGACCGCCAAGGGTGTCGAGGTGGCCCGGGAGGTCTCCGATCAGGGCTGGGGACTGCTGGCCGCGATCCGGCTGCCCGACGGCGGGGAACTGGCCGTCTACGAGCCGCGGCACCCGTCGCCCCGCAGACCCTGAGCGGGCCGACGGGTCTTCATACGGTCTTCACGTTCCGTGCAGGCCGCTTGCATGCCGGGCTGGTGTGCTGCGGTGGTGGTGTCGAGGCCGCGTGCAGGCCTCGGGGGCCGGCGCCAGGGGGGAACCGGCCGGCCCCAGCCGCCCGGCGGCGTGACGCAGACGGACGGGCCAGGCGCGCGGCGGCCGGTGAGCCGTGGGCCCGGGGCCTGGTTACAGGCACATGTGCATGCGGACCACGGTGCCGTCAGGCCCGGTTCTCAGCTCGACCAGGTCGCAGATCTGGTTGACGACCCACAGGCCGTGGCCGGTCGGCCGGTCGGCGGGCCGCCAGCGGCCGGCCAGCGGATCGGCCACGTTCCCCGAGTCCCGCACCTGGCACACGACCTCGCCCGGGCTGTGCCAGACCCACAGCGTGCCGCGGCCCGCGGTGTGCCGCAGGGTATTCGCGGCGACCTCACTGGCGGCGAGGATCAGGTCGGCGGCCCGGTCGTCGGCCAGCCCGGCCTTTTGCGCGCACCGCGCGACCTGGTGCCGGACCGGCCGCAGGTCGCGGTCGTAGGACATGGACCGGGCCTGCGGGGGCGGCCCGGCCAGGGGGAGGTCGTACGCGGCCGGGATCTGTCCCCCTCCGGCATAACGCGGGCTGGCCCGCGCGTGGCCGTCGCGGATCACGGTCGGATGCGTCTGCTCCGCGGCCGCGGCCACCCGGGCGTCCAGTGTTCCCGTGTCGTACAGGCACAGTACGGTCGCGTCGGCCCGGGCGAAGGCCAGGTTGAGGAGGGCTTCGTGCCGCATGGCCTCCACCGACTCGGCCGGCGATCGTCCCGCCCAGCACGGCTGGCTGACGTACCGGATGCGGTGGCCGTCGTGGGCGGCGGCGAAGTCCAGCATCGCGGGGATGATCCGGCCGGGGTTGCGTCCGAGCTCGGCCATGTCGAAGAAGGCGGCGCCGGGCGAGCGCTCGGCCAGCGCCTCGCGCAGCAGGCTCGCCAGCGGGGCGGACACGCAGATCGAGACGGCCTCGCCGTGCGCGAGCCCTTCCTGCGCGAACGACATCACCGACGTCACGCAGTCCGCGCTCTGCCGGTACAAAGACGCGGCGTGAAAGGAGCCGGAACCAGAGGCGGCGCCCACCGCCGTCATCTCTCACCCTCCTCGAAGGTCCCCGCCCGGGTACTCCCGAGCCCGACGTGATGGGCCGCGACTGCCCGGCGCCGGCCCGGTTAAACCAGTTCCGGCAGGTTGCTGCGCAGGCGAGGCACTGCGACGGCCGGCTCGGCCGGCTGGACGACCTGCTCGCGCTCGGCCCGGCAGCCGACGGCCCGGGCCCGCGTCAGGCCGGCGCTCCGGCCGGTTCGCGCCGTGCCCGGCGCGCGAGCGCGGGCGCGGGCTCCGCATCCGCATCCGCATCCGCATCAGCCACTGCCGCACCGGCGGCCGTACGCTGGCGGCAACAGCCGTAGGCGGCGAGGGTCTCGCGGCCGATGCGCTCCCACGAGTAGCGAGACCTGGCCCGGTCGGCAGCCGCGATCCCGTACGCCTCGAGCTGCATCGAGTTGCCCAGCAGCCGCCGTATCCGCGCGGCCAGCGGCGCGGGCTGCCGCACCGGCAGGAGCAGGCCCGTGGTCAGGTCGATGACCGCGTCTCGCTCGGCGCCGGCCGTGGCGGTGACGACGGGGGTGCCGCAGGCCATCGCCTGGATCGCCGCCATGCCGACGGGCTCGTACGGCGCAGTGCTCACCAGCAGGTCGGCCGAGCGCAGCAGCGCGGGCAGATCGTCGGCGGAGATCCGCCCGGTGAACACCAGCCGGTCATGGACCCGCAGTTTCCTGGCGATCTTGCGGAGATCCCGGTAGGCCGGGTCCTGGCTCAGCTCGGCCCGGCCGGGCCCGCCGGTGATCACGAGCTCGGCGTCCGGGATCTCGGCCAGCGCGCGCACGGCGACCTCGAGGCCCCGCGTGGCGGTCAGCGGTTCGGCGCAGAGCAGCCGCGGCCGCCCGTTCCGCTCCGCCGCGGGGCCTTCGGGTGAGAACCGCTGCGTGTCGACGCCGCACGGCACCACCCTGACCCTGGTCCGGGGGACGCCCATCCGGGCGAGGTCGGCTTGTTCCTCGGCGGAGCTGGCCAGGACCACGTCGGCGCTGCGCGCGATGCCAGCCTCGAGCCGGATCCGGGCCGGCGACGGGGCCTGCGGCATCCGGTGGCGCTGCTCGGCGGCGCCGAGCGAGCCGAACGTCTGCACCACGGGTACTCCGAGGTCCCGCGCTCCGCCCAGGGCGGCGAGGCCGCCGGTCCAGGCGTGAGCGTGGACCACGTCGGGGCGGTTCCGGCGCCAGTGCCGCGTGAGGCAGCGGCCGAATTCGGCCAGGTGCGCCGCGAGCTTGTCCGCGGCCAGCGGCGTAGGGGGGCCGGCGGTCACGTGCTCGGCGGTGACCCCGGGAGCGAGGATCGCGCTGTCGGGCAGCGCGCGCGAGTCGCGCCGGGCGTAAATGGTGACCCGGTGGCCGGCCCGGGCCAGCTCCTGGGCGAGCGACGTCACGCGGGCCGTCTGGGTCAGGGAACCTGGATCGGCGGGCTGGGAAAGGTGAGTGAGCGGGCTGTGGTCGGTGACGAGAGCGATCCTCATCAGGAGCCTCCTGCGTGCTAGCCGGGGGTCACGGCGTCGCTGGGAGGCCCGGGTGCGGCGAGCGCAAAAAGGACACGCCCAGCAACACGCCATAACGGCGTGAGGGCGTGCCTGCGTCGTAAGCACGTGGAACTACTGCAAGAGTATCTGCCCCGCGGCGAGCGCTCCAAACCAGCGGTTTTCCCGGCGGCGACCAGCGGGGCCCCGGCCGGCCGGACGGCGCAGCGGTCAGCCGGTCAGGGCCGGGGCGCCGGAGTTCCCGGCTCCGCGAGGCGGAGCCGGGAACGCCACGAGGCCTGCCGCCGGCCGGCTACCAGCGATACCAGCGGCTGCGGCGCCCTCCTGTCGTCTCGGCCGCGCGGAACAGGAATCCCAGCAGCCACAGGGCGAGCACCACGAGCGCGATCCACCACAGCACGTGCACGGCGAACCCCAGTCCGCCGAGGATGAGCGCGATCAGCAAGACCACGAGGATGACGGCCACCGCAGGCTCCTTTCGTCATGAGCTGGCTAACTACTGCCCGGGTGGCGGGACCTAAACAAGCGACCGGTGGCGGCGAGCGCGGACCTACCGGCGAGGGGGCGACGCGGCGGAACCTGCGATGGCGGGGACTGACACGGCGGGCAGGCGCATGTGCAGCCGGACCGTGGTGCCCGCGTGGCCGGTTCTCATCTCGACCAGGTCGCAGACGTGGTTGACCAGGAACAGGCCGTGACCGCGGCTCTCCGGGCCTCGTTTGACCCGTCCGGCGAGCGGGTCGGCGATCCAGCCCCGGTCGTCGGCCTGGCAGAGGATTTCCTGCTCGTCGTGCCACACGTGCAGCAGGCCGGGCGACCCGGCGTGGCTGAGGGTGTTCGCGGCGAGTTCGCTGGCCGCGAGGACCAGGTCGGCGGCCCGCTCGGCGGCGAGCGTGGTGCGCCGGGCGTGGCGTTCCACCAGGCGGCGCACCGGCGCCAGGTCGGTGCTGTAACTGAGGACCTCCGCGCTGGCCGGCGGCGGCGGCAAGGGCGAATCGCATTGCGGCGGGATCCGGCCGGGCTCCGCGTGGCCCGCGCCGGCGGCAGGCTGGCCGGGGGAGAGCAGCTCCGGATGGGTGTGCCTGGCTCCTTCGATAACCGATGGCGTCAGCCGGGTGAGGTCGTAGGGGCACAAGATCGTGATGCGGGTCCGGAGGAAGGCCACGTTGAGCAGCGCCTCGTGCCGGGTGGCCTCGCAGATCTCGGCCGGTGAGCGCCCCGGCCAGATCGGCTCCCCGACAAAGCGGACGCGCCGGCCCGGATGCTCGTCGAGGAAGGCCCGCAGCCCCGGGATGATGCACGCGGGGTTGCGGCCCAGGTCGGCCATGTCGGCGTACCGCAGGTCCCCTGGCTTCGCGTCGAGCTGACCGGCCAGCAGCCGCGCCTTGTCCCCGGGCACGGCGATGAACGACGGCTCGCCGCTGGCCAGGCCCGCCTGCGCGAACCCCAGGATCCGGGCGCGGTACTCCGCCTGGTCGCGATAGAAGAGCGCCACGTGCCTGAGGCCACCGTCGCCGACTCGTTCCCCGCCCTGTCCCGACATACACCCACTTACCGGTAGGTTCTCCTCCGCCGGGCGCCGGAGTGCATGCAGCCGGAAGAGTGAACCCAGCATACGATGAAGCGGACTTGCCTTCCCCGCGGCCCGTGATCCGGAGGTGCACGTGGCGGAACTCCGGCTCTCCTCCGAGCGCCGCGGTGACAGCCTGGTCGTCGCGATCGGCGGCGAGCTTGACCTCGTGACCAGCCGCCAGCTCGACGAGTACCTGACGCGCGCCCGCCGGAAGGACCGCCGGATCGTGCTGGACCTGGCGGCGGTCGAGTTCATGGACACGAGCTCGCTGGCCGTGATCGTCGGTCACTGGAAGCGGCTGGAGGCGGCGGGCGGGGCGCTGGTTCTGGCGGGCGCGCGTTACCGCTACACGAAGACGCTCTGGATCACCGGGCTGGCTGACCGCCTCCCGATGTACGAAACCGTCGATGAGGCGGTCGCGGCCGGCGCCGCGAGCGGGGCCAAGGGAAGCACCGCGCCCGGCTAGCCCGCCCCGCGGGTGATCCTGGTCAGGTCGCTACCCGCCGGTAAGGTGCGGGGTACCGGAGATGGCCGGATCGTGCCACCCTGGAGAGACCAGCCCCCGACCGCAGGCCGCGCGCCTGCCGCGAAACGGAGATCGCCACGACCAGCACCGACCTCGTGCCTGACCCCACTGGTCTGCTGAACATTACCGAGGCCTCCGAGCCCAGGTCCCTGAACGAACTGGTGACACACGCCGCGCGCCAGGTGCCCGCCTGCTCCGGCGCCGGCGCCGTGCTCTGGCGGGGCCGCGAGCCGGTCGTGTTCGCCGCCAGCCATCCGTCCCTGCCCGAGCTGACCGAGGTCCAGGTGAGCAGCGGCCGCGGCCCGGTCCTTGATGCTCTCACCCGGGCCGAGCCGGTCGGCTGCTCCGACACGCTCGAGGAGACCCGCTGGCCGGAGTTTGCCCGCGCGGCGCTGCGCCTGGGGGTGCGCTGCTCGCTCAGCCTGGCTTACCGGTCCCGCGGCGATATCGTCTGCCTGTCGCTGTTCGGGGCCCGGCCGAAGACGCTGGAAGCAGACTCGATCGCGGTGGCCGAGCGCCTGGTCGCCCTGGGCGGAGCGGTGATGGGCTTCGCCGCCGAATACGGCGAAGCCCGGCGAACGGCACATCAGCTTCGTGACGCGGCCGGGTCCCGCGCGGTGGTGGACCAGGCCAAAGGGGTCCTGATGCACGCGCTCGGCTGCGGCGCCGATGAGGCGCTGCAGCGGATGCGGCAGATCTCCCAGGCGCGCAACATGAAGGTGACCGAGGTCGCCACGACGATCATCGACTCCCGCGGGCCGGACGGCCTGGGCGCCCTGGGTCAGTAATCCACACTGACCTGGGCCGGGGCCGCCCGGGATAGGCTGGGCTCGGCACGGCTTCCGGGCCCCGGCGCCCTGGCCCGCCCCGCCTGGACCGGTTCACCTGCACACGGAGACCGATATTGACTGCACAGTCTGCGGGACCGCGGGCGGCGCGCGACGAGGCGGCCCGGCTCAAGGCCAGCGGCGACGCGCTCCGGCAGGCGGCCGAGATATCAGGAGCCGAGCTCGGGCCCCTGCTCGAGGCCGCGCTGGCCGAACTGGACGGAGCCGCCGAGGCCCTGGCCGGCGCGGGCGCGGCCGGTGATCTCGGCGGCGACCTGGCGAGCGGCCCGCATACCGAGCGGCGGCTGCTCCAGGCCATCTTCCAGCAGGCCCCGGTGCCCTTGTTCCTCCTCGGGCTGGACGGCACCGTCCGGCGGGCGAACTCGGCCGCCGGGCAGCTCGTCGGCTCGGGCTCAGGTTCCGGCTACCCGACCGGGAAGCCGTTCACCGCGTTCATAGCCGTGCCCTTCCGGGCCGCACTGCAGTCGCAGCTCGCCGCCGTGATTCGCACCGGCAAGATCCATCGGCTGCGCTGCGGTGTCCTGGCCGCTGACGGCACCGCGGACCGCGAGGTCACCGTGTCCCCGGTTCAGGCCCGCGGGGAAGCCGGCCAGCTGATCGTCGCCGTAGGCGCGCCGGGTAGCGGCGGCCAGGGCGTGGAGCCGGGCCCCGACGACGCCGGGCGGAAGCCGCGCGGTAAGGCCGACGACGGCGCGCTGCAAGCGATCACCCGCCGCCTCGACCTGGTGACCTCGGCCGCCAGGATCCTGCTGGAGAACGTCAACCACAGCGAGTCGGTGACCATGCAGCGCTTCGCGCGGCTGCTGTCCCGCGAGCTGGCCGCGTGGCTGATCCTGGACGTGGAGCGGCACCAGCGGCTGCGGCGGCAGCTGGTCGTCGGGCCGGAAGACCAGCCGTCCGATGAGCTGGCCCGGGCCGTGGCGGCCGTCGACCCGCCGCCTGACTCGGCGCCAGGGCAGGTCCATGAGTCGGGTAGCTCGCTGCTGGTCGCCCACGCCGAGGACCTGGGCCTCCTCGGCGCCGGCCCGGACGGCGTGCCGTTGCTCATGCGGCTGGGATCGACGTCCGTGCTCTGCGTGCCGCTGTCCGACGGGGAGCACAGCTACGGTGCCCTGACCCTGGCCAAGCTCGCCGGACGCGGGCATTTCGGGATGGCCGACGTCGGGCTGGTCGAGGAACTCGGCGAGCAGCTCGCGCTGGCCATACGCGCGGACCGGATGTTCCGGCACAGCACCGAGGTCGCGAACGCGCTGCAGGCCAGCCTGCTGCCGCGGCAGCTACGCCAGATCCCCGGCGTCGAGGTGGCCGCGAGCCACGCGCCGGCCAGCAGGGCCCAGGATACGGGCGGCGATTTCTACGACGTCTATCCTGCGCGGGCCGGCTGGGGCATCTCCATCGGCGACGTCTGCGGCAAGGGCCAGGACGCGGCGGCGGTGACCGCAGCCGCGCGGCACGCGATCCGGGTGCTCGCGCACTGGGAGTCCGACCCGGCGGAAATCCTGCGCAGCGCGAACGAGATCATGATGGCGGAGGAGTTCGGCAGCCGCTTCGTCACCGCGAGCGTCGGTCACCTGCGCTGGCGGGACGGCGGACTGCACGTTGTGCTCGGGAGCGCCGGGCACCCGTGGCCGGTGCTGGTCAAGCCGGACGGGAGGACCGAGGTTCTCCAGGGAGGCGGTCTGCCGCTGGGGATCTTCGATGACGCGGAGCCCGCGTCGCAGCAGATCGAGCTGGCCCCCGGCGACCTGCTGTTCTTCTTCAGCGACGGGCTGACCAGCGCGTGCGGGCCGGACATGGTGTTCTTCGAGGACCGGCTGACCGACGAGCTGGCAGCGCTCGGAGGCCAGCCCGCTGACCGCGTGGTGTCCCGGGTGCGCGAGGTGGTGCTGCAGTTCTGCCGCGGCCAGCTGCGCGACGACGTGACCATGCTGGCCCTGCGCGCGGGCGAGCCTCCCGCCGACTGAGCGCCGCCCGGCGCTCCCGGGCGCTACGAGCCGGGGTCGGATGCCGGCGAGCCCGGCTCGCCGGGGTCCGGGCCGACGATGCATCCGCGCAGGTAGTCCAGGGCCGCGGCCAGCAGCCTGGACACGTGCATCTGCGAGATGCCGAGCCGCTCGCCGATCTCGGTCTGGGTCATGTTCCCGTAGAACCGCATCATCAGCAGGCGCTGCTGGCGTTCTGGCAGGTCGCGCCAGTGCGTCCAGACGGCCTCCATGTCCAGCGTGTGCTCGAGCTGCGGATCGTCCGCGCCCATGAGGTCGGCCAGGCTGGCGGTGTCGGGCCCGTCCGAGACCGGCGCGTCCAGGGACGAGGCCTGGAAGACCATGTCGGCGCGCTGGGCATCCAGCAGGTCAGCGTCGCTGATGCCCAGGTGCCTGGCCAGTTCCTCGGCTCGCGGCGACCTGGCCAGGCGCTGGGTCAGCTCGGCCCGGGCTCGCCGCAGTTCGAGCCGCAGCTCCTGCGCGGACCGTTTCACATGGACCTGCCAGCGCTTGTCGCGGAAGTGCCGCTTGATCTCGCCGCTGACGCACGGCTGAGCGTAGGCCGCGAGGTTGCTCCCGACCTCGGGGTCGAAGTTGTTGATCGCCTTGAGCAGGCCCACGTACCCGACCTGCATCAGCTCTTCCTGCGGCTCGGGGCTCTGCCAGTAGCGCTGGGCACACGAGCGAACCAGCGCCTGATACCTGGTAACGAGCGCCTCGCAGGCGGCCTCATGCTCGCCGCTGCCGCGCGGCAGCGACTGGACCAGCCGCACCAGGGCCTGATCGCTCGCCCGTTCTGCCTCGGGCGGGCACGTGGGCAGCCGGGTGACTGAAGCACTCATGACGATCACCTCTCCACAACGGAACTCGTCACGTTGTGCCCCCCGTGCGAAGCTCAAACATTTTCCGCGAGGTCCAACCCCGCGGCGGGCCCGTTCGGGCCGGTGTTAACCCGGCGGGCAGGCGGGTACTGGCCGCACATGAGGACCAGGCGAGCGGCGGTCGGCGCGGCCGTGGAGAACCCGGCGGCCGCGGCCGATGCGGAGCAGCACGCCCGGCAGGATATCGCCGGCCTGAGCGCCCGCGTGGCCGCGCGGCTTCCGCGCGGCCTGGCGCCGCTCGCGGCCGCAGGCGCCCTGCTGTCCGGCTGGCTGATCCTGCGCAAACGCCGGCGGCGCTGACCCGCGTCAGGCTCGGCGGCGCTGCCCGGCCTCGTGCCCGGGGCGGCGCCAGTGGTCGCTGTGCTGGTCCGGCCGCCCGACGTTCACGACCTGGACGGGCAGGTCGCCAGCCGTGCGGAGCACCTGGTCGGCCACCGTGGACCCGGTCAGCAGGCGCGACCAGCGCGACCGGCGGCGGGTCCCGATCACGAGCTGGCAGGCGCCGGCCTCGCGTGCGGCCCGGATCAGCCCGGACGCGGGGTCGTCGGCCCTGACCTCACGTAGCGTCCCGTGCCGTTCGGCCAGCAGCCGGCGGTCCTCGTCCAGCCGCGCGCCCGGCGTCTGGTCGAGGTGGTCCATGGCCCGGACGTGCACCCCCTGGAGCCTGGCCTCGGACAGCCCGGCGAGATGGGCGGCGTAGCGGATGAGCCATTCGTCGGCGGGTGACCCCCCCAGGCCGACCACGATGACCGAGGCCTGCACCGCCTCGCTGGCGCCCCGGGCGGCCAGGAACGCCGCGACCGGATCGGGGACGTGGTCATCGAGCCAGAGCTGCGCGAGCTCACGCAGCGCGGCCAGGTTCGCGAACCGGTAATAGCCCGCCAGCGCCGCGTCGGCGCGGTCGGCCGGGAAGACCAGGCCCTGGGCCAGCCGGTGCCGCAGCGCCGACGGGGCCAGGTCGACCAGCTCGATCTCGCCGCCTCGCACGAACGCGTCCGGCACGGGCTCGGCCGGGCGCGTGCCGGTGATCCGGGAGACGGCCTGACGCAGCGATTCGATATTGGCGACGTTGAGTGTCGTATAGACGTCGATGCCGCCCGCCAGCAATTCGCTCATGTCCTGCCAGCGTTTCGCGTGGCGCTCGCCGGGGAGGTTCGCGTGGGCGAGCTCGTCCACCAGGGCCAGCTCCGGGCGACGGTCCAGAACCGCGGCGACGTCCAGCTCGTCGAAGCTGGCGCCCCGGTAGGCGACCGTCCGCGGGGGGAGAATTTCGAGATCATCGACCTGGGCGGCGGTCGCCGGCCGCCCGTGGCGCTCCCAGTAGGCGACGACCGTGTCGACGCCGCAGCGCCGCTGGGCGCGTCCGTGCCGCAGCATCGTGTAGGTCTTCCCCACTCCAGGGGCAATCCCGAGGTAGGTGCGCAGGGTGCCGGACCTGTTCACTTCCCGGGCGGGACGATCACGACGGGGCAGGCCGAGTGCTGGACGACCTCGGTGCTCACCGAGCCCATCAGCAGCCGGGTGAAACCGCTTCCGCCGCGCGCGCCGAGCACGACCACGTCGGCATCGCGCGAGGCGTCGAGCAGTTCCTTGACCACGAAGCCGTTCACGGCGTGGACCTTCACCGAGGCCGGCCTGGCGGCATCGCCCAGCCGGTCGCCGGCCCGGCTTATCATCTGCTCGGCGGCCTGGCGCAGTTGATCCAGCAGGGGCTGGTCCGCCTGCCCGATCACCGGGTTGTGGCCCCAGTAGCTCTTCGCGACCTCGTGCACGGCCACGACGGTGAGCGGGGCATGCAGCGCTCCGGCCTCTCTCATCGCCCAGTCAAGTGCGCGTTCGGAGTTAGGTGAGCCGTCCACGCCCACGACGATTCCAGGCATTGCCTGCTCCTTTCCCGGGGCCCGCCATTCCGGCGGCCATGAGTTTCGGTATCCAAGATCTCACGTTGCAGCCCGGCGTTACGCGTAACATGGCGAGATGGCCGATACCCGGAGCTGCGAGCAGTGCGGTGCGGTCTTCGCGCCCCGCCGCGAGCACGGCCGGTTCTGCTCCGCTCGGTGCCGCGTCGCATGGAACCGTGAGAAGAAGACCGACCCGACGGCCGAGCTGAACGCGCTCGAGTGGTCCATCACCGCGATGAGCGACGCGACCGAACGGCTGCCCAGGGTCAGGGCGTGGGACCGGCCGCGAGGATTCACGGTTATCGGCGAGGCGGTGTGGTGGGTCACGATCGTCGACAGCACGCTGGTGCGCTATCACCCGGACGCCTATGACGGCGTCATGGCCGGCCACCCTCCCGCGGAGCGCCGCCTGATCGAGGAAACCCTGGCTGGCCTCCGTTTTGTCCGCAACCAGATGGGCCATGATGTCGATCACGTTGATTTCATCTGCCCGGATGCCGGCCGCCCCGGCGCGGGCGAGGGCCGCATCACGGACTGGAGGTGGAATTGGCTGCCCGAGCCGACGTTCGCTTCGCTCTCACCCCGCGGGCAGGCCTGGGAGATGGCGCGGTATCGGGCCTACCAGGCTCAGCTAGCCGGTCATACCGTCGGCGAGGTGTTCGGGCGTGCCTCGGCCTTCCTGAAGCTGGCGGCCGCGCGGACAGCCTCGGTCCCGCTCCAGGCCTGAGGTTTACGGCCAGGCCAGGGGGAAGAGGGCCTCGCGACGGGTCCAGCCGTCCAGCCGGGAGGAACCATGCCGAGCGCGTTCGAGGTACTGAGCCGCGATCATGAGCAAGTCAGGCAGATGCTGTCGGAACTTGAATCCGGGCCCACGGCAGCCACCGGAGCCTGGCCCGGACCAGCTCGCCCTGCGAAAGAAGATGGCCGAGACCCTGATCACCGAGGAGTCCAGGCACGAGGCGGCCGAGGAGATGTACCTCTGGCCGGCGGTCCGCGACCGCCTGCCCTACGGCGACCAGCTTGCCGATCAGGCGATCAGCCAGGAGCGGGAAGGCCAGGAGATCCTGGCCAGCCTGGCCCGGGCGGAGGCCGGTGACCCGGACTTCGAGGGCTTGCTGAGCGAGTTCATCGGCGCGGGGCGCGATCACATCGCCTTCGAGGAGAACCAGGTCTGGCCGGCCCTGCGCGCCCGGCTGAGCGAGGCCGAGGCCAGCGAGCTCGGTGACCGGGTCGAGCAGGCCAAGGAGACCGGGCCGACCTCGCCTCGTCCGTATCCGACGTCCGCGTAGGGCGCATGTTCACCCGGCGTGGGCCGCTAGCGGGTCAGCCGGACCGGGCGGCCCGGCCGTCGGGGTCGGCGTGGTCCGTATGCGTGGTGGCGTACCCGGGCTGCGCCTTCCCGCCCGGACCCGGCTGGTCGGTGGCGGCCATGGCCACGGCCACGCTCGGGTAGACGTCGATCAGATGGTCGACCCCGGTGATGGCGAATACCCGCAGCACGGCCGGCCCGGTGACGACCAGCCGCATTCCCGTTCCGTTGGCGGTGGCCCGCTTGAAGGCGCGAACCATGGCGTTGATTCCCGCGGAATCACAGAACGTGGTCGCGCTCATATCCACGACCAGCAGGGTCGCGCCGCGATTGACGATCGACAGCAGATCCTCGCGGACCCGGTCCGCGTTGGATATATCGATCTCGCCCGGCAGCGAGATCACGGCCACTTGGCCGACCCACACCACCGAATAGTGCTCAGGAGACACAGCCACCACCACCCGTCGCGGTAAGAGGAGATGTGGGCCGCGTCTCTGGACCCTGCGGTGACCTGCCCGCGGGGGATCACCGCAGCGATATTATGCTGGCCGGCCCAGACGGCCGCAACCGCCGGGGGCGGAATCCGCCAGCAGCGGCCCGCCCGGGCGGCCCCGGCCGCCGGAACGGTTCATGTCCACGTTCCGAGGGTAGGAGGCTCATCGAGGTGACGGCGCAGGCAAACGGCGATCCCGCCGAAGACCGGCTGCGGGACATCCAGTCGCTCACGGACGCAGCCCTGTCCCGCCTGGATGACCAGGATCTGCTGGATGAGCTGCTCCGCCGGGCCAAGGAGGTGCTGGAAGCCGACACGGCCGCGGTGCTGCTGCTGGACTTCTCCTCCGGGCAGCTGATCGCGACGGCGGCCGCCGGGCTGGAGGAGGAGGTGCGCCAGGGCGTGCGCATCCCGGTCGGCCGGGGTTTCGCCGGGCGCATCGCCGCTGAGCACCGGCCGGTGATCCTGGACCGCGTCGATCACTCGACCGTGCTCAACCCGATCCTGATGGCGAAGGGGATCCGCTCGCTGATGGGCGTGCCGATGGTGGCGGGCGGCCGGGTGATCGGCGTGCTGCACGTCGGCTCGCTGACCGACCGCCGGTTCACCAGCGAGGACGCCGACCTGTTGCAGCTCGCGGCGGACCGCGCGGCGGCCGCCGTGCAGTCCATGACGACCCGGGCCGACCGGGCCGCGGCGACCGCGCTGCAGCGCAGCCTGCTTCCTTCCGCGCTCCCGGTCGTGAAAGGGGCGGAGATGGCCGCCCGCTTCATCCCCGGTCACGGCGCGGTGGGAGGCGACTGGTACGACGCGTTCACGCTCCCGTCCGGTGAGCTGTGCATGGTCGTGGGGGACGTGGCCGGGTCCGGCCTGCCGGCCGCGGTCATCATGGGACGGATGCGCAGCGCGCTACGCGCCTATGCGCTGGAGACCCGCGACCCGGCCGAGGTCCTCACCCGGCTCGACCGCAAGATTCAGCATTTCGAGCCCGGCGCGCTGGCCACCGTGCTGTACGCGGTGTTCGACGAGACGCTGGACCGGGTGCACGTCTCGTCGGCCGGGCACATCCCGCCGGTGGTCGGGGCGGCGGGCCAGCCCGCCGAGGTGGCCGACGTCGCGTGGGACCTGATGATCGGCGTGGACCGCGACGTGCGGCGGAGGGTGACGACCGTGAAGATCCCGCCGGGCGGCCTGCTGTGCCTGTGCACCGACGGCCTGGTCGAGCGCCGGGAGCACCCGCTGGACGACGGCCTGGACCGGCTCTGCCGGGCGCTGCGCGCCGAACCGCCCGAGGCGGCTTGCGCCGCGGTCATGGGGGCCATGGTCGGCGCCGAGCCGGCCCGCGACGACATCGCCCTGCTCATCTTCCGGCGCCAGCCATCCGGCGCGCCATCTGCCCCGGCCGGGCCCTAGCGGCCGGGTTCGACCACGGCCGCGACCCGCTCGCCGAACCGGTCGTCACGCGGCCGGGACGGGCGCCAGGCCGAGCCGTGCCCCCAGCCGGCCGAGGTAGGCGACCACCTCGTCCTCGGACCGGTCGGGCAGGCCGAACGCCACGTCGGTCACGCCAGCCTCGCGCCAGCGCGCCAGCGCGTCCGGGTCCGGCCGGCCGGCCAGCACGGTGACCTGCGGCCAGCCCGCTCGCCCGGCCTCGCGCCAGGCCCCGTGCAGCAGCGTCAGCTTCGCGTCGAGGCCGGTCTCGCCGGGCGAGGTCAGCCACCCGTCGGCCGACCTGGCGATCCAGGCGAACGTCTTCTCGGTGCCGCCCGCGCCGACCAGGATCGGCACGCGCGGCTGCTGCACCGGCTTGGGCCAGGCCCAGGAACCCGCGAAGCTCACGAACGAGCCCGAGTAGCTGGCCTCGTCCTGGGACCAGAGGGCCTGCATGGCCTCGAGGTACTCGCGCAGCACGGTGCGCCGCCGGCGGCTGGCACGCCATGGTCGGCGAGTTCGTCGAGGTTCCAGCCGAACCCCACGCCCAGCACGACCCGCCCGCCGGATAGGTGGTCAAGCGAGGCGATGGTCTTGGCCAGCGCGATCGGATCGTGCTCGGCCGGCAGGGCCACGGCCGTGGCGAGCCCGATCGTCGACGTCACGGCCGCCGCCGTGCCCAGCGACACCCAGGGGTCGAGCGTACGCAGGTAACGGTCGTCGGGTAGCTCCTGCGTGCCGGTCCGGGGGTGCGGTGCCTGGCGGCGGGCCGGGATATGCGTGTGCTCGGGCACGGAGAAGCGGTCGAAGCCCGCGGCCTCGGCCGCCTGGGCCGCCCGCGCCGGGGTGATGCCGCGGTCACTGGTGAACAACACGACGCCGTAGCGCATGCGGCCCTCCTTACTCCGGGTCACGGCCGGCGGCCCGGGCGCGGTCACCGATGAGCTTCTCGGCCTGCATGCTCGTCGGGGACGATGCCCTGCGCCGCGCCGGTCACGATCGCGACCTTGCCGGCGAAGTCGTGCCTGCCCCGCGCCCGGGACGGCTCAGGCGTTGTTCCGGACATGTGTCCAGACTACAGTTCAGTCTATGGCCGAGCGCAAGGACTACTCCGGCGAATTCGATCCCGACTTCCGTTTCGAGGACCTGTCCAAGGAGGCACTGGTCCGGCTGGTCCGGGAGTTCGCGCTGATCGCGCAGCTGCTGGACCGGTCGGTGTTCGCCGCGGTCGGGTTGCGGTACGGGCCGCAGGCGGTCGAGGAACTGGCGATCGAGGAATGGCGCGGCGCGAGCCCGGTCTACACCGAGCGGATAAGGAAGATCATGAATATCGAGGGGAACGGCGTCCCGGCGATATTCAAGCAGCTACAGCTCGACCCGGGCTTCGCCCAGCACTACATGGCGGGCCCGGACCCGCCGCATCAGCCCGATCGGGTCGCGGCGCAGCTCCTCCAGGTGCCCGCCGTCGGCGCCGCGGCCGCCGGAGACCAGGCGCGGCTCGGGCGACGCGGTCATGGCGTGCTCCCCGCGCCAGCGCTGCCGGGGTCGTCGGCCAGCGGCGCTTCGGGCTCGATCTCGACCAGGGTCAGGTGCGCTCCCCGCGGCGCGGAGACCACGGCGGTCACCAGGCGGCACCGCACCCTTCGGCTCGCTCACCGGTCACCCCATGATCAGCTCAGCGGCCTCGGCCAGCCGGTCGGCCGTGTGCTCGTAGGTGGTGTAACCGAGGCCGGCCTTCCACCATCGCGCCGAAGTAGGCCAGCTCGAGCAGCCGGCCCTGCGGGCCCGGCCCGGCCGCGGCCTCGATCCGCTGGTGGATCTTCGTCCCGATAAACAGCCGAAGCTGGCGGACGTCGGGCTCGCTGCCGAACATCGCGGCCGTGCACCCGGCGGCGAGCTCGGGTTCCCCGGACACCAGCAGGGCCAGCTCGCGCAGCACCGCGATGACCCGGTCCTTCGGGGACGATCCGGTGGTTTCCGCCGGCGGCAGCGCGTTCAGGCGGCGCCAGAAGATCTCGGTGAGCAGGTGGTCCTTGGAAACGAAGTAGGTGTACGCGGTGGCCGCGGCCACCCCGGCCCGCCGGGCGACGTCGCGGATGCTCAGACCCTCGTAGCCGGATCGCCGTATCTCCTCCACCCCGGCCTCGGTGAGCCTGCGCACGGTGTCGGCCTGCCGCGCGCTGAGCAGCCGCCTGGTCGGCTCCGTGGCCAGGTTTTCGGACATGTGTCCAGACAATAGTACAGACATGGTTCACGGGCAAGCCGTCCCGGCCGCCGCTGCGTGCTTTCCGGCGCGGCGGCCGCTGAAGACGCAGTCGGCCAGCGACAGCCCGCTGACGTAGGAGTTCGAGCACAGCCCGGTCGCGGTGCGGCCGGCCGCGTACAGGCCGGGGACGGGTGAGCCGTCGCCGCGCAGCACCGAGCCGGTGTCCTCCGCGACCGTGAGGCCGCCCAGGGTCAGCATGGGCGCCGGGTAGGCGGGCCGGGGCCGGATCGACAGGTCGATGAGCGAGTACGGCGGCCGGTCGATCACCTGGACCACGTCGGCCGGCTTCCCGGCCGGGTCGGGTTCCCCGGCCGCGGCCGCGCGGTTGTAGGCCGCGACGGTGGCGGCCAGGCCCTCGGGATCGACGCCTGCCCTGGCCGCGACGCCCGCCAGGGTGGGGCGCTGACCCGCGCCCGGGTCAGCAGGTAGACCGCCTGGAGCAACTGGAACCACAGGGTGCTGCCGCGCAACTGCCGCCAGGACTGGCTGACCAGCGGCTGGTCGAGCAGCAGCCAGCCGCGCCGGTCGTGGCGGCGCACCATGGCCTCGCCGATCGCCGCGCCGTACCGGGACTCGTCGCACACGCGCTGCCCGGCCCGGTCCACCAGCACGCCGCGCAGGAACGACACGGGCGGGGTGATGAACCGCCAGCACGACACCCGGTCCAGGAAGCGGGTCGCCCCGCCGGCCGAGACGCCCAGTTCGATCCCGCTGCCGTCGTCGCCCGGCGTGCCCAGGGCCAGCCCGCCGCGGAATTCCGGCGCGTGCTCGCGCATCATGGCCCGGTTCGCCACGAACCCGCCGGCCGCGAGCACCACGCCCCGCCGCGCGCTCACCCGCAGCGGCCGCGCGTAACGCCGCTCCAGCCAGGTGACCGGCTGGTACCAGCGGCGGCCCAGGCCGCCCGCGTACAGGTAGGGCTTGCGGCCCAGCCGGCTCAGGACCCGGTGACCGGCCCGGGCCCAGCCCGGAGCCGAGCGCATGCTCTGGCAGTCCACCCCGGTGACCCGTCCGTGGTCGTCGGTCACGAGCCCGAGGGCGCGGCTCTGCGGGGCGATCCGCACCCCGGCCGCCCGGACCGCCGCCGCCAGCCGGGCGTAGAGCACCTGGCCCGACGTGCCCTGGCCGACCGCGCGGTGGCCGCGCGGGGCGGGCTCGGCCACCTGCCGGAACGACGGTTCGCTGCCGGAGTAGTACAGGTAGTGCCGGTTGGTCGGGTACGAGGTCTTCTCCGGGCAGAGGCTGCCGTCGAACGGCACGCCGTGGCCGGCCAGCCAGGCGATCATCTCGGCGCTGCCCGCGCAGAACTCCCGCAGCGTCGCCGCCGAGACGGCGTCTCCCACCTCCAGGCTCAGGTAACCGACCATGGCGTCGACCGAGTCGGCCACGCCGGCCTGGCGCTGCTGGGCCGTGCCGCCGCCCGCATACACGATGCCGCCCGACAGGGCGGTCGCCCCGCCCCCGGTGAACCGGTCGAGGACCAGCACGTCCGCCCCGGCCGCCGCGGCTTCCAGCGCCGCGCAGGCGCCGGCCGCGCCGAACCCGACGATGACGACGTCAGCCTCCAGATCACCGGCCCGCGGCATCCCGGCTCCCCTCGCGTCGCCCGCCATCTGGCCAAAACTGTAACGTGTTCTACCATGGACGGCGTAGCCCCGGGGAACTAGCCGCGCCCCGCGGACCGGTGTGGAGGACAGCACATGATCCAGGCCCCGGCCGAGTTCATGGTCCGGACCGCCACCCGCGACCTGGAGTTGCGCGGCGAGCGCATCCCCCGAGGCGCGGAGATCATGCTCCTGTACCCCTCGGCCAACCGGGACGAGTCGGTCTTCGACCACCCCGACGCCTTCGACACGGCCCGGGCGGCCAATCCCCACCTGGCCTTCGGGTTCGGGGCTCACTTCTGCCTGGGCAACCAGCTGGCCCGCCTGGAACTGCGGGTGATGTTCGAACGGCTCCTCCACCGCCTGCCGGATCTCGCGCTGGCCGGGCCGGGCCAGCTTTCGCACCGGCCGTCGAACTTCATCACCGGGCTCGAATCGATGCCCGTGACCTTCGCCCCGGCCCGCCGGCTCGGATGAGCGGCCGCAGCCATGAGCCGTCCGCCTCCCGCGCCCCCGATCCGCGTCCGCCTCCACAATGATCGAACGCCCTTCCTCTCGCGGCCCGGACCTGCGTCCGCCTACCATGATCGGTTAGTGCTGGGCTGGCGCGTGGCCCGCGGGACGCCCGGCCGCAGCTAGCTGGCTAAGACCCTGGAGGGGAGCCCCGACGGTGATCGACGCGGAGTTGCCCAGCGACCTGACCCGGATTCAGCGCGAGATTCTCCTGGCCATCCGGAGCCTGACCCGGCGGGCCGGGGGACGCCCGCCCTCGATGAGCGAGGTCCTGGAGAACATCAGCCTCAGCAGCTCGGGAGCCCTGTCCCACCAGTACCGGAGGTTAGTGGCCAAGGGATACATGCGCCGGGAGGCGGGACGGGCGCGCGCGGTCGAGGTGCGGCTGCCGGGCGAGGCCGCGTTCCCCTCGGAGGCGGGCGAGCCCGGACCGCCGCCGGCGGCCACCGGCCCCGACCCCGAGCGCGTGGTCTGGGTGCCGATCGCGGGACGGATCGCGGCCGGCGCCCCGGTCCTGGCCCAGCAGTCGATCGAGGACTACCTGCCGCTGCCGCGGGAGGTGATCGGCCGGGAGGAGGGCCACTTCATCCTGGAGGTCGCCGGCGACTCGATGACCGGCGTGGGGATCTTCCCCGGTGACTGGGTGGTGGTGCGCCCGCTGTTCCAGCCGCCGCAGAACGGCGACATCGTGGCCGCCACGATCGAGGGAGTCGAGGAGGAGGGCACGGTCAAGACCTACCTGAAGCTGGGGCGCAATGTCTGGCTGATGCCGCACAACCCGGTGCACACCCCGATTCCGGGCGGCCGGGCCAAGTACGCCGGCAAGGTGATCGCCGTGCTGCGCCGGGTCTGAGGTCACGCCGTCCGGCCGCCCCGGCCGGGTGTCCTCAGCGCGGCGCCGAGTTGCTCCGCGATGGCCTCCCAGCCCCGGCGGTGCTGGTCGCCCAGCTCGTGGGGGAGGAGCGTGTGGTCGATGGTCATCATGGTCTCCTGGCCGCCGTGGCGGTCGAACGAGACGGTGACGATGCTCTCCAGGTCGGGATCCGGCCACGTCGTGCAGTGCCACGTGAAGCTCAGCAGCCGCGGCCGGTCCAGCACCAGAAACCGGCCCGTCACGGAGAACTCGGTCCCCCCGTCCTCGATGTCGAAGCGCAGGCTCCCTCCCTCGCGCGCATCCATCTCGACGCGCAGACACCGCGCGGGCCGTGGGCACATCCAGTCGGAGAGGGCGTCCGGGTCCAGCCATTCGTCGTAGACGACGTCGGGCGGCGCGGGCAGGACACGTTGCACGCGGGCGGCGGCCGGGGGGGCGGGCCCGGCGGACATGGTGCCCCGGTCAGTCACGAGGGGCGTCCTTCCTGCGCAGCCTGGCCTCGAGGGCGTCAGTGCGCCGTGACCAGAACGTCGTCTGTTCGCGGATCCAGTCTTCGGCGAGCGACAGCCCTTCGGGTCGCAGCGACAGCCAGTGTTCGCGGCCCCGAACCTGCCGGCTGACCAGTCCGGCCGTTTCCAGGACGGCCACGTGACGCGAGACGCCCGCGAAGGTCATGGGGAACGGGCTGGCCAGGTCGGTGATGCGGGAGTCCCCGGCCCGCAGCGCGACAAGCAGCGCCCGCCGGGTCGGGTCGGCCAGGGCCGAGTAGGTCCGGTCGAGGACCTGATCTTCAAGCAACATGTTGACCATTCCCGGAACATTCAACTAATATCTTTAATGTTAGTCTAGCCCGGCGGCGGCCGGCGAACAACGATCGGCCGCCGGTTCCCGGGCGGACGCGGGGTGCCACAGGCGACGCGCCCCGCGATGAGCGACCCACGACCCGCCCCGGATGGGACTTTTCCGGCATGAGCAAAGGAGCGAGCGCGATGCCCATTTACCAGACCGCCCACTACCAGGTGAACGCCGCCGCGGTCGAGAAGGTCAAGGACGCCATCGTCAAGATCGTCGCTCACGTCGAGAAGAACGAGCCGGGCACGCGAATGTACCGGGCGTGGCAGCAGAAGGATGACCCGACCAGGTTCGTCCACCTGTTCGAGTTCGCCGACGAGGCCGCCCACGAGGTGCACGGCAGTTCCGGCGCCGTGCACGAATTCGAGGCGGTCTACGGGCCTGAACTGGCCGCGGGCCCGGTGGTGTTCACCGATTACCTGCTCGTCGCGGGCACCGAGCGGTAGCCGCCTCGGAGGCGGGGTCGTACGCCGGGCCCGGGCGTAAGGCCTGAGCAGCCAGGTCGGCTCAGCGTGCCCTGGCTCGCTGGGCGGACAGCAGCGGTATGGCCGCGATCTTCTCCTCGGTCAGGTCCTCCCAGCAGATGCCCGCGGTCGGCCGCGGGCCGCGGCCGGGACGGCAGTCGATGACGCGCTCGGGGGTGATGATGAGGTCCACCGGCACGTCGTGACCGGTCACCGGGATCGCCCCGGCCGCGCGGACCTGGAACTCGTGCACGGTGGTGACGGACACGGTGCCTGGTCCGATCAGGCCCGCCGCGGTGGCCAGCGCGAATTCCAGGTCGGCGAACCCGCCGCCCTTGCCCAGCCGGGCACCGTCCTCGCCGGCCGCGACGCAGCCCATCACGACCAGGTCGACCGGGGACAGTTCCGCCAGCGTGACCCGCCGGGCGGAGCGGGACGCGCCACTGATCGAGGCCGCCTTGCGTGGCGGTTCGCTCAGGTGATCCGGGTCCAGGGCGAAGAACGGCTCGGTCCCGGCCAGGCGGGGGACGGCCATGTAGACAGTCTTGCCGTCCTCCAGCGCGCGCTGGCGCACCGGCAGTTGCGCGGAGTCCGGGTTGGCCTTCAGCGTGGCGGCCGTCTCCCAGGCTGGCAGGGCGCGCAGCCGCTCGGCGGCGGCCTCGGCACCGGTGAAGTTCGGGATGCGTCCCTCCGCGCCGGGGAACCGGGCCACCCCGGCCGCGCGCAGCGCCGACCATACCTCTTGCCGCAGCGCGGCCTTCGCGGCCAGCACGTCGGCCGGGCCGCCCGCGTCACGATCGTGACGCGGAACATGACGGTCCATCCCCCCATCCTGCCCGCAGCCCTCCGCCTGCGGCCGGCGCACCCGCCCGCGTTGCCCCATCCCGCGCGCACGCTCCCGCCGCGGCCGGCGCACCCGCCCGCGTTGCCCCATCCCGCGCGCACGCTCCCGCCGCGGCCGGCGCCGGCCCGCGGTCAATAAGATGGCCGCAAGCGGCGTCCTCGGGGGAGTGATGGCATGGCCGAGCACGACTACCGTGCCTGCGCCGCCGCCGGGATCAGCGCGCTGCAGCGGTGGTACGTGCCGTCGTCCGGCCTGTGGTCCACCACCGGCTGGTGGAACGCGGCCAACGCGCTGACGGCCGTGATCGCGTATACGCAGCGGACCGGGGACCGTGCCCACGCCGGGGTGATCGAGACGACGTTCAGGGCCGCCCGGCGGCGGCACGCTGACTTCATCGACGAGTACTTCGACGACAACGGATGGTGGGCGCTGGCGTGGGTCGCGGCTTACGACCTGACCCGCGACCACCGTTACCTGGACGCCGCCCGGACGATCTTCGCCCACAACCAGACGGGCTGGGACGACATCTGCCGCGGCGGCCTGTGGTGGAACGAGGCCAGGAGATACAAGAATGCGATCACCAACGAATTGTTCCTCACGCTGGCGGCCCGGCTGCATCTGCGCGCAGGCGGCCAGGGGGACTATCTGACCTGGGCCCTGCGCGAATGGGAATGGCTGTGGTCAAGCGGCCTCATCGGCACCGGGGGGCTGATCAATGACGGGCTCACGTCGGACTGTGCCAACAACGGCGGCACGGCGTGGACCTACAACCAGGGCGTGATCCTCGGCGGGCTCGCCGCCTTGTATCAGATCACCGGCGACTGCGCTTACCTGAGGCGAGGAGAATCCATCGCCGACGCCGCGCTGCGCACGCTGACCAGCCCGCCGTCGGCGAATGGGCCGGGCATCCTCACCGAGCCCGGCCGGGGATCGGCCGCAGGCAGCAAAGGGGACCACACGCAGTTCAAAGGGATCTTCGTCCGCCACCTGCACGACTTCTACCTGCAAAGCCGCCGTCCGGCCTACCGCGCGTTCATCCTCGCCAATGCCCGCTCCATCTGGGATAACGCCAGGAACGCCGACAACCAGTTCGGGCTGCGCTGGACCGGGCCCTTTGACCGGGCCGACGCCAGCCGGCAAAGTTCGGCCCTCGACGCCCTCAACGCCGCCGTCTCCCTCGCCGAGCGCTGAGCCCGTCCCGTCCGAACGGAAAGCTCGACGGCCCCGGCCGCGACGGGCCTGACCGTCGCCCCCCTGGCCGAGCCGGTCACCGTGGGCGTGCGGCTGCGGCCGTTCCGACCCGCGCGGCTGAATCTGTTGGGTAGGTTTGCCGGGTGTGTGATCGGTTACCCGCGGGTGACGACAAGAGGGCGAAGTGAACCGCGTAGTGACGATCCTGGCCGGGGGACTTGCCCTGTCGGTCGCGGCGTGTTCGTCATCGTCGGCACCGTCGGTACGATCCGCCCCCACATCCGCCCGGCCCGCCGCGAGCGCCGGTTCCCCGTCCGCCCCGGCCCGGTTTGCCCCGGCTGGCACCGCCTGGCAGGGACAGTTCACCGGTTACGACGGTTCCGCCTGGCGGAGTGCCTGGGGCTACCTGGACCAGGGTAGCTTCGGGCAGGCCCAGCTCAGCGCCGTCAGCGATGCCGTCGCGCCGGGGGGCGGCCAGGTGCTACGGGTCCGGTACGGACAGGGCTCGTCGGCCAATTCGTGCCCGGACTGCGCGAATCCCGGCGGCGGGCAGTTCTACACCTCGCTCGCCTCCACCGGGCAGGCTCGCCTCGCCACGGCGCCGGTGCTGTATCTGCGCTACTACGTCAAGTTTCCGTCCGGCTTTGATTTCGGCCGGGGCGGAAAGCTGCCCGGCCTGTACGGCGGGCCGATCGGCGGGGAGAGCGGCGGGCACCACGGGGGCGGGTTCAGCACCCGGTTTATGTGGCGTGACCATCAAGTCTCCGGCAGCGTGCCGGGGTGCTCCCGGTCCGCGCCATGCGCTGAGGTCTATCTGTATTCCCCGCAATCGACCCACGGATACGGCCAGGACCTGGGCGGCCAATGGCAATGGCAGGGCGACGGCCGCTGGCACATGGTCGAGCAACGGGTGGACCGTACTACCGGGGACATCACGGTGTGGTACGACCGCACTCAGGTACTCAACGATCCGGGCGCCCTGGGCGACTCGTCCGGTGTCCCGTTCGCCGGGATCATGTTCTCCACCTTCTTCGGCGGGCACGACACTTCATGGGGCCCATCGCGGTCGGAGTATGCGTACTTCGCCGGCTTCGCCCTCGGTACCCGCTACATCGGGCCCGCGTAAGCCGACGGCCTGGCCTGGATTTTTCACTGGGGTGACGGCATCCTCTCCTTGATCGCGGTCCCGGCTTTTGATCATGGTTTCCTGTTCTCGGGCAGGTTCGGGCCCCGATCGTCGCGCCGGTTGCGCCGGGTTCCACGGCCCGGTCGGGTCTTTTCCTGTTCGCCGGATCGGCGTGCTGCTGGTCATGCCGGTGCTGGCAGGGCCTTGACTGCCCGCCAGACGCTGATCAGGTCGGTGGTCCAGGGCCAGTCGGCGCGGAGGTGGAGCCATCGCTTGCGCTGGCCCCTGGTCAGGCGGCCTGGCAAGTGGAGCAGCCGGTAGCGCAGCAGCTTCGGGGCCGCGTCGCGCAGTTCGCCGGCGGGTGTTAGCGGCCACGATGTTTGCACATGAGTTGGCAGCGTTCGGCGTTCACCTTTCGGCAGGTTCTGGTGGTGACGTCGTGCCGGGTGGCGGCTGTCTGGCGACGCAGCGCCGCGCCCGCCGCCGGGGCTTGTGCGGGGGGGTCAGGCCGGGCGGTTGCCGGGGTGGCCGGGTTCGCTGAGGAGGCCGGCGAGCGCGGCGATAGTTTCGAGTAGCAGGGCGTCGACGCGGGCTTGCTGGTCGGCGGTGCGGCGGGCGCGGAATTCGGCGATGGCGCGGCGGTGCTCGGCCCAGCCGGCGAGCTGGCGCACGCGTGCGGCGACCGCAGGGCTGTGGGGTGCCCGGGGCGTGGTCAGTCGCGGGTGAGCTCGGCGACTGCTTTCTTGGCGCAGGCATCGTCGACGAGGTCTTTGCCGGCCGCGGCGGCGGCGATGAGCGCGGCGGTGGCGGCGTTGTTGAGGGCGCGGGGCAGGCCGTTGGCGACCCGGTGGAGCCGGGCGATGGCGTCATCGGCGAGCAGCGGCTCCTCGCGTCCTGCGAGCTTGAGGTGGTGGCGCAGGTAGGCGGCTGATTCGGCAAGGTCCATCGGCTTGATCACGAACCGGGTGGCGATCCGCTGGTCCAGGGCGGCGAACATGCCCATGCGCAGCTGCCGGTTCAAGGTGGGCTGCCCGGCGAGGATGCCGGCGAACGGGCTGGCGGAGTCCATCTCGGCGTTCGTCAAGAGCCGCAGCTCCTCCAGCTGGTCCGGCTGCAGGAGGTGAGCCTCGTCGCAGATGAGCACGACGCGGCGGTGCCTTTCTGCGGTCTCGGCGGCGAGCAGGTCGCCGGCCTGGGCCATCAGCTCGGCTTTGAGGTAACGGGGCTGGGCGCCGAGCGCCCGGACGATGGTGACATACAGGCCCCTGGTGCCGAACGCGGGGTTGGCGATGTAGATGACCTGGTGCCGGGTGGGGTCCAGGCCGGCGACGGCGGCGCGCAGGGCCACTGTCTTGCCCGCGCCGACGTCACCGGTGACCACGCCGAGCGCGGACTCGACGACGCAGAAGCTGATCCGGGCGATGGCCTCGGCGTGGGCCTGGCGGGCGAACAGGTCGCGGGCGGGGATCGACTTGCCGAACGGGGTGCGGGTCAGGCCGAAGTGCGCGGCCCAGGGCGCCGGGCTCACTGCCGCTCCTGGTGGTCGTGGCCGCTGGCGGTGAGCGCGCCGAGCCGGGTGAAGTCGATCTTGGCGCCGGTGCCGGCCTCTTCGTCGTGGGCGGCGGCGACCATGCCCAGGTAGTCGATCCCGGTCGGGGCCGGCTCTGGCCTGGTGGCCTGCGGGACGGCCCGGTGCACGTGGCGGCGGGTGACAAACGGCACCGCGGCGCCGGCGGGCTTGCCGTCGAGGAACACATCGAGGCGGGACAGGTCCTCGGGGTCGTAGCGCAGCTCGACCCGGCGGCCGGTCAGGGCCGGGTCGACGGCGTAGGCGTTGCCCTCGAGCGGGACGGTCGCGGTGCGGGTGACCTTGCGGGTCACCGACCAGCGGAACGCCTCGCGCAGCAGGCCCGGGTCGGCCTGGCGGGGCGGGCCGCCGGCCTCGAACCGGCAGATCGGGGCCTGGCCGGTCTCGGCGTGCGCCCGCCGGTTGGCCACCTGCTCGGCCCAGGCGAAGAACAGGTCGTTGAGCTGGTCCAGGGACTCGATGCCGTGGTGGGTGGCCTCGGCCAGGAACGCTTCGCGGATATAGCGGTTGAGCCTTTCCTGCTTTCCCCTCCCCTGCGGCGAGTAAGGCTGACTGTGGACCAGCCGCACGCCGAGCACCGCGCATGTGCGCGCCAGCCACGCATTGGAGAACGGCGCCCCGTTATCGGCATATAGGACATCTGGGATGCCGCGGCGGGTGATCGCGCGGCGCAGCAGGTCCTGGCAGGCGCGGGCGTTCTCGTGCGCGAAGAACCGGCCGTCCACCAGCAGCCGGGAATGATCATCCACAATCAGGAACAGGCGAGCCCGCGCCGAGCCCTCCCTTCTCGGCCAGGGCACCCACGGGCCCACCAGCACGTCGGTGATCCACCGCTCGTTCGGCCGGGCAGCCTCGTAGCGGCCGTAGGTCTTCGGCTCGGCGGCCAGTGCCTCGCGGTGCAGCCCGGCGCGGCGCAGCTGCGCGCGGATCGTCCGCTCGGCGACGGCGATCCCGTGCCGGTGGAACAAGATCGAGGCGATCTGCGCGGCGGAGCGGCCCGGCAGCTCCAGCCGCAGCGCCGCGGCCTCAGCAAACAGCTCCGGGTGAGCGCGCACCGTCCCGGCATCGGCCCGCGACGACGGCCTGAGGCGCCTCCAGGCCGCCAGCTCGCCACGCCCGCAGCCAGCGGTCGATCGTGCCGCGCGAGTACCGCCGGGACGACCCGTCCGGGTGGGTGTGGGCACGGGCGGCGATCTGGCGGACCACCGCGCCCCGCTCCGCGGCGGTCAGCTTCCGCCCGGCCGCCTCGGCGATCACCGCCCACCGGTGCAGCGCGATCTGTTCCTGCCCCTTGTGATCCATGCGTTCTCCGTTCAACCCGGTGCCGATGGGACAGGAGGCATGAAACGCCTTTTGCCGACGATCAGGTAGGGCGAGATTGTGTTGGCCGCGATCAGCCTCCCGCCGCTCACCGAGCACGCGAACCGCCACACGCCCAGCGCCAGCCATCCCGGCAGCGCGCGTGGCCGCGCCGAACGCCGCGCCGAACGCGGCCAGCGCGAACCTGCCAGCGTCCGCCACCGGCCTGACCGCGTCTGCGCCCAGCTCCACCGCCAGCGCCGCGAACCCCGCACCCAGTTCCGGGGCCCGGCGCCGGAACCGCCGCACCCAGCCCCGCGCAGTCGTATACGGCACAGCCCGCCGCGCCGCCGCAGGCCGGACCCCGCACCCGCCGCCGGCCACCTCCGCGATCACCGCGCCGACGGTCTCGGCCACATCCAGCCGCCAGGCCAGCACGAACGCCGGCAACAGCGCATGGCTCACCCCGCAGCGCCCGCACCGCAGCCGCGGCACGAAGATCTTCCGGCAGCGGCCCGCCGCCCGGACATGACGCCAGTACCCCGACCACAACACCAGCGGCCCCCCGCACGCCGGGCACGCCGGACGGGGGAACTCCACCTCCCGCCCGGCCGCCACATACGCATCGACCGGCAGCGGGCACGGCCATACCATGGCCACGGGCGACACCGCCTCGGATCCCTCCCCGCGACCGTGGCCAAACGAAGGCGAGGAGGGATCCCTCATGTTTCAACGGGGACGCCCAAGATCCTGGCCCGCACAGGCGCAGCCAGGCAGCAACATCGTCAAAGAGCACGGCCGAAGACCCGGCAGCGATGCTCAGGAAGTCAGGCCGTCAACAGCGGGTAATGCCAGGTGACGGAAGCAGGCCAGCAGGTTCGCGGCCAGGGCCACGATCTGGGTCCAGGCCACGTTGACCGCCCAGCGCCGCGAGGGCCACCGGTTCAGGCCGAGGTCCTTGGCCTGCTTGACGTTGTTCTCCACGTGGACGTGGGAGCGGTGGCGGGCGTCGAGCCAGGCGATCTGCCCGCGGCTGGTATTGGTGGCGATGAGCTGGTAGCGGCGGCCGAGCTTCTTCTCCCGTTCGGTGGCGCGCTTGCGGTAGCGGGGATGCAGCGGCTCGTCCCGGACGATGATCCGCAGGCCCGGGATCTTCTCCCGCCAGGTGCCCAGGTCAAGCAGCCCGGTCAGGTCCGCGACGAACGTGTCGTCCGCAGGTTCGCCGTCCTGGCCGATCCCGCCGGTCCAGGCGCCCCTGGGCAGCCGCTCGATCGCGTCCATCTCCTTGTCGGTGCATGACCAGCCGACGGAGAACTCCCAGGTACGTCCCTGTACTCCGCCGCCGGCGGCGATGTGCTCCAGCAGGTCATGGGAGAACCCGGCCCCGTCCAGCCTTATCAGCACCCGCCGCCGGTACGGTCCCGGCAGCCGGGAGACCGCCAGGTCCAGCAGCGCGATGTTGTCCGCCGCGCAGTTCGACGTGGCACCGCCCGGACGTGGGTCGATGGCCAGCATGTCGCCGGTGTTGTCGCAGGCAGCCAGGTTCGGGCAGAACCCGGTGCCGCCCTTATAGGTCGGCTGCGCGTTCTCCTTCTCCGACGCCGCGAACACGATCGACGCGTCGAGGTCCACTACCGTGATCCCGGTCAGCTCCCGGCCGGCGACCCGCAGCCACGGGAACCCCTCCCGCCGCCTGGCCAGCAGCCCCCACCAGTGCCGGCGGAACCTGGTCACTGCCGCATTGACCCGGGCCAGCTGCAGGTCCCCGGCCTCGTTCAGGGTCCGCCACACCGTGGGAGTGGACGGGACCGGCCCGATCACCGGCGACAGGTGCCGCAGGCCCTGGAAGTCGCTGATCGCCTCACCGCCCAAGATCAGCATCACGGCCAGGTCGACCAGGACCTGGCCCCGGTCATAGACCGGGTCGAACCCCCGCCGGCGCATCGCGGCCGACAGCCCCGCCCGCAGGTCGCCCTGTTCGGCAAGCAGCCGCATCGGGAGCGCCCCGGCATACCCGATCAGCCGGTCATCATCGCCGGTGAACTCCAGCCCGCCGGCCCATGAAGTATTTTGCACGGAAGAGGTGCACCCGCCTTAGCAAGATCGCGATCGTAGAGAAATCGCATTCTTGCCTGTCAGGTGCACCTCGCCCTGCTTTCACCGCCGCTACGGTCGGCGTGTCGTCAAACCCAGTGAAAGACGCAGGCTGGCGGCTACGGATCCGGGTACCGGCGACGAGCCACTGACCTGCTGGTCCTGAGGTACCGCAGGGAAGGCCACGCCGAGCTGGTCGCGGCGGCACGGGCCCGGCTGGACGGTGCCTGATGCCGGGCGTCCCGGTTCTTCAGGCGGCGAGGCCCTGTTCCTGCTCCTGTTGGTGTTGGCTGGCGCGGTGTTCGTCGATGCGGGCGTTGGCGAGGCAGGCCCAGATGGCGAGGTCGAGGTCGAGTTTGTCTTCGAGCCCGGCGGGCCGCCGGGCGGGGCGGGGGGCCGGGGGGCGGGTGGCCGGGCGTTTCCGCGGAGGCGCCGGGCGGGCAGCCCGGGTCGCGGCTGCGGCGGGTGCGGGTTCCGGCGGGCCGCCGGGCGTTCCCGCGGGAACGCCGGCCGGGGGCGGCCGCCGGGTGAACTGGCGGGCGGGCGGGGGCCGCGGCGGCTGGGGGCGCGGGTTCTGGCGTGGGCGCGGATGGGCCGCGGGGCGCTGCCGGGGGCTGGTCTCCGCGCGTTCCCGCGGAAACGCCCCCGGGCGGCGGCCCCGGTGTCCTCGGCGGGTCCGGTGTCCTCGGCGGGGTCGGGGTGCGGGCGGTGCGGATGCTCGCAGTCCCCGGCGGCGGCGCGCAGCGCCGGCAAGACCACCGCGCCGCCGGCCGCGGGCAGCCGGGCGCTGACCGTGACCTGGCCGTCCTCGGACACCCGGACGCTGACCCGCCGCGCCGCCTGGCTGGCCAGCTGTTCGTCATCGGATGCGGTGCGGTGCGCAGCGCACGGCGTGACTCAGGGGCAGATCGCCAGCCTTACGACCTTCCCCCGCGATTGGGCGTGTTCGACGGCGATCCGCCGGGAGGACTGGCGGCGCTTGGCCTGCCGACAGCCGTAGTGTTCGGTGATCGCTCCTGCGCCGAGGTTCTTCGGCTTGCGGGCGGAGCGCTCACCTGGCCGGGGGCCTTCGGCCGACGGACCTGGGTTTCGGGACGGCGAACCCGCGTTCGGCCAGCAGTGGCCTGATCTCGCCGGTCGCCCGGCCGCCTGCGTGAAGACGCGGTCAGGCGGGCTGCCACAGCTCGACCCGATTGCCCTCGGGATCGGTGACCCAGCCGAATCGGCCGACACCCTCCATGTCCTGCGTCTCCTTAGCCACGTCCGCTCCCTTGGCGCGCAATTGCGCGAGCATCGCATCCAGGTCGCGGACCCGGAAGTTGAGCATGGTCTGCTGGGCGCGGGACCCGAAGTAGTCGGTCTCGGAGTCGAACGTCGCGAACACCGTCAGCCCCGCTTCCTGACGCCACAGGCCGTTCTCATCGGCGTCCAGGCCTAGGCAATCGCGATACCACGCGCCCAGGGCCGCCGGGTCTGCGGCCCGCATGAAGTATCCAGCGATGCCAATCACAGGTTCCATGCCGCTATCTTGCGCAGCGGCGAGGCATCCCGGACATCTACCAGATGGCGGTGCACCCGGCGGCCAGCGACCTCTTCGGCCAGCTTAAAGCCGATGCCGCCAGCGTTGCGGAAGCGATGGCGGCCATGCGGGCTGTCGCCTGACCACCCGCGGCGAGACAGCAGGCGCAGGGGTGCGAGCCGGGCTCAGCGGGGCGGAGCCTCCAGGCTGATCGAGGCGTCCTGGCTCATCCCGAGCTCGGCCAGAACGGCGGCCGTGTGCTGGCCCAGGGCCGGGACCGGGCCCATGGCCGCCTGGCGGCCGGGCACGTTGACCGGGGGCAGCAGCGCGCGCAGCGTGCCGCCGGGGGTATCCACGTCGCGCCACCGGTCCCGGGCTTCGAGCTGCGGATGCGCGGCGAACTCCGCGGGCGTGCGCAGCCGCGCGTTGGCGATACCGGCCTCGTCCAGCCGGGATTCCAGTTCCCCGGGCGGCACGGACCGCAGCGCGGCCTCGATGATCACGGTCAGCTCGCGGTCATGCGCGACGCGGTCCGGGTTGGTGCGGAACCGGACGTCGGTGATCAGGTCCGGCCGGTGCAGGATCCGCTCACACAGCACCGCCCACTCCCGTTCGTTCTGCAGGCCGATGAACACCTGGCCGCCGCCCGGCGCGGCGTACGGGCCGTAGGGGGAGATGGAGGCGTGCCGGGCGCCGGTGCGGCGGGCAGGCTGGCCGCCGTAGACGCTGTAGAGGCACGGCTGGCTCATCCACTCGCCCAGGGCATCCAGCATGGCCACGTCGAAGCTGGTCCCCAGCCCGGTCCGCTCGCGTTCGTACAGGGCGGTGAGTACGCCGGAGTAGGCGTACATCCCCGCGGCGATATCCGCGACGGAGATCCCCGCCTTCGCGGGCTCGTCGGGGGTTCCGGTGACCGACAGCAGCCCGGCCTCGCACTGCACCAGCAGGTCATAGGCCTTCTTATGCCGGAAAGGGCCGTCCGGGCCGTAGCCGGAGACCGAGCAGCAGATCAGCCGGGGGTGGCGGGCGCGGAGGTGGCCGGCGCCGAACCCCAGCCGCTCGGCCGCGCCCGGCGCGAGGTTCTGCACGAATACGTCGGCGCGGGCCAGCAGGGCGGCCAGGGCCGCCTGCCCGTCCCGGCTCTTGACGTCGAGCACGACGGACTCCTTGCCCCGGTTCAGCCAGACGAAGTAGCTCGCCTGCCCGTGCACCGCGCCGTCATAGTGCCGGGCGAAGTCGCCCGTGCCGGGCCGCTCGACCTTGATCACTCGTGCCCCCAGGTCGGCGAGCTGACGGGTGGCGAACGGCGCGGCCACGGCCTGTTCTAGCGCGACGACCATGATGCCGTCGAGGGGGAGCATCGGCTCTCCTTCCTTTCGACCGAGGTCATGACTTGGACTGTCTCACAGACGGAGGGGCGAATGAGAACCGGCTGGATGCCTGGATGCCGGATTCCTGGCTGGCCGCACGGCCGCGTTCTGGTATATGCTGGCACCAGTTCATTGTTATCCGCGATTGCGGGAAGGCGCCCCGGTCCAGGGGCTGCCGAGCAGCTCCGCCCTAGACCAGATACGGGAACGGGCGTCGAGCATCCTATCGGATTCCAGTTTTCTGGCGATTGTCGTTCTCGCGCGAGAACGCAGCCGGTGCTGATACTCCAGCGCCGCCGCATCTCTTATTCCGCCTGCCCCGATTCGGGCTGTTCCTCGAAAGGAAATTCCACATGACCACCATCTCCCGCGAACGCGCGGCCGCGCCGGACCCGGGCGGCGGCACGCTGGTCCCCGTGTCGGGCATCCTCGACGCGGGCGAGAACCAGGCCTTCCTCCGTACGTCCGGCTACCGGCTGGGCCGCGACGACGTCCACGTGCCCATGTCCCTGTTCCGGCAGGCCGGCCTGCGCCCAGGCGACCACGTGACGGGAGCCGCCCGCGGGCCCCGGCCGGCCGGGGCCGCCCCGCCCCGGCGGGGCCGGGCGCAGGAGAAGTACCGCACGCTGGTCCGCGTCGACACGGTCAGCGGCCTGGAGCCCGGCCTGGCCCGAGGGCGCCCGGCGTTCGACGAGCTGACCCCGCTCTACCCGCAGCAGCGGCTGCGGCTGGACGCGGGATGCGCGTCGCCGACGGCCCGGATCGTCGACCTGGTCAGCCCGGTCGGCAAGGGCCAGCGCGGCCTGATCGTGGCCGCGCCGAAGGCGGGCAAGACCATGGTGCTGCAGGCCATCGCGGCCGCGGTCGCCGCCAGCCACCCCGAGGTGCACCTGATGGTGCTGCTGGTGGGCGAACGGCCGGAAGAGGTCACCGACCTGAGGCGGACGGTCCGCGGCGAGGTCGTCTTCTCCACCTTCGACCAGTCCGCCAGTGATCACATCAGGGTCGCGGAACTGGCGATCGAGCGGGCCAAGCGCCTGGTCGAGCTGGGCCGCGACGTCGTCGTGCTCCTCGACTCCATCACCCGGCTCGGCCGCGCCTACAACCTCGCCGCCCCGGCCAGCAGCCGCATCCTGGCCGGCGGAGTGGCGACGTCGGCCCTGCAGCCGCCGCGACAGTTCCTCGGCGCCGCGCGCAACGTCGAGGAGGGCGGCTCGCTGACGATCCTGTCCACGGCTCTGGTGGACACCGGCTCCCGGATGGACGACGTGTTCTTCGAGGAGTTCAAGGGCACCGGGAACATGGAGCTGCGGCTGCGCCGCGAGCTGGCGGAAAAGCGGATATTCCCCGCGGTCGACGTGGCCCCGTCGGGGACTCGCCGGGACGACCTGCTGATGTCGCGCCAGGAGCTCACCGCCGTCGGCAACCTGCGCCGCGCCCTGGCCGGGCTCGATCCGCAGCAGGCCCTCGAATTGCTCCTGGACAAGACCCGGGAGACAGCATCGAACCTCGAGTTCCTGCTCCAGGTCCAGCGCACCGCGCGGCCGCGGCCGGGGACCGGCCGGTAGCCCCGGCCGCCACCCCTGACCGCGGTCACGGAAAGCCGACCCGATCGTGTATCAGGCCCGCTCACCGTCCCTCTCCTCAGCAGGAGCCACGAAGGTTTGCGGAGGCTCAGCGTCCGAGGGAGACGGGAGAACCCATGGCGAACAAGTTTGTGCTGAAGCACGGGGAGATCGAGGTCGACTATACGATCGGCGCCAATCCGGCGTTCATCGCGCTCGTCTACCGCGACGGCGCTGAGACACTGAGCTTCAAGCCCGCCGAAATCACGACCAACGACACGGCGCTCGGCACGCTCGTGTCCGTTCCGCTGGTGAGAACGGTAGACACGGGCGGCGAGCTGTTCGGCTTCCTCCTGCCCGAGCTTGACCTTTCCCTGGGGCAATCCGAGGAATTCAGCACGGTGGGCGTGTACGAGAAGTACAGCGGGCCCGACTCATTCCCCAGGCGCCCGCCGCACTGGAGGGCCATCGAACTGCACGGCACGGCCGAGACCGTCATCGTGCCCCTGGACGAGCCGGTCCAGGCCAGCTAGCTCACTCAGCCCATCGGGCCGTCGCCGGTGCGCTGCGGCCGCCACACCGGCCGCAGCGCGCCGGCGATGTGGCGTCATGGCCACCCGGCGTCGGTTCCGTTCATCACCTCACCCCAGGGGTCTAGAGTCGGCATCCGGTCGCACCCGGGCAGGAGGCCGGGTCATACCGGGGTTGGAGGGAAGCTTCCATTCCCGGGACGATGCGGGTGCGCGGGCGGCGTCCGTAGCGTCGCCAGACATGAAGACATTCCATTCCGCCCTGGCCCCGCTCGGCTTCTCCACGGTCAACCACGCTGGCTAAGGAGACGCCCGGCCATGACCATACTCAGCTCCCCCGTAGCCCGGCCCTGGCTGGCGTCCTCCCCGCCCTGGCCGCTGGGGTCAAGGCGGCCCGGCCCGGCCGCGCTGGTGCGCGGGCACGGCCCGTCGTGGTGGCTGGCCCGCGCACTCGCCGTGGCGGGCTTGGGGCTGATCCCGTGGCTGGTCGTGCTGGCGACGTATCTGCCGGCCAGCACCCGCGCGTGGGACTGGGCAACTGCGTGGGTGGGTCTTGACAGCCTCGAGGTGCTCGGGCTGGTCGGCACCGGGGTGCTGCTGATCAGGCGGGACGCCAGGTACCGGCTGACCGCGGCCGCCACCGCCACGCTGCTGCTGGTCGACGCCTGGTTCGACATCACGACATCCGCCCCTGGCGCCGGCCGGGCGGTCGCCATCGTGATGGCGGCCGGCCTGGAACTGCCGGTGTCCGCGCTCTGCGCCACCCTGGCCGCCCGGGGCGCGAACCGTGCCGAACCCGCCACGACGGCAGAACGTCATCCCGTACGGACGGAGGCAGTTCACCGACCTCACCGCGGGCCCGGTGGCCTCGCGGCCGGGTATGCCGGAAGACCACCGGGGCTCCGCTGGAGAAGGTGCAGAGCATCCGCTGGGTTCAGGGTCCGCTCCGCCGGCCCGGGCTCGCCGCGCAGGCACGCGAAATCCTCGGCCCGCTGCCCGGCCTCGCGCGCGACGGGCGGAGGTCGCGGGGATTATGCTGGTTACCGCCGGGGTGATTAGCGTCCGAAAGCTAACGGCAGCGGTCGGCCATAGCGCTGGCAACGTGCCATAAATACCGACGTATTGACAGGTGACTTTGGCCTGGTCGCGGGCAGGCGAGCGTTAATACGGGCGGACGAGTAAGCCGGGGAACTCCCGCGGGATAGCCAGGACTTACGGCTGATCCTATCAACTAAGCGGCGCCGGCAGGTTATGCTGATCTCTCCGGCTTCCCCCTGAGAACGGAGCACGCATGGCCCAGAAGGTACAGACCTTGTTCATCGATGACATCGATGGCGGTGAGGCAGAAGGAACTGTCCGCTTTGGTCTCGATGGCGCGGAGTACGAGATCGACCTGAGCGCTGCGCATTCGAAGGCACTGCGGAAAGCCGCGGCGAAGTACGTTGCGGCCGGACGCAAGGTCAGCGGCCCAGCCCGGCGTAAGGGCCAGGGCAGCGGACGGAAGAATACGAGTAGCGGGCCGAGTCCCTCCGAGGTTCGCGAGTGGGCCAAGTCGCAAGGTATCGAGGTTAGAGACCGCGGTCGGGTCCCCAGCGAGCTGGTCGTCAAGTTTCAGGCGGCGAGCGGGGCGTAACTCCGGGCCCATGAGCGGCATTGGCTGGTTATTAACTTACCGGATACAAGCAGCCGCATTCTGCCGTCGAGCCACCAGGTAATCACACGCGGCAAGGCGCAGCGAGATGTCGGTACCACCGCGACCGCGGTGGTACCGACATGCGGTCGCCGCCCGGGATGCCGTGACGCCGTTCCTAACCGGACCCGGTACCCCGGGACCTGGCCAGCTCCGCCAGGCCATAGCGCTCGACATGCTCGGGGTCGGACAGGCTGATCGTCCGGATTCCCTGCCCGGCCAGATGCTCATTGATCTCGTCGAACCGCTCGGCCACGAGCTGTTTCTCCATGTCGGTGATCCGGCCCTTATGGGGCTTGCCCGCGTGCGCCACGGTGGCGTAATTGAGGCGGTCGCCGCGGGGCGAGCCGACCGCGGTCGCCTTGACGCCGCGCCGGGCCGGCCGGGCGGTGCTGAGGACCTCGCTCATCGCCTGGTCGGTGGCGAGCGCGTCGAACGAGTCCACGTCCATGGCCACCCGCCGCGGCTCGTCATCGCCCGGGAGAAACAGGTCCACCATGGCCACCCGCAGGGCCGCCTTCTCGATGGCCCGGGCTTCGTCGGGAAGGACCTCGATCTCCACCGGGCCGTCGCCGAGCTCGGGGTGCTCGTGAACCACGATGCGCGCCACCGCATCATCCTGGGCGATGATCTCGCCGCTGAGGTCGCTGAACTGGACGGTTTTCTGACCCACTTGGTCTGCCTCCCTGCGTCTCGGGGTGCCCGCGGTCGTCGTGCGCGGAGCACGTGCCTCACCCTGCATCAGGGGCGCCCGGCTGTCAAACATATGTTCGACGTCCGCGTGTCGCCGGCATCCGCGCAGGTACGCAGGAGCGAGCAGGCACGGCGGCCGCCCGGGGCCGCGCTCGGCCGGCCGGGCCGCCCTCCGCCGAGCTGCCGCAAAATGCTATAGCCGAGGTGCGCGATGTGGGCGTCCGGGCGCTAGAATCATGTTCGGGCGGACGGAGGGTCTGGCGATGCGGCGGCCACAGGTACCGACTCCACAGGAGTCAGAGCGTCAGGCCGCGCGCGGAGCGCCCGGCCACCCGGCCAGCCGGAAGCCGGAGGTGCATGTCGCCTGCGGGCATGCCCGCTACACCAAGGGCTGCGACCTCTGCGCATTAGCCGGCATCTACGCCGACCACATGAGCCGGCCGGGCCTCACGCCCGCCGAACGCTCCACGGTCATGCGGCTCTACTTAGCCGGTGACAAGGCCGGCCTGTTCAAGCTGTGGCAGGCGCGGCGAGGTGAGGACGGCTCCTGAGCGCCGGGCGGGGGCCGCCTGCGGTCGGATGCTCGCCACCGGCCCGCAGCGACCCCGGCTGGGGCCTGGCGGTCGCCCCCGTGTGCCCCGGCTCCGTACACTGCGGGGGTGCCCGAGGGACGCCGGCCTGACGCATCCGCCTCCGGCGGACGTCGTCCGGGCCTGCGGCCCGACTGCGGGCGCTGCTTCGGCCTGTGCTGTGTCGCGCCGGCCTTCCGGTCCTCGGCCGACTTCGCCATCGACAAGGATGCCGGGCAGGCGTGCCCGAACCTGCGGCCGGACTTCCGCTGCGGCATACACGCGCGCCTCAGGCAGCAGGGCTTTCCCGGCTGTGCCGTCTACGACTGCTTCGGCGCGGGCCAGAAGGTGGCCCAGGTCACCTTCGGCGGACGGGACTGGCGGGGGACCCCGGATCTCGCCGAGCAGATGTTTCGGGTATTCATGATCATGCGGCAGCTTCATGAGCTGCTGTGGTACCTGGACGAGGCGCTGATGCTGCCCGCCGCCCGCCCGCTGCACCATGAGCTGAGCCGCGCGTTCGACGAGACCGAGCGGCGCACCCGCGGCCGGCCCGACGATCTCCTGAAGCTGGACGTGGCCTCCGTCCGGCGCGATATCAGCGCCCTGCTGCGACGCGCCAGCGAGCTGGCGCGGGCCTGCCGCCGGGACCCCGGCGCCGGAGCAACCGCCGCCGACCTGGCCGGCGCCGATCTCATCGGCCGGGATCTCAGGCAGGCCGACCTGAGGGGCGCCAGCCTGAGAGGTGCCTCGCTGGTCGGAGCCGACCTCGGCGGCGCCGACCTGACTGCGGCGGACCTTACCGGAGCCGACCTGCGGGGGACGGACCTGAGCGGTGCCGACCTCACCGGGAGCATCTTCCTGACCCAGTCCCAGCTCGAAGCGGCGAGAGGCGACGCCGGCACCAGGCTGCCGCCGCCGCTGGCCCGCCCTGGGCACTGGCGGTAGGGCCGGCAGCCCGCCGCCGGATTCCGGGCGGCGCCCATCGCGCCAGCGCGCGCCCGCCGGCTGGCGGGGTCAGCCTCCGGTGGGGGCCAGGGCCTCGTCACCGATGGCCGCCCGGACGCGCAGCCGGGCCTGGTGCAGCCGGCTCTTGAAGGCGGCCTGGCTGACGCCGGCGATCTCAGCGGCCTGTTGCGTGGAGAGCCCCTCGACATCCCGCAGCACGATGGCGGTGCGCAGCGGGGGCGGCAGCTGGGCCAGGGCGCGGCCGATGGCTCGGCGCAGTTCGCTGTTCTCGGCTTGGCGGGATGGGTCGTAAGCGGGAGAAGCAGGCAGCTCCAGTTCGTGGGCCCCGATCGAGACGTCCGCCGCCGGCCGGCGGGACCTTTTCGCCAGCGCGCGGTTGGCCTCGTTGACCGCGATCCGGTAGAGCCAGGTGAAGTAGCTGGACTGGCCCCGGAAGCGGGCGATGCCCTGCCAGGCGCGCAGCATGACCTCCTGGGTCACGTCCTCGGCTTCGCTGCGGTCGCCCAGCAACCGTAGCAGCAGCATGTACACGCGATCGGCGTAGGCGCTGGATAGCCGTTCGAAGGCCCTGACGTCACCGGCCTGGGCCCGGGCGAGCAGGCTCGCCTCCGTTTCCGCCGGGTCGGGGGGGCGCTGGCCGGCCAGCGGCGGCATCACGCGTTCGGAGGGGAAAATGAGCCGCCGGCCTCGGCCAGCCGAACCCGGTCGAAGATCGTCGCAGGCGCGCGGACGTCCGCCAGTCCGTCGAGGCCGTGGACCGCGTGCACCAGGGCGCGCATCGCGCGGATGCCGCGCCCGCACTCCACGCACTCCCGCGCGTGGCGGTCCAGGCGGCGTCGGGCGCGCTGGCGCAGATCTCCCTCGACATAGTGCGACAGATGCTGCTGCGACCACTGGTGGTCACCGGTACGGCCGGGCATCCCCGTCACGTGTCCTCCCGCGGCTCAGGGCTGGGACTGCCGTAGTCACGGTAGTGGACCATCCCTGAGCCACGCCGGCTGCGACGGTCAGCCGCGGGCCGGGCCGGGCTGCGCCGCCGGGCCGCCGCTACGCTCCTCGTCCGCCGCTGCGGGCTCGAAGGCCAGCGAGCAGGAGTTGATGCAATACCGGTCTCCGGTCTCGGTAGGCCCGTCGTTGAAGACGTGGCCCAGGTGGCCTCCGCAGCGACGGCAGACGACCTCGGTGCGGCGCATGAACAGGCTGTTGTCCGGCCGCAGTTCGACCGCCTCGGCGACCGAAGGCTCGGAGAAGCTCGGCCACCCCGTGCCCGAATCGAACTTGGCGTCCGAGCGGAACAGCTCGCTGCCGCACCCGGCGCACCGGTAGAAACCGTCCTGGTGGTTGTGCACGTACTCACCGGTGAACGGCCGCTCGGTGTGAGCCTGACGCAGCACGCCGTACTGCAGCGGGGTCAGTTCCTGGCGCCACTGCTCATCCGGCTTGCGGATCTCACGGGCCACGGCCGCCTCGCCGCGGGCCTGGGTCTTACGCATGTATCAGTTCCTTCCTGTCTGCTGACACCTGGTTAGACCCGCGCCCCGGCCAAACGATTTTCCCGGGGCCGGCTCAGCCCCGGTCCGGCACGGCCATCTCGCCGAGCAGGGACCAGTCGTCTTGCGGGATCGTGGCGTTCACGATCCGGGGCGTCTCGGCGAGATGCGGGGGCAGCGTCTGCTGCGCCTGCTTGAAGTGCTCCGACCGGACGTGCGCGCCCCCGGCGTCGCCGTCGCGGAAGGCCTCGGTCAGCGCGTACTCCGTCGGGTCGTCCACGCTCCGGAACCAGTCGAACCAGAGGCACCCCGGCTCGGCGCGGGTCGCCCGGGTGAACTCACCGGAGATCTCGGGCCACTGGTCGGCGTACTCGGGCAGGACTCGGAACCTGGCGGTGATGAAGATCATCGGGCACCCCTGTCGTCGCGGGAACATCATTGTCGTGCAGACCCGGCCCGCGTGGCCAGGCCGCCTGACCTTGGGCCGCACCGCGCTGGCCGCGGCCCGGGCGGTGCGGGGATGATGGGTAGATGACCACGGCTCCCTTTCCGGCCGGGGTACTCGAGCACGCCGGGCTTCCGGCGGCGGAGGCCGAGGACTGGGCCGCCTCGGCGCCCAGGCCGCTGGACTCGTTCGAGGCCTCGGCCGATGCGCTCAGCGTGTTCCTGGGTCGCGGGCAGGCGCTCGTCCGGCGGCTGCCCGGCCCGGCTCACGGCACGACCGGGGAGCGGGCCGCGCGCGAGGCCCTCGCCGGGCTCATGGACGGCGCCCGCGAGACGTTCCTGCGCTCGCACGCGGCCGATCTCTACGACGCGGTGACCGGCCGCCGCACCCGGTGGCTCCGGCTGGAGGATCTGCTCAGCGCGGCCGCGGCCCGCGTCCCCGGCCTGGTGCCGACCTCCGCCGAGATGGAGGCCGAGCGCGCGCGGGCGCTGCCGGACAAGGAGGGCATCGAGCTCGCCCAGGGCCTGCTGGCGGGGCACGTGCTGGCCGATCCGCGGGCGGGCCGGCACCTGATCGACGCGATGCTGCGGCCGACACCCGAGGCGCTCGAACGGGAGGGGGAGCTGCGCGCACGGGGCACGGTGGACCTCGGCCCGGTACGGGTCACGCGGGCCGGCCGGGCGGGCATCCTCGAGCTGAGCAACCCGCGGTACCTCAACGCGGAGGACGACGTGACGCTCGGCCCGACCGAGTGCGCCGTCGACCTGATCCTGCTCGACCCGGACATCGAGATCGGCGTGTTCCGCGGCGGCGTGGTGGACCATCCCCGCTACCCGGGCCAGCGGGTATTCGGGTCGGGCCTCAACCTCACCCGCCTCTACCACGGGCGCATCGACTTCCTGTTCTTCCTGCTGCGCGATCTCGGCTTCGTGCACAAGATCTACCGCGGCCTCACGTTCAATGGCCGGAACGGAAACCAGCGCGAGACTGCGGTCGAGAAGCTATGGGTCGCCGCCGTGGAGCGCCTGGCGGTCGGCGGCGCCTGCCAGTTGCTGCACGTCGTCGACCACGTGATCGCCACGCGCGGGTCACGCCTGTTCCTGCCGGCCCGCAAGGAGGGGATCATCCCGGGCGCGTCCAACCTGCGCCTGCCCCGGTTCGTCGGGGACCGCGCCGCCCGGCAGGCGATCCTGTCGGGCCGGGAGTGGGCCGCGGGCGAGCCGGATGCGGCGCTGCTGTGCGACGAGGTGGTGGAGGCCGACGACATGGACCGTGCGGTCGAGGCGCGGATCGACGCGCTCACCAATTCCGGGCTGGTGAACGCGACCGCCAACCGGCGCACGCTGCGGGCCGGCCAGGAGCCGGTCGACCTGTTCCGCGAGTACATGGCCATCTTCTCGGTGGAGCAGGCGCGCTGCCACCTCAGCCCGGCGCTGGTCCGCAACCTGGAGATGCACTGGAATGCGGCCGGACGCAGCCTCTGAGCCGATGATTAACGCAGCGAGGCTGCCCGCCCGGGTCGGGCAGTCCGCCGAGGTCGTGGACGCGGCCGGATATACTATGGGCTGACGTTTTTTCCCGTCTTTCCAGCCCCTCCTCCGGTCGGGCGGCGAGGCCCGCCCGAAGGCTGATTTCATGAGCAAACCGACCGTTCTGGCGGTCGACGACGATCCGATGGTCGCGGCGGCGATCACCAGGGACCTGCGCAGCCGCTACGGCGCCGACTACCTGGTCGTGGGCGCGACGTCGGGGCCCGAGGCGCTGGAAGTGCTGGCCAAGCTGGCCCTGCGCGACCAGCCGGTGGCGTTGATCGTCGCGGACCAGCGGATGCCCGAGATGACCGGCATCGAGATGCTGGAGCAGGCGCGCGGCCGTGCGCCCGGCGCGAAATACCTGCTGCTCACGGCCTACGCAGATACGGGTGTCGCCATCAAGGCGATCAACGATATCGGCCTCGACTACTACCTGCTGAAGCCGTGGGATCCTCCCGAGGAGAGACTGTACCCCGTCATCGACGACCTGCTCGGCGACTGGCGGCAAGCGAACCCGGATCACACGTCCGACGTGCGGGTGGTCGGGCACCGGTGGTCCGACCGCGGTCACGAAATCAAGATGTTCCTGGCCCGCAACTACGTGCCGTACCGGTGGTACGACGTCGAACGAGATTCCGAGGGCTCGCGGCTGTGCGACCTGGCGCACGCGACACCCGCCGATCTCCCGCTCGTCCTGACCCCGGACGGCGACACGCTTCGCTCGCCGACGATCCTCAAGCTTGCTGACGCGTTAGGACTGCGCACGCGCGCCCGGCAGCCGCTGTATGACGTGTGCATCGTGGGCGGCGGCCCGGCGGGCCTGGCCGCCGCGGTGTACGCGGCGTCGGAGGGTCTGGATACCGTCATTGTGGAGCGTGAGGCGCCGGGCGGGCAGGCAGGTCAGAGCGCGGCCATCGAGAACTACCTCGGGTTCCCGAAGGGGCTCACCGGTTCCGACCTGACCGGGCGCGCGATTGCCCAGGTCTCTCGCTTCGGCGCTGAGCTGGTCCTGGCCCGCGACGTCGTCGGCTTTGAGAGCCGCGGTCCGGTACGTGCGGTGCTCTTCGAAGGTTCGGGCGAGATCGAGGCGCGCGCCCTCGTCGTGGCGACGGGCGTTTCCTACCGGCGGCTGAAGGCAGCAGGGCTCGATGAGCTCACCGGCCGCGGTGTCTACTACGGCGTGAACGCCAGTGAGGCGAGCCAATGCCAGGGCGACGATGTCTACATCGTCGGCGCCGCCAACTCGGCGGGCCAGGCCGCGCTCAACCTGTCCCGCTTTGCCAAGCGGGTAGTGCTGGTGGTCCGCGCGGCGACGCTCGAGGGCACGATGTCCCGGTACCTCACCGAGAGGATCAGGTCTGCGCCCAACGTCGAGGTGCGGTATCGCAGCGAGGTGCTCGCGGGCCGCGGCGACGGCCACCTCGAGAAGCTCACTCTCGCCGACCGGGATTCCGGTGCCACGGAGGAGGTGTCATCGTGCTGGCTGTTCGTCTTCATCGGTGCCTGGCCCCGCACCGAGTGGCTCGGTGCCGACGTGGTCCGCGATGACAAGGGGTTCATCGTCACAGGTCAGGATCTCCTGAGCCCCGCGTATGCGCGGCGCTGGCCGTTGGCTCGCTCGCCGTTCGCCCTGGAGACGAGCGTGCCCGGCGTGTTTGCGGCCGGCGACGTGCGGCTCGATTCCATGAAGCGGGTCGCGTCGGCCGTGGGTGAGGGCGCGATGTCGATTTATCTCGTGCACCGTTACCTGGCCACGATCTGATGCGCGTCGACGAGCTTCGCTCCCTGAGCCTCTTCGACGGCCTGACCGACGACCAGCTCGCGGAGTTGCTCGAGGGCAGTACCGAAGTTCGCATTGTGCCCGGTGTCGACCTGTTCGGCGAGGGCGAGCATGCCGACTTCTGGTGGGTGCTCGTTGACGGGACGATCGATCTCGTACGCCACATCGGCCGCGAGGACACGGTGGTGCGAAGGATGGACGTGCCGGGTCGCTGGGCCGGCGGGTTCCGGGCCTGGGACGAACACGGCGTCTACCTCGCGACCGGCCGCGGAGCGACCGACGGCCGGGTGCTCCGGGTTCCGGCCGAGGTCCTGCGCGCGCGGCTCAACGCCTGGTTCCCGCTCGGCAGGCACCTTATCGAGGGGCTGTACCACACCGCCCGGTCCATCGAGTCGACCGCACGGCAGCGTGAGTCGCTCGTCACGCTCGGCAAGCTCGCGGCCGGCCTCGCGCACGAGATCAACAACCCGGCCGCCGCCGCGGCCCGGGCCGTCGACGCCCTGGAGACCGCGTGCCAGACGCTGCTCTCCTCCCTGACCCGGCTCGCCCATAATGAGATCTCAGCCGGGCAGTTCACCGCGCTCGACACGCTGCGCCGCGAGATCGAGCCGCATCCGGCGCACCAGGACCCGCTGGTCCTGGCCGACCAGGGGGAGGCCCTGTCGTTGTGGCTTGCCCGCCACGGGATCGCCAACGAGTGGACCATTGCGGCGTCGCTGGCCGCCGCCGGAATCGACCCGGCCTGGTGCGAGCGGGCCGCGCTGGTGCTGGGGGAAGCGGGCCTGGCACCGGGCCTGGAGTGGGTGGCGAGCACGTTCTCCGTCGCCGCGTTGCTGTCAGAGATGAAAGAGTCGAGCCGGCGCATCTCCGGGCTGGTCGCCGCCGTCAGGGCCTACTCGCAGATGGACCGCGCGTCGAGGCAGCTCATCGACATCACGGACGGGCTGGAGAGCACCCTGGTGATGTTCGGGCACAAGCTACGCGGCGGTGTCACGGTCGTGCGCGACTATGGCGCCGACGTCCCCCGGATCGAGGCCTACGCCGGCGAACTCAACGAGGTGTGGACCAACCTTATCGATAACGCCATCAGCGCGATGAACGGCGCGGGCACGCTCCGGGTGGCGACGCGGGCCGAGGGGAATGACGTCGTCGTCGAGGTCGGCGACACCGGCCCGGGTATGCCGCCGGAGGTGGCGGCGCGCGCGTTCGAGGCCTTTTACACGACCAAGGACGCGGGCAAAGGCACTGGACTGGGCCTCGACATCGCACAGCGCATCGTGGTGGAGCGCCACGGCGGCACGATCACCATCGACTCCCAGCCGGGTGAGACGGTGCTGCGCGTCCGCATCCCCGTCCGGCCGCCCGCGCCCCGCGGGACCGCCGCGCCGTAAGCCCTGGCCGGGGAGTTACTCCTGGCCGGCCGAGCCCTGCCACGGGCAGAGGACCTCGGCGCCGGCGCGCACGGTTTGCTGCGGCGGCGCGAGGGCTCAGGACTGGAGGGCCTGCAGGGCGCGGCGGGCCCGGTCCTCGACGCCGGGGCGCAGCGCGTCGGCGGCGCTGTGATCGGCGCTCATGGCGCGGGCCGCGTAGCGGACGTAGACGCCCTCGAGGATGCAGGCCAGCTTCCAGTACGCGAACGCCACGTAGAAGCCGAGCTGGCTGAGATCGCGACCCGAGCGCGCGGCGTAGCGCTCCGCCACCTCGGTCCGGCTGGGGAACCCGGGCAGCGAGGTGGCGGCGAGCTGCGCGGTGGCACCCGCCCCGGACACGCCGGCCGCAGGCCCGTCGGCCTGCTGCGCCTCGGCCATCTCCGCGACCGCGTGATCGGACCAGTACGCCATCAGCGTGCCCACGTCGGCCAGGGCGTCGCCGAGGGTGCACAGCTCCCAGTCCAGCACCGCCAGGACCTTCCCTCCGGGGGAGATGACGGTGTTGTCGATGCGGTAGTCGCCGTGCACGATCGCGGTGCCGTGCTGCGGCGGCACGCGGTCGGCGAGCATCCGGTGGACCTCGTCGATGAGCGGGACCGGCCGGTACACCCCGATCTCGCGCGCCTGCTGCTGCGACTGCTGGAACTGGCCGTGCCACCGGCGTAGCTGCCGGTCGATGTAGCCGTCGCGGCGGGCGAGGTTGCCGAGCCCCACCGCGTCGACGTCCACGCCATGGATGGCCGCCAGCACGTCGACCAGATCCTCGCCGGCCACGCGGCGGGTCCCGGGTTCCAGGGCGGCCTCCGCCTCGGCCGCCCCGCGCAGGATGAACCCGTCGACGAAGTCCATGACGTAGAACGGCCGCTCGTTGACGGCCTCGTCGTCGCAGTAGCCCAGGGGCGTCGCGACGGGGACCGGCGTGGGGCGCAGGGCGGAGATGATGCGGAACTCACGCCCCATGTCGTGGGCGGTCGGCAGGACGTGGCTCATGGGGGGACGGCGCAGCACTACGCGCCGGCCGGCCGCGTCGGTCACCGCGAAGGTCAGGTTGGACCGGCCGCCGGCGATGAGCTCGAACGTGAACGGGGCCTGGACGCCCTCGACGTGGTCCAGCAGCCACGCTGTCACCGATGTCGCGTTGATGCCTTGTGTCATCGGGTCATCTTGTCACGCGATTCACCGGCCCGAGCTGAGGCGGGCGTGGAACCGGCGCATGCCCCGCAGCCAGCGTTCCCGGTCGTCGGCCCGCCGCCGCTCGTAAGTGGCCACCTCCGGGTGCGGGAGGATCAGGAATCGCTCGCCGGCCATGGTCTCGATGACGGACTCCGCCACCTGGTCGGGCGTCAGGACGCCGTCCACGGCCGATTGCCGTACGCCGATGCCGTCCGCCTCGGGCGGCGCGCCCGCGCCGGCGCCGTCCGCCGTCAGCGGCGGGCCCGCGTCGACCAGGCGCCGGCTGGTCGCGCCCAGGTTGGTGGTCACCAGCTGCGGGCACAGGCACGACACCCGGATGCCCTGGTCGGCGTAGGTGATCGAGAGCCATTCGGCCAGCGCGACCACCGCGTGCTTGGTCACCGAGTACGGCGCCGAGCCAAGCTCGGTGAGCAGCCCCGCGGCCGACGCGGTATAGACCAGGTACCCCTCGCCCCGGGCCAGCATCCCCGGCAGGACGGCCCGGGTCAGGTAGACGTGACTCTGCACGTTGATCGCCCACATCCGCGACCACGCCTCGTCCGGGATCTCGAGCCCGCCGCCCACGATGATGCCGGCGTTGGAACAGAGCACGTCGATCCGCCCGAACCGTTCCACCGCCCGTCCGGCCAGGGCCTCGGCGTCGGCCGCGCTCCCCACGTCCGCCGTCACCGCCAGCGCCTTGCGCCCGCTCGCCTCGATCTCGGCCGCGACCTGCGCCGCTCCCGCGGCGTCCACGTCGGCGACGACCACCGCGGCGGCGTCGCGGCGGGCGAAGGCGAGGCACAGCGAGCGGCCGATACCGCTCGCGCCCCCGGTGACGATCGCGACCCGCTGCCCGATGTCCATGATCACAGCCCCCGCGCCGTGTGCCGCTCGGCCCGGTCCGCCCAGGCAGCGAGGTCCGGGTCAGCGTCGAGCAGGCTGGCGTACTTCTTCCTCGCCTGCTCGCGCTTGGCCGGGATGTACTCCGTGGGCCACAGGCCGGGATGCGGCTCGTAGCCCTTGAGGACGTTGCGGGAGACGGTGACCTTGTGCACCTCATCGACCCCGTCGGCGATGGCCATGGTCGGCGCGCTGGCCCACATGGCCTGCAGCGGGGTCAGATTGGTGGTGCCGAGGGAGCCCAGCATGTGCAGGGCCCGGTAGGACACGTCGCGCAGCACCTTGGCGCAGGTGTACTTGCACGCGGCGATCTGGGTCCTGGCCTGCTGGGTGCTCGAGTTGTCGATGGTCCAGGCGGTCCACAGCACCAGCAGCCGGAGCATGTTGATCTCCGCGTAGGAGTCCGCGATGGCCTCCTGCACCATCTGGTGCTCGGCCACCATCTTGCCGTGCGACTCGCGGCTGAGCGCCCGCTCGCACATGATGTCGAAGGCCAGCTTGACCCGGGCCACCGTGCGCATCGCGTGGTGGATGCGACCGCCGCCCAGGCGCCGCTGGGCCAGCACCTTGGCCCCGTTCTCCGGCCCGAGCAGATGGTCGGCGGGCACCCGCACGTTGTGGTAGCGGATGTGGTTGTGCAGGACCGGATATTCCATGATCTCCACGCCCGGCGTCTCCCGCGGCACCACGAACATGCCGTTGGTGCACATCACGAGCAGGATGTCGGCCCGGGCGCCGGCGCTGGTGAACCACTTCTCGCCGTTGATGATCCACTCGTCGCCGTCGCGCTCGGCGTGGGTCTTGAACAGGTTGGGGTCGGAGCCGCCCTGCGGCTCGGTCATCGAGTAGGCGGAGAAGATCTCCTGGTTCATCAGCGGGTACAGCCACCGGCGCTTCTGCTCCTCGGTGCCGTAGGCGGCCAGGATCTCCATGTTCCCGGTGTCCGGCGCAGCCGCGCCGAAGATCACCGGCGCCGAGTTGTAGCGGCCCAGGATCTCGTTGAGCAGGGCCAGCTTGAGCTGGCCGAACCCCGGGCCGCCCAGCTCGCGGTCGAGGAACAGCGCCCACAGGCCCCGGTCCTTCACCTGCTGCTTGAGCGGGTCGGCGAGCGCCTTGGCCTTCGGGTCACGCGAGTACGCGGCGCCGGGGAAGACCAGGTCGAGCGGCTCGATCTCGCTGCGGCAGAACTCCGCGACCCAGTCGAGCTGCTCCTGGAACTCTGGCTCCGTCGAGAAGTCCCACGCCACAGTGTCCTCCCGAGATGGGATCGCGTGCCCCGGTCGCGAGCACGTCGCCGGGGCCCCCGGCCGGCCGGACCCGGCCGGGGGCCTGTCCAATAGAATCTGATTCTAAAAGCTGGGTCGCTCAGCCCGCCAGGGTCCGGCGGGCCGGCCCGCGCCGGGCGCGCCCGGTCCCGCGGCGGGCCGGCGTCCGGAGGACCACTTCAGGACGCGGGCACCTGGTCGAGGAAACCCAGCACCAGCGCCAGCCGCCCGTCGGCGTCCCGCTGGGCCACGTCGAACCCGACCACGAGGGCCTCGGCGCCGTCCGGCCCGAGTTCCCAGGTGAACCGGGCCTGGTCGTGATGCGCGTCCACGGGGCTGGCGAGCCGGAACGTCATCCCGGCGAACTGCTCCTGGACGGCGGCGATGACCGCGTCGATCTGGTCGCGTCCGGCGACCGCGGCCACCGGGTCGATGTACCGGCCGTCGGAGGACCAGACCTCGTCGATCAGGGCGCGCCGCGCCGGCGGGTCGGTCTCGTTCCACGTGGCGATGTACTTCTCGGCGAGCTGCGCGAAGTCAGACATGATGGCGTTCCCCTCTGGCGATGGCCCGCGCCTGCTGCGCCGGCCCCGTGCTCCGAGGGTCGGGCCGATCGCGCCGATGGTCGATGACGCCGTAGGTAACGGGGCTTTACCTGGCAGGTAATCGCCGCCCTTCCCGGCTCTGCCTAAGGTGACCAGGGTGACGACGTTGACGGTGACCCAGGAACCGGCTCCGGTCGGTAGGTTGCTGCGCGGCTGGCGGGAACGGCGCAGGCTCACCCAGCTCGACCTCGCGCTGCGGGCCGAGGTCTCGGCGCGGCATCTCTCGTTCGTCGAAACCGGGCGGTCCCGGCCGACGAGCGAGATGATCCTGCGTCTCGCCCAGCAGCTTGACGTGCCGCTGCGCGAGCGCAACGTGCTGCTGCTCTCGGGTGGCTACGCCCCGGAGTACCCGGCCAACGGCCTGGCCGACCCGCCCATGTCCGCGGTCCACGACGCGATCGAGCACGTGCTGCGGGCGCACGAGCCGTTTCCCGCCGTGGTCATCGACGCCCGGTGGGAGATGGTGGCGGCCAACGACGCCGTTCCCCTGCTCACCGAGGGCGCGGCGGCCGCGCTGCTCGAGCCGCCGGTCAACGTCCTGCGCCTGAGCCTGCATCCCGAGGGCATGGCGCCACGCATCGTCAACCTGCCGGAGTGGAGAGCGCACCTGCTCGACCGCCTGGACCGCGACGTCGAGTCGACGGCCGATCCCGCGCTGATCGCGCTGCGTGGCGAGCTGGCGACCTACCCGAGCCCTCCGCCTGTCTCCCGCCCGGACACCCGGGCGATCCTGGTCCCGCTGCGGCTGCGCGCCCAGGACACGGTGCTGTCCCTGCTCAGCACCACGACCGTGTTCGGCACCCCTCGCGACGTCACGCTGTCGGAGCTGGCCATCGAGTCGTTCTATCCCGCCGACGCACCCACCGTTTCGTTCCTGAACGGATGGCAGCGGGAGGTTCCGAGCTCGTCGCCCCGCGCTAGCAATGAGCCGGTCATGTAGCCGGTTCCCGTAGCCGGCGAAGCCGGCCATGTGGCCCGGGATGCCGGGGCGGCGGCTAGCGCCGGGTGGCGGTGACGGCCACGAACGGTTCGGTGGGCACGATGACCTGGGTGTCGGTGATGTCGAAGCCCGCGCCGGACAAGTCGGCCTCGAGTTCGCCCGGCCGGGGGAGGGCGGCCGCGCCTGCCTGGCAGGTGAGCATGAAGTTCAGGTGGGCCGAGGCGACTGAGCCCGGCGCGGTGAGCGACGCGACGACAAGCTGGCCGTGCTCCCGGAGCAGCCCGCCGAGGCGCCGGTAGAGCGGGGGCCGGTCCTCGCGCGGGAAGTAGTACACGTTGTTGAGCAGCAGGATGAGGTCGTAGCCGGTCCCGGCCGCGGGTGCCCAGCGGCGGATGTCCCCGGTGTGCAGCCGGATCCTGTCGTCCAGGCCGGCCCGGCGGACCTCCGCGCGGGCGGCGTCGACGACGGACTCCGCCAGGTCGATGCCGTCGACCAGGACCAGCGGGTCGGCGCCCGCGGCGACCTTGGAGTAGACGGCGGTGCCGCAGCCGGCGTCGAGGATCCGGGCCGGGCGGGACCGGCCGATCACGCGGGTGAGGTATGACGCGATGAACGGCGCCGCCGCCAGGGACACCTCGGCGATGTCGTCGGCGTACCGCTCCAGGTCGGCGCGCCCGTCGCCGGGCCCGGAGCGGAGCAGCGCCTCCAGGCCGGCGTAGGGGCCGGCCTGGTAGTCCAGGATCGACCGGTAGTGGGCGGTCAGCAGCGCGTCCCCGGCCGCGAGGGCGCGCGCCCGGCGCCCGCGCACCCGGTATCGGCCCGCGCGCCGGGTGATCTCGCCAAGCTCGGTGCCCACGTCGAGCCAGGCCTGCAGGCGCTCGGCGCGCTGACACCCGGTCCGCTCGGCGATGTCGGCCAGGCCGGCGCCCTCGCGCAGGTGACCGAGCAGGCCGGTCCGGACGGCCGAGGACAGGAACAGCGCCCGTACGACGGCCCGGCTGTCGGCGATCGCCAGCCCGCGGGCCGCGGCGTGGCCGGCCCGCACGGTGGCCAGGACGCCGCGCGCCTGGGCGCGGGACAGACCCATCAGCGCGCCCGCGCCGGAGCCCGCAGCCCGAACGCCCGCTGGCTCAGCCAGCGCACCGACCGGGTCGCGGCTCCCGGCCTGACCGTCGGCGGGAACGCGGTGGTGTCCATGGCCGGCACGAACAGCTCCCCTCGGTTGCTCAGGTACACGTAGACGGGATAGGAGATCGTCCCGAGCCCGCGCAGCAGCGCGGAGGCGTGGGCGCCGCGCAGTTCCCGGCCCAGCCGCGGCCGGACCCCGTCGACGGCGACCGGCGCGGGCTCGAGGCCGAACCAGTAACAGGCCTGGGCCACGATCGGGGCGCGGCGGGCGTCGGCCACGCCGAGGTCGCCGAGCACCACCTCGTCGACGGCCAGCGCGTCGCGGCCGGCGTAGACGTGCCGGACGCCGGCCGGGTGACGGCAGCCCATCACCCCGAACGGCCCGTCCGCGACCGGCGCCCAGGCGTCGACCACCGCGAAATCGGGCGGGGCGACGTCGAGCAGCATCATGGTGGCCGAGCGGAAGTCCGTCCGGCGCCCGGCGTAGAAGGTGGCGTCGATCGCGCCGGTACTGCCCTCCAGGGTGGACAGGCTCAGGTGAGCGAACTCGGTCGGGTCCGTCCGCAGCTTCGGCATCACGATCCGCAGGTCGCTGTCCAGCCAGGTGCCGCTGATCGAGTTCTGCACGAACCCGCGGTCGAAGACGGCGGCCCGCAGGTCGTCGCCGATGTCGACGATCCGGTACGCGGGGGAGTCGAAGCCGAAGTACGAGGCGACGGAGGCGACCGAGCGGTTCGCGAACAGGTTGCCGTAGACCGTGGGCGCCTCCAGCACCGCCACGTCCCTCGTGCCGTGCCGCCGCAGGTAGCGGGCCACGATGTCGACCAGTTCGGGGTCGTTGACGTTCGAGCGGTCGGCGCGGTCGTAGCCGAGCATGAACGAGACCCGGATCGCCGCCAGGCCCGCGCGGGCGGCCAGCACGCCGAGGCCGGCCCGGTCCAGGCATTGCTCCAGGACCGCGGCCTTGTCACGGTCGGCTCGCCCGCTGCGCACCACCACGGGGGCCCGGGAGCCGAACGACCGCCGTCGGCCCGCACGCTGGGCGGCGGGCAGGAACCACGGGCTGATCTCGGCCAACTGCCCGGCCAGGCGCTGCACCGACACCCCGGCGGCCAGGTGATCGTCTTCGGTGAGCACGCCGGTTAGCAGCCGGAACGCCCCCGTATGCCGTGCTTCGTCGCTGCGGATCTGCTCGAACACCGCGCGTTCCTCCTCGGACCCGGCCACCTGCACGAGCCGGCGGTAGGCGAACTCGGCACTGGCCTCCAGCGCCACGTTCAGGGCGCAGTAACGGCGGAACGTCTGGTACCTGAGCTCCCGGGCCAGCGCGTCGGGCATCCGGTGCAGGCCGCGAGCCACCGCGATCAGGACGGTGGCGGCCGCGGTCCGCAACGGCGCCGACTGCGCCTGGCGCTGCGTGGCGGTCGCCGACGTCCACCCGGACAGCGCGCCCTGGACCTGGCGGCCGTAGACCACCAGCGACGAGGCCAGCCCGCCCGAGCCCAGCAGCAGGCCGCGCAGGTACTCGGCGTGAAGCTGTTCGTCCTTCCAGATCCACATCAGCGTCTGGCGGATCAGCGCCCGCGCGGCGTCGCCGACGTCGAGGGCCGCCACCCGCGCGGCCACCGCCTCCTCCCGGTAGGCGACGGCCACGATCTGCTCCCGCTCCAGCGCGAGCAGCAGCAGCCGTTTGCGCTCTGCCGCTGGCTGTCCGGCGAACTGGCGGCGCCACCGCCCGAGCAGCACGCGCACGTCGTCGAGCAGCACGGTCTCGAGATCGGCCAAACCCGTCCCCCCCGGCTCGGCTCGCGGCCCGCCGCGCGGGCCGCTTTCTCGCAGAAGTGTGCCCGCCACCGTCGCCGCGCTATCCCCGGAGCAGGCGGCGCGGGATACGGAACCAGGCAGGCGCCCCGGCCGGCCATGGCCGCCACCGCCACCGCCACAGGCCGAACCGCTGGACCCAGGACGCCCCGAGGGCGCCTCAAGCCGGCCGGAGGTCAAGGGACGTCGGTCGCGCGGGGGTCAGCGGTCATACCGTGCGCAATGCCTCGGTTGGCGAGAGGCGGGCGGCTCGCGTCGACGGGTACAGGCCGGCGATCGCGCCGATGGCCAGGGCGGCGCCGATTCCGCCGTAGCAGGCCAGGGGCGGGATCAGCAGCGTGGAGCGCTGGGCGAGCGCGTAGATGGCGGTGGCTGTGACGCCGGTGACGGTGCCGGCCAGGCCGCCGAGGAGCGACAGGAGCACGGCCTCGGCCAGGAACTGCTCGGCGACGTGGCGGCGGGTGGCGCCCAGGGCGCGGCGCAGGCCGATCTCGGAGCGGCGTTCGAGGACGGAGATGCCCATGACGTTGGCGATCCCGACGCCGCCGACGAGCAGGGCGATGGCCCCCAGGCCGAGCAGCAGGCCGTTGTAGGCCCCGGCGGCGGCCACCTCGGCCTGGAGGATGTCGGCCGGGTAGCTGACCTGCACGGCCGAGGGGCTGGCCGGGCTGACGGTGGCTTGCAGCACGGCGGCTACGGCGTTGACCTGGCTGAAGACGCTGCGCACGAACAGTTCGGTGGGGTGGCCGTCGAAGGCGAAGTACTGCCGGGCGACGGGGAAGCCGATGAACGCCATGCTGTTCATCTGGGTTTCGAGCTGGATTGGGTTCAAGATGCCGGTGACGGTGAACCAGTGCCCGCCGATCCACACCTGGGTGGGGTGGGCCAGGTTGCGGATGCCCAGCAGGCTGGCTGCCTCCGAGCCCAGGACGACCGCGGGGTAGCGGGCGGTGGCCGGGTTGAGGAACCTGCCGTGGGCCATGCTGGCGTCCAGGGTGGCGGGCGGATCCGGGTCGGCGGCGGTCAGCGCGATGCCGTTGGTGTTGATGGCCGGGATGAGCGGAGTGCGGTACACGTTGGTGCCGGAGATGCCGGCGATCTGGGTCACGCTGGTGACCGGCGCGATGCGCGCGACCATGCCCTCGGCGGTGACGGGAAGTTCGGCTTGCTGGCCGGTCGCGGTGCTGCCGGGCTGCACGGTGAGCAGGTTCCCGAGCTGGCCCAGCTCGGCCAGCAGGCCGGCTTTGGAGGTATCGGAGATGCCGAGCACGCCGACGATGGCGGCGATGCCGATGCTGATGCCCAGCGCGGACAAGGCGGCCCGGGCCCGCCGGCTGCGCAGCCCGAGGCTGCCGACGTGCAGCAGGTCCCGGCCAGTCAGCCGGGAGGCGCCGCTGTCACGAACCGGTCGGCGTGTCACTGAGGATCCTTCCGTCGCGGATCTCGATCCGCCGGTCGGTGGCCGCGGCCACGTCGCGGTCGTGGGTGATGACCACGATCGTCGTGCCGTCGGCGTGCAGCTCGCGCAGCAGGTCCAGGATCGACGCACCGGTGGCCGAATCCAGGTTGCCGGTCGGCTCGTCGGCCATGACCAGGGCGGGCCGGCCGGCCAGCGCGCGGGCGATCGCGGTGCGCTGCTGCTCGCCGCCCGACAGCTGGCTGGGCCGGTGCCGCACGCGGTGGCCCAGCCCGACCCGCTCGATGGCCGCCTGGGCCAGCCGCCGCCGCTCGGCGGCCCGCCCGCCCCGGTACAGCAGGCCGTCGGCGACGTTGTCGAGCACCGACAGCCCGTCGAGCAGGAAGAACTGCTGGAACACGAACCCGATCTGCCGCGCCCGCACCCCTGACAGCTGCTGGTCGGACATGGCCGAGGTGTCCTGCCCGGCGATGCGGACCACGCCGCGGGTGGGCCGTTCCAGGGTGCCCATCACGTGCAGCAGCGTGCTCTTGCCCGATCCGGAGGGCCGACGATCGCGGCCAGCTCCCCGTCGCCGATCCGCAGGTCCACCCCGCCCAGGGCCACCACCGGCGGGTCGCCGGGGTACTGCTTGACCACGCCGGCCAGCTCCAGGACCGGCGCCGGGCCGGCGCCCGGCCGGGCCTGGACCGGCACCGTCTGGGTCACGAGGACGGCACCTCCACCCGCGTGCCGACGTTGATGCCCGGCCCGCTGACCTGGACCATGGTGTCGGCGTACAGGCCGGTGGTGACCGCGACCAGGTGGCTGGCGGCGCCGGTCACCACCTGCACGGCGTACCCGCCGTCCTGCAGGGCCACCAGGGCGTTCACCGGCACCGCCAGCACGTCAGCGGCCCGCTGCGAGGTGATGTTGACGTTCACCGGCGCCTGGTCCAGCGCCGCCCCCGCCGGGGTGGCGTCCAAGGCGACGGTCACCGTCACCGTCGCCGAGGGGTTGCTGCCGGCGCCGCCGCTGCTGCCCGCCGACGAGCACGGCGACTGGCCGCCCGAACCGCCCACGCCCCCGCTGCTCCCTCCGCCGGTGCCGCCGCTGCCGGTCCCGGTGCCGGTGCCGCTGCCCCCCGGGCAGGTGGCCACGCTACCGACCGACTCCACATGCCCGTTTACCGTGGAAGTGCCGTCGGGCAGCACCACCGACACCGTGTCACCGGGCTGGACCAGGTACTCCTGGTCCACGCCCAGGTCCACGGTGACCACCGGGGTGGGGCTGGTAGCCGTCAGCACCGTGCCACCCCCGCCGCCCCCGCCGGCGCCGCCGGCCCCGCCGCCCCCGGCGACGGGCGCGCCGGCCGACGGCGTGACCGACGTGACCCGGATCGGGCCGGGCTCGAACACCACCTCGCCCAGCAAGATCTCCCCGGTCGCCGGCAGGCCCCGGGCCTGCTGCCAGCGCTGCACCGCCGCCGCCGTCGCCGGCGAGTAATGGTCGCTCTGGGCCAGGCCGTCGCCGTAGCCCAGCGCGATCAGGTCCCGGGTCAGCTCGCCCACGTCGCCGCCCTCGGACATGCCCACGTAGAACGCCCGGTACGCGGCGACGGGGCCGTACAGCAGCGGCACCGGCTCGTTGCTGACCGAATAGACCCGCTGGTCCTGCCGGATCACCTGGCCCGGCTGTGGCAGCCAGGTAAAGGTCGTGCCCGGGTTGGTCGCCGTGGCCTGCAACGAGGCCAGCGTGGCCTGGTCACCCGCCAGCTTGACCTCATCCGCCCCGACCTTGCCCTGGTCCTGGTCGTGGTCGCTCGTCGCGGCCGACTGGGCCGTGGCCAGCTGCTGCCCGGCCTGGGTCAGCGCGGCCTGGTCGGTGCTGACCTTCTGGGTGTCCTGGGTGCACGCCGCCGCCGACGCCCCCGCCCCCGCGCAGTCCTTCTTCTCCTTGGCCAGGTCCGAGCTGAGGGCGGACTGGCCGGCGCCGACGTTGGTCTGGTCCGCCGCGACCGCCTGGTCATCGGCGGCCGCCGCGTCGGACTCGATTTGCTCATCCGCGGACAGGGCCTGCTGGTCGACGGCGACGGCCTGCTGCGCCTGGGCGACCTGCGAGGCGCTGGCCCCCGACGGGGTCGCGACGGTGTACGACCCGCCGTACCCGATCGAGCCGCCCACCTGCACCGTGTTGATGAGGGTGGTCCGCACCACCGCCGCGGTGGCGACCCCGCCCCCGCCCGGCGACGAGGCCGCACTGCTGTGGCTGCCGCTCGCCGCCACGGCCACCCCGCCGGCCACCGCTCCTCCGACCAGCACGACAACGCCGATCACCACGGGCCGCCTGGCCGACCACAGCCGCCTGGCCGCCGACACCCGCCTGGCCAAGAACTCAGCCACTGGCACCCGACCCGCCGTTGCTGCCCGGCCCGCCCGGCGGCGGAGTCGCTCCCGGGGGTCCATTGAAGCTCTGCACTTCAACTTCTCCCGGAACACCCGTGCCGTTGGCCCACCAAGCCGGCGCGCCGATCTTCTTGGCGCACACCTGGTTGGCGTTCTTGAAGATCGCGCTGTTCGGGTCCACGTTGCCGATGTCCTGTTCCTGGCTCCCGTTGGGGTCGGGGTAGCTCGGGACCCCGTTGGCCCGCATGCACTCGGCGTACTTCACCAGCTGGGCCGGGTTCGGCCCCTTCGGGGCCGACTGGCCGCCCTGCAACGCCTTCTCGGCCGCCAGCTCGTAATTGCTGCACGGACCGCTGCTTGAGTGGACCTCCGAAGACAATGCCTGCGACACATCGGTCATGAAGATGTGGATCCCCTTGCTGGCGTCGATGGTCGGGTCGGTCTGGTTGGGGTCGCCGTGCTTGCGCATGCAGGCGGCCCACTCGTCCAGCAACTGGGTCGGGTTATCCGCGGAGCTCCCGGTGCCGTTACCGCTGCCATTGCCGCTGCCCGCCGAGTTCCCGCTGCCATCGCCGCTGCTGTTCCCCAGGCTGGCGACGTGCGGGGTGGAGCCGGACCCGCCGCACGCGGCCAGCCCGATGGCGGCCGCCGCGACGAAGACCGCGAGCGCCCCTCGGCGGTACCTCCTGGTCATGGCCCGCCTCCCCGGCTCGTCCGCGGCCAGCCGTTGATCGTCGTTCATCGCGTGTCCCTCGCAGTCATGCAGGCGGGGGTGGCCCTCGCCGGCTTCCCGGCCTCCCGGTTCGCCTACCAAGCACGAAGAACCCGGCCCCAGCGTTCCGGCCGGCCGTGAAATCGGTCCTCCGGCCGACCAGGCCCGCCTGGGCCGAGTTCCCGGTGGTCGCGGAGTTCCCGCCGCCGCTGCCGCTGCTCGTCCCCGGGCTGGCGATGTGCGGGGAGCTGGAACCGCCGCTGCATGCGGCCAGCCCGATGGCGATCGGTCAGCCGGACAGCCCCGAGGCCGGAGGTGAATACGGAAGGGAAGGGCCGGTCCCCGGGGTCTGCTGCAAGATCGGCGTAGCGGCCTCGGGGAGCGGGACGTGACGGAATCGGGCGGGGATGGGCACGGTGAGCTGGGCCAGGTTCCGCGCGGTCGGCGGGAGCCAGGTGATGTCCGCGGTCTGCTGCAGGACTCTCTGGCTCCCGACGATCAACCCGCCATGGGGCCCGGCCGAGCGGATAACCACGCGCAGCGGCAGGTAGGTGCCCGGGCTGACCCAGATGGTCTCGATGATCGGGCTGCCCGGGCGGCTGGTCAGCTTGACTGCCTCGATCCCGTCGACGCGCTGCCGGCCTGTCGGCCAGGGTCCCGCAGGAGATCGCGGCCCGCAGGTCTCTGGCCACCGTCGTAGGCAGCGAACTGGCCGAGAAGCCGATGCCCGGCAGCCCGGACTGGAACACGAACGGGACGGGAGCGAGCCTCGGCCCGCAGCCGCGCGGACCGGTTACCGCTGCCCGGCTCCAGGCCACCGGGGGGCTCGGCAGGCGCTGGCGTGCCCATGTCCGTGTCAGGTAGCTGACCAGGGTATACAGCGACGAGGTGCCGGAGCCCTCGTCGTAGACCGGCCGCCCGGCCGGCGAGTACTTGACCGAGCGCCACTGGCCACCGTGGGACCACTCCTCGGCAGTGGTCGTCACGATCGTGCCGCCGTATATCACGGCGCTGCGGGTGGTGACCGTCATCTGCGCGATCGAGCCGGGTTCGGCCGCGCTCAGCGCGCCGTCGACGCGCTTCACCACGTACGCGGTAGCGGCGGCGCTGCTGTCCGGCACACCGGGCACCACGACGGCCACCAGGGCCACGGCCCCCGCGGCCAGCGCCGCCGCCGCTCCGGCCGCCGAGCGCAGCGCCAGCCGCCGGCGGCGCCGCCGCGCGACCCGGCGGGTCAGTCCGGCGGGCGCCCGCAGATCCCTGGTGAACCGCTCCATGCCCTCGCGGAGCAGGTTCTCGACGTCGGTGTTCATGATCACTGTCCCCCTCGGCCGCACGTGGCCGCCGTGTCGTTCCAGTCGCCGGCGAGCTCGCGCATCCGGGCCAGCCCGCGCGAGCCGGCGGACTTCACCGTGCCCTCGGGGCAGCCGAGGACCGCCGCCGTCTCGGCGTCGGTCAGCTGCTCCCAGTACCGCAGCACGAGCACGGCGCGCTGCCTCGCCGGCAGCTGCACCAGCAGCCGGACCAGGGCGTCGCGCAGGTCCACGTCGCGGGCCGGGTCCTGCGCCGGCCGCGGGTCGGCTCGCAGCAGACGTTCCTTGTGCCGCCACCGGCCCGAGCGGCGGTGGCCGTCGGTGGCCAGGTTGCACAGCGTCCGCCGCAGGTAGCCCTCGGGATCCCCGTCGAACCGGCGTCACCGCCCCAGCAGCCGCTCGACCGCCGTCTGGAGCAGGTCCTCGCCGGCTTCCCTGCTGCCGGTGAGCAGCGCGGCCGTGCGCAGCAGGTGATCGGCGCGCTCGGCCAGGAAGCGCTCGAGCTCAGCCGTGCTCCGGTCGGCCGCCATCCGGTCTCCTCCCGGGACTCCTCCTCGTTCGCAAACCAAGCACGAACAACCCGGCGCAACCGTTCCAGCCGGCCGCAAAAATCGCGGCCGCCAGCTCCGGCCAGCGCGACCGCCGTACCCGCGAGCCCGCGGAATAACGGCACGAGTTCGATTAGTTGGCATTAAGCAACTATCTGATCGCTCGGAAGACCTGACTCGCGGGGACGGCCGGCGCTGGCGGCCAGGTCCCCGGGACGGAGGATGCTCGTGGGGCGACCCTGACGACGCCCGGGTGGCCCAGGCCGCGCGCCCGGCCCGGCTGACCGACCAGGAGCGGCTGCGCTGGCTGATCCCCCCGGCCGACTCGGCCCTGTTCCGCTGACGCCTCCGGCGCCGTCTGGGGTTTCCCCCGCCAGTGGGGAATCATCGTTGTCAGCCGCCGGCCAGGGATGCTCTGACCCGGGCGGCGGAGGCCGACAGCCAGCAGGGAGCAGGCGGATGGCGACGACGGTACTGGTAGTTGAGGACGAGCAGAAACTGCGCGAGCTGGTGCGCTCCTACCTGGAACGCGCCGGCTTCGCGGTGCTGTCGACCGGATCGGGCGCGGAAGCGATCAGCCTGGCCCGCTCGGCCGGGCCCGACCTGGTGGTCCTGGATCTGGGCCTGCCCGACGTCCCGGGCGAGAGCGTGGCCAGGGAGATCCGGGTCGCGGGGGGCACGCCCATCCTCATGCTGACCGCGCGCAGCAGCGAGGAGGACCGGATCGGCGGCCTGGAACTGGGGGCCGACGACTACGTGACCAAGCCGTTCAGCCCGCGCGAACTGGTGCTGCGGGTGCAGGCGATCCTGCGCCGGGGCGGGCGGCCCGCCGGCGACGAGGGACTGGTCCGCTACGGAGGCGGGGTGCTGGTCATCGACGAACCCCGGCGGGCGGCGCAGGTGCGCGGGACGCCGGTCGACCTGACCCCGACCGAGTGGGGCATCCTGGTCGCGCTCGCGGCCGTGCCCGGCCGGGTGTACTCGCGCCTGGAGCTGATCAACCGGGTGCGCGGCTACGAGTTCGAGGGCTACGAGCGCACGATCGACTCGCACGTGAAGAACCTGCGCCGCAAGATCGAGGAGGACCAGCGGGTCCCGCAGATCGTCCAGACGGTGCTCGGCGGCGGCTACCGGCTCGGCCTGACCCGAGATGACTAGGCCCGGCGGCTCGGGTCCGCTCGGGCTGAGGCTGGCCCTGGCCTTCATCGCCGTGGCCCTGCTGGCCGTGGCCCTGCTGGCCGGACTGACCGCGGCGTTCGCCGCCGCCGACGTCTCCGATCTGGCCGTCTAGCAGCGGCAGGAGCGGACCCAGGCGATGACCGCCGCCGCGGGCGCGGCCTGGGGAGCGACACCGCAGCTGGGCCGGCGCCGACCTGAGCCCGGTGCTGGACGCGGGCCGCCAGCATCGGCATCGACGTCGAGGTGACCGACAACGGCCGGCCGGATCGTCGCGGCCTCGCCGGGCTTCTCGCGCGACGCGCTGCCCGGTGCAGACGGCGGCGGTGGTGGTGCACGGCCAGCGGGTGGGCCGGATAGCGGTGCGCCTCACGGCCAGCGGCCCGCCCGCCGCGGACAGCGTCCTGCGCTCCGCGCTGTGGCGGGCGATCGCCGGCGCGGCGGGCCTCGCCGCGCTGCTGGCCCTGCTGGCCGGGCTGCTGATGGCCCGGAGGATCACCCGTCCCGGTCGCCCGCCTGATCGAGGTGACCCAGGCGATGGGCCACGGCGACCGCGCCGCGCGGGTGGGGGAGATCCGGGCGCCGGACGAGCTTCGCGAGCTCGCGGCCACCTTCGACCGGATGGCCGACAACCTGGCCCGCCAGGACCAGCTTCGCCGCGACGTGGTGGCCGACGTCGCGCACGAGCTGCGGACGCCGGTCGCCGTGCTGCAAGCGGGTCACGAGGCCTTGCTCGACGGGGTCGTCGACCCCAGTCCCGGGCAGCTTTCCTCGCTGCGTGATGAGGTGCTCCGGCTGGCCCGGCTGGTCGACGACCTGCACACCCTGGCCGCTGCGGAGGCGGCCGCGCTCCAGCTATCGCTGCACCCGTGCGACCTGGCCGACGTCGCCGGCGCGGCCGCCGACAGCCTGGCGGGCCGGTTCGAGGCCGCGGGCATCAGCTTCGAACGGCGGCTGACCCCCGTGAGCGTCATGGCCGATGCCCAGCGGATGCACCAGGTCGTCACCAACTTGCTCAGCAACGCCCTGAAGTTCACCCCGGCCGGGGGCCGGGTGACCCTGGAAACCGGGCCGTCCGGCCGGCAGGCCCGGCTGTACGTGGCCGACACCGGCACGGGAATCCCCGGCGACGAGCTGCCGCGGATCTTCGACCGGTTCTGGCGGGGGCGGCGGGCCGCCCACGTGGCCGGCAGCGGCATCGGCCTGGCCGTGGTGTCCGAGCTCGTCCGCGCGCACGGCGGGGCCGTGAACGCGACGAGCACCCCGGGCCGGGGCACCCAGATGGTCGTGACCTTGCCCCGCGCCGGCCGCTGAGCGCGATCAGGTACGACACCGGCGAGGCGACGGCCAGGTGCGACAGGCCGATCACCGGCTGCCGCCCCGGTTCCTGGGGTGACGCGGGCGCGGGGTGCGCCGGCCCGCCGCCCGGCGACGGGACGAGTTGCGGCTCAGCAGGGCGTAGCCGATCACCGCGAGGCCGGCCCGAAGAACAGCCACGGAGCCAGCACCAGCAGGTCGGCGCCGCTCACCCCGCGCCCTCCGTTCTGGCCTTTCGGCTCGTGTCGGTAGGTTCTACAACAGCGCAGCGGGGCGCACGGCGTGTGAAGCCGCTGTGATGATGGTGTGGAGCGGGCCACGCTGCCCTCGGACGGACAGGAGCGCGCATGTCGACGCCAGAGCCAGAACACCTGAGCAACCACCACCGCAACACGCTGCGCGAGATCTTCCGGCACCCCGTGAGCCACAACATCGAATGGCACGCCGTGATGTCGCTGCTGGAGGCGGTCGGCATGACCGTGGAGCAGCGCGCCGGCAAGGTGGCCGTGACCCTCGGGTCCGAGACCGAGTACTTCGATCCTCCCGCGGGCAAGGACATCGACACCCAGGCCGTGGTCGACCTGCGCCGGATGCTGAGCAACGCCGGCTACGGAGCCGCCGCCTCGTAGCCTCGGCCAGGAACCCCCCGGGAACCTGTTTGAGCCGCGGGCCGCGGGGGCAGGGTCAACAACCTTGCCAGCCGATATCGACCTGAGTGAGGTACAAATCGTGCTTACGCTAACCAACCGGGCGGCCGAGACGATCCGCACGCTCACCTCCCAGCCGGGCATTCCCGCCGACACCGGCCTGCGCATGTCGTTGCAGGACAGCGACGCCGGGACGCTGGCCCTGTCCCTGGAGAGCCCGCAGCCAGACGACGCCGTGATCGAGGACGGGGGCGCCCGCGTCTTCGTCCAGCGAGACGCCGCGGGCATCGTCGAGGACCGGGAACTCGACGCGGAACTCGACGAGCAGGGCCGGGCGTCGTTCATGCTCGGCAGCCAGGCCCACTGACCCGGGCCTGAAGCGCGGGCATCCGGGCCGCCGCCGGCCGGCGATGCGCGGCGGCGGCGGTCTGGCCTGCCGGGCCGCAGTGGCATGGCCCGCGGCCGACCGCAGCCCGCGCTATACGCGGGAACGCGGGGTGAGCGGGATGCGCGGCGGGCGCGGGAGGCGCGACGAGCCAGGTGCGTGCAGATGAGTCGCGTCGTAGCGCAGCACACCGTCCGCGGCCGGAAGGCCCATGTCCTTCAGCGCCTGCGGGCTGGGTCGCAGGTGGCCCACTGCGTTCCATATCTCCCGGGCGGCGGACTGGAACGCCTCCCAGTCGGTGCGGCCCGGATAGCTGATGCACCTGGCGGCGATGTCGCCTGAATCCGGGGCCGGTACCACAAGCATGCTGTCCGGCGCGCGGAACTCGCCGACGGGCCCAGCGTATTCAGCCACGTACTGCAACTCTTTTGCGGTGGCCAGTTCCCGTGCCCAGGAGATAGCTTTCCGGCGCGCTTGCGAGCAGGGGCTCGCCACAATAACTCCGGCGTTCCCGCAATACCGCTCGGCTACTCGCGTCGCTGCCTCCCAGACTCTTTCCTGCGCCTGTACCCGCTGGGCGAGCATCGCGGTGCCGACGCGGATGCCGGTCCATTCCTCCGCGCTGTCGCGGGCACGGCAGTAGACCGAGTACACGAGAAGCGCGCGGCGGAGGCGGACGAGAACGTTATACATGAACACCCGCCGGTCCTCGGTGTGCTGCGCGGCGACGAGGAAGAACGCGGAGAAGGCGCCCAGGCTGAGAGAAAGCGACACGAGCTGCCTGGTGAGAACAATCTTGCCAGGAAACGTCTGGTAAACGTAGACGGAGCCGGCCAGGTTTGTGGTCTCCTTCGCATTGATCAGGATCAGCCCGACCAACATCAAGGTCCCGGAAACGAATATCGCCGCCACGATGATGGAGAACGCCGAGAGCAGAAGGTAGCCCATGTATACGGACACCGCACCGCGCCCGGTCGGCTTCACCATCGGCGACGGCTCGGCCCCCGCGCGGACGAGCTCGTAGAACTTCTTCGTGCGCCTGCGCCTGACGCCTCTCAACAGGACCCCGGCCTCATACTCGGACGCGGCGATATCGTAGTCCCAGTAATCCCCGAACCGGATGAGGAAGGCCAGGCCAGCCGCCAGGAATACGCCGAACAGGCCGAAGAACCTCGGGGTGAATCCGGTTCCGAGTATTTTCCACGCGTCGCTGGTCACAAACACGACGACCACAGCGGTAATGAGGGGAGGAACGCTCCGGATGCCCTTCTTGAGTACGTGCCAGGCGCTGGAGAAGACTGACCAGATGAACTGCGCAGGCACGATAAAGAGGAAAGGAAGGAGCAAGGGGGCGATCACCACGAACAGTCGGCCGCGCCACGGGAGCCGTTCCGCCTTGAGCAGCCGGGAGACAATGAACTCGGAGGGGGAACTGATCCACCTTGGCGCCTGGCCGACCAGCGTCTGAGCCACGACTCCTTCGATGCCGGGCGACTCCGTAAGCCATTTGTCGACGTATTCGACCAAGAAGCGGATATGGTCTAACAAAAAGATCGGCGCGCCCCGGGCCAGTGCATACGCTGCGGTATTGTTGAGGTCGACAAGAAAGCTCTCCCGGCGCTTCAAAACCTCGCCGTACTCGCATGCCTCAGCGAGCCCAGGCTGAGTGTCCACCGCCTGCCTCCGCCCCCAAAGTTATCGGCGTCAGATATCCGAGTTCTTTCCCCCCCGGAACGACCGGCGCCTGATTGTATAACACTCCCCGCATACCGGGCAATGGCATCGAGGTGGACCGGGCGCTCGGCTCACGACGGGGCAGGCCGGGAACCAACTACTATGTAGAAGTAAAAGGGGATACCGGCCGCTCCCGTTCCCCGACGTAGTCGGATCGGCGGACCACTCCCTTGACGGGCTCGCCGCGCAGGTGCCGGCGTACGTTCTCGGCGGCCAGGCGGGCGGCGGACAGCATGGTGCCCGGAACGATGCTGGAGTTGTGCGGGGAACCGATCACGTTGGGCAGTTCGAAGAAGGGGTAGTCGGTCCGGAAGGGGGCATCGCCCGCCGGCTCGTCCCACCAGGTGTCGATGCCGGCCCCGGACTGCGGGTGCGTGCGCAGGTGCTCGTACAGCGCGCCCTGGTCGACGATCGCGCCCCTGGCCACGTTCACCAGGATCGCGGTCGGCTTCATCAAGCCAAGCTCGCGCCGGCCGAGCAGCCCGCGGGTGGCCAGCGTCAGCGGCAGCGAGACGACGACCACGTCCGCCACCGGGAGCACCCGGTCCAGGTCGGCCAGCGTGCCGACGAACTCGGCGGGCTCGCTGGCCCGGCCGTCGCGGTTCACCGCGTAGACGCGGGCGCCGAACGCCGTCATCAGCCGGGCCGTGGCGGTGCCGATCCCGCCCAGGCCCAGGATGGCGCAGATCGCGCCGTCCAGGGTCTGCAACGGTTCCCATTTGTCGAACCGGCCGGCGGCCAGGGCCGCGTGCCGCTGCGGCAGGCGCTTGGCCAGGCTGAGCGTCATCGCCAGGACATGCTCCGACATCGCCACCGCGTAGGCGCCGGCGTTGCTGGCCAGGATCAGCCGGTCCGGCACCGCCGAGAAGTCGACCGCGTCGACACCGGCCGACAGCATCTGGACCAGGCGCAGCCCGGAGGCCTCGCCCAGCGCGCCGGGCGGGACCTCCTGGGACAGTTCCCAGGCCAGCAGGACCTCGGCCCGCCGCAGGGCCTGGCGGCGCCCGGCGTCGTCCAGCGCGCAGGTAAAGACGATCCCGGCGTCGCCCGCCAGGACCTCCGCGTTGACCCGGACATACTCCTCGTCTACCGGGTAGCTGACCGCTACCAGCCGTTCCTGGGCCATAGGCCGCCTTTCCGGTCGGGTGAGATCACGTCCGCGGGTGCCGCCCGGAGTATCATCCGGCGGAACGACAAGCTGGGAGGAACGCATGCCTGATCTGCTCGAGTTGCTGGGACAACGCCCGGTCGTGTGCGCCGAAGGCTACCTGTTCGAGTGCGAGCGGAGAGGCTACCTTCAGGCGGGGGCGTTCGTGCCCGAGGTCGTGCTCGACCACCCGGAGGTCGTCGGGGAACTGCACCGCGAGTTCGTCCACGCCGGCTCCGACGTGGTCGAGGCGTTCACGTACTACGGTCACCGGGAGAAGCTCCGCGTGCTCGGCAAGGAGGGCATTCTCGAGCCGCTCAACCGGCAGGCCCTGGATATCGCGTCCCGGGTGGCGCGGGAAACCGGCACGCTGCTGGCCGGCAACCTGTCCAACACGAACGTCTACGAGCCGGGGCAGGCAGCCGGGCGAACCGTCCGGTCCGCGTTCGAGGAGCAGGTGAGCTGGGCGGCCGAGGCCGGCGTGGACTTCATCATCGCCGAGACCTTCAGCTGGGCCGGCGAGGCGCTGCTGGCCCTCGAGGTCATCCGCGCGGCCGGCCTGCCCGCGGTCATCACGTTCGCGATCCACCGGGAAGGCGACCTGCGCGAGGGGATCAGCCCGGAGGAGGCCTGCCGCCGGGCCGAGCAGGCCGGGGCGGACGTGGTCGGCCTCAACTGCATCCGCGGCCCGCAGACCATGCTGCCGCTGCTCGGCCCGGTGCGCGCGGCCGTGTCGTGCCCGGTGGCCGCGCTGCCGGTGCCGTACCGGACCACCGAGGCGCAGCCCTCGATGCAGGCCCTGCGCGATCCGGCCCGCGGCGGGGCCCAGGCCTTCCCGGTCGGGCTCGACCCGTTCACCTGCACCCGCGGGGAACTGGGCGAGTTCGCCACGGCCGCCCTGGCCCTCGGCGTGGCCTACCTCGGGGTCTGCTGCGGGGCCGGCCCGCAGCACATCCGGGCCGTGGCCGAGGCGGCAGGCGGGGCGCCGCCCGCGTCGCGGTACTCTCCGGACATGTCGAAGCATTCGTTCCTCGGCTCCGACCCCGGGATCACCCAGAGCTACCGCGAGTACGCCCCCAATCTGTAACGCGGAGCTTGCTCCGCGGCGCGGGGTTGGAGGGGGGTCGTCCCCCCTAGGGCTAGCAAGGCAGGAGATGACGCGTGAGTACCCCAGCACACGCCCGGTACGTCATCGTCGGCGCCGGCATCCACGGCCTGTCCACCGCCTGGCACCTGGCCCGGGCGCTGGAGGCGCGCGGGGCCGGCAGCGGCGGGGACGTCCTGGTCATCGACAAGACCGGCATCGGGGCGGGTGCGTCCGGGATCGCCTGCGGCACGATACGCAACAACTACTTCCAGCCGGCCATGCGCGAGCTCATGGCCCACAACGTGTCGGTGTGGGAGTCCGACCCCGAGGCGTTCTCCTACCATCCCGTCGGCTTCCTGCAGACGGCGCCCGAGGCCATGCACGCCGACGTGGCGCAGATCTTCGCCGAGCAGCAGGCGATCGGGTACGACTCCGTCCTGATCGAGGGGGAGCGCGACTGCCAGGCCTACATGCAGGACATGTTCCCCGACTGGCAGGCGGCCGGCGCGACCACGGTCCTGCACGAGAAGCAGGGCGGGTACGCCAACAACAAGCGCTCGCTGGCGGGCCTGGCCGCCAAGGCCCGGGCCGCGGGCGTCCGGATCGAGCCGGGCACGACGGTGACCGGCCTGCGGGTCTCGGGCGGTGCGGTCACGGCGGTCGAGACGGACTCGGCGGCCTCGGGCCCCGGGGCCATCGCCTGCGACCACGTGGTGATCGCGGCCGGGCCGTGGGTCCGCGACTTCTGGGCCATGCTCGACCTGCCGGGCCGGGTCGACGTCACCGGCCGCGACGGGACCGTCCACCCTGGCCTGCCCATGTGGACCTACTGGGCGCTGCAGGAAGGAACGCTCGAGGTCGACCCGGGCACGTTCACGACCAGCGACGGCGGCTTCCCGCCCGTGGTGCACGTGGATTCCGACGTCCCGCTGCACGACGACATCGACGGTTCCCTGATCACCGGCCAGATGTGGGGGATCTACTTCAAGCCGGACTTCTGCTTCGGCGGGGTGCAGGGCGGAGCCGCCCCCTACGTCGTCGACCGCCCGGCCGCCGAGGTTGCGGTGGACCCCTACGGCCCGGCCAGCCCGGAGTTCGTCGTGGGCGAGGACTTCACCCGGATGTGGACCTCCGGGCTCGCGCACTGCCTCAAGCGGTTCGAGAAGCAGCGCCACGTGTACCGCGACGAGCCGTCGGGAGGCATCGGCGCGTTCACCCCGGACAGCTTCCCGGTCTTCGACACCTTCCGCGAGAACGCGTACGTGATCGCCGACTCCAACCACGGCTACAAGATGATCGGCGTGGGCGCGCTGGTCGCCAGGGAACTGCTCGGTGAGCCGCAGGCGCTGCTCGAGCCGTTCCGGTTCTCCCGTTACCGCACCGGCCAGCTGCACCCCGTCAGCCACTCGCCGTTCCCGTGGAGCTGAGCAGCGGCCGCAGCGCGCCTCAGTGCGACTCGCGCGACACCTGGTGGCCGCTGGCCCCGACCAGGAAGTCGAGGTCCGCGCCGCGGTCGGCCTGGAGCACGTGGTCGACGTACAGGCGTTCCCAGCCGCGGGCCGGGGCCGCGTAGCCGGCCACGGCGGCGGCGGGCGGTTCCCGCCGCCGCAGGACCTGCGGGTCGACGTCGACGTCGAGACGCCTGGCCGCCACGTCGAGTTCGATCACGTCGCCGGTCCGGATCAGGCCCAGCGGACCGCCGGCCGCGGCCTCCGGCGCGACGTGCAGGACCACGGTGCCGTACGCGGTGCCGCTCATCCGGCCGTCGCAGACGCGGACCATGTCCCGCACGCCGCGTTCCAGCAGCTTGGCCGGGAGCGGCAGGTTGGCCACCTCGGGCATGCCCGGGTACCCCCGGGGCCCGCAGCCGCGCAGCACGAGCACCGAGTCGGCGTCGACGTCGAGGCCGGGGTCGTCGATGCGCTGGTGGAAGTCCTCGATGCTGTCGAAGACGACCGCGCGCCCGCGGTGGCGCAGCAGCCCCGGTGACGCGGCCGCGGGCTTGATCACCGCGCCGTCCGGCGCGAGGCTCCCGCGCAGCACGGCGATGCCCGCCTCGGCCAGCAACGGCTCGCGGCGGGGCCGGATCACCGCCTCGTCCCAGACCCGCGCGTCGTCCAGGTGATCGACGAGCGGGCGCCCGGTCACGGTGAGCGCCGCCGGGTCGAGCAGGTCGCGCACCTCGCGCAGGACCGCGAGCAGGCCGCCGGCCCGGTGGAAGTCCTCCATCAGGTGCCGTCCGGCCGGCTGCAGGTCCACCAGCAGCGGTACGCCGGCCCCGACGGCGTCGAAGTCGTCCAGCGACAGGTCGATGCCCAGCCGGCCGGCGATCGCCAGCAGGTGCACCACGGCGTTGGTGGAACCGCCGATCGCGGCCAGCGCGACGATGGCGTTCAGGAATGAACCGCGGCTGAGCATGGTGCTCGGCCGGCGGCCCTCCGCGACCATGGCCACGGCCATCCGCCCCGCGCCGTGGGCGCTCTCCAGCAGCCTGCTGTCCGGCGCCGGCGTCCCGGCCACGCCCGGGACCGTGGTGCCGAGGGCCTCGGCCAGGCACGCCATGGTCGAGGCGGTGCCCATCGTGTTGCAGTGACCCCGGCTGCGGATCATGGACGACTCGGAGGCCAGGAAGTCCTGCGCGGACAGCGTCCCGGCGCGCACCTCCTCGCTGAGCCTCCAGACGTCGGTCCCGCAGCCGAGCGGCACGCCGCGGAACGTGCCGGTCAGCATCGGCCCGCCGGGGACCACCACGGCGGGCAGGTCGACCGAGGCCGCGGCCATCAGCAGCGACGGGATCGTCTTGTCGCAGCCGCCGAGCAGCACCACGCCGTCGACGGGGTTGGCCCGCAGCATCTCCTCGGTGGCCATCGCGGCCATGTTCCGCCAGAGCATGGCGGTCGGGCGGACCAGGGTCTCGCCGAGCGACACCACCGGAAGGTTCATCGGGACGCCGCCGGCCTCCCAGACTCCCTGCCCGACGTACTCGGCGACCTGGTCCAGGTGCGCGTTGCACGGCGTCAGGTCGGAGGCGGTGTTCGCGATCGCGATGTGCGGCCGCCCGTCGAACGCGTGAGCCGGCAGGCCCCGGCGCATCCACGCGCGGTGGATGAAGGCGTCCCGGTGATTCCCCGCGTACCACTGTGCGCTGCGCTGCCCGTCCATCGCGCTCTTCCGCCTTCCGGGAGGATCGGTCTAGCATCGGGAAATGTCCCCACAACCTACTCAGGACCTGGCCCGGAGCGATCCCGGGCACCGGCCGGCGTGAGGGCGTTCGTCGTCACCGGCCCGCGCCGATCGCAGGTCGCCGACGTCGAGGCGCCGGTGCCCGCCCGGGGACAGGCGGTCGTCGACATCGACCGGGTCGGCGTGTGCGGCACCGACGTCGAGTTCTTCACCGGCGAGATGGCCTACCTGCACCAGGGGCACGCCGCGTACCCGATGCGGCTGGGGCACGAGTGGTGCGGGACGGTCCGCGCCGTCGCCGACGGCGTCGACCCGGGCTGGGTGGGCCGGCGCACCACCGGCGACACCATGCTCGGCTGCGGCGCCTGCGCCCGCTGCCGTTCCGGGCGGGCGCACGTGTGCGAGAGCCGGTCCGAGATCGGCATCCGGAACGGGTTTCCCGGGGCACTCGCCGAGCAGATGGCCGTGCCGGTCAGCGCGCTGCGCCCGCTGCCCGACGCGGTGGATCCCGTGGCAGGCGCCCTGGTCGAGCCGGGCGGCAGCGCGCTGCGGTCGGTGCGGGGCGCGGCGCTCCGGCCGGGGGAGCGGGCCCTGGTGCTGGGCCCGGGCACCATCGGCCTGCTCGCCGCCCTGTTCGCGCTGGCCCAGGGCGCGGAGGTACACGTACTGGGCGTGTCCCGGGAGTCGCTCGACTTCGCCAGGGCGCTCGGCGTGCACGGCGCGTGGACGGCGGCGGACCTGCCGCGGCTCGGGTTCGACGCGGTCATCGACGCCTCGAACTCGCCCGCCCTCCCGGCGCAGGCGCTGGACCTGGTCGAGCCGGGGCGGCGGGTGGTGTACGTCGGCGTGGCCGGCGGCCCGCCAGCATCGACGCGCGGATGCTGGTGCTCAGGGACGTGACCGCCGTGGGCATCCTCGGCGCTTCGGCCGGGCTGGCCGGGGCCATCGAGCACTACGCGGCCGGAGCCGTGGACCCGCGCCCGCTGGTGGCGGCCACGGTCGGCCTGGCCGAGGTGGGTGAGGTGCTGGCGGGCTGGCGCCCCGCCGGCTCGGGCCCCGGCCCGAAGGTCCACGTCGACCCCCGCGCCTGACCCCCGCCCCCGCCCCCGCCCCCCGCTCCCGCCGCCCCCGGCGGCCGCATGGCAGGGTGGCGGTATGGCGAATGAGTCTGTGCACCGGGCCGTGGCCGTCGGACGCGTGGGGAACGGCGTGTTCAGCGCCACCAACGGCCGGGGCGGCCAGATCACCCTGGGCACCGGCCGCGGCGAGGAATTTACCCCGACGGAGTTGCTGATGGTCGCGATCGGCGGCTGCACGGCGATCGACATCGACATCCTGACGTCACGGCGGGCCGAACCCGAGGCCTTCGAGGTGCTGGTCGACGCGGACAAGGTCCGCGGCACCGGCGGCAACCGCCTGACCGATATCGAGGTGACGTTCCGGATCCGGTTCCCCGCCGGCGAGCAGGGTGACGCGGCCCGGGCCCTGCTGCCTGACGCGGTGCGCAAGTCGCACGAGCGGCTCTGCACGGTCGGCCGCACCGTCGAACTCGGCACGCCCATCACGACCCGGATCGAATGAGACGCAGGCGCGCCGTGGCCGAGGCGGCCAGCTGGGTGAGCTCGGTCACCCGGAACGACCGGGCGAGGAGCAGGTAGATCGGAAGCGCCGCGCCGACGGCCACGGCCACCGTGACCACGGCGCTGAGCGTTCCGCCGGGCAGGACGATCCCGGCGCAGAGCGACATCGTGAGGGCCAGGACCGCGGCCGGGACCGCGGCCGCGTGCATCCGCAGCAGGCTGCGCCCGATCTCCCGCCCGCCCAGGCCGCCGAGCCTGCGGCTGAGCAGCCGCCAGGCCAGCGCGGAGCCGAGGAGGTTGGCCAGCCCGAAGCCGAGCCCCAGGCCCGCCACCACCTGTCCGGGCGGCAGCACCGCGATCGCGCCGTAGCTGGCCGCGACGCTCACGACCATGGTCGCCGCGCCGACCAGGGCCGGCGTGCGGCTGTCGTGCCACGCGTAGAACACCCGCAGCTGGAGCTGGAAGACCGTGTAAGGGACCAGTCCCAGGCAGAGCACCGCGAACACCTCGCCCATATACCGGGCGCTGGCCGCGCTGGTCGCGCCGTGGGCCAGGAACACCTCGGCCAGCGGCGGCCCCAGCGCCGCGAGCACCAGGGCGGACGGCACCACGATGACCGCCGCGAGCCGCAGGCCCGCCGAGAAGTCCGCCCTGACCAGCTCCGGCCTGCGCTCGGACGCATGGGCGCTCATCCGGGGCAGCAGCGCGGTGATCACCGAGATGCCGGCGACCGCGTACGGCATCTGGAAAAGCTGCCACGCGTACGCGAACGGCGTGTAGCCCGCCCCGTAGCCGACGCGGGCCCGCGACGCGAGGACGCTTGCCTCGCTGGCGACCCGGGTGATGACCAGCAGCGTCACCTGGGTGGTGGCGATGTAGCCGAACATCCACCCGGCCATGTGCCGGATCTCGGCCAGTTCGGCCCGCCGGAAGTCGAACCGCGGCCTCCAGCGGAATCCGGCCCGCCTGAGGGCCGGGATCAGCGCGGCGGTCTGCGCCGCCACGCCGAGCGTCGTGCCCAGCCCGACCAGGTGCACCTCGCCCGGCGTGATCGTCGCCGGGCTGACCCCGAACCCGGCGGAGGCGATGAAGACCAGGAGCACCCCGATCACGACGACGTTGTTGATCACGGGCGTCCACATCGGGGCCGCGAAGCGGCCCCGGGAGTTGAGGATCGCCCCGGCCAGCGAGCTGATCCCGTAGAAGAAGATCTGCGGGATGAAGAAGTACGCGAAGATCACCATCAGGTGCAGCTCGGCCCCGGTGACCGGGCCTTTGTACAGGTAGACCAGCGGCGCAGCCGCGAGCGTGGCGGCGACCGTGATGGCCAGCAGCGCGACCGCGAGCAAGGTGAACATCCGCTGGTCGTAGGCTTCGCCCCGGTCGGTGTCCCGGCGGGCCGCGTTGACCAGGAGCGGCACGATCACGCTGGTCAGGATCCCGCCGAGCATGAGGTTGTAGACGGCGTTGGGCAGCGAGTTGGCCACGTTGTAGGCGTCGGCCAGGGACACCGCGCCCAGCGCGTAGGCCTGCGCCAGGGTTCGCAGCATGCCGGTGACCCGCGAGGCCAGCGTGCCCGCCGCCATGACGCCGCTCGACGCCGCGATGCTGGGGCTGCGGTGACGGCCGCGTCCGGCCGTCGCGCCGCGGCCAGCGTCGGCCTGCCCGGCATGAGCCGGCCCCGGCACGCTCATGGATGTCCCCCGTCGCAGCGGGCCCTGCCCCCGTCTGCGCCGGGCCCGGTGTCGTTCGGCACGACGGTACCGGCTATCCCGGCCGGCCACCCCTGGCGGCGGCGGCGCTGGCCCGCGTGTCGTCATCCGGGCGGCGCCAGGCCCGGCACGTCCGGACATATGCCGGGCATCCGCTGCTAAGCCGGCGGGCTGTCCCGGCCGGCCAGCACGTCCCGGGCGCGCCCGATGCGGGCCTCGAGGTCGGTCAGGAAGCTCTCGAGGGCGATCCGCTTGCCCTCGACGGTCGTGCGCAGGCTCTCCAGCAAGGCCAGGCATTCGCCGGTCAGCCGGAGCCGCTCCTCGTCGCTGGTGCGTTCGTCGTGATAGGTCCGGCGGATCTGCGTCAGGCGGTCCTCGTTCCGCAGCACGATCGCGATCTCGTCGAGGTTGAGGCCGAGCACGGTCTGCAGTTCGCGGATGCGGGCCACCCGGGCCAGGTTCTCCTCCGAGTACCGGCGCAGCCCGCCGGGCGTGGTGCAGGTGGGCACGATCAGGCCGAGTTGCTGGTAGTAGCGGAGGGCCCGCTCCGACACCCCGGCCCGGGCGGCCGCGGCGCCGATGCCGAGCAGCGGCTCGCCCTCCGCGGGCGGCGGCCCGCCGGCCGAGCGTTCCGCGGCGGAAGTTCCGTTCGTGGTGCTCATCGGCTCGTGGTGGTCATCGGCTCACCCGCTGCCGTGCGACGGGTCGAGGTTCGTGGCCGCGTCGGCCGGGAGGTCGGCGGGCGGGAGGTCGGCGGCCGGGACGCCGTCGAGACCCACCAGCGCGCCGGACTCGGCCGCGCCGTCGGCCAGTTCGTCCAGGAGCGGTTCGGTCACGTGCACGTAACGACGGCCGCGGACCGCGGAGGCCACGATCGCGATCGCCGTCGCGATCGCCGCGAACGTGAACGCGAGGTGCAGCCCGCCGGCGAACGGCTGCTCGATCAGCTTCGGGAAGAACGAGCGGCCGGTGATGTAGGCGGCCTGCTGGGCGGGCAGCTTCTGCAGGGCGCCGGTCGGGCCGAGCAGTTCCTTGATCGGGTTGTACCCGAGGAAGGCCGAGAACAGGCTGCCGATCGGCGGCTCGCTGGCCACCGCGTGGGCCGCGGAGGGGCTGACCCCCGCGGCGACCAGCCCGCGGTACAGGTGCGAGGGCAGGCGCGAGGCCAGCCCCAGGGTGACGATGGTAAAGAAGAGCCCCATGGACAGCACGGTGGCCGAGTTCTGGAACGTGTTGAGCATCCCGGCGCCGGCGCCGCGCTGCTCCGGCGGCAGGCTGTTCATGACCCCGGCCTGGTTGGGGGCGAAGAACAGCCCCATGCCGACGGCGAACAGGAACACCAGCAGCGCGAACCAGACGTAGCTGAAGTTGATCGGCAGCAGTTCCAGCAGCAGGAAGCTGGCCCCGGAGACGGCCAGGCCGGTCGTGGCGAACAGCCTGGACCCGAACCGGTCGGACAGCGCCCCCGCCAGCGGGCCGACGATGAGGAACCCGACCGTGAGCGGGATCATCGCGATGCCTGCCCACAGCGGGGTCTCGCTGAAGCTCTTGCCGTGCTGCGGCAGCCAGATCCCCTGCAGCCAGATGATCAGCATGAACTGCAGGCCGCCCCGGCCCAGGGCGCCGAGCAGCCCGGCGATGTTGCCGGCCGTGAACGCGCGGATCTTGAACAGGCTCAGCCGGAACATCGGCGCCGCCACCACGGTCTCCACCCAGGCGAACACGACCAGGACGGCGATCCCGCCGAAGATGGCGGCCAGCACCTTGGGGTTGGTCCACCCGGTGGGGTGACCGCCGTAGGGGAGCAGGGAGTAGACGATGCCGGTGAGCACCGAGATCAGGCCGACGGCGAACAGGGCATTGCCCAGCCAGTCGATCTTGGCCGGGACCCGGACCCCGTTGTCGCGGAGCATGAGGTAGGCCCAGATCGTGCCGAACAAGCCGAACGGGACCGACACCAGGAAGACCAGCCGCCACTCGATCGGGGCGAGCACGCCGCCGAGGATGAGGCCGAGGAACGAGCCCGCCACCGCGGCGATGCCGTTGATCCCCATCGCCTTGCCCCGTTCGTTCTCGGGGAAGGCGTCGGTCAAGATCGCGCTCGAGTTGGCGAACAGGAACGCTCCGCCGACGCCCTGGAAGACCCGCATGATGATGATCCACAGGGCTCCGGCCGGCCCGGTGAGCCACGTCACCGACAGCAGGATCGAGAACAGCGTGAACACGGCGAAGCCGAGGTTGTACATGCGCACCCGGCCGTATATGTCGCCGACCCGTCCCAGGCTGACCACGAGCACGGCGGTGACCAGCAGGAATCCCAAAAAGACCCACAGGAAATAGGAGGTGTTCGACGGCACGAGCGGGTTGAGGTCGATGCCGCGGAACAGCGCGGGAAGCGAGATCAGCAAGATCGACTGATTGATCGTGACCATCAGGATGCCGAGCGTGGTGTTGGACAGGGCGATCCACTTGTAATGGACGCTGCCGCCGCCCGCGCCCGAGGCCGAGGGTACCCGCGCCTGTCCCGCCACTCGCATGTGCCGTCCCCACTGTCGTCGACGATCCGCGTCATGCCCGTGACGATCCTATCGGACCTTGACGTCAACGTTAGGGATGGAGGAGGCCTGCTGACGGCCGGTGCCCCGGGCGCCCTAGGCCACCTGGGCCACCTGGCTCCACGGCTTGGCGGCGAGGACGGCCATGTGGAGGGCGACCAGTATGTCCTGCAGGCCGTCGGTGGCGTCGATCGTGCCCCGGCGAACCTCGATGCGCACGAGTTCGGTGGTGGCGCCGGCCAGCGCGTAATAGGCCTGGTACGGGACGGCGGGCCAGGCCGGGTGATCGCGGCGGGCGCGCTCGTGCCAGGCGCGGTTCAACCGCGCGAAGCCGTGCTGCGCCGCCTCGATCTGCCGGACCGCGCGGGGCCCGGCCCCGGGCATGTCCACGTAGAACGCGCGCGCGAAGGCCGGCTCCTCGGCCAGGAAGGCCAGGTACGCGGCGATGCTAGCCCGCAGCAGGTCCTCGGCGGTGGCGTCCTCCGGCGCCTTCCTGACCGCGGCGACCACCCGGTCGGCCATGCGCAGCCCCCCCTGGCGGGTCGCGGCCAGGAAGCAGTCTTCCTTGTCCGCGAAGTGGGCGTAGAACGCGGCCTTCGACACCCGGGCCGCGCGGACGATGTCCGCCACGGTCACGTCGCGGAAGCCGGCCGCGTCGACCGCGGCGATCACGGCCCGCAGCAAGCGCTCCCGCTGCGCCTCGCGCACCTCATCGGCGGGCAGTCCGCTCCGGCCGCGGGGCAGGCCGGGCTCACCCTCGTGGGTACCGGCGAGTTCGCCCTCTTGCCTCATAGCGGACACGCTCCTACGATTACGACAGTCCTAAAGTACGCGATCGTACTTCTGCGGCCGTTAGGACCCCGGACGGACGAACATTGCGAGGCCCGCATGAGCGCGACTGCAGCAGATCCAGTCACCGGCCGCAGCGGGGCGTCGTGGCTGTGGCGACGCCAGCTGGAGTCTTACCCGGACACCGCCCCGAGGGTCATGTACCTGGCCATCACGGTGCTGGCCACGATCACGCTCTACTACGAGCTGTACGTCGGCGGCTCGGTGTCTCCGTATATCCTGGCCAACCTGCACATGAGCTTCACGTTCTTCGTGCTGACCCTGGGCTTCGGAGCCCTGATCGGGGCGTTCGGCTCGCTGTTCGCCGGGCTCACCGACCGGTACGGCCGGGCCAACCTCGTCGTGTTCGGCCTGCTGTTCACGGCGATCTTCGTGGCCTTCATCATCCCGACCGCGACCAACAAGTGGAGCTTCACGATCTATAGCTTCGTGGTCGGGTTCGTGGAAGGCGTCTGCCTGGTGGCCACCCCCGCGCTGATCCGCGACTTCTCCCCGCAGCTCGGCCGGGGCACGGCCATGGGCTTCTGGACCGCGGGTCCGGTGGTCGGCAGCCTGATCGTCGCGGTGGTGGGCACGAACACCGTTCCGGCCGTCGTGAACAACACGCGGTTCTGGACGCACGAGTACCGGATCTGCGGCATCGCCGGGCTGGTGGTGTTCGTGATCGCGCTGATCGGGCTGCGCGAGCTGTCCCCGCGGCTACGCGATCAGCTCATGGTGAGCATGCGCGACCGGGCGCTGATCGAGGCCCGGGCCAAGGGCCTGGACGTGGAGTCGCTGCTGCACAAGCCGTTCCGCCAGCTGGCCAAGACCGACGTGCTGGTCTCCTCCCTGGCCATCTCGATCTTCCTGCTCATCTACTACACGGCCGTGGGTTTCCTGGTCATCTACATGAGCGCGATCTTCGGCTTCACGGTGAAACAGGCCAACGGGCTCGGCAACTGGGAGTGGGGCTTCAACATCATCGCGGTGATCCTCATCGGGATCGCATCCGACCGGCTCCGGGTGCGGAAGCCGTTCATGGCGGTCGGCGGGGCGGCCGCCGCGGTGATGACCGTGATCTACCTGGAGCAGTTCGGCCACCATCCCAGCTACTACACGATGGCGATCATCCTGGCCGCGTTGTCGTTCTGCCTCGGCGTGGCGTACGTCCCCTGGATGGCCAGCTTCACCGAGACCGTGGAGGCCCATAACCCGGCGCTGATCGCTACCGGCCTGGCCATCTGGGGCCTGATCATCCGGATCGTGGTGGCCGTCTCGTTCTTCATCATCCCGGTCGTCATCAACTCGGTGACCCCGGTGGTCGACTACGGGACCACCGCCTCGACGTACCTGGCCCAGTACCCGCAGCTGGCGTTCGCCAACACGCATCCGGCGGTCATCGCCACCGTCAAGAAGGTCCCGCCGTCGGTCCTGGCCACCGCCGCCGCGATCCCGCCGTCGGTGACGGCTGCCGCCTCGGCGATCCCCCCGGCGGTCCTGGCCACCGCGAAGGCGGACGCCGTGCAGCTCGCGAACGCGCAGAAGTTCGCGCCCGAGCTGCGCGTGATCCAGGCCAACCCGGCGCTGTTCACGAAGCTGGCCACCTACAAGAACCCGGCCACGATCCCGCCCGCCCTGGTGAACCAGGCGATCGCCGCCGCCGGGGGCGGCCTCAAGGGCCTGCATGTTCTGTCGGTGATCTCGGCCAACCAGGCGGCGATCACCGGCGTGATCGCGGTCGGCCCGGCGCTGACGACCGTCGCACCGTACGCGGCGCAGCTCACGACCATCGCCCCGTACGCGGCGCAGCTCACGGCCATCGCCCCGTACGCGACCGAGCTGAAGACCCTGGCCCCGTACTCGGCGCAGCTCGCCGCGCTGGCGAAGGTCCCGGCGTCGGTGAACGCGTTCTTCGCGGCCCATGGCGCCCAGCTGGCGACGGCCACCGCCAACGGACCCGACCAGTGGAAGACCTGGTGGTGGATCTGCTTCGGCGGGATGATCTTCTTCCTGCTCAGCATCCCGCTGCTGCGGGGCCGCTGGCGGCCGCGCGACGCCCGGCGTGACGAGCAGGAGCACGAGGCGATGGTGGAGGCCGAGCTGGCCAAGCTCAACGCCTGAGCCGATCCGGGGTCGCCCGGCCCGCGTGGCCGGGCGACCCCGCATCGGCCGGCCCGGCCGGAGCGGGGCCTGCGCCCCGCCGCGCCGTCACCGGGGCGTGTGCGGCCGTCCCCTATCGTGGTGCCCACTGATCACCTGACCCGGCGGCGAGGTCGGCTCATGAGGTACGGCGGCATCGAGGCGGGCGGCACGAAGTGGGTATGCGCGATCGCGGACGTTTCCGGGCCGCCGCTGCGGGCCGAGACGTTCCCGACCACGGGACCCGCGGAAACCGTGTCCCGGGCCACGCGGTTCTTCGCCGACAACGGCCCGGTCGACGCGCTGGGCGTGGGCTCGTTCGGGCCCGTGGACATCCGCCGCGGCTCGCCGACGTGGGGGACGATCACTACCACGCCGAAGCCCGGCTGGGCGGACTTCGATCTCGTCGCGGCCCTGCGGTCCGGGCTCGACGTGCCCGTGGCGCTGGACACCGACGTCAACGCGGCCGCGCTGGGCGAGTGGCGGCGGGGCGCGGCGACGGGACTCGATACGTTCTTCTACATCACCGTCGGCACCGGGATCGGCGGCGGCGCGATCGTGAACGGCCGCCTCCTGCACGGCCTGCTGCACTCGGAGTTCGGGCACCTGCGCATCCCGCACGACCGGGAGCGGGATCCCTTCGCCGGAATCTGCCCCTACCACGGCGACTGCCTCGAAGGGCTGGCCTCGGGCGAGGCGATCCGGCAGCGCTGGGGCCGGCGCGGCCAGCAGTTGACCGACCGCGGCGTCTGGGAGCTCGAAGCCGAGTACATCGCGCTCGGCCTGGCCAACCTGGCCTGCACGGTGTCGCCGCAGCGGATCATCGTCGGAGGCGGCGTGGCCAAGCAGCCGGCGCTGCTGCCGCTGGCACGCCGGCGGCTGAGCGAACTCCTCGCGGGCTACCTGCGGGTGCCCGAGCTGACCGAGCCGGACGCGATCGACCGCTACGTGGTCACGCCGGGCCTCGGCGACCAGGCCGGCGTGACCGGCGCCCTCGAGCTCGCGCGGGACGCACACCGCGGCGGGTGAGATCAGTCGACCAGGTCCAGGCCGGCCGCGACGATGCTGTCGGTGTCCAGGCCGTGGTAGCGGTAGACGTCGCCGAGGTCCCCGGACTGGCCGAACCCGGTGACCCCGAGGTGCGTGGCGGGCACGCTGTTGACCCCGGCGAGGAACGCCAGCGTGTGCGGGTGCCCGTCGAGAACCGTGACCATCGGCGCGGCGCGCTCGGCGGGCAGCAGGGAGTCCAGGATCCAGTCCGGCGCCGGGCCGTAACCGCGCCGCGCCGCCGTCGCCCGGAAGAGCAGGTCCGGGCTGGTCAGGCACAGGACGTCGGCGCCGAAGCCCATCGCGTCCATCCGGTCGGCGGCCGCGAGTGCCTCCGTGACCACCGCGCCCACGGCACAGAACGCGATCGCCGGGCGCGGGTGCCGCCGCAGCGCGTAGCCGCCCGCGACCACGCTCGCGCGCCTGCGCTCCCGGGCGGCCGGGTCGGCCGGGACGCCGGCCAGCGCCTGGTTCACCGGCCGGGTGGACAGCCGCAGGTACGCCGAGCTGCCGTCGGGCCGGCCGAGCTGGGCCAGGCAGGCGAGCAGCGCCCACTCGGCGTCGAGGGCGAACGCCGGCTCGTAGGTCACGCAGCCGGGCTGCTCGAGGCCGATCGACGGGGTCTTGATCGACTGGTGGGCCCCGCCCTCCGGGGCGAGCGTCACCCCGGACGGGGTGCCGACCAGGATGGACTGGCCGCCCGCGTAGATGCCGAACGACCACGGCTCCAGCGCGCGCTCGACGAACGGGTCGTACAGGACGCCGATCGGCAGCAGCGGCTGACCCCAGCGGCTCCAGGTGGCGCCCAGCTCGCCGAGCAGGCCGACGAGGCTCGTCTCGGCGATGCCGAGCTCGATGTGCTGCCCGGACGGTTTCTCGCGCCAGTGCAGGATCGTCGCGGCGTCGTCAGCGAACCAGTCAGAACGCTCGCTCTGGGACCAGACACCCACCTTGTTGACCCAGCCGCCGAGGTTGGTGCTCGAGGCGACGTCCGGGCTCACCGTCACGATCCGGCGTCCCGCCTCGGGAGCCGCCCGGCTGAGGTCGAGCAGCGCGTGGCCGAGGGCGGCCTGGGTAGTGGCCACCCCGGTCGGGGTGCGGCCGAGGTCGGCGGGCAGGTCCGGCCCCGGCACCGGCGCGGGCGGCTCGCGGTGCAGGCGCGCGGCCGTGGCGGCGCACAGGGCGCCGGCGGCCGAGCCGGCCGGGAACCTCTGCCAGGGACGCTCGGGGTCGACGCCGGACCGGCGCGCGAGCTCGGTGAGCTGCTCGACGGTGAGCAGCGCCGAGTGGTTCTGCGGGTGGCCCTCCATGGCCAGGCCGTGACCCTTGACCGTGTAGGCGAAGACCACCGTCGGCCGGCTGTCGTCGATCGCCGCGAACGCGTCGTCGAGCGCGGCGAGGTCGTGGCCGCCCAGGTTACGGAGGGCCGCGTGCACCTGCTGGTCGGTGAGGTCGGCGAGCAGGTGCGCGATCGCGCCCGCGTCCGGGCCGGCGCCGGGCAGCCGGCCGCGGAGCTGGGCCGGCGGGCAGCGCAGCAGCCGCTGGTACTCGGGGTTGGGCATCGCGTCGACCCGGGCGCGCAGCGCGCCGCCGCCCGGCCGGGCCATGATCTGCTCGAGCAGGTGCCCGTACTTCACGGTCAGCACCTGCCAGCCCGCCGCGGCGAACATGCCCTGCAGCCGGGGCGTGCCGATCTGGGGCACCACCCGGTCCAGCGACTGCCGGTTCAGGTCGACGATCCAGACGACCTCGCCGAGCTCGGCGACCATCGGGTCGATGATGGCCTCCCACACCGCGCCCTCGTCCAGCTCCGCGTCGCCCACGAGGGAGTACTGCCGCCCGGTCCCGGCGCCGCCGAACCGCGTGTTGACGTACCGGCGCGCCAGCGCGCCCCAGATGGGGGCGGTGGCCCCGATGCCCACCGACCCGGTCGAGTAGTCCGCCGGGTCCGGGTCCTTGGACCGGCTCGGGTAGCTCTGCAGCCCGCCGAACGACCGCAGCGCGGTCAGGTAAGACTCGTCCAGCTCGCCGAGCAGGTAGTTGATCGCGTGCAGTACCGGCGACGCGTGCGGCTTGACCGACACCCGGTCGTCGCGTTCCAGGTGGCTGAACCAGAGCGAAGTCATGATCGACACCATGGACGCGCTGGAGGCCTGGTGGCCGCCCACCTTGAGCCCGGACGGGTTCTGCCGGACCCGGTTGGCGTGGTCGACGATCGCGGTCGACAGCCACAGCACGCGCTGCTCGATCGCCCGCAGGTGCTCGCGGCGCCCGGCGCCGGGGTTCTCGCCGGCTGGCCGGGCAGACGGTTCTGCGCTGGTCACCTCGCTGCCTCCGGTACTAGTGGTCATGCCGGACCGCCGTTGCCGCCAGCTCGGCCCGGGAGGAGACGCCGAGCGGCCGGGAGGCCACCGCGCGCCGGTGATCAGGCCGCCGCGGCCCAGTCCGTCACGACCTGGTCGAGCACCCCGAGCGGGACGGCGCCGCTGCCGAGCACCGCCCCGTGGAAGGCGCGGACGTCGAAGCGGGTGCCCAGCCGGCGCTCGGCCAGGTCGCGGAGACGACGGATCTCGCGGCGGCCCACCATGTAGGCGAGAGCCTGTCCGGGCCAGGCGATGTAGCGGTCGATTTCGTTCTGGACGTTGGCCTGGGTGGTGGCGGTATGCCGCCACATAAAGTCCGCGGCCCGCGCGCGGGACCATCCGTAGTGGTGCATGCCGGTGTCGACGACGAGCCGGCAGGCGCGCAGCGCGTCGAACGAGAGCATGCCCAGCCGCTGGAGGTCCGAGGTGTACAGGCCCATCTCGTCCGCCAGGCGCTCGCAGTACAGGCCCCAGCCTTCGACGTAGCCGCAGACCTCGGCGTCGAGGAAGCGGCGGTAGGCGGGGAGCCCCGGCAGGGTCTGCGCCGAGGCGATCTGCAGGTGGTGACCGGGCGTGCTCTCGTGAAAGGCGAGAGCCTCGTACTCGTAGACGTAGCGCCGCTCGGGATGGTCGGTCAGCAGGCAGTGGGCGCCGGGCCGCAGACCGCCCGCGGCCGGCGGCCGGTAGTACGCCAGGGGGGCGTTGCCCGCCTCGACCGGATCGATCTCCTCGATGACGCAGTCGGGGATCTCGTAGGGCGGGAACCAGTCGTCGCGCGCCTCCTCGGCCCGCCGCAGGGCGTCGGTGACCGTGCGCACGATCTCGGCGGAGGTGGTGAAGCGCAGCGCCCGGTCCTCCCGCAGCCGCCCGAGGATCGACGGGACGTCGGTGGTCTGCAGCACGCTCGCGCCGAGCTCGGCCCACTCGGCCGACAGCGCCTCGAGACAGTCCAGGCCGATCTGGTGGATCTGCTCCGGGGACAGGTCGGTGGTCGTGTGGCGGCGCACGGCCGCCCGGTAGCCCTCGGCGCCGCCCGGGATGAAGCCGATGCCGACCCGGTCGTCGCCGCGGGCGACCGGCAGCAGTTCCTGCCGCAGGCAGGCCAGGAGCCGCCGCATCGCGGGCCGGACCTCGGCTTCGACCAGGCCGGCTGCCTCGCGGCGGACGGCCGCGGCGTCGACCCGGCCTGCGGCCTGATCGGCCGGGCCGGGCAGGTTCACCGCGACCAGCGTGTCGTCGGCGATGTCGCGGCCGAGGTGTCCCTCAAGCTGCGCGACGGCCTGGCGCACGCCGACCTCGGTCGGGATCCGTCCGTCCCGGGCCGCCTCCCGGTAGCGGCGGGTGATCGCGTCGAAGAACCCGCCCAGCCCGCGGAGCCGTTCCAGGTAGCGGTCGGCCGCGGCGGCGTCGTCGAGCACTGCCGTCGGGACGGACTGGAAGACCGTGGCCTGAGGGGACACGTAGCCGCCCGCCGACGCGTTGCCCTCCCAGAGCCCGTGCTCGAGATCCGAGCGTGCCCCCCAGGCGAGCCGGGCCAGCACCGCGTGGTCGACGCGGCCCTTACCGTCGAGCAGGCGTGTGTCGATGGCGTCCAGGCGGTCTTCGATCCGGGCGATCCGCTGCGCCCCCCGGGCCGCGCCCTCCCGGCTGGGGTCCGGCACCAGGGCGTCGAAGCCCGACACGCCGAGCTGCGTAGCGTTGAACGGGTCGGTCGTGTGCACGACCTCGAAGAACTCGTCGCCGAGCCGGGCGAGCCGCGCCGCCGCCTCCTGGCTCTCCCGCGCACCTGCCGAGGTCCGATCCTGCTCGCTCATGTTTTGTCCGCCAGCTCGCTCATGATCTGACCCTAGGCGCTGACCCGCAGCCGCCCGTCGGCGGGCGGCGGGACACAGATCAGTCCGGTGGCCTATCGACTATTCTGCTCGCCATGGCGACGATGCCGGAGAAGCCGGCCCTCGAGGGTCTCGAGGCGAAGTGGGATGCCCGCTGGCAAGAGCAGCGCATCTACCGCTTCGACCGGTCCAGGCCCCGCGAGGAGATCTACTCGATCGACACCCCGCCGCCCACGGTCAGCGGCCATATCCACCTGGGCACGGCGTTCGGCTATATCCAGGTGGACGCGGTGGCCCGGTTCCAGCGCATGCGGGGCCGTGAGGTCTTTTACCCCATGGGGTGGGACGACAACGGCCTGCCCACCGAGCGCCGGGTGCAGAATCACTACGGCGTGCGCTGTGATCCATTGGCGCCGTACGAGCCTAACCTGACGCTGGCCGAGGGCCAGAAAGGCCGGCAGGCGATCTCCCGTCCCAATTTCGTAGAATTGTGCCGGCGCCTGACCGCCGAATTCGAGGAGTCGTTTGAGCGGCAGTGGCGCCAGCTCGGCCTCTCGGTGGACTGGGCGCTGAACTACGCGACCATTGACGACCGGTCCCGGCGGGTCGCCCAGCGTGCGTTCCTGCGCAACCTCGGCCGGGGCGAGGCCTACGCCAGCGAGGCGCCGACCATGTGGGATGTCGACTTCCAGACGGCCGTCGCCCAGGCCGAGATCGAGGACCGCGAGGTCCCGGGGACTTACTGCCGGGTGGCGTTCACCCGCGCGGACGACGGCGCGCCGGTCGAGATCGAGACCACCCGCCCGGAACTGCTGCCGTCCTGCGTGGCGCTGGTCGCCCACCCCGACGACGGCCGCTACCGCGCGCTGGTCGGCGGCGAGGTGGTCAGCCCGCTGTTCGGGGTGCGCGTGCCGGTGGTCGCGCACCGCCTGGCCGAGCCGGACAAGGGCACGGGCATCGCCATGATCTGCACCTTCGGCGACGCCACCGACGTGCTGTGGTGGCGCGAGCTCCGCCTGCCGCTGCGCTCGCTCATCCGGCGGGACGGCCGTTTTGACGACACCACGCCCGCCTGGCTGAGCGGCCCGGGCGCGGGCGCCTACGCCGAACTGGCCGGCCAGACCATCGCCGCGGCCCGGCGGCGGGTGGCCGAGATGCTGCGGGAGTCCGGCGCCCTGGCCGGCGAGCCCCGGCCGACCACGCACCCGGTGAAGTTCTACGAGAAGGGTGACCGCCCGCTGGAGATCGTGACCAGCCGTCAGTGGTACATCCGCAACGGCGCGCATGACCCCGGGCTGCGCGAGGCCCTGCTGGCCGCGGGGCGGGCGCTGCACTGGCATCCGGACTTCATGCGCGTCCGGTACGAGAACTGGGTGGAGGGCCTGGCCACCGACTGGCTGGTCAGCCGGCAGCGCTACTTCGGGGTGCCGTTCCCGGTCTGGTACCGGGTCGACGACTCCGGCCAGACCCGGTGGGACGAGCCGATCCTGCCCGACGACGCCGCGCTGCCGGTGGATCCGCAGAGCCAGACGCCGCCCGGATACGAGGAGGGGCAGCGGGGCGCGCCGGGCGGCTTCGCCGGCGACCCCGACGTGATGGACACCTGGGCGACATCGTCGCTCACGCCGGAGATCGTCGCCGGCTGGGTGGACGATCCCGACCTGTGGGCCCGCACCTACCCGATGGACCTGCGGCCGCAGGGCCCCGAGATCATCCGGACCTGGCTGTTCTCGACCGTGCTGCGGGCGCACCTCGAGCACGGCGGGCTGCCGTGGGCGCACACGCAGATCAACGGCTGGATCCTGGACCCGGACCGGAAGAAGATGTCCAAATCCAGGGACAACGTGCTCACGCCCATGCCGCTGGTCGAGCAGTTCGGCGCGGACGGGCTGCGCTACTGGGCCTGCCGCGCCGCGCCGGGCACCGACACCTCGTCCGACACCACGCAGATGAAGGTCGGCCGGCGCCTCGCCGTGAAGATCCTGAACGCGTCGAAGTTCGTGCTCGGCCTCGGCCCGCACAGTGCTGCCCCGGGGGACGACCCCCGCAGACCCCCCCGCAGGAGCCGGCCGTCGGCGACATCACCGAGGCGCTGGACCGGGCCATGCTCGCCCAGCTCGCCGCGGTGGTCGACGAGGCCACGCAGTCGTTCGCCGGGTACAGCTACCACCGCGCGCTGGAGCGGACCGAGGAGTTCCTCTGGCGGTTCTGCGACGACTACGTGGAACTGGTGAAGGTCCGGGCGTACGGGGGCGGCGCTCCCGGGCGGTCGGCCCAGGCGGCGCTGTCGCTCGCACTGTCGGCGCTGCTGCGGCTGTTCGCGCCGTTCCTCCCGTTCGTCACCGAAGAGGTGTGGTCCTGGTGGCAGGAAGGGTCGGTGCACCGCGCCCCCTGGCCGCGGGCCGGCGAATTGCGGGACGCCGTGAACGGCACGGACCCGGCCGTGCTCGACGTGGTCGGCTCGGCGCTGGCCGAGGTGCGCAAGGCCAAGTCGGAGCAGCGCCGCTCGCAGCGCAGCGAGGTGGCCTCGCTCCGCGTCGAGGACCTGGCCGACCGGGTGGCGGCGCTGCGGCTGGCCGAGCAGGACCTGCGCGCCGCCGGGCATATCCGCAGTCTCGTGCTCGGGGAGGCCCCGGAGCGCCTGATCACGGTCGAGCTCGCCGCGGCCGAGTAATCAGGCTTCGCCGGGCAGGTGGCCCGGCCGGACAGCAGCGGCTGCCCGCGGCGCGGAACAGGGCGCTGTAGGCATTGAGCGCCGGCTGCCCGCCGAGGTGGGCGTAGAGCACTGTGGAGTCCCGGCCGGTCTCGCCGCCGCGGACGAGGTCGATGAGCCCGGCCATCGACTGGCCCTCCTTAGCCGCCGCAGCGCTGGTCCCGGATCCCGGCCCGATGCAGGTGCAGCAGGGCCTGGTGCATCGCGGCGGGCGTGGGCGGTTCCGGCAGCGGTGCCGCGCCGCGGGCGCTGAACGCCTGGATCATGTACGCGGCGAAGCGCCGCCACGCGCCCGGGGCGGCGCCCGCGGTGCCGGCGACCACGCCCGCGTTGGCCATCAGCAGTAGCGCGAGGTCCTCGGGGACGAAATCGGCCCGCAGGCCGCCCGTGGCCTGGGCGCGGCGGACCAGCTGGAGGAAGCTGGCGTAGGCCCGGTCGCGCTCGGCCTCGAACTGCCTGTCCATGGGGAAGGTCATGCACAGCACGTCGGCGAAGCCGCGGTCGTCGGCCTGCATGGCGCACACCCGCTCGATGTAAGCGCAGAACCCGGCCCAGGGGTCCGGATGGGCGAGGGCCTGGGCGCCCGCGTCGGCGTAGGCGGCCATCTTGGCCTCGAACGCGCCCGCGATGAGGCCGGCGCGGGTGGGGAACCGGCGGTAGAGGGTGGCCACACCGACCCCGGCGCGCCGGGCGATGTCCTCCATCGGCACGTCGAGTCCCCGCTCGGCGAACATGTCCCGGGCGGCCGCGATGAGGCGCTGGCGGTTGCGCTCGGCGTCGACCCTGAGGGCGGTCCGGGACGGCCGCGCCGCCCGGCCGGTGCCCGAGGAGCGGGGGCCGCCTGCCGAAGCCATGGGGCCAGAATATCGCATATCCGGAGTAGATCTTCCGGATAGTGCGCTGCCCGCCCGGCATCGCGGGCCTGGACGCGGAGCCCGGGTGGCCGCGGTTCAGCGGCCACTCCCTGACAAATCTCGCGATATATCTTGCGAAACGGCTGACGCGATGTATCTTGATATCCATCGGTCGTGACGGGGGTTCAGGCTGAGAAGGGCGGAGCCGGACATGTTCGAGCGGTTCACCGACCAGGCACGGAGGGCCGTGTCCCTGGCCCAGGAAGAGGCGCGGATGCTCAGGCACAACCGCGTCGGCACCGAGCACATCCTGCTCGGCCTCCTCCAGGTGGAGGACGGCGTGGCGGCCCTGTCGCTCGAGGCGCTGGGGATCAGCCTGGCGGCCGTGCGCGAGCAGGTCGAGGAGAGCATGGAGCGCGGCCGGTGGGCGCCGCCGGTGAACATACCGTACACGCCGCAGGCCAAGAAGGTGCTGGACATGTCGCTGCGGGAGGCGCTGGCCCTGGGCCACCACACCATCGGCACCGAGCACATCCTGCTCGGCCTGATCCGCGAGGGCGAGGGCCCGGCCGCGCGGATGCTGGCCGCGTTCGGCGCCGACCTGAGCCTGGTCCGCCAGCAGGTGCTCGCGCTGCTGGACGACTCCAGGGACGAGGAGCGGGAGAGCACGCCCACGCCGCCGCGGGCGGACGCGGGGGACCGCGGTCTGCTGTCCGAGGCCATCGCCAGGTTCGAGTCGATCGACTCGCGCCTGTCCGCGGTCGAGCAACGCGTCGGTACCGGGCCGGACGTGGGCGACCTCGACCAGCAGATCGCTCAGGTCCGCCGGGAGAAGGAGGCAGCCGCGCGGGCCGAGGACTACGAGAGCGCGGCGGCGCTGCGCGACCGGGAACGCCACCTGCTCGCCGAGAAGGCCTCCCGCCAGCAGGAGTGGGCCACCGCGCAGCTTGATCTTCCCTCGCTGGCCGAGGGACTCTACCGGCTGAGCGGCGAGGTCGAGCGGCTGCGCCGCCTGCTCCGCCAGCAGGGCATCGAGCCCAAGGACGGCGCCGCGTAGTCAGCCCGGGGCCGGCCCGGCGTCAGGGCGCAGGCTGGTCCGGCCGGGAAGCCAGCGCCGGGGCAGCCCCCGGGCCAGGCGTTCGATCTGCTCGACAAAGAACCTCTCGCCCGTCCGGCGGTGGCGGATGACCACATCGGGCCGGATGCCCGCTTCGGCCAGGGCCCGCAGCATGCCGATCTCGTGCGCGCCGAGCACGCCCCCGCCGCCGAGCACGAACGCCGTCTCCACCCGCATACCTCCTAGCCGTCCAGCAAACCAGACCACGCGTCGCCCGCCGGCCGGACGGGGCGGTCCCCCGTCGGCCGCGGCGCGGAATTGTCCGGATCCCCGGGAATGGGGCTGGGCCTTCCGACGTTCCTGAACGCAATACGAAGGGAACCCGGCATGCGCTACCTGGCTGAGAGTTCGGCCGCCGGGTCCGGTTCGTCTCTCACCTGGCTGTGGATCCTGCTCGGGGCCGTGGTGGCCGTCGGCGTGGTCGCGCTGGTGCTGATCGCGCGTTATGTGGGGCGCCGCCCGGAGGTCGTGGGCGGATGGCTCTATCAGGCCCTCGACGCTTACGCGCAGGGGTCGGCCCTGCACGACGAGATGAGCCTGGCCGCGCTCCCGGACGCGCGGGCCGACGACGACAGCGACGACGGCGACGGCGACGGCGACGGCGACGCCCGATGGGACGACATCCAGCGGCGCGCGGACAGTTTCGCCGAGACGTTGCGCGCGCTAGGCCATGACGCCGCGGAAGAGGATGACCGCGGCCGGGTCACCGACGTGCTGAACTCACTCCAGGCGGTCCGCACGGCTGTGAACGAGCAGAGGGCCCCGGCCGGCGCGAGCGCCGGCCAGGCCGAGGTGGTCCGCGGCCGCCTGCTCGCGTTCCACCAGTCCCTGCAGGAACTCCGCCCGTCGCAGGACCGGCGCTTCCGCTGACCGGCCGGCGCCAGGTGACCGCGGCGTCCCCGGTCTCAGCGCCCGGCCGCGGTCCGTTACGGTTGGACCGCTGCCGGAAGCCGAGGAGGAGTGGCCGTGTGGAACTCGTTCAGCACCGACGCCCGTCTCGGTCTCACGGCCGAGGTCATCACCTATCCCGGCGGCAACGGGGACCCGATCCATGCCTGGGTGGCCCGGCCCGTCGGCGAGCGGGCCGACGAGGGGCCGGTGCCCGGGATCGTGGCCGTGCACCACATGCCGGGATGGGACGAGTTCTACCGCGAGTTCTGCGAGCGGCTGGCCCGCCACGGCTACGTCGTGATCTGCCCCGACCTGTACTGCCGCTACGGCCACGGCACCCCCGACGACATCGCGGCCAAGGTTCGCTCCGAGGGGGGCGTGCATGACGACAGCGTGGTGGCCGACGGCGCGGCCGCGCTCGCCTGGCTGACGGCCCAGCCCGAGAGCAACGGCAAGGTCGGCATCATCGGCACGTGCTCGGGCGGCCGGGCACGCGCTGCTGACCGCCTCCCGGGCCGCCGGCTTCGACGCGGTCGCCGACCTATGGGGAGGCGGCGTGGTCATGGCACCGGAAGACCTCTCCGAGGCCAGGCCGGTGGCGCCGATCGACTACACGGCCGATCTGGCGGCCCCCCTGCTCGGGCTCTTCGGCAACGACGACAGGTACCCGACGCCCGGGCAGGTGAACCTCCACGAGGAGGAGCTGAAGCGGCACGGCAAGGCGTATGAGTTCCACCGCTACGACGGCGCCAGCCACGGCTTCTTCTACTACCACACCCCGATGTACCGGCCCGAGGCCGCCATGGACGGCTGGGCGAAGGTCTTCAGCTTCTTCGGCCGCCACCTGAACGACTGACCGAGCCGGCCTCACGTTTGCGCGGTCCCCGCCGTCTGCAGGTCAGTACGGCTGAGGAACAGGAGACCGCGATGTCCGTCACCAGCATCACCACGACCTGGACCACCACGGGCTCGCCGATCGGCGAGCTCACGCTCGTCGCCGCCGACGGCAGGCTGGCCGGCGTCTACTTCCCGCGTCACTGGTACCGGCCGGACCCGGCCACCGTCGGCCGGTTCGCCGAGACCGGGTTCGAGGAGGTCAAGCGGCAGCTCGCCGAGTACTTCGCGGGCGACCGCGAGCGCTTCGATCTCCCGCTCGACGTCCGGGGGGACGAATTCCAGCGCCGCGTCTGGGACCTGGTCGGCGCCATCCCGTACGGCCAGACCGCGGCCTACGGCGACCTGGCCCGCGAGCTGGGCGGCCCGGTGCTGGCCAAGGACGTCGGCGCGGCGGTGGGACGCAACCCGCTGAGCGTGATCGTGCCCTGCCACCGTGTGGTAGGCAAGGACGGCAGGCTCACCGGTTACGCCGGCGGGCTCGCGCGCAAACGGTTCCTGCTGGACCTGGAGGAGCGTGTCGCGGGAACGCCGCGAGCGCCCGGGACGCTGTTCTGACCGGCTCGCACCCGAGGGGCATCCATATCCGATGACCGGCAAGCGGCCGTTCGAGGCGGTGGTCGCCGAGCACGGCGCGACCGTGCTCCGCGTGTGCCGGGCGGTGCTGGGCCCGGCCGACGCCGAGGACGCGTGGTCGGAGACGTTCCTGGCCGCGCTCCGCGCCTACCCGCAGCTGCCGGGGGACGCGAACGTCGAAGCGTGGCTGGTGACGATCGCGCACCGCAAGGCGATCGACGTCACCCGGGCGGCGGCGCGCCGGGCCGTGCCGGTGGCCGAGGTGCCGGAGAACGCGTCCGGGCCGCAGGCGGACGGGCGGGACCTGGACCTGGCGGCGGCGGTGGCGGCGCTGCCACGGCGGCAGCGCGAGGCGGTGGCCTACCACTACCTGGGCGGGCTGCCGTACCAGGAGGTCGCCGCGGTGATCGGCGGCACCGCGGAGGCGGCCCGCCGCGCGGCGGCCGACGGCATCACCCGGCTCAGGAAGACCTACGGCGCAGCTCGACCCGGCTCCCGCGCCGGCGATGAATGTGGCGTTGCTGCACACGAGTGTGCACCGGATCCACATTCATAACGGCCCGGAGGTCGGGCAGCGCCCTGGCCGCCGCCCGCGAGCCGGTCCCGGGCCGGCTTACGGGCCGAGTTCCCAGAGCAGCCGGTAGTACCGGGTCCGGCCGGGGTCGGGAGCGATCCCGTACGCGTCGAGCAGCAGGCCGTCCCATCCGGGGCCGTAGTTCCACTCGGTGCTCCAGGTGGCGATCGCGAGGTCGGCCCACCGGTCGGCGAGGCCGAGCTCGCCCAGGTCCACGTGCCCCGACCAGCGGCCGTCGTCGGTGATCAGCGTGTTGGGAGCGCACGCGTCGCCGTGGCAGACGACCAGCCGGTCGACCGGCGGGACGCCGGCCAGCAGGCCGAGCGCCCCGCCGAGGCCGAAGTGCCGGTGGTCCTCGTGCCACCCGGCCGGGTCGACCAGGCCCCCCGCCGCCCGGCGGCGGGCGACAGCGAGCCTGTCCTCCGCCATCCACGAGAACGGGCAGGCGGGCCCGGGCAGGGCCTCGTGCATCGCGCGCAGGCCCTCGCCGATGGCCCTGACCGCCGTCGCCGGCTCGGCCCGCCACCGCTCGGTGACGGCGTTCTCGCCCGGCAGCGGGGACATGACGATCCACGACCCCGCCTCGTCGGCGCCCTGGCCGAGGACCCGCGGCACCGGGGTGAAGGATACCGCCCAGGCCAGCCGGGCCACCTCGTCATCCAGGCTGATCCCGCTGGCCTCGGGTGTCCACTTCACGAAGCACCGGCCGGCGCCGGTCCCGACCTCGAAGGTGCGCCCGCCGAGTTCGTTCTCCCACACCTCGCGCACGGGCCGGCCCGCGGCGACCACCGCTACCGGCGCGGGCACCGTCAGCCATCCGCCGCCGATGATGCGCACGCGTCGCGGCCGGGCCGCCTCCTGCTCGAACACCGTGCCAGTCTTCACCGGATGCCCGAGGCCGGCCAGCCAATAACCGGTCAGCGATGCAGGACCGGCTGGCCCAGCGGGAACGCCTTCCCGCCGGTGCCCGGACGATCATGTTCGCCAACCCGGAGGACGCTGCGGAACATCTGGGCTTTGACCTCACGCCCATATCGGCGTAAGCGAATAGGTGAGGCAGCCTGGCTCGGCCCCACGAGGAGGCAGAGTGTACGAGAAGTACTTCGTGGTGGACGGCCACATGCACGACGGGAACGCGGCCCCGGACAACTGGGTGCCAGGGGCCGAGCAGTTCGCCAAGGGCTGGATCGAATGCTTCCGCGCCCACATGGGGCTCGGGCCGAGCGTTACGGCTCCCAGGGCTGCAAGCTCTGCACCGCTCACCGGTATGACACTTCAGGACTAGGCGAGGAGGAATAGTGAAGGCCGTACGGCTGCACGAGTTTCACCAGTACCCCGTGATCGACGAGGTGCCCGAGCCCGCCGCCAGCGGCCCGCTCGACGTCGTCGTGAAGATCGGCGGCGCCGGGGTCTGCCGCACCGACCTGCACATCATGGAGGGCCAGTGGGACGCGGCCATGGGCACGCCGCTGCCCTACACCCTGGGGCACGAGAACGCGGGCTGGGTGCACGAGGTCGGCTCGGCGGTCAGCAACGTGGTGGTGGGGGACACCGTGATCCTGCATCCCACCACCACCTGCGGGCTGTGCCGGGCCTGCCGGGCCGGCGACGACATGCACTGCGTCGCCAGCGAGTTCCCCGGCCTGTCCCGCGACGGCGGGATGGCCGAGTACCTGCTCACCTCGGCCCGGTCCTGCATCAAGCTCGACCCGCAGACCCGGCCGCAGGACGTCGCGGCGCTGGCCGATGCGGGAATCACCGCCTACCACGCGGTGCGCAAGGCCATCCCGCTGCTGTACCCCGGCACCACCTGCGTGGTGATCGGCGCCGGCGGACTCGGTCACATCGGCATCCAGTGCCTGGCCGCGCTGACCGCGACCACGATCATCGTGGTGGACCGCAACCCCGACGCGCTCAAGCTCGCCGAGCAACTCGGCGCGGACCACACGGTGGTGGCCGACGGCGGGCAGGTCGCCGCGGTCCAGGAACTGACCGGGGAGCCGGCGCCGACGTGGTACTCGATTTCGTGGCCGAGCAGGGCGCCGAGAACGACGGGTGGGCGATGACCGGCCGGGCCGGCTCGTACTTCGTCATCGGCTACGGCGGCACCCTGCACATCCCGACGCTCGACATCATCACGACCGAGCGCAACATCATCGGGAACATCGTCGGAACCTACAACGACCTGGCCGAGCTCATGGTCCTGGCCCAGGCCGGGAAGGTCACCCTGCACACTAGGACGTACCCGCTGGAGGCCGCGCCGGACGCCCTGGCCGACCTCGACGCGGGGCGGGTCCGCGGCCGCGCCATTCTCGTCCCCTAGGGAGGAAACGATGGCCAAGGAACTGCGCTTCGGCGAGAACGCACGCGGCCTGCTGCCCTCCCTGGACTCCAGCACGCCGCAGTCGCCCGGGCTCGGCCCGCCGGTCGGCTGAGGCCGGCCGATGGTGGTTGCGTCCCTCGAGGGGGCGACCCCGAGCGGGCTGCGGCTGCTGCGCTCGCGCGGGCGGACCCGCGGTGTCGTGGCCCTGCTCGGGCCCGCGTTCGTGGCCGCGGTGGCGTACGTGGACCCGGGCAACTTCGGCACCAACTTCTCGGCCGGGGCGAGGTTCGGCTACGCGCTCGTGTGGGCGGTCGTGGTCGCCAACCTGATGGCCATGCTGGTGCAGTACCTGTCCGCCAAGACCGGCGTCGCCACCGGGCGCGACCTGCCGGAACTGTGCCGCGAGCAGCTCGGCGGGGCGGCGCCGGTGGTCCTGTGGGCCCAGGCCGAGCTCATCGCCATGGCGACCGACCTGGCCGAGTTCGTCGGCGCCGCGCTCGGGCTCAACCTGCTCTTCCGCGTGCCGCTGCCCGCGGCGGGACTGATCACGGCGGCCGTCGCGTTCGCGATCCTGGCTCTGGAGCAGCGCGGCTACCGCCCGTTCGAGCTGGCGATCGCGGGCCTGCTCGGCATCGTCTTCCTCGGCTTCGCCTACGACCTGTCCGCGGTCGGGGCCAGCCCCCGGGGCGTCGCCGCCGGCTTGGTGCCCGGGCTGGCCGGCGACCGGCTGCTGCTGGTGTCGGGGATCATCGGGGCGACCGTGATGCCGCACGTCGTCTACCTGCATTCCGCGCTGACCAAGGCCCGGGTGAGCTGCCGTGACGACGCCGAGCGGCGTGAATTGCTGCGCTTCCAGCGGCTCGACGTGGTCGTCGCGCTCGGCGCGGCGGGCCTGGTCAACCTCGCGATGCTGTTCGTGGCCGCCTCGGTGTTCCACCGCGCCGGCGGATCAGGCGCCGACTCGATCGAGGCGGCGCACGCCGGGCTCGGCCGCCTGGTCGGCGGCGGCGCCGCGCTCGCGTTCGCCGCCGCGCTGCTCGCGTCGGGGCTGTCGTCGTCCAGCGTGGGCACCTACGCCGGGCAGGTGGTCATGCAGGGCTTCATCCGCCGCCGCATCCCGCTGTTCGCCCGCCGCGCGCTCACCATGCTGCCCGCGCTCGTGGTGCTCGGGCTCGGCCTGCCCGCCACGGACAGCCTGGTGATCTCCCAGGTCGTGCTGTCTTTCGGCATCCCGTTCGCGCTGGTGCCGCTGATCCTGCTGACCCGCCGCGCCGACATCATGGGCCCGCTGGTCAACCGCCCCCTCACCACCGCGGCGGCCGCCGGCATCGCCGCGGTGATCGTCGCACTCAACGTGTACCTGCTCTACGCCACGTTCGCCGGATAGCCACGCCCCGGGCCGTCACCGCGTACCCGGGTGCCCCGCCGGGCCCGCTACCCCGCCATCCGGTCCGCGGCCAGTTCCACGGCCGCGAGGATCTGCTCGTATCCCGTGCAGCGGCACAGGTTGCCCGCCAGAGCCTCGCGGATCTGCAGCGCCGGCGGCCTGGGCTGCCTGCGCAGCAGATCGTGCGCGGCGATCAGCAGCCCCGGCGTGCAGAAGCCGCACTGCACGGCACCGGCCTCCAGGAACGCCTGCTGCAGCGGATGCAGGTCATCGCCGCTGGCCAGCCCCTCGACCGTGACGATGTCGCGGCCCTGCGCCTGGCCGGCCAGCACCAGGCAGGCGCAGACCGGCACGTCGTCCAGGTACACCGTGCACGACCCGCATTCGCCTTGCTCGCACGCGTTCTTCGAACCGGGCATGCCCATCCGTTCGCGCAGCACGAACAGGAGGTTCTCCCCTTCCCAGACGTCGTCCGCCTGGACGCGCTGGCCGTTGACGGTGGCCGTGATCCGCATCGCGATCAGCTCCAGAAAGGTATATAGAGAGGACTTTCGACTCCTGACGGCCAGACCGCCGGGTCCTAGCATCCTGTCATGACGCCGGACGTGCTGGCCTCGGGCTTCTCGTGCTGCGGCGAGGTCACGGCCGTGCCGTCGGACAAGGAGGGACGCCAGGATGCCAGCGCTCGGGCTTGAGGACCACGTCGTCGATCAGGGGATCTTGGACCGGACCGTTCGCCGGTTCCGCGAGGCGAGGATCGTGCTCCCGGCTTTCGCCGAACTCGCCGAGCCGGCGAAGATCCCGCAGCGGATCCAGCGCGCCCTGACCGGCGTGCGGCCGGACGAGGCGCACCCGCTCAACCTGTTCCGGGTGCACTGGCACAACGGGCTGGACCGCGTCGGCCAGGTCCCCGTCCCGGTCTACGCCGACCTGCCCGGCGAGCTGACCGGGGTCGACGCGCACATCGTGGTCGCGATCGGCGACCTGTTCCCGATGATCAGGGCCCACAAGGTACTCGCCGCCTACGGCTGCCTGGCCCCGCGCGTGATCACCGGGCAGTTCGATCCCACCGCGAACCGGGCCATCTGGCCTTCCACCGGCAACTACTGCCGGGGCGGGGTCGCCATTTCGAGGCTCATGCAGTGCCGGGGCGTCGCCGTCCTGCCCGAGGGCATGAGCCGGGAGCGGTTCGCCTGGCTCGAGGACTGGGTGGCCGACCCCGGTGACATCATCAGGACGCCGGGTACCGAGAGCAACGTCAAGGAGATCTACGACAAGTGCGCCGAGCTGTCCCTGGACCCGGCCAACGTGATCTTCAACCAGTTCGCCGAATTCGGCAACCATCTCATTCACTACGCCTGCACCGGCCCGGCGCTGGCCCGGGTCTTCGAGTCGATGCGCGCCGGCGATCCCGCGCTGCGGCTGCGGGCCTTCGTCTCGGCCTCGGGCTCGGCGGGAACGCTGGGCGCCGGTGACCATCTCAAGGACGCCTACGCCGCCGAGATCGTCGCGGTCGAGGCGCTGGAGTGCCCGACCATGCTCTACAACGGGTTCGGCGAGCACAACATCCAGGGCATCGGGGACAAGCACATCCCGCTGATTCACAACGTCATGAACACCGACATCGTGACCGCGGTCTCGGACGGGGCCACCGACCACCTCGGCGTCCTGTTCAGTACCCCGGCCGGGCTGGATTACCTGCGGTCCAGGCGGCGGGTGCCCGAGCCGGCGCTGCACGTGCTCTCCTCGTTCGGGCTGTCGAGCATCTGCAACATCCTGGCCGCCGTCAAGACCGCCAAGTACCTGGGTCTCGGATCGCAGGACGTGGTCATGACGGTGGCTACCGACGGGGCGGGCATGTACGGGAGCGAGCGGGACCGGGTCCTGGCCCGGGACTACCCGGCGGGCTTCGACGAGGCCCACGCCGCGGAGGCGTTCGGCCGCTGGATGCTCGGGGCAGGCACCGACCACCTGCTGGAGACGAGCTTGCGGGACCGCGAGCGCATTTTCGACCTCGGCTACTACACCTGGGTGGAGCAGCAGGGCGTCGGCCTGGCCGATTTCACCGCCCGCCGAGCGCAGGCCTACTGGGTGGAGCTACGGGAGAGGCTGGCCGGCTGGGACGGCCTCATCGAGGAGTTCAACGCCCGCACCGGCGTGATCGAGGACCTGTGAACGCCAGCCTGTCGTCGCTTCGCTGCGCTGGCTGCGGCCGGGTGGCCGCCGCCGACGCGTACCCGTTCCGGTGTGCCAGCGCCGACGGCGACGACGTCGACCACGTCCTGGTCCGGGTCCTGGACACCGCGGCGCTGCGCTTCCCCGGCGGCAGCGAGCCTGACCCGTTCGCCCGGTACCGGTCGCTCATGCACGCCTACCACCTCGCGATGGACGCCGGGCTGGGGGATGACGAGTACCTGGAGATCGTCGCCGCGCTGGAACGGTCGGTCGCGGCCGTGGACCACCGCGGCTTCCGCGTCACGCCGCTGCACCGGGACACCCTGCTGAGCGACCGGCTCGGCTTCTCGCCGGCCGGCGGGGTGTGGGTGAAGGACGAGACGGCGAACGTGTCAGGCTCGCACAAGGGCCGCCACCTGATGGGGCTGCTGATCTACCTGGAGGTCGCCGAGCGGCTCGGGCGGCCGGCCGTCGCGGCCGGCCGCGCCACCCTGGCCATCGCGAGCTGCGGGAACGCCGCGCTCGCCGCGGCCGTCGTGGCCCGGGCCGGCGGCGCCGGCTGCGCGTGTTCGTCCCGGCCGACGCGGATGCGGCGATCGTGGCCCGGTTGCGCAGGCTCGGCAGCGACGTCGTGCCCTGCCCGCGCGAGCCCGGCGTGGCCGGCGACCCCGCCTACCTGCGGCTGCGCGAGGAACTCGCCGCCGGAGCCGTGCCGTTCACCTGCCAGGGCAACGAGAACGGCCTGGCGATCGAGGGCGGCGAGACCATCGCCTACGAGCTGGCCTCGCAGCTCGAAGGCGTGGCCATGGACCACATCGTCATCCAGGTCGGCGGCGGCGCCCTGGCCAGCGCGTGCGCCCAGGGCCTGCGCGAGGCGGCCGAGCTGGGCGCGATCCCGCGCGAGCCCGCGCTGCACACGGTCCAGACCACCGGCGCGCACCCACTCGAACGCGCCTACTCCCGGGTCCGCGCCCTGCTGCCCGGCGGCGGCGGCCGGGCTGGTCAGGGTGGTGACGCCGCCCGGCCGCGCCGGGCGGACGTCGACCGGGCGCTCGCCGAGGCGGCGCGGCACCGCTCGGCCTTTATGTGGCCCTGGGAGAGCGAGCCCAAGAGCATCGCGGCCGGCATTCTCGATGACGAGACCTACGACTGGCGGGCCGTGGTCGGCGCCATGCTGACGACCGGCGGCCAGCCGCTGATCGTCGCCGAGGACCGGCTGGCCGAGGCGAACGAACTGGGCGCCGCGACCGGCATCCCGGTGGACCCGACCGGGTCGGCCGGCCTGGCCGGCCTGATCGACCTGCGGCAGGCCGGCGTGGTCGGCGCGGACGAGCGCGTCGCCGTGCTGTTCACCGGGGTACGGCGGGAGACGCGGGAGACGCGGGATGCGCGGGATGGCGGGGTGCGCCGTGACTGAGCGGGCCGGCCCCGGGCCGGGCGCGCGTGACCAGACAGGAACTGCGATGGACTTCACCCTTAACGGCGCCCCGGCATCGGCCGACGTCCGGCCCGGCGAGCACCTGCTGGAGGTGCTCAGGGACCGCTGCGGCGTCACGTCGGTCAAGGACGGCTGCGCGCCCGAAGGCTCGTGCGGCGCCTGCACCGTGATCGTCGACGGCAAGGCCGTCGTCTCCTGCGCCCAGCCGGCCGGGCGCTTCGCGGGCCGGGCCATCACCACCCAGGAGGGCCTCCCGGCCGCCGCCCGGCAGATGTGGGCCGACTGCTTCGTGGCGGCGGGCGCCTCCCAGTGCGGCTTCTGCTCGCCCGGCATCCTCATGAAGGCGGAGGTGCTCCTGGCCAAGACCCCGGAGCCGGCCAGGGAAGAGGTCGCGTCGGCGCTGGCGGGCAACCTGTGCCGCTGCACCGGGTACGTCAAGATCATCGATGCGATCATGCTGGCCGCCGGCGTCCGGCGGGGCCAGCCGATGCCGCCCGTAGACAACAGCGGGCGCGTGGGCTCCCCGACGGCCCGCTACCAGGGCCGCGAGCTCGCGCTCGGCGACAAGCCCTACATCAACGACATGACCATGCCCGGCATGCTGCACGGCGCCATCCGCTTCGCCGAGCACCCGCGCGCCGTGGTGCGCGCCATCGATACCGCCCGGGCCCTCGCCCATCCGGGCGTGGTCGCCGTGCTCACGGCCGGCGACGTGCCCGGCGACCGGGTCCAGGGAGAGATCACCCAGGACTGGCCGCAGCTGGTCGCGGCCGGCGAGACGACCAGGTATGTCGGCGACGTCATCGCGCTCGTGGCCGCGCGGACCCGCGCCGCCGCGCGCGAGGCGGCGGCCCTGGTCGAGGTCGGCTACGACGTCCTGGACCCGGTGACCAGCCCGGCCGGCGCGATGGCCGCCGGCGCGCCGCGGCTGCACTCCCACGCGCCGGGCAACGTGCTGTCGGTCTCCGAGATCAAGCGCGGGGACGTCGACGCGGCGCTCGCCCGGGCGGCGCACGTGATCACCGAGACCTTCCAGACCCAGTTCATCGAGCACGCCTTCCTCGAGCCCGAGTCGTCCCTGGCCTACCCGACAGCCGAGGGCGGGATGGACGGGGTAGACGGGGTCCACTTCTATTCGCAGGGCCAGGGCATCTGGAGCGACCGCAGGCAGGTGGCCGGCCTGCTGGGCCTGCCCGAGGACCAGGTGCGGGCCACGCTGGTATCCAGCGGCGGCGCGTTCGGGGCCAAGGAGGACCTGGGCGTCCAGGGGCACGCCGCGCTGCTCGCCTGCCGCACCGGCCTGCCGGTCAAGCTGACGCTGAGCCGGGCGGAGAGCATCCGCTTCCACGTCAAGCGGCACCCGCTCACCCTGACCTACACGGTGGGCTGTGACGCCGACGGCCGGCTGCTCGGCCTGCGCGCGCGGATCGTCGGTGACACCGGCGCTTACGCCAGCGTGGGCGCCAAGGTGCTCGAGCGCGCCGCCGGCCACGCCTGCGGCGTGTACAAGTTCCCGGCCGTCGACGTCGAGGCCCGTGCGGTCTACACGAACAACCCGCCGTGCGGCGCGATGCGCGGGTTCGGCGCCAACCAGTCGAATTTCGCCATCGAGGGCATGCTGGACCGCCTGGCCGAGCGCACCGGGCTCGACGGGTGGGAGATCCGCTGGCGCAACGCCGTCGAAACCGGCGACACCTTCGGCACGGGCCAGCGGCTGGGGCCGGGCGTGGGGCTCAAGCAGACGCTGCTCGCGGTCAGGGACGCCTACCGCCGCGCGCCGTTCGCCGGCATCGGCTGCGCGGTCAAGAACACCGGCGTCGGCAACGGCCTGGCCGAGTACGGCAAGGCGGTCTTGCGGCCGGAAGCCGACGGCTCGGTGACCTTGTTCCACTCCTGGACCGAGATGGGCCAGGGCGTGCACACCGCGCTCATGCAGATCACCTGCGAGGAGCTCGGCCTGACGCCCGAGCAGGTGCGGGTGGTCGTCGACACCGGCCACGAGCTTGGCTGCGGCCAGACCACGGCCTCACGCGCGACCGTGCTCGGCGGCCGGGCGGTCATCGAGGCGGCCGCCCGGCTGAAGGCCAAGCTGAACGGAGCGCGCGTGGCCGATCTCGCCGGGCAGGAGTTCTACGGCGAGGTGGTGATCGACTGGACCACGAAGCCGGGGACCGCCACCCCGGACCCGGTGACTCATTTCGCCTACGGCTGGGCCACCCAGGTGGTCGTGCTGGACGAGACCGGCCGGATCGCGAAGGTGGTCGCGGCGCACGACGTCGGCAAGGTCATCAACCCCACGCTGGTCGCCGGCCAGGTCGAAGGCGCCGTGCACATGGGCCTGGGGCACAGCCTGTCCGAGGAATTCGTCGTCTCCGGCGGGTTCCCGGTCACCACGACGCTGAAGTCGCTGCACATCATCCCGCCGTCCGGGATGCCGCCCGTCGAGTGCGTGTTCGTCGAGGAACATCAGCCCGAAGGCCCCTACGGCGCCAAGGGGATCGGCGAGGTCGGCCTGGTCCCCACGGCCAGCGCCGTGGCCGGCGCGCTGCACGCCTTCGACGGCCGCTACCGGACCAGGCTCCCGATGAAGGACTCCGCGGCGGCGATCGCCGCCGTGCCCAGGCTGGCCCGGCGATGACTACCCCGACGGCCACTCCGGCTACCCCGGCCACCTGGGCGCTCTGCGGCGGCACCCTGGTCCTCGGCCTCGACCCGGTGGAGGTGGCCAGCGCGGACGTGGTGATCGGCGGTGGCCGGATCACCGCGGTCGGGTCGGCCCCGCCCGGCGTGCCGCGGCGGGACTGCTCGGGCGCCCTGCTGCTGCCCGGCAACGTCTGCGCGCACACCCACCTGTACTCGGCGCTGTCCCGGGGCATGCCCTACCGGCTGGCGCCGCCCGGGGACTTCCTGCAGATCCTGCAGCGCGTCTGGTGGCGGCTGGACCGGGCGCTCGACGAGCCCAGCATCCGGATGTCGGCGCTGGCCGGCGGCCTGGAGGCGCTGCTGGCCGGGACGACGACGGTCATCGACCACCACGCCTCGCCGAATTTCATCGATGGCTCACTCGACGTCATCGCGTCCGCCCTCGACGAACTCGGGCTGCGCTCGGTGCTGTGCTATGAGGTGACCGATCGCGACGGCCTGGACCGGGCGGCCGCCGGCATCGCCGAGAACACCAGGTTCCTCAAGGCCGGCTGGCCGCTGGCCCGGGGCCTGATGGGCGCGCACGCGTCGTTCACGATGTCCGACGCGACGCTGGAGGCCTGCGCGGCGGCGGCCGCGGGGGCCGGCGCCGGCGTGCACATTCACGTGGCCGAGGACGCCGCCGACCAGCGGGACGCGCGAGCCGGGCACGGGTGCGGCGTGGTGGACCGGTTGCACGCGGCGGGTGTGCTCACCGAGAACGCCCTGCTGGCGCACTGCGTGCACGTCGACTCCGGCGAGCGTGACCTCCTGCTCGGCTCCGGCGCCACGATCGCGCACAACGCCCGGAGCAACATGAACAACGGCGTCGGCCACAGCCCGGTGATCGCGGGCGGGGACGAGGACCCGCGCGGCGCCGCGCGTATCGCGCTGGGCACCGACGGCATCGGCGGTGACATGATCACCGAGTCGCAGGCGGCGTTCTTCCGGGCCAGGGAGGCGAGCGTGCTCACCTCCCCGTCGTGGCCGCTCGCCCGCCTCGCGGCCGGGTCGCGCGCGGCCGGCCGGATCTTCGGCGAGCCGCTGCTGGGCCGGATCACGGCCGGTGCGCCCGCCGACATCACCGTGCTCGACTACGCCGCCCCGACGCCGGTCTCGGCCGGCGCCCTCGCCGGGCACTGGATCTTCGGCGTCTCGCCGAGACAGGTCAGGGATGTGGTGGTCGCCGGCGAGCTGGTGATCGCCGGCCGCCGCTCGACCCGGGTGGACGTGGCCGGGCTCGGTGCCGGGGCGGCGGCCGAGGCCAGCCGGCTGTGGGCCCGGCTGGAGGACGTCCCGCCGCACGACTTCACGCCCAGAGGAGGCGAGGCGAGATGACGGTGACCTCCGCCGGCCGGATGGCCCTTTATCTCCAGGACAAGCACCCCATCAGGGACGGCATGCGGTACGCGCAGTACGCCGAGTCCCGCGGGTTCGAGGCGGTGTGGCAGGCGGAGAGCAGGCTGGTCCGGGAGGCCACGGTGCCGATGGCGGCCTACGCCGCGGTGACCAGCCGGATCAGGATCGGTTCCGGCGTGATCCCGATCTGGACCAGGAACGTCGGCCTGCTCGCGGCGACGTTCTCGACGCTCTCCGAGCTGGCGCCCGGCCGGATCATGATGGGCCTCGGCGCATGGTGGGAGCCGCTCGCGTCAAAGGTGGGGGTGGCCCGGCGCCGGCCGCTGACCGCCATGCGCGAGGTGGTCGAGGCGGCCCGGGGGCTGCTCGCGCTGCAGCGGGTCACCTACCACGGCGACTTCGTTCACCTGGACGACGTGGAGATCGACATCGTGCACGGCGACCGCACCCCGCGCGACGTGCCGATCTACATCGGCGCGACCGGCATGAAGATGATGGAGCTGGCCGGCGAGATCGCCGACGGCGTCCTGCTCAACTACATGGTCGGCCCCGACTACAACCGGCGCGCTCTCGAGGCCCTCGCGGCCGGAGCGGCCCGGGCCGGGCGCAGCGTCAGCGACATCGACCGGCCGCAGCTGATCGTCTGCTCCGTGGACACCGATCGCGCCGCCGCGCTCGACCGGTCCAGGGAGCTGCTCACCCAGTACCTGGGGCAGCAGCCGCACATCATGAAGGCCAGCGGGGTCGATCCGGCGCTGATCGCCGAGATCGGGAAGATCCTCACCTGGCCGGCCACCACGGCCGACATCCGCCAGGCGATGAAGCTGGTGCCGGATGAGGCGGTTCAGATGATCTCGGCGTCCGGCACGCCCGACGACTGCCTGGCCAAGGTCGCCGAGTACGTGGCGGCCGGCGCCACATGCCCGATCCTGTACCCGCTCGGCGACGACGTCGAGCTGATGATCGACACCTTCTCCCAAATGACGACATAAGGACAACCGAAGGGCACTGACTCGTGCCCGATGCAAAGGGGTGGCAGCCATGCGAAGCTTTCTCGGCCGGGACATCCTGTCCCTGAAGGACATGGAACGTGAAGAGTACTTCCAGATCTTCAGCGCCTGCGAGGAGCTCCGGCCCTACGCCGCGCAGCGCCGCAACGGCGACCTGCTGAAGGACAAGACCCTGCTCACCGCCTTCTACCAGCCGAGCACCCGTACCCGGCTGGCCACCGAGGCGGCCATGCACCGGCTCGGCGGGCACGTGCTCGGCTTCGCCGACGCGAAGATGACCAGGGCCGGGGACTTCTACCAGGAGTCGATCAAGGACACCGTGCACATGCTGGAGTACTACGGCGACGTCATCGCCATGCGCCACTATCAGCACGGCGCGCCGGCCGAGGCGGCCCGCTGGGCGTCGGTGCCGGTCATCAACTGCGGGGACGGCTGGGGGAGCACCCGACCCAGGTGCTCACCGACCTTTACACGATCTGGCAGGCCAGGGGGCGCCTCGACGGTCTCAAGGTGGCGTGCGTCGGCGACATGCGGATGCGCACGATGCACTCGATCCTGTACGCGATGTCGCAGTTCGACATGGAGGCGTTCGTCGTCAGCCCGCCGGAGATGTCCCTGCTGCCGGAGTTCAAGGCGGAGCTTGACGAGCGGAACACGCAGTACCGCGAGGTGGAGAGCGTGGAGAAATGCATCGCGGACGCCGACGTCATCTACATGGAGCCGGTGGTGCAGGCCGACTACGAGCAGTCACGGGTCGAGCCCACCGCGGACCACCCGCTCACGCCGGCCGCCTACCGGGTCACCCGCGACATACTGCGCGGCCGGGCCAAGAGCGACGCGATCATCCTGCACTCGCTGCCCCGGATGGACGAGCTGCCCCCGGACGTGGACGCCACGCGGCACAACCGGTACTGGGTCGAGGCGTTCAACGGCGTGGTCTTGCGGATGGCGCTGCTCGCCCTGGTGCTCGGCGCGGCCGGTTAGGAGCCCGGCCATGCAGACTGACCTTCGCGGCCGCGACCTCATCGACCTTTCCGAGTGGACCCGGGACGAGATCAGCACGCTGCTCGACGTCGCGTTCGAGCTCAAGCGCGACCGCGCGCTCGGCCGGCCGCACGCGTACCTGCGCGACAAGGTACTCGCCATGCTGTTCTTCTACCCCAGCACCCGCACCCGCGCCTCGTTCGAGGCGGGCATGGCCCAGCTCGGCGGGCACGCGCAGTTCATCGAGAGCCGCAGCACCCAGATCGCGCACGGCGACACGGCCCAGGACATCGGCGAGATCCTCGGCCGGTACAACGACGGCATCGCCATCCGGTACGTGGACTGGCAGCAGGGCAACCGGTATGAGCGCGAGGTCGCCGCGGCCAGCCGGGTGCCGGTGCTCAACATGCAGTGCGACATCTACCACCCGCACCAGGCGCTGGCCGACCTGATGACGATCATCGAGCGGTTCGGCGACCCCCGGGGCCGTACGGCCACCATCAGCTGGGCGTACGCGTCGAGCTATCAGAAGCCGATCAGCGCCCCGCAGAGCCTGGCGCTGCTGCTGCCGCGCTTCGGGATGAACGTGCGCCTGGTCCACCCGCCGGAGTTCACGCTGATGCCGGAGATCGTCGAGCAGGCCCAGGAGAACGCCCGGCGGGGGCACGCCGGCTTCGAGATCCTGCACGATTTCGACGAAGGCATCCGCGGCACGGACGTCGTCTACGCCAAGAGCTGGGGCGCGGTGCTCACCACCACCGACGAGGCGGAGGGCGCGAAGCTCATCGACTCCTACAAATCGTGGATCACCGACGAGCCGCGGATGGCCGCCGCCGGGCCGGACGCGATCTTCATGCATCCGCTGCCCGCCGACCGGAACATCGAGGTCACCGACGAGGTCATCGACGGGCCCCAGTCGGCGGTCTACGACGAGGCGGAGAACCGCCTGCACGCCCAGAAGGCGGTCATGGCCCTGACGATGGGCTAGTAGCCCCGATAACCCCCTAGGGAGGGGACAGTCATGGAACGGCGGCTCGCGGTCATCGCGATCGGCGGCAACTCGCTGATCCGGGACCGGCAGCATCAGAGCGTCCGGGACCAGTACATCGCCGCGCGGGAGACCTGCCGGCACGTCGTCGGGATGATCGCCGACGGCTGGGGCATCGTGATCACTCACGGCAACGGCCCACAGGTCGGCTTCATCCTCCGGCGGTCCGAGCTCGCCGCCCACGAGTTGCACGAGGTGCCGCTGGACGTCTGCGGAGCCGACACCCAGGGCGCCATCGGGTACGAGCTGCAGCAGAACCTGTGCAACGAGTTCCGGCGCCGCGGCATCGGCCGGGACGCGGTCACGCTGGTGTGCCAGACCGAGGTGGCGGCGGACGACCCGGCCTTCGCCAAGCCGAGCAAGCCGATCGGCTCGTTCATGGACGCCGCGCAAGCCGAGCGGCGGCGGGCTGAGGGCTGGGACATCGTGGAGGACGCCCATCGCGGCTGGCGCCGGGTGGTCGCCTCGCCGCAGCCGCTGCGGATCGTCGAATTGCCGTCGATCCGGCGGCTCCTCGACGCCGGCACGGTGGTCATCGCGGCGGGCGGCGGCGGCATCCCGGTGGTGGCGGACGAGTCCGGCGACCTGCAGGGGGTGGCCGCGGTCATCGACAAGGACCTGGCGTCGGCCCTGCTGGCCAGCCAGATCGGCGCCGACATGTTCATCATCTCGACTGCCGTGGAGAAGGTCGCGCTGGAGTTCGGTTCCCCGCAGCAGCGCTGGGTGGACCACCTGACGCTCACCGACGCCCGGCGCTACCTCGCCGAGGGCAGGCATTTCGCGCCGGGCAGCATGGCGCCCAAGATCCAGGCCGTCGTCTCCTACCTCGAGCAGGGCGGGAAAGAGGCGCTGATCACCGACCCCGACCACCTCGAGCAGGCCCTCGCCGGCCAGACCGGGACGCGGATCGCCCGCGACTGAACCGCCGTATTCCGGGGCATCCGCCGCGAGCCTCGTGGCTCATTTCCCGATCACCGGACCGCCGTTCGCCCAGGCAGCGGGGACCTTCGGCCCTGGCCGGGGGGATGGCCAGGCTGCCAAAGTCGGTAACGGCCCGCCGAGAGGAGCCAACGACCCGCCGAGAGGGGACCTGGGGTGCAATTCCTCCAGCCGACGACCTGGGACGAGGCCCTGGAGGCCCGGGCGGCGCTCCCCGGCGGGCTCCCGGTAGCGGGCGGTACAGACGTCCTGGTGGAACTCAACTTCCATCGCCGCCGCCCGTCCGCGCTCATAGACCTCGGCCGGGTGCCCGGCCTGGACGAGGTGTCCGCGGACGACGGGTGGCTGCGCCTCGGCGCCGCCGCGACCTATGACCAGCTCATGGTGGCGCTGCGGCACGACTGCCCGGGGCTCGCCCTGGCCGCCCGGACGGTCGGCTCGCCGCAGATCCGCCACCGCGGCACGATCGGCGGCAACCTGGGCACCGCCTCCCCGGCCGGGGATGCTCATCCGCCGTTGCTGGCCGTCGGCGCCCAGGTCGAGGTCGCCTCCCCGGCCGGCACCAGGCGAATCGCGATCTCGGACTTCTTCAGCGGCCCCAAGCGCAACGCGCTGGCACCGGATGAGCTGGTCAGCGCGGTGCACCTGCCGCGGGCCACCGGGCCGCAGCAGTTCGCCAAGGTCGGGACCAGGAACGCCATGGTCATCGCGGTATGCTCGCTCGCCCTGGCGTTGCACCCGGACCGCCGGCGGGTCGGAACGGGCATCGGCTCGGCGGGGCCGGTGCCGCTGGTGGCCGCCGAGGCCGAGCGTTTCCTGGAGGGCGTGCTCGCCGAGGACGGCCTGTGGGAGGCGCCGCGGCGGCTCGGCGACGCCGCGGCGGGCAAGTTCGCCGACCTGGTCGCCTCGGCGGCCCGGCCGGTCGATGACGTGCGCGGAACCGCCGCCTACCGCGCCCACGCGCTGCGCGTCCTGGCCCGCCGGGTCCTCGGCTGGGTCTGGGCCGACTACCTGGAGCCGGGACGGGAGGGGAGGGCGGGATGAAAAGGGAGGGCGGGATGAAGCTTCAGCTGACCGTGAACGGCGAGCCACGCGTGATCGGCGATGTGGGCGCCGGCGAGAGCCTGCTGGCCGTCCTGCGTGACCCGCTCGGCCTGACCGGCACGAAAAACGCCTGCGAGCAAGGGGAATGCGGGTCCTGCTCGGTCTACCTGGACGGCGTCCTGGTGTGCTCCTGCCTCGTGCTCGCCGGGCAGGCCGAGGGCACCGACGTCGTCACCGTGGAAGGGCTCGCGCACCGCGGCGAACTGGACCCGGTCCAGGAAGCGTTCGCCCGGGCCGGCGCCATTCAGTGCGGCTTTTGCACCCCCGGGCTGGTGATGGCGGCTCATGACCTGCTCCGGCGGGTGCCCGACCCGTCCGACGGCCAGATCCGGGAGGCACTGGCGGGCAACCTGTGCCGGTGCACCGGCTACCAGAAGATCATGAACGCGGTCCGCCTGGCGGCCGGGAGGGCACATGGTCACGGTTACTGATCGGGTGCGCGGCGGGGTCGGCGAGAGCGCCGCCCGGGTCGACGCCGTCCCCAAGGTGACCGGGACCTTCGACTACGCGAGCGATCTGCGGGCCGAACGGATGCTCTGGGGGGCCACGCTGCGATCGCCGTACCCGCACGCGCGGATCCGGCGGGTCGACGGGGCCGCGGCCGCCGCGCTGCCGGGCGTCCGCGCCGTCCTGGTCGCCGCCGATCTCCCGGGCAAGCGGACGTCCGGGCTGAACCTCGACGATCAGCCGGTCCTGGCCGACGGCCTCGTCCGCTACCACGGGGAACCGATCGCCGTGGTCGCCGCGGACACGCCCGCCATCGCCCGCGACGCCACGACGCTCATCGCCGTCGACTGGGAGCCGCTGGCGGCGGTGACCGACATGGAGGCCGCGCTGCGGCCGGAGGCGCCGCCGCTGCACGAGTTCGGCAACGTGCTGCGGCACGTCCACATCATCCACGGTGACCCGGATGCGGCCCGGGCGGACGTGTGGGTGGACGGCTACTACGAGACCGGCATGCAGGACCAGGCCCCGCTCGGGCCGGAGGCCGGGCTGGCCGTACCGGCGCCCGACGGAGGCGTTGACCTCTTCGTGGCCACCCAGTGGCTGCATGTGGACCGCGAGCAGATCGCGCCGTGCCTGAACCTGCCGCTGGAGAAGGTGCGCATCACCCTGGCCGGGGTGGGCGGCGCTTTCGGCGCCCGCGAGGACATCCACATGCAGGTCCACGCGTGCCTGCTCGCCTTGCGCACCGGCCGGCCGGTCAAGATGAGCTACGGCCGCGAGGAATCCTTCCTCGGGCACGTGCACCGCCACCCGGCACGGATCTGGCTCCGCCACGGCGCGACCCGCGACGGCCTGCTCGTCACGGTCGACGCCCGGCTGCTCTTCGACGGCGGCGCCTACACCTCATCCTCTCCGGCCGTCCTCGGGAACGCGGCGACGTTCGCCGCCGGCCCTTACGAGGTGCCCAACGTCCGGATCGAGGGCACCCTGGTCTTCACGAACAACCCGCCGTGCGGGGCCATGCGCGGTTTCGGGGCGCCCCAGGTCTGCTTCGCCCACGAGGCGCAGATGGACAAGCTGGCCGCGGCCCTGCACCTGGACGCGGTGGAGCTTCGGCTGCGCAACGCCGTGCACACCGGCTCGGTCCTGCCGACCGGCCAGGTGCTGACGGGCAGCGCCCCCGTGCGCGAGCTGATCGAACTGTGCGCGCGTGCGCCCATGCCGGCGCTCCAGCCCGCGCACGGCCGTGACCAGCTCGACTACCCCGGGGCGACCGGGAACGTGACCCATGGCGAGGGTGTCCGCGTCGGCGTCGGGTACGCGGTGGGGTTCAAGAACACCGCGTTCAGCGAGGGATTCGATGACTCCGCGGCCGCGCGGGTGACGCTGGCCCTGGGCCACCGCGGCGCCGTCGCGGAGATCCACACGGCGGCGGTGGAGATGGGGCAGGGCCTGACCACGGTGCTCACCCAGATTGCCCGCACCGAGCTCGGCGTCGAGCAGGTGGTCCTGCACGCCGCCGACACGAGCGTGGGCAACGCGGGCTCCACGTCGGCGTCCCGGCAGTCCATGATGGCCGGCGGGGCCGTGCAGATGGCCTGCCGCCAGGTCCGCGACCGGCTGGCCGCGCGGGCCCGGGAGCGGGTCACGGGGCCCGGCGAACCGTGGCCGGAGCCGGTGGAACTCCGCGACGGCGCGCTGGTCGCGGGGGGTGAGCGGGTCGCCGACGTGGCCGGCCTGCTGGCCGAGCCGGTCGCCGAGACCGCGGTCTACCGTCACCGGCCGACCACGGGCTTCGACTCCGCCGGGCACGGTGACATCCACGTGGCCTTTACGTTCGCGGCCCAGCGTGCGGTGGTCGAGGTGGACACCGAACTGGGCGTCGCCCGGGTCCTGCACGTCACGGCGGCGATCGACGCGGGGAGGGTGCTCAACCCCCAGGGATTCGAGGGCCAGATCGAGGGCGGCACCGCCCAGGGGCTGGGCTTCGCGCTGATGGAGGAGCTCCGGACCGAGAACGGGGTCGTCAGGAATCCCTCGTTCACCGACTACCTGATCCCCACGATCCTGGACATGCCGCCCGTCGAGACGCACGCGGTGGAGGAGCCGGACCCGGGAGTTCCCTACGGGCTCAAGGGCATCGGCGAGGCGCCGGCCATCGTCTCGACCGCGGCCGTCGTCGCCGCGTTGCGTGACGCCACCGGCCGCGAGCTGAACCGGGTTCCCGTGACCCCCGACGACCTGGCCGGCCTGTGCCCGCCGCGGGCGACCACCGGGCCGCCGCCGGTACCGGACGTCCCGGGCCAATGGCCGGTCCCCTACTACTACCAGCGGTCCTCGACCCAGGCACAGCTGATGTAGGCCGGCGACCGCCGGCCAGGGTCAGGCGGGCGGGCGATCCGGCGCGGGCTGGCGCGCCAGGTCAGCCTCGGCCGACGGGGCCGGAACAGCGGGCACCCCGGCCATCATCAGGCCTATCGCCTCCCTGCTGGCGGTCCGGGGGTCGACCTCGCTGATGACCGCTCCTTCGTAGATCACGAGGATCCGGTCCGAGATGGACATCAGCTCGTCGAGGTCCTCGGAGATGATGAGCACGGCGGTGCCGTCCGCCCGCTGCTTGATCAGCCGCTGGTGAATATAGGCCGAGGCGGCGACGTCGATGCCGCGCGTGGGCTGGGCGACGAGCAGTACCTTCGGCGAGCCGGAGAGCTCACGGGCCATGATGAGCTTCTGTATGTTGCCGCCGGACAGGTTGCGGGCCGGGGTGTCCAGGCTCGGTGTCCGGATATCGAACTCGGTCACCAGCTGCCGGCCGTGGCGCCGGATCTCCCGGCTGCGCAAGAAGCCCCAGCGGCTGTAGGCGGGATCGCCGGTAGCCACGAGGATCAGGTTCTCGGCGATGGTGAGGTCGCCGATGAGAGCGTCACGCATCCGCTCCTCGGGCACGTAAGCCAGCCCCGCCTCGCGTACGGCCCGCGGGTGGCTCCGGGTGGTGTCGGTGCCGCCGATCTCGATGTGCCCGCTGGCCGGCTGACGCAGGCCGGCGATGGCTTCGGCGAGTTCGCGCTGCCCGTTGCCCGACACGCCGGCGATGCCGGCGATCTCACCGGAGCGCACCCGCAGGGACAGCCCGCGTACCGCTTCGGCGCCCCGATCGCCGGCCACCTGCAGGTTGCTGACGGCCAGCCCGACCGGGCCTGGCTCGCGGTCAGCCAGCGACCCGACCGCGGCGACCTGGTGGCCGACCATCATGTCGGCCAGCTCATCCACGGTCGTGTCGGCGCCGCGCACGGTGGCGATCTTCCGCCCGCCGCGCAGCACGGTGATCCGCCTGGACAGCTCGAGTACCTCGTTGACCTTGTGCGAGATGAACACGATCGACAGGCCGCCCGCCACGAGCTGCTTCAGCACGACGAAGAGGTCGCGGACTTCCTGCGGGGTCAGGACCGCCGTCGGCTCGTCGAGGACGAGCAGGGACACGTCGCGATACAGGGCCTTGATGATCTCGACGCGCTGGCGCTCGCCCACCGACAGCTGCCAGATATAGGCTTCTGGCTCCACCCTGAGTCCGTAGGTCTGGGACAGCTGGCGGATGCGGCGAGAGACCCGGCCGAGATCGGTCAGCGGTCCGCGCGAGGATTTCACGCCCAGCGCGACGTTCTCGGCCACCGTGAGCGTTTGCACCAGCATGAAATGCTGGTGAATCATGCCGATGCCCTGCTGGATCGCCACGGCGGGAGAACTGATGTCCACCCGGTCGCCGCGCAGCCGGATCTCGCCCTCGTCGGGCCGGTAGAGGCCGTAGAGAATGCGCATAAGGGTGCTCTTGCCGGCGCCGTTCTCGCCGAACAGGGCGTGGATCTCACCGGGCACGACGTCGAAGTCCACGCGGTCGTTGGCGAGCACCCCGGGGAAGCGCTTGGTGATCCCGCGCATCTCGAGGAGCACGGGATCGCCGGCGCAAGCGCTCCCCGTGGAGGCGGCGGTCATCGCGATGCTCCCGGCCTCAGTTGGTCGGCGGCGTAACGGACCCGTTGATGATCTCCGAGATCACCTTGCTCGCCGCGGTCTTGACCGAGGCCGGCAACGGGTATGACGAGTTGTAAACGATCTTCTCACCGCCGTTGCCGAGGGTGATCGTGTAGGTCGCGCCACCGAGCACGCCGCCGCGGATCTCTGTGATTATCTGCTTGATAACCCCGGTCCAGTCGTAGACCTGGGACGAGACGACCTGACTCGGCGCCAGGGAGGACTGGTCCCACTGGGTACCGAACCACGCGACGTTGTCCTGCTTGGCGACACCGATCGCCCCGACGACCGACTGCGAGCTTCCGGTCAGGACGTCGGCGCGCTCGGAAACGTACGACTTGGCCGCGGTCGCCATCAGCGTGTCGTCGCTGAACGATCCGGTGAAGCTCGCGTGCACCGTCGCCGAGGAGTCAGCGGCCAGGGCTCCGGCCTTGAAGCCGACCACGTACAGGTGCGCGTCACCTACGTCGATGGGGCCGATGATGCCGATCGTCTTGCTCTTGCTGAGCAGCGCCGCCATGTAGCCCTGGACATAGCCACCCTCCTGTGAGTTCGCCTGGTAGGCGAACACATTCTTCAGGCCGTACGTCACTCCTGCGGTTCCCCACGCGAAGGAAGTCTTCGGGAACTGCGGGGCCAGCTGCTGGACCGTGCCGCCGTACTGCGAGCCGTGGGCGATGATGAGGTTGTAGCCCTCAGTGGCGTACTGCCGCATCGCGTTGCCCGCATCGGAGACGTTGAACAGGTTGTCGGAGACCGAGACCTTCAGGTGCATGGGCCCGGCGAGTGACTCAACCGCGGCGTACATGGACTGGCTGAAGGCCAGGTCGTTCCGCAAGCTCGGTTCGATCAGGGCGACCTTGAGGGTCGGCACCGACGACGAACTCGACGGCGGCGTGCTCGTGCTCGGTGAGCTTGAACCGCAGGCTGCGGCGGCGAGGGCGACCGCGATGCCCGCCACGAGCACCGCCGTCCGGGGCACAAGGTGATGTTTCATGGCTGGCTCCCTAGATGGATAGATGATGAACGGAGCGTGGATTGGTGATGAGGTGGCTCGTCAGTGCGCGCGGCACGGGACTCACGCGCCTCTCTGGTAGGGCTTGCCCAGGGCCGCGGGCTGCCGGAAGCGGCGCGCGACCAGGAGCAGGGCGAGGACGGTCAGCACGGCGGGTGCTATCGAGGCGATGTCGGACGCGGAGGTCGGGATGATGCCGAGCGTCTTCCACGTCACGACCACGGCGCCGACCAGGCCGTAGAGCAGCGACCCGGCCATCACGCCGGACGGCCGCCAGGCGCCGAAGTACACCAGGGCGACGGCGATGAAACCCGCGCTGTTCGTGAGGTCTTCCTGGAAGATCCCGACCAGCATGAGCAGGGTGGCGCCGGCCAGGCCGGCCAGGGTGCACCCGATGATGACGGTCGAGTAGCGAATCCGGGTGACGCTCACCCCGACCGTGTCCGCCGCGGCGGGGTTCTCGCCGACCGCGCGGATCTTCATCCCGTACGTTGTCCGGTTGAGTACGAAGGTAAGCACCGGCACCAGCAGGAACGCCAGGTAGACCAGCCAGTTCTGGTCGAAGAACATGCTGCCGATGCGAGGTATGCGATGCAGCAGCGGGATCGGCACCGCGGGCAGGGCTGGGATGGTGACGGGGGACGGGAAGAGCTTGAGCAGCAGCACGTTGGTGAGACCGAGGCCGAAGAGGAAGACGCCGATGCCGCTGATGCCCTGCTCGGCCTTGAGCGTGACGCTCACGAACGCGGTCAGCAAGCCCATCACCAGGCCGATGCCGACTCCGGTCGCCGTGGCCAGTACCAGGCTGCCCGTCCTGGCTGCGACGTAGTAGGCGCCGAACGCGCCGAGCAGCATGATGCCGTCGACGCCGAGGTTGACCACCCCGCTGCGCTGACCCATGGTCTCGCCGAGCGCGGCGAGCAGGAACGGGGCGGCCAGCTGGATGCCCGCGGCCACGGTCGCGGTCAGCACGGCAGCGGTGAAGAAGTGACTCATCGCGGCACTCCCTTTCTCCCGCCCTCGGCCGCCCTGTCACTCGCCGCCGCACCGCGCGCCTCGGGCTCGGCGGTCACGGCCGCCAGGGCCCGTGCCCGGGCCCGGCGGCGGAGGTACTCGACGGAGACCACGAGGACGACCACGACGCCGTTGAAGGCGGTCACCAGGTCCGACGGCACGCCCGTGACCACCTGCATCGAAGTGCCGCCCACCAGCAGCCCGGCGAAGAGGAACGCGGTGACGATCAGCCAGAGCGGGTTGAGGCCGGCGAACAGGGCCACCACGATGCCGTTGAAGCCCGCGTTGCCGGTAAAGCCGGTCAGGGTACCGTCGGTGACCATCCGGTGCGAGAGGCTGCCAAAGACCAGCATCGCGCCAGCGACGCCGGACAGCGCGCCGGCCAGGGTCATCGCCAGCGTCATCGTCGGCCTGACCGCCATGCCCGCGTACCCGGATGCCTCGCGCGACAGCCCGACGGCGCGGATCCTCAGGCCGAGGCCGGTGTGCCACAGCAGCACGTAGACCGCGACGGCGAGCAGCAGCGCGATCAGCACCCCGAGGTGCAGCTGCGTGCCGGCGATGAGGGTCGGCAGCCAGGAGTTCCTGGACAGTAGCCGGGTCTGCGGGATGAGCCCGCCCACCGCGTATCCCGAGTGCGCCACCAGAGGCCCGGACAGCAGGTAGTTCATGAACTGCACCGCGACGAGGTTGAGCATGATCGTGCTCAGGATCTCGTTGACGTTGAAGTAGGCCTTGAACGCGCCGGGGATCGCGCCCCAGATGCCCCCGCCCACCGCTCCGGCCAGTAGCACCACGGGCACCAGGACGACCGCTGGCAGGCCCGGTACCGCCAGGGCCGTCGCGGTGGCGGTCAGGCCGCCCATGGCTATCTGGCCTTCGCCGCCGATGTTCAGCATGTTGGCCCGGAAGGCGATGCAGATGCCCGCGCCGACGAGCAGCAGCGGTACCGCCTTCACCGCGGTACTGGTCAGCGCGTAGGTGCCGGCGAACGCGCCGGTGACGAGGGCGTTATATCCGGTGAGGGGGTTGGCGCCGCAGGCCAGCATCAGCAGCGCGCCGAGCAGGAGAGCCAGGACCCCCGCGGCGGGCAGGGCGAACCAGCTGAAGAGCAGATCCTGGCGGCCGCCACGGCCGACGTCCCGCAGGGTCTGGGCCGGCCTCAGCCATCTCATCCGCTGCTCCTTGCCGGTATGAATTCTGCGAGAACGGTAGACCTCTCTGCCGGTTGCGGTCACGGGACCATAGACCCTTATTGTCGAGCCGAAAGTCTCCATATCGCGGCGCTTCGTCTGCGACGTGCCGACACCGCGCATGGCGCCGCCGCGGGTTGTCCGGGCGCGCGCGTCAGGCCGACAGCGGGACCCGCTCGAAGGCGGTCACGTCCACCAGCCCGCGGTCGGTGATCCGGAGTTCCGGGATGACGGTCAGGGCCAGGAACGACATCGCCATCAGCGGCGCGGGATAGGTCGCGCCGAGGACGGAGTGGGCCGCCTCGTCGAGACCGGCGGCGGCCGACGCCACCTCCTCGAACGGCAGTTCCGACAGCAGTCCCGCCACCGGACAGGGCAGTTCGGCCACGATGCGTCCGTCCAGCACCGCTACCTGCCCGCCGCCGATCTCCCGCAGCCGGTTCGCCGCCAGGGCCATGTCCGCGTCGTTCATGCCGACGACGCCGAGGTTGTGCGCGTCGTGGGCGTGCGTGGACGCGAGCGCGCCGCGGCGCAGGCCGAACCCGGAAACGAACCCGAGTCCGATGCGGCCCGTGCCGCGGTGCCGTTCGATCACGGCCACCTTGGCCAGGTCGCGTCCGGGATCGGCGACAGCGTCGCCGTGGCGGCAGGCCGGCTGGGCGACAAGCGCCCGGGTGGTGAGGCTGCCGGGCTCGACGCCGATGACCCGGACGCGCCCGTTCGCCGTGACCCGGAAGTCACCGGCCGTCAGCACCGGGATCCGGACGCTGTCGTGCATCCACTCGGGGGCGTGCGCCGGGCCGATCGCGGCCGCCTCGCCGTCACGGGCGGCCAGCCGCCCGCGCTTCCACACCATCGCGGGCCGGAACTCGGTGAGATCGGGCACGGCGACGATGTCGGCCAGGTACCCGGGGGCGACAGCGCCCAGGCCGGGCCGCCGGTGCCAGCGCGCGGTGTTGAGCGTGGCCATGGCGACCGCGTCCGCCGGGGGGCAGCCGAGGCGGATGGCCTTGCGCACGACGTCGTCGATGTGGCCTTCGCGCAGCAACTGGTCGGGTTCCCGGTCATCGGTGCAGAGGCTGGTGTTGAGCGTGCCGTGTTCGAGCACCAGCGGCAGGAGCGCTTCCAGGTTCCGCGCGGCCGACCCTTCCCTGATCATGATCCACATGCCGAGCCGGCGCTTTTCCAGGGCCTCGGCCAGGTCGGTGCACTCGTGGTCGCTGCCCACGCCGCTGGCGAGGTAGGCGTTGAGCGCAGGACCGGACAGGCCGGGCGCGTGCCCGTCGATGTGCCCGCCGGCCGCCTGCGCCGCGGCGAGCTTGGCCAGCACCGCCGGGTCACCGGCCACCACGCCGGGATAGTCCATCACCTCGGCCAGCCCGATCACATCGGCCCGCTCCCGCAGCAACTCGCCTATCTCCTCGGCGGTCACGGTCGCGCCGCTCGATTCGAACCGGCTGGCCGGCACGCACGAGGGCACCATCACGTAGTAGTCGAGCGGGACCCCGCTGGCCGAATCCAGCAGGGCGCGCACCCCGCGCAGCCCGAACACGTTCGCCACCTCGTGCGGGTCGATGAACACCGTGGTGGTGCCGTGCGGCAGCACGGCGCGGGCGAACTGGTCCACCATCAGCTTGGTCGATTCGAGGTGCATGTGCGCGTCGAGGAGGCCGGGGACCAGGACGTGGCCGCTCACGTCGGTTTCCCGCGCCGCGTGGTAGGTGCCCAGGCCCGCGATGTGCTCACCGCAGATCGCGACGTCGGCCCGCAGCACCTCCCCGGTGAACACCGAGAGCACCCGCCCGCCCTTCAGCACCAGGTCAGCCGGCTCCTCGCCGCGCGCCACGGCCAGCCGCCGCCCGATGTTCGCGGAGCTTGCTCCGCGGCGGGGGGTTGAAGGGGGGTCGTCCCCCCTAGGGGGCACTCCGTTCGCGGAGCTTGCTCCGCGGCGGGGGGTTGAAGGGGGGTCGTCCCCCCTAGGGGGCACTCCGCTATCAGCCGTCATGGCCCCTCCCGAACGTGGGGGGATCCGACCAGGCCAGGCGGCCCCGCGGGAGTCCGTCCCCCTTCTAGGAGGAACGGTATGCCCGCCTTTTTGGGCTACGCAGAGTCATTGGTCCCGTGATCCGATACCGAATGGCCTGGTCCGGGCGTGTCCGGACCGATAAGGGCCAGGACCGATAATCCGATCAGCCCTGGCCGACCCGGTCGGCCTGGTAGTCGGCCCAGGCCCAGCGCAGGGTGCGGGCGGCCAGCACGCGCAGCGCGTGCCGGCGGTAGGCCGACGTGCCGCGGACGTCGTCGATCGGGCGTGCGGCCTGCGACACCAACTCGCCGAACCGGCCGGCCACCGAGTCGGTCAGCGGGCCTCGCCGCTCCCAGTCCAGGACGCCGGCGACGAACGCCTCGGCCTCCGGCGCGCGCAGCGGCACCGGGCCCGCCGACCCGACCCCCGTGCCGACCCGCCGCCCAGCCGGGTGCAGGGCCACCGCGAACGAGCACACCGCGATGACCATCGCGTTGCGCGTGCCGACCTTGGCGAACTGCTGCGGGCCCGTGGCTGTCGGCACGTGCACGGCCAGGATCAGCTCGTCCTCGGCGAGCGCGCTGCGCTTCGGGCCGAGGAAGAACTCGCTGACGGGAATCCGGCGGCGGCCGCTGGCGGAGCCGACCTCGATCTCGGCCCCGGTGGCCAGGAGGGGCGGATGCGCATCACCTGCGGGCGATGCGGTGGCCAGGTTGCCGCCGATCGTGCCGCGGTTGCGGATCTGCGGCGAGCCGACGGTTCTCGACGCGATCGCCAGCGCCGGCAGGACGCTCCCCAGCTCGGCCGTCAGCTCCTGATAGGTGGTCCCGGCGCCAAGCCGGACCCATGCGCCTGCGGAGTCCCAGCCCCGCAGCTCGGGCACCCGGCCCAGGTCGAGCACGGCCTCCGGCCGGAGCCGGCCGAAGTTCATGCCGACGAGAACGTCGGTCCCCCCGGCGATGGGCAGGGCCTCCGGCCGCGTGGCCTTCGCCTCGAGCGCTTCGGTCAGCGTCGCGGGCTGGAGGAATTCCATGAGGCACAGGATGACAGACGGCCGGGGCGGGCGTAAGGCACGAGGCCCCGGCCCGCGGCGCCGCGCCCGGCTAGGACCCCACCTCCTGCCGCACGCCGCGGCGGGCGAGCAGGTAGTAGGCGCCGCCGCCGACCACGATGCCGATGGCCCAGCTCAGGTCCCCGCCTTGCAGCCCGGGGAAGTGGTTGGCGATCGGCCCGACGTAGGAGGGCACAGCGAAAGCGGCGTTGATCCACAGCAGCGCCGCCACCATGCCGAGAGCCTGGGCGACGACGGCGGGCCAGTGGATTCCGCCGTTCCGCCAGTACACCCCGCCGCGCTCGGCGGCAAGCGCGGGCGGGTCATAGCGCCCCCGCCGCAGCAGGTAGTCCACCATCAAGATGCCGAACCACGCCGACAGCCACACCACGATATAGAGCAGGAAGCCGGCGAAGTCGGCGTAGAAGTTGCCGTGGAACAAGACGATGCCGGTGACCACGCCGCACACCACGGTATCCACGATCACCGCTCCCCAGCGCTTGATCGGGATGCCAAGGGCCTGCAGCGTGACCCCCGATGAGTACAGGTCGATGGTGTTGATGGCGAAGAGCTGGATGATGGCGAAGATCAGGAACGGCACCACGAACCAGCCGGGGAAGCTCTGGGGCACTCCGAGCTGGGTGATGCCCACGGTCTTCTTGGTGACCGTGAAGGCCAGCACGCCCAGGATTTCCAGCAGCACCGACGGGATGGCGCCCCCCAGGGACGCGGTCCAGAACGTGCTGGACCGGGGGGTGCGGCGGGGCAGGTAGCGCGAGTAGTCGTTGCCGTTCTCCGTCCACCCCAGCCCGCCCACCGAAATGATCAGCACCAGCGCCGTGGTCCACACCGCCCACGACGCGGGGGACTGATGGAAGGTGCTCAGGTGCAGCCGGTTGAAGGTGAAGCCGGCCAGGACCGCGAAGAAGACGATGAACACGTAAGCCAGGTAGCGGAGCACCTTGGAGATCGTCGCGTGGCCGAAGAAGGGCATGACCAATTGCACCGCGGCGGCCAGCACGATCACCACGATCTTGGCCGGGGTCCCCAGCACGGTTCCGTAGTGGGAGAACAGCAGGATCACGGTGGCGACCACGAAGTAGACGCCCTCGATCTCGAACCCGACCTGGGTCACCCAGTTGAACAGCGCCACCAGGCGGTTCCCGTTCTGCCCGAACGGCGCGCGGCTGACCATGAACGCCGTCGTGCCCGTCTCCGGTCCTTGCAGGCTTGCCCAGCCGAGCAACGCGTAGAACAGGTTGCCGACCACGATGGCCAAGATCGCCTGTGCCACCGACAGGCCAAAGGTCATGATCAGGGTTCCGTAGAAGAAGAACTCCACATTGAACACCGCGCCAGCCCATAGCCAGAACAGGCCCGAGGGCTTCATCTTGCGTGCGGTGGCGGTGTCCGGGATCAGATCGATCCCACGCTGCTCGACCTTGAAGGCCGCGTACTCCTCTGGCTCCACGGTCTTACGTGCTCCGCTCGCCCCGATACTGGCGTCGCCGCTCATCGGTACCTCTCCGCCTGCGCGCCTGACGCGGCGCTGGCTGGCTGGTCCATGGTTCCCACCGCCGACCCTCCCCTGCCTTCACGAGGCAGATCTCATGGCTCTGCTGGTGCCCGAACGCGTCGCCAGCGGGAGCGCTCACCGTGGCGCGCGTGGCCTGTGGTGCAGGATGGTCACGCGTGACCCAAGGGAGGATCCGCGCTCGCTGTGACGATTTGCCGTTGAGGCGGAGGTTACTACGACGCAGGATGTCAAAAAAAGGGTCCGAAGGTACCTTGTTGATCTCTGCCCCGAGCGGTCCGCTACCGCGTCATAGCCGCCGGCTCGGCCGGGGTCTCACCGCCGGTGTCCGCGTGCAGGGCCCGCCACACCCGCTCGGGGGTGAAGGGCGTGGCGGTGAGAGCGACGCCGGTGGCGTCCAGGATGGCGTTGCGCACCGCGGGGGCGACCCCCACGGTCGGAATCTCGCCGATCGCCTTGGCCCCGAACGGGCCGGACGGCTCCATCGTCTGGACGAGGAACACCTCGGTGGGCGGAGCGTCGTCCGACCGGTAGATCCAGTAGGGTCCCAGCCTGCCGTTCACCGGCCGCCCGCCGTCGTCGAGCACGAGTTCCTCGCAGAGCGCGTAGCCGAGGGCCATCAGCATGCCGCCTTCCACCTGGCCGCTCGCGGTCAGCGGGTTGATGGGCACCCCGCAGTCGACGGCGGTCACGAGCCGGGCCACGGTGACCTGGCCCGTCTCGATGTCCACCTCGACCTCCGCGACCTGGGCGGCGAACGGCGAGGGCGATTCACGGGCCAGGTAGGACGACGCGCCCATGATCTGTTCCTGATCCTCGGCGTGCAGCACGTGCAGCGCCAGGTCGGCCAGCGTTACCGACCGGCCATCGCTCGCCCACGCCCGGCGGCCGCGCAGTTCGATCTCCGGCGAATCGCCCTGGCCCAGCATCCGCGCGGCCCGCTCGACGATCCGGGCCCGGGCCGCCTCCGCCGCCTGCTTGGCCGCCATGCCGGTGATAAAGGTGGTGCCCGATGCGTAGGCGCCCACGTCGAACGGGGTTATGTCGGTGTCGGCGGCGTACACCAGGATGTCGTCGACGGTCACGCCGAGCACCTCGGCGGCGATCTGGGCCACGACCGTGTCGGCGCCGGTTCCCAGGTCCGTGCCGCCGATCAGCAGGTTGAACGATCCGTCGTCGTTCATCTTGATGAAGGCCGCGCCCATGTCGACGAAGGGGATGCCTGAGCCCATGACGCACAGGGCGAACCCGAGCCCGCGCCGGATGCCGGGCCGGCCGGGCGGGCGTTTCCACGCCTGGTCATGGCGCCGGTCCCAGCCGATGGCCCGCAGCGCCTGGGCCACGCATTCCTCGGCGCCGCAACTGGTGATCCGCGGCAGGTCCGCGGCGGCGACGTCGTCGACGCCGCCGCGCTCGCCGAGCCGCGGGGCGATGTCGAAACTGTCGCCGAGCCCGACCCAGTTCCGCCGGCGCAACTCGACGGGATCGAGGCCGAGCGCCCGGGCGATGTCGTCCATGTGGGACTCGAGCGCGAACACGCCCTGCGGCGCGCCGTAACCGCGCATTGCCCCGGCCACCAGCCGGTTGGTGTACACGACGTCGCACTCGTACCGCTTGGCCGGGCAGTTGTAGGAGGACAGGCCCCGCAGCCCGGTCACGGACTGCACGGTGAAGCCGTGGACGCCGTAAGCGCCGGTGTTCGCGACCACCTTCATGTCCAGGGCCGCGAGCTTCCCGTCGTCGCTGATCCCGGTGCGGAAAGTGATCGTCTGCTTGTGCCTGGTGCGAGCCGAGGTGAACTCCTCCTCGCGGGTCAGCTCGAGGCGCACCGGGCGGCGGGTAGCCAGCACCAGGTGGCCCACGATGTCCTCGATGAGCATCTCCTGCTTGCCGCCGAAACCGCCGCCTATCCGGGGCTTGATCACCCGGATGCGCTTGACCGGCAGGCCGACCACCGGGGCCACCATGCGCCGGATGTGGAAGGGCACCTGCGTCGACGTGCGCAGCACCAGCCGCTCGTCCGGGTCGAACCAGCCGATGGTGACGTGCGGCTCGATCGCGCAGTGCTGCACCTGATGAACGTGGAAGGTCTGCTCGAACACGTGATCGGCGCGGGCCAGGGCCGCCTCCATGTCCGGCGTGGTCCGGCCCTCGATGTGCGCGCTGACGTTGCGCGAGGCGTCGTAGATGCCGGCGGAGTCCTGCTCGTCGTGGACCCGGGGCGCCCCGGGTGCCAGCGCCTCGAACTCGTCGAACACGGCCGGGAGGACCTGGTAGGTCACCTTGATCCGGCGGCAGGCGGCCGCGGCGATCTCGACGGTCTCGGCGGCCACCGCCGCCACGCGGTCGCCCACGTGGCGGACCTTGTCGTCGAAGCTCACCTGGTCCCACGGATACGGGTTGGGCCAGCTCTGGCCGCCCGACGCGTACTTCACCCGCCGCGTGTTGAAGCAGTGGAGCACCGCGTGGACCCCGGGCATGGCCCGGGCCTCCGCGTCGTCGATCGCGATGATGCGGGCGTGCGCGTGCGGGCTGCGCAGCACCTTCGCGTGCAGCATCCCGCGCGGCTCCACGTCATCGGTGAACGCGCTGTTGCCTTTGACCAGGCGCAGCGCGTCCACCTTGGCCTCGGGCCTGCCGACCACGACGGTCTGCGCTACCTCCGGGGAGGCGACGACGCCGGGCACGGCCGGCCACGGGCCACGGCCGGCGCCGGCCCGTGAGCCTGGCGCCGCGACCTCCCGGGCCGCCAGGCGCTCGACGATCACCGGCCGCACCGGCCCCGGCTTCTCGCCGCGCAGCAGCGCCGCGGCCCGCCGTACCGCCGCCACGACCTTCACGTAGCCGGTCTCGCGGTCGAGGATCCCGGACAGGGCGTCCCGGATCTCGCTCTCGTCGGGGTCCGGGTTCCGGTCCAGGAGCGCCTTGGCGGCCAGGATCATGGCGCCCGCCGAATAGCCCGACTGCAGCGCGCCCGCCTCGACAAAGGCCTCCTGGATGGGGTGCAGCTCACCGGTCGCCAGGTTCAGGGACTCCACGGTGGTCACCTCGTGACCGCCGGCCTGCGCGGCCAGCAGGACGTCGGCCGGGACCAGCCGGCCGTCCAGGAGCACGGCGGCCGCGCCCGTCTCACCGGTGCCCGACCCGAACCGGACGCTGAAGCACCCGTCGCGCCGGAGCAGGGCCAGCAGCGTCTCGCCCGGCTCGCAGCTGAAGTGGCGCGCTCGCCCGTTGAGGATCATGGTGACGTCCATCAGCCGACCTCCTCCAGCGCGCGCTGGGCGAGCACGGCCGCCAGGACCCGGCGGTACTCGGTCGACCCGCGGAAGTCGCCGGGCGGTTCGAGGCCGTCGGCCGCGTCCGGCGCCGGGGCCACGAGCACGGGGGCGGCCGCCACCCCGGTGAGCGCCAGGCGCCGCTGCCCGTCCGCCGTGCGCCGGGCGACCGCGGCGACGATCGGCCGGTCGGCCGGGGTGCGCGCGGTGCGCGCCACCGACGCGACGCCCCCGGTCTCGATCCCGACGGCCGTGATGATCCTGCCCGCCAGCGACATGCCGTCCGCCAGCAGCGCCGCGAGCCCCAGGCGCGGCCTGCCGTCGCGTCCGGCCAGGCTGACCACGGCGTCATGGACCAGGAGGGTGGCCAGGAGCTCGCTCGACGGATCGGCCGTGGCCACCAGCCCGCCCACGGTGGCCAGCGCCCTCAGCGTGCTGGGCTCCTCGCGGCGGGCCGCCTCGCGGATCACCGCCGGGACGCTGGCGTCGTCGGCCAGTCGCTGGAAGGTCGCGGTGGCGCCGATTACGAGCCCGTCCCGCCCGTCGCGCTCGATGCCGTCGATGTGCAGGCCCTGGAGGTCGACCACCACCACGGGCTCGGCGGTGTGGGCCGCGTTCACGCTCGTCCCGCCGCCCACCACGACCGCGTCACCGCGGTCGAGGCACGCGAGCGCGTCGTCGAGGGTGGCGGGGCGCAGATACGCGGAGACGCTGGCCATGGTGCTCCCACCCTACGCCCGCCCACCGCGCCGAAAGTTGGTCGCTCGTGGTCGTTATAACAGCCGCATAACAGCCGCTTCTGACCAACTTTCGCGCCGCTGGGGCGCGGGACCCACCAGGCCGATCCCCATGAACGACACCACGCAGGCGAAGGCGACCGCCCAGACGGCCTTCGGTTGCCGGAACGGGCTCGCGGCCGGCCGGTCCCCTCGGCCCGGCCGCACGTCGCGTTCGGTGATCGTGCTCGCCCGGCCGTTGCTTCCCGCGCTCACGCGGTCACGCCTTCGGGGCCGGCTTCGGGGCGGGTCACGCCGGCCGCCGGGCCCGGGCCCGGGGCCGGCGGCAGGCCGGCGGCGGCCGCCCGCCGGTCGCTGTCCAGTTCGCGCAGCCGGTTCAGGGCCGGAACCGCGGCGGCCAGGGCGGCGGCTTCGCCGGGGGAAAGCTTGGAGATCAGGTCGGCGAACGCCCGGGCCCCCGCCCGGCGCCGGGCGCGGATGTACTCAGAACCCGCGGCGGTGAGGGTCACGAGCACCACCCGCTTGTCGGACGGGTCGGGCCGCCGCTCGGCCAGGCCGGCCTGCTCGAGACCGGTCACCAGCACGCTCATCGACGGCTGGGTCACCCCCTGGATCACGGCCAGGTCGGTCAGCCGGCGCGCGCCCGTGCGGTCCAGCGTGGACAGCGTCGACGCCGCGGTCAGGCTGATCTCGCGGGGGCCGTTGCGCACCGCCAGGGTGACCAGCTCGTACAGCGCCTCCCCGACGGCGTCCCGGCTCTCCGCCCCGCTCCCGGGGCCGCTGGCCGGGGCGACCGGCCGCGCTGCGTCTCGTTCCGGCATGTCGTAAGCATAGCCCAAGCTATATAGATGCTTTATGTACGGGGGTCCGGGGTGTGCAGCCGGCCCGCGCGGCCGGTAGGCGAGCATGGAGGCGTGCTCGAGGACGTGCTCCCGTACCTGAGGTGCGCCCACTGCGGCGCCGGCCTGGCGCGCGACGGCGGGACGCTGCGCTGCGGCGCCGGGCACGCGTTCGACATCGCGCGGCAGGGCTACGTGAGCCTGCTGCCCGCCGGGGCCGGGGCCGCCGGAGGCGACACGGCGGCCATGGTCCGGGCCCGTGCTGACTTCCTGGCCGCGGGCCATTTCGCGAGCCTGGCGGCGGACCTGGCCCGGGCGGCGCGCGCCGCGGTGACGGCAGGCGGGGCGGGCGCGGGGTCCGCGGGGGAAGCGGGGTGCGTGGTCGACGTCGGCGCGGGCACCGGCTACTACCTGGCGGCGGTCCTGGACCGGCTGCCGGACCGGGCGGGCCTGGCCCTGGACGTGTCGAAGTTCGCGCTGCGCCGGGCCGCCCGGGCCCACCCGCGGATCGGGGCGGTCCGGTGCGACGCGTGGCACGGGCTGCCCGTCGCCGACTCGGCCGCCGCCCTCGCCCTGAACGTGTTCGCCCCGCGCGACGGCGCCGAGCTTCGCCGGATCCTGAACCCCGCGGGCCGGCTCCTGGTCGTCACGCCGCGGCCCGATCATCTCGGGGAGATCGTCGGGCCGCTGGGCCTGCTGACCGTGGACCGGCGCAAGGAGGAGCGGCTCACCGGGAAGCTGAGCCCGTACTTCGAGCCCGCGGGCCGGCGCGAGCACCGCGTGACGCTGTCGCTCGGGCGCGCGGCCGTCGGCGCGCTGGTCGCGATGGGGCCGAGTTCCTGGCACGCGGAGGGGCCCGCGCTCGCGGCGCGCATCGCGCGGCTGCCCGAGGCGACCCCGGTCACGCTCGCGGTGACCGTGTCCGTTTATCAACCGTCAGCGGGTGAGCACGCACGGGAATCGGCCGAGTGAATACCGCTGGCCGAGGCGCCGGCCTCCGCCCATTACGTTAGTGCGAAAACACCCGGGCGCCCAGCGATTGTCCGCCGCCGTTGTTGCGGAACTTCAGAACACCGGGCCTCTTCCTTCGGGCTAGTAACGCCTCTATGATCAGGCCACGCTTTCCATAGAGCCGCGCGATACGGGGATGTAGGCATGGAAGATCAGCTGACTAGGCTCGGCATCCAGGTGACGGGCGGACCCGATGCCGACGCCGAGGAAGTCGCCGAGGCGACCCTGCAACTTCGCCGTGAGCTCCTTGATCTCGATGTCAGCGCGGTCGAGACGCCACGGGCAGGCGAGGCTCCACCGGGAACCAGGGCGGTAGAACTGGCCGCGCTTGGCGCGCTAGTGGTCGAGATGGTGAAGCCGGAACTGCTGACCGCTGTGGTAGCTACGGTTCGGTCATGGCTTTCCCGGTCGCAACATCGAAGCATCAAACTGGTGCTCGGCGGCGATGTCTTAGAACTGACCGGGCTGGCGTCTGATGAGCAGCGGCGGCTTACCGACGAGTGGCTGCGCCGCCACGACAGCCGGTGACGGCATGGCGGATAGCACGCGCAGCGCACTGATCATCGCCAGTTCGGACTACGCAGATCCGGAGCTACGGCGGCTGCAGGCCCCGGTCAGTGACGCCCGTGCGCTCGAGACTGTGCTGCGCGATCCCGGGATCGGCGGTTTCGAGGTACGCACGCTGCTCAATGAGCCCGCCCATAAAGTCAACTTGGCGGTGGACGAGTTCTTCGCCGACCGTCGGCCCGACGATCTGCTGCTTGTGCATTTCTCCGGTCACGGGGTCAAGGACGAGGATGGCGACCTCTACTTCGCCATGGCCGACACCGTGCTGCGCCGCCTGGCGGCGACCGCAGTGGCGGCCGACTTCGTCAACCGGCGCATGAACCGCAGCCGCTCCAAGCGGGTGGTTCTGCTGCTGGACTGCTGCAATGCAGGCGCTTTCGAGCGCGGCATGACCCCCAGAGCCGGCGGAGGAATGGATATCGAGGCGCAGTTCGGCGGCGGCCGGGGCCGAGCGGTGATTACCGCATCCAATGCGATGGAGTACGCCTTCGAGAGCGGCGAACTGGCTTCCACCGGCGACGTACCGCCGTCGGTGTTCACCAGCGCCCTGGTGCAGGGGCTGGCGACCGGGCAAGCCGACCGCGACCAGGACGGCCCGCCGCAGCCATCCGGTCACCACGCCTGCCTCCCTGCCGGGTGATCTCCAGGATGCGATCGAGAGCCGGCCTCGCCTCAGTCCGCGCCGGGGCGGTCCAGGATCTGGAAGCTCTGCTGCGGGGCAGGCACCAGGGGCTTGCCTTAGCCGCGCGGATGACCCTGGAGCAACTCACCACGGACGACAGCCGCGCGGTGGCCGCGGCAGCCACCGCAGCGCTCAGGACTGAGGAGCCACGGCCGGCGCCGCCAGAACCTGAACCGTCGGTCACGCCTGCCGATTCCGGTCCGCTCACGCACCACGACCAGGCCCCTGAGCCGGTCCCCGAGCCCGTGGCTGAGCCGGTCCCCGAGCCCGTGGCTGAGCCGGTCCCCGAGCCCGTGGCTGAGCCGGTCCCCGAGCCCGTGGCTGAGCCGGTCCCCGAGCCCGTGGCTGAGCCCGCAGCCGAGGCGACATCACCCGCGGTGCAGGGGGCCCGGCCCGGCGGCGCCTGGTTTTTGTATTCGGGATTCATTGTCCTCTTTATCGTGCTCGGCACGGTCGCACTGGACATCCTAATTCCAAAAACAACTCCCGTGCTCTGGCCATGGTGGACCGTCTTCGCTGCCAGCATTCTGGGAATCGCACTCACTCTGGTCAGGGTCAGGCAGTACGCGGTTCCAGGGATTATTATCCTATGGAACCTGACCTGGTCCGTGGCCTACTCGCTCAGTGTAATAGCGACCCAAAGTTCTCCGCCCTCAACTCTGATCAACGTCCTGGCCGCAGAGTGCGTAATAAATGCAGTTATCAATGCTGCGTTCTGCGTATGGATAGTGATTCTGCTAGCTAAACATGTCCGCAACGCGGACCCATTCCTGGCGATTTTCACCGGCTGTCTCACCGCCGCGGTTGTCCTGGCTGCTTTCGCTATTCATACAGGACAGATCCAAGGGCCACTCTGGAACGCGACCGGTGGGATAACCCTCGCGGCGGCGCTGGCCGTCCTCCTCGCGCTGGCCCGAGCACATCGTCTTGACCCGACCAGCCGCTGAGCCCAGCGGCCCGGCATCAGGACCGGGTCTCGGCGAGGTGAGCCGCGATGACCGAGCCGAAGTCCGGGTCCGGGGTCAGGCCCAGCCGGGCCGCCCGGTCGGCGCGGATCCGGGCGGGCCAGTTCGTCACCATGCCGGCCACCACCGGGTCGGGAACCCAGTCGATCAGCGCGCTCGCCCCGGGCCCGGCCACCCGCTCCAGCGCGGCGACCATGCCGGCGACCGTCACCGTGAGGGCGGGCAGGTTGACCGCGCTGCGCCCGCCCCAGGCCTGGTCGGACGCCGTGGCCGCGCGCAGCAGCCCGTCCACGGCCCGCGCGGGCGAGATGATCGCCGCCTCGGCCCGCGCGTCGACCGGGCAGTTCGCGCGCTCGCCCGCGAGCGGCTCCCGGATGATGCTCGACAGGAAGCCCGACGCCGCGCCGTTGGGCCGGCCGGGACGCACGCTGACCGTGGCCAGGCGGACGGCGCGGCCGCGCAGGAATCCCTTGCGGGTGTAGTCGGCCAGCAACTGCTCGCCGATGACCTTCTGCGCGCCGTAGCTGGTCTGCGGGTTCGGCGGGGTTTGATCGTCGATGACCGCCGGGAGGGGCTGCTCGGCCGAACCGCCGAAGGCGGCCAGGGAACTGGAGAACACCACGACCGGGTTGGTCCCGAGCGCGCGGCACGAGGCCAGCAGCGACTCCGTGCCGCGCAGGTTCGACCGCAGGCCGAGGTCGAAGTCGGCCTCGCATTCCCCGCTGACCGCCGCGGCGAGATGGAAGATCACGTCGGCCCCGGCCAGCGTGCCCGGCCCGGCCGCGGCCGGGTCGAGCAGTTCGCCGAGGTCGCCACGCGCCCCGGCCACCCGCCCGTCCGCGGCGAGGTCCGCCGGGGCCGGCGCCTGGTCGACGAGCGTCACCCGGCCCAGCGGCCGGGCCCCGCGGCCCGCCACGTCGAGCGAGCCCGCGGCCAGCAGGGTGCGGGCCAGGCGCGAGCCCAGGAAGCCGCAGCCCCCGGTGACCACCACATCTACCACGGCGCCTCCGTCTGCCTGGGACGTCGAATATAGCGCGGCGGGCGGAACTCATCGCCCGCTCCTGCCGATGCTGATCGCCGGCCGCGAAAACCGCTGGTACCGGCGCGCCCGCGGGTGCACGCTGACGGGGTGGGGAATCTTGTCGAGCGGCCGGCCCTGGTGTGGCCGACGACGGCGGTGCGGGAGTCCTACCTGGCCGGCGAGCGAGCCGACTGCCTGCTGCGGGGCACGCCGACCGACTGGGTGGACGTGGCCCGCGAGGATTTCGACGGCTACGTCGCCGAGCGGCGCGGAGTACGGATCCGGTGGCACGTTCCGTCGACCGTGTTCTGGTACGTGTCCGGCGAGTACTACCTCGGCACCCTGGTCATCCGGCACCGGCTCACGCGGGAACTGGCCGAGGCGGGCGGTCACGTCGGCTACCACATCGTCGCCCCGTGGCAGCGCCAGGGCCACGCCACCCGGATGCTGGCGGCGGGCCTGGCCGAGTGCCGGCGTCTCGGCCTGAGGCAGGTCCTGCTGACCTGCGCCGAGGAGAATCAGGCCTCGCGCCGGGTCATCCTGGCCAACGGGGGCGTCCCCGACGGCCGGGCTCGCGGCGAGGACCGGTTCTGGATCACCGTCGGCCGCCGCGCCCCGGCCGCCTAGCCGCCCGGTGCGGCAGCTACCCGGGCGGTGCTACCTGGCGGTCAGGCCGCGGTGACCGGGCCGGCGGCCTTGCGGAGGCGGTCGGACAGGGCGCGCAGCACCGGGATCAGTTCGGGCGGGTCCAGGACCTCGAAGTCGAAGCCCTTGACGGCGACGTAGATGGCGAGTTCGTCCAGGGAGTTGGATCCGGTGCGCAGCATGCAGGTGTGCTGGTCGACGGCTTCCAGCCGGCCCGCGGCGGGGGAGGAGCGCCGGGCGACGTCGGCCACGGGAGCGTGGATCATGATCCGGGCCTGGTACCGGTACGGGGCGGAGGAGATGGACTGCGAGACGTAGGCCGCCACGTCGTCGGCAGGCGGCTGGCGCGGCGTGAAGCGGGCGCCGGGCGGGCCCGCCGCGCCCTGGAAGCGGTCGACGCGGAAGGTCCGCCAGCCGCCGCGGCCGGTGTCCCAGGCCAGCAGGTACCACCGGCGCGAGGTGTGCACCAGGCGGTGCGGCTCGAGGTCGCGCCGGGTCACGCCGTCGCGGCCGGGGTAGTCCAGCCGCAGCCGCCGCTGGTCCCGGCAGGCCGCCGCGATGGCCGTCAGCAGTTCGGCGTCGGCCCGCTCCGGCGCGTATCCCGGTCCGGTCAGCGCGACCGTCGCGGCGTGGAACGCGCCGATCCGGTGCCGGAGCCGGGACGGCAGCATCTGCTGGAGCTTGGTCAGCGCCCGCAGCGCGGCCTCCTCGAGCCCGGCCACGCTACCCGTCGCCGCGGTGTGCAGGCTGATGGCCGCGGCCACCGCCTCCTCGTCGTCCAGCAGCAGCGGCGGCAGGGCGGCGCCGATGCCGAGCCGGTAACCGCCGGCCGCGCCCGGCGTCGCGTCGACCGGGTAGCCCAGGTCGCGCAGCCGGTCGACGTCCCGGCGCACGGTCCGCAGGCCGACGCCGAGCCGGTCGGCGAGGTCGGTGCCGGTCCAGTCCCGCCGGGACTGGAGCAGAGAGAGCAGGCGGAGCAGTCGGGCCGAGGTCTCCAGCATGCGTTCATTCTCGCAGTCATTGGTGCCAGAACCTGACACCATTGCCCTCTACCGTGAGTTACATGACCAACAAAGACGTCACCTCGCCACAGCAGACAGCCACCCAGACTGACGCCGAGGCCGGGATCCGGCCGTACCGGATCAGCGTTCCGCAGGCCGACCTGGACGACCTCCGCGAACGCCTGGCCCGGACCCGCTGGACCCGCGACCTGCCCGGCGTCGGCTGGGAGCGCGGCGTCCCGACCGCCTACCTGCGCGAGCTGGCCGCCTACTGGGCCGACAAGTACGACTGGCGCGCCCACGAGGCCGCGCTCAACGCCTACCCGCAGTTCATCACCACGATAGACGGAGCCGACGTGCACTTCCTGCACGTGCGCTCCGCCGAGCCGGGGGCCAGGGCGCTGATGCTGCTGCACGGCTGGCCGGGCTCGGTCGTGGAGTTCCTCGACATGACCGGCCCGCTCACCGATCCGGCCGCGCACGGCGGCGACCCGGCCGACGCCTTCCACCTGGTGATACCGTCGCTGCCCGGCTACGGATTCTCCGGGCCGCTGGCCGAGACCGGCTGGACGGACGGCCGCACCGCCGCCGCGCTGGTCGAGTTGATGGCCCGGCTGGGCTATGACCGCTACGGCATGCAGGGCGGGGACGTGGGCGCGTTCATCGCCCCGCTGATGGGCCGCGCGGCCCCGGACGCCGTCATCGGCGTCCACGTGAACGCGCTGGTCACGTTCCCGTCCGGCGACCCGGCCGACATGGCCGCGCTGACCGAGGCCGAGCGCGGCCGGCTCGCCGGGATGGAGCAGTGGCAGCAGCGCTCCGGAGCGTACATGCAGGTCCAGGGCACGCGGCCGCAGACCATCGGGCAGGCCCTGGTCGACTCACCATCCGGCCTGCTCGCCTGGATCGTGGAGAAGTTCCAGGACTGGACCGACCCGGCCGCCGCGCTGCCCGAGGACGCCGTCGACCGCGACCGGATCCTGACCGACGTCAGCATCTACTGGTTCACCGCCACGGCCGGCTCGGCCGCCCACACCTACTACGAGCGGTTCAACGACCCGGCCATGTGGCGGCCCAGGGAGCGCTCGGCCGTGCCGACCGGAGTGGCGGTCTTCACCACCGACGTGTCCATCCGCCCGTTCGCCGACAAGCTCAACCAGGTGGTGCACTGGTCGGAGTTCGACCGCGGCGGCCACTTCGCCGCCCTCGAGGCTCCCGGCCTGCTCACCGCCGACCTGCGCCAGTTCTTCCGCGCCCTCACCTGACCGGCCATCCTCCCGCCCCCGGCCATCCGCGACCGCCGCCCAGGTGGTCGCGGATGGCCTCGTGACCTCGCGGGCCGCCGGCTGGCCGGCCCGCGGGGCGCGACGCGGAGCGCGCGAAAACCTGTTGGGGTCACGGCGACGGCGTCCTAGCATCGGCGCGTGCCTGCGGATCCCGGCGAACGGGCTGGCCGAGGACACGCGCGCGTCGACGGCCGACGGCGGAGCCGCATCCGTATTTTCGAGATGTATCTTGACCCTTCGATTGATCGAGATGTATCTTGACATCACGGAGGGGTGCGAGCGCCGGCAGCCCCGCCCGCGCGACGGCAAACGGGCGCAGCGAACGCTGCTTCCGCCGGTCAACGGCGCGCGGACCATCACCGACCTCGCAGAGAAAGCCGACACCGCCATGTACGAGGACGACGACGATGAGGGCCGTATCGAGGCCGCCGAGCAACTAGCCAGACGCGATAAGCGAGCGGCGGCCGGAGCCTTCCGCGACATCGCTGACGACGAGGGCGTGGATGCCCCGCTGCGCCTGGAGGCGGCAGAGCACCTGGCCGGACTCGAACGGCGGTCCGCCGCCGAGGCCTTCCGGGGCATCGCCGCTGACGAGGGCGTGGATGGTCCGCTGCGCGTGGAAGCGGCCGAGCATCTGCCCGATCTCGACGAGCGTCTGGCCGCGCGGGTCTTCTGTGACCTCGCCCTCGATGAGGGCGTGGATGGTCCGCTGCGCCTGGAGGCGGCCGAGCCTCTGCCCGGTCTTGACCGGCGGCTGGCGGCGCGGGCCTTCCGGGGCATCGCCGCTGACGAGGGCGTGGATGGTCCGCTGCGGCTGGAGGCGGCCGAGCATCTGCCCGATCTCGACGAGCGTCTGGCCGCGCGGGTCTTCTGTGACCTCGCCCTCGACGAGGGCGTGGATGATCCGCTGCGGCTGGAGGCGGCCGAGCGGCTGCCCGATCTCGACGAGCGTCTGGCGGTCGAGGCCTTCCGCGGCATCGCCGCCGACGAAGGTGTAGACGACGGCCTGCGCCTGGAGGCGGCCGAGCGGCTGGCGGGGCTCGATGCGGAATCGGCCGCCGAGGCCGTCGGCGACATCGCGGACGATGATCGGCCGCTGTGGCGCGGGCGCCCGGCCGGTGCCGCCGCGACGCTGTCGCGGCCACCACGACCACCGCGACCGCCGAAACCGCCGAAGCCGCCGCGACCATGGTGATCTGGATGTCGCACGCCGGCTGACCTGGCCGCCTGGGGGGCGTGGTCAGGCCGAGTACCCGCCCGCCTCGCTCCTGCGCGCCGGCCGCCGCCTGCGGACAGCAGATGACCGCCCCCGGTCACCGGGGTCCGCGGCGGTCCGCCGGGTCAGGTGCGGTGCTCGAGGGCGCGCCTGGTCAGGACGCGGGCCAGGTGCTGGCGGTAGGCGCGGTTGGCGTGCACGTCCTCGCCGGGCTCGGTGCCGTCGGCGGCTAGCTGTGCGGCCTCGGCCGCGCTGGCCCCGTCGGCGAGGGCTCGCTCCGCGGCACGGGCGCGGAGCGGAGCCGGACCCATGTTCGCCAGCGCGATGCGGCCGTCGATGGCGGCCGCGCCCACGATCGCCCAGTCGTTGGCCCGCCGGACGAATTTCTGGTAGCCCCAGGGCGCGCCCGGAAGGCGCGGCACGCGGGCCGAGGTGATCAGCTCGCCGGGCCCCAGGACGGTCTCGAAGTACCCGGTGAAGAAGTCATCGGCCGCGATGTTCCGGGTACCGTCCTGGCCGAGGACGTCGACCGACCCGCCGAGGGCGACGAGCGCCATGGGCAGGTCGGCCGCGGGATCGGCGTGGGCCAGCGAGCCGCCGATCGTGCCGCGGTGCCGGATCTGCGGATCGCCGACCTGCGCCGCGGAATGGGCCAGCAGCGGCGCGTCGGCGAGGACGAGATCGGAGGCCGCCAGGACGGCGTGCGGCGTGGCCGCGCCGATCACCAGTTCGTCGCCTTCGGCTCGGATCCCGGTCAGTTCGGCGAGCCTGCCGATGTCGATGAGCACCGTCGGAGCGGCCAGGCGCAGCTTCATCATCGGCAGCAACGAATGGCCGCCCGCCAGCAGCTTCGCGTCGTCGCCGAAGCTCTCCAGCAGGTCCAGGGCGTGCGCCGCCGATTCCGCGCAGACATAGTCGAACGGCGCCGGGATCACCGGCTCACCTCCTCGCGCTCGCCGTCGACGATCCCGGCGGTCACGCCGTCAGTTGCGGACGCCCCGTCGGCGGTGGCGGACGTCCCGCCTGCCGGCGCCCCGCCTGCCGACGCCCCGCCTGCGGACGCCCCGCCTGCGGACGCCCCGCCTGCGGACCCCCCGGCGGCGGCCAGCACCGCGCGGACGATGTTGTGGTACCCGGTGCAGCGGCAGAAGTTGCCCTCCAGGCCCGCCCGGACCTCGTCCTCCGTGGGACTCGGGTTTTCCGAGAGGAGGCCGACGGCCGCCATCACCATCCCCGGGGTGCAGAATCCGCACTGCAAGCCGTGCTCCTGCCGGAATGCGGCCTGGACCGGGTGCAGTTCGCCCTCGGCGGCGAGGCCCTCGGCGGTGGTGACCTGCTGCCCCGCCGCCTGGACGGTCAGCACCGTGCAGGACTTGACCGACGTGCCGTTCAGCAGGACGGTGCAGGCACCGCACGAGGTGGTGTCGCAGCCGACGTTGGCGGCCCGCAGCCCGCACACCTCGCGCAGGTAGTGGACGAGCAGCAGCCGCGGCTCGACATCGTCGGCCCGCTGCTGGCCGTTGACGGTGAGCTCGACCCGCATCACGCACTCTCCGATTCTGTGTCAGCCCGTGGGGACGACCCCCCGGAACCCCCCGCGATGCCATCCGCTCGGGCCGGCGAGCGGGCCGTCGCGTCTGGCCCGGGGGAACCGCCGGCCGCCTGGATGACCTCCCAGACCCGCTGCGGCGAGGCGGGCATGTCGATGTGCCGCACGCCGAGGTGGGCCAGCGCGTCGACGACCGCGTTCTGGACCGCCGGCGTCGCGCCGATCGTGCCGGCCTCGCCTATGCCCTTGACGCCGAGTGGGTTGTAGCTGGTCAGGGTCTGCATGTCGGCCAGCTCGAAGCTCGGCACCTCGGTGGCCGACAGGAACGGGTAGTCGGCGAAGCTCGCCGTGAGCGGGTTGCCGTCGCCGTCGTAGACGACCTCTTCCACGAAGGCCTGCGCCGCGCCCTGGGCGATGCCGCCGTGCCGCTGGCCCTCGGCCAGCAGCGGGTTGAGCACGAACCCCGCGTCGTCGACGGTCACCATCCGGCGCAGCGAGACCTTGCCGGTCTCGGTGTCCACCTCGACGACCGCCAGGTGGGACCCGAACGGGAACGTCGCGCCCGGGGCCGAGAACACGGTGTGCACCAGCAGTCGCTCCTGCTCGGCCAGGCGGGCCAGCGGGACCGACGCGTCCGGGTCGCCGGCCACCGCGAACGCGCTGCGCTCGGTGTCGAAACGCAGGTCCGCCGGGTTGGCCTCGAGCTCGTCGGCGGCACGCTGCCGCGCGACCTCGATCAGTTCCTGGGACGCCTGCCGTACCGCGGAGCCGCCGTGCTGCAGGCTGCGCGAGCCACCCGTCCCGCCGCCCTGGGGAATCAGGTCGGTGTCGCCCCACTTCAGCGTGATCTTTTCCACCGGGATGCCCAGCTCGTCGCTGGCCAGCATGGCCCACGCGGTCGCGTGGCCCTGGCCGTGCGGGGAGGTGCCGGTCAAGATCGTCGCGGTCCCGTCGGGATGAACCTCGACGGTGGCGTTCTCCTGGGGCGGCTGCGCCTCGCCGTCCCCCATGCCGGTGATCTCGACGTAACTGGCCAGGCCGATCCCCAGCGCGACCGAGTCGCCGCGGGCGCGACGCTCGGCCTGTTCCTTGCGCAGCTCGGCGTAGCCGGCCGCGACGAGGACCCGGTCCAGCGCCGCGGCGTAGTCACCGGTGTCGTAGAGCGCTCCGAACTTGGTCCGGTGCGGCTCGGTGAACTTCGGCAGCAGGTTGCGCCGGCGTACGTCGGCCGGGTCCATGCCGATCTCCGCGGCGAACAGGTCGATGGCCCGCTCGATCGCGGCCGTGGCCTCGGGCAGGCCCGCGCCGCGGTACGCGCCCACCGGGGTGGTCGTCGTCACCACGCTCTTCGCCACGGCCTCGGCCTTGCCGATCGCGTACGGGCCGGGCGTCATCAGGATCGTCAGGAACGGCAGCATGGCGCCGATCCGCACGTAGGCCCCGGCGTCCTGGACGATCTCCAGCCGGTAGGCCAGCACGGTCCCGTCGCGCTTGCCGCCGATCGTGACCGTCTGCTGCTGTCCTCGGCCGTGGGTCATCGCGATCATGTTCTCGTACCGGGTCTCCGACCAGCGCGCGGGGCGGCCGAGCCGCTGCGCCACCCAGGCCACCAGCGCGTGCTCGGGGTCGGCGCCGAACTTCGCGCCGAACGCGCCGCCGACGTCGGGGGTGATGATCCGGACCTGCTCGGGCGGCACGCCGAGCAGCCGGGCCAGGCCGGTGCGGGCGCCCTGGGCGCCCTGGTTCGGTATCCACGCGGTCAGCCGCCCGTCCTCGCCCCAGGCGGCCGCGGCGGCGCGGGTCTCCATCGGGGCGGGCGCGACGCGCTGGTTCATGATCGTGCGCGAGGTGACGACCTCGCAGCCGTCGAACAGGTGCTCATCGAGTTGGCTGGCGTCGCCGAAGTTCGCCGCGATGTTGGTCCCGGCCTCCTCGTAGACCAGCACCTCGTCGGACACCGCGGCGGCGAGTCCGACCACAGCGGGCAGCGGGTCGTAGTCGACATCGACAAGCTCCACGGCATCCTCGCCCTGGTAGGCCTGCTCGGTGACCACGATGGCGACCGGATCGCCGACATGCCGGACCTTGCCCGAGGCCAGGATCGGCCGGACCATCTGCCCGTTGAACATCGGCGACGGCTTGATCGCAGGCAGGTCGCCGAGGTCCGCGGCGGTAAACGCGGCGACCACCCCGGGGGCCGACAGCGCCCCGCTGACGTCGACCGCGCGGATCCTGGCGTGCGCGACCGGGGAGCGGACGAAGAACACGTGGCAGGCGCCCGCCAGGCGCTCATCCACGACGTCGTCGGTGTACACCCCGCCGGTCGTCAGGAAGCGCGGGTCCTCGGTCCGCAGCACGCGAGTGCCCAGGATGCTCACCGGCGATCAGCTCCTCTCGAACCGGGCGCCGGCCACTTCGGCCTGGCCTGCCGCACGCAGTTGTCTTCGTGACGCCGGCGGCCGGATAGGCACCGCCCGACGGCTGAACGCGGTTTCTGCATCTCAGAGAAGATCGTGCCCGCCTCGCTCCGGAAGGTCAAACCGGCCGGCCAGCCCGTCGGCCGGTACCGGGCAGCGGAGACCGCTTGACGCGGCCAGCGCCCGGCAGCGCGCCGCGGCCGGCGACACCCGGCCATGATCGTGGTGGTTCGCTGACGGATTTCGCACTCGATCAACCACGATCACGCGAGTGGCAGTGCTGGCGTGACGGGGATGTCCGCCCCGGCCCCGCTGTGGGACCGGGCCCGGGAATGGGCACCGGGCGGGGGAGTGTTGTGGCCGGTGTAGTCGAGCCCGTCCGCCCGTCCGCCTGGCCGCCCGTCCGCCCCGTCCGCCTGGCCATCCGCCCGTCCGCCTGGCCATCCGCCCCGTCCGCCTGGCCGTCCGCCCTGCCTGCCTGCCCGCCCTGAATGTCCGGACGGGTCGGCCGGAAAATGAGTTTCCGGCCTCCCGCCTGCGTGGCTAGATTCGGAGTCCGGCCCAGCCCGAGTCAAGATCGGAAGTCTGTCATGTTCGCGCGTGCACTCGTGCGCCGCTTCCCGGTGCTCGGGTACCGCGATTTCCGGCTCCTGCTGGCCGACCGGCTGCTGGCGCCGTTCGCGTTCGCGTTCTCGCTGGTCGGGGTCTCGTTCGCGGTGCTGTACGCGACCGGGTCCACCGCCGACCTCTCCTATGTCCTGGCCGCGCAGATCGCGCCGTCGCTGGTCTTTGCCCTGATCGGCGGCGTCGTCGCGGACCGCGTCCCGCCGCAGTGGGTGATCATCGCGGGCAACGTCATGATCGCGGTCGGCGAGGCGACGTTCGGCATCCTCGTCCTGACCGGCCGCCCGCCGCTGGCGCAGATGATCCTGCTCGAGGCGCTCACCGGCACCGGCCTGGCGATCTTCTACCCGGCCTCGCAGGCGCTGCTGCCCCGGCTGGTGTCCGCCGAGCTGCTGCAGCAGGCCAGCGCGGTGAGCCGGCTGGCGATGAACGCGGGCCAGATGGGCGGGGCGGTCGTCGCGGGGCTGTGCGTCGCGGCGTTCGGGCCCGGCTGGGCGCTGGCCGCGTGCGGGGCCGGCACCCTGGGCTCGGTCCCGATGCTCCTGGGCATCAGGGCCCGAGGTCGGGTACGGGCCCCGGCCGGCACCGGCCTGGTCCGCGAGCTGCGGGATGGCTGGTCGGAGTTCCGCTCGCACACCTGGCTGTGGGTGATCGTGGCGCAGTTCGGCGTGGTCCTGATGGCGTGGTACGGCGGGTTCCAGATCCTCGGGCCCGTGGTGGCGCGGGCGCACCTCGGCGGGCCGGCCGCCTGGGGCGCGATCACCGCCGCGGATGCCGTCGGCCTGATCGTGGGCGGCCTCGTCTCGCTCCGGTTCACGCCGCGGCGCCCGATGCTGTTCGTGGTCGTCATCGGCGCGGCGATAGCGATCGCGCCGCTCTCGCTCGCGATGCTCTGGCCGCTGCCCCTGGTCTGCCTGGCCTCGTTCGGCCTCGGCGTCACGATAGAGATCATGATGGTGCAGTGGACGGTAGGGATGGCCAGGAACATCCCGCCGGACAAGCTGGCCCGGGTGTCCTCCTACGACCTGCTCGGCTCGGTTATGGCGATGCCGGTCGGCGCGCTGATCGCCGGTCCGCTCGCCGCCGCGGTCGGCCTTTCCGCGACACAGTACGGCGCGGCGGCGCTCATCGTCGTGGTCTCGGCGCTGGCCCTCATCCCGCGCGATATCCGTACCATGCGGGCGGGCGGCCCGGCGTCGGCAGACCAGGATCAGGCCACGAGCTCGGCGTCGCCGGTGAACGCGGCCCACATCGCGGCGTAGCTGCCGCCGGCCTCCAGCAGTTCGGCGTGGGTTCCGGTCTCGGTCACCCGTCCGGACTCCACCACCATGATGCGGTCGGCGCGCGACGCCGTGGTCAGCCGGTGCGCGACCACGAGCGTGGTGCGCCGCGCCGCGAGCTGCTCGGTCGCCCGGGATACCTGCGCCTCGGCGGCCAGGTCCAGGGCCGCCGTCGCCTCGTCCAGCAGCAGGATGGCCGGATCCACGAGGTAGGCCCGCGCCAGCGCGATCAGCTGGCGCTGCCCGGCCGACAGGTTGCGGCCGCGTTCTGACACCTCGTGGCCGAAGCCGCCGGGCAGCCGGGCGATCATCTCGATCGCGCCCACCCCGCGGGCCGCGGCCTCGACCTCGGCGTCGGTCGCGTCCGGCCTGCCGTAGGCGATCGCGTCACGCACGGTGCCGGCGAACAGGTAGGACTCCTGCGGCACCACCCCGAGCTGGTGCCGGTAGGAGGCCAGGTCGTAGTCACGGACGTCGACCCCGTCCACCAGCAGCCGGCCCGAGCTGACGTCGTAGAACCGGGCGATGAGCTTGACCAGCGTCGATTTGCCGGCTCCGGTCTGGCCGACCAGCGCGACGGTCTCGCCGGGTGCCACCGTGAGGCTGACCCCGGCCAGGGCCTCCTGCGACTGGCCCGGGTAGCGGAAGTGCACGTCGCGGAACTCGATCTGGCCGCGCAGGCGGCCGCCGATCGGCACCGGCGACGCGGCCGCGGGCGTGGAGGAGGGCGTGCGCAGCAGGCTCTTGATCCGCTGCAGCCCGACGTTGGCCTGCTGGAAGCCGTCGAAGACCTGGGAGAGCTGCTGCACCGGCGAGAACAGCAGGTCGATGAACAGCAGGTAGGCGATGAGCGAGCCCGCGGTGAGCGCCCCGCTGTGTACCTCGCCCGCGGCCACGAACAGCACCAGCGCGCCGCCCAGGGTCGACAGCCCCTGCACGAACGGGAAGTACAGCGCGATGTAGCGCTGGGCCCGCAACCGGGAGGCCAGGTAGGCGCCACTCAGCCCGGCGAACCGCTGCGCGTTCACCTGCTCGCGCCGGTAGGCCTGGGCCACCCGCAGGCCTGCCACGTTCTCCTGCAGGTCCGCGTTGACCGCGCTGACCTTCTCCCGCGCCTCGCGGTAGGCCCGCGATGACTTCGCGCGGAACACCACGGTGGCCACGACCAGCAGCGGAATGATCGTCAGCAGCGTGAGGCCGAGCTTGAGGTTGATGTACAGCAGCGCGATCAGCACGCCGACGAAGGACAGGCCCGAGTTGACCATGGTGATCAGCCCGGTCTGCAGGAACGAGGACAGCGCGTCGACGTCGGTGGTCATCCTGGTCATGATCCGGCCGGTCAGCTCACGCTCGTAGTAGTCAAGCCCCAGCCGCTGGAGCTGCGAGAAGATCTTGACGCGCAGCGAGTACAGCAGCCGTTCCCCGTTGCGGCCGACCACCACGGTCTGGACCCGGTTGACCGCCCAGTCGGCCAGCACGATGGCCAGCGCGGCCAGCGCGATCAGGATGATCGTGTGCAGGGTCCGGGCCAGCACGCCGTTGTCGATGCCGTTGCGGACCAGCAGCGGCATGGCGATGCTGGCCAGCGCGTCCAGGCCGTCCAGGACCAGGCCCGCGACCAGCGCGATCGCGAACGGCCGCAGCAGCCGGCGCAGCGTGAAGTGCGGATCGGGGGCCCGCGACCACGACTGGCTGACGTTCGGGACGTCGGTGGCGGGGGGCAGCGCATCGACCCTGGCCAGCAGCTCGGGCGTAGGCGGGATGTCGGCCATCATGCCGGTCACGGCCCCTCCGCCGCGCAGGCTGCCCCGCGCCCGGGCGCGGTACCCGGCGCGCATCCCGCTTCCGGCGGCGGGCCCGGACGCGCCGGCCGCGGCGGGAGCGCCGGCCAAGGCACGATGATCGCCAGAAGAAGCCTGAACGGGAACGCCGCCGCGAATCGCCGCCCCGCCCGCGGCGCCAGCGGCAGCCGGGGCACCGGGCGTACCAGCGACCTGGTCCCCGTCGGCGTCGGCCGGCCACAGCGACGGCGTCACGCCCGCCGGCCACGAGCCGCCGCCCGCCAGGCCGGCCTGGCCCGGCTGGCCCGGCCGTGCCGGGCGTCCTGGGCGGCCAGGTCCGCGGCGCGGCGGGAGGCGTCGTCGGAGTAGCACTCGAGTTCGCCGGCGTCGATGCCCTCGGCGTCGTCGCCGGGTCCGGCCAGCAGCAGCCGGTACAGCGGGCACCGGGCGGTCAGCTCGTCATGGGTCCCAACGTCGACCAGCCGCCCCTCGTCCAGCACCGCGATCCGGTCGGCCAGTTGGAGCGTGGATCGCCGGTGCGCGATCAGCAGGGTGGTCCGCCCGGCCATGACCCGGCGCAGCGTGGCGTGGATCTGCGCCTCGACCCGGGCGTCGATGGCCGAGGTGGCGTCGTCCAGGACCAGGATGGACGGGTCGGTGATCAGCGCCCGGGCCAGCGCGACCCGCTGCCGCTGCCCGCCGGACAGCGTGAGGCCCTGCTCGCCGATGACCGTGTCGTAGCCGTCGGGCAGGCCGGTGATGAACTCGTCGGCCTCGGCCGCCCGGGCCGCGGCGACGACCTGCTCGTCGGTCGCGTCGGGCCGGCCGTAGGCGATGTTGGCGCGCACGGTGTCGGAGAACAGGAAGCTCTCCTCCATCACCATCCCGATCGCCGCCCGCAGCGAGTCGAGGGTGAGGTCACGGACGTCGTACCCGCCCACCCGCACGGCGCCGCCGCGCACGTCGTAGAACCGGGGGAGCAGCAGCGAGATCGTGGACTTGCCCGATCCGGACGTGCCGACCACCGCGAGCGTCTCGCCTCGGCGTACCCGCAGCGACAGCCCGCGCAGGACCGGCTGGGACGGCACGTACCCGAACGTGACGTCGTCGAGTTCGACGTCCGGCGTCCCGCCGGGCAGCGCCACCGCGTCCGGCTTCTCGGACAGCACGGGGCGGGAGTCGATCACCTCGTAGACCCGGATCACGCTGGCCCGGGCCTCCTGCCCGATCGTGATCATCGAGGCCAGCGCCCGCACCGGGCCGACCATCTGGGCCAGGTAGGCGGAGAACGCGAAGAAGGTCCCGATCGAGATCTCGTGCCTGATGGCCAGCCAGCCGCCGAGAGCCAGCACCCCGACCTGGCCGAGCGCGGGCACGGCCTGCAGCGCCGGGTTGAACCGCGCCATCAGCCGGACCGCGCGCACCCGGGAGGCGTACAGGAACCCGCTGGCCTCCTCGACCCGCTCGATCTCCTGCTCCTCCTGCCCGAAGCCCTTGACCACGCGGACCCCGGTGACCGCGCCGTCGACCACCCCGGCGACGTTCGCGGCCTGCTGCTGCGCGTCCCAGCTGGCCGGGAACAGCATGCGCCGGGACGCGACCGCGATCAGCCACAGCGCCGGCCCGACGGCGAGCGCGATGAGCGTGAGCAGCGGGGAGAGGAAGGCCATGATCACGATGGACAGCACGAACAGCACGACGCTGCTGAGCAGCAGCGGCACCATGCTGAGCAGGCCCTGGATCATCGTGAGGTCGGAAATCGAGCGGCTGACGATCTGCCCGGTGTGCAGCTGATCCTGGCGGGCGCCGTCCAGCCGGGTCAGCGAGCCGAACAGCTCGGTGCGCAGGTCGTGCTGCACGTCCAGGGACACCCGGCCGCCCCGGTAGCGCCGCACGTACACGCCGGCGAAGTTGAGCAGCGCCGCGATGATGAGCAAGGTCGCGCCGGGCCAGATCGGCTGCCGGTGGGCGAGGATCGCGTTGTCGACGATGTCGCGCTGGATCAGCGGGATCGCGGCCGTCACCGCGGTGGCCAGCAGCGAGCCGCCGAGGGCCAGGGTCACCCCGCGGGGATACCGCCAGCAGTAGCCCGCCAGCCGGCGCAGCCAGCCCGCGCCGGTGCCGGCGGTGTTTCCGGGCGCCCGAAGGCCCTGCGGCTCGGTCCGGCTGCCCGCGGGCCCCCTCACGCGGTGCCTCCAGCTCGCTTCCGGGGCCCCGCCCACCTCCCCATCGCCCTTCACTACCGCCTTCACTACCGCCTTCCCACTACCGCCTTCACTACCGCCTTCCCTCGTCGCTCGTTTCTCGCTCCTCGGGCCAGGCGGTGCCGCGCCCCTCCAGCTCACTCACTGGCCCCGCGCTGGCGGGCCGCCGGGTGAGCGCCGCGCTGTTTGCGTACCGGAGCTCGTCCATGGCCTGGTTGATGACGTCCAGGGCGTGCAGCACCAGGTCGGGTTCGCTGGTCTCGGCGAGCATCTGGTCCAGCCACCGGCCGTAGGCGGCGTCGGCGCGAGCGAGCGCTTCGTGTCCCTCGGCGGTGAGGCACAGCCGCACCACGCGCCGGTCGCCGGCCTCGGCGTCACGCCGGGCGTATCCGGCGGCGACCAGGCCGTCGGCCGTCGCGGTCAGCGTCGGCTTGGCGACTGCGAGCCGCTCGGCCAGCCGGGCGGAGCGCTCGCCGCCGGCTCGGCCAGCTTCAGGATGCGGTACTGCTGCGGGGTCAGGTCGGTGTCGACCCGCTCCAGCGCGCGGAACAGCCGCAGCACGATCATCACCGCCCGCGCGGCGCGCTGGTCCCTGGTCTCGTCCGGGACCCGATCGCCGTGGCTGGCCCGGCTCAGGCCCGCTTGACTCTCCATCACTCCGTAACGGCCCTTGGTACGACACTCTGACAGTTCGTAACCCTAACAAACTCGGGGTCAGAGATGATTCCCGCCACGCCCGGGCGTCGGTGCGGGCGCGGCGGGACCAGACCACCGACGATCCCGCGCCGGACCGACGCCCGATCCCGGCCCGAGTCACGGACGATCCCGCGCCCGCGGGCGCGCAGAGGATCAACCTGCCGGTTTGATCATTTGCGCCGCGAGGCGCTGTTGTTTCGAGTGGAGGTGAGAGACCTTCGCCTCCGTCCTGTCGCAGCAGGGCGGTGAAGCTGAGGGCAGCCTGACCCGGGTGGTGCCGGGGAGGGCGGGAGCAGCCCTGACAAAGCCGGGACGTGCCAGCACCGCCAGATGGGGCGGGTCCGGCGAGCGTGGCGGAAAGGAGTACGTGAGGAACCGGCGTTATTACGTCCTTCATAATCGGCACCGGCTCGAACCTGGCGGATCTGGGCCGGGCGCGGCGCGTCCCGCTGGTGCACGCGCGGCGGGAACTTCCGGCGTGGTTATGATCACCGCGCCGGCAGGCCACGGGGAAGGCCTGCGGCGTACCTGTGGCGAGGCCGCTGGGACACAGCCGGGCTCCTCCTTCGCCGAGCGGACAACAGTGAACGCGGGAACCGCCCGGTCGCGGTTCCCGGCGGCGGGCATCCGGCCCGCTGCCCGGGATAGGCGCGCCGGCCGCTGAACGGGCCGGGCGGGGCGGAGCCGCCGTAGTACTCCGAGCCGGGGAGAGCCTGGCACATGGGGAAGGGCGGCAGCGGTTTCGAGGAGGGAAGGAGGCTGCAATGCCGCAAGACGCGCCGCCGGATGACGGCGCCGGCGACCCGGCCCCAGGGTCATGGTCGCGGGTAGCGGGGATGCAGGCCAAGCTTCACCGCTGGGCGGCGGCTGATCCTGGCCGCCGGTAGAAAATGCCTGACGGCAGAAACCGTGGAGAGCCCGTTGCGCCGAGAGGTGCACGGCGGGTTCGGCGAGCGGCCTGGAGAAACGGGCCAGCGGCAACGCTGGAACCGCGCTCCAGGCCGACTCAGCGGATCCGGCGCCCGGTTCCCTGACCCAGGCGCCGGTCAGCGGGCAACGCGGCTGGCCGGGGGCTGGCGCCAGGCCGGACAGCCACCCACCGTCCAACCATTTGCCCCTGTTTCGCAGTCTTCGTCCCGGCCGCAGGCCCGCCGCCCCGGCATCCCCGGCCGCCGCCCCGGCATCCCCGGCCGCCGCCCCGCCATCCCTGCCGCGTGAATGGGGCTTTGGTGTACACCCGTGTACAGCAGAATCACATTCATCGCCCGCTTCGCCGATTGCGGGGACCGGCTGACCGGACCGGCAGGACCCAAAACGCAGGAAATACCTGCATTTAGGTCATAGATCATGGCCACCGCCCGGCCCGGGCGGCGGGTTATTCCGGGCCGGTGTCAGCGCGCGGTCTTGGCCGTGGCCTCCACCTTGGCCATGGCCCCCCGGCCCAGGGAGGCATCGAAGACCAGCAGCGCGAACAGCAGGAACGTGATGACGTGCACGCTGGTGCACCACAGGCAGATGTTGCCGATCTGGATGATCTCCGCGTAGAGCAGGTAGAGCACGAACCCCATGCCGGTGATGATCCCGCCGAGCCGCGCCCACCAGAGCAGGGGGAGCCGCGACCGCCACGCCCACGGCGTGTTGACGGCCACCATGAAGACGTAAAAGGCCAGGCCGAGCACGGCGACCGGGAAGATGCCGAAGACCATCGACTGCGCGCTCGTGGTGACCTTCGCGCAGTTGATCACGCCCTTGTCCGAGCAGACCAGGATCGAGTTCCCGGTGTAGTGCGCGATCGTGAGGTAGATCGATACGCCGAGGCCCGCCAGCGACAGGACCAGCGAGGTCCACTGCACCCAGGCCGACACCCTGAACCGGTCGTCGGCCGCCTTGACGGCGGGGGAGTCGGGCAGGCCGGTGGCGGCACGGCCCGGCCTGCCCTGACCCGGCCGTCCGCCCGGCCCGCGGTTGCCCTGTCCCCGGCCGCCGTTCTGGCCGGGATCGCCCGGTCCGGCGCCGGCCCGCCCGTTCTTGGCGCTCCGGACCGCGGTGGCCTGCGCGGTCCGGGCGCTGCCGTCGCCCGAGCCGCCCGCGCCGCCCCGCCCGGAGCCGCCCGAGCCGCCGCGCGTCGCGGTCCCGCCGCTCTTGGCCCGGCCGGACGCCGCCCGGGCCTTCTGGCTCGCCATCAGAGCGAGCCGCTCGCCTTGACGACCCCGGGCGCGGTGCAGACGTTGCCCGGCTGGCCCTTGGTCATCTTGCAGATCGCCGCGGTGATCAGGTTCGCAGCCCCGTCGGCCCCCTGCGCCGCCGGGCTGGACGGGTCGTGCAGCGCCGCGGCCACCTGGGCCCAGGTCATCCCGGCCAGCACCCCCGGGTCATAGTTCGGCAGCTTGATTATGTACTGGTTGCCGAAGTCGATGAACGGGAAGCCGGGGCCAGTCGGGGGCGGGTCGTACTTTGTCCAGAGCGCCTGCTGCGCCGCGGTCGTGTTCTGCAGCGGGCCCTTGTTGATGTTCTCGTTCTCGACCGGGGTGAAGGTGAGGTACTTGCTGGTGTAGGCCGACTGGTAGAACGTCAGCGTGGGCGTGCTCGGGTCGACGTCGGTGCTGGAGGAATGGAAGCCGTGTAGCGGCGTGGTGAAGGTGCCGAAGCGGCTCAGCGCCACGGCCATGGACCAGCGCATCGCCGCGCAATAGGGGCAGTACTCGGCCCCTATGTACAGCATCTCCGGCTTGCCGCCGCTGGTCAGCGCGGCGCCCGAGACCTTGCCGACCGGCGGCGCGCCGCCCTCGGAGGCCGTCATATAGCTCGGGACCGAGCCCACGCCGACCGTGTTCAGCGTGCTGGCGGGGACGCCGGTGATGTCCTTGCTCACGCTGGCCGGCAACGCGGTGCCGTAGACGCCGCCCGAGGCGCCGCTGGACGAGTTGTTGTTGCCGGACATCTTGACCACGACGAAGACGACCACGATCGCCACCACCACGAGCACGCTGCCCGCGGTGATCAGCACCCGCCTGCGGACCTCGGCGCGCCGCGCCGCCGCACGCTGCGCGGCGATTTTCTGCCTGGCGTTCTGCTGCCTGATCCTGGTTGCCTTGCTCATGCCAGCCCTGCCTCACCCGTCCGGATTCCTCTGGCCCGACAACGGCACGCGCCGTGGGTTTGGTCCGCGCCGTACCGCGACCCCACTATCCTCGCCGGGCCCCGGCGCAAAACCAAGCGGCCGCGGGGCGGCCGCTCGAAACCATGCTAAGGCGCGGCAGGCGGTGGGGTGCCCCTGCAACCTAAGCTCGTCATCCTGAGCGCAGGCTGAAGGCTCCCTCTCAGCGAACTCGCCGCTTTGCGCGTGGCGTGTCGTGGTTTCTTGCGCAGCGCAAGTCACGGTAGCTATGGTCGGACGATGGTGGCTCTCACAAGGAAGAACAGCCGCGCCTTCGTCGGCGCGCTGATCGTTATGACATGCATCGGGCTCGCCGCGGCAGGCTGCGGCAGCTCACCAAGCTCGTCGGCGTCGCCCCCCGCGAAGCCCACGGGCACGGCCAGCGTCGCCGCTGCGTCCTCCCTCTCCTACCTCAACGAGAAGGTCGTCGGCCCCGCGTTCACCAAGGCCGAGGGCTACAAGTTCTCCGGCACCTACAACGCGTCCGGCGCGCTGGAGTCGGACATCGCTTCCGGCGAGATCTCCCCGAACGTCTTCGAGAGCGTCGGCGGCGACAACATCACCCCGCTCATGCCCAAGTTCACGAAGTGGTACGTCCAGTACGCTGGGACCTCGATGGTCGTCGCCTACAACCCGAACAGCAAGTACGCCAGCCAGTTCAAGGCGTTCGCTGACGGCTCGAAGCCGCTGAGCGGCCTGTTCACGCTGCTGCAGACGCCCGGCCTCAAGCTCGGGCGGACCGACCCCAACATCGACCCGCAGGGCCGTGACTTCATCTACATGCTCCAGCTCGCCCAGGCCTACTACCACCTGCCGTCGGACACCGTGGCCAAGATCCTGGGCACCTCGGACTTCGGCACGGCGAACTCGCCGCAGATCTACGCGGAGTCGTCGCTGGACTCGACGCTGCAGTCGGGCCAGCTCGACGCCTCGAGCGCGTTCATCACCCAGGCGATCGAGCTGCACCTGGACTACATCCCGCTGCCGCCCGCGATCAACCTCGGCGACGCGGCGCTCGCCGCGCAGTACATGAAGGCGTCGGTCACGATCACCAGCAACGGAGCCCCGTCGACCAAGCACGGCTCGCCGCAGGTGATCGACATCACGCTCGTCGGCAAGCCCACCCCGGCCGGGATCGCGTTCGTCAAGTACACGCTGTCGCCCGCGGGCGTGGCCCTGTATAAGGCGGGGGGCTTCTCGGTGCTCACGCCGGCCGTGACCGGTGATGCCAGCGCGATACCCGCCGCGATAAAGAGTGAGCTGGGCAGCTAGCCCGGCAGCGGCCGCTGGCGGCGCTGTCCCGGGGGGTCATCCTGGCCAGCAGGATTCTTCCGGGCAGCGCCGCCGGCCGCCCACGGCGAACGCGGCCCGGCAGCGGCTTCGCTCCGCGTCGGGCCTGGCGTCCGTCCTCGGCGCGCTGGTGATCTGGCTCGCGCTGCTCGGCCCGGTCATCGCCCTGCTCACGCACCTGTCCGGGCACGCCATCGTCAGCGCGCTCACCGGGCCCGGCGACCTTGACCCGCTCTATACATCGCTGGCGGCCGGGGCCGTGACCCTGGCGGTCCTGCTGGTGTTCTGCACCCCCCTGGCCTGGATGCTCGCCCGCGGGTCGCTGCCGTTCCCGCGGGTCTGGGAGGCGGGCGTGCTGTGCAGCCTGCTGCTCCCGCCGCTGGTGATCGGCCTGCTGCTGATCTTCCTGGTCGGTCCGTACACGCCGATCGGCGAGCTGCTCAACGCGACGCCGTGGCACCTGTCCGCCACGAACACCTTCCTGGCCCTGGTCATCGCCGAGGTCTACGAGTCCGCGCCGTACTACGTGGTCGGCGCGCAGGCCGCGTTCGCCGACGTCGACCCGCGGATCGAGCAGCAGGCCGCCCTGCTCGGCGACCGGCCGCGGCGGGTGTTCCGGCGGGTGACGCTGCCGCTGGCCGCGCCGGGCCTGGCCGTCGCGCTGTCGGTGGCCTGGGCCCGGGCCATGGGGGCGTTCGGCGCCGTGATCATCATCGCCTACCATCCGTACGGACTGCCGCTGCAGATCTACATCACACTGCAGGAGACCGGGCTGGCCTCGGCTCTGCCGTATGCGCTGATCCTGCTGGTGGTCGCGCTGCCGCTGCCCCTGGCCGCCTATATCTGGAGCGCCCGTGCTCGACGCCGACGTCGAGGTTGACCGCCGGGAGTTCACCGTGCTCGCCTCGCTGCGCGTCGCTCCGGGGGAGCGGCTGGCCCTGTTCGGCCCGTCCGGCGCGGGCAAGACCACGCTGCTCGAGGCGATCGCCGGCCTGGTTCCGCCGCGGCAGGGCCGGATCACGCTCGGCGGCCGGGTGCTGACCTCGACCGCGGCGGGGGACTCGTGCTTCATCCCGCCGTGGCGGCGGCGGGTCGGGCTGCTCCGCCAGGACCCGGCCCTGTTCCCGCACCTGTCGGTGCGGGACAACCTGTGCTACGCGCCGGGTGCCGATCCGTCCGGCGCCGAGCTGGCGCAGGTCGTGGAGACCCTCGGGCTTTCCGGCCTGCTGTCGGCGATGCCCGCCCGGCTGTCCGGCGGCCAGGCGCACCGGGTGGCGCTCGGGCGGCTGCTGCTCGCGCACTGCGAGGCGCTGCTGCTCGACGAGCCGTACGCCGGCCTGGACGCCAGCCTGCGGCGGGTGCTGACCGACCTGGTGGTCGGCCTGGTCGGCGCGCGGTCGGTGCCCGCGATGCTCGTCGCGCACGAACTGGCCGAGGCGCAGGCGTTCGCCGACCGGCTCGCCATACTCGACCGCGGCCGCGTGCTCCAGGTCGGCGCGCCCGACGAGGTGGTGCTGCGGCCGGCTTCCCGGCGGGTCGCCGAGCTGGTCGGCTACCGGGGCTTCGTGTCCGCGTCCCCCTCCGCGGCCGGGCCGGACGCCGCCGTGGCCGGGGTGCACCCGGAGCGGGTGACGGCCGGCGCCCACCCCGTCCTCGGCGTCGTGCTGACCGGGCGGGTAGCCGCCTGCAGGCCGGCTGGCGCGGGGTGGGAGGCCGAGCTGGCGATCGGTGAGACGACGGTCGTCTGCCGCCTGCCCGAGCGGCTCACCTCGGCCGGCGGCGAGCTGGTCGTCACCGTGCTCGACCCGCCGTGGTTCGGCCCGGACGGGGCCGCGATCGACCGCGGCGCGGCCGTCGAGTCGTGACCGTCACGCCCGCGGGCCGAGGTTCCGCCGGGCCAGCCGCAGCCGGGTGCGGTATGGAACCGACATCTGGCCGCCAGGGAAGCGCGCCCGGGCGAGATCCTCGATCCGGGCCAGCAGCCGCTCGCGCTCGGCCGGCCCGAGCGCGCCCACGTACGACTTGCTCCGCTCGTAGGTCAGCCACCGGACGATGCTCAGCGTCCTGGTCCAGCGCACCATGATCTGGACGCCGGGCTCGAACAGGCCGGTCCGGACGATCCGCTCCCGAGCCAGCGGGGGGTCGCGGTGCCTCCGGTCGTAACCGGGGCAGGCCGACTCCAGCAGGCCCTGGTAGGCGTCGAACCACTGCTCGCCGTCCGCCCACTCGTGGTTCCACCACGCCGCCCAGTACCCGCCGGGCCGCAGCACCCGCGCGACCTCGCCGATCGCGCGCCCGGCATCGAACCAGTGCCACGACTGGGCGAAGCACACGAGGTCGGCGCAGCGGTCCCGCAGCGGCATCGCGTTGCCGTCCGCCAGCAGGAAGCACGCATCCGGGCTGCGCGCCTGCGCGCGGCGCAGCATCCGCTCGCCGATGTCGAAGGCCACCGTCCGGGCGCCCCGCCCGGCGAGCTGGCGGGTGGCGATGCCGGTCCCGGCGCCGCCGTCCAGCACGAGCTGGCCCGCGAGCGGCCCGGTGATGTCCTCCAGGGCGTCGTACATGCGGTCCGGGTAGGACGGCCGGGCCGCGTCGTACTCCTCGGCGAGCGCGTCGAACAGGGATCCGGGCACACCGCCATTCTCTCGTCTCACGGGAACCGCCGCGGGCCGGGCTACGCCGTGGATGAACAAGGCCGCCGGGCCGGATCGAGCACGGCCTGAGCCCGGACGTCGAGCGCCGCGTGCTGGCCAGCCTGACCCGCTGACCCGCCGACCCGCCGAGCGGCTGACCCGCTGACCCGCCGAGCGGCCGTCCGGCGATGGCCTGCTCGCGGGCCTCGGCCCGGCGCGGCTACCGGCGGCCCAGCGACCTGGGCGTGTTCACCTTGTCCGCGGCGATCTTGAGTATCACCCGCCCCTGCGGCCCGATCGGGTTGCGGTAGTCGGTGCCGACGTACTTGCGGGACAGCTTGTCGATGTGCTCGCGCGCCTCGCTGCCGTCGACCGTATCGACCACCCGGCCGCGCACCTCGGACCAGTCCCAGGGATCGGCGTCGGAGTGGATCAGCACGGTGATCCGGGGATCCCGGCGGACGTTCCTCGCCCGCTGCCGCTGCGGCTCGGTGTTCACCAGCACGTACTCGCCGTCGCTGTCGACCCACGTCAGCAGCGCCTGCGGCTGGCCGTCGGGCATCAGGGTCACCACGGTGGCCAGGTTCTTGCCCTGGGCCAGGCGCACGGTGTCCTCGTCGAGCGGCATCTGCTCTCCTTATCTGCTCAGGCGGCCAGGTCAGTGACCGAACTCCGGCACGATCACGGCCCGGGCGATGGTGTGGAACCGGAGGTTGAAGCCGGCCACGGCCGGGGAGACGTCGGAGTCGACGCCGAGCTTGTCGGTGTCGAGGGCGTAGACGGTGAAGACGTAGCGGTGCGGCGGGTCACCCGCGGGCGGCGCCGCGCCGCCGAAATCCTTGGTGCCGTAGTCGTTGCGCACCGAGAACGCGCCCGCGGGCAGGCCGGTGCCGTCGCTGCGGCCGGCGCCGGCGGGCAGTTCGGTGACCGACGCCGGAATGTCGAGCACCAGCCAGTGCCAGAACCCGGACCCGGTCGGCGCGTCGGGGTCGAAGGCGGTCACGGCGAATCCCTTGGTCTCCGCCGGGAACCCGTGCCAGCGCAGGTGCGGCGAGATGTTCTGGCCCGTCATCCCGAACGAGTTATAGACCTGGGCGTCGCCCATCTTCTCGCCGTGCGTGACGTCGTCGCTCTCCACCGTGAACGATGGCACCTTGGGCAGGAACTCGTGCGGCAGCGGTGCGCGGTCGGTCATGGTCTCCTCCTCGTGGCTCGGGTCGGCCTGGCCAGGCCTACGCTACTCAGGCGCTATCGCGGCGTCTCAGGCATCCGTCCGGCCCGCGCCGATGATTCGCGGCGACGCTGGTCCCGTCTCGTGCGTGGCGAGCCCGCGGCGGTCAGCCGCCGGCCCGCGGCGGGCTAGCGGCCGAGGATGGCGGGATTCATCAGGCCCCGCGGGCAGATGCGGGCGCGGGCACTGGACGGGACCACGCGGGTGGTCCGCTGCGGCGTGGCGCACCGGTTCGAACTCGGGAACCCCGCGCCGACCAGAACTGCCGATGCGACGATCGCGAGCGCGATCGGGAAGAACAGCGCGGTGCGCAGCCGGGTCCGCCCCGGCGCGCCGAACCACCGGCCGAACGATGCGAGCCGGTAGCCAATCCGGCTCATCAGGATGGCCACCCGGGCCCGTACCTGCTCCACCCGAGGCATCTCCTCGTCGCGGGTCAGGCGCGTGAAAATCGAGAACAGAGCAGCCAGGCGCGGGTCAGAGCCACGCAGCGCATTCTCGATCCTTTCCAGGATCCTGCGCTGACTTGCGGGAAGGGCCATCGAGACCTCCGATCTGGCCGTCTTTTCCCCCAGGGCCAACTTAGCAGTAACCCCCGGATGCCAGCGGGTCGGCGGCCAAGCCCGGTACCCGGCCCCGGCCCCCGCCCACGTGCCCGCCCGCCCGGGGGCGGGCGCGCGCCGGGGCGTGACATATGTCATGGCGAGATCGGGACGCCAGGCACAGCGGCCCGGCGGGCGGAGGAGCTTAGCCTGAGCCGCGGAGGGAACGGGCCGCCGCCCGGCGGGCCGGACCTCAACACCTACTCGTCACGGTCACCTGGGAGCAGGCAGTGATACTTGATCTTGTCCTGGGAGTTCTCGCCCTCGGACTGCTCGTGTACCGGCAGCTGCGGACGCGGCCGGTGCGCGCCTTCAACCCGCGGCTGCCGCTGATCCTCGGGGTCATCGGCGTGGTAGAGGTGGCGACGTTCCTGAAGACCTACCACCACTCCGAGACCGCGGTCGCCGCCAGCCTGGCCGGGAGCCTGCTCCTGGCGGCGGTCTTCGGCGCGGCCCGGGCCGGCACGGTGCGCATCTGGGACTCCGGCGGCCAGGCCTGGGTGCGGGGAACCTGGATCACGGCCCTGCTGTGGGTGGTCTCGCTGGCCGCGCATCTCGGCTACGACGCGGTGCTCGACGTCAAGGACGCTCACGGCAGCCTGGGCAGCGCCAGCATCGTGCTGTACCTGGCCGTCACCTTCACCCTGCAGCGCCTGGTCGTCCTGTACCGCGCGCAGCGGCGGCCGCTGGCCGCCCGGCCGGAACGTCGGGCCGGGGCCGCTGTCGCGCCGCTCTCCTGATCGCCCCGGCCGCTAGCCAGCGGCCGACCTGCGGGCCCGGTACGCCGCGACGTGCAGCCGGTTGCCGCAGGTCCGGCTGTCGCAGTACCGGCGCGACCGGTTCCTGGACAGGTCAACGAAGACGTCCTGGCAGGAAGGCGACGCGCAGCTGCGCACCCGGCCGCTCTCTCCGGCCACCACGATCTCGGCGAGCCCCATGGCGAGGTGCGCGGCGACCCGGTCGGCCAGCGGCGCCGCCGGGCGGGACACGTGGATATGCGGGCCGCGGCCGTCGTGCGCCACGATCTGCGGGATCGCCCCGGTCTCCGCGAGCAGCGCGTTCAGCATCTCGATGGCCGCGTCGTCGTCGCCTGACTCGCAGGCGGCGGCGATGGCGTCCAGCCGCGCGCGATGCGCGCGCATCCGCGGCACGTCCCCCGGCCCGGCGGGAATCCCGTGGAACGCGTAACGATCACCGAACGCCTGGACGTCCGCCACGGTCCGCAGGCCATCGCCCGCGGCGGCGCGGCCGGTGTTGATCATCTCGGCGCACGCGACGAGAGCCTCCAGCAAGTCAGCACCAAAGCCGCTTTGACTCCTGTCAGGCCGCTCCCGTAGGGTCGAGATCATGTCAGCACCATATGCGAGTACGGTCATGACAGGCAACGAGGGGCCGGCGCTGACCGCCGTCCGTTGCTGCTGGCCGGGCTCGGCGCTGGCTGCATCTCGGCGTCGGCGGTCCTGGTCAAGCTCGCCGACACCGGCACCGCGACCACAGCGTTCTTCCGCTGCCTGCTGGCGCTGCCCTTGCTGGTCCTGCTGGCCGCGCTCGAGCAGCGGCGGCACGCGCCGCGGCGGGCGAGCGCCCGCCGCGGCGCGTTCCTGGCCGGGCTGTTCCTGGCCGTCGACCTGGTGCTATGGAATCACGCCATCGCCGAGGTCGGCGCCGGGATCGCCACCGTGCTGGGAAACCTGCAGGTCCTGTTCGTCGCGCTGACCGCCTGGGTGCTGCTGCGCGAGCGTCCCGAGCGCCGGTTCCTGATCGCCCTCCCGGTCGTGATGGCGGGCGTGGTGATGGTGTCCGGCCTGGCCGGAGGGGCCGCGGCGGGGATACACCCGCTGGCCGGGGTCGGATACGGGATCGGCACGTCGGTGGCGTACGCGGCCTTCCTGCTGATCATGCGCCGGACCTCGGCCGGCATGCCGCACGCCGCTGGCCCGCTCGCCGAGGCCACCGCCGGCGCCGCGCTGGGCTCGCTGCTGCTCGGGCTGGCCTTCGGCGGCCTGCAGGTGCACATCCCGTGGCCGTCGTTCTGGTGGCTGCTGCTGCTGTCGCTGACCAGCCAGACGATCGGGTGGCTGCTGATCACCTCGTCGCTGCCCCGGCTGCCCGCGGCCATCTCCTCGCTGACCCTGCTGCTCCAGCCGGCCGCGGCGATCGTCCTGGCCGCGGCCGTGCTCGGGGAGAAACCCAGCCTCATCCAGGTCGCCGGGGCCGTCGTGGTCTGCGGTGGCGTGCTGTGGGTGAGCCTGTCCGCGCCGTCACCCCGGAACCGTCCGCCCGGCCCGCCCGGCGGCCAGTCGCCCGACGAGGGGGCCGCAGACGAGCGGGCGCCAGCTACCAGGCCCCTGGCCTCGGCCTCCTAATCCGGTTGCTCAGCGGAGGTGGTGAGTGGCGCGGTCGTCGTGGCCTCGGCCTCAGCGCCGCCCGTACCGGCGCGCGGCGGCCGGCGGGTGCTACTGGTGGTAATGCTCCAGGAAGCGGGCCAGGCGGGCGATCGCGTCGTCGAGCACGTGCACCGGGGCCAGGAACACCAGGCGCAGGTGGTCGGTGGTCGGCAGGTTGAAGCCGGTCCCGTGGGAGAGCAGCAGGTGCTCCTGCTCCAGCAGGTCGATGACCATGCGCTCGTCGTCGGAGATCTTGTGCAGGTCCGGGTCCAGGCGGGGGAACAGGTACAGCGCGCCCGCGGGCAGGACGCAGTCCACCCCCGGGATCTCGTTCATCGCCCGCCACGCGCGGTCGCGCTGGTCGCGCAGCCGCCCGCCGGGCCGCAGCAGGTCGGCGACGCTGTGCTGCCCGTCGAGCGCGGGAGCGATCGCGTACTGTGCCGGGACGTTCGGGCACAGCCGCATGTTCGCCAGCAGTTCCAGGCCCTCGAGGTACTCGGCGGCCTCGCGGCGCGGGCCCGAGACCACCAGCCAGCCGGAACGGAACCCGGCCAGCCGGTAGGTCTTCGACAGCCCGCCGAGGGTCAGGACCAGCAGATCGGGGGCCAGCGCGGCCGCGCACTCGTGCACGGCGTCGTCGTAGAGGATCTGGTCGTAGATCTCGTCGGTCAGCACGAGCAGCCCGTGGCGCCGGGCCAGGTCCAGCAGCCCGAGCAGGGTCTGGCGGGAGTACACGGCCCCGGTGGGGTTGTTCGGGTTGATGATCACCAGCGCGCGGGTCCTGTGGGTGATCTGCTCGGCGACATGGCCGAGGTCCGGGGCCCAGCCGGCCTGCTCGTCGCAGCGATAGTGCACCGCGCGGCCGCCGCAGAGCCCGACCGCCCCGGTCCACAACGGGTAGTCGGGGCTGGGGATCAGGACCTCGTCGCCAGTGTCCAGCAGGCCCTGCAGGGCCATCACGATCAGCTCGGACACGCCGTTGCCGAGGAAGACGTCGTCGGGCCCGACGCCGGGGACGCCCTGGCGCTCGAACGACTGCGCCACCGCCAGCCGGGCCGGATAGATGCCCCGGGCGTCGCTGTAGCCCTGCGCGTCGTCGATGCTGCGCACGACGCCGGTCACCACGGCGTCGGGAGCGGTCAGCCCGAACGGCGCCGGGTTGCCCAGGTTGAGCTTGAGTATCTGGTGCCCGTCGGCCTCAAGCTGCCGCGCCCGGCGCAGCACCGGGCCCCGGATGTCATAGCGGACGTCTCGAAGCCTGCTGGCCTGCGACACCATCGCCCCGCACCTCTCCCTCCGCCCAGGGCGGCCGTGCCGCGCCGTGACGCTGCCCAGAAACGTGACCATCCGAGGATAGCGGCCGGCGCGGCGGCGGCGCGGCGCACGGGTGCGAAACCGGGCGGCGCGCGGGTGGGAAGCCGGGCGGCGGCGCCGGCCTCACCGGGGACCGGGCCCGGTCACCGGGCGGACCCCGGCCGCGTGCCGCCGGGCCAGCTCACGGTAGGTCTCGGGGTTGTTCTCGACCCACCGCCTGGCCCCGGCCGCGACCTCGCCGACGATCCGGGCGGGAACCCCGGCCGCCAGCATGCCGTCCGGGATCGCCATGCCCGGCGGGACCGTGGCGCCCGCGGCGACCAGCGCGCGCCGGCCGACGACCACGCCGTCAAGCACGGTGGCGCCGTTGCCCACCAGTGCCTCCGCGGACACGGTCGCGCTGTGGACCACGCAGAGGTGGCCGACGGTCGCTCCCTCGCCCACCTCGGTGATCGGGTCGGCCCCCCCGTGCAGGATCGATCCGTCCTGCACGTTGGCGCCGCGGCGCACGACTATGGGGCCGAAGTCTCCCCGGAGCACGGCCCCGTACCAGACCGAGGCCCCGGCCTCGACGCGCACGTCCCCGACCAGCGTGGCGGTGGGCGCGATCCATGCTTCGGGGCTGACGTCGGGCTCGCGGCCCTCAAAGGCGAACAGTGGCACGGGCCCCATCATGCCCCGAGCCGGCCCCGCGGGCTGCTACCCGGGCGGCCCGGGCGTCCAGCCCGGGTCGCGGCCGGACAGGGCCAGGGCCCGGTCGAACTCCGGCGCCGAGGCCGGCACCGGCACCGGGTCGGCGAAGCCCTGGTACTGCCGGAACAGGTCGGCGTTGGCCCGCACGGCCTCGTGCACGACCGCCGCGACATCGTCGGGGCAGGCGTAGCGCTGGCCGCTGGCCTGCGCGGCGTCCCACCCGTGCAGCACCATCTCGGCGATGAGCAGGGCGGCCACGTCGGCGGCTGGCGTCGGCGAGCCCATCACGTCCAGGTCCCGCTGCCACACGGCCGGGTCCGACCACGCCGCGACGGCCTTGTCCAGTTGCGCCGCGTACGCCGCCGCGTAGCCGGGCTCGGCCACGAAGTCCCGGTTCATCATCTCCTCCGGCACCGACTCGCCGCGCGCCCGGCGCTCGGCGGAGTAGCCGGTCCAGAGGATTATGTGGTTGAGCAGCGCATGCAGGTCCCAGCCGGTGCAGGGCGTGGCGGCCGAGAGCTGATCGTCGCGGACGCCGCCGACCACGCGCCCGGTCTCGGCGGCGGCGGCGGCCATCTCGGGATGCTTGTTCATGGACTCCCCTCACGGTTATCGAACAAGGTAACGATACGAGGGCCTGGCGTAGCTGTCTTGAAAAAACGCGACGGCTAGTTCCGACCGCGGCGGCGTCGTGGCCTGGGCGGAGCTGGCCAGCGACCTCGGCTACGCCGACCAGGCGCACCTGACCAGGGAGTTCACCGCGATGATCGGCGTGCCGCCCACCCGCTATGCCCGCGTGCCGTAGGTTCGCCTGGGCGACCATCGACCTAACCTCAAGGAGCGCAGCATGCCCGACTCAGTCACCACCGCCCCGGCCACGGTGGCCGGCACCGCCTACCGGTCAGCGCTCGAGGTCATCGCCTCCTCCGAGCCGGACGTGGCGGCTGCCATCGCCGGGGAGCTGGCGTCACAACGGCGCCAGCTGAAGCTCATCGCCTCGGAGAACTACGCCTCGCCCGCCGTGCTGCTGGCCATGGGCAACTGGCTGTCGGACAAGTACGCCGAGGGCACCCCCTCCCGCCGCCTCTACGCCGGGTGCGAGATGGTGGACCGGGTCGAGATGCTGGCCGCCGGCCACGCCACGGCGCTGTTCGGCGCGGATCACGCCTACGTCCAGCCGCACTCGGGGATCGACGCCAACCTCGTCGCCTTCTGGGCCATCCTCGCCCTCCGGGTCGAGCGCCCCCGCCTCGAGGAGGCGGGCGTGCGCCACGTGAATGACCTGGATCCCGCTGCCTGGGAACGCCTGCGCAATGACCTGCACGGGCAGCGGATGATGGGCATGGCCCTCGACGCGGGCGGGCACCTGACCCACGGATTCCGCCCGAACATTTCGGGGAAGCTCTTCGACCAGGCCAGCTACGGGACCAATCCGGAGTCGGGGCTGCTCGACTACGGCGCGATCGCCGCCCAGGCCAGGGAGTTCCGGCCGCTCCTGCTGGTCGCCGGGTACTCGGCCTACCCGAGGAACCCGAACTTCGCGACGCTGGCCGAGATCGCTCACGACGTCGGGGCCACGTTCATGGTGGACATGGCGCACTTCGCCGGGCTGGTCGCCGGGAAGGTCTTGATCGGAGACCTCGACCCGGTACCGCACGCGCCCGTGGTGACCTCCACCACCCACAAGTCGCTCCGCGGCCCTCGTGGCGGCCTGGTGCTGTGCACCGAGGAGTACGCGCCGTACGTGGACCGGGGTTGCCCGATGGTTCTCGGCGGCCCGCTGCCGCACGTGATGGCGGCCAAGGCCGTCGCCCTGGCCGAGGCCAGGCAGAGTTCCTTCGCCGCCTACGCGTCGCAGATCGTCGACAACGCGCGCTCGCTGGCCGACGGCCTGCTGCGCCGGGGCGTGCGGCTGGTCACCGGCGGCACGGACAACCACCTCGTCCTCATGGACGTGGGCGCCAGCTTCGGCCTGACCGGCCGCCAGGCCGAGACGGCCCTGCTCGACGCGGGCGTGGTCACCAACCGCAACGCGGTGCCCCGAGACCCCAACGGCGCCTGGTACACCTCGGGCATCCGCCTGGGCACCCCGGCGCTCACCACGCTGGGCTTCGGGCCGCGCGAACTCGACGAGGTCGCCGACGTGATCGTCACCGCGCTGCGGGCCACCACGCGCGCCACGGCCACGGCCCAGGCCAAGTACGACCTGGATCCCCGGACTGCCGAGGCCTCCCGGCGCCGGTGCGCCGACCTGCTGGCGCGCCATCCCCTCTATCCGGAGATCGAACTGTAATGCACCGCCGCCCTGAGGGCGCGCACATGATCTCGGACTTAGAATGCAGGAAATGGGCGCGCAGATGATCAACACGTCGATTTGATCATGGTTTCGGGCCCGATTTCACCGGACACCGCCCCGGCCAGGGGCGGGGACGGAGCAAACCCCGTGAGAAGTTGTTGGCGTGCGCACCGTCGCGACTCCTACCAGCGTAACGACGACGACCGCCGCCGCTGCCCGCGGCGCGGTGCAGGCGCCCGTGCCGCCGCTGGCCAGGGCGCGGCGAGGAGGGAACATGGACGACAGCAGGAACGCCCCGGACCGCGGCCGGTCATCCCGGCGCGCGGCGCTCGGCGCGGCCGTCGCGATCGCCACGGTGGGCCTCGCCGCGGCCGGCTGCTCGGCCGCCGCGCACCAGGCGGCGGGCGGCACGGCCACCGCCACGACCACCACGACGACGGCCCCGGCGACCACCCCGCCGTCCGTCGCCTCGGCCCCGGCGGCCGGGGCCGCGACGTCCGCACCGTCCGCTCCGGCCTCGACCAGCCCGGCGGGCGCGGTCCCCACGCTCGGCCAGGCGGCCGGCGTTTTCGCCCACGGCCAGGGGTTCGGGCAGGCCAGGCCGTCCAGGATCTTCAACGGGGGCGACCCGACTGGCCTCGTCACGCACGTCGTCTGGACGTCGTGGGGCGGTGCCCAGGCCGTCGCCACCGGGATCAGCGACTACGTCGGGCCCCATCAGACGGTCGCCAGCGGCCGGGAGGAACCGGCCACCGTGGTGGCCTTCAACCTGGGGACCTGCGACGGCCAGCTCATGTACCAGGCCGTCGAGTGGTACTTCCCCCAGCACCACCAGGCGTTCAACCCCAGCCAGTACGAGAACGTCTGCACCGGGACCTACGTGCCCGGCTCATGACGCGCCTGGATCCGCCGCGGTGAGTTCGCGGCGGCGGCCCCGCAGGAACGCCTGCTCGGCGGTGTTGGCGGTGAGCGCGATGGCCGCGTCATAGGCCCGCGCCGCGTCGGCGTTGCGGCCGAGCCGGCGCAGCAGGTCGGCCCGGATGGCGTGGAACAGGTGATAGGCCTCCAGGCGGAGCCCCTCGATGACGCCCAGCGCGGCCTCGGGCCCGTCGACCTCGGCCAGGGCGACCGCACGGTTCAGCTCGGCCACCGGACTGGGCGCGAGCGCGATGAGCTGGTCGTAGAGCCCGAGGACCTGGCGCCAGTCGGTGTCGGCGGCGGTCGGCGCGTCGCTGTGCACGGCGTTGATGGCGGCCTGGATCTGGTACGGCCCGGGCTGGTTACGCCGCAGGCAGGCCCGGACGATGGCCTGGCCCTCGGCGATGAGGGCGCGGTCCCACCGCCCGCGGTCCTGGTCGGCCAGCACCACGAGGGCGCTGTCCGGGCCGGTGCGGGCCGCGCGGCGGGACTGGATCAGCAGCACCAGGGCGAGCAGTCCCATGACCTCGGGCTCGTCCGGCATCAGCTCGGCCATGAGCCGGGCCAGGCGGATGGCCTCCGCGCACAGGTCCTCGCGGACCAGCCGGTCGCCGGAACTCGCCGTGTACCCCTCGTTGAAGATGAGGTAGATCACGGCCAGCACGGCCCGCTGGCGATCGGGAAGCTCGGCGTCGCCGGGCACCCGGTAGGGGATGCGCGCGGCGCGGATCTTGCCCTTGGCCCGGACCAGCCGCTGGGCCATGGCCGGCTCCGGGACCAGGAACGCGCGGGCGATCTCCGCGGTGGACAGGCCGCCCAGGAGCCGCAGGGTCAGGGCCACCTGGGCGCTGCGCGCGAGCGCCGGGTGACAGCAGGTGAAGATCAGCCGGAGCCGGTCGTCGCGCACGGCTATCTCCTCCGCTGGCTCGTCCGGGGCGAGCAGGAGCTGAGCCTGGGCGTGCCGGTCGTCGCGGGACGCCTCGCGGCGGAGCCGGTCGATCGCCCGGTTCCTGGCCGTGGTGATGATCCACCCGGCCGGGCTGGGCGGCAGCCCGGCTGACGGCCATCGCGCCACCGCCACGGTGAACGCCTCCTGGACCGACTCCTCGGCGATGTCGATGTCACCGAACACGCGGACCAGGACCGCCACGGTACGGCCGTACTCCGCACGGAAGACCCGCTCGATCGCGGCCGCGTCGACGATCGGCACCGGGTATCAGTCCCCGGGTTCCTCTTGGAACGGGCGCACCTCGACCGGCGCGGCGCAGGCCCGCGTCGCCTTGCCCGCCCAGGCCAGCGCCGCGTCGAGATCCTCAGCCTTGATCACCCAGAACCCGCCGATGTGCTCCTTGCCCTCGGCGAACGGGCCGTCCGTGACCAGCATGTCGCCGTCCTGGACCCGGACCACGGAGGCGGTGCTCGGGGGGTGCAGCCCGCCCGCGAACACCCACGCCCCGGCCGACTGGAGCTCGGCGTTGAAGGAGGCGACATCCTGGTACGCCTGCTGCATCGCCTCGGGCGGCGGCGCGGGGCTGCCCTGCACGGAGTGCACGCTGAGCAGGTACTGCTTCATCCGAAGTTCTCCTCTCCGGCCGGGGCGGGGTGATAGGTGAGCAGCATGCCGGATCGCTCCAGGGAAATCCGGGTGAAACCCTGGCTGACTAGGCAAGTTGTCGCGTAGCAACCACCCTCGGGGGGTCCAGGCCACGTGACCTGGGGAACCTATTTTGCCAGCCATAGGCTCCCGGGCTGGCTCCCTCAGTCCTGGCTGGCGGGCGGCACGACGAACACGCCGCGCCCGCGGGACACCTTCGCCCAGCCTCGCTGATCAGGATGCCGGCCGCCTGGCGCGCCGTCCCCCGGGAGATCCCGTACTCCTGACTGAGCGTGGTCTCAGACGGCAGCCGCCCGGTGATCTCCCCGCGCCCGATCTGCCCGTGCAGGATCGCCGCAAGCTGCTGCGGTCACGGCCAACCGGCCCGGGTCATGGGAGGATCGCTGTGACCGCCGTCCAGGACCCGCTGGCCCCGTTCAGGGAGCGCTGGTCGATCGCCGTGCGCCCGGCCTGCCTGCGTGTCTGGACCGCCGAGCACAGGTCGGATGACGGGCGCCACATCCGGTACCTGGTCGCGCCCAGCGCGGCCGAGCTGGCCGAGAAGCCGCGCGCGGCCGAGGAGTCATAAGAAGCTTCCCCGGGCCCAGAGGCCCATGGCGGGCGCGAAAGCCAGTCTCGCTACGGCCCAGAGTCCGGCCCGGGGAACCGGGGATCATCCAGCAGGTGCTGGATGGGTTCGGCCGCTGCTGCGAGCGGGCGGGCATCCCGCGCTACACCCCGCGCGAAATGCGCCATACGGGCGCGTCGAGGCTCAATCAGCTTGGAGTGCCGCGGGAGAAGATCAGCGCGTTCCTCGGGCACGCCCCTCGAACAGATGGACATAAACGCTGTTGGTCACGGTCAAGTTCCTGACCGGCGGAGAGGCCCGGTTCCCTGACAGAGCTAGTGCCAGGGGCCAGGCCTCTCCCACCGTAGCCTTCGGGTGTCATCGGTTCCCGGAATAGGCTCTGCAGAGCACGTACGCGCAGGTCAGGCCACCTTTGGGTGATAGGTGAGCAGCATGACGCCGTCGCGATCGGGCTTCGCGTCGGTCAGCGTGAGCCCGGCTGGCTCACCCATCTCGCCGGGGAACAGGCGCAGGCCCGCGCCGAGCACGATCGGGAACAGCATGAGCCGGTACTCGTCCACCAGGCCGTGCTTGATCAGGATCTGGGCGAGCTGGCCGCTGCCCTCCACCAGCAGGTCGCCACCCGGCTGGGCCTTTAGCTTAGTGATCTCGGCTACGACGTCACCCCTGATCACCGTCGTGCTGCCCCAGGTGGCCTCGGCGTCGGTCAGGGTCGACGAGACGACGTACTTGGGGATGCTGTTCATCCTCTGGCCGAATTCGTCGTTGCCCATCGACGGCCAGGCCGCGGCGAATCCCTGGTAGGTCACGCGTCCCAGCAGCAGCGCGTCGCTGGCGAACAACTCGTCGTACTTGAACTTTCCTCCCTCGGGGCCGCGTTCGAACTGGAACGTCCAGCGGGGCTCTTCGATGACGCCGTCCAGCGAGATGAACTCGGTCAGCACGATCCTGGTCATGTTTCCGTTCCTCCTGGGCTGGCCGGCCCGGTGCCGGCTCCTCACTACCCATACGAACGGGCCCGGCCCAGATCGACAGCGCGTGCCGTCGCCTGGGCGGCAGGCGACGGCACCCGAGCATCATGACACGGTCAGCCGCTCCGCGGGTCCGGCCGCCGCGCGGACGCGAGCCTGCCCCCGGCCGGCCGTGAGCCCGGCCACCAGGACCGCGACTCCCAGGGCCGAACCTAGCTGGCGGGCCGTGGTCAGCACCGCCGAGCCGGACGCAGCGCCGGGAGCGCGATGTTCACCACCCACAGGTCCAGCACCGTGAGGAACGGGCCGCCGGCACCACGGCCGATACGGCCCACCGCCGCGGTTCCGCGTGCTCAGGTTCAGCCATGCCGCCCACCCTGCCGGGGGACCGCGGCCGCGTGCCAGTGGCAAGAATGACAATATTCGCTAAGATACTGACATGGCCATGGGACGCGTCGCCCTCGCGGTCACCGAAGGCGTGCCCATCTTCGACGTCGCCATTCCCTGCGAGGTGTTCGGCCGGGCCCGGCCGGACCTGGCCGACCATTGGTACGACTTCCGGGTCTGCGCGGCCGAACCGGGCCGGACCCGGACCGGGGCCGGGTTTGTGGCCGATACCCGGTTCGGCCTGGACGAACTGGCCTGGGCGGACACGGTGATCGTCCCCGCGTGCGCCGACCCCCACGACCCGCCGCCGCGTGGGCTGGTCGACGCCGTCCGAGCGGCCCACGGGAACGGGGCCCGGGTGGTGTCCATCTGCACCGGCGCGTTCGTGCTCGCGGCCGCCGGGCTGCTCGACGGCCGCCGCGCCACAGTGCACTGGATGTACGCCAGCGTGCTGGCGGAGCGCTACCCGAAGGTGACCGTCGACCCCACCGTGCTCTACGTTGACGACGGCGACGTGCTGACCAGCGCCGGCACCGCGGCAGGCCTGGACCTCTGCCTGCACCTGGTCCGGCTCGACCTGGGCGCCGAGATCGCCAACCTGCTGGCCAGGCGCCTGGTCGTCCCGCCGCATCGCCCCGGGGGGCAGGCCCAGTACGTCGAGACCCCGCTGGCCCGCCGGGACGACGACAGCCTGGCGCCGCTGCTGCACTGGGCCCTTGAGCACCTCGACCAGCCGCTCACCATCGCCGAACTGGCGCGGCGCCAGCACATAACGCCCCGCACGCTGATCCGGCGCTTCCACGCGGCCACGGGCACCTCTCCGCTGCAGTGGCTGCTGGCCCAGCGGGTGCAACGGGCTCGCTGGCTGCTCGAGTCGACCGACGAGCCGCTGAGCCGCATCGCCGGCCGCTGCGGCCTCGGCGCGGAGGTCAACCTGCGGCACCACTTCGCCCGGCTGGTGGGCGTGGCGCCCACGCAGTACCGCCGCACGTTCAAGAGCCAGGCCGAGCCCGTCCCGGCGCTGTGCGGCCCGGGCGCGAGCCCGATCTACCGGGCGGCTCAGGCGGCACGCGGATGATCCCGCCGGGCGCGGCGCAGATGCGGCTGACGATGGCCAGCGACCCCGGGACACCCGGGTGGCCGAACGAGGACTTCGCGGCCATCGGGCCTGGTGCTGCCGTGCTCCTGGACGGCGCGACCACCTGTCCCCGGGGCGCGGACACCGGATGCGTGCACGGCGTCGCCTGGTACGCCCGCACCCTCGGCACCGCGCTGCTGGCCGGGATCACCGCCGAGCCGGGGGTCGCGCTGACCACGGCGCTCGCCGACGCGATCGGGCAGGTGCGTGACCGGCACGAGAGCACCTGCGACCTCACCAATCCGCGGACTCCGGCCGCCACCGTCACCGCCGTCCGGGCGGAGGCGGACGGGATCGGCTACCTCGCGCTGTTCGACTCCAGCATCGTCGCCGACTACGCCGACGGCCGCCCGCCGCTGATCCTGACCGACCGGCACGGGCACGCCAGGGCCGACCCGGACGTCGCGCGCACCGCCAGCACCGGCACCCTCCCGCGCGACGGACTGCGCGGCGTCGCATTGCTGAGCGACGGGGCCACGCGCATCACCGACCTGTACCACCTGCTCGCCTGGCCCGCCGTCCTGGACGTCATCCGCCGTCAGGGCCCAGCCGCACTCATCCGCCAGGTCCGCGCGGCCGAGGACCGCGATCGCGGCTGCGAGCGCTGGCCCCGGAGCAAGGCCCGGGACGACGCCACGATCGTCTACTGGCACCAGGGCTGACGGCCGCCGCACGCCCCGAGAACCGTCCTCGCCGTCTGGCGGACATCGGAACGGATCTCAGCAAGGCGTGGACTGCCTGGTCGGTAGCGTGTCAGACTGCCGTGAACGGGGTTGACGAGGCACCAGCGATGCGCGCTGGCTCTCGGCCCGTCTTCAGGTCCTTTCGCGGGATCGCGGGTCAATGGTCCCGGAGGTGAGCTGATTATGGCCGATGGAGGGTACGCGACTCCTGCCCTGACAGGGTCCGCGGTCGAGTCCTGCTGGCTGTGCGGAATCCGCCAGCCGGTCGCCAAGATGGTGGCCGACGGCGGAAGCGCCTGCTCTGACGTCCGCTGGTATTGCCTGGACGCGCGGGGGTGCACAGAACGCTGGACGGCGCCCTGGGCCAGGCCGGGCGACATCTACCCGGGCACGGCGCAAGCTTCCCCCGCGCCGGCCAGGCGACAAGCCGGCTTAACCAGCGCGTGACCATCGCGGGCCAGCGCCGCAGGTCGTCGCGAGATCGGCGGCCAGCTCAGCAACGGGAAGGCGGTGCCAGCGGCCGCGCGCGGCTCTGTCGTACCCCGTGCTGACCGGCTCCGGCGTGGTGCCGCCAGCAGCGTGCCTACTACCATTCGCCGCCAGGCATGGTGATCCCGCCGCGCGAGCAGAAGGGACAGGCATGAGACGCAAGCCGAACAGGTACCTGCTGGCCGCGATCGTGGCGGTTGAGATCGGGATCGCGGCGCTGACCTGGCGGGACCTCCGGCGCCGGCCTGCGGAGCAGATCCGCGGGAGCAAGCGGTTCTGGCGAGTCGTCAGCACCCTCAACCCCGGCAACTCGATCGCCTACTGGCTGGTCGGACGCAGGTACGGACGGTCACGCCCAGGCTGACGGTCTGGGCCCGGCCTGGTCCGACGGCCCTGCTATTTCTGTGGCATCGTCAGGGCGGCCGGATGCGCAGTTCCGCTCACGCGTCTAACCGGCAGCTGGCGGACTCTGGCCCGCCAGTGAGACCGGCTCGATTTGCCTCGCCTTCGATGCACCCTCCGGAGGGTGCGACAGGACCGGGTTGCGGCCCTTGGTGTGGTCGGTCAGCGGCGGCGGTACCGGGTTGCGGCCCTTGGTGTGGTCGGTCAGCGGCGGCGGTACCGGGTTGCGGCCCTTGGTGTGGTCGGTCAGCGGCGGCGCTACTGGGCTGCGGCCCTTGGTGTGGTCGGTCAGCGGCGGCGCTATCGGGCTGCGCGGCGGTGCCGGGTTGCGGCCTTTGGTGTGGTCGGTCAGCGGCGGCGGTGCCGGGTTGCGGCCTTTGGTGTGGTCGGTCAGCGGCGGCGGTGCCGGGTTGCGGCCTTTGGTGTGGTCGGTCAGCGGCGGCGGTGCCGGGTTGCGGCCTTTGGTGTGGTCGGTCAGCGGCGGCGGTGCCGGGTTGCGGCCTTTGGTGTGGTCGGTCAGCGGCGGCGGTGCCGGGTTGCGGCCTTTGGTGTGGTCGGTCAGCGGCGGCGCGACTGGGCTGCGGCCCTTGGCGAAGGGGTAGTCGTTTGCTCGGCCTGTTGACTCGCGATTGTGCCCTGTGCTGTTTCCACCAGATTCGCGCATCTGACCCGCCGGTTCTCTCGGCAGACGCTCACGACCCCGTCATGATCGCTGTACGTCTCACCTACAACGGTAACTTGGTGCTCCAACGCCGCAACACAACCGTGACCTCCTGCTGGCAAAGAGCGTGCAGGTTGCGGCCTAGCGGGGCTGATCTGGCCCTGCGCGCTCCGCAGGATCGGCCGAAGAGGCGGCTTGTCGGGGGTTTGTTGTGGTCAGCTGCCAGTCTTGTCCGCTCTCTATCGCCCGCGCTTTGAGCTTTCATGGGCGCTCGGCGTAGCGCTGGCCGGGATGCGGAAACAGGCGGTCCAGGTGGTAGTCGATGACGGCCTGGGCCTGCCCGGGCGAGGACTGGCCGCCCAGGACGCTGTGGCCTAGGCCCGCGGACATGGCCAGCAGGCTGACGGCTTCCAGGTCCGGGTCCAGGCAGGCGGGCGTGCCACCGGCGGCCTGGGCCGCTCGCAGTTGCGCGGCGACCACGTCGATCACCGCGTTTGAGTTTCCGGCCAGGGGGGCGATCGCCAGCGCCGGTTCGGTCAGCGAGAGCGCGAAGTAGGCCGTGTACAGGACGGTGAAGGTGCGCCGCTCGTCGTCGGCGGGCAGCGCCTCGGTCAAGATGGCGGCAATGACGTCGCGCGGGTTAACCGGGCTCTGCGTCTCCTTGAGCCGGTTGATCCGCGCCATGGCCCGCTCGGCGAACTGGGCTGCCAGGTCCTGCATGGCGGCCAGCAGGAGCTCTTCCTTGGTGCCGAAGTAGTACTGGACCAGCCGCAGGGACACGCCGGCCTCGGCCGCGACCTCGCGCACCCCAAGGCCGAAGTGGGATCGTGGGTAAGCGAAGCGGCACGGGAGAAGTTCATGGCCGCGTACGAGCGGGTGTTTGCGCTCTGGCCGCAGCCCGTCGAGGAGTTCGATATCGAGACGGCGACCGCGACCACACGGGTGCACGCCTACCGGCCGCATCCCGGCGGGCCGCCGGTCGTGCTGCTCACCGGGGCCGGGTTCAACGCCTCGGGCTGGTACCCGCACGTTGCCGCGCTCGCCAAGCACCACCCGGTATACGGGATCGACATGCCTGGCGACCCCAACCCCAGCATCATGCGCGCCCCGCTCACTCCTCCGGCGTCCTGCGCGGCGTGGCTTGACGAGCTGCTTGGCCAGCTCAGCGACCGCCCGGCGCACCTGGTCGGCTTGTCCTACGGCGGCTGGGTTGCCATGAACCAGGCGATCCGCGCGCCCGGGCGGGTCGCCTCCATCACGCTGCTCGACCCCGCCGGGCTCACCAAGCTCGACGCCCGCTTCTGGTGGTGGTTCACGATCAGCGGCCTGGCCAGCCTGACCCCGATGCCGCTGCGCCGCCGCCTCGCCCGGTGGCTGGACAGCCCGGTCATGGTGGAGCGAGAGCTGATGACGGTCCTGTGGGCAGGCAGCCGCGGCTACCGGATGGAGCCGAAGTTCCCCGGCGTCCTCACCGACGACGAACTCCGCGCGATCGACGTGCCGGTCCTGCTGATCACCGGCGCGCGCAGCGCGATGCTCACCCCGGCGGAGGCCCACGCCCGGGGAAGCCTCATGCCGCACGCGGAGGTCGCCATCGTCCCCGGCAGCCACGGCGGCTTCAACCGGATCAACGAGCTGAACGACCGGATCGCCGCCTTCATCGAGGCCCACGCCGCCGACAAGCAGGCGGCTCAACCGGCACAGCCGCCGACAACCAACCGTTAGGACCGACATCTTCACCGAACCCCCACACCCACCGCCGACACGGGTGTGGGCAAGCTCAGTCCCCGGGAACGGGAGCTGGTCACGCTGGTCGCCCGGGGCCACACCGACGCGCAGATCGCCGCCTTGCTGTATATCAGCGTGCACACGGTCAGCTCGCACCTGGACCGGGTCCGGGACAAGACCGGATGCCGGCGGCGCGCGGACCTGACCCGTCTGGCGCTCGGCGCCGGCCTGGTCCCGCAGCCCGCCCTCGGGGGGTGTGGGTAATTCCACCCCGCGGGGGGGCCGCGGGGCACAAGGGGCAGTCCGGCCCCTGCCGCGGGGAGGGCGGCGCGGGTGAGCCTGGGGGTGAGGGCCGGGGAACCGGCCAGGTTCCAGCAGATAGGACAGGGCGATGACCGCACAACTTACCCGCGAGGGCGCGCAGGCCACGGCGGCAGGGCGGGTGGCCCCGGCTGGCCGCGGGCTGCTTGGCCGGGCGGCTGGCCGGGTCCGGGTCGCCGTCCAGGAGATGAATTACGCGGCCCGGCGGGTCGTCGAGCTGCAGGCGCCGTGGGGCGTTGACGAGCAGTGGCACCGCAGGTAAGGATCATGGCTGTGGACTGGTTCGCGGGCAAGCTCGCGGTGGTGACCGGCGGCGGCTCGGGCATGGGCCGTGAGCTTGCCCGCCAGCTGGCGGCGCAGGGATGCTCGGTGGCGGCGTGTGACATCAACGCGGAGGCGGTGGCGGTGACCGCGGCCACGGCGTGGGCGGCCGCCCCGCCCGGCGTCCAGGTCACCGGTCATGCCTGCGACGTTTCCGACGAGGCGCAGGTCCAGCGGTTCCGCGACGAGCTCCTCGGGCAGCATGACCGCGATCACGTCGACCTGGTGTTCAGCAACGCGGGCATCTTCGGCGGCGGCAGCTTCGTCAAGGACTCCCGGGAGGAGTGGGAGCGCACCTTCGCCATCAACTGGTGGGGCGTGTATTTCTGCGCCCGCATGTTCCTGCCGCTGCTGATCGCCAGCGGCGACGGCGTCCTGGTCAACACCAGCAGCGTAGCCAGTTTCTGGGCTACGGCCGGGGCTGGCGCGCCGATCACCGCCTACAGCGCGTCGGAGTTCGCCATCAAGGGCTTCTCCGAGGCACTCGTCGAAGATCTGCGCTCCAATGCGCCGCAGGTCCGGGTCGTCGTGGTCATGCCGGGGGTGGTGAACACCGACATCTACGAGAACTCCCGCCGCGCCCTGGGCCTGCCAGCGTGGGACCAGCTGAGCGACGCCGAACTGCTAGAGCTGCTCCCCGATGAGACCCGGGCCACTCTCATCGCGATGGGCCTGCTGGCCGAAGACTTCTCCGCCGATGACCTGCGCCAGGCGATCCCGCGACTGAAAGCCGAATTCATCCAGGACAAGGGGTTCACCGCGGCGCAGGCGACGACCATCATCCTGGACGGGGTCCGATCCGGAGCCTGGCGGATCCTCGTCGGCGAGGAAGCCAAGATGCTCGACGAGCAGGTCCGCGCGAACCCCGAGGCCCCCTTCAACTACGAGAACTACGCGGAGATGTACGGCCCCCTGATAGCAAAAGCACAAGCGGAAGCGTCAGGAACACCGGAGCCGTAACCGCAGCGGGTCGAACGGCCCGAGATCCATGGCGGGCGGCAGGCCCATCGCTATCTGTGCATCATCCGCGAGCTGGCCGCCCTGCGGCCTGGTCGTGCCGGCCGACATAAGGTGTCGAGGAACCGGCCGCAGCACCAGCGCCCGGTTATGCGGACCGCGGAAACCCAGGACGACCCGTTCGGAGGTGCCGTACGCGGCGTGGTGCTTCTCGATCGCGTCGAGCAGCTCGTCCCGGCCGAGCTTGGTGTCCCGCAGCCAGAAATTGCAGCACGGCACGACGACGACGGGCACCATCTGCGCCGAATTGACCACTTCACGCAGCGCATCGTCCGGGTGCAAGCCAATGATGACGTCATAATAAGCCGCCATATCGGCGTGGTATTCTTCGGCGCGGCTCGAAACTCCGCGAAGAACCCAGCCGCGCGGATCCACGACGTCGCAATCAATGTTGTGCCGCTTACGGAGACGCCGCGCCAGCATTCCCTGGCCACCTGCAACGTCGGCCGCGGTCCGGACCTGCGGAAACCGGGCTGCGATGAAGTCGGCCGTCACTTCGAATCGCCGCTCGTCACCGTGAAACCGGTGTGTCGCCACTGCCAGACCTCAGGACCAGATATCTGCGTACCTCGGCGCCGCGACTGCCGCGGCTCCCCAGGCTACCAACCGCGGCCGGCCACGCCGCCGGGGCGGCGTCCCGGCGGCGTGGCCGTGCGCTCCACCGCCCCTCATGCACTTTCGCCCTTTTCGTCAGTGTTCGCGACCGGTGGTGCTGCGTCCAGGCCGGGATGAATGTGAGCCTGGTGCACTCCCGTGTACACCATTTCCGCATTCATCACCGACTTCGTCAGTTACGGCGGCCGGCATCCATGGCCAGCAGCCAGCGTCATAGCCCAAGTTATCTGCTTACCCGGCGCGACTGGCTGACCCGGTCCTTCGGCAGACCGATCCTCCCGCGCTCGCCTGGGTCAGCGAGCCGCGCGCGAGATGCGGACACCGGCTGTCGGCCCGATACGGGTGGCACGCATTGACAGGCGAGGCGGCACCGGCGATCATTTACTAACTCCCTAGGGAAATAGGAACCTATGATCGACTTCAGCCTGGACCCCGGCTCGGGTGTCGCGCCGTACCTGCAGCTGGTCCGCCAGGTGCGCAGAGCCCTGCGGCTGGGCCTGTTGCAGGAGGGCGACCAGCTCCCCACGGTCAAGCAGGTCGTGGCCCGCGTGGCGATCAACCCCAATACGGTCGCCAAGGCGTACCGAGAGCTCGAGCACCAAGGCCTGGTGGGGGCTCGACCCGGGCTGGGGACCTTCGTGATCAAGACGCTCAGCGATGCGTCCCTCGCGGCCCACGGACCACTGCGCCGAAACCTCCAGCGATGGCTCGCGGAGGCACGCGGGGCTGGGCTCGACGACGAGAGCATCGAAGCGCTGTTTCAGGACACCTTTCAATTCTCCGCTGAGCAGGACATAGCGTGACACCGATCCTTGAGGCCAGCAGCCTCGGCAAGCGCTTTCGCCGGCGCTGGGCGCTCAATGACTGCACGCTCGCCATCCCGAGCGGGCGGGTGGCCGGCCTGGTCGGACCCAACGGTGCCGGCAAGACAACGCTGCTGCATCTGGCCGTCGGCCTGCTCGCGCCGACGACGGGCACCATCGAAGTCCTCGGCGGACAGCCTGCTGCCAACCGCGCCCAACTCGGCCGGGTCGGCTTCGTCGCGCAAGAGACACCCGTCTATCCCAGGCTGAGCGTGGCCGATCACCTCCGTCTCGGGGCGAAGCTGAGCCCGGACTGGGACGACCGTCTGGCGCACGACCGGACGGCCGGACTCGATCTCGACCTCGGCCAGCGGGCCGGGTCGCTGTCCGGTGGGCAGCGGGCCCAGCTCGCGCTGACCCTGGCCATTGCCAAACGACCCGAGCTGCTGCTCCTCGACGAGCCGGTGGCCAGCTTGGACCCCCTCGCCCGGCGCGCGTTCCTGCGCGGGCTCATGGAGGTGGTCGCCGAGCACGGGGTCAGCGTGGTGCTCTCCTCGCATCTCGTCGCCGACCTTGAGCGGATCTGCGACTACCTGATCGTGTTGGGCGCCTCCCGGGTGCAAGTCGCCGGAGAGGTCGAGGAGTTGCTGGCCACCCATCATCGGCTCATCGGGCCTCGCCAGGACCCGGGCAAGCTCCCCGGGAACCAGCAGGTCATCGAAGCCAGCCACACCGACCGCTCCAGCACGCTGCTGGTCCGGACCCAGGACCCGATCCTCGATCCGGCCTGGACGGTCGAGAAGGTCAGTCTCGACGACCTCGTCCTCGCTTACATGGGCCAAGCCGCCGAGACGCAGCGAGGTCGCAAGAGCGCCCTGGAGGTTCAGCGATGATCTGGCTGACCTGGCGCCAGTTCCGCGCGCAGGCCGCTGTGGCCCTCGGCGCGCTGGTAGCCGTGGCGATCGCCCTGGCGGTAACCAGCCCGCACATTGTTCACAGCTATGACGCGGCCGTCGCGGCGTGCAAAGCCAACAGCGGCTGCCCGGCGGCCAAAAGTGCGTTCCTGAGGTACGACCTGCTCTTGCAGGAAGGGCTGAACGCGCTGGTGATCTTCGTGCCCGGCCTCATCGGGATGTTCTGGGGGGCGCCGCTCGTCGCCCGCGAACTGGAGACCGGAACCTACCGCCTCGCGTGGACCGAGGGCGTCACACGAAGGTGCTGGCTTGCGGTAAAACTCGGGGACGTCGGCCTAGCCTCAATGGCCGCCGCCGGGCTGCTCAGCCTCATGGTCACCTGGTGGGCAAGCCCGATCGACCGAGTGAACGTGAACCGGTTGTCGCCGGGAGTTTTCGCCGCGCGCGGCGTCGTCCCGGTCAGCTACGCCGCCTTCGCCTTCACCGCCGGGGTCACCGCCGGGTTGACGATCCGCCGGACGGTGCCCGCCATGGCCGCCACCCTGGCCGCCTTTTTCGGCGCCCGGCTGGCGATGACCTACTGGGTGCGGCCATACTTCGCGACCCCCCTCACGCTCTCCCGTAACTACTGGACGTTCCGGCCAAAGGGCGGAAATGTCATTCTCTCGTACCCCATGAGCCTCCCTGCCCCACCCGGCGCCTGGGAGATCTCAGACAACACCGTCAACGCGTCCGGCCACGTCGCCGCCAGCATCGGCTGCCTCCCGTCGTCCGGGATCCATGTCGGGAAAGGCTCCCCGCGCCCCAGCCCGGCAGCTCTCCAGGCAGCCAACCGTGCGTTTCAGAACGCTCTGCATGCCTGCCTCGTCCAGTACCGGCAAGTCCTGAGCTACCAGCCCGCCAGCCGCTACTGGCCCTTCCAGTGGTACGAGACGGCGATCTTCCTCGGCGTCGCGCTCGTCCTGGGCGGCTTCTGCATCTGGTGGGTCCGCCGCCCCTCCTGACCGTCCCCACAGACATGAGCCACGCGCGCGAACCAAGCCACCGATGGTGCGGGCGGGGTATCGCGTGTCCTGGCTCGCTACTTTTCTTCTCCGTTCCCTGCCCGGCGTGTCGTGGTGACGGTGGCTGCCAGTGGGGCTACTGCGGTGTTATGAGGTATCCAGATGGTGGTGGCTTGTCCGCCGCTGGGCGGGCAAGGCGTGAGGACGTACGGTTGCAGGCCGCGGAGTGGTTCGCGGAGGGGGTTACGCCGCCGGAGGTGGCGCGGCGGCTGCGGGTCTCATCGAATTCGGCGTATGCGTGGCGGCGGCGCTGGCGTGCTGGCGGCGAAGCCGCCTTGGCGTCCATGGGCCCGGGCGGGGCGGTTGCCGCTGGGCGGGGCGCAGCTGGCCCGGCTGCGGGCCGCGCTGGACGCGGCCCGGCCGCCTGGGGTGGGGTGAGGACCAGCGGTGGACGCTGGCCCGGGTCACGGCGCTGATCGGGCGCTGTTCCATGTCCGCTACACGCTGCGGGGCACCTCGTACCTGCTGCACCGGATCGGGTACACCCCGCAGGTCCCGGTGCACCGGGCTGCGGAGCGTGATGAGGCGAAGATCGCCGCGTGGCGGGCCGGGACGTGGGCGAAGGTTCGAGGCTAGCGGCGGCGGCCGGGGCGTGGATCGTCTTCGAGGACGAGGCCGGGCAGAACCTGCGCCCGCCGAAGGCCCGGACCTGGGCTCGCCGCGGCCACACCCCCGTGGTCACGGTCTGCGGCAAGGGCTCGGGCGTGTCGGTGGCCGGGCTGGTGTGCCTCAAGCCCGCAGCCGGGGTCACCTGTTCTACCGGGTCCGTGTCCACCGCGGGCGCAAGGGCGAGCGCCGCTCGATGTCCGAAGCCGATTACGCTGGCCTGATCGCCGCCGCGCACAAGGAGCTGCATGCCCCGGTCATCTTCATCTGGGATAACTTGAACACCCACATCAGCGCCGCGATGGGAGGTTCGTCAGCGCTCACCCGGACTGCTGACCGAGGTCCGGCTGCCTGCCTACGCTCCACCTCACCCGCCACGTCTGGCAACATAAGAATGCCTGGCAACCTCGCCGTCCGCGACGTGGACCAGCTCGCCGCCGTCGTCAAGAACCGGCTCAAGCGGTCCAGTACCGGCCCGCCCTCATCACGGATTCCTCCCAGACCGACTACCTCGAACCCCAACCGCCGTAGGACCCAAATGCTGGCCCTTCAACTCTATGTCGTCGGCGGTCCTGGTACCGGCAAGCGGTGGCTGCCAGCCACGCTCGTACGCAATCCGCTCACCGTCGATGATCATTTGCGTGATTGCGGTATCCGCTAGCCCGAGCTTGCTGCAAGCCCTGGCAAAACACCGCCGCCTGCGCTTCGAATATGGCCCGCTTACGAAACCGGCTCAGATCGATGCCAGATTGTCCCAGCGCTACGGGCGTCCTCTTTTTCGTCTTACTCAGCCAACGATGGGGGCTGTAACGGTCGCCGATACGAACTTGTCAGAATATACGCTAATTTCCGGTCCCCCCGCCCCACCGCAAGCTCAAGCTTCACCTGGCGAAGATGAAGCTCATAACACGGCCTTTCGAGCCGCCGAGAGTGTCTAGCTAATAGTAAACGTAGTTCGAACTCTCTTTGAGACCAGGAAATACCAGAGGCTAATGAGACTAGGCAGCGCGTCTACGAATGTGCCGACGTTCGATTTTTCTCCCGCGAAGTGCCAGCAGACAAGAAGCAAGACGGACAAGACATTGAAGATGATGTTATTCGCAATTGCTGCCTTTCTTTTCCTGAACATCAGGGCAAACAACACGATTGCATATATGATCAGTAGCACATTTGTTATGTCGTAGAACAGCAAGAAGCTCAGCGGCGAAAGTGACTTCAGCGACGCGAATGCCGTCAGCCCAGCGACTGACGGCTTGCTATAAATGATAATCGATGCGATGGTCAGCGCCATGCTATGCACTGTAATAATTGCCAGGACGACGACATAAACCAGCAGCCAGCCCTTAATACCTTCCGATTCCTTCCTGCGATCTACCATTATCATCTTCTCCTCTGTAACTAACATGCCTGCGTGACGTGAGCTAGAAGCAGCCGCATTTCGCTAGTTGACCAGGGCAATCGCAGTGTCGCGGGCGAGTCTGGCGCGTTTGTGGAACCATCGTGAGCGGGCCTGGTGGCGGCGGGTCCATGCGTCCCAGTGGATGACAAGCCATCGGGGCAGGGGCCGGGTGGTGAAGGCGGCGAGCAGTCGCTTGATCTCCGGGATGGTCAGCGGGATCATGCCGGGCTCGGCGGGCGGCGGCTGACCGGGCCTGACCGGGGGCGGTGCCTGGGTGTCGGTGCGGTCCTTGACCAGGGCGGCGGTGATGGCGCAGATGGCCAGGGCGGCCATGACCAGCACGGTGTGGCGGGCGATCGCGGTGTAGAGCCGGGCCTGGCACTGGTCGAGCCCGAAGCAGTCCTTAGAGGTGGTCACACACTACGGGGCTTCGACCGGCTTCCGGCCGAGGTCGAGCTTACGAATCCGCGGCATCCGCTGGCTGGCCAGCGGGTGCCGGTGATGTCGGCGTATCGCCGTAACGGCGGTGTGTGGCTGATGGTGATGCTGCCGGACGGTTTCCCGGCGCCGGTTCGGGTGGGTGACACCGATCTGGGTGGTCCCTGCCCGGCCGCGGCGGGGACGACGATCTTGTCGGTGGCGGGTATCCGGCGGCTGCGTGAGCTGGCCGCCGCGGTGGCGGCGAAGGGCCGGGACCGGTGAGCGGCGGGCTGGAGCGGGCTCGCGGGCACCTGGCGGCAGCGGTAGCCGAGCTGGAGGCAGCCTGCCGCGCGTGGGGTGTGTGGGCCGATGAGGTCCGGGAGCGGGCTGAGCAGCGGCTCGGGACCGGCCCGGCGGATCCGCGGGTGCGCTGGTGATCCGGAGTACGCGCGGGCGCTTGATGCCGGGAGGCCGTTCACCGAGGCGGCGCGGGCCGCGGCTGTGGCGCTGCGGGCCAGCTGCGAGGCTGCTGGTGGTTTCGCCGGTCCTGGCCGCGTGGCCCCGGAAACGGCAATAGGTTCACCTCGTTCCTGATCGCGGCAAACGAACCGGAAGAGGTGAACCCATGCGCGTTGTCAGGATAGCGCCTGCCCGGCAGCTGGCCTTGTTCGCAGGCCAAGACGGCTTCCCGGGCCGGTGGGATGGCCTGCCCGAGCAGGTCCAGGCGCGGGTGCTGGCGCTGCTGGCCAGGATGATCGCCAGGTCCGTGCTCGGCCCGGATGCGGCCGGCAGCTCCCGGGAGGTGCCGTCGTGACCGACATCTCGAAGATCACGGCCTCGCACCGGGAGCGGCTGTGCCTGGTCTATGTCCGGCAGAGCACGCTGGCCCAGACGCGGGCCAATACCGAGAGCCTGGAACGCCAGTATGAGCTGGCCGGGCGGGCGGTCGCGCTGGGGTGGGACCGGGAGCGGGTCCGGGTGGTGGACGCCGACCTGGGCTTGTCCGGCGCGGATGCGGCTGGCCGGGAGGGGTTCCAGCAGCTGGTCGCCGAGGTCGCGCTCGGCCGGGCCGGGCTGGTCATGGGCCTGGAGGCGAGCAGGCTGGCCCGCAGCAACTCTGACTGGTACCAGCTTCTTGACCTGTGCGGGGTGACCGGCACGCTGATCGCCGACGGGGACGGCATCTACGACCCGGCCGCCTACTCCGACCGCCTGGTGCTGGGGCTGAAAGGGACGATCTCCGAGGCAGAACTGCACCTGATCAAGGGCCGGCTGATCGCCGGGATGCGGCACAAGGCGGCCAAGGGCGAGCTGCGTGTCGCCCTCCCGGCCGGCTTGGAGTATGACCTGGCCGGGCAGCCGGTGCTGTGCGCTGACGAGGCGGTGCGCGAGGCGATCACCACCGTGTTCCGCCGGTTCACCGAGCTGGGCTCGGCCCGGCAGGTGATGCTGTCGCTGCGTGATGACGGGCTCGAGCTGCCCCGGCGGCGGGCCGCCGGGCGCATCGAGTGGGCGCCGGCCAGCTACGGCGCGGTGATCGGCATACTGACCAACCCGTGCTATGCCGGGGCGTTCACGTTCGGCCGCACCCGTAATGCCCGCCCGGCAGCCGCCCAGGCCGGCCCGGCCGCAGCATCCGCCGGCCGGTTCCCATGGACCAGTGGGAGGTGCTGATCACCGGGCACCATCGCGGATACATCACCTGGGAGGACTACCTGGGCAATCAGCAGAAACTGCACGCGAACTGCCCCGCCCCGGCCGGGCAGGGCGGTGGCGCGGTCCGGGAAGGCCGCGGGCTGCTGCAGGGCCTGCTGCGCTGCGGCCGCTGCGGCCGGATGATGCGCACCGGGTATGACAGGAGCGGCCGCAGCGGGGTCCGGCCCCGCTACTACTGCGCCGCCGAGACCACCTACCTGGGCCGCAAAGCGCCCTACTGCCAGAGCGCGGGCGGCCGGGAACTGGAGAAGGCGGTCCTGGCGGAGGTCTTCGCCGCGCTGGAGCCGGCCGCGCTGGCGGCCACCGCCCGGGCGCTGGCCGACGCCGAGGCCGCCCGGGCCGAGCGGCTGAAGGTCTTCGAGCTCGCCGTCGAACGGGCCCGCTACCAGGCCGGCCGCGCCCGCCGCCAGTATGACGCCTGCGAGCCGGAGAACCGGCTGGTGGCCCGCACGCTGGAAGCAGCCTGGGAGGACAAGCTAGCCGCGGTCACCGCGGCCGAGGCCTCACTCGCCGCCGAGCAGGCCCGTCAGCCCAGCTCCCTGACCGGCGACGAGGTGCGGTGGCTGGCAGCAGCCGGGGCCGACATCCGGGCAGTCTTCGACGCGCCCTCCACCACGCCCCGTGAACGCAAGCAGCTGATCCGCGCCCTGCTCACCGAGATCACCGTCACCGCCGACCAGCAGGCACGCACCGCCGCCCTCACCATCTACTGGGAAGGCGGGGCAGCCAGCAGCATCACCGTGACGCTGCCCCGCCTCGGAACACCCTGGCGCACCACTGACACCTCCACCGTCGATCTCGTCCGCCGCCTCGCCGAGCACCACGACGACGCCACGATCGCCAGCGTGCTCGCCCGCCAGCACCGGCGCACCGGAACCGGGCTGGCATTCACCAAAAACCGCGTCGCGGACCTGCGCCACGCCCACGCCATCCCTGCCGCGTCCCGCCAGAATGTCACCCCAGCCGGCCAAGGTGATGACGTGGTCAGCATCACCAAGGCCGCCGCCGAGCTCGGCGTCGGGATCTCCACCATCTACCGGTGGATCGCCGACGGGTTCATCCCCGGCGAGCAGGCCGAACCAGGAGCACCCTGGCGCATCCGCCTCACCAGCGAACTGCGCGCCAAAGTCACCGGGCAGGCACCCGACGGCTGGCTCCCGCTGAACCAGGCAGCCGCCGCGCTCGGCGTGGCCAGGCAGACCGTTTTGCATAAGGTCCAGCGCGGCGAACTCGCCGCCGTCCACGTCCGCCACGGCAGGCGAAGCGGCCTGCGTATCCAGGTCAAACCCGATCAGCCTGGACTATTCGAGAAACCATGAGGGAACGGAACCGCAATGCAAAGCACAAGCATTGCCGAACTCGAAATCTTCTTCGACCGGCCATCTCAGCCCGGCGGCGCGGATCAGCCGGGCCTTGGTCAGGACCTGCCCGTCGGGCACCCAGCAGTAGCAGAAGGCCAGGTCCCCGGCCTTGAGGTGGCGGCGGATCAGCAGGTGATGGCGCGGGGAGGCGGTGGCGATCCAGGCCCAGGCATACCAGCGCTGGCCCTTGGAGCCCTTGCCCGCGGAGCGGACCTCCCAGCGCCGCTTGTGCCTCAGCAGCGCCGTGACCGCTTCCGCGCAGGTCAGCTTCGTGCCCGCGGCCAGCGTGAGGGTGAAGTTCGACGGCACCCGCAGCACGTACGCCTGGCCGCGGGTCTCGAAGAACTCGCGCAGCTGCGTGCAGCTGCCGTACACCTCGTCCCCGCAGGCGAAATCGAAGCCGATGCCGTCGGCGTACGCCGCCGCGCAGATGTCGATGGCCAGCTGTCCCTTGGTACGGAACTCAAGGTCCGGCGGCAGGCCCATGAGCAGGACTTCACCGGGTCGTCGATGTGCTCGCGGGGGATCCACTGCCGGGCGCCGATCAGCGCGTGCCCGGTCTTGTCCCGCACATACGACAGGTGCACGGTGTTGATCCCGTTGGCCACCCTGCCCGCGCACCCCAGGTACTGGCGTTTCACTCCCGCGGTGGCCTCGCCCGGCTTTTCCTGCCCGGTCTCGTCGATCGCGCCGATCACCATCCCGCCCCGCCGCCCGCGCCGCGCCGCCTCGTCCAGCCCGTCACCGCGAACCGGCGCACCACGCTCATCGCGGCGGACGTGTCCCAGCTCGCGTGGTTCAACAGCCGCTGTGTCCGGTCCGGCGTCCGGTCCCCTGAGTTTGGTCACCGGCCTGCGGAGCGATTATCAGCGGCGCGCTGACCTGCGGTGATGGGTGCGGCAGAGGCGTTCCTGAGGCACTAGCTGGTGCCCTACGGTTGGCCCGTGGCGTGGATTCGGCGGGTGCGGACGTCCTCAGGGGCGACGGCCGTGCAGATCGCCGAGTCGGCTGGTGGCCGCCGGCGGATTATCGCGCATGTCGGCTCGGCGCATACCGAGGCTGAGCTCGGGTTGCTGGTCGAGCGGGCCCGGGCGCTGCTGCGCGGATCCTGGACAGGGCGAGTTCGAGCTGGGGATCGAGCCGGTGGCGGCGAAGACGCCGCTGCTGGCCCCGGCGGCTGGTGACACGCTCTTCGGTGACCCGGTCACCATGACACGCACGCGCGTGACGGCCGCCGCCCCGCGGGTGATCTCGACCTCCTCGCGGGTGCTGTATGACGTTCTGGCCGGCGTGTTCATCTCCCTCGGGTTCGACGCGCTGGGAGACGACGTGTTCCGGGACCTGGTTATTGCCAGGATCGTGGAGCCGACCTCGATCCTGGACACCGGGCGGGTGCTGACCGATCTGGGCCGCAAGCCGGCGAGCGACAAGACGATGCGCCGCACCCTGGCCCGCTGCGGCAAGGACGGCTACCGCGACCAGCTCGCCGCGCTGTGCTTCGCCCACGCGCGGGCCAGCGGCGATGTCTCCTTGTGCCTCTACGACGTGACGACGTTGTATTTCGAAGCCGAGAAGGAGGACGACCTGCGCAAGGTCGGCTACTCCAAGGAGCGGCGGGTCGACCCGCAGGTCGTGGTCGGGCTGCTGGTCGACCGGCACGGGTTCCCGCTGGAGATCGGCTGCTTCGAAGGGTACAAGGCCGAGACGCTGACGCTGCTGCCGGTCATCCGCCAGTTCCAGGCCCGGCACGGCATCGAGGGCATGGTCGTGGTCGCCGACGCGGGCATGCTGTCGGCGGCTAATCTGCGCGAGCTGGACGAGGCCGGGCTCGGGTTCATCGTCGGCTCCCGCATCACCAAGGCCCCCGTCGACCTGGAGTCCCATTTCCGCTGGCACGGGACGCTTTCACCGACGGGCAGGTCATCGACACCCTCACCCCGCGCACCGGCAAGAACACCGAGAACAACGTCGCGCTGAGGGCCGAGCCCGTCTGGGACCGTAACAGCCATTCGTCGTCATGGCGGGCGGTGTGGGCGTACTCCGCCAGGCGCGCCGCCCGTGACAACAAGACCCTCACCGCTCAGGAGAACCGTGCCCGCGCCGTCGTCGACGGCGACAAGACCGCCCGCACACCCAGGTTCGTGACGATCAAGGGCGACGCCCGGACCCTGGACGAAGCCTCGCTCGCGCGGGCTCGCAGGCTTGCCGGCCTCAAGGGCTACGTCACCAACATCCCCGCCACCGTGATGACCCCAGACCGAGGTGATCAGCTGCTACCACGACCTGTGGCACGTCGAGCAGTCCTTCCGGATGTCCAAGACCGACCTCGCCGCCCGGCCCATGTTCGTCCGCACCAAAGACGCGATCGAAGCGCACCTGACCATCGTGTTCACCGCCCTCGCCGTGGCACGCACCGTGCAGCACCGCTCCGGCCTGGCCGTGCGCAACGTGATCCGTCAGCTCCGGCCCCTGCGCTCAGCGACCATCGCGATCAACGGCGCGACACAGACCTTCCCGCCCGCCATCGATCCCGATAAACAGGAACTTCTGGACACGCTCGTCACCGAGATTCAAGGCACTAACGAAAAACCAAACTCAGGTCCGGTCCCGGCCATGCCGGGCGATGCTCCACCCGTTCACCCGGCAACTCGCTACCAGCGCCGACACATACTTGCCCGCCTGCAGCCATGGCTGTGTCCGGGCGAAACACGGCCGCAGCAGCCCCAGCAGCTCATCCCGTTTCCGCAGCGCCAGCCCGGCGCCTATCCTGACGGCAGCGGCCGCCTCTGATTTGTACTCGTCACACAGGCATGATCACGAGGCGGCTGCGCTCACATCGGCCCATCCGGTAACAAGGCCACATCAACCACGCCGGGCCCCTTCGCCCAGCTCACGGTGCCAAGTGCGCTGCCTTACTAGCGGCCCGGCTCAAGCCATCTGTGGCCGCCCGGTGAGGCGCACCAGGCAGGCCTGAGGACCGGCCGGATCGCCAGACGGTGGGTAGTCGCGCCCGGGCTCCAAGACGTCGAAGTCGTAGTTGCAGCCGACGCGCATCCGCGCAACACGAGAACACCCGCAAGCGCGGCTGTGGCCGACACGGGTACGGGCCGCTTCGTATGCACAAGGTCCTCCTAATCCGGCCAACGCTCTGACCGCGAACCAGCAAGGCTGTCCGCCTGCCGATCGGCTTGGCGGGCACTGGGGTCCCAGGTCGGAGGAACATTTCCATCCCGCAGCCGTGGCTCTAGTCTGTTCCTTCCCGATCGACCAAATCATCGGGAAGTTCCCCCACTTGACCCTGAGGTCTTGCCGAACGCATCAGGGTGTTGATCGCCGCAATGCGCGGCTCGGGGAAGGCCCGGAGCAGCCTGCCTGCAGTGTGGCCTTGGGGTTCGCGGGCAGCACGAGAAGATCCAGTTACCTGCTGTGGGAGCGCTGTAGCTACACGGCGAGGGTACGGTCCCGTCGTGTTTTCGCAGGTAGGATGTGGTTTCCCAGGGAGCCCGGGCTGAGCATAGTGACCAACTGCCTGAGAGGCGGTAGCCGCCGCAGCCAATAGCGACCCGGGCCATCACCGTGATCGGCGCGATCGGGAAAGTGATTACCTCCCCGCGAGACAGGCGCAGGCTGCAGCCGTCGAGCGGGGGCCGGAATTGACTTTCGAGACTGGACCCCAGGGCATCAGATCAGGTGCGTGCCCGCCTGCGTTCAAGTCAGGACGGGCAGCGAGAGTCAACCGCGGTCACTTGCAGAAGATCAATCATATCGGAGCAGGTGACGGCATCCGCAAGTCACGAACAGTTAATGACATCGACTTCCTAAGCCGATAGCGCGCGTTCGATTCCGTCACCCGCTCTAGACAAATACGCAGGTCAGAGGTACCGTGGGCGGCAGTTCCCGCTTCTCATGGGCCAGTTTGCTCATCAGGTCTCTCATATAATCTTGCGGCGGGCGCCCAGATGCCGCAGCCTCGCGTACGGGCCCCTCGGGCAGGTAGGGAGTGGTCGGCGGCTCGGATGGGAATCTATGCTTTGAGCGGATCCGGAAATCGCTGCTTCGAATGGGGGCTCAAGATGAGGGAACAGAAAGAGCTGAAGGTCAAATTGCTAGTTGCGCTCGGAAACACATACCTCGGCCCGATTGACCTCACAATATGGACACACCATAAGCCGGAGCATATGACCTCACCGGTCTTGGACGATGCACTCAGAATACCTCCAGGCATGCGCACTAAGGAGCCAAGGGTTCTCTACAGCATGCGACAGCGAAAAATCCTGAGGCCTGATCGTGAATACGACGAACAAAAGGTAAGTGACGGCGATATCCTGCTGCTCACTGATTCGGCGGACAAAGAGTCGATCCCGGCCCTGGCGCAGAGAATCATGGAGATAGAGACCGGCTCATAGACGGGAATGCGGTCCAGCTGGGGATAAGGTGCCGACTGCGGCATTAGACGTGACAGTGAGCTCAGCAGATGGTCAACGGCAGCTTGTGGAGGCAGGATGCCCGCCGGTCAGCCTTTTACCAGATTTGCAATGAGCACCAAGATAAGTCCCATTATCTGAAGGGCTATCGCTCTTGATCGATATCGCTCGCTCTTTCTCTGCACTTTCGCCTTCTCGATTCTGAGGCTATTCCGTTTCTGCACGATCTCGTTGTTTCTCTTAGCCCAGTCCACAAGCAATTCCTGAGAAATCTTGGAGAGCTCATTAAAGGCTGAGCCATCTCCTGACTCAGCCTTGGCTGCGAGATCGCTCCAATGTCTCATCCGTATATCTGAAGGAGCCTCTCCTGTAGCGGCACTATTGCGGTCTGCTATTGAGCCAACAATATCCGTAACCAGCTCTTGAATCCAGCGGCTGGTTACGATGGCTGGTGGATCGGTACACTGAAGTAGTGCCAGAAGTGTCTGTGCATGATTCGCTTTGGTATAGCCATACTGCATGTAATCGACGCCAAATTGGCGATTCCCTTCTATCGCCAATATATCTTCGTCTAGCTTAGCCCCAGCCCGGTCTATGCGATCAAGAAGGTACCCAGTTACAATGGTCGAAGCAATAACTAACACAGAGCCAATAATTGTCAAGACAGCGTACCAGACCATAGCCGCTCCTCGACCTCACCGACGTTCAGACGTCTGAATCTGATACGTACAGCTCAAGTTATCATGTGGCGGTCTTGAAGAGCCACGCAGTGCCGGTCACGTGCCCCGTCACCAGGGTCACCCAGCGGCATTGGGATCTGGGATTGAACCCCTGGCCGGCTTCTTAGAAGTTGCTATCCCCGTCTGAGCGCCGTAGCCACCAGCAAAACGCACCTCACAGCCGAGCGTCATAGCCCAAGTTATCTGCTCACCGATGGGGTCGGCTGAAACCGTCCTTCCGGCAGACCAGTCTCCCGCCCATACCTGGCTCAGGGTACCGCGCCAGGCAGGGCGGAGATGGACAGAACCAGGAACGATGCTAGAGGGTGACGTCGAGGTCAACGGTGATCAGCCCGCCGTCCGCGCCAGCCGTAGCCTCGCATCGGTGCCGGCCGGCACTCGGGAAGGAGTCACCCACCATGGCTGAGAGCGAACTGTTCGACAGGGGCCTTCAAGCGCGGCGGGATGTCCTGGGCGCCGAGTACGTCGACGCGAACCTCGCCGACACCGACGAGTTCATGATGGCCTTCCAGCGCGTCGTGACTGAGTGGGCGTGGGGGTACGCGTGGAGCAGGCCAGGTCTGGATCGCAAGACACGGAGCATGCTGAATCTTGCGATCTTGACGGCGCTTGGGCGGCCCGACGAGCTGGGCATCTACGTCAAGGGCGCGATCGCTACCGGCGTATCGGTCGACGAGATCAAGGAGATACTGATTCACGCCACCGTGTACTGCGGCACACCAGCCGGGCGCCAGGCGTTCCGGGCCGCGCATGAGGCACTCCTGGCCGAGGGCGTGTTGCGTCGTCCCAGCTGAGCGCCTGGAACCGAGGTCGCAGGTCAGGCCAACCAAGGCGCGGGCGGACCTCACGTTCTCGGGCTCCCAGCCGTCTGTCGAGGGTTAGCTCGCAGGGAGCGGCACTGTCAGGCCGTGCGATGATGCGACCCTCAGCAAGGTTCCGAAGTCTGGCTCCGTCGGCGAGACCTCGCGGTCGACCTCGGTGAAGAACGCGGCAGCGCCGGCCCGCGACGTCATCGAGATCATCTGGCCGCCACCTGGACCGAATCGGAACCAGTGCGTCGACCCGCCCGGGATGTGCACCAGGGTGCCCGGCGAGGCGACCAAGCTCTCGTCGCCCTCGACCCCGAATATGACCTGTCCGGCGAGCACGTAGAACGCCTCGTCCAGGGGTGGTTGTGGGGAGGAGGGCCGCTGCCTTCGGGCCCGGCCTGGTGGAAGATCTCATAGCTTCCCGTCGTCGCGCCATCGGCGAGAACGGTGATCCCCTCGCCGACGACCTTGAGTGCCTGCGGGCGGTCCTTGGATGTAACTATCACCGGTGGTGTGGACACTGTCTTCCCCTGTCGGTACTAGCATCTCACTTCGCGATAGTGATATCATATTGAGATGACAGTCTCACGTCAAGACGTTCGTCCCAACCACAATCAGAGGAACAGGACCCGGGCCGCCATCATCGAGGCCGCGACGGCGTTGATGCGCGAAGGCAGGCCCCCGACCGTGGCCGAGGCTGCCGAACGGGCGCTGGTGTCGCGGGCGACCGCCTACCGGTACTTCCCCACGCAGGAATCACTGCTCCTGGACGTCGTCAACGTGGAGGCCCTGATGAAGCCGGTCGAGGATCTGGTCGCCAGCTTCCCGACCGACGATGCCGCACAACGACTAGCGGCTCTCGTCCGCACCATGACGCCGGCCATGCTGTCTGACGAGGCACTGATCCGCACGGGCGAGCGCGTATACATGGACACCTGGCTCACGAACCAACCTGACGGCAATCACACACCCGTGCGAGCTGGCCGCCGGATGCGATATATCGACGAAGCACTGAGGCCACTTGGCGAACAACTGGGCGAGTCAGGCCGCAAGCGGCTGCGGTGCGCTCTCGCGCTCACCCTCGGCACCGAAGCCCTCATCGCGATGAAAGACTCTGCCGGCCTCGATGACGACGAAGAAATCGTCGCGACGCTTGAATGGGCGGCCGGTGCGCTCCTGCGTATAGCGCTTCACGACTTCAAAGGGTCGCAGTAAGACCAGTCAGCGCCTTTACCCGCAAGACGCCAGGCACGACACACGGTGCGAGCGCGCTGCAGGAAGTCATCCAGTTATCTGCTGCGTGAGCGCTGTAGCTGGCGACCGTGCCGGTGCTGGTGGAGTTCCTCAGATCTTGATGGAGGCGGCCGAGGCTACCCGTGGTCCGCGAGCCCTCTCCAGGCCTGCGAGCCTCGGCCCCCGGCCGCGGTCGCTTCGCGAGGCGCTATCGGGCTGGGGCGGGCGGAACATATGAAATTAGCGGTCTCGGGGCGTCGCCGTATGGACTTCGGTGATGGTCGAAAGTCATCGGTTGGCCCGCTGCATCAGTCGGTCGTGTCGTGGGCTGGCTTTCCTGGGCGACGGGCTCGACAGTTAGGCTTTCGCTGCCGAGACGCCGCCCAGACGGTGTTGCTGCCCGGCTAGGCATCCGCTTTGCGGTCTCAGGTAGCCGCCACGCGGAACACTCGTTACGACGGGAGGATGACCTCGGCGCTGTATTCGTGGAGGAGTTGTATTGGATCATCCCCTCGAAAGAACCGGCGGGTGAACTCCGCCCATCGCAAACCAGGGTGCATCTCGATCTTCACGCGCACAGGTGCGTCGGTGGGATTCCAGGCAAGGTGACGACTTCCCGGCCGGGCAATGACGATCTCACCGGCTGTAGCCATGACCTCGATGCCATCGACGACAAACGCTGCCCGGCCCTCGAGCACCTCGAATTGTTCCTCCATGTTCGGGTGGATGTGCTCGGTGGTCCGGTGACCGGGCCGCGTCCAAGTCGTGATCATGGTCAGGGCTTCGGATGTCTCCGACACGAACTCGACGCGTTCTCCTGATCTCGGGTTCTCGATCATGTTGTCACCCTGCGCCGACACTGCTCACCGCCTCGCGCTCGACCTTGATGGGTCTGTTCAGTTTGCATCCAACGATATATATCCGCGGCTGTTAGGCGCGGCCCGGGGAGACGCATATGCGACCTTCGGCCTTTTCGGGCCGGGCATATCCCGATTTGGGAAGAGCACCAGGATCGCCACCGATGCTGCTGGCGGATCGACCTTCCAGTACGACGAGTTTCCCCTCGATGCTCCACCGGGCGTCACGGGCATGCTCGCTGGGACGGTTCCCGCCGCGTCCGCGGTCGTATACGTCCGCCACGACACGTGGGACAGCCTAGGGCGGCAGCAGCGCGAACTCCTACCAGGATTTCAGAAACATCCTGTCCGACAACCCGTGCCTGCAGTCATAATCTCGGACTCCAAGACAGTCCGGACCTTTTGACACACCGAGGGGGCCGCCTCCGGGCGGCCCCCTCGGCCTGCCCGGTGAACCCGGCTCGCCTGCCAGCGCTGCGTGGTGAAGCCTCCCAGAACCGTCGTCCTCGGCCGCCACCTCTTCGACGTTGCCGACGGGCCGAAAGGCCGGGACGACACGTCCGGCTACGGCGCCGGCGAGGTCGGCAAGCCCGCGTTCGTCGCAGCGGAGCGCAATCTCGACATCAACTGCGACGCACCTGACCTACGACGTCTCCCGGTGATCCGATGACCACTGTCAACGCCAATGAGGTCGCCTTGGGCATCGAGTCGTTCGGTGACGACGACGCGCCACTCGTCCTGCTCGCGGGCGGGACGACGATGCTCTCCTGGCCCGACGCGCTTTGCGAGCGCCTCGCCGATGGCGGGCGCCGTGTGGTGCGCTACGACCTGCGCGATAGCGGGGAGTCGACGACGACGGACCCGGAGGCCTTTTTTTTTTTTTTTTTTTTTTTTTTTTTTTTTTTTTTTTTTTTTTTTTATAAATTTATCAGGTGGCTGTTCCAACTTCGATCCATCTACCCTGTGGGCCCGCTGCCCCCCCCGGCGCGCTGAGACACCCTGTTCGCGCGTCCGATGCCTGATTGGACCGACCGCGAGGCGGTTGCGGAGTTCGCCGCCGCCGGCGCGGAGATCCTCGGCGACGACCCCGTCGCCGCGCGCGCCATCGCTGCGCGCATCTGGGACCGCACGCCCGGCACCGCACCCCCGGTCCAGATGGCCAACCAGATCCGCCTGGTGTTTTCCAGGCTCGACTGCAAACCCCGCTGGCGCGAGCGCCTGCCCGAGATCGAGGTCCCCACGCTCGTCGTCCACGGCCGCCGCGACCGGTTCTTCCCCGTCGGCAACGGCGAGGCGATCGCGCGCGAGATCCCCGGGGCACGGCTGCTCGTCCTCGAGGAGGCCGGCGCTGCGGTCCCCGATGCGGCGGTCGGCGAGGTCACCGAGGCGATGCTCACGCTCGGATAGAGGACGGCGGGTACCGCGCGGGTCTGGCCTCCACGCAGCAGTGGACGACGGAGGCTCGATCCGGCTCGCGCGCCCGCGACCGGCACGATTCCAACCCGCGGTTGTCCAGGACACACGAAGTTATCCAGTTATCTGCTGCGGGAGCGCTGTAGCTACCCGGCGCGGCACGGCCCGGCCGTGTTTTCGCAGGTAGGGTGTGGTTTCTCGGGGATGCCTTGCTGAATAGTGATGACTATCTGCACTGAACGGCAGCCATGCCGCCGGATGCGAAGGGCCGATGTGTTTTTCCAGGTCAGACGGCTTATGAGTGCGCCTGGAGGGATTCGAACCCCCGGCCGGCTGCTTAGAAGGCAGCTGCTCTATCCGGCTGAGCTACAGGCGCTCGGTCTGTCATTGTGCACGGCCAAGGTCACGCGTGGGCAACAGTGCGTGCGCAAGCGAGTTGCGGGGCCGCGGCGCCGGGACCGGCGCCGGGTTCCCTATTGTCGGGTCCCGTGACAGCTACTGCCGGCCGGCCTCGCCCGGCGTGCTGGCCGGCGGCCGCGGGCATCCTCGCGGGGGCCGCGGCCGACGCGCTGCTGGGCGACCCGCGGCGCGGGCATCCGGTGGCACTGTTCGGGCGGGCCGCGCAGGCGACCCAAGATCGAGTCTACGCCGACAGCCGGTGGCGCGGCGCGGCGTACGCGGCCGGGTGCGCGCTGGCCGCGGCGGGGCCCGCGGTGGTCGCGCAGCGGCTGATCCGTGACCGGCCGTGGCTGCGGTTCGCCGCGACGGCCGTGAGCCTGTGGTCGGTGACCGGGGCGCGTTCCCTGGCCCACGAGGCAGAACGCCTGTCCGGGGCGCTCCGGTCCGGCGACCTGGCGGCGGCCCGGGCCATCCTGCCGAGCCTGTGCGGGCGGGATCCGGCCCGGCTGGACGAGGGGGAACTGGCCCGGGCCGCGGTCGAGTCGGTCGCGGAGAACACCTGCGACGCGATCGTCGCGCCGCTGGTGTGGGGGGTGCTCGCCGGGCTGCCCGGCCTGATCGGTTACCGGGCGGTGAACACGCTGGACGCGATGATCGGCTACCGGTCGCCGCGTTACGCGCGGTTCGGCTGGGCGGCGGCCCGGCTCGATGACGTGGCCAACTGGGCCCCGGCCCGGCTGGCCGGCGGTCTGGCCGCGGCGTGCGCGCCGGTGGCGGGCGGGAGGCCGGGCCCGGCGTGGCGCGCGATGCGGCGGTACGGCGGGTGCCATCCCAGCCCGAACGCAGGCCGGTGCGAGGCCGCGTTCGCCGGCGCGCTCGGCCTGCGGCTCGGCGGGAGCAACGCCTACGCGGGAGCCACCGAGCACCGGCCCCGCCTCGGCCGGGGGCGCGCGCCCGGGCCGGACGACATCCGCCGCGCGGTGCGGCTGTGCCGCGCGGTTACGATCGCTACGACGGTTGCGGCTGCGTCGGCTGCGGCGATTGGGGGACGAAGGCAGTGAAGGGGAGGTAAAGGAGGAATGGGGAGGCGGGTGGGGAGCGGGGCGCTTCTGGTGGCCGGCACCACCTCGGATGCGGGCAAGAGCGTGCTCACGGCGGGCCTGTGCCGCTGGCTGGCCCGGCAGGGGGTGCGCGTCGCCCCGTTCAAGGCGCAGAACATGTCGCTGAACTCGTTCGTCACGGCCGACGGCGCGGAGATCGGCCGGGCCCAGGCCATGCAGGCCGCCGCGGCGGGCGTCGAGCCCGACGCGCGGATGAACCCGGTGCTGCTCAAGCCGGGCGGGGACGGCCGCAGCCAGGTGGTGGTGCTCGGCAGCCCGGTCGGGGAGGTCGACGCGGTCGAGCACGCCGAGCACGCCGAGCGGCTGCTGCACGTGGCCACCGACAGCCTGGCCCAGCTCCGGCGCGAATACGACGTGGTGATCTGCGAAGGCGCGGGCAGCCCGGCCGAGATCAACCTGCGTGCGACCGACATAGCGAACCTGGGGCTGGCCCGGGCGGCGGACCTGCCGGTGATCGTGGTGGGCGACATCGACCGGGGCGGGGTGTTCGCCGCGATGCACGGCACCGTGGCCCTGCTCGAGCCCGCTGACCAGGCGCTCGTCGCCGGGTTCGTGATCAACAAATTCCGCGGCGCCCGCGAGGTCCTCGAACCCGGAGTCCGGATGCTGCGCGAGCTCACCGGCCGGGAAACGTTCGGGGTAATTCCCTGGACCGACCGCCTCTGGCTGGATACCGAAGACTCGCTCGACCTCGACGCGGGGCGTCCGGCATCGGCGGCCCGCCGCTCGGGGCCGACGTGCTGCGGGTCAGCGTGGTCCGGCTGCCGCGGATCAGCAACTTCACCGACATCGACGCGCTCGCGGCCGAGCCGGGCGTGCTGGTCCGCTTCGCCACCGGGCCCGCCGAACTGGCCGACGCCGACCTGGTCGTGCTGCCCGGCTCCCGGGCGACCGTCGCCGACCTGGCCTGGCTGCGTGACCAGGGGCTGGCCGAGGCGATCACGGCGCGCGCCGCCAAGGGGCTGCCGGTGCTCGGGATCTGCGGCGGCTACCAGATGCTCGGCCGCGAGATCGACGACGAGGTGGAGTCCGGCGCGGGCCGGGTGGGCGGACTGGAGGTGCTGCCGGTGCGGGTGTCGTTCGGGGCGCAGAAGACGGTCGGGCGGACGGCGGGGAAGGCCTACGGCGCGGGCGTGGCCGGGTACGAAATCCACCACGGGATCGTCACCCGCGACCCCGGCGCCGAGCCGTTCCTTGACGGCTGCCGGACGGGCGCCGTCTGGGGCACCGCCTGGCACGGGACGCTGGAGAGCGACGCGTTCCGGCGGGCGTTCCTGACCGAGGTCGCGGCGCTCTCGGGCCGGGACTTCATGGTGGCGCCGGACACCGTTTTCGCCGCGCGGCGCGAGGCCCGGCTGGACTTGCTCGGCGACCTGGTGGCCGACCACCTCGACACCGCGGCGCTGCGCCGTCTCATCTCCGGCGGGCCGCCGCCCGGGCTGCCGGTCATCCCGCCGGCCGGGCGCGGGAGCCGGCCGTGAGGTGGGCGGGACCCGGCGGCTACTGGGCCAGCGACGAGCACGCGCTGATCGACCTGGGCCGGGTGCACGCCTGGATCAGCCGCGAGAGCTACTGGGCGGAGGGCCGGCCCCGTGACGCGATGACCCGGGCCATCGAGAACTCGCTCGTCATCGGCCTCTACTCGGCCGACGGCGCCCAGGTGGGCTTCGCCAGGTTCGTGACGGACTTCGCCACGTTCGCCTGGCTCAACGACGTGTTCGTCGACGCCGCCCATCGCGGCCACGGGCTCGGCACGTTCCTGGTCGATACCGCCGTCGGCCATCCTGACGTGCGCGGCGTCCGCCAGATCCTGGCGGCGGAGCCCGGGCGCAGCCTGTACGCCCGGTTCGGGTACCGGCCGCTGCCCCGCCCGGAACGCTGGATGGAGCGCCCCGGTCACGTGCCCTGAGCCTCAGTCGGCGGCTTCGGGGAGAGGCGGCGCGGCGGGGGCGTCCTCGCTCGCCGGGCCGGCCAGGGTGGCGTGCCGGAGGGCCGGGATCAGCGCGCCGAGCAGCAGGGCGCCGGCCACGCAGGCCAGGCCGCCGCTGACGACCGAGATGGTCGGCGAGGACAGCTGCGCCACGATCCCGGCCTCGGCGTTGCCCAGGGCCGGGGCGCTGTTGACCTGGGCCAGGTAGAGGCTGCTCAGCCGGCCGCGCAGCCGGTCGGGGGCGTAGATCTGGAGCAGCGCGTTGCGCAGGATCTCCGAGATCATGTCGCCCCCGCCCGCCAGGGCGAGGAACGCCAGCGCGACCGGCAGGCTCCGGGTCAGGCCGAAGCCGACGATGGCGGTGCCCCACGCCAGGCCCGCCGCGATGACCACCACGCCGGGCCGCCGGACCCGGCCGGTCCAGCCGCTGGTCGCCGCGCCGATTATGGCGCCGAACCCGGGCGCGGCCGCCAGCAGGCCGAACGTGGCCGAGCCGCCGTGGAAGTGCTGGCTGGCCAGGGCCGGGAACAGCGCCGACGGCATCCCGAAGATCATCGCGCTGGTGTCGACGAGCAGCATGCCGCCGAGCACGCCGCTGTGCCGGACGTAGCGGAAGCCCTCGGCCAGCGAGCGCAGGCCCGGCCGCTGCGCCCGCACTGTGGGCGGCAGCGGCCGCACGAACAGCAGCGCGACGGCGAACACCACGAAGCAGCCGGCGTCGACGCCGTAGCACGCGGCCAGGCCGGGCCCGGCGATCAGGACGCCCGCCAGCGCGGGCCCGGCCAGGTTGCCCAGCTGGCCGCCCATCCCGTTCAGGGCCGCGGCGGCGGGCAGCCGGGACGTGCCGACCAGGGCCGGCACGGCGGCCGTCGAGGCGGGCGCGCCGATGCCGGCGAGCAGGCCGATCGCCAGCGTGATCACGTAGATCGCCCATACCGCCGGGTGCCGCTGCAGGCTGTTGGCCAGGAGCGCCCCCGCCAGCAGGGCCTGGGGCAGCCCGGTCGCCAGCAGCAGCGTCCGCCGGTCGTGGCGGTCCGCGAGCATCCCCCCGGCCAGCAGGCTGACCAGCAACCCGATGCTCGCGGTCAGGCTGAGCAGCCCGACCGCGAGCGGCGAGTGCGTCAGCGCGTAGACCTGCCAGTTGGCCGCGGTCGTGGCCACCACATTCCCGGCCGACGCGACGAAGCGGCCGGAATACAGCCAGCGGAAGTCGCGGCTCTCCCGCAGCGGCGCGACATCGATGACGATCTGCCCGATGCGCATGCCGCAGGTTACCGGCTGCCGGGCCTTTATCCTGAACGCTAAACGCGTGCCTGGTCACTCGCCTCGCAGCGGCTCGCGCTGTCGGCCCGGGACCTTCGGCCCTGCCCGCGCGACCGGGTGACGCGCACTATGGATGGACGCCGGGCAACGCAGATGGGGGGATCATGAACGCGCCGGGCATTTCGCATGACTATGACGTACTCGTGGTCGGCTCGGGCTTCGGCGGCTCGGTATCCGCGCTGCGGCTCACCGAGAAGGGCTACCGGGTCGGCGTGCTCGAGGCGGGGCGCCGGTTCGAGGACGCCGATTATCCCAAGACGTCCTGGGACGTCCGGAACTTCTTCTGGGCGCCGAGGCTTGGCTGCCGGGGCATCCAGCGCATCCACCTGCTGCGGGACGTGATCATCCTGGCCGGCGCGGGGGTCGGCGGGGGCTCGCTCGTGTACGCGAACACGCTGTACCAGCCGGGGGACGCCTTCTACCGCGACCGGCAGTGGGCGCACATCACCGACTGGCGGGCCGAGCTGGCGCCCCATTACGACCAGGCCGAGCGGATGCTGGGCGTGGTGCCCAACCCGACGATGACGCCGTCGGACCAGGTCGTCAAGCAGGTGGCCGAGGAGATGGGCGTGGGGCACACGTTCGGCATGGCCCCGGTCGGGGTGTTCTTCGGCCGGGAGGGCGGCCAGGAACCCGGCGTGGAGGTCGACGACCCGTTCTTCGGCGGCGCGGGCCCGCGCCGCCGCGGTTGCCTGGAGACCGGGGAGTGCATGACCGGCTGCCGGCACAACGCCAAGAACACGCTGGTCAAGAACTATCTGTATCTGGCCGAACGGGCCGGCGCCACCGTGCACCCGGAAACCACGGCGGTCACGGTGCGGCCACTGCGGCGCGGCGGGTACGCGGTCGACACCGCGGCGACCGGCGCGTGGCGGGCCAGGCGGACCGCGCGCACCTTCACCGCCGAGCAGGTGATATTCGCGGCCGGAACGTGGGGCACGCAGCAGCTGCTGCACAGGATGAAGGCCGAGGGCTGGCTGCCGGGCATCTCCGCGAGGCTCGGCGCCCTGACCCGGACGAACTCCGAGGCGCTCGGCGGCGCGCTGACCACGCTGCGCCACAGGAAGCAGTATGACTTCACTCGCGGTATCGCGATCACCTCGTCCATCCACCCCGACGAGCACACGCACATCGAACCAGTCCGCTACGGCAAGGGCTCGAACGCGATGGGGCTGCTCAGCACGTTGATGACCGACGGCGGCGGAAGGCTGCCGCGCGCCGTGAAATGGCTGGCCCAGGCGGCGGGCCATCCGGGGAGGCTCGCGTCGCTCTACGGCGGAATGAACCACTGGTCCGAACGGGCCGTGATCGGGCTCACCATGCAGACGCTGGACAACTCGATCACCGTCCGCCCGAAGCGCACGAGGCTCGGCCGGCTCAAGCTCACCTCGGAGCAGGGGCACGGCGCCCCGAACCCGACCTGGATCCCCGTCGCCAACGAGACCATGCGCCGCATAGCGTCCAAGATCGGCGGCTTTCCGCTGAACAGCGTCGGTGAGATGGTCGACGTCCCGATGACGGCGCACTTCATCGGCGGCTGCGTCATCGGTGACGCGGCGGAGAGCGGCGTGATCGACCCTTACCACCGCATGTACGGCCATCCCGGGCTGCACGTGGTCGATGGCTCCGCGATCTCCGCGAACCTGGGCGTCAACCCGGCGCTGACGATCACGTCCCAGGCGGAGCGCGCGATGGCGCTGTGGCCCAACCACGGCGACCGCGACCCCCGCCCGGCGCTGGGCGCCGCCTACCGGCGGGTAGCGCCCGTCGAGCCGCGGGGCCCGGCCGTGCCGGCCTCCGCTCCCGCGGCGCTGCGGCTGCCCATCGCCGGGACCCGCTAGCCGGGCGACGGCATCGTGGCCGGCCCGGGCGAGGAAGGAGTGCCGCAGTGACGACATCGGTGGACAGCCCGGCCGGCGCTGACCGGTCGTCCCTCGGCCGCCGGGTCAGCAGCGACCTGCTCGGCCGGCTGGCGGCGCGCGCCGCCACGGCTGGTCCCCGGCAGGCGCTCCCGGTCGAGATGCCGGCGACCGGCCAGATCCTCGGGCAGGTACCGCGCTGCACCGCCGCCGACGTCGCGGCCGCCGCCGACACCGCGCGCCGGGTGCAGCCTGGCTGGGCGGCGGTGCCCGTCGCCGAACGGTCGAAGGTACTGCTGCGGTTCGCCTCGCTCCTGCTGGACCGGCAGGACGAAGTGCTCGACCTGATCCAGCTCGAGAACGGCAAGGCCCGCGGGCACGCCTTCGAGGAGATCATCGACGTGGCGCAGACGAGCCGGTACTATGCCCGCACCGCCCCGCGGTACCTGCACTCCCGCCGCCGCGCGGGCGCGTTTCCCGCCCTGACCCAGACCTGGGAGGAGCACCACCCGAAAGGCGTGGTCGGCGTGATCTCCCCCTGGAACTACCCGCTCACGCTGGGCATCAGCGACGCCCTCCCGGCGCTCGTCGCGGGCAACGCGGTCATCGCCAAACCGGACAGCCAGACGCCGTACACGGCGCTGTGGGCCGCGGAACTGCTGGAGGAGGCGGGCCTGCCCGCTGGCGTCCTGCAGATGGTGACGGGCTCGGGCCCGGAACTCGGGACGCCGCTGATCGAGCACTGCGATTTCCTGATGTTCACCGGGAGCACCCGGACCGGGCGGGAGGTGGCCGAGCAGGCGGCCAAGCGCCTCATGGACTACTCGATGGAACTCGGCGGGAAGAACGCGATCCTCGTCCTGGCCGACGCTGACCTCGGCCGGACGGTGCCCGGCGCGGTGCGGGCGGCGTTCTCCAGCACCGGCCAGCTATGCATCTCGATGGAGCGGATGTACGTCGACGCCGCGGTGTGGGAGGCGTTCGTCCCGCGCTTCGTCAAGGCCACCAGGTCGCTGCGCCTGGGCCATTCGCTCTCCTACCGGGCCGACGTCGGCTCGCTGATCTCGGCCAAGCAGCTGGACACGGTGGCCAGGCAGGTCGATGACGCGGTCAGCAAGGGCGCCACGCTGCTGGCGGGCGGCCGGGCGCGGCCCGACATCGGCCCCTACTTCTACGAGCCCACCGTGCTGACCGACACCTCGCCCGACATGACCTTGTACGCCGACGAGACCTTCGGTCCGGTCATCTCGCTGTATCGCGTCGGCGGGGCGGACGAGGCCGTCCGGCGGGCCAACGACAGCTGCTACGGGCTGAATTTCTCGGTCTGGACCCGAGACGTCCGCCAGGGCCGCCAGATCGCCAGCCGGCTGGAGGCCGGAACCGTCAACGTCAACGAGGCCTACGCGGCCGCGTGGGGGTCGGTCGACGCGCCCATGGGCGGCTGGAAGGACTCCGGGGTGGGCAGCAGGCACGGCGAGCACGGGATCCTCAAGTACACCAACGCCCAGACCATCTCGGTCCAGCGGCTCCTGCCCATCGCGCCGCCGGGTGCCGTGCCGCCGGCGATATACGCCAAGGCGATGACGGCGGCGATGCGAGCCCTGCAACGCCTGCCGGGCCGCAAGTAGCGGCGCGCGGCGGCCGGTCAGCCGTCCGGTTGAGCCCGGTTCAGGCGGGCGTACGCCCGGCGGTTGCGCCGGTAGAGCCCGACGAACTCGCGGAACATCGAGTCGTACCGCCCCGCGGCCCCGGGGTCGGGCTGGTAGCTCGCGGTCACCGGGACCCGGTCCGGCACCTGGTCGAAGGTGAGTTCCCCCAGCGCCACCGCGGCCAGGATCGCGGCGCCCCGCACGTTCGCGTGGACGGGGTCGGCCACCTGCTCGATGGTCCGGCCGAGCACGCTGGCGATGATCTGGCACCACAGGCCGGAACGGGCCCCGCCGCCGATGAACCGGATCGGGTCGAGCCGGTGCCCGGTGAACCGTTCGACCGCCTGCAACAGCCACCTCGAGTTGAACGCCACCCCTTCGAACACGGCGCGGACCAGCTCGTCCCGGCTGGTGGACAGCGACAGGTTCCAGAACCCGCCGCGCACGTACCGGTCCTCCACCGGCGTCCGCTCTCCGTACAGCCATGGCGTGAAGATCACGCCGCCGCTGCCGGCCGGCGCGCGCGCCGCCATCGCGTCCAGTTCACCGAACGCGTCCCCCGGCCCGCCGCCGGGGAACAGCACGCGGTCCCGCAGGAAGGCCAGCGCCGCGCCGGCCGTCTCCTGCTCGTCGGCGACGAAATACCGGCCGCTGATGGGCGAGGGCAGCGAGGCCAGGTTACGGCGCAGGTCCGTTTTCTTGAACGGCACATGGCAGGTCAGCCAGGACGACGTGCCGATGTACAGGTGCGCCTGGAAGTCCCGGGTGGCGCCCGACCCGATGGCCGCTGACTGGACATCGGGCGTCCCGGCGACGACGGGGATGCCGGCCGGCACCCCGAGCGCCGCGGCCGGCCCGGGCAGCAGCGGGCCCAGGATGTCCGTCGCGCCGACCAGCCGCGGAAGCTGCCCCTGCGCCAGGCCCGCCAGCCGCAGCAGCCCCGGATCGTATCGGATCCGGCCGGCCCGCCGGTTATCGGTCACCCAGTGCAGGGCGATCGAGTCATAGGAGGCAGCGGCCTGCCCGGTGAGCCGCAGGTTGAGCCAGTCCTTCGGCTCCAGGAACAGCCGCGCGGCGCGGTAGGTCTCCGGGTGCTCATGCTTCAGCCAGAGGATGTGCGCGATGGGATCCTTGCCGCTCTGCGTGGGTATCCCGGCCGTCAACCGGATCCAGCGCGCCAGCTTGCCCGGGCCGTAGCCCTGCACCCGCACCCGGCCGCCGGTGATCCGCCGCGCGTACGGCGCTCCCCGCGAGTCCATCCAGATGATGGCCCGGTGCAGGGCGTGGCCGTGCTCGTCCACGGGCACGGTCCCCGACCACTGGGCGGTGCAGGAGACCGCCGCGACCGATCCCGGCGCCGTGGCGCCGCGTTCCATCAGCCTGGTCGCCGCCCGGGTGATCATCGCCCACCAGTGCTCCGGGTCCTGCTCGGCGCCGCCGCCAGGCAGGTACTCGACCCGGCACTCCTCCTGCTCTGACGCGACGACCTCGCCGGACGTGGTGACCACCGCCACCTTGAGCGCCGAGGTGCCCAGGTCGACGGCCAGAATATGGCGTGGCACGGTCAGACCTCGAACAGCATGTCAAGGTACCCGCCGAGCAGCCCGCGGACGACCTCGGCGGGCAGCGTGCCGGCCATGCCGTAGATCGGGGCGAGCCCGGTGCGCACCCCGGGGTTGGCCCGCACCTCGTCGACCGAGGCCTGAAGATCGGCGAGGAACTGGTCGGCGACCCCGGGCAGGGTGTGCCGGAGCGTGGTCGCGATGTGCACGGCGGGTGGCCGCTGCAGTCCGTTCAGGCTCCAGCCCCGATGCGCCATGTTCTCCGTGACCTGGAAGATGTCGAGCCCGTCGACGGCCGAGAACGCGATCACCCACAGCGGGTCGCCCAGCACGCGGAGGCCGGGGATCGCCGCGACTCCGCCGCGGATCCGGGCGCCGGTCTCCAGGATCCGGCGGGCCGCGTCGGTGTAGCCGTGCTCGCCGAGCGAGAGCATGGCCGCCCAGCAGGTGGCCGAGAGGGCGCCTGGCCGGCTCCCGGCGAAGGTGGGGGACAGGTACAGTCCGCCCGGCCAGTCGGCCAGCGTGTAGAACTGGAACTGCCGGAGTTCCCGGCCCCGGTACAGCACCACCGACGAGCCCTTGGCCGCGTACCCGTATTTGTGGGTGTCCGCGGACATCGACGTCACGCCGGGCAGCCGGAAGTCGAACGGCGGCACCGGGTAGCCCAGCCGCTCGGCCCACGGGAGGATGAACCCGCCGAGGCAGGCATCGACGTGGCAGGCGGCGCCGCGCTCGGCGGCGAGTTCGGCGATCTCCGGGATGGGATCGATCACCCCGTGCGGGAACGTCGGCGCCGACCCGACCACCACGGCCGTCCGCCCGGTCACCGCGTCAGCCAGCGCGTTCAGGTCCGCCCGGTAGCCGTCGTCGACCGCGACCTGCGCCAGGGGCATGTCGAAGAACCGGGCGGCCTTGTCGAAGGCGGCGTGGGCGGTGACCGGCGCCACGATCTCCGGCCTGCTGATGCCCCGGCGCTGGATGGCGTGATCACGGTAGGCCCGCATCGCCAGCAGGATGCTCTCGGTGCCGCCGGAACTCACGGTCCCCACCACCGGAGCGTCCGGCGCGGCATGCCGGCCCCCGAGCATGCGCGCGGTCATGGAGACGATCTCCGCCTCGAACTTGGCGGCGCTCGGCCACAGATCCGGGTGCAGCGGGTTGCTCTGGGACTGCGCCGCGTACACCCGGTTCAGGAACGCCACGTGCTCGGGATCGCCGTGGTAGACCGCCCCGGAAGCGAACCCGGAGCGCCACCGCGGTTCCTCGGCCGTGGCGAGTGCCTCGGCGAGCGAGGTGATCTCGCTCCGGGGCAGGCCCTGTTCCGGCAGCTCAGGAAACGAAGGGAACGTGTCCTGGTAGGGCTTGAGCTGCCGCCGCAGCTCAGCCAGGGGATCGCCTTGATCAGTCACGCGAGGCTCCTTGGTTCGCGCCCGCCGCGTCGCGGGCGGGCAGGCGGGCGGCGAGGGCCAGCCCGGGCAGGGCGGCTGCGGCCAGGGCACCGAGCGCCAGGTAGGGGTAGCCGATCAGGACCTGGACGATCAGCACCAGGACCACGCCGCCGAGGTTCCCGGCGAGCAGCAGGAACCCGGCCGCGGCGCCGGCCCGCTCCGGTCCGGCGTGCCGTTCCGACCAGTCCAGCGCCACCGGCAGGCCGGCCAGGAGCACGAACCCTTCCACGGCCAGGGCGCCGCCGATGAAGATCACGTTGTGCACCGCGGCGATCGCCAGGAAGGTCAGTACCGTGACCGCGATCACGGCGCGGAACATGAAGCGCCGGAGGTCATGCTTCGCCGCCGCCTGGGGCAGCACCGCCGCGCCCGCGATCCCGGCCACCGTCATGATCGCGATCAGGGCGCCGCTCGCGCTGGCCCGGCCGAAATGCCCCAGGATCGAGTCGAGCCAGGTCGCCACCGCGTTGAACACGCCCATGCCGATGAACAGCAGGCCGGCCAGCAGCCACATGAACTGGTCGCGCCGCAGCCAGCGCAGTGAGACGGCGACCGACGGGTCGGCCGGGAACGCCGCCGGGCGGCGTACCGCCAGGAGCACCCACGCCGCGGCGGCGACGGCCAGCGCGGCCTGCGTGACGAGCAGCAGCCGGAGTCCTCCGGCGTCGTACAGCGGGCCGCCGGCCACCACGGCGGCCAGGATCCCGATGAACAACGCGACGCTGCCGAGCGAAACGGCCGCCGTGCGCTCGCGTGCCGGGAAGTAACGCGCGGCGACCTTGGTCATCGAGTTCAGCACCAGCGGCTGGCCGGCCGCGATCACGAACTGGCCGAGGAGAATCCAGCCGTAGGAGCCGGGACCGGCCAGCCGCAGCACCGCGCCGCCCGCGGTGAGCAGCGCGCCCACCGACAGCGCGCGCTCGAATCGCAGGTCGAGCCAGCGGCCGGCGGGCAGCGCCAGGGCCACGTACATCAGCGGGAAGATCCCGGCCAGGTCGCCGACCGCGCCTTCGGACACGCCCAGGGCCCGGTGCGCCTGCGTCGTGATCGGCGCGAACGAGAGCCAGAGGAGCTGCGTGCAGGCCGCGAGCAGGCAGTAGCCCGCCAGTACCGCCCACCGGCTGGCCCGCGCCGGTGCCAGGCTCTCCGTGGTCACTTCACGCTCCGTGGTCGAGTCCGAGGCACCAGCCAGCGTCCCACCCGGCCATGATCCGCCGCAGGGGCCAAAGGTCCCGAGGCAGGACCCCCGCATACACTTGAGACGCCGAGTTCCGCCACGGGGCGGCATCTCGGGCAGGTTGCGGAGGCCATGATGGTCGCCTTCCTCATCGGCGCGCTGGCGCAGCTCGCCTGGTACTGGCAGGTCGCCAGCCATACCGTGACGTCCCCGTCCGGCCTGATGGCGCTGACGGCGATCGCGCTGGCCGGCTTGCTCGTCGCCTTCCTCGCGCACGGCGCCAGCATCGCCGCGGCGGTCACGGCGCGCCCGCTGACCGGCCGCGCCGCCGCGCTGCGCGAGAAGTCCTGGTCGGCGGCGTTCCAGCGGCTGCGAGACCCCGACGCGGCGGGCCGGACCCGGCCCCGGGCGCCTGCGGTGGTCCCGGCGGCCGCCTGACGATCCGCCTGCTCACACCCGCCCTCCGGGCCGCCCTGGCGTGCCCGGTCCCTGGCGCGACCCGCTGAAGGCCCCGCGCCGGGCGGGCGCGGCTCGATCCTGTGGCCGTCTCCAGCTGTCCACCCTGACCAGAACCGCTGGAGGTACCTGTCATGCTCAGTCTTCTCGGCGTCGCCGTGGGCGCCGCCTACCACGTCGTGTCCGCCTTCGCCCAGGTGCTGGCCCCGGTGGCCGGGGGCCTGGCCACCGCTGCGGCCATCGTCGCCGTCACCATGGCGGTGCGGCTGGCGCTGCTCCCGCTCAGCTACTACGCGATCCGCGGCCAGGCCACCCAGGCCCGGCTGCTGCCCCAGGTCCAGGCCCTGCAAAAGCGCCACGCCGGCCATCCGGACCGGCTGCAGCGCGAACTGGCCGCGCTCTACCAGCGGGAGGGCACCGGGATGTTCGCCGGGTGCCTGCCGCTCCTGCTGCAGTTGCCGTTCCTCAGCGTGATGTACTACCTGTTCCGGTCGGGGACCATCGGCGGCCGGCCGAACGGCCTGCTCGGCCACGACCTGCTCGGCGTGCCGCTGGGCAGCCATTGGCTCAGCGCGCCCGGGCTGCTCAGCGCGCACGGGGCGGTGTTCCTGGCGCTGTTCGGGCTGCTGGCCGCCGTGGCCTGGGCCGCGGCGCGGATCGCGCGCCAGGCGCGCCCAGCCGGGTCAGCCGGGTCAGCCGGGTCAGCCGGGGCGGCCGGGGCCGCCGGGCGGCCGGGGCCGCCGGGTCGCCTGATCGCCCGGGTGCTGCCGTACACTACGGTGGCCGTCGCCGCGTTCATGCCGCTGGCCGCGGGCCTCTACCTGCTGACCACGACGGCATGGGCCGCGGGGGAGCGCGCGCTGCTCACCCGCCGGGTGCGGGATGTACGCGCGCGATCCCGTTCGGCATGATGAAGGCAGCACCCGAGGAGGACAGCCCATGCATCAGCCGCCCGTCCCGCACGTCGCCCGCGAGGACCCCGAGGTCGCCGAACTGATCAACGCCGAGGCGCGGCGCCAGTTCGAGAAGATCCGGCTGATCCCGTCCGAGAACTACGTGTCCGAGGCGGTGCTCGAGGCCTCCGGCAGTGTCCTGACCAACAAGTACTCGGAAGGGTATCCGGGCCGCCGGTACTACGAGGGCCAGCAGTTCATCGACCCGATCGAGACGCTGGCGATCCGCCGGGCCGAGGCGCTGTTCGGCGTCGACCACGCCAACGTGCAGCCGTACTCCGGGTCGCCGGCGAACCTCGCCGTCTACCTCGCGTTCCTGGAGCCGGGCGAGACCGTGATGGGGATGGCGCTGCCGATGGGCGGGCACCTCACGCACGGCTGGCCGGTGTCGGTCACCGGGAAGTGGTTCCGGTCCGTTCAGTACGGGGTCCGCGCCGACACCGGGCGGGTGGACCTGGACCAGGTGCGGGACCTGGCGCGCACGGAGCGGCCCAAGCTGATGTTCTGCGGCGGCACGGCCATACCGCGCACGATCGACTTCCCGGGCTTCGCCGAGATCGCGGCCGAGGTCGGCGCGGTGCTGGTGGCCGACATCGCCCACATCGCCGGGCTGGTGGCGGGGGGCGCGCATCCCAGCCCGGTCGGCCACGCCGGGGTGATCACGACCACGACGCACAAGACCCTGCGCGGCCCGCGCGGCGCGATGATCATGACGACCGCCGAGCACGCCTCGCGGGTAGACAAGGCGGTCTTCCCCGGCCTGCAGGGCGGCCCGCACAACCACACCACGGCGGCGATCGCCGTGGCGCTGCGAGAGGCCGCCGACCCTGCGTTCAAGAACTATGCCCGGCAAGTGGTGGCCAATGGCCAGGCGCTGGCGGCCGCGCTGCTCGAGCGCGGCTACACCCTGATCTCCGGCGGCACGGACAACCACCTGATCCTGATCGACCTGACGGCCCAGGGCATCGCCGGGAAGCCCGCTGCCAAGGCCCTGGACCGGGCCGGCATCGAGGTGAACTACAACACCGTTCCGTTCGACCCGCGTAAGCCGTTCGACCCGTCCGGGATCAGGATCGGGACGCCGGCGATCACCACCCGGGGCCTGGCCGAGGCGCACATGGCCCAGGTCGCCGCGTGGATGGACGACGCGATCACCGCGGCGGCCAAGGACGACGAGGCGGTCATCGAGCGGATCGCCGGCGAGGTACGCGAACTGCTGGCGGGATTCCCCATGCCCGGCTGGGCGTCCGCCCCCTGACCGCGCCCGCCGCCGCCACGCGGACCAGCCGCGGCGGCCGGGCCCGCCGGCCGCCGCGGTCGCCGCCGGGCTAGTTGCTGATGATGCTGGACGGCTTGCGCCACTGGATCGTGGGCAGCATGGCCTCGAAACGCACCCGGTGCGCGTTCCGCTTCGTGATCTCGAAGAGCGACTCGATCAGCGTGTCGGACAGCAGGTGCGGCTCGAGCCCCAGCCCGACCAGCCCCGTGTGCACCACGTTGTAGTGGTGGTTCTCCAGTTCGACGCGGGGGTTGTCGACATACTCGACCCTGACGGCGTCCGGGCTCGCCTTGGCGATCGTGTCCGCGATCTGCTGCAGCGACATGAACTCGGTGATCTGGTTGAACACCCGGAACTCGCCCTTGTCGGCCGGGGTTTCGCAGGCCAGCTGGATGCACCGGACCGTGTCCCTGATCTCGATGATGCCGCGGGTCTGGGTGCCGTTGCCGTAGATGGTCAGCGGCTTGCCGAGCACCGACTGGATCACGAAGCGGTTCAGCACCGTACCGAACACGGCGTCGTAGTCGAACCTGGTGGCCAGCCGGTCGTCCCGCGCGGTTTCCGGGGTCTGCTGGCCGTACACGACGCCCTGGTTGAGGTCGGTGGCGCGGACGCCCCAGATCCGGCAGGCGAACTCGATGTTGTGGCTGTCGTGCACCTTGGACAGGTGGTAGAACGAGCCGGGCCGCTTGGGGAACAGCACCCGGTCCGTGCGGCCCTTGTGCTCGACGTCGAGCCAGCCCTCCTCGATGTCGATGTTGGGCGTGCCGTACTCGCCCATCGTGCCGAGCTTGACCAGGTGGATATCCGGGTTGATCTCGGCGATCGCGTACAGCACGTTCAGGTTGCCGACCACGTTGTTGGTCTGGGTATAGACCGCGTGCTGGCGGTCCACCATGGAGTACGGCGCCGCCCGCTGCTCGGCGAAGTGGACGATCGCGTCCGGGGCGAAGTCGCGCACGATGTGGTAGGTGAAATCCGCGTCGCACAGGTTGCCCACGTAGTAGGCGATGGTCTTTCCGGTCAGCTCATGCCAGACGGAAGTGCGCGTCTGGAGGGACTCGATCGGCACCAGGCTGTCCACGCCCATCTCGTGGTCGTAACCCCGGCGCGCGAAGTTGTCCGCCACGGCAACCTCGTGACCGACTTCTGAGAGGTGGAGTGCTGTCGGCCAGCCAAGGTAGCCGTCCCCGCCCAACACCAAGACCTTCATGATCTTGCTCCTGACTTGTCCGTCCGTAGCTGTCGTTGAACTGTCGTTGTTTTATACATGACCTGCCGTTGAGTTGTTCGTGACCTGGCCGACCGCAGCCCCGGACGGCTCAGCCCGCCGGCCGCGGCTGAGCGCCTGCCGGTGAGCGCCGGCCCGGGGATCGCCTCGCGGGCCGGGTCTGCCGAGCTGACCTGGAGGACCGCGCAACCAGGCCCTCCGTGGGCTCCGTACTGTATACCTTTGTTACCGAGCCGGCGGCCTGAGTCAACCTAGGACATCCATGAGCCTGATATCGCCCAAGATCATCGACGCAGCATGGCGGATGATTCCGGGACCGCTGCAGCGCAGGCTGCGCAGCCAGGGCGGCAGGCGGCTGATTCGCTTCGCGCCCGCGGCGGTGCTGGCGCTGTGCGCCACGCAGGTGACCTACTTCGTCCTGCAACTGGCGAACGTGACGGCGGGGATCGCCGGGGCGGTCGGCTGGCTCGCGGGCGCGACCGTGAGCTACCTGGTCAGCAGGTGGGCCTGGGAGCGCAAGGGCAGGCCGCACCTGCTCAAGGAGACCCTGCCGTTCGTCTCGATCTCCATCTGCGTCGGGATCGTGCTGACCACGACCAGCAAGCTCGCCGCCGAACAGGCGCGGGACATGGGCCTGCACGGCCTCGACAAGGTGCTGTTCGCCCAGGGCCTGTACCTGGCGGCCAACTGCGCGACGTTCGTCATCAGGTTCATAATCTTCCATTACGTGCTCTTCGCCGATCGCGGGCCGAAGCCGGAAGCGTCCGAGCCCGCGCCGTCGCTGCGTTCGGGCTCCGGCCCCGCGGCGTTCGCAATGACCCCGTCGGCCAACGGCCCGGCGCCGGCCAGCGGCGCCTCGCGTTCCGGTCCGTCCGCGGACCCGCGCCGTCGGCGCTGACGCTCCCGCCACCAGGTGGTGACGACGACCTTCGCGAAGCTCACCGCGTAGAAGGCGTTGTTGCCCTTCTTGCTCTTGCCGATCTTGCGCCGGTGGATCGTGGCGGGACGCTCGGCGACGCGGTAGCCGTGCGTGATCACGCCGATGAGCAACTCGGCGGCCTGGTACTGCGGCTGCTCGAGCCGGACGACGCCGGTCACCTCGGCGCGCATCGCGCGGAGCCCGAACGTCGTGTCGCTGATCCGCTGGCCGGTCAGCACGCTGATCGTGAGCGCGAAGACCCGCACGCCCAGCTTCCTGACCGGATCCTTGGTCTCCTCGCTGCCGAGCTTCCTGGAGCCGGTCACGAAGTCCGCCTGGCCGGCCAGGATCGGCGCGAGCAGGCCCTCGATCTCCGCCGGGTTGTACTGGCCGTCGGCGTCGGTGGTCACGATATAGCGGGCGCCGCCGTCGCGCGCGAGCCGGTAGCCGAGCCGCAGCGCGGCTCCCTGGCCCCGGTTGACGGGCACGTCGCAGACGAGCGCGCCGGCCATCCTGGCCTCCTTGCCGGTGGCGTCCACCGCGCCGTCGGCGACGACGATCGTGGCGGTGTCCATCCCGGCCACGCTGGCGGGGAGTGACTCGACCACCGGGCCGATGGCGCCCTCCTCGTTAAAGGCGGCGATCACGATCGCGACCGGTGGCAGCCCCGTGGCCTGGTCACCGAACTCCTCAGTGAAGGCGCGGATGGCGGCGCTGTCGATAACCTCGTCGTCAACGTGAGTGGTCGTCACGGGGCTGCCCTTCGAGAAGCTGTCATGTGCCACCTTGCTGTCCGGCTCCGACAATCACGCGTGCGACGATCCTCGCCGATCCTGAGCGAGAGGTCCGGAAATGCTGGACGTCTCCCGGGGGGACGTGGGCGGCGAGCGTCCTCGCTGGCTCGCGTTTCGCGCTCACACGCCGCGCCAGCCCCAGACGCGCCTGGCTAGTGTATCGGCGGACCGGGATGCGTTCGCCAGGAACGCCAAGTCGTTTGCGCTGGTCAGTTGATAGGGTCGGCGGCGCCGGTCGCGCGACGGCGTGCGGAACCGGTCGCGAAGCGGCAATCGGCGTGCCGGGAGAGCGCGGGGAGAGTGCTCGGCGGCCCCGTCCGGGAGTCGGAGATGATGGCATGGTGACGTGGCCCAGCGAGCCGCCGGCGGACGCGCATCCGGCCGAAGCGGAGTCCTACCGGATCCTTCGTTCCCGCATCGACCTGTCCCGCCTGCCCAAGCACAGTCGTGACGTCACCGAGCGGGTCATCTACGCGAGCGCCGACTTCGACTACGCCACCGACCTGGTCTGTGACGAGGAGTTCCTGGTCGCGGCCGTAGCGGCGCTCGCCGACGGCGCCCCGGTGATCGTCGACGTCGACATGGTCGCGGCCGGGATAACCGGCTGCCCGGTCATCAGCAAGATCGGCGAGTCGCTGACCCGGCGCCTCGCCCGCACGGCCGGCATCTCCGCGGCCGCGGCCGCGGTCCGGCTGGCCTTCGGCGAGGCAGGGCCGGGCGCGGTGTGGGTGGTGGGCTGCGCGCCCACGGCGCTCACCGAGATCTTGACCCGGGGCGTGGAGCCGGCGTTCGTCGTCGGCCTGCCGGTCGGGTTCGTCGCCGCGGCCGAGGCGAAGGACGCGCTGCGGGCCAGCGGGCTTCCCTCGGTGAGTAACGTGTCGGAGAAGGGCGGCGCGGCCGTCGCCGCGGCCGCGTTCAACGCGCTGCTCCGCTCGGCGGTGACCGTCGGCGGGTCCCGCGCGGGCTGGGCCGCGGGGGCCGCCGGCCCGGCGCCCCCCGCGGACAGCGGGTCCGTGACGTGAAAGGACTCCCGTGACCGAGCATTCCTTTACCGCCGAGCAGCGGGCAGCCGTCTACCGGGTCATCGAGGAGCGCAGGGACGTCCGGCGCGGCTTCCGGCCCGACCCGGTCCCGCCCGAGGTGCTCACCCGCGTGCTCGCCGCCGCGCACCAGGCCCCGTCGGTCGGCCTGTCCCAGCCCTGGGACTTCCTCGTGATCGCCAGCCGGGCCCGGCGCGAGCGGATCAAGGCGCTGGCCGACCGGGCCAGGGACGATTACGCGGCCTCGCTGCCCGGCGCCCGGGCCCTGGCCTTCGACCGGCTGAAGACCGAGGCCATCCTGGAGACGCCGGTCAACATCGTGGTGACCTGCGACCCCACCCGTGGCGGGCGCCACACGCTGGGCCGGCACAGCCAGCCCCAGACCGCCGCTTACTCCAGCGTGCTCGCGGTCGCGAACCTGTGGCTGGCCGCCCGGGCCGAGGGGCTCGGAGTCGGCTGGGTGAGCTTCTTCGGCGAGCGGGAACTGGCCGCCGAACTCGGCCTGCCCGCTCACCTCGAGGTGGTCGCGTACCTGTGCCTCGGCTACGTGACCGAGTTCGCGCCCGAGCCCGAACTCGCCACCGCCGGCTGGGCCCGCAGGCGGCCGCTGGCCTGGTCGGTGCACGCCGAGGAGTACGGCCAGCGCGGACTGCCCGGGCAGGACGCCCCGAGCCTGCTCGCCGACGTGCGGGCCGCGATCGGACCCCCGGACGCCGCCGCGATGGCCGCCGCCCGGGAGCGGCTCGACCGGATGACCAAGCCGCAAGGCTCGCTCGGCGCGCTGGAGGAGGTGTCGGTCCGGCTGGCCGGCCTGGCGGGCTGCTGCCCTCCGCCCATGCCCGAGCCGGCCGCGGTCGCGATCTTCGCGGCCGATCACGGCGTGCACGCGCGCGGCGTCACGCCCTGGCCGCAGGAGGTCACCGCGCAGATGGTGGCCAACTTCCTGGCCGGGGGCGCCGTCGTCAACGCGTTCGCGGCGCAGGCGGGAGCCGAGGTCGTCGTGGTGGACGTGGGGGTACGCGCCGAACTCGATCCCGTCCCCGGGCTGCTGCCGCGCAAGATCGCCCCGGGCACCGCGGATTTCACCGCGGGCCCGGCGATGACCACCGAGCAGGCCGAGGCGGCGATCGGCGTCGGCGCGGAGGTGGCCCGCGACCTGGTCGCGGCCGGAAACAGGTGCCTGCTCACCGGCGACATGGGGATCGCCAACACCACCGCCTCGGCCGCGCTCGTCTGCGCGTTCACCGGGCGCGACCCGGCCGAGGTGACCGGCCGCGGCACCGGGATCGACGCCGCCACCTTCGCGCGGAAGGTGGACGTGGTGTGCCGCGGGCTGGCCGCCCATCGGCCCGACCCGGCCGATCCCGTCGGGGTGCTCGCGGCCTTCGGCGGCTTCGAGCACGCGGCGCTGGCCGGCTTCATCCTGGGGGCCGCGGCCCTGCGCGTTCCCGTGATCCTGGACGGCATGATCGCGGGCGCGGCCGCCCTGGCCGCCGTGGCGCTCGCCCCGGCCGCGGTGAATTCCTGCGTGGCCGGGCACCGCAGTGCGGAGCCCGGGCACGCGGTTACGCTTGGTCATCTGGGCCTGCGGCCGCTCATCGATCTTGAACTGCGGCTCGGCGAGGGCACCGGTGCCCTTCTCGGGCTGCCGATCGTGGCGAGCGCGGTGCGGGCGCTGCGGGAGGTCGCGACGTTTGACTCGGCCGGCGTGACGGATAAAAACTGATAGGACCTATGGTCGCCACCGACAACGCGCCGTATCTGCTGGCGCTCCGGCTGGCTGGCCGCCGCGTGACGATCATCGGCGGCGGTGCCGTGGCCGCCCGGAGGATTCCCGCGCTGCTGGACTCGGGAGCCGACGTGGTCGTCGTCTCCCCGGACCTGAGCCCGCCGCTGGCCGAGCGCGCGCGTCAGATCCGCTGGATCCGGCGCGGCTATGCCCCCGGCGACTGCGCTGGCTCCTGGCTGGTCGGCGCCTGGACCAACGACCGGGACGTCAACTCGGCCGTGGCCCGGGAGGCCGACGCCGCCGGGGTCTGGTGCGTCCGGGCCGACGACGCGGCCGCGTCCCGGGCCTGGACACCGGCCTCGGGGCGGGCCGGGGACGTGCGGGTCGCCGTCGTGAGCGGCGATCCCCGGCGCAGCGCGGGACTCAGGGACGCGATTGTCGACGGCGTGGCCTCCGGCGCGATCAGGGCCGCCGGCCGCCGCGGGTCCCGGGCCGGGAAGCTGCGCGGCTGGGTAGCGCTGGTGGGCGGCGGGCCGGGGGATCCCGGGTTGATCACCGTCCGCGGGCGGCAACTGCTCGCCGAGGCGGACGTCGTCGTCGCTGACCGGCTCGCGCCGCGGTCACTGCTCGCCGAGCTGGCACCGGGCGTGGAGATCGTCGACGCGGCCAAGGTCCCGCGGGGCACGGCCGTGGCCCAGGAGCACATCAACTCGGTGCTGGTCGCGAACGCGCGGGCGGGGCGGTTCGTGGTCCGGCTGAAGGGCGGCGACCCGTTTGTCTTCGGCCGCGGCGGCGAGGAACTCCTCGCCTGCCTGCGGGCCGGCGTCCCGGTCACGGTGGTCCCCGGCGTCTCGAGCATCGCCGCCGGGCCGGCCGTCGGCCGGGATCCCGCTGACGCACCGCGGGATCGCTCAGGAATTTCATGTGGTGTCCGGGCACGTCGCGCCCGGTGACGAGCGCTCGGCGGTGGACTGGCGGGCGCTCGGGACGTCATCCGGGACGCTGGTGCTGCTGATGGCTACCGAGCATCTCCAGGTCATCGCGGAAACGCTGACGCGGTACGGCCGCGATCCCCGGACTCCGGTTTCGGTTATCGCGAACGGTACTCTGCCCTCGCAGCGCACAATTAACGCAAGACTGGATACTGTCGCTGGCGAAGCCGAGAGGGCGGGAATCGGACCCCCGGCGATCGTGGTGGTAGGAGAGGTCGTGGCCATCTCCGAGCAGATCTCTGAGCTCTGCGGCGGCTTGGCGGAAGGCGCGCCGTGGGGAACGTTCGCGCCCGGCGGCGCCGGTGCGCGGGTTGGGACCACTGCGCGGGGTAGCGGAGCGGGTAGGGAGGAAGGCTCGCCGGCTGGCAGCTCGCCGGCCTGCGAGGCCGTGACCAATGACTGAGGGGCAGGGCGTGACCGCAGCATCGGCACCGGAGGAAGGCTCCGCTGCCCCGGCCGCCATGCCTGCCCCCGGAGCCGCACCGGCCGGGCCCGATGTGGTCGAGCCGCACGTGCGGGTCGACGGCCGCAGGCTCGAGTCGGCGCTGCTGACGCTCCGGCACCTGATCGTCGAGATTCCGCTGCACCTGGAGGCCCCGGGGGTCGGCGAGGCCAGAGCCGAACGGCGCAAGCTGCTCAGCCAGATCGACGACTACCTGCTGCCGCGGCTGCGCCAGTCCGGGGCGCCGGTCCTGGTGGCCCTGGTCGGATCCACCGGCGCGGGCAAGTCGACGCTCATGAACAGCCTGGTCGGCGCTCAGGTCAGCAACACCGGCACGCGCCGGCCGACGACCAACAGCCCGGTGCTCGCCTGCCATCCCGATGACGCCCGGTGGTTCGCCGAGAATGTCTTCCTGCCCACGCTGCCGCGGGTGCGGCAGAAGGGCCTGGCCATGCCGGGCCGCGACGGGCTGCTCGTGCTGGCCGAGAACGAGGGCATGCCCGAGGGCGCGGCGCTGCTGGACACGCCGGACATCGACTCCGTCGTGCAGGCGCACCGCGAGTTCGCGCACCAGTTCCTCGACGCCTCGGACCTGTGGCTGTTCATGACCAGCGCCAGCCGCTACGCCGATGCGGCCGTGTGGGAACTGCTGCAGCAGGCCAAGGAGCGGGACGCGTCTTTGGCCATCGTGCTCTCCCGGGTGCCGCCGGCGTCGGCCCGCCAGCTCAGCGCGCATTTCGACGCGATGCTGGAGGCCAACGGCCTCGCGGGCGTGCCGCGGTTCATGATCGCGGAGACCGTGGTCACCGACGGCCGGCTTCCGCCCGAGGTCTACGGCCCGGTGCGGCAGTGGCTCGAGGAGACAGCGGCCCTCGACGAGCGGCGGGTCTCGATCCTGACCCAGACCATGTCCGGAGTGCTCGACACGTTCCGCACCAGGGTTCCCGTCCTGGCCGCGCACGTGGAGACGCAGCTGACCCTGCGCGCGGAGCTTCGGTCACAGGCTCACAGTTCCTATGCGGCCGGGCTCGCGGAGTTCGACGAGGCGACGAGGAACGGCTCGCTGCTGCGCGGCGAGATCCTGGCCCGCTGGCAAGATTTCACCGGCACCGGGGACCTGCTGCGGATGCTGCAGGTGCGCCGCAACGGCGGCCGGCCGCCCGACCGCGCAAGCGGCGCATCCCGGCGCGGGCCAGGGCGCTGAAGGACGCGTTGCGGGGCGGGCTCGAGACGCTGGTCAACGCGCTCGCCGACCGGGCCGCGGAAGACATCGTGGCCAGGTGGCAGGAAGGCCCGGCCGGCGCCGCCCTGGTCAGCGAGTTCGCCGAGGCCGCGGCGAGCCAGGCGGAAAACGCTCGGTTCGCCCTGGCCGCCGGGCTGGACTTCATCCCCGCCGCCCGGGCCGACCCCCGCCCGGAGGAGTCCGGGCCGGCGGGCGCCGCCGCCCTGGCGCGGTCGTCGCCGGACCTGGCGGCCCGCTCGGCCCGGGTCATCAGCGCATGGCAGGATCACGTGATGCGACTGGTGCACGACGAGAACGTGACCAAGCGGTCGGTCGCGCGGGTGGCGTCGTTCGACGACGAGTCGCTCGCGCTGGTGCTCACGATCGGCATGCTCGGCTACGGGGCCGGCGACGTGGCGGTGACCGAGGGCACGAGCGCCGTCCCCCAGCGCCTGCTCACCTCGCTGTTCGGCGCCGGGCCGCTGCGGGACCTCGGGGCCAGGGCACGCCTGGATCTGCACGAGAAGATCAGCCTGCTCTTCGACGAGGAGAGGCAGCGCTTCGTCGAGATCATCAACGCGGCCGGCGCGCCGGACGACGCGACCGCGGCCGAGCTGGACCAGGCTATCTACGGGCTCGAGGCGGCGCGATGACCGCTGGCGGGCCGCCGTGGCCGGTATTCGGCGCCGGGTCGCCCGAGCCCGAGGCACCGGAGGCCGGGAAGGCCGCGCCGCCGCGGGCCCGGCCCGTCAAGGCCGGGCCACCCTGGGCCAGGCAGACCAGCCCCGAGCCGGTCAGGGAGTCGGTCAGGTCGGAGCCGCCGTGGCCCAGGCAGAGCAGCCCCGAGCCGCTCGCGACCGAGCTGGTGGTCGCCGAGCCGGCCGGGCCCGAGCCGTGGGCCGGGCGGCCGGAGGCCGGAGCAGCCGAGACCGAGGCATCCCGGCCGCCCCGGGCGCCCCGGGCCAGGCTGCGCGGGCTGTCGGCCCGGCTCACCGCGCTGACCCGGCTGATCCAGATCGGATCGGGGCGGACCGGCAGCGGCGGATTCAGCGAGGATCTGCTCCGCGACGCGGAGGCGCTGGTCGACCGGGCAGGCGAGCGGCTGCGGATGTCCGCCGGTCACACGGTCGTGGCCCTGGCCGGGGGCACGGGCAGCGGTAAGTCCGCGCTGTTCAACCAGCTGGCCGGCCATGATTTCTCCGCCGTCGGGGTGACCAGGCCGGTGACCAGGGAGCCGCACGCCTGCGTGTGGGGGGCGTCGGGCTCGGGGCCGCTGCTCGAATGGCTGGGCGTGCCGCGCCGGTTCCGGTACGGGCGGGGGAGCGTTCTCGACGGCGGCGAGTCCGCCCTGCACGGGCTCATCCTGCTGGACCTGCCTGACCATGACTCCGTCGTCAGGGGCGATTCGAGCCAGGTCGACCGGCTGGTCGGGATGGCCGATCTCATGGTGTGGGTGCTCGACCCGCAGAAGTACGCGGACGCGGCGGTGCACCGGAAGTATCTCGTGCCGCTCGCCGGTCACTCCGAGGTGATCGCCGTGGTGCTGAACCAGTCCGACCTGCTCACCGAGGCCGAGGCCGAGGAGTGCGTCGGCGACCTGCGGCGCCTGCTCGACGCCGAGGGGCTGCATGAGGCGGCGGTGCTCGTCACGTCCGCGGTGACCGGCGCCGGTGTTGACCAGCTCCGCAAGCTGCTCACCGAGGCGGTATCGGAGCGCAAGGCGACCAGCGCCCGGATCTCGGCCGACGTCGACGGGATCGCCGAACAGTTCGCGCTCTACGCGATCGAGCCCGTCGAGCGCGCGGGCCGGGCCGGCCACGCGCCCGGCGCCCGGGATCCGCGGGACGCCGACGGAGGGCCGGGCGCGGGCCACCTGCCCGCGGGCAGCGAGGCGCAGCTCGTTGACGCGTTCTCGGGCGCGGCCGGCGTTTCGGCGGTGGGTGACGCGCTGCAGAGCGCGCGCGAGCTGCGCGCCATCGACTTCGTCGGCTGGCCGATCGCCTGGCTGGCCGAACGCCTGACCGGCCGCGACCCGGTGCGCAGGATCCGGCTCGGGAGGCTGTGGGCCGAACTCAGGAGCATGAGCTCCGGGCCGTCAGGGGCGCAGCAGGCGGACGTCGACCACGCGCTCACCAAGCTCGCCGACGAGGTCTGCCCGCCGTTGCCGAAGCCCTGGTCGCAGACGACCCGGTCGGCCCTGCGGTCGCAGGCCGGCCAGATCCCGGCCGCGCTCGGCGCCGCGGTGGGTGAGTCCCTCCCGGCCGAGAACAAGATCGTGCCCTGGTGGCGGCTGGTCGGCGCCCTGCAGGGCCTGCTGCTCGGCTGCGTGATCGTGGGCCTGGCGTGGATCGTAGCGCTCCTGATCTTCGGCGTCTTCCACGCCGCCAGCCATGTGCAGCGGCTGTTCAGCGACGCGTCCCTGCTGCCCTGGATCATCGTGCTGCTCGTGGCGTTCCTGTTCCTGGGCTGGCTCACCGCGGCCGGCTGCGTGAACCTGGTGCGGGGGGACGCCGTGCGCGAGCGCGCGCGGGTCCAGGACACGATGCGCGCCAGGATCGGGGCAGTCGCTCGCGAGCTGGTGCTGGAGCCGGCCGAACGGGAACTCGCCGAGTACCGGCGCTTCGTGGACGAGTTCGAGGTCGTGGCCGGCCGGTGATCCGGCCTCGTCAGGAGGCGCCCGGCAGCACGCGCGGCTCGATCCGCTCCTCCCGGGCCTGGTCTTCCCCCTCCACCCGGGTCACGCGGTAAGCGCCCTTACCCCGGACCTCGCAGACGGCCTCGGCGAAGTCGGTTCCCCGATAGACGATGCCGACGCCGTCGTCGGTGGCATAGCCGGCGGGCAGCACACCGGACCCCACGAGTTGCTGGTACAGGGGCCGCCGCTGCGGCTCGGAGTCGTAGTGCACGCCCGCCGAGTGCGGCAGGAAGCCCAGCCCGTTGGTCACGGCCCGCAGGTCGGGACCGAACGAGTCCGTGGTGCCGCCGACGTGCCAGCACAGCGCGCCCGCCGACACGCCCGCCAGCACCACCCCGGCCTCCCAGACCTCGCGGAGCACCCGGTCCAGGCCGTGCAGCCGCCAGACGGCCAGCAGGTTCGCCACGCTCCCGCCGCCGACCCAGACCGCGTCCTGGCCGAGCAGCAGCGCCGCCGGATCCGCGGCGCTCGGCATGGGGAACAGGTTCAGGTGCGTGACGGTGATCCCGGCCGCCTCGCCGGCCTCGCTGAACAGGGCGTTGAACCACTGCTGGTCCCCGCCGGCGGTGCCGATCTGGCAGACCCGCGGCGACCGCCCCGTGACGCCGGACAGATCGACCGCGTACCGGATCAGCGGGGCGAACTCGAAGGTGGTGCGTGAACCCCGGCGCAGGCCGCCTGAGGTCGCCAGGATCGTGGGCACATTGGCGGGCATCCCCCGAATCTACCGAACCTGCCCCGCCCCGGGCCGCCGAAGCGGGCGCACGGGACCGGGCGTGGCGAGCGGCGAGTTCCCCAGGCTGGCGTTCATGTGTAATGTTGTAATTAACCATGGAAGGGAGAGCGGCATGGAAGCCGATCAGCCGCTGGATGAGTACTCCCGGGTGGTCGCCGGCGTCGCCGCCGAGCTCACGCCGAGGGTGGCCAGCCTCCGCGTGCCGCAGGGCGCGAGCGGGCGGGATGGGCCGGGAGGGCCGGGAGGGCCGGGAGGGCGGGGAGGAGGGGGAGGAGAGAGCCTCGGCTCCGCCGTCGTGTTCACCGGGGACGGGTTCCTGCTGACCAACGCCCACGTCGTGGGGCGGAGTCAGAGCGGGACCGCGCTGTTCTCCGACGGCACCAGCGCCACGTTCACCGTGGTCGGCGCCGACCCGCTGTCCGACCTCGCCGTGGTCCGGGCGGCCGGGCCGACCCCGCCGCCCGCGGTGCTCGGCGAGGCGGACGGCCTCGTCGTCGGCCAGCTTGTGGTGGCCGTGGGCAGCCCGCTCGGCCTGGCGGGCTCGGTGACCGCGGGCGTGGTGAGCGCGGTCGGGCGGTCCCTGCCGACCCGCGGCCGGGAGGCCGGGCTGGTCGAGGACGTGATCCAGACCGACGCCGCGCTGAACCCGGGTAACTCGGGTGGCGCGCTGGCCGACGCGCGTTCGCGCGTGGTGGGCATCAACACCGCGGTCGCGGGCGTCGGGCTCGGCCTCGCGGTGCCGGTGAACGCCACCACGCGGCGGATCATCTCCGCGCTGATGCGGGACGGCCGGGTGCGCCGCGCGTACCTGGGCCTGGTCAGCGTGCCCGCGCCGCTGCCGGCCGCGCTGCAGCAGCGGTTCGGCCGGCCGAACGGCCTGCGGGTGGCGGAGGTCGTGCCGGGCGGTCCGGCCGCCCGGGCCGGCCTGCGGGCCGGGGACCTGCTGATCAGCGCGGGCGGGCGCCCGGTGCAGAAGGCCCAGGACCTGCAGCGGCTGATGTTCGGCGAGGCGATCGGCCAGCCGCTGGCCATCACGGTCATGCGCAACGGCGCCCTGGTCGACGTGATCGCGGAGCCCGCCGAGCGCGTCGCCGCCTGATTGTGTTGCCCGGGGCCGTCCCGGGCAACGGCCACGACAGTCGGCTTGCCAACTCGAGCTGGCGACGTCGCGGGATGTCATGCGGGGGGTCCTGGGGGTCGTCCCCCAGGCAAGCACAGCGGATGGTCTCATATGGGCCCTTCGATTCTCGGTGGTCGTCCACAGGGGGGCTGGGCGGGACCGGCTTGTCCACAGAGGCGCGCGGGGGCGGTGCTGGTCGGGGCTCGGTCGGGGAGCGTGGGGGCAGGCGGCGTGCGGCCGCCGCGGCGGCAGCCGGGCGCGACCGGCGCCGGCGCCGCAGAGCTCAGGAGGACCGCGATGTTCAACGAGGCACATTTGACCCTGTCCGGTTTCGTGGCCAGCGATCCGTACTACCGGACGGTCGGCAAGAACATCCCCAAGCTGACCATGCGCGTGGTCTGGACCACCCGGCGCCGGGACGCTGCTACCGGAGAGTGGGTTGACGGCAACACCTCCGGCGTGAACGTGATCTGCTGGCGCAAGCTCGCCGACAACTCGGCCATGTCGCTGCGCAGGGGCGATGCCGTGCTGGTCCGGGGCAAGCTGGAGGTTCGCCCGTACGTCGGCAAGGACGGCCAGCGGCGGACCGCGGTCGACGTGGATGCGGTCCAGCTCGGACCCGATCTGACCCGCGGGGTGGCCAACTTCCGGCGCGCCACGGCGGGCACGGGCAAGACGGGCGCTGAGATCGCCGCGGGTGAGAACGGCGACCCGCGCGACGCGCTGTCCCGCGCCGGGGACGGCGAACTAGCGGACGAGGCGGCGCTGGGCACCCTGGGCGGCCTGGGCGCCCTGGGCGGGGAAGGCGGGGCAGGGCCGACGCCCGGGGCCGATGGCATGGACGGGACCGACGGGACCGACGGGGCCGACGGCACCGACGAGCCGGCCGACGACGACATGTTCGACGACAGCGCAATCGAGGCGCTGGCCCAGGAGGCCGACCGCGTCGCGGCGCCGTTCTGAGCCCTCGGCCTGCGTTGTCGTGGCTGGCATCCGGTCACGGGCACGCCGGGCGGCCGCACCGCGGCCCGCGGCCCGCGGTCGGTCGCCGGCTGGCCGCCAATGGCGTGTCGCCGCCGGGCCGGGACTGCCTCTACGCTGGAGGCATGCCCGAGTTCATCTTTCAGATGCGTGCCGTCCGGAAGTCGTACGGCGACAAGGTCGTCCTCGACGACGTGACCCTCGCCTTCCTGCCCGGCGCGAAGATCGGCGTGGTCGGGCCCAACGGCACCGGCAAGTCGACCCTGCTCCGGATGATGGCCGGGACAGAGCAGCCGTCGAACGGCGAAGCCCGGCTGATGCCGGGGTTCACCGTCGGCCTGCTGGACCAGGAGCCCGCCCTGGACGAGAGCAAGACGGTGCTCGGCAACGTCGAGGACGGCGTCGCCGAGACCAAAGCGCTGCTCGACCGGTACAACGAGATCGCCGATCAGCTGGCGACGGACTACTCCGACGGGCTGCTCGAGGAGATGGGGAAGCTGCAGGAGCAGCTCGACCACCGGGAAGCGTGGGACCTGGACAGCCAGCTGGAGCAGGCCATGGACGCCCTTCGCTGCCCGCCACCGGACGCCGACGTGAGCGTCCTGTCCGGCGGCGAGCGCCGCCGGGTGGCGTTGTGCAAACTGCTGCTGCAGCAGCCTGACCTGTTGCTGCTCGATGAGCCGACGAACCACCTGGACGCCGAGAGCGTGCTCTGGCTGGAGCAGCACCTGGAGAAGTACCCCGGCACCGTGGTGGCCGTCACCCACGACCGGTACTTCCTGGACAACGTGGCCGGCTGGATCCTCGAGCTCGACCGCGGCCGGGCCTACCCGTACGAGGGGAACTACTCCACCTACCTGGAGACCAAGGCGGCCCGGCTCAAGGTCGAGGGCCACAAGGACGCGAAGCGCCGCAAGCGCCTGGAAGATGAGCTGGAGTGGGTGCGTTCCAGCCCCCGGGCCCGCCAGGCCAAGAGCCGGGCCCGGCTGCAGCGGTACGAGGAAATGGCGGCCGAGGCCGACAAGAACCGCAAGCTGGACTTCGAGGAGATCCAGATCCCCCCCGGTCCGCGCCTGGGCAGCCTGGTCGTCGAGGTCAGCGACGTGTCCAAGGGCTTCGGCGACCGGATGCTGATCGAGGACCTGAGCTTCAGCCTGCCCCCGAACGGCCTGGTCGGCGTCATCGGGCCGAACGGGGTCGGCAAGACGACGCTGTTCAAGATGATCGTGGGGGAGGAGCAGCCGGACCACGGCTCGATCCGGATCGGCGAGACCGTCAAGGTCTCCTACGTGGACCAGCTCCGGTCCGGGATCGACCCCGACAAGACCGTCTGGGAGGCCATCTCCGACGGCGAGAGCTTCATCAGGGTCGGCCACACCGAGATACCCAGCCGCGCCTACGTGGCCGCGTTCGGCTTCAAGGGAGCCGACCAGCAAAAGCCCGCCGGCCTCATGTCGGGCGGCGAGCGCGGCCGGGTCAACCTGGCGCTCACCCTCAAGCAGGGCGGCAACCTGCTCCTGCTCGACGAGCCCGCGAACGACCTTGACGTGGAGACGCTCTCGTCGCTGGAGAACGCGCTGCTCGAGTTCCCTGGCTGCGCGGTGATCACCAGCCACGACCGGTGGTTCCTGGACCGGATCGCCACCCACATCCTGGCCTGGGAGGGCGGGTCGAGCTGGTTCTGGTTCGAGGGCAACTTCGAGGCGTACGAGAAGAACAAGGTCGACCGCCTGGGCGCGGAGGCGGCGCGCCCGCACCGGGTCACCTACCGCAAGCTGACCCGCGACTGACCGCCGCTCATCACCTCGAGCCTGAACGCACTGCCGCCCGGCCGGTCCCGTCCCCTCGCCCTGATCAGGCGGGGGTCAGGCCCAGGTCGGGGCCCGCGCCCGGCCCGGAGGGCCGGGCGGGCCGGGCGAGCTGAGTGGGCTGGTTGACCAGGCTGTGGGCGGCCATCACCAGGTAGTCCCACAGCTCAGCGTCCCTGGCCTGGTCCAGCGCCAGTTCGTCGAGCGCGGTGCGCATGTGCCGCAGCCAGGCGTCGCGTTCTGCCTCGCCGATGGCGAAGTGCGCGTGCCGCATCCGCAGCCTCGGGTGGCCCCGCTGCTCGCTGTAGGTGCCGGGGCCGCCCCAGTACTGGATCAGGAACAGCCGCAGGTGCTCCTCGGCCGGGCCGAGGTCCCGGCTCGGGTACACCGGCCGGAGCTGCGGATCCTGGGCGACTTCCTGGTAGAACCGGCTCACCAGGCGGCGGAAGGTCTCTTCCCCGCCCACGGCCTCGTAGAAGCTCGGCTCGGTGGTCTCGTTCATGACGTGCACCAGGGTACGTGCCGGGGCGGGCGGCCGGCGCGGCGCGGCCCGCCCGGCCCGCCCGGCCTGGCTCGGGGCTGGTCAGGCAACCACGCACCTCCGGTCAGGTCCGGCGGGCTCCGGTCCGGCCTCCCGGCTTCCGTTCAGGCCCTCACGGACTGACGTCGCCCGAGCGGGCGTCGGGTACGGCTGGGCGCTGTCGCGGCGCGGACGCGGTGCCCACGGCTCCCTGCGCCACGGTCGGGCTGCTGGGATAGGCCAGGGGGTCGCTGTCGCCGGACACCACCGCCCCGGCGACGGCGCTGGTTCCGGCCTCGGCCACGGACCCGCCGGCCAGGCCGGTCGCGTCGAGCGCGTTTTTCAGCCGCTCGGTGAGCTCGCGCTGGACTTCCCACTGCCGCAGCGGCACGGTCTTGGCTACCACCCGCAGCAGCACGGCGTCGCTGTACATGGCCTGGACGCCCCACACCTCGGGCTCCTCGAGGATGATCTCGTGCCAGGCCGGTTCCTGCCACATCTCGGCCGCCGTCTGCGCCATCAGGTGACGTACCTGCGGGAGATCGTGCCGGTACGGGACGGGGAAGTCGACCACCGCCCTGGCCCAGCCCTGGGACTTGTTGCCCGCCTTCGTGATGATGCCGTTGCGGACGCTCCAGACCACGCCGTTGACGTCGCGGAGCCGGGTGATCCGCAGGCTCACGGCCTCGACCGTCCCGGTCGTGCCGCCGACGTCGATGACGTCCCCCACCCCGTACTGGTCTTCGAGCAGCATGAATATGCCGGCCAGGAAATCCTGAACCAGGTTCTGCGCGCCGAACCCGATGGCCACGCCGAGAACTCCGGCGCTGGCCAGGATGGGCGCCAGGTTCAGGCCCAGGTCGCCGAGGATGATCACTGCCGCTATGCCGAAGATCGTCAGCGACGCCGCGTTGCTCAGGATGGAGCCGAGCGCGGTCGCCCGCTGCTGCCGTCGCTCGCGGAACAGCAGCGCGTGGGACCGGTCGGTGCCGTTCGGGGTGTCCCTCGTGGCGCGGGCCGTGATCCGGCGGATGGCCCGGTACGTGGCCATACGGATGATCAGCGCGACCAGGACCACGAACCCCACCCGGACCACGAGGTGCAGCGGCCCGGCCAGGTAGACGTTGATCAGGTCGGCCGCCCTCTGGCTGTGGGTCAGGTCCCACGCCAGGCGGCACGCGATCCCGGGGTTACTGCTGCCGCAGGCCTTGACCAGGGAGTCGTCGTAGGACGGGGAGGCCAGGGTTCCACGTCCCGCGACGAGCATCTGGGGGTACACGACAACCTCCCTTCGGTAGACAGCGCCTCCCATAGTCGCCGGCCCGGCGGAGTGGGCGATACGGACTTGGGCATCCCGGTCGTGTGCTTCGAAAGCCCAGGGCCAGCGTTATCGACGTAAAGCAATGGATAAGTTACAGTGGGTCATTAGCAATGGTCGGGCTCAGGGTAGCGTTCGATTTCGTCGAAATGGGCAACCGGCGGAGGGAGCCAGGATGCCAGGCCGGCGCAGCTTAGCCTCCGCTCCGGGGTCCGTCCGGCCGCAGGCCGCGGCCGAGACCGGAGAGGTGGTCCCGCTGGCCGCGGGCCAGGAACTGACCGTCGCCCGTCAGATCAGGGCGCGCGAGCTCGTGGTCGGCACCCCACCGGACAGCATCGCCACGCGGATCCACTCCGAATGCGGGCCCGCCTTCGGCACCACCCTGATCAGGGCCTACCGCCTGGCCCTGGGCATCGCCCTGACCGACGTCGTGGCGCAGGTCAAGGCCTGGTACCAGGCGGAGAGGCGGAAGCTTCCCCGGTTCAGCGAGTCGCTGCTGTCGGCGTACGAAAGCGGCCAGAAGCGGCCAGGGCCTGAGTACCTGCACTATCTGTGCGCCGTCTACCGGGCGGACCCGCACGACCTGGGCTACCAGAGTCGTTGTCTGTGCGGCCGCGGGCACCGCGCCGTCGGCCAGCGCCCGTCGCCGAACCGGGCCGGGCCGGAGTCCGCGGCCTCAGCACCGATACGCCGGCCTGGCGGGTGGGAGGGCCGGACGTGCGGCGCAGCCGCGCGCGGCGCCGGACCGGGCAGCAGGCAGGCCGGCGGTCCCGGCAGCGAGGACGATGATGATGTGATCCGCCGCATGCTGCTCCGGCTCCTGGCGGACGCGGCGACGGACGTAGACGGCGCGTTCTTCGGGGCGGTCGACCGCATCCGCCGCCGGATGGATGAGGCCCTGCTCAGCGGGAGGGTATCCGCGACGGTGATCGACCGCCTCGAAGAGGCGTCGGCGGGGTACGCCCGGCAGTACATGACCGGGCCGCCGCTGCGTCTGCTCTGCGACGTCCTGCTCGACTTCGGCGACGTCCGCCGGATGTGCGCCGAACGCCAGCCGGCCGAGTCCGCGGAACGGCTTGGCCGGCTGGCCGGCCGACTCGCGGGCCTGGCCGGGATCACCATGATCGACCTGGGCGACCAGCGGCTGGCCAGGTCGTTCTTCCGCACCGCGCGCACCGCGGCGGACGAGACCGCAGACCGCAGGCTGCGGGCCTGGGTGGCCGCCCGCGAAGCGCTCGTCCCGCTGTACTACGGCGATCCGCGGGAGGCGGGAACGCTCGCCGGATCCGCGGCCGACCTGGCCGGGCGCCACCCGTGCGCGGCCGGTGTCATGGCCTCCGTCGTGGCGGCCCGGTCCCGGGCGAGATCGGCGGGCCGCGGCAGTCGCGTGACGCTGGACCAGGTCAGGGCCAGGCTGGACCACGCGCACGAGGCGCTGGGAGACCTGCCGGACGACGATCGCGCCGACACGGCCTACGGGTACACCGAGCGCCAGTTCTACTTCCACGAGGGTGACGCGCTCATCGCGTTAGGTGACGGCCAGCGCGCCGGCCGGGCGTTCGCGCAGGCGCTGCGCCTGTACTCGCCCGGTGAGTTCCTCGACCGCTCGCTGATCATGCTCGGCCAGGCCCGCTGCCTGCTCGAGGCCGGCGAGCCCGAGCAGGCGCTCAGAACCAGCCAGGAGGTGCTTCTCGGCCTGCCCCGCGAGCACCGCCCGCAGATCGTGATGCGGGCGGCCCGGTCGCTCGGCCGGTCGGCCGCGGCGCGCCACGCCGGGCTTCCCGCCGTGCGCGAATACCGCGAGGCGCTGCTCACCGGCTGATTCCGGCCGGCGCGGCCCGGATCTGACCCCGACCCCGACCGGCGCGGTTCCCTCACTGGTCCCCGCGCCCGGTTACGCTATTGGGGTTGGCGGACGGGCCATCAGGCAATCACACTGGTCACGGGTGCCCCGACACTAGGGACGGCGCACCTGCCTGGGAGGTGGGAGTGCGTCGGGTATTGCTGCTCAACATCACGTATGAGCCGCTCACCACGGTCGGCCTGCACCGCGCCGTTTGTCTGGTCCTGGGCGAGAAGGCCGAGGTCGTCCACGACGACTCCGAGGGAGCGATGTTGCGTTCCGCCTCGGTCATCCTGGCCACCCCGTCCGTGATCAGGCTGCGCCGCTACATACGAGTACCGCATCGCAGCCGCGTGCCGCTGACCAGGGCCGCGCTGATGCGCAGGGATAACTACCTCTGCGGGTACTGCGGAACCAAGGCCGAGACCATCGACCACGTGATACCGCGCAGCCGAGGCGGGACGCACACCTGGGAGAACTGCGTCGCCTCCTGCATGCGCTGTAACCACCGCAAGGCCGACCGGCTGATCGAAGAGCTGGGCTGGAGCCTGCGCTGCGTACCCGCAGTGCCCCGCGGGGCCCACTGGCGCCTGATCGGAGCCGCCCACGACGGCGACCCGCAGTGGGCGGCCTACCTGACCGAGAGCGCTGCCTGAGCCTGGCCGGTGAGGCTCGTTCACGTTTAGTCCCTCGCCGGCTCGTAGGTGCCGATCACCACGCCGGTGGCCGATGTGACGCTGCCGGTAAGCCGCAGCGACACGTGCGCGCCCCCTGGGAACAGCCGCCGCCCGGTGCCGAGCACGAGCGGGTGGATCATCAGCAAGTACTCGTCGATCAGGTCGGCAGCCATCAGCGAGCCGATCAGCACGCCGCTGCCCATGATCGCCAGAACGCCGCCGGACTGCGCCTTGAGCGCGCGCACGGCGTCAACGATATCGCCGCGCAGCAGCGTCGAGCTGGGCCACCGCAGGGGTTCGGTGAGAGTGGTCGACGCGACGTACTTGGGCGAGTTGTTCAGCGCCTCCTTGAACGGGCCGCCCTGGGCGTTCCAGTAGGCCAGCAGCTCCTCGTAAGTACGCCGCCCGAACAGCCATCCGGCCAAGCCGCCGCCGGCCGCCATCCTCTCGCCCATCGCCTGGCCCGCGGCGTCGTCAGGCGCTGCGGACCGGTGGCCCCAGCCGCCCAGCGTGAACCCGCCTCGGGTGTCCTCCTCCGCGCGGCCAGGTCCCTGCATCACCCCGTCAAGCGTCACATGGTTCATAACCACGATCCGACCCATTTCAGGCCTCCTTTGACTCCTGCGGTGGCGACGGTTGCGCCGCCGATCGGTTGAGAGGCCGGTCAGTTCTCGGCCTCACTTCCCACACGAATGGCGCAGGCCGAAATCGACGTTCGATGACCGCAGTGTGCGGCGGGGCGGTGCCAGATCATGAAACCGGGGCGCCCGCAACCATGGCGCGGACGCGCCGCAGCTCATGGTGCGACGGGTCGATCATCACCGAAAACTGGGTACCAAGGTCGAAGACCACGACGGCAGCGTCAGCTGGCAGGGGGTAGGCGCCGCTGCTCGCCGCGGTGGCGGTCAAGGCGAGCGAGGGTGATCATGGCCAGGGCCAGCGGTCGAGAAGGACAGCCGGTTCACGGAGGGAAGATCATGAGCTGGCTGCCGAAGGTGTTCGAGTTCAAGCCCGCCGGGCTCAACTGGCCGCGAGCCGTGATGTTCCTGGACATCGCGCTGGTGCCGCTGGTCATCTTCTGGGCGATCGGGCATGAGCAGTACCTTCTCAGCGCGGTGTTCGGCCTGCTATTTGCGGGGCTGGCTGACCCGGGAGGCGGCTACAGGTACCGCGCGTCGCACATTGCCGTCTTCGCGCTGATCAGCGCAGCGCTGACCGCGCTGGGGTTTGGCATTGGCGCAGACGCCTGGGGCTGGCTGGTGCTGGCGCCTTTCGCGGTCACGCTGGTGGCCGGCCTGGCGGTCACGTTCGGGGTGCGCAGATTCGTGGCCGCCCTGCTGCTCAACCTTTGGTTCGTCGTCACCCTCGGGCTCGCGTTCAGCTTCCATCATCACGCCCACATCACCAGCTACACCTGGGCTCAAGTGCTCGCCTGGGCCGGAGGGTCGGCGCTGTGGATCGCGGTGACGTTCATCGCATGGCTGGTCCGTGGCCGCGAGGACCGGCCCCAGCCGGTCGCGGAGCTTCCCGGTGACACTTCGAGGCGGAAGCTGACCCGGCCGCTGATCATGTTCGCGGTGATCCGCGCTCTCGCCCTGGCCGGTACCGTCGCGCTTGCGTTCGGACTGGACCACGGCCGCCCTCGCCTGCTGCTCGCCGGAGGCCGCGGCGGCGCCGATCAGCGCGCCGGCCAGGCGCTGCGCGGCTACGAGCGTGGCCTGCTCCAGGCTCGGCTTCATCGCGACCATGGCCGCGATCGGCATCCAATAGCCGTGCGACAGCGCGGCCGAGTGTAAACTGGGAGCGTGCGGATGACATGTGACTGCGGCTGGTGGCGCCCCTGACCGGGCGGCACTGCCTACGCGCGCACTCCGAAACGCGGCTGCCCGGGCTGGGCGGCCGTTTTGCTTTGCCCGCACGCCGGCCGCGTGGCCTGGGCGGCGGCCCGAGGCAAAGGAACAAGGCTGATGTCCCGACGACTGACCGGCTTCACCCCATCCGGTGACCTGCACCTGGGCAACTACATCGGCGCGATCCGGCCGATCGTGGCCGAGCAGGCCATCGCCGACACCGTGGTGTTCGTCTCCGACCTGCATGCCCTGACGCTCGACCATGAGCCCGCCGATGTGCGGCGGCGGACGCTGGAGTTCGCCACCCTGCTGCTGGCCGCGGGCGCCGACCCCGGCGCGTGCCTGTTCATGGTGCAGTCGCACGTGCCCGAGCACGCCGAACTGCACTACCTGCTGGAGTGCGCCACGGGCTACGGCGAGGCCCAGCGCATGATCCAGTTCAAGGAGAAGGCCCGCCGCCAGGAACAGGTCCGGCTGTCGCTGCTGACCTACCCGGTCCTCATGGCCTCCGACATCCTGCTGTACGACACCGAGGAGGTGCCCGTCGGCGAGGACCAGAGCCAGCACGTGGAGCTGGCCCGGGACGTGGCGATCCGGTTCAATCACCGGTACGGATCCACGTTCACGCTGCCGAAGGCGATCAACCCGCCGGTCGCCGCGAGGATCATGGACCTGGCCAACCCCACGGACAAGATGAGCAAGTCGGCCTCGTCGGCCGCTGGTTCCCTGCGCCTGCTCGACGAACCCGGGGTGCTGCGGCGCAAGGTGATGCGCGCGGTCACCGACGCTGACGGCGAGGTGGTCTACGACCCTGAGCGCAAGCCCGGAGTCTCCAACCTGCTGGCCATCCTGGCGGCGTGCACCCGTCAGGAACCGGACGCCCTGGCCCGCCAGTTCGGCCGGTACGGCGACCTCAAGCAGGCGGTGGCCGACGCCGTGGTGGCGACGCTGAGCCCGGTCCGCGACCGCTACCTGGAATTGTCGGGTGACCCCGAGCACATCCGCTCGGTCCTGCGGGCCGCCGCGGCGCGGGCCAGCGAGCAGGCCCGCGAGAAGGTGCGCCAGGCCAAGGCGGCGATCGGCCTGCTGCCCGCCTGAAGGTTGCGTGGCCTGAAAGCTGCTGGGCGCAGGCATCTGTGGGATCAGCTTCGAAGCCGGAGACGGTAGACGATGAAGCTGGGCACGCCGACCACGCTGGCCAGGTCGTCCGGGAAGCGTCGCAGCGCTTCGTCAGAGGGTTGCGGCTCCGCAACCCGGTCCACCGCGAATCCCGCGTCAGCGAACGCGTCGAGCGTGACCGACAGCGGCCTGCGCCAGAACTGCTGGGAGACCTCTACGTCACCCTTCCGCCAGGTATCGGTCACCAGCACGGTGTCGAAGTAGCCACCCCGCTGGTCCGGCAGGGGCGGGGCAAAGGGGTGATCGAGCGAAATCACCGCCCAGCCGCCGGGCCGTAGCGCGGACGCGAAAGAACGAAGGGGGACGCTCCAGTCCTGGAGGTAGTGCAGGACGAGCGAGCAGGTGATGCCGTCGAGCGACCGCGGCTCAACGGGCAGCGGCCTGGCCAGGTCTGCCACCAAGAACCGCCCCTGACCGCCGCAGCGGCGCTCCGCCTCATCGACCATGCGGGGACTCAGGTCGATTCCGACGACATCGGCGCCCTGGTCAAGCAGCCAGCGGGCCTGTGCCCCCGAACCGCATCCGGCGTCCAGCACCGTGGCGCCGTTCAGGCCGGAAGGAACCAGCGCTCTCAGCGCCGGCCGCTCCAGGAAACCGTTGAACGGTCCCTCGTCCGTGGTGGACGACCAGACGGCGGCCAGCCGGTCGTATGCCTCGCGAGTCCGGCGGGTGTGGTCAGCTTGGTCAGCCGGGATATCCATCATCACGCGATGCTAGCCAGAACTTCATGTGGGATTGACGCTCAGTTCGCGCGCGGGGGGTTCTGCCGTGCCGACCCGGTGGGCGCGGTGGGCGCGGTGCCGCGTTCCGGGCGCCGGGAGATGACCGCGCGGTCGCCGTTTGCGGTCGTAAGTACTTGAACGCCCGGGCCGAAGTGGCGCCGGAGCACGTCGTCGCGCAGCACGTCAGCGGGCGGACCGCTGGTGGCGACCCGGCCGCCGTCGAGAAGCAGCAGCCGGTCGGCGAACTGCCCGGCCAGGGTCAGGTCGTGCACGGCGGACAGGATCGTGAGCGACCGCTCGCGGCGGAGCTCGTCGACCAGCTCCAGCGCGTCGACCCGGCGGCCGAGGTCCAGCGCGCTGGTCGGCTCGTCGAGCAGGAGCACGGGAGCCTGCTGGGCCAGCGCACGGGCCAGGACCAGCCGCTGGAGTTCCCCGCCGGACAGCGTGGCCAGCACCCGGCCGGCCATCGCGGAGAGGGCCAGGCGGTCGATGAGCTCCGCGCAGATCCGCCGGTCGGCGTCGGTCTCGACGCGGAGGTAGCCGATGTGCGGGGTCCGGCCGAGCAGCACGTAGTCGCCGACGGTCATGTCCGGGGGCAGTTCCGGCCGCTGCGGGACGTAGGCGACGACGCGGGCCAGCTTCCGGCGCGACATTCCGGTGACCGGCTGGCCGCAGACCTCGATGCGGCCGGAATGGCTGACCTGGCGCGCGACGGCCCGCAGCAGGGTCGTCTTGCCGGCGCCGTTCGGGCCGATGACGCCCAGCCACTCACCGGAGGCCGCGCGCTCGGTGACCCCGTCCAGCGCGACCGCCGGGCCGTAGCGGACGCGTACCTCCGCGGCGCTGATCACTTCAGATCCCGGCGGGTGCGCCGCGACCGCAGCACGAACAGGAAGAACGGGGCTCCGGCGATCGCGGTGATCACCCCGATGGGGACCTCGGCGGGGGCCTGAACGGTCCTGGCCGCGACGTCGGCGAGGACCAGGAACGCGGCGCCCCCGATCATCGAGACCGGCAGCACGATCCGGTAGCTCGCCCCGGCCGTGAGCCGCACCGTGTGCGGGACGATGATCCCGACGAAACCGATCAGCCCGCTCACCGAGACCGCGGCGGCGGTGCCCAGCGTGGCCGCGAGGACCACCGTGAGCCGGAGCCGGGCGACGTTCACGCCGAGGCTGCCCGCTTCGCTCTCGCCGACCCGGAGCACGTCGAGCAGTCGCCGGTGGGCGATCAGCAGCCCGGCGGAGATGACCATGTACGGGAGGATCAGCGTGACGTCCGACCAGGACGCCAGCGAGAGCTCGCCCAGGATCCACGAGTAGATCTGCGGCAGCGACTGGCTGTGCTGCTGCTGCAGGTACTCCTGGATCGCCATGAGCAGCGCGGCCACCGCGACCCCGGCCAGCACGATCGACGCCGTGCCCGCACCCGGCGGCTGGCCGCGCCGGCCGGCGCCCGACCCGAGCACGTAGGTGATCGTGACCGCGCCGACCGCGCCCGCGAAGGCGGCGGGCGGCAGCAGGCTGGTGTTGAGGTCGCCGACGATGATCAGCGTCGCGCCCAGGCCCGCCCCGGCCGCGACCCCGAGCAGATAGGGGTCGGCCAGCGGGTTGCGGAACACGCCCTGGTAAGCGGCGCCGCCGCCGGCCAGCATGGCCCCGACCAGCGCCCCGAGGATGACCCGCGGCAGCCTGATCTGCCAGACGATCACGGTGTCGATCGACGGCACGGACAGGGCCGGGTGCCACGGCAACCGCACGAGGATCGCCTCGGCGACCGTCGGCAGGGAAAGGCCTGGCCCGACCGAGACGCCGACGGCCAGGGCGACGGCCAGCGCGGCGAGCGCCACGGCGAGCGGCCGGCCCGGCCGCACCCGTCCCAGCGTGATCGCCGGGACGGGGCGCGTGGTCTCAGCCGCCGTCACCCGGTGCCCTGGGTGATGCTGGCCGCCACCGTGCGCAGCAGGTCGACGATCCGCGGACCCCAGCGGGAGGCGATGTCGTCGTTCAGCGGGATGACATGGCCCTGCTTGACCGCGGTCAGGCCGGACCAGCCAGGACGCCCGGCCACCGTGGCCGCGTCCTGGTGGCAGCACACGGTGTCGGCCAGGATGATGAAGTCCGGGTTCGCCTTGACGATGTACTCGGAGGACAGCTGCGGGTAGCCGCCCGACGACGCGGCGCCGGTCGCGGTGTCGGCGATGCTCTTCATGCCGAGCAGCGCGAGCAGGCTCCCGACGAACGTCGAGGACGTCACCGAGTAGTAGTCCTGTTCGAGTTCGTAGTAATAGGTCAGCGGCTTGGCGTGCTTCGGCACCGAGGCCACGATCTGCTTGATCTCGCCGCGCAGCGTCGCGTCCTCGTGCTCGGCCTGGCTGAGATGGCCGGTCGCCCGGCCGAGCTGATCGAATTCGGCGTACATCCCGCTGACGCCCGCCGGGGCAGGCAGGTCCAGGACCGGGATCGAGAAGGCCGCCAGGTGTTTGGCCAGCCCGTTGATGTCGTTCGAGATCACGACCAGGTCGGGCTTATAGGCGACGATCGCCTCCAGGTTGGGTTCGAACCCGGACAGCTTGGTCATCGGGGCCCGCGGCGGGTAGTCGGAGTCGTCATCCACCGCCTTGACCTGGCTCCCGGCGCCGATGGCGTACAGCATCTCGGTGGCCGCCGGTGACAGCGAGACGATCGCCGCGGGCCGGGACCGGACGTGCACCACGCCGATCGCGGTAGTGATCGAGGCCGGGAAGGTCCCGGTCGCGTCCGTGGTGCCGCCCGCGCCCGCGCCCGGGGCACTGGCCGGGCCGGCCGGATGGGAACTGCCGCACGCTGCGGCGGACAGGGCCAGCGCCGTGCCGGCCCCGAGGGCCGCCAGACGGCGAAAGAGAAACCGCATGATCATCCTCCGTCGCGTCGTGGAGGACGAAGTGCGCGCCCGCTACGACGCCGGGGGAGGCATCGGAACGAACCGCCCTTCCTCCGAGGACAGGTCGTTGGCGCGGGCCAGGCGTCCGGGCTCATCCCCTCGGCGGGAGCGCCGCACGGCAGGCCCTGTGCGACCAGATCGTGCGGCGAACCCCGGGGCATCACCGTTGCGGGACAGCGCCGGATTCGTACCGGCTTCGCTGGGCTCTGCGCCATCCTGGGCCGACCCCAGGACAGGGGTACCCTATCGCAGCCGGGGCCGGGTGAGGCGGCCCGAGTTCGTTCCGGCGAGCAGCCGCAACCGGGTGATCTGGCCACGATCCCCGCTTTTGGCGAGGATGTTGACAGGGCCGGTCCTGGACATCAGCTTGCTCCCGGGCCTTCTCTGCGGGACTGTTTGAAGTGACGGAGCACAGGACCATAGCTGCGCTGCCGGACGCAAGGAGGGGTGCACTTGACTTGGTCCACCTATGTGGCCCTGGGGGACAGCCTCACGGCCGGGAAGGGAGACGCCGGGCGGGACGGGCATCAGGTCGGCTGGGCTCAGCGGCTGGCCGACATCCTGAGCGTCAGGACCGCGGCCCGGTGCAAGCTGACCAACCTGGCCGTGGACGGTGCCACCGTGCGAGAGGTGCTCGCCGACCAGCTACCCGCGGTCGCCGGGACCCGGCCCGATCTGCTCAGCGTGACCGTGGGCATGAACGATATCCGCGCCCGCGGGTTTGACGAGCTGAGCTTCAAGGCCGCGCTGGGGCAGCTGCTCGAAGCGCTGGCCGCGACCGAGGCCGCGGTCTTGACCTGCACCCTGCCTGACATCGCGGCGATCATGGAGCTGTCACGGGAGATGGCCGAGATCGCGCGTGAGCGCACGCGGCTGGCCAGCGACATCATTCGCGAGCAGGCCGAGTCCTACGGCGCGGTCTGCCTCGACCTCTGGTCCCTGCCCGGCATCACCGACCCCGACCTGTACAGCCCCGACCGGGTGCACCCCAATAGCCGGGGGCACCAGTTCATGGCCGCGGCTTTCGCCGACAAGCTGGCCCCGCGCTGGTCCCGCCTGGAGTCCGATAACTCAGCGGCCCGGTAAGCCCGCATATCTGCCTGGCTGTGGACCCCGGTGTGGACGGGCCGGTGGATAAGCGGTGGACAAACGGGAAACGCGGGGGATAACAGCAGGTTTCCTGTGGATGGACAAAGAATCTTGATATTGCTGGCCTAAAACCCTTGTGCGGGCCGTTGGCGACGCAGTAGAAATGCATTCACCACCGAGCACGGGTACCGATCCGGGAGACCTCGGAGTTCCGGGGAAACCTGAGAACTCTTCCGGGGAAACCCTGGAACGCAGGGAGAGCCGGGAAACCGGAGTTCCAGGCGGGTACGCGGCGCTCGTGGCCGGGTCGGCAGCGGACAGCAGCCGGGTAACCGGCAGCTGAGCAATCGGCGTGCTGGGCTGTGCGACCGGGCGAGGCCCCTCCATCTCATACATGGAGGGGCCTTCGTCGTTTATCCGCGGCGCCGGAGCCCGGCCGCCAAGGTAAAGCTTCGCCGCCGAATGACGACATATGGCGACCGGCAGTGGCGGCCGCTCAGCGAATTGCGCACATCGCGTAACGCCGTGTGCAATGGCGGACGATAATGAGACAGACGCAGGCGACGTGGGTACCCCCGAGCTCACGTCGCCGCGTCTTCATCTCCCGCTCCCGTCCGGTGACCGCGCGACCGCGCCGCGTGCCGGCGGTACCCCGCGACCGCCTCGCCCGGTAGCGTTCGGTACATGACAGCTACCACAACGCCCGGGGGCGGAAGCGCCGGCGGCGCGCCGCGGCCCCCGTTCGGCCGGATGCTCACCGCGATGATCACGCCGATGACCGGCGACGGTGCGATCGACTACGACGGCGCGGCCCGCCTGGCCGAGTACCTGGTCACGGACATGCGCAACGACGGCCTGGTGATCAGCGGCACCACGGGCGAGTCGCCGACCACGTCCGACCTGGAGAAGGACCGGCTGCTGCGCACGGTGGTCGAGGCCGTGGGAGGCCGGGCCGCGATCGTGGCCGGCGTCGGCACCAACGACACCGCGCACAGCTGCGAACTCGCCCGCCAGGCCGAGCAGGCCGGCGCGGCCGGGCTGCTCGTGGTCACGCCCTACTACAACAAGCCGCCGCAGCATGGCCTGGTGGCGCACTTCACCCGGGTCGCCGACGCGACCGGCCTGCCGGTGATGCTCTACGACATCCCGGGCCGGACCGGCACCGCGATCGCCACCGAGACCCTGGTGCAGCTTTCCGCGCACCCCCGGATCGTCGCGGTCAAGGACGCCAAGGGTGACCTCGGCGCCGGGTCCGTGGTGATGGTCAGCACCGACCTGGTGTTCTACTGCGGTGACGACATGCTCAACCTGCCCTGGCTGGCGGTCGGCGCGGTCGGGTTCGTCAGCGTGCACGGCCACGTCGTCGGCGACCGGCTGCACGAGATGATCGACGCCTACCTGGCCGGCGACGTGACCACCGCCCTGGCCATCCACCGCGAACTGCTGCCGGTCTACACCGGCATGACCCGGATGCAGGGCACGGTCTCGACCAAGGCCGCGCTGGCCATGCTGGGCCTGCCCGGCGGGCCGGTGCGCCTGCCGCTCGCCGACGCCACGCCGTCCGAGGCGGAGCGGCTGCGCACGGACCTGGTGGCAGGCGGCGTGAAGCTCCGGTGAGCCACCCGCACCCCGAACTCGGGCCGCCGCCGCCCCTCGCCCCCGACGGCCTGAGGATCGTCGCGCTGGGCGGGCTCGGCGAGATCGGCCGGAACATGACGGTCTTCGAGCACGCGGGCCGGCTGCTGATCGTGGACTGCGGCGTGCTGTTCCCGGAACCGGATCAGCCGGGCGTCGACCTGATCCTGCCGGACTTCTCCTACCTCGAGGGCCGGCTCGACCAGATCGAGGCGGTCGTGCTGACGCACGCGCACGAGGATCACATCGGGGCCCTGCCGTACCTGCTTCGGCAGCGCCGCGACATCCCCGTGGCCGGCTCCAGGCTGACGCTGGGGCTGGTGGCCGGCAAACTGACCGAGCACCGGATCACACCCGAGGCTCGCGAGGTCACAGAAGGCACCAGACAATCGTTCGGGCCCTTTGACCTTGAATTTTTCGCGGTGAATCACTCCATCCCTGATGCCCTCGCGGTCGCCATCCGCACCCGGGCCGGGCTGGTGCTGCACACCGGGGACTTCAAGATGGACCAGCTGCCGCTGGACGGGCGGCTGACCGACCTGGGCGGCTTCGCGCGGCTGGGCGCCGACGGCGTGGACCTGCTGATGTCGGACTCCACCAACGCCGAGATCCCCGGAGTGGTGACCACCGAGCGCACGATCGGCCCGGTGCTGTCCGAGGTGTTCGACGCCGCGCAGCAGCGGATCATCGTGTCCTGCTTCGCCAGCCACGTGCACCGGGTGCAGCAGGTCATGGACGCCGCGGCCGCGCACGGGCGCAAGGTGGCGCTGGTCGGGCGGTCCATGGTGCGGAACATGGGCGTCGCCCGCGAGCTGGGCTACCTGCGGGTCCCTTCGGTCCCCGGCGGCCTGATCGTGGAGCTGAAGGACGCCGAGGAGATGCCGCCCGAGCGGATCGTGCTGATCTCCACCGGGTCCCAGGGCGAGCCGATGTCCGCGCTGGCCCGGATGGCCGGGCGCGACCACCCGATCCGGATCGCCGAGGGCGACACGGTGATCCTCGCCTCGTCGCTGGTGCCGGGGAACGAGACCGCGGTGTCCCGGATCATCAACGAGCTGACCCGGCTGGGCGCGCGAGTGGTGCACCGCGGCAACGCGCTGGTGCACGTGTCCGGGCACGCGCCGGCCGGCGAGCTGCTGTACGTGCTGAACCTGACCCGGCCGAGCAACTTCATCCCGGTGCACGGCGAGTGGCGGCACCTGAAGGCGCACGCCGAGCTGGCCGCGCTGACCGGCGTGCCCGAGGCGAACATCGTGATCGCCGAGGACGGGGTCGTCGTCGACCTGGTCGGCGGCCGGGCGTCGGTCACCGGCAAGGTGCAGTGCGGTTACGTGTACGTGGACGGGCTGTCCGTGGGCGAGGTGACCGAGGCGTCGCTGAAGGACCGGCGGATCCTCGGCGAGGACGGCTTCGTGTCCGTGGTGATCGTGGTCGACTCCACCACCGGGAAGCTCGTCGCGGGACCGGAGATCCACGCCCGCGGGTCCGGGATCGACGACGCCGCCTTCGGCGAGGTCCGGCCCCGGATCGAGGACGCCCTGGCCCGGGCGGCCGCCGACGGGATCAGCGACGCCTACCAGCTCCAGCAGCTGGTCCGCCGGACCGTGGGGCGCTGGGTGAGCGACACCTACCGCCGTCGGCCGATGATCATCCCGGTGCTGCTCGAGGTCTCAGCCGGCCAGTTCGCGGAGCCGGAACCGCTGCAGCTTGCCGGTGTTCGTCCGCGGCAGCTCGGCCAGGAACTGCACGGCACGCGGGTACTTGTAGGGCGCGATCCGCTGCTTCACGTAGTCCTGCAGTTCGCCGGCCTTCGCCTCGCCGCCGGCCGCGCCCTCCCGCAGGACCACGTAGGCCTTGACGATCTGCCCGCGGGCCTCGTCGGGGACGCCGACCACGCCGCACTCGGCCACGTCCGGGTGAGCGAGCAGGACCTCCTCGATCTCGGGGCCGGCGATGTTGTAGCCACCAGAGATGATCATGTCGTCGGAGCGCGCCTGGTACCAGAAGTAGCCGTCGGCGTCGCGGAGGTAGGTGTCGCCGGTGAGGTTCCAGCCGTCCTGCACGTAGGCCCGCTGCCGCTCGTCGGCCAGGTACCGGCAGCCGGTGGGGCCCCTGACGGCCAGCCGCCCGGGCTCGCCGTCGTCGGCCGGCTTGCCCTCGTCGTCCAGGACCGCCGCCTCGTAGCCGGGGACCACCCGGCCCGTCGCTCCCGGCCGGATCTCATCGTCGGCAGAGGAGATGAAGACGTGCAGCATCTCGGTGCTGCCGATCCCGTCGATGATCTTCACGCCCGTGGCATCGTAGAAGGCCTGCCAGGTCGAGGCGGGCAGGTGCTCGCCCGCTGAGACGGGCCGGCGCAGCCCGCGCAGTTGCTCCGCCTTGCCCGCGGCGATCATCGCCCGGTACGCGGTGGGCGCCGTGGAAAGAACGGTGACGCCCCGCGCGGCGATCTGGTCGGCCAGTTCCGCCGGGGTCGCCTTCTCCAGCAGCAGGGTGGCCGCGCCGGCCCGCAGCGGGAACACCAGCAGCCCGCCGAGCCCGTAGGTGAAGGCCAGCGGCGGAGTGCCGGTGAAGATGTCGTCGGCCCGCGGCCTGAGCACGCGCTCGGAGAACGTGTCGGCGATCGCGAGCAGGTCACGGTGGAAGTGCATGGTGGCCTTGGGGCGGCCGGTCGTGCCCGACGTGAACGCGATCATCGCCACGTCGTCGGCGGCCGTGTCCACGGCCGCGAAGTTGCGCGGCATCGGTACGGCCCGCTGGACGAGATCCTCAGGCCCGGCCGCGCCGTAGCTGACGATCCGCAGGCCGTCCACGCCCGCGGCGGCCAGTTCGCCGGTGAACCGGTGGTCACAGAGCGCCAGCCGGACCCGGGCGATCCCGGCGATCTTGGACAGCTCGCCGGCCCGCAGCAGCGGCATCGTGGTCACCGCGACGCCGCCGGCCTTGAGCACCCCGAGCCAGCAGACGGCCAGCCACGGGTTGTTCGGACCGCGCAGCAGCACCCGGTGGCCCGGGACGAGCCCCAGTTCGTCCACCAGCACCCACGCCACCTGGTTGGAGATGCGCACCACGTCGTCGTAGCTCCAGGTGGGGCCGTCGGACAGCAGGCACGCCCGGTCGCCGCCGCGCGCGTCGGCGGTCACGTCAAGCAGTTCCACCGCGGCGTTGAGCCGGTCCGGATAGCGCAGCGCGGGCAGGGAGAACCGCAGGTCGGGCCAGAGCCGGTCCGGCGGCAGGTTGTCTCGGCAGAACGTGTCGACGTGCGCGGTCGGCGAGAGCTGCATGATCCGGACCCTCCCTGGACGCCACCGGAACCGTCTCCAGTATTCCGCTATGTTGCTGGCGTGACGACCTTCACCGGCGCGCCAGGAGGCGGCGAGACGCGGTCGGCGCAGCCGCGGGCGCTGATCGTGACGATCTACGGCCTGTACGCCCGGGAGGCCGGCGGCTGGCTGAGCGTGGCCTCGCTGATCCGGCTGATGGCCGAGCTCGGGTCCGACGAGCCCGCCGTCCGGTCGTCGATCTCGCGGCTCAAGCAGCGCGGGGTCCTCGAATCGCGCCGTGAGGGCGGCGCGGCCGGTTATGCGCTGTCCCGCCACGGCCAGGCCATACTCGCCGAAGGCGACCAGCGGATCTTCTCCCGGCCGCGGGCCGAGGTGTCCGACGGCTGGCTGCTGGCCGTGTTCAGCGTGCCCGAGCAGGAGCGCAGCCGGCGGCACGCGCTGCGCTCGCGGCTGGCCTGGCTCGGGTTCGGCACGGTGTCGGCCGGCGTCTGGATCGCGCCGGGCCACCTGGCGGACGAGACGGCCGACGTGCTCGAGCGGCACCGGCTGGCCGGCTACGTGGATCTGTTCCGCGCCGAATACCTGGCCTTCGGCGACGTGGCCGAACAGGTGGCCCGGTGGTGGGACCTGGACCGGCTGCAAGCCCTCTACCAGGCGTTCCTGGACGACGCCGGGCCGGTCCTGGCCCGGTGGGACGGCGGTGCAGCCGACCGGGCCAGCCGGGCCGGGGCCGCTCGCGGCCCGGGCGGCGGCGAGGCGTTCGCCGACTACGTCCGCGCGCTGACCGCCTGGCGGCGGCTGCCGTTCCTCGACCCGGGCCTGCCGGCCGACCTGCTGCCCGGCGGCTGGAACGGCCTGGCGGCGGCGGCGGCGTTCGCCGCGCTGCGCGAGCGGCTGGCCGGCCCGGCCCGGGCGCACGCCCGGGCGGTGATCGGCCGGGATGGTCAGCCGATGACCGCGTAGCCCTGGATCTCCACCAGCGCGGCCGGGTCCCACAGCCGGGAAACGCCGATCGCGGCCATGGCCGGGTACTCCCGGCCGGCCCGCTGCCGCCAGGCCAGGCCGATCTCGCGGCTGTGCCGCTGGTAGTCGTCGAGGTCGACCGCGTAGACGGTCAGGCTGGCCAGGTCGGCCGGCGAGCCGCCGGCCGCCCGCAGCGCCTCGATCAGGTTGGCCAGGGCCCGGTCGAACTGCTCGGCGACCGTGCCGCCCGCGATCGCGCCGTCCGCGCCGAGCGCGACCTGGCCGGCCAGGAACACCAGCCGGCCGCCGGTCGCGACCACCGCGTGCGAGAAGCCGGACGGCCGCGCCAGCGACGGCGGGTTCACGCGCTCGAGCGTCATCTGCTCTCCTTCCGCTCCCCGGAAGACCAGGGGCCTGAACGGACCGCCGCGGGGCCGGTCGCCGCCCCCGCCGCGGGCCGCCAGCGGGCGTGCCGCTCGGGCTCGCCCTGCCGGATGAGCTGCAGCCGCGGGCGGGGCCCGTCGCTGCGGCCGGTCTGCGGCGGCCTGCTCCCCGCCCGCCACGGAGCGGGCCACGCGGCGGCCGGCCCGTCGTAGCCCTGTTCGGCGGCGGCGTGCAGGGTCCAGTTCGGATCGTAGAGGTGGGCCCGGCCCAGCGCGCACAGGTCGGCCCGGCCGGCCAGGATGATCGAGTTCACGTCGTCGTAGGACGAGATCACGCCGACCGCGATCGTGGCGATGTCCAGCCGGTTGCGGATCGCGTCCGCGAACGGCGTCTGGTAGGACCGGCCGAAGGCCGGCGCCTCGCCGGGCGTGACCTGCCCGGTGGACACGTCGATGGCGTCGGCGCCCGCGGCCTGGAACGCCCGCGCGATCTCGACGGCGTCCTGGCCGGTGATGCCGCCCGGGCACCAGTCGGTGGCCGAGATCCGCACGGTCATCGGCTTGGCCGCGGGCCACACGGCCCGCATCGCCTCGAACACCTCGAGCGGGTAGCGCAGCCGCCCCGCGAGCGACCCGCCGTAGCAGTCGTCGCGCTGGTTGGTCACCGGCGAGATGAACGACGACAGCAGGTAGCCGTGCGCGCAGTGCAGTTCGATCAGGTCGAACCCGCATCGATCGGCGGCCTGCGCGGCGCTGCGGAACTGGTTTCTGATCTCGGCCATCTCGTCGACGGTGAGCGCACGGGGCACCTGGCTGACCCCGGCCAGGTACGGGATCGGGGAGGGGGCGCACACCTCCCAGTTGCCCTCGGGCAGCGGCTCGTCGATGCCCTCCCACATCAGCCGGGTGGAGCCCTTGCGGCCGGAGTGGCCGAGCTGGAGCCCGATCTTCGCGGTGGTCTGGTCGTGCACGAACCCGGTGATCCGCCGCCAGGCCGCCTCGTGCCCGGGCGCGTACATCCCGGCGCAGCCGGGGGTGATCCGCCCCTGCGGGCTGACGCAGACCATCTCGGTCATCACCAGCGCGGCGCCGCCGAGCGCCTTGCCGCCGAGGTGCACCAGGTGGAAGTCGGACGGCGTGCCCTCGGCCGAGGAGTACATGTCCATCGCGGACACCACCACCCGGTTCTTCAGTTCGAGGCCGCGCAGCCGCAGCGGCTGGAACATCGGCGGGACCACGTCGCCCGGGCCCATACCGCGCCGCTTCTCGTGGCCGGCGAACCAGGCGTCGATCCGGTCGGCGAAGTCCGGGTCGCGCACCCGCAGGTTGCGGTGGGTCACCCGGCGGCTGCGGGTCATGATGTTGAACGCGAACTGCTCCGGCTCCTGGTGCAGGTACTGGCCCAGGTTCTCGAACCACTCCAGGCTGGCCTGCGCCGCGCGCTGGGTGGAGGCCACGACCGGCCGCCGCTCGGCCTCGTACGCGGCCAGCGCCGCGTCGAGCCCGGGCTGCTCGTGCAGGCAGGCAGCCAGGGCCAGCGCGTCCTCCATGGCCAGCTTGGTCCCGGATCCGATGGAGAAGTGCGCGGTGTGCGCCGCGTCGCCGAGCAGGATCACGTTCTCGTGCCGCCAGTTCTCGCAGCGCAGCGTGCCGAAACTGATCCACTTGGAGTTGTTCGCATGCACCGCGTGGCCGTCCAGCACGCCGGCGAACAGGCCGCGGATCCTCTCGATGGAGGCCTCGTCCGAGCGGCCCGGCGGCAGGTCGGGCGCGGTGAACCCGGCCGCCCGCCAGACCGGGTCGTGCATCTCCACGATGAACGTGCTGCCGGTCGCGTCGTAGGGGTACCCGTGTATCTGCATGACGCCGTGGGGCGTCTGCTCGATAAAGAACTTGAACGCGTCGAAGACCAGGTCGGTGCCGAGCCACATGTACCGGCAGCGCCGCACGTCGAGGTCGGGCCGGAACGTGCCGGCAAACGCGGCTCTGGTCGCCGAGTTGGCCCCGTCCGCGGCCACGACCAGGTCGTGGCCGGCCGCGAGGGCGCGGGCGTCCGGAGCCTCGCTCTCGAAGTGCAGCGTCACGCCGATCTCGCGGCAGCGCTGCTGCAGGATCTGCAGCAGGCGGCGGCGGCTCAGCGCGGCGAAGCCGTGCCCGCCGCTGGTGATCGTCTGGCCCTTGACGTGCACGTCGATGTCGTCCCAGCGGGCGAACTCGCGCTCCATCGCCCGGTAGATCTGCGCGTCGGCGTGCTCGATGCCGCCCAGGGTCTCGTCCGAGAACACCACGCCGAAACCGAACGTGTCGTCGGCCGCGTTCCGCTCCCAGACCGTGATGTCGCTGCGGGGGGCAAGCTGCTTGGTCAGCGCCGCGAAGTACAGCCCGCCCGGCCCGCCGCCGACGACCGCGATCCGCATCCCGCCTCCCCGTGCTCCCCGGCTGCCCGGCTGCCCGGCTCCCTCCAGTATGCCGCCCCCATGACGACCGTCAACAGACCGCCCCGCATCGCGACACGCCAGGAGGCGGAGTGCTTCGGCTGGTGCGGATTGCTCGGTACCGTGGGGATCATGGCGACTCGTGCGCCCAACGGTGCTGCGCGCCCCAAAGGCAGTACTACGAGCCCGCGGGGCGGGGCTGGCGGGCGGTCGCGCTCGGCGAGCACCGCGCAGCGGCCGCGGAGCGGGGGCGGATCCTCCCGCAAGCCAGCGCCGCGCCGCGGGCGGTCGGGGACGGGGCGCCGCGGCTCGGCCTGCCGGCGCTATCAGCCGCCCCCGCCGACTAATCCGTTCGTGATCCTGATCGGCTGGGCCGGGCGGGTGCTCGCTGGGGCCTGGATGGGCCTGGCGCACACGGTCGGAGCGGCCGTCCGGGCGATCGGCCGGAACACCCGGGACCTGGACCCGGCGCACCGCAGGGACGGGGTCGGGCTGGCGACCCTGGGGCTGGCGATCATCATGGCCGCGGTGAGCTGGTTCCGGCTGGGCAGCGTCCTCGGCCGGGGGCTCTCGGCCGTGGTCCGCGACGGGTTCGGCTCGGCCGCCTGGATCGTGCCGATCCTGCTGGCGCTGCTCGCCTGGCGCTACCTACGGCACCCGGACCGGAACGCGGACACGGGCCGGATGCTGATCGGCTGGACCGCGCTGCTCATCGGCGCGCTCGGCCTCGTGGCCATCGCCCACGGAACGCCGCCGCCGGGCGACGGCGTCGCCGCGATCAGGGCGGCGGGCGGCTTCATCGGCTACGCGGTCTCCACGCCGCTGGTCGCGGCGGTGACCCCGTGGGTCGCGATTCCGCTGCTGATGCTGGTCACCGGGTTCGGCCTGCTGGTGATCACGGGAACGCCGCTGCACCGGGTGCCGGGTCGGCTGGCCGAGCTGGGCGGCTTCGTCCGTCCCGGCTCGGGCGAGGCTGGGGAGGCTGAGGGGGACGCCGCGCCCGGCCGCCCCCGCGGCGCGCTGACCAGGGGCGGGCGCAAGCGGCAGGAGGCCATCGAGGCCGGCGCGCACGACCGGCCGTACGACAGCCCGCTGCTGGGCGGGACCCTGGCCAAGGGCGGAGCCGGCCGGGGCCAGGGCGAACGGCCGGCCGCCGGGCCGGACGCCGAGGACGCCGCGGCGAGCGAGGCGCTGGCGTTCGGCCCGTCGGCCGCCGCCGGTCATGCGCCGGGCGGGGCGCCCGGGGCGCCGGGGAAGGCGTGGCACGACCCGTGGCCCGGATCCGAGGCCGGCCCGGCCGCGTCCAAGGCGCCGGCCGAGGCGGCCGCATCCGCCGCGGCCGGGGGCGTTCTGGATCCGCACCAGGCCGAGCAGCTCACCCTGACCGCCGCCAGCGACGCCAGCTACACCCTGCCGCCCGCCGCCCTGCTGCGGCCGGGGACCGCGCCGAAGGCCCGGACCCGCGCGAACGACCTCATGGTCGAGGCGCTGTCCGCGGTGCTCGAGCAGTTCCAGGTGGACGCCCAGGTGACCGGGTTCACCCGGGGGCCGACCGTGACCAGGTACGAGATCGAGCTGGCCCCGGCGGTCAAGGTGGAGCGGGTGACCGCGCTGTCGAAGAACATCGCGTACGCGGTGAAGAGCGCGGACGTGCGGATCCTGTCACCGATCCCGGGCAAGTCCGCCATCGGCGTGGAGATCCCCAACAGCGACCGGGAGATCGTCAGCCTGGGCGACGTGCTGCGCTCCCCGGTGGCTCAGGCCGACCACCACCCGATGGTCGTCGGGCTGGGCAAGAACGTCGAGGGCCTCCAGGTGGTGGCCAACATCGCGAAGATGCCCCACATGCTTATCGCCGGTGCGACCGGCGCCGGTAAGGCGCTTGCTCTCGACACGCCGATTCCTACGCCGCAGGGCTGGACGACGATGGGCGAGATCCAGGTCGGAAGCCAGGTATTCGATGAGCGCGGTCGCCGTTGCACGGTCAAGGCCGCCACGCCAGTGATGCACGGCCGGCCATGCTACGAGGTCGAGTTCTCCGATGGCACGGTCATCGTGGCCGACGCCGAGCACCTGTGGAAAACGGACACGGTGACGCTCCGCGCCCAGCGCGCGAAGGTGCTGCTCGGGACCCGATACTGGCCGGTTCCCGACGTGGCGCGCGTGAATGAGCAGGCCGAGCAGGCGCTGGGCGAGCCGGACCGGCTGGTGACTACGGCAGAAGTGCTGCGCGATGTCGGCCAGCAGTTCCGAAATGTCCTCTACGTCCTGGTCAGCCGACTTCCGCGCGAGGGTCGGAACGCGCGGGCGACCTACCGGCGCAACGGGCGCGTCGTGGGGTTCTGGGCGCCTACCTACTCGCGGCACCTGGTCTACAAGGCACTGGCAGAGCATGTCAGCACCCCGGTCGGCTTCAGCCGTCGGCATCAGCTGGGCAATGGGCCGGTCACCACTGCTGAGATGGCGGCCTCGATACGCGAGCGGGGGCGTGTGAACCACTCCATCGCGGTGTGCGAGCCGCTCGACTACCCCGAGCGGCATCTGCCCGTAGCCCCGTACACGCTGGGTGCCTGGCTTGGTGACGGGCATTCCGGCGGCGCCCGCATCTCTGGCGACGACCAGGAGATCATCGACGCCATCAGGGCCGATGGGTATGCGGTGACCAAGCACAAGGCGCCGTTCCAGTACGGGATAGCGGAGCGGGCCACCGGCTCGGCCTGGCATCAGGCCCGGACCGGCATCATGAGCCGGCTGCGAGAGCTCGGCGTGCTGGACAACAAGCACATCCCCGAGTCGTACCTGCGGGCCTCGGTCGGGCAACGGCGCGACCTGCTCGCGGGACTGCTTGACACCGACGGATACTGCGAGCGCGGCGGTGCCGTTGTTTTTGCTGTCACGAATGAGCGGCTGGCCCGTGAGGTCCTTGACCTGGTACTCGGGCTCGGTTACAAGGCCACTTTGCGAGCCAAGCCGTGCCGGGGCCGCAGACCAGACACGTCAGTGGTCTACAGCGTTAGCTTCAGGCCGCACGAGCCGGTATTCCGTCTGAGCCGCAAGCTGGCGCGGCAGGGCGACATCAAGCCGACCAGCCCAGCACGACAGCGGTACGTAACGGACGTACGGCCGCTGCAGTCCGTTCCGGTCCGCTGCATCCAGGTCGACAGTCCGAGCCGCCTGTACCTGGCCAGCCGGTCCTGCATCCCCACGCACAACTCGACCTGCATCAACGGGCTGATCACGTCGGTCCTGTTGCGGGCCACGCCCGACGAGGTGCGGATGATCCTGATCGACCCGAAACGGGTCGAGCTCGCCGCCTACCAGGGGATCCCGCACCTGATCACCCAGATCATCACCAACCCCAAGCGGGCCGCGGACGCGCTGCAGTGGGTGGTCGGGGAGATGGACCGCCGCTACGACGACCTGGCCGCGACCGGGTTCCGGCACGTGGACGACTTCAACAAGGCGGTGCGTTCCGGAAAGATCACCCCACTGCCCGGCAGCGAGCGCGTGTACGTGCCCTACCCCTATCTCCTGGTCATCGTCGACGAACTGGCCGACCTGATGATGGTCGCTCCCCGCGATGTCGAGGACTCGGTCGTGCGGATCACCCAGCTCGCCCGCGCGGCCGGCATCCACCTGGTGCTCGCCACGCAGCGGCCGAGCGTGGACGTGGTGACCGGACTGATCAAGGCCAACGTTCCGTCCCGGCTCGCGTTCGCCACCTCGAGCCTGACCGACAGCCGCGTCATCCTGGACCAGCCGGGCGCCGAGAAGCTCGTCGGCCAGGGCGATTCGCTGTTCCTGCCGATGGGCGCGAGCAAGCCGCTGCGGCTGCAGAACGCGTTCGTGACCGAGAAGGAGATCCGCGAGGTCGTCGCGCACTGCAAGAGGCAGGCGGAGCCTTCCTACCGCGACGACGTCACCGTGGCCGAAGGCCGTCAGCGCGAGATCGACGCGGACATCGGCGATGATCTCGAACTGCTGCTCCAGGCCGCCGAGCTGGTGGTCAGCACCCAGTTCGGCTCCACCTCGATGCTGCAGCGCAAGCTGCGGGTGGGTTTCGCCAAGGCGGGCCGGCTGATGGACCTGCTGGAGAGCCGGGGGGTGGTCGGGCCGAGCGAGGGCTCGAAGGCCAGGGACGTCCTGGTCAAGCCCGACGACCTGGGCACGCTGCTCGGGTCCCTGCGCGGCAGCCCGGAAAGCTGACCCGGGATCCAGGGGTTCCGGGGGGGTCCTGGGGGGTCGTCCCCCCGGGCCAGCACTGGATACTTGTCATGACGTGAAAGCAGGCCGGGTCCTCGCCGGCCAGCAGGCGGATGTCTACACTTGGTGAACGGTCCCTTACAGAGGATCACGTGACGAGAATCCGACAGCTGTCACCGCACCCCGGGCGGCGCGCAGTGGGAGAGTAGTGGAGGCACGGCGTGAGCATCGGTGACACCCTGGCAGAGGCACGTCGCCAGGCTGGTCTCACCGTTACGCAGGTCAGCCAGCGGACCTGCATCCGGGAGACGATCATCCGGGGGATAGAGCGCGGCGACTACTCCGCGTGCGGGGGCGATTTCTACGCTCGCGGTCACATCCGCAGCATCGCCCGGGCCGTGGGAGCCGACCCGGAGCCGCTGGTCCGGGAGTATGACCAGGTTCAGGGGGGGCCGAAGGCCATCACCGCGGCCGACGTCTTCGAGCCTGCCACCCCGATCAAGATCAGGGAACGGCACAGGCCGAACTGGAGCGCGGCCATGGTCGTGGTGCTCGCGCTGCTCGTCGGGTTCGTCGTGTACCACCTGGTGTCCTCGTCGTCGAAGGCGACGCCCACCTCATCGGGCGTGGCCGCGCAGCACCTGGGCGCCGCCACGCACAAGTCCCACCATCCCGAGCATACGAGGCCGACCGCGTCGCCGGTCGCGCAGGCGTACGCGAACGAGGTGGTGATCCGCCTGGCGGCCACCGCGAACTGCTGGGTGGAGCTCACCACGGCGACCGGGACGCAGATCTACCAGGGCATCGTGTACGGGGGCAGCTCGATGCACTGGACCGAGCATCAGGCGGTGAGCCTGATGCTCGGCAACCCCAGCGGTGTCTCGCTGACGGTCAACGGGAAGAACGCCGTCCCGGCCGGGCAGATCAGCCCGGTCACGCTCAGCCTGGGTCCTGGCCAGAAGACCTCCGGCTGACCCGGCGGACGGCCGCCGCGGGTGCCATGCCACGGGCCGGGTTATCGTAGTCTGCCGGTGTGTCATCGAGCCATTTCCCTGCCGCCGGCGCCGCCCGGCGCCGGGTGAGCCTGGTCACGCTCGGCTGCGCGCGGAACGAGGTCGACTCCGAGGAACTGGCGGCCCGGCTCGAGGCCGCCGGGTGGACCCTGGCCGCCGACGCCGACGCCGACGCCGACGTGGTGCTGGTCAACACCTGCGGCTTCATCCAGGCCGCGAAGCAGGAGTCCATCGACGAATTGCTCAGCGCCGGATCCGCCGGCGCCAAGGTCGTGGCGGCGGGCTGCCTGGCCGAGCGCTACGGCTCCGACCTGGCCGAGGCGCTGCCCGAGGCGCAGATCCTGAGCTTTGACGATTACGGCGACATCGCCGCGAGGCTCGACGCGGTGCTGGCCGGGGAGCGGTGGGCCGCGCACGAGCCGGGCGACCGCAGGCGGCTGCTGCCGGTCTCGCCGACGCGGCGGCAGGCGGGCGCGAGCGGGCCGGGCGGACGAGGCGGGCATATCCCGGGACACGGAACGGCCGCGGGCACGGCCGTCGGCACGGTCCTGCCTGATCTCCCGCCGGGCGTGGCCCCGCCGTCGGGACCGCGGGTGCTGCGGCGCAGGCTGGACGGCGGCGTGGTGGCGCCGCTCAAGATCGCATCAGGCTGTGACCGCCGGTGCAGCTTCTGCGCGATCCCGTCGTTCCGCGGCGCGTTCGTGTCCCGCCCGCCGCAGGACCTGGTCGACGAGGCCGGGTGGCTGGCGGCGCAGGGCGTGCGGGAGCTGTTCCTGGTCAGCGAGAACTCGACCTCCTACGGCAAGGACCTGGGTGACCTGAGGCTGCTGGAGGCGGTGCTCCCGGACCTGGCGGCGGTGCCGGGGATCGAGCGGGTCCGGGTGAGCTACCTGCAGCCCGCCGAGTTGCGGCCGGGGCTCGTCCAGGTCATGACGTCCACCCCCGGCGTGGCCCCGTACTTCGACCTGTCCTTCCAGCACGCCAGCGGCCGCGTGCTGCGGGCCATGCGCCGGTTCGGCGACCGCGAGCGCTTCGGCGCGCTGCTCGGCCAGATCCGGCAGGCGTGCCCGGAGGCCGGCGTGCGGTCCAACTTCATCGTGGGCTTCCCCGGGGAGACCGACGCCGACGTGGCCGAGCTGCAGCGGTTCCTGGTCGAGGCCCGGCTCGACGCCATCGGCATCTTCGGCTACTCCGACGAGGACGGCACCGAGGCCGCGTCCCTGCCCGGCCACCTGCCGGACGACGAGATCGCGCGCCGGGTCGAGGACCTCGCGGACCTGGCCGACGAGCTTATGGCCCAGCGGGCCGCCGATCGCACGGGCGAGATCCTCGACGTGCTCATCGAGGAGCCCGGCGGCCAGGGGCGGTACGGCGGCCGCGCGGCGCACCAGGCCCCCGAGGTCGACGGGGCCACCGAGGTGCGGGCCAGCAGCCGCCTCCGCGTCGGCGACGTGGTCCGGGCCCGGGTGACGGGCACCGAGGGCGCCGACCTGCTGGCCGAGGCCATTGGTTCCGCGGCCGGGCCGGCGAGAGGCGCGCGGGGCGTTGAGTCAGGCTGACGCGGCGGAGGAACGCGGGCTCGGGGCGGCAGGCGCCGCCGCACCGCCAGGCCTGGTCAACATCGCTAACGCACTGACCGTGCTCCGCCTGTGCCTGGTGCCCGTGTTCATCCTCCTGCTGGTCTCCGGGGGCGACGTCCTGCGCATCGCGGCCTGCGCGACGTTTGGCATCGCCTCGGCGACCGACTTCCTCGACGGCGAACTGGCGCGCCGGCGCGGCCTGATCACGGACTTCGGCAAGATCGCGGACCCGATCGCGGACAAGGCCCTCACGGGGTCAGCGCTGGTGGCGCTGTCGGCTCTCGGTGAGCTGCCGTGGTGGGTGACGGGCGTGATCCTGTTCCGCGAGCTGGGCGTCACCGCCCTGCGCTTCTGGGTCATCTCCCGGGGCGTCATCGCGGCCAGCCGGGGCGGCAAGATCAAGACCCTGCTCCAGGTGATCGCGATCGGGCTGTACATACTGCCCGGGCCGTTCGGTGTCGCGCGCGTCGTGGTGATGGCGGCCGCGCTCGTCGTGACCGTGGTGACGGGGGTCGACTACGTGGCTCGGGCGGTGCGGCTGCGGCGCGCGGTTCCGCGGTGAGCGGGTCCGCGGCCGGGGCCGGGGGGACCCCGTGAGCCACGCCGGGGCAGGTGACCTGGGCCCCGACCTTGCGCTCGCCCGGGAGGTCATCGAACTGCTCGTGGCCAGGCACGAGACGGTCGCGGTGGCCGAATCGCTCACCGGCGGGCTGCTCTCCGCCGCGCTGACCGCGATCCCGGGTGCGTCCGCGGCGTTCCGGGGCGGGGTGGTGGCCTACGCGACCGAACTGAAGGCAGCGCTGCTCGGTGTTCCTTCCGCGCTGCTTGACCGCTACGGCGCGGTGCATCCCGCCGTGGCGGCGGCGATGGCCGAGGGGGCGCGGGGCCGCCTGGCCGCGGGGGTCGGCGCCGCGACCACGGGCGTGGCCGGCCCTGACCCGGCCGACGGCCAGCCGGTGGGCACGGTGCACATCGCGGTCAGCACCGGCCGGGGCACCACGGTGCGGTCACTCGCGCTCTCCGGCGGCCGGCCCGAGATCCGCGCCGCGACCGTCGAGCGGTCGCTCGGCCTGCTGATCGGCGTCCTGCGGGAAGAGAGCATATGATTACAGTGTTACGTCACTGAACACGCGGCTATGCCCTCTCCCGCACGGTCCGTAAGGACAGGTACGGTGGAGGGAGTCAGCGAACGGCCTCGGGAAGGGAGTGCGACGATGGTCCTGCTTCGTCACTTGCTCGGTGACGCGCTGCGGCGGCTGCGTCTGCGGCAGGGTCGCACCCTCCGTGAAGTGTCTGCCGCTGCGCGCGTATCGCTCGGATACCTCTCCGAGGTGGAACGCGGTCAGAAGGAGGCGTCCTCCGAGCTGCTGGCCTCGATCTGCGGTGCGCTGGGCGCGCCGCTGTCACACGTGCTCAGGGAGGTGTCCGACAGCTTCGCCCTGGCGGAACTGCAGAGCGAGCCGGTCTTCGCCGGCGTGCGGGAGCCGTCGCACGAGGTGGCCGTGGTGCCCGAGTCTGGCGTCTCGGCCGACAATATCCGGCTCGGTCAGGCGGCCACGAGGAAGATGGCCCCGGCGGACCAGGCCAGGTTCGCGGCCGGCGCCAACCAGCCCGAGTTCGAGCAGGTCACGCGCGGTATCAGCGATATCAAGGACATGGTCCCCGTCTGACCGGAGTCAGACCCATGCGCGCGGGTCGTCGGCCAGTTTCACCACTCGGTCCGGCAGGTGCCCGGACACGATGTGTTCGAGGGTCACGTCCTCGAGTATCGCCCTCTCGTTAGCGCGCAGCGCTATCCACACCGTCTGGAGCGGCTCCGCCGCGCCGACGTAGCCCAGGTTCTCCGGGCGCTCGCCGCGGACGCCGAGGAGCGGCCCGTCGATCGCCCGGATGATGTCGGCCAGCGAGATCTCCGAGGCCGGCCGGGCCAGCCAGAAGCCCCCGTCCGGCCCGCGCTGGCTGCGGACCAGCCCGCCGCGGCGGAGCTGGGTGAGGATGGCCTCGAGGAACTTCCCGGGAATGCCCTGGGTCCGGGCGAGCTGGTCGGCGGTGACGTGGCGGCCGCCGCCGCTGGCGGCGGCCAGCTCGATGGCGGCGCGCAGGGCATAGTCGGCGCGTGCGGACAAACGCATGTGCAGCATTATGCAGGCAAAAGGCACCTGACCGGGTGACCGGCACACGTTATCAGCGAGCGGAGAGCTCCCGAGAGCGCCCAGCGGCGCGTGCCACCGCGGCGGGAACCGTCCGCCCTGGAGCGGATCGGTGCTGAAGGCCGCGATCGTGGTGCGGGCCAAGGCCTGCGGAGCACTCCCCGCCGAGAGCGCGGTACCCGGCCTCGGTCAGGGCCACGTCGTCGACCGCGCCGAGGGCCGCGTGGCCCGGGTGCGGGCGGCCGACCCGGTGCGGCGGGTCCCGGCCGGCCGCCGTACGGTACCCATAGCCACGGAGGGGGCGCCATGGAGCGACGGCCAGGAACACCCAGCTTGCTGCGCGAGCTCAACGACCGCGCAGCACTGAGCTGCTGCTGGCCGTCGGCCCGCCGACGCGGGCGCAGCTCGGCGTGCATACCGGTCTTTCCAAGGTCACCGCGTCGCAGCTGCTGGCCCGGCTCGAGGAGCGCGGCCTGGTCCGGGTGGCCGGAGAGCAGGCGGGCGGGCGCGGGCCGGTGACGATCGAGAACGACGTCAACCTGGCGGCGATGGCCGAGCGGGCGACCGGCACCGCCGCCGGGGCCGACGACTTCGTCCTGGTCTGGATCGGGATCGGCATCGGCCTGGCCATCGTCCTCGACGGGCGGCTGCACCGTGGGGTCGGCGGGGCGGCCGGCGAGATCGGCTACCTGCCTGTGCCCGGCGTGCCGCTGCCGCAGGACGTCAGCCACCCGGCGACCGGTCTCGGCGGCGAGGTGGGCCTGGGCGGCGGCACCGCGCTGGCCGAGCGCGTCGCCGCCGAGGTGGCCCGGATCAGCCCGACCCGGCCGCATGTCGCCGCGACCAGCGTGACCGGCAACCCGGTGCTGCGCGGGGCGATCCGGGCCGCCGTCGACCAGGCCCGCGGCGAGCTGCTGGCCTCCGTGTCCAGCCCCTGAAAAACCGCCAGAACGGCAAATACGCCACCGCATCGCCGCGCAACGCCGCACTCCGGTTATCGTGGGCCATCGGTTGGGGGGTGCGTGGTGGTCCAAGCCGTCCTCATGCTCGACGGTCGGTCGCTGACCTGCGGCCAGGTCGCGGCCGCGGGACGGCGGCAGGTACGCGTGGGGCTGGCCGGGCCGGGGCGGGAACGGGCCAGGGCCGCGGCCGAGGTCGCCGCCGCGATCGTCGGCCGCCGCGAGGTGTACGGGCGGACCACCGGCGTGGGCGCCAACCACGGGCTGAGGGTGGCCGCGGAGGACGCCGCCGGGCACGGCCTGCGGCTGGTGCGCAGCCACGCGGGCGGCGGCGGCCCGCTGGTGGCCGGGGAACTCGGCCTGGCGATGCTCGTGGTCCGGGCCAACCAGATCGCGGCGGGCGGCTCGGGAGTCGATCCCGGCGTGCTGGACGTGCTGGTTGAATGCGTCAACCGCGGGCTGTCGCCCCCGATCCCGGTGTACGGGGCGATCGGCACGGGCGACCTGACCGCGCTGGCGGTGACCGCGCTCTGCCTGCTCGGCGAGCGGGAGTGGCTTTCCGGTCCGGCCTGTCCGCCACGCTTCGCGCTCCAGTCGGCCGACGCCCTCGCGTTCATCTCCAGCAACGCCGCGACGCTCGGCGAGGCCGCTCTCGCCTGCCACGACCTGCGCGAACTGCTGCGGGCGGCGATGCCCGTGGCCGCGTTCTCGCACCTGGCCACCAGCGCCTCGACCGAGCCCTACGCCGCGCCCGTGCACCGGGCGCGCCCGCACCCCGGCCAGCAGGCCGTGGCCGAGGTAATGCGAAGGCTGCTGGCCGGCGACCACGGGCCGGCCGCGCGGCTCCAGGATCCCTACGGATACCGGGCCTTCCCCCAGGTACACGGGCCGACGGTCGATGCGGTCGACGGCGCGGAGCAGACGATCACGATCGAGGTCAACGCCGCGGCGGAGAACCCCCTGATCGACGTGGCCGGCGAGACCGCCTGGCACAACGGGAACTTCCACACCGCCTATGTCGGGCTGGCCCTCGATGCCGCGCGGGCCGCGATCTTCCAGACCGCGGCGCTGTCGGCGGCGCGGCTCGGCACGCTGGTCGAGCCGGCGTTCACCGGGCTGAACCCGTTCCTGGCCACCGACCCGTCCCCCAGCTCGGGGATCATGATGCTGGAGTACGTGTCTCACGCCGCGATCGCCGACATCCGCAGGCTGGCCGCGCCCGCGGCGCTGGGCACCGCCGTGCTGTCCCGCGGGGTCGAGGAGCACGCCGGGTTCTCCACCCAGTCGGCCCGGGCCAGTACCGACGTGGTCGCCGCGTACCGGATCGTGCTGGCCTGCGAGCTGGTCGGCGCGGTGCGGGCGCTGCGGCTGCGCGGCCTCCGCCCGGCCTCGGCCGCGCTGGCGGAGGCGTTCGACCTGGCCCTGCGCGCCTTGCCGGCCGACACCGCGGACCGGCCGCTCGACGGTGATCTGGCCGAGGCGGGCGGGCTGCTGCCTGCGCTGGCGGCTATCTAGAGCCGTCCGCGGAGCCGGTGATGAATGTGGCGTTACTGCACAAGGAAGTGCACTGATCCCACATTCATAGCGGCCGGAGAATGGCGCGTTCCGGATCCGTGAGCGGGCAGGCCGTTTTGCTGCCGTCCCAGGCGGGTATCCGGCAGCCGTACGATTCACATCGTAGTCAGGGGGGATTCGTGCGGAAGATGAGGATGTTCCTTATCCCGATGACCGTGGCCGCCGCCATCGTCGCCATGGTGATGATCAAGCGCCCCGGTAAGCTCAGCCGGGCGCAGCGCAAGAGCAGGTAACGAGGTCCAGCATCCTCGGCGAGCACTACGACCGGGCCGTTCGTCAGGGCGGCCCGGTCGGCTGCATCGGCCCAGCCTTCCTTGATCGCGTCAGACAGCGCGGCGGTCGGCGGAAGCTCTAGCCGCGTAGGCGCAGGCCGCGAGGGGTGGGGCGGAAGCCAGCCGCCTCCAGGGCCCGGGCCAGCGGTGAGTCGTAGACGCCGCCACCGTCGGCGCGTTCGACGGTGAGCCGGCCCAGTGCGCCTTCGCGGACGGCGTCGGCCAGGGCGGCGGCGGCCGGGTCGAGCAGGGCCGGGTCGCTGGTCCAGGACAGCAGCGTCTTGCCGCCGCGCTCGACGTACAGCACAAGCTGGCCGTCGGCCAGGACCACCAGCGCGCCCGCCTTGCGGCCCGGCCGGTGCCCGCCCGGTGTCTCGTCGGGCCGGGCTGGCCAGGGCAGCGCGGCCCCGTACGCGTTCGCCGGGTCGGCCGCGGCCAGCACCACGACCGATCCGGCCGGCGCGGGCCGCTCGCCCGGTCTCGGCGGGGCGCCTGGTGCGGACGGGGCGCCTGGTGCGGATGGGTCGGCCATGGCCCGCATCCGGTCCACCGCCCCGGCCAGGGCGAACTGCGCGGCGCCCAGGCCCTCGACGAAGTAACCGCGGCGGCACTGGCCGGCCTCCTCCATGGCCCGGAGCACCGGGTAGAGCACGCCGAACCCGCCGGGCACGCGCTCGACCGTCACCGCGCCCCGGATCAGGATGCCGTGCCGGTCCAGCAGGGCGCCGGCCAGCGCGTGCAGCCGCCTGGTGCGATCGGGCTCGACCGGCGGCAGCAGCGACCACCGGCCGCTGACCGTGGGCGGTCCGCTCCGGGACGGCAGCACCGCCCGACCGAATCCAGGCCGGCGCGGTCCGGGCCGGCCCGCGTTCCCGGGATAACCAGCCCGGCCGGCGCGATCCAGCGGCCGGCCCGGCCCGGCCGGCCGACGGCGCGCGGGCCGTCGGGGCCCCCGGCCAGGCCGTTGCCGTCGGCCAGCATCGCCGCGACCGTGGCCCGGGCCGCGGCCCGGGCGGCGGCGGTCTGGTCGGCTGCGGTACTCCCCGTCACGGTGCCGCCCGTCACGGTGCCGCCGGCCGCGGTGCCGCCGGCCACAGGGTCGGCCATGGGCCGGCCGGTGCTGAGCACGGTGCGCAGCGGGGCGAGCGTGTCGTTGGTCAGCAGCCGGCCCAGACCAGGTCCCAGATCGCGGCGGCCAGCGCCTGATCGGTCGGGGCCAGATCGGCTGCGGCGCCGGAGCCGCCTAGCCGCGCGGCGACGCGGTCGCCCAGGGCGCGGAAGAACAGCGCGCCGCCGCCGTCCAGCGCGGCCAGGACCGCCTCGTGCAGCGGCGTCATCGTGATCTCGCCGGGCTCGGGGAACAGCAGCGGCGCGGCGTCGGCCGGGGCCAGTACCAGCCAGCCGTCGCCGCCGGGCAGGCCTCCCGCTCCCGACCACACCACCTCGCCGGCCGCGGTCAGCTCGTCCAGCAGCGCCGGGGAGTAGCCCGGCACCCGGCCGGGCAGCACCAGCGCCTCCAGCGCCGAGGCGGGGACCGCGGCCCCGGCCAACTGCTCGACCACGTCGTAGACGGCATCGGGTCCCGCCGGACGGCGAGACCGGCCGGGCCGCTCCCGGTCGGCCGGGCGGGCCGCGTTCTGCCAGGCGGGCAGGAACCTCGCCAGCACGGCGGGCGGCACAGGCTCGGCCTCCCGGCGCAGCTTGGCCAGGCACCGGCGGCGCAGCAGGCGCAGCACCTCGCTGTCGCACCACTCGGTCCCGCGGCCGCCGGGCAGGAACTCGCCCTCGGCCAAGCGGCCCTCGGCGGCCAGGCGCCGCAGCGTGCCGGTGACCACCGCGACGCCCAGCCCGTACCGCTGCGCGGCCGCAGCCGCGGTGAACGGCCCGTGCGTGCGGGCGTACCGGGCCACCAGGTCGCCCAGCGGGTCGCCGACCGGCTCGGTGAACGCCTCGGGCACCCCGGGCGGCAGCGCCACCCCCAGCGCGTCCCGCAGCCGTCCGGCGTCCTCGACCGCGGCCCAGCGCTCCTCACCCGCGACCCTGACCTCGATCAGCCGGCGCTGCGCGGCCAGCTCGGCGAGCCAGCCCGGCGCGGCCCCCGGTTCGGCGCACCGCTCCTCGGTCTCGGCGGCCGACAGCGGGCCGACCGCCCGGACCATGTCGGCGACCGCCTCCAGGTCACGGCAGGCCCGGCGGGGCGGAAGGCGCTGCAGGTCGCGTTCGCAGTCCCCGACGATCTGCGGGTCGAGGAGCTCTCGCGCGTCGGCTTGCCCCAGCAGCTCGGCGAGCAGGGACGAGTCGAGCGCCAGGGCCTGGGCGCGGCGCTCGGCCAGCGGCGCGTCGCCCTCGTACATGAACGCGCCCACGTACCGGAACAGCAGTGAGCGGCCGAACGGGGACGGGGCGCTGGTCTCGACCTCCACCAGCCGCACCCGGCGCGCGGCGAGGTCGCGCAGCAGCCCGGTCAGGCCGGGCACGTCGAACACGTCCTGCAGGCACTCGCGGACCGTCTCGAGCACGATCGGGAACGTCCCGTACTGGCTCGCGACCGACAGCAGCTGCGCCGACCGCTGCCGCTGCTGCCATAGCGGGGTCCGCCGTCCCGGCTGCCGCCGGGGCAGCAACAGCGCCCGGGCCGCGCACTCCCGGAACCTGGACGCGAACAGGGCGGACGCGCCCAGCTCGGCGGTCACCAGCGATTCCACCTCGTCCGGGTCCAGGACGGCGATCCCGGCCGGAGGGGGGTCGTCGGCGTCGGGCACCCGGATCACGATGCCGTCGTCGGTGTGCAGCGCCTGCACGTCCATGCCCTGGTACCGTTCACGCAGCCGGGCCGCAATCGCCAGCGCCCATGGCGCGTGCAGCCGCGCGCCGTAGGGGCTGTGCAGCACCAGCCGCCAGTCCCCGAGCTCGTCCCGGAACCGCTCCATGACCAGGGTCTTGTCGTCGGGCAGGTAGCCGGTGGCCTCGCGCTGCGCGGCCAGGTACCTGATCAGGTTGGCCGCGGCCAGCTCGTCGAGCCCGTCACGGCGGAGCCGCTCGGTGGCCTGCTCGGGACCGGCCGCACCGAGCTCACGGCAGTACTGGCCGATGGCCCGGCCGAGCTCGGCCTGCCGGCCCGGCGCGTCCCCGTGCCAGAACGGGAGCCGGCCCGGCTGCCCAGGCGCCGGCGAGACCAGCACCTGGTCGGCGGTGATGTCCTCGATCCGCCACGAGCTCGCGCCGAGCACGAACACGTCGCCCACCCGCGACTCGTAGACCATCTCCTCGTCAAGCTCGCCGACCCGGCGTGAGTGCCGGCCGGACCGGTCCCGTTCGGCGCCGGCCAGGAACACGCCGAACAGGCCGCGGTCGGGGATCGTGCCGCCGTTGGTGACGGCCAGCCGCTGGCCGCCCGGCCGGCCGTGCAGCGCGCCGGTGCCGCGGTCCCAGACCAGCCGGGGCCGCAGTCCGGCGAACTCCTCGCTGGGGTAACGGCCGGCCAGCATGTCCAGCACCGCCTCGAGCACGGGCCGGGTCAGGCTGGCGAACGGGGCGGCCCGCCGCACGGTCTGCTCGAGTTCCCCGATGTCCCAGTCGTCCATCGCGGTCATCGCCACGATCTGCTGGGCCAGCACGTCGAGCGGGTTGCGCGGCATGCGGAGTTCCTCGATCGCGCCCGCCCGCATCCGCTGGGCCACGACCGCCGCCTGCACCAGGTCGCCCTGGTACTTGGGGAAGATCACGCTGCGGGAGACGTCGCCGACGTGGTGACCGGCCCGCCCGGTCCGTTGCAGCCCGCTGGCCACCGACGGCGGGGACTCCACCTGGACGACCAGGTCGACCGCGCCCATGTCGATGCCGAGTTCGAGGCTGGAGGTGGCGACCACGGCGGGCAGCCGCCCCGCCTTCAGCGCCTCCTCGATCTGGGTGCGCTCCTGCCGGGACACCGATCCGTGATGCGCCCTGGCCACTGTGTTGCCCGGGGGGGACGACCCCCCCAGACCCCCCCGCGCGCCGTCCGCTGTGCTGCCTCGGGGGGACGACCCCCCCAGACCCCCCCGCGCGCCATCCGCTGTGCTGCCTCGGGGGGACGACCCCCCCAGACCCCCCCGCGCGCCATCCGCTGTGCTGCCTCGGGGGGACGACCCCCCCAGACCCCCCCGCGCGCCATCCGCTGTGCTGCCTCGGGGGGACGACCCCCCCAGACCCCCCCGCGCGCCATCCGCTCGGGCCAGCCTCCGGCCGGCCGTCGCGGCTGGCGCCGGCTCCGCCGCCGCACGACTTCCCGTGCCGTCGAGAGTGCTGCCTGGGGGGTATGGCTCCATGCCGTCCGGCGTGCCATCCTCCACGCGCTCGGCGGCTAGTTCGTTGAGGCGGGCGCAGAGGCGCTCGGCCAGGCGGCGGGAGTTGGCGAACACGATCGTGGAGCGATGGCTCTCGATCTCGTCCAGCACCCGTTCTTCGACGTGCGGCCAGATCGAGCGGCGCCGCGCCGGGTCGCCCGGCGGCGGCCCGGCCTCCCCGTCGGCGGGCCCGTCGAGGAACGGGTCTGGCCCCGGCCGCCTCGGCGCCGGCCCGTCCCCGGTCCCGGGGACGGTGAAGCCGTCGGCCGTCTCCAGGTCGGCCAGGTCCTCGACCGGAACCACGATCTGCAGGTCGATCCGCTTCTCGCTCGGCGGCTGCACGATCGTGACCGGCCGGGCGCCGCCGAGGAACGACGCGACCTCCTCGGCGGGCCGCACGGTCGCCGACAGCCCGATCCGTTGGGCCGGGCGGCGAACCGCGGTTCCCGAGGGGGCGTCTCCCCCGCGTGAGCACCGTCGATGCCGCGACGGCGTGCGGCGGCGAAGCCGGTGCCAGCCGCGACGGCCAGCCGGAGGCTGGCCCGAGCGGATGGCGCGCGGGGGGGTCGGGGGGGTCGTCCCCCCGGGCAGCACAGCGCGTCGAGGCGTTCCAGCGACAGCGCCAGGTGCGCGCCGCGCTTGCCGCCGGCCAGCGCGTGCACCTCGTCGACGATGACGGTCTCGACGCTGCGCAGGACCTCGCGCGCGGCGGAGGTGAGCAGCAGGAACAGCGACTCGGGCGTGGTGATCAGGATATCCGGGGGATGGGCCGACAGCTTGCGGCGCTCCTCAGCGGCCGTGTCCCCGGTCCGCACGCCGACCCGGATGTCCAGCGGGGGCAGGCCGAGGCGGAGCGCGGCATGGCCGACACCGGTCAGCGGCGAGCGCAGGTTGCGCTCGATGTCCACCGCCAGCGCCTTCATCGGCGAGATGTACAGCACCCGGCAGCGCTGCCGCGGGTCGGCCGGAACCGGCCCGGTGGCCAGCTTGTCGATCGCCCACAGGAACGCGGCCAGCGTCTTGCCCGATCCGGTGGGCGCGATCACCAGCGCGTTGTCGCCCCGCGCGATCGACGCCCAGGCCTGCGCCTGTACCGGGGTCGGCGCGGCGAAGGCCGCGCCGAACCAGGCTCGGGTCGCTTCGCTGAAGCCGTTCAGGGCCGAACTCATGACCGGCGTGGACACAGGCATGTATCCATCCTGCCTTGCCCCGCCGACAGTCCGCGCCACGCCGCCGGCGGCACTTTTCCTGATCCCGGAGCATGGAGTGCGATATGCGCGCCCCATGCTCCGGGATCAAGAAACCCTGGAGCCCGTCAGGGCGCCCGGGTGGCCGCCGGGACCGGGACCGCGCCCGCGGCGCCCGCGGCGGGGTCGGCGGTGAAGTTCGCCGGCTGGGTCTCGTCGGTCCCGGCCGGCAGCTTGATCGCGCGGAACACCAGCGTGAGCACGACCGCAACCACCAGGTTGATGACGAGAGCGGCGATCGCGATGTAGATGACGTGCCCGAACACCGGGGCCGCGGAGCCACCGAAGTGCGCCTGCGTGCCTCCGGGCGTCCGGTACGCCTGGATCGTGCCGTACGCCATCGCCGCCGCCCAGCCGATGACCAGCGCCCAGCGGTGGAACCACCGGGTGTACAGGCCGATCACGATCGCGGGGAAGGTCTGCAGGATCCAGATCCCGCCCAGAAGCTGGAGGTTGATCGAGAACGCCTTGCTCAGCCCCAGCGCGAAGCCCAGCGCGCCGGCCTTCATGACCAGAGAGGCCAGCTGGGCCGCCCGCGTCTGCTCCGCCGCGCTCGCCCGCGGCCGGAAGAACTCCAGGTAGATGTTGCGGGCGAACAGGTTGGCCGCGGCGATCGACATGATGGCCGCGGGGACGAGCGCGCCGATGACGATCGCCGAGTAGCCGATCCCCGCGAACCAGCTCGGGAACATGTGCTCGAACAGCAGCGGCACCGAAAGCTGGGCGTTCCCGCCGCCGGCCTTGACGCCCGCGTTCACCGCCGGAGTCGCCAGCGCCATGTAGCCGAACAGCGCGATCAGGCCGAGCACCAGCGAATAGGCGGGCAGGATGGCCATGTTCCGCCGGATCACGTCGCGCCGCCGGGCGGCGAACACCCCGGTGACCGCGTGCGGGTACATGAACAGGGCCAGTGCCGAGCCGAGTGCGAGCGTGGCGTAGGCCCACTCGCCGGCCGGCGTGACGATGAGGCCGCCCTTGGGCTTGCCGGTCGTCGGGTTGATCGCCTTCAGGTGCGTCGACGCGGCGCCGAAGATGTGGCCCCAGCCGCCCAGCCTCATCGGGATGTAGATGATCGCGACGATCACCGTGACGTAGATCAGCGTGTCCTTGACGAACGCGATCAGGGCGGGCGCGCGCAGGCCCGCCAGCCAGGTGTAGGCGGCCAGGACTATGAACGCGATGATCAGCGGCAGGTCCTGGACGAACGCGTTGCCCGAGGTGCCGGTGACTCCCAGCACGGTCAGCACCGCGCCGATGCCGACGAGCTGCAGCGCGATGTAGGGCATGGTGGCGAGGATCCCGGTGACCGCGACCGCCAGCCCGAGGCCCCGCGAGCCGTACCGGCCCCGGATGAAGTCGGCCGGGGTCACGTAGCCGTGGACGCGGGCCACCGACCAGAGCCGCGGGGCGAACACGAACACGATCGGGAAGACCATGATCGTGTACGACAGCGCGAAGAAGCCGGCGGCGCCGGTGGCGTAGACCAGCGCGGGCACGGCGATGAACGTGTACGCGGTATACAGGTCACCGCCCAAAAGGAACCAGCTGATGAAGGTGCCGAACCCGCGGCCGCCGAGACCCCACTCGTTGAGGTGCAGCATGTCCTCGGCGCGGCGCCAGCGGGCGGCGGCGAAGCCGACCAGCGTGACGACCGCGAACAGCACGATGACGATGGCGAACGCGACGCCGTTGACGTGACTCACATCCGCTCCTTCCCACCGGTGCTCGAGCTGGCGCTGGTGTCCGGCCGGGAGCGCAGCAGCAGGTAGCACAGCCAGGACAGGACGGCGACCACGGGCACCCAGACGAGCTGGTACCAGTAGAAGAACGGGAAGTCGCCCCACTTCGGCGTGGAGCGTGCGTAGATCGGTACCCACAGCGTGCCCGCGATTCCAGCGAGGATCAGGATCGTGGCGGCGGCGTAGGCGACGGGGTTCTTGCGGGGCATCGCATCCTCCTCACGGGGTGATGCGCGCGGGCGGCCCGCCCCCGCTCCACCAGGCCAGCCACAGCGCGCATATCACAGCGCCCTATGACATTTGCCGTACTTAACTGCTCATGGTGCAACGATGTCCTCGGCTCGGCAATAGGGCAATTCCGGCCGGGGTTCTCATTCCGGAGCCCGATGTCCGCCCGCCTTCCGGGGACGGGCGTCTTCCACCTGGCCGTTGCGTTCCGCTCGCCCGTTGCGTTCCGCTCCCCGTTCGTTCTGCTCGCCCGTTCCTCAGCATGGCGGGCACCGCGGCGGCGGCTTGCCCCGGCGCGGGCCCGGAAGGATCGGCGGTGTAGTGCTCGGGCCGGGTCTCGTCGTGCCCGTTCGGCACCCCGATCGCGCGCAGGATCAGGGTTCCCGCCGTCGCCACGGCCAGGTTGACGACGAGGGCGGCGACCGCGATGTACATGATGTGGCCGAACACCGAAGCCGTGGAGGCGCCGAAGTGCGCCTGGCCGCCGCCGGGCGTCCGGTACGCCTGGATCGTGCCGTACGCCATCGCCGCGGCCCAGCCGGTGATCAGGGCCCAGCGGTGGAACCACCGGGTGTACAGGCTGATCACGATCGCGGGGAAGGTCTGCAGGATCCAGATCCCGCCCAGAAGCTGCAGGTTGATCGAGAACGTCTTGTTCAGCGCGAGCGCGAAGCCCAGCGCGCCGACCTTCACGATGAGCGAGGCCAGCCTGGCCACCCGGGTCTCCTCGGCCGGGGTGGCCGCGGGCCGGAAGAACTCCTGGTAGATGTTGCGGGTAAACAGGTTGGCCGCGGCGATCGACATGATGGCCGCGGGGACGAGCGCGCCGATGACGATGGCCGAGTAGCCGATCCCCGCGAACCAGCTCGGGAACATGTGCTCGAACAGCAGCGGCACCGAAAGCTGGGCGTTGCCGCCGCCGGCCTTGACGCCCGCGTTCACCGCCGGAGTCGCGCGCGCCATGTAGCCGAACAGCGCGATCAGGCCGAGCACCAGCGTGTAGGCGGGCAGGAGGGCCATATTACGCCTGATCACGTCGCGCCGCCGGGCGGCGAAAACGCCGGTCATCGTGTGCGGGTACATGAACAGCGCCAGCGCCGAGCCGAGCGCGAGCGTGGCGTAGGCCCATTCTCCGGCCGGCACCTCGATGAGGCTGCCGAACGGCTTGCCGGTCGCCGGGTTGACGGTCTTGAGGTGCGCCGACGCGGCGCCGAAGATGTGCCCCCAGCCGCCCAGCCGGGCCGGGATGTACAGGATCGCGACGATGACCGTCACGTAGATCAGCGTGTCCTTGACGAACGCGATCAGAGCCGGCGCGCGCAGCCCGGCCAGGTAGGTATAACCGGCAAGGACTATGAACGCAATGGTCAGTGGCAGGTCCCTGACGAAGACGTTGCCCGAGTTGCCGCCGATGCCCAGCACGGTCAGCACCGACTCGATGCCGACCAGCTGCAGCGCGATGTAGGGCATGGTGGCCAGGATCCCGGTCGCCGCCACCGCGAGCCCCAGGCCCTGCGAGCCGTACCGGCCGCGGGCGAACTCGGCCGGGGTGACGTAGCCCCGGGCGCGGGCTACCGACCAGAGCCGCGGGGCGAAGATGAACACGATCGGGAAGACCATGATCGTGTATGACAGCGCGTAGAACCCCGCGGCGCCGGTCGCGTAGACCAGCGCGGGCACGGCGATAAACGTGTATGCGGTGTAGATGTCGCCGCCCAGCAGAAACCAGGTGACGAACGTACCGAACCCGCGGCCGCCGAGACCCCATTCGTTCAGGTGCATCGGGTCTTCCGCCGGGTGCCACTTGGCCGCGGCGAAGCCGGTAAAGGTCACGAACAGGAACGAGGCGACGAGGATGGTGAACGCCACTGCGTTAATGTGACTCACTTGCGGGCCCCCCGGCCGTTTTCTGATCCGGATCCCGGGGCCGGCCTGGACCGCAGCAGCAGGCTGCAGACCCAGGTCAAGATGGCGACCACGGGCACCCAGACGAGCTGGTACCAGTAGAAGAAGGGGAAATCACCGAGCTTCGGCAGGGAGCGCGCGTAGATCGGGACCCACAGTGTGCCGCCGATCGCAACCAGCAACAGGACCGTGACGGCGACCCACGTGACGCGGCTCTTGCCGCCCGGGCGAGCAGACTTGGCCATCGCATCCTCCCGAGGTGATGCGCGCCTCGGGCGGTTCCCCCCCGGGCACAGCGTGCAAACGAATGCGCTAAGACATGGTGCATCGTGAACAGCGATCAATTGGCCTTTTCCGGTGTATTGACTGCCGACGCCGACAATCGGGCCTGGGGGGCCAACCTGGCCGCCGTCGTCGGTGCTGCCGATCTCCCCGAGGCTGGCGCCAGCCTGACCGGCGCGGACCTGGGAGGGTAGCCTGGCCGCCGTGCGGCTCACCGACTTCTGGCACCGGATGCGTGCGCAGTTCGGCGACGCGTACGCGGAGAGCGTGGCCAAGGACCAGGTCCTGGCCGCCCTCGGCGGCCGGACCGTGAACCAGGCGCTCGTCGACGGCGAAGACGCCAAGACGGTCTGGCTCGCCGTGTGCGAGACGTTCGACGTGCCCGAGCGGCTGCGCTGACCGCTGATGCGGGACAGGATCTCGGCCCTGTGCGCGCGCCCGGTCGTGGTGAACTGCGTCTGCCCGCCGGAGCTGGCCGCCCGGCGCTACGCGGAGCGCGCCGCGACCTGCCACCCCGTGCACGTGGTGACCCGCCTGCCGCCGGACCAGATGGCCTCCTGCGACCAGCCGGCGGGCATCGGCGAGCTGATCACGGTGGACACCACGGCCCTCGTCGACCTCGTGGCGCTGGCCGACCTGGTCCGCGCGAGGCTGCGGGCCCCGGCCTGACCGCCGGCGGTACCCGCCCGGCCCGTCAGGGCTCAGCCAGGGTGAGGAGAGACTCGGGACCCGGAAGGGGTTCGGTCTGGTCGGTGACGTACCCGTCCCGCAGGAACACCACCCGGTCGGCCCACGACGCGAGCTGCGCGTCGTGGGTCACCACCACGCCGGTCACGCCTTCCCGGCATTTCGCGCGGATCAGCCGCATCACCGCCTCCCCGTTGGCCCAGTCCAGCGCGCCGGAGGGCTCGTCGGCGAGCAGCAGCCGCCGTTCTCCCACCACCGCGCGGGCGATCGAGACCCGCTGACGCTCGCCACCGGACAGCTCGTCGGGGAACCGGAAAGCCCGGTCGGCCAGGCCGAGTTCTTCCAGTGCCGCCATCCCGGCCGCCTGCGCCTTCCTGGCGCCGACACCGTCGAGCTCCAGCGGCAGCGCGACGTTCTCGGCCGCGGTCAGCCCGGCCAGCAGGTTGTAATCCTGGAACACGTAGCCGATCGTGCGGCGCCGCAGCCGGGCCCGGGCGCCCCGCGACATCAGCGAAACCTCGTGCCCGCCGATCAGCACCTCGCCGCTGCTCGGGTCCTCCAGGCTCCCGGCGATGGTCAGCAGCGTGCTCTTGCCCGAGCCGCTCGGCCCCATCACCGCCACCAGCGAGCCGGCCTCGACCGACAGGTCGATGCCGCGCAGCGCGTACACCCGGCCCGGCCCGTCGCCGTAGACCTTCGATACCCCCCTCAGCTCCAGCATGCTCACGACTTCCTCCTCAGCCGTCCCGGGGCGCCGCTCTCGGCCCGTCGCCGGGACCGCCAGCTACGCTAGGCGAGGCAGCCCCGCGCCGGTATACGGCTGGGGGGCGTCTTGCGGGTGGACCTAGGTCCACCGCAGGCCCCGGGGCCAGCACCACCGCCGTCCCGCCGACCCCGGGTCCGCCGTTTCCCGCGGCCGCCCCGGTCCGCCGTTTCCCGGCCCGCCGGCCCCGCCCTCTGCCCGACCCGGCCCGCCGGCCCCGCCCTCTGCCCGACCCGGCCCGCCCTCTGCCCGACCCGGCCCCGCCGGCCCGCCCTCTGCCCGACCCGGCCCGCCCTCTGCCCGACCCGGCCCGCCGGCCCCGGCCCGCGGCCTGTTTGGCGTCGTGGTGGCGTGATTTCGACCGTGTCGGCGTGTTGTCTTCATGATCGAACAGCTGTTCGTCTAGAGTGGCCTCATGAGTTGACCCGCGTCGGCACGCCGGGCGACGTAGCCACAGCATCCCGGAAATTGTCGGTGGCGGCGCGTAACGTCGGGCCGACAGCGCGGGACATGGTCCAGCAGTTAACCCGAATCACACGGCAGCCTGGCGCACGGCCGGGCGGAAAGCCCCTGATCCCCACGGGAGTTCACATGGCACCGAACGACAGGGCGGGCAGCAAGGGCGGCGACAGGGAGAAGTCCCTGGAGACCGCACTCGCCCAGATCGAGCGGCAGTTCGGCAGGGGCGCGGTCATGCGGCTCGGCGACGACACCCGCGCCCCGGTGGAGGTGATCCCGACCGGGTCCATCGCGCTCGACGTGGCGCTCGGCATCGGCGGCCTGCCCCGTGGCCGGATCGTCGAAATATACGGACCGGAGAGTAGCGGGAAAACGTCCCTGGCTCTCCATGCAGTAGCGAACGCGCAGAAGGCGGGCGGGATCGCCGCGTTCATCGACGCCGAGCACGCACTTGACCCGGAGTACGCCAAGAAGCTCGGCGTCGACACCGACGCGCTCCTGGTATCACAGCCGGACACTGGCGAGCAGGCCCTAGAGATCGCCGACATGCTCGTCCGGTCTGGGGCCGTCGATGTCGTGGTCATCGACTCGGTGGCCGCGCTCGTGCCGCGAGCCGAGATCGAGGGCGAGATGGGGGACAGCCACGTCGGTCTCCAGGCCCGCCTCATGTCTCAGGCCCTCCGCAAGCTCGCTGGCGCGCTCAACCAGACAAAGACCACCGCAATCTTTATCAACCAATTGCGGGAAAAGATAGGTGTGATGTTCGGATGCATGTCATATGGGACGAGAGTTACTCTCGCTGATGGCACGCAGGAAAAGATAGGAAAGATCGTCAATCAGCGATTGGATGTCGAAGTCCTTTCTTATGACCCTGAGGCCTGCCGTGTCGTTCCTCGCCGGATCGTAAGCTGGTTCAACAACGGGCATGCCGAGCAATTTCTTCAGTTCACCGTCGCGAAGTCGGACGGAAATGGCAGGGCACAGTTCGCGGCGACCGAGAATCACCTGGTCCAGACGCCTGGCGGGTGGCGCCCCGCCGGCGAGCTAGCCGTCGGCGACCGGGTTGTGGTCATGGAGCCCAAGCGGCTGAGCGACCAGCAGATGCAGGTGATCCTCGGCTCGCTCATGGGCGACGGGAACCTATCGCCGAATACTCGTGGCCGTTCAGGAACCCGGTTCCGCCTGGGTCATGGCGCCAAGCAGGCTGCGTACCTGGACTGGAAGGTCTCGCTGCTCGGCAACATCGAATGCTCGCGGACCTCGAACGCCAAGGGCGCGGTCTTCGCCGACTTCACCCCCCTGCCGGAACTGGCGGAGGTGCACGAGGCGGTCTACTTCGGCGACGGCAAGAAGCATCTGAGCTGGGACTACCTGAAGGAGCTCACCCCGCTCGCCTTGGCCGTCTGGTACATGGACGACGGCTGCTTCGCCGTTCGATCGAAGGGCGTTCAGGAGCGAACACAGGGCGGGACCGGCCGGATCGAGACCTGCGTCGAGGCGATGAGTCCCGGTTCACGCGCGCGGCTCGTACAGTACCTGCGCGATACCTACGGGCTGGACGTCAAGCTCCGCGCCGTGGGGGCAGCGCAGAATTCGTTCCTCCAGTTCACCACGTCGGCATCGGAGAAGTTCCAGAAGCTGGTGGCTCCGTTTGTCCACCCGTCCATGGAGTACAAGCTGCTTCCACGCTTCCGTGGGCGGTTCGACGTTCAGGTTCAGTTCGCGGCCCCCGAGCAGCAGTTGGTGCCCGCGAAGGTCTTGGACGTCCACGTCAAGCCGCCCACGCGCTCGATGAACAGGTTCGACATCGAGGTAGAGGGCCACCACAACTACTTCGTGGACGGGGTCATGGTCCACAACAGCCCGGAGACGACCACGGGCGGGAAGGCACTGAAGTTCTATGCGTCAATACGGCTGGATATCCGACGCATTGAGACGCTGAAAGATGGAACGGATGCCGTGGGTAATCGCACCCGCGTTAAAGTAGTAAAGAATAAGTGCAGCCCGCCTTTCAAAACCGCGGAATTCGACATTCTGTATGGCGTGGGGATCAGCCGGGAAGGCAGCCTGATCGATCTGGGCGTGGAGCAGTCGGTCGTCCGCAAGTCCGGCGCCTGGTACACCTACGAGGGCGACCAGCTCGGCCAGGGCAAGGAGAACGCCAGGAACTTCTTGCGCAGCAACCCGGACCTCGCCAACGAGATCGAGAAGAAGATCAAGGAGAAGCTCGGCGTCGGCGCACGCCTCGATGCGGAGGCGCCCGGCCCGGGGGCCGGTCCCGGCGCCGGGAAAGGCGCGGGTGCCGGAGGAGGTCCGAGCACCGGTGCCGGACTGAAGGTGGTTCCCGGCGGTGGCAGCTAGACGGGCGCAGGTCCGGCGATCCGGTGAGCCGTCGCACGTCGGGACGGGCCGCCGCCGGGCACCAGGCAACCCCGCTGGCCCTGCCAGCGCTGCTGGCGGGGTGGGTGCCGTCCGCGGAGCTGACGGCTCTGCCGCGGCGGATAGCTCCGGCGAGACGAACAGCGCCGGCCGGCCGGGCGGCGGCAGCGCGTGGGCGTCGGCCGGGTCGGGCGAGGCCGGCGGGTCGGCCGCCAATCCGGAGGCGGCCGCGCGGCAGATCTGCCTGCGGATGCTGGCGGCCGCCCCGAAGACCCGGGCGGAGCTGGCCGGGGCGCTGCGGCGCCGGGGTGTGCCCGAGGATGTCGCCGCGGCGGTACTCGGACGGTTCGCCGAGGTGAAGCTCATCGATGACGCCATGTTCGCGAACGCCTGGGTGGAATCCCGGCATCACGGCCGCGGGCTGTCCGGCCGCGCGCTCGCGGCCGAGCTTCGGCACAAGGGCGTGCCCGCCGACGACATCGAGGCCGCGGTCGACGCGCTCGACCCCGAGCAGGAGATCGCCACCGCGCGGAACCTGGTGGCGCGCCGGCTGGCAGCCACCCGGGGCCAGCCGGCGCCGGCGCGCGTCCGGCGGCTGATCGGCGTACTGGCCCGGAAGGGGTACTCACAGGCCCTCGCCTACCGGCTGGTCCGCGAAGCCATGGAGCAGGAGGGCCTGGACCTGGCCGCGGCCGGGCTCGACCTCAGCGACCCGGGAGACGAGCCGTCCGAGGAAGAGCCCGGCTGGGAGCGGCCGGGACCCTGATCCCCGGAGCGTCGGCCGAGAACCCTCGTCTCCCTGATGGCGGGGCCTCCCGGCCAAGATCATCTAACGCCGTGCTTGCCCAAATCGTTATCTGCGCTTAGCCTCACGGCAGCGAGGGTTTTACTCCGCGTAGGGCGGATCGACCGAGATGACCGAGACTGGATACGAGCACCGGGTGGCGCGGGAGCAGTGTAGTGAGCCTGTTTCGCCTGGTGGCTGTGAGCGTTCGGCATGGCTGGCCGGCAGCGGCCGGCCTCAGCCTGGGCCGGGTCAGGGCCTGGCTGGTTCCGGCATCGACAGGCAGGAGGATTAGCACCGGGCTGAGCCGATCGGACCCGAGCCCGGTCCGCCACTGGGCGCTTACGCGGCTGGTGCCGGAAACGGGACCGGCGGCGTCGGGACTGGCGGACTCGTACTGTCAGCACCGAGCGGCCGGGCGACGGCCGGGCGGCGTCGGAAACCGGCCGCGCGGACGTTATCCGTCTCGTGCGGTGTGTCAGCCCGGCCGGAAGCACGGCCCGTCTCACCGGACGGCGGGCAGCGCCAGCGCGCGGTAACCCCTCGCTGAACAGCAGGTTCCTGCTACCGGACCGCCGGTAACAGACAGGCTCGTGAGCGGGAGGGGTGGACCGTGAGTAACGGGATCGGGCTCATCTTGGCGATCGTGCTGGCGTTCGCGCTGGTTGCGGCCTTGTTTGCGCTGGTCTACGTCATTCGCAGATCCCCCGGCCGGATCGTGGCCCCCACCTCCAGCGGGACCGCGGTGAGCGGCACGGGCGAGGACACCCGTCAGCCATCCGGCGCGGCCACGCCACTTCAGTTGGAGGAGGCGGCACGCCAGGCCGAGCAGGTGCGCGCGCGGGCCGAGTCCGCCGCGGCCGCCATCGTCCGGAAGGCCGAGGCAGCGGCCGAGCAGGTCGCCCAGGGCCGCCGCGAGGTCGAGGACGAGATCCGGGCCGTCAAGGACGAGGTCAGGCAGCTTCGCGGAGACCTGGAACGCAGGGAGACCCGCCTGGCCGAGCGGGAGCAGCGGGTCGACGAGGAGGCCCGCCGGGTCGACCAGCGATCGGCGGACCTGGATCGTATCAAGCAGGATCTCGACGCGCGGGGCAAGGAACTCGACCGGCTCGACGAGGAGCGCCGCGACGTGCTGGAGCGCCTGGCCGGCCTGACCGCTGACCAGGCGAAGACGGAACTCGTGGCCGGCATCGAGAACCAGGCGAAGCGCGAGGCCGCGCTGATCGTCAGGGACATCGAGAACGAGGCGCGCAGCGACGGCCAGGAGCGCGCTCGCCGGATCGTGACCCTGGCCATCCAGCGGGTCGCGAGCGAGCAGACCAGCGAGTCCGTCGTCTCCGTGCTGCATCTGCCGGGCGACGAGATGAAGGGCCGGATCATCGGCCGCGAGGGCCGCAACATCCGGGCGTTCGAGACGGTCACCGGCGTCAACCTGATCATCGACGACACCCCGGAGGCGGTGCTGCTGTCCTGCTTCGACCCGGTACGCCGGGAGGTGGGCAGGCTGACCCTGGAGCGGCTGGTCCTCGACGGCCGGATCCACCCGCAGCGCATCGAGGAGGCCTACGAGCGGAGTAAGGCGGAGATCGAGCAGCTATGCGTCAAGGCCGGCGAGGACGCGCTGGTGGACCTGGCCATCACCGATCTGCACCCCGAGCTCACCAACCTGCTCGGCCGGCTCCGCTACCGCACCTCGTACGGCCAGAACGTGCTCAAGCACCTGGTCGAATCGGCCCACATCGCCGGGATGATGGCCAGCGAGCTCGGCATGGACCCTGTGCTGATGAAGCGCTGCACGGTCCTGCACGACATAGGCAAGGCGCTGACCCATGAGGTCCAGGGCAGCCACGCGCTGATCGGAGCGGAGATCGCCCGCCGGTACGGCGAGCCCGAGGACGTCGTGCACGCCATCGAGGCCCACCACAACGAGGTAGAGGTGCGCACGGTCGAGGCGGTGCTGACCCAGGCCGCTGACGCGATCAGCGGCGGCCGCCCGGGGGCGCGCCGGGAGTCGCTCGAGGCGTACATCAAGCGGCTGGAGCGCCTGGAGCAGATCGCGCTGGCCCAGGACGGCGTCGAGAAGGTCTTCGCGATGCAGGCCGGCCGCGAGATCCGGGTCATGGTCAAGCCGTCCGACATCGACGACATCCAGGCACAGGTCATCGCCAGGGACGTGGCCAAGCAGGTCGAGGACGAGCTGACCTACCCGGGCCAGATCCGGGTCACCGTGGTCAGGGAGTCGCGGGCCATCGAGTTCGCCCGCTAGTCCGTCAGCTTGACCACCGGGATGCCGGGCGGCGTGAACCCGAGGATCTGGCCGTAGAACGATAGCTCGGCCTCCAGCGAGGCCATGATCGACTCCGCCTTCCTGAAGCCGTGCGACTCGCCCTCGAACGCGATGTAGGCATGGCGGATGCCGTGCGAGGCGAGATCGCTGGCGATGCTCTCGGACTGTTCCGGCGGGACGACCGGGTCGTCCTGCCCCTGCAGCAGCAGGATCGGGGGGGTGGCGTCGGTGACGTGCCCGAGCGGGGCGCGCTCGGCGTACACGACCTCGAACCCGGGCAGCGGCCCGATCAGCCCGTCCAGGTAGCGCGACTCGAAGTCGTGCGTGTGCGCGACCAGGCCGGCCAGGTCGCAGACGCCGTAATAGGAGGTCGCGGCGCTGAAGACGCCGCCGCCGACGGCTCCCGTGGTCACCGAGGCCAGCGCGGTCCAGCCGCCGGCCGAGCCGCCGCGGATGGCCAGCCGGGCGGGGTCGGCCACGCCCGCCTCGGCCAGGGAGCGCGCCGCCGCCATGACGTCCTCGACGTCGACCACCCCCCACTGACGCCGCAGCCGCTCCCGGTAGAGGCGGCCGTAGCCGGTGGAGCCGCCGTAGTTGACGTCGATGATCCCGATCCCGCGGCTGGTGAAGTACGCCTTCTCGAGGTCGAGCAGGCCGACCGTGTGCGCCGTGGGTCCGCTGTGCGCCCAGACCACGTACGGCGGCCGCGCGCCCGCCGGGCCGGCCGCGTCCGGGTTCGACGGCTCGTACACCAGCGCGTGCACCACCCGGCCGTAGCGTCCTTCCACCTCCACATGGCGCGGAACCGGGAGATAGGCCTCGTCGGGGACGTCGTCGAGTTCGCGGCGCAGCACCTCCAGCCGGGACGTGGCCGCGTCGACCCGGACTACCGACAGGGGCTGCGCCGGCCCGCCCGCCAGGCCGACGATCACCGCCGCGTCGGCGGACAGCGCCGGCCCGAACTCGCCTAGGGGCAGGTCGAGATCGGTCAGCTCGGAGGTCTCCGGGTCCAGCAGCCCGAGCCGCGCGCCGCCGTGACCGTGGGTGACCGCGAGCCGCCCGTCGCCGAGCACGGCGAAGGGCCGGCCGCCGAGCTGCCACAGCGGGCCGGCGAACTCCTCCTCGGCCGGGTAAAGCGCCTGTGGCGGCTCGCCGGCCAGCCCGACCTGGTAGATGTTCCACCAGCCGGTCCAGTCGGTCGCCACGTACAGGCTGGTGTCATCCCGCCAGGCCGGGGCGAGCACGGACTCGCGCAGGCCGCCCTTGACCAGCCGGCCGTGGCCGACAGTTCCGTTCCCTCCCTGCCCTCCGTTCGTGATCGGGGCGACCCGCAGCTCGGTACCGTCCCACGGCATGTGCGGATGATTCCAGCTGATCCAGGCCAGGCGCTTGCCGTCGGGCGACGGCGTCGGGAACGCGAAGAAGTCGGAGCCGGTGACCAGTTCCCTGACCGCCGACGGGTCGTCGGCGGCCGAGCCGTCGAGCGGGACCGCCACGATCGCCCGGGTGACCTTGCCACCGGAGTGCGCTTCCCGGACGCACCAGATCTCGCGGCCGTCGGGCGACAGCACGAAGTCGGCGTAGCGCCACGCGGCCTGGCCCGGGTCCTCCGCGTCGGAGCCGGTGTCGGGGCCGGCCGGGGCCGGGGTGATCGGGCGCGGCGCCTCCTTGCCCTCGGCGACTTCCGGTCCGGCCAGGTAGAGCCGCTGGTCGGCGTAGTTCGCGAACGCGATCTGGTAGCCCCGCAGGGCCCGGCCGCCCGCCGCGCCGGACCGCGCGGCGGCCCGGGGGACCGGCAGGTAGGACAGGCCGCCGTACTCGTGCACGCGGGAGCGGGCGTTCCACGGGGCGGGGAGCAGGCCGGTCAGCTTGCCGCCGGCGCTGCGATGGACCACGGTGACGCGGCCGCCTTCCTCCGGCCGCGTTTCCTGCCACCACACCTCGCCGCCGATCACCATGGGGTAGGCGAGCCGCAGCCGGCTCCGGGCCACGTCGGCTGCCGTGATCGGGGACGGCCAGGCGCCGAACGGGATCGCGGGGACCGGGGCCGCCGTGCCGGTCCCGTCGCCAGTAGTTTCCGCCCCGTTCTTCGCTCCGCCCGCGCCCTGTGCCGCGCCCGCCCTGTTTGTCATAGGGATATCGTGCACCACCGCGCTGGTCCGCCCCCCGGAGATTCCGGACAAGGGCACCGCCGACGAGGAAACGTTATCGATCTCCGTCAGCCCGGACGCTTTTCCCGCCTCCGGCCGCGGGCTACCCGGAAGTAACCCAGCCGCGCCGGGCGTGCTGGCGGGCCGGGCGTGCTGGCGGGCCGGGCGTGCTGGCGGGCCGGGCGTGCTGGCGGGCCGGGGGCGCTGGCGGGCCGGGGGCGCGCCGGTCTGTCCTGCCTGCGGCGTCCCGGGCTTGAACGAGCGACTAGGTTTTACGGGACAGGCCTGTACCGGCTCCGTGGCACTATCGGCTCCCGCAGAAGGCAGCACCATGCCAGGACGATCATCGACCTTCGAGATCCGCACGTACGGGTGCCAGATGAACATGCACGACTCCGAACGCCTGGCCGGCCTGCTGGAGCAGGCCGGATACCGGCGCGCGGCCGCGGGCACTACCCCCGACGTCGTCGTCTTCAACACCTGCGCGGTCCGCGAGAACGCCGACAACCGCCTGTACGGAAACCTGGGCCAGTTGCTTCCGGTCAAGAACGCCCATCCGGGCATGCAGATCGCCGTGGGGGGCTGCCTGGCGCAGAAGGACCAGACGTTGATCACCAGCCGGGCGCCCTGGGTGGACGTGGTGTTCGGCACGCACAACATCGGCTCGCTGCCCGCGCTGCTGGAGCGGGCCCGGGTGCAGCAGCAGGCGCAGGCGGAGTTCCTGGAGTCGCTGGAGCGCTTCCCGTCGGTGCTGCCCGCCCGCCGCGAGTCCGCCTACTCCGCCTGGGTGGCCATCTCGGTCGGGTGCAACAACACCTGCACGTTCTGCATCGTGCCGAGCCTGCGCGGACGTGAGGAGGACCGCAGGCCGGGCGACGTGCTCGCCGAGATCAGGGCCCTGGCCGCTGACGGGGTGGTCGAGGTCACGCTGCTGGGCCAGAACGTCAACTCCTACGGGACGGCCTTCGGCGACCGGCTGGCGTTCGGGAAGCTGCTGCGGGCCTGCGGCGGGATCGAAGGCCTGGAGCGGGTCCGTTTCACCTCACCGCATCCCCGGGACTTCACCGACGACGTCATCGACGCGATGGCGCAGACCCCGAACGTCATGCCGCAGCTGCACATGCCGCTGCAGTCCGGCTCGGACGCCGTGCTGCGGGCGATGCGGCGCGCCTACCGCCGGGACAAGTACCTGGCGATCCTGGGCCAGGTCCGCGCCGCGATCCCCGACGCCGCGATCACCACCGACATCATCGTGGGCTTTCCCGGAGAGACAGAACGCGACTTCGCCGCCACCCTCGACCTCGTCCGGCAGGCCCGGTTCGCGGGCGCGTTCACGTTCCGGTACTCGGTCCGGCCCGGGACTCCCGCCGCGGTGATGGACGACCAGGTGCCGCCCGACGTCGTCCAGGAGCGCTACGAGCGGCTGACCGCGCTGGTCGAGGAGACCTCGCTGGAGGGAAACCGGGCGTTCACCGGACGGCAGGTCGAGGTTCTCGTCGCCGACGGTGAAGGCCGCAAGGATGATGTGACCCGCCGCATGTCCGGGCGGGCCCGTGACAACCGGCTCGTGCACTTCGCGCCCGCCGGCGCCGTGCCCCGCCCGGGCGACGTGGTCACCACGGTGGTCACCCGCGCCGCGCCGCATTACCTGATCGCGGACGGCGAGCCGGTCGAGGTGCGCCGGACCCGGGGCGGCGACGCCTGGGCCGCCCGCCGCGAGAGTACCGGGCGCGAGACCGGCGCAGACCGCGAGACCGGCGGTGCCGCGGGCTCCGGCCGCGAGGTGCCGCATGACGCGGTGCTGCTGGGCATGCCGGCCATCGGCCGCCCCGGATAGCCCCGGCTCGGTTCCTCGCTCGCCCGCGAGCGGATCGTCGAGTGACCCGGCGGGCCCGGCCCGGACCGGATCGTCGCGGGCCGGGCTGCCGGGCCGGTTCACATCGGGCCGGGGCCACCCGGCTGGCCCGCGCCGGGATCCCAGCCCGCCTGGCCGCCGAAGCCGCCGTCGTCGAGGTCGTCCTCCTCGAGGTCGTCCTCGTAGTCGTACTCTTCGGCCGCGTCCTGGTACCCGCCGGCCACGTCGTGGCTGTATCCGTCGTAGCCCGCGGCCGTGAGGTCGTCGCCGAACCGGCCAGCGTCCGGAGAGGTGCTGTCGTCCTCGTATCCGCCGCCCGATGACGCCTCGTAAGGCAACCCCATGATCGCTCCCCCCTGTGTTGGTCCGGGGCGACCCCCGGAACCCCCGCGTGTGCGACCCCAGCGGTCGCGCCGTGCACGGGCATACCCTCCGCTGCGACACTGATGCCATGCCGCAGCCAGTGATCGCGGTCGTCGGACCGACCGCCGCCGGGAAGTCGGCGCTCTCGCTGCGCCTGGCCCAGGCGCTGGGCGCAGAGGTGGTCAACGCCGACTCCATGCAGCTCTACCGGGGTATGGACATCGGCACGGCCAAGCTCCCGGTGGGCGAGCGGGGCGGCGTGCCGCACCACCTGCTCGACATCTGGGAGGTCACGCGGGCCGCCAGCGTCTCCGAGTACCAGCGGCTGGCGCGGCAGGCCATCGCGGGCATCCACGCGCGCGGCAAGATCCCGATCGTGGTCGGCGGATCGGGTCTCTACGTGCGCGCGGTCATTGACAATCTGGACTTTCCCGGTACGGACCCGCGGCTGCGCGACCGGCTGGAGGGCGAACTCGCCGAGATCGGCGCCGCGGCTCTGCACGCGAGGCTGGCCCGCCTGGACCCGGCGGCGGCCGCCGCGATCCTGCCGGGCAACGGCCGCAGGATCGTCCGCGCCCTCGAGGTGCTCGCGCTGTCCGGTCGGCCGTTCAGCGCGACGCTGCCCGGCTACGAGTCGGTCTACGACGCCGTTCAGATCGGGCTGTACCTGCCGAGGCCCCAGCTCGATGAGCGCATCGCCCGCCGGGTGAGCCTGATGTGGCAGGCGGGGTTCGTGGCGGAGGTGCGCGGGCTCGCCGCGGCGGGCCTGCGCAGCGGCCGGACCGCGAGCCGCGCTCTCGGCTACGCCCAGGTGCTGCGGTTCCTGGACGGTGAATGGTCGCAGGAGCAAGCCGCCGCCGAGACGGTCCGGGCCACGCGGAGGTTCGCCCGGCGCCAGGAGTCGTGGTTCCGCCGTGATCCCCGGGTGGTCTGGCTGGCCTCGGCCGGCGACGGCCTGAGCAGCGCGGACCTGACGGCCCGGGCCCTGGATACGATCGGGACATGCGGTTTGCCAAGGGCCACGGAACGGGAAACGACTTCCTGATCCTGCCCGATCCCGATGACGCGCTCCGGCTGTCGCCGGACTTCGTGGCGAGGCTCTGCGACCGGCACACCGGGCTGGGCGCGGACGGGATCCTGCGGCCCGTCCGGATCGCCGCGGGAGATCACCTGGCCGCGCCCGGCCTGGCCGCGGCCGAGTGGTTCATGGATTACCGCAACGCCGACGGCAGCATCGCCGAGATGTGCGGTAACGGGCTGCGCGTGTTCGTCCGCTACCTGCTGGCCCACGGCCTGGCCGGCGGCCCGGCTTTCGTGGTGGCGACCCGGGCGGGGCTGCGGCAGGTCTGGGTGGAGGCGAGCGGCGAGGTCACCGTCGACATGGGCGCCCCGCTCCTCCTCGGGCGCAGCACCGCCCGGGTGGGCGGCACGGTGTGCGAGGGGCTGGCGGTGTCGCTCGGCAACCCCCACCTGGCCTGCGTGGTCGATGCACCGGTGACCGGCTTCGACCTGTCGGCGCCGCCTGCGGTCGATCCCGTTCGCTTTCCTGACGGGGCCAACGTCGAGGTCGTGCAGGTCCGCGGGGACCGGTGGCTGGAGATGCGCGTGTACGAGCGCGGCTCAGGCGTCACGTTGTCCTGCGGCACCGGCGCGGTGGCGGCGGCGGTGGCGGCGGCGGCGCAGGAACAGGCCGACGGTGACCGGGCCACCGCCGCCGGCGACCCGGCCGCCGCCGGGAGCGGGCCCCCGGCCCTGGTGGGCCGGTGGACCGTGGACGTGCCGGGTGGCAGGCTGGTGGTCACGCTCGGCGAGACGACCACCTTGCTGACCGGCCCCGCGGTGATAGTCGCCGACGGCGAGCTTGACGAGGCGTGGCGGTCGGGCCTGGCGTCCGGCACGGTGTCGGCCATCGCCTGATCCCGGCCGGGTCCGCTGAGCCCGGTCCCCGGGGCGCCCGCCGACGCTGGCCGCTGCGGCGGGCGGAAAGCTCCTGCCGGTTTGGATCTGGTTCGTCAGGGTATGGTGCGCATCGGTGTGATGCGCGTGTGACAGGAGATGCCAGGCGGACGCTGTATGGATGCCGTATGCACGTGCATCAGTACTTGCAAATGCACATCCCAGGTGGCATCGTAGCCAATGTACTGGCTACCCGTGCCGTCCGCCCCAACAGCACCAGCCCCGAGGTCTGCCAAATGTCCCAAGGACATCAGCGCACTCCCGTCCGGACCGGGAGTGGGCCGAGCGTTCAGGAACACCCCTTTGCCGGCCTGCCAGAACAGATGTGGCTCGAGGCCGTGCCGCCCCCGGTGCGCGGGATGACCTGGCAGATCGCCTCCTGCCCGCTGGACCCTTGCCCGACCGCCGCCGGGGCGGCGCGCGACTTTACCCGTCAGATCCTGGGCAGCTGGGGCCTGCTCGGACTGGCCGAGAACGCCACGGTGATCGTGTCGGAACTCGTCACCAACGCGCTGCGCCACGGTGCCTGCGGCGCGAACGGGGCCGGGCACGACCGGGTCGAGCTGATCTTGCTGCGCCAGCCCGGCCGGATGGTCTGCGTGGTCACCGATCCGGGGGCCGGGCTCCCGGTCCTGGTGGCGCCCGGCCCGTCCGCCGAGGCCGGGCGCGGCCTGTACGTCATCGAGGCCCTGGCCGCGACGTGGGGCTGGACGAGGCTCGATGCCCACAAGAAGGCGGTCTGGGCCACCCTCGGCGTCCCGGGCCTGGACGGAGGCAACGGGCGCCTCGGCCGGCCGGCGTTACCAGGCTGGTCCGCTCGGCGGCTTCAGCCGTCATCGGACGAGCCCGCCAGGCGCAGCCCGATCTCGACCAGCGTCCAGCCCGCGCGGTGCCGCACCGAGGTGCCCGAGCCGGGGCGCGTGACGTGAGGCCTGGCCTGGGCCTGTCGGCGCAGGTCGCGGGCGTGCTGCTGGGCTAGTTGTTCGGTCTGGTACCGGTGCATGATCATGATCGCTCCTTGATCGTCCTGGCTAGCGGGATCATCAGGCCCGGTCCGGCTCAGCCGGGGCCGCGGCCCGGGCGGCCCGGCTGACCCGCACGTCGCCGCTGATCGTGCGGCAGTGCAGGGTCATGTCGGCGCCGCCGTCGGGGTCAGCGGGCTCGAGTTCGCTGCTGACCGTTCCGGACAGGCTGGAGATGTCGAGGTAAACCGCGATGCCCGGGGTCACCGCCACGCTGATATCGCCGGAGGTGGCCTTGATGTCGGCCCGGCGGCCGGAGGCCGCGCCGATCTGCACGTCACCGCTCGCGGTGCGTACGGCGATCTCGCCCTCGACCCGTCCCGCGCTGATGTCGCCCGATGCGGTGTCCACCGTGAGCTCGGCGGCGTCGCCGACCCGGACGTCTCCGGACCCGGTCCCGATCCGGGCGAGGCCGGTGATCTTCTCGGCGGTCACGTCGCCGCTGGCCGTGCGGACGTCGAGCGCGCTCAGCCTTCCGGTGCAGCGGACATCCGAGGACGCGCTGTCGACCAGGCACGACGAACCTTCCGGCAGCTCCACGGTGGCCTCGAGTGAGCCGGCGCGGCCCAGGGCGTGCTGCTCGGGGGCGATGACGGACAGGGTGCCCTGGTCGAACTCGACGCGGGTGGCCGCCAGGAAGTGCTCGCCCCGGCTGCCGGGATGAGCCGGGCTGAGCGTCACCGCGGCGATCCGCGTGGGAACCGCCGTCACGGTGATGCGCCCGGCCGGGATGCGGACCTGCAGGTCCAACGGGTCGTGGGCGGGGAACTCCCAGGAGGTCATGGCGGGCTCCTTTCTCGGCTCGCGGGCCTGGCTGGTCCGCGACGGGGGTGATCAGCTCCGGGCGAAGCCGGTGATCCGCTGGCCCGGGACCCAGCGGCCGGTCGCCTGGCGGCCGCGGGGGGCAGTTTCGAGTGCGCGGCCGGCCGCGCGGACCAGCCAGGTGTTGACCGATACGCCGTCGCGTGCCGCCGCGGCCTCGACCCTGGTCTTGAGGGAATCGGGCAGGCGCAGCGTCAGCCGTGCGGTTCCGGGTTCGTCGGTGTCGCCGATCGCGGCCGGAAGCGCTTCGTAGTCCGTCTCGGCGGGCGCGGACATGACGGCGAACGTCGGCTCGCCGTCGGCGAGGCGGACCTCCACCACCGTGTCCTCCAGCCGGCCGGTGATGTCCGCGGCGGCCGCCGACAGCACGTCCAGCAGCACCAGCCGCATCGAGGAGTCCAGCGCCTCGGAGAGCAGTTCCGCGACCCGCGTGACGTCCTCACCCGCGAAACGGGTGATCGCGGCCAGCTCCCCGCGCAGCCTCCCGACGTAATCTGACAGTTCCATGACGTCATTATGACATCATCAATGCTGTCATGGCAAATCGAAGCGACGTCATACGGTGTCAGCCGACGCGAGCCGTGATGTCAGCCTGACGCCGGGATGGGGAGCTGGGGAGGGTTAGAGGAGGAGCGCGCTCGGGGGCCTGCCGCGGACCGAAGCGTCGAGCACCTCGACCAGGTGCGCCATCGGCATGTGGTTGCCGCGCGCCGCGAGCGCCGCGGCGATCTGCATCGCGCAGCCGGGGTTGCCCGTCACGAGCAGGTCCGCCCCGGTGGCCGCGACGCTCTCGGCCTTGCGCTGACCGAGTTCGCGGGCGGCCTCCGGCTGGACCAGGTTGTAGATCCCAGCGGACCCGCAGCAGGTGCTGCCGTCGGCGATGTCGGTCAGGCGCAGCCCGGGTATCGCGGCCAGCAGTTCCCGCGGCGGCGCGGTGATCCGCTGGGCATGGGCGAGATGGCAGGCGTCGTGGTAGGCCACGGTGACGGGGAGCGGGTGACGGGGAGCGACCGGGCCGAGTTCGGTGAGGAACTCGCTCACGTCGCGGACCTGGCCGGCCAGCGCGGCGGCCCGGGAACCCCATCCGGGGTCGTCGGCGAGCAGTTGCTGGTACTCCTTCAGGGCCGAGCCGCAGCCGGCCGCGTTCACGATGACGGCGTCCACGCCGGCCCGTTCGAAGGTCTCTATGGTCCGCCGCGCGAAACCGGCCGCCTCCGCCCGGCGGCCGCCGTGCCAGGACAGCGCGCCGCAGCAGCCCTGGCCGGCCGGGATGACGACGTCGCAGCCCTCGACGGCCAGAACCCGCGCCGTGGCCGCGTTGACCCGGGGAAAGAAGACCTGCTGCACGCACCCGGTGAGCATGCCGACGACGGCCCGGCGGGCGGACCGGGCCGGGACCCGCTCGGGCAGCGCCCGCCCGCGAGCCGGCGCGACCGCCCGCCGCCGCGTTTCGTCGCGGCCTGCCGGAGGAGCCGGTGCCAGCCGCAGTGCGGCGGCCAGTTCCGGGGACAGCCGCTCGGCCAGCCCGGTGCGCTGCAGGAGAGCGTCAAGGCGGGTCCGCTGGAGGGCCCGCAGCGGCGCGACCGCCATCCGGAGCCGGCGCGGGTATGGGAACACCGAGAAGATCGCCGCGCGCACCGCCCGGTCCCGCGCCGACCGCGGGGGCAGCGCTGGCGCGGTGCGCGCGGGTGCTCCGGCCGGCGGGGCCTCGGCCCAGCCCCGGGCGGCTTCGATCAGCCGGTCGTAGCGGACGCCGGACGGGCACGCGGTGACGCAGGCCATGCAGCCCAGGCAGCGGTCCAGGTGCTCGGCCGCCGCCCGGGTGCCCTCGGTGCCGTCGAGGATCTGGGTCATCAGGTGGATCCGCCCCCGCGGCGAGTCCATTTCCTCGGCCCACAGCTGGTAGGTCGGGCAGGCCGGGAGGCAGAACCCGCAGTGCACGCAGTCGCCGGCCAGCCCGCGCAGCTCGCCAGCAGGGTCGAGCGGCGTGGCGCGCCGGTCCGGTCCCGGCGGCACGGCCATCAGATCCCTCCCGCGAACCGGCCCGGCGCCATCTGGCGGGAGGGGTCGAACTGGTCCTTGACCGCCCGCATCAGGCCGAGCCCGGGCACCGGGCCCCACAGGTCGACGGCGGCGCGGACCTCCGCCGGGGCGTGCAGCACCACGACGCTGCCGCGGGAGGCCGGTCCGGCCAGGGGAGGGGCGCCGGAGACGTGTCCGCCCGGAGCGGACGAACCGGGCGGCGGCGGGCCGATGGCCGCGCGCAGGGCGAGCACGAACTCCGACACCGCGGCGGCCGCCGCTCGCTGCTCTACCGCGGCGTAGACCACGCCGGCCGCCGCGGAGCCGCTGACCGCGGGATCGAGCCCGGCCGCGGCCGCGGCGGCGTCGATGACGTCGAGGACCCGGGTCAGCTCGGCGGCCCAGAACGCGATCCTGACCACCGTGCCGTCCGCCGCGGCCGCACCCCGGCCCCACCAGGACGGCGCCGACGACGACACCGCGGCGCCGCCCAGCAGGTTGGCCATCCGCCCGGCCCGTTCGGCCACCCCGTCCGGGTCGCCTTCCAGCAGGACGCCGACGCGGACCGGCGCCTGGCGGGACGGCCGGTCGATCTCGGCCGCCGACGGGGCGAGTGGCGCCTCGGCCGCGGCCGCGATCGCCGCATGGGCGGCGGCCGGGCCGGCGCAGTCGCGGGTGACGAACGACACCGCGCCGGGGAGCGGGTGCAGCCGGAACGCCGCCTCCGCGATCAGCCCGAGCGTCCCGTACGAGCCGGCGAACAGCTTGCCGAGGTCGTAGCCGGCCACGTTCTTCACGACCTTGCCGCCGGAAGCGGCCACGGTCCCGTCCGCCCGTACCACGGTGATCCCGAGGGCCAGGTCCCGCGGCGTGCCGTAACGCAGCCGCAGCGGGCCGGCCACCCCGCAGGCGAGGACCCCGCCGATCGTGCCGGACCCCAGGCCGTTCCCGGGGGCAGCCGGGCCCGGGGCCGCCGGCGGGTCGAGCGCGAGCCGCTGCCCCGCCCCGGCGAGCACGGCGGCGAGCTGATCCAGCCCGACCCCGGCCTGCACCCGCACCATCTGGTCGCCGGCCGCGTGCTCGAGCACCCGGTTCATCCGCCGGGTATCGATGACCAGATCGCAGCGGGTCGGGGGGCAGCCCCAGGCGAGCCTGGTCCCGGCTCCGCGCGGGACCGCGGCCAGGCCCTCGGCCGCGGCCGCCCGCATCACCGCGCTGGCCTCGGCCATGTCGGCGGGACTGGCCACGTACCGTGGCGCCACCCCGGCCACCGCGTCCTGCGGCCCGGCGTCACGGACCTCCGCGCACGCCTCCGCGAGGCAGCCCGGCACCGAGCCGGCGGTCATCGCCGGCCAGCCGCGCGCAGGTGCGTTCGGACTATCAAAACTGCTCCAGCTCCCCGGAGGCGACCAGCGGGTGGGGGGCGCGGCGGACCCCGGGAACCTCGCCGCACAGGCGCGGCGTCGGGAAGATCTTGCCCGGGTTGCACAGGCCCTCCGGGTCGAACGCGCAGCGCAGCAACTGCATGGTGTCCAGGTCGCCGGGGCCGAACATCTTCGGCATGTACCTGGACTTGTCCACGCCCACGCCGTGCTCGCCGGTGATCGACCCGCCGTGGGCGATGCACAGGTCCAGGATCTGGCCGGACACGTCCTCGGCCGCGGCCTCGGCGCCGGGCTGGCTGTCGTCGAACAGCACCAGCGGGTGCAGGTTGCCGTCCCCGGCGTGGAAGACGTTGGCGACCCTGATCCCCGAGGCCGCGGACAGCTCGGCGATCCGGTCCAGCACCTCCGGCAGGGCGGTGCGCGGCACCACGCCGTCCTGCACGATGTAGGCCGGGCTGATCCGGCCCACGGCGGCGAACGCGGACTTGCGCCCGGTCCAGATGGCCGCCCGCTCGGCCGCGTCGTGCGCCGCCCGGATCTCGTAGGCGCCCTCCCGCTCGCAGATGGCCCGCACCGCGGCGGTCTCCCGCGTCACGTCGCCGGCCGGGCCGTCCAGTTCGACGATCAGCACGGCGCCAGCGCCCTCCGGGTAACGGCACGCCACCGCGGCCTCGGCGGCCTCGATCGCGAGGGCGTCCATCATCTCGATCGCGGCGGGCAGGATGCCGGAGCCGATGATCGCGGACACCGCGGCGCCGCCGGCGCCCATGGTCGCGAACGCGGCCAGCAGCGTGGTCACCGCCTCCGGGATCCTGGTCAGCTTCACGACGATCTTGGTGACGATGCCGAGCGTGCCCTCCGACCCGGTGAACGCGCCGACCAGATCGTAGCCGGGCGCGGCGCCGGTGCCGTCGCCCAGCCAGGTCAGCTCCCCGCCCGGGGTGACGATCTCCAGGCCGGTCACGTGGTGCGTCGTGAAACCATGCTTGAGGCAGTGGGCCCCGCCCGAGTTCTCCGCCACGTTGCCGCCGACCGAGCAGATGACCTGGCTCGAAGGGTCGGGCGCGTAGAACAGTCCGAACGGGGCGGCGGCCTGGCTCACCGCCAGGTTGGTGACTCCGGGCTCGACGACCGCCCGGCGGCTGCGCGGGTCGATCGCGATGATCTTGCGCATCCGCGAAGTGACGATCAGGACGCCGTCAGACCGGGGCAGGGCACCGCCGGACAGGCCGGTGCCCGAGCCGCGCGCCACGAACGGGATCTTGGCCTGCGCGCACTCCGTCACGATCGCGGCCACCTGGTCGGCCCGGGTCGGCAGCACGACGAGGCCGGGGGAGCAGCGGTGCGCGGTGAGCCCGTCGCACTCGTAGGTGGCCAGCTCCAGCGGGTCGGTGACGACGCCGTCCGGCCCGCAGATCTGCGTCATCCGCGGGACCAGCGCGTCGGTCGCCGGCGCGGTCCCTGGCGCGGTCCCCGGCCTGCTCATGGCGGTCAGGGCATGCGCTCGTAGGCGGGGATGGTGAGGAAATCCACGTAGTCGTCGGCCAGGGCGACCTCCTTGAACAGGGCCATGGCCTGGTCGAACTGGGCCGCGTCGTAGGCGTCGCCGTACTGCTCGCGGATCAGGCCGAGTTCCTCGCCGATGATCCGTTCCACGAGGTCCGTGGTGACCTGCGGGCCCTCGGCCAGCGTCACGTCGTTGTGCAGCCACTGCCAGACCTGGGACCGGGCGATCTCCGCGGTGGCCGCGTCCTCCATCAGGTTGAAGATCGCCACTGCCCCGGTCCCGGCCAGCCAGTTGGCCAGGTACTGCAGGCCGACGCTGATGTCGTTGCGCAGCCCGGCTTCGGTGATGCCGCCCGGCGTCTTGGCGATCGCCAGCAGGTCGGCGGCGCTGACCTCGACGTCGTCGCGCAGCTTGCCGAGCTGGTTGGGCCGGTCGCCGAGGACCCCGTCGAACACTTCCTGGCAGATCGGCACCAGGTCCGGGTGGGCGACCCAGGAGCCGTCGAAGCCGTCGCCCGACTCGCGGGTCTTGTCCTCCCGGACCTTGGCCAGCGCCTTGGCGTTGACCTCAGGATCGCGCCGGCTGGGGATGAACGCCGCCATCCCGCCCATCGCGTGTGCGCCGCGGCCGTGGCAGGTCTTGACCAGCAACTCGGTGTAGGCGCGCATGAACGGGGCCGTCATCGTCACCGCGTTGCGCTCGGGCAGGACGAAGTCGCGGCCCCGGGTGCGGAACTTCTTGATGATGCTGAACAGGTAGTCCCAGCGGCCCGCGTTCAGCCCGGCGCTGTGATCCCGCAGCTCGTAGAGGATCTCGTCCATCTCGAACGCCGCCGGGATCGTCTCGATCAGGACCGTCGCCCTGATCGTGCCGCGGGGGATGCCCATCCGGTCCTGGGCCAGGTTGAACGCGTCGTTCCAGAGCCGCGCCTCCAGGTGGCTCTCGTTCTTGGCCAGGTAGAAGTAGGGACCCTTGCCCTTGTCGAGCTGGCGCCGGGCGCAGTGGGCGAAGTACAGCGCGAAGTCGAACAGGCTCCCGGAGACCCGCTGGCCGTCGACCAGCACGTGTTTCTCGTCCAGGTGCCAGCCGCGCGGCCGGACCACGATCGTGGCCAGCTCGTCGTCGGGCCTGAGCTGGTAGGACTTGCCGTCGGCCGAGCGGAAGTCGATCTTCCGGTCCAGCGCGTCCTTCAGGTTGAGCTGGCCGGTGACCATGTTGTCCCACAGCGGGGTGTTCGCGTCCTCGAAGTCGGCCAGCCACACCCGGGCCCCGGAGTTGAGCGCGTTGACCGTCATCTTCTTGTCGGTCGGCCCGGTGATCTCCACCCGGCGGTCGACCAGGCCCGGCGCTGGCGGCGCCACGCGCCAGGCGGGATCCTCCCTGATCTGGCGGGTCTGGCCCAGGAAGTCCAGCATCGCGCCCGCGATGAGTTCCTCCTGGCGGGCGGACCTCGCGGCCAGCAGCTGCGCGCGCCGCGGCCCGAGTTCCCGGTGCAGGGCAGCGACCAGGGCTAGCGCCTCGTCGGTGAGGATCTCGTCGTACCTGTCACCGGCCGGGCCGGTGATCTCGACGCCCTCGGTCTCCGTCACGCCTGGCTCCTCCCGGTTCGCCGACATGCTGCGGTCACGCCCGCCTGGCCGTCCCGGCAGGCGGCGCTGCCCGGCTCGCGATTGAGACGCTAGCCGCAGCCTGGCGTGAAGGTCAAAGGTCGCGGCCCACAGCCCCCCGACGGCGGTCGACCGCCGGGTGACGAGCGGCCGGGTGATCCCGCGGCCCCGGCACCCCGGAGCCGCGATTAAGTCCCGGTGCCGGGTCACATTTGCGGCCCGCCGGGCGTTAACGAGGACGGACGGGATTTTAACCAGATGAACCCGAGCCCAGGCCGTGGGAGCATTTTACGACCAGCGGCCGGCCGCGTCCGCCCGGGGCTCCTAGCGTTGGAGGAAGATGTCCGCACAGTCAGCTGCCCACCCAGCCCGCCCGGCCCGCCCGGCCCGCCCGGCCCGCCCTGAGCTGCCCGTGACCCCCGCCAGCCCCGGGCCTGCCAGCCCCTGGCCCGCCAGCGCCGAGCCGGCCGAGCCGGAGGATGACGGCCAGCTCCAGCTCGACCTGGAGGACCGGCACGCCCTGCGCCGGGTGGCCGGGCTGTCCACCGAGCTCCAGGACATCACGGAGGTCGAGTACCGCGCCCTGCGGCTGGAGCGGGTGGTGCTGATGGGGGTCTGGACGGACGGGACCCTGGCCACGGCCGAGAACTCGCTGCGCGAGCTGTCCCGGCTGGCCGAGACCGCGGGATCGCAGGTCCTGGACGGCCTGATCCAGCGGCGTGGCCGGCCAGACTCGGCGACCTACGTGGGTGCGGGCAAGGCGGCCGAGCTCGCGGAGCTCGTCGCGTCGTCGGGCGCGGACACCGTGATCTGCGACGGCGAGCTCGCGCCCGGTCAGCTGCGCAGGCTCGAAGGCATCGCGGGCGTCAAGGTCGTCGACCGGACGGCCCTGATCCTGGACATCTTCGCGCAGCACGCCCGCAGCAAGGAGGGCAAGGCCCAGGTGGAACTGGCGCAGCTCCAGTACCTGCTGCCCAGGCTCCGCGGCTGGGGCGAGTCGCTGTCCAGGCAGGCCGGAGGCCGGGTGGCCGGAGGCGGCGGCATCGGGACCCGCGGTCCGGGCGAGACGAAGATCGAGACGGACCGGCGGCGGATCAGGGCGCGCATAACCAAGCTGCGGCGGGAGATCGCCGGCATGTCCGTCGGGCGGCAGGTCCAGCGCGGGCAGCGGCGGCGGCGCGCGGTTCCGTCGGTAGCGATCGCCGGGTACACCAACGCCGGAAAGTCCAGCCTGCTGAACCGGCTGACCGGGGCGCAGGTCCTGGTGGACGACTCCCTGTTCGCCACGCTCGACCCGGCTGTGCGGCGGGCTCGCACCCCGTCCGGCTGGCCGTTCACGCTGACCGACACGGTGGGCTTCGTCCGGCATCTCCCGCACCAGCTCGTGGACGCCTTCCGGTCGACGCTGGAAGAGGTGGCCGACGCGGACCTGATCCTGCACGTCGTGGACGGCGCGGACGCCGACCCGCGGGCCCAGATCGCCGCGGTGCGCGAGGTACTCGGGCAGATCGGCGCCGGTGACGTGCCCGAGCTTGTCGTGATCAACAAGGCCGACGCGGCCGAGGCCATCGAGCTGGACGGGCTGCGGCGGGCCGAGCGCGGGTCCGTGGTGGTCTCCGTCCGCACCGGGGCCGGGATCGATGACCTGCTCCGCGAGATCGAGCGGCTGCTGCCGCGGCATGACCAGCAGGTCAGCGTCATGGTCCCGTACGACAGGGGCGATCTCGTCTCCCGCGCGCACCAGGAAGGCGAGGTGCTGGAAGTCCGGCACGGGCAGGACGGCACCGAGCTGACCGCGCGGGTGCCGCCGGGCCTCGCGGCCGAGCTCGGCCGCTTTCCGGCGCTGGCCGTAACGAGGTGACGTCGTCGGCCAGCCCGGCGCCTATCGGCTCTGCAATCCATTGCACAACTGCAAATCGATATACCCCGCGCAATTACGCCACGGAAGTCCGCTGAGTTCCGGGCGGGAATTCCACGGCGGGATATTCCGCCGGCGATGATGCGGGCCGGACCGGGGCTTGCGGGACGAGCCGGGATACGCGCCGGGCATGCCGGGGGAACCCGTGAGCGCGCCGGTTAGGCCGGGACATCCGGGGCACCCGGATGCCGCGCGGACCTGGACCCGCCGTGCTGTGCAGGACCGGGTGGGTCAGGGCTGTCCGGGCAGGTCTGTCGGGCCGGGTGGTCGGGCGGGGTGCGGCGAGCCGCACCCCGGGCCGCTGCCCGGACCGCTGGGACCCGGCAGGGGACGGTAAGACAACTGTGCGGAGGCAGTACAGGACCGAGAGTTGTATCCGGCCATTCAGGCCGGGCAATTTGCGTGGGCCTCTGTACAAGGACTCTCTAGTGCAATAGCGTGACTCAACCGATATATTGGCTGTCGCATCCGCGGTGTCCTCATCCGTGATCATCTGCTCCGGGACGCTCGCCGGTGCGGCAGCACCGGGCTCGAGTCATGGCAGGTGAACGCTCATGGCCAACGGAATCGTCGCCAGCAGCGCTTCACCGCAGGGGGGCGCCACGCGGTGACCGTTCGCTTGCTCACCAACATCGGCCGGCTGTGGACCGGTTCCGAGGTGTGGAGCAATGCTGCGATCTTGTCGCACGATGACCGCATCGCCTGGGTCGGCCCGGCCTCCGAGCTGCCGGGCAGCCTCCCGGGCGTGATCGAGGACATCGTTGACGTCGATCACGTGGAGAACCTCAACGGCGGGCTGGTCACCCCCGGGCTCATCGACGCCCACACCCACCCCGTCTACGCGGGCAACCGGTACGCGGAACTGGCCATGCGGTCGAGCGGTTCCTCGTCCAGGGACATCGCCGCGGCCGGCGGCGGGATGGCCTCCACGGTCACGGTCACCCGGGGGACAGATCCCTGGACGCTGTGCGACGCCGTGCGGGCCCGGCTGCGCAACTGGCTGCTGAGCGGGACGACGACCATCGAGGCCAAGACCGGCTACCACCTGACCAGGGACGGCGAACTGGCGGATATCCGGCTGCTGCGCTCGCTCGAGGGCGAGCCCGGCCTGCCGCGCGTGCACGCGACGTTCCTCGCCGCCCACGCGGTGCCGCCCGAGTACTTCGGCCGGCGGCACGATTACGTCGACGCGGTCGGCGGCTGGTGTGCCGACGCGGCCCGGGCCGGCGCCGACAGCGTGGACGTCTACTGCGACGACGGGCGCTTCACTGAGCCGGAAGCACGCTGGGTGCTCAATGCCGGGCGGGCGTCCGGCCTGCTGCCCCGGCTGCACGCCTGCGGCGATTCCCGCCACGGGGCGGCCCTGCTGGCGGCGGAACTGGGCTGCGCGTCGGCCGACCTGCTGCACGAGGCGGACGACAACGACGTCGCGGCCCTGGCCCGGGCCGGCGTGGCCGCCGTGGTCTGCCCGGCCACGTCCCTGGCGACGGGGCGGACCCCGCCGGTCCGCGCGCTGCTCGACAAGGGCGTCGCCGTCGCCCTCGGGTCTGATCACTCACCTGGCGGCATCGGGATCACGTCGATGCCGCTCGTGATCGCGCTGGCCGTCGCGCACCTGGGCATGAGCGTCACCGAGGCGCTTCGCGCCGCGACCATCGGCGGCGCCCACGCCCTGCGTGCGCCCGACCGGGGAGCGATGGTCCGTGGCCGGTTCGCGGACATCGTGGCCTGGGACGCCGATCACGAGGGCGCCTTCGCCTGGGCCTATGGCCTCAAGCCGCTGCGGGTGTGGCGGGGTGGCGAGCCGGCGTCCGGCTGAGGCTGGGCCGTCCGGCGAGCCGGCGGCGTCCGGCTGACGGCTGGCGGCCGGCGGCAGCGGCTAACGTCGCGGCCATGACCTCAACGGTCGCGGTGGTCACCGACTCCACCGCATGCCTGACTCCCGACCTGGCGGCGCGGTACGGCATCCGGGTCGTGCCCCTGCGTGTCATGGCCGGCGGGACCGCGGCGGACGACGGGCCTGCGGCGCGGTCGGGCGCGATCGAGGCGGAGCTTCGCCGCGGGGCGCGGATCAGCACGGCCAGTCCGGCCCCCGAGCGCTTCGCCGCCGCCTACGCGGCCGCTGCGGCGGCCGGGGCCCGGGCCGTGGCCTCGGTCCATCTCTCGGCCGGGCTCTCGGGGACCGTCAACTCGGCCCGGCTGGCGGCGGCCGGAGCGGCGGTGCCGGTTCAGGTGATCGACTCGCGTTCCCTGGGCATGGGCCTGGGGATCGCCGTCATCGAGGCTGCTGAGGCGGCGGCCGCCGGGCGGGCGCTCGGGGACGTGGCCGCGGCCGCAGCCCGCAGATCCGCACGGCTCCGGTCCTTCTTCGTGCTGGCTACGCTCGATCACCTGAAGGCCGGAGGCAGGATCGATCCCGTGCCCGGGCGGGCAGGCTCCGCGCTGACGGCCCGGCCGCTGCTGCACGTCACGGACGGCAAGATCGCCGTGCTGGAGAAGGTCCGCACGCCGTCGGCGGCGGCGCGCAGGCTGGAGGAGGTGGCCGTGGAGTTCGCCGACGGCCAGCCGGTCGACGTGGCCGTGCAGCACCTGGGTCAGGCCGAGCGCGGGGCGGCCCTGGCCGAGCGGCTGGAGCGGCTGATCCCCGGGGCGCGGCACCGGTACCTGGCCGAGGCCGGGGCGGTGATCCTGGCTCACACGGGCCCGGGCATGCTCGGCGTGGTGGTCGCCCCGTACTGACCGGCCCGGGATCCGTGGCATGCTGCAGGCATGCCATCTTCTGGCCCCGCGGCCGCCTCCGGCAGCCAGCCCCGTGTCGCGCCCGTGACGGTCGTCGTCGGAGACGAGGAGCTGCTGGTGGAGCGGGCGGTGCGCGCGGTCGTGAGGCAGGCCCTGGCGGCCGGGCCGGCCGGCGAGGCGGGCGGGGCCGGACCAGGCGCGCACGATGTGCACGACGTGCGCGCCGCCGACCTCAGGCCGGGCGACCTGTCCAGCCTCACCGCGCCGTCGCTGTTCGGTGGCGGCGGCGTGGTCGTCATCAGGTCGGTGCAGGACGCCACCAAGGATGTCGCGGCCGAGCTTGGCCGCTACGCGGCGTCCCCGGCCCCTGACATGGTGCTCGTGCTGTCCCACTCGGGCGGGGCCAAGAACAAGTCGCTGCTGGCCAGCCTGGCCGGTGACGGGGCCAGGCGGATCGACTGCCCGGCGGTCAGGCGGTTCGGCGAGCGGCTGGACTTCCTGCGTGCCGAATTCCGCCAGGCCGGGCGGAAGGCCGACGAAGGCGGCCTGCGCGCGCTGCTCGACGCGGTCGGGACCGATCTGCGGGAGCTTGCGGCGGCGTGCAGCCAGCTTGCCGCCGACACCACCGGCGTGATCAGCCAGCCCGTAGTGGCGCGGTACTACCGCGGCCGGGCGGAGGCGACCGGGTTCACGGTGGCCGACCGGGCGCTGGAAGGAAAGCTGGCCGACGCCCTGGAGCAACTGCGCTGGGCCCTGTCGACCGGCGTCTCGCCGGTGCTGATCACCAGCGCGCTGGCGCAGGGCGTCCGGGGGCTGGGGCGGGTCGGCACGGCCGCGCGGACCCGCAGCGCGGACGCGCTCGCGGCCGAACTCGGGATGCCGTCGTGGAAGATCGACCGGGTCCGCCAGCAGCTGCGGGGCTGGACGGCAGACGGCGTAGCGCGGGCGCACGCCATCGTGGCGGACACCGATGCCCAGGTGAAGGGGGAAGGGGCCAGTCCGGGCTACGCGCTGGAACTCGCGATCACCGAGATCGTGGCGTGCCGCTCACCCGGCTAGCCGCGCACCGCTCACCCGGCTAGCCGCGCACCGCTCACCCGGCTAGCCGCGCACCGCTCACCCGGCGGCCGGCCCGCCGACCCCGGCATCCCGGCCGCGTGAATGCGGCTTTGGTGTACACCCGTGTGCAGCAACTTCACATTCATCGCCGGATTCGCCGACTGCGGGAACCGGCTACACGGCCGGCAGCTCTAGCCGCGCCAAACAGGACAGTGAAGGGGGAGGGGGAGGGGGAGGGGGAGGGGGAGGGGGAGGGGGGTGGGGCCCCGGCGGCGCAGGTGACTCAGTGCTCCATCTGCGCGGCGCGCTTGGCGATCGCAGACTTGCGGTTGGCCGCCTGGTTCTTGTGGATGACGCCCTTGCTGACGGCCTTGTCGAGCTTCACGTAGGCGACCCGCATGCTCTGGGTGGCCTTCTCGGCATCGCCGGCGTCCGCGGCCTCGCGGAACTGCCGGACCGACGTCTTCAGCGCGGACTTGACGGACTTGTTGCGCTGGCGCGCCTTCTCGTTCTGCTTGTTGCGCTTGATCTGGGACTTGATATTCGCCACGCGTGTGCCTCGCTCGGGATGGTCAGCTTGATCGGGTATGCCCGCCGCGAGAGACCGCGGCGTCGCGCCCGGTCCTGCGGATGCGGGCATGCGGGCAGCCGAAAAGGAAGGATAGCCCAGATCCCGCCGGACGCTCAAACCCGGGCGCTCAAACCCGGGCGGCCGGTGAGCCTATCCCAGCGCCCCGGAGGCGAGCGGGAAACATGGGCGAGCCGGGGGGCGCGGCGCCGTCTGGACTGACGAGCGAGGGATGAGCGAGGAGGGAAGACGGTGCCTCAAGGGCGCCCCGGAGGCGAGCGGGAAACATGGGCGAGCCGGGGGGCGCGGCGCCGTCTGGACTGACGAGCGAGGGATGAGCGAGGAGGGAAGACGGTGCCTCAAGGGCGCCCCGGAGGCGAGCGGGAAACACAGCATCCGGCGCGGCATGCGACCATAGACGGCGACAGCCCGTTGGTCACGCGTCGGGCTCTGACGGAACTATTACCTGGCGGAGGCCCGTGCCACCCATGACCGAGCCGCGATCGGCCGAGCCGGGCCTGCCCGAGCCAGGACGGACCGATCCCGCGATAATTCGTAATTTCTGCATTATCGCCCATATAGACCACGGCAAGTCGACGCTCGCTGACCGGATGCTGCAACTCACCGGCGTCGTCGGCGAGCGGCAGATGCGCGCGCAGTACCTGGACCGGATGGACATCGAGCGGGAGCGGGGCATCACGATCAAGAGCCAGGCCGTGCGCCTGCCCTGGCAGGGCCGCGACGGCCGCCGGTACGTGCTGAACCTGATCGACACCCCGGGCCACGTCGACTTCTCCTATGAGGTGTCCCGGTCACTGGCGGCCTGCGAGGGCGCGATCCTGCTGGTGGACGCCGCTCAGGGGATCGAGGCGCAGACCCTGGCCAACCTGTACCTGGCGCTCGACGCCGACCTGCACCTGATCCCGGTGCTGAACAAGATCGACCTGCCCGCTGCGCAGCCAGACAAATACGCGGCCGAGATCGCCGGCATCATCGGCTGCGATCCGGCGGACGTCCTGCGGGTCTCGGCCAAGACCGGCGAGGGCGTGGCCGACCTCCTGAACGCGGTCGTGGAGCAGGTCCCGGCACCGACCGGCGACCTCGACGCCCCGGCCCGGGCCATGATCTTCGACTCGGTATACGACACCTACCGCGGCGTGGTGACCTACGTCCGGGTCGTGGACGGGCGCCTGACCCGGCGCGAGAAGACCCTGATGCTGTCCACCAAGGCCGTGCACGAGACTCTCGAGGTCGGCGTGATCTCGCCGGAGCCGGTCCCGTCCGACGGCCTGGCTGCCGGCGAAGTCGGCTACCTGATCACCGGCGTGAAAGACGTGCGCCAGGCGCGCGTCGGCGACACGGTGACCAGCGCCAGCAGGCCCGCGTCCGAGCCGCTGCCCGGCTACGACCATCCCCGGCCCATGGTGTTCTCCGGGCTGTACCCGGTCGACGGGGACGACTACCCCGAACTGCGCGACGCCCTGGACAAGCTCCGGCTGAACGACGCCTCGCTGGTCTACGAGCCGGAGACGTCGACCGCGCTGGGGTTCGGCTTCCGGTGCGGGTTCCTCGGCCTCCTGCACATGGACATCGTGCGGGAACGGCTGGAGCGGGAGTTCGACCTGGCGCTGATCTCGACCGCGCCGAACGTGGTCTACCGCGTGGTGATGGAGACGGGCGCGGAGCTGATCGTGACCAACCCGAGTGAGTTCCCTGACGGCAAGATCCGCCAGGTCTTCGAGCCGGTGGTCCGGGCCACGCTGCTGGCGCCCAGTGAGTACATCGGCGCGATCATGGATCTGTGCCAGGGCCGGCGCGGCATGCTGCTCGGGATGGAGTACCTGTCCGCCGACCGGGTCGAGATCCGCTACACCATGCCGCTCGCGGAGATCATCTTCGACTTCTTCGACCAGCTCAAGTCCCGCACCCGCGGCTACGCCTCGCTGGACTACGAGCCCGCGGGCGAGCAGGAGGCCAGCCTGGTCAAGGTCGACATCCTGCTGCAGGGCCAGCCGGTGGACGCGTTCAGCCAGATCGTGCACACCGACCAGGCGCGTGAGTACGGGCTGGCGATGACCGCCCGCCTGAAGGAGCTGATCCCGAGGCAGCAGTTCGAGGTGCCGATCCAGGCGGCCATCGGCTCGCGGGTGATCGCCCGCGAGAACATCCGCGCGATGCGCAAGGACGTCCTGGCCAAGTGCTACGGCGGTGACATCACCCGCAAGCGCAAGCTGCTGGAGAGGCAGAAGGAAGGCAAGCGGCGGATGAAGGTCATCGGGCGGGTGGAGGTGCCGCAGGAGGCTTTCGTCGCCGCGCTGTCCACCGAGCAGGGACCGGACCGCAAACGCTGAACGGCTTCAGCCGGGCCGGCCCGTCAGGGGCCGCCCGGCACCGGCGATGCCGGAGCGGCATGCGTGGCGGCGACGGTGGTCACGACCAGGATGATCAGCACCGCGATGCTGATCCCGACCCAGCCGAGAACCGCGCCGGCCGTGGCCAGCCCCTTGCCGTCCTCTCCGGTGCGGCGGATCTGGCCGCGGGCCAAGTGGCCCAGGATCACGGCCGGGATCATGGTCAGGCCGCCGGTGAACGGCTGCGCCAGGCCGCAGACCAGGGACGCGATCGCCAGCGAGTTGGTGTGCCGCGTGGCCACGGGCAGGTAGGCCGGCCCGTACGGGTACGGCGTCGCGGCGTGGCCGCCGGGAAGGTCGGCGATGACAGCGGCCAGGTCCGCGTACGTTCGCGCCGTGTAGGCCTGGGCGACGCGCGCGTCGTACTCGTCCTTCGTCAGCCTGCCTTCAGCGAACCCGGCTTTGAGCACGTCGACCGCGCGCTCGCGGTCCGCGCTGGCGGCCAGCAGCCGGCCATCGCCCCAGGGGGTCATCCCGTATCCCGGCCGCGCCGTCATCGGTTCCCTCCCCGCAACTCAGTAGAAGCTAGCCTAACCCGCGCGGGCGGCTACCGGCACCGGCCGGGGGCGGGTTCGACCGTCCGGTTCGGCCGCCCGGCTCGGCCGCCCGGCTCGGCCGCCCGGCTCGGCCGCCCGGCTCGGCCGGCCCGCGGGCGCGGGTACCGTTCCAGTGTGACCGATGGCGCGCGACGTCCGGACGCGGTGACCTGACCGTGCCAGCCCCCCCTCCGGACGGCGAGCCCGTCCCGGCCGACGGCACGCTGCCGTCCGCGGCCCGGACCGGCCTGGGCACGCGGCCGTTCGGCGTATACGTGCACGTGCCGTTCTGCGTGACCCGGTGCGGCTACTGCGACTTCAACACCTACACGGCCAGCGAGCTCGGTTCGGGCGCCACCAGGGAGTCCTACGCCGGCCAGGCCATCGAGGAGATCCGGCTGGCGCGACGCGTGCTCGGCCCGGCCGCCGGGCCGGCCAGCAGCGTGTTCTTCGGCGGCGGCACGCCGACCCTGCTGCCCGCCGCCGATCTCGGCGCGGTCCTGCGGGCCATCGGCTCCGAGTTCGGGCTGGCGCCGGAGGCCGAGGTGACGGTGGAGGCCAACCCGGAGACCGTGGACCAGCGGTCCCTGGCCGAGCTGCGCAGCCGCGGATTCACCCGGGTCTCGATCGGCATGCAGAGCGCAGTCAGCAAGGTGCTGACCGTTCTGGATCGTAAACACCAGGCCGGCCGGCCGCAGCGAAGCGTCGCCTGGGCGCGCGCGGCGGGGTTCGAACACGTCAGCCTGGACCTGATCTACGGCACTCCGGGAGAAAGCGACGCAGACTGGGCCCGGTCGCTGCGCAGCGCCGTGTCCGCCGGGCCCGACCACATATCCGGCTACGCGCTGATCGTGGAGGAGGGCACCCGGCTGGCCGCCAGGATCAGGCGCGGGGAGCTTGCCGCACCGGATGACGACGCGATGGCCGACCGGTACCTGGCCGCCGACGAGTTGCTCTCGGCCGCCGGCCTGCGTTGGTATGAGATCTCCAACTGGGCGGCGTCGCCGGACGCGAAGTGCCGGCACAACCTGCTGTACTGGACCGGCGGCGACTGGTGGGGCATCGGCCCCGGCGCGCACAGCCACGTCGGCGGCACCCGGTGGTGGAACGTACGGCACCCGGCCGCGTACGCCGCCCGCATCACCGCCGGCCTGAGCCCGGGCCAGGGGCGCGAGATCCTGACCGGGGCCGAGCGCCGGACCGAACGGATCATGCTGGCCACCCGGCTCGCTACCGGCTGCCCGCTCGATGACCTGTCGCCTGCCGGGCAGGCCGCCGCCGGGGCCGCGGTCCGGAACGGGCTGGCCGAGCAGGCCGCCTACGATGCGGGACGGGTGACCCTGACCCCGGCCTGCGGCTGCTCGCCGACGCGGTGGTCCGGGGCCTCACGGACTGACCCGGCCGCCGCGCGGCCGGCCGCCGGGCCTAGCGCAGGATCGTGGCGCAGAGCCAGGCGGGGACGCGGTAGTAGTCGCCCCGGCTCGCGCGCGACGCGGCCAGGATGAGGTAGACCAGGGTGACCAGCCACAGAACGGCTGCCAGCGGTACCACGACGGCCAGGGCCAGGGTAACGCTGTCCAGGGCCAGCATCGTGCCGAGAATCAGGGCGCAGAACGTGTAGATCAGCGCGGTGACCGACAGGTTCAGGGCCTGAACGGACTGGCGGCGGGCATAGCCCGAGGCCCGCTTCTTGACCAGATAGACGATCAGCGGGACCAGGGGCCCGAGGAACGGCACGCTCAGGTAGCAGATGATGGCCAGGCGCTCCTCGCCCGGTCCCGCTGGCCCCTCGGGGCCGCTCGCGCCCGCGGGTTCCAGCGCCACCGCGGCCTGTTGCCCGGTACCGCGTTCGAGCACGCTGGCCGGCCGGTCGGTGGCCGGGCCCGGCCACGGCGCCCGTGTCGCCGGCCACCGGCCACCGGCCGGCCAGCGGCCCTGCGGGCCGGTGTGGCGCAGGTCGAGCGGCCCGGTGTGGCCCAGGTCCAGCGGCCCGGTGTGCCATCGGCCGTCGGCTGCGGCCAGGTTCTCCTCGGCCGGGGGCAGCGCGTCAAGGGGCTCCGACGAGGTCGGACCGGAAGGCGGCCATTCCGGTGTCGGCTGTGCTGAGTTGCTGGTCATGGAGCCCCGTCCGTCTGCCCTTTCTCATCTCACGGTAGAACGCTGAGCCGCCGCTCGCGAATTCGGACACGACCGTGCACCATCCCAGTATCCTTCCCGCCATAGACTTGGCACTCGGGATATGGGAGTGCCAGGGGAGGTGAGCGCGTGCTCGACGACCGGAAGCTAGCGGTGCTGCGCGCCATCGTCGAGGACTACGTGTCCACCAACGAGCCGGTCGGCTCGAGGTCCCTCGTCGATCGCCACAGCCTGGACGTCTCCCCGGCGACCATCCGCAATGATATGGCCGTGCTCGAGGAGCAGGGCTTCATCGTGCAGCCGCACACGAGCGCGGGCCGGGTGCCCACGGACAAGGGATACCGGCTGTTCGTCGACCGGCTGTCCGCGGTGCGGCCGTTCTCCTCCGCGGAGCGGCGCGCCATCGAGACGTTCCTGGCCGGAGCCTACGATCTCGACGACGTCGTGATGCGGACCGTGCGGCTGCTGGCGCAGCTGACCCGGCAGGTGGCCGTGGTGCAGTACCCCTCGCTCACCAGGTCGTCGGTGCGCCACATCGAGCTGGTGCCGCTGATGGACCGGCGGCTGCTGCTGGTGCTGATCACCGACACCGGACGGGTGGAGCAGCGCTCGGTGGACCTGCCCGGCCCGATCGGCGAGGACTCCATCACCCAGCTGCGCGCGGTGCTCAACGCCTGCCTCGACGGCCGCAGGCTGACCGAGGTCGCGACGGTGGTCGCCGAGCTTCCCGACCGGGTGGCGCCGGCCGAGCGCGCCAACGCGGCGTCGATCTTCTCCGTGATCCTGGAGACCCTGGTGGAGCGGCACGAGGAGCGGGTCGTGGTCGGCGGGGCCGCCAACCTGACCCGGGCCGACTTCGCCCAGGGGCTGCACGAGGTGCTCGAGGCCCTCGAGGAGCAGGTGGTGCTCATGCGGCTGCTCGGCGAGTCCGGCGACCAGGAATCGCTGACGGTCCGCATCGGTTCAGAAAACGAGGTACAGGGCCTGCAGAGCACCTCTCTGGTGGCCTCCGGCTACGGCTCCGGCGATCAGGCGCTGGCCAAGCTGGGGGTGCTCGGCCCGACACGGATGGACTACCCGACGGCGATAGGAGCGGTGCGCGCGGTGGCACGGTACGTGGGCCAGATCCTGGCCGAGTCGTAGGGGTCCGGCGGTGGCGAACGACTATTACGGCGTCCTCGGCGTCCGGCGCGACGCGGACTCGGACGAGATCAAGAAGGCCTACCGGCGGCTGGCCCGGGAGCTCCACCCTGACGTGAATCCCGACCCGCAGACCCAGGAGCGGTTCAAGGAGATCACCCAGGCCTACGAGGTCCTGTCCGATCCGGGCAAGCGGCAGATGTACGACATGGGCGCTGACCCGTTCGCGCAGGCCGGGGCAGGCCCGGGCGGGTTCGCGGCCGGGTTCCCGTTCAGCGACATCATGGACGCCTTCTTCGGCGCCGGAGCGGGCACTCGCGGGCCGCGGAGCCGGGCCAGGCGCGGCCGGAACGCGACCATCCGCGTCGAACTCGACCTGGCCGAGTGCGCGTTCGGCACCACCAGGGACCTGGTCGTGGACACCGCGGTGGTCTGCCCGACCTGCTCCGGTGAGGGGACGGCGCCCGGCACTCACCCGGAGACCTGCGACGTATGCCACGGGCGCGGCGAGGTCAGCCAGGTCACCCGGTCGTTCCTGGGCCAGGTGATGGCGTCCCGGCCGTGTCCGGCCTGCGGCGGGTTCGGCACGGTGATCCGCAGGCCGTGCCCGGAGTGCGACGCTGACGGCCGGGTCCGGACCCGTCGCACCATCAAGGTGCGCATCCCGGCCGGGGTGGAGGACGGGACGCACATCCAGCTGGCGGGGGAGGGCGAGACCGGGCCCGGCGGCGGGCCTCCCGGGGACCTGTTCCTGGAGATCGTGCAGCGGCCGCACACGATATTCGAGCGCCAGGGCGATGACCTGCACTGCACCGTGACGATCCCGATGACCGCCGCCGCACTGGGAGCGACGCTTCAGGTGCAGACCCTGGACGGCCCGGCCGACGTGGACATCCGGCCGGGAACCCAGTCCGGCCAGGCGATACCGCTCTACGGCCAGGGAACCGCGCACCTGAACGCCTCCGGCCGCGGCGACCTGCTCATCCACGTGACCGTCGAGACGCCGGCCAAGCTGGAGCCTGAGCAGGAGACCCTGCTCAGGCAACTGGCCAAGCTCCGCGGCGAGGAGTCGCCTCCCGGCAAGTTCGCGCCCGGCCAGCAAGGGTTCTTCTCCCGGCTGCGTGACGCGTTCAACGGGCGCTGACCCGCCCCGAAGGGGCGCGGCGCCGCCTGGACTGAGGAGCGAGGAGCCGAAGGCGAACGAGCGACGAGGGAAGGCGGCGCCGCAAGCGCGGCCCGGAGGCGCAAATCAAACCCTGAGACCGCCGGTCTTCCTGGCCGATGCTGCTGACCTGGCGGGTGACTCGATCACGCTCGCCGGAGCGGAGGGCCGTCACGCGGCGACCGTGCGCCGGCTGTCCGTCGGCGAGCGGGCCGACGTGACCGACGGTGCGGGGGCCGTCGCGGAGTGCGTGGTGACCGGGGTCCGGCCGGGCGTGGTCGAGCTTGCGGTACTGGGCCGGCGGGCCGAGCCGAGGGGGGAGCCGAGGCTCGTGGTCGTGCAGGCGATACCCAAGGGTGACCGCGGCGAGCTCGCCGTCGAGATTATGACCGAAATAGGCGTGGACGCCGTGGTGGCCTGGCAGGCCGAGCGCTGCGTGGCCCGATGGCGGGGTGACCGGGCCGGCCAGGCACTGGCCCGCTGGCGGACCACGGCGCGTGCGGCGGCCAAGCAGTCCCGCCGGGCCTGGATCCCCGAGGTGACCGGGCCGGACGCCACGCCGGCCGTCGCCCGCCTGGTGACCGCGGCGAGCCTGGCGATCCTCCTGGATCCCGGCGCGCCGACCGCGCTGACCAGCCTGCGCCTGCCCGACCACGGAGAGATCGTGGTGATCGTCGGACCGGAAGGCGGGGTGAGCCCGGCCGAGGCCGACCGCCTGACGGGTGCCGGGGCGGTGCCTGCCCGGCTGGGGCCGGCCGTGCTGCGCTCGTCATCGGCCGGAGCGGTGGCCACGGCGCTCGCGCTGGCGGGCTCCGGCCGCTGGACCTGAAGGCCGGCCGCTGGGCCTGAGCCAGGTCACCGGCCGCGTGCCGTCGGTAAGAGCCCGGCCGGCGCCGTCCGTCGGTCAGCCAGCCCGTCCTGGCGGTCCGGTCAGGAACACGTGGGCGTGGCCGCCGGAGTCGAAGTCGGCCCCGGAGCCGGAGTCGGAGTCGGCTTGCCCGAGCTGTTGCCGCCGTGCACGATCATGTCCGCATCCGAGGCCTGGTCGGGGGCTGGCGTGGGAGGGCTGAGCGTACCGCCCGAGGTCTGGCTCGGGCTCGGGCTGGCTTGGCTCGGGCTCGGGCTGGCTTGGGTCGGGCTCGGGCTGGCGCCGCTCGGGCTCGGGCTGGGCCTGCTCGGGCTCGGGCTGGCCCCGCTCGGGGTCGGCCGGGGGGCCTGCGTGGCCTTCGTTTTACAGCTGGGAGAGGGGGACGGCGATGCCGTGCCCCTGGCGTGCGGCGAGGTGCCCGACGTCGACGGCAGGTTCTGCCCGCCGCCGTTTTCTGAGCCAGGCCCGCCGCCGCCCGCATGGTGCGCCGGACTCGGCGCGATGAACGAGCTGGCCGCCGAGATCACCTGCTGCGGCAGCCCGGCCGAGAGGGCGAAGCCGCCAGCGGCCCCGATCACGGCGGCCGCGCCGAAGGCGAGGGCGGACCGCAGCTTCTCGTGCCGCGACATCCCGGCATTCGGCCGCAGCCGCCGGAGCGCGGCCAGCACGCGGTCGCCCGCGGGACCAAGCCCCACGAACACGGTCCCCAGGAACCCGGCCGCGGCCCGCACCCACGCGCCCAACCGCTCGGTCAGCCGCCCGGCCAGGTCTGCCACCGTCGGCTCCATGCGAAGCAGCACGGGCTGGGCCAGGCCGGCCCAGACCCCCATCAGCCACGCCACGTACAGCGGCCGGGGGGTGGAAAGGCGCTCGCGGATCCGCTCAAGCCCATCAGCCGCGGGCTCGATCGAGTCGGCGGCCGCGTGCAGCGCCCGGCGCAGGATCTCCTCCTGCTCGCGGTGCGTCATGTCTCACGCTCCAGCACACTGCGCAGCGCGGACATGGCCCTGGCCGTGTGGCTCTTGACGGCGCCCCGGCTGATGCCCATCACCGAGGCGATCTGTGCCTCCGACATGTCGCCGTAGTACCGCAGCACGAGCGCCTCGCGCTGCCGCGGCGGCAGCATCCGCAGCGCGGAGACCACGGCCGAGCGCTCCAGCAGGACGATCGCCCCGTGCTCGGCACTCGGCATGTCGGGAGCAGGTTTCGGCGCATTCCGGTCGACCACTACGCGATGTCGTAGTACGGAGCGGGACCGGTTCACGACCGACTGCCTGAGGTAGGAGAGCGCTTTGTCGCTGTCTCTCAGCCGGCGCCAGCCGCCGTGCATCGCGACGAACGAGTCTTGCACCACTTCCTCCGCAGTTGCGACGTCCCGCACCAGTAGTGCCGCGAGCCGCACCAGCGAACGATAGTGCGTGGTGTAGATCGCGGTCACTGCCCGGTCGGCGTCCCAATCGGCCGGAACCGAGCCTAGGGCGGTATCCGCCACCAGGGTTTCGGTCACGTGGATTGGACGCGCGGACGCGCCGCCTGGTTCACCCGCCGTCATGTCGAATCTCGGCGCCGGCCGGACACATGCCGGCTCGTCTTGACGATCCCACCGCCCCCACACCCACGTCTCATGAGTTTGCATTGCCGCGATCACCGCCAAGGCCACGCGCCGGGGGTCACGGGGGGCCAGCATCCGCCGGGCCGTGCACCAGAGGGGTGGTGCGCCGAGAGTTCGCAGCACTGCAACCATATATGTCGGCGGCCCGGTCGGCCCAGCACAAGTTAAGATCGGCTGCGTATCCCAGTGCCTGTTTTGTGGTATCGCGGCCGGAGATATCCCGGCGATCCGGGTGCCGGGGAGCGCGCGCACGCTGGCCTTTCTCGATATAAATCCGCAGGCGCCGGTACATATCCTGGGTTGGTCCGGGCGGACGACGCCAGAACGACCCCCCGGACGACCCCCAGGGCCCCGGCAGCGCTGGTCCAGGTTGGGGCCCGTCGGAGCGCGTCCTGCGGATAAAATGGCGAACACGCAGGCCCGGGCGCGCGCCCGGGCAGGGAAGGGCCCTTGACAGATACTCCGACGGATTCGCGCAGCGGTGAGCTGTCGCCAGACGGCCGCACTCGCGTCAAGATCGTGATCCCGGATGACCACTCGATGGTCAGCCTCCTAGGTTCCCGCGACGAGTTGCTGCACGTTATCGAGAGCGCCTTCGGTGCCGACATCCACGTGCGCGGCAACGAGATCACCGTGACCGGCTCGCCGGAGGAGACCGCGCTCGTCGCCAGGCTCTTCGACGAGCTGACCCGGCTGCTGGCGAGCGGGGCGGAACTCGCCGCGGACGTGGTCGAGCGCAGCGTGGCGATGCTCCGCAGGAAATCGGGCCTGCGTCCGGCCGACGTGCTGACGCTGGACATCCTGTCCGCCCGCGGCCGCACGATCCGGCCCAAGACCCTGAACCAGAAACGCTACGTCGACGCGATCGACAAGCACACGGTCGTGTTCGCGATCGGCCCGGCCGGGACCGGCAAGACCTACCTGGCCATGGCCAAGGCGGTGAAGGCGCTGCAGGCCAAGGAGTTCAACCGGATCATCCTCACCCGGCCCGCCGTGGAGGCGGGGGAGCGGCTCGGCTTCCTGCCCGGCACGCTGTACGAGAAGATCGACCCGTACCTGCGGCCGCTGTACGACGCGCTGCACGACATGCTCGACCCGGACTCGATCCCGAAGCTCACCGCGGCGGGCACGATCGAAATAGCCCCTTTGGCGTATATGCGCGGCCGGACTTTGAACGACTCGTTCATCATCCTGGACGAGGCGCAGAACACCTCGCCCGAGCAGATGAAGATGTTCCTGACCAGGCTCGGCTTCGGTTCCAAGATCGTGGTGACCGGCGACGTCACCCAGGTTGACCTGCCCGCCGGGCAGCTCAGCGGCCTGCGACTGGTCCAGGACATACTCGACGGCGTCGACGACGTGTACTTCTCCCGGCTGACCAGCCACGACGTGGTCAGGCACAAGCTGGTCGCCGACATCGTCGACGCTTACGAGCGTTATGACGCGCGACGCGCCGCGACCGGGAATACAGAACGGATATCAGGTGGCCGGCCTCGCCGCGACGGCAACCGGGCCCGCTGAAAATTCCTGCCCCCGGAGGCGAGAGATAGCACTGTGAGCATCGAGATCGCCAACGAGTCGGGCATCGGAGTCGACGAGGCCGGCCTCGCGGCCCTGGCCCGGCACGTGCTGGACGGGATGCGGGTGCATCCCCTGGCCGAGCTGTCCGTGCTGCTCGTGGACGAGGCCGCCATGGCCGATCTGCATGAGCGCTGGATGGGCGAGGCGGGACCCACCGACGTGCTCGCGTTCCCCATGGACGAGCTGTGGCCGCCGCCTCCGGGCGGCAGCCAGGCCGACCACGACGGCGAGGGCGTGCCGGGCCTGCTCGGCGACGTGGTGCTGTGCCCGCAGGTGGCGGCCGAGCAGGCCCGCACGGCGGAGCACGGCGTGCAGGATGAGCTCGACCTGCTGTGCACGCATGGCATCCTGCACCTGCTCGGGTATGACCATGCCGAGCCGGAAGAGCACGCGACCATGTTCGGCCTGCAGGACCGGCTGCTCGCCGCCTGGCGCTCCGAACGCGCCCCTGACCGCGACCCGGGTCACGAAGCCGAGATCGCGGAGGCGGGAGAGGCGGGCCGGGCGGGCGGGCAGGAAGGCGGGTGAGCCATGGGCTGGCTGCTGGCGGCGGCACTGGCTCTGACGCTGCTGACCGCCTGGTGCGCCAGCGCTGAGGCGGCGCTGGCCAGGGTCTCCCGGGCCGGGGCCAAGGAACTGGGCCGTGGCGTGGGCGAGCGCTCGACGCCGCTGCAGGTCGTGCTGGCCGACGTGCCCCGCTATCTGTCGGTGCTGCTGCTGGTCCGGATCGCGGCCGAGCTTTCCGCCACCGTGCTGGTGCTCGTGGTGCTGCTGCACTGGCTGGGACACGGGTGGCGGGCGTTCGTGATCACGGCCGTCGTCATGACCATGGTGATCTACGTGGCGGCCGGCATCGTGCCGAGATCCCTGGGCCAGCGCAGCGCGGTGCGGGTGGCCACCGCCGCGGCCTCCGTTCTGGCCCCGGTCACCCGGCTGCTGGGGCCGCTGCCCCGGCTGCTGCAGTCCCTCGGCAGCGCCGCGGGCCGGGGCGGCGGGCCGCCCGGCTCCGAGGAGGACCTCCGGGGGCTCGTGGACCTGCTGGAGCAGCGCCGGGTGATCCAGCCCGACGAGCGCGCGATGATCCACTCGGTGTTCGAGCTCGGCGACACGATCGTCCGCGAGGTGATGGTCCCGCGCACCGACATGGTGTTCGTCGAGCGCGGCAAGACGCTGCGGCAGGCGCTGTCCCTCGCGCTGCGCAGCGGGTTCTCCCGGATCCCGGTCATCGGCGAGAACGAGGACGACATCGTCGGGATCGCCTACCTCAAGGACATCGTGACCCGCAGCTACGAGCACCGGGAGAGCGAGTCGGTCGAGAAGGTCGACTCGATCATGCGGCCCGCTACGTTCGTGCCCGAGAGCAAGCCGATCGACGCGCTGCTGCGGGAGATGCAGGCGCGCCAGACGCACGTCGCGATCGTGATCGACGAGTACGGCGGTACCGCGGGCCTGGTCACGATCGAGGACATTCTCGAGGAGATCGTCGGCGAGATCGCTGACGAGTACGACAAGGAGCAGCCGCCGGTGGAGTGGCTCGGCGACGGGCGGGCCCGGGTCACCGCGCGGCTTCCGGTCGAGGAACTCGAGGAACTGTTCGGCGTCCGCATCGAGGCCGAGGACGTGGAGACCGTGGTCGGGCTGCTCGCCCAGCGGCTGGGACGGGTGCCGATCGCCGGCTCGGTGGCGACGGTCGCGGGGCTGAGGCTGACCGCGGAAAGCCTGGCCGGGCGGCGCAACCGGATCGGGACGGTGACCGTCGAGCGCGTCGCGTCCGCGGGCCGCGGTCCCGGCGGCGACGGACCGGGCGGTGACGGGCCGGGCGGTGCCGGGCCGGGCGGTGCCGGCCGGGGCGGTGCCGCGCGCGACGATGGCCGGGGCAGTGGCGGCCGCGGCGGGGCCGGGGCCACGGGCGCGGCGGCCACGGACGACGGACGGGCCACGGACCAGGGGACACCGCACTAGACTCAGCCGGGTGAGCGAGGCCCAGCCTGGCCAGGAAGACCTCAAAATCATCACGCTGGCGCGCGCGGCCCGCGCGCGGGTCGCGGCCGCCGAGGGCGCCGCGGTGCGTGACGAGACCGGACGGACCTACGCCGCCGCGGCCGTGGCGCTGCCGTCGCTGCGCCTGTCGGCGCTGCACCTGGCCGTGGCCATGGCGGTGTCCAGCGGGGCCGCCAGCCTGGAAGCGGCGGCCCTGGTCAGCGACGGCGACGGGCCGGACCCGGCCGACCTGGCCGCGGTACGCGACGTGGGCCCGGCCGCGGTGGTGTTCCACGCGGCACCCGACGGCACGGTGAAGGCCACCTTGCGCCCCTGAGCGGCTGACGGCTGCCGCGGCGGCGGGCCTGGTCCTGGTCGGCGGGGCGCTGGCCGTGCTGGCCGCTCCGCGCGGCGGGCGGGGCCGCGCCCGGAGCACATTAGGGCCAGGGAGCGGATTGGGGGAGAATCACGACGTGGGATCCCCGCAGACACCGTCCCCCGCGCGGGTTCGGGACGACCCAGGCCCGGCCGGGTTCCGGTGCGGCTTCGCCTGCTTCGTCGGGCGGCCGAACGTCGGCAAGTCGACGCTGATGAACGCGCTGGTCGGGGCCAAGGTGGCGATCACCAGCAGCCGGCCCCAGACCACCCGGCGGGCGATCAGGGGAATCGTGCACCGGCCCGGCGCCCAGCTGATCATCGTGGATACGCCGGGGCTGCACCGGCCCCGGACCCTGCTCGGGGAGCACCTGGACAGCCTGGTCCGGTCCACCCTCAGTGAGGTGGACGTGATCGGGTTCTGCCTGCCGGCCACCGAGGCGATCGGCCCGGGCGACAGGTACCTGGCCGCCGAGGTGGCCGGCCCGGGCAAGACGCCCGTGGTGGCCGTGGTCACCAAGACCGACCAGGCTTCCCGGCCGCAGATCGCCGCTCAGCTCGCCGCGGTCGCAGGGCTCGGCGACTGGGCGGACGTGGTACCGGTGTCCGCCGTGTCCGGGTTCCAGCTGGACGTGCTGGCCGACGTGCTCATCTCGCACCTGCCCGAAGGCCGGCCGCTGTACCCGGACGGCGAGGAGACCGACGAGCCGGAACAGCGGCTCGTCGCCGAGCTGATCCGCGAGGCGATCCTGGAGGGCGTGCGCGACGAACTGCCGCACTCCATCGCCGTCGTGGTAGAGGAGATGGCGCCCCGGGACGGGCGCGAGGACTTGATCGACGTGCACGCGGTGATGTACGTGGAACGCCCCAGCCAGAAGGCCATCGTGATCGGCGCCAAGGGCGCCCGGCTCAAGGAGGTCGGGTCCCGGGCCAGGCAGCAGATCGAGGCGCTGCTGGGCACCCGGGTGTACCTCGACCTGCGCATCAAGATCGCCAAGGACTGGCAGCGGGACCCGAAGCAGCTACGCCGCCTGGGCTTCTATGACTGACCCCGCGGCCGGTCAGGGGCAGGGGGCACGGGGGGCGCCGGCGCCGGCCGGGGGCCGCGGTCACGATCGAGTGGAAAAAGACTCGACTTGTGCATCCGTCCCGGCGGGACATGTGATGATCTGCAAGTACTGGGGTGTGTTCACTGCGTGACTGCCGCGGAGGCGGGCTGGGAGGGAACGAGCTTGCTGATCATCTTCGGGCTCCGGGTGTTCTACCGCACGATCGGGCAAGGGACGTTTCACTGCCAGCGCTGCGGCGGGGACCGCGAGTACCGGCACCGGGCCGGGCGGCGCTGGTTCACGCTGTTCTTCATCCCGGTCATCCCGCTCACCAACGTCGGCGAGCACGTGAAGTGCGCGGTGTGCGGCACCCGGTACCGGATGGGCGTGCTGGCCCTGCCCACGGCGGCCCAGATGCAGGCGGCGCTCCCGGCCGGGATGCGGGCGGCGGCTTCGCTCGTGCTCCGGGCCGGCGGCGGGAGCAGCGCGCCGGCCAGGCGCCGGGCCATCGACGCGATCAAGGGCGCTGGCCTGGCGGACTACGACGACGCGGCGCTGGACGCCGACCTGTCCTCGTCGGCCTTGTCCGCTGATCCCGCCCAGGACCTGGGGGGCCCGCTGAACCGCCTGGCCCTGCAACTGGCCGTCCCGGCCAGGGAGTGGTTCCTGGCCGACGCCGTGCGGATCGGGCTGGCCGACGGCCCGCTGTCCGACGAGGAACGGCACGCGGCCCAGGAGATCGCCGCGCAGCTGGGCATGACGCCGGCTCAGGCACGGGGGGTCATCTCCATGACCGAGGAGGGCGCAGCCGCCTAAGGCACGCCGGGACGGCGAGGAACACCGCGTCGCGGCGGTGACCACGTCGCGGCATGCGCGAGAATGCTCGGGTGGGTCTCTACCGTGACGACGGCATCGTGCTGCGCACCCAGAAGCTGGGCGAGGCCGACTGCATCGTCACGCTGCTCGCCCGGCGGTCGGGGCGGGTCCGGGCGGTGGCCAAGGGCGTACGGCGCACCAAGTCCCGGTTCGGTGCGCGGCTGGAGCCGTTTACCCACGTTGATCTGCTGCTCTACCCGGGACGGTCGCTGGATGTGATCACGCAGGCGGACACGGTCCGGCCGTACGGCAAGGCGTTCTCGTCGGATTACCCGCGGTACACGACGGGGACCGCGATGCTCGAGACCGCGGAGAAGTTCACGCCGGTCGAGAAGGAGCCGGCCATGCGCCAGTTCCTGCTGCTGGTCGGGGGGCTGCGGGCGCTCGGCGAGGGCGTTCACGATCCCCGCCTGGTCCTGGACGCGTTCCTGCTCCGGTCGCTGGCCGTGGCCGGGTACGCGCCGGCGCTCGACGAGTGCGCGGTGTGCGGGACCCGGGTCGCCGCCCCGGCCGCGGCGCAGGGCGGCGGCGGGCCGGCCTCGACCGCGCTGCGCGCGTTCGCGTTCGCCATCGGCGCGGGCGGGCTGGTCTGCCGTTCCTGCCGGACGGCGGGGGCCGCCACCCCGGCCCCGCAGACGGTCGAGCTGATGAGCGCGCTGATGCGCGGCGACTGGGCGCGCGCTGACGGCAGCGAGCGCAGGCACCAGTCTGAGTGCAGCGGGCTGGTGGCCGCCTACCTGCAATGGCACCTGGAGCACTCGATCCGCTCCCTGCGCCACGTGGAGCACGCGTGACCGCGGCGGCGGGCGCATGACGCGCCCGATCCGGCCCCCGGAGCCGCACCCGGGCGGCGCCCGGCCGCCCGACATCCCCGCCGGGCTCGTTCCGCGGCACGTGGCGCTGGTCATGGACGGGAACGGCCGCTGGGCCAAGCAGCGCGGCCTGCCGCGCACCGAGGGGCACAAGCGCGGCGAGTCGGCCCTCTTCGACGTGATCATGGGCGCGATCGAGCTCGGCATCCCGTACCTGTCGGCGTACGCGTTCTCCACCGAGAACTGGCGCCGCTCGCCGGACGAGGTCCGCTTCCTGATGGGGTTCAACCGGGACGTCATCCACCGCCGCCGGGACCAGTTCCACGAGATGGGGGTGCGGGTGCGCTGGGCGGGGCGCCGTCCCCGGCTGTGGCGCAGCGTGATCTCCGAGCTCGAGTACGCCGAACGGCTGACCGCGGACAACTCGGTGCTCACCCTGCAGTTCTGCGTCAACTACGGTGGCCGCGCGGAGATCGCCGACGCCGCGGCGGCGCTCGCCGCCGACGTGGCCGCCGGGAAGCTGCGCCCCAGCAAGATCAACGAGAAGGTGTTCGCGCGCTACCTGGACGAGCCGGACATCCCCGACGTCGACCTGTTCGTGCGCTCCTCGGGCGAGCAGCGCACCTCCAACTTCCTGATCTGGCAGTCCGCGTACGCCGAGTTCGTCTTCCTGGACACGCTCTTTCCCGACTTCGACCGGCGGCACCTGTGGCGCGCGTGCGAGATCTACGCGAGCCGGGACCGGCGCTACGGCGGCGCGCAGCCGAACCCGGCCCCCGGGCGGTGACCCCGCGTGCGCGATCCGGCCAGCACCGCGGCGCCCGTTACGGCATGGTGGTGGAGATCGTCATGCCGGTGAGTTCCGGCGTCGGGACGAGGTGAAGGGGGCGGGCGTGTGCCGCTATTCGCGGGTCGTGGTCAAGATCAGCGGCGAGGCTCTGGCCGGGTCCGGCGGCTGGGGAGTGGACCCGGGGAGCCTGGGGCAGCTGGCGGACGAGCTGCTGTCCGTGCACGAACTCGGGGTCGAGCTGGCCGTGGTCATCGGCGGCGGCAACTACTTCCGGGGCCGGATGGCCGAGGGCTGGGGCATCGGAAGGGCCGAGGCGGACAACATCGGGATGCTCGGCACGGTCATGAACGCGCTGATGCTGCGCGGTGCCCTGACCGCGCGCCGCGAGCTCGACGTGCGGGTCATGACCGCCATACCGATGCACAGCGTGGCCGAGCCGTTCATCCGGCTGCGCGCGGACCGGCACCTGCGACATGGCCTGATCGTCTTGCTGGCGGGCGGCATCGGGCAGCCCTACGTCACGACCGACTATCCCGCCGTCCAGCGCGCTCTGGAACTCGATGCCGATGCCCTGCTGGTCGCCAAGCGCGGCGTGGACGGCGTCTATGACGCCGATCCGAACGTCGATCCCGGGGCCAAGCGCTTCACCAGCCTCACCTACGCCAAGGCGCTGGACATCGGGGTCAAGGTCATGGACTCCAGCGCCCTCGTCCTCGCCAGCGAGCAAAAGCTGCTCATCCACGTCTTCGACGTCGCCGCCGCGGGCGCCATGCGGGCGATCTGCGCCGGGGAGGATGTCGGCACTCGCATCACCAGTGACGACCAGGCCTGAGGGGAGCCGCCGGCCCTGAGGCGCGCTGCCCGCCGGTCAGCGCGTGGCCTGGAACACGGCCAGGCCGAGCAGGCAGGCGATCACCGCCGCGCGGCCGAGCCGTCCCCGGGCGGCCAGGCCCGGCCAGGACACGAGGGCCAGCCAGCCGAGCAACGCCGCCACCACGACCAGCGCGACCGCCCCGGCCCAGCCCCGCACCGCCAGCCCGGTCACCAGGAGGACGAGGACCATGACCGGCGGCAGCCAGCGGGGCAGCTGGCGCAGGAACAGCAGCGGCACCGCGCTGCGCTCGGCCGCGGACCGCCGGGAACTGCGCGGCGGCAGGGAGCTTCGCGGCGGGGCGGGGCGGTTCGTACTCATGGAAGCCTCGGTCCCTCCGGCCGGTCGCGGCCGGTCATTCGCTGGTGCTTTCGCCGTCACCCAGCACGATATCCGGACCACTCGGGCCGGCATCCCCGCTAAGCTGGCAGGAACGGCGTCGCCACAGACCCCGGGTATGCGCGAGCCTCCGAGCCGCCGACCGCCAGCCGCCGACCGCCAGCCGGATGGAGAAACCTTTCATGGCACGACGCAGTGATCGCCTGGACACCATCGTCAGTCTCAGCAAGCGACGCGGGATCGTCTTCCCGTCCAGCGAGATCTACGGCGGGCTCCGGGCGGCCTGGGACTACGGCCCGCTCGGTGTCGAGATGAAGAACAACATCAAGCGCCAGTGGTGGCGGTCGATGGTCACCGAGCGCGATGACATCGTCGGCATCGACTCGTCGGTGATCCTCGCGCCCGAGGTGTGGCAGGCCAGCGGCCACCTCACCGAGTTCGTCGACCCGCTCACCGAGTGCCTGTCCTGCCACCACCGGTTCCGGGTCGATCACCTCACCGACGCGTACGAGAGCTCGCACGGCCACCCCCCGGAGGGCGGGCTGGCCCAGGTGGCCTGCCCGCACTGCGGGACCAAGGGCGCCTTTACCGAGCCGCGCATGTTCAGCGGCCTGCTCCGCACCTACCTGGGCCCCACCGAGGACGAGTCCGGCCTGGCGTACCTGCGCCCGGAGACCGCGCAGGGCATCTTCATCAACTACCGCAACGTGCTGCAGACCTCGCGCAAGAAGATCCCGTTCGGGATCGGCCAGATCGGCAAGTCGTTCCGCAACGAGATCACGCCCGGCAACTTCATCTTCCGTACCCGCGAGTTCGAGCAGATGGAGATGGAGTTCTTCGTCAAGCCGGGCACCGACGAGCAGTGGCACGACCGGTGGATCGAGGCCCGGATGGCCTGGCACACCGACCTCGGCCTCAGCCCCGACAACCTGCGGCTGTTCGAGCATCCGCAGGAGAAGCTCGCGCACTACTCCAAGCGGACGGTCGACATCGAGTACCGCTTCGGCTTCCCCGGCGCCGAGTGGGGCGAGCTGGAGGGCATCGCCAACCGTACCGACTACGACCTCACCACGCACGGCCAGGCTTCGGGTGCGGACATGTCCTACCTCGACCCGGAGTCCGGCGAGCGGTACATCCCCTGGGTGGTCGAGCCCGCGGAGGGCGTGGACCGGCTGCTGCTGGCGTTCCTGCTCGACGCCTACACCGAGGACGAGGCGCCCGACGCCAAGGGCAACATGGAGAAGCGCACGGTGCTCCGGCTCGACTCCAGGATCGCGCCGGTCAAGGTGGCGGTGCTGCCGCTGTCCCGGAACGCCGACCTGTCCCCCAAGGCCAGGGACGTGGCGGCCGAGGTGCGCAAGCACTGGAACGCCGACTTCGACGACGCGAGCGCGATCGGGCGCCGGTACCGCCGCCAGGACGAGATCGGTACCCCCTACTGCGTGACCGTCGACTTCGAGACGCTGAGCGACCAGGCGGTAACGGTGCGCGAGCGCGACTCGATGAAACAGGAGAGGATCGGTATCGACAACCTCATCCCCTATTTGTCAGAACGGATGTCCGGCTGCTGATCCCGTCCGGGACGGCCATCGCACGGGGCGCCGGCCTGGCCCGGAACGCGCTGTTCCTGGTCCCGGGGCGCATCCGCGGTTAGTCCCGGGACGCATCCCCGGTCAGGGCCGCGAGCATCGGGCCGACGGGGTCACCGGTCAGCATCCCGGGCTCCGCCCGCGGTGACCGGCGGAAGATCTCGGCCGCGGCCTGGTGGAACCCGTCGGGCAGGCCGACGGCGGCCATGCTCGCCGCGATTTCCTCCATCTCGGCCACCCAGCGCCAGCCCTTCGTGGCCGCGGACCGGGCGGCGCCGCTGGACCGGTCCGCCAGCGAAGGCTGGGACAGCGCCCACTCCGCGAGCAGCACGTCCTCGACGCCTTCGGCCCTGGCCAGCGCCCGCGCGGTCAGCACCAGCGCCGCGGTGCCCTTGGTCCACGCCGCGTAGGCCATCTTGACCGCGGACGCCGACCAGGTGCCGCCGCGTATGACCCGCGCGTCCAGCGGGGTCGCGTCGAACAGGCCGCGCACCGTGTCGGCCTCGGCCCCGGACAGGTACAGGCGGGTGCTGCCGGCCATGGAGGGGGAGTGGAGAGGGACGGGGAGTTGGGTGGGGGGCGGGGGCAGGCCGATGATCCCGCCGTCGACGTAGGTGGCCCCGCCCTCCTCCACCATCAGCGCGACCTCGCGCGCGGTGGCCGGGGAGATCGCGTTCGCGTCCACGTACAGGCCGCCGAATCCCTGCACGGCCCAGGCGGTGTCCAGCGCCGCGTGCGGCGGGCAGATCGACAGGATCACCTCGGCCCGCTCGGCCACCTCCGCGGCCGTGCCCGCGTCGGCGAGCCCGGCGGCCCGGGCCCGGGCAGCGGTCTCCGGCCCGCGGCCTTCGGACGCCCACAGCACCTCGTGTCCCGCGCCGGTCAGGCACCGCCCGACGGCGGCTCCCATCTCACCCGGATGAAGCAGCCCGATCACGCTCGCGCTCGGCATGTCCATGATTGAGTCTGGCACGGACGCCGGGCGCCGACGGCTGGGTAGGCCCACAGTGGTACCGGCCGGTGCCGGGCGGCCGGTTCGGCCGTCAGCCTGCGCCTGCCCGGGGCGGTGCCCGGTGATCCAGGACCCAGAACCTGATCAAGACAGCGGCTTGCTCCAGAGAGGCCCGGGCGGTCCGCTGGTTGCCTCGCGGTCTCGGAGTCTGGTGCTCCTGTGACTCCAGACGCATGCTGGAGCGTTTCGCTGCCTCCTGGGTGCCGCCGATCTGGGATCAGTCGGGCTCCTGCGTCGCCGCCGGGCGCCACTCTCGGTAGAGTCCAAACTGAGGGCCCGAGAGGCCGCAGCATACTTCGCCGACCTGCGTCCACGAGTACGCGTGCCGGGCTGGCGGCACCATCAAGGAGTGCGTTCAGTGCCGAAGCTTGTCTATGACTTCACCGAAGGTAACAAGGACCTGAAAGACCTGCTGGGCGGCAAGGGCGCCAACCTGGCCGAGATGACCAACATCGGCCTGCCGGTGCCGCCTGGCTTCATCATCACCACCGACGCCTGTCGCTACTACCTGAAGGAAGGCACGGTGCCCGACGGCCTCGCCGCCGAGGTCGACGAGCACCTGGCCCAGCTCGAAGCCAAGATCGGCAGGCGTCTCGGGGATCACACCGACCCGCTGCTGGTCAGCGTGCGGTCCGGGGCCAAGTTCTCGATGCCGGGGATGATGGAGACCGTGCTGAACATCGGCCTGTCCGATGAGTCGGTGCACGGCCTGGCCAAGCAGGCCGGCAACGAGCGGTTCGCCTGGGACGCCTACCGCCGGCTGCTCCAGATGTTCGGCCGGACGGTCCTGGACATCGAGGGCACCGAGTTCGAGCACGCGATCGACGAGGCCAAGAGGGCCAAGGGCACCACGAACGACCTGGACCTTGATGCCGCCGACCTGCGCTCGCTCGTCGAAACGTTCAAGGGCATCATCCGCGGCAAGACCGGCCGCGACTTCCCGCAGGACCCGCGCGAGCAGATGAGCATGGCGGTGAACGCGGTCTTCGACTCCTGGAACGCCCCGCGGGCGATCCTGTACCGGCGCCAGGAGCGGATTCCCACCGACCTGGGCACGGCGGTCAACATCGTCGCGATGGTGTTCGGCAACCTCGGCATGGACTCGGGCACCGGGGTGGCGTTCACCCGCGACCCGGGGACCGGGCAGCAGGGCGTCTACGGGGACTACCTGCAGAACGCGCAGGGCGAGGACGTGGTGGCCGGCATCAGGAACACCGTGCCGCTGCAGGACCTCGAGCAGATCGACGCGACGTCCTACGCCGAGCTGATGCAGATCATGCGGACGCTGGAGACCCATTACCAGGACCTGTGCGACATCGAGTTCACGATCGAGCGCGGCAAGCTGTGGATGCTGCAGACCCGGGTCGGCAAGCGCACCGCCGCGGCCGCGTTCCGGATCGCGATCCAGCTCGTCGACCAGGGCCTGATCGACATGGACGAGGCGCTGAACCGGGTCACCGGCGAACAGCTCGTCCAGCTCATGTTCCCGCGCTTCGACGCGAGCGGCGCGGTCAGGCAGGTCACCAAGGCCATCAGCGCCTCGCCGGGGGCCGCGGTCGGCAAGGTGGTGTTCGACTCCGGGCGCGCCGTCGAGCAGGCTGCCGCGGGCGAGGAGGTCATCCTGGTCCGCCGCGAGACCAACCCGGATGACCTGCACGGCATGATCGCTTCCCGGGGCATCCTGACCAGCCGCGGCGGCAAGACCAGCCACGCGGCCGTGGTAGCGCGCGGTATGGGCAAGACCTGCGTCTGCGGGGCCGAGGAGCTCGAGGTCGACCTGGCCGGCCTGCAGTTCACCGCGCCGGGCGGGCTCACCGTGCGCGAGGGCGACGTGATCTCCATCGACGGCACCTCCGGCGTCGTGTACCTCGGCGAGGTGCCGGTCATGCCGTCGCCGGTGGTCGAGTTCTTCGAGGGCAAGCTCGACCCGCAGGCCGACGAGCTGGTGGCCGCGGTCGACCGCATCATGGCGCACGCCGACGCCAAGCGCCGCCTCGGCGTGCACGCCAACGCCGACACCGGCCCGGACTGCGCGCGGGCCCGCCGGTTCGGCGCGGAAGGCGTCGGCCTGGTGCGGACCGAGCACATGTTCCTCGGCGAGCGCCGCCAGCTCGTCGAGCGGCTGATCCTGGCCGACGACGAGGCGACCCGGCAGTCCGCGCTCGACGCGCTCGAGCCGCTGCAGCGCGGCGACTTCGTGGAGATCCTCGAGGCGATGGACGGGCTGCCGGTGACGATCCGGCTGATCGACCCGCCGCTGCACGAGTTCCTGCCCGACCTCACCGAGCTGTCGGTCAAGGTCGCCCTGGCCGGGGACGCCGCCACCGCCACCGACCGCAAGCTCCTCGACGCGGTGCGCCGCCTGCACGAGCAGAACCCGATGCTCGGCCTGCGCGGCGTCCGGCTCGGCCTGGTCATTCCCGGCCTGGTCAGCATGCAGGTGCGGGCGATCGCGCACGCGGCGGCCGACCGCAAGCGGGCCGGCGGCGACCCGAAGCCGGAGATCATGATCCCGCTGACCGCGTCGGTGCAGGAGATGGAGATCGAGCGCGAGGCCACCGAGAAGGTGCTCGCCGAGGTGGTGAAGGAGACCGGCACCAGCGTGCACACGCTGATCGGCACCATGATCGAGGTGCCGCGGGCCGCGCTGATCTCCGGCGAGATCGCGCACTCGGCCGAGTTCTTCTCGTTCGGCACCAACGACCTGACCCAGATGACCTGGGGATTCTCCCGCGACGACGTGGAGGGCGCGTTCTTCAGCCAGTACATCGAGCTGGGCGTGTTCGGGGTCTCGCCGTTCGAGAGCATCGACCGTGACGGCGTCGGCCGCCTGGTCAGGATCTCGGTGGAGGAGGGCCGGGCCACCCGGCCCGACCTGCACATCGGGGTCTGCGGCGAGCACGGCGGCGACCCGGACTCGGTGCACTTCTTCCACGAGGCCGGCCTGGACTACGTGTCCTGCTCCCCGTTCCGGGTCCCGGTCGCCCGGCTCGAAGCGGGCCGCGCCGCCGTCGAGGAGGTTTCTGGGGGCAGCGACAGCCGGTGACCGACGCAGGCGGCTACGACGCCCGCGCGACGGCCCGGTGGGTAGCTGAGCCGCCCAAGGAAGCCCGGAACCCCGGGCGCGGCCCGTTCCTGCGGGACCGCGCCCGGGTGCTGCACAGCGCGGCCCTGCGCCGGCTGGCGGCCAAGACGCAGGTCGTCGAAGTCGGCTCGGGCGACTTCCCGCGCACCAGGCTCACCCACTCGCTGGAGTGCGCGCAGATCGGGCGCGAGTTCGGCGCCGTGCTCGGCTGTGACCCCGACCTGGTCGACGCCGCGTGCCTGGCCCATGACCTGGGGCATCCTCCGTTCGGGCACAACGGCGAGTCGGCGCTGGCAGAGTTCGCGGCCGGCTGCGGCGGGTTCGAGGGCAACGCGCAGAGCCTGCGGCTGCTGACCCGGCTGGAGGCCAAGGTGCCCGGCGCCGGCCTGAACCTGACCCGGGCCACCCTGGACGCCACGCTGAAGTACCCCTGGCCGGCCCGGCCCGGCCAGGTCAAGTTCGGCGTCTACGCCGACGACGCCGAGGTGTTCACCTGGATCCGCCGCGGCGCGCCGCCGGAAAAGCTGTGCCTGGAGGCCCAGGTCATGGACTGGTCCGACGACGTGGCGTACTCGGTGCACGATCTCGAGGACGGGCTGCAGGCCGGCCTGATCACGTTCTGCGCGCTGAACGACGCGTCGGAACGCCAGGCGGTGGCCGCCCTCACCGCCGCCGGGTACTGCGCCCCGGGGTCGGTCACCGCCGGCGAACTGGGCGAGATCTTCGCCGACCTGCTCACGCTGCCGTGCTGGCCCACGGGGTTCGACGGCGGCCTGGAGTCCCTGGCCGCGCTGAAGAACCTGACCAGCGAGCTGATCGGCCGGTTCTGCCGTTCGGCGCAGGACGCCACCCTGGCCGCCGCGGGCGGCCGCACCCAGCTGACCAGGTACGCCGCGGACCTCATGGTGCCCAGGCGGCAGCGGCTCGAGTGCGCGCTGCTGAAGGGGGTCACCGCGCGCTACGTGATGAGCCGCGCCGGGGCGGCGGCCTCCCAGGCCCGGGAACGGGAACTGATCGCGGAACTGGCCGCCGCCGTCGAGTCCGGGGCCCCCGCGACGCTGGACCCGGCGTTGCGGCCCGGGTGGGGCGCCGCCGGCACGGACCCCGGGCGGCGGCGGGTGGTGGTCGACCAGATCGCCGCGCTCACCGATACGTCGGCCCGGGCCTGGCACCGCCGGCTGTGCCCCTGAGCCCCCGAGCCCCGAGCCTCTCAGTCCCCGCGCTCTCAGCCCCCCGGCCCCCCCGGCCCCCTGGCCCCCGGCCCCCCTGGCCCCCGGCCCCCGGCCCCCCCACCTCATTCGCCCTCGGGCATAGCATGATCGAAGAAGATCAAGAGAGGAGAGGCCGGTGCCTGGTCAACCCGCTTATGTGATCGTCGGGGCGAGCCTGGCCGGCGCCCGGGCCGCCCACACCCTGCGCGAGGAGGGCTTCGACGGCGCGGTCGTGCTCATCGGCGCCGAGGAGGAGTTCCCGTACGAGCGGCCGCCGCTGTCCAAGGGCTACCTGCTGGGCAAGGCCTCCCGGGACTCGATCTTCGTTCACGACGACGGCTGGTACGCCGGGCACCACGTCGATCTGCGCCGCGGTGTCACGGCCACGTCGATCGACCGGTCCGCCCGGCGGATCGTCCTGGCGGGCGGTGACTCCGTGCCCTACGACCGGCTGCTGATCACCACCGGCGCCTCGCCGCGGCGCCTGAACCTCCCCGGCGCGGACCTGGACGGCGTGCTCTACCTGCGCACGGTGGGGGACTCGGAGCGCTTGGGCGCCGCGCTGCGCGGCGGCGGCTCCGTGGTCATCGCCGGGGCCGGCTGGATCGGACTGGAGACCGCGGCCGCCGCGCGCGAGTACGGCTGCGAGGTCACGATCGTGGAGCCAGAAGCCGGGGCGCTGCTCCGATCGCTGGGCCCCGAACTCGGCGAGGTCTTCGCCGACCTGCACCGCAGCCACGGCGTGACGTTCCGGTTCGGCGAGGGGCTCAGCGAGGTCACGGGCTCGGCCGGGAAGGTCGCCGGCGCGGTCACGTCCTCCGGGGAGGAACTGCCCGCCGATACCGTGCTCATCGCGGCCGGCGTCCTCCCGAACGTGGACCTGGCGGCCGAGGCAGGCCTCGACGTGGACAACGGCATCCTGGTCGACGAGGCCCTGCGCAGCTCGGACCCGGACATCTTCGCGGCCGGGGACGTCGCGAACGCGTTCAACCCGCTGCTCGGCCGCCGGATGAGGGTCGAGCACTGGGCGAACGCGCTGAACAGCGGCCCGGCCGCGGCCCGGTCCATGCTGGGCCAGGACGTCTCCTACGACCGGGTGCCGTATTTCTTCAGCGACCAGTACGACCTCGGCATGGAGACCGCCGGGCTGCCCGAGCCGGGCAGCTACGACGAGATCGTCTACCGCGGCGACCGGGCGGCCCTGGAGTTCATCGCGTTCTGGCTGTCGGACGGGGCGGTGGTCGCCGGGATGAACGTCAACGTGTGGGACGTCAACGAGGACATCCAGGCCCTGATCCGGTCCGGGACCCCCGTCGACCCCGCCCGCCTGGCCGACCCCGACATCCCCCTCACCGACCTCTGACCCGCCCCGCCCCGCGCGCCCCCGGCCCGGGGGCGGATTGCCCCGGCGGCCGCTACGGCGAGTGCGGGCCGAGGATCGCGGTCAGGACCCGGCCGGTGTCGGTGAGGTCGGGCAGGACGGCGTGCGCCCCGGAGGCGGCGAGGTCGGCGAGGCTGAACGGGCCGGTGGCGACGCCGACCGCCCGGGCCCCGGTGGCCAGCGCCGCGGCGACATCCAGCGGCGTATCCCCGACCAGCACGGTGGCCTGGCCGCCGAAGTCGCTCCCGTAGGCGCGGGCCGCGTTGGCGCGGGCCACGCGCACGAGCTCGGACCGGACCTCGTGCGCGTCGCCGTAGGCGCCCGCGTCCAGGTCGAGGTGGTCGGTCAGGCCGGCCGCGGCGAGCTTCAGCTCGGCCAGCGGGCGGACGTTGCCGGTCAGCAGCGACTGGACCGCCTGCGGGTCGGCCCGCCCGTCGGCCCGCCCCCCGAGCGCGGCCACGGCCCGCGCGGCACCCGGCAGGGCCCGGACCCGTTCCCGGGCCAGATGGGCCAGGCCGGGAGCCCGGACGGCCATCAGGGCGTGGAACTTCTCCACCGCCCGCCGCGGCTCGGGCACCCCGGCCAGGGTCAGCACCTCGATCGCGATGGCCAGGTCGGTCCGCCCCGCCATCGACTCCGGCTGCGGCATGTCCCGGCCGAACATCTTCCGGAACGCGATCTGGTACAGCTCCCGGCCGGTACCCCCGGCATCGATCAGTGTGTAGTCGACATCCCACAAGACCAGCAGCCGGCGCACCCGGTGACGGTATCAGCAAGCCCGCTGGCGGCCCGTTCAGGCCAGTCGGCCGAGTTCCGGGTAGTCGACGACCAGGCCCCGGGCGTCGAACGCCACGTCCGCGGTGAAATCACCGCTCTGGAACCTGATCACGCTGAGCGGCCCGTCCGCGGCCGGCGGCTGGCCCGCGGCATCGCGCCGCAGGTAGGTGTACCGCTGCCGGGACGGCGTGACGGCCAGCCAGGGAACGCTGACCCAGGCCATCAGGAAGTCCACCGGGCCGCCTCCGCCGAGCAGGCCGTGCCGGAGCACCGGCATCGTGTTCGTGAGCGGGCACTCACCCAGGTCGCAATCCAGGGCCGCGTCGAGGGCCGAGGGATCGCCGCCGGGCGGCGGGGCGCCCGGCAGGCCCAGCTCACCGTCCGCGCCGGCCTCGGCCGACCACCCGTCCGCCGGGTCGCGGGTGAGCTCGAGGTGGCGGCCCCAGCCGGCCCCCCACGCGCGCACCGACAGCCGGCGCGTGACGAAGCCGTCCCCGCAGTCCAGCTCGTACTCCAGCCGGTACGGGACCGGGTCGCCGCTGACGGCCACGCCGACCGCCCGCAGCTCCGGGCCGGCCAGGTCGATCTCGGCGAACTCGGCCCCGCGTGGCTTGATCCACGTGATCGCCCGCATGGGTGGACATCCTACGGCCACTGGTACCAGAAACGGGCAGGGCGGGCACGGCCAGTCGGCGCCGCGGCGGGCGCGCCGGCGACTAGACTCGCGGCGAACCGAGGGGTATGGCGAGCGGCGATGGAGGGGGGGAGGTGGGCGGGGGACGTGGCAGGCCGAATCCGCGACGAGGACATCGCGCTGGTCCGCGAGCGCTCCGCGGTCGACGAGGTCGTGGGGGAGTACCTCCAGCTCCGCAACGCCGGGGGCGGCTCGCTCAAGGGGCTGTGCCCGTTCCACGACGAGAAGACGCCGTCCTTCAACGTCACCCCGGCCCGCGGGCTGTGGTACTGCTTCTCGTGCACCGAGGGCGGGGACGTCATCAAGTTCGTGCAGCGGATCGACAACCTGGGCTTCGCCGAGGCGGTGGAGCGGCTGGCGGCCCGGGCCGGGTTCGAGCTGCGGTACGAGCAGGGCGGGCACGTCCCGGGCCAGGAGCACTCGCAGCGCCGCAGGCTGATCGAGGCGCACCGCGCGGCGGCCGAATTTTATTCTGAACGGATAGCCGCCCCCGATGCCGGCGCCGCACGCGCGTTTCTGGTCTCGCGCGGATTCGCGGAGGCCGACTGGCCGCGATTCGGGGTCGGGTACGCCCCGGCCGAGTGGGACGCGCTGACCCGGCACCTGCGCGGCCGCGGGTTCACCGACGCCGAACTGCTGCGCGGCGGGCTGGCCAGCCAGGGCAGGCGCGGGGCCGTGGACCGGTTCCGCGGCCGCCTGATCTGGCCGATCAGGGACCTGACCGGGGACGTGATCGCGTTCGGGGCCCGCAAGCTCGCCGAGGACGACGAGGGCCCCAAGTACCTGAACACCCCCGAGACGCCGCTGTTCACCAAGAGCTCGGTGCTGTACGGGGCGGACCTGGCCAAGCGTGACATCGCGCAGCGCCGCCAGGCGGTGATCGTGGAGGGCTACACCGACGTGATGGCCTGCCACCTGTCTGGGATCACTACCGCCGTGGCCACCAGCGGGACCTCGTTCGGCGCTGGCCACATCAAGATCCTTCGTCGGCTGCTGATGGACTCGGACAAGTTCCGAGGCGAGGTCATCTTCACCTTCGACGGCGACGCGGCCGGCCAGCGGGCGCTGGATCGCGCGGACAGATTCGAGGGCGACTTCGTCACGCAGACGATGTTCGCCCTGCAGCCCGACGGGCTCGACCCGTGCGACCTGCGGCTGAAGCACGGTGACGGAGCGGTGCGGGACCTGATCGCGCAGCGGGTGCCGCTGTATGAGTTCGCCATCCGCGGCGAGCTCCGCAAGCACAATCTCGACACCAATGAAGGCCGTCTCGCGGCGCTGGACGCCGCCGCGGCGATCATAGGCCGGATCAAGGACTATGGCTTGCGCGACCGGTACGCGGTCAGCCTGGACCGGTGGCTCGGCCTGATGGACGAGGCCTTCGTGCTGGCTCGGGTGCGCGCGCACGCGCCGCCCGGGTCCGGGCCACGGCGGTCCGGGCGCGCCGCCGCCGACGGCGAGAACGGTCACCGGCGGGGCCCGAACGGCCAGCGCGGCCCCGGGCCGGCGGCCCAGGAAGGTCCGGCCCGCGGGGAACCCGGCCAGGACAACGGCGCCGTGCGCCAGCGCGCGCCGGAGTTCCGCTACGACATGGCCGATCCCCTGATCCAGCTGGAGCGCGAGGCTCTGAAGCTCGCGGTCCAGCGCCCGGCGCTGTGCGGGCCCGCCTTCGACGCGCTCGGGGCCGAGTCCTTCACCGCCCCCGTGCACGCGTCGGTGTTCGGCCTCATCGCTCAGTGCGGCGGCGCGGGCAGCGCGGCCGGGAGCCGGGAGTGGGCCGAGCGGCTGCGCGCCGCCGCCCCCGACGACCGGGCGCGGGGGTTCGTCACCCGGCTCGCCGTGGAGCCGCTCCGCGCGCCGCGGTCGGACGGCGAGGCGGATGCCCGCTACGCCGACGCGGTCCTGGCCCGGGTCGAGGAACTGTCGGTCAGCCGGGAGATCGCGGTGATCAAGTCGCGGCTGCAGCGACTGAGCCCGGTGGAGGAGGCCGGCTACAACCGGATGTTCGGTGATCTCGTCTCGCTGGAGCAGCGCCGCAAGGTGTTGTCCGACCGGGCGGCCGGCGCGCTGTAGCCGCGCATACACACTGCGGTCGACCGCGTTACTAGCGCCAAGGTGACAATATTAGATCCGCGCAACGCCTGGTTCCTGACGCACACTTGTCTGCATGAGCCTTACGGTTCTGCCCCCCGTAGACCAGGTAACCGATCTGGTAGCCCGAGCCAGGGAACGCGGGACCGTCGCGATGACCGACCTCACGGCCGCGTTTGACCGCTGCGATCTGCCCGCGGACGCCGTCGACGGAGTGCTCCGCCTGCTCGCCGACGAAGGCGTCGAGATACTCGAAGCCCCCGTCGATGATCAGGATGACCTGCGGCGGGTCCAGTCCGACGGCGCCAGGCGGGCGGCCACCGGGGACCTGGTCCGGATCTACCTGCGCGAGATCGGCCGGGTTCCGCTGCTGACCGCGCAGGACGAGGTCGACCTGGCCAAGTCGATCGAGGCAGGGCTGTTCGCCGAGGAGAAGCTGCAGGCCGCCGAGGGCTGCGCGGCCGGGAGCCCCGCGGCGGGGCTCGGCGCCGCACTCGCCGAGCTCGCCCTGCTCGCCGCCGACGGGATGCAGTCGAAGCAGCGTCTCATCGAGGCCAACCTGCGGCTGGTGGTGTCGATCGCCAAACGCTACATCGGGCGCGGCCTGGTCTTCCTCGACCTGATCCAGGAGGGGAATCTCGGCCTGATCCGCGCGGTGGAGAAGTTCGACTACACCAAGGGCTACAAGTTCTCGACGTACGCCACCTGGTGGATCAGGCAGGCGATCACCCGCGCGATCGCGGATCAGGCGCGGACGATCCGGATCCCGGTGCACATGGTCGAGACGATCAACAAGATGGCCCGGATCCAGCGCCAGATGCACCAGGACCTGGGGCGCGAGGCCACCCCTGACGAGATCGCCGCGGAGATGGGGCTCAGCGCCGAGCGGGTGGCCGAGATCCAGCGGATCGCCCAGGAACCGGTCTCGCTGCAGTCGCCGATCGGCGAGGAGGACTCCGACCTGGGGGACTTCATCGAAGACGCCGACGCGGTCGTGCCCATGGAGGCGGCGGCGTTCATCATGCTCCAGGACCAGCTCGAACAGGTCCTGGACAATCTCACGATCCGCGAGCAGCGCATCATCCAGCTGCGGTTCGGCCTGACCGACGGCCATCCCCGGACGCTGGAGGAGGTCGGCCGCGAATTCGGGGTGACCCGCGAGCGCATCCGCCAGATCGAGTCCAAGACGCTGGCCAAGCTCCGGCACCCGAGCCGCGCCCAGATGCTCCGGGAGTACCTCGCGTAGTGCCGGGCCCCCGCGCCGGGTGCTTCGCGTATGCCCGGGCCGCCTAGCCGGGTGCCTCGCGTATGCCCGGGCCGCCTAGCCGGGTGCCTCGCGTATGCCCGGGCCGCCTAGCCGGGTGCCTCGCGTATGCCCGGGCCGCCTAGCCGGGTGCCTCGCGTATGCCCGGGCCGCCTAGCCGGGTGCCTCGCGTATGCCCGGGCCGCCGCGCATCGTGCTCGTCTGGCGCGACCGGCGATGAATGTGGACTTGCTGTACGTGGGTGTGCAGTGGATTCACATCCACGAGGCCGGATGGCTGGCTGCCGCCCGGCAACATCACCGGTGGCCTAGCCTGGCGAGCCGTCCCGGTCGCCCGCCGCGGTGACCGGGCCGCGGTCGGCGGTCTCGGCGGTGCCGTTGCCGTCGGACGGTCTTCCGTTCTTGCGCAGGCCGGGAACCCGGTTGCCGAACGTCCCGGCCATCTTGGGTACCCGGTCGTGCAGCCCGTCGGCGACCTTCTGGCGCGCGGCCTTCGCCAGCCCGGCGGCCTGGGCCTGGACCGCGCCCGCCGCCTGCTGTGCCGCGGGGCTCTCGGCCACCCGGCGGCCAAGCTGCTTGAGCTGGTCGTAGCGCTCGCGGCCTGCCCGCGCGCCGAGTACGAACCCGGCGGCCAGGCCGCTGAGGAAGGTGATTCGATACCGATGCATCTGGACCTCTCCCGAGCAAGTCATCCCGCGTGACGCCGGCTCCCCCGGCCCGGTCGCCCCGCGCTAGGCTGACTTCCCGGTCATGCCCCGCCGAAACCACGGTTATGCGCCGTGATGGCGGTCATGACCGCTGGGACGGGTCGGGCATCCCGATGGTGCGCTACCCTTGTGCCCGCGGCGGAGATGCGGCCGGGATCACCGGCTCCGCTTCTGCGCCGCCGCACGATCCCGCGTAGCTCAATCGGCAGAGCGTCCGGCTGTTAACCGGTAGGTTATAGGTTCGAGTCCTATCGCGGGAGCTCAGTTCAGGCGCGGCGCGGGCCGGGCAGGTTGCGGCTGACGGCACTCCAGATGATGCGCTTCCCGGGGCGGTGTTGTTGCTGGGCTTCCTGCGGCGGCGGTGGCGGCGCGTGGTCACGCGGCCCGGCCCGTCGCGAACGAGCCAGACGGTGGCGCTGCTGCGCGCCGAGTTCGACCGCCCCCGCAGTCCCGACGGCGATCCCGGCGCCCAGCGGCGGCTGTGCGCCGGGATGCGGCCCGCCACGGCCGCAGCCGCCACCCGGATGGGGCCTCAGATGGCGGCGCGCACGCGGTTCTTCGACGAGCAGGTCCTGGCCGCGGTCTCGCGCGGTGTGCGGCAGGTGGTGGTCTGCGGGGCGGGCTACGACGACCGGGCCCTGCGGTTCCGTGCCCCCGCGGTGCGGTACTTCGAGCTTGACCACCCCGTCACCCAGGCCGACAAGGCCCGGCGGCTGGAGCGCACGGGACTCGATACCACGGGCCTGACCCTGGTGCCCGCGGACTTCCGCGTCGACGACGTTCCGGCCGCGCTCGCGGCGAGCGGGCACGACAGCGGCCAGGCGACCCTGTTCCTGTGCGAGGGACTGCTCGTCTACCTCGACCAGCCGACGATCGTCCGCCTGCTGGCCGGCCTGGCCGCGCGGGCCGCCCCCGGCAGCACGCTGGCGGCCAGCCTCGCGGTCCATCGCACGGGCCTGGATTCCGGGCGGGTGACCGCGGCGGCGAACGCCCGGCGGGCGACCGGGCGGCTCGAGCCGTGGCGGACCATCCTGCCCGCCGCATCCCACCTGGCCCTGTTCGGCCAGGCCGGATGGCACGTCGAGCGGGCCGTCGACGCCGCTGACCCGATCGCGGGCGTTCCGGCGGGCCGGTCTCTGCTCATCACCGCCGGCCCCAGCGCCGGTTCGAGTCCGTGAGCCCTCGCTAGTGGCGGACCAGGGCGCTCACGATGAGCAGCACGACGACGACGAGCGCGAGCATGATGAGCCCGCTGCGGGTGCGTGTCTTCCGGTATCCCGAGATCCTGTTGTGCGTCGTCTTGATGTCCCCGTGTGCCGCGTGCGCGCGGTTCGCGTGCCAGCCCAGGAAGCAGCCAGCCACCAGAACGATCACTGCGATCCCGATAGCGGCTGAGCCCATGACAGTGCACCTCCCCGGCCCGCGTCTTCGCCGATGATGTCGTAACGCGAGCGGTGTTACCAGCAGAAACGCCGGTCAGCGAGTTGTTCCCCCCCGCTGCGGCGGGAAACGCCCCAGGGTGGCACGAACCCGGCCGGGGGCGGGTCAGGCGCCGTGCGGCCTGCTGGCAGGATTGAGGACGGCCACCGGACGGACGACAGCCCCCCGAGGGAGAGAACGCATGGATGAGTCCTTGATCGCGGAGACCATCAGCATCACCGGGCACGGCGGGGAAGAGATCGAGGCCTATCTGGCCCGGCCGCTCGGGCAGGACTCGTTCGGCGGCGTGGTCGTGATCCACCACATGCCCGGCTACGACAGCGGGACCAAGGAGATCACCCGGAAGTTCGCCGCTCACGGCTATGCGGCGCTGATGCCGAACCTCTATCATCGCGACGCGCCGGGGGCCAGCCCGGACGATGCCGCGGCGACGGCGCGGTCCCTGGGCGGCGTGCCCGACGAGCGTCTCGTCGGCGACGTGGCTGCCGCCGCCGCCCGCCTGCGGGCGCTGGAGGGCAGCAACGGCAAGGTCGGCGTCATCGGGTACTGCTCGGGCGGGAGGCAGTCGTTCCTGGCCGCGGCCAGCCTTCCGCTGGACGCGGCGGTGGACTGCTACGGCGCCTTCGTGGTCGGCACTCCGCCGGAGGGGATGCCGCTGAAGGTGAGCCCGATCGCGCACCTGGCGCCCAACCTGTCCTGCCCGCTGCTCGGCCTGTTCGGCGAGGACGACCAGTACCCCTCTCCCGACCAGGTCGCCGAACTGGACAAGGTCCTCACCGAGGCCGGCAAGGCGCACGAGTTCCACAGCTACGAGGACGCCGGGCACGCGTTCTTTTCCGTCAACCGGCCCGCTTACCGGGTCGAGGCCGCCAACGACGGCTGGCAGAAGATCTGGGACTTCTACGGACGCTACCTGGCCGGCTGAGGAGGCTGATACCGACATGTGCACGTACCTGACCGAGAAGATCGCCGTAACCGGAAGCGGCAAGGGCACGCCCGGCTGGTTCTCGCTCACCGACGCCACCGTGTACCTGGACCATCCCCAGCACGCGCCGGCCGAGCACACGCTCAACATCGACTTCCTCAACCCGGCGCAGGGGCCTTCGGCGCGGGTCGCGGTCGAGTTGACCGCGGATTCGGCCCGGGCACTGGCCCGGGCCATCGACGCTGCCCTCGAGTCCGCGCCGCCCGGCCTGGTCTAACCCGGTCTAGCCCGCTCGCCGCCCCGGCCGGCTCCATCACGGCCCCGCCCCCTCATTCACCGCGGCCGAAATTGTCGGCAGGGCATGCCAGGATCGTGTTGAGAGCAGGGTTTGGCGGAGGCAGGCAGCATGAAATTCCGGGTCGGACGTGAAGCGCTGGGCGAGGCCGTGGCGTGGGTGGCGCGTGCGCTGACGTCACGCCCTGTGGTTCCGGTCCTGTCCGGGCTGCTGCTGCACGCCGAGAACGACGGGCTGACGCTGTCCTGCTTCGATTACGAGGTGTCGGCGCGGATGCGGATCGACGCCGAGGTCGAGGAGGCCGGGACGGCCCTGGTTCCCGGCCGCCTGCTGGCGGAGATCACCCGGAGCCTCCCGGCCCAGGATGTGGAGGTCGCCTCCGACGCCGACGTGGTCGGCCTGACCTGCGGCAGTGCCGAGTTCACGCTGGTCTCGCTGCCGGTGGCGGAGTACCCGGCGCTGCCGGAGCCGCCCCCGACCGCCGGGACCGTGGACGGTGGCGTCCTCGCCGTGGCCGTCGCCCAGGTCGGCCCGGCGGCGAGCCGGGATGACACGCTGCCCATGCTCACCGCCGTCAGCCTGGAGATCGACGGCGGCACGCTGACGCTGGCCGCCACTGACCGCTACCGCCTGGCGGTCAGGGAGGTGTCCTGGGTCCCCGCGGTGCCGGACCTCAGGGCGGCCGCGATGGTCCCGGCCAGGACGCTGGCCGACGTCGCGAAGAGCATGGCGCCCGGCGCGGACGTGACCGTGGCGTTCCGCGCGGGCCAGGATGGCGCGGGGACCGGGCCCGCGGCGAGGGGCAGGGACCCGCGGCCCGCCGACGGCGTGATCAGCTTCGAGGGCGGGAGCCGGAGGCTGACCACCCGGCTGATCGGCGGCGAGTTCATCAGGTACCGGTCCCGGTTCCCCGACGAGTTCGGCTCCCGCGCGCTGCTGCCCGCCGGGCTCTTTACCGAGGCCGTGCGCAGAGTGTCGCTCGTGGCGGAGCGGGCCAGCCCGGTCCGGCTGGCCTTCGGGTCCGGGACCGTCGTCATCGAGGCCCAGACCGACGGGCGGGCTCGTGCGGTGGAGACCGTGCCCGCCGAATTCGAGGGCGACGAGCGGGTCATCTCGTTCAGCCCGCACTACCTCCTGGACGGCCTCGCCGCCGCCGCGGCCTCGGCTGCCGCGCCGCGGCAGGCGGGTGCGTCCCGCGACGACGAGGAGGCCCCGCCGGCCGACCCGGGGCAGATCAGGCTGGAGTTCACCACCGCGGCCAAGCCGGCCCTGATCACCTGGGCGGGCGATGGCGGTCTGGTACCAGGCAGGCCGTCGGGCGTCCCCGCGTTCCGCTATCTCGTCGTCCCGCTGAGGGTCCCGGCCCGGGCGTAACTCAGTAACGCCGGCCGCGCCCGCAGCGGGCGCCCCGGACCCGGCCGAGCCCGAACACGCGGCGCAAAAGCCCGCGGACGCCGGCGAAGATCGCCAGGAAGATGGCCAGCTTGCCCGGCCACGGGAACATCCGCAGGTGCAGGTCGAAGATCAGCAGCCAGGTGGCCAGCGCGGCGAGGATCACGGGGATCAGGGCGAGCCGCGGCCGCGCCCCCCGTGCGTCCTGCGACCGGTACTCCTGCCTGGCCCGCTCCCGGCTGGCGCCGACGCCGGCGACCGGCAGCGCGGCCGACGGGGCGGGAACGTGCGGCAGGTCCCGCATGATCTGGCTGAGCTGTCTCTGCGTGGTCGAGGAGAACACGGCATCAAGACGCTGGTTGAACTCCTCCAGGGTGAGCCTGCCCTGCGCGTAGTGCTCGCGCAGCGTGGCTGCCGCCGCCTCGCGGTCGGCGTCTCCGATGCGAAGGTCGGGTCCAGTCGCCATGAGATCCTCCGCGTCGCCCAGATAGCCCAGAGCCGGTCGTGTCCGCTAGCAAGAAGATATATCTCGAAGCGGCCGTCGGCAAGTCGCGGCCGTCGGCAAGTCGCCCGGCCGCGGGCGGCCGGAGCCAGGGCGGTTAGTTGAGGAAGTAGCTGCTGCCGCCGGTCGTCGGATTGGTGACATCGGCCACGATCGACATGGTGCCGCCCTTGGCGAAGACCAGCGTGAGCGTGATCTCGGTACCGCCCTTCATCGGCCCGGCGCCGGTGATCAGCAGGTGATAGCTATCGGGTGACAGCCGGACCAGGGAGTTCGCCGGAATGCGGATGTCCGGCACGGTCTTCATCGCGGTACCCCCGGGCCGGACCGGCGCGCGCAGCATCACCCGCCCGCCGACGCTGGTCCGGGCGGAGGTCAGCCGGTCCGCGGGCCCGTCGTTCTGGATCACCAGGTAGCCCTCGGTGATGTCCCCGGCGGACGGTACCTCCACGTAGGCGGTCCCGACCTGGAGCGACGCGGCGGCGGCCGCCTTCTGCGCGCAGCCCGCCAGGGCTCCGCCGCCGATCAGCAGCACGCAGCCGGCCACGGCCGCCCGGACCGCCACCGACCGCCGGCGTACTCGCGCTGGCCGGCCTGCCGTCTCCGGCGGGCCGTCGGGTTCCTGCATGATCCTGCCCTCGCGTCTGTTCCGGCGCTGCCATGGTCTCACGACCGGATCGGCCGCTGCCCGCGGGCCGCTGGTCGCGGGAGGCTCGCTACGGTGTTTCCCGCTTGGTTCCGGGGCCTGACCCGGCTCCCCGTCCCCCTTCATCCCGTCACCGCGTGACGGCTCAAGAATAGTCGCGGAATGCGGCCGGGCCTGGGCCCAGGATGACTTCAGCCTCCGCAGCCGGGCCCGGATGAGCGAAGCTGGGCAGATGAGCTTCGGACAGCCGACGGCGGCGGACCGCGAAATGATGCGACTGGCCCTCGGCGAGGCGCGCGCGGGACTGGAGGCGGGCGGCGTTCCCGTCGGTGCCGTCCTCGCGTCCGGCGGGCAGGTGGTGGCTCAGGGGCGCAACGAACGGGTACAGCGTGGCGACCCCGTCGCGCACGGCGAGATCGCGTGCCTGCGCAACGCGGGCCGCCGGCCGTCCTACCGGGACACGACCTTGTACACCACGCTGTCGCCGTGCCCGATGTGCTCGGGTGCGATCCTGCTGTTCCAGATTCCGCAGGTGGTGGTCGGCGAGGCCGAGTCGTTCGCGGGCGACCTGGGCTTTCTCACCGAGCGGGGGGTGGACGTCGTGCTCCTCGACGACCGGGGCTGCGTCGCGGTGATGCGGGAGTTCCAGCAGCGCTACCCGCAGGTCTGGAGCGAGGACATCGGCGGCCGGTAAGCAGTCCGGGCCGTCGGATGGCCCGGACGGGCCGGACCGCCCGGACGGCCCGGGATTCAGCCGAGGGCGAGCCGCCAGTTCTGCCCCACGAGATCGCGGCCGAAGCCGTGGTGCCGCTGCTCGTCGACGAGCACGAACCCGGCCCGCTGGTAGATGCGCCGCGCGGCGACCAGGATGTCGCAGGTCCACAGCATGATCTCGGAGTACCCTGCGGCGCGGGCAAAGGCGATGCACTCGGCGACCAGGCGCTCGCCCATGCCGGTCCCGCGCGCCCATGGCTCCACGAGCAGCACCCGGAGCTGCGCTACCGCGTCGTCTTTGCGCACGCAGAATACAGAGCCGGCTGGCTTGCCGTCGGCCTCGGCGATCCAGGCGTGCTCTCGCTGAGGATCGTGGCCGGCCGCGAACTGCGCGACGATCCTGGCGACCAGCGCCTCGAACGAGGCGTCAAACCCGTACTCGCGTGCGTACAGGGCTCCGTGCGCCTGCACCACCCAGCCGAGATCCCCGGGCTCCGGCGGCCGGAGTGCGAACTCTCGCGGCCGGGGCGAGCCATCGATGATCTCCCTGATACTGGCCATCGCCGCGGCCATCCTGCGCCTGTCGTGCGTGCCGAGGCCGGAGAGCAGCGTGCCGATCTGGCCGGCTGACCGGGCATCCAGCATCTGGAACTCCGACCAGCCGCGGGAGTTCAGGCCGATGACCTGACGCCGCCGGTCGCTGCCCAGCCGCCGCCTGGTGACCAGACCGTCGGCCTCGAACTTGGCCAGGATGCGGCTCAGGTAGCCCGCGTCGATGTCCAGCCAGGCGCGCAGCGCTCCGACCTCGGTGCTGTCCGCCCGGGCCAGCTCGAAGATCACCCTGCCCTCGGTGAGTGAGTAGGGCGTGTCCAGCAGGCTTTCCCGGAGCAGACCGAGCACGTTCGTGTAGAAGCGGTTGAACTCGCGGACCGCCGCGATCTCCCCATCGTCATCACGGTCAGCTGCGATCTCCGCCGTCAGATTAGTTGACATAGTCAAGAGTATGTCCCGGCCGGTGCCCGGGGTCCAGCCGATTAACTGTGGCCTGACGGCCGGGCCGGGCCGGCGGCCCGCGAGGCTCAGCCGCGCTCCAGTGCGGTGCCGAGCAGGCCGAGCGGCGGCGAGCCTAGTTCCAGCAGCGCCGCGTGGAACCTGCGCAGCGAGAACGTCGCGCCCCACTCCTTCCTGGCCCGCTCGCGCAGCGCCATGATCTCCAGCTTGCCCCAGGTGTAGCGGCCGTAACTCGGGTCGAACGTCGCGCGACGGGCCTCGGACAGCGCAGCGGCGCCGGCCAGGTGCGTGTCCGCCTCGAACCTCCGGGCGCCCTCGGCCACCGTCATGCCGGCGGTATGCACGCCGATCGCGCAGGCCAGCCTGGTGACCCGGACCAGCGCCTCGAGCCAGATGCCGATCGCGAACCGGGGATCATCCGCGCAGAAGCCCTCCTCGACGCAGAGTTCCTCGGCATAGTGCGCCCAGCCTTCCACGAAGGCCGCGGAGTGCAGGGTGCGGCGGACCTCGGTGGGCGCCCGGCGAATGGCCCGGCCGTGCGAGAAGTGCCCGGGCGCGACCTCGTGGACGGTAATGCCGGGCAGCGTGGTCGCGCTGAAGACCTGGAGCCATTCCTCCCGGTCCGGCTCGGGCCAGGAGTTCTCCGGCGGGGTGATGTGGTACCAGGACGGGCCGTCGGGCTCGCCCGGGGCCGCGGGGGACATCATGGCCATGGCCCAGCGCCGCGACTGCGGAGCCAGCCCGACCCGGCACTCGCCGTCCTGGTACGGGACCAGGTCGTGGTCCCGGGTGAACGCGATCGCGCGCTGCGTCCAGTGCCGGGCCGCCGCAATCACGCCGTCGGCATCCGGATGATCGCGGACAAGCCGGCGTGCCACCTCGAGCGGCGGCCGGTCCGGGTCCACCCGAGCGCAGCTCTCGCGGAGCAGGGCGGTGAGCCTGTCCCGCTCGGCGTCGGCCCGCTCGGCCAGCCGGCCGAGGTCCAGCGGCATGTTCTCGGCGCTGCTCATGAGCGCGGACAGTCCCGCCGTGCCCAGCGCGGCGTCCGGGTCCCCGTGAGCGGCCGCCCGGTCGATGAACGCCACCAGGCGGGCGTGGGCCGCGAGCGCATCCGTCCTGACCCGCTCGTCGACGGTCGCGGGGATGCCCGCCGTCAGCCCGCGGATCCCATTGGCCAGCGCGGCGGCGACCGGCGCGCTCAGCCGGTCGAGGGTGTCGATGGCCACGTCGATGGCTTGCGGCCACCCGGCCAGGTGCGCATTGCGGGCGCCGTCCCGCTGCGGCTGCGGGGCGTACTCCCGGTCGTAGCAGGCAAGGTCGAGCCCGGACATGTGCGGTAGCGGGTTGCGGCGGTGCAGCTCCAGGTCACCGAGCGACACCCGGATGGCGTTCTCGAACGTGGCCAGGTGGGCATCGTCGTGCGGGTCGTCGAGCCGCTGACCCGTGGCCGAGGCCGCGGCCATCCGGGCGAGGCCCGCCTGGACCCCGCCGCGGCTGAGGTCCTGGATGGTGCCGTCGTACTCGTGCCGCCCGCTGAACTCGCGCACCTCGGCGGTATCGAGGTCGCAGACGGCGCGGAGCCGGGGGTTCAGATCGTCCATGGCCGCCCACGCTACCGGCCGGCCCTGTCCGCTGGTTGCCCCCGCCCGCCCTCCCTTTCCGCCCGTCCTCCCTTCCGCCAGGCGTCGTTACGGCCCCGTGGTTCCCGGCCGGACCACGTAGATCCCGAGCGTGCTGCCCCCGGGTATCTTGCCGGTGCAGGTGACCGCCGTGAAGCTGACGTAGAGCGGCACGAACTGGTTCGGCGGGTAGACGCGTAGCCAGTGCGCGGTCACCGGCAGGCACAGGGAGGCCGGGTAGTTCTGCGCGACCACGACCTGCAGCGAGGCGTGCGCGGTCGCGCCCGGGGCGAGGGTGACGACCTGGGCGGCGAAGGTGGGGTTGCGGATAGCCGCGCCTCCCACCTGGCTGCCGCCGATCCCGGTCACGAACGACGCCCCGGGGTAGCCGAACAGCGTGCACGAGGTCCCGGAGACGTTGGTGAAATCGATCGGGTAGTAGCTGCTGCCCGCGGCGGCGTTGCCCTGGCCGGTCGGCACCGACGCCCGCAGGGCCGAGGTCGGGCAGGGTTGCGGGCCTGACGGCGTCGCCGCGGCCGCGGGCGGCGAGGTACTGGCCGGGCCGGAGGGGCTGGCCGAGGGGGTGGCGGTCGCGGTGGCCGACGCGGGGGGCGACGCGGCCGTGCCGCCGGAACTGCCGCAGGCCGCGACCAGGGCCGCGGAGCCAGCGAGGGCGGCCGCGGCGATCAGCGTCCGGGCCGCGCAGGCGGATCGTGTCATGGGTGTTCCTCCTGCGGTATCCCCGGTGGCCGTGTGACAGATATGACGCCGGTCCGAGCGCGGTGGTTGCGGTCGGCGGGCCCGGCCGCATATCACGGAAGGGACGATCTGGTCGTCGGTTGCCACCGGAGGTGCGCGTGCCCGTCACTTCATCCTTCACCACCAGGCCGCAGCTGGCCGGGACGTTCGGCATGGTGGCCTCGACCCACTGGCTCGCGTCGGCGGCGGGCATGGCGGTGCTGGAGAAGGGCGGCAACGCGTTCGATGCCGCGGTGGCGACCGGCCTGGTCCTGCAGGTCGTGGAGCCGCACCTGAACGGACCGGGCGGCGAGGTTCCGGTGATCGGTTTCGACGCCGCGCGGGGCGGGGTCTTCGTCCTGGACGGACAGGGGACCGCACCCGCCGCGGCGACGCTGGAAGCGTTCGGCGCGCTCGGGCTGGACCTGGTGCCGGGTACCGGCCTGCTCGCGGCCTGCGTTCCGGCGGCGTTCGGGACCTGGATGCTGCTGCTGCAGCGCCACGGCCGGCTCCGGCTGCGGGACGTGATGGAGTACGCGATCGGCTACGCCAGGGACGGATACCCGATGCTGGGCGCGGCGAGCGCGGCGATCGCGGCGCTCGCCGGGACCTTCCGCGACCACTGGCCCAGTTCCGCCGACGTGTACCTGCGCGGCGGGACAGCGCCGGCCCCGGGTTCCCGGTTCGGGAATCCGGACCTGGCCGCCGCCTACGGCAAGATCCTCGCCGAGGCCGAGGCGGCGGGCCGCGACCGGGAGATCCAGATCGAGGCCGCCCGGCTGGCTTTCTACGAAGGGTTCGTGGCCGAGGCCATCGCCGGTTACCTGGAGCGCGCCGAGGTGATGGACGTCACCGGGCGGCGCCATCGCGGCCTGCTCACCGGCCCCGACCTGGCCGGCTGGCGGGCGTCGGCCGAGGCGCCGGTGACGTTCGAGTACCAGGACCTGACCGTGTGCAAGACCGGACCGTGGGGGCAGGGACCGGTCTTCCTGCAGCAACTGGCCCTGCTCGACGGCTTCGACCTGCAGGCGATGGGGCCGGGCAGCGCGGACTTCATCCACACGGTCACGGAGTGCGCGAAGCTTGCCTTCGCCGACCGCGAGGCGTGGTACGGGGACCCGCGTGCGACCGACGTCCCGCTGGCCGGGCTGCTGTCGCCCGGGTACGCGGCCCGGCGCCGCGGCCTGGTGGGTCCTGACGCCTCAGCGGACCTGCTGCCCGGCGCACCCGGCGGCGGCGAGCCCCGGCTGCCCGGGTACGCGCTGGCCGCGTTCGCCGGGGCGGTCGGAGCCGCGGGGCGGCCGCCCGCGGACGGCGGGCATCGCGGCCACGGCGCGGGGGAGCCGGCGGCCGGGTCGTCGCCGGCCCTGTCCCTCCCCGAGCTGGGACCGGGGGACACCTGTCATCTGGACGTCGCGGACTCGTTCGGCAACCTGGTATCGGCCACGCCGAGCGGCGGCTGGCTGCAGAGTTCTCCCGTCGTTCCCGGCCTCGGCTTCTGCCTCGGCACGCGCGCGCAGATGTTCACGCTCACGCCGGGCCTGGCCAGCACGCTGGCGCCCGGCCGGCGGCCGCGGACCACGCTGTCGCCCAGCCTGGCGCTGCGCGACGGCGAGCCCTACCTGGCGTTCGGGACCCCGGGCGGCGACCAGCAGGACCAGTGGTCGCTCGCGGTCTTCCTGAACCACGTGCTGTTCGGGATGAACCTGCAGCAGGCGATCGACGCGCCCGCCTTCCACACCGACCATTTCCCCTCGTCGTTCTACCCCCGCGGGTCGGTGCCGCGCTCGCTGGCCGTCGAGGCCAGAATCGACGAGGCCGTGATCGCCGAGCTACGCCGCCGCGGGCACGAGGTGACGGTCATGCCACCGTGGTCGCTCGGCCGGGTCAGCGCGGTGGCCAGGAGCCAGGGTTTCCTGTACGCCGGCGCCAACGCGCGCGGCATGCAGGGCTACGCCGTGGGCCGCTAGGGCGCCCGTCGGTGGACAACGCGGCTGGCCGGTGGCTGGCGCCAGACCGGCAGCCAGCCTCCGTGTACCCTCTTGCCCCGTTTCGCGGTCTTCGTCCGGCCGCCGGCGCCCGCCCCCGCCCGCAGGACCGGGCTACGGGACCGGGCTACGGGGACCGGGCTACGGGAACCGGCGCTATGACCGGGCGCTCTGGTCACACGGGGAGAACCAGGGCGCCGACGGCGACCGCGGCCACGGCCGCCAGCACGGCCATCAGGTCGGCCGCGGATCCGGTCTCCGCGGGGAGCATGGCCGCGCCGACCGCGAGCACCAGCAGCCCGAGCCCGGCCGCGAGCAGCGGAACCTGGGGCCGGAGCACGGACAGCCGGGCCCGGGTCTCGGTCAGGTGCACGGCGAACAGGTAGGCCAGCAGAGCCGCGCCGAGCAGGCCCGTGTGCCAGGGCCGGGAGCGGTGCAGCGCCTCGAGCACCAGCACGGCGACGACCGTGCCCTCGGCCCACGGCACGACGCGCACCAGGTCGGCCAGGGTGCGCCCGAAACGCTCCCCGGGGCCGGCCAGGCTGACCGGATCGGCCGGCGAGCCGCCGAGCGTGAGCCTCAGCGCGCCGAGCGCGGCGCACGCCGCGGCGACGGCCAGGACCGCGATGCCTCCGCGGCCCGTGCCCGACACGGGGACGGCGGACCAGGCGACACAGCCCGCGGCGAGCAGGCCGGCGGCAGTGCCGGTCCTGGCCGCGGCGAAGCGGCGCGGCTGCGCGCGCGGTTGTGGCGTCTCCTGCGGCGGCATGGTCATCCCCGATGGCTCACCATCACCCGCCTGGTGAACGGGGCCAGCGGCTCGTCGAGGCTCTGCTCGCCGTCCCAGGGCACCAGCGGTATGCCGAGTTCGCGGAGCGAGAACCTGATCGCCTCCTGCTCCATCCGCCAGATCCGCCGGGCCAGCCGGGAGATGCCGTCCGTCCCGCCCGACGGCTCGGCGTTCAGCACGTCGATGATCAGCAGGGCAAAGCCCCGCTCGCGCAGGTCGCGCAGGGTCTCGACCAGCCGGCGCTCCAGCAGCGGACTGAACACGAGGATGAGCGCGCCGGGCGGCAGGGCGGCCCGCGGCAGCCGGATGATGTCCCCGCGCGTGACCGGACTGGAAAGAGTCCCGGGAGCGGCCAGCATCAGGTCCATGATCCGGTAGTAGTGGCGCGGGCCGAGGCCCGGGGCGATCCAGAGCAGGCCGCGCTGGTAGCGGACGAACCCGACCCGGTCTCTGACCGCCAGGTAGGCGCGGGCCGCGGCGGCGGCACCGCGGAGGGCGAGATCGACCGGGGTGGATCCGGGCTCGCCGACATCGGAGGTCATGTCGGCCACGATGACGACGTTCTGGGTGCGCTCGGCCGCGAACGTGTTGAGCTGCAGCCGCCCCCGCCTGGTGGTGGCCGGCCAGTTGATCCGGCGCTGCCGGTCGCCGGGAGCGAACTCGCGTACGCCGGTGAACTCCATGCCCTCGCCCGGCGAGCGGGACGGATGCTCGCCGAGACGGCTGGGCAGCCGGCTGAGCACCACGGTGGTGTCCTGCTGCGCGGGCCGCGGATAGCAGTCGATCACCGGCAGTTCCGCCGCTGCGCGACCCTCGGTCAGCCGCCACCGGTCCCTGAGCGTGATCTCCAGGCCGCCCAGGCTCCGGCGCCCCGAGCGGCTCACGTGAAACGGCAGGCGGGACTCGCTCCCGGCCTGCGCGCTCCCGGCCGGTCCCGGCACGACCGCATACCGCGGGTGCACCAGCAGTTCCACAGCATGATCGCGGTAGCCGGTCACCGTCACGCCCAGGTCAGCCTCTTCGCCCTCGGAGACGCTGCGCGCGCTCGGCCGCACGCCGAGGCCGATCCGGGTCGGTTGATCCCGCCGCCTGGCCGCCAGCAGCAGGACCGCCGGGGCGGCGACGCCGACGAACTCGGGCCGCCTGGTGAGGACCGCGAGGATCAGCCCGGCCAGCGCGAGGGTGGTCAGCCGCAGCGCGTGCGCCGACCGGGACCAGTGCAATCCGACCTCGCGGACCGGTGTGTCCGTCCCCGCCGCCTGATCCCGCTGCGCCGCCGCGGACATTCACGCCCGCAACGGGGCAGCGGGGTCGGTTCGCGGGGTCGGCACGGTCGCCAGCAGCCGCGTCACCACGTCGTCGGAGCTGACCTGCCGTACCCACAGCTCGGGCCGCAGCGTGATCCGGTGGGCCAGGGCCGGGACCGCGACGCTCTTGATGTCGTCGGGGATCACGTAGTCGCGCATCCGCAGCAGCGCCTGGCCCCGCGCCAGCTGGACCAGGGCCAGCGCGCCGCGCGGGCTGGCGCCGACCTGGATCTGCGGGTGCTCCCTGGTCGCCCGGATGATGGCGACCACGTACTCGAGCAGGTCGGCGGCGACTTCCACCCGCTCCAGCGACTGGCGCAGCCAGATCAGCTCGCCGGCGTCGGTGACCTGGTCGAGCTCGGCCTTCTCGGTGGCGCGGTCCAGCCGCCGCTGCAGCATCGCCACCTCGTCGGCGATCGGCAGGTAGCCGAGCCGCAGCCGCATCACGAACCGATCGAGCTGAGCCTCCGGCAGCTCATACGTACCCTCGTACTCGATCGGGTTGTCGGTGGCGAGCACGACGAAGGGCCGGGGGAGCGGGCGGGTCTCGCCGTCGATGCTGACCTGTCCCTCGCCCATGGCTTCCAGCAGCGCCGCCTGGGTCTTCGGTGGCGTGCGGTTGATCTCGTCGGCGAGCAGCAGCTGGGTGAAGACCGGCCCGGCCCGGAACACCATCTGACCGGTCCGCTGGTCGTACAGTGACGCCCCGACCACGTCCGACGGCAGCAGGTCCGGAGTGAACTGGATCCGGGCGAAGTCCAGGCCGAGCGCCCGCGCGAAGGACCGGGCGATCAGGGTCTTGCCGAGCCCGGGCAGGTCCTCGAGCAGGATGTGGCCGCCCGCCAGGATACCGATCATCACCAGCTCGAGGGCCCGGCGGTGGCCGACCACCGCCCGTTCGATCTCGTTCAGGACGGCGGCGCACCGCTCGGCGGTACGGACGGGAGTGCTCCCGGGGTCGGCTGCACCGTGGTCAGTCACCAAGTCGCTCCAGTCGGTCAATGAGCCGGGCCAGCGTGCGCGGCGGGATGCCGGGCGCCCTGGCCGCCGTGACCGGGGGCCGCGCCGGGTCGACCCAGTACCACAGGGCTTCGTCGCGCGGGCGGGGGCACAGCAGCCGCCGCGCGGCGGCCGGATCGTCGCGCAGGCTGACGCCGTGGTGCTCGGCGAGCCGCGCGGTCAGCAGACGCTCCAGCGTGCCGCGCAGCTCCGCGTCGTACGCGGGCCCGGACCGCGTGCCGTCGACCAGCCCCGCGCGCTTGCGCCAGTAGCCGGCGAACGTGGCCGGGATCACCTCGGAGTCGGCGGGCGGGCCGCCGTCCTGGACTTCGTGTGCCGACGGCAGCAGGCCGCGCAGCACCGCGAGCGCGGCCACCGCCGCGACGGCCACCACCACCGCGGTCCCGGCCAGCCCGGCGGCTGCGTAGCCGGTGACCGCCGCGACCGCGACCACGACGGCCGCGATGACGATCTCGGGAACCGCTCCCCGCCAGCCGTTCTCCGGCGCGCCCGCAGCCTGGTTACTCATCCGCCCTCCCGGTCTCGTCCGCCGACCGCGGCCTCGGGCCCGGACCCGGGCCCGAGGCTCGCGGCCAGGTCCCGCAGTGCCCGCTCCGCCGCATCCCGCCCGGCCGGCGGCATCGGGTGGCTGGAGAACCGCGCCTCGTAGAACAGCGCGGTCAGCCGGGCCGCGGCGCCCCCCGTGCCCAGGCCCTGGCCGGCGGCCCGGGCGAGCAGCTCGTCGGGGGTGTCCGCGGCGCCCCGGGCCGCTCCGGCCCGGGCCAGGCTTTCCTCCATGGCCACGTAGCACGCGATGATCGCGGCCCGGGCATCGTCAAGACGGCGCAGCGCGCGCTGCCCGGACGCGACAGCCTGCGCAAGATCGGACTCGTCGTCACCGTTCGAGGGCTCGATGGCCAGGCCCGCGGCTCGCCTGCGCCAGCCGGCCCAGACCCCGCGGCGCATCGACACCAGGCGCACGATCGCGTAGATCAGGGCCGCGGCCAGCAGCGTGCCGATGATGAGGACCACGATGATCCCGACGATCGGGTAGCCGCCCGGGTGCCCGGACCTGGGCACGGCCGGCGGCGGCGGGCGGGTGGCACGCTGCGGCCGCGGCAGCTCGCGGGGATGCACGTGCCTGCTCAGCAGGTACGCGGCCGGGATCGCGATGAGACCGAGGCCGACGACGTAGCCGAGCAGGCTGCGCAACCGGGCGGCCAGGAGCGCGTCGCGCGGCGCTCGCGAGTGCCGGACCGCGATCGCGACCAGCAGGCAGGCCAGCACCGTTTCGAGGACAACCCCGATCACCAGGCCGTCGTGCCGGAACGGGCCGTCGAGCGCGGGCGGGCGCGCGTGGACGCGAAGCCCGGCCGCGGCCAGCGCGAGCAGGCCGGCGGCCACCGCGACGCGGGCCCGCCCCCATCCCGGGACGTCGCCGCGTCGGCCGGCGGCCCGCGGGCGCTGCTGCGTCATGCCGTCCAGTCCTTCGCAACCGGGCCGGGCCCGCTAACCCGGCATCCCTCGCAAAAACCCTACCCACTGGCCGTGCCGCTGCGCGGCCGGAGTAGCGCTGAGGATGGAGCCAACATCAGACTTCGGGGTGACGACAGCGGGCCTGCGGAGCGCGCACGCTAGGAGCGCGGCACGGTGGCTGTGCCAGCGGCACCGCATCACCGCGGCAACGGCCCAGCCACCGCCGCGCCACTAACACGGGGCCACCGCCACCGGGCCACCACCGGGCCACGATCACGGGGCCACCGCCACGGGATCCAACCGCGCAGCCCGGCCCGGGGCCGGGCCCGCGGCAGATCAGACGATTGCGAGGCCGAGGCACGTGAGCGTTCAGCCGTCACCGCGGGCGGCGAGCCCGCCCGCGGAACCGGATCCCGGGGCGGCGGTCATCCAGACCACCGCGCTGACGAAGCGATACCCTGGCGCGATCACCGCGCTCGACGCGCTCACGGTGACCGTGGTGCCCGGCATCACCGGTCTGGTCGGCGCCAACGGCGCGGGCAAGTCGACCCTGATCAAGATCCTCCTCGGCCTGCTCGCACCGACGAGCGGGCAGGCGAGGGTGCTCGGCGGCGACTGCCTGCGCAACGCCGATCGGATCAGGGCGCTGACCGGCTACATGCCGGAACACGACTGCCTGCCGCCGGACGTCACCGCCACCGAGTTCGTCACCCATCTCGGCCGCATGTCCGGGCTGCCGCCGACCGCGGCCAAGGAACGGGCCGCCGAGTCGCTCCGCCACGTCGGCCTGTACGAGGAGCGCTACCGGCAGATCGGCACCTACTCGACCGGCATGAAGCAGCGGGTCAAGCTGGCCCAGGCGCTGGTCGGCGACCCCCGGCTGCTGCTGCTCGACGAGCCGACCGTCGGACTCGACCCGGCCGGGCGCAACTCCATGCTGGAGCTGATCAGCCGGATCGGCGCGGAGTTCGGGATCTCCATCGTGGTGGCCTCGCACCTGCTCGGTGAGATCGAGCGGATCTGCGATCACCTGGTGGCGATCGACGGCGGCCGGCTGCTGCGCGCCGACACGATGACCAGCATGACCCAGGCGAGCCAGGTCCTGCTGATCGAGGTCGACGAGGGCTCGGAGAAGCTGCTGGCCGAACTCGAGCAGCGCGGTCTCGAGCCCCGGCGGTACCAGCGGGCGCTGCTGGTCCGGCTCGAAGGCGACGGGACGTACGACACCGTCCGCGACGCGGTCGCGGATCTCGGCCTACCGCTCAACCGGCTCGAGCAGCGCCGCCGCCGGGTCGAGGAACTGTTCCGGGACGAGGCGCCGGAGGCATCCCATGTCCCTGTCAACTGAACGGGGGGGCCTGGACGGCTCGTCCCCCCAGGCCGGCAACCAGACCGGGGTCATCCACGACATCGGCTACCGCCGCTACACCGGGCGGCGGCTAGGCCTGCCGCAGATCATCCGCGCGCTGTACTGGCACAGCGTGCGCTCCGCGTTCGGCCTCGGGCGCGGGGCCAAGGCCAAGATCGTGCCGGTGCTCACCTTCGTGGTCATCTGCCTGCCCGCGGTGGCCAGCGCGGTCTCCGTCGCCCAGAACAACGGCCGCTTGTTCCCCTACGACACGTATAACTTCCAGCTCCGCGTGGTCGTGATGATCATCTTCATCGCCGCGCAGGCGCCCGAGCTGGTCTCCCGTGACCTGCGCAGCCACGTGCTGCCGCTGTACTTCTGCCGGCCGCTGCGCCGCCTGGACTACCCGCTGGCCAAGCTCGCCGCGTTCGTCACGGCGTGCCTGGTCATGATCGAGATCCCGCTGCTGCTGCTCTACGTCGGCACGATCGCTCAGGCGCACGGCGGCAGCGCGATCTGGCAGCAGACGAAGGCCCTGATCCCCGGCCTGCTGGTCGGGCTGATGTGGGCCGTGCTGCTGGCGGCGATCGGCCTGGTCCTCGCGTCGCTGAGCGGCCGCCGGGCCTACGCGACCGGCGCGATCGCGATCTACTTCTTCCTCACCTGGATCCTGGGCGGGATCCTGATCGCGGTCACCCAGCGGAACGTGGCCCACGCGATAGCGCCCCCGCCGGGGGCGCCGCCACCCGGGGCGGGCCCCGGCCCGCACAATTTCGTGCAGACCACGCAGGTGGCGACCACCGGGACCCACCTATCCGGCCTGGTGAGCCCGTTCTGGACTCTCGACGGCGTGCGGCAGTGGCTCGGCGGCACCTCCCCGAGCCCGCTTCCCGGCGTGGGTCACTACGGCCCGCTCTACGGGGCGATGCTGCTCCTGCTGCTCGCGGTCAGCCTGGCCGGCCTGGCCGCCCGCTACCGGAAGGCGGGTGCCGCGTGACCAGTATCGAGCTGCGCAACGTCACCCGCTGGTACGGGAACGTGGTCGCGGTCAACGACATCACGATGACCATCGGCCCCGGCGTCACCGGCCTGCTCGGTCCGAACGGCGCGGGCAAGTCCACCCTGCTGCACCTGATCGCGGGCTTCCTGCCGCCTTCCCGGGGCGAGCTGACCGTCGGCGCCGCGGCCGCCTGGCGCAACCCGGATATCTACCGGACGGTCGGGCTGGTGCCAGAACGCGATTCCGTCTACGCGTTCCTCACCGGAGAGGAGTTCGTGCGCGCCACGGCGAAGCTGCACCGGCTCGCCGACCCGCAGACCGCGGTGCGCCGCGCGATCGCGATCGTGGACATGGCCGACGCGCAGGACCGCAAGATCTCGACGTACTCGAAGGGGATGCGGCAGCGGATCAAGGTGGCGGCCGCGCTGGTGCACGACCCCGAGGTGCTGCTGCTCGACGAGCCGTTCAACGGGATGGACCCGCGGCAGCGCCTGCACATGATGGACCTGCTGACCAAGCTCGGCGCCGAGGGACGCACGATCCTGCTCAGCTCGCACATCCTGGAGGAGGTCGAGCGCCTGGCCGGCACCATCCAGGTGATCGTGGCCGGGCGGCTCGCCGCCTCCGGCGACTTCCGCGCGATCCGGCGCCTGATGACCAGCCGGCCGCACGTGTTCCTGGTCCGCACCTCCGACGACCGCCTGCTCGGTTCCGCGCTGATCGGCAGCCCGGCGGTGACCGGGATCGAACTGACGAGCGGCGGCCTGCAGGTGCGGGCCTCCGACTACGGCCGGTTCAGCCGGGAACTCGCGGTGGTCGCCCGCGACCGCGACATCCGGCTGCGCGAGCTACTGCCCGAGGACGAGTCGCTGGAAAGCGTCTTCGCCTACCTGGTCGAGTCCTGAAGCACAGGAGAATTTCATGGCTGGTGCGTTCAACGGGGTCGTGGCCTCGATCACGCTTCGCGGGGTCTTCGGCCGTAAGCGCGCGCTCATCTTCGCCATCCCGCCGCTGATCCTGATCCTGATCACGCTGGCGCTGAAGGCCGCGCGCCCTCCCGGGACGCCGTGGCCGGGCCGGATCCTCGGCGACTTCGGGTTCTCGGTGATCCTCCCGCTCACCGCGCTGATCATCGGCACCAGCGTGCTGGGCGCGGAGATCGACGACGGGAGCATCGTCCACCTGCTGGCCACGCCGGTGCGCCGCTCGTCGGTGATCTTTACCAAGTTCTGCGTCGCGGCGCTGCTGACCATGGCCTTCGTGGCCGTGCCCGAGCTAATCGCCGGGATCATCGCGAGCGGGAGCGCGGGCAAGCTCGCGTTCGGGCTGTTCGCCGGGGCGCTGGCCGGATCGGTGATCTACAACGCGCTGTTCGTCATGCTGTCGGTGCTCACCACCCGGGCGATCGCCGTGGGGCTGCTGTACGTGCTGATCTGGGAGGCGGTGCTCGGCAACTTCGTCAGCGGCGCGCGGCTGCTGTCGGTCGAGCAGTACTCGCTCGGCGTGGCCAACTCGATCGCGCACTACTCCGCCCTGAACGCGGGCCTGACCCTGTCCACGGCGCTGATCATGGGAGCGATCGTGACCGTGGCCACCCTGGTATACGCCACCCGCCGGCTGTCCGGGTTCACGCTCAAGGGCGACGCGGTCTGACCCTTCAGCGGGGCGTGTCCGGGCCCGGCCGGAACGCCGGCCCGTGGCCCGGAACGATCACCGACCCGGCCGGCCGGATCTCAGAGTGCTGTCCCTGGCTCCGACCGGGGTCCAGGTGCTCGTCAGCTGCTTCGCCTTCGGCCGGGTGGATGGCAGCCACTTCAGGCCGCTGCCCGGCTTTCCCAGCCCGTCGACCAGCGGCATATCCGGCCAGAACGCGGCCGCGTGGTGATCGGCCCCAGGGGCCGGGCAGGCCGGGGCGGGCTAGCTGGGGGCCTTAGCGGCGGCCTTGAGCTGCTTCTTGTGCTCGCGGACGGCGGCCAGCGAGGCGGCGTCGGTGATGTCAGCCACCGACCAGCGTGAGCCCTCCTCGCCGAACCGGCCCGCCGCCTCGCGCCATCCGTCCGGCCGCACGCCGAGCTGCTTGCCCAGCAGCGCCATCGTGATCTGCGCCTTGTACTGGCCGAACCCGGGCAGGTCGGCGAGCCGCCCGGCCAGCTCGGCACCGGTCGCGGCCGTCGCCCAGACCTGGGCGGCGTCGCCGTCGTAGCGGTCCACGATGATCCGGGCGAGTTCCTGGACCCGGGCGGCCATCGCCTTCGGGAACCGGTGCAGAGCGGGCCGCTGGCTGAACACCGCGGCCAGGGCCTCGGGGTCGTCGCCGGCCAGCTCGGCGGCGGTCGGCTCGTGCCCCAGCCGCCGCGCCAGCTGGTAGGGCGAGCTGAACGCCTTCTCCAGCGGCACCTGCTGGTCCAGGAGCATCGCGGTGAGCAGGGCCAGCGGGCTGCGGGACAGCAGCTCGTTGGCGCCGTCCTCGATCGGCAGCGAGAGCGTCATCGGGTCCTCCAGGTCGGGCTGCCCATCATCGCAGGTCGAGGCCGAGCCGCGGGTCCGCCCATGGTGGTCGGCCCAGGAACCTTAAGGGGATAGCCTGGCATTGCAGCAGTGGGAACTGGAATTCAGTGTCCCGCCAGAAACGGAGATCGACATGCGTCATCTGATGTTCGGCATCGGCGGGGTCATTCTTGGGCTCATCCTGTTCATCGTGAGCCCGTGGCTGGCACTCGGGGTCATCGTCCTCGCCATCGCCATCCCCGTCATCGCCTGGCGGATGCTTGACTCGTCGCAGCGGCGCCGGATCCGCGGGATGCGAAACCGGGGCCAGCTCGGCCGCTGACCGCCGCGCCCCGGGCTGACGCTGTCTAGTCGCCGCCCGGAACCGGCTCCGGCGCCGGCTGGCCGTCGTAGCGGGCCGCCGGGCGGATCAGCCGGTTGCCGGAGACCTGCTCCAGGACGTGCGTGCACCAGCCGATGACCCGGCTGGAGGCGAACGTCGGCGTGAACATGTTCCGCGGGATGCCGCACGCGTCCATCACGACCCCGGCGTAGAACTCGACGTTCGCGTTGAGCGCCCGCCCGGGCTTGGTCTCGGCGAGCACCGCGACGATCGTGTCCTCGACGGACATCGCGAACTCCGCGGTGGGCCCGCCGACGGTGTCCGCGACCTCGCGCAGCAGCGCCGAGCGCGGATCCTTGCCCTTGTAGACGCGGTGGCCGAAACCCATGATCCGGCCGCCGCGCGCGACCGTGTCGCGCACCCAGGCCTCGGCCCGGTCCGCGCTCCCGATGTCGTCGAGCATCTCCAGCACGCGGGCGGGCGCGCCGCCGTGCAGTGGCCCGGACAGGGCGCCGATGGCCCCGACCACCGCGGCGCCGAGGTCGGCGCCCGTGGAGGCGATCACCCGCGCGGTGAAGGTCGAGGAGTTGAACCCGTGGTCGATGGTGGAGATCAGGTACCGTTCCAGTGCCCAGACGCGCTGCGGGTCCGGGTGCTCGCCGCTGAGCAGGTACAGGTAGTTGGCCGTGGCGGACAGCTCCGGGTCCGGCGCCACCGGCTCGTGCCCGTGGCGGAGCCGGTGCAGGGCGGCGAGCAGCACCGGCGTCTGCGTCGAGAGCTGCAGGGCGTTGTCGTAGAGCTGCTCCGGCGTGATGTCGAGCCAGGAGCGGAAGCCGGCTCGCTGGGCCAGCACCGAGATCGCCGTGCGCAGCGCGGCCATCGGGTCGAACGGCTCGGTGGCGGCCAGCGCCCGCAGGAACGGGATCAGGTCATCCGGCAGCCTCCGGTGCTCGGAGATCTCCCGCCGGAAGGCCTCCAGCTCGGCCCGGTCGGGCAGGTGGCCGCGGAAGAGCAGGTGCCAGACGTCCTCGAGGGACCGGCGCCGGTTCAGCTCGACGGCGTCGTACTGCCGGTAGTGGTAGAAGCCCTCCAGGCCGCGAACGTCGCCGATCCGGGTGTGCGCGACGATCACCCCCTCGAGCCCGGCGGGTGCGTCTGCGCCGTTGCGGCCGCCACCATTGCTCATGATCTGCCCGGTTTCTGGCATCTGCGGTCTCCTTCTGGACGTCGCGCCGACAAGGCCTTCATCACGGCATGCCCCCGTTGCGAGGCGCGGCACGGCCTGGTACTGATAGCTTGAATCACGATATCTACATCAGTCAATGTCGATTAAAATCAATGTCACGGGGCGGAGCCCGGTCCGGAAGCCTGAACGCGGCCGGGAGGCGGGAGCGGGGAGGCGGGGATGTGACGGAGTGGATCGGCGCGGTTGAAGCGTCGCAGCGGCTGGGCATCAAGCTGGCCAGCCTGTACTCCTACGTGAGCCGGGGGGTGCTCACCTCGCGCCGCGGCTCCGACGGCCGGGCCAGCCTGTTCGACGCGACGGAGATAGAGGGCCTGGCCCGGCGGGGCAGGCCGCGCCGGGCGCTGGGGAGCGCTGAACTGGTCATCGAGTCGGAGCTGACCGAGATCTCGGAGGACCGTCTGCGCTTCCGCGGCCACGACGCGATCGGGCTGGCGACCAGCCGGAGCTTCGAGGAGGTGGCAGGCCTGCTGTGGACGGGTTCGTTCGAGGACGCGGCCGTCTCCGGCCCGTGGCAGGCCACCGGCGAGGCGATCGCCGCGGGCACGGCCGCGCAGTCCGCGCTCCCGCCCGGGACCTACCCGCTGGAGCGGCTGCAGGTGATCGTCCCCGCGGTGGCGGCCACCGACCGGCTCCGGCTGCACCTGGACCGGCCCGCGGTCATCGCCGCGGCGCGCGGCCTGATCGCGGGCATGGTCGACTGCCTGCCCGCGGCCGCCGAGCGCCCCCCCGACCGCAGCATCGCCGGGCGCCTGGCGGTGAAGCTGTGCCTGCGCCCGCCCCCGGCGGGCCTGATCGGCGCGCTGCGCGCCGCGCTGGTGCTGCTGGCCGACCACGAACTGGCCGCCTCGACGCTGGCCGCGCGGGTCGCGGCCTCGGTGCGGGCCGACCCCTACGCGGTGGTCGGCACCGGGCTCGGCGCCATGAGCGGCGCTCTGCACGGCGGCGCGTCGCTCGGCGCGGAGGTGATGCTCGAGTCGGCCAGGGACCCGGCCGATGCGCCGCGCGTGGTCGGCGAGCTGCTCCGCCGCGGGGAGCGGATCCCCGGGCTCGGCCACTTCGTGTACCAGACCGGTGACCCGCGGGCCGTTCTGCTCCTGGATCTGATCGCCGCGGCGGCACCGGAGTCCGGCCGCCTGGCCGTGGCCCAGGCCGTCCTGGCCGAAGCCCGGCGCCGGGCGCTGCCCGCGCCGAACATCGAGTTCGCGCTCGCCGTGCTGGCCACGGTGACGGGGATGATCCCCGGGGGCGGCGAGGCGGTGTTCGCCGTGGCCAGGACGGCGGGCTGGCTGGCGCACGCGCTGGAGGAGTACGCGCGGGCCACACCGATCCGTCCCCGCGGGGTCTACAGCGGCCGGCCCGCGACGGCGTGACCCGCCGGTACCCACGACGGCCGGGGCCCGGGAATCAGACCGGCCGGCGCGGCCTTTTCACTGGCAGGACGCCGATCCAGGGGAGCAGCCATGCCCGTACGCCGCCTGAACCACGCAGTTCTCTACGTCGCCGACCTCGCGCGGACGGCCGAGTTCTACCGCCACGCGCTCGGCTTCGAGGTACGCATGGAGATCCCGGGCCAGGCCGCGTTCCTGCGGGCGCCGGGGTCGGCCAACGATCACGACCTCGGGCTGTTCGAGGTCGGCGAGGCCGCCGCCCGGCCGCAGAACCCCTACGTGGGGCTCTACCACCTGGCCTGGGAGGTGGGCACCCTGGCCGAACTGGCGGAGATCCGGGCCAGGCTGGCCGGCCGCGGCGCGCTGGTCGGGGCGAGCGACCACCGGGTGTCCAAGTCCCTGTACGCCAAGGACCCCAGCGGCATCGAGTTCGAGGTGATGTGGCGGGTCCCGGCCGAGGACTGGGAGCGGGAAATGCGGACCGGCGAGATGATCGCGCCGCTCGACCTGGAGGGCGAGCTGGCCCGGTGGGGGGACCGGGTCACCGGCGCGGCGGCCGGCTCGGTCACCTGATCGCCGCGGTCGGCCCTGACCCCGCGCCGAGTTCCGGCGGCTTGGTGCGGGTTTCGATCGTGCCCTTGTAGGAGATGCCCCGGACGTGCACCGTGGGCGCGTCGTGGGACAGCCCGATTTCCTGCTCCTCCTCCGCGGACCAGCCCTTGCTGACCCCGAACCCCTCCATCTCGACCCGGACGCCGGGCGGGACCAGGATGTCGATCCGTGACTTGTAGGCGACCGCGATCACGGTGGTGACGGGTGCGGTCAGCTCGGCCGCTCGCAGGTCGAGCCAGCCCGAGCCCTTGTAGACGACGGAGGTGAAGCGCTCGGGGACGCGCCAGCGCCCGCCCCGGCGGACCGAGTTCTTGTACGCCATCGCCCAGCGGCCCGGGCGCCGGGCCGGCGTGCTCACGGGCCCGGCCCGCCCGGGCCCGGGGGCCGGCAGGTCAGCGGTGAGCTTGTCCAGGTCCGGGGCGGTCCGCGCGGTGAGCGCGGCGCGCATCCGTTCATCGAACTCGTCGTCGTCGAGCCTGCGCTCGGCGAACGCCTGCTGCAGCCGCTGCACGACGGCGTCCCGGTCCTGATCGGACGCGCGGATCGCCGGCGCGGGGGGTGGCTCGTGCTGGCCGTTGGACACCATCGGGACTCCTCCTCCACTGCTCAGATCGAGATATATCTCAAACCTGGCGCGATAGTCAAGATCGCACGAGGCCCTCACCCGTCCGCGACCCCGCCGGCCTGGCCCGGCGGGCGGCGTGCGGCGAGTTCGGAGTACAGCGCGGCCGTCTGCGCGGCGATGCGATCCCAGCCGAAGTCGGCCACGGCGCGCTCGCGGCCCAGCCGGCCCATCTCGGCCGCCCGCCGCTCGTCGGTCACCAGCACGTTGATGGCGCGGGCCAGGGCGGGCGGATTCCCCGGCGGAACCAGCAGGCCGGTCTCCTGGTCCGCCACCACCTCGGGTATGCCGCCGACCCGGGAGCCGACGACCGCGGTGCCACAGGCCATGGCCTCCAGGTTGACGATGCCGAGCGGTTCGTAGAGCGACGGGCAGGCGAATACCGTGGCGTGCGTCAGCAGCTGGATCACCTCGCGCCGGGCGAGCATCCCGGAGAGCCAGGTCAGGCCCCTCCGGCTCGCCCGCAGTTCCCGGGCCAGATCGCCGACCTCGGACTCGATCTCGGGCGTGTCCGCCTGGCCCGCGCAGATCACGAGCTGCGCGGCCGGGTCGATCTCGGCGGCGGCCCGCAGCAGGACCGGGAGTCCCTTCTGCCGGGTGACCCGCCCGACGAACACCACGCTGGGCCCGGCGGGATCGACGCCGTAGCGCTCCAGCACGTCGGTGGCCGGGTCCGGGGAGTACTCGTCGGTGTCGATGCCGTTGTAGATGACCCGTACCCGCTCGGGGGGAACCGCCGGGTACGCCCCGAGCAGATCCTCCCGCATGCCGCGGGAGACCGCGATGACGGCGGCCGCCGATTCGACCGCGGTCCGCTCGCACCAGGAGGACAGCACGTACCCGCCGCCGAGCTGCTCGGCCTTCCACGGCCGCAGCGGCTCCAGCGAGTGGACGGTGACCACGTGCGGGATGCCGTACAGCAGGGAGGCCACGTGGCCGGCCAGGTTCGCGTACCAGGTATGGGAGTGCACCAGGTCGGCCGAGGCCGCCGCGGCGGCCATCGACAGATCGGTGGACATCGTCTGCAGTGCCGGGTTCGTCCCGGCCAGGCGGTCCCAGGGCCGGTGCGCGACCGCTCCGGGCCGGTCGGCCCCCTGGCAGTGCACGGTGAGGTTCACCAGCCCGACGAGCCCGCGGGCCAGGTACTCCACGTGCACTCCGGCTCCGCCGTAGATCTCCGGAGGGTACTCCCTGGTCATCATCGCCACGTTGAGCCGGCCCTTGGGGAGCGGGCCCTGCGGGCCGGCCACCGCAGCTCTGGCCCCGGTCAAGGCGGCACCGGCTGGCCCTTGCCGACCACGGTGACGCCACCCGGCGACACGGTGAACCCGCGGGCCCGGTCGCGGTCCTTGTCCACGCCGACCTGGGCGCCCTCGGGGACGTCCACGTTCTTGTCCAGGATCGCGTTCTCGATCACGGCGTGGCGGCCGATGCGGGTGTTGTGCAGCACCACGGCGCGCTCCACCCGGGACCAGCTGTTCACGCGGACTCCGGGTGAGAGCACCGAGTTGCGGACCAGCCCGCCGGAGACGACGACGCCGTTGCTGACGACGCTGTTGATCGCGCGGCCGACCCGGTCGCCGTCGTCGTGGACGAACTTGGCGGGCGGCTGCGAGGGCACCTGGGTGAGGATCGGCCACTGCCCGTTGTACAGGTTGAACACCGGGTGGACCGCGCACAGGTCCATGTGCGCCTCGAAGTAGGAATCCAGCGTGCCCACGTCGCGCCAGTACCCGGCATCCCGCGGTTCCGCGCCCGGCACCTCGTTGTCCAGGAAGTCATAGACCTGGGCCAGGCGCTGCCGCACCAGCATCGGGATGATGTCCCGGCCCATGTCGTGCCGGCTGTCGCCGTCGGCCGCGTCCTTGCGCAACGCGTCGACGAGCACGTCCGTGGTGAAGACGTAGTTGCCCATCGAGGCGAAGGCCTGGTCGGGGTGGCCGGGCCGGGCCGGGGGGTCGGCTGGTTTCTCCAGGAAGGCCGCGACCGTGCGCGCGTCCGCCTCGGTCTGGATGACCCCGAACGCCGTGGCGTCCGGGCGCGGCACGGGAAGGGCCGCCACGGTGGCGCCGGTGCCGGACGCCACATGCTGGTCGATCATCTGCATCGGATCCATCCGGAACACGTGATCGGCGCCAAAGACGATCACGATGTCCGGCTGGTCGTCGTAGATCAGGTTCAGCGACTGGTAGATCGCGTCGGCGGACCCGGTGTACCAGTGCGGTCCGAGCCGCTGCTGGGCCGGGACCGGCGTGACGTAGTTGCCGAGCAGGCTGCTCAGCCGCCAGGTGGTGGTGATGTGCCGGTCCAGGCTGTGGCTCTTGTACTGGGTGAGGACGGCGATCCGCCGGATGCCGGAGTTGACCAGGTTCGACAGGGCGAAGTCCACCAGCCGGTAGAGGCCGCCGAACGGCACCGCTGGCTTGGCCCGGTCCGCGGTGAGCGGGGCCAGGCGCGTCCCCGCGCCGCCCGCCAGAACGACGCCCAGGACCCTCCGCTCGGCCATCGGCCACCTCCCCGGCCTGCCCGGCCTGCCCGCCTGCCTCCATCCTGGCCCGCCGGCCGCCGGATGGATACGCCCGACGGTGATCGGCCCGCTGAACTTCCTCCGATCGGCCGCTGGCCAGGCGGGGAGGCCGCGGCGCGCCGCCGGTCAGTCCGCGGGCTCCTGCGGTCCGCTGATCCGTTTGGACGTCGCGCGGGTCGCGAGCAGCCGGGCGATCTGGACGCCTGCCCCGATAGCGACGCCCCAGGCGAGCGCTTCGCCGAGGGCGACCTGCGGGTCCTCGGGATGCTCGGGCGGCTCCTTGCCGGTGATCCGCTTCCAGGCGAAATGGATCAGTTTCCGCGCCCCGAACGCCGCGGCCAGGCCGGCCAGGCCGGTAAGCACCCGGTTGCCGCCGTCGGCCCGCTTACCTGACATCCCCGATCCTTCCTCCCGGCAGTCTGCCGATCATCCCACGGCGGTCCCGCCGGTGCGGGCCTGTGGCCGTGATCTTTCGATGGCGGCGGCAAGTTCCGCCGGCCGCCTGGTGCCGAGCAGCCAGTACGGCCGTTTCTGGTCTTCCCCGGTGACCTCGATGTACACGGCGAGTTTCAGGTACGGCCTGATCAGCATGAAGGCCGACGGGTCGGCCCGCGGCCCGCGCAGCGCCCGGGCCTGGGCCTCGTCGAGCGCGGACACCTCCCCGGCCAGGGCCAGCGGCAGCGTGACCGAACCGGCGCGCAGTTCGCCGTCGGATACCTCGATCGTGGCGTGGCCCCAGGCCAGCAGGACCGCGGCGCATCCACCGCAGAATACGGCGTAGGACGCGATGGCCACGATCAGGCTGAATCCGGCCCAGGCGGTGCTGGCGAGGATGACCGCCGAGACCATGCCGAGTACCCATGACGCGGCCGGAGCGCGGAGGTGTTCGGTGTAGCTGCGCATCAGTCCACCGTAGTTGGTTACATGGATGACATGACTGGCCGGTGGGCATGGCGCCGTAACAGGAGCAGCGATGTGGATGACCTTGCGCCAACCCAGGCCGGCGCCGGGCCAGGCGAAGACACCCCCGGCGGAACGGGCGACCGCGCGAGCGGGGTGAACGGCCTGCCGGACGGGGCGGACGGACTCCGGGCCGGGGCGGGCGAGACGGCCAACGGACCCGCCGGCGGCCTGCGGGCCCCGGCCGACCCGCGGCTCCCGCGGGAGCCCGCGGTGCCGGGCGTCCTGCAGCGGGCGGCGGCCTGGTCGTGGCGCCTGCTCGTGGTCGGTCTCCTGGTCTACGTGGCGTTCCGGGTGGCCAGCGCGCTGAGCCTGGTGGTCCTGCCGTGCTTCGCGGCGCTGCTGCTGACCGCCCTGCTGCAGCCGCTGACCGCACGGCTGCGCCGGAAGATGCCCTCGCTCGCGGCGACGTGGTGCACGGTCCTGGCCGCCGTCGCGGTCCTGGCCGGGATCGGCGTGCTGGCGGCCAACCGGGTGAGCGCCGACTACCCGAGGCTCTCCGGAGAGGTGAAGCACACCGCCCATCAGGTGCAGGCCTCGCTGGCCGGGCCGCCGTTCCACCTCAGCAGCGCGCGGCTCAACCAGTACTACACCGAACTCACGCACTTCCTCTCCCAGCACAAGTCGCTGATCGCGGGCACGGTGGTGACCGGCGGGAAGATCTTCCTGGAGCTGCTGACCGGCCTGGTCCTCGTGCTGTTCATCACGTTCTTCCTGCTCAAGGACGGTGAGCGGATCTGGGCCTGGCTGGTCAAGGGCCTGCCGCCCGAGGGCAGGACGCGGGCCCGGAACGCGGGCCCGGCGGCGTGGGCGGCCCTGGTCAACTACATGCGGGGCACCACGGCCGTCGCGGCCATCCACGCCGTCGTCATCGGCCTGGCCCTGTTCATCCTGGGCGTCCCGCTGCTCGTGCCGCTGGTCATCCTGGTGTTCCTGGCCGCCTTTGTGCCGCTGGTCGGGATACTCGTGGCCGGCGCGCTCGCGATCATCGTGACCCTCGGCACCAAGGGCTGGCTCGCGGCGGTGATCTTGCTGGCCATCTTCCTCGCGGAGAACCAGATAGAGAGTCATCTGCTGCAGCCGCTGGTGGTGGGGCGGATCGTGCGGCTGCACCCGCTCGCGATCATCCTGGTCCTGGCGGTCGGGGGGATCGTCGCCGGCATCGCGGGGGCCATCGTCGCGGTACCCGCCGCGGCGTCGATCTGCTACGCGTGGCCGCACCTGCGGCCGCCGCGGCCGACGCGGCCGACGCCGCCGGTCCCGCCCGACAGCGGCCCGGGCTGACGGGCCGCCGCGTCCCCTGCCCGCCTGCGGGTGGCCGCGGGAGTGGCGGGATGCACGAACAACGGCTCCGCCGGCGGTAAGGTCACCTGCGTGAACCAGGCCCGCCCGAACCCCGAGCCCGACGGCGTCAGCGTCCTGATCCAGCGACTGGATCCCGGCCTTCCGCTGCCCGGGCGTGCCCATCCCGGCGACGCCGGCGCCGATCTGTGCGCCGCTGCGGACGTGGAGCTCGCGCCCGGGCAGCGGGCCGTCGTGCCCACCGGCGTCGCCATCGCCCTGCCTGACGGCTACGCCGCCTTCGTGCACCCACGGTCGGGGCTCGCGGCCCGGCACGGCGTCACGATCGTGAATGCGCCCGGCACTGTGGACGCCGGGTACCGTGGCGAGATCAGGGTGACCCTGCTCAACACAGACGCTGACCGCCCGGTGCGTTTCCAGCGCGGGGACCGGATCGCCCAGCTGGTCATCCAGCGGGTGGAACGCCCGGTGTTCCGCGAGGTCGACAAGCTGCCGGGCTCGGCGCGGGGGGGCGACGGGTTCGGGTCGACCGGAGGTCACGCCGCGGCGGGCCAGACGGTCGGCTAGGACAAGATTCCGTAAGGAAGTAAGGAGCGTGCGGGGTGTTCCGACGGCGGCGCCGCGACCAAGCGGACCGGCCCGGATCTGACTCCGGCACCGCCCAGGGTGATCTGGAGTACTACGACGACCCGGGCGACCCGGGCGACCCGGGCGACCTGGGCGACCTGGACGAGCCGGATGATCTGGAGGAGGACGAGGGCGGGTACGACGACGGCCCGGACGAGGAGCCGGGGCCGGCCGGAACCCTGATGCCCGACCGCGGCCGCCACCGCGGCGCCGGGCCGCCGGGTCGTCACCGCGCCGTCGACGACGCCGGCGAAGGGTCCGGGCCGTGGGATGGCGCCGGCAGCTTCCCGCAGCGCGAACGGCTGGACTTCGGCAGCCTCCTGGTCCCGGTGCGCGAAGGCCTCGACGTCCAGGTCAACATGGCCGAGGACGTGGGCGTCTGGGTCACGGTGGTTCGCGGCGACAACGCCCTCCAGCTGCAGGCGTTCGCCGCCCCCAAGACCAGCGGGCTGTGGGACGAGGTGCGCCAGGAGATCGCCGAGGAAGTGGCGAAGTCGGGCGGTGACAGCCAGGAGGCGCAGGGCCCGTTCGGCACCGAACTGCATGCGCGGGTCAGGCCCGCCGGGGACGGGCGCCGCCAGCAGCTCGAGCCGGTGCGCTTCATGGGCGTCGACGGCCCGCGGTGGTTCCTGCGGGGCGTGATCAGCGGCCCGGCCGCCCGCCATCCCGAGCAGGCCAGGCCGCTGGAGGATCTGTTCGCCGACGTCGTGGTGGTGCGGGGTGATCATCCGGCACCGCCCAGGGACCTGCTGGAGATCCGGCTGCCCGAGGAGGCACGCCGGGCGCTCCAGGATCAGCTCGAGCAGGAGACGGGGGGCCCGGCCTTCCCGAACCCGTTCGAGCGCGGCCCGGAGATCACCGAGACCAGGTAGCCCGTCACCCGCCGCCGGCGAGCAGCGTTCCTAGCTCTTCCTCGACGTCCTCGCTCGTGACGAACAGCAGCTCGTCGCCGCCTTCCAGGGGATCGTCGCTGTTCGGCACGATCACCCGGCCGTCCCGCAGGATCGCGACCAGCGCGGTGTCGGCCGGCCACTCGATCGCGCCGATCCGCTGCCCGGCCAGGGGCGCGTCGGCGGGCATGGTGAGCTCGACCAGGCTGGCCTCGCTCTGCCGGAACGTCATCAGCCGGACCAGGTCGCCGACGCTGACCGCCTCCTCGACCAGGGCCGAGAGCAGCCTGGGCGTGGACACCGCGACGTCGACGCCCCACGACTCGTTGAACAGCCACTCGTTGTTCGGATGGTTGATCCGCGCGACGACGCGCGGCACCCCGTACTCGGTCTTGGCCAGCAGCGAGACCACGAGATTCACCTTGTCGTCCCCGGTCGCGGCGATCACCACGTTGCACCGCTCCAGCGACGCGTCCTCGAGCGAGCTGATCTCGCACGCGTCGGCGAGCAGCCACTCCGCGCTGGGCACGTTGTACACCTTGATCTTCTTCGGGTCCTTGTCGATCAGCAGCACCTCATGCCCGTTGCCCAGCAGTTCCTTGGCGATGGACCGGCCGACCGAACCCGCTCCGGCGATGGCGACCCGCATCAGCGGCCTCCCTTACCCGGCGAAGCCGGCCGGGCGAACGCGGCCGCGATCCGCTCCAGGTCGTGATCTTCGATAATCACGTGCACCATGTCACCTTCCTGAAGGACCGTGCTGGGACCGGGGATCATCGCCTCCCCGAGCCTGGAGATGAAGGCGATCCTGGCCTGGGCCGTTTCCTCCAGCGCCCTCACCTTCTCCCCGAGCCAGTGCTCGGAGTAGGCCACCTCGGCGAGCACGATCGCGCCGGTCGGGTCGCGCCAGAGCGGCTCGGCCCCCTCGGGCAGAAGCTTGCGCAGCATCTGATCGGCGGTCCAGCGCACGGTGGCCACGGTCGGGATGCCGAGCCTCTGGTAGACCTCCGCCCGGCGCGGATCGTAGATCCGCGCCACGACCCGGCTGATCCCGAACGACTCCCTGACCACCCGCGCGGCGATCACGTTCGAGTTGTCGCCGCTGCTCACCGCCGCGAACGCGTCAGCGCGCTCGATGCCGGCCTCGATGAGGACATCGCGGTCGAAGCCGACGCCGGTGATCTTGCTGCCCTTGAAGCCCGCGTGGAGCTTGCGGAACGCGTCGGGGTCCTGGTCGATCACAGCGACCGAGTGGTCCTGGTCTTCCAGAATGTGGGCGATCGTAGAGCCGACCCGCCCGCACCCCATGATCACAATGTGCACGGCCTTCCTTCCCGCGAGAGTGGTGCCCGATCACGGTATTACCTGCTGGGCGGTGGTGCTAGCCCAAGCGAATGCCCCGCCCGGCGACGTGGCAGCGCGCGACGGGATCATGGTGGCGTGACCGCATCGTGGCCGGCCGGACCGGGGGTGGGCGACCTGCTCGAGCTGAGCGTCGGTGAGGCCGCTCACGGTGGCTGGTGCGTGGCCAGAGCGGGCGCCGGGCCGGTGATCTTCGTCCGGCACGCGCTGCCCGGTGAGCGGGTCCGTGCGGTCATCACCCAGGCCACGTCGAGGTTCGCCCGGGCCGACGTCACCGCGGTCCTGGACCCGTCCGCCGACCGGGTGCCGCCGCCCTGCCCGCACGCCCGGCCCGGGGGCTGCGGCGGCTGCGACTGGCAGCACGCCAGCCTGCCCGCTCAGCGCGCGCTCAAGGCCGCGGTCGTCCGGCAGCAGTTGCGGCGCATCGCGGGCATCGAGCGAGACGTCACCGTCGAGCCGGTGCCCGGCGACCAGGCCGGCCTCGGCTGGCGGACCCGGGTGAAGTTCGCGGTCGGCCGCGACGGCGTCGCGGGATTGCACCGGCACCGGTCGCATGCGGTCATGGAGATCGGCACCTGCCCGATCGCGCATCCGCTGGTCACCGCGGTCGGAGCGACCGGGCGGACCTGGCCGGGGGCGACCTCGGTGGAGGTCGCCGCCGCGCCGGGCTCGGGCCAGCGGGCCGTGATCGTCACCGGGCCCGGGCCGGGCTGGCGCCGGAGCTTGCGGCGGACAGCGTCCTGACCCGGCGCACCGACCGCTCGGCGGCCACCGCGCGGCGCGGCCCCGGTCACCTGCGCCAGCGCGCGGCCGGGCGGGACTGGCGGGTCAGCGCGGCGGGGTTCTGGCAGGTGCATCCCGGCGCCGCGGATACGCTCGCGGCCGCCGTGCTGGAGGCGTTGCGCCCGCAGGCCGGGGACGTGGCCCTGGACCTGTACTGCGGGGCCGGGCTGTTCGCCGGCGTCCTGGCCGGGCGGGTAGGCCCGGCCGGCGCGGTGATCGGCATCGAAGCCGACGCCGGCGCCGTGCGCGACGCCCGGCACAACCTGCGCGCGACGCCGTGGGCGCGGGTCCACCGGGGCGACGTGGCGGTGCTGCTGGCGAGAAACGGACTGTCCGGCGCTTCGCTGGCCGTCCTCGACCCGCCCAGAACGGGAGTCGCCCGGCCGGTCCTCGACCTGCTGTCGGGGCCGCCCCGGCCGGCCTGGCCCGGGGCACCGACGGGGCGGGCGGGGCCGGCCGGATCGCGTACGTGTCCTGCGACCCGGCCACCCTGGCCCGCGACCTCGCGGTGCTGGGCGCGTCCGGGTGGAGCCTCGACGGGCTGCGCGCCTTCGACATGTTCCCCATGACGCACCATGTGGAGTGCGTCGCCACCCTGACGCGCGGATCCTGAGGCCCGGCGGCTACTCCGGCTTGCGGAGCGTGGCCTCGACCTCGATCGTGAGCTGGATCTTCTCGCTGATCACGAGGCCCCCGGAGGGCAGCGTGAAGTCAACGTTGATCCCGTAGTCGGACCGGCTGATCTCGCCGGTGGCCGAGAACCCGCAGCGTGTCCCCCCGAAAGGATCGGGGCCGAACCCGTTGAGCTCCGCGGCCAGTTCGACCGGGCGGGTGATTCCCTTGATGGTCAGTTCGCCGTCGACGATGAAGTCGCTGCCGCCCTTCGGGCGGACGCCGGTGGACCGGTAGGTCATCGTCGGGTGGTGGGCGACGTCGAGAAAGTTCTCGGCCTTGACGTCGCTGTCCCGCTGGGTGTTGCTGGTGTCGAGCGAGTCGGTCTCGATGGTCACGGTCGCCGACGACTGCAGCGGGTCGTCGGCGGTGATGATCTGGCCCTCGAACCTGGTGAAGTTCCCGCGCACCTTGCTGACCATCAGGTGCCTGGCCACGAACCCGACGTGGGAGTGGACCGGGTCTATGTCCCAGGTGCCCGCGATATAACCCGGAATCTCAACGGCGCCGGCCGTCATGATGCCTCCTTGTGGCTGGGGGGAATGTGCTCCCATCCTCCGCGGAACCATCGGCACAGACAAGTTGAAACTAGAACTTTTCCGCTTCAGCCCATCCCCGGCATAAGGCAGGCACGGCGTTCGCGCCACCGGTGAGCCTGAGGGCACCGGAATGCGTCAGTATGAACGCATGCAACTGCGAATCTTCACCGAGCCGCAGCAGGGCGCGTCCTACGAGACCCTGCTCCGGGTGGCCAGGGCCGCGGAGGACCTCGGCTTCGACGCGTTCTTCCGGTCGGATCACTACCTGAAGATGGGCGACGTCAGCGGCCTGCCGGGGCCGACGGACGCCTGGATCACGCTGGCCGGCCTGGCCCGCGAGACCTCGCGGATCCGGCTCGGCACGCTGGTGAGCGCCTCGACGTTCCGCTACCCCGGCCCGCTGGCGATCACGGTCGCGCAGGTCGACCACATGAGCGGCGGGCGGGTGGAACTCGGGATCGGGGCAGGCTGGTTCGCGGCGGAGCACACCGCCTACGGCATCCCGTTCCCGCCGCTGGGCGAGCGCTTCGCCCGCTACGAGGAGCAACTCGAGGTGATCACCGGCCTGTGGGACGTTCCGGACGGCGGCACGTACTCGTTCAGCGGCAAGTACTTCACGGTGGTCGACTCGCCGGCGCTGCCCAAGCCGGTGCAGCGGCCGAGGCCCCCGGTGATCATCGGCGGGAGCGGGCCGCGCCGGACGCCGCGCCTCGCCGCGAAGTTCGCCGACGAGTACAACGTCCCGTTCAGCGGGCCGGATGACACGGCGGCCGCGTTCGGCCGGGTCCGGGAGGCCTGCGCCGCGGCGGGCCTGCACGAGACGTCGATGATCTACTCGGTGGCGCATACGGTGTGCTGCGGGCGGAACCCGGCCGAACTGGACCGGCGGGCCAAGGCGATCGGCAGGAAGCCGGACGAGCTTCGGGACAACGGGCTGGCCGGCTCGCCTGACGAGGTGGTCAAGAAGATCGAGAAGTTCGCCGAACTCGGAGCCGAGCACGTCTACCTGCAGGTCCTCGACCTGCAAGACCTTGATCACCTCGAGTTGATCGCCGCCGAGGTGCTGCCCCGGGTCTAGCCCCCGTCCCGGTCCTGTTCGCCGACGGGGACATCCCGACCCCGAGCGTCAGCGGGTCCGGGCGGGTCGGCCCGGTACGCCGCCCACGGGTCGTAATCCACCTCGAGCGCCTCCTGCGGCGGCCGCTCGGCCGCGGGCACGTGGCGCAGGTTGAGGCGGATCCGGGTCCAGGTCGAGGAGCGCCCGCGCATCGAGTCCACGAGGACGTCGGCGGGCTCGAGGAGCGACCAGGCCTGCGGGTGGCGCTGCTTCCACCGGTCCAGGCCCCGCAGTGCCTCGTCCTTGGTGGCCGCCCTGGCCACCTCGATCAGCGGCATGGACGTGCGGCGGCGGCCCGTGGGCCCGCTGGGCTTCCCTGGGCCGGGCGGGGGCGGCGCGGCAGGCGGCGGGGGCGACGCGGGCGGGGGCGGCGCGGCGGGCGGCGGGGGCGACGCGGGCGAGGTGGCCGCCGACGCCGGCCCGCGCCGCTTGGACGGCTGGACCCGCGGCGGCTCGCCGGCCTGCTTGTCGAAATGCGGCGGCCACGGCGCGTCGGGCAGGCCGGCCGCCGCGTCCCTGGCCGCCAGTTCGAGCAGCGGCTCCAGCGAGCCGGCCGCGGCATCGATGCCCGCTCCGACGTCGCCCAGCCGCGCGTAACGCCCGGGCACGGTGTCGATCGTGAACGCCTCTGGCCGGCACTCCGGGACCTCGTCCCAGGTCAGCGGGGTCGAAACGCGCGCGTCGGGCGTGGGCCTGACCGAGTAGGCGGACGCGACCGTGCGGTCCTTGGCGTTCTGGTTGTAGTCCACGAAGACGCCGTGGCGCTCCTCCTTCCACCACCGGGAGGTCGCGTCCTGGGGCGCCCGCCGCTCGATCTCCCGGGCCAGCGCGACCGCGGCGCCGCGGACCTCGGTAAAGGTCCAGCGGGGCTCGATCCTGGCGTAGACGTGCATCCCGCGCGAGCCCGAGGTCTTCGGCCACGCGGACAGCCCGAAGTCGGCGAGCACCTCCCGGGCGACCAGCGCCACCCGGATGATCTGCGCCCACTCCACCCCGGGCACCGGGTCGAGGTCGACCCGCAACTCGTCGGGATGATCGAGGTCATCCGCGCGTACCGGGTGCGGGTTGAGGTCGATGCAGCCGAGGTTGGCCACCCAGGCCAGGCCCGCCGCGTCCCGGAGCACGACCTCCTCGGCGGTGCGCCCCGAGGGAAAGCTCAGCTCGACCGTCTCGACCCAGTCCGGCCGCGACGACGGCGCTCGCTTCTGGAAGAACGGCTCGCCTTCCGCGCCGTTGACGAACCGCTTCAAGACCATGGGCCGCCCGGCGACCCCGCCCAGCGCGCCGTCAGCCACGCTCAGGTAGTACCGGACGAGGTCCAGCTTCGTGTGCCCGGTCCGCGGAAAGTAGATCTTGCCCGGGTGGCTGACCGGCACCTCATGGCCGGCGACCTGCAGAATTTCCTTGCGATCGGCCATGCCGACAAGATAACGGAACGGTGTCCGCGCCCTGGTCCGACGGGCCCCGGTCCGCCGGGCGCCGGGGCGGACCGGTCCGCCGGATCGCGAGCAGCCGCACCGCCACGGCGCACAGGACGGCCAGCGGCAGGCTCACCCCGATCCGCTGCAGGACGCCGTCGCAGGACCGGAGCGCCGGCGATTCGAACACGGCCAGGACCGCCCCCGTGGCCAGAGCGCTGGCCACCAGCGGCCCGCACAGCCCGCGCCAGCGCGGGTCGCCGCGGAACCTGCGGGCCAGCAGCAGCGGGGCGGCCACCAACGCGAGATAGATCAGGGCGCTCACCGCGTCGTGCGCGTGGTTGTGCCAGGACTCGCCGGCCGAGCCGGTCAGCAGCAGCCGGTCGCGGCGCAGCAGCCCGGCGGCCACGGTGAGCACCCCGGCCGCCTGGATCAGCCGGGGTCCCGGCCCGGCCCGCCCGGCGCCGCCGAGCGCCCGGCGCAGGTCAGCGCCGAACGCGACGCAGCAGCCGCCCAGCACGACCAACCCCGTGATCATGATCCACGGGTCGCGGGCGTCGGGCGCGGCCAGGCCGCTGATCTGCAGCCCGGCGGCGGAGTGGCCGGCCTGCAGCAGCGAGGCGGTGACCCACGCGGTGGTGAAGGCCGCCGGGCCGGCCAGGCCCGCGACCCCGCCGAGCCGGAACCGGGCGGCCAGGCGGGGCCGGGCCTGCGATCGGGGCGGCGTTCGCGTGGGCACGGGCGGTATCTCCTCAGCCCCAGTATGGCTCCGCGGCTCACGGCCCGCCGGCCTCGACGGCGGGAGCTACGGCGCCGGTCAGGCAGCCGGTTCCCGTAGCCGGCGAAACCGCCGCAGCCGACGAAGCCTGCGAAGCCGACGATGAATGTGAACTTGCGGTACACGGGTGTACACCAGACTCGCATTCACACGGCCGGGATGCGGGGGCGGCGGGTCGACGGCCGGGACGAAGACCCCGGAACGGGGCAAAAAGGAGCACCACGGTGGCTGGCTACCACGGCGCGTGCAGCACGGGCGTCACCACCGGCTCCACGGCCGCCGCACAACACCGGAGACTGGGCCGGCCGACGCCACTCGGCCGCCGGCGCAGATTTTTCGTCGCGGGTGTCCATCGCGGGGTCTCCCGTTCGTCGTGGGGTGACCGAGCTCATAGGGCCGCCGCCGGGCGGCACGGCCCCGCAGACCCAGGAGGACATGATGAACGCGATGATCATGCAGGCCGTCGCCGTCGAGCGGACCAGGGACTCCCGCGCCGAGGCGGCCGTGGAGCGGCGCAGCGGCTGGCCCGCCCGGCCCGGTGCCCGGCCGCCCCGCGCTCGCCCGGCCTGGGCTGGCGGCGGGGCGGCGTTCAGGCCAGGAGGTCGTCGGCCGCGGCCGCGAATATCTGGGTGTGGGCGTCCACGTCGGCCTCGGTGGTGGCCGGTGACATCAGGGCCATGTTGTGGAACGGCGTCAGCAGCACCCCGCGGTTGACCGTGTACAGGTGCAGGTACTCGTCGAGCTGCGGGTACGCCGCGGCCTCGGACTCGCCTCCGCTGCGCGGCGGCCGCGGGCAGAACCGGTACTCGGCGCGGGCGCCGAGCTGGACGACGGTCCAGGGCAGGGCGCGGGCCTCGATGACGTCCCGGACCCCGGCGGTGTACCGGTCGGCCAGCTTGATCATCGCGGCGAACGCGTCCTCGGTGAGCACCTGCTCCAGCGTGGCGCGCATCGCCGCCACCGACAGGGCGTTCCCGGCCAGGGTCCCGCCCACGCCGCCGGTGTCGATGATGTCCGCGGTGTCGTCGGCCAGGATCCGGTCGGCCAGCGCGGCGGACAGGCCGAACGCGCCGGCCGGGATCCCGCCCGCGATCGACTTCCCGATCGTCACGATGTCGGGATCCAGGTTCCAGGCGCGGGTGCAACCGCCCGGGCCCGCGCTGAACGTGTGCGTCTCGTCGTTGATCAGCAGCGTGCCGCTGCGCCGGGTCAGCTCGCGAACCGAGTCCAGGTAGCCGGCGTCGGGCAGCACGATGCCGATGTTGGTGAGGGCAGGCTCCATCAGCACCACGGCCACGTCGCCCGCGGCGAGTTCGCGCTCCAGGCCGGCCAGGTCGTTGAACTCGACCACCCGCGTCGTCTGACGCGGGTCCACCGGCGCGCCGACGTTGCCGGGCCGCGGGCGCGTCCCGCCGGGCGTGGCGACGATGAATGTCTCGTCGACGCTGCCGTGGTAGCAGTAGGAGAACACGCCGATTTTCGGCCGCCCGGTGAGCTGGCGGGCCAGCCGGACCGCCCAGCGGTTGGCGTCCGTGGCCGTGAGGGTGAAGCTCCAGTGCGTCGGGCCGAACCGCCGGGCCAGTTCGGCCGCCACCCACGCGGCGTCCGTGGTCGGCAGCATGGTGGTCGCCCCGCCCGCCTCGCCGTACTGCCGGGCCACGGCCGCCCGGACGGCCGCGGGGGAGTGCCCGGCCATCGCCCCGGTGTCGCCGAGGCAGAAGTCGACGAACTCGTGGCCGTCGACGTCGGTGAGCCGGGCTCCGCGCGCTCCCGCCAGGTAGAGCGGGAACCCGCCCGGCCACATCCGCATCCAGGTCATCGGCACCCCGCCGAGCAGGTTCTCGCCAGCCGCGGCGAAAGCCCGGCGCGAGGAAGGATGGCGTTCGCCGTAGACCGCCCGCTCTCGCGCGATCAGCCCGGCGAGGCGCCCGGCGTCGACGGCGGCGGCCGGCCCGGCGACGTTGCGTTCCGGCATCTTTTGAACCCCCTGGTCTGCACTCGGCCGCGCGGGCGGCCCGGTCCGCCCGGCTAGCTGTGCAGGTCGTCGATGATCGCGGTGACGTCGCGCAGGGTCGCCCGCAGGACCGGGATCCTGGAGGCGGCCACGAGCCGCCCGATCACGGGCACGACCGCATCGATCAGCCGGTAGGTCCGGGCGCAGCCCGGCGACGTGTCGTGTACCCAGAACAGGATGACGCCCATCGAGGCCAGCCAGAGCAGTTCGGGCAGCCGGCCGCGCAGGTCACCGCCCACCCGCGCGTTCGAGCCCTCGACCACCTCGCGGAACAGGGCGATGGACGCCTCGCGCGCCGGGCTTGACTGGCGGCTGAACGGGCTCAGCGGGCTGGTCGGCTCCGCCGCATGCTTGTAGAAGGTGGCGGCGAACGCGTGGTAGGGCGCCAGGACATCGATCAGCGCGCGCAGCGTGCCGCCCAGCCGGGCGGTGAAGTCGCTCTCGCGGTCCAGCACCGCGCGGCTGGCGGCGAGGTGCTCGGCGTGGCTGCGCGTATAGAACTCCTGGATCAGCTCTTCCTTGGAGCCGAAGTAATAGTAGGCGTTGCCGGTCGACACGCCCGCGCGCTGCGCGATCGCCCGCATCGTGGTCGCCTCGTAGCCGCGGCGGCGGAACAGGGTCAGCGCCGCCTCGATGATGGCGGCCCTGGTCTGCTCGGCTCGAGGCGTGAGTGCGGGGTCGGCCACACAGGTCACTCTAGAGCGTCCGCCCGGTGCGCCAGCAGATCCCGGGCCTGGGCGCGGCCGCGGAACCGGGTGAACGCCGCGAGGTTGGCGAAATGCAGCACGCCGAGGACCAGGAGCACCTCTCCGATCTTGACCGAGAGCAGTTGCACCCCCTGCCGGGCGCCCTCGATGTTCCCCGGCGTCCGCATGGTCAGCGTCACGAAGCCGAGGTTGAGCAGGTAGAAGCCGACCACGAGCAGCCGGTTGACCGCCTCGGCGAGGCTGTCGTTCCCGCCGAAAACGTCGAGCAGGAAGGCCCGGCCGCTGCGCGCCAGGGCCCAGCCGACGCCGACCGTGAGACCGACGCTGATCAGCAGGTAGATGACATAGGTGAGGACCACGCTCATGACCCCTCCCCGGGGCTGCGGAGCTGCTTGAACACGTTCAAGTTTGTGCTCACGCGAGGCTGGGGTCCAGCCCGGCGCCCTGTGATTTTGAACACGTTCAAGGCGGCCCCGGGACCGGCGCGTCCTGCGGCAGGCGGGCGGGGAGGCTCCACCTCATGGCCGGCGCTCATGGCCGGCGCCAGGAACGGGCTCAGACGCCCGCGGGCAGGCCGGCCAGCGCGGCCTCGATCACGCTCGCGGGAACCTCGAGATCCCTCAGCTCGCTCGAGACGTAGTCGCCGTAAGCGGCGAGGTCGAGCAGGCCGTGACCGCACAGCGCGGTCAGGATGACCTTCTCCTCGCCGGTCTCCTTGCAGCGCAGCGCCTCCTCGATGCACGCGGCCACCGCGTGGGTCGGCTCCGGCGCCGGGACGATGCCCTCGGTCCGGGCGAACCGCAGCCCGGCTGCGAAGCACTCCGACTGCGGCTTGGCCACGGCCTCGATCAGCCCCAGCTCGTAGATGTGCGACAGCAGCGGCGACATGCCGTGGTAACGCAGCCCGCCGGCGTGGATCGGGTCTGGGATGAACTCGTGCCCGAGCGTGTGCATCTTGAGCAGCGGCGTGAACCCGGCGGTGTCGCCGAAGTCGTAGGCGTAGACGCCCCGGGTAAACGACGGGCAGGCGGCGGGCTCGACCGCCCGGAACACCGGGTTCATCCGCCCGGCCAGCCTCTCCCGCAGGAACGGAAACACCAGCCCCCCGAAGTTGGACCCGCCGCCGGTGCAGCCGACGATCACGTCCGGGGTGTCTCCCGCGAGCGCGAGTTGCTTGATCGCCTCCTCGCCGATGATCGTCTGATGCAGCAGCACGTGATTGAGCACGCTGCCCAGCGAGTACCTGGCGGCCGGGTCGCCGCCCGCGACCTCCACGGCCTCGCTGATCGCGATGCCCAGGCTGCCGGTGGAGTCGGGATGCTCGGCCAGCACCGCCCGGCCCGCCGAGGTGACGTCGGACGGGCTCGGGTGCACGGTGGCCCCGTAGGTCTCCATCAGCAGCTTGCGGTACGGCTTCTGGTCGTAGGAGGCGCGGACCATCCACACCTCGAGTTCCAGGCCGAACAGCGCGGACGCGAACGCCAGCGCGCTGCCCCACTGGCCCGCGCCGGTCTCGGTGGTCAGCTTGGCCACGCCCTCGGCGGCGTTGTAGTAGGCCTGCGGCACCGCGGTGTTCGGCTTGTGCGAGCCTGCCGGGCTGCCGCCCTCGTACTTGTAGTAGATCCGGGCCGGGGTGCCGAGGTCCTGCTCCAGCCGGCGGGCCCGGTACAGGGGCGTGGGCCGCCATAGCCGGTAGACGTCGAGCACGTCCTCCGGGATCGCGATGTACCGCTCCGGCGTGACCTCCTGCGCGATCAGCGCCGCCGGGAACAGCGGCGCGAGGTCGTCGGGCCCGACCGGCTCGCGCGTACCCGGGTGCAGTGGCGGCGGTGGCGGCGACGGGAGGTCGGCAATGACGTTGTACCACTGCCGGGGCATCTCGGATTCCTGCAGAACGTACTTGACCTGGTGATCCATGGTGTACCCCTTGGTGGTTACCGAAGCGCGGGCGCGGATGGTCGCAACGCTAGCGGAGAGCGCAATGCGGCAGGAAGTGACCGGCGGCCGGAACGGCGCGTCAGCGAGGATTGTCCGGCCAGGGGGACGCGGAGCGCTCGGGTGGCTGGGCCTGGGTCGGCGGCTGCGCCTGGTCAGGCCAGCGAGCCTGGGCGGGCGGCTGGGCCGGCGCTGGCCCGCGCGCCGGGGCGGGCCCGCGGGCCTGGGCGGGCGCGCGGGCCGGGACGGGTACCCCGGGGCCTGGCGGTTGCTCCTGGCCGGCGAGCGGTGGCCGGGTCGCGCGGATCGCACCCCCGACCGCGATCACGAACGCGGCCAGCCAGCCCGCGCCGGTCCAGCCGAGCAGCAGCGACAGCACTGCGATCGAGCCCTGATGCGGCAGCTTGTACAGCGCAGCGATGATCAGCGGCAGGAACCAGGAGGCCAGGAGCAAGATGATGAGCAGGGCCCGGGCCATTAGCCCACGACCTTGGCTAGCGGCGAGACATTATGCATTCGCCGTATCCTTCCACCGGCCATTGTCCGGCCGGGCCGACCTGGCCGCCGACCGGACCGACCGGGATTGTCTGCATCAATTGCGAGCGTAACCCGTGACTATGGCCTGGTCCATGACGTGGCCAGCGCGTCGTCGAGGTCGTTGCGCATGGCGTGCGGCCATTTGCGGATCGGTTGCGACGCCGTGCCCTGCATGCGATGGTTGGGCGGTGAGGTCGGGCTCGATGGCTTCGAGGCGATTGCGTTTCGCGATGGGCCTGACGATCGTCGGCGCGGTGCTGCTGATCACCGGGCTGCTGATGGTGATCGTCAGCGAGGTCCTGCGGCTGGGGTCCGCGAACCGCGGCCTGGGGATCGTGCGGCCCGGCGAGTTGCTCGTGGCCAGCGGGCTGGGGGTCGGCGTGACGCTGCTCGTCGCGCTCACCGTCGCCCGGGCCGATCGTGGCCAGGGCCGCCGCCGTCGGCTCGGCGGGGCCGGTCGGCGCCGCCATCCGGCCGGGCAGTGGCTCGCCCCGGTGTCCCAGGTGCCTGCGCTGCGCACGGTCCCGGCCCGGCCCGTTCCGCCCGCCCGGCCGGAGCCGGTCCCAGCAGGCAGGCCGGGATCCGGCGACTATGCGGACGACGGCTGGCACCCGGTCGGCAACGACAGCTGGCACCCGGTCGGCAACGACGGCTGGAACCCGGGCCCGGCCTACGCCTGGAGCCCTCCCGGAGAGGCTGACTGGGACCGCGCCGGGGACGACGGCTGGCCCCCCGGCGACGACGAGGCCTGGAGTCCCCCCGGGCCAGCGGCCTGGGACGACGATGATCGGCGCAGCGGGCCGGGGCCCAGCCCCGCGACGGGGCCACACCATGCCCACCTGATGGGACAAACGGATGACCTGAACGGTCATCGGCGCCCATATCTGAGCGGTCCGCAACCCGTATACGCGGCCGGGCCTGAGCCAGGCCGGGTCAGCGGACCGGAGGCGATGTACCTGGCTGGCCCGGAACCCGGGCCCGGGCCCGGTCCCGAGCCCGGGCCGGTCACCGGCCCGGGCCCGGTGTACGCGAGCGACCCGGACGCTGAGCACCGGTACGCGGCGGGCCCGGAGGCCGGCTACTTGATCCGCCCGGCGGCCGGGCTTGCGGTCGACGACAACACCTCGCCGATCCCGGCGATCCGTGGCACGCGCCAGCCCCGGCCGGAGCCTCGCGAGAGTGAGCCCGTTCCCGCGCCCAAGCCGTTCTCGGTATGGGAGCCCGCTCCGAAACCGGAGCGCGGCGGCGATGGTCGCTCGGATGATGCTTACCGGCCCGCGCACGCGGAGCCGCCGTCCGCTGACACGCAAGAGAAGATAGAGCAGATCAAGGATCTCTACCTGACCGCCGAAGCGATCGGGGAGGACGCGCTCGGCCAGCACTTCGACCAGTTGCGCCAGCGGCAGCGTTCACTGATCCGCGAGTTCTTCGAGAAGGCCGGCCTGGGATCGGACGGGACACCGGCGTCGCTCGGCGGCGACTCGGCGCAGAACGGCGCGTCGCTGCCCGGCTGAGCCATTCACGCAGGCGTGCGGTCCCGGGGCGGCCGGCGGTCAGCCCCGCTCACGCCACATCATCCTGAACCCGGCAACCACCCGGTCCGCCGCCGCCTCGCTGATCTCGACCAGGTCGGCGCCTACCTCGCCGTACTCCCACTCGACGATCGCCGCGTCCGGCGTCCAGGTGAGGTCTCGCCGCAGGGCCTCATCCACCGAGCCCGCAGCGGCGGACCTGCGGCGGGCCAGCCCCGACGGCGTCTGCGCCGTCCGGCCGCCCCCCACGATCGCGTAGTACTTCACCGCATCGGGCACGGTGTCACAGGCCTTCCTTGCGGTAGTCCGGGATGGCCATGCACCGCGGCGGCACGGGAATCGTGGCCGACATCTCCGCCTGCATGGCCCGAAGACGCGCTCGCTCGGCGGGAGATGTCGCCGGGTCCATGATCCGCTCGTAGGCGGCGTGAGCGCGCTGCTTAGCCGCCCAGCTCGCCGCCGTATGGAACTGCACCTCGAAGACTATGTCGTGCGCCGGGTCCCGCCAGCGGGTGTTGATGCCCTTGTACTCGGGGTTCCGCCAGCTGTTTCTCCTGGCCTCCAGCTCGAATCCCTGGCCCTTGAGCCTGCTGTGGACCTGCAGGGTGGCATCGGAGTAGTACTCGGCCTCGAAGATATAGGCGTAGCGGATGCCATCGTGCACTTCGCGCGAGAGTTCCCCCGCCGACTTGTCCGGATGCCGGCGGATCAGGTCAGCGAGCCTCGCCCGGAACAGGTCGGCGGGCATCAGGGCGTAGCTCTCGGTGTCCGGCAGCAGTTGCCCGCGCTCAAGCTGGGCCTCGAGGCGGCGCATCGCTGGCGTCAGTCCGCTGCGGCCGTAGCTGCCGAACGCGTTCCTGCCCTCGGCCGTGCGACTGCGGATCAGCGCCTCCTCGGCGATCAGGCTCTCGCCTGGCGTCAGGTACCGGCCGTGCCGCTCCCACGAGCCATCCGGGCCCGGCCGAGGCGCGCCGCTGCCGCGGTCCGGCGCCGGGCCGGCCGGGGCGTGGCCGTTGGTCCCGGCCGCGTGCTCTGGTTCCGGCCATGGTGACGTGGCCGGGCCGTCGCGGTAGGCCGAGCCGGGCCGGCTGGACGGGCTGCCCCAGTCTGCCGTTCGGCTCCATTCGGCGGTGTTGCTCAGGTCGTCCGTGCCGCTCCAGGGCGTGGTGCTGGTCCGGGCGCTGGTGATCTCGCCGCCCGTGGTGCTCAGGCGGCGCGCGGTGTCCTGGTGGCCCGCGGCCATCAGGGGGCCGGTGCCCCTCGGGTGGCCGGTGCCAGCCCAGCGAGTGAGGCCGACGTCGCCGGCGCCGTCGCCGTCCGCTCGCCTCGGTCGTCCCGGCTGGTCCAGTCGGCCGCGATGCCCGCGTCGGCCGCGATGCCCGCGTCGGCCGCGATGCCCGCGTCGGCCGCGATGCCCGCGTCGGCCGCGATGCCCGCGTCGGCCGCGATGCCCGCGTCGGCCGCGATGCCCGCGTCGGCCGCGATGCCCGCGTCGGCCGCGATGCCCGCGTCGGCCGCGATGCCCGCGTCGGCCGCGATGCCCGCGCCTGCCGCCCCGCCTGCGCGGGCCGCGCTGAGCCGGTCGGCCACGCTCACCCGGTCATCTCTGCTGCTGAAATGGTCTGTGCCGCTGAAGTGGTCTGTGCTGCTGAAGTGGTCTGTGCTGCTCCAGTGCTCCGGGCTGATCCCGCCGAGCGCGTCGGCTCCGTCGTCCGTGCCGCTGGTGTGCTCGTCGTCGGCCTCGCCTGCGGCGCGCGTGTGGCCTGGACTGCTCCAGTGCACGGTGCCGGTCCCGTGGTCGGCGCTGTCGTACTCGTCGGCGTGGGAGGGCTTGGCGGTGCTGGCGGTGGCGGACTCTGCGCTGAGGGGCTCGGCAGTGCTCAGGGGTTCGGCGGTGCTCAGGGGTTCGGCGGTGCTCAGGGGTTCGGCGGTGCTGAAGACTCGGCGGTGCTGAAGGACTCGGCGGTGCTGACGGGCTCGGCGGCACTGGGACGATCGGCGGTGCTGAAGGGCTCGGCGGTGCTGGGCTCGGCCGCCGCGCTCCAGCCGGCCGTGGCGAGTTCGCCGGCCGCGTGGCCGCCTGAGCCGTTGTGGGTCGCTGTCCCGGCCGGGCCGGCCGCGCCGACGCCCGGATCGGGCTCGTACTGCTTGGCCGTGCCGTTGGTCTCGCGCTCGTTGCCGTGCAGCGGCAGTTCAAGATCCTTCAGCCGGACGACGGGCGGCTTGCGGGAGAGGTCGTCGTTGTACGGCGAGGAAGGGTGCCCGGCCGGCAGCCGCTCGAGCCGGTGCCGCAGATCCGCGAGCGATCCGCGCTCGGGCCGGTCCGCGATCCGGGCGGAATCGAGCTGCGTGGGTGCCTCATAGCTGCGCGCGCTCGGCTCGGCGAGCCGTTCCCACCGGTCCTGCGCCCCTGGCATCCCGTGTCTCCCCGCACTTGGCGACGAGGTCATCGTAACCGCCACTTCTGCCGGGCATCTGGTGAAGCATCCGGGGCGCTGGCCCTCAGCGCTTGCGACCGGCGGTCCTCCGCGCCCGTGACGGGCGGCCCGCAATGGCCCAGAACCCCCGAGGCCAGGTGATCCAGGGTGGAACGGTAGAGCGGGGACTCGCGGAGGCCGGTGATCTGGCACCAAAAACCGTGTCTTGGGCTCGTCGCGGAAATAACCCGCTGCTTTGCCTCCCGGCGGTCAGCCTCGTGCTAAGCAGGGCTGCGAATCGGGGCGCGGCGGAGCCCGCCCGGCGCCCTGGCCGGCGCGGTGGCCATGATCTATGCCGTGATTTCCGGCATTTCCCGCGTTTTGGGCCTGCCCGGTTCCGCAGCCGGTTCCCGTTCCCGGCGAACCCGGCGATGAATGTGCGTCTGCTGTACACGGGTGTACACCAACGCCGCATTCACGGGGCCGGGATGCCGGGGCGGCGGCCGGGGGATGCCGGGGATGCCGGGGCGGCGGCCGGGGGATGCCGGGGATGCCGGGGCGGCGGCCGGGAAGCCGGAGCGGCGGCCGGGAGCCGGAGCGGCGGCCGGGGAGGCCGGGGCGGCGGCCGGGGAGGCCGGGGCGGCGGCCGGGGAGGCCGGGGCGGCGGGCCTGCGGTCGGGACGAAGACTACGAAACGGGGGAAATGGCTGGACGGTGGCGGGCTGTCCGGCCTGGCGCCAGCCCCCGGCCAGCCGCGTCGCCCGCTGACCGGCGCCTGGGTCAGGGAACCGGCCGCCGGATCCATGATCAAACTAGCGCGTTGATCATCTGCGCGCCCATGTCATGCATTTCAGCCCTAGATCACGGACTCGGGCTCTGGCGCGGAGGATTTGGGTGATCGGGTCATGCGATAGAGGCGACGGGCTGGCTGCTCAATGATCGTGGAGACTTACGTGCGCTATCTGCACATAAGTCTCCAAGATCATGAAGCGGACGTCGCCCCCGTCACGGAATAATCGGCGCCAGAGCCCGAACTCGGGCCCTGGCGCGCCGCGACCTAGCGGTGACCGTCGCGCGACCGGGTGGCCGCAGCATCCTGCGGCGGCACGCCGGCTGACGGACCGCCGCCGGGCCCGGCGCCGTCCTCGGCTGCGCCCTGCGGCCGCTACGGCGGCGGTCCGGCCCGGTCTGCGGGCTCCCGGGCGAGGGCGTTGATCGTCCGCTTGGTCCAGGCCAGGCTGGCCGCGAACACCGCTATCCCGTGGTCCAGCGCCAGCGGGGAGTGGCGATCCGCGAAGGGCGTGGCCGCCACGTAGTCCTCCAGCCCGCCGAGGAACGCCGCCAGCGCATCCCGCAGGTCAGCCAGGAAGCCGAGCACGTCGGCGCGCGGGAGCACCGGCTCCATCATCACGAACCGCATCAGGTGCAGCGGCATGTCGTTGGCGACCGTGGCGGGATCGACGGGCCTGCGCACCCAGGCGGCGTGTGCCGCCCGGCCCGGCTCGGTGATGTGGTAGACGTACCGGCGCCGCGACCGGGCGTGATCTTCGGGCACAGACGGCTCGGTGCGCAGGAGTCCCTGGCGCTCCAGGCGGCGTAGCGCCGGGTAGAGCGCCCCGGAACTTGGCTGGTACACCCCCAGGGGCGTGGTCGCGAAGGCCTGCTTCAGGTCATAGCCGGTCGACGGGGCGGTGAAGATCATACCGAGCAGCACCTGCTCGAAGTCCGTAAGCCGTCGCCCCGCCATGACCAGCAAGTTTAGGCTCGGTCACGCAGAACCCTTCAGCTAGGTCGAATCGACCTAGATCCTGGGGTCGCACAGTGTCCACAACGTCCGCAACCTGTGCCGACGGCTGAGGCGGCCGGCCCTTCCGGGTCGGCGGAACCGCCGCCTGACACCGTTCTGGACCCATGGCGCGGCCATCGGTCTTCCATCGGGTCGAATCGATCTATAGGGTGTGGGCGACATTCAGGTGCGCCGGGAAGCTGTCCGGGAGCCCCCGGTCGCGGACGGGCGACGGAACGGTCGAGGCCTGCAAAGGAGACGGCGATGCCCCAGGTCAAGGTCAGGCGCCGAGGTATTTCCGCCGAGGACGCGGCCGCGGTGATCCGCGGTCGCCTGGGCCAGGAATTGCAGATCACCCAGAACGGGGACAAGGAACTGGAGCTCAAGAAGAGCTACTTCGTCCGCGCGAAGGTCACCATCACCGAGGAACCGGGCGGCACGGTCTTCAACGTGCGCGGACAGGGGCTGCCCGTCCCGCTGCTGATGTTCACGACGATGTTCGTCAACAACCGGGGCATCGCGCGGCAGGCGGCCGACGCGATCGGGGAGCACGATGGATTCCGCGACGATGCCTGAGCCGGCCGGGCCTGCGTTGCGGTCGGTGACCAGCGCCGCGCGCGCGGTACCCGCGGACGTGAGCGTCGGCCAGGCCCGCCCGGCGGCCGGCCTGCCGGACGTGATCACGGTGCGCGGGCTGCGGATGAGCTACGGGCACTACGAGGCGGTGCGGGGCATCGACCTCGACGTCGCCCGCGGTGAGATCCTCGCGTTCCTCGGGCCCAACGGCGCCGGGAAGACCAGCACGGTCGAGATCCTCGAGGGTTTCCGCCACCGGACCGGCGGCGAGGTCCGGGTGCTCGGCGCCGACCCGGCCCACGCCGGGCCGGACTGGCGGGCCCGGGTCGGGGTCGTGCTGCAGGAGTCGGCGCCGGAGGCGTGGCTCACCGTCCGGGAGTGCGTGTCCATGTACGCCGGGTACTACCTGAGGCCGCTGCCCGTCGGGCGGGCGCTGGAGCTTGTCGGGCTCACCGACAAGGCCGACAGCCGGTGCGACCGGCTGTCCGGCGGCCAGTTGCGCCGCCTCGACATGGCCCTGGCCCTGATCGGCGACCCCGAGCTGATCTTCCTGGACGAGCCGACCACGGGATTCGACCCGTCAGCCCGGCGCTCGGCCTGGGAGGTGATCTCCGGTCTCCGCGAACTCGGCAAGACGATCTTCCTGACCACGCACTACATGGAGGAGGCCGAGGCGCTGGCGGACCGGATCGTGATCATCGCCGCGGGGAAGATCGTGGCGTCCGGCACCCCCGCCACGATCGGCGGCCGGGCCACGGAAGCCAGCACGATCAGCTTCACCCTCCCGCCCGGCCTCACCCCGGCCGACCTCCCCGGCGTGCCCGCGCCGCTCACCGCGGGCCGGGACGGCGAGGTGGAGATCGTCGCCGAGCAGCCGGTGCCGGTGCTGCACGCGGTGACCACCTGGGCGCTGGAGCGGGGATATCCGCTCGGCGACATCGCCGTGCACCGGCCCACGCTCGAGGAGATCTACCTCAGGCTCACCGAGGAGGACAAATGAGCGGGCCGAGGGGGCGTGAAGGGGGAACGGGAAGGCAGGCGGGGCCCCGGAGGCGAACGGGGGACAGCACATGAGCGCGCTGCCGCTCGTCGCCCATCAGGCCCGCTACGAGTTCCGGGCCTTCCGGCGCAACTCGCGGGCCCGGATCTTCACCGTGGCCGTGCCCGTGGTGCTGCTGCTGATCCTGGTGTCCCTGTTCAAGGACGGCAAGGTCGCCACCAGCGGCGTGACGCTCAAGATCGGCGATTACTACGTTCCGCATATCGCGGCGATGGCGATCGTCGGCGCGGGCCTGATCAACCTCCTGATCACGCTGGTCGCGAAGCGGGAGTCGGGCTCGCTGAAGCGGCGCCGGGCGACGCCGGTCCCCGCGTGGGTGCTCATCGCCGCGGACGTGTCGACGAGCATCGTGTCGGCCCTCGTCATCGTCGCGGTCCTGGTCGCGATCGGCAGCCTCGGTTTCGGGGTGACCGTGAGCGGGGCGGGGCTCGCCGTGACCGCCGTGGTCGCGATCGTGGGTGCGGCCGCGTTCTGCTGCCTGGCCTACGCGCTGAGCGGCCTCGTGGGCAACGCCGAGTCGGCCGGGCCGATGGTGCAGTTGGCCACGCTGCCGGTGTACTTCATCTCCGGCATCTACATCCCGGACAACAACCTGCCGCACTGGCTGCTGTACGTCGCCTCGGTGCTGCCGGTCCGGCCCCTGGCCGTGGCCTTGCAGGCGGCGTTCGTCCCCGCCACCAACCATGGCGCCAGGTTCGCCGTCGTCCCGGTCCTCATCGTGCTGGCCTGGGGCGTGGCCGGGCTGATCATCGCCGTCCGCCGGTTCTCCTGGATGCCGAAGCGAGGCGCCTGAGCGGCCGCCCCGGGCTGATGTGGGTACCCCCCGGATTGCGTCGGCTTAACTAGGTCGATGATGATCTGCGGGCCCGCGTTCCGCGCGGCCCGCCCGCGGAAGGGGCCGTCATGCTGGTGGCCGGCGTGGACTCATCGACGCAATCCTGCAAGGTCGTGCTGTGCCGGGCGGAAGACGGCGCGGTGGTCGGCCGGGGCAGCGCGCCGCACCCGGACGGCACCGAAGTTGATCCGGCCGCCTGGTGGGCGGCGCTCCGGCGGGCGGGCGACGGCCTGCTGGAGCGCGCGGCGGCCGTGGGCGTGGCCGGGCAGCAGCACGGCATGGTCGCCCTGGACGACGACGGCGAGGTGATCAGGCCCGCGCTGCTCTGGAACGACCTGCGCTCGGCGGCCGCAGCAGCCGGGCTGGTGAGCGAGTTCGGCGGCCCCCAGTGGTGGGCAAAGCAGACCGGCAGCGTGCCTACGGCCTCGTTCACGGTCACCAAGCTGCGCTGGCTGGCCGAGCACGAGCCGGGCAGCGCGTCACGCACGACAGCCGTGCTGCTGCCGCACGACTGGCTCACCTGGCGGCTGCTGGGCGGGATGGGCGAGCGGAGCCGGGGGGCCGAGCACCCAGGAAGCGGACGGCGGGCCGGGCCGGAACGGCCGGCGCCGCCGGTCACCGACCGGGGCGACGCATCGGGCACGGGCTACTTCTCGCCCGCGGCCGGGACCTGGCTGCCCGACCTGGCCGCGGCAGCGCTCGGGCACCCGTTCAGGCTGCCGAGGGTGGCGGGACCGGCCGAGGCCGTCGGACAGACCGACTGGGGCGCGACGGTATCCGCCGGGACCGGGGACAACATGGGGGCGGCGCTCGGCCTCGGGCTCGGCCCCGGCGACGTCACCGTTTCGATCGGGACCTCGGGCACGGCGTTCGCGGTCAGCCAGGTGCCCGCCGCGGATCCGTCGGGGGCGGTGGCCGGGTTCGCCGACGCCACGGGCCGGTTCCTGCCCCTGGTCTGCACGGTCAACGCGGGCCTGGTGCTGTCCGCGACCGCGTCGCTGCTGGGCACCGACCTCGACGGGCTGTCCGCGCTGGCGCTGGCCGCGGAGCCCGGCGCGGGGGGGATCACCCTGCTGCCGTACCTGGACGGCGAGCGGACGCCGGACCGGCCCGGCGCGACGGGGGTGCTGCGCGGGCTGACCACGAAGAACGCGACCCGGGAGAACCTGGCCCGGGCCGCGGTCGAGGCCGTGCTCGCCTCGCTCGCCGACGCCGCGGATCTCCTGGCCGCGCACGGCACGGGCGGGCGCGGGGCGGGCGGGCGGGTACTGCTGATCGGCGGCGGGGCGAGATCGGCCGCGGTGCGCCGGCTGGCGCCGGGCATCTTCTTCTCGCCGGTCCTGGTGCCCGAGCCAGAGGAATACGTGGCCCTCGGCGCCGCCCGCCAGGCTGCGTGGGCGCTGGCGGGCACGCCGGAGCCGCCCGGCTGGCCGCCCCGGCCGGCGGCCACCTATGCCGGCCCGGCGCAGCCGGAGATCCGCGAGCGCCACGCCGCGCTCCGCGACGACACCGCCCCTTGGAAGGAAGGAACAGGCCCGTGAGCACAGACCGTTACGCACCCACACCCGCCGACCGGTTCTCGTTCGGGATATGGACGGTGGGCTGGCAGGGCGTGGACGTCTTCGGTACGGCCGTCCGGCCGCCGATGCCCGCCGAGCGCGCCGTGCGCAAGCTGGCCGAGATCGGCGCGTACGGCGTGAACTTCCACGACAACGACGTGTTCGGGTTCGACGACAGCAGCGTCGAGCGGGAGGAGCGGATCGCGGCGTTCCGCAAGGCGCTGGACGAGACCGGCCTGGTCGTGACGACCGCGACCACGAACCTGTTCTCGCACCCGATCTTCAAGGAGGGCGGATTCACGGCCAACGACCGGGACGTGCGCCGGTTCGCACTGGCCAAGGTGATGCGCAACCTCGACCTGGCCGCCGAACTCGGCGCGCGGATCTACGTCTGCTGGGGCGGCCGCGACGGCGCGGAGTCCGGCGCGGCCAAGGACGTACGGGCGGCGCTGGACCGCGGCAAGGAGGCGTTCGACATCCTGTGCGGCTACGTCCTCGATCAGGGCTACGGCCTGAGGTTCGCGATCGAGCCGAAGCCGAACGAGCCCCGCGGCGACATCCTGCTCCCGACGGCCGGGCACGCGCTGGCGTTCATCAACGAACTGGAGCATCCCGAGCTGGTCGGCCTCAACCCCGAGGTCGGGCACGAGGAGATGTCCGGGCTCAACTACGCCCACGGCATCATCCAGGCGCTGTGGCACGGGAAGCTGTTCCACATCGACCTGAACGGCCAGCACGGCCCGCGCTACGACCAGGACCTGCGGTTCGGGGCGGGCAACGCCCGGGGCGCCTTCTGGGTGGTGGACGCGCTCGAGGCCGGCGGTTACGACGGGCCGGTGCACTTCGACTTCAAGCCGCCGCGCACCGAGGACGACGACGGGGTGTGGGCCTCGGCCGCTGCCTGCATGCGCAACTACCTGATCCTGCGGGACAAGGTGCGGGCGTTCCGCAGCGACCCCGAAGTGGCCGAGGCGCTGCGCGCGGCCCGCGTCCCTGACCTCTCGCTGCCGACGCTCGCTGACGGTGAGACCTGGCGTGACCTGCGCGGCTTCACTCCCGACATCCGGTCATTGGCCGAGCGCGGCATGGCCTTCGAGCGCCTCGACCAGCTCGCCCTGGAGTACCTCTACGGCGTCCGGTAGATCCGCCGGCGGCTTACACTGAGTAGTTCGTGATCTTCGATCCGGGGACGGCCGGACGGGGGCGGTTCGGTGATCGGGCGGGTTGGGTGGGGCGAAAATGGAGCAGGCTCGCCGCAGCGCCGGAGCGCAGCGGCGCCCGGGCGGGCTCACCGTCGGTGAGGTGCTGCGGTTCAGCCTGCTGCGATCCGCGGTCGTGCTCGCGGGACAAGCAGGCATCGGCCGCCCGGTCGAGCGGCTCAACGTCATGACGGTGCCCGAGATCCTGCCCTGGGCCAAGCCGCACGAGTTCATGCTCACCACCGGTTATCCGCTGCCTCGCTCCGCTCACCAGCTAGCCGGGCTCGTCCGCAGCTTCGCGGACCGCGACCTCGCGGCGTTCGGGATCAAGTTCGGCGCGCACCTGCGCGAGCTTCCCGACGAGATGCTCCGCGCGGCCGACGACGTCCAGCTCCCGGTGATCCGGATCCCCGAGGACGTGGCGTTCGACGACATTCTCAGCGTCGTGCTTTCGGAGATCGTCAACCGGCAGGCGATGGCCATCTCCCGGGCGCAGCAGATCCACGATTCGTTCCTGCACATCGTCCTGGGCGGCGGCGCGCTGGCCGACATCGTGGCGAAGCTGGGCGAGCTGGTCGCCGCCGCGGCGATCATCGTGGTCGACGACGCCGGGCAGGTTCTCGCCGAGTCCCACTCCGGGGAGGCACGCCGGCTGCTGGGCGAGGCGGAGCTGATGGACGACGCGGGCCGGCTGCGCGTCCGGCTGCTGGCCGACGGCGCGCGCCGTCCCGGCGGGCTCGAGACCAACGACACGGACTACGTGCTGGCGCCGCTGCAGGCCGGCCCGCTGCGCCACGGCTACATCCTGGCGCTGCGCCGGGCGGCGCCGTTCGATGACTTCGCGGTCGTCGCGATCGAGCAGGCCGCGGTGATCGGCGCGCTGGACATCACCCGTCAGCTCGCGACCTCCGCCGTGATGCACCAGTTCGAGGCCAACGCCCTGCACGACCTGGTGTCGGCTCAGCCGCCGACCGCGGACGACGTCCTGGCCTGGTCGAACTCGTTCGGCTGGAACTTCGATCGCGCGCTCGTGGTGGTCGTCGGGCGACCGGAATGGGCGCCGGCCGGGCCGGCGGACTTCCCGGCCAGCCGGACCGGCAGCGCGGGATCGCGCAGTGGGTCTCCGAGGTGCGCAAGATCGACCGGTTCGCCGCGGCCGCGGCTTTCACCAACGAGCTGGTCGCCGTCATGGACGCCGAGCACGGGGCGGGCCACGCTCCCCAGGCGCTCTGGTCCGGGCTCAAGGCGGCCAGTCACCGGGAGTTCTCGCTGGGCGTGAGCCGGGTGTTTCACTCGGCCGCCGGGGTGGCCCGCGCATACGAGGAGGCACGCAAGGCGCTCCAGATCGGCCGGCGGGTGGCCGGTCCCGGCCGGACCACGCTGTTCGGGACGCTCGGCATGTTCCGGCTGCTCAGCCTCATCGATGACGCCGACGAGCTGCGCACGTTCGTGACCGACACCCTGGGCGGGATCCTGCGGCTGAAGCCGACCGAGCGCGGCGAGCTGCTGCGCACCCTGGAGGTGCTGCTTGACGCCCACCTCAACGTGGCCGAGGCCGCGCGGATCCAGCACTTCCACTACAACACCATGCGGTACCGGATCCAGAAGCTCGAGCGGCTCGTCGGCCCGTTCACCCGCGACAGCCGGCTGTGCCTGCAGCTCTCGGTCGCGCTGCAGATACTCTCCATGCCCGAGCTGGCGGGCACGTAGAGACGGCCATAGCCGTGGGCATATGGCAGGCATTGCCACAATATTGGCCGGGAGTCGGGCACATCCTGCCAGTGTCATCCGCATGCTCCGGGCGTAGCCTGACCACAACGGCCTGGGGTTGGCGCCATGAACGTGGCGGGCTGCTGGCTGCCGGTCAGGCTGCTGGTAGCCCACGGGATAGGAGCGGGCGTGGGTGTCAGTGTCGGTCTCGCGGTCGAGAACTTCACCCCGGAGTCGGCGGACCCGACCGCCGCCGGGCTCGCCGAGTACGGGCGCCGGGCCGAGGAGCTGGGCTTCGACTCGCTCTGGGCCTGGGACCACCTGTTCCTCGGCGCGCGGCGGGCGTTCCCGTTCTACGAGGCCCTGACCACTCTCACCTGGCTGGCCGCCCATACCAGCGAGGTGACGCTGGGCACGGGGGTCCTGGTCCTGCCGCTGCGGGATCCGACCGTGCTGGCGAAGGTCACGGCGACGCTGCAGGCCGTCTCCGGCGGCCGGCTGGCGCTCGGCGTGGCGGCCGGCTGGTACGAGCGCGAGTTCGAGGCGGTCGGCGTGCCGTTCCGGGACCGCGGGCGGGTCTTCGAGCGCAACCTGGAGGTTCTCTACCGGCTCTGGGAAGAGGACACCGTGACCGGCGAGTACCCGCCGCTGCGGTTCCGCTCGGTCCGGATGCTGCCCCGGCCCGCGCCGCGGCCGCAGCTCCTGATCGGCGGATACGTGGACCGGGTGCTGCGGCGCGTGGCCACGCGCGGCGACGGGTGGCTGACCTACTTCTACACCGCCGACAGCTTCGGCCGGGCCTGGCGGAAGATACGCGACTTCGCCGAGCAGGCCGGGCGCGACCCGGCCGGCCTCACCAACGTCGCGCAGCTTCCGGTGTGCGTGGCCTCGTCCTTCGAGGAGGCGGACAAGAAGGCCCGCCAGTTCGTCGGCGACTATTTCGACGTGGCCGAGTGGAGCGAGTCCACGCCGGACAGCGCCATCCGCGGGACGCCGCAGCAGTGCGCGGAGCAACTGGCGGAGCACATCGACGCGGGCGTCCGGCACATCGCCCTGGTGCCGTACAACTACTCCCTGGAGCAGGTCGAGGCACTGGCCAGCGACGTCCTGCCGCTGATCGGCCACCAGGCCGGGCGGACCGTGCCGTGACCGTCCCCACGGCGCAGGCCCCGGCGGACCAGGAGCCCTATCACCGGCCGGTCGTGGACAAGCAGGTCAGCGCCCGCGACGCGGTCAGCCTGGTCCAGGACGGCGATCACGTCGCGATCGGCGGCGTGCTGTACTCGCGCACGCCGATGGCCCTGCTGTTCGAGCTGCTGCGGACCGGGCGGACCGGGCTCACCCTGTCCCGCCCGCTGGCCTGCCACGAGACCGAGCTGTTCCTGGCCTCGGGGGCGGCGCAGCAGGTCGTGAGCAGCTGGGTCGGCATCGGCCTGCGCTGGGGGCTGTCTCCGGTCCTGCGTCACTACGTGGAGAACGGCCTGGCGCGCTACGACGAGTGGAGCCATCTCGCGCTCGGCTTGCGGTACAAGGCCGCCGCGATGGGGGTGCCGTTCCTGCCCACCCGCACGATGCTGGGCTCGGACCTGGCCGGGCGCACCCGGGCCCAGCGGGTGAGCTGCCCGTACACCGGCGAAGAGCTGCTGGCCGTTCCGGCGCTCGTCCCCGACGTCACGATCCTGCACGTGCACCGGGCGGACGTCTACGGAAACGTACAGGTCGACGGCTACCGGCACATGGACGTGGACATGGCCAGGGCCGCGCGGCGCGTCATCGTCAGCGCGGAGGAGATCGTGGCCCCGGAGATCATCGAGGCCGCGCCCGGCGCCACGATGCTGCCCCATTTCGCCGTCGACGCCGTGGTCGAGGCCCCGTTCGGGTCCTACCCGCACGAGTGCTACGGCCGGTATGAAGCCGACTTCGAGCACTTCGACGACTACGTGGCGCTGCTGCGGGAACACGGCCCGGACGGGGCGCGGCACTACGTCGAGAGCAACGTGCTGGCCCACCAGGACTTCGGCGGCTTCCTCGAGGCCGCGGGCGGAGGCCGGCTGCAGCGGCTGGTCGCCGCGGCGAGGGAGCTGACCGCGTGAGGCCGGCGGGGACACGGCGAGCGGGGGGCACCGCGTGAGCGACGTGACGCCGGAAGAGCGAATGGCCGTGACCGCGAGCCGCCTGCTCGCCGATCACCGGGTGGTGTTCGCCGGGGTGGGGATGCCCCTGCTGGCCTCGGGACTCGCGCGGCGGCGGCAGGCTCCCCACCTGACCATCGTGCTCGAAGGGGGGATCATCGGGACCCGGCTGCACCCCGGCCGGCTGCCGATTTCCACCAACGAGATGCGGGCCGCCTACGGCGCGCCGATGCTCACCGACATCAGCGACATATTCCTCTACGCCCAGCGGGGCTTCTTCGACTACGGCTTCCTCGGTGCCGCCCAGGTGGACCGGTACGGGAACATCAACACCAGCTTCATCGGCGACCCGGACAGCCCGAAGGTCCGGCTGCCCGGGTCCGGCGGCGCCGCGGACATCATCTGCCTGTGCCGTGAGATCTTCATCGTCACCAGCCACGAGCGGCGGCGCTTCGTGGACGCCGTGGACTTCATCACCAGTCCCGGTTACCTCACGGGCGGTGACAGCCGCCGGGCCGCCGGCCTGACGCTGGGCCGGCCGACGGCGGTGGTCACCGACCTCGGGCTGCTCGATTTCGAGCCGCGGAGCAAGCAGATGAGGCTGCGGCAGGTCCAGCCGGGCGTCAGCGTGGCGGCGGTGCAGGAGGCCACGGGTTTCCCGTTGCTCCTCGACGCGGAGATCACGGAGCTGGCCGAGCCGTCGGCCGAGGAGCTCGAGATGCTCCGCGAGCTGTCCGGGGCCGGGCCGGGCGGAACGGGGGCGTGAGGCCATGAAGAGCCCAGGAGGGACGGAGATATCGTGAGCGACGAGGGCGCACGGGGCCGGCCTGCCGAGCGCACGCGGATCGGGCTGATGATCCCGTCCTCGAACACGATGATGGAGGCGGACTTCGCGCGCGAGCTTCCTGACGGCTGGACCCTGCACACGGCGCGGATGTTCATGGAGGACACGACCGCGGCCGGCGAGTACCGCATGCTCGACGAGTTCACGCTCCCGGCCGCGCGCGACCTCGGCACCGCGCGGCCCCACGTGGTGGTCTTCGGCTGCACCTCGGCCGGCGCCCTGCGCGGCAGCGACTATGACCTCCAGCTATGCGAGCAGATCAGCGCGCTCACCGGGGCCCCGACGGTCAGCACGATCCAGGCGGTCCGGACCGCGATCCAGCGCGCGGAGGCCCGCCGGGTCGGGGTCGTGACGCCGTACGTAGACGAGCTGAACGACCGGATCCGGGCGAGCATCGAGGCCGACGGAGTGGAGGTGGTCCGGATCGCCGGCCTGGGCATGACCGAGAACTACGAGATCGCCCGGGTGCCGGCCGACCGGATCACCGCCTTCGCGGCGGAGACGCTGGACGGGCTCGACATCGACCTGGTCTTCGCGTCCTGCACGAACTTCGGCGCCATGGAGGCGATTCCCGAACTAGCCGCGCGGCTGCGCCGGCCGGTGGTGACCAGCAACCAGGCGGTGCTCGCCGCGGCCGTCGAGCAGGCCAGGGCGGTAACGGCATGAGCGCGTCGGCGGGCGCGTAGCCGGGGCGGCCATGGTTTCCGCCCCGTTCGGGTACACCAGGGTCGTCAGCTACGACGAGGCCGTCCAGGCCCTGTCCGACCACGGCGAGGACGCCAAGCTGCTGGCCGGCGGGCAGAGCCTGGTGCCGATGCTGAACCTGCGGCTGGCCCGGCCCACGGTGCTGATCGACATCAACGCCGCGGATGCGCGCGAGCCCTACCGGGACGGTGACCGGCTGGTACTTCCGGCCCTGACCCGGCACGCACGGCTGTTCACCGATCCGGCGGTGGGCAGGAGCGCGCCGCTGCTGCGGACCGCGGCCCGGTACGTCGGCAACGTGCGGGTGCGTAACCGGGGGACCGTCGGGGGCAGCCTCGGGCACGCCGATCCGACCGGGGAGATATCGTGCGCGGCGCTGGCGCTCGACGCGAGTGTTGCCGTGCGCGGCCCGCGGGGGGAGCGGGAGATCCGGGTGCGAGACCTGTTCGACGGATACCTCAGCACGCACCTGGAACAGGAGGAGGTCATCACCGAGCTCCGCGTGCCTGTGGCCCGGCGGGCGGCGGGCTGGAGCTTCCAGGAGGTGGCCCGCCGGGCCTCCGACTTCGCGGTCGTCGCGGTCGCCGCCAGCGTCGAGGTCGACCCCGGCCCCGGCAGCGTCCGGCAGGCCCGGGTGGGCCTCGCGGGAGTGGCCGACCAGGTCGTGCTGGCGGACGAAGCGGCCGTCGGCAGCATCCTCGGTACCGTTCCCGCCGACGCCGCGCTGGCCGACGTCGCCCGCGCGGTGGCCGAGGCCACGTCGCCGGACAGCGACGTCCACGCGTCCGGGACCTACCGCAAGCGCCTGGCGGCGGTGCTGACCCGGCGCGCCCTGGCCGAGGCGATCGGCCGCGCGCACGACGCCGGAGCGGCAGCATGAGCGGGCCGACGGGGCGCGGCGCCGCCTGGACTGAGGAGCGAGGGACGAGCGACGAGGGAAGGTGGTGCCTCCGGGCACCCCGGCAGCCAGCGGGAAGCACAGCATGACCAAGACGCATGTCACGCTCGAGGTCAACGGGGTCGCCCGCGACGCCTGGGTGGCGCCCAGCGACCTGCTGCTCGACGTGCTGCACGACGGCCTCGGCCTCGGCGAGGTCAGGTACGGGTGCGGCGAGGGGATCTGCGGCACCTGCACCGTCCTGCTCGACGGCGACCCGGTCAGCGCCTGCCTGCTCCTCGCGGTGCAGGCCGAGGGTCACGCGATCACCACCCTGTCGGCCCTGGTCGGGGAAGCAGACTCGCTGCACCCGCTGCAGGAGGCGTTCCTGCGCCTCGGCGGCGCCCAGTGCGGCTTCTGCACCCCGGGGGTGATCCTCACGGCCTACGCCCTGGCGCGGCGCGAGCGCGCGCCGAGCCGGGACGAGATCCGCTACGAGCTCGTCGGCAACCTGTGCCGCTGTACCGGCTACACGAAGATCCTGGACGCGGTCGAGGCGTACCTCGCGGACGGGGCCGGCGGGGGGGAGGGCGCTCGGTGACCGTGAGCAGCCCGCCGGCCGTGGCGTCGTCGACCACGGCCCCGCCCGCCGTGTCCCCGCCGGCTGCGCCGCCCTCTGCTCCGCCCGCCGTGTCCCCGCCGGCTGCGCCGTCCTCTGCTCCGCCCGCCGTGTCCCCGCCGGCTGCGCCGCCCTCTGCTCCGCCGCTGCGCCGTCCTCCGCTCCGCCGGGCGCGCCCGTGACCGCGATGCGGGTGGTGGGCCAGAGGGTCTCCCATCATGACTTCGTCGAGAAGGTCAAGGGCTCGCTGCACTACGCCGCCGACTGGCAGCTGCCGGGCATGCTGCACGGGCGGCTGGTGCGCTCGCTCGTGCCGTCCGCGCGGATCGTCTCGATCGATACCAAGGAAGCTCGGTCGCTGCGCGGCGTGGTCGCGGTCTTGACCGGCGCCGACGTTCCCCGCAACAGGCTGGTGGAGCGGGCGAGCGGCGGCCTCGGCGAGCTGCCGATCGCGATGCCGATCCTGGCCGCCGACCGGGTCCGCTATGTCGGCGAGCCGATCGCGGTCGTCGCCGCGACCACCCAGCAGATCGCCGACGAGGCGGCCGAACTCGTGGCCGTCGAGTACGAGGAGCTACCGGGAATCTTCGACATGGAAGCCGCCCTGGAGCCGGGCGCCCCGCTCGTGCACGACGAGGGAAACCTGCTGGTCAGCTGGCACATCGCCCGGGGAGACTGCGACGCGGCGATGGCCGCGGCCGACGTCGTGGTGGAGGGCACGTACCGCACCCAGCACGTCGAGCACGCCTACCTCGAGCCCGAGGCCGGCGTGGGCTGGATCGAGAACGACGTGGTCACCGTGCGGGCCTCGACCCAGGTCATCGAGCATGCGGCCGAGATCGCGGAGATCCTCGACCTCCCCGCCAACAAGGTGCGGGTCATCGCCGCGTACATGGGCGGCGGGTTCGGCGGCAAGGAGGACATGACCGTCGAGCCGTTCATCGCGCTGCTGGTGTGGAAGACCCGGCGCCCGGTGCGGATGATCTGGGACCGGCAGGAGTCGATGCTGGCGAGCACCAAGCGCCACCCGTTCCTCATGCGCTACCGCACCGGGGCCAGCCGGGACGGCGCGATCGTGGCCCAGGACATCGACCTTCTGGGCGACGCCGGCGCGTACCCGTACCTCAGCGCGCGGATCCTGTTCGCGGGCGCGGCGCTGTCGTGCGGCCCGTACCGGGTGCCGAACGTCGCCGTCCGGGCCCGCCCGGTGTTCACGAACAACGTCCCGACCAGCGCGTTCCGCGGATTCGGCGCGATGCAGGTGACGTTCGGCTACGAGTCGCAGATGGACCGGGTGGCCGAGGCGCTCGGCCTGGACCGGGCCGAGGTACGCCGCCGCAACTTCCTGCGCCGGGGCGACACGATCCCGACCGGGGAGACCCTGGACACCGTGGTCGCGGTCGACGAGACGCTCCGCCGGGCGCTGGCCACGCTGGGCGCGCTGGGCGACCGGAGCGAGCCCTCGGCCCCCGGCAGGCTCGTCGGCCGCGGGTTCGCCTGCAACATGCAGCCGTACGGGCGGACGATCTGGTTCCGCGACCGCGCCGCGGCCTGGCTCACCCTGCAGGCCGACGGCTCTCTGCTGATCCGCTCGGGAGTCACCGACCTCGGCGCCGGCCAGGCCGCGAGCCTCTGCCAGATCGCCTCGGAGATGCTCGGGGTCCCGCTCGGGGACATCAGCGTGTACATCGGTGACACGGCGCTGAACCCGCCCGCCGGGGGAACCTTCGCCACCCGGCAGCTCTACATGTCCGGCAACGCCGTGCTGAACGCCGCGCGTGAGCTGCGGGCCAGCATCGACCCGGTGGCCGCCGACCTGCTGGGGTGCCCGGCGGAGGAACTGCGGTACGCCGGCGGCCAGGTCGGAGCAGGCTCGGCGACTATCAGCCTGGCCGAACTGGCCGGGGCCTGCGATGCCCGGGCCGTGCCGCTGTCCTGCCTGTCGACCTGGCGGGCCGAGTCCGGCACCTTCGACCCGGCGCGCGGCCAGGGCGCCAGTTTCCCCGACTACACCTACGGCACGCACGCGGCCGAGGTGGAGGTCGACCCGGAGACCGGCGAGGTCCGGGTGCTCCGGTACGTCGCCTCGCACGACGTGGGCCGCGCCATCAACCCGATGCGGGTCGAGGGCCAGATCCAGGGCGGGGCCATGCAAGGGCTCGGCTACGCGCTCACCGAGGAGATCGTCCTCGAGGACGGCCTCACCGCGTCGAGCCTGTTCTCCAGCTACTTCATCCCCACCGCGCTGGACATGCCGGACGTCGAGGTCGAGATCGTGGAGAGCGGGGATGGCAAGGGCCCGCTGAACGCCCGCGGGATCGGGGAGCCGCCGGTCGGCCCGGCCGCTCCGGCCATCGCCAGCGCGATCGCCGACGCGACGGGGTGCCGCCCGGCCCGGCTGCCGATGACGGCCGAGCGGGTGCTGGCCCTGCTGGACACGCATGAACGGGAGAAGGGGGCGCGATCCGACGGGCCACAGCCCGGCGGATCGCGGGCTGGCCCGGGGCCGGGTCGGCCGTGAGCCCCACCAGGACCGCCGAGGTGGTGGTGAACCATCGGTCGGTCAGCCACATTCCCGGCATCGAGCCGCGCCGGCACGCGCTGGAGGTGCACCGGCGGCTGCCCTGCTACCAGGCCACGCCGCTGCTGGACAGCCCGGAACTCGCCGCGGCGCTCGGCGTGGCCCAGGTCTGGGTCAAGTCGGAATCGTCCCGGCTGGGCCTGCCGTCGTTCAAGATGCTGGGCACCTCTTACGCGGCCTACCGGGAGCTGTGCCGCCTGCTCGGCAGCGAGCCGGCCTGGTCGGACCTGGCGGAGCTGAGGACCCGGCTGGCCCCGCTCGGCGCCCTGACCCTGATGGCGGCCACGGACGGCAACCATGGCCGCGCGGTCGCGCGCACCGCCCGGGCGCTCGGCTACGCTTCGCGCGTCTACGTGCCCGCCGGGACGGCCGCCGTGCGGATCAGCGCCATCGAGTCCGAGGGCGCGCCGGTCACCGTGATCGACGGCGACTACGACGAGGCCGTGCGGCGGTGCGCCCGGGACGCCGGCGAGGGCTGCCTGGTGATCTCGGATACCTCATGGCCCGGGTACGAGCAGATCCCGGCCTGGGTCATCGACGGCTACGCCACCATGTTCTGGGAAGTGCACGAGCAGCTTCCCGCCGCGGACCGGCTGATCGACGCCGTCGCGATCCCCGTCGGGGTGGGTGCCCTCGCGTCCGCCGCCGTGCGCCACTTCCGCGGCCGGGCCGAGGCGGCCGGCATGGCGGGGGCGGCCGGCATGGCGGGGGCGGCCGGTACGGTGAGGGCGGCCGGGGTGAGGCTGATCGGGGTGGAGCCCGCCGGCGCGGACTGCGTCGCGCGGTCCGTGCGGGCCGGCCATCCAGTGACCGTCGCGGGGCCGCACAGCTCCATCATGGCGGGCCTCAACTGCGGGACCCCGTCCCGGCTGGCCTGGCCGCTGCTGGAACGCGGCCTGGACGTGCTGGTCGCGATCGGCGACGACCCGGCCCGCGAGGCCATGCGCCTGCTCGACCGGGCGGGCATCGCGGCCGGCGAGACCGGCGCGGCGGCGCTGGGCGGCCTGCTCGCGCTGCGGGACGCGGACCAGGCCGCACGGGTGACCAACGCCGCCGGCCTGCGTCCGGACGCGCGGATCCTGGTCATCTGCAGCGAGGGAGTGACCGACGCGGCGGCTTACGAGCAGATCGTCGGCCACCCGCCGGCGTGATCAGCGCACGACACGAAGGGATGCCCCTATGGTCCAGCGGACGTACAACGGACCGCTCATCGACATGACCGGCGCGGTCGACCTGCACTGCCATCCGTACCCGGACCTGTTCCCGCGGCTCGCCGATGACTTCGACATCGTCCGGACCGCGCGCGACGCGGGGATGAAGGCCATCGTGCTGAAGTGCCACCACGAGAACACCGTGTCCCGGGCCTACCTGGTGCAGCGCGTCATGCCCGGGATACGGGTCTTCGGAGGCGTGGTCCTGAACTACTACGTGGGCGGGATCAACGCCGCGGCCGTCGAGGCCGCGCTGCGCCTCGGCGGCAAGGAGGTATGGATGCCCACCGTGGACGCGGGCTATCACGCCCAGGTGCACGGCGGGACCGGGGGCTACGACGCCCAGGCCGGGGGACGCACCCGGGCCGAGGGCATCTGGGTCACCGACAGCGACGGAAAGCTGCGCGCGGAGGTCAAGGAGGTCCTCGAACTCGTGGCCCAGTACGGCGCGATCCTCGGCACCTGCCACCTGTCGCCGCGGGAGATCGTGTCGCTCGTACGGGAGGCCCGGGACGTGGGCGTGGAGAAGATCGTGGTCACCCACCCCTACTTCAAGGTGCCGAACTTCGACATGGACGCGCTCGTGGAGGTCGCGAAGCTCGGCGCCATGCCCGAGTTCGGTTACTGCACGGTCTCGCCGGCCTGGGCCTACGCGCCGGTCGAGCGGATCGCGGAATCCGTCAGGAGGATCGGCGCGTCCCGGTGCCTGCTGGTCTCCGACACCGGGCAGCGCCACAACCCGCTGCCGTCGGAGGCGCTGCGCATCTTCGCCCAGACCGTGTTCGAGAAGGGGATTCCCCAGGAAGACGTGCAGCGGATGATCTCGGCCAACCAACTCGACCTGCTCGACGCCGAGGCGGAGTTCGCGCCCTCCGCGGAGGACCTGGCCTGGGCCCGGGGCCTGGTCGAGGACCCCTGCGCGGCCGGCACCGGGCCGCGCTGACCGTTCCGGCCCTGCGTCCAGCGTCGGTCGCTCCGCGTCCGCCGCTGCGCGTGCGCGCGGGGCGGCCCGCCGCCGAGCGCCACTGGATGGGCGTGGATGTGGAGCTGGTGTACTTCTTTGTACAGCAACGCCACATTCATCCGGCTTCGCTGGCCCGCCGCTGGCCGGCGCCGGGGCTGGCCGGCGCGCTAATCGTTGCTGGCCTCGACCAGCTTGCGGGCCAGCTCGGCCGGGCGGGTGAACATGACCTCGTGGCTGCCGCCCATCTCCACCAGCTTGAACGTGCCGAGGCGGCGGGACATGCCGGGATGCCACGCGCCCGCGGGCAGGGCCCGGTCGTCGCGCACCGCGATGAAGCTGCGGGGCAGCCCGGCCCGGTAGAACTCGGCCAGGTCGAGCCGGGCGGCCCAGGGCTGGAACGGCTGCGGCACCAGGCGCTCCCACACCGACCTGGCCTCCTCCGCCGTGGCGTCCTGCATGAACAGGTCGCGGAACACCTCCCAGGGGCACGCGACGGTGTTGTCGGGGCTGGCCCGGGCCGCCTGGCCGAACAGGACGGTCTGCTCGGGCGCCAGGTTGTCGTTGACGCTGGTGCCGTCCTCGACCACGAACGCGGTGTGGAACACCAGGCGCTTGAGCCGCCCGGGGATGACCTGGGACACGCGGCTGACCACCGAGCCGCCGAAGCTGTGCCCGACCAGGACAACATTCCGCAGGTCCCGGGCCTCGATGAAGCTGGTCACCGCGGCCACGTAGTCGTCGTGCCGGACGCCGGCGCGGCTGGCCCCTGGCCAGTGCCGGGGATAGGTGGGCGCGTAGGCGGCGTGACCAAGTTCCCGCAGGCACCACGCGGCCGGCTCCCAGGCCCAGCCGCCGTGCCACGAGCCGTGCAGCAGGACGAACGTCTCGGGCACGGTCAGAACCTGGTGATGACCGTGAACCCGAGCGTGTCGTAGGCGTCCATCGCGCCGATGACGTCGCCGGCCTGCTCCAGCGCCACGGTCTCGCCCACGATCGTCCTGGGCCGCAGCACCCCGCGCTCGACCAGGCCGAGCAACTCGGGGTAGGCCACGTGCGGGTTGCCCACGCTGCCCGCGATCTCGATCTCGTTCTCGATGAGGTGGTCCAGGGCCAGCGGCACGTACCCCTGCTCCGCCTGGCTGGTCAGCCCGACCTGGACCAGCCGCCCGCCCTTGCGCAGCGAGAGCACGGCGTTGTTGACCAGCGCGGCGACCCCGATCCCGCCGATCGCCAGGTGCGCGCCGCCGCCGGTGATCGCGCGCACGGCTTCCACGACGTCCTGCGACGAGGCGTCGACCGTGTGCTCGGCGCCCTCGTCGCGCGCCTTGGCCAGCTTGGCGGGCGTGAGGTCCACCGCGATCACGCGGCCGCCGGCCGCGGCCGCGATCTGGACCGCCGACAGGCCGACCCCGCCCGCGCCGTGGACGACGACCCACTGCCCGGCCCGCAGCGCCCCGCGGTGCACCACCGCGTGGAACGCGGTCATGTAGCGGCAGCCGATGGCCGCGGCCGAGAGCGCGTCGACGGACTCCGGCAGGGGCACGACGTTGAAGTCGGCGTTGCGGATGGCCGCGAACTGCGCGTACCCGCCGTCGTGGGTGAGCCCGATGAACTGCAGCCGATCGCACAGGTTGGACCGCCCGACCAGGCAGTACCGGCACGTCCCGCAGGCCTCGTGGAACGGCACCGTGACCCGGTCGCCCACCGCCACCCGCCGCACGCCGGCCCCGACGGCCACGACCGTCCCGCCCAGTTCGTGCCCGAGGACCAGCGGCAGGTCGGGCGTCATGCCCACCCAGCCCCAGTCACCGTTCCAGACGTGCCAGTCGGTCCGGCAGATCCCTTCCGCGTCGACCTGGACGACCACCTCGTCCGGCGCGGGAGCGGGATCGGGCAGGTCGGCCAGCTCCAGCGGGGCGCGCAGCTTGACCAGCCGGGCAGCCTTCACGGCGCCTCCTTTCCGGCGTGCGGGCAGCGCCGCGCCGGCCGACGCCATGATCTCATTCTGTGGTACGAGAAGATAACATTTCACTGGCAGGTGCCGACAAGCGGCTTGTCCGATATTTGGCAGCTCTTGCCAGCGACAGTGACGTACCCGACCCCTACGCTAAACATAACTTGAGGGGGGACGCGCGTCCCGTCGCCGTGGCCTCTTCCCCCAGTGCCAGTCCCGTAACCGCAGGCCAGCGAGCCGAAAGAGGGACCAGGGGTCAGCATGGATGTAACCGTAGAAGGCACCGCGACACCCCCGTCTCCCGCTGGCGTGGAGACCCGGTCGATCGACTACGTCCCGACCAGCGAGCGCCACGGCAAGGTCTGGAGCCTGGGCCCGCTGTGGTTCGCCGGCAACGCTCAGCTTGCCACCCTGGCCATCGGCGCGTTCGGCGTCGCCGGCGGCCTCGGCTTCGGCTGGTCGCTGACCGCCATCGTGCTCGGCGCGATCATCGGGACGCTGTTCATGGCGTTCCACTCGACGCAGGGCCCCAAGCTGGGCCTGCCGCAGATGATCCAGTCGCGGCCGCAGTTCGGCTACTACGGGGCGATCTTGCCCGTCGTGGTGGCCGTGCTGCTGTTCCTCGGCTTCAACGTGTTCAACTCGGAGCTGGCCGGAGCGACCGTCCAGCAGACCCTGAACGTCAACACGACCCTGTCCACCATCATCATCTGCGCGGTCGCGTTCGCCTGGGCCGTCGTCGGCTACCGGCTGATCCACCTGTTCTGCCAGTGGGCCAGCGTCTTGTTCATCGCCGTGTACGTGCTGTTCGCCATCGGCATCCTGGTGGCCGTCCACCTGCCGGCCGGGTTTTACTCCATGGGCGCGTTCAAGGGCGGGCCGTTCCTGCTGGAGCTGGGAGCCGTGCTGAGCTACCAGCTCACCTGGGCGCCCTATGTCTCGGAGTACTCCCGCTACCTGCCGCGCCGCTCCTCCACGTCGTCCACGTTCTGGTGGACCTACATCGGGTCGGGGATCGGGGCGGTATGGCTGGCCGGGCTCGGGGCGTTCCTGGCGTACGCGTTCCCGAAGATCACCGCGCCGGTCACGGCGATCCACACGGCCGGCAACGAGTGGTTCCACGGCTGGGGATTCATCGTGCTGTTGTGCTCGTACCCGGGCCTGATCGCGGTCATCGGCATGAACATGTACAGCGGCGGGCTGTCCGCGCTGACCACGATCGACTCGATCCGGCCGCTCAAGGTGACCCGGACCGCCCGGCTGCTCGCGATCACGTTCATCGCGGTGGTCGGCACGGTGCTGTCGCTGACGATCCCGGGGTCGTTCCTGACCGACTTCTCGTCGTTCCTGACCATCATCCTGTACTTCATGATCCCGTGGACCGCGGTCAACCTGGTCGACTTCTTCTTCGTCCGCAAGGGGAACTACGCGATCAAGGAGATCTTCAAGCCGAACGGGATGTACCACCGGTGGGGCTGGCGCGGGCTGACCGCCTACTGGGTCGGGTTCGCGGCGATGATCCCGTTCATGGACACGAGCTTGTACACCGGCGTCGCGGCGAAGTCGCTCGGCGGTGACATCTCCCCGTTCATCGGGTTCCCGGTCGCGGCGGGCCTGTACTGGATCCTGTGCCGCAACCTCGACGTGGAGACCGAGCACCGCATCGCCGAGGAGCAGATCCACGAGATCGACCCCGAGGGCGACGTCGGGCTCGTCGACGGGTAGCCGCTGCGGGTGCAGAGCGTCCGCGCGGTCGTCCACGATCTGCTCCGCGACCTGGGGATGTCGACCGTGTTCGGCAACCCGGGCTCCACCGAGCTGCCGTTCCTGCGCGATTTCCCGGCCGACTTCCGCTACGTCCTCGGGCTGAGCGAGGCGGCCGTGGTCGGCATGGCCGACGGCTTCGCCCAGGCCGGCGGGCAGGCGGCGTTCGTGTCGCTGCACAGCGCGTCCGGCCCGGGCCAGGCCATGGGCGCGGTGGTGAACGCCTACCACAACCGCGCCCCGCTGGTGATCATGTCCGGCCAGCAGGACCGGCGCCACCTGGCGATCGAGCCCTACCTGTTCGCGCGCTCGGTGGAGCTCGTCCGGCCCTACGTCAAGTGGGCGATCGAGCCGGCGTCACCCGGCGACGTCCCGGCCGCCATCCACCGGGCCTGGGCCCAGGCGGTGCACCAGCCGCCGGCCCCACGTTCGTCTCGGTGCCCATGGACGACTGGGACGCGCCCGCCCCGCCCCCGGGCAGGCGCGAGGTCTCCCGGCGCCAGGGCGCCGACCCGGCCGACGTCGAGCGGCTGGCCGCGCGGCTGACGTCGGCCGCCCGCCCGGCCGTCGTCGCCGGGGAGGGCGTCGACCGGTCCGGCGCCTGGCCGCAGATCGTGGCGGCCGCCGAGCGGCTCGCGGCGCCGGTCTGGGCCGCGCCCCAGTCGCCGCGGGCCGGCTTCCCCGAGGATCACGCCCTGTTCGCCGGGCACCTGGCGCCCGCAGCGGCCCGCCTGGCCCGCCAGCTCGCCGGGCACGACCTGATCCTGGTGGCAGGCGCGCCGGTTTTCGCCGTTCTGGCCTACGAGCCTGAACGGGAACGGCCGGCGGAACTCGTCCTGGTCACCGATGACCTGGCGGAGGCGGCTCGGGCGCCGGCGGGCGTGAGCGTCGTCGCTGACGTCGGCCTCGTCCTCGGCCAGTTGCTGGCGTGCCTCCCGCCGCAGCCGCCGCGGGCCGCGCCGCCCGCCCGGCCCCCGCCGCCGCGCGCCGCGGCGACCGCGCCGATCAGCCCGGCCTTTCTCATGCAGACCCTCGGCGAGCTCCTGCCGGCAGACGCGGTCCTGGTCGAGGAGTCCCCGTCCAACCGGGCCGAGATGCGCCGCTACGTGCGCATCCGCCAGCCGGCCTGCTTCTACGCCAGCGCCAGCGGGGGACTCGGGTTCGCGCTGCCGGCCGCGGTGGGCGTCAAGCTGGCCGATCCGCGGCGTCCGGTGGTGTGCCTGGTCGGGGACGGGTCGGCGCTGTATTCCGTTCAGGCCCTCTGGACGGCGGCTCAACACGGGCTGGCGGTCACCGTGGTGATCGTCGGAAACGGCTCGTACGGGATCCTGGCCTCGTTCGCGAAGTTCGCCGGCATCGGCCCGGTGCCGGGCCTCGAGCTGGGCGGGCTGGACTTCCCGGCCCTCGCGCGGGGTTTCGGCTGCCGCGCCTCCAGCGTGGCCGATCCCGCCCGGCTGCGCGGGGCGCTCGCCGCGGCCCTGGCCGACGACCGGCCGCACGTCCTGCACGTGGCGGTCCATCCCGCCGTGCCCGAACTGCTGGGGTGAGCGTTCCCCCAGGTCCGATGATGGAATCATGGTGAACAGGCAGGAGGCCCGGTTGGGCGGCACGGGACACGCGAGCGGGCCGGGGGTATTCGCCGATCTTCCTGCGTTGCGGGCATGCTGGCATCCCGTGGCGTCCGGCCGCGAGCTCGACGACCGTCCCGTCGCCGCCGGCCTGCTGGGCGAGCCGCTGGTGTTGTGGCGCGGCCGGGATCGCCAGCCGCGGGCGAACCTGGATCTGTGCGTGCACCGCGGCACCGCTCTGTCGCTGGGCTGGGTCAGCGGCGACGAGCTCGTCTGCCCGTATCACGGCTGGCGCTACCGGGCCGACGGGCGCTGCGCGGCCATCCCGCAGCTCGACGACCCCTCCCGGGTGCCGGCCAAGGCCCGGATCCCGGCGTTCCGGTGCCAGGAACGGTACGGGCTGGTCTGGGTGGCGCTCGAGCCGCCGCGCTGGCCGCTGCCCGAGGTCCCGGAACTGGAGAACGGAGCCTGGGCCACCCTGTCGGCCGGCCCGTACCGGTGGCGGTGCGACGCGGCCCGCCAGGTCGAGAACTTCACCGACTTCGGGCACTTCCCGTGGGTCCACCCCGGCCTGCTCGGCGATCCCGGCCGGCCGGTCGTGCCACGGCACCAGGTCCGCGCCGACGGACACGTGCTGCGCTACGAGATCGTCCGGCCGGAAGCCGCCAACCCCGACGACTTCCCGGTCTTCGGCAACGAGCAGGCCGGGCCGCCGGAACGGCACAGCCGCTACGAACTGCACCTGCCCTACACGATCGTGCTGCGGCTCGGCTGGGGCGGCCAGCGCGGGATGGTGTACTTCTTCGCTTCCCAGCCCGTCTCCGCGGACCGGTGCACCGGGTACGTGGTCATCGGGCGGAACTACCACCTCGACCAGAGCGACCGCGTCCTGCAGGAGTTCGAGGACACCATATTCGGCCAGGACCAGGTGGTGGTCGAGTCGCAGCGGCCCGAGCGGGTCCCGTTCGACCTCGCCGCCGAGCTTCACCTCAAGTTCGACGCGGTGGCGGTGACCTACCGCAAGGCGATGCGCGAGAACGGCCTCGCCGCCGGCGCGGTAGGTTCGCGTGCGTGAGCTTCGACGTCAGCGCGGACGACTACCTGCGTTTCATGGGCCGGTTCTCCGAGCCGCTGGCGGCGCGGTTCGCCGACCTGGCTGAGGTCCGCCGCGGGCAGCGGGCGCTGGACGTCGGGTGCGGCCCCGGGGCGCTGACGGCCGAGCTGGTCCGCCGGCTGGGCGCGGGCGCGGTCTGCGCGGTGGAGCCGTCGGCGTCGTTCGCCGCGGCGGTGGCGCAGCGGCTGCCGGCAGTGGATGTCCGGCGGGCGGCGGCCGAGCAGCTGCCGTTCCCCGGCGACGTGTTCGACGTCACCCTGGCCCAGCTCGTCGTTCATTTCATGGCCGACCCGGTTGCGGGCCTGCGCGAGATGGGCCGGGTGACCCGGCCCGGCGGGGTGGTCGCCGCGTGCGTGTGGGATCACGGCGGCGGCCGTGGCCCGCTGGCGGCGTTCTGGCGGGCGGCGCGCGAGCTGGACCCGGCGGCCGACGACGAGTCGGGCCTGGCCGGGGTCCGCGCAGGTGACCTGGACCGGCTCTTCGCGCGGGCCGGGCTCCCGGCGGCGCAGTCCGGCACCCTGGCCGTCCGCGCCGGGTACGCGACGTTCGACCAGTGGTGGGAGCCGTTCACGCTCGGCGTCGGCCCGGCCGGAGCCTACGTCGCTTCGCTGACCCCGGAGCGCCGTGATCTGCTGCGCGACCACTGCCGGCGCCTGCTGGGCCCGGGTCCGGGCGAGATCAGCGCCGTGGCCTGGACGGCGGCCTGCCGCACCTGAGCTCCCGGCCAGACCGGACCGGCGGTCAGCCTGGTCCCGCCGCCCTGGTCACGTGGCAATCGGGGCCCGGTGCCTCGATGACCTCCGCTGCCGTGCCCCGGATGCTGACACGCTGGCCGCCGTCTTGTCCCCGAGCGGTACGGTACGAGGGGTGGCGACCTTCGACGACGTAGCCCGGATGGCCTCGGAGTTGCCCGAGGTCACCGAGGCCGAGCGACACGGCAACCGCACGTGGTACGTCGCGGGCAAGGCTTTCGCCTGGGAACGGCCGTTCGGCAAGGCCGACCTGAAGCGGTTCGGCGACGAAGCCCCGCCCGACGGGCCCATTCTCGCGGTCCGCGTCGAGGATCTCGGCGAGAAGGAGGCCGTGCTCGCGGCGCAGCCCCGGGCCTTCTTCACGATTCCGCATTTCGACGGGTACTCCGCCGTTCTCATCCAGCTGCGGAAAGTGTCCGGGAAGGTCCTGCGGGAGGCGATGACCGACGGCTGGCTGGCCTGCGCGCCGCCGAGCCTCGCGTCCCAGTTCCTCAAGCGGTGACCCGTTCCGCCGGGAACGCCCGTCGCCCGGGTTTGCCGGAGGTCGCGCGATGGCCGGAACACGCGCCTGGGCGGCCGCTCGGACCCCGCCGCATCTTCCCAGCGGGCCAGCCGGGAGCGCACAATAGGGCGGTGACTAATCCGCAGGCAGGAGCGGTGTGCCCGCAGTGCGGCAGCGCCGCGGCCGTGCACTCGATCGAAGAACTGGCCGCGATGGCCCGGAGCCGGCTGGCCGGGCTGCCGGGGGGCTTCCCCCCGACGCCGCCCGGGGCGCAGCCGCCACCACCGGGTTACGCCGCGCCGCCGCAGCCGGGGGCGCCGCAGCCGGGCGGGTTCGGCGGGCCGCCGCAGCCGGGGGCGGCGCAGCCGGGCGGGTTCGGCGGGCCGCCGCAGCCGGGGGCGGCGCAGCCGGGCGGGTTCGGCGGGCCGCCGCAGCCGGGGGCCGCGCAGCCGGGCGGGCCGCCACCACAGCCTGGGTATGCGGGACAGCCGCAGCCGGGGTGGGCGCAGCAGCCGCAGCCAGGGCCGCCCGGCGGCCGGCGCGGACGCTGGTCCGGTGGTGTCCGCGACGCCGTCGGTGACAGCGGGTCGCTCGAGGACGACCTGGCCGGGATCGCGCTGAACGCGGCCGCGAAGTTCGTCGGCCGGGCGATCAGCCGCCGGGTGCAGCGTACGGTCAACGAGCGGGTGCTGCCGGCCATGGCCGCCCGGTCGGACGCGATGCTGCGCGATCAGATCGCGATCGCCGAGCGGCATCCGGACCTGCGCGCCTGCCTGACCGATCACGTCGTGTTCCTGGCCGACGGCCACCGCGTGGAGCCCATGCCCAACCTCGCCGCGGGGTTCACCGTCGAGCAGTCCGACGCACTGGTCGCCAGGCTGCGTGGCGGCTGACCGCCCAGGTCCGCCGTCCCCGGCAGTGGTGCGTTCGACGATCAGCGTGCCCGACCCGTAGTGCGTGCCCATGATCAACACGCCGATTTGATCATGGTTGCGGAGCCCGAGTTCGGGCTCTGGCGCCGATTCCGTGACGGGGGCGACGTCCGCTTCATGATCTTGGAGACTTGTGTGCAGATAGCGCACGTAAGTCTCCACGATCATTGAGACCGGCCGCGCATGCGCCGCTATCGCATGGCCCGATCACCAAATCCCTCCGCGCCAGAGCCCGAGTTCGTGATCTAGGGCTGAAATGCGTGACATGGGCGCGCAGATGATCAGCGCGCTGGCTTGGTCATGGATCCGGCGCCCGGTTCCCTGACCCAGGCGCCGGTCAGCGGGCGACGCGGCTGGCCGGGGGCTGGCGCCAGGCCGGACAGCCCGCCACCGTCCAGCCATTTGCCCCCGTTTCGCAGTCTTCGTCCCGGCTGCAGGCCCGCCGCCCCGGCTTCCCGGCCGCCGCCCCGGCTTCCCGGCCGCCGCCCCGGCTTCCCGGCCGCCGCCCCGGCATCCCCGGCATCCCCCGGCCGCCGCCCCGGCATCCCGGCCCGTGAATGCGGCTTTGGTGTACACCCGTGTACAGCAGACGCACATTCATCGCCGGGTTCGCCGGGAACGGGAGTCGGCTACGGAACCGGCCGGACCCAAAACGCAAGAAATGCCGGAAATCACGGCATGGATCATGGGCACCGCGCCGGCCGGGCCGCCGGGCGGGCTCCGCCGCGCCCCGATTCGCAGCCGCTTATAGAGGTTGAAGGGCCAGCATTTGGGTCCTACGGCGGTTGGGGTTCGAGGCTCAGTCCGGTCTGGGCCAGGAATCCGTCGATGAGGGCGGGCCGGTACTGGACCCGCTTGAGCCGGTTCTTGACGACGGCGGCGAGCTGGTCCACGTCGCGGACGGCGAGGTTGCCCAGGCCATTCTTCATGTTCGCCCAGACGCCCTCGGCCGGGTTGAGGTCCGGAGCGTAGGCAGGCAGCCGGACCTCGGTCAGCCAGTCCGGGTGAGCGCTGACGAACCTCCCCATCGCGGCGCTGATGTGGGTGTTCAAGTTATCCCAGATCAAGATGACCGGGGCATGCAGCTCCTTGTGCGCGGCGGCGATCAGGCCAGCGTAATCGGCTTCGGACATCGAGCGGCGCTCGCCCTTGCGCCCGCGGTGGACACGGACCCGGTAGAACAGGTGACCCCGGCTGCCGGGCTTGAGGCACACCAGCCCGGCCACCGACACCCGCCCCGAGCCCTTGCCGCAGACCGTGACCACGGGGGTGTGGCCGCGGCGAGCCCAGGTCCGGGCCTTCGGCGGGCGCAGGTTCTGCCCGGCCTCGTCCTCGAAGACGATCCACGCCCCGGCCGCCGCCGCTAGCCTCGAACCTTCGCCCACGTCCCGGCCCGCCACGCGGCGATCTTCGCCTCATCACGCTCCGCAGCCCGGTGCACCGGGACCTGCGGGGTGTACCCGATCCGGTGCAGCAGGTACGAGGTGCCCCGCAGCGTGTAGCGGACATGGAACAGCCGCCCGATCAGCGCCGTGACCCGGGCCAGCGTCCACCGCTGGTCCTCACCCCACCCCCAGGCGGCCGGGCCGCCGTCCAGCGCGGCCCGCAGCCGGGCCAGCTGCGCCCCGCCCAGCCGGCACACCGCCCCGCCCGGGCCCATGGACGCCAAGGCGGCTTCGCCGCCAGCACGCCAGCGCCGCCGCCACGCATACGCCGAATTCGATGAGACCCGCAGCCGCCGCGCCACCTCCGGCGGCGTAACCCCCTCCGCGAACCATTCCGCGGCCTGCAACCGTACGTCCTCACGCCTTGCCCGCCCAGCGGCGGACAAGCCACCACCATCTGGATACCTCATAACACCGCAGTAGCCCCACTGGCAGCCGCCGTCACCACGACACGCCGGGCAGGCGCCAACTGTGAGAATCCTGACAATTCAATCCCTGTAGCACGAGGCTGACCGCCGGGAGGCAAAGCAGCGGGTTATTCCGCGACGAGCCCGATAGATGGGTTGGGGTCCTAGATCACCAAACCCCGGGCTGTGACGGTAAGTGTCACCGCGATGACCGTAGGGTGGCGGGCATGAGTTCGCGCGACCGCGACGATCATCCCGGAGGCGACGTCCGGGCCTTGCTGCGGCGAGAGTTGCGCACCGCGCTGCGAGCGCGGGACGTGGTGGCCGTCTCGGCCTTGCGCTCAGCGCTGGGCGCGATCGGCAACGCCGAGGCCGTTCCCGCGCCCAGGCCGGCCGCGCGGCCGCGCCGGCCGCGCCGGAAGCGCTCACATCGCGGGTGCGACGGCGGGTCTGGGTGCCGGGGAAGCGGAACGCCGCCCCCTCAGCGAGGCCGAGGCCGGGGCGATCCTCCGGGCGGAGATCACCGAGCGCCGGGCCGCCGCGGTCGACTACGATCGCGCGGGGCGGGCGGACCGGGCAGGACGGCTTCGGCGCGAGGCTCAGGTCCTGATCTCGGCCACCCAGGCGTCCCGCGGAGGGCGGGATTAGTGCATTTTCAGCATTCCGGCGGGATCTGGCGTGAGTTCCCCGAACTGGTGCCGGGGATCTTGTACGCCGAGGGCATCACCGACGACGTCTCGGTCGGTTCACGGACGGAGAGGTTCGTCGCCATGGCGAAGTCCCGGCTGGCCGAGGGCCCGGAGGGGGAGATGCCGGAGATCCAGGCGTGGCGGCGCGCCTTCTCGAGAATGGGGCTCAAGCCGACCCAGTATCGCTGCGCCGCCGAGTCGCTGCTGCGGCGCTTCCGCAAGGAAGGAACCCTCCCGCAACTTCACCCGCTCGTCATGCTGTGCAACGCCGTCTCGCTGGCCTTCGCCATCCCGGTAGCGGTCTTCGACGTCTCCCGGGTCGCCGGTCACCTCGAGGTGCGGCACGCCCGGGGCGATGAGAAGTACCTGACCTTCTCCGGAGAGATGGAGCAACCCGACGCCGGCGAGGTCATCTTCGCCGACGAGGCAGGCCAGGCGCATGCCCGGCGATGGACGAACCGGCAGAGCGGGCGGTCGGCGGTCCAGGACTCGACCTCGGCGGCCTTGATCGTGGCCGAGGCCCTGCACGCCGCGGCTGCCTCGGACGTGCCAGAACTCCTGGCGGCCATCGCGGGCGAACTCGATGCCGCATGGTCCGTCACGCCGGCGGTCACCCTGCTCAGTCAGTCGTCGCCCCGCGTCACGTTCCCATGACCCGGACGGCCCCGGGCCGGCCGCCGAACGGCGCTGGGCCGCAGCCGCGGTCATTGACTGTGGCTGACCGGCGCGCAGCAGCAGTCTGCTTCGGATTCTCCTGATAAGAGCGCGCTGCTCTGACCCGGCTCGACCAGGTTTCGTTGACTACATTGCCGGGAACGAGTCCGATTGTTCTGCTGGCCCCATGTGGCCGGCGTCGGGGGACTTTCGCGTTGCTAACGCGACGAGCGGATGCCGTGAAACGGGCACCATATAGCGCGCAGCGGCTTTTGCGCGCGCCCGCGCGACAGCCGATCCCCCTCCTGTCCGAGGCTGACAGAAGGGTTCGAATCTTGACCACAGACGTACGCCCGGCCAATGCCGGGCTGCCCGCCCTGGATGACTTCTCTGCCGCCGGCGTCGTGAGCGCCGACGTCGTGAGCGCCGTCAGGAACATGTACGCGCGGCACCCGTTCCCGCCGCCACAGCGGAAAAACAGCTACCGCCGCCACGCCGCCTACGTGCGCCAGTTCCTCCGCGAACGGGGCATCGTTCCCGAAGGCGCCACGTTCGGCGATATCGCCTGTGGCACCGGCCTGATGATGCTGGATTACGCCCGCGAATTCCCGAAGACGTCGTTCACCGGCTACGACATCTCAGAGACATCCGTCGGCCTTGTCAACGAGACCCTGGACGCCGAGCGGGTGAGCAACGCGAGAGCTTATCTCCAGGACATCATGGCGCTCGACCAGGCAGGCGAATTCGACTACATCGTGTCCTGGGGCACCGTTCATCACCTGCCCGATCCGGCCCAGGGAATGGCCAACCTGTGCCGTGCCCTCAAGCCGGGCGGCATCCTGCGCCTGGGCGTCTACGGCTATTACGGCAACTGGGAACGCCGGATTCAGCAGGAAATGCTGCGGAAGATCGCCCCGTCTGGCCTGCTGGACGACCAGGCCAGGATCGAGGCGGTACGGGTCTGGGCGCGGGGTGACCGGAACTTCAAGAACTATTACACCGCCCCTCCCGTCGACCTGGCCGACGACAACTGGGTCGTCGACGAGTTCCTCCACGTCTGGGAGAAGCAGCTACGGCTCAGCGACGTGGTGTCGTGGCTGCGCGGGGAGCACATGGAGGTGCTGCGCCTGACCGACTACTACGACCAGGAGATCCCCCTGGATGTGAGCCACCACTCCAGCAGCCCGGAATTCGCCGGACAGGTCGGGAAACTCTCGTTCGAGGACCAGTGCCACGTGATCGACATGATCGTGCGGCCGTACTGGCTGTCCCTGTTCGCACAGAAGACAGATGTATAGCCGCCAGGCGGACCGGCTGGCCAGCGTCACAGCCAGGGCGGCGGCGGTCAGCGCGGGAAAGACGGTCCGGTACATGTCGCGAGTCCTCGGACGGGGCGGCGGCACCACGCTGCCCGGTCAAGTCGCGGGGCGGATCGACCCCGGACTGACCACCAGCCTGGCCCAGAGCCTGCCCAACGGCTGCGCCCTCGTGACCGGAACCAACGGGAAGACGACCACCACCCGGATCCTGGCCGGCGCGGTACGCGCGGCCGGACTGGAAGTGATCACGAACCCGGAGGGCTCCAACATGCTGTCGGGAATCGCGACCTCTCTCCTGGTGCGCGCCAACAGCGCCGGGGCCCTGGATGCGCCCGCCTCGGCTATCGGCATATTCGAGGTCGATGAGGGAGCGCTCCCTGCGGCCATCGAGACGCTCAGCCCGCGTCTCGTCGTGATCACCAACCTCTTCCGTGATCAACTCGACCGGTACTTCGAGGTGGACTTCATCGCGCACCTGTGGCGGCGGGCGCTATCGGCCCTGGGGCCGTCGACCACGGTGGTGCTGAACGCCGACGACCCTCAGGTGGCCCACCTCGGCGAGGACCTTCAGGCAAAGGTCATCTACTTCGGCCTGGAGGACCGGCAGTGGGCCCGGCCTGCCCTGGAGCACGCCGCTGATTCGCGCCGCTGCCCCTCGTGCAGCCACGACCTGCTCTACGACCTGAGCTATTACGCTCACCTTGGTCATTACGCCTGCAAGGAATGCGGCTGGCGGCGCCCCGACCCTCGTTTCGCGGCCTGGAGGGTGCGGCTGCAAGGGGTCGAGGGCAGCGAGTCGCACGCGTCCACTCCGTCCGGCGACCGGGTGTTCCGGCTGCCTTTGCCCGGCCTGTACAACGCGTGCAACGCGCTGGCGGCCGCGGCCGCGGCGTCCTGCCTGGGAGTGGACCCGGATCTCGTCCAGGAGGCGGCGCTGGGAACGGTCTGCGCTTTCGGGCGGTTCGAGCGGGTCGGCATCGGCGACAAGAAGGCCGTGCTGCTGCTGGTGAAAAATCCGACCGGCTTCAACGAGAGCCTGCGGCTGGTGCTGTCCGCGGGCGAACCCGGGCGCCTGCTGCTCGGCCTGAACGACAACGGCCCCGACGGGCGCGACGTCTCCTGGATCTGGGATGTCGAGTTCGAGGCGTGCCTGGGGCGGCTCAGGTACCTGGCGGTCAGCGGCCAGCGCGGCAATGACCTGGCGCTCCGGCTCAAGTACGCCGGCCTCTGCGACTCGGCCAGCCGGCCGAAGACATCCCCGCCCGCCCGTCCGGCGGACGAGGACATCGTGCACGCGTTCTTCCGGGCCATCGGCCAGACACCGCCGGGAGACACCTTGTACGTGCTGGCGTCGTACACCACCCTGTGGACCCTGCGCCGGGAACTCGTCGAGCGCGGGTACCTGGCCCCGTTCTTCCGCCAGGCCGAGGTCGCCGGGAACGCGGGGAACGCGGATAACGCCGGGAGCGTGACGAGATGAAGCTGGTGCTCGGCTATCTCTACCCCAGCGTCATGAGCCAGTACGGCGACCGCGGGAACGTGCTCACCGTGCTCAAGCGCTGCCAGTGGCGGGGCATCGATGTCGAGATCGATCACCTCGAGATCGGCGACCGCGTGGACCCCGACCGGGTCGACCTGCTCCTCGTCGGGGGCGGAGCCGACACGCACCAGCGTCTGGTCTGCGACGACCTGCTCCGCGTGAAGGGTGACGGCATCCGGCGCGCGGTCGCCGAGGGCGTGGCCGCCTTCGCCGTCTGCGCCGGGTACCAGCTCTGGGGCCATTACTACCGCACGGCGACCGGGGAGGAACTCCCCGGACTGGGCATCTTCCCCGCTCATACCGTGCACCGGGCGGCCCAGACCGGGACCCGGCTGGACACCATCACCAAGGCAGGCAGCGTACGGGCCGTCGGCAACATGGTCGTGGAATGGGGCCCGCAGGTCCTGGTGGGCTTCGAGAACCACGGCGGGCGGACGTACCTGGACGCGGGAGCCAAGCCGCTGGGCCGGGTTCTGATCGGCTCGGGGAACAACTCCGAGGACGGCTGGGAGGGGTGTGTCTGCCGCAACGCGATCGGCACGTACATGCACGGGCCGGCTTTTCCCAAGAACCCGGCGCTCGCTGATCACCTCATCAAGGCCGCACTGGGCAGGCGGTACGGATCCGTGACGCTGGACCGGCTCGACGACGCCCGGGAGACTTCGGCCCGGCGGCGGGCCCTGCAGCAGGCGGCGGCCAGGCGCGGGCGATGGCGTCGCCTGTGGAGCGACGGCGTCGGCTGACCGCGGCACGGGACGGGCGCGGCCGGGACGGGCCCGGCTCAGGACGGGCGCGGCGCAGGGGCCAGGCGAACAGCCCTGGTCCCTGCGTCAGGCAGCCGTGATCTCGGGCCAGCCCACGGTCTTGCAGGCTGCTTCGGTGGTCTCGACGCGGGCGAAGACGAGTTCCAGGCACAGGAGCGCGGCCTCGTGCCGCTGCGGGCTCGTCCCGGCCGTCGCGTCCCGCAGCACCAGGCAGCGGTAGTCCAGGTTCCTGGCGTGCTGCACCGTCGCGCTCACGCACACGTCCGTGCAGACGCCGACGACCACCAGGTTCTCGATCCCGCGCAGCCGCAGCATGATGTCCAGGTCGGTGCCGAGGAACGCGTCGTAACGCCGCTTGCCCCTGATCACGATGTCTGACGGCTCCGGGGCCAGGCCCTCCACGATCTCGATCCCGGTGCCGCCCTCGACGCAGTGCATCGGCTCGAAGAACGCCTCGATGCCGAAGTCGCTGCCGTCGGGGCGGTGGGCTTCCTGGGTGAACACCACGGGCGCGCCCGCGCGCCGGGCACGCTGCGCCAGCCGGGACATGGCCGGTACCAGCTCCAGTCCTCCGGGCGCGGCCACCGGCGACCCGGGAAGCAGGAAGTCGTTCTGCATGTCGATGACGAGCAAGGCCGTGGCTTCCGGCTTGCGGATGAAAGGCTCATGCGGGTCCATCGGGTGCCTCTTTCCTGGTGACGATGCCGGAGATGCCGCGCAGCACGCCGTCCCGCAGCGCGGTGAGCGCCTCGCGCCGGTCCGGGGGATAGGCGCCCAGCAGGCCGGCGCCGGACTTCGCGCCGAGCCGGCCGTCGGCGACCAGGTCGGCCAGCAGTCCCGGCGGCTCGCTGTCGGTCGCCAGCAGGGGGAACAGCGCCGTCGCCACCGCCAGGTGCACGTCGAGCCCGGCGAGGTCCATGCTCTGGAACGGCCCGACGGCGGCCCACCGGGGGCCCAGGCCCCCGGTGACCGCGAGGTCGGCGTCCGCCCAGGTGCACACGCCGGCGGCGACCAGCGCGTAGGCCTCACGGATGAGCGCGTACTGCAGACGGTTGGCGACGAACCCCGGCACGGCCCTGGTCAGCACGACCGGTGCCTTGCCGAGGCCCTGCACCCAGCCGCGCAGCGTCTCGACGGTGGCCGCGCTGGTGGCGGTGCTGGCACGACCTCGACGAGCCGGACCAGGTCCGGTGGGTTGAACCAGTGCAGGCCGGCGAACCGCTCGGGCCTGGCCGTGGCCGCGAGCGCGGCCAGGTCCAGCGACGAGGTGTTCGTCGTGACGATGGCGTCCGGGGCGGCCCGGGCCGCCGCGTGCGCGATCACGCCGGCCTTGGCGGCATGATCCTCCCGGATCGTCTCGATCACGAGGTCGGCCCGGGCCAGTTCGGCGTCGGCGTCGGTGGTGAGCCGGATCCGCGCCTCCGCGTCGGCGGCCCGGCCGGCCGCGGCCCGTCGGCCGGGGCGGTCAGGGCGGCCCGGATGGCCGCTGCCGCCGAGCGCAGCGTCTGCTCGTGCCGCGCGGTCGCGCACACCTCCACCCCCGCCCGGGCGAGGCAGGCGGCGATCCGGGCGCCCATCGTCCCGGCCCCGATGACGACCACGCGGCCGGGCAGGTCCCGCGACGGTGCCACTACCCGGCGTCCCGGCGCTCGCGCAGCAGCGCCCGCACGTCGTGCGGCGTCCACCACTCGGTGACGTCCCCGGCGGTGAGTACCACGCCGCGGGTCAGCTCCGGCCACCGGCCGTCACGGCCGAGAACGCCGACCGGACAGACGTCACCCGCGGCCCAGCCGCGCTCGCCGTCGACCCCGAGCGTGCTGGCGCCGTAGAAATCGGCCAGCGGCGCGATCGCCTCGACGGTGGCGGCGACGTCCGGGCCTGCGGCGCCGCGCACGCACACGGCCTGCGCGCCCGCCTCCAGGCCGGCCCGGGCCAGGTCGGTGAGCGCGTCCTCGACATCCTCGGGGGCCGCGCCCGGCAGCAACCCGGACAGGCTGGCCAGCGGGGGCAGTTCGGCGACCAGCCCGACGCCGGCGGTATCGGCCAGCCGCCGCAGCAGGGCCGTGGTCGCGGCGACCTCGGGCCGCGCGGCGAACTCGCCGGCGTCGCGCGGCGCGTCCGCGCCGCCCGGCGGGACGGCGCCGCCGCAGGAGGGCAGCCGGGGGAGCAGCGGCACGACGCAGGCATCGGCCGCGCATACGCCGGCGGCATCACCCAGCAGCCGTTGCGTGGTGCCGACATCGAGCCAGAACGCTCCGGCCGGCGCGACATGCAGGAAGCCCGGCAGCCGGGCCCAGGCCAGCGGCGCGAACGCGACCAGGTCAGCGCCGGACAGGGCGCCGCGCATCCGGTCCGGCCCGGTCGTCCCGGCGGCGCCGCGCCCGGTCGGCTCGCTCATGCCCGATCAGATCCTGACCACGTCGCGGTTGGGCGCGGCCGACGGCCACTCCCCGTAGTAGGCCAGTATCTCCTCGGGCGGCCGCCGGGAGTTCCACTCCGCCGCGAACTCGGCGTAGGGGCGCCCGCGGCGGGCGCGGGCCTGCCGCTCGGCCTCCCGGGCCTGGCGCGTTCCTTCCTCGTCGAGCAGCAGCGTCTCGGGGTCGAACACCACGTGGTAGACGCCGCGGGCCACGTCGGCCGAGATGGTCGAGCGCAGCACGTCGGCGAGCACCGCCTCCGGCTCACGCTCCAGGACGTCGCCGTAGCCGCCACCGCCGTTGGTGCTCGCGGCCAGGATGTCGCCCTCGCGCAGGACGGCGACCCCGCGGGTCTGATGCTCCAGGATGATCTCGCCCGGTCCGGGATCGGCGGCGGCGAGCGCGTAATCGTCGGCGGGGATGTCCGGCTCGCCGGCCCGCATCCGCCCGAGCAGGTCTGATCCCATGACCCGGATGCCGGGCAGGGTCGTGGCGGCGTACCCGCCGAAGAGCCCGTTCGCCGAGGGGAACTTGGACTCCTTCTGGCTGGAGGTGAACGCCAGGTACCGGCTGCCGTAGACCATGTAGCAGACGGCGGCGCCGCAGCCGCCGCGGAACCGGCCGAAGCCGCCGGTGTCGGTGAGCTGGTGCTCGTACAGGTGCAGCAGCGGGAACTCCTGCTCGATATCCTCGACGTCGGGTGCCTTGCCCCACGGCCCGTGCGGGAAGCCGAACACGTCGACGCCGTCCATGTCGTGCCGCGCGGCCAGGCCGTAGGCGTTAAGCGGGTACCCCATGAAGTCGGTGACCCGGTAGCCGTGCTGGTTGACCCCGCTCACCATCACGGCCGAGGCGCTGGAGGTGCAGAACCCGCAGACCAGGTCGCGCTGCGGGGTCGAGTACATGATCTTCGACAGGGCCACCCCGAGCAGCGGGAAGGCCAGCGCGCCGACCAGCGGCGAGCAGCTCACGGCCGCCTCGCTGTCCGCGTCGAAGAACGAGCCCTTCGGCACCCGGATGTCGATGTTCTCGAGCATCCCCGAGGAGATGGGGAAGTCGTGGAACGGGAACTGGTAGAGGTTCACGGCGCAGTGCGCGGCGATGATGTGCGCGAACGCGTTGTAGGACCCCTCGTGCTCGGGCGAGGTGCCGTCGAAGTCGATGATGAGCTGATCGCCGGCGACGGTGATCGCGACCGACGCCCTCAGCAGGTAGGCGTCGTGGCCGGTGGTGTCCATGAACACCACGTGCCGGTAGGTGCCGTCCGGCCAGCTCGCGATCCGGCGCCGGACCCCGGCCGAGGTCTGCTGGATCATCCGCCGGAACAGCCCGCGCAGCACCTGGTTACCGCGCGCCCGGGCCAGTTCCTGCAGCCGGAGGCGGACCCGGTCGCACGCGGAAACGCGCGCCTTGACGTCGGTCACCTGCATGCGCGGGGCCCGGGAGATGAAGTTCTCCATCATCCGCAGCACGTCGCCGCGCAGCGTGTAGTTCTCGCCGATCTTTATCGGCGACAGCTTCATGCCCTCGTCGTGCCGGGTCCGCGCCTGCGTGATCTCGCCGCCCGGGTCGGATCCCCCGGTCTCGCTCTGGTGCGCGCCGCACACCGCCCAGGCGACGAGCTCGCCGTCGTTGAACACCGGCATCAGCGCGAACTGGTCGGGATTGTGGATGCCGCCGTACAGGGCCTCGTTGCAGTAGAAGATGTCGCCCTCGCGCACGCCGATCGTGGGGTCGTCACGGTACTGGGCCAGGATGAACTTGATCGGGATCTGCCCGGTGACCGAGTGCAGGTAGGTCCCGCAGACGGGCGCGACCAGGTCCCCAGCCGCGGTGTACACGCCGACCAGGGTGTCCCCGGAGTGCAGCATCGAGGAGATGCCCATCCGGGTCATGACCTCCTTGCCTTCCTGGGCGATCAGCACGAGCTTCTCGGACAGGATCTCGTAGTCGCCCAGCCGCAGCGCCCGGACCGCCTCGAGTTCGGCGTCCGACGGCGGCTCCGGCTTCATGCCGCCGGCCAGCAGGTCCTCCAGGATGGTGGTCATAATCCCTCCCCGTGGGTGTGGGTGAGGATGAAGGCCGACCGCTCGTCGACCACGAGGGTCCAGCCCGGCGCCACGGCCGTCGTCGTCGTCTCGGCCTCCACCAGCGCCGGGCCGTCGATCTTGGTTCCCCCGGGCAGCGCCGCGGCCTCGAACACCGGCGTGTCGACCGCCCCCGCGCCGAGTTCCCAGACCGCGGGCCGGACGCCGAGCGAGGCCGGCCCGGCCGCCGGCCGTTCGGGCGCGGGCGGCGCGGCGGGCCGCTGCCGGAGCCTGGCCTTGAGCACCAGCGCGTCGATCTCCACCCCGGCGCCGGGGTTCAGCCCCAGCGCGCTGTACGCCTCTGAGTACTCGACCTCGAAAGCCTGGTAGAGCCGCCGCACGTCCTCCGGCCCGGCCAGGCGTACCGAGGGCGCGGCGACCCGCTTGACGTTGAGCTGCCCGCCGAACTTCATGTCGAGCTCGAGCGCGTACTCGACCGCCGTGGCGTCGAGGCCCTCACCGGAGAAGTCACGGACGGCCTGCGCGGCGAGCGAGTCGACGACCGCGTTGAAGCCGCCCGTGTCCTCGAGCCACGCTCCGGTATTGCCGTCGAACAAGGTGAAGTGCGCCGACCTCTCGTAGACGTGCAGCACGTCCATGGTGGACGAGCCGTAGGCGCAGAAGATCGGGGCGAACGGGAAGATCACGACCCGGGTCATCCCGGCCGCCTCCGCGTAGCCGCAGGCATGCAGGGGGCCGGCGCCGCCCGCAGCGAAGATCACGAACTCCCGCGGGTCGTAGCCCTTCAGCACGGTCTCCTTGTGGATGACCGCGCCCATGTGCGCATCGACGATCTGCTTGACCAGCATGGCCGCGTCGGTCGCCGAGAGCCCGAGCGGCCCGGCGATCCGGTCCAGCGCCCGCTCGGCGCGGGCGGCGCTGATCGGCAGGCGGCCGCCGTTGAAGCGCTCCGGGTTGACGTAGCCGAGGACCAGGTCGGCGTCGGTGACCGTCGGCTCGCGGCCGCCCTGGCCGTAGCAGGCCGGCCCCGGCATCGACCCGGCGCTCTCCGGGCCCACCTCGAGCCGGCCGCCGACGTCGGCATTGATCCGCGCGATCGAGCCGCCGCCGGCCCCGATCGAGTGGGTGTCCAGCATGGTCGCGTCGACCAGCCAGTGGTCGATGGTGGGGGCGAGCTGGTAGAACCGCGTGCTGCCGGAGACGATCAGCCCGATGTCGAAGCTCGTTCCGCCCATGTCGGTGACCACGACGTTGCCGAAGCCGTAGGCACGGCCGAGGTACGCGCCCCCCATGAGCCCGGCGACCGGCCCGCCGGAGAACGTCTGGATGGCCGAGGAGCGGAGCACCGAGGCCATCCCGCCGGTGTTGTGCACCATGATCAGCGGGGCCCGGTAGCCGCCGGCGCGCAGCCGCTGGCCGATGCCGGACAGCTCGTCGTACATCGAGGTGTGCAGGTAGGCGTTGAGCAGCGTGGTCGTGCCCCGGGTGTACTCCAGCCGCCGCGGGGAGTTCTCGCTGGACAGGAACACCGGGGTGTGACCGAGGTAGGTCTCCCCGTACTCCAGCTCGATCAGCTCGCGGATCCGCTGCTCGTGGGCCGGGTTGACGTGCGACCACAGCAGGCAGACGACGAAGCCGCGGACCCCCTGGTCCACGAGGTAGTCCAGCTTGCGCAGGAAGTCCTCCTCGTCGAGCGGGCGGACCTCGCGGCCGCGATGGTCCACCCGCTCCTTGACCCCGACCATCGCCTCCCGCTCGACCAGCGGGCGCGGCTTGCGGGCCCGGCCGACGTTGCGCTGCTCCTTGATGCTGAGCCCGTCCGACCACTGGCTGCCCCGGCCGATCAGCAGGTGGTCCTCGAACCCCTCGGTGGTGATGTAGCCGAGCTTGGGCCCGTTGCGCTCGAGCAGGCTGTTGAGGGCGAGCGTGGTGGAGTACCTGATGATGTCGGCCTGGCCCAGCAGGTCCGCCGTGGCCAGGCCCAGCCGGCTGGCCGCCTCGTCGATCGCCTGCAGCATGCCGCGGCTGAGGTCGTAGCCGGTGGTGCGGGTCTTACACCAGGCGACGCGGGTGCCGACCTGCGCGAAGCAGTCGGTGAACGTGCCGCCGATGTCGATGTCGATGGTCCCGGTCACTGTGCTTCCTCGCTCGCCTCCGGGGCGCCGTCGAGGCGCCGCCTTCCCTCGTCGCTCGTTCCTCGCTCCTCAGTCCAGGCAGCGCCGCGCCCCTTCGGCTCGCTCACCGACCCTCCGTCGCGGACCGACGCCTTCAGCGCGTCGACGTCGATCTCGATGTCATGGGTGATCGGATGCCCCGGCGGCAGGTACTCCACCTCGACCAGTACCAGGCATCCCGGGCAGTAGAACTCGAGCAGTCGGCACCAGGCCGGATCGGGGGCGAAGGTGTACGGCCCGTCCACCCGGGGCGGGTGCACGTCCGTCGGGTCCCGCTCAGCGACCAGGCAGCCCTCCTTGTAGTTGCGCCGGGCCAGCCCCAGGTCCGCCGCGCACCGCACGCACTTCCAGCGCTCGCCGCCGGTGTCGATGGCGAGGTACTCGGTGACACGGAAATCAGGCACGCTCCACCTGCCCCTCGGACATCTGCCTGTGCAGCAGCCCGTAGCCGAGCGCGTCGAACTCGGCGGTCCAGCCGGCGGGCACGAACACGGTGGTGTCCGGCGCCTCCAGGAACGCCGGGCCCGGCACCGGCGGGGCGTGCGGCCGCCCGAGGCCGCCGGACACCGGCACCTCCTGGATCCCGCCCGCGAACCTGACCGTCCGGCGTCCCGGCCCGGCGCCGGCCCGGGCCGCGCCGCCGGCCAATCCGGCCGCCCGGAGCCGCGGGGTGCCCGCGGCCCGGATCGAGACGGCGAGCCGCCCCGGGCCGGAGCCGGGCAGCGCCACCACGGCCGCGGCCGGATCGTCCGCCAGCTGCAGGAACGGCAGTGCCGCGGCGGCCTGGCGCCCGGCGAAGTCGTGCAGCGCCACCGACGCGAGCACCTCGCCGGTGATCGTGACGCCCTCCGCGCGCAGGTCCCGCCGCGCCCGGTCGACGATCGCGCCGAGCGCCTGGCTGACCGGCCCGGCGTCGCCGACGTCGGGCACGGCCGCGTGGTAGCTGTGCGCAACGGGCAGCAGCCCCCCGCCGAAGGCCGAGAACACCGCGCTCTGCGGGAAGACCATCACCCGGTCGATGCCGAGGGCGGACGCGGCGGGCACCGCCAGCAGGCCGCCTCCGCCGCCGTAGCAGTACAGCCACCGGTCGTGCGGGCCCGTGCGCCGCGCCCGTGCTGCCTGCGCCCGTGCTGCCTGCGCCCGTGCTGCCTGCGCCCGTGCTGCCTGCGCCCGTGCTGCCTGCGGCCGTGCTGCCTGCGGCCGTTCCGCTCAGGCCCGTGGTGCGCGAGGCCCACGCCCGCAGGTGCCCGGCCAGCTCCGCGTGGATGGCGGCCAGCGCGGCCAGCGCGGCCTGGTCGGTGTCGCAGCCCAGCCGCTCGGCGACCGGGCCGAGCGCGGCCGCGGCGCAGGCCGGGTCCAGCCGGCGGCGCCCGGACAGGAACTCCCCGGGCTCGAGGTAGCCGAGCGCGAGCCATACGTCCGTGGGGGTCAGATCGACGCCGCCGAGCCCGAAGCAGGCGGGGCCGGGCACGGCGCCGGCGCTGTGCGGGCCCACGGTCAGGCCGTCGGGCCCGGCCTGGATCACCGACCCGCCGCCCAGGCCGAACGACCACAGGTCGACCGAGGGGTGCGGCACCGTCACCTCGCCGAAGGCGGTGCGGCCGGCCCGGGGCGGCACGCCGCCGCTGATGTAGGCCACGTCGGTGGTCGTGCCGCCGACGTCGAACGTCACCACGTGGGCGGCCTGCTGCGCGGCCGCGACGATCGCCGCGCCGAGCACGCCCGCGCTCGGCCCGGAGTTGAACGTGTCGATGGCACGGGTCTTGGCCACCCGGGTGCTCGACCCGTCGGTGTTGATCACGAGCAGCGGGTAGCGGAACTTCTGGCTCCGCAGCCGGTCGTCGGCCTTGTACAGGCTGCGGGCCAGGGCGGGATGCAGGTAGGCGTTGGCGACCGCGAGCGCCGTCCGGCCGTGGTCGCCAGCGTGCAGGGACAGCTGCGAGGAAAGCACCAGCGGGATCGCGCCCAGGTAGTGCCGCGGGTAGGACGCCTCGACCAGCGCCTTGGCCGCGTTCTCGTTCGCCGGGTTGAGGTGAGCGCCGGCGAAGCTGATCACGATCAGGTGCACGCCCAGCTCGAGCAGTTCCCTGACCGCGGTGTCCAGGCTGGCCTGCTCGACCGGCCGGGTGACCGCGCCGTCCGCGGCGGTCGCTTCCGCCACGCCGCGGACCGCCCCGGGACTCACGAAGCCGGACAGCCGGGCGGCGTCGTCGGGGCCGCCGTAGAGTGTCCGCTCGCAGCCCGCGGTCACGATGAGGCCGACGTGCGCGCCGCTGCGCTGCACGACGGTGTTCGTGGCGATGGTCGAACTGAAGTGCACCATGCGCGCCCGGGCCAGGAACGCGGGCAGCGTCTCGCCCATGGCCTCGGCCGCCGCGGCCACGCAGGCCGCGAAGCCCTCGGTCGGGTCGGCCGGCGTCGTGTCCACCTTCACCTGGGCGCAGCGGTCCCCGCCGGTGACGTACCCGTCGGTGAACGTCCCGCCGGTGTCGACGCTGAGCCGGTAGTCACCGGTCGCGGCGAGCATCGTCAACGGACCTGCCTCCCTGGGGCTAGCGTTGCTTCCTGGCCGCTCGGCAGGTCCAGGCCCAGCCGGCGGGCCTCATCGATCGCGTCGGGATACCCGGCGTCGGCGTAGCGGGCGAGGCCGAGCGCGGGATCGGTCCAGAACACCCGCCGGATCTTCCGCTCGGCGAGCGCCGAGCCGTCGGCGATCACGACCATCCCCGAGTGGATGCTGCGCCCCACGCCTACGCCGCCGCCGTTGCCTATCGCCACCCAACTGGCCCCCTGCGCGGCGTTGAGCAGGGCCGACAGCACCGGCCAGTCGGCGATCGCATCGCTGCCGTCGAGCATCCCCTCGGTCTCCCGTGACGGCGACGCGACCGCGGCCGGGTCCATGTGGTCGCGGCCGAGCGCGACCGGGCCGATCGCGCCCTCGCGCACGAGCCGGTTGATGGCCAGCCCGGCCGCGTCGCGCTGCCCGGGGCCGAGCCAGCAGATCCGGGCCGGCAGGCCCTGCGGCTCGATGTCGGCCCGGGCGCGCTCGAACCAGCGGGCCATTCCCGGCGTTCCGGCCACGTCGAGCACCGTGTCCTCGGTCCGCCGCAGGTCCGCCTGGTCCCCGCTGAGACAGATCCACCGGTAGGGCCCGATCCCCCGGGACAGGATCGGCCGCACGTAGGCCGCGACGAAGCCGGGCAGGCCGAGAGCCTCGGGGACGCCGGCGTCGCTGGCCTGGGCCCGCAGGTTATTGCCGTACTCGAAGACCACCGTGCCGCGCTCGCGCAGGGCCAGCAGCGCGCCCATGTGGGCGGTGAGCGACCGGCGGACGGCCTTGGCGTAGGCCTGGTCGCCGGGCGTGGCGTGCGCGGCTTCCTCCGCCGTGTAGCCGACCGGAATATAACCGTGCAGCAGATCGTGGGCGGCGGTCTGGTCGGTGGCCACGTCGAAGGGGACGCCGTCCGCGACCAGGCGCGGCGCGACGTCGGCGATGTTGCCGACCAGTCCCACGGCTACCGGTTCGCCCGCCCGGTCGAGCACGCGCAGCGCCTCGGCGTAATCGCCGGTGAGATGGTCGATCCACCCGGCGTCCGCCCGCCGCCTGGCCCGCCGCTCGTCGGCCTCCACGATCAGCGCGCTGGCGCCGTTGTAAGTGATGCCCCGTCCCTGGGCGCCGCCCATGCCGCCCAGCCCGGCGGTGAGGACCCGCCGCCCGTTCATCTGGTCGCCGAAGTGCTGCCGGGCGATGGCCGCGAACGTCTCGTAGGTGAAGCCGAGGATGCCCTGGGTCCCGATATAGAACCAGCCCGCGGCGGTCATCTGCCCGTACATCGTCAGCCCGGCCTGCTCGTAGGCCCAGAAGTTCTCGTAGCTGGACCAGGCCGGGACGATCATGGCCGTCGAGATCAGCGCGCGGGGAGCGTCAGGATGCGTGGGCAGCACCGCGACCGGCCGCCCCGACTGGACGATGAGGGTCTCGTCGCGCTTCAGGCGGCGCAGCGCGCCGACGGTCGCCTCCAGTGCCGCGTGGTCACGCAGCGCCTTGCCGTGGCCTCCGTAGACGATCAGCGCGTCCGGGTCCTCGGCCACGGCCGGGTCCAGGTTGTTGAGCAGGCAGCGCAGCACTCCCTCCTGCTCCCAGCCCAGGCAGGACAGGTGCCTTCCGGTGGGAGCGCGGTCTGGGATGGCGTCCGCGGTCATTCCCTCCTGTGCTGCCCGGGGGGACGACCCCCCAGGACCCCCCCGCATGCCATCCGCTCGGGCCGGCGGGCAGGCCGTCGCGGCTGGCATCGCTACGCGGTATTGCCCCGCATGCCATCCGCTCGGGCCGACCAAGGCCGGCCGTCGCGGCTGGCATAAGATCTTCGTATCCGTGGATACAAAATGTCAAGAGGAGTCCAGATGCCCCCGGACCAGCCGATCGCGCTGACGAGCTACGCGGACGAGATCGCGTTCCGGCTGGAGGCCGAGATTCTCGACGGCGCGTACGCGCCGGGATCGCATCTCCTGCAGGAGGAGATCTGCGCCCGGTTCGGGGTGAGCCGGACGCCGGTACGGGAGGCGCTGCGCAAGCTCCAGGCCCAGAACCTGGTCGACCTCGTCCCGAACAAGGGCGCTCGCATCCGGATGATCACCCTGTCCGAGCTGACCGAGGTGTACGAGGTGCGCGCCGAGCTCGAGGGTTACGCCGCGGCGCTGGCCGCGCCCCTGTTCTCGGGCGATCACGCCGCGGCGCTGGAGTCGGCGCAGGCGCAGCTGGAGTCGATCGTGGCGGCGCTCGCCGCCCCGCCGCCCCGCCGGCCGGGGACAGCTTCATCAACACCCAGCTCACCCGGCTCAACGAGGAGTTCCACGGGGTCGTCCGGGCGGTCAGCGGCAACGGCCTGCTCGACCGGATGATCGCCGACCTGCAGAAGCGCTTCCCGAAGGACTATGTCTGGAAGACCATCGATTCCGCGGACCTGATCGAGACGATCAACGTGACCGAGCACCGCCGGATCCTGGACGCGCTCGGGCGCAAGGACCCCGATGCGGCCCGCGCCGCGATGGCCGAGCACGTCCGCCACGCGGGCCGTGTCCTGCTCGGTCACCTGCACGACACCGGTGCCGCGAGATGAGGCCAGGCTGGCCCGCGTCTGTCTCCGGGGCTAACGTGCCGCGCCGGTGTACCGATCTCCTGTTGTCGGGCCCGAGCCTGACCTGGCGTTTCGCCGGAATCGGTCCTGAGGAGGAGCAATGAGCGTGTCTGCCCGTGCCGCCCGGAGGCTAGCCGGGGTGGCTGTTGCCGCCGCCTGCGGCGCGGCGTCCCTGTCCTCGGCCGGCCTGGCCTTATCGGCGCCGTCGGCCGCATCCGTCACGCCCGCGAGGGCCCGGCCGTGCGCCGCGGCCGACCTGGGCGTCTGGGCGGCACTGGACCAGGCGGGCGCCGCCGCCGGCACGGTCTACTATCCGCTGGAATTCACCAACGACAGCCACCGCACGTGCACCCTGTCCGGGTTCCCGCGGGTATCGGCCATCGGCCGCCGCGGCCAGCGGCTCGGCGACCCCGCGCGGTGGGATAACGCCGTCACGCCGAGCACGGTCCGGCTCGTCCCGGGCGCCACCGGTTACGCGCTGCTGGAGTACAGCGACGTGGTGACCTCGAACTGCCCGAGCGCCGCGGCGCACGGCTGTCGAACTGCAGGTCTATCCGCCCGGCCAGCGCCAGGCCGATCATGCCTTCTGGGACCTGACGGCCTGCACCGCCCCGGGCTCGTCGGCGTTCCTGAATGTGCGCGTCATCGCACCGGGCATCGGCGTCCGGGGCGACCAGGGCTAGCACGGGCTGGCGCTCGGTCGCCGCGCCGGGGCGGCCGGGAACGTATCCTGGCGCAGAGACCGGCGCGTTCTGGGCGGTGCTGCCATGGATGACATCCTCGGCCAGGGCGGGGACAAGCCGCCCAGCCCGTGGCCGCGCCGCCTGGCCGCGGTCGTGGTTCTCGTGGCCGCGACGGTCCTGATCGTCACGCACCTGCCGCGCCACCCGGGTCGCCCAGGTGGTGCGGCTCACCCGGCGCAGGCAGGTCGGCCCGGCGCGGCGCCGCTGACGGCCTCCGGCTCGGGTCCCCTGGCGCCCGGGCTGGCCAGCGAGCCCAGCGGGGTTAGCGGGCCGACCCTGCCCTGGGACCAGACGGCCCGGCTGCCGGTCACCGGGGTCCAGCCTGCGTGGTTCTGGCCCGCGACCGGCCGCCTGAAGCCCATTGGCGGCCTGCCCCGTGACCCGGCCGGCTACCAGTTCATCCGGGTCACGGGCGGGTGGGCGGTCCAGGCCAACCTGACCGGGCCGGCGGCCCAGGCGGGCTGCGGCAACTGCGCGGGGCCGTCGCTGCCGGTCTACTTCCTCGGGGCCGGGGCGCAATCCGTGACCCAGGTCGGCCTCGCCGATGACGTCGCGCCGGGCGCGGACGCGGACACGGTGTGGCTTACCACGTACCCGCCGGGCGCGGACCTGAGCAGGGCGGCCGGCCTGGCGCGCGAGGTCAGCGCCACCGGTGTCCCGCGCGGGCCGCAGCTCAGCCTGCCCGCCGGCTACGTGATCGCCCAGGGGACCGACCGCGGCCTGCTGCTGGCGCCGGCCACCCAGCGCCCGGGGGCCACCGCCGACCTGCTGTGGAATCCGGCGGCGCCGCAGGCCGGCCGCGCCTACGACGCCGTGATCGCGGCGAGCGCGAGCGAGATCGCCTGGGTGGCGCGGTGCTCCCCGCTCTGCCAGGTCCAGGTGCTGAACCTGGCGACCGGCCGGCGCAGCGCGATCGACCTGCCCGGGGCGAGCTCGGCCGCCAACGGCGCGTTCAGCCCCGACGGGCATTTCCTGGCCCTCGAGGTGAGCTTCACCAACGGCGGAGATGCCGGGGCGCTGGCCCTGCAGCTCGACGTGGCGTCCACGGCCAGCGGCCGCCTCACCGTCGTGCCGGGGACCTGGGTCAGCAGCGATGCCCTGGTCGGCTTCGGCTGGCCCGCCGCCGGCGACACGCTGATCGCGGAGCTGAGCTTCACGACCAGGCTCCAGGTGGCATCATGGCAGCCCGGCGCCGCGCACCTGGCCATAGCGGCGAACAAGCCGGGGCCGACCTCGGGCTCCCTGATCGTCAGCTAATAGCGCTCAGGTACCCGCGGGGGCCCGGCGGGCGGTGCGGTAGAGCTCGACGAGCTCGGCGGTGGTGGTGGCATCGGCCGGGGCCTTGTCATCGCGCCATCGCCCGGTGAACCGGGGGAAGCGCATCGCGAGGCCGGCGTCCGGCCGGACCTGCCCCCAGGCGGCGGTGTAGTTCGGCGAGAGGGTCAGCTCGGCGCTGAGGATCTCCAGCACCAGCCCGGGCTCGAACCACAGGTCGGGCTGCTGGCGGGCGTCGACCCGGGCCGGCCGCTGCGCGCGGGCCAGCGGCGCCATCCGGGCAGGCAGCCCGGCCAGGTCGGCGTCGGAGAAGCCGGTGCCGCACTTGGTCACGGCGCGGAACACGTCGGCGTCGGCGTCGTAGGCGGCCAGCAGCAGCGCGCCGTAAACGCCGCGGCGCCGGCCGCGCCCGGCGTAGGCGCCGACGGCGACCAGGTCGACGGTGTCGGACAGCTCGGTGCGGTAATCCCGCTTGAGCTTGATCCACAGCCAGCCCCGCGCCCCGGCCTGGTACCCGGCGGCCGGGCTCACCGACTTGCAGACCAGTCCCTCGCAGCCGTCGGTGACCGCCTGCCCGAAGGCCGCGTCGAGCGCGGCCGGGGTGGTCACCTCGGCGGCGGTGGTGAGCCGGAGCCGGGACGACGGGGTGATCGCCTCCGCCAGCCGGGCCCGCCGCTGCGGGTAGGGCAGCCGGGTGAGGTCCTGGCCGTCGGCGTACAGCAGCTCGAAGCAGAACAGGCTGACCGGCACGTCGCGCACGGCCTCGGCGATGCCGTGCTTGCGGCGCCGGAACATGACCTCCTGGAACGGGCGCAGCTCGTCGGCGGCCGGGTCGAACGCGACGACCTCGCCCTCAACGATCGCCTCACGGGGGCCCAGCCCCGCCGCGAGCATGTCCACCACGTCCGGGAACTGGGCACTGACCCGCTCGAGCCGCCGGGTGAACAGCTCGATCGTCCCGTCAGCGGTCCGGTGCGCCTGGACCCGGACGCCGTCATACTTGTACTCCGCGGCGCACTCCCCGCCGAGCCGGGCGAGGATCTCCGAGGCGTCAGACAGCCGCTGGGCGAGCATGGCCCGCACCGGGTTACCGGGGCGGACCTGGATCTGCTCGACCGCCGCCGGCCCGCCCGCGGCCACGGCCGCGGCCACCTGGCCCAGGTCGCAGCAGATGTTGTAGGCGCGCTCCAGCACCGGCCGGGCGGCCCGCCCGCCCGCGTACACCTGCGCGAGCGCATCGAGGATCGTGGGCGTGCCGATCCCGAGCCGCAGCCCCCCGGTGACCAGGCGCAGCAGGTAGCGGGCCTCCAGGGGGCTGGCCTGACCGAGCAGGCCCGCGAGCAGGTCCAGCTTGCGGCCCTGCGAACCGGTGCCTTCGGCCGCGGCGATCTGGTGCAGCGTGTCCATCACGGCCGGGACCGTCAGGCTGGCCGGGCGCGCGGCCTCGGCTGCGGCCAGCATCTGCTCGGCGGCCTGGCCCAGGTCACCGACCTCCCGCACCCGGGCCGCGACCTGATCCGGGGCGGTGCCGGTGGCGGTGGCGACCGCGCGCACGGCCATCTTCTCGGCCAGGCCGAGGTCCACCCCGGCGAACTCGGGCGCGATCAGCCCCTGGCACAGGTAGCAGACCCCGGGCAGCAGCCTGGCCGGGGTCTGACCCAGCAGCGCAGCCAGGCGCTCGATCAGCGCCAGCCGCCCTCCGGCCTGCTCCAGGTCGCGGTACGCCTCGGCCACGATCTCGTACTTCATGGCGCTCCCTCCACCTGGCCCGATCATGACATGCGGCCGTCACGGAGGATGCGCGCGTGGCGCGGTCACCGCAGGCGCGACACTATGGTTTTCATCGCTGATCCATGGTCGACCTGCCGCGCGCCGAGTTTGCGGAACCACGACCGCTGCCGTTTCGAGTACGCACGGATGTGGCCGAGCGCTTCGGCCCGGGCGGCAGCAAGGTCGGCGCCGTCGAGTTCCGCGATTGCCTTACCGGTCGACGCGGCCACCCGGACGAACTCGCGATACCCGTGCGTCTGCGACGCCACGTTGCGCCGGCGCCCTGGCCGGCGAGCCTGCTCGACGAGCCGGTACCGGCGGTCGAGCTCAGCGATCTCCTCCAGCAGCCCGTCGCGGATCTGGGCGTCCAACGTCGTCTCGATCCGCCGGTCGGTCTCCGCTTCCCCTCGGTCGACGCCGTACACCGCGAACGCGAACGGCGTGGCCACCTCGTTGCTCGCCTGGCCAGCCATGCGGCGCACCAGGGCGTTGAGGATCGCCTCGTAGTTGTTGGGGTGCACGCGCCGGGCCACCTCGGGCGCGAGCCGCGCGAGCACTTGGTAGGCGCCCTTGACGTCGCTGCGCGGGAAGTCGCGCTCGAGCGACCGCCGAAGCGTTCCCGTACCGGTCAGGTCCCAGCCATCCAGCACGGACCGGACGTACACGCCGGTGCCGCCGACGAGGACCGGCAGGGCATCCTCGGACGCGGCGAGTGACGCGAGCTCGTCTCGCGCCATCTGTGCGTACGCCTCCAACGACAGCTTCGACGACGGCTCGGCCACGTCAAGCAAGCGGTGCTCGAACCCTCGCATCTGCGACGGCTTGATCTTGCTCGTGCCGATGTCCATGCCGACGTAGACCTGCCGTGAGTCAGCATTCAGAACGACCGGGCGCAGGCCACGCTCGGACGCGGCCGCGCAGACGTCGAGCGACAGCGCGGTCTTGCCGGACGACGTCGGCCCGTAGATGGCGACTGCGCGCCGGCGCTCGGGCCGCCGCCGCATCCACCACGTGAAGTTGCTGTACCGGTGCATGATGCCCCAGGCGAGTAGCTGGCGGCGCAGTCCGCGCGAGCTGGTCGCGGCGGTAGTTGTAGGCGGTCACCAGGTACTGGCGCATGACCTCGGTGCGCAACAGCACCGGCGGCCGGGGACGGCAACCCGACCCCATCGAGGAACCGTGGAATCTGATCCGCCCTGAGCGCTGGCGAACTCAGGGCGCGCGGTTCACTGACACATCGCGCGCGCTGCCCGGCCGCGAAGGCTGGCCAGTCCGCAGGCCACCAGTCCCTGATCAGCACATATCCCCACCGTATTGACCCAGGGCTGTCGACGGCAACTGGATTGTGCCCGATCGGCAGCGGCAGCCGGAAGCCTCCTACGGTGTGACGTGCTGACGTTCTCGACGGCGCCGCTGACCGAGCCCGCCCCCGTGGCCGGGGTGCCCTCGGTTCGGCGGTACCTCCGCTGCCAGGGTGTCTCCGCGACATCTTCGCCCGGCTGTGCGATGTCGACGAGCGCGGGCGCTCGCGTAACCTGGCACCCAAAATGGAGCAGTACCGGCGGCGCTACGCTCCTGTGTCGTGCAGCAGACGCGCCTCGACACTGCTCGGATCCGGGCGGCTCGCCGGGTGATCGACCCGATTTTTCTCGACACTCCCCTGTACCGCTGCGAGGCGCTGGAGCCCGGCCTCGGGTGCACGGTGAGCATCAAGCTCGAAACGGCGAACCCGGTCCGTAGCTTCAAGGCCCGCGGCACCGAGGTGGTCGCCAGCCGGCTCGCCGGCCATGGCTCGCGGGCCGTGGTGTGCGCCAGCGCGGGCAACCTGGGCCAAGCCCTCGCTTGGTCCGGTCGCGGCCGGGGGCTCGACGTCACCGTCGTGGCATCCCGATTTGCGCCTGCGGCCAAGCTTGATCGCATCCGCGCGTGGGACGCCAGGCTGGAGCTGGTGGACGGCGACTTCGACATGGCTCGCGAGCGCGCGGCGGCCGTCGCGGCCTGCGACGGCATCCGGCTGGTCGAAGACAGCCTGGACATCGAGACCTGCGAGGGCGCGGCGACCATCGGCCTGGAACTGGCGGACGCCATGCCGTCGTTCGACGCCGTCCTGATTGCTCTGGGCGGCGGGGCGCTGGCCACCGGTGTGGGTCATGTGGTGAAGGCCTGGGCGCCCGAAGTCGAGGTGATCTGCATCCAGCCGCTCGGCGCACCGGCGATGACACACTCGTGGCGCCAACGGCGCGTCGTCACCACTGACTCGACCGACACCATCGCTGACGGCGTCGCAGGCCGGCGTCCCATCCCGGCCGTCCTGGACGATCTCCTCCTGGTCGCTGACGACGCCGTCCTGGTCCAGGAGGCGTCGATCATCGCCGCTATGCGGATGCTCCTCGACCACGCTGGCCTCATCGTCGAACCGTCGGCCGCGCTCGGCATCGCGGCGATCCTCGAAGACCGTGACCGCTTCGCCGGCCGGCACGTGGTCACCATCGTGCGCGGCAGCAACGTCGACGTAGACGCCTATCATCGCTGGATGGGTGCGGCTCCCGGCCACAGGTCTTGACGATTGCGCGCGAACCGCGACCGGACAGGCGGGATGAATGCGGAAATGGTGCACTCCCGTGTACACCATTTCCGCATTCATCGCCGACTTCGTCGGTTACGGCGGCCGGCCGGGCGTGAGCACCCGCGCGATCTCCGGGACCGCCCGCCTCGGGTCGAACCCGACGGCCGGGGGACCCTTATCAGCTGGGGTCCGCCTCTACCAGCCGCTCGATGAGCTCGTTGACGTTGCCCGACTTGGGCAGGCCCCGCTGGGCCAGCAGGTCGCTCAGCTCGGCCTTGGTCAGGCCCTCGTAGCGCTCGCGGGCCATTGCTCGAGCCTTCCTGGCCTGCTCACGCTCGATCTTGCGAGCCTCACGGGCCAGTTCGTGCGTGGCCCTCTCAGCGTGCTCGTGGGCGGCCTGCTCGGCCGTGGCCGCCTTGTCCCGCACGGCCTCGCCGGCCGACTCGGCCTGCTCGCGCACCACGCCGGGCAGCGCGCTCGCGGCCTCCGCCCACTTCACGGCGAGGCTGCGGTTCAGGTCCACCGTGCGCTGCACCAGGTCGAAATAGCGCTCGACCGCCGGGACGAGGTCTATCTGCGGCAGCCCGGGAAGGGAGTCGGTCAGCGTCCGCGCTCTCTGGGTCCAGAGGTCGGCGGTCTTCTCGACCGCGGTGCGCGCCTGGCTCGCCGCCGTGCTGTATTGCCTGGTCAAGCTCGTCATATTCGCTCCTTGACGGATTCCGGATAACGCTGCTAACTTTAGCAAGCGCTGCGTACTAAAGCAATCCGATGCCATCGCGGCGTGATCCGGCTACCCGCGCCTAGCCCGATCACACATCCGCGTGATGGTCACCGGCCCGGACCTACCTCGCCCGGCGCGGGCCAGTTGATCCGGCGGGTCCGGATGGTGAAGCCGCCCTGCGGCCAGCCGCAGGCCAGGGGCAGCGGTGCGGACGCAGAACAGGCCGGCTGGCCCGCGGGGCACCCCGGGGTAAGTTACGCGGCGCGGCCGTGACCGCGGAGAGCCTGGGCCGGTGGTCTACGATCGGCGCCGATGAACATCGCGAGGATCGCGCTCGGGTGCGGCAACTTCGGCGGGGTCGGCTCGGCCCCGGAGTTCTTCGGCGCGGGGCTGACCGAGGATCAGGCGTTCGCGCTCATGGACGCGGCCTGGCAGTCCGGCATCACCCACTTCGATACCGCGGACGCGTACGGCGGCGGGCGCAGCGAGCAGGCCATCGGGCGCTGGATCGCCTCCCGCGGGGTCCGCCCGCGGCTGACGACCAAGACGTTCAACCCGGTGCAGGCCGGAGCCGACCACGGCCTGGAACCCGGGCGCATCGCCCGCCAGCTCCGGGCGAGCCTCGACCGGTTCGGAGTCGAGCGGGTCGACCTGTACCTGGCTCATGAGTTCGACCCCGACGTGCCGCTGGCGGAGACCTTCGGCGCGTTCGACCGGGCCAGGGCGGACGGGCTGATCGGCGCCTACGGCGTCAGCAACTTCGGCGCCCGGCAGCTCGCGGCCGCGCTGACCGCGGGCGAGCCGCAGGCGATCCAGAACTCCTACTCCCTGCTGGCCCGCCAGGATGAGGCCGACCTACTGCCGCTGTGCGCCGAGCGGGGGGTTGCCTACCTGGCGTTCAGCCCGCTGGCCGGGGGCTGGCTCACCGGCAAGTACCGCCGGGGCGAGCCGTTCCCGGCCGGCTCGCGGATGACCCAGCGTCCCGAGCCGTACGCCGGGCTGGTCACCGGCCGCACCTTCGAGGCCCTGGGCCGGCTGGCCGTGATCGCGTCGGCGCGCGGCACCTCGCTGGCCGGCCTCGCGCTGAGCTGGCTGCTCGCCGACGAGCGGGTCAGCCAGATCGTGGTCGGCCCCGGCCTGCCGAGCACCTGGCCTCGGTCGGCGAGGCGCTGGGGCACCCGCTCACCGGCGAGGAGCGGGACGCGGTCGAGAGCGCGCTCGAGCCGGACAGGCGCGAGGCGGCCGGCCGACGAGCGGAAGACCGGGCTGAGGCAGAGGGGTTCCCGGCGCCCCGGGGGCCGGGAGGAGAGACGATCTGATGCGCGTGCTGATCCTCGGCCACCGCGACGTGCGGGCCGCGCTTTCCCCGCAGGCCTGCGCAGAGGCGATGGCCGCCGCGCTCGCGGAGCACGCCCGGGGCGGCAGCTTCATGCCGCTGCGATCGGTGATGATACCGCCGGAGGCGGCCGGGTTCATGGGGCTCATGCCCGGCTGGGGCGCGGGGGGACCTGGGGGCGCGGGGGTGTTCGCGCTCAAGGCCATCTGCATCGTGCCCGGCAATCCCGCCCGGGGCCTGGACGCCCACCAAGGGCTGGTCACGCTGTTCGACGGCGAGACCGGACAGCCGACCGCGATCCTGGACGCCTCGGCGATCACCGAGATCCGCACCGCGGCGGTCACCGCGGTCGCCACCCGCGCCCTGTCCCGGCCCGACGCGCGGACGCTCGCGATCCTCGGGGCCGGGACGCAGGCCCGGGCCCACCTCACCGCGCTGCTGCCGGTACGCGAGTTCGCGCAGGTGCGTGTCTACGCGCCGACCGAGGCGCACGCGCGGGCGCTGGCCGCCCACGGCGCCCGCGCGGGCGCGGCGGTCATTGTCGGCCCGAGCGCCGAGGACGCGGTGCGCGGCGCCGACGTGGTGGTCACCGCCACGAGCTCGCGCGAGCCCGTGCTGCGCCGCGAGTGGCTCATGCCCGGCGCGCACGTCAACGCGGTCGGCGCGAGTACCCCGCGGGCGCGCGAGCTGGATACGGCCACCGTCGCCGCGAGCGCGCTGTTCTGCGACAGCCGCGAGTCGCTGCGCCACGAGGCCGGCGAGTTCCAGCTCGCGGTGGCCGAGGGTCTGATCGCCGGCGAGGAGCATGTCCGGGCCGAGCTCGGTGAGGTGCTCGCCGGGATGGCCCCCGGGCGCCGTGACGCCGCCGAGCTGACCCTGTTCCGGTCGCTGGGCCTGGCCGTCGAGGACCTTGCCGCGGCCGAGTGCGCAGTCACGGCGGCCCGGGCGGCCGGCCTGGGCACCGAGGTGGACCTGTGACCAGCGCGGCCGGGCGGCCGCCGACCGCGGAGGAGCAGCAGTGATCGAGCTGGCGGCGATCGAGGCGGCCCGGGAGCGGATCGCGGGCGCGGCGGTCCGCACGCCGCTGGTGCGGCTGTACGTCGAGGAAGCCCCGGCCGAGATCTACCTCAAGCTGGAGAACCTGCAGCCGGTGAACTCGTTCAAGATCCGCGGCGCGACCAACGCGATCATGACGGCGGACCCGGCCGAGCGGGCGAAGGGCCTGGTCACCGCCAGCGCGGGGAACATGGCCCAGGGCGTTGCGTGGGCGGCGCGGGCGCTGGGCCTGCCGGCCACGATCGTGGTACCCGAGCACGCGCCCGAGGCCAAGCTGGCAGCGATCACGCGGCTGGGCGGCCAGGTGCGCAAGCTCCCCTACGACGACTGGTGGAACGTGATCGTCTCCGGTCACGTCGACGGGACCGAGGGGCTGTTCGTGCACCCGGTCCAGGATCCGGCGGTGATGGCCGGCAACGGGACGATCGGGCTGGAGATCCTCGACGACCTGCCCGATCCCGACGCGGTCGTGATCCCGTACGGCGGCGGCGGGCTGACCGTCGGCATCGCCAGCGCGGTCAGGGCCCGGAGCCCGCGGACGCGGATCATCACCGCCGAGCCCGACACCGCCGCGGCGATGGCCGCCGCGGTCGCCGCGGGGGAGCCGGCGGACGTCGACTACCGCGCTTCGTTCGTGGATGGCTCCGGCAGCCGCCGGGTGCTGGACAGCATGTGGCCGCTGGCCGCGCCGCTCGTCGACGCCGCCCTGGCGATCCCGGTCGCCGAGGTCGCCGCCGCCGTGCGCACGCTGGCCGAGCGCGTCCGGGTGATCGCCGAGGGCGCGGGCGCGCTCGCGCTGGCCGCGGCCCTGGCGGGCCGGGCCGGGACCGGGAAGGTCGTGTGCGTCGTCTCGGGCGGCAACATCAACCTGAGCAAGCTGGCCGAGATCCTGAACGGGGCGGCGGGGTAGCCCGGCCGTCGGCCCCGGCTAGCCGGGATGCACGGCCGCCAGCGCGTCGAGGAGCCGGTCGACCTCCTGCGGCGTGTTGTAGTGGATGAAGCCGATCCGCACCGACTCGCCGGCGTAGCCGAGGCGCCGGTACAGGTCCAGCGAGTACCACGAGTCATGCGCCCAGACCCCGATCCGGGCGTCGGCCAGGCTCCGCGCGACGTCCGCTGCGGCCACGCCCTCGACGTTGACCAGGAACGTCGGCACGCGGCCGTCCATCCCCGGCAGCCCGTACCGGGTGACCGTGTCCGGCAGGCCGTCCAGGAACCGCTGGCCCAGCGAGCGCTCGTAGGGCACGATCGCGGCGAAGCCCCCGACCGAGTCCAGGTAGTCGATCGTGGCGTTGAACCCCGCGAGCAGCTCGTAGGGATGCGTCCCGGTCGCGAAGCTGCGCCCGAGCGGGCTCGTCGGCGCCGGGCGGGCCTTGTACGGCCGCCAGCGCTCGAGCACCTCGGCCCGCCCGAACGCCACGCCCAGGTGCGGGCCGCAAAACTTGTACGGTGAGCAGATCAGCACGTCGGCGCCGATATCGCGGACGTCGATCGGCTCGTGGGCCGCGTAGTGGACGGCGTCGACCCACGCGAGCGCGCCGACGTCGTGCGCGAGCTTGCAGACCCGCCGGGCGTCCACGACCGTGCCGATCGCGTTCGACGCCCACGCGAACGCGACGACCTTCGTCCGCGGCCCGAGCTTGCGCTGCAGATCGGCGAAATCCAGCGTGGTGTCGTCGTTCAGCTCGACGTGCCGGACGACCGCGCCCCGGTCTTGCGCGAGTTCCAGCCACGGCGCGACGCCGCCGTCGTGATCCAGCGAGGAGACGAGAATCTCATCGCCCGGGCCGAAGTCACGCCCGGCGGTGCGCGACAGCGTGAAGTCCAGCGAGGTCATGTTCGGCCCGAAGATCACCTCATGAGGGTCGCAGCCGAGGAACCTGGCCGCCTTGCCCTCGGCCTCCTCGAGGATCCCCCGGACCCGCAGGCTCGTCGCGTACACCGCGCCGAGGTTGGCGCTGGCCTCGCGCAGCGCGCGGGCGATCGCGTCGCCGACCTCGTCGGGCACCTGCGAGCCGCCGGGAGCGTCGAAGAACGCGAAGCCCTGCTGCAGCGACGAGAAGCGCGCGCGGATCGCGGGGAGGTCAAGGTCGTGGCTGAGCGATGCGGACACCGGCGGCTCCCCAGGAAAAAGCCGGGGGACCGCCCGCCGGCCTTGATCGACTCACAACTGTTACCGAATACCAAATGACGTCTCTTGCACAAGTATGCAGGGCAATGGTTTGATCAGCCTACTTATTCGACCGCTGGGGGAGGGCGTGGTGAATTCTCGCGTCGTCCGCAGCGCCGAGGCGAGCCTGGCCGGTGGCTGTTAGCCCCGCCCACCCACCCGCCCTCGCCGCTGCCAACCAACAGAACCGACGCCTGCTCCGCCGGGCAGCCTGGCTTGACCCCACGGGACCCGAAGCAATGAAGCACATTGGGAAATGGAGGCCGTACCCATGAGAGGACGCGTGACCACCGCCGCGCTGGCGCTCGGTGCGCTCGTCGTGGCCGGTTGCGGCAGCAGTGGCAGTGGCAGCAGCAGCGGAACCACTGCGAGCGGCGCCAGCAAGACCTGCGTCGCGTCGATCGGGTTCGAGGGCCCGATCACCGGCCCGGTGGCGAGCCTCGGGGGCGAGCAACTGCACTTCGCCGAGCTCGCCCTGGCGATGGACAACACGGCCAGCAAGACGAAGATCTCGCTGGTCCAGGGCGACACGCAGCTTCAGCCGGCCCAGGCCACCACCGTGACCCAGCAGTTCACCTCGAACTCGAAGATCGTGGCCGTGGTCGGCCCGGCCGGCAGCCAGGAAGTCGAGGCCGTCGGCCCGCTGATGGCCCGGGCGGGGCTGGCGTTCATCTCCGGGTCGGCGACCGCGGTCGCGCTGACGACCGGCAAGTACCCGACGTTCTTCCGGGTCGTGTCCAAGGACAGCGTGCAGGGTCCGGAGGACGCCAACTACATCGTGAAGAACCTGCACCCGAAGGCGCTGATGATCGTCGACGACGAGGAGGCCTACTCGACCGGCCTGGTCACCGCGATGCTGCCGATCTTCAAGGCGGCCGGGATCACCGTCGACCACGAGTCGGTCCCGCAGAGCCAGACCGACTTCTCCTCGCTGGTGGCCAAGGTCACGTCCAGCGAGTCGGTCGTGGTGCTGCCCTGGCAGATCGCCGCCAACGCCCAGCAGTTCGGCCGCGACCTGGCCCAGCAGCACAAGAAGGCCCTGATCTTCGGCACCGACGGCCTGTTCTCGCCGGGCACGTTCACGATCAACGGCTCGTACGTCTCCTCGTTCGGGCCGGACATCACGGCGATTGCCGCCGACGCCGCGATCGCCGCGGCCGCGAAGGCGAAGTACGGGACCTTCGGCACCTTCGGCCCGCCCGTGTTCGCGGCCACGCACGTGGTGGACGAGGCGATCGCGTCCGTCTGCAAGGCCGGGCAGACCCCGAGCCGGAGCAACGTGCTCGCGGCGATCAAGAAGACGAGCGAGCCGACCTCGATCCTGGGCCAGCCGATCAGCTTCGACTCGAACGGGGACCTGGTCAACGGCAAGTTCTTCCTATTCAAGATCAACTCGGCCGGCAACTACCAGCTGATCCCGAGCTGACCGGGTGACCAGGCCGCGCCGCGCCCCATTGGCCGAGCCAACGGGGCGCGGCGCGCCCGATGACCGAGCCGAAGGGGCGCGGCGCCTCCTGTCCGAGCCGAAGGGGCGCGGTGCCGCCTGGACTGAGGAGCGAGTGACGAAGGAGCGAGCGACGAAGGAAGGCGGCGCCTCTGAAACGCCCCGGAGGCGAGAGTAAACATGGCCTTCTTCTTCCAGGAACTGGTGAACGGCATCACGACCGGCGCGCTGTACGCGCTGGTGGCGCTCGGCTTCTCGATGGTCTACGGGATACTGAAGCTGCTCAACTTCGCGCACGGCGACCTGTACATGGTCGGCGCCTACATCGGCTACTTCGTGATCCAGTGGTTCGGCGGGCCGACCGCGCTCACCATTCCCGTGCCGCTGCTGCTGCTGATCATGTTCGTCCTGGCGGCCGGCATCGTGGGCGGGATGGGCGTCGCGATGGAACGCTTCGCCTACCGGCCGCTGCGGGACGCGCCGCGGATCGCCCCGCTGATCACCGCGATCGGGATCTCGTTCTTCCTGGAGAACGCGGTGCTGCTGCTGTTCGGCTCGCAGATCCGGATCTACAACACGCCGGAGTTCATCTCGTTCTCGACCGGGATCCAGATCGGCTCGGTCAGCATCGACGCCGTGCAGATCCTGGTCCTGGTCCTGGGCGGCGCACTGATGATCGGCCTGCAGCAACTGGTCAACCGGACGAAGCTCGGCCGGCAGATGCGGGCGGTGGCCGCGGACCGGGAGGCCGCCGAGATGCTCGGGATCAACGTGAACCTCACGATCGCGATGACGTTCTTCCTCGGCTCGGCGCTCGCGGGCGTGGCCGGCGTGATGGCCGGGCTCCTGTTCAATCAGGTGACGAACGTCATCGGCTTCATCGCGGGGCTGAAGGCTTTCACCGCGGCCGTCGTCGGCGGGATCGGCTCGATCCCGGGGGCCATGGTCGGCGGATTGCTGATCGGCGTCGCGGAGTCGTTCATCACCGGCTACGTCTCCTCCCGGTACACGAACCTGCTGGTGTTCGCCATCCTGATCGCCGTGATGCTGGTCCGGCCCAGCGGGCTGTTCGGCCGGGCGCAACTGCAGAAGGTATGAGGCATCATGAGCGAGCCGGAGGGGCGCGGCGAGGAGGAGGGAGAAGGAGGAGGGAAGGGGGAATGGGGAGGCGGGCGGGGCCCTGGAGGCGAACGGGGGACACCGCGTGACCGCCGGGCCACCGCCCCCGGCCAGCGCCGGGCCACCGCCCCCGGCCAGCCCCGGCCCCCGGGTCGGGGCCGACGAGTGGGTGGCCAGGCAGGTCCACCGGCGCGAGTACCTGCCGTCCTGGCGCGGCCGCGCCCAGCGCGAGCTGGAACGGGTCGGCTGGTGGCCGCGGCTGGCGCTCGCGGGCCTGGCCGGAGCCGCGCTGCCGCTGCTCGGCCTGGGCGGGTTCCAGCTTCAGGTCGGGATCGACTCGCTGGTGCTCGCGCTGCTGGCGGTGGGCCTGAACGTCGTCGTGGGCTGGGCCGGGCTGCTCGACCTCGGCTACGTGGCGTTCTTCGGCTTCGGCGCGTACGGGTTCGCGCTGCTGTCCTCGGACCAGCTAGGCTCCAGCGGGATCCACCTGCCCGCCTACCTGTCGCTGCCGATCGTGATGATCGGCGCCGCGCTAGTCGGGCTGCTGGTCGGCCTGCCCTCCCGGCGGCTGATCGGCGACTACCTGGCCATCGTCACGCTGTTCTTCGGCGAGGCATTCGTCGAGTTCACCAACAACGTGGCGCCGAACACGTTCGGCGGGCCCAACGGCATCACCGGGGTCGACCCGATCAGGGGCTTCGGTGTCCAGCTCACGAGTAACGAGCAGTACTACTACCTGCTGCTGATCGTGGTGGTGCTGACGATGGCGGTGCTGCGGCTGCTCGACACCTCGCGTACCGGACGGGCCTGGCGGGCGGTGCGCGACGACCCGCTGGCCGCGGCGGCGATGACGATCCCGGTCAACCGGGTCAAGCTGATGGCGTTCGCGTTCGGCGCCATGATCGCCGCGCTGGCCGGCACGATCTTCGCGGCGCAGCAGATCAGCGTGTACCCGACGGACTTCGGCACCCCGTACCTGATCCTCATCTACGCGGGGCTCATCCTCGGCGGCGCGGGCAGCATCGCCGGCGCTGCGGCGGGCGCGCTGGTGGTCATGATCACCCTCGACGGCATCCTGCGCAACCCGACCTATGCCGGTTACATCTTCTACGGCCTGATCCTGCTGACCCTCCTGGTCAAGCTGCGCCCGTGGCGCAGGCTCGGCGCAGTGCTCGCGGCGACCGCGGCGCTCGGGTTCGCCGCGCACGAGATCGCCGCGGCGATCTCGGCGAGCGCGGTCGCGGGCGGACCGCAGTCGACCGGCTGGATCGCCGACGCGCTGCGCGACTGGGTCATCGTCCCGGCCAGCGCGCAGACCGCCGGCAACATCGGCTTCGTGGTGCTGGTGTGCCTGCTGATCGCGCTTGTGCAGGTAAAGGGGCTGTGGCGGACGCTGCTGCTCCCGCCGACCCTCTGCCTGGCGTCGTTCGTGTGGGAAACGCGGCTGGTCGTCGAGCCGTCGGTCACCCGGCAGATCCTGATCGGCGCGATCCTCATCGTCATGATGAACGCCCGGCCGCAGGGGCTGCTCGGGTCCCGGCGCGTGGAGACCGCGACATGAGGCGAGCAGGAGACACCCGATGAGCGGAGGCCAGCCCGCGGGGCCCGTTCTGGAACTTGAACGTCTTTCCCTGTCGTTCGGCGGCCTGCTGGCGCTGTCCGACCTTGACCTGCACGTCGACGACCGGGAGATCGTCAGCGTGATCGGGCCCAACGGGGCAGGCAAGACCACGGTGTTCAACGTGATCACGGGCGTGTACCGGCCGGATACCGGTGACGTGCGCTTCGCCGGGCGGTCCATCGCCGGAATGCCGCCGAACGCCATCACCCGGCTGGGGATCGCGCGCACGTTCCAGAGCCTGCGGCTGTTCCTGAACATGTCGGTGATCGAGAACGTGATGGCCGCGACGTACGGTGCCACGAAGGCCATGCCGTGGGAGTCGATCCTGCGCCTGCCCCGGGCCCGGCGCGAGGAACGTGAGGTGCGCGCGCTGGCCGAGGAGGTGCTGTCGTTCTTCGGCCAGCGGCTCGCCGGGTACCGCTGGGATCAGCCCGCGTACTCGCTGTCGTACGCCAACCGGCGGCGGCTGGAGATCGCGCGCGCGCTCGCCGCCCGGCCGCGGCTGCTGCTGCTCGACGAGCCCGCCGCGGGGATGAACCCCGCCGAGACCCACGAGGTCACCGAGCTGATCGGGCGGCTGCGGGACGAACGGGAGGTCGCGATCCTGGTCATCGAGCACGACATGCACGTGGTCGCGGGCTGCTCGGACCGCGTGGTCGCGCTCGACCACGGCGTCAAGATCGCCGAGGGCGGCTTCGACGAGGTCGCCGGCCATCCCGACGTGGTCGAGGCCTACATGGGCCACGATCCCGAAGCCCTGGCGGACGCCGAATGAGCGCGCTGCAGGGGCGGCGTCTTGCGGCGCCCCGTAAGCGCGCGGGGGACACAGAATGAACGGGCCGGAAGCGCGCAGCGAGAGCACACCGCTGCTCAGCCTCGAGGCCGTCACGACCTACTACGCCCAGATGCGGATCCTCGAGGGAGTCACGCTGCAGGTCGGCGGCGGCGAGCTGGTCTGCCTGCTGGGCGGCAACGCCTCGGGCAAGTCGACCACGCTGAAGACGATCCTCGGGATCGTGCGGCCCCGCTCCGGGCGGGTGCTGCTGGACGGCGAGGACATGACGAGCTGGCCGGTGCCGCAGCGGATCGGGCGGGGGATCGCGATCGTGCCCGAGAACCGCCGGCTGTTCGGGCAGATGACCGTCCGGGAGAACCTCGAGCTGGGCGCGGTGCTGCGCGGCGGCGAGAAGCTCGACGACGACTTCGAGCGGGTGCACGCCCTGTTCCCGCGCCTGTACGAGCGCCGTAACCAGTTCGCGGGCACCCTGTCCGGCGGCGAGCAGCAGATGGTCGCGATGGGCCGCGCGCTGATGTCGCGGCCCCGCCTGCTGCTGATGGACGAGCCGTCGATGGGCCTGTCACCCGCGCTGGTGCAGCAGAACTTCCGCATCATCAAGGAGGTTCACGCTTCCGGGGTCGCGGTCCTGGTCGTGGAGCAGAACGCGGCGATGGCGCTGTCGATCGCCGACCGTGGCTACGTCCTGTCCACGGGGGAGATAGTGCTCCAGGGGCCTGCGGCCGAGCTGCTGCGCAGCGAGGACCTGAAGCGTGCGTACCTGGGCCGCTGAGCACCGGCGGTCAGCAGGGTTCCGGGTCAAGGGCGGGCATCAGCAGGTGGTCGCGGCGGAGTTCGGCGACATCCGGATGATCGGGGCCGATCACGGCCGATAGCTGGTCGACGGCCTCGGCGAGTTGCTCATCGGCGTGCGGTTCTCCCCGTTGCTGCGCAGCGAGCAGCAGGTTCGCGCGGCAGCGCAGCGTGTCGGGATGACCGGGGCCGAGCGCGGCCGCGAATCCGCGGGCAGCCTCCTCCGTGACTTCCTGGGCGGCGTACAGGTTGCTGAGGTCGGACAGCAGTACTCCGAGCGCGGCCAGGGCGGCGAGCGAGTGCGGATGCTCGCGGCCGAGGGCAGCCTGGAGGCCGCTGACGACCGACCGCATCGCGCTGATGTCTGTCGCTAGCTGACCGGGCTGGTGCTGGCTGGCCGCGTGCAGCGCGGCGGCCAGGTCGACCTGGCAGACGAGCGTGTCGGGGTGAGACGGCCCGCGCCGTTGCTCGTATGCCTCCAGCACCTCGCGGATCGCCGCCTCGGCCTCGGCCGCCCGCCCGGCGGCGAGGACGTTCAGCGCGTGGCCGAGTCGGCACGCCAGAGCCTCGCTGCTGAACGCGCCGGACTCGCGCATGAGCCCGTCCGTGGCCGTGAGGAAGTATTTCTCCGCCTCGGCATGCTGGCCGGAGCGGCGCAGCGCGATCGCGAGCAGCGCCTGCGCGTTCAGGGCGACGAACGAGTCCGGGCCCAGTGCCTCGGCGCACGACTGACGTACCTCCTGCATCAGCGCTGCCGCCTCGGCGTATCGTCCCGCGCCGAGCAGGTCCCGGCCCACGGCGATGCCGGATTCGAGCGTCCTCGGGTGCGGCGGTCCGAGGGTCATCCGCCGTCGGCCCAGCGTCTCCTCGTCGATCCGCAGGGCCGCGGGGAAGTCCCCGACGAGCCGGAAGGAGACGGCCAGGCTGCTGGCTGCCGACAGGGTCCCGGAGTAGTCCTCGCCGTAGAGTTCCACCCACGACGGGTACGTCCTGCGGTCCATCTCCAGGGCTTCGGCGTAGCGGCCGCTGGCCCGCAGGTCGGCGGCCAGGCCGCCCGCGGTGATCAGCGTGTGCGGGTGGCCGGGGCCCAACATCTCCTGCTGCCCCTGGAGCACGGCCTCGTCCAGGGCCCGGGCCTCGTCGAACTTGCCGTGCTCGCGCAGGATGCTGGCCCGGTGATAGCGCAGGTAAAGGAGCTGCTTGCGGAGCGGCTCGGCAGTCAGGGAGTCGGGCGCGGCCTCCAGCATGGCGGACCAGGCAGCGTCGAATTGGGCCGCCTCGGCATCGGCGCGGTCGAGATCGTGACGCTGCCACAGGTAGCGCACCCGGTCGATGCACAGCTGCCGGACCGGCTCCTCGGCGGAGGTCTCGGCCCGCGACGGCGCCAGGTGCGGCCAGATCATCTGGAACCGCGGCCAGGTGCCGGGGTCATCGACGTTCCTGCTCGGTGCCGCGGCCGCCAGCACCTGGTGCACGTCACGCTGGGTGGCGGCGAGCTCCTCCGGTGACATCCGGTCCCTGACCACGGCCTGCACCAGCCGGTGCACGTGGATCTGGCCGGTCACGGTGTCGAGGTTGATCAGAGCTAGCCGGTTGATCTCCTGTACCAGCCGGCCGATCACCATGGGCTCGGACAGCGCGGGATCGTACCTGACCAGCAGGCGGGCCATGGCCGGGCTGAACAGGAGGTCGGTCGCGATGCTGGTGGCCATCACCGAGCACAGCTCGAACAGCCGAGCGGCCGCGGGCGAGCGTTCCCGCAGCCGGAGCAGGGACAGGTCCCAGGCCTGCGACACCGGGTGCGGGTAGTCGAGCAGTTGGCTGATGCCCAGCAGGTTCGGGGCCTGCCGGGACAGCACCGATATGTAGTCGGCGACCGTGATCCCGGTCTCGGCCAGCCAGGCCCCGGCGGCCGCGACGGCCAGCGGCAGGTCGGCGAGTACCTCGGCGACCTGGCTGGCCTCGTCGGCGGTGATTGACGGGACGCGCTGGCGCAGGTGCGTCATGCTCTCGGCGCGGGTGAACACCTCGACCGGCATCGGCCGGGCCTGTTCGGCCCAGGCCCGGTTGCGGGAGGTGATGAGGACCTGACCCCCGCCCGAGGGCAGGTACGGCCGGACCGCGTCGAGGTCGTCGGCATTGTCGTAGACCAGCAGCCACCGCGTGGCCGGCTCACCCGTGCTGAGCATCTCCAGCACCTGGCGGGCCGCCTCCGCGGAGTTTCCGGGCACCGGGGCGCCGGGAGCGAACACGTCGTGGATCCGCGCGGCCAGGTCGGCCAGGGACGTGTCGATGAACTGCGGCTGGCCGCAGTCCACCCACCACACCAGGTCGTAGTCGGCCTTGAACCGGTGCGCGTACTCCAGGGCGAGCTGGGTCTTGCCGACCCCGCCGAGCCCGTGCAGGGTGACCGGGATGAGGACCGCGGTGCCGTAGTCGCGAAGCTGCTCGCGGAGCTGGCGCAGGTCGGGCTCCCGGCCGGTGAACCGCGGGTTGCGCGCGGGCATCATGTCGATCTTCGGCTCGGTGCCCGGGTAGCGGACCAGGCTGCCGCCGAGGCTCTCGCCCGGCAGCGCGGAGATGCCCACGAGCCGGTACAGTCGCTCGGCGGCTTCCCGTTCGGGCACCCCGGCGAGCACCGCGGAAGCGACCGTGGCGAAGTCGGCGAACGGCCGGCCCACCGTGATGTAGACGGCCAAGTCGGGCAGGGACACGGGGGGACGCGAGCTGAGCGCGACGTAGGCCGCCGTCACCACGGCGAGCCTGCGGCCGGGCGGCTGGTCCTCACTGACCTGCTCGTAGGGCTCGGGGAGGTGCCGCTCGCGGACCGAGACGCCAGCCCCCCGGAGCATGCCCGCGGCCCATTCGGCCCACAGCTGGTCCTCGGGGGCGAACTCGAGGACGATCGTGTCAGCCACCATAGGCGCGCGGCGGGCGAAGACCTGCCGGGTGCGGGCCCGCAGATTGTCGTCCATGGGCGGCAGGGCGGTCACCGCGCCGTTGGTGATCTGCGCGGTGAGGCGCTCGAACGACGCCAGCAAGCTGGCCGGGGACCCGGGAGCGTCGCCGAAGACCGCCAGCATTTCCTCGTAGGAGTAGTAGGCCGCGTAGGGAACCTCGACCGCGGCCCAGTACTCGCGCCGCTGGGCGCTCGAGAGCCTGGCCGGGAGGCCCTCGAAGAGCCGGACGGCGTAGGCGCGGCCGACCTCGACCTTCTCCTGCTCGGCCCGATCGACGCGCATCGGTACGGGCAGGATCCGGATCCCGCGGTCCGCGTGGAGCTGGCTGACCCGCCTGGCCACCTCGGCGGCGCCCTGGATGCCCTGGGTGCTGAGCGTGAAGCAGTCCACGAGCACGTCCGGCATCTGGACGACACAGATGTCCGCGACGTCGCTCAGCCCGCTGCGGCTGTCGATGAGCACGTAGTCGTAGTTGCGCTTCATGTCCGCGCGCACGGTGTCGAGGAACTCGCCGCCGCCGAGGCTGTCGTAGAAGTTATCCCAGTCCAGGGCGGCCAGCGCGGCCACGTAGTCGGAGTTCTGGCGGCCCGGCGACAGGAACTCCAGGCTCCCGCCGTCCGGGAAGTCCCAGGCCAGCGACATGGCGTACGGCTGGACCCGGGCGCGCTCGCGGATGAGCCCAGGCCGGTCCGCCTCGGGCGCGCCGGCGGACGCCCATGCGTAGCTGCGGACCAGGTCGATGACTCCATCCGCGTCCCGTACCTCCCGCTCGTCCAGGAACGGGTGGAAGAACCGGTGCAGCCCGGGCGACTCGAGATCCCAGTCGGCCACCAGCACCCGGCGGCCGTTCGCCGCGAGAATCCAGGCCACGTTGGCCAGCGCCATCGTCCGCCCGGTGCCTCCCTTGTACGAGTAGAAGGTGACCACCTGGCCATCGCGCGACCCGGCGGGAATGTCCCCGGCCATGTCAGGCATTCGGCATCTCCCTGGGGGGCTGCGGGATCAGGTCGGCAGGCCTTGAGCCAGCCAGCCGTGGCCGGGAAACCGGCCGTGCACTGGAGGTCGGCACGGGGCCACGGCGAAGATACTGCCGTTCGGCCTCGGCGACCAGTACGGGCATGAGCGCGAAGAACTCCTGCAGCGAGCTGACGCCGTCGACGCCGCGGCGCGCGGTCTCGGAGTTGCCCGCCCCCGCCTCGAGCAGGATGGCCCGGGCACGCTGGGCATGGCTGGCCGCATCCGCGCTGCCCGGTGAGCCCTGGACGATCAGCGGCAGCACCCACGACGGCAGGCCCTGGAGATACGAGCGCAGGGCGTACTGCTTCTGGTCGCGGGCGACGAACCACGGGTCGATGAGTATGATTCCCGGCCGGTGGCCGAGCACGTGGCCGGGCATCTCGATGTCCGTCACGACCACGCCGAAGTCGAGCTGCTCGGCGACCTGTGCCGCGTAGTAGGCGAGCGAGAGCTCCTGCTCCTGGGGGAACGGCCGCCAGCCGACCCCGAGGTCACCGTAGCAGGCCGGATCGGGGCCGTGCGGCAAGGCCGGCAGGGTCGGCAGGACCGGGCGGGCCGGAGCGGCCACCGTCACTGAGAAGACCGCCGTGACGGCATCGGGACTGAATTCGCTGTCCGTCTCGTCGACGTCCGGCACCACGGACGGCCCCAGCGGCTCGTTCTCCGCGAGGTCCACGATCCGCGCCGCGAGCTGGTCCACGACCAGGCGGTACGACGTGTGGTACGGCGCCAGGCGCAGCAAGGCGCGCATCCCGTTCTCGGCGTAGCAGCCTCCGCGGCCCCCACCGCCAGGGCCTGCTGCAGGCCGGGCGGGTCGCGGTCGCTGGGAAGCGGAATCCACAGCACGGGCACGAACCGCCGCAGCGGGTCTCCGGCTCCCAGGTGAATCATCCGCTGGCGGAAGCAGGCCCACTCGCGGCCCGGCAGTGACCAGGCGAAGTAGCTCGGGGAGTAGAGCGGGACGAAGACCTCGGCGGTACCGAGCGCCTGGGTGCGCACCGCCTTCCAATCCGATCCGAGCGGGACCTCCTGGTCGAAGAAGCCCGGGGTCAGCCCGGACCGGGGCGAGGCACGGAACGCAACGGCGTCCTGGAGGTCATGAAAGAAGCGGCGTACCCAGCGGTCGGGATCGGCCCCTTGACGGCCGCGGAGCGGGGCCGAGTGCGCGTAGCTGAGATAGAAGTACCTGCCCCGCTGCCCGGACCCGGCGCGGGTACCGTCCCGCCCCGGCACGTCAGCGCTCCTGGAAGGCGTCGCGCAGATCGCTCGGCTGGGGGATGCGGGGCTGGACCCGGTAGTTGTAATAGTTCTCCGCAATGTGCTGCGCGAGCCGCCACACAACGGCCTCGTAGGCAGCGTCCTGCCCCAGCCGGAGCAGTCCGAACACCCCTTCCGACTCGTACTGGCGGGCGATGTCCGGATCGGGCAGCCCGGCCGGTGAGAACCTCTGGACGGCGCTGACCACCGGCGGTATTTCCCTCGCTTGGACCGGGGTCCAGTTCACCAGGACGATGCCGGTGTAGTGGCCGGACCGGCGGCTGTCCAGCACTCCTGGCGCCCGCCGCGCCACCGTGCGCAGGGAGAACGCGTTCCACTCCATGCCGCACCAGGCGCTCGCGAAGTACTGCGGAGACAGCAGGGCGACGAAGGCCTGGCAGGTGCCCACGGCCCGCAGCAACTCGCCGGTCCAATGGGTGCCGCCAGGAATCGTGCGGTCAAGGAAACCCGGATCCCGGCCGGCCGACAGGGCCACGAGTTCGGCCACGTTCTCCGAGAGGTCGTCGAAGAACTGCACGAGCTCCAGGCTCCGCTCGCGCCTGGCGTCCGCGTAACGGCGCCCTAGCGCCTGAAGCGCATGGCTGACGAAGAACAGCGGCGCGAGCTCGGCCAGGATCTCGTCGTCCGCGGGGGCCAGCTCGCTCCGCTCACCGGTCACGAGAACGGCGCCGGCCGGGCCGCCGGGCGCCCGCTCGCTCAGCGAGATGACCAGGTGGGCGTAGTCTTCGCCGAGCCCGTGCAGGACGGAGAGCGCGGCCCGGGTGTCCTCGGCCGGGCTCTCGCCGGCTTCCTCGGCGCGGCGCAGCCGCACCAGTCCGGCCAGGGCCCCGGCGATGGGGTCGACGTCGGTGCCCGGAAGCTGCGCCAGCGCGGCCAGCGTCTGTACGGCACTCAGCCGGGCTTCCAGCCGCCGGTCCGTCAGCCGCGCCGCCGCGCGGGCCACCTCGTCCGATGCGCTGCTGGCTCTCGGCTGCGCTTCGAGGCGGCGGCGCATGGCGACGAACCATTCGCGGCTGAGGGCCTCGCCGGCCCCGCCGGGCTGAGCCTCGTCCAGCCACGACCTGGCGCGGGCCGGGTCGACGAAACTCAGCGCGGTGAGCTGCTGGGCCTGCTCGAGCTCGGGCTGCACCGTCCACGCCGGCGTGCTGTAGGTGTAGTGCATGAGTAGCTGGGCGACCTGGCGGACCCGCTCGCTCTTGTACGTGGTCTGCAGGCCGATGAGCAGGATGTTCCTGACCTCTGGGTCGATCTCGTAGAGATCATTCCCGATCTCGCGGAACAGCGGCGAGAGGAGCAGTTCCGCCCCGGCCTCGAACGGCAGCACATCCGGCGGGTCGAGGAAGAAGTTAACCCGCAGCAGGTTCAGCAGGCCGGCGTCGATGACGACGGGCAGGGCCGCATGGTAAGCCAGCCGGATGACCGTGTCGGAGGTATTCCTGCGGACTTCGGCGAGCCTGCCGGCCGCGGATCCCATGCCGCGCGGTGTCACAGGGGCCGTTCCACCGTTATCGGGCGCCCGCGCAGCCCGTCGACGGCACGGTTCAGCCCTTCCCTGGTCAGCGGGTGCATGGGCATGTACCGATGCAGCTGCCCGGCCGTGGTGCGCGGCCAGCGGTCCGGCGGGACGGGATTGAGCCAGGTGGTCGCCGCCGTGGCGTGCAAGGCCTTGACCAGCGCGACCGTGTCCAGCAGCCGCATGATGTCGAACCGCTGCCGGGCCGCGCCCGCGTCACTGATCACCACCGCGGCCGTGCCTTCGGCGAGATGATCGAGGACCGCGGTCAGCCGGTGCGGGATGGTCAGCGCCGGGTCATCGTAGACCTGTCCCTCGTTCATCGGCTTGATGAGCGGGAGCACCGTGTCCAGGTCCGGACGGAACGGGTCCTCGACCTGCCGGAGTACGGAACGGTCGGCGCTACTCCCCGGAAGGTCATGGAAATAGACGGCGCGGACGTCATCGAAGCGCCCGGCATTGCGGATCGCGCGGACGATGTGGTCCACGTAGCCATGGAACGGCGTCATGGACCCGAACCGGTCTATCAGCAGCAGCAGCTTGGCCGTGTTGCGCCGCCTCGGCACCAGGACGGGCGGGGTGGCCACGCCATGCCGGCCGTGCTGCTCGAGCGTGGCGGTCACGTCGAGTTCCACGGCCGGCCCGGTCCGCAGCCGCCGCCGGAGCCGGCGCCAGGCCTGCGCGATCTCGCGTTCGGTCAGCGGGTACTGGGGCACCAGCACCAGGCTGCGGTCCACCGGGCCGATCGCCGCCGGGACGGTGCCCAGATGCGCCAGCGGCTCAGCATGCGGGAAGTTCTCGTCGGCCTCGCCGTCCGCGGCCGGCTGGTCCGTGCCGCCGGGATCCTCGGCGGGCTCTCCGGCGGGCGCCTGCTCGGGCCGGCCGGTGTTCCAGCCGTCCAGCTGGCCGCGGTTCCGGGCGAACGCCGCCCGCACGATCTCTGCCTCGGCCGGCGACTTGGCCCACAGCGTCACGCAGAGCTCCCGCAGCTCATCAGGTGACGACCAGCCGAATCCCGCGGCCAGCGCCTGGCGCAGCGCGTCGTAGTCGTCGATGCCCAAGGGCAGCCGCCGCCGCCGCAACTGGCTGGCCACCAGCAGGACGAAGGCCGGCAGCTCGCCATGCGTCACCGCGCCACCTGCCGTTCGAGCGCTCGTACCTGGTCAGAGCGCTGCTTGAGCAGTGCGCCGAGATAGGGAAGGTTCGCGATCTCGTCGGGCGGGGTGCCGATCACCTGAAGGTAGCCGACCCAGTCGAGCAGCTCCGACAGGCCCGGCTTCTTGGTGAGGTCAATGTCGCGCAGCCGCAGCAGCACATCGATCGCTTCGGCCCGCAGCTCGACATCCCCGATCTCGTGCAGGGCCAGGATCTCGTCCAGGTGCGCACGGTCATCGGGGAACTCCACGTAGTGGAATACGCAACGCCGGAGGAACGCGGCCGGCAGAGTCTTCTCTTCGTTGTTCGTGACGAATATGACCGGCCGCAGCTCTGGCTGGTCCCCCGGAACCGAGAACCGCATCCCCGCCGCTTCCGGTACCTCGAATGCGAGCTGATCCAGCTCACGAAGCAGGTCGTTGGGAAAGTCGATGTCGGCCTTGTCGATCTCATCGATGAGGACGACCGAGCGGCGGCCGTGCTCCGCCCTGGCGATGGCCCGCCCGAGCGGGCCGAGGCGGATGTACTCGCGGGCCTCCGGTACCCGTGACCGGGCGTCGTCTCCGCCGCGCTGAAGCTGGGCGTCGTAGAGCCGGCGCACGGCGTCGTACCCGTACAGGAGATCCTGCGCGCGGCTGGTCGACTTGACGTATGCCTCCTCCAGGGGAAGTCCCAGCGCGAACGCGACGGCGTGCGCGAGCCGGGTCTTGCCGGACCCGGGATCACCCTGCAGCAGCAGCGGCCGGCCCAGCGCGATGGCGAGGTTGACCGCGTCTTCGAGCTCGCTGCTGGCCAGGTAGGGCTCACGCGGGACGGGAGCCTTGGGCGGGTCGTGGACGGGAACAGGGTCGACGTCGGCAACCTCGACGTCCCGGCTCTCCGGAAGTTGCTGTTGCCGGTCGTAGCGCAGCGAGACATCAAGCTTGTGTCGCGTAACCATGGCCGGCTCTTCCTCGAGTCGGCGCCGGAAAGGTTCCGGCGCGAACTGCATTTCCTGTAGTGATCGGTCCATTGCCTCGTAGAGGCCGCGGACGTCGAGGACGTCATCGTCGGCCGCCTCGTCGCGCAGTAGCTCGGTCCACGCGCTCGCGAGTGCCGCCGGCCAGCCCTGAAGGCGCATCACTTCATGCGTCCACACGTCGACGTCGGAGACGTCGAATCGTGGTGGCGGCAAAGCCACGATCCCGGAAGGGAAAACCGTCGCCGGGTGGCTGGCGAGTACCAGCACGAGGTAGCGCCCGGCTCCGTCGAAGGTCTGGCGCACGTCATCCCAGAACTTCGCGACGGTGTCCGGGGGAGCGCCCTCGGCGTAGACGACGCACAGGACGTTGGTCGAGTCGAGATCACGCCGGTACCTCGCCACGGCGTCGAGCGGGCTGGCTACTCCGGTGATCTCGGGCAGCAGGCTCAGATTGTCCTTGCGCTGGATCGGCTCCAGGTATGAGCCGAGATAGTCGCACAGCTTGCCGACGTAAACGCCGTCCGGGTACGTGGTGCCGAACGCCAGAATCCGGCCGGACATCTCATTGGCCGCGCGGGATACCGATTTCCGCAGCTCCTCAAGGTCGAAGTACACCGTGAGGGTGAGCCGCTGGGGTCGTGGCGGATCATGGCTGGCGGCCGGGCCCGGAGTGGCGGCAACGTGGCCGACGGACCCCACCCACTCCCGGAGCAGGGCATTGCGCGGCTGCTCGCGGACGGCCGCGTCGACCAGCTCGGGCAGCCAGCCCCCGCTCATCGCGGCGCGGACTAACCTGAATACGCACAGTCGGAGCCTGCCCTCACCGGCAATGGCGTCGAACGACTCGTCTAGCTGGAGAGCGAGCAGCATTTCAAATTCGTCGCGGTTGCGGAACGCGTCGAGTAGCGCGTCGATCAGAGCCGCTTGCTGCCGGCCGGTGAGCGCACTGAAGGTGCTCATCCCCGCCTCGTCTGCGGTCGGCGCCCGTGCCAACCCTCGGCCTTCATCCCGCCCCTGTCTCCAGCCGGTACCGTGACAACTCCCCACGTGCTACGTGATCATACGGGGGGCTTCCGGGCAACCGCCGGGTAACTCGCAGAGCCAGGCAATGGACCATCCATGCCTGAGTTGGCGGGCCCGGCGAGACCCGCCGCGTTGCTCTCGACCGGCATCCGCGGCGCGGGTCGTGCCGCTCGCCTGACCACTGCCGCCCGAGCAGGGGAGCCATCCTCACTTCGCAGGCGAGAAGATGCTGACGATTGCTGAAGAGCTACCGAGATAATCGAGGATTGCCCGGACCGGAATGGCCGAATTGTAGGCCGGCCTATGGCCAGGGTCGAAATTTGGATCGCCCGCGTGATGCAGGCCGACAAGCTCCAGACTCGCGTTAAGGCAGGGGGATCCCGACGATCCCCCTTCGGAATTGACCTGGTGACGCAGCCGGGTCCCGTTGGCGTTGAGCCCGGAAGACTGGCCGAACCCGAGCTTGAGCGGTGCGCCCGCCGGATGCTGGAGCAGGAACAACGGGTCGCCCGCGGCGAACCCGCCGGCCGCGACCCGGTCGACCCAGCCCCGGAAGGGCGAGTCCTCGACCTGACTGCCTCGGCCGACCCGCTCCCGTCCCGGGGCGCCCAGGATGCGCAGCACCGCGAAATCGAGCTCATCAGGGGCGGGCAGGTGTCCGCCAGGGTCGGGCCGGAAATCAACCGGGCTCGGCGGCCGGGCCACCACGAGCCAGTTGTCCGCCAGGGAAAACTCGGTACCCGTATTGACTACGGTGCCGTCCGCCGCGCGCCGGTAATCGAAACGCATCCGGGCGTGCGACGGCTCGGCTTCGCCCGTCAGCAAAGGCTCGATGACGTGGTAGTTCGTAAGGCAGAGATCGGCGGCGACCAGGAACCCGGTGCCCAGCGTGGTGTACGGGCCTGACGGGATCTCGACCCGGCAGACCTGGCCCTCGAGAGTTCCCAGCCGCGCCCGCCAGATGCTCACGTCCGCAAAAGGAATGGACTCGCTGATGATGCGTTCCAGGCTTTGCGGTGCCGTGCTGAGGCCAAACTCCGCGGCAATGGCCTGCAAATCGGCGTTCCGCGGCCGCGCTTCGCGGGCGGCCACGATGAGATCGAGGATCCAGCCTGCCGCGTCCGCGGCGCGGATCACCTGGAAGACCTGGGCCCGGTAATTGGACGCCATCGTGATGTCCTCGCGCCGCAGGCTCAGCGCAAAGAACAACAGTTCGTCCAGAGCATCGGGCAGGAAAGCGTCGCGCAGGGCCTCGCTCAGCTGCCTCGCCTGGCTGCCCGTGAGGCTACCCATTCCGCCATTCCTGCCGCCTGGGAGATACCCCGAGATACTACGGCAGGCCCGCGAGGAGCCGCGCCGGGATGACCTCCACCGGGAACGGCCGTTCGGCTTCCAGCCTCTGGAGACCGGTGACCTTGGCCAGCGTGGCGTACTGGCCATCGCGCCGTTCGAACGCGGTGAGCGAAGGCTCTCGCGGGTCGGGGTCAAAGATCCCGTACGAATGGGTGCCGAATTCCTGATACGCCATCTTCTTCCGATTCAGGTCGACAGCACTCATAGTGCCCCTCCACCTCACGGGGTCCACTCTGGCGGCCGCCGCCGACATTTCGGTCAGGCGAGCGACGGAGCCAGGGGCCGGGGCGGAAAGCGGAAACTGAGCGCCATAGCGGTTCACCTGCTCCTTTGGCGAGACTGGTCGCGGTCCAGACGAACATGAACGGTAGGCCCCTGTTACTCACCGCCGGCTAGTGTTATACGGTGTGTCACGGCGGGGACGGTGATCCGTTCCGGCAGGATGACAAGTCGCTCCGGCATCGCGTGGATGAGCCGGCGGCGCAATGGCCGGTCAATGCGCGCTAAACCGCGAGTCAATCGCGGTCTGGTCAAGTTGATACTGCGGGGGGATCACTCGGCAGGCAGCCCGTCCAGGGCTGCCTGCCGAGTCCCGGGGGATGAGGAGCAAAGATGCCGGTGCTGGCGACACCAGCGGAAGAAACCTGCCTGGTCAGGGGCACCGCGGAAGACCTGCCGGAGTGGCCCGCGTTCTGCGCGGCCTATCCCGGTTACCGCGATACGAAGGCGCTGGACGCGCTGCGGGCGTCGGAGTACTGGTACCTGGACGCCGAGGGGCAGACCTACCTGGACTACACCGGAGCGGGATTGCCGGCCCAGGCCCAGCTCGGCGAGCACGCGGCCCGGCTGCACGGACGGTGCTTCGGGAACCCGCACTCGGAGAACCCCACCTCTGCCGCGTCGACGGCGCTGATCGAGCGGGCCCGCCGCGCGGTGCTTGACCACTTCGGCGCGTCGGCGGACGAGTACGCGGTGATCTTCACCCCGAACGCCAGCGCCGCGTGCCGGCTCGTCGGCGAGGCGTACCGGTTCAGCAGGCGCAGCCGGTTCGTGTTGACCTGCGACAACCACAACTCCGTCAACGGCATCCGGGAGTTCGCCCGTAGGCGTGGCGCGGTCACGGAGTACGTACCGCTCCGGTGCCCGGATCTGCGGGTGGACGACGACGCGGTCCGCGCGGCGCTGGGCCGGGCCCGGCCGGCGGAACGGGTACGGCCGTCTCGCGCGCGGTCCGCCCGCCGCGGCCTGTTCGCGTACCCGGCGCAGAGCAACTTCAGCGGGGTCCGGCACCCGCTGAGATGGATCGACGTCGCTCACGAGCACGGCTACGACGTGCTGCTCGACGCGGCGGCCTACGTCCCCGCTCACCGGCTGGACCTGTCCGTCGTGCATCCGGACTTCGTGCCGGTGAGCTGGTACAAGATGTTCGGCTATCCGACCGGCGTCGGCTCCCTGATCGCGCGGCGCGAGGCTCTGGCCCGGCTGCGGCGGCCCTGGTTCTCCGGCGGGACGATCTCGGCGGTGAGCGTGCAGGGCGACTGGCACGCCCCGGCCGACGACGAGGCCCGGTTCGAGGACGGCACGCCGAGCTTCCTGCACGTCCCGGACGTCGAGTTCGGCCTGTCCTGGATCGGCGGCATTGGCATCGACCTGATCCAGCAGCGGGTGACCTGCCTGACCGGGTGGATGCTGGACCGGCTCACGGCCATGCGGCACAGCAACGGCCAGCCGATGGCGCGGATCCACGGGCCCGCCGATACCCGGGACCGGGGCGGCACGGTCACGTTCAACCTGCTGGACCCCGTCGGCGCGTTCATCGACGTGCGGACCGTGGCGCGCGACACTGCCGCGGCCGGGATCTCCGTCCGCACCGGATGCTTCTGCAATCCTGGCGCCGCCGAGGCCGCGTTCGGGCTCACCGAGGCGGACGTGGCCCAAGCCCGCTGGCTCGAGGCCGGGTCGACGGACCAGTACATGGAGACGATCGGCAGGCCGGGCGGCGCCATTCGGGCCTCGGTCGGCCTGGCGTCCAACCTCCAGGACGTGCAGAGGTTCCTCACCCTGGTGGACCGAACGTACCGCGACCGCCCGCAGCGGCCGGGCGCCGGGCCTTGAACCAATCTTGCGAACCTACCCGGCGTGGCCGTGCACTTCGTTCCACGATGCCAGCCACTGGCCCGCCGTCGGGTGGACCCGGCCGCCGAGCACGCCGGCGAGCTGCTCGTCCGAAAGGGCGAACGCGTCCCAGAGGCGGCGGAGCACGTTGGGACCTGCCCCGTCGATGAGATCCTTGGCCATCATCGTGAGGCGGAACTGGTACCAGACGTAGGTGAGCGGCTCAATGTAGGGATAGAACGCCTCGAAGTAGCGGAGGTCACGCGCGACCGGCTTGAGCAGGCCGTTCTCCAGTGCAACCCGGGGAAGCGTCTCGAGAACCAAGGTCCGATCGGGTTCATCGGCAACTACGAACGCGTAGAGCGCCATGTTGGCGAAGAGCTCCATCAGCCACGACCGCGGGAATACGAAGGGAACACCTTCGTGGAAGGCGTGCGCCAGCTCGTGAACGACCAGCATGTCGGCGAAGGGCACCAGGCGGCCGGCACCTGTCCCGTAGACTTGATCGAGTACCTGGGCTGCTCCAGGAGGAGCAGAACCAGCCACCTCCTCAAGCCGGGCGACGAGGTCTGAGGGCTCGCCTGCGAGGAAGAGGTTGCCGGCGCTGTAGTACGGCATGCCGTACAGAGGGTTCGACGCGCGTTCGGACCAGTCGGCCCGGTTGAGCACAACCAGTGCGTACCGCGGACGGAAGGCGAGCATGTCGCCCAGGTACGAGTAGGCCCGAGCGCACCGGTCAGCCAACTGCCCAGCCTGCTCGCGCGTCGAGGCGCTGGTGCGAACCTCAAACGGGAAGCCCGACAGCGAAGCTAGCCCTTGGTGCTTCGCTGGGTCCATCACCGCCCGGCTCGTCCCTCTGGCCGCGCAGATCGCGGCTTCCGCGCCGTCGGAGCCATTCTCTCGCGGCACGCGGTTATCCTATCTCCCCATCGTGGCGGGGTGATGATGGAGCCATGACGAACTGCACCGCCGCGCGCCAACCTCCCGGCCGGTGTCGGGGCCGGCTCGGCGACTCACCCGCATGACAGCGCGATATGGGCCCTTGGCTATGCGACCGGTGGACGCGTTAGCTGGGTGGGGCGTGAGATGACCGGTCAGCGAGATCGTTGGCGTTGCTTTCAGGAGAGGTGGCGGTTGAGCCGCCGGAAACAGTACCCGGCCATGCCCAGGGCCAGGGCGAAGTAGATCGCGGTCTCGGTCCACTGGAAGGGCCAGTAGCGGCCGGCGGGCTGGTAGCCGAAGGCCTCCCGGATGCCGTGGCTGGCCAGGCAGTCAAGGTAGGTGCCTTCTCCGTTGTCTCCGCTGAGCTCTTTGGTTACTGGCGGCGGCGGGCAGGCGGCTGGGGCGGCGTAGACTGGCTGCCCGGCGGCGTTGACGGTTTCGCTGGACAGCAGCCAGGCACCGGGCTGGCCGGGGAGGCTGTCGGGGCGGAGCGAGTCCAGCGAGGTGACCGAGACGACCGTGTGGCGGGCCGGGAAGACGTACGGGCGGATCCACAGCGGCATGGCGATCTGGATAGCGGCGAAAATGGCCAGGGTGACGGCCATGGCCGGGACGGTGCGCCGGATCAGCGCCCCGGCGGTGACGCCGAGGGCGAACGCGAACGCGGCGTAGCCGAGCGGGGTGATGCCATGGGTGGCGAAGACCAGCGGGCTGAACCGGCCCAGGGCGAGCCACTCGCCGACCCCGGCGCCGGGGTGGGTGGTGCCGAGGTGGCCGACGGCCCGGCCGATGGGGGCCGCCCACCAGGCCTGCATCAGGCTCAGTCCTTCGGTGACGGCGATGGCGGCCAGGCCGCCGACGGTGAGCTTGACCGCCAGCCACCGGGTCCGGGTGATGGACTGGCTCCAGGCCAGGTCGCAGGTCCCGGTCTCCAGCTCGTGGGCGATCAGCGGCGCGCCCCAGAACAGGCCGATGACGGCGGGCGTGACCAGGATGATCATGATGCCGAGTATGTCCAGCACCGAATAGGTGCGGGCGTCATTGAGCTGCTGGAGGAAGGTGCCGGCCAGGTCCCCGCAGCTGGCGGGGTGACAGCCGTTGATGCCGCTGGTGGCGTACAGGCTGGCCAGGTGCGGCCCGGTGGCTGCGAGCAGGATCGCGAACGCGGCCAGCGTCGCGGCCGCGGTGATGGCCTGGCCGCGGAACTGGAGCAGGCTGAGCCGGATCATGACACCACTCCCAGTCGTGGCCGGCGGCCCGACATGTCATCGCCGGCCCGGCTCATGTAGGCCAGCACCAGGTCCTCCATGCTGACCGGCTTTACGGCCCAGGCCGGGTCGTGGACCGGCTCGTCGGTGCGGATCACCAGGTTGCTCTGCTTGTCGGTGTGGCTTTCCTCGATGACCTCCTGGCCTGCCGGCAGGGTGCCGGGGTCGCGGCGCGGCCCGGACAGCCGGCGGTGCGACGCCAGCAGCGCGCTGACCTCGCCGGCGACCCGCACCCGGGAGGCGACGAGAACTACCAGGTAGTCGCAGACCCGCTCCAGGTCGGCGACCAAATGTGAGGACAGCACGACGCTGAGGCCGTGCTCGGCGACCGCCTCCATCAGGCCCCGCAGGAACTCGCGCCGGGCCAGCGGGTCGAGGCTGGCGACCGGCTCGTCGAGGAGGAGAAGCTCGGGCCGTTTGGCGAGCGCCAGGGTGAGGGCGAGCTGGGCCCGCTGCCCGCCCGACAGCGATCCGGCGCGCTGCTTCGGATTCATTGCGAGCTGCCCAATCCGCCGCCGCGCCAGGTTGTCGTCCCAGCCGGGATTGAGCCAGGCGCCGAGGCGGAGGTGGGCGGCGACCGTCATCCTGGCGTAGACGGGCGTGTCCTGGGCGACGAAACCGACCCGGGCCAGCTGCGCCGGGCCGGCCGCCGGGCGCGCGCCGAGAACCGCGATCGTGCCGCAAGTCGGCGTGAGCATCCCCGCCGCCAGGCGCAGCAAGGTGGTCTTGCCCGCGCCGTTGGGGCCGACGAGCCCGGCGACGCGGCCGTCGGGGATGGCCAGCGTGCAGTCACGCAGCGCCCAGGTCCGCCGGTACTGCTTGCCCAGGCCGCTGGCGGCGATGACGGCGCTCATCACGCGACCCCCTCGGCGAAGCAGGCGCGGAACGCGGTGCGGTAGATCGCCTCGATGTCATCGGGGACTAGGCCCGCCGCGCGCGCCGAGCGGAGCCAGCTGGTCAGCTCGGCGAGGAACCGGGCCTGCGTGGCCAGGTCGGTCCCGGGCGGCACGCGGGTGACGAACGTGCCGAGCCCGGGCCGGGCGCGCACCAGCCCCTCCCGCTCCAGCTCACGGTAGGCCTTGTGCACCGTGTTCGGGTTGATGGCCAGCAGGGCGACCACCTGCTGCGCGGTCGGCAGCTGGTCGCCAGGCTCCAGCATCCCCATCCGCAGGGCCTGATGGACCTGCTGCACCAGCTGCAGATAGGTGGCGACGCCCGACGTCTCGTCGAGCTGGAACTCGATCATTGTTACTCTCATTCCACTAAGAGCTTAGTGGAATGAGGGTAACAGGCAGTCGATGAACGCGCAACAACGGATCAGGCCCAGGCCTCGCCGACGGCGTGGCGCGGAGCGCCTCGGCCAGCCGGGACGAGCGCCAGTAGTCTGCTCCCGTGGCCTTGAGCACGCCGTTCAAGTGCGCCGAATTGACGACATTGGCGGGAACGCCATCCCGGCCGAACGAGGATTACGCGGCCGCGGGGTCTGACTGGGCGATCGTATTGGACGGGGCAACTCATTTCGAGGGCGTTGACACTGGCTGTATCCACGACGTGTGCTGGCTGGTGGGCCAGCTCGCCGCGACGCTGGTGAGCGGGCTGATCCTCAGCGGGCAGAGCCTGCCAGAGATCCTGGCCGCTGCGATCGGGGCCACGTGCGCGGCCCACGCGGATACGTGTGACCTGGCCAACCCGGACAGCCCGTCCTCGACGGTCGCGATGGTCCGGGCCATCGAAACCGGTCTTGACTACCTGGTTCTCGGCGATTCTGCGGTGATCCTCAAGACCGGCGACGAGGTGATGGCGGTAACCGACGACCGGGTCGACCACCTGCAGCCTGGTGGCCGCCCGTACACGCGTGCCCTGGTCCGTGCCAAGCGCAACGCACCGGGCGGTTTCTGGGTCGCCAGCACCAACCCGCGGGCAGCGTACGAGGCCAGGACCGGCACCGCCGAAGGCCCCGCGCATGTCGCGTTGCTGACAGATGGCGTGACCAGGCTGGTGTACCACTACGGTTACGACTGGCCGGAGATCTTTGCCGTGCTCGACCGGGACGGGCCCGCCGCGCTCATCCAGCGCATCCGGGACGCCGAGCGCACATCCCCGCCGCCGGCGCACGGGTACGGCAAGCAGCACGACGACGCGACCGCCATCTACATCCGCGTCACCTCACGGCCAGCGGAAGGCAATGCCCGCCGTGGCATGACGGCTGGGCCGGGTTAGCACCTAGATCAGCGAACTTCGGTGTACTCGCTGCGGTCCAGCTGCACGACGTCGGTGTAGTCGCTGCCCTTCGGCTCGGCGACGTCGGCGTACTGGCTGCTGTCCAGTTGCACGACACGGAATCCGCGCCCGGAGACCAGCTTGCGCAGGTGCCGCATCCCGCTCATGCCTGCGACCGCGACAGTTATGGCGGCGGCGAGGATCGAGCCGCCGAAAAGCGCAAGCCCGCCGATGACGTGTCCCAGCAGCATCATGACCACTCCGGCCAGCAGGGCCACGGGCACGGCCGCGACCAGCAGTAGTGCGACCAGCATCACGGCGATCACGGCCTTGCCGGACCTGTCCGGCGTCCGTTCTGCGTACCAACCGGTCATCACGCTCACCCCTCAAGACCCCGAGCTCTTCAGGGTCCACGCTACCTAAGTAACACGATATGTCGTGTCTCCACAACAACGCAGCTCTCGACCAGAATCATCCCGTGGCCTTCCGGCGCGCTGACCGTGGGTAGAGCGGCGCACAACTGCGCTAGCCGAGGCCATCGCTCCCGCAGCGACCGGCGGCAGGCGAATGAGGCAACGGCTGGCCTGCCGGCTATCCGCCTTCGGTTATCCGCCTTCGGTTATCCGCCTTCGGTTATCCGCCTTCGGTGACCCGGATGATCGTCTTGCCGGGCACCCGGCGGTCGGGGGCGAACGCGGACGGCGCCTCGGCGAGCGGTCGCACGGCCCCGACGGCCGGCTTCAGCCGCCCGGACCGCACCCGCTCGGCGAGGTCGGCCAGCCGGAACCGGTCCGGCTCGACGACGAAGAAGATCGCCCGGCCGTCGGCGGGCCGCACGTTCGGCGGTGCAACGGTCGTGATCAGCGTGCCGCCGGCGCGCACCAGCGGGGCCGAGCGTTCGAGGACCTCGCCGCCGATCACGTCGAAGACGACGTCGACCTCGCCGACTTCCTCCAGCCGGTCGGCCTGCAGGTCCACGAACGCGTCCGCGCCCAGCCCGCGGGCCGCTTCCCGGTCTCCGGCACGACCGGTGCCGATCACGCGGGCGCCCAGCTCGCGGGCGAGCTGCACCGCGATCGACCCGACGCCGCCGGCGGCGCCATGAATCAGGACGACCTGGCCCGTCTTGAGGCGGGCGTGGTCGACCAGGCCCTGCCAGGCGGTCAGCCCGGAGATCGGCAGGGCGGCGGCCACGGTGTGGTCGATGCCGGCCGGGAGCGGGGCGAGGTTGCGGGCCTCCACCGCGGTGTACTCGGCCAGCGACCCGTCGCGGGTCCAGTCGGCCAGCCCGAACACCCGCTGGCCCACGGTCAGGCCGGTGGTGCCGTAGCCCAGCTCGGCGACGACGCCCGACAGCTCGTGTCCGGGCACGCTGGGGGTTCGGTCACGGCCGGCGCGGTCGGTCCACGTGCCCGGCCAGTCCAGCTCCCCGGGGGTGAAGCCGGCCGCGTGGACGCGCACGATCACGTCGTTTTCGGCCGCGTGAGGGTGGGGGATATCGGACAGCGTGAGCCCGGCGGCGCCGGCGTCACGGTTGCGTACGGTGATGGCTTGCACAACGGCTCCCTTCGGCGACGGATCCGGCGCCGTGCCAGGGCTGGGTCAATAGTGAACCACCTGCGGACCCGGTGAGCGGCCGAGATCCGCCAGCCCGACCCGGACCTCGCGTTCGGGCACGGGGCCCCGTGGCCTCCCCGGGCAGGTAGGCGCTCTACTCCATAGGCTGGCGTCCGATGGCCGGGGGCTGTCGGCCGGCCAGCAGCCAGCCCGCGATCACCGCCACCAGGGGCATGCCGATTCCGGTCAGCAGCAGGTTGGTCACCGGGATGCTGTTCAGCGAGGACAGGCCGTCCAGCTGGTTGGTGCGGAAGAACCCGATCGCCGCGAGATAGCCGCAGAAGAGCCCGGTGACCGCTCCGGCCAGGGCCAGCGCGCCCGCGGTGGCGGCGGTGATGGTCCGGCGGGCCAGGCTGCTCGCGCCGGCCGCCGTCAGGGTGCGCAGGTCGCCGGCGGTCTCGCTGCGGACCAGGCCGACGCTCATGGCCAGGATGCCGAGCGCCAGCAGGATCCCGAACCCGGTGGCCACATCGATGATCTGGGTCAGTGACGGGATGCTGTTGCGGGTCTCGACTCTCATCCCGGCCGCGGCCGCGGCCTGCTGGGCGTTATGGACCTGGCTGGCGGTCAGCGGCTGCGCGGTCTGGATCAGCCAGCCTGTGGTCGTGATGGTGCTGCTCAGCCCGAACCGATGGATGGCGTGCTCGGTGATGACGGTGTTGGGTGCCGAGGTGCCGGACGGCAGCGCGCTCAGTTCCTGGATCACCGGGTTGTTCAGGCAGTAGCCCTTCACGCAGGGCACGGTCCCGCCTCCACCGGGGCCTGGCGGGCAGCCCGCCGCGCTGTAGAGGCAGGGCAGCGTGCCGTAGGTGAGCTGCATCTTCGACAGGCCGGACAGCCCTGGCCGCATGGTCAGGATGTCAGCAGCCGGGCTGACCTGCGACGCTGCGATACCGAACGCCCTGAGCAGCTGCGGTGTGGCCACGTAGATGCTGCCGTCCCAGTTGCGCCCGGAGGCCACCGCCCGCTGCAGTCCGGCGTTCGCCTGCTCCAAAGTGATCACGTCGCTGGTGCCCAGCTCGTCGGCGATGCCCCTGGCCGTGGCCGTCCACACGGCGGTGGCGTTCCGAGTGAACTCCTTGCCGTTCGGGGCGTGTCCGTTCGGCGTCCCGCTCGGGCGGTGTCCGTTCGGGGTCCCGCTCGGTGGGCCGTTACCTGGCTCTTGGGCTGGCTTCGGCGTGTTCAGGACGAGCTGGTTGGACGCCAGGTTGGGCCCGACGTAGTCGAGTACTTCGCCGAGCCGGCTCGCGGCCACCACGCAGATGATCACCGCGATCAGCAGGCTGAGGCTGATCGCACCGAGCGCCGCACCTGAGCGCGCCCGGTACCGGGCCAGGTCGCGCAGGGCCAGCCGCACCGCGACCGGAGCCGGGCGGGCCAGCCGGGCCAGCAGCCCGAGCAACGAGGGCGACAGCAGCACCACGGCGACCGTAAGGGCGAGGAACCCGAGGACCAGCGCGCCAAGCTGCGAGCTTTTGTTGCCCGGCTGCTGCCCGCCGACCGTCCCGCCGGCCACGCCCAGCAGGATGAACGCGATGACAGCGAACACGATGCCGGCTGGCGCGGCCCAGCGGCGCGTCATCCTGGGCGCGGGCGGCCGACCGGACAGGGCCGTGACGATCGGCACCCTGGCGATAGCACGCGCGGGCCGCGCAGCGGCGAAGTAGGCGGCGAGCACGGCCAGGACCATGGCGACGATGATCACCAGCCACGGGAGCTGGAACACGCCGATCACGTGGTGCGAGCTCGACTCGACGCTCGGCCGGTAGGCCAGCCAGGCCAGCAGGCCGACCACGAACCCGGCCACCGCGCCGACCACGCCAGTGGCCACGCCGTTGGCCCGGATCACCAGCCGGACGTGCCGGTCGGTGGCACCCTGGGCGCCGAGCATGCCGATCGAGCGCAGCCGGCGCTGCGCCAGCACGGTGAAGCCGCCCACCCCGACCAGCGCGATCAGCAGCATCCCGAGCGTGGCCGCGGTCAGCGAGACGGTCTCGGGGTTGATCACGTTCTTGGACGCCACCAGGCCCGGGGTGGACACGTTCGAGCCGATCTTCGACGGGTTCACGCCCGGCGCGTCGAACAGGACGGTGGTCTGGGTCGGCGCCGTCACCTGGCCGGGCAGCACGAGCGCGAACTCGTCCAGCAGGTTCTGCGGGTTGGCCACGATGCCCACCACCTGGCGCGCCCGGCCGCCGGCCCGCCAGGTGCCGCCGACCCTGAGCCGCAGCTGCGACGCCAGCCCGCTGGTCACCGCGACCTGGCCCGGCGTCGCCGGGTAGTGCCCGCTGACCAGCGACAGCAGCGGCCCGCCGAACGGGCGTTGCGGGTTCTGCGCGCGCAGGTCGTAAGTGAAGACCGTGCCAGGTACCTGCAGGGTCTGGTTCTCGATCACGTCCACCCGGCCGAACCGGTGCTGCAGCGCGGTGATCTGGCCGGCCAGCCGCGGGCCGGAATCCGTGAAGGTGGCGGCATCCTGGGCGGTGCCGAAGCCCGCCGTCGCCGCGGGCGGCGTGGTGGTGGCGACCGCCGCGCCGACGAAGGTGGCGGCTACCGCGACGATGATCAGGGCCAGGATCAGCAGCTGCTGCCGCCACTCGCGGCGCAGCAGCCGCCAGGCCCAGCGGATCACCGCCCGCCGGGCGGCCAGGCCCCCGCCCCGTGCCGCGCCAGGGGAGGCGGGACGCTCCCGCACGCTGGTGCTCACCGGTCCTGCCCCGTGCTGGCTGCCGCGCCGGCCTGCGCCGTGGCCGGCTGGTCGGTCATCTCGCCGTCGCGCAGGAACACCGACCGGTCGGCCCACGTGGCCAGCTGCGGGTCGTGGGTGACCACCACCGCGGCCATCCCGCCCTTCTTGCAGGCGTCGTGCATCAGGCGCATCACCGCCTCGGCGTTCACCGAGTCGAGCGCGCCCGAGGGCTCGTCGGCCAGCACCAGACGCCGCTCGCCGACGATCGCGCGGGCGATCGCCACCCGCTGCCGCTCCCCGCCCGACAGCTGGTCCGGATAAGGCCCGCGCCCGCCCAGGCCCAAATCCTCCAGGGCACGCAGGCCGGCGGCGCGTGCCTTCCGGGCGCTGATCCCGTCCAGCTCCAGCGGCAGCGCGACGTTCTCGGCCGCGGTCAGCCCGGGCAGCAGGTTGAAGTCCTGGAACACGTAGCCCACCGTCCGTCGCCGCAGCCGCGCCTTCTCATTGCGTGACATCCCGGACAGCGGCTTGCCGCCGACCAGCACCTGGCCCATGCTCGGCTCCTCCAGGCTGCCGGCGATCGTCAGCAGCGTGGACTTGCCCGAACCGCTGGGCCCCATCACCGCGACCATCGACCCCGCATCCACCCAGAGGCTGACCCCGGCCAGCGCGCGCACCTGCGCGGCACCCTCACCGTAGGTCTTCGAGACCTCATGCAGCTCCAGCATGCTCATCTGCCTGCCCCTACTCCGGCCGCAGCCTGAGCCGCGGTCATGTTCGTGAGCGGTTCCCCGCTTGGTAGCATGCCATGGATAATACTGAGTATGCTACGGATAATGCAAGTCTGCCGGGGCGCTGGCGGCACGCCGTGATCTGGCCCTTCGCAAACGCGTATATATTGCGCGTATCACGTCGTGAGGTTCTGGTCCCCATGCAGGCGGAGGCGAGGAGTACTACCAGTGTCCGTCGATCAGCGGATAGGTCCGCCTAACTTCGCCGCCGAGCGCGACATGCTGCGGTCCTTCCTCGACTACCAGCGTGCGACGCTCGCGATGAAGTGCGACGGGCTCACCGACGACGAGATGCGCCGGCCGTCGATGCCACCGTCCACGCTTTCGCTGCTCGGTCTGGTTCGCCACATGGCGGAGGTGGAGCGTACCTGGTTCCGCCGGGTGTTCGACGACCACGAGGCGCCCATGGTCTGGTCCGACCAGATCGACTTCCAGGCAGCGTTCGACGCGAGCGCGTCGAGCCGGGAGGACGCGTTCGCAGCCTGGGAGGCTGAAGTGGAGGATTCCCGTCGCATCGAGCGGAACGCTGAGTCGCTGGACGTGGCCGGCTATCAGCCGAGGTGGGGCGAGGAAGTCTCGCTGCGGATGGTCATGATCCACGTGCTCCTGGAGTACGGGCGCCATAACGGACACGCGGACTTCCTGCGTGAGGGCATCGACGGAACCGTGGGCGCCTGAGTCCATCGGAGAGTTGCGCGGATGGTCACCCTGGGGGCCGAGGGCTTGTCCATGATCGCCTAATTGCACACGACGTCGTTAGTTTTACAATGGCGCGGTGAGCGATCTCGGCGTGATCGCCGTCCTCGGTGACCCGGTCCGGCGGAGCCTGTACGACTACGTGACCGCGCAGGACCACGACGTGAGCCGGGGCGAGGCGGCTGCGGCCGTCGGCATCCAGCGCCCGCTGGCCGCCTTTCACCTGGACCGGCTGGCCGAGGCCGGGCTGGTGGAGGTGACGTTCCGCCGGATGACCGGGCGCAGCGGCCCGGGCGCCGGGCGTCCGACCAAGCTCTACCGGCGCGCGGCCGGGGAGCACCAGGTCAGCGTGCCGCCGCGGGACTACCGCGGCGCGGCCGAACTGCTGGCCGGAGTGGTCGACATGCTCGGCGGCGAGCAGGAGTTGCAGCGGGCCGCACGCAGCCGCGGGGCGGCGGCCGGCCGGTCGGCCCTGCGGCACGGGGCCGGGGCGGGGGCCGGGCCAAGGGCGGGGGCAGCGGCCGGGGCCGGTCATCAGGACCGGCTGGCCAGCGCGCTGTCGGAGCACGGCTACCAGCCCTATCCCGACGGGCCGGACATCCGCCTGCGCAACTGCCCCTTCCACGCGCTGGCCACCCGCTATCCGCCGCTGATCTGCGGTATGAACCTCGCCCTGGTGGAAGGGCTGCTCGAGGGCGCGGCCGTGGCTGGCCTGGCGGCCCGGCTTGACCCGCGGCGGGACGAGTGCTGCGTTGCGGTGGGGCCTTCTAAAAATAATGAGCATTGACGTGTCGGGCCGTCCGGTGGTCTGATGGGCGGGTGACCGGATACCACCTCGCCCAGCTCAATGTGGCCCGGCTCCGGGCGCCGATCGAGTCGGCGGAGATAGCCGGGTTCGTGGCCGCGCTCGACCCGGTCAACGCGCTGGCCGACGCCGCGCCCGGCTTCATCTGGCGGCTACAGGACGGCGACGGCCCCGGGGCGACCGCGCTGCGGCCCTGCGGCCCGGACGTCATCGTCAACCTGTCGGTGTGGGAGACGCTCGGCGCACTGCGGGATTTCGTCTACCGCAGCGGGGCCCACCTGGACGTGATGCGCCGGCGACGCGAGTGGTTCCACAAGCTGTCCGAGCAGCATCTGGTGCTGTGGTGGATCCCCGCCGGCCACCGGCCCGGGCTCGACGAGGCGCTGCACCGCCTCGAAATCATCCGCCGCCACGGGCCCGGGCCGACGGCGTTCACGTTCCGCGAGCCCTACGACCCCCCCGGCACCAGGGCCAGGGATCACGCGTCGGCGAGCTTCGGCTGAAGCGATGCGCCGCCCGCTGACGGTGAGTGCCTATTCGAAGGCTTTGATCAGGTGGCGCTGGTGAAGGTAGCCAGGAGTGCTCAGCGAACGGTCGCCAGCCTATGGTTGACGGGTAAGGCGAACGGGGCCGTGCAGCGGGGCCCGGTGCGGGCCGGGTTAGGGACTGCAGCGGAAGGGCGGGTGGGCTGAAGTGGGCGACCCCGGTGGTGAGCGTGCGGGCGCGGGCACCGGCTCCGGCCACACGGAGCACTCGGAGACCCTGTACGAGCATGCCGGCGGCGACGAGGCGCTTCACCGCCTCGAAGAGCTGTTCTACGACACGGTCCTGGCCGACCCAGTCCTGAAGGCACAGTTCAGGGAACGGATACCAACCCATGTCGACCACCTGACCTGGTTCACCGCCGAGTCGTTCGGCGGCCCCGACCGCTTCACCCGGGGACTGGGATTCCCGTACATAATCGACGTCCACCGCCACCTGAAGATCACCGACCAGCAACGCGAGCGCTTCGTGGCTCTCTACCTGGACACGCTCGACGAGGCAGGCCTGCCCAGCGATGACCCCTTCCGGCAAGCGGTGCGCTCTCACCTCGAGTTCGGCTCGCGTGTTGCCCAGCAGAACTCGTGGGCTGGGCGATGCGGGCCTGCGGCCGGTGTGGCGATGCGGGCGTGCGGCCGGTGCGGCGATGCAGGGCCGCCGCCGGGCTGCCGCGGCCGGAGCCGGGCCCGGCTGACCCGCTACTGTCATGCCGGTGACGACGCTGTTGGCCGTCGGCGGGTCCGCTCGGCTGTCCATGCCCGTGGTCTGGGAGACCGCCGTGGCCCGCTGGCTGCTGTTCGCCGGACTGTCCGTCGCCCTGGGCGGGCTGGCCGGCCGCGGTCTGGCCCGGCAGTACAAGGGCAGGTTCCCGGTCCCGCTGCCGGCCCCGTGGGCGCTGCGCGGGTCGCTGCTGGGCGCGGCGGCCAGCGCCTGGCTGGCCGTGATCGCGCTCGGCGGCGCGAACCCCGGGTCCGGCCTGGCGCACGCGTCTGTGCCGCGCCTGCTGTCCACTACCGAGGGCGCGGTCGCCGGCGCCGAACTGGTCTGCTTCGTGATCGCCGCGGCGCTGCTGCGGCTGCGGCAGCCGGGCTGGAGCGTGCTCCCGCTGCTGGCGGTGGTGGCCGCTGAGGGGGTGCGGGCGCACCCGGAAGGCATCATCCCGGTGGTCGGCGCCCTGATCACCTACTGCCACCTGGTGCCCGCGGCCATGTGGGCCGGCATGCTCGTGTACGTGCTGCGGACGGCGGTCGCGTGGCGGGATCACCCCGACGACATGCGCGGCCTGGTCGCCCTGTACGCCACCGCCGCCGCGTGGCTGTTCGCTCTCCTGGTGGTCACCGGCGTGGTCTCCGCCCTGGTGCTGGTGCCGCTGAGGTCGCTGCTGACCACCACGTACGGGCGGGTCCTGATCGTGAAGGCCGCGCTCGTCGCGGTGGCCGCGTGCCTGGCGGTGGCCGGCCGGGTCTGGCTGAGGCGCCGGCCCCGGCCCGGCACAGGCCCGGCCCTCGCCACCAGGCTGGAGTGCGGGATGCTGGCCGGCGTGCTGGCCGTGACCGGCCTGCTCACCGCGCTGACGCCGCCGGCCGCTCCGCTCAGGTCCGCGGGCGCCGTCCGGGAGCAGCCGGTCAGCCGCTGATCTCGCCTGCGGAAGAGCGTCAGGGCTGCCAGCGGAAGAGCGTCAGGGCTGCCAGCGGAAGAGCGTCAGGGCTGCCAGCGGAAGAAGCGCCGGGCGAGCACGGCGCCGATCAGCGACCAGGCGGCCAGGACCGCGAGGCCGGCGGCCGGGAAGCGCTGCGGCCCGGGAGCGTACCCGGCCCGCAGCACGTCGACGAGCGCCTTGACCGGGAAGCCTTCCAGGCCGCGGTTGAGCCATCCGGGCAGCACCAGCGTCGTGCTGAACACGCCGGAGAAGATCGCGAACGGCAGGTAACTGGCCAGGGTGACCGGACCGGCGGTCTCGGCGCTGGGGATCGCCGCGCTGACCGCCAGCGCGAGCGCGCCGAGGCAGACGGTGCCGAGGCCCAGGCCGAGCAGCAGCGCGAGCACGCCGCCCGGCTGCGGCACGGCGCCGAACGCGACCGCGCCGAGGGCCACGGTCGTGGCCGCGATCAGCGCCGTGGTGACGAACGTGCTCGCCAGCTGGCCGGTGAGGTAGGCCCACACCGGCAGCGGCGTGGCGGCGACCCGCTTGAGCACGCCGTCGCTCCTCAGCACCGCGAGCCTGGACGCCAGGTTCGCGTAGGCGGCGACGATCAGGCCGAAGGCGAGCATCCCCGGCACGAAGAGCGTCGTCTCCAGGACGTTGCTGGCCGGCTGGCGGTGCCCGGCGATCGTGGCCCCGAGCACCAGGAGCAGGAGCAGCGGCAGCGCGAACGTGAGCACGGCGTACTCGGGGTTCCGCCAGAACGCGCGTTGCTCCAGCCGGGCCTGGTGCGCCACGAGCCGCAGGCGCCTGCCCGGCCAGCCCGGCGCGCGGGCGCCGGCGTGACCTGCCCCCGGGCTGGTCACCGGACCTCCGCCGGCTTCGGGCCCACGATGCCCAGGTAGGCCTCCTCCAGGCCGGGCGGCGTCACCGTGAGCTCATCGAGCCCGCCCACGCCATGGCCGGCCGCCCAGGCCAGGAGCATCCGCAGCACCGACGACGGATCGTCGGCGGCGGCGCAGGCGCGGCCGTCGCTGATGCTCAGGGCCAGCCCCGGCGGGGGACTGATCTCGCCGCGCCGCAGCCGTTCCGGGGCCAGGAACGAGATCCGCGTGGGCGCACCGGCCTGCCGGGCCAGCGCGCCGGGCGTTCCGGTCATCCGGATCCGGCCTCCGGACAGGATCGCGACCCGGTCGCAGAGCCGCTCGGCCTCGTCGAGATGGTGGGTGGTGAGCAGGATCGTCGTGCCGAGCGCGCGCAGGTGCCCGATCACGGCCCAGCAGCGCCGCCGCGCCTCGACGTCGAACCCGGTGGTGGGCTCGTCCAGGAACATCAGGTCGGGATCGCCGGCCAGGGCGAGCGCGAAGTCGAGGCGCCGGCGCTGCCCGCCGGACAGGCGGCGCACCAGGGTCTCCCGCTCGTCCTGCAGTTCGGCCACTTCGAGCAGCTCGCCCAGCGGACGCGGCGACGGGTAGTACCCGCGCCAGGCGCTCAGCAGCTCGGCGACGCGAAGATGCCGCGGGAAGCCGCATTCCTGCAGGACGACCCCGATGCGTTCGAGCATGGCCGGGGCCGGCCGGCCGGGTCGAAGCCGAGCACGCGCGCGGTTCCCGCGGTGGCCCGGGTGAAGCCCTCGAGAATCTCGACGGTCGTGGTCTTGCCGGCCCCGTTCGGGCCGAGCAGGCAGAAGACCTCGCCGCCGCGCACGTCCAGGTCCACCCCGCACAGCACCGGCCTGGTGCCATAGCGCTTCTCCAGGCGGCGTGCCTCGATCGCCAAGGTCATCGGTGAGCCTCGTCCCGCGGCCAGGGCGTCAGGGTGTGCAGCAGCGCGTCGACGACTGTGTCTTCCGCGGCCTGCGCCGGGATCGCGGCGCCGTCGGTGTCGGAGAACCGGTGCCGGGAGAACCAGGCGATGGTCTCGATCACGAGCCGGGCCGTCGCGTCCGGGTGAGGCGTACGGCGGAGCTGGCCGCGTCCGGCCCCCCGTTCCAGGTAGCTGGCGAGCGCGCCGAGCAGCGGGCGCCGGAGGTCGACGTTGAAGAGCTGGGCCAGCTCCGGCATCTCGCGGGCCGAGCGCTCGATCATGTCCATCGCCGGCCGGGTGAGCGCCATCAGCGCGAAAAGCTCGCGGACGATGCCCTCCAGCTCCGCGCGCGGATCGTCGGCGGGGCCGCGGCGCAGGGCCTCGCCGAGGGCCGGGGGAATGGCGGCGGGAGTGAGCAGGTCCCTGATCTGCCCGAGCGTGGACTGGAGCGGGGGCGAGGCGAGCGGCAGCTCGCCGTCCGGCAGGTCCTCGAGGAACAGGGCGTGCCGGACCACCAGGCCGAACAGGCCTTCCTTGCCGTCGACGTACCGGTAGAGCGCGGCCTCGGAGACCCCCATTTCCCGGGCGATGTCCGACATCTGGGTCGCCCGGTACCCGCTGCGCCGGAAGGCCCGCATCGCGGCCTCGATCAGCTCGGGCAGCCGGTCCCGGGCCCGTCGCTGCGTCATGTGGCTCATAGTAAGTGAGTAACTCACTCACAAGCAACACGCCCGGTTCGGCTGGGGGCTGTCTCCGCCGTGATAACCGCGCAAAAACGCCAAGATCTTGAACGGGAGTCGCCGGGCGGGCCGCCTGGTCAGCCGGCGGTGGGGTCCTGGGCGGGCATGATCTGGCCGCGGACCTCGCCCAGGCCGACCCGGGTGCCGGCAGGCCCGGCCGCCGTGGCGGTGATGATCAGCTCGTCGCTGTCCTCGAGCCAGGCGCGGGTGGTCCCGTCGGGCAGGGTGAGCGGCTCGGTGCCGTTCCAGGTCAGCTCGATCATGCAGCCGCGCTGGCCGGGTTCCGGCCCGCTCACGGTGCCGGAGGCGTACAGGTCCCCGGTCCGCAACGGCGCCCCGTTCACGGTCAGGTGGGCGAGCATCTGCGCCGGGCTCCAGTGCATGGCGGCGTACGGCGGGCGCGAGATGACGTGGCCGTTGAGAGTGACCTCGAACTCGATGTCCAGGCCCCAGTCGTCTGACTCGGTGAGGTAGGGAAGCAGGCTGATATCGCGTGAGGGCGGCCGGATCCGGGCGTGCTCCAGGGCGGCGAGCGGTACTACCCAGGGCGATACCGAGGTGCCGAAGGACTTGCCGAGGAACGGGCCGAGCGGCGCGGACTCCCAGGCCTGCAGGTCGCGGGCGGACCAGTCGTTGACCAGGCAGACGCCGAAGACGTGCTCGGTGAACCTGCGGATCGGCACGGGTTCGCCCAGGATGCTCTCGACCCCGACCACGAAGCCGAGTTCGGCCTCGAAGTCGAGCCTGGCCGACGGGCAGAACCCGGGTCCCGCGCCGCCCGCCGGCCGGACCTGGCCGAACGGGCGCCGCACCGGCGTGCCGGACACGATCACCGATCCCGACCGGCCGTGGTAGCCGATCGGCAGGTGCCGCCAGTTCGGAGTCAGCGGGTCGCCGCCGGGCCGGAAGATCCGGCCGACGTTGCCGGCGTGGTACTCGGAGGCGTAGAAGTCGACGTAGTCGGCGACGGCGAACGGCATCCGCATCTGCGCCGCCTCGGCCGGCACCAGCAGGTCCTCGACCGCGTCGCGGTAAGCGTCTTGGCTCAGCCAGCCGGTGACCGCCTCCCGGATCTGGGACCAGGCCCAGTCCCCGGCGTCGAGGAAGACGTTCAGGTTCCCGGTCCGGAACAGGTGCGCCCGGGCGGAGAGCAGCCGGTCGGTCGCGACCGTGAGATCCAGCACCCGGTCACCGATCGCCACCCCCACCCTCGGCTCGGCCGGCCGGTCCCGGGTGGTGAACGAGCCGTAGGGCAGCGTCTGCAACCCGAACGGATGGCCGGGCTCGATCCCGAGCCAGCCCGCAGCCTGCGTGATTGCCATGGGTCCTCCTCCGTGCCGCTCAGGAGCTTCCGGCCAGCCCGAGGGCGGCCAGGTCGGCTACGGGCTCGTCGGTGCTGCAGGTGCCGAACGACGTGAACAGGCTCCGCACCATCCCGGCGTCGTCCGGCCCGAGCGCGGCGACCTCGCCCGCGACCTGCTCGGCGTCCTGGTCGCCGAGCACGGCGGCGATCTCCTCCGGTCCCGCGCCCCGCAGGGCCGCCGCCACGGCGAGCAGCACGTTGAGGAAGCCGTGGTGCTCGAAGCCGGTGTCGACGGCGGCGTGACGGACCGCGTGATGCAGGCCTGCGGTGCACTTGAACCCGACCCGCAGGTCGGTCGCGGCGCACAGCGCGGCCGCCAGGGCGGCTTCGTCGGGAAACGCCGCGGCGGTGACCCCGCCGGTGCGCAGCTTCGGCCGGTAACCGCGGGAGGCGACGGTGTCCAGGACGTCTCCGGCCAGCGCCGGCACCGGGACCTCGACATAGCCGGCCGCGCCCGCGAGCAGGGCCCGGTCCAGCGCCGCCACGACCTCGGCGGCCCCCGTCCGCGGGTCCGCCTCGCGCCGGGCCGGCACCTCGACCGCGCGCAGCCGCAGCCGCGGGTCGGCGGCGACCGACTCGACGGCAGAGACCACCGCGTCCGCCCCGCCGGTCACGACCAGGGACAGGTCGATCTCCGCGACGTTGGCGGCAGCCAGCGAGATCCGCAGCGCGCCGATGCGGGTCTCCGGGCAGACGAACGGCCCGGTCATGGCCTGGTACCAGGCGGTGTGGTGCCTGACGTACCCGGCGACGGCCTCGGGCATGGCGAGGCTGGCCGGCGGGAACAGCGAGGCGTCGTCGAACAGGCCGTGCAGCAGCCTGTCGAGCGCGGCGGTCTGGCTACTCATCCGGGCTCCTGGGGACGGGTGAGGCGCCCTCGACGCTATCAGGACCCGTTGGTCCCGGCATGCTGGCCTATGTACTCTGCGAATACCACGGTGTTGCCCAGATAGTGCCCGGTGGTCCTATCGAATTCCCCGCCGCAGGTAATAAGCCGCAGCGTGGGCCAGCTTGTATAGCTGTAGACCTTCCGGGTGGGAAAGTCCGCCTTCAGGTACAGCGCCGCCGAATAGACCCGGAAAACGGCCGTCTGCCGGTCAGCCAAGGTGACGTAGATAAGGTCCCCGGGGCGGAGATCGCCGAGGTTGTAGAAGACGGCCGGGCCGACCTCGGCGGAATCGACGTGCCCGAAGATCACCGCCGTGCCCGGCTGCCCGGGCGTCGGTCCCTTGTCGTACCAACTGGTGAGGAAGGGCGTGGCCAGGGACGGAACGGCCGCGGTGCCGCGGGACGTCAGGCCCAGGGGGATCGTCTTCGCCCGTACCTGGATGCGGGGGATGTAGAGCGAGACGGGGACGGACCGGGCCATGGGCGTGAGCAGCGACGAGGCCCCGGTCTTCGCCGGGCCCCCCGGGTGCAGGTCGGTCTGGGACCCGGACAGCGCGACGGACCTGGGCGGGATGGGCGGCGGCGACCAGCGCAGCGTGCTGCTCGCGATGAACGCCACGACGACGCCCGCGGCCATCGAGGCCGCGATGATCCCGTCGAGCAGCCTGCGCGGGGTGATCATCCGGTCCGGGCGAGATGGCTAGGCGCGGCGCCCCGGCCGGCGCCTGCGGAGCACCAGGCCGCCCACGACGGCGCCGGCGCCCAGCAGGCCGAGTCCCGCGACCGTCAGCCTGCCGTTGGTGGCGGTGGACGTCGTGCCGTCACCGGTCGCGGGCGCCTGCCCGGGTACCTGGTTCACCGTGATGTTCACGGTCTGGGTGACGCCGTTGGAGCAGTTGATGTCCGGGCTGTAGCTGCCCGGGCCGATGCTTTGCGGCAGGTTGACGGTGGCCACGAACTGGTTCGGCTGGGTGCCCGCCTGCATGGGGATCTGGGCCGGCAGCCCCAGCGGGAGGCCGGACAGCGTCGCCGAGTCGGCGGACCCGCCCGCGCCCGGCGAGTTGCAGTTGATGATGAACGTCGTCGCGGTGCCAGGGGCTGTGGGGTTGGGGGTGACGTTCACGTTCGGGTTGTTCATGAGCGCGGACCGGGTGTCGTCCACGCCCCGGCCGCTGGCGAGAGCCCCCGGGGCGGCGGTCGCGAGTGCGGCCATGGTGAGCCCTGCCGTTGCTGCTGCGTACCTGACCAAGCGCATGAACTTCCCCCCGTTGCGCTAATAGGAATAACCCCTAGCGTTCCTGCGAATACCCGGCGGCCGGCCCGGCAAACGCAAGATCATTTCGCCGTCGGCCGAGCCCGGCGGAGTTGGCCGGAGGGGCTGGCCGGAGGGGTTGGCCGGAGGGGTTGGCCGCACGGGGCTGGCCCGCGGGGGCTGGCTCGCCGGCTGCCCTGGCCCCCGGCCCCGCTCAGAAGGGCCGCCGCGTCCCCGGCGAAAGCCAGCGCGCCCATCAGCCGGGTGCACCAGTCGCTTATGGCGCACTTAGGTCGCAAGTTAGGAAAAGTCAACCTGAGAGCCTTATTTTCATGCCTTGACATGCCGATAACGCACCAATCAGGCTGAACCGTGAATGCCGCAGGGCTCGCCCTTGCGGGATGGATTCCGCGGCAGTGTGGCCGCGGACTGTCATGAGGCCGAGGAGGTCTCCATGGGTCTGCTTCACCGTCCGCTACGCGCGGGCGCCATCGCCGTCATGGGGCTGGCGATGGCCGCGCTCGGGGGTGCGGTCAGTACGTCGGCCGCGCTGGCGGCGGCACCGTCCGCTGTGCCGCGTTTCGTGTCCGTCAGGGACAGCCTGCCGGCCACCACGGACGCCAGGACCGGGCAGTACAGCAGTTCCCGGATGTCGGTCGAGGTCGCTCTCGCGCCCCGGAACCAGGCCGGCCTGAACGCCCTGCTGCAGGGCCTCTACACCCAGGGCAGCGCGAGCTACCAGCACTGGCTGGCCGCGGGACAGTTCGACGCGCGGTACGCGCCGGCCGCGGCCACGAGGGCCGCGGTCGCCAGTTACCTGCGCTCGAGCGGCCTGAGCGTCGGGGCGTCCGCCTCGCCGTTCCTGGTGCGGGCCTCCGGCACGAGCGGGCAGGTGTCGGCCGCGTTCCGCACCACGCTGAGCACCTACCGGGACCGCCAGGGCGCGGCGTACTTCTCCAACTCCTCGGCCGTGCAGGTGCCGAGCACGCTGGCGAGCGGCGTGATCGGCGTGATCGGGCTCACCAACACGGTCCGCGAGCACTCCATGCTGATGCGCGCGAAGACGATGACCGGGGTGACCCGCCCGGCGCGAAAGGCATCCGGCCCGTCACCAAGCTGCGAGACGCCCTACCCGAGCAGGCAGACCCTGTTCAGCACCGTCCCCCAGGGCCTCAGCTTCCCGTTCGGTTACGCCGGCGGACCAGGCTGCAGCGGCCTGACGCCGTCGCAGACCAACTCCGTCTACGGCGCCCCTGACGTGGGTCCGAGGGGCAAGGGCGCGGGCGTCAACGAGGCGGTGTTCGAGCTCTCCGCCTACCAGGAGTCCGACATCGACACCTGGGCGCACACGTTCTACGGCCCCGGGTACACCCCGCCGCTGGTGAACGTCACCGTGGACGGCGGCCCGCTGAGCCCGGTCTGCCCGGCCGGCGACACCTGCCCGCCGGACTTCAACGGCTACGCCGGGGACATCGAGGTCGACGCGGACATCGAGACGCAACTGGCGGTCGCCCCCGACGCCCGCCACCTCATCGTGTACAACGCGCCCAACGACTTCACCGGGCAGACCGAGCTTGACGAGTACACGGCGATCGCCAGAGCCGACGCCGCCGACGTGGTCAGCTCGAGCTGGGCGGTCTGCGAGAACGACGTGACCTCGACCTACGTCCAGGCCGAGAACACGGTGTTCGAGCAGATGGCGGTGCAGGGGCAGAGCGTGTTCGGGGCCGAGGGCGACACCGGCGCGTTCTCCTGCATCAGGTCCGACGGCACGACGATCGTCAACGTCCTCGACCCGCCCTCGCAGCCCTGGGTGACGAGCGTCGGCGGCACGTCACTGGAGAGCGACAACCCCGGCACCAAGCCGCACCCGGCTTACCCGGCCGGCGTCGAGACGGTCTGGAACGTGGACAACCTGTGCAACACCAGTGCCGACGAGGGCGGCGAGACCGGCCTGTTCTGGTGCGGCCCGGGAACCGGCGCCGGCGGCGGCGGGAGCAGCCAGTGGTGGGGCCGCCCGTTCTATCAGCACGGCCCGGGGATCAACAACCCGTTCACCACCTTCGGCAACGGCACGACCCACTGCGCGCTGGCGGCCACCGGCGCCCCGTGCCGCGAGGACCCCGACATCTCCGCCAACGCCGACGAGTACACGCCCTACGCCGAGTACTGCACCGGTACGGCGACCACCACGCCGTTCAGTGTCTGCGCGACGTTCAGCGGCGGCCAGCCCGTGCCCGGCTGGTTCGGGATCGGCGGCACCAGCCTGTCGTCGCCATTGTGGTCGGCGATCATCGCGGACCGCGACAGCTATCAGGGCCACCGCAGCGGCAACATCAACCCGGTGCTGTACCTGCTGTACAACATCGACCCGTCGCGGTATTTCCACGACATCACCGGCATCGGCCCCAGGCAGGCCGCCGCCACGAACAACGGCCTGTTCCCGACCACGCCCGGATTTGACCTGGCCACCGGGATCGGCACGCCGAAGATGGCGGCGCTGATCACGGCCCGGCTCTGAGCCCGGCCGGGCCGCGCCCGGAATTCAGCGTGGGGGGCACCCCGCTGTCGTAACGGCGACAGCGGGGTGTCCCCCACGTCGTTCGCCCGGGGGCCGGGCGCACGAGATACCTTGACGTCGAGATAAGTTCCGGGCTAGGTTGGCGGTAGGTAGCTTGATGTCGAGATACTGCGGTCGGCCGGGGCCCGGCCGCCCCGCCGGCCGGCGGCGCGGTCCGGGCCGACGGGAGCGGGAACCCGCGGCTGCGGGAAGATGCGGTAGCGGACGGATGCATGCGCGGCGGGGGCGCGGGCAGGGCAACAGGGCAGGGAGGCCACGCAATGACCGGGAACAGCTTCGGCAGTCGCGCCACGCTCCGGGTGGGCGACAGCAGCTACGAGATTTACCGGCTGGACGCGGTGGCGGGTGGCGGCGACCTCCCGTTCAGCCTGAAGGTCTTGCTCGAGAACCTGCTCCGCACCGAGGACGGGGTGAACGTCACGGCCGACCACGTCAGGGCGCTGGCCGAGTGGGACCCGGCGGCCGAGCCGGACACCGAGATCCAGTTCAGCCCGGCCCGGGTGATCCTGCAGGACCTGACCGGCGTGCCCGCGGTGGTCGACCTCGCCACCATGCGCGAGGCCATGCGGGACCTGGGCGGCGACCCGGGACTGATCAACCCGCTGGTCCCGGCCGAGCTGGTGATCGACCACTCGGTGATCGCCGACGTGTTCGGCCGGCCGGACGCGTTCGAGCGCAACGTCGAGTTCGAATTCAGCCGCAACCGGGAGCGGTTCGGCTTCCTGCGCTGGGGCCAGCAGGCGTTCCGCCAGTTCAAGGTCGTGCCGCCCGGCACCGGGATCGTCCACCAGGTCAACATCGAGCACCTGGCCCGCGTGGTCATGACCCAGGCCCGGGACGGGGAAGCGCCCGCCGCCTACCCGGACACCTGCCTCGGCACGGACTCGCACACCACCATGCAGAACGGCCTCGGCGTGCTCGGCTGGGGCGTCGGGGGCATCGAGGCCGAAGCGGCCATGCTCGGCCAGCCGGTGTCGATGCTGATCCCGCGGGTGGTCGGGTTCCGGCTGACCGGGGAACTGCCAGCCGGGACGACCGCGACCGACCTGGTGCTCACGATCACCGAGTTGCTGCGCAAGCACGGGGTGGTCGGCAAGTTCGTGGAGTTCCACGGCGAGGGCGTGGCCGCCGTGCCGGTGGCCAACCGGGCCACGATCGGCAACATGAGCCCCGAGTTCGGCTCCACCTGCGCGATCTTCCCGATCGACGCCGAGACCCTGGCCTACCTGCGGCTCACCGGCCGCCCGGCCGGGCAGGTCGCGCTGGTCGAGGCGTACGCCAAGGAGCAGGGCCTGTGGCACGAGCCAGGCACCCCGGGCCGCCCGGGGCACTACTCCGAGGAACTCGAACTCGACCTGTCCACCGTGGTCCCGTCCCTGGCCGGCCCCAAGCGGCCGCAGGACCGGGTGGCGCTGACCGACGCCAAGAACGCTTTCCGCGAGGCACTCGGCTCGTACGTGCCGCTCGACAGCCTGGACACCGATATCGCCGGCACGTTCCCGGCGTCCGATCCGGTGGCCGCGGAAGAGGGCAACGGCGTCTACGCCGCACACGGGACGCCCGCCGCCCCAGTGCTGGCCAGCACCGGGCCCGCCCCGGCCGCCGGCCGGGCCGTCGGCCCGGTGGCGGTGACGCTCGACGACGGCACGAAGACCTTCGTCGACCACGGCTCGGTGGTGATCGCCGCGATCACCTCGTGCACGAACACGTCCAACCCCTCGGTCATGGTCGGCGCGGCGCTGGTCGCCAAGAAGGCGGTCGAGGCCGGGCTCGAGCGCAAGCCGTGGGTGAAGACCACGCTGGCACCCGGCTCCAAGGTGGTCATGGACTACTACGAGCGCGCGGGGCTCACGCCGTACCTGGATAAGCTCGGCTTCAACCTGGTCGGCTACGGCTGTACGACCTGCATCGGCAACTCGGGCCCGCTGCCCGAGGCGATCAGCACCGCAGTCGCCGACCACGACCTCGCGCTGGTCTCGGTGCTGTCGGGGAACCGGAACTTCGAAGGCCGGATCAACCCGGATACCAAGATGAACTACCTGGCCTCGCCGCCGCTGGTGGTCGCCTACGCGCTGGCCGGGACGATGGACATCGACCTGACCACCGAGCCGCTCGGGACCGGCGCGTCCGGGCGGCCGGTGTACCTGGCGGACCTGTGGCCGTCCCCCGGGGAGATCTCCGAGATCGTCCAGAACGCGGTGGCCGCGGAGATGTTCACCCGCGACTACGCCGACGTGTTCGCCGGGGACGACCGCTGGCGCGCGCTCGAGGTGCCCCCCGGCGACACGTTCGCCTGGGATCCCGGGTCCACCTACGTGCGGCGGCCGCCGTACTTCGACGGGATGCCCGCCGATCCCGACCCGGTGACCGACATCCACGGCGCCCGGGTGCTGGCCCTGCTCGGCGACTCGGTGACCACCGACCACATCTCCCCGGCGGGGGCGATCAAGACCGACAGCCCGGCGGGGGAGTACCTGGTCTCCCGCGGGGTGCAGCGGCGTGACTTCAACTCCTACGGCTCGCGGCGCGGCAACCACGAGGTGATGATCCGGGGGACGTTCGGCAACATCCGGCTGCGCAACCAGGTGGCCCCCGGCACCGAGGGCGGGGTCACCGTGAAGCTGCCCGAGGGCGCGCCCATGTCGATCTACGAGGCGTCCCGCCAGTACCTCGAGGAGGGGACGCCGCTGGTGGTGCTGGCGGGTAAGGAGTACGGCTCCGGCTCGTCACGGGACTGGGCGGCCAAGGGGACCGCGCTGCTCGGCGTGCGGGCGGTGCTGGTGGAGTCGTTCGAGCGGATCCACCGGTCCAACCTGATCGGCATGGGCGTGCTCCCGCTGCAGTACCGGCCCGGGGAGTCGGCCCAGTCGCTCGGGCTGACCGGGCACGAGGTGTTCGACGTGCTCGGCATCGAGGCGCTCAACCAGGGCCCGGTGCCCAGGGAGGTGACCGTGCTGGCCGACGGCCGGGAGTTCCGCGCGATCGTGCGGATCGACACCCCCGGCGAGGCCGAGTACTACCGGCACGGCGGGATCATGCAGTACGTGCTCCGTTCGCTGCTAGCCCGGACCTGACCCCGGCACGGTGGCGAGGCGGGCCATCAGCGCGGCGAACTCGTCGAACGACAGGCTCTGGTCGGCGTCGGACAGCGCCTTCTCGGGTTCCGGATGGACCTCGACGAGCAGGCCGTGCGCGCCCGCGGCGCGGGCGGCCCAGGCCATGGGCGCGACGTAGGCACGCAGGCCGGTGCCGTGGCTGGGGTCGACGATGACCGGCAGGTGCGACCGCTCGCGCACCACGACCACCGCGGACAGGTCGAGGGTGTTGCGGGTGGCGCTCTCGAACGTCCGGATGCCCCGCTCGCAGAGGATCACCTGCTGGTTGCCCTGCGCGACCACATACTCGGCGGCCGCGAGCCATTCCTCGATGGTGCTGGACAGCCCGCGCTTGAGCAGCACCGGCCGGTCCACCTTGCCGAGCTCGCGGAGCAGGTCGAAGTTCTGCATGTTGCGCGCGCCGACCTGGAGGATGTCGGCGGCCGCCGCCATCCGCGGCACCTGGTCCACCGCCATCACCTCGGTGACCACCGGGAGGCCGGCCTCACGGCCCGCGTTGACCAGCAGGTCCAGCCCGTCCCAGCCCAGGCCCTGGAACGCGTAGGGCGAGGTCCGGGGCTTGAACACGCCGCCGCGCAGCACGTGAGCGCCGTGATCGCGGACGAACCTGGCCGTGGCGGCGATCTGATCGCCGCTCTCGACCGAGCACGGCCCCGCCATAACCACGAAGCCGTCGCCGCCGATCAGCACGTCGCCGGCGCGGATGACCGTGTCAGCCTGCCGGGCGGCCCGGTCGACCAGCTTGTACTGCCGGGACCGGCCCGGGGCGGGCCGGGGGGCCGCGGCCACGGCCTCCAGCATCTCGGCCGGGTCGTGCGCCGGGGAATCCGGCCGCGCGGCGGCCTGCCCGGCGGGCGGCGGGCCGGGGAGATCGCCGGGCCGGGCTGGCGCCGCAGCGCCTTGGCCGGGTAGCTGCCGAGGATCTTGACGAACAGCGCGGCCGCCCGCAGCTCGTCAAGGGCGCTCGCCGTCCGGGGATCGGCGGCGTTGCCCTCGAAGTCGACGAAGAACATGTATTCCCAGGGGCGGCCCGGCCGCGGGCGGGACTCCAGCTTGGTCATCGAGTGGCCGCTGCCGGACAGCACCTCCAGGCAGCGCAGCAGGTCGCCTTCCTCGTGCCCGGTGACCAGGATCAGGCTCGTCTTGCACGGGATCCTCAGGTCGACGGCGGCCGGGGTGGTGGACAGCACCACGAACCGGGTGAAGTTGTCCCGGGAGTCGGAGATGTCATGGCGCAGCACGACGAGCCCGTACGCGGCGGCGGCCTCGGGAGAGGCGATCGCGGCCACGGTGGGATCGTCGCCCGCGGCCACGGCCTGCATCGCGCCGGCGGTGTCGAAGTAGGTGGTCGGGATCGCGTTCGGCACCGACTGCAGGAACTGCGAGCATTGCTCGAGGCCCTGCGGATGCGACAGGATCCGGCTCAGCGAGGAGAGCGGGACGTCCTGCGCCGCGGCCAGGCAGTGGTCGACCTTCCAGGTCTCCTCGCCCACGATGAACAGCTCGTGCGACCGCAGCAGGGCGTAGACCTCGTTGATGCTCCCGGCGGTGGTGTTCTCGATCGGCAGCACCGCGAGATCGGCGCGGCCGGCCAGCAGCGCGTCGGCCGCCTCCCGGAACGTGCGGTAGCCGGCCAGGTCGCCTTCGAGCCCCCGCCCGGCCAGGTACTTCCGCGCGGCAGCGTCACTGTAGGCGTGGGCCGCCCCCTGGAACGCGACCCGGGCCCGCCCGCCGCCGTCCCCGTTCAGGTGCCGGGCCTGCTGGGCCACCGAGTCGCTGATCAGCTCGCGGAAGATCGTGCGCACCAGGCTGGCGGACACGCCGAGGGCCGTGGCCTCGGTCACGACGGCGTCCAGCACCCGCCGCTCACGGTCGGCGTCCTGGATCGCCGACGTGCCCTGTTCCTTCGCCTTGGCCATGGCCGCGATGAGCTCGCGGCGCTCGGCGATGAGGCGCACGATCCCGCTGTCCACCTGGTCCAGACCCTGCCGCAGGCCGTCGATGTCTGGCTGATGCTCATTCACGCAGGCAACGGTAGCGGCTTAGAGTCGCGGGGTGCGCCACCCAGATACCCCGGGCCCGGCCGGCCTTCCCGTCCTCGCGCCCCGCGCGGCGCGGCCGGAGGCTGCGTCCCGGCCGGGAGACGGCGCTGCTGCTGGCGGCCATCGCGGTGCTGGCCGTTAACCTCCGGGCCGCGATCACCAGCCTGCCGCCGGTCTTCCCCGAGCTGTCGGCGGCCCTGCACCTGTCCTCGGCCTCGATCGCCGCGCTCGCCGCGGTCCCGGTCCTCTGCTTCGGGGTGTTCTCGGGGCCGGCCGCCCCGCTGAGCCGCCGCTTCGGCGAGGAGCCGGTCCTGCTGGCCGCGCTGCTGCTGCTGGCCGGCGGCCTGCTGCTGCGCGGTGCCGCGCCCGGGTTGATGCTGTTTCCCGGCACGGTGCTGGCGGGCGCCGCCATCGCGCTGATGAACGTGCTGCTGCCGAGCCTGATCAAGCGCCGCCAGCCGCAGCACGCGGGCCTGCTCATCGGCGGCTACCTGCTGATGCTCGCCACCGGCGCGGTCGTCGGGTCGCTGCTCGCCGTGCCGGTGTTCCGCGCCGCCGGCGGCCCGGGCGGATCAGGCTGGCCGGTCCGGATCACGCTCGGCCTGTGGGCGCTGCCGGCCGCGGCCGCGGCCGTGGCGTGGCTGCCGCAGCTGCGCTACCGCACCCGCCCGGGTGGCCCGGGTGGCCGCGACCGCCCCGGGCGCCAGCCCGCCGGCGGGGGCCTGCTCGGCGGGATGCTGCGCGGCGGGGCGGCCGTGCACCGGCACGCGCTCGGCTGGCAGGTGGCCGCCTTCATGGGGCTGCAGAGCCTCTACTACTACGCCACGCTGTCCTGGCTGCCCACGCTCTTTCGCTCCCGGGGCGTGAGCGCGGCCGGAGCGGGCGACCTGCTCGCCCTGATGAACCTCGGCAACGCCGTCACCGCCCTGCTGATCCCGGTGCTCGCGCACCGTGTTCGCGACCAGCGCCTGCTGATCACGGTGACCGTCCTGGCCAGCGGCGCCGGCCTCGGCGGAGCGCTGTTCGCCCCGCTCGGCAGCGCGGTGGCCTGGACCCTGCTGCTCGGCCTCGGGCAGGGCGCGGCGCTGGCTCTGGCGATCTTCTTCACCGTGGCCCGGGCCCCCGATCCGGTGACCGCCGCGTCCCTGTCGGGGTTCGCGCAGGGCACCGGCTACCTGATCGCGACGGCCGGGCCGCTGGCGGTGGGATTCCTGCACGCGGTCACGGGGGGCTGGAAGGTCCCGGTGCTGGCCCTGCTCGCCGTGGCCGCCGCGGAATTCTGGGCCGGGTGGCTGGCCGCCCGGGACCGGATCCTGCCCGCCGCCAGTCCCGCGAACCCCGCCGGTCCCGGAAGTATCCGGAAGAATCCTTGAACCCGGTGAACCCGGCCTGTCCCGCAAACGTTTGAAAAGTCAGTCGGGTCGGGAGGGGAGACGGATGCGGGCGCTGAGCGTGCCTCAGCCATGGGCGTGGGCGGTTGCCCGCGGGCACAAGACGGTACTGAGCGAGGCCTCGGATACCTGGTACCGCGGGCCGCTGGCCATCTACGCGTCGTTCCGCACCGAACCCCGGCACGTGCGGAACCAGGCCGTGCGCGAGGCCAACGGCTACTCCGCGGATCCCGCGGCGGCGATCGGCGGCATCGTCGCGGTGGTCAGCCTGTCGGGCGTCTGCGCGGCGGGGATGTCGGGCCAGCCCTGCGGCTGCGCCGCGTGGATGGGCGCGGGCTGTTACCACTGGCAGGTCGCTGACCCGCGGCCGCTGCGGCTGCCGGTCCTCGCCCTGGGCCAGCCCGGGCTGTGGGAACTTGCCCCGGCCGTCGCGGCCGGGGTGGCCAGAATGGCCGGGATGGACCGGGTGGTGGCCGGGGCGGCCCCGGGGAGTGCGGCGGCCCGGGTGGCCGGGGCGGCGGGGGCAGGCGAGGCGGCCAGCCTGCTGCCGGGCGAGGCGGTCGCCGCCTCCTGAGGAGCCGCCCGGGCGCTTCGGCGGGGGCCGCCCGGGCGTTCCGGCGGGAGGCCGCCCGCGAGTTCCGGCGGGAGGCGGCCCCGGTAGTCTTCTGGATGCCGCCCGGGCGGCGGCCGGCGACGCGCGGTGCGTCCCCGCGGGGGGCCAACTAGACTCGGTCCATTCCGGGACGGAACCGCCGCCGGCCTCGCAGGACGGGCAGGCCGGCGGACAGGTCGGCCCGACGACCACGGAGGAGCGCGATCAGTGACGCTGCTGGAGACCATCTCGAGCCCGCGGGACCTCAAGGAGCTCAGCGCCGACCAGCTACCGTGGTTGGCCAGCGAGATTCGGGACGTCCTGATCGAGACGGTATCCAGGAACAGCGGTCACCTGGGACCGAACCTGGGCGTCGTCGAGCTCACGATCGCGCTGCACCGGGTGTTCGACTCACCGCTCGACCCGATCGTGTTCGACGTCGGCCACCAGGCCTACGTGCACAAGCTGCTCACCGGCCGCCACGCGGAGTTCGGGACGCTGCGGCAGGCCGGCGGGGTATCCGGATACCCGAGCCGGGCCGAGTCCGAGCACGACCTGGTCGAGAACTCACACGCTTCCACCAGCCTGTGCTACGCCGACGGCCTGGCCAAGGCCTACCGGCTGCGCGGCGAGACCAACCGCACCGTGGTGGCGGTCATCGGCGACGGCGCGCTGACCGGCGGCATGGCCTGGGAGGCCCTGAACAACATCGCGGTGGCCAAGGACAGCAGGCTCGTGATCGTCGTCAACGACAACGGCCGCTCCTACCAGCCGACGATCGGCGGCCTCGCCGACCATCTCGCGATCGTCCGGGTCTCCCAGCGCTACGAGCAGGTCCTCGACTACATCAAGACCACCCTGTCGCACACGCCGCTGTTCGGGCCGCCGCTGTACGAGACGCTGCACGGGATCAAGAAGGGCATCAAGGACGTGCTGCAGCCGCAGGTGCTCTTCGAGGACCTCGGCCTGAAGTACCTCGGGCCGGTCAACGGCCACGACGAGCAGGTGGTCGAGCACGCGCTGCGCCGCGCGAGCGACTTCGGCGGCCCGGTGATCGTGCACGTGATCACCAGGAAGGGGTTCGGCTACCCGCTCGCGGAGCAGAACGAGGAAGACTGCCTGCACCAGGTGCCCGCGGGCGCGCCCGTCCACGTTCTGGCTCCCCCGTCGGAGGCGCCGGTGCCGCGGCGGACCTGGTCCGAGGTGTTCGGCGACGAGCTTGTCGCGATCGGCGCGGGGCGCCCGGACGTGGTGGCGATCACCGCGGCGATGCTGCACCCGACCGGCCTCGGCGCGTTCGCGCGCGCCTTCCCGGACCGGGTATTCGACGTCGGCATCGCCGAGCAGCACGCCATGACGTGCGCGGCGGGCATGGCCATGGGCGGCCTGCACCCCGTGGTCGCGATCTACGCGACGTTCCTGAACCGGGCCTTCGACCAGTTGCTGATGGACGTCGCGCTGCACAAGCTCCCGGTCACGATCGCGCTGGACCGGGCCGGAGTCACCGGGCCCGACGGGGCCAGTCACCACGGCATGTGGGACGGCTCGATCCTGCAGGTCGTGCCCGGCCTGAAGATCGCGTGGCCGCGGGATGCGTCCCGCATCGGCGAACTGCTGGGCGAGGCGGTGGCGGTCAGCGACGGCCCGACCGTCCTGCGCTACCCGAAGGGCACGGTGGGTGCCGAGGTCGAGGCGATCGGCAAGCTCGGCGGCATGGACGTGCTCGCCCGGCCCGCCGACGGCGTGGCCATGGACGTGCTGCTGGTCGGGGCCGGGCCGATGGCGGTGGTCTGCGTTCAGGCCGCGCAGCGGCTGGCCGACCACGGCATCGGCGTCACGGTCGTCGACCCGCGCTGGGTCAAGCCCCTGGACGAGGCCCTGGTCGGCGCCGCCCGCGAGCACCGGCTCGTGGTGACCGCGGAGGACAACGGCGTGGCCGGGGGATTCGGTGACGCCGTGTGCCGGCTGCTGCGCGAGCACGACGTGGACACCCCGGCCCGGACGTTCGGGCTGCCGCAGCAGTTCCTGGACCACGGCGACCGCGGCCAGATCCTCGACGAGCACGGCCTGGCCCCGCAGCACCTGGCCCGGGTCATCACCGAGGCCGTGGCCCGACGGACCCCGGAACTCGCGCAGGGCCAGCCCGCGTGATGGACAATCGCAAGTTATGAGCGAGCAGAACGCCATGAGACCTCTCCAGGTGGCGGTCGTGGGCTCCGGCCCGGCCGGCCTGTATACCGCGGAGGCGCTGATCAAGCAGGGCGCCGCGCTCGACCCCCCGGCCGCGATCCAGGTCGATGTGCTGGACCGGCTGCCCACCCCGTACGGGCTGGTGCGGTACGGGGTGGCCCCCGACCACAAGTCGATCAAGTCGATCGCCGAGTACCTGCGTAGCGTGCTCGAGCACCAGGGAGTCAGCTTCGTCGGCGGCGTGCACCTCGGCGAGGACGTGACCCGCGAGGACCTGCTGGCCAGCTACGACGCGGTGGTCTACGCGACCGGCGCCATGCGCGACCGGCGCCTGGGCATCCCGGGCGAGGACCTGCCGGGCAGCGTCGCGGCCACCGATTTCGTCAACTGGTACTGCGGCCACCCCGACGTCGACCCGGACGCGTTCACCCTGGACGCCGAGTCCGTCGCGGTCATCGGCGTCGGCAACGTGGCGGTGGACGTGGCCCGGATCCTGGTCCGCAACCCGGAGGAGCTGCGGGACACCGACGTGTCGCAGCCGGTGCTCGACGCGCTGATGGCCAGCAAGGTCCGCGAGGTCCACATGATCGGCCGCCGCGGCCCGGCGCAGGCCAAGTTCACCACCAAGGAGCTGCGCGAGCTGGGCGAGCTCGAGGGCGTGGACGTGGTCGTCGGCGAGGGCGAGGCCGATCTGGACGCCTTCGACCCGACCGGGGAGAGTGCCCGGCTGGCGGCGAGCGACCGGCACGTGCGCGGCAACTACGCCGTGATCAGGGACTGGGCTGGACGGTCGCCGGCCGGCGGCGCGCGCCGGCTGACCGTCAGGTTCTGGCTGAAGCCCGCCGAGATTCACGGGCCAGAACGGGTGACCGGCCTGACGCTCGAGCGGACCAGGCTGGACGACAGCGGGCGGCTCACCGGGACGGGCGCCGTCGAGACCCTCCCGGTCCAGATGGTCCTGCGCAGCGTGGGCTATCAGAGCGTGCCGCTGCTCGGCGTCCCGTTCGACGAGCGCTCGTCCGTCGTCCCGAACGCCGAGGGCCGGGTGCTCGGGCCCGACGGCGCCCCGCTGCCCGGGGAGTACGTGGCCGGCTGGCTCAAGCGCGGGCCCACCGGGGTCATCGGTACCAACAAGTCCGACGCCGCGCAGACGGTCCGGTCGCTGCTCGCCGACCTGGCCGGCGGCCCCGGCCCCGGCGACGTCCCGCTGCCCCGGGCCGGGCTGCTGCGCTATCCCGAGGCCGGGCCGGACGCCGCGCCCACGTCCCGCTTCGCCGAGCTGCTGGCCGCCCGCGGGATCCGGCCGGTCAGCTACGACGACTGGCTGAAGATCGAGACCGCGGAGCGTGAGCTCGCGGCCTCCCTCGGCCGCGGCGCCCGGGTCAAGCTGGCCAGCCGCGAGGAGCTGAACCGGGCCTGCGGCCACATCCCCCACCCCAACCCCTAGCCCCGCCTCGCTCTCGCTCTCGCTCTCGCTCCAACAGCATCGATGGACCGCGCGCCCGTGCCAGTTGAGGACGGTGGCTGACCGCATCTGGGGCTAGCGTGATCTTCATGGATGTCGACTGGAACACCGCGCTGGTCGATCAGCTCGACTGGCACTGGCAGAATCAGCTGCGGCCCCGCCTGGCGGGGCTCACCGATGACGAGTACCTCTGGGAGCCCGTCGCCGGCTGCTGGAACGTCCGCCGGCGGACAGAAAGCACGGCGGCGACCGCGCCGGGCTCGGGTGACTACACGGTCGACTTCGCGTTCCCGCAGCCGGAACCTCCGCCGGTGACCACGATCGCGTGGCGGCTGGCGCACATCATCGTGGGATGCTTCGGCATGCGCAACGCCGCGCACTTCGGCGGCCCGCCCGCCGACTACCAGACGCATCGCTACGCGGGGACGGCGGAGCAGGCGCTCGGCCAGCTGGACGACGGATACGCGGCCTGGGTCCGGGGCGTGCGCGCCCTGGGCACCGGGGGCCTGAGCGAGCCGTGCGGCCCGGCCGAGCCGTTTCCCGATGCCTGCATGGCCGAGCTGGTCCTGCACATCCACCGGGAGGTGATCCACCACGGCGCCGAGATCGCCCTGCTGCGCGACCTGTACCGCGACCGCGCGTAGCGGCCAGCCCAGCTCTTGATCGTGGTTGATTGGTGACGATAGCCGTCACTCAGCCACCACGATCACGGAAGATCTGCGGGCTCTAGCGGCTAGCCGGGCTGCGCGTCGCGGGCGGGGAAGGACTGCGACGCCTCGAGTCGCGCGGCGTTCGCGCCGGCGTCGTCGGCCTGCTGGCGCGCGTCACGTTCGGCCCGGATGGTCAGCAGGTAGTGCTCGACCTCCCGGTCGATGGTCACGGCGTCCCAGCCCAGGACCGGTGCTGCCAGCCTGGCCACCTCGGGCGCGGCGGCCGCGCCGGAGTCCCATTCCTCGATGGCGATGCGCATCCGGCGGGCCAGGATGTCTTCCAGGTGCAGCGCGCCCTCGCTGGACGCGGCGTAGACGGCCTCGGCCTTCAGGTAGTCCGCGGCTCCCGGGATGGGCTGGCCGAGCACGGGGTCGGCCGCGATCAGCTCCAGCACATCCTCGGTGCACGACCCGTACCGGTTCAGCAGGTGCTCGACGCGGGCGGGGTGCAGGCCGGCCCGCCCGGCCAGCCTGCCGCGCTCGTTCCACAGCGCTTCGTATCCGGCCGCTCCGGCCAGCGGCAGCCGGTCGGTGACCGATGCGGGAACGGAGGCCGGGAGGTCCGCCGTCGCCGCGGCGACGGCGTCCCTGGCCATCACGCGGTACGTGGTGAACTTGCCCCCGGCGATCACGATGAGCCCGGGAACCGGCTGGCTGACCGCGTGCTCGCGAGACAGCGCGGCGGTGCCGCCGGCGCCGCCCGCGAGCAGCGGCCGCAGTCCGGCGTACACGGCGACGACGTCGTCGGCGGTCAGCGGCGTGGCGATCGCGGCGTTGACGTGCTCGAGCAGGTAGGTGACGTCGGCGCTGCTGGCGGCCGGGATGGCCTTGTCGAGATCCCAGTCGGTGTCGGTGGTCCCGATCAGCCAGTGCCTTCCCCACGGGATGACCAGGAGCACGCTCTTCTCGGTGCGCAGGATCAGCGCCGTATCGAGCCGGATCCGGTCCCTGGGCACGACGATGTGGACGCCCTTGGACGCCCGGACCGCGATCTCGCCGCGGGTGCCGGCCATCCGGTGGATGTCGTCGGTCCACACGCCCGTGGCGCCGATGACCCGGCGGGCCCGCACCGGGATCTCCCCGCCGCCCTCCAGATCGGCGACCCGCGCCCCGGTGACGCGCTCGCCCTCGCGCAGGAAGCCGGTCACGGATGCCCGGGTCGCGACGACCGCGCCGTAGTTCGCGGCCGTCCGGGCCAGCGTCATCGTGTACCGGGCGTCGTCGGCCTGGGCGTCGAAGTACTGGATCGCGCCGACCAGGGCGTCGCGGCGCAGGCCGGGGGCGATCCGCAGGGCCCGGCGGCGGCTCAGGTACTGGTGCCGAGGCAACACCCGGGCACCGCCGATGACGTCGTAGAGCGACACCCCGGCGCCGATGTACACCCGCTCCCAGGCCCGGTGCCGGAGCGGGACCAGGAACGGGACGGGGTGGACGAGATGCGGGGCGAGCCGGCTCAGCAGCAGGCTGCGCTCCTTGAGCGCCTCGCGCACCAGCGGGAAGTCCAGTTGCTCCAGGTAGCGCAGGCCGCCGTGGATCAGCTTGCTGGACCGGCTGGACGTCCCGGCCGCCCAGTCGCGCTCCTCGACCAGCGCCACGGACAGGCCGCGGGTGACCGCGTCCAGCGCGGTTCCGGTGCCGACCACGCCGCCGCCCACCACGAGCACGTCGAACTCGGTGTCGGCCAGCGCGCGGAGCGCGGCGGCCCGGTACTCAGGTCCCAGTGCCACAGACGTCATCGGGGTTCCTCTTCGTCAGGCCCGGCTGGTCAGGGCTGGCGGAGTGGGCGAGCTTCCGGGCGGGGCCGCTGGGCGCGAGAGCACGGCCCCGCCCGAAAGCGGGTCAGCCCGGGTCGTTCGGGTCAGCCGGGTCAGCCCACGTCGACCCAGCCGAGAGTGCGCTCGACGGCTTTCTTCCAGCCGGCGTAGCCCGCCGCGCGCTGCTCGTCGGTCCAGGTCGGCTGCCAGCGCTTGTCCTCGTGCCAGTTCTGCTCCAGCTCGTCGATCGACGGCCAGAAGCCGACGCCCAGGCCGGCCGCGTACGCGGCGCCGAGCGCCGTGGTCTCGGCCACGACCGGCTTGGACACCGGGACGCCGAGTATGTCCGACTGCAACTGCATGGCCAGGTCGTTCGCGGTCACGCCGCCGTCGACCCGGAGCACGTCCAGGGTGACCCCGGAGTCCTGCTGCATGGCGACCACGACGTCCTTGGTCTGGTAGCAGATCGACTCCAGCGTCGCCCGGGCCAGGTGCGCGTTGGTGTTGTAACGGGACAGGCCGACGATCACGCCGCGGGCGTCGGACCGCCAGTACGGCGCGAACAGGCCGGAGAACGCCGGGACGAAGTACACGCCGCCGTTGTCCTCGACCTGGCGGGCCAGCGACTCGCTCTCCGCGGCGCCGGAGATGATCCCGAGCTGATCGCGCAGCCACTGCACGGCGGAGCCGGTCACCGCGATCGAGCCCTCGAGCGCGTAGACCGGGGCGGCGTCGCCCAGCTTGTAGCACACGGTGGTGAGCAGCCCGTGCTTGGACCGCACGAGTTCGGTGCCGGTGTTGAGCAGGAGGAAGTTTCCCGTTCCGTAGGTGTTCTTGGCCTCGCCGACGCCGAAGCAGACCTGCCCGACGGTCGCCGCCTGCTGGTCGCCGAGGTCGCCGGCCAGGGCGACCTCCGCGCCGAAGGGCCCGTCCGGCCGGGTCTTCCCGTACAGGGCCGGGTTGGACGACGGCCGGATCTGCGGGAGCATCGCCCGCGGGACGCCGAAGAACGACAGCAGTTCGTCGTCCCAGTCCAGCGTCTCGAGGTTCATCAGCATGGTCCGGCTGGCGTTGGTGGGGTCGGTGACGTGCACGCCCCCGTCCACGCCGCCGGTCAGGTTCCACAGCAGCCACGAGTCGGTGTTGCCGAAGATCGCATCGCCGGCCTCGGCGGCCTCGCGGACCCCGTCGACGTTCTCCAGGATCCACTGGATCTTCCCGCCGGAGAAGTACGTCGCCGGCGGCAGGCCGGCCTTGGTCCGGATGATCTCGCCCTTGCCCTCCCGTTCCAGCGCGCTGGCGATGCGGTCGGTGCGGGTGTCCTGCCAGACGATCGCGTTGTAGTAGGGGCGGCCGGTGGTCTTGCTCCAGACCACCGACGTCTCCCGCTGGTTGGTGATCCCGACCGCGGCCAGGTCGGCCGCGCTCAGCCCGGCCTGCCGCAGCCCGGTCTCGACCACCGCGCGGGTGCGCTCCCAGATCTCGGTGGGGTCGTGCTCGACCCAGCCTGGCCTCGGCAGGATCTGCTCGTGGTCAAGCTGATGCCGTCCTCTCTCGTTGCCCCCGTGGTCGAAGATCATGAAACGGGTGCTCGTGGTCCCCTGGTCTATGGCCCCGACGAAGTCCGCCATCTTTGCTCCTCTCCTTTCGTGCCCGCGGGTCAGTCTTCCTCGACGGCGGGTCCGGGCGGGACGACCTCAGGCTCCACCAGTTGCTCCCGGATCAGGAAATCGTAGATGCAGGCGCCGAGGGGGCCGCCCACGAGCGGCCCGATGATCGGTATCCACATGTAGTTGCTGAACCACTGGAAGGTGCCGGGAATGGCGATCTTCCCCCAGCCCGCGAAGTACGCGAACAGCCGGGGCCCGAAGTCACGGGCCGGGTTGATCGCGTAGCCGGCGTTGGCCCCGATGGAGATCCCGATGGCGGCGACGATCAGGCCGATGATGAACGGGGCCAGGTTGGAGCCCGGGGAGGTGTTCCTCTCGTCGATGACGGCCAGGATGATCCCGACCAGGGCGGCCGTGCCGACGACCTGGTCCACGAACGGGCCGACCCAGCTGCCGTGGAAGTAGGAGGCCGGGAACGTCGCGAAGATCGAGTAGGTGCCGAGCGAGGTCTGCTGCGTGGTGTGGGTGGTGCTCAGCAGGGAGGTGATCGACGCGTGGTACAGCGCGTACACCACCGCCGCGCCCAGGAAAGCGCCCAGCACCTGGGCGAACCAGTACGGCAGGACCCTGGCCCAGGCGAACTTGCGGCGCAGCGCGAACGACAGCGTCACCGCGGGATTGAGGTGGGCGCCGCTGACCCCGCCGGCGACGTAGATGCCGAAGACCACGCCGAAGCACCAGCCGAAGATGATCAGGATCCAGTCGGCCGGGCTGAACACCAGCGTGGCCCGGCCCGACTGGGGCAGGGCGGCGACGCACATGGCCACCGACCCGTCGCCGAACAGCAGGATGACGAACGTGCCGAGCATCTCGGCCGTCATCTCGCCCAGCAAGGTCCCGCGCAGCCGGGCGAACGGGGTGCGGCGCAGCGATACCGGCCCGGGGGCCCGGGCCCGGTCCTCGGCCAGCGGCGCGCCGGCGCTCTCACTCATGGCGCACCTCCGGTCGGCCGGGAGCGGGCCGGGAGCGGGCCGGGAGCGGGCCGGGACCGCCGGCTGCGGAGGCCACTTCGCGCGGCCTGTGTCGTCTCGCCATCGTCTCCTCCTTGGCGTCGGGTTCGGCGTCGGACCCGGGCCAGGTCCCGCGCGCGCCCGCCGCAGCGAGGCCACTACCAGTGACACTGGCCCTGCTCGGATAAAACGGGGGTAAAGAGACGTCGTCAATAGACGAGTGCCGACAATGTCGAACACTGGTCAGGAGTATCGCACGTCGCTAGGCTCGAGGATGTGACGAAGATCACGCAAACCGTGCGCGGGGCGCGGGGCCGTCCGCCGCCGCTGACTCATAGCCGACATTGTCGAATACCTGCCGTCATGGTTAGGATGTGCGACGTGCCGGGCCCGGTTCAGTCGATAGAGCGAGGGGCGGCGATACTGCGGCTGCTGGCCCGCGGTCCGGGGCGGCTGGGCGTCGGCGAGATCGCCACCTCGCTCGGCCTGGCCCGCGGCACCGCCCACGGCATCCTGCGGACGCTGCAGGGGGTGGGTTTCGTCGAGCAGGACAAGGCGACGGGCAAGTACCAGCTCGGGGCCGCGCTGCTGCATCTCGGGACGAGCTATCTCGACGTCAACGAGCTTCGGTCGCGGGCGATCAACTGGGCCGACGCGCTCGCGGCGCGCAGCGGCGAGTCGGTCAGGATCGGGACGCTGCTGGACGGGCAGGTGCTTGTGGTGCACCACGTGTTCCGGCCGGACGACACGCTGCAGGCGCTGGACGTCGGCACGCTCTTGCCGCTGCACGCCACCGCGCTCGGCAAGGTCCTGCTGGCGTTCGACCCGAACGCGATGGCCGCGCTGCGGGGCAACGGCCTGGAGCCGTTCAGCCGCCGCACGATCGTGGACCGGCGGCAGCTCGTCCGGACGCTGGCCCAGGCGCGGGAGACCGGGTGGACGTCGGAGATCGAGGAGATGATCGTCGGCACTGCGAGCGTGGCCGCCCCGATCCGCAGCAGCGGCGGCCTGGTGGTCGGGGCCATCGGGCTGTCCGGCGCGGTCGAGCGGATCTGCGGCGCCAAGAGCGAGCCGAGCCCCGTCCTGGCCGGCTACGTGCGCGACGCCGCGCATGCCATATCCCGGAACCTGGGGGCTTCTCGCTGGTGACCGACCCGCCACTTGCTGGCTGCCGCAACGGAGGTGCAGGCACATGGCCATAGCAGGGCGTGATGACTGAGCGGTACGTGATGTCCATCGACCAGGGCACCACGTCGACCCGCTCCATTCTGTTCGACCACCACGGGCGCCTGGTATCGGTCGCGCAACTGGAACACAAGCAGTACTTCCCGAAGCCCGGGTGGGTCGAGCACGACCCGGTCGAGATCTGGCGGAACCTCGAGCGCATCGTGCCCGAGGTGCTGGCGCAGGCCGGCGTCACCCCGGATCAGGTGGTCGCGCTCGGGATCGCCAACCAGCGCGAGACCACGGTGCTGTGGGACCGGCGCACCGGCGAGCCGATCGGCCGCGCCGTGGTCTGGCAGGACACCCGCACCAGCGAGATGGTCGACGAACTGGCCCGCGAGCCGGGGGCCGCGATGGTGCAGGAACGCTGCGGGCTGCCGCTGGCGACCTACTTCTCGGCCCCTCGCATCCGGTGGCTGCTCGACCACCGGCCCGGCCTGCGCGAGCGCGCCGAGCGCGGTGACGTGCTCTTCGGGACCATGGAGAGCTGGCTGCTGTGGAACTTCACCGGCGGACCCGCCGGCGGCCTGCACGTCACCGACGTGACCAACGCCAGCCGGACCCTGCTGATGGACCTGTCCACCCTGGCCTGGGACGACGAACTGCTGACGTTCTTCGGCGTGCCGCGGGCGATGCTCCCGCAGATCCGGCCGTCGATGGAGACCTTCGCGCCGACGAACAAGGTCCTGCCGGGCGTGCGCATCGCCGCGGCCCTGGGTGACCAGCAGGCCGCGCTGTTCGGCCAGACCTGCTTCTCGCCCGGCGAGGCCAAGTGCACCTACGGAACCGGCAGCTTCCTGCTGCTCAACACCGGCACCGTGCCGGTCCGGTCGAAGCACGGCCTGCTCACGACCGTCGGCTACAAGGTCGGCAACGAGCCGACCGCCTACGCGCTCGAGGGCTCGATCGCCATCACCGGCGCGCTGGTCCAGTGGTTCCGGGACCAGCTCGGCCTGGTCAGCAGCGCCCCGGAGATCGAGACCCTGGCGGCGTCCGTCCCGGACAACGGCGGCGTCTACATCGTGCCCGCCTTCTCCGGCCTGTTCGCGCCGTACTGGCGCAGCGATGCGCGGGGCGTCATCGTGGGGCTCACCTCCTACGTCACCAAGGGTCACCTGGCCCGGGCGGTGCTCGAGGCCACGGGATGGCAGACCCGCGAGGTCGTCGACGCGATGAACGCCGACTCGGGCCTGACGCTGACCGCGCTGAAGGTGGACGGCGGGATGACCGCGGACAACCTGCTCATGCAGTTCATCGCCGACGTGCTCGGGGTCGCGGTGATGCGGCCCATGGTCACCGAGACCGTCTCCCTCGGTGCCGCCTACGCCGCCGGGCTCTCCGTCGGGTTCTGGGCGGACCCGCAGGTCCTGCGGCGCAACTGGCACCGGGCGGCGCAATGGCTGCCCCAGATGGAGCCGGCTCTCCGGGCGGCCGAGTACGACAACTGGCGGCGCTCGGTGGAGCGCACCTTCGACTGGATCCGGCCGGCCGGCGGTCAGTCGTGACGGCCGGGTCCTGGCGCCGCGTACCGGTCGGCGGCCGGGCGCCGCCTTGACGCGGGCCACGGGCGGTCCTAACTTGGTTGAAACGCTGTTCGGTATGGTCGAATAGACCCCCAATGGTCGGGGATCGGCTCGGATGCGCCGGGCTGGCGGCGGGCACCGCCGGCGGCCGGGGCAGTGGAGTATGAGCGGAGTGCGTGCATGAAGAAGCTCATCAACAGCCCGGACACGGTGGTGACGGACGCGCTGGCCGGCCTGGCCGCCGCGCATCCGGAGCTCGCGGTGGACATCGAAGGCAAGGTCATCACCCGCCGCGGCGGGCCCCGCCCGGGCAAGGTCGGCCTGGTGTCCGGGGGCGGATCCGGCCACGAGCCGCTGCACGGCGGCTTCGTCGGCTACGGCATGCTCGATGCCGCGTGCCCCGGCGAGGTATTCACCTCCCCGGTTCCCGATCAGATGCTGGCGGCTACCAGGGCCGTGAACGGGGGGGCCGGGGTCCTGCATGTGGTGAAGAACTACACCGGGGACGTGCTGAACTTCCAGATGGCCGCCGAGCTGGCCGAGGACGACGATATCGAGGTCGTCCAGGTGGTGGTCGACGACGACGTCGCGGTCGAGGACTCGCTGTACACCGCGGGGCGCCGGGGCACCGGCGCGACGGTGTTCGTCGAGAAGATCGCGGGCGCGCTGGCGGAGCGCGATGCCCCGCTCGCCGAGGTGGCCGGCGTGGCCCGCACGGTGAACGAGCGCACCCGGTCCTTCGGCGTCGCGCTGAGCGGCTGCGCGATCCCGGCGGCGGGCAAGGCGACGTTCGAGCTCGCCGACAACGAGGTCGAGCTCGGCGTCGGCATCCACGGTGAGCCGGGCCGCCGCCGGGTGGCGATGGCATCGGCCCGGGAGCTGGCCGCGGCGGCGCTGGACGCGATCGACGCGGACATGCCGCTGGACGGGGACCTGCTCGTCATGGTCAACGGCATGGGGGGCACGCCGCTGATCGAGCTGTACGTCGTGTTCCACGAGGTCCAGAAGTACCTGGCGGGCAAGGGGGCCACGATCGCCAGGAATCTCGTGGGCAACTACATCACCAGCCTGGAGATGCAGGGGTTCTCGGTGACCGTGTGCAGGCTCGACGCCACGCTGAGGGAGCTATGGGACGCGCCGGTGGAGACGCCCGCCCTGCGCTGGGGCCGGTAGGGTCGCCGTCACCCGAGCCAGGGGCGCCCCAGCCACCGGGCCCCGCGCCGGGGGCGCCCGGGCCGGAGCCGCCCGGGCCGGAGGGGCCGCGCCTGGACGCCGGGTTCTTCCTGACCTGGATCGCGGAGGCGGCCGCCGTGGTCCAGGCCGACCGGGATCACCTGACCCAGCTGGACGCGGCGATCGGGGACGCCGACCACGGCATCAACCTCGACCGCGGCTTCACGGCCGTCTGCGCGGCCCTGGAGCTTCAGCCGCCGGCCACCCCGCGCGCCGTCCTGATGCTGACCGGGTCGACCCTGATCTCGAAGGTCGGCGGCGCGTCCGGGCCGCTGTACGGCATGGCGTTCCGCCAGGCGGGCAAGGCCCTGGGGGACTCGGCCGAGGTCGACCTGCCGGCGCTCGCGGACGCGCTGGAGGCGGCCCTGGCCGGCGTGCAGAAACTGGGTGCGGCCCGCGAGGGCGAGAAGACCATGGTGGACGCGCTCGCACCGGCCAGCCAGGCCCTGCGTGAGGCGCTCGCGCAGGGGAGTCCGGCCTCCGACGCCCTCGCCGCGCTGACCGACGCGGCCGAGGCCGGCGCCCGGGCCACCATTCCCATGCAGGCGCGCAAGGGACGGGCGAGCTACCTCGGCCCGCGCAGCGTCGGGCACGAGGATCCCGGAGCGGCGTCCACGGTGATCATTTTGCGCGCCCTCCGCGACACCGCCGCCCGGCAGAGCCGATGAGCCCAGCCAGCCGATGGCGCGGCGTGGCGGTGTCCGACGGAGCGGCCGCGGGCCGGCTGTACCTTGCCGACGTGGCCCCGGCCGCGGCCGCGACCCCGGAGGACGTGCGGGCCGCCTTCGCCGGCGTGGCCGCGCAGCACGCGGCGCTGGCTGACCGGCTGCGCGGTGCGGGCCGCGGCGAGGAGGCCGACATCGTGGCGGTGGGCGGGCTGATCGCATCCGACCCCGCGCTCGTCGGCCCGGCCGTGGCGGCGGCGCGGGACGGCGCCGACGCCGTGGCCGCGGTCCAGGGTGCCGCCGAGACCCAGGCGGCGCAGCTCGAGGCGCTGCCCGTGCCGGAGCTGGCCGAGCGGGCCGGCGACGTCCGCCAGATCGCCCGGGCGGTGCTCGAGCAGCTCGGGGCAGGTCCGCCGCCCCCGCCGGAGGAAGGCGACTTCATCCTGGCCCGCCGCGAGATCGCCGCCTACGACCTGATCTCGCTCGCCGAGCACGGGCTCGTCGGCGCGGCGTCGGTGGCGGGCGGGGCCAGCTCCCACGCCGCGATCGTCGCCCGCGGCCTGGGCGTGCCGATGCTCACCGGCATCGACCCCGGTGCCCTCGCCGCGCCGCCGGACAGCCAGGCGATCCTCGACGCGGACGCCGGGGAACTGATCGTCGGGGCCGGCCCGGAGGAGATCGCGGCGGTCCGGGCCCGGCCGGACGCAGCGGCCGCGGCGGCATCCCCTGCCGTCCCGCCCGCCCGCGCCGCCGGGGCATCCCCTGCCCGCCCGCCCGCCCGCGCCGCCCCCGCGTCCCCGCAGGTTCCGGGCCGCCGCCCCATCACCATCCTGTGCAACGTCGCGTCGGCGGCGGAGACCCGGCGCGGGCTGGCCGACGGGGCCGCGGGCGTCGGCCTGCTGCGCACCGAGATAGCGTTCGCCGGCGCGACCGCCTGGCCGTCGTACGAGGCGCACCTGGCCCAGCTCGGGCCGGTGCTCGGCCAGCTGGACGGGCGCCCGGCCGTCGTCCGGCTGCTGGACTTCTCCGGCGACAAGATCCCCCCGTTCCTCCGGGGCCAGGCCGGCCTCTCCGCGCTGCTCGGCCACCCCACGGCCCTGCGCGACCAGCTCCGCGCGGTGCTCGAGGCGGGCCGGCTCGCCGAGCTCGCGATCCTGGTCCCGATGGTCAGGGACGTCGCCGAGGTCGAGACGGTCGCCGCGGCCCTGGCCGACGCGGCCGCGGCCGCCGGGACCGGCGGGCCCCGGCTGGGGATCATGGTGGAGGTGGCGTCCACCGCGGCGGACGCCGCGGCCTTCGCGCCGCACGTTGCCTTCTTCTCGATCGGCACCAACGACCTGACCAGCGAGGTGCTCGGCATCGACCGGCAGGATCAGCGGTCGGGACCGGCGCTGACCGCCGATCCCCGGGTGCTCGCGCTGGTCGCCCGCGTCGTCGGGGCGGGACGAGCGGCCGGCGTGAGCGTGTCGGTGTGCGGCGACGCCGCCGCGGATCCGGCGGTCATTCCCCTGCTGGTCGGCCTGGGGGCGGATGCGCTGAGCGTTCCGGCGGCCCGGGTGGCGCGGGTGCGGGAGCGGGTGGCGGAACTGGACCGGACCGCGTGTGCCACGCTGGCTGACGATGCCCTGCGCGCCGCGACCGTCGCCGAAGTATGGGATCTCGTAGGGGCAGGATGATGTCAGCTCCGGGCCGAGAGCACCGCACCGCCGCGGCCTGCGCCCAGGTCGCGCGACACCGCGCGGGCGGCCTCCAGGACCATGCGGGCCAGCGAGTCCCTGGTATCGGGGCCGAGCAGGCGCCCGGCGGGCCCGACCGCGCCGATCGAGCCGGCCACGGCCCCGTCCCGGCTCATGATGGGGGCGGCGATCCCCGCGTCGCCGACCGTCGCCTCCTGATCCTCGATCGCGTAGCCCCGCTTGCGGACCTGCGCCAGGGCCCGCTCCAGCGCCGTCCGCGAGGTCTTTGTCCGCCCGGTGAGCGGAGCCAGGTCACCGGCCAGGGCGTGGGCACGCTGCATCTCGGGCAGGCAGGCCACGATGGCGTGGCCCAGGGCGCAGGCGTGCCACGGGATCGCCGCGCCGACCTCGAGGATCTGCACGCTGTTGTCCGGCCGGAACACATGGTGCAGCACGATCACCCGCGCCCCGGACAAGGTGGCGACCCAGACCGTCTCGCAGGCCCGCTGGGCGAGCGTTTCCGCCCAGAGCAGCGAGCGGGCACGCAGTTCGGAGCCGTCGAGGTAGGCGTTGCCGAGCTGCAGCACGCCCGCGCCGAGGCGGTACTTGCCCGAATCGGGATCCTGGGCCACCAGGTCGTGCTTCTCGAGCGTGCGCAGCAAGCCATAGACCGTCGGCTTGGGCAGGCCGACCCGGGTGGCGATCTCGGTGACGCCGAGGCGAGGGGTTCCCGAGCCAAGCGCGTCCAGGATCAGGGCCGCGCGTTCCACGGACTGGATCATGGCAACCTTTCGGTCATGTCGAACACCATTCAGGATAGATCATGAGCGGCGGCCAGACGGTGGGGATAGTCCTGGTCTCGCACAGCGCGGCGCTGGCCGAGGGCGCCGCGGCGGTGGCGTCCCAGATCAGCGGCGGCATCGTCACCGTGGTCGGCGTCGGCGGGACCGAGGACGGCGGCCTCGGGACCAGCATCGAGAAGGTCAGGCAAGCGCTGCGGCAGGCCAGTTCCGGCGCCGGGATCGTGATCGTTCCCGACCTGGGCAGCTCGGTGCTGACGGTCCGGGCGCTGCTGGCCGAGCCGGACGACGATACACCGGATCGGGTGATGCTGGCCGACGCTCCTTTCGTGGAGGGCGCGGTCGCGGCCACGGTCACCGCCGCGGCCGGCGGCGACGTCACGGCGGTCCTGGCCGCGGCGGAGGAGGCCCGGCATGCCAGGAAGCTGTGAACACGACCCGCAGCCGGGCTGTCAGGCCGCGATCACCCTGACCGGGGACCTGCACGCGCGCCCGGCGGGGGCGCTCGCCGTGGCCGCGGCACGGTTCGACGCTGACGTGCGGCTGACGGTCGTCTCCCGGAGCGCGGACGCCCGGAGCGTGCTCGCCGTCATGGGCCTCGGCGCGACCAGCGGGCAGCGGATCGTCGTGTCCGCGACCGGTCCCGACGCCGAGCCCGCCGTCGCCGCCGTCATCGGCATCCTGTCCGAGGCAACGCGCGTCGGCGGATGACCGTCAGTCCGGCTTGGCCAGGAAGTCGACGATCGCCGAGGCGAACCGGGGATTCGTGACCACGGTGAGGTGATCACCGGACAGGATCAGGGTCCGCGCCCGCGGGATGGCGCTCGCGAGGACCTGAGGCCGTGCGGCCAGGGGATCGGCGTCTCCGGCGATGACCAGCGTGGGCGCGCTGATGTCACGTAGCGAGACGGTCGCGGCCCGGGGGGCGGCGGCGTGCGCGGCGAGCGCCTGCCGGTCCGCGCCGACGAGATCGGCAAGCTGGCGGAACCGGGCCGCGCCGGGATCGGCGATGGCCGCGGGGTCGTCGGCGAGCAGGGCGGCGGCGATGGCCTCGCGGCGGACCGCCCGGGTGTCCAGGCCGCCGAGTTCGACCACCGCGGCCCCCACCCCGCCGATCACGACCCGGGACACGCGGGGATCCAGGGCGGCCGCGATCAGCGAGATGATCGCGCCCATCGAATAGCCGGCCAGGTGCACGCTCGGCGCGCCGATGACGTCGAGGAGCAGGCGGAGATCCCTGGCCATGGCGCCCTCGCCGTACGAGCCCGGGTCGTGCGGCTTGGCCGAGGCCCCGTGACCGCGGGCGTCCAGGGCGATCACCCGCCGCCCGGCCGCCACCAGCGCGGCCACCACGCCCGGGATCACCCAGTTGAGGTTGGCGTCCGCGACGAAGCCGTGGTGCAGCACCACCGGCGGGCCCTCGTCGTCGCGGCCCCATTCGTAATAGGAGATCGCGGCGCCGTCGAAGGAAGTGAACTGGCTCACGCTGACCCTCCGATGGGCAGCCGGACCTGCGCGGCTTCCGCGCCAGAGCGGTGTTCATTGTCTGCTCAAACGGCCTGCTCCGCCTCGTCATGGCGGATGAAAACGCGGCCTAAAGCTGCGCATGCGACGCCTTGACATGCGCTGCGGCTGAAGCGTACGACTAACCGACCATATGCAGGCCATCATCCCTGAACGGATCATGCGTGCGGAAAGGGCCGGGAACAATGATCACTGGCATTCCCGAGCGGCTCGGCCGGCTGGCCGTGGCCGCGGTGACGATGCTCGCGCTGATACCTGCCGGATCCGCCTCGGCGCAGAGCGCGGGCACGGCCCGGGGCGCGGCGGGCACGGCGCAGGGTGCGGCCGGCGCTCCGGGCCGCCCGCGCGAGCACGTGCCCAGCCCGGTGGTCATCGGGCCCGTCACCGGCGGCACCCACGGCCGGCCGTTCACCTCATCGCCGCTGCCGCTGGGCCTGTCCGGCTACACCCAGCAGGAGTACTTCCTGAAGGGCACGGCGACCGGTTACGCGCAGGTCGGCACGTGGGGAACCGACGGCCGCTGGACGGCCCGCCCGGCCGAGACCGCGCCCTACGAGACGCGGATCCTGGTCCGGCGGCCGACCAGCGAGGCCCACTTCAACGGCACGGTCGTGGTCGAGTGGCTGAACGTCAGCTTCAACGTCGACATCGACCCCGACTTCCTGTACGAGAGCCAGGAACTGCTGCGCGCGGGCTACGCCTGGGTGGGCGTCTCCGCACAGCAGCTCGGGGTGCAGGGCCCGCTCGGGCTCAGGAACTGGGACCCCGCCCGGTATCAGGCGCTGAGCCATCCGGGAGACACGTTCTCCTACAGCATCTTCTCCCAGGCCGCCGAGGCGCTGCTGCACTCCACCGGGCCGAGGCCGCTCGGCCCGCTGCGCCCCCGCGCGCTGATCGCCGACGGCGAGTCGCAGTCCGCCCTGCGGATGGTGACCTACGCCAACGCCATCCAGCCGCTCGACCGGCTGTTCGACGGGTTCCTGATCCACAGCCGGGGCGCGGCCGGCGCCCCGGTCTCCCAGGCGCCGCAGGCCGCCCCCCCGATGCCTGCGGTGGCGCGGATCCGGACCGACATCGGAGTACCCGTTCTCACCGTCGAGACCCAGACCGACATCCTGGCCACCGGGCTCGGCTACCTCCCCGCGACCCAGCCGGACAGCCGCTGGTTCCGGCTCTGGGAGGTGCCGGGGACGTCCCACGTCGACCTCACCGAGCTGGGCCTGTCCTCCACCGAGGTGCTCCGCGACATACCCGCCTTCCCGCAGGGCACGTGCGCGCAGCAGGCCAACGACGGCCAGGAGCGCTACGTCATGGACGCGTCGCTGGCCGGGCTGAACCGGTGGGTCAGGTTCGGCATCCCGGCCGCCCGCGCCCCTCGCATCGACATCGTCAACGGGGCCTACGTCACGGACAAGTTCGGCAACGCGCTCGGCGGGGTCCGCACCCCGGCCGTTGATGCCCCGACCGCCACCCTCACCGGCACCGGCAACACCGGGACCAGCCTGCTCTGCTTCCTGCTCGGAACGACCACGCCGCTGAGCACGGCCCAGATCGCCGCGCTGTACCCGCTGCACAGCGACTACGTGGCGGCCGTGCAGCAGTCGGCGGCGCGCGCCGTGCGGCAGGGGTTCCTGCTGCCTGCCGATGCGCTCCAGATCGACGAGACCGCGGCCGCGTCCGAGGTCGGCCTGCCCGCGCCGACCGGCTGAGCCAGGCCCGGTGTCGCGGCCGCCACGCGCCGGGGCCGCTGCTTGATGAGGCGCCCACCAGGGTCGATGATGATGGCGATGGTGAGCGAATCCGGGGTCAGCGACCCGCAGCGGCTGCGGCGGGTGCTGGGCGCGCCCGAGCTCGGCTGGCTGATCGACCGGATCCGGATCCGGCTCGAGCGCGGCGAGCCCGTCGACGGCACCGTCACGCTGGTCGGCGCCACTGCCGAGCAGCGTCACGCAGCGGCGCACCTGCTCGGCCACGCGACCGGGCACGGCACCTCGCTCAGCATCCCGCTACCGGAGGTGGAGGCCGCCCTGCGCCGGGCCGGGATCGCATCCGGGCTGCGCGCCGCGGTCGAGGCCCTGGCCGGGCCGGTCCGGGACCGCGCGGCCGAGCGGGCCACCGAGATCCGGCAGTTCCAGGGGGCGCTGGACGCGGCGCGGCGCAGCCGCCTGGCCACGACGGCCTGGCACGCCGCCTGGCTGGACGAGATCAGCCGGGACGGCAGCCTGACCCGGCTGGCCCGGCAGGGGCAGGGACGCTTGCTGGCTCAGGCGGCCGCCGTGCTCGAGCGGCTGCCCACGGAGTCTGACGAGCCCGCGGTGCTGCTGCCCGTGCTGGCCGAGGCGGTGACCGGCGATCCCCAGGCGCTGGACGCGACGCCGCTGGCCGGCCTGGTGCTGCGGGCGCTCGCGCTGCGTGAGGAAACCCCGGTGCCGGCCGGGCCTCAGGCCGAGCGGGCGCTGTGGACGGCGGCGGGCGTGGCCACCGACGACCTGGCCAGCCAGGTGCTGGTGCTCAACATCCGGGCCGGGGGCGAGCCGCTGGGTCGCTGGCTGACCGAGGCGGCCGAGGCCGGGGAACCGTTCCGGGTCACGTTGCACCAGCTGACCACGATGCCGATCATGCCCCTGGCCATCGACCTGCGGGTCTGTGAGAGCCCGGCGGTGCTGCGCGCGGCGGCCAGCCAGCTCGGCGCGGACAGCGCGCCGCTGGTCTGCGCCGAGGGCGAGCCGTCGGTGGCCTGCTACCGGCTGCTGCGGGCCGCCGTGTCGACCGGGACCAGGATCCACTGGCACGACCACTTCGACTGGCCGGGCCTGCGGGCGACCACGGCGGCCATCCGGCGGCTGGGCGCGGCGCCGTGGCTCATGGGGGCGGACGACTACCGCGCCGGGCTGGCGGCGAGCTCCGAGCCGCTCAGGGGCCCGGCGGCGAAGAGCCCGTGGGACAGCAGGCTGGCCGGGCTGATGCGGGCCAGCGGCCGGGCGGTGACGGAGGAAGAGCTGCTCCCGGCGCTGCTCGCCCAGCTCGCCGACCGGCCCGGCCTGCGCTGACCGGCCCGCGGCCCGCGCAGGCCCCGCCCCGTCACGATGCGGCCCGCCGGGCCAGGGTCTTGAGCAGCTCGCGCGTCCGCAGCCCATCGTCTCCGCGCGCGTACTCGATGGCCACGAAGTCGGTCACGCCAGCTTCCTCCAAGGCGCTGATCTGCGCGGCGACCGCGTCCTCGGCACCGGTGATCACCACGTCGCCGGGCTCCTTGGCGCCCTCGCGGTCGAGCATCGCGCGGTACGACGGCAGCTGCCCGTAGATCGCGAGGACCCGGTTCGCGCGGGCCCTGGCCCCGTCCACGTCGTCGCTGACGAGGACCGGCAGCATGCAGACCACCCGCGGGCTTGGCCGTCCCGCGGCCTCGGCCGCCGCCCTGATCGTCGGGACGATGTAGTCCCGCACGGTGGCCGGCCCGGTCATCCACAGCACGGTCCCGTCGGTGCGCTGCCCGGCCAGGCGCAGCATCTGCGGCGCCATCGCCGCGAGCAGCACCGGCACCCGGCCCGGCCGCGGGGTGGTCAGCCCGATCGCGGCCCGCATGGTCTCGCCCTGGAAGGAAGCCGCCTGGCCGTCGAGCAGGGGCAGCAGGATGCTGAGGTACTCGCGCATGTGCCGGGCCTGCCGGTCGAAGCTGTAACCGTACATGTCGTCGATGACGATCTTGTGCGACAGGCCGATGCCGAGCGTCAGCCGGCCGCCCAGCGCCGTGGCCACGGTCAGCGCCTGCTGCGCCATGACCGCCGGGTGGCGCGGGTAGGTCGGCACCACGGCCGTGCCCAGCTCGATGCCGGGTACCTGGCTTCCGGCGACGGCCAGCGCGGTCAGCGCGTCGAGGCCGAAGATGTTCGACACCCAGGCCGAGGCGAAGCCGTCGTCGGCCGCGCGCTGGAACTGGTCACGGAGGCGGGTGAGGGCGTCAGGGCCGGCCTGCTCGTCCTGGGAGGTGCCGATGCGCATGCGTGATCTCCTTCGCTCGGGCCCTCAGATCCTCCCGCCCGCCGCCCGGTCCCCGCAAGCCGCGTGCCCAGGGTCCCGGGGTGCCCGGGGTGCCCTGGGTGCCCTGGACACCAGGAGTTCGCACGACGGCGGCCCCAAGGACTTTGACCGGCGGCAACACCGGGGACAATGGGTACATGGGTACCAGTCCGGTCACATCTCAGCGCGGCGAGGCGAGCAAGAACGCGGGTAGCGCGCCCGGCCCCAGCCACCAGCCTGCGGGTGCCGCGCGGCCCGCGGGGCGCGGTCACCCGGGCGAATCGCAGCCCGGCCACGCCCCGGAGGCGGCGGCGCCCGTGCGCGCCGCGGGCGCCGAGCGGTCCCGCCCGGCGGCCGCCGAGGAGCTGCCCCCCGGGCGGTACCTGGACCGTGAGGAGAGCTGGCTCCGGTTCAACCAGCGGGTGCTGGAGCTCGCGGAGGACGAGACCATTCCGCTGCTGGAGCGGGTGCGGTTCCTGGCCATCTTCGCGAGCAACCTGGACGAGTTCTTCATGGTGCGCGTGGCCGGCCGGATCCGGCGGCTGGCGGCCGGGCTCCCGGTCGAGCACGCCAGCGGGCTGCAGCCGACGCAGATCCTGGAGAACACGCTGGAGACCGCGCGTGAGCTGTCCATCAGGCACGCCGAGGCCTTCAGCGACTCGGTGCTGCCCGCCCTGGTCCGGGAGGGCATCGAGATCCTGCGGTGGAAGGAGCTCACCGGAGCCGAGCAGGCCGCGATGCAGCGGCTGTTCCGTGAGCGCATCTACCCGGTGCTCACCCCGCTCGTCGTCGACCCGGCGCACCCGTTCCCCTACATCTCCGGCCTCTCGCTCAGCCTGGCCGTGATGATCGCCGACCCGACGACCGGCACGACCATGTTCGCCCGGGTGAAGGTGCCGCCGCTGCTGCCCAGGTTCCTCGCGGTGGCGCCCAACCGGTTCGTGCCCATCGAGGACGTGATCGCCGCGCACCTGCCGGAGCTGTTCGCCGGCCTGGACGTGATCGAGCAGCACGTGTTCCGGGTGACCAGGACCCGTGACCTCGAGATCGACGAGGACGTGACCGAGGACCTGCTGAAGTCGATGGAGCGCGAGCTCATGCGGCGTCGCTTCGAGCAGGCGGTCAGGCTGGAGGTGGAGGAGTCGATGTCCAGCGACGTGCTGGACAGGCTCGTGACCGAACTCGGCATCGACACCCGCGCCGTGTACCGCCTGCCCGGCCCGCTCGACCTGTCCGGGCTGAACGCCATCGCCGACCTCGACCTGCGGCAGCTCAAGTACCCGGCGTTCGTGCCCTCGGAGACCGTGCTGCCCACCGACACGAGCATCTTCGCCGCGATCGCCGAACGGGACGTCCTCGTGCACCACCCGTACGACTCGTTCGCGGCCAGCACCCAGCGCCTGGTGGTCTCGGCGGCGGCCGATCCCCGGGTGCTGGCGATCAAGCACACCCTGTACCGGACCAGCGGCGACTCCGAGATCGTCGACGCGCTCATCGACGCGGCCGAGGCGGGCAAGCAGGTCGTGGTGGTGGTGGAGATCAAGGCCCGCTTCGACGAGCGCGCCAACATCGCCTGGGCGCACAAGCTGGAGGAGGCCGGCTGCCACGTCGTCTACGGCTTCCTCGGGCTGAAGACCCACTGCAAGATGGTGCTGGTGGTCCGGGAGGAGGCGGACGGATCACTGCGCCGCTTCTGCCACATCGGCACCGGCAACTACCACCCGAAAACCGCGCGGCTATACGAGGACTTCGGCCTGCTCACCGCCAATCCCACGGTCGGCGAGGACATCACCGACCTGTTCAACCACCTCACCGGATACAGCCGCAAGCCCGCGTACCGCCGGCTGCTCGTCGCGCCCGAGGGTATCCGTTCTGGCCTGGTCAAACAGATCAACGCTCAGGCCGATCGCGCCCGCGAGGGCAAGCCCGCGCGGATCCAGATGAAGTGCAACGCGATCATCGACGAGGTGATCATCGACTCGCTGTACCGTGCCTCCGCGGCCGGAGTCCCGATCGACCTGTGGATCCGCGGGATCTGCGGCGTCCGGCCCGGGCTGCCCGGCCTGTCGGAGACGATCCGGGTCCGCAGCGTGCTCGGCCGGTTCCTCGAGCACTCGCGGGTGTACTCGTTCGGCACCGACGAGGAGCCGGACGGCGCGGTCTGGCTCGGCAGTGCCGATCTCATGCACCGGAACCTGGACCGGCGGGTCGAGTTGCTGGTCCGGGTCACCGATCCGGCGCAGCGGGCGGAGCTGCGCGGCCTGATCGACATGGCGATGGACGACACCACCGCGTCGTGGTGGCTGGATTCCGACGGTTCCTGGACCCGGCACCACCTGGACGCGTCCGGCTCTCCGCTGGAGGACATCCAGGAATACCTGATCCGGGTCCGGCAGGGCCGCGCCGCAGATGACTGAGGCCTCGGCCGACGGCGAGATCCGGGCCGCGGGCGCCGTGCTGTGGCGGCCCTCCGGACGCGGCAGGGAGATCGCGCTCGTTCACCGGCGTCGTTACGACGACTGGAGCTTTCCCAAGGGCAAGCGCGAGCGCGGCGAGCACGTGCTGCTGACCGCCGTCCGCGAGGTGGCCGAGGAGACCGGGGTGCGGGTCATCCTCGGCCGGCCGCTTCCCCCCTCGCTGTATCAGCGCGGCGACCGGCCCAAGCGGGTCGAGTACTGGGCGGGGCGCCCTGTGCTGGGCGGCTGGGCCTCGTTCCGGCCCAACGACGAGGTGGACGAGCTGGCCTGGCTGCCGGTGCCCGCGGCGCGGGGCAGGCTCAGCTACGCCCACGACGCCACGACGCTGGACGAGTTCGCCGCCGGGCCCGCCGACACCGTGCCGTTCATGCTGCTGCGGCACGCCTCCGCGGTCGGCAAGGACGCCTGGCCGGGGCCGGACCGGGACCGGCCGCTCGACGCCAGCGGCGCGGACGACGCCGAGCGCCTCGCCCGGCTGCTGGCCTGCTTCGGCCCCGCCCGCGTGGTCAGCTCGCCTGCCGAGCGGTGCCTGGCGACGGTCCGGCCCTACGCGACGCTGACCGGCGCGGATCTGGAGATCGAGACCGTGCTCGCGGCCGAGCATGCCGACGGCGAGCCCGGCGCCGGGTCCGCCCGCGTCGCCGCCGTCGTCGCCGCCGGCCGGCCCGCCATCATCTGCGCGCACCGCGAGAACCTGCCGCTGCTGCTGGCGGCGGCCTGCGCGGCCCTCGGCGCGGGGCCGCCCGACGGCCAGTCGCTGCGCCCGGCCGGCTTCTGGGTGCTGCACGCCGCCGGCGGCGTTCTGGCGGCCGCGGAACACCACCATCCGGCCGGGCCGTGACCGCCGCCGTGATCAGGCGGGAAGCCGGGTGGGCTCCCAGTCGAGGGTCGGCGGCAGCGCGCCCTCGAACACCAGCAGCCACCGCTTGACCTCCGGGCCCGTTCCGCCGCTGTAGCCGCCGAGCCCGGCCGCGGCCACCACCCGGTGGCAGGGGACGATCAGCGGGATCGGGTTGCCCCCCATGATCTGGCCGATGACCCGGGCCGCCAGGAACGGGCCGTGGCCGGCGGACTGGACCCGGCGGGCGAGCGTCCCGTAGCTGACCGTCTCGCCGTAGCCGACCGAGTCGAAGAGCACCCCGAGCACCTGCCGCCGCAGCCGTGACGTCGCGCTCCAGTCCAGGGGCAGGTCGAAGCGGCGCCGCCGCCCGGAAAAGTACTCGCCGAGCTGGGCCAGGGCGGCGGCGCGCAGGTCGCGGCCGGTTCCGGTCCCGGCCGTCGACGGGGCCGGGCGGCCGGGCGGGCGGCCGAAGCGGACCTGGGTCACGCCGGCCCGGCTGCAGCCTACGGAGACCGGCCCGACCGGCGTGTCGAGCGCGGCCCACGCGAGTTCCGCCATACGCCCATTGTGGCCGGCGCGGGGAACTCGCTTTGGCCGCGCGGCGGGGCCGCGTACCGTCGGTGTGTGGCCAGGATCGCCGAGCTGACGTGTTACCCCGTCAAGGGATGCGCGGGCGCCCCGGTGCCCGACGCGGCGCTGACGCCCGCCGGGCTGGCGCATGACCGCAGCTTCATGGTCATCGGCGAGGACGGGGTGTTCCGCAGCCAGCGCCGGGATCCGCGGCTGGCCCTGATCCGTCCCGAGGTCGGCGGCGGCGGCCAGCGGCTGACCCTGCGCGCGCCGGGCGCCGGCGACATCACCGTCGACGTCGACCTGGCGGCCGCGCGCCGGGACGTGGCCCTGTTCCGCGCCCGGTACCAGGGCATCGACCAGGGCGACGCGGTCGCCGGATGGCTCTCCGCCGTGCTCGGCGTGCGCAGCAGGCTGGTGCGGGTGCCGCCGGAGCACCGTCGCGTGACCGACGGCCAGACGCCGGGGACGGCCGCCTATGCGGACGGTTCCTCGCTCCTGGTCATCTCGCGCCCGTCGCTGGACCTGCTGAACGAGCGGATCCTCACCCGCGGCGGCCAGTGGCTGCCGATGGACCGCTTCCGTCCTAACATCGTCGTGACCGGGTGGAGCCTGCCGCACACCGAAGACCGGGTGCGCCGGGCCAGTGCCGGGAGCGCGGAGATCGGCTACGCCAAGCTCGCCATCCGCTGCGCGGTCACGCTGGTCGACCAGGCCTCCGGGGCGAAGGCCGGCCTCGAGCCGATCCGCACGCTGGCCGGATACCGCCGCGCGGCCCAGGGCGGGGTCGCGTTCGGCGCCAAGTTCGCCGTGCTGCGGCCCGGCAAGCTGTCGGTGGGCGACGAGGTTCTCGTCAGCTCGTGGGGTGTTTCCGAGCTGTAACCGGGTCCGTCCACGGGGGGTGTCCGACAGATATGCAGGGCCGGATGCAGGGCCGGATGCGTGTCCGCTGGTAGCGGGCTTCTCCTGGTTGAGCAGATCATCGTGAAGATGATCTTGGTTACTGGCAACTTTGCCGTGCACCCATGAGCTTCGTGCGGTTAGCGCCAGGCGTGGACGCGGCCGAGCGGTCAGCTCACCGGCTGCCGGCCGGTACAGCTCGGGCTGGCGGGTCAGGCGGCGTGGGCGGGCGCGTCGTGGCTGGCTGGCCGCCTGGTCAGGCGGCACTGGCGGGTGGTCCGTGGCTGTGCAGGGTGCGGGTGCGGTCGGGGCTGGTCGCGGTCACGGTGCCGTCGGGGAGCAGGACGATGCCCCAGCCCCACCGGTGCACCGCGATCAGGTGGTGGAAGGTGCACAAGAGCAGCAGGTTGGTCAGGCTGGCGGGGCCGCCTTCAGAGCGGGGGATGATGTGGTGCGGCTGGCAGCCCGCAGCGGGCTGGTCGCAGCCGGGGAAGCGGCAGCGGCGGTCGCGGGCGGTGACCGCGCGGCGCAGGTGCGCGGGGATGATCTCGACCGCGGCGCCGACGTCGAGGGGGAGGCTGACCGAGGCGGCCAGGGCGCCGGCGATCCCGGTGCGCAGCCAGGCGGCCAGCCCGGCGGGGCCGGACAGCAGGTCGGCGGCGGCCGCGACGATGATCTGCCGGACCGCGCGCTCGGCGCGCCGCCGCCGCGCGGCAGCCGCCTCGTCCGTGCCGCCGCGGCGGTCGTCCCCGCGCTGGCCGGGCTGGTGGCCGGGCGCGCCCGGGCTCCCCGGGCCTGCCGGACCGGACCCGCCCGGCCCGCCCGGCCCGGCGGGCGGGCGGAGCACGGTGTTGGCGAGGCGGTCCAGGACTTCGGGATCGACGTGGCCGGTGACGACCGGGACGAGGGTCGCGTCGCAGTCGGCGCCGGGCCCGGCGGCGCGCCGCCCCGGCCCCGGCGGTCCCGGCCCCGGCGGTCCCGGCCGCGGCCGCGGCCCAGGCGGCCTCGGCGGCGGCGGCGCCGGGCAGGCCGCGCAGCTGGTCCAACGTCATGTGCAGCTGGATCTGGGTGGGCTGCCCGGCCCGCTGCGGCAGGCCGCCGACGGCGATCAGCCGCCGGCACGCCTCCTCCAGCGCGTCGTGATCACGCTGGCTCTTGGACCGCCGGTCCTCGGGCCCGGCCCGCTTGCCCAGCGCCGCCAGCACCGCCGAGAGCGCCGCCGCGCACCCCGGGGTCAGGTCCCCGCGCAGCGTCCCCGCCCCCCCGAACGTCGCGGCCAGCCACACCCGGCGGTCATCGAACCCGTCACCGCCGCCGTCGGCGTCCGGGCGCGCGGTGCGCTTGCGGATCTCCTCGGCCAAGGCGGCCAGGTCCTCCAGGTCCGCCCCGTCGGCCGCCGCGCCCAGCAAGATCTCATCGGCGTCGCCGCGGCAGCCGGCGGGCAGCGCGTCGCTCCACTCGCACACCTGCCGGGCCCACGACCCGGAGACCTCCGCACGGGCCAGCGCGGCGGCGACGGCGGGGTGGGCGGCCAGCCGCCGCATCCACCCGATCGCCCCCGCGGCCGCGCCGCCGCTGACCCGGGTCTGCCACCTCAGCCAGGTCCGCGCCGACCCGTGCCCGTCGCTCCGGCAGCCGTCCTGCGCCCAGAACGCGGCCAGGACCTTCGACCGGGCCGCGGTGTGCACCGACCCCACCTGCTCCAGGACGCCCAGCACGTCGGCCTGCTCGGCCGTGGTCCAGCTCGCGGCGTCCGCGGCGGCGAGCCAGCCCAGCGCGGCGCGGGCCATCGCGGCCGCGTCGGCGGCGGTGGCGGGCACGGGGGGCACCTGACCGGGCAAGCACATGATCTTCGCGAATCTCCCTGGTGGCAGCGGGTGGCTCTGCCGTGCGGTTGAGTCGGTGCAGCTGTCTGGCCGCTGAGGTTCGATTGCTAGTTCGACTGTACCGGGAGGGTCCGACAATCCCGGGCCCGGAACGGGCCCGGGGTGCGCGACAGATATGCCGGGCCGGACGGGTGTCTGCCGGCAGCGGCCTTCTCCTGGTGGCAGGTGTGGCAACCAGACGGGGAAAATGCTGGTCAGCGCCGCGCAGGAGAGCTATCCCGCTCCGGAGCAGGCCATCTGGCGCACCGTGCACCACCAGGCAGATGCCATCAGAGCAGATCATCGTGAAGATGATCTTGGTTGCCTGCAAATTCGTCGTGCACCCCCCCGTCCACGGGCGCCGGCGGGAATGTCGGATGCCGGCGGTAGAACGGTTTCTGTCACCAGATACCTGCCGGAAGGAGCGCGGATATGGCCGACAACGTAGCCGACCTCGTCGAGACCGAACTGGCCGTGCTGTCGCAGCAGTTAACTGGGCCGGGAGAGCGCGAGTGCCTGCGCTGCTACCTGCTGCGGATGATCAGCGAGTTCGGCTGCGACGGATCGCACCGGTGGACGGTGCGCTGGCGTGACCTGCGGGCCCCCCGGGCTCGCGGCCTGGTGCAGCGCATGCAGCGGCGCGGCGGCTGCTGCTGCGACTGCGAAGTGATCTTCAACGTCTTTCCCGACTACCCCGAGACCAACCAGATCCTGCCCTGTGCCGGGGTGCCGCGGGCCGGGTCCGCGGTGCCCTGCGCCCTGAGGCCGCTGCCCCGGAGCGCATGACCCGGTTCGCGGGCCTCCGCGCCAGCCTGGCATGGTGGGCAGAATGGGCGAAGCGCGCGATTTCCGGTTTTCGTTCAACATCTTCGGCATCACGACGCGGCAGGCGTTCGTCGACACCTGCCGCGAGGGCGAGCGGCACGGGTACGACACGATCTTCGCCGCGGATCATCTGGGCCTGCCCGCGCCGTTCCCGCTGCTGGTCGCGGCCGCGGAGGCCACCGAGCGGATGCGGGTCGGCATCCTGGTGCTGAACGCGGCGTTCTGGAACCCGGCCCTGCTCGCCCGCGAGGTCGCCACCACCGACATCCTGACCGACGGCCGCCTCGAGGTGGGCCTGGGCGCGGGTCACATGAAGTGGGAGTTCGACGAGGCGGGCATCGGCTGGGAGCCGTTCGGCGCCCGGGCGGAGCGGCTGAGCACCACCGTCGCCGAGCTGGGCCGGTTCTTCCGCACCGACCTGGAGCACCTGCCGGATTCGCTGAGCGCGCCGCGGCCGCTGCAGCACCGGGGCTTCGGCGGGTCCGGCCCGCCGCTGCTCGTCGGTGGCACCGGTGACCGGATCCTGCGGATCGCCGCCGAGCAGGCGGACATCGTCGGCGTGGCCGGGGTGTACCAGATCAAGGGGGAGCCTCCCGGCACCTTCCGGGTGGGGCGGGCGGCCGAGGTCGACGACCGGGTGGGATACGCCCGGCATTGCGCGGGCCCGCGGGCCGGCCGGATCGAATGGCACCTGCTCGTGCAGTCGGTGATCGTCACCGATGACCGCCGGGCCGCGGCCGAGAAAATCGCCTCCGGCCACCGGCGGGCCTGCGCGGAGCGGAACGTGACCGACCCGGCGGCCCTGCTCACCGTCGACGAACTGCTCGAGGTGCCGTTCTACCTCATCGGCACGGTGGCCGAGATAGCAGCCCAGCTCCGCGCGAGCCGTGAGCGCTGGGGTTTTTCTTACATCACCGTGCACGAGCCGTTCATGCCGGCGTTCGCTCCGGTGATCAAGCTCCTGCGGGCCGGGTGAGCGCGCGGCCTCAGCCCTCGTCCTTCTCGAGGATCCGCATGAGCGCCTTCGCGATCGGCAGCGCGGTGAGGTTTACCTGCCAGGGGCGCGCACCGTATCCGGCCAGCCCCGTGCCGACCGTCTCCGGGCTGACCGGCTCGGGCGGCTGCCAGGCGAGCCTGCGCACCGCATCGGGGGGCAGCAGGTTCTCCGCGGGGAGGTGATGCTCATCGGCCAGCGCGGCCACCACCGCCCGGACGGCGGTGAGCCGGGTGGCCGCGACCGGGTCGCGCTCCGGCCAGCGGTGCGCGGGAGGCGGTCCGTCGCTCGGCCGGGCGGACACGACCGGGAGCGCGCGCTCCGCCTGGGCCCGAGCCCGCCCGACGGCGCGCAGCCATTCCGGCGCGTGCCGCCGGGCGCCGCGGCCGTTGAAGCCGGCGATGCCCGCCAGGTCACCGGACTCGTTCGGCAGCGCCCGGGCCGCCTCGACGATCGCGGAGTCCGGCAGCACCCGGGTCGGCGAAAGGTCGCGCCGCCGTGCGATCCGGTCCCGCTCCAGCCAGAGCTCGCGGACGATGGCGAGGCCGCGCCTGCTGCGGACGCGGTGAATGCCGGACGTGCGGCGCCATGGCTCCGGTCGCGGCCCGGTCGGCTGGGCGTGAAGCACGGCGGCGAATTCCTGGCGCGCCCACTCCACCTTGCCCTGCTCGGCCAGTTGCACCGCCAGGGCGTCGCGCAGCTCCACCAGCACCTCGACGTCGAGGGCGGCATAACGCAGCCATTCCTCCGGAAGCGGCCGGGTGGACCAGTCGGCCGCGGAGTGGCTCTTCTCCAGCGTCAGCCCGAGCACGGCCTCCACCAGGGTGCCGAGACCGACCCGCGGGTAGCCGAGCAGCCGCCCGGCCAGCTCGGTGTCGAAGAGCTGCCGCGGCCGGTAGCCGAGATCAGCGAGACAGGGAAGGTCCTGGGACGCGGCGTGGATGACCGCCTCCGCCTCGGCCAGGGCGGTGTCGACGCCGGACAGGTCGGGGCAGGCGACCGGGTCGATGAGCACGGTTCCCGCACCACGTCGGCGGAGTTGGACCAGGAACGCCCGGTGCCCGTAACGGAAACCCGAAGCCCGCTCGGCGTCGACCGCGACCGGCCCGTGCCCGGCGGCCAGCCTCCGGGCGGCGTCGGCCAGCGCATCACCGGTGACGATCAGCGGGGGCAGGCCGTCGCGCGGCTCGAGCAGCGGCACCGCCTGGCTTTCCGCGGGGGACGGGTCAGCCGGTGCGTCTGCCGCGGCGTCGGCATCCGGTTCCGGCCGCGGCCCGTCGTTCATGACCGCCGCCGGGGGCGCGGCCGCAGTGCGCTCACTCCGGCCGGCAGCGGCGGCAGGCCGGCCGCGGTGCAGAGCGCCTCGCACCAGGCTGCCACGTGCGCGTCGAGATCGCGGGGGGCCGGATCTGACCCTGCGGTGGCGGGGGCCGCGGCGGGGACGGCCGCGCCCGGCCCGGTCGGCGACCACGACGCGCGCAGCTCGAAGCCGGTCGCGACCGGCTCGGTCTGCTTGGCGCCGAACCCTTCGGTCACCACCCGGGTCACGGTCCCGCTGATCTGCCGGTATCCGGTCGTCCTGGCGTCGAGCGCCTCGGTCAGCCAGCTCCAGCCGACCTGCCCGATGAGCGGGTCGGCCGCGATCTCCGGATCGAGTTCGGCGCGGACGTAGGCGATGACCCGGAACGGGCCCGCCCATCCGGCCTGGCCCGCCGGGTCGTACAGCAGGACGAGGCTGCCCCACCCGATCTCGGTGTCCGCATCGTCCGGCGCGCCCGGCCGCCCTTCGCGGCGGGATCCGCGGCCGGCGTCGGGATCATGCACGGTCGCGCCGATCGCGGCGGCGTACGGTGCGAGCCTGCGCGGCGGCGGCTGAGTCTCGAAGGCAACCTCGGGGCGCACCCGGCGTTGGTGTTCCATACCGGCCTCGAGATCGGCGATCGCCGACCGGAAGGTGGCCGCGGCATCCAACTCGGCTCTTTTCGCTGGCCCGGCTGCAGGCCTCATGATCCGAGCATGCGGCACCGGCACGAAATTGTCATGCCACCCGGTCCCGCAACACCCGGGCCCCCGCCAGCTCGGGCAAGGGGAAAGCGAAGCCGATCAGCAGGGCGGCGCCGCACTCGGTGCAGGACCATTCGGGGCAGTCACCGTCCGGGGCATCCGGGCAGCGGCCGGCCACCGCGTGATACTGCTCGACCATCCGGTCTCCGCCGCAGTCGGGGCAGTGCCGGATCACCTGGATCATCAGGACCTCCTCCCGGCGGGCTCAGCATGATGCTGGCACGCCGTCCCCCGGGTACCTTGCATCTCCGGCGGCGTGTCACGATCGGCTTTGAAGAGGAAATGCCGCCGCTGTCGAGCGGCCTGGCTCTGTGAGATGATCATTGCTGTGGGTTCGAAGCTCGAAGATTCGGTATTTCTCAGGGCCTGCCGCAGGCAGCCGGTTCCCCATACACCGGTCTGGTTCATGCGCCAGGCCGGCCGCTCCCTGCCGGAGTACCGGGCCGCCCGCGGCCGCACCGCCATGGTCGAGGCCTGTACCAAGCCTGACCTGATCACCGAGCTCACGCTGCAGCCGCTGCGCCGGTATCCCGTGGATGCGGCCATCCTGTTCAGCGACATCGTGGTCCCGCTGCGCGCGGCGGGGGTCGGCATCGACATCCGGCCCGGCGTCGGCCCCGTGGTCGAGCAGCCGATCCGCGAGGAACGGGACCTGCGGCGCCTGCGCATCCTGGCGCCCGGTGAGGTCCACTACGTGGCCGAGGCGGTCGAGGCGCTGGTCGCGGAGCTCGACGGCACGCCGCTGATCGGCTTCGCGGGCGGCCCGTTCACGCTCGCCTCGTACCTGATCGACGGGGGCCCGTCCAAGACCTTCGACAAGACCAAGGCGCTCATGTACGGCGATCCGGCGCTATGGAACGCCCTGCTGCGCAGGCTCGCGGACATCACGATCACCTTCCTGCAGGTCCAGATCGCGGCGGGAGCGTCGGCGGTGCAGCTCTTCGACTCCTGGGCCGGTGCGGTCAGCCCCGAGGACTACCGCCAGTCGGTACTGCCGCACAGCAAGCGGATCTTCGCGGCGCTGGCCGAGTCGGGCGTGCCGCGGCTGCACTTCGGGGTCAGCACCGGCGAGCTGCTCGGGATGATGGGCGAGGCGGGCGCCGACGTGATCGGAGTGGACTGGCGGGTGCCGCTGGACGAGGCGGTGCGCCGGGTCGACCCGGGCAAGGCGCTGCAGGGCAACCTCGACCCGGCGATACTGCTGGCCCCGTGGGAGGTCATCGAGCAGCGGGCCGTCCAGGTCCTTGACGCGGGCCGGACGGCCGAGGGCCACGTGTTCAACCTCGGTCATGGCGTGCTGCCGCAGACCGACCCGAGCGTGCTCGCGCGGCTGGCCGAGCTCGTGCACACGGCGTCCGCCCGGCTGCCGGGCTAGTGTCCGCGGCCGCTGCCGCTGACCGACGAGGGCTTCCGCGCCGGACCGCTGCGATCCGCGGTCGGCTCCTCGACCACGGTGATGCTGGCCTCGGCGAGCCCGGGCTCAAGCTCGCCGATCGTCAGCACCTCACCGAACGGCTCTGGCAGGCGGACGACGGTGGTGCGGTGCCGCTTGGTCGCGGTCAGCCAGTCCGGATGGCCGCCCGCGGGCCCGGCGCTGCCCTTGACCGAGATAGTGAAGACCAGCTCCACCTCGTCGGCTTCGGGATGCCGGGCCAGCAGGCCGGCCGCGAGGAGGTTGGTGCTCACCCTGGCCCGCTTCATCGACAGCGGCGGCCTCGCCCGGCACTTGCGGCGGGTGCGCCCCGTCTACCGGGCGCGCCGCGACCGCACGCTCGCCGCGCTCGGCGCGTACCTGCCAGGGATACGGCGCAAGGCGAGGCGGCCGGTCTGCACCTGCTGCTGCGGCTGCCCGCCGGGCTGGGCCCGGGCGTGGTTTCGGCGGCCGCCGCGACGCACCGTGTACTAAGGGCTGGCCGCGGAGTAACCCGCTGCGCGAATCGGGGCGCGGCGGAGCCCGCCCGGCGCCCGGGCCGGGGCGGTGGCCGTGATCCATGCCCTGAATTCCGGCATTTCCTGCGTTTTGGGTCCTGCCGGTTCCGTAGCCGGTTCCTGTTCCGGGCGAAGCCGACGATGAATGTGGCGTTGCTGTACACGGGTGTACACCAAAGCCACATTCACCCGGCCCGGGTGCCGGGGCGGCGGGGCTGCGGCCGGGACGAAGACTGCGAAACAGGGGCAAATGGTTGGATGGTGGCTGGCTGTCCGGCAAATGGTTGGATGGTGGCTGGCTGTCCGGCAAATGGTTGGATGGTGGCTGGCTGTCCGGCTTGGCGCCAGTCCCGGCCAGCCGCGTTGCCCGCTGACCGGGGCCTGGGTCAGGGAACCGGGCGCCGGATCGATGATCAAACCGGCATGTTGATCCTCTGCGCGCCCAAAGTGATGACGGGAGAACTCAAGACCAGCTCACTAGCCGGCGGTCGTCGGGCGGGAGCCGCGCCGCAGCAGGCGCAGCAGCCGCCGCCGTCCCGCGTAGCCGGCCAGGCCGAGCACCGCTGCTACCGCGGCGAACGGAAGCACGGCGCCCGCGGCGGTGAGGACGGCGGAGACCACGTTCCGCAGCCCGCGCCAGCCCGCGGCCAGGCCGGCCACGAATCCGTGCTGCTGCTGCTGCTTCTTTCGCGCCCGAACGGCCTTGGGGTGCGGGCCGACCAGCGTGACCGACACGGTCGCGTAGCTGGTCTGGTCCGACAGCGCCCGCTGCTGGGCTATCAGGGCCTCGAGCGAGGACTCCTGGGCGTTGATCTGGTCCTGCACGCTGAGCAGGTCGGGCACCGAGCCGGCCCGCTTCAGCAGGGCCTGCAGCTGGGTGATGGCCGCCTGCGCCGAGGTGACCAGGCTGCTGACGTCGGCCACCTGCTGGGTGACGTCCTGGGCCTGCTGGTTCAGCGACATCCGGGTGCCGAGCCTGGCGGACAGCTCGCTGAGCGCCGCGGGGTAGCGCGCGACGGGGATCTTCAGCTGCAGCCTGGCCGTGGCCCGGGCGTGATCGGCCGGGGGGGCGGACAGGTGCTCGCCGGACACGTAGCCGCCGAAGGCGGTGACGATGCCGGCGGCCTGGGTGGCGGCGGCGTTCACGTTCGCCGCCTGGACCGTGAGGCTGGCGGTGAAGATGATGCTCTGGCTGGCCAGGGCGAGCCGGGCGGCCGGAGCGGCCGACGAGGGTTGCGGCGAATTCGCCGCGGGCAGGGGGGCCGCGGGCACGCCGCTCGCGGCGTTGTGGGACAGGCCCGCGGCGCTCGCGCCCCGGGCGGCCTGGCCCGCGGCGCCGCCGCTCGCCGAGCAGCCCGCCAGCAGCAGGGCCGCGCCGGACATCAACGCGGCACACGTGAGCGCCGTGGTGCGCAACGGCCCGCGGGAGGCACGGGCCCAGGCGGTGATGTTCATGCCGCTGGGACGCGCCCGGCCAGGTGCCCGGTTCCCCCGGCCGGGCCACGGTCCGGTAACGGATTGCCCCGCCCGCAGGCCCGCGCACCACTTGCCCGAGCCCGGCTGACGATAATCGGCCTGGTGGAGCCGAGGCGAGCGGAGGGCGTGGGAGAGGTAGGTGCGCCAGTGAGCTATCCGAAGATCGAGCTGCATGTGCACCTGGAGGGCACCGTCCGCGCCGGGACGCTACTGCAGATCGCGGCCCGCAACGGCATCGCGCTGCCGGCCGACACGGTGGAAGGGCTGGCCGGGTTGTACGAGTTCCGCGACTTCGCGCACTTCCTCGGCATATGGATGCTCACCACCGCGGCGCTGCGGACCGAGCAGGACTTCCGGCAGGTCGTGGTCGACTACGCCGGCGAGGCGGCGGCCCACGGCACGGTCTACCTGGAAGGCATCTTCTCCCCGGCCGAGCCGGCGGACCGCGGGGTGCCCTGGGATGAGGTGTACACCGGCTACTGCGACGGGGCGCAGCAGGCCTGGGAACGGCACGGCGTCCGGGTGCGGCTGACACCGGACATCACGCGCGGGTTCCCGCTGGAGGCCGCGGAGCTTACCGCGCGCTACGCCGCGCGCTACCGTGACCGCGGCGTGGTCGGCGTCGGGCTCGGCGGCCCGGAGGCCGAGTTCCCGCCGGAGCCGTACGCGGCCGCGTTCGCGGTGGCGCGTGACGGCGGGATCGGCTCGGTGCCGCACGCCGGAGAGGCCGCCGGGGTCTCCTCGATCCGCGGGGCCATGACCGCGCTCGGCGCGGACCGGATCAGGCACGGCATACGCGCGGTCGACGACCCGGGCCTGGTGCGCGAGCTCGCGGACCGGGGGACGGTCCTGGACGTGTGCCCGGTCTCCAACCTGCGGACCGGCGTCGTCGCGTCCCTGGCCGCGCACCCGCTGCCTGACCTGGTCGCCGCGGGCGTGCGGTGCTCGGTGTCCACCGACGACCCCGCGATGTTCGGCACCGACCTGGGTACCGAGTACCAATTGGCCGCGCGCCTCGGGGTGACGCCCGAGACCATCTACCAGGCGGGCCTGCAGGGCGCGCTCTGCGATGACGAGACCCGTGCCGCCTTGCGTCAGGCGGGCGAGGCCTGCGACTGGGCAGCCGTGGCCGCGACCGCGGCGGGCAGCCAGGCCAGGTGAGCCAGCCCCGGCCGCCGGGCGCGGATCCGCCGGGCGGGGACCCGCCGGACCCGGCCGCGCCCGGCCCGGGGCCCGCACCAGCCGAGGCGCCGCGACCGGCGGCCGCGGCGGCCGTACCGTTCTGGACAGGCGTGCCGGGCTGGCTCGGCGTGCTCGGGCGGCTGCGTGACGTCGTGCGCCAGGAGGTGCTTGCCGCGCAGCTTTCCGGCCTCCCGCAGCTGGCCGGGCGGCCCGCGCGGGTGCTCGACGTCGGCTGCGGGCAGGGGACCCAGGCGCTGCGGGCGGCCCGGGCCGGGCACGAGGTGACCGGCGTCGACTCCTCCCGGGAGCTACTCGATCTGTTCGGGCAGACGCTCGCGGCCGAGCCTGCCGCGGTGGCCGGCCGGGTCCGGCTCGTCCACGGCGCGGGGGAGCAGGTGCCCGAGCTGGTGACCGGCCGGTTCGACCTGGTCATGTGCCACGGCGTGCTCATGTACCTCGATGACATCCGGCCCATGCTGAGCGGGCTGGCCCGGGTGGCCGCGCCGGACGGCGCCATCTCGCTGCTGGTGCGCAACGGGCTGGCCCCGGCGATGCGGGCCGGCCTGCGCGGCCGGTGGCCGGAAGCCTTGCGCGCCTTCGACAGCCGGGACTACGTCAACCGGCTCGGCCTGGCGGCGCATGCCCATGCCCCCAGGACGTGGACGGCGCGATGGCCCCCCTGGGCTGGCGGCGTACCGCGTGGTTCGGGGTGCGGGTGTTCACTGACCACCGGGACGAGCCCGTCCCGCCGGCCGGGGAACTCGCGGAGCTGCTCGCGGCCGAGAGCGAGGCGGGCGGCCGTGACCCGTACCGGAGCGTGGCGGCGCTGCTGCACCTGATCTACATGCGGAATCGGGCCATATAGCCTGGCCGTGGCCGCAGTATCGCCCCGCCGGGGGCCACGGGCCCGGGCGCGGCACCGAATGCGATTCGGCATTCATGCTGCTTGATTGTCGTGGCAAGTGCACATCCCGTGTCCGGCAAAGACACGCCGAGTGACCGGCTGGTATCTGAAGCGGCAGCCGGCACGCGCTGTTACCTCAGTTTCACGTTTTGCCAGGTCAGCGGCGCGGGCCGGGGGGCAATGACCGCGGCAATGTATTCCAGCGATCCCGACAACCGATCAGATATGAACCTAAAGGTCAATTGACCGGCGGTAAATCACTCACCCGGCGTAGACTGCGACTCCACTTACCCGCTAGGTGGGACAAACCGAATCGCAGGATAACGATGGCCGCGCCCCCCGCTCGCGTCACCGCTCGCCCCGCTCGTGTTACCGCCCGCGCCACTATCCGCGTCGCCGTGCAGTCGTCCCGGCGGCTGCTCCGTGACGCCCTGTCCACGTGCCTGGCCGTCCGGCCCGACGTCACGGTGGTCGGCAAGGTCGAGGAACCAGACGCGATCTTCGACCTGTGCGAACTGCGCCGCCCGGATGTCGTCATCATCGACGCAGGCCAGCGGCTGGGCGAGATCGCGGGGCAGGTAAGCGCGCTGACCCGGCGCTTTCCCGAGCTGAACGTGATCGCGACCTACCGCGACGCGACCGAGCAGGACCTGGCCGCGGCCTGCCGCGCGGGCGTCGAGTCCCTGGTGCCCGAGTCGCACGGCCTGGCGGCCGTGGTCGCGCTGCTGCGGCGGAGAAAAGGGCGGCACGCCAAGGACAACCGGGGCGGCCTGACCGACCGCGAGCTCGAGCTAGTGGTGCTCACGGGGTCGGGTCACAGCGTGGCCGAGATCGCGGCCCTGCTCAACATCAGCCCGCTCACCGTGGAGAACCTCAAGCGCCGCGTCTACGCCAAGCTCGATGTGACCAGCAGTGCGCACGCGGTAGCCAAAGCGGCCTCGCTCGGCATGCTCGACCGGCGCTCCGCCCCGGACACCGGACGGCGGCTGCCTCCCGACGGCGACTCGGTGGTGCTGTCGGTGGTGTCCGGCCAGCGCCGCGGTGCGCTCACGCGGGTCGTCACGGCCCTGATCGGGAGCCCGCTGCCGTTCGTCCTGGTGCGGGAGCCCGGGCCGATGGCCGACACGCACTGGGCGCGCTGGCATCGCGGCCCGATCGTGGCCGTGCTCGTCGATCCGGCCCCGCCGGACTGGGACCTGGTGGCCGAGCTCGGCGTCCCGGCCGTGCTCGTGCACAGCCTGCCGCTCGATCCGCCCGAACTCGCCGAGGCGCTGGCCTGCGGGGCCAGCTCGCTGGTTCCGGCCGACCGGATCGACGACCACTTCCTCTCCGTGCTGCGCATGGTGGGCCAGGGATACCTGGTGGTCGACTCGATGCCGATGCGGCCGCTGATCGGCGCCGTGCGCGCCCGCTGGGACGAGCGCGGGCCGGGCAAGCTCGAACTGCCCGAGCTGACCGCCCGGGAGAGCGACATCCTGCGGTCCCTGTCCTTGGGGCACTCGATCCGGCAGACCGCCCGGGTGCTCGGGATCGCCCCGAAGACCGTCGAGAACGTCCAGACCCGCCTGTTCCGCAAGCTGGGCGTGCGCAACCGGCCGGGGGCGCTGGCCGTCGCCGATGCCTTCGGCCTGCTGCCCGGTACCGCAGCGGCCGGGACCGGGCCCCCCAAGGGGTTCCCGTCCCCCGAGGGGTATCCGTCCCTGTCCGGGAGCGACTGGCGGTCCTAGCCTTGCTGGACGGGAGGAGGCCTCTCGGGTCCTCTCCCGCCCGAGACCATGGCCGGCCTCGGTGCGTCCCCCCCGGCACGGAGGCCGCCATGGTCTACACCACAGATTCGCAGCGCCGCAGCAGCGTCAAGCGCCGAGGCAGCAAGCGGCTCACGGTCGAAGGGACAGACCGTTACGGTCCCGTCCGCGACCGGGATGAGCCCGTGCGGGACCCCGGTGATCCCCGCCGCGACGACCCCGGGGCCGGACTCGCGCCGTACCGGCTGCTGCGCGAGGCGGGCGGCCGCGGCTGAAGCTGGGCCGGGGAGTGCCGACCCCCGGTCCGCGTGATCGCCGCGGGCAGGCCCAGGACCCTGCCCGCGGCGATCGCACGAGGGCCAGCTCTGGCACAGTAGGCGGGTGAGCACACCCCGTTTTGCCGTGGCCGTCGTGGGCGGCGGGATCTCCGGCCTCGCCGCCGCGTTCTTCCTGCGTGACCGGGGCCTGGACGTCACCGTACTGGAAGGCCAGCCGCGGCTCGGCGGGAAGCTCGCGGTGTCCGAGGTGGCCGGGGTGGCCGTCGACGAGGGCGCCGAGGCCCTGCTCGCCCGCCGCGCCGAGGGCACCGACCTGATCGGCGCGGTCGGCCTGGATGGCCGGCTGGAGACGCCCGGCACCACGGCCGCGGGCATCTGGACCCGCGGCCGCCTGCACCCGCTGCCGAAACGCCAGTTCATGGGGGTGCCCGCCGACCTGGGCGAGCTGGAGAGCTCCGGCATCCTCTCCCCGGCGGGCCTGGCCCGGGCGCGCGACGACCTGCGGCTGCCGCCGACCGCGCGAGACGGCGACGTGCCGGTGGCCAGCTACGTCGGGGCGAGATTCGGCCGGGAGCTGGTGGACAGGCTGGTGGACCCGCTGCTCGGCGGCGTCTACGCGGGCCGGGCCGACGAGCTGAGCTACGAGGCGACGCTGGCCGGGCTGGCCCGGGCCTCGCGGCAGCAGCCCTCCCTGGCCGCGGCGGCCGCCTCGCTGCTGCCCGGGCCGGGGGCCCGCCCGGGCCCTCCGGTCTTCACCACGCTATCGGGCGGCCTCGGGACGCTGCCGCCCGCCGTGGCCGCGGCGTCCGGCGCCGCCGTCCGGACCGGCGCGGCGATCCGCGAGCTGGTCCGGCCCGCGAAGGGGGGCGGGGAGGCCAGCGGGCGCTGGCGGCTGACCATCGGTTCCGCGCACGCGCCGGAATGGCTGGACGCCGACGCGGTCATCCTGGCCGTCCCGGCCCGGCCGGCCAGCAGGCTGCTGGCCGGCGTGCCGGGCGCGGCGGCCGCGGCCGCTGCGCTCGGCGAGATCAGCTACGCGAGCATGGCGATCGTGACCCTGGCCTACCGCCCCGGCGCGTTCGGCCGCCTGGCCGAGGGCAGCGGCTACCTGGTCCCCGCGGTCGACGGGCGGCCGGTCAAGGCGGTCACGTTCAGCACCGTCAAGTGGCCGCACCTGCGGGCCGGCGATGCGGGCCCGGACATCGTCCGGTGCTCGGTCGGCCGGGTGGGCGAGCAGGCGCTGCTGCAGCGGGACGACGCCGAACTGGCGGAACTCGCCGCCGCCGACCTGGCCGCCGCCACCGGCGTGCGCGGGAGGCCGGCCGCGACCCGGGTCAGCCGGTGGGGCGGCGGGCTCCCGCAGTATGCCGTGGGCCACCTGGACCGGGTCGACCGGATCCGCGCCGGAGTCGCCGCCCTGCCCGGGCTGGCGGTCTGCGGGGCCGCTTACGACGGGGTCGGCATCCCGGCCTGCATCGCCTCGGCGCGCCTGGCCGCGGACCAGGTGCTCGCCTACCTCCAGACCCGCGAGCCCAGTCCGGCCCGGACGGGGTAGGCCGGGAGGCGGGCCGGGCGAGGCGGGCTGGGCGGGGGCGGGCTGGGCGAGGCGGGCTGGGTGGGGGGCGGGCTGGGTGGGACAATCTAGTCATGGCTGGGAACGAGACCGAGCCGCGCCCGGACGCCGGGCAGCGGCCCAAAGCGCGAGACCTGAACGAGCTGATCCGCTACACGATGTGGTCCGTCTTCCGGACGAAGGGAGCCGGGGCGCTCGAGGCGGCGGGGCAGGAGAGCCGGTCCGGGCGGCCCGGCCTGGCGGCGGAGGTCAGCGAGCTGTGCCAGCAGGCGGCCGGCAAGGGCGTCGTCACCCGCGGCTGCTACGACCTCCAGGGCCTGCGCGCGGATGCCGACTTTATGTTCTGGTGGATCGCGCCGTCCTCCGACGACCTGCAGGAAATGTACGCGCGATTCCGCCGGACCGGGCTCGGCCGCGCCAGTGAGCCGGTCTGGTCGGCCATGGCCCTGCACCGTCCCGCGGAGTTCAACAAGGGCCATGTCCCCGCGTTCCTGGCCGAGGAGGAGCCGCGCGGGTACGTGAGCGTTTACCCCTTCGTCCGCTCGTACGAGTGGTACCTGCTCGAGCCGGAGCAGCGCCGCGCGATGCTCGCCGAGCACGGGAAGATGGCCCGGGAGTACCCGGACGTCCGGGCGAACACCGTCGCGTGCTTCGCGCTGAACGACTACGAGTGGATGCTCGCCTTCGAGGCCGACGAACTGCACCGGATCGTGGACCTCATGCGCCACCTGCGCGGCGCGGGGGCCCGGCGGCACACCCGCGTGGAGATCCCGTTCTACGCCGGCAAGCGCAAGCCGGTGAACGAGCTTCTGTCCGCCCTGCCGTGACCCCGAGCTACGCGAGCCCGGTCGACTACGACCGGTACGGCCACTACGGGCAGGGCCGCGGCTTCGACGCCGGCCAGTCGTTCCAGCGGCCGCGTTACCAGTTCCAGGGCCGGATCACCGCGGACGGGTCCAGCGGGTACCGCGCCGAGCCCGGGCGGTACCACCTGTACGTCGCCTGGGGCTGCCCGTGGGCGCAGCGCACCGCGATCGTCAGGAAGCTCATGGGGCTCGAGGATGTCGTGTCGCTGTCCTACGTCGACGACGTGCGGGACGGGCGCGGCTGGGCGTTCCGTGAGCGGCGCGGCGCCGACCCGGTCAACGGCTTCACCCTGCTGGCCGAGGCGTACGAGATCACCGAGCCCGGCTACCGCGGCCACGTCTCGGCGCCCGCGCTGTGGGACCGGCAGGCCGGCGGGCTGGTCAGCAACAACTTTCCTGACATCACGATCGACCTGGGCACCCAGTTCGGGGCCTGGAGCGACGCGCCGTTCGACCTGTACCCCGCCGGCCTGCGCGCCGGCATCGACGCGCTGAACGAGCGGGTGTACGAGACCGTGAACAACGGCACCTACCGGGTCGCCGGCGCCACGACCGAGCGCGAGTACCAGCAGCTTCGCCGCGATCTGACCAATACCTTGAACGCGCTCGACGCGCGGCTGGCCGGGCAGCGTTACCTGTTCGGCGCGGGGGTGACCGAGGCCGACGTGCGGCTGTGGCCGACCCTGGCCAGGTTCGATCTCGGGTACAACCCGCTCGGGAAGATCAGCGAGCGGCGGCTGGCGGACTTCCCCGCGCTGTGGGGCTACGCCCGGGATCTCTACGCGCTGCCCGCGTTCCGCGAGACCACGGATTTCGCGGCGTACGCCTCGTTCGGCTCGGGCCCGTCGCCCAGCTTCTTCAACGACGCGCCGTGGCGGATCCGGGTCGACCCGTACCAGGCGGACTGGGACGAGCCGCACGGCCGGGATCAGCTGAGCTAGCCCGCAGACCGTCGGCTCGCCCCGGCACGGCGATGTCGCGGCCGGAGGGGGCGGGCCGGGGAGTTCAGACGGCATTCAGCCAGGCGTCGGAACCCGGTCACCATGACGTCACTGGAACGGCAGGAAACCGTTCTAGGCTCCTCGCGCTCGCCATTCGGGTGGTATCCCCGCTTCACCCGGTCCATGGTGTAAGCGAACACGCGTGAAAGCCGCAAAGGAGCCACGGTATGCACGTACCACGCAGGGTGTACGCCATCGCCACCGCGCTGGCGGTGGCAACCCTCGGCGTCGTCGGGGCGAGCAGCGTCGCCGCCGCCGCCGGCAGCCACGCTGCCCAAAGGAGCAGCCAGCACTCGAGTAGTGCCACGCCGATCAAGCACCTGGTCGTGATCTTCGACGAGAACGTGTCCTTCGACCATTACTTCGGGACCTACCCGTACGCTCCGAACCCGCCCGGCGAGCCGGCCTTCCACGCTCAGAAGGGCACGCCGACGGTCAACGGCCTGTACAACGACCTGACCTCGTCCGGACAGCCGACCGGGCCACTGCTCACCAACAACCCCAATGGCCCGAACGCCAATCCGGTGCGGCTCGGCCACGATGTCCCGCTAACCTGCGACCAGGACCACGACTACACCGCGGAGCAGCTAGCTGCCGACCACGGCGCCGAGGACGCCTATCCGGCGAACACGGGCGGCAACCTGACGCTGACGCAGTGCCTGAACGGGTTCGACTACCCGCCCGGCACGCCCGAGGTGGCGCCGCCGGGCACGGGATCGACCAAGGCCGTCATGAGCTACTACGACGGCAACTCGGTCACCGGGCTGTGGAACTACGCCCAGCACTTCGCGATGAGCGACAACATGTACGGCACGACCTACGGCCCGTCGACTCCCGGCGCGCTCAACGTGACCGCCGCGCAGACCTACGGCACGATCTGCGGGCCCACTTTCGCGACGACCAACGACAGTGCGTGCCCGAACCCGCCGGGGCTCGACCCGGCCGACCTCACCGCTTCGAACATCACGGCGGGGCCGGCCCAGCCGCCGGCCCGGGAACGACCTACAGCGACGCCGACCCGACCTATGACGTCTGCTCTTACCTGCCCGGCTCGGACGGCGGCGACGGCGGCACCGCGGCGGGAACCATCACGATGGGCGGCAACAACATCGGTGACGAGCTGACCAGTTCGAAGATCACCTGGGGATGGTTCCAGGGCGGTTTTGACGACGGTTACGTTCCCGGTCACGGAACGCCCCCCACCACCGCCCAGATCTGCTCGGAGACCCACAAGAACGTGGGCGGCGCCACGCAGGTCGACTACAGCCCGCACCACGAGCCGTTCGAGTACTACGCCTCCACGGCCAACCCGATGCACCTGCCGCCGACGTCGGTGTCGATGATCGGCCGCACCGACCAGGCCAACCACCAGTACGACACCGCCGACTTCTTCGCCGCCGCCGACGCAGGCAACCTGCCGGCGGTCTCCTACCTGAAGGCACCGAAGTACCAGGACGGCCATGCGGGCTACTCCGACCCGCTTGACGAACAGACCTGGCTGGTCACCACCATCAACCGGCTCGAGTCGCTGCCCACCTGGAACTCGACCGCCATCGTCATCACCTGGGACGACTCTGACGGCTGGTATGACCACGTGCTGGCTCCCGTCATTACCCAGTCGCAGACCTCGCTGGACGCCCTCACCGGGACCGGCGAATGCGGCAGCCAGCTCAGTCAGGTGCCGGCGAACTCGGCCGGCCAGCCCGAGCAGGGCAAGTGCGGCCTCGGGCCCCGGCTGCCGTTCCTGGTCATCTCGCCGTTCGCGAAGCGCAACTTCGTGGACAACACCCTGATCGACCACAGCTCGGTGGTGAAGTTCATCGAGTACAACTGGCATCTGCCCGCGCTGGGCAACGGCGCGGCGGATGACGCCGCGGGATCGATCCTGTCGATGTTCGACTTCCGCGGCGAGGGCAACTCGCGGCTGTTCCTCGATCCTTCGACCGGGGAGCCGGGGGCGGGCGCTGACCCCGCGCTGAACGCCTGCTGACTGGTGCCGGGGACGCGGACTCGAGTCCCCGGCACCAGTGCGTTCTGGAAAAGTTGGCGGCTAGCCCCCGGGCCAGGCGAGCGTCACGGCTTGCGGGCCACGCCGCACCACGCGGAGACGTCGTGCTGCGGGACGAATGAGCCCTGACGCGGACGCCAGCGGTGCGGCTGGACCACGCCGGGATCGACCAGCTCCAGGCCGTCGAAGAACCGGCTGACCTCGGCGTGGCTGCGGAAGGTGACCTGGTCGGGGCGGCGCTGCCGCTCGTTGAGGGTCCGGGCCATCTTGGCCATCGCCTCCGCCATGACGTCGCTGGCCGGATGGGAGATGACCAGGTAGCTGCCGGGCACGACGGCGTTCATCAGGCCGTCGACGACCCCGTACGGATCCTCGGCGTCGTCGAGGAACTGCAGGATCGCCAGCAGCATGACCGCGACCGGCTGGCCGAAGTCGAGCGTTGCGGCCGCCGCGCGCAAGATGGCCCCCGGGTCGCGCAGGTCGCCCTCGATGTAGTCGGTCGCGCCCTCGGCGGTGCTGGTGAGCAGCGCGCGGGCGTGGACGAGGACGATCGGGTCGTTGTCCGCGTAGACGATGCGAGACCCGGGCGCGGCCGCCTGGGCGACCTCGTGGGTGTTGTCCGCCGTGGGGATGCCGGTGCCGATGTCCAGGAACTGCCGGATCCCGGCTTCGTCGGAGACGTAGCGCACCGCCCGGCCGAGGAACTCCCGGTTGGTGCGGACCCCGGGGACGACGAACGGGTTCTGCGCGATCGCCGCCTCGGCGGCCTCCCGGTCGGCGGCGTAGTTGTCCTTGCCGCCCAGCCAGTAGTCGTAAACCCGGGCGGGGTGCGCCACGCTGGTGTCGAGCTTCGCCGTCGGCCGGTCTGATTCGAGCCGGTCGCCCGGCTGGTTCTGCAACGCCACGAGTCACAGCCTCTCGAGGTTCACCACGATCGCGTCCTGGGTTGACCGGGCGATCACGAGAACCGCCTCGGTGTCCGGGGAGGGATTCGCCTCGCGGTGCGGGGCGCAGGGCGGGACCCAGACGTAGTCGCCGGGCTCGGTCTTCAGCTCGACCAGATCGCCGGATCCCGGGTCACGGTACACGAAGACCGGCGTTCCCGACACCACGTAGATGCCGGTCTCGGACTCGCCATGGTGGTGATCGCCCGAGGACACCGAGGGCGGGAGCGCGGTCCGGCCCATCCACAGCGACTTCGACCCCACCAGGTCACCGGAGATGGCCGCTGTCCTGATCATGCCGCTGGTCTGCGCGGTCGCGCCGGACAGCTGGTCCGACCGGATCAGCCGCAGGGCGCCGGGCTGGCCGCCGCCCGCGGTCTCGGCGTGGCCGACGCTCACCGGTCCCCGGCCGGCTCGAGGGTCAGCGAGACCGAGTTGATGCACCACCGCTGGTCGGTGGGCACCGGATAGCCCTCACCCTCGAACACGTGACCCAGGTGGGAGTCGCAGGCTGCGCACCGTACCTCGGTGCGTACCTGCCCGAGGGAGCGGTCCTCGATCAGCACCACGGCGTCGTTCTCGGTCGGCTGGTAGAAGCTCGGCCAGCCGCAGTGGGACTCGAACTTGGCGTCCGAGCGGAAGAGCTCGGTCCCGCAGGCACGGCAGCGGTAGACGCCCTTGGTCTTGGTCTCGGTGTACTCGCCGGTGAACGGCGCCTCGGTGCCCGCCTGGCGCAGCACGCGGTACTCCTCGGGCGTGAGCCGCTGCTTCCATTCCTTGTCCGTCAGCTCAACCTTGTCCATACCGCCGAGATTACCCGCGGCCGCCCCGGTTCCCTTAGCCTGGACGGCGTTGTGATCATGGAGGTGGCGATGCAATGGCACAACGAGCCGGCGAGATGGCAGCGTACGGCGGGCGTGCTGCAGGTCGACGCGGATCCCGGCACCGATTTCTGGCGGGTCACCGGCTACGGCTACACCCGCGACAACGGCCACCTCTACGGGCAGGTCGCCTCCGGCGACGTGGCCGTGGCCGCGGTGGTCCGCGGCGGCTTCCGCGGCCAGTATGACCAGGCCGGGCTCATGCTGCGGGCCGACGAGCGGGTCTGGCTGAAGGCCGGCGTCGAGCAGTACGACGGCCGGCTGCGGCTGAGCACGGTCGTGACGGTGGGCTATTCGAACTGGATGATGGCGGACCTGCCGGACGGCACCGCCGAGGTGGGCCTGAGCCTGTCCCGCCGCGGTGAGGCGGTCGAGATCCGGTACCAGGCCGCGGGCCGTCCGCCCGAACTCGCCGCGCTCGTCTACCTGCCGCCGGACCGGGTGGTGCTCGCGGGCGTCATGTGCGCCGCGCCCGAGAGCGAGGGCTTCACCGTCTCCTTCCAAGATCTCCGCATCTCCTCCGCCCCGTCGCCCCCGTCGGCGCCGTCCGCCTCGTAGACCCCGTAGGCCCCGTCGGCCCCGTAGGCCCCGTAGGCCCGTCGCCCCCGTAGGCCCCGTCGCCTCCGTAGGCCCCGTCGGCGCCGTCCGCCTCGTGGACCCCGTACGCCCCGTCGGCCCCGTAGGCGCCGTCGGCGCCGTAGGCGCCGTCCGCCCCGCGGCCGGATTAGGCGGGGACTCCAACCCAGGGCGCAGTTCGTGATCCAGGACTGAAATGCATGAAATGGGCGCGCAGAGGATCACATGCCGATTTGATCATTGATTCGGCGCCCGGCCCCCTGACCCAGGCACCAGTCAGCGGACGACGCGGCTGGCCGGGGGCTGGCGCCAGGCCGGACAGCCCGCCACCGTCCAACCATTTGCCCCTGTTTCGCAGTCTTCGTCCCGGCCGCAGGCCCGCCGCCCCGGCATCCCCGCCCGCCGTCCCGGCATCCCCGCCCGCCGCCCCGGCATCCCCGCCCGCCGCCCCGGCATCCCGGCCCGTGAATGCGGCTTTGGTGTACACCCGTGTACAGCAGACGCACATTCATCGCCGGGTTCGCCGGGAACGGGAACCGGCAACGGCACCGGCGGGACCCAAAACGCAGGAAATGCCGGAATTCAGGGCATAGATCATGGCCACCGCCCGGCCGGGGCCGTTACTTGCGGGTCCAGTGCGGGCGGCCGAACCACCGGCCGAACCACGGACCCCACCCCGCGTGAGTCGCCGCGCGGTCCTCCCGGGCCATATCGGGCTCGAAGACGGGCGGGGCGTCGGGTACGGGCAGATCGGCCACCTGGGCCTTCTCGAACTTGCACTTGACGTAGCCGGGGGTGATCGCCTCCACCTGGTCGGCGTCTACGAACCGGATCCAGCCCCTCGCCTGCCCGGTCCGCAGCATCTCGGCACGCGCGCGGTGCTCGCTCTTCGCGCGGATCGCGCCGAGCCCGGTTCCCGTGTACACCACGATGCCGTCGAACAGGTCGAACTCGGGGACCTCGAGGACATGCTCGACCACGCCGAACTGTTCGCCCGAGTGAGTGACGACCGGGAGTCCCGTGCCGACGGCCCGGTAGGAGATGGTGGTCTCTTCGTCGGGGCTGGGCGCCGCATCGGAGGTCGGCGTTTGTTCTGACACCTTGTATCCCCTCATGCCGCCGGCCGCCCGGCCGATGCCGGGCGGGTAATTCGGCGGAAATAATCGTATCGTCGGTGACATCGGTTCCAGCCACGGACGGAGGCCGCAGTGGCGCCCGAGATCAACCTAGTGGACGTGGATGCCTACCAACGCGGGGGTGCTCCGCACGATCAGTTCACCTGGCTGCGCCAGCATGCGCCGGTGTACTGGCACGCGAACGGCGGGGACCCCGCGTGGCCCGGGTTCTGGGCGGTCACCGGCCACGCCGACATCGAGCACATCTCGCGGCATCCCGAGATCTTCTCCTCGAGTCGGCGGCTCGTGCTGTTCGCCGAGACGCCGGAGGACCAGATCGAGATGCAGCGGCTGATGATGCTCAACATGGACCCGCCGCAGCACACCCGGCAGCGCAGCTTCGTGAACCGCGGGTTCACGCCGCGGATGATCGGCAGGCTGACCAAGCACGTCAGGGAGATCTGCGACACGCTGATCGACGAGGTGGTACCCCGCGGCGAGGCGGACTTCGTCACCGACATCGCCGCGCCGCTCCCGCTGCAGGTCATCTGCGAGCTGGTCGGCGCGCCGGCCGAGGACCGCGACCGGATCTTCGACCTGTCCAACCGGCTGGTCGGCTTCGACGACCCCGAGTTCAGGTCCTCGCCCGAGGAAGGGATGGAAGCGGCCGCGGAGATCTACGCCTACGCGCACGAGCTGGCCGAGCGCCGCCGTGCCGAGCCGGCCGACGACATCGTGACCCGGCTGCTGCAGCCCGATGACACCGGCGAGGTGCTGACCACCAGCGAGTTCGACCTGTTCTTCCTGCTGCTGACCGTGGCCGGCAACGAGACCACGCGCAACGCGGCCTCCGGCGGCATGCACGCGTTCTTCGAACATCCCGGCCAGTGGCAGCGGCTGCTGGCCGATCCCGGACTGATCCCCACGGCCGCCGAGGAGATCGTCCGCTGGGTCAGCCCGGTGAACCAGTTCCGGCGCACCGCGGCCGGCGACACCGAGCTCGGCGGCCAGGCGATCGCCGAGGGCGACAAGGTCGTGGTCTTCTACGCGTCGGGCAACCGCGACGAGAGCGTGTTCACCGACCCGCAGGAATTCGACATCGGCCGTGACCCCAATCCTCATGTCGGCTTCGGCGGCGGCGGGCCGCACTTCTGCCTGGGCCGGCACCTGGCCGCCCTCGAGCTCCGGGTCCTGCTGGCCACGCTCGCCGAGCGGATGCCGGATATCGAGCTCGCCGGCGAGGTCAGCAGGCTCCGGTCCAATTTCCTGAACGGCATCAAGCACATGCCGGTGCGGTTTACCCCATCCGCACCCCGGACCTAGCGCCTGAACCCGGAAACGGGCCGGCTCCCGAGCACGTTCCCCGCTCCGGGCTCCTCCCGGGCCCGCCCGGGGCGACCATCGCGATCGGGCGAATGTCGGCAGCAGCTGGGATACTAGGACGTATGCCCGAGGTACTGCGAGGACGGCTGGTCGGCAGGAAGGCCGAGCTCGGCCGCCTGCTCACCCTGCTCGGCGAGGCCGCGGCGGGCCGGCCGGTCGTGGCCCTGGTCAGCGGCGATGCGGGTGTGGGCAAGACGCGCCTGGTCACTGAGCTGTCGGCCCAGGCCAGGGAGCGCGGCTACGCGGTGCTGACCGGCCGCTGCGCGGAGCTTGCGGATACCGTGCCTTACCTGCCGCTCGCCGACGCGCTGCGGGACGCGGCCGCCGGCCCGCTGGCGCGCGGTCCGCTGCTCGACGCGCTGGCCGCCCGGCCGGTGCTGTCCCGGCTGCTTCCCGATGTCGATCAGGGCAAGCCGCCCGGCGGCGACATGCCGGGCCTGGCGCAGCAGCAGCTGTTCGGCGCGGTGCTCGGCATGCTCAGCGAGCTGGCCGAGGCCAGCCCGGTGCTGCTGGTGCTCGAGGACCTGCACTGGGCCGACCGCTCCACCCGTGACCTGGTCACGTTCCTGAGCCGGGCCCTGCACCGGGAGCGGCTGGCGATCGTGGTCACCTACCGCACCGACGACATGTACCGCAGGCATCCGCTGCGGCCGGTAGTCGCCGAGCTGTCCCGGCTGCCCAGCGTGACCAGCGTGGCGCTGGGACCGCTCGACGCGACGGCCATGGCCGAGCACCTGACCTCGCTGTCCGCCCGGCCGCTGGACGCCGCGATGCTCGACAGCCTGATCACCCGCGCCGAGGGCAACGCCTACTACGCCGAGGAACTGCTGGCGGCCTCGTCGGCGGGCAGTGAGCTCCCCGCCGAGCTCGCCGATCTGCTGCTGGCCCGGACCGAGAAGCTCTCTCCCGAGGCCCAGCAGGTGCTGCGGGCGGCGGCGGTCACCGGACGGCGGGTGGATGACGAGCTGGCCCGGCAGGCGTCCGGGCTGGCCGCGCCGGAATACGACGACGCAGTCAGGGAGGCGGTCGCGCACCAGTTGCTGGTGCCAGACGGCGATCGGGGATACGCGTTCCGGCACGCGCTGCTGCGGGAGGCCATCTACGGCGATCTGCTGCCCGGCGAGAGGACCCGGCTGCACGGCCGCCTGGCCGAGCTGCTTTCCGACGAGCGTCGGCTGGCCGAAGTCCCCGGGACGGCGGCGGAACTGGCGCACCACAGCCTGGCCAGCCACGACATACCCGGGGCGTTCGCGGCGTCGGTGGCGGCCGGGCGGGAGGCCGAGCGGCTGGCCGCCCCGGCCGAGGCGCACCGGCACTACGACCTGGCGCTTTCGCTGTGGGAGCGGGTCGAGGACCCGGAGAAGCTGAGCGGGCTGGCCCGCGGCAAGCTCGCGTTCCGGTCCGCGCTCAGCGCTGCCGACGTCGGCGACATCACCCGGGCCGTGCAGCAACTGCGCCGCCTGATCAGCTACCTCGGCGAGGGCGGCGCAGACGACCCGGTGCTGTTCTGCCGGGCCAACGAGCGCCTGTCGTACCTCCTGCTCGACATCGACGAGGACCCCGCCGCCATCGCGGCCGCCGAGGCCGCGGTGGACGCGCTGCCCGAGGAGCCGCCGCGGTGGGAGCGTGCGCGCGCCCTGGCGACCCACGCCCGGGCCCTCCTGTCGATGGAGGACGAGACCCCGGCCCGGTCCCGGGCCGAGCAGGCCCTGGCGGCCGCGCGCGCGGCCGACGCCCCGTGGGTGGAGGCGGATTCGCTGGTGACGCTGGGCCAGCTCAGCGAGCGGGCCGGGCGAATCGAGGAGGCCATCGGGCTGTTCACCCGGGCCTACCAGCAGGCTCACCGCTCCGGTGTGTTCCTCGGCGTCGAATTGCGGGCGGCGTTCCAGCTGGCCCGGGTCCAGCTCGAATCGGGAGACCTGGATGCCGCGAGCAAAATGGCGCACCAGGGTGTCCGCCGGGCCGAGGACGCAGGCGTCGGCCTCGCGCCGTACGGCTACGACCTGCAGTACCTGCACTACCTGGCGCACTACGCGGCCGGCGAGTGGGGCCACGCGCAGGATCTCGCCGACGGTTTCGTCACCCGGGTCACGAGCGCGGCCGAGGCCAGGCTGTCGGCCATGGCCCTGTTCGTGGACATCGCCAGGGACGAGCCGACGGTGGCGAATCGCCGGACCTGGCTGGAGCCGTTCTTCCTCACGGACCGGTTCACCGAGTTCATCGGCCGCGGCCTGCTCGCCGAGCACGCGCTCTGGCACGGCGACCTGGAGAAGGCGCTGGCCGAGGCCAAGGCGACGATCGGCGCCAGCGAGATGTGGGAGGCAGGCTACCGGCCGACGGTGATCCGGCCCGCCGCCGTGGGGCTGTCCGCGCTGGCCGACCGGGCCTGGCTGGCTCGGGCGGCCGGTGACGCCGAGCGCGCGTCCGCGGCGGTGGAAGAGGCCAGCGACCTGGTCAGGATCGCCCGCGTGGGCGCCGCCTACCCCAGCCGTCCCAAGTCCGTGCTCGGGGTGGAGGGACGAGGCTGGCTCGCGCGCGCCGAGGCCGAGTGGCGGCGGGCCCAGGGCGACAACGACCCGGCCGCCTGGCAGGCCGTGGTCGACGCGTTCGGGCCCGGATTCGTCTACGAGACCGCGCGGTCACGCTGGCGGCTGGCCGGGGCCCTGGCCGAGACCGGCCGCCGGGACGAGGCCCAGCAGGAGTTGCTGGCCGCGGTCGAGGTCGCGGACCAGATCGAGGCGAGGCCGCTGCGCGCGGTCCTGGCCGACCTGGCCCGCCGGGCCCGGCTGTCGGACCGGGCGGCTTCCGGTGCGGCCGCGGGTCGCAGCGGCGCGGAGTCCGGGGGAGCGGCGGCGCGCAGTCCCCTGGCCGGGCTGACCGACCGGGAGATCGAGGTGCTGCGCTTGCTCGCGGCCGGGCAGAGCAACCGGGAGATCGGTGCCGAGCTGTTCATCGCGACCAAGACCGCCAGCGTGCACGTCTCGAACATCCTGGCCAAGCTGGGCGCGGGCAGTCGGACCGAGGCCGCGGCCATCGCCCACGCGCAGGGTCTCGGGCCGCCCGCCCAGCGGGAACGCTGAGGCTGCCTTGGGCCCGCCGCGGACCGCCCGGATTCCGTGCTGTTCACCAGCAACAACATGCTGAACCTGGGCCAGGAAGACTCGGCCGCCGGCCGCCGCCGCGCTGCTGGCCGCCAGCACCACCGGCTGGTCGTGGACTCGATCCGGGCCCTGGACCCGGACGAGCCGTCCGCCGTGGCCGTCCGCCGTGGCCGTCCGCCGTGGCCGTCCGCCGTGGCCGTCCGCCGTGGCCGTCCGCCGTGGCCGTCCGCCGTGGCCGTCCGCCGTGGCCGTCCGCCGTGGCCGTCCGCCGTGGCCGTCCGCCGTGGCCGTCCGCCGTGGCCGTCCGCCGTGGCCGGCGATGAATGTGAGCTTGCTGTACACGGGTGTACACCAGACTCGCATTCACGCGGTTGGGATGCCGGGGCGGCGGGCCGACGGTGAAGATGAAGGCCCCGAAACGGGGCAAAAGTTGTCGCGGGGGCGGACGGCCCGGCCTGGCGCCAGCTCCCGGTTAACCGCGCTGTCAACTGGCTGGCGCTTCTAGCGCCCGGCCCAGCCCCGGCTCACGGCCTGCGCCCGGGACCGGTCAGCTAGGGCCCTCATGATCGAATATGTGTTTGACGGTGTCGTAAACTGAAGGCATGACCCAAGGACTACAGGGCTCCCTGCTGGACCTGTGCGGCAACGACGGCCCGGGCCCGCTGGGGACCTCCGTGCAGCGGACGACGCTCGCCCGCGGAGCCTGGATCGACGTCCGCCCGGGCTGGATCGCCGGCGCGGACGCGCTGTTCGACCGGCTGGCCCGGACCGTGCCGTGGCGCGCGGAGAAGCGGCGCATGTACGACCGTGTCGTCGACGTCCCGCGGCTGCTCAGCTTCTACGCCGAGGGGGAGCCGCTGCCCGACCCCATGCTGGAGGAAGCCCGTCAGAAGCTGGACGAGCACTACGGCGCGGAACTGGGTGAGCCGTTCCGCACCGCCGGCCTGTGCCTGTACCGGGACGGCCGGGACAGCGTCGCCTGGCACGGCGACACCATCGGGCGGGGCAGCACCGAAGACACCATGGTCGCGATCGTCTCGCTGGGAGCGCCCCGCTCGCTGCTGCTCCGCCCGCGCGGCGGCGGCGCCACGCTGCGCCACGACCTGAGTCACGGCGACCTGCTCGTGATGGGCGGAAGCTGCCAGCGCACCTGGGAGCACTCCATACCCAAGACGGCTCGCGCCACGGGGCCGAGGATCAGCGTCCAATTCCGGCCGGCAGGCGTCCGCTAGCGCCCGCGGCCGCGGTCCATGTCGCGCCCTGCCGCTGCTACGATCTTCTCCGGCTGCCGCCGGATCAGTCGCCGGCCGGCGCGAGTGCCTCGAGGATCTCCTCAGCGCGGGCGGTCGCGGCGGCCGGGTCGGCGTCGGGCGAGCCCACCAGGGGATCCCAGTTCAGGTCGTAGAAGATTTCGGTGACCCCCTGGCCGGCCAGCCAGCGGGTGTCGTCGCGGATCTGCTCCGGGCTTCCCGACAGCAACAACCGGCCCTCGCCCGCCGGGGCCGGCGCACCGGCACCGGCCCTGACCACGCCGCGGCAGATGATCCGCACCGCGTCCGGGTCGCGCCCGGCCTGGGACGCGGCCGCGCGGATGACGGCGACTCCCTCGGCGATCCGGGACAGGTCGGTCCGGCTGGAGGTGACCCAGCCGTCCGCGATCCGGCCCGCGCGCTCGAGGGCAGGCTTGGCCAGGCCGCCCAGCAGTACCGGGGGACCGCCGGGCTGTACCGGCACCGGCGCCACGGTGCTGCGCGGAATCTCGTAGAACTCGCCCGCGAACTCGCTGATGCCGCCCGCCCAGAGCGTGCGCAGCACCGCGACGTACTCGGCAGCGCGCGGGCCGCGGCGGCCCATGGACGCGCCTGTGGCGGCGAACTCCTCCGGCATCCAGCCGATGCCGAGGCCCAGGTCGAGCCGGCCGCCGGACAAGACGTCCACCGTGGCCGCCTGCTTCGCCAGGTAGGCGGGGGACACGAACGGGAGGTTGACCACGGCCACCCCGAGCCTGATCCGCGACGTGCCCGCGGCCGCGTAGGCGAGGGCCGTCAGGGGGTCGAGAACGCTTCGGTACACCGGGTCCATGCCGGAGCCCTCGGGCACGAGCAACCGCTGGAAGCTCCACAGCGACGCGTAGCCGGCCTGCTCGGCCCGGCCGGCGAAGCGGGCGAGGTTGCCCGGCGTCGCCCAGGCGCCCGACACCGGGGCGCCGAAACCGATCTTCATTCCCGAAGGCTATCGCGACGGATCGCCCGGACCGGGCGGTCCCTCCGGTTCCGAGGCTGCGGACGGCCCAGCGGGAATTGGCCTCCGGCTACGTGTCCTCGTCGGCCGAGGCCCAGATCTGTGCGGCGTGGACCGCGGGATGCCCAGGACGTCGTCCTTCCCCGGCGGCATCGCCCAGACGGCCGGGGGCCAGGCGACCGCGGCCTGGCCGCAGAGGCGGTCTGCGGCGGGTCACTGGCGTGGTTCTACGGGCACGGCGTCTCGCCGAGTATTACCGCGATGGGCTCCACGTCGATGCCGAGCCAGGCACGAAATGGGCGTATTCAAATCACGGGTTCGCCACGCTGGGCCAGCTCGTCGATCGCACAGATTGTCCAGTTCGGCGTATCGGAAGGCGCCCTCTTCACGGGACACTTCGGCTGTTCCTGGTTCGCCCATTGAGCCTTGCGGGTCGTCGGCGAATGCGTGCGCGAGCGCCGTCTGGTCGCTCAGCCCGTCGGCCGGGTTCCGGAGGCCGGAACTGCCGGGCTTTCCAGCGGGGCAGATCGCTGGCGGGCGGGTATGGCGGCTGCCCGGCAGGCGCGCCTGGGTTTGTGCGGGAGAGGACTGTCCCGCGCTCGCTTATGGCGGGTGGACGAGGCCGGTGTTGTAGGCGGCGATGACGAGCTGGGCACGGTCGCGCGCGCCGAGCTTGGTGAGCAGGCGGCCGACGTGGGTCTTTGCGGTGGACAGGCTGACGTGCAGGTGGGACGCGATCTCGGTGTTGGACAGGCCGAGTCCGATCAGGGTGAGGACTTCCCGTTCCCGTTCGGTTATCTCATCAACCGCGGCTGCCGGGCGCTGCTGGGGTTCGGGGTGCCGGGTGAACTCCTCGATGAGCCGCCGGGTGATGGCGGGGGCGAGCAGTGCGTCGCCGGCCGTGACGATCCGGATCGCGGCCAGCAGATCGGCTGGCCGGGTGTCCTTGAGCAGGAAGCCGCTGGCGCCGGCGCGCAGCGCCGCGAACACGTACTCGTCGAGGTCGAAGGTGGTCAGGATCAGCACGCGGGCGGCCGAGGTCTGCGGGGATGCGGTGATCTGCCGGGTCGCTTCGATTCCGTCCATGTCGGGCATCCGGATGTCCATCAAGACGATGTCGGGTTTTTCGCGCCGGGCGATCTCGACGGCCTCGGTGCCGGTCGCCGCCTCGCCGATCGAGATGAGGTCGGGTGCGGTGTCCACGAGGATGCGGAAGCTGCCGCGAACAAGGGCCTGGTCGTCGGCGACTAGCACGCGGATCGTCATGCCCCGGTGTCCGCCAGCCCTGTGCCCGCGAGCGGAAATCGGGCGGTGACCCGGAAGCCGCATCCCGGCAGTGGCGCGGCCCGGACCTGCCCGCCGTATATCGCGGCCCGCTCCCGCATTCCGATGATGCCGTTGCCGGCGACCGGAAGCTCGCTGCCGCCGCCGGTCGCGGTTGAGCTGCTGCCGTTGTCGGTTACCTCTAGTGTCAGCGTGTCCTCCGCGTAGGCGACGGTCACCTGGCACCGGTCTGTTGCCGCGTGCTTGATGACGTTGGTGACCGCTTCCTGGATCACCCGGTATGCGGCCAGTTCAAGCCCGGCGGGAAGCCGGGGCCGCTCGCCGCGGACGCTCAGGTCGACCCGGACCCCGGCCTCGCCGGTACGCCTGGCCAGGCTGTCCAGGTCCGCCAGTCCCGGCGCTGGTACCAGTGCGGCGTCCCGGGTTCCCGGCCATGATCCGTTCGTGGCTCCGGTCTCCCCGTCGCGGAGCACCCCGAGCAGCGCCCGCATCTCGTACAGCGCGCTGCGGCTGGTTTGCTCGATGGACGACAGGGCGCGGGCCGCCTCCTCGGGGCGCGTACCGATCACGTAGCTGGCGACCCCCGCCTGAACCGTTATCAGGCTCAGGGTGTGTGCCACCACGTCATGCAGCTCGCGTGAGATCTGCAGCCGTTCCTCGCTCCTCGCGCGGCGGGCCTCGGCCAGTTGCTCGCGCGCCCGCCGCTCGGCCTGCTCCCGCCGGCCCGCGGCTTGACCGCGCTGCTGCCGCACCGAATAGCCGATCAGCCACGCAACCGTGACCAGGAGCCCGCTTTCGAGCAGAAGGCCGGCGGCTTTGCCGACCGTGCCAGTCTCCGGCCCATAGGCCCCGTGCGGGGTAACGGCGAACGCGGCGAGCCCGGCCGCTATCACCAGCAGCGTGCCGGCGAGCAGCCACAGCGCGTCCCGCCGCGGAAACCGCAGCGAGATGACGTATATCACGAAGGCCGCCGCGAGCGACGGAACAGGGGAAGAGCTAATCGCCGTGGCAACGGCCCCGGCGGTCACGACCAACGCGAGCACGGTACGCGGCCAGCACCGCCGGAAGGCCGCGGGAACCACCGCGACCGCGACGATCACGGCGGCTGCCCAGAGCGGGATTCCCCGCAGGAATGGCGCAGCCTTCAACTCGAGGTACGCCAGCGCCATCAGTGCCGTGAACGCGCAGTCGATCGCGATCCAGCGCACCGGCCGAAGCCGCTTCAGCGGCGGTGCGAGCGGGTCCATGCCCAGACAGTAACTCCGCAGGTCCCGGTTTCGCGTCGTACCAGGGACCGACGCGGTCTGTTGGACCTGAGGCCACCCGGCGCCGCGGAAGCCTGTCCCATGGCCCGACGTAATTCGCCGATGCCCAAGGCACCGTTGGAGACATCCCGGCGATCGCGCGATGTGCCGTCGCCGTCGGCTACGCAACCTCTTCAGGAAGGGCACAGTGAATATTGAGCTCACGAGCATTACCCGGTCGTTCGGGGGAAATAAGGCCGTCGTTGGCGTGAGCCTGCAGGCAGGCCCCGGCGTGCTCGGCCTGCTGGGGCCGAACGGCGCGGGCAAGACCTCCCTGCTGCGCATCCTCGCGACCGTGCTGCCGCCGTCGTCCGGCAGGATCCGGCTGCTCGACCGCGACCCGAAGAGCGCCGCGCAGCGCCGCGAGATCCGCCGCCGCCTCGGCTACCTCCCGCAAAACCTCGGCTACTACCCGGCGTTCACCGTTGTGGAGTTCGTCGAGTACTTCGCGCTGCTCAAGGAGGTTCCGCCGGGTCGCGTTGACAAGGCCGTGGCGGCGGCCGTGGAGCGGGTTGACCTCGGGGCCAAGGCGAAGGCGAAGCTGCGCACGCTGTCGGGCGGCATGCTGCGCCGGGTCGGGATCGCGCAGGCGATCGTGAACGACCCGGAGCTGCTGCTGCTCGACGAGCCGACCGCCGGCCTCGACCCCGAGCAGCGGGTCGGGTTCCGCGCCCTGCTGCGCGACCTCGGCCAGGCCGCGGCCGTCGTCGTGTCCACGCACCTGGTCGAGGACGTGGGCGCTGCCTGCTCGGACGTGGCGCTGATGGACGCGGGGCACATCGTCTTCCGCGGCACCCCGGCCGAGCTGACCGCCCGCGGCGAGGGCCATGAGGTAGGCCACGCCCCGCTGGAGCGCGGCTACAGCGCCGTCCTGCAGGCCGCCCGCAGTGCTTCCCGGAACAATGGCGGAGTGGCCGCATGACCGCCGCGACCGGGCGGGCGGCCCGCCCGGCCCGGAACCGGTCCCGCCTGCCCTTGCTCGCCGCCCGCATCGCGTGGATGGAGGTCAGGCACAGCGCCTTCGTCTGGGCCATCCCGCTGCTCGCCGTCCTGTTCGTCTACGACCCGTTCCGGACGGCCTCTGACTATCCCGCCCTCTGGACCTTGCGGGCCTCGGTCGTGCTGGACAAGTTCTGGCCGGTCTGCGTACCCTTCGCCGCCGGCTTTTCCGCCTGGGCCGGGTCGCGGGAGGACCGCCGCATCGTCGATGACCTGCTGGGCTCCACCGCCCGGCCCGCCTGGACGCGGCAGCTCTGCTCGCTTGCCGGCACAGTTTCCTGGGTGCTGGCCGCCTTCCTGGCAGGGGTAGCCGTCTTGTACGTCAGCATCGCGCAGGCAGTGACCTGGGGCGGGCCGCCTCTCTGGCCGGTCGCGGCCGGCGCCGTGTCGCTGACCGCGGTCTGCGCGCTCGCGTTCACCCTCGGGGCGCTGTTCCCCGGCCGGTTCACGCCCCCGATCGTCGCCGTGGGCATCTCGGTGCTCGTCCTGGCAGCGTTCAGCCGCGCGGTCAGCCAGGGCGGCGTCTCGGTCGCCTCGCTGTCGCCGGACGGTTCCGTCCCGGCGAACGACACGGGCGTCCTCTACCCCGTCGCGCCGGACGTCTCGATCGTCCAGGTGATGTTCTTCGCCGGGTGCGCGCTCGGGGCGGCTGGCCTGCTCGGGCTGTCCCCGCGCACCGGTGGCGCCGGGTGGCGCGGCGCCCTGGATCTCGCGAGCGGGGGAGGGGCGCGGCTGCGTGCCGTCGCGACTACCGTCTTCGCGGCCGGCATCGCCCTGGCCGCGACCGGGTTCGGGCTGGCGGCGACGGCCAGGGCGTCGTCGGTCACGAGGGGCATCGAGGTCCCCGCCCTGCACGACAGTGCCTCCGACAAGCCGATCCCGTACACCCCGGTCTGCGCGGAGGTTTCCGGTGGCTTCCAGGTCTGCCTGCACCCGGCCTACAAGGGCTACCTGAGCCAGGCCGTGAGCGCGCTCGGGCCGGTTATCGCCGAGCTCTCCGGGCTGCCGGGCACGCCGGCCCGCTCCGTTGAGGTCCCGGTCCAGGCACTGCCATCGGTCGTACAGCAGGTCAACGGCAACGGCGCCGTGACCGGCAGGCCGCCGGCGTACGAGTTCACCATGAACGCGATCGCCCAGGTGCCGGACGCGACCCAGTTCCGGGACGCCTTCCGGCAGGACATCACGCATGCCGTGATCGCCGGCCCGATCGGCCAGATGACCGCGAGCGGCGTCCAGTGGAACGCGGGCACCCCGGCGCAGCAGGCCGTGGTGGACGGGCTGCTGAAGGCGATCGGCTCGCAGCCGTACCCGGCGTGCGACCCCGAGGCGCTGCAGTGTACGAAGCAGCCGCAGGTCATGGCCGCTGCGGCCCGGTTCGCCGCGCTGCCCGCCGCGACGCGGCACGCCTGGCTGGCCGCCCACCTCGCCGCGCTGAAGGCCGGCCACATCACCCTGGCGCAGATCCCGTGAGCGCGGAACCGGTGAAGGCTGCCCCCTGGCCCGGCGGAGCGGGGGAGCGGCGCGATGACCGTCACTGACATCCAGAAGCCGCGGCGGCGGCCCCGGCCGCGCGGCCTGTTTCCTCGGCGGCCCGTCTCGCCTGGCTGCACCTGCGCAGCCGCCGTGCCCCGGCCGCCCTGGCGGCGCTGCTGGCCTGCGGCGCGGCCCTGTGGGCCTCGCTTCACTACCACTGGTGGCTCGGCACCGGCAACGCAGCCGACGACGTGCCGATGATCCTCCAGGGCTGCGCTGCCGGGATCATCGCGGTGACGATGCACAGCCCGTTCGGCGAGCCGGAGCAGGCGACCGGCAGTCGGCTGCGGGTTCTGCGGGCCGGCCTAGCGCTCGTGCTGTGCGGGGCCGCCATCGGGCTCTTCGCCCTCGGCGCGGCGGCCGCGTACAACCCGCAGGCCGGCGTCTCCCTGGCTGGCGGCATCCTCCCGGTGGCGCGCAACGTCTTGGGCATGACCGGGATCGGGCTGATCTTCTGCTTGCTGACCGGCGCGCTGATCGCGTGGATCGGCCCGCTCGCCTTCACGGCCATCTCCCAGTTCGCGCTGATCGCGAACTTTTCCGAGCCGCTCACCTGGCCGACCCGGCCGCCGGCTGACCGGGGCGGCTGGATCGCCGCCATGGCCGTCTTCGCCGTCGGCCTGATCGCGTTTACCATCAGGGGTCCTCGCGTCCGCCCGTCGGGCGAGTGATGCCAGGCCGATGACCAGCGATTCCGGGCAGGCCAAGGCCGCCAGCTGGCAGGTCAGTGATGGCTCGAGCGGTCCGGGGCGCGAGGGGATGGTCACGACATTGCTGCCCTTGCGGGTGGTGGTCAGCGTCCGGTGCCCGCATTCCACACCGAGGGACTCGATGTCCGCTCCGGTTGCTTCCGATACCCGCAGCCCGTTCAGGGCCAGCGAGCCACCTCAGCGTCAACCCGCCCGGATGATCAGGCCAGGTCGCCCCCCGCGAATGTGACGGTTGCCCCGGATCGCCGACTCGGCGCGGCTGGGACTGGCGTCTTGCCGGAAGGTCACCCGCACACAGAACATCCGGTTTTGGAGGGTTCCGGACCAGACGGGACTAGACGGGATGTACGACGGTGGCCATGGTGCTGATCAGCCGCCGGAATCGTTCGACTGCCCTGGGTTTGCCGGTGATGTCGATGTCGGCGTCTGAACCGGCGAAGATCAGTGCGGTCAGGGCTTGGGTGGTCGCGGTGATCGTGACGTCGGCCGGTGCGGACGGGGCTTCCGCGGCGAGTGACCATTGGTGGCCGTCGCTTTCGGCCAGGTAGTCCGCGCCGTCGAGGCGGAAGTACCAGCGGGCTGGCTCGTGGTCACCGGCGGCGAGGTCGATGGCCTGGGTGACGCAGCGGAGCAGATGCTCGGCATGCAGCGGCTCGCCGGGGAGGGGCCAGCGCCAGGCGTGCCGCAGCCCCCACCAGTTGAGCGTGTCGATGACGGGCCCGAGGTCGGCTCCGGCCGGTGTCAGCCGGTACCAGACCTCCCGTCGGCCCGGCTCGCGGTCGGCGGTGACGATGCCGGTGTCTTGAAGTTCGCGCAGGCGCTGGCTGAGCGTCTTGGGGGTGATCCCGCCGAGACGGTCGATCAGGTCGGTGAACCTCTTGGCGCCGGTGAGAAGGTCACGGATCACCAGCAGGCTCCACCGGTCGCCGACGCGTTCCAGCGCGCGTGCGACCAGGCAGAAGTGCTCGTAGGTGCGAACGTTCCGGGTCACGCCCCCCATAATACTAGTTGACAGATACTAGTTGCAAACTACTATCTTGGAGTAACTCATCTACTCATGGAGGACGTCATGTACGACCCGCCTGCCTACATATGGGCGATCACCATCGCCGGGACCGCCGCGATCGCGGCTGCGACCTGCGTCGTGCTGTACAGCGGCGCGAAACGCGCCGGCCTGGGCCGACGGCGCGCGGCGCTGCTGGCCGGGGCCGCGGCCGTCGTGCTCGGCGGCTGGTTCACCGCCACCGCGGTGATCGCGAGTCATGGCTGGTACCACACGCGGCTCGGCCACGGGGTGCCGTGGCTGCCGATTGCGGTGGCCGGCTTCTTCGGCACGCTGCTGGCCCTGCGCCGGATTCCCGTGGTCGCGCGCGCCCTGGCGGCACCGGGCCTGGCGAGCCGCCTGGAGTACCCGCACACGTTCCGGGTGGAAGGGGTGGCCTTCCTGATCTTGATGGCCCTCGGTCATCTGCCCGCGCTGTTCGCCTTGCCCGCGGGCCTGGGCGACATTGCCGCCGGCATCGCCGCGCCGCTGGTCGCGTACAGGCTCGCGCGGGGCACGGGCCGCCGCGCCGCCCTGTGGCACAACGCGTTCGGCATAACCGATCTGGTCGTGGCCCTGACCCTGGGAGCGCTCACCGGATTCCAGCTGATCAACGTCACCCCGTCCGGTGCGCCGATCTTCGAGCTCCCGCTCGCGCTGATCGTGACAGCCGGCGTGCCGCTGCTGCTCGCCCTGCACATCACGTCGGTGTCCGCGCTGCGCAGAGCCCAACGAGCACCGCTGCCAGCCACCGCCCCGCTCACTGCCGCCGCGAGATAGAGGAGAACAGAATCCAGCTCGAGATCGATGCGCTCAAAGAGGCGGCGGCCTGGCCGGGCACCGACCAGCGCACCCATGCCGTGCTCGCCAGCCAGCTCAGGGCAGCCGAGCTCTACCAGGAGGGCCATCCGCCCGCAAGACTGTACGCCGGGCGTGGGCCCGGTCAACGGAAAGGAAACGCAATGAACACCCGGAGTCCATACCCAGACGTCGAGATCCCGGAGATCTCTCCGCCCAGGTTCATCCTTGACCGAGCCGCTGAGCGAGGTACAGCGGTCCCACTCATGGGTCCCGCCGACCCGGGCACGGCCACGCCGCTGATGCTCCCAAGCCGGTAATGCCTCGCTCAGACCGCAGGTCGGACGTCTCGCCCGGCCCGGGCGCCGTCCGGCAGGCCCTGGGCGAACCGAGCACGCTCCGGCCATCGACACGGCATCCCTCTGACCCGCAAGTAGTTCGGCCCGAAAGGCGTTGAGGTGACAGACATCCAGATCGAGACCCAGTACTCGACCGGCGCTTCCCGGCAGGCCATCGAGCAGGCGCTCGTAGCCGCCGGGAAAGACCTCGACCACCTTCGGCCGGCGGACCTCGCTCTGCTTGAGGACTTCCACACGATGGGCCGCATCGCCACCACCCGACTGGCCGACCTGGTCGAGATCAGCCCCGACGACGAGGTCCTCGACGCGGGCAGCGGTATCGGTGGAACCGCCCGCTACGTCGCCGGACGCAGCCGCTGCCACGTGGTCGCCGTGGATCTCACCGAGGAATACTGTGAGACCGCACGGTGGCTCAACCAGCTTGCCGGGCTAGACGATCGGATCTCCGTGCGCCAAGGAGACGTCACGGACCTGCCGTTCGAGGACGCGACCTTCACCCTGATGTTCAGCCAGCACGTGCAGATGAACGTGGCCGACAAGGCTCTCCTCTACGAGGAGGCACGCCGGATCCTGGTCGACGGCGGCAGGCTGGCTGTGTGGGATATCGCCGCCGGCGAGGACCGCGAACCCGACTTTCCGATGCCCTGGGCCGACCGGCCCGAATACAGCCACCTAACCACACCCGATCGATTGCGCGCGGCCATCGAAACCTCCGGGTTCGAGATCGAGCAGTGGAACGATCTCACCGACCACGCGGCCGCGACGATGCGGGCACTGCTCATGTTGCCTCCCAGCCCGATCGGACTGCAGGTCTTCGTCCCCAACTTCGGGTCGAAAGCCAAGAACCTCACCACCGCGCTGGCCGACGGCCGGCTGCGCGCCGTCCAGGGCGTCGCACGAGCGGTCTGAGACGTGCCGCCATCCGTTCGGCCGGGACGCGAACCGAGATCGAAGATCGGCGCCCATCCAGGCCGTCGCTCCGGATCGCCGGCTCGGCGCGCTGCCCTGGCGGGGTCAATCGCTGCTCTAGCGTCCGCAGCCGTTCATGCCGGCGCCGCGTATCAGGTTCCCTCTGCCGCGCGGGATGGCTGGAGCTGGTCTGTGGTGGCTGCCCAGCTGGCGAGGAGGTTCAGCGCGTCGGCCGATGGGGTGCCGGGTTCGGCGGTGTAGGCGGTGATCCGCAGGCCGTCCGCAGTAAGGTCGAGGGCTTCGAACGCCAAGGCGAGGTCGCCGACGACGGGGTGGCGGAAGCGCTTGAGGCCGGTGCGGTGGAACCGCACGTTGTGCGCCGCCCACAGCTGCCGGAACGCCTCGCTGCGGGTCGAAAGCTCGCCAATGACGTTTGACAGTGCGCGGTCGTGCGGGTTGCGGCCCGCCTCGGCACGCAGCAAAGCCACGGTGTCGCCGGCCGCGCGGTCCCAGTCAGCGAAGAACTCGGCAGCACCCGGGTCGAGGAAGATGAACCGGGCGTGATTCGCCGGCTGTGCCGTACTGTCGAAGACGGGCGCGTAAAGCGCCCGGCCGAGCTGGTTGGCGGCCAGGATGTCCATCCGCCCGTTGCGCAGGTAGGCCGGGGTGGTGGTCATCGAATCCAGGATGCGCTGCACGGCCGGGCGGACCTGCTGCCCGGCAGGGCGGCGGGATGCGCGCGCCGCGGTGATGGCGTTCGCCGCGCGGGCGAGGTCGAACAGGTGCGCGCGCTCGGCCTCATCCAGTTGCAGGGCGCGGGCGAGGGCGTCAAGGACGGTGTCGGAGGCGCCGCTGGCGTTGCCGCGTTCCAGGCGGGTGTAGTAGTCGACGCTGACCCCGGCCAGCAACGCGACCTCCTCACGGCGGAGTCCCGCGACGCGGCGGTTAGCACCGTAGGCAGGCAGGCCCGCCTGCTCTGGGGTGATCCTGGCCCGGCGTGAAGTCAAGAAGTCGCGGATCTCGCTCCGGTTATCCATGCCTTCCACGGTACGTTCGGCCCCGGCTGTCCTGGGGGGCCCTGTCAATACCTGGAACGACAGGCTCTCCCTCCCCGGCGTGAAGCCCGGTTTCCTGGATAGTGCCAGCCGCGCAGCATGCATCTGGCTGCCGCGCAGGCCATCTGCCAGGTAACGGGAGCTAAGGGAAGAATCAGATGCGAGCCACTGTGATCTATGGTGCTGGTGATGTGCGGGTGGAGTCGGTGCCCGACCCGGCGCTTCGTGAGCCCACCGACGCTCTCGTGCGGGTCGTAAATGCCTGCATCTGCGGCAGCGACCTGGGCGTCGAGTTCGGCGCCACCGACGTGGTCGCCGAACGGGGCGAGGAGGGCGCCGAGCGGGTCCGGGAGCTGAGCGGCGGCGGCACCCACACCGTGCTCGAATGCGTCGGCCTGGTCGAGGCCATCGAGACCGCATTCGCCGTGGTCCGCGACGGCGGCACGGTCAGCCGGGTCGGCGCCCCCCAATACGACGACGTGCCGATGCCGTTCGGGGTGTTCATGCGCAACGTCACCCTCACCGGCGGCGTCGCCCCGGCCCGGGCCTACATAGCCGAGCTTCTGCCCGACGTGCTCAAGGGCCGCATCGAACCGGGGAAAGTCTTCGACCTGGCCGTCGGGCTCGAAGACGTCGCTCACGGATACAAGGCGATGGCTGACCGGACCGCCCTCAAGGTCCTCGTCCGGCCCTGACCCCCAGGCGCGAGAGAGGAAAAACATGGAACTTCGGCCGCTCGGACGCACCGGCGTCCAGGTGTCCTGCGTGTGTCTCGGGGCCATGATGTTCGGCGAGTGGGGCACCAAGGACCACGAAGAGAGCATCCACATCATCCACCGGGCCCTCGACGCCGGCATCAACTTCATCGACACCGCCGACATGTACTCAGCCGGGGAATCCGAGGAGATCGTCGGCAAGGCCATCGCCGGCCGGCGCGACGATATCGTGCTGGCCACCAAGGTCAACATGCCGATGGGCGGCGATCCCAACCAGCGAGGCAACAGCCGGCGGTGGATCATCGCCGAAGCGGAGAACTCGCTGCGCCGGCTGAACACCGACTGGATCGACGTCTACCAGGTCCACCGCTACGACCCGGCCGTAGACCTGGACGTCACCATCGGCGCCCTCACCGACCTGGTGCGAGCCGGGAAGATCCGCTACTTCGGGCACTCCACCTGGCCAGTGTCGGCGATCGTCGAGGCCCAGTGGACCGCCGAGCGGCGCGCCCTTGACCGGCCGTGGGCCGAGCAGCCCACTTACTCGATCCTCACCCGGGGCATCGAGAAAGACGTCCTGCCCACGTGCGCACGCTATGGCTACGGCGTGCTGTCCTACAGCCCCCTGGCCGGGGGGTGGCTGTCTGGCCGATACCGCAACAGCGAACAGGCCGGACCGGTGTCCCCGGCCCGTCAGCGCCTCGCCGATCGGTTTGACCTGTCCCTCCCGGAGAACCAGCGCAAACTCGACGCCGCCGAAGCGCTCGCCCAGCTCGCCGACCAGGCCGGAATCAGCCTCATCGAGCTGGCCATCGCCTTCGTGCTCCGCCACCCGGCCATCACCTCGGCGATCATCGGACCGCGCACCATGGAGCACCTGGAATCACAGCTGCCGGCCGCCGAGGTGCGCCTGAGCGACGACGTCCTCGACGCCGTCGACCGGATCGTCGCCCCCGGCGTCACCCTCAACCCGGCCGATGACGGCTGGATCAGCCCCGCCCTCGAACCCGCCGCCCGCCGGCGCTGACACCTCTCGCAAGGAGAACACATGGAGATCTCGCCGAAACCGCCGACCGCCAAGGGACCAGCGGAGACCTTCACGGGGGACGTGTGGGTCGACCCGATCACCCGCGGGCTGCCCCCCTCACAGCTCAACGTGGCCGCCGTGCGCTTCAGCCCCGGCGCACGGACCGCCTGGCACTCCCACGAGGGCGGCCAGACCCTGTACGTCACCGAGGGTCGTGGCCTCGTGCAGGTCCGCGGCGAAAAAGCCGTCGAGCTTCGGGCCGGAGATGTCGTGTACGCCCCCGACGGGGAAGAGCACTGGCACGGCGCCACCCCGGCCGACTTCATGACCCACCTGTCCATCACTGAGGGCGCGCCGCACTGGGGCGACCACACGACAGACGAGGACTACGCAGACGCCCGCCCGAAGGAAGGCCAGTAGATGCGAGGCACGCCGGACCAGGCGCCTGCATGGGGTCCCGACGAGATGGACCGCATCGGCCGAGCGGAAGAGCTCCAGCTGGCCTCCCACCGCCAGGACAGCACCCTGCGGCCGTACGTGACCATGTTTAGCACGATTATACTAATACAGCTATGCTAGCACCGCAATGCTATATTGAGCCGTGCCCAAGCAGACGCCGCGCGGCGGTTGCAGGAACCGCTCGCCGCCCGGATCGCACACGCGGTGCAGGCGGGCGAGCTGCCGGCGCACCTTGACGCCGAGCACGAGGCGACCCGCCTGCTCCTGCTGTTCGACGGGCGCGCGGTCCAGCTGATGAGATGTGGTGGCGCCCGGGTGAATCAGGCGGCAACCATGGCGGCGACGTCCAGCGCGCAGCCCCAGGACAGGCTTACGCCCGCGCCGCCGTGGCCGTAGTTGTGCACCAGCCGGCGCCCGCCGCCGAGGCGCTCGGCCTCCAGCCGCACGCTCGGCCGTACCGGCCGCAGTCCGACCCGGTGCGCCGTGATCGTCGCGCCGCGCAGCCGGGGCTCGACGGCCGCGCAGCTGTCCAGGATGCGCGCGGCGGTAGCGGGATCGGGCTCGAGCTTCCAGTCCCCGGCCTCCTCCGTCCCGCCGAGGACCACGACGTCACCGTGCGGGAAGTAGTAACTGACGCCGTCGGGCGGGTGCCGCACCCCGATGAAGAACTCGCTGATGCCGGGGTTCTCCGCGATGACGACCTGCCCGCGCACCGGCGTCACCTGACCGTCAGGAACGAGGGCGTGCGCGCCGATCCCGGAGCAGTTCACGATCACCCCGGCCGCGGTCAGCCCGGCGGCTTCCCGCAGTGACGTGAACCGCGCCTCGCGCAAGCGCCCGCCCGCCTGGTCCAGCCGGGCCAGGAGGTAGCCGAGGTAGGCGGGCATGGATACGATGGGCGCGGCCAGCCGCCAGCCGGTCACGTACCCCGACGGCAGTTCGGCCGGGTCGCACGGTCTCGCGTCGTCCAGCGCGGGGACCCAGTCGAACGGGTCGTCCGGCTGCGCCGCGGACACCGCCATGCCGCTGGCCAGGTGCACTCCGGCGGCCGGCTCGGCGGCCAGTTCGACCAGCCGGGCCAGGGTCACGCTGCCCCACCGGGCGACCCGCTCGTCCATACCGACCAGATGCGGGCCCCAGATCGCGCCCGCCGCCGCCGAGGTCGTCCGCGCGGGCGGATCCGCCGCCGCGACGGTCACCGCGAGCCCGGCCTCGGCCAGGCAGATCGCCGTGGTCAGGCCGGAAACCCCGGCCCCGATGACGAGAACGTCCGGTTCTGTGCTGCTCACCTCCCGACCGTAACCCATCCGGCCGACCGTCCTGCGGGTTCGCGGCGCTCGTCCTGGCCGGCCCTCCGGGCACCGGCGGTCAGGATGCGCCGGGGTCGGAGGCGCCGGGGTCGGAGGCGCCGGGGCGGAGGAGATGGTCGGTGATGCGGGGAACGGCCTGGCCGATGGGATCGCGGATCACGGCGGTGGCGGCCCGGTCGTAGGGGGTGGGGTCACCGTTGATGATGACCAGGCTGGCGCCGGCGCCGACGGCGACCGCGCACAGCGAGGCGGCGGGCTCGACGGTCAGCGTGCTGCCGATGGCCAGGAACAGGTCGCAGTATGACGCCGCGGCGGCGGCCCGGTCGAACACGCCCGGGTCGAGCGCCTGGCCGAACATGACGGTGGCCGACTTGAGGATCCCGCCGCACCGGGCGCAGGGCGGGTCGTCCTCGCCGGCCCGCACCCGGTCGAGGGCGGCGGCCATGTCCGTGCGGTCCCCGCAGCCGGTGCACATCACGGCGAACATCGTCCCGTGCAGTTCGATGACCCGTTCGCGGGGGGTCCCGGCGCGCTGGTGCAGCCCGTCGATGTTCTGGGTGATCACCTGGGTGTCGATGGTGCTGCCGGCCAGCCGGGCCAGGGCCCGGTGCGCCGGGTTGGGCTCGGCCGCCCAGGCGGGATGAGCCAGCCGGGACTGCCAGGACCGGCGACGCAGCTGCGGGTCGGCCATATAGTTCTGGTAGGTGGACAGCTTCTCGGCCGCCGGGTTCCGAGTCCAGATGCCCTGCGGCCCGCGGAAGTCAGGAATCCCGGAGTCGGTGGAGATCCCGGCCCCGGTCAGCACGGCCACGGTCCGCACCTGGCGCGCCCACGGCGGAATCCGGCCGCTTGTCACCGCCGCTTCGGCTGATCCGTCTGCGGTCACCATTCCATCCTGGCTGTGCGCCGTAGCCGTGCGCAAATGACAAATGTCACGGCGCGTCGCGGCCAGAGACCGCGCCCCATATGATGCTTAATCTCGGCCAGGCCCGCGCAAGGGGGGCCGAACCCGTCCCGTCGGTCAGCACGCTCGGTCTCGGATCGGCAACGAATCGGCACCGACTCTCACACTGGGACTTGTGTCGAGCGTGTCACAGGTATCTGAATATAGGTTCATAACGCCCCAGTCATGCCCACCTAAAGCGAGGATCGGCCCGATGAATGGACATTCATCAGAGGTTGGGCTGGTCCGCCCGTCGCCCCCGGCGGCCGGCGGTCTCGACATCAGCGGCGTTACCGTGCGGTTCGGCGGCCTGACCGCGCTCGATGACGTGTCGATCAGCGCCGCCCCGCGTCAGGTCACCGGGATCATCGGCCCGAACGGCGCCGGGAAGACCACGCTCCTGAACGCGGTGTGCGGCTTCGTCAAGCCGGACTCCGGGTCGATCTCCTTCGACTCCCGCAACCTCACCGGGGTCAGGCCGCACCGGCTGGCGAGCCTGGGGATCGCCCGGACGCTCCAGGGTGTCGGGCTGTTCCGCGGCCTGTCCGCGGTCGAGAACGTCATGGTCGGGGGGACCCACGCGGCCCGGGCCGGATTCTGGTCCGGCCTCTTCGGCCTGCCCAGGTCGGACCGGGACGAGCGGCGGATGCGGGAGCGGGCGATGCAGGCGCTCGACCGGGTGGGCGCCGCAGACCTCGCGGACAACATGCCCGAGACCCTGGCCTACGGCCTGCGCAAGCGGGTGGCGCTCGCCCGCGCCCTGGTCAGCCAGCCGCGGCTGCTGCTGCTCGACGAGCCGGCCAGCGGTCTTTCCGAGAAGGAACTGCCCGAACTCGGCGACCTGATCAGGGACATGGCCGCCGACGCGGGCGTGGTGGTGATCGAACACCGGATGGACCTGGTGATGTCGGTCTGCGACACGATCTTCGTGCTGGACTTCGGCAAGCTGATCTCGACCGGCACGCCGGAGCAGGTGCAGGCGGATCCCGCCGTGACCGCCGCGTATCTCGGGGCCGAGGAGCGCGGGGCCACCGGGGCCACCGGGCCCGGCGAGGACCCGGGCGCCGCGCAGGCCGAGGAGGCGGGCCGTGACTGACGCGGCGGCTCCGGCCGTGACCAACGCCACGGCGCTGGCCGTCGAGGAGATCGTGGCCGGGTACGGCGGGGTGCGGGTGCTCAACGGCGTCTCGGTGTCGGCCAAGCCCGGCACGATCACCGCGGTGCTCGGCGCCAACGGCGCCGGCAAGACCACGCTGCTGCGCACGATCAGCGGGTTCGTCCGGCCGCGACACGGGAGGGTCATGGTCGGCGGCACCAACCTGGCCCGGCGTCACCCCGAGGACATCGCCCGGGCCGGGGTGGCGCACGTACCCGAGGGCCAGGGAGTCATCACCGAACTGACCGTGGAGGAGAACCTGCGCCTCGGCGCGCTCTCCCGGCGCGACCGGGCCGGGCGCGCCGAGGCCCTGAACGACGCCTACCGCCGGTTCACCGTGCTGGCCGAGCGGCGGCGGCGGGCGGCGGGCACGCTGTCCGGCGGCGAGCGGCAGATCCTGGTCATCGCCCGGGCGCTGATGTCGTCCCCGCGGGTGCTGCTGCTCGACGAGCCCTCGCTCGGCCTCGCGCCGCGGACGGTCGCCCAGGTCATGGACCTGATCCGGCAACTGCGCGACGACACGGGCCTGACCGTGCTGCTGGTCGAGCAGAACGCCCGCAGCGCGCTGGGGATCGCCGACCAGGGCCTGGTCCTCAACCTGGGCAAGGTGGTCGCCGAGGACGACGCGGCCACCCTGGCCGCCGACGTCGGGCTGCGCCGCCACTACCTGGGCTTCTAGCGGCGACCCGAAGGGAGGAAGCGGAGCGTGCAGGAGTTCGTTGAGTTCACTCTCGGCGGGATCGCGATCGGCATGATCTACGCCGCGGTCGCGCTGTCGCTGGTGCTGATCTGGCGCGGCACCCGGGTACTGAACTACTCCCAGGGCGGCATGGCCATGTTCACCACCTACGTGGCGTGGGTCGTCATCCGCCACACGGGGAGTTACTGGGCCGGCTTCGTGCTGGCCCTGGCCGCGGGGCTGGTCCTCGGCGCGGTCCTGGAGCGTACGGTCGTCCGGCCGACGGTCGGCAAGTCCCCGCTGAACTCGGTGATCGTCACGATCGGCCTGCTCATCTTCCTCGAGGGGCTGGCCGGGATCATCTACGGCGGCCAGTACCGCTCGTTCCCGGCCGCCTACTCGGTGACCGGGCTGAAGATCGGGACGTTCGCGCTCGGGATCTCGGCGAGCGACGTGTTCACCGCGGCCGCCGTGCTCGCCGCGGCGCTCGCGCTGGCCCTGGTCTTCCGGTACACCTCGGTGGGCCTGCGGCTGCGGGCCACGGCGTTCAGCCCGAGCGTGGCCAGGCTGCTCGGGGTCAGGATCGGGCGGGTGCTGACCCTCGGCTGGGCCCTGGCCGGGCTGTTCGGCGCGCTGGCCGGGGTGCTGGTCACCCCGTCCACGTTCCTGTACCCGAACAGCATGGACTCGATCTTCGTGCTCGGCTTCACCGCCGCGGTGATCGGCGGCCTGGACAGCCCGGTCGGCGCGGTCGCCGGCGGCGTCCTGCTCGGCGTGGCCCTCAGCTACGCCGGCGGCTACATAGGTGACCAACTGGTCCTGCTGTACGGCCTCGCGGCGCTCGCCCTGGTCCTGATGGTCCGGCCGTCCGGCCTGTTCTCGTCGGCCGCGACCCGGAGGGTGTAACCATGACCCTGCTCCGTCACCTGGCCGTCGCGGTCGTCGTCGGCCTGGTGCTGCTGGCCATTGCGGTGCGGATCACCCCGTACCGCGACTACCAGATGGCCGAGGTCGCGGCGTACGTGGTGGCGGTGGCCGGGCTGACCGTGCTGATCGGCCTCAGCGGCCAGATCTCGGTCGGCAACGGCGCGTTCATGGCGATCGGCGGCTACGCCGGGGCGCTGCTGCTGATCCACCAGAGCTGGCCGCTGGCGGCGGTGCTCGCGGCCAGCGCCGTGATCGCGGCCGTGGCCGGCGCGATCTTCGGGCTCGCCGCGGCCCGGCTGCGCGGCCCGTACCTGGCCGGGGCCACGCTGATGCTGGCGGTCGCCCTGCCCTCGGTGGCGGACCAGTACGCGGGCGTGTTCGGCGGCGACCAGGGCCTGTCGACCAGCATCACCACCCCGGCGTTCCTGGGCGCGACCTTCCCGCCCACCCGCTGGTTCGCGTTTGTGACCTGCGCCGCGGCCCTGATCGCCCTGGTCCTGCTGGCCAACGTCGGCCGCAGCCGGGTCGGCCGCAGCTGGCGCGCGGTGCGCGACGACGAGGTGGCGGCGTCGCTGGCCGGCCTGAACGTGGCCAGGCTCCAGATTCTCGCGTTCGTGGTCAGCGCCGGCTGCGCGGGGCTGGGCGGCGTGCTGCTCGCCGTGGTCACCGGGATCGTCGCCCCGGGCGCCTACACGCTCACCTTGTCGATCGGGCTGCTCACCGCGGCGGTGCTCGGCGGCCTCGGCAGCCTGGCCGGCGCGGTGTGGGGGAGCCTGCTCCTGGTCCTGGTGCCCAGCTACCTCACCAACCTGGCCTCCAGCCACGGCCTGTCGGGCGGGGCGAGCTCCAGCATCCCGATCGCCGCCTACGGGGTCGTTCTGATCGTCGTCATGCTCGTCTTCCCGGCGGGCATCCAGGGCGGCCTGCGCCGCCTCTTCGGGCCTGCCGCCCCCGCCGCGGCCATGCCACTCAACGCCTTGCGCCGGCGCAGGCCGGGCAGCGAACACCAGGAGGAAGGCACCACATGAGAAGATCACGTAGAGCGAACCTCGCGGCCGTCGCCGGGATCGCCGCCGCGGCGATGGTAGTCGCCGCCTGCGGCTCCAGCGGCTCCTCGAAACCGGGTTCGTCCTCGAGCAGCCAGGCTCTCACCGCTTCCGCGACCGGCATCACGGCGAGCCAGATCCTGATCGGCAGCCACCAGCCGCTGACCGGCGTGGCCGCTCCGGGCTACGACGAGATCGCCCCGGCCGCCAACGCCTATTTCCAGTACGTGAACGCCCACGGCGGCATCTACGGCAGGAAGATCGTCTACAAGTACCTGAACGACCAGTACGACCCGACGATCACCTCGACCGACGTGCACCAGCTCGTGCTGCAGGACAGCGTCTACGCGATCTTCGACGGCCTGGGCACGCCCACGCACCTGGCCGTGGTCAAGTACCTGAACGATTCCAAGGTGCCGGACGTGTTCGTCGCCTCCGGCTGCGAGTGCTGGAACGCCCCGAGCACCTACCCGTACACGTTCGGCTGGCAGCTCGACTACGTCCGCGAGGGCAAGATCCTCGGTGCCTACATCAAGCAGCACTTCCCGGGCAAGAAGGTCGGCTACTTCTACCAGGACGACGAGTTCGGCATGGACGGAGTCAAGGGCCTGAACTACGAGATCCCGAAGTCCCAGGTCGTGGCCGCGCAGAGCTACAACCCGACGGTGACCAACGTCGCCCCGCAGGTGACCGCGCTCAAGGCCGCCGGGGCCCAGGTGGTCGTGTCGTTCTCGGTCCCCGCGTTCACCGCGCTGCTGAAGCTCACCAGCCTGAAGCTCAGCTTCGCGCCGCAGCTCGTGGTCAGCAACGTCGGCTCCGACCCGATCACGCTGGCCGGCCTGCTGCAGTCGTTCGCCAAGCAGGGCGGCGCGACGGTCTCGGGCAACGCGCTGACCCAGGGCATCATCACCGACGGCTACCTGCCCTCGCTCGGCGACGCCAGCAACACCTGGATCCAGCTGTTCACGAAGATCCACAACCAGTACATCCCGAAGCTGCCGATGGACGGCAACGTCGCTTACGGGCTGGCGGTCGGCTACACGTTCGTCCAGGCCATGCTCAAGGCCGGGCGCAACCCGACCCGGCAGGACCTGGTCAACGCGATCAACGGCGGGCTTCCGCAGGGGGTCTCGGTGGCGCCCTACGCCTACTCGTCCAGTGACCACAACGGCGTCACCGGCGCCTACGTGGCCGTGATCAAGAACGGCGCGCTCGTCCCGGCCGGCCCGGTCCAGGTCACCGACGAAAGCGCGACCGGAGCGATCACCACCGACTCGACGCCGCAGCCGACGGCCCCGGCCAGCGGGATACCCTCACCCTGACCGCATCGCGCCGGCCGCCCGTCACCACGCGGGCGGCCGGCGCGCATGCGCGGGCGGCACCGGCCGCCTGTCAACCGTTCAATTTCCAGAACGGAGCGCCCCGCGTGACTGCCACAGCGAGCCGTCGGTCCTGGGCGGGCGATGACCGGCCGCCGGCCGAGCGGTTGCTGGACGCCGCCGAGCACCTGTTCGGCGAGCGCAGTTACCGGCGGACCAGCGTGGCCGGCATCTGCGCCCGGGCCGGCATCGCCACGGGCAGTTTCTACGCGCACTTCCACTCGAAGGCCGACATCTTCGCGGCGGTGGTCCGGCGGATCAACGCGGACCTGCGCGCCGCGATGAGTGCCGCCCTGGAACATGTCCCCGACAACCAGCGGGCCAGGGAGCGCGCCGCGTTCCGCGCCTTCTTCGACACGCTGTCCCAGCGGCCGTGGATCGACCGCATCGTGCGCGAGTCGGAGTTCGTCGACCCGGGCCTGTTCCGGGAGTACTACGAGCGCCTGGCCCGCGGCTACGCCCGCGGGGTCCGCCACGCCCAACTGGCCGGCCAGGTCGACGCGCGGTACGACCCCGAGGTGATCGCGTACCTGTACACGGGCGCGGGCAACTTCGTCGGCATGCGCTGGGCCGACTGGACGGCGGGCGGGCAGGTGCCCGAGGACGTACTCGACGACCTGCTCGAGGTGCTCGCCCGGGGCCTGGCGCCCCGGGCCGTATCGTCTCCACCATGACCGGCACGGCGCAGCGGCCCGAGTACTCCGGCACGATCCCGCGGCTGCTGGCCGCCGCCGCTGACCGCGATCCCGATGGCGTCTGGCTGCGCAGCGAGCCAGGGGAGCGCCTCAAGAGCGCCCCGCAGGCTGGCAGGAACACAGACGAGGGATCGCTGACCTTCGCCGCCGCCGTGGCCAGCGTGGCGGGCGTCGCGCGGGCCCTGCGCTCGGCCGGGGTCCGCCGCAGCGACCTCGTGCTGGTGACGGCCCGCACCACGCCGCCGTACCTGCTGTGCTGGCTGGGCCTGGCCACGCTGGGCGCGGTGACGGTGCCGGTCAACCCGCGCAGCGCCGCGGCCGAACTGGCCGGCATCGTCCGGCAGGTCGCTCCGCGGGCGATCATCACCGACGCGGGCCTGGGCCCGCTGCTGGACGCCGCCGGGGTCCGCGACGTGCCCGACCTCGGCGTGCTTGACTGCGACGAACTGCTCCGCGCGGGCAGCGCGGATTCGCCTGCCGGGCTGCCGGACGCCGGGGTCGGCCCGGACGACCTGGCGGTGCTGATCCCGACCTCGGGCACCACCGGGCGGTCCAAGCTGGTCATGCAGACCCATCGCGCGTACGCGATGGCGGGGGAGGGCTTCCCGTTCTGGATGGAGCTGACCGCCGCGGACCGGCTGATGACCTCCCTGCCGCTGTTTCACATCAACGCGCCCGCGTATTCGGTGATGGGCTCGCTGGCCTGCGGCGCGGGCCTGGTGCTGCTGCCGCGGTTCTCGGCCAGCGGGTTCCTCGACGCCGCCCGCAGGCACGGCGCCACCGAGTTCAACGCGATCGGCGCGATGCTGGAGATCCTCATGCGCCAGCCCCTGCGCCCGGACGACGCCGACACGCCGCTGCGGCTGTGCTACACCGGCCCGGCGCCAGAGCGCGAACGCCAGCTCGAGATCGAGCGGCGGTTCGGGATCAGGATCGTGGTCGGCTACGCGATGTCCGAGTCCCCGTACGGGCTGGTCTGGGCGCGGGGGACCCGGCCGTTCGGCACGCTGGGCGCGGTGCGGCAGCATCCCGTCCTCGGCACGGTGAACGAGGCTCGGGTGGTCGGCTCGGACGGCCGGGTTCTGGGTCCCGGCGAGACCGGCGAGATGCAGCTGCGCAATCCCGTGGTGACCCCCGGGTACTGGGGGATGCCGGACGAGACCGCGGCGCTGTTCGCCGCCGACGGCTGGCTGCGGACCGGCGACCTGGTCACCGTCGGCGACGACGGGACGTACACGTTCGTGGCGCGGCAGAAGGAGGTGCTGCGCCGCCGGGGCGAGAACCTGTCGCCGCTCGAGGTCGAGGAAACCCTGGCGGCGCACCCCGCCGTGCTCGAATGCGCGGTGGTCGGGGTGCCGTCCGAGCTGTCGGAGGACGAGGTGAAGGCGTTCGTGGTGCCGGCCGACGGGGCGAGCATCGACTTCGCCGAGCTGCGCGCGTTCGCGGCGAGCCGGCTGGCCGCCTTCAAGGTCCCCCGCTACTGGCAGGCGATCGACGCCCTGCCGCGCACCCCCACGGCCCGGGTGGCCAAGCACCAGCTCCCGTCCGGCCACCCGCCCGGCGAGTACGACGCGGATCCCGAACCCTGATCGCGCCTGTTACCTGTTCCTGCCCCGCCGGGTGACATGCGCGGCAGGTCTGCGGTAGCCTCTCCCCGCCGAGCTCCGCCGGATGCCGGGATGCCGGGGCGGCGGGAGGTTGTCGACGGTCAGGTATCGACGCGGAGCGCATCGAAGACGCCGCGCAGGCGGGCCACGCGGTGCTCAAGCTGGCGCATGGACTCGGCGGCGGCATGCTCGGGCCTGGCGGCAATCTGGTCGGCGAGCACGGTGACCATGTCCTCGACCGCGGCGAGCCGCGCGGACAGCTCGGCCAGCACGGGATCGGCGGTCACCGGGTTGGCCTCCGCCGCGGCCAGGGAGTCTCCGAGCTGCGCGCGCAGCATCGCCGCCTGCTCGGTGAGCTGCCGGTTCTTCAGGTACAGGTCCACGAAGACCGACACCTTGGCGCGCAGCACCCAGGGGTCGAACGGCTTGGCGATGTAGTCGACCGCGCCGGCCGTGTAGCTCCGGAAGGCGTAGTCGGGCTCGGCGTTCCTGGCGGTCAGGAAGATGATCGGGACGTCCCGGGTCCGCGGGCGGCGCTTGATGTGCGCCGCGGTCTCGAAGCCGTCCATGCCCGGCATCAGGACGTCGAGCAGGATGACCGCGAACTCGTCGCTGAGCAGCGCCTTCAGCGCCGCGTCCCCCGAGCGCGCGGGAATCAGTATCTGGCCCAGCGAGCTGAGGATCGCCTCGAGCGCGACGATGTTCTCCGCACGGTCGTCGACCAGCAAGATCTTGGCCTTCTCGGGCACGCTGGCTGCTCCTAGTGCGAGTGGGCGACTTGGCCTTCGGTGCCCCCGCCCGCGCTGCCTGGCCCGGCGCTGCGCCGCAGCCAGTTCCGCATCAGCGCCAGCAGGTGATCGGTCTCCACGGGCTTGGGGAAGTAATCGGACGCCCCGGCCCTGATGCTCTTGTCACGGTCGCCCTTCATCGCCTTGGCGGTGAGCGCGATGATCGGCAGGTCGGCGAACTGCGGCATCCGCCGGATCGTCCGCATCGTGGCGTTCCCGTCCAGTTCCGGCATCATGACGTCCATCAGCACCAGCGAGACATCCTCATTCCGCTCCAACGACTCTATCCCGGCCCGGCCGTTCTCGGCGTAGAGCACCTCGGCGCCGTACCGTTCGAACACGCCGGTGAGGGCGAACACGCTGCGCGCGTCGTCGTCGACGATCAGGATCCGGGCCCCGTTGAGCTCGTCGTCCCCGTCCCCGGCCGCCGGAGCCGCTTCGGTGGTCGCGGCAGGACCCGCGACGGTCACCGCGGCGAGCGCCGGGGCTCCCGCGGGCAGGTCGGCTGCGGGCGCGGGCCGGGCCGGCAGATACAGCGTGAACGTGCTGCCCTGGCCGGGCCGGCTGGACGCGCGGATCTCCCCGCCGAGCAGCCGGGCGATGTCCCGGCTGATCGAGAGCCCGAGACCGGTGCCGCCGTAGCGGCGGCTGGTGGTCCCGTCGGCCTGGCTGAACGCATCGAAGATGGTGCCGAGCTTGTGCTTCGCGATGCCCACGCCGGTGTCGGACACCGCGAACGCGATGACATCGGATGCTCCGCTGAGCGCCCCGTCGAACTGGACCTCGTCCGCCGCGGAGATGGTGAGCCACACCTTGCCGCCCGAGGTGAACTTGACCGCGTTCGACAGCAGGTTGCGCAGGACCTGCTCGAGCCGCTGCTCGTCGACGTAGAGCCGGCCGGGCGTGCCGGGGCGCACCTGGACGCCGAAGCCCAGGCCCTTGGCTTCCGCCATCGGCCGGAACGTGGCCTCGACGTAGTCCACGAGCGCCGTGAGCTGCAGGTCGGCGGGGTTGACGTCCATCTTGCCCGCCTCGACCTTGGACAGGTCCAGGATGTCGTTGATGAGCTGCAGCAGGTCGGATCCTGAGTCGTGGATCGTGCGGGCGAAGTCGACCTGCTGGCCGGTGAGGTTCCCGTCCTGGTTCTCCGCGAGCAGCTTGGCCAGCACCAGCAGGCTGTTCAGCGGGGTCCGCAGTTCATGCGACATGTTGGCCAGGAAGTCCGACTTGTACCGCGAGGAGATCGCGAGCTGCTGGGCGCGCTCCTCCAGCGTCTGCCGGGCCTGCTCGATCTGGCGGTTCTGCACCTCGATCGCGCTGTTCTGCTTGGCCAGCAGCGCGGCCTTGTCCTCGAGTTCCGCGTTGGACCGGCGCAGCTCGGCCTGCTGGCGCTGCAGTTCGACGGAGCGTTCCTGCAGTTCGGTGGTCAGCCGCTGCGACTCGCTGAGCAGCGACTCGGTCCGCGAGCTGGCCATGATCGTGTTGATGGCCACTCCGATGGTCCCGACGAACTGGTCGAAGAAGGCCAGGTGGACGTCGCTGAACCGGGTCAGCGAGGCCAGTTCGAGCACGCCGAGCACCTGGTCCTCGAACAGGATCGGCAGCACGGCCACGCTCACGGGCGCGGCCTCGCCGAGGCCCGATCCGACCTTGAGGTACCCGGCCGGGGCGTCGGTGATCAGGATCGGCTTGCGCTCGATGGCCGCCTGGCCGGCCAGCCCCTCGCCGGCGGCGAAGTGGCCGAGGCCGCACTTGGTGAAGCCGTACGTGGCGATCCGGGTGAACTCCTGCTGCCCGCTCCGCGGGTCGGCCGCGTCGCCGGCCAGGTAGATCGCGCCGTACTGGGCCGACGTCAGCGGGGTGAGCTCGCCGAGGATCAGCCGGGCCAGCTCGAGCAGGTCACGGTGTCCCTGCATCAGGCCGGCGATCCGGGCCAGGTTGGTCTTCAGCCAGTCCTGCTCCTGGTTGGCGCGGGTCGTCTCGCGCAGGTTCGCGACCATCAGGTTGACGTTGTCCTTGAGTTCGGCCACCTCGCCGCGCGCCGCGACCTCCACCGACTGGGTCAGGTCGCCCTCGGCGACCGCGCTGGCGACCGCGCCGATCGCGCGGACCTGGGTGGTCAGGTTGCTCGCGAGCTCGTTGACGCCCTGGGTCAGCCGCTTCCAGGTGCCGGACACCCCTTCCACCTCGGCCTGGCCGCCGAGCCTGCCCTCGCTGCCCACCTCGCGGGCGACCCGGGTCACCTCGGAGGCGAACCCGGAGAGCTGGTCGACCATGGTGTTGATCGTGGTCTTCAGCTCCAGGATCTCGCCGCGCGCGTCCACGTCGATCTTCTTGGACAGGTCGCCGTTGGCCACCGCGGTCGCGACCTGGGCGATGTTGCGGACCTGGCCGGTCAGGTTGCCGGCCATGCCGTTGACGTTGTCGGTCAGGTCCTTCCACACCCCGGACACGCCGCGGACCTGGGCCTGGCCGCCGAGCCTGCCCTCGGTGCCGACCTCGCGGGCCACCCGGGTCACCTCGTCGGCGAACCCGGAGAGCTGGTCGACCATGGTGTTGATCGTGGTTTTCAGCTCCAGGATCTCGCCGCGCGCGTCGACGTCGATCTTCTTGGTCAGGTCGCCGTTGGCCACCGCGGTGGTGACCTGGGCGATGTTGCGGACCTGGCCGGTCAGGTTGCCGGCCATGCCGTTGACGTTGTCGGTCAGGTCCTTCCACACCCCGGACACGCCGCGGACGTAGGCCTGGCCGCCGAGCCTGCCCTCGGTGCCGACCTCGCGGGCCACCCGGGTCACCTCGTCGGCGAACCCGGAGAGCTGGTCGACCATGGTGTTGATCGTGGTTTTCAGCTCCAGGATCTCGCCGCGCGCGTCGACGTCGATCTTCTTGGTCAGGTCGCCGTTGGCCACTGCGGTGGTGACCTGGGCGATGTTGCGGACCTGGCCGGTCAGGTTGCCGGCCATCGAGTTGACGTTGTCGGTCAGGTCCTTCCACACCCCGGACACGCCGCGGACCTGGGCCTGGCCGCCGAGCCTGCCCTCGGTGCCGACCTCGCGGGCCACCCGGGTCACCTCGTCGGCGAACGCCGAGAGCTGGTCGACCATCATGTTGACCGTCTGCTTGAGCTGCAGCATCTCGCCCGTCGCGTCGACGGTCACCTTGCCGGTGAGGTCGCCGCGGGCCACCGCCGTGGTGATCAGCGCGATGTCGCGCACCTGGGCGGCCTGCTGGTCGACCTCGGAGGTGACCGAGGCGAGCTGGCCGCCGACCTCGTCGGCGAGCTGGATGATCTCGGCCAGCACCGGATCGGCGGGGGCCGCCGGGTACTGGTCGTCGGGGCCGCCGCGGGGCCGGAATTCGCCGCGGGCGAGCGCCGCCAGGCGGGCGCGGACCGGCTCCAGGTCGGCCTCGGTGTAGCGGGCGGTCCCGTGGCTGTCGGCGCCGTGGCGGTCCGGGCTCCCGGCGCCGTTGCGGCCCGGGCCGTCGGCGGCGATGCGGTCCGGGTCGTCGGCGGCGATGCGGTCCGGGCCGCAGCGGCCTGCGTCACTGGCGCCGGCACCGCGACCGGCCACGCGGCCGCCGCCTTGACCGTTAGGGCGGCGCGCCTCGCTGTGCGGTGTGACCCCAGATCTGGCCGGAGTCTCGGTCAAAACGTGTCCTCTCCTCAGCCCGTGGCCCACATCGCCCGGCCTGACAGCTGCGGACCGACTGCGCTTTCCCCGATGTGTCGACTAGCACGAGTCTGCCACGATGGGAGAGTCAGCCAGCTGCGAACGGCTGCGTTTGCGCCGGGAGGGCGCGTGGACGGACACCAGGACCTGAGCGCGGCCGCGGCCTTTGCGCCCGAGCCGACCGCGGTGGCCGCCGCACGCCGTTTTGTACGGGATACGCTGATTTCGTGGGGGCTATCCGGCCGGAGCGACCAAGACGACCTGGTGGCCGATGCGGTCCTGCTGGCCAGCGAGCTCGTTACCAACGCCATCGTACACGCCGGCACCGCCGTGCATCTGACCTGCAGGATGGACGGCGCGACGGTGGAGATCTCCGTCCTCGACCGGCATCCGGCGCGCGTGATCCCCGACCCGCCCGGCACCGCCGCCACGGTCGACCGGCCCAGCGGCCGCGGGCTGGTGCTGCCCGCGGCGCTCTCGTCCTCGTGGGGGGTGACGTACGCGCCCACGGCCAAGGTGATCTGGTTCCGGCTCGGGCCGGGCACGCCCGCGAACGGTCACGCGGCTTCCGGGCTGGCGGTCGACGAGGCCCTGGCGGCGGGCGGCCCGGACGCCGGGCTGCCTGCGCCCGGGGCCGGTCAGGCGGCCAGGGACCTGCTCGCGCTGGGTTACGACGAGCTGCTCGGCCACGCGGTGACCCTGGCCCGCGAGGCCGTCGCCGCCGACGCCGCCTACGCGCTGATCGCGGACGAGGACGGCGAGCTGAGGATGCGCGCGGCCGCCGGGCGCGGGGTTTCGCAGCTGACCGCCGAGGAGTCGGCGGCGGCCACCACGGATCACGCGGCGGGCGCCGCCGGGATGGGCACGTTCCTCGACCTCTACAACCGGTTCGCCGAGCGGGGGGCCGACCTGGCGCAGATCCAGAACGAGTCGCTGCGGTCGCTGCTGACCGTGCCGTTCCAGGCCGAGGGCCGGGTGACCGGGATGCTCGCCGTGGCGGCGGCGGAGCCGGATCGGTTCGCCGAGGCTGACCTGGCCCGGGTGCAGCAGGTGGCGGACGCCGTGGCTCTTCCGCTGGAGCGAGCCAGGCTGACCGAGCACGACCGGGTCCGCCGGGCCCGGCTCAGCTTCCTGGCCGAGGCCAGCGACCTGCTCGCCGGCTCCCTGGACCAGGAGAAGACGATCGCTCTCGCCGCGCAACTCGTAGTGCCGCGGCTCGCCGCCTGGTGCGCCACGCTGCTGCCCGATGAGGACGGCGCGCTGAGCCCGGCGTACGTCTGGCACGCCGACGAGACCCGGGTCGACGCGCTCAAGGGGCTGCTCCGCCAGAGCCCGCCGCCGCAGGTATCACCGGGGGACGGGGCGCTGCCCTGGTCGCTGGCCGTGCCGCCGGAACTCGGCGGCCCGCTCGTCGCCGAGCTCGTGGCGGACCCGGCCTGGTGCTTTCCGCTGGTGGCGCGCGACCGCCGCCTGGGCGTGTTCGTGATCGGCCGGCCGCGCGAAGGGGCCGTGGCCCGCGAGGCCGTCGAGCTGGCCGCGGACCTGACCCGGCGGGTGGCCCTGGCCCTGGACAACGCCCGGCTCTACTCGAGCCAGCGGCAGGCCAACAGCGCGCTGCAGCGCAGCCTGCTGCCGCCGGAACTGCCCGAGATCCCGGGGGTGGACCTGGCCGCCGGATACCAGGCCGCGGGCGAGGGAAACGAGGTCGGCGGCGACTTCTACGACGTGTTCGAGGTGGCGGCGGGCCGCTGGCGGTTCGCGATCGGCGACGTGTGCGGCAAGGGCCCCGAGGCCGCCGCGGTCACCGGCCTGACCAGGCACGCGCTGCGCATCCTGGCCCGGGAGGGACACGATATCCCGACCGTGCTCGAGCGGCTGAACGCGCTCATCGTGGACGAGGGGTCCCGCGCGCCGTTTGTCACGCTGATCCACGGCGAGCTCGTCCCCACGGCGGGTCAGAGCGCCGTCACCGTCTCCCTGGTCTGCGCCGGGCATCCGCCGCCGCTGGTGCTGCGGTCCGCCGGCGACGTGGAGACCGTGGCGGATTCGCAGCCGCTGCTCGGGGTGCTGGACGGCGTGACGTTCGAGGCTGGCGCCGTCCGCATGCTCCCGGGCGACGTGCTGCTCTGCGTCACCGACGGGGTGACCGAGCGCCGGTCCGGGGACCGGCTGCTTGATGACGACGGCGGCCTGCGCGACCTGCTCGGCGCGTGCTCCGGGCTGACCGCGGGCTCGATCGTGGCCAGGATCCAGCGGGCAGTAGGCGAGTTCGGGTCCGGTCCGCCCACCGACGACGTGGCCCTGCTCGTATTTCGCGCGCTGGAAGTGTAGGGGATTCCCTCACGGCCCCCGTCGGCGCACGCCTATGGGGCGGCCGGAGGCTCACGTACCATGTGGTCAGAAGCTGAGGCCGAAGCACTCTCGCGGTGGTAGGCCTGCTGGTATCTCTAGTCAGAACAATTCGTATCCCTGTCATGAACAAAGCGCGGCCGTGGCGGCGCGCTGAAGGGAGGAGCGCGGGGTGTCTGCGGCAGTACTGGCCGATGCCGGCGTCGAGGCGCTCGCGGAGTTGTTCCCGCGCTGGCGGATCTGGGCCGACCAGGAGACCGGATGGCACGCGTGCCGGCGAGGCGGGTTCATCCAGGACTTTCACCAGGGCGCCCCGTCATTCTCGGTGCACGCGACCTCCGCCAGCGAGCTGGCGGGGCAGCTACGCTGGCAGGAAGCCGCGGAAACGCATACGCCGTTCGGCTGTTCCCGCCGATAACGCCTAGATCGGGAAAAACAGGTTAAGGAAACGGTCCGCGAGGGCCAGATTACCGCGTACCGTGCCCGAATTGCTGCGGCCGAACGTAGTGAGAACCAGGCTCCCGGCGTCGAAATCGAGCACTGTGGACAGGTCGTCGACGTCACCCGGTTCGTACTGCATGCCCTGGTCGTTGACGGATACCCGGTACTGGCCCCCGTTCCGGCCGGTCACCCGGATGCCGATCGTGAACGGGCTGAGGTCGGCATCGGGCTTGATGGTCGACTGCCAGAGCACGAACATGAACGGCACCAGCAGGTCGGCCGCGTCACCGGAGATCCCGTGCGCCCGGCCGGTGCCCTGGACGATGTCCCAGGAATGCACGCCATAGTCCATGAGCTGGCCCGCGGCGTAGAAGAACGCGGGCAGCGGGCCCATGTAGTAGTGCGGCACCATGAGCCCGGTCCATTCCTCGGCCGTGAGCGGCTCGAGGATGCCCATCATCTTGTCCAGATCGCCGCGCACCCGGTCCATCGTCTCCTGCTGTGACAGGTCGCGGAAGGACGTCGCCTGCTCGCCGGCCCGCTCGTGCATTCCCGGCAGCCCGTAAGCGGCCGGCGCCTCAGCGCCGCTGCGGGCGGTGTCGAAGGCCTTGAAGTAGCCCTCGGTCGTGTCGATGAGATGGCCGACGATGTCCTTGACCTTCCAGTCCTCGCAGGCGGTCGGCGCGTCCCAGGCACCGGGCTGCTCCGCAAGTTCGAAAAGCCGTTCCGCCTCGTTGCGGACGACGCGGAGGATGGTGGGCTTGCCCTCCGGCGACGTCGCGTCCCATTCGCTCACTGCCGCTCAACCTCTCTGGGTGATCTTTGCCGCCGCCTGACGGAAGCAGCGGCCCGGCCGGGCGAAGAACTCGGCACACGATTGCATCCGCGGCCGCGGCGCCCGCAGTAGGAAGCTCAGCGCAGCGGAGTCGTCGTTGTCAATGCCCGATCCGCCGGGCCGGTCCCGAATGCGGGCGCCCGCCGCTACAGCGAACCGCTGGTGCTGGCGCTGGTGCTACTCGCCGGTCTTGTCGTCCGTCTTGGCGCCGGGGGCATTGGTCTTCACCGACTCGATCCCGTGCAGTGCGGACTCCCGGCTTTCGTAACGCTGACTGGTCGCGATGATCTGCCCGTTGCCCGCCAGGAGGTTGAAGTGGTACTTGCCCGTGCTGCCCTTCTCGAGGACGAACTTGCCGCTCATGTCTTTCCCCCCGTGGTCGAGGTGCACCGTGGCGAGGGTGCACCGTGGTTGAGATGCCGTAGTTGAGATGATTCCCGGCTGGCCCGGGCCGACACTCTCAGCCCATGGTGCCGGCGGGGCGCAGGCCGACGAGCGCGTTGCCGTAGCGCATCGCGACCAACTGGCCGATCGCCGGGTGGCCGCCGAGCGGCGGGGCGGCCAGGGCGCCGGCCGCCGTGCTGACGGCGTCGATTTCGCGCGGATCGGTCTCCGGCCCGATGACGCACGGAGCGATGGCCACGCGTGAGGCACCCATATCGCGCAGTCGCGTCACGGCGGCGTCGATGCCCTGCGGGTCATCGATCGACGCGTGCACGGCCGGGGCGGCCAGCCGTCCGGCCAGCAGGACCGCGGCCACGCCCGCCGCGCGGACCGCGTCGTCGCCGCGGTCGGCCAGCACCAGGACGCCGTTCGCGACCGTGCTGATGCTGAGCCCGCGGGCGCGGCTCTCCCGGGCCAGGCCCACCTCGGCGAGGCGGGAGTGCAGCGCCTCGGCCAGCAGCGGATGCGGGCCGAGGTGCTCGGCCACCACGACCTCCCCGCCCACCTCGGCGACGGCCCCCTGCAGGCCCGCATCCGCCCAGGGATGGGGCCCGGCCAGCAGCGGGACCACCACCGCCAGAGCGGGCCAGGGCCCGTCGGCCAGTTCGGCCAGCGCCTCGTCGAGACGGCGCTCGGTGCCTTCCAGGTAGCCCACCTGGACGTTGGCGCCCTGGCAGGACAGCCGGGCCGCGGCGGCGACTTCCTCGCTGACCGCGTCGCTGGCCGCGCACGCCCGGCCCGGCACGGCGAGCAGGAGGGTCGGCGCGTCGGAGGGCAGGGTCAGCCGGTGCGGACTGCGGTGGCGGCCCGAGCGACGGGTGCGGCCGGTGCGGCGGGGCAGCGGCTCCCGCTGGGGCAGGGGGTCGCGCTGGGGCAGGGGGTCGCGCTGGGGCAGGGGCTCGCGCTGGGGCAGCGGTTCCGCCGGCTCGAAGACGGACTCTCCGCGGCGGGGCAGCGGCTCGCGCTGGGGGAGGGGGTCGCGCTGGGGCAGCGGGTCGCGCTGGGGCAGCGGGTCGCGCTGGGGCTGCGGTTGCGCCGGCTCGAAGACGGACTCTCCGCGCTGGGGCAGGGGGTCGCGCCCGGGCAGGGCCTCACGCTGGGGCAGGGGCTCGCGTCGGGGCAGGGAGTCGTGCTGCGGCTGCGGTTGCGCCGGCTCGAAGACGGACTCTCCGCGGCGGGGCAGGAGCTCGCGCTGGGGGAGGGGGTCGCGCTGAGGCAGCGGCTCGCGCTGAGGCAGCGGCTCGCGCTGGGGGAGGGGGTCGCGCTGGGGCAGCGGCTCGCGCCGGGGCGAAGGCTCCCTGGGCTGGAAGACCGACTCTCCGCGCCGGGGCAGCGGTTCCGGCTGCGGCTCGCGCTCCGGGAGGGGTACTCCGGGGAGGAAGACCGACTCCTCGCGCTGGGCCCGCGGTTCCCTGGGCTGGAAGACGGACTCCTCGCGCTGGGGCAGCGGTTCGTCCGGCTGCGGCCGCGCGTCTGCGCTCCGGGCGAGCGGTTGCCGCCGGGGCAGCGGTTCCGCCGCCTCGCTGGAGTCAGTCACGCTGCCGTATGGTATTCGGGATTCATTAGACATGATCGTCGTTCTCAGATGTTCGGTCCCGGAACAGCCCGTGCGAGCTGTTCGTAGTAGTCCGGCTGCGGCATGCTCGCGGGGACACGCTGGTGCGGCAAGGCCATTTGGCTGGCGGTGGATCCGGCCCAGGACTCGATGCTACTCCCGGACCGGCGACGCTAGCGCCGATCGGGTGCACTCGTGCCCCCGATCCAGCGCTTTTCCGGGGGTTACCCCGGTCGCCAGAGCCCGGCGGTACGGACAGCCAGGAGAGCCCGGCGGTACGGACAGCCAGGCGGCCCGGGCGCGGCGCGCCTACTATAGAGCAGAGCCAGGTAGCCGCCCGCCTGGTAGGGGTGGTCATGTCCGGTTGGTTCCAGCAGCAGATCGTCAGTACTGGCCGGCTGCCGCTGTTCTGCTTCTTCGTGACGTTCGTGGTCGGCTTCGGCTTCATCCGCCTGTCGGTTCGGCTTATCCGCGCCCAGGTCCGCTGGTGGCCGGGCAACGTCACCGCCGGCGACGTGCACGTCCACCACATGGTCTTCGGCGTGGTGTTCATGGGCATCGGCGGGGTGGCCGAGCTGGCCGCGCCGCTGCACTCCCTGGCCTGGCGGTCGGGGCCGGCGGTCCTGTTCGGGCTCGGTACCGCGCTGGTGCTCGACGAATTCGCGCTGATCCTGCACCTGCGCGACGTCTACTGGAGCAACGAGGGGCGGGTGTCGATCGACGCGGTGTTCATCGCCGTCGGCGTGACCGGGCTGCTGCTGATGGGGGTCTCCCCGGTCGGGGTGAAGAACGTCCGCGACTACCAGCGGCTGCTGCCCGGAAGCCCCGGTGCGGTCACGACGCTGCACCTGGCGGTGGCCTCGCTGTTTGTGCTCGCGTCGATCACCCTGCTCAAGGGGAAGCTCTGGACCGGGCTGTTCGGCCTGTTCGTGCCGCCGCTCTTCGTCGTCGGCGCCATCCGACTGGCCAGGCCCGGATCGCCGTGGGCGCGCTGGCGCTACCGGGAGCGGGCCGGGAAGCTCGCCAGGGCCAGCCGCCGCGAAGAACGCTTCCGGCGGCCGGTGATCAACACGAAGATCCGGATCCAGGACCTGCTGGCCGGCCCGCACGACCAGCCCGCGATCCCGAGCCAGCGCCCGGGGCCGGCCCCGGGGCGGTCACGGCGACCGGCCGGGCGGGCGGGCCGGACGGGTCATTAGGCGATCGTCCGTAACCGTCGTCACGCTGACGGGGACACGCCCGGCTCCGCCAGTAGCTCCGCCCTGGCCTGCGCCATTTCCTCGTCGGCGGCGGGGTCAGCCGGCGGGTACCTCGGGTCGATGGCGGCGAGCGCCTGAACTACGACCGCTGCCGTGGCCAGCCGCGTGAACCACTTGTGGTCGGCGGGCACGACGTACCAGGGGGCCCACGGCGTACTGGTGTGCGTCAGCATGTCGTTGAACGCCCGCTGGTACTCGTCCCAGTAGTGGCGCTCCCGGATGTCGCTGGCCGAGAACTTCCAGTTCTTCTCCGGCCGGTCGATGCGCCTGAGGAACCGCCTGGCCTGCTCCTGCCTGGACAGGTTGAGCATGACCTTGACGACGCCGATGCCGTTGGCGACCAGGTAGCGCTCCCAGTCGTTGATCTCCCGGTAGCGCCGGGCCCAGACGTTGCGCTTGGCGGCGGCCGCGGGCAGCCGCTCGGCCGTCAGCAGTTCCGGATGGACCCGGACGACCAGCACCTCCTCGTAGTGGGACCGGTTAAAGATGCCGATCCGGCCCCGCCCGGGCAGCGCGCGCTGGTAGCGCCAGAGGAAGTCGTGGTTGAGTTCTTCCGCCGACGGCTGCTTGAACGCCCTGACCTCCACGCCCTGGGGGTTCACGCCGCTCATCACGTGCTTGACGGTGCCGTCCTTGCCCGAGGCGTCGATTCCCTGGAGCACGACGAGCAGGCCGTAGGTGTCCTGGGCGGCCAGCCGGTCCTGGTACTCGGTGAGTAGCTCGACACCGCGGGCGAGCAGCGGGCCGGCCTCCTGGTGCGTGACCGGCCCGGTATGGGCCGGGTCGTGGTCGCGGCTCAGCCGGACCTTGCTCCCCGGGGCCACCCGCAGCGGATCGGTGACGTCCCTCAGGAAACGCAGATGCTTGTCCATATCCTCACCATGCCCGTCGGCGGCCGCGACCGCTGCCAACACGCCCGGCCGGGGCGGTGTCCGGTGATCTGGGACCGAAAACCATGTCTTGGGCTCGTCGCGGAATAACCCGCTGCTGTGCCTCGCGGCGGTCAGCCTGGTGGTAAGCGGGGCTGCGGACCGGGGCGCGGCGGAGCCCGCCCGGCGCCTGGCCGGGCGGTGCCCATGATCTATGCCCTGAATTCCGGCATTTCCGGCGTTTCGGGTCCCGCCGGTTCCGTTGCCGGCTCCCGTTCCCGGCGAACCGGGCGATGAATGTGCGTCTGCTGTACACGGGTGTACACCAAAGTCGCATTCACGGGCCGGGATGCCGGGGCGGCGGCCGGGGATGCCGGGGATGGCGGGGCGGCGGCCGGGGATGGCGGGGCGGCGGCCGGGGAATGCCGGGACGGCGGCCGGGGATGCCGGGACGGCGGCCGGGGAATGCCGGGACGGCGGCCGGGGAATGCCGGGGCGGCGGCCGGGGATGCCGGGGCGGCGGCCGGGGATGCCGGGGCGGCGGGCCTGCGGCCGGGACGAAGACTGCGAAACGGGGGCAAATGGTTGGACGGTGGCGGGCTGTCCGGCCTGGCGCCAGCCCCCGGCCAGCCGCGTTGTCCGCTGACCGGCGCCTGGGTCGGGTAACCGGGCGCCGGATCCATGGTCAAACCGGCGTGTTGATCATCTGCGCGCCCATTTCATGCACTTAAGTTCTAGATCATGAAATCGGCCCCCCTGCCGCGGGCTAACACCCACCCGGTGGCGCGGCCTGCGGCGGCCGGCCGCCAGCGGGCAGTAAAGTATTCAAGAAATTTGACTATCAATAATGTTGCAGGTATGGTGACAACATGGACGAACCGGACACGAACGAACTCGCCACGCCCACCCTGATGCGTTCCGCGCGCGGCGCGTACGCCCGCTCGATCCGGGCGCAGCTGCACGCCGTCGGCATCGACGACCTGCCGAGGAACGGCGCGTTCATCCTGGCGGGCATCGACACCACGGGCGGTCCCCGGGCGGACCTGCCCGGCCAGCTCGGCGTCACCAAGCAGGCCGTCAGCCAGCTGATCGACGTCCTGGTGAGCCGGGGTTATCTCGAGCGCGGTCCCGATCCGGATGACCGCCGCCGGATCGTGCTCGAGTTGACCGAACGCGGGCTGCAGGTCGTGGCGGCCGTGCTGCGCGGCGTGGAGGCGGTCGACGCCCAGCTCCAGGAGCGGGTATCGCCCGAGCAGATCGAGGCCATGCGATCGGCGCTGCTCGCGCTGACCGAGATCAAGAGCGCCGACGCGGCGAGCGGAGCCGGCCGGCCCGGCTGGCCCGGCAGTTGCGCCGCTTCAGCCCGATCTTCCCGGTGCGCGACCTGGCCGCCGCCCTGGCCCACTACGCGGCGCTGGGCTTCGACACCCGGGCCTACGCCGCCGGCGACGAGTACGGGTTCGCCGACCGGGAAGGCACCGGGCTGCACCTGGCCGCCGACCCCGGACACGATCCCGCCCACGGCGTCGGGTCGGCGTACCTGTACGTACGGGATGCCGACGCCTTGCATGAGGAGTGGAGCCGGCCGGGCATCGGCGGCCAGACCCGGCCCGTCGGCCCGACGCCCTACGGGCTCCGTGAGGGCTCGCACACCGACCCGGACGGCAACCTGATCCGGTTCGGCTCGCCCACAGAATCGTGACCCCGCCCGGCGAAGGCATCATTTCCGACGGCGAGACGCTGCGCATGCCCGCCGGCGGCCAGGTCTGGGACGTCTCCTGGCACTCGGCCCCGCAGGCGCCCGACGGCACGGGCCACGGGTCGTCCGGCGTGTGCGTGACCCGGGCCGGCCTGGTGGTCCTGGTCGGCAACGACGGCGACTCCTGGGGGCTGCCGGGCGGCCGGCCCGAAGGCGACGAGTCGTGGGCAGAGACGCTCCGCCGGGAGGTATCCGAAGAGGCGTGCGCCCGCGTCGTCGACGCGCGCCTGCTGGGGTTCGCCCGCAGCGAGTGCGTCGCCGGCCACGAACGGGGGCTCGTCCTGGTGCGGTCGTTCTGGCGGGCCGGCGTCGACCTCTGCCGCTGGGAACCGCGCTTCGAGATCGCGCACCGCCGCCTGGCCAGTCCCGACGAACTGCAAGGGGATCGCGCCGTCACGGGTCTTTCCGATCCGGTAATTCAGAGGGTTCTGGTCGAGTCCGGGGTCCTGGGCCTCCGGGACGGGCCGGCCTGACTTTCAGGTCCATGAACGGGGGTGGCGTGGCGGGACGTGCCGACCGGGCGGTTCTGGTCGACATCGGGGGCGTGCTGCTGGCCGGCGGCCTGCCCGCGGTCACGGCGGTGTGGCGGCCGAGCACGCCCTGTTCGTCGACGACACGCCGGGGCACGTCGCGGCGGCCCGGTCGATGGGCCTGGCCGGTCACCTCCAGGTGACCAGTGGCGACACCATCGGCCGGATCGGGCGCTTCCTCCGGGCAGGCGTGGACTAGGCCGGGCCCTCGTCGCCGCAGACGGCCGCCTCGCCCGCGGGCCGGCCGCGGCCCGGGCGCTCGGGCGCCGGGACGGCGCCGGGAAGACCCTGGTGAGCACGAAGACGGCCACCGCGACGACGGCGAAGATTACGCCCCACACGGCCATGTGCGCGGCCGCCGCCAGCACTGCGGTGATCACGAAGAGGATGATCTGGGCCGCCAGCCGCCACGGGTCGTCGAGACGCCGACGGGAGGTGGGAGCCGCCCAGATCCCCCAGAACGCGAACGCGACGACCGGGAAGCCGATCGCCAGGGTGATGTGCAGCCCGAGGCCGGACCCGATTCTCGTGCCGCTCAGGACGAGAAGCACCAGCATCGCGATCTCGGCCGCGAAGGCGCACGCGTCGGTCAGGGCGTGCCAGGCCGAACGGGGTCCTGACTCGTTCGCTGCGTCATGGGCGGGCAACGGTGGTCTCCTTCGCAGGGGGTTGGCCAGGCTCGCGGCGGTCGGGGAGATCGGAGATCAGCTTTTTCAGGGTCGCGACGAAGTCGGCGTAGGACCGCAGGTCATGCTCCAGGCCGCTGGTCCGGGCGGTGGCCGAGGGTTCGCGGGCCGATCCGCCGAACAACTCGATCCCGATCTCCCAGGTGGCCTCGAGTTCCGGTCCCGGGCGCAGCCGCCCGGTTCGCTCGAGTTCGAGCATCCCGTGCGTGAACGCGAACGCGGCCCAGGTCAGCTCCTCGGACCGCAAGAGGTTCGCGACCGGCTCCCTGGCCCTGGCCGCCTGCGCGGCGACGGCCGCGTGGGCCGGGAACGGCCGGTCGAACGTCAGGCGGTACAGGTGGGGGTGCTGGTGGGCGAAGGCCCGGTGCTGCGTCGCCAGCCGCCGGATCGCGTCGGCCGGGCCGGACGCTGCCGCCACGGCGCGAAGGCGTCCTTCGGCCATCTGCCGGACGCCTTCGGCGGCCACGCCCGCGAGCAGGTCGTCCCGCCCGGTGCAGTGCTTGTACAGCGATGCCTCCCGGATGCCAAGCCGCCCGGCGACGTTGCGCATGGTGAGCGCCTCGGGGCCGTCCCGGTCGAGGATCTCCACGGCGGCCGTGACCATCTCGGCGAACCGAGGACCTCGGGCGGTGGCCACGATCATCAGACGGCTGGGGCCCGGCCGCGTGACGGGTCGACCGCGCCGACGGCATGCGCGAGGTTCTCCACCCGGAGCTTGATGGCCCGGTTGGCGATCTCGAACGCCTCCTGGGTCTTGCGCAGGGTCGGGCCCGAGAACGGGATGAGGACGCCGCTGAACCGCTCCAACTGGCGCAGTTTCGTGTGCTGACCGGGCAGTGATTCGAGCTCGAAGCGGTGGCGGACATCGAAGAGCCCCGGCAGGAAGAGCCTGCCGTCCCAGGCCAGGGCCCGTCCGGGCAGCGCCTCCACGATGGTCGGGCGGAACCGCATCGGCTTGCGGCCGGGGAGCTTGCTCGTGTGCTCGAGCACCGTTCCTACGACGGGCTCGCCTGCCATGTCGATCTCGATGGGGTTCCAGTCCCGGTAGGCAGCGAAGTCGGTCAGCACCGCCCAGACCGCCTCGGCCGGCGCGGCGATCTCGATCTCGGACGTCAGGGTTTTCATCGCGGCCCTCCACAGGTTTCCATCGCGGCATCCCACCCAGTGGCTAATGACGTTCACCTAAATGGTGAACAACCTTAGCCTCCACCGTCGGCGGTTCCGTTGTCAACGGTTTTTCCTGGCACGAGCCGCCTCGCGGCGGACTCATGGCCAGGCCGGGCAGCGGCGCGCGGACCGGGGCGGCCCAGGACGACCAACCCCGGCATCCCGGCCACGTGGCCGGATGGCGGGCCAGGCCGGGCTGGGCGGCGCGCCCGTTTCACCGCGAGCCGGACGACCTCGCAGCGTTCACGGCGAGCACGCAGCAGGCGTTTCTGCTGGCCCGCATACCGGCAATCTGAATGAACGTTATCGCAGGTAGAAGGGCCATTTTTGGCCCGGCTCCGCATCCGGGGGCATCGCCGCTTCTGGAGGAATGTACCCGGCATTTAACGACTCCGCGGATCTGCGCGGCATGAGGCCTTCTACCTGATCGGCTTGACTGGCGGGCATTTCTTGACTACTTAAGTGTGAGCGATGGCAATCGATGTCCGCGTCGCTGCCCCTGTCAGTGCTCGCCAGGCGAACGGATCGGGATGGGCGGTGCTTTGGTTCCCCTGGCCGAACCATCGACCTCTCACGCGGGCCTGACCTGCCCGGAGACAGCGGCCGGGCCGCGCCGGACGCGGGTCGCCTGGCGCCACCGCAACCGTCATCTGCTGAGCGCGGCCATTCTCGTCACCTCCGGGGGCCTGTGCGCGCTGCTTCAGGGGTCTGGTTGGAGCCAGGCCACGGTGCTCGCGGTCGTGAACCTGGTGACCTCGCTGACCTTCGTCGGCACGGGACTGCTGCTCCGCCAGCAACCAGGGCAGCGCCGCGTCGCGTGGGCTCTGGTGCTGGCCGGGATCCTGCGCTCGTTCGACTTCGCCGACTCGCTCGGCGCGGGCCCGTGGCCGTTCTATGACCTGGTCTTCGGCGGTATGGACCGGCTGGTCGGCGCTTACGCGCTGCTGCGCTACCCGCGTCCCGCGTTGCTGCGCCATCAGCGCGTCTACCTCATCATGCTGGCCGGCTGGATGCTGATCGGCCGCACCCTGATCGCGGTGACGTCCACCGCGGCGTGGAACGGCAACCCCGCGTCATCCTGGTGGCCCGCGTTCTGGCCGAACCTGGGGTTGAGCCAGCTGATCAGCGACGTCGTGAACGCCGGGGAAGGCCTCCTGGGCGCGGCACTGGTCGTGCTGCTCGTGCTGCGGCTCGTGCGGACCAAGGGCCTGGACCGCATCGTGATCACCCCGATCATCGTGGCCGGCCTCGCCGCCGTGGCGGCCGCGACCGTGACCGCCGTGGCCCAGATGCTGGCCAGCATCGATTCCTCACCCAACGATGCCTACGTGGTGGAAGGAATCGTGGACCTGGCCGTGCCGCTAGCCTTCCTGGTCGCGGCGATCCAGAGCGGCCTCCTGCTCAGGAACATCGCCGGGCTGACCGCGCAGATCTCGGCGGGCGCCGACGTCGAAGGGGTGCGTTACGCGCTCCGCGCCGCCCTGCGTGACCCCACCCTGGAGGTGCTGGACCTGTCCGCCTCGGGTCCCGCCCCGGACAGCGATGCTGACGAGACAGCCGGTGACCGCCCGGACGAGGGCGAGGACGCCGCTGCGGCCATTGCCGGAGCCCAGCCGGAGGATCGCCTGGTCGAGCTCATCCGGACGGAGGGCGGAGCGCCGATCGCGGTGGTCATCGCCGACTCCGGTCTGGCCCGCTACCGGGGCTTGTTCGACGCGGCGGTGCAGACCAGCGGGCTGGCGCTGCAGAACGCCCAACTCCAGGCGCGAGCGGCCCGCGCGGAACTGGGCCAGGTCCGCGCGTCGCGGGCGCGACTCGTGGAGGCCGGGCTGGCGGAACGGCGGAGACTCGAGCGTGACCTGCACGACGGCGCGCAGCAGCACGTCCTCGCGCTGGCCGCTCAGCTCACCGCCGCCATGACCCGCACGTCCGACCCGGCCGCGATGGCCGCCTTCGAGCAGGCCCGGTCCCAGCTCGGGCTGGTCCTGGCCGAGTTGCGCAACCTGGCCCACGGCATCCACCCGGCGGTGCTGACGCACCGTGGCCTGGCCGCCGCGCTGGAGGAGGTCGCGGAACGGCTCCCGCTGCCGGTGCTCGTGACCGCTCCGGCTTCCCGGGCCGCCCCGGCGGTGGAGGCCACCGCGTACTTCGTCGCCTGTGAGGCGCTGGCCAACGTGGTAAAGCACGCCAGGGCGAGCAGCGCCGCCGTGGTGATGCGCGTCGCCGATTCCAGGCTCGAGATGGAGATCTGCGACGACGGCATCGGCAACGCCGGGACCGGCGGCCAGGGCGTGGCCAACATGCGCGACCGCGTCAGCGCCCTGGACGGCGAGGTCACCATCGACAGCCCGGCCGGCCGGGGCACCCGCGTCCTGGTGCGGATTCCGTGCGCGTAGCCATCGCCGAGGACTCCGGCATCTTCCGCAGCAGCCTGGTCATGCTGCTGGAGGCGGCGGGCGCCGAGGTCACGGCCAGCGCCCCGGACGGCGCCGAACTCCTCGCGATGATCAGAACGGGCCCCCCGGACGCGGTCATCCTCGACATCCGCATGCCTCCGTCGTTCACCGACGAAGGCATCCAGACCGCATCCGATCTGAGGCGGCTTCATCCGGCCGTGGGCATCCTCGTGCTGTCCACCTACGCGGAGACCGGGTACGCGACCCAGCTTCTTGAGGCGGTCCCCGACGGGGTCGGGTACCTGCTCAAGGACAAGGTCACGGACGCGGAGGCCCTGATGGACGGGCTGAACCGGGTCGCCGCCGGCGAGATCGTGATCGATCAGACCCTGGTCAGGCGACTGCTGCAGCCCAACCGTACGCCGAGCCCGGTCAGCATGCTCAACGAGCGCGAGCGAGCAGTGCTCAAGGAAATGGCCGAAGGCCGGTCCAACCTCGGGATCGGTCAGGAGCTGTTCCTCAGCCCCCGGACCGTCGAGGCGCACGTCACCAGCATCTTCGTCAAGCTGGGACTCGACCAGACCGGCGCCGAGAACAACCGGGTACGTGCGGTGCTCGCGTTTCTCCGCTCGGCCGGGGCCGCTGGCTGAACGCGCCCACGGGAAAACCCGCGATAGCTCGAGTATTTTCCACGATTACGTGCTGACGGGGCGTTCGCAGAATTCCCGTATGACGCCCACCGGTCATGGTAATCAGCCGGATTCGCCAGCCGAGCCTGACGAGTACGGCCTGGTCGGCGAGGCCACGCACCCGCATACCGGGGCTGCGGGTGATGCGGCGGAGTTGCCCGGCGCGCAGCGCGTGCCCACGCTCAAGCTGGCCGAAATCATCATGGCCATTATTGACTGCCGCCGCCGCCTCCCGCTGGCGGCGTCGGTGGCTCTGGTCAGGAAGCCGCACGATGAAGGCACCCTGCTGCGCGTGGTATTTCTCGACGGCAGGAACGAGCCGCTTCCGGCGGATCCCAGCGTGGTGATGGCCACCACCTACCTAGCGAGCAGGCTCGACGACGACCTCCTTATGGCCTTCGGGGGCAAAAGTGTCATTGTCCTCAAATGAAGGGCGCTTTACGGAGTGATTCCGGCCCGCCGCCCTGGATCTCGATCCGGTCCTCTGCCTCTCCCCGGAATCACCTCGCCGCCTGTGCGCTATACGAGGGGGATAGCGCACAGGCGGCGGGGCCCTGATCGACCGCTATGCCCGTGCGTCGCGGTCGGCATGGTCCGCCGAGGTACAGCCCGGAGGCCGGTCAGGCTCCGGGGATGGCCAGGTCGAGCCGGCCAAGGCGTTCGGGGTCGGTGATCACGTCGATTTCGGCGATCCGGCCGTTGACGACGGTGAAGCCCATGACCGAAACCGGTCGCTGGCCGACCGTGATGACCACTCCAGCACCCCCGTTCACGAGCGCTGGCCGGACCAGCGCGGCCGGACTGGCGAACATGATCGCCTGCGCGGCCACGGCCGCTGGCCCGCGCAGGACCGCCGAGGCGGCCGGGCGGGCCGCACCCGCATCGGCCCGGAGCACGACCTCGGGATCGAGCACCGTGACCAGGGCGTCGAAATCGCCGCCGCGGGCCGCGGCAAAGAACGCGCTGACCACTTCTCGCTGCAGGGACAGATCGGGGTCGGGAATCGGGGCCGCTTCCCGGACCCGGCGCCGGGCCCGGCTGGCGAGCTGCCTGGTGGCGGCCGGGGCACGGCCCACGATGCGAGCAATCTGCTCGAACGGCAGATCGAACATATCGTGCAGCACGAACGCGAGCCGCTCAGCGGGGGTGAGGGTATCGAGCACCACGAGCAGCGCGAGACCGACCGAGTCGGCCAGCACCGCTTCCTCTTCCGGGTCATGCCCGTCGTCGAGGCTGATGAGCATGTCCGGCAGGTGCACCTCCAGCGGCTCCTCGCGCCGCACCTTGCGCGAGCGCAGCATGTCCAGGCACACGTGCGCGACCACCGTGGTCAGCCAGCCGCCCAGGTTCTCCACGCCGGTACCCGACCGGCTCAGCCGCAGCCAGGCTTCCTGCACGGCGTCCTCGGCCTCGGCGAGCGTGCCGAGCATCCGGTAGGCCACCGCCCGCAAACGAGGGCGGTGCTCCTCGAACCGGCCGGCCAGCCGGTCGTTCTCGTTCATCGGCACATTCTCCCGTCGCGGCCCGTCATAGCACTGACGTGCCAGACTTGGCCGATGTGACAGGAAGCCCAGCCGTAACGCGTCCTCACCGCCCAGCGTGCTGGAGTGAGGGAGAGGATCTCACGAGCAGGGCCACGGCCACGCCGAAGCAGGCGGCCGAGATCGCGTAGCCGCAGTAGCTGACGATCGCAAACAGCAGCGCGGGCCCGGCGTCGCGGTCGCGCAGGATCACCGGCAGCTCAGCCACCCACTCCCGGTACCGCTCTTCCCTGATCCCGGCCGGCAGCCGCCGGCACGCCCGGGCCACCAGGTACTCCCCGGCGCGAAGTGCCCACCTTTCGCCCGTCACCGCGCCTGCCCGGGGGCTGGCCGCACCGGGCGCGATGGCGCGCGCCGGCGCCGGGCCGGGAGCTGGGCGAGTTCCAGCCGCGCCACCTTGACGCCCTCACCGGTCAGCCGGTAGTACCGCCGCGGCCGTTCACCGTCCTGCCGCGGGGTTTCCCATGCCGAGACCAGCAGCGTCTGTGCCTGCAGCCGGGCCAGCATGGGGTACAACGTGCCGCTGGGCAGCGCGGCCGCCTTCATCAAGTCATAGCCGTACCGGGGAGCGGCGGGATCGTCCAGAAAGACCCGCAATACCCGCTCCAGGGACGCAGTCATCCTCACGAGCCTTATCCTACATATATCGGCTAGAGACTTCGGCCCACGGCCGCCTCGGGCTCGCCGCCGCGGTACGAGACTCCGCGGCCGCCATCGGCCTGGTGCTCGGCGTGCTGTACCTGTTCCCGCTCGCCGCGGACGTCGTCCCCAACCCGGCCCTCGCCCGGCACCTGGACCAGATCGGCCCCCTGCCCGCCGGCCTGGACGCCTAGGTCACGATCGGGGTGAAGGGCCTGCCGCTCACCCCGGGGCAGGGTCTCGGCGTCGTCGCCCTGTGGACCGCCGGAGCCCTCCTCCTCGGCGCACTCGTCCTGAAATTCCGCGACGCATGACGCCGCACACCGTAGCCACCCTGCGGCGCACCCGGTCAACTCCGTGGTCAGGGCTACGCCGATGCGACGAGACCAGCCGCGCCGGGACGTGACTCCCGGCGATAGGTGGCGTTTCCCAGATTTATCCGGCGTGGCTGCGGGCCCGGGGTTGGGAATGAAGCCGCGGCGGCCGCATGTTGACCATCGCCGACCGGCTCTCCCACCCCGGGAAGAAGGCAGGCCCATGACGTCCTCGCCGACCACTATGCGCGCCGTACGGCTCTCCGCCCCCGGCCCCGTGGACAACCTGCGGCTGACCCCGCTCCCGCTCCCGCCCAAGCGGGACGGCTGGGTGCGCATCCGCGTCGAGGCGTTCGGCCTCAACCGCTCGGAGCTGAAGCTTCGGCTGGGTCTGAGCGTGGGCGTCAGCTTTCCCCGGGTGCCGGGTATCGAGGCCGCCGGCACCGTGGATGCGGCCCCGGCCGGCAGCGGGCTGGCTCCCGGGCAGAAGGTCGTCGCGATGATGGGGGACATGGGGCGCACCTACGACGGCGGCTATGCCGAGTACACGTCGGTGCCGCTGTCCCAGGTCATCCCCGTCGACACCGACCTGCCCTGGGAGGTGCTGGGCGCCCTGCCGGAGATGGTGCAGACCGCCCACGGCTCGCTCACCATCGGCCTGGACCTGAAGCCCGGTCAATCCGTGCTGATCCGCGGCGGCACCTCCTCGGTGGGCCTGGCCGCCGCCGCGCTGGCCACATGGCGCGGCGCCACGGTGCTGTCCACCACCCGGCGGGCCGACCGCCTCGCTTTGCTGACGGAGCACGGCGTCGACCACCCCCTGCTCGACACCGGCGAGGTCGCGCCCGCGGTGCGCGATCTGTACCCGGACGGCGTCGACGCCGCCCTTGATCTCGTCGGCATACCGACCCTGCCCGACACTCTGCGCGCGGTGCGCGTGCACGGCACGGCCTGCTTCGGCGGCAGCCTCTCCGGCCAGTGGACGGTGCGGGACTTCTCCCCGAACGAGTACCTGCCGAAGGGTGTACGCCTGGCGGGCTACTTCGGCGACGCCGCCGACCTGCCTCGGGAGGCCTTCCAGGAGATCCTCGACGCGGTCGCGGCCGGCCGTCTGGTCTTCCCCGTGGACCGCGTCTACGACGGCCTGGAGCAGGTGCAGCAGGCCCACGACGACATGGAGCATGACCGCGCCACCGGCAAGCTCGTCGTCCGCGTCCGGCATCAATACGCCAGCTAAGACTGCCAGACCCGGGACGACGACCCCCGGGGCGTATCAGCCTCCTCTGGTTAAGGCGCGCCCCAGTCGTCGCGCTGCTCGGTCCGCTGCCGACCGGTGGGAGTCGCCCGGACCTCGGTCCTGGTCGTGACCCGGCTTCTGGACGACATGGCGATGATGACCAGGCTCAATACGACCAGGATGACGCCGGCCAGGAGCAAGATATCCCCGACCTTGTGGATGTTGAACCCGGACGTCTGCACGGAGGTGGCGAATCTCAGAATGGCACCCACCACCACGAGCACGATCCCGAACGACGTGAGGCCGACGCCTGAAGTTCTGTTCATAGCTGCTGCAACTGACCGGAGCTGCCGCCCGCAAACATCCAGTCGCGGCCAGCGCGCGGGCGGACGGGGCCAGCTACGCAGGCCGAGCGGGATGCCACTCGGCTCCGCGCGGGCCTTCACCTCCTAGGCTGATCGGCGGGGAACAGGACCTGGGCGGCATGGTGGGTGTCGGTGTACTCGCGTACCGAGACGATTTTGCCGTCGCGGACGGTGAAGATGCCCGCGTTGCGGTTGTGGTAGGCCCCGCCGTTCCTGGCGGTCGCGCGCGAGGTCCACTCGGCGACTACCTGGTCGCCTTCGGCGACCACGTTGGTCAGCTCGAGGACAACTTTCGTGCCGGGCGCCATGAGCGCGGCCGCGCCGCCGAGAAATTCATTCACGATGGCGTCGATACCCCGGTGGGTGCCGGACAGCGGCAGGTCGCCGGGATACTCCCAGGTGGCATCCGCGGCGAAGCTGTCGCGGATCACGGCGGACATGCCGTCACGCGCGGCCTCGACGTAGCGGACCACGACGGTTTTCGGGTCGTTGTCTGTCATGACGGTCTCCTCATCTAGTTATGGGCTGATGGGCTGATGGTCAGCACGGCATTTCCGCGGATGCGGCGATCGCGCAGGTCGGCGAGGACGGTTGCGGTTTCGTGCCAGTCGGCCTCACGCCCGATCTGGGGGTGCAGCCGCCCGGCCGCCACGAGCCTCACCAGCACGGCCAGGTCGGCTCGGTACGGTTCGCGGAAGTCGGCGTAAGAGAAATGCCGGATCGTCGCGGAGGTGGCGCCGTAGAGCAGATCGAAGAAGTTCAGGGTGACGGGCTCGCGGCTCGCCTGGCCGAACCAGATGAGCGTGCCGCGGGGGGCCAGCCGCTCCAGCGAGCGCGCGAGGCTCTTCCCGCCGGCCGACTCGAGCACCAGGTCAAACGGGCCATCGGTATCGGTCACGGAGCGGAGGACCGCGGCCGCGCCCAGCCTGGCCAGGATGCGGCCGCGGTCCTCGGTGGCCGTGATGGCGGTGACCTCGGCGCCCGCGTTGGCCGCCAGCTCGACGAAGTAATGGCCGACGCCGCCGGACGCGCCGGTCAGCAGGATCCGCTGCCCGGTCACGCTCCCCGCGATGCGCAGCAACCGCAGCGCGGTCAGTCCGGCGAGCGGGAGCGCGGCGGCGGTGGCGGCCGGGAAATCCTCGGGCAGCTCAGCGAGCGAATCAGCCGGGACGCATGCGTACTCGGCCCAGCCTGCCGCAGGCGGGTGGCCGACGACGCGGTGCCCGGCGGGCGGTCCGGACCCGTCGGCCGCGGCCTGGACGACGAGCCCGGCGATGTCCTTGCCGGGCCGCCAGCCAGCCGGCGGGTTCTCGAGCAGGAACGTCTCGCCTCTGTTGACGGAGAACGCCTCGACCCGGACGAGCGCCTCGCTGGCGAGCGGCCGGGGCTGGTCCACGTTCCCGTACTCGACCATCTCCGGCCCTCCGGACGGGAGCAGTGCCTTCATGTGATTCCTCCTGTTTCTGCTGCCATGAGAACCCGGCCGACGCGGGGGAATCCAACAGCCGCCGGGCCGGTTCGACAGCTATGAGTTGTCAATCGAGCTGAGAGCACATGGATCTGGATCTCGCCCGGGTGCGGGCCTTCGTCGCGGTGGTGGACGAGGCGCATTTCGGCCGGGCTGCCGAGGCGCTGTCGATCAGCCAGCAGGCCGTGTCCAAGCGAGTCGCCCGGCTCGAAGCGGCACTCGGGGTGCGGCTGCTGACCCGTGACGCCGGCGGAGTCACGCTCACGGCGGCCGGCCGCCGGTTCCTGGAGCCGGCGCGGCGGGCGCTGGCCGCGGGCGAACTCGCGACCGCGACGGCCAGGCGGGAGGAACGGCCGCTGCGGGTTGACGTGTGGGGTCACCTGTTCGCGCCGATGCGCTCGGTGCAGGAGGCCCTGCGCCACGCGCCGGATCTCGATGTCGATCTCGGGCGGGGGCGGGACCTGCCCGCCGTCATCAGCGCTCTCTCGCGTGGCGAGATCGACGCCGGGTTCGGCCGGGTGCACCCGGTTGAGATGCCGGACATCGATCTGGCGCATCGCCTGGTCCGGCTCGAGCCCGTCGACGCCGTCCTCGGCACCGGCCATGCGCTGGCGAACTGCGACGAGCTGCACCCGCCGGACCTTCGCGGCAGCATACTGGTCTTTCCCGCGGCCGCGAGCCGGCTCGACTTCCTGACCCGGTTCGCCGACCAGTTCGGGATCTCGGACCGGTCAGAGGGGGCCAACCTCGGGTTCGGGCATTTCATCGACCGCGTATGCGCGGACCCCCGGTACTTCTCACTGCTGCCCGCCGACGTCCCGCTCCCCGACGGAACTGCGGTCCGAACGGTACCGCTCGTTGATCCGACCCCGCTGTACGCCTGGTCGCTGATCTGGCGCCGTGACGACCATCACCCTCGGCTGCCTGAGCTTCTTGAGGCATTCGCCGACGCCGGGCGCGGCTCACGCTGGCTCGAGTACCGGCCGTCCGCCGACTGGCTGCCGGATCCTGACCGCATCGAGGCCCGCCAGCTTGCGTGATCGCCGCCGTCCCGCAGGCCTGGTCTTCGTCGCGCGCTCGTCAGGCGGTGCGGGTGAGCGGAGGCTGCCCCGGTCAGGGGAGGCGTGCGGGCTGGATCGTCAGGCCCCTGGCGCGTGCCTTCTGGCGGCAGAGCTGATCCAGCCGCTCCCAGGCGGGCGGCATGGTGGCGGTCCGGGACAGCACCAGGGCCATGGCGACCGGGTCGTCCACGGGTCCCGCAGCCGACACCTGTTCCAGGTCCACCTGGTGGCGTTTCATCTCGGCGCGGTGGCGTTCGGCAAAGCCCACGATGGTATCGGCGACCTGTTCCAGCCGGGGGTCGGCCGGGTCCCAGCCGGATGTCTCGTAGTAGGCGCGGTAGAGCTGCTGGAATTCCCGGTCATCGAGGGCAGTCAGCTTGGCCCGTGCCCAGTTCCGTGCCTGCCCGGGGGATCGGGCGGCCAGCAGGATCCAGCTGTCCCGCTCGATTTGCATCGCCTCGGGGCTGATGCCGAGATTGCGGATCCGGTCGAGCAGGCCGGCGATTTCCGCCGGCACGAACAGCCGGTCGCCCGCGGCCAGCTGGGCGATCCGGCGCCGCTGTGCCTGGATCTCGCGGACCCGGCCGGCCAGCGTCTTGTCGATCTCGGCGACGGCCCTGGCGAACTCGTCCGGCCCGGCGGCGAGCAGCTGACGGATCCGTGCCAGCGGGACCCCGGCGTCGGCCAGGGCCTTGATCCGGATCAGCTCGATGACGGCATCTGCGTCGTAGCGGCGGTAGCCTGATGCGTCCCGCTCGGGCTCGGGCAGCAGGCCGCGCTGGTGGTAGTGCCGGACGGCGCGGACGGTGACCCCGGTGTAGTCGGCCAGCTGGCTGATGGTGAGCATCGCGGACCTCCTTGCGGCGGCGCGGCCGGACGGCGGCCGGGTTGCTTGCACCGTAGTCACCGGCTGCGGCTGGTGGCGGCGGCGCGGTTGAACAGGGCCCGTGAGCCCAGGTAGCCGGTCACGGCCAGCCCGGCGCACCACGCGTAGGCGATCAGCGGCTTGTCCCCTGCTGGGGTGCCGAGCAGCAGGCTGCGCAGGGTGTCGATGATGGGCGTGAAGGGCTGGTTTTCGGCGAACCAGCGCAGTCCCGGCGCCATTGTCTGTGCGGGGACGAAGGCGCTGCTCAGGAACGGCAGCAGTGCCAGCGGGAGGGGGTTGTTGCTGGCGCCTTCGGGGTTTTTGGCGAGCAGCCCGAGTGCCACCGACGCCCAGGTGCAGGCGAAGGCGAGCGCGACGACGAGGGCGATCGAGGCCAGCCAGCCGGCCGGGCTGGCGGCGGGCCGGAAGCCCACGGCCAGGGCCAGGGCGGTGACGATTACGGCGCCGGCCGTCGTCTGGATCACGCTGCCCAGCACGTGGCCAGTCAGCACCGAGACCCGGGCGATCGGCATGGTCCGGAACCGGTCGATGATGCCTTCGGTCATGTCGGTGTTGACGGCGACCGCGGTGGAGACCGAGGCGGAGCTCACCGCCAGCACGATGATGCCGGGGGTCAGGTAGTTGATGTAGCCGCCGGCCCGGGCGCCGAGGCCGGCTCCCAGCGTGGCGCCGAAGGCGTAGCGGAACAGCAGGAGCATGAACACCGGGATCAGCAGCACCCCGAAAGTCATGCCCGGGTAGCGCAGCACGTGCAGCAGATTGCGGCGCAGCATGGTGGCCGAGTCGCGGATCGCGTAAGAGCTGGTGGTCATCGTGGCCTGTCCTTAGCTGCCGGGGCCGGGGTGGCCGGTGAGGGCGAGGAAGACGTCGTCGAGGTCGGGCGTGTGCACCGTCAGCGCGGCCACGTCGACCGACCGGGCGTCGAGCTGGTCAAGCAGCGCCCGCAGTGACCTGGGGCTGCCGTCGCCGGGGACCCGCAGCGTGAGTGCTTCCTCGTCGGGCGGCGCCGCGTCCAGGGCGCGGGCCGCCCCGGCGAGCTGCCCCGGGGTGGCGAACTGCAGCAGGATGTGGCTGCCGGGGACGCGGCGCTTGAGTTCGCCCGCGGTGCCTTCGGCGACCAGCCGGCCGTTGTCCAGCACGGCGATCCGGTCCGCCAGCTGGTCGGCCTCGTCCAGGTACTGGGTGGTCAGCAAGACGGTGGTGCCGGCGGCGACCAGGTCACGGACGATCTGCCACATGCGGCGGCGGCCGCGCGGGTCGAGGCCGGTCGTCGGCTCGTCGAGGAACAGGATCCGGGGGCGGATCATCAGCGTCATGGCCAGGTCCAGCCGGCGCCGCATGCCGCCGGAGAAGGTCATGGCTGGCTTGCCGGCGGCGTCGGTCAGCTCGAACAGCTCCAGCAGCTCCGCCGCCCGCCGGCGTCCTCCATCCCGGTCCAGGTGCGACAGGTCTGCCATCAGCAGCAGGTTCTCCCTGCCGGTGAGCAGGTTGTCCACCGCCGCGAACTGGCCCGTGACGCCGATCGCGGCGCGTACCAGGTCAGGCTCGGTGCGCACATCGTGGCCGGCCACCCGCACCTGGCCGGCATCGGCGGCGATGAGGGTGGACAGGATCCGGACCGTGGTGGTCTTGCCCGCGCCGTTCGGGCCGAGCAGCGCGAAGATCGTGCCCTCTTGGATCGCCAGGTCGATGCCATCCAGCACGGTCGTGCCGCCGAACGACTTATGGAGCCCGCTGACCGAGACCGCCAGGGCCTGGTTCTGCTGTGTCATGCATCCATGTTCAAAGGCTGACGCAGGGTCAAGGTCAAGCCCTATGGCCTCCAGCGCCAGCCGAAACGCAAATCACATTTTCGGAGTGATCGCGAACGTCCCCCTACCGTGGATAGTGCGCACCAGGCCGCGCTCCCGTAGCAGCGCCATCGCCCGCCGTACGCTGCCGTAGGAGACTCCGTACTCAACGGCCAGGTCCCGCTCGGATGCCATCCGCCCGGAAACCTCCCCAGCCGTGATCTTCCTGGCCAGGATCTCCGCGAGCTGGCGGTACACCTCGTCAGGCGAGTCCGGATCGATCATGGAACCACGGTAAAGCACCCTCGACCTGCAAGGATGCTCAGGTAGCATCCGAGTGCTGTAGTGTGCTTTCACGCCGTTACGAGGAGGACAGATGACCGAGTTCGAAGCCAGCTGAAGCCGCACCGGCGCGGCCGGGATCCAGCGCCGCCTAAAACTGCGAAAGCCGAGCTTTGACGTATTGCAGCCAAAACCTCTGAGTTTGGTGGTATTGCCCGGCGGGGGCCAGGAGCCCAATCGCCGCCTGGCCAGGTCTGCAGGCCAGCGCAGCAGGGGCGGCGGCATAACCCAGAAGTCAGAATAATCCGCCTTATGCGGTACTCTCCACCGCCGCCAAGCACGGCGCCCACGTCCTGACCCGCATCCACGACGACCACGCCGGCAATCCCTGGATGCTGCCCATCTCCGAGCCTCCGTAGCCCCGCGAATCCCGCACCCCATTCACGCCGATCCGCAGCCACCCGGGAGGGAGTGTTTACGCATGACGGACGCAGGGGAACTAATTCGCCGGGGAGGTTGTCATGTCACGGACGCTTATAGTCGCCCGTATGAAGCATGGAAGCGCGGAAGCCGTCAAACATATATTTGCGGAGTCAGACGCGGGCGAGCTTCCGCGGATGCTGGGCGTGCGGGAACGGCGTCTTTACCATTTTCATGACCTCTACTTCCATTCAATTGACAGCGACGAGGACCTGGCTCTGCCGCTGACCGAGGTGCGTGCGCACCCGTTGTTCGCCGACATCAACAAGAAGCTGTCGGAGCACGTCACCGCCTACGATCCCGCGACATGGCGGAGCCCGAGTGACGCGATGGCCAGGGAATTCTATCTCTGGCGAGTGCCACGGTGACTGGGCGCCCGTCCAGGACGCGCGGCCATGGGGAGCACCAATGACTTTGACGCAGGCCACGAAGGCTTTGACCGGCCCGGACGGCCCGGCGACGGCGGACGCCCCGGCGACGGCGGTCGGCCCGGCGGAGCAGCCGAAGCAGCGGGACCTGCATGACCTGGCCGGCGAGCTGGCGCTGCTCAGGCAGGAAGTCCTCCTCGGCCCCGGCGAGGACGCCACCGAGCGCCAGCACAGGCGCGGGCGCCTGACGGCTCGTGAGCGGATCGACAGCCTGTGCGATGCCGGCTCGTTCCGGGAACTCGAGATGTTCCGCCGGCACCGGGCGTCAGGATTCGGGCTGGACGATCGGCGGCCGCATACCGACGGTGTGATCACGGGATACGGGACGGTCGACGGCCGGAAGGTGTTCCTGTACGCCCACGACTTCCGGATCTTTGGCGGCTCACTGGGCGAGGCCCACGCGCAGAAGATCCACAAGATCATGGACCTGGCGGAGTCGGCGGGCGCGCCGCTCATCGGCCTGAACGACGGCGCCGGCGCCCGGATACAGGAAGGCGTCACCGCGCTGGCCGGGTACGGCGGGATATTCCGGCGGAACGTACGGGCCTCCGGGGTCATCCCGCAGATCAGCGTGATGCTCGGGCCGTGCGCGGGCGGGGCGTCCTACTCACCGGCGCTGACCGATTTCGTCTTCATGGTCCGCGGGATATCGAACATGTTCCTCACCGGGCCGGATGTCATCCGCCAGGTGACTGGCGAGCAGGTCACCCAGGAAGACCTGGGCGGCGCCGACATGCACTCCCGCACCTCCGGCCTGGCCACCTTCGTGCACGACGACGAGGAGAGCTGCTTCGAGGCCATCCGGGCGCTGCTGTGGCTGCTGCCGCCGAACAACCGCGAGGCGCCCCATGGCCACGAGCCCGCCGACCCGCCGGACCGGCGGTGCGACGCCCTGCTCGACATTGTCCCCGCCGCGGCGGCGAAGCCCTACGACATGCTGGCCGTCATCGAGCAGATCGCCGACGACGGCGAGTTCCTCGAACTGCACGCCGAGTGGGCCCGTAACGTGGTGTGCGCGCTGGCGCGGATGGGCGCGCAAACCGTCGGGATCGTCGCCAACCAGCCGCTCGTGCTCGGCGGAGTGCTCGACATCGAGGCCGCCGAGAAGGCGGCACGGTTCGTCCGCACCTGCGACGCGTTCAACATCCCGCTGGTCACCCTGGTAGACGTCCCCGGCTTCCTGCCGGGCGTGGACCAGGAGCACGGCGGGATCATCCGGCATGGCGCCAAGCTCCTGTACGCCTACTGCGAGGCCACGGTCCCGCGCATCCAGGTGATCGTGCGCAAGGCATACGGCGGCGCGTACATCGTGATGGACTCCCGCTCGATCGGGGCCGACCTCGCGTACGCGTGGCCGATCAACGAGATCGCCGTGATGGGCGCGGAGGGCGCCGCGAACGTCATCCACCGCAAGCGGATCGCGGCGGCGCCCGACCCGGACCAGATGCGGGCGGCTCTGGTCGCCGAGTACCGGCAACACCTCATGCACCCCTACTACGCAGCGGAGCGCGGGCTCGTGGACGACGTGATCGACCCAGGCGAGACCCGGGCGGTCATCTGCGCCGGCCTCGACATGCTCCGCGCCAAGCACGAGCATCTGCCTCTGCGCAAGCACGGAAACCCGCCGCTGTGAGGCGGCTCTCGGAAGGACACCCGGTGACAAACGCACAATGGGCGAAGATCGCGGCGAGTGACGTGGAGCCCAACCGCCGCCGCGGCGGCGATCTCCGCACCATGCTCAGCCCCGGGACGGTCAAGTCGACCTCGGGCTTCATGGGAGTGCTCACCCTCCAGCCGGGCGAGTGCGTCACCGAGCACTACCACCCGTACTCGGAGGAGTTCATCTACCTGGTCAGCGGCCGGCTGCTGGCCAGGCTCGACGGAGAGCCCGTGCCGGTCGGCGCGGGCGAAGGCCTGTTCATCCCGGTCGGCACGCGTCACCGGCTGGAGAACAGCGAGGCCGGCCAGCCGGCGTTCGCGGTCTTCCACCTCGGCCCGCTGGCGCCGCGCCCCGACCTGGGCCACGTGGACACCGACCGGCTCCTTCCGCTGCCGGGGAGGTCAGGTGAGCCGACGGCGGGCCGCGATCACCGGCATCGGCGTCATGGCGCCCGGTGGCAGCGGCACGAAGGCGTTCTGGGCCTTGCTCACCTCGGGCGCGACGGCCACCCGCGGTATCACCCTGTTCGACCCGACGGGGTTCCGCTCCCGCATCGCGGCGGAGTGCGACTTCGATCCGGCGGCCGAGGGCCTCACGGCGGAGGAGACCGAGCGGACCGACCGCTGCTCGCAGTTCGCCCTGGTGTGCGCGCGCGAGGCGCTGGCCGACAGCGAGCTCGACACCGGCAACGTGCCGCCCGGCCGCATCGGCGTCAGCATCGGCAGCGCGGTCGGCAACACCATCACGCTTGAGCAGGAATACGTCGTGGTCAGCGACATGGGCCAGCGCTGGGTCGTCGACCCGGCCCGGGCGTCGCGCCATCTGTACCGCGCGCTGATCCCCAGCACTATCGCGGCCGAGGTCGCCTGGGACTGCGGCGCGGAGGGCCCGGCGAGCGTGATCTCGACCGGGTGCACGTCAGGGCTGGACGCCGTCGCGGACGGGGCAGAGCTCATCGAGGACGGCCGGGCCGACGTGGTGATCGCCGGCGCGACCGACGCGCCGATCTCGCCGATCACGGTGGCCTGTTTCGACGCCATCAAGGCGACCTCGCCGAACAACGACGACCCGGCGCACGCGTCGCGCCCCTTCGACGCCAGCCGGAACGGGTTCGTGCTCGGCGAGGGCGCTGCGGTCTTCGTCCTCGAGCGGCCGACCAGGCGCGCCGCCGCGGCGCGCACATCTACTGCGAGATCGCGGGCTACGCCCAGCGCAGCAATGCCTATCACATGACCGGTCTGAAGGCTGACGGCCTGGAAATGGCCGAGGCGATCAGGGTGGCCATGGGCCGTGCGCGGCTCGCCCCCGGGGACATCGACTACATCAATGCGCACGGATCGGGCACTCGCCAGAACGACTGCCACGAGACGGCGGCCTTCAAGGCGAGCCTGGGCCCGCGCGCTTATGAGGTCCCGGTGAGCTCGATCAAGTCAATGGTCGGGCACTCGCTCGGCGCGATCGGCGCCATCGAGGTCGCGGCGTCGGCGCTGGCCATCGAGCACGGCGTCGTTCCTCCGACCGCCAACCTGCGCCAGCCCGACCCCGAGCTCGGCCTCGACTACGTGCCGTTGCAGGCACGCGAGCAGCGCAGTGACGTCGTCCTGACGGTCGGCAGCGGGTTCGGTGGTTTCCAGACGGCGATGCTGCTGGCCCGGCCGGGGATGGTGGAGCCGGGTGGGTGAACTCTCGCAGCGGGCTCTGATCACGGGCGTGGCGGCGGTAGCGCCCAACGGCGGCGACACCGGCGCGTACTGGGCGGCGACGCTGTCCGGCGTGAGCGGGCTGCGCCCGATCACCAGGTTCGAAGCCGACGGCTATCCCGTGCGTGTCGCGGGGCTCATCGACGGCCTGAACCCGGCGGAGCAGTGCGGGGACCGCCTCGCGGTGCAGACCGACCGCTGGACGCAGCTGGCGCTGGCCGCGGGGGAGCGGGCGCTTGCTGACGCCGGCCTGGTCCCGGCGGAACAGCCCGAATACGACATGGCCGTCGTTACCGCAAGCTCGTCGGGCGGCAACGAGTTCGGGCAGCGCGAGATCGAGGCACTGTGGAGCCGCGGGCCGCGCGCGGTCGGCCCCTTCCAGTCGATCGCCTGGTTCTACGCGGCGACAACCGGGCAGCTGTCGATCAAGCACGGGATGAAAGGGCCGTGCGGCGTCGTCGTCTCCGAGCAGGCGGGCGGCCTCGACGCGCTCGGCCGGGCCCGGCGCGCGCTGCGGCGCGACGCGCGCGTGGTCGTCACGGGCGGCACCGAAGCACCGATCGGCCCGTACGCGCTGACCTGCCAGATCGCCAGCGACCTGCTGAGCCGCGCGGTGGACCCGCAGCGCGCGTACCTGCCTTTCGACGTAGATGCCTGCGGGTACGTGCCCGGCGAGGGCGGCGCGATCCTGATCGCTGAGCGCGCGGACAGCGCGCTGGCCCGCGGCGTGGACCGGCCGTACGGCGAGATCGCCGGCTATGCCTCGTCGTTCGACCCGCGTCCGGGCACCGGCAGGCCGCCGACGCTGCGGCGGGCGGCCGAGGCCGCGCTCGCCGACGCCCGGACCGCGCCCCACGACGTGGACGTCGTCTTCGCCGACGGCGTCGGCCTGCCCGGCCTGGACTGGGCCGAGGCGGTGGCGCTGGCCGGACTGTTCGGCCCGTTCGGGGTGCCCGTGACCGTGCCCAAGACGCTCTGCGGCCGGCTGTACGCGGGCGGGCCGCCGCTCGACGTGGTCGCCGCATTGCTGGCCATGCGCGAGGGAGTCATACCGCCCACCTACGGCATCGGTGAGCTGGCACCGGGCTGCGACATAGACCTCGTCCGCGAGGCCAGGCCTGGCCGTGTCCGCACGGCTCTGGTCCTGGCCCGGGGGTTCGACGGGTTCAACGCCGCGGTCGTGCTCCGCGCCGCCTGACCGCGCCGCAGGAAACCACGGAAAAGGGAAACGACAGAAAAGGAGAACGCAGGTGCCCGCCATAACAATGCCAACCCGTGCTGATCTGAGCGAGATGGTAAAGACCGTCGTCGGCGTCGAGATCGACGCCGGGCAGATGCAGCAGGATCCTGCGGTGACGTTCGAAGAGCTGGGCGTGGACTCGCTGGGCCTGCTCGGCGTCTTCGCGGCGATCGAGCACCGGTACGGGATCGAGATCCACGCCGACATCGACGACTGCCGGTCCCTCGCTGACCTCGAAGCCATCATTCGGCAGGCAGCAGGCCCGGGCGCCGGGCCGGGCGCGCACACCGACAGCTCGATAGTGATCAACGCGCCCATGGATCTCGTCTGGGACATGACCAACGACGTCGGGTCGTGGCCGCACCTGTTCAGCGAGTATGCGGCGGCGGAGATCATCGCGCGGAACGGGAACACGGTGCGGTTCCGGCTGACGATGCACCCCGACGATAACGGGAAAGTGTGGAGCTGGGTCTCCGAGCGGGTCATGGACCCGCAGGCGCGGGCCGTGCACGCGTACCGGGTCGAGACCGGCCCGTTCGAGTTCATGGACATCAACTGGACCTATCGCGAGACTGGTGGCGGCGTCGAGATGCGCTGGGTCCAGGACTTCCACATGAAGCCGGGCGCCCCGGTGGACGACGCCGCGATGGCCGAGATGATCACCAAGAACTCGGCGGTGCAGATGGAGCGGATCAAGACCATCGTCGAAGACGCCGTGCGATCGAGGGTCGCGTGACGGCCGGGGCCGTGCCACCAGGGGTGCCCGCCGGGGCCGGGTACCCGAGCGCGGAGGAGGTCGCGGCCCTCATCGTGGTCCTGCTCGCGAGGCGGCGGCGCGCGGGCCCGCGCCAGACCCCCGTTCATCCCACATGGCGGCCTCCGTCCTACGCGGGCTCACGCTCATGGCGGCGCCCGCGCGGCGGCTGGGGCAGCGCTGCGTAAACCGAGCGAACCACAAGCGCCGGGCAGTAGATTTCGACCTCAGGGGGCAAGTACGCGATCGTGACCGGCGGCATCATCGGAGGGCCGAAAGGGCGGCCGCCGCGGGAAGGACCGCTACGTCATGGAGCCGGGGGGAGTACGCAGCTATGTCCGGATCGGACCGGGCGATCACCGTCGGCGCGGGGATCGGGGGACTGGCCACCGCGCAACCTGGGGGGCAAGGGCGCGTGGTTCCCATACTGCCGGCTGAACGAGCGCGGGGTTTACTGGGACGCGGTCGGCGGCGCTCTGCCTTGCCTGGTCATAAGGGAGAGCGCCGATGCGCAAGGTCTTGATCGCCAACCGCGGCGAGATCGCTGTCCGGGTGGCCCGGGCGTGCCGCGACACGGGCTTGGAGAGCGTCGCGGTCTACGCTGACCCGGACCGCGACGCCCCGCACGTCAGGCTCGCGGACGAGGCGTATGCCCTCGGCGGGGTGACGCCCGCTCAGACGTACCTCGACATCGCGAAGCTGCTCGACGCGGCGGCACGGTCCGGTGCCGACGCCGTTCACCCGGGCTACGGGTTCCTCTCCGAGAACGCGGAGTTCGCCGAGGCGGTGACCGGGGCCGGGCTCACCTGGATCGGGCCGCCGGTGCGGGCCATACGTCAGCTCGGCGACAAGATAGCGGCACGGGAGGTTGCCCGGCGCGTGGGCGCGCCGCTCGTCCCCGGGCGCCCCGTGGCCGGCGCCGGCGACGTGGCCGCCTTCGCGAGCGAGCACGGCCTCCCGGTCGCGATCAAGGCGGCGTACGGGGGCGGCGGCCGCGGACTGAAGGTGGCCTGGGCATCCGGGGAGATAGCCGAGCAGTACGGCTCGGCCACGCGTGAGGCGGTCACGGCCTTTGGCCGCGGCGAGTGCTTCGTCGAGCGGTACCTGGACCGGCCGCGCCACGTCGAGACGCAGTGCCTCGCCGACTCCCGCGGCCACGTGGTGGTCGTCTCGACCAGGGACTGCACGCTCCAGCGCCGTCATCAGAAGCTCGTCGAGGAGGCACCGGCGCCCTTTCTCACGCCGGACCAGGTCGCGCGCCTGTACGAGGCGTCCAAGGCGATCATGCGGGAGGCGGCGTACGTGGGGGCCGGGACATGCGAGTTCCTCGTGGGCGCGGACGGCGTCATCAGCTTCCTGGAGGTGAACACGCGGCTGCAGGTGGAGCACCCGGTGAGTGAGGAGATCACCGGCCTGGACCTCGTCTGCGAGCAGTTCAGGCTCGCAGACGGTGCGGAACTCGGTTACGGCGACCCGCCGGCTCACGGCCACGCCATCGAGTTCCGGATCAACGCCGAGGACCCGGGCCGCGGGTTTCTGCCCGGCCCCGGGGTGCTGACCGCCTGGCAGGTCCCGGAGGGACCCGGAGTCCGGGTTGACTCGGGTGTCACCGCCGGGGCCGTCATCGGGCGGGAGTTCGACTCCATGCTGGCCAAGCTGATCGTGACCGGCCGGGACCGCAGCCATGCTCTGGAGCGCGCGCGGCGCGCACTGGCCGAGTTCGAGGTCGAGGGCGTGGCTACCGTCCTGCCCTTTCACCGGGCGGTGGTGGACGATCCCGATTTCGCGCCGCCGGATCCGGCCGCGCCCTTCGCCGTGCACACGCGGTGGATCGAGACGGACTTCCCCGGCTGCCCGCCGCAGCCCGAACCAGCCGAGCCCCCCGGCCGCCTACCGCACGAGCGGCTGACCGTGGAGGTCAACGGGCGGCGGCTGGAGGTCGTGGTTCCAGCCCACGGAGCGCCGGAGGGCAACGCACGGCGGACGCTCGGGCGCCGGACGGCGCGCCCGCCGGGCGTTCCCGGGGCGTCGTCTGGCGACGAAGTCGTCTGCCCCATGCAGGGCAGCGTGGTCAAGGCGGCGGCACCGGGAGATCGCGTCGGCCTGGGCGATCCCGTGGCGGTGATCGAGGCGATGAAGATGGAGCAGCCGGTGGCCGCGCACCGCGCCGGCGTGGTCACCGATCTCGCCGTCGCCGTCGGCGACGCCGTGTCCGCCGGTCAGGTCATCTGCCGGATCACGGACTAGCCTCCGCACGGTATAGGTCAGGTACTTGTTGTGATTGCGACCCGGCTGACCTGCGTTGATAGAGGGACCAGTGGGTACATAGGCCGGTGAGTGTAGCGGAGGTGGGGGGATGAACGCGGCGCCCGTCGAGGCGGTCAGGAGCGGTGCGGACTCAGGTCATCCGGCGATCGAAGAGGGCTGGCGGGCGGGAGTCGCATGACGGCCGAGAACGGACAGGAGGCTACCGCCGGCTATCGCGTCGTGTTCATGCTGAGGCTCTCACCCGGCGCCGGCGATGCGTTCCTGCGGGAATACGAGGCGGTCCGGTGGCAGGTCGCCCAGGTCCCCGGTCACATGTCCGATCAGGTGTGCAGGTCGGCGGACGACGCGGACGAGTGGCTGATCACCAGCGAGTGGCGGTCGGCGGAGGACTTCCTGGCCTGGGAAAGCACGCCAGGTCATCGCCAGGCGGCGATGCCGATGATGAGCCATGTGCGGGCCCGGCGGTCGCTGCGCTACACGGTACTGCGCGAGACCCGCACCGCCCCGGCCGCCGCGGCGGTCCGCCCGGCGTAGGCCGAACTGCTGCGCGACCTCCCGTTACTACCGGTCAGTTAAGGAGACATCTCGTGGAACGATACGCACTTACGTTCGCTGTGCGCCCGGGCACCGAGCCCGAAGTGCAGCAGATCCTCTCGGCCTACCCGCGGCCCCGGACGGAGATCAGCGACGGCGCCCGGCTTCTCGGCACCACGGTGTTCCTGTGGGGTGCCCGGGTGATCCGGATGATGGACGTCGAGGGGCCGCTCCCGCTCGTGATGCGGCACCTCGCGGCCCAGCCGGCCATCCGTGCCACCGAGGAGGCGCTCAACCCGCTGCTCGCCGAGCCCAGGGACCTGAGCGACCCGGGTGCCGCCGCCGCCTTCTTCCAGCGCGCGATGATGCGCCAGATCGCGCACCAGGTCACCGACCCGGACCTGCTGGCGCCATCGGCGGGCTCTGCGACGCGCAGGATGGCGCTGGCCTACCCGCTGCGGCCCGGCACCGGCGACGCCGCGGCCAGTCTGCTCTCCGGCGACCGCCCGGTGGCGGCGCGTGCCGAGGAGGGAACGGTGCTGGCCAGTACCACCGTCTTCCAGCAGGGTGACCTGCTCGTCAGGGTCGTCGAGTACGTCGGGGAGGCCGAGGACGCCCGCACCCGCCTCGCCGAGGCCGTCGCGGGCACCGCCGCGGCCTCGCTGACCGAGCTCTTCGCGCCGGGATGGGATCTGCGTACCGAGAGCGGCTTCCTGCGGTTCTTCGCCGAGCGGCAGCTCAGGCTGGTCACCGACCGGCGTGCCGAGGAACTGGCCGGGGCATGAGCAGTACCCCGGCCCGGGATCCGGGGTCGCCGATGACTAATGGCCCGGCCTACAGCCCGGCGGTGCGCGGGGCGACCAGGCCGGTCTGGTAGGCGAAAACGGCGAGTTGCGCGCGGTCGCGGGCGCCGAGCTTGATCATTGCCCGGCTGACGTGGGTCTTGGCGGTGGCGGGGCTGAGCACCAAGGCGTCGGCGATCTCGTCGTTGCTCAGCCCGTGCGCGACCAAGGCCACAACCTCGCGCTCCCTGTTGGTGAGCGTCTCCATCCCCACCGCGGCGACTGCGTCCGGTGGCCGGGCGACGAACTCGCTGATCAGGCGGCGGGTGACCGCTGGGGACAGCAGCGCGTCCCCGCGCATGACGACCCGCAGCGCCTGCAGCAGCTCGGCGGGCTGGGTGTCTTTCAGCAAGAACCCGCTCGCGCCCGCTCGCAGTGCCGCGAAGATGTACTCGTCGAGCCCGAAGTTGGTGAGGATCACGACGTGCACGCTGTCCAGCCGCTCGTCCGCGACGATCTGCCGGGTGGCGCCGAGGCCGTCGAGCGCCGGCATCTGAATGTCCACAAGCGCGATGTCCGGGCGGTGCTCGGCGGTCAGCGTGACCGCCTGCCGCCCGTCGGTGGCCTCGGCGACCACCTGCATGTCGTCTTCGGCTTCGAGCAACGCCCGGATACCGCTGCGGATCAGCGCCTGGTCGTCGGCCAGCAGGATCCTGATCACGACGGTGCCCGCGCGGGGAGTTCGGCGCGCACCTGGAAGCCGCCGCCGTCGTGCGGCCCGGCCTGCAGACGGCCGCCGAGCGCGGACACCCGTTCCCGCATGCCGATCAGGCCGAGCCCGGGGCCCGCTGGCCGGGCGCCGCCGCCGGTGCCGTCGTCGACGACCTGGACCGTCAGGCCGTCGGGCGTGTACTGCAGACGCACCGACGCGCACGCCTGGCCGGCGTGACGGCTCACGTTGGTGAGTGCTTCCTGCACGATCCGGTAGGCAGCCTGGTCCACATCGGGCGGCAGCGGCCGCTGCGCGCCGGTCACGGTCACCGTCACCGCGAGCCCGGCCGCGCGCGCGCGGGCCAGCAGGCTGTCCAGCTGGTCCAGGCCGCTGCCGTCGCCGTTGCGCACGCTGCGCAGCACGCTGAGCGTCGCGCGCAGCTCCCGCGCGGCGTCCGCGCCCGCCTCCTGGATCGCCAGCAGCGCGGGCGGCACGTCCTCGCCGCGCTTGCGCGCCAGGTGCTGGGCCACGCCGGCTTGAACCTGGATCACCGAGATGCTGTGGGTCAGGGAATCGTGCAGCTCACGGGCGATCCGCAGCCGTTCTTCCATCGCCTTGCGGCGGGCGGCTTCGTCCCTGGTCCGTTCCGCCTCGTCGGCCCGCTGCTCGACCTCGCGGATATGCATTTGCCAGATGCGGAACGTCACGACCATGACGCCTGCCGAGATGAGCCATCCGGCCGCGTAGAACCTTCGCCGGCCGCGATCGGTGCGCATTCTTCGAGCCTACGCGTCCTGCCCGCGAGCGCATCCGCCCGCCGTCGCTATGGCCGGCTACTCCCCGCGCGGTACCCCGGCGCCCGGCGGCCTCCCTGCTGACCGCAGTGGCCGCGCGCGATGCTGCGGCCGCGGAGCCGGGTTCGCGGTAACTTGGCTGGCATATCATGGCAATCCGGTTGAATACGGGAGCGCAGAAGGAGTCGGGGTGAGCACTGGCGGATTCCAGGTAGTGCTGTCTGAATTGGCCGATGCCGCGACGGTCTTCGACCGCCAGTCAGATGCGTTCGAAGCGATCATGCCGAGGGGCGGCCCTGCCGTCCCGGATGGTGGCAGCGGCGCGATTGACGCGGCCATGGACGCCGCGGTCAAACTACTCGGGGCTCTGCACGGGCAGATGTCGGCAGTGATCGCCAACCATGGCGACAAGCTGGCGGTCGCGCACGGCAACTACGAGCGCACCGAGGAGAACCTGACGCAACTCATCCGCAGCATCGGCGGGCAAGGGCTGGTGTGAACGGCGATGACTACCGCTGTTGGGCTCAGGCCGCTGGCTCCATTCGCCCGACTGGGTGGGCGGCAACATCAATGGCCTAGCGGCACTGGCCGGGACCCTGTACGGATACGTACCCAAGATGGACGCCGTGGCGGACGCACTCGATGGGCAGGTGCGTCAACTGGTGAATGCGACGGGCTGGCAGGGGGCGGCGGCGGCGTCGTTCACGGCCGCGTGGAGCAAGGATTCGCAGACCGCCCGGGCCCTTGGTCTGGCCACCGACCAGGTGGGCGGGATCGTGGACTGGCTTGCGGTCAACCTGTCGACGCTCGAGTCCGAGCTTGAGGCCGCGGCCGCCGCGGCGGCGGCGCACGGAGTGGCGATCGGTCCGGACGGCACGCCGCCGGAAGCGTGCTTTGCCGCGCCGACGACCACTCAGCAGGCCGAGATGCAGGAGTGGGCGACCTGGTACCAGAAGTACTGGCAGGACGTGATGGACCAGGCCCAGCGGGCCCGCAGCACGGCGGCAGGCGCGCTGGCGGCAACCGGCCGCCAGATCGTCGCACCCCACACCAGCGGTACCCGGAGCACGGACGGCGGCGGCGGGATGAACGCCGGTGACGACCTCACCGTCGGCGACCTGCTGGGCGACCTCATGGCAGCCCCGGCGGCCGCATCGAGGGCGGCCGGGGTGAAGCTGGACAGCGCCAGGTCCTCGCTCGTGTCCGCCAGGGATGCGATTCTCAAGCTGCAGCAAAAGCTGGGCCCCGACACCCCGGTGCCCGACAACTTGCTGGGCGACCTCAAGTCGTCGATGTCCACCGTTCAGGCCGACAAGAGTGCCCTGCAGGCGGCCGAGAAGATCAACAGCAAGGTCTTCGAGGTGCTCGATACGCGCGTGGAGGACGTCACTGACACGGTGAACGCCCTGCTCAGCAAGCTGAAGAGCCATGATCCTACGGCCGTAACGCCCGGTGGCGACGCGGCCGGCGCCGCCGACGGCGAGAACGGCGTGCTCGCCAAGCTTGTCGACTTCGGCAAGGACATCCCCGTGCTCGACGTGCTGGCCACGGCGGGCGGAACGTACCTGGGCGTCAAGGGCGCGCTGGCTGACGGCCAGTCGCTGGACGTGGCCCTGCCCGAGCAGGCGGGCGCGAACGTCGCGTCGCTGGCCGCCGGCGCCACGGTCGGCGGCGCCGTGAGCGGGGCGCTCGCCGGTACCTCCGTCGTCAGCGGTCTCACCGTCGGCGGCCTCGCGGTTGGCGGTGCCGTGGCCGCCGCGGGCGGCGTCCTGGTCGGCGGGGTCGTGGCCGTGGGCGTCGGGGATTTCGCCACCCACCTGTTCCAGGAGAACTGGAGCGGCGACATCCACAACCTTGGCGTGGTCGACGGCGTCCTGTACGGCATCGGCCACAGCGAGGTGGAGACCGGCAAGGACTTCGTGCACCTGGGCGAGGACGTCGGCCACACCGTCGAGCACCTGTGGGACAGCGTGTTCTGACGCTGCCCGCTGCCTCCGCTCCTCCGATCTGCTTCCGCTCCTCCGATCTGCTTCCGCTGACACCGTCTCGCCGCGCCGGGTTTATTGCGCGCGGACGACCAGGTCAGCGGCGTCGCGCACGCGGAACCCAAAGACGTCCACGCACATCCCGCCGGTCTCGGCCGCCAGCCCGAGACCCACGGCACCCACCGCCCGGGCCACCCCTGGGTCCGCCCCCTCGGCTACCTGCTCTGCCTCCACGGTAATCACTGCAGTGTCGTCGTCCGCCCAGGAGGGGTCCAGCACCGCGGGCGCGCCCGGGCCAAGGACCAGCGCCGACTTGGGCACGGCTGCGGCAGATGGCGGCCAGTACTGCACCCGCGACGGCTCGCCGCTGCCGCGCAATGTGATCACGTGATCGGCCCGCGGGTCCGCGAGCCCCAGTCCTGGCGCGTACCGCGACGCCATGCCCAGCAGCCCGGCCGCGTCGACCTCGCGGACGGTAATCACATAGGCACGCAGCGGCTGCGCCATCTCCTCCGGCCGCGGATACCACAACCCGCCGAACCGCGCCGCCAGGCCGCCCAGCACGTACTTCGACTTCTCCACGTACTGCTGGTCGATCAGCCTGCGGGCCTTCATGTTCTGGCCGTATCCCGCCCCGTCCCAGTCGGTGAAGTATGCGCAGGTTATATCGGACGGCAAGCCTGCCCGTACTGCCATCTCGGCGCTGACCGGGTTAGGGCGGTGTAGCCGGAAGTGATTCCCATCGGCGCAGATCCACTCGCGGTTCATCTTGGACGGCCGAGCCTCCGGCCTGTACTGCCGACATGCGTCGAGCATCCGCTCATAACCAGGATCGGCGGGCAGGGTCAGGCGCACGCCCTTGGTGAGGCTTACCAGCAGCTTGTCATCATAAGAGCGGAACAGTGGCATGGCCTATGCCCCTTCCCGAGGACTGCCATTCTCATCGCGGGGATCGATGAAAGCTTCGGGCGCGTCCACGGCACGGACGGCCGCTGGCGCACCGCGGGGACAAGGGTAACGCCCGGGCGGGGCTACCCCGCCCGGGCCGCGGATGATGCGGGGCACGAGCCGGGCTACGGCCGGCGTGGCCGGGCTTCGCCACGGCCCGGCAGTGGCGGACGATGTGCTGGTTATGCCGATATCAACGGGGAACCCTGATTGATACAGTCCCCGGCCGGCCGCTTCTAGCCGCGGCGCGGGCACGGTCGGCGAGCGAGTCGATTCGTCCGCCGGCCGGGCTTCACGCGCCCGATCCTCGTCTTCAGCGCCAAAGCACTCCCGCACTGAGCGGCCCGCACCGACGACCAGGGCACGGGCCGGGGCCTTCCACGGATGCGCCGGGCCGCCCTCAAGCGCCACCGTGGATGCCAGGACCAGCCCTGACGGGAGGAACCACCATGGCGAAGTCGCAAGAGCAAACGAAGTCGCAGAAAGAGCACTGCGTGGTGATCGTGGGGGCGGGTTTCGCCGGCTTCAACGCCGCGCGGGAGCTGTCGAGGCTGGTGGGTGCCACGACCGAGATCGTGGTGATCAACTCGGCGGACTACTTCTTGTACCTGCCGCTGATGCCGCAGGTGGCAGGCGGGCTGGTCGAGCCGCGGCACATTTGCGTGTCGCTGCCCCGGCGGCTGCGCAAGGTCCGGTTCGTGCTCGGCACGGTGCAGCACGTCGACTCCCGGCAAAAGGTGGTCAGCTGGGCGGGCCCGGAGGGCGCATCGGGGGAGGTCGGCTATGACCGGCTCATCCTGACCGCGGGCAGCGTGAACAAGCTGCTGCCGATCCCCGGTATCGCCGAGTACGCGCACGGGTTCCGCAGCATCGCCGAGGCGATCTACCTGCGCGATGAGATCACCTGGCAGCTCGAGCTGGCCGCCGTCGCCGCTGATCCGGCCGAGCGCGCGGCGCGGTGTACCTTCGTGGTGGTCGGCGCGGGCTACACCGGCACCGAAGTCGCGGCGCAGGGTCAGCTGCTGACCAGCCGGCTGGCCAAAGCGCTGCCCGGCCTGGCCGGGCAGCCGATCCGGTGGATGCTGCTGGACACCGCGCCGCGGCTGCTGCCCGAGCTCGATCCGCGCCTGTCGAAGACCGCTGACCGGGTGCTGCGGCGGCGCGGCGTTCAAGTGCGTACCGGCCAGTCGGTCTCCGATGCCCTGGACGGCTACGTCATGCTGTCTACCGGCGAGAAGGTGCCCACGCGCTCTTTGATCTGGTGCGTCGGAGTCCGCGCCGATCCGCTGGTGGACGGCCTGGACCTGAAGACCAACCGGGGGCGGCTGGTGGTCGATGAGTTCATGTCCGTGCCCGGCGCCGCGGACATCTACGCCTGCGGGGACTGCGCCGCGGTGCCCGACCTGACCCGCCCCGGCCAGGTCTGCGGCATGACCGCCCAGCATGCCGTGCGGCAGGGCAGGCAGGTCGCCAGGAACGTCGCCGCCTCCCTCGGCAAAGGCACCGCGAAGCCGTACCAGCACCACGACGAGGGCTTCCTGGTGGACCTGGGCGGGGCGGCCGCCGCCGCGAACCCGCTGAACATCCCGCTGTCCGGGCCAGCCGCCAACGTCGTTACCCGGGGCTACCACCTGTCCGCCATGTCCGGCAACCGGATGCGGGTCCTCGCCGACTGGACCCTGAACACGGTCACGCCCCCGGAAGCGACATCATTCGGAGTGATCAGCGCCGAATCCGTGCCGCTCGACGCGGACAACCCTCGAGCCTGACCCAGCCGCTGCCTGCGGTCCGCTGCGCCGAGGCACGGTTTGCGTGTCTCACCCCGCGCCTGGTGGGCGTTACTTACTCCAATGCGGTTCCTGGCCAGGGATCGGCTTGGCGATGAGAGCGACGGGGATGAAGAAGCACATCTGGCCGATCGCCACGGTGAGCGTCCAGAGCGCCTTGTGGTCGTAATGGGCGGATGCCCTGGCGCACAGCTCGTCGGAGACGCGCTCTCCGAACGGGTTCGGGGTGAGGACGGCCTCCACCAGCTCCAGCGCGACCCGTTCGGCGTCGGTGAAGTAAGGGGCGTCCCGCCATGACGCCACGGCGGTGATGCGCTCCTCTGTTTCCCCGGCCGTGCGGAGGTCGCCGGCTTGCCGGACGGTGTGGTAGGTGTTGCCGACGATCTGCCCGGCGCGGAGCTGCACCAGGCTGACGGTGGTCTGCGGAATCGAACCGTTCCCGATGGCCTTGAACATGGCTCCGGCGACTTCGGCAAACTCGGGGATGAACAGGTTGGGGTCGGGCAGACGCGAGGTGAGGTTGTCGAGGTCGGTGGTCGTGGGCGTGGACATGGCCAGGTCTTCCCTTCTCAATCTCAGCGGTGTTCTTGGTGTCTCACCAGTCCGACGGCACAGCCGATGAGAATGTGACGTGACGAGCCGGCCTCACAGTCCGGTGCGCTGTCTCGTCGGACTGGTGAGGGCAGATGCGACCGAGGGAGCCGCCGGCGCCATGAGCAACCAGTCCGAGCCGGGACACGGCCGGCCCGACCCCGGCCTGAGCGCGATCATCGGCGAGCGGCGCCAGCTGATCAATCTCGCCTACCGGCTGCTGGGCTCGCTGGCCGAGGCCGAGGACGCCGTCCAGGAGACCTACGCCCGCTGGTATGCCATGTCCGCACAGCAGCAGAACGCCATCGAGAACCCGGGCGCCTGGCTGACCACGGTCGCCAGCCGCATCTGCCTGGACCTGCTCGGCTCGGCACGGGCCCGGCGGGAGCGCTACGTCGGCGAATGGCTCCCCGAGCCGCTGCCCGACCCTACGGAGTGGATCAGCGGGCGGCCGGGCGGGGCCGGCGTCGACCCGGCCGACCGGGTTGCCCGGGATGAGTCGGTCAGCATGGCGTTCCTGGTCGTGCTTGAGTCGATGACCCCGGCCGAGCGCGTCGCGTTCATCCTGCACGACGTCTTCGGCTACTCCTTCGCCGAAGTCGCCCAGATCGTCGACCGGACCCCGGCGGCATGCCGCAAGCTGGCCTCCTCAGCCCGCCGTCGCATCCGCGCCTCGCAGGCTCCCGCGGCCCCGGCAGCCCACCAGGCGGGCATCGTCAGGGCCTTCAAGCAGGCGTGGGAAGCCAAGGACATCGCCGCCCTCATCGCCCTGCTCGACCCCGGCGCCACCGCGACCGGCGACGGCGGCGGACTCGTCAGAGCCGAGCTCCGCCCAGTCGAAGGCGCCGAGCAGATCGCCCGCTACCTGGCCGGTATCGCCGACCGGGCCGGCCTGACGATCCTGGAGCGCACGGTCAACGGCCAACCCGGCCTGGTGGCTCAGGTGGACGGCACCACCATAGCGGTGTACGCGTTCGACGTCGCAGGCGACCAGATCAAGCACATCTGGACCATACTCAACCCCGACAAGCTCCGGCCCTGGACGACAGGCTGACCCGCGCCGCCGCACCCGGGGTCCGATGCCCGGCGGCCGCTTGCGGAGCGGAGGTAGGACCATGACGGTGCCCGCGGCGGCCGATGTCCAGGCCATCCTGGCGGAGCGGCCCGCACTCCTGGCACGCTAATGGCACGCGACAGATTCGGCTATCCGGCGGGCACAGGCGATAGCGGAGCAGTCGGTGGTGTCGACCTCCACGTCGTAGACGACACCGGCATGCACCGCGACGGCCTGGGTCATCGCCATGCCCCGGACCCGGTCGGGGCGGGCTGCCTCGCGGTCGGCAGCCACCAGCGGATCGCAGTGAACCCCGGCCCACAGCACGTCCAGGTTGCCCAGCAGGGCCCGCAACCGCTGCTGTCCCGCACCGCCAGCCAGAAATACCTCGTCAAGGATCAGAAATGCTCCGCGACTGGCCATGATCGCGAGGCCCTCGTACCAGATTGCCTCGATGGCCCGGAACTCCGGCTTCACTGTGACCGTGCCGTCTGGCTCCAGCACGAGTCCGGACCGCGGATCGTCTCCCCGGCCGGGGAGAGCCTCGGCCAGGACGTCCGTGCCGAACGTGAGCCACTGCCCCGGAAGGATTTCCTGCAAGGCCCGCGCAATCGAGGACTTCCCTGAGCTAGAGCCGCCGTTCAGCACGATCACTTGAGTCATGCAGCCTCGCGGTGGTAGCGGGCTCGGACGACCATAAGGCCACCGTTCGCTCGCCGCGTTGTCAGCATGAAGTGCATGTGATCAGTATCCCGGTGCCGGCCGGGTTGGGGGCCCGGTCAGAGCGAGGAAGACGGCCTAAGGCTGCCATGGCTATCTCGATCTTGGACTTGGCTATTACCCCTTCGAGGCGCCGTGACTCTTCTCGCGCACCAGTCTCTTCCCGAACCGGATCATGGTAAGCGCAGTCTTCAGCGCTGACACGACGAGGACGCCTCCTCGTCCGCGGCGGCGCTAATGCGCAACGCCGTTGGCGGGCTGCTGGCTGGCGGGGGCGGCTGGCGTACTAACACCCGTCGGATCATTCAGTATGTTCTAACCCTTATATCCTGGTGTTGGGTCTCGCCCGGACTGACGAACGTCCCGCGAAATAGAAGCGAACGGCACTCACAAAGGGACCATTGACCGGTGCAACCCGAGGTGGCAAAGCGTAGACGTGATATGGACGCAAGAATATCGAGGTGCGCTATGTCATACGATCTCTCACATGATATCGAACGGATAGTTCAGGATGTCCACAGAGCGCCGTCCGTCTTCAACACGCGGCCGTGGTGGGTCCAGTTCCGTCCCCCTGACCACATCGAGTTGTGGTTACGCGCCAACCTGGGCGAACGCGATGGTGTGGCTCGGGCGCGCCCACGCGACGGTGTGGCTCGGGCGCGCCCACGCGATGGTGTGGCTCGGGCGCGCGCGCGTGAGTATGTCATCAGTTGCGGCGCTGCCCTGTTCAACCTGCGGCTGGCCACCCGGATGACAGGGCATGATCTCGTGGTGCGGCGGCTGCCCGACCCCGCGTATGCCGACCCCATGCATCCCCCCGCGCTGCTTGCGTCAGTCGAGATCGTGACCGGACGGGTCAAGAAGCCCACCATGGAGGAGCGAGAGCTCCATGAGGCGATCGGGCGACGTCACACGAACCGCCAGCCGTACACGATCATCCCGGCGCCGCTTCCCATCCTCACGGCCATGGAAGGCGCTGCTACCCGCGAGGGCTGCCACCTTCGGCTCCTCCACCGCCGCCAGGCCAAGAGGTGGATGCGCCTGACCACCGAAGTTGACAGCGATCCGGCATTCAGCCCGCCATTCCGGAATCATGTTTCTTCGGCAAATTACGGGCCGCCTCCGAAGAACCGCCACCCGCGAACCCGGAAGGACTTCTGGTCCGACGGTGAAAAGCGGCGTTTCGAGCGCGAGCCGCAACTGATGGCGCTATCCACGGACGACGACGAGCCTGTTGACTGGCTCCGGGCGGGCCAGGCCCTGCGGCGCGCCATCCTGACAGGAACCCGGTACTCGACGTCGGCTCCGTATGGCCTGGCCGCGAAGTACAGCGTTCCGCACCAGCACGGTGTCCCAGCGCGACGTCACCTCCTGAAGCCCGATGAGCTGGCGCCTTACGGCCTGTCGGCGTCGTTTCTGACCCAGCCGCTTGAGCGGGACGACCTCGAAGGCCGACCCCGCCGGTGGCCGGGACGGTGGCGATACCCCGAGGTGCCCCAGATGGTCATGCGGGTGGGATACGCCGCTGTCCAGTCACACGGCGAGCAGCCGCCGAAGACGCATATGGCCGACGAATGGTCACAGCCGCCCCAGAAGCCACCACGGAGTACTCTGCCAAACCCGGACTCAGGAGCTCCGGACATGACCTAACTGGCCCTCCACCCGGTACTGCCCCGCGTGTCCTCGGCCCGCGCACGTGTCGAGGTGCGCAAGCGCACCAGGACGTGCCGAGCTCAATGACCGAGATCGAGACCTCCGGCCAGGCCCGCGGCGCCGAAGCTGCCGCAGGGCGAGGGCGGCGCAGATCGGCGCGCTGGGACGGACCTGGCGGCTGCAACCGCTTTCGGCGCGCTGCTCACCGTGGGCCTCGCCGTCAGGCTCTGAGGGCTAGGCCCGGGCTAGGCCGCCTTGGGAGGCCCGCCCTCGCCGGGCTCCTCGCACATCGGGCCGCCGTCCCCAGCAGACCGCACATCGGACAGACTCGGCAAGGGCCGGGGCTCTGGTGGCGGCCCATCTGGCCCCCGGCCGACGCCATGGTCTTCATGACTGTTCCCGAACGCGCTGCTCAGGCTGCTCAGGGCACTGGTCACCTCGCTCGGGATCACCCACACTGTGCTGCCCGGGCTCTGGGCGACCTGCGGCAGCGCCTGCACGTACTGGTAAGCGAGCAGTTCCGGGTCCGGCTTGCCGTCATGGATCGCCTTGAAGACCTTCTCGATAGCGGACGCCTGCCCTTCGGATTTCAGGATCGCCGACTGTTTCTCACCTTCTGCCACCAGGATCGCGGCGCGCTTCTCCCGTTGCGCGCGATACTGCTTTTCCATCGCGTCCATGATGGTCGGCGCCGGATCGAGGGCCTTGATCTCCACCCGCGTGACCCGGATGCCCCACTTGCCCGACGCCTCATCGAGCACGCCGCGCAGCATGCTGTTGATCTGGTCGCGGGAGGTCAGGGTCTGTTCCAGGTCCATGCTCCCGATCACGCTGCGCAGCATCGTGGCGCTGAGCTGCTCGATCGCTTCCGCGTAGTCGACTATCTCGTAGTCCGCCGCGCGCGGATCGGTCACCTGGAAGAACAGTACCGTGTCGATGTGGACCACCAGGTTGTCCTCCGTGATGACCGGCTGGTCCTCGAACGACACCACCTGCTCGCGCAGGTCGATCAGCGGCTTGACCCGCTCCAGGAGCGGCACGACGAAGTTCAGCCCGGGCTGCAGGGTCCTGCGGAACCGGCCGAGCCGCTCCACGTTTGCCGCCCGCGCCTGCGGGATGATCTGGATGGTCTTGATTACCGTCAACACCACCAGGGCCATCGCCGCCAGGGCGAGAAACATATAGAGCCATATCATGACTTACTCCCAGGGATAGACAGGGGCCATCGCGCCACCGATCTCGATGACGGCCACGGTGGTACCTGCAGGGATGACAGGTTGCCGTCATGGGAGCAGGAATTAACGTCTAACTCTGCGCCGGATTCGCGGCCAACCCTGTGTCCCCCGCCAAACTCTGACATAACCCCAACATTCATGCTCCTGTCACCAGCCACAAGCCGACGTTCGTAGTAGATGGACAGGTCAAACGTCCCCACTTGACCAGGCCCGGCCAAAGCGACCAGGACAGGCAGGAATCTTCAGAAGGGGTGATGGCGATGGCGCAACCAGGGCTGAGCCTTTCCATCTGCCGCAGCAGGTAGGCCCGGCGCTGCTGGGGTGACTCCCGGCTGATGTAGAAGTCCGCGCCAAGGTCCTCATACGGCTTGCCGCTCCTGAGCACCTGGTAAGCAATCGTCAATAGAGTCTGTCAGGGCTCGAGGCTGTCGTGGCCTAGCTTTCGCAGCGCTTGCTTCATGGCGTCGTACGGCCCGGGGCCTATCTCCTGACGCCACTGGGCCTCGATCGAGGCGATAGCACGCTGGGTCGCGTCGGCTGCCTTGTCGCCGAGGTCGGTCCGGAACAGGCGGCGGACCCGGCGGTCAGTGTCGTCTTGCTGGCTGCGGACGAATCCGGATCCTTCGAGCCGGTCGGCAAATTCGCCGAGGGCTTGCTTGGTCATCTGGGCCATCACGGCGAGGTCGGTGATCCGGATGCCCTCACCCGGGATCATCTGCAGGATGCGCCGGTGACCGCCGCGCGCGGACGCTCTCGCCGTCCCCAGGAGCAGGCAGGCGCCGTTCCGGAAATCGGCATGACATGGCCCGCCGCGCTCCGGGCAGCGCCTGAAACGCCCTAGCCCAGCCGCCCGCCGGGGGGCGGATCAGGCTGATGATCGAACAGCACGTTCCTGAAATCCCGGACCGCAAGATCCAGCTCGCCGAGGGCTTCCTGGACCTTCCCCGCCCCAGGATGGTCCCCCATCAGCGCCAGGGCCGCCGCGAGAGACAGGCCTGCGGAGAACAGCCGGTGCACCACGATCTCGTTCATGCCCACCGCGATGCGCTCGTGATCCTCCGCCAGACACTGCCGGATCATCGCCGCCGGATCGCCTGCCTTTCCCTCTACGGGACTGCTCGCAGGCTGTACGCGCGGCTCGTCGAGGTCCGGTATCACCCCGTCGCGGGGAATGGTCGCTGAGGAATGCATCGCTGAGGCACCTTCGGTTCTGACCGGCCGTGGACTGGCCGTGCCGCCATGGTCTGGAGCGACGCGGTCACCTGCGCACTTGGTCTATCCAGTTGCAGGATCTGATCGATACTCCCTCCTACTTCGAGCCTACGTCCCCTCCGCTGCGCCTGAATAGGTGTCAGCTGCAGCAGACTCGGATGCCGCGACCTTCGGTTTCGACCCTCTCGGTCCTGGTCTCGCCGTACCTGACCTGGCCTACCTGCGCCCACCAGAAATGACCAGGTCAGGCTACAGATCTGAGGCTGTCCGACGGGTATCAAGATCGCATGACCGTCCTGCTGGACCTTGCGGGAAGATGCGGACACCAGCCGCGGGAAGCGTTGCCTGCGCCGGTGTACCGGGTTGCAGGTCAAGCCGTCCGAGGTCTCGGTGCAGCATCAGAGCGGTGACGGGCGGGTCGGAAGCCAGGCTGACGCGGGCGAGCGGCCGGGTGGGCAGCACCTGGGCGATCTGGGCGGTAAGGCTGGGCTGTGCCCGGGGATCCGACGCTGGTGTGCCGAGCAGGACGTCTTCTGGCCGGTAGAAGACGTGCACGGGGCCCTGGTGGCCGGGGGGTGCGGTATCGGGCAGGAGAAGCTGGCCGGCTCGCACTGCGCCGCGCTCTGCGGTGCCGTGTCCGAGTTCTGTCCAGCCGAGCAGGCGGGCGGCGTCGGGGTCGGCGGGTTCGGCGGCGACGTGGCGGGCTGGCCCGGTCTGGCGTAGCTGGCCGGCGACGATGATGGCAAGATCGTCGCCGATGCTGAGTGCTTCGTCGCGGTCGTGGGTGACGTGGATGGCGGGGATGTCGAGTTCGGCGAGGAGTTCTTGCAGGAGGACGCGCATGTCTTCGCGGGTGGGCTGGTCGAGGGCGGAGAGGGGCTCGTCCAGCAGCAGAAGGCCGGGCTTGATGGCCAGGGCACGGGCCAGGGCGACGCGCTGACGTTCGCCGCCGCTGAGTGAGCGGGGTGATCTGGAGGCCAGGTGCGTGATGCCGAGGCGGCGCAGCAGCAGCCCGGCCCCGGCGGGGGCCTGGCGGCTGGCGCGAGGCCCGAAGGCGACGTTCTGGGCGACCGTTAGGTGGGGGAACAGGGCGGCGTCCTGGAAGACCAGGCCGATGCCGCGCCTCTCCGGCGGAAGGGCGGTGAGGTCGGTTCCGGCCAGGCGGATCTGGCCGGAGTGCCGGGGGCGGAGGCCGGCGATGGTTTCCAGGAGCATGGTCTTGCCGGCGCCGGACGGGCCGAGCACGACCAGGACCCGCCCGGCCGGGACGGTGAGGTCGACGGGGCCGATGGTGAAGGTCCCGGCGCGCCCGGTCAGGGCGGTGACGGTGAGGCCGTGGTCAGGTGTAGGCACGGTTGATGCGGGCGAGCAGGCGGCCCGAGGCCAGAGTGCGGAAGACCAGGAAGGTGGCCAGGGTGACGATCAGCAGCACGACCGCGGCCGAGGCGGACTGGGTGAGCCCCGATTGCAGGAACAGGTTGTAGATCTCGACCGGGGCGGTGGCCGGGTAGTAGGCGATGATGACCACGGCGCCGAACTCGCTGATCGAGCGGGCGTAGACCAGCACGGCGCCGGTCAGCACCCCGCGCAGCCCGAGGGGCAAGGTGACGCGGCGGAAGGAGTGCCAGGGGGTGGCGCCCAGGCTGCGGGCGGCGCGTTCGAGCCGGGGGTCGATGGCCTCGAACGCGACGCGGGCGCTGTTGACCGCGAAAGGGCAGCTGACGAACAGCATCGCGGCCACGATGCCCCACTGCGACCCGTAGAACGACACGCCCAGGCGGGTGGCGGGGGCGCCGACCCATCCGGTGCGGCCGAGCAGGAACAGCAGCGCGATGCCGGCCACGGTGTGCGGCACGACCAGGGGAAGGTCGACCATGGCCTGGATGACCCCGCGGCCGCGGAAGGTGCCGCGGGCCAGCAGGTAGGCCAGCGGCACCCCGAACACGGTGGCGACCCCGGCGGTGATCGCCGCTGCCTGCAGGCTCAGCAGTGTGGCGTCGCGGATCGCGGGCACGGCGGCCGCCTGCCGCAGGCTGGCCGGCGATGAGGTGGTGGCCAGCCGCACGATCGGCAGCACGATGAAGGCCAGCAGCAGGCCGCCGAGGGTCCAGAACACGGCCCCGAACCAGCCTCCTGGCCAGCTGCGGGCCCGGGTAACCCGGACAGGCCCCCTTACCTGCCCGCCCGGCTGCGCCGGTGCGTCACCCACCTGCGGCAGGCCACGGCGTGGTAAGTGAGCGCAGCCCGGCCGGGACCTTGGCCTGGCTGCTGGCCAGGGCGGGCGAGATGACCACGAATCCGTTGCTGCGCATGATCGCCTGGCCCTGCGAGCTGAGCACGAAGGCGACGAACTTCTGCCCGAGCGCCGCGTCGGGCGCAGAGCTGGGGATGGTCAGCCCGTAGATGATGGGCTTGGCGGTCAGCATGCCCAGCGACCCGGCGTTGATAGTGACCTTGGCGTAGTCCGCGGCCAGCACCGAGTCCGACAGGTTGATCTGGTCCGGCAGCGCGATGTACTTCAGGTGCTGCTCGAGGGCATCGGAGCGGTAGATGGCCAGGTAGTCGATCTGCCCCGACTGCAGCGCGGCGAGCAGCGAGGTCTCGGTCTCCGCGACGCTGGAGCCGGGTGAGTTCTTCAGCACCGAAGCCGCGAGCGTGGAGTCGTGATAGTACGACTGGGCGAGCTGGAGCATCTGCAGGATCTGGTAGCCCGACGGGTCCGCGGCCGGGTTAGACCGGCCGATGTGCACGCCGGGCTCGGCCAGGATCTTGTACCAGTTGGCCGGGGTGAGCTGGCCGGCGCCCTTGCTGTGGCTGGTATAGGCGAAGGTGATCTGGTTGGACACGAACCCCAGGTACCAGGTCGCATGCGGCGCCGACGTGCCGGACATGAGCTTGGGGATCAGCGAGTAGTCGGCGACGCCGAGCACGTCGGCGGGCTGGCCGAGCTGGGTGATGTCCTTGATCATGTCGCCGCTCGCGCCGAACTGCGAGTGGATGATCACGCCCGGGTCGGCCTTCTTGAACGCGGCCAGCTCGGCGGTGAACGGCGTCGCCAGCGTGCCCGCGCCGAACACGATCAGCGTGCCATGCGCGCCGGAGGTGCTGCTGCTCGCGCTGGGTGCCGAGCTGGAACCGCTGCTCCCGCAGCCCGCGGCCAGCGCCACGGCCAGCCCGGCGGCGGCTAGGACGCTTACCCTCATTCTGCTGCTCATGCTGCGCCCCCATCTGTACTACTACAGATCGGTGCAGAGCCTAACAGCGCGTCGCCGGGCGGCACGGATGCGAGACCACATTGCAACCACGGGGATACCATCCCGGGCATGCCCAGGTATCTGCAGGTCAGCATCGACATTGCCGAGCGCGTCGCCGCCGGGACGCTGGCGGCCGGGGACGATCTGGCGAGCATCAGGGATGCGGCGTCACGGTATGACACAGCGGCCACGACCACCGGCCGGGCCTACCGTCATCTCGCGGACGCGGGCGTGATCGAGGTCCGCGACCGCCGCCGCGCCCGCGTCGCCGCCGCCGGCCAGGCCGCGGCCCGGCGGATGCTCGGCGGACAGCCGGCGCTGCGCCTGGCCGGCAGCGACGACCCCGGCCTGGACCTGGTGCTGCGCCACGCCGGCGCGGGCGTGACCACGGTCGGCGCGAGGGGCAGCTTTCACGGCCTGACCCGGATCTGGCGCGGCACCGCCGACGCCGCGGCCATCCACCTCCGGCACCGCTCGGGCGCGCACAACCACCCGTTCGCCCGCTCCCTGCTGCGCGGCCGCCAGCCAGCAGTCATCCGCCTGTGGCGCCGCGAGCAGGGCCTGCTCACCGCCGAGGGCAACCCCGGCCGCATCACCGGCCCCGCCGACCTGCCCGGGCGCCGGGTCGCCCGCCGCCCCTTCGGCACCGGGACCCGTGTGCTGCTCGACCAGCTGCTAGCCGACGCCGGGATCGCGCCCGCCTCACTCACCGGACCCGAAGCCGGCTCCCATCTGGAAGTCGCCATGACCGTCGCCTCCGGGCAGGCCGACGCCGGGCTCGCAGTGCGCGCCGCCGCCACCGCGCTGGACCTCGGCTTCGTCCCGGTCACCTGGGAAGAATTCGACATCGTCCTCAGCGGCGACGCCCTTCCCGCCGCCGAGCCGCTGATCGCCGCGCTACGCGACCCGGGTGTCCAGTCATCGGTAAGCGCACTGGGCGGCTACGACCTCTCCCGCGCCGGGACCGTGCAATTGCTGGACTGATCCTGCCCAGGGCCGAGACGCCGGCCCACGGCCCGCGTACCTGATCACTCAGCGGGCGCGGGCCGGCCGCAACGTCGCGATGTGCTCGCCGCACCGGTCCGCGTCGTACCCGGGCAGGCTGGCCACCTGGTCAAGCAGCCACGGTGAGGAAAGGATCTTCAACAGGCCTTGCACCTCGCGGGTGCCAGCCTGGGCGGCCGGGATGACCAGATCGAAACGCTCCTCGGCGAGGGGGACGAAGGCCAGGCCGTAGGCCAGGGCCGCGGGCTCGCTCGCCACCCCGGCATCGGCAAGTCCCGAGGCGATCGCCGCGGCGACCTGCAGATGGCCGGTGGCCTCGGTGTTGTAACCGGGCAGTTGCCCGGTGTCGATCCCCAGGTCCGCCAGCTCACGGTCAAGGAGGTTTCGCGCTTCGGCGCCTGGTTCCCGGTTCACCAGCCGCAGGCCACGATGGGCCACGTCGGCGACGCCGGTGACCCCCGCCGCCAGCTCCGGCTGCAGCACCAGCCCTTCACGCCAGGAGCAGAACCCGATCACCTCGCCACCCTGCGGGAGCAGCTCTGCGGCCGGGGCGATGTTGTACTCGCCACCCCGCCCGCGCAGGTGCGCCCCGGCGACATGTACCAGCCCGTCGGCAGCCAGCCCGAGTGCTTCCCGGCTCGGGCACGGCCACCAGGTAAAACCGACCGGCGGATCCAGCAAGCCCAGCGGGCTTTCCAGCAATGGCAGCGCCGGATCGCAGCCCGCGGCGACCAGCATCGGTCGCGGCGGGCCCACCGGCCGGACCCGCTCACCGGGATCTGCCGCCGCGCCGGCCGCCAGGCCTCCGGCCGGGAGAAACCCGGCCCGGCTGACCGTCGCCCCCGACAGCGGCAGCGCGACGAACCCCTCGCCCATCGGGGCGAGCGTCACCCTCGCGCCCCGGCCGCCCAGCGGCGCGACCGGCCGGGCCGCCACCTCCGGCGCGGGCACCGCCGGGCCGAACATCTCCTCCACGGTCATGCCCAGCGCCCGGGCCAAGGCCAGGGCCACCCGCAGCGACGGATCGGACAGGCCTGACTCGACCGCCGACACAGCCTGCCGTGACACCCCGGCCATGCCGGCCAGCTGCTGCTGGGAGAACCCCCGCGCTTGCCGCGCCAGCCGCAGCCGCACGCCGCTCCCGGCTCCGTGCCCGTCGCTCATGCCCTACCTCCCCGGGCGCACCGGAAAGGCCTACCGGTGATGCTCGCCGCCCGCCGACTGCGCGGCGGCGGCCAGGAACCGCATGGTTGCCGATACTGCCTCATACCGCCACGAGTCCAAGGTGCGCCCGAATCCTTCGGCCGAGCGTAGGCGGTCACCCAGTGCTGCGGCGACCGGGATCAGCTCGGCCTGCTGATGACTGACATCTAATGGATTGACATCTAACTCTTAGATGTCTAATGTTCTGCGGTAGCAGCGGCCGCGCACACGGGCCGCCGCGGCAAAGCGAGAAGGGACGAGAAGGGACTTGCGTGATGAGCAAACCCACAGTTGAGGCCCACGGCCTGCGGAAGGCCTTCGGCGAGGTGCAGGCGCTGGACGGCCTAAGCCTGGCGGTAACCGCCGGATCTGTGCTCGGGCTGCTCGGGCCGAACGGGTCGGGCAAGACCACCGCCGTGTCCATCCTGGCCACCTCGCTGCGTCCCGACGCCGGCCGCGCGACCGTCGGCGGGCTGGACGTGGTGACAGAGGCGGCGCAGGTACGCCGCGTTATCGGCCTGACGGGCCAGTTCGCGGCCGTGGATCCCAACTTGACTGGACGGGAGAACCTCAGGCTGATCGGGCGGCTGTCCCGGGTGGACCGCAGGCAAGCCCGGGTCCGCGCCGACGAGTTGCTTGACAGCTTCGGGCTGACCGCGGCGGCCGGCCGCTCGTGCGCGGCTACTCGGGCGGGATGCGGCGCCGACTCGACGTGGCCGCGGCGCTGCTGCACCGGCCGGAGGTGCTGTTCCTCGATGAGCCCACCACCGGCCTGGACCCGGAGAGCCGCTTCGCGCTGTGGGACTCGGTGCGCGACCTCGCCAGGTCCGGCACCACGGTGCTGCTGACCACCCAATACCTGGAAGAAGCCGACGCACTGGCCGATCAGGTGGTGATTATCTCCGCCGGGCGGGTAGCCGACACCGGCACCCCCGCAGAGCTGAAGGCCCACTTCGGCACGGTGGTCTTCCACCTGGATTTTGGCAGGCAGGAATCCGCTCAAGCCGCTCAAACGGCGCTGGCTTCGGCAGGCTACCGGCCGCTGCGCGACGGCGCCGACCTCCAGGTCCGGTCCGCTACCGGCTCCGGCGAGCTCACCGGCATGCTGCGCGCCCTGGACGGCCGGGCACCCGATCCGGTGTCCGTCGCGGTGCGCGAACCCACCCTGGACGACGTATTCCTCTCTCTTACCCGTGGAGGCGAAGCAGCATGAGCACGACCGCAACAGCGCCGCGCCAGGTCGCGGCCAGCCGCGTCGCGGCGGCGTCCACCGGAGTCGCCAGCGCGGTCTCGGACACGGCCGACGTCGCCTGGCGCAACTTGCTGACCCAGCTGCGCACCCCGCAGGCGCTGGTGTTCGCCACCATCCAGCCAGTGATCTTCGTGCTGTTGTTCCGCTACGCGTTCGGCGGCGCGATCCACGTGCCTGGCCCGAACTACGTGGACTTCCTGATGCCCGGCATCTTCGCGCAGACGGTCGCCTTCGGCGCGGTCGGCACCGCGGTCGGGCTGTCCGGTGACCTGCGTACCGGCATCCTGGTCCGCTTCCGCACCCTGCCGATGGCCCGGATCGCCGTGCTCGGCGGCCGGACCGTCGCCGACCTCGCCCGCAACCTGGTGGTCGTCGCGGTCATGGCCGGCGTCGGCTTCGCCGCCGGATTCCGCAGCCCGCAAGGCGCGGCCGGGCTGCTGGCCGCGCTCGGCCTGGTGGTCGCGTTCGGATACGCGATCTCCTGGGGCTTCGCGTCGCTCGGCCTGCGGGTCAGCGACCCCGAGGCGGCTCAGGCGGCGGCAGTGCCCGTGATGTTCCTGCTCGTCTTCACCTCCGCTGCCTTCGTGCCGTCCGCCGCCATGCCCGGCTGGCTGCAGGCGTTCGGCACCCATCAGCCAGTCGACGCCCTGGTCAACGCCGAACGAGCACTGATCCTCGGCGGCCCGGCAGCACATGACGTGCTCATCTCGCTGGCCTGGAGCGGCGGCCTGCTGGTCGCGTTCGCCCTCCTGGCCGCCCGCACCTACGCTCGCATGGGCCGCTAACCGGAAGGAGCCAGCAATGGCCGTCGAACTGAACCACACCATCGTCCCCGCCCGCGACCCGCAGGCCTCGGCGCAGTTCCTCGCCGACATTCTCGGCCTGCCCGTCGACCCGCCGGTGGCGCACTTCACCCCGGTGACGCTGGCCAACCGGGTCAGCCTGGACTTCGATCACCACGACCACGTCGACGAACACCACTACGCGTTCCAGCTGAGCGACGAGGAATTCCAGGCGGCCTTCGGCCGGATCAAGGACAGGGGCATCACGTACTACGCCGACCCCGCCTGCCGCCAGCCCGGCCAGGTCTACGCCAGCAAGAACGGCCGCCGCGGCACCTATTTCCGGGACCCGGACGGTCACCTCATGGAAATCCTCACCCCTGTGAAAGGAGAGACGGCATGAGCGCGCTCGACAGGCAGATCGCCCTGGTAACCGGCAGCACGCGAGGCATCGGGCTGCCATCGCCGCCGAGTTCGGACGCGGCGCCGCCGTCGCCGTGCACGGGCGCGACCAGGCAGCTTGTTCGGGCACGTTCTGGGTCACGGCTGGCCAGCGTGGCTCAGGAGACCACGGTTACCAGGTCGCCGATCGCGAGGTGGTTGAAGGCGACATCGGCGGTCGGGATGGGCAGCTCCACGCAGCCGAGGCTCTGCGGGAACCCGTACGAGCCTCGCACGAACCCGTGCACGGCGTCGCCCCCGTTGAAGTAGTTGATCCAGTACACGATGTCGTCGTAAGGGGTGCCGTCCGGGTTGGTGCCACTCATCGTGTTCACCGTGTAGCGGACGTAGATGGGATATGTGCCGAGAGCGGTCCCGTACCCGGGGATTCCGGTATTGGCCGGCGACGTGAGCACCGTCCTGCCGTTCTCCCACAGGTTGAGCGTCTCGGGCAGGGTCTCCGAAACGTACACGTACGAGTATGGGTCGGGGTCCACCCGGTTGGCGGCGGCGGCGCTGAGGAGCGCCTTCCACGAGGCGTCCGCAAGCTGGTTCACGGTTTCGTCGTCGGCGGCATAGCCGTTGTAGGAGCTTTCCGTAGCGGACATGAAGGCCATCAGCGCACCCTTGCCCACAACCGTGGGCGAGCCGGGCTGCCACTGGGCCCGGAGTGACGCCGGGGTCGACTGCCAGCGCCAGGAGAAGCTGCCCTTCAGCGGGCTGCCGAGCGTCGCCACCTCGCCGGCGAGGGTAGTCGGCGAGCGAACGCCTGGCGCCGGGGTGAAGTTGAGCGGCAGGTAGTGCAGCTGGGCCAGGACCTGCTGCAGGCGCAGCAGCGAGGGTTGCGTGACGGCGAAGCGATAGGACCCCGAAGCGGCCACAACCACCGAGCCCGCCGAGGAGCCGCCCACGACCGTCACCGGACGGTCAAACGAGACTCTTACCGCGGTGCCCGGTCCGAAGCCGAGGCCCCGGGGGGTGAACACCAGCGTGTCGGCATCCGGCTCGGTCCAGGTTCCCGCTGTTGCCGGCGAGACTCGCGGGCGGGCCGTACCGAGGGCCCTGGCCACCGGCTCGTCGAAGATCAGGGTGATCGGGCTGTCGAGCCCGGCGTGCGCGCTGCCCGGAGCCGGATCCGCTGCTGCGACCGGCACGCCGTCCCGCGGCGCCTCGAGCCAGTCCACCGTGGTCGGCAGGGCGGCCAAGCGCTCCCACCGCCATGCCGCGGCCGCCACCTGAAGCGCGCCTCCCGACTGGTGCTCCGGCACGGCCAGCTGGACCGTGGTCGAGGGCCGACTGAGCCGGATGACCCGGGCCGGCTCGTCGGCCGCTCGGTAATCGATGACGCTCACCGGACGGTCGAAGCCGAGCGTCACCCGCCCCGGGTGCGCGGCCACGGCCACCCGCGCCGACGGCGCGGCCGATGGCGCCCGCAGCGTCGCCGACGACGAGACCCCGGAGCCCAGCAGCCAGCGGAGCCAGGACGGCGGAGCGGCAGTGACGCGCACGTGCACCGTCCGGCCCTGCGGCAGGGCGGCGACGGGCACGAAGCCCGTGCTCTGGTGTGCCAGCGCAAGCGGCCGGCCAGCACTGGTCGCGCGGATGCCGGTCACCTCGGTCCCGACGCCGCCCAGGTGCACCTGGACGAGCGCCTCTCCCGATGACACCGAGACTGCCGGACGCCCCAGGAGCGCTACCAGCACAACGCCGGTGCCCACTATCAGGACCGCGGCGGCCGCGCCGACCGTCCAGCTCCGATCCTTCAGCAGGCTCTTCAGCGCGGCACCCGCGCGGATCATCCAGGTCCGATTCTTCTGTTCAGCCGATGGCTCCGTCATCGGGCCGCCCTCTCGAGCCCGCTCCGTGCTCCCATTCATTTCTTATCACGGCCGGACGAGTCCTTCGGCTACGCTCTGGCGTGGTCGGCGAAGACCGCAAGCTCCTCACCGAGGCAGGACCGGACGCCCATCGGAACGCTGCCGACGGCTGTGTGCCGGGGGAATCTCCTAGGCAGTGCGGTTCCAGCGCTGGCGACGGGCATCGCTACCATGATGCGGCCGTTAGCCGCTGCGGTAAGAATGGCGGCCGTGGACTCCATGGACAGATCAGCCCCCTTCCCATGCTCTGGGACGCCCGGCGAGCGCCACTGCAGCGTCATACTGATCCGCAGTCATTTCAGAGTGCTACGGCCAGCTGTGGCGCTTGCATGCGATCGGCGGATGCGTCATGGTTGCTGCACTGGATGCTCACGCGGTGATCCACACGCGGCCTCAGGCCTCTCGGCACCGCCTCGGGCGCGGAGGTGCTCGGGACAGGACCGTAGGCCTGCTAGCAGGTGAAGTTTGGTTCTGGCTCCCTGATTTGGGAGTGTCTACCGGCCCGGCGGGAAGGTGGTAGCCGAAGGCATACATACCCATGTGGCTGCACCGTCCGTCTGGCTGATGGGAGGTTGTGAGATGGCCGACGACAAGGCCGCCGCCCTGGCACCAAGATCACGTTCGGCACCCAGGGTTGTGGCGCCGAGGAACAAAGTAAACGTTGCCCTTCCCTTCTCGAGGATCACGGCTGAGGAGCCGATGAAGATGAAGGTGGGGGACTGGATCAGCCTGGCTGGATTGGTGATCTCGGTCATCGGATTCAGCTTTGTGATCTGGCAGCTTATCCGCATCGCAAAGGCATCGGAAGCGGACCAGGCGGGCCATCGAGCGAACCCAGAAGAAGCAGATTAGCTTGCTGGCCTGAGAAATCCGTCCGTGTCCAGCGCGGGCAGGGCGGGCGGTACCGCAGGGTGGCGAAGGTCAGGTCGGCGAAGTCCAGGCCCTGCAGCACCCGGCCCGTACTGAGTACCGTCGTTGACCGTATTGGTCACATTCCCGCCGATGCCGACCTGGCTGGCCTGCTGCCACCAGGCCGCGAGCGCCTGCCTGAACCCGGCGTCGGCACGGTACCGGCAGAACCACTGACCGGCAGCAGACCTTACTGGAGGCGCTGGACGCGGGGATCGGCGCCCAGCTGACGGTGCTCGATGATGCCAGCCTGACCGGCACCCGCCAATCCCCAGCCGACGCGCCGGGGATACCAGGCACCGTGGTGGCGACAGCGCTGACCGCCGTCCCACGAAGCGCTTGCGCGCAAAGAAGCTCTCCTACGGAGTAGCCCGGACGGGCTATTTCGTTCCTATTACTTATGTGTTACGACTTGTTGGGTTACGTGCTGTTCCAGCGCGCAGATACGACCAGCGTCGGAACGTATCGGAGGCGACTGATGGATGCCGGGAAAGATCGACACATTTTAGCGAGTTACGGGCTATGCCTGGGGAGACGCAGTAGCGGGCTATACCTGAGGCGACAGCAGAAGCACCGGCGGGGGGCGGGCGGATGGCGGATCGCGGCCGCGGGGGGCATGGCGGTGCTGGCGGCGCTGATCGCGTTGCCCGCGACCGGAGCCGTCGGCCAGGGCGCGGCCGCGGCGAGCACGGCCACCTCGTGCCCGTGGGTGACGTCCACCGCTCCTATCTCACAGCGCGTCGCCCAGCTCATGGCGGCGATGAGCCTGAACGACAAGATCACCATGGTGGAAGGCCATGGCACCACTAACCCGTACGTGTTCTACACGCCGGCGGTACCTTCGCTGTGCATTCCGGCGGTGGGCCTTGAGGACGGACCGGCCGGCGTTGCCGACGGGCTGACCGGTGTCACCCAGCTGCCGGCCGGTGTGTCGCTCGCGGCCACCTGGGACCCGTCGCTGGCGCAGCAGTATGGCCAGGTCATCGGCGCGGAGGAGTTCGGCAAGGGCGCCAGCGCGAACCTCGGCCCCACCGTGAATATCGACCGGGACCCGCGCTGGGGCCGGTCATTCGAGGCGCTGAGCGAGGACCCGTTCCTGAACTCGGCGCTGGACGTGCCGGAAATCGACGGCGTGCAGAGCCAGGACGTCGAGACGCAGGTCAAGCATTTCGACGCGTACAACCAGGAGACGTACCGCAACACCCCAGCGGACAACGTGATCATCTCCAACCGGGCGCTGCACGAGATTTACATGCCGTCGTTCAACGCGGCGGTGATGCAGGCGAACGCCGCGTCGGTGATGTGTGCCTACTCGTATGTAAACGGCAGCGCAAGCTGCAACAGCTCGTACCTGCTCACGAACGTGCTGAAGGAGATGTGGGACTTCCCGGGGTTCGTGATGTCGGACTATGGCGCTCTGCACGGCACATCGGGCGCGCTTCAGGGCACCGACCAGGAGCAGCCGTTCAACACGTATTACGGGACGGCGCTGGAGACCGCCATCGAGAACGGGACCATCCCGCTCAGCGCGCTGAACACGATGGTACAGCGAGTCTTCACCGAGATGTTCCGGTTCAACCTGTTCAGCCAGCCGCGCACGGGCTCGCCCACGGCGATCGTGACCACCCCGGCACACCAGACGCTCGCCAACCAGGTGGCCGAGGCCGGCACCACGCTGCTGAAGAACGCCGGCAAGACGTTGCCGCTGTCTTCGTCGGGAGCCGGGACGATCGCCGTGATCGGCCCGTCCGCGTCCGTCTCGCCGACTTACGCCGCCGGCGGCAGCGCCTACGTGATCCCGTCGGCGACGGTCAGCCCGCTGCAGGGCATCCAGGCGGCCGCCGGGTCCGGCACCAGCGTGACCTACCAGCAGGGGCTGCCAGCGGACACGGCGCTGCCCGCGATCCCGTCGGCCGACCTCTCTCCCGCGTACGCCCCGACGCCGTTCGGAGGCAGCTACACGGGAACGCTGACCGCGCCGGAGACCGGCACCTACGTGCTGGCCCTCACCAACCCGTGCGGCTGCTACACCTCCACGTACCTGAGCCTGAACGGCACGCAGATACTGGACAATCCCAGCACTCCGCCGGTGCATACGTACTCGGTCGTGGTAAACCTGACCGCGGGCACCAAGTACACGCTCTCGATCAGCGGCGATTCGTCCCAGCTGCTCTGGGGCACCCCGTCGGCGCTGGCGCCTGGCATCACCGCCGCGGTGAACGCCGCCAAGACGGCGCAGACCGCCGTCGTGGTCGTCTCGGACGACACCGAGTCCGAGGCCACCGACCGGCCGAGCCTCAACCTGCCGTCCGCGCAGGACGAGCTCATCGAGGCGGTCGCGGCGGCCAACCCGCACACGGTCGTGGTGGTCAACGCGGGCGCGCCGATTGCCATGCCGTGGCTGAACCAGGTCGCGTCCGTGCTGGACGCCTGGTACCCGGGGCAGACCAGCGGAACGGCGCTGGCCAGCGTGCTGTTCGGCCAGACCGATCCGGGCGGGCACCTGCCGGTGACGTTCCCGACCTCGCTGAGCGAGGTACCCGCGTCCACCACGGCGCAGTTCCCCGGCAACGGAACCGAGGTGCTGTACTCCGAGGGTGTTGACGTCGGCTACCGGTGGTACGACGCCAACGACCTGGCACCGATGTTCCCGTTCGGGTTCGGGCTGTCCTACACCAAGTTCGCCTACAGCGGGCTGCGGCTGAGCCGCGCGACGGTGACCGGCACGCAGGACGTGCCGGTCTCGGCCACGGTGACGAACATCGGTAACCGGACGGGCAGTGACGTCGCCCAGCTGTACGTGGGCGACCCGGCGTCAACGGGTGAGCCGCCGCGCCAGCTGGAAGGGTTCCAGCGGGTAAACCTCGCGCCCGGCCAGTCGGCGCGCGTGTCGTTCGTGATCACGCCGCAGGACACCTCGTGGTGGAGCGACACCGCGAACGGCTGGACGCAGACCGCCGGCCTGTATCACGTCTACGTGGGCGACTCCTCCGCACTGGCGAACCTGCCGCTGCGGAACGCGTTCCGTATGACGTCCACGCCGGGCGCGCGCCAGGTCGTCGTCACCGCGCCCAGCGTGATGCACGCCGGCAAGGCATCGGCGGTGCGCGTTACGCTGACCGCCGGCGGCAGCCAGACCCTGGACGGCGTCCAGCTGGCACTGCAACTGCCAGAGGGATGGACCGTCACGCCAGCCGGGCCGGCGGTGTTCGGCACGGTGCGGCCCGGCAAGGCGGTCGCCGCCACGTTCCGGGTGACCCCGCCTAGCTACTCGCCGGACGTCAGCCAGGTCGTTCACGCCACCGCGACGATGGGCAACACGCAGCGGGAGGCGGGCATATCGGTCTCAGTGCAGTCCTGACCCGCTGTAGGGATGGCGCTCGCTGTCTCCACGCATGACGTCCGCGGGACTTGCCTGGTGAGGCAAGTCCCGCGGACGGGCGCGATTTACATCTGATCGCCTGGCTGAACAGCACGCGCTGACAAGCTCGAAAGCCAGTCCCATGCCCGGCAGGCGGAGATCGGGCCGGAAGTGCGGCTGGAACATCGACGCCAGGGTGGCGGGCTGGAGCACGAGGCCGTGCTCGCTGGCGAAGAGTAGCGCCGGGTGACCACCAGGACGGTCAGGCGAGGCGTCCGGAAGCTGGCAGCGGCCTCGGCGGCAGGGGCGCCGCGCAGCGCCCTCGACCGCACCGCCAGGCTGCCGGTCCTGGTCAGCACCATCGCCAGGGCCAGGAAGATGAGCGCGTCGACGAGCGCGCTGGAGGTCAGCCGGCGAGCGAACATCCAGGTGCCGGGCGGGAACCGGAAGGTGTGGTTGGCGGCGTACGCAAACCACAGCCGGGTCCCGACGACCACCACCCACAACAGCGCGTAGGCAAGCCCGGCATGGCCCAGTTTGAACCCACGCAGGCCTCCCGGGGGCAGGTGAGAGGCGTTGGGCCCACTGCCGCAGGACTTTCGTACTGGCCGGGTGCTGCCGCCGGGCGGGCCGGGAAGGCTACCGGCCAGGCGGGCCGGCCGCGCCCCTGCCTGAGGTGAGGCGGGCGGACCAGCGATTCGCCGCCCATGGCGCGAGGGGGATCAGCAGCCAGCCGCACTTGGCGGCGCTGGTGTTCACCCAGGCCAGGCCGATGGACAAGGCCATGGCGATCAGGATCACGGTGAGACGCACCCGGCGGGCCCGCACCTCCGCGGCGTCGGCTGGCTCGATCAGGACATCCCGGCGGTGCCCGAAGAGCAGTGTCGCCTGCGTCGCGAGGGTGGCGAGCAGCACGTTGACCGCGAAGATGTCCACCGCGAGCGGGTTGTTGCCGTACTCGCCCAGCAGGCTGCTGGTGAACGGCATGGCCGTGATGGTGAACAGGAAGGCGAAGTTCCACCAGGCCAGGCCCTCGTGGTGGCCGGCCACCCGGCGGAAGACCCGATGGTGGGCCAGCCAGAACTGGGCGATGACGTAGAACGCGATCACGTAACTGATCAGCTGGTCGGCTTCCTTCGCGAGCTGGGCGGCGAGGTCGGCGGCCGAGCCGGGATGGGCGACCTGGTCGGCGGCGGGCACCCTGAGCTGCAAGACCAGGAGTGTGAGGGCGAAGGCCACCACGTTGTCGGACAGGGTCAGCAGCCGCGCCACGCTCGGCAGGTCATCGCGCCGGCGGGCAGGAAGGGTATCGGTGGTCATCGCTGTCCAGCCTCCAGATTGCCAGGGGTCGATCGGCGCCCCGTCCCGGGCCGTGCCCAGGATCGGTAAGGAGTATCCGCGCCCGGCTGGAGCGGCAGGCACGGTAACGGTCCGCCAAGCGTCCGCTGCACGCCACATCGCGGCCAATCGGGCCGCCGAGCCCAGCGGCGGCCCATCTTGCGGAGCGGGTACAGGCAGGAACCTCACCCCGGGAGTTCCCGCGGCGCTACTGGCCGGCCACCGCGTGCTGGTGTTCCGCCACACCCCCGGAGCTGGCCATCATGACTGGATGGTCAGCGAGCCCGGCCATCGTCAGGTTGGCGCCGTCGCACCATCGCAGCCGGGGATCGGTGTGACCGAATACGGTGTGAATCGCGCCTGAGAGCAGTTAGCTGGGCACTGCCCGGGCAGCATGATCCGGCGAATCCTGCCGCTCACCAGCCGATCGCCGTTCCATATGCCGCCCATTTAACTTCTGTTATTGTATCCTGTTCCGAGAGGACCTCGGGGATCGCCAGGAAACGGACGCCTATAACTGCGTCGTAGTTACTTTTTTGCGCCCACTCAGCCAGGCCGTCTCTGGCTTCTGCAGGATTCGGATGACCACGACTCGTCAATATAGTTGCACGATTTATCTCGTGACCTTGTTGCAGGGCTTGCGGGAGGCTATCTGTAGTGGACATGGGGATACTAAGTAGTTCATAAGTAGCTCGACTTTGATCTTGTGATCTGGCAGAATTGGGTCATGCGGGATAACGATGGCCGGAAACTCGATCATAAGACCCTTGAGGCGCTGCGGATCCGGGCAGTGGATCAGGTCGGGGAAGGTGCTCATCCGGAGGATGTGGCCGTCGCGCTGGGCCTGCATCGCAAGACTGTGTATGGCTGGCTGGCGAAATACCGTGAGGGCGGGAAGGATGCGCTGAAGGCCCAGCCGGTGCCGGGGCGGCCACCGAAGCTTAATGGCCAGCAGTTGTCCCGGCTGTATGCTTTGATTGCCGGGCAGGATCCGCGGCAGATGCAGTTCGAGTTCGCGTTGTGGACCCGGGAGATGGTCCGCGAGATGATCCGCCGCGAATTCGGCGTCGCGTTGTCGGTTGTCAGCGTCGGCCGGCTGCTACGCAAGCTCGGAATGTCCCCGCAACGGCCGCTTCACCGCGCTTACCAGCAGAACCCTGAGGCGGTCGACCGGTGGAAGCGCGAGGAGTATCCCGCCATTCAGGCGCAGGCTGAGGCCGCGGGCGCGGTCATCTACTTCGCTGATGAGGCCGGGATCCGCTCGGACTACCATGCGGGCACGACCTGGTCGCCGGTGGGACAGACCCCGGAGGTGAAGAACACCGGGGCCCGGTATTCGGTGAACATGATTTCCGTGGTCTCCGCGAAAGGCGCGCTGCGGTTCGCGGTCTATGAGGGCAACACGAACGCCGCCGTCTTCATCGACTTCTGTAAGCGGCTGCTGCATGACGCCCCCGGCCCCGTTTATCTCATCGTTGACGGGCATCCCGCCCACCGCGCCACTGCCACGAAGGAATTCGTTGCCTCTGCAGAAGGCCGGCTGAAGCTGTTCTTCCTGCCTGGATACTCACCCGAGCTGAATCCCGACGAATGGGTCTGGAAGAACGTCAAGCATGACCGGATCGGCAAGACCGGCGTCACCAGCAAGGAAGACCTCAAGGCCAAGGCTATCGGCGCCCTGCGGCGGCTCCAGAAGCGCCCCGGACTGGTCCGGGCATTCTTCGCTGACCCGCACCTGCGCTACATAACCGCATAACCGGGATTGGTCGGCTTACTTATGTGCTCCTTGGTAACTGTGGACATCGCACCAGTATCGCAGATGAAGCATGGTTTAGCCGGACGGCCGCCAGTCGCGTCCACGGGCGTGGTGCACGGACATTGAACCGAGGGTGCGGCAAGGAGCTGCTGCGCGCCTTGCCTTTGTGCGGCCTCCTGGCTCAGCCTGGGCATGCGGCACCTCGCCCGCACAGGGCTAGGCCTTCGGTGCGCCGGACGAAATCGACGAGCGCGGACCGGGGCTGGAAGGAGAGCGCGCTGTCGGCGGCGCTGGCCAGCACGGGGGACGCGCCTGGCGCGAAGGCGAACCGGTAGGTGACGCAGCCGCCCGGGAAGGTGTAGAAGCGAAGGTCGGTGTACCGCGGCGGCAGGCTCAGCGGATGCTCGAACCGCCGCGTGCCGGGCTGGTCGGAGGGGATCTGCTGGGCGCCCGAGGTGTCGCAGGTCGCGGTCAGGGTGACGGTGATGGCCCCCGGTCCTGCGCGGTCGGAGTCCAGCCAGAACCGGGCGTGCCCGCTGGTGATGTTCGCACCGCCGATGCTCCAGCCGGAGGGGAGCGCGGCGATGCAGGGCAGCATGGCCGCTGACGGGACTGCCTGGGCGCTGAGGATCATCGAGGGGCCGGTGCCGCAGCTGGGAGCGTTGACGCCCAGAACCTTGGGGCCCGGGATGAAGGCCCGGACTGTGCCCCACGCGGCGATGGCGGTGACGGCGAGTACCGCGGCCGTCAGTGCGATGCGCTGGGCGCTCCAGCGTTGCAGGATGATCGGCGGCCGTTGCGGGGCGAGCGCGCGGAATTCGCCGGGCAGGTCGCGCGGGTCTCGTTTCATGCAGGCGCGGAGCTGTGTCGGGCTGGCGACCCCGCGGGTGGCGGCGAAGGCCTCGGCGAGCTCGGTCTCGGTGAAGTAGGCCAGCGCCCGGTGGTAGACCCGCCGCGAGCCGGAACGGAGCGCGAGCACCAGCATCATGTTGCCCAGGTCGACCGCTTGGCGCCACGGTGAGGGGCGGACCTGGAAGAAGGCCACGTCGATCAGCAGCAGCTCCCCGGATCGGACCATGAGGTTGCCCGGTTTGAGGTCGCGGTGGGCGATCCCGGCGTCCCAAAGTTTGCGGATCAGCAGCAGCCCCTGGTCGATCACCATGTCATCGACCTCGGCCTCGCCGATTTCGACCGCATCCTTGAAGAACTCGGTGACGAGCAGGTACTCGCGCTCGGGGGTGATCTCCACGATGCCATGGGGCCTGGCGGTGCGAACCCCGATCCTCTGCAGCAGGCACAGGGCATAATCCTCGTACTCGACCAGGCGCCGCACCGTCTGGAAGGGGGACTCATCCTCCAGGGAGCCGTAGAGAATGGACCGCCCCAGCTTGTACCAGCGGTCGGCGCGGACGTGGCCCTTGGTGTAAAGCTTGGCGAACACGAACTCATCCGGGCCGCCCGCGATCCGCAGCCGCAGCGGGGTCGACCCGGCGGAAGACTCCAGGCCGACCGGCTTGATCTCGGTCACGGTCAGCCCGAGCTGGTCGTGCACGGCCTGGCGGACCGCCTCCCCCCGCCGCCCCGTTACGTCCACGTGCGCTGTGCGGCCGCGCCGGTAGGCGACGGGGAAGGCCTCGCTGGGGGTGAAGTAACGGAACGCGGTGACCGCGATCGCTACGGCGAATGCCGCGCCGAGCAGCACGTCGTCGGGGTGATCGACACCCAGGTACAGGCGGGCCAGGCCGTACACGGCGGCCACGGCGGCCACGGCTGCCGCGGTGCAGGAGCGGGCGCGGCCGGGCACGGCCAGGCAGTAGACGATGCCCATCAGGCAGAAGGTGAGGACTCCCGTCGGCGGCGACGCACTCGCATACCCGGTCCAGCTGCCGATGATCGGCACGCCGTACGGGCGTGGCCTGGACAGCGGGTAGTAGATCCACGTCTCCCCGACAGCATCCAGGAACAACAGGCCACCCACGAACACGGCCAGGTGCCGCCAGCGCCGGAACGTGATGGTCAGGGCGACCACCGACAGGCCGAGCACGCTGGCCCCCCAGCCGGAGCCCGCCACATCGATCCCGTTGGCCACATCGGTCAGCCACGGTGTCCGTATCCCCGCCAGCAGGCGCAGCACCTGTGTGCTGGCCCGGTCATCAATCCGCAGCCACGGCGTGTCCTGCGCGGCCACGAACGCGGCGGCGAGGACGACCGCCACGAGGACCAGCCACGCGGCCGAGCTGATGGTGACCCGGTACGGCAAGGGCGGCGGCGCACCGGTCGGGCGCCGCTGACGGCCAGCCTTGCCGGCGGCCGGGCCCGGCGGCGGGCTGGCCGGGCCGTCCCCGGCGGCCACGCGCCCGATGTCGTCACTCACCGCGCCGCACCCCCGGCCGGGATCAGCCCGCGTGCGCGCAGCCAGCTGTCGGCCACCAGCCGGGGGTCCTGCCCTGCCAGCTCGACCCGCGCGTCGAGGGCGCGCAGCGTGCCGGTGTCCAGCAGGGCCGACACTCTGTTGAGCACGGCGAGCAGGTGCGGGCCGTAGCGGGCGATGACGTCCCTGCGCACCAGGGGAGTGATGTTCTCGGCCGGCTGCAGCCCGCGATCGTCGGCCAGGACGACCAGATGCCGGGCGGTGATGTCCGGATCGGTGGTGAACAGCAACGCGACGCCGATGTACCCGGCTTCCAGGGCCTGCAAGGTCAGCGGCCCCCCGGCGTCGAGCGGGATGAACGCCTTGAAGCGCAGCCCGTAGACCCGTTTAAGCCCCGACAGGCAGTAGGCGCGTCCGGGGCACTCGGGCGGGCCGCCGAACACCAGGCCCGGCGCCGCCCTGGCGAGGTCGGCGATCGATCGCAGCCCGTAGCGGGCCGCGGTCGCGGCGGTGACCACGATCGCGTTGGCGTCCTGCGCGGGAGCCGGGCGCGCCGCCGCCAGCCCGCGGTCCGCTAACGATGCTGCCAGTGCCCTGTTGGCCGCCGCGGCATCGGAGGTGGCGGATTGCCGTCCCAGGCTGAAAAATTCCAGCGCCGACCCCGCGTACTCGGGTACCAGCTGGACCAGGCCGTCCATCAGCGCCGGATCCACCACCTCGCGGGGGCCCAGGTCCGGCAGGATCCGCACCGGGAACTTGCCCGCCGTGAGCGCTTCACCGTAGATGTCGGCGAGCAGGACACTTTCCGGAAAATCGAACGATCCGACTGTGATGACCATGCGATGCCGGGCGGTCGGCTTCCCGGCTGCGGAGGAGACGTGGCCGCCCGAGGACGTACATCCTGATAGCGCGGTCATCAGCGCAATGCCGGTCGTCATGAGCACCGCGCGCGGTTTCATACGTACTCCCGCCGCTGCAGCACCCGCCAGGACAGCCAGCCCGGCGCCACAGGCAGCCAGTAGGTGGCCAGCCGGTACAGCAGCACAGCGGAAACCGCGGGTCCCGCCCGCATGCCCACACCGGTCAGGCCCGCGACCAGGGCCGCCTCGATGGCGCCCAGGCCGCCAGGTGAGGGGGCGGCAGCCGCGATCGCTGCGGCACCCAGGTACACGGCGCTGAGGAGGACGACGCCCGGCCCGCCGCCGAACGCCTGGACCGAGGCGGCCAATGCGCCGATGTAAGCCAGCGTGATCAGCGCCGACCCGCCGAACAGCATGACCATCTTGCCCGGGTCTTGCGCCACCCGCTTGAGGCTGGCGGCGGCCGACTTCAACCCGGGGATCAGCTTGCCTGCGGCGAACCGGCGGCCCGGCCGGGTCGCCAGCACGATCCCGGCGATCGCCGCGACGACGGCCAGGATCAGCAGCAGCTTGCTGCTCGAGGGCAGCTTGAACGCCTTGGCGAGCCCGCTGCCCGACCAGGTGAAGAAAACCACCATCAAGATCAGGTGCATCACGGCGCCGGCGAGGCTGTTCACCCCGACCGCGGCGACGCCCGCGCTGGCCTCCACCCCGGATTTCTGCAGGAACCTGGCGTTCAGCGCCATCCCGCCGACATTGGCCGGGGAGACGCGGTTGACAAACGACGATGCACCCTGAGCCAGCACGGTCGGCCAGAACCGGATCCGCTGCGGCACCGCGCCGATGAGTGCCACGGCGCTTGCCAGGTAGCTCAGGGCCGACAAGGCGATGACCAGCGGCAGCCACGCCCAGTGGGCCGACTGGACGGCCCGCCAGCTGCTTCCCACCTGCGCCAGCTGAGGCAGCAGGTAGTAAAACGCGCCCGCAGCGGCGGCGATCGCCAGCAGCGTTCTCGGGCGGACGCGCTGGATGCGGGCCAGTTCCTGGTCCTCCCGCCCGCTCGCAGCGGCGGCGGCTGCCCGGGTCTGGGTCAGCAGGCTGTCGTGGCGGGCGATCGCACGGCGGGTGCCGGCGGAAAGAGCAAGCGGCTGCAGCAACGGCACCGCGGCCGCGACGCCGTCGGGGCCGATGACCAAGGCCGCGCTGCCGACCGCTTTGCCGGCTCCGATCACGGTAGCCAGCGAGGCCAGCAGCTCGGCGACGTCGAGCGCCATCTGGCGCTGCGTAGCGCCCAGTTCGGAGAAGCTGAAGTCCACGATCCATGGCCGGCACGCACGGTCGACCACAATGTTGGCGGCCCGCAGCGACCGGTGCGCAATCCTCGCCCGGTGCAGCCTGTCCACCTGTTCCCACAGCTCCCGGAGCACGGTGTCGCTGATGCGCTGCTCGGGGACCAGATCGAGGGAACTGCCGTCCACGCGTTCCATTACCAGGAGCGCAGACCCATCGGCGCTCTGGATCACCTGGCGGATGGCGGGCACCGCTACCCTCGCCCGCTCCGCCATGACCGCGACAAGCGCCTGGTGCTCGACGGCCTGGATGAGCGAGGCGGCGGGCCGGGTGTCGCCGACGTCGCGCAGCCGGATGAACCGGTAGGCGCGGTACAGCAGATCGGCGTCCCGCTGATCCGATCCGAGGACCTTGATAAACAACGGTTCCCCGTCCTCGCCGGCCGCGATGAACGGCCGCGAGCCCTTCGCCTCGACAGCGGCCGGCTCGACGCGGGCGACCGGCATGCCCGCCAGGGCGAGCGCCGCCGCGATCCCGTCGGGGCCGATGCGCCGGTCGGGCACGCCGAACAAGACGAGCACACCGGCACCGACCGTAACCCCGGCGGCGAAGGCCACGACCACTTCCACCGGCGAGGCAGTGCCCGTGACCAGCCGCACAATGGCGGCAAACCACAGGAGGATCCAGGCGGCTCGCCGCCACGGACGGCCAAGCCACGGCGCGGCGGCGACCGTGCCGGCCACGGCGGCGGCAAGAACCGCGGGACCCGCCAGCGACGCACCAGTAAGCCACGACCATGGGCCGGCCCCGGCCGCCAGAGCGCGCGGACGCACCCCGCCCGCGAGATAAGAGATCCCGATCAGCACGCCGCTCGCCAAGATGGCACCACCCACCAGGCTGACCAGCAGGCGGAACCGGCGGTAACGCAACGTGACGGCTATCGCGGCGACGGCTGCGGCGGCGAAGAGCACTTGCACCAGCCCGGCCAGCACCCGGCCCGGCACGGTGGAAGGCGCGACAGCAGTCACGGCAACAGCGCGGGCGCCCGCATAGGTGGCATGGGCGGCGACGCTGACCGCCAGCACTCCGGCGAGTACAAGCCCGGCGAGGATCAAGCGGATCACATCGCCCGGATGCCGGTAGCGTGCAGGCGCTAAAAGCCGGCCCCTGTGCTTCGCGGCCACAGCGGGTGCTTCGACGTGAGTTTCAGGCGAGTTCGTCACGATTTCCCCGCGGTTCTACAGCCAGGATGACACGCAGCGAGCCGAGTGGCGAGGACGGTGCAGGCACGCGAGGCAGAACAGCGCGATCGGCGTGGACGCTGGAGGCGGGTTGCGGACGACATTGTCATGATTTCCTGGAGCGCCCTGGCCAGCATCACGCCGGGCCAGCCATTGGGCGAGCGGCGCAGTATTCTGCCCGGAGCAGGTGAACCTGCCTTGCAGGTGTGGTGGAGATGACGACAGATGCAGCCGGAGAGCCGGCTTCTCCGGCAGCCGCGGCCCAGGCCAGCGGGGTGCGGAAACTGGGCAGGTGGCTGACCCGGTGGTGGTTCCAGGCCCCGGATGGCAGGACGTACCAGCGCAGACGGGCCGACGCGCTTGCGGCCGCGGTCGGACTCGGCGTGGTCGTCGTGTGCGGGGTGCTCGTAGCGAACCGTCTGCTCGTGGGCACAGAGGTGAGCGTGTTCCGCCGGATCAATCACTGGCCAGGGTGGCTGTATCCGCCAATGTGGACGGTCCAGCTATCGGGAGTGATCGGGGCTCTTCCCCTGGTGGCCGCCGCGGCCGCGCTGTTGAGGAGGCTGCGTCTGGCCGCTGCCCTGGCGGTAGCGACGCTGCTGAAGGTATCGCTGGAGACCCTGGCCCAGACGTTCGTGCAGCGTGACCGGCCCGCGGAGACGCTACCGGACGTGATCTTGCGTGGCCAGTCCGCTGCCCGCGGGCTGAGCTTTCCCTCAGGTCACGCCATGGTGATCTTTGCGATCGCCGCTTTGGTGGCCCCCTACTTCAAAGGCTGGTGGAAGGTCCTGCCCTGGGCCCTGGCCGCTGCGGTCTGCCTGTCGCGTGTGTATCTCGGCGCGCACTTCCCATTGGACGTCATCGCGGGGGCGGGTCTGGGCATATTCATCGGGTGCGCGCTAAACCTCGTATTCGGCGTGCCCAGCAGCCCGAGCACTGTCCGCGCCAGAGCGCCAGGTTGCCGGGCCGATTGACTCCTTGCACCGGCTCCGCAACACCCTGCAACTGGCGGTGTCCCAGGGACGAAGTCACTGCTGTTGCGGCGGAGACAATGATCGGGGCGCCAAGTCGAGGTTCCGTGGCTGTCGGGTGCACCTGCCGGCCGTTATGGTGGTCGCGGGCGGGAACGGCTGCGCGGGCGGAGGTGGCGATGGGCGGGACCGCAAGCGACGGCGAGCCAGCCGAGGGTATCCGCGCGTCGGACGCCGAGCGGGACGCGACCGTCGAGCGGCTGAGCGCGGCCACCGGGGAGGGGCGGCTGACGCTGGAGGAGTTCAGCCAGCGGATGGATCGCGCCAGCACGGCCCGGACCCGGGCCGAGCTCGACCGCCTGCTGGCGGACCTTCCCGCGGATTCCGGCGTGGCCGGGACGGCCGTCGCCGGGCGTGCCCAGACGGGACCCTCCTGGCACGTCTCGCCGGTCGGCGGCCTGAGAGTCGACGGGCCGTGGCGGATGGACCGCCATGTGATCGTGATCAGTCTGGTCGGCGGCACCCGGCTTGACCTGAGCCAGGCCGAACTGGCCGCCCCCGAGGTCACCCTGACCAAGGTGTCGCTAGTGGGCGGGGTACGGGTCGCGGTCCCTGCGGGGATCCAGGTCGAGGCGTCTGGCTTCAGCCTGATCGGCGGCACCAGAGTCGAAGGCGGCCCGGAGCCCGGTCCGGGCGCGCCGACCGTCCACATCCGCGCGTTCTCGCTGGTCGGCGGGGTCCGGATACGCCGCGGCGGGCTGGCCCCGCCATCCCGGGCGGACCGGCGGTCCCGTCGGCGAGGGCAGCGGGAGCGGCTGACGCGGTTGTGACATCCCAGTCCCGGGGCAGGCCGGACACCGGCCAGGGCCGCGACCCGGGTGGCTGATTCCCTCGCACGGTGACAGCGTTCGTGCCGCCGGGCAGATGCCTCTCGCCTACACCGGTGACACCGGCCCCAGCCACAACGTGGCCGACCTGGCGCACGGAGCTGACCTGCTGCTGGCCGAGGCCAGCTATGTGAACCAGGTGCCGAGCGACTCACGGCGCTACCTGTCCGCTAGAGGATTCCGCGGCAGGAACGGAACGGTCTGCGCCACGGCTCAGAAGATCGCGGGCGCGGCCTGTGGCGGGAGGAGCGCGCGCCCGGTCCGGGACGTTCGCCCCTGGCCGGACATGCCGCCGTGCGGTTCCCGCGGCGGCGCGCTGGCTCGGCCCGCGCCGGGTGACACCGGCGGCCGGGCAGCTGAGGATCTGGGCGTTATGGAGCGGCTGAGCCCCCGGGATCTGGTCAATCTGCGGGTGGAGGACCGCGGCCTGCCGATGCACGTTGCGGCGCGCAATCCCCGCCCCGGCCTTCGACCTGACCCTGCCCTGACCACAGGCAACGCCAGACTGGCGCTGCGCCCGAGCCGCGCGCTGATGCTAGCCCTGACGATCTTGGATGGCCCTCACTGCAGACCTCGGCCGTCCCTGCCGGGGGGCAGAGACGGCCTCTGACCTGCTGTTTCGCGTGGGCGGTACAAGATTTGAACTTGTGGCCTCTTCCGTGTCAGGGATAGCCAGCGAGCCAGTGACCAGCAGGGTATCCGGCTCACCTGCGATTTTACGGTCTGCTGCTCCTAGTTCCGGGTGATCTTCTTGGCGGGCCTATTGCGATGGATGGGTGAGCTGGCTGATGTCGATGCTGACGTTCCCGCCGGCCTGGCGAGAGACGGCCTCCCATTCGGCCCAGCTCTGCTGCCGCCGGGCGTAGGCGCCTTGCGCGAGGTCGTAGGCCAGGCCGCTCAGCAGCAGCCGCAGTGGCGGGCTAGGGGCGTCGACGACGGCGAGGATCGCGGCGACGGTGTCATCCGGGCCGGGCGGGGTCACTTCCGCGCGGGCCCGGGCTGTAGCGTCGCGGAAGGGCTGGTAGGCGGGGTGTGGCGCCGAGTGTGCCGCGGAGGAGCCTGACCAGTCGGTTGCGTAGCCGCTGGGCTCGATGAGGGTGACCTTGATGCCGGCGGGACCGGTTTCCTGAGCGAGGGCTTCGGAGAAGCCTTCCAGCGCCCATTTGGAGGCGTGGTAGATCCCGAGGCCCGGGAACGCCGTGACGCCGCCGATGCTGGAGACCTGCACGATGTGTCCGCCGCCCTGGGCGCGCAGGAGGGGGATTGCGGCCTGGGTGACCCACAGCGCTCCGAACAGGTTGGTTTCGAGCTGAGCACGGGCTTCGGCTTCGGTGATCTCCTCGATGAAGCCGAAGTGGCCGTAGCCGGCGTTGTTGACGACGACATCGAGGCGGCCGAAGTGAGCGTGGGCCTGCTGGACCGCGGCGAAGGCCGCAGCACGGTCGGTGACGTCCAGCTCGATCGGCAGGATCGCGTCGCCGAACCGGCTGGTCAGATCGTTCAGCGTAGCGGTGTCGCGGGCCGCGGCAGCTACGCTGTCGCCGCGGCGCAAGGCGGCCTGGGTCCAGCTACGGCCGAAGCCGCGCGAGGTGCCGGTGATGAACCAGGTCTTGCTCATTGGACTGTCCTTCCCGTTGACCGTCTTGGCCGGCGCTGCACGCCTCGGCAGCGCGGTAAGGAGATCACGAAGTTTCATGACGAGGTACCGGTCACGGGCGCTCAGCTTCGGCGAAGCCGTACCGTTCGCACACGTCCTGTCGGTTCTGATCGGCTCGCCAGCACGCGTGAGCGTCCGGCGGGCGGCGTCGCTGAGCCGGAACTCTCCCGACCGGGCACGGGCGATCACAAAGGCGGGATTTCCCGTCATCGCGGCGGGCTCGCCTCTGGTGACGCTGCGCGCCCCGGTCATCGAGACCCAGTCAAGCGCGAGCCGCCCGGACGGACCCGAACGGTACTGATTGTTGTTTGCATGAAAATCTCCAGATTCTGAGCTGCGATGGTTTTCTCATGGTGGGGTCAGGGCGGTAACGCAAACATCCGCCGGCCGGCTGACTTTTTCGCGGCGCCGCGTCAAGCCGCCCGAGGTGGCCGACCGCATGGCTGGCGCCGCGGCCGCGGCGCTGGAGACCTACACCCGCGCCTCGGTGGAATTCACCGCCGGCCACCGCCGGCAGGTGAAAGCGCTGCTGGCGAGTAACAAGGAGCGGCTCATGAACCCAGCCCCCGGAACCCGTGACATGTCCAGCCGGTCGCGCCGCCCAAGCGGCAACGACCCCCGGCCAGCGGCGCGCACGCCGTGCGCACGCTGCTCATCGACATGGCCGCCCCGGTCGCCCTCTGTTAGGGCGCCCGCGCGTCGGGCGCCAGCGTGTGGCTCGCGCTGGCGGCAAGCGCGATCATACCGGCGCTCAGCGTCCTCGCCGGGATCTTCACCACCCGCCGCATCGACGCGATGGGCATCCTGGTCCTCGCGGCCCTCGCTGTCAGCGCGGCGCTCTCGCTGGTCACCGGCAGCCCGCGGATCCTGCTCGCCCGCGACGGCCTGCTGACCGCCGCCTGGGCCGGGTTACATGTACCTCAGCCTGCTCGCCCCCCGGCCCGCCGCCTTCGTGGTATCCCGCCCGCTGCTCGAAGGCCGGCGGGTCTTCGACGCCGCCGCGGGCGCCTGGGTACTCCCGGCCAGCCAGACATGGGGCGAGCTGTGGCAGCGGGTACCGCGGTTCCGCCGGATCTGGCGGGTCTGCACGGTCATCTGGGGCACCGCGATCCTCGCCGACGCGGTGATCCGCGTGGCCATGGCCTTTACGCTTCCGATCGGGTTGGTCCCGGCGCTCGGCGGCGCGCTGTGGCCGGTCACCTTCATCGCTGCAGGTCGTCACGAACATCTTCTTCGCGCGATCCGGGTTCTGGCGCATCCTCAGGGATGGCGCCCCGGCCAGCTCCGCCCCCTTGCGCCCCGCCGCGGAACGGCGCGGAAGTCCGCCGCAGCCAGCTGCTGACATCGGCGGCCAGCACCAGCCTCCGTCCGCAGCCCGCCGTAACGGCATCGGCCAGTGACCGCCGCAGCCGGCCGGTGCCGGTGCGCCCGGTTCCGCGGAGGATGCCGAGGTGGGCTTCACCGGCTGGCTGGGCATGCTGCGGGCGCTGCCTGAGGTGATCGGATCGCCTGCTGACCGTTCACCGGAAGGGGCGTAAGGTGCTGGGGCTAACTGCGGCCGCGGCGGCGCCACCCGCTCGGGTAGCATCCGGCCATGGCCGCGAGGGCGCCGGCCCGGGGCCTGTACGGGCGTCAGGCCGAGGTTGAGGAGCTTGACCTGGCACTCGAGCGGGCGGCTTCGGGCCAGCGGGCGATCGTACTCGTGGAGGGCGAGGCGGGCATCGGCAAGACCCGCTTGCTGGCCGAGGCGCTTGATCGTGCCCCGGGCCGCGGCTGCGAGGTTGTCCTGGGGCGGGCGGAGGAGCTGGAGGGATCGCGGCCGTTCGGTGTGATCGCGGAGGCGCTCGGGTGCGACCGGTCCTCTGCCGATCCCCGGCGAGCCGCCATCGCGGCAATGCTGGCCGCGCACGGCGAAGGCGACCGCGGCCCGATCACCGTCAGCAGCGATCCTGGCCTGCGGTTCCGTGCCCTCGATGCCCTCACGGATCTTGCTGAGGAGCTCGCGCTGGACAGGCCGCTGCCATCGGCCTGGATGACCTGCAGTGGGCCGATCCCTCCAGCCTGCTGACGGTCGCCGCAATCGGCCGGCGCCTGGCCTATGTCCCGGTCGCGCTCATAGGGTGCTTTCGGCCGTCCCCGCGCAGCGCCGAGCTGCAGCGGTCCTCGACTCGCTGGAAGGCACCGGTGCGCGGCACCTGACGCTGTCCCGCCTCACCGACCGTGCCGTGTCGCGCCTGGTGGCCGAGATAGTCGATGCGGAGCCCGGTCCGCGGCTGCTCGCCAAGATGGCCGGGGCGGCCGGCAACCCGCTGTTCGTGACCGAGCTGGTGGGCGCGATCATCCAGGAGGGGATCCTCCAGACGGGGGGCGGGCAGGCTGAGGTAGCGGAGATGACCCTGCCGCCTTCATTGCGCCTGACGATCCTGCGGCGTCTTGGCTTCCTCGCCGGCGACACCTTGCAGGCCCTGCAGTCGGCGTCGATCCTGGGATCCAGCTTCACTGTCACCGAGCTGTCGGCGATCACCGGCAGCCCCGCCGCCGGTCTGGCCCTGGCGCTGGCTGAGGCGATCAGGGCAGGGGTCCTAGCGGATGACGGTTCCCGGCTTCGGTTCCGCCACGAGCTGATCCGCGACGCGATCTACCGGGACTTCCCGGCCAGCGTGCGCGGCGCGCTGTACCGCGAGGCCGGCCAGCGGCTGGCCGACGCCGGCGCGCCGGCTCTGCAGGTGGCCGGGCAGTTGGCCCGCGGGGCCGTCCCCGGCGACACCGGCGCCGTCGGCTGGCTCACCAAGGCAGCCAGGGAAGCCGCGCCCCGATCCCCGGAGGCGGCCGCCGCCATGCTGGACCGGGCGATCGGGCTGACGGGCCCCGCCGATCCTGGCCGGGACAGCCTGATCGCCGAAAAGGCCGGGAGCCTGATGCTGGCCGGTAAGGTCACCGACGCCCACACGGCCTGCCGCTCCCTGCTTGACCGCGATCACGACCCGGGCGTGGACGGCCAGGTCCGCATTTGCCTCGGCCAGGCCCTGCTGGCGCAAGGACGGGCACGCGATGGCCTGCGGGAACTTCAAAAGGCAGCCGATTCGCCTGCGCTGACCCAGGCCGAGCGGGCGGGCGCGCAGGCGTGGGCTGGCTTCGCCCGCTTCTCGCTGGGAGACCTGGCCGGCGCGGCCGCCATGGCCGGACGGGCGAGGTCGGCTGCGGCCGAATGCGGGGATCACCTGACCACCAGCATCGCCTTGACCACCCTTGCGGTAGTCACCGAATCCCGCGGGCGCCTCCGCGAAGCCCTGCAGACCATCGACGAAGCCGTGGCTCTCGCCAACGACAGCCCGGGCAGGCAAGGACACCGCTACCCAGTCCACGTGGCCCGCGGGCGCATCCTCATCGAGCTCGACCGGCTCCACGACGCCAGGACCACCCTGCAAACCGGGATGCGGATCAGCGAAGAACTCGGCGTCCGCTGGCCCGCCGCGAGCTACCAGGCCTATCTCGCCATGGTGGGCTTCACCGCCGGGGAATGGGACGACGCCATCGCCGAACTCGAAGCCAGCATCGAGCTGGCGGGAGAGACCGGTGAGACCTACAGCCTCATCCTCGGTCACTGCATGCTGTCGATCATCCGGCTGCACCGCAACGACCTGCGCAGCGCCGCCGAATCCGCCGCCACAGCCGCGAGCCTGCTGGCCGCCACCGGGCCCCGCTACCGCGCGCACTGGGCCCTGTGGGCACGCGCGCTCATCACCGAAGCCGGCGGTGACCCCGCCCGAGCGTACGCCGAGCTGGCGGGCGTGTGGGACCGGTGCGCGCGATCGGGACTCGCGCTCGAGTACCCGGTGCTCGGGCCAGACCTCATCCGCCTCGCCCTCGCGGCGGGAGATACCGGGCGGGCCCGGGACACCGCGGCCGCGGTAGCAGACGTCGCAGCGGGAAACGACATTGCCTCGCTGACCGGCGCTGCGCTGCGCTGCCGGGGCCTCGCCGAAGATGACGCCGGGCTGCTGCGCCGCGCCGTCGACGCCTACTCACGCGGCCCGCGCCCGCTTGAGCACGCACTTGCCTGCGAGGAAGCGGGCAGGGCCCTCGCGCGGCGAGGCAGCGCCGACAGCGCCGTTCCCCTCCTCAACCAGGCGCTCGCCTGCTACGACCGGCTCGGCGCCACCCGCGACCTCGCCCGCGCCCAGGCGGTCCTGCGCGGCCTGGGCGTCCGCCGCGGCCGCCAGGGAGCCCGCAGACGGCCGCGGCACGGCTGGCAGAGCCTGACGCCGACCGAGCAGACTGTCGCGGTCCTGGTCGCCGAAGGATTGTCCAACCCCCGGATCGGCGAGCGCCTCTACGTATCGCACCGCACCGTCCAGACCCATATCGCCCACGTCTTCGCCAAGCTGGACATCTCCTCCCGTGCCCAGCTGGCCGCCGAGGTGACCCGGCATCGTGGCAACGAGCCCGCCCGGCCATAGCGCCGCCTCACCGCACCGACAAGAAGCGAATATTCGGCAGGGAGGCGCGATCCAGCCAGCCGGCGGCATCCGATGACCCTCACCCAGCGTGACGGCTGCCATCTGCCTGTGAGCTGTCCTAAGCCCTGGTCACGGTAGTGCTGTGCGGACCGCCGCGAATTAACGGCATACACCATCACCGCTCGCAATGACCGCTAGGAACGGAATAGGCCGGATGTACTGGCAGACCTCGGCCGTCCCTGCCGGGGGGCAGAGACGGCCTCTGACCTGCTGTTTCGCGTGGGCGGTACAAGATTTGAACTTGTGGCCTCTTCCGTGTCAGGGAGATGCGCTGGCTGCCTGGGCGTGCCCCTGAATGCCCCGGAGAGCACTTCACCTGGCCGAACACTGCCTCACGGTGCCTGGGGATGCCCCCAGGACTGCGGAGAATGGCTCCGCGCTCCCCCTTTGGCTCCCGCTCTGGCGCAGCAGCGTCTCGGTGATCTGCGCCGGGGTGAGGCCCCACGTTGAGCGCGGCGCCGACGTGCATGCGCCGGGTCGACCAGGACCAGTGCTGCCGCCAGGTCCGGCCGGCGGAACGCCAGGAGCTGCACCACGATGCCGCCCCAGCCGTACCCGGTGGCCGATCGTGATCGCCTCCCGGATGCTGCGCGAACCGCTCAGCTCGCCCGCGTGGTGCACCAGGGTGCAGGCCCGCGTGCGGGGCCACCTCGAAAATCCCAATGAACAGCCTGAGGGGGAAGGACTCATCTCCCGACAGCCCTATCCCGGCCACCCCGTCCGCGGCGTATCGGGTGGCCAGCTCCCGGGTGCGCCAGGCGCGGTCCACCTGGCGCCGCCTGGAGTGGTCAAGAAGTACCTGGCACTCGATGCCATAAGCTGCCCGCCCTTCAGCCAGCCCGCGCATCGGTTACTCCTTGTCTTCTCGGGCCGGGTGACTCGGCTAACAGAGTCAAAGTCACTTGCGAGACAGTGAGACGACGTGCGCGCGAAGCCTGGTCAGCAGGTGACCGTTGGCACCTGCTGGTACCCGACCGCACGACGGCGCCCGCCGTCGGTCGCGATCCTGATTCCTGCGGAGGAGTTCCTGCATGCCACTGGTCAACATCGATGTGCTCGAAGGGCGGACGCCGACCGAGCTAGGTGCCATCTGCGACTCGGTACACGAGGCCATGGTCGAGCACCTCGACGTGCCCGCGCGTGACCGCTTCCAGGTCGTCACCCAGCACACCGCGGCGACGCTAAATTTCGATCGGCACTACCTCGACATCGAGCGCAGCGACCATTTCGTGATGGTCCGCCTCACCCTGTCAGCCGGCCGGTCGGCGGAGGCCAAGAGCGCCTTCTACCGGCGCTTGGCCGAGTTGCTCGCCGACCGCGTCGGGCTGCGCAGCGAGGACCTAGCGGTCACCCTGGTCGAGAACGAACGCGGCGACTGGTCATTCGGACGTGGCCAGGCAAGCTACCTCGTACTGCCGCCCGACCAATGGCGCTAGCTTGAGGTTCCGCGTAGCTGGAGGAATCGCCGTGCGTTCGGCACGACAGCCAACCCCGGGTTTCGTGGAGATCGTGTTCCGCGGGTCGCCGCTCTGCTGTTCCTGCCGTTCACCGGGGTCAGGCAGCCGACGGGACGTCGTGGATGGCGCGTTCCCGCAGGTCGGGAAGGTACCGCGCGGCGGTCGCGAAGTCGTTGTCGTCGTGCAGCACGACCAGGTCGCGCTGGGCGGCCGTGGCGCAGATCAGCAGGTCCACGGCGGACAGCGCGCGGTGGGCGCCGTGGCGCAGCAGGCGGTACTGCGCGAACTCTATCCACTGCCATGCGGCCTTGGGGACGGCGGCGTCCGGGTACAGCGCGGCGAACATCCCCGACATCTGCTCGTACTCGTCGATCGTGCGGGCCGAGCGGCGGAACTCGACGCGCTGGGGGTGACAGGAGCCGACCGCGCCCGCGGAGACCACCTCAGCCCAGGCTGCCCGCAGCGCGGCGTCCCGCAGGATCCGCCACAGGGCGGAGGAGTCCAGCAGGTAGCGGATCACGCCGGGTCTTTCCCGGCGGCCCGCCGGTGCTCCCATTCCTCGAAGTCCCAGCCTGGCCGCCAGCCTGGCATAGTGCTCCAGGGCCGCGACCCGGCGGTGCCGGGCGGCGAACTCCCGCAGCGCCAGGTTGACGGTGTCCTTCTTCGTCTTCGTGCCGGACAGCCGCATGGCCTCGGCGAGGGCGTCGTCATCGATGTCGATCTGCGTCAGCGCCACGATCCACCACCGTTATATTGAAACTGTACATCGGGATTGTATCTCATCAACATGACAACCTGGGGAAAGCTGCTGAGGGTGGCCCGATGTGCTTGGCGATCGAGCCCCTGGAGTGGGCACGCAGGGCGCCGTCGAGACCGTCGGCATTGTCCTTGACGAGGGTAAGCCCGCTTCCTGGTCGCTAATTGGGGTACCGGCTGACGCTCACACCGCCGCAGCATATGGGGAGCGCCGCGCCCGAAGAGCCGCTCCACGCGGCCAGGGTGTCCAGCGGTATCGCGCCCAGGCCCGTGCGCAGCCTGGGGCCTGCTGCCGGGGTGCCACCGTGGCGGTGCAGTTCCGGCCTGGTCAGGCGGCCGATGAGGCGCGGAAGGTCCGGCGGTAGGCTGCTGGGCTGGTGTCCAGGGCCTTCTGGAATTGCAGTCTCATCGCAGCTGGTGTGCCGAACCCGGCGCTGGCGGCTATGAGGTCGATGGACTGGCCGGTGGTCTCCAGGAGCCGCTGGGCCAGGGCGAGCCGCTGGGTGAGCAGCCACTGAAGCGGGGTGGTGCCGGTGGCCTGGCGGAATTGGCGGGTGAACTGCCGGGGGCTGAGCGCGCAGTGCGCGGCCAGTGCCTTGACCGGCAGCGGCTGGCAGAGCCGCTGCAGAGCCCACTCCAAGGTTGCGGCGAGCCGGTCGCCTGCCTCGGCCCGGGATGCCACTGGCGTCTCGACGTACTGGGCCTGGCCGCCACGCCGGTGTGGCGGCACGACCATTTGGCGGGCGATGGTGTTGGCGATCTCTGCCCCGTGGTCGCTGCGCAGGATGTGCAGGGCGAGGTCGGCGGATGCGGCGTTTCCGGCCGAGGTTAGTACCTGGCCGTCATCGACGTACAGGACGGCGGGGTTGAGCCGTACGGCGGGGAACCTGGCCCGGAACCGTTCGGCGTGGGTCCACAGCGTGGTGGCGGGCCGCCCGTCCAGCAGCCCGGCTTCGGCCAGCACGTAGGCGCCGGTGCAGAACGACACGATCCGCGCGCCGCGCTGGTAGGCGCGGGTGAGCGGGTCAGTTCAGCTTCTGGCCGGTGGTCGCATCCTTCTCGCCGGCGAAGGAGACCTCGCCGTTGTGCCGCCAGGACCCAGCAGTCCCCCGAGAGCCTTCTCGAGGTTCAGGCCCGCTACGACACCTTCTTCGACGACAGCCCGGCCTGGCAGCGGGCCCGTGGCGGCGATCAGCCGGGTTCGTAACAGCCAGCCAGGCCTCACCAGCGGCGCCATTTTAGGAGGCTCCCGTGACCGCATTCGCAACCATCGCCGCCCTCGTCGGCGTACTCGCCGGCGGGATCATCTACGGCACCGACGTCTTCTGCGCCCTCGTGCAGCGGCCGGCGCTTGCTCCGCTCGACGACGCCACCATGGCCGCGGCCATGGGCCGCGTGCACCAATACGGCGACCGGCGGCTGCCCGTCCCGGGAGTTATCGGCATCCTGGCCGCGGCCACCGCGACAGCGGCCGGGACGGCCAGCGGATCGCCAGCCAGCGCGACCGCAGCAGGCATCGCCCTGATCGCGATGCTTACCTGGCTGGGCCTCTACCTGCGCGTGGCCGCCCCGATCAACCAGGCGCTCACCGCGGCGGCCATTGCCCACGTGACTCCCGGCAACGCCCGGGCCCTGCAATCCCGCTGGGACAGCATCATCACCACCCGTGCGCTGCTGATGGCGGCTGCCGTCGCCGGGCTTGCCGCCAGCGCCGCAGCGCACTAACGCCCGCAACTGAGTGAAAATCGAAACAAAGTTCCTTACTAGCGCCGAGCTTTTTCCGGGTGCCAGAAGGGAGAAGGAAAGCCATGCTTGCCACAGACATCGGATACGCGCTCGCCGGTTTGACCGGTGTCAGGGGCAGGCGTGGCAGTGCCTCCGCGCCATAAGGACCCGCGGCGCCATCCGTGGCCCGGAGCGTCAGCGCCGGACCGAATGGCTCCCCTCGGCTACGACCCGATCCTATCGATCTTGCTAAGTACGGCCTTGACTTGCATTTCGCGTGGGCGCTACAAGATTGAACTTGCGGGTCACTGGCATTTGTTGCTGGGGGCCCTACCAGACCGATCGTTCGTGCATCGTGCCGCCGCGGGCGATCAGGTAGACCACCACGCCGATCAGCGGGATGAACAGCACGAACAGGAACCACAGGGCCTTGGCCCCGCCGGACAGGTCAGGGCTGCGGAAGATGTCGATGAACACCGTGATCAGGATCCAGAACCAGATCACCCACAGGAAGACCTCGAGAATCGTCCAGAAAATGTTCAAGAGCGGATAAGAATTTGATGCGGCTGCGAGTGACATTTGTGCTCCTTCACATCGGGGAGTTGCCATGTCTTCTTCTGCGAGTTCCGGCTCTGCTGCCGGCAGAACCGCAACTGCACAGGCACGGGCGGCAGCGAGGCAGCCTGGCGCGTGCCGGCCAGGTCAGGCGGCTCTGCGGGTTTTCTGCAGGTCCAGCTGGTGGTCGAGGTTCAGTGCGGCGTTGATGAGCGCTAGGTGGGTGAAGGCCTGGGGGAAGTTGCCGAGCTGCTCGCCGGTGATCCCGATCTCCTCGGAGAACAGGCCGAGGTGGTTGCCGTAGGTGAGCATTTTCTCGAATACCAGGCGGGCGTCGTCGAGGCGGCCGGAGCGGGTCAGCGCGTCCACGTACCAGCCGGTGCACAGCGAGAAGGTGCCCTCCGACCCGCGCAGGCCGTCTGGGGATGCCTTCGGGTCGTAGCGGTAGACCAGGCTGTCTGTCACCAGCGTCTTGTCGATCGCCGTCATGGTCGACACCCACTTCTCGTCGGTGGGGACGATGATGCCGACGGTCGGCATGAGCAGCGTGGATGCGTCGAGCACGTCACTGCCCTCGTACTGGACGAACGCCTTCATCGAGGCGTTCCAGCCCTTGTCCATGACGGTGCGGTACAGCCGGTCCCGCTCCGCGGTCCACCGGGCGACGTCGGCCGGCCGGGACCGCTCGGCCGCCATCTTGATCGCCCGGTCGAACGCCACCCAGCACTGGAGCCTGCCGTACATGAACGGCTGGCGGCCGCCGCGGGTCTCCCAGATGCCCTCATCAGGCTGATCCCAGTGCTCGCAGAGCCAGTCCAGTATCCGCGTGAGGTCGGTCCAGCCCCGCTCGGCAACGACCGGCATCATGTGATCGAGCCCGTAGATGGAGTCGATGGCTTCGCCGTAGATGTCGAGCTGCAGCTGGCCTGCGGCCCCGTTGCCGATGCGGACCGGGCTCGAGCCCTTGTAGCCCTCGAAGTGGTCGAGGGTGAACTCGTCCAGGTCCGAGCCGCCATCGACGCGGTACATGATGGCCAGCGGGGTGTCCTTGCTGCCGGCCCGTTCCTCGAACCGGTCCCGGATCCACTTCCCCAGCCCTAGAGCCTCATCGGTGAAGCCGAGCCCGAGCAGCGCGAAGACCGCGAACGACGAGTCGCGGATCCAGGTATAGCGGTAATCCCAGTTACGCTCGCCGCCCACCTGCTCGGGCAGCCCGGCGGTCGGGGCCGCGACCAGGCCGCCGGTGGGGGCATACTGCATCAGCTTGAGGGTGATCGCCGACCGCTCCACCGATTCGCGCCATCGGCCCCGGTAGGTGCTGCGCGCGACCCAGTCCCGCCAGTAACCGCTGGTCTGCGAAAACCACCGCTCCAGCTGACGCGGCGCTATCTTCGCCGGGCGCGGCGAGCGGCCGGACTCCAGGATCATCGCCCCGGTCTCCCCGGCCTGGACCGTGAACCGGGCCCTGGCGTCGTCCCCGTCGGCCTCCAGCGGCCACGTACTGGACAGGGCGAGCGATGGGGATGCGCCATCGAATACCGCCCCGTAATCGGTGACGTCCGTCTTGTGGGAAGCGCGGGCGTAGCCGAACCGCGGCTCCACCCGGGCCTCCAGCGTCATCTTGCCGCGGATCCCGGTGACCATGCGGATCAGCCGGTGCCGGTCGGTGGCCACCCCAGGGGTCTCGATCGGCATGAAGTCCGCGACCTCGGCCACCCCGCCCGGCGACAGGAACCTCGTCACCAAGATTGCGGTATTGGGCAGGTACATCTGCCTGGTCACATGCTCGCTGCCGACTGGCGCCAGGGTGAACCGGCCCCCGCTCCGGCTGTCGAGCAAGGCCGCGAACACGCTCGGCGAATCGAATCGCGGCAAGCACATCCAGTCCACCGTGCCATCCGTGGACACCAGCGCCGCCGTCTGCAGATCCCCGATCAGCCCGTGATCCTCGATCGCCGGATAACTCATCGATTCCGCTCCTTGTTGTGCGGCCTTTCCTTGTTGCGCCGCCCTCCCGGGACTCGCACCCGATGGTTCCGCCGCCGCAGGTGACCTGTCGCCACCTACCCGTCGTTTTCACCTAGGGGAAAACGACGGGTAGAGCCGGTCGGTAAGGAGGCCGAGCCCGAGGGCTCGTCCGAACTGCCCACGTGCGTGCCAGTGTGGTCAGCTGGACGGTGAGCCCCGCGGGAGTGGGGCTGTCGCTGGCGCGGCGAGACGCCTGACCGGGGATCTCCTGGCTTCCTGCGCGCGCTAGGTGGAAACGGCCGGCAAGTGGTGACGGGTCACCTGCCTGAGTGTGAACCTGCGCGTGATGGACAGCGATCGGGCACAAGGCAGGCGGCATCCCACGGGTGGAACGTAGCGGCACAGCATCCCCATCGCGGTAACAGCCCACCGGAGGCGAAAGGTGACGGACGCGGATCTGGCGATTATCGCCGGGCTGTTGTTCGCGTGGGGCGCGCTGTCGGCGCGGCTGGAAGGCTTCGACATGACCGCGCCGATCGTGTTCACCGCCGCGGGCGTGCTGCTGACCCGTGCAGGCTGCGGACCAGCCCGTAGGCATAGGTCACCTCGCCGGTGGCAGCGGCGAACCGCAAGGGCCCGGCCGCGGCATCACCCTCCGCCCTGATGACTCCGGCATCACTCCCATGCTTTCACCCTCCCGCACCAGGCGGGTGACTCGCGCCACTGGCGGCTCCTGGCCGCTGGCACAGCCATTCCGCATAGGACCTGGATTGATCCGGGCCGGGTTCCACACCGCCGGGCAGGGCCTGGGCGAACACGAGCGCGGCGGTGGCCTCGAGTTCGCTGCGCCGCAGGCTGGCGGGGCCGGTCGCCTCGAACCCCAGGGACCACCAGTCCTGGCCACGGGTGCGGACCTCGGTGAGTTCCACCCCGCACCGCGGCGGCTGGCCCAGCCCCGCGGCGGGCTGCCCGCTGGCCAGTGAGAACCGGCAGATCCGCCGTCTCTTGCGCACCGGCATCCAGCCGGCCGGGTCGCCGCTGTCCCCGCTGGGCGGGCTGAAGGGAAACGACCACTTCTGCCAGGACTCCAGGCGTCCGCGGGCGCGGCCCGCCACCTCCAGGATCCCCGGGCTCCCGCGGAAGGCCTTCACCTCCAGCGCCCCGCCCCCGCGGACCTTCACCGACAGCCCGGGCAACTGCGGATTCAGCAGGTAGGTGTCCTCACGTGACTCCACCACGGCCGGGAACCGCCCGAACCATCCGGCCACGGCGGCCTCCATCTGGCCCGGGAAGATCCAGCGCACCTCCAGGCTGCGGACTACTTCGGTGACCGGGCTTCCAGGTCCTTCAACCGTCATCGTCACATACTCCTTGACCCTGGCCGGCTGGCCCTGGGCACTGCCGCCGTATGAAGGCCCTGCGTCGGCCAGCCGGGTGCTGCGCGGGCCCTATGGGCGCGCCCGGCACGGCATAGCAGGAAAGTGCGGGTCAGGAGCACCATCAGTGCACCGGCCAGCAGGCAGGCCTCGCCAGGACGACAGCCAGGAACTCTTTGCGGCCCCAGATACGGGCGCGGGCGGTGGCCGTACGTGGAACGGAAAGGACAAGAGCCGCGGCGAGCTCACCGGCGTGCCTGTCATGACCGCAGCCAGGTGGAGTCGCCGCCTACGCGGCCTGGGTCGCCGACGATCAGTGTGGCGAGCAGCACGACCAGGACCAGGAGGAGGACCCAGCGGGCATCTCCGGTCCTGAGCTGAGCCGGCAGGATCGCGCGCAGCGCCCCGGCGGCCAGCACAGCCAGCGCCATCGGCCAGCGCGGCTCGCCGACCCTGGGCGGTCGAGGAGGACGGGGGCTGGCCAGCGTGGGCGGACTAGGCATCGTCACCGGGTGACCCGACGAGCAGGCCTAGGTGCCGGCGGGAGGGGCTTTCCCGGCCTGAGGGCCGGTTCGCCCCGCCGCGATGACGGCATCGACGTTGCGGAGGAAGTCGATCAGCGCGATCGCGAGGAACCCTGCGCCGATAAGCGCCAGGATGTCCGCCTCGGGCCGTCCGGTCCTGCGGGCGATCAAACGAGCGACCGGCCGAGCGGCGGTCCTGGTCCAGCCCGTCAGTCCCGCCTGGCCCATCGCCACGAAGTTCCATTTCGCCATCTGAACTGCTCCTTCTTGATACCGCCTGGCCACGGGACTGCCGCGGGCAGCATGGTGGTAGCCCGGGGGCCGGCTTGATGGCCAGCGCGGCGCGGCGGCCGTGATCTCACAGGCCCTGCTCGGCGGTGATCCGTCCTGATGCGACAGCGTCGACAAGGGCCTGGTGGTCGCGCTCGTTCTGGTCGGCGTAGGCGGCCGCGAACCGGGTGATCGCCTGGTCGAACACGTCCGAGCCGCCCAGGTAGGCGGCGATAGCGATCCGGTCCCCGGACCGGGCGTGCGCCCGCGCCAGCGACCACCCGCACAGTTCGCCGTAGATCCGCATGCCGCGCGGCAGCAGGGCCTCGATGGCGATGGAGTATTTCCAGTCCCGCAGCTGGCGGACGTAAAAGTCGCGCTGCTGGCCGTCCAGCCCGGCCTCGATTCGCTGCCAGCCCAGGAAGATGTCGCTGGAGGCCTGCATCAGCCGCTGGCCCGCGACGACGCGCTGGCCCATGTTGGTGTACTTGCTGGCGCCCACGAAACGGCTGAGCACCGACGCCTCCGCTTCCTTGATTTGCAGGAACAGCGGATCGGATTCGTCGCGGCCAAGCATCAAGATGATCCAGCAGCGGGTGCCGACGCTGCCGACGCCGACGACCTTGCGGGCCATGTCGGCGAACTCGTACTGCTCGAGCAGGTACCGGCGGTCGGTTTCCAGCGTCCGCCGGTACCGGGCGAGCAGGTCCTTGATCTGCGCTTCGAAGGTCTCCTGGTCCATCTGCCTGGGCAGCAGGTCAGCGATCGGGACCAGCAGCGGCGGGTCGGCGATGATCTGTGGCCGGCCATCCACCAGGCGGGTCAGCTTGGCCACTTCCTGCATGCTGTCCCTGGTCCGCGCCTTGGCCATGCCCTGGTCCACCATCTTGCGCTGCCGCTTGTTCAGCTGCGAGTTGAACTCGGCCAGCAGCTGGTCCAGGTCCGCGTGGGAGTACCAGACGGCGAGGTTGGTCATGCCGGCGAAACTGCGCATCGCCTGCCGGTACCGGGCGACCGAAGCTGTGACGATCTCGCGGCGGTCCTTGCCGCCGAACCCGTTGCCGCGCGCGGCTACCTCCATGCTGGCCGCCAGCCGCTTGACATCCCACTCCCACGGGCCGGGCGTCGTCTCGTCGAAGTCGTTGACGTCGAAGACCAGGCGGCGCTCGGCGGAGCCGAAGATGCCGAAGTTCGACAGGTGCGCGTCCCCGCATGCCTGCACCGCCAGTCCGGACACCGGGGTGGTGGCCAGGTCGCTGGCCATCGGCAGCGCCGCCCCGCGGTAGTAGGTGAACGGGGAGACCATCATCCGGCCCCGCCGCACCGGCACCAGCTCCGGCACCCGCGTCTTCGCCTGCTCTTCCAGCAGGGCGACCGGGTCGGGCCGGCCCGGGGGCGGGTCGAACATCGCATGGCTGTCCCGCGGCACCGCCGCCCGCGCTTCCTTGCCACGGGCCGCGCGCTCGGCCGGGGTGAGTAGCCCGACCCCGGAATCGAGCTGGTACCGCGGCGCCTGCCGGGGCGGAGCCCCGGCCGTCAGCACACTCATCACTGGCTCCTCTCTCCGCTGCCCGGCGACGGGCTGGGGCACTTGTTCGCTAGCATTTGCCTGATCCCGATACGGCACTTTGCAGAGCGCTGGCCGAGCTTTTCACTTGCGTGACCGATGACGCGACCGCCGAGGCGGCCGTCAGGGAAGGCTGGCTCTTCGCGGACTTGATCGCGGACCCCAGGCCGGACAGCGAATTTTGCAGTGCCGTGGTCTGCGGCGCGAATGCCGACTTCGCATCCGCGGCGAACGTATGCGCGTTGCTGGTGACGCTGGTCAGCGCGGTCTGCAGGGAGCCGAGGCCGTTCTTGGCGACGTCGACATGGCCGAGGTTGTTCACGGAGGTCTTGAGGTTGGCGGCGGCGGTGCAGTAGGCCGGGGTGTTACTGCTGCATCCGGCGGCCAGCCCGGACAAGACCAGGGCCGAGACCGCGGCCGCAAGCAGGAGCCTTGTGCGCGTGCCGGGCCGGTACGTGGATCTCATGCGTCCTCCAGGTTGCCGGCATTCCGGCGTGCAGGCGAAACAGCCGTGCCCCGCCGGCAAGGGGCCGGCGGGTCAGCTGACTTTGCGTGGCAGCCGCGGTGCACGGCGCCGGCCAGGGCAGGCGGGCGGGGGTTACATCTCCTTGACCGTTTGCTGCAGAGCCTTGTCGAGGTCCTTCGGATCCACGTCCAGGTCCTGGGCTGTCTGCTTCTCCGCCCTGGTCACCGCGTTCTTGATCGCGTCCTCGACCTTGCTCTCGCCGACAACGATGAGCCCGGCCTGCCCCGGGTCGATCAAGTCCCCCAGCTGCTTTGCGTCAGAGCGCGACATCCCCTTGGACAGGTGCCCGCTGACCCCGCCGACCACGCCGCCGACCGCGGCCGCGCCCAGGACCGCCGGCGGGAAGATGATCCCGATCGCCGCCCCGGCGGCAACGCCCCACCAGGCACCATGGCGGGTGGCCGTCTCGTCCTTATTCTCATGGACCTTGCCGCTGGCGTCCTTGGTGACCACCGCCGCATCGTAGGAACCCACCAGGCCCGCCGCGTGAGCGTCCTTGACGACCTGGTAGTCCTCCCGTGCCGTTGCCTCATCCGGATACGTTGCCACCAGGATGAACGTGCTACCGGACCCGGACATGCCGACCTCCTCCAGTTCCGCTGGCATCCCTTGCCAGGCGGTTCAGCGACTCCGCCGCAGCCGTTACCCCGGCCGCTGCATCGCGATCTCAGGCTCACACCCCGGCAGGTGACCCGTCATCACCTACCGCCCGAATTCACCTAGGGGGAAGCCGCGGCCAGGACAGACCGGGCCTGAACGCCCGTCCGGGGGGCTCAGCTGCCGACGCGGACGCGCCGTTGTCGCCGTGGAAGTACTCGTTGAACAACAGGTTGTCTTTCCAGGCCGGGTCGTGCTGCATCTTGTCGACCTAGCCGAAGCAGGGCCGCCGCCCGTCCGGGCCGACGGTGAACAAGGAGATGAGCCGGTCGGACAGATCGGCGGAGATTACGTCCATGGGCACCTTGTGCCCCGAGCCGGCCGGGTACTCGATGGTGAGCTCGTCGCCGAAGAACTGGTAGTAGCGCTCGAGCACCGCACGCTGACACCACCTAGGTGAAAACGACGGGCCGGTGGTGACAGGTCACCTGCCGCCGCGGAATCGTCGGGTTCGGGTGCAGCGCTCGGAAGGGAGGGCTGCACAGCCAGGCGGAGGAGGCTGGTGGTACGACCAGGACGTCAACGCGAAGGTCGGAACCAGCGGGTTGTTTCCGTTGCTGGGACGTTCTGCCCTATCGATGGCTTGAGCGTTCGGGAAGGGTTGCCAACAGCCACCAACGGTCACGATCGGATTACGCGGCAAGGCCCAGCCGGCACGGCGGCGTGAGAGAGGAGCCACGATGAGTGAAGTCACCGAGCAACAGCTTGAGGACATGGAGGCGTTGTTCGTCCAGACCGCGGCGAGCATGACCAGCGACCGGGGAATCATCACCTTGCATGGCTTGTCGCCGTCGACGCTTTACTTCGCCGACCGTCCCCAGCGCGAGGTCGGACACATGTTGTCTAGTCTCTTCGTCGCCAACTGGGCAGCAGGGGATAACAGCTTCTCGGAAAACCCCCCGAACGCCGTCCTGTCGTTCGCGAAGCCGGGTGACAGGCTCCCCGAGGATGCGGTCGTGGTAATCCAAGATCCGCACCTGGACGGAGACGCGCTCAGCTACAGCATCAAGCTCCTCGACGGCACCGTGCCGACCGCCACCGGGCCATGCGCGCTGTTCATCGACCCGCTCGGGCGTCCTTTGTCACCGGTCTCCGTAGCCGGGATGCACCGGCGTGCGCGTCGTCGGGGGCGCTGAGGGGCCCGACAACTACCCGAAACCCGAGATCGCGCCGGACAGCGGCAAGCGGGTCGGCATCGTCGGCTCCGGCCCAGCCGGTCTCACCGCTGCCTACTACCTGCGCACCTTCGGTCACGAGGTCGAGATCCTGGAGGAGCAGGGCGGCCCTTCTGGACTGCGAGCTCTGCCCGTCATGTGCACGGCTGCGGGCCGATCGTCCCGCAGTAAGCGTTGCCGGGCGAGGGGCAGCGCCGGCTTTCCCGCGACCAAGAGATCAACTCCCGGTGATTCCGGCGATCGCGCCTCCGGGCCAACGAAACAGACTATTTGGGGAGCAGTCATGAAGGCCGTCACGGTGCAGCCGGGGGTTGCGGGGTCGGTTCGCTTCGAGGAGGTGCCCGAACCGGACCAGAGCACCGGCTCGGTCCTGGTCGAGGCGGTGGCCGTCGGCATCTGCGGAACGGACGTCGAGATCGCGTCGGGCGCCTACGGCTGGGCGCCTCCCGGGCGGGACCGGCTCATCCTCGGCCACGAGTCGCTCGGCCGGGTCGTGGATCCCGGGCCGGGCAGCGGCCTGCAGGCCGGCGACCTCATCGTCGGGATCGTCCGGCGCCCCGACCCGGTGCCCTGCCCCAACTGTGCCGTCGGTGAGTGGGACATGTGCCGCAACGGGCGGTACACCGAGCGGGGCATCAAGCAGATCGACGGGTTCATGTCCGAACGCTGGCGGATCGAGCCCGGGTACTTCACCAAGCTCGATTCCTCCCTCGGCGTCCTCGGCGTGCTGCTCGAGCTGGCCACCGTGGTGGCCAAGGCCTGGGAACTGGTCGCGGCCATGCGAGCGCGGGCCTTCTGGGAACCCCGGCACGTGCTGGTCACCGGGGCCGGCCCGATCGGCATGCTGGCCGCCCTGATCGGCGTCCAGCACGGGCTCGACGTCCATGTCCTCGACCAGGTCACCGAGGGGGCCAAGCCTCAGCTCGTCTCCGACCTCGGCGCCACCTACCATGCCGGGGCCATCGCTGCCCTGGGCCTCGCGCCCGATGTCGTGATCGAGTGCACCGGGGTGGGTTCGGTGATCATCGACTCGATCCGTCACGTCGGCGCTGGCGGGGTGGTCTGCCTCACCGGAGTGGGCAGCGGGGGGGCGCCGAGCGGGCTATCTCCGGCGGACGTGGCCAAAGAGGTGGTCCTGCAGAACAACGTGGTCCTCGGCTCGGTCAACGCCAACCGGCGGCACTTCTACCGGGCCGCCGAGGAACTGGCCCGGGCCGACCGGGCCTGGCTGGCCCGGCTGATCTCCCGCCGGGTCCCGCCCCAGAACATCGCCGACGCCCTGCAGCGCGGGCCAGACGACATCAAGGTCGTCGTCGACTTCGGAGGCTGACATGGCAAAGGTGCCCGAGCGAGCCGGCGGTGCCGTCGCCTGCACTACCCAGCAGACCCAACTCGGTGAGGGCATCCGGTGGGACGGCCGCCGCGGCGAGCTGCTGGCCGTCGACATTCTGGCCGGGCGGGTCGCCCGGGGCCTGCTCCGCAGGGACGGCCTGATCGAGCGCGTCGGGGTCTACCAGCTGCCCGGAACGGTCGGGATGATCGCTCCCATCGAGGGGGACGACGGCTGGGTACTCGGGGCCGGGCGTGACTTCGTCCACCTCGCGCTCGACGGCACCCAGCGCACCATCGCCCAGGTGGCACCGGCCGGGACCCGCATGAACGACGGCGCCTGCGATCCCCAGGGCAGGTTCTGGGGCGGGACCCTGGCCGACGACCACCACGCCGGCGGGGGCGCGCTCTACCGGCTGGACCGGACCGGGCGGACCGAGGTGATGCTCGAGGGCCTGACGATCTCCAACGGAATTGGCTGGAGCCCCGACGGCCGGACAATGTACCTAGTGGACAGCGGCCCACGGGTGGTCCACGCGTTCACGTTCGACGGTGATCACGGCACCATCTCCGCTGGGCGAGTCCTGGTCACCGTCCCCGAAGACATCGGAGCACCAGACGGGATGACGGTGGACGCTGCGGGTGACCTCTGGGTGGCGATCTACGGCGGCGGGCGGGTCAACCACTACGCACCCGACGGCTCTTTGCGCGACGTGTACCCCATCCCGGCCCGGGAGTGCACGTGCTGTGCCTTCGGCGGCCCCGGCCTGCACCGGCTCTTCGTCACGACAGCGACAGAGGGCTGGACCGACGAGCAGCGCCGCTCCGATCCGGCCGCCGGCCTGGTCTACCGGGTGGACACAGCTGCCACCGGCCGGCCGGCCGCGCCGTTCCGTCCGGATCCGGCGTGGTGGGAAGACTTCACCCGGTGAAGGAGAACCTTCGGATCCACGTCCAGGTCCTGGGCTGTCTGCTTCTCCGCCCTGGTCACCGCGTTCTTGATCGCGTCCTCGACCTTGCTCTCGCCGACAACGATGAGCCCGGCCGGCCCGGGTCGATCAAGTCCCCCACCTGCTTCGCGTCCGAGCGCGACATCCCCTTGGACAGTTGCCCGCTGACCCCGCTGACCCCACCGACCACGCCGCCGGCCGCGGCCGTGCCGTCACGTAGCGGTCGGGTCGGTGCCGCCGCCGGTGTCCGATCTTTGCTGGCGGCCGCGCTGCACGGCGCCTACGAGTATTCGTATGCCGGCACCCAGGACTGCGAGGTCGCCGAGCATCTGGACGATGAGCACTACCCGGGCTGCCTCGGATTTCGGGCTGATGTCCCCGAAACCCACCGTTGAGAAGACGGTCACCGTGAAGTACAAGGCGTCGGTGCGGGTCAGCGGCTGGGTGAAGGCCGCAGCGGAGGCTCGTTCCATCAGGAAGTACGTCGAGGCGAACAGCAGCAGGTAGAGGGGAAGGATCAAACCCAGCGTCGCGACTGCCTGCACACCCGGGTAGCGCGAGCGAGTGATTTTTCTGACCTGCCACGCCATGATGCCTGCGAAGACCAGCAGGCCAGCCAGCAGGCGCACCGCTGTGTCGGCACTCCACGGCCGGTCCAGCGGAAGCAGGTAGTAGAGAACCACCAGCACCGTCGCGAACAGGAGACTGCGCAGCACCGCCCGGACAACCAGGCGCCGTCGCTTTGCCCGCGGCAGTTCCGGGAAGGAATCATCAGCCATGCTCATCCCCCAACGGTCGGGCCTGCGGCGCCCTGGCCGCTCACGCCGCCGGGGCCGGGCGGGCAGGTGCCTGTGGTGCCGCTTTGGCGGTGTGCTTTTGCAGCCGGTCGGCCAGGAACGTGAATATGACCGCGATCCCGACACCGGCGAACGTGAACAGGATCCGCCGTCCCTCGTCGGTAAGGTTGGACGGGTGGGGTATATCCGCGGCGATCAGGATGGCCGCGGCCATCGCTGCGGTGTACCAGGCGTAGTTCACGGTGTGGATCGACGCCGCCAGGGCGACCAGGACCACGATGACCACCTCAAGCGCGGTCCTGTTGTCGACGGCCAGCAGGACGAGGGCGGCCACCGCGGCGCCCACGACCGTCCCGGCGATGCGCCGCTCGGCGACGAGGGAGGATTGCTGCAGGCTGGGCTTCATCGCGATGATGGTGGCGATGGGCATCCAGTAGGCGTTGGGCAGCTGCAGCCCGAAGGAGATCGCGATGGCGATCGACAGGACGGCGGCCCGCATGACCGCGAAGAGGATCAGTGGCCGGGTCAGCGGCCTCGGCGAGATATCGCCGGGGATCTCGGCGACCGGCTGGGGCTGCGTGACCCGCCCGCGGGCCAGCCACATGATGAAGGTGTAAGCGATCCACAGGGCCGACCCGGTGAGCCAGGCCAGCGCCTGCTTCCAGGGTTCGGTGTGGATCAGGCCGGACCGGAAGGCACCCGGCAGGCCGAAGGCGATGAGCGTCGGCAGGCCGAGGGCGATGATGAACCAGACGTTAAGCATATAGGCGGCGACGAATCGGTGCAGGCCGTATGTCACCGCCAGCCCGCCCAGCAACGTGGCCACGAATGCGGCCAGCACCACGAACCCCCAGGCCCCGCCGCCGATGCCGAATCCCAGGGCCGTCAGCAGCGCACCGGCCACGGCGACCACGGCCAGCCGGGGTACCCGGTAGCCGTAGTTCCCGCCGGGGTCGCCCACGGCCACGACCAGCGCCCCGAAGATCGCAGTGAGGAAGTACCTCCGGTCATCAGGGAGCACGCCCACGACGATCAGCAGCCCCAGCACGACCGCGAAGACGACGCCTCGGTGCAGGTTGAATCCCTGCCGGTTGAGCTGGAATACCTTCGACACCTGGCTCACGACTCACCTCTCGACACCTTGGCCTGGGACCGGCGAAGCAGAAATACCAGTGGCTGGCCTGCCGCAGCCCGTCCTCCAACCGCCCGATCCCGTTCGGCGCCTACCCGCAGCCTCCTCCGCCTGACTGTGCACGCTTCCCTTCCCTGAGCTCGCACTAACCCCCACCGTTCCGCGGCCGCAGGTGATTTGTCACCACCTGCCCGTCGTTTTCACCTAGGGGAAGCGACTGTAGAGCCGGCCAGGGAGGCCGGGCAAGAGGGCTCTCCGAGCGGGTCCCGATCAGCGGTCCGTGTTCAGGCAGGCACTGACCGCCCCGCAATCACGCGCTCCGGGGAGCGGGCGAGATGACTGACTGGGACTGCCACCGCGGCTTTGACCAGGGGTCCAGCGGTATCACATCGGTCGGGCTGAACGCCACATTGGCGACTCCCAGCCACAGTGGTTTTGCAGGCCCTTCCTAGGCGCGTCCACTGTGCAGGTGCGCCGCAACTGCACAGCGGGTAGGACACATCCGACGCTGTCCTGGCCGCGTTTCCCCCTAGGTGAATTCGAGCGATAGGTGATGACGGGTCGCCTGCCGGGGTGTGAGCCTGAGATCGCGATGCAGCGGCCGGATGACGGCTGCGGCGGAGTCGCTGAACCGCCTGGCAAGGGATGCCAGGGAAACTGGAGGAGGGCTCCATGACCGCCGATACATCTGTCCTTGACACACTCGCCGACATCACCGCGGCGTCGGTCGAGCACAATTCTCTTGCCCCGCGCGAACTCATGCTCATGAGGATCGCCGCCCTGATCGCGGTGGACGCGCCGCCTGCCTCCTACCTGGCCAACGCCGGGGCCGCCGAGGACAGCGGGGTCACCGCCGACGACATCCAGGGAGTCATGATCGCGGTTGCCCCGGTGGTAGGCACGGCCCGGGTGGTCTCGGCAGGCGGGAATATCCTCCGGGCGCTGGGCTTCGCGATCGCTGTGGCCGACGCCGAGATAGCCGCCGGGCGGTAGCAGCAACCGGGCCCAAAGGTCGAGGACGCGATCGAGAACGCGGTGACCAGGGCGAAGAAGCGGACAGCCCAGGACCTTGACGTGGTTCCGAAGGACCTCGACAAGGCTCTGCAGCAAGCGGTCATGGAGATGTAACCCCGGGCCGCCTGCCCTTGGCCGGCGCCGTGCGCCGCGGCTGCCACGGAAGTCAGCTGACCCGCCAACCCCCGGCCTGGCACGGCTGTTCCGCCCCGCACGCCGGAATGCCGGCTAAGAGCCTCATCCCGGCGGGTGAGGGGCCGCCGCAGGCACACGAACCATCAACGAGATGCCGGGCCGCTGCCTGGCGGGCAGGGGTGCTGAGATGAAGACGGTGATCGTGGGGGGAGTTGCGGGCGGTGCCTCGACGGGTGCGCGGCTGCGGCGGCTGGATGAGTCGGCCGAGATCGTGGTGCTGGAGCGGGACCATTACGTGTCGTTCGCGAATTGCGGCTTGCCGTATCACATCGGCGGGGTGATCCCGGACCGGGACAGCCTGCTGCTGCAGACCCCCGAGAGCCTGGCCAGGGCCCTGGCGCTGGATGTGCGGACCGGACAGGACGTGATCCGCATCGACCGTGATGCCAGGGAAGTCGAAGTGCGCGACCTCGCGCAGGGGCGGACGTACCGGGAGTCTTACGACAAGCTGGTGCTGTGCCCGGGGGCCGAGCCGGTCCGGCCGCCGATCCCGGGTGGCGATGACCCGCGGGTGGATGTGCTGCGCAACATTCCCGACATGGACCGGATCATCGGCCAGCTCGACAAGGGCGCGACGAGCGCGGTCATCGTCGGCGGCAGCTACATCGGCCTGGAGCTCGCCGAGGCGTTCCGGGACCGCGGGCTGACGACCACCGTGGTCGAGCGGACCGGGCGGCTGATGCCGTGGCTGGACCCGGAGATGACCCGGATCCTGGATTACCACGTCGCCACTCACGATGTGGACCTGCGGCTCGGCACGTCCGCTCAGGAGGTCCGCCGGGGGGCAGGCGACAGGCTGGTGGTCGATCTGTCCGACGGCACGTCAGTAGAGGCTGACGTTGTCGTGATGGCGGCCGGGGCGCGTCCCAACGTGGACCTGGCCCGGGACGCCGGCCTGGAGATCGGGCCGCGCGGCGGCATCGTGGTCGACGCGCAGATGCGCACCTCGGCACCGGACATCCTCGCGGCCGGGGACGCGGTGGAGACCGCTCACTTGCTGACCGGGGAGCCGGTGCTGTCGATGCTGGCCGGCCCGGCGAACCGGGAGGGCCGGATCGCCGCCGACACGATCGCCGGCCGCGAGGATGTCGGCGGCTACCGGGGCACCCAGGGGACGGCCGTGGTCAAGGTGTTCGAGATGACCGCCGGCGGGACCGGCCTGACCGAGACCGAGCTGGACGCGGCCGGCATGGATTTCCGCAAGGTCTACACCCACCAGAACGGCCACGCCGCGTACTATCCCGGCACCGCGCCGCTGTTCCTGAAGGTGCTGTTCGCCCCGGACGGGGGGAAGCTGCTGGGCGCGCAGGTGCTCGGCTGGGACGGGGTTGACAAGCGCATCGATGTCCTGGCGGTCGCGCTGCGCGCCGGGCTGACGGTGTTCGACCTGGAGCACCTGGAGCTGGCTTACGCCCCGCCGTACGGGGCGGCGAAGGACCCGGTCAACATGGCCGGTTTCCTGGGCTCGAACCTGCTGCGCGGCGACATCCATCTTTGGTATCCCGAGGACTACCCGGACTGCGCCGGCGAGGTAACGATCCTCGATGTGCGCACCCCGGCCGAGTACGGCGCATGGCACATCGCCGGGGCGGTCCTGCTGCCGTACACCGAGCTGCGGCAACGGCTGGACGAGGTCCCCCGGGACAAGCCCGTGTACACCTACTGCCGGTCGGGTTTCCGCAGCTACATCGCCTACTGCGTGCTGAAGCACAACGGGTGGGACCAGGTGGCGTTCCTGGCCGGCGGGATGATGACCTACCACGGCTACCACATGACGCCGCTGGCCGTGGGCCAGGGCGGCATGCCGGTCGTGGCCCACGCCGAGGACGAGCTGGCCCAGCGGCCCGGCGCGCTCGAGCACATCTGACAAGCCACCAACAGATCGCGGGCCGCCGTCATGGTCCAGCAGGACCGGCCCCAGAACCGCGAACGACGTCAAGGCCGACGGCCGGGCCGTGCGACCTCGGAACGGCAGGACCGCACGCCGGGAGATCCTCGACCAGATCCTCACCGTCGACGACGCGCACCTGCGCAAAGTCCTGGCTGAGGCTAGCCTAAGCAGGGACTTTCGGCCCTAAGCAAGGGACTTTCGGCCTATGGGCCCAGGAAACCGCAACCGGGCAAGTTGGATTCCATGTGCCCTGGGCAGGAGCCGCCCGGCAGCGCGCGGGCGGCACCGACTCGGTCGCTCCGTCAGGTAGTGCCGGAGGCCCGCCATGGCGTCCCTGAACCGCAAGACTTCGTGGCGGGCGACGGTGTGCGGCAGGCCGCGGAGCAGCCGATCCTGGTCGGCACGAAGCTGCATCCGCCGCCGGTGCGGGAGGAGACGATTCCGCGCGAGCGCCTTCTGGAACGTCTTCGCAGCGGGTCGGACCGCAGGCTCACCCTGGTCGCCTGTCCGGCGGGGTTCGGGAAGACTACCCTGCTGGCGGCGTGGCGCGAGGCCGAGGCCGCGCGGAGGCCCGTCGGGTGGCTGACGCTGGACGAGGGCGACAACGACCCCGTGGTCCTGTGGACGCATGCGATCGAGGCGCTGCGCCGCGCCAGCCCCTCGGTCGCCGGGTCGGCGCCGGCGGATGCGGTCGTGGCACCGGTCGCTGAGGTGGTCTTGCCGCGCCTGGTCAACGAGCTCGATGGCCAGGGTGAGATCACGCTGATCCTGGATGACTTCCACCGGCTGTCGAGCGTCCCGGCCCGCGCCAGTGTCGGGTGGTTCATCGACCATGCGCCGCCCGGGTTCCAGCTCGTGCTCGCGAGCAGGACGGAGCCGGTCCTGCCGGTGGCTGCGCTGCGCGCCCATGGAGAGCTGCTCGAGCTGCGCGCCGGTGATCTGCGGTTCACCTGCGAGGAGGCGGACGCGTTCTTGAACGGGCGTCTCGGGCTGGGCCTGACGCCCGAGGATGTCGCAGCTCTGGCGGGGAAGACGGAGGGTTGGCCGGCCGGGCTGTATCTGGCGGCGCTGTCGCTGCGGCACGCGGCCGACCGTCGTGCTTTCGTGAGCAGGTTCGGCGGGTCGAACCGTCACGTGGTCGATTTCCTGGTCACGGAGGTGCTCGAGGCGCATGACCCGCCGGAGCAGGCGCTGATGCTCCGCACGTCGGTTCTGGAACGGCTGTCCGGCCCGCTGTGCGATGCCGTGCTGGAGCAGCAGGGCTCGGCCGCGGTGCTCGACGCGCTATCGCGGACCAACCTGTTCCTCGTCCCGCTCGACGACGAGAGCGGGTGGTACCGCTTTCACCACCTTTTCGCGCAGCTGCTGCGGGTGGAGCTCGAGCGGCGCGAGCCGGGCCTCGCCGCGGCGCTGCACCGCCGCGCGTACGCCTGGCATCGTGATCACGGGACGACCGACGAGGCGATCCGCCACGCGATCGAAGCCGGCGCGCACGCCGAGGCCGTCGACCTGATCCAAGGCCCATGGATCAGCTACGCCAACACGTGCCGGTACGACACCGTCCTGGCCTGGCTGCGGCGGATCCCCGACGAGATACTGAGCGGCGATGTGCATCTGCTCCTGGTTCAGGCGTGGGTGCTCTCGCTGTCCGCCCGGCGGGAGGAGGCAGCACTGGCCATCGCGGCGGTCGAACGGCTGGGCGACCTCAGCGCGGGGCCGCTGCGGGACGGCTTCAGCTCGGCCGAGGCGAGTTTGACGATGCTGCGGGCCTGCTTTCCCTGGGGAGATATCGGCGCCCAGCTGGAAAATGGCCGCCGGGCGGCCGAGCTTGAGGGCCCCGGGTCGCCATGGCGGCCATTGGCTTGCTGGGCGGTCGGCACGGGCCTGTACTTCCGGGGTGAGCCCGACGAGGCGGACCGGTGGTTCGCGGAATCGGCGGCGCTGGCGCCCGCGAGCGCGCAGTGGCTGTCTGGCGAGGCGTCGCTGGCCTACCGATCGTGGATCGCCGGCGAGCGGGGCCGTCTGGAAGAACAGCGGCTGCTGGCCGAGGCGGCAGCCGAATTCGTGCGGGACCACGGCACCGAGAAGGTCATCGGCGTGGCTCCGCTGGCGCTGGGAGTATCGCTGGCGGCGCGCGGCAGGCCCGAGGAGGCACTGCCGCTGCTCGAACGCGGCGTCGCCCTCTCGCGGACCTTTGGCCAGCCCATCCAACTGGCGAATGCGCTGCTCAGCCAGGCGCCGGTGCTCCGTGCCCTGGACGAGAACCAGCGTGCCGCGGACGCGATAGGCGAGGCGAGATCCATCCTCGAATCCTGCTCTGATCCGGGGATCCTGGCTGGGAGCCTGGCCGCCCTCGACCGGCCACCGCAGATCCGCCAGGTCCGATCCGGAGATCAGGAGCTGACGCACCGGGAGCACCGGGTGCTCAAGCTGCTGCACGGCGACCTGTCCGAGCGGGATATCGGCCGTGAGCTGTATGTGTCGCACAACACGGTCCATAGCCACGTCCGGGCGATCTACCGCAAGCTCGCGGTGTGCTCGCGGGCCGACGCACTCGAACGTGGCCGCGAGCTCGGCCTCCTCTAGCGAGCAGCCAAGGGATAACACACCGGGTGCCGTCACCGTCAGTCGGCGTCGCCCGGGTCTAACTGCCTCGCTGTCTGTGACTGGCCGGCGCCCGGACGTGCGGTCCGGGTCCGGCCTGGCAGCAGCTTCCCCTAGGTGAATCCGGTCGGCAGGTGATGACGGGTCACCTGCCTGAGTGTGAGTCTGCGGAGAAATGGACAGCAACTGGGCGCGAGGCCGCAGGTACCGGCTTGTTATTCGCGGGGAGCTGGGCGATTCGTTCGGATTCCTGTTTGAAGGCATGCGGCTGCAGCGGCTTGCGGGCATGACGGTGCTGACCGGCCAGGTGACCGATCAGGCGCACCTGCTCGGGCTCATCGAGCAAATCCAGGACCTCGGCGTTGAGCTCGTATCCGTCAATCCGGACCAGGGAACCGGCCGCGGTGCAGCGGATCCTAAGGCGGAACCCGGTTGGTCATGACACCGCTGCGGGATCACGGTTGGTCCGGGGAGCCGGTCGCTCGTGCGGCAGCTCTCTGGTGAACCCGAGCGAGATGAGGGCGAGGAGGGCGGCAGCCAGGAGCCCGGCCTTGAGCGACCGGAGCTGTGCCGCCTCGTAGTCATCGACGAGTGCTGCGGTAGTCGTGGCGCCCAGACCAGCCTTTTTCGCTGCGGCGTCGATCTGTGCGGAGGAGACGAAGTTGGTGTTGGAGCCCGCCGCCACGCCCACCTGGGCCGACACGTCGGCGCTGATTCGAGGGTCGTGCTCGACGTTTGAGATGAAGGTGCTGGTCAGGCCGATCAGCACGATGGACCCGATGAGCGCCACCCCGAGCGACGAGCCGAGCTGCTGCCCGGTGTACTGGAGCCCTCCGGCCTCGCTCCGGCCCGACTCCTCGACCGAGGACTGAACCACGTTGCCCAGCTGGGAGATCATCAGGCCCATCCCGACACCGAGCACGGCCATTCCGGTGGCGAATCCGGCGCTGGAGAGAGTGGGCTTGATCGTCGAAAGCAGGACGAGGGCACCGGCGAGGGTCAGGATCAGGCCGCTCTGCACGATCGCCCGCACCGGGAAGCGGTTCGACAGCCGTGAGGCGATCGCCGCGGTCGCGAACATGGCGATCGAGATGGGCAGCATCTTGATCCCGGTCTCGAGGGCGCTCAGCCCAAGGACCAGCTGGAGATAGAGCGGAACGACGAAGAAAATCCCCATGAGCAGGAGGTTCTGGCTGAACATCCCGATCAGCCCCGACCGCACCGGCGGGATCCGGGCGAGTGACAGATGGACCAGCGGGTCTCGGTTCGTGGCCTCGCGATGGCGCTGCCAGGTCACGAATCCCCAGAGCAGGATGCCGCCAGCGGCGATGACGAAGAGGGTGAGCGAGAAGCCGAAGATGGTGATCGGGGAGTTCTTCGGCTTGACCCACCCCCAGGTACTCGACTGGAGAACTCCGAAGACGAAGACCCCCAGGCCGGCGGCCGACAGCACCGAGCCGACGATATCGAGCTTCGGAGCAGGATCCGGGCGGGGGGCGTCTGCCACCTTCCGCATCATGATCAGGATAAATGCGGCAATGACGACCTCGCCGACGAACACGACCCGCCACGTGAGCACGGTCGTCGCCCACCCGCCCACGATGGGGCCGACCGCGATTCCCGCACCAGCGACCCCGCCGATGACCGCGTAAGCGGCCTTGCGCCGGGCCCCCGCGAAGTTGCCGGCAATCAACGCCGCGAGCGCAGGAAAGACCAGCGAAGCGCCGATGCCCTCGAGCACCGACCACCCGAGGGCGAGCACAGCCACCGACTGGGACAGCGCGGTCAGCGCCGAGCCGCAGGCGTAGATGATCAGTCCGACGACGAACGCCCGACGGCGGCCGATCATGTCGCCGATCTTGGCCCCGGTGAGAATGAGCATGGCCATGACCAGGCAGTAGAGGGTGATGACCGCCTGGATCGTGGTGACCGTGGTGTGGAAGTCGTGGACCAGCGCGCTGATCGAGACGTTCATCACGGACTGGTCCAGCACCATGAGGAACTGCGCCGTGGCCAAGGCGACGAGTGCCAGCCAGCCCTTGTTCGCCGTGGCGTTGTCCACGTTCCCCCTTGGTGCTGCGCGCTCATGCCCGGAACGGGTCGTCTCCGAAAGCCCCGGTGGTCCTCGACGACTTCCCGCCGTCCTGACCGGATTCCTGCTGGAAACGTCAGTAAGTATTGCACTGGGAGACGGCGCGTTCGGGGGCTGTACTGGATGAGGCGCCTAGGCAGCGCGCTTCCCACAAGTAGATCGAGTCTTCGCCCCGGCCGCGCCGAGCCGCGCGCTGATGCTAGCCCTGACGATCTTGGATGGCCCTCACTACAGATCTCGGCCGTCCCTGCCGGGGGGCAGAGACGGCCTCTGACCTGCTGTTTCGCGTGGGCGGTACAAGATTTGAACTTGTGGCCTCTTCCGTGTCAGGGAGATCCGCCGACTGCCTCGGCATGCCCCTGAATGCCCCGGAGAGCACTTCACCTGGCCGAACACTGCCTCACGGTGCCTGGGGATGCCCCCAGGACTGCGGAGAATGGCTCCCCCTTTGGCTCCCGCTCTGGCGCAGCAGCGTCTCGGTGATCTGCGCCGGGGTGAGGCCCACGTTGAGCGCGGCGCCGACGTGCATGCGCCGGGTCGACCAGGACCAGTGCTGCCGCCAGGTCCGGCCGGCGGAACGCCAGGAGCTGCACCACGATGCCGCCCCAGCCGTACCCGGTGGCCGATCGTGATCGCCTCCCGGATGCTGCGCGAACCGCTCAGCTCGCCCGCGTGGTGCACCAGGGTGCAGGCCCGCGTGCGGGGCCACCTCGAAAATCCCAATGAACAGCCTGAGGGGGAAGGACTCATCTCCCGACAGCCCTATCCCGGCCACCCCGTCCGCGGCGTATCGGGTGGCCAGCTCCCGGGTGCGCCAGGCGCGGTCCACCTGGCGCCGCCTGGAGTGGTCAAGAAGTACCTGGCACTCGATGCCATAAGCTGCCCGCCCTTCAGCCAGCCCGCGCAGCACTCCCGCCAGCGGCATTTCCAGGAGCGCGCATCCAAGCTGCTGGACCTCCCTAGCCACGGCACGCACGATCCGTTTCGGCCTGTTGGTGCCTTAAGTGGGGCGCATTTACCGCCTGGGCACGGCCGCTCGTGCAGGAGCTGTTGCCAGAACGTCGCGACCACCTCGACGTTCACGCAGTCGATGGTCACCTCGATCCACGCGATTGACGGCCTGCCATCCATCGGTTACTCCTTGTCTTCTCGGGCCGGGTGACTCGGCTAACAGAGTCAAAGTCACTTGCCTGCGTTCGACATAATTCGGGCTGGCTAGAGGGTCCGATGAGATGAAGGCGCAGGTCAGCGTGCCGCCGTCGGCTCGCAGACGCCAAATCGCCTAGAGACACGCCTTTGGGCGTGTTAGCTGGAAGAGCCCGAGCTTGCCCGGTATCGTCTAGAGACGATGTATGTGAAGACGACCAGCCGGACGAACAAGGACGGCACCCCGGTCCGCTACCTGCACCTGGCCCACAATGAGTGGGACCCGGCCGCAGGCCGGTCGGTGCCCAGGGTGCTGTTCAGTTTCGGCCGCGAGGACGCCCTGGACCGGGCCGCGATCAAGCGGCTGGTCGCGTCTCTATCCAAACTGCTGGACCCGGCCGACGTGCTCGCCGCCACCGCAGGTTCTGACCTGGTGTTCCTGGAGTCCCGGCCGTTCGGCGGCGTGTTCGTGCTCGATGCGCTGTGGCGGCGGCTGGGCATCGATAAGGTCATCACCGGCCTGGGCGGCACGCCCCGGCGGGGCCGGCCCCGCGATGTGGCCGCCACCGAGCGGGTGCTGTTCGGCCTGGTCGCCAGCCGGGCGCTGGCGCCGTCTTCGAAACTGGCCGCCTCCGACTGGATAACCCACGACGTGCATATCGAGAATCTGCCCGGGATCGGAGAGCAGGCCTGCTACCGGGCGATGGACTGGCTGCACGATGCGCGCGAGCACCTGGAGGCCGGGGTGTTCGGCAAGGTGGCCACCTTGCTGAATCTCGAGGTCGACCTGTTGTTCTTCGATACCACCTCCACGTACTTCGAGCTGGAGGAAGCCGACGAGGAAGTGGCACGGAACTGGCGCGGGGAGAAAGCCTCCGGCGACGACGTGGATCCGGGGAAGGCGGCCGGGTTCCGCACCCACGGCAAGTCCAAGGACTCCCGGGATGACCTGCCGCAGATCGTGGTCGGGATGGCCGTTACCCGCGACGGGATCCCGGTGCGGTGCTGGTGCTGGCCCGGCAACGCCAGCGACCAGGTGGTGATCCGGCAGGTCAAGGACGAGATGCGGGACTGGACCCTATCCAGGATCGTGTGGGTGACCGACCGCGGGTTCTCCTCAGCGGAGAACCGCCGGTACCTGCGATCGGGTGATCACCATTACATCATCGGGGAGAAATTGCGCTCCGGATCGGCGGAGGTCAAGGCCGCGCTGTCCCGCCAGGGCCGCTACACCGATATCGCCGGGAACATGCGGGTCAAGGAGGTGCGGATCAGCGACCATGAACGGTTCGTGATCTGCTTCAACCCCGAAGCTGCCAGCCGCGATGCCCATATGCGCGCCCAGATGGCCGCGCAGCTGGAAGAACTGATCGACGGCTCCGATGCGCTGCCCGCCATGAAACGCGGGGAACTACGCGGGAAGATCTCCGTCAAGCCCGGGCTGAACCGGTACCTGCGCGTCACCCCGGGCGGGCTGCTGCGCACCGACAAAGCGAAGATCAAGGCCGAGGAGAACCTCGACGGCAAGTACCTGCTGCGCTGCAGTGACCCGCACCTGCCCGCCGAGGACATCGCGCTCGGCTATAAGCAGCTGCTGGAAGTCGAACGCGGCTGGCGGGACATGAAACAGATCATCGACCTGCGGCCGGTCTACCACAGGCTCGAAGAACGCATCCGCGCCCACGTCATCTTGTGCTGGCTGGCGCTGCTGCTGATACGGATCATCGAGACCACCGCCGGCGACACGTGGAGCAACATCCGCCGCCACCTGGACCGCCTGCACGTGGGCACATTCGCTGGCCCGGCCGGCACCTTCCGGCAGCGCACCGAGCTGACCAAGCCGCAGCGCGACCTGCTCGCCAAGCTCGCCATCACCCCGCCGAAGCAGATCGTCGAGCTCGAGCCCGCCCGACCCCCGAAACGATCTTCAAACCCCTAGAGACACGCCCCTCCGGCGTGCCACGACGCGCTTCCCAGGTCACCCCCGGTATCCGGCCTCTAGGCCCGCCGAATTATGTCGAACCCAGGACTTGGGTGCGGCTTTTTTCGAGTGAGCGTTATGCGGCGAGCCCGAGGTGGTCTTGGCGGGGGGTGGGGTTGCCGTCTTGGTATCGGCTGAGGTGGTTGCGCTGGTGTTCCTGGGCGATGTGGTAGTCCCAGTAGGCGTCCAGGTCGCCGTTGGCGCGGATGGCGCGCAGCCACAAGATCGCCTGGGCGCCGGCCAGGCCCCAGCGGGCTCTGGTGATGCCCATGCGGTCGTGGACGAGGTGGCGGCAGGCTCCTTCGACGGGGTCTTCATACTGCACCTCCAAGTGCGGTCTTTTCAGTTCGTTTGGGGTTGCGGGATCTGACACGCCGGGTTCGGAGCTTGGCCTCGGTCTCGGCGGAGAAGGGGATGCAGACTGCGCCGGTGCCCGCTTTGCGGTGATCCAGCAGGCCGGTTTTCAGCCAGTAGTAGACGGTGCCTGGTTTGACGCCGAGGCGGGCGGCGACCTGGCTGACGGTCAGCTCGCCGGTTTCGAGCGGCGAGGGGCGCGCCAGGCCGAGGGAGTGCCGGACGTTACGCACATCGCGTGTCCGGAACTCGTGGCCCCGCGCGGTCTGTAGCCCGAGGACACGCAGTTCAGCGGCGATGTCGGTGTCACGCACGTCTTCCAGCTTGCGGCACTTGATGAGGTCGATCGCGGCTGGCTCGGTGCGCATTCGTGTCCGTGTGGCGGTGTGCTGTTCGTGCGCGCCGGAGCGCCAGCGGATGCCGACGCGGACTTGGTCGCCAGAAGGGTCCGAGCGCAGTGTGACATCGGCGATGAGGGTCCTCAGCACGCGCTTGCGGTCGCGCGGGGAGGTGGTTGGCTTGTCCCATAGCTGCCGCAGGTCTGCGGCGAGGGTCTGCAGGTCAGCTGGGTCTGGCAGCGGCGGCCGCTGGGCCTTTTGCGCTTCCAGGGCGGCTTCGGCCTCGGCCACGGCGGCGAGCTTGGCTTCCCACCGCTGTTCGAGGCTGCGGGCAACGAGCCGGTTTTCTGGTTCGCACAGGTTGAAGGCACGCTCGGCGCGGGAGGCCTCATAGCGGGCCCGTTCGGCCCGCAGCTCGAAGGCCCGCAAGGCGCGGGCTTCACGCTGGTGAAGCTCATCAGCAGCGGCCAGCGCCAGCGCGATCTGCTGTGGGGTGACGGCCGCGAGCAGCCGGGCCTGGACTACCGGGTCCGCCAGCGCGGCGCTGACGGAGCGGCAGCTGGGGGTGTGGGTTTCATCGAGCCGGGAGCGGCACCGGTAGTGGGCTGCGCCCGAACTGGAATACGACACGCCCATGGTCGTGCCGCAGTGCCCGCATAGCACTATTCCCTGGAGCAGGGCGCTGCCTTCCCGGACAGGCCGGGCCCCGCGCTGGGGCCGGTTGGCGGCGAGCTGGCGCTGGTTGGCGCAGAAGGTTTCCCAGCTGATGTAGCCGGGGTGGTGATCGTGGATCACGACCTCCCAGCGCTCGGGGGGCAGCTCGATGGCGCGGGTGCGGATGTTGCCGCCGGCGTCGATGCAGCGTTCTGTCTTCGTGCGGCCCGAGACGTAGGCCCCGGCGTAGGCCGGATTGCGCAAGATCGCCCGGGCCTGGCTTTGGCGCAGCCGCATCCACCGCACCGGGCTGGTCCAGTCTTGGCCGTGGGTGGGGAAGCGGCGGTCCCGGAAAGCTTTGACCACGCCGCAGCATGTCCCGGTCTCTTCGAAGGCGCGGAACACACCGCCGACCGCTTCCTGCACTTCCTGGTCAGGGTCCATGACGACCTGGCCATCGAGGTCGTAGGCCAAGCCGACCGGTACCGGCAGGCGGAGCTCTCCGCGGCGTGCCGCGGCTTTCTTGGCCTCCTGCATGCGCTGGGCCAAGATGTGCAGCTCCACCGCGGACATCGTTCCCTTGAACCCGAGCAGCAGCTGGTCGTTGAAGTCCCGCAGGTCGTAGACACCGTCGGCATCGGTGATGAGCGTGTCGGTCACCTGGCAAAACTCCAGCAGGCGCTGGAAGTCCGCGGAGTTGCGCGACAGCCGGGAGGCCTCCAGCACCAGCACCAGCCCCGCCTGGCCCTGGCAGACCTTGCTCACCACCTCCTTGAAGTCGCGCCGCCCCTGGGTGCTGCGCCCTGACTGGCCCAGGTCGCCGTCGAGCACCAGCACCTGGGAGCGGTCCCAGCCCAGGGCGGCGGCGGCGTCGGCCAGCGCGTACTGGCGCATCGTGGACTCGCTGTGCTCGCGGACCTGGGCGGCCGTTGACTGGCGCAGGTAGACCAGCGCCAGGCGGTTGCGGTGGCTTTGGGTGATTTTGTGCTCGCCGTTCACCGCACGCTCCGGCCCGCGCCGCGGCCGCCAGCATGTTGGCCACTGGCATGACCAGCTCCCAGCTGCACGCGGGCATCACACATCAGCTGAGGCGCCCGCGCCTCAGCAGCTCGAGGTTGATCGCCGAGATCTCTGCCAGCGCTGCCTGGGCGCCGGCGCTCGTTGTCACCGCCTGGCGCACCTGCTCGGCGAGCTCGGCGGGAACGTAGATCATCTGGGTGCGGCGGCCAGCCCGCAGCGACAGATACAGGTACGGGCCGTGCAGTTCTCCTCTGGCACACCGGCAGCCCTCCTTTCCGCAGCGGCGGCGCTGGTTTTGCAGGGAACCCGCGATGACGGTTTCCAGGTCGGGGATCTGGGCGGCGATGCGGCGCCGCCGGGCCCGCAGCCGGCGCACGCTCAGCCCGGCCAGATCCCCTGACACGGCGCTCTTGTGTGTTGTCATCACACAAGAGAGTGCCGCCCCGGCCCGGCCATGTCAACGACCCTGCACGGCGCGCAGCACGCGGGCCAGTTCGGCCAGGACCCGCACATCGGCCACAAGCGAGCCAGGCTCGCCGCCGCGGTCGGTGTAACCGGGGGGAAGCGCCAGCGTCCCCCGGCTGCCCGCGTCGCAGATATACACGTGCCCGATCCCGGCCAGCCGCCGGTCATACAAGACAGTCAGTCTCTGTCCGCGCAAAGGATGGAACGGATGGGTGACAAGCAGGGAACTGCAAGAGCTGTTGCTTGCCTCAGCAGTTTGCGAGGGCCGTCTCGATGACGCCGGTGGCGATGGGCCAGCCTTCGGCCAGGGCGCGGGGGTAGTCCAGGTAGGGCTGCTTGGCGGTGAGGTAGGACAGGGTTCTGGCGATGATCTTCTCGTGGTCGCTGCCGGCCCGGGGCGGGTGCGCGGCGGCGAGGCGCTCGATGCGGGTGATGACGTCGGGTACCCGGCCGTGCAGGATGTCCAGGGCCTGGGCGGTGACCCAGGTCTCGATCGCCGGGTCGCGGGGCGGGTGGAAGCACCAGGAGGCTTTCCACAGGTATTCCAGCACGTGGATGAAGTCGATCAGGATGGTGACCGGGATGCCCCGGGCGGCGGCTTGGCGGTGGATCAGGCTGATCTGGTGCCGGTCCCCGCCGGCCAGCGCGATCCAGGGGCGGACGCGGGCGGGGTCGCGGCGCCCGGCCTCGTCGAAGATCTTGCTGATGGTGTGCGCGCGGCCGGCGGTGATGTCCACGGTGTACCAGCGCCCGGCGGCCTTCGGCCCGGGCGGGGCCGGGCCGGGCTCGCAGCCCATGATCTGCTCGGGGGTCCGCGGGGGGCCGCCGGGGGCCTGGACGTCGAAGACCACCCCGGTCTCGGCCATCCGCTTGTGGCCGTCTTTCTCCCCGGTGCCCCGCCGCTTGGCGAAGGTCTTGACCCGCTGCGCGGGCGACCTGGTGCGGCGGCGGCGCGCCTCGGGGCGCATCGCCACCCCCTTGCCGTCGGCCGAGATCGCCAGCGGCAGCCCCGGCGGGCCGCCGCCGGGCTCATCGCGGGCCGGGCAGAACGCCGCCGCGTCGGCGGCGGCCTCGGCCACGATCTGCTCCAGCTGCTGCTTGCCGACCGTGATCCCGGTTGCGGCCAGCAGGAACTGCTGGGCCTGCTCATAGGCACCGGCCAGCACATAGCCCACCACGGCCTGCTGCAGCTGCCAGGAATACCGCCGCGCCTGGCAAGTTCAGCACCGCATCGCGGGGATGCAGGTTCGCCAGCCCCGGCGCCCGGTAGGCCATCCGCCGGATGGTCACCGCGCCGAACTGCGACACCACGGTGCGAGCATGCCCCCGCTCGGCCCTCGTCCGCGCCACCCCCGCAGCATCGGCCACCCCCGCCAGCCGCCGCTCGCGATCCGCCGCGACATCCGTCACATACTGGATCACCTTCCGCAGCAGCTCCCGGCCCTGCACACTGACCATCCGCTCGATCTCATCGAACGACATCCCCGGCCCAGCCGCGATCAGCCCGCCCACCAGCCCGGCCAGCTCACCCACCAGCGCTCCCAGGCCCGCCGCCACCGGCTCCCCGCTGACCGCCAGGCCGTTTACCGCATACCCTTCCACCCGAGGCTTCCCTTCCCTGGTCCCGACTTCACACATCAGGACCATAGGGAGAGGAAGCCTCCCCAGCGCGCAGACGCACCGCAACACGCCACCACTGGCAAGTCACTCCAAAAAAGCCGCACCCAAGTCACTTGCGAGACAGTGAGACGACGTGCGCGCGAAGCCTGGTCAGCAGGTGACCGTTGGCACCTGCTGGTACCCGACCGCACGACGGCGCCCGCCGTCGGTCGCGATCCTGATTCCTGCGGAGGAGTTCCTGCATGCCACTGGTCAACATCGATGTGCTCGAAGGGCGGACGCCGACCGAGCTAGGTGCCATCTGCGACTCGGTACACGAGGCCATGGTCGAGCACCTCGACGTGCCCGCGCGTGACCGCTTCCAGGTCGTCACCCAGCACACCGCGGCGACGCTAAATTTCGATCGGCACTACCTCGACATCGAGCGCAGCGACCATTTCGTGATGGTCCGCCTCACCCTGTCAGCCGGCCGGTCGGCGGAGGCCAAGAGCGCCTTCTACCGGCGCTTGGCCGAGTTGCTCGCCGACCGCGTCGGGCTGCGCAGCGAGGACCTAGCGGTCACCCTGGTCGAGAACGAACGCGGCGACTGGTCATTCGGACGTGGCCAGGCAAGCTACCTCGTACTGCCGCCCGACCAATGGCGCTAGCTTGAGGTTCCGCGTAGCTGGTCGATCTTGGTCCTGGCATGATTGCGAGCATGGCGGGTTCCGCCGCATGGGCGAGCGGGCAGGTTCCAGGCGAGGACCACGGCGTCCTCGGCGGCCAGGGAGACGCCCTGGCCGGTGGACGGGGACACGGCCTGTGCGGCGTCCCCGATGATGATCATGCGCTGCCCTCTCGGTGAGGAGCTGCGGACCGGGCTCCGCGTCGACTATCTCGGCCACCAGGCGCGACACGGCCCGGTGAGGCGGGACAGCGTCAGGTGCCGCACCGCTGCCTTCCAGCGAGTCGATGACCCGCTGCGGCTCGGCGCTGCGCGGAGACGGCCGGAAGCACGCTATGAGCGCGACCAGGACATGGGCCAAGCGCCGTCTGATCGCGGCGAGCGTCTGCAGGCTGGAAGGATCGGCCCACTGCGGGCATCCAGGCCGATGACCAGCGGCCTGTCCTGTGCGGTTACGCGCGGGAGATGCCGCGCAAGGGAGAATGTGGCCGAATCCGTAAGATACGGTGCCTGGACAGGTAACTGCGCCGCCACGTTTGCGCGGTCGGCCGACTACCAGGCCGGGTCTTTCCAGCAGCGGCACGAGGATCACCGGAGGCGGTGAACGTGCAGGTTACCGGTGGCTGAGCCGCCCGCGGCGGCGGCTGTATCCGAGCGCGATGTCCTACTGGCCACCAAGCTGCACGTGCCTGCGCCGAGCCCGGGCCTGGTGCCGCGCCCGCGGCTGGCGGACCGCCTCGATGAGGGGCTGGAGCCGGGGCTGGTCTTGGTGTGCGCCCCTGCCGGCTACGGCAAGATGGCCCTGCTGGCCGAGTGGGCCCGGCGTGGCGGGCGCCCGGCGGCCTGGTTGTCGCTGGATACCGGTGACGACGACCCGGCCCGGTTCTGGCGGCATGTGGTGGCCGCGCTGGACCGGGCGCGGCCGGGGATCGGCGAGCGGGTGGGCCCGATGCTCGGTCTCCCTGCGCCGCTGTCATTCGAGGGGCTGGTGACGGCGCCGCTCTGCTGTTCCTGCCGTTCACCGGGGTCAGTCAGTCGGCGGGACGTCGTGGATGGCGCGTTCGCGCAGGTCGGGAAGGTACCGCGCGGCGGTCGCGAAGTCGTTGTCGTCGTGCAGCACGACCAGGTCGCGCTGGGCGGCCGTGGCGCAGATCAGCAGGTCCACGGCGGACAGCGCGCGGTGGGCGCCGTGGCGCAGCAGGCGGTACTGCGCGGACTCTATCCACTGCCATGCGGCCTTGGGGACGGCGGCGTCCGGGTACAGCGCGGCGAACATCCCCGACATCTGCTCGTACTCGTCGATCGTGCGGGCCGAGCGGCGGAACTCGACGCGCTGGGGGTGACAGGAGCCGACCGCGCCCGCGGAGACCACCTCGGCCCAGGCTGCCCGCAGCGCGGCGTCCCGCAGGATCCGCCACAGGGCGGAGGAGTCCAGCAGGTAGCGGATCACGCCGGGTCTTTCCCGGCGGCCCGCCGGTGCTCCCATTCCTCGAAGTCCCACCCGGCCGCCAGCCTGGCATAGTGCTCCAGGGCCGCGACCCGGCGGTGCCGGGCGGCGAACTCTCGCAGCGCCAGGTTGACGGTGTCCTTCTTCGTCTTCGTGCCGGACAGCCGCATGGCCTCGGCGAGGGCGTCGTCATCGATGTCGATCTGCGTCAGCGCCACGATCCACCACCGCTATGTTGAAACTGTACATCGGGATTGTATCTCATCAACATGGCAACACGGCGAAAGCTGCCGAGGGTGGCCCGATGTGCTCCGCGGTCGAGCCGCTGGAGTGGGCGCGCAGGGCGCCGTCAAGACCGCCGGCGATTTCCTTGACGAGGGCAAGCCCGCTTCCTGGTCGCTAATTGGGGTACCGGCCGACGCTCACACCGGTGGGCAGGACATCGGTGCCTGAACCGCCTCCACCCGCTCGGTCGCATTCGTAGGAGATGGAGTCCTGGCTCCGGCCCGGGGCTTGCAGCCATGGCCCGGAGCGTCAGCGCCGGACCGAATGGCTCCCCCCGGCTCCCGTCCGATCCTATCGGTCTTGCTAAGTACGGCCTTGACCTGGCATTTCGCGTGGGCGGGGTCTCGCCAGGTCCCGGCGCTGGCGTCGCGGCTAGTTGCGTCCGGGGACTCCGCCTCGCGCAGCGGTCGCGGGTGCCAGGCGGTGCGCGGTTCGTCCGCTGAGCGGCGGGCCTCGGCGCGGATCCCTCCCCAGGGTGTCCGGGTCACGTTGACCGGTCCGCTCATCCGGCTGTCGTCGGGGTTGAGGGCCGTCTCGGAGGTGATGACCATGCCGTTAACGGTGGTAGTCGAGCCGTCGCCGGTGCTGGTGGCGGGCACCGGGAACGCGTACGGCTCGCTCGGGAGGACCTTGCTGGTCAGGACCGGAGTGCCGTGCCCGGTCGTCACCGAAGCGTCGTTGCTGAGGGTCCACAGGCCCAGGGTGTTGCCGACCGGGTTGTTGTCGCCGTTGGCCAGGAACGGGACCGAGTTCACGAAGTAGCTGGTGCCGCTGCCGGTGCCGATCGCCGGGTCGAGCCCGACCACCGGGTTGCCCGCCAGGGAGACGGGCCCGAGCACCGTCTCGTTGACCGTTGAGTCCTCGTGGACGAGCTGGGACTTGGAGACCGCCAGCACGATCGCGCCCTCGTAGTTGGATTCGGTCGGGCCGCAGTACTCGTCGGTCGAGATGACCAGCGCGTTGTTATCGAAGCCGGTCTTGGGCTGGTCCCCGAAGCAGTCCCCGGCGCTCGGCCCGCCGAGCGAGGTGTCGAACTGGTACGCCGCGACGCCGCGCTTGTTCATCACGACCACGTCGGCGGTGGTGTTGTTGTCGTCCGACGCCGGTCCCGTGGCCACCGGGAAGCCGATCTCGGTGAAGTAGAAGCTCTGCGTGGACGGGTCGTACAGGCAGCGCACGTCGCCCTCGGCGTAGGGGTCCTGGAACAGCGTGGCGAGGCTCACGTCGGGCCGCAGCAGGGCGCCGTTCACGGTGGTTTCCCGCGCCGCGCTGTTGATCGGCTCCCAGACGGCGTCGGGGTTGCCCTTGAGGGTGGGGTCGTGGCCGACGCACAGGCCCTGGTCGGGCGGGGTATCCGGGAAGGCGTTCAGGTTATCGGAATTGAGGTTGCTCAGCCCGTTGAAGGCGTGGATCACTGTGGCACCAGAACGCCCGCCTGCGGGCGCTGCGGTGGAGCTGCCGCCGGTCAGCGCAGCGGCGCTGATCGTCGGTGCCTGCGCTCTGCCGCCCCTGCTGCCGGGGAGGAACCGCCCGGCGACCGGAAGGGGACCAGAAGACTCCGCGCCTGCGCCCCGAGAGCTGAGTTAACCGCCCGAAGACCCGCGACGCCATGCGAGGACGCCCCCGCACGCACGGCGTGACCACGAGTGACGTGATAGCTCAGCGATCCTGGAACGCGTGCCGTTGTCGTGGCGGCCAGGGAACCCGCGGCCGGAAGCAGCACTAAATAGGCGAGAACTCCCAGGGCAGCGATCAGCGGAACACGTTTCATAACAAGACCCCCTTGTCGAGTCATGACGCAGACAACCTCCGGCGCGGCAACCGCCAGCGGCATGGAACCGGGCAAACCCGCATGAGCACGGCCCCAGCCGATGAGGGCCGCTCGCTCGGTAGCCGTCAAGACTTCCGGTGCTGGCCCCTCGAGTGGATGCCCAGCACAGGCCAGCGGCACCCGGCGCTGCGCGAGGACCGGGACCGCCGGGCCGAAGCCCGGAACCTGGGAACCGCGACGGTCGCGCCCGCATCCAATAGTCGTGCGGTCACCGCTGGTCATCCTTCTCCTTGCCGCCGCGCTCGCCGGCTGCGGGTCGGCCTCCTCCCCGGAGCTTCATGAAGGTAGCGGCACGGTGACCGGACAGGTGCTGGCGGTACCGGGCTGCCCGGTAGAGCGGGCAAACTCCCCCTGCCCGCCCATCCCGGTCACCGGCGCCAGCGTGCGCGCGCTGCGCGGCGGCCGGGTCGTCGCCAGCGTCCGGACCCGCCTTGGCGGGGCGTTCCAGCTCCGGCTACGCACCGGTACCTACACCCTGACCGGGGCGAATTCGGGCGGCTATCCCTCCACCGCCCGCGCGCTTGTCGCCGTTCGCCCGGGGCGAAGGGTGAGCGTGACGCTGACCGTCGACTCCCGCATCCGGTAACCCCACGGCGCTCCGCCCATCGTCACTTCCCAGGGGCCCGCCAGCCCGGCAAGGCTGAGGGTCGTCGCTGAGCACCGCCTCGACCGCCGCGCCGGCGGCGTCCACCCGCCGAGGACGTCGGTGACGGCACGGCAGCTCCCCGACCCCATGCTGAGGGAACCCCGGCGGCCTGACATTCCTCGTTCAGGTAGATCGGCGGACAGCCGGGTACAGTCAGGAACTAGCCGGTCTGACGATGTGCGGTGCTGTCTCCCCCCGCGAGCCTTGAGGTACGCACCGCGCAACAGAGGGGGCGAGTGTGTCCGCGACGCTCGATCCGCACCTGAGCCTGGTCCGGCCGGTGACACCCCGGACGCCCGATGGCTGCGAGGAATGCCTGCAGCTCGGCGCCGCATGGGTGCATCTGCGACTCTGCCTGACCTGCGGGCACGTCGGCTGCTGCGATTCTTCCCCGCTCCGTCACGCCCGCGGCCACGCCTACGCCGTCGGGCACCCGATCGTCCAGTCGTTCGAGCCGGGCGAGGACTGGCGCTGGTGCTATGTCGACGAAGCGTACGTCTGAGCCCGGCGGAGCCCCCGCCGACCCCGGATTGCCCGAGACCCCCGACACATACGGGGCGTATCCGCGGCTGAGCGACGCCCAGATCGCTGCCCTGGCCGCGCTGGGCCAGCGGCGCAGCACGCAGCCGGCCGAGGTGCTGTTCCATGAGGGCGAACGGGACTGCGATTTCTTCGTCGTCCTCGCCGGGACTGTGGCCGTGGTCGAGGCCCGCGGCACGCCGGAGGAGCGTGTCATCAGCGTGCACGGTCCCGGGCGCTTTCTTGGTGAGCTCAGCCTGCTGACCGGCGAGGGGTCGTATTACGCCGCCGTGGCGACCGCTGCGGGCGAGGTGCTAGCGGTACCTGTTGATCGCCTCAGGGACCTGGTGGCGCGCGACCCGGCTCTCGGCGACCTGATCCTTCGCGCGTACCTCATCCGCCGCACCATCCTGATCGGGCTCGGAGCGGGCCTGCGGATCGTGGGCTCCAGGTACTCCCCGGACGCCCGCCGGCTGCGGGACTTCGCGGCCCGCAATCGGGTTCCGTCCCGATGGCTGGACCTGGAGACCGACCCGGGCGCTGAGGCACTGCTCAGCCAGCTGGGCGTGGCGCCGGCGGATACGCCCATCGTGATCGTGTACGGGCGGCTGCTTCGCAATCCCAGCAACGCCGAGCTGGCGGCCGCGATCGGGCTCCCGGCACCGAGCGCACCATCCACCGGCTGCGATCTGCTCGTGGTCGGGTCGGGACCGGCAGGCCTCTCGGCCGCCGTTTACGGGGCCTCGGACGGCATGGACACTCTGGTGCTGGACGAAACGGCCACCGGGGGCCAGGCCGGCACCGCATCGCGGATCGAGAACTACCTCGGATTCCCGTCGGGTATCTCCGGGGCCGAGCTCGCGGAGCGGGCGGTGATCCAGGCGCGGAAGTTCGGGGCCCGGTTCGCCGTGCCGGCCAAGGCGACGTCCATCGAGCGGAGCAACGGTCACTACACGGTGCGGCTGGACGACGCTCCCCCGGTCACCGCCAGATCGGTGGTCATCGCCACCGGCGCCAGGTACCGCCGGCTTGACGTGCCCCGCCTGGAGCACTTCGAGCAGATGAGCGTCTACTACGCGGCATCTCAGGCGGAGGCACTGCTCTGCCGCGATGATCCGGTCGCAATCGTAGGCGGCGGCAACTCGGCGGGCCAGGCCGCGGTCTTCCTGTCCCGGCACGCGGCCCAGGTGACGCTCATCGTGCGGGAGCGAGACCTTGGCGAGTACATGTCGCGGTACCTTGTCGACCAGATCGGGCGGATCGCAAACGTGCATGTCATGCTCGGTACCGAGGTGCGGGAGCTGCTCGGGGATCAGGCACTGGAAGCCGTGGCCGTGGCCGACAGCCAGACCAGGACGCGCCGCGTCATCCGGGCACGAGCGCTGTTCGTCTTCATCGGCGTGACGCCGTGCACCGGCTGGCTTAGCGGCCTTGTTGACCTGGACGACCACGGCTTCGTGCGGACCGGGAAGCACCCACGGCAGGCGACCGATGGTGGCGCCGAGGCTGGCTGGCTGCCGTCGGTGCTGGAAACCAGCCAGCCGGGTATGTTCGCCGTGGGCGACGTCCGCAGCGGCTCCACCAAGCGGGTGGCCGCGGCCGTCGGCGAGGGCGCGATGGCGATCCGGCTCGCGCTCGAGCGGATGCAGTCAATGTGACGGACGCGGACCGGGAGGCGGCCATGCCAGTGATGGGCTTCGCGAAATTCGAGCGCTTCTTCCGCGCCGCGGGCAGCGTTGATGTCGACCGGGACGACGTTAAGCGCTACCTCGACTTCGTCAACGATGCGATCTACGACCTGCTGCTCATGGGCCAGGCCACGGCGAAGGCGAACGCCCGCGACCTCATCGAGCCGTGGGACCTGCCGATCACCAAGGGGCTCCAGGAGAGCATTCACCGCTTCGAGCGCATCGACGAGGAGATCGAGCTTCGGCCCATCCTCGATAGCCTGGCGGCCCGCCCGCCGCTGGACGCGGCGTTGACCGAGGGCACCCAGGCCCGGCTGCCGCTGATCTTCGGCGGCATCAGCATCGCGCTGGCCAGGACCTTCAATATCGTCAGCGCGGAGCTGAAGGCCGTGCACAGCCGGGAGTGGGAACGCGCGTTCAGCCTCTTCCGGCTGCTGATCTAGCAGCGCCGCGCCATCTCGCGCGGGCGCCCGCGGAGAGATCTACAGCAGCTTTCCGTCGGCCCCCGGGGCGTCAGGCCCGCGATCGGGGGAACGGTACTGACGGCGAGCCTGATGTGTGGGGGACAGCGAGCTGGCGCGCCTTGTCATGCAACCTGTCCGGGGCCTGACCATGACCACAACGCTACGCTTGCGGCCTGCCCGGGCGAGAACCGGCCAGGCCCGCGATGACGGATTTCCCGCGCAGAGGCGGCGCAGGGCGCGGCGGCGCCAGGCCTGAGGGCGGGGTCATTCGCGGACGTGAGCACGAGCTGCGTCGTGGGAATCACGAACAGCATCGAGGTGGCGCCGCCGGTGAGCCCGGACCGGGTCCAGGCCGAGATCGAGGAGGCCTTCAAGCGCGAGGCCGAGGTGGACGCGCGCCACATCAGTGTCGCGGTGTCCGATCACACCGCGAAGCTCTACGGGCACGTCCATTCGCTGAACGAGGCGGCCGCCGCGACCTCCGCGGCCGCCGCAGCTCCGGGAGTGGCCAGCGTGGAGAGCCACATCGTTGTGTTTCCGTAACCCGCACGCCGCAGCGGCTGCGACGTGCCACCTTCGCGCCACCGCCCGGCCGTAGATCCAGCGAGAGGAGCCTCCGCTGAGGCCGGGCGGGGCCCGGAGATGCGTGCCGGCACGCGTCAGGGGTCCTCAGGCCTTTCGTGCGGAACTGAATATGACGCTGTATTCCTCGACCGCGCGTATCACGCAGCCCGTCGACGCGACCGTATCGACCCAGACCGCCGCGGCGACGCTGCGGCTCGCGGCCAGGGCCTGGGGGTTCCGCCATATGGTCTCGCTGATCAAATGCCCCGTGTCCCGGTCGACCAGCAGCAGCGCACCGCGGAACCCCTCGGTCTCCGCCAGCCCCGGGACCGCGGTGTCCCCGTAGGCTTCCACCGCGTCCGCGACTCCCGATGGCCGGATGTCCATCCGGGTCAGCCGCAGCGCGGCCCCGGGACTCAGCGGCGCCTCCCGTTCGAACACGGGAACCCGGTAGCGCTCAACGGCGACCGTTCCCCCGGCACGCCGCACCGCCTCCTGGCGGCCCGGCGAGACCCTCTCCTCGCTTTGCACCAGCGCCACGCGCGACGCCCAGAATGACTCGACTATGGCCACACCGAGTTCCGGGTTCGCGTACAGCGAAATTCCCAGGCTTCCGTGCAGGCTCTCCACCACGGGGCGGACCGCGGCCTCGATGAACTTGAGCGAGTCACCCAGCCGAAGCGGATCTGCGGTGATCAGGTTGAACCGGACCTGCAACACGACCGCTCCCCGCTCTGCTCGCTGACTTGACCCCGGCGCCGATCAGGCGCCCCACGGCCGCCGTGGCCAGCACCGGCACCACCTACGCTGCCCGGCCGTAGTGGCGAGGTCAACCCGCATGATCGAGTAGATTTAGTCGGGCCTGTCCGTCCGCAACCACACGCTTTGAGGATGTGCGGCGCGGCCAGACGGGCCAGCCTGGTAACTGGTAAGAGGAATGCGTCTGAAAAACGCGATCGCGGCCCTGGACCGCGCGGCCATGCGGCGCGTCGCCCAGAACGACTCCCAGCTGCTGGACCTGGTGATGCCCAGGCTGAGCCGAGCGGCCAACCACGGCATGCTGTGGACCGGGCTGGCGATCGGACTGTGGGCGACCGGGGACAGGTGGGCGCGGAGGGCTGCCTGGCGCGGCATCGGCGGCCTGGCCGCCGCGAGCGCGGCGGCCAGCATCGCGGTCAAGGGCCTGGCGGCCCGTGACCGGCCTGACGCCCGTGTTCCTGCCTCCCGGCAGCTCCAGCGGGCTCCCCGGACCACGTCCTTCCCGTCTGGTCACGCGGCGTCCGCGGCTGCTTTCGCGACCGGGGTGGCGCTGGAGCAGCCGGCCCTCGCCGCCCCTGTCATCGTGCTCGCCGCGGCGGTCGGAGCGTCCCGGGTGGTCACCGGGGTGCATTATCCGTCCGACGTGCTCGCCGGGTTCGCGATCGGCGCCGCGGCCGGCGCGGCGACGCTGCACTGGTGGCCGCGGCGGCCCCCCGTCCCGGCGGCCGCCGTCAGGCCGCCCCGTGACGTGCCCGCAGCTCCCGCGGGCGAAGGCCTCGTCCTGGCGGTCAACGCCTCAGCGGGGACGGCGTCGTCCGGGCTGGCCCGGCGGCTGCGCGCCGAGCTGCCGCGGGCCGTGATCATCGAGACGCACGCTGGCCAGGACCTCGCCGGCCAGCTGCGCCTGTCAGCAGGCCGGGCACGGGTCCTCGGGGTGGCTGGCGGCGACGGAACTGTCAGCACGGCCTGCGCTGTCGCACTCGAGGCGGGCCTGCCGCTGCTGGTGGTCCCGGCCGGCACGTTCAACCATTTCGCCGCCGACCTGGGCGTGTGGTCCGTTGAGGACGCACTGGCGGCGCTGCGGGCCGGCGAGGCCGTCCTGGTGGACGTCGGCGTCGCCGGGCGCCGGTCATTCATCAACACCTCGAGCACGGGCGTCTACGTCGACCTGGTGCGGGCCAGGGAGCAGCTGGAGAACACGCTGGGCCGGCGGGTCGCGGTGATCATCGCGCTGGTCCAGGTGCTGCGGCGCAGCCAGCCGCACGAGCTGATCCTGAACGGCCGCCGTCGCCGGCTGTGGCTGTACTTCGCGGGCAATTGCCGGTATGAGCCGCCGGGGACGGCCCCCGCCTACCGTCCCAACCTCTGTGACGGGTATCTCGACATCCGCGTGATCGACGCCGGACCGCTGGCCAGGACGCGCCTGGTCGCCGCCGTCCTCACCGGCACGCTCGGCCGGTGCCGCGTCTACCATGCGTGGCGGGCCAGAGCGGTGGACGTCGCGTCCGCGGACGGCGCGCCGATCTGGCTTTCTGTGGACGGCGAGGTCGCGACCGCCGAGCCCGGCTTCAGGCAGGGCAAGCGCCTGCACGGCCTGCTGGTCTACCGCAGCTCCGGCGGCGCGGCCCGGGGGATGCCATCGGGAGCGCCCCGCTGGCTCCGAGGAAAAGGCACGGGCCGGTGACCGGGGGCAGACATACGACGAGCGCAGGCGCGCCGGAGCGGCCCTCCGCCGGAGGGTCCCGCGTTCCTCGCACGCGGCCTGGATACCGGCGGCGTAACTTCGGCGTGTTCGGCACGCCCGAGCGAAACCTGGTCTTCGACGTCGCAGGAACGCAAACGGCGACGTGAGCATCCGTTCCTCGGCTGGACCACCTATGGCGGCCATGACTACTACGTGCGGCAATTCCGGTACATGAAGGGCTCGGTGAATCTCGACGCCATGACGCCGAACGGTTTCGCAAGCTACGCCCAGGTGTGCGGCCGGACGCTGGCCCGCGCGCACGCCCGGTCCGGCGACGCCGCCACACGTATCTCGCCGAGCCCGGGGCCGCCAGGCCGATGAGGGCCCCGGCGGGTATCGCCGCGGTGGCGGAGTCCGCAGCGGCAACGAGATGACGTGAAGACCCGAGAACGCAGAACACTGCCATCGGGAGGAGCAGCGTGTACAAACCCGTCACTACCGGCATTCCAGCGATCCGGCGAGCTGGCGGCCGAGTGTTTCGGGGTCAGGCACCCTCGCCTGGGGGGCGGCGTCGCTGAGCAGGCACAGGACGGCTTATGTGCGAGCGACGATTACCGGGTGGCCGGGTGGATCAGGCCGGTGAACTCGACCGCGGAGTTGTGAAAGGGGCAGCCGCCGCCACCGCGGCTACCTCGCCACGCTGGCCCATCGGCGGCCGTGCGGTACCGGGCGAAAAGCACCGGCGTTACCGCATTGACCCGCCGGTCCGTGGTCTGGGCGGAAAGGATCACCGCCACAAGCAACTTGAGCGGAGATGTGAAGTTCAGCTCTATGTGCGCACCCGGGTACAGCCGGCCTAGCTCACGGTTGATCCGGCGCGCTCGGCGTACCAGCGCGCCGCGACGTGGCTGTGCTTGTCACCTTGCTCTCAGGTGCTATCCGCGCTTGCGCAGGGGCGGCAGCAGATCATTCGCGGCCCAGGAGACGAACTGGTCCTGCTGGTCGCTGCCACCTGGACGAGGGCCAGGTGGGTGAAGCCCACGTCGGTGAACTGCGCCTCCGACCCGATCTGAGTGCCGGTGCGTGCGGCCGGCGAGCACCTGAACCAGGCGCCGTCCGCGCCCGCCCGCAGCGACGAGGACCTGAGGCCCTGACGGGCGGTTCCGGGGCACGAACTTACGTTATGGCTGGTGGCAATCGCTCGGCGTCGTGGTGGCGACCTGCCCTGGGCCTCGCGCCCCGTGTCCCCCATACTGGAACGTGCCAGCCGTGGTGCAGGGGCTCACCGGTGGCAGCACTGCCCGCCGCGCCGCGCCGTTCTCGAGATGAGGCAACGATGGCGAGAGCAGTCGGAATCGATCTGGGCACCACGAACTCAGTGATCGCGGCGACCGAGGCAGGCAAGCCGACGGTGATCCCCAACGCCGAGGGATCGCGGACGACCCCGTCGGTGGTGGCCTTCACCCCCCAGGGGGAGCGCCTGGTCGGCCAGCTCGCCCGCCGTCAGGCGATCCTGAACCCCAAGGGCACGATCTACTCGGCCAAGCGGTTCATCGGCCGGCGCTTCGACGAGGTCAAGTCCGAGATCAATGCCGTGTCGTTCGACGTCGTCGCCGGGCCGGACGGCGCGGCCCGGTTCGAGATCGGCGGCAAGCAGTACGCGCCGGAGGAGATCTCGGCCCTGGTGCTGCGCAAGCTGGTGGAGGACGCGTCGAAGTTCCTCGGCGAGAAGATCACCGAGGCGGTCATCACCGTTCCCGCGTACTTCAACGACGCGCAGCGGCAGGCGACCAAGGACGCGGGCCGGATCGCCGGGCTCAACGTCCTGCGCATCATCAACGAGCCGACCGCGGCCGCCCTGGCCTACGGCCTGGACAAGAAGCAGAGCGAAACCGTACTGGTCTTCGACCTCGGCGGCGGGACGTTCGACGTCAGCGTGCTCGACATCGGCGACGGCGTGGTCGAGGTGCGCGCGACCGCCGGCGACACCCACCTCGGCGGCGACGACTTCGACCGCCGGCTCGTCGACCACCTGGCCGACGGATTCCAGCGCGACAACGGGATCGACCTGCGCCGGGATCCGCAGGCCCTGCAGCGCCTGTTCGAGGCGGCCGAGAAGGCCAAGGTGGAGCTGTCGTCGGTGACCCAGACGACGATCAGCCTGCCGTTCATCACCGCCGACGCCTCCGGGCCCAAGCACCTCAACACCACGCTGATGCGCTCCACGTTCGACCAGATCACCGCCGACCTGGTCGAGCGCACCGAGGGACCGGTCCGCCAGGCGCTGGCCGACGCGAGGCTCACCGCCAACGATCTCGACGAGGTGATCCTGGTCGGCGGGGCCACCCGCACCCCGGCGGTGCAGAGCATGGTCCGGCGGCTGACCGGCGGCAAGGACCCGAACATGACGGTCAACCCGGACGAGGTCGTCGCGCTCGGCGCCGCGGTGCAGGCCGCCGTGCTCAAGGGCGAGGTCAAGGATGTCCTGCTGCTGGACGTGACCCCGCTGTCGCTCGGCATCGAGACGATGGGCGGGGTGATGACCAAGGTCATCGAGCGCAACACGACGATTCCCGCCCGCCGCACCGAGACGTTCAGCACCGCGGAGGACAACCAGCCCGCCGTGGACGTGGTGGTGCTCCAGGGCGAGCGGGAACGCGCGGCCGACAACCGGGTTCTCGGCCGGTTCCGGCTCGAGAACATCCGTCCTGCGCCCCGGGGAGTACCGCAGATCGAGGTCACCTTCGACATCGACGCGAACGGGATCCTGAACGTCTCGGCCCGGGACTCCGGCACCGGCGCCGAGCAGCGGATCACGATCAGCGAGACCTCCAACCTGGACCAGGCCGAGGTCGAGCGCATGATCCGCGACGCCGAGCAGCACCGTGACGAGGACAGCCGCCTGCGCGAGCTGACCGACGCCCGCAACGCCCTCGACACCGCCGCCTACCAGGTCGAGCGGCTGCTGGCCGAACGCGGCGACGCGGTCGCCGTGCACGAGAAGGCGCGAGCCGAGACGCTCGTGGCCGACGCCCGGCAGGCCCTCAAGGAGGAGGCACCCCTGGCCCGGCTCCGCGAACTCACCGGCGAGCTCCAGCAGGTCTATCACGGCCTCGGCGCGGCCGGGGGCCCGCAGGGCGGGCCGTCCGGTACTCCGCAGGGCGATGGCGGCGACGACGTGATCGACGCCGAGTTCACCCCCAATGAGTGAAGCACGGGGCGGCCCCGGGCCGAGGCCGGGCGGCGGTGAGCGCCCGCCTGCCCAGCCCGGCTCCGGGACCGAGCGCCCGTCGGCCCAGCCGGGCTCTGCGGCCGAGGCGGGACATCCCGGCGACGCGAGCGGCGCCGCGGCCGTTGCCGACCTGCAGGCCCAGCTGGCGGAGGCCAGGGACCTGCGGCTGCGGGCCCTGGCCGACGCGGACAACGCGCGCAAGAGATGCGCCAGCCAGGTCCGCCGCGCCGAGGAAGAGGCAAGGGCCCAGGTGGCCAGGGAGTGGCTGCCCGTACTCGACAATCTCGAGCGCGCGCTCGCACACGCTCAGGCCGAGCCGAACTCGATCATCGAGGGCATCCAGGCCATCCGGCAGCAGGCCCTGGATGTGCTCGCCAAGCTGGGCTTCTCCCGGCGTGACGACACCGGAGCGATGTTCGACCCGGCCCGCCACGACGCGGTGGCCTCCCGGGCCGTGCCCGACGCCGCCCCCGGCACGATCGTGGAGGTCGTGCAGCCGGCCTACGGCGACGGAGACCACCAGCTTCGGCCTGCCCGGGTCGTGGTGGCCGTGCCGGGTGATGGCTAGCCAGACCCATGGCTGACGACCGCGATTTCTACGAGATCCTGGGCGTGCCGAGGAGCGCGAGCCAGGACGAGATCCAGCAGGCCTACCGCAAGCTCGCCCGCACCTACCATCCGGATGTCAACTCCGATCCCAGGGCCGAAAACCGGTTCAAGGACATCTCCGAGGCCTACGCCGTCCTGTCCGATCCGCAGACCCGCCGCCGCTACGACACGTTCGGCCCCGACTTCCGCCAGGTGCCCGAGGACGTGGACCCGGAGACGTGGCGCCGCGCACGCGCGGGCGCGGGCGCGGGCCGCGCGGGGCAGGGAGGGTTCAGGCCAGGCGGCAGCCCGTTCGGCTCAGCGGGCGGCCCCTTCGGGGCGGGTACCGGCGACATCGATATCGATGACCTGCTGGGCGGGCCGTTCGGCGGCCGGGCCGGCCGCGGCTGGGGCCCGATTCCCGGTGCAGACCAGGAGGCCGAGCTGGAGGTGACCGTCGAGGAGGCTTACCACGGCACCCAGCGGACGGTCACCCTGCAGGGCCCGGATGGCCAGCGGTCCTTTGACGTCCGGGTGCCGGCCGGCGTGACCAGCGGTCAGCGCATCCGGCTGGCAGGCCAGGGCGGCCGGGGCAGCGGCGGCGCCCGCCCCGGCGACCTCTATTTCGTGATCCGGATCGCCTGGCACCCCAGGTACCGGGTCGAGGGCCGTGATCTCTACGTCGACCTGCCGCTCGCCCCCTGGGAGGCCGCGCTGGGCACGTCGGTCGTGGTCGAGACGCCCGGCGGCGAGACCAAGGTCAAGGTGCCGGCGGGCACGTCGACCGGCAGGCGGCTCCGGCTCCGGGGCCGCGGCCTGCCGCATCACCGCGGTCGGCCCGGCGACCTGTTCGCCGAGGCCAAGATCATGGTGCCGGGCAAGCTCTCGCACGAGGAGCGTCAGCTGTTCGAGCAGCTGGCCGCGACCTCGACCTTCGACCCGAGGAGGCATCGGTGAGCTACGCCCTCGTCCGGCCGGTGCGGATGGACCTCGAGGCGTTCGCGCGGGCGACGGCCGCGCACCCCGAGCTGATCCGCAGGCTGGTCGCTCTCGGCTTGGTCGACGCCGACCGCGACGCGGCCGGCCGGCTTCTGGTTCTCCCCCGCCCAGCTCGCGGTCGTAGCCCGGATACAGCGCCTCCGCGCCGGGTTCGCGCTCAACTACGCGGCCGTGGGGCTGGTCATCGACCTGCTGGACCGGATCACGGTGCTCGAAACCGCCCTGCGCAGCGCAGTACCGCCAGGAAACACGGGGCAGCCGGGAGGAAGGCCATGGACCCCAACCATCTGACTCAGAAGTCACAGGAAGCACTGCACGACGCGCAGACCAAGGCGCTCCGCTTCGGGCACACCGAGGTCGACGGCGAGCACCTGCTGCTGGCCCTGCTTGACCAGGCCGAAGGCATCGTCCCGCGCCTGCTGACCCAGGCTGGGGGCGACACGGACCAGCTGCGCAGCGTGCTGGAAGCGGAGCTGGGGCGCCGCCCGCGGGTGAGCGGGCCGGGGGTGAGTCCCGGGCAGATAGCCGTCACGCAGCGGCTGTCCCGCCTGCTGGACGCCGCCGAGCAGGAGGCAGGCCGGCTGAAGGACGAGTACGTCTCCGTAGAGCATCTCGTCATGGCGCTGCTCGCTGAGGGGCCGCAGACGGCGGCCGGCCTGCTCCGGGAGCAGGGGCTGACCAGGGACGGATTCCTGCAGGCGCTGACGAGGATCCGCGGGAACCAGCGGGTGACCTCCGCCATGCCCGAGGTGGCCTACGAGGCCCTGGCCAAGTACGGCCGGGACCTGGTCGCCGACGCCTCGGCGGGCCTGCTCGACCCGGTCATCGGCCGGGACAGCGAGATCCGGCGGGTGATCCAGATCCTGTCCCGAAGGACCAAGAACAACCCCGTGCTGGTCGGCGATCCGGGCGTCGGCAAGACCGCGATCGTGGAGGGCCTGGCCCAGCGGATCAGCCGCGGCGACGTTCCCGAGGGCCTGCGGGACCGGACGGTCTTCAGCCTGGACATGGGCTCGCTGGTGGCGGGGGCCAAGTACCGCGGGGAGTTCGAGGAGCGGCTCAAGGCGGTCCTGGCCGAGGTCAAGGCGGCCGAGGGACGCATCCTGCTGTTCGTGGACGAGCTGCACACGGTCATCGGGGCCGGGGCGGCCGAGGGCGCGATGGACGCGGGCAACATGCTCAAGCCGATGCTGGCCCGCGGCGAGCTGCACATGATCGGCGCGACGACCCAGGATGAATACCGCAAGCAGATCGAGAAGGACGCCGCCCTCGAGCGCCGGTTCCAGCCTGTTCTCGTCGACGAGCCATCGGTGGAGGATACGATCTCCATCCTGCGCGGCCTGCGGGAGCGGCTCGAGGTGTTCCACGGCGTGCGGATCCAGGACAGCGCGCTGGTCACGGCGGTGACGCTGAGCCACAGGTACATCTCCGACCGGTTCCTGCCGGACAAGGCCATCGACCTGGTCGACGAGGCGTGCGCGGTGGTCCGCACCGAGATCGACTCCATGCCCGCCGAGCTGGATGAGCTCACCCGCCGGGTGATGCGCCTGGAGATCGAGGAGACCGCGCTCGCCAAGGAGACCGACGCCGCGAGCAAGGCCCGCCTGGAGAACCTCCGCAGGGAACTCGCCGACCTGCGCGCACAGTCTGACTCGCTGCGGGCCCAGTGGGAGGCCGAGCGCCAGGCGCTGCGCAAGGTACAGGAAGTGCGCGAAGAAATAGAACGGGTGCGCCAGGAGGCCGAGCAGGCCGAGCGCGACTACGACCTCAACCGGGCCGCCGAGCTGCGGCTCGGCAGGCTCCCGGAGCTCGAGCGGCGGCTGCACGCCGAGGAGGAGCACCTCGCAGCCAAGCAGGGCGGCGAGCGGCTGCTCCGCGAGGTCGTCACCGACGACGAGATCGCCCTGATCGTCTCGCGCTGGACCGGGATCCCGGTCAGCCGCCTGCAGGAAGGCGAGCGGGAGAAGCTGCTGCGCCTCGACGAGATCCTGCACGAGCGGGTGGTGGGCCAGGACGAGGCCGTGCAGCTCGTCGCCGACGCCATCATCCGGGCCCGCGCGGGAGTCAAGGACCCGCGCAGGCCGATCGGTTCTTTCATCTTCCTCGGCCCGACCGGGGTCGGCAAGACCGAGCTGGCCAAGTCGCTCGCGGCCGCGCTCTTCGACACCGAGGACAACATGGTCCGCATCGACATGAGCGAGTACCAGGAGCGGCACACGGTCAGCCGCCTGGTCGGTGCCCCGCCCGGGTACGTCGGCTACGAGGAAGGCGGGCAGCTGACCGAGGCGGTCCGGCGCAAGCCTTACTCGGTGGTGCTGTTCGACGAGATCGAGAAGGCGCACTCGGACGTCTTCAACACGCTGCTCCAGGTGCTCGACGACGGGAGGCTCACCGACGCTCAGGGGCGGACCGTCGACTTCCGTAACACCGTTATCATCATGACCTCCAACATCGGCTCGGAGTACCTGCTGGAGGGGGTGACGTCCGGCGGGGAGATCAAGCCGGAGGCGCGCGAGCAGGTCATCGGCACGATGCGGGCCCGTTTCCGGCCCGAGTTCCTGAATCGCCTGGACGACATCGTGCTGTTCAAGCCGCTGACTCAGCCTGAGATCGAGCGGATCGTCGACCTGATGTTCAACGACCTGCGGTCCCGGCTGGCCGAGCGGCAGATGACGCTCGAGGTCAGCGAGGACGCCCGGGCCTTCATCGCCCAGCAGGGCTTCGACCCCGTCTACGGAGCGCGCCCGCTGCGCCGGTTCATCGCCCACGAGGTCGAGACCCGGATCGGGCGCGCGCTCCTGGCCGGCGATGTCCGTGATGGCGCCGTCATCCGCGTCGGGCTGGCCGACGGCGAGCTCTCCGTGACGTACGAGAACCGCGAACCAGGCCAGGTGGCCTGACATGGCGGCCGACCTGGTCACCTGCCCGAACTGCGGGCGCAGGAACCGGGTGCCCGCCGCGGCCATCGGCACCCCACGCTGCGGCAACTGCCACAAGCCGCTGTCGTGGATCGTCGACACGGGCGACGACGACTTCGCCGAGGTCGCCGAGCGCGCGTCCGTTCCCGCGCTGATCGACCTCTGGGCCCGTGGTGCGGCCCGTGCCGCATGGTCAGCCCGGCCCTGGAGCAGCTCGCCACGGAGATGGCCGGCAAGCTGAAGCTGGTCAAGGTCAACGCGGACGAGTCACCCAAGCTGCAGCAGCGCTTCGGCGTGCAGGCCATACCCACCCTGCTGCTGCTGCGCAAAGGCGCGGTGGCCGCGCGCCAGACCGGAGCCGGGCCCGCCGCCGCGCTGCGAACCTGGCTCGAGCAGGCGCTGGCCTCCTGACAGCCTCCGGCTCGCACTCCGGCGGCCGGGTCGGTCGCGGTGCCCGCCGGAGGTGCGGGCGATCTCGTCCGACTCAAGGGACCCGGCCCGCGTAGGCCACGGTCACCTCGGCGGCCAGCGCCGCGTTGTCGGCGATCAGCCGCTGGTTGACCTCGACGCTCCGGCCGTCGCTCAGCTCCTCGACGAGGGCGAGGACCGCGGGCGTCACGGTCGGCCCGGTCACGCCCTCGCGCCGCACCCGCGCCGTGGCCTCGGCCACGATCGGCTCCAGGTCCAGCCCGCGGGCGGGCGAGCAGCAGGCCCGATGACGGGTTCAGCTGCCAGTGGACGCGCGCGATGCCGGCCGCCTCGGCGCTCGTGGACACCACCGCGGACACCGCCGGGCCGCCTTCCGCGCTGTAGAACACCGGCAGCGTGGCCGTCTGCCAGCCGAGGACGGGCACGCCGAGGGTCTCCAGCAGCTCGGCGGTCATACCGGGCAGAGGTCCCCCGAGGCCGCCAGCCAGCGGGACTGGTCACACACCACTCCAGGTACGGTCGTGCCGTCGCGCACCAGCAGCATGTCGATCGCGGCCATGCTGCCCTCCCACAGGCAGTCCTGCGGGCCGAGGGCGGCCAGCCCGCCGGCCGCGGCCAGCTCCAGCACCTGATACTTCATCGGTCTGGCGGCCAGCGGGCGGCACAAGTGGTACACGCTGAGGCCGCCCGGCCCGCTGCACAAGTGAGGGATGGCCGCCGCGGTGCGGTGTGTCAGGGTGGCGGGAGACTCGAGCGCCAGGGGAGATGATCACGATGATGCCGGTGCAGGCCCCCGGTCCCGCCCCCCGCAGCAGCGCCGAGCCGGGCAGGTCAACGACCTGCTTCGGCTGGGTGACTGGATCCGGCACCATTCGCTGCGCAGCTGGCCGGTGCTGCTGTTCCTGCTGCTGATCTGCGTGCCGTCGATCGCGCTGGTCACCTTGGGCCCGAACCCGAGCGCCAGCACGTTCGACCACGTGGCCTGGATCTTCGCCTCCTATTTCGCGGTCGCCTGGCTGCTGCTGGGCGTCATCATCCGGCTAGAACACGTGACCAGGCCGATGCTCGTCCTGGTCACGGCGATCGCGCTGGCCACCCAGGTGCCGCTGGCGGTCACGCTGGAGGTCGACCTGCACGCCGACACCGCGGGGCTGGAGCCCAGCATCTACGGCGTCGGCCTGCCCGAGGAACTGGCCAAGGCCATACCGGTGCTGGCGGTCGCGCTGATCTACCGGCTCTGGCGCTACCGGCTTCCGTGGCGGCGGGACCTGACGCCTCGGGACTACCTGTTCCTCGGCGCGGTCAGCGGGCTGGTGTTCGGGGCCGGCAAGGAGCCGGGCGACCGCATCACGCAGCTCGCTCAGCGGCGTCTCCACGGCGCGGCGGATGATCTGGGTGTCTACGCGGTAGTAATGCTGGGCGAGCAGGTCACGCAGCCGCGCGATTTCTCGCCACGGGACCTGGGGCTGCCGCGCGAGCAGGTCCGCAGGTAGCGCCTTGTCGGCCTCGCCGATCACCACCAGGCCGGTACAGCAGCGCGTCGAAGGCCAGCTGCCCCTAATCCTCCGAACCGCCGGCCTTTCGCTCGCTCCATCGCCTCCACCGCCCGGCTGACCCGGTCCGCCGCGTCGCCCGCCGCCGCGAAAGGACCCATCGGCCCATGACCGCAGTAAGCAGACCCCTTAAAACGGCCTGCCTCCGAGGCGGCCGGGAGCCCAACCACTGCTCAAAGCAATAGGTCTAGATCAGCGCACGCGCCTGCTCAGCAGGAGCTTTGGGGGGATTCATTGGCTCGACAAGCTCCTTCCGCCAATTATATTGGGGGTAACAGCGCTGCATATGCACGGCCCCACGTCCGACCGGGCATCCCCATTCAATGCGAGTTATACACGTCGTAACGTACTGCACGCGTTCCCAAAACCGCACGAGATCTATTGAAACCCTTTCGCCCGTCAACTCCCGCCATGTGGTCATGGCCGCCTGCAGCGCTTCTGGATGAAGTTGTTCCAGGAAGCGAAATTCGCGTGCCGGAGTGCTTGGCTTCGCAAAGGCAAAGTCGATGAAACCCGCCAGGCGCATTGCTCCATCGCGACGTTCGATAAAGGTAAAATTGCCGAGATGCAGATCGTTATGACCTATAATGGTCGGTCTCAACTGCCCGGTGCGGCGAAGATCCTGATACTCGCGGCCGAGTTGGCCAAGCACTGTAGCCAGATTGGTATAGCCTTGTTTGTGCAAGCGGTCAAGCTCGCCGTTCATCGCAGCAGCAAGCCAGAGCTCGTGATCAACTGCACAAATACCGTAAGGCCGTTCAATGTCACGCCTGAACGAGCCGAGGTCCAGCGCTCGAGCCAGGCGTACAGCAAACTCCCCTACAGCTTCTCCAAGAGCCCGAAAATCGTCGGGCAAAAACCTTTGCTGCACTTCTCGCAGACTGAGCACTTCGCCGGGCACCCAGCTGAATGCGGTCCAGGACGGGCGTCCGCAGCTATGATGAATGAGCAACGGCACGGCGACCGGCAGTGTGTCCGTAATCCCGGTTAGCTTCTGGTTGAGCAGATCCACTACACCCGCCTCATACGTTAGTAAGGCTCGGGTGTCTATATAGCCCAGTGGAAGCGGCGATTTAATGACCGATCTCTCATCACCATTAACCAGTAGAACGGTATTACAATCTCCGCGCGACGCTTGAACATAGTCGCGTCCTCTAACTAAGGGCTGTGCCGCACGCCATACTGCCGCTATTTCTTGCGAGGAGACGGTGGCTGGGGTTCCATCGGGGCAGGCATCATGTTCTTTCAGATCGAATCGCTTTGTGTTTGAGCATCGGTTCTTCAGGAGGTAACCCGACTGCTCACGCCGCGGTTTCAAAGCTCCAACTTAAGCTGTGCAGTCTTGAACAGGTCTAGGCAGGCGTCGACGACGGGGGGGTCGAACTGGGAACCACGACCCTCTTCGAGTCTCCTCATTGCCGCGTCCAGGCCGAGAGCCGGACGATAGGGCCGATGGGACGCCATCGCCTCCAGGACGTCGGCGACCGCTATGACCCGCGCGCCCATCGAAATCTCGTCTCCCTTGAGCCCTCGGGGATAACCACTACCGTCAAAGCGTTCATGGTGCTCGTAGACCATCTCCGCTACGGGCCACGGGAAGGAGATGCCTGCGATGATCTCGCGACCGACACGGGGGTGGTCCTTGATCAGCTCGAACTCGGCCGCGCGGAGCGGCCCGGGGCGCATCAGTAGTTCCGCTGGGATCGCGATCTTGCCCATGTCGTGGATGTGCGCGGCGACGCCGATACCGGTCACGGTGTCTGTGTCCAGACCGATCTTGGTCGCGATAGTCGTCGACAGCTGAGATACCCGCCGCTGGTGGCCTGCGGTATAGGGGTCGCGCGCCTCCACGGTTGCCGCGAGGGCCCCGATCGTTGCTCTCATCAGCTCGTGAAGGGCCGCTTCTGCCCGCTTTCGCTCGGTGATGTCAGTTACAAGGACGCCCAACCCAATGGTTCGCTCTTGGCTGTGCACTGCGTAGATGCTCGTCGCCCAGTGGCGGACCGTCCCGGGGGCGGCGATGGTCTCACCGCTGACCTCAAGGTTGACGAGCGATTCGCCCGATCTCAGCATCCAGCGGAAGGACGGCTCAACCCGGGGCCACAACCCGGGCATGACCTCCCGGACCGTCCGGCCGCTGTGATCGGCCACGGGGCACCCGTCGATCGAGGCCAGCCTCTCGTTGACGCGCACATAGCGAAAGTGCCGGTCGAGGAAGGCAAAGCCGACTGGAGCGCTCGAATAAATGCCATCGAGCAGTAGAAGGGTGTCTTCGGCTACGCCATCGGCCTGCGCCGGGTCGTGCCCACAGGCCTGCTGGTCGCCCATGACGCCACTATCGCGGGAAGGCTGGGGCCCTGGCTTCCTGCGAACGGGGGAAATCCGCGCTGTCAGCGGGCATGTCTGGGGGCGCAGGATGTCACCCGATCGCGTGGGGCCAACCACCCGACCAGGTCAGCGCTCTTCCCCAAGGTGGACGTAACATTGAAGTCAACGGCATCCGTTTGGTCCCGAGAGCCAGGAGCTAACAGGTGGAGGACGACCGCAACCTCCACGAGCAACTCGCCTCCCTCCACACGATCTCGGTGGAGATCGCCGGCCTGCACAACCTGGCCGAGATCCATGACAAAGCGCTGGGCTACTGCTTGGCGCTCACCGGCTCGGAGTTCGCTTTCACTGGCCTACTTCGAGACGCCAGGGTCGGGGTTGTGGCCAGTGGAGAGCTCAAAGCAAGCGAGCACGTAATGGACGTCGCGGCTATTAAGGGGTTCGAGCCGAGCCCCAGCTTCTACCAGATGTTCCACTTGATGGCGCTTCGTTCGAGCGTGGTCGGGGTCGCCATCAGAGAGGACCGTTCATATATAACCAACGATGTCCCGGGTGACCGCCGCAGCGTTGGCCAGCCGGAGGGGCATCCACCAATTCGCAGGTTCCTCGGCGTCCCTCTGCGGCTTCGTGGCGAGGTCATCGGCATGATCGGCGTCGCCAACAAGCCGGGTGGCTACGGTCCCGAGGACGAGCGCCTCTTGTCCACCTTCGCCGCTCAGGTGGCGGTTGCTGTGGACAACGCTCGACTGTACGAAAGCCAGCGCCGGATGATCGCTGAGCTCCAGGAACTGCACCAGCGCTTGACCGAAGCCGAACGAGCTCAGTTGCTGGGACGTGAGCGAGAAAGGATTGCAGGCGCGCTCCACGACCGGATCGAGCAACAAATATTCTCGATCGGCGTAAGGTTGAACGCTCTGCTGGAGGACAGTAGCATGGACCAAAGGCTGGCTGGCCAGCTGGAGGAAATACGACGCTTGTCCATCGGGGCCTCCTACGAAGTACGCCGGGCCATATTCGCGCTTACTACGCCTGACCATGAGCAGCTTGACCTCACTGACCGGGTCGGGGCACTACTCCACGAGCTTGAGCGCAGTTCGGGGATCCAGGCACACTTGTCGCTTTACGGCAAGCCAACGGCGGCGGTAGAGACCGTCAGTGATGCAGCATATCTGGTTATCGACGAAGCCCTCACAAATGTCAAAAAACACTCCCATGCCAGGACGGTTCTCGTCAGTCTTCGGTTCGAGCACGACCGCCTATACTTTGTTGTCCAGGACGATGGCAACGGCGCACCGGCGGTCGTGCTGCAAACATACCGAAACAGCTATCTGCATTTCGGGCTGCGGCACATCCACCAACTGGTCATAGACCGCGGCGGGACCTTCGAGGTCACCAACGGCGAGGAGGCTGGGCTTGTAATGAAAGCAAGCATTCCCTTGAAAGCGAGGCAGCAGTGATCCGGGTCATGATCATCGATGACCACGAGATCGTCCGGGAGGGCCTCAAGACGATCCTGGGCAATGAGCCCGATTTTGAGGTCGTAGCAGAAAGCGCCACGGCGGACGACGTCGGCAAGTTAGTGGGCAAGGCCAACCCCAATGTCATTTTGCTAGACGCGCGGCTACCAGGTGTCAGCGGAGCGGAGGCCTGCAGGCAGCTTGCCACCACCTATCCAGATATCGCTGTGCTCATCGTCTCGACCTATTCGGACAACGACCTCATCCAAGACTGCATCAAGGCAGGAGCCAGGGGTTACGTCGTCAAGGACATTGAGCGGTTCTCCTTGAAGGAGAGCATACGCGCCGTCCATGGAGGCGGCGGGGCAGTGTCCCCTGCCATAGCGGCAAAGGTCCTAGACCGACTCCGCACGGGGGACCACCTGACTCCGCCAGCGCCACCAAGCCCGCTCAGTGGCACGCAGATGGAGATACTTCGCCTGATTGCTGCTGGCTTCTCCAATCGAGAGATCGCCGTTCGTGTCTATCTGAGCGAGAACACGGTCAAGTCGCACGTGCAGGAGATCTTCCGGAAGTTGGACGTCGACAACCGCGTGCAGGCGGCGCTCCGTGCCAGCCGGGAGGGCTGGCTGTGACCTTGGAGCCAGCAGAACCATCCTCGCGCCTACCGCCGACCGAGCGCTCGCTGCTCAGCATGCAGCCAGCCGTGCTGCCGGGCGCTCAGATCGTCCGGACAGCAACCCCAGGCGTGATCCGCAGGCGGCGACCATGGCCTACGGCCGTTGTGCGTCCATTCCGCAGACAGCTGCCGCGGTAGCCGAGCGGTGATCTCGGCGTGCGGGACGGCGGCGTCGTGGCAGCCTTCGTTCCGCCGGCGGTGCAGGTGGGTGTACCGCTCCAGAACTCGCCACAGGGACTGTGACCTGCGGTTTGGCCGGATGAGCAGGTTGAGGCAGGATCGCGGTTTGTGCTCTTGCGCCTTCTCTACCTGATCATGGTCCGGGTCTTTGACTGGCTGCTACTGCCGAGCCGCGGCCAGGCGTCCAAGGACGCCGAGATCATGGTACTGCGTCATGAAGTCACGATGCTACAGCGTCAGGTCGCCCGGCCCAAGCCGGACTGCGCCGACCGGCCCATCCTGGCCGCGCTCACAAGGCTACAGCCAGCCGTGCTGCGTGCCCACCGGCTCGCCACACCGGGCACGCTGCTGGCCTGGCACCGCCGCCTGATCCGACGCAAATGGACGTACCCGAGCCGGCCAGGCCGCCCGGGGACCAGCCAGGAGATCCGCAGCCTAGTCCGAAGTTCCGTGCGCCCAGCGCATCAGGAGGTGATTGTCCAGCGATCATGACCTGATCAGACCTGGAAGACCGGATCGGCTCCTTCCGCTTCCTCATCCGGGACCGTGACGCCAAGTTCACCCGCGTCCGCCATCCGGCAGACTCGGTCGAAGGTGGCCGCTGGCAGGTGAGCACTGGTTGCTCCCGGGCTTCGAGCCCTGAGCAAAGATCGTGCCCCTGCCGGTGACCGGGAGAGTTGATCGCTGCTGGGATGTCGTGCCCCCGGATGGGTGAGCACTGTTTTATTAGGTCGCTGATGGTTCTCCCGCTGGCTGCTGACATGTTTCGACATCGTTGACGGGAGTGCCGGTGCGACCTGCGGCACGTGGTCGGACCAGCGGCCCTGGGGGAGGGGGACCAGACGGTCGACGTGGGCCTGCTTGCGGATGCGGTCGTCGACGACCGCGGCCACATCCCGCGCGCCAGCCAGCGGCCTGCTGGCGACCGCGGACTGCATGACTTCGCGGGCGTCCAGGCCGGCGGGCTCGACGGCGCGCAGGGTCCGCCACAGCCAGGCCGCCTTCGGGGACTTGTCCGCCCCGGCGGCGTAGCCGGGTGGCACGACGTCGGCGAGGATCTGCCGGTAGCGTTCGGTGCGCGGCCCAGCGGTGGCGTCGTGCCACATGGTGTCCAGGAGGGCGAGGTGGTCGGCGTTGGCGAGCTGGCGGCGCCGGTACTCGGTCGCGGACAGCTCGGTGCCGTCGCGGGCGATGACGTCGGCGAACACGTCGACGGCCTCGCGGTGGCCGGGGTCCTGCCCGTCTCCGGCCTGCCCGTCCCTGGCCGGCGCGGAAGCGCTGCAGCCCGTCGTAGCGGCCGATCTCAGGCGCGGCAGCGGGCCCGGCAGCCGGGTCGGACTGGTGTGGCGATCTGGTCATCACGAAGATGTGGTTCTCCCGCCAGCCCCGAGTCGCGGCGGAGTAGAGCCACTGCCGGTCCTCGTCGCCGGTCGCCACGGGGATGCCGACAGTACCCTGGCTGCCCTGGGTGGTGTGCGCGGTCCGGGCGTAGGCGGAGTCGAATTCCCGCAGCGACCGGCGGGCGATCGCCGTGCGCGCGAACACCGGCTCGCCGGTGACGGGATCCCGCCCGGTGGCCTTGCGGATCAGCACCTCGCCGTCGCTGGTGATTTCCTCGATCCGCACCACGTCGCCGTTGGCGAGCCCGGCCTTGTGATCGTTGCGCCGGTTGATGACCAGGTCGTGGACGCTGGCACGCGCACCCGCGGCCAGCGGCACTGACGGGCCAGGGTCGATGACGCCGAGCCGGGTCAGTTCGTCGCGGACCCGGCGGGACAGTTCGCGCACCAGGTCGCGGGACCGGGCCATGAGGATGACGTCCTGGTTGCCGGCCAGGAGGGTGACGGCCATCTGCGCGGCGCCTTCGATAACTTCTTCGGGACTGCCGCCATGGATACGGCCGTGCTGGTCGTACACGTCGGCGACGGTGGCGTCGCCGGCGCGCAGCCGCAGGCTGGCGTCGCGTTCCCACTGGCGGGTGAACCGGACCGGCTCGGCAAGCTGCAAGTAGCCGTGCTGGCGGGCTTGCAGCCCCATCGCGCCGCCCTCTTCCACGGCCTGGAGTTGCTCCTGGTCCCCGGCGGTGATCTCCTTGCTGCCGGTGCGAGCAGCGATCCGCTTGATCGCCGCGGCGTGGCTGGCCGGGAGCATCGACGCCTCGTCGACCAGGATCAGCGACCCGGGCCAGATGTGCAGGCCGTGCGGGTCGCCAGGCGGCCTGCCCGCCTTCTCCAGGAACTGGGTGGAGTTCAGCACGGTGGCCTGCACGCCCATCTCGGCGAGCTTGGCGGCCAGGACGTTGCGGGCTGCCTGGGATGCGGCGGTGCCGTAGACGTGCCGGACCCCTGCTCGGCGGGCGGCGAGCGCGGCGGCGGCGAGGGCGTGGGTTTTCCCGCTGCCGGCCGGGCCGGTGAGGACCGTGGAGGTTTTCCGGTCGGTCAGCGCGGACCAGATCGCGGCGGCCTGGTCCAGGCGCAGCCCGGCCGCGGTGGTCTGGTCGCTGCCTGCTTCGGGTTTGCGGTCGAGCTGAGCGGTGAGCGTGGCTGAGTCTGAGCCGAGCAGCTGAGCGGCGCGCTCACGCTCAACGAGCGGCGCGCGCCTGCGCCCGGCGTCGGCGAGGAGCTGTTCTTCGAGGCTCAGCCGCGCGGCGGTCGCGTATCTGGTGGTCATGTGTCGCCGGTACACCGGCAGCCCGTCGTCGCGTCTGAGCGAGTCGGGCACGTCGACCAGCTCGGGCGCCTCCAGGCAGACGACGGGCTCGAACTCGCCCGCCAGGGTGCGGTCGGCCAGGTGTTCCAGCAGCGGCAGCATCCGCTCCGGCTTGAGGTCGCGGATCTCGGGCGGCAGCACCGACCCGAGTTCGTGGATCAGCTGGGTACCGCGTCCACTTGGCCTGCCGGGCCTGGACCCGGCCCAGCGCTTTGAGCGCCGCCCGGCTGAGCGTGAGCGGGTCGGGCTGAGCCTCGTCGTCGTCGTCCTGGCCGGAGCGGCCGCCGGAGCGGGCGATGTCCTCGTCCCACACGTCGGGCGCGATGGACTCAAGCTCACGGCCGTGTTTCCTGAGTCTTTGGGCCCATCCCGAGTGGAGCGCGTCGAAGTCGATGCCGCCCTGGGGTTTTTGCTTGCGCGTGTCGTCCCAGGCTTCTTCGTGGAGCTGAGCGAGTTCACGCTTGGCTCTGCTGCCGGCCGTGCTCACGCTCAAATTCGGCGGCGCGCTCACGCAGCTGACTGGTGACGCTCTGCCTGCGGGTGGAAAAGCACTCGACATCGGCGCGGGGAATGCCGTCGATCTCGCAGCCGAAATTGCTCTGGCACAGCGCGGGGTCGTCGCACCGGCCGAGCTCTTGGCTGGCTAGGACCTCCGGTGCTGGCTGAGAGGCTGGGTACCTGCTGGGATTGCTGGCCTGGATGGCTGGTTGCAGACTTGCGTGGTGGGTCCTGATCAGGGGCGAGCGGCTAGCGCGGGGCCGCCGGATGAGGCGGTTATCCGGACTCCGGATCGCCGTGTGCGGGTGTTCGTGAGTTCCACGCTGGGCGAGCTGGCCGGGGAGCGGCGGGCTGTCGCGCGCGCGATCTCGGCGCTGCGGCTGACTCCGGTGATGTTCGAGCTGGGCGCCCGGCCGTACCCGCCGCAGGCGGTGTTCCAGCAGTACCTGGCGCAAAGCGATGTGTTCATCGGGGTGTACTGGCAGCGGTACGGGCAGCTCGTCCCGGGCGCGCGGGTCTCGGGCCTGGAGGAGGAGTTCGAGCTGTCGGGCGGGCTGCCGCGGCTGCTGTACGTCAAGGCGCCGGCGCCGGATCGCGAGTCGCGGCTGGCCGGTCTGCTGGCCCGCATCGAGCATGAGGCCTCGGCTTCCTACCGTCATTTCCGCACTCCCGCCGAGCTGGGCCGGCTGGTCCGCGATGACCTGGCGGTGCTGCTGAGCGAGCGGTTCACTGCCAGTGAGGCGGCTCCGGCCGCACCCGCGCAGCCGCCACCGCCGGGCGGGCCGCGCGGCCCTGGCCGGCTGCCGGTGAGCACGACGTCGCTGATCGGCCGGGAGCGGGCCATCGGCGAGGTGGCCAGGCTGCTCGGGCGGCCCGGGGTGCGGCTGGTGACGCTGACCGGGCCGGGCGGGGTCGGCAAGACCCGGCTGGCGGTGGCGGTGGGCGAGCGGCTGCAGGGCCGGTTCGGCGCCGGTACCGTGCTGGTGCCCCTGGAGGCGGTCACGGATCCCGGGTTGGTCCTGGCCGCCATCGGCCGGGCGGCCGGCGCCGACCTGGCGCGGACGGGCTCGCCGTTGCAGGTGCTGGCCGAGACGTTCGGCGACGGCGCCTGGCTGCTGGTCCTGGACAACCTGGAGCAGGTGGTCCAGGCCGCCCCCGACCTGGGCGAGCTGCTGGCCCGCTGCCAAGGGCTGGCGATCTTGGCCACCAGCCGCACGGCGCTAGGATTGCGGGCCGAGCGGGAGTACCCGGTGCCGCCGCTGCCGCTGCCTGCCGGTTCGGGTGCCGCCTCGGTCGCGGAGGCGGCGGCCTCGCCGGCGGTGGCGCTGTTCGTGGAACGGGCCCGCGCGGTGCGGCCCGGCTTTGCCCTGACCAAGGGCAACGCGGAGGCGGTAGCCGAGATCTGCCGGCGCCTGGACGGCCTGCCGCTGGCCCTCGAGCTGGCCGCCGCCCGCACCCGGCTGCTGGACCCGCCCGCGCTGCTGGACCGGCTCGTGTCCTCACTGGATGCGCTCGGGACCGGCGCCGTGGACCTTCCTGAGCGGCAGCGCACCCTTCGAGCCACGGTGCAATGGAGCGTAGGCCTGCTGGATGATTCTGAGCGGTCGCTGCTGGAGGTCGCGGCGGTGTTCACCGGCGGGTGGACCATCCCGGCCGCCGCCCAGGTCGCGGGCCTGGACGAGGACCGGGCGCTGGAGCTGTCCGAGGCGCTGGCCCGCCACAGCCTGGTCTACCTCGACAGCACCGGGCCCGGGTCCCGGACGCGGATGCTGGAGACAGTCCGCGAGTTCGTGGCCGAGAAGCTGGCGGCCCGGCCCGACGCCGACCAGATCGGGCGCCGGCACGCCGGCTACTACCAGGCGCTGGCCGAACAGGCAGACCGGCCACTGCGCGGCCCCGGCCGGAGTGAATGGATGGAGCGGCTGCAGGCCGAGGAGGGCAACCTGGCCGCCGCGGTGCGCTGGTACCTGGCCCATGACCCCGGGCCGCTGCCCCACATGTTCCGGGTCCTGTGGCTGTTCTGGCTGCAGGAGGACCTTGAGCGCGAGGCCTGGTCCTGGGCGCAGCAGGTGCTGCCCGCGGCCGGCACGCTGGACCCGCAGGCCCGCGCCGAGCTGGCCTGGGCGGCGGCGGCGCTCGCCGTCGACACCGGGGACGACGCGGCGGCGCTGGCGGGCCGCCAGCGCCTGGCGTCTCTGCTGGCCGGGATCTCCGACCCCTTCCTGCATGCGGTGGCCCAGCTGGCGATGGCGTGGATCTTGCCGATCGACGGTGACTTTGACGGGGCTCTGCGAGAGGCGGCGGTCTCGCTGGAGGAGCTCCGCGGCCAGGATGAGCCTGTCTTCACGGCGATGGCCGCGTTCACCGCCAGCTCCCTGGAGATGGCACTGGGCCGCTACGACGACGCCGAACGCGACCTACGTGAGGCGCGTGACCTGGCTGAGCCAGTCGGCGGTGACTGGCTCGCCGCGGGCTCCCAGGTACAGCCGGGCATCCTGGCTGTCCTGCAGGGCAGGCTCGATGAGGCCCGGCCGCTGCTGGATGAGGCGCTGGACCTGAGCCTGGCGGCCCGCAGCACCCAGTTCGTGACCCTGTGCCTGGCCGGGTATGCCCAGCTGGCGTTCGCAGACGGCGACCCGGACCGGGCGGCGCTGCTGGAAGGCGCGGCCGAGGGCCTGCGCCGGCGAGTCGGCCTGCCGGCGTGGCCGAATCTGCGGCGGGTGGAGGCCGACCTGGTGACCCGGGTCCGCCACAGGCTGGGCGACAGCCGGTTCGACCAGGCGTTCTCCGCCGGCTCCGGGCTCACCCAGCAGAAGGCGGTCGCCATCGTCCGAGACCAGCGCGGCACCTCGACGCCCTGAGCGCTGGGCATAACACCGCGAAGACTGGGCCACGCAGATCACTGCCGCGATCACCAGCCTGCAGGCCCTCGCCCCCGGCTAACGCGGATTTCCGCGTGCTCGGTTCGGGGCAAGCTGCCTAGCGGGTCCGGCGGCGGGTCTGGCGTCTGACCTTGGCTGATGCACTGTCAGAGTGTTAGCGCCCACCTCAGCTGTTGTGGATATCTGACTGACAAATCACACCGATGTAATTTGTTATCGTGTCGTGATTACCCTGCGCGCGGCACCGCATGCGGCACGTTGTCGCAGGTAGCAGTCCCCTTGCCGGATCGGGGGCGGCCCGCGGCCGGGAGGCGGGGTGCTGGCGGCTACCGCGGTCGCCTGGTAGAAGTAACTTGTGGCAGCCGGATCACCGCAACCAGGCGAGGCAGAGTGGTTCACCGCGCCGGAGCAGGTGAACCAGCGCCGGTACGAGGCGCTGCGTGCCTACTACGTCGGCGGGCTGAGCTACGCCGAGGCCGGGAAGCGGTTCGGCTACACCCGCTGGTCGATGATCAACCTGGTCCGCGAGCACAAGGCCGGAAAGCTGGAGCTGTTCGCCCCGGCGAAGAAGCCCGGCCCGCCGCCGGGGACGGCGCCGGCCAGGGACCGCGCCCGGGTAAGGGCGGTCGAGCTGCGCCGGCAGGGCCTTTCCACTTACGAGATCTCCGCGCGGCTGGCCGCCGAGGGCAGGCCGCTGAACCGCACCAGCGTCGCGGAGATCCTGGCCGGGGAAGGGTTCGGCCGGCTGGTCCGGGGCCCGCAGCCGGCCCAGAGCATCAGCCCGGCCACGCCGGGCCGCGACACCGGCCTGCCCCGCGCGCAGGTGCTCGACTTCGCCGCCTGGCCCGAGCGGCTGGACACGACGCGCGCCGGGCTGCTGCTGGTGCTGCCCGACCTGGTGGCCCTGGACCTGCCCGCGCTGGCCGCGGCGGCCGGCTACCCCGGCACGCGCGTGGTCCCGGCGGTCGGCTGGCTGCTGTCGCTGCTGGCGCTCAAGCTGACCCGCACCCGCCGGGTATCGCACGTGGACGACCTGCTGGCCGACCCGGCGGCCGGGCTGCTGGCGGGGATGGCGATGCTGCCGAAGAAGTCCGCGCTGACCGACTACTCTTACCGGCTCTCGCACGACCACCAGCAGCGCTTCCTGGCCGCGCTCGACGAGCAGATGATTGGCGCCGGGCTGGCCAGCCCGGGCGAGGCGGTGTTCGACCTGGACTTCCACGCCGTCATGCACTGGGGCCGCGACCCGGCGCTGGAAAAGCACTACGTGCCGACGCGTTCCCAGCGCGCCCGGTCGGTGCTGACGTTCTTCGCGCAGGACTCCGGCACGCATAATCTCATCTACGCCAGCGCCGACATCTCCAAGGCCACCCAGGCGCGGGAGGCGATCGCGTTCTGCGACCACTGGGAGAACGTCTCCGGCCACGACCCGAAGATGCTGGTCATGGACCAGAAGGTCACCACCCACGAGGTCCTCGGCGAGCTCGACGGCCGCGGGGTCAAGTTCCTGACCCTGCGGATGCGGTCGGCGGCCCTGATGAAACACATCAGCAGCCTGGCCCCGGCCAGCTTCAAGACGATCACCCTGGACCGGCCCGGCCCGCACAACCGCCCCCGCGTGCACGAGGACAAGGCCGTCACGCTGACCGGCTACCCCGGCACCGCCCGCCAGCTGGTCGTCACCGGCCTCGGCCGCGAGGAGCCCACCGTCATCATCACCAACGAGCACGACGCCACGATCCGCAACCTGGTCAGCCAGTACGCCCGGCGGATGACCATCGAACAGCGCCTTGCCGAGATCATCCGCGCGTTCTGCGCCGACGCCCTGTCCTCCACCGTCAACCTCAACGTCGACCTGGACGTCATGCTCTGCGTCCTGGCCCAGGCCCTGATCGCGGCGCTGCGAGCCCGGCTGCCCGGCTACGCCGCCGTCACCCCCGACGTCATCCAGCGGCGCTTCCTGGAAACCCCCGGCCAGATCATCACCGACAACAACACCATCACCGTCCGGCTCGAACGACGCGCCTACTCACCCGTCCTGCGCAAAGCCAGCCTCCCCGACACCACCATCCCCTGGTGGGGCGGCAGAACAGTGCGCTACGAGATCACCTGACGTTGCGCCGAACCTCCTGCGTGGAAATCCGCGCTAACCAGCCCGAACCATCCCTGCTAACACTCATTAGGAGACTGTAGGTTCTCGTCCTTGTTGGCGGTGGCCATCTCGCCGACGTGGGCGTCCGTGTCGCTTCTCACCGATCTGTCGCCGGGGGTTTTCTCATTGGCCTGTCGTTTTCTTCCGCTGTCCGGCGGTTCGGGTCCGCTCTGAGAGCAACGAGTCGATCCACCGCTGGGTAGCCAGCAGTGGATCGTCTGGCGCTAGCCGTGGTGCGTTATCGGCGCGCAGGTCCGCTCCGCAGTAGCTGCCCCGGCCGGTGGGGTTGGGGCAGGCTGCCGGGGCGTGGCGGCGGGCGGTGGCGGCGGCTGACCGGCGGGGGGCGTGCCCGCATGCCGGGCAGGTACCGCGCAGCAGGACGTGGTGCTGGCTGCAGGCGAATGTCCAGGACAGGCGCCATGCCAGTAGCCATCGGCCGTCTCGTTCCGACAGGCAGCCGGGGCAGTATTGCGAGCCGCTGTCCCGTGCCCATCCCAGAGGCAGGTACTGGTCGAGCACTGCCTCGTCGAGGCGCCCTGGCGGCAGCCCGGATTGCCGTTCCACGCGGCGAAGTATTCCCGGGGGGATGTCCTGGACAAGGCTGAAGCGGGTGCGCGGCAGCGGCCAGCCCAGCTCCTGGAGCAGCTCTCGGACGGTCAGGCCGTTGCGCCGGGCGAGGGTTTCCAGCCAGCTGTCCAGGCTCTCGCCCGAGATGATCGGCACGCGGATCGGCAGGGTCCGCTCTGTCATGACGCCGCTGCTTTCGCGGCCGGGCGTGCGGCTGCTGGTGCCGTGGTGAGGCGGCCTTGAGCGAATGCTGCAGCGAGCTGGCGGCGTGCCTGCTCGGACGCTTCGTCGATCCGCACCTGGTCGAGCAGGCTGGTGGTGAGTGTCTCCTGGCCGCCATGGATCGCCTTGAAGCAGCCGCGGGTGATGAGGGTGATGAACGACCCGATGTGGCCGCTGGTCCGCTCGAACAGGTAGTCGGCGAGGCAGACCAGCATGCCCGGCCGCTGCCTGGCCAGCACCAGCTGACGCTCGGTGGCCTTGAGCAGGCTGTGCCAGTGGCCTCGCCCGGCGTCGGAGACGACCTCGAACGGCGGTACCTGCAGGCAGGTCCAGCGCCGGGCGGTCTGGGCGAGCACGGCGCTGTCCCCGGCCAGTCCCTCGGCGAGTAAGCGGCGCTCGGCCAGCCCGACACCGACGTAGATGAAGGTGACCGGCAGCTCGCTGGCAAGCCACTTCAGGTGGTTGCTGACATGCAGGCCGTCGGTGCGCCGGGGATCGATGAAGTGAACATCGTCGATTACCCCGACGCGTGTCTGGCAGCTGAGTACGCAGTCGACGGCGTGGCTGGCCAGCTGCGCGGCGTTCGCCCTGTCGGTTGCCGGGTGGCCGTAAAACTCGCAGATCATCCGGTTCAGCGTGCGCAGGGTGGTGTTGGAGGTCAGCCCTACCCGAAACACCGGGATGCGTTCGTGTCCCTCGCCGGTGACTGGCCCGTGGCGGCGTATCTGGGCTCGGTCGAAAGCGCGCGCGAAGACGTTGGCCATGGTCGTCTTGCCCAGGCCCGGCAGCGCGTCGATCACTGCGGCGCCGCGCATCCGGTCCGGGTCCTGCCGGTTGGACGCGACGATCTGCTCCAGCTCGTCATGAACTGCCGCGAGCTGCGGGGTTCGCAGGATGCCGAAATTGGCGTGCCAGTCATGGCGGGCCTCGTCGTAATCCTCACGGGCGTGGTCGCTGAGCCTGGCCAGCTCACCGGCGGTGAGCCGCTCCGGCTGGACGCGCGCGGGGGCCTCGACGTAGCGGCGCCAGCCTTCCTTACGGGACAGGCTGTAGAACTGCCCGGTCATTGCAGGACCTCGAAGGCGTCGGCGTAGAAATCGCTGTCATCGGGGTCGTCGAAGATCTCCTCATCGTCGTCATCATCAGCGTCTGTGCAGGGAACCAGTCGCAGCGCGGCGTCTGCAGGCTCCAGCCCGGCAGCATGGCCGGTGCCGCCCGGCACGCAGGCAGCCTGGCTCGCCGGGTCGCCCGGGCGGGCCGGGACGGGCAGGGCGGCGCGCTCGGCGGCCAGCCGGACAGCCATGCGGCGTTCCCGCCGCCCGGTGACCATGCCCTTGTCCCACCGGGCGAGTAGCTCGGCGAGGGCCCGGCCTGTATCAGGCCAGCGGTCCTGGCGGGCGGCGAGGCTGCGGGCGTACCGGGCGGCCTCGCCGCTGAACGGCGTCCCGAGCCCGGGCGCATGCTCCCACTCCAGCCGGTGCCAGCAGCCATCGGCCGGGTCCTGGAAGCAGGCGTACCGTACGTCGTCGGGATTGATCCGGATCGGCCACTTGCCGGCGTACCGCCCGCCGTAAGGGCTTTCAGCATTGCGGTAGGCATCCAGGGCCGCGCCGTTGTAGCGCAGCCCGCCTACCTCGACGCCGTAATGCTGGATCGTGCGCGGGTGCACCTCGAAGAACTCATAGGCCAGCTCGGGCGAGGCCGGGATCCGCAGCAGCCCCGCCCGGGCCACCCCCGTCTCATACATCTCGTTCGGCGACAGCTTCAGGTGCGGCCATTCGGGCACGGCCAGCCCAATGCCATGTAGTTCGGCGTTGTCGGCTGGTTCCTGAGCGTCGCTGCCCTGGCGGGGCAGTCATGCAGATGCTGTACGGAGAGTGACTGCGGCGGGGCGGGCGCGGCAGAGACCCGGATGTCGCTCCGGGCGTGCGGCCGGGTCCACGGGTCGGCGGGCAGGGCGGGTGCGGTGGTCAGGGGGATGCGGTCACGCTGCCAGCTGGCCGCAGACGCTGATCTCGGGTTCGGCTGTGAAGGTAGGGATGCGCGGCCCGCCGGGCGGGAAGGCCGCCCGGGTCTTGGTTTTCCGGTCGCGGTGCCGGCTGCGGTCGACGTCGATGCGGCAGCGGGCCAGGCCGGTCAGGATCTTGTCGCGGCTGGCCCTGATCGCGGAGGCGGGCAGGCTGGCGGTGGCCGTGCCGGAGCGGGCGGTGGTGATGAGCGCGCGGCGGGCGGCGGTGAACGATATCTCCCGGGGATGCACTGGCTGGCCGGTGCGCTTGCCCTTGCGGGCTGGGCGGGCGGTGGCCGCGGCGGCGCGGGCGGCCGCGCGGGCCAGCTCGGTGGCGGTGATCCAGGCGGCGTGTTCCTGGGCGATCAGGGCCGGGGATGCCGAGCGGAGCATCGCGCCGGTGGACGGCCCGGCGCCGCTGATCGCGGACTTGGCTTCCTTCAGGCAGGTTTCCGACCCGATCCACCGCCAGTGGTAGGCGGCGGCCAGGACCGGAGCCGGGTAGATGTCGTGGTCGTGCAGGTCGGTGATGAGGCAGAACAGCTCGGGGGCGTCGGTCCCGTCGATCGTGACCCAGTACTCGATCACCCGGACGGTGAGGGTGATGCCGCCGCCGGAGATCTCCGCCAGGTAGGAGCCGTCGGGTGCGAAGCCCCCGGCGGGCCGCAACGGTATGTCGCTCTTCACGCGGATCAGCACATGGGTGCCGGTGCCGAGCATCCGCTGGATGCGGGGGACGCCGGGGAAGTTGCGGTCCATCACCCACAGGCGGTTGCCGGTGAATACGGCCGGGTAGTCGTCCAGGGCCTTGTCCAGCAGCTTCTGCTCGGCCTCGCCTTTCTCTCGCGCCCCGCTGGCCGCGGCGCCCGCCGGCCCTGAGGCCACGGCCAGGGCTGCGCGGGTGGAGGCGTCGGAGATCCGCAGCTCTCGCAGCTGGGGGTAGGGCGAGGAGTCGTCGGCCGTGCCGGCTGACCCGAACGCCTCCCGGTTGCCCGGGGTATCTGGCACCCGGGTCAGCGACCCATCGATCGAGCCCACGTCCAGGTTCCCGGCCCTGACGGCCCGGTAATCATGCTCGCGGTGCTCGGCGTCGATCCCGGCCAGCACCATGTCCCGCAGTTCCTCCAGCGGCGCCGGGCCGAGCGCCTCCCGCCAGGTCGAGGCGACCGTCGCGGTGGGTACCCGGAAAGGCCGCTGCCAGGGCACCAGCGCCAGGTCGCCGAGCAGGGCGTCCATCACCGCCGGGTAATCCGCCTCGGGCATCAGCGTCATCAGCAGGGTGAACCGGATCGCCAGCGCCGCAGTCATCGCCCGCCGCGCCTTCCCGTTCACCTTGCCGATCAGCTCCGCCGCCCCGGCGACCTGGTCGATGACACCAGCGGTCCCGGCCAGCGCGTCCAGCCGGTCCTCGGCCAGGCCGAGCCGGGCGTGATCGGCCGGATGCCCGGCGGCCTGCACCCGCCCGTCGCGGCGCACCACCGCCCGGGCCACCGCCACCGGCTTGCAGAACACCACCGCATCTCCGCTGCGGATCTTGCCGGCCCCGGCCGTCACCAGGGCGGTCCGGCCGTCCTTGCCCAGCCCCGCCCCGGCCGGCGAGGCCACGTTAGCCACCCGCACCGCTACCATCCCGGCCCCGCCCAGCACCCCCAGGCCGGCCTGGTCCTCAGCGGCGGGGATGACACCGTGCGGCAGGTCAGGGCAGACTGGCATGACGGGCTCCCGGCGTGAAGAAGATCGTTTGCACTTTCCTCTTCTACTGGGAGCTCTCCCCGCATCCTGGTATCTGAGCCGGTGCGCCGCGATTGATCCCAGCAGCCAGCCCGGCCGGTCACATTCTGTGGCCGGCCCGCCGCACCGCCCGGTCCCGCCAGCGCGGTTGCGCGGACCTGGGCGTCACCGGTGGTTGCCGCGCGGGCGGTGCCGGGCTGGCATTCTTGTGCTGTGCCGGAATCGGGGTCGCCTGCTGCCGGAGGGCCGCGCCGCGGGGCGGACGTGGCAGCCTCGCGCCCGTTCGGGCAGGTCGCCGAACGGTCGTTTTACTGCCGGTCGTGCCGGCTGGCGGCGCGGGGCCGATGGGTTCCGGCCGGCTGGTATGTGCTGGAACGCGCGGCCGGCGGCGGCGGGCGGCATCTGCGGGTGGGCCTGTACTGCTCGCTGGGCTGCCTGGCCGCTGCGGCCGGCGGCGACCTGGCCGAGGCCGAGCAGGACGCGGGAGCGTGGCACGGCCTGCCCGCGGGGGCGGCCCGCGGCCGGGCGCGGCTGGTGGAGATCGCGCAGACACTGCTGCATCAGGGAGCGACGATCCGCGCGGCCGGTGATGAGCTGGGCGTGCCCACCTCGGCACTGCGGCACTGGCTCCGTGAGGCCGGGGTCCGGGTCGGCGCCGACGGAACGCTCACCGGATCAGCCGCCCCGGCGCCGCCGGGCAAGGACAAAGACGGCGCCGCGCACGGCATGGCGGCAGGGCCCGGGACAGCGGCGCCGGCCGCTGCGGGCGGGCCGCCGCCCGCGCCGGCCGCCGTCAGCGGTGCGCCGGTCCAGGCGCTCCACGAGCTGGCTCAGGCCGGGTACGTCACCGACCTGGCCTGGGAGACCGGGGTGGATGGTGCAGCGCACCGGCCGGTGTTCTCCTGCACGGTGTCCGCCCGGGTAACGGGCATGCCCGGCCCGGCCTGCGCCCGGGGCACGGGAGGGTCGAAAGCAGCCGCGAAGGCGTCCGCCGCGGCGGCGCTGCTGGCCCGCCTGGCCGACGACGACCCCGCCGCCGAAGACGCATCCGGCGACGCTGATGACGCGCCGGCGCCGAAGGGAGAGCGGCCATGCTGACGCCGGGCTTTGCCCGCCGCGACCTGGAACGCGCGGCCACGCCGGCCAGCCTGGCCCGTGGCCGGGAACTTGCCGGGCAGGTCGAGGACCTGGACTGGGACGAGTACTCGGTGTGGGGGTGCCTGCCTGGTGAGGGGATCGCCGCCGGCGAACTGCTGCTCCACCACGGCGAGAGGCCGCTGGCTGGTGAGTGCCTGTGCCCGCGTGACCACGACGCCGGGCTGTGCGCGCATATGACAGCACTGGCCTGGGCCGTCCTCGGCGACGACGATGACCTGGCCGGGCGACTCACCGCGATGTCCCACCAGGAACTCGTGGCCCTGGCCGTGGACCTTGCCGGCCGCTTCGCGCCGGCCCGCGAAGCGATCTGGTCCCGGCTGACACCGTGACGGGCTGGCCTGCGCACGCGTTTCATCCGAGCAACACCACGCTCCGTCACCAGACCGCCGGGCGGCAGCTCACGAGCGACCACACATGCCACCCCTGCGAACAAGCTCTTCTACATGGCATTGACGGCCAGCCCGTCATGCCGCGCACGGTGATAGCAGAATTT
>CAWJGC010000010.1:0-205086 GCA_963842355.1 uncultured Actinomycetota bacterium | reverse complement strand
TCTCGACGGAATGTCCCCGCAACGGCCGCTTCACCGCGCTTACCAGCAGAACCCTGAGGCGGTCGACCGGTGGAAGCGCGAGGAGTATCCCGCCATTCAGGCGCAGGCTGAGGCCGCGGGCGCGGTCATCTACTTCGCTGATGAGGCCGGGATCCGCTCGGACTACCATGCGGGCACGACCTGGTCGCCGGTGGGACAGACCCCGGAGGTGAAGAACACCGGGGCCCGGTATTCGGTGAACATGATTTCCGTGGTCTCCGCGAAAGGCGCGCTGCGGTTCGCGGTCTATGAGGGCAACACGAACGCCGCCGTCTTCATCGACTTCTGTAAGCGGCTGCTGCATGACGCCCCCGGCCCCGTTTATCTCATCGTTGACGGGCATCCCGCCCACCGCGCCACTGCCACGAAGGAATTCGTTGCCTCTGCAGAAGGCCGGTGAAGCTGTTCTTCCTGCCTGGATACTCACCCGAGCTGAATCCCGACGAATGGGTCTGGAAGAACGTCAAGCATGACCGGATCGGCAAGACCGGCGTCACCAGCAAGGAAGACCTCAAGGCCAAGGCTATCGGCGCCCTGCGGCGGCTCCAGAAGCGCCCCGGACTGGTCCGGGCATTCTTCGCTGACCCGCACCTGCGCTACATAACCGCATAACCGGGATTGGTCGGCTTACTTATGTGCTCCTTGGTAACGCTTCGCCGGCCTACAGGCCGACCCGGCCTGTCTCCAGTCCCGGCGGCAAGATGCCCGACTCACAGAACTGGCCCGCCGAGGTCTGTCGACGACGAGCACCAAGCCGTCGCCATGTTCACCGGCAGACTCACCCGGGGATCGCGTCACGGCTCACCGGGGGATCGCGCCACGGCGCGATCCCTGGCCGCCTGCCCCGCACCTGGCCGGGATGCTCGGTCCGAGATGATGGCGACTGTTCCGCTTCGTCTTCTGCGCCATACATCCACCTGAGTTTGGTCACCGGCCTGCGGAGCGATTATCAGCGGCGCGCTGACCTGGGGTGATGGGTGCGGCAGAGGCGTTCCTGAGGCACTAGCTGGTGCCCTACGGTTGGCCCGTGGCGTGGATTCGGCGGGTGCGGACGTCCTCAGGGGCGACGGCCGTGCAGATCGCTGAGTCGGCTGGTGGCCGCCGGCGGATTATCGCGCATGTCGGCTCGGCGCATACCGAGGCTGAGCTCGGGTTGCTGGTCGAGCGGGCCCGGGCGCTGCTGCGGGATCCGGGACAGGGCGAGTTCGAGCTGGGGATCGAGCCGGTGGCGGCGAAGACGCCGCTGCTGGCCCCGGCGGGTGGTGACACGCTCTTCGGTGACCCGGTCACCATGACACGCACGCGCGTGACGGCCGCCGCCCCGCGGGTGATCTCGACCTCGTCGCGGGTGCTGTATGACGTTCTGGCCGGGGTGTTCATCTCCCTCGGGTTCGACGCGCTGGGAGACGACGTGTTCCGGGACCTGGTTATTGCCAGGATCGTGGAGCCGACCTCGATCCTGGACACCGGGCGGGTGCTGACCGATCTGGGCCGCAGGCCGGCGAGCGAGAAGACGATGCGCCGCGCCCTGGCCCGCTGCGGCAAGGACGGCTACCGCGACCAGCTCGCCGCGCTGTGCTTCGCCCGCGCGCGGGCCGGCGGCGATGTCTCCTTGTGCCTCTACGACGTGACGACGTTGTATTTCGAGGCGGAGAAGGAGGACGACCTGCGCAAGGTCGGGTACTCCAAGGAGCGGCGGGTCGACCCGCAGGTCGTGGTCGGGCTGCTGGTCGACCGGCACGGCTTCCCGCTGGAGATCGGCTGCTTCGAAGGGTCCAGGGCCGAGACGCTGACGCTGCTGCCGGTCATCCGCCAGTTCCAGGCCCGGCACGGCATGGAGGGCATGGTCGTGGTCGCCGACGCGGGCATGCTGTCGGCGGCTAACCTGCGCGAGCTGGACGAGGCCGGGCTCGGGTTCATCGTCGGCTCCCGCACGACGAAGGCGCCGGTCGACCTGGAGTCCCATTTCCGGTGGCATGGGGACGCTTTCACCGACGGGCAGGTCATCGACACCCTCACCCCGCGCGCCGGCAAGAACACCGAGAACAACGTCGCGCTGAGGGCCGAGCCCGTCTGGAACCGTAACAGCCATTCGTCGTCATGGCGGGCGGTGTGGGCGTACTCCGCCAGGCGCGCCGCCCGTGACAACAAGACCCTCAACGCTCAGGAGAACCGGGCCCGCGCCGTCGTGGACGGGGACAAGACGGCACGCACACCCAGGTTCGTGACGATCAAGGGCGACGCCCGGACCCTGGACGAAGCCTCGCTCGCGCGGGCTCGCAGGCTTGCCGGCCTCAAGGGCTACGTCACCAACATCCCCGCCACCGTGATGACCCCAGACCAGGTGATCGGCTCCTACCACGACCTGTGGCACGTGGAGACGAGCAAGCCGCAATGCTGTTATAGCCGCGGCTGTTCGGCATCGCTGCGGGATCCTTCCTGTTCGGTGTTCATTAAGGCAGCTTGGTTTTTCAGCCAGGGGCGGCGGTTGTGCTGGCCCCGGGGCACGTGGTGCAAGGCGCGCAGGCGTTCGACCTCGGCGGGGTCGGCGCGGACTATGCGTAGCCTGGCCTGGGGGTGCAGGTAGCCGGTGGCCCAGCCACGCCGGACCCAGGAGTCGAGGGTGACCTCGGACATGGCCAGGTGCTCGGCCAGGTCACGCAGCCACCACTCGTGCTGGGCCAGGGCCGGGCGGTTGCGGCGGGCCGGGACATGGGAGCGGTGGATGCCCAGGGCCCGCAGCAAGTCGGTGACCGCGTTGGGTGTGAAGGCGGGGATGCGCTTGGGCGGGCGGAAGCCCTCGGCGTTGAGGCGCACGGCGATCTGCGCGGTGGTGCACCCGCTGTCCGCGAGCTCGCGGGCGCGGGCGGCGAGCTGAGGGTAGTAGCTGAGCTGGGTCAGGCAGGCCACCGGGCGGGTGATCTGCCCGGCAGTGCGGTGGCCGCCGGCCCAGGTGACCTCCACGTCCACCTTCTCGCTGGCACCGAGCACCGTGACGCGGACCTGCTCGATCAGGTGGCGGATCAGCTGCTTGCGGTCGGCGTCGGTGGTGGTGGGTGCGTTCCAGACCGCGGGCAGGTCAGTGGCCAGGGCCCGGATCTGCTCGCGCTCGGCAGCTGTCAGCTTCCGGGGGCGGGCGGCGGTGAAGCGGTTGTACTCCTCGCCCAGCCGCTGCCGCTCGGCCAGCGTGGTCTCCCAGTCCTTTTCCAGCTGCCGGACGACCAGGCGGTTCTCCGGCTCGGCGAGCTGGTACTGGCGGCGGGCCCGGCTGGCGGCGAAATCGGCGCGTTCCAGCCGCTGCCGCCAGATCCGGTCGACCTGCGCGCGCTGGCCTTCGGCCTGCTCAGCCGCAGCCAGGGAGACTTCGAGGGCGGCGGGTGCCATCGCGGCCAGCAGCAGGCCGGTGACGTGCGCGTCCACGCACGAGCCGGTGATCTGCTGGCACTGCCCGGCCCCGTAATCGCTCTTCTCCCGGGCGCACACATAGACCGGCTGCTGCCTCCCGCCTGGGCCGCGCTGGTAGTGCACCGTCATCTTCTTGCCGCAGCGGCCGCAGGCCACCAGCCCGGCCAGCAGGGCCGGGCCGTCGCGCACCGCGCCCAGGCTCTGGGACCGGGACCGGTTGGCGTCCATCCGCTGCATGTTCTTCTCGTACTGCTCGATGCTGATATAGGCGGGCAGCAGCCCGGGCAGGAAGACGATCCAGTCCCCGCGTGCGGTCCGCACCCGCCCGGTGAACGGCCGCCCGGCTTGCCGCCGCCGGGGATCAACCCGGCTGCGGCCATAGGCGTAGATCCCAGCGTAAGCCGGGTTGCGGAGAATGTTCTGCACCCCAACCCGGCTGGGCCGGCGCCACGCCAGCTCCCCACGCTCAGGTCCTTCCCGCAGCCGGATCCCGAGCTGGATGTGGTTGTCAGCCAGGAAGCACAGCACCGCATTCACCGTGCCCAGCCGGTCAAACAACTCGAAGATCAGGCGGATCACAGCCTGGACCTGCTCATCGGGATCCAGGGCCACCTCACCTGAGGGGCGCCGCACGAACCCGGCCGGCATCGGCACGGCCAGCTCCCCGCGCCGGGCCTTGGCCAGCCGCCCGGTCCACATCCGCTGCTTGATCAGGTGCAGCTCAGCCTCGCTGATCGTGCCCTTCAGCCCCAGCAGGAGGCGGTCATTGTGATCGGCCGGGTCATAGATCCCGTCCGGATCCCCCAGCAAGGTCCCCGACAGGGCACACAACTCCAGCAGCTGATGCCATTCCCGGCCGCTGCGCGCCAGCCGCGACATCTCGATGCCCAGCACGATGCCCACATGATCCAGCCCGACCTCCGACACCAGCCGCTGGAAACCTGGGCGGGCATCGGCCCCCGACGCCGAATGACCCAGGTCCTCATCGATCACCAGCACCCTCGACGGTGCCCACCCCAGCCCAGCCGCCCGCTCCGCCAGCCCATACTGCAACCGCGTGGATTCCTGATGGTCCTGAACCTGCTGCGCGGTGGACTGGCGCACATAAACAGCCGCGAGGCGATCACGATGCCGCGGCCCGACCTTCCCCTCCAGCCGCTCAGACGGCCTGGCCGGAGCGCTCATCCCGCTCACCCCCGCCCCGGTGAGGTGCCCCGAGCCTTCCGGACAGTCCATCCAATAGGATGGACTATCTGGAAAGGTGAAATAATTGCCCCGACCGAAGAAGAGCTTCTCACCGGAATTCAAGGATGAAGCCGTGAAAATGGTGATCGAGACGTCGCGCCCGATTGCCAGGGTGGCGAAGGATCTCGGCATCAACGAAGGAACACTCGGCAACTGGGTGGGCATCTACCGCCGTGAGCATGCCGGCGAGGAGCCGCCGCTAACCGTGAGCGAGCGAGCGCGGCTGCGCGAGCTCGAGCGGGAGACCCGGGAACTGAAGATGGAGAACGAGTTCCTGAAAAAAGCCGCAGCATACTTCGCCGGCGACCATCGGTGACCGAGAAGTTCGAGTTCATCGACGCGGAGTATGCGGCCTACCAGGAATCCGCCGATATTTACGTGCCGTCGATCGTGCAGATGTGCAGGTGGATGGAGGTGTCCCGGTCCGGGTTCTATGAATGGCGGAATTCGCCGGAATCGGCGACGGCGAGAAGGCGCGGGATACTTGCCTTGATCGTGAAGAAGTCATTCGACGGATCGGACGGGACGTACGGGTACCGGCGGGTCCACGCGGACCTGGCGGCGTGGGGCGTGCCGGCCGGGCCGGAGCTGGTGCGGTCGGTGATGCGTGAGCTGGGCCTGGAGCCCTGCCAGCCGCGGCCGTGGCGGTTCAGCCTCACCGAGGGCGACGGCCAGGAGCACGACATTCCCGACCTCGTGCAGCGGGACTTCACCGCCGCCGCGCCCGGCCAGAAGATGGTCGGCGACATCACCTACCTTCCGACATGGCAGGGCTGGCTTTACCTGGCGACGGTCATCGACTGCCATACGAAAGAAGTGATCGGCTGGGCTACGGGCGATAACTACAAGACCCCGCTCATCGAGAAGGCCATCGAGATGGCCGCCCGCAGTTATCCTCTTGCCGAGAATGCTGTTTTCCATTCTGACCGCGGCAGCAACTACACGTCCCGGCAGTTCGCGAAGACGCTGAAGAGGCTTAATCTCCGGCAGTCCGCCGGCCGTACTGGCATATGCTACGATAATGCGATGGCCGAGTCGTTCTTCGCCGCATTGAAGAATGAGCGCGTCCACCGGACTCAGTATCCGACCCGCGAGCATGCGCGCCGGGACGTTGTGAGGTACATCGAATTCTGGTACAATTCAAAACGTCGGCACTCCGGGCTTCAGTACCGGACCCCACGACAGGTCCACGAGGAATACCTGGAACGGCAGCTCGCAGCGTGAATTAACCACAAATCCGCTGTCCGGAAAGTTCGGGGCAGATCACGGCCACACGCCGGGTCCACCGGCGGCGTCATCATCCGCCCGGCCAGCACCCCCAGCAGGCACGTCACCAGCATCCGGTTCACCTCCGGAAACGCCTCCCAGCCCGGAACCCCGCCCAGCGGGGTCGCTAACTGGGGGGCACCGCTGCGTCTGCAGACACTGCGGCCCACCTCCCTCACCGCCACCGGCCCGCGCCTCCCGCAACCGCCGCACATACGCGACCGCGGCCAGCAGGCCGTCAATACCGATGAGGGGAGCATGCCCCGATTCGCCTACGTATGCAGTCTGGCTCGCTCCTTGAGCAGTCCTTCCGGATGTCCAAGACCGACCTCGCCGCCCGGCCCATGTTCGTGCGCACCAAAGACGCGATCGAAGCGCACCTGACCATCGTGTTCACCGCCCTCGCCGTGGCACGCACCGTGCAGCACCGCTCGGGCCTGGCCGTGCGCAACGTGGTCCGGCAGCTCCGGCCCCTGCGCTCAGCGACCATCGCGATCAACGGCGCGACACAGACGTTCCCGCCCGCCATCGATCCCGATAAACAGGAACTTCTGGACACGCTCGTCACCGGAGATTCAAGGCACTAACGAAAAGACCAAACTCAGGTGAACGGCGTCAGCCAACGGAGGTTCCCGAAACCTGGAGTATGGCACGATTAACTCGCACCGCCCGACGACCCTGGGCGGCCAGCCGACGCCGGTGATCAGTCACGCCGAACGCCAGGTCCTGGCCCTGCGGACGGTCTCGCTGGCCGGCTACGCCCGGAGCGACCCGAGACCACCGGCGCCCCGGCCATGTCCCCACCCTGCCCCAAGGCTAGTAGACCGTCGCTGCTTATTCTTGCCTTAGAGTTGGGTAGAGGTGGCGGAGCTTGATGCGTGCGTCGCCGGTGGTGAACTGCCAGTCGACTTGACGCTGGTCGGTGTTGACCTGGTTCTGCCAGGCAGCGAGCTCACTGTTCAAGAGTTCGATGTCGCCTAGCCTCCGGTCGAGGCACTGCCGGGTCAGGGCGGAGAGTTCGATCTCGGCGATGTTGAGCCAGGATCCGTGCCTGGGCGTGTGGTGGATCTCCAGGCGCTGGGCCAGGGCATGCGCCTGCTGGGGTTCAAACGCCTCGTACAGCGACCCGGGGCCGTGGGTGTTGAGGTTGTCCATCACCAGCACGACCTTCTCCGCGCCGGGGTAGTCCAGGCTCAGCAGGTGCTCGACCTGATGTGCCCAGTCGGCCTTGGTGCGCTGCGGCCGGGCCTGGACGCGGCGCCATCCCCTCAGGGGCTCGACCCAGCAGAAGATCGAGCAGGTGCCGTGGCGGACGTACTCGCTGTCCTCCCGGTGGTCCCGTCCGGGCCTGGCCGGGACCGGCTCCCGGACGTGGCCGAGCAGCTGGTACGGCTTCTCATCCATGCACACCACCGGGCGCGCCGGGTCATAGGGGCGGTGGTAGACCGTGAGCACATCCTCCATCCGCGCCGCGAACTCCGCGTTCGCTCTGGGCGGGATGGTCCAGCACTTCTTCAGGTGAGGGCGAAGTTCTGTTTTTTTAACACCCGTCCGATCGTGGAGTGATCCATGTCCGGGATGTCCTCAGTCAGCGCGACATGCTTCTCCAGCAGCCGCAGCGACCACCGTGCATGCCCGGCCGGCGGGGCCGAGCACGCCAGCGCGATCAGCCTGGCCTCGACCTCGCCGGTCACCTGCGAGGGCACCGGCGGGAACTCGCGCCTCTTCCGCTCGACCGTGGCCCACACATCGCCACCGGTCTCGGCGAACCGTTTGGAGACCAGCCGCACCGTCTCACACGAGACCCCGGCCTGCTCAGCTATCACCACCCGGTCCTCGACCGCGCCCACCGCAGTGTCGAGCGCAAGCAGCAACCGTGCCCGGCGGATCACCGACGCGGGATGCACCCCGGTCCGGGTCACCCGCTCCAGCGCCTCTCGATCCTCCGCGGCCAACGTGACCGGATACTTCTTCTGCGACGGCATGACAACGTCCTGTCTGGCAGAGGGGGAAGGAAGATCTGCCAGATCCCAGACTGCACCACCAAAGCAAGAACTAGCTGCGACACACTACTAGGCATCGTGGCAGCCGTCGCCATCGCTTCCTAGGCTTCCGTCGTCCTCGATGTCCAAATCAGCTGAGGCCGCTACAGACGGTGAACACCTAGGTAACGCTCAAGCGCTCGCGCGGCAACAGATCCCTGCCGATTAGGCGCCGTCTGTCTCCAAGGGCCCCTTCTCATCTCCTGTCCGAATAGTCCGCGGATGGGGGTGCGGGCATCGGAGGATCATGGCGTCAGCCGCTGCTTCGCCCGGCGAGGGGCTTCCAATGTCGGTGGCCATCTGAAACTGTCCGCTGGCGGCCAGTGCCCAATGACGGCCACTACGGAATGTGGTCGGCCTGTAGGTGTCCATTCACGGGTCTCGTCGGTCGGCCTGGGTAGTTGTCCGACCCGGTGAGGGGAGCCTCACCTGTGGGTGAAGGGTCCGGTGCCGGCCATGTCGAGGGTGTCCTGGATGAGTGCTGCTGCCATCACGCCGCCGGTCACGCATGCGTCTACGAGGGTTGGTGTCGAGGCCGCCGCGTGGGCCACGGCCTTCGGGGTCACCTCGGGCCGCCGGGTCCCGAACTGCGTGCGGATCTGCTGGCGGGCCTGGGCGGTGACCATCGGGTGGCTGGCCAGGGCCAGCAGGGAGTGCATCAGCATCGCCTTGGACACGGTGTTGCGGATGTCGAAGGCGCGTAGGGCCGCGGTGAGCCAGCAGGTGCACTGCCGGTCGGCATCCGCGATCTCGTTGCGCAGGATGGTCTCGATCAGGTCGTAGGCCGCCGTGACCACCACCGGCACGCCGTCGTGCAATGCGTCCATCGCGCAGGCCTGTGCGTGCATGACCTCGACGGCGGCCAGGTCGTGGTTGCGCAGCCGATCCGTCTGGGCGCACAGCAGGACGTACGCCTGCTCCTGCGCCGGCGTCAGCGCCCGGCTGCCCTGGCGCCGGATGGTGAAGTCGTTCAGCCCCGGACCGGTGCGGCGAGAGCCGGACTTGCGCGTCGTGGTGGGCACGTCATTCTTGGCCATGAGTGGCAGCGTAGTGCTGACGGGCCTGATGCGATCAGGCTGCGGCGAGGGCGGGCAGCGCGATCCGGGGCAGCCAGGGGCTGCCGCCGAAGGCCAGGGCGATCGCTTCCCGGACGCTCAGACCGTGGTTGCGGGCCGAGATCAGGTAGGACTGGATCAGGCACCATCGGTCCAGGGTCGTGCCGGTCTGCCAGTACCCGGACACCGCCTGATGTCGCTTCGCGGGCTTGATCCCACGCTCGGCGGCGTTACTGGTCCAGTCGACGCTGAGATGACGGGTGAAGGTCCACACCTGATCGGCGTAGGCCTTCAGCCAGGCGGCCAGCTTGTATCCGGGGTGATTGCCGTCGCCGTCCCAGTCACGCAGGCGATTGTGGGTGATCCCGAACTCGACCGCGGCGTCGTAGCGGCCCCGCAGACCGGCCAGCAACCCCGGGTCGAGGGCGCTGTCCCCGCGGGCCTTGGCCGCCTCGACGGCGGTGTGCGCCTCTTTCAGCACGTCGGCGACCCTCCTGGCCCACGATTGCAGGCCGCCGGGGCCGAGCTTGCCGACCTGCTTTGTGCGCCTGAAGATGTGCTGACAGCACTGCTGGATCCCGGCCAGCACGGGTTTCTCGCAGGTCAGCAACCCCTGGTAGCCGCGGAACCCGTCCACGATGAGGAATCCGGTGTAGCCGCGCAGGAAGGCGGTCACCTCCTCGTGGCGGCGCGAACGCAACCCGCTCAGCCACACCAGCCGCTCGTCCGGGGTACGGGTCACCAAGACGTGCGGAGATCCCGGCTCCGCCTTCCCGGCGGCCGTGCCCGGGGCCTTCCCGGCAGCCGTGCCGGGGCCGGGATCGGTGATCACGGCGAGGGGTTCATCACTGGCCTGCTGCCCACTGGCCTGGTCGTCGGCCTGGCCGGTGGCCGGGGTGACCACCTCGACCGGTGACTCGTCGGCTGTAAGTACGGGCTCGGCCAGCAGGGCAGCCTTCATCGCCTCGACGAACCCGGCCTCGGTCAACGTCTGCGCCAGACGGGCGTTGGCCCGGTCGACGAACCCGGCCGACACGCTCTGCCCGAACAGCATCTGGACCAAGGTGGCCGCCCGCTCGGCCGGCACGTTCCCGAAACTGGTCAACGCCACCGCCGCGGCATTCAGCACCGGCCCGAAGCTGATCCCGTTCACCAACCCGCCCGGTGGCACCGCCGTGGTGGTCTTCCCGCAACAGGCGCACCTACGCCGCGGCAGCAGGAACTCCGTCCGCCACGGGACCACCTTCACGTCCCAGATCTGCGACCACGCCGTCCCCGCGTCCTGGGCATCATTCAGCTCGCCCCCGCACCCACGGCACCCGACCGGCGAGTCAAGCCGCTCACGATGCTGCGGAGCCAGATCCCGGACCAGACCACGCCCGGGATGACCCGGCTGCCCACCACGCCTGCGGTCCTTCGACCGCTCCCGCAACGAGGCGCCGGTGTCCCGCTGCGCCCTCCGCTCCCGGCGTTCGGCCTTGCCCCGCGCTCGCGCCTCGATCGACTCCTTCGAGGAGGGAACACCCGAATCATCGCTGCCAGCCCCGAGTCGACGCTCCAACTCCGCGATCCGCAGCGCCTGAGCCCTCACCACCGCCAGCAGTTGAGGGTCCTCGACATCCAGCAGACCCTGCAGCGGCTCCAGCACCGCCAGCCTCGCCGCCTGCGACTCGATCACCGACCACATCAGGGGCAGCTCGACATCCCGAAGGTGACGCAACACCACCAACTCGACGTCCGGGCCCCCTACCGCCAACCGCAACCGCCCGATCTCAGCACGAAGCCCACCAACCAGCGGCTGATCGGACTCCCCGGACACAACACAGGATCTTGCGCACCCGCGGGCCCGAGATCAAGCATCACGACCACCGCGTGTCACGCACCGCGGGCCCCCATCGACCCAGACCACCCCCAGCAACCCTGCAGTTCAGGCGCACCCCTGAATGGACACGCCTGTAGGGAGGTCTTCGACGACCACCTTCCCGGACCCGGCGTTCTGCAGCACCCTCGGCGTCAGCTGGTGAATGGTATGGGACGCGGCCCTCGCCGGCCCTCATCGGCCCGGTGATGCCTCAACGCCCGCGGACCCTGTTGCCAAGAAGGGTGCTTTGCGAGTTCTAGTAGTGTGTCGCAGCTAGTTCTTGCTTTGGTGGTGCAGTCTGGGATCTGGCAGATCTTCCTTCCCCCTCTGCCAGACAGGACGTTGTCATGCCGTCGCAGAAGAAGTATCCGGTCACGTTGGCCGCGGAGGATCGAGAGGCGCTGGAGCGGGTGACCCGGACCGGGGTGCATCCCGCGTCGGTGATCCGCCGGGCACGGTTGCTGCTTGCGCTCGACACTGCGGTGGGCGCGGTCGAGGACCGGGTGGTGATAGCTGAGCAGGCCGGGGTCTCGTGTGAGACGGTGCGGCTGGTCTCCAAACGGTTCGCCGAGACCGGTGGCGATGTGCGGGCCACGGTCGAGCGGAAGAGGCGCGAGTTCCCGCCGGTGCCCTCGCAGGTGACCGGCGAGGTCGAGGCCAGGCTGATCGCGCTGGCGTGCTCGGCCCCGCCGGCCGGGCATGCACGGTGGTCGCTGCGGCTGCTGGAGAAGCATGTCGCGCTGACTGAGGACATCCCGGACATGGATCACTCCACGATCGGACGGGTGTTAAAAAAACAGAACTTCGCCCTCACCTGAAGAAGTGCTGGACCATCCCGCCCAGAGCGAACGCGGAGTTCGCGGCGCGGATGGAGGATGTGCTCACGGTCTACCACCGCCCCTATGACCCGGCGCGCCCGGTGGTGTGCATGGATGAGAAGCCGTACCAGCTGCTCGGCCACGTCCGGGAGCCGGTCCCGGCCAGGCCCGGACGGGACCACCGGGAGGACAGCGAGTACGTCCGCCACGGCACCTGCTCGATCTTCTGCTGGGTCGAGCCCCTGAGGGGATGGCGCCGCGTCCAGGCCCGGCCGCAGCGCACCAAGGCCGACTGGGCACATCAGGTCGAGCACCTGCTGAGCCTGGACTACCCCGGCGCGGAGAAGGTCGTGCTGGTGATGGACAACCTCAACACCCACGGCCCCGGGTCGCTGTACGAGGCGTTTGAACCCCAGCAGGCGCATGCCCTGGCCCAGCGCCTGGAGATCCACCACACGCCCAGGCACGGATCCTGGCTCAACATCGCCGAGATCGAACTCTCCGCCCTGACCCGGCAGTGCCTCGACCGGAGGCTAGGCGACATCGAACTCTTGAACAGTGAGCTCGCTGCCTGGCAGAACCAGGTCAACACCGACCAGCGTCAAGTCGACTGGCAGTTCACCACCGGCGACGCACGCATCAAGCTCCGCCACCTCTACCCAACTCTAAGGCAAGAATAAGCAGCGACGGTCTACTAGGATGCGATCACAAGTGTCTTGGGGGAGAGTTCTCCTCGATCCGAGGCGTGTGCTTGCGTGCTTCCAGCGAAGCTCCACGACGAAGGACCCAAGCTTTGACACCACCTCCACCACCGCCCAGCTGGTTCGGGCCAAGGGCCAGCACCGATGACCCCGCGGTCGCAGCGCTGCTCGATCAGGTCGCGCCTGCCAGGACGTGGCAAGACATCGGCGGCGAGTTCAACCTCAACGTCCGGCTCGACGCCGCTGAACCGCTCGTCCTGCGTGTGCATCGACCATGGGCGACGCGCGGCCGCGTGGCGGGGTTGCGCCGGCTGCGCGAGCGACTCCAGCGGGCAGGGATTCGGGTCGCCCAGCCGGTGCCGATCCTCGGCCGGGACTTGGCCAGGGTCGGTGGCCGCTGGGCGGAACTCGAAGAATTTGTCCCGCATGTGCAGCCAAACCCAAGCCAGGAGTCGTACCTGCGGTTGTTCGAGGAGCTCGGCCGCCTGCACGCGGGGCTGCGCGCGACCTGGGAGCCGGACCTGCCTCAGCCGCTCGACGACCACCGAACCAGCCGCCAGTTGCACTACTGGCTCGGCTTCACGCGTCGCGGTCTGGGCGCTGGGGCCGAGCCCGTGGTGCGCCGTGCCAAGCTCCTCCTCGACGAGCTGGGCAGAGCCCGGCGCGGCGTCGAGCTCCCGCTCGCTCCGATCCACGGCGACTACAAGCTCGGCAACGCGGTCCAACTGCCGGATGGCTCCTGGTTAAATCTCGATCTGGATTTCGTGCGCATCCGGGAGCGGCTCTACGACGTGGCCGGCAGCCTGTACTGGGCATCTGAGAGTGGCGCCAACGTCGACCTCCGCGAACTCTGCGACGCCTACGACAGTTCCGCTCCCGAACCCGTGACGCCCGACGAGCGCCGGTTCCTCCCGGCGCAGATCACCCTGATTCCCCTGCACTGGGTCGCAACGGCCGGGTTTATGGATGAGCGAATCGGAGTACATGGAACAGTGGGCTTGTCCGAGGCGGAGAGAGCGATGGACGCCGCCGAGGCGTGGTGGGCACGCCGCGAGGAATTGACGTGGTAGTCCGGCGCGCGGTCGAGGGGGACTGGCCGAGGGCCGAGCCGCTGCTCCGGGCCTTTGGCGCAGTGCTGCGCGGGGTTGCTGCGAGGATCGGCGCCGTGGAGCGATCGAGTTCCGGCTGCCTGCTGGTCGCCGACGCTGGAGGTGATCTCATCGGCTACGTCTGGCCCCAGGACCTCGGGGCGCAGATGCGCCAGGCGGAGACGATGAGGCTCTGCGAGGCGTCCGCTATCGCCGTAGGCATCGCCCCGGATGTGTGATCTTCGCGAGCGGGCAAGCTGCGGGGTGATGCTGGAGAGGCGACCCCGATCGACGGGACTGGCGCTCTATGAAACCGGTCCGTGGCCCGAAATCAGGTCGAGGTCGGCGTCAGGAACGGCTCCGAGGAACAGCGTTTCGCCCGTTTCCGGTTCCGTGACCTCGACTTCGTAAGCATCGTCGTAGACCTCGACGATGTAGCCGACCGAGCCCTCTGGGGCGCCATTGGCCCGATGCTGATCGCTCCGGAAACGGACTTTCGAGTAGTTCGGCCAACGATCTGGCACACCCATAGTTTTCCATCTGCGCGTGCCGGCCCCGACCGGTCGGTCGGCCCGAAGAGAGCGCCGATCGGCGGATCTCGCGCATTGACCCCTGACAAGCTCAGTCGCTGAGCGTGATGTTCCGGCGCAGCGCCGCGTTATCGGGTTGCGTCGGGCGGCATTACCCATTTCGGTGGCATTGCGGAGGGTGGTCCTGGATGGGCAGCTCGATCACTGGCACGGGCCCCGCAGAGTTTCACGTAGCGGCCGGGCGTCATGCCGAATGCGGCTTTGAATGCGCGGGTGAAGTGTGCCTGGTCGGCGAAGCCAGCCTTGATCGCGGTATCTGCTAGGGGCTGCGCGTCGCGTAGCCAGCCCCGGGCCAGGTCGAGGCGCCGCATCACCGAATACCGGTACGGGCTGGTCCCGTAGACGGCGCGGAACTGGCGGGCGAACTGGTAGCGGTCCAAGCCGGTGACCGCCTCGACGTCGCTCGATTGCACTATTGTCAGCCGGCTGCGCAGGAAGTCTCGGCCACGCTCGACAGCGGGCAGGTCGACCCGGCAGCGCAGGGTGCTGGTCGCCAAGCCCGCGGCGCTGGACCGCAGAAGGCCTTCCGCCAGCTGAAGCACCAGAGCGTCAACCGCCAGCGGCTCGGGTACGCGCGCGAACGCCGTGCGCACCACGCGTGCGAGGACTGGGTCGTCGGTCACCGGCGCAGCGAAGGGCAGCGGCGCTGGCCGTCCGGTGAGGGCTGGCAAGGCGGAGGCGATCCGATCCGGGTTGAGGTAGATCTGGCGGTAGCCGAACACACCCGGACCCTCGGCCCTGCCGTCGTGCATTTCGTCGGGATGCAGTACAAAGACCTGTCCCGGCAGGCTGTGCTCAACCGTGCCGCGGTAGCAGAACGCCTGGACCCCCTCCTCGGTGACGCCGATCGCGTAGACGTCGTGCCGGTGGCGGCTAAACGGGCGGCCCCGCAGGCGGGCGCGGAACAGCTCCACCCCATCTGCCGACGTGGTGGCATCTACCCACTCCTCTGGGCCGCACGGACGTTCAAGACCAGCGTCGGTTGCATCACGCAGGCTAGGGGCCATAGGTGTCAAATCTACGGAGCGGCATGTGGACGTCATACATGACCCTGCCCGGGTGATCGCGTTTGTGACCTTCTCAGCGGTCGTCGCAGGGACCCCCGGCCCCAGCAACGCGCTGCTGGCCGCCACCGGCGCACGGGCCGGCATCCGGCGAGGCCTGACGAGCCTGCTGGGGCAGGTGACCGGGATGGGCGCGATGCTGTTCGCTATCGCTCTGGGACTGGGTAACGTGCTCCTTGCGCATCGCGTGGCGCTACAGGTCCTCAAGTGGGGCGCGGCAGCGATGCTCTGCTGGATGGCCTGGCGGATCGCGACCGCAGGGCCTGCCCGAGAGGCCACGAACGCACCGGCTGGATTCCTCAGCATGGCAGCCTTCCAGTGGGTCAACCCCAAGGGATGGCTGATCAGCGTCGCTGCCATCGCCGCCTTCCTGGACCGGCGCGCCGACGGCGCCCTGGCCCAGGCTGCCATCTTGGCGACCGTGTTTACCCTGGTCGCCCTCCCCAGCTGCCTGCCCTGGCTGGCGTTCGGCGCCGCGCTCCAGCGCTTCCTGCGGGCACCACGCGCCTGGCGCGTCCTCAACGGCGCCATGGCGGCCCTGCTGGCCGCATCCACAATCCTGCTGGTCTTCACCCCCTATTGACCACCCGCCAGACCTTCCCCGCCAGCGCATGACCGGCCCAGTCCACCGCTCCCCGGCATGGCTACCGCTCGCCGATTATCCAGTTCTGCACCCGCCTACGACATGCCGGCGCAGCGCCTGAGGCCATGCAGATCGGCGGATATTCGCGCGCTGAGCCCAGTCCAGGGCCGGTTACGCAACGTAAGCGAGACAATCGAGCAATGGCACGCGTGCCGGGTACGCGCATGTCGTCATCGTTGACCCTGCCATCCCGTTGCTCGGTCTTTCACTAAGTATGAGGATGGGATGGCCGCCACCGGTATCAAGGCTACGCCGGGACGCCAGATCCGGGGGACTTGGGCAAGCTCAAGGAGGGTAGGTCCTGATGCCCCGGTGGCGGGGTTCGATGAGGCGCGGCGGCGGATACGGTTGGGAGCCATGATGCCGGAACCTCGAAGCCGGGAACGCGCCGTGCAGAGCAAGTTCATGTTGATTTTTCGCGGGGGCGCTGTCGCGCGGCACGATCTGTCGCCCTCGGAGCTTCAGGCCCACGTCGAGAAGTGGTATCGCTGGTCCGATGAGCTGGCCCGGCAGGGTCGGCGCAACGCCGGAACCGCGCTCGACAATCCGGGGGCCGCGGTCCGGGGCCACGAGCGCGTGGTCACCGACGGCCCCTACGCCGAGTCGAAGGATCTGGTGACCGGCAGCATGATCTTCGAAGCCGCCTCCCTAGAAGACGCCATCGACGTGGCGCGCACATGCCCGACATACGAGTTCGGCGGTTCCGTCGAGGTGCGGCCGGTCCAGGACCCTCGGATCTGAGGCTCGTGGACGAACGGCCCGCTGCGGTGTCATCTATGGAGCTGGTCGAAGACCTGTTCCGGAAGGAGTACGCGCACCTGGTCAGCGCGCTGACCCGGGTCCTGGGCCCGTCCAACGTCCCGCTCGCCGAGGACGTCGTCCACGACGCGCTGGTCAGTGCCATGTACGCCTGGCGCTTCGGGTTGCCGCAGGACCCGAAGGCGTGGATCATCCGGGCCGCCCATAACCGGGCGATCGACATCATCCGCCGGGAACAGCGCCACAGGTCGTTCCTGCCCGAACTGGCGACGACGACGGCGCTGACCGGCACGATCGAGGCGGCACTGGCCCCGGCCGCCGAGAGCGTCAGCCAGTTGGCGATGATGTTCGCGGTTTGCGACCCCGGCCTAAACCGCGAGACGCACGTGACACTGATCCTGCGGTGGCTGTGCGGTCTGTCACCCAAGGAGATCGGTCAAGCGTTCCTGGTCGATACTCAGACCATCGACCGACGGTTGCACCGGGGGCGCGGCCGTCTGCGTCAGCTGGGTCGGCTGCCCGACGTGGACGACTTGCCTGACATCGGCGCCCGGCGGGATTCCGTGCTGCGATCGCTGTATCTTCTGTTCAACGAGGGCTACCACGGCAGCAACCCGCACGACCCGGTACGTCCGTTCCTGTGCGAGGACGCGCTGCGTCTGACCGAGTTGCTGGTGGACGCCAAGGCGACGGCGCATCCGGACGTACACGCCCTGGCCGCGCTGTTCTGCTTCGACGCCGCTCGCCTGTCGGCACGCCTCGACGAGCACGGTGTGTTCGTCCCCCTCGAGGACCAGGACCGGAGCCGCTGGGACCGGGCGCGCATCCAGCGCGGTCTGATGCACCTCGCCCGCTCGGCCACCGGGGATCACATGTCCCGCTGGCATCTGGAGGCCGGCATCGCCTGTGAGCACGCGATAGCGCCGTCGATCCAGAAGACCGACTGGGACCGGATTATCGGCTTCTACCAGGTTCTCGCCCAGCAGTCCTGGAGCCCGATCGTGGCGCTGAACGGCGCGCTGGCCGTGGCCGAACGGGACGGCATCGCCGCGGGCCGCCGCGAACTGATCGCCTTGGCCGGGGAGCGGAAGCTGTCCCGGTATCCCTTCTACTGGGCGGCCCGGGCTGACCTGGAACGGCGGACCGGCTGCCACACCGCGGCCCGGGAGTACTACGAGCAGGCCATTGCGCTAGCCCGGAGCCCGGCCGAGCGTGTGTCTTTCGAGCGGCGGATCCAGAGCCTGGGAATCTCCTAGCGCGTGTCCGGTTTCGGCCGGTCCTGTTCGTCTTCCTGACGTAGCTCACAAACGACACAGGAGGAGCACCGCGATGCGCAAGATCATCAATTCCGCCTTCGTCTCGCTCGACGGCGTCACCGCAGACCCAAGCTCCTGGGCGATCTTCGACCCGGGCGCAGCGGAGGAAGCCGTTGAGGCGCTACACGCCCTCGGCGGCATGCTCATGGGACGAGGCACCTACGAGTACTTCGCCGATGTCATGCCCAAACAGACCGGGCCATACGCAGACGCGATCAACGCGATTCGCAAGTACGTGTTCTCCTCGACGCTAAAGAACGCTGACTGGAACAACTCCACCCTCATTCGCGACGACGTCGTCACCGCCGTGACCGAGCTCAAGCAAGAGGATGGCGGTGATCTCATGATGTACGGATACGGCCGACTCAGCCAAACCCTGCTCGCCCACCACCTGGTCGATGAAATCCGGTTCTCGATCCACCCGGTGCTAGTCGGCGGGGGAGCAACTGGCGGTGGCAACGGCAAGACGCTCCCGCTGAAGCTTCTCGGCGCAGCCCCAGCGCCGAGCGGCGTCGTCGCGCTCACCTACCAGCCTGCCTCCGGCTGAGCGGTAAGGCCCGGCGTGGCCACAAGCCCGCCGGGCCTCAACCACATCCCGTGCGCAGGACAGCCTGGACCAGCCGCGCGTCCGCCTCGGCCAGGAACAGTTCGAACAACCCCAGGCCGAGGCCATGGCGCTCAGCTCCGACGAGGCCCTCAACCTGGCCTCCGGGAACAGTCTCCCGGCCTGAGTTCCCCGCGTGGCACAGCGGCTCGCTAGGCGTGCGATTAATCACTAATCGATCATGTCCCCAATGCGGTACAGGCGTGACAGCCGCCTCACTCCCGGCTAAGGCAGATTACGCAGCTCAAAGCAAGCAACCCGCCTCCATGCTCCAGTTGCCGATTCGGCATGGCTGGCAACTCTGCTACTCATACATATAACCGCGGGGCAGATCATCTGCAAAAGAATGCTCTGGGCAACGTACTCATATCAACCAGATTCGGGCGACGCCGGGCGCGCATAGTGACCCGATCTGCACGACTGGACGCTGATGATCGCTGAGGATCCGCCAACCGCGCAGGCGGCTACACGCGCCTGCTGTCATTGTGGATCAATCACGCTCTGCGATCGGCTTCCGACGTGAAAGCCGCGGGTGCGGCGGCACCGCGAATGCGCGCCTGATGCCATGGGCTCGGTCGCTGCTCTCGTGTCTGTCCACGCTCCCGGTCTCACCTGCAGAGCCACACGTGTTCGCCCATAGGGATCTGGTAGAGCCCCAAGTTTCCCTGGATCTGTAGGGTCCTGGTGAAGACGAAGTTTCGCGCGCCAGGAGGAATCATGATCGCTGACCTGAAGGCCCGCGCTGACAGGCTCCGCGAGCTGCACCATGCCGACGAGATGCTGGTCCTGCCGAATGTGTGGGATGCGGCCAGCGCCAAGATCGTGGCCGAGGCTGGATTCCCCGTGGTCGCCACCGCCAGCGCCGCGATCTCGGCGATGCTCGGCTACCCCGACGGCGAGGGCGCGCCTTGGCAGGAGATGTTCGCCGCGGCCGGGCGGGTGGCCCGGGCGGTGTCGGTCCCGGTCACCGTGGACGCCGAGGCGGGATACGGCATGGAACCGCGTGAACTGGTGGGCCGGCTGTTGGAGATCGGCGCGGTCGGCTGCAACTTGGAGGATACCGACCACCGTGCGGGCGGGCTGGCCGACGCCGATGCGCACGCCGAGCGGCTGGCGGCCATCCGGGCCGCCGCGGGCGACGCCGGGGTCCCGATCGTCATCAACGCGCGTGCTGACACCTTCCTGGCAAGGTCGGGCGTGCCCGAGCAGGAGCGGGTCGCGGAGGCGGTACGCCGGGGCCGCCTCTACCTGGGGGCCGGGGCCGACTGCATCTACCCGATCGGCGTCAGCGACGAGCGAGACATCGCCACCCTGGTCGCCGAAGTGCCCGGGCCGATCAATGGCAACACCAGGCCCGGAGGCCCGGACCTGGCAAAGCTCCATGAACTGGGGGTAGCACGGGTCTCCTATGGCCCCCAGCTCTATCGCCAGGCGTTGGCCAACTTGAAGAGCGCGGTTCAGGAATTGCTGCCCTGACCATCGTGCTTGACCGCCGTTGCCAGGTCGTCCGCGCAGCCGATGGACGGCAGATGAATGCCGGCCCGAGCCGTCGCCGGCCAGCGGGTCACCTTCGGCCGTACCGGGTGCGGTATGTTCCCGTCATCGATCCAGCGGTCATATGGCTGCCTGGCTGGCCGGCTGGGTGGCACGGTGGTGGCGTGCGCGTACTGGATGCCCGTTGCGGAGTGAGCGTGTCATGGGCGGCGGGCGGTGATGAGCCAGGCGTACGAGTCGAAGAACACGCCGCCGCTGCTGTGGTGGTTGGCGAGGGCGGCGCGCAGCTGGCTGAGCGCGTGCCTGGTGCTCGCGGCGTCTAGTGCAGCACCGCGTAAGTCCTTGAGGGGTTTATCCCGCTACTGGGTGTGGTCGGTGACGTCTGCGAGGTAGAGGGTGCAGGCGGTGTCCAGGGCCAGGTTGGGGTGGCCGGTGAACTGCCCGTCAAGAAGGACTGCTTCGGTATAGCTGTCGCTGCTGGCCTGCCAGATCGCGAACGCCCAGTCGTCGGGGTCGCCGAGGTACTGGATGCGGCAGAGCTTGATGGTGTCGTCGTCGTCGTTGTCGCTGAGGTAGCCGGTCAGGTAGCCGTAGGAGCCGCGCCAGGTGATGGTGACTTCTTCCAGCGCCGGCCAGCGCTGGGAGGCGTGATGGTCGACGGTTCCTTCGATGAGGTCCTTGAGGCGCCGGGCGGGCACGGGCATGGGGTTATTGTCGCCGGGTGCGGCGCGCCGCCGCCAGGCGTGGCCGTTTGCCGGGCATTCTCGGGCGATCATCACTGATCACCCGGAGGTGGGGCATGGTGCGTGCCGCCAGCCAGGACATCGTGGTTTTAGGGTCGCGGCGCAAGGCGAAGCTGGAGGCGATCGTGCGCCGGCCGTCCTCGCCGCAGGCGCTGGTGCGCCGGGCCCGGATCGCGCTGCTGGCAGGCCAGGGCCGGGCGAACGCTCAGATTGCCGCTGAGCTGGGCTGCTCGGTGACCACAGCGCGGATCTGGCGGCGCCGGTTCGCCCGCGGCGGCATACCCGCTCTGCGTGACCGGCCACGCAGCGGGCGGCCGCAGGTGTACGGGCCAGATGTGCGGCTGGCGGTCGTGGCCACCGCCACCTCCGCGCCACCGGGCGGCGAGCCGGCGTGGACGCATGGCATGATCGCCGCGAGCCTGGCCGGCACGGGCATCTCGGTTTCCCAGGTCGGGCGGATCCTGGCCGGGCTGGACCTGGCGCCGCACCGGGTCCGGGGCTGGCTGAACCGCCGCGATGACGAGCAGTTCTGGGCCCAGGCCGCCGCTGTCTGCGATATCTACCTGCGCCCGCCGCCAGATACCGTGGTGATCTGCATCGACGAGAAGACCGGCATCCAGGCCAAGTGCCGCAGATACCCCCTGCAGCCACCCCGGCCTGGCCGGCTGGCCCGCCGTGAGTTCGAATACGTCCGCCACGGCACCGTCTCCGTCATCGCCGCGCTGCAGGTCGCCACCGGGCAAGTTGTCGCAGAGCCGATCGCGCGCAACGACTCAGTCACCTTCACCGGCTTCCTGCACCGCCTCGATCAGTGCACCGACCCGCGGCTGAGCATCCACCTGGTCATGGACAACGGCTCATCCCACACCTCCCGCGCGACCCGGGCCTGGATCGCCACCCACCCGCGGATCAAGGTCACCTACACACCGAAACACGCCTCCTGGCTGGACAAGGCCGAACTGTGGTTCTCCGTGCTGACCCGCGGCCTGCTGCGCCGCGGCGAGTTCACCTCCCGCGCCGACCTCGCCGAAAAGATCACCAGCTTCACCGTCCGCTACAACCGCACTGCCCACCCCTATACCTGGACCTACGACGCCCGCGCCGATCACGCCCGCCACGCCAGGCACCCCAACTCCACGGCCCCTGGGCAACGCCCTGCACCGGTCAGCGAACTCCCCAGAGCCGCATGACCAGCACCAAAGCGCCGGACGAAACCCCGTCAAGGATTAATGCGGCGCTGCACTAGCGGGGCGAGGAGAGCCTTGGTGATCTGCAGCGAGAGCATGCCGCGCAGGGCGCTGGCGGCGTCGGGTCCGTAGTAGACGGGCTCGTGCACGCCGGTGATCTTCACCGCGGTGAAGCCGGACGTGGCTAGGATTGCGCCGGCCGTGGCCGGATCGGCTAGCGAGAAGGGATCGGCCGCTGGGGCCGGGGTCGGCTGGTCGCCGGCGAAGACCTCATCGATCACGGCATCCCATTCCTGGCGGTCGCGGTGCTGCCAGACCAGCTGCACCAGTCGCGCGCCGGGGCGCAGCGCGCGCCCGATGTTGGTGAACGCGGCCACCGGATCGGCGAAGAACATGGTGCCGAACCGGCTGATGGCAAGGTCGAAGCGCCCGGCCGAGAAGCGGTGGGTCTGGGCGTCGGCCTGCACGAAGCTGATATTGCGCAGGCCCTCTGCGCGGGCAAGCCGGCGGGCCCGGGCGAGCCTGGCCGCGGAGATGTCTATCCCCACCGCGCTGCCGGAGGCCGCAGCCCTGGCCGCTTCCCGCGTGGTCTGCTCCATCCCGCAGCCGATGTCCAGGACGCGGTCGGCAGGGCGGACCCCAGCGGCGGCACGCAAATGCTGGTGGTAGCGGCGCAGTTCAGCGTCATAGTCGAACAGGTCATCCTGCTGGCCCGGCATCGAGGGCTCACACTGTCGCGGGTCCGTCGCGGAGCACGCCCCGCACCTGGTCCAGCGACACGGTGGCCGGATCGAACTCCGGCAGCCATCAGGTGGCGCCCGCCTCGGCGTAGGGCGCCGGGTCGGTGCCCGGCGGCAGGCCGACGGCGATGTCGTACGGCGCCGCCAGGGGCGGGCGCAGCCGGGCGATGGCCGCGACGGCCTCGGCGAGCTGATCCGCGTGACCAAGGTTGACCGGGAAGAACCCCTGGCAGCGGGCAGCCCGGCACAGCGGCTTAACGTTACCCGCCAACCCGGCAGCCCACACCGGCACGCCAGGCCGCTGCACCGGCCTGGGAAGGAACCGGATGCCGTCCACGGTGTAGTGCGGCCCGTGATGGTGCACCGGCTGGCCCGACCAGGCGGCGGTGAGGATGTCCAGTGACTCGTCCAGCATCTGACCGCGTCGCCGGTCATCGACCTGCTCACCGGTCTTGGACAGCTCGCCGCCGAAGCGGTCGCTCCCCAGACCCACACCCAGGGTGAGCCGGCCGCCGCTGAGCCGGTCCAGCGTCGCGGTCTCCCTCGCCACCTTGACCGGCCGACGCCGAGCCAGCGGCGTGACCATGACGCCAAACCGCACCCGGTCGGTAGCGGCGGCGATCGCTGCCAGGGTAATCCACGCGGCGGCCACCTGCCGGACCGGCGCACCCCAGCACACATGATCCCAGACGAACACCCCGTGCCAGCCGGCCTCCTCCGCCTCACCAGCCAGCCGCGCGGCCACGACCGGATCAGCAAGATCGTCGAACAGCGGCAGCCACAGCGCTGAGCACAGACCGGCACGGCCAGCGCGCACTTGTCCCGACATCGCTGCGTAACCTCTCACCTGACCATGAAAAAGATCAACACTGGCCCTGCCGACCCGGCCACGCACCCTCGCATCGGCGTGACATAACCACCGATTACGAGCGCCCACGCGCAGGCAGTCGACCCGAAGCGACGGCCATGCGTAACGGCGGATATAGCACCCCGCCGCTGGGCCTGACACCAGCGAGCCGCAGACTGAGCCGGCCGCCGAGCCGCTGCGCAGGCAGCCATACACTCCGCCGGGACGAACGCAAGTGTCAGCGCGAAGACTCGTGAACGGCGTCAGCCAACGGAGGTTCCCGAAACTTGGAGTATGGCACGATTAACTCGCACCGCCCGACGACCCTGGGCGGCCAGCCGACGCTGGTGATCAGTCACGCCGAACGCCAGGTCCTGGCCCTGTGGACTGTCTCGCTGGCCGGCTACGCCGCCCCGGAGCGACCGGAGGCCACCAGCGTCCAGGCCATGTTCTCAACCCTGCCCCAAGGCTAGGCCTCGTGGCTAGGCATCGTGGCAGCCGTCGCCATCGCTTCCTAAGGCTTCCGTCGTCCTCGATGTCCAAATCAGCTGAGGCCGCTGCAGACGGTGAACACCTCGGTAACGCTCAAGCGCTCGCGCGGCACAAGGCCTCGCCGATGCTCATATCATCCGTTCGGTTGTGGCGCTGATCGTCAGCCACCGACTCAGAGGAGCGTGCCTCCCGAAACTCCGGGGCGGTTCAGTACCGCCACGAGTTCGGCAAGGGTGGTGTCGTTGATCCGGCTGCCGTACCGGGTTCGCATCCCGGCATCAATTAGTCGCTTGCGTCGCCGCGCGAGGTCCTTCTCCGACGTCGGGGACACTTGCTTCCACGGCCAACGGCTCGGGGATGCGATCGCCGGAGAGGAGAAAGCCCGCTCCGATCACTGCGGCGACGAGGGCGCCACCCCACCAGACGGCGTCAGGTGAGGTCGCGAGCGCCGCGCCACCGATGGCCGGGCCGAGCGCGAGGCCTCCGCTCACCACCAGGCTGTACAGCGACATATAGCGGCCGAGGAGCTGCGGGGGAGCGAGATCGGCGATGAGTGGGCCGAGGGCGACGGCGCGGACGCACTCGCCGATCGCGAACACGGTTGCGACGCTGGCCAGCAGCGCGGTCGCCCCGAGCTGCGAGTGGATCAGCGTCGCCGGCAAGACGCCGAGGAGCGCAATCGCCCAGAGCGCTCGCCGCGGCGAATGCCTGTGCTCGGCGCATCCGCTTGACGACGCGCGTCGCGGGGAGTTGTGCGATCACGATGAAGGACGTGTTGAAGAGGAAGAGGATCCCGATCGCACCGGGTCCGACGCGTGTATGCGCTTTCGCAAACGGCGGCAGGATGTTCGAGAACAGCGTGTAGCCGACGATGATGAGGACCGCATTCCCTGCCTCAAGAGCAGGACCAGTCGGGGCAGGTCCGTCCGCCAGCCTCTCGCTAGATATAGCCGAATCACAATAGCTACCGGCCCGGGAGTGAGCGCGGCAGCCCGAACCACGGCAGCACGCTGGCCTCGAAGCGGGTTATGGCGCAGATCTGGCCGCCTGCAAGGGTGAGCACGTAGAAGGCGGTCGCATGGCGGACCCCGGCCGGGCCGCGCAGGTAAGCTCCGAACGCCGGCTGGCCGTTGGCTCGCACCGGGACGAGGTCGAACCTGCGGCCCGCGGCGAACAGGCTGGCGCAGTAGCGGGTCACGACGTCTCGGCCCTCGTATCCGAAGGGTACCGGCGGCATCGCGATGAAGACGTCGTCGGTCAGCAGGGCCACCAGCGCGTCGAGGTCGGCCGACTCCCACGCGCGGGCGAACTTGGCCACGATCGCGTCCTCGGCGGCGGAGCCAGCGGCCGGCGGCGGTTGGTGGCCGGCGGCCGGCTGCTGCCGGCGCTGGAGGCTGGCGCGGGCTCGTTTGAGGGTACTGTTGGCCGATTCGAGGGTCACCTCCAGCATGCCGGCTACCTCGCTGGCGTGGAATCCGAGGACGTCGCGCAAGATGAGGACGGCGACCTGGCGTGGCGGCAGCAGCTGCAGGGCGGTTACGAAGGCCAGCGAGATGGCTTCGGTCTGCTCGTAGCGGGCCTCCGGCCCGGGCGGCACGTCGACGGTACCCTCGAGGAGGGCGTCAGGAAACGGCTGCAGCCAGACGGCCTCGTCGCGCGGGGTCGGCACGAGCGGTTCGTACTGAGACACGTCCCACTCCCTGGCCAGGCGCCGGCTCGCTGCGCGGCGCGCGTTGAGGCACCGGTTGGTGGCGATCTTGTACAGCCAGGTGCGCAGCGAGGCGCGTTCCTCAGTGAACCCGCCGATGCCTTGCCAGGCGGCCAGCATCGTCTCCTGGACGGCGTCCTCGGCGTCGGCGAAGGATCCGAGCATCCGGTAGCAGTGCACCTGCAGCTCCCGCCGGTGCGGCCCGGTCAGCTCCCGGAACGCCTCGCCATCTCCGGCCCGTGCCCGTGAGAGCAGATCGGCTGTCACCATCCTGCGCGCCTTCCTTCCGCATCACGTGGCGCTTCCACCCGGTATATACACCGCCCGGGGGGGCGAACTGGGCGGCTCGCGGGCGCCCAGTTCCCCGGCGCCGCGGTGTATGCATCACCGACCGCCCGAACGACCCGAGCGCCGGATCGTGCCGCGGCAGCTGGGAACGACCCTGGAGGTTGACGATGGAATCGCCCGCATCGGCCGGGCGCGTGGCGTCCGCCGTTCTGGATCCGCGCCGCTGGTGGGCGCTCGCGCTGCTATGCGGCGCGTCTTTCATGGTGTTCCTGGACGGCACGATCACGACCGTGGCGCTGCCCTCGATCGGGGCCGGGCTGCGCTTTTCCGAGCAGGGTTTGCATTGGGTGCTGAGCGCCTACGCGCTCACCTTCGGCGGCCTGCCTGCTACTCGGAGGGCGGGCGGCTGACCTGCTCGGGCGCCGGCGGGTGTTCATGGCCGGCGCCGTGTTCTTCATGACCGCGTCGCTGCTGTGCGGGCTGGCCTGGTCGCCGGCGGCACTGCTGGCGGCCCGCCTGGTCCAGGGCGCCGGCGCAGCGATCATGACCCCGACCGCACTGTCGATCATCTCCACGACCTTCACTGAGGGCTCCGAGCGGAACAAGGCGCTGGGGATCTGGGGCGCCCTGGGCGGTATCGGCGCCACCACCGCGTGGCTGATCGGCGGCCCGCTCGTCGACGGCCCCGGCTGGCGGTGGATCTTCTTCATCAACGTCCCGATCGGGCTGGCCGCGCTCGCGCTGTCGCCCGTGCTGCTGCGCGAGAGCCGGGCCGCGCTGACCCGGCGAAGCTACGACCCCGCCGGGGCGCTCACCATCACCGGCGCGCTGGTCCTGCTCGTCTACGCGGTCGTCGAGGCACCAGGCGCCGGCTGGGGCGACGTACGGACAATCCTGCCGCTCGCCGGGTCGGCCGTGCTGGTCGCCGCCCTCACGCTGATCGAGTCGCGCCACCCCGCGCCGCTGGTGCCGCTGCGCATCTTCCGCTGCCGGACCCTGGGCGGCGCGGACGCCCTGACGATCCTGATCGGCGCCGTCGCGGTCGGCATGCCGTTCGTCCTGACGCTCTACGCCCAGCAGGTGCTCGGCTACTCGGCCCTCAAGTTCGGCATCAGCTCGGTCGTGCTCGCGCTCGGGGCCACGGTCGGCGCGATCGTCGGCCAGGCCGCGGTCGGCAAGGCCGGCTTCCGCCCGGCCGCCGCGACCGGCCTGGCGCTCATGGCCGCGGGGTCGCTCGTGCTCACGCAGGTCTCCATACACGGCAGCCTCCGCTCCCAGCACTACCTGGCAGCGCACAAAGGCGCGAACCCGCTCGCCGCGCTGACCGAGGGCTACCAGTCCGCCTTCCTGGCCTGCGCCGTGCTGGCCGGGATCGGCCTGACGCTGGCGTTCCTGGACCCCGGCCGACCGCGGAAGCCAGCGCACGAGCTGCCAGAGCCGGACCCGGCGGCCGATGCCGCTGCCGCAGGAGACGTGGTGATCAGGTCAGGAACGAAATGAGCGAGCAGCGCACCGATTCTTACCACCCACGCCGCCTGCGGCGGCGATAGCTGACATCACCAATCAGAAGGAGGAGCAGACCATGTTCATCCACGAATACCTCGTGAAAGCCATCCAGGATGACGCCCGGCGGGCCGGCGAACGAGACCGGCTGCTCCGCGAGGCACGGCGGGCTTGCAGGGCGCGCCGCCAGCGTCTGGTTCCCGCTGCTCCAGCGAGGCGCCGAACCGAAATGGGAAAGATCGTCGTGAGCGAGAACGTCACGCTCGACGGAGTCATCCAAGACCCGGTCGGTGACGAAGGCTTCAGGGCCGACGGCTGGGTCGGCCTGATAGGAAACAGCCCCCAGCTTGCCAAGCTCGCGCTCGACGAGGCGCTGGCCGCCGGGGCCTTCCTTCTGGGCCGGCGAAGCTACGAGTGGCTCGCCGCGCGGTGGCCATCTCGCAGCGGCGAGCTGGCGGACAGGCTGAACAGCCTGCCCAAGTACGTCGTGTCTGCGACCCTCGCCAATCCCGCCTGGAACAACTCGACAGTCCTCAAGGGCGACGTGCTTAACGAGGTCTCGACGCTGAAGCAGCACATAGACGGGGACATCGTCATCGCCGGCAGCTTTCAGCTCGCACGCACGCTGATCGAGCACGACCTGGTCGACGAGCTGCGGCTGAAGATCTTCCCGGTCGCCCTCGGGGTCGGCGAGCGCCTGTTCGGCGAGACCAGCGACAAGAAACCCATGCGCCTCCTCGACACCCAGACCCTCGAGGGCGGCATCGCCTACCTCACCTACCAATCTGTCCGGGACGCCTAGCGGCGTCAGACGACGCCAGCGTTCCGAGATGCTTGCGGGCGCTTCCCCAGGGCAGGCATCCGGGAGAGCGCCTCATGAGCAGCAGGTGGCAAGAAGGAGACCACAGCAATGAGGACGCCGCCACGACGTTCCATTGCCCAGGTACTGAAGATCGCCCGCGCTGGTGGCCGATCACTACGACAGCGCATCTGGTCTGACGCTTACCGCTTCCCGCGCGGATCTGCTCAAGACCCTGGCCCAATCACGGCCACGCTCATATGGGGCTGGTGACACGTTTCTCACCGCCCCATATCGCCCAATTCTGGCGCGATTGGACTGCCATGCTTGGCTATCGGTCCGCCGACCAGAACGGCGGCTCTGGCGCGCCCGTGCCATCGGGACCCGGTCACGTTCCGTCACAACGTTAGTCTCGCGCCAGGCGGTATGCTGCGGCCGATGCGACTGGCGGACGGCATCGACAAGGTTGACGGCGTGCGGGTCGCCAACGTCTATCTCGTGGTGACCGAGGATGGTCTCTTGTTGGTCGACACCGGGATGCCAGGAAACGCGAAGCGGATCCTCGCGTTCACGAAGAACCTCGGCTATCAGCCGCGTGACCTGCGCTTCATCGTCCTCACGCACTGCGACATCGACCACGTGGGCAGTGTCGCCGCGCTCAAGGAGCTTACCGGTGCTCAGGTGGCGATCCACGAGCTAGATGCTCCGGTCCTCTCGGGCGAGCAGAAGCCGCAGAAGGGCGGTCTCGCGATGGTGGTGCTTTACCGGCTGCTCTGGTTTCGGCCGGCCGTGCCCGGCCTGCTCCTGACTGATGGCGACACGATCGGCGGCTTGCACGTGATGCACGCGCCGGGGCATACCGCTGGGAGCCTGGCTCTGCACCGGGACGACGGTGTGGTGTTCTGCGGAGATGCGCTGCTCAGCAATAAGCATGGGCAGGTCCGGCCGCCGGATCCCCGGCTGGCGCTCGATCGGGCTCAGGCGCTGGCATCTGCCGAGCGGATCAAGGCGCTGCCCGTCAAGCTGCTGCTCACCGGCCACGGCGCGCCGGTGCACTCGTAACCCGGTCGCGCTGTGACGGGGCCCGGCCGTATCCGCCGCGGGAGGTGTACCGGCAGTACCTGGCGCGAAGCGATGTGTTCATCGGGTTGTACTGGCTGCGGTATGGGCAGCCGGCCCCGGGCATGCAGGTCTCCGGCCTGGAGGAGGAGTTCGACTTGTCGCGCGCGCTGCCCCGGTTGTTGTACGTCAAGGCGGCGGCGGCTGGCCGTGACCCTCGCCTGGGTGATCTGCTGGCCCGCATCCAGGATGACGCTTCGGCGTCTTACCGGCATTTCCGCACTTCCGGCGAGCTGGGCCGGCTGGTGCGTGATGACCTGGCGGTGCTGTTGAGTGAGCGGTTCGCCGCCGCTGCCGGCCCGGCCGCGGCCGCGGTGTCGTCGCCGGCGGGCGCCCGTGGTCCCCGCCCGCTGCCGGTGAGCACGACGTCGCTGCTGGGGCGGGAGCGGGCGGTCGGCGAGGTGGCCGGGCTGCTCGGGCGTCCTGAGGTGCGGCTGGTGACGCTGACCGGGCCGGGCGGGGTCGGCAAGACCCGGCTGGCGGTGGCGGTGGGCGGGCGGCTGCGGGACCGGTTCGGCGCGGGCACTGCCTTCGTGCCGCTGGAGGCGGTCACCGACTCGGGGCAGGTCCTGGCCGCGATCGGCCGGGCCGCGGGCGCCGACCTGGCGGGCGTCGGCGCGCCGCTGGAGGCGCTGGCCGAGACGTTCGGCGACGGCGCGTGGCTGCTGGTCTTGGACAACCTGGAGCAGGTGATCCGGGCCGCCCCGGACCTGGGCGAGTTGCTGGCCCGCGGCCCGGGGGTGGCGATGCTGGCCACCAGCCGCACGGTGCTGGGGTTGCGCGCCGAGCGGGAGTACCCGGTGCCGCCGCTGGCGTTGCCTGCCGGTTCGGGTGCCGCCTCGGTCGCGGAGGTGGCGGCCTCGCCGGCGGTGGCGCTGTTCGTGGACCGGGCCCGCGCGGTGCGGCCCGGATTCGGGCTGGCCGGGGGCAACGCGGCGGCGGTGGCCGAGATCTGCCGGCGGCTGGAGGGCCTGCCGCTGGCGATCGAGCTGGCCGCCGCCCGCACGAGGCTGCTGGACCCGGCCGCGCTGCTGGCCCGGCTGGCGGCCTCGCTGGACGCGATCGGCGCCGGCGCGGTGGATCTCCCCGAGCGGCAGCGGACCCTGCGCGCCACCGTGGAGTGGAGCGTCGGCCTCTTGGAAGACGACGAGCGTTCGCTGCTGGAGGTCACGGCGGTGTTCGCCGACGGCTGGACCATCCCGGCCGCCGCCGAGGTGGCGGGCCTGGATGAGGACCGGGCGCTGGAGTTGTGTGAGGCGCTGGCCCGTCACAGCCTGGTCGCTATCGACAGCACCGGGCTCGGGCCCCGGTCGCGGATGCTGGCGACCGTCCGCGCGTTCGTGGCCGAGCGGCTGGCGGCCCGGGCCGACGCCGCCGAGGTCGGGCGCAGGCACGCTGGCTTCTACCGGGCGCTGGCCGAGCAGGCCGACCGGCCGCTGCGCGGCCCGGGGCGGAGCGAATGGATGGAGCGGCTGGGCGCCGAGGCGGGCAACCTGGCCGCCGCGGTGCGCTGGTACCTGGCGCATGACCGCGGGCCGCTGCCGCACCTGTTCCGGGTCCTGTACCTGTTCTGGTCGCAGCGGGACCTCGGGCGCGAGGCCTGGTCCTGGGTGGAGCAGCTGCTGCCCGGCTTCGGCACGCTGGACCCGCAGGCCCGGGCCGAGCTGGCCTGGGCGGCGGCGGTGCTCGCCGGCGACATCGGGGACGACGCGGCGGCGCTGGCGGCCCGCCAGCGCCTGGCGCCGCTGCTGCCCGGGATCCGGGATCTTTTCCTGCACGCGGTGGCCCGGCTGGCGATGGCGTGGACCTTGCCGGTCGCCGGCGACTACGGCGGGGCGCTGCGGGAGGCGGCGGCCTCGCTGGAGGAGCTCCGCGGCCAGGACGAGCCTGTCTTCACGGCGATGGCCGCGTTCACCGTCGGCGCGGTGGACACGGCGCTGGGCCGCTACGATGACGCGCTGCGAGACCTGCGTGAGGCACGTGACCTGGCGGAGCGAGTCGGCGGTGACTGGCTCGCCGCGGGAGCCCGGGTACAGCTGGGCATCCTGGATGTCGTGCGCGGCAGCCTCGATGAGGCCCGGCCGCTGCTGGAGGAGGCGCTGGACCTGAGCCTGGCGGCCCGCAGCACCCCGTTCGTGACCCTGTGCCTGGCCGGGTACGCCCAGCTGGCGTTCGCAGACGGCGACCCGGACCGGGCAGCGCTGCTGGAAGGCGCGGCCGAGGGCCTGCGCCGGCGGGTCGGCCTATCGGCATGGCCGCATCTGCGGAAGGCGGAGGCCGATCTGATGGCCCAGGTCCGCCACAGGCTGGGCGCAGCCCGCTTCGATCGGGCCTTCTCCGCCGGCTCCGGGCTCACCCAGCAGCAGGCGGTAGCCATCGTCCGAGACCAGCGCGGTACCGGCACTCCGACGCCGTGAGCCACCACCGCACACAGCGCGGAAGCTGCAGCCTGGAGGCCAGCGCAGAGGCGGACCTGGCACCGGCTCTGCGGCCAGCCCGGCACTGACGGCCGGGGTGGCCGACCCCTGAACAATGCCGGACAGGTGGACGGGCGACAACCGGCAGCGCTCCGATACACGCGCATGTAATACCGGATCTGCACGCCACAGCTGACTGTCGTCGAACGTGCCAGAGCGACGCATCGGATCTCTGGCTTGCCCGCGCTCACCGGGCCTATGGGCGCTGCCGGGGGTTCGTGTGATGATAGAGCGATGGGGTCTGCCGGGGGGCCGGAGTCCGGTGCTGCTGTTTCCCCTGGTGCGGGAGGAGTCGTTCCGCGTATTGGGCTGTTCGGGCGGCTTGGAGCGCGGGCGCGGGTGACGGTGGTGTCGGCGCCGGCGGGGAGCGGGAAGACGGTCCTGCTGCGGTCGTGGATCGGTGAGGCGGGGGTGGCGGACCGCGCCGCTTGGGTGCCGGTGGGGCGGGATGAGCGGGATCCGCAGCGGTTCTGGACGTCGGTGCTGGGGGCGCTGCGCGGGACGGCTCCGGGGTCGGGGCTGGTGCGGGAGCTGACGGCGGCGCCGGACCTGGACGGGTGGGCGGTCGTGGAGCAGCTCTTGAAGGACCTGGCGCCGCTGGCGGAGCCGGTCTGGCTGGTGGTCGATGACGTCCACCTGCTGGGGCCGGACCAGGCGCTGCGGCAGCTGGAGCTGCTGATGATGCGGGCCCCGGATGCGCTGCGGTTCGTGCTGTGTACCCGGCATGACCTGCGGCTGGGGCTGCATCGGCTGCGGCTGGAGGGTCACCTGGCCGAGATACGGGCCGGGGATCTGCGGTTCAGCGTGGCCGAGGCGCGGGAGTTGTTTGCCGGGGCCGGGGTGGAGCTGGCCGATCCGGCGGTGGTGATGCTGCATGAGCGGACCGAGGGGTGGGCGGCCGGGCTGCGGCTGGCGGCGCTGTCGCTGGCCGGCCATACGGATCCGGGCGGGTTCGCGGCGGAGTTTTCCGGCAGTGAGCGGACGGTGGCGGAGTACCTGCTGGATGAGGTGCTGGACCGGCAGCCGGAAGACGTGCGGCGGCTGCTGCTGCGCACCAGCGTGCTGGAGCGGGTGTCCGGCCCGCTGGCTGATGCCCTGGCCGGAGGCTTGGGCGGGGAGCGGGTGCTGCAGGAGCTGGAGGTGGCGAACGCGTTCGTGGTCTCGCTGGACGCGGGCCGTTCCTGGTTCCGTTACCATCACCTGTTCGCCGACCTGCTGCAGCTGGAGCTTCGGCGCACCGCGCCTGGCGAGGTCACCAGGCTACACGGGGTGGCAGCGCAGTGGTTTTCGGAGCACGGGTTCCCGGTGGAGGCGATCCGGCACGCGCAGGCGGCGCAGGACTGGGGGCTGGCCGCCCGCCTGCTCGCCGGGCACTGGCCCGGCCTGCATCTGGGCGGGCAGGCCGCGACGGTGCACGCGATCCTGGCCGGGTTCCCGGCGGAGGCCGCGGCGGCGGATGCTGAGCTGGCGGCGGTGGCGGCGGCCGATGAGCTGGCGCAGGGATCGCTGGAGGCCGCGGAGCGGTATCTGGAGGTGGCGGCGCGGGGGGCGGCGTCGGTGCCGTCGGCCCGGCGCGGGCAGGCGCAGGTGCTGCTCGGGATCATCCGGCTGCTGGTTGCCCGCCACCGCGGGAACCCGCCGGCGGTGGCGGAGGAGGCGCGGCGGCTGCAGGCCACGGCCGAGGCTCCGGAGCCGGCGCCCGGCCTGGGCGAGGAGCTGCGCGCGCTGGCGCTGATCAGCCTCGGCAGCGCCGAGTACGGGGCGGCCCGGTTCGAGGATGCAGCGGCGCACCTGGAGCAGGGCGCGGTGCTGGCCCGCCGGGTCGGGCGGCCCTATCTGGAGTTCACCGGCCTGGCGTACCAGGCGCCGGTCGAACTCGAGCGGTCGTTCGCACGGGCGGCGGAGCGCGGCAGGCAGGCGGTCGAGCTGGCCGAACGGCACGGCTGGACCGACGAGCCGGCCGCCGGAAGCGCTTACATCGCACTCGCAGGCGCGCTGATCTGGCAGGGGCGGCCCGATGAGGCAGAGCCCTGGGTCCAGCGGGCCGAGCGCACCGTCAGGCCGGAAGCCGAGCCCGCCGTGGGGGCGGGGATCTGCTTCGTGCGCGGGCTGCTGGAGCTGGCGCGCGGCCGCGTCACCGACGCGCTGGCCGCCTGCCGGGCCGCCGAGCGGCTTTCGGGGCACCTCGCCGCCCCGCACGGCAGTTATTTCGTCACGTCGACGCGGGCATTGCTGCTGCACGCCCTGGTGCGCCTGGGCGACACGGGGCGCGCCGAGCAGACCCTGCGCGGCCTGCGTGACGAGGACCGCGACCGCGGCGAGATCCGCGTCGCCGAGGCGGTGCTGCGGCTGGCCCAGGACGACCCGCGCGCGGCGACCGCCGCGCTGGCGCCGGTTCTGGACGGCTCCGCTCCCGTGGTCTGGCCGAACTGGCTGGTTAACGTTTTCGTGCTGGAGGCGATCGTCCGGGACGCACTCAGCGACCGGGCCGCCGCCTGGCGCACGCTCGAGCGTGCCCTCGATATCGCCGAGCCCGATCGCATGCTCTTCCCGTTCCTCATCTACCGTGCGCCGGGGCTGCTGGAGCGCCACGCCCGGGACTGCGCCAAACACGCGGCCCTGGTCTCGGAGATCCTCACCCTGCTTCCACCACTGGAGCCAGGCCCCGCGGAACCGGCCCCCGATGGGTATCCGGGGCCCAGGGCGGTACTGGGAAGCGGGAAGCCCCCCCGTGGCAAAGAGTGGTCTGGGGGAGATCGTTCCCCCGAGCTGATAGAGCCGTTGAGTCGCAGCGAGATGCGGGTGCTGCGTTACCTGCCGACGAATCTGTCCGCCCCGGAGATCGCGCGGGAACTGTCAGTTTCGGTGACCACCGTCCGGACGCACATAAGCCACCTGTTCGTCAAGCTCGGCGCCCACCACCGCACCGAGGCCGTCGCGCGGGCCCGCGATCTGGGCCTGCTCGCACCATCCCCCATGCGCCGCGCTGGTCGGCCCCGCGCAACCGTATTATGCCCGGGCCCACGCTGCTTGGCGTGAATGTCGCGACGACCTGGCCGACTTCGGCCTTAGCAGCCGGCTTGGCGAACCACCACGCATGCTGGCCGGCTGGGTCGGCGTGCCCGGATTTTGCCCGCCTCGGTGGTCCAACCGCCCTGGGTATCGCTTCAGCGAACACCTTGACCCCGGTAAATCATCACAACTATACGATGCAGGCCCATCTAGCCGGGCACGACGCTTGGACGTGTCCGATTAAAACAGGCAGGAGCATCAGGCAGCCACGCTTGTCCAGCGCGGCTGCCCGGCACTTGCCTTGCATCTCGTTCTCTGATGAGGACCGAGAAGGAAACGAAACCATGGCTGAACAGACCGGACCGGTCTGGTACGAGATCCGCGTCCGCGGACTCCTGGGCAGGACACTACTCGGGGCCTTCCCCGGCATGTTTGCGCGAGCTCACGAAAAGGAGACCGTGCTCTGCGGGCCAGTGGCCGACCAGGCGGCTCTACACGGCGTGCTAGCTGAGATCGAGGCGCTCGGCCTCGAGTTGCTCGAACTCCGCCGCACACGCGATTGAAACCATTTCTGATCTCACTTATCGGCCGGGAAGTACGCCGTTATACACGGATATTTTGCCCGGCACGACGACAAAGAGATGACCGCGGTGGTATGCGGTGGGCGTCGAGCTTGACGAACAGGTGGCGTATGCGTGTCCGCACGGTGGTCACCGACACTGACAGTTCCCGGGCGATATCCGGTACGGACAGATTCGTCGGCAGGTAACGCAGCACCCGCATCTCGCTGCGACTCAACGGCTCTAGGGGTGAGTTACCCGAGTGGGGCACGCCTGGGATCCCCCGCGCATGGGGAGACTGCCCGTCCCCCATATCCCCTGGGCCCACGCCCGGCTGGAAGCAGTCGGGGTCGTCCTGGGCCAGCTGCAGCCACCGCCTCCTGCAGCCAACGCCTCGGCAACGCGGACCCATCCGCGGTCACGGTCCTGGTCACAAGGTGTCGGCTCGCCGGGGGGATGATGCTCATCAAGCGTGGCCCGGGGGCGGGCAGGAAATCATCGCAATCGTATGACGATGATTCATCTAGCCAGGCGCGAGGCTCACAGATACAAGCCGGCAACGGCATCGTGACCCATCGAATCAAGATTGGCCTGGTAATGAACAGCAGCAGCACGGTATCAGCCGAAGTCGGACTACGGCTGGTCACAACCCCGCAGACGATCGTCCCGCTGACGGGCAGCCTTAGGCGCTGACCAAGGGCTTTGACCTGGCGTTCCTCGTCGGCGCCGGCTTGGCCGTCGACGGAGCGATCCTCGCCGCCGTGCTGATCTCCTCGCGCGACAGCCACGAACACTCAAAGGCGGCCCGCAGCGGCGAGGCCGCCGGCGCCGATGCCGCAGCCGTTCCCGTCGCCGCGGACCCGTCCCCTTCAGCGCGCGGGGTGCTCCGCCTCTGATCGACCGCCGCGCCCTGCGCCAAACTCGCCCCGAAAACCCGAAAATGATCGATGAGTTCCTGGAGGAACGATGAACCTGAGCGAAAACGAGAAGACAACGGTCCAGGCCGCGTCGGCCAGCCGGATGAATATGCGCCGCGAGGCCCGGAACCAGCTCGTGTTCCTGTCAGCACAGTTCCTGCTCGGGATGGCGGTCAACCTGATCGGGCAGCCGTCGGAGACCACCGGGGCTGCTCACGCCATCAGCACCGTGCTGCTCGGGCTGCACGTCGTGGTCGCGATCGGCCTGGTCGCCGGGGCCGTCATGGTCATCCGGGCCGCCCGCGGCGGCGGGGACCGGCCGCGTCAGCTCGCACGCTCGGGCGCCGTCCTGATCGGCCTCACTGTCATCGCCGGGGTGATGACAGTGATCACCAAGAACAACTGGTGGTCCTACGCCATGGCAGCCGGCTTCATCGCCTCCGTGCTGCTGTACGGGAGCCTGCTGGTGCGGGCGCAGAGCCTGGCGCCGCAGCCAGAGCAACCGAGCTGATCCAGGTCCGCTCCCCGCGGTGGGCATCGCGCACCTGCTCGGCCTCGCCCATACCGGGCTGACAGAGCTGACCGCTAGGCGCGATCTATCAAAGCTCGCTGTCAGGGCCGTCCGGCCCCGGGTGTGGGGGCCGACGCCGCCGTGACGCGCCGGGTCATCGACAGACAGCCTGGACGGCCCGGTCGCCCGGTCGGCCACTGCTACGGCGGAGCGGTCATCAACCGAGGCAGGCACGCACGAGAAAAGGGAGCTGCGGCAGGAGCGCAAAATCCCGTATCCCCAAGCCGGCGCTACGAAGGAAAGAAGGAAACTATGAACGTCAAGAACACCATTGCCGACCGCGACCTGGGAGCCCTGCGGGCGGCTATCGCGGGCCAGGTTTTCGGCCCGGGCCAGGCCGGCTACGACCAGGCGCGCCAGGCGTGGAACCTGGCCGTGGACCAGCGGCCCTCCGTTGTCGTGGAGGCCGGGTCGGCCTCCGACGTGGCCCAGGCGGTCCGGTATGCCCGCGCCCACGGGATGCGGATCGCCCCGCAGGGCAGCGGTCACGGCGCCGCGCCGCTCGAACCGCTCGACGGCGCGATGCTGCTGCGGACGGCGCGCATGCGGCAGGTGGACATTGACCCGGCTACCCGCACCGCCCGCGCCAAGGCCGGCGCGGTGTGGCAGGACGTGATCGTCCCGGCAGCAGAGCACGGCCTGGCCGGGCTGGCCGGGAGCTCGCCGAACGTGGGTGTAGCCGGCTACACGCTGGGCGGCGGGCTCGGCTGGCTGGCCCGCCGTTACGGGCTGGCCGCCAACAGCGTCACCGCGGCCGAGCTCGTGACCCCCGGCGGCGACCTGGTCCGCGCCGACGCCGGCCACGAGCCGGACCTGTTCTGGGCGGTCCGGGGCGGCGGCGGCGTGGGGGTGGTGACCGCGCTGGAGATGCGGCTGTGCCCGGTCCGCGAGCTGTACGCCGGGGACCTGTTCTTCCCGATCCAGCGCGCCGCGGAGGTCCTGCACGCCTGGCGCGAATGGACGGCAACGGCCCCGGACGAGGTCACCTCCATCGGCCACCTGCTGCGGGTGCCGCCGCTGCCCGAGGTCCCCGGACCGCTGCGCGGCCGGGCCTTCGCCATAATCGAGGCTGCCTGCCTCGGCGACGCGGGCACCGGTGCCGAGCTGATCGGCCCGCTGCGCCGGCTCGGCCCGGAACTGGACACCGTCGCGATGATCCCCGCCGCCGCGCTCGGCCAGCTGAACATGGACCCCAGCCAGCCGGTGCCTGGCGCGGGCGACGGCGCGTTGCTGGCCGACTTCCCCGCCGCGGCGATCGACGCCCTGGTCGCCGTGGCCGGCCCGGACGCCCAGACACCGCCGGCCAGCGTCGAGATCCGCCACCTGGGCGGCGCGCTGGCCCGCCCCGTCCCCGGAGGCGGAGCCCAGCCCAGCATCGACGCGAGCTACCTGCTGTACGCCGTCGGCCCCGTGCGCACGCCCGGCCTGGCCGGCCCGGCGCGCGCGCACGTGCAAGCGGTCAAAGACGCCCTCGCACCCTGGCACGCCAGCTACGACTACTACAACTTCGAAGAGACCCCAGCCGCGGCCGCCGCGGTGCTCCCGCCCGCCTCCGCCCGCCGCCTGCAACAGATCAAAACCGCCTACGACCCCGACCAGGTGATCATCTCCGCCCACCCCGTCTGGCCGGCCCGGCCCCGACATGACACGCTGCGGCATCGACAGCCATGAGCCGCCGCACCCCCCAGCGATGCGAGGATCATCCGCCTGCTCGCCGTCGCCTTAGCCGATGCGACCGACCGAGAAAACCGGTTGACAGCCAGCGATGATCCGCGGATCGGCGGAGCAGCGCTTGGCTTTGCCAGCTCTCGACGTGGACTTCTCACGGCGTGCCAACGATACCGTCGAGCATGGCGACAGCAACGTCAGGGCCTGCCGGGCTCGCCATGGAGCGCCGGATGCTGCAGGGCATCAAAGCCCGCGCCGAGACCGCCGTTCCGTTCCCGAAGCGGCCCGAACCAGGGAGCCACCGTGTCCATGCCCGTCTCGTATCCCCTCCAGCTGGAGCTGCACGCCGACCGCCACATCACCCGGTGGCGCCCCCTGGTGCAGTGGCTGCTGGCCATCCCGCACCTGGTGATTGCCTATGCGCTCCGTTTCCTGCGCCAGGCCCTGACCCTGATCAGCTTTTTCACCGTGCTGTTCACCGAGCAGATACCGCGGCCGCTGTTCGACGCCATCGTCATGACCTACCGCTATGAGTGGCGGGCCATGAGCTACGCCTTCTTCATGCACGAGGACTACCCCCGTTCGACTTCGACCTGTCCTCCGAGGACGACGGCGCCGAACCCCACACCTCGCTGCGCCTGACCTATCCCGAGCACCTCGAACGGTGGCAGCCGCTGTACAAGTGGTTCCTGGCCATACCCCAGTACTTCGTGCTGGCCGGCCTGGCCATCGCGGCGGGCCTGGGCCTCATCGCCGGCTTCTTCGCCGTGCTGTTCACCGGGGAGTACCCCGAGGGCATCCGGGGCTTCCTGGTCAGCGCCTACCGCTACGCGCTACGGGTGAAGGCCTACGTCGGCTTCCTCACCGACCGCTACCCGCCCTTCAGCCTCGCCGCCTAAGGCGGGTTATGTGGGTTGATCCACGCTGCGGCGAGGCAGACGCGCAGCAAGGCGTGGGCGGCGATCGCATCTCCGATGATGGGCGCATGGAGTGGACCTTCACCGGCGAGGTGATCGAGTGGCGCGGACCGGCGCCGTACCTCTTTGTGGCCATGACGCCGGAGGAAAGCGAGGATCTCAAGGAGGAAGCCCGCGGCCTGATCTACTGGGGCCAGGTGCCGGTCCACGCCGCCATCGGCGACACCGAGTTCACCACTGCTCTGTTCCCCAAGGACGGCCGCTACCTAGTGCCCGTCAAGGTGGCGGTGCAGCGAGCGGAGGCGATCGAGGAGGGCGCGGTCGTCGAGGTGGTCTTGCGTCTCAACGTCGCGCGCAGGCAATGACGAGCGGATGGAACTGCGGCAGCCTGACGACCAGGTCATCGTGGTCGAGGTGGTCGTCAAATGCGACACCGCGCACTATCCGGGGAGCCCATTGCAGAGTGGGTGATCGGAGCGCATCTTCGCCGATGCGAGCCGACAGCGTAGACGTAGCGCCCGAGTCGGCGTCAGGCGCCGTTCGGGGTCGATGACGGCGCACGCCGTCGGCGGCAGAAGCGGAAGTCGCGGAAGCCTCCTTCGATTAGCAGCATTCTGCTCAATCACCACGTTTGGGCGGGTCTCGATCAGATAGACGGTTTCGGCCGGCCAGGAGCCGGGTGACGTGGAAGCGGGTTGAACGGACCTGGACGATGCCGTTGCGGGCGACGCGCGTGATGCGGACCCCGTCCCAGCCGACGGGGCGGATCAGGTCCCCTCTGGGCCGTGGCGGTTCAGCTTTCGGGGTCGTCTCCCAGGCTTGCAGCGGTGTGATCCTGCCGGGCAGGCCCTGGTGCGGACGCTCGGTGTTGTAGATGATGTCGAACCGGTCGACCTGTTCCTGCAGCTGTTCGAGGGTGGCGGCGATGGGCTGCTTGTCGAGCCAGCGGAACGCCTTTGGTAAGGCATGCTGCACCCCCAGCGCCTTTGGTCGATTCAGTGAAGCCCGAGTGATACGCGTGCGCTCCTGAGCTCGCGCGTTGGCGTCAGGAACGAAGGGTGCGCAGGCCGGTGCGGATTTCGCTGACCAGGATCTCGGGCTGTTCCAAGGCCGCGAAGTGCCCGCCCTTGTCGGCCTCGCCGTAGTGGATCAGATTGCTGTAGGTGTCTTCGATCCAGCTTCGTGGCAGGCGTGGGATGTCCCTCGGGAAGACGGTCACCGCGACCGGAAGCGTCAGCTTCGGGCCGGCGAGAGTGCCCGATTTGTTCTCCCAGTAGATGCGGCCGGACGACGCTGCGCTGTTGGTGAACCAGTAGAGGGATATCGCGTCGAGCATGTCGTCCATGCTGAGGGCGTCCTCGGCGAGCCCGTGGTTGTCGGTCTTGGACTGGAACTTCTCGTAGATCCAGGCTGCCTGACCAGCGGGAGAGTCCGCCAGGGCGAATCCGACAGTCTCCGGCTTCGTGCGCTGAAGGTGGTTCGACCCACCGAGATCGCCGGTGTAGAGGGCGAGGGTCTCCACGGCGTAGCGCTGTTCGGGCGACAAGGTGTCGGGTATCTGTGCGGGAAAGGCGTACTGGGTGTTCAGATGAATTCCGAGAAGCCCCTCAGGTTGCATGGCCCCGAGGGCGGTGGTGACGACGGCACCCCAATCGCCGCCTTGCGCGGCCCATCTCGTGTAGCCGAGACGCTTCATCAGCTCCACCCACGCGCTTGCGCTGCGCGATACAGTCCACCCGGTCTCCGTGGGCTTCTGGGAGAACCCGAACCCGGGGAGCGACGGGACGACGACGTCGAATGAATCGGCGGCGTCTCCTCCGAACGAAACCGGATCGGTCAGCGGGCCGATCAGCTTCAGGAACTCGACGATCGAGCCCGGCCATCCGTGCGTGAGTATCAGCGGCATCGCGTTGGGATTCTTGGACCTGACGTGGATGAAGTGGATGTCCAGCCCATCAATCTCGGTCAGGAATTGGGGGAAGCGATTGAGCTCGGACTATCGCCCGCGTCTGGCCGGTGGTGCACCGGTACCGAGTGCTGTTGGCGCTGCGCCGTGGCGAGTACGGCGAGGCGATCCACGGCCTGCTCGGGCCAGTCGATGAGCTCCTCGCCGACCTCGTGAAACGGGGCCAGGACAGCGACCTGTTCGCACAGCACCTGCCGGCGGGCATTCTGAGCCAGGTTGCCTACAGCGTCGTGTTCGCCATCGCGGACAGCGACCTGTCGAACGGGACCCTCGGCGCCCGAGCAGCGACGATCACGAGCCTGCTGATGCTGGGAGTTCCCGAGACGCGCGCAATCGCTCTCGTGGGCGACCAGCCCTGACCCGCAGTACTCGAGCGGAGCCGCGGATCGTCCTGCTCGCTTGGTCTCGTACTTCTCCCGCGTCAGCAGGCAGCCTCCCGGGGCTCTTGGAGCTTCCGCAGCCTGTCAACGGGTTCGCTGCCGGTCTCCGCGGCCCGCCGGATCTGCTGCCCCGGCCAGGGCGTTGAACTGGACGACCTGTTTCTGCGCCTCGCGGCGGTTGGTCGAAAATTAGACTAGTGTGGCCTATACTTCTAACCATGTCTGTAGCCGCGACGCGAGTGCCCCTGTCCGAAGCCAAGGCACGCTTGTCTGAGCTGGCCAGGCGAGTACGCCAGCAACATGAGCGGATCACCCTGACCCGCAACGGAGAGCCGGAGGCTGTCCTGCTCTCGGTCGATGACCTTGAAGGCCTGGAGATGACCTTGGAAATCCTCGGTGACGTCGAGGCTGTTGCGCGCATCTCGGAAAGCCTGGCAGCCCTGGAACGCGGTGAGCCGGGCGCTGACATGGCCACGGTCCGCCAGGACTTGGCCCGCCGCCGCGTCACCGGCACGTGACACCCGAGCCCGGACAGCGATACGAGATCCGTTTCCAGGCTACGGCACGGCGAGCGATCGCCGAGCGGCTCCCGGAAACTGTTGCGGCTGCCGTGCTGGAGTTCTGCGATGCCGCGCTTGCGGACAACCCGCACCGAGTTGGCAAGCCTCTGTTCGGGCCGTTGGCCGGTTGTCACGGCGCTCGACGCGGCACCTATCGCATCGTCTACCGGATCGATGACAGCACCCGCGTCGTGCATGTCCTCGATATTGATCACCGCTCAGACATTTATCGCCGCCCGCAACAGTGACTATCGCTTCTCGGGCTGCACTGACCTTGATCATGCCAAATACGCGCCTAAATCGGCCTTAGCATGATCACGTCCATTCGTATTTGCCCAGCTCAGCAGCCTAGAATCGAGCTGCTGGCGGGCTGGACTCATAATCCGCCGGTCGTGGGTTCGAGCCCCACCCGCCCCACTCGCGGTCAGCTCGTTGAGCTGCGTATTTACGGTTGCCTTGTGCATCGCGTGCCTTCCTGGTTGCAGTTGTGTTTCGGTCGAGTTCCGGCCGGCGGGCCGCTACAGGGATTGAATTGTCAGGATTCTCACAGTTGGCGCCTGCCCGGCGTGTCGTGGTGACGGCGGCTGCCAGTGGGGCTACTGCGGTGTTATGAGGTATCCAGATGGTGGTGGCTTGTCCGCCGCTGGGCGGGCAAGGCGTGAGGACGTACGGTTGCAGGCCGCGGAATGGTTCGCGGAGGGGGTTACGCCGCCGGAGGTGGCGCGGCGGCTGCGGGTCTCATCGAATTCGGCGTATGCGTGGCGGCGGCGCTGGCGTGCTGGCGGCGAAGCCGCCTTGGCGTCCATGGGCCCGGGCGGGGCGGTGTGCCGGCTGGGCGGGGCGCAGCTGGCCCGGCTGCGGGCCGCGCTGGACGGCGGCCCGGCCGCCTGGGGGTGGGATGAGGACCAGCGGTGGACGCTGGCCCGGGTCACGGCGCTGATCGGGCGGCTGTTCCATGTCCGCTACACGCTGCGGGGCACCTCGTACCTGCTGCACCGGATCGGGTACACCCCGCAGGTCCCGGTGCACCGGGCTGCGGAGCGTGATGAGGCGAAGATCGCCGCGTGGCGGGCCGGGACGTGGGCGAAGGTTCGAGGCTAGCGGCGGCGGCCGGGGCGTGGATCGTCTTCGAGGACGAGGCCGGGCAGAACCTGCGCCCGCCGAAGGCCCGGACCTGGGCTCGCCGCGGCCACACCCCCGTGGTCACGGTCTGCGGCAAGGGCTCGGGGCGGGTGTCGGTGGCCGGGCTGGTGTGCCTCAAGCCCGGCAGCCGGGGTCACCTGTTCTACCGGGTCCGTGTCCACCGCGGGCGCAAGGGCGAGCGCCGCTCGATGTCCGAAGCCGATTACGCTGGCCTGATCGCCGCCGCGCACAAGGAGCTGCATGCCCCGGTCATCTTGATCTGGGATAACTTGAACACCCACATCAGCGCCGCGATGGGGAGGTTCGTCAGCTCTCACCCGGACTGGCTGACCGAGGTCCGGCTGCCTGCCTACGCTCCAGACCTCAACCCGGCCGAGGGCGTCTGGGCGAACATGAAGAATGGCCTGGGCAACCTCGCCGTCCGCGACGTGGACCAGCTCGCCGCCGTCGTCAAGAACCGGCTCAAGCGGATCCAGTACCGGCCCGCCCTCATCGACGGATTCCTGGCCCAGACCGGACTGAGCCTCGAACCCCAACCGCCGTAGGACCCAAATGCTGGCCCTTCAACCTCTGTAGCCCCATAGGGCCTCGCCCATGCGGTCGGCGGCGTCCTGGGTGAGTTCCGCGGTGACGTGGGTATAGCGCTGGGTCTGGCTGAGCTGGGAGTGGCCGAGGACCTGCCGGCGTAGTCCTTCTGTGAGCAGGTAGGCGCGGTAGAGGTGGCCTGCGTCTTTCACTGGGTTTGACGACACGCCGACCGTAGCGGCGGTCAAAGCAGGGCGAGGTGCACCTGACAGGCAAGAATGCGATTTCTCTACGATCGCGATCTTGCTAAGGCGGGTGCACCTCTTCCGTGCAAAATACTTCATGGGCCGGCGGGCTGGAGTTCACCGGCGATGATGACCGGCTGATCGGGTATGCCGGGGCGCTCCCGATGCGGCTGCTTGCCGAACAGGGCGACCTGCGGGCGGGGCTGTCGGCCGCGATGCGCCGGCGGGGGTTCGACCCGGTCTATGACCGGGGCCAGGTCCTGGTCGACCTGGCCGTGATGCTGATCTTGGGCGGTGAGGCGATCAGCGACTTCCAGGGCCTGCGGCACCTGTCGCCGGTGATCGGGCCGGTCCCGTCCACTCCCACGGTGTGGCGGACCCTGAACGAGGCCGGGGACCTGCAGCTGGCCCGGGTCAATGCGGCAGTGACCAGGTTCCGCCGGCACTGGTGGGGGCTGCTGGCCAGGCGGCGGGAGGGGTTCCCGTGGCTGCGGGTCGCCGGCCGGGAGCTGACCGGGATCACGGTAGTGGACCTCGACGCGTCGATCGTGTTCGCGGCGTCGGAGAAGGAGAACGCGCAGCCGACCTATAAGGGCGGCACCGGGTTCTGCCCGAACCTGGCTGCCTGCGACAACACCGGCGACATGCTGGCCATCGACCCACGTCCGGGCGGTGCCACGTCGAACTGCGCGGCGGACAACATCGCGCTGCTGGACCTGGCGGTCTCCCGGCTGCCGGGACCGTACCGGCGGCGGGTGCTGATAAGGCTGGACGGGGCCGGGTTCTCCCATGACCTGCTGGAGCACATCGCCGCCGGCGGCGGAGTACAGGGACGTACCTGGGAGTTCTCCGTCGGCTGGTCATGCACCGACAAGGAGATGGACGCGATCGAGCGGCTGCCCAGGGGCGCCTGGACCGGCGGGATCGGCCAGGACGGCGAACCTGCGGACGACACGTTCGTCGCGGACCTGACCGGGCTGCTTGACCTGGGCACCTGGCGGGAGAAGATCCCGGGCCTGCGGATCATCGTCCGGGACGAGCCGCTGCATCCCCGCTACCGCAAGCGCGCCACCGAACGGGAGAAGAAGCTCGGCCGCCGCTACCAGCTCATCGCCACCAATACCAGCCGCGGGCAGATCGCCTGGCTCGACGCCCGCCACCGCTCCCACGTCCACGTGGAGAACAACGTCAAGCAGGCCAAGGACCTCGGCCTGAACCGGTGGCCCTCGCGGCGCTGGGCGGTCAACGTGGCCTGGACCCAGATCGTGGCCCTGGCCGCGAACCTGCTGGCCTGCTTCCGTCACCTGGCATTACCCGCCGGCGAACTGCGCGACGCGGCCCCGAAGCTGCTGCGCTACCGGCTGCTCCACTTGCCAGGCCGCCTGACCAGGGGCCAGCGCAAGCGATGGCCCCACCTCCGCGCCGACTGGCCCTGGACCACCGACCTGATCAGCGTCTGGCGGGCAGTCAAGGCCCTGCCAGCACCGGCATGACCAGCAGCACGCCGATCCGGCGAACAGGAAAAGACCCGACCGGGCCGTGGAACCCGGCGCAACCGGCGCGACGATCGGGGCCCGAACCTGCCCGAGAACAGGAAACCATGATCAAAAGCCGGGACCGCGATCAAGGAGAGGATGCCGTCACCCCAGTGAAAAATCCAGGGTGGGGCTGTGTTTTCTCGATCCAGGCGAGCTTGGCTTGCTGCCCACCGGTGAGATTCTCCGGGTTTTCCATAGCACGTAGCGGGCGCGGGCGAGGCTCTTGGCGTCGCCGGTTGCCCGGGACGCCGCCAGCGCCGCGCCGGACGGGGTGATCTGCGTGTCCCGTCCGCGGGCTCAAGCGGCTGATCCTGCACGAGCGGCGGCTGCTTAGCCGGCTGCGCGCCGGCGCGCCATCTAGGCCCCGTTGGCGGTGGACTGGAACCGGGCGCGCCATTTTGTGGCGTCGAACTGGGCCGGCTCGGTCTGCTCGAGGAATCGTTCGAGCACCGCGGTGAAGCGTTCCGGTGCCTCGAGTTGGGGCAGGTGGCGGACGCCGTCGAAGATCTCGAGGTGGCTGCCCGGGATGGCCTGGTGGGCGTGCTCGCCGTGGTGGACGGGGATGATCGGGTCGCGCGCGCCCCAGATGATGAGGACGGGTATGCCCTCGGCGAGGTAGAGCCGGTCGCCGGCGTGGACGCGCTGGCCGCGTGTGCCGATGACCGAGCGCAGTGTGGCGAGGAAGGCGGCGCGGCGGCCGGGGTCGGTGAGCGACGCGTAGCCGCGGGCGACCTCGGCGATGTCGGCGGCAGGCCGCAGCCCGGCAGCCGCCAGGCCGCGTGCGAGCACGGCTCCCGCAGAGCGCCCGGCCGTGGCGGTGGCGGCGATGAACAGATCCGCCCCCGGGAGCGCCGCGGCGCGCAGGACCGGGCTGACCTCCGGGCCCAGGCCGCCGCTGGAGACGAGCACCAGGCGCTCGGTGATCTCGGGGAACTGGTAGGCGAACTGCATGGCGATCCCGCCGCCGAGCGAATGCCCGACGAGCGTCGCGCGTTCGTGGCCGAGCACGACGAGCAGATCGCGCAGGCCAGCGGCGAGCGCCCCGAGCGAGTAGTCGCCCGCACCGGGTGCCGAGGCGCCGTGGCCCGGAAGATCGGGCGCGACGACGGTGTGGTGTCGCGCCAGCGGCTCGATCACCTCCCGCCAGTTCCCGATGTTGCCCGCCATCCCGTGGATCAGCAGCAGCACGGGGCCGCTGCCCGCCTCGACGTAGGTCACCGGCCGGCCGTGCAGCAGCACGCTCCTGGACTTCATCGCGTTCATGCCGCTGCCCCGTCGGTGATCCGCGCCAGTGCGAGCGCGTCCTGCACGCACGCCTCACGCACCCGCTCGGGATCGAGGTCGAAGGTCTCCGCGACGCCGGGTGCGGACTCGCGCACGCCGACGCCTACGCGCGCGAGATGCATCGAGCCGAGCACCTGCGCGTAGAGCCGGTTGGCCAGGAAACCTGGGTCGTCGATCGCGAACACGCCGCGCTCGGCGCCGGCCGCGAGGATCCGCTCCAGCGGCCCGAGGATCGCGGCCACCGCCCGGCCGAGGCGAAAGAGCACCGCGCCGGACACCAGCTCGCGCAGCTCGCTGGCGGGGCGCTGCATCAGCGCCAGCCCGCAGTCCAGGAAAGCCGGGTAATCCAGGCAGAATCCGACATAGCGCTCGCAGACCCGGCGCAGCGCGGCGACCGGATCCGCGGCATCTGGCAGCTCGGCGCCGCGGGCCTCGAGCTCGGCGAGGTAGTCGACGACCGCCAGGACGAAGATCTCCTCTTTGGAGTCGAAGGAACGGTAGATCAGCGCCTTGTTCATCCGGGCCGCGCGGGCGATCTCGTCGACCGCCGCATCCCGGCGGCCGCGCCCGTCGATCAGCGCACGCGTGGTGGCGACGATCGCCCGCTCGCGGGCGCGCTGCCGCTCACGCCGCGTCAGGCCCCGCCTATTTCGCGTCGAAGACACGGGCCAAGCTTACCAGTGGAAACACTATTAGTCTAACTATCGGTTACACTTTCCGCTTATATGTGTGGTCAATGACCAGATGGGGTTCAGGGCTGTCAGTGCTTTTGGCCTCCCGCCGTCTTCCGTTCAAAGCGCGGCGCCTGGCCTGCGAACCGCCCAGCAGGCCGCGGGGACAGACTCGCTGACAAACGCCAGATCGGGGAAAGTGCGGCCGCGCGCGCTCATGGGCCCTCATCGTCGAAGACCAGGGCACCGGGGCCTGGTGGCCGGCCGTGTCGGTTCAGCAGCGCGGCGCTGGTTTGCTGTAGGTGGTCTTGCTCGGGGTGGCGAGGTAATAGTCGGTGACCCAGCGGCCGTCTGCCAGCTTGTCCCAGACCCGCGTGGTGCTCACTAGGGTGCCTGCCTGCTGGCAGGTCAGCCATCCGAGCGCGCCGGCCGGGAGGTTGCCCGTCACAGGGTAGGACGTGCCAGGCCCGGTCCGCTCGTTGAGCCCGGCGCTGGCGGTGACCTGGTAGGGGTAGCTGCAGCGCGGCAGCGGGGAGCTGTACCCGGTGTGGGTTGGGGTGCTGACGTAGTAGTCGGTGACGTAGGTTCCGTCGGTGAGCTTGTCCCACACGCTGGTGGTGCCGATCTTCTGGCCGGGTGTCTGGCAGGCGATGGTCAGCGCGGATCCGGGGGCGTGGGTCTTGGCGACCGGGTAGCTGGTGGACGGGCCGGAGCGGGCGTTGAGCGCGGTGCCGCTGGTCACCTTGTAGCCGTAGCTGACGGTGGCGACCGGGGCGTTGAGCTGGTCATTGTCGATGTTGAGTGTCACGCCGCCGTAGGTCTCGTTGTGGCTGTTGCGGTACTGCTTGGCCCGCTGGTGTACGGCCCAGTCGGCGTCCGGGACACCGGCCCAGCCGGTGAGCGACGGATTCTGATCGTACCGGGCGATCCACAGCGCGTCCGGGCGGGCGTAAGACGCCGAGGCGTAAACGCTGGCCAGGTCGTGCGCGCCCGAGGCGAGCTGGGCGTAGACCCCGGCCACGTACCCGAGCCGGTGGATCTCGGTGGTCCATCCGGACAGGTAGCGCAGCACCGCGGTCCGGCAGGAGGAGTTGCCGGTGGCGTAGGTTTCCATGTCGTTGTAGAGCGCGCTGCCGCCGCTCATGCCGAGCGCCTTCGCCTTGGCCACTGCGTCGGCGGCTGCGCCGCTGCCCTGGCTGGCCGCCGTGGCCGGGTTGATCTTCTGGTCGGTGGGTTTCCCGCCGCATGGCGCCTGCAGGCCCTTGTAGACCGGGAGCAGCCGCCAGCGCAGCCTGGATACCGCGCTGACCCAGCTCGCGGTAAGTTCCGGCTGGCTGCAGGTGCGGTTGACGCCGCCGATGTACACCCCGATCGCCCGGTACGGCGAAGCTGCCCAGGCGGTGATCGCGGTCAGCGGCGGCGCGGTGCAGGTTTCGAAGGCCGGGCCCGAGTATGCGGTGGCGGTCGCGCCGGCCGCATAGCCGACGGTCGTGCCCGGCCCAGCGGCCGCCGGCCCGGCCATCGCCGGCGCGGCGAGCCCGAGCAGCACCGCTGTGGCGGCGACTCCGGCGATGGCTGCCCGGGCAGCCCGGTGGCCAGCCGCCCGGCCCGCCGGCAGGCGGAGCAGGAGCGCTGGACGGGCGGGACGGCGACGAGCGACGCGAGAACGGATCACGATGACTCCCTGGGGGGCGGGCACGCGACTTGCTTCCGGCTGCGTGCGGTCAGCGGATGCGGCTGACCGCAAGCGTGGCTGGGGGGGGTCCTGGCAGGGCCGATCGGCCCGTGCGGGGGTGGCGAACGTCCCGGCCGCATGCCAGTGGTGGCGGCGAGCAACGGATCATGCTGGCCTCCTACGACACCAGCCTGCCTGTCGTCCGGGCCACCGCCGCCTACGTGGAGGTGAAGCTGACCGGCGGCAGGAACGTCGCGCTGCTCCGCAGCGACGTCGTCCTGCACGCGTCCGGCGCTTCCTGGGAAGCGACACGGGCGAGGGTGGTCGCCGAGGCACGCAAGTTCCTGGGCTTGTCCTACCTGTGGGCGGGCACGTCAGGGTTCGGCTACGACTGCTCGGGGTTCACCTACTCGGTCTACGGCGCCTTCGGCGTGACCCTGTCCCGCGACGCCGACCAGCAGGCCGTGCACGGCACGGCCGTCGCCCGCAGCGCGCTGCAGCCTGGTGACCTGGTGTTCTTCCGCGGCAGCCCCGGCGGCCCGGTCAGCCATGTCGGGATGTACGTCGGCGGCGGGAAAATGATCGACGCCCCGCACACCAGTGCCGTGATCCGGATCGACCCGGTCTCATCCTTCGCCAACTACGCCGTCGCCCGCCGCTATCTGTCCCGCTGACCAGGCGGTCCGGCCAGTCGTGGCTGTCCAGGTCGGCGCGGCCGAACCGATCTGGACCAGCGACGGCCGGACGTGCCGCAGGGTGGTCTCGCGGCCGACTCGTCCGCGCTCGTGGCTAGCGCAGGTGCCTTGGGCGGATGAACGAGGTTGTATCGGTCGAGGATTCCCAGCGTCCCGGCCATCAGCGCCCACGCAATGCTGGCGGCATAGTCTTACCGCCAGGTGGCCGTCCGTCCTATGGCGTACGTGCCCGGTTGCGCGAAGCAGGCCGGGTGCCGGTCAGCCGGTCAGCGCGCTGAGGGTGACGAATGAGTAGCCGCGGGCGCGCAGTTCGCTGATCACCTGGGGGAGGGCGTCGGCGTCGAACGTGGTGTGGTCGTCAGGGTTGGATCCGACGTGCATGAGCACGATCTCGCCGGGCCGCAGCGCGGCCAGTACCCGGGCGGCCACGACCGGGGCGCTGATGTGCCCGGCGGTTCCTTCCCAGCCGAGGGTGTCGACGGTCCAGCGGACCGGGATGTAGCCGGCCTGGTTGGCGACGGCGATGGTGCGGGCGTCGGCGTCGCCGTAGGGGAAGCGGAACAGCGGCGCCGGGTTCTGGCCGGTGACCGCGATGATCTGCTGGGCCGCGCCGAGGATTTCGCGGCGGACCGCGGCGTCGCTGAGGCGGGTGAGGTAGGGGTGGGTGATCGTGTGGTCGCCGATCCGCTCGCCGGCCGCAGCGATCGTCTGGGCGGCGGCGGGGAAGTCGCGGACGAAGTTGCCGGTGAGGAAGAAGGTGGCCGGGACGTGGTCGCGGCGCAGGGTGGCCAGGATCGAGGTGACCGCGTCCGCGTTGGCGCCGGCGTCGAAGGTCAGCGCCACTGCATGCGCGGTGGTGGGGATGTAGGTCCAGTCCGTCCCGGCCAGCCGCCCGGTGACCGGCTGCGCGCCGGACGGCGCCGGGCTCGTGCCGGGAGGCGGAGCGGGCCTGGTGGACGGCGGCTGGGTGCGCGGTGCGGCCCTCGGGCTGCCGCCCGGGGTCGTCGTTGGCGGTGCCGACGCGGCCGGGCTCGGTGCTGGGGTGCTGCCGCCGCAGGCGGTTAGCGCCGCGAGCATCGTCGCGGTCACGGCCAGGAGCCGGGCGGTCCGCCGCATCCTCATAACCTGAGCATCGGCTGTTCCCGGCCTCGCCGGATCTGGCTGAGAGTCCCTTTGCCGCCCGCCAAAGGTCCCGCGTTTCCCCGGCGTAATCGGATGCGCCAGCGCTACGTCACGCGACGGTCAGCTGACCCTGGGCAACACTGGACACCTGAGCGCTGTCTAAGGTCGCGGGTTACCTGGTCCTGCAGGATCTTGAGCTGGTCGCTGACCCGGACCGGTACCGGTACCGGATCCCGCAGCGCCCGCGCCGCCGACGGTAGCCACGCCAGGTCGGCGCGGCACCGCTGCTGCGCGGCGGCCAGGGGTTCGGGGGCGCTGACCCGCCGGCCTTGGCGCATGACCGGGACGAGGAGGGGCTGGTGGCCGGGTGGCGGGGTCTCGTCTGCCAGCGCGAGCACATCGCCGTCCGGGCCGCGGTACACCTGCTTGGCTCCCGGCGGGCTGGTCTTCCCCGCGGACAGTTTCATCACCGGCCGCCCGGCGTAGGCGACCAGCTTGTAGGCGCTGTCCAGGTACGGCGCGTCGGCGGACACGCCCATCTTGGTGCCTACCCCGTACGCGTCGATCGGCGCGCCGGCCGCTGCCAGCCCGGCGATCGCGTATTCGTCCAGACCGCCGCTGGCGAAGATCCTGGCGTCACCCAGCCCGGCCTCATCCAGCATCGCGCGGGCCATGCGCGCCAGCGCGGCCAGGTCACCGGAGTCCAGCCGGACCCCGACCGGCCCGGCCAGCCGCAGCCTGCGGGTCACCTCGATGGCGTTGCGCACCCCGCGGCTGGTGTCGTAGGTGTCGACCAGGAAGGTCGTGATGGCGGGGAAGTCCGCGGCGAACGCGGTGAATGCCTCCTGCTCATCGCCGAACGCCTCGATGAAGGAGTGCGCCATGGTGCCCGCGGCGGCCAGCCCGTACCGGCGCGCGGCGGCCACGTTGCTGGTGGCCGCGAACCCGGCGATCGCCGAGGCGCGGGCCACGGCGAGCCCGGCGTCGATCCCCTGGGTGCGGCGGAAGGAGAAGTCGACCAGCTGCGCGCCGCCGGCGGCCAGCACACAGCGGGCCGCCTTGGTCGCCACCGCCGTCTGGAACGTCACATGGTTCAGCAGCGCCGTCTCGGCCAGCTGCGCTTCGGCAATTGGTGCGGTCACCTCCAGCAGCGGTTCACCGGCGAACACGGCCCGCCCCTCCGGAATGGCCCGCACATCCCCGGTGAACTGCAGGCCCGCGAACCCGCGCAGGGTGTCTTCCCCGTATCCCCGGGTCTGGCGCAGGTAGCTGAGATCCTCCGGAGTGAACGAGAAATCCTCAAGGAACTGCAGGCAGTCGGCCAGCCCGGCCGCGACCAGGAACCCGCGGCCTGGCGGCAGCGCCCGGACGAACAAGCTGAACGTCGCCGGGCCGGTCATGGACCGGCGCAGGTAACTGGCCGCCATGTTCAGCTCATACAGATCGGTCAGCAGCCCGCCTGGCACGATGGGCCTCCCTCATACTCGCCCGCCCTTTTACGGGTGCAGATAGGCCCGCTCGTGGGTGCTGTCCTCGATGGCGGTAGCGGCCGCGTGCAGCAGCTGCCCGGCCAGATCCGACAACGCGCGGGCGGCGGCGATCTGCGCCCCGATCCGCGTTACCTCCCGGTCGGCAGGATTACGCCGCGCCTGGCCGTAGCCGACCAGCCGATCGCCGCCCGACATGACCAGGCAGGCCTCGGCGCGGGTCTGCCCGTCGGTCTCAGCGACGGACAAGCTCACCGACCAATCATCATTCACGTTCATGACGCACTCCTCCGCACTCAGCCAGGCCTCGCTTGCAGTCACTGTCCAGCGAATGTCAGCACGGCCCATAGGGTCCTCCTGCCCCGCAACATGGGACCTTCGTCGTCGGCCTGGAACCCGTGCCGAAGACGAACTCGACACTACGGTCGATGTCCGCGCCGAACTTCGCCCAGCCGGTGTTCGCGGGGTCCCGCTCGCTGATCACGGGGGACCGGAGTGCCTCCGGCGGTCAGCGAGTCGAACGCGTAGGTCATAGTCGTGGTTATCCGTGAGTCGGTGGCCGTGCCATCAGGGCCGGGCCCTGGATCAGCACGCTCCATCCCTGGCGCCCTCTGCCGCATCCATGGCTTCCACCGGGCGGAAACGGACCTTCGGCCCTATCCTTCCCGGCCGGCGCCGCGGCAAGGCTAATAGTTGCTACCCGTCCAGGAAGTGCACTGGACGGTTAGGGGGCGATGATATGAGCACGGTGCAGCAAGCGTGCCCGGTGTACGCGCTGCTGGTGGACGGGAGCACGGTGGAGATCCGCCGGGCAGTGCCCGGCGACTTCGACGCGGTCAAGGCCATGCATGAAGCGATGTCGCCGGACAACGCCTACTTTCGCTTCTTCGGCCTCAGCCGGACGGCGGCCGAGACCGAGGCGCAGCGGATCTGCCGGGAGCCAGGACCCGGCCGGGTGGCGCTGCTCGCGCTGGCGGGGGGCGAGGTGGTCGGCTGCGCCAGCTACGAGACGCTCCGGGGGCTGCCCGACCACAAAGCGGAGGTGGCGTTCGCGGTAGCCGACCACCTGCACCACAGGGGCATCGCGACCCTGCTGCTCGAGCACCTGGTCTCCTACGCCAGGAGCCACCAGATCACCTGCTTCACCGGGATGACGCTGGCCGAGAACGCGGCGATGCTCAAGGTCTTCGCCGACGCCGGCCTGCCGGTGCACCGCCACACCGAGGACGGGGTCGTCGACCTGAACATTCCGCTGCCCAGAGACGGCGCGGGCACCGGCCTGAACGGCTACCTGAGCGCGGTGGCCGAGCGGGAGCGCCACGCGGACGTCGCCAGCCTGCGGCACGTGTTCGCACCCGAGTCGGTCGCGGTGATCGGCGCCAGCCGGCGGCCGGGCACGGTAGGCCGGGCGATCTGGGACAATATCCGCAGCGCCGGATACCCGGGGAAGCTGTATGTGGTGAACCCGCACGCCCGGCAGATCGGCGGCGAGCCCTGCCTGGCCGCTCCGGGCGACTTGCCCGAGTATGTCGACATGGCGGTGATCGCCGTGCCCGCGGCCGCCGTACTCGACGCGGCCGAGCAGTGCGGGCGGCGCGGCGTGCGTGCCGTGGTGGTGATCACCTCCGGGCTGGACGCCGCCACCCGCGCCGGCCTGCTGGCGACATGCCGTCGGCATGGCATGCGGCTGATCGGCCCGAACTGCTTCGGCGTCGCGGTACCAGGCATCGGCCTGGACGCCACGTTCGCTGCCGCCCATCCGCAGGCGGGCGTGGCCGGCCTGGTCATGCAGTCCGGCGGCCTGGGCTTCGCCACTGCGGATCAGCTGTCCCGGCTCGGCATCGGCATCTCCTCGTTCGCGTCGGTGGGTGACAAGCTCGATGTGTCCAGCAATGACATGCTGATGTGGTGGGAACAGGACGGCGTCACCGGGCTCGCCGTGCTGTACATCGAGTCGTTCGGCAACCCGCGCAAGTTCGCCTGGACGGCCCGCAGGGTCGCCGCGAGGATGCCGGTGCTCACCGTGGAAGCCGGGCGCTCCGAGGCCGGGCAGCGGGCGGCCGCCTCGCACACCGCGGCGGTCGCGACGCCGCTGGTCACGAGAGAGGCCCTGTTCCGGCAGGCCGGCGTCATCGTGGTGCCCGACTTCAGTGACCTGATCGAGACCGCCGCGTTGCTGGCCACCCAGCCCGTCCCGTCAGGCGGCACGGTCGCGATCGTGTCCAACATCGGCGGTGCGGGGGTGCTCGCGGCCGACGCCTGTGCCGACCTCGGCCTGACCGTCCACCGGCCGCACGAGCAGATCCGCCGCCGGCTGCGCGCGCTCATCCCCCAGGGCGGAACGGCCGACGGCCCGATCGACACCACCGCCGCGGTCTCCGCCGGCCAGTTCCGGGAGTGCCTCGAGCTCGCGGCGGCGGACGAAGAAGTCAGCGCCATGATCGCGCTCGTCCTGCCCACTGGTGCGACCGGCGACCTGGTCCCGGCCATCCAGGAGGCCGACATACGGGTCCCGCTGGCCGCAGTGCTGCTCGACCAGGCGGAAACGGTCCGGCTGCTGCCCGGGCCGGCGAAGGGGGATGGTAAGGCGGGCGGGATCCGGATACCGGCCTACGCCTCCCCGGCGGCGGCCGCGGCCGCCGTCGCCCGCGCCGCCAGGTACGGGGCATGGCGCGCCGCGCCGAGCGGCGTGGTGCCCGAATTCGGCGACATCAGGACCGAAGACGCGCATGCGCTGGTGCGCGAGTTCCTCGGATCGGACGGTCACGGGGGCTGGCTCCCGCCGGACACGACCGCAGGGCTGCTGCGCTGCTACGGGATACCGCTGGCCGAGCTGATCCCGGCCGGCAGCGAGGACGACGCCATCGGCGCCTTCGCCGCGGGCGGCAGGGCCCCGGTGGTGCTCAAAGCCGACGTGCCCGGGCTAGTGCATAAGACCGACGCGGGCGGGGTCGAGCTCGACCTGCGCACCGAAGCCGACGTGCGCGCCGCCTACCGGCGGCTGACGGAACGCTTCGGCGACAAGCTGCACGCGGTCCTGGTGCAGCCGATGATCGGCGACGGTACCGAGGTGATCGTCGGAGTGGCCGACGACCATCTGTTCGGCCCGTTGGTGGTATTCGGGCTCGGCGGGGTGGCCACCGAGGTACTCGCCGACCACGCGGCGCGGCTGACGCCGCTGACCGACACCGACGCGGACACACTGATCCGGTCGATCAAGGCGGCGCCGTTGCTGCTGGGCTACCGCGGCAGCCCGCCGGCCGACCTGGAGGCGCTGCGCGGCCTGCTGATGCGGGTATCCCGGCTCGCCGACGACCTGCCCGAGATCACCGACCTCGACCTCAACCCGGTCATCGCCCGGCCGGACGGGGTATTCGTCGTGGACGCGCGGGTAAAGGCGGCACCCTACGCGCCGCAAGACCCGTTCCTCAGGAGGCTCCGCTAGCCAAGCAGGCCAAGCCGCGGCCCCGCGGGGACAAGCACCGTCGGCGGGGCGGCTGACGTGCCCGCCGGGCTGCACGACTTGGTCATCATCGCCTCGCGCGGCGATCATTAAGGGCCGCGCAGCGGCGGGGTGGGGTTTGCCTGGTTTGGGCGAGCCGGATGACGGGCCGAAGGTCGCTGCTGGCGGGTGTCATGGGCCGGTCGTGACAATCTGTTTGCCGCCCGGTCCGTCCGGGCTGAGACGATGGACCCGTGACGGTGACGAATGTGGGCTCGGGACGGGGATCCGGGCCGACCGGCAGCGCTCGGCCGTTAGCGATTGAGCTTAACGGGGTGCGCAAGAGCTTCGGTTCCGTCGAGGCGGTCAAGGGCATCGACCTGGACGTCGCTTCCGGGGAAATCGTCGCGTTCCTGGGGCCCAACGGCGCTGGCAAGACCTCGACCATCGATGTGATTCTGGGCCTTTCCCAGCCGACGGCCGGCCGGGTGTCGGTGTTCGGGATGCACCCGCGTCAGGCCATTGCGCGCGGGTTGGTCTCCGCGGTGATGCAGACCGGCGGGTTGCTGAAGGACCTGACCGTCGCCGAGACCGCCCGGTACACCGCGAGCCTGTTCAAGCACACCAGGCCGGTGGAGGAAGTCCTTGACCGCGCGGGCATTGCTGCCATCGCGGACCGCAAGGTCGGCAAAACCTCTGGCGGTGAACAGCAGCGGCTGCGATTCGCCATGGCCTTGCTGTCCGATCCGGAACTGCTCATCCTCGATGAGCCCACGACCGGCATGGACGTCGAGGGCCGGCGCAGTTTCTGGAGCGCGATCCGGCAGGACGCTGAGCTGGGACGGACCGTGTTCTTCGCTACGCACTACCTTGAGGAGGCCGACGCTTACGCCGACCGGATCATCCTGCTGCGCCAAGGCGAGATCGTCGCCGACGGCACTGCGGCGGAGGTCAAGGCGCTGGTGGGCGGCCGGACGGTGCGTGCCACGCTGGCCGGCGCCGATGAGGCGACGCTGCGCGGAATTCCCGGAGCAGACAGCGTCGAAGTGCGCGGCGACACCGTACTGATCCACTCCAGCGACAGCGACGCGGTGGCCAGGTATCTGCTGGATAACACGCCGGCCCGGGATCTCGAGATCACCACTCGTGGCCTCGAGGATGCCTTCCTCGCCCTGACCAGCGACGACGCCAATGGCAGCGGGATGAGCACAGGAGCATCACGATGAGCACCGAGTCGCTTCCCGCGCCTGACCTGAGGACCCGCCGCGCTCCGGGGATGGGGGGGTTTAACCTCACCGTCCTGGGGCTGGAGGTGCGTCGGCTGCTGCGTAACCGGCGCACTATCTTGTTCACGATGGTGCTGCCGGTCGTGTTCTTTCTGCTCTTCGGACTGAACAGCGCATATGCGAATCAGCGCAACGGTCATGGTAACGTCTCGGCGTTCATCATGATCAGCATGGCGCTCTATGGCGCGATTCTTGCGACGACCAATGGCGGGGCGATGGTTTCCATCGAGCGCGCGGCGGGCTGGAGCCGCCAACTGCGGCTGACGCCGCTCTCCCCAGCCGCCTACATCGTCATCAAGATCCTCACCGCGCTGGTCCTCGGGCTCGGCTCGGTGGTCGCGGTCTATGTCGCCGGGATCCTCGTCGGCAAGCCATCAATGCCGGGCTACCTGTGGATCGTCACCGGACTTTGCGTCTGGATCGGCTCGCTGCTCTTCGCGGCGTTCGGGCTATTTATGGGCTATCTGCTGCCCACCGAGAACGTCATGCAGATCCTGTCTTTCGCACTCATCCTGTTCGCCTTCGCCGGCGGCCTGTTTATTCCCCTGAGCCAGTTCCCCCACGTGCTCCAGACGATTGCCAAGTTCACGCCGCTCTATGGCCTCAACGAGCTCGTGCACGCTCCGCTGACCGGTAACAGCATCGAGCTGTCGTGGGTCGTCAACGTCCTGGTCTGGCTGGCCATCTTCGCGGGCGGTGCGATGTGGTGGTTCCGCAAGGACACCGCGCGGGTCTAATCCCGGATCGGCCGGCTGGAATGGGCGGGCTTCGAAGGTCCGCCGCAGCTTGCAGACAGGGGAGTCCAGCTCGGCCGCAGCGCGCTCACATTCTGTCTGCGGGCTCAGGCTCGGTGGTGAGTTGCCGGGCACGCACGAAGAAGGCCGGACGAGACGATCCACGAGATGCCCTGGTTGTCGCGCTCCGGGCCTGTCCGGGCTGGCCTGCGCGCCGGATGCGTCCGGGCGGTGGTCATGCGCCGTGACCATCGACGTCTGACTTCCCACCCGGCACACGCCACGGCCGTCGAGCGCACAAGCGTGGGTGCCCGGTCCCCGGCGGCCGCGTCTTGGTCAGCCTTTGACGACGCCGAGTGGTATCAGGCGGGCGACCTTCCGGCACAGCCCGCCGGCCTCGGCCGCGTCCACCACCGCGTTCACGTCCTTGTACGCCTCCGGTGCCTCCTCGGCCAGGCCTTGCGCTGAGGCGCCGCGCACCGCGATGCCGGCCGCCTCCAGCCGCCGCTTCAGCTCCGCACCGCGGACGGTACGCAGCGCTTGATGGCGGCTCATCACCCGGCCTGCGCCGTGGCAGGTGGAAGAGAACGCGCCGCCGCCGGGGATGCCGGCCAGTACGTAGGAGAACGTGCCCATCGAGCCGGGGATCAGCACCGGCTGGCCGGTTTCGCGAAGGTCCCCCGGCAGGTCGGGGTGACCGGGCGGGAGCGCCCGGATGGCGGGCACGACGCCCATCGTGCTCGCAGGCCGCGGAGTCGGGCTTCATGGGACAAAGGGCCCTACCGTCTGAGAGTGCCTCCAGGAACGCTGCGGGTAGCTGGCTACCGCCGCGATGCCGGCTTGCGGGCAGCGCGGCGTGCAGGGCGAGGGAGGTGCCAGGTGAGCATCGGCGAGGCGCTCGGACATGCGCGGCGCGAGGCCGGCCTGAGCGTCACCGAGGTCAGCCGGCGGACCCGCATCAGGGAAGCGATCATCGTCGGCATCGAGCGGGACGACTACACGGCGTGCGGCGGCGACTTCTACGCCAGGGGTCACATCCGCGCGATCGCCCACGTCGTCGGGACCGATTCCAGGCCGCTGATCGAGGAGTACGACGCGCGCGGTGACCGTCACCCGCGTCCAGATAGCGATGGGCGGCGCCCCAGGGGCTGATCCTCCGGGGGCTGATCTTGAGTTGCGCATCGGCGGCACGCCGACGCTGGCGGGCCTGCCGACGGCGGCGTACGCGACGGACGTTGGCGGCACGGTGCGGCTGCAGCTCTCGGCGGCAGCGCAGGGCCGTTACGTACTCGTCTGGTTCACCAGGCTGCCACCGGACCAGGCCGGCACGTTCCAGGCCAGCGTCTACGGCATCCAGCTGCAAGGCCAGCCGTGACCGGCGCCAGCGCGTCCGGCGTCAAGCCGGGCCTGGCGGATGCGCCCCCGGACGGCTGTCACCGTCAGGTGGCGATCCCGGGCGCCGGTCAGGTAGGGCCGCAGTTCCCTGCACGATGGACCTCGGTCCCTGGGAACCGGGTTCGCCGGCGTGGATGCTGCAAGTGGGCTTGCGGAAGCCCACTTCGCAGTTCTGACGCGGGCAGGAGTGCTTCCCGGGCATGGAACGGAACCGCTACGCGGACCTACTGCGTGTCCTAGCCATCAGCGGACCGGCGGCGGGCGGATGCATCAGGGTCAGATGTCCCGGCGTCCAGGGACGATCGGCCATGTGCCGCCACGAACACGCTGAATCCCCCAATTCAGACAGGCGGCCAGTTCCCTCCGCCTACTCCGGAGGCCTGACTGCCCGCTGGCGGGGCAGGGCGAGCGGCGCTGGCCGCCGGGGGTGCTGACAGCGCCGACGGGGGAGGATCTCCGCTTAGGTGCGGATCGTCCTGACGCGGTGCGCGGGACCGCGATCTCCGTTCCCCCGCGTCTCCTCGAGGGTCCTGGTCCTTCCCCGTCACCAGGCATAACGCGCCGGGCGACGCCGTTATGCCCAGCCGCAGCGTCAAGTGACGGGCTTCATTCGCATCATGTGAGCCTTCGGTACTGGCCTGACCACGTATGCGGCCAGCCGGGACAGCAGCGCCGTCTGGTAGCCGTAGCCGGTTCCGATCTCTAGTACCTGCTCGCCTCCGCCCAGGCCCAGCCCGGCGATCATCAGCGCTGACAGCGACGGCGCTGCGCGCGTGACCCTTGGGAAGTCCTCGAACTTCGCCGGTGCGACGATCAGCCATGTTCATGGCCCTGACCACCTTCCATATGTCGGCTGATCCGCCGGTCAGACGGGCAGGTCATCACGGGCATGACTGTCGTGAATGTTGGCACGGAACTGTTGTCACGGACGTGGACCGGCTGCCGAGCATGTGCGCCACGGGGGCCGTCGGCGCTGTCGGCGCTGTCGCTGTGCCTGGGTGCTGGATCCGGCCGCGCTGCGCGGTTCCCCGTTCAGCAGGGTCGTGAGGTCCTGAAGGGGGACGAACGTCTCTGTGCTGTGCGCCCGCCAGCACCGACGATCAGGTCATGAAAGGTGAGCCGTCCGCTATCGCGGTAGCAGGGCTGTGCAAGGACTACGGCCGGGTGCGCGCGGTGGATGGGGTGAGCTTCCGGGTAGAGCGCGGCGAGATTTACGCTCTGCTCGGCCCGAACGGCGCGGGCAAGACCACCATCGTGGAGATACTCGAGGGGCACCGTAAGCGGACTTCCGGCTGGGTCCGCGTGCTCGGTTTCGACCCGGGAGCGGGCGGGCGCCGGTTCCGCGAGCGCGTCGGGATCGTGCTGCAGTCCGGAGGCATCGATGCCGAGCTGACGGTAGGGGAGATCGTCGCGCTTTATGCCAGCTTCTACGCCCGGCCGCGCCCGGTGGCGGACACCATCGAGCAGGTCGGCCTGGGCGGCAAGCGCCGGGCGAGGGTGCGGACGCTGTCGGGCGGGCAGCTGCGCCGGCTTGACCTGGCGCTCGCGCTGGTCGGCGACCCGGACCTGCTGTTCCTGGACGAGCCAACGACCGGCTTTGACCCGAACGCGCGGCGGGACGCCTGGCAGATGATCGCCGGGCTGCGCAGCTGCGGCACCACGGTCCTGCTCACCTCGCACTATCTCGACGAGGTGCAGCATCTGGCCGACCGGGTCGGGGTGATGAGCCGCGGCCGCCTGGTCGAGGAATCGACACCGGACGCGCTGGGTGGCCGCGACATCGCCGGCACGGTGATCAGCTTCCGGTTGCCGGCGGCACTGGCCGGCGCGGAGCTTCCGGCCGGGCCGTGGGATGAGCCCGAGCGTCACGACGGCGAGATCATCATGCGCACCGACCAGCCGACCAGGGCGCTGCTCGCGCTGACCAGCTGGGCGGCCGGCCTGGGCATGGAGCTGGACAGCCTGAGCGTGGTCCGGCCGTCCCTGGAAGAGGCCTACCTGCGGATCACCGACGAAGCCACGGCAGGAGACGGCCGTGACCGCTAGCACTGTCCGCCGGTCCCGGCCAGCCCTGCTGCTGTCCGCCGGCCAGGTCCGCTATCAGCTGATGCTGCTGCTACGCAGCCCGTTCGGGGTCTTCCTCACCCTGGTGGTCCCGCTGCTGCTGCTGGTCAGCCTGAATCTCATCACACCGGCCAACGCGGCGATCGTGTGGGGCGGACACCATTACGCGCAGTTCCTCACCCCGGCGATCAGCGCGTTCTGCCTGCTTAACGCCTGCTATGTCACCACCATCACCAGCATCGTGCTAGCCCGCGAGGAGGGGATTCTCAAGCGGCTGCGCGGCACGCCCCTGCCGGCCTGGACCTACCTGGCCGGCCGGGCCGGCGCCGCGGCGCTGACCGCCGTCGTCTCCGCCGGGATCATCATCGGCACCGGAGTGGTGTTCTTCCACGTGACCATCATCTGGCGGGCATTCGGGTACTTCGCCGGAGCGGCCGGCCTGGGCATCGTGTGCTTCTTCCTGCTCGGCGTCGCGGTCACCACGGTCGTCCCGAAAACCGACACGGCGCTGCCGGTGGCCTTCGGCACGATGCTCCCGCTGGCGTTCATATCGGACGTGTTCTTCTCCGCCGTCCGCGCACCCGCCTGGCTGCACGACCTGGCCTCGGCGTTCCCGGTCGCGCCGGTCGCCAGCGCGATGGAGGCCGCGTTCAACCCGGCCACCCGGTCGTGGCCGATGCCGGTCACCGGGCTGCTGGCCGTGGCCGGATGGAGCGCCGCGGCGGCAATCATCATCGCGCTGGCCTTCCGGTGGGAGCCCGGCCCCGTGCAGCGGCGCTCCGGCTGATAGCCGGCGTGTTTGTGACCCCTCAGCGGGCGGCGGCCTGACCTCGCGTGCGGGACGATCACGACCGGGCATGCCGACTGCTGGACGACCTCGCTGCTCACCGAGCCCATCAGCAGCCGGGCAAAACCGCTGCCGCCGCGTGCGCCCAGGACGACCAGGTCGGCATCATGCGAAGCGTCGACCAGTTCCTCGACCACAAACCCGCTCACGGCTCGGACAGTCACCGATGCCGGGCCGGCACCGCCGAGCCGGCTGGCTGCCTTCTGTGTCATCTGCTCAGCGGCCTGGTGCGGCCTGTCGAGCATGGGCTTGTCCGCCGGGCCGATCACCGGGATGCCGCCCCAGTAGCTCTTCGCGACCTCGTGCACGGCTACGACGGTGAGCGGGACATGCGGAGCCGCTGCCTGTCTCATCGCCCAGTCCGTAGCGGAGATCTTTCCTCGCCTGCTATGCAGGCCCTGCGCTCGCGTGACGTGCTGCAGAGGGCCGGCGCCCGCCCAGAGCGTCAGCGCGGTTAGCGGCGGCCAGAAGGCCTGAAGCAGCTGAGGCTCCTGACGCCGGCCAGCTTTGTCCGGCTGCAGGGCAAGTACGGCTTCCCCCATGCCGAGCATGCCGCTGACCCGGCCCCGGCGATCGCCGAGGTGACGGCCACCGGCTGGCCAGGGGTCCCGCCAGCGGCCGGGGTGGCCGAAGGGCCCGTGAACTCGGGAACAAGGCCCCTGAGCGATCACCCGGTCGTGGCCGCAGCCTGAGGGTGCAGGGCCCTGCTGGAGGTGGCGCTCATGAAGCAGAGCGTGCGGCTCGGTCGTATCGCGGGCATGCCCATCGGCGCCCACTGGTCGGTGGCGGTGATCCTGGCGATCATCGCGGACATACTGGCGGTGAGCGTCCTGCCGGCCGAGGTCCGGCACCAGTCCGCCGTGGCGTACTGGGCGGCCGGGTGCGTTACTGCGATCTTGTTCCTGATGTCGCTGCTGGCTCATGAGTTGTCGCATGCGCTGGTCGCGCGCCGCAACGGGGTGCGGGTCCGCTCGATCACGCTCTGGATGCTCGGCGGGGTCGCCGAACTGGACGCGGATCCCCCGAATGCCGGCGCGGATCTGCGGATCGCGCTGGCCGGGCCCGCGACGAGCCTGGCCGCGATGGCGGTGTTCCTCGGGGCGGCGGCCGCGATCGGCATGACTGGGGCGCCGGACGTGACAGTGGCCGCGGCATCCTGGCTGGGCATGATGAACGGCCTGCTCGCCGTCTTCAACCTGCTGCCCGGCGCGCCGCTGGATGGCGGGCGGGTGCTGCGCGCGGCACTGTGGCGGCACTACGGTGACCGCGACCGCGCCGCCGCCATGGCGGCACGCAGCGGGCGGTACCTGGGCGCGTTGCTGGTGGGCCTCGGGGCCGCCGAGTTGATGCTGCTGCGCGGCTTCCTGGGCGGGCTGTGGCTGATCCTGATCGGGTGGTTCCTCACCAGCGCCGCCGCGGCCGAGCAGAGCGCCGTGGCCACGTCCGCGGCGCTGCGAGGGCTGCGGGTGGCCGATGTGATGACCCCGGATCCGCAGATCGCGCCGGGCTGGGCCACCGTCGCCGAGTTCGCCAGCTGGCTTGCCGCGGCCAGCTGGGCGCAGCGGGCGTTCCCGGTGCTGAGCTCCGACGGGCGCCTCGCCGGAGTGGTCGTCACCGCCTGGCTGGCCCGGACCCGCCCGCAGCATCGGCTCGAGCAGGTCGCCCTGCCGGTGCCCGAGCAGTACCGCGCCGCGCCGGACGACCCGGCCGGCCTGCTGGCCGCCCGCAACCCGCTGGGCGGCGAGGTCGCCGCGATCGTGCTGGACGAGGGCCGGATAGTCGGGATGGTCACAACCGCGGATCTACGCCAGGCGGTGCTCAGGCACCGGCTGGCTGGCACCCCGGCCCGGCCGGCCGACAGCACGGACCTTCGGCCCTAGCACCCGGAAAGGCTTCATCGGATACAGCCAGAGCGTCTTCTTCCCGACGTCCGGCACCGCCCGGCATCGACACCCGAGGTGAAGGTCGCCGCCGAGCCCGGCGCTGATGTCGCTGCCGTCGTGTCACGCGGCGGCCGTCCCGATCTCGCCGGCCCGGCCGGCCCGGCCCAGCTGACGAGAGAGCATCCCGCGACCGAAGCCGCAGGCGGCGCACGCTGCTCCCCGTGATGCTCGATGACGTCGGCGAGTTCGCTGAGATCGCCGCCGGTCAGGCGGCTATCAGCGGCAGCCCGTTCACTGGCGCAGTACGAGCGCGCCTCCGGGCGCAAGGCCGATCCGTGACCCGTGTGGCTGGCTGATCCGGTCGAGCATCATCGCGAGCCATTCGGTATCCGCCGGCCGGGCATGGTGCAGCCGCATCTTACGGGCCTGCATGGGCACCATGCGCAGGGCCGCCAGCTTCCCGGTGCCCGGCCAGACCGAGGCGAAGTAAAGCAGCCGCAGGCCGTCACGGTACTTCTCGTAGCCGCTGATGCCCTCGTAATCGTCGATGCAGTCGCCGCAGCCGTAGAGGACGAGCTTGCCCCGGTACCTCTCCACCGGACGGGGGTGGTGCGAGGAGTGGCCATGGATCAGGTCGATACCGCCGTCGATCAGACGGTGGGCGAATTCGACCTGGTCACCGCCCACCTCATACCCCCAGTTGGATCCCCAGTGGATGGAGACCACGACGACATCGCCGGGCTGCCTGGCGGCGCGCACCCGGGCGATGACCGCGCCCGCCGCGGCGCCGGACAGGTCGGGCAGGAAATCCACCCCCGGCCGGGTGGAGGTAGCGGCCCATCCCGGAGGGATGCCGCTGGACGCCGTCCCGCATGCGAAGACCACGATGCGGGTTCTCCCCGGCACCGGGATGACCGCGGGCTGCCGCGCGTGGGCGACGTCATGTCCGGCTCCCACGGCCGGCAGCCCGGCGCCGGCCAGCGCGCCGAGCGTCTCCGCCAGTCCGGCGCGGCCGAAGTCGAGCACGTGGTTGTTGGCCAGCGCGCACGCATCCGGCCGGATCGCCTCCACACAGGGCAGGTTCTGCGGGCTCATCCGGTAGTGCACCGCCTTGCCGGGCGCGAAGGCAGCACTGCGGGTGACGCTGGTCTCGAGATTGATCACCCGTACATCCGGGGCCATGTCCTCCAGCACCCCGAGTGCGTCGCCCCAGGGCCAGGAGAAGCTGGCCGCCCGCGGAATCCGGCCGCTGGCCCGCTCGGCCAGGCGGACATAAGCCCGGGCGTCATCGACGTACCGTTCCCGCAGCTGCGGGTCGCCGGGATGCGGCAAAATCTGGTCGACCCCGCGGCCTGGCATCACGTCGCCGCAGAGAAACAGGGTCATCAGCCCGCCCGCCACGCCGTCACCCGTGGGCGCCGCGGCCGTTAGATACCCCCCTTCCCCGCCCCCGCCTGCGGGCCGGGCGCCCGCGGCTCGGCCACCAGCAGCAGCTCGTAGGCTCGCCTGGCCGCCTCGGCCGCACGCCGGGACCCGGGCTCGGCAGCAGGAGGGTCTTCGAGCCCGCGGGCCAGGAGGCGGATCACCTCGGCGAGGGCCGTCACACGGTCCTCGAGCATATGCACACGCTCCTCAAGCGCCACCGCCGATGGCTCCTGGTAACACTCGCCCACCTGCCTACTCACCGGTCCACCTCCGCCTGTTGGGGGAGACACAGAATCTGATCCACGACCCGCTGTCACCCGTCCTTCACACCACAACACCCCGGACCCAGCCAGGCAGGGCCAAACGACCCCTCCTGATGCCGTATCTCGCCGCGCCCGCTAGCACGAGCAAGAGGACGCTTGGCCCACTGGTGAATGGCCTTCGCGAGTTTCGCCCGGGCCTGGCTCATCCCATGGGTTCCTGCCTGCGGGCTGCGGCGTTCGAGAGCGGGCGCTCCATTTACGACATCGGGCAGGACGTCGTCGGACGGCGGATGAGATTCGGTGAGTGAGGTCAGAGGCGCGCCAGCCGACTGGCGCGGCGATCGCAGGGCAAATGACCAGAGCGATGAAGTCACGCGCCGCGAGCGCCTGCTCGCGCGTTCGTCCGTCTTGCGGACATCCTGGCCGACGAGTTCGATGTGGTCGAGTTCTTGCATGGCTTGTCGGTCGACTCGGTGGAGATCCTCAGAGCCGAGGCGGCCAGCGTGATCCGGGTTCCGGGCCATGTGCGCAGTCCCGATGCGGGCACGCGCGGACACCATCGGCGCGCTGAACCTGTTCCGCGGCAGTGATGAGCCCTTCAGCCGGCCGGGCAGCGTGACGCGCGAGGCGTTGTGGCCAGGCGGCGAGGTCCTTGGCCCCTTGCGCGGGGGAATTTCGTCCCTATCGAAGGGAACGCCCCGGTGTGACGCTTGGGGCATGAAGGCCAGGTTCCCGCACCTTGACGCGGTGGCTCGCAGGAAGCCCGGCTACCACCCGGCTGATCGGGTTGAGCCGCTTCTCCTTGCCGGGCGGGCGTGTTGCTGTCTGGCCAGGCCGGTGGTCACGGTGGTGATGCCGCCGACGTCCGCCCGCCCGCACCCGGTCGATCTGCTGCTGTGCGGCCATCACTACCGCGTGTGCCAGGCCACCGTTGCGGCCGCCGGTGCCGCCGTCTATGACGAGCTGGGGATACCGGTCAGGACCGGACCGGGCAGGCACGAACTCGCCCGCCGCGTGGCCGCCGACACCGCGCCGGGCAGATGAGCCGCCGGCCTGGCCTGGCAGCAATCCGCCCAGGGGCAAAGGTCACCCGCCCGGGGCCCGTCATGCGATCCGGCAGAACCACGGCCGGCAGGTTGCCGGCTTTCACCAGGCCGGCGCTACCTGGTGGGTACCACCAGCTCAGAGCTTGTAGCCCAGCTCGCGCAGCAGGCTGTGGCGCCTGGCCACATCGGCGTCCGTCTCGACCCCGACCGGCGGCGAGCCGTCGATCACGCCCGCGATCCCGCGGCCGTTGCCGGTGACGGCAACGAGGACCGCGACGGGGTTGGCGGTCGCGCAGAAGATCGTGCATACCTCCGGAACGGACTTGACCTGGTTCATCACGTTGACCGGGAACCCGTCCCTGAGCAGGACCATGAACGAGTGCCCGGCACCGATCCGCCAGGCATTCTCCGTGGCCAGGGCCACCAGTTCGTCATCGTTACCGGACCGCCGCACCAGCCGGGCCCCGGACGCCTCGCAGAACGCGAGGCCGAACCGTAGATGCTGGCTCGCCCCCGCGAGGGCCTCGTGCAGGTCCTCCACGGTCTTGATGAAGTGAGCCTGGCCGATGATGACGTTGGCATCCTCTGGCCGGTTGACCTCAACGACCTCGAACGAGACCGCAGCAGCCGTCATGGGCACCTCCCGCGCGCATGAGGCAGTCTAGGACGCGCATCACGTGCGCGACCTGAGTGTCCTGGTGAAGGCGTGTCCGGGCCGCCTGCCCCTCCTTGTCCTGGCGGCCTACGCTTGCGGCCTGGCCGTGACGCTGCTCTCCGGCCGGCTGCCGGGGCGATGAACTCTCCCCGGTAGTTGCGGCCGCCGTTCGGCGAGTGGGGGATCGAGGGCCGCGCCTATACCCTCCCGCCCTGTACTTGTCGCAGGCCAGGTTCGACGGCGGCAAGACCGGCCACGACGACCCGCTCATCAGCTTCTACAACGGAATACCGCGCCCGCTGGCCGAGGAGGCTCTGCGCAGGGGCGGGCGCGGGGAGTCCTCGGCGGTCTGGGACACGCCCTGGCCACTCAATCATTGCGCCGCGCTCAGCCACCCCGGGGACCTGAGCGACGTCCTCGTGAGCTATCTCGACCGACCGGTGAACGCCGGCGGCCCTGGGGACCGCGCCGCGGACGGGTGACCAGACCGATCAGGAATCGAGAAGCGCCGGTCACAGAGCCGCAGCTAGCCTGACAGCCATGCTTCCGGTTCTTCTTTAAGCTCGACAACCCCGCCGGGTCGATGTGACCCACGACGTCAGGAGTGACCATGACCGGCTCTTCCACCCAGGGAATCAAGACCGTGCTGCATCCCGTGTCGGACCTGACGAAGGCCAAGGCGGTGTACGCCGCCCTGCTCGGCGTCCCGCCGACGGCCGACGCGTCCTACTACGTCGGCTTCGACGCCGAGGGCCAGCACATCGGGCTGGTGCCGGGCGGCGGGCCGCAGGGCATGACCTCGCCGGTGGCCTACTGGCACGTGCCGGACATCGAGGCGAAGCTGGCCGAGGTGACCGCGGCCGGTGCCACCGTGAAGGAGCCCGTGCGCGACGTCGGCGGCGGCCGCCTGGTGGCCACCGTCACCGACCCCGACGGCAACGTCCTCGGGCTGCTCCAGGACCGCTGAGCAAGGCGGGCCCCGCCTGACCGATGGAGACACGATGAGCATGGCCACGAGGACGGACACGCGGTCGCCTGCCCGCCAGGGTGCCGACAGCTACGGCCTGATCCGCGTGCACGGCGCGCGCGTGAACAACCTGAAGGACGTCAGCGTCGAGATCCCGAAGCGCCGGCTGACGGTGTTCACCGGGGTCTCCGGCTCGGGCAAGAGCTCTCTGGTGTTCGACACGATCGCCGCGGAGTCGCAGCGGCTGATCAACGAGACCTACAGTGCCTTCGTGCAGGGCTTCATGCCGACGCTGGCGCGGCCCGAGGTCGACGTGCTCGAAGGGCTGACGACGGCGATCATCGTCGACCAGCAGCGGATGGGCGGCGACGTCCGCTCCACGGTCGGCACCGCCACCGACGCCAACGCGATGCTGCGCATCCTGTTCAGCCGGCTCGGCAAGCCGCACATCGGCTCGCCCCAGGCGTTCTCCTTCAACGTCGCGTCCATCAGCGGGGCGGGTGCGGTCGCGTTCGAGCGCGGCGGGAAGACCGTGAAGGAACGGCGCAGCTTCAGCATCACCGGCGGCATGTGCCCGCGCTGCGAAGGGCGGGGCACGGTCTCCGATATCGACCTGTCCCAGCTGTACGACGACAGCAAGTCGCTCAACGAGGGCGCGCTCACCGTCCCCGGCTACACGGGGGGCGGCTGGAACTCCCGGCTCTACAGCGCGTCGGGCTTCGTCGACCCGGACAAGCCGATCAGCAAGTACACGAAGAAGGAGCTGCACGACTTCCTTTACCACGAGCCGGTCAGGATGAAGATCGCGGGCATCAACATGACCTACGTGGGGCTGATCCCGCGGGTCCAGAGGTCGATGCTGGACAAGGACGCCGACGCGATGCAGCCGCACGTCCGGGCGTTCGTGGCGCGGGCGGTCACCTTCACCGCGTGCCCCGAGTGCGGCGGCACCCGGCTCAGCGAGGCGGCCCGGTCGTCGCGGATCAAGGGCATCAGCATCGCCGAGGCGTGCGCGATGCAGATCAGCGACCTGGCGGAGTGGGTCGACGGCCTTGACGAGCCGTCCGCGGCGCCGCTGCTCGCCGCGCTCAAGCGCTCCCTCGACTCGTTCGCGGAGATCGGGCTGGGCTACCTCTCGCTCGACCGGCCGTCGGGCACGCTGTCGGGCGGTGAGGCACAGCGCGTCAAGATGATCCGCCAGCTCGGGTCGTCGCTGACCGACGTGACCTACGTCTTCGACGAGCCGACGGTGGGGCTGCACCCGCACGACATCCAGCGGATGAACGACCTGCTGCTGCGGCTGCGGGACAAGGGCAACACCGTGCTCGTCGTGGAGCACAAGCCGGCGACGATCGCGATCGCCGACCACGCCGTCGACCTCGGCCCCGGCGCCGGCCCGGCGGGCGGCACCGTCTGCTTCGAGGGCACCGTCGAGGGGCTGCGGGCCAGTGACACCATCACCGGGCGGCACCTGGACGACCGCGCCTGCCTGAAGCCATCGGTGCGGACGCCGTCGAGGGTGCTGGAGGTGCGCGGCGCCAGCACCCACAACCTGCAGGACGTCGACATCGACATCCCGCTCGGCGTGCTGGTCGTCGTCACCGGGGTGGCGGGCTCGGGCAAGAGCTCGCTGATCCGCGGCTCGGTGTCCGGGCGGGACGCGGTGGTGTCGGTCGACCAGGCGCCGATCCGCGGCTCGCGGCGGAGCAACCCGGCGACGTACACCGGGCTGCTCGACCCGATCCGCATGGCGTTCGCGAAGGCCAACGGCGTGAAGCCGGCGCTGTTCAGCGCCAACTCCGAGGGTGCCTGCCCCAACTGCAACGGCGCCGGCGTCGTCTACACCGACCTGGCGATGATGGCCGGCGTCGCCACCACCTGCGAGGAGTGCGAGGGGAAGCGGTACCAGGCATCGGTGCTGGACTACCACCTCGGCGGCCGCGACATCAGCGAGGTGCTCGCGATGCCGGTGACCGAGGCCCGGGAGTTCTTCGGCGCCGGGGAGGCAAGCACGCCGGCCGCGCACGCCATCCTCGGCCGGCTCGCCGACGTCGGGCTCGGCTACCTCAGCCTCGGCCAGCCGCTCACGACGCTGTCCGGCGGCGAGCGGCAGCGGCTCAAGCTGGCCACCCACATGGCGGAGAAGGGCGGCGTGTACGTCCTCGACGAGCCGACCAGCGGCCTCCACCTCGCCGACGTCGAGCAGCTGCTCGGCCTGCTCGACCGGCTCGTCGACTCCGGCAAGTCGGTCATCGTCATCGAGCACCACCAGGCGGTCATGGCGCACGCCGACTGGATCATCGACCTCGGCCCGGGTGCCGGCCACGACGGCGGCCGGATCGTCTTCGAGGGCACCCCCGCCGACCTCGTCGCCGCCCGCTCCACTCTCACCGGCGAGCACCTCGCGGCCTACGTCGGCACCTGACCGAGGCCCACGCGGCGGCGTAGCGGCCGGAGGCCGGCCGCCCCGTCACACGATGAAGGTCCCCCGGCCGTGGATGACGGCCAGCCTGCCCTCGGCGGCCAGCGCCTTGACCGCCCTGCGCACGGTCACCCGGGATACCCCGTACGAGGACGCCATATCGACCTCGCTCGGGAGCCGCCTCGACCTCCCCGCCGCTACCTGTGTCCTGAGATCCTGGGCGACCTGATCCGCCAGCAGCACGGGACTGTCCCTGTCGATACGGTCGGAGCGGTCTTTGGGCAGGCGGTGGTCCTCTGACACGGCATCTCCTGGCTGGATCGTGATCACGCTAGCTCCGGGTGAGGTCCGGCGATCACTGGTACCTCATAGGTCCTCGTGGGGTAACTTAAGACTTTACGTGCCTGTCGGCCTTCTCGTATGCCGTTTCGCACATTTCATTGCACATTGCTGTGTGCGCTCCTTTTCGCCGTGATCAGGCATGGAGAGCGCCTCAGTCCAGGAACCTCAGCCAGCTAATCGGCATTTCCAAAGTCCTCATACAACGTTCTATGAGGTATGCTCAATTCAGGTCACTAGGCAAGCAGGCGGCACGTGATGACATGCACCCGCAACCCACGGTCATCTCGGTTATCAGCGGCGCTCCTGGCGGCCTATCGCGATCTGGCCCACCGCGCGTGGGCCGCCTCCCCGAGCCGTTATGCCCCGAGCGAGCACCGTTGCCCTCGCGCGCGCCGGATTGGAGACCATCGGTGGATGAGAGCATCTGCGAAGCCCGTGAGCCCGCACCCGCCGTCCGCGAGGTGGCTCAGCGTGTCTCACGGGTCTCGGTCCGAGATTCTGCCTACGCTCACTGCCTGGGATGCGGACGGCACGTCGGCGGGCGAGACGACGCGGGCTTTACCAGCCGCGGGACGCACGCGCAGGTAGAGGAGCGGGCCAGAGCGCATACTGCCGAGACTGGTCATCCCACCCGGATGTACGGCGGCCGGGAGAAGGTGCTCGAGTTCTACGTCGCCGGCGGTCCGGGGCGGTGAGTGCGCGGCGCAGCGGGGCGGCGCTGTGGGCCACACGTTAGGGCTCCCGGCTATCCGGGCGCCGGGGCGCTGTACGGCCCGAGTCGCTGCTGAGGGGGTCCTGACGGTGGCCGACGTACTGTCCCATGCTCTCCGGGCCGGCGGATGGCCGGACCCGCAGTATGACTACGGCGGGGTCTGCCCGGTCCGGGTGCCCGGCAGCCGCGAGGGTGCGACGCTGTACCTGCTCCGGACGTGGGACAGCGTCGTCTCCGTCTTGCGGAAACCCCGCCTCCGCGACCTCAGCAACATCCCCGCCGACCTCGCGGTGGGCGGCGTCACCCTCCAGCACCAGCACGGCCTCTTACGGCGGAACCCGCCTGACACCAACATCGGCCGGGCGTTCAAGCCGATTTTCGCTGACGTCGCGCACTGGCGCCCCGCGATAAGGGCGTCTGCCCGCCTGCGGGCGGCCGAGGTGCGCGCCGCTCGCGGCCCGGTCGACCTCGCCGCCGTCTTCTGCCAGCCGTTCATCGCCGACGTCGTGACCCTGACCGCCGGCCTGCACGACGGCGAGTGGGCGATCCTGCGTGACCTGTCCAACCGGACGACGGGGGCGCTGCTGCGATCGCCGCACGATCACTCGGCCGTGATCGGAAGCTGGGACGATATGTATGAGTTCTGCAGCCCGCTGATCGCGCGGCAGCGGGTGGCGGGGCGGCGAGCCGGCCAGCGGCCGGGCACGTCGCTGACCGCCCGCTCGGTGGCGGCCATGGATGCCAGCGGCATGCCCCTTCAGGAGGTGGACAAGGCGGCGCCGACGGTGTTCAACGGCTTCCCGACGACCGAGCCGACGTTCCTGGTCGCCGTCGCGGAGATGCTCCTTCATCCCGACGCGATAGACATGTGCCGGCAGAACCCGAGCCTATGGCGGGCCGGGGTCCGGGAATTACTGCGGCTGAAAGCGCACTTCACCTTCGCCCTTCCCGGGCTGCTCACCCAGGACCTTCATGTCGACGGCGGCACGATTCCCCGGGGCAGTGCCGTCCTGCCGGTCGTTCACGCGGCGGAGTACGACACCACCCGCACGCCCGATCCCGGCAGGTTCGATCTCCTGCGCACCCCGCGTCCGATTCTCGCGTTCGGTGCCGGGCCGCACCGCTGCCCGGGAATGGCGCTCGTGGAGATGGCCATGGTCGAGGGCCTGGCCGCGCTGACCGAGGTCAACCCGCGGGTGCGGCTGGCGGTCCGGCCCGACGACGTTCCGTGGCTGGAAGGCACGATGCCCGCGCCTGCCGAGATCCCTGCCGTGACCAGCCCGGGGTGACCTGCCCCTCAGCCGGCCCGGCGCCTGAGCCAGGTCAGCGGCCGACGCCCAGCGCGGTGAGCAGGACCAAGATCAGCGTGGTCACCGCGAGCAGGCCGTGGCATGCGACCAGGACCGCGGGGAAATGGCCCTCGGCCGGGATATCGTAGGCGGCCCGGACCGGCGGCCCGGGCGAATCGGTCGGCCCCCGGTACACCGGGATCCAGCGGGCGAACATGGTCAGGCCCAGCGCCGCGATGCCCAGCAGGACCGCACACGCCGCCCAGGCCAGCGCCTTGCGGTGCAGGGTCAGGTACCCCACCCAGACGACCAGGCCGGAACCGGCCAGGAACAGGTGGGTGAACAGGACCGGCGTCGGCAGGCGGCTCGGGGTGGCGCGGCCGGTGACATCGTTCTCTATCAGCCATACGGCCAGCATGTACAGCCCGGCCAGCACGGCAGCAAACCAGGTAATAAGCGCCGCGATACTCATAGCACCCCCCAATACCGGCCTGACCGGTCATTGCCCCACACTGTAACGGTCAGGGTGGCAACTGTCCGGCTGCCGGGACGCTGGGTGATCCGGGGGCTGGGAGGCGGGAGGTCATAGCTTCCGCAGGAAGGCGTTCGCTATCGGGCCGGCGCTGTCGGCTCCGGTGCCCCCGCCCTCGACCAGCACGGCGAAGGCCAGGTCACCGCGGTAGCCGATGAACCACCCGTGGGACGGCGGGTTGGGGCCGGTTCCGTACTCTGCCGTGCCGGTTTTCCCGTAGACCCCGGGCGGGAAGCCGACCCCGGCCGCGGTCCCGCTGGTGACCACCGCCCGCATCATCGGGCGCAGGGTGTCCAGGATCGCGGGGCTGAGCGGGCGCGGCCGGGCGGCCTGCGGGGGAGCGGGACTGGTCACCAGCAGCGGCGGCCGCCAGGTGCCGTCGTCGATGGCCGCCGCCAAGTCCGCCTGGCTGAGCGGATTGACCAGGTCGGTTCCCTGGCCGAAGGCGTCGGCGGCCAGGTCCACCGGCTGGTGCGGGGTGGTGAACTGCCCGAGCGTGGCCGGGATGCCCAGCGCGGGCTGGGTGTTGAAGCCCAGCGTGGCGGCCATCGACGCCAGCGCCGTGCCGCCCAGCCGCTGCGACGCCAGCATGGCGAACGTGGAGTTGCACGATACGGCGAAGGCTTCCTGCAGGCTGGTGGGGCCGAGATGCTCGTTGTTGTCGTTGTGGAAGGTCCGGCCGCCGATGGTCACCTGGCTGGGGCACGACACCGTGCTGGTCGGGCGCAGTCCGGTGCGCGCGAGCGCCGATGCCGTCACTACCTTGAACGTCGAGCCGGGCGGGAACTCTCCCTCGAGTGCGCGGTCGAACCCGCCGGGGCGCTCGACCACGGCGAGCACCTGGCCGGTGGACGGCTGGACGGCTACCAGGTCGACCGGCCTGGCCGTGGCCGCCGACCGGACGGCCTGCGACGCGGCCAGCTGCACCCGCATGTCGATGCTGGTCCGGACCGGCCGGCCGGGAATGGCCGGGAACCGGGCGGCCGTCGCGTCGATGCGGTCGCCGGGTCCCTCGATCCGGATGCTGAGCGCGGCCCGGCCCGCGAGCTGGTCCTGGTCGGCCTGCTCGATCCCGCCCTGGCCGATCAGGTCACCGGCCTCGTAGGGGGCGCCGAGCGCCCGGGCCTCGGCCGCGGTCGCCGCCACCACGTTGCCGGTCAGCAGCGAGATCGAGCCGGACTCAAAGACCGCCTGGTCCGAGCTCAGTATGGTTCCGTCGGCCGCGAGCACCGGCGCCCGGGCCGGCCACGCGGCGCTGAGCACGAACCGCTGACCCGTCCGGAGCCCGGGGTAGATGGCCGCGGGACTCCAGTTCACCCACCAGCGGCGGTTTCGCTGGACCAGTTGCAGGACACCGGCGTAGGTCCAGGTGTGGCCGCTGGCCAGGTCGGCGGTGGCGGTGAACCGCACCCGGGTCGAGCCGCCGTCCGTCACGACCGGACCGGGCACCAGGCGGATACGGCGGATGCCGAGCTGGGCATCTGCCTGGCGCAGCGGCCCGGCCAGCCCGGAGTGCGGCACGTTGACGCTGACCTGCTCCATCGCGGCGTAGCTGCCTCGCTGCCATCCGCGCAGGTAGCTGGCGGCCGTCTGCTGCGGGGTGCCGGTGGTGCGCAGCAGCAGGTAGCCGCCCGCCACCGCGGCCGCGGCGACAACCAGCACGACGACGACCGCCCCGGCCAGGATGGACCGCCGCCTCGATCGGCGAGCGCCGTTCTCGCGCATGGACCCGCCCTCCCGGCCCGGCTTGGGAGCCCAACAATAGCCGCAATTGCCGCGAGACGATCGCCGACCAGGAGATCGTGATGAATGGCCGGGAGCCGGGTACTGGTAGCGGATATCGTGCACGGGTGGGCGCAACCAACGGCACCGGGGGTGCGCTATGACCACCGCCCAGGATCCGGATCTCCTCCGCGCGGACACGGTCGGGCCCGCGCGGCACCGCCCCGCGGGCTGGCTGCTCGCCGCCGGCCTCATCGCGTTCGGCGCCGCCCTGGCCGCGTACATCGGCTACGCGCTGACCCATCCCCTTCCCGACTGGGTCGACCCGGTCGATCTGCGGGTGTACCGGGACGGCGGGCTCATCGTCCGGCAGCTGATGTTCTACCACCCGAACCGCGCGTCGCTGTACCTCTGGCCCGGATACGAGGGCCTCCAGTTCACCTACCCCCCGTTCGCCGCGATGGTGTTCACGGTCTTCACGTGGGTCTCGTTCTGGGCGCTGTGGAAGATCTGGATCGGCGTGAACATCGCGGCCCTGCTGGCCACGATCTGGATGACGTTCGGCGCGCTCGGGTACCGGCGCGGGCTGGCCCGGCTGGGGGCGACGCTGCTGCTGGCCGCGCCGCTGTTCTGGACCGAGCCGGTGCAGCGGACGCTGTTCCTCGGCCAGATCGAGATCGTGCTGATGGCGCTGATCATCTGGGATCAGTGCCAGCCGGACCGGAGGTGGTGGAAGGGCGCGGGCATCGGGATCGCGGCCGGCATCAAGCTGGTGCCGCTGATCTTCATCCCGTACCTGCTGCTGACCCGCAGGTTCCGCCAGGCCGGCGTCGCGGCAGGGACCTTCGCCGCCACGGTCCTGCTGGGATGGGCCGTGCTGCCGCGCGATTCCGGCAAGTGGTGGCTGACCGGGCTGTTCGCCCAGGGCGGCCGGACCGGATTCGTCGGCTGGGAGGGAAACCAGTCGCTGCGCGCGCTCGTCACCAGGCTCGCCGGGAGCGTCTCGGGCGCGCAGCCGACGTGGCTGGTGGCCGCGGTGCTGACCGCGGTCATCGGGCTGGCGTGCGCCGCGGTCATCGACCGGGCCGGGCACCGGATGGTCGGGCTGCTGACCTGCGCGCTGACCGGGCTGCTCATCTCGCCGATCAGCTGGGACCACCACTGGGTGTGGATCGTGCCCGGGACGGTCGTCGCCGTCGTCTACGCGGTGCGGGCCCGGCGAGCGGCGGCCCGGTGGGCCGCAGGGGGGCTAGCCGTCGGCATCGTCGCGGTGTTCGCGGCGTGGCCGGGCAGCCTCTGGAGCCTGCCCAGCGCTACCGGCGGGTACTTCGAGGGGCTGATCTGGGCACCCCCGGTGACCAATCCGGAACTCTACTTCAAGCTCGGCGACCGGCGGTGGTACGCCGAGTATCACTGGCACGGGCTGCAGATGATCACCGGGAACCTGTACGTGCTGACCGGGATCGCGCTCTTCGTGCTGCTCGTGGTCGTCGCGCTCGATGCCGCGCGGGCCGCGGGCCTGGGGCAGGGGCTGAGGCGCCGGCGCCTCACACCAGAACCGGCACCTCCGTCCTGAGCGGCGGGCCCATCTTCCACCGCTGCGTGAAGCCCAGCCAGACCAGGGCCACCACCGCGGCGAGCAGGATCGCCGGCGTGAGGTAGAAGAGACTGTCGCTGGTGATCATCTTCAGCAGGTACTGGGGCGGGAACCCCGCGTTGCCCGGCATCAGCGCGAACGTGGCGGCGGTCATCCGGGCCAGCACCAGCCAGTCCAGCCGGGAGGCCGGGTAGACCGCGAGCAGGCAGATCACCATCGCGTCGTACCACGGCAGCTGGTAAGACCAGGCGAAGACCCAGGCGAGGCTGACCGCGAGCGCAGGCCATACGGCGGGCAGGGCCGGGGCGCCGTCCGGCAGGCGCCAGAGCATCAGCGCCGCGACGGCGACGAACACCAGCACCGACAGCGCGAACTGGCCCGGCACGTACTTTCCGTGTGAACCCACGAACAGCTGGTAGAAGTTGTCCACCGAGGCCAGGTAGTTGCGGGCGATCAGCGCCGTGGCCGCGGGAGATCCGAACCACAGGTACGAGGGCACCAGCACCAGCAACAGGCCCGCCCCGGCGGCGAGCAACGCGGCCAGCGACCGCCGGACCGCCCAGGCCACCCCCAGGCCGAACAGCAGGTAATTGATCTTCATGTCCGCCGCCGCACCGACCAGCAGTCCGGCGGACAGCCCGCGGAGGGCTCCGGGCACGTCGGCCGGCCCCCGTTGCCGCAGCACGATGAGTCCCAGGAAGCCCACGGCGGCGGCCAGCAACTCGAGATGCCCCGCGGCGACCAGGATCCACAGCAGCAGCGGGTTCGCGGTCCAGAGCAGGTGCGCCCGGGCCCGCCGGGCGGCATCGGAGCGCAGCAACCGGTCGAGGGCGAGCACCACCGCGGCGAACGCGATCGCGTCCCAGAGCTTGAGCCAGAAGTCGATCCGGGCCACGGACGTCCCGCCCAGGCTGGCCGCCGCCCACTGCTCCCCGGTCGCCAGCGGCCCGTAGACGGTCACGTGCCCGCTCCAGTCGCGGGGGGTGTACCGGCCGACGGGATCGCCCGTGCGGTGCAGCTGATAGGGGGTCCACACGTACGGGCTCTGGCCAAGCACGACGATCCGGCCGTACGCGGCGTAGTCGAGCGCGTCGGTGGACCCGGTGGGCGGCAGCACGGTGAACACCGCGGTCGCGGCCAGCCCGACGCCCAGCAGCAGCCGGACCGGAAGCCGCGCGCCGCGGTTCAAGGCCACCAGCCCCGCGGCCACGCTCCCGCCCGCCAGCAGGGCCGCCGCCCACAGGGCCGCGCTCACCACGGACACCGGCACGCGCATCGAGAGCTCCCACGGCGGACCCGTGGCCGGCATGACGACGAGGGGATGCTCCCAGCTATTGCGGACGGCGGAGGCCGCGATCATGACCAGGACCGAAGCGATGATGCCGGCCACCGCCAGCCAGGCCAGGCCCTGGGCACCCGGGCGGGGGGCAGAATCCGACGCTACGGGGGGCGTGATCAGCCGCGCGCCAACATCCTGGCTGCTGTCCGTCGTGCCGCTCATCTGCTCTCATGCTCGCCGGGGAGTACCTGCCGAACGATAACCGACCGGCGGGTCCCGGTTGGCGTGAGTCCTCGAGGTTTTGCCAGTTGTTTGTTAGGTCACAAGTTACTTCCCTCTGTGCGGGATCGCACCGGTCCGGCCCGAAAGGGCCGCGGCCCCGGGCCGGGGGGCGCCGAACCGCTTGACCGGGATAACTAAACTGGTTATCGTTTTCATTTGTATTTAGCCGCGGATCCCGCCGCTGTCCTGCCCTGACCACGACCCGGAACGGAGATGCACCATGCCAGCTCGCCGCAGGACCGTGACGGCTGCGCTGGGCGTCCTCGCCGGGTTGCTCGTCGCCGCCTGCTCGTCGGGTGCCGCGACCAGCGCATCTGGCGGGGCAGACGGAGGTGACGCGATCGCGGCGGTCGGGGCCGAGAACCAGTACGCCAACGTGATCAGCCAGATCGGCGGCAGGTACGTCCAGGTCACGGCCATCGAGAGCAATCCCAACACCGACCCGCACTCGTTCGAGGCCAGCCCGAGCATCGCCCAGGCGGTCAGCACCGCCCGGCTCGTCGTCCAGAACGGCCTGGGCTACGACACCTACATGAACAAGATCGAGGCCGCCGCGGCGAACCCGGCCCGCAAGGTGATCGACGTGCAGAGCCTGCTCCGCCTGCCGGACAGCACGCCGAACCCGCACCTCTGGTACTCCCCGGCCACGATGCCGGCCGTGGCCAAGGCCGTCGCCGGCGACCTGTCCGCGATGCAGCCGGCGCACGCCGCGTACTTCACGGCCGGCCTGCACCGGTTCGACCGCTCGCTGCAGCCCTGGTACCAGGCGATCACGAGCTTCGACGTGATCCGCGTCCACGGCCGCATCCTGGTCGTGGCCGGGCGCGGGGACGGGCTCGACATCCCGATGCGACCCCACGCCGACACCACGGTCGCCGACACCACGGTCGCCGACAGCGCGTGATGACGGGACACCTGCTGCGGGCGGTCTTCGCGCCCGGCTTCTTCGCCAGCGCGCCGGTCCACGTGGCGCTGCTGGTCGGCGGCGTGGCCGCGGTGGTGTCCGGGATCGTCGGGACGTTCACGGTGCTGCGCGGTCAGTCCTACGCCGGCCACGCGCTGGCGGACATCAGCGCCACCGGCGGGTCCGGGTCGTTCCTCGTGGGGATCAGCCCGCTGTGGGGCTTCGCCGGCACCAGCGTGGTGGCGGCGGGGATCATGGACATGATCGGGGTCCGCCGCCCGCGGGGCCGGGACCTGGCCACCGGCATCGTGCGCGGGGCCGGCCTTGGCCTGGCGGCCCTGTTCCTCTACTGGGACACGACGCACACGTCGACGACCGGCGCGACGATCACGATCCTGTTCGGATCCATGTTCACGATCGACAGCTCGCTCATCCCGTTCGTCGCGCTGCTCAGCCTGGCGGCCGTCGGCATTGTCGCCGTGCTCTACCGCCCGCTGCTGCTGAGTTCGGTCAGCGCCGACCTGGCCTTCGCGCGCGGAGTCCGGATGCGCATGGCCGGCGCGCTGTGCCTGGTCGCGATCGCGCTGGCGGTATCGCTGTCCGCCCTGACCATCGGGGCCATCCTCAGCACGGCGCTGCTGATCGGGCCCGCGGCGACCGCGCAGCGGCTGACCAGCCGGCCCGGCCTGGTGATGATCTGGTCGGCGCTGCTCAGCCTGGCCGCCACGTGGCTGGGCGTCCTGCTCGCCTTCGACAGCTACTACTGGCCGCCGGGGCAGCAGGGCTGGCCGGTCAGCTTCTTCGTGGTGGTCCTGGTCCTGGTCTTCTACCTGCTGGCCAGGTTCACCCCGGTCTCCCGGGGCGTCGAGCGGGGCGCGACCTGACATGTTCTCGAGCTTCATGGCCGACACCTGGATCGTGGCGACCATCGTCGCGGCCGTGGCCGGCGTGGTGGGGTTCTTCGTCGTGCTCCGGGGCTCGGCCTTCGTCGCCGACGCGCTGCCGACGGGAGCGTTCGCCGGCGCGGCGGGGGCCAGCCTGATCGGGATCAACACCCTGATCGGGCTGGGGGCGTTCTCCCTGCTCGGCGCGCTCGGCATCGGCCTGCTCGGCCGCCGCAGCCGCCACGACGTGGCCGTAGCCCTGGTCCTGGTGGTGATGCTCGGGCTCGGCGCGCTGTTCCTCAGCTTCAGCGTGGAGTACTCGCCGGAGATCTACTCGCTGCTGTTCGGCGAGGTGCTCGGGATCAGCGTCAACGAGATCGCCCCGGTCGCCGCGCTGGGCGCGGTGTGCATCGCCGCGATCATGGTGATGTACCGGCCGCTGCTGCTCTCCTCGGTGATGCCGGAACTCGGCGAGGCGCGGGGCGTGCGCGCCCACCGGATCGAGCTGTGCTTCCTGGCGGTCGTGGCCCTGGCCACCAGCATGGCGCTGCCCGTGGTGGGCGCCCTGCTGATCTTCAGCCTGATGATCGGCCCGCCCGCCGCGGCCCGGTCGGTCACCAGCAGGCCGATCCTCGCCATGGGCCTGTCGGTGGTGATCGCCCTGGTCACCGTGTGGGCCGCGATCGCGGCGTCGTACGTGACGAACTGGCCGGTCGGGTTCTTCGTGGGAACGCTCGCCGCCGTGTGCTACGCGGCCGGCCGCGGCTGGACCGCGGTGCGCGGGGTCCAGGTGGCCCGGTCAGCCCGGTCCGCCCGGCCCGCCAGCGCCAGCGCCAGCGGCGTCCCCGCCTAGCCCCCCGCCGTGCCGCCGCCGCCACACCAGGAGGGTGCCGGCCACGGCCCCGACAGCCATCGCGGTGACGTGGCCGACCGCCGCGAAATCGAGTTGGCTCAGCCCGCCGAAGATGTTGCCCACGAAGGCCAGCAGCGCGAGGTCGAGCGCGGCCGCGGCTCGCGCCAGCCACGAGCCGTACAGCAGGGCAACCATGATCGCGGACACGACCACGTACGAGGGCCCGACGTCGATGAGGTGCGGTCCAGCGCCGGAAGCAGGCCGCGGGACACCCGGTAGGCGACGATCCCCTCGCTGACCAGCGTGCCGATCACCTGCCCGGCCGCGCACACCAGCGCCGTCCGCCAGTTGCCCAGCGCCCCGTTGGCGCCGAACAGGGCCAGCGCGATCAGGATCGGCCAGGCCAGGGCGAAATCCCCGGTCACGAACACCGAGGCGATCAGCGAGCCGACCGGATCATGGTGCAGGTGGTCCACGCTCGTGCTGGCCCATGCGGTGACGGCCGCCTGGTCGTGCGCGGACAGGCCGGCGTAGATCACCTCGGCGAGGACGAATCCCGCCAGGTAGACCCAGGCGACCGCGTAGGACGTGACGATCGTCCTCGCGGCCGGCCTGCGCATGAGGCCAGACTAGGGAGACCGTCCGGCTCTTCGCGGCACCCCGGCCGGTCAGGGCTGCTGGAAGTCGGGCTGCGTCCAGATGCGCTCGCGCAGGTACTGCCGCACCTTGGCGATGTACTGCTGAGCCGGCGCGGTGTGCCAGCGCCCGGCGAACCAGCGTCCCACGCAGCCCCACACGTCGCCGGCCCGGTACGGGCTGCCGTGCGGCACGTTGTCCAGCCAGGTCTCGTAGCCGTCGTAGCAGGACCGCCAGATGGCGTAGGCGGTGTCGGCGTTCATCGCGGTGGAGTCGGCGATCCCCGGCCAGCTGGCCCGCTCGAACGGGTACCTGTTCTGCAGGATGCCGTAGCTCTGCGGGCACTGTCCGGACTTGCCGTTCGCGCCGGGGCCGTGGCCGGGCGGGCAGGCGCTGGGGTCGGTGCCCCAGTCACCCAGGGTGGTCTGGTTCCACCAGCTTTCCACGGCGGCCTGGGCGAAGACGATGTTCTGGCTGATGCCCCATTTGCACGCGGCCCAGCGCAGGATCTCGCTGGTCGTGCCGGTGAAGTCGCCGTTGATCCTGGGCGCGAGCAGCCGGCCGGTGGGGCGTGTCGCCCGCCGGGAAGAAACTGCTCCCGACGTGCTGGCCGGTGGCGGCGTTGAAGGCCAGGTTCATGCCCTTGTCCTCCCGCGTCGGCCTGGCCCGGACCCACCGCGCGCACTGAGCCCCCGAGGGCAGTTTCGCGCCGGGCGGCAGGGTGGGGAAGAACGCCGGGGCCGCGGCGGCGGCGTTGGCGGCGCGGGCGGGCGCGGGCCCGGCCGAGGCGGCCCGCGTGGCCGGAGACGATCCCGAAGCGGATCCGGAACGCGACGTCGCGGGCGGGACGTCCGGTCGTAATGCCGCCGTATCCGGGCCGCGCGAGCCGGGGTCGGCGGCGCCGGCCCGGCCCGCCTGCCCCGCACCGCTCCATGGCGCAGCGCCCACGCTGGCGTAGTGGACGATCGCCAGCGCTCCGGCCGCGACCGTGACCAGCAGCACGGCGACGACTCCGGCCAGCACGCCGCGCCGTCCCGTACGGGGCCTCACGCCGAGTCTCATGAACCGTTACGTGTACCGCTTCAGCGTCACAAATGCCATCCATTCACGCGGTTCTCTGCCATCACCGCGGCAGCCGGGCCCGGGCGAAGGGGCAATCGAAAAGCTGGTCGCACCGCGCTTGACATGCTCGAATCTACGTTCGATAGTGTTTCTGTGGGGGCGGATGTTGCGGAGGTGGCACGGTCACCCGGTGACGGCGTGCTGCCGGTGCTTCCCGCCCTGCGGGAACTGCTGCCGGCCGGGGGACTGCCACGCGGCTCGGTGGTGGCCGCGGGGCGCTGGAGCCTGCTCTGCCTGGCGCTGGCCGCGGGCGCCTCGGCGGCCGGAGCCTGGTGCGCGGTAACCGGGCTGCCCCAGCTCGGGGTGGTGGCCGCGGCCGACGTGGGCCTGGACCCGGACCGGATGCTGCTGATCGCCGACCCGGGCCGGAACTGGCCACAGGTGGTGGCCTCGCTGCTCGACGGCTGTGAGCTGGTGCTCCTCCGCCCGCCGGACCGGCCGTCCGCCCAGGTGCGGCGACGGCTCGAGGCCACCGTGCGCCGCTTCGGCGGCGTTCTGCTGGTCGCGGGGGACTGGGACGGCGCGCAGACCCGGCTGCTCGTGGCCCGCCAGGAGTGGGCGGGGATCGGTGCAGGTCACGGGCGGCTGCGGGCCCGCCGGGTGCAGGTGGTGGCGGACGGCAGAGGCGCGGCGGCCCAGGCGCGGGCCCGGTGGTTGTGGCTGCCCGGCCCCGACGGGTCAGTCACGGTCGCGGACGGGGCTGACCCGGCCTTTGGCCCGTTCTGGAACGAAATATGGAGTACCGGGTGACGGCGGCCAGCGGGCCCCGGCGGGTGCTGGTGGCGTGGTGCCCCGCTTGGTCGGACCGGGACGCGGAGCCGGACGCGCGCGCGTTCGAGCCGGTGGTGGCCGTGGTGGAAGGGTTCTGCCCGCGGGTGGAGGTGCTGCGCCCGGGGACCTGCGCCGTGGGCGCTCGCGGTCCGGCCCGGTACTTCGGCGGAGAGGAAGCCCTGGCCAGAAAGATCATCGAGGCGGTGGCCGGCCACGGGTTCGCCTGCCAGGTCGGCGTGGCCGACGGCCTGTTCGCCGCGCAGCTGGCCGCGCGGGCCGCGCGGCAGGCCCGGCCCGTGGTCGTGGCGCCGGGCGGGACGCCGGCGTTCCTGGCCCCGCGCCCGGTCAGCTCCCTGGGGAACCAGGAACTCGGCGACCTGCTGCCCCGGCTGGGCCTCAGGACGCTGGGGGAGTTCGCGGCGCTGCCGGCCGCCGAGGCGGCGAACCGGTTCGGGGCGCAGGGAGAGATCGCGCACCGGCTGGCGCGCGGCCTGGATCCCCGGCCGCTGGCCCCTCGTCCGCCCTCGGCCGACCTTTCGGTTTCCGTCGAGTTCGATCCGCCGTCCGGGCAGTCCGAGCCCGTGGTGTTCGCGGCCAAGGCGCTCGCCGAGCGGATGCACGCGGGCCTGGCCGCCCGGGGGCTCGCCTGCGTGCGGGTACAGGCCCAGGTGGTCTGCGAAGACGGTTCGGAGATCACCCGGTTGTGGCGGCACGACGGGCTGCTGTCCGCGCTGGCCGTGGCCGAGCGGGTGCGCTGGCAACTGGCCGGCTGGCGGGCGGCCCAGCTCGCAGGCGAAGGGCCGGCGGCGAGGCGGCCGGGGGTGAGGGGGCCGGCGGCGAGGGGGCCGGGGGCGAGGGGATCGAGGTCGGCGGGATCACGCTGCTGCGGCTGATCCCCGACCAGTTGGTGCGCGACGAGGGTCACCAGCTCGGCCTGTGGGGCGAGGCGGTGATCAGCGACCGGGTCGCCCGCGCCGCCGTCCGGGTACAGGCCATGCTCGGTCACGGCGCGGTGACCCGCCCGGTGCTCGCGGGCGGGCGCGGCCCCGGCGAGCAGGTGACCCTGGTGCCGTTCGGCGACGCCGCCGGGCCCCGGTACCCCCCCGGCCGGCCGTGGCCCGGGCGGCTCCCGGCTCCGGCCCCGGCCACGGTCTGTCCGGTTCCGGTGCCGGTCAGCGTCACCGATGACTCGGGGGCCGCGGTGACCATCACCGGGCGCGCAATGGTCTCCGCGCCCCCGGCCCGGCTTTCGGCCCTCCGGTCCCCGGCGGACCGGTTCTCGGCGGACCGGCCTTCGGCGGACCGGTTCTCGGCGGACCGGTTCTCGGCGGCCCGGCTTTCGGCGGACCGGCTTTCGGCGGACCGGCCTTCGGATGCCTGGCTTTCGGCGGACCGGCTTTCCGCACCTGGCGAGCGGGGGGTGGCGATCACCTCCTGGGCCGGGCCCTGGCCGGTCACCGAGCGGTGGTGGCATCCGGCCAGCGCGTCCCGGAAGGCGAGGTTCCAGCTGGTCACCGGGGACGGGAGCGCCTGGCTGGCCACGGTGCAGGACGGCCGGTGGCTGATCGAGGCCGGCTACGACTTACTCAGCCGGGGATGCCCCGCCCGCCCGGCCCTGGCGCGCCCGGCATATCCGTTTTGCGAGAGTACGCCGCTGAAAAGTGGTCAAAAGTGGTCGTGGGGACAGCCACTTTTGACCACAAAGACCGCCGGGAGGAGGGGTGTACCAGGTTATGGGGTGGGACAACCCGCCGCTTCCGTGGCGGGAGTTCGAGCGGCGCCTGTCCTGGGCTAGTCCCGACCGGGAGCCAACGGATCGGCCGGAAGCGGGAACGGACGCCGCGACGGACGCGAACGCCGGCGCGAGGGAACAGCCGCGGCGCCCGCGCCTGGTGGCTGCCCGTGGCGAGCCCGGCCGTGGCGAGCCCGGCCGTGGCGAGCCCCGCCGTGGCGAGCCCGGCCGAGACGTACGCCGCCGCGGCGGGCCTGGCCGCGCCAGTCACGGGCCGGCGTGGGCGGAACTGCACTGCCACTCGTCCTACAGCTTCCTCGACGGGGCATCCAGTCCCGAGGAGCTGGTCGCCGAGGCGGCAGAACTCGGCCTGACCGCGCTGGCCATCACCGATCACGACGGCATGTACGGGGTACCCCAGTTCGCTCAGGCGGCCGCCCGGCTCAGGCATTCCGGCCTCGGGCTCGGCACGATCTTCGGCGCCGAGCTCAGCCTGGAACTGCCCGGCGGGCAGGGTGGCGTGCCCGACCCGGTGGGCAGGCACCTGCTGGTGCTCGCCCGCGACCCAGAGGGATACCGGCGGCTGTGCCAGGTGATCAGCGCCGCCCAGCTCCGGGGAAAAGAGAAGGGCCGGCCCGTCTACGACCCGGCCGAGCTGGCGGAGGCACACGACGGCCACTGGGCGATCCTCACCGGCTGCCGCAAGGGCGCCGTCCCCGCGGCGCTCGCGACCGCCGGCCCGTCAGCCGCCGCGCGAGAACTTTGCGCCCTGGCCGACCGGTACGGCCGCCAGAACGTCTTCGTGGAGTTGACCAGCCACGACCTGCCCACCGACGACGAGCGCAACGACGCGCTCTGCGAGCTGGCCCTCAGCACCGGGACCGCCGTGATCGCCACCAGCAATGCGCACTACGCGGCGCCGCCGGCGGCCAGGCTCGCCCAGGCGCTGGCCGCGGTCAGGGCCCGCCGCAGCCTGGACGAGATGGACGGCTGGCTGGCCGCCTCCGGCGCCGCTTACCTGCGGTCCGGAGCGGAGATGGCCTACCGGCTGCGGCGGTATCCCGGAGTGCGGGAAGCCGTGATCGAGCTCGCGACCGAATGCGCGCTCGACTTCCAGGTGATCGCGCCGAAGCTGCCGGAATTCCCGGTTCCCGCAGGCCACACCGAGGCCACCTGGCTCCGCCGGCTGGTCGGAACCAGGGCACCGGAGCGGTATGGCCGCCCGCAGGCGGAACGCGTGGAGGGGGCCTACGCCCAGATCGCCAGCGAGCTCGAGGTCATCGTGGATCTGGGCTTCCCCGGCTACTTCCTGATCGTGCACGACATCGTGCAGTTCTGCGAGCGTCAGGGCATCCTGTGCCAGGGCCGCGGATCGGCCGCCAACTCGGCGGTCTGCTACGCGCTCGGGATCACCAGCGTGGATCCCGTTCGGCACGGCCTGCTCTTCGAGCGCTTCCTGTCTGCGGGCCGGGACGGCCCGCCCGACATCGACCTGGACATCGAACACCAGCGCCGGGAGGAGGTGATCCAGTACGTCTACGACCGGTACGGCAGGCAGAACGCGGCCCAGGTCGCCAACGTGATCTCCTACCGGCCGCGGATGGCGCTGCGGGACGCGGGCCGGGCGCTCGGCTGTGAACCGGGCCAGATGGACGCCTGGGCCAAGCAGGTGGGCCCGCGTCCATACGGCCCCGGCCCCCACCCGCCTCCCCTCCCCCCTTCACTGCCCGACGCCGGCGTCCCGCCCGCCGTCACCAAGCTCGCGGCCCGGATGCAGCGCCTGCCCCGCCACCTGGGCATCCACTCGGGCGGGATGGTGATCTGCGACCGGCCGGTGGGGGAGGTGTGCCCGGTGGAGTGGGCGCGGATGCCGGGCCGCACCGTGCTGCAGTGGGACAAGGACGACTGCGCCTACGCCGGCCTGGTCAAGTTCGACCTGCTCGGGCTGGGCATGCTGACCGCGTTGCGAGACTGCTTCGAGCTGATCGAGGCCGGCCACGGCCAGCGCTGGAGCCTGCACTCGATCCCGCAGGAGGATCCCGGCGTCTACGACATGCTGTGCGAGGCGGACACCGTCGGCGTGTTCCAGGTGGAGTCCCGGGCGCAGATGGCCACGCTGCCCAGGCTGCGGCCGAGGGAGTTCTACGACCTGGTGGTCGAGGTCGCGCTGATCAGGCCGGGACCGATCCAGGGCGGCTCGGTCCACCCCTACATGCGCCGCCGGCACGGCGAGGAGATGGCCGACCTGCCGCACGAGTCGATGCGCTCCGCTCTGGCCAAGACCCTCGGCGTGCCGCTGTTCCAGGAGCAGATGATGCAGCTCGCGATCGACTGCGCCGCGTTCACGCCCACCGAGGCCGACCGGCTGCGCCAGGCGATGAGCTCCAAGCGCGCCCCGGAGCGGATCGAGGAACTGCGCGGGCGCCTGCTCGAGGGGATGGCGGCCCGGGGCATACCGCCCGAGGTGGCCGAGGACATCTACGTCAAGATCCTGGCGTTCTCCAGCTACGGCTTCCCCGAGTCGCACGCGATCAGCTTCGCCTACCTGGTCTACGCCAGCGCCTGGCTGAAGTGCTACTACCCGGCGGCGTTCACCGCCGCCCTGCTGCGCGCCCAGCCGATGGGCTTCTACTCCCCGGCCAGCCTGATCAGCGACGTCCGCAGGCACGGCGTCGAGGTCCGCGGCGTCGACGTCAACGCCAGCGCCGTGCTCGCGACCCTGGAAAAACCAACATTCAAGGTCCAGAACGGAAGCCAGGTAGCGGGCCAGCCCGCGATCCGGCTCGGCCTGTCCGAGGTGCGTAACCTCGGCGCGCAGGCCGCCGCCGTCGTGGATGGCCAGCCGTACCAGGACCTGGAGGACTTCGCCCGCCGCACCCGGCTGCCGGCGCCGGCGCTGGAGGCGCTGGCCATGGCGGGCGCGTTCGGCTGCTTCGGGATCGGCAGGCGCGAGGCGCTGTGGGCGGCCGGGGCCGCGGCGACGATCAGGCCCGGCCAGCTGCCCGGGACCACGCCGGGCCTGGCCGCGCCGCCGCTGCCGGCCATGACGGCGGCCGAGGAAACCTTCGCCGACCTGTGGGCGACCGGGACCTACGGCACCCACCCGATCGAGCACATCCGGCCCGGACTGGCCGAGCGGGGCGTGATCGGCGCGTCGGAGCTGAGGGCGGCCCGGCCGGGCGCGAACGTGACGGTGGCCGGGCTGGTCACGCACCGGCAGCAGCCGGGGACCGCCCGCGGGGTGGTGTTCCTGAGCCTGGAGGACGAGACCGGGATGGCGAACGTCATCTGCCCGCCGGGAGTGTGGGAACGTCACCGCCGCCTGGCCATGGACGCGAGCGCGCTGGTGGTGGCGGGGCGGGTGGAGCGCATGGACGGGGCGGTCAGCCTGCTCGCCACCCGGCTGCGCCGGCTCCGCGTGGTCGCCGCCGCCCGCAGCCGCGACTTCCGCTGACGGCGCCGTTCGCGGCGCGGTACGGTGCCGGAGCCCGGCGTGGGGCTCAACGACGACATCGCCTCACGGTGGGGACCGCGGATCGTCGACTTGCTCCGCACCGTCGCGAACGCCGTCTCCCGCAGCCAGGCCCGCCGGTGAGACCGGACCACGGCGCGGTCAGCCGCGTCGGCTCGCGGGTGCTGCTCAATACCGGGCACGGCAAGGGCAAGTCCTCGGCGGCGTTCGGCGTCATGGGCCGGGCCTGGGCCAGGGGCTGGCGGGTCGGCGTGGTCCAGTTCGTGAAGAGCGGCCGCTGGCAGACCGGGGAACGCAAGCTCGCCGGGCATCTCGGGATCGAGTGGCAGACCCTCGGCGACGGGTTCACCTGGGAGTCCGACGACCTCGACGAGACCGCCGCGAAGGGCAGGCACGCCTGGCAGGTCGCCCGCCGAAAGCTGGCATCCGGCGACTATGACCTGCTCATTCTCGATGAGCTCACCTACGCGGTCAGCTACGGCTGGGTGCCGGTCGGCGACGTGACGGCCGGGATCGCCGGACGCGCCGCGCATACGAACGTGGTCATCACCGGCCGCAACGCCGCGCCCGAGCTGATCGAGCTCGCAGACACCGTCACCGAGATGCGCAAGATCAAGCACGCCTATGACCAGGGCATCCGCGGCCGCAAAGGAATCGAGTACTAAGGCCAGGGCCGGGAGAGGCTGCTCGTACTTCCGCGCCGCGGACTCACGAGCTGGGCTGGCGCTCACCGCTGACGGTCAGCTCGACCCGCTCGGGGTAGAAGCACACGAGGCCGGCGATGCCCGCCACGCCGGGAATCGGCGTCTCGTAGCTCCACCCGACGTCCTCGTAGGTCTCGCCGCCGACCTGCGCCGACCAGTACGAGGCCTGGCCCTTGAACGGGCAGGTCGTGGCGGTGTCCGTGGGCCGCAGGAGCTCGGTGCGCACGTCCTCGCGGGGCAGGTAGTAGCGGGTCGGGAGCCCGGTCTCGTCGAGCAGGACCGGCTGGTCCGACTCCGCCAGCTTCTCGCCGCCGACGCTGACCTCGACGTGGAGCGCGGCCGGCGTGATCGTGATCTTGTGTCCGGAAGCCATGTGAGTGCCAACCCGCCAGCCGTCGCCGGGATTCCGCCGCGACGGCGTCACGTTCGGGGCCGGGTCACGTTCGGGCCGGGGTCACGTTCGGGGCCGGGTCACGTTCGGGCCGGGGGTCACGTTCGGGGCCGGGTCACGTTCGGGCCGGGGGTCACGTTCGGGGCCGGGTCACGTTCGGGCCGGGGTCACGTTCGGGGCCGGGTCACGTTCGGGCCGGGGTCACGTTCGGGGCCGGGTCACGTTCGGGCTGGCTTCGTGCGGTCGACGCGGTCGGCGCGCCAGCACCACGACCGCATCGGCACGTCGATCTCGCCCGCGCCGGGGAACCGCTGCTCCAGCGCGGCCCGGGCCCGGGCCAGCCCGGCGGCCCGGTCCGGTGGGCTGGCGGTGATGAAGCGGCTGTAGGTGGCCAGCATGCCGAGGATGTCGCTGATCGTCATCGCGGAAGTGAACGTGAACGACGCGGTCTGCGCCGGACCGAACATCGCGCCGGGCAGGGTGATCTCGCGACGACGGGTCCGGGCCCGGCCGTCGGCCGCACCGAACCAGCCGGATTCGCTGAACCAGCCGGCCTCGCGGTCGCGGCTGGTCCAGATCAGGCCGAAGCGCCCGCCGTCGCGCAGCACCCGGGCGATCTCGCCGGCGGCGCGCTCGGGGTCCATCCAGTGCCACGCCGACGAGGCGAACACGCCGTCGGCGCTGGCGTCGGACAGGGGGATCGCCTCGCCCCGGCCCGCCGCGACCGCGACGCCAGGCGAGCGCGCCCGCAGCACGGCCGCCATCCGCGCGTCGGGCTCCACGGCGATGACCCGCGCCATCCCCGCCACCTTGCGCGCCAGCGCCCGGGACAGCAGGCCGGTGCCCGCGCCCAGGTCGACCACGACCTGGGCGCGGGCGGGCAGCAGCCAGTCCACCGCGGCGTCGGCCTGCCCGGGACGCAGCCGGTCGTAGTCCTCCGCGACGGTCCCGAACGACATCGAACGCTCTTCGCGACTCGCCACACCGGCACGCTAGCCCACCCCGCCTTGCGCACCACGCTCCATGAGCGTGGAGAGTTACGTGCGCTATTTGCGGAAAGGTCTCCACGATCCGTCCGCGATCAGCACTCAGCCGCGCACGCCGCCGCCGAGGTCGGCCGCGGCCACCCGCAGCTCGGCCAGCAGCGGCCCGGGCAGGCTGAGCCCGCGGGCGGAGAAGCCGATCGCCCACCAGCCGCCCGCGCCGGGGATCGCCACGCCCGCGCAGCACACCTCGTCGCGGAACTGCCCGTGCTCCATGACCAGGTCGCCGGGCCGGAGCCGGGCCAGCTCGGCTTCGAGCTGCGCGGGCTCGGTGACCGTGTTCACCGTGAACGGCCGCATCCCGTGCTCGGCCAGGGGCGCTGCGGGCGTTCATGGACTTCCAGATTCCCGAGGACCTCTGCGCGGGATACGGCTACCCGCCGCTGACCGCACAGGCGAAGCGGAAGATCCTCGGCGAGAACCTGCTCCGCCTGCACGGCATGGACGTCGCGGAGACCAAGGCCAGGCTCGGCCGATCCCGGGCCTGACGCGCGGCCCCCCGGCCGGCGGCGGCCCCCGGCCGCGGCGGCCCCCGGCCGGCGGCGGCCCGCCGCCATCGGTCCCCGCCCGGCAGAATAGGTAGCTTGCGGGGAGAGCCGGGAGGAGAGCCGCCGTGACCGATGACCTGAACGCGCTGGTGGCGGCCCTTCCCGGCGGGCGAGTGATCACCGATCCGGACATCGTCGAGGGCTACCGCCGGGATCAGACGTCGGCGGTGGCGCCGGGCAAGCCCTTGTGCGTGGTCTCGGCCCGCGGCACCGGCGAGGTAGCGGCGACCATGCGCTGGGCCAGCGAGCACGGCGTCCCGGTGGTGCCGCGCGGCGGCGGGACCGGCCTGGCCGGCGGCGCGGCCGCGGTCGACGGCGGCGTGATCCTCTCGCTGGCCCGCATGAACGCGATCCTGGAACTCGACCCGGCCGACGAGATGGCCGTGGTCGAGGCGGGCGTGTTCAACGCCGACCTGGACCGGGCCGCGGCGGCCCACGGGCTGATGTACCCGCCCGACCCGTCGAGCTACGAGATATCGACGATCGGCGGGAACCTGGCCACCAACGCGGGCGGGCTGCGCTGCGTGAAGTACGGCGTCACCCGGGACGCGGTGCTCGGGCTCGAGGTCGTGCTGGCCGACGGCCGGGTCCTGCGCACCGGCCGGAGGACGATCAAGGGCGTGGCCGGCTACGACCTGACCAGCCTGTTCGTCGGCTCGGAGGGCACCCTGGGGGTGATCACCTCCGCGACCGTGCGGCTGCGTCCCCGGCCCGCGAATCCGCCGGTCACCGTGGCCGCGAGCTTCTCCAGCTTCGAGACGGCGGCCCGCGCGGTGACCGCGATCCTGCGCGCCCGGCTGCAGCCCAGCCTGCTCGAACTGCTCGACCGGGTCACCCTGCGCGCCATCGACGACTGGAAGCACCTCGGCTTCGGCGACGAGGTCCAGGCGCTGCTGATCGCGCAGGACGACACCGACGACGCGGCCCGCCGGGGCGGGATCGTGGCGGACATCTGCGCCGAGCACGGGGCCCTGCTCGCCGACGTCTCGGCCAGCGAGGCGGAATCGCAGCAGCTGCTCGACATCCGGCGGCTGTCCTACCCGGCCGTCGAGCGGCTCGGGGCCACCCTGGTCGAAGACGTGTGCGTGCCCCGCTCCCGGCTGCCGGACATGGTCGAGCGCATCGAGCGCGCCGCGGCCCGGCACGGCGTGATGATCGCCACGGTCGCCCACGCGGGGGACGGCAACCTGCACCCGGTGTTCGTCTTCGACCACGGGCACGCGGAGGGGGAGGTCCCGGCGCACGTGTGGGCGGCCGCCGACGAGGTGTTCCGGGCCGCGCTCGACCTCGGCGGCACGCTGACCGGCGAGCACGGCGTCGGCATCATCAAGCGGCGCTGGCTGGCCCTGGAACTCGGCGACGACTCCCTCGCCGTGCACCGCGCGATCAAGGCCGCGCTCGACCCGGCCGGCATCCTCAACCCGGGCAAGGTTCTGTGACATGACCAGCCCCGATCAGCCGCCGTTCCGGTACGACGCGGCCCTGGCGAACGAGATCGAGCTGGCCTGGCAGGAACGGTGGGCCGCGGACGGCACGTTCTACGCGCCGAATCCGGCCGGGCCGCTGTCCGAAGGGTTCGAGCGGGTCGCCGGCCAGCCGAAGTCCTACGTGCTCGACTTCTTCCCCTACCCGAGCGGGAGCGGCTTGCAGGTCGGCAACCTGCTCGGTTACATCGGCACCGACGCGTTCGCCCGGTTCCTGCGCATGACCGGGCATACGGTGCTGCACCCGATCGGCTTCGACGCCTTCGGGCTCCCGGCGGAGCAGTACGCGGTCAGCACCGGCCAGCATCCCGCGATCACCACGAGGAACAACATCGAGCGCATGCGCGGGCAGCTGCGCCGGCTGGGAGCCGGATACGACACCCGGCGCGAGATCAGCACCACCGATCCGCGCTTCTATCGCTGGACCCAGTGGATCTTCCTGCGGATCTTCAACTCGTGGTTCGACCAGGACGCGGGGCGCGCCCGGCCGATCACCGAGCTGGTGGCCGAGTTCGAGGCCGGGACGCGCCCGGCAGCGGGGGAGGCCAATCCGGGCTCCCGGCCGTGGGCGGAGCTGGACGAGGTGGCCCGGCGGCGGGTGGTGGACGCCTGGCGGCTGGCCTATATCTCCGAGGAGCTGGTCAACTGGTCCCCGGACCTGGGCACGGTGCTGGCCAACGAGGAGATCACCGCCGAGGGACGCAGCGACGTCGGCAACTACCCGGTGTACCGCCGGCCGCTGCGGCAGTGGGTGCTGCGGATCACCGCGTACGCGCAACGGCTGCTCGAAGACCTGGACGGGCTCAACTGGCCGGAGTCGATCAAGCTGCTACAGCGGAACTGGATCGGCCCCAGCGACGGCGCGGTGATCATCTTTCCCGTGGCCGCCGCGAGCGCCGGGGGCCCGGCGGCGGCCGGCCCGGACCCGGCCATCGAGGTGTTCACGACCAGGCCGGACACGCTGCCCGGAGCCACGTACCTGGTCCTGGCCCCGGAGCACCCCCTGGTCGACGCGCTGACGGCCGGCCGGTGGCCGCCGGGCACCCCGCCGTCGTGGCGGTTTCCGGAATCCGGCGCCGACCGGTCGCCGGCCGACGCGGTGCGGGCGTACCGGGAGCACGCCGCGATGATCGGCGACCGGCAGCGGGCCGCCGGCACCGACAAGACCGGCGTGTTCACCGGCTGCTACGCGGTCAATCCCGCCACCGGCGGGCAGATCCCGGTGTTCCTCGCGGACTACGTGCTGATGGGCTACGGCACCGGGGCCATCATGGCGGTGCCCGCGCACGACGAGCGCGACCGGGAGTTCGCCGGCCGGTTCGGGCTCCCGGTGATCGACGTGCCCGGCGCCGGCGACGTCGACGCGGCCATCGAGAAGCTGGAGCGATCGGGTAACGGGCGCCGTCAGCGGACCTACCGGCTCCGGGACTGGCTGTTCTCCCGGCAGCGGTACTGGGGGGAGCCGTTCCCGATCGTGTACGACCGCCTCGGCCTGCCGGTCGCGCTGCCCGACGACATGCTGCCGGTCACGCTGCCGGAGATGACCGACTTCGCCGCCCGGCCGGCCGGCGACCCCAGCGGTGACCCGGTGCCGCCGCTGGCCCGGGCGGCCGGCTGGGCCGAGGTCGAACTGGACCTGGGCGACGGCCCGCAGACCTACCGGCGCGAGCTGAACACGATGCCGCAGTGGGCCGGGTCATGCTGGTACTACCTGCGCTACCTCGACCCGGACAACGACACCGCGTTCGTCGCGGCCGAGGCGGAGCGGTACTGGATGGTGCCGCCGGGTGCCCCGCCCGGCGACGGCGGCGTCGACCTGTACGTCGGGGGAGCCGAGCACGCGGTGCTGCACCTGCTGTACGCCCGGTTCTGGCACAAGGTGCTGTTCGACCTCGGCTTTGTCTCGACCAGGGAGCCGTTCCGGCGGCTGGTCAACCAGGGTTACATCACGGCTGACGCGTTCACCGACCGCCGCGGCCTCTACGTTCCGGCCGACGAGGTGGAGTGCCTCCCGGACGGCACCTTCCGGCGTAACGGCGAGGCCGTGACCCTCCGGGCCGGGGGGAAGATGGGGCGGAGCCGGAAGAACAGCGTGGCTCCCGACGACATGTACGCCGGTTACGGCGCCGACACGCTGCGGCTGTACGAGATGGCGATGGGCCCGCTGGAAGCCGACCGGCCGTGGCGCACCGACGACGTCGCCGGCGTGTACCGGTTCCTGCAGCGGCTGTGGCGCAGCCTGGTGGACGAGCGCACCGGCGACCTCATCGTCGGCGCCAGCCCGCCCGACGCGGACACGACCCGGCTGCTGCACCAGACGATCCAGGCGGTGCGCGGGCACTACGCCGGGCTGCGGTTCAACGTCGCGATCGCCCGGCTGCAGGAACTCACCACACACGCGGCGCGCGTCGTGGCGGCACGGGGCACGCTGCCGCGGGCGGTCGCCGAGCCGCTGGTGCTCATGGTCGCGCCGCTCGCGCCGCACATCGCCGAGGAACTCTGGGCCCGCCTGGGCCACGCCGAGTCGCTCGCCTACGCGGCGTTCCCGGAAGCCGACCCGGCTCTCGCCGCCGAGGCCACGGTCGTGCTGCCGGTGCAGATCGACGGCCGGACCCGGCTGCGGATCGAGGTGCCCGCTGACGCCGGCGAGGAGCAGATCGCCGCGATCCTGGCCGGCGATCCGGACGTCGCCCGCCACCTGGGCGGCGCCGCCGTGAACCGCCTGGTCATCGTCCCGGGGCGCATCGTCAACGTCGTGACCCGGCCGACGTCGTGACCCGGTAGGTTGCAGAACATGACCAGGCAGGCGTGGGGAGACGCGATCGTCACGGTGAGCGCGGCGGGCGCCGCGCTCGACTTCTTCTTCCCCGACCCCCGGCTGGGCGCGCCGGGCGGGCCCGGCCAGGTGGCCGCGGGCGTCGAGCGCGAGGACCCGCTCCGGGCGGTGCGCGTCACCCGCCGGCGCGTCGAGGTCGCCGACCTCGACCGGCCCCCCCGCGACGCCGCCGACGCCTACCTGCGGCTCCACCTGCTGTCGCACCGGCTGGCCCGGCCGAACAGCATGAACCTCGACGGCATCTTCGGGGTGCTGCCGACGGTCTGCTGGACGTCGGCCGGGCCGGTGGACGCGGCCGAGGCCGGCGCGTTCCTGCTGCGGGCCCGGGTGGCCGGGCGCCAGGTCGAGGTGCGGTCGGCGGACAAGTTCCCGCCCATGCTCGACTACGTCGTGCCGGCCGGCGTCCGCGTGGCCGACGCGAGCCGGGTCCGCCTCGGCGCGTACCTGGCCGAGGGCACGACCGTCATGCACGAGGGCTTCGTCAACTTCAACGCCGGCACGCTCGGCGCGTGCATGATCGAGGGCCGCATCAGCCAGGGCGTGGTCGTCGGGGCGGACACGGACGTCGGCGGCGGCGCCTCGATCATGGGCACGCTGTCCGGAGGCGGCAAGGAACGCATTGCCGTGGGCGAGCGGTGCCTGCTCGGAGCGAACTCCGGGCTCGGGATCTCCCTCGGGGACGACTGCGTCGTCGAGGCCGGGCTGTACCTCACCGCCGGCACGGTCGTGACCCTGGCCAGCGGCCAGCGGGTCAAGGCCCGCGAGCTGAGCGGGCAGCCGGGGCTGATGTTCATCAGGAACAGCGTCACCGGATCGGTGGAGGCACGGGCGCGGACCACAGCCTGGGGGGCGCTCAACGCGCAACTCCACGCGGCGGCGCCTGTCCCGAGGCCGCCGGGATCCTGACCCTCCTGATCGCCGGCCAGATCTTCCTGCCCCTGGTCACCGGCTGGCCTGCCGGGCGGTGTAGCGTCGTCCGCGCGGCCCATGGTTCCCGTCGGCCATCGCCATGGCCGGGTTGGAGGGGCACACCGTGCACGCACGGGAGAAGGCGCCGGAGGCCGGTGCGCTCGTGATCTTCGGTATCACCGGCGACCTGGCCAGGAAGCAGACGCTGAGGGCCCTGTACCGGCTGGAGGCCAGCCACCACCTGGCCTGCAAAGTGATCGGCGTGGCCCGGCAGGACTGGTCAACGCAGCACCTGGTCGACCATGCCCGGCGGTCGATCCAGGAGTCCGGCCAGCAGGTCGACGCGGCGGTGTTCGGGCGGCTGGCCCGGCGCCTGTCGTACCTGCCCGGCGACTTCTCGGACCCCGGCACCTACCAGCGGCTGGGCCAGGCCCTGGCCGGCCTGGCCCACCCGCTGTTCTACCTGGAGATCCCGCCCAGCCTGTTCGCCGGGGTGGTCGGTTCCCTGGCGGATGCCGGGCTGACCCAGGGCGCCCGGGTGGCGGTGGAGAAGCCGTTCGGGCACGACCTGGCCTCGGCGCGCCAGCTCAACGCCGACCTGCGCAGCCACCTGGCCGAGAGCCAGATCCTGCGGGTCGACCACTTCCTCGGCAAGGAGCCGGTGCTCGACCTCCAGTGGATCCGGTTCGCCAACGAGATCCTCGAGCCGGTGTGGAACCGGGACCACGTCTCCTGCCTGCAGATCACGATGGCCGAGGACTTCGGGGTGGAGGACCGCGGCAACTTCTACGACCCGGTGGGCGCGCTGCGGGACGTGGTACAGAACCACCTGATGCAGGTGCTCGCCCTGGTCGCCATGGAGCCGCCGGTGGGCACCTCAGCCGAAGACCTGCGGGACAAGAAGTTCGAGGTCTTCCGGTCCATCCCGGACGCCGACCCGTCGCAGTACGTCCGCGGCCAGTATGAGGGTTATCTGCGGGTACCGGGGGTGGCCGAGCGGTCCGGCACCGAGACCTTCGTCGCCCTGCGGCTGGAGATCGACAACTGGCGCTGGGCCGGCGTGCCGGTCTTCATCAGGGCGGGCAAGGCCCTGCCCACCCGGGCGACCGAGGTGCGCGTGGTGTTCCGGCGCCCGCCGGCGATCCGGTTCATCGGCAGGGAACGTCACGGCGAGCCGAATCAGATCGTGCTGCGCATCGATCCGAACCCGGGACTCCGGGAGGGACTCATCTCCCGGGATACCGGGGAACGCGGGTGGCGGACGGTCTACCTCGACATGTCCTTCGCTCAGGAACTCGGCCCGCCACTCGAGCCCTACGAGTTGCTGCTGCGGGACGCCCTGGCCGGGGACAGCCACCTGTTCACCCGCGAGGATGGCGTGGAGGAGACCTGGCGGGTGGTCCAGCCGCTGCTGGACCACGCGCCGCCCGTGGTGCCGTACGCCCAGGGTTCCTGGGGGCCGCCGGAAGCAGCCAAGCTGGTCAACGGGTACGCCGAGTGGCACGAGCCGTGGCTGCCCGCCGACGCCGATTCAACCAACGGAGGACACGATGCCAGCCACTGAGACCAGACAGCTCGGCATGGTCGGGCTGGGCCGGATGGGCGCCAACCTGGTCCGCAGGCTCATGCGCGACGGCCACCCGTGCGTCGTCTATGACCGCAGTCCCGGGCCGGTGCAGCAGCTTTCCGGCGAGGGGGCCACCGGCACCTCGTCGCTGGACGAGTTCGTCGCCGCCCTGACCAAGCCGCGGGCGGCCTGGGTGATGGTGCCCGCGGGCGAGATTACCGGGCAGACGATCGACGAACTGGCCCGCCGGATGGAGCCGGGCGACATCATCATCGACGGCGGCAACACCTACTACCGCGACGACATCGAGCGCGCGGGCCGCCTGGGCCGCCAGGGCATCCGCCTGATCGACTGCGGGACCAGCGGCGGCATCTGGGGCCTGGACCGCGGCTACTGCCTCATGATCGGCGGCGACGACGACGCCGTGGACCACCTGGCGCCGCTGTTCCGGTCCCTGGCCCCGGGGGTGCAGGCTGCCCCGCGCACGCCCGGGCGGACCGGCGATCCCGCCCCCGAGGAGCAGGGGTGGCTGCATTGCGGCCCGAACGGCGCCGGCCACTTCGTCAAGATGGTCCACAACGGCATCGAGTACGGGATGATGGCGGCCCTGGCCGAGGGCCTGAACGTGCTGCACAGCGCCAACATCGGCGCCCGCAAGCAGGACGGCGACGCGGAGACCGCCCCGCTGGAGAACCCGCAGTACTACCAGTACGACATCGACACGACCGCGGTGGCCGAGGTGTGGCGCCGGGGCAGCGTCATCGGGTCCTGGCTGCTCGACCTGCTGGCCATCTCGCTGGAGGAGTCGCCGGACCTGTCCAACTTCGAGGGGCGGGTCTCGGACTCCGGCGAGGGGCGCTGGACCTCGATCGCCGCCATCGAGGAGGGCGTTCCGGCCCCGGTCCTCACCAGCGCGCTGTACTCGCGCTTCTCCTCGCGCCAGCTCGACCTGTTCGCGGACAAGGCGCTGTCGGCGATGCGCAAGCAGTTCGGCGGCCACGACGAGAAGCAGGCCTCCGGCGCCTGACCCCTCTGGCCGCCCCTGACCCGCTGGCCACTCTGACCCCGCTGGTCGCCCCTGACCCGCTGGCCACTCTGACCCCGCTGGTCGTCACCTCAGCAGCGGCGTCGGCCATGGCCTGGTTCCGTCGTCGGCGAAGCCGGCGATGAATGCGGAGCTAGTGCACACGGGTGTACACCGAACTCACATCCATGGCTGGCCCGAAGCCCGCCACCCCCATCCGATAAGCCCGCCACCCCATCCCATAAGCCCGCCACCCCCATTGCATAAGCCCGCCACTCACATCCCATAAGCCCGCCACCCCCATTCCATAGCGGACGCCCTGATTGTTTGGTAACTTTCCTAATTAACTTGGCGGGCCGTGGCTTCGGCGGCGCGGCGCGCAGGCGCGGCCAGCGGCCAGCGGAGGTCGGCTATGAAGCGTGTGGCCCAAGGAGCAGCGGCCGCGGTTGCGGCGCTGGTGACGGCCGTAGCGTTCTCGCCTGCGGCGGCGGCGCAGGCGGGCGCGGCGGCGCAGGTCGGCGCGGCGCTCGCCGCGCCGGCCGTGCGGGTCAATCAGGTCGGGTACACGCCGGGGAGCGCGAAGGCGGCCTTCGCCATGCTGGCCCGGCCGGTGCGCAGCGTCAGCTTCGCGGTCATCGGGAGCGGCGGCGTGGTCTACCGCGGCCGGTCCGCCGACGATGTCGGACGGTGGAACGCCCGTTACCAGGCGGTGTACCGGCTCGCCTTCTCGGCGCTGCGCCGCCCGGGGCGCTACCAGGTCGAGATCCTCGGGCCGGGTTCGGCCGTGTCGGTGCCGTTCCGGATCGCCGGGGCGGCCGCGCTCTACCACGGCCTCGTGCTCAACGCCGTGCGGTACTTCACCTCGGAGCGTGACGGCGGCGACGTCACGGCCTCGGTCCTGGACCGCAGGCCAGCGAACCTCACCGACCGCCGCGCGTACGTCTACGCCGATCCGCGGTACGACAGCAACGACAACCTGCTCGGCAAGCTGACCAGGACCGGCGGCCCGGTCAACGTGGCGGGGGGCTGGTTCGACGCCGGCGGCGGCTACGAGAAGTTCGGCTACACGGCCAGCTACGCCGACGGGCTGATGCTGATGGCGGCCCGCGACTTCCCCGGCCAGTACCCCACGCTCCTGCCCGAGGCCAACTTCGGCCTGAGCTGGCTGCGCAAGCTGTGGCGACCGGTGCAGAAGGTCCTCTTTATCCAGGTGGGCATCGGCAACGGCAACGCCAGCAACACCATCCAGGGCGACTACAACTTCTGGTTCCTGCCGCAGCAGGAGGACCGCCTGAACGTCAGCCGCGGCGGTACTCCCGGCCCGAGCGCGTACTACGTCAAGTACCGGCCGGTGTTCGCGGCCGCGGCGCCCGGCCGGCCGATCAGCCCCGACCTGGCCGGGCGGTTCGCCGCCGACTTCGGCCTCGGCGCCCAGCTTGCCGCCGGGACCGGCCGGGGCGGTGCCGGCCGGGCCAGCGCCGAGCACCTGCTGTCGCTGGCCCGCGGGGTCTACGCGATGGCGAAGACCACAGTGGTCGGCCAGATCGTCACCACCTTCCCCCACGACTACTACCCGGGTACCGAGTGGAAGAGCGACATGCTCTGGGGCGCCGCGGAGATCGCGCTCGCCGATGAGGCGCTCGGCGCCCCGGCCCGGCAACTGCGGGCCGACCTGCGGGTCGCGGCGGGCTGGGCGAGGGCGTACCTCGCGCAGGGTCACCCCGCGGGCGGCGACACCCTCAACCTGTACGACACCGGCGCGGTCGGCGAGGCCGAACTGCTCCAGGCGATGCGGCAGGCGCCGTTCCCGCCGGTCATCTCCCCGAACGCGCTGCGCGGCGATCTCGCCGCGCAGCTCAGGCTCGGCGAACAGGCGGCGGCGGGCGACCCGTTCCAGCTCGGCACGGCCCTGGGCGCCAGCGACGCCACGCCGCACGCGTTCGGCCTGTACATCACCAACGCCCTGTACCGGCGGTACGGCGGCTCGGCCGCCTACCAGTCGTTCGCGCAGCAGCAGCTGAACTTCGCGCTCGGCGCCAACGGGTGGGGCAGCTCGTTCGTGGTCGGGGCGGGCAGCACGTTCCCGCACTGCATGCAGAGCGAGATCGCGAACCTGGCGGGCTCCCTGGACGGCCGGGGCGACATCCAGCTCGGGGCCACGACCGACGGCCCGAGCAGCCCGGCCAATTTCGTCGGCCTCGGCACCGTGAGCGGGATGCGGGCCTGCCGGGCGGGCCACTTCAAGCCGTTCAACACCGCCACCGCCGGCTACGAGGACAACGTGGTGAGCTGGCCGTCGGTCGAGCCCGCCGCCGACTACACCGCCGCCTCGCTGTTCGCGTTCGCGCTCGGGGCCCAGCCCGGGCCGGCGCGCTGAGCACCGGAGCACCCGTGGTGAGACAAACGGGTGCCGTGGTGAGATAGACGCGTGAAGGTCAGGATCGGAATCTCGCTGGGATCCGCGGGCGTTCCCGGCGAGTTCGCCGCCGCGGTCGACGACCTGGAACGGGCCGGCGTCGACTCGCTATGGCTGCCGGAGATGGTGTACGGGCCCCTGGTCGAGCCGTTCACCGGGATGACGTACGCGCTGGCCCGGACGGCGAAGCTCAAGGTGGGCACCGGGGTGTCGGTGCTGCCGGGACGCCACCCCGTGCTGGTCGCCAAGCAGCTCGCCTCGCTGGCCGGCCTCGCGCCGGGACGGGTGCTGCCGGTCTTCGGCCTGCGGCCCGCCCGCCGGGACGAGCGGGACCTGTTTCCCGTGCCCGGGCCGCGCGCCGCGGTGTTCGACGAATCCCTGCGGCTGCTGCGGCGGCTGCTGCGGGAGGACACCGTGTCCTTCGACGGGGAGTTCTTCCGGGTCGAAGCCGCGAGCATCGGGCCGCGCCCGGCCCGGCCGCTGGACATCTGGCTGGGCGGCACCGCCCCCGGGGCGCTGCGGCGGATCGGCCGGCTCGGCGACGGCTGGCTGGCCAGCCTGATCACCCCTGCGGAGGCCGGCGCGGGGCGCGCGGCCATCGAGGGGGCCGCCGCGGCGGCGGGCCGCGAGGTGGAGCCGGACCACTACGGGATCAGCCTGGCGGTCGCGACCGAGGGCATTCCCGCCCCGCTGATCGCGACCGTGGCCGAACGGCGGCCCGGCGTGGACCCGGCCAGCCTGGTGGCCGCGAGCTGGCCCGACGCGCGGCGGATGATCGAGGCGTACGTGGCCGAGGGCCTCACCAAGTTCGTCATCAGGCCGGCCGGCGCGCTCCCGGCGTTCGGCCGGTTCCTCGACCAGTTCGTCAGCGAGATGCTCCCCCTGCAGACCTGACCGCGCCCCGGGCACCGCACCGCCCGATCGCGGGCCGGCCGGCGGTCACGCGGCGGCGCTCATCCGGATGCCGCCGCGCCGAGCTTCGCGGCCGGGCTCCCGCCCGGGTGGAACACGCCCAGGACCACGAGGGTCGTGCTCCCGGTGTTCTCCAGGCAGTGCAGCAGTCCGCGCGGCAGGCGCACGCACGTGCCGGGCGCCAGAGCCCGGTCGGCCCCCCGCAGGTGAGCCACGCCCTCGCCGTCGAGGATCCGCACCACCTCGTCGTAGGGATGGCTGTGCTCGGGAGCCCGGCCCGGGGGAATCTCGCCGCGGAACTGGGTCGCCGCCTCGCATCCGCGGCCGGGACCCAGCAGCACGCGGAAGCGGCGATCGCCGGTTACCTCGACCTCGCAGTCGCCGAGGCGGGACAGCAGCGGCGCGGCCGGGGCGGCCGGGGCGGCCGGGGTCGCCGGGGCGGCCGGGGCGGCCGGGGTCGCCGGGGGCGGCCGGGGCGGCCGGGGTAGCCGGGGTCGCCGGGGTCGCCGGGGCGGCCGGGGTCGCCGGGGCGGGCAGCGCGACCGCGTCCAGCCGGACCTCATCTCGCGGGCCGCCCGGAACCGGTACCTGAGCCCCGGCGGCATCCACAGCCCGGTGTCTCGGTCCAGCGGCGCCCCCCGAAGCTCGCCGGCGTCCAGCAGGCCGCCTCCCGCGATCACGAACCACAGTTCGCCGCCGGACCCGGCCGCACCGTCGAGCCGCCCTCCCGGCGGCACGCTGACCAGCCGCCGGACCAGGCCCGCTCCGGGCGCCCCGGGCGTCATCGCGCCCGGCCGGCGGGCTCACCGATCGGCGGCCCGTTCCTGGCCCACGCCCCGGACGCGCACAGCAACACCAGCGCGACCACCGCCGCGAGCAGGACGGCCGGCGTCACGGTCGACAGGATGTCGTTCCAGGCCGTGGTCAGCCAGCCGCGCGGCGGCGCGAAGGTGCTGCCCCCGGGGACGAGCGCGAACGTGGTCGCCGTCATCTGCCCGATCACCACGTAGTCGAGGCGGGTCGCGGGATAGAGCGCCAGCGGTCCTATGATCATCGCGCTGTACCAGGGCAGCTGGTAGTACCAGACGAACAGCCAGGCGATGGCGATCGCCAGGGCCGGCTGCACGGCGGGCAGGTCAGGGACCGCGTCGGGGAGCCGCCACAGCAGCAGCAGGGCCAGCGCCACGAACACCCCCGCGACCAGCAGGTCCTGCGCGGGGGACAGCTGGTGCCGGAACGAGAGGAACTGGTAGAAGTCGTACTGGGTGGCCTTGCCCCGGCGGGCGAGCAGCGAATGGATGAGCGGTCGGCCCGCCCACAGGTAGGCCGGGATCACGACCGCGCCGACGCCGGCCATCGCGGCGGCCAGCGCGGCGGCGGACCGGCGCAGGCCCCAGGCCAGCGCCAGGGCCAGCAGCAGGTAGGTGAGCATGAAGTCGGCGGCCACCCCGACGAGCATCCCGGCGGCCAGCGCGGTGACGGCCGCGGGCTCCGGCCGCCCGGGACTTCCCTCCGCGCGCCGGGACCTCACCAGGGCCAGACCGAGGAAGCTCGCGGCGGCGGCGAACACGTCCAGGTGCCCGGCCGCGACCAGCGCCCACAACACCAGCGGGTTCGCGGTCCAGAGCAGGTGCGCCCGGGCCCGGCGGGCCGGGTCGGCGCGCAGCAGCCGGTCCAGGACCAGCACCATGGTGCCGAACACGATCGCGTTCCACAACTTCAGCCAGAACACGATCCGGGCCGGCGAGGTACCGCCCAGGTGGGCGGAGGCCTGCTGCTCCAGAGTGGCCAGCGGGCCGTAGAGCGACCGGCTGCCGCGCCACAGCTGGATGGCCAGGGAGCCGAGCGGGTCGCCGTTGCGGGCTAGCTGGTTGGGGGTCATCACGTACGGGTTGTGGCCGAGGGCGGCGATCCGGCCGAAGGTGGCGTAGCTGAGGGCGTCGGTGGATCCGGCCGGCGGCAGCACGGTGAACGCCGCGACCGCGACGAGACCTCCCGTGATCAGCAGCCAGGCGGGATACCGCGCACCGCGGGCCACGGCGGCCAGCCCGGCGATCACGCCGCCGCCGCCCAGGACGACCGCGGCCCACAGCGCGACGTAGGTCGCAGCGACCGGCAGGTGGCCGGAGATCTCCACCGGCGGCACGCCCGGGGGCCAGGGCATGAGGGGAACCGCCGGACTGTACCTGGCGGCCGACGCCGCGATCATGATCAGGATCGAGCAGCCGATGCCGATCGCCGACGCCCAGGCCAGCGCGCCGGTCAGGCGGCTGGCCGGTACGGCCCCGGCCGCATCCGGCTGCGCCAGGCGCGGCGAGCCGGTACCCGTGGCACTGCTCGCGGAACTCACTGTGCCTGCTCGTCACTTTCCGGTCGGAAGCGTCGTCATCGCGACACCAATCCAGACCTGCGGGCCGCGCCCGATCGCTGTACTCCACCGCTGGTGCCCACATCGCGGATGACTGGCAACACAGTACCCGAATCGGGATGGCCGGCATGGCCTGCATTAACGCTTCCCCAACGCTTCCCCGCCGGTTGCCCCGGCGGCCGCCGGCCCGGCGCCGGCCGTCAGCCCGGCCGCGCCCGGAGGATGCCCCGGAGGCAGCCCGCCTCGCGGGCGATGGCCTACCATCCGGGGTAGTGTCTCGCCACGATCCGGGCGGGCATCGCGACGCACGCGAGCAGCTCGTCAGCTACAGCATCCGCCTGCTCGATGACGGACTGGCCGTCGGCAGCGCGGGCAACATGAGCGTGCGCGTGGCGGACGAGGTCCTGATCACGCCGTCCGGGATCGCCTACCGGGACATGACGGCCGATGACATCTGCGTGGTCGGGCTCGATGGGAGGCGTCTCGGCGGGTCGCTGGAGCCGTCCTCGGAAACGCCGATGCACCTGGCCGTCTACGCCAGCACCCCCGCCGGGGCCGTGGTGCACACCCACTCGCCCGAGGTCGTCGCGCTGTCCGCGGTCTGCGACGAGCTGCCGGCCATCCACTACGCCATCGTCGGCGTCGGCGGGCCGGTACGGGTAGCCCGTTACACCCGGTTCGGATCGGACGGCCTGGCCCGGGCCGCGACGGCGGCCCTGGACGGCCGCCGCGCGGCGATCCTCGGCAACCACGGGGCCATCAGCTACGGGTCCACCCTGGCCGAGGCCTACGACCGGGCGCTGCTGCTCGAGTGGCTGGCGCACGTCCACCGGCTGGCCTGCTCGCGCGGGGAACCGCGGATCCTGACCGAGGCGGAACTCGACGAGGTGGCGGCCGAGGTCCGCCGCCGCCGTTACGGCGAGGCCCGCCGATGAGCGGTGCGGCGGGCGGTGCCCGCCGCAGGCCGCACCACCATTACGCCGTGACCCGCGGGCCCCGGACGGCCCGTGCCGTCCGGCGCTGCGCGGTCACAAGCAGATCGTGACGCCCAGTACGACGACGCAGACCCCCGGCGACCCCTGGGACCCTGGCGAGCCTTGCGGCGGGGACGGGCTCGGCGACGGCCCGGGCGCGGGCCCGGGGGACGAGGCCGAGGACGGCTGCGGTGACGGCCGGGCCGGCGGTGGCTGCGGCGAGGGGGCCGTGCTCCCGGTCGGGACCGGGACAGGCCGTCCCGACGCCTGCGGCTTCGGCGCTCCCGGGCGGGTTTTCCGCTGCGCGGACGGTCCCGGCCGCGACCCCGGCGGCGCCGGGGAGGAACGCGACCCGCCGGAGGTCCGGGGCACGTGACCCGGCCCCGGCGACGGCCGGGCGCCGGACGGCCCGCTCCGTGACTGCGCCACCGGCGGCACGGCCGCGGCCTGCGGCGTCGCCGCGGCGGACAGCACGGTCACCGCGACGACGCTGGCCGCCACCGCGATCGCCGCGGTCAGCAGCGCCCAGTAGGTCCAGCGGCCTTCCGGCGCCCGCCGCAAGCCCGCGCCGCCCGCCAGCGCGGGCAGCAGCACCGGATGGTGCCCGGTACGCCACCCGGCATCCGGTGCCGCCCGCAGCACCTCCCGGATCGCGGCCAGCCGCTCGCCCGCCGACAGCCCCTCGGACACGTACACGAAGACGGTGCCGTTCTCGCGGCGGGCGAACGCGTTCATCCCCGGCGGCAGCCCGATCCGCTCGATCCGGATCATGAGTTCAGCCCCCCCTCGGTGATCACATCCTGATCGCCTTCCGGCCGGTCAGGTACTTCTGGATGAAGGCCCAGATCAGATTGGCCTCGCCGCCGCCGGAGTCGAGGACGACGATCACGTTCTGGCCCCCGGCGTCGAGGACGAGCGTGCCGCCGCCCTCACGCGGGCGGCGGACGGCGGAGACGAGCGCGGGCGGCGGACGCGGCCGATTCTGGAATCTGGCCCACTCAGGCGGCCCGGTCACCGTCCGCCTCTCCAGTCTGGGACGTCATACCTGCAAGACGTCATGCCCACGGCGGAAGGTTACTGACAAAGGCCCAGGCGGCGATGAATTGTGCGCGAAGTCAGCCGGGTGCCGGGCCGGAGGCCGCCGGGCCGGAGGCCGCCGGGCCGCCGGGCGCCAGGGCGAAGACGCGGGCCGCGTTGCCGCCCCGGGCCGCGGCCACCTGGCCGGCGGTGCAGCCCGCGTCGAGCAGGACCTTCTCCAGGACCCGGGCGTTGCGCTCCACGCCGGGCACCCCCGGCCAGTCGGTGCCGAACACCATCTTGTCGGCGAGGCGGCGCAGCGACGGCCCGTAGTAGTCGGGCAGGCGATGCGGCGGCAGGCCGGAGACCTCCAGCCAGACGTTCGGCCTCATCAGCGCCAGGAAGGCGGCCTGGTCGTACCACCAGCCCCGGCCGCCGTGCGCGAGCACCACGGTCAGGTCGGGGAAGTCGCGGAAGACCTCATCGAGCAGGGCGGGGTCGGCGTATCGGTTGACCGACCCGGAGAAGGTCGACGTGCCGCAGTGCACGATGACCGGAAGCTGCCGCTCCTCGGCCCAGGCGTAGGCCGGGTAGAGCATCCGGTCGCGCGCCTCGAATCCTCCGTGCACCGGGTGTACCTTCAGCGCGACCGCGCCCAGTCCCACCTGGCGGGCCAGTTCCCGGGCGGGCGGGTAGTGCAGGTGCGGGTTGATGTTGGCCACCGGGCGGAACCGCGCCGGGTTGAACTCCGCCAGCGGCAGCACGTCCTCGATCGGCTGGATTCCGGTGGTCTTGGGGCTGTACTCGCAGAACACCAGGACATGGTCGGCGCCCTGCCGCGCGAAGTGGTCATCGATCGCCTCCGGACGCGGCACGCCGTCGGCGCCGAACAGGTCGCCGAGCGGTATCCCGTTGCCGAAGGTGCGCACCCAGGCCTGCCAGTCTGCCGAGAGAGTGGGCAGCCGGGCCACATGGGTGTGCGCGTCCACGAGCAGTTGACCGTCAAGCACGGGGCGGCACCCTCCGTCGTTGCCTGCTACAGCAATTTAATGCACCGCTCCGCACGTTCGTCGGCCTGCTCACCCGCCGCCGAGGGCGGTAACCGCCTGCGCCTGGCCCGCTCGTCTCGCCGCCGGGGGTCAGCCAGCCGGTCCGGCCGCAAGGCGAACAGCACGCCGAGCATGGCGATCAGGTCGAGGATCGCGATCAGGCCGCCGATATACGGGCCTGGCCCGCCGAGCCAGGCCAGGTAGCCGCAGAAGGACAGGACGACGATCAGCGCGCCGAGCGCCCGGGGCCTGCCGCTCTGCGCGAGACGTTCGGGGACCTCATACGGGGCCCGGTCGACGTAGTTGGCCGTAGCTGCCTTCTCTTGCGCGATCTTCAGCCACAGGTCGTAGAGTTCGGGAGCCTGCTCGCGCATGGCGATCGCCTGCTCGACCGACGGAGCCTCGACCGCAGGCTCACGGTCCTCCCCGAGCTTGTCCTTGATCCGTTCGAGCGCGTCGGTCACCGGGTCGAGGTCGCCCGCCCGCTCCGCCGGGGAATGCCGGCCGGTCCTGGCCAGCGGCTGCTCGGGGCCATCAGCGCCGTGCACCGGCGCTCGGGGGAAGGCAGCCAGCGGGTCGGACGGACGGCCGGTCCCGGGGATGCCATCGCTGCCGCTCACGCGGGTAAGGTCAGACCCCTCTTGTCTCGGGTATGCACGATCACCTCACGATGCGCCGCCATGATGGTGTCCAGGGCCGACTGGAACGGGTCGGGTCGCGAGCCGGGCGGCGGAGGTTCCGGCATGCTCGGCCGGACCATGCGGAAGATGGTCGCGCCGGTGAAGTCGAAGATCGCGGAGATGCCTATGATGAACGACAGCACCCCGGGCGCCCGGCGACCAGACCTGTCCGTCCGCATGAGGGATCTGTGCCCGGCCTGGCCGGGACCAAACTATGAGTAACTCACTCTAACTCACAGTCACGAACCGGGCTGCGCAGCCCGGGCGGCGACCCGCTGCCGGACCCGGTGCCGGAATGGCCGGCCCTGGCGAGCCGGTGGCACCCGGAAGGCCCGGCAGGCTAGCCATTGCGCGCCGGCGCCCGCAGGTAATCGGCGACCTGGGTGCCGGCGATCGAGCCCTCGCCCACCGCGGCCGCGACGCGCTTGACCGAGCGGTGCCGGACGTCGCCCGCGGCGAACACGCCGGGCAGGCTGGTTTCCAGGGCGAACGGGAGGCGCGGCCGGGACCGGGCGGCCGGGCCGGTGCCAGGCCCGTCCGCGGCCGGCAGGTCGCTGCCGGTGAGCACGCCGGTGGCGATCACCACGCTGCGGGCGCGCACCGAGCGCTCCGGCACGCCGCCGAGCCGCGCCAGGTAGCCCTCCGGGGCGGGCTGGAGTCCGGTGACCGGCCCGGCCACCGCGGGGACGGCGCCGAAGGACCAGGCCTGCTCGAACGCCCGCGTGGCCAGGCCGGCCCCGCTGACGCCGCGCGGGAAGCCCAGGTAGTTGCGGATCAGCGAGCTGCTGCCCGCCTGCCCGCCTACGGCCTCGCGTTCGAGCAGCACGGTCGACAGGCCCTCAGACGCGGTGTACACCGCGGCGGACAGCCCGGCCGGCCCGGCGCCGATGATCGCCACGTCCACGGTGCCCTCCGGCAGGCCGGCCACCCCGAACGCGGCGGCCAGCCGCTCGATGGACGGGTCGACCAGGATCTCCCCGGTGTACATGACCAGCACCGGCCGCGCCGAGCCGTCCTGCCCGGCCTGCTCGAGCCACCGCCTGCCCTCCGCTGACCGGGTGGAGTAGAAGACGTAAGGGATGCTGTTGCGGGCCAGGACGTCACGCAGTTCGTGGGAACGGGCCGACTGTTCCTGGCCGATGATCCGGACCGCGGGCCGCGCCGGGGCGGCGGTAAGCGCCCATTCCTCCAGCAATTCGCTCACCCCGCGGTGAAAGCCCTCGTCGCGCGGGGAACCCGGCGAGGGCAGGTAGGAGTCGATGAGCCCGAGCGCCATCGCGCCCAGGACCGGAGCGGCGGCCGAGCGATCCTGCAGCAACGGCGCGGGCACCCGCAGGCTGGGCGCGGCCGGGCCGCCCCGCGCAACGACCAGCACGCGCTTGGCGGCGGGCTGGACGCCGCGGGCCCGGGCCAGGAAGTCCGCGGTATCGGTCCCGGCCGCCGCCATCGCGGCCAGCACCAGCGCTACCGGGCGCCCGGCTTCCCGCCATCCGGTCAGACGGCTCAGCGCCGTCGCGGCCGAGGTCTCGCTGGCGATCAGGTAGTCCTGGCCGTACCGTCGGCGGAGCGCATCCTCCAGGGCGGCCAGGCGGTCGCACCGGTCGTCGAGCACCATGATCGCTGGCCTGCTCATCGCTGATCCTTCCGGCCGGGCATGAGCAGCAGGGCGAACACCGCGCCGAAGGCGGCGAACGCGGCCGCGGCCACGAACGCCAGCCGGAAGCCGGCGGTCAGCGCCGGGGCGGCCGCGGCGCCCGAGGCGAGGGACCGGGTGGTCTGCGCGGAGGCGATCGTGGCCGCGATGGCCAGCCCGAGCGCGCCGCCGACCTGCTGCGAGCTGCTGATCAGCCCGCTGGCCAGCCCGGCCTCCCGGCCCGCCGTTCCGGTCACTGCGCCGATGGTCAGCGAGACGAAGGCCAGGCCCAGGCCCGCACCGACCAGCAGCGAGGGGCCGAGGATGCCATCGGTGAACGATGAGGCGTCAGTGACCTGCGCGAGCCACGCCAGCCCGGCGGCGAACAGGACCAGGCCGGCCAGCAGCGCCGACCTGAGCCCGGCTCGTGCGATGAGACGGGAGGCCAGCCCGGCCGCGGCGATGATGGTGACGGCCAGCGGCAGCTGGCTCAGCCCCGCCTGCAGGGCGCTGTAGCGGAGCACCTGCTGTTCGTACAGGGACAGGACGAAGAACAGGCTGAGGACCGCCGCGCCGGTCAGCAGCATGATCACGTTGGCGGCCCGCAGTGCCCGCAGCCGGAAGATGCGCAGCGGGACCAGCGGCCCGCTGGCCCGCCGCTCGATCGCGGCAAAGGTCCCGAGCAGCACCACGGCCAGGCCGAGAGAGCCCACCGTCCGCGGCGAGAGCCACCCGGCCGCGCTGGCCCCGACCAGGCCGTAGACCAGCCCGCCGAGCCCGGCGGTGACCGTAACCGCGCCGGCCAGGTCAAAACCGCGGCCATCGCGCGGGGCGCGGCTCTCGGCGATCAGATGCGGTGCCGTCATGGCGCACACGATGCCGATCGGCACGTTGACGAACAGGATCCACCGCCAGCCCAGGGACGTGGTGAGCACGCCGCCGAGCAGGACGCCGACCGCCGCCCCGGAACCGGCGACCGAACCCCAGATCCCCATGGCCCGGTTACGCTCGGCGCCCTCCGCGAAGGTCGCGGTGACCAGCGACAGGGCCGCGGGCGCGAGCGCCGCGGCGGCCAGCCCCTGCACGGTGCGCGCCGCGATCAGCGCCGCCCCGCTGACGGCCAGCCCGCCGGCCAGCGATGCGGCCGAGAAGACGGCCAGGCTGGTGATGAACACGCGCCGCCGCCCGAAGCGGTCGGCGATCCGGCCGCCGAGGAGCAGCAACCCGCCGAAGGTCAGCACGTAGGCGTTGACGACCCAGGACAGGCCGCCCGGGGACATGCTCAGGGCCCGGCCGATCGAGGGCAGGGCCACGTTGACGATCGAGGAATCGAGGATGACGACGAAGTCGGCCATCGCCAGCACGGCCAGCGCCAGCCACCGGCGCCGAGACCATGCCGCGGGCCCCGCGGCCCGCTGACCGACGCGGGCCTCCTGACCGGGCGCGGCGGGCTCCTGGATAAATCCGCGGCGGCGCAGATGTGACGTAAAGGTCATCACTCCTCCTCTCCGGGGCCGGTGCGATCACCGGCTCTCTTCCCGGAGCATGACCGCGCGGCTGGCCCGCGCGCGCCGGCGATCTCACCGTGATTTCGCCTAGGCGGTCGCCGAGTACCATCCAGCCATGGCCCTCTACGGGAGGGATGCCGAGCGTGCGGCGGTCGGCGCGATGCTGGCGGAGGCCCGGGCCTCGCGCAGTGGCGTCCTGGTCATTCACGGCGCGCCGGGGGCCGGGAAGTCGGCCCTGCTCGAGGACACGGTCGCCCGGGCGACGGGCATGCGGGTGCTGCGGGCGGCCGGCATCCACGGGGAGGCGGAACTCGCCTTCGCCGGCCTGCATCAGCTCGTGTGGCCGCTGCGGGATCACCTGGACCGGCTCGCCCCGGCGCAGGCCGGCGCCCTGCGCGGCGTCGTCGGCCTGGCCGAGTCCGGGACGCCGGACCGCTTCCTGGCCGGCGCGGCCACGCTGGAACTGCTGGCGGCCGCGGCCGAGGAACTCCCGCTGCTGTGCGTGGTCGATGATGCGCAGTGGCTCGACGGCCCTTCCGCCGAGGCGATCACGTTCGCGGCGCGCCGGCTCCAGGCCGACCCGGTCGCGCTGGTGCTGGCCACCCGGGACGGCCGGGACCGGGTGCTCGACGCCGCCGGATTCCGGGCACTGCGCCTCGGCGGGCTGAGCCAGGAAGCCTCCGCGGCCTTGCTGCTCGAGCACGCCGGGGCGCTGGAGGCCGGCTCGCGGAATCTGATCCTGCAGATCGCTCAGGGCAACCCGCTGGCGCTGCTCGAGCTGCCGCTCGCCCTGAGCGGCGGACACCTGTCCGGTGGCGAGCTGTTCGGCACACCGGCGGGCGAGTTGCTCCCGCTCACCCCGGCGCTGGAGGACGCGTTCCTGGCCCGCGCGCGCGAGTTGCCGGCGGCCAGCCAGCTCCTGCTGCTGCTGGCCGCCGCGGACAGTACCGCCGACCCGGCCGTGGTGCAGGCCGCCGCACGGCACCTGGCCATCGAGCCGGCCGACATCGACGCCGTGGAGGCGACGGGACTGCTTCGCTTCACCCCGGCGGAGGTGACCTTCCGCCATCCGCTGGTCCGCTCGGCCGTGTACGAGAGCGCGTCGTTCTCGCAGCGGGCCCGGGTGCACCGGGCGCTCGCCGACACGCCCGACCCGGACCGGCGGGCCTGGCACCAGGCGGCGGCTCTCGCCGGACCGGACGACGCCGTCGCCGACGCCCTGGAGGAAAGCGCCTGGCGCGCGCGGGCCCGCAGCGGGTTCGGCGCCGCCGCCACGGCCCTGCGCCGGGCCAGCTCACTGACCAGCGATCCGGGCACCCGGTCCCGGCGGCTGGCCGGGGCCGCCGAGGCCGCCTGGCTGGCCGGGCGCCCGGAACCGGCCTCGTCGCTGCTGCACGAGGCCAGCGAACTGGCCGCCGACGCCGTGGTCGTCGCCGACATCGAGTACACCCGGGCGCTGATCGAGATGGCCGACGCGACGCCCGCCGACGCGCTCGTGCGCCTCACCAACGCCGCGGCCGCCGTCGCAGCCGCCGACCCGGCGCGGGCCCAGAAGCTGCTGCTGCAGGCCCGGGAGGCCGCGGTGCTCTGCGCGGACACCGGCGCCGAGGCGCGGGTGAGCCGCCGGGCCGAGGAACTGACCCCCGGCGGGACCGACGATCCGGGCGATCGCTTCGCGGCCACGTTCCTCGGCGGCATGGCTCGCTGGCTCGACGGCGACATCCCGGGCGCCGTGCCCCGGCTGCGGCAGGCGCTGGCCGCCGCCGAGACCTCCGCCGACCCGCGCCGCCTGTTCTGGGCCGGGATCGCCGCCTTCGTGCTCGGCGACGACGACCAGACCCGGCGGTTCTTCCACGCCGACGCGGCCCAGGCCCGCGCCGCGGGCAGCGTCGCGATGGTCGCCCAGGCGCTGACGATGGTGGCCAGCAGCGAGCTCCTGCAGGGGCGCGCCGCATCGGCGCGGGCCAGTGCCACCGAGGGGCTGTCGCTGGCCCAGCTCACCGGCCAGCGGAACATCGCCTGCTTCCATCTCGCCGTGCTGGCCCGCGTCGCCGCGTCGTTCGGCACCGAGGAGGAGACCAGATCCAGGGTCGCCGAGTGCTACGAGACCATCCTGACCCGCAGGCTGCCGCTGATCGACCACATGGTCTCGGTCGCGCTCGGCGAGATGGAGCTGGCCCAGGGACGAGCGGACCGTGCGTTCACGCATCTCAGTGACGTGGCCGCCCGCGGGCTCGGACCCGCGGACCCGCTGATGCGGCTGCACGCGTTCCCCGCCTACGCCGAAGCCAGTGCCCGCGCCTGCCAGGCCGGCGTCGCGGCCCAGGCCATGACCAGCTTCGCGACCTGGTTCACGGCCGCCGGATCGGTGCCCAACCTCGCGCTGCTCGCCCGGACCCGCGGCCTGCTCGCACCCGACGCCGATCCCAGTGACCACTTCGCCGCCGCGCTGCGCCAGCACGCCACCGGCGAGCGGCCCTTCGACCGGGCGCGGACGGAGCTGCTCTGCGGGGAGTCACTACGCCGCAAGCGCGAGCGCCTGCAGGCGCGGGAGCACCTGCGCGCCGCGCTCTGGCTGTTCGAGCGGCTTGGCGCGGACCCCTGGGCCCAGCGCGCCCGTAGCGAGCTTCGGGCCAGCGGCGAGTCGGTACGCCGCCCGGACCAGGGACGCGCTCAGCCGCTCACCCCGCAAGAGCACCAGGTCGCCCGCATCATGGCCGCCGGGGCTACCCGCAGAGAAGCCGCCGCCCGGCTGTTCCTCAGCCCGCGGACGATCGACGCGCATCTCCGCGGCGTCTACGCCAAGCTGGGTATCTCCTCGCGCAGCGAGCTGCAAGCCGCCGACCTCGAGGATCGCGCGCTCCGAAATCAATAGGGGCCCGGCTGCCGGGCGTGTATCTTCTGGCCAGCAGGAGACGCCATAGACTGCGTGTTCCGGTTCCAACCGATATCGATTCCAACAGACAGAGGGCGCGATAGGCATGCGCTGGTCCCAGCTCCATATCCCCACCTTGCGCGAGGATCCCGCTGACGCCGACGCGGCGAGCCACCGGCTGCTGCTGCGCGCCGGGTTCATCCGCCAGCTCATGGCGGGCCACTACTCGCTGCTGCCGCTCGGCGTGCGGGTCCGGGCCAAGATCATGAACGTGATCCGGGAGGAGATGAACCGGATCAGCGCGCAGGAGTTCCTGCTGCCGAGCATGCAGCCGGCCTGGATCTGGGAGAAGAGCGGGCGGCTCGAGGTGATGGGCGAGGAGATGTTCCGGCTCACCGACCGCAAGGGCGCCGAGGTCGTCCTCGGCATGACGCACGAGGAGATCTTCACCTACCTCGCGCTCGAGCTGTCCTCCTACCGCGAGCTGCCGCAGTTCTGGTACCAGTTCCAGGTCAAGTTCCGCGACGAGCCGCGGCCCAAGAGCGGGCTGCTCCGGGTCCGGGAGTTCACGATGAAGGACTCCTACAGCTTCGACCTCGACGAGGCCGGGCTCGACGTCTCGTTCGAGGCGCACCGCGGCGCGTACGAGCGGATATTCGCCCGGCTCGGCATTCCGGCGATCGGGGTCGAGGCGTCGAGCGGCAACATGGGCGGCAGAGACTCGGTCGAGTTCATGTGCCCGTCCGAGGCGGGCGAGGACCTGGTCGCGCGCTGCGGCCAATGCGACTACGCCGCCAACCTGGAGAAGGCGACCTCGGCGCTGCCAACGATCGAGGACGGGCCGGGCCCGGCCGCGCCCGAGCGGCTGCCGACCCCCGGCGTACGCACGATCGATGACCTGGCCCGGCAGTACGGCAAGCCCGCCGGCCTGGCAGATCAAGACGCTGGTCTACGTCATCGACGGCCAGCCCACCCTGGTCCTGCTGCGCGGTGATCACCCGCTCGCCGAGCAGAAGCTGGCCGACGCCACCGGGTCCGGCAACATCCGGCCCGCCCAGGCCGACGAGATCCGGGACGCGCTCGGCGCGTCGCCGGGCAGCCTCGGCGCGGTCGGGGTCACCGAGCTGCCGATCATCGCCGACCTGGCGCTGCAGGGCAGGCGCGACATGACCACCGGCGCGAACACCGACGACGTGCACCTGACCGGCGTCGACGTGGACCGGGATATCGCGGTCGGCCGCTGGGCGGACCTGCGCGAGGTGACGGCCGGCGAGCCGTGCCCGCGGTGCGGCCCCGGAAGCGACTCCAAGCTGGAGATCATCCGGGCGATCGAGGTCGGCCACATCTTCAAGCTCGGCGGCAAGTACACCACCGCGCTGGGCGTCTCCGTGCTGGGCCCGGACGGCGCCAGCATCGTCCCGGTCATGGGCTGCTACGGCATCGGAGTCGAGCGGGCGATGGCGGTCATCGCCGAGGTCCACCACGACGGCGCCGGCCTGACCTGGCCGGTACGGGTGGCGCCGGCCGAGGTGACCATCGTGCTGCTGTCGCCGCAGGACCAGGCCACGGCGGCGGCCGCCGAGTCGATCTACGTCCAGCTCCAGGCGGCCGGGGTCGACGTGCTCCTCGACGACCGCGACGAGCGCCCCGGAGTCAAGTACCGGGACGCCGAGCTGGTCGGTATTCCCTGCCGGGTCAGCGTCGGCCGCCGCGACCTGGCCGAGGGCGTGGTCGAGATCACCAGCCGGGCGACCGGCGAGAGGGAGCGCGTGCCTGCCGAGCAGGCCGTCAAGTACGTGCAGGAGTTCCTGTCCGCGCGATGGACCGCAGCCGCAGCCGCAACCGGCCCCTGACCCGGGCGGCCGGCCGATTCGGGGCATGCCCCGGCTCGGGGCCAGGACCGGACGTCGCGGCCGGGGCGGTCACGACCCTCTCGTTGTGGCTGGCCAAAGCGCTCCAGTCCCGGCTGCTGCTGGACATCCGACCCCTCCCGCATGTCTCGCGTCAGGCGACAGTGCTGCCCGGGGAGGACGACCCCCCAGGACCCCCCGCGGTGAGGGCTGGGCGAACGCTGTCCCGCCGTCATATAAGACACGTCTGAGGGGGCGGTCCGGACACGCTCCGCCCGTAACGAGTGCATAACTTCCGCCGGATCCCGGTCGCGAACCGGGTCAGAGTGGGTCAGAGCCGGGCCCAGGCCTGCGTCAGCACGCGGCGCAGGATCTGCTCCATCTCGTCGAAATGCTCCTGGCCGCAGGTGAGCGGCGGGGAGAGCTGGATGACCGGGTCACCGCGGTCGTCGGCGCGGCAGATCAGGCCGGCCTCGAACAGGGCGGGGGAGAGGAAGCCGCGCAGCAGCCGCTCGGACTCGTCGTCGCTGAACGTCTGGCGGGTGGCCTTGTCCCGGACCAGCTCGATCCCGTAGAAGTACCCGTCGCCGCGTACGTCGCCGACGATCGGCAGGTCATACAGCTTCTCCAGGGTGGCGCGGAACCCGGCCTCGTGCGCCCGGACGTTGCCGAGCAGGTCCTCCTTCTCGAACACGTCCAGGTTGGCCAGCGCGACCGCGCAGCTGACCGGATGGCCGGCGAACGTGACCCCGTGCAGGAACGAGGCGGTGCCCGCGGCGAACGGCTCCATCAGCCGGTCGCTGACCAGCATCCCCCCGAGCGGGGCGTAGCCCGAGGTGACGCCCTTGGCGAAGGTGATGATGTCGGGCTGGTACCCGTACCGCTGCGCGCCGAAGTAGTAGCCGAGCCGGCCGAACGCGCAGATCACCTCGTCGGAGACGAGCAGCACGCCGTACCGGTCGCAGATCTCGCGTACGCGCTGGAAGTAACCGGGCGGCGGCGGGAAGCAGCCACCGGAGTTCTGCACCGGCTCCAGGAACACGGCGGCGACGGACTCGGGTCCCTCGCGCAGGATCGCGCGCTCGATCTCGTCGGCCGCCCACCGCCCGAACGCGGTCAGGTCGTCGGCCACGAACCCGGGGGCGCGGTAAAAGTTGGTGTTGGGGACCCGCACGCCGCCCGCGGGCAGCGGCTCGAACGGCTCCTTGATCCCGGGCAGGGCGGTGATCGCCAGCGCCCCCATCGAGGTGCCGTGGTAGGCGATGTCGCGGCTGATCACCTTGTACCTGGTCGGCTCGCCGACCGTCTTGAAGTACTGCTTGGCGAGCTTCCACGCGGCTTCGACCGCCTCCGAGCCGCTGGTGGTGAAGAACACCCGGTTCAGGTCGCCCGGCGCCAGGTCGGCCAGCCGCTGCGCCAGTTCGATCGCCCGGGGATGCGCGTAGGACCACAGCGGGAAGTAGGCGAGCTCGCTGCCCTGGCGCGCCCCGGCCTCGGCGACCTCCGCGCGGCCATGCCCGATCTGGCTGACGAACAGCCCGGACAGCCCGTCCAGGTAGCGCTGGCCGCGGGTGTCGAACACGTACTGGCCGGAGCCGCGCACGATGACCGGCACGTCGCCGCTGGAGTAGGACGACATCCGGGTGAAGTGCAGCCAGAGGTTACGCTTGGCCGCGGCCTGCTGCGCGGCGTCCGTGCCCCGTGGCCCGGCCTGGTCCGGTGCGGTCATCTGGTCCCCCAGCTGTAGGTCTGCTTGCGTAGCTTCAGGTACACGAACGTCTCGGTGGCCGTCACGCTCGGGATCGTGCGGACCCGGCTGAGGATCTCCAGCAACTGGTCGTCGTCCTCGCACACGACCTCGATCAGCAGATCGAACGAGCCTGCGATGATCACGACATAGTCGATCTCGTGCATGGCCGCGAGGTGGTCAGCCACCCGGTCCAGGTCCCCGCTGCACCGGACCCCGATCATGGTCTGGCGGCGGAAGCCCAGCGTCATCGGGTCGGTCACGGCCACGATCTGCATCGCCCCGCCGTCGATCAGCCGCTGGACCCGCTGGCGCACCGCGGCCTCGGACAGGCCGACCGCCTTCCCGATCGCCGCGTACGAGCGCCGGCCGTCCTGCTGCAGCTGCTCGATGATGTCCTTGGAGAGGTCGTCGAGGAGGACGCGGACCTGCCCGCTCCCGTTGCCGCGGTGCGCCCCGCTATCACTGCGCCGCCGGCTGCCGGGGGCCAGTGGTGTCCCGGGCGTATGTGCCATGCGATCGCCTCCTCCGCATGGCAATCCTGCCACGCTCACCGGCGCTGTCAACTGAATCCGCAGGTACAGGTTAGTTTAGCTACTGATTCACTTGTATGGATGCCCAGCCCTGTCTCATGCTGAACCCCGTGGACGGGGGATGCGGTGTCGGCCGGCGCGCGGTTGCATGGGAGGTGCGGCAGGCGTCCTGGCCGTCGCCCCGCACACCGGACCCGGAGGTCGCGATGGGACTGCCAGCCAGCCAGATCAGAGTCCTGGCGAAGATCGAGAATGCCGTGCAGGCATCCGACCCCCGCCTGACATCGCAGTTCGCCATCTTCAACCGGCTCAGCCGCGGTGAGCAGATGCCGGGAGTCGAGCAGGTGCCCGCCCGTCCCCGGCACCAGAGGGGCACCAGGCGACCCTCCTGGCTGGGGGCGACGTTGTTCTGCGCGCTCGCCGTGGTGGCCCTGGCGTCGACCTTTATCATGGCCGCCGCGTCCTCGGGCTCGAGCCGGTGCCCGGCCGGCCCAGCGTGCGCCGCGCAGCCCGGCGCGAACCACCGGCCCGGACCGGGCGGCCAGGAGCTCATCCCCGGCAGGTGACCTGCGCCGGATCGGTGGTGATCCGGTCCTGGGCCCGCACATCCGACATCGGCCGGCCGCAGCACGGCAGCAACACGTCGTCGGGGGCAGGGCTCCGGTGCGTGACCCCCGGCCGGGGCCCCTTGCGGTGACGCCCGTCGCGACGGGTTAGGGGGGCGCCCGTGCCGGTTCGTTCCGCTCCGGTGGTCATCGTGTCGCTCGGGGCAGGAATAGGCGGTTCATCCGGATTTTCCGTCCAGGCTTACGCCTGTGCGGGAAACGGGGTCCCATGGCTGGATAATACGAGCGATCAGCGGAGCATCTCTACGACCTGGAGCATCCAGCCGCATAAGCCTGCCCCGGCAGGCTAAGGCGGCGAAAGTCATATATGAGATACGATATATGAACGTACCGCCCCGGCGCCGTTCACCCGGGCGAACGGCCGGACGAGGGCCGGGGCGGGCCGGGCCGGCCGGGAGGAGTGGCTGATCGGTTATGCAGGGCACCACCCTCCCCCGGCGGATCGGGTGTTCCTGGCCCGGTCCGTCGGCTCGATCCCGCTGCGGACGGCGGCCGTGCTGGACGCGATCAAGCGCGCGATCCTGGCCGGGGAGCTCAAGCCGGGCCAGAGCCTGGTCGAGGCGGAACTCGCGCAGGCGCTGGGCTGCTCCAAGACGCCCGTGCGGGAGGCGCTCAAGACCCTGGCGGGCGCGGGCCTGGTAACGATGAGCCCGTACCGGGGGGCGGCCGTGCGGGTCATCGACGGCGAGACCGCGCGCGCCGTCTACGACCTGCGGCTGCTGCTGGAGCCCGAGGCCGTGCGCCGTTCAGCGCGCCGCTCCGCGAGCCGGGACGGGTTCGAGGCCGCGCGGCTGGCGCTCGACCGCGCCGATGCCTCGCCCGGCGAGGCCGAGCGGAGCCTGGCCAACCGCGACTTCCATCGCGCGCTGTACCGGGACTGCGGCAACCCGCTGCTGGTCCGGGCCCTGGACGACCTGCGGGACCAGACGGCGCTGGTATCGGCGGCGGGATGGCAGCAGGAACCGTCCTGGCCGCAGGAGGCGCGGGAGCATCGCGCGATCCTGCGGGCCGCGGCGGCGGGTGACGCCGAGCAGGCCGCCCGGCTGCTCGGCGGGCACATCAGCACCTTCGCCGCCCGGCACTTCGGCGGCGGAGCGGGAGGAGAGGGGAATATCCCCGGGGGAGTGGGAGGAGCAGGAAACGCCCGTGAGTCTTGATGCCGCGGCGATGCGGACCTGGGATACGGTCCGGCCGTTCGAGGAACTGCGCGGCGCCGACTCGTCGGCCGACAACGTCAGCGTGGTCAAGGAGGCGCTGGCCCAGCTCGGCCTGTGCGACCGGGCGGTGCGGCCGCCCAGCCGGGTCCTGCCCGAGCCGGCCCGCGCGCGGATCGCCGCGATCCTCGCGTCCTGGGACCTGCGCGGTACGGGGGAGCCGTCGTGAGCCGAAGGGGCTTCCGGCGCCCCGCAGGGGAACGGGAAGCACCGTGACCGGGGCGCCGCAGCGGGCCAGGGCGCCGCGGGAGCTGCGCAGCTCCCGGTGGTTCGGCGAGGGGCCCGCGGGGGCGGGAGGTGACAGCGGCGGGATGCGCGCGGTCAGCCACCGGTCACGGCTGCGCCAGCTCGGCGTCGGCGCGGCTGATCACCTGGGCCAGCCGTTCATCGCGATCCTGAACACCTGGGCCGAGATCAACCCCTGCCACATGCACCTGCGCGAGCGGGCCGAACAGGTCCGGCGCGGGGTACTGCAGGCCGGCGGGTTCCCGCTGGAGTTCCCCGTCGCCACGCTCTCGGAGACATTCCAGAAGCCGACCCCGATGCTCTACCGCAACCTGCTCGCGATGGAGACCGAGGAGCTGCTGCGGTCCTACCCGGTCGACGGCGCGGTCCTCATGGGCGGCTGCGACAAGACCACCCCGGCGCTGCTCATGGGCGCGGCCAGCGCCGGCATCCCCGCGATCTTCGTGCCCGCCGGGCCGATGCTGCGCGGCAACTTCCGCGGCGCGCCGCTGGGCAGCGGCACCGACCTGTGGAAGTACTGGGACGACTACCGGGCGGGGCTGATCGGCGACTGCGAGCTGTCCGAGCTCGAAGCCGGGATCGCCCGCTCGCCCGGGCACTGCATGACGATGGGCACCGCGTCGACCATGACCTCGGCGGCCGAGGCGCTCGGCATGACCCTGCCGGGTGCCGCCTCCATCCCCGCGGTCGACTCGGCGCACTACCGGATGGCCTCGGCCAGCGGCCGCCGGATCGTCGAGATGGTCTGGGAGAACCTCACGCCCGGGCAGATCCTCACCCGGGAGGCCTTCGAGGACGCGGTCGCGACCGTGCTGGCGCTCGGCGGCTCGACCAACGCGCTGATCCACCTCATCGCGATGGCCGGGCGCTGCGGCGTGCCGCTCACCCTGGATGACTTCGACGCGGTGGCCCGGCGGGTCCCGGTCCTGGCGAACATCCGGCCGGGCGGCTCCTACCTGATGGAGGACTTCTACTACGCAGGCGGCCTGCCCGCGCTGCTCGGCCAGCTCGCCCGGGTCCCCGGGGCCCTGCATCCCGGCCGCCCGACCGTGGCCGGGACCACCTTCGGCGAGGGCCTGAGCGGTGCCGCCGTGCACGATGACGACGTCATCCGCCCGCCGGAGCGCGCCCTGTCCGCGGAGGGCGGCGTCGCGGTGCTGCGCGGCAACCTCGCTCCGGGCGGGGCCGTGATCAAGCACATCGCCGCGGACCCCAGGCTGGTCACGCACACCGGCCCCGCGGTCGTATTCGACGGCTACCGGCAGATACGGGAACACATCGACGACCCGTCGCTGGGCATCACCGCCGACTCGGTGCTCGTGCTGCGCGGCGCCGGCCCGCTCGGCGGCCCCGGCATGCCGGAGTACGGAATGCTGCCGATTCCCCGGCACCTGCTGGCCGCCGGGGTCAGGGACATGGTGCGGATCTCCGACGCACGGATGAGCGGGACCAGTTACGGAGCCTGCGTCCTGCACGTGTCTCCCGAGTCAGCGGCCGGGGGACCGCTGGCCCTGGTGCGCTCGGGCGACCCGGTGACCCTCGACGTCCCGGCCCGGGCGCTGCGCCTGGAGGTCACCGAGGAGGAACTGGCCCGCCGCCGCGCCGCGTGGCAGCCGCCTGCGCCGGCGTACCAGCGCGGCTACGGGGCGCTGTACCGCGATCACGTCACCCAGGCCGACCAGGGCTGCGACTTCGACTTCCTGGCCCGGCCCGGCGTCACGCCCGAGCCCGACCCCCGCTGACCGCCGCTGACCGCCGCGGCCAGGCCCGGTCCCCGCCCGGGCGGAGGCCGGGCAGGCACTACGGTGACAGCCATGCCGATCGTCCTCATCACCGGCGCGGCGGGCCAGATCGGTTCGATGCTGCGTCCCCGCCTGGCCCGGCCGGGCCGCACGCTGCGCCTGCTCGACACGGCCCCGCTGACCGCCGGGCCGGGCGAGGAGGCCGTCACGGCCTCGATCACCGACCTCGGGGCCGTGACCGCGGCCTGCCGGGACGCCGACGCCGTGATTCACCTGGCCGGCATCCCGGGCGAGGCGCCGTGGAACCAGATCCGCGAGGTCAACATCGACGGCACCTACGCGGTGTTCGAGGCGGCCCGCCGGGCCGGGGTCGGCCGCCTGGTGTACGCCTCGTCGAACCACGCGGTCGGATTCAGTCCCCGGTCCTCGTGGCCGGTCCCGGACTACGCGTTCCCGGCGCCGGACACGCACTACGGCGTGTCCAAGGTGGCGGGCGAGGCACTGGCCGCCCTCTACCACCACCGGCACGGCCTGGACGCGATCTGCATCAGGATCCTGACCTGCGCCGAGCGCCCGCAGACCGTGCGCTCGCTGTCTACGTGGCTGTCCCCGGACGACGCCGGGCGGCTGTTCGAGGCCTGCCTGTCGGCGCCGCGCCCGGGGTTTCGCGTGATCTTCGGCGTGTCGGCGAACACCCGGGGCGGCTGGGTCTCGCTCGACGAGGCGCGAGCCCTCGGCTACGAGCCCCGCGACGACGCGGAGGCGTACGCGGCCGAGGTCATCGCCGCCCACGGCCCTCCCGACCCGGACGACCCGGTCCTGGCCTGCCTGGGCGGCGAGTTCACCCTGCCCGGCGCGATGCCATAGTAGAAGTCTGCCGATGAATCTATACTTCTTCCATGGCGTTGAGCATCAAGAGCGACGAGGCGGACCGGCTGGCCAGGGAACTGGTTGCCGAGACAGGTGAGACGTTGACGGAGGCTGTCGAGATCGCGCTTCGGGAGCGGCTCGACCGTGCGCACGCCAGGCACGGGGCCAGCATGAGAACGCGCCTGATGCGCTTGGCTGCCGACGTGGCGGCCCTGCGGGTCACCGACGACAGGACCCCCGAGGAGATCATCGGCTATGACGACACGGGCCTGCCGCGTTGACGGAACCTGTGCGCACCAGCCTTGTCGTCGATACGTCGGCGGCCGTGGCGGTCATCCTCGGCGAGCCTGGGAGCGAAGAACTTGCCGGGCACCTCGAGGACGCCCTTACCCGGCTGATGCCAGCCGCCATCCGCGTCGAGCTGGGCATTGTTATCGAGGCCCGGCTCTGGCCTGCCGGGCAGGACGTTGTCGACCGGTTTCTCCGTGACGCAAAGATCGACATCGTCCCCGTTGACGCGGACCTGGCCGCCCGCGCGATGAGCGGCTGGCGGCGATACGGCCAGGGGCGGCATCCGGCCGGGCTCAATTTCGGCGACTGCTTCACTTACTCGCTTGCCGAGCGAACCGGGTACCCCGTGCTATGCACCGGCGACGATTTCGCCGCGACGGACATCACCGTGATGCGCCCTCAGTCGGCGCCGGCCGGGGGTTGACGCCAGTTCAAGCAGCACTCCGGTGGAGACCGCGGCATCCCCGCCCCGTGAATGCGACGTTGGTGTACACCCGTGTACAGCAGACTCACATTCATCGCCGGCTTCGCCGGCGGCGGGAACCGGCTTACCTGACCGCCGGGCCTACGTCGTCGGCCCCGACACCCATCCCGTATAGCCCTGGGCTTGCCCAGCCTGGGCTTGGCCGTCCTGGACTTGAACGGCCTGGGCCAGCACGGCCTGGGCGAGCACCGCGACGTGCAGCGAGGTGCGTGACTGCGCGGAGTCGAGGCTGACCCCGAGCACCTCCTCTACCCGCCGCAGCCGCTCGTAGAGGGTCGGCCGGGCCAGGTGCGCCCGCTTGGCCGCCTCGGCCTTGTTGCCGCCGGCCTCGAGGTAGGCCGTGAGCGCGGCGACCAGATGGCCGCCGGCGGCGTCGTCATGACGCAGCAGCGGCCCGAGTTCCCGCTCGGCGAACGCCTGCACCCGCGGGTCGTCCCTGAGCAGGTGCAGCAGGCCGCGCAGCCGCAGGTCCGGCAGCCGGTAGAAGGCCAGCCCGCTGCCGCCGCGCAGCCCCGACCCGTCCCGGGCCGCCATCCCGGCCACCTCCGCGGCCTGCTCGGCCTCCAGGAACGAGCGCTGCACGTCCAGCACGGAGTCCACCGCCGACCCGGCGCCGATCACGTCGTCGGCGCCGAGCCGCCTGCGCAGCTCGCCGGCCAGGCGGCCGAGCACCGCGTCCGGATCCGCCCGCGGCGGCAGCGCGAGCAGGACCCCGACCCGGGTGTCGTCCAGCGACCCGACCAGCGCGGGAACCCGCTCGCCGCGGCAGGCCGCCGCGGTCTCGTCGGCCACCCGGAGCGCGCGGGCGTGGGCCTCGAGCCCGGCTCCGGCGCCGTGCCCCCCGGAGGCCGCCGCGCGGGCCAGCCTGATCACCACGAACAGCAGCCGCCGCCCGGTGACCGGCACGCCGAGGGCGCGGGCCCGGGCCTCGGCCTCGGCGGGGCTGGCGTACCCGTGGCCGAGGAACGCGCCGAGGATCGTCCGGTGCGCCTGCCGCTCCAGGCTCTCCCGCTCGTGCTCGAGCAGCCGGCCGAGCGCGAGGGTGGTCGCCGCGCGCTCGACCAGCGTCACATCGCGGGGGTCGGGCGCGCGGTCGCGTACCATGATCAGCCGGCCCCAGTCCTCGCCGCGCGCGCCGACCACCGTGACCAGCCAGCCCGACGCGCGGTCGTAACCGGTCCTCCCGGGCGGGGCCACCACCCGGGACCTGGCCGCGAACCCGGCCAGCAGCCGCGCGGCGTCCTGGCCGGCGGGCTCGCACGCGAGGACCTGGTGCGCCACGTTCTCGAGGATCACCGCGCAGCCGGACAGGGTCGCAGCCTGACGGACGATCTCGTCGGCCGGGGCACCCGACACCGCGAGATCGGTGAACACCTGGTGCAGGCGCTCGGACGCGCGCAACTCCTCGAGCTGGGTGTCGATGATGCGCGCGTGCACGGCCTCGGTGATCTCGATGAAATGGGTCTCCCGCCGCAGCACGATCAGGGGCAGCCGGTGACCGGCCGCCGCGGATACCAGGGCGTCGGGCAGGCTGCGCGCGTACCGGGAGCCCAGCTCGACGGCGAGCGCGCTCACCCCGACCGAGGCCAGGTCGGCCACGTAGCGGGCCAGGCCGGCCGGGTCACCGGGCAGCGCGATGCCGGTGGACAGGACGAGCTCGCCGCCGCGGAGCAGATGCGCGGCCTCGGCGAGCTCGATCACGTGCACCCAGCGCACCGGCGCGTCCAGGCGGTCGGCGGCGGCGACCACCCGCGGCGCGCCGCGTCGCAGCGGCTCGAGGGCCAGGATCTCGGCCACGGTCGGGAGCATGCCAGGCCACCCTCCGGTGCTCCGCGAGTGCTTTCCTGACACTACGTTAGCCTGAGTCGGTCCTGGCCTTACACAGTGTCTCTTGGCGGGCGGGCCGGGCTCGCGGCAGACTTGGCTACGTCGGCGAACGTTCAGCACGAGAACTGGGGTGACCAGACGGTGAAGCAGCCGAGCGACGCGCGGAGCGCGGAGAAGCGGGCAACGAAACACTGTTCGCACTGGATCGGCGGCAAGCCGTGGGCGGGCGAGGCCGCGCACCGCGGTGACATCTACAACCCGGCGACCGGGCAGGTCACGGGGACGGTGGACTTCGCCTCGGCGGCCGAGGTCGGCGCCGCGGTCGAGGCGGCGGCCAGCGCCTGGCCGGCCTGGCGGGACGCGTCGCTGACCAAGCGCGCCGACGTGCTGTTCGCGTTCCGGGAGCAGTTGCGCTCCCGGCGAGCCGAACTGGCCGCGCTGATCAGCTCCGAGCACGGCAAGGTCGCCGCGGACGCGGCCGGCGAGGTGTCCCGGGGGCTCGAGGTGGTCGAGTTCGCCTGCGGGGTACCGCACCTGCTCAAGGGCGGGTTCTCGGAGAACGTCTCCACCGACGTCGACGCGTACTCGATCCGGCAGCCGCTCGGCGTCGTGGCGGGCATCACCCCGTTCAACTTCCCGGCCATGGTGCCGATGTGGATGTTCCCGATCGCGATCGGCTGCGGCAACGCGTTCGTGCTCAAGCCGTCGGAGAAGGATCCGAGCGCCTCCCTGATGCTGGCCGAGATGCTGGCCGAGGCCGGCCTGCCGGACGGCGTGTTCAACGTCGTGCAGGGCGCCAAGGAGGCGGTCGACGCGCTGCTGACCCATCCCGGCGTGCGGGCGGTGAGCTTCGTCGGATCGACCCCGGTGGCCCGCTACATCTACGAGACCGGCACCGCCGCGGGCAAGCGGGTGCAGGCGCTGGGCGGGGCGAAGAACCACATGGTGGTCCTGCCCGACGCCGACCTGGACCTCGCGGCCGACGCGGCGGTGTCGGCGGGCTTCGGGTCGGCCGGCGAGCGGTGCATGGCCATCTCGGTGGTCGTCGCGGTCGACCCGGTCGGCGACGAACTGGTCGAGAAGATCGCCGCCAGGATAGCCCGGCTGCGGGTCGGCCCCGGTGACGACGAGCGCTCCGAGATGGGGCCGCTGGTCACCGGGCCGCACCGGGACAAGGTGGCGTCCTACCTGGACTCCGGGGTGCGCGAGGGCGCGGTGCTCGCCGTGGACGGCCGCCAGCACCCGGTCACCGGCGCGGCGGACGGGTTCTGGCTCGGCCCCTCGGTGCTCGATCACGTGACCCCGCCGATGAGCTGCTACCGGGACGAGATCTTCGGGCCGGTGCTGTCGGTGGTCCGGGCCTCAAGTTACGACGACGCGCTCGGAGTCGTCAGCGACAACCCCTACGGCAACGGGACCGCGATCTTCACCAATGACGGGGGTGCCGCCCGGCGGTTCACCCACGAGGTCGAGGTCGGGATGGTCGGCGTCAACGTGCCGATCCCGGTGCCGATGGCGTTCTACTCGTTCGGCGGGTGGAAGTCGTCGCTGTTCGGCGACACGCACGTGTACGGCCCCGACGGCGTGCACTTCTACACCCGGGCCAAGGCCGTCACCTCGCGCTGGCTCGACCCCAGCCACGGCGGCGTCAACCTCGGCTTCCCGGTGAACCGATAACCCGAACGGAGGGCAGTCATGACCGAACGCACACCCGATCAGGTACGGGGTGCCGAGGTGCTCGCGATGGACCGTGCCCACGTGTTCCATTCGTGGGCGGCGCAGGGCAACCTGCGGCCGCTGGCGATCGCGCGGGCCGAGGGCTCGTGCTTCTGGGACTACGACGGCCAGCGGTACCTGGACTTCTCCTGCCAGCTGGTGAACACCAACATCGGCCACCAGCACCCCCGGGTGACCGCCGCGATCGCCGAGCAGGCGGCCAAGCTGGCGACGATCGCGCCGCAGCACGCCAACGAGGCGCGCGGGGAGGCGGCGACGCGGATCGCCGCGCTGGCGCCGGACGGCATGGAGAAGGTGTTCTTCACCAACGGCGGCGCCGACGCGAACGAGAACGCGATCCGGATGGCGAGGCTGCACACCGGGCGCAGCAAGGTGCTCAGCTTCTACCGCTCCTACCACGGCAACACCGGGGCGGCGATCACCTCCACGGGGGACCCGCGCCGGTGGCCGAACGAGTTCGCCACCGGGCACGTGCACTTCTTCGGGCCGTACCTGTACCGGTCCGCGTTCTGGGCCACGACCGAGCAGGAGGAGTGCCAGCGGGCGCTCGAGCACCTGGAGCAGGTGATCATCTTCGAGGGCCCGGCCACGATCGCGGCGATCCTGATCGAGACGATCGTGGGGACCGCGGGGGTGCTGGTCCCGCCGCCCGGTTACCTGGCCGGGGTGCGTGAGCTGTGCGACAGGTACGGCATCGTGTACATCGCGGACGAGGTGATGTGCGGCTTCGGCCGGACCGGCGCCTGGTTCGCGTTCGAGCCGCACGGCGTGGTGCCGGACCTGATCACGTTCGCGAAGGGCGCGAACTCCGGGTACGTCCCGGTCGGCGGGGTGATCATCTCTGATGAGATCGCCGCGACCTTCGACGAGCGGGTGTTCCCCGGCGGGCTCACCTACTCGGGCCACCCGCTGGCTTGCGCGTCGATCGTCGCGGCCATCGACGCGATGAAGGACGAGGGCATCCTGGAGAACGCGGCCAGCATCGGCGCCGAGGTGCTCGGCCCCGGCCTGCGCGAGCTCGCCGCGCGGCACCCGGTGATCGGCGAGGTGCGCGGGCTCGGCGTGTTCTGGGCGCTGGACCTGGTCAGCAACCGGGACACGCGGGCCATGCTGGCCCCGTACGGGGGATCGTCCGAGGCCATGAACGAGCTCATGACCCAGTGCCGGACCCGCGGGCTGATGCCGTTCATCAACTACAACCGGCTGCACGCGGTGCCGCCGTGCACGGTGTCGGAGGCCGAGGCCAAGGAGGGCCTGGCCATCCTGGACGAGGCCTTCACCGTCGTCGACCGCTACTACGAGGGCTAGGTCCGCCGCGGCGGGGCGGGCGCCGGGGGAGCCTGCCCGCCGTACAGCAGGTACGTGGCGGCGTGGGCGCGCCACGGCCGCCAGCGGCCGGCGGTCCGCTCCGCTTCGGCCGCGGTCACGGCGCTCCCGGCGATGGCCGACATCGCCCGCAGCAGCGCCGGGCTCTCGGCCGGGAACGCGTCAGGCTCGCCGAGGCGCATGGCCAGGTCGTGGGCGGCCGCGGCCGTCATCCCGGGGATCGCGGTCAGCGAGCCGGCCAGGGTCTCGAGCCGGCCCGCGCGGCGAAGGTCCACCGTGCGGTCGGCGACCGCCCGGGCCAGGCCCCGGATCGCGGCGACGCGCGCCGCGCCCAGGCCGAGCCCCCGCAGGTCGGCCTGGGCAAGTTCCTGCGGCGCCGGGAACGCGTGGGTGAGGCCGAGGGCGCGCAGGCCCGGCACCTCACGGCCGTGACGTTCGGTGATCCGCCGCATCATCACCGCGGCATCGGCGGCATCGGCGGCATCGGCGGGATCGGCCGGCCCGGCCACGATGACGCCGGTCGCGGCCTCGAACGGATCCCAGGCCCCCGGGGGGCGCATTCCCGGGCGCGCGGCGATCAGCCCGGCGAGGAGCGGGTCCCCGCCCAGAGCACGGTCGGCTGCCTCGGCGTCCGCATCCAGGCTGAAGATCCGGCGCACCCGCCGCACCAGGTGGATCAGGCCCGCCCAGTGCGGCAGGTGCACGCGGAGCACCAGGTTCTCCCGGCTTTCCGGAGCCAGCTCGATGACGCCCGGGTCGCCGGCGATGACCACGGTCCGGCGGTAGCTGCCGGCCGATACGTGCTCGACGCCCGGGATCGCGCGGGCCCGCAGGACGCCGAGCATCGCGTCCCAGTCGAGCGGAGGCTGGAACGGCACGCGCAGCGCGAGGCCGCCGTCGGCCACGAGCCGGTCCCGTACCCGGCGGCGGGCCCGCAGCTCACCCGGGGTAGCGCGGAAGACCTCCCGGCAGGACCGGTTGAACTGGCGGATGCTGCCGAACCCCGCGGCGAAGGCCAGCTCGGTGATCGGCAGGTCGGTGTCGTCGAGCAGCCGCCGCGCGAAGTGCACCCGGGTCGAGCGGGCGAGCTGGTCGGGGGTCACGCCCAGGTGCTCGCCGAACAGCCGGCGCAGCTGCCGGCCGGACAGGCCGAGGCGAAGGCCGAGATCGAGTTCGCTGCCCTGGTCCAGGGCCCCGTCCAGGATCAGCTGGACGGCCCGGCAGACCAGTTCCGGGCCCAGCCCGCTCGGCGAGGGTTCCGCCCGCCACGGGCGGCACTGCAGGCAGGCCCGGAACCCCGCCGCCTCCGCCGACGCCGCCAGCAGGAACGGGCGGACGTTGCCGGGATTCGGCCCGGACCCGCGGTGCGCCGGCAGGCAATAGATGCCCGTCGTCACGACCCCGCGGAAATTGGCCACATACCGATCCTGACCGGACGTCGCGGCCAGGCGCCAGACAGATCCGGACAGGCGGCGGCCGTCCTCCCGTTCCGGAGTCACCAGCAGGCCGGCGGCGGGGTGCCGGGCCGGCTCCGGCACTCCCGCCGCCGGACGCTCCGGTCCGGGGGCGGCCAGGTTCCCGCTCAACGGAAACGGGTTTCGCGGGTGCGCCGGGAAGTATTGCGCGGCTATGTTACGCACGAGTAACGTACTCGGCGGTAGCAAAGGATGCCGGCAGGCGTCACGAACCGTGCCACCGCGGAGAAGGAGCCGAACGCCCCATGCGCAGACCATTAATGCTGTTCGTCGCCACGGCCTCGGTCGTGGCCGCCGGGATCGGCCTCAGCGCCGCCCCGGCCCTCGCCAGCCGGTCGGCCCCGGCCGACCAGACGATCACCCTGACGTACCCGGTCACCGGGAGCACCTTCATCAAGGCGATCGACTCGACGATCTCCCTCGGTCCGGGCACGCTGAGCACGTCGGCGGACCTGACCACCTCGACCCTGACCGGGACCCTGACGCTCCCGGCCGCCACCGGGTCGTTCAAGGAGCTGGGACTCGTGCCGGTCACGGCGACGATGCAGATGATCCAGGACGGGCCGGCCACCGGCACGTTCAACTTCAACGCCAACACCGTGACCACGACCGCCAAGGAGAGCCTGCAGCTGACCAGGCTGAACGTCGCGGGGCTCAACATCCCCGTGGGCAGGTCCTGCGAGACGTCCCCGGCGACGATCACCGTGTCCTCGCAGCCGGGCTTCACCTTCGGGCTGGGCGGCTCGCTGTCGGGGACCTACACGATCCCGCATTTCTCGCACTGCGGGCTGGCGACCCTGCTGATCAACCTGACCCTGCCCGGGCCGGGCAACACCATCTCGCTGACGCTCGGCACGCCGACGCTCTGACGGCGCCGCCCACTGGCTGACGTGGCCACCGCCCGCCCGGGGCGGTGGCCACCTCGCCGTCTACAGGCCGGCGAACGCCTGCTCGAGGATCGACAGCCCCTCGTCGAGCAGGGCCTCCCCGATGACCAGCGGCGGCAGGAACCGCAGCACGTTGCCGAACGTGCCGCAGGTGAGCACCACCAGGCCGGCCGCGTGACAGGCCTGGGCGACCCTGGCCGTCGTGGCCGCGTCCGGCTCCAGCGTGCCGGGCCGGACCAGTTCGATGGCGATCATCGCGCCCCGGCCCCGCACGTCGCCGATGACCGGATGGGCCTCGGCGAGCTTGCGCAGCCGCGGCAGCATGACGTCGCCGATGCGGCGAGCCGCGGCGGGCAGGTCCTCCTTGCCCATGGTCTCGATCGCGCCGAGCGCGGCGGCGCAGGCGACCGGGTTCCCGCCGTAGGTGCCGCCGAGACCGCCAGGGTGTACCGCGTCCATCATCCCGGCGCGCCCGGTCACTCCGGCCAGCGGGAGCCCGCCCGCGATGCCCTTGGCCGTGGTGACCAGGTCCGGCACCACGCCCTCGTGATCGCAGGCGAACCAGTCCCCGGTGCGGCAGAACCCGGACTGGATCTCGTCGGCTGCGAACACGATGCCGTTGTCGCGGCAGTAGGCGGCCAGCCCGGGCAGGAACCCGTCCGGCGGCACCACGAAGCCGCCCTCGCCCTGGATCGGCTCGATCACCACGGCCGCGACGTTCTGCTCGCCGACATGGGTGTGGATGAGGCCGGTGACCACGTCCAGGGCCCTGGCCTGGCAGGCGGCCGGGCCGCCGGGCCAGCGGAACGGGTAGGCCATCGGCACCCGGTAGACGTCGCTGGCGAACGGCCCGAAGCCCTGCTTGTAGGGCATGTTCTTGGCGGTCATCGCCATGGTCAGGTTGGTGCGCCCGTGGTAGGCGTGATCGAACACCACCACCGCGGTCCGGCCGGTCGCGTGCCGCGCGATCTTGACCGCGTTCTCGACCGCCTCGGCCCCGGAGTTGAACAGGGCGGACCGCTTGTCGTGGTCTCCCGGCGTGAGCCGGTTCAGCTCCTCGCAGACCTCCACGTACCCCCGGTACGGCGCGACCATGAAGCAGGTGTGCGTGAACCGCGCCACCTGCTCGGTGACCCGCTCGACGACGAGCTCGGCGCTGTTGCCCACCGACGTCACGGCGATCCCGGAGCCGAAGTCGATCAGCGAGTTGCCGTCCGCGTCGATGACCACGCCGCCGCCCGCGGCGGTCACGAATACCGGCAGGACGTGGCTGAGCCCCCGGGCCACGCTGCGCTGCCGTCGGTCAAGCCACTCCCGCGACGCGGGCCCGGGGATCTCGGTGACGAGGCGGCGTTCCTGGGCGAGCCCGGGGCCGCCCGGGGTGCTGGTTGCGGTCATGACCATGACGATAGGGCACGACCGGCGGGTAGGGCAGAGGCGGGAAGCCGTGGCCCGGGCCGGGCCGCCGGGCCAGGATGCCCGCCATGCGCACTGCCGTTCGGAGCGCGGCGGGCCTATCCTCTCAATGGCGGCGGAGCCGGAATGCCCGGAAGGAGCGGCGGGTGCGTACTCAAGTGGCGATCGTCGGCGCCGGGCCGGCCGGGCTGCTGCTGTCCCACCTGCTGCACCTGCGCGGCATCGCTTCGGTGGTGGTCGAGGCCCGCAGCCGCGACTACGTCGAGCACCGGGTCCGGGCCGGCGTGCTGGAGCAGGGCACCGTCGACACGCTGGTCAGCTCCGGCGCGGGGGAGCGGATGCTGCGTGAGGGCCTGGTCCATCACGGCATCGAGCTGCGCTTCGGCGGGCAGGGCCACCGGATCGCGTTCGAGAAGCTGGTACCCGGCCGGGCGATCACCGTGTACGGCCAGCAGGAGGTGGTGAAGGACCTGATCGCGGCCAGGCTCGCGGCGGACGGGCAGATCCTGTTCGAGGTCGCGGACGTCGTGCCCGAGGGGATCGAAGGGTCGCATCCGGAGGTCTCGTTCACCCATCGCCGCGAGCGCATGACCCTGCGAGCGGACTTCATCGCCGGCTGCGACGGTTTCCACGGGGTGTGCCGCGACGCGATCCCGCCGGGAGTGCTCCGGTTCTTTGACAAGGAATACCCGTTCGGCTGGCTCGGGGCGCTGGCCGCGGTGGCGCCGTCCTCGGAGGAGCTGATCTATTCCAGCAGTGACCGGGGCTTCGCCCTGCACAGCATGCGCAGCCCCGGGCTGAGCCGGTTCTACCTGCAGGTGGCCCCGGGGGAGGACATCGCCGCCTGGCCGGACGAGCGGATCTGGGCGGAGCTCCGGGCCAGGCTGGAGACCGTGCCCGGGTGGAGCCTGTCCACCGGGCCGGTGCTGGAGAAGGGCATCACCGCGATGCGCAGCTTCGTGGCCGAGCCCATGCAGTTCGGGCGGCTGTTCCTGGCCGGGGACGCGGCTCACATCGTGCCGCCGACCGGCGCCAAGGGCCTGAACCTGGCCGCCTTCGACGCCCGCGTGCTGACCGAGGCGCTGGCCGCCTGGTACTCGGCCGGCGACGCGACGCTGCTGGACGGGTACTCGCAGGCCTGCCTGCGCCGCGTCTGGCGGGCCCAGCACTTCTCCTGGTGGATGACGACGCTGCTGCACTCGTTCGATCACTACGACGCCTACGATCGTCGCCTGCAGCACTCGTACCTCGACTACGTGTGCAGCTCGGACGCCGCGGCGACCTCCCTGGCCGAGAATTACGTCGGCCTGGACCGCCGGCCGTGAGCAAGACAGGTCCGGCTTACCAATAAGGTACCTACGAAAGATCCAGCCGGTGCGCATCGAAGATCCATTCGGTGCGCACCGAAGATGTTAAGCCCCGAGGCTTGACTGAGTGCGGCAGGAATAAGACAAAGAAGTGAGAAGTGGACATCAGGTCGACCACGGCCTAGCCTGCCGCAGCCCCCGCCCCCAACCCGCCTCCTGGCCCGACAGACGGCCCGGGAGGTGTCATCACCCAGAAGGACAACGCACCGTGACCAACCATATCGACGCTGCCACCGAAGCGGTCACCGAGAGCATCGGCACCTGGGCTCCTGAGAACGCCCTGGACCTGGATACGTTCCTGTCGGGCCTGCCGCGCTTGTTCGAGGCGGTGGCGGCCTCGGTAGCCCAGGTCGCCGAGCGGCTCGGCGCGGAGTTCCCCGTCCATCCCTCGGTTCCCGAGCATCTGCACGAGATCGCCGCGACCGTGGCCGGAATGGGCGAGTTCGCCGGGGAGGCGCACGCCATCCACCGGACCGCGCACGCCGCGGAGTTGGAGCGAATCGAGAACCCGCGCCCCAACGAGAGGCTCTGGGATGTGGTTGAAAACTAGCGACCCCCCCGCCGTGACGGCCGAGCCGTCCCCCGGCATCGAAACCCGAGCGCGGCGGCAGGCCTTCCGGTTCGGCCCGCTGATCACCGCGCTGGTGTACGCGGCGGGCACGCTCGGCGGCACGGTCCGGCCGTCCGTCCTGGCGGTCATCGTGATCTGCAGCGCCCTGGCCGGCGGATTAATCATTGCCTCCCTGATGACCGCCAGCAGCCTGGTGTCGGCGGTCTACGCCGCGGCCTGCGGGATCGCCGCCTCCGGATGGCTGGCTTACGCGTTCAAGTCCAGCCCGGCGTCCTGGCCCCCCGCCGTGGCCCTGCTGGTGCCCGCGGCCGGCCTGATCGCGCTGTACCCGGCGATCCGCGCCCGCGAGTACCGCGAGGCGCTGCAGGCGCGCCAGGCCGCCGAGGACGCCGCGCTCGCGAAGCAGCAGCGCAAGTGGCCCGACCTGATCGCGCGGATCGGGCACCAGGGCGTCAGGTTCGCCGGGCAGGAGGAAACCCTCGCCGGGTACAAGGTGCACCTGCGGCTGCCCGTATCCGGGCGGGTCACCTACTCCGCCCTGGCTCCCGCGACCGAGCAACTCGAGGTCGCCGCCCGGCTGCGGCACGGCTCGCTGCGGTTCGAGCGCGGAGACCAGGCGCACAAGGTGATCCTGCACGTCGCCGTCAGGGACGTGCTCGCCGAGACGGTGCCGCTCCCGGCCGAGCACGGAACGCTGAGCATCACCCGGCCGATACCGCTCGGGCTGTTCGAGGACGGCCAGGTCTGCGCGGTCACCCTGCGCGAGGTCGCCACCTTAATCGTCGGCCTGCGCGGCTCCGGGAAAAGCAACCTGCTGCATGTGCTGCTGGCGCAGCTGGCGCGGTGCCCGGACGTGCTGATCTTCGCGATCGACCTGAAGGGCGGGCGGATGGCCGCGCCCTGGATCGAGCCGTGGCTCGCCGGGCGCACATCCCGGCCCGTGGTCGACTGGCTGGCCACCGACCGGGAGGAGGCCGAGCGGATGCTGCGCGCCCTGCGGCGGGCCGTGGACGCCCGGTCCCGGTCGGGCAGCGGCGGGGAGAAGATCCTTCCGTCCCCGCGCCAGCCCGCGGTCCTGCTGGTGTGCGACGAGATCGCGGTCATCCTCGGCATGGGCACCGGCGGGCCCCGCACCTCCCTGGACGGGGTCACCAACGCCACCCTGGCCGGCCTGGCCACGCAGCTGGTGATGACCGGCCGCTCGGAAGCCATCGACCTCATCATGGCGACTCAGCGCGGCACGGTCACCATGACCGGGTCCGCCGACCTGAAGTCCCAGTGCGCGCTGCGGATCGGCCTGGGCGTCGCCTCCGAGGCCGACGCCCGGCTCATCATCCCGGACGACGTGCGGATCGCCGCCGACCTCGCGCGCCTGCGCCATCCCGGCACCGGGATCGTCCAGCGGGGCAAGGACGGGCGGGTCCTGCCGGTCAAGTTCTACCGGATCGAGCACGAGGCGATCAGCCCGATCGCCGAGCGTTACGGGCAGGTCCGGCCCGATCCCGACCAGCTCCTGGCGGACGCGCTGGGCGAGGACTACGCCACCCGCTGGCAGCCGCACCGGGTCGCGAAGATTCCCGGCGTCGGCCGCCGCCCCGTGGTCCCCGCGCCGGACGACAGCCATCTCGCCCGCCGGCAGATGGCCGTCATGCTCAAGTCAGCCGGGGTCAAGGGCATGACGATCCGCGCGATCTGCGACCACCTCGCCGCCGACGGCCGGGAGACGGCCCAGCAGACCATCCACCGCTGGCTCAACGAGGAAGCCGCCGCCGGCCGCGCCGAGAACGCCTCCTACGGCCGGTGGAAGTGGCGGGACGACCGCTGACTGCCCCTGGCGGACGTCCTTCTCGCTGATCAGCTCCCGCTCCCAGTCCCGCAGCCGGTGTCAGTGGCGCTCCGCATGACCTGGGAGGCGTCGAGCGTATCGCGGGCTCGCCGCGCGTAATGGGCCAGCTGGAGCTGGCTGAAGATGTCCAGGCTTTCCTGCAGGCAGCGAATCGCGGCCAGGTGGTCCCCCATCGCCTGGTGGGCGTATCCCATCTTCAGCAGGCACAACCCATGATGGCGACGCATGAAGTGGTCCCGGTAGATCGGGAGCGCGCTGCGCAGCGACTCGGCCGCCTCGCCGTAGCGGCCAAGGCCATGGTAGACATCACCGAACATGCCGAGCCAGTCTGCTATCGCTGGCTGTACGCCGAGGTCTCGCGCCAGGCCCAGGCCCTCCTGGCAGAGCCGTAGCGCATCCGTATAGCGCCCGGCCAGGGTGTACACGGCAGCGACCGTGTGCAGGACTTCCTGCTCGAAAGAGGGCTGGCCGAGTTCCCTGGCCAGCGCGAGAGCCCGCTCGGCGGATGCGACAGCATCGGCATGACGATCGGGCAGGTTCTCCTGTGCGGCGATCGCCAGTGCCTGCAGGCGCAGGGCAAGGAACTCGGTCTGGCGGTCGCTTATGGCCCGGGCGAGCCTCATCGCGCGTTCGGCGGATTGCCGGGCGTCGACGTAACCGCCCAGATTCCATTCGCAGACGGCGCGCCAGTACCAGGCGGTGGCATGGGCGGTTTTGTCGTCGAGGTGCCCGAATGCCTGGATGCACTGGTCGACGAGGGGGCTGGCCTCGGCGTGCCGACCCTGGCCGCAGATGGCCACGGCCAGGCGGAGCTGGGCGCGGGCGGCCGCGGCGGGGTCACTGGCGTCCCGGGCGGCGGCGGCGGCGATCATCCGCCAGATGCGCTCGGCGTCGTCGAGCCGGCCTTGCAGGTGCTGGAAGCTGGCCAGGATACAGGCGAGCCGGGCGGCATCCTCGTAGCGGCCGGTGGCGCAGCAACGGGCGGTGACGGTGAGCAGGCTTAGCCGCTCGGCGGTGAACCAGGCGATGGGATCGGCGGTGATGTCCTTGGCCGCGAGCTCGGCAACCACGGCCGGGCCGGGCGCGGGTGGCGGCGGGGAGAAGTAGGGTTCGCGGGGCAGGGCGGCATCGGCGAGGGCGGCGAGCTGGCGCCATGCGTGGATGACCCGGCTCTCGGCGGCGTGCTGCTGGCCAGGGGACTCGTCCGCGAGCCGCTCGGCGGCGTACTCGCGCAGCAGGTCGTGGGGGCGGTAGCGGGCCTGGCCGGCCTGGTCGATGCCGGCCGCGGTCAGCAGCGAGCTGTCGGCCAGCTGGTTCACCACGACAGCCGCGTCAGGGGTGCCGAGCAACGCGGCGACCTGCCATTCGGTGATCTCGGCCAGATCCAGCAGGGCCAGGCGGCGAAAGGCGCGCCGGGCCGTCTCATCCAGGGCGTGATAACTCTGGCTGAGGCTGGCCCGGACCGACAGGTCACCGGCCTGCAGCTCGTCCAGCCGCCGCCGGGCGCGGGTGATCTTGCGGGCGAGGCTGGACAGCTGCCAGGACGCGCGCGCGGCCAGCCGGGAGCCGGCAATCCGCACCGCCAGCGGCAGCTGGCCGCAGGCGGCGGTCAGCTCGGCGGCGGCGCCGGGCTCGGCGCTGACCCGCCGCTCTCCGACGATCTTGCTCAGCAGCTCTACGGCCTCGGCCTGGGTGAGCGGGTCGAGCGGGACCAGCCGTGCCCCGGCCGGGCCGGCCAGCTCGCTGCGGCTGGTCACCACGACCGCGCACTGGCCGGTTCCCGGCAGCAGCGGCTGGACCTGAGCGGCCGAGGCGGCGTCGTCGGCCAGGACCAGGACCCGCCGGCCCGCCAGCAGCGAGCGGTACAGCGCGGCGCGCTGTGCGGTGGAATTCGGGATGGCCGAGCCGGGCACGCCCAGCGCCCGGGCCAGCTCGCCGAGAACCTCGCCCGGGTCGCGCGGGTGGCCGGTCGCGCCCTCCAGCGGAACCCACAGCTGCCCGTCCGGGAACGCCGCCCGCACGGTGTGCGCGACCTGCAGCGCCAGCGCGGTCTTCCCGGCGCCCGGCAGGCCGGTGATCACCGCGATCGGCACCCCGACACGCTCACCGTCATAACCGAGCAGCCCGGCCAGCAGCTCGAGCTGCGGCTGCCGCCCGGTGAAATCAGCGACCGCCGGTGGCAGCTGGCACACGGGCGGCCCCTTCCCGCCCCCAACCGGCACGGCCAGCGGCGGCCGGGCGGATGGCCCCTCGCTCCACGGCGCGTGCTCCTGCACTGTTCCCGGCCCCGCGAGATGCCCGAACGTCCCCTCCAGCTGCCGGGCCCCTTCCGGTCCGGCCGGCCCGCCTGCGCCCAGCAACTCGTCCAGCTGGTCAACGGATACACGTAAGGCCTTCGCCAGCCTCGGCCGGATCCACGGCAGCGGCTCGGTCTCGCCGCCTTCCCACCGCACGACCGTGGAGCGCTCGATATCCAGCGCCGCCGCCAGCGTCTCCTGGCTGAAGCCGACCGCCTTGCGGCGCTGAGCGAGACGCCCCCGCTTCGCTGCCATGCCTGCCTCCGGCCCGGTCTCGTCGCCCCAATTCCTGCAGGCCAGCTACGCCAATGAGGCAGAAATGCATCAGCCACGCGCCACTGCCGCTGTGGTAATGCCCGGCTACGACCGATTGTATTCAGCCTACGGCTGCGGGTCGCTGCCGCAGTGAGGAGGACGGGAGAGATGCAGAAACCCGCAGGTCGGCCGGGCAGCGCACTGGGCGACATCGCCATCCTGCTCGTCGCCGTCATCTGGGGTTCGAGCTATGTGGTGATGCAGGTCGTCGGCCGCGAGGTCCCGCCGGCCGCGTTCTTGATGCTGCGTTTCCTGTGCGCCCTGCCCGCCATCGCCTTGCTGGCCGCACGGAGCCTGCCCCGGATCACCCGCAATGAGGTGACGACCGGCATATTCTTCGGCTTTCTCGTGTATGGAATCCTCATCCAGGAGACAATCGGGGTCCGTTATACGTCGGCGGCGAATGCCGGCTTCCTGATTGCCGTCTCCGTCGTCCTGATCCCGCCGCTGGAGCGGATGATCAGCAGGCGCCGCCAGGCTGGCGTGGTCTACCTGATGACCGTTACCGCGCTCATCGGCTGCGGCCTGCTCCTGCTTTCCCACGGCCTCCGGCCGCACGTGGGCGGCTTGATCATCCTGGGTGCTGCTGCGGTCCGGGCAACCCAGCTCACCCTGTTCGGGCGCCAGCCCAACGCGGCGGCCCAATCCCTCGTCAACCTCACTTTCGTCGAGTTCGTCGTGGTCTTGGTGCTCGCGGCGGTCACCGCGCTAGTCTCCGGCAGCCCGCCCTGGCAGGTGGCGGCGGCGATCAGCGCGCGAGACTGGATGCTCATCGCCTACCTGGGGGTCCTGGGCACATCTTTCGCGTGGTTCGTCCAGCTCCCAACGGCAAGGGCCGCCAGCTCGACACGCGTAGGCCTCATCCTGAGTACGGAGCCCGTCTTCGCCACCGTCTTCGCCGTCATGGCCGCCAGGAACAGGCTGGACATGCTGCAGATTCTCGGGGGCGTCCTGCTTGTGCTGTCCGCGGCCGTGGGCCGCAGTTTTGAGAGCCGCGTCAGCACGTCTGACGCGCGAGCCCGCCCGGCTGCGGTACGCGTTCCGGCTGAGCGCCGCCGCCTCCGAGGCTGACGCCCGGCTGATCATGCCAGACCTCGCCGCCGACGGCCGCGAGACGGCCCGGCAGACCATCCACCGCTAGCTACGCGGCGCCGTCCTGCGGCTCGATGCCGTGCTGGCGGAGCAGGTCACGCAGACGCTGGACCTCAGTGCTCAGCGAGGGAAGGTCTACGTACGCGGTGGCCCACTCCTGCTGACGGGAGGCTTTCTCGCCGAGCAGCTGCTTCTCCGTGTCGCGCAGCGCCGCCGCGGTCTCGAAATCCTCGCCGTCGATAGCGGACTCCTTGTCGCGGCGGATCTGCGCGATCCTCTGGTCGAGGTCGCCCGTGTCCGGTACGCCGACGCGATGCTCGAGGGCCGCCAGGCGCCCCTCCATCGACTCCAGGCGGGCGAGGATCTGAGACAGCAGCCTGCGCTTGCCGCCGGGGCGCCCGGCCGCGCGTGCGAGCCCCGGCTTGCCCTCGTGGCCATGCAGCAGAGCGATCACCTGCTGGCGGACCCGGTTCTGGTCCGCACCCAGGGCCGCCAGCACCTGAGCGGCGGGTCCCTGGCCCTCGCGGATCAGGCCCAGCAGGATGTGCTCGGTACCGATGTAGGTGTGGCCGAGGTGCATGGCCTCGCGCAAGGCTAGCTGGAGTGCTGTCTTGGCCTGCGGCGTGAACGGTATGTGCCCGGTCGGCGTGGCGTGGCCGCGGCCGGCGATCTCCTCGACCTGCTGTCGCACCGCCTCCGTGGTGATCCCCAGGGACTCCAGCGCATGGGCGGCTACCCCGCTGCCCTCATGGATGAGGCCGAGCAGGATGTGCTCGGTCCCGACGTAGTCGTGGCCCAGCATCCTGGCCTCTTCCTGAGCCAGGACCACGACCCGCCGTGCCCGGTCGGTGAACCTCTCGAACATGTCTCGCGCCGCCCTTCTCCGCCTCGCCGTGGCTACGCCCGGTGTAAACACGATACATCTCGTTTCGTAGAACGCACAGGTGTGCACCTGGCGATGGGTTGTCGATATCGTTTCGGTACAGAGGGCGAGGAGGCGGGTGCGGCGTGGCGGAGATCGTGTCCCTGGCCGAGGCCATCGCCGAGGCGGTACACGACGGCGACACGATCGCCATGGAAGGCTTCACCCACCTGATCCCGCACGCGGCCGGGCGCGAGGTGATCCGGCAAGGACGGCGCGAGCTCACGCTGGTCCGGATGACCCCCGACGTGATCTACGACCAGATGATCGGCGCGGGATGCGCGCGCAAGCTGGTGTTCTCCTGGGGCGGCAACCCGGGCGTGGGATCGCTGCACCGGTTCCGGGACGCGGTCGAGCACTCCTGGCCCGGCCCGCTGGAACTCGAGGAACACAGCCACGCCGGCCTGGCCAACCGGTACGTGGCGGGCGCGTCCGGGCTCCCGTTCGCGGTGCTGCGCGGGTACCGCGGGACCGGCCTGGTCGCCAGCACCCGCGCGGACATCGCCGAGATCTCCTGCCCGTTCACCGGCGAGACGCTCACGGCGGTAGCGGCGCTGCGGCCGGACGTGACCGTGATCCACGCGCAGCGGGCCGACCGGGCCGGCAACGTGCAGTACTGGGGGCTCACCGGGGTGCAGAAGGAAGCGGTGCTCGCCGCGGCGCGGTCCGTGGTCACCGTCGAGGAGATCGTCGAGGTGCTGGACCCGCGGCCCGGTGCCGTCGTGCTCCCGGCCTGGGCGGTCAGCTACGTCGCCCCGGTGCCCGGTGGCGCGCACCCCTCGTACGCGCTCGGCTACTCGGTCCGCGACAACGACTTCTACGTCGCCTGGGACGCGATCAGCCGGGACCGGGAAGCCTTCGGCCGGTGGCTCGCGGGGGCACGTGCCGGGAAAGGAGCCCGGTGACGGGTGACGCCACGGTGCCTGCCACAACGGGGTCCGGGTACTCGGCCGACGAGATCATGACGGTCACCGCCGCGCGCGCGCTCCGCGACCGGATGACCTGCTTCGTCGGCATCGGCCTGCCCAGCGAGGCGGCCAACCTGGCCCGGGCGACGCACGCCCCGGACCTGGTACTGATCTACGAGTCGGGCGCGATCGGGGCCAAGCCGGGCACGCTGCCGCTGTCCATCGGCGACGGCGTCCTCGCCGAGACGGCCGATGCCGTGGTCAGCGTGCCCGAGATCTTCAACTACTGGCTGCAGCCGGGGCGGATCGACGTCGGCTTCCTGGGCGCGGCCCAGACCGACAGGTTCGCCAACATCAACACCACGGCGATCGGCGCGGACTACGCCGAGCCCAAGGTCAGGCTGCCGGGCGCCGGCGGCGCGCCGGAGATCGCCGCGTCCTGCCGGGAGGTGATCGTGATCGTCCGGCAGACCCTCCGGACATTCGTCGAGCGGGTGGACTTCGTCACCTCGGTCGGCTTCGGCGACGGACCGGGCGCCCGGCGGCGCCTCGGCCTGGCCGGCGCGGGGCCGGGTAAGGTCATCACAGACCTGGGCGTGCTCGAGCCCGACCCCGCGACCTGCGAGCTGATGCTGACCGGGGTGTACCCCGGCGTATCCGTTCCGGACATCAGGGCGAGAACCGGATGGGACCTGCAGGTCGGCGCGGACCTCAGCGAGATCCCGCCCCCGGGCCCGTCCGAGCTGGCCGCGCTGCGCAGGCTGCTGGCGACCATGCCCCGCACCGAAGGAGCCGCCCGATGACGCGGAGAGGAGCAGGCACGTGCCGATCGTGGTAAGGAACACCCCCCGCACCGATCTCGCGGTTGTCGACGGCCTGGCGCAACCAGGGGTGGCGACGGTGCACGAGGCCCAGGGCCGCACCGGGCTGCTCCGCTGCGACATCCGCCCGGTCTTCCGGCCTGCGCGCCTGGCCGGTAACGCGCTGACCTGCGAGGTCGCCCCGGGTGACAACTGGTCGGTCCATGTGGCCGTCGAGCAGGCCCAGCCCGGCGACGTCCTCGTGGTCACCCCCACCAGCCCGTGCGACGACGGATACGTGGGCGAACTGCTGGCCGGGAGCCTGCGGGCGCACGGCGTCCGGGGGCTGGTCATCGACGCCGGCGTGCGGGACGTCGCCGCGCTCACCGAGATGGGGTTCCCGGTCTGGTCCAAGGCGATCTGCGCCCAGGGCACGGTGAAGCAGACGCCGGGCAACGTGCAGACCCCCATCGTCTGCGCCGGCGCGTACGTCCGGCCCGGCGACGTGATCGTGGCCGACGACGACGGAGTCGTGGTGGTGGCGCGCGAGCAGGCGGCGACGGTGCTCAAGGCGGCCCGGGACCGCGAGGCCGGCGAGGCGTCCCGGCGGCCGCGGCTGAACGCGGGCGAACTCGGCCTCGACCTCTACGACATGCGCGGCCGGCTGGCCGACTCCGGACTGCGCTACGTCGACTACGAGGACTCGCCGTGAGCCCCGGGAACACCCTGACCCAGACCGCGATCCCGTGCTCCGTGATGCGCGGCGGCACGTCCAAGGGCCTGATGTTCGTGGCCGGCGACCTGCCGGGCGACCGCGCGACGCGCGACGCGGTGCTGCTCGCCGCGATGGGTTCTCCCGACCCGCGGCAGATCGACGGCATGGGCGGCAGCCACCCGCTGACGTCGAAGGTGGCCGTCGTCAGTTTGTCCCCGCGCGACAACGCGGACGTCGAGTATCTGTTCCTCCAGGTCTGGCCGGACCGGGCGGAGGTTTCCGACAATCAGAACTGTGGCAACATGCTTGCCGCCGTCGGACCGTTCGCGATCGACCAGGGCCTCGTGGCGGCAGGCGATCCCGTGACGCCCGTCCGCATCTGGATGCGCAATACCGGCACGCTGGCCACGGCCCTGGTGCCGACGCCGGGCGGGCAGGTCCGCTACGACGGCCCGGCGCGCATCGACGGCGTGCCCGGCAGCCACGCTCCGGTCCCCATCGAGTTCGCCGACGTCGCGGGGTCCTCGTGCGGCGCGCTGCTGCCGACGGGGAACGTCACGGACGTCGTCGAGGGAACCCGGGTGACCTGCATCGACAACGGCATGCCGGTCGTCTGTATCGCAGCATCCGACCTCGGTCTGACCGGGCACGAGGCGCCGGCCGAGCTCGAGGGCGACCGCGAGGTGACCCGGCGGGTCGAGGCGATCCGGCTCGCCGCCGGCCCGCTGATGAACCTCGGCGACGTCACGAGCAAGACCGTGCCGAAGATGAGCCTGCTGTCGCCTCCCGCCGACGGCGGCGCGGTGTCGACCCGGACGTTCATCCCGCACCGCGTGCACGAGGCGATCGGGGTCCTGGGCGCGGTGTCCGTCGCCACCGCGTGCGTGCTGCCCGGATCGGTGGCGCACGAGATCGCGGTGATCAAGGAGCAGGCCGACGGCTCGACCGAGATCGAGGTCGAGCACCCCACGGGCTTCTTCACCGTCACGCTCGAGGCGGGGACGTCCGGCGGCGGGTTCACGGTGACGCGCTCGGCGCTGCTGCGCACCGCCCGCCTGCTGATGCGGGGCGAGGTCTTCGTGCCCCCCTCGGTGTGGAGCCCGTCATGATCATCGACTGCCACGGGCACTACACGACCGTGCCCGCCCCGCACAACGAGTGGCGCGCCAGCCAGCTCGCGGCGTTCCGCGAGGGCCGTGCGACGCCGCCCTACCCGGCCATCTCCGACGACGAGATCCGCGAGTCGATCGAGGGGAACCAGCTCCGGCTGCTCCGCGAGCGCGGCGCGGACATGACGATCTTCTCGCCGCGGGCGTCCGCCATGGCCCACCACGAGGGCGACGAGCGGGTCAGCGGCGAGTGGGCGCGCGCGTGCAACGACCTCATCGCGCGCGTCGTCGGGCTGTTCCCGGCGACGTTCGCCGGCGTGGGCCAGCTCCCGCAGTCACCCGGCGCCCCGCTGGACTCCTCGGTCGCCGAGCTCGAACGCTGCGTCCTCGAACTCGGCTTCGTCGGCTGCAACCTCAACCCGGACCCGAGCGGGGGGAAATGGACCGCCCCGCCGCTCACCGACCGGTACTGGTACCCGGTCTACGAGAAGATGGCCGAGCTCGACGTGCCCGCCATGGTGCACGTGTCGGCGAGCTGCAACCCCAGCTTCCACGCGACCGGGGCCTACTACATCAACGCCGACACCACGGCGTTCATGCAGTTCATCCAAGGTGACCTGTTCGCCGACTTCCCCGGCCTCCGGCTGGTCATCCCGCACGGCGGCGGCGCGGTCCCCTACCACTGGGGCCGGTACCGCGGGCTGGCCGACATGCTCGGGAAACCGCCGCTGCGCGAGCACGTCATGCGGAACGTGTTCTTCGACACGTGCGTCTACCACCAGCCCGGCATCGACCTGCTGTTCGAGGTGATCGACGTCGGCAACATCCTGTTCGGGTCCGAGATGGTGGGCGCCGTCCGCGGCATCGACCCCGAGACCGGCCACTACTTCGACGACACGAAACGGTACGTCGACCAGCTCGGCCTGGCCGAGGCCGACGCCGCGCTGGTGCAGGAGGGCAACGCCCGGCGGGTCTACCCGCGTCTCGACCAAGCCCTGCGCGACCGGGGGCTGTGATGGCCCCCCCGCCCTTCCAGCCGGACGCCGACTGGCTCCCGTTCGACCCGAGCCCCAGCAAGCCGGGCTACGTACCGCCGCCGGGCGCGGTCGACGCGCACTGCCACGTGTTCGGCCCGGGCGAGAAATTCCCTTACGCGCCGGAGCGGAAGTACACGCCGACTGACGCCGGCCGGGAGCAGTTGTTCGCGCTGCGCGACTTCCTCGGCTTCGAACGCAACGTCATCGTCCAGGCGACCTGCCACGGCGCGGACAACAGCGCCCTCGCGGACGCGCTGCTCGCGGCCGGTGACCGGGCCCGCGGGGTGGCGACGATCCGGACCGGTGTCACCCGGGCCGAACTCGCCGGCCTGCACGCGGCCGGCGTCCGCGGCATCCGGTTCAACTTCGTCAAGCGCCTGGCCGACCCCAAGCCCGACGGCTACTACCTCGGCCTGGCGGACCTGATCGCCGAGCTCGGCTGGCACGTCGTGGTGTACTTCGAGGCCGCCGACCTGGTCGAGCGCTGGAACCTGTTCACCAGCCTGCCCACCACCGTCGTCGTCGACCACATGGGCCGGCCCGACGTGTCGCAGCCTGCCGGCGGCCCCGGCTTCGCCCCGTTCCTGCGCTTCATGCAGGAGAACGAGAACGTCTGGTCCAAGGTGAGCGGCCCGGAACGGCTGTCGAAGTCCGGCCCGCCGGAGTACGCCGACTTCGTCCCGTTCGCGCGCCGCGTGGTGGAGACGTTCCCCGACCGGGTGCTGTGGGGAACCGACTGGCCGCACCCGAACATGAAGAGCCACATGCCCGACGACGGCGCCCTGGTCGACGTCATCCCGCGGATCGCCCGCACCGATGACCTGCGGCGCCGGCTCCTGGTCGACAACCCCATGCGCCTGTACTGGGAGGCCTGACGATGACCGCGTACGCCTCGGAGTTCGATGACATTCCCGGCACCCGGGTGTTCACGGCGCAGCGCGCCAAGCAGGGCTACCCGCTGAACCAGTTCTGCATGAGCCTGATGAAGCCGGAGAACCGGGAGCGGTTCAAGGCCGGGGAACGCGCCTACCTCGACGAGTGGCCGATGACCGAGGCGCAGAAGCAGGCCGTACTCGACCGCGACTACAACGCGATGCTCGACCTCGGCGGCAACATCTACTTCCTGGCGAAGATCTTCGCCACCGACGGGCTGAGCTATCTCCAGGCGGTGAGCACGATGACCGGCATGTCCGTCGAGGACTACCAGCAGATGATGCTGCGCGGCGGGCGCTCGCCCCAGGGCTGGCGCTCGACGGCGGACGGTACCTGAGATGGCGCGCATCACCGCCGGGCTGACCACCAGCCACATCCCGGCCATCGGCGCCGCGATCGACCTCGGCAAGACCGGGGAGCCGTACTGGAAGCCGCTGTTCGCCGGGTACGACTGGACCAGGGCCTGGGCGGCCGAGAACGTCCCCGACGTGGTGATCCTGGTCTACAACGACCACATGTCGGCGTTCACGCCGCAGATCGTGCCGACGTTCGCGCTCGGCTGCGCCGACGAGTTCCCGCCCGCCGACGAGGGGTACGGCCCCCGCCCGGTGCCGGTCGTCCGCGGCCACTCCGATCTGGCGGCCCACCTGGCGCAGTCGCTGATCCTCGACGAGTTCGACCTCACGCTCATGTACCAGCTCGACGTCGACCACGGCCTCACCGTGCCGCTGTCCCTGGTCTACGGCCAGCCCGAGGAGTGGCCGGTGCGGGTGATCCCGCTCGCGGTGAACGTGGTGCAGTACCCGCCCCCGACCGGCCACCGGTGCTACCGCCTGGGCCAGGCGATCCGCCGGGCCGTGCACAGCTTCGGCGAGGATCTCGCGGTCCAGGTCTGGGGTACCGGCGGCATGAGCCACCAGCTCCAGGGGCCGCGCGCCGGCTTCATCAACTCCGAGTTCGACCGCGCGTTCCTCGACCGCCTGGTCGCCGACCCGGACGGCCTCGCGCTGCTGCCGCACATCGAGTACGTCCGCGAGGCGGGCTCCGAGGGGATCGAGCTGGTCATGCAGCTGATCATGCGGGGCGCCCTGGGCGCCGAGGTCGAGGAACTCTACCGCTTCTACCACGTCCCCGGGTCCAACACCGCGGTCGGGCACATGGTGCTGCGGCCCGCCGCCGGCCCGTCATCCCCGGACCCGTCCTCCCAGGAAGAGAGCTAGACGCATGCGGATCGCAGTCGCCGGGGCCGGCGCGTTCGGCCTCAAGCACCTCGACGGCCTCGCCGCCATCGACGGCGTGACCGTCACGTCCGTGGTCAGCCGCAGGCTCGAGCAGGCCGAGGAGGTCGCGCGGAAGTACGGCGCCGGCCACGCCTCGACCGACCTCGACGAGGTACTGGGCCGTGACGACGTCGACGCCGTCATCCTGTGCACGCCGACCCAGTTGCACGCGGGCCAGGCCGTCGCCGCGATGCGCGCGGGCAAGCACGTCCAGGTCGAGATCCCGCTCGCCGACAGCTGGGCGGACGCGCGGCAGGTCGACCGGGTGCACCAGGAGACGGGGCTGACCTGCATGGTCGGGCACACCCGCCGGTTCAACCCGTCGCACCAGTGGATCCACCGTGCCGTCGCCGCGGGCGAGCTGTCGATCCAGCAGATGGACGTGCAGACGTACTTCTTCCGCCGCACGAACATGAACGCCCTCGGCCAGCCCCGGAGCTGGACCGATCACCTGCTCTGGCACCACGCCGCGCACACCGTCGACCTGTTCCAGTACCAGACCGGGGAGGACGTCCAGGTCGCCCACGCCGTGCAGGGCCCGACCCACCCCGACCTGGGCATCGCGATGGACATGTCCGTCCAGCTCCGCACGCCCCAGGGCCGTATCTGCACGCTGTCGCTCAGCTTCAACAACGACGGGCCGCTCGGCACGTTCTTCCGCTACATCTGCGACAACGGCACCTTCATCGCCCGGTACGACGACCTGGTGACCGGGCGCGAGGAACCGGTCGACGTCTCCGCGGTCGACGTGTCCACCAACGGCATCGAGTTGCAGGACCGCGAGTTCATCGCCGCGATCCGCGAGGGACGAGAGCCGAACGCCAGCGTGGCCGACGTCCTCCCCTGCTACCGGGTCCTAGGCGAACTGGAGACCGAGCTGGCCAGGCAGGCCTAGCCCAGATCTCGGTGCAGACGCCCTAGCGCCGCCGGACTCCCCGCAGCAGCGCGTCGGCTCCCATCGGGCGGATCACCGCGTCCTGGCCCGCTGCGTGGTTGCCGAGGAGCCTGCCGGTGAGCTGGCTGCGGACGTCGAGCAGCTGGTACAGGGCCGCGCCCATGTGCGCGTCGGTCACGCGCAGCGGCGCGCCCGGGCCGGCGCCGTCACTCCCCGCGGCGCCGTCACTTCGCGCGGCGCCGTTGCCCTCGGCGGGCGGGGCGGACTCGGCGGCGAACAGGGCCGCCCGGCGCAGCAGTTCCTTGAGGAAGGACGCGGTCACGCCGTCCGTCCGCGTGATCACGGCCTCGAAGTCGGACAGCTCGAGCACGAGGCTGCCCTGGTAGAGCGCGATCAGCTTGCGGCGGGCGTCGGCGTCGGGGAGGGGCAGCCCGGCGGCATGATCGATACGGCCCGGCCGGGCCGCCAGGGCCTCCTCCAGCAGGTCCGGGCGGTTGGTGGTGAGCAGGAACGTCACGTCGACGTCCTCGCCGAGCCCGTCCATTTCGTTGAGCAGCTGGAACAGCAGCGGGTGCTGGCCCATCCGGGCCCCGCGCTCCTCCGCGATCAGGTCGACGTCCTCGATCACCACGACTGACGGCTGCAGCGCCCGGGCCACCGAGCAGGCCTCGGCGATCCAGCGCAGCGCGTAACCGGAGATGATCACGACCGTCACCTCGGGCAGCCTGCCGAGCAGGTACCGGATCGTGTGCGTCTTGCCCGTCCCCGGCGCGCCGTGCAGCAGCACCCCGCGCTTGAGATGCTGCCCGCTGGCGAGCAGCCGGTCGGCGTGCCTGGCGATGCCGAGCACCTGGCGCTCGATGCCGTCGAGCAGGGCGGGCGGGAGGACGAGCTTGGCCCGGTCCAGTCGCGGGCGGTCCAGGAACCGCAGCAGCGCACCGCGATCCCGGCCGAAGACCTCGCCCCCGAACGTGATCACGTGCCTGCGGAAGACGTTGTGCTCGACCGCCAGCCGCCGTATCTCGTCGAGCACGCCCTGCGCCGCGGCCTGGTCAGCGGCGACGACGTCCAGGCTGACATCATCGGACGGCCCGCGCTCGTCCGGCCCGCGCAGCAGCAGCGCCAGCGGGATGCCCGCGTCATCGACCAGGTAGAGACCGCACTGGACGCAGGCGCGGGTCCGGCCGCCGGGGCCCGCCGACAGTGCGGTCGTGGCCACGCTGCCGACGCCGAGCCGCTCGGCGTAGCGCCCTGGCTGCAGCAGATCGGCCAGGCCGAAGTCCATGTGCCGGAATCCGGTGACGCCGGCGAGGCGGTGCCCGCGGCCACCCGCGGCCAGCCAGGCGTCCAGCCCGGCCTGCACGTTCACGTGGTCGTAGCCCGGCCAGGACCCGCTGACCACGGGAAGGGCCGCCGCGTCCGGACCGAGGTGGTCGCGAAGCACCCGCTGCACCGGCCCGTCCTCGGCCCGGGCCGCCAGTACAGCCTGGCGCACCAGGCGCCTGGCCATCCTGGCGATGTCCGCCAGCTCCGGCCGGTCGTCCTGGACCCAGATGTCGGCGTGCTCGGCCACGGCGCCCCTCCGCATCCGCACTCACCCCCGGGAGCAAAGACCCAGGTCAAGCGACATCGTACGGCCTGGCCCCGGCGACGGCCGCGGCTTTGGCGCATCATGCCGAGCCCTTTTCGCGCCGTTCAGCCCGGCGGTGGCTGACCGGAGGCACTGCCGAAGATCTGCTCAAGCCGCGGGCTAAGGAGCCGCGACCCGCGGCGAGGACGTGGCGATCGTGCTGGCCGCCTCCTCGACCAGGTCCGCGGCCGGGTCCAGGGCCAGAGCCGCCTCCAGCGCCGGGCGTGCTTCCTGGCCCAGGGCATGCCGGGCCAGGGCGATGGTGGCCAGGACCGTGGCGCGCTCGCTCGGCCAGAGCTCAGCGGCCAGGACAGGCGCGCACAGGCGTTCCACCTTGCCTGAGCGGCCCTGGCGGAGCAGGGCGAGCGCCATCGTGTGCTGCGCGGCGGCTCGCGGCCGCGGGTGGTGTGCCACCACCCACCGGACCCGCCGCGCGGCGAGATGGGCCGTCTTTTTCGGAATGCCGGGCACGGTCAGCACGGCCCACTCCACCTGGTGCACCTCCCGGACCGACATCGCCTTGGGTGCCCGCGTCAGGGCGACGTGCATCGCGTGCACCCGGAGCAGATCGTCGACCCGCCCGGCCTGGCGCAACAGGGCGGCCAGGTGATGCCGGTGCCTTCTGGCCTCGGGAACACCACACTGGTAGCCAGCCATCAGCCGGTCGGCGGCTTCCTCCCGCAGTTGCCAGTCCGGCTGGTCCAGGAGCCGCAGGATATCGGCCTCGGCCCGGCGGCCAGCGGGCGCGAGCGCGACCCGCAGTGACCGCCAGAGGGTGAGCCCGTCGGTGGGCTGGCCCGAGACGCTGCGGTCCGGCACGAGGTCCGCGAGCCCGGTGGTGGCGGACGCCAGCGCGGTCACGGCGGGCGGCCACGCCCGCCAGACCCACGGCGTCAGCGCCCCGGCCAGGAGCAGATTCGCCAGCGGGCCGGCCGCGGAGACCAGGGCCAGGCGGGCCGACGAGCCCGGACCGGCGACGCAGCCCCGGCCGTAAACGGCGTTGGCGCGGAACCCGCACGCGCGCGCGGCCAGCAGATGGCCGAGCAGATGGACCACGATCGCCAGCAGGCCAGCGGCGAGAAAGAAGCCGAGGATAGCCCCGATGGATACCGGCCCGGCCCACGACGGCCGCCCGGCCAGCCGGTATCCCGTGACGAGGCCGACCACGACGGCGAACATCACGACGAGTCTGAGCAGACGCTGCCATTCAGCCCGCACCTTCGGAGCCTATCGGTCTGATCGGCGTATATGGGGGGCCTTGCCACCGCGCGGGGTACGCATAATGCGAATGAGGACCATGGCGCGGATCACGGCCGGCCTCGCCGCGGCTGCTGTTCCTGGCGCGGGTCGCCGATCCGGTTTGAAAGACTGGAGAACCGGCGGCCCACTGCCCGCCCGCCCACCTCCGGAGGTTTGATGCTGCCCTGGTCCGCGGAGCTGGCCGGCCAGCTCGAAGAGCACGTGATCACCAGTGAGCTGCTGCGGGACAACCCGCTCGCAGATCCCTACGAGCGGCCGCTGTGGGTGTACCTGCCGCCCGGGTACGACGACGATCCGGACCGCCGTTACCCCGCCGTCTACGTCATCCAGGGGTTTACCGGGTACCTGCCGATGTGGCGGAACCGCGCGGCGTACCGGCAGCCGTTCCCGGAGACCGCGGACGCGGTGTTCGCGCGCGGGGAGGCGCCGCCGGCCCTCGTGATCTACGTGGACGCGTGGACGGCGTACGGGGGCAGCCAGTTCGTGGACTCGCCGGGCACCGGCCGTTACCACTCCTACCTCTGCGACGAGGTCGTGCCCTGGGTGGACGGGCGCTACCGGACGCTGCCGCAGGCCGGGCACCGGGCGATCATGGGCAAGTCCAGCGGGGGATTCGGCGCGATGATCACCCCCATGCTGCGGCCCGACCTGTTCGGGGCGCTCGCCACCCACGCCGGCGACGCGCTCTACGAGGTGTGCTACATCCCCGGGTTCGGCCGGGCCGCGCGGCTGCTGCGGGACTACGACGCCGACATCTGGCGGTGGTGGGATGACTTCCGGTCCCGGGTCTCGTTCACCAAGGAGGCCGATCACGCCCTGCTCGCGCTCCTGGGCGTCGCCGCCTGCTTCTCCGCCCGCGAAGACGGGACCATTGACTTGCCGTTCGACCCGAAGACCGGAGCGCTGCGCCCGGAGGCGTGGGAGCGGTGGCTGGACTGGGACCCGGTCCGGATGGTGCCCAGGTACGCCGGGGCGCTCCGGTCCCTGCGGGCGGTCTGGATCGACGCGGGTACCAGGGACGATTTCTTCCTGGACCTGGGCGCGGAGGCGTTCCGGGCGGCGCTGCGTGAGGTCGGCGTCTCCGATGACGTGATCCGCTTCGAGCTGTTCGACGCCACCCACGCCGGCATCGACTACCGGTACCCGCTGTCGCTGGCGTGGCTCTGCCAGCGCATCGCGACCTGAGCAATTCTGAACGCGATGTGAACTGATGAGTGGGACGCTACGTGTCCCTTGGGTATACGGATTCTCGGGTCACCCGTAGCGAATGGAGTAGACACAATGCGTAATCAGTGGTGGGCGGCTCCCGTTCTCGCAGCCGCCGTGATCGGCCTGGCCGCGTGCGGTAGCACGGCGCCCAGCAGTTCCAGCCCGCCGGCCGCGCCGCCTGCCTCGCCGACCGCGGCGGCCAACAGCAGCCCGAGCGCGAGCTCGTCGTCGCAGATCAAGACCGCGAGCACCAGCGTCGGCACGGTGCTGGTCAACTCCCAGGGCCGTACGCTGTACTGGTTCGCGATCGACACGCCCGCGAAGTCGAACTGCACCGGCACCTGCGCCACGTACTGGCCGCCGGTCACGGGCCCCGTGACCGCCGTTTCCGGCTCGGCGCTGCGCCCTGGCCTGCTCGGCACGATCAAGCGGGCCGACGGCACGCTCCAGGCCACTTACCGCGGTCACCCGCTGTACACCTACGCGGGGGACAGCTCCTCGGGCATGGTCAGCGGCAACGCCAAGAACCTGTCTGGCGGGTTCTGGTGGGCGATGACCCCCTCCGGGGCCAAGCCCAAGGCTGGCGGCGGCGGCGCGGCCCCGCAGCCGAGCACCTCGACCAGCTCAGGCGGTTACGGGTACTGACCGCCTGCCGCCGCCATTAGGGACGGCGTTCTCCGGCTTGCCGCGAGGACGCCGTCCCTTTGGCCAGAACGGCCGGCGGCCGGGCGGGCCCCGCCGGGGGAGAGCCCGGGTCCAGGGGGTATGCAGGGTACATGCCGGACGCCCCCGAGCCTGCCGACGCCGCCGGTCGCCGCGGCGGCCTGGCCATCATCTACACGGCGCTGATGCTGGCGATCCTGCTGGCCGCGCTGGACCAGACGATCGTCGCTACCGCGTTGCCGACGATCGTCGGCGACCTCGGCGGACTGAGCCACCTGTCCTGGGTGATCACCGCGTACCTGCTGGCCACCACGGTATCCGCGCCGCTGTGGGGGAAGCTCGGCGATCAGTACGGACGCAAGACGCTGTTCCAGGCCGCGATCGTGATCTTCCTGGTCGGCTCGGCGCTGTGCGGGCTGTCCCGCGACATGGTCGAGCTGATCGCCTTCCGCGCGCTGCAGGGCCTGGGCGGCGGCGGCCTGATCGTGCTGGCCCAGGCGATCATCGGCGACGTGGTGCCGCCCCGGGAACGGGGCAAGTACCAGGGCGCGTTCGGCGCCGTGTTCGGCGTGGCCAGCGTGGCCGGGCCGCTGCTCGGCGGCTTCTTCGTGGACAACCTGAGCTGGCGCTGGGTGTTCTACATCAACCTGCCGATCGGGATCATCGCGCTGGCCACCATCGCCTTCGCGCTGCCCGCCAGCTCGGATACCCGGGCGCACGCCATCGACTACCTCGGCACCGTGCTGCTGGGCGGCGCGGCCACCTGCGTGGTGCTGCTGACCTCGTGGGGCGGCACGACCTATCCGTGGCTCTCCCCGGCGATCATCGGGCTCGGGATCGGCGCGGTGATCCTGACCGTGTCCTGGTGGCTGTCGGCCGGCCGGGCCGCCGAGCCGGTGCTGCCGCGGCGGCTGTTCCGTAACCCGGTGTTCTCGGTCAGCGCGGGCATCAGCTTCGCCGCCGGGTTCGCGCTGTTCGGCGCGACCGCGTTCCTGCCGCTGTACCTTCAGGTCGTGCGGGGGGTCACGCCGACCATCTCCGGCGTGTACCTGCTGCCGATGGTGCTCGGCCTGCTGCTCACCTCGGTGGCCAGCGGGCAGCTCATCGCCCGGCTGGGCCGGTACAAGGTGTACCCGATCGTGGGCACCGCGGCGATGACCGTCGCGCTGTACCTGCTGTCCCGGCTGACCGAGACCACCACCTCGCTGGTCATGGACCTGTACTTCTTCGTGCTCGGGTTCGGCCTCGGCCTGATCCTGCAGGTGCTGGTCATCGCCGTGCAGAACTCGGCGGACTACGCCGACCTCGGCACCGCGACCTCGAGCGTCACGTTCTTCCGCACGATCGGGGGGTCGTTCGGCGTGGCGATCTTCGGATCGATCTTCTCCAACCGGCTCGTGTCCGAGCTGGCCGCGTCGCTGCACGGCGCGCCGCTGCCGCCGGGATTCAGCCCGGCTACCGCCCAGGCCAATCCCGAGGCGCTGAAGAAGCTGCCCGCCGCGCTGCGTATCCTCGTCTTGCACGCGTACACGCTGTCCTTCCACACGGTGTTCCTCGCCGCGGTCCCGGTCGCCGCGGCCGCGTTCGTGCTCACCTGGTTCCTGCGCGAGGTGCCGCTGCGCACCACCTCCGGCGCCCCTGACCTCGGCGAGGGCCTGGGCGCGGGCCCGGCGGAGCGGTCGTCGGCCGCGGAGATCGAGCGGGCGCTGCTGCGGCTGGCCGATACCGACCTGCGGAAGCAGGGCTACATCAGGCTGGCCGAGCTGTGCGGTCTCGGCCTGCCCGCAGGCAGCTGCTGGGTGCTGGCCCGGCTGGCCAAGCGCGGCGGGCGGGTGGACGGGTCCGACCTGGCCCGTGAGGCGGGCGTGAGCGTGGAGCACGGGCGGCCCTACGTGGACAAGCTGGTGCAGGCCGGCTACGTGCGGCGCGACGACGACACGCTGGCGCTGACCCCCGCGGGCACCGCGGCCGCGGGCCGGCTGTTCGCCGCGGGCCGGGACGGCCTGGAGCGGCTGCTGTCCGACTGGTCTCCCGAGCAGCACGCCGACCTGGCCGCCATGCTCGACAAGCTGTCGCGCGCGCTGCTCGGCGAGTCCGCCGACGAGCACGTCATCTCCAGGTGACGCCGGCGGCCGGGTCGGTGGCGTTGAGGTGACCCGACACCCGGGCCAGGTGCACCCGCATCGCCTCGACCGCCCGGGCCGAGTCGCGGGCGCGGAGGGCGCCGACGATCGCCCGGTGGTCGGCCTGGTACTGCTCCCGGTGCTCGCGTGAGGAACTGCGCCGCTTGAGGTCCCCCCAGACCTGCCCGTGCCGCGCCGCCTCGATGTCCCGGTAGAGCGCGGCCAGCAGCGGGCTGTGGCTGGCCGCCATGATGCAGCGGTGCAGGGCCAGGTCCCAGGACTCGAACTCCTCGTAGCTGGCGGCCCCGTCGCCGCCGGCCAGGCAGCGGTCCATCTCCTCCAGGTCGGCCGCGGTGGCCCAGGCCACCACCAGCGACATGGCGGGTGGTTCCAGCAGCCGCCTGATCGTCATCACGTCGGCCGGGGCGAAGTCCGCCGCGGGAGCCGCGTCCGACGGCGCGCCGGCCGGCTCGTGCGGCCCTGCGGCCCCCGGCTCGAGGTCGCGCCGGCCGTCCGCCGCGGCCTGCGGCACGGCACGCAGGAACGTTCCCCGCCCTACCTCACGAGAGATCCGCCCCTGCGCCTCCAGCACCGCCAGCGCGTGCCGGACGGACGACCGGGTGACGCCCAGGTCCGTGGCGAGCTGCCGCTCGGTGGGCAGCCGGGAGCCGGGGCCCTGGCCGGCCCGGCGCGACTCGGACAGGATCAGCTCGGCCAGCCGCAGTCCCCGTTCGGCGTGCGTGGTCCCGGCCGGCTGCGTCGCGCCAGGTCCTACTGCCGCCCGCATGCGTCCCCCACATCTCTCGCAACCAATCCGACCAATATACCCCAGGACATGACCATAATGTTACCCGGCCGGGTACTTGGCACCGCTTGACCCCGTTTGTAATGCGGACCTATGCTCAACCAATCTAGTAGGTCCGACCAATCCGGCCCCCGAGGCCGGGCGGCTTGACGAGGAGGACCGCAGGTGAGGCTTGCCACCATGGCCACCCCCAGCGGGCCGCGACTGCACGTCCGGGCGCGCAGCGGCTACGTCGATGTCGCTGAGGCGACGGGAGATCCCCGGCTCTCGTCGCTCCAGTATGTCCTCGAAACCGGGCTGGCGGCGATGGACGCGATCCGCGTGCTCCAGGACTCCGGCGGCCGCGAGGTCGGCGAGGCGGAGTTCGCGGCCGCCGTGCCGTTCCCGCGGCGCATCCTGTGCCTGGGCCTGAACTACAGCGAGCATGCCCTCGAGGGCGGACGGGAGGTCCCCACCTGGCCGGACGCGTTCGTCCGGGGGGCGGACAGCGTCCTGCCGCCCTACGCCGACCTGGTCGTGCCCGCGCTGACCGAGCGCTTCGACTACGAGGCCGAACTCGGCATCGTCATCGGCGCGGGCGGCCGGTACATCACCGCGGACAAGGCCCTCGACGCGATCGCGGGCTTCGTCGTGGTCAACGACGCCTCGGCCCGTGACTGGCAGCGCGCCTCGACCCAGTGGACGGCGGGAAAGAACTTCGAGGGCAGCATGCCGATCGGCCCCGAGGTGGTCACCACGGACGAGGTCGACGTCAGCGACCTGGCCATAAGCTCCACGCTCAACGGCCAGGTCATGCAGTCGGCCCGGACCTCGCAGATGCTCGTCGACGTGCCCGGCGCCGTCGAGTTCTTCTCCTCGTTCACCCGCCTCGCGCCCGGTGACGTGATCGCCACCGGGACTCCCGGAGGGGTCGGGTTCGCCCGGAACCCTCCGGTATGGATGCATCCCGGTGACGTCATCGAGGTCACCGTCGAGAACGTGGGCACCATCCGCAATCACGTCGTCGCCGAGGCAGGCGCGCCCGGCGACTGGCGGTGGCGGCCCGGACAGCCGCTCAAGCGCGGCTTCTAGATTTCACTCCACCCCAAACCCCGGAGGGACAATGACGTTCACGACCCCCGTGCGCGTCGGCGCGGTGCTGACGGCGGCCGTGCTCGCCGTGGGCCTGTCGGCGTGCGGCAGCAGCGGTTCCAGCGGCACCAGCAGTACCAGCGGAACCTCGTCGGGTCCGGCCGGCTCGACCCTGACGATCGCCGACGTCGCCCCGTTCAGCGGACCCGACGCCGCTCTCGGGCCGACGTACCTGGCCACCTGCTACGGCGCGACCACCGCGATCAACGACGCCGGCGGCGTGCTCGGGCACAAACTGGCCTGCAAGAGCGTGGACACCAGGGGCGAGCCGGCCGACGCGGTCCCGGCGGTCAACCAGATGTTCGCGACCACGTCCAGCCTCGCGCTGGTGATCGGCTGCACGTCGGACGAGGCCGCCTCGGTGGTGCCGATCATCAACAGCCACCAGATGGCCATGTTCTGCATGACCGGGCAGTCAGAGTTCGACCACGTCCACTTCCCGTACTTCTACCGGCTGGTCCCTCCCGACCTGGAGGAGTCCTACGCGATGGTCGCGATCGCGCAGGAGATGCACGACAAGCGGATCGCCCTGGCGTTCGGCAACGACATCGGGTCGCAGACCTTCATCCAGCCCGCGATCGCCGCGCTGAAGAAGGCCGGGATCACGCTGACCACGAACCAGACGCTGGACCTGACGGCCACGACCTTCCGCACCGAGGCCGAGGCGATCATCCAGTCCCATCCTGACGCGATCATGACCGAGGCCCTCGGCTCCGCCGACCCGACCCTGTTCTCCGAGATAAAGCAGCTCAACGGCGGCAAGATGATCCCGATCATCGCCACCTCGGCGGCCATCTCGCCGCCGTTCTTCAAGGCCGCGGCCGCCGCCGTGGGCGCGCCGACGTTCGCGTCCGTCTTCCGCGCGGACAACCTGGTCACCGAGTCCAGCGGGCCCGCCTACGACGCCTTCTCCAAGGCGCTGCTGGCGCAGCAGGGCAAGGTTCCCGGCGCCACCGGCGACTTCACCACCTACCTGAGCGCCCCGGGCGGCGTGCACCTCTACGACGGGATCAACCTGGCCGCGCTGGCCATGGTCATGTCGAAGAGCACCAGCCCGAGCGTGTACGGGCCGGACATGATCAAGATCGGGAACGGTGTCCCCGGCGCCACCGTGGTGTACTCGTTCGCCCAGGGCGCCGCGGCGCTCAAGGCGGGCCAGGCCATCAGGTACGAGGGACCCGGCGGCCCGACCAGTTTCGACAGCTACCACGACTCGACCGGCATCTTCCAGGTCGACACCTACAGCCCGTCCGGCGCGGTGAACGTCGTCGGGAACCTGACGGCGGCACAGCTCAGGGCCCTGTCCGGATGATCCTGCGCCGTCGGCGAGAGGGTCACCAGCGGCCCGGGGCGGGCCGCCGGTGACCCTCTTCCTCGCCTCGCTCGGGTTCGGCCTGGTGACCGCCGCGGTCCTGGCGATCGCCTCGGTCGGCTTCACGCTGCAGTTCGGGGTCACCGACGTGCTCAACCTGGCCTACGGGGCCATCATGATCGCGGGCGCCTTCGTCGCCTACGTGGTGAACCAGGCGGGCGCGTCGGTGTGGATCGGCCTGGTCGCCGCGGTGGCCGCGTGCTCGCTCGGGTCGGTGCTGGTGAACTCCGGCGTGTACGCGCCGTTCCAGCGCCGGGGCACGACCCCGATCACCATGGTCATCGTGTCGCTCGGCATGACGCTCATCATCGAGTTCGGCGTGGCCGCGGTCGCGGGCGGCACCAGCGTGTCCTACACCATGGGCCAGGGGCGGACGTTCCACGCCGGCGGGCTGATCCTGACCACGGTGCAACTGGTCATCATCGCCCTGAGCCTGGTGGTCATGGCGGGCGTGCACACGATGCTGCGGTACACGAAGCTGGGCAAGGCGATGCGGGCCACCTCCGCGAACAAGACCCTGGCGCGCAACTGCGGGATCAGGACCAGCCGCGTGATCACCGTCACCTGGGCGCTGACCGGCGGGCTGTGCGGGCTGGCCGGCGTGGTCTTCGCGATCGACTCGGGCAGTTTCAGCCCCACGAGTACGGACATCTTCCTGGTGCTCATCCTGGCCGCGGTGTTCCTCGGCGGTCCCGGCCAGGCCTACGGCGCCATGCTCGGCGCGGCGGTGATCGGCATCGCCACCGAGGTCAGCGCCGCGTTCATCCCGGCCGACTACAAGTACGTGATCGCCTTCGTGGCGCTGCTGGTGATACTCGCCGTGCGCCCGACCGGCCTGCTGGGGCGCGGCTCGGTGACCACCGGGCAGGGGGCCGGATGAACTCGTTCTACGTCATCAACCTGCTGATCTACGCCGCGGTGGACGCGGCGGCCTGCCTCGGCCTGAGCCAGCAGTTCGGCATCGCCGGCGTGACCAACTTCGGCTTCATCATCTTCCAGGCCGCGGGCGGCTACGCCGCCGCCGTCCTGGCCCTGCCGCCCAAGTCCGCCAACGGCGGATTCCAGTCCTACATCGGCGGCTGGAACCTGCCCTTCCCGGTGCCGTGGATCGGCGCGGCCGTGGTCGGCGGCCTCCTCGCGCTGCCGTTCACGTTCCTCGTCGGGCGGCGGCTGCGCGGCGACTTCGCCGCGGTCGGGCTGCTGGTGACGGCGGTGCTGCTGAACCTGCTGGTGACCAACTACGTGCCCCTGTTCAACGGGGACGCGGGCCTGTCGCTGATCCCCGCGCCGCTGCGGGCCAACGTGTTCAGCGTGCAGTCGGCCGGCTACCAGTGGGCCTTCTCGGCCGGCGCGATCCTCGTCTGCGCGGGGATCTACCTGTTCCTGCGTCACATCACCGAATCGCCGTACGGCCGGACGCTGCGGGCCATGCGCGACAACGACGTCGTGGCCGACTCGCTCGGCAAGAACCTGCTCGCGCTGCGCACCGGGACGCTGGTGACCGGCGGGGCCATCGCCGGGCTGTCCGGCGGGATCCTCGTCTCCTACATCAGCACCTGGTCCCCGGCCGCCTGGAGCTACGCGGAGACCGTGGTGCTGTTCGCGGCCGTGATCATCGGCGGGGCGGGCAACCATCTCGGCGCGGTCCTCGGGGCCGTCCTGGTCCCGGTCGGATTCGAGGAGGTGACCCGCTACATTCCCACCTCGAACAACCTGCCGCCGAACCTGATCCCGTCGCTGCAGTGGGTCGCGATCGGGCTGCTCATCGTGGTGTTCCTGTGGTTCCGGCCGCAGGGCGTCCTGCCCGAGCGCAAGCGGGTGATCCCGTTGCCGGCCAGCGAGCCGGCCGGAGAGCCGGCGGGCGACGGGATCAGAACGCCGGCCGCCGCCCTGGTCCCGGTCCGGGAGCGTGCCGCCGGGCCGGGGACATCCCGGGGCGCCGGCGGCGGGGAGACCGTGCTGGAGGCCGCCGGGCTGGTCCGTGACTTCGGCGGGGTGCGGGCGGTGGACGGGGTGTCCCTGGCGGTCCGGCGGGGCACGCTCACCGGCCTGATCGGCCCCAACGGGGCGGGGAAGTCCACGCTCCTGGCCATGCTGGCCGGAACGCTGCCCGCCACGGCCGGGAAGGTCGTCTACCTCGGCCAGGACATCACGGGGAGCCCGGCGTTCCGCCGGGCCCGGCTGGGGCTGGTCCGCACGTTCCAGCTGGCCAGCGAGTTCAAGCGGCTGACCGTGATGGAGAACCTGCTGTCCGCGGTGCCGGCCAACCGCGGTGAAACGCTGCGCGGCGCGATCGCCGGGAAGCGGTACTGGAAGGGTGACGAGGCTGCGGCGATCGCCCGGGCCCAGGCCATCCTGCACCGGTTCGGCCTGGAGAGCGTGGCCAACTCCTACGCCGGCGACCTGAGCGGCGGCCAGCGCCGCCTAGTCGAGATCATGCGCGCGCTCATGGCCGAGCCCGCCATGCTGCTGCTCGACGAGCCCATGGCCGGCGTGCACCCCAACCTGGCCCGGCGGATCGGCAACGAGCTGGTCGCGCTGTGCCGCGAGGGGATGACGATCCTCATGGTCGAGCACGAGCTGGCCATCATGGACGAGTTCTGTGACCCGGTGGTGGTGATGGCCGAGGGCGCCGTCCTCGCGGAGGGAACCATGGCGCAGCTACGGGGCCGCAGCGAGGTGGTGGAGGCTTATCTTGTCGGCTGAACCGGCTCTGCGGGGCCTGCCGCTGCGCGCCCAGGACATCACCGCCGGGTACGGGGGCGACCCGGTGATCCGGGGCATCACCGTGCACGCCACCCCCGGCGAGGTCGTCTCCCTGGTCGGCCCCAACGGATCGGGCAAGAGCACCCTGCTGAAGAGCCTGACCGGGATCGTGCGCGTATCGTCGGGCACCGTGCTGGTGGGGGAGCGCGACGTCACGAACCAGGCCCCGGAGGAGATCGCGCGGGCGGGCGTGGGCTACGTGCCGCAGGTCGACGACGTGTTCGCGCCGCTGACGGTCAAGGAAAACCTCGAGATGGGCGGCTACCTGCTGCACCGGCATCAGCTCGCCGAGCGCATCGAGCGGGTCCTCGGCGTCTTCCCCCGGCTGAGCACCATGCTCGGCCGCGCCGCGGGCAAGCTCAGCGGCGGCGAGCGCAAGATGCTCGCCATGGGGCGCGTGCTCATGCTCGACCCGGGCGTGTTCCTGCTCGACGAGCCCACCGCGAACCTGGCCCCCCGGGTGGCCAAGGAACTGCTCGACGAGCATGTCCGCCGGCTGGCGGCGAGCGGCGCGTCGGTGCTCATCGTCGAGCAGCGGGCCCGGGCCGCGCTGGCGATCTCGGACCTGACCTACGTCCTGGGCGGAGGGGAGGTGCGGATGCAGGGCCTGCCGGCCGAGCTCTCCGCGAACCCGGACTTCATCGAGTCCTTCCTCGGCGGCGCCCGGGACCGTGCCGTGCCCTCCGGCGAGACCTGACCCGGCCCGGACCGGGCACTCTGGACGTATGAAAGCCGACGTCGTGGTCATCGGCGCCGGGGCGTCCGGGCTCAGCACCGCGCTGCACTGCGCGCTGCTCGGCCGGTCCGTGGTCGTGGTCGAGCGTGACCGCTGACCAGCGCTGACGTCCACTCGCTCATCTCCGGGTCGCGCCAGCGAACACCGGCAGCTCCCCGAACGGTCATTCTCGTTTGCCCGGGAAACCGTGTCGGCCGACGTTTCTATAGTAGGTCCATTAGCCGGCTCACCGCAGTTCGGGAAAGGACTTCTGCCCTGCCACCTCAGGACCTCTGCCTCTGCAGCCGCACAAGAACTCCGACCCAGCATGACAACTGGAGTGGCGATGCCATGCCGTGAACATGATAACGAGATCAGGAGGCTGGGACTTGACATGGCCGGGAGCAGGCGAAGACAGTTGGCCGCTGGCTTCGGACTTCCTCTGAGCCGGAACAAAGGGGGAGATCGTCAATGGTTGACACGCCCGGATTCGAACCGCCGAAGCTCAATCCCAAAAAATCACCTACGGCTAGCATTCTGACCAGTTTAGCGTTCGCTTGCAGCTCTATCGCGATCGCATGGCTGGCAGCCACCGGTTCCAGCACACATGGCCCCATGCTATGGGTTGCGCCGGCGGCATTTGCCCTTCTCGCGATCATGTTCATGCTGATGGCCGGGATGACCTCACTCAGGAAAAGCGCGGCGGCCATCGATGAAAAGGCCGCGGCCATCAACGCCAAGGCGGCTGCCATCAACGAAAACGCCGTGGCCATCAGGGAGCGGATGCAGCCAACGGACCCCGGATTCCACATGGGCTGCCGGGTGGGCCGCAGACGCCTGGAGTGCGGCATCCTCAAGGTCGCATCAAAAGGTCGCCTGGTACCGGAAAGCGTGCCCTTGAGCCAAGCCGAAGTGAGTCTCTGGGCCGATGATAAGCTCGAGGCTCAGCTTTCGGAAGGTGCGCTGTTCAGCCACGCAAGTCTCGGCAGTTTCCAACAGCAGGCTAATCTCTACAGCGAGCTCATCGCGCCCATGAAAAAGCTGTTCATAAGCGCGCGCCAGAAGAACGTGACCATCAACTCCATCGGGATCGCCGTACCCGGCGGCGTTTATCCGGATAGCGGCCATTTCGACGGGCTAGTCGTGGGCAGTCCATTCCATCCCGGCGAGGACATCACCGGAGAGGTAGCTAGACGTCTCGTGCAGCAGGTCGACGCCGACGTCCTCCGGGAGGTCCTCCAGACGAGCGATCCGAAAGCCATGCGTGCCCTGATTCACCTGGACAACGATGCGCGATGCGCCACCCGCTGGCATCTCGTTGAGAATCCTACGTGGCAGAACATGGCATGCGTCTTCGCAGGGTCCGGGGTCGGGTCCGGACTGGTCTTCGGCCAGGAGGTCTTCTATGGCAACCGGTTCCGCGCCGGGGAGATCGGCCACGTGAATCTCAATCCCGGTAGTCTGTTCCTCTTGGACAGAACGGGTGACAAGGCACTTCAGCCGCGCCACTGCTCCTGCGGCAAAGACGGTTATCACTTCGAATCGCTGGCAGGCATCGGAGGCCTCGGGCACCTCGCAGAGGTCATCGACAAGGACCATTTCAATCAGCTATACGACACTTACAGGGCCGACCCGGGCCAGCGCAAGCAAATCGATGCGGAGGCGATCGACACTGATGATGCAAAGGGATTGATCATCTTGCGCGCACTAGCCTACGCCGGGATCCCGGATCCGGTATTCGCCCCTTTCAGAAGGCCGAGCCAAGGATTCCTCAACCTCATTCAAAACGACAAGCTGATTAACGGCTATCTAGCGCACGTGGCGATGACGTATGCTCGCCTGTTCGGCACCGGCATAGCCGCGCTGCTGGCCGCTCTCGACATCGAGCACATTGTATTGTGCGGGACCACTCCTGAGTTCCTTCATAACAACTTGCGCTTCACAACAGAGGTACAGCAGAGTCTGGACGAAAATGTTCCGGGGGAGCCAAGGGGAGCGATCCAGGTACATTACGGGCGCATGCGGAACTCGGGTTGGCGGGGCGCAGCGCTCCTGTCCAACGACCCGGGCTATATGCGCCGCCGCTTCCCTCAGAGCCTGTCTCCCGGAGATCCGAAGGGCCTGGTAACTGGGCCGCACAGGAAATAAGCCGCGCTTAGGCAGGGCGAGACGAAGCATGGCCATCCTTGAGGAGGCGGACGATGGCAGATTCCGATCGGTGGGTGGTCGTCGGACTGGACAACGGCGGCACGATGAACAACGCCACGGTGCTCGACTCCGCGGGCCGTTTCCATGTCGACCATCTGGTCGAGTGCCCTAGCTGCGTCCAAGACGGTCCAGGCCAGGCTGTCGACGCAATGGTCAGGTCGCTGGATCAGGTTCTGAAGATCACCGGAACCCCTCGTGCGGCGGTGCGTGCGGTCGGTCTTGACACGCCGGGACCGGTCAGCGCGGACGGCATCATCTCGTCCAAGGGATCCACCAACTTCTCGGACCCTAGATGGCGCGGTTTCGCTGTCCGCCAGGCGCTGGAGGAACGCCTCGAACTTCCCGTCGTGTACAACAACGATGCGAACGCGGCGGCGCTTTATGCCCACTATGCGCATTTCGGGCCGGAGATGGCCGCGCGGCACTCCTCGGTGTCCGCGATCGTGGGCACTGGCCTTGGCGGCGGTGTGATCGAAGCCGGGAGGGTCGTCCGCGGAGCGGCGGGGATGGCCGGAGAACTCGGGCACATCTGGATCCCGATGGATGGGCTGCTCGGGCCCGGCCAGCCGATGCCGACCTGCAACTGCGGTCTGTCCGGGGACGCCGAGAGCGTCGCGTCGCTGACCGCGATCGAAAAGAACCTGCTGCCCTACTGGCTGGGCCGGTTCCCTGACCACGAGCTGGGCAGGGTCGAGCCGCTGGCCATGGCCTCGAAACTCGTCCGGGGCTACGGGGAAGCCGGTGATCCACTGGCCCTCGAGATTTTCGAGCAGCAGGCCATGGCCGTAGGCAGGCTGTTCACGATAGCCGCGAACTTCCTGGACCCGGACGTCTACTTTCTCGGCGGCGGCGTGGTCGAGGCAGCACCGCGCTTCCGTGACTGGTTCCTCATGCTGGTTCGCGAGCACACCATCCTCCGTGACGAGCAGGCACGCACAGCGTCCATTGCGCTGGTACCCGATCTGGACATGGCTGGTGCCCGTGGCTCGGCGCTCGCGGCACATACGGCGGTCTCCGCGCGGCGCGGATGGCCTTCAGCGCCGGGGCGCCTCGGCGGCCGGGCGGGTGATCAGCCGGGAGACGCCCCACGGGCCGTCGGCGAGTGACCGCGGCTGACCGCGGCTGCCGTTGAGAGCGCGTTAATAGTTTTTTATCGGAATATTTCGGCTCGTAGGGACCGAGTTCTATTGGCACGGGGGCCGGTCCGGGCTTGACTGTCGAGCGCGGCAACGAGCAGGACGCTCCCCGTCCAGGGCCACGGCGCTGGGGAGGTTCGGCGTACGAGCCGGCGCTGGTGACGGACGGGGCGTCCGGGACGGATGCGTTAACGGCACCGGGAAGTGACTGCGAGGCCGTCACGCCCGAGAGTTGTCCGTTGTCCCGGCACCGGAGGCCTGTCATGAAGCCGATCCCATCTGGCAGCAGCCGGCGCACCAGGCGTCACTTCCCGAGAATGGCCCCGCCGTGGCCGCCGGGGCGGCCGGGACGTCGGCATCAGCGTCCGCCTCGTGCCCCTGGCTCAACCAGTCGCTTCCCGTCAGCCAGCGCGTGCACATGCTGCTCGCCCAGATGACCCTGGCCAACAAGATCAACATGGTGACCGGGGCCGGGTTCGTGGCGGTGTAGGAGCCCGGGTTCTGGAACGCCAGCACGTACGTGCCGGTCTCCGGCGCGGTCCAGGCGTCCGGGTCCGGGACCGACCTCGGCTTCCTCGGCGCCAGCCAGAACGGGACCGCGACCGGCACCGTCACCGTCCACTACACCGACGCCAGTAGCCAGTCCTTTGCCCTCAACCTGGCCGACTGGTACGCGAACAGCGCGGCGGTGGGCGACCAGCTGCTGACCACCACGTCGAGCTGGAACTTCCAGAGCAACCCCCTCGGCCCGCACCCGGTGAGCGTCTACTTCGCCTCGGTACCGCTGGACAAGAACAAGCAGGTGGCATCCGTCACGCTGCCCACCCTCAGCGGCGCCGGCGGCACTACCGCCATGCACATCTTCGCGATGGCCACGGGCACCGGCACCCCCACGACCGGCGCGCCGTACCCGTCGCTCGCCGCGGCCTACGACAACGCCGGGATCAGCGACAACTCGGACCCGGCCGCGGCCGACTTCGACGGCACCGGGGAGAGCTTCTCGGCCCAGGCGCTGGCCGCGGGCACGCCGACCCCGCTCCCCGCGGGCGGCCAGGCCACGTTCGGCGGGACCACGTTCACCTGGCCCAGCGCGGTCGGCGCGCCCGACAACGTGATCGCCGACGGGCAGACCATCGAGTTGTCCGGGTCCGGCACCGACCTCGGCTTCCTCGGCGCGGGCGCGTTCGGGGCGGCCAGCGGGACCGGCACCGTCACCTACACCGACGGGACGACCCAGTCGTTCAGCATCGTGATGGCGGACTGGTACAACAACGCCGCGGTCCCCGGCGACCAGGTCGCCACCACGACGTCCACGTGGAACTTCTCGAGCAGCACGCAGACCCCGCACCCGGTGAGCATCTACTTCGCGTCGGTCCCGCTCGAGCCGGGCAAGACCGTGGCCTCGGTCACGCTGCCGACCGTGAGCACCGGCGTCGGGAACGGCGTGAACGCGATGCACATCTTCGCCATGGCCGTGGGGTCGGGCACGCCCACCGGATAACGGCTCAGGCCGGCCCGAGCACGCGCAGCACGCCGGGCAGGGCGCGGATGCGCAGGGGCGTGCCGGCGGGCAGCGGCGCGGCGCCGGGGAGGGTCTCGCCGTCGGCGGCCGCGGGCAGGTCGCGGTCTACCGTGATCGTGATCTCGCGGCCGCGGGCGTGGCTGATCTGCGGCAGGCCGATGTGCGACCCGTTCCTGATCTTCATGAGCACGCGGAGGAACGCCAGCCGGGGCCCGTGCCGCATGACCAGGACGTCGAGCAGGCCGTCGTCGATCTCGGCCGACGGCGCCACCTTCATGCCCGCGCCGAAGTACGCGGAGTTGGCCACGACCACGGCGTAACCCGCGAAGTCGTGCGCGGGTGCGGGCGCCTCGGGACCGTTCCCGCCGTCCGGGCCGTCCCCGCCGCCGGAGATCGCCACCCGGAACGACGCCGGCGCCCAGCGGGCCAGGGCGCGCAGGGCCGCCGCCGGGTACACCGCCGGGCCGCGCAGCCACCGGGTCTGGTTGGCGATCTCGCCCGCCACCGAGGGCAGGCCGGCGTACACGCTGCCCGCCACGACGATCTCGGCCTGGTCCGCGACGGTGACCGCGATCAGGTCCACCGGACGCTCCCGGCCGGCCGTCAGGGCCTGCGCGGCCGCCGCGGCGTCGAACGGGATGCCCAGGACCCGCGCGAAGTCGTTGCCGTTCCCGGCCGGGATGATCGCGTACTGCGCGCCCGCGCTCGCGGCCACGCCGGCCAGCGCGCCTGCGGTGCCGTCACCCCCCACCGCGACGACCACGTGGCCGAGCCCCGCGGCCCTGGTGGCGATGTCCCGGGCGTGCTCCAGGCTGGACGACTCGTTGACCTGGTAGGTAGCGGCGGCCGCGTCGAGCGAGGCGACGACGGCCGACAGCGCTTGCCGCGAGCGCCCGCGTCCGGCCTCCGGGTTGACCACGAGGCAGAACGGGCCGTTCATGGGCACCTCCGGTGCTGGTCCGGCGCGGCCGCTGTTCCCGCTCCGTCGGCCTACAGTACTGCTGCGGGGAAACGGCGCCGCCGCCGTCGGGCAGGCAGCGTCCGGCGTACGATCGGTTGCCATGGCGGGTCAGGTCCACGCGGAGGGCACCGGGGCGCGTTATCTCCAGGTGCAGACGACCACCGACTCGCGCGCCGAGGCGATGGAACTCGCTCACGACGCGGTGGCGGCCAGGCTCGCCGCCTGCGCGCAGGTCGCCGGGCCGATCGCGAGCACGTACTGGTGGGAAAACGGCCTGGAGCGCGCCGAGGAGTGGCTGGTCATGCTCAAGCTGCCCGCGGACAGGTATCAACCGCTCGCCGACTTCCTGGCCGAACGCCACAGCTACGACGAGCCAGAGATCATCGCGACGCCGATCGTCACGGGCTCGACCGCGTACCTGAGCTGGATAGAGGAGGAAACCCGCCCCGGGTGAGGCGGGCCGTGACCGTCACCGCGCCCCCGGTCCTCAGACCGCGGGCGGCACGTTCCACGAGGTGATCACCGGGCGGTCGTGCTCGGTGCCCAGCGTGCTGAAGGTCCCGGTGTCCAGGCGGAACAGCCGCCCGCCGTCCGGGTCGAGCCGCAGCCAGCGCGCCGCGAGCACGCGCAGGACGTGCGCGTGGGCCACCAGCGCCACATCGCCGTCGGCCAGCAGCGGTTCCGCCCGGGCCAGCACGGCGTCCGCCCGGGCGCCCACCTCGGCCACGGTCTCGCCGGGATGGTCGGCGTCGCCGGGGATCACGCCGTCGCGCCACAGGTACCAGCCGGGACGCTCGGCCCTGATCTGCGCCGTCGTCCGCCCCTCGTACCCGCCGTAATCCCATTCCTGCAGGTCGGGATCGAGCTTGGCGTCGTGAAGCCCGGCCAGTTCGGCGGTGCGCACCGCCCGTGCGGCCGGGCTGGTGAACACCGCCCGGATCTGCCGCCGGGCCAGTGCCGGGGCGAGCGCGGCCGCGGCCGCCTCGCCGTGGGGGGTGAGCGGGATGTCTGTGCGGCCGGTGTGCCGGCCGGCCGCGCTCCACGCGGTCTCGCCGTGCCGGAGCAGGATCAGCTGTCCCATGCCCGCCATCATGGCCGATATTCCGTTGACAAGGTCAATCCGCCATGTGTAAGTTCAAGCTTACAGGTGACAGAAGAACCGACGGATCCAGGAGCCGACGCTGAGTCACGAGACCGAGCCGCTCGCCGGCGAGGAGGAGCTGCTCACCATGCTCACGGCCATGGCCAACCCGCTGCGGCTGCGGATCGTCGCCGCGCTGTCGGAGGGACGGGTGCATGTCAGCGAGCTCGCCCGCAGGCTGGGAATCTCCCGGCCGCTGCTGTACATGCACCTGGACCGGCTGGAGAAGGCAGGCATCGTGACCGGCCACCTGGAACTGTCCGAGGACGGGAAGGCCATGAAGTACTTCGAACTGGCGCCCTTCGAGCTGAGGGTGACCGCTGAGGTCATCACCCAGGCTCTGCAGGCCAGCCACCAAGACCCCCAGGACGCCCCGGAAACCGACGAGGAACGGGACGGTCAGATGAAGGAGAGCAGCACATGACCGGCATGCACACGCTGGCCTCGGGCGGCGTCAACCTATCCGCGATCATCATCCCCATCGGGATCCTCGCCGTCATCGGCGGGGTGGTCGCCGTGATCGTGGCGTCTTACTTCCGGCTGCAGAGCCACCGCGCGGACGCGGTCGCGATGGCCAACTACCGCAAGCTCGCCGAGGAAGCGGTGGCCAACCAGCAGGAACTGCGCGACCAGCTGACCAAGCTGACCGAGAAGGTGCAGGCCGTCGAGCAGCTGATGCGGGAGGTGGGATGAACGCGACGATGCGCGGCCGGCCGGACGCCGACGGCGCCGCGGCCAGCGGCGCGGACCGCGCCGGCCGCGACACGCGGCTGGTCCTGTCCCGCAACCCGCTGCGCCTCGCGGTCTCCGCCACCCCCTGGCGCGCGGCCTGGTACCTGGCCGGGTACGTGTTCGTGACCGGCTGGGTGCTGTTCGCCGCGACGTTCACCGCGGTGGTGACGGCCGCCGTCTGCGCGATCACCCTGGCCGGGATCCCGCTGCTGATCGCGGCCGCGGCCGTGCTGCGGGGATGCGCCGAGGTCGAGCGGCGGTGGCTGCGGCAGGTGGTCACCGAGCCGGTCCGCGGCGGGTACCGCCCCGCCACGGCGACGGGCCTGATAGCGGAGGCCAAGTCCCGCTGGCGGGACCCGGCCACCTGGCGCGACGTCGCCTACCTCATCGGGCTCTGGGCGCCGCTGTTCATCCTGGACACGGTCGTGCTCACGGTCTGGCTGACGTTCCTGGCCGGGGTCACCCTGCCGGTCTGGTACTGGGCGCCGCGGGGCAACGCCAGCGTGGGGTACACGAGCACGACGACCTTCCACGGCGTCACGATCGGCTACTTCCCGCACGGGCCGAACGGGCGCGGCGCGGTCGGCCTGTACGTCGACACGCTGCCCAGGGCCCTGCTGGCCGCGGCCGTGTTCGGAGTCCTGTTCCTGATCTTCAACTACGTCCTGGTGATCACCGCGCGCGCTCACGCCGCGGTCGCGCGCTCCCTGCTCCGCGCCCCGGCCGACCCGCTGGCCGAGGCCAAGGAGGTGCTCGCGGGTCCCGGCCCGCTCGGCCCCCTGCAAGAAAAGCTCCAGAACGGCACCAGCCCGGCCGGTCATCCCATCTGACCTGACTGAGCCCCCGCCCGCGAGTGGCAGCCCGCGGGCGAGGGTCACGCAGCGACCAGCCAGACACCACACCACCCGGAAGAAGAGAGGCCATGATGAGCCAGCCGCAGACCCCAGTATTGCCGCAATCCCGTTCCGCCCGCCACGACCGACACCGCGACGAGCAGCGCCGACGTATCCGCACCCCGGTCGTCGAGCGGATCGCCGGGTGGAGCGCGCGGCACCGCAAGACCGCCGTGTTCGGCTGGCTGGCCCTGGTCGCGATCGTCTTCGTGGCCGGGCAGGCCCTGGGCACCAAGAGCCTGCCCGGCTACGACGCCGGCCAGTCCGGGCAGGCCGAGCAGGCCCTGCACCGCCTGGGCCTCGTCGCCCCGGCCGTAGAGGACGTGCTGATCCAGGCCCGCGGGCCAGGTCATACGTTCGCCGGGGACCCGGCGATGCGGCAGGCCGCGGACCAGGTGACCAGGGCCCTGGCCGCGCTGCCGCGGGCCGCCACGGACATCCGCTCGCCGCTCGGAGCGGGCGGCCGCGGCCTGGTCTCCGCCGACGGGCGCAGCGCTCTGGTCACGTTCGATGTGCCCGGCCCGCAAGCGGACCAGGCCACCGCCGTCGCGCCCGCGCTGCGCGCGGTCGCCGCGGTCCAGGCGGAGTATCCGGGCCTGCGGATCGCCGAGGGCGGCGACGCGAGCTACGCCCGGGCCATCAACTCCGTGCTGGGCAACGGGTTCCGCCAGGCCGAGGCGACCTCGGTGCCGATCACGCTGATCCTGCTGCTGCTGGTGTTCGGCGCGCTGGTGGCGGCGGGCATCCCGCTGCTGCTGGCGATCACCTCGGTGATGGTCGCGCTGTCACTGCTGACCGTCATCAGCCAGTGGCTGCCGGTCGGGTCGAGCACGTCGGAGGTCGTGCTGATCATCGGGATGGCGGTCGGCGTCGACTACTCGCTGTTCTACCTGCGCAGAGAGCGGGAGGAGCGCGCCCACGGCGCCACCACGGGCGAGGCGCTGCGCACGGCCGCCGCCACGTCCGGACGCGCGATCCTCGTCTCCGGGCTCACCGTCATGATCGCGCTCGCCGGGCTGTTCCTGAGCGGTTACGACGTGTTCACCGGCATCGCCTTCGGCACGATCGCCGTGGTCGGCGTCGCGGTGCTCGGCTCGCTCACCGTGCTGCCCGCGCTGCTGTCCTGGCTCGGGCCGCGGGCGGACCGGGGCCGGATCCCGTTCCTCGGCCGCAGGCGGACCGCCGCCCGGCCGTCGCGGGTGTGGGCCGCGCTGGTGCGCCGGGTGGTGCGCCGGCCGCTGCTGTGGGGCGGAGCGGCCGCGATCATGCTGCTCGCGCTCGCCGCGCCCGCGCTGGGCATGCGCATCGGCCAGCCGACGGTTGACCTGCCCGCCAGTTCGCCGGTGCTGCAGACCACCGATCAGATCGCCCGGGCCTTCCCGCAGAGCCCGTCTCCGGCGCAGGTAGTGGTGACCGGCCAGGACCTCACCGGCCCGGCCATGCGAGACGCCATCGCCGCGCTGCAGGCCCGGGCGGCCGCGGGCGGACCCAGGGGCCCGATCCACGATCCCATCACCGCCACCCCGGTCGCGGCGGGCCGGGGCCTGATCGTCGGCGTCCCGCTCGCGGGGAACGGGGGGAACTCCGTTTCCAGCGACGCGCTGCTCACCCTGCGCGACCAGATCCTGCCCGCGACGCTGGGCCGGGTCGGCGGCATCAGCTACGCCGTGGCCGGAGACACCGCGACGAGCTACGACGACGTCGCGGCGATGCATTCCGCCACCCCGGAGATCGTGGCCTTCGTGGTCCTGCTGGCGTTCGTCCTGCTGCTCGTGGCGTTCCGCTCGGTCACGATCTCGCTGATCTCGATCGCGCTCAACCTGCTGTCGGTGGGCGCGGGCTACGGCCTGATCACGCTGATCTTCCAGGACGGCCGGCTGCAGGGCCTGCTCGGGTACACGTCGTTCGGCGGGATCGTCTTCTGGGTGCCGCTGTTCATGTTCGTGCTGCTGTTCGGGCTGAGCATGGACTATCACGTGTTCATCCTGAGCCGGATCCGCGAGCTGCGGTCGCGGGGAGCCAGCACGGCCGACGCGCTCGTCGGCGGCATCTCCAGCAGCGCCGGCGTGGTGACGAGCGCGGCCGTGATCATGGTGGCGGTGTTCTCCATCCTGGCCACGCTGCCCATCGTCGACACCAAGACGCTCGGCGTGGGCCTGGCCGCCGCGGTGCTCATCGACGCCACCGTGGTGCGCGGGGTCCTGCTGCCCGCGGCCATGGCCCTGCTGGGGGAGCGGTGCTGGTACCTGCCGCGCTGGCTGTCCTGGCTGCCCGGGCGCAGGCTGCCCGCCGGCTAGCGCCGGGTTGTTATCGGGAATCGCCTCAACTGACGCTCGTGTCAGGTTAGACTCGGCTGGAACCTGACACGATCGTCAGTCCCCGTCCCCCGAGGCGCCCATGCTGAACGTCCGCAGTCCCGTCATGCCGGAAGTCGGGCGGCCGGATCCGCCGCGCGATGGCCGGCCGGTAGTGGAGCGGATCGCCTGCTGGAGCGCTCGGCACAGGAAGGCCGTCGTCGGCTGCTGGCTGCTGGCGCTGGGCGCGGCCTTCCTGGCCGGCCAGTTGCTCGGCGGCCAGAGCCGGCCGCAGTACGACCCGGGCCAGGCCGGGCGGGGCGAGCAGGTCCTGCACCGGATGGGCGTGGTCACCCCGCCCGCCGAGAGCGTGCTGATCCAGGCGCGGGGGTCGGGCGGGCGGGGCGGGCGGGCAGCGACGTTCGCCAGCGACCCGGCGATGCGCCAGGCGGCGCAGGCGGTCGTGGCCGCGCTGACCCGGCTGCCCGGGGCGGCCGAGGACATCGCCTCGCCGCTGGGCCCGGGCGGCCGGACGCTCGTCTCGCCCGACGGGCGCAGCGCCCTGGTCACGTTCCGGGTGGCCGGACCGCACGCCGCCGCCGACAGCACGGTGGCGGCGGACGTGGCCGCCGTGGCCGCCGTCCAGGCCCGGCATCCCGGCGTGCTCGTGGCCGAGGCCGGCGGCGCGAGCACGGACGCGGTGGGCAACGCGCTGATGAACTCGGACTTCCGCAAGGCCGAGGTGACCTCGGTGCCGATCACGCTGATCCTGCTGCTCGCGGTGTTCGGCGCGCTGATCGCCGCGGGCATCCCGGTCGTGCTGGCCGGCACGGTGGTGATGGCGACCATCTCCATGCTGGCCGCGCTGGGCCGGTGGCTGCCCATCGGCTCGGCCACCTCCGAGATCGTGCTGATCCTCGGCATGGCGGTCGGGGTCGACTACTCGCTGTTCTACCTGCGCCGCGAGCGCGAGGAGCGGGCCGCGGGCAAGTCCTTCGGCGAGGCGCTGCGGATCTCCGCCGCGACCTCCGGCCGGGCGATCGTGATCTCCGGGGTGACCGTGATGATCTCGCTCGCCGGGTTGTTCCTCACCGGGGTCGACTTGTTCACCGGCATGGCGTTCGGCACGATCATCGTGGTCGGCATCGCCGTGGCCGCGGCGCTCACGCTGCTGCCCGCGGTGCTGTCGCTGATCGGCGAGGGGGCGGATCGCTGCCGGATCCCGTTCCTCGGCCGCAGGCGGACCGCCGCCCGCCCGTCGCGGCTGTGGGCCGGGCTGGTGCGCCGGGTCGTGCGCCACCCGCTGGTGTGGGGCGGCGCGGCCACGCTGGCCCTGCTGGCGCTCGCCGCTCCCGCGTCCGCCATGCGGATCGGCAGCCCGCCGATCGACCTTCCGAACAGCCTCCCGGTCGTGCAGACCCTGAACCGGATCTCCGCCGCGTTTCCCGGCCGCCGGCCCCGGCCGAGATCGTGGTCACCGGCCGCGACCTGGCAGGTCCCGCCGTTCAGCGGTCGCTGACCGCCCTGGAGCACCGGGCGTCGGCCCGGGGCCCGCTCCGGGAACCGGTCACGGTGACCGTGGTCGCGCACGGCCGCGCGCTCGTGGTCTGGGTCCCGCTGGCCGGAAACGGGTCGAACTCGGCATCGACGACCGCCCTGGCGACGCTGCGGGACCAGGTCCTGCCCGACACGCTCGGCCGGGTCGGCGGGGTGAGCTACGCGGTCGCCGGGAGCACCGCGGTCGGCCACGACTGGAGCGCGGTGCTGCGCGCCCGCACGCCCCTGGTCCTGGCCGCGGTGGCCGCGCTGGCGTTCCTCGTGCTGATGACCGCGTTCAGTTCGGTGACCCTGCCCCTGGTCTCGATCGGGCTCAACCTGCTGTCGGTGGGCGCGGCCTGCGGGCTGGTCACGCTGATCTTCCAGGACGGCCACCTGCAGGGGCTGCTGGGCTTCACCAGCTACGGCGCGGTATCCCAGTGGGTGCCGCTGTTCACGTTCGTGCTCCTGTTCGGCCTGTCCATGGACTACCACGTGTTCATCCTCAGCCGGATCCGCGAGCGGCGGACGGGCGGCGCGAGCACGCCGGACGCGGTGATCGGCGGCATCGCGGCGAGCGCGGGCGTGGTGACCAGCGCCGCGGTCATCATGGTGGCGGTGTTCTCCATCTTCGCCACGCTCTCCTTCATCGACGTCAAGATGCTCGGCGTGGGCCTGGCCTTCGCCGTCCTGCTCGACGCCACGATCGTGCGCGGGATCCTGGTGCCCGCGGCCATGACCCTGCTCGGCGAGCGCTGCTGGTACCTGCCGCGGCGGCTGTCCTGGCTGCCCGGGAGGTTGTTCGAGAACCCCGTGCGGCCGGCCCCGCGGCAGGCCCCGCGCTCCCGGCCCCGCTGGCCGCCGAGGGCGCTACGGCAGCGTGAGGATCTCGCAGCCGTCGGCGGTGACCACGAGCGTGTGCTCGAACTGCGCGGTGCGCATGCGGTCCTTGGTGACGGCGGTCCAGCCGTCCGGCCAGATGTCATAGTCAATCGTGCCGAGCGTCAGCATCGGCTCGATCGTGAACGTCATGCCCGGCTCCATGATCACCGTGACGTCCGGGTCGTCAAAGTGGGGGACGATCAGCCCGGAATGGAACGTGGTGCCGATGCCGTGGCCGGTGAAGTCGCGCACCACCCCGTACCCGAACCGGCGCGCGTACGACTCGATCACCCGGCCGATCGCGTTCAGGGGACGGCCGGGGGCGACCGCCCGGATGCCGCGCATCATGGCCTCGCGGGTCCGCTCGACCAGGAGCCTCGACTCCTCGTCGACGTTCCCGGCCAGGAATGTCGCGTTGGTGTCGCCGTGCACGCCGCCGATAAAGGCGGTGATGTCCACGTTGACGATGTCCCCGTCGGCGATCACCGTGTCGTCGGGGATCCCGTGGCAGATCACCTCGTTGAGCGAGGTGCACAGCGACTTCGGGTAGCCGCGGTAGCCCAGCGTGCTCGGGTACGCGCCGCGGGAGACCAGGAACTCGTGTCCCACCCGGTCGAGCTCGTCGGTGGTGACCCCCGGCGCCACGTGCCGGCCGACCTCGGCCAGGGCGCGGGCGGCGATGCGCCCCGCCACCCGCATCCGTTCGATCGTGTCCGGGTCTTTGACGTCAGGCTCTCCGGTTCGCGGGCGCTTCCTGCCGACGTACTCCGGGGCGGCGATGTCCGCCGGGACCTGCCGCATGGGGGAAATCCGGCCGGGCTGGAGCATGGTTGCCATGATCTGGGAGTCTAGTTGCCATGGAAGGTGAACAGCGCTGGTGGTACTGCCTGAGGCACAAGACCGTGGAGCCCGAGCCTGGCTGCCCGGGACGGGAGAGGCTCGGACCCTACAAGACCAGGGATGAGGCCGAGCACGCCCTCGAGACCGCCCGCCGCCGTACCGAGGAATGGGACGCCCAGGACGACTACTGACCTGCTCGCCCCGCTCGCTCCGCTCGCCCAGGCTGTCCAGGTAGGCTGGGCAGCAGCGGCCGACCGGGCCGAAATAAGGGGCGTGCGGGTGAGCGAGCGTCATTCCGGTGAGGGGCTGCCCCCGGCCGCCGAGGCGCGGATGGCCGAGATCCGGCGCAGCGGGACCTGGGGGTCGGCGCTCTCGGCCGACGAGTTCACGGCGATCAAGGCCGTCGGCTTCGAGCCGGTCGGCCAGGTGCTCGGCGCGGCGGTCTACAACATCGGATACACCGGCGGGTACGCCTGCCCCGGCGCGTGGGCCGGCTTCGGCGGCTACGCCACGCCGTACCAGAGCGTCACCGCGGTGTCGGGCTCCGGCTCGATGGGCTCGTTCGGTCCCATGGTGCAGACGCTGTACCAGGCCCGCCGCCGGGCCCTCGGGCGGATGTCCGAGGAGTGCGCGGAACTCGGCGGGCACGGCGTGGTCGGGGTGTCGCTGACGATCGGCGCCTTCCCGGCGGGCGGGCTGGAGTTCAAGGCGATCGGCACGGCGGTGCGGGCGCCGGGCGGGGTCCCGCTGAAGCAGCCGTTCACCTCCGACCTGTCGGGACAGGACTTCGCCAAGCTGATCATGGCCGGCTGGGCGCCGGCCGGCCTGGCGCTCGGCATCTCGATCGGCGCCCGGCACGACGACTGGCTGACCGTCAACCAGACGAGATGGGGGAGCGGTAATTCCGAGGTGCACGGGTACACCGATCTGGTGAACCAGGCCCGGCACGACGCGCGGACCCAGCTCGACCGGGACGTGACCAGGATGGGCGCGCACGGCGTCGTGGTGAAGAGCATGGAACTGCGGGTCCGGGAGCGGGAGTGCCCGATGCAGGAGCACCGCCGGGACCACGTCGCGGAGGTCACGATCATCGGCACGGCCATCGCGCATTTCCGCCGTTCGCAGCCCGGCCGGGCGGCCGGGGACGGCAGCCTGGCGATCCTCTCCCTCGACCCGCAGCGGCGCCAGGCGGCGCGGGTGAAACTCGGGCGCTGAGCGCGTCCCCAACCAGGCAGAATGCGCCAAGGAGCACCATGACCGATCAGACTTCCGCCGATCTCCAGGTCCAGGGCATACCGCAGGATGCGATGCGGCGCCTGGCCGAGCTGCAGCCGGGCCGGCCCGGCTCCATCTTCACGTCGGACCTGTCGGTCAACGAGTTCCTGCTGGTGCGCGAGGCCGGGTTCCGCCCGCTCGGGCTGGTCCTCGGCAGCTCGATCTACCACGTCGGGCTGCAGATCGGCCGCTGGGGCCGGAACCAGGAGCTCGACGTGCTGTCCCAGGCCATGTACCACGCCCGGGAGCTGGCGATGACCCGGATGGAGGCCGAGGCCCAGGCCCTCGGCGCCGACGGGGTCGTGGGCGTGCGGCTGGACGTGGAGATGAAGGAATTCGGCTCGGACATCGCCGAGTTCATCGCCGTGGGCACCGCGGTGCACGCCGAGCCGGACGCGGGCGGCGGGGGCGTGAAGGAGTGGCGGAACAACAAGAACCTGCCGTTCACCTCCGACCTGTCCGGCCAGGACTTCTGGACCCTGATCCGGGCCGGCTACGCCCCGCTGGGCATGGTGATGGGCTCCTGCGTCTACCACATCGCGCACCAGAGGATCGGCCAGAAGATCGGCAACACCGGCCGCAACGTGGAGCTCGAGCAGTTCACCCAGGCCCTGTACGACGCCAGGGAGCTCGCGATGAGCCGGATGCAGGCCGAGGCCGAGGCGCTGCACGCCGAGGGGATCGTGGGCGTGCAGCTACGGCAGCACAGCCACACCTGGGGCTCGCACACCACGGAGTTCTTCGCGATCGGCACCGCGGTGCGCCCGCTGCGCGAGGATCACGTCATCGAGCGGCCCACGATGGTGCTCAGCCTCGACTCCTAATCCTCGCCAGGCGTGCCGCTCACGGCGTCGAGCAGCCGGGCCAGCCGCCCGCGCAGGCCGGTTCGCGCCGCGGACGGCTCGCCCGCCGCGGCGCTGACCAGGTGCTGGGCGGCGTCGAAGGAAACCGGTGCCACGCCGGGCGCCACGGTGAGGTACTCGTGCGCCATCTCGTCAAGCTCCGGGTCTCCCACGTCAAGGGCGAGTATCGTCACCCCGCCCCGCCGCGCGTCGTGCACCCGCTCGAGCAGCGGCGCGGGCGCGGTCTCGGCGCTGACCACGAACAGCGTCTCGCCGCGCCGCGCGGCCTCCAGCCGGGCCAGGCCGGCGCTGAGGTGCGGCGGCGCGTCCGGCGGCGGCGACCACCGCACCAGGGTCGGCGCCAGACCGGGAATCCGGGCCAGGCGGCTTTCCTGATCCAGGTGCGCCGCCAGGTGCCAGGGCTCCTCGTCCGGCGTCCCGACCAGGAGCAGCTCGCCCGGGTCGCGGGACACCGGGCCGCGCAGCGCGCGCGCGAATAACCTGGTCTGCTCCAGCCATCCGCTGGGGCCGAGCAGGATGCGCAGCGCGGTCACCTGGTCCGCGTTCATCGCTCCATGGTGCCCTAACGGGGGCGGGCGGGTGGGTCGGATCCGGGTGGTCTGGCAGGATCGGGGGATGGCCGGCACGCAGGCGACACAGGAGACAGCCGAGGAGGCCGCCCGGCTGGCGGTCGGGATTCTCGGCGGCACCGGGGAAGAGGGACGCGGCCTGGCCCGCAGGCTGTCCATGGCCGGCAACCGGGTGATCATCGGCTCGCGCGACGCCGGGCGCGCCGCTGCCGCCGCGGCGACCTGCGGCACCCCGCCGCTGGTGACCGGCGCGGTCAACGAGGAGGCGGCCCGGGCCGCGGACGTGGTGATCGCGTCCGTCCCGTACGACGGCCACGCCGACCTGCTCACTAAGCTGGCCGGCGCGCTCGAGGGCAAGATCGTGATCGACTGCGTGAACCCGATCGCGTTCGACGCCCGCGGCGCCTACCCGATCCCGGTGCCGGAGGGGAGCGCGGCGCAGCAGGCGGCCGCGGTGCTGCCCGGCAGCACGGTCGTCGGCGCGTTCCACCACGTGTCGGCCCCGCTGCTGCTGGACCCCGGGGTTTCCGAGCTCGACATGGACGTACTGGTCCTCGGCGACGACCGGCACGCGACCGACCTGGTCCAGGCGCTGGCCGAGCGGATCCCCGGGGTGCGCGGCGTCTACGCCGGACGGCTGCGCAACTGCGGCCAGGTGGAGGCGCTCACCTGCAACCTGGTCTCGGTGAACCGCCGCTACAAGGCCCACGCCGGCCTGCGCGTCACCGACATCTGACCACCCCGCCTGGGCCATGGCCCAGGCCCGGGAGGGCGCCGGGCGGCTCAGCGGTAGGAGTGCTCCTCGTCCGGGAAGCGGCCGCCCACGACGTCCTCGGCGAAGGACCGCACGGCCTGAGTCAGCACGCCGGCGACGTCGGCGTACCGCTTCACGAACCTCGGGATGCGCGGGGACAGCCCGGCCATGTCCTGCCAGACCAGCACCTGGGCGTCGCAGCCCGGTCCGGCGCCGATCCCGATCGTCGGGATGGTCAGGCTGGCGGTCACCCGGGCGGCCAGTTCGGTCGGCACGGCCTCGAGCACGACCGAGAACGCGCCCGCCGCCTGCATCGCCTTGGCGTCGTGCAGCAGGCGCTCGCCGTCCTCGCCGCGGCCCTGGACCCGGTACCCGCCGAAGGCGTTGACCGACTGCGGCGTGAGGCCGAGATGGGCCATGACCGGGATCCCGGCCGCCACGAGATCCTCGACCTGCCGCAGCACCCGGTGGCCGCCCTCCAGCTTGACCGCGTGGGCCCCGGCCTCCTTGAGGAACCTGGCCGCGTTGGCCAGGGCGATCTCGGGCGAGCCCTGATAGGAGCCGAACGGCAGGTCCGCGACCACCATGGCCCGGCTGGTGCCGCGCACCACGGCGGCGGTGAGCGGGATCAGTTCGTCGACCGTCACCGGGATCGTGGTGTCGTGGCCGTAGACGACCATCCCGGCCGAGTCCCCGACCAGCAGCACGGGGATCCCGGCGTCGTCGAACACCCGCGCGGTCAGCGCGTCGTAGGCGGTGAGCATCGGCCACTTCTCGCCGCGGGCCTTGGCGGCGGCGATGTCGCGGACCGTGACGCGGCGGGGCGTGCGGCCCCCGTACAGCGGTTCTGATGCCGCGCTGGTCGCAGCCACGCCTGAATCACCTGCATGCGCAGTCATGAGGGCCTCCCGTCTCGTGGCGCCCCGGCGGCGTCCCCGGACACCTCGATCATGCCATGCGACCGGCCCCGAAGGGCAGGGCAGACGGCGGAATATATATCGATACGGCCATGTTCCGTATCGTTAGTCACCAGGCAGCAGGAAGCACCACCTGAGGGAAACCATGGATTCGCAGACGATTCAGCGTCGCCGATGGGTCATCCTCGGCGTAATGATCATCAGCTTGATCGCGATCGTGCTGGACAACACGGTCCTGAACATCGCGCTGAAGGCGATCTCCGAGCCCCGGGGCGGGCTGGGCGCGAGCCAGAGCCAGCTCGAATGGGCGATCAACTCCTACACCCTGGTGTTCGCCGGTCTCCTGTTCACGTTCGGCGTGATCGGCGACCGGATCGGGCGCAGGCGGATGCTGATCATCGGCACCGCGATGTTCGGCCTGGCCTCGCTGCTGTCCTCGTACGCGCAGACCCCCGATCAGCTGATCTGGGCGCGGGCGCTGATGGGCCTCGGCGGCGCCGCGGTCATGCCGCAGACCCTCTCCATCATCACGAACGTGTTCGAACCGGGCGAGCGGCCCCGCGCCATCGGCATCTGGGCCGCCGCGGTGGGCCTGGCCATCGCGATCGGCCCGATCGTGGGCGGCTTCCTGCTGGACCACTTCTGGTGGGGCTCGGTCTTCCTGATCAACGTGCCGATCACCGCGGTGGGCATCGCCGCGATCGCGCTGCTCGTGCCCGAGTCGAAGAGCCCGATGCCCGGGAGGATCGACTATCTGGGCGTGCTGCTGTCCATAGCGGGCCTGGTGCTCGTGGTCTACGGGATCATCCAGGGCGGCGACACCGGCTCCTGGCTGCGGACCGGCGTGCTCGGGCCGATCGTCGGCGGTCTGGCCGTCCTCGCGCTCTTCGCCTGGCACGAGACGCGGACCGAGAACCCGAGCCTCGACGTGCGGCTGTTCCGCGACCCGCGGCTGTCGTCGGCGGCCGCCGCGATCGCGCTGGTGTTCTTCGCGATGGCCGGCGTGTACTTCTTCATCAGCTTCTACCTGCAGAACGTGCGCGGCTTCAGCCCGCTGCACGCGGGCCTGCTGACGATCCCGCTGGCCGCGGGCCAGTTGCTGTTCTCGCCGCGCAGCGCAGCCCTGGTGCGGCGGTTCGGCGCCCGGGCCGTATGCTCGGCCGGGCTGCTGCTCATGGCCGCGGCCATGCTCGGGTACCACCTGCTCGCCGTGGCCACGCCGATCTGGGTCCTGGAGGTGACGTTCTTCGTCCAGGGCGCGGCGATGGGCACCATCATGCCGCTGGCGACCGAAGCGGTGATGTCGGTGGTCCCGCGGCACCGGGGCGGCGCGGGATCGGCCATCACCAACACCTCGCGGCAGGTCGCCGTGGCTCTCGGCGTGGCGGTGCTCGGCTCCGTGCTCGCCCAGGTCTACCGCGATCAGCTCACGCCGCACCTGGGCGCCCTGCCGGCCAGCGCCCGGAGCACGGCCACCGAGTCGATCGCCGCGACCCAGGCCATCGCGCAGCACCTCGGGCCGGCCGGCGCGCGCCTGCTGACCACGGCCAACGAGTCGTTCGTCCAGGCCATGCACGTGACCTCGCTGATCTCCGTGATCATCGCGCTGGCGGGCGCGGTCGTCATGGCCATCTGGATGCCGGGCCGCCGTTCGGTCCCGCCGGAGCAGACGGCTCTGGCCAGCGAGACGGCTCTGGCCGGCGAGACGGTGTCCGCCGCGCGCATGGCCGGCCAGACCGCGGGCCGCATGGAACTGGCGCGGAGCCCGGGGCTGGCCCGCGGCCCGCAGTCCGTGGGAAACGTGGAGAGGTAGGCGGCGGTCATGCGCTCGGCTGAGACACTGCCCCCCGCCGGTGAGGTCTCCGGGACCAGCGCGGGCGAGGCGCCCGCGCCCCGGCGCCCCGGCCGCCCGCGCAGCGAGCAGGCCGACCGGGCGATCATCGACGCCACCCTGAGCCTGTTCGCGGAGCACGGCCCCGACGGCCTGTGCATCGAACAGGTCGCGGCGCGGGCCGGCGTGGGCAAGGCCACGATCTACCGTCGCTGGCCCGGGAAAGAGGACCTGCTCCTGGACGCGCTGGCCGCCCTGAAGACCCCGCTGCCCGAGCCGCGGGGCCGGTCTGTGCGCGAGGATCTCGTGGCGGTGCTCGACGCGCTGTGCCGCGACGTGGCCGACCCGCGGCGGGCCAGGCAGTTCGGGCTGATGCAGGGCGAGGGCGACAAGTACCCGCGGCTGATGGCCCGGTTCATCGAGACGGTCGTCGAGCCGCGGCGCGAGGTGGTCCGGTCGGTATTGCGCCGCGGCGTCGCCACCGGCGAACTCCGCGAGGACGCCGACATCGAGGCGGCGCTGTACCTGCTCCGGGGTGCGGCGCTGGCCAGCACCGGGCACGAAGAACCCGTCCCGGCCGACTATGCCCGGCGCGTCGTCGACAGCCTCCTGCGCGGCCTCGCCTCGCACTGACCGCGGCGCGTCTCACCCTGACCGACGCGTACGGGCGTCGGGTCAGCCGCCGCCCGTATCGCCGATCCATACGGACTTGATGTTGCAGAACTCGCGGATGCCCTGGACGGACAGCTCCCGGCCGTAACCGGAACGCTTGACCCCGCCGAACGGCAACTGCGGGTAGGAGGTCACGTTGCCGTTGATGAAGACCATGCCCGCGGCGAGATCCCGGACCAGCCGGACGCGTTCGGTTTCGTCGTCGGTCCACGCGTTCGCGCCGAGCCCGAACTCGGTGCCGTTGCCGAGTTCGATGGCCTCGTCCAGCCCCGCGACCCGGTAGAGGGTGGCCACCGGCCCGAAGACCTCCTCGCTATGCACCCGCATGTCGGGGGTGACGTCGGCCAGCACGGTCGGCGGGTAGTAGAAGCCGGGACTGTCGGGCGCGGCGCCCCCGCAGAGCACCTTCGCCCCCTCGGCCACCGCGTCGGCCACGAGCTTTTCGATGTCGTCGCGCTGTTGCTCGGTGGCGAGCGGGCCCACGTCGGTGCGGTCGAGCATCGGATCCCCGACGACCTTGGCCGACATCTCCTCGACGAACAATCGCCGGAACTCGTCGTAGACGGCCGTGTGCACGATGAAGCGCTTGGCGGCGATGCAGGACTGGCCGTTGTTGAGGCAGCGCGCGACGGCCGCCACCCGGGCCGCGGCCCGCAGGTCGGCCGAGGGAAGGACGATGAACGGATCACTGCCGCCCAACTCGAGCACGACCTTCTTGATCTCGCTTCCGGCGACGGCCGCGACCGACTGCCCGGCCGGCCCCGAGCCGGTGAGCGTGGCCGCCATCACCCGGTCGTCACGCAGGATCGCCTCGATCCGCGCGGAGCCGATGAGCAGGGTCTGGAAGGTCCCCTCCGGGAAGCCGGCCCTGGTGAACAGGTCCGACAGGAACAGCGCGGTCTGCGGCACGTTCGAGGCGTGCTTGAGCAGCCCGACGTTGCCGGCCATCAAGGCGGGGGCGGCGAAGCGCATCACCTGCCAGAGCGGAAAGTTCCAGGGCATTATGGCCAGGACCGGGCCGAGCGGCTGATAGCTCACGAAGGCGCGCCGAGCGCCGACCGCGTCAGCGTCGGCGGGCTCGTCGGCCAGGAACCCGGCGGCGTGGTCCGCGTAGTACCGGCAGGCCGTGGCGCACTTGGCGACCTCCTGCCGGGCGGCGGTCAGCGTCTTGCCCATCTCGGTCGTCATCATGGCCGCGACCTGGTCCTGCTCGGCACCGAGGATCTCGGCCGCCCGGCGCATCCATCCGGCCCGGGCGTCAAGACCGGTCAGGCGGTAGCTGGCGTGCGCCGCCTCGGCCGCGGCCAGGCAGCGCTCGACGTCCGCCCCGCTCATCTCGTCATAGGTCTGCACGGTTTCCCCGGTGGCCGGGTTGATGGTCGCGATCGCCACGATCTTCTCCCTCCGCACCGCGGCACGATCTTCGCGGCCGCTCGTTCTGGCCCTGCCCGGATCGCGCTGGACCCACACGTCGGCTGGGCGACCCAGCCGCACCTGCGGGCGCTGAGCACGGTCGGCCTCCAGCCGCACCGGGGTCGCTGGTATCTCCCGAGTGATCTGGCCCGGCCCAAGACCCGGCCCCTGGCGGGAAGACCGGAAGTCGCCTGGCCAGCAGCAGACTGGTTCCGATAAGAACGGAGCGACCGCCTCGGGGGGCCGTTCAGTCGCTCCAGGCCAGCCCCTGGATCCCCGAAACCGGATAACCCGCCCGGCACCAAAGCGCCGGCCAGCCCGAGCCAGGATCGCGGTGCAGGGAACCGGTTTACCTGAGCACCGTGAGCTGGCGTTGTCGGGGTAGTTGAGGAGCGCTCGGATGGCGAGGGGCGGGATAGCCGGGCATCTGGGCGCTGCGGTCATGGTCACGATGTGTCAACAGCTGGCGGGCTGGCTTTCCCTGACCTGGGAGACGAAGTGCCTGACAGCCGGGAAAGCGAGGTCCGGGCGGTCACGGAAGATGGTGTGGCGCGCGCCGGGAAGGCGCACGAAGCAGGTGGTGTCCGCCGGCAGCTGGCCGGCTAGCTCCTGGACCACGGGCAGCGGGCAGATAGGGTCGTCCTCGCCGGCCAGGACCAGCACGGGACACCTGACGGCGCCGATCACGCTCCAGGGGTCGAAGGCGTGGACCTCGTGCGTGGAGTAGTGCAAGGCGACGTCCGTGTTCTTGATCATCCGGGCCTGGAACTGGCGGGATTCCTCGGCCCAGCCCGGCGTGCCGCTGTAAAGCGGGTAGCAGACGCGGAGGAACTCAGCCCGGTAGTCTCCGGTCTCATCAGCGTAGGTGCGCTGGGCGACGGCGGCTGCCTCGGGGCCGCCGAGGCGGCCGAACGCCTCGATGACCCGCTGCTGGTCCTGGTGGCCCCCGGTCGTGCTGGCCAGGATCACGCCGCCGGGATGATCGGGGAACAGCGCCGCGTAGCTGAGCGCCACGAAGCCGCCGAAGCTGCTGCCGAGGACCACCGGCTTGCGCAGCCCGAGCGCGTCGCACAGCCGCCGCAGGTCATCAGCCCAGGTCCGCATGTTCCAGAACTCGGCGCTGCTGTGATCGCTGCGGCCGTGGCCCCGCAGGTCGAAGTACACGACCTGGAAGTCCTCAGCCAGCGGCCCCAGGGCGGACTTCACCGTGAGGTGATCCAAGCCGGGGCCGCCGTGGACGGCCACCAGGACCGGGCGCTCTACCGTCGTGTCCCCCCGCGGAATCACTGACGGCCCGGATACATCGAACCACAAGGACACATCACCAAGGCTGATGCGCACGCGACCTCCATGACGACTGCGAGCGGCCGGCCAGTCCTGGCCGGCTCACTGCCGGGCCAGGTTCACAGGTCCACGGTAGTCTCAAGGGCGTGAGATGGCTTCTGGGCGCCGGACGCAAAGTTGACCGGGCCAGCATAGATGCAGCTCTCGAGCAACTTATCGAGGCGTCACTGGCAACCGTTAGCGTGGACGGGCAGGCGGTCATCATGCACCGATTCTCCGAGCGCGTGATCCGTGAGCATGCCAATAGCGACAGGATATATGCTGCCGTCCTTTTCCGGGCGTCACAATTCATTGCAGGGACATTGACAAGATTGTCCAAGGAGCAGGATTTCTGGGCAGACTGTCAAGCCGTCAATTCGCCAAGGGATTGATGAGTCTCCGGGCCGCAGCGGGCCTACAGCGCGGCCTCGCCGGCCGCGCTGACCACCGCGACAGCCATCGTGACTAGCCGCCCGGGGCCGAGCGGAGCGGCTCGCGCCAGCGGCTGGTGATCGGCAGGCGCCGGTCCCGGCCGAAGTTCTTCCCCGTGATCTTGGGGCCCGGGGGGTACTGCCTGCGCTTGTACTCCGCGCGGTCCACCATCTGGATGACCCGGTCCACGAGGGCGGGGTCGTGCCCGGCCGCGACCAGTTCGGCGGCTCCGAGATCACGCTCCACGTAGTCGTCGAGCAGCGCGTCGAGCACCGCGTAGTCCGGCAGCGAATCGGTGTCGAGCTGACCGGGGGCCAGTTCGGCGCTCGGCGGCTTGGTGATCGAGTTCTCCGGGATCGGGGGCGTCTCGCCCCGGCTCTCCGCCTGCTGGTTGCGCCACCGCGCCAGCTCCCAGACCAGCGTCTTGAGGACGTCCTTGATCGGCGCGAACCCCCCGGCCGAGTCGCCGTAGAGCGTGGAGTAGCCGGTGGCCAGCTCGCTCTTGTTGCCGGTCGTGAGGACCAGGTGCCCGTCGGCGTTGGACAGCGACATGAGGATCAGGCCACGGATCCTGGCCTGCAGGTTCTCCGCCGCGAGGCCGGTGAGGTCAAGCTCCGCCTGGAACGCGTCGACCATGGGCCGGATCGGCACGGTCCGGGCCTGCAGGCCCTGGCGCTTGGCCAGGTCCTCGGCGTCGCCGACGGAGTGTTCCGAGGAGTAGCAGCTGGGCATCAGCACCACGTGCACCCGGTCGGGGCCGATCGCGTCGGCCGCGATCGTCGCGGTCAGCGCCGAGTCGATGCCGCCGGACAGGCCCAGGATCACCGAGCCGAACCCGTTCTTGCGCACGTAGTCCCGGACGCCGGTGACCAGGGCCGCGTAGACCTCCCCGAGATCGGTCAGCCGAGGCCAGGTCGCCGGCGGCTGCGGGGCGGCTGCGGACTGCGGGGCGGCTGCGCCGGGGAGTTCGAGCCTGCGGACGGTGATCATCGTGCCGTCCCGGGCGTCGACCGGGGTCTCGGCGGGACACCGGGCCGGCGCGGCCGGGGCCAGGTCCAGGTCGGCGACGACCAGGGCCTCCTCGAACTGGGGACCCCGGGCTATCAGCGCTCCGGAACGGTCCACGATGATCGAGTCGCCGTCGAACACCAGCTCGTCCTGACCGCCCACCATGTTCACGTAGGCCAGCGTGGCGCCCGCCTCGCGGGCCCGGCGCTCGACCAGTTCCAGGCGGGTGTCGTCCTTGCCGCGCTCGTACGGCGAGGCGTTGGGCACCACCAGCAGGCCCGCGCCGGCCGTGCAGGTGACGGTGACCGGGCCGCCGTCCTGCCACAGGTCCTCGCAGATCGCGATCGCGACGTCCACCGGGTTTCCGTCGTCCGAGCGCATCCGGATCACGGGCAGGACATCGCCCGGCACGAAGTACCGGTACTCGTCGAAGACCCCGTAGTTCGGCAGGTGGTGCTTGGCCGACCGCACCACGACCGCGCCGTCGTGCAGCAGCGCCGCGGCGTCGAGCGGCGCCCCGGCGGGCAGCCCGACGCGGGGCCGCATCCCGGTCTTGTGGTCCAGGTACCCGGTCACCACGGCCATGCCGCCCAGCCCCTCGGCGGCCAGCCGCTCCGCGGTGGTCGCCAGCGCGGCGATCGAGGCGTCCACGAACGACGCGCGCAGGGCCAGATCCTCCACCGGATAGCCGGTCAGCATCATCTCCGGGAACACGACCAGCCTCGCGCCCTGTCCAGCGGCGCGCCTGGTCCACTCGACAATGAGGTCCAAGTTGCCCGCCAGGTCCCCGACGGTGGCGTCGACCTGGGCCAGGGCAATGCGCATTCTGGGCACCTCCCCAGCTTAGCCCGGCCGGCCGCGCCGGTTCCGAATGTTGATCATGGGCCACGGCAGGCCGCCCGGGCGCTGGAGCGCCGGCCGGGTAGCCGGTGGTCTGGCCGGCCGCCGTAGCCGACGAAGTCTGGCCGAACAGATCAGCTGACCAGGCTCAGGTTCGGGCCGACGCGGGGCGAGCGATCGTGAGGTACCAGCAGCCACCCGCGAGATTCAGCGCCCCGAGAACCAGGAAGAAGGCTGACCATGCGTAGACGCCGTACGAGAGGCACACGACGCCCGCGGCGGCCGCGACAATGCCGCCGGCAATACGCCCGGCCCCAAAGACGCGGAGGTGGCGGTACTCATAGGGCACGATCAGGCGTTGCATGCCGGATCGCGGGGGAGATGCCCACCACCCGCGCAGGCCCTTGGCAGCGGTGTTGTCGTTGGGTGCGTTCATCGGGATCGCCTCCTGCGGACCGTGATGCTGGCCACCCGATCACTGATTAATATGATATCAGATTGATAGTGGCTTGTCTATGGCGGCGTCCGAACGGGTGTCCCGGCGGAAGGCCCACCCTGCGCGCCGTCGCCACCCGGTTCGCCGGCGGCTCGCTCGGCGGGAAGCGGGGCGTTAACGTGCCGGAAACACGGGGCGGGCAAACTGTCGGGGTGGATAGGCAGGAAGAATTCGTGCTACGCACGCTCGAGGAGCGTGACGTTCGTTTTGTCCGGCTGTGGTTCACGGACGTGCTCGGCTACCTGAAGTCGGTGGCGGTCGCCCCGGCCGAGCTCGAAGGCGCGTTCGCAGAGGGCATCGGCTTCGACGGCTCGGCCATCGAGGGCTTCGCCCGGGTCTACGAGGCAGACATGATCGCCAAGCCGGACCCCTCGACGTTCCAGCTCATGCCGCTGCGCGGCGAGGCGGCGGTCGGCCGGATGTTCTGCGACATCTTGATGCCGGACGGGTCGCCGTCCTACGCCGACCCCCGTCACGTGCTCAAACGGGCTCTCGGCCGCGCCGCCAACCTCGGCTTCACGTTCTACACGCATCCCGAGATCGAGTTCTTCCTGCTGCGCGAGAAGCCGGAACCCGGGGTGAAGCCGCAGCCGATCGACGCCGGCGGCTACTTCGACCACACACCGCACACGATCGCGCACGATTTCCGGCGCAGCGCGATCGTGATGCTGGAGAGGATGGGGATCTCGGTCGAGTTCAGCCACCACGAGGGCGCGCCCGGCCAGCAGGAGATCGACCTGCGCTACGCCGACGCGCTCACCACCGCGGACAACATCATGGCGTTCCGGCTGGCGATGAAGGAGGTCGCGCTGGACCAAGGGGTCTACGCCACGTTCATGCCGAAGCCGTTCACCGAGCATCCCGGCTCGGGCATGCACACGCACATGTCGCTGTTCGAGGGCGACCGGAACGTTTTCTACGAGCCCGGTGCGGAGTTCCAGCTCTCCAAGCTGGGCCGCGCGTTCATCGCCGGGGTGCTCACCCACGCGGCGGAGATCACCGCGGTGTGCAACCAGTGGGTCAACTCCTACAAGCGGATCTGGGGCGGGCCCGAGTGGATCGCCGGCGCGGGCGGAGAGGCGCCCGCCTACGTGTGCTGGGGGCACAACAACCGGTCGGCGCTGGTCCGGGTGCCGATGTACAAGCCGCAGAAGGGGAACGCCACCCGGGTGGAGTTCCGCTCGATCGACTCGGCCTGCAACCCCTACCTGGCGTTCGCGGTGATCCTGGCGGCCGGCCTCAAGGGGATCGAGGCCGACTACGAACTGCCGCCCGGCGCCGAGGACGACGTATGGGCGCTCACCCCGGCCGAGCGGCGCGCGCTGGGCATCACGCCGCTGCCGCAGAGCCTGTCGGACGCCTGCAACGTCATGGAGGGCAGCGAACTGGTCGCGGAGACGCTCGGCGAGCACGTCTTCGACTTCTTCCTGCGGAACAAGCGCACGGAATGGCAGGACTACCGCCGCCAGGTCACGGACTTCGAGCTTGGACGCTACCTCGGCGCGCTCTGAGCGCTCACCCGCCGGGTTACCGGCCAGGGTGGAGGCGCGGACTGCGCGGGATGCCCCGGTGTCACAGGCCGGGGTGCATGCCGCGGTGCAGGCGCTGCTGGTAGCGCCGGTCGGCCTCCTCGCTGAAGGGGCGGAGCCTGGCCTCGGCGGTAGCGATGATCTCTTCCCAGTCGTGCTGCCCGAGAACGGGCGCGGCGGCATCGCAGAAGTCCGCGTACAGGGTGATCGCCTGGGCCAGCCAGTACGCCCGGGTGAGGTGGAGCCGCTGGAAGTTGTAGATCGCGTTGCCGGTACCCGGCTCGGCATAGAACAGCGCGGAGGGCATGACGCCGGGGCGCGAGGCGGCCGCGGAGGACAGCGCGAACAGGGTGAGGCCGCTGCCCGGCAGGTAGGCCTCGAACAGCTTGCGGCGCTTCGGCACCCGTGCGGCCTCGACCCCGTCTTCCTCCCTGAGCTCGGCGAGCTTGGCCTCCATGGTGGTGGCCCGGTCCGCGATCTCGCCGGGCAGGTCGATCTGGTCGGCACCGCCGGCCTCGGCGCTTCGGTCGCCCATCTCCTGGAACCAGGCGATCGCCTCGGCGGTGAGGGCGTAGCCGCGCTCGCGGCGCAACGGCTCCTCGGGCGGCTGCAGCAGCCACCGGGCCCGCACCAGGATGTCGGCGAGCCGCCCGACGGCGGCGAGGGCGGCCAGCGAGGCATGATCTCGCAGGCCGACGACCGCCAGGCTGAAGGCGTGGGATGCCTCGGTGAACATGGCCCTCACGTGCGACTCGACCGTGGCCGGGACGTTGAAGCGCCAGCGCGGATCGCTGGCGACGGGAAAGGCGGCCAGGCGGACCGGATCGATGGTGTCGATCAGCCTGAACGCGATCGCGAGCATGGCCTCCCCCAGCTCGCCGTCGGCCATGACCGCCGGGGACCCGCGCTGGCCGGGCGGCGTGCCGGGCGACCAGCCCAGGACCTCGTCCACCTGCCGGACCACCTGCTCCCAGGCTCTCGACACGGCGTCGATCAGCGGGGCCATGGTCTCCCGGATGTCATCGTTCACGCTGTCCGTCCGCCTAGTGCTCGAGCTCGCTGATGCGGATAGCCATCACCGCTGTTGAGGTCGAGGATATCGGCCGCCGATGGCCTGACATGCAAGGATTGGTCCGGCGACCCGCTGATTGCTCCCGGAGAGGTCCAGGTTCTGGTTTGCCCCGCGGTATGGCCGCCCGGTTGAGGCGAGCGCCGGTCGGCGGGACGCCCGGCGGGTCGCTACCGTGCAGGGGTGAGCATGTCGCGCGGGACGACCCTGGCCGGCCAGCTAGCCGTGATGGGTTTCGCCGACACGGCGCGGGCGGAGCAGCTGATCACCGAGGATCTCGTGCTCGACACGGCTGAGGCCGACTCCGCCGTGCTCGGAGCGCTCGCCGCGGCGGCCGATCCCGACCTCGCTCTGGCCAGCCTGGCGCGGCTGCCACACGATGCGGAACGGCGCGCCGCCCTGCGCGCCGACCCAGGTTTCCGCGACCGCCTGATCGGGGTGCTCGGGGTCAGCGCCGCCCTCGGCGGTCATCTGGCCCGCCACCCCGGTGACTGGAAGGTGCTGTACGGCCCGGAGGCGCTGCGGCGGCCGGCGGCCGGCGAGCTACGCCGGGAACTGCTGGCCGCGGTCGGGGCCCGGCCCGATGATCACGAGCCGGTAGCGCAGCCCGTCCAGGGAGCCACCGACCCGCAGACCGCGCTGCGCATCGGCTACCGGCGGCGGCTGCTGAACCTGGCCGGCCGGGACCTCACCGGGGCCGGGAGCCTGGCCGAGGTCACGGCCGAGCTCGCAGACCTGGCGGCGGCCGCGCTCGAGGCGGCGCTGGCCATCGCGCGATCCCAGTTGCCGCCGGGCTCCGCGCCGGTCCGGCTCGCGGTCATCGCGATGGGCAAGTGCGGCGGCCGGGAGCTCAACTACGCCAGCGACGTGGACGTGATCTTCGTGGCCGAGCCCGGGGAGGGCGGGGCGGCCGCCGGGCAGGGCGGGGCGGCGGCCGGGCAGGGCGGGGCGGCGGCCGGGCAGGGCGGGTCTGGCGGCGAGACCGCGGCGCTGCGCACGGCCACCCGGCTGGCGACGGGGATGATCCGGGCCTGCTCCGACGCGGCGGCCGAGGAGGCCCTGTTCCCCGTCGACCCCAACCTCCGCCCGGAGGGCCGCGACGGGCCGCTGGTCCGGACGCTGGCCAGCCACCGCGCCTACTACGCGCGCTGGGCGAAGACCTGGGAGTTCCAGGCGCTGCTCAAGGCCAGGCCGGTGGCGGGTGACGCCGATCTCGGCCGGGCCTACCTGGCCGCGCTCGCGCCGATGGTCTGGCAGTCGGCCCAGCGCGAGAACTTCGTGGCGGACGTGCAGGCCATGCGGCGCCGGGTGATCGGCAGCCTGCCCGCCGACCAGGCCGGCCGTGAGATCAAGCTCGGCCCCGGCGGCCTGCGGGACATCGAGTTCGCCGTGCAGTTGCTGCAGCTCGTGCACGGCCGCACCGACGAGACGCTGCGCGCCGCAACCACCCTGGACGCCCTCGCGGCGCTGGCCCGCGGGGGCTACGTCGGCCGTGACGACGCGGCCAGCCTGGGGGCCGCCTACCGGTTCCTGCGCAGCGTCGAGCACCTGCTCCAGCTACGCAGGCTCCGGCGGACGCACCTGCTGCCCGAGGACCCCGCCGTGCTGCGCCAGGTCGGCCGGGCCCTGCGGAGGATGGAGGGGGACGGACTGCCGACCGCGGACGGGAGGACGCACGGCGATCCCGCCGACGACCTCGTCGCGCAGTGGCGCCGGCACGCCAGCCAGGCCAGGCGCCTGCACGAGAAGCTGTTCTACCGGCCGCTGCTCGAAGCGGTGGCCCGGCTGCCCGGAGAAGCGGTCCGGCTGACCCAGGAGGCCGCCCGGGCGCGGCTCGAGGCGCTCGGCTACGTGGACCCGGCCGGTGCGCTGCGGCACATCCAGGTCCTCACGTCAGGCATGTCGCGCAAGGCGGCGATCCAGCGGACCCTGCTGCCGGTGATGCTCGGCTGGTTCGCCGACGCGGCCCAGCCCGATGCGGGCCTGCTCGCCTTCCGCCAGGTCAGCGAGGCACTGGGGGAGTCGTCGTGGTACCTGAGGCTGCTCAGGGACGACACCAGGGTGGCGCAGCGGATGGCCAGGCTGCTCGCGTCCAGCCGGTACGCCACCGGGCTGCTGCTGCGAGCGCCCGACGCGGTGGCGATGCTCGCCGACGACGCTCAGCTCGCGCCCAGGCCGGCCGCGGCCCAGCACGCCGACGCGGCCGCCGCCGTGCGCAGGCACGACACCGCAGCCGACGCGGTCGCGGCGGCGCTGGCGCTGCGCCGCCGGGAGCTGCTGCGCACGGCCACGGCCGACCTGCTCGGAATGTCGGGCCCCGAGGAGACCGGCGAGGCCCTCACCGCCGTCGCCGCGGTGACGATCGGGGCCGCCCTGGTCGCGGCCACCAGGGAAGTCGAGCAGGCGGGCGGCCCGCTGCCCACCCGGCTCTGCGTGATCGCCATGGGCAGGCTCGGCGGGCACGAGATGGGCTACGCGAGCGACGCTGACGTGATGTTCGTGCACGAGCCGCACGACGGCGCCCACGAGGAGGCCGCGACCCGGGCGGCACACGCGGTCGCCGAGGAACTGCGCGGGCTGCTGGCCCGTCCGGGTCCCGACCCGGCGCTGCCCATCGACGCGGGCCTGCGGCCGGAAGGCCGGCAGGGCCCGCTGGTGCGGACGCTCGCCTCCTACCGGGCCTACTACCAGCGGTGGTCGGCGCCGTGGGAGGCACAGGCCCTGCTGCGCGCCGAGCCCGTCGCCGGCGACGCCGCGGTGGGCGCCGCGTTCACGGCCATGGCGGACGAGTTCCGCTATCCCCGCGGCGGGATGGGCGAGGCCTCCGTCCGGGAGGTCCGCAGGATCAAGGCCCGGATGGAAGCCGAACGCATGCCCCGCGGGGTCGATCCCGCGGTGCACCTCAAGCTCGGCCCGGGCGGCCTGACCGACGTGGAGTGGGTGGCTCAGCTCTTTCAGCTCAGGCACGCTCACGAGGTGCCCCCGCTGCGGACCACGCGCACGATCGCGGCGCTGCAGGCCGCGCGCGGCGAGGGCCTGATCGACGCGGCCGACACCGAGGCGCTGGCCACGGCGTGGCTGCTCGCCACGCGGATCAGGAACGCGGTCGTGCTGGTGCGCGGCCGCCCGGGGGACACGGTTCCGTCGTCGCCGCCGGAACTCGGCGCGGTGGCGCGGCTGCTCGGGTACGCGCCGGACGCGTCACAGGACCTGGTCCAGGATCACCGCCGGGCCGCCCGGCGGGCGCGGGCCGTGATGGAACGCCTGTTCTACGGGTGATACCCCGGTAGGGGGTGGGCTGGGTCGCCAGGTGCACGCGGGTACCCGACCGGCCAGTGCATGCTGGTGAGGTGATGGATTCAGCCGCGCCGCGCCTGACTGACCCCGCCCCGAATGCCCGGAATACCCGGGATGCGGGACCACGTACCTCCTGGCCGGGCTCGCTGGTGGAGCGCGGGGTGGCCCTGCTCGCCGCCGACTTCCGGCGGCCGGCCGGCCCGGTCGCCGTGGCCGCGGTGCTCGCCGTGGCCGCGGTGCTCGCGGCGAGCACGCAGGCGGGACCGCTGAGCGCCGTCCTGACGGGGTTCCTGGGCCTGCTGGCCACCGTCCCGATCGCGGTCATCCGGCGGTACCCGGGACCGGCCATCGCCATGGTGCTGACGGCCAGCGCCGTGTTCGTGGTCTTCGCCCGGCTGTCCTGGCCGGCGGCCGCGGTGGCGGGCTGGCTGATCGCCCTGGCGGCCTGCCCGGTCATGCTGCCGCGCCGCCGTGCGGTGCAGGCCGTCACGGCGATGGAGATCGCCGTCCTCCTGGCCACGCTCGACCTGCTCGGCAACGTGACCCCGTGGGACGCGACGGCCGCCGAGGCGCTGGCGGTGGTCGCGGCCTGGGGCGCGGGGGAGTTGTTGCGGGCCCGGCGGCAGTCGGAGACGGAGCACGCGGCCACCGCCGCGCGGCTCAGGCACCTGAGCGAGAGCGAGGTGGCCGCCCGGGAGCGGGCCTCGATCGCTCGTGAGCTGCACGACGTGGTGGCGCATCACGTGTCGATGATCGCGGTCCGCGCCGCGACCGCGCCCTACGCCATCCCAGACCTGCCGGGTCCCGGCCAGGCCGCCTTCGGCGAGATCGCCGACGAGGCGCGTACCGCGCTCACCGAGTTGCGGGTGGTGCTCGGCGTGCTCCGGACGCCCGGCGGAGGATCGGAAACCGCGCCGCACCCGCGGCTCGCCGACCTGGACGACCTGCTGAGCCGGACGGTCCGGGCGGGAATGGACGTCACGATGACCGTGGCCGGCCAGGCCGCGGCCGCTGCCCGCCTCGGCGGAGCTGTGCTGCTACCGCATCGTGCAGGAGGCGCTGACCAACGCCGGACGCCATGCGCCGGGGGCCGCGGTCCGGGTCGAGCTCGGCTACCGGCAGGCGGCGCTGAGCGTGCGGGTCAGGCCGTTCGGCTCGCGGCCCAGCTCAAGCCCGACGTAGTGCTCATGGACATCCGGATGCCGGTGCTCGGCGGCATCGAGGCGACGCGGATGCTGATCCAGGCGGAGTCCCCGCCGCGGGTGCTCGTGCTGACCACGTTCGACCTGGACAGCTACGTCTACGACGCGCTGCGGGCCGGGGCCAGCGGCTTCCTGCTCAAGGACGCGACGCCCGAGGAGATCCTGCACGCCGTGCGGGTGATCGGCCGCGGGGAGGCCCTGCTCGCGCCCGCCGTCACCCAGCGGCTACCGCCGCGGGGAGGCCCTGCTCGCGCCCGCCGTCACCCAGCGGCTACCGCCGCGGATGGATCCGCGGGACACTGGGCCGGCTGTGGCGGCGCAGGCGGCTGCCGGCGAAGCTGCGGTGGAGCCTGTCGCAGACGTTCCTGCTGCTCGCCGGCCTCGCCGTGGTGACCGCGTCCGGGCTGTTCGACTGGCTCGACGGACGCTCCAGGCTCCGCTGGCACGCGATCTCCAGCGTCATCCTCATCGTGGTCGCGGCCAGGCACGCCTGGACCCGTCGCCGGTGGCTGCTGCGCCGGGGGCGGTAAGCGGCCGAGGACGGCCAGGTCGAGTCGCCGGAGCCGGACGGGGTCAGCGATGAGCTCGTACCCGGCGGTCTGCTCGCCCTCGATCGTGACGGCGAGCGCCAGCGTGAGCCGTCCGCGCGGCGCGACCACCACGCCCACGGCGCCGTTGACCAGCGCCGGCTCCGCGAACCGACCGGGCACCGTGCGCTGGGTTAGCCGGTTCGCGGTTCCCAGCGGAAGAAGCGGATCGCGAACAGGAGCCCGGCCAGGCCCCAGGCGGCCACCACCAGGACGTCGGTCCAGTTGAACGGGGAGCCGAGGAACCCGGCCTGCATCCCGGACAGGAAGTGCCTGATCGGGAAGATCCGGCCGACCCAGAGCATCCAGGCGGGCGGGTTGTTCCCGAGCGGGATGAACACCCCGGACAGGAACAGCAGCGGCAGGACGATCACGTTGACGATCGGCAGCGAGGCGTCGGCGTTCGGGATGGCAGGCGAGATCGCGAACCCGAGCGCGCAGAACGCGGCCGCGCCGACGGCGAGCATGACCAGCATCCGCAGCAGGGTGACCCCGGTGGGGATGTCGGCGCTGTAGAACGCGCGCCCGAACGCGGCCGTGATGACCACCAGCAGTGCCGACACGAGCACCGCGTGCAGTATCCGGGCCCCGAAGAACGCGGCGCGGGGCAGGGGAGTCCCGTCGATCCGCTTGAGCACCCCGGAGTCCCGCTGGAACGTAACCGCGACCGCGATGTTGTTGAAGCAGACCGTGATCACCGCCAGGGCTACCATGCCGGGCACGTAGAACGTGGCCTCGTTCACCCGCCCCGCACCGAACTGGACGTTGGAGTTGCGGAATATCGACGTGAAGATCACCAGGAACATGAGCGGGTACACCAGGGCAAAGAACGCCGCGGCCGGACTGCGCCAGTAGGCCTTGTTCACGTACCGGACCTGGGAGACCGTGAGCGCGGCCGCGTTCATGCCGCGTGTCCGGTCTGGTTCGCGGCCGAGGCCGGCCGCCGTCCGGCGGCGGGCCGGTGAGCGCGAGATAGACGTCCTCCAGCGATGGCCGCATCACCTGCAGCCCGTCGAGGCGGGTCCCGTGGTCGATCGCCCACCCGGTGAGCTCGTGCAGGGCCCGCTCGAGGTCATCGGGCGTGACCTCGGTGTATCCATCCGGTCCCGGCGGGGGGCACAGACGGTCCGGGGGCGTCGCGCCGGCCGGAGGGCGGTACCGGATCCGCGCCTTGGCCAGTTCCCGGTCGCCGAGCGTGTCCGGCGTGCCCTCGGCCACGATCCGGCCGGCCGCGATCACCGCGACCCGGTCGGCGAGGTACTGAGCCTCATCCATGTAGTGCGTGGTGAGCAGCACCGTCATGCCGAGCGTCGCCAGGTTCTTGATCACTTCCCACGCCTCGCGCCGGGCCGAGGGGTCGAAACCGGTGGTCGGCTCGTCCAGGAACAGCAGTTCCGGGTTGCCCACCAGGGCGATCGCCACGTCCAGCCGCCGCTGCTGGCCCCCGGAGAGCTTGAGCACGCGGACGTCGTGCTTCTCCTCGAGGCCGACCAGCTTGATCACCTCGTCCACCGGCCGCGGGCGAGGGTAGAAGGTGGCGTACATCGCGATCGTCTCGCGCACGGTCAGGTACCGGTCGATGCCTGTGGACTGCAGCACGATCCCGGTACGGCTCTTCAGCCTGGCCCGGTGCCGGCCAGGATCCACGCCGAGCACGCTGACGTCGCCGCGGTCACGGGCCCGGTAACCCTCGAGAATTTCCACCGTGGTGGTCTTGCCCGCGCCGTTGGGACCGAGTAACGCGAACACCTCGCCGACCCGGATCCCGAGGTCGATGCCCCGGACCGCCTGCACCCCCGCGTAGGCCTTCACCAGGCCACGAACATCCACCGCGAGCGGGCCTGCCGGGCCGGCACCGGCCGAGCCGGAGTGATCGCCACCCGTATGGATGTCCGGCCGCATCATCCTGCCGTCACCTCCGCTCCGGCCGGCTCCCGCGGCGGAACCCGCCTCCCTAGGCCATCCTGAGCGCTCCGGGCGTGACCGGGAAGGGACCTAAGTCCCAGCTTGGCGGGAATTGATCCGGTCACCATCCAGGCGGCCGTTGGCGCGCAGGATCTGCAGTCTGGTGACCGTGAGGTAGCCGCGCCAGTCCTGCTCGGCGGCGGGGGACCAGGCCAGCCAGTTGAACGTCCAGCCGCCGTCGTCGCGCTGCCCGGCGGCGAGGTGGTCGAGGTGGGCGCGGATGACCGAATCGTCGAACAGGCCGCGGGCCGGCGATCCCGGCCTCGGGGCGAAGTCGAGCGGCGAGTGGGTCTCGCCGGGCGCGTCCGGGTCCAGTGCCACCACGTCGAGCAGCATCGGGGCCACCTGCTTGAGCGCACGCTCGGCGCGCCCGCGGTCGGGCACGTGGTCCAGGAAGCCGATCACCCCGCGCAGGTCGTAGGGGCCCGGCGCGGTCAGCTCGTCGATCCGCGACCAGAGCAGCTCCGTGGCCCGGTCCAGCCACGGATGGCTGACTCCCCGCGCGTACAGGGTGCCCGCGATCTGGCCGGTGGAGGGCAGGGAGGCCGGGCGGCCCGGCTCGGGAACCCACCACGGGGCGTGCGGCCAGCCCTCGATCGTCGGTTCCGCGAACGTGGCGCCGCCCTCGGCGGGCGCGTTCGCCTGCAGCCAGTCGCAGGCGCCCGCGGCGAGCTCGGGATCCCAGGCGTCGGCTTCGTCCAGGATCCGCAGCCCCATCTCGATCGCGGCGGGCTGGCTGGCCGGGGCGCGCCCGTCGGGCTCCAGGCCGTGGCCCAGGCCGCCGTCGGGGTTGCGGTAGGCGGCGACGGCGTCCCGGACCGGCGCGGCGTCACCCCCGGCGAACAGGCGCTCGAACCGGCGGCGGTCCACGACGCGGCCGCCGGCGGCCAGGAACTGCGCCGCGGCGTCAAGATCAGGTGCGTTCATGGCTCCATTCGACCACCTGGCCGGCCCGCCGTATTGAACGAAGCGGACACGCGGATGAAAGACTGGCCCCGTGGACTGGGCGCCTGGGTACCGCGAGTTCGCACCGCCCCCTGCGTTCAAGAACGAACTTCACTGCCTGTGGATCTCGGCCACGCCGGCGCACGAGGGCACGGCGACCCCGGTCCTGCCCGACGGGTGCACCGACCTGATCTGGCAGAGCGACGTGGGCGCCTACGTGGCCGGCCCGGACACCGGGCCGAATCCGGCGGTGCTGCCGCCGGGGACGGTGGTCGTCGGGGCCAGGTTCCGGCCCGGCGCCGGCGGCGCCGCGCTGGGCGTGCCGCTCAGCGAACTGCTCGACCAGCGGGTGGACGCCGCCGAACTGCCCGCGGTGCCGCGGCGGCTGGCGGGATCGCTGGCGCCGCAGGAGGCCATGCGCCGCGTGGCCGGGATCGCCGCCGAGCTGGTGACCGAGCACCCGCCGGACCGTCTCGTGCTCGAGGCGGCTCGCCGGCTGGGCCGTCCGGGAGCGCGCGCGGATCTTGTCGCCGGGCGGCTCGGGATCAGCGAGCGCCAGCTCCGCCGCCGCTGCCAGGCCGCGGTCGGCTACGGGCCGCGGACGCTGATCCGGGTGCTCAGGTTCCGGCGGTTCCTGTCCCGCATCGACGCGGCCGGGCCCGTCGCCGACCTGGCCGACCTGGCCGGCCTCGCCGCCGAGGTCGGCTACGCCGACCAGGCGCACCTGACCCGGGAGAGCACCCGGCTGGCCGGACTGTCCCCGGCCGCGCTGGCCCGGGCCCGCCGCGGGTAACGCGTGGCCTTCCGGGGTCTGGGCCGGGCGGCGCCCGCGCGCCCGTCGCCCGCGGCTACCCGGTCTGACGGATGTCGAAGTTGGTGATGACCCCGTTGTTGACCGTGTAGGTGCCCTGGTAGTTCTTGACGCTGCCGTCGGTCTGCATGGCGGCGAGCTGGGCCGTCACCACGTTGCCGGTCACCGAGGTGACCGTCAGGTTGTCCTGGGCGGTCCCGTTGAAGCCCTGCTGGAACGCCGAGTAGGAGTTGCCGGTGTTCTTGCCGCCGAGCGCCCAGGCCTTCGCGTAGTCGTGGGCGTTGATCGCGGCCACGTACGCCTGCACGGTGGCGGCCGGGCCGGGCGCCGCGGCCGGCGCCGCCGGAGCGGAGTTGGCCGGAGAGGTGGTGACCGCCGGGCTGGTCGCCGGGGGCGGCGCCGGCGGGGTGGACACCGCGGCGTGGCGGCCGTGCAGCACGGCGAACACGCCGCCCGCGATGCCGAGCAGCACGATGCATCCCACGATCAGCGCGACGCCCGCCCACGAGCGCCGCCGCGCGGGCCCGGGGGTGCCGGCCGGGTACCGGCCCGGCGCGGGCGGCGGGACGACGTACCGGCTGGAGGCGGGCGGAGCGGGCGGCCATGACGCCGGCCGCTGCTGCGGATCGGTCGGCGCGCCGGGGTAGGACGTGGGCGCGGCCGACACGGGGTCGGCCGGCCAGGGCGCGGCCGCGGGCGGGCCGGCCGGGTACACCGTGGGCGCGGCCGACTGCGGCTGGCCGGGTGGCCACGCCGGGGCCGGGGCCTGCTCGCGGATGTGGGCCATCGCGGTCGGCGGCGGCCCCACGCCGGCCGAGGGACGGCGGCCGGTATCCGCGTCGTCGGACCCGAGCCCGCATGCGGCCCGCAGCGCGGCGGCGAACGCGGTGCAGGTCTCGTAGCGATCACCCGGCGCCTTGGCCAGCGCCCTGGCCATGACCTGGTCGACCGCCGGCGGCAGGTCGGGGCGGAGGGCTCGCAGCGACGGAGTCGGCGCCTTGAGCTGGGCCCACAGGACCGCGACGCCCGCATCGCGCTTGAACGGCGGCTGGCCCGCGAGCATCTCGAAGGCGCTGCACGCCAGCGCGTACTGGTCGGCGCGGCCGTCGATCGGGCCGCCCTCGACCTGCTCGGGTGCCATGTAATCGAGCGTGCCGAGGAACTGGCCGGTCGCCGTGAGGCTGTTGGAGGAGAGCGACTGCTTGCTGAGCCCGAAGTCGGAGAGGTAGACGTGGTCGGGCTGGCCACTGCCCGCCACCGTGCCGATCAGCATGTTGCCCGGCTTCACGTCACGGTGGACCAGGCCGCGGGAGTGGGCCTCGTCCAGCGCCGACGCCACCTGGCCGACGATGTGGGCCACGCGGGCCGCGGGCAGCGTGTGCTCGCGGTCGAGCAGCGTGCGCAGGTCCTGCCCGCTGACGTAGCGCATCGCGATGAACAGGGACCCGTTGGCCTCACCCGCGTCGAACACGGGAACGATGTGCGGGTGGTCGACGGCCGCCGCGGCCCGCATCTCCCGGGTGAACCGCTCCCGGAACGCCGCGTCACGGGCGAGTTCCGGCGCCAGGATCTTCAGCGCCACCGGCCGGCCCAGCCGCGGATCGAAGGCACGGTAGACGACCGCCATCCCGCCGCGCCCGATCTGTTCCTCGACCTGATAGCCGGCGATCTGCGAGCCGACTGCGAGCTCGCCGGGCGCCAGGGGTACCTCGCTCACCGTGCCTCCGCAGAGTTCAGCCGCCCGTCCGGTGGCCAGGCGCCGCTACGCTGGCGCCAGCATCGCGAGCGCATGGGCCACCGCCAGATTCGCGGGGACGAATTTAGTATCCGCATCAAAGATGAGCTGTCAACCCGCACGGATGATACGACGTATCCCTAGGGACAGCCCTAGGGACATACTGAGGGCCGGGCGTGATCCCGCGCTTTGGCCGACCCGGCGAGAAAGGCGACCGACAAATGGACCTGACCGGCGCCACCTGGCGCAAGTCTTCCTACGGCGGCGAGACCGGCGAGAGCTGCATCGAGATCGCGTTCGTGCCAGGCTCCAAGGAGGGCAGCGACCGCGTGATCGCCATGCGCGACGGCAGCCATCCCGAGGGCCCCGTGCTGATCTTCACCCCGGACGAATGGCGGGCGTTCACCGCCGGGGTCAACGACGGAGAGTTCGACCTGGCCTGACCCGGGGGCTACCCGAGGTAGACGGTCGAGGAACTGATCCGCGGGGCGCCGCAGCCGTGATGGCCCGGCAAGCCCAGGCCGTCCGTGGCCTCGGTGTCCCGGGTGCACTCGTTCCAGGCCCAGTCGTAGCCGTCCCGGCCGATCCGGAACGAGAAGCTGATCGTCCGCGTGTACCGGCGGGCGCCGCCCGGCACCGGCGCGGAGATCGTGGCGTGAGTGTCCAGGGTCAGGAACTTCGGTGGCGGAGGCGCCTTGGTCGGGGACAGGCTCAGGCCGAAGTAGAAGTACCAGTGCTTGGTGATCTCGTCCCGGAGCGTCGAGGCCGGCACGACCTCCTCGATGCGCAGGGACTCGCGGCAGACCGGCCGGGCACATGTCTTGGGGGTCAGCGCTGCCGCCTGGAGATCGGCGACGTAGACGGTCCGGATCGTGGTGGCCGCGAGCGCCGTGGCGGAGGTGCTGTTCGGGTACAGCGCCACCCGGTAGCGCGTGGCCAGGGTGGGGATCACCGTGAACGAGTACGACGCGCTCGGGCTGGCCAGCGTGGCCGACCCGGCCCGCGCCGGAGCGTTCTTGAACGGGAATGGCTGCGCGAACAGCCGGACGACCTCTCCGCGGGCCGCGCCCGAAATACTGCCGTGGATCTGCGCCTTAGCGAACTTGCCGGCATCGAATACGACAAAGACGTCACCGGTGACCGGCTTGAACAGCGACTTCGCGGCGACCGTGATCCCTGGCCGCGCCGCGGTCGCGGCCAGCGCGGGCAGCGCGCCGACCGTGGCCAGCCCTCCGACCAGCCCCCCGGTGAGGACGCCGACGGCTATCCCGCTCCGGAATCTTCCCAACCGGACCACGACCTTTCCCGCTCCCGGCCGCCCGCCCGGCTCCCGCGCAGGGCGCAGCGACAAACTGCCGCCCAACAGACTAAACGGAGGATGTATGGCGCAGAAGACGAAGCGGAACAGTCGCCATCATCTCGGACCGAGCATCCCGGCCAGGTGCGGGGCAGGCGGCCGGGGATCGCGCCGTGGCGCGATCCCCCGGTGAGCCGTGACGCGATCCCGGGTGAGTCTGCCGGTGAACATGGCGACGGCTTGGTGCTCGTCGTCGACAGACCTCGGCGGGCCAGTTCTGTGAGTCGGGCATCTTGCCGCCGGGACTGGAGACAGGCCGGGTCGGCCTGTAGGCCGGCGAAGCGTTAATAGCACGCGCGTAGCGACATGTTGTTTCGCATAATGAGCTATTTATGGCAGAATCGTCGGCATGGACGCCGAGCACCCTACTGCGAGCCGTGGCAATCAAGCAGATCCTTCAGAGAGGGATCGAGCCATTCAGTTGCTCTCTCTTGAATACCAGACGTTAAGACAAGAAATGGTTATGCGTATGTCCTCTCGCTTTCAGTTCCTGGGCTTCACGACAACTGCAGCTGCTCTGCTCGCAACGGTAGTCGGTCATTCATCGCTTGACGTTGGAACATGGATAGTAGTTGCTCTCGCTGTGGGAGTGTTCATATTTGGCATATTGTGCTTCCTGCTTCTGGGGCGTACCGTTATTGAACTCTCGATCAGAGTTACTGCCATTGAACGACGTATCAATGAGCTATCGCCG
>CAWJGC010000009.1:0-136638 GCA_963842355.1 uncultured Actinomycetota bacterium | reverse complement strand
CCGCCGCAATAGGCCCGCGGCGTAATTCAGCAAACGATCCGCTGAAGCCCTACTCGTGACGTAGTGGCAACAGGCTCAGCCCGCCGTTGCGAATCCGACTAGACCGATGGCTGCAGTGGCGAAGACGGCAGTTACCGTGTTGAAGAAAAGACGGCGTCCTAGCTTCTTGTCACTCTTTGCAGTTTCCATGGTCACCTCCGGGTGCGTAGTCGTCGGGGCTGTGATCTGTGAAATCCAGTTACCCGCCAGCATGCAGCCAAAGGCTAGTGCGAATAGCAACGCGGAACCCGGCAACGCCGGGCTCAACCTGCTCCCCTGTTCAGCTTACAGGAGGGGCGAGGGGCGCTGCGAGTGGTTCGCGGGGCGGGCCGGTTGACCGTGGTGGCGAACCGCGACACCACGGTTATAGGAGTTGCCTAGCCGACATGCCGAGTTACCGGGAAATCACGCAACTACCGTCGCTGACATGTAAGCTATGAATAGCAGCAGGTCAGCGGATTACTTCTTGTGCTCCGGTCGGTAAAGAACGCGACGAGCCACTCATCGAGAAGCTCCTGGAGCTCGGCCATGGACCACAGCGGCTGGTCCTCGACGTGCCGGCCGCGGCGGTCCGCGCTGCGCCCGGCATAGCCGGACGCGAACTGGCAGAACAGCGAGGCCACCGACCCGAAGTAGCGCTCGATGTGGCCTTTCTCGGCGCCGCTGCCCAGGTGGGCGGGCTGGACGGAGATGCCCAGGTGCCGGCAGGCGGACCGGAACGCGGCCGAGATGAACACGGACCCGTGGTCGATCACGATGGTGTCCGGGACGATCACCGGCCGGGCCGCGGCATGCTCCAGCCTCGCGTCGATGCCCAGCAGCCGCTCGTAGGGCAGCACGGAATGCGCCATCTTCAGGGCCTCGGGCCACCCCGGCCGGGCCGGCCGGGGGTCAGGGCGCGGGCCAGCAGCACGCTCGCGTCGACCGACCTGGTCGTCGGCCGCAGCACCGCGGCGGGCACCACCCTGGTGGCGACGTCGATCATGCCGGTCAGCTCGACCCGGCCCGGGACGCCGTCATCCAGCAGCACCAAGACGTCCAGCGGGGTGGAGTCGACCTGCACCACCTCGCCCGGAGCCGCCGCCGGCAGCGACCCGAACATGCCTTCCGGCCGGCCCGCGAGCGACCGGCGGGTCGAGGCCGCCCCGGTGACGTGCCGTCCGTGCGAGAGCGTGCCGAACAGCCGGTAAAGCGTCCGGTCCGACGGCACCGGCCCGTCATAGCCCGCCCCGGCGAGGATCTCCTTCGCCCGCCAGATCGTGAACCCGGCCGTCTTCGAGGACGCGTCCGGTGTCTCGCCGGCCGCCTGCCGCATCGCGGCCACGACCTGCTCGTCCGCTCTCCCGGCGGGCCGCTTGCGGCGGGACAGCCGCCGGTCAGCCAGGCCCGGCAGCCCATGAGCCTCCCACCGCTGCCGGCGGTGCTTGACCGTGCTGGCCGGAACCGGCTTCCCCGGAGCTGACAGCTCGGCGGCCTTCGCTTTCTCCCGCTCGGTCAGGCTGGTGCGCTCCGGGTCGTACTGCGGCCTCGGCCGCGTTCCCGCGGGCGCGTCCGGCCGCAGCCCGTAGACGACCTCGGCGATATGCGCCTCCCACCAGGAAGCCCCCTCGACCGCGGCGGCAGGCAGCCCCTCCAGCCCGGTCTCCGGCCGCTGTCCCCGCGGCGAGGCCGGCGACGGGATCGCGAACCGGGTGCTGTCGGCCAGGTCTGCCGCCGTGACCGTCTGGACCGCGCCCGCGTCATCGGCCAGCCGGACATGCGTCCCCGACACGCTGACCACGACGTTCGGGATCCCGCCGGCCAGGATCCGGTCGCCGATCCCGACCCCCCGGCGGCGTGCGGCGCTCACCGCGGCCCGCCCGCGTGCACGACGGTCGCCATGCCCAGCGGCACCGACAGGTCAGCCGTCAGATGCCGCCGCCACATCAGGTGGAACAGCACCGGCAGGGTCCGCAGCCGGTCCCCGGCCAGCTCCGCTCCCTCGAACAGGCCCCGCCCGCCGGCGAACGCGTCAAGGAGAACCGGTGCGACCTCAGATGCCAGGCACCGCGGGTGCCGGTAACGCGACAGCCACCGCACGTTCGCCACCAGGACCGGGTCCAGGTCCCCGGACCTGCGGTACTCCCAGCCGGCAAACTCGCAGGCTGCCGCAGTCACCGCGAACGTCGCCGCATCCCGCTCCGGGATCCGGTCATCGGGACGGACGTCGACGACCACGGCGCTCCCGTCCTGCCCGCGCACAAAGTAATCGGGCGCGTGCCGGCGAGCGCGGTCCTCCTCATCCCGCCAGCGCAGCCAGAACGGCTGTGACGCGACCGCCCCCACCGCCGGGTCGAAGTCCATGAGCATGAGGTGGTCCCGTTCCAGCCAGGATTCGAAACCTATATGGGTACCCGTCGTGGCGAAGTACCACCAGCCCGCGAAGTTCCCGAGCCCTTTCTCGAACCGGAACTCCCGCACCGGCGGCACGTCCTCGAACCGAGCCCCGAGACACGACACCAGCGGCCCGCGCCGCCAGGTGCCGTCAGCGGCCCGGAAATCCAGCATGAACCGGGTATCCGCGGCACCCGCGGCCGCGACAGCAGCACTCGTCACCCGCCCGCCCGTCATCGCCGCGATCAGGAACGGGCCAACTCTACTGTCAAAACCTCCAGACGGGCCGCATTAATTGTCAAAGGGCTGTCTTACGTGTCACCGGACAGTGGGGCCACATGGAGCCGTCATGGTGGGTCCAAATGAAACCGTCGTAGCCAGCCGGGTGGCCTGCGGGGAGCGGGAACGCGTCCGGCCCGCGTGGCCTGAGCCATCAATCAACACCGAAACCCAAGGGAGGCGCCGTGAAGGCAGTTGTTTACAAAGGCCCGTTCAGCGTGGCGGTGGAGGACGTGCCGCAGCCGCGGATCGAGGCCGCCAATGATGCGATCGTCCGGATCACCACCACCAACATCTGCGGGTCTGACCTGCACATGTACGAGGGCCGCACCAGCGTGGAAGAGGGCAAGGTACTCGGCCACGAGAACATGGGGATCGTCGAGGACACAGGCCCGGGAGTCAGCTGGATCAAAGTGGGTGACCGGGTCTCGGTACCGTTCAACATCGCCTGCGGCACCTGCCGCAACTGCACCGCCGGATGGACTTCGTTCTGCCTGCGCACCAATCCCACCGAAGGCGTGGACGGGGCCGCCTACGGCTATGCCCAGATGGGCCCCTACCAGGGCGGCCAGGCCGAGTACCTGCGGGTCCCGTTCGCCGATTTCAACCTGCTGCCGCTGCCGCCCGGAAAGGAGCACGAGCGGGACTTCACCACGCTGTCGGACATCTTCCCCACCGGCTATCACGGGGCGGCCCTGGCCGCGTCGGCCCCGGCGACACCGTCGCAGTCTACGGCGCGGGACCGGTCGGGCTGCTCGCCGCCCACAGCTCCTATCTGCGCGGCGCGGCCCAGGTCTTCGTGGTGGACATGGAGCCCGACCGGCTGGCGCTGGCCGGGCGGTTCGGCGCCACTCCGGTAAACGTCGCCGACGGCGACCCCGCCGCCCAGATCGTGGAAGCCACCGGCGGCGGGGCTGACCGGGGCATCGAGGCCGTCGGCTACCAGGCGCACGACCCAGCGGGCGAGGAGCATCCCGAGATGGTGCTGGACAGCCTGGTCCGGGCGGTCCGGGCCACCGGCGGGATCGGCGTGGTCGGCGTCTACGTGCCAAACGACCCGCAGGCGGCCACAGAGGGTGCCCGGCAGGGCCGGATCGGCTTCGACTACGGCACCTTCTTCCAGAAAGGCCAGCGGATGGGCACCGGCCAGTGCCCGGTCAAGTGCTACAACCAGCAACTGCGGGACCTGATCATCGCCGGCAAGGCCACCCCCTCGCTGCTCGTCTCGCACGAGCTCAGCCTCGATGAGGCGCCAGCGGCGTATGAGAAGTTCGACAGGCGAGTCGACGGCTACACCAAGGTGCTCTTGCACCCGTCGGCCGCCTAGAACTGGCCAGCGCCATGACGAGAGGTGGCAGCGGACGGCGGGGCTATGCGGCTCCGCCCATGGCATTGCGCGGGGAACCGACGCGCAGCTGACCCGAGGAAATGACCCGGATCGTGCTGCGGCCGCTGGCAAGCAGCCTCCCTGGGCTTTCTCGCCTTCGGCATGGGCACGATCCTGCTGACAGCCGCGGAACTGCACTGGATCCCGCTCGCCCAGAGCCAGACCGCCGATGGTCATTATGCTGGCGTTCGTGGTGCCGCTGGAATGATCGCCGGCCTGTTCGCCTTCCTGCCAGGGACGTGGGCGCCGCCACCGGCTCAGCCTGCTGGGCGCGGCCTGGGCCGCCACGGCCTTGACCGTGCTCGGCGTCCCACCGGTCGGGCGCAGCCCGGCGCTGGCGGGTTTCCTGCTGATGATGACGGCCATCGTGCTGGTGCTGGCCGTGGCTTCGCTGCGGGCCAAGCCAGTGTTCGGCCTGCTACTCCTGGCCGGGCGTGCCGGTTCGCCCGGACCGGCATCTACCAGGGCTCCCTGGGGGGCAGCCCGGTCACCGCCACAGTCGCGGGCTGGATCGGGCTCCCGCTGGCGGCATTCTCGCTCTGTGGAGGCCTTGCGCTGCTACTGGAAGACAGCGCGCAATGCACCGTGCTCCCCATCGGGCGGCGAGGCCGGGCGCGCAGCTCACTGGAAGGCAGCATCTCACCAGACCGAGGCGGCAGAGCGGGAACCGGGATCCGCCGCCAGCTATGAGCCACAGTCCGCTGCGCCCGGATCCACTGCACCACATCCTGACTGCATATTGCCTAACGGCAGGAACGGCCACCAGCAGTTTCAGGACCGCCTGTTCGCCTGGCCGGCCGTCGCCAGGTCCCCGAACGTGTTTTCCTCCCCAGCCCAAGATCTGAGCCAGCAACCGTGCCCGGTTCGCCAGGCCACCGATAGGCACGCTGACAGGCAGTGTCCCGCAGCGGCCCCGATCCGCGGCTGAGCCAGTGCTGCCTCCTGCGGTTCTGCCTGCCTGTGCGGGGTAGTGGCTGGACGTGCCGCAGATTGCTGTGCCGGCTTGGGCTGGGACGGGCCTGCCCACACGCGGTCGTGGTCGGTCGTGAGTAGGAAGGGGCCCATGTGGCGCGACCGCGCCTACTTCATCATGATGGGCATCTGCCTGGCGCTGTTCATCACGGCATGGGCCGTCGTGCGGCTGTATTCCACCACCGCTGCGGTGGTGATGACCTGCGTGGCGCTGGTAATCCCGCCCATCGCGGCCATCGTCGCCAATGCCGGTGACGAAGCCAGCCGCCGAAGGTGACGCACCCGCGCCGGAGCGGTGCCCAAGAGCGGGCCCGCGCCGCGGCGGCTCCTACGAGCGTCCCTTGACGCCGCGCCTGCGGGCTTCGGCGTAGAGCTGGGCGTAGGTCGGGCCCTGGGCGCCCGGTGCGATCGCTGCCTGCCGCGCCGGGACGAGGACATGTCCTTGGTCGATGTGCGGCTGGCCGTCTTTGCCTCGCCCGCGCGGGCGCGTTCCTTGTTCACCGTGCGCGCAGCGATCTCCTCCGCCCGGCCGGTGCTCTCGCCGCGCTGCTTCGCGCTGGCCTTGATGTGCTCGTATTGCCGTTGTCGTCGGCAGCTGAATACTGGGTTCTGGCCCACTTTGCGGGCTCTGGCGCCGATTCCTTGATCGGTGTTACCCGGGGTGAAGGATGACTCGCTTGCGCAGCAGGTCGAAGCTGGCGTGGCCGTACATCTGCCGTTTTGAGCATCTTGATCTTGGTGATGTTGCCTTCCACGGCGGCGGGGCTGTAGGGCAGGGTGAGCCCGTTGGTGACGGCCTGCTGGTCACGGCGGATGCCGTTGGCGAAGGAGCGCAGTTCGGCCGGTCGCCGGTCTCGGCCCGCGGCGAGCCAGCCCTCAAGTTCTTGCTGGCCCTGGCCGCAGGCCATGATCTCGGCGAAGCTGCGCATGTGGGCGGCCAGGGCGTTCAGGTGCGGGCAGTGGTTTTGGATGTCAGCGAGCTGCGCCTGCTCGCCGGCGTTGAGGGTGTCCGGGCGGCTGAGCAGCCAGCGGGTGATCTGGCGGCCTTTGCCGGGACCACCGGGCCGGGCGGCGGCGCGGCGGTCATCGCGCGGAATGGCCGACGTTGCGTTCGACGGCCTGGATGCTGCCGTGCCAGCCGCGGGCCTGCAGTTCGGCGTGCAGGACCGCTGCGCTGGTGATCCCTTCGTTCCATCGCTAGCGCAGGTAGGGCTTGTACCGGTCGAGCTTGCTTGGGCGGCTGGTGGCCTTGACCAGTAGCTCGTCGGCGCTGGCGGCGGCCGCGAACCGGTTCACGGTGTTGCGGCTCAGGCCCAGGATCTGGGCGGCTGCACGCTGGGAGCGCCCGGCGGCCAGTCGGCTGTGTACGGCGGCGCGGCGGTCGCGAGTACGGGCCACCAGGCGCCGTTCCCGGCCGCAAACATTTCGCAGCCCTTCTGGCCCAGCCGGCGGCGGGGTTGGCCCGGCAGCGGGCGCCGGCACCGGGCAGGAACGGCCGGGATGCTGCTGCCATCGGCGGACACACCGGCGGAACGGGTCAGGCAGCCGCGGTGGGCGGCGACCGCTTTCTCGGCGTATTCACCCAGGCCATGCCAGATGCCAGCGGTCGGCCACCTGGATCGCATCAGGCGCGCCCTGGCGCGCGCCGTCGCCCTAGCGCATCTGCCGCTAGCCGCACGAGCGCCAGGATGGTAATGAAGCACACTGGCACGCCCCGCATGGGCAAGAGCGCGCACAGCGCCCGTGTTGGACCATACCGGCGTGTTTATCCCGGCGGGCGGAGGAAATCCTGGCGCCGACCAGTCCGGGCATCACCGCTGTGTGCTCGCTCAGATTTCCGGCCAGGGCCGGGTGAATCGCTGGCAGTTGGGGGCAGTGTGCTCTGTCAGGAGGAGCGGCGATGCATTGGCCGCCGCGGCGAAGCCGGATGGGAGCGGCCTTATGAGATCACTGGCATGGCAGGGCAACGAGGACGTCCAGGTCACCGAAATCGTTGCCTACGGGGCAGGCGGACCTATACCGCCGATGGAAACGTTCGACCGGGGAGTTCAGCTGCGCATGGGCTGGGTGCATGTGCAGCGAGGGATCAGTGATCTGATACCGATGGTCAGCGACGACAGGGGCTCGCCTGGCGGCGGGCAATTCGCCACTCATCACCGGCCCCGCCGAACCGCCGCGCGTGGGTGCGAGATTTTCCGCGGTAAGGCTGACGGCTGCATCAAGGTGGTCTTGCAGCCATGAGCCGGCGCCCGGATCTGGTCCGCCGGGAGGCTGACGCGCTTCCGCGCGGGCCCGGTGAGGCCCGGCGGATCCTTGGGGTAGAGCAGGCGGCCCGGCGGCTGCTGCTGGGAGGCGTCATGCCGCTGTGGCTGGGCGCCGGGCTGGCTGACTGGTATCTGCACCGCAGGACCCATATCGAGCGAACCGCCGGGCCGCGGGAATCGGCGATCCACTCGCTGATGTTCGCCGAGACCGGCGTTCCGGTGCTGCTCGGGCTGTTCTGCGAGGTCAACGTCACCGTTCTGCTAAGCGCGTTCACCGCGGTCGGGGCGCACAGCGCCACCGCGTACTGGGACCAGGCCTACGCCGAGGACCGGCGGCGGGTGTCGCCGGTCGAACAGCACGTCCATAGCTTGCTGGAGGTTTCGCCGTTGATGGCCGCCTTCCTTCTCACCGCGCTGCACTGGGATCAGGCACTGGCCCTGGCGGGACGAGGGCGCCCGCGGTTCGGGCTGCGCCTCAAACGCCGTGACCCGCTGTCAATCTCGGCGCGGGTGTGGCTGCTCACAGCCGTCGCCGTTTTCGGCGTGCTTCCCTATGCCGAGGAGCTATGGCGCTGCTGGCGCACCACCCCGACTCTCGCACCGCTGCCAGAGCCCGCCGTGCCCGCCACGCAGACGCTGCGCATTCCGGCCGGGGGAGGCCGTCAGCCTGGGGAAACGGGGGACGATACACCGCCCGGCGATCCGCCGTGAAATGACGCTCACCGAAGCCCCCTACCCCGACAAGCTGGTCACGGTGCCGGTCACCGGGAGCAGGAACGCCCACCCGCCACCGGCCTAAATGCGGTGAACTGGCGGCGCGGTCGCGGATCAGGAACCGGAAGTCCGCCGCGCGGTCACCGAGGTCCATCAGAAGGTTACGGACCTGCTGGGTGGTCCACGGCCCGTTCGGGTGCGAGGTGACCCCGAGGATGTGCACATAGCGGGAACGGACCTCGATCACGAACAGTACAAGCCCTGGAGCGCCACGGCGCAGGCCACGTGGAAGAAGTCCGCGGCGAGCATGGTCGTTGCCTGGGCGCGCAGGAACTGCCGCCACGTGGTGTCACGTGTGCCGTTTCGGCGCTGGGCGGTATCTTCAGTGCCTTGAGGACGCGGCGGATGGTGGATGCGCTGACGCGGTGACCGAGCTTAAGCAGCTCACCCCGGGTCCGCTGGTATCCCCAGAGGTGGTTCTCGGTGGCGAGTCGCTCGATGAACGCGGCGATCTCGGCGCTGACCGGCGGCCGTCCCGCCCGCTGGGGGTAGGTCCATTTCCTGGTGACCAGACGGCGGTGCCACCAGAGCACGGTGCCAGGTGTGACCAGGCGGTGCGCCTGCAGCTGCCGGGGCAGGAGCCGGATGAGCGCGGCGAGGATTGCGCGGTCGGCCCAGTCCAGCCGGGGCCGGGGCTTGGTGCGGCGCAGCACGGCGACCTCGTACCGCAGCGCCAGCAATTCCGCGTCCTTGGACGCCGTTGAGCGACCGAGCAGGACCAGCCACCCGCCGAGCCGGACCACGATCAGGTAGAGCAGGCGCAGGGACACGGCTGATCATCATCTACTACCACTCGCCCCGGCGCATCGCCGCGGCTCACAGGCGAGGCCGACTTCTGGCACCCCACAGGCGCACTACGACACAGCCCGGCCACACCAGGGCATCGCCCAGCACGTTCCCGCCGACGAACGCGACGCTCACCCGGCGACCGTAACCGACATCGACACACGGCAGATCCGCCGCAACCCGTCCTCAACGGCCTGATCAACGAGTACACCCGAGCCGCCTGAAGCTCCGGCAAACCCCAGGTCACCCGCCGAATCCTATTCTCGGGCGGGACACCGTGGCTAACTTTCCCTCCCAGCCCAGAACCGACTATAATTGTGGTCTATGACAGTGCTGCCCTTGTCTGAGGTGAAGGCCCGGCTCTCAGAGATTGCCGACGAAGTCGGCCGTACCCACGAGCGAGTCCACATCACCAAGAACGGCAAAGACTACGTCGTTCTGCTCGCAGCCGAAGATCTTGAGTCCATCGAGGCGACGCTCGAGCTGCTGTCCGATCCGGCGGCGCAGGAGCGCATCGCCCAATCCCGTGACGAGATCGCTCGCGGAGAGGGCTTGTCCATCGCCGAAGTGGCGCGGTCCCTGGAAGCACGTTTCGGGAAACGCCGGCCGTGACCTACCAGGTCACCATCGCTCCGACCGCAGCTCGCCAGCTTCACGACCGGCTACCCGAAGCCGTCGCGTGGGCCTGTTTCGAGTTCATTCGCGGCCCCCTCAGCGAAGAGCCGCGCAGAGTGGGTGTCCCCCTGCGCAAGCCTTTCGAGGGGCAATGGCGAGCCCGGCGCGGCGAGTACCGCATCCGCTATGCAATCGACGATGACGCCAACACCATCCACGTCCTCGACATAGATCACCGACGTAACGCCTACCGCTCCTGACCTAATCGGCCTGCGTAAGCGAACCTGTACCGGTCGAAGACTCGGTTGGGTTGGGCTGACCTGGATTGTCGCCGACAGGCAGGACATTATGATGGCTGGCCGGGCGCGTGCTACTCAAGATCGTGTACGTGCCGGCCTGACCGGCAATCCAGACAGCGACCGCAGACAGTCCGCATCACCAGCCACCGGGCAGCACAGCCGCCCCCAGCCCGCCAGCGACTAATCCTCGCCGAGTACCTAATCGATCGAATTCCGTCCTCGACGGACTCACCGACGAGTACCACATCGCCGCCTGCCCACCCCACGTTGCTACCGAAAGATGAGGATTCCGAGCGAATCCGATCGCCTGTTCCGATGCAATCCGATCGCTGATTCCGATCGAATCCGATCACCTATCGGTGGCGTGTCGTAACACCACGGAGGTTACGGGCGCTGAGACGCTTACTCGGACATAGCCCCTGTGCCCGAGGAAAAGGCTCGATGCCGCGACCCCGCGTCGACATGCGCAAGATCCGCGAAGTTCTCCGGCTGGCTCTGGGCGAGGAGCTGAGCCAGCGCCTGGTCGCCGCGGCGTCGGGCGTACCGCAGACCACGGTGCACGACTACCTGGTCCGGGCGGCGGCCGCGGGCGTGAAGTGGCCGCTGCCCGCTGACCTGGACGACGCCGGGCTGGAAGCACTGCTGTACCCGCCGGTGCTGCCGGCCGGCACGGACCGGCCGGCGCCGGACTGGCAGCACGTGCACGACGAGATGCGCAAGAAGGGCGTGACGCTGCAGCTGCTGTGGGTGGAGTACCGGGAAGCCCATCCCGGCGACGGCTACGGCTACTCGCAGTTCGCGAACTTGTACCGGTCCTGGCGCAACGGCATCGACGTGAGCATGCGCCAGGCCCACGCGCCCGGGGAGAAGCTGTTCGTCGACTTCCCTGGCGACACCTTCCCGGTGCACGATCCGGTGACCGGCCAGATCGCATTGAAGGCCGAGCTGTTCGTCGCGGTGCTGGGCGCGTCCGGCTACCTGTATGCCGAGGCGTTCCCCTCCCAGGAACTGGCGTACTGGGTGACCGCGCACGTCCACTGCTTCGAGGCCCTGGGCGGCTGCCCGGCGATCGTCGTCAGCGACAACCTGCGCTCGGCGGTGACCAGGCCGGACCGGTACGAGCCGGACGTGAACGCCACCTTCGCCGAGATGGCCGCGCATTACGGCGTGGCGATCATCCCGGCCCGGCCGTATAAGCCGCGCGACAAGCCCAAAGCCGAATCGGGCGTGCTGCTGGCCGAGCGGTGGATCATCGCCCGGCTGCGCGGCTGGAAGTTCACCAGCCTGGGCGAGGCCAACGCGGCCATCGCCGGGTGCGCCGCGGAGATTAACGCCCGGCCGTTCCAGAAGCTGGACGGCAGCCGGCAGGAACTGTTCGAGCAGCTGGACCGCCCGGCGCTGCGGCCGCTGCCGGCGACCCGGTATGAGTTCGCCACCTGGCGCAAGGCCCGCGCCGGGATTGACTACCACATAGCCGCGGACTCTCACTACTACTCCGTGCCCTACCGGCTGGCCCGCCAGCAGGTCGACGTGCGGCTGTCGGCGGGTGCGGTCGAGGTCTTCCACCGCGGGCAGCGGATCGCCTCGCACCCGCGCTCGCAGGTCCGGCACGCCTACACCACCGCCGACGAGCACATGCCCGAGTCCCACCGGCGGCACGCCCAGTGGACGCCGCAGCGGATCACCGAGTGGGCCGCCAAGACCGGGCCGTCCACCGCAGCGCTGGCGGAGGCGATCCTGGCTTCCCGCACGCATCCCCGGCAGGGCTACCGCGCGGTGCTGGGCATCATCCGCCTGGCCAGCAGCTACGGTCCCGGCCGCACTGAGGCCGCGTGCGCCCGGGCGCTGGCGCTGCGCTCGTACTCCTACCGCAGCGTCAAGTCGATCCTGAGCACCGGGCTGGACCGCCAGCCGCTGCCCGGCAGCGCCCCGCCGCTGTCCCCGCACCCGGTCCACGGCAACCTCCGCGGCCCGGGCTACTACCAGTAGAAAGGACACCCTGTCATGCTCGACAACCCCACCATCGACGGGCTGAAAACGCTGCGGCTGCACGCCATGGCCGCCGCCCTGGCCGACCAGCAGGCCCAGGCCGGCTACGCCGGGCTGAGCTTCGAGGAACGACTCGGCCTGCTCGTCGACCGGGAGCTGACCGAGCGGGCCAGCCGCCGCGTCACCCGCAGCCTCAAGACCGCCCGGCTGCGCATCCCCGCCGCCGTCGAGGACATCGACTTCCGCCACCCCCGCGGCCTGGACCGCGGCCAGCTGCTCAGCCTCGCCGCCGCGCACTGGGCCGCCCAGCCCCGCGCCATCGTGATCACCGGGCCCACCGGCACCGGCAAGACGTTCCTGGCCTGCGCCCTGGCCCACGCCGCTATCCGCAACGGCCACACCGCCCTCTACCAGCGGGCCCCGCGGATGCTCGACGAGCTGGCCATCGCCCGCGGCGACGGGCGGATCGCCCGGCTGCTGGCTTCCTGGGCCCGCACCAGCGTGCTGGTCATCGACGACCTGCTGCTCCGCCCCCTCACCGGCGACCAGGCCGCCGACTTGCTGGAAGTCATCGAGGACCGGGCCGGGCTGCGCGCCACCATCGTCACCAGCCAGCTGCCGGTCGCGATGTGGCACCAGGCCATCGGCGACCCGACCATCGCCGACGCCGCCCTGGACCGCCTGCTGGGCAGCGCGGAGCGGATCGAGCTGACCGGCGAGTCGCTGCGCAAAGACACCGCCGCCCAGCCTGTCTCCGCCGCCGGAACCGGCACGCCCCGCGCTAAGTGATTTTCATTTCACTTCTGATCAGACATGAAAATAAAGAAAGGAAAAGCAATGACGGCCACCATCCCCGGCACTGCTGACGCCAGCGGCCAGGACCACCCGGCCGAGGGCCAGCCGCAGCCACCCGCGGCGGCGCAGGCATGCAAGCGACCCGGCTGCGCCCGCCCGGTCCCGGCCTCCGTCGGCCGCGGCCGCAGCCGGGTGTTCTGCAGCGACGAGTGCGCCCGCCGCTACCACAACGACACCCGCCTGCCCGCTCCCGCCGCCGGCCCCGACAACGGGGACGCTGACCCGCTGGCCGCCCTGGAGCAGCTGCTGCGCCAGGCCGGCGCCTGCGCCCGGGCCGCCCGCGAGCAGGCCGCCGCGCTGCAGCCCGCACGCGTCCGCGCCGACATCGCCGGCGCCGAGGCCGCCCGCCGCCTCGCCGAGGCCGCCGCCGTCACCGCCGCCGCTCTTCAGGCCGAAGCTGAGGCCGAAACCCGGGCACTGGCCGAGGCCCTGGACGCCGCCCGGGCCGACCAGGACTCCGCCCGCGCCCTGGCCGCCGAGCTGGACCAGCTGCGCGCCGAGACCACCAGGCTCACCGCAGCAGCACAAGCCGCCACCGCGCAGGCCGACGCCGCCCGCCAGGAAACCGGCCGGCTGCAAGCCGAACGTGACGCCGCCATCACCGCCGCCCGCAGCAACACCGCGGCCGCCGCCGCCGAGACCGCCCGCGCCCGGCAGGCCGAAGCCGACGCCCGCGCCGAGGCCAGCCGCGTCCGCGACGACGCCGCCCGCGAGCGCGACGCCCTCACCGCCAGCCACGCCGCCCAGATCCAGGCCCAGCAAGCCCTCACCGACGCCGAACGCGACCGTGCCGAGCGCGCCGAAGCCCAGCTGGAAACCGAGCGCACCGACCGCCGCCAGCTCACCAGCCACCTCGCTGCCAGCGCCAGCGCAAAAGCTGCCCGCGCCCGTGTCCGCCAGGAAGTGAGCGCCGATGCCAGCGCCTGACACCAGCCCCCGCGGCACCGCAACCTGCCCGGCCTGCGGAAAGACATTCACCCGTGCCTGCCTGCGCATCTGGTGCTCCGACACGTGCAAGCAAGCCGCCTGGCGGCGCCGCCACCCCCCGCCCGCCGCCCCCCAGCTCCCGCCTCCCCGACACCGCCGCGAGCACACCGTCTACGAATGCAGCGAATGCGGCCAGCGCCAGACCGGACGCCAGTGGTGCGACGACTGCGCCCGGCCATGCCGGCGCATCGGCCCGGGCGGAGACTGTCCCACGTGCGGGGAACCTGTCGCGCTCAGCGATCTCATCCCCGGCACCTGAACCCCAGCGCCACGCCCCCTCCAGCTCGCACCGCCACACCAGAAATGGCACACTACCGACCAGAACCATAAGGAGGTGACAAGCGGGGAGGTAAAAGCCAGCGTCGGCCGCTACGCGGCCTCCGACCCGACGGGTGACCGGAAACCTTCGGACCGGGTGATTGGATTCATCGGAATACTCATTCCGCAAGCCGCACCGGCGTGTCCGCCGACAGCGGGCCCGTCAGGTCCGCTTGCAGCTGGCCGGTCCACAGCAGGTGCAGCACGACCGGCCGGACCAGCACCGGCGGATGCTGTCCCGACAGCGCGCGCTCGATCGCCCCGACCGACGGCTGCCCCGATGCGATACCGAGCACCACCGGAATCAGGTCCGCGGCGATGAGCATCCTGCGGCGGTACCCGGCCAGGAACCGGACGTTGGCCAGCAGCCGCGGATCTGCCCCCGACCACGCCTCGAACCCCCAGCCCCGCCCCGCGCAGACCTTCCGGGTCCAGGCAAACTGCGCCTCAACCGCGGGATCGGCCATCCGTGACGGCGCCTTGACATCCACCACCGTGACCCCGCCGTCCGCGCCCACCAGCAGCAAGTCGGGAACATGACGCCGGACCCGGCCACCATCGGCGCCGGCCAGCAGGAACGGCTGCGCCGCCAGGCCTGCTACAGCCGGATCGAAGTCGGCCAGCATGATCCGGGCCAGCTCCAGCCGGCTCTCATAGACCACCAGCCGCCCCAGCGCCGCCGCCCAATACCAACCCGAGTAGTGCTGCCTGCCCTTATACGAACGGAACACCCGTACCGGCAACCCGGCCACCACATCATCAACCGACACCCGGTCCAGCGTCGTGTTGGAGAACCCGCCGTCGGCCCTGCGGAACCTCACACGGACACGGCCATCTCGGTACTCATCACCTAAAGGCACGGCAGCATACTGCAACCAGCACAATCGGTAAGCACGGCGCCACGCCGTGCGACGAGGTTCTCACGCCAGTGACGCAAGCGCCATACAGGCGTCAAACCATCTGAGAAAGCGCCAGCTACGCCGGGAACCTACAGAGACCCGCGGGCCCGTGGAACCCCGCCTGCCCGGCGCGACAGCCGGGACGCCAGTCATGCCCGGACGCCCAAAACAGCGACCAGCCACAGCTCCAAACGGCCATACCGAGATCGCGAAAGATCGAGGTTAGTGTGGCGGTGAGCGCCCGCTGCCGAAATCCGGTTGCGGTACCATCCCTGCATGATCTTTTTGTAGGGCGGAGCTGTGATCAGGCTGGCGAGCACCGTGCGGTCCCCGGCGTCGGGGTGGTAAGGACATGGTCGGCCCGACGTGCGGCGTTAGCGCCCTGGACACCCCCGGAATTTCCGCCCGTGAGCCCAGGGGCGCGGGAGGACTCCCGGGACCCGGAGGGCAGCGGAAACCGTGAGGGACTCGTGACATGACCGGGTTGCTGGAGCGGGAGAAGGAGCTGGCCCGGATCGGGCAGGCCCTGGGCCAGACCCGCGCTGGTCGCGGCGGCGCGCTGCTGATCTGGGGACTGGCCGGGATCGGGAAGTCCTCGCTGCTGGCTGCCGCACGTGCCAGCGCCGAGGCAGCCGGGGCGCGGGTGCTGAGGGCACGGGGCGGGGAGCTGGAGCGGGATTTCGGGTTCGGTGTGGTGCGGCAGTTGTTCGAGCCGGTCCTGGCCGCCGCCTCGGCTGCTGAGCGGGCCGAGTGGCTGGATGGTGCGGCGGGCCGCGCGGCGCGGCTGCTTGGGCTGCCTGGTGCAGGTGCTGCGGCGGCTAGATCATCGGATCCGTCGTTCGCGGTTTTGCATGGCTTGTACTGGCTGTGCGCACAGCTGGCCGACGGGGGCCCGGTGTGCCTGCTGGTGGACGATGCGCAGTGGGCCGATACCGCCTCACTGCGCTACCTCGCCTTCCTGCTGCCGAGGCTGGAAGAGCTGCCAGTGAACGTGCTGCTTGCGGTCCGGGCCGGGGAAGAAGGCCCGGCCGCCCGGCTGCTCGCGGGCCTGGTCGCCGACCCGGCGGCCGAGCTAGTCGAGCCGCTGCCGCTGAGCCAGGACGCGGTCGGGCAGCTCCTGGCCGCGGGGGTGGGGGAGCAGCTCGAGGCCGGTCTGGTGGCCCCCTGTCACCGGGCGACCGGCGGTGTCCCGTTCCTGGTCGAGCAGCTGGCCCGCCAGCTGCGAGAAAACGGCGTCGCGTCCCTGACTGCGGCGCAGCCGGCCGAGACGCTGGGCGGGCCGGTGGTGGCCCGGTGGGTGCTGGCGCGGCTGACCCGCCTCGGCGGTCCGGCGGTGCGGCTGGCCCGCGCGGTAGCGATACTGGAGGCCGGCGAGCTGAGGCAGGCGGCCGAGCTGGCCGGCCTGGACCGGGACCAGGCCGCGGCTGCGTGGGGCGTGCTGGCCGGCGCGGGCGTCCTGGCCCGGGGCCGCACGCTGGCCTTCGCGCATCCGATCGTGCGCCGCGCGGTCTACGACGCGATGAGCAGCGCCGAGCGGGCCACCGGGCACCGCCACGCGGCGCAGCTGCTGGCCGCCGCCGGCGCAGCCGACGAGCTGGTCGCCCAGCATCTGCTCGCCGGGGAACCCGCCGGTGACCCCTGGGTCGCCGAACGGCTGGCCCAGGCCGCCGGCGCGGCGGCGCGGACTGGGGCACCGGAATCGGCCGTGGCGTACCTGCGCCGGGCGCTGGCCGAGCCGCCGAAGCCCGGGCAGCGTTCCGGTGTGCTGCTCCAGCTCGGGTTCGCCGAGTTCAACGTCGGCTACCCCGGCGCCCTGTCTCACCTGGAGCAGGGCGTCGACACCGCGGCTGGCGGGCCAGCGCGGGCCGTCGGCGCGCTGATCCTCGCGTTCGCTCTCGCGGCCTTGCACGACAACCGCTTCGCCGGCAGCGTCCGCGTACTCGACGAAGCCATCACGTCGCTGGGCGGGGACGACGAAGCGCTGGCGCGGTCCATCGAGACCGTGGCCGTCGCCCTGACGGGGCTGGACGCCGACCTGGCGCCGCAGAGCCAGGCCCGCATCCAGGCCGCGCGCCGGCGCGCCGACACTGACCCCGCACCGTCCCGTGAAATGCTGGCCCTGGCCGGCCTGATCGCTGTGATGACCAACGAGCCGGCCGAAGTGGCCGCGGATCTGGCCCGCCGCTCACTGCATGCCGAACCCGAGCCACTGCCCGGGCCCGTCACCCTGCCGTGGCAGCCGCTCCTGCAGGCTGTGACAGCGCTGGTGTGGAGCGAGCATCACGTCGAGGTGCAGCCCGTGCTCGACGCCGCGATCAGCGATGCCCGGAATTCCGGTGACGCCGTGCTTATGGCGGGCTCGCTCGCCCACCGCGCGTGGCTGGCGCTGCACCGCGGCGACCTGCGGGACGCCGAGGCCGACACCCGCACCATCCTGGAGTCCCCGGGGCTGTCCGCACCCGGCATGTTCCGGCTGCGGAACACCGCCCTGGCCATCCAGACACTCACTGAGCAAGGACGGCTGGAAGCAGCCGAACGCCTGCTCATGCCGGTGGACCACGCCATCGAGGGCAGCGCCGGCATGGACATGCGCTTGCGGCTCAGCCGCGGACAATTGCGACTGGCTCAGCTACGCCCCGACGAGGCGCTGGCCGACTTCCTCGGCGCGGGTGAGCTGGCCAGGCGGATGGGCCTGGACTCACCGTGCTGGCTGCCCTGGCGGTCCTGCGCCGCGCTGGCCAGCCTCGCCCTCGGCGACCGCGACCGCGCCCAAGAACTCGCCGCCGCCGAGGTCGAACTCGCCCGCACTTTCGCCGCGCCGCGCACCCTCGGCGTGGCGCTACACGCGGCCGGCCTCACCCACGGCGACCGCACAGGCGAGGAGCTGCTGCGCGAGGCCATCACCACCCTCGGCCGGGCCGGAGCCACCCTGGACCGGGCCCGCGCGATGTGCGACCTCGGAGCCCGGCTGCGGCGCGGCGGCCGCCGCGCCGACAGCCGCGACCTGCTCCGCGAAGCGCTCGACGTCGCCCACCGCGCCGGCGGCGCACCCCTGGCCGGCCGGGCCGAGACCGAGCTGCGCGCCACCGGCGCCCGTCCCCGCCGCGCCGTCCTGACCGGCGCGGACGCCCTGACCGCCAGTGAACGACGCATCGCCGAGCTCGCCGCCGACGGCCTGACCAACCGGCGGATCGCCCAGGCCCTGTTCATCACCGTACATACCGTCGAAGGCCACCTCACCAGCATCTTCCGCAAACTCCGCATCGACTCCCGGGATCAGCTGCACGCGGCGCTGTTAGCAATACCACCAGCGCCGCGCTCCTCGCGGCCCAGGGCGCTGACACCAGCCCGGACGAGGTGATCGCCGCCGCCCGCCGCGCCAGCCTGGCCCTGACCCGCACGACCGCCAACCGCGACCCGGCGTAGGCTCCGGACACCGGGCGCGGACCCGGCACCGTCGCGGATGGGGATGCCCCGTCAAAGCGGGTCAGGCCGACCGCGGCGCTGACGGGTAACTGCTGGCTCACTGCGTCATTAGTCAGCGCGGAGGCGGCCGGGGCCTGGGCTCGTGCGGTTGGCCTCGCCTGCGGCCTACCCAAGCCACCCTCAAGTGAGCAGTTCATACGCATCAGCGACAGCTGGCGGCCTACCGCACCTGCTCACGCTGGTGCGCTGGTCCAGCTGGAAGATCAGACCTAGGAGATCACCAGCATGCAGGCGGCGAACCCGACCGGCTCAGAAGCCGGGCGGATCTCTTAAGAGCCGCAATCTTTCTCGCGCAATGACCGTCAAAGCAGCGTTTGTCGGTTCCGGTTGGATCGGCACGGAGCGGAGCAGGCGCCTGGTCGCGTGGAACACGCCGATGTCAATCGGAGCGACGCTGGAGACCGCCAGCTCGCCGATGCCCAACTCCGGATCCGGATGGGCCAGGGTTGCCGGGCCAGGTTCCGCACGGCCGATGGCATCTCTCATAGTTTCCGCTGCCTGCCAGGCCTCAGCAGAGGTTCGTCCGCCCACCCCCGCTTAGCGGGGTGGGAAAACGCGGGGGGGCCTCCAGGGCGCGAACGCCGGCCCGCCCGGCCGACCATGTTCCTACCAGCCAGACACATGTATAGAGAAGAGATGGGGACATGACGAGCAGCCAGAACGCCGCCCTGCTGGCCCAATGGGCGGATTTGTGGGGCGGGAACATCAGCCTAGCGGACGAGCTGGTGACCGACGACTTCGTGACTCACGTGGCGCAGATGCCCTGGGCCCCGGACGTTGGCGAGACGGGCGGGCGCGAGGCGCTGAAGAAGTGGATCAGCGGCGGCTACCGGGATCTCATCCCCGACATGCAGAACTCCGCCGACGTCGGCCCGATCGCCGACGAGCATTACATGGTGGTCCGGTGGAAGGTGGAAGGGACCTACAACGGCGGCTTTCCCGGCTCGTCCCCGGACGCGGTCGGCCGCAGGGTTGCTTTCACTGGCACCGACATCGTCCGGATAGAAGACGGGAAATTCGCCGAGTACTGGCTGAACGTCGACAGCCTGTTTTTCATGCAGCAGATCGGCGTTCACGAGGTGCCGGCGCTGGCATAACGAGCACACCAGTAAGCCAGGGCAACCCGTGTGAGCGTGGATCCCGCGCTCGCAGCGCGGGATCCACCGTCCCAGGCACTGACCCGGCAGGTAGGACGCGCTCAGCACGGTCGATGCCCCTATCTGGCCGCCAGCTCAGCAGTGGCGCGGACCAAGGCGTCTGCAAGCCCGGCCATTTGCACGCAGTTACAACCGCAGCTCACTGGCGGCTAGAGCTTCCTGCCCTGGCGTGGTGCCGTCCAGCGACCGGTGGCGCCGCGACAGGCCAGGGGTGTTCGGCCAGCTTTCAGCAGATAACGCGGAACGATTCCGTTCCGGCGAGGAGAAAGCATGAACGCGCTAAACGACCACCAGCTAGCCCAGTCCTGGGCGGACATCTGGAACGGCAACCTCAAGCTCGTCGACGAGGTCATCGGCGAGGACTTCACCTCGCATGCCGCTCCGCTGCTCGGCGGAGCCGCCGGCGATAGCGGCGGCCCTCAGGCTCTGAAGCAGTGGGTGGCCGGGATCCACTCGCTCTTCAAGGACCTGACTTTCACTCTCAACCTGGGCCCCATCGTCAAGGATCCGTACTTTATCCTGCGGTGGAGGGCCCGGGGTACCTATAGCGGCGGGATCCAAGGGACGGACTCAGCGATCGGCAACGTCATCACGTTCTTCGGCACCGACACACTGCGGATAGCGGACGGCAGGATCCGCGAGTACTGGGCGAACGCCGACAGCTTGTGGTTCGTCCAGCAGCTCGGACTGAAGGAAGTTCCCCCGCTTACCTAGCCAGCGCACCGCCCTAGCCGACGCCGGGCTCTCGGTGATTTTCATGCGGGCTGGGCACACGGTGCTCAGCCCGCAGCCTCATGCAACTACCGAACGGCGGTTTACCGATGAATTTCCTGTTCAGCAATAACGCCTTTTCCTATGAGGCACTCCGGGTCACGGGATACGCCTGCTATGGCGGGGCTGACCTGGGCGAGGTTCTTGTCACCGCTCGGAATATCGCCGAGGGCGACGAGCAAGCCTGGCATACACGGTGGAAGGCGCTGGCGAGCCGACTGGAAGACGAAGGCATGGCCGCCCTGCGGGCTGATCACCGGGTCAGCGCCCGAGAGACGCTGCTCCGCGCATCGGCCTATTACCGGACAAGCGACTTCTATCAGCGCGACGACCCCGCTCACGACCCGGAAGTGACACTGCTCAGCAAGCGCGTCCAGGAGACATTCGCCGAAGCAGCGCAGCTGCTCGACCCTCCCGCCGAGCGTCTGTCCATCCCGTTCGAAGGCGCGCATCTTCCCGGGTATTTCTTCCGGGTCGATGACTCCGGTCTCCCGCGCTCCACGCTGATCTATCACGGCGGATACGACTCCGTGCTGGAGGAAGCCTACTTCGCGGCCGGGGCCGCCGCCGTGCGCCGCGGCTACAACTGCCTGGCCTTCGATGGCCCCGGTCAGGGAGCAGTGCTGCGCGAGCAGAAACTTCCGCTGCGCCTCGACTGGGAGAAAGTCGTCGGCGCCGTGATCGACTTCGCGCTGGATCGTAGCGACACCGACGGCAACAGCCTGGTCCTCATGGGAACCAGCCTCGGCGGATTCCTCGCCGCCCGCGCGGCCGCGTTCGAGCACCGGATCGCAGCCCTGATCCTGCACGACGGGATCTACGACATGCACAAGGCTGGGACTAGCAGTCTTCCATCAGGGGTGGTCGACCTGGCCCTCAGCGGAGCCGACGCTGAGGTCGATGAAGCCCTGGCCGGCGCTATCGCCTGGGACACAGAGCTGAGGTGGTTCCTGCATAACGGGAAATGGGTCTTCGGCGTCGATTCCACTGCCGGCTTGATACGGGCAACCGTCCCGTACACGCTGGACGGCCTGACCGCCGGCATCCGGTGCGCCACGCTAGTCCTGGAAGCCGAAAACGACGTCATGTTCGCCGGGCAGCCCCAGCTCGTTGCCGACGCGCTCGAATGCAAACACGACCACATCGTCCTAACCGACGCCGAAGGCGCCGGTGAACACTGCCACGAAGGCGCAATGCTCACCTTCCACCGCCGCGCCTTCGACTGGCTAGACGACACACTCGCCAACCGGCGCTGACAGATACCAGCCGGAGCAAATCCAGGAGCAGAACAAGAACCGCAGTGACCATCCGGCGCGCCAAGGTCTCCTGAAATCTCGCCGGGGAGCCCATCGCGTGGCCCAGAGCCCCACGGCGATCACGCCAGAGCCGGGCAGTACCCAGGTCCCATCCAGGCTGCTTGATGAAATCGGACGGACAGGGTGGACCGGACCTCCACGGAATCCGAATGGCTCCCGCTTGGTCTCGCCGGTCTCGCTAGTTCTTTCTAATTGTGGCCGTGACCTGTGGGCGGTACAAGATTTGAACTTGTGACCTCTTCCGTGTCAGGGAAGCGCTCTCCCGCTGAGCTAACCGCCCGCGAGGCGGAAGCGGGAATCGAACCCGCGTACAGGGCTTTGCAGGCCCTTGCCTAAGCCACTCGGCCATTCCGCCATGGGGAGTCCCCGGGGGAGACCCGCCCTGGTACCGAAGAGCCGTGCGGACCGTCGGCTCGCGGGACGGCGTCCGGCACCTCCGAGCGGACGACGGGATTCGAACCCGCGACCCTCACCTTGGCAAGGTGATGCTCTACCAGCTGAGCCACGTCCGCATGCCCCCGCTGCCGCGAGGGCCGCACGCCAGACCGGATCGGCGTGCGTTTCAGAACTGTAGCCGATCCTAACCGGCCCGCAAACTTGCCAGGGCTCCGAAGGCCCGGTTTCCGGGTCACCCGGGGTGCCGCAGCGGCCGGGCGGACGGGGGTGGCGGGCGTCTGAGCGTTCATGCTTCGATGTATGACGAAGTGTGTCCGCGCTAGGGTCGGGGGTATGGCAGCAGGTAGCGGAGCCCGGGCGCCCGCGCGAGGCGCGAGCGGCTACGGCGTGGACATCGCGCCGGCGGCCGCGCTCATGGCCGACCCGGCCCGGGCGGCCATGCTCGGGGCGCTGCTGGGCGGGTCGCCGCTGGCCGCGGGGGAGCTCAGCCAGGTGGCGGGGGTCAGCCCGGCCACGGCCAGTGCCCATCTCGCGCGCCTGCTCGACGGCGGGCTGGTGACCGTGACCAAGCAGGGCAGGCACCGCTACTACCGCCTGGCCGGGCACGAGGTGGCGACCGTGCTGGAGGCGATCGCGCAGATCAGCCCGGTCAAGCCGGTGCGGAGCCTGCGCCAGTCGCGGGACGCCGCGGCGCTCGCGCAGGCCAGGACGTGTTACGACCACCTGGCCGGGCGGGCCGGGGTGGCGCTGTTCGACGCTCTGATCCGGGCCGGAACGCTGACCGGGGGCGGCACCGGGCAGGCCGCCGCCTACGAGGTCACCGCCGCGGGAGCGGACAAGCTCGCCGGCTTCGGCGTGGACGTGGCACAGGTCCGGCGGTCCCGGCGCCGGTTCGCCGGCGCGTGCCTGGACTGGACGCAGCGCCGCCCGCACCTGAACGGCGCCCTCGGGGCCGCGGTCACCGGCCGGCTGCTGGAACTCGGCTGGATCGAGCGCGGGCCGGCCCGGCGCGCCGTCCGGGTCACCGAACCCGGCCGGGCCGGGCTCGCCGCGACGTTCGGGTGGTCGGCGCCGGACTGACCCGCAGCGGGTGGCAAGCTTCAGCCATGCGAACTGTGGTCGTCAACGGAGACGCGCTCAGCGTGCAGGACGTGATCGATGTCGCCCGCGGGGAGGCCCGCGCCGAGCTGGGGTCCGGCGTGCCAGGCCCGGATGGAGGCCAGCCGGCGGGTGGTGGCCGACGCGATCGCGGGCGACGCCCCGGTATACGGGGTCAACACCGGCTTCGGCGCGCTCGCCGACACCCGGGTGGGGGAACAGGACCTGCGCAGGCTCCAGGGCGCGATCGTGGTATCGCATTCGGCCGGCACCGGAGAGCCCCTCGACGACGCCACGGTGCGGGCGGTCCTCCTGCTAAGAGCCAGAACGCTCGCCGCGGGGTACTCGGGCGTCCGCCCGGAACTCCCGCAGCGGCTGCTGCAGTTCCTGGATCTCGGCCTGCTCCCGGTCATTCCCGGCAAGGGGTCGGTCGGCGCTTCCGGCGACCTGGCCCAGCTCGCGCACCTGGCCCAGCCGCTGATCGGCGAGGGGCGGCTGCGCAGCCCCGGCGACGGGCCGCAGGGCCAGGCCCGGGAGGTGCTGGGCTCCCGCGGGATCGAGCCGCTGCAACTCGCCCCCAAGGAGGGGCTGTCGCTGGTCAACGGGACCGAGCCGATGCAGGCGCTGCTGGCGTTCTCGGTGCACGACGCCGGGCTGCTGGTCCGGGCCGCGGATGTGGCCTGCGCGCTGTCGGTCGAGGCGCTGCTCGGTCACGCGCGGCCGTACGACGAGCGGGTGCAGGCGCTGCGGCCGCATCCCGGCCAGCTCGACAGCGCCGCCAACCTGCGCGCGCTGCTGGCCGGCTCGGCGCTGATGGCCAGCCACCGCGACAGCAGGCACGCCGTGCAGGACGCCTACTGCCTGCGGTGCGCGCCGCAGGTGCACGGGGCCGTGCGCGACGTGCTCGGCTTCGCCCGGGGCGTGCTCGAGACCGAGCTCGGGTCGGTGGTCGACAACCCGGTGATCGCCGACGACGGCGAGGTCATGATCACGGGGAACTTCCACGGCGAGCCGCTGGCCTTCGCCGCGGACATGCTCGCGATGGCGCTGGCTGAGCTGGCCAGCATCAGCGAGCGGCGGGTGGACCGGATGCTGGACCCGGCGTTCTCCCGCGGCCTGCCGCCGTTCCTGGCCCCGGACGCGGGCACCAACTCGGGCTACATGCTGGCCCAGTACACCGCGGCGTCCCTGGTCAGCGAGAACAAGGTGCTCGCCCACCCGGCCAGCGTGGACACCATCCCGACCTCGGGCAAACAGGAGGACCACGTGTCCATGGGCTGGACCGCGGTGCGCAAGCTGCGCCAGGTGGCCGAGAACGTCCGCACCTGCCTGGCCGTGGAGATCCTGTGCGGGGCGCAGGGCATCGACCTGCGGTCGCCGATCGCCCCGCCCAGCGCCGCGATCGCCGCCGCGCACGCGGCGGTGCGCCGGCGGGTGGACCGGATGGACGTAGACCGGGAGGTAGCCGGGCAGATCGCCGCGGTCGACGAGTTGCTGCCCGACATATGCGCGGCAGCCGCTGCCCAGGGCGCCGGGTTGCGCTAGCCTGACGTCCCGTGGCGGTGTGGATAAACGGGACGCTGGTTCCCGACGATGAGGCCCGGGTCTCGATCTTCGATCACGGGCTGGTGGTAGGCGACGGGGTCTTCGAGACGGTCAAGGTCGCGAGCGGCGTGCCGTTCGCGCTGAGCCGGCACCTGGCCCGGCTGGCCCGGTCAGCGGCCGGCCTCGGCCTGGCCGAGCCCGACCTGGACGAGATCCGGACGGGCGCCCAGGCCGTGATCGAGGCGTCGGGGCGGCCCGAACTGGCCCGGATGCGGATCACCGTGACCGGCGGGATCGCTCCGCTCGGCTCCGAGCGCAGCGGGTCCCCGCTGACCTCGATCGTCGCGCTCGGCGAGATGAAGCCGCCCGCGCTGTCCGTGGACGTGACCACCGTGCCCTGGCCGCGTAACGAGCGCGGGGCGCTGTCCGGCCTGAAGACCACGTCGTACGGGGAGAACGTGCTGGCGCTCGCCTACGCCGCGGATCGCGGCGGCAGCGAGGCGATCTTCGGTAACACCGTGGGCAGCCTGTGCGAGGGCACCGGGACGAACGTATTCGTGGTGACCGGGGGCAGGCTGCTGACCCCGCCGCTGTCGGCCGGGTGCCTGGCCGGGGTGACCCGGGCGCTGGTGATCGAGTGGGCCGGGGCGGCCGAGGAGGACATGCCGCTGTCGTCGCTGGCCGACGCGGAGGAAGCGTTCCTTAGCGGGACAACCAGGGACGTCCAGCCAATCCGGAGCGTGGACGGCGGGGTGCTGCCCGCTGCTCCCGGCCCGGTTACCAGAAAGGCCGCTGAGGTATTTGCCATGCGCGCGGCCGAGTCCCCGGATCCGTAATAGGACCGGATATCAGAACTCTGGCCGGCTGCGTCCGGGTTCCGGGAAGATTCCCTCGGCTTTCCGCTGTGCCCTAGACCCATTTGACGTTATCCGGGGTTATTAGGCGCGCCAGAGCAGCTCGTCGAGTTCTCCGTCGACGTCGATGAAGTCGCTCTCGCGACCTGCGGCGATGATCCCGTAGGTCCGGTTCAGGAAGTCTGCGACCGCGGTCATCGGGGCCTCGAAGTGGGCCTGGCCGAAGGGGGAGGACAGGGCGATGTTGAGCACGCCCAGGCCATGGGCGTCACCAGGCCAAACCTGCACGTCACCCTCGCCGGCAGGCCCGTGCAGGCCGGTGGAGAGCAGGTCCCTGGAGAAGATCCACTCCACCGGGTCGTCGGTGCCGACATGGAAGGCCATGAGGATCGCGTACGGGTCGCCGGCGCTGTAGCAGAGGCTGGCTACGAGAGGGACCGCCCCGTGCTCGGGAACCACAAGACTGAGCCCGAGCTCAGCTGAGACGGTAGTGCCGCTGTTCATCATCGAGCCAGACCTTTGCCTTGTCGTGTCCCGGAATGCCGGGCTTCATGAATAGTGCGCGGCCCCTTCACATATGACGCGCAGGAGAGCCGCGGGAATATGAATGCCAGGAGTAGGATTCCGCGATCTGAGCCACTCGTAACCTCGGTCACTGATCTACAAACTAGCCGTGACCTGGTCAAACACTTCCGGAAATAAAACACCGCTTTGATCTCTCCGTCATCCCGTGACCAGGCACGACGCAGTGTGAACTTCGTCTCACCAGAGTTGAAAAGTCTATCTCGATCCGGTGCCCCAGGCGGTCATCTTGCGACTGGTGGCCGCATCAGGTGAAATATGCCGCTGTTATATGTCCATCGGTGGAACAGCGATACTTGTCGCGTTATCGACGTTCGGGACATAATGTCCGTATTGTTAAAAACTTACCGTGCTCGCCTGCGGCCCGTGACGGCCAGGCGGCCGACGGAGGGATGGCCTGGTGGCGGCGGAGCGGCCCGGGGACCAACGGAGGAGCGGCCTGCGGCACGGGAAGGTCCGCGCGCCGGTGCCGGGCCGCACCGGCGGCCCGGCGAGCGTGCATGCGCTAGTCTGTGTACGCTGCGGATGGCCGGATACCGGATGGCCGGATACCGGATCGCCGGGCACGGGCGATTGGCTCAGCGGGAGAGCGCCTCGTTCACACCGAGGAGGTCACTGGTTCGATCCCAGTATCGCCCACCAGCCCAGAGCCTGGCGTCAGGCCAGGTCAGAAGCTCGATCGGACAGACCTCATCCTACCTGGCGGATGGGGCCTTCCTCCTTGCTGGGAGGAATTTGGGAGATCGTCTTCGGACGGGTCTCCCAGCGGGGGTGGTCTGCTGGCCTGCGGAAACGGGCTCAGCAGCTCGTCGAGCAGCGGGACGGGGAGTGCGGGTCGATCACGGAGCGCTGGCGCAGGGACTCCTCCCAGCGGGCCTGGAAGGCCGCGGTGAGCTCGTCGCGCATCCGCTGCGACACGTGGGCGTAGAGGCCGCGCATCCCTGGCACCTCGTGGCCCAGGCGCCGTTCGGCGAGGATCTCCGGGATGCCGTCTTCGGTCATCCGGGTCTTGAGGCTGTGCCTCAGCCCATGCGGAGTTAGCCCGGCCTTCACCGGCAGCCAGCAGGCCAGCGGCGTATCCGCCGGGATGCGCTGGATGCCTCTGCCGGTCGGGGGAGTGAAGGAGCCGTCCGGGCCCGGGGGCGGCCAGGCGGCGACCGGGATGTTGCGTGGGCGGAGGGCCGGGTTGTACGGGATCAACGGCGGTCGTGTTGCCGCAGCGTCTCCAAGGATCGTGCACAGCAGGCTGCGCGCATCCCCGGCGGGCCGGCGGGACACGTAGGTCCGGGCAGGCAGGCGGAGTTCCCAGTCGGTGATCTCCTCGGTGCTCAGCGAACTCAGCGGCCAGCTGCCCCAGTCCGGCTGGATGAACCTCCGGAGCAGGTACTCGCGGTTGGCCGTGGTGCTGGGTCCCACATCCTGGAGCCGCTGCCAGCGTGTGATCCACTCGCTGACGGTGATCCGGCCGTCCTTCGGGTCAGTCCAGCGGCCCTCGCGGATCCGGGCCTCCTCGTCCCGGCCCCAGGTGAGTGCGGCCGCCTTGGTCTCGAAGCCCGATCGGCAGGCCTCGCTGCCGTCTGGCCGCTTGTACTTGACGCGCCATGGACGCGGTCCCTTCCCGCGTTTCTCGGCGTAGGCCATGTGCTCTCCTTTCAGTTTTGTCTAGGGTGAGTTCCGGTCACGCGACCTTTCGTGTAAACCTCCCGGTCTCCGCGATCCGGCACGCATTATCTCGGCGATATCATCGTCGCTGAACCGCAGGTGCTTACCGACGAATGTGCAAGGTATCGCGCGGGCAGTGGCCTTTGCCCTGAGCCAGGATTCACGGACCTTGAGAACCTTTGCCGCCTCGGCCGGAGTGTGGAGTTCCTCCGTCATCCTCATCACCTTCGCCATGCCAGTGTTCCTGCTTGATGTACGTGCTCCCGGGCAGGTCGGCGCGGTTGTCCCGTCCGATCCCCCGGGAGGGCTGCAGATCATGTGATGCGCCGGGCGGTGGGACGGAGCGGCGGTCCGCGGATAACCATGCCTCAGGCTAAGCCAACTAATAGCATGAATGTCAAATCAGATCAAACGCTTGTGGAATGCCGTAGCGTGTGGGCTGCTGTTGCCAAGTGCCGTCCATTTTGGTTCGCTGCGGTTCAGTGCGGGCCAGGGGAGTTCAAATTGACGTGGCTGCATGCCATCTGCTCGCCGTGACGAGTCGCTCCGACGACGATTTCTCCTTCCAGCAGGTCCCATCCGCAGCCTCGGCGTCCGTCGGAACGGGTAGTGTCGCTGGGTGTCGAACCCGCACAGGTGGGCGGTCCACGGCGAGCGGCTGGTGGACGATACTCCCCACATCCGTGTCAGCCTGGCCGATGTCGAGCTGCCCGACGGGGTGCGCTTCACCCAGTATGTCTTTCGGATGCGGCGCTGCGCGATGACGGTCGTGCTGGACGATCCGGGTGAGCGTTTGCTGCTGATGCGGCGGCACCGGTTCATCGTGGATCGCTGGGTGTGGGAGCTGCCGGGCGGTTACGTCGATGACGGCGAAGACCCGGCAGCGGCAGCGGCACGGGAGGTGGAGGAGGAGACCGGCTGGCGCCCTCGGCGCATGGAGTATGTGCTGTCCTGTCAGCCGATGATCGGCAATGCGGACTATCCGCAGGATTTGTACCTGGCCCAGGGGGCGGAGCAGGTTAGCGAACCCGAGGTGGACGAGGCGGCCGAGGTCCGGTGGGTACCGCTCGACGAAGCCTCGACCATGATCGCTGAAGGCGGCATTCTCGGCGCGATCACCGTCATCGGTGTGCAGCATGCCCTGCTGCGACGGGCAGGCGTTCTCGTACCTCGGCGGTGAACTCGCGAACGGCGGGAACATCGGCCCGTGGCTGAAGCCGCCGCATCAGGTCGCGGACGTAGTGGATGCTGCGTGCGGAGGTGAGGCGCACGGTCAGGTCGAGGGCCTGCCGTCCGACGCTGCACGCTCGCTCCGGCTCTCCCTGGGCGGCGTGGGCAGTGGCGAGCAGGGACAGGTTGAAGGCCCGGCCACGTACGTAGCGGCCGTCCATATCGAGGGATCGCCGCGCATACCTGGCGGCGTGGCTGGCCTCGCCCAGATCGCGGAAGCATTGCGCCATGCGGGCTGCGAGGTAGGCCTCATCGAAGTAGGCGAGCCAGGCAGGGTTGTCCTCTTGGGTGGCGCGGTCAAACGTCCGCTCAGCTGTAGCGAGCGTCGTGCCGCAGGCGTGGGCGTCGTTCCGGGCAGCGTGGCCGTGCGCTTCCGTGACCAGGCATTCGGTGAGGAGTGTCGCTGATCCGTGCCTGAGTGCAGCGGCCTGGGCGGCGCGGGACAGGTCAATGGCCTCGCCAGGTCGGGACAGATAGAGAGCCTGGCCGGTGAGCAGGCCCTGGGCCAGCGGCTTGTTGATCAGCACGCTCGCGCCGTGCGCGGCGGCCCGCCCCGCCCTCACGACGTGCAGGTTCGGCAGCTTGGCGCGCGGCCGCCGCCTGGGCGGTGCGCGGCGTGAGCTTCCTCGGCCGCAAGTACGGCCTGTCGGCCAGCAACGTGCGGGCGATCGAGGTGGTGACCGCCGACGGCCAGCTCCGCCGCGCGGACCGCGAGCACGAGCCCGACTTGTTCTGGGCGCTGCGCGGCGGCGGCGGCAGCTTCGGCGTCGTCACCGCCCTGGAGCTGCGGCTGTTCCCGGTCACGCAGCTGTACGCCGGCATCTTGTGGTACCCCATCGAACGCGGGCCCGAAGTGCTGCACGCAGCGCCCTGGCGTCATTGCAGGCGCCTTACCTGCTGTACGCGGGCGGCATCACCTTTACCCCGGACATGGAAGCGCCAGTGAGGGCACAGGTCGATGCGGTCGAGGACGCACTCGCGCCCTGGACGGCTCCGCACATGTACCTGAACTCCTCCGAGACGTCCCGTCCCCGGGCTGCGCTGTGGACCGAACACGCCTACCATCGGCTGCGGCAGATCAAGGCCCGCGTCGATCCAGATGACGTGATCCGGTCCAACCACCCCGGCCCGCCCACCCGGTGACAGTTCACAGAGGCACTCGCGCCGCAGCCTCGGCGCGTGCTCCGGACCTGGCCAGGCAGGCCGGCTCGCAGCAGCGGGGCTATGACGGGTACTGCCGCGACCGTGGCCTGTCCTATGAGCTTGGGCGGGCGCTGCGGTTCCGCGTCCCGGATACCGGCAGCGCGATCGTGGCCGACGTGGTGCGGGGGCGTACCGAGTTCCCGAATAACGCTATTGAGGACTTCGTCATCGCCTGTGGCGACGGCACGCAGGTGAGCCCGGAGGTGTCGCGCGATGTTGCGAGGCTGCCGCCCGGTGCGGTTCAGGCTTTGGCGGCCACTCCCTCGTACATGTAGCCCATGGATCGCGAGCCTTTGGCGTAGAAGTTCTCCAAGTTCGCCATCTCGAACCCGGCCGCCTCGACCAGCCGGCCGATCGGTCGGTTCAGGTTGCACCCGCCAGCCCAACAGCGCTGGATCGCATTGAGCCGGTCCTGCCAGCGGGCCACGCCCGGATCAGGTGAGCGGCCGTGCTCGACGAAGTGCAACTGACCCCCGGGACGTAGCACCCGGTGCATCTCACCCAGCGCGCCAGCGACGTCCGGAATGGTGCACAGCGTCCAGGTGACAAGCACGTGGTCGACGCACTCATCGGCGAGAGCAAGCGTCTGGCCGTCGAGGTCCAGGTATTCGACGGGTATCTGACTCGCAGCAACGCGTTTCTCCGCCAGCTTCCGCCCTACCGTGGCCGGGTCTACGGCCAGCACCCGTCGGACCTCCCGAGGGTAGTACGGGACGTTCAGACCCGAACCGAAGCCCACTTCAAGGACCTCACCCGACAGGGTCGACGCGACACGCTCGCGGATCTTCCCGAACTCGCGGCTGGAAAGCAGGACGTTCGTGATCCGCGGCAGGACCTGATCGCCATAGAAGCCCACGAGGCTCATCCTGCTTGAGATAGCAAGCGGTCGCAAACGGAGGGCGCCGCCGTCGACGCCGGAGCCGTCGGCCGGCACCGGCGGCCCGGTTTGCTGTCATGGCCGGCCCGTGCCGGGTACCTCGACCGGGAGGGCGAAGATTTCTCCGGTGCGCGGGGCCCGTTGGCCAGCCGGTCGAGGTTGGCGACATGGCCGTCGGCCTGCCGCCATCCGACCGTGCAGATAAATAGCGTCCGCCGGTCCGGCCGCCTACCTCGACACGAACGGCTGCGAGCCCGATCGACAGCGGAGCCGTAGGCCGCCGGGCGTAATCGGCCCCCGACATGCAGGGCGCTCGTCACGGACCGCGCCAGATGTCGTCGAACTCCTGCGCATCGAGCGGTAGGAGGCGGCACTCGGCGATCCGGCCGGCCCGGATCCGGTACAGGCCCACGGTGGACCAGCGGCGCTCGGTCCCGTCGATGACCGCCGAGCCGTCGGTCATCGAGGCGATGTGATCGCGGCCGCCGACGAGCAGCTCACCCGGGTGAAGCCGGAACGAAGCGCTGGCCAGGTCCCGGCGGGTCGTCATGTACCCGAGCACAGCGTCCAGGCCGTGGTAGTCGCCCGCGATCGCGTTGCGGCCGGGTACGTACCAGCTCACGGCGGGATCCAGGACGGCGCGGAGCGGGCCGTCATCGCCTCCTGCGTAGAACGCGCCCTGGGCCTGGTGCAGTCGGCTGAGCAGGTCGGCCGCGGTCACGCGGTCGAGGCCGCGGCCGCCCGGCGGCACAGTGCCCAGTGCAACGCGCACGGCCGGGGGGAGCTCGGCCGGACGTCCCTCGCGCACTGCGACGTAGGTCACGTCGGCCGTGGCGATCGCCGCGTCGCGGCGGCTGATGTCGAAGGCAAAAGTGACAGCGGTCCGGCCCGCGCTGACCGGGCGGACCTCGATGGTCAGGAGGTCATCCAGCCGCGCCGGCCGGAGGTAGGAGCACCGGGTCTCGACGATCACAAAGTCGTAGCCACGCCCGCGCAGGGCCGCATACCCGCCGCAGGCGCCGTCGAGCCAGGCCAGGAAGGCATCCTCGGCGTACTCGTAGGGACGGCTGGCGTGCAGCATGCCCTGGGCATCGCAATGCCGCGGCGGAACCCGGACCTGATGGTGCGACATGAGGAGTCTCTCCGTGAAGGAAGGGCAAGGAGGCCTGGCAACCGGCAAGGCGGCGTGGGTTCCGGCCGGGAGGTGGCCCGGTGACCCAGATGGCGCGGCCCGTCCGGGTGGACCTGTCACACGGCCGACGTCATGGCGTGGTCTTCCTCGTAGCGCGTTCGACCAGCGCGATGAGCTCGTTTATGCAGGTGTCGAAGTCGAACTCCGCGTCGAGCATGCGCCGCGGCATGCTGTCGATGAGGATCCGGATCGTCCACGCCATCACGCGGGTATCGAACTCGGCGAAGGCGCCGGCGTCCTGACCCTGCCGCAGGATCGCCTGCAGCGGGGTCAGTGCCTGGTCGATCCCGCCGGGGCCGCCGGCATACAGCGGCGTGCCCTCCCGCGTCCGCGCGTTAGCGGCGATCTCCGTGACCGCGGCGATGTCCTTGGCGTGGTCACGGATGTATTCCAGGCTGGAGCGCAGGTACGCGGAAAGCCTGGCCGGCGCGGAATCCTGTCCCTGGACACGCGGCAGGACGTACCGCGCGCCCGCGGCGTAGACGGACTGGACCACGCGCTCCAGCAACTCGTCCTTGCCCGCGAAGTGGTAGGAGATCACGCTCTTGCTGATGCCTGCCCGCTCGGCCACCCGGGCGAAGGACGTCTGGGCGTAACCGAACTCGGCGAGCACGTCGATCGCGCAGGCGATGATCTGCGCCCGCCTGGCCTCTTCCGTGAACGTCCGTTGCCGAACGCTCGTGCTATTATCAGAACGCATGTTCAGATAATAGCACGCCCAGGCAGCATCCGACCAGGTTGCGCGGGTTCCGGCGCAGAGCCGCGCGGTCATGGCTCGCGGGCTGAAGCCCGGATCGGTGTCACAGCCAAGCGCCGCATCCCGTCTGAGAGGGCGATGGACCTGAACTCTATGAAGGGAGAACGAGTGGGCAACGGGCTGGTGGCGGTCAGGAACGCCAAGACAATTCTTCTCGTCACCTACAAGCGGGACGGCACACCAGTCGCCACGCCGGTGAGCATCGCTTTCGACGGTGACCGCGCGTTCTTCCGCTCCTTTCACAAAGCCTGGAAGACCAGGCGCTTGCGCAACAACCCCCGGATCGAGCTCGCGCCCGCGACCTTTCGTGGCAAGCCGACCGGGCCACCGGTCCGCGCCCGGGCGGTCTTGCTGGAGGGCGACCCCGCCCGCACGGCAGCCAGCGCGCTGGCGCGACGGCACCGTGTGCTGCAAGGTGTTGTCGTCCCGCTGTCCCACCGCCTCATGGGCTATCAGACCATGCACTACGAAATAACGCCCGACTCCCAGCCACCCGACACGGGCGCCGCTCCGGCCTGACAACCCACCTGGCCAGTTACCTGATCGAGTAGCCGTGGTCCGGTACCGAGCCCAGCGTGTACCTCGCCACCCTGCCCGACGACGCCCCCAGCGGAATCCTGTGGGGCCACCTATGGACCACCGACGGCGAAGGCGGCTACGGCAGGCTGGCCTGGCAGGCGCACCAGCGCGCTGCCGGGGCCCGTCACGGCGCGTCGTACTCGTCGTGGCGGCGCCACCACATGCCTGTCTCGTTGCGGCCCAGCGGGGCGCGGTCGAGCCACTGGTACATGCCCCACACCCCGTCGAGCCCGCGCTCGTACGCCGAGTAGGTGTGGTACACGACGCCGTCCTCGATCGCGAACGCGCTCATCCCGGGTCCTTCACGCCGGTAGGTCTCCCAGTCCGTGCCGACGATCGCCTCGGTCCAGGCGTCCAGGGAACCCTCCTCGCCGGCGGGCGGCCGCAGGTCCCTCACGCGGAAGTTGTACTCGACGGCCCCGGCGTCCCACGCGTCCTTGGTGTGCCCAGCCTGGAAGTCGTAGTTGAACTCGCTGCCGTAGGACGATGCGAAGGGGAAGCTCCAGCCCATCCGCCGCTTGTACGCCTGAATCTTCGCCAGCGGGGCCCGCGACACCGCGGTCAGCGCGACGTCGTGATTGGCCAGGTGGACGACCGAGCCGCTGAACCCGTCGGCGATCGCCGAGCAGGACGGGCACCCGGCGGTGTAGTCGGGCCCGAACATGAAATGGTAGACGAGAAGCTGCGAGCGCCCGGCGAACAGGTCGGCGAGCGACGCCTGCCCCTCGTCGGTGTCGAACCGGTAATCCTTGTCGATCCGGACCCAGGGCAGCTCTTGGCGCTGCCGGGCCACGTCGTCGGTGCGCCGGGTCAGCGCTTTTTCGGCCTTCAGCAGCTCCAGCCGGGCGGCCAGCCATTCTTCACGTGTCCCGGTCTTGTGACTGGTCATCGGTTATCTCCTTTGGGTGCAGCTCGTGTGAAGGGAGTGTTTGACCAGCAACTTGATGGTTGGGCTGCTGCATGTGGTTGTTGTCTCCTACCGTTTCGATGAGGGTAAGGAGGCAGTTGATGGGGTCGCTGATTGATGAGCTGCAGCGCCGGGAGGCGGCGGCCCGTGAGGAAGCGGAGGGGCTGCGCGGGCAGATCGCGCGGCTGACAGGGCGTCTGGCCGGGGTCGAGGAGCGGCTGTCGCGGCTGGTGATCGCCCGGGAGACGGTGGATGAGGTGCTGAGCGAAGCCGGCGCGGAGGCGTCATCGGCGGTAACGCCGGACGGGGCGGTGGCGTCGCGGTCCGGTCACCTGTCGCCGGTCGGGGTGCTGGCGGTGCCGCCGTGGCGGGCGGGACTTGAGGCCTCTGCGCTGCCGGAGGCCTACCGGGACCTGCTGGAGGTGCTGGAAGATGCCAGCCGCCCGCTGCGGGCGGTGCAGATCGCCGCGGCGGCCGGGGTCAGCACGGACAAGGCGAAGGTGGAAGGCCTGCGGTCGAAGCTGAAGCGGCTGGTGGAGCGGGGCTGGCTGGCCGAGGAGGCCGGGCCGGGGCTGTTCGGGCTGGCGGCCCGCAACGGCAGGGGGGATGCGGCAAAACCGGGATGATAGCGGGCTCTTCTTCCTAGGTTCGAAGGTGCCAACCCATACGAACCTCACAGGAAGAAGAGCCCTATGGAACCGTATGCCCCGATCGGGGGTGCTGACCCCTTCGCTGCCTCGATGAAGCTGGTCACCGCGCTGGTGGCGGAGCTTCAGGCACCCGAGGCGGCCGGGCTGACCGCATACGAGCTTGAACTGTTCGTCGCCGGCCGGGGGCGGGAGGTGCAGCGGCAGATGGTGCAAGATCACCTGGACCTGCGCGCGGCGCGGGAGGAGGAGACCGCCCGGGAGCACGGCAGGGCCGTGGCGGGGGCGGACGGGATCACGCGGAACCGGGTGGAGACCGGCCACCGCCGGCTACTGGCCACGCTGTTCGGCACGGTGCAGGTGACCCGGTGCGCCTGGCGCCGCCCGGGGGCAGGCAACCTCTACCCGGCCGATGCCGCCTTGTCGCTGCCGGCGCCCCGGCACTCCCGCACCCTCGCCCGCCTGGCCGTCCAGGAGGCAGTACGCGGCTCGTTCGAGACCGCGCACGCCGCGATCACCAGCCGCTGCGGGCCGGTGATGGGCAAGCGGCAGATCGAGCAGGCCGTGGTGAACGCCGCCGCCGACATCGCCGCCTTCTACGCTGCCCGCGTCCCGGTGCCGTGCACCGCCTCGACGCTGCTGGTGATCTCAGCCGACAGCAAGGGAGTGGTGATGCGGCCCGGGGCGCTGCGCCCGGCCACCGCCAAGGCCGCCGCCCGCCGGGGCCGGATGCGCACCCGGCTGGCGGCCGGGGAGAAGCCGAACCGCAAGCGGATGGCCACCCTGGCGTGCGTCTACGACGCCGAGCCGGCCCCACGCCGCCCGCACGACGTGATCGCCCCGCCCGGCGGGCGCCACGGCCACCGTAAGCTCCGGCCCAGGCCCAAAGCGAGAGCTAAGTGGCTGGCCGGGTCGGTGGAACACGATCCGGCCGAGGTGATCGCCGCCGCGTTCGGCCAGGCCGAAGCCCGCGACCCGGCCCGCCGGCGGACCTGGGTCATCCTGGTCGACGGGGCCGAGCACCAGCTCGGCCTGATCCGCGCCGAGGCCGCCCGCCGCGGCATCACGATCAGCATCCTGATCGACCTCATCCACGTGCTGGAATACATCTGGAAGGCCGCATGGTCCCTGCACACCGCCGGGGACCCCGCCGCCGAAGACTGGGTGGCGGTCAAAGCGCTCGCGGTACTGGCCGGAGACAGCGCCCGGGTAGCCGCGGAAATCACCGCCGAAGCGGACGCCGCCGGCCTTACCGCCGGCCAGCGCAACGGCGCGGACACCTGCGTCCGCTACCTGACGGGCTCTTTTTTCCTTGTCTTTTCTTGTTGTCACAACAGCCTGGCCTGGCCCGCGTCACCGGTGACGGCTCACATCGGCGGGCTGAGCCCAGGAACCGCGGAGGGTGTGATGACGATCAGGACCCCCAGCCCGGCGATGGCCAGCGCGAGCGGCAGGTCGATGGCGGTCTTGGCGGGCAGGAGCTTCTGGGCGAGGACGAGCACGGCGATCACCGCCATCCAGGCGATGCTCATGACGCCCAGCGCCACCAGCATCATCATCAGCCCGGCGCTCGACCCGGCGCAGTAGAGCCCGAACTTGAATCCAGAACCGGTGGCCTCGCGGCAGCGCCGGCGCAAGTGCCGCTTGAGCGGCGTGACCTCGTAGACGGCCGCGGCGATCACCACCGCGCCTGCGGCCAACGTCCCGTGCGGCCGGTACGCCGCATACACCGCCACGCCTGCCAGTGTCCACACGGCAAGGTATGAGCCGACGAACAGCGGCACGGTGCGCACCCCGCCGGCATGAGCGCGCCTGACTACGGCCGGGGCCACGCCCGGCAGCATCATCGCTGCCATCATCGCCACCCATACGGCGATAAAGGCCCCGAACGAGCCGAGCTGGGTCGCAGGTCCCCATGTCCATCCCGTTCATCTGCCAGACCGCAATGACCCAGCACGCGGCGGCCAGCCCGAGCGTCCCCGTCAGCGCGGCTGCCGTGGCAGCTGGCCTGGCGCGCGTCACGACGGCAGGAGGCGCAGGGACGCCGGTGTCACCGGCGGCCGGCAACGCCGCGTTCCGCGACTCCACCTTCATCATCGCCTCCATGATCAGCCATGGTGTTTCTCGGGTTCGTGGGATGGGTTGTGGCGGCCCCGCGGGCAGGCCGGCCGGGTGGTCCTCAAGCACCCCGGTCGAGGTGGTCGGTCAGTGCCTCGAGCGCGCTGTCCCAGTCGCGGGCCAGCGCGGCCAGGAACTGCTGCGCCACCTGCATCGGCGCGGAGCGCACCCGGTAGCGCACCCGGCGCCGTTCCCCCGGCTCGGCCTGCACCAGCCCGGCCGCGGCCAGCAGGGCCAGGTGCTTGGCGACCGCCTGCCGCGTGACCGGCAGCCGGGCGGCCAGGTCGGTGGCCGTGGCCGGGCCCCCCGACGCCAGCGCGGCCAGGATCGCGCGCCGGGTCGGGTCGGCTAGGGCGGCGAAGACCTGTTCGGCGACCGCCTCGACGTCATGCGGCATCGAGGTAATCGGCCAGTTCGCCCAGCTCGCGCGCCCAGCCGTCGGTGTTGCCGTCGTAGGCCTTGCGGTGGGCGTCCTCCGGCAGCTGGGCGAAACCGCTCTCGACTACCCTCAGCCGCGTGCCCGCACCGGCCGGTTCGAGCGTGAACTCGACATAGGTCCGGCGCGGATCGTCCTCGGGCAGCCCGAAGATCTGCCAGGTGAACCCGAACACCGTCGGCTCCTCCACCCGTTCCACCCGCATCTCCACCGTGGATCCGCCGGCCCACCGCATCCGCGCGGCCCCGCCCGGACGCAGGTCGATCGTCGCCTCGTTGCCGAACCAGGCGGCCAGCCCCTCGGGCGTGGTGAGCGCCGCCCACACCTTGCCCGGCGGGTGAGCGACCTCCACCGTCCGCTCGATGCGATCAGGAAAAGCCATGACCCCTCCAGCAAATAGCAACCGAACGATTGCCACAGTATGGCAATCGTTCGGTTGCGTCAAGCGCGCCCTGGGGGCCGCGGCGGATGTTGCCGCCGCTCGTAATACAGTATACTCTTTTGGGTCAGACTATCTCCGTCGACGTGACCTGGGGTTCGACACATTGGATGGCATGACGCCCGCGCATCGGCGAGAACGAACGGCTCGTCGGCCGCATCGCGGCGGGGTACCGGGCCGATCTTGTGCTGTTCGACGCGGAGACGATCGGCACAGGACCGTTCGACTTCCGCTACGACCTGCAGGCCGGCGGAGCACGAGTCTGGGCTGACGGCACCGGGATCGAGCGGGTGCTCGTCAACGGTGTGACCGCGATGGTCGGGGGAAAGGAGACCGGTGAGTTCGGCGGCGAGGTGCTGCGCTCCGGTCGCGATACCCATACGGTGACCAACGCGGACCTCAACTGACGGCGTGCGGGGTTCCAACTCGGGCTTCGTTCGTCGTCTGACCCGCCTGGCCGACGTTGCGCCGGCACGCTCAGGCCTGGGCGACTAATGGTTCTGCGCGGTTCCGCCTCGGGCCCCCGGACGCGCGTATGAATGGAAACCTATTGGCGAGCGGGTCTTGACGGACTTTGCCCGGGCGCTGCACGATTTGATCGCTGCAGCATGAGCATTCCCCGACGGGCACGATGGAGTCCCGTACCGGCCTTCCGGCGCGGGCACGATGCCCCGCACCGGACCCCCGGGTGCGGGGGACAGGCGCGTCTGCGCCCATCCCTCTGGGGGGTGGGAACGACCGCAATGGTGGAGCTCAATGCCAAGTCTCGTACGTAGATCCCTCGCACTGCTGTCGCTGTTGTCGCTGCCGGTCGCGTTCGTCGTCCTCCCCGGGGGAGCGGCGTCGGCGCGGGTGGTCCAGGCAACCAGCACCGTGAAGTCGACCAGCCTGGGAGCGTCCTCGCCAACGTTTACCGGGCCAGCCGCCACCGGCTGCGCCTCGGCCGGCTGCGCTCTGCTCACGGGCCCGTTCCCCACGCCGTCCACGGCGGGCCTCTCGGCTTCGTCGCCCGCGGCGGCGGCCGCCGCGAAGACCGCGGCTACCGCGAAGCAGCTAGCGGCGGCGGCGGCCACATCGGACGCGCATCATGCCATGCCGTCGCCGGTTGCCCCGGGCGGCGGCGTCAGCACCGGCATCAGGGCCAGCGTCAGGGCCGGCGCTGACCCCGCGATACCGGCGCCCACGGTCAGCTGCCAGCCGCTGGGCCCGGGCTGCGACCCCATCAGCATGTCGGCGGGCGGCGCTACGGGCGTGAAGGGCCTGAACGCGGTCGACAGCGGCACGCTGTCCACCAACCCGCTAGGCGACATCGAACCCGCGGACCAGGGCCTGTGTGCCGGTAACGGGTATGCGGTCGAGACCAATAACATCGGCGAGGTCCTGATCTTCAACCAGCGCCTGCACCGCTTGTCGTCGCCGATCCCGGATGACACCCTCATGGGACTCACCGGCCGGGGATGGAGCAGCGGCGGAGACCCCTCGTGCCTCTACGACCACGGCAACGGCGGGCACTGGTTCTTCACGGAGATCGTCTCGGCGAGCACCGAGGCCAGCGGCGGCGCCTTTACCGGCTGCTTCGGCGCCGCGGCCAACGGATGCTACGAGGGCATAGCGGTGACGGTGGGCTCGAACCCGTTCGGTCCCTACAACGTCTACTTCGTCAAGGCCGACTACAACCCGACGGAGCCCGGGTACCCCTACCTGCTCAATGACTTCGCGAAGATCTCCACCACCCGGGACGCGTTCCTCTTGTTCTACGACGAGTTCCCGCTCAACCTGGCGAAGGCCCCTGGCTTCGGCGGTGGCTTCTTCAACGGAGCGCAGGAACTTGCGTTCGACAAGAACGCGCTCGAAGCGGGCCTGCCTGTCTTCAAGTCCAACGGGAAGCCGAACCAGAAGTTCAACGTCGCTATCGAGAACATGGGCCTGCTGCGGACGCCAGCCGGAACGTGCGCCTCCGATAACGAGTTCCACGAAGGCGGGATCGCCTGCTGGTTTACCGTGATTCCGGCGCAGGCACCCGACCCCAGCCAGTACGACAACAGTCACGGCGGCTCGGGGTTCATGCTGGCCTCGACCGACTTCTACGGCTTTGCCGGAGGTTTCCCGTCGGCAGGTGCCAACCAGATCGCCGTCTTCGACTGGACCGGCCTCAGCGGCCTGGACAGCAACAACTGCTCGAAGTGCTCCGCTATCCGTTTCGGCGGCCAGCTATTCTCCAACGTGCAGTTCTACAACGACCCGTCCAACGCGGTCGGTGTGGGGGTCCTCGGCGCGCAGAAGGCCGGGCCGATACCGCTGGGCGACGAATGCGGGGCCGCCGGGCTCAGCACCGGCACTCCGCCGCCGGCCTCCTGCCCCGAGAACGGGCTCAACACGAACGACGACGGTTTCTTCCAGGTCTCGCAGGCACAAGATCAGGTCTGGGGCGCCGTAGACACGGCGATCAACCAGACCTACAAGTCGGAAGCTGCTCCGGAGCAGCACGCGGGCGCCGCGTACTGGGTCGTCGGCACGCGCAGCTTCGACAGGTCCGGGGTCTTCAGCCTCACCAGCCAGGGATACGTGTCGGCCAGGCACGAGGACCTGGAGTTCCCGTCCATGGCCGCGGAAGGCTTCCCGGGCCAGGACGGCGGCAACGGCGGAGCCATCATGGCCTTCACGCTGTCCGGCAACGGCGGGCCGACCGGGGCCGACAATGGCGGCTTCTACCCCAGCACCGCCTTCGGCCGGCTGACCAGCACCTCGGGCGGCCTGCTGGGATCTATCCACGTGGCCGACCTGGGCCAGTCGCCCACGGACGGCTTCACCGAGTACCAGGGCTACCCGGGTTCGACCCGGCCGCGCTGGGGCGACTACAGCTGGGCGATCTTCGTGCCCGGGTCCGGCGGCGAGATCGACTTCGCTACGAACTACATCCAGTACCCGAACTGCACCGGGTCGGCGTTCACGCTGGCCCTCGCCACCTGCGGCGGAACCAGGGATGGTTTCGCCAACTGGGGAACCTCGGTCAACTCTGTGGTGCCCTAGAAATCCTGCGGTGCCCCTAGAAATGTAATGTCCTAGGAATCCTGACCGGCCGCCGCCGGCTGGCAAAGCCCAGCCGGCGGCGGCCGGTCACGTAGTTCGCCGCGATGCCCGGACCGTGGCCGCGGTATTCAGAAGTCGTCGCCTAGCCCTCCCGGCGGGGAGCGCGGCGTTAGCTGACGTTGGGTGCGGCGATGCGAAACTTGCTTGATGATCACCGGAGGAGTATCTTCTGTCGCAAAGAAGGTTGTCTGGGGGGCTTGTTATGGATCGGGATGGTCCGGCAATTCACGGACTTAGTCCAGTTAGCCGTCGGCGCAGGCTTCTAAAGGCATCCGGGGCCTCGGTGCTAGCTGTTGGGGTTGCCGCGGTCTTAACGTCGTGCCGGGTGACATGTGACATATCGTCGTGCGTCTCGGGCGGCGATCGATGATGCAGAAATTCCGGAACCTTCTCTATAGTCTTTCCGGCGCGTGGCCTGAGATTCTCCAGGAGTGCCCGGCAGAACGGTTCAAGTTCGAAAGCCTGGGCTGGGCCATCCTCATCACCAGCGGCATGGCTGCCATATCCATGTGGTTCGCGCTGGCCAGCGTCCTGGGAGTCAATCCATTCATCGTGGTGCTGCCCGCCCTGGCGTGGGGCCTGATCACCATTGTCATCGACCGGTGGCTCATCACCTCGATGCCGTCGGGAGGCCTGCGTCGGCTCGGGGTGGCGGCCCCGCGACTGGTGCTGGCCCTGCTGCTGGGCACCGTCATCTCTATCCCGGTCGTGCTGCGCATCTTCCAACCAGAAATAAATGCCCAGATCACGGTTATCAAGCAGCAGCGGGCTAGCGCGTTCCTGGCGCAGCAGAAGCACAGCCAGACGGGCCAGCAGGTCAAAAACCTGAGTGCAGATGTAGCCAATCTGCAGGGGGTCATCGACTCCAGGGGAGAAGTACCGCTCAGTCCCTCCGCCGATCCGCAGACCCAGTCACTGGTAAAGCAGCGCACCGCCGAGCTGACGCTGGAGCAGAACTATTACCGCCAATGGCAGTGCCAGCTCCACGGCGGACCGGGCTGTCTGGCGGGAGACGGCCAGCTCGCCCAGGTCGCCGAGGCGTCGTATCGCCAGGCCGCGGCGCAGGTGGCGGCCCTCAATGGCGAGATCCAGCAGCGCCAGCTTCAGCTGTCGGCGACCGACCTGGCGTCCCAGCAGGTGAGGTACCAGCAGGCCAGCTCGGCGCTGTCCGCAGCGCAGCAGCAGCTCAACGCCGCTGCGGCGCGGCAGAAGACGGTGCAGCAGAAATTCGAGGCGAAGAACGAGGCCGCCAGCGGGCTGCTGATCAGGCTGGAAGCGCTGAACCAGCTTTCCGGCCATGACTTCACGATCAACTCGGCGAGATACCTGCTGTACCTGTTGTTCCTGGTGATCGCGTGCCTGCCGCTGGCCGTCAAGCTCCTGCAGCAACCGGGAAACTACGAGAAGATCCTGCAGACCGCCGGCGGGAGCGACCTGGTCCTGGACAGTATGGCCTACCGCAGTCGGGTCCGGGCCGCGGCCGTGGCGTGGCCGGCGGCTGGTCGTCCCCTGAAGCTCGCGGTGCCCCACGTACCGGACCTGGACCATGATCTGGATCAGGCCGTGGCCAGGGCGCGCGCTCTGATCGTCTCCCGGGCACGGCGTGAGATCCGGGAGGACCGCTCCACCGCCGGCTCTGGCCCGCGCGGCGGGAGCCCGTCGGCCGGTGGCGGGGGTTCTCCCGGAGAGCCCCCGGGCAGGGGTCCCGCCCGTAGCGGGGGTTCCCTGGCCAAGCGGCGTTACCTGAGGGGTCAGTGCCCGGAGAGCATCCCGGTGGGCAAGCCGTTCAGCCTGCTGGCCAGCATCGTCATGGCTCCGGATCCCAGCCACGCGGAGGTGGAGGTTGAGCCTTTCGAGGTGCCAGCAGAAGGACGGGATGTGCTCCTTGTCGCCCACGCTCCGGGGCTGCGGCTGCTCGGTGATCAGCGCCTGACCGTGCATGTTCCGGCTGAGGGGGATTCCAGGCCGGTGATGTTCGAGCTGCGCGCCGATGCGCCGGGTCCGCGGTCGGTGTCCATCACGGCCTGGCTCGGCGGCAGTTACCTCGGCGAGCTGCTCGTCGAGGTCACGGCCGAACGCGACCGCCCCGGTGGCCCCCACCGTGATGTCCGGGCTGAGATAAGTACGGAGTCCACCGAGGGTGCGGTGAGCCTGGTCGTGCGCTACGACCCGGCCCAGAATGCCTACCGCTTCGAGTTCCGTGATGAGGACAATCCCAACGAGGTGACGAGCAAGCTGGCCTACGAGCCGGGGCCGCGGGTTGAGCAACTCGTGGCCGGCCTGGACGAACTCGCCAAAGGCCGCAGCGGCTATTCAGCCGGCCAGACACGGGACTACTTGGTTAACTCGGGCGCCGGGCTCTGGCGCGAGCTGGTTCCCCCGGGGCTGCGTGAGCAATTCTGGGACCGCCAGCAACGGATACGGCAGCTGACGATCCTGGCCGACAAGGACGCGGTCCCGTGGGAGCTGCTCTATCCGAGGGATCAGGGCCACGACGCCGGATTCCTGGTCGAGCAGTTTCCAGTGACGCGCGGCATCTTCGGCCGACGGCCGAACCGCAGGCTGAGCCTGCAGCCAGCCCGGTTCGTGCTCCCCGAGGGCCCACTGCCTGAGGCGCGGGCCGAGATCGAGGCCATGCAGCGGCTGCTCGACCCGGGCCAGCCGCCGGGAGCGGTCATCTCCGCGCTCACGCCGCTCCAGGACCTGATCCGCAGCGGGGACTTCGGCCTGCTTCACTTCGCCTGCCACAACACGTATAAGCCCGCCGAAGGCTCATCGATCACGCTGGGCAACGTGCAGTTCACCCCCACGCTCATGACCACGGCAGCGATCGACAGAGTGCTGGAACTATCCGCGCCGACCATTTTCATGAACGCCTGCCGCACCGCTGGCCTCACCGCGACCTATAGCCGGCTCGATGGCTGGGCCAGCAAATTCCTCGAGGCCGGGGCCGCCGCGTTCATCGGATCACTCTGGGCGGTCTACGACGGAACCGCCCGCGAATTCGCCCAGGAATTCTACGGCCAGCTTCAGGCGGGATCCTCAATGGGGGAAGCGGTGATGCGCGCCCGCCAGGTAGCGGCGGCCAGTCAGCCCGATGATCCCACGTGGCTGGCCTACACCGTGTACGGCAACCCCCGCGCCACGATCAGCCGGCCGCGGCCATGACCGCATCCGCGAGGACGGTGCCATGAAGGTCACCGACGAGGGGGTGCCCGTGGACACCCTGATCAGCGTCGTCAAGGAGTCCATCAGACGGGCAGGCGCGTCCCGCACCTCGCAGACACCGGACCTGCAGGTAGCGTCGGTCCAGCTGATCCTCGAGGTGGTGGCCAGCCAGGCCGCTGGTGGCGGGCTGGACTTCCGCGTCCCCTTCATCGGCATGAAGCTCCGCCTCGGGGCCAAAGTCACCAGGAAAGACACGCACACGATCGACATAGCCCTGGTGCCACCGGAGGATCGGGCCACCCGGCAGGTCCGCGGCGGGGAGGTCGAAGACGTCCTCGTGAACGCGATCGCCACGATCCGCAACGTGATGACCCAGGCCGCGGAGGGCGACGATCCCTGGGTCCTGTCGGCAGGCACCATCGACATCTCCTTCGCCATCACCCAGACCGGGACCATCTCGCTCGGAGTCGACGGCGAACTGGCCAACGAGCTCACCCACACCCTGCGCCTCGGGCTCGCGCCAGGCCCCGCGGGAAAGGCGGCCCTGGTGGTCAGTCCTCCCGGCGGGGAGCGCGGCGCAGGATGATGCGGGCGGGGCGCACTGGGTCGTGCTCCTGGCTGAGGACCGTGATCACGACGCGCCCGGCCCAGGAATAGCGGGCCAGCGCCTCGATCTCGGCCTCGCTGCTGTGGTAGGCGCGCTCATGACCCTCCTCGGTGAGCAGGCGGAAGCCCTCGAAGTCGCCGAAGCGGTCGTACACGACGCCGTCGACCTTGCCGGTGGCCTCGTGACGATGGTCGTGTCCGTCGCCGGGCCGGTGCCCCGGGCCGTGCCCGCGGCCGGGGGCGGGCTTCGGCGGCCCGGAGGCGCCCCACGGCGAGGGCTCGATCTTCGCGGGGCTCCCGCCGAGGCCGGATACCCGTCCCTCGATCAGGCCGATCCAGCGCGTCAACACCGGCACCCAGCGGTTCGACGGCGCCATCTGCGACAGGCGCCACTTGATGATCGCCAGCGTATCCTCCTCGGCCGGCAGCATCACGTGGCGCGTCGTCACCGGGATGCGGACCGCGAAGGTACCGACGATGTAGCGCCAGCTCGTCATCGCCCGTACGGTCCTGACCGCCGCCGCGGCGCCCGCGATCTCCGGCGGCGGCGCAGGCTCCGAGGACGGCGTCTGGCGGGTGGACACGCGTCGCACCGTGATCGTGAAGGTCTCGCCCGTGGTGACCGACGGCGGCAGCTCGACGGTGAACAGGCCGGCGAAGTTCGGGCCGGTTCCAGACGGGATCGGGACGGAGGTGATGCCCTCGGGCACCGTGCACTGGATCGTGTTCGCGTCGGCCGCGGACAGCTGGTGGGTGGAGTAGAGCGTGTCGGCGAGCGCGAGCACGTCGGCGGACGCCACCGCCGGCCAGTAGATGCTCGCGGTCGAGCCGACCGGCGTGTCGCCCCAGCTGATCATCAGCTCGTCGGGGTACTGCTCGAGCAGCCCCGCACCGGGCCCGGGGCCCGGACGCACGTCGAATGTCTGCGGTACGCGGTGCGTGGCCGGCGGCCCCGGGTTGTCCGAGTAGGTGATCTGCAGGTTGCGCTGGGCGAAATTGTCGGACCACTCGGGTCCCTGGAGCACGCCCGGGGTCGTCGGCATCGGGGCGTCGTCGTAGACGAGTTGGGCGACGACGCAGCTGTGCGAGCTCGGCAGCAGGGTCTGCACCGCCACCCCGCCGATGGTGTTGGCCGGCGGGTACATGTTCAGGTAGCAGCCGTAGTAGGCGTAGGCCTGGCCGCCGGGGCCGATCGACACCGGCTGGTTGTTGATGCTGGTGCCGTTGGCGGGGTAGTCGACGTTGGCCGTGAAGTCGCCGTTCGCCTCGTAGTTGCCGGTGGCGAAGAACGGGATCGTGACCTCCCCGAAGCCGAGCTGCGGCGAGAGCGGCTGGCCCTCGGGGTCAAGCGCCGAGGGATAGGTGAGCAGGTTGAAGTCGGTGTCCCCGGTCTGGGCGGCGAACAAGCGGAACAGGACGCGGACGTTGGCTCCGGAGGAGGCGTTCGGCGCGCCGTCGAGGCGCACGCGCGCCACGGCGAAGTTGTAGTTGGCCAGTCCCGGCCCGGTCGGGTTCGACGGATCGATCGATGTCGGCGTCACGGAGGAGTCGCCGCTCAGCGCGTTGGTCTGGTCGGGGAACGAGGCGAACAGGTCCTGCCCCGGGGAGCCGAAGTTCCCGTTGAGATGTCCGAGCAGCCGCTTGATGTAGTCATAGCCGGCCGCGGTGTCCCAGTGGTAATTGTCCGAGGGGGTCAGCGCGACCCCTTCGATCGGCGCATTCCGCACCCCGGGCGTGACGGTGAACACGCGCAGGTCCTGGCTCAGGTAGAACTCACCGTCGGTGGCGAAGTTGGCGAAGTACGGATCGGCGCCGGGCTCGAGCGTCACGATCGTCTCGGCCGCGGGCAGGATCTGGCCGGCGATCGTCACCGACGGCGCGAAGAGGGTGACTTCCGTGGGCGTCGGCGGGTTGCCGGGCGCCGGGAAGATGCCGCCCTGCGCGATCGTCGCGACGGCCGACGAGGCGAACACCACCGAGCACGGGAAGTAGATGCGCTGCGGCGTGTCGGGCGCGGTCGCGATCTCCGGCACGGCCGCGCCGACGCTCACCGTGATCCCCGCGAGCGACGAGGTGACCGTGGGCGTGATGTTCGCCGCGGCGACGGCGTTCGGCGTGAAACCCTCGAGCACCAGCCACATCGGCGTCGGGTTGGCGTAGTCGGCGTTGACGTTCACCTCGTCGAGCCCGAACGACCCCTTGTTCACCTGGAAGTAGAACGTCGGGTTGTAGAGCAGCGAGGCGATCCCGTTCAGGAGCTTGGTACCGTCGATGCTCCCGAGGCCGGTGCAGGCGTCCCACCCCGAAGCCGCGGAGAAGTACGGCGCGTCGGGGGTGGTCCCGGTGTATGGCCCCGCGTGCGCTGCGGCGAATGCCGTGGCGACGTTGGCCGGGGTGTCACCGGAGTCGTTGCTGCCCTTGGTGATGTCGTTGAACGCGACGTCCTTCAGCGCGTACAGCGTGTCGTTCCACGGGCCGAGGTCCCGCCCGATCGCGCTCTTGATCACCGCGGCGAGGCCGGCGTACAGCGGCGCCACGCAGCTCGTGCCGATGAAGTTGTAGGTGATGCTGGTGTTGACGAAGAATACCTGGGCGAAGGCGACCATGCCGGCGACGTCCGGCACGCCGCGACCGCTGCGGACGGTGTTGGTGCTGTCCTTGGCGCCGGTGACGCCCGCTGCCGTCTGGTAGGGCGGCGCGGGAAACGTCGCGCTCACCCCGCCTCCGGTGGCGGCGCGGTTCGACGTGGTGTTGCCGAAGGCGGAGTTCGTGTAGGCGTCGCCCCACGCCCACTCCTCGGATGTGCCGAGGACCGTCCCGCCGCATGATGTGACCCACGGGTCCGTGCCCGGGTACATGACGTGGCTCTTGCCGTCCGGAGCCTGCGGCGGGCTGGCGCCGAGGGGGAACCAGTTGTCGGCGCCCCAGTCGCCCTGGGCGATGAAGACGTCGACGCCCACGGCGGCGAGGGCCCGGAACTGGGCGGTCATCCAGTCGACGATCGACGAGGACGGGGTCAGCGGGTTGTTCGTCAGGTTCCCGATGTACGTGCTGTCGTCCCCGAGTTCGAAGAGCCAGCTGACGGTCACCACCGAAGGCCCGTTCTCGGTCTCGGGTTGCAGCACCCGGTTGAGGAACACGAGCCAGCCCTGTTCGGTGTTGTCGTTGAAGTAAACGTTGATGGTGGCGCCCTGCGCGATGGTCGCCGAGGTGCAGATGTCTTGGGTGAGCTCGAGGATGCCGCCGCCCTGACCGCTGTTGACCTGCGCAACGGTCAGCGACGTCACCGCCGGGACGTTGTTCTGGTACGTGGTCCCGCTGATCGTCAGGTCGACGTCGTGCAGCGTCGGCGGCGTGCTGTATCCCTGCGGCAGGCTCGGGAAGTAGTGGTTGCGGATGTCACTCGCCTGGTAGGCGCCGCCCGGGCCGGCGAAGACGCCGATCGTCTGGTCCTTGGCGCCGGACGTCGGGAAGTTGTAATGCTGCGCGAGACCCTGAACGGAGATGTAGGCGGCCCCGCTCGGGTCGTTGCCGCCCGCCGTGGCCGGGCCGCCCGCGTGCACCCCGCGGATCCGGTTATCGAGCCCGACCACCGCCGTGACGATCCCGTTGAGCTCTTTCGGCAGCAGCACCGGTCCGTCGTGGCCGTGGTGCGTATAGGTCGCCAGCTCGCCGGCCGCGCGCCGGCGGCGGACCCGGGCCGGCGTCCGCCGGTCGGCACCGGCGCCTCGTACTCCTGCAGTTCCACACCGAAGGCGGCGCCGATATTCTCGGCCGTCCCCTCGAGCGTGACCGTGTGCCGCCCGGCGTGACTCTCGGCGACGCGCAGCCCGTACCGGCTCGCGAACCGCGCGACCGCGTGCAGGTCGGCGGGATCGGCGCCGTGCTGGCTCGCGTACTCCTCACGCGTGAGGGCGCGCCGTTCGGCGAGCGGGATGTCGTGCCACTGCTCCAGGTCGGGGAGCGGCGGGCTCCCGGGGCGCGCGCGGACGAGGACCGTGACACCGATCAGCTTGGCCGGATCGACCGGCCCCTGGTGCCGATGAGTGTCCGGGCGGGGGCGTTGGCTCCCGGTAAGTGCCGACCTGCTCGCGGAACGTGGCATGTGCTCGCCCTCCCAGGTTCGACTGCGTGACCGGTCGGCCTATGGGTAAGGAGTGGTCGAGAACCTGCTTGATACACGCGGGCTGAGGCGCCAGAGGATGGCGGCATCCGTTAGCTACTTCGACCTGAAAGTGACTGTGCCGGTGGAGGGGTGCTGGCGCGGACTGGCCAGCTGCTGCCGGTGGCCGGGCTGCCGGCTGGTCAGGCGGCCAGGGTGCTGATCTTGACCAGGTTGTGGGCCAGGACCCCGTAGCCGGTCCAGGTCCGGGCTCCTTCGGTGCCGTCCAGGCGGGTGCGATCCCACCCATAGCCCCGTTTGAGGGTGCTGATCCGGCCTTCGCTGCCGGTCCGCCACTTGACGGCCCGCCGGAACGCAGGCCGCCGCTCGGCGGCCTGGCGGGCCTTGCCGGGTTTGCCCTTGCGCGGGATGACCACGTGGCGGACGCCGAGCCCGCGCAGGTCATTTTCGATGGACTGCTCGCCGTAGCTGCGGTCGGCGGTGACGGTTGCGGGTTTCTTCCCGGTCCGCTTGATCACCCGTTCCACGGCCGGGGCGAGCTGCGGGCCGTCGGCCGGGTTGCCCTGCTCCAGGCGGTAATCGGCGACGACCCCGTCGTCGTTGTCGGTGACCTGGGCCTTGTACCCGAACTCAACAGGCTTGCCGAGCCTGCCCTTGGCGATCGGGCGAGCATCCGGCTCGTGCAGGCTGACCCGCCGGGTCGCCCCGTCTGGCATGTCCCCGGCCAGCCGCTGCCGGGCCTGCGCCGCGACCGTCCTGGTCACCTCCAGCAGGCCGGCCAGGTCGCTGACCGCCCGGCGCAGCCGGCCACGCCGCCGCCCGGCGGCGGCGTCGGTGAGCCCCGTGGCGGCCAGGGCCGCCGCCTTCGCCTGCGCGCGGCGCAGCGTCCGGCGGGCGTTGGCCAGCAGCCGCTGCGCGTCGGCGGCGGCGCGCTCAGCCAGGCCGGCCAGCTCCCCGGTCACCCGCGCCACCACGGCCTGGTTCTCGCCCCGGGCCTGCGCGGCCCGTGACCGCAGCTTCGCGGCGATCGCGTGCGCCCGCCGCCCGGCCGCGCGGCTGCGGTCGCGCACCCTGGTCCGCCTCGCCCCGCCGGCGGCCTGGATCCGCCGCCCGGTCACCGCGATCCGGCGGACGGCCCTGGCCAGCAGCCCCGAATCGGTGGGGTACGCCACATTCGCCGGCACCACCGTCGTGTCCGCGCGCAACCGGGAAACGCGCAGCAGCTTCTGCCCGGCCGCCCTGGCCCACAGCGCCTCGTTCAGCCCATCCACCGCCGCGCTGCCGCACCGGGAGGTCAGCTTCATCAGCGTCGTCGGATGCGGCACCCGCCCATCGAGCGGGATCCGGCAAAACCGCCGCCAGCTGATCGAGTCACTGACCTCAGCGCACAGGCTCTCATAGCCCAGCCGGTAGCGGAACTTCAAGAACATCAGCCGCAGATACCACTCCGCCGGCGTCGACGGCCGGCCGAGCACCGGGTGAAAGAACGGCACGAACGGCGCGAAGAACACCGGGTCATCCAGCAGCGCATCCACCCGCGCCAGCTCCTCCGGCAGCCGCAGCACCTCCGCCGGTAACCGCGACTCCCACGCAGACGGCCCATCGCCTAAGGTGCGAAACATGATGGCCTCGATCCCTTCCAGCACAAGGGGTCGAGGCCATCCTCCCGCGCGAACCGCCAGCGGTCATCCGCCGCCGCCCGGGTTTTTCAGGTCGAAGTAGCTACCGCCCTGGTGATCACTTCGTGAGGTGAAGAACTCCGCCAGGACCGGGGCGAGCACGCCCGGGTTCACCTCATGCGTCTGGCCCGCCAGCATTCGCAGCTGGCCCCGCGGGATCGCCTGGCTCAGCACCCGCGCCGCGTCGGGCATGAACGGAAGGCTCGCCTCGCCGGCCATCACGAGGGCGGGCACCGAGACACGCGCGCCCAGCTCGGTCGGCACCGACCAGGGCTCGCCCAGGATCGCGGCATGATCGTAGGCCAGCGTCGGCGCGACGGCTTCCATGCCCGGCCAGAACGGCGCGCGGCGCAGCTCCGCGATCTGCTCGGCGGGCGTGCCGACAAACCGCATGAACAGGGCACGAATGGGCGGTCAGCGCGCCGTCGACCAGGATCAGGGCCGGTCCCTCGCCCTGCTCGTCGTAAGCGATCGTCGTGCCGTCGGGTGAGCTCAGCGTGTTCATGGTTGTCTCCTCCGGTTCAGCCACGCGGGAATGGCTCGGTGCATCGAGAGCCATGCCATCAGTGTGGGCGCGCCGGGGTGCGCCGTCCTGCGCCTGCCGCTCCTGATAGCGCCACTACCTGGCAATCGGCCCGGTTCGACGTCCTGGCCCACAACCGGCCCGCCCGGCTGCTGTTCGGCAACCTCGGCCCGGGGCCTGACGGGCCCGCGAACATGCTGCACCTTGGCTTCACCGATCCCCGCTGGCGCACCCTGATCGCCGACTGGGAACAGGAGGCGGCCAGGCACGTCGCCATGTACCGGGCCGCGATGACCGTCCACCTCGACGACCCGGCCTGGACCGCCCTGCCCGCGCGGCTGGCCCAGCTGTCCCCCGATTTTGCCCGGTTCTGGGCCAGCAGCGACGTGGCCGGCCCCGAGCGCAGGCTCAAGCGGTTCCGCCACCCCAGCGCCGGGCCGCTGACCCTGCACAGCACGTCCCTGCTCATGGCCGACGACCCGATGATCCGCATCGTGATCCTCCACCCGGCTACCGCGTCGGATGCCGCCAAGCTGGCCCGCCTCGCCCGAAGTAGCTAGCCGGAGCTGGAGATCCGGCGGTCTGCGCGACGGCGAGTACGCTGAACAGCATGCGCCCTGACATTTGAATCTGAGCTGCCCGGGCTCCTCCTGTCCGGCTCGTACGCGTCCATGACCGGTCCGAGTCGACAAGGAGCTTTGTCATGCTTACCTACCAGCAGATCGTGCACTTCCGCACGTTCGGGTACGTCACGTTGCGGGGCCTGCTCAATCCGGCCGAGGCGGCCACGCTCCGCGAGGAGGTGACGGCGGCGCTGGCCGGCGCGTTCGGCCCGGGCGCCACCGAGCCGGACGACCTGGGCGGGATCAGCGGCGACTACCTGCCGCTCGCGGTGAACCGCGCGCCGTTCAGCCTGTCGCTGATCGCCGATGATCCCAGGACGTTCCTGTCCTCGGCGGAGTTGCTGGGCAGCCCGACCGTCCCCTCGATCGGGATCGCCACGCGCTTCACCGGCGCCGCCGCCTGGCATACCCGCCAGGGACCTGACGTCGGCGGCGTGACGTTCTGGGCGGACCTGGAGCCGCGCGCGGCCGGCACGGGGGCGCTGCGCCTCATTCCCGGCTCTCATCTGCGCGACTTCGAGCGCCGGCTCTGCGAGTACGGGGCGGCCGAGCCCGCCGTGTCCGGCTTCGGGCACTGGGAGCGGCCGCACGTGGTGGTGGAAACCGAGCCGGGCGACGTGGTCGCCTTCCACGCCCACCTGATGAACCGCGCCGAGGGCGGGGCGCCGCGCCTGTCCTGGACCATCGGCTACCTGCCCTGGCCCGGCCTGCGCCGCCAGGACCAGATGGAGGTCGTGCGCGACCTGATCCGGGACGACGTGGAGTACGACCACGAGGACTATGACCGTGACCGCTGGCCGGCCTGGCGGGAATGGGCGGCCGGCGCCGCTCAGATTCCGTCACGCGCGATCGCACGGGAGCGGCTCGAGTTGCTCGGCGTGCTGGCCGTCGGCGACCGCGCCTGACCGGCCGGGCGGCCGCCGGGCCCGGCGGCTCGCCGCTTCGGCCGCCGTAACCGCTGCCGTCGCGTTGTTGAACTGCGTATGTCGCGGGATCTGCGATAGTGGGCGCCGAACCTTGCCGATTCCGGGAGACTCGTCTGAGCGCGGCCATGTCCGGCAGGGGAGCGGATAAGTGGAGAACTGGCAGGCCTTGGCGCCTAGCGCGGGCGGGTCTGGGGAGCAGCCCGGGTCGGCGGCAGCGCCGCCATCCGGAGCGGAGGAACGCGCCCGGACGCTCAGCCTGATCGACTTCCTGGCCGACTACGACGCGCGGCGGAACCCGCCCGTCTACGACATCAAGAGGTACGACCTCTTCCTGCTGCGTGAAGCCGACCTGCCCGCGGTGGCGGGGATAGAGCTGTCCCCGGCCGCGCAGGCCTGGCTGACCGTGGACTTCCTGGATCTTCCACCGCGGCCGGACGTGCCCGGAGAACTGGCGGAGTACCTGGGCGACAGCGCCGCGATCAGCCCCCACGTGCGGCCCGAGGTTCACGCGGCCCGGGCCGACCGGGCCGAGCGGGCCGACCGGGCCGACCGGGCCGAGCAGTGGATCACAGCCGTGTGGGAGCCGTTCGCCGCCCGGTGGGCCGAGGTGACCGCCGCCAAGACGCTCCACCGCAACCTGTTCCAGCAGCGGGAACTCCTCGCCGCGGACCGGGAATCGCTGGAACTCGTCTGGGGATTCGGGCGCCTGCGCTGGCGGCACGACGGCGAGGTGGTCGATCATCCGCTGATCTGCATCCCGGCGGAGGTGGAGCAGGACCAGGCTACCCAGCGGATCCGGGTCTGCCCGGTCGGCGCGCCGGAGGTCGAGGCGCGATGCCTGGCCGGCCTGTCGCTGGCCGACCGGACCGCGTTCATGAGCATCCGCCATTCGGTGAGCGACGAGGGCACCGACCTCTGGGACGCACAGGTGCTGCAGAGCCTGCTGCGGCCGCTGGTCCGCGCCGTCGACCACGAGGGCACGGTCGTCGAGCACGCCCCGCCGCCCGGGGAAGCGGCCGCGGCCGTGGTCGACGGTAGCTGGGTGTTGTTCATGCGCCGGCGGCTGCCGGACTACCAGGGTTTTCTCGAGCGGATGCGGGCCTTGTACCGGGACCAGTCGGTGATCGTGCCCGACACCCTGCAGGCGGTCGTCTCGGATTCGCCGTCGGCCCTGGCCGGGCAGGCCGCGGCCGCCGACCGCGGCGCGCACGGGCTCGCCGAGCCGTTGCTGCTCCCGCTGCCCGCCAACGAGGAGCAGCAGCGCATCCTCACCCAGGCGCAGCACAGCACGGGGGTCACGGTGCAAGGCCCGCCCGGGACCGGCAAGTCGCACACGATCGCCAACATCATCAGCCACTATGTCGCCTACGGGAAACGGGTGCTGGTGGTGGCCGAGAAAGAGCAGGCGCTGCGCGCCCTGAACGGGAAGATCCCGGCCGGCATCAAGGACCTCACGGTGTCGGTGCTCGGCACAGACGCCGACAGCCGCCGCGAACTGGAGTCGGCGATCGGGCAGATCCAGGCCCGGGTTACGGCCATCGACAAGGCGTTCGCTGACGAGCGGATCCGGCAGCTCACCGCCGACCTGGACGCCGCCAGCCGGAGCGTCGCCGCCACCACGCAGGAACTGCTGGCCACCCGTGAGGCGGAGGTCGAGCGCCTTCCGGGGCGGTGGGCGGCCGGGGACAACCCGACCCGGGCCGAAGCCGCCCGGTGGGTAGCCGCGCATCGGTCCAGGCTGTGCTACATCGACGATCTGATCGGCCCCGCCACGCCCAGCCCGGTCACCGCGGGCGAAGTCGGGGAGCTCATCCGGCTGGTCCGCCAGGTCGGCGCGAGCCGGGCCGACGCCTGCGCCGGGGAGCTGCCGGAACTCACGGCCATCCCGTTCGCGGCCGAGCTGGAGGACCGGTTCGCCGAACTTGGGCGGCTGCAGGCGTCGGTGCGCGCGCTCGGCGATGCGGTGCACGACTGGGGCCTGTCCGTCGGCTGCGGGCGCGAGGGCCTGCGGGCGCTCTCGGCCCGGTGCCACGCGGAAATGGAGTGGATGGCCAAGAACGCGGGCACATGGCTCGGCCACGTCCGGGACCAGGCCGACGATCCGCTGCTGGCCGGGGACTGGGAGGCGTTCTGCATCCAGCTGTCCGGCGACCGGCAGGAGGCGCTCCGCCTGCGCGGGATACTCACCGCCTACAAGGTCGTGATTCCCGACGTGATCGAGCCCGCCCTGATCGACGGGCTGCAGCAGGCCAAGGACCGCCTGTCCGAGCTCGGCAAGCTGGGCCTGTTCGCCGGCCCGGCCAAGCGGGCGCTGCAGGAATGCCAGGTCGACGGCAGGCCGCTGCGCACGGTGGCGGACATCGACCTGTGCCTGCAGCAGGCGGCGCTGGAGAACCTGCGCGAGCGGATGCGGACGAGCTGGCACAACCAGGTGGCCCGCGTGGGCGGCGCCGAGCTGGACGCGGCGGCCGTGCCCGAAGACGCGATCGGGTCCCTCCTCGAGGATCTGGGCCGGGTGCTGGCCTGGCCGCACACCTGGGCGCAGTTGCGGGCCGACCTGGCCGCCGCCGGGATCAGCAGCCCCGCCGCGGCCGACGCGGACACGCTCAGCCGCCTGGCGGACGTCTGCGTTCAGGCCTGCGACCAGATCGGCGTTCAGGAACTCGTCCGCCGGCTTCGCAGCCTGGACGAGTGGCTGCGCGAAGGCGCTCGATCAGCGGCCGATTCCCCGTTCTGGAATCTGTTCGCAGAAGCGCTTTCGCGCCAGGACCTGGCGCAATGGCACCGGCTGCGGGAGGAGCTCAGGGACCTGCACGAAGTCGCGCCGCAGGCCCGGTGGCTACGGGAGCTGCGCGGGCGCCTGTCGGGCACCGCGCCCATCTGGACCTCCCGCATCCTCGCTGACCCGGCGGCCGCCGGGGATCCCGCCGACTTCGACGCGGCCTGGCAGTGGCGGCAGCTCGACTCGTGGGTACGCGACGCCTTGGCCGGGCCGACCCCGGCCCAGCTCCAGGTGCGGCTCGAGGAACTCTCCCGGGAACGGCGGCGCGTCATCGCCGAACTGGTCGGCGAGCGCGCCTGGCGCCGCCTGGCCGACAACCTCGGTGACCGGCAGCGGCAGGCGCTGGGCAGTTACGTGCGCGCCGTGACCAGGTTCGGGAAGACGGGCGGCAAGTTCGCCCAGCGCTGGCTGACGGAAATCCGGGCCGCAATGAACGAGTCGAAAGACGCGATCCCCGTGTGGATCATGCCCACGGCCCGGGCCCTGACCAGTTTCCGGCCGGAGGCCGATCCGCCCTTCGACGTCCTCGTGGTCGACGAGGCGTCGCAGATCGGGCTGGAGGCGGTGCCGCTGCTCGCCCTGGCCAGGAAGACCATCGTGGTCGGCGACGACAAGCAGACCAGCCCGGAAAACGTCGGCCTCGACCGTCAGATCGTGTTCGACCTGCTGGACGAGCACCTGGCGATGATCCCCAAGTACCGCACCCTGTTCGACCCGGACAACAGCCTGTACGACATCGCGTTCCAGAAGTTCCCCGGCGTTGTGATGCTGACCGAGCACTTCCGGTGCCTGCCGCAGATCATCGGCTTCTCCAACACCCACGCCTACAACCACCGGATCATCCCGCTGCGCGACCTGCCGCCGCGGCCCGGCTGGCCCGCCCTGGGCGCGGTCAAGGTCCTGGACGGGTACCGCAGCGGGATGGTCAACGAGCCGGAAGCGGACGCGGTGGTGGACCTGGCTGCCGAACTCTGCGCCCATCCCGACTACGACGGCATGGACATGGGCGTCATCTCGCTGCTCGGGTCCGCCCAGTCCAAGCTGATCTGGGACAAGCTGTACGACCGGCTCGGCCCGGAGGTCATGGACCGGCGGCGGCTGCGCTGCGGCGAGCCGGCCAGCTTCCAGGGCGACGAACGCGACGTGATCATCATCTCGACCGTGGTCGCGGTCGACCCGGCCCTCCCGGCCGGCCGGGTTTCCGCCATGACGGGCAACGCCGCGATGCGGCGCATCAACGTGGCCGCTTCGCGAGCGCGTCAGCAGATGTGGATCGTCTACTCCGTCGACCCCGGCCGGTTCCCCGACGGGGATCTGCGCGGTGCGCTCATCCGCCATTGCCGGGACGCGGGCACGGCGACCGGGCCGCCGGCCGACCTGCTGGATGCCTGCGAGTCGCAGTTCGAGCGCGACGTGCTGCAGAAGATCATGGTGCGGGGCTACCGCAAGGTGTCCGTCCAGCACGGCGTCGGGCGCTACCGCATCGACGTCGTCGTGGAGGGCCCGCACGCCCGGCTGGCCGTCGAATGCGACGGGGACCGCTGGCACGGCCCCGACGTCTGGCACAAGGACCGGGCCCGGCAGCAGGTCCTCGAGCGCGCGGGCTGGACCTTCGAGCGCATCCGCGGCTCGGCGTTCTACAGCGACCCGGACGTCGCGCTGCTGCCGCTCTGGCAGAGGCTCGCCGCGCTGGGCATTCCCACCGGAGACTGGTGGTCAACCCAGGCCCCCGAACCGGTCGTCCGCGAAGTCTCCGGCCACGGCCGACCTGCTGACCCGGGGCGTGTCGGCGAGCCTGCCGCCACGGCGAGCGGATCAGGGCCGGTGCCGGCCGCGGAACCAGCCGCCGCGGCGAGCGCCGGCGCGGCTGCTGAGCCTGCCGCCGGCGCCCCCGCTGAGCCTGCCGCCGGCGCCGTTGACGAGATTGGCCCCGCCGAGCCTGCCGCCGACGCCGCTGACGAGCGTGGCCCCGGCGACGCAGGCCAGGACGGGCTAGAGGCTTCCCCGGGAAGCGCCCCACCCGGTAAGCAGGCGGGCCCTTCTCTGCTTCCGTACCAGGCCTGGACCTCGCGCCCGCTGCCGCACCCGGACACCACGCCGTTGCCCGTGGTCACCGCGGGGCTCCGGGAGATCATCGCCGCGGAGGGTCCGATTTATGCTCACCGCGCTTATCGCGTGTACACCCGCGCGGCGGGAGGGCGGCGAGTGGGCACCGAGATGCGGCGCGCGTTCCACGAGGCCACGCGCCAGGCTCTGCGGGCCGGGGAGATCCGGCAACTCGACGACGAGGCCGTGCCGCTGGACCGCAGGACGCTCTTCCTTCCGGGCAAGCCATCGGTCCTGCTGCGGGAACTGGGCCCGCGCCAGCTCCCGGACGTTCCGCGCAGCGAAGTGGCCAAGCTGATCAAATACCTGCGCCTGGAAGGTGCCGACGACGACGTGGTCAAGCGGGCCGTGCTCAACGCCTACGGGCTGGTCCGGCTTACCGCGAGGACCCGCCAGTACCTGGACGAATGCCTGGGCTATCACCCGCGCCCCGCGGCCTCCCCGGTGCCATGACCCCTAGTTCATGATCTAGAACTCAAATGCATGAAATGGACTCGTCGTGGAATAACCCGCTGCTTTGCCTCGCGGCGGTCAGCCTGGTGGTAAGCGGGGCTGCGAATCGGGGCGCGGCGGAGCCCGCCCGGCGCCTGGCCGGGGCGGTGGCCATGATCTATGCCGTGAATTCCGGCATTTCCTGCGTTCTGGGTCCGGCGGGTTCCGTTGCCGGTTCCCGTTCCCGGCGAAGCGGGCGATGAATGTGAGTCTGCTGTACAGGGGTGTACACCAAAGCCGCATTCACGGGGCGGGGATGCCGGGGCGGCGGCCGGGGATGCCGGGGCGGGGGGCGGGGATGCCGGGGCGGCGGGCCTGCGGCCGGGACGAAGACTGCGAAACGGGGGCAAATGGTTGGACGGTGGCGGGCTGTCCGGCCTGGCGCCAGCCCCCGGCCAGCCGCGCTGTCCGCTGACCGGCGCCTAAGGGTCGGGGAACCGGGCGCCGGATCCATGATCAGACCGGCACGTTGATCCTCTGCGCGCCCAATACATGGTTTTCGGTCTAGATCAATCCTAGATCACCGAAAACCGCGTCGGCCGGCGAAGTTAGGTGAATGCGTTCTCCGTTAGCCGAACATGTGTTCTACTTGCGTGATGGGGGAGGACATACAGCGTCCCGCCTGGTGGACATATCCGAAGAGATGCGAGAACGGGCACCCGTGGGGACCCGGACGGGTCATCGTCTCCTGGATGCCGTGCCTGTGCGCGCCGGCCCGCGCGCAGATGCACCGGGGGAGCGGCCACCGGATGATCGCCTGCCAGGCCCCCGGGTGCAGGTCGGTCTGCTACGAGCCACCCCACGACCCGGCCACCGCCGGGGAGGCGGCCGGGTATCCCGGCCCGCCCGGCCCGCCCGAGCGGCCGGGTCGGGGCCCACGAGACCGGTTAGTCCGGCCCTCGCGCCGTCCCGGTGCTCAGATGAGCCTGGCGAGCCGGTACAGCACCAGTGATCCGGCCGTGTCGCCGGTGCCCGGCCTACGCGTGCACCGGCGGGCGGCGGTCGGCCCACGGCGCGGCCTGCTCAAGCTGGCTGGCCACCTGGACCAGCAGGTCCTCCCGGCCGTAGGGCGCCACGAGCTGGACGCCGACCGGCAGGCCGCCCGGAGTCCAGTGCATCGGCACGCTCACGGCCGGCTGGCCGGTCATGTTGAACTGCGCCGTGTAGGGGATGAAGCTGACCACCCGCCTGCCCTCGGCCTCCGGCCCGTCCGCGGTGAACCAGCCCAGTTCGGGCGGTGGCGCGCCGACGGTCGGGGTCAGGAGCAGGTCGTGGCTGGTCCACCAGCGCGCCATCCGCCGCGCCCACATCCCGATCCACACCCGGCTCTGCAGGTACATGACCGCGTCCAGGCCCCGGCCCATCTGCCGGTAGAAGGCGTTGCGCGGCTCGATCTCGTCCGCTCCGATCGCCCGGCCGAGTAGCGCCTCGAACGCCCGGAACGTCGCCTCGGTGTCGGCGGCGATGATGGTGCCGAAGTGCTGGCCGAACTCCTCCTCGAACATCGCGCCGGGCGCGGATTCCTCCACGTGGTGGCCGAGTTCCTCTAGCAGCCGCGCGGTCCCGGCCACCGCGGCGCGGCACTCCGGGTCGTCGAGGTAGCCGTCGCCGCCCGGGCGGTCGAGCACCCCGATCCGCAGCCGGCCCGGGTCGGCGCCGACCTCCTCGCGCAGCGGCCGGGGCCACGGCGGCGCGTAGTACGGGTCACCGGGCTGCCCGGTGCTGATCACGTCCAGGATGCCGGCCGCATCGCGAACGGTGCGCGTCAGGACCCCGTCGATCGTGCCGCCCGCCCAGCCCTCGCCGACCAGCGGTCCCTGGCTGACGCGCGCGCGGGTCGGCTTGAGCCCGACCAGCCCGCACTCGCTGGACGGGATGCGAATCGACCCGCCCCCGTCGTTGCCGTGCGCCACCGGCACCATGCCGCTGGCCACCGCCGCCGCCGACCCGCCCGAAGAGCCGCCGGTGGAGCGGCCGGGATTCCAGGGGTTGCGGGCCGCGGGGAAGCTCCGGGCCTCCGTGGTCACCGTGGTGCCCATCTCCGGCACGTTCGTGCGGCCCAGCGGCACGAACCCGGCGGCCAGGAACGCCTCCGCGAGGTAGGACGTCGCGGGCCAGGCCTGGTCCCGCATCGGCCCCACGCCGTAGGCCGTCGCCTCGCCCTCGACCGTGCAGCCCAGGTCCTTGAACAGGATCGGCACCCCCCGGAACGGCCCGTCGGGCAGTTCGCCGGCCGCCTCGGCCCGCGCCTGGTCGAACCGGCTCCGGATCACGGCGTCCAGCTTCGGGTTCACGGCCTCGATGCGGCCGATGGCCGCCTCCACCAGTTCCGTGGCAGTGGCGTCGCCACGTCGGACAAGATCAGCCTGTGCGGTGGCGTCCAGCCACGTCGTTTCGGTCACATCCGTACGTTATCGGCCATGTCGGTCCCGGGCTAGCGCCGGCGGAGTCCGGGTTTCCTGGGCTGCTCATCGAAAATTGTCAATTCCCTGGTCCGGAGTGTCGAAAGTGGCGCTGGCTTTCCTTACGGCGCATAATTCTGGACGTCCGGAGGGCTTTCCGGATCAGATGACGGGGCTTTTCTACAGGTTTACGGGGGCAGGTTTCATAATGTTCGCTCATGCCAGACACGGGAGATTCCCGCTCGAGGCGCGGCTCTTCGCCGCCTCGCGCGCGCCGAGAATCCTGCTGCGGATAGGCGGTGCCGCCTGCGTGGCCGCGTCGACGGCTATTGCCGTACCGGTCGGCGCGGCCGCAGCTCAGGCCGTCGCCGCGCCCGCCGTCACCCCGGCCCTGTCGCGCTTCGTCGTCGTGACCAACCGCAACAACTCCGGGCCAGGCTCGCTGCGGACGGCGATTATGCGCGCCAACGCGGGTTGGCGGGGGAGGTTCACGGTCATCCGCTTCTCGGTGCACGGCACGATCGTCCTGGCCAGCCAGCTGCCGGCCATATCCCGCAGGGTGATCATCGATGCCATTTCGGCGCCCACCCACGTCAAAGGCGGCCCGCCGGTGGTGGAAATCAACTGCAAGGACCACGGCGGCCTGCGATTCGCGCCGGGCTCGCGCGGCTCGCAACTCCTGGGCGTCGCGGTGGACAACGCCAGCGGAAACGGCATAACCCTGGACGCCGGCTCGATCACCCTCAATGACAACTACGTCGGCCTGAACCTGGCCGGCGCCGCGTTCCGCAACCGCGGCAACGGCGTTTTTGTCGGGCCCGCCTCGTCGGGGAATCTGATCGGGCTGAACCGGTCCGGCGCCTCGGGCGTCGTCGCGAACGTGATCTCCGGAAACGCGGGCAGCGGCATCGCGCTGTCTGGATCCTCGCGCAATACCGTGGTAGCCAACCGCATCGGTACGAATCCGGCCGGCACGTCGGCCATCTCCAACGGCCGTGACGGCATCTCGGTCACTGGCGGGTCGAACCGCAACGAGATCGGCGGCACCGAGTTCGTCGACACCGCCACGGGCCGGGCGAACAACCCGACCGGGAGCAAGGGCACGGTGACCCCGGTCTTCGTGGTGCCCCCGCTGGGCAACCTGATCTCGGGCAACTCCCGGGACGGCGTGCTGATCGGCTCAGGCTCCCGGGACAACGTGCTCAACGGCAATTTCGTCGGCACGACGGCCAGCGGCGACGGTGCGCTCGGCAACGCGGGAGACGGGGTATGGATCGACCGGGCCGGGCGCAACTCGCTCGTCGGCTGCCGGTTCGTCAACAATCCTTTCGTCTATTACAACGTAATCAGCGGCAACGGCGGAGACGGCCTGCGCGTCACCGACTCGGACCACGCGCTCGTGCAGGGGAACTTCTTCGGCGTCGGCGCCGACAACACGGCTGTCGTGGCCAACCGGCGCGACGGCATACGGGTGGACGGGTTCTCGGCGAACGTTCAGGTCGGCGGCGTGATCCCGCTGGGGAACGTGTCCTCGGGCAACGGCCAGAACGGCATCGAGGTGGCCGGCCGGGCCCGCGGGTTCATCACGTTCAATACGTTCGGCGGCCTGCTGGCGTTCAAGGGCGCGGCGGCCAACGGCCGTGACGGCCTGCTGGTCACGTCCACCGGCGGCGACAACCTGGCCCGGACGAATGTGTTCTCGGGAAACCGGAAGAACGGCATCGAGATCGCGGGCCGGGCTCAGGGGGTGACGATCGATCCCGATATCGCCGGCCTCACCACCGACGGCAACGCCCCGCTGGCCAACGGAGGCGACGGAGTCCTGGTCGCCGGCGCGGCCCACGACAACATCATCGGCGGGACGCGGCGCTCGGTGATCCCGCAGAACACGTTCTCGGGCAACGCCGGCTACGGGCTGGCCATCATCGGCCGGGCGCATGACAACCGGGTCTTCGGCAGTTTCATCGGGACCGCGATCCTCGGCCTGACCGCCCTGGGCAACCAGAAGGGCGGGGTCCTGGTCGCCGGCACCGCGTACCGCAACTCCATCGGCACCTTCAGTTCCCGGCCCTCCGACCTGATCAGCGGCAATACGGGCCACGGCGTGACGCTGCTGAGGGGCACGCACGACAATCGCGTGATCAACAACTTTATCGGCCTGGACCGGTTCGGGCGGCGGCTGCGGAACACCGGCCGCGCGGTCGTGAACCGGGGCATCAGGAACACGTTCCGGGGCAACCGCTACCCGTGATCCGGAGGCCGCTGCTACTTGAGCGTCAGCGGTCCCGCGCCCTTGAACGTGCTCACGGCCGTGCTCGCCGCCGGCTGGGCGTTGCTGCTCTCGTTGCACTTGCCGTTGCTGAGCTTCGGCAGGTTGGCCTCGAGGAGGGCTACCGCCTGGCCGTGGCCCGTCGCGCCCGCGAACTGGCCGGTGCTCTTGTCGCCGGACACGGTGTAGGTCACGGTCGTCGCGGCCGCGAAGCGGCAGGTCGACGTGCTGAGCAGCTTCGCGGAGTCGGTCACCTTGTTGATCACGACCGCGAGATCGCCCGCGTCGGTCTTGAAGGTATGGCTCTGTCCCTCCTTGGGCGGCCCGGCGCCCAGTGTCTCGCTGGCGGTCGTATTCACCGGGCCGCGGAACGTCAGGTGGAACACCGGGTTGTTCGCCATCGCCGCCGCGCCGTTGAGCGTGCCGGTGATGGTCTCGGTACCTGAGGTCGTGGCCGCGGCGCCGTTGGCGCTGCCGCCGCATCCCGCCGCCAGCAGCCCGATACCCGCGGCCAGAGTCGTAGTTGCCAGAACCGTCCTCTTCACGTGCTTCCCCCCGATTACCCGCGCCTGCATCGCGCCGACGCGGCCGAACCCGCCCCGCGACCTCGCGGATACGGCTCGCTCTGATCACGGCGCCGCCCCCCGCGGCACCGAGCCCGACCGGAGCAAGCTGCGGCTGCCCCCGTCGTGTGCGCTGGATTGTGCCCGCTCAGGCCCGCACCGAACCAGAGACCGGCCGGCGGCCCGGACGAGGCGGTGCGGGCCGCGCCCGGGCGGCTATCCGGCCGGCGGCGCGGCGGCGGTAGCGGCGCGGGCCAGCGAACCGGACGGAAGCCAGCCGTCGTGCCGGTACCTGATCTGCCCGCCGGGCGCGGTCACCTCGATCCAGGGCAGGTCCTCGACCCCGTACCCGTCGGCGAGGCGGCCGCTGGTGTCGGCGACGACGGGAAAGCCGAGTGCTCTGCCCCCGGCGCGGGCCAGCACCGGCAACAGCGCGCCGGGGCTGGTCTCGGTCTGGCTCTCGTCCACCACGACGACGGTCGGCCAGCCGCGGCGAAGCGCCTCGTGCTGGTAGCGCGCGAGCCCCTGCAGTTCGCCCGGCAGGTCGGACACCTCGCTGACCCAGCTGGCGAGGAAGACCACCACGTGCGGGTGCCCGGGACCGAGCAGGACACGGCCGGCCCCGGGGTTCCCGCCGATCACCGGGAGGCTGGCCGCCGAGCCCGGCCCGATGCTCCGGGCCATGGTCATCGGCACGCCGCCCCGCGGTGCGGGGCGGCCGGGCAGCAGCCGGGACAGGCCGTCGGCGATCAGTTCGGCCTGCTGGGCGACGCCCGCGTAGGCCATCTGGGTGAGGTAGAGGGTCCGCTCCCGGCCGCTTTCGTCGATCAGGTAGACGGCCGGCTCGTGGTCGATGTTCCCGTGCGAGGCGGCCACGTACACGTGGTAGGCACGCCAGACCGCGGCCAGCTGGGCCTGGCTTCCGGTCAGGAAGTCCCAGGAGCGCATCATCTGGTGCGCCGCCGAGTACGCCCGCACGTCGGCCACGCGGATGGCGTCCGGGTTGGCGTCGACGGCCAGCAACTGGACGTGCCGGGCGGCGGCCGGCCCGAGCATGGCCACCGCCGCGGTCATGCTCACCGTGGTCAGCGGGCACACCGTGGTGCACCGGCTGTCGACGAAGGCCAGAACCACGGCCCGGCCGCGAAACTGGCGCAGCGAGACCGCGGTGCCGAACTGGTCGGCCAGCGTGAAACCCGGCGCCGCGGTGCCAGGCAGGCTGGTGCCCGGGTCCACGTCCGGGTTCGACGCCGCCTGGCTGATCTGCGCCGGGCCGGGCGCCGGCCGGGTGGGCGCGGAGCCGGACCGGGACACGATCACGGCCACGAGGACCGCGGCGGCCAGCACGGGCAGGCCGAGGGCAAGGGCGAGGACGACGAGCGACGGGCGCCGCCTCCGCTGCTGGCCGGTCCCGCCGTCCCGCTGGCCGGTCCCGCCGTCCCGCTGGCCGGTCCCGGCCTCCTGCGCTGGCACAGGCCTCAGGTTACTACGGCGTGTCGTATCAGGGTCCTGCCACCGCGGGCCGTCACGGCCCGCCGGCCGTCACGGCCCGCCGGCGGGGCGCAGGCCGGCCAGCGCGGCGCGGAGTTCCGGCCACGGGAAGACCGCCGCGTCCAGGCCGGCGGCGCCCGGCAGGCGCGCGGGATCGAGGATGACCCGCACGCCCCAGTCGCGGAGCGCGGTCACGCTGGCCTGGAACACCGGATGGCGCGCGAGCGCGCTGTTCGGCCAGGGCACGGCCACGACCGGCAGGCCGAGGCCGACCGCCTCGTTCAGCAGCCCGAGGGCGAGGGTGTCGCTGATGCCGGCCGCGAGCTTGTTGACCGTGTTGAAGCTGGCCGGAGCGACCGCGAATGCGTCGGCCGGCGGCAGCACGTCCGGCTCGTCGGGCTGCTTGTAGCGGACCCGCACGGGATGCCCGGTCAGTTCGGTCAGTTCGGCCGTGCGGCCGCCGTCCAGGAATGTCGCGCCCGCGGGGGTGGCGATCACGCATACGTCCCACCGCTCGCCCTGGGCGAACCGGACGAAGGCGGGCAACTGCCGGGCCGGGCCCGCGCCGCAGGCGATCACGTACAGCACCGGCCTGGTGTCCGCTACCTGCACCGGCGGCCTCCCCGCACCGTCCGGCCCCGGTAGTCGCGGGCCGGGGCCGGGCGGCCGGTCACCCCCGTCACCGGAACGCCCGGAAAGCGGCCCGCACCTCGCCGACGAACGCCTCGGGCTGCTCGAACGCGGCGAAGTGGCCGCCCTGGTCGAGTTCGTTCCAGTAGCGCAGGTCCGGGAACTGCCGCTCGGCCCAGCGCCGGGACGGGCGGAAGATCTCCTTGGGAAAGACCGAGCAGCCGACCGGCCCCGGGACCGGGCCGAGCAGCGGCTGGCCGAAGCTCTCCCAGTACAGCCGGGCCGAGGAGGCCCCGGCGGCGGGCAGCCAGTACAGCATGATGTTGTCCAGCATCTCGTCCCGGCGCAGGACGTTGGCTGGGTCGCCGTCGCAGTCGGTCCACGACCAGAACTTCTCGACGATCCACGCGCACAGCGCGGCCGGCGAGTCGACCAGACCGTAGCCGACGCTCTGCGGGCGGGTCGACTGCTGCTTGGAGTAACCGGAGTCCCACTTGCCGTAGTAGTCCATCGAGGCCATCGCCGCCTGCTCCCGCTCGCTGAGGTCGCCCAGGTCGGCGGGATCGGGAAACGCGATGGCCATGTTGAGGTGGATGCCGATCACGTGGTCGGGGTGTTGCATGCCGAGGCCCGTCGTCACCTGGGCGCCCCAGTCGCCGCCCTGGGCCCCGTACCGGGCGTAGCCGAGCCTGGCCATCAGCTCATCCCAGGCGTCGGCGATGCGCCGTGTCCCCCACCCGGGGCGCGCGGGCTTGCCGCTGAAGCCGTAGCCGGGCAGCGACGGGCACACCACGTGGAAGGCGTCGGCCGCGTCGCCGCCGAACGCCACCGGGTCCGAGAGCGGCTCGATGACCTTGTGGAACTCGACGATCGAGCCGGGCCAGCCGTGCGTGATGACCAGGGGGACGGCGCCCTCGTGCGGGGACCGCACGTGCGTGAAGTGGATGTCGAGGCCGCCGATCTCGGTCCGGAACTGGGGGAACCGGTTAAGCCGCGCCTCACAGGCCCGCCAGTCGTAGCGTTCCAGCCAGTAGTCGCAAAGGTCGCGGGCGTAGGCCAGCGGGGTGCCCTGGGACCAGTCGTCCACGGTCTCGGGTTCTGGCCACCGGGTCCGGCGGAGCCGCTCGCGCAGGTCGTCCAGCTCGGCTTCGGGGATGTCGATGCGAAACGGGATGATGTCATCGCTCACGCGTTGTCTCCCGCTCGCCTGCGGGGCGCCTGGTTCATGTCCACAGCATGACCGATGTCGGCGGCGGGGGCCTGCCGTTACCAGTCCGGCGTCCAGACCATCGCCCGTTTCACGGCGGAGTCCTCGAGCTCGGCCAGCACCGGGATATCGCGGGCGTCGAGGACCCGGAACCGGTCCCGGGGCAGGAACGCCCGCCCGATGTCGCCGACCAGGACGGTCGCGCCGCGGGCCCGGGCGCGCTCGATGAACCTGAGCACCCGGTCGGCCAGCGGCTGCGAGTACCAGACATCGCCGGCCAGGACCACCTGGGCATCCAGCGCGCCCAGGTGGTCCTCGCCGTCGCCGTCCAGGATGTCACCGAGAACGGTGGGCGCCGGCCCGCCGTTCGCCCGGGCGTTGAGCCCGATGGCCGCGACGGCCAGGGCGTCGATCTCGCTGGCCAGGACCGCTGACGCGCCGGCCATCGCGGCCGCGATCGCGACCAGGCCGGAACCCGACCCGAGGTCCAGGACGCGCCGGCCGCGCACGACATCCCGGTGATCGAGGATGTAGCGGGCCAGGGCCTGTCCGCCCGGCCACGCGAACGCCCAGAACGGCGGCGGCTGGCCGGCCCCGAGTTCGTCCTCGGTCCGCTGCCACAGCCCGAGCGCGTCGCCCGCCAGGTGCAGCCGGATCTCGGCCACCAGCGGCACCGCCGCCACCTGGCAGGTCGCCCGCACGAAGCCCGCCGGGGTCAGCGGCCGGGCCGGCACCGAGGCCTCCCGGCGGATCTCTGCTCAGGCATCCCGGGCGTTACCGTTCGTTTACGCCCGCCGTGGGTTATCACCGACCGTGTCGGGTACCCAGATTCGTGACGCTGAGTAATTATATTGATACTTCCAGTAATACTCAAGGCCAGACGAGCAGCGGTGCCGAGGGATGGAGAGCACGGGGTGTTGAGTGGGGGACAGCTCACCAAGCAGGTGGTGGCCACGGGGGCCAGGTTCGGCACCGGGGTGGCCCGCCAGCCCCGGACCCGGGTGGTGGTGATCGGGGCGGCGATCATCGCGCTGATCGTGGGGGCCGGCACGTACCTGCTGACCCGCGGCGGTAGCACCCCGCCCAACATGCGGATCAGCCCGGGCGTGACCCTGCCGGGCCCGTTCCGGGTGGTATCCATGACGCCGACGCCGGGTGACCCGCGGGCCGACGGCAGCGATCCGGTCCAGGTGACGTTCTCCGCCCCGGTGGCGGCGGGCTCACCGCGGCCCACCATGACCCCGAGCGTCCCCGGCACCTGGCAGCCGGCGGGCGACACGCTGACGTTCACGCCCACGGTGCCGTTCAGCCCGTCGACCCGCATCATGGTGACGATACCGGCGGGGCAGGGCGGCGTCCGCTCGGCTCGGGGCGCCACGATCGGCACGCCCATGACGGCGCAGTTCACCACGGAGCCATTCTCCAACCTCGCGCTCGCTAACCTGCTGGGCCAGCTCGGCTACCTGCCGGGGTCGTGGCAGCAGGCGAACCTGGGCATGCAGATCGCCAGCCGGTACGCCGCGACCGAATCGGGGCTCGCGGGCGAGCTGCAGCTCGCCTACGACCCGCCCGCCGGCGGCATGAACTGGGATCCGGGCTACCCGGCGTCGCTGACCGCGCTCTGGCAGCCCGGCAGCTACAACGTGATCCTCCGGGGCGCGGTGATGGCCTTCCAGTCCGAGCACAACATGACGATCAACGGCGACGTCGACAGCGCGCTCTGGAATGCCCTGTTCCGGGCGAGGAGCGCGGGCCAGAACAACGCCAACGGCTACACCTACGCCGTCGCGAGCAAAGGCAGCCCGGAAACGCTGACGATCTGGCATGACGGGGCGGTCGTGCTGCACAGCCTCGCGAACACCGGCATCCCGGCGGAGCCCACCGTCGACGGGACCTTCCCGGTCTACTCGAGATTCCTCAACACGATCATGTCGGGGACCAACCCGGACGGCAGCCACTACTCCGACCCCGTCCAGTACGTGTCCTACTTCAACGGCGGCGATGCCGTGCACTACTTCCCGCGCGGCGGCTACGGCTACCAGCAGAGCCTGGGCTGCGTCGAGCTGCCGCTCGACGCCGCCAAGCAGGCCTTCCCGTACCTCACCTACGGCAGCCTGGTGACGGTGTCCGGCTGACCGTCACGCCCCCGGGTTAGCACCGCAATCCCGCCGCATATGCGGCGGGATTGTCTTTTGCCTTCCGGTAACCATTCCGTGGCTGAAGTTTGTTACGACTGTCTCTCAGCTCCCGGCAAGCATGTGCCCCGGATTGGGATCACCTGGTATACATCAGGTCAGGTGGCAAGACGCCCGTTGGGCTACCGGGCAGCGGAGGCTAGGGGGTCGTGGTTTTGTCCGGAATTGGAGGACTCCGCGGGCGGATCGCGGTGCTCGCGGTGGTGATCGCCGCGCTGCTGACCACCGGTACCTGGTTCGCCCTGACCCGGGCATCAGCGCAGCCCCGCGCGGCCGGCCGGGACACGGCGGCGCGGCACCCGGCGGCCGCTCACGCGAGCCGCGCGCCAGGCCCAGCCGGTGAGCCTCGTCTCGGTCACGCCAGCGGCGCGCGCCCAGCAGGTCGACGGCGCCGCCGCGATCCGCGTCGTGTTCTCGCAGCCGCTCGCCCCCGACTCGCCGCTGCCCACCCTGTCCCCGTCGATCGCGGGGACCTGGCAGCGGGCCGGCGACACTCTCGATTTCGTCCCGAGCGTGGGCTTCCCGGCGCTGACGCACGTCAAGCTGGTGATCCCCGGCGGAGCCTCGGGCGTCAGGTCCGCCAGCGGCGGGCTGCTCGCCGCGCGGCTCGTGGACCGGTTCTGGACCGGCACGTACAGCACCCTCAGGCTCGAGCAGTTGCTTGCTCAGCTCGGCTACCTGCCGCTGAGCTGGCAGCCCATTCCCGGGGATCTCCCGGTGCCGCCCGCGGACGCCAACGCCCAGCTCGGCGCCGCCTACAGCCCGCCGCCCGGGGCGTTCAACTGGCGGCCGGGGTACCCCGTGGCGCTGCGGAGCATGTGGCGGCCCGGCCAGCCGGGCAACAACCTCCTGGCCGGCGCGGTGCGGGCGTTCGAGTCCAACGAGAACATGGCGATGGACGGCGTCGCCGGCTCCCAGGTCTGGACCGCGCTGCTGCGAGCGGTGGCCAAGGGCGACAACAACCCGAACGGCTACACCTACGCCTACGTCAGCGAGGGGAACCCGGAGACGCTGACCATCTGGCATGACGGCCGCAAGGTGCTGCACACCCTGGCCAACACCGGGATCCCGGGGCGGCCGACCGTTACCGGCACCTACCCGGTGTACCTGCGCTACCGGTTCCAGATCATGAAGGGCACCAATCCCGACGGCAGCAAGTACGCCGACCCGGTCTCGTTCGTGTCCTACTTCAACGGCAGCGACGCCGTGCACTACTACCCGCGGGGCTCCTACGGCTGGCCGCAGAGCCTCGGCTGCGTCGAGCTGCCCTATACCCAGGCCCAGGAAGCCTGGCCGTACCTCACCTACGGCAGCCTGGTCACCGTCGCCGGGTGACGCCGGCCTGCGCCCGACCGGGCCCGGCCGGCCGCGATGGCCCGATAGCATCGGGACTCGAGATGACCGCGTGTCATTCGGCAGGCCGGGAAGAAGCCAGGCCCGCGTGAAGATCAGCATGCGCAGAGGAGTCAGCCGTGCCAGCCGACAAGCTCGAGATCACCCTGGCCGGCCGCGGACACGTGGTAGAGGCGGGCACCACGGCAGGCCAGGCGCTCGACACCGCGAGCTGGCTCTCCGCGGAGATCCAGAACGGTAAGCCGCGGGCCGGTGCGGTGATCGCCGCGCGGGTCAACGGCGAGCTGCGGGACCTGGCGCGCCCGCTGGCCGACGGCGACACGGTGGAGCCGGTGCCCATCGACAGCCCCGACGGGCTGGCCATCATGCGGCACTCCACCGCGCACGTGCTGGCCCAGGCGGTCCAGGACCTGTTCCCCGCGGCCAGGCTGGGGATCGGCCCCCCGATCGAGAACGGCTTCTACTACGACTTCGACGTGCCGGAAGCGTTCGGGCCCGAAGATCTGAAGGCCATCGAGCAGAAGATGCGCCAACTGGTGAAGCAGGGCCAGCTGTTCTCGCGCCGGGTGGTGACCGACGCGCAGGCGCGGGCGGAACTGGCGGACGAGCCTTTCAAGCTGGAGCTCATCGGGCTCAAGGGCGCCCAGGGCACCCAGGACGCCCAGGGCGCGGGGGAATCGGGCTGGAAGACGCCCACCGAGGTCAGCGCCGAGGAGTCGGTCGAGGTGGGAGGCGGCGAGCTGACCATCTACGACAACCTCGACCCGGCCACCGGGGAGCGGCGGTGGAAGGACCTGTGCCGCGGCCCGCACCTGCCGAACACCCGGCTGATCCCCGCGTTCAAGCTGATGCGCAGCGGCGGTGCGTACTGGCGGGGGAGCGAGAAGAACCCGCAGCTCCAGCGGATCTACGGCACCGCCTGGCCGTCGCGCGAGGCGCAGGACGAGTACCTGAGGCTGCTGGCCGAGGCCGAGCGGCGGGACCACCGGCGGCTCGGCGCCGAGCTCGACCTGTTCTCGTTCCCGACCGAGATCGGCAGCGGGCTGCCGGTGTTCCACCCCAAGGGCGGGGTGATCAGGAAGGTCATGGAGGACTACTCACGGCTGCGGCACCAGGCCGCGGGCTACGAGTTCGTCAACACCCCGCACATCACCAAGTCCACGCTGTTCGAGACGTCCGGTCACCTCCAGTGGTACGCCGAGTCGATGTACCCGCCGATGGAGCTGGAGGGCGCGAAGTACTACCCCAAGCCGATGAACTGCCCCATGCACATCCTTATCTTCAAGGCGCGGGGCCGGTCCTACCGCGAGCTGCCGCTGCGGCTGTTCGAGTTCGGCACCGTGTACCGGTTCGAGAAGTCCGGCGTGGTGCACGGCCTGACCCGGGCCCGCGGCTTCACCCAGGACGACGCGCACATCTTCTGCACCGAGGAGCAGCTCGCGCCCGAGCTGGCGTCGCTGCTCGACTTCGTCGTCGGCCTGCTGCGCGACTTCGGGCTGACCGAGTTCGAGGCCGAGCTGTCCACCCGGCCGGAGAAGTACGTCGGCGAGCCGGAGGAGTGGGACCGGGCCCAGGCCGCGCTGCAGCACGCGCTGGACGCCTCCGGGCTGCCGTACGTGATCGCCGAGGGCGAGGGCGCGTTCTACGCACCCAAGATCGACGTGCACGTCCGGGACGCGATCGGGCGCCGCTGGCAGCTCTCCACGCTCCAGGTGGACTTCCAGCTCCCGGGCCGGTTCGAGATGGAGTTCCAGGCGGCCGACGGCACCCGGCACCGCCCGTACATGATCCACCGGGCGCTGTTCGGCTCGATCGAGCGGTTCTTCGGGATCCTGGTCGAGCACTACGCCGGCGCGTTCCCGCCGTGGCTCGCGCCAGTCCAGGTGGCCGGGATCCCGATCGCCGACGCGCACGTGCCGTACCTGGAGGAGGTCGTGACCCGGCTGCGCGCCGAGGGCATCAGGGCCGAGGTCGACGCCGGCGACGACCGGATGCAGAAGAAGATCAGGCACGCGCAGCAGCAGAAGGTGCCGTACATGCTGCTGGCCGGGGACGACGACGTCGCCGCGGGCGCGGTCTCGTTCCGCTACCGCAGCGGCGAGCAGAAGAACGGGGTCCCGGTGGCCGACGCGGTCGCCGAGATCGTCACCGCCGTCGCCGACCGCGTCCAGGTCTGACCCCCGCCGCGCGGGCGTGACGGCAGTCCCGGCGGGCCTATGACCAAAGGCCCTGGCGTCCCCGCCCCGGACGCGGCGACCATCGCAGGCATGAGCGCGACGCTGGCCTATGCGGCGGCGGCCGTGGTAGCCGTGTGGGGGGTAGCGCACGCGGTTCCTACCCGCCAGGTCGTTTCTGGCTTCGGGCCGATCACCGCTGATAACCGGCGGGTCCTGCTGCAGGAATGGCTGGCCGAGGCGTTCACGATGTGGGGCATCGCCGCGATCGTGATCGCAGCGACCGCGGCGGGCGGGGTGGCCGCGGATGCCCGGGCCTGGGTTTACCGCGCGGCCGCCGGGCTGCTCGTCGCGCTGGGCACGCTGACGGCGCTGACCGGCGCGCGCACCCCCGTGGTGTGGTTCAAGATCTGCCCGGTATTGCTGGCCTGCTCGGCGGGCCTGCTGCTGGCCGCTAGCTGGCTGTAGCCGGGAACACGCGAACCCCCTCGGCCGGCGCTAGGGGCGAGCCCCGTCGGCCGGCGGCAGCGTCGCTATGTGCTCGCCGCACCGGCCCGCGTCGTACCCGGGCAGGCTGGCCACCTGGTCGAGCAGCCACGGCGACGAGAGCGCCCTCAGCAGGCCCTGTACCTCGCGCGATTCGGCTTGGTCCGACGGGATCACCAGGTCGAAGTGCTCGACGGTCAGCGGGACGAAGGCCAGGCCATAGGCCAGGGCCGCCGGCTCGCTGGCGATCCCCGCGTCGGCCAGCCCCGCGGCGATCGCCGCGGCCACTTCCAGGTGCCCGGTGGCCCGCGTGTCATAACCCGGCAGCCGCGAGGCCTCGATCCCGAGCCCGGCCAGCTCCCGGTCGAGCACGGCGCGCGCCTCGGCCCCCGGCTCCCGGTTCACCAGCCGCAGGCCGCGCCGGGCCACGTCCCCGACGCCGCCGACCCCGTCGGCCAGATCCGGGCGCAGCAGCAGCCCTTCGCGCCACGAGCAGAAGCCGGTCACCTCGCCGCCCTGAGGGAGTAGCTCGGCCGCCGGGCCGGTGTTGTACTCCCCGTTCTGGCCCCGAAGGTGCACCCCGGCGGCGTGCACCAGTCCCGCGGCCGCCAGGGCGAGCGCCTCCCGGCTCGAAGACGGCCACCAGCGGAAAGCGACCGGCGGGTCGAGCAGGCCGAGCGGGTTTTCCAGCAGCGGCAGGGCCGGGTCGCAGCCGGCGGCGACCAGCGTCGGCCGCGGCGGTCCCACCGGCCGGACCTGCTCACCCGCCTCGTCCGGGCCCGGCCCGCGGCCCGGCCCGCCGTTCCCGGCGGCCACCCCGTCCGCCGGGAGGAACCCGGCCCGGCTCACCGTGGCGCCCGACAGCGGCAGCGCGACGAACCCGTCTCCCATCGGCGCGAGCGTGACCCTGGCCCCGGGGCCGCCGAGCGGCGCGACCGGCCGGGCCACCACCTGCGGCGCCGGGCTGGCCGGGCCGAACACCTCCTCCACGGTCATGCCCAGCGCCCGGGCCAGGGCCAGGGCCACCCGCAGGGACGGGTCGGACAGGCCGGACTCGACCGCGGAGACGGCCTGCCGCGACACGCCGGCCATGCCGGCCAGCTGCTGCTGCGAGAACCCGCGGGCCTGCCGGGCCAGACGCAGCCGGACCCCGTTCCCGTCGCTCACCTACCCTGCACCTCCCCTGGGCGCCCTTGCCCCAGAGTCCCGCAGTTCACCGGCCCTACGCTAGCGCCGGATCGCCGGGCGCATGCCGTCAGGAGGCGGCGGCCCGGAGGCGGGGTGGCCGGGTAACAGGCGCGCCTGCGGGGCGATGAGTTTTCTGGCCAAGGTTCGTCAGAGTGTCAGGGGGTCATGGTAGACCGCTGGGTACAGGCGAAAGGCCAGGCCGGGCGCATCGTTCCGGATGCCGCCGGGGCAGGCCGGGCGCTTTGAGTCGGGTGGAAGGGAAGTGGCGATGAGCGGCGTACGGGTACTGGTCGGCACGCGGAAGGGTGCGTTCGTGCTGACCTCGGACGGCAAGCGCGAGCAGTGGGACGTCAGCGGGCCTCACTTCGCGGGCTGGGAGATCTATCACGTCAAGGGGTCGCCGGCGGACCCGGGCCGGCTGTACGCGTCGCAGTCCACCGGCTGGTTCGGGCAGCTGATCCAGCGGTCCGATGACGGCGGCCGGACCTGGACGGCGGTCGGCAACAAGTTCGACTACGACGGCGTCCCCGGGACGCACCAGTGGTACGACGGCACCCCGCACCCCTGGGAGTTCGCGCGGGTCTGGCACCTGGAGCCGTCGCTCGACGACCCGGACACGGTCTACGCGGGCGTGGAGGACGCGGGCCTGTTCCGGTCGACCGACGGCGGGCAGCAGTGGGAGGAACTGCCCGGGCTGCGCGGTCACGGCTCGGGGCCGTCCTGGCAGCCGGGCGCGGGCGGGATGTGCCTGCACACGATCATCCTGGACCCCGGCACGCCGGGCCGGATGTACGCCGCGATCTCCGCGGCGGGCGCGTTCCGGTCCGACGACGCGGGCGGGACGTGGCGGCCGGTCAACCGCGGCCTGCGCTCCGAGGGCATCCCCGACCCCGACGCCGAGGTCGGGCACTGCGTGCACCGGATCGCGATGCACCCCTCCCGCCCGGACGTGCTGTACATGCAGAAGCACTGGGACGTCATGCGCAGCGACGACGCTGGCGAGTCGTGGCACGAGGTCAGCGGCAACCTTCCGACCGACTTCGGGTTCCCGATCGACGTCCACGCGCACGAGCCGGACACGGTCTACGTGGTCCCGATCACGAGCGACTCGGAGCACTTCCCGCCCGGAGGGAAGCTGCGCGTCTACCGCAGCCGGACCGGCGGGGACGAGTGGGAGGCGCTCACCAGCGGCCTGCCGCAGGAGCACTGCTACGTCAACGTGCTGCGCGACGCGATGGCCGTCGACGCCCTCGACTCCTGCGGCGTCTACTTCGGCACGACCGGCGGCCAGGTGTACGCGTCGGCCGACGCCGGGGATACCTGGGCGCCGATCGTCCGGGACCTCCCGGCCGTTCTGTCCGTCGAGGCCCAGACCCTGCCATGATCCGGGTGGTGCTCCCGGCGCACCTGCGCACGCTCGCGCGCGTCGACGGCGAGGTGGAACTGCGGGTCGAGGGACCGGTCACGCAGCGCGCGGTGCTCGACGCGCTGGAGGCCAGCTACCCGGTGCTGCGCGGGACCATCCGTGACCACCAGGGCGGCCGGCGGCGGGCGTTCGTCAGGTTCTTCGCCTGCGAGCAGGACCTGTCCCACGATCCGCCGGACGGCCCGCTGCCCGAGGCGGTCGCCACCGGCGCGGAGCCCTACCTGATCGTGGGCGCCATGGCGGGCGGCTAGGCCCCGGGCCGGTCCATCCTCACGATCATGGCCGGGGTGCCGGGCCGGGACGGGCGGGGCCGCCCCCTATGCTGCATCCATGCCAGGAGCCGCTGCCGATGAGTCTGTCCGGCCGGGTAAGAGCACCCCGGAGCACCCGGGATCCCTGCCGGATGCCGACGCCCCGCTGGACGCGGCCGGGATCCCGGACGGGTTCCAGCGGCTGTGGATGCCACACCGGATGGCCTACATCAAGGGCGAGGCCCGGCCGGCCACCTCCGACGACGGCGACGGCTGCCCGTTTTGCCGGCTTCCCCGGCTGACCGACGCCGAAGGGCTCATCGTGGCCCGTGGCGCCGTGGTCTTCACGGTGCTCAACCTGTACCCGTACAACGCCGGCCACCTGATGGTCCTCCCGTACCGCCACGTGGCCGACTACACCGATCTGGACGAGCCGGAGACCGCCGAGCTGGCCCATCACACCAAGCTCGCCATGACCGCGCTGCGGGCCGCCTCCGGCGCCCAGGGCTTCAACATCGGCATGAACATAGGGGCCGTCTCCGGTGCGGGGATCGCCGCGCACCTGCATCAGCACGTCGTGCCGCGCTGGGGCGGGGACAACAACTTCATGCTGGTCGTCGGGCAGACCCGGGTGCTGCCGCAGTTGCTGGCGGAGACGCGGGCGCTGCTCGCCGAGGCGTGGCCCGCCGGCTGACCGCTCAGGCGGTCAGCGCCCGGCCGGCCCGCCGAACTCCGTCCCGTCCGGCTGGGCGGTGTGCGGCGTCACCCCGTACGACGGCCCCAGGCCCCCGGCCGCTGCCGGATCGGCGGCGCCGAGCGCGCTCAGCACCGAATCGACCTCCGGACGCCACGCCCGCGGCGCCCGGATTCGCATCGGCTTGTCGCGGCCCGGGTAGCTGAGCCGGAACGAGGTCCACGTCCGGCCGGGCCGGTAATCAGTCACGCGGGCCTGCTCGCGCGGAACGACGATGCTGACGGCCGCGGGCCTGCCGGTCCAGAACGAGATCTTGCAGAAGATCACCCGGCGGTCGGTCAGCACCAGGTAGTACCAGCGCTGGAACAGCCTCGCGTAGGAGGACAGCAGCACCCACCACTGGCTGATGCCGCCCTGGACGCGAGCCCCGGTGAGGATCCGCTCATCCGGCTCGAGCGCGGGCCCGATGACGGCGGCGGCCCGGCCCGCCGCCTTTTCCTTGCCCCGCTGGACCAGGCCAGGTCTGGGCGTGGTCATGTACTCCTCGCAGGTACGGTCAACGCCTCGGTCCCGCATGAGAACGATACGGGGCGACTCGGCCAAAAGCGCCCGCCTGTCGCGGACGGCATGAGCGTAGCGTCTACCGCGACCTGCGGAGGAATCTCGGCGAAATCCGCAAGCCCGGGTGGAGCCGGTCAGTCGGGCAGCCGGTCAGCTCGACCTGGCGGAGGCGCTCACCACCTTGTCGGCCAGGTGCGAGGGCAGCGGCTCGTAGCGCAGGTAGGTCCGGGTGAAGGAGCCGGTGCCCTGCGACATCGACCGCAGGTCGATCGCGTAGCGGGTGATTTCCAGTTCCGGTACCTCCGCCTTGACCAGGGTCCGGCCGCCGGGGACCGGCTCGGTGCCGAGCACCCGGCCCCGGCGCGAGGACAGGTCCGACATCACCGCGCCCACGTAAGTGTCGGGGACGAGCACGGCCAGTTCGTCGACGGGCTCGAGCAGCAGCACGCCCGCCTTCTCCGCGGCGTCCCGCAGGCCCGCCCGGCCCGCCTTCTGGAACGCCATGTCGGAGGAGTCCACCGAGTGCGCCTTGCCGTCGAACAGCGTGACCCGGATGTCGACCATCGGGTAGCCGGCCAGCACGCCCTGCTCCATCTGGGCCCGGACGCCCTTCTCCACCGACGGGATGAACTGCCGCGGCACTACGCCGCCGACGATCTTGTCGACGAACTCCAGGCCCGAGCCCGACGGCAGCGGCTCGACCTCGAGATGGCAGATCCCGAACTCGCCGTGCCCGCCGGTCTGCTTGACGTTCCGGCCCAGGCCCCGGGCCTTTCCTGCGACCGTCTCCCGCAGCGGCACCCTCAGCTCCGCGGTCTCCACGGCGACGCCGTAACGGCTGGACAGGCGGTCGAGCAGCAGGTCGACGTGGGCCTCGCCCATGCACCAGAGCACCAGTTGACGGGTCTCGGAGTTCATCTCCAGGCGCAGCGTCGGGTCCTCGGCCACCAGCCGGCCCAGCGCCTGCGACATCTTGTCCTCGTCCGCCTTGGACTTCGCGGTGATGGCCACGGGCAGCAGCGGATCGGGGTTGGTCCACGGCTCCATCAGCAGCGGCCGTTCCTTGTCCGACAGCGTGTCACCGGTCTCCGCGCTGGCGAGCTTGGCCACCGCGCAGATATCCCCGGCCAAGCACTGCGCGATCGTGCGCTGCTGCTTCCCGAGCGGCGAGGTGAGCGCGCCGACCCGCTCGTCCTGGTCGTGGTCGGCGTGGCCCCGGTCCGCCCGGCCGTGGCCCGAGACGTGCACGACCGCGTCCGGCCGCAGGGTCCCCGAGAACACCCGCACCAGGCTGATCCGGCCCACGTACGGATCCGAGGTGGTCTTCACCACCTCGGCGAGCAGCGGCCCGCTCGGGTCACACGACAGGCCGCTGACCGGCTTGCCGTCGGGCGAGGTCACCGGGGGCAGCGGATGCTCCCGGGGGGCCGGGAACGCCTGCGTCATCACCTCGAGCAGTTCGGCCATGCCGATGCCGTGCGGGGTCGCGGCGGGCAGGACGGGGTAGAAAGAGCCGCGCGCGACGGCCTTCTCCAGGTCCTCGATCAGCACCTTGGCGTCGATCTCCTCACCGGACAGGTACCGGTCCATGAGGCTCTCGTCTTCGCTCTCCTGGATGATCGCCTCGATCAGCGCGCTGCGCGACTCCTCGATCCGGTCGGCGTCCGCCGGGTCCGGGTCACGTTCCTCGCGGGAGCCGCCTGAATAGTCATAGAAGCGCTCGGAGAGCAGCCCGATCAGGCCCTGGACGCCGCCCTGAGCGTCGGTGACCGGCAGGTACAGCGGCGCGACCGAGTCGCCGAAGGCGCCGCGGCACGCGGCCAGCGCCTCGCCGAAGTCTCCGCGCTGGTGGTCGATCTTGGTTATGACAACCGCGCGCGGCGTGCCGACGGCGGCGCATTCCTCCCAGAGCATCCGGGTCAGGCCGTCCACTCCCTCGGCGGCCGAGACGGTGAACAGCGCCGCGTCGGCGGCGCGCAGGCCGGCTCGCAGGTCGCCGGTGAAGTCGGCGTAGCCGGGGGTGTCGAGCAGGTTCACCCTGACCCCGGCGTGCGTGATGGGCGCCAGGGCCAGGTTGACCGAGCGCTGCTGCCTGACCTCGACCTCGTCGAAGTCGCTCACGGTCGACCCGTCCTCGACCCGCCCGGCACGCTGGATCGTTCCCGTGCTGACGAGCAGGGCCTCGGTCAGGGTGGTCTTCCCCGCGCCCGAGTGGCCGACGAGCACGACGTTGCGCACGTTATCGGGCTGGCCGGCCGCTGGTGCCCTGCCCGCGGCTCCCGATGTGCCCGTCTTCTCCGCCAATCCGATCGCCTCCTGTTAGCTTTGTTCGGCTGCTGCACGACCAGCCTTTACCTGCCGGTTCCGGATCACAAGCCCCCGGCGGCAATCGCCGGTACTGTCATGATGCCCGCCGACGATATCCGCGACCGCCGCGGCCGGGCCGACGGACCGTCGTGAGAGCAGGGACCAGGCCCTCGCCAGTAAGATCAGACGGCCATGCTGAAAGTGCTGACCCCCGCCATCGACCGGCTGGTCGGGCCGCTCACCGGCGTCCTCGCCCGCACCCCGGTCACCCCGAACGCGCTCACGATCACCGGAACGGTCGGGGTGTCGGCCGGGGCGCTCGCGCTGTTCCCGACCGGCCACCTGTTCGTCGGGACTGTGGTCTGCACGATTTTTGTTATGGCCGACATGCTCGACGGGGCCCTGGCCAGGGTCAAGGGCACGTCCGGCCGCTTCGGGGCCTTCCTGGACTCCACGCTCGACCGGATCGCCGACGCGTCGGTCTTCGCCGGGCTGGCCGCCTGGTTCGTGCTGGGCGGGCACAGCAGGCTGATGGCCGGGGTGGCGCTGTTCTGCCTGGTGTCCGGCGCGTTGGTGTCCTACGCCAAGGCCCGTGCCGAGGGCCTGGGGCTGCGCTGCGACGTGGGGCTGGCCGAGCGAGGCGAGCGGCTGCTCATCGCGCTGGTCGCGGCCGGCCTGGACGGACTCGGCGTGCCGTATGTCCTTCCTGCGGGACTATGGGTGCTGGCGGCGGCGAGCACCTTCACGTTCGGGCAGCGGGTTCTCGCCGTGCGCCGGTCGGCAGCCGCGGCGGTCACGGGAGCCAATTCGGGAGGTGGCGGATGCCCGGAGTGAGGGACCGGCTGACCGACGCCGCATACGGCCTCGGCTGGTCGGTCGTCTGCCGGCTGCCCGAGTCCTGGATGCAGCGGGCGTTCGGCGCCGTGGCCGACATCGCGTGGCGCCGCCAGGGCCCGCAGGTCCAGGTCCTCGAGGCCAACCTGCGCCGGGTCCTCGGCCCCGACGCGACCGGCGCCGAGTTGCGGGCCCTGTCCCGGGAGTCGCTGCGCTCCTACGCGCGGTACTGGCTGGAGGTGTTCCGGCTGCCGGTGACCCCGCTGGAACGGCTGAACGCGCAGACCGTCGCCACGGGGCACGTCTGGGAGGCGCTCGACTGCCTCGCGCGCGGCCGGGGGGTCATCTTCGCGCTCCCGCACAGCGGTAACTGGGACCAGGCCGCGGCTTGGATCATCGCTCAGGGGGCAGGTTCCCTTACCACGGTGGCGGAGCGGCTGAAGCCCGAGGCGCTCTACGACCGGTTCCTGGCGTTCCGCGAGGGACTCGGCATGGAGGTGCTGCCCGCCAGCGGAGGAGCGAACAGGTTCGGGGTACTGGCGCAGCGGCTGCGCGCGGGCAAGCTCGTCTGCCTCGTCTCCGACCGGGACGTCACCGGCACCGGCATCGAGGTGGAGTACTTCGGCGAGAAGGCGCGGATGATGGGAGGCTCGGCCGCGCTGGCCATGCAGACCGGGGCGGCTCTGTATCCCGCGCTGCTGTGGTACGAGGGTGACCGCTGGGCGATCCACGTCGCCGAGGAGATCCCCGTGCCGGCGGAAGGGGACAGGAAGCAGAAGGTGTCGGCGATGACCCAGGAACTCGCGCGCTGCTTCGAGGCCAGCATCAGGAGGCACCCGGCCGACTGGCACATGCTGCAGCGGGTCTTCGTCGCCGACCTCGACCCCGCGCGCCTGGCCAGGGCCGAGGCCGCTGCCGCCGCGGCCGGCGGGTCCCAGTCCGGCGACGGGTCCCAGTCCGCCGGCGGGTCCCAGGCCGAGAGCGCGGGCGGGCTCGGGAGGGGGAGCGGGCTCGGGAGGGGGAGCGGGCTCGGGAGGGGGAGCGGGCTCGGGAGGGGGAGCGGGCTCGGGAGGGGGAGCGGGCTCGGGAGGGGGAGCGGGCTCGGGAGGGGGAGCGGGCTCGGGAGGGGGAGCGGGCTCGGGAGGGGGAGCGGGCTCGGGAGGGGGGGCGGGTGAAGATAGGCCTCGTCTGCCCGTACACCTGGGATGTGCCGGGCGGCGTGCAGGAGCACATCAGGGGCCTGGCCGAGGCGCTGATCGATCTCGGGCACCAGGTCTCGGTGATCTCGCCCGCGGACGACGATACGCCGCTGCCCGGCTACGTGGTCCCGGCCGGCCGCGCGGTGCCGGTGCCCTACAACGGGTCGGTGGCCAGGCTGGCGTTCGGCTTCCTGTCCGCGAGCCGGGTGCGCCGGTGGCTCAAGGACGGCGGTTTCGACGTCCTGCACGTGCACGAGCCCGCCGCGCCGAGTCTGTCGCTACTGGCCTGCTGGGTGGCTGACGGGCCGATCGTCGCCACCGTACACACCGCGATCCCGCGCTCGCGCGCCATGCACGCCGCCGGGCCGATCCTGCAGTCGGCGCTGGAGAAGATCAGCGGCCGGATCGCCGTGTCAGAGGCGGCCCGCACCACCCTGGTCGAGCACTTCGGCGGGGACGCGGTCCTTATCCCGAATGGCGTTCCGGTCCGGAAGTTCGAGAAGGCCGAGCCGTTGCCGGGCTGGCCGGGACCGGGCGGGGCGCTCGGCTTCCTCGGCCGGATCGACGAGCCCCGCAAGGGGCTCGCAGTGATGCTGAGCGCCTTCGAGATCCTCGGCGAGCAGCGCCCGGGCGTGCGACTGCTGATCGCGGGCCCGGGCGACGCGGAGGAGGCGCTGGCCAGGCTCCCGGCCTCGCTCCGGCCCCGGGTGGCGGCGCTCGGCCAGGTGAGCGAGGAAGACAAGATCCGCGTGTACCACTCGGTGGACGTGTTCTGCGCGCCCAACACCGGTGGCGAGAGCTTCGGCTACGTCCTGGCCGAGGCGATGGCGGCCGGGGCGCCGATCGTCGCGAGCGACCTGGACGCGTTCCGGCGGGTGCTGCGCGGCGGACGCGCCGGCGAGTTGTTCGAGACCGGCAACCCGGCCGCCCTGGCCGCGGCCGGCGGGCGGCTGCTGGACCAGCCCGCGCTGCGGGCCGAGTTGTCGGTGGCCGCCTCGGCGGCCGTGCGCAGCTATGACTGGCCGGTGGTGGCCCGGGACGTGGTACGGGTCTACGAGGCCGTGGTGCCCGCCGCCGGTCACGTGGCCGTGGCCACGTCATGAGCCGGGGCCGTGGCACCGTGAGGAGGTGCCGCCGATGATCACCACCATCGTGGTCGTGGCCGCGATCGCGATCGCGATCGTGTACGTGTCATGGCGCGCGGGCCGGCTGGACCGGCTGCACGCCAGGCTCGAAGCGGCCCGTGCGGCCCTGGACGCGGCCTTGCTGCGGCGCAGCTCGGTCGCGCTCGAACTGGCCTCGTCGGGCCTGCTCGACCCGGCCACCAGCCTGCTGCTGGCCGGTGCGGCTCATGACGCGAGGTCGGCCGAGGACGGCCAGGAACTGCCGGAGAGCGACCTGACCCGTGCCCTGCGCGCGGTCTTCGGCCAGCCGGGCTTCCGTTCCTCGCTGACCGGCCGGGGAGGCGCCGACGAGCTGCTCACCGAACTTGAGGGCGCGGCGCACCAGGTCTTCCTCGCCCGGAAGTTCTACAACGACGCCGTCGCGACCACCAGGGCGGCCCGCCATCGCCCGCTGGCCCGGCTGCTGCGGCTGGCCGGCGGCGCCCCGTTGCCGGACTTCTTCGAGATCGAGGATTCCCTGGTCGGGACCGGTGAGGTCGGCCACGGCGCCGACATGCCGCACCTCACCGGCTGAATGACCCGGGGGTAGGCGGCCGGACCCGAGTTCGGGCTCTGGCGCCGATTTCCGTGACGGGGGCGACGTCCGCTTCATGATCGTGGAGACTTATGTGCAGGTAGCGCACGTAAGTCTCCACGATCATTGAGACCGGCCGCGCATGCGCCGATATCGCATGACCCGATCACCCGAATCCCTCCGCGCCAGAGCCCGAGTTCGTGATCTAGGGCTGAAATGCGTGACATGGGCGCGCAGATGATCAACGCGCTGGTTTGATCATGGATCCGGCGCCTGGTTCCCTGACCCAGGCGCCGGTCAGCGGGCAACGCGGCTGGCCGGGGGCTGGCGCCAGGCCGGACAGCCAGCCACCGTCCAGCCATGTGCCCCCGTTTCGCAGTCTTCGTCCCGGCCGCAGGCCCGCCGCCCCGGCATCCCCGCCGCCGCCTCGGCATCCCGGCCGCCGCCCCGGCATCCCGGCCGCCGTCCCGGCATCCCGGCCCCGTGAATGCGACGTTGGTGTACACCCGTGTACAGCAGACGCACATTCATCGCCGGGTTCGCCGGGAACGGGAGCTGGCAACCGGAACCGGGCAGGACACAAAACGCAGGAAATGCCGGAATTCACGGCATGGATCATGGGCACCGCCTGGCCAGGGCGCCGGGCGGGCTCCGCCGTCCCCCGATTCGCAGCCTCGCTTACCGCCAGGCTGACCGGGCCCCTGCGCACGCTGCGTGCCACGAGGCTGACCGCCGGGAGGCAAGGCGACGAGTTATGCCGTTGCGCAGCTTATTGAACGAAGATGTCCACCGACGGGCGCAGTCCGGCGCAGACCCTGAGCACCTGGTGGATCGGGTGGGCCTCGAAGTCCTGGAACGGCGTGGTGTCCACCGGCTCTTCCGCGTCGATGGCCGGGAACGCCTGCTGCGTGAGCAGGTAGTCGAACCGGGGAGCCCACTTGCGTGAGCCGAGCCGGGCGGTGATCGAACAGTTGTCGACCATGTAGGCCACGCCCCGCGCGTGCATGTACGGATTCAGCGAGTCCACGGCCTCGATGACCGACTCGTTCGCGATCTCGGAGTACGGGTGGCCGTGCCGGATGAGCACGTCGACCTGGGCCATCATCACGCCGCAGAACACGCCCGCGGTGAACGGGTCCAGCGGGATGTCCTCCTCGATCCGGTCGGCCCGCACCTTCTGGCCGACCAGCCACATCTGTGACTGGTCGATCTTGCCCATCGGCCGGTGCGCGAGCCGCTCGCCGGCCAACACGACGCTTCGGATCTCGTTGCCTGAGCGCACCTCGTCGTAGATCTCCTCGATCAGCTCGAGGCCCACCGGGTAGGCCACGGAGTAGGCCTCGGCGAAGATGCGGCGCCCTTCGGGGTCCAGCCGCCGGTAGACCCCGTCCAGGCCGTGCTTGGAGATGGTCTTCGAGATCGGACCGGTGACCGACTCCGCCGAGTGCCGGAACGCGTCCTCGTCGGTCATGCCCAGGTCGCGGTAGCGGCGGTAGAGGCTCTCCACGATGCCGTGCACCGCGCCGAGCAGGATCGCCCGCTCGCCGGAGATGTCCGACAGGTACTCCGACAGCAGCGTCGTCTGGAACGTGTACGGCGCGCCGAGCGCCACCGACCACGCCAGCGCCCGGTCGGTGGCCTTGCCGGTCACGTCCTGGTGCACCGCGAAGCTGGCGTTGATCCCGGCCCCGTTGACCTCGGCGCCCTGGAGGTACAGCGCCCGCACCGAGGCCCCCATGCCCTTGGGGCAGACCGCGATGATGTCCACGTCGGCCGGGAACTGCTCGCCGTTCTGGCTCAGGTAGCCGAGCAGGAAGCCGTGCGACAAGCCGAGGGTGGTACCCGGCCGCAGGGCCGCGAACACCTCCCGGTACAGCTTGGCCTGGGCGGCATCGGAGATCAGCAGGATCACCATGTCGGAGCCGCGGATGACCTCGAACATCTCGCCGAGGCTGCCGTCGGCCTCGGTGAACTCCCGCGCGCGCGCCTCCTCCCGGGACGCGCTGCCCTCCCGGAGCCCGACGACGACCTTGACGGCACCGCCCCGTGCTTCCGGGGAATTCAGCGAGTCGCGGAGGTTCTGCGCCTGGGCGCTGCCTTGCGGACCCCAGCCGATCACGCCGATCTGCCGCACGCCCTCCAGCGCGCGGGGCAGTATCCCGAACAGGTGCCGCCCGCCGCGTACGATCGCCTCCCTGCGGTCGGCGACGGTGATGTAGTCCTTCTCGAAGACGGACGTCTCAAAGTCCAGACCCTGCTGCGACACGGATCCTTCTCTCGTCTGCGTAACGATCCTGGCCAGGCCAGTGCTACCGTACCGCGCCGCGGTCGGCCCGGCGGGCGCCGTCGCGGCACCGGGGCCAGCAGAGCGCCTACCATGGGATCAGCATCGATGGGGCAACGATCGAGTGAGGTTCTCCGTGTCAGTCGCCAGTTCCGACAGTTCGGCCAGTTCGGCCGGGGCCGCGAGTCCGGCCGGCACCGGCGCGCCCGTCTCCCGGGGCCCGGCGGGCGGTGTGGCCGAGGCCGGTACGCAGCGGGTGAAGCGGGGTATGGCGGACATGCTCAAGGGCGGGGTGATCATGGATGTGGTCTCGCCGGAGCAGGCCCGGGTGGCTGAGGACGCCGGGGCGGTGGCGGTGATGGCGCTGGAGCGGGTGCCGGCCGATATCCGGGCTCAGGGCGGGGTGGCGCGGATGAGTGATCCGGACATGATCGAGGCGATCATGGCGGCGGTGTCGGTGCCGGTGATGGCCAAGTGCCGGATCGGGCATTTCGCTGAGGCGCAGGTGCTGCAGGCGGTGGGGGTGGATTACGTCGATGAGTCGGAGGTGCTGACCCCGGCCGATGAGGCGCATCATGTGGATAAGTGGCAGTTCACGGTGCCGTTCGTGTGCGGGGCGACCAGTTTGGGCGAGGCGTTGCGGCGGATCGGGGAGGGCGCGGCGATGATCCGGTCCAAGGGGGAGGCGGGGACCGGGAACGTGGTGGAGGCGACCCGGCACATGCGCGCGATCCGGGGCGGGATCGCGGCGCTGGGCGCGGTGCCGGCCGGGGAGCTGTTCGCGGCGGCCAAGGACCTGGCCGCGCCGTATGAGCTGGTCGCGGGGGTGGCGGCGGCGGGGGCGCTGCCGGTGGTGTTGTTCACCGCGGGCGGGATCGCGACCCCGGCGGATGCGGCGATGATGATGCAGCTGGGCGCGGACGGGGTGTTCGTGGGGTCGGGGATCTTCAAGTCCGGCAACCCGGCCGCGCGGGCGGCCGCGATCGTGAAGGCGGTCACCTTCCACGACGATCCCGACGTGGTGGCCAAGGTGTCCCGGGGCCTGGGCGAGCCCATGGCCGGGATCAGCCTGGATACCCTCCCGCCCGGCCAGCACTACGCCGGCCGCGGCTGGTAACGGGGCCAGCGTCGGCAGGCCGCCCGCCGAGCGCCGGGCCAGCCCGCCGGCCATCACGCCGACGGTCGGCGCCCGCGACCCGGCCAGCGCGGCGTCGGCCAGCGCGGCGTCGGCCAGCACCCGCCGGTAGGCGTCCTCGTAGCGGATCGCCATCAGCTCGGTGTTGAACCTGGCGGCCACGTGCGCCCGGCATGTGGCCGGGTCGAGCTGCCTCGCCTCCTCGATCCCGCCCGGCAGCTGCGACGGGGTGTCCTTGATGATTCCGGTCACGCCGTTGACGATGATCTCCGGGACCGAGCCGCGCCGCAGCGCGACCACGGGCGTCCCGCAGGCCATGGACTCGATCACGACCAGGCCGAACGGCTCCTCCCAGCAGATCGGGAACAGCATCGCGCAGGCCCGCGACAGCAGGTCCCGCTTGGCCGTGGCGTCCGCGACGCCGAACAGTTCGGTATCCGCCCCCAGCCGCGGCTTGATCTCCTGCTCCAGGTAGGCCTGCTCCGTTGGCTCGCTGCACTTGCCGGCCAGCACGATGGGCAGCCCGGCCGCCCGGGCCGCGTCGATGGCCAGGTGGGCGCCCTTGTTGGGGTGCATGCGGCCGAGGAACAGGGCAAAGTCTTCCTTATCCGTCTGGAACGGGAAGGTGCTCGGCCTGATCGCGTTGTGCACGGTGGCGGCCCAGGCCAGCCCCGGGGCGTGCGCACGCTGTGCCTCCGAGATCGCGACCAACCGGACGGAGTCGCCCAGCGCCCGGTAGTACGCGCATTCCTCGCCGTTCACCGGGCCGTGCACGGTGATGACCGTGGGAACCCGTCGGCCGCGGCCGAGCAGTGGCCCGGCCAGGGTGTGGTCATGAACCACATCGGGGTCGAGATCGTCGAGCACCTCCGCGACCCGGGCGGCGTGCACCACCTCGGGGAACGGATCCCCGAGCCGCTCGCTCGGCGGCTGCGGCCACAAGGAGATGAACCGGTGCGCCCCGGTCAGGTGCTGGCCCGCCCCGATCAGGGTGACTTCGTGGCCGCGCGCCGCGAGATCGTCGACGAGGTCGGCGACGACGGCCTCCACGCCGCCGTAGGCGGGCGGAGGTATCTCGAACCAGGGTGGTGCGACCATCGCGATGCGTAGCGGATCGGCACAATCAGGCGTGAACACTGCCGAGGACACTGACTTCCTCCCATTCTGCGCGCCCGACCCCGGCGGCATTTGTTCGGCCCAGCCCGAAAAATGATCTTCCCAGCCGCTCCGCGCCGGAAACATGCCGCCGCGTTCTGGCCGTGGTCAGCGGGCCGCCTGCCGCGGAATCACCGCAGGTCAGCGAGGTGCGGACAGTCGTGGCGCCCAGGCCAACCGACCGCAGGCGGCGGGGGACCCCGGGGGTCAGCAGGCCGCGGGAGCGGGGAGCCCGGGGGTCAGCGGGCTGCGGGCGGCGGGGGAGCCCGGGGGTCAGCGGGCCGCGGGCAGCGGGCTGCGCGGGCGCCGGATCAGCTCCAGGCCGGCCGGCAGCCCGTCGACCCGCCAGCCCCGGCGGGAGAGCTCCACGGACACCGTGCCGTCGGCGATGTGCAGCGCCTCGACCCGCATCGGGAGCAGGCGCGCGGGCACGGCCGGGGCGCACCACACCCGCCCGGACGGCACCGCGGGATCGAGCCTGAGCAGCGTCCGGAGCAGCAGGAACGGCGCCGCCGCCGACCACGCCTGCGGCGAGCACGAGGTCGGATAGGCGACCGGGGAGGAGAAATCGCCGCGGTCGAAGCCGCAGAACAGCTCGGGCAGGCGGCCACCGAACTTGTCGGCCGCCTCGAGGATGCCCGTGGCGACCTGCTGGGCCTGCGGGACGAACCCGTAGCGCATCAGCCCCGCCGCGCAGATGGCGTTGTCGTGCGGCCACACCGACCCGTTGTGGTAGCTCATCGGGTTGAAGGCGCCCGAGCCCGTGGCCAGGGTCCGGATGCCGAACCCGGAGAACATCTGCCTGCTGACCAGGTGCTCGGCGACCGGCGCCGCCTTGTCGCGGTCCACGATCCCGGTCCACAGGCAGTGGCCCATGTTGGAGCCGAGCGCGTCGATGGGACGCTTGTCCGCGTCCAGCCCGAGCGCGAAGTACCCCCGGTCGGGCAGCCAGAACGCCCGGTTGAAGTCGCGCCTGAGCTTGCGCGCCCGGGCGGTCCAGTGGCGCGCCGCGTCGGTCTCGCCGCGCTCGGCGGCGAGGTGGGCCCGGGCCAGGTAGGCCGCGTACACGTACCCCTGTACCTCGGCCAGCGCGATCGGCGCTTCGGCGATCCGGCCCGAGGCGAACGTGATGCCGTCGAAGGAGTCCTTCCAGCCCTGGTTGACCAGGCCCTGGTCGGTGGCGCGCTGGTACTCGACGAAGCCGTCCCCGTCCTGGTCACCGCGTGAGATGACCCAGTCGAGCGCCCGGTCGGCGTGCGGCAGCAACTGGTCCACGATGTGGGCGGCCAGGCCCCACTGGGCCAGTTCGCCGAGCAGCATCACGAACAGCGGCGTCGCGTCCGCCGTGCCGTAGTACACGCTCCCGCCGCCCAGCGACAGCGAGGCATCGCGGCCGGACCGGGTCTCGTGCAGAATCCGTCCCGGCTGCTCCTCGGTCAGCGGGTTGTCGCGCTCGCCCTGGAGGCTGGCCAGGGTCCGCAGCGTGCCCAGCGCGAGCGACATGTCCAGCGGCAGCAGCATCCACGACGTGATCAGGGAGTCACGGCCGAACAAGGTCATGAACCAGGGCGCCCCCGCGGCGATGACCGCGTGCTCGGCCTGCTCGCCCTGGCCGCGGCCGAAGATCCGCAGCGAGCCCACGTCCTCGGTGCTGGTCGCGAAGGTGGCGCCGAGCCTTTCGTCCGCGGAGACCAGCACCGGGCTGCGGCGGCGCCAGTCGGCCAGCCGCCTGGCCGGCGCGGTGCGCTCGATCGGCTCGCCCTCGCCGTAGCGCGCGGGCGCGTCGTGGCCGTCCAGGGACGGCGTGACCAGCATGGACGCCGTCCAGCTCGCTCCCTGCGGTACGACCACCTGCCAGGTGAGCAGCCCGGGCGAGGCCGACGGGCCGCCCGTGCCCGCGACCGACATCCCGCCCACGTTGGCCCCGCGCCGGCAGCGCAGCCGCAGCACCCCGTCCTCGGCCAGGTCCTCGGTGTCGTCCTCGTCGCCGTGCGGGCGGGCGCGGCCCTCCTTGACCTCGAACAGGTCGGCGAAGTCGCTGTCCACGGCGACCGTCAGGTGGGCCGCGGCCGGCTCCGGCCGAGGTTGCGCAGCGTGATGTCGTCGCGCATGCCGTTGCCGACGTAGCGCCTGCGGATCACCAGCAGGGTGCTGTCGGGCCGGCAGATGCCCGGCGGCCTGCGGCCGAGGAACGTGCAGGCGAACGGCTCGGACGGCTGGACCGCGACGGGCTCGGGCGGCTCGCCGTCGAGCCTGAGCTCCAGCCGGCTGATGAACCGGGTATCGCGGAAGAACAGTCCCTGGGCCCCGCCGGGCCGGATGTCGCCGGACGCCTCGCAGATGCAGAAGGTGGTCTCTTCCAGCAGGGTGACCAGGCCACTGCCAGGCCGGCCGATCATCGGCGGTCCCCCGCTGGGCGTCCAGGCGTGTGTCATGGCCGTATCTGTGCCCAGGGAACGGTCCGGGGAAGACCGCGGCGGGTGGCCGCGTTTGCTGAAGGGGCAAGGCGCCCGGAAGCGGGCGGGAAACCGCTGGAAGGCGACTAATCTCGGCGTCGAACCCGTTCTGTGGCTGGAGTGATGCTCGTGACCGACTCCCGTGAGGCTCCCCGGACCGTCGCTGGCCCCGCCCGCCCTCCCTCGGCAGCCGGCCCGGTCGTGGGCGTGCTCGCGCTGCAGGGGGACGTCGCCGAGCATCTCGCGGCGCTGCACGCCGCAGGCTGCTCGCGCCCGGTCCCGGTGCGCAGGCCCGCTGAGCTTGACGGCGTCGACGGCCTGGTGATCCCGGGCGGCGAGTCCACCACGATGTGGAAGCTCGCGGTGATCTTCGACCTGATGGAGCCGCTGCGCAAGCGGCTCGGCGCGGGCCTGCCCGTATTCGGTTCCTGCGCCGGGATGATCATGCTGGCGGACCGCCTGGCAGACGGAATCGACGGGCAGGAGACGGTCGGCGGCATCGACATAACCGTCCGGCGGAACGCGTTCGGCCGCCAGGTGGACTCGTTCGAGAGCGATATCACGCTGAGCGGCCTTTCCGGCCCTGCCTTCCGCGCGGTGTTCATCAGGGCGCCCTGGGTGGAGCAGGCCGGCCCGGGCGTCGAGATCATCGGAACCGAGTCCCGCACGGGTAGGATCGTCGCGGTCCGCCAGGGTCCGGCGCTCGCCACCGCTTTCCACCCCGAGCTCACGCCGGACCTGCGCATCCACAAGCTTTTTGTTGACATGGTGAAGGAACGATCATGAGCGGCCATTCGAAGTGGGCCACCACCAAGCACAAGAAGGCCGTCGTCGACGCCAAGCGGGGCAAGCTGTTCGCCAAGCTGATCAAGAACGTGGAGGTGGCGGCCAGGACCGGCGGCGGCGACCCGGCCGGCAACCCCACGCTGTATGACGCGATCCAGAAGGCGAAGAAGAGCTCGGTCCCCAACGAGAACATCGACCGCGCCGTCCGCCGCGGCGCGGGGCTCGAGGCCGGCGGCGCGACCTACGAGACGGTCACCTATGAGGGGTACGCCCCCGGCGGGGTCGCGGTGCTGGTCCAGTGCCTGACCGACAACAAGAACCGGGCGGCCGCCGACGTGCGCACGGCGCTCACCCGCAACGGCGGCTCGATGGCCGACCCCGGCTCGGTCTCCTACCTGTTCAACCGGAGGGGCGTGGTGATCGTGCCCAAGGCGGGCGGCGTGAGCGAGGATGACGTGCTCGCCGCGGTCCTCGACGCCGGGGCCGAGGAGATCAACGACCTCGGTGAGTCCTTCGAGGTGGTCAGCGAGCCGCACGACCTGGTCACGGTGCGCAAGGCGCTGCAAGAGGCCGGGATCGACTACGAGTCGGCGGAGGCGGCGTTCCTGGCGTCGGCCGAGGTGCCGCTGGACGAGGAGCAGGCCAAGCGCGTGTTCCGGCTGATCGAGGCCGTCGAGGACTCCGACGACGTGCAGGACGTCTACGCGAACTATTCGGTACCCGACGAGGTGATGGAGAAGCTGGGCTGACCGCGAGTCTCCCGAATCATCCAGAACGGAGGCCCGCGCCCTGATCTCCCCGGGTCCCGGCCGGTCAGGCCCGGGCCCGAGGCTTCGCGGCGGTGATCGCGGCAACGGCCGGCCGACACGCCGGACCGTATGGCGGCGCGGCGCCCGCCGGGCCGGTAGTGTCATGTCCGAACAGATGTTCGCCAGTGGCGGACGGGCCGGCAACCGGGATGGTGGGCGAGATGCGGGTGCTCGGCGTCGATCCCGGTCTCACCCGATGCGGGCTCGGGGTCATCGACGGCGAGCCGGGCCGCACCCTGCGGCTGGTGGCGACCGGCGTGATCAGCACCAGCGCGGCCGACGAGATCGGCACGCGGCTGCTCGCCCTGGAGGAGCAGATCGAGCGCTGGCTGACCGGCTACCGGCCGGACGCGGTGGCGGTCGAGCGGGTGTTCAGCCAGCACAACGTGCGCACGGTGATGGGGACGGCGCAGGCCGGGGCGGTCGCGATCGTGTGCTCGGCGCGCCGCGGGCTGCCGGTGGCCCTGCACACGCCGAGCGAGGTCAAGGCGGCGGTCACCGGGAACGGCCGGGCGGGCAAGGAACAGGTGACGCAGATGGTCACGCGCCTGCTCGCGATGACCGACCCTCCGCGTCCGGCCGACTCCGCCGACGCGCTGGCACTCGCCATCTGCCACCTGTGGCGCGGCGGCGCCCGGCGCCGCCTGGCCGCCGCGGCCGCCGCGGCCGCGAACGGAGGGAACACATGATCGCGCACCTGGACGGGACCGTGTCCTCGGTGGCGCCCGACGGCGCCGTGATCGACGTCGGCGGGGTCGGGCTGCTCGTGCAGTGCACGCCGGGCACGCTGGCCGGGCTGCGCACCGGAGAGCGGGCGCGGGTGGCGACCTCGCTGGTCGTGCGGGACGACGCGCTGACCCTCTACGGCTTCGCCGCCGAGGACGAGCGGAACACGTTCGAGTTGCTGCAGACGGCCAGCGGGGTCGGGCCCCGGCTGGCCCTGGCCATGCTGGCCGTGTTCACCCCGGACGCGCTGCGCCGGGCCGTGGCCGCCGAGGACCTGGCCGCGCTGACCACGGTGCCCGGCATCGGCCGGAAGGGCGCGCAGCGGATCGTGCTCGAACTCGCGGGCCGGCTCGGCTCACCGGGCGACGGCCCGGTCTGGCCGGCCGCGGGCGGCGCGGCCGGCGGCGGTGCCCGGGCCGCGTCCTGGCGGGATCAGGTGCGGGCGGGCCTGGTGAGCCTGGGCTGGCAGGCCCGCGACGCCGACCAGGCGATCGCGGCGGTGGAACCGGAACTGCTCGGGGGGCCGGATCAGGCCGGACGGGAGGCCAACGGCCAGGCGCCTGACGGTCATGCCGTCGACGTGTCGATCGCGCTGCGGGCCGCACTGCGGGTGCTGGGGCAGACGTGACCGGCCAGGACGCCGGCCCGGGCGGCCCGGGCGGCCCGGGTGGCCAGGGCGGCCCGGGCGGCCAGGTCGACCAGGACGCCGGCCCGGCCCGGGACGGCGGGGCGCCGGACGCCGAGCGCGTGGTCTCGTCGATCGCCGACGCCGACGACCGGGCCATCGAGGGTGCGCTGCGGCCGAAGCGGCTGAGCGAGCTCATCGGGCAGAACCGGGTCCGCGAGCAGCTCGCGCTGATCCTCGAAGGCGCGCTGCGCCGCGGCCGGCCGCCCGACCACGTGCTGATCTCCGGGCCGCCCGGCCTCGGCAAGACCACGCTCGCCATGATCATCGCGGCCGAGCTCGGCGCGCCGCTGCGGATCACCAGCGGCCCGGCGATCGAGCGCGCGGGCGACCTGGCCGCGGTGCTGTCCACGCTGAGCGAGGGCGAGGTGGTGTTCATCGACGAGATCCACCGCGTCGCCCGGCCCGCCGAGGAGATGCTGTACCTGGCGATGGAAGACTTCCGGGTCGACGTGGTGATCGGCAAGGGCCCCGGGGCCACCGCGATCCCGCTGGAGATCGCCCCGTTCACCCTGGTCGGTGCCACCACCCGGGCCGGGCTGCTGCCCGCTCCGCTGCGAGACCGGTTCGGGTTCACCGCCCACCTGGACTTCTACGAGCCCGCCGAGCTAGGGATCATCGTGCGCCGCTCGGCCGGGCTGCTCGGGGTGGCGCTGCGTGACGACGGCGCCGACGAGATCGCGGGCCGCTCCCGCGGCACCCCGCGGATCGCCAACCGGCTGCTGCGCCGGGTCCGCGACTACGCCGAGGTCCGCGCCGACGGCGTGGTGACCAAGGACGTGGCCTGCGCGGCGCTCGAACTCTACGAGGTGGACGACACCGGGCTGGACCGGCTGGACCGCGCGGTACTGTCCGCGCTGGTGCACAGGTTCGGCGGTGGCCCGGTGGGCCTGTCCACGCTGGCGGTGGCCGTGGGGGAGGAGGCGGAGACCGTGGAGGTCGTGATAGAGCCCTTCCTGGTCCGGGCCGGCCTGATGGCCCGGACCCCGCGCGGCCGCGTGGCCACCCCGGCGGCGTGGCAGCGGCTCGGCCTGGTCAGCCCGGATGCGGTCATTCCGGGTCACGCGACCCTGTTCGGTTGACGGGATATGCCCGAATGCGGAAGGTAACGGCAGATCGCGGGCTGGTCACGATCACTGCTCGGACGCCGTAGCCTGTTGGTGCGTCGCTTACGCGCCGCTACACTTCGGCAGTTGGCCAACGACAGCCGCTTGGCTCCGGCGCCGGCCTTGTGCTGGCCTCGGGCCCGGACCGTACGTTGGCCACTGCGGCCATCAACTGGAAGGAAGCCCACGATGGGCGACATAGTTATCGCGGCCTCGACAAAGTCGTCTGGCGGCACGAACCTCCTGCCGATCCTCATCATCGTGGTGCTGTTCGGGGTCCTCTACATGACGATGATCAGGCCGCAGCGTAACCGGCAGCGCGCGGCCCAGCAGATGCAGAGCACCGTCATGCCCGGCTCGAGGATCCGGACCACGGCCGGCATCTACGGCACCGTGATCTCGGTCGAGGACCAGGACGTGGTGGTGGAGGTCGCCCCGGGCGTCCAGGTCCGGATGCTGCGCCGGGCCGTGATGGACGTGGTGGACGGCGGTGTCGGCGGCACCACCCCGGCCCCGGAGCCCCCGGCGGACGAGCACGAGCCCCGGGCCGACGACTGGAACCCGCAGGACCGCAACATCTAGCGGGGCCAGGCCCGTTATCGAGCTGCCGCAGGCCCTATTGACCTAAGGACACGCGAGAAGTGCCACCCCCAACCACCACCACGACCCGGCCCGGACGGCTGCTCGCGGCGCTCGTCGTACTGATCGTCATCATGCTGCTCGGCGTCCTCGGCGGCTCGTTGTTCCAGCCTGCGAGCTGGCACAAGCGCTTCAAGGTCGGCCTCGGCCTCGACCTGTCCAGCGGCACCACGGTGACCCTCCGGGCGGTCCAGCCCAAGGGGACGACGCGGCCCAGCTCGCCGCGGACATGGGCACCGCCGTCTCGATCATGAACAGCCGGGTCAACGGGGCCGGCTTCAACGGGGCGACGGTGGTGCCGCAGGGCACCGACCTCATCAACGTCACCGTGCCGGGCAAGAATGCGCAGCAGGTGGTCAACCTGGTCGGGACCACCGCCCAGCTGCGCTTCCGGCAGGTGCTGCTGGTGGCCAGCAACTACGCCACGACGACCCCCACCCCGACCCCCACGCCGACGCCGACGCCGACGCCGACCCCGTCGGCGAGCACGAAGGCCAAGACGAGCGCGTCGCCCACCAAGTCGTCGGCGGCCCTGGGGGCGCGGGGCGCGCCGGGCTCGGGCTCGGGCAGCCAGGGTCTCGCGGTGAGTGCCCGGCGCCTCGGCGGCGCGGCGCCGGCCGCCCAGGCCAAGCCCAAGGCGAACGCCTCGCCGAGCCCGTCGCCCAGCCCTTCCCCCTCGCCCAGCGGGTCGACTTCGACGGCACCCGAGCTGTCCACGACCGCCGACGGAACGGGCAACGCCGGCCTGCTCAGTCCAGCGGTCAAGGCCCAGTTCGACAGGCTGAACTGCGCGGACAAGAACTGGCGGACGCAGATCTACGGGAGTAATCCCAACAACTGGGACAACCCGGATATCCAGACCGTGGCCTGCTACCAGGGAGCGAAGTACGCACTGGACAAGTCGACCGTGACCGGCGAGATGCTCAAGCTGGGGGGATCGTCGGCTCAGTTGCAGACCAACGGCGACTACTGGGTCAACCTCACGTTCAACGGGCCGGGCACCAAGGCGTTCGGCGCGCTGAGCACGAAGATGTTCGACAATTACTACAACTCGAGCACCAGCCAGCCGAGCTCGGAACTCGACTACTTCGCGATCGTGCTGGACGGCACGCCGGTCTCCGTGCCGTACATGGCAGCGGTGCTGGACACCGGGTCGGCCACGATCCAGGGCACGTTCACCCAGAGCCAGGCCGGCAACCTGGCGAACATCCTGAACTACGGCGCGCTCCCGCTGACCTTCCAGCCCGACCAGGCGCAGTCGATCTCGGCGCAGCTCGGCTCGTCCCAGCTGCACGCCGGCCTGCTCGCCGGCGCGATCGGGCTGCTGCTCGTGGTGATCTACGCGTTTTTGTACTACCGGGGCCTCGGCATCGTGGCGATCTCTAGCCTCGCGATCGCCGCGCTGCTGTCCTACCTGGCCGTGGTGCTGCTCAGCCTCTACGAGAGCTTCGCTCTCTCGCTGGCGGGCGTCGCCGGCCTGATCGTCGCGATCGGCATCACCGCCGACTCGTTCGTGGTGTTCTTCGAGCGATTGCGGGACGAGGTCAGGGACGGCAAGACGCTGCGGACCGCGGTGGAACGTGGCTGGCACCGGGCGCGGCGGACGATCCTGGTCTCCGACACCGTGTCGTTCATCGCCGCCGCGGTGCTCTACAAGTTCGCCATCACCGACGTGCAGAACTTCGCGTTCACCCTCGGCCTGACCACGCTCGTCGACGTGGTCGTGGTGTTCCTGTTCACCAAGCCGATGATCACGCTGCTGGCCCGGACCAAGTTCTACGGCGGCGGGCACCGGCTGTCCGGGCTGGACCCGGCCCGGCTCGGCGCGCGCTCGCCGTGGCGCGGCAGCAGGCGCCCGGCGGCCAGGCCTCAGCCGGGCCGGGCCCAGGCCCGCGAGGCACCCGGCGGGGCCTCGCCGGCCGCCCGGCCCCGGACCGACCCGAAGGAGGCGTGATGTCCCGGCTCGGCGCCGTCGGCGGCCGGCTGTACCGCGGCGAGGTCTCCTTCGACTTCGTCGGCAGGCAGAAACTCTGGTACACGATCTCCGGACTGATCCTGGTGATCAGCATCGCCGCGCTGGGCGTGCGGGGCCTGAACTACAGCGTCGAGTTCAAGGGGGGCAACCTCTTCCAGTTCCGCGCCCCCGCGGCCTCCACGACTCAGATCTCCTCGGTGGTCAAGGGAGCGGGCGGCGGCGACGATCCGATCGTTCAGCAACTCGGGCTCGGCGGCCAGGCCAAGTGGCAGGTGCAGACCACCTCGCTGAACTTCGCCCAGCAGTCCAAGGTCCAGGATGCCCTGGCCAAGGACCTGCACGTGACCGGCGGCCCCGGCAACATCAGCACCACCCTCGTCGGGCCGAGCTGGGGCTCGCAGATCACGCACAAGGCGCTCGAGGGGCTGATCGCGTTCCTGGTCCTGATCGTGATCTACCTGTCGATCGCGTTCGAGTGGAAGATGGCCGTCGCCGCGTTCATCGCGCTCATCCACGACATCGTGATCACGACCGGCGTCTACGCGCTGGCCGGGTTCCAGGTGAGCCCGGCCACGGTGATCGGGCTGCTCACGATCCTCGGCTACTCGCTGTACGACACCGTGGTCGTGTTCGACAAGGTGCGGGAGAACACGGCGGGCCTGCTCGCCACCGACCGGAGTACCTACAGCCAGGCGGCCAACCTGGCCCTGAACCAGACCCTGGTCCGGTCGATCAACACCTCTCTGATCGCGCTGCTGCCGGTTGCGGCGATCCTGGTCACCGCCGTGGCCGTGCTCGGGACCGGCGAATTGCAGGACCTGTCGCTGGTGCTGTTCGTCGGCATGCTGTCCGGCACCTACTCGTCGATCTGCATCGCCACGCCGGTACTCGCAGACCTGAAGGAGCGTGAGCCGCAGTACAAGCAGCTGGCCGCGCGCGTGGCGCGGCGCGCCGCCGGCGGCCGCGCGGCCCAGCGGGCCGCGAAGGCCAGCCAGGCCGCGGCGGCCAGGCGCGGCCCGGACGACGCCGCCGGGGGCAGGCCCGCAGCCGCGCCGGGAAAGGGCCCGGACGCCGCGACCGGGCTCGACCGCGATACCGCGGGCGAGCCGCTGGCCGATGACTATGACGAGGCCGCGGCCGATGCGGACGAGGCGGGCGCGGGCCCGGCCGAGCGGGTCCCCGCTGCGCGGGCGGCGGGCGGCGGCTCGGTGCCGCGGGGCGCCTCCGGAGCCCGGTCGTCCGGCTCGCGGCAGCAGAGGCGGACCAGCTCCACGAAACGGCGCCCCACGGGCAAGAAGAAGCGCAGGTAGGCTGCGACGGTGTCCGGCGGGAGCGCCACCTGGGCTGGCTCCGACCTGGCCGAGCTGGTCATCTCCAGAATCCGGGACATCCCGGACTACCCGCAGCCGGGGATCGTGTTCAAGGACATCACCCCGCTGCTCGCCGACGGCGCGGCCTTCGCCGCGGTCGTGGCCGCGCTGGCGCAGGTAGACGGCCGGGTCGACAAGGTGGTCGGGATCGAAGCGCGCGGGTTCATCCTCGCCGCGCCCGTGGCCTACCGCCTGCAGGCGGGCCTGGTTCCCGTGCGCAAGCAGGGCAAGCTTCCCGGCGCGACCTACGCCGAGTCGTATGAGCTCGAGTACGGCACGGCTACGATCGAGGTGCACACGGACGCGTTCAAGCCGGGGGAGCGGGTTCTCATCGTGGACGACGTTCTGGCCACGGGCGGGACCGCGGCCGCCACGGCCAGCCTGGTCCGCCGCTGCGGCGCCGAGGTGGCCGCGATCACGGTCCTGCTTGAGCTGGGCTTTCTCAACGGCCGGGCGAAGCTGGCCGGCCTTGACGTCCGCTCGCTGCTCGCGGTCTGACGGGCAGCATCGGGCACGTCATGACCTGTGCATCGATAGACTGGATGCTTCGGCGTACGTGAGGAGCGCATGTGGCCGGTGACGTAGCGACGGCCGGAACGGCCGGAACCGACGTCACCCGGGTCGCCGCTGGACAGCAGGAACCGACCGAACCGGAACTGTCTGCGGTGGATGGCGGGGTGGCGTCGGCCCCGGCTGCGCCCGGCGACTTCGTCGAGGCCAGCGACGCCCCGCCCGTCACCGACGCGCCCGCTGACGACGCCGACCCCGAGGAAGCCGCGTCCGCCAGCGCCCCACCTGGTGCCGACGACGATGACGACGCTGACCACCCCCGTGGTGCCGCGGCCGCCGAGGCCGGGCCCGCCGCGGGCCCGGAGACCGGGTCCCGGCCCGGCAAGGCCCATACCCCGGGGCGCGCGCTGCCGACCCGGGGCGCTCGCGGCGGCGTCCTGCCCGCCCGGGCCGCGGCGGGGAGCGATACCAGCGCCGCCGCCGCGGGCACCGCCGCCGTCCGGCGCCGCCTGGCCAGGCTGGGCGCGCCGCGCGGCGGCGGCGCCAACCCGGTGCTCGAGCCGCTGATCAAGACCGTGCGGGCGACGCATCCCAAGGCGGACGTGCGGCTCATCGAGCGCGCCTACGAAGTCGCCGCCCGCCAGCACGCGGGCCAGGTGCGCAAGAGCGGCGACCCGTACATCACGCACCCGCTCGCGGTGGCCACGATCCTCGCCGAGCTGGGCATGAACCACGAGACGCTCTGCGCGGCGCTGCTGCACGACACCATCGAGGACACCGCTTACACGCTCGCCGAACTGCGCCGCGACTTCGGCGATGACGTCACGAGCCTGGTCGACGGGGTGACCAAGCTCGACAAGGTCAAGTACGGCGAAGCGGCCCAGGCCGAGACGGTCCGCAAGATGGTGGTCGCGATGTCCCGCGACATCAGGGTCCTCGTGATCAAGCTCGCGGACCGGCTGCACAACATGCGTACCCTCCGCTACCTCCCGCGGGAGAAGCAGGAGCAGAAGTCACGCGAGGTGCTGGAGATCTTCGCCCCGCTCGCGCACCGGCTCGGGATGAACACCGTGAAGTGGGAGCTCGAGGACCTGGCCTTTGCCACCTTGTTCCCCAAGCGCTACGACGAGATCGCGCGGCTGGTGTCCGAGCGCGCGCCGCGGCGCGACGTGTTCCTCCAGGACGTGGTGGAGTATGTCTCCGCCGACCTGCGCGAGGCGAAGATCAAGGCGCGCGTGACCGGCCGGCCGAAGCACTACTACTCCGTCTATCAGAAGATGATAGCCAGGAATGTCGGCTTTGATGATATTTATGACCTGATGGGCATCCGTGTCCTGGTCGACTCGGTGCGGGACTGCTACGCGGCGCTGGGCACGATCCACGCCCGGTGGAATCCGGTACCCGGGCGGTTCAAGGACTACATCGCGATGCCGAAGTTCAACATGTACCAGTCCCTGCACACGACCGTGATCGGCCCCGAGGGCAAGCCGGTCGAACTGCAGATCAGGACCTGGGGCATGCACCGGCGCGCCGAGTACGGCGTGGCCGCGCACTGGAAGTACAAGGAAGAGACGGCGGCGGGCAGCCGCGGCACCGCCGATATGGCCTGGCTCCGGCAACTGGTCGACTGGCAGCGGGAGACCGCCGACCCGGCCGAGTTCCTCGAGTCGCTCCGGTTCGACCTCGGCGCCGCCGAGGTTTACGTGTTCACGCCGCGCGGCGAGGTGATCGCGCTGCCGCAGGGCGCGACCCCGGTGGACTTCGCGTACGCGATCCACACCGAGGTGGGGCACCGGACGATCGGGGCGCGGGTCAACGGCCGCCTGGTCGCGCTGGAAGGCGCGCTGAACAACGGCGACACCGTGGAGATCTTCACCTCCAAGGCCCAGGACGCCGCCCCCAGCCGGGACTGGCTGCTGTTCGTCAAGAGCGCCCGCGCCAGGAACAAGATCCGGCACTGGTTCTCCAAGGAACGGCGGGAGGCCGCCGCCGAGACCGGAAAGGCTGCGATCGCGCGGGCCATGCGCAAGCAGGGACTGCCGCTGCAGCGTCTCGCCACCGGCGACGCGCTGCTCGCGATCGCCCACGACCTGCGCTACGTCGACCTGTCGTCGCTGTACGCGGCGATCGGCGAGGGGCACGTGAGCGCGCAGTCGGTCGTGGCCAAGCTGGTCAAGTCGGCGGGCGGCATTGCGGGCGCCCAGGAGGACCTGGCCGAGACGACGCTGCTCACCCGCGCGCCGAAGCCGCTGCCCGCGGGAGACTCCGGGGTCGTCGTCGAGGGCGCGGCCGACGTGTGGGCGCGGCTGTCCAAGTGCTGCACGCCGGTGCCCGGCGACGCCATCACCGGGTTCGTCACCCGCGGCAACGGCGTCTCCGTGCACCGCGCCGACTGCGTCAACCTCCGCCACCTGGTCGAGTCCCAGCCCGAGCGGGTGGTCACGGTGCACTGGTCACCGCGGGAAGGCTCGCTGTTCCTGGTGGCGATCCAGACGGAGGCGCTGGACCGCACCGGGCTGCTGTCCGACGTCACCCGGGCGATCTCCGACCAGCACGTCAACATCCTGTCCGCGTCGGTCACCACGACCAGGGACCGGGTCGCGGTCAGCAAGTTCACCTTCGAGATGGGCGACCCCAAGCACCTGGGTCACGTGCTCCGGGCCGTCCGCTCCGTCGACGGCGTCTACGACGTCTACCGAATAACGAGCTAGCCCGGGGCGGCAGGGGTAACAGAACCTCCGGAAGTGCCGGATGCGAGGGCCGGCCGGAGGCTGGCCCGAGCAGACGGCCGGGGGGCTCCGGGGGGCGAAGCCCCCCGGTCTGGGGGTCCGGGGGTTACCCCCCGGGTCAATTCGAGAGCTCGGCCAGGGTGCGCTCGGCCTCGGCCAGCCAGGACCGCCGCGCAGCCAGGGCTTCCTCCGCCCGCTGCTGCGCGCTGGCGTCGCCGCTGGCCTGGGCGCGCGAGAGCTGGCTCTCGAGCTGGCTGATCGCCGACCGGATCTGCTCCACCGTGCCCCTGGCCCGCGACAGCGCTTCGGGATTGGACCGGCGCCACTGCGACTCCTCGGCCCGGCGAACGGCCTCCTCGACCCGCCGCAGCCCGCCCTCCAGCCGCTCGTGCGAATCTCGCGGCACGGCCCCCGCCTGCTCCCAGCGCTCCTGGATGCCCCGGAGGACCGAGCGGGCCGCGCGGGGATCGGTGACCGGCAGGAGCCTCTCGGCCTCGGCCAGCAGCCGCGTCTTGACGGTCGCGTGCTCGCGCAACTCGTTGTCCTTCGCGTGCAGCACCTGCGACCGGGCCTGGAAGAAGCCGTCCTGAGCCGTCTTGAACCGGCTCCACAGTTCCTCCTCGGCCGCGCGGTCGGCCCGGCCGGCCTCCTTCCATGACCGCATCAGTTCCCGGAACGCCGACGCCGTCGGTCCCCAGTCCGTCGACGAGGCGAGCGCCTCGGCCTCCTTCACCAGCTTTTCCTTGCGGGTCCTGGCTCCCTCGCGCTCCTCCTCCAGGCCGGCGAAGTACGCCTTGCGGCGCTTGGTGAAGGCGTTGCGCGCGGCGGACAGCCGCTTCCACAGCGCGGTCTCGGTCGCGCGGTCGCCGCGCGGCGCGGCCTTCCACTCCTCGAGCAGCTGCCGCATCCGCTCGCCGCTGATCTTCCAGTGCGTCGCCTCGGCCGCGATCCGCTCGGCCTCGGCGACGATGCGTTCCTTGGCCTCGTGGGCCGCCGTGCGGGCCTGCTCGCGGGCGGCCTTGTGCTCTTCCCGGCGGTGATCGACCAGGCTGGTCATGGCCTGGAGCCTGCTGCGCAGTCCGTCCAGGTCGCCGACCGCGTGCGCGTCGGCGACGGCGGCGAGCAGCCGGGTGATCGTGGCCTGAGCATGGACGGGCGACAGGTCCGTGGTCGCGATGCGCTGCTCGAGCAGGCTCACCTCGGTCTCCAGCGCCGCGAACTTGCGCTGGAAGAAGGCGAGGGCCTCGCCGGGGCTGCCAGCCTGCCACGAGCCCACCACCCGCTCGCCCTCGGCGGTACGCACGTAGACGGTGCCGTCATCGGCTACCCTGCCCCACGCATCGCTAGCCGTGCTCACCGCGAACCTCCTGCTCAGTGCCTGACGGATCAAGCCGCTCCCGTCATGTCTTCTTGATGGTCACGCTCTCGATTTCAACTTTCTCCTTGGGATGACCGTCACCCGGGCCATTGGAGTTGTCACTACCCCCCTTGGCCACGTTCTGGATGATATTTAGTCCGCTGACGATCGTGCCAAACGGTGTATAGCTGGGCGCCAGCGTCGAGTTCTTGTACACGAGGAAGAACTGGCTTCCGTTGGTGTTCGGTCCCGAGTTCGCCATCGCCACCGTGCCCGTTCGATAGGCGGCCCCGGTGAGGTTCTCGTCGTCGAATTTGTATCCGGGCCCGCCGCGGCCGGTTCCCGTCGGGTCACCGCACTGCAGCACATACGGAGAGCCGGAGGTGGCGAGCCGGTGGCAGGGGGTGTTGTTGAAGTAGTCCTGCGCGGCCAGGCTGACGAACGAGTTCACCGTGCAGGTGGCCTTGGTGTTCAGCAGGTCGATCACGACGCTGCCGCGGTTCGTCTTTATCGTCGCACGGTAGGTGGCCTGGTCGTCCGCTGTCGCGGGCGGCAGGCTCACCTTGCGCGCGGCCGTTCCGCTCACGGTGTAGGTACAGTGCCGCGTGGCCGCGTGGGCGGGGCTCTTGGACTGGCTGGCGAAAACCGCGCCGCCGACGGCGAGGCCGACGACCACGACCGCGGCGAGGACGCTGATCGTCCACCGCCGCACCCGCTTGTCTCGCTGGGCCTGCCGGGCCGCCCGGCGCCGGTAGCGCTCCCTGGCCAGCCTGCGCTGGCGCTCTTTCTTCCCCGCCACCCCTGCGGCCCTCCTGTTGCTGCGCCGGGTACTGTGATCAGCGAAACTTCGCGAATCGTACCTGTGCTTTGGGGGCATTGGTGCGACCGTTATCTGTTCGCACCACCAACCGCGTCCTGTCTGTGTCCTGACCGGGCCAGCGCGGCGCGCCGCAGTCACCGTCGGTAGCCTGTACGCACACCGCCCGCTAGAGGAGGCCATCCGTGCTTGTCGCCGGATTCCCGGCCGGTTCGTTCGCCGCGAACTGCTATCTCGTGGCGGCCGCGCCGGGCGAGCAGTGCCTGATCATCGACCCAGGCCAGGACGCTGAGCCGGGCATCGATGAGATCGTCAAGCGGTACCGGCTCCAGCCGGCCGCTGTGCTGCTCACGCACGGCCACGTGGATCACATCTGGTCCGTGGCCCCGGTCTGCGGCGCCCGGAACATCCCCGCCTTCATCCATCCCGACGACCGGGCCCTGCTGACCGACCCGGGCCGGGGGTTGTCGCTGGCCCCGGGGCAGCGGCTGTTCGGCGGGATCACTTTCACCGAGCCCGACGACGTCAGGGAACTGACCGACGGGGCCGTGCTCGACCTGGCGGGAGTCCAGGTCGTGGTGGACCACGCCCCCGGGCACACCCCGGGCTCGGTGACGTTCCGGCTGCCGGCCGAGGCCGAGCCCGGGACCCTGTTCAGCGGCGACCTGTTGTTCGCCGGGTCGATCGGCCGGACCGACCTGCCCGGCGGCGACTACGCGACGATCCTGGAGAGCCTGGCCCGGGTCTGCCTGCCGCTGCCGGACGAGACCGAGGTGCTGTCCGGGCACGGCCCCGCGACCACCATCGGCGCCGAGCGGTGGTCCAACCCGTTCCTGGCCGGGCTCAGCGCGGGCGAGGGCCAGGATCCCGGAGCCCCGGCGGTGCCCGGCACGCCCCGGCCGACCGGGCTGTGAGGCGGGGGAAGCCATGATGCGCACCCGTGAGGCAGGGACGCTGCGTGCCTCGGACGAGGGCCAGAACGTCACGCTGGCCGGCTGGGTCGCGCGTCGCCGGGACCACGGCGGCGTGGTCTTCATCGACCTGCGGGATGGCAGCGGCGTGGTCCAGGTCGTGTTCCGCCAGGAGGACGTGGCCCACGACCTGCGGGCCGAGTTCTGCGTCCTGGTGACCGGCGTGGTGCGGCGCCGGCCCGCGGGCAACGAGAACCCCGAACTGGCCACCGGCCAGGTCGAGGTGGCGGTCACCGAGATCGAAGTGCTGGCCGAGTCCGACCCGCTGCCGTTCCAGATCGAGGGCGCGGGGGAGCTGAACGAGGAGGTGCGGCTGCGCTACCGCTACCTCGACATCAGGCGGGCCGAGATGTCGGCGGCGCTGCGCGCGCGGTCGGCGGCCGCGTACCTGGTCGGCGACGTGATGCGGGAACACAGGTTCGTGAACGTGGAGACCCCGTTCCTGACCCGGTCCACGCCGGAAGGGGCGCGCGACTTCCTGGTGCCGGTACGCCTGCGTCCCGGCAACTGGTACGCGCTGCCGCAGTCGCCTCAGCTGTTCAAGCAGCTCCTGATGATCTCCGGCCTGGAGCGCTACTACCAGCTCGTGCGCTGCTTCCGTGACGAGGACTTCCGCGCCGACCGGCAGCCGGAGTTCACCCAGATCGACCTGGAGATGTCGTTCGTCAGCCGCGAGGACGTCGTCGAGGTGGCCGAGGACCTGCTGCAGCGGCTGTGGGCGGAGATCGTCGGCTACCGGGTGCCGCGGCCGATACCGCGACTGACCTACGCCGACGCCATGACGCGGTTCGGGTCTGACAAGCCCGACCTGAGGTTCGGCTGCGAGCTCGCGGACCTGACCGCCTACTTCGGGCAGACGGAGTTCCGGGTGTTCCAGGCCCCGTACGTGGGCGCCGTGGTCATGCCGGGCGGCGCCACGCAGACGCGCAAGGAGCTAGACGGCTGGCAGGAGTGGGCCCGCTCGCGCGGCGCCCGCGGCCTCGGTTACGTGCTGCTCGACTCCGACGGGCAGGTGGCCGACTCGGGGCCGGTCGCCCGGCACCTGTCCGAGGCCGAGCGATCCGGGCTGGGCGCCGCGGTCGGCGCTGGCCCGGCGGACGGCGTGTTCTTCGCCGCCGGCGCGGCCGGTGCCGCCCGCGAGTTGCTGGGCGCGGCCCGGCTGGAGATCGGCCGTCGCTGCGGCCTGATCGACCCGTCGGCGTGGGCGTTCACGTGGGTGGTGGATGCGCCCATGTTCGAGGAGGACGGGTCGGGGGGCTGGACGCCCGTGCATCATCCGTTCACCGCACCGCTGCCGGAGTGGGCGGACAAGTTCGCGTCCGAGCCCGCGGGCGCGCTGGCCGACGCCTACGACATCGTCTGCAACGGCACCGAGATCGGCGGAGGGTCGATCCGGATCCACCGGCCGGACATGCAACAGCGGGTGTTCGACGTCATCGGGCTGTCCCGCGAGGAGGCCAGGTCCCAGTTCGGCTTCCTGCTGGACGCGCTGCGGTTCGGGCCGCCTCCGCACGGGGGCATCGCGTTCGGCTGGGACCGGCTGCTCATGCTGCTGACCGGCCGTGACACGATCCGCGACGTGATCGCGTTCCCCAAGGCCGCATCCGGTCTCGATCCGCTGACCGGCGCGCCGACGCCGATCACGGCGGCGCAGCGCAAGGAGGCGGGGATCGACGTGACTGTGCTTGCCTCGGGGGGACAACCCCCCCAGACCCCCCCGCATGCCATCCGCTCGAGCCGACCTCCGGCCGACCCTCGCGGCTGACATACAGGGCTTGCCTCGGGGGGACAACCCCCCCAGACCCCCCCGCATGCCATCCGCTCGAGCCGACCTCCGGCCGACCCTCCCGGCTGACATATGGTGTGGTAGCCGGCCGGTGGCGGATAGTGTCAATGCGTGGCCAGAACGGAAACGGGCCAGCGGGACAGCCTGTTCGACGCGGCTGCGGACGAGGCTGCGGCGGCGGCCGCGCCGCTGGCCGTGCGGATGCGGCCCCGAACCCTGGACGAGGTGGTGGGGCAGCAGCACCTGACCGGTGACGGGTCGCCGCTGCGCAAGCTGGCCGAGCACGACGCCCCGATGTCGCTGCTGCTGTGGGGCCCGCCGGGCACCGGGAAGACCACGCTGGCCTACGTGGTGAGCCAGGTGACCCGCCGGCGTTTCGTGGAGCTCTCGGCGGTCTCGGCCGGGGTCAAGGACGTGCGGGCGGCCATCGACGCGGCCCGCACCGAGCTGGGCCTGACCGGCACGCAGACCGTCCTGTTCATCGACGAGGTGCACCGGTTCAACAAGGCGCAGCAGGACGCGCTGCTCCCGGCGGTCGAGAACCGGTGGGTATCGTTCATCGGCGCCACCACGGAGAACCCGTCGTTTTCCGTGGTCGGGCCGCTGATGTCCCGGTCGCTCCTGCTCACCTTGCTGCCGCTCGGCGACGACGACATGCGCGCCGTGATCGACGGGGCGCTGGCCGACGAGCGCGGGCTCGGCGGCGCCGTGGCCCTGGGCGACGGAGTGGCCGAGCAGCTGGTCCGGGTGGCCGGCGGCGACGCGCGCCGGGCCCTGACCTACCTTGAGGCGGCCGCGCTCGGGCGGCAGGCAGGCTCGGTCATCGACCTCGCGAGCCTGGGGCGCGCGGTCGACCGGGCCGCGGTGCGCTACGACCGGGCTGGCGACCAGCACTACGACGTGATCAGCGCGTTCATCAAGAGCATCCGCGGCAGCGACGCCGACGCCGCGCTGCACTACCTGGCGCGGATGATCGAGGCAGGCGAGGACCCGCGGTTCATCGCCCGCCGCCTGATCGTGCACGCCAGCGAGGACGTGGGGATGGCCGACCCGTCCGCGCTGCCGGTGGCGGTGGCCGCGGCCCAGGCGGTCGAGTTCGTCGGGCTGCCCGAGGCCCGGATCAACCTGGCTCAGGCGGTGATCCACCTGTCGCTGGCGCCGAAGTCCAACGCGGTGGTCCGGGCCATCAGCGCCGCCCAGGCCGACATCCGGGCCGGGCTGGCGGGCTCGGTCCCCGCGCACCTGCGTGACAGCAGCTACCGCGGCGCGGCGCGGCTGGGGCACGGGCGCGGTTACCAATACCCGCACGACTACCCCGAGGGGGTGGTGGCCCAGGCCTACGCGCCCGACCCGGTCGCGGGACGCCGGTACTACGAGCCGTCCCGGCACGGCGCCGAGGCCAGGTACGCGGAGCGATCCGAGCGGATCAGGGCGATCCTGGGCCGCGGCGGTGACGGCGACGAGAGCCGCCGCCGGCACCTGAGCCGCCACCTGCCGGGCCGCCGCCACCTGCCGGGCCGCCGCCACCTGCCGGGCCGCCGCCGTCCGGCGGGTAGCGCAGGCGGCCGGGCCGGACGCCGCCGGGAGCGGCGCGAACGTGGCCGGCTCCCGCCGCAGATGCCGCGTACTCTGACCGTTTTCGTGGCCGGGAGCCGGCGCCCAGGCGATAGGGTCGGGCAGGTGACAGACCAGGGACGGCGGCGAAGGCGTAACCGCAGGTGAGCGCCGGGCAACTCGCGGCGCTCATCGCGGCGGGATTCTTCGCGGTAGGAATGTGCGCCGGGGTGTACGTGCTCTTCAGGCTGGCCCGGCTGCTCTCCCGAGCGGACCGGATCCTGGCTGACTACGGGGATCGGGCCAGCTCCCTGATCTCCCGAGCGCAGGCTGCGGTCGACCGGACCAACGAGCAGCTCGCGCGGACCGACTCCATCACCGCGAGTATGGACGAGGTCACGGCCAACATGGCCGACCTGTCCGGGCACGTGGCGGCGCTCGCGGGCCTCGCCCGGGGGATCTCGGCGGGCCTCGGCGCGCCGCTGCTGCGGGTCTCCGCGCTCGCGTTCGGGGTCCGCCGGGCGGTGGCGCTGCGCAGGCCGGCCCAGGTCGCCGCGGCCGCGCAGCGAGAGCCGAGCGCGCTGCCGTCAGGGCGGGAAGCGGTACCCGCCCGGCAGGACGCGCTGCCCGGTGGACACCCGGCCAGGTTCCGCGGCACCCTGCCGAGGCAGCGCAGGAATCCGGGCCCTGGTCGCCGGGAGGAGGCACGTCGATGATGCGCAGGCTCTTCTGGATGATCGCGGGCGCGCTGATCGGCGTGACCGGCTACCGTCGGGTCAGCCGGCTGGCGCGCGCGGTCAGCCTGGGTGGTCGCCGCGGATGGACACACGGGCAGCGGACGCCGGGGCAGCGAACGCCCGGGGGGCTGGCGCAGGGCGTGACCCGGTTCGCCCGTGACGTGCGCGACGGCATGGAGCTGTATACGGATCGTCATCCCCGGCGGCCAGGCCGTACCCTCGAAGGTCAGCGGGCGCGGGCGCCGCGCCTGGACCAGGCCGGCCGCAGCGGGGAGGGTCCCGGCCGCGCGCACCCCCGCGTCGACTATGCGAAGGATGGACGTTGATGGAGTCGGCAGAGATCGTCCGCCGTTTCCTTGATTACTTCTCCCAGCGCGGGCACACCGTGATCCCGTCGGCCAGCCTCATCGCCGACGACCCCACGCTGCTGCTGGTCAACGCCGGCATGGTTCCGTTCAAGCCGTACTTCCTCGGCCAGCTCGCCCCGCCGTTCCGCCGGGCGACCACGGCGCAGAAGTGCGTGCGCACGCCGGACATCGAGGAGGTGGGCAAGACCACGAGGCACGCCACGTTCTTCCAGATGCTGGGGAACTTCTCGTTCGGCGACTACTTCAAAGAGCTGGCGATCCCGTTCGCCTGGGAGCTTCTCACCAGCCCGGAGTCGGCCGGCGGGTTCGGTTTTCCCGAGAGCAAGCTCTGGGTGACCGTGTACACCGACGACGACGAGGCCGTGAAGCTCTGGCATGACCGGGTGGGGGTCCCCGAGGACCGGATCCAGCGCCGGGGCATGGCCGACAACTTCTGGTCGATGGGCGTACCCGGCCCGTGCGGGCCGTGCTCGGAGATCTACTACGATCGCGGGCCCGAGTACGGCCGCGAGGGCGGGCCGGTCGCGGACGAGGACCGCTACCTCGAAGTGTGGAACCTGGTCTTCATGCAGTACGTGCGCGGCGAGGGCCAGGGCAAGGAGGACTTCCCGATCGTCGGGGACCTGCCCTCGCGCAACATCGACACGGGCATGGGTCTGGAGCGGATGGCCGCCCTGCTGCAGGGCGTCGACAACATCTACGAGATCGACACCATGTGGAAGGTGCTCGACCGCGCGGCGGAGCTGACCGAGCAGCGCTACGGCCGGGACCACCGGGCCGACGTGGCCCTGCGCGTGGTCACCGATCACGTGCGGACGGCGGTGATGCTGGTCGCCGACGGCGTCGTTCCCTCCAACGAGGGGCGCGGGTACGTCCTGCGCAGGATCCTGCGCCGCAGCATCCACAACCTGCGGCTGCTCGCGGGTGCGCAGCGTGGCGGGTCAGGCGGCAGCCACCGGGGCGGGGAGGACGAGCGCTTCCTGCACGAGCTGGCCTCCGTGGCGATCGACGCGCTCGGCGAGCAGTATCCCGAGCTGCGCCGCGACGCGCCGCACATCCATACGGTCATCGACGCGGAGGAGGCGGCCTTCCTCGGCACGCTCCGTACCGGCAGCGCGATCTTCGACGCCGCGGTCGAGGAGACCAGGCGCCGCGGGGGCGACACCATCCGCGGTGATCAGGCCTTCCAGCTGCACGACACCTATGGCTTCCCCATCGACCTGACCCTGGAGATGGCCGCGGAGCAGGGGCTGTCCGTGGACGAGCCGGAGTTCCGCCGGCTCATGACGCAGCAGCGGCAGCGGGCCAAGGAGGACGCGGCGGGCAAGAAGACCGGCAACGCCGACATCTCGGTCCTCGCGTCGCTCCTGGAGCGCTCGGGGCGCGTGGCGTTCACCGGATATGACGAGGTCAGCGACGACGCGACCGTGACCGGCCTGCTGGTCGGCGGGGTTTCGGTGCCCGCGGCGGGCCAGGGCACCGAGGTCGACGTGGTGCTCGACCGGACCCCGTTCTACGCCGAAGGCGGCGGCCAGCTCGCGGACGCCGGCCGCATCCGGGCCTCGGGCAGCGGAGCGGGAGACGGCGCCGAGATCGAGGTGCTGGACGTGCAGGCGCCGGTGCCGGGGCTCATCGTCCATCGCGGCCGGGTGACGGCGGGCGAGATCGTCGTCGGGGCCGCCGTGCACGCCGAGATCGACGTCGAGCGCCGCCGCGCGATCTCGAGGTCGCACACGGCGACGCACCTGGTGCACCGCGCGTTCCGCGGTGCGCTGGGCGAGTCGGCGGCCCAGGCGGGCTCGGAGAACTCGCCTGGCCGGTTCCGGTTCGACTTCACGGCGATGGGCGCCGTGCCGCCGTCGGTGCTGGCCGACGCGGAGGCCGAGGTCAACCAGGTCCTGATCAACGACCTGACCGTCCGCGCCTTCCACACCACGATCGACGAGGCACGGGCGATGGGCGCGCTGGCGCTGTTCGGCGAGAAGTACGGCGAGCAGGTCCGCGTGGTCGAGGTCGGCGATTACTCCCGCGAGCTGTGCGGCGGCACCCACGTCGCCCGCTCCGGCCAGCTGGGCCTGGTCAAGATCCTCGGTGAATCGTCGATCGGCTCCGGCGTGCGCCGCGTGGAGGCGCTGGTGGGGATGGACGCGTTCAGGTTCCTCGCCCGGGAAAGCATCCTGGTCAGCCAGCTCGCCGAGCAGCTGAAGGCGCCCCGGGAGGAACTGCCCGACCGGGTCGCCGCGATCGTGACCCGGCTGCGCGACGCCCAGCGGGAGCTGGAGCGGGCTAACTCGGCGCGGCTGCTCGACTCGGCGGCCGAGCTGGCCCGAGGCGCCGATGACATCGCCGGCTCGTCGTTTGTCGCGCACCGGGTGCCCGACGGCACCGCGGCCGACAGCATCCGCAAGCTCGCGCTGGACATACGCGGCCGGCTGACCTCCGACCGCCCCGGCGTGGTCGTCGTCGCGGGGGTCCCGGCCGACCGGCCCACGGTCGTGGTCGCGGTCAACGACGCAGGGCGGGCCCGCGGCCTGGCCGCCGGCCCGCTCGTGCTGACCGCGGCCGGCGTGCTCGGCGGTCGCGGAGGCGGGAAGGACGACGTGGCCCAGGGCGGGGGAGCGCCGCTCGGCGACGGAGCCGACCAGGCCATTGGAGCGTCATTCGAGGCCGTTGCTTCGGCCATTAAGGACGTAATGGGGTCAGGTGGCGTACGGTGAGACCGTGCCGCCGCCGTATCGTTGCCTGGACGAGACCTCGATGGCCCAGACCTCAGCGACACAGGACCGTCGGTTGAGGGTCGGCGTCCGCCTGGGCGTCGATGTGGGCACGGCGCGGATCGGGGTGGCGCACTGCGATGGCGACGGCCGGCTCGCCAGCCCGCTGAGCACCGTGCCGCGGGGCGGCGGCGACCTGGACGCCCTGGCGGCCCTCGCGGCGGAAGACGACGTGATCGAGGTCATCGTCGGCCTGCCCATGGGCCTGTCCGGCCGCGAGGGGGCGGCCGCCGCGGACGCGCGGACGTTCGCCGCCGGGCTGGCCCGCCGCGTGGCGCCGGTGCCGGTCCGCCTGGTCGACGAGCGGTTCACCACGGTCATCGCCCATGAGGCCCTGCGGCGAGGCGGCAGCGATTCCCGGGCCCGCCGGCCTAGAGTGGACCGGGCAGCCGCCGCGCTGCTGCTGCAGGGGGCACTGGACATGGAGCGATCCACAGGCCGGCCTGCGGGCGAGCTGGTCAGCTCGGCCTCGGGAGGTGCGACGTGACGCGCGACGGCGGGGGAGAGGACTGGGCGGAGCGGGAGGTACCGCGTCGCTCAGGCCGGCACAGCCGCGCGCCGCAGGACTACGGCGACCGCGACCCGTACGCCGCGCCGGACAGGTACGCCGCGGCCGATCCCTACGGCCAGGCGGACCCCAATGCGCCCACGGGCTCCTACGCCCAGGCCGACCCCTACAGGCCCGCGGACTCCTATGGCGCGCCGGGCGCCTACGGCCCGGCGGGCCGGTACGCACGGACCGGCCCGGACGATCGCACGGACCCTAACGGAGGCCAGCCGGGCCCGGGGGGTCAGGCGAGCCGCAACGGCCAGACCGGTGCCGCCTCAGGCCAGGTCGACCGCAACGGCCAGGCCGGATCGTACAGTCGGCGCGGCCGCCACGCCGACCCGGATCCCTACGCACCGGCCAGCCCCTACGCCGCGCCGGATACGCGCGCCGCGCCGGATCCGTACGCCCGGCCGACCCCCTATCCGGCCCTGGACCCGTCCGCCCCGGCCGACGCCTCCTACGGCAGGACGGGTTCGCACAGCCGGCCGGACGTCCCGCCCGGCCGTGATCCCCTGGCCGGGACCGATCCCCGCTACCCGGGGCAGCGCGCCCCGGAACGGCTTGATCCTCACCCGCCGCGGGGCGACTACGGCCATCAGGCCCCGCAGGCTCCCCAGGATCGCTCCATGCCACCCGGCGGCGGGGGCGGGCCCGAGATCCATGGCCAGTCAGCCGCCTACCCTCCCGGGGATCTCGACCGCGGGTACCGCCGCGGCCCGGACCCCTACGGTGAGCCGCCCGGGTTCGGGAGCCAGAACGGCTACCGTCCCACCGGGTCGGCAGGTCCGTTCGAGCGCGCCAGCGCGCCCGACTACGGTCCGCGCGGCTCCGGCGGCGACCTGAACTATCCCGGCCCCGCGGCCCTCGCCAGCGGCGAGGGCCCAGCACCGTTCCGGTGGCGGCCGTCGCCGGAGGCCGCCGGACCCGACGCGCAGCTTCCCGGTCCCGGCCGGCCCGGCGGCCCGGCTCCCGAGGTGCCGCCGACCGCCCGGGACTGGGATCCGGGCCCGCGGTCCGGCACGCCTGCCGGGCGCCGGCGCAGACATGACGGCGGCGGGTCCGGCCTGGCCGAACCCGAGCCAGGCCCGGCTGACGACGGAGCATGGGGGGACGACGAAGGCGAGCCGGACGACTGGGATGACGCGCCGCCGCAAGACGGGCTCGTGCCCGGATTCGGGAGCGGCCGTGATTCCCGGCGAGGCCGTGGCGGCCGGCCCAGGCGCCGCATGGGCCGCACGATCGCGCCGGCGCTCGCGATCGTGCTCGCCGTGGTGCTCCTGGGCGCGCTGGGCGTCGGCGGCTACAAGCTGTACCAGAAGTTCCACTCCCCGGACTACTCCGGTCCGGGGACGGGCGAGGTCACGGTTCAGGTGCTGCAGGGTGACACGGCCGAGTCGCTCGCGCCCCGGCTGGTCAGCGACGGCGTCGTGGCCAGCGTCAACTCCTTCGTCGCCGCCGTGAAGGCCAGCTCCGACCCGACCGGGCTGGAGCCCGGGTTCTTCCGCCTGCGCAAGCACATGAACTCGGCCCTGGCGTACAAGCTGCTGCTCAACCCGTCCGCGCGGATCCAGACCGCGGTGACGATCCCGGAGGGCCTGCGGCTGACCCAGATCCTGACCCTGCTCGGAGCGAAGTCCGCCATATCGGCCGGCACGTACGCGAAGGCCGTCAAGGACACCGCCGGACTCGGGCTTCCGCCGTACGCCAACGGCAACCCCGAGGGCTACCTGTTCCCGGCGACCTACGACATCACCCCGGGCATGAACGCGACCAGCGTGCTGCAGGCCATGGTGGCCCGGTTCAACCAGGAGGCGGCCAGCATCAACCTGCCGCAGGCGGCGGCGGCAGTCCATCTCACCCCGAACCAGGTCATCACCGTGGCCAGCATCCTGGAGGCTGAGGGAGGCAACCCCAAGTACTACTCCAGGGTGGCCGAGGTGATCTACAACCGGCTGAGCCAGGGCATCAAGCTCGGGCTGGACAGCACGGTGAACTACGCGCTGCACAGGTTCGGGGCCAGCCTCACGACCTCGCAACTTCACGTCAACTCGCCGTATAACACTGTCATCCACGCCGGGCTGCCCCCCGGCCCGATCGACAGCCCGGGCGATGTCGCGATCCGGGCCGCCCTGCACCCGGCGCACGGGGACCTGCTGTACTTCGTGACCGTGAACCTGAAGACGGGCCTGACCGAGTTCACCAACAGCCCGGCCGTGTTCAACCAGCTCGTGGCCGAGTGCCATAAGAACGGAGCAGGCTGCTGAGGCCGCTGCGGTGAGAGCGGCAGTGCTCGGCTCGCCGGTCGGTCATTCACTGTCGCCGGTGCTGCACCGGGCGGCGTACCGGGCGCTCGGCCTGTCGGGCTGGACCTACGAGGCGATCGAGTGCGACGAGGCGCGGCTGCCGGGACTGCTCGACGAGTGCGGCCCGGACTGGGCGGGCCTGTCCTTGACCATGCCACTGAAACGGGCCGTGCTGCCGCTGCTTGATATGGCCGAGCCGCTGGTCGTCGAGGTCGGCGGCGCCAACACCGTCATCTTCGCCGCCGGCGCCAGGCACGGGCACAACACCGACGTGCCCGGCATGATCACGACGGTGGCCACGGCGGGCCTGTCCGGGGCCGGGTCCGCGCTGATCCTGGGGGCCGGCGCTACCGCCTGCTCCTCGCTCGCGGCCCTGCGCGGCCTCGGCGGGAGCGAGGCGACGGTGGCGGTCCGGAATCCGGCCCGGGCCGAAGCCCTGCTCGCCGCGGCGAGCAGGATCGGGATCGCGGTGCGGCTGACCGAGTTCGGCGCGGCGTCCACCGCCGGGGGCTGGCACTTGCTGATCTCCACCGTTCCGGCCGGAGCTGCCGACATGTACGCAGAACGCATCCTCCGCGGGGATCTCGTTCCGGCGGCGGTCCTCGATGTCGTGTACCACCCGTGGCCCACCCCGCTGGCCGCGGCGGCCGAGCAGACCGGGGCCGCTGTGATCAGCGGCTTCGAACTGCTGCTCCGCCAGGCGGCCCGTCAGGTCGAGCTGATGACGGCCCGCACCGCCCCGACCGCCGCGATGCGACGGGCTGGCCGGGCGGAACTCGAGCGCCGCGTGACCGGGGAATGCCGCCCGCACCGGAATGCGTTATTCTGATCTCACAACCAGTCCGGCGCACCGCGTGCCGGGCGTGCAAGCGGAGGACCACCTCGGCCACCTCCCACCTAGCCAGCTCGGTTGCTGGCGGGTACGGCCGGGCAGCCCGCAGGGACTGTCCGGCGGATTGGACGGCTCACGGGCCGCCCGGTCAGGCCGGGCGCATCGGAACCGTCGCGCAGGAGCCGCGGCGGCACCGGGCGCTGCGTGGCGCACCTGACCCGGAGGCTGTTAGGCGGGTCCGGGAGCGCCGCGGTATAGGTGGCCCCGCATGCAGGCGATGCGGGGCCTTGTGCATGTTGGGGCACCGCACGCGGGTCGTGACCCGACCGCGGGGAGGTCCCGCGGCGGCGAGAGTGGCTCAAGGAGGTCACATCAGCACTGAACCCCGTATCAACGAGCGTATCCGCGTACCCGAAGTCCGGCTCGTCGGTCCGAACGGCGAGCAGGTCGGCATAGTCGCGATCAACGACGCCCTCCGGCTGGCCCAGGAGGCCGACCTCGACCTCGTCGAAGTCGCGCCGACCGCACGGCCGCCGGTGGCCAAGCTGATGGACTACGGCAAGTTCAAGTACGAATCGGCGCTCAAGGCCAGGGAGTCACGCAAGCACCAGGCCCAGACCGTCATCAAGGAGATCAAGCTCCGGCCGAAGATCGATCCGCACGACTACGGCACCAAGAAGGGCCACGTCGAGCGGTTCCTGAGGCAGGGCGACAAGGTCAAGGTGACGATCATGTTCAGGGGACGCGAGCAGTCCCGGCCGGACTTGGGCTACCGGCTGCTGCAGCGACTGGCCGGCGATGTCGAGGAACTCGGATTCGTCGAGGCCCAGCCGAAGCAGGATGGCCGGAACATGATCATGGTGATCGGGCCGCACAAGAGGAAGACCGACGCCAAGGCCGACCGCGCGACGCCGCGGCCCGCAACCCGGGGATCGGCTCCCGCGAGCCGGCCGGTACCGTCGCCGCGTGAAGCCCGGCCGACCGGGCCCAGCCCCGGCCCCGGCCCCGGACCAGCCGTGGCCGCGGCCGCCGAGCCCGGCTCGGCGGACGAACCAACCAGGACCTGACCAACCGGGGGTCAGCAGCGAAGCGTCGTGCCGGAGGCACGCAGGTAACACCGTGCCGCAGGCACGCAGTAAACACCGTGCCGGAGGCACGCAGGTAACACCGTGCCGGAGGCACGCAGATAACACCGTGCCGCAGGCACGAACTGTAGGGTCGTGCCGACGGCACGCCAGGGAACGGAGACGACGGCGACATGCCGAAGATGAAGACGCACAGCGGTTCCGGCAAGCGATTCCGGCTGACCGGCACCGGCAAGGTCATGCGCCGCCGGGCTAACCGCAACCACCTCCTCGAACACAAGCCGAGCACCCGGACCCGCCGCCTCAAGAACGAGGTGCTGCTGTCGCCCGCGGACACCAAGAAGATGAAGAGACTGCTGGGCAAGTGACCCGGCCCGCTTAAGGGAGTCGAAGAAATGGCACGCGTGAAGCGGGCGGTCAACGCCCACAAGAAGCGTCGCGTCGTCCTCGAGCGGGCCAGCGGTTACCGTGGCCAGCGATCGCGCCTGTATCGCAAGGCCAAGGAGCAGGCGCTCCACTCGATGGCCTACGCCTACCGAGACCGCAAGGACCGCAAGGGAGCGTTCCGGCGGTTGTGGATACAGCGCATCAACGCCGCGGCGCGGGCCGATGGCCTGACCTACAACCGGTTCATCCAGGGCCTGAAGATCGCGGGCGTGGATGTCGACCGGCGGATGCTCGCCGACCTCGCTGTAGCCGACCCGGCGGCGTTCTCCGCGCTGGTCGAGGTGGCCAGGACCGCCCTGCCCAAGGATCTCGGCGGAGAGTCAGCCGCGGACACGGCCGCCGCCTGAGTCCGGCCTGGCCGCGCCGATGGTTCCATGATCGTGGTGGATCAGGTACGCGTGCGGTACCCCAGCAACCAGGATCATGAAACTCGCGCCCGGTGAGCACCGTGACAGTCAGCACCGAGATCACGAGCATCCGCTCGCCGCGGGTGAAAGCCGCCCGGCAGCTAGCCAAACGCTCGTTCCGGCAGCGGGCGAACTCGTTCCTGGCGGAGGGCCCGCAGGCGGTGCGCGAAGCGCTGCGCTTGGGTGAAACCTCTGGTGCGCGGGTGGCCCAAGTGGCCCGGGAGGCAGTAGTTGCCTCTGATGCGGCGGCCGGGCCTGGCGGGGCGGCGGGGCCTGGCGGGGCGGCGGGGCCTGGCGGGGCGGCGGGGCCTGGCGGGGCGGCGGGGCCTGGCGGGGCGGCGGGGCCTGGCGGGGCGCCCGGGTCCGGTCGTGCGGTCGTCACCGAATTGTTCGTCACCGCGGCGGCCTGGCCGCGGTACGCCGAACTGGCCGCCCAGGCCGCCGGGCAGGGCGCGGCGGTGCACACCGTCAGCGGCGAGGTGATGGCGGAACTGGCCCAGACGGTCACCCCGCAGGGGATGCTCGCCGTGTGCCGGTTCGTCGACGTCCCGCTGGAGCGTCTGGTCGCGGCGGGGCCCCGGCTGGTGGTGCTGCTGGCGAACGTGCGTGACCCCGGCAACGCGGGAACCGTGCTGCGCACGGCGGACGCGGCGGGCGCAGACGGGGTGATCTTCACCGACGCCTCGGTCGACCCGTACAACGGCAAGTGCGTGCGCGCCTCGGCGGGCAGCCTGTTCCACCTGCCGGTGGTGGCCGGCGCCACGCTCCGCCAGGCGGTCGAGGCGCTGCGCCGGGCCGGGGTACGGGTCCTCGCCGCCGACGGGAGCGCGCGGCTGGCGCTCGACGAACTCGAGTCGGACGGGAAGCTGCGATGGCCCACGGCGTGGCTGTTCGGCAACGAGGCGTGGGGCCTTCCCGGTGACCTGCTGGCCCTGGCCGATGAGACCGTCGCGGTGCCCATCTACGGCCGGGCGGAGAGCCTCAACCTGGCCGCCGCCGCGGCGGTCTGCCTGTACGCGTCCGCACGAGCCCATCGCAGCTCACCCGCCTGACTGTGTTAGCCCGGGGGGGACGACCCCAGGACCCCCGCGTGCCATCCGCTCGGGCCGGCCAAGCGCCGGCCGTCGCGGCTGGCACAGTGCTGGCCCGGGGACGACCCCCAGGACCCCCGCGTGCCATCCGCTCGGCCGGCCAAAAGCGCCGGCCGTCGCGGCTGGCACAGTGCTGGCCCGGGGGGGACGACCCCCCAGGACCCCCCCCGCGTGCCATCCGCTCGGGCCGGCCAAAAGCGCCGGCCGTCGCGGCTGGCACAGTGCTGGCCCGGGGGGGACGACCCCCCAGGACCCCCCCCGCGTGCCATCCGCTCGGGCCGGGCGCGGGAGAGCCTTCGCCAGCGGGTTGATTCCTGCAACCGTATGCATTCTGAGGCATCTCGGGGTGCCGCGCGGCATACCGGACGCGCTAGAGTCTGATCTGATCACGTTGCGTCATGAGTAGCCCGTTCGGTGTTACCGCTGGTCGGCCGCGGGATGCAGCGTCGTCAGCCCGCGGGTACCCCCGGACCCCGGGCTGACCAGCAGGCCAGCCCGGGGACAACTGTGGGTAGGAACGGGCCCAAGCGGAGGCGGCGTTCGAGTGGACAGGATCATGGCGGGCCGCGGGGCCGCGCCCGCGGGCGGGAACCCCGCGGCGGCGGCCGGTCCGCCGGGGCCTGCCGAAGATCTGGGCAGCGGCCTGGTCTGCGCCGACGACCTGCCCGACGGCCTGGTGATCGCCGACCACGCCGGCCGGGTCACAGTGTTCAACCGCGCCGCCGCGCGGCTCACCGGCATCAGCCCTGACGCAGCGCTCGGCCGGGACGTGCGGCAGGTGCTGCCGCTGCGGGACCACGAGGACCGCTGCTGGTGGACGCAGACGCAGCCGTACGACGGCCTGTGCACCAGGACCCGCCATCCCGAGCGGTCGCTGTACCTGCCGGACGGGACCGAGCTTCTGGTCAGCGTGGGCTATATCCGGGAGTGGCTCGACGACGGCCGGCCCAGCGGCGAGGACCAGGGCTGCGACGAGGTGGCCGCCGCGGGCGGCGCGGGCGGCGCGGGCGGCGCGGGCGGCGCGGGCGGCGCGGGCGGCGCGGGCGGCCCCGGCGGCGGGGGCGGCCCGGGGAGCGGCGGCCACGGGCGCGCCAGCGAGGCCCGCGACCAATGGCACCACCACCCGGGCGCAGTCCGCCGGCTGGCGATCACGCTGCGGGACGCGCAGCAGCGCGCTCGCGCCGAGCGCAACCGGGCCGACCTGGTCTCCACCGTGGCGCATGAGCTGCGCTCGCCGCTGACCAGCGTCAAGGGCTTCACGGCCACGCTGCTGGACAAGTGGCCCCGGTTCACCGACGACCAGAAGCTCGTGATGCTCGAGACCGTCAACGCCGACGCGGACCGGGTCACCCGGCTGATCACCGAGCTGCTCGACGTTTCGCGGATCGAGTCGGGCCGGATCGAGGTGCACCGCGAGCTTGTCGACCTCCCGGAGCAGGCCAGGAAGGTCGTCGCCGGACGGGTGGCGGCCGGGGAGCCCGAGGACAGGTTCCTGGTGGAGGTCGGGCCGGATCTGCCGGAGACCTGGCTGGACGCCGACAAGATCTTCCAGATCCTGGCCAACCTGATCGAGAACGCGGTCCGGCACGGGGCTGGTACGGTAACCATCATGGTGGAGTCGGCCCGGATCGAGGACGCTCCTGGGGTGGCGGTTTCCGTTCGCGACCAGGGGCAGGGCATCGCGCCCGAGCTCGCCCCGCGGGTGTTCCGCCAGTTCTGGCGGGTCAAGCGGCGCGGCGGCGCGGGCCTCGGCCTGTTCATCGTGAAGGGCCTGGTCGAGGCGCACGGCGGCACGATCACCGTGCGCCGGGCGCCGGGCGGCGGGGCCGAGTTCCGATTTACGATGCCCGCCGGCACGCCCGACTTCGGCTGACCGGCGGGCCCGAAAGCCCAGCGCCAGCCGCCGCACCCACCCCCATGTGGGGCTGCCCGGCGGCGGAGCACCAGCGCGCGGGCCGTTCGCCAGGACGGCCCCGGAGCCTGGTCACGGGCGGGGGACCAGCGCTCGAGCCAAACGCTTACGAGAACTATCGGTGATCGCAGGAGAGCAGCAGGCTATGTCCGCACCGAACAAGAGCTATGACCCGGTGGAGGTGGCCGCACTGTCGCCGGATGAAGTGCAGCGGGTGCTCGGCGATGCGCTGGCCGCCATCGCCGCGGCGGCGAACCTCGACGAGCTGAAGGCGGCCAGGCTGGCCCACGCGGGCGACCGGGCGCCGATCACGCTTGCCAACGCCGAGATCGGGGCGCTGCCGCCGGCCGCCCGGGCCGAGGCGGGCAAGCGCGTGGGCACGGCGCGCGCCGCGATCAGGACCGCGCTGGCTACCCGGCAGGAAGAGCTGGAAGCCGAACGTGACCGCCGCGTGCTGGTCGAGGAGGGCGCCGACGTCACGCTGCCGTGGGACCGGATGCCGGCCGGCGCCAGGCATCCGGTCACCACCGTGGCCGAGCGGCTGGCCGACGTGTTCGTGGCCATGGGCTACGAGGTGGCCGAGGGTCCCGAGGTCGAGGACGAGTGGTACAACTTCGACGCGCTGAACTTCCCGCCCGACCACCCGGCCCGGGAGACGCAGGACACGTTCTTCGTGGCCGGCCCGGACGGGTCGACAGGCTCCGGGGTGGTGCTGCGCACGCACACCTCGCCGGTGCAGATCCGGTCGATGCTGACCAGGCCGCTGCCGCTGTACGTGGTCAGCCCCGGCAAGTGCTTCCGCAGCGACACGCTCGACGCCACGCACAGCCCGGTGTTCCACCAGATCGAGTGCCTGGCCGTGGACGAGGGGCTGACCATGGCCGACCTGCGCGGGGCGATCACCGCGTTCGTCGACGCGATGTTCGGCGAGGGACTGCGGACCAGGCTCCGCCCGGACTTCTTCCCGTTCACCGAGCCGTCGGTGGACGTCTCGATGGAGTGCCACGTGTGCCGCGGTACAGGTGTTAGCGGCACAGGCACCCGGCCGGGCGGCGACCCGTGCCGGGTCTGCCGGTCCCAGGGCTGGATCGAGATCGCCGGCGCCGGGATGGTCAACCCGCGGGTACTGGTCGCCTGCGGCATCGACCCGGACCGCTACAGCGGGTTCGCGTTCGGGCTGGGGATCGAGCGCACCCTGATGATCCGGCACGGGGTCACCGACATCAGGGACACCGTCGAGGGTGACGTGCGGTTCAGCCGGGCGTTCGGGATGGAGGCGTGATGCGGGTTCCGCTCTCGTGGCTGCTCGAGTACGCGCCGCTCGGGCCGGATCCAGACGCCGCCGAGGTGGCGCGGCGGCTCACCGCGGCCGGTCTCGAGGTCGAGACCGTGGAGCAGGTCGGGCACGACGTCCGCGGCATCGTGGTGGCCGAGGTGACGGAGATCGAGGAGCTGACCGGGTTCCGCAAGCCGGTCAGGTACTGCGCGGTGAACACCGGCACCGGCGAGCAGCACGTGATCTGCGGCGCGGTGAACTTCGCCGTCGGGGACCGGGTCCCGCTGGCCAAGCCCGGCTCGGTGCTGCCCGGCGGCGTCGAGATCGGCGCCCGCCAGGCCTACGGGCGGATGTCCGAAGGGATGATCTGCTCGGCGGCCGAACTCGGGATCGGGGACGACCACTCCGGGATCCTGGTGCTGGAGCCCGACGCCCCGCCCGCCTCCCCTGCCTCCATTGGGGCCGACTTCGTCGAGTACGCGGGGCTGCGCGACCACGTGCTCGACATCAACGTCACCCCGGACAAGGGCTTCGCGCTGTCGATCAGGGGCGTGGCCAGGGAACTGGCGATCGCGTTCGGGGCCGGGTTCACCGATCCCGCCGACGTGGGGCTTTCCGGCGACGTGAGCCAGGTGTCCGCCGAGGTGTACCCGGCCAGCATCGAAGACCCGACCACCTGCGACCGGTTCGTGCTCCGGGAGGTGCACGGGGTGCAGGTGACCCGGCCGACCCCGCTGCGGATGCGGGTCCGGCTGGCCCGCGCCGGGATCCGCACCGTGTCCCTGGCCGTAGACATCACCAACTACCTGATGCTGGAACTCGGTCAGCCGCTGCACGCGTTCGACCGGGCCCGGCTGCGCGGGCCGATCGTGGTCCGGCGGGCCCGCCCGGGCGAGCGGCTCGAGACCCTCGACCACGTGGTCCGCGACCTCGATCCGGACGACATCCTGATCACGGACTCCTCCGGCCCGATCTCGATGGCCGGCACGATGGGCGGCCTGGCCACCGAGATCACCGAGGAATCACGCGACCTGGTCATCGAGGCGGCGCACTTCTCCGCGGCCGGCACGGCCCGGATGAGCCGGCGGCACCGGCTGTTCTCCGAATCGTCGGCCAGGTTCGAGCGCGGCGTGGACCGGGAACTGCCGCTGCGCGCGTCGGCGCGGGCGGCCTCGCTGCTGACCTCGCTCGGCGGCGGGACCGTGGTGCCCGGGGCCACGCACGCGTCGGTCGAGGTGGCGCCGGTCTCGATCACGATGGCCGCTGACTACCCGGACCAGGTGGCCGGCATGGTCTACGGGCGAGACACCGTGATCGCCCGGCTGCGTCAGGTCGGCTGCGAGGTCGGCCAGGACCGCGGCCCGGGGGCAGAGCACGTGCCCGAGCACGCGGCCCCAGACCACGCGCGGCACGAGCATCCGGGGCAGCCGCTGCTGGTTCAGCCGCCGTCCTGGCGGCCTGACCTCACCGACCCGAACGACCTGGCCGAGGAGGTCATCCGGCTCGAGGGATACGAGAACATACCGGTGCGGATGCCGCGGGCCGCGGCCGGGCGCGGGCTCACCGCCCGGCAGCGGATGCGCCGGACGATCGGGCGGGTCCTGGCCGGGGCCGGATACGTGGAGGTGCTCAGCACCCCGTTCGGCTCGGCGGCGGACGCCGACCGGATGCAGCTGCGTCCCGGCGACCCGCGCCGGGACGCGGTCAGGCTCGTCAACCCGATCCGGGAGGAAGAGCCGCTGATGCGGACCACCTTGCTGCCGGGCCTGCTGGGCGTGCTGGCCCGCAACCTCGGCCGCGGATTCGCCGACGTCGCGCTGTTCGAGCTCGGCCTGGTCTTCCTGTCCCGGCCTGAGGGCCAGGTGGTCGCGCCGATCCTGCCGGTGGACCGCGCGCCCACCCCGGCGGAGCTGGCGACGCTGCAGGCCGCGCTGCCGGACCAGCCGTTGCACCTCGCGGTGGTGCTCGCGGGCGACCGCGAGCTGTCCGGCTGGTGGGGCGCGGGCCGCACGGCGTGCTTCGAGGACGCGATCGAGGCGGCCCGGGAGGTGATCGGGGTGAGCCGGGTGCCGCTCCGGGTGCGCGGCGAGCAGCAGGAACCCTGGCATCCCGGCCGGTGCGCGGCGCTGTTCGTAGCCGCCGGGGAAAGCCGTGAAGGGGGAGCGGAAAGCGACGGGGAGGCCGGCCGGGGGTGGATGCTGGCCGGGTACGCCGGCGAGTTGCACCCGCGGGTGGTGCAGGCGTTCGGGCTGCCGCCCCGGACCTGCGCGGCCGAGCTCGACCTGTCCGTGATCGAGACGGCCGCCGCGGGACGCGGCCCCGTCCAGGCCCCGGTGGTATCCGGCTACCCGGTGGCGACCCAGGACGTCGCGCTCATCGTGGCCGATGCCGTTCCGGCCGCGGACGTGGCCGCGGCGCTCACCTCGGGCGTGGCGGCGGCGGGCGCCGGCGCGCTGCTGGAGGACGTGCGCCTGTTCGACGTCTACACCGGGGAGCAGGCGGGCGAGGGGAGCAAGTCGCTGGCGTACACGCTGCGGTTCCGGGCCCCCGACCGCACGCTGACGGCCGACGAGGTCAGCGCGGCGCGCGACGCGGCGGTCGCGGAGGCGGCCCAGAGAACCGGCGCGGTGCTACGCGGCGGATCCTGACCCGCGCCGAAGGCTGGTCCGGCCAGCCAGCGGGCTCGGGTGGGGCGATCCCGGTCAGGCGGGCGCGGGGAGGATCGCGAGGATCTCCTCGCCGTCCTGAACGCACTTCGACGCCTGCCCGGTCTTCAGCACCACGGGTGTCGTGAAGCCCTGGCAGGTCCAGCCCAGGATGCGGACCGGCCCGCCGCCGCCGTTACCCGGGGCCTTGCCCTCGAGGATCGCCCTGGCGTAGTCGCGCTCGACCGCCAGCGCCTTGGCGCAGGACACCTGGCCGCGCGCGATCTGGATGTTGACCGGGACGTTAGCCGCCGTCCGCGTCGTCCCGCACGGTGTCGCCGACGACGCCGAACCTGTCGCCTTCGCGGCGGGGGAGGCGTGCGAGCCGCAGCCGGCCGCGGCCGCCAGCAGCGTCGCGGCGAACACCGCCCGGCACGCAGAAGCGGTCAGCCGCTCGCTGGCCATGGCCTGTGGCCGGCGAAAGCGCATCGCCCTCTCCTCTCCGCGACCCTCATCATGCCCGCAGTGCCGCACGCATCCCAAGCCAACTCCCCGATTTTGACGTGCTGAGTCACGGCGTTTGCATAATCAGTCATAGAACTGCATAATAATTCGAGAACGAGCGAGGCCCGGTGCGGGACTTGGCGAGCCGGGCGAGCAGGAACGGGGCCAGCAGGCCACGGCCGAGCAGGGACCGGGCCAGCAGGCGAGCGGGCGAGCAGGACCGGGCGGGCGAGCAGGACCGGCCGAGTACGGACCGGGCCAGCAAGGACCGGGCCAGCAAGGACCCGGGCGGGCAAGGACCGGGCGGGCGAACAGAGGGTCGGTGGGTCGATGGGTGCGCGGGTGGCGGTGGCGGGCGCCAGCGGTTACGCGGGCGGTGAGCTGCTCCGGCTGCTCGCCGGGCACCCCGACCTGGAGCTGGGCCCGGTAACCGCCGAGACCAACGTGGGCCGGCCCATTGCCGAAGTCCATCCCCACCTGGCCGCCCTGCCGCCGCTGGGCGCCCGCACCTTCGAGGCCGCCGGTGCGCTCAGCAGATCCGGCTGCGACCTGGCGTTCCTCGCCCTGCCCAGCGGGCAGTCCGCGCCGCTGGCCGGCCTGCTCGACGAGGGCGTCAAGGTGGTCGACCTGGGACCCGATTTCCGGCTCGCCGACGCCGGCGCCTGGGCCCGGCACTACCAGGTGCCGCACGCGGGCCGCTGGGTCACGGGCCTGCCGGAACTGCCGGGAGCGCGGGAGCAGATCCGGGCCGCGGCCCGGGTCGCCGTCCCCGGCTGCTACGCGACCGCGGCCATCATCGCGCTCGCGCCGCTGGCCGCCGCCGGCCTCATCGAGCCGGACGACGTGGTGATCGTCGCCGCCTCGGGCACCTCCGGTGCCGGCCGCTCGCCCCGGCACGATCTGCTCGGCAGCGAGGTGATGGGCGCGGTCTCGGCCTACCAGGCCGGCGGGGCGCACCGGCACACGCCGGAGATCGAGCAGGCCCTCGGCGAGGCGGCGGCGCCGGCTGCCCGGCGGGAGACGCGGAAGACGCCGGATACACGGTCTCGTTCACCCCGCTGCTGGCGCCCATGCCGCGCGGGATACTCGCGACCTGCACGGCGCGGCTGAAACCGGGCGCCGGGGGAGGCGTGCGTCTGCGCGCGGTGATCGCCGAGGCCTACGCAGGCGAGCCCTTCGCCTGCGTGCTCCCCGACGGCCGCTGGCCGACCACGGCCTCCGTCGCCGGATCGAACGGCGTGCACCTGCAGGCCGCGGCCGACGCCCGGACCGGGCGGGCCACCGTGGTGGCGGCCATCGACAACCTCGGCAAGGGCGCCGCAGGCCAGGCCATCCAGAACGCCAACCTCATGCTCGGCCTGGCGGAGACGGCCGGCCTCACCGCCTGCGGAGTCGCGCCATGAGAGGCGGAGCGCCGCCAGGCGCACCGGAGGCGAGCGGGGGAACACCATGACCGAGCGAGCGGGAGACACAGAATGAGCGTCACCGCGGCGGCCGGGTTCCGGGCAGCCGGCGTCACCGCCGGGATCAAGGCGTCCGGGCAGCCAGATCTGGCGGTGGTCGTCAACGACGGCCCGTCGGACGCGGCGGCCGGGGTGTTCACCGCCAACCGGGTCAAGGCCGCCCCGGTGCTCTGGACCCAGCATGTTCTCAGGGGCGGACGGGTCCGGGCCGTGGTGCTCAACTCCGGCGGCGCGAACGCGTGCACCGGCCCGGCCGGGTTCGGTGACACCCATCACACGGCCGAGCGGCTGGCCAAGGCGCTGTCGGCGTCCGCCGGCGAGATCGCGGTCTGCTCGACCGGCCTGATCGGGGAACGGCTGCCCATGGACAAGCTGCTGCCCGGCGTGGACACCGCCGCGGCGACGGCGTGGATCGGCGGCGGAGCGGCCGCGGCGGACGCGATCAGGACCACCGACACGGTCTCGAAGATGTGCCGCGTGCCGGGACCCGGGTACGAGATCGGCGGCATGGCCAAGGGCGCCGCCATGCTCGCCCCGGCGATGGCCACCATGCTCGCCGTGCTCACCACCGACGCGGACCTGCGGGCGGCGGAACTCGATGCCGCGCTGCACCGGGCCGTCGCCACGACGTTCAACCGGCTCGACACCGACGGCTGCATGTCGACCAACGACACCGTGCTGCTGCTGGCCAGCGGGGCGTCCGGGGTCCGGCCCGATCCCGGGGAGTTCGCCGCGCTGCTCACGCAGGGCTGCGCGGACCTGGTCCGGCAGATGCAACTGGACGCCGAGGGCGCGGGCAAAGCGATCGACATCGAGGTGACCGGCGCGGCGAGCGAGGACGACGCGGTCGCCGCCGGGCGGGCCGTGGCCCGGTGCGAGCTGCTCAAGTGCGCCATCGGCGGCGAGGATCCGAACTGGGGCCGGATCCTGGCCGCGGTGGGGACCACTGACGCCGCCTTCGAGCCCGACCAGATCGACGTCGCGATCAACGGGGTCTGGGTCTGCCGGAACGGGTCAGCGGCCGAGGACAGGTCCCTGGCCGACCTGCGGCCGCGGGACGTGACCATCACCATCGACCTCGCCGCGGGCTCGCACGCGGCCACGATCCGCACCACCGACCTGACCGCGGCGTACGTGCACGAGAACTCGGCCTACGCGACGTGACGGCGATGACAGGCCGCGAGACCAGGCCGGCGGCAGGGTCCGGCCCGACGAGCGCCGAGGTCGGCGCGCTGGCCAAGGCGGCGACGCTGATCGAGGCCCTGCCCTGGCTCGAGCGGTTCCACGGCGAGACCGTCGTGATCAAGTTCGGCGGGCACGCCATGGCCGACGAGGTGCTGTGCCTCGCCTTCGCGCAGGACGTGGTGTTCCTGCGGTACGCGGGCCTGCGCCCGGTGGTCGTGCACGGCGGGGGACCGCAGATCAGCGAGCACCTGGGCCGGCTGGGCATCCCGACCACGTTCGCCGCGGGACTGCGGGTCACCACGCCCGAGGCGATGGACGTGGTCCGGATGGTCCTCACCGGCCAGGTGAACCGGGACGTGGTCGGCCAGATCAACCGGCACGGCCCGTTCGCGGTCGGGATGTCCGGCGAGGACGCCAACCTGCTCACCGCCACCCGGGCCGTGGCCACCGTGGACGGCGCGCCGGTGGACCTCGGCCAGGTCGGCGAGATCGCCGCCGTCGACCCCGGCGCGGTCCGGGCCCTGATCGCCGACGGCCGCATCCCCGTCATCTCCAGCGTCGCGCGGGGCGCGGCGGGCGAGGTCTTCAACGTGAACGCCGATACCGCGGCCGCGGCGATCGCCGTCGCGCTGGGCGCGGCGAAGCTGATCCTGCTCACCGACGTGGCCGGCCTGTACGCGGACTGGCCGGGCGGCTCCGGCGGCGCGGGCGGCTCCGGCGGCGCGGGCGGCTCCGGCGGCGCGGGCGGCTCCGGCGGCGCGGGCGCGGGCGAGGCCCCGGACCGGGCCGCCGACCGGCCGGGCGAGGTGATCAGCCAGCTTGACGCCGCCGAACTGGCCGCCATGCTGCCCGGGCTCAGCGACGGGATGATCCCGAAGATGGAAGCCTGCCTGACCGCGGTGCGCGGCGGCGTGCCACGGGCGCACGTGCTCGACGGGCGGCTGCCGCACGCGATCCTGCTGGAGATATTCACCGACTCGGGGATCGGCACCATGGTCGTGCCGGACGGGGCGGGGTTATGAGCGAGCTGGAGGGCCACATGACCACGACGGATCAGCTGCAGGACCGTTACGCCGCGGCCATCATGCTGACCTACGGCATGCCGCCGCTCGCGCTGGCGCGCGGCAGCGGGTGCGTGGTCTGGGACCTGGACGGGAACGCCTACCTGGACCTGGTGGCCGGCATCGCGGTGAGCGCGCTCGGGCACGCGCACCCCAAGATCGTCGCAGCCATAACCGAGCAGGCCGGGCGCCTGGTGCATACCTCGAACCTCTACCTGCACGAGCCCCAGGTCCGCCTGGCCGAGCGGATCATCGGGCTGCTCGGGGTGGACGGCCGGGTGTTCCTGGCCAACTCGGGGACCGAGGCCAACGAGGCCGCGATCAAGCTGGTCCGGCGCCGTCAGGGTGCGGCTCGGCCGGTCTTCGTGGCCGCGCACCACTCCTTCCACGGACGCAGCATGGGGGCGCTCAGCCTGACCGGGAAGAGTTCCATCCGGGATCCGTTCAAGCCCTTCGGTCTTGACGTTCGGTTTGTCCCGTACGGCGACGCGGACGCCCTGAGCGCGGCGGTGGACACCGACTGCGCCGCGGTGTTCCTCGAGCCGTGCCTGGGGGAGGGCGGCGTCGTGCCGCCCCCGGAAGGCTACCTGCGCGCTGCCCGCGCGGCCTGCGACGGCTCCGGGGCGCTGCTCGTGCTGGACGAGATCCAGAGCGGGGTGGGGCGGACCGGCGCGTGGTTCGCGCACCAGCGCGAGGGCATCATCCCCGACGTCATCACGCTGGCCAAGGGGCTGGGCGGCGGCCTGCCCATCGGCGCCTGCGTCGGCATCGGCGGCTGCGGCTCCGCGCTCGGCAAGGGCGATCACGGCAGCACCTTCGGCGGCAACCCCGTGGCTTGCGCGGCCGCGCTCGCCGTGCTCGACACGATCGAGCGCGAGGGGTTGCTCCGCAACGCGACCGAGGTCGGGGACCGGCTGGCGGCCGGGATCGAGGCCATCGATCACCCGCTGGTCGCCGGGGTGCGCGGCACCGGGCTGTGGCGCGCGATCGTGCTCACCGCGTCGGCGTCGGCCGCGGTCGAGGCCGCGGCGCGGCGGGCCGGCTTCCTGGTCAACGCGGTCCAGCCGGACGCGATCCGGCTGGCGCCGCCGCTGGTGCTCACCGCGGCGCAGGCCGACTCGTTCACCGCCGCGCTGCCCGAGATCCTGGCGTCGGCCAGCGTGCTGGCCGGGCAGGGGGCGTGATGGGCGGCGGGGAGCGGGGGCGGGCACGGTGACGACCACGAGCCCGGCGACCAAGACGGCCCGGCACGCGCAGATCGCCGCGATCCTGGAACACTCCGACCCGCCGGTCCGGTCCCAGGAGGAACTGGCCGAGCGACTGGCCCGGCGCGGCGTGCGGGTCACCCAGGCGACGCTCTCCCGTGACCTGGAGGAACTCGGCGCCGTGCGGCTGCGCGGCGGGGACGGCGCCCTGGTGTATGCGCTGCCGGGCGAGGCAGGCGGCCCCGGCTCGATGCCGGGGGGCCTGGCCGACGCGCCCGGCCCGGCCCGCCGGGCCGGGGTCCAGGCCGCGGCGCGTCCCGTCGCCGACGTGGCCGCCGAGCCGCCGGCCCGGCTGGCCAGGGTCGCCGCCGAACTGCTGGTCACGGCCGAGGCGAGCGCCAACCTGGTGGTGTTGCGCACCCCGGCTGGAGCCGCGCAGTTCCTGGCCTCGGTCATCGACCACTCCGCCTGGCCGTCCATCCTCGGCACGGTGGCCGGGGACGACACCGTGCTGGTCATCGCGCGGGATCCGGCCGGCGGCCAGGACCTGGCCCGCGCTCTGCTGCGGCTGGCGGACCGGCGCGGCCACCCGGCGGGCAGCCCTTGACCCCCCGCCGTTTTCCCGGAGCTTTCCCTGGACCTGGAGCTGAGGAGGATTCGCATGCCTGAACGGATAGTGCTCGCCTACTCGGGCGGCCTCGACACGTCTGTGGCCATCGGGTGGATGGAGGAGCAGACCGGTGCGGAGGTCATCGCGCTGGCGGTGGACGTCGGCCAGGGCGGCGAGGACCTGGACACGATCAAGGAGCGGGCGCTGGCCTGCGGCGCGGCGGACGCCGAGGTCGCCGACGTGCGGGCCGAGTTCGCGGCGGAGTACTGCATGCCCGCGCTACGTGCGAACGGGCTGTACATGGACCGCTACCCGCTGGTGTCTGCCCTGTCCCGGCCGCTGATCGTGAAGCACCTGGCCCGGGTGGCGCGCGAGCGCGGCGCGTCCCTGGTGGCCCACGGCTGCACCGGCAAGGGCAACGACCAGGTGCGGTTCGAGGTGGGCCTGGCCAATCTCGCCCCGGAGGTCACGGTGCTGGCGCCGGTCCGGGACTCCGGCATGACCCGGGACAAGGCGATCGCGTTCGCCGCGGAGAAGGGCCTGCCGATCAGCGTCACGTCGCGCTCGCCGTACTCGATCGACCAGAACCTGTGGGGCCGAAGCTGCGAGACCGGTCACCTGGAGGACATCTGGGAGGCGCCGCACGACGACGTCTGGGGGTACTCCAGCGACCCGGCGCAGCCGCGGGACCCGGACGAGGTCACGGTCTCGTTCGCCGACGGCATCCCGGTAGCCCTCGACGGGCGGCCCATGGATCCGCTGCAGATCATCACCGAGCTGAACACGCTCGCCGGGGGGCACGGCGTCGGCCGGATCGACATGGTCGAGGACCGTCTGGTCGGGATCAAGAGCCGGGAGATCTACGAGGCGCCGGGGGCGATCGCCCTGATCACCGCGCACCAGGAGCTGGAGAACGTGTGCCTGGAGCGGGACCTGGCCCGGTTCAAGCGGCAGGCCGAGCAGCGCTGGACGGAACTGGTCTACGACGGGCTGTGGTTCTCGCCGCTGCGGCAGTCGCTCGAGGCGTTCATGGTGTCGGCGTCGCAGCATGTGACGGGGGACGTCAGGCTCCGGCTGCACGGCGGCCGGGCCGTGGTCACCGGGCGCCGCAGCCCGGCCGCGCTCTACGACTACGCACTGGCCACCTACGACACCGGGGACATGTTCGACCAGAGGCTGGCCAAGGGCTTCGTGGAGCTGTGGGGTCTGCCCAGCAAGATCGCTGCCGACCGGGACAGGAAGGTCGCCGGCTGAGGCCCGCCCAGGCGCGGGGCGGGGTTCGCCGCCCGTCCGGGCCCGGCTCTTCCATGATCGCGGCGGGTCTAGCATTGCTGTCCGGACGATATCTACGCGATCGTGAACGGAGAGGAAGGCCGTGGCCGAGGAGGAGCGCACGCCGCCGGTCCGGCTGTGGGGCGGCCGGTTCGCGGCCGGCCCGGCCGAGGCCCTGGCCCGGCTTTCGGTCAGCGTCCAGTTCGACTGGCGGCTCGCACCCTACGACCTGCTCGCCTCCGGCGCCCACGCCCGCGTGCTGCACCGCGCCGGGCTGCTCGACGACGCGGAGCTGACCCGGCTGCTGGCCGCGCTCGACGATCTCAGCGAGTCGTGCCGGACCGGCCGGTTCCGCCCGGCGGCCACCGACGAGGACGTGCACACCGCACTGGAACGAGGGCTGCTCGAGCGCGCCGGATCGCTGGGCGGCAAGCTCAGGGCCGGCCGCAGCCGCAACGACCAGGTGGCCACCGACCTGCGGCTCTACCTGCGCGACCACGCCCGGCTGGTGATGTCGAGGCTGGCCGAGCTCGAGACCGCGCTGATGGACCAGGCGCAGCGGCACCTGGGTACGCCCGCGCCCGGGATGACGCACCTGCAGCACGCCCAGCCGGTGCTGCTCGCGCACCAGTTGCTCGCGCACGTCCAGGCCTTCGCCCGCGACGCGGGCAGGCTCGGGGACTGGGACCACCGGGCCGCGGTGTGCCCGCTCGGCGCCGGCGCGCTGGCCGGATCGTCGCTGCCGCTCGACCCGGAGGCGGTCGCCGCCGAGCTCGGCTTCGCCTCAGCGGCCGGGAACTCGATCGACGCGGTCAGTGACCGCGACTTCGCCGCCGAGTTCTGCTTCGCGGCGGCGCTGCTCGGCGTGCACTTGTCCCGGCTCGGCGAGGAGATCGTGCTGTGGTCGTCGCACGAGTTCGGCTGGGTCGAGATCGATGACGCTTACGCGACCGGATCGTCGATCATGCCGCAGAAGAAGAACCCGGATGTAGCCGAGCTGGCCCGCGGCAAGGCGGGCCGGCTGATCGGCGGGCTCACCGGGCTGCTGACCACGCTCAAGGGCCTGCCCCTCGCCTACGACCGGGATCTGCAGGAGGACAAGGAGCCGGTCTTCGACGCCGTGGACACGCTGCTGGTGGTGCTGCCGGCCATGGCCGGGCTGATCGCCACCCTGCGGTTCAACTCGGAGCGGATCGCGGCGGGCGCCGCCGCGGGCTACGCGCTGGCCACCGACCTGGCTGAGCTGCTGGTCCGGCGGGGCGTGCCGTTCCGCGAGGCGCACGAGGTGGTGGGGCACCTCGTGGTCTGGTGCCAGGTGCAGGACTGCGAGCTGGCCGATGTCAGCGACGCCGACCTGTCCCGGGTCTCGCCGTATCTCACCCCGGATGTGCGCGAGGTACTGACCGTGCCCGGCGCGCTCGCCGCGCGGCAGGGCCGGGGCGGTACCTCGCCCGCCCGGGTGGCCGAGCAACTCGCGGAGCTGCGCGCGGCCGTGGACGACCACGCCGCCTGGGCCGCTCGCTGACGTGCCCTCCCGCCGCCCCCTCCCTGGCCCGCCTCGGGATGATGGAGACCTTTCGCCGCATAGCGCGGTAAAGTCTCCACGATCATGGTCGGCCCGCGCGGAGGTCCTGCCCAGGGAGTTCTTCGCCCGTCCGTCGGTAGCGGTGGCGCCGGACCTGCTGGGCTGCGTGATCGTGCACGAAACCGCCGAGGGCCTGGTCGCCGTCATGCTGGCCGAGGTCGAGGCGTACGCGGGGGAGTCCGACCCCGCCTCGCACGCGTTCCGCGGCCGGACCGCCCGCAACGCCGTGATGTACGGGCCGCCCGGCCACGCCTACGTGTACTTCACCTACGGCATGCACTTCTGCGTGAACCTGGTCTGCCAGGGTGAGGGCGAGGCCTCGGCGGTGCTGTTGCGCGCCGGGCGGGTCATCGACGGCGTGCGGCTGGCCAGTGCCCGGCGGTACGGCGCTGCCGCTGCGCCGGGGCCGCCCGGAGCCCTCCCGCGGGAACGCGACCTGGCCCGCGGCCCGGCCCGGCTCTGCCAGGCGCTGGCGATCGACCGCTCGCATGATGGCGCCGACGCGGCCGACCCGGGCTCGCCGCTGCGGGTGCTCGGCCCCCCGGCATCCGTTCCGGCCGCGGACATCAGTCAGGGTCCCCGGGTGGGGGTGAGCCGCGCGGCCGACGTGGACTGGCGGTTCTGGATCACGGGGGATCCTGCCGTCTCTCCCTACCGGGCGTACACGCCGCGGCGGCCCGCTGGAGCGCAACCGATTACCGGTCGCCGCCGCGAGGATGGGACGATGCGTCGGTGACCGACATCATCGACGAGCTGAGCTGGCGCGGCCTCATCGCCGTGTCCACCGACCTGGATGACCTGCGCAAGGCCCTGGACGCCGGCCCGGTCACGCTGTACTGCGGATTCGACCCGACGGCGCCGGGCATGCACATCGGCAACCTGGTCCAGCTGCTGACCCTGCGCCGCTTCCAGCTGTCCGGAAACCGGCCGATCTCGCTGGTCGGCGGCGCGACAGGGCTGATCGGAGATCCCGGCGGCAAGTCGGCCGAGCGGGTGCTCAACCCGCGCGAGGTTGTCGCCGAGTGGGTGGAGCGGTTCCGCGCGGAGATGGCGCGCTTCCTCGACTTCGGCCCGGGGCCGACGGGCGCGATCCTGGTCAGCAACATGGACTGGACTGAGAACCTGCTGGCCCTGGACTTCCTGCGCGACATCGGCAAGCACTTCTCGGTGAACCGGATGATCGCCAGGGAGGCCGTGAAGGCCCGCCTCGAGGGCGGCGGGATCAGCTACACCGAGTTCAGCTACCAGATCCTGCAGGCCTATGACTACCTGGAGTTGCACCGGCGCTACGGATGTATTCTCCAGATCGGCGGCAGCGATCAGTGGGGCAACCTCGTCTCGGGCGTGGACCTGATCGGGCGGGTAACCGGCGACACCGTACACGCCCTGGCCACGCCGCTGATCACGAAGCCGGACGGCACCAAGTACGGCAAGACCGAAGGCGGGGCGCTCTGGCTGAGCCCGGACCTGATGAGCCCGTACGCCTTCTACCAGTTCTGGATCAACAAATCCGACGCCGAGATGCCGCGCCTGCTGCGGGTCTTCTCGTTCCGGAGCCGCGAGGAGATCGAGGAACTGGAACGGGAGACCGCCGAGCGGCCCTCGGCGCGCGCCGCCCAGCGGGCGCTCGCCGACGAGATGACCACGCTCGTGCACGGGGCCGAGGAACGCGACCGGGTGGTGGCGGCCAGCCGGGCGCTCTTCGGCCAGGGTGACCTGCGGGCCCTGGACGCCAGGACGCTGGCCGCGGCGCTGGCGGAGGTGCCATCGGCCACCCTGGACGCCAGCGAGGTGCGCACCGGGGGCCTGCCCTCGGTTGCTGACCTGATGGTGGCGGCCGGGATCGTGCCGAGCAAGTCGGCGGCCCGGCGGGCGATCGCCGAGGGCGGCGCGTACCTGAACAACGTCAGGGTGACCACGCCGGACGCGGCGCCGTCACCGGGCGACCTGCTCGACGGCCGGTTCCTGGTGCTGCGGCGCGGCAAGCGCACCGTCGGGGGGATCGAAGTGCGGAACGGCCCGAGCGAAGCCGGTGCCCGCCCCTGACCATGACCGTCGCCTTGAACCAGGGCACGAACAACGAGACCGCGAGCGCCACCGCGGATACGGCGATGATCATGTCCTTGGGTGACCGGCGTGCGGGGCTGAACCACGCCGCGATGGCCGAGGCAGCCCGGGAGCGCCTGTCGCGTGGTGGCCAGCTGGTCAACGTGGCCTCACCAGGTCTGCCGGACGCGGCTGCCCGCGCTCCCAGACGGCCGACGGCTCCTTGGCGGCCGACGGCTCCTTGGCGGCGGACGGCTTGCCGTGGCCCGGGCCGGCCGCCGGACAGCCGCAACAGGTAGAGCGCCGAGAAGCTGGCCAGTGACCAATGTGCCCGGTCCATGACCAGGCTTGGCCCGGTGCCCCGGGCCGGCAGTGATCGTGGTGATGGGGGGACGTATTTCGTAACAGATCGACCACGATCATGGACGTTCCGGGCGCTGGCCCGGCCAGCGCCCGTCGCCAGAGTCGGCAGATGACGGACACGCCGAGCCTGTGACCAGCCGTGGCGCGCCGTCCCGCCGGGCTTGGCCACGACCTGGTGAGCCCGAAGGGCACCATGAGGCGCGATTTGACTAGATCCCCTTTGCTGCCTAGTCTTTCGTCTTGCCCCGGTAGACACGAGTCGCCTGCAGGGCGGCAGTCTCCAGGGAACGAGCAAACCTCCTCCCATCGAGCACATCCCGGTCATCGGGATGGCTTGTGAGAGTATGCTTGAGGTACGACGGGTAATGAAGCAAGTCAAGTTCTGTGAAGTCGGTTGACACCGTCCGGTAGGACGGGTAAGTTAGCAGGGTTGCCCCGGATGAGGCTGAGAAGCCCCAGATGGTGCGCGTCCGCTCCTTGAGAACTCAACAGCGTGCTAAAAGCCAGTGCACATGCACATACCCCGTCATGGGTCCGGTCGGCAACGGCCTGGCCCGTACGACGGATGCCAAGATCGTCTCCATGGCTGGTCCGCCAGCCGGAAGAGGCATCTCTCTGGTCAGCAGCCCGCACGGCCGGTCTTCGGAGCGTGCCTGCGGTTGCGATAGACATTCAATGGAGAGTTTGATCCTGGCTCAGGACGAACGCTGGCGGCGTGCTTAACACATGCAAGTCGAGCGGAAAGGCCCTTCGGGGTACTCGAGCGGCGAACGGGTGAGTAACACGTGAGCAATCTGCCCTTAGCTTCGGGATAGCTCCGGGAAACCGGAATTAATACCGAATATGACCACGGACGACATCGACCATGGTGGAAAGTTTTTCGGCTAGGGATGAGCTCGCGGCCTATCAGCTAGTTGGTGGGGCAACGGCCTA
>CAWJGC010000008.1:0-390510 GCA_963842355.1 uncultured Actinomycetota bacterium | reverse complement strand
TTTGCCGATGTCATCAGCTCACGATGATGTTCGTCATCACCAGCCGACCACATGCGCATCTGCCGGTTTCCCGGGCCGCCCGCCACACTCGACCGTGACTCATCCCGTCCCCGAGGAGCACGCACATGAGGCCGCCGCCACAAGTCACGCCCGCGCATAAGCGCGTCACGCTGCTCGCCCTGTGCCTGGCGGCGTTCATCATCAGCCTGGACGTCACGATCGTGAACGTGGCCCTGCCCACCCTGGTGCGCCGGGCCGGCGCGACCACGACCGACCTGCAGTGGGTGGTGGATGCCTACAACCTGGTCTTCGCCGCGTTCGTCCTGGTCGCCGGCAGCCTGTCCGACCGGCTGGGGCGCAAAGGAATGCTGATGGCCGGCCTTGGCGTGTTCGGCGCCGCCAGCCTGGCGGGTTCCCTGTGCACCACCGCCCACCAGCTGATCGGGGCCAGGGCGGTGATGGGGCTCGGCGCCGCGATGATGTTCCCGGCCACCCTGTCGCTGCTGACCAACGTCTTCACCGATCGGCGCGAACGCGCCACCGCGATCGGCCTGTGGGGCGCCACCACCGGGGTCGGCATCGCCGCCGGCCCGATCATCGGGGGATCGCTGCTGGAGCACTACTGGTGGGGCAGCGTCTTCCTGTTCATGGTCCCGGTCGCGGCCCTCGTCGCCGCGCTGGCCGCCTGCGCCGTGCCGACCTCACGGGACCCGCGCACCCCCGGGACAGACTGGCGCGGCCTGATCCTGTCCGCCGCCGGGATGGGCGTGCTGGTGCTCGGGATCATCCAGGCACCCGACTGGGGCTGGGGCTCGGCGCGGGCCATCGGCACGCTGGCCGCCGGCACGGCCCTGCTGGCCGCGTTCGCGGCCGCCGAGGCCAGGACCACGCACCCGATGCTGGACATCGCGCTGTTCCGCAACCCGCGCTTCACCGCCGCCAGCGGTTCGGTGGCCATCGCGTTCTTCGCCCTGAACGGATTCATCTTCCTGATCACCCAGTACTTCCAGGTCGTCCACCGCTACGGCCCGCTCGGCAGCGGGGTGCGGCTGCTGCCGGTCGCCGGGTCGGTCGCGGTCGCCTCGCTGATCGGCACCAGGCTGGCCGTCCGCGTCGGCAACAAGATCATTGTTGGCGGCGGGCTGGCGCTGTTCTGCGCGGCACTGCTGTGGATCTCCACCGTCTCCCAGACGACGTCCTACGCCGTGATCGCGGCGCAGATGGTCGTGTTCGGGACCGGGATGGGGCTCACCCAGTCGCCGGCCACCGAGGCCATCATGGGCGCCGTGCCGAAGCACAAGGCCGGCGTTGGCTCGGCCGTCAACGACGCGACCAGGCTGTTCGGCAGCACGCTCGGCGTCGCCGTCATCGGCAGCGTGGCCGCCTCCCTGTACGCCAGCCGGCTAGCTGCCACGATCCCCGCCGGGCTGCCGGCGCGGGCCGTCGCCGCCGCCCGCGGATCGGTCGGCGGCGCCGTGATCGCGGCCCAGCAGGCCAGCCACGCCGGGTTCGGCCAGCTCGGGTCGCGCCTGCAAGACGCCGCGATCCTGGCGTTCCTGCACAGCCTGGCCGGAGGCTGCCTCGTCGCCGGCGCTGTGGCCGCGGCCGGTGCCCTCGTGGCCATCTTCCTGCTCCCGGCCCGGCCCGCCGCCGAGGCGGCCGGCCCGCCGCCCGTCGTCACCGGATCCCGGCAGGAAACCGCCCCCGAACGCGACGTCCGGGCCCGGTGACCGGCCCCCGGCTCCTGCGGTGGAGCCTGAAGATCCGCCGCCAGCCGCTCCGTGACCCCGGCTGCACCCGGCTTCAGGTGGCCGGATCGCGGGGCCACAGGTCCAGCAGTTGCGCCGGGCTGATGTTGCCGCCGCTGCAGACGATCGCGACCTTCCGGCCCGCGTACCGCTCGGGCGCGGCGAGCAGCGCCGCGAGGGCGGCCGCGCCGGCCGGCTCGACCAGGTTGCGGGTCTTTTCGATCATCAGCCGGGTGGCCGCCCTCAGCGCATCGTCGGAGACCAGGACGAAGTCGTCCAGCAGCGCCCGCAAGATCTGCTGCGGCAGCTCGAACGCGGTCCGGGTAGCCAGCCCCTCAGCGAATGTGTGGTTGGCGTCCTCCAGGAGCGAGCCGGCCCGCCAGGAGCGGTAGGCCGCGGGGGCCGCCTCGGACTGCACGCCGATCACCTCGACCGAGGGACGCATGGCCTTGGCCACCACGCAGGCCCCGGCCGCCCCGCTGCCGCCGCCGACCGGGACCACGATCACCTCGGTGTCGGGCCGGGTTTCGAGGATCTCCAGGGTGCAGGTGGCCACGCCCGCGATCAGCGCCGGCTCGTTACCGGAATGGATGTAGCGGTACTGATGCTCAGCGGCGAGCTCTTCGCAGTACTCGCGTGCCTCGTCGAAATCCCGGCCATGGAAGACCACCTCGGCACCGAGCGCGCGCATTGACTCGGTCTTCACCGGGTTGGCCCGCTCGGGCACGCAGATGACCGCCCGCACGCCGGACAGGTCCGCCGCGTAGGCCACCGACTGGCCATGATTTCCGGTTGAGGCCGCGATGACGCCCTGGCGCCGCTCGTCGGGGGTCAGCTGGCTGACCAGGTTCACCCCTCCGCGGACCTTGAAGGCTCCCACCGGCTGATGGTTCTCGTGCTTGACCCACACCGTTGTCCCGGTCACCGCGTCCAGCGCGGGATAGCGGTAGAGCGGGGTCGGCCGCAGGTAGGGCGCGATGCGCTGGCGGGCGGCCAGCACGTCGGCCAGGTCAGGGACGAGCGATGCGGATGGCACAGGCGACATTCCTCGCGGACATGGCTGGATGGCTCAGGCGGTGCGGATCAGGTCGGTCTGGGCTTCCTCGACCACGCGCTGCAGGTGCAGCCCGCGCCGCACGTCCAGGTCGGGAGTCTTTCCCTGCCCGACGGCCTGCGCGAACTCGGCGAACATCGTGGGGAACGCGTCCTGCGCCGCCGCCTCGCACTCGATCTCGGCGGAGCCGCCGCCGCCGAAGACCTCCACGTAGGCGCGCGCCGATTCGACCTGGGCGGTCGCGGTCAGCGAGGCCTCGCTGAAGCGCCCGTCCGCATGCTCCAGCATCAGGCCCACCCAGCCGTGCGGGTCCCCGTGCGCCTGCACGCGGTCGATCTGGCCGAGCGCGGCGTCCAGCATGTCCACCAGGTGCGGGCCGAGATTGCGCAGCACGCCGGTCTCGACGCGCCACGCGCTCGCCGGCGATCCGGGCCGGTACGCGGCGGACACCAGCCGGCCGCTGCCGCCGATCGGCCGCGCCTGCGGGACCGCGGTGTCCAGGAAGCGCCGGATGGCCGAGGCGTAGCGCCAGGTGAGAGCGACCTGGGACACGACGCCCGCGGTGGCGATGGCCGCGGCGAGATCCTCAGCCCCGGCGAGGTCGCCCGCGACGGGGATCTCGAGCAGCACCGACTTGCCCCGCCCCGCCGCGAGCCCGGCGAGGTCCGGCTGCGCGGCGGGCGGCACCGCGAACACCACGGCGTCGCACTGATCCAGCATGTCGTCGAAACGCTCGTAAGCCGGGACCTGGTGCTGGTCCGCGAGCGCCCGGGCGGCCTGAGCCCGGGGTGCCCAGACGCCGGCGAAGTGCGCTCCCGGGCACGACGCCAGCGACGGGGCATGAACGCCCGCGGCCCGGTGTCCCGCGCCCGCAAGCCCGATGGTGACCGTCACAGCGCCACTCTAGAGCCCCGCTCGTCGTTCCGCCGGCCAGGGTCGGGTGCGCGGCTGAGTCCGCCGAAGAACAGCCCCCGGTGCTCGCGAGCCTGCATCATAGGGGCTAATCAGCCCACGCCAGGAGGACAGCTGATTTGCCGCAGCCTGTACTAGAGCCGCTGCGCCGGTGGGACCCGGAGCAGATCGGCGGCTACACCCTGGTGGGTCGGCTGGGCGCCGGGGCGATGGGCCAGGTCTATCTGGGGCGGTCGGCCGCTGGGCGGCTCGTCGCGGTCAAGACCATCAAGATCGAACTCGCCGAGGAGCCTGACTTCCGTACCCGCTTCGCCCAGGAGGTGGCCGCCGCCCGCCGGGTCAGCGGGGCGTTCACCGCCGCGGTCGTCGCGGCCGATCCCGAGGCCGACGTGCCGTGGCTGGCCACCGCCTATGTACCCGCGCCCCCGCTGAGCAGGCTGGTATGGGCCTGCGGGCCGCTGCCCGTGCCCGCGGTCCGCTGGCTGGCCGCCGGCTGCGCCGAGGCGCTGGAGTCGATCCACGCCGCGGGCCTGGTGCATCGCGACCTGAAGCCGTCCAACGTGCTGGTGTCGCCGGACGGGCCCCGGGTCATCGACTTCGGCGTGGCCCGGGCCTCGGAGCGGATCCAGCTCACCGTGACCCGCGGCGCGGTGGGCACGCCGGCCTACATGGCACCCGAGCAGGCGAGGGACACCCGCCAGGCGACCATGGCCAGCGACGTGTACGCGCTGGGCGCCACGATGCTGTTCGCCGCCACCGGCCACGCCCCCTACCAGGGCGAGACGGTCATGGACGTGCTGGTGCGGCTCGCGACCGAGCCGCCCGACCTGAGCGGCCTGCCCGAGGACCTGGCCGGGATCGTCGGCGCGTGCCTGGACCGTGACCCCCGCCACCGCCCGAGTTCGGCCGCGGTCCTCGCCCGCCTGGCCCCGGACATCACCCTGGAGGCCGGCCACGACGAGCCCGGCCGCGCCTCGCTGCCCGCCACCGCGCTGGCCCTGATCGCCGAGTATCGCCGCGACCCCCGGCCGCAGGTCCCGGCGGCGGAGGCGGTGATGGTCGCGGCCGGAGAGGCGGAGTCAGCCGACGACGCGACGTTCGGCTCGCAGCCGATGGCCGGCGGGCCGCACCGCCCGGCGCGGCCGCGCCGGCGGGCGGGGCGGGCCGGGCCGGGCCGGGAGCGTGCCGACCGGGCCGCCGGCCGCGGAGACCGGGAAGGCCGCGCCGCGCCCGGCTGGGTCCGGCGGCATCCGGTCCTGGTCGCCGCGTACGCCGCCGTGGCCGCGGCGGTTCTGGCCGGAGCGGGCGCGGGCGGCTTCGCGATCGCGGACAGCCGCGGGAGTCCGCCGCCCTCGCCGCCGATCCCCTTCGTGGCCCCGCCCGGACCGGTGACGGCCCAGCCGGGCGCGGGGCCGCAGATCGTGCTGGACCAGGACTCCGGCGACGGCGACACCGTGTTCGTGGTGCACGGCGTGGGCTGGCCGCCCGGCCGGCCGGTGACCGTGGCGCTGGCGGGCGTGGGCGCCTCGCCCGAGCATCCCGTGGTGGACGGCGCTGGCACCTTCAGCTACGCGGTCAACCAGGACCACGAGTTCTTCCCCGGCGCGCTGCCGGACGGCTCCTACCGCATCGTGGTGACCGCGGCCGGCGGGGCCAGGGCGGTGACGAGCTTCGCCGTACATCCTCCGCCCGCGCCTACGTCCACCACAGGTCCTCCTGGCGGGAGCACCACGCCGGGTCGCTGAGGCGGGCGAGGTCGTCGTGGGCGATGATCCCGTTCTCGATCAGCACGCCCACCGCGACCTCGTCGGACAGCCGGATGCCGGAACGCACCAGGCCGCGTTCGACGATCTTGCGGCGCAGCGCCTTGAGATGCTCGCCGACCCGCGCCGACAGGCGGTCGCGGAAGGCCGGGTCCTGGTCGAAGCACTCGATCTCGTGGTGGGCGTCGGTGACCTCGAGCGCCGCGCGGGCGATCTCGGGGGTCCGGGGCAGCGGAGTGCTGCGCGCCGGGTCGATCAGCCAGGGCCGGCACCACATCAGCGCGACCAGGAACAGCTTGGTGTTGGGGTCGAGGTAGAGCGGGAGCAGGGTCGGGTCGCCGTCCGCCCGCGCGCGGGCGGAACCGGGGTCAGCGTCGGGCCTGGCCGCGACGACCAGGCGCAGCGGCTGGCCGTCGTCCAGCATCGCGCGCGAGCCGACCAGCGCCGTTCCCTGGCGCAGGAACCACCCCTCGGACGGCTCGCCCGGCTCGTCCATGCGCGGCAGCCGTATCCGGTAGCCGTCACCCTCGGCGTAGAGCGCGTGGGTGTAGCTGATGTTGGCGACCCACGCCCCGCCCGCGGTCGCGGTGATCGCCCCGGCGCGCCGGGACAGCCCGCGCCCGGCGGAGATCACCAGGTCGACGTCGGGCCCCCGGCCGAACACCAGCCGGGAACCCTCGGGAATCGCGATCACGCGCCCGGACGGGGTGGTCACGTGCGCCGTGGCCTGGGTTGAATCGAGCGCCTGCACCGTCCTGCCCGCCTGCCGTGCCGCATGTGCGTAGCGGGCATTCTAGGTCGGCGGCCGCGGAGCGTGCACCCCGGAGTTCGGGGGTAGCCAGGAGGGCCGGCGTGCGGTTGGCTGTGCCTCAGCCGGGGCGAGGTGGCGCCGCGCGGGGGGGAGGCTGTTCGTGCAGGCGGTCGACCGAGGAGCCCGCGCGACGGGATAAATGCTCAGAACGCGGGAGTCGTGGGGGGACCTGTTGGTCTCGCATGGCGCGCCTCGCCCTGGTCCCGCTCCGGCGGCGGGCACGCGGCGGTCATTTCACGGGGAATTAGCGGCGGTTTTCGGTCTGCTTGAGACCATTGTTCTGCAGGTAAGACGGCCCCCTGGTGTGTAAATCGGCGCCACTCGTGGAATAGGACTTGCGTAATTGATCAAGACGGGGGGAAGATCAGTGCCTGCTCGAACCACGACCCGTACGGCCGCTCGCCGCAGCCCGGCGAGTGCCAGCCGTACCAGGTCGACCAGCGGCAGCACGTCCAGGCGCGCTGCACGCCGCCCGAAGACGAAGGCCAAAGCCCAGGTCGCCAGGGTGGCCCGGGGGGCCCGGGCGGCCGCGGTCAAGACAACGCGCAAGACCGCGGCCGCGCCCACGACCGCGTCAGCGGCCAGGACCGTCTCGTCCGCCGCGACCAAGGTCACCTCGGCGGCCACCAAGATGACAGCCGCGGCGACGAAGGCCACGTCCTCGGCCAAGACCATGTCTACGGCCATGCAGGCGATGAACCACGCCACGAAGGCCATGACCACCGCGGCCAAGTCGCTGACGGCCGCGGTCAAGACCGCGTCGGCGGCGAAGCCCGCCGCCAGGGCGCCGAAGACGGCAGCCAGGCCCAAGACGACGGCCAAGCCGAGGACCGCGGCGAAGTCCCGGACCGTGGCCCGGCCGAAGACGACGGCCGCCAAGTCAGGCAGCGCCAAGTCAGGCACTGCGGCGGCCAAGTCCCGGACGACGGCCCGGGCTGCCGCCCAGGCTGGCTCGACGCGTTCGGCGCGGTCTGCGGCCACGCCGCGTCCGAAGACGGCCGCGGCTAAGGCCGGGGCCGCAGCCCGGCCGGCCATCGCCGCGGTCAAATCGCCGGCCTCGGGCAAGTCCAAGGTCCAGGCCAGGCCCAAGGTCCAGGCCAGGCCCAAGGTCCAGGCCAGGCCCAAGGCGAAGCCGAACGGCAAGCCCAAGACGAACGGCAAGCCGAAGGCGGCCCGGCCGAAGGTGAGCGCCATGCGGCCATCGGCGGCGAGGACGCTGACCGTCGCCTCGCCGCCCCGGTCGCCGCGCGAGGATCAGTACGGCCTCCTGGCCGGCCTCATCCGCTGAGTCCCGGACGCTGGCGCTGGGTCCGCGCCCCGGGTGACCGTGCTGGGATCCCGGGGCGCGCCCAGCGGACCTCAGCGGGCGGCGAGCACCTCGGCGATCTTGGCTGCCGCACCCGGCGGGTCCTCCGCATCGTGTAGCACCTCGCCCCAGGACCACCGGTAGTACCAGCACAGGCGGCCCAGGTCGTCGGTGCCCGGAGTGCAGTCGATGCTCTCCGCGAGCATCGACGCACCGGGTATGAACACGTGCAGTGCGGCCGGATACGTGGTCTTTACCGTGGCATGGAAGCCCTCGGTGTCCAGCGCCGTCGCCAGCCGGTGCAAATGGTAGCTGCGTACGTGGTCATGCGTGCCGTCCTGCATATCACCTGCCTTGCGGGGTCGGCACATTGTCGTTGCGGGCAGACCCACCTTGTCAAGCCCGCCCGCCGGGCGGGTTGTCAGCGGCCGGCTGCTCCGTACCCTGGGTAACCACCGTATCCGTCGTGCTCGTAGGGATTCAGGGGAGCGTACCCGGACGGGTCGTGCGGTACGGCGGGATAGCCGCCGGGCTGGTAGGCCCCGGGATCGTGGGTCCCGTAACCGTTGTGGCTGTCGGCACGCTGGCCGCCCGCCGCGAGCGGATCGGGAAGCTGGCCGGGGCGGCCGGAGCGGTCGAGGTAACTGAGAGTGCGTGCGTCGGGAATACCGGCGGAGCCGGCGATGGCTGAGGCCAGTAGCCGTCGCCGGCGGGCTGGCTCGCCTCGCCCGGCCGGGCCGGCGGGAGATAGGTCCCGTGGCCGTTGCTGCCGTTGCCGGGCACGCCGGAATGCGTCCCGCGGTACTCGCCCGAGTGCTCGCCGGGGTACTCACCGTAACGGGGGACGGCGGCCTGGCTGACGGGTGTCACGTAGCTGCCGTACGGGTTTCCCGTCGCCGGAGCGGGGGAGACAGGACGGGCCGGCGCGGAATATCCGTCGCGGCCCAGCAGTGGGTCCGGCGGATAGCCGTTCGCCCCCGCGACGGTGGCATCTGTGCTGCCGCGGCCGTTGAATTCCGGCGTCGGCGAGCCGTAACTCGCGAATTGCTGGGTGGGAGCCAGGTACGACGGCGTACTGGAGCCGCCCGGGGGGGTGTGGGCTCGGCCACTGCGGTAGGACCGGCTATCGTCGGCCGGAATCCTCGGAAACGACGGGCTCGTCAGCGGATCGTCGTCGGGGTCCACGGGCGGCCGGCGCTGCGGGCTGCCGCGGCCCGCGCCGGGCAACGTGGGCATGCTGGCCGGATCGGCGGCGTGGCGAGACACGCGCGGCTGCGCGGGTGCCGCGGCGATGGGGTGCGCGCCGTCCAATGCTGCGCTGGCGGGAACGGGTGCCGGGGTGAAGTCGGCGCGGCCGGCGGCCGCGGCCAGGCCCAGGTCGGCAGGCTGCGGATGATCTCGCACCGGCAGCCCGGTGGCCGGGTCACGGCGCGGGGCCGCGGTGGCACCAGAACTCCGGCCGGGCAGCGCGTCGGTGTCGCCGTCATATCCGGACCTGGCCTTCGCGGCGGGCTGGGCGGCCGGCTGCGCGGTGGTCGTCAGCGGCTTGTCCGAGGCCAGCTCCGCCCAGTAGTCCACGTCGGAGAGCTTGTCCCATTCACTGCTGTCCCATTCCGAGCTGTCCGCCGGCCGCCTGCTGCGGGCCGGGCGAGCGCGATCCGGCTGGTGTTCCTCGGGGCGACGCTGGGGGCGGCCATCACGGCGGCGTTCCTCCGAGCGCGGCCCAGCGGTGCGGTGTCCGTCATAGCCCCGCCCGCCGCGGGAGTCGGGACCGCGGTCCGACTCGTAATCGCGTCCGTCCGGCGCGCGCCGGTCATAGCCGCGGGACCGCGGCTGGTCGCGAGGGCCACGGCCGGCGCTCGCCCCGGCCGACCGGGGGCTGCCGCCCGGCCGCTGCGAGGGTCGCGCGGGTCGCTCGCCCCGGCCACCGCGTCCGGGCTGGTATTCCCGGCGTTGGTAGCTGACGGTGCGGCCGTCGCGGTCGCCGCGGGACAGGCCCCGGCGGCCGGGCCGGCCGGCGAACTCCTCGGGGTCCTCGGCTCTCATGCTTCGTGCGGCGATAATGACGATGACGAGAATTACCACAATGACTACTGCCAGGACGACCACGAGCTTAGTCATCGCACCATCCAACACGGCATGGCCTCACAGGGCGGTGCAAGCGAGGAACACGCGGCCATCGACGCGGACCTTTCCCGTTGCGCGAGCACCCTGAAACAATTCGCGGCTGATCACTTGGACAGTGATTCTGTCGGACCGCTATGGCCGCTGTCACGCGTTTCGAGAAGTTTACCCAGTCGTGTCTGCACATTGCCCGCGGATGGTCACGGGCTGATAACACCCGTGAGCCTGCCCCGCGCCAGCGCGTGACTGGCGATGCCGGATACCGCGGCGGTCAGGCTGGTTCCCTCCGGCAGCGCCAGCGACGCGTTCAGCGCGTAGATCGTGAACCGGTACAGGTGGTTGCGGCCCGGGCAGGGCGGGGCGTAGCCGACCGTGCCCTTGCTGTTCTCGGCCTGCAGCGCTCCCGCCGGAAGCCGGCCCGCCTGGATATCGGGAGTCGCGGGGCTGATGTCGAAGACGATCCAGTAGACATACGGAGTGATGGGGGCGTCGGCATCGTCCATGACCAGCGCCAGCGTCTTGGTGCCCGGCGGCGCGCCCGACCAGACGAGCGGGGGGCTCTCGCCCCGGCCCCGGCAGGTGTACTGGCGCGGAATCGCCCGCCCCTGACCGAATTCCGGGCTGGTCACGGTCATCGTCTGGGGATCGTCGTGCTGCAGGGCCGCGGGCCCGCCGAGCAGGCCGCAGCCGCCGAGCGCCACGGCCGCCGCGGCCACGACCGCGGCGCGCAGGCGTGCCCGGCCGAGCACGCGATCACACCGGCCCAAGCACACCTCCTTGTATACCCGCCCCCGCGGGCAACCCGCGCCGCGCGACGCGGCTCCCGGCCGGAACGCTCCCGGCCGGCCCCGGTCCCGCCTCCCCCTGGCGCCCGTCGCTTCGGCGCGCCTCGCTGCGCGATCCTACTGGGCCGGGCCGGACCCGGCCGGGTCCGGGGAAAGAATGGACTGCGGCAAAGACCCTCCGGATGCCCGCCGACCCGCTGGCCTGCTCGGCACTGCCGTCGCGGGTCAGCCGACCCTGGTCATCGACCAGCTTCCCCCCGGCGGCGGGTTGATCAGCGTGAGCGTGTTGCCCGTGCAGGTATAGCCGACCCACGGCGCCTTGGTCCCCGGTGCGACCTTGGGGAGCGGCAGGTTGAAGCTCACGCCGTTGATCTCCGACTTGACCTTGAAGGTGCTCGACTGCGTGGTCCCGCTCAGCTTGGCCCCAGTAACCTCCCTCGCGGACGGCGCCGCTCGGCTCGTGGCTCCGAGGGCCGCTGACGCGGCGGGGTGCGGGATCAGTCGGGCTGGCGCGAGTTCCCGAACATGATCTCGTCCCAGGACGGCACCGACGCACGCCGGGACCGGCCGCCTGCGGCCTTCCTGGCCGGCCGCTCGCGGGCCGGCCCCCGGTCTCCGTCGGCCGCCACCGGGTCGAACTCAGCCGGGCGCCGCTCATCCTCCGGATCCCGGGCCGCGGGGCTGGCCTGCGCGGGCGCGCCGGACGGCGCGGGCAAGCCCGAGGCGGCCGCCGAGGCCGGCGGGATGGCGGCGGCACGCGGCTCGGGATGATGCGCCGCGCCGGAACCTCCGAGCCGCGAGGCTATGGGCGTGACCGTCGCCGTGGCGGGTCCGCGGGCGGCGAGCCGGGTGGCCGGCAGATCGTCCTCGGGCAGGCACAGCCGGGCCGCGTGGTCGTCATCGGGGATGACGTGCCTGCGTCTCGGGTCGAAGATCCACTCGCCGACCTGCGGCCGGCCGCCCATCGTGAAAGCGAGTTGTACCTGCCAGTTACCGTCGGCCCGCTTCCTGGAGTCCCAGCGGGCATCGTCGGGAGCGACGCCCATCTCGACGAGTCGCTCGGCGACGATCTCGCCCAGCCGCGGGCCGGGTCCGGAGTCGCCGGGGCTGCGGACCGTGGCCCGCTGCGCCTCCTGAGCCCGGTACTCGCGCTCGGCGAGGACCGGGCCCTCGAAGCGGCGGACCCGCTCGATCGGAATTCCTGCCGCGTCGGCAATCTCGTCGGCCGTCTCTCCGGCGCGGATCCGGTCCTGGATCTCCTTGGGTCGCAAGGGATTCTCCACTTCGATCTCGTACTGGGCGAGCCGGGAGAACTGCCCGCGAGCTACCGTCCTCAGACGGTCGTCGATGGGCAACGAGAAACGCCCGCCCCGTCCCGGCACCGCGAGAATGGCATAACTGCCGTCCTCGCTGACTGCGACGAGGCGCAACTGGTGCATCGGCGTTCCTTCCGCGCTGCCGGCCGCGCGGGGGCGTAGCTCGGATCTCCCCCCGGGCACGAGTCTGACGGCTGGGCCCCCTCCTGGCCAGCACCTCGCCCGGCATGTCCCGCATGAGCCTGCGGTAATTGCGCCCTGGCCGGTACTGATCCGAGACAGGCACCCGTCCGCAGCGTATTAACGCCCGGCGGCGGCAGCGGCCGGAACCCGGATAATCACCGAATCGCCGGTCAACGAGCGGATCCTCCGGGCCGCGATCACCAGCCTGGGACCCGCCAGCCGCGGCGCGCTCGACGCCGGGAGCTGGCCGGCGGCCCGCGCGTGGCGTCATCTTCTGGTCATGTGATGCACGTAGGCTCTCCTCTTATGCGAATCGACGCCATCTTCGGCGCCATCGGGCGCTTCGCGGTCCGGTTCCGCTGGCTAGTCCTGGTGGCGTGGATCGTGGCCGCGTTCGCGGCCGTCACCCAGCTTCCGTCCCTGGCCAGCGTCACCAACAACAACAACAGCACGTTCCTGCCGGCGAGCGCGCCGAGCGAGCGTGCCGCGGTGCTCGCCGCGCCGCTCGGTACCGCCAACCTGTTCGGGATCCCGGTGGTGGCCGCCCGGCCGGGCTCGGCACTGACGCCGGCCGACGTGACCGCGCTGGCCGCGCTGCAGGGCCGGCTGAGCAAGGTCTCCGGCGTCACCCGGGTGCAGGACCTCGGGCGGTCGCCCGACGGGCAGGCTGAGCAGCTGCAGGTCCTCGCGCAGGCCAGCGGCGGCAACCAGAGCCAGCAGACCGACCTGGTGAACGGGCTCCGCGCGAAGATCGCCAGCGCGGCGCTGCCGGCCGGCCTGCAGGTGCACCTGGCGGGCGATATCGCCGTCTCGGTCGACCAGCAGAAGTCGTCCGGCAACACCGGCGGCAAGGTGCAGGATTTCTCGGCGCTGTTCATCATCGTGCTGCTGGTGCTGATCTTCCGGTCGCTCACGCTGGCGCTGACCACGCTCGCCCCCGCGTTCATCTCGGTGCTGATTTCCGGACCACTGGTCGGCGAGGCCGCCAGGCACGGGCTCCAGGTGTCCCCGCTGGCGCAGTTCCTGCTGATCGTCCTGGTGCTGGGCGCGGGCACCGACTACGGGCTGTTCCTGGTGTTCCGGGTGCGCGAGGAACTGCGGGCCGGGCAGCACGGCGTGCAGGGGGACAGCTATCCGGGCTCCCGCAGCGTCCCCGGCAGCGTACTGGGCGACCTGGTCCACGCCAGGCGCCCGGCCGCTGACGCGATCATCAGGTCGGTGACCAGGGTCGGCGAGTCGATCACGTTCTCCGCGGCCACGGTGATCGCGGCGGTGCTCACGCTGCTGCTGGCCAGCTTCACGTTCTACTCCGACCTCGGCGTCCCGTTCGCGATCGCCATCGGCGTGACCCTGGTCGCCGCGCTGACCCTGCTGCCCGCGCTGCTGTCGATCCGGCTGTCGCTGCTGGCGGTGAAGCGCACGCTGTTCCGGGCCGTGTTCGGCAAGCCGAAGCTGCTGCCGTGGAACATCCAGGGCAGCGGCAAATCGGGCGTCTGGGGCCAGGTGGCGGGGCGCGTCGTGCGGCACCCGGCACCGACCCTGCTCGCCGGGGTGGTCATCTTCGGCGGACTGGCGTTCGCGGTCCTCGGCTACACGGCGGCCGGGTTCGGCGGCAACGTATCCCCGCCGGCGGGCAGCGACTCGGCCGCGGGCCAGGCCCTGCTCACCAGGCACTTCCCGCAGGCCGCGGCGAACCCCACCAGCCTGGTCTTCCAGTTCAGCCACCCGGTGTGGCAGGACCCGGAGCCGCTGGCCGCGGGGGCAGTCAAGCTGCGGGCCAGCGGGCTCTTCACGCAGGTGATCGGCCCGCTGAATCCGGCGGGCGCGCCGCTGACCCCGGCAGAGTACAGCTCGCTGCACGCCCAGCTTGGTCCGGCCAAGGCGCTCCCGGCCGTGCCGCCGGCCGGGAGCACCGTGCCGATAGCCCTGTACGAGGCCTACCGGGCCACCTCGAACTACGTCAGCCCCGACGGCCGGATCGTGCAGTACTCCACCGGGCTGAAGGCCGGTGACCCCGGCGGCACGGCGGCGCTCAACGCGGTGCCGTCCGTCCGCGCCGCGACGACCGCGACGGCGAAGTCGATCGGCGCGACCGACGCCGGCGTCGGCGGCGAGGCACCCGCCCTCTACGACATCAGCAACATCTCCAACAGCGACCTCAAGCGAGTGATCCCGGTCGCGATCGTGGTGATCGGCCTGCTGCTGGCGATTGTGCTGCGCAGCCTGGTGGCCCCGCTGTACCTGATCGCATCGGTCGGGCTCTCCTACCTCGCGGCGTTCGGCCTGTCGGTGCTGCTGTTCATCAAGCTCGGCCACAGCGGCGGCCTGGTCTTCTTCATGCCGTTCCTGATGTTCATCTTCCTGCTGGCCCTCGGCGAGGATTACAACATCCTGATGATGACGAGGATCCGGGAGGAGGCACAGCGCATCCGGCTACGGGACGCGGTCACTCGCGCACTGAGTGCCACGGGAACCACGATTACCTCGGCTGGGCTGGTGCTCGCCGGGACGTTCGTCGTCTTCGGGATCGTGGCGGGCGGCGGGGCGGGCGGCAGCCAGTTCCGGGACATCGCGATCGGCTTGGCGCTCGGCATCCTGATGGATACCTTCCTGGTCCGCACGCTGCTGGTGCCGTCAACGGTGGTACTGCTCGGCAGGTGGAACTGGTGGCCGTCGAAGATGAGCCGCGTCAGCGCGGAGATGCCCGCCGCGGCGCCGGCCGCCGGGGCCGCGGCTGGCCCGTCGACAGCGGTTGCTGACCGGGCCGGGAGCGCGGGTGCCGATGGCGCGGGGGAGTCCAGGCAGCCTCATCCCCTGTCCTGAGGCGCGGGACCGAGTGCCACCGCCCAGGATCAGCCTGGTCCTCCCGGTGTACGCGGTCGAGGACTACCTGGGCGACTGCCTGGACTCGATCATGAGCCAGCGGCCGGCCGACATCGAGGTCATCGCCGTCGACGACGCGTCGCCGGACGGCTGCGGCAAGATCCTCGATGCCCGCGCCGAACGGGACCCGCGACTGCGGGTGGTGCACCTGGCCGAGAACGCGGGGCCCGGCCACGCGCGCAACGTCGGCCTGGGCCTGGCCGCCGGCGACTACGTCTGGTTCGTCGACCCCGACGACCTGCTGGCCGGCGGGGCGGTCGCCGCGATCGCCGCCCGGCTCGAGCGGGACCGTCCCGACGTGCTCCTGATCGACTACGAGGACCTGGGCCCGGGCGGCGCCGCGGCGCCGAGCCCGGGCCGGGCGCTGCTGCAGGAGGCCCGCGCCGGCGCGCTGACCCTGGCCGAACGGCCGCGGCTGATCCACCTCACCATGACCTCGTGGAGCAAGGTGATCAGGCGCGAGTTCCTGGCCGGGCTCGGGCTGCCCTTCCCCGACGGCATCCACGAGGACGTGCCCCTCACCTGCGCGATGCTGCTCAGGGCGGAGCGGATCAGCGCGCTGGGCCAGGTCTGCTACCGGTACCGGCAGGCGAGGCCGGGGTCGTTCATGGCCACGGCGAGCAGGGCCCACTTCGCGATCTTCGCCGCCTACCGAGGAGTGCTCGGCGGCGCGGACCGGGCCGGTCCGCCGCTGCCCGGTGCGGTGCGGGCCGCGGTGTTCGAGCGCGCGATCTGGCACTACACCACCGTGCTGTCCCTGGTGCCGCGGGCCGCGCGCCGGGAATTCTTCGAGCGCATGCACGAGGATTTCGCCCGGTACCGGCCCCCCGGCTACCGGCATCCCCCGGGGGTCCGCGGGGTAAAGTTCTGGCTGGTGGAGCGGAACGCCTACGGGATGTACTCGGTCTTGGAGCCGGTTAACCAGCTGCGGCTGCTGCTGAACCAGGCCGCTGCGGGGCGGCCGGACGGCCGGACGCGGGTCTCCCGGGTGCCAGGGAGCCAAGATCTGCGGAAGAGGTAGTCGACCTAAGGTCGTGGCGACATGCGGCACGTGTTCGGGATCGTGGTGGCGATGGCGACAGCCGCCGCGTTGTTCTTCGGGGCCGGCTGGGGGATCGCCAGGATCGCCGCGCTGCACGCCCGCGGCGCGAGCCTGACGAGCGGGCCCGGTCTCGTCGCGGTGGCCGCCGTAGTCGGCACCGGCGTGCTCCTCGGGGTCGTGGTCGCCGTGCCCGGCATCTCGCCGCTCGGCGCCGGGCTCCCCGGCCTGCTGCTGCTCGGCTGGTCCGCGCTCGAGGTGGGCAGCGCCCGCCGCGCGGCCCGGCTGATCCCGATGCAGGGACACACGTTCGCGGCCGGCTTCGAGAGCATGCTGGTCACCGGGGCGCTGGCGTTCGCGGGCGCCATGCTGGTCATTCCGCTGTTCGTGCCCTCCCGATGGCGCAGGAGGGACCGTGAGGACGACTACGTCGACATCCCGACCGGGATCGGCCTCATGCAGTGAAACCCGCGCCGGGGCGCCGGCCCGCGGCGGCAGGGCGGGAGGGCGGGAGGGCGGGAGAACACAGCCGTACCCCGTTGGCAGCGCGGTGGCGGGCGCCTGGCGAAGGTCAGAGCACCGACGTGGTGCCCGCCACCGCGCTGCTCGGGCGCCACCCGAGCGCCGGGAGCCACCCGGCGCGCTGAGGGTGGCCGACCGCGGCCGAACGAGGGCCGGGGCCGTCGTTGGCAGCTAGTGGGCCGTGGTGAACTGCTCGCTCTCGGTCGAGCCCGCCAGGGCCGTGGTCGTCGAGTTCGGGCTGATGGCCGAGGCCACCAGGTCGAAGTAGCCGGTGCCGACCTCGCGCTGGTGCCGGGTCGCCGTGTAGCCGTCCGCCTCGGCGGCGAACTCGGCGTCCTGGAGCCGGACGTAGGCCGGCATGCCTTCGTCCGCGTAGCCCCGGGCCAGGCTGAACATCGAGTGGTTCAGCGCGTGGAAGCCGGCCAGCGTGATGAACTGGAACTTGTATCCCATGTCGCCGAGTTCGCGCTGGAACTTCTCGATCGTGCCCTCGTCCAGGTGCGCCCGCCAGTTGAAGGACGGCGAGCAGTTGTAGGCGAGCATCTGGTCCGGGTAGACGTTCTTGATCGCTTCGGCGAACTCGCGCGCGACGTCGAGGTCGGGGGTGGAGGTCTCCATCCAGAGCAGGTCCGAATAAGGCGCGTAGGCCAGGCCCCGGGCGATGCAGGCCTCGATGCCGCCGTGGACCCGGTAGAAGCCCTCAGCGGTCCGCTCTCCGGTGACGAAGCGCTGGTCCCGCTCGTCGACGTCGCTGGTGATCAGGGTCGCGGACTGGGCATCGGTGCGGGCCACGATCAGCGAGGGAACGCCGCAGACGTCGGCCGCGAGCCTGGCCGCGTTCAGGGTGCGGATGTGCTGGCCGGTCGGGATCAGGACCTTGCCGCCCAGGTGACCGCACTTCTTCTCCGAGGCCAGCTGGTCTTCCCAGTGCACCCCCGCCGCTCCGGCCGCGATCATGGACTTCATCAGCTCGAACGCGTTCAGCACGCCGCCGAATCCGGCCTCGGCATCGGCCACGATCGGCGCCAGCCAGTAGGGCGCGGACCTGCGGCCCCCGGCCTCGGCCCACGAGATCTGGTCGGCCCGCAGCAGGGCGTTGTTGATCCGCCGGACCACCTGCGGCACCGAGTTGACGGGATAGAGGCTCTGGTCCGGGTAGGTCTGCCCGGCCAGGTTCGCGTCGGCGGCCACCTGCCATCCGGACAGGTAGATCGCCCTCAGGCCCGCCTTGACCTGCTGCACGGCCTGGTTGCCGGTCAGCGCGCCGAGGGTGTTGACGTAACCGTCTTCGTGCAGCATCGACCAGAGGCGCTCGGCGCCCTTCCGGGCCAGGGTGTGTTCCTCCTGGACCGAGCCACGCAGCCGTACCACGTCGGCGGCCGAGTAGGTACGCTCGGTGCCCGCCCAGCGCGGCTCTGTCGCCCACTCCTGCTGCAACGCTGCTGCCTGGTCTTTCACTGTGTCCTCCTGTGCTCACATCCCCCGGGCGACGCCGACAGCCCGGGACGGCATGGTCCCGCTTCTTACTGTGCGGTAGCCACTCGGCCCACACTAGGGTCAAAGGTCCTTAACTTCCGCGAGAATTCGTCTAAGCTGAAGATATGACAGTTTTCGCGCAGCAAGATTCTGACTCCTTCGCCGAAGAAGGCCTGGATCTCGGAGTGTTCGGTCAGCGGCTCCGGCATGCCCGGCGGGCCAGGGGGCTGACGCTGGCCGAACTCGGCGAGCGCGTCGGCCGGGCTCCTTCGGTGCTGTCACTGATCGAGAACGGCCGCCGCGAGCCCAAGCTGTCCCTGATCGAGGCGCTGGCCGCCGCGCTGTCGGTCACGACCGAAGAGCTCTTGCGCCGCCAGCCGCCGAGCCGGCGGGCCCAGCTGGAGATCGCCCTCGAGGAGGCGCAGCGCGACCCGGTCTACCGGGACCTGGGCCTGCCGCACCTGCGCGTGGGAGCGCGGGTGCCGAGCGACGTGATCGAGCACGTGGTGGCGCTGCACGCCGAGTTGCGCAAGCAGCGGGCCAAGCCGACGGCCACGCCCGAGGAGGCCCGCGAGGCGAACGCGGACCTGCGGGCGATGATGCGGGAGCGCGGCAACTACTTCGCCGCGATCGAGCAGGAGGCCGCCAGGGCGCTGGCCTCGGTCGGCTACGTCGGCGGAGCCCTGTCCCAGGGGATGCTGCTCTCGGTGGTGAGCCACCGCGGGTTCTCGGTCCGGTACGTCCGGGACCTGCCCCGGTCCGTCCGGTCCGTCACCGACCTGCGCAACCGGAGGATCTACCTGAAGCAGGAGTCCATGGGCATGCACACGCCGCGGACGATCCTGCTGCAGACGCTGGGGCACTTCGTGCTCGGGCACAGCGCTCCGCAGGACTTCGCCGACTTCCTGCGGCAGCGGGTGGAGGCGAACTACTTCGCCGCGGCCGTGCTGGTCCCCGAGAAGCAGGCCGTCGCCTACCTCCGCGAGGCCGCGGAGGCCCGGAGCCTGTCCGTGGAGGACCTGCGGGACGTGTTCTCGGTGTCGTACGAGATGGCGGCGCACCGGTTCACCAACCTGGCCACCCATCACCTCGGCCTGCCGTGCCACTTCGTCAAGAACGACGAGGGCGGGATCATCTACAAGGCCTACGAGAACGACGGCGTAATCTTCCCGGCCGACGCCACCGGCGCGATCGAGGGCCAGCGGATGTGCCGGCAGTGGTCGGGGCGGCAGGTGTTCACGGCCGAGGACCGGTTCAGCCCCTACTACCAGTACTCGGACACTCCCTCGGGCACCTACTGGTGCACGGCCTTCGTGGACCAGAGCCGCGAACGCGGCTTCGCGATCACGTTCGGCGTGCCGTACGAGCACTCGCGCTGGTTCCGCGGCCGGGAAACGGCCATCCGCCACACCTCGGCATGCCCGGACGGGGAGTGCTGCCAGCGCCCGCCCGCCCGGCTGGCGGCGCGCTGGGAGGGCCGGGCGTGGCCGTCGGCGCGAGCGCACTCGCACATCCTGTCCGCCCTGCCCACGGGCAGCTTTCCCGGTGTCGACGAGGCCGACGTGTTCGCGTTCCTCGACCAGCACGAGAAGGATTAGGTTTTCCGGGGGGCTACTCGAAGACGGGGAGGCGCTTCTCGGTCAGGGCCGCCAGGCCTTCCTTCACGTCCTCGCCCATGAACGTGAGCATCTCGTAGGCCGCGGACTGGTCGAAGATCGGCCCGGCCGTCCTGAGCCAGCCGTTCAGCGCTCGCTTGGTCAGGCGGATGGCCAGCTGGGGGCCGGCGGCCAGGCCGTCAGCGACGCGGAGCGACTCTTCCAGGACCTGCTCCCGCGGCAGGGCCTTGCTGACCAGGCCGATCCGCTCCGCCTCGGCGCCGGTGACCATCTCGCCCGTCATCAGGTAGTACCGGGCCCTGGCCATGCCGCACAGCAGCGGCCAGATGATCGCCGCGTGGTCGCCGGCCGCGACGCCGAGCCGGATGTGGCCGTCGCCGAGGCGGGCATCCTCGGCGCAGATGCTGATGTCCGCGAGCAGGGCGATCACGGCCCCGGCGCCGACGGCCACCCCGTTGATCGCCGACACGATCGGCTTCTCGCAGTTGATCATGTTGTAGACGAGCTCGCTCATCTCGCTGAGCATGCTGGTCACCCGGCCGTAGTCGCCGATCTGGCGCTGCACCATCGCCAGGTCCCCGCCCGCGGAGAAGGCCCGGCCCGCCCCGGTCACCACGACCGCCCTGGTGTCGTCGTCGCGCGAGATGTCCGTCCACACCCGGGCCAGCTCGGCGTGCATGGCCTCGTGGGCCGCGTTGTACTTCTCCGGCCGGTTCATCGTGACCAGGAGCACGCCGTGGTCGCGCCGCTCGAAGAGAAGGTGCTGGTAGGCGCTAAAGTCCATGTGGTTGGCTTCCCTCGGGTTCGTGGCCGCGGTGCGGCGGCGGATGAGCGAAAGCATGCCATGCCGCCCGCCGGGCGATGACGGCCGCGAGGGCCCGGACCGCGGGCGGACAAGCCATGGCCCATCCCGTTACTGTGGAGTAACATCGGGGCATGAGCGTTGACTCCCGCGCGGACAGCGGCTTCTCCCTTGACCTCAACCCCGGCGTATGCGAGATGCGCGACTGGGTGCACGGTTTCGCGCAGGACGTCATCAGGCCCGCCGCCCCCGAGTGGGACGAGCGCGAGGAGACGCCGTGGCCGATCCTGGAGCAGGCGTCGAAGATCGGCCTGTACTCGCTCGACTTCTTCGCCCAGCAGTGGCTCGAGCCGAGCGGCCTGGGCATTCCGGTCGCCTGGGAGGAGCTGTTCTGGGGCGACGCGGGGATCGGGCTGTCGCTGGTCGGCACCGGCCTGGCGGCGGTGGCGGTGAGCGGCCACGGGACAAACGAGCAGATGGCCGAGTGGCTGCCGCCGATGTTCGGTGACGCCGACGACGTCAAGCTCGGCGCGTTCTGCGCGTCGGAGCCCAACGCGGGCAGCGACGTGGCGGCGATCCGGACCAGCGCCGTCTACCGCGAGGCCAGCGACGAGTGGGTGCTGAACGGCGTCAAGTCGTGGGTCACCAACGGCGGCATCGCCAACGTGCACGTCATCGTCGCCACGGTCGATCCCGCGCTGGGCAGCCGGGGCCAGGCGACGTTCGTCGTCCCGCCGGGGACACCCGGCCTGTCCCAGGGGCAGAAGTTCCGCAAGCACGGGATCAGGGCCTCCCACACCGCCGAGGTGGTACTCGACGACGTGCGGGTGCCCGGTCGCTGCCTGGTCGGCGGCAAGGAGCGGCTGGACGAGCGGCTGGCCAGGATCAGGGAAGGCGGCAGCAGCGGCGAGCAGGCGGCGATGAAGACGTTCGAGGCGACGCGGCCGGCCGTCGCCGCGATGGCCGTCGGGGTCGCCCGCGCCGCGTACGAGTACGCCCGCGACTACTCGCTCAGCCGGGTGCAGTTCGGCCACCCGATCGGGCAGACCCAGGCCGTCGCGTTCATGCTGGCCGACATGAGTGCCGCCGTGGACGCGGCCCGGCTGCTGACCTGGCGCGCGGCCTGGATGGCCCGCCAGCGCAAGCCGTTCAGGCACGCGGAGGGGTCAATGGCCAAGCTGGTCGCGGGCGAGACCGCGGTCCGGGTCACCGAGCAGGCGATCCAGATACTCGGCGGCAACGGCTACACCCGCGAGTACCCGGTCGAGCGCTGGCACCGGGACGCCAAGATCTTCACGATCTTCGAAGGCACGTCGGAGATCCAGCGCGTGATCATCGGCCGCGCCGCCACCGGGCTTGACGTGCGCTAATAACCGCAGGTCATGGCGCTCATACTGGCCTTGCACGGCGGCATCCCGGCCCGGCAGCAGGACAGCTAGCCGGCCGGGACAGCTAGCAACCCGGCCATCCGCTCCAGCGGCGCGGGCATCAGTGCCGCCCTGCGCGCTCAACCTCTTCCGAGCGGTCAGCATGATGCATCAATCTAGATTGAGATATGATGTCGTGGTGGGTTCATGGAGCCGGGCTTCCCCGCCTTCCTTCGTGCGACTGGCCGGGCACCCGCTGCGGTGGCGGCTGCTGGGCGAGCTGGCAGTCAGCGACTGCCGGGTACGGGAACTGGCCGGGCTGACGGGCCACTCCCAGAACCTGATCTCCTACCACCTGGCCAGGCTGCGGGCGGACGGCCTTGTGGACACCAGACGCAGCATCTTCGACGGCCGCGAGGCCTACTACTGCCTGAATCTGGTGAACTGCGCCGGCGCGCTCACTGCGGCCGGGACGGCGTTGCATCCGGGCCTGCGGCTGGCACCGGTGTCCGCCCCGGCTCCCGCGGCCGGCCTGCCGCGTGCTGTTCTTGTGCACCGGAAACAGCGCGCGCTCACCGGTCGCCGAGGCCCTGATGAAGAAGCAGGCCAGCCGTATGGAAGTGGCCAGCGCCGGCAGCCACCCCAAGCCGCTGCACACCAACGCGGTGCGCGTGCTGCGTCACTATGGCATCGACCTGGCTGGCCGGGAACCACGGCACCTGAACACATTCGAGCACCAGCGTTTCGACTACGTGATCACCTTGTGCGACCGGGTCCGGGAGGTGTGCCCCGAGTTCCCCGGGCTGGCGAAGCGGATCCACTGGAGCATTCCCGACCCTGCCGCATCTGGCGGCGGCGACCAGGTCACCTACCCGGCGTTCGAGCACATGGCGGCCGAGCTGAACACCCGCATTGGGTTCCTGCTCGCCGCCATCGGCGCTACGCCTGGGCATCAATCCCTGCAGGAGGTGTGATGAGCTGCCCAGAACAGATGGTCAGCGTCCGTTACATGGTCGATGACGTGCACGCAGCCATCGACTTTTACACCAGTCACCTTGGCTTCACGCTGCGGTCCAGCGCGGCGCCCGCGTTCGCCGACGTCACCCGCGGCAGCCTGCGCCTGCTGCTGGCCGGCCCGGCTAGCTCGGCGGGCCGGCCGATGCCCGACGGCCGCAAGCCAGGACCAGGCGGCTGGAACCGGATCCACCTCATCGTCGCCGACATCACCGCCGAGGTCGCCAGGCTGCGGGCCGGCGGGGTGAGGTTCCGCAATGAGATCGTCACCGGCCCTGGCGGGAAGCAGATCCTGATCGAGGACCCGGCCGGGAACGTCGTCGAGTTGTTCCAGCCCGCGGCCGGCTCCTGAGCCCCGTGAACCCTGACGGTCCAGTGCCGGCCTGCCCGGCACCCGGGCCGGCCGGAGGCCATCAGGTCCCGGTCGCTGCGGCCGAGGCCGCCCCCGATCAGGGGCAGGTGTCTCTCCGCACGATCGTGCGCGAATGGGGCCGCATCGGCTGCACCGGGTTCGGCGGGCCGCCGACGCACATCAAGATGCTGCGCGACTTGTGCGTCGAGCGGCGGAAGTGGCTGGGCGCGCGGGAGTTCGAGGATGCGATAGCCGCCTGCAACCTGCTGCCCGGCCCGGCATCAACCCAGCTGGCGATCTTCTGTGCGTGGCGGCTGCGGGGCCGCCGCGGCGCGCTGGCCGGAGGCGCCGCGTTCATCGTTCCGGGACTGATCGTCATCCTGGCACTGGCGGCCCTGTTCCTGGGCAAGTCCCCGCCGCTGTGGGTGCTCGGCGCGGGCGCGGGTGCTGGTGCTGCGGTCCCGGCCGTCGCCATCCGCGCGGGAACCAGCCTCACCGGCGCCAGCTGGCGGCGCCGCCGGCACGCCGTGCGCTGGCTGATCTTCCTGATCGCCGGGGGCGCCGCCGCCGCCACCATCGGCCCCTGGCTCGTGCTGGTGATCCTGGGCTGCGGCGCGGCCGAGCTGGCCATCGAAGCGGCCGCCCGGCACGATCCGGGTCCGGGGTTGCCAGCCATAGCCGCCGCCCCGCTGACAGCCGCAGCAGCTGTCAGCGGCGGGGTGCTGGTGGCGGTGACATGGGTCGCGTTCAAGGTTGGAGCACTGTCTTTCGGCGGCGGGTTCGTCATCATCCCGCTGATGCAATCCGACGCGGTCAGCCACTACCACTGGATGACCGGTACGCAGTTCCTCAGCGCCGTCGCCCTCGGCCAGGTAACGCCCGGACCGGTCGTCCAGACCGTTGCCGTCGTCGGCTACGCCGCGGCAGGACTCGTCGGCGGGATCCTCGCGTCGCTGGTCGCCTTCAGCCCGTCCTTCGCGTTCATACTGCTCGGCGCGCCCCGGTTCGACCAGATCCGCGGCGACCGCCGGGCGCGGGCCTTCCTCGACGGTGCCGGGCCCGCCGCAATCGGCGCGATCTTCGGCTCCGCCATCCCGCTGGCCCGCGCCCTCACCCACCCCTGGCAGTACGCCGTCCTGGGCGCAGCGCTGATCCTGCTGCTCCTGCTGCGGCGCGGTGTCGTCCTCACCCTGCTGTGCGCCGGCGCGACCGGTACGATCATCGCCCTCACCGCCAGTTCCGCGCTGCACTAGCCGCGGGGAAGCGCCCGGGTGGCCGCGGTGGCTGACCGTGCCGCATGGGCCGGCTGCTCTCCCAGCCAGCCGCCGATGCGGTCGTAGATGTCCTGCCCGTAGCTGGTGGGCAGCGGCTCGGCGGCGGTGAGCTTGTAAGTCCGCTGTCCGCCGGGCTGGCGCGGGGCCCGGAGGAACAGGGTGGTGCCGGGCTCGTGGCGCCGGAAGCTGTCGGCGAAGTCGAACTGGTGGGTGACGAAGAAGACCCTGATGTCCGCCTCCAGCAGGGCGCGGACCACCTGGCGGCCGATCTCGGATCCCTCGCGCTCGTTGGTGGCCGCGAATGACTCGTTGAACAGGATCAGGCTGCGCGGGCTGATCTGGCTGGCGATGGCGCTCATCCGGCTGAGTTCCTCGTCCAGGCGGCCGCTGACCATGTCGGGGTCTTCCTCGCGGATGAAATGAGTGAACATCTGCGCGCACACGCTGGCCCGCAGGGACCGGGCGGTGACGAACATTCCGGCCTGCATCATCAGCCGGGCCTGGCCGGTGCTGCGCAGGAACGTCGACTTGCCGCCGGAGTTGGCGCCGGTGATGATCACCAGCGGCTTGCCGTCGGCGTCGATGTCGTTGCCGACGACACGGTCGGTGCGCAGGGCCAGGCTGGTGTCGCGCAGGTCCTCGCACGCGAACACCGCCGGGCTCCATGGTTCCGGGTCGGGAAAGTTGGCCGGCTGGCCGCGCGCGGTGAGCTGGTCGTGCAGGTTGAGGCAGCTGACGTAGAAGCCGAGCTCGGCGCGCAGCATCGTGAAGTAGCTGGACACGTGGTCGGCGGACTGGGCCGCGGCGTTGGCGACCAGGTTGATGCCGCGGCTGGCCATGTCTTCCAGGGCCTGGGCTCCGGCTTCGTCGCGGGGCGGGATGCTGAAGGAGTAGACCGACCGGGGCTCGATCCCGACGCGTTCCTTCCAGCTCCGCCGGGCGCTGCCGGAGCGCAGCACGTAGTTGACGCCGCTGTTGTCGCGGCCGAGCTGCGCGCTCATCAGCTCGCCGTTGCGGAACCGCAGCTGTTTCAGGTGCCCGCTGAGCGTCTCGAAGAACTCGTCGTCCAGGTCGCGCTGCAGGGAGCCCAGCAGCATGACCAGGCCGTCGGAGGTGAACTTTCCGGCGTGGTCGTCGGCGACCTGGCGCAGCTCGCGGAGCCGGGCGATCAGGACCTCGAGCTGGCTGACCGCGCCGGACAGGATGGAGGTCGGCCGCTGCGACGGCCAGAATCCCCACACGCGCCGCTTGTCGGTCAGGGCGCCGAGGGCGATGCCGTACATCTGCCGGATGATCTCCGGCTGGCCGATGCAGTCGGCGAGGACCTGCTGGCGGAACCGGATGGCGCCGGGGTCGGTGAGGCTGGTCAGCAGCACCCGCGCCGAGATCTCGTACAGGAACTTGTCCCCGGCGGCCATCGTCTCCAGCACGGCGGTCAGCTCCAGGTCCTGGATCAGGTCGTCGCTGTGGCCGGGCAGGTCGGCTGTGACGTCGAAGTCCCGGTCGCGGTACAGCAGGTGGGCCTTCACGAGCGGAGCCGTTCGGTGAGCTGGTCGTAGGTGACGCGGTGCTTGCCGGCGATGGCCAGCGCGTAGGCCAGCCCGTCGGCGGGCTTGCGTGCCACCTTGTAGGTGCGCTCGGCCGGGTTGCCCGCGACGATCGTGCTGGTCATGCTGACCACCGTGGGGCCGGCCGAGGCCAGCTCGTCGATGAAGCTCACGTACACGCACAGCGAGTCCAGCTCGATGACCTTCGCCATCACCTTCTCGCCGAGGAACCGGGCGTCGGCGACGGTCGTGGAGGTGAAAATCTCGTTCATGATGACGATGCTGTCTCCGGTGGCGGCCAGCAGTGTCTCCTGGATCCGCAGCAGGTCGTCTTCCAGCTTGCCGGTCAGGTCGTCGAGGTCTTCCTCCCGCTCGAAGTGGGTGAAGAGCCGGTCGTACAGGTACAGCCGGGCCGCGCTGCCGGGAACCGGGCAGCCGGTGCAGGCCAGGTGATGCAGCTGGCCGAAGGTCCGGGCGAACGTCGTCTTGCCGCCCTGGTTGGGCCCTGATACGACAATGACGCGTTCCGGCCCGGCCAGGTGGAACTCGTTGGTGACCACCGGCTTGGCCCCCGCGGCGAGCTTGGCCGCCAGCGCCAGGTCGAACGTGTCACGGGCGAAGATCGCCTTCGACCCTGCGGCCGGGTCCGGGTAGCAGAACGCCAGTCCCGCCTTGCTTATCGGCCGGATGTAGTCCAGGTAGGCCAGGTAGAACTGCAGCTCCCGGTCGAACTGGCGGATAACCGGGTCGGCGAATCCGGCGTGCTCGCGGCAGTACCCGGTCAGCGCGGTGAACTCGTCCGGGTACAGCCGCGCCACGAGCTCCGCGATCTGCGCGCCGACGTGGGTCATGCCCGGCCAGGTCCGGTACTTCACGCGGTAGTCCTTCACCGCGCCCTGCTGGAACCGCTCGAACGTCGCCTGAATCTCCGCGCTGTAGTCCGGCTCGCCGTGGTAGCGGCTGACCTCGACGCGCGGTCCCTTGATCCGGAACTGGTAGGTGATGGCGGCCAGATCGTTCTTGCGGTCCGCGGTGTCGGCGGCGAGGCGGGCGAAGCCCGCCGAGGCGATATAGCCGGCCAGGTAATCGCGGAACGCGGTCAGGGCACGTGAGCTGATCGCCCGTTCTTCCAGGTCGGCGGCGAGCGAGCGGACCGCGTCGCAGTAGATCGCCGCCGCATCCAGGAACCAGCCCTCGCGCTGGCGGGCGGAATGCATCTTGGCCAGCTGGTCCAGATGAACGCGCACCTGGCGCAGCTGCTCGGCGAACCGGACGGCTGCCTGGAACAAGCCGGGGTCCTCCAGGTCCTGGAAGACCCCGTGCCGGTACCGGATCGTGGCCGGATCGGCGACCCGCTGGTAGAGAAGCGCGGTGATCAGGTCGCGTTCTTCGCGGTCTCCGGCCACTGCGTCGACGATCTGATCGAGGTTGAGGTCGGACACCACGGCGCGGTCGGGCTGGTCCCGGAGCGCGTGCCGCCCGTGTTCCGCTGGCGACAGCAGGCTGGCAAACACCCGCTGTCCGGCTGCCCGTGCCTCGGCCTCGCGGATCGGATCGGTCATGCCGGCAGGCCCGTCCCCGTGGCTGTCGGCCGCATCGCGGCGGCGACAACCCGGCCGGCTGTCCCGGAGCACCCCGGGGGAGTGCGCGCTGCTGAAGCGCAGCGCTGATCTGCAGGGCGTGGCCTGGGGTAGCGACCGGCCATGGCGCCCTCCTGTCCTCGCCGTCAGAGCGGCGGGTCACCAGGAGCCATCAGCCATCGCAGGCGGTTGTCGACGAGCCCCATCGCCATAAGCATTCTACGGTGCTCACTGCCCCGGCGGGATGCCTGCGGGCTGGTATCGCGTTGACCATCCTGGTCCGGTGACCCGAGGGATGTGCGACAGCCGGATCGCCGCGCGCTGGCGAACGCCGGATCGTTACGCGAGACCGTGGTCGCGGGCGTAGCGGATCGCGGCGGCGCGGTCGGCGGACCCGGTCTTGGCGAAGATCCGGTTGATGTGGCTTTTGGTGGTGCGGGCGCTGAGGTAGAGCGCGGCCGCGATGTCGGGGTTGGTCATGCCCCTGGCGATCATGGCGAGGATCTCGGCCTCGCGCTGCGTCAGCCCGTCAGGTAGCAGCTCACGCGGAGATAATGGGCGGCATGGGCGGCGACCTCCCACTCCGGCTCCGCGCGTTTACCGGGGCAGACCTGGATTTCCTGGACAGGCTGGACAGAGACCCAGATGCCCTCGGGCCTTTCGAGTGGTTTGGGTTCCGTGACCCATGTACCCGGCGACGGCGCTGGGAGAAGGACCGCTTCCTCGGGACGGAGTCGAGTGCCCTGGCCGTCGAGCTGGCCAGCGGTGAGATCGCCGGCTTTGTCTCGTGGAAGGATGTACGGCGCGGTGGCTCGCCGGGTGCCTGCCTGGAGATCGGGGCGGCGCTTATGCCGGAGCACCGTGGGCGTGGCCTAGGTACCGCGGCCCAGCGCCAGCTGGTCGACTATCTGCTCGCCTACACGACGGCGCACCGGCTGGAGGCGTGGACCGAGGCGGGGAACCTCGCCGAGCAGCATGTCCTGGAGAGGATCGGGTTCCAGCGGGAGGGCCTGCTGCGAGAGGTGGGATGGCGGGATGGCGCCTGGCGCGACGCCGTGGGGTACGGGCTGCTACGGATCCGGTACTCCCGCCGTCGCTGAGCCCACCACGATCGCTGAGCCACCACGAGCACCCTGTCGCGTCGCCTCGGCCCGCCGCCGCCAGCGGGCTCGTACCGGCAGGAAGCGAGGTGAGCAGCCAGTTGCCGCCGCGAGGCGCACTCCAGCACCGCCCCCCGGCCGCGCGACGCGACGCCGTGCGGAACTATCACCGCATCCTCGCCGCCGCTCGCGAGGTACTCGGCGAGTCCGGCGCCGACGCCGGCATGGAGGAGATCGCCGCCCGGGCCGGCGTGGCCGGCACGGTCAGCCTCGGCATCACCGCCGGCGACGTCATGGCGCTCGTCCTGGCGATGCGCGGGCTGATACAGGCCGGCGGGGAGGTCGCTCCCGAGGCCTGGCCGCGGTTCCTCGACATCCAGCTCGCCGGCATGCGAGCAGGCCCGCCCAGAAGCCGGCCATCTGCCGGATGAGGACGGCGTGGATTCGGCCGGGGCTGCTCCTGGTGGATCTTTGATACGCCGGGGCCTTAACGCACAGTCAGCGAGTTGGCCGTCAGCACGCCGCGCGGGGCCAGCGGCAGGGCGCGCAGCCGGATCCCGCACGCGGCGAAGATCGCGTTGGCGATCGCGGGCGCCACCGCGATGATCGGGGTCTCGCCGCCGCCCGCCGACGGCTGATCCGGCCGGTCGACCAGCACGACGTCGATCTGCGGCAGGTCGGGCAGGCGCGGCACCCGGTACTGCGACAGCGAGGCGTTGCGGATCTGCCCGTCGGCGAAGTCGATCGCCTCGAACAGGGCGCCGCCCAGGCCCATCATGGCCGCGCCCTCGACCTGGTTGGCCAGGTTGTCCGGGTTGACCACGGCGCCGCAGTCGAACGCGGTGACCAGCCGGTCCAGGTGCAGCGTGCCGTCGCCGTCCACCCGGACCCGGGCCGCGGTGGCGACCCGGCCGCCCTTCTCGACCCCGCACGCGATCCCGGTCCCGGCCCGGACTCCGCTGCCGGTGCCGTCGCCCGGCCAGGCCTGCGGCGATGGCCAGCCGACGGGCCCGGCGGCCGCGCGGAGCACGTCGGCGAGCCGGTCGTCGGCCAGATGGCGGAGCCGGAACTCCAGCGGGTCGGCCCCGAGCCGGTGCGCCAGCTCGTCCAGGTGAGATTCCCGGGCGAAATTGTTCGCCGTGGCCGCCAGCGCGCGGTAGGAGCCCTGCGGCAGCGGCGAGTCGGCCGGCTGGTACACGATGCGCTGATGCGGGACCTGGTACGGGCTCAGGATCCCGACCGATCCGGAGTTGATGTTGACGTGCGACCAGCCGGTGATCTGCCCGGACGCGTCCGCGCTGCTGGAGACGTCGATGAGCGCCGCGGGCCGCAGGTAGCCCCAGTGGAACTCCTCGTGCCGGTTCCATTGCACCTTGACCGGGCGGCCCACCGCCCGGGACAGCCGGGCGGCCTCCGCGGCGACCGCGCTGCCGTGCTTGCCGCCGAAGCCGCCGCCGTAGTCGGGCACGATCACGTGCACCGAAGCCTCCGGCAGGCCGAGCGCCTCGGCCAGCTCGCGCCGGGCCCGGAACGGCGTCGAGGTGCCGGTCCAGACCGTCAGGTTCCCGTCCTGCCAGGTGGCCACCGCCGACCGGGGCTCCAGCGGGACATGGGCGATGTAGGCGGCCGTGTAGTGCGCGGTCAGGCGGACCGGACCCGCGGCCAGCGCCGCGTCGGCGTCGCCGGTCTCGTGCCGGAACGCGGCGCTGAATCCCTCGCCGTCGATCGGGTGCGAGCGCAGGTAGCCGGCCAGGTCATCCGCGCCCGGCTGGGGCGGGCGCTCCCAGGTAGCGTCGATCTTCTCGATGGCCCGGCGCGCGGCGGCCGCGCTGCGGGCCACGACGCCGATGAACGCGCCGTCCCGGACCACGCTCACCCCGGGCAGCGCCTCGGCCGCGGCCGTGTCCGCGCCGCGCAGCGTGGCGCCGAACGCGGGCGGGCGGAGCACGCCTCCGTGCCCCATGCCGTCGAGGCGGAGATCGGCGGGGAAGCGCTTGGTCCCGGTCACCACGTCGGCACCGCCCGCCGCCCGCGCCGGATGCCCGGCCGAGCGCCAGGCGCCCGGCGGGGTGACCGGCTCGCCGGCCGGCACCCGCTCCACCCGGCGGACGCCGGTCAGCAACTCGGAGTAGCCGACGCTCGGCGCGCCGTCGGGGCCGGCCACGATCCCGCCCGCGACGGTCAGTCCGGCCGCCGGGATGCCGAACCGCTCCGCGGCCGCCTCGGCGAGCAGCTTGCGCGCGGCCGCCGCTGCCGCGCGCAGCGGAGGGGCGGCGTACGGCATCGAGCGGCTGCCGAACGTGCCCAGGTCGAAGGGCGACAGGTCGGTGTGGCCCATCACGACCCGGACGGAGGCCGCGGGCACGGCGAGTTCCTCGGCGACCAGGAGCCCGAGCGCGGTGCGGGTGCCCTGGCCGGCCTCGACCTTGCCGGTGAAGGCGGTCACCGTGCCGTCGGCGCCCACGTGCACCCAGGCACTCTGCATCGAACCACGGGCCGGGCCGCCCCACCGGCCGGGCGCGGACGGGCGGGCCTCCTCGGCGACGACCGTGACCAGGCCGTCGGGAAGCTGCTCGAAGAACGAAGCCGCCTCCCTGGCCTGGTCCCACGGCAGCGGGTGCGGAGCGGACGGCGCGGTGGCCTGCGCGGCGGACGGCGCGGCGTCCGGCGCCGGCTCGAGCAGTTCCGGCTGCTCCATGAGTTCGGCCGCGCGGCGGACGGCGCGCAGGATCCGCGGGTAGGTGCAGCACCGGCAGATGTTCCCGGCCAGCTCCGCGGCGATCCTGGCGTCGTCCGGATGCGGGGTGCGGTTGAGCAGCGCGGCGGTGGCGGTGAGCCAGCCCGGGGTGCAATAGCCGCACTGCATCGCGCCGGTTTCCAGCCAGGCCTGCTGCACCGGATGCAGCAGGCCGTCCTCGGCCAGGCCCTCGACCGTGGTGATCCGCTGGCCGGCGGCCTCGGCGGCCGGCATGGTGCACGGGGTCACCGCGCGGCGCCCGATCAGCACCGTGCAGGCGCCGCAGGCGCCTTCGCCGCAGCCGAGCTTCGGGCCGGTGACGCCCAGCTCGTCCCGGAGCACCTCCAGCAGGCTCCGGCCGTCGTCGTCCCTCACCTGGCGCTCGGTGCCGTTGACGGTGATCGTGAATCCCATCGAGCTGTCCCGTTCCTCCGCGCCGACCTGAGCGGGCCTTCAGACCATAGCCCGCCTGCTCTGTGGCCGGGTGTGCCCGCGGTGGCTAGGGTATTCCGACATTGATCACCCCCGCACGGACCCGAGGAGGCGATCGCCGTGGCGATCGACGGACACACCCTTTACGAATACTGCATGCACCCGCACACGGCTCATATGGTGACCGGGCATCGACCTCCGCCGGTCAAGGTGGATGACGGGCGCGTCGGGCTCAACGGCAAGATCGGCCTGATGATCACGACGCTGGTCGGCACGATGATCTGCGCCTACGTGTTCGGCGTCATCGCGCTGATCAGCCTGCCCTCCGCGGTCACCAGCCACAACCTGACGATCATCATCGCGTGGGTCAGCAGCAACTTCCTGCAGCTCGTCCTGCTGCCGGTCATCATCGTCGGCCAGAACCTGCAGGCCAACGCGTCGGACAAGCGCGCCGAGAACACCTACAAGGACGCCGAGGCGGTGCTGCACGAGGCGATAGAGATCCAGAACCACCTCAAGGCGCAGGACCTGGTGCTCACGGAGCTGATCGCGGCGGCCAAGGCGTAGCGTGACCCCGGTGCGCTGTAAGCGGACCCGATACCGGCCTGGTGCTATTTACGCGTAAGAATGGGTCATGAGCAAGCAGCCGAACCCGCCGCCCCCCGGCGACAAGCCCGTTCGCACGGCACCGCCGCCGCCGCCAGGATGGCGCCACGCGCTGTGGCCGGTCGCGCTCATCGCCGTCGTGCTGCTGTACATCTTCCTGCCCGGGATACACGTCACCACGCCGGTCAGCCTGGACTACTCGCAGTTCATCGCGGACGCCGGGGCCCACAAGATCAAAACGGTCGATTTCGGGAACGGCGCGAGCGGCTCGAACACCACCGTGACCGGGACCCTCACGAACGGCAAGTCGTACACGACCGTCATTCCCGGGTCGCCCACGCCCGCGCTCAGCCAGCAGCTCACCGCGGACGGCGTGAAGACGGTGACCGCGTCGCCACCCAGCTCGGGGCTGGGGACCGACCTGCTGTACTGGCTGTTCCTGCTGCTGCCGATCATCGTGGTGTTCTGGCTGTTCCGCCGGATGTCCCGCGGCGCAGGCGGGGGAGCGGGGGCCCTGGGCGCGTTCGGCATCGGCCGGAGCAACGCGAAGGTCTTCGACGCCGAGCGGCCGCAGACCAAGTTCGCCGACGTGGCCGGCTACGAGGGCGTCAAGGCCGAGATCGGTGAGGTGATCGACTTCCTGCGCAACCCCGGGCGCTACACGCGGGTCGGCGCGATGGCCCCGCGCGGCCTGCTGATGATCGGCCCGCCGGGCACCGGCAAGACCCTGCTGGCCCGGGCCGTGGCCGGCGAGGCGTCGGTACCGTTCTTCTCGGTCACCGGCTCCAGCTTCGTGGAGTTGTTCGTCGGGGTCGGCGCGTCCCGGGTCCGTGACCTGTTCAGCGAGGCCCGCAAGCGGGCCCCGGCGATCATCTTCATCGACGAGATCGACGCCATCGGCCAGCGGCGGGCCGGCTCGGGCGCCGTGGTGTCCAACGACGAGCGGGAGCAGACCCTCAATCAGCTTCTGTCGGAGATGGACGGGTTCGACGTGTCCCAGGGGATCGTGGTCCTGGCCGCGACGAACCGCCCGGAGATCCTGGACCCGGCCCTGCTGCGCCCCGGCCGGTTCGACCGCCAGGTCACGATCCCGCTGCCGACGCTGACCGAGCGGGCCGCGATCCTCGCCGTGCACTGCCGCGACAAGAAGCTCGGCCCCGACGTCAACCTCAACACGGTAGCGCGGGGCACTCCCGGCTTCTCCGGCGCGGACCTGGCCAACCTGGCCAACGAGGCCGCGATCGTCGCGGTGCGCGACAACCGCGAGGTACTGTCCGCGGAGGACTTTTCCGAGGCCAGGGACCGGATCCTGCTCGGCCGGCGGGAGGGCTCCAACGTGCTGCTGCCGGAGGAGAAGCACGCGGTCGCGATCCACGAATCCGGGCACGCGCTGGTCGCCGCGCTGTCCGAGCACGCGGACCCGGTGGCGAAGATCACGATCCTGCCGGCCGGGCAGACGCTCGGCGTCACCGAGCAGCTGCCGGTCGATGAGCGGCACCTGTACGGCGAGGACTACCTGACCACCTCCCTGGCCGTGCGGCTCGGCGGCCGCGCGGCCGAGCTGGTCGAGTTCGGGCAGGGCTCGACCGGAGCCTCCAACGACCTGGCCGGCGCCACCGACCTGGCGACCAAGATGGTCCGCGAGTTCGGCCTGTCGCCGAAGCTCGGCCCGATCGGGTATCCGGAGGGCGGCTCGGCGTTCCTCGGCGGCGGCGGGCAGGCGTTCTCCAGCCGGCCGTTCGCCGAGGCCACCCAGGCCACGATCGATTCCGAGGTGGCCCGGCTGCTGCGCGAGGCGGAGCAGACCGCCGTCGAGCTCATCCGCGCCCACCGGTCCCAGCTCGAGCAGCTTGTCGATCTCCTGCTGGAGCAGGAGACGGTGGACGGGTCGGCGGTGTACCGGATCGTCGGCAAGCCGGTGCCCGAGCACCGGCCCGAGGAGATGGCGATCGGCCCGCATGCCAAGGCCGCGGCGGGCGCGGTGACCCGGGACGGGCGCGCGGGTGCGCACCGGCCCGCCACGGGCCCGGCGGGCAGCAGCAGCACCACCGGATGAGGCTGCGCAGGGTTCTAGGATGAGCCGGTGACGTCAGCCGGGTACCTCCGTTTCCCTCATGTTCACGGTGACGTCGTCACCTTCGTCGCGGACGACGACGTGTGGCTGGCCCCGGCCACCGGCGGGCGGGCCTGGCGCCTGACCGCCGACCACGCGGCGGTGAGCCATCCGCGGATCTCCCGGGACGGCTCGATGATCGCCTGGACCAGCCGCCGGCCCGGCCCGCCCGAGGTACACGTGGCCGGGATCGACGGCGGGAACGGCCACCGGCTCAGTTACTGGGGTGACCGGCGAACCCGGGTCTGCGGCTGGACCCCGGACGGCGAGGTCGTCGCGATCACCGCCTCGGGGCAGCCGTTCGATCATTTCACCTGGGCCTACGCGCTGGCCGTCGGTGAGCCGGCCATGCCGCGGCGGCCCGTCCCCCTCGGCCGGCCTCCGTCCGGCCCGCTGCCGTTCGGCCCGGTCACCGACCTGGCCATCGAGGCCGGCGGCGTCGCGCTGCTGAGCGGGGCCTTCCGCAGCGACCCCGCGCTCTGGAAGCGCTACCGGGGCGGGACCTCGGGACGGCTGTGGCTGCGCACGGTCCCCGCGCCGGGCGGGCCGGCGGCTGGCCGGTTCGCCCGGGTCCCGGGCGATCTGGCGGGCCAGTTCGGCAGCCCGATGCTGATCGGCGGCCGGCTGGCGTTCCTCTCCGACCACGAGGGCACGGCCAACCTGTACTCGTGCGCGCCGGACGGCAGCGACCTGCGGCGGCACACCGATCACGACGGCTTCTACGCCCGCAACGCCAGCACCGACGGCCAGCGGGTCGTCTACCACTGCGGGGGTGACATCTGGCTGCTCGACGGGCTGGACGCCGCCGACGGGCCTAAGCGGCTGGAGTTCAGCCTGGGCGCCGCGGCGGGCCGGACCCCCCGCCTGATCTCGGCGGAGGACCATCTCGGCGACCTGTCCTGCGATCATTCCGGCCAGGCGAGCGCGATCGAGGTACGCGGAACCGTGCACTGGCTGACCCACCGGGACGGCCCGGCGCGGGCCCTGTCGGTGGTCCCGGGCGTACGGGCCCGGCTGCCCCGGGTACTCGGAAAGACGGGCCAGGTCGCGTGGGTGACCGACGCTGAAGGCGCCGACGCGCTCGAGATAGCGCCCTCCGCCGGGTCAGCGGCGGGAACGCCGCCGCGGCGGCTCGCGGCGGGCCGGATCGGCATGGTGGCCGACATGGCCGCGGCCCCGGACGGCAGCGTCATCGCGGTCGCCGCTCGCGACGGGAGACTCTGCGTCGTGGACGTCTCCTCCGGTGACGTCACGGATCTGGCGTCATCCGGCAACGGCGAGGTGAGCGGGCTCACGTGGTCACCCGATTCGGCCTGGCTGGCGTGGTCACATCCGCTGGCGGACCCGCTGCGGCAGTTGCGCATGGTCCGGCTGGCCGACCCCGGTGCGAGCGTGGTGGAGGTCACCGACGGCCGCTTCACCGACACCGACCCGGTGTTCACGGCCGACGGACTGTACCTGGCCTTCCTGTCGTGGCGGAGTTTCGACCCGGTCTACGACGCGCACGTCTTCGACCTGTCGTTCCCGTACGGGTGCCGCCCTTACCTGGTCCCGCTGGCGGCCGCGACGCCGTCGCCGTTCGCCCCGCTGCCGGGCGGGCGGCCGGTCGGCAGCCACGCCAAGGACGACGCGGCCGCACCGGACGGCTCAGGCGCAGGCGCGGCCAAGGGCGCCCCCGCCTCCGACGGCCCCGCCTCCGACGGCCCGGCCCCCGACGGTGCCGCCGAGAACGGTCCGGCTCAGGACGGCCCGGCCCGCGACGGCGCGCGCGAGGGCGCGCCGGAGCCCGTGCGGGTCGACCCCGCCGGCCTGGCCGGCCGGATCGTCCAGATTCCGGTGGCCGAGGCGCGTTACGCGTCGCTGCGGGCCGTCACCGACGGGCTCGCCTGGCTCAGGGTGCCGGTGACGGGGAATCTCGGGGAGAGCGGCGCCAGCCCCGGCGACGCGGCGCCGCGCCCGCGCCTGGAGCACTTCGACCTCGCGGCGCAGCGGCGCACGGAACTGGCCGACGAACTGGACTGGTTCGAGGTGAGCGGGGACGGCAGCGTGCTCGTCGTGTGCGACCACGACAAGCTCAGCGCCGTGCCCGCCGACCGCAAGCCGGACGCGGACAACCCGGCGGACCAGGTGCCGGTCGACAGGTCCCGCGCCAGGTTCCTGGCCGATCCCGGGACGCTGTGGCGCAACGCCTACGCCGAGGCCGGCCGGCATGCGGCACGACTTCTGGGTGGCTGACCTGGCCGGGGCCGACTGGGACGCAGTACTGGAGTCCTACCGGCCGCTGCTGGACCGGGTCGCGGGTCCCGGGGATTTCGCCGACCTCCTGTGGGAGGTGGCCGGCGAACTCGGCACCTCGCATGCCTACGTCGACGCCGCCCACGACGACGAAGCGTCCGCGGACGCCGCCGATCGCGGGCTCGGCCTGCTGGGAGCGGACCTGGCCCACGACGGCAACGGGCGCTGGACGGTGACCCGGGTCCTGCCGGGCGAGTCCTCCGACCCCCGGGCGCGGTCACCGCTCGCCACGCCCGGGGCGCAGATCGGCCCGGGAGACGCGCTCCTCGCGGTCGACGGGCAGATGCTGGACGGCACCGGGCCCGGCCCGCTGCTGGTCGGCGCGGCGGGCAAGCCAGTGGAGCTCACCATCGGCCCGGCGGCGGGCGGCGCGCCCCGCAGCACCGTGGTCATCACGCTCACCGACGACCGGCGGCTGCGCTACCAGGACTGGGTCGCCGCGCAGCGGCAACGGGTCCGCGGGCTCGGCGGCGGAAGGATCGGCTATCTGCACGTCCCGGACATGGTGAGCGAGGGCTGGGCGGACTTCCACCGCGACCTGCACACCGAGATGGTCCGCGACGCGCTCATCGTGGACGTGCGCGGCAACCGCGGCGGCCACGTCTCGCAACTGGTGGTCGAGAAGCTGGCCCGGCGGGTGATCGGCTGGAGCGTGCCGCGCGGCCTGCGGCCGGACACCTACCCGCAGGATGCCCCGCGCGGGCCCGTGGTCGCGCTGGCCGACGAGTTCGCGGGTTCGGACGGCGACATCGTGACGGCGGCCATCAAGATCCTGGGTCTCGGTCCGGTGGTGGGCACCCGGACCTGGGGCGGCGTGGTGGGCATCGACGGCTACCACCGGCTCGTGGAGGGTACCGGGATCACCGTCCCGCGCTACGCCATGTGGCTGGACGGCTTCGGGTGGGAGGTGGAGAACCACGGCGTCGATCCCGACGTCGAGGTGGTGCTGTCCCCTGAAGACTGGGCGGCGGGCGAGGACCCGCAGCTGCGGACCGCGGTCCGGATGGCCATCGAGGCCCTCGAGACCAGGCCAGCGGCGACGGCGCCGGACACGGCGGGCCGGCCGTCCAGGCGACGGCCGCCGCTCCCGCCCCGCCCCGCCTCCGTGCCCGGGGATCGCACCTGACGGGAACCGGGCGCGACGGCGGCGCGTCGAAGCGGCAGGAAAGCCCCCGCGGACCAGGAGCCCTGCCATGGCCGTCATCACCACCCCCGCGCTGCGCGCCGCAGGCGGCGGCGCCGCCGTCGCCGCCGTCCTGATCGGGGCGTTCGCGCTCGGCCTGAGCCGGGGCGGCGCGTCGTCCGGTGGCCCGGGCCCGGCCGCCGGCCTGTCCGGCCGCCCGGCGGGCGTTCAGCTCACCTCGGCGTCCGCCGCGGCGCGGATCACCGTCACCGGCACCGGCGTGGTCACCGGGACCCCCAGCCAGTTGACGCTCGACATGGGCGTCCAGGTGAACGCCGCCTCGGTGGACGCGGCGCTGCAGCAGGCCAACCAGGCGGCGAGCCGGGTCACGGCGGTGCTGCGCGCCCAGGGCGTGGCCGCCGCCGACATCCAGACGTCCGGCCTGTACCTTCAGCCCGACTACAGCCCCGGCTCGGCGACGCCCGCCGGCTACGGGGCCAGCGAGTCGCTCACCGCGACGCTGGTGAACATCGCGGCGGCCGGCGCGCAGATCCAGGCCGCGGTGCACGCCGGGGGCAACGCCGCCACCATCGACGGCGTCTCGCTGGACCTGACCGACACCAGCGGGCTGCTCGCCACCGCGCGGGCCCGGGCGGTCGCCGACGCCCGGGCCAAGGCGGGTCAGTACGCCCAGGCGCTCGGCCAGCCGCTCGGGCCGGTGGTCAGCGTCACCGACCAGACCCAGGCTCCCGCGCTGCCGGTCCCGATGGCCGTAGCCTCGGCGGGCCGGGCCGCCCCGGTGCCGATCAACCCGGGATCCCAGCAGCTCAGCATCTCGGTCACGGTCGTCTACGCGCTCGGCTGAGACTGAGCCGCGCCCATCCGCCTTGCGGCCCGGCGCTGGCGCCCGGGACCTCGCGGCACTATGCTCGCGGTCATGCCCGCGAACCACATCACAGGCTGGTGGCGCCGCCCCTGAGGCGGTTCCTGGTTCGCGCGCAGATCCTGAAGGCGACCGCCCGGCAGCCGGCGGTCGCCTTTCTCGTCGCCGCCGGCTCCGGGCCTGACCACGGCGAGAGGCCGACATGGACCCGACACAGTTCGAGACCGGCGGCGGAGTCCGGGTGATCCGCACCGCCACCCCGTTCGACCCGGCCGTGCTGGCGGAGATCACCCGCCAGGTCGAGGCGCGCCGGGGCGGAGTGCTCAGCTCGGGGATGGAGTACCCGGGCCGCTACAGCCGCTGGCACCTGGCCTACGTCGACCCGTGCCTCGAACTGGTCGCCCGGGGCAGGCGCGTCACCGCGACCGCCCTGAACGACCGCGGCCAGGTCCTGCTGCCCGTGATCAGTGACGCGATGCGCCGGGCCGGCACGCCGGCCGCGTCGTCCCCCCGGGTCAGCACCGTGATCATCCCGGAGGCGGGCGGGACGTTCGCGGAAGAGGAACGGAGCCGGCGGCCGACGGTGTTCTCGGCGCTGCGGGAGATCATCGCGGCTTTCTCCGGCCCGGATCCGCACCTCGGCCTCTACGGCGCGTTCGGCTACGACCTGGCCTTCCAGTTCGAGCCGGTGCGGCAGCGGCACGCCAGGCCGGATACCCAGCGCGACCTGGTCCTGCACCTGCCGGACCGGCTGTACGTGCTCGACCGCAAGCGGGAGACCGCGGCCTGCTTCAGCTACGACTTCGAGGTGGCGGGCGCCTCGACCGCCGGCCTGCCCCGGGACGCCGATGACCGCCCACGCGGGACCACGCCGGGCCTGGACGGGGCGACCGGCCCGCGGCGTTCCGTTCAGGCTCCTGCACTTCCCGCCGATCCGCGGCCAGGTTCGTTCGCGCGTGTGGTGGAGCAGGCCAGGGAGCGCTTTGCCCGCGGCGACCTGTTCGAGGTGGTGCCGAGCCACGTGTTCCACGGAGCCTGCGGCTCGCCGGCCGCCTTCTACGAGAGGCTGCGGCAGCGCAACCCGGCGCCGTACGAGTTCTTCCTCAACCTGGGGGAGGACGAGTACCTGGTCGGGGCGTCACCGGAGATGTACGTGCGGGTGACCGGGGACCGGGTGGAGACGTGCCCGATCTCCGGGACGATCGCCCGCGGCGCGGACCCGCTCCAGGACGCGGAGAACATCCGCACCCTGCTCGGCTCGGCCAAGGAAGAGTCCGAGCTGACCATGTGCACCGACGTCGACCGCAACGACAAGTCCCGGGTCTGCGCGCCGGGCAGCGTGCGGGTGATCGGCAGGCGCCAGATTGAGATCTACAGCCGCCTGATCCACACCGTGGACCACGTGGAGGGGCGGCTGGGGCCGGGGTTCGACGCGCTGGACGCGTTCTTGACCCATATGTGGGCGGTGACCGTGACCGGCGCGCCCAAGGCCTGGGCGATGCAGTTCATCGAGGACCACGAGGACGGCCCGCGGTGCTGGTACGGCGGCGCGGTCGGGATGATCGGATTCGACGGCGGGATGAACACCGGGCTCACCCTGCGCACGGCGCACATCCGCGACCGGGTCGCCGCGGTCCGGGCGGGCGCGACGCTGCTGTTCGAGTCCGACCCGGCGGCCGAGGAGCGTGAGACCCAGCTCAAGGCCCGGGCCCTGCTGGAGACCCTCGGCGAGGGCGGGGGGGCGGGTGAAAGACCGGCGGGACCGGGCGGCCCGGCCTGCGCCGCGGGGCCGTCCCCCCGGGCCGCCGCGGCGCCCGGGGCCGGGATGCGGGTGCTCCTGGTCGACCACCAGGACTCGTTCGTGCACACCCTGGGCGGCTACTTCCGCGAAGCGGGCGCGGAGGTGACCACGCGGCGGGCCGGGTTCGACGCCGCCCGGCTCGACGCCTGGGCGCCCGATCTCGTGGTGCTCTCGCCGGGCCCCGGCCGGCCATCCGATTTCGGCTGCGACGAGCTGCTGACCGCGCTGGACCAGCGCGGAATCGCCGCGTTCGGCGTGTGCCTGGGGATGCAGGCGATGGTGGAGCACGCGGGCGGGCGGCTGGGCCTGCTGGCCACGCCGGCGCACGGCAAGCCCGGGCGGGTGCAGGTTCTCGGCGGCGCCGCGAGCCCGGGGCTGCTGGCCGGACTGCCCGCCGAGTTCGCCGCCGGGCGGTATCACTCGCTGCACGCGGTGCCCGACGGGGTCGGCGGCGGGTTCTCGGTGACCGCGGTGACCCCCGACGGCGTGGTGATGGCCATCGAGGACGACGCCGCGGGCCGGTGGGGAGTGCAGTTCCACCCGGAGTCGATCATGACGGCGGCCGGCCGCGCCGGTCACCAGGTCATCGCGAACGTGCTGCGGCTGGCCCGCGCCTGGTCGAAGGACGCCGTAGCCGCGGCGGCTCCGTGACGCGGCGGCTGTGACGCCGCGACTCCGCGACGCGGCGGGCCAAGGCTACGGCGAGCGCTGCTTGAGCCAGTCCAGCGCATACTGGGCGATCTCGCGCCAGCCATGGTCGATCGTGAGCGAGTGGCCGCGGTCCGGGAAGTCTATGAAGTCCGTCACTGCGGGTGACTTGTGGTAGAGCTTGCGGGTGGCCGTGCTGATCGCCACCGGGACGGTGTGGTCCTGCCCGCCCGCGGTCACCAGCAGCGGCCCGCGGGTCCTGTTGCCGGTGTTGACCTTGGCAGGCGACCGCAGCGAGAGGTTGGCCAGGGCGGCCTCGAACAGCGGCCTGCCCGGCGACGGGACCGCCCAGCGCTCGTAGAGGTCAGCCGACTCCTGCTCGGGCAGGGCGTTCCCGAAGCCGTAGCGGAACTGCTCGGCGGTCAGCGATACCGCCTCGTGGCGGTGGGCGGGCTTGCGCAGCGCGATCGAGGCGACCCGGAGCGCCGACGGCGGCAGCAGGATCACGCCCTTGACCGGCGCCGGGTCGATCGCCACTCCCGCGGCGGCCAGGTCCTGCCCGAGCAGCCGCTGCACGATGAGGCCGCCGAAGGAGTGCCCGATGACGACCGGCGGGGAATCCAGTCCCCGGATGATGTGGGCGTAGTGGTCGACCACGTCGTCGATGCCGTAGCCGGCGACCTTACCGGGTTCGCGCCGGGTCTCCTCGACGGTGTCCGAGGTTCCCGGCCAGCCCGGCGCGACCGGGGCGTAGCCCGCGTCCCGGAAGAGCTCCACCCACGGGCCCCACGAGGTCGCGTGCAGCCACAGGCCGTGCACGAAGACCACGGGCCTGCTTGGCGTGCTTGGTTCCGTCATCTCGGGCGCTCCCGTCCGCTGTATCCGTACGCCGTCCCGGAGATCTGGCACTTAGCTCGCCTATTACCCCATCCTGCCCCGCCCGTAACAAAGCCGCTCCGAGCGCTTCGCGCCCGGAGCGGCCGGAACGGATCGTCAGCGGCCGGTCGGTGTCGGCGGCCCACTGTAGTGTGCCGTCTCATGAAGAGCGTGCAGCCGCAGGTGTTCCTCGTCGCCCGTCCGGAGATCGACTACGACCAGCTCGCCGCGTACCTGGGCGAGGTCGGGGGCGAGAAGTGGCTGGAGAAGCTGGACCGCGGCGATCTCGACCACGATGCGCTGAACCTCGCCGAGTTCGCTGGGCGCCTGTGCTATCGCTCGTGGGAGCCGGGGCTGAACCCGAACGTCACCAAGGTCCGGGCCGACCAGGACAAGTACCTGGAGAACATACTGGCCAGCGCGCACGGGTCGGTGCTCGAGCACGTCAGTTTCAGCTTCGTGCTGCACAACGTCTCGAGAGTTTGCTCGCATGAAATCGTGCGCCATAGGCCGGGGGTGGCGATCTCGCAGGAGTCGCTGCGGTTCGTGCGGCTGGCCGACATCCCGTTCTGGTTCCCGGACTGGGCCCTGGCCGACGCCGAGCTGATGAAGCGGTCGACCGCGCTGCTGGAGCAGATGGAGGAGTTCCAGCGCTGGATGGCCGGGCACTTCGGGCTGGACGAGGACGGTGTCCCGTTCCACGAGAAGAAGCACAAGACCTCGTTCATGCGCCGGTTCGCGCCGGACGGGGTGGCCACCGGCCTGCTGTGGACGGCGAACATCCGGACGCTGCGGCACACCATCGAGGCGCGGACCGATCCCGGCGCCGAGGAGGAGATCCGGCTGGTGTTCGGCCGGATCGGCGAGCTGATGCGGGCCGAGGCGCCCGCCCTGTTCGGCGACTACACGATCTCCGACGGCGCGTGGATTCCCCGGTGGCGCAAGGTGTGACAGTCCTCGCGGGTTGATCGCGGACTGGCGGGTTGAACGGGATTGCATGGCAGACAATTGCGTGTTCCCTGGTCCACGCGGGATTGCATCTGAGGGAATTCCCTGAAGCACGCGGCGGCCGTGGGATTGCACGCTGAACGTTCACGATGGCCCGGCCGCCGGGAGCATGCGATACGTTGCGGGCTTTTGCCGGGGAGCGGCCGGCTACCTGGCCGCGCCCAGCGGGTCGTGGCGTATCCGGTCGGCTGTGACGCGGTTCGCGAGAAGCGCAGCCGTCTGGCTGACCATGCCATCCGGGCCGCTAATGAAGATTTCCCGGTCTTCGCAGCTCGCCCGGCTCGCCGTGACATCAGGCAGCATTCCCTTGAGGCCGGTGAACTCTGGCTCATGTGACACCACGGGAATCACGGTCAGCGCCGAATAGATCGATTCCAGGACCCGCAGATCGGGGAGGTCGTAAAGATCTTCCTGGATGCGCGCGCCGTAGAACAGGCTGATCTTCCGGCGCCGGCCGGGCCCGCTGGCGCGGATCACCCCCTCGATGATCGCCTTGAGCGGGGCCAGGCCGGTCCCGCCCGCGATGCACAGCAGGTCGCGCCCGGCCCCGGCAGGCAGGGTCATCTCGCCCTGTGCCTGCCCGAGCAGCACCGTGTCACCGGGAACGGTGTTGTGCACGAGCGAGCCGCTCACCAGACCGCCGGGTACGGCGCGTACATGCAGGTCTATCAGCCCGTTCTCGCGCGGCGCGTTGGCAATCGAGAAGCTGCGCCAGACCCGGGGCCAACGCGGGACCTGAACGGCCAGGTACTGGCCGGGCGTGTAGTGCAGCGGCTGGTCGGGCCTGATCGTCAGGACCGCCAGATCCGGCCCGCGCTGGTCATGCCGCGCGATCTCGCCGATCCACCAGGGTGGCTGCCGCACGGCGTCCTGTTCGGCCGCGGCCAGCATGACCTTGGTGGCGCGGCCCAGGGCATCCTCCCATGCGGCCTGGGTCTCATCCGTCCAGTAATGGCCGCTGAAATGTCGGACCGTGTCGACAAGCACGGTGAGGAACGGCTCGTAATGCCGGTCCTTCACGCCGAACTTACGGTGACCCCGCCCTAACTGAGCGAGATAGGCGCCGAGCGAGTCGGGGCTGTCGATGCTCCATACAATCCGGGTCAGCGCAGCGAATACGTGTTCCATGTGATCGCGCATTGCGTGCGGGAACATTGACCGCATCTCCGGATAATGCACAAATAGGCGTGCATAGAAGTGCTCCATTGCCGCCTCGGGGTTCGCCGCCATGTGCACGAAGGATTCCTTCACCAGGCGGGAATCAAATTGCTTCGCGTCGCCAGGGTAAGCTCGGGGATCGTTGGCCGCGGCCGCCTGATGATCCGATCCGGCTATTTTGTCCGCAGCTGCGCGCGGCGCAATTTCCGCAGGCACCTGCGCATCAGTCCCGGTTAAGGAGAAAATCCGTTCCGCTCGTGGTTCGCGGCGGCGCCCGAAGGTCGTCAAGCGCTGCTGACCTGCGAAGGGACCCGGAGGGTGCTCTTCGGGGTAACCGCCGTCCAACGCGATCGCCATGGTCGCAGTCTTGCATCCTGACATGATGCATACAACCTATTTCGGCTAGTCTTGCGAGGGAGTACGCAGAGTAGTGGAATGCCGTTCGGCGTCATCAGCGAGCGTGCCCAGCAGCATGCGCTGTTATATCAGTGGCTGCGCCGATCTGTCGTTAACAGACCGGTCGGCGGGTCGTGCACGAATTCCTCATAGGCGTGACCGGCTGTGCTCGGCGGCAGGCCCGGCTCAGTAGGCCGAGCGGCCGCCGAACATCTCGGACATCCTGTTCGCCAGCCCCAGATCCCCCTCCATCGTCAACCGGCCGTTCACGATCAGCGGATAAAAGCTGCCCGCGGTCGTGAGCACCCGGATGAAGTCAGCAAGCGGGACCCTGATCGTGAGCACGGCGCCGGCGCTCCCGCCCTCGCGGGCGCGGGCGCGGGCGTCGTGGATCTCGATGGCCCATGACCGTCGGGTCCCGTCGGTCAGGCCGAGGTCGTAGACGATCGCGCCCTCAAAGCCTGCGGCCTTGGCGGGCTGGAACCGGCGGGTCATCATCGCGAAGACGGCACGCTGGGCCTGAGTGCCCGCGAAGATCTGCTCCAGCCTGGCGTCCGACATCCGGCCGATCAGCCGCCGCAGGCCGACCTGACCGCGCCCGCGCACGGACTCTCGCGCCGACTGGCGAGCCTGGTCGGCCAGGTGGCGTACCGGGCGGGCGCGCAGCGGCGCGTGCGCCAGCCGGCGGGCGGCGGCGACCTCCGCCTCTTCGTTGATCTCATAGGGCGCCGCCAGCGGCCGGGGGCCGGATCGCCGGGCCAGCGCCTTGTCCACGGCGGCCGCCAGCCGGTCGGCCTTCGCGGCCTCTTTCTCCTCCCGGCCGTCGGCGAACCGGGGCAGGACCTCGCGGGCGAACAACTCGATGCTCTCGCAGATGTGCTCGTGCCGGTTGTTCCCGGCCTGCATGACGAACATCACCTGGTCCACCCCGGCCGCCTCGTATCGCGCGATCAGGTCACCGACCTGCCCTGGAGTGCCGATCGCGCCGCGCAGGGAGCCCATCCCGGCCTGCAGGAGCCGGACGGCCAGCGGCTGCGCGCTGGCGTAGACGATTTCCCGCGCGAAGCCATGCGCGGCGCGGTCGGCGCCGAAGCTCCGCCACACGTCGCTGCCGCCGACCGCGTGCGGGCCGCCGCCGTAGAAGTGGCTCAGCGAATAGCCGAAGAAGTGCGCGCCGTCGATGCCGCGGTCGATCGCGGTCGCCTCATCGGGGTGCAGCATCATCGGCAGCACCACCGCGACGTTCGGGTTGACCGCGAAGCCGCGCGGCACGCACTCCTCCGAGGCGATCAGGTCGTAGTACTCGGCCACCCAGCGCGCGGCGTCCTCGGGCTCGACGAACGAGAACGACAGTGCGCCGATGCCGCTGCGCGCCGCGAGGTGAATAGTCTGTCTGCGGCTGCAGGCCACCCACAGCGGCGGGTGCGGTTTCTGCAGCGGCCGGGGCAGCACGTAGCGCGGCGGCATGGTGAAGAAGTCCCCGTTGTACCCCGCGAAAGGCTGCTCGGCGAACATCCGCGTAACCGCGTCGAGGGTCTCTTCCCACATCGCGCGCTTGGCCTGGCGGGCCACGCCGAACCCGCCGAGTTCGGCCGCCGAGCTGGCCTCCCCGGTGCCGAACTCCACGCGCCCATCCGATACCAGATCCAGGGTGGCGACCCGCTCAGCGATCCGGGCCGGGTGGTTGACCGCCGCCGGCGCCTGGACGATGCCGTGACCCAGCCGGATCCTGCGGGTGCGCTGGCTCGCCGCGGCCAGGAACACCTCGGGCGCCGAGGAGTGTGAGTACTCCTCGAGGAAGTGGTGCTCGACCTCCCAGACGTAGTCGAGGCCGGACCGGTCGGCGAGCTCGATCTGCTCGAGCGCGTCGGACAGCAGCGTGTGCTCCGATTCCGGACCCCAGGGCCGGGGCAGCTGGTGCTCGTAGAAGATGCCGAACCGCATGTGGTCCTCCTCGACCGACCGCCGCGGCTGCGCGACGCATCCGTCCGGCCCGCGGCCGCGGGTCGCAGAGACCAGATTGTCATGGCGGTTGCCGGATCGCCCAGCCTCGCCCCCCGGGCCGGCCTGTCCGACCCCCGGCCTGCCCGACCCCCGGCCTGCCCGACCCCCGGCCTGCCCGGCCGGCCTGCCCGACCCCCGGCCTGCCGCCCTGTGCGCTAGATGGGCGGGGTGTAGCCCTGGATCCAGTGGATCTGCACCCAGGTGATCGCGGCCGTCCAGGCGCCGGTCACCTCGAGCAGCCCGACCGCGACGAGCATCCCGCCGCCGATGCCGGTCACCAGCCGGGCGTGCCGCCGCGCGAACCTGAACACGTGCATGCCGCGCTGGAAGGCCAGCGCCACGAACAGGAACGGGATGCCGAGGCCGAGCCCGTAGATGAAGGCGAGAAACGCGCCCCGGGCCGCGGTGCCCGACGTCAGCCCGAGGCTCAGCACCGCGGCCAGGGTCGGGCCGATGCACGGGGTCCAGCCGAGCCCGAACAGCACGCCGAGCAGCGGCGCGCCGGCCAGCCCGGCGCGCGGGCGCAGCGACGGCCGCACCATCCGCCCGGCGAACGTGAACCGGTCGAGGACACCGGAGAACAACAGGCCGAGGGCGATCGTCAGCGCTCCGAGCACCTGCGTCAGGCCTTGCTGGTGCAGCTTGAGCGCGGTGCCGAGCCCGCCGAACGCCACTCCGTACGTGGTGAACAGGGCCGAGAACCCCAGCACGAACAGCGCGGTGCCCGCGACCACCCGGCTCCGCCGCGGCCCGGCGGGCACGTCCGCCGACGTGGGCCCGGCGCCGGCCGGGGCGGTGGCCGCCTGGGCGCCGACCGCCGACATGCCGGTCACGTAGGAGAGATAGCCGGGCACCAGCGGCAGGCAGCACGGAGACAGGAACGTGACGGCCCCGGCCGCCGCGGCCACCGGCACGGCCAGGATGAGCGGCCCGGAACTCACCAGGCTCCCGACGCTCATCCGGTATCTCCCGCTCGCCTCCAGGGCGCCTCGAGGCGCCGATGCGCTTAACCTACCCCGCGGCGGGCCGCCCGCCGCTTGTGCCCCGCCACCACCGGCGTGCCCGCGCATTTGGGCGAGCCGGCATTGACTCGCCTGGCGGCGCCGCACCACGATGACCGTTATGCGCAGCACACCGCCCTTCCGCGCCGACCACGTCGGCAGCCTGCTCCGCCCCCCGCAGCTCCTCGCGGCGCGTGATGATTTCGCCGCCGGCCGCATCGACGCGACACAGCTGCGAGCCGTCGAGGATGACGCGGTCACCGAGGTGGTCCAGATGCAGGAAGCGGTCGGCCTGCAGTCCGCCACCGACGGCGAGTTCCGGCGCGCTTCCTGGCACATGGATTTCATCTACCAGCTCGGCGGTATCAGCCAGGCGCCGGGCCACCTGGCCGTACGGTTCCGCAACCCGTCCGGCAACATCGAGTTCACGCCCGCCGCGCTGCACGTAGGAGGCAGGATCGGGCTCGAGCACACGATCTTCGAGGAGGACTTCGGCTACCTGCGTTCGGTGGTCAAGGCCGCGACGCCCAAGCTCACGATCCCGTCGCCGAACATGGTCCACTACCGCGGCGGCCCGGCGGCGATCGATCATGCCGTGTACCCGGACATGGAGGAGTTCTGGGCCGATCTGTCGGCGGCCTACGCCGAGCAGGTCCGGCGGCTGGCCGACCTCGGCTGTACCTATCTGCAGCTCGATGACACGAGCCTGGCGTACCTGAACGACCCGGCGCAGCGGGCCGAGATCGCCGACCGGGGCGAGGACGCGCAGCACCTGCACCTGCGCTACATCCGGCAGGTCAACGACGCGGTCTCCGGCAGGCCCGAGGGCATGGCCGTGACCACGCACATGTGCCGGGGAAACTTCCGCTCGTCCTGGGCGGCCGAGGGCGGCTACGACTTCGTGGCGGAGGCGCTGTTCGGCGAGCTGGCCGTGGACGGCTTCTTCCTGGAGTATGACGACGAGCGCTCCGGCGGCTTCGAGCCGCTCCGCTTCGTTCCGCCGGGCAAGATGGTGGTCCTCGGCCTGGTGACCACCAAGCGCGGCGAGCTGGAGAGCAAGGACGCGCTGAAGCGGCGGATCGACGAGGCGGCCAGGTACGTGCCGCTGGATCAGCTGTGCCTCTCGCCGCAGTGCGGCTTCTCTTCGACGGTCGAAGGCAACGTGCTGACCCGCGACGAGCAGTTCGCCAAGCTCGGGCTCATCGTGGAGACCGCGGCCGAGGTCTGGGGCTGACCGCGGCGCGGCTTTCTCGTTCCGGTCGTCGGGGGCTGAATAGCGGTTGCGGCCGCTGTTACAGTGATGACGTGTTCGCTCTGCCGTTGACCACCGCAGGCCTCCGGTACTTGATCGCCGGGTTGCACCAGGCCGGGCCGGCGGTCGAAGTCATCGCTTCGGGCCACCGTGGGGTGGCCCCGAGGAGCGATTCGCAGTAGCGCTGGTCGTTATCGCGCTGGTCGTTATCGCGCTGGTCGTTATCGTCGTACTGCCTAACTGGCGAGCCATTCCTCGGTGCTTCCGCCGCGCTCTCGCGCGCCTCCAGCCCAGCCCGCACCCGGGGAGAACGAGATGACCCTGCACGACCGCGATGACCATGACCGAGACGAAACACCCGAAAAGCCGGGTACGTCGGGCTCACCGGGGGGATCCCCGCACACCGGCGGGGGGCGGATGCGCCGGCTGGCCGCCGACATGGCGCCGCTGCGCGCCTCGCGCGACTTCCGGTTCCTGTTCGGCAGCCGGACGGTCACCCTGTTCGGCAGCCAGGCGGGAGAGGTGGCCCTGCTCGTGCAGGCCCGGCAGCTCACCGGGTCGGCCGTCGCCGTGGGCTTGCTCGGCGCGGTCGAGCTGGTGCCGCTGGTGGGATTCGGCCTGTACGGCGGCGCCCTGGCCGACCGGCTCGACCGGAGGCGGCTGATCCGCTGGTGCGAGGCCGGCCTGGGCGGCTGCGCGGCGATCCTGGTGGCCAACGCGTCGCTGCCGCATCCCATGGTGTGGCCGCTGTACGTCGTCGCCGCGGTGATGATGGCGCTGGCCGCGCTGCAGCGGCCGTCGCTGGACGCCTCCGTTCCCCGGATGGTCACCCGCGACCAGCTGACCGCCGCGTCGGCGCTGCTGTCGTTCTCGTCGAACGCGGGCTTCATCGCCGGGTCCTCGCTCGGCGGGGTGCTCGCCGCCGCTCCGGGCCCGCAGGCCGTGTACGCCCTGGACGCCGTCAGCTTCGCCGTCTCGCTCGTCTTCCTGCGGGGGCTCGGCCCGATTCCGGCACCCTCGGCGGCCGGCAACGGTGCGCCCGCGCGGGGCCTGAGCAGCCTGCTGTCCGGCCTGCGGTACGCGCGCGGGCGCCCCGAGCTCATCGGCTCCTACGTGGCCGACCTGGCCGCCATGACGTTCGCGTACCCGAACGCGCTGTTCCCGTTCCTGGCGGCCGGGCTGCACGCGCCGTGGGCGGTGGGACTGATGTTCTCCGCGCCCTCGCTCGGCGCGCTGGCCGCGTCGGCGACCAGCGGCTGGACCGGCCGGGTGCACCGGCACGGCCGCGCGATCGCCCTGGCCGCGGGCGGGTGGGGGATGGCGATCGCCGGGTTGGGCCTGGCGCCCGACATCGGCGTGGCCCTGGCGTTCCTGGTCCTGGCCGGAGCCGCGGACATGCTCAGCGGCATATTCCGGGACACGCTGTGGAATCAGACCATCCCGGACGCGCTGCGCGGCCGGCTGGCCGGGGTCGAGCTGATCAGCTACGGCCTGGGCCCGTCGGCCGGCCAGATCCGGGCCGGCGGGGTGGCGAGCCTCAGCACACCGCGGTTCTCGCTCTGGTCCGGCGGCCTGCTCTGCGTCGCCGCGGTCGGCGTCACCTGCGCCGCCCTGCCCGGTTTCCTGGCCTACACCTCTCGCGGAGCTCGCTCCGCCGCGGCGGCGGAAGCGGGTCTCGGCGATGAATGCGGCGTTGCTGCACCTGGGAGTGCACCGGATTCACATTCACGACGGCCTGAGTGCGAGGTGGCTGGCCGCGAACAGGGGTGAAAGCGGCGAAACTGCACGAAAGGTCACCAGTGACCGGGGCGTGGCGGCTCACTGCCCGGCCCGGCGGCGCGCGGCGGCCCGGCGCCGGCCTGATCACGGCTCGTCGGACAGCTTCACCAGCACGACCGGACATGCGGCGGTGGCCGCGGCGCCCTGACTCACCGATCCGAGCAGCAGGCCCGCGAACGGCGACCGCCCGCGGATGCCCAGCACCAGCAGGTCGGCCTCCTTCGACGCGGTGACCAGGGACTGGGTGGGATCACCTTCGGCCACCACGGTCCGCAGCGGCACGGGCGGGGTCGGGACGATCTCGCCGACCGTCTTGACCAGGAAGGCCTTGGACGCCTGCTCCAGATCCTCCCGGTCGAACGCGCCGGGAAAGGAGAGGAACGGCACCTGCCAGGCGAACAGCGCGACCACCTCGCCGGAGTGCGTCCCGGCTTCGCCCAGGGCCCACCGCAGGGCCGCGGCGCTGTGAGCCGAGCCGTCTACGCCAACCACGATGCGGTACGTCATGAGGCAGTCTCCAGCCTGAGCGTGCGGGGCGCGTAGGCCTCCGCCGACAGCTCTTCGAGGCTCTTACCCCTCGGCTCGGGCAGCAGCATGATGGTGAGCAGCATCCCGGCGGCCGCAACCACGCCGGCCACGATCTCCGCCCCGCGCAGGCCCAGGGAAGAGGCGAGCATGTCCGGGAAGAGGTAGGCGCCGGCGAACGCGCCCAACTTGCCGACCCCGGCCGAGATGCCGTGCCCGGTGGTGCGGACCTCGACCGGGAAGATCTCGGCCGGGTAGATGAACGTGGTGGTGTTGGGGCCGAACTCGGTGAAGAAGTAGCTGATCCCGTACAGGGCGATGAACGGGCCGGCCGCGGTCGTGGCGCTCGGGATGATGCCAATGAGCAGGAACATCAGCGCCATCATCCCGAACCCGAGTATCTGGATGCTGCGGCGCCCGGTCTTGTCGAGCAGGAGGATCGCGACGACGTAGCCGGGCACGGCGAATGCCGCGAAGATCCCGAGCTGGACCAGTGTGTTATGCAGCAGCGAGGCATGCTTGTTGAGCAGCGCGAGGATCTCGGGCGTCGAGATGGTATTGCCGTAGTAGCAGAAGTCGAGCAGCGCCCAGCAGCCGGCCGTGCCGGTCAGCCACAGCAGCATGCGGCGGCTCCGGGCCAGGATCAGGAAGCCCCCGAGCGCGCTCTGCGGGTTTCGCGCCTTCGACTCCACGGCCGACCGCGGCCCGGGCGCCGCGCCGGTAGCGCTGGCGATCGCGGCCTCGGCCTCGTCGGTCGCGCCGCCCGCCATCGCGAACCGCGGCGTCTCGTGGATCTGCCGCCGCAGGTAGAAGACCGCTAGTCCGGGTATCGCGCCGAGGGCGAGCAGGATCCGCCAGGTGGTGTCGTTCGACAGCCCCGAGCCGAGCAGGATCGATGCCACCAGCGGGCCAACGATGAGGCCGGCCCCCTGCATCGCGAACACCAGGCCGACCATCCGGCCGCGGGAATTCTTGCTGGAGTACTCGCTCATGATCGTCGCGGAGACCGGGTAGTCGCCGCCGATGCCGATGCCGAGAATGATCCGGCAGATGAGCAGGAACGTGAAGTTCGGCGCGAACGACGACGCCAGGGCTCCGATCGCCAGGATCAGCACCTCGTACCCGTATATGCGCTTGCGCCCCAGGATGTCGGCCACGCGGCCGAACAAGATCGCGCCGACCGCGGAGGCGAGCAGGGTCGCCGAGTTGAGCCACGAGACCTGGCTGGTGGACAGGTGCCACTCCGGCTTCAGCAGCGCGACCACGATGCCGATCACGAACAGGTCGTAGGCGTCGGTGAAGAAGCCCATGCCCGAGACGAACATGATCTTCAGCTGGAACCGGCTGACCTTGGCGGCGTCGAGGGCCTCGAAGACGCCGGACCCGGACCCGGAGTCGGCTGGTGTGGCCATGCGGCAATGCTACGAAGCGTAACATTGCGAACACTGAAAGTGAAGAATGCGACTGGTGATACTTAAGATGAACAGTAGGTTACACAGAGTGTTCAGGCGGCGTCCGCGGTTGCCCGGCTGACCGTGGCATCAGGCGGGCCGCCGGGCGCCTTCCGGGTCCAGGCCGCGGCGGATCGTCCGCACGGTGACAGCGTCCAGCCGGAGCGAGCGGGTGAGCGCGGAGATCACGGCCTCGCCGTCGATGCCGCCGCAGCTGAACAGGTCGATCGCGATCAGGTTCTCTTCGGGCCAGGTGTGCACGCTCAGGTGCGACTCGGCCAGGATGAGCACCAGGGTGATCGCGCCGTTCGGAAAGGTCACGTGGCTGGTGTCCAGCACGTGGCCGTGACCGGCCGCGACGGCGGCCGTGGTCAGGGAGGTCAGCCGCCCGATATCGGTCACCGGTGACGACGCCGTGAGCGCCGCGTCGACCGCGTACAGCAGCTTCGGCGTCAGCGCCTCGGCCCGCCGCAGGTCCGCGAGCCTGCTCGCCGCATCCATGCCGGGCATGATGTGGGAGGATACCGTACGGTCCGCTGATCAGCGGGATGGCCGGATCCCGGCCGCTACTACAGACCTCACCGAAGACGCGACACCATGGACATGGACTCAGTCATCGCTGACGTCGCCTCGGCCGTCGGGCTGGCCGAGGGACGGTCCGGAGTCAGCGATGTCCTTCGCGCCATCGCCCGCAGCGAGCCGGTGGCCGTCCGGGACGTGAGCCGGACCGCCGAGCTGCCGGTCCCGATCGTCGCGGCGGTCTGCAACGAGCTGCGGAAGCGCGGTGTGGTCGACCGGGCCAGGCCGGTGCGGCTAACCCCGGAGGGCCGCGAGCTGCTCGCGTCCCAGCACCCGGACCTGAGCACGACCTGCCCGTGCTGCGGCGGCACCGGGCTCGCGCTGCCCGAGGCGCTGGAGGGCCTCGCGGACGTGCTGGAACGCGCGGCGGCCGGGACGCCCCGGGCGAAGCTCGAGCTGGACCAGACGCACTGCACGGTCGGCACGAAGATCCGGCGGGTTCTGCGGATGCACGAGGCAGGAGCCGTGGCGGGCCGCCGGATCCTGCTGCTCGGCGACGATGACCTGATCTCGGTGGCCATAGCGGCCTTCGCCGCGGCCCTCGGCCTGCAGGCCGGCCTCCAGCGGCTGACCGTCGTCGACTCCGATCCCGAAGTGCTGGCCTGGGCCGGCGCGCAGATCGCGGGCACCGGTGTCGACGCGGAACTGGTCGAGCACGACCTGCGCCGTCCGCTGCCCGCCGGGCTGGCGGGCGGGTTCGACGTGGCCTGCACCGACCCGCCGTATACCGTGGCCGGGGCCGAGCTGTTCCTGTCCCGCGCGGTCGCCGGGCTCGCGCCCGAGCCGGGCAGGCACGTGTTCTTCTCCTTCGGCGCACGCAGGCCGGAGGAGACCCTGCGCACCCAGGAGCTGATCGGCTCCATGGGGCTGACCGTCCGGGGCCTGTGGCCCGGCTTCAACGAATACCTGGGCGCGGGCATCCTGGCCGGCACCAGCCACCTGTACCACCTGCGTACGACCGCGGCCGCCCGGCCGCGGGTCGACGGCGAGTTCCCGGGGCCGCTGTACACGGCCGAGACCCGCGCGGCCGCCACCAGGCCGTACCGGTGCGCAGGCTGCCGGGCGGTGCACGAGGTCGGGCCGGGCCGGCGGTGGCCGGGGATCGCCGCGCTGCAGGCGGCCCGCTGCCCGCAGTGCGGCGGAACCACCTTCCGCCCCATGCCGCTGCGATCAGCGCGTCCCGGAGGCGAGCGGGAGACACCGCGATGAGCGCGCCGTCCCGCCCGGAAGGCCCGGGCCTGCCCGGTTACCTGATCCGGGAGGCCCGGCCCGACGACCTCGATGCGATCGCCGGGTTCGAGGTCGAGATCGCGCGGGTGTCGTTCGGCGACGAGGCCATCACCGACGCCGGGCTGCACCGCAGGCGGGTCGCTGGAGCGCTGGGCAAGCCGGGGGAGATCACGCTGGTGGCCGTGGCCGAGACGGAGCCGGTCAGGCCGGTGGGCTGGGCCTGGCTGTCGGGCCGGACGAACTCGCTGACCGGCGCGCGGTACGGGAACTTCAGGTCGCTGGCCGTCGCCGATCTTCCCGGCCGGAGCGAGATCGGGGAAATGCTGCTGGCCGCGGTGCTGCGGGCCGCGGACGAGGGCGGCATGCGCCAGCTGACCGGCAAGGTGCACGCGAGAAACCTCGGCATGCGCGCGCTGTACCGGAAGTTCGGATTCGAGGCGACGCACATCACGATGGAGAAGCGGACGTCTTCGTGATGATCAAGTGCGTGATCTGGGATCTCGATAACACCCTGCTGTCCGGCGTCTACCTGGAGTCCGGGACGCAGCCGCCTCCGGCCGACCCGGCCATGCTCGGAGTGCTGGAGCAGTTGGCCGGCCGTGGCATCATCCACGCGATCGCCACCAGGAACCCGGCGGAGGCGGCGCGGCATGCGGCGCAGGCCACCGGCCGGGAGTTTGCCGCCGCCGAGTGCGGCTGGGGCCGCAAGTCGGACGCCGTGCGGCGGATCATGGGGGATCTGGGCCTGGCCCCGGACGCGGTCGCCTTCGTGGACGATGACCTCTACGAGCGGGCCGAGGTCTCGCTAGCGGTGCCGCAGGCGCTGGTGCTGTCTCCGGAGGACATGGCCGATGCCGTCGGCTGGCCCGAGTTCAGCCCGTCCGTGGTGACCGCGGAGGCCCGCCGCCGCGGCGAGATGTACGCCGAGCGGCGGCGCAGGCAGGACGAGGCGCGGGCGTTCGCCGGGTCGAAGGACGAGTTCCTGCGCTACTGCGGCACCAAGGTGACGATCGCCGCGGCCGCCGACCCGGACGCGCCACGCCTGCACGAGCTGTCGGTACGCACGCACCAGTTCAACACTACGGGCGAGGCCATGGCCGAGCCCGCGCTGCGCACGCTGATCGGTTCTCCGGCGCACGAGGTCATGACCGTGCGGCTGGCCGACAGGTTCGGTGACGACGGCATGGTCGGCGGGTGTGTGGTCGAGCCAGGTTCCGGGCGCGTCTGGACCGTGACGCTGCTCATGATGTCGTGCCGGGCCATGGGCCGGGGCGTCATCGAGGGGCTGCTCGCCTGGCTCGCCCGGTCCGCGGCCCGGGCCGGGGCGGAGGCGCTGGCGGTCCCCTGCGTCATCAGCCCGCGCAACGTGCCGCTGCGGCTCGCGCTGACCGCGGCCGGGTTCCGCGCCCCGGAAGGCCGGCCGCCGGGCGAGCCCGTGACGGTGTTCTCCAGGCCGGTGTCCGGGCCGCTGCCTGAGCTGCCCGGCTGGGTAACCGGGCCCGAGCCGCGATGACCGGCGGCGCGGCGCCCGCGGTCATCGACGAGCTGCGGGAGATCCTGGCCCGGGCGGCGGGCCGGCCAGAACTGCTCGGCCTCAGCGCGCAGACGCCCCTGTTCGGCGACGGCGCGGGACTCGACTCACTGTCCGGCGTGCTGCTGCTGCGCGAGGTGCACCGCCGTTTCGGCGTCGACGTCGCCGCCGAGGACCTCAATCTCGATGCGCTCGCCACGCTGGGCACGCTCGCGGCCTTCATCGAGGAGCGGACCGCCTGATCGATGTACCCGCAGGCGGGTGATAGCGCGACCAAAGGTACATTCAAGGGATGAGCGCCGTATTCGCGGTCGACGCGTGCCGGACCCCGGTGGGGAAGATCAAGGGAGCGCTCGCGGGCGCCCGGCCTGATCACCTGACCGCCGACGTGATCCGGGCGCTGATGGTGCGCAATGCCTGGCTGGACCCGGCCAGTATCGACGACGTGTACTGGGGCGCGGCCAACCAGGCCGGCGAGGACAACCGGAACGTCGCGCGGATGGGCGTGCTGCTGGCGGGCCTGCCGGTGGAGATCCCCGGGGCCACGGTGAACCGGCTCTGCGGGTCGGGTATGGAGGCGATCTCTGCCGCCGCCCGGGCCATAGCGTCGGGTGACGCGGACGTCTGCCTGGCGGGCGGGACCGAGTCGATGACCAGGGCGCCGTTCGTGCTGCCGCGCGCCGCCGAGCCGTTCCCCCGCGACCCGGGGGTGGTCGACACCCGGCTCGGCTGGCGGCTGGTGAGCCCGCTGATGCAGCGGCTCTACCCGCCGGTCAGCCTGGGCGAGACCGCGGAGAACGTGGCCGAGCGCTACGGAGTGGACCGGGACCGGCAGGACAGGTTCGCGCTGCGGAGCCATCAGCAGGCGGGGCACGCCGCCGCTGACGGCAGGCTGGCCGAGGAGATCATCCCGGTGACGGTCCCCGGCGGCGAACATCTCGGCACGGGATCTGGCGGCGCGGGGTCCGGCACCACCGTGACCGCCGACGAGGGGATCAGGGCCGGCCTGACCCTGGACGACCTGGCCGCCAGGAAGCCCGCCTTCCGCAAGGGCGGGACGGTGACCGGGGGCAACTCCTCGCCGCTGAACGACGGCTCGGCCGGCCTGCTGCTGATGTCGGAGCGGGCGATGACCGCCGCCCAGATCCGGCCGATGGCCAGGTACGCGGGCACGGCCGCGGCGGGCGTGCATCCGGACTTCATGGGGATCGGCCCGGTGCCCGCGATGACCCGGGCTCTCGCGAGGGCCGGCTGGCGCCTGGACGATCTCGGCCTGGTCGAGGTCAACGAGGCGTTCGCGGCGCAGGCCGTGGCGGTGATCGACGAGCTCAAGCTCGATCCCGAACTGGTCAACGTCAACGGCGGCGCGATCGCCATCGGTCACCCGCTCGGCTGCTCGGGAGCCCGGATCACGACCACGCTGCTGCACGAGATCCGGCGGCGCGGCACGTCCCGGGCCGCGGCGACGATGTGCATCGGCGTCGGCCAGGGCATCGCCACGCTGTGGGAGGCCGCGTAGGCCCCGCCGAGCGCCGCCCGCGACAAGATCAGGATTCCCGCCCCGCGGAACCTGCTCGCGGCCCGGGCCTGACGGAGGCGGGTGCGACCCGCCAGGGAATAGGGCGTTCGGGAAAAATCCCGAAGAATGACCGGTTGCGCCCGACCTGCCCGCTGGACGGTCGCCGTATCCTGGGCGGACCGCCCGTGAGTTAGGGGGCCGGGACGCGTGCAGCGAGGCAAGATGGCAGGGGCAACGGCGGGCCATGGCGGGCTGAACGGCGGGCCGGGCGGGCCGAAGGGCGGCGTGCGAGCCGACCCGCAGGCGCGCGTGGTCACTATTCCGAACGCCATCAGCGTGGCCCGTCTGGCCGGCGTCCCGGTGTTCCTGTGGCTGGTTCTCGGTCCCCGCAGCCAGGCCGGTGACTGGTGGGCCGTCGGACTGCTGATCGCCGCCGGCCTGTCCGACTGGCTGGACGGCAAGATCGCCCGCGCGCTGCACCAGGAAAGCCGGCTGGGCCAGGTGCTCGATCCGGCCGCTGACCGGCTCTACATCGTGGCCACGCTCGCCGCGCTCGCCATCCGGGACATCATTCCGTGGTGGCTGGTCGGGCTGCTCGCGGCCCGGGAGCTGCTGCTGGCGGTGGTGCTCGCCGTGCTGCGCCGGCACCAGTACGGCCCGCTGCAGGTCAGCTTCGTGGGCAAGGCCGCGACGCTGGCCCTGCTGTACGCGTTCCCGCTGCTGTTCCTGGGCTCGCACGCGACCAGCTACGCCGAGATCGCCAGAATTGCCGGTTGGGCGTTTGCTATCTGGGGAAGTGCACTGTACTGGTGCGCGGCCCTGCTGTACGTGGAGCAGGCCCGCCGCCTCGTGCGGGAGGACGACCCGGGTAGCCGTTCCCCCGGGCCGCTACCGCGGGGCGATCTGGAGGGTGGTCCGGGCGGGACGACGCCGCCCGGGACAATGCTCGGGGGAGACAGGGAGGCAGGCCAGCGGTGAAGGCTGTCGTAATGGCGGGCGGAGAGGGAACCCGGCTGCGCCCGATGACGGCCAACCAGCCGAAACCGATGCTTCCCGTGGTCAACCGGCCCATCATGGAGCACGTGCTGCGGCTGCTGCGGCGGCACGGCTTCGACGAGACCGTGGTCACCGTGCAATTCCTCGCCTCGATGGTGCGCAACTACTTCGGGGACGGCGAGGACTTCGGGATGAGCCTGCAGTACGCCACCGAGGAGACTCCGCTGGGCACCGCCGGCAGCGTGAAGAACGCCGAGGACGCGCTGCGGGACCAGCCGTTCCTGGTCATCTCGGGCGACGCGCTCACCGATCTCGACCTGTCCGAGATGGTCCGCTTCCACAAGGACAACGGCGCCCTGGTCACGGTCGGGCTGACCCGGGTGCCCGACCCGCTGGAGTTCGGGATCATCATCGTGGACGACGACGGGCGGATCCAGCGCTTCCTGGAGAAGCCGACCTGGGGCCAGGTGTTCTCGGACACGGTCAACACCGGCATCTACGTGATGGAGCCCGAGGTGCTGGCCGAGTTCGAGCCGGGCGAGGTGGCCGACTGGTCGGCCGACGTGTTCCCGCGGCTGCTCAAGCGCGGCGCGCCGCTGTACGGCTGGATCGCCGACGGTTACTGGGAGGACGTCGGGACGCACGAGAGCTACCTGAAGGCCCAGGCCGACGTGCTGTCCGGGCGGGTAAAGGCGGAGATCGACGGGTTCGAGGTGTCGCCGGGCGTCTGGGTCGCCGAGGGCGCCGAGGTCGACCCGGACGCGGCCCTGTCCGGACCGCTCGCCATCGGGGACTACGCGAAGATCGAGGGCGGCGCGCAGCTGCGCGAGTTCACGGTGATCGGCAGCAACGTGGTGGTCAAGGAAGGCGCGTTCCTGCACCGCGCGGTCGTGCACAGCAACGTCTACGTAGGCGTCGGCGCCACCCTGCGCGGCTGTGTGATCGGGAAGAACACCGACGTGATGCGCTCGGCGCGGATCGAGGAGAACGCGGTCGTGGGGGACGAGTGCGTGATCGAGCCCGAGGCGTACCTGTCCGCCGGGGTGAAGATCTACCCGTTCAAGACCATCGAGGCTGGCGCGGTGGTGAACACCAGCGTGATCTGGGAGTCGCGCGGGCAGCGGACCCTGTTCGGGCCGCGAGGGGTATCCGGCCTGGTCAACGTCGAGATCACCCCGGAGCTCTGCGTCCGGCTCGCGAGCGCGTACGCCACCACGCTGAAGAAGGGGACGACGGTCACCACGTCCCGTGACGTGTCGCGCGCGGCGCGGGCGCTGAAGCGCGCGGTGCACGGCGCGCTCAACGCGAGCGCGATCAACGTGGTCGACCTGGAGGCCCAGCCGCTGCCCGTAGCCAGGTTCGAGACGGCGCGCAGCAGCGAGTACAGCGGCGGGATCGCGCTGCGCACCACCCCGGGTGACCCGCAGTCCATCGACATCATCTTCCTGGACTCCGACGGAGCTGACATGTCGCAGGCCGCGCAGCGCAAGCTGGAGCGCGTGTTCTCGCGTCAGGAGTACCGGCGCGCGTTCCCCGGCGAGATCGCCGAGCTGACCTACCCGCCGCGCGTGGTCGAGGCCTACACCCACGAACTGCTGCGCTGCATCGACATGACCGGTGTGCGCGGGGCCGGCCTCAAGGTGGTCGCCGACTGCGCCGGAGGCACCGCGTCGCTGGTGCTGCCCGGGTTGCTCGGCCGGATCGGGGTGGACGTCCTGACCGTCAACGCCCGCCTCGACGAGGCGTCGCCGACGCAGTCGCTCGCCCAGATCCGGGCCGGGATGCACCGGCTGGCGGAGCTCGTCGCGTCGTCGCGGGCCGCGTTCGGGGTCAGGTTCGACCCGGTCGGAGAGCGGATCACGCTCGTCGACGACAAAGGCGCCCTGGTCAGCGACGAGCGCGCGCTGCTCGTGGTGCTCGACCTGATCGCGGCCGAGCGGCGGCGCGGGCGGGTGGCGCTGCCGGTGACCACCACCCGGGTCGCCGAACGGGTCTCCCGCTTCCACAAGGTCCAGGTGCGCTGGACGCCGACGTCGCTGCACGGCCTGTACCAGGCCACCGCGGCCGACGACGTCATCTTCGGCGCCGACGCCCGCGGCGGTTTCGTGCTGCCCGAGTTCTCCCGCTCCATCGACGGGATCGCGGCGTTCGCCCGGCTGCTGGGCCTGGTCGCGAGGACCAGGCTGACGCTCAGCCAGATCGACGCCAGGATCCCCGTCGCGCACCTGCTCAAGCGCTCCATGCCCACCCCCTGGGCGGCGAAGGGGAGCGTGATGCGCACGGTGGTCGAGGCGGCCGGAGACCGCACGGTCGACACCACCGACGGCGTCCGGGTAGAAGAGCCCGACGGGGGCTGGATCCTGATCCTGCCCGACCCGTCCGACGCCGTGACCCACCTGTGGGCCGAGGGAACCGACGGCGACTCGGCCCAGGCTCTGCTGGATGAATGGGCCGCCGTGGTTGCCCGCGCCGGCCGCTTAGCCGAGGCACGCCGCCGACCCGAGGCCCGCATGGGCCGCCGTGGTTGCCCGCGCCGGCCGCTTATCCGAGGCACGCCGCCGACCCGAGGCCCGCATGGGCCGCCGTGGTTGCCCGCGCCTGGCCGCTTGGCCCGGGTTCGTCGGTCCGCCAGCGGTATGGGCTGCCGTAGAGTGTCGGCGCGAACGCCGCGTGCATGAGAGAATCGCGGACATTGCACGAAGGGCGCGTCGGAGGTGCGACGGGATGTGGCGTAAGCGTCGCGAGAAGGCGCGGGCGGGAGCCGTGCGGACGGACGCCAGCACACCCGGCGGCTTCAGCCGGCTCCCGGGTAGGTTGTCAGGGCGCGGGCGCAGCGCGTGGCGCGTAGACCGGCGCGGCGCGGCGCGGGTAGCGTGGACTCCACCAGCGGAGTTCTCGCGGCGAACCACCGAGGCTGACATGGTTCCCGCCCCGGCCGCATGGCCGGCGAATGGGAGGCTAGCTCGGGACATGTCCAGCGTCTACTGCATCAGATGCGGTCAGGAGAACCCTGAGGGGGCACGCTTCTGCTCGCAGTGCGGCACTCCGCTCGCTCGCGGCTCGGCCGAGGGCGCCGCGGAAACCACGTCGATCATCACCCTGGGCGGCGAACCCGGCGATGGCGAGTTCGGCGACGATTCCGTCGCCGACGCCGCCACCCTGGATTCGCTGCCCGCCGGGACCGCTTTGCTCGTCGTCCGCCGCGGGCCGAACGCGGGAAGCAGGTTCCTCCTGGACAGCGACCTCACCCTGGTCGGCCGACATCCGGACAGCGACATCTTCCTTGACGACGTGACCGTCTCGCGCTGGCACGCCGAGTTTTACCGTTCCGGCCACCATTTCACGGTCCGCGACGTGGGCAGCCTGAACGGAACGTACGTGAACCGGGAGCGGATCGAGGAGACCGACCTGACCGGCGGCGACGAGGTGCAGGTGGGCAAGTTCCGCCTGGTGTTCCTTCTCGGCCCGCGCTCGCAGGCTGAGCATGGCGGCGGAGGCGCGCAGGTCGGCGGATGAGCGCACAGCCTGCCCGGGCGTACCTCGGTATCAGCGAGGTACTCGTCCTGCTCCAGGACGAGTTTCCTGATATCAGCGTCTCGAAGATCCGGTTCCTCGAGTCGGAGGGGCTGATCGAGCCCGCGCGCTCACCGTCCAACTACCGTAGGTTCGACCCCTCCGACATCGAGCGGCTGCGCTACATCCTGACCGCTCAGCGGGACGAGTACCTGCCGCTGCGAGTGATCAAGGAACGACTGCTGCCGTCGGCGGGCGGCGGTGCCAGCACCCGGGTCGGCCCGGAGGCAGAGACCAGCGCCGGGGGCGGGGCCGCGGGTACCTCGGGCGGCGGCTCGCTGAGCCGGCGCGAACTGCTCGCCGCAGCCGGAATCGATGACAAGCAACTGGCCGAGCTTGAGACGTTCGGCCTGGTCCGCCGGGTCGGACGGGTCTACAGCCCGAACGCACTGCAGGTCGCCCGGGCCGCAGCGGTCCTGGGGCGGCACGGCGTCGAGGCGCGGCATCTGCGTGCCGTCCGGGCGGCGGCCGAGCGCGAGATCTCGTTCATCGAGCAGGTGGTCGCGCCGACGCTGCGGCAGCGCAACCCGGAGGCCAGGGAGCAGGCGGGGCGCACGGCACGGGAAATAGCAGCGGCGACGCTGCGGCTGCACAGCGCGCTCATCGAGGCCGCCCTGTCCGAGGCCGGGTTTCCTGGCCACGGCCTTCCCGGGCCTGGCACCAGCGGTTTAGGGGGCGCCAGTGCGTGACACGGCCCGGCGTGCCGGGCCGCCCGTCGCCCTGGCGTCTGCCGCGATGCTATCGGGGTGCGGCGGGAGCGCCCCGATAGCGGGTGTACGTTGACAAAGGGAGTGCCTTTGAGCAGGGTCCAGAAGTGAGGCAGCGCGTCAGGCGCACGTGAGGACGGAGCCGCCGTGAGGCAGATGGAGGTCGTAGGCGTCCGGGTTGAGATGCCCACGAACCAGCCCATCGTCCTGCTGAAAGAAACGCAGGGGGAGAGGTACTTGCCGATATGGATCGGCCCGATGGAGGCGACCGCGATCGCCTACGCCCAGCAGGGCCTGGTGCCAGTTCGACCGCTGACCCATGACCTGCTCCGGGACATCCTCGAAGCGCTGGACGTTCAGCTGCGCACGGTCAACATCACCGCGCTGAGGAACGGCACGTTCTTCGCCGACCTGATCTTCTCGAACGGCAAGGAGGTCAGCGCCAGGCCGTCGGACTCGATAGCCCTGGCGCTCAGGACAGGCGCCACGATCTTCGCGGCCGACGAGATCCTCGAGGAAGCCGGGATCGCGATCCCCGATGAGCAGGAGGATGAGGTCGAGAAGTTCCGCGAGTTCCTCGACACGATCTCTCCTGAGGACTTCGGCCGGGCCACATGAGGGCGGGCGCGGCGGGACACCGCGCGGCCGGGGGCCCGCGCCGCCGGACGCTGGCGTGGCAGCGGGATGACGGTTTGTCGTGACTCATTACTGTTACCGCGACGCGCCGCGGGAGATCGTTGACGACCTTGCCGATGTCGGCCTACGGTTCGAGACGAGTACCCAGGCATCCCCGGCATTCCAGGGACGCCAGGAACTCCTGGTCCCGGGCCGGAGGTGCGCGTGGCGGTAATCAAGGACAAGGGCCAGGCGTCGGGCGCGCGCGGGGACGCGGCTTCCCGTGCCGATGAGCAGGGCCTGTTGTTCGGCGAGCCGCTGACGGCGAGCCCCGAGGATGTCGGCTACCGCGGCCCGACGGCCTGCACGGCCGCTGGGATCACTTACCGCCAGCTCGACTACTGGGCCCGGACCGGGCTGGTGGAGCCGAGCGTGCGCGCCGCTGCCGGCTCCGGATCGCAGCGGCTCTACGGTTTCCGGGACATCCTGGCGCTGAAGATCGTCAAGCGGCTGCTGGACACCGGAATCTCGCTGCAGCAGATCAGGACGGCGGTGAGCTTCCTGCGCGAGCAGGGAGCGGGCGACCTGGCCCAGGTCACGCTCATGAGCGACGGCGCGAGCGTGTACGCCTGCACGTCCCCCGACGAGGTGGTGGACCTGCTGCAGGGCGGCCAGGGCGTCTTCGGCATCGCGCTGGGCCGGGTCTGGCAGGAGGTCGAGGGAACCCTGGCCGACCTGCCCGCCGAGCGGGCCGAGGAGACGCCGTCGGCCGGGCCTGCCGGAGACCGCTCCGGCCCGGACTCCGCAGGACGGGACGAACTGGCCCGGCGGCGCGCGCGGAAGACCGGCTAGTTCCCCAGCCTTGCGATAAGCGGGGGCCCTCCCGCGCGGGAGCGCCGCGAAGCGGCGCATGTGATCTAGGACCCAAACCCATGTATGGGGCTCGTCGCCGAATAACCCGCTGCTTGCCCTCCCAGCGGTCAGCCTCGTGGTAAGCGGGGCTGCGAACGGGGGCGCGGCGAAGCCCGCCCGGCCCCCTGGCCGGCGCGGTGCCCATGATTCATGCCCTGAATTCCGGCATTTCCTCCGTTTTGGGTCCTCCGGTCAGGTGAGCCGGTTCCCGGAGCCGGCGAACCCGGCGATGAATGTGGGTCTGCTGTACACGGGTGTACAGCAAAGCCGCATCCACGGGCCGGGGATGGCGGGGCGGCGGCCGGGGATGGCGGGGCGGCGGCCGGGGATGGCGGGGCGGCGGCCGGGGATGCCGGGGCGGCGGCCGGGGCGGCGGGCCTGCGGCCCGGACGAAGACTGCGAAATAGGGGCAAATGGTTGGACGGTGGCGGGCTGTCCGGCCTGGCGCCAGCCCCCGGCCAGCCGCATTGTCCGCTGACCGGCGCCTGGGTCGGGGAACCGGGCGCCGGATCCATGATCAAACCGGCGTGTTGATCATCTGCGCGCCCATTTCTCGCATTTGAATCCGAGATCATGACAACCAGCCCTCACTTGGTGCTCCTGGGGCTTATGGCGCCAGGCGGGGTCGCTGCGCGATGGTCAGGCGGGGTCGCTGCGCGATGGTCAGGCGGGGTCGCTGCGCGATGGTCAGGCGGCGGTCAGCCGCCGGTCGGCTCAGATCGCAGTTCACCCGCGGTGGCCGCCCGCTCGGGTAGGCTCGGGTGCGCTGACGACACCGCCCGGGAGAGTCCCCGCGCAGCCAGCGGCGGGGCGCCGAAGGGGCAACATCCCCGGAACCTCTCAGGCATCAGGGACCGGGCGGGACAAGCGGCTCTGGAACCGGCCTCGGAACGCGGTGACAGAGGGGGACTCCGGCAAACCGCATCTGGCCGCCCGATGACGGCCGTCGAGGAGGCTCCCATATGAAGTTCGCGCAGCGCCACATCGGGCCGTCCGAGGACGACCAGGCCCAGATGCTCAAGACCATCGGCTACGGCTCCCTCGACGAGCTGACCACGGCGGCACTGCCCGCCGACCTCGCGGACCGGCAGCTCAACCTGCCTGAGCCCCTGACCGAGGAGCAGGCGCTCGCCGAGTTGCGCCGGCTGGCGGGCCGGAATCACGTGCTCACCTCGATGATCGGCCTGGGTTACTACGGCACCGTGACCCCCGCCGTGATCCGCCGCAACCTGCTGGAGAACCCGGCCTGGTACACCGCCTACACGCCGTACCAGCCGGAAATATCCCAGGGCCGCCTGGAGGCGCTGCTCAACTTCCAGACCATGGTCGAGGACCTGACCGGGCTGCCGGTGGCCGGAGCGTCCATGCTGGACGAGGCGATCGCGGCCGCCGAGGCGATGACCCTGGCGAGGCGGGCGACGGGCCGCGGCCGGATCTTCCTGGCCGACGCCGACTGCCTGCCGCAGACCCTGGCGGTGCTGGCCACCCGCGCGGAGCCGCTCGGCATCGAGCTGGTCACGGCCGTGGTCACGCCCGAGCTGATCGCGGCGCAGCCGGACGGCGAGCTGTTCGGCGTGCTGCTGCAGTACCCCGCGGCCAGCGGCGCGGTGCGTGACCTGGCGCCGGCGATCGAGGCGGCCCAGGCCCGGGGCGCCCTGGCCGCCGTCGCCGCCGACCTGCTGGCCCTGACCCTGCTCCGGCCGCCGGGAGAGCTCGGCGCCGACATCGCGGTCGGCACCACCCAGCGGTTCGGCGTGCCGATGAGCTTCGGCGGGCCGCACGCCGGATATATCTGTGTCCGCGACGCGCTGAAGCGCCAGCTGCCCGGCCGCCTGGTCGGCGTCTCGGTGGACGCCGACGGCCATCCCGCCTACCGGCTCGCCCTCCAGGCACGCGAGCAGCACATCCGCCGGGAGAAGGCGACCAGCAACATCTGCACGGCGCAGGTGCTGCTGGCCGTGATCGCGGCGATGTACGCCTCCTACCACGGCCCGGGCGGCCTGGCCGCGATCGCGCGGCGGGTACACCACCGGGCCGCGGTCCTCGCTCGCACGCTCCAAGACCAGGGATTCCGAACGGAGAGCAGCCACTTCTTCGACACGGTCCGGGTACTCGTCCCCGGGGCGGCCGCCGAGGCCGTGGCCCGGGCCCGCGCCGCCGGCTACAACTTGTACGCCGCCGGGCCGGACGCGGTGCAGATCGCCTGCGACGAGACCACGACCGAGGCGCAGTTGCGCGAGGTGGCGAGCGCTCTCGCGGGCCGGGACGTCGAGCTGGCCGCCGCGGTTCCCGATGCGCTGCCCGCCGGGCTGCGGCGCGACAGCGGGTTCCTGACCCACCCGGTGTTCAGCTCCTACCGCAACGAGACCGCGATGCTGCGGTACCTGCGGCGGCTGGCCGACTACGACATCGCGCTCGACCGTTCGATGATCCCGCTCGGCTCCTGCACCATGAAGCTGAACGCGGCCGCCGAGATGGAGCCGATCACCTGGCCCGAGTTCACCCAGCTCCACCCGTTCGCCCCGGCTGACCAGGCCGAGGGCTACCTGGAGCTCATCGCGGGGCTGGAGCGCGCGCTGCAGGAGATCACCGGATACGACGCGATCTCGCTGCAGCCCAATGCGGGGTCGCAGGGCGAGCTGTCCGGCCTGCTCGCGATCCGGCACTACCACACCTCGCGCGGCGAGCCCGGGCGCGACGTCTGCCTGATCCCCGAGTCTGCTCACGGGACGAACGCGGCCAGCGCGGCGCTCGCCGGCCTGCGCGTGGCCGTCGTCAAGTGCGGCTCGGACGGCGCCATCGACGTGGGCGACCTGCGGGCCAAGCTGGACTCCCACGCCGGGAGCGTGGCGGCGATCATGCTGACCTACCCGTCGACCAACGGCGTGTTCGAGGAGACCATCGGCCAGGTGTGCGCGGAGGTGCACGCCGCGGGCGGCCAGGTGTACGTGGACGGGGCGAACCTGAACGCGATGGTCGGGCTGGCCCGGCCGGGAGAGTTCGGCGGGGACGTGTCGCACCTGAACCTGCACAAGACGTTCTGCATCCCGCACGGCGGCGGCGGTCCCGGTGTGGGCCCGCTCGCGGCCAGGTCTCATCTGTCGGCCTTCCTGCCCACCCACTCCGCCCTGCCTGCCGACGCCCCCGGGGCCGGGCCGCGGACCGGCCCGGTCGCGGCCGCGCCGTACGGATCGGCCGGGATCCTGCCGATCTCCTGGGCCTATATCGCGATGATGGGCGCCGACGGCCTGCGCCAGGCCAGCCAGGTGGCCATCCTGTCCGCCAACTACCTGGCCCGGCGCCTGGACCCGCACTTCCCGGTGCTGTACACCGGGCGCGACGGGCTGGTCGCCCACGAGTGCATCCTGGACCTGCGCCCGCTGGCCCACCAGACCGGGATCACCGCCGAGGACGTGGCGAAGCGGCTGATCGACTACGGCTTCCACGCGCCCACGATGTCGTTCCCCGTGGCGGGCACCCTGATGGTCGAGCCGACCGAGAGCGAGGACCTGGCCGAGCTTGACCGGTTCTGCGACGCCATGATGGCCATCAGGCGGGAGATCGCGAAGGTCGCCGCGGGCGAGTTCGACGCTCAGGACAACCCGCTGAAGAACGCGCCGCACACGGCCAGCATGCTGCTGTCGGCCAAGTGGACGCATCCTTATGAGCGGGAGGAGGCGGCCTACCCGGTGCCCGGGGACCGCCGGGCCAAGTACTGGCCGCCGGTCCGCCGGATCGACCAGACCTACGGCGACCGGCACCTGGTCTGCGCCTGCCCGCCGCCCGAGGCCTTCGCGGAATGACCACCCGGGCCGCCAGAGACGGCCGCCTGAGCCCAGGGCCGCCGGCATGAAGGTGCTGGGGGACGCCGGGCGGTTCACGCCGCCGGCCGGGCCGGCCGGGACCCACTGGGTCGAGCACCTCAGAGTGGCCGACCTGAGCGTGGGCAGTTACTCGATCCCGCGCGGCGGCGTTGACGACCAGGAACCGCACACCGAGGACGAGATCTACGTGGTGACCGCCGGGCAGGCCGTGCTGCAGGCCGGCGCGGACACCGTCCGGGTCGGGCCGGGCTCGGTCATCTACGTGGCCGCGGGCGAGGCGCACCGGTTCACCGACATCACCGAGGATCTCGCCGCCGTCGTCCTGTTCGCTCCCGCGGAGGGCACGAGGAACCGGGCGGGCACCTGACGGCCCGCTCCGAACCCCGGGGCGCCCGCGCCAACTGATACCAACTCGTGACCGGTCCTGCGCAACCGGCGGGCTGCGGGCGCGCTCTCATGGAATGGGCGGCGGCACGGCCGGCGGCAAGGCGGCACGCTGGTCGTGAGGACCCGGGCGCCCAGGAGCGAGTTTCGATGAATCGCCAGGTCACACGGCTGTGCATCACGGCTTTCGCCATCACGGCTTTCGCTATCGCGGCGTGCGGTACGGCCGCGACCGCGGCGATGTCGGGGGCCGCGTCCGCGTCTTTAGTCCGGGACCGGGCCGCGTCGCTCGCGGCGATCCCGAGCCTGAGCCTGCCGCAGCTGGCAGGCCAGCGGGTGATCTACAGCTATACCGGCCTCAACCCGCCGGCGAGCCTGCTCACGCTGATCCGGCACGGCGAGGCCGCCGGGGTGATCTTCTTCGGTGGCAACATCTCCAGCCTCGCGCAGATCACCGCGGTGATCAAGACGCTCGAGGCGGCCGACGCCAGCCCGGACAACCCGGTCCGCGCGCCGCTCCTGCTGATGACCGACCAGGAGGGCGGTGAGGTGCGCCGCCTGCCCGGCCCGCCGTACCTCTCGGAGAAGCAGATCGGCGAGTCGGCTGACCCGGCGGCCGCGGCGACTACCGCGGGCACGCGCGGCGGTGACAACCTGCGCGGTGTGGGCATGAACGTCAATCTCGCGCCGGTGCTCGACGTGTACCGCACCCCGGGTGACTTCGACGACCAGTTCGGCCGTTCCTACAGCATGAACCCGGACGTCGTATCCGCCCTGGGCGCTGACTTCATCCGGGCGCAGCAGCGCGTGGGCGTCGCGGCCACCGCCAAGCACTTCCCCGGCCTGGGTGCGGCCGCCGCCTCCCAGGACACCGACGCGGAGCCGGTGACGCTGAACCTGCCGGCCAGCACGATCCGCGGCGTCGACGAGTTCCCCTACCGGGCGGCGATCGCCGCCGGCGTCAAGCTGGTCATGGTGTCGTGGGCGGTCTACCCGGCGCTGGGCTCGAAGCGCCCGGCCGGACTGTCGGGCAACGCCATCCAAGGCGAGCTGAGGGGCCGGCTCGGCTTCAAGGGCGTGACGATCACCGATGCCCTCGAAGCGGGCGCGCTGCGGGCATTCGGGACGACCCAGAACCGGGCCTGGCTGGCGGCCGGGGCCGGCATGGACCTCATCCTCTGCGCCGACGGCAGCGTGTCCCAGGGCCAGGACGCGGCGGCAGGCCTGGAGAACGGCTACAACAAGGGCACGCTGAACCACGCGGCGTTCACGGCGGCGGTCGGGCGGATCCTGGCGCTGCGGGCCGGCCTGCCCGGGTAGGCCGCCCGGCCGGGCAGGCGGCCCGGCCGGCGAGCGCGGCCGGCCCGCGGCGATCGTGCGCCCCTTCCACTGCCCGCCCCGGCCCGCGTAGTAGCGCCGGGCCGAGTCGACGGTCATCGCGGCGTACATCAGGGCGATCACCGGCAGTCCCAGGGCTCGCGCCGGCGAGAGCCGGTACAGCCGCAGGACGGGCAGGTAGCTGGCTGTCATCACGGCCCAGCCGGCCAGGCCCGCCGCGGCCAGCCCGCCCGCGCCGGTGATCCCAGGACCGGGGCCGCCCCCGGCCGCGAGCCAGAGCAGCCCGCCGAGGGCCGCGGCCGGCGGCAGGGCGTAGAGCCACAGCAGCCCGGCGACGGTCGCGGCCAGCGCGACCGGCGAGTACCGCAACTGCGTGTACGCGCTCCGGGCGATCATGTCCCACAGGCCCGCCAGCCGCGGGTAGGGCCGGACGCTGACCACGCTCGTGGTCAGCCCGAGCCAGCAGGCCGCGGGCGCCGGGGAACGCTTCAGCAGGCGCCCGAGCGCCACGTCATCGATGCGGGCGCCGCGGATACGCTCGAGCCCGCCTGCGGCCGCCAGGGCGCTGCGGCGCACGAGCATGCAGCCCCCCGCGGCCGCCGCGGTGCGGGCACCCGGCCGGTTGACCCGCCGGAACGGGTACAGCTGGGCGAAGAAGTACACGAACGCGGGCACGAGCAGCCGTTCCCAGCCGGTCTCGGACCGCAGCAGCGCCATCTGCGAGACCAGGGCCAGGTCGCCGGCCTCGGCCGCCCGCACCAGCGCGGCCACGGTCCCCGGCTCGTAGGCGATGTCGGCGTCCGTGAACAGCACGTACTCGGGGTCACCGGCGGCCCGCAGGCCCTGGTCCATGGCCCAGACCTTGCCGGCCCAGCCGGGCGGGGGACGGCGGCCCGAGACGATCCGCAGCCGCGCGCCGCAGGCTCCGGCCCGGCCGTCCGGCCCGGGACCGCCGGCCGCCCCCGCCTGCCGGGCGAGGGCGGCGGCGGCCTCCGCCGTCTGGTCCGAGCTCTCGTCGTCGACCAGCACGACCTCGAAGGAGCCCGGGTAGCGCTGAGCGAGCAGCGTCGGGAGCGTGGCGGGAAGCATCTCGGCCTCGTTCCTGGCCGGGACGACCGCCGTCACGCCAGGCCACGCCGCCGGGTCGGCGCGCGGTGACGGAAGCCGCTGATCGGTGCGCCAGTAGCCGCCGTGCCCGGCCAGCAGGTAAGCCCAGGCGATCGCGGCGAGCACGCAGGCAGCGACGACGACGGGCACCGGCATAGCCTCGCATATGTTGCGTTGTCGTCATGACGATGACGACAGGCCGACCGAGCCGGCGCGCATAGAGTTACTGGGTGGCAGATCCGGCGAGTTACCGGCCCGCCCCGGGCTCGATTCCCGAGTCTCCGGGCGTCTACAGGTTCCGCGACGAGCGCGGCCGGGTTATCTACGTCGGGAAGGCCAAGAGCCTCCGTTCCCGGCTGAACTCCTACTTCGCTGACTTCGCCGGGCTGCATCCGCGTACCCAGTCCATGCTGCGGTCGGCGGCGCGGGTGGACTGGACCGTGGTCGCGACCGAGGTGGAGGCGCTCCAGCTCGAGTACTCCTGGATCAAGGAATTCGACCCGCGGTTCAACGTACGGTACCGGGACGACAAGAGCTACCCCTACCTCGCGGTCACGATGGACGAGGAGTATCCCCGGGTCATGGTGATGCGCGGAGCCAAGCGCCGCGGGGTGCGGTACTTCGGCCCCTACTCGCACGCCTGGGCGATCAGGGACACGGTGGACACGCTGCTGCGGGTGTTCCCGGTCCGGACCTGCTCGGCCGGAGTGTTCAAGCGGGCCGGCCAGATCGGCCGGCCTTGCCTGCTCGGTTACATCGGCAAGTGCTCGGCGCCCTGCGTCGGCCGGGTCGACGCCGAGGATCACCGGTGCCTGGCCGAGGAGTTCTGCGACTTCATGGCCGGGCAGACCGGCAAGTTCACCAGGCGGCTGGAGTCCGAGATGCGCCGCGCCGCCGACGCCGAGGAATACGAGCGCGCCGCCCGCCTGCGCGACGACATCCAGGCTCTGCAGCGCGCGCTGGAGAAGCAGGCGGTGGTGCTCGGCGACGGGACCGACTGCGACGTCATCGCGCTCGCCGAGGACCAGCTCGAGGCCGCCGTCCAGGTGTTCTACGTCCGCGGCGGCCGGGTGCGCGGGCAGCGCGGCTGGGTGGTGGACAAGGTCGAGGAGATCACCACGGGCGAGCTCGTGGAGCAGTTCCTCGGGCAGGTCTACGGCGAGGACCCGGTGGCGGGCGAGCCCGCCGGCCGCACGGCCGGCCAGGCGGCTGCTGACCAGGGGCCCGCTGACGGTACCGCCGCGGCCGGGGCCGAGGCCGGCCGGGCGGCGCGCGGCGGGCGGCGGGCGCCCGGCGGCCAGCCGGGGCGCGACGCGCCGGTCCCGCGCGAGGTGCTGGTGCCGGTGCTGCCGCCGGCCGCCGCCGCGGTCGAGGAGTGGCTCGCCGCGCGCCGCGGCGGCCGGGTCAGCCTCCGGGTCCCGCAGCGGGGGGACAAGAAGGCGCTGCTCGAGACCGTGGCCAGGAACGCGGGGGAGGCGCTGGCCCTGCACAAGACCAAGCGCGCCAGCGACCTGACCACCCGCAGCCGCGCGATGCACGAGATCCAGGAGGCGCTGGGGCTGGCCGAGGCGCCGCTGCGGATCGAGTGCTACGACGTGTCGAACCTGCAGGGCACCCACGTGGTCGCGTCCATGATCGTTTTCGAGGACGGCCTGGCGCGCAAGTCGGAATACCGCCGGTTCAGCATCCGCGGCCTCGACGGCACCGATGACGTGGCGTCCATCCACGAGGTGATCTCCCGCAGGTTCCGGCGCTACCTGGAGGAACGGGAAGCGACCGGCGAGCTGGACGTGCTCGGCGACCCGGCCGGCGGGGCCGGCCCGGAGGACGAGGGCGGGGTGGTCGGCACGGCCGGCCCGCGCAAGTTCGCCTATCCGCCGAACCTGCTGGTGGTCGACGGCGGCCCGGCCCAGGTGGCGGCGGCCGCGCGGGCGCTGGACGAGCTCGGCATCGACGATGTCTCGGTCTGCGGCCTGGCCAAGCGCCTGGAGGAGGTCTGGCTGCCCGGCGAGGACAGCCCGGTGATCATGCCGCGTACCAGCGAGGGCCTGTACCTGCTGCAGCGGGTACGGGACGAGGCTCACCGCTTCGCGATCACGTATCACCGGAAGAAGAGGTCCGCGGCCCTGACCACCAGCGAACTCGACGCCGTTCCCGGGCTCGGCCCGGCCCGCAAGGCCACGCTGCTGCGGCATTTCGGCTCCGTCCGCAGGATCGCGGGGGCTAGCGTGGCGGAGATAGCCGACCTGCCCGGCATCGGGCCGCGCATCGCGGAGACGGTCGCGGCCGCCCTGCGGCCCGGCGAAGACGGCGCTGCCCGGCGCCGGGGCAAGTCAGACGGGGAGGAGGTTCCCGGTTCCGCGGATGTGAAGGGGGGAGGCGCGCCATGAGACCCGACGGCCCGGCCGGGCCGCCGCAGGCGGCGGTGCCCGAGATCGTCATCATCACCGGCATGTCCGGCGCCGGCCGCAGCACCGCGGCCAAATCGCTGGAGGATCTCGACTGGTTCGTCGCCGACAACCTGCCGCCCGACCTGCTGCCCACCATGCTGGATCTCGCCCGCCGCGCCCAGAGCGCCGTGCCCCGGCTCGCGGCCGTGGTCGACGTGCGCAGCCGCGCTTTCTCCACCGACCTGAAGTCGGTCATCGGCGATCTCGATACCCAGGGCACCCGGCCCTACGTGGTGTTCCTGGAAGCCGGCGACGAGACCCTGGTCCGCAGGTTCGAGAGCGTCCGCCGCCCGCATCCGCTGCAGGAGGGCGGCCGGGTGGTCGACGGCATCGCCGCTGAGCGGGAACTGCTGCAGGGAGTTCGCGGCGAGGCCGATCTCGTGCTGGACACCTCCCAGCTCAACGTGCACGAGCTGCGGGCCCGGATGCGGGCCGCCTTCGGCGGCGACGCGGACACCGCGCTGCGGCTGAACGTCGTGTCCTTCGGGTTCAAGTACGGCCTGCCGGTCGACGCCGACATGGTGGCGGACTGCCGCTTCCTGCCGAACCCGCACTGGGTGACCGAGCTCGCCCCGCTGACCGGCGAGGATCAGGAGGTCAGGGACTACGTTCTGGCCCAGCCGGGTGCGGCCGAGTTCCTGGACGCCTACGTCGAGGCGGTGCGGGTGACCCTGGCCGGCTATCAGCGCGAGGGAAAGCACTTCGTGATGCTGGCCGTGGGCTGCACCGGCGGGAAGCACCGCAGCGTGGTGGTCGCCGAGCAGATCGCCGCCCGGCTGGCCGGAGCGTGGCCGGGGGTGCGGGTGGTGCACAGAGACCTCGGGCGCGAGTGAGGACGGGATGGGAGATCCTGCGGTCCCCGCCGGGCGCCCGCTGAGCCGCAAGGTGGTGGCGCTCGGCGGCGGCCATGGCCTGTTCGCGTCGCTGTCTGCGCTCCGCCGGGTCACCCGCGAGCTGACGGCCGTGGTGACCGTGGCCGACGACGGCGGCTCCAGCGGCAGGCTGCGCCGGGATTTCGGGGTGCTGCCGCCCGGGGACCTGCGGATGGCGCTGGCCGCGCTGTGCGGGGATGACGCCTGGGGCACCACCTGGAGCCGCGTCGTGCAGCACCGGTTCACCGGCGAGGGCGAGCTGGGCGGCCACGCGGTGGGCAACGTCCTGATCGTCGCGCTCTGGGAGCTTCTGGGGGACACCACGGCGGGCCTGGACTGGGTCGGGCGCCTCCTCGGGGCGCACGGGCGGGTGCTGCCGATGGCGTCGGTCCCGCTGGATCTGGAGGCCGAGGTCGAGGGCGCCGACCCCGTCCGCCCTGACGACATCAGCACAGTTCGGGGTCAGGTCGCCTGCGCGACGACGACCGGGCGGGTACGGTCGATGTCACTGGTTCCCGCCGACCCGCCCGCGTGCCCGCAGGCCCTGGCCGCGGTCGGGGCGGCGGACTGGGTGGTGCTCGGGCCCGGATCGTGGTTCACCAGCGTGCTCCCGCACCTGCTGGTGCCGGGGCTGGCCGAGGCGCTGGTGACCACCCGGGCGCGCAGGCTGGTCGCGCTGAACCTGGCGCCGCAGCCGGGAGAGACCGAGGGGTTCTCGCCCCACACGCACCTGGAGGTGCTTGCCGACCATGCTCCGGAGCTGACCGTCGACGTCGTCCTGGCGGACCGCCGCGCGGTCAGCGGAACCGTGGCGGAACTCGAGAAGGCCGCCGGCCTGCTCGGCGGCCGCCTGGTGCTGGCGGACCTGGCCGTGCCGGACGGGTCGCCGCGCCATGATCCGCGGCTGCTCGCGGGCGCATTCGCGCAGATATTTGAGGGGGAGTGAGACCGAATGGCCATGACCGGTCTGGTAAAAGACGAGCTGAGCCGGATCACCGTCCTGAAGCCGTGCTGCCGCAAGGCAGAGGTTTCGACGCTGCTGCGGTTCGCGGGCGGCCTGCACCTGGCCGCGGGGCGGATCGTGGTCGAGGCCGAGCTCGACACCGGCGCGGCGGCGCGCAGGCTCCGCAAGGACGTGGCCGAGGTGTTCGGCCACTCCTCCGAGCTGATCGTGCTCGCCCCCAGCGGCCTGCGCAAGGGCAACCGCTACGTGGTGCGGGTGCACAAGGACGGCGAGAGCCTGGCCCGGCAGACCGGGCTCGTGGACGGGCACGGGCGGCCGGTGCGCGGGCTGCCGCGCCAGGTGGTGGCCGGGACCACCTGCGACTGCGAGTCCGCCTGGCGTGGCGCGTTCCTGGCCCACGGCAGCCTGACCGAGCCTGGCCGCTCGATGTCGCTGGAGGTCACCTGCCCCGGCCCGGAGGCCGCTCTGGCCATGGTCGGGGCGGCGCGGCGGCTGAAGATCCACGCCAAGGCCCGCGAGGTCCGCGGCGTGGACCGGGTGGTGATCAGGGACGGCGACGCGATCAGCGCGCTGCTGACCAGGCTGGGCGCGCACGACAGCGTGCTGGCCTGGGAGGACCGGCGGATGCGGCGCGAGGTGCGGGCGACCGCGAACCGGCTGGCGAACTTCGACGACGCCAACCTGCGGCGCAGCGCCCGGGCCGCCGTCGCGGCGGGGGCGCGGGTGGAGCGGGCCCTGGAGATCCTCGGCGACGCCGCGCCCCAGCACCTGATCGTGGCGGGCGAACTGCGGATCAAGCACCGCCAGGCGAGCCTGGAGGAACTCGGCCAGCTCGCCGACCCCGCGCTGACCAAGGACGCGATCGCGGGCCGGATCCGCAGGCTGCTCGCCCTGGCCGACCGGCGGGCGGCGGATCTCGGGATCCCGGGTACGGAGGCGCACCTGACCGCCGACATGCTCGCACCCTAGCGGTCTGGCCCCGTTATCCGGGTGCGCGCGGGCCGGGCGGGATCCGGCGGGCCGGCGCGCCCGGCCGGCCGCGCGGGCCTGCCATCGCGGTCCGGAACCCGAGGAACGCCGCGAGCAGCCAGAACACCACTCCCAGGGCGCCGACGCTGCCCGGATACAGGCTCGCGACGACGTTCAGGTGCCCGAGAACCTCGGCCAGCCCGACGCCGGAGCCCACCGCCCCGAAGATCAGGGCCAGGAAGGTACCGAGCGCGCACCCGAGCAGGGCCAGCACGCCGCTGGCGGCGGCCGTGGCCACGTCGCCGGGCCGCCGCCGGCCGACGGCGTACCCTACGACGACGCCGACCAGCACCGCCACCAGCGAGAACTGGTGCTTCGTCAGGTATGCGATGAGTCCCCACACGAATGCGCCCGCCACCGCGGCCGCCAGGCCAGCCAGCAGGGCCAGGCCCGCGCTGCCGCGGCGCTCGGGCCGCGGCGCAGTACCGTAAGAAGTCATGAGTCCGGTCCTCACAGGCAGGTGCCTGCGAGCAGCATAGGCGAGGCGGAAGGCGCGACATGGGATCGGCGCGCGGCGCGGCTGCGCAGACCCGGGTTCGATAGGGTGCCAGGGGCGGCGGATAGGTGCCCGCGAGCGGCCGGGGCAAGCACTACGACCAAATGAGGAGAACACTGCGGTGACTGTCCGTGTGGGCATCAACGGTTTTGGCCGGATCGGGCGCAACTTCTGGCGGGCGGTGCACGCCGGAGCGGCGGCGAGCGGGGGGATCGAGGTCGTCGCGGCCAATGACCTGACCGACGCGGCCACCCTCGCGCACTTGCTGAAGTACGACACCGTGCTGGGGACCCTGGACGTGGAGGTCGCCGCCCGGGACGACGTGATCCGGGCCGGCGACCGCGAGATCGCCGTCCTGGCCCAGCGTGACCCGGCGGCCCTGCCCTGGGGCGACCTCGGCGTGGATGTCGTGCTCGAGTCGACCGGGCGCTTTACCAAGGCCGACGACGCCCGGGCCCACCTGGCCGCCGGCGCGCGGAAGGTGATCATCTCGGCCCCGGCCAAGGGCGAGGACATCACGGTCGTGATGGGGGTCAACGACGACCGCTACGACCCCGCGGCCCATCACGTCATCTCGAACGCGTCCTGCACGACGAACTGCGTCGCTCCGATGGCCAAGGTGCTGCTCGACAGCTTCGGGATCGCCCGGGGCTTCATGACCACGATCCACGCCTACACCAACGACCAGGTGATCCTGGACTTCCCGCACAAGGACCTGCGCCGGGCACGGGCGGCGGCGCAGAACATCATCCCGACCACGACCGGCGCGGCCCGGGCCACCTCCCTGGTGCTGCCCGCCCTCGAGGGCAAGCTGGACGGGATCGCCATGCGGGTGCCGGTCATGGACGGCTCGGTCACCGACCTGGTCGTCCAGCTTGACCGCGCGGTGACCGCGGAGGAGGTGAACGCGGCCTACCAGGCCGCGGCCGACGGCTCGCTCAAGGGCTACCTGCACTACACCGCCGACCCGATCGTCTCCTCCGACATCGTCGGGACCCCCTGGTCGTGCACCTTCGACTCACAGCTCACCATGGCCACAGGGGACCAGGTCAAGGTGATCGGCTGGTACGACAACGAGTGGGGGTACTCCAACCGGCTCGCCGACCTGGTCGCGCTGGTCGGCGCCGGGCTGCCGGCCAGGGGCTGAGGGAGCGCCGGGCGATGCGGGGCATCGACGAGCTTGACGTCGGCGGCGCCACGGTCCTGCTGCGCGCCGACCTGAACACGCCGCAGGACGGGGCCAGGATCACCGACGACGGCCGGATCCGGGCCAGCCTGCCGACGATCACCCGGCTGGCCGGCCGGGGGGCGAGAATCCTGATCTTCGCGCACCTGGGCCGCCCCGCCGGAGCCGGCTACGCCGAGCGCGCCGCGGGCGGACCTTCGCTGCGCCCGGTCGCGGCGCGCCTGGCCGAACTGCTCGGCGCGGACGTCCCGCTCGCGGCCGATGTCGCGGGGCCGTCCGCCGCCGCGATCGTGGCCGGCCTGGCCGACGGCGGGGTCGCGATGGCGGAGAACGTGCGCTTCGAGCCGGCCGAGACCAGCAAAGACGACGCCGAGCGGGCCGCGCTGGCGCAGCGGATGGCCGCGCTGGCCGGGCCCGGCGGACGCTACGTCGGCGACGGGTTCGGCGCGCTGCACCGCAAGCACGCCAGCGTGTACGACCTGCCGCGGCTGCTGCCGCACGCCGCCGGGGACCTGGTGCTGGCCGAGGTCGCTGTGCTGCGCCAGCTCACCGAGAGCCCCGAGCGACCCTACGTCATGGTGCTCGGCGGCGCGAAGCCGTCGGACAAGCTCGGCATGATCGCCAACGTGCTGGGCCAGGTGGACCGGCTGCTGATCGGGGGCGGGATGTCCTACACGTTCCTGAAGGCGCAAGGGCACGAGGTCGGCCGGTCGCTGCTGGAAGCCGACCAGATCCCGCAGGTGTCCGCCGTGCTCGACGAGGCCGCCCGGCGCGGCGTGGAGGTGGTGCTGCCGGTCGACCTGGTGGCCGCCACCCGCTACGCTCCCGACGCCGAGCATGACGTCGTGCCGGTGGGCTCGTTTCCGGCCGACCGCGAGAGCATGGACATGGGCCCGGCGACCCGGGCGCTGTTCGCGGAAAAGCTCGCCGACGCGAAGACCGTGTTCTGGAACGGCCCCGTCGGGGTGTTCGAGTTCCCCGCGTTCGCGGCGGGCACGCGCGCGGTGGCCGAGGCGATCAGCCGCGTGACGGGGCTGACGGTCGTCGGCGGGGGCGACTCGGCCGCGGCGGTCCGGATCCTCGGCTTCCCCGAGGGCTCGTTCACGCACATCTCCACCGGCGGCGGGGCCAGTCTCGAGTACCTCGAAGGCCGGCCGCTGCCCGGGCTCGCGGCCCTGGACGACGCCGGGCAGGGTGGCGCGGGCGGGCAGATAACCCCAGACCGGGCCGCGTCGGCGAGCGGAGCGGCGGGATGAGCCCGGCCCCGGCCAGGAAGCCGCTGATCGCAGGCAACTGGAAGATGCACAACACCCACTTCGAGGCGCTGGCGCTGACCCAGAAGCTGGCGTTCATGCTGACCGGGCCGGACTTCGACGCCGCCGACGTGGCCGTGCTGCCCCCGTTCACCGCGCTGCGCAGCGTGCAGACCCTGATCGAGGGCGACAAGCTGCGGCTGGCCTACGGCGCCCAGGACATCTCGGCCCACGATGACGGCGCCTACACCGGTGAGGTATCCGGGCGGATGCTGGCCAAGCTGGGCTGCGGCTACGTCCTGGCCGGGCACTCGGAGCGGCGGCGGTACCACGGCGAGGACGACGCTCTGGTGAACGCCAAGATGAAGGCGGCGCTGCGGTCCGGCATCACGCCCATCCTCTGCGTCGGCGAGCCGCTGGAGGTACGCCGGGCTGGTGACCACGTCAACCACACGCTGGCCCAGCTGGACGGCGGCCTGGCCGGCGTCCCGGACGAGCAGGTGGCGGGGCTGGTGGTCGCGTACGAGCCGGTCTGGGCCATCGGCACCGGTGAGGTGGCCACGCCCGAGGATGCGCAACAGTGCTGTGCCGCGATCCGCGGGCGGGTTTCGGCCGTTCACGGGGACGAAGTGGCGGCCAGTGCGCGTATCCTTTATGGCGGGTCGGTGAAGTCTGACAATATGGCTGCGATCATGGCGCAGCCGGACATCGACGGCGGCCTGGTGGGCGGGGCCAGTCTCGATGCCGGGGAATTCGTCAGGATCTGCCGGTATCGTGAGCTGAGCGCCGGCACCTGAGCGGCCGCCCGGAGGGGACGAGAAGCAGCAGTGACCATCGCACTATCGATCGTCCTGATCATCACCAGCCTGCTGATGATATTGCTCGTGCTGCTGCACAAGGGCAAAGGCGGCGGGCTTTCCGACCTGTTCGGCGGCGGAGTCTCGTCGACTCTCGGATCATCGTCGGTGGTTGAGCGGAACCTGGACCGGATCACGATTTTCACCGGGGTCCTGTGGTTCATCTGCATCGTCGGGCTCGGCTTGGTGCTGAATCGCTGACAGCGGAGGCGGTCAGGCCGACAATCTCATCACGCACGCCAGAATTCAGCGGTCATCAGGCAAGGGGTGAGCAGTGAGCAGTGGCAACGCCATCCGCGGCAGCCGGGTCGGCGCGGGTCCGATGGGCGAGGCCGAGCGCGGCGAGGCCGCGCCGCGGGTACGAGTCTCGTTCTGGTGCTGCAACCGGCACGAGACCATCCCCAGCTTCGCCAGCGACGCCGCGATCCCGGAGACCTGGGACTGCCCGCGGTGCGGATTCCCGGCGGGCCAGGACCAGTCGAATCCGCCGGCGCCCCCGCACGCCGAGCCGTACAAGACGCACCTCGCCTACGTGAAGGAACGCCGCAACGACACCGACGGTGCCGCCATCCTCGCCGAGGCCCTGGACCGCCGGCGCCGGGGTGCCTGAACTCCTCAGTGCGCGAAGCCCCCGCGGGTCTTGACCGGTCCCGGCAGCAGTGGGGTGGGCGGCTGCGGGCTCGACGACAGCACCTGTACCTGCACCCGGAGATCGTCAAGCAGGCAGTCGGCCAGGTCCTTGCTGAGCCCGTTCCGGACCACGATCCGGAGCACGGCGGTGTCCTGCAGGTCTGCGGGGAAGGTATAGGCCGGCACCAGCCAGCCCCGCAGCCGCAGCCGCTCGGACAGGTCGAACACCGTGTAGCCGGCGGCGGCCGGGTCGCGCAGCCCGAACGCGAACACCGGCAGTTCGCTGCCGTCGGAGAACAGCTCGAACGGCCCCATCGCGGCGATCTCGGCCGACAGGTACCTGGCCACGTCCTGGCACGCCTGCTGGACGTTCCGGAACCCCTCGAAGCCGAGCCTGAGGAAGTTGTAGTACTGCGCGGCCACCTGCCCGCCGGGGCGCGAGAAGTTCAGCGCGAACGTGGGCATGTCGCCGCCCAGGTAGTTGACCCGGAACACCAGATCCTCGGGCAGTGCCGCCAGGTCGCGCCACACCACCCAGCCGACGCCCGGGTAGACCAGGCCGTACTTGTGACCTGAGGCGTTGATCGAGGCGACCCTGGGCACCCGGAAATCCCACTCCAGGTCCTGGTGCAGGAAGGGCGCGACGAACCCGCCCGACGCGCCGTCGACGTGGATCGGGACGTCGTGGCCGCGCGCGGCCTGCAGCTGGTCCAGATCCTCGCTGATCTGCAGCACCGGCTCGTAGCTGCCGTCCATCGTGGACCCCATGACCGCGACCACTCCGATGGTGTTCTCGTCGCACCGCACGGCCGCCTCGGGGCCGGTCAGGTGCAGTCGTCCGGGCGCCATCGGCGCCTGTCGCGGCTCGACCTGCCAGTAACGGCAGAACTTCTCCCAGCAGACCTGCACGTTCGTGCCCATCACCAGGTTCGGCGCCGCGACGCTCGCGCCGGCCGCTCTGCGGCGTGCACGCCAGCGCCACAACAGCGCCATTCCGCCGAGCATGCAGGCCTCGCTGGACCCGGTGGTCGAGCAGCCGGCGGCCGTCGCGTCGGCCTCGGCCGCGGGCGCGTGCCAGAGGTCGGCCAGTATGTTGACGCAGCGCCGCTCGAGCTCGGCCGTCTGCGGGTACTCATCCTTGTCGATCATGTTCTTGTCGAAGCACTCGGCCATCAGCTGCCGCGCCTGCGGCTCCATCCACGTGGTCACGAACGTGGCCAGGTTGAGCCGGGCGTTGCCGTCCAGGATCAGTTCGTCCCGCACCGCCTGGAGCGCGGTATCGGGCAGCATGCCGTGCTCCGGCAGCCGGTTGCGCGGGACGCTGAACCGGCCCTCGCGGACGTACACGGGGTTGATCTCCAGCTCGGCGTCCGCGCTCGCGTCGTCGACCTTCTTGTGCAGTGGCATTCGCCGCTCCGTTTCGCTACTGGTCTCGCTGGTACCGGCACAGCAGATACCCGTGGTCCTCGAGCACGTGAGCCAGGCGCAGGCCGGTCACGGCCCCCCGCCGCTCGCCCTCGTCCGGCGTGACGATCCGGCCCGCCTGGCCTCCCTCGAGCACCGGGCTGATGGTCAGGCAGAGATCGTCGAGCAGCCCGGCGGAGTTGATCTGGGTAAGCAGGCTCGGACCGCCCTCGGTGAGCAGCCGCCGGAAGCCGCGCTCGGCCAGGGCGGCGATGATCGCGGCCGGCGTAAGACGATCCGGCCCGGCCACCACCACGTCGGCGTGCCTGGCCGCGGCGGCCCGCCGGGCGGCCGGGGCGGCCGCGGTGGTGAGGATGATCGTCCGGGCCCCCGCGGGCGCGTTCGCCAGCAGCGGGCTGTCGGGGTCCAGGCTGAGTTCCCTGGTCACGACCGCGATCGGCGGCGTGGGCGGCCGCCCGTCCCGCAGCGCTGCCCAGATGTTCCGCTCGGCGGCCAGGCGGTATCCCTCCACCCGGGCCGTGCTCGCCCCGACCAGGATGACGTCGGCGAGGCTGCGCAGCACGGAGAACACCAGGCGGTCGGCGGGCCCGGACAGTCCCCCGGAACGGCCGGCCAGCGAGGCCGCGCCGTCCACGCTGACGACCATGTTCGCCCGTAGCCACGGCGCGGCGAGCGCTCCCGCGTCGGGATACGCGTAGAGGCCGGCCAGGGCCATGACCGCGGACCGGGCAGCCGGCCCGGTCTCGCCGCGCGCGGCCGGGCCGATCTCGCGCGCGGCCGCGTCGGCCGGGAAGATCTGGCGCACGGCCAGCAGTCAACCAGACCGGCGGCGGCGTAATTGCGGGAGGCACGCCAGGGGAGCGGAGCAGCACTTCCCGGCGCGGGTGGTCGCGATGCACGGCACCGCAGGCCTGACGACGTTCACGCTGGTATTGATCGCCGCAACCCAGGCGACGCGGCGTTAGCCCCGCGCAAGACCATAATCGACCGGCCGCCCAGTTCGACGCGCGCGCCGGGCCGGGCGGTGACCGCGGCACCGCCCGGCCCGGCGGCGGTGTCGATCAGGATGTCCCAGCCGTCGCCGAGCCTGCGGCCCGGCAGCGTGAAGGTCACCGGCTCGCGGTGCGCGTTGAACAGCAGCAGGAAGCTCTGGTCTCGTACCACGTCGCCGCGCGGCCCGGGCTCGGTGATCGCGTTCCCGTTCAGGAAGACCCCGAGCGACCTGGCGTAGCCGGTGTGCCAGTCGCGCTCGGTCATCTGCTGCCCGGCCGGAGTCAGCCAGACGATGTCCTGCGGGCCGCCGCGCCCGGCGCCGGTGGACGGCGCCTGTCCGCTGAAAAACCTGCGGCGGCGGAACACCGGATGCGCCCGCCGCAGCTCGGACAGGGCGCAGGTGAAGTCGATCAGGTCCTGCTGCTTCCCCGCGGCCTCCCAGTCGACCCAGGACACCTCGTCGTCCTGACAGTAGGCATTGTTGTTACCGCGCTGGGTGCGGCCCATCTCGTCGCCCGCGAGCAGCATCGGGACGCCCTGCGAGCAGAACAGCGTGACCAGGAAGTTGTGCACCTGCCTGGCCCGCAGCTCGTTGACCGCGGGATCATCCGTCGCGCCCTCCGCCCCGCAGTTCCACGACCGGTTGTCGTCGCTGCCGTCCCGGCCCTGGTCGCCGTTGGCCTCGTTGTGCTTGCGGTCGTAGCTGACCAGGTCCCGCAGCGTGAACCCGTCGTGGCAGGTGACGAAGTTCACCGAGGCGACCGGCCGCCGCGCGCTGGTCTCGTACAGGTCGCTGGATCCGGTCAGCCGGGACGCGAACTCGGGCAGCGTGGCGGACCTGCCGCGCCAGAAATCGCGGACCGTGTCCCGGTACTTACCATTCCACTCCGACCACAGCGGCGGGAACTTGCCGACCTGGTAGCCGCCCTGGCCCACGTCCCAGGGCTCGGCGATGAGCTTGACCTGGGATACCACCGGATCCTGCTGGACCAGGTCGAAGAACGCCGCCAGCCGGTCCACGTCGTGCAGCTCGCGGGCGAGGGCGGCGGCCAGGTCGAACCGGAACCCGTCGACGTGCATGTCCAGGATCCAGTACCGCAGCGAGTCCATGATCAGCTGGAGCGCGTGCGGGTGCCGCACGTTGAGGCTGTTGCCGCATCCGGTGTAGTCCAGGTAGACGTCCGGGTTGTCGGGGGCGAGCTGATAGTAGGCGGCGTTGTCGATGCCGCGGAACGACAGCGTCGGGCCCAGGGCCCCGGACTCCGCGGTGTGGTTGTAGACCACGTCGAGTATCACCTCGATGCCGGCCTCGTGCAGGGTCTTGACCATCGCCTTGAACTCGGCCACCTGGCCATCGGGCGCGCGGGAGGAGGAATACCGGTTGTGCGGCGCCAGGAACGCGATCGTGTTGTAGCCCCAGTAGTTGGTCAGCCCGCGCCGGACCAGCGCGGGCTCGGACACGGACTGGTGCACCGGCATGAGCTCGACGGCGGTCACGCCGAGCCGGGTCAGGTGCTCGATCACCGCGGGATGGGCCAGTCCGGCGTAGCTGCCCCGCTGCTCGGCCGGGACCCCCGGATGGCGCAGGGTCAGGCCGCGCACGTGCGTCTCGTAGATCAGGGTCTCGTGGTACGGCGTGCGCGGCGGCCGGTCATCGCCCCAGTCGAAGTAGGGGTTGATCACGACGTTCCGCGGCATGTACGGGGCGCTGTCGTCGGCGTTCAGAGTCGAGGGATCACCGTGCTGGTAGGAGTACACCGCCTGGTGCCAGCTGACCTCGCCGTCGACCGCCTTGCCGTACGGGTCGAGCAGCAGCTTGGCGGGGTTGCACCGGTGACCGCGCTCGGGCCGGTAGGGACCGTCGACCCGGTACCCGTAGCGCTGGCCGGGGCCCACGCCGGGCAGGTAACAGTGCCAGACGAATCCGTCCACCTCGGTGACGGCCACGCGGGTTTCCTGGCCGTGGTCGCCGCTCGCCCCGTCACCGAACAGGCACAGCTCCACCTGGTCGGCGACCTCGGAGAACAGAGCGAAGTTGGTGCCCGCCCCGTCCCAGGTGGCACCCAGAGGGTAAGCGGTTCCCGGCCAGACGCGCATCCGCAGACCTTACCCGGGAACCCCGGCCCTCGCCCGGTGGAGCACCGGATCGAGGTCCAGCCCGTCCGGCAGGGCGCCGAACGGGCCACCCGGGCCGACCGACGGCTCAGAGCCGATCCTGGAGGCACAGAACGCGTCGGCGACGGCGGCGGGCGCGTGCCGGACCAGCAGCGCGGCCTGCATCGTCACGGCGATCAGCCCGGCCAGCCTCCGGGCCCGGTACTGCGCGGCCGGGTCGGCGGGCCCCGCCGGGCTGGCGGCGGCTACCTCCTTCAGCTCATCGCGCAGCCTCGCGCCGGCCGCGTCGAGCCGCGGGTCACCGCCGGCGGCGAGATCGACCTCGGCGAGCAGCGCGTCGGCCGAGCCGGCCGAGCGCGCCAGCGCGCGGAGCACATCGAGCGCGGTCACGTTGCCCGAGCCTTCCCAGATGGAGTTCAGCGGCGCGTCCCGGTACAGCCGCGGCAGGCCTGACTCTTCGACGTAGCCGTTGCCCCCCAGGCACTCCAGCGCCTCGGCCATGACGACCGGGGTCCGCTTGCACAGCCAGTACTTGGCCGCGGGCAGCGCCAGCCGCAGCAGGGCGGCCTCGGCCGCATCGCCGCGTGCCGCGCGGTCGGCCGCCCCCGCCAGGCGCAGGGCCAGCGCGGTGGCCGCCTCGGACTCGAGGGCCAGGTCGGCGAGGACCGACGCCATCAGCGGATGGGAGAGCAGCACCTGCCCGAACGAGCGTCGCGTGCCGGCGTGGTGCGTCGCCGTGACGCACCCCTGGCGGATCGCGGCCGCGCTGCCCAGGACGCAGTCCAGCCGGGTGGCGCTCACCATATCGATGATGGTGGCCACGCCCCGGCCCGCCTCGCCGACGCGCCAGGCGAACGCGGCGTCGTACTCGACCTCCGACGAGGCGTTGGACCGGTTGCCCAGCTTGTCCTTGAGCCGCTGGATGCGCAGGGCGTTGCGGGTGCCGTCCGGCAGCACGCGGGGCAGCAGGAAGCAGGTGAGGCCCTCCGGGGCCTGGGCCAGCACCAGGAACAGGTCGCACATCGGCGCCGAACAGAACCACTTGTGCCCGGTGAGCAGGTAGCCGTCGGCGGCGGGGACCGCGCGGGTGGTGCCCGCCCGCACGTCGGAGCCGCCCTGCTTCTCGGTCATGGCCATGCCGGCCAGCAGGCCGGCCTTGCCGTCCGGAGCGCGCAGGCCCGGGTCGTAGGCCCGCGAGCCGAGCAGCGGCCCGAACCTGGCCGCCAGCCCGGGCTCGTGCCGCAGGGCCGGGACAGCCGCGTAGGTCATGGAGATCGGGCAGCCGTGCCCGGCCTCGGCCTGCGTCCACACGTAGAACCGGGCCGCGCGGGCCACGTGCGCGCCGGGCGAGTCGTCCAGCCACGGCGCCGCGTGCAGCCCGTGGCCGACCGCGGTGGCCATCAGCTCGTGCCAGGCGGGGTGGAACTCGACCTCGTCGATCCGGTGGCCGTACCGGTCATGGGTGCGCAGCACCGGGGGATACTCGTTCGCGAGCCGGGCCAGTTCCTGGGTCTCGCCGGACCCCGCGCGGACGCCCAGTTCGTGCAGGCCGGTCTCGGCCGCCCCGGCCTCCCGCCGCAGCGCCTCGAGCAACGCGGGATCGTCGGCCACGTCGCGGACCAGCGGCGGGACCTGATTGACTACTTCGTGCGTCACGTGCGGCATAGCGCCGGTCATGGGAACCTCCTGGTTCCATTGTCGGCAACTTCGCGGGTGGCCGCGAACCCGCGCGCCGGTCAGAGTGGCGTTTTGCCCGGTAAGCCCGGTTCCTCCGGTCAGGAGGGCATTCGCTCAGCGCCCGGGCGGGCCGGCGGGGCCCGCGAGTCCGGGCCGTTTTCATGATCGTGGCGGCTGGGTGACGACGGGCGCCGCTCTATCTGGGGAGCCGGTCGCGGAGCCGCCCGCCGGGGCAGGACGCCGATGGATGTGAGTCTGCTGCACACGCGGTCGCCTCTCGGTACCGCTGGATGATCACATCGGCCACCTCGGGCGCGCTGCCGAGCGGGGCCGATACGATCCCGGCCCCGGCCGCCAGCGACGAATCACGCACCTGGTCAGCGAACCGGCCCGGCGCCAGCAGGTAGGTGGCGACGACGACCCGGGGCGCGCCCGCGCGCAGCAGCGCGGCTACCGCCTGGCCGGGAGTCGGCGAGGCCGCCGACGCGTAGGCCGGCACCACGGCCCGCCAGCCCCGGGCCGACTGCCACGCGGCCGCGGCGTGCGCCACGGCGGCGTTCGCCTCCGGGCTGCTCGATCCGGCGGCGGCCAGGACCACGGCGGTGCCCGAGGCGACGGCGGGCGCTGGGCCGGGCGCCTGGGCCTGCGCGAGACGGCGCTCCAGGGCGCGCAGCAGCAGCGGGTGCGGTCCCAGCGGATCGCCGCAGGTGATCCGCAGCCGGGGCAGGCGCCTGGCTGCGTCCGTGAGCACGGCCGGCAAGTCAGTGCCGCTGTGGTAGGCGGCGGTGAGCAGCACCGGCAACACCACGACCGGGCCCTCGCCGGGGAAAGCCCCGCGTGCTCCTGCGGACAGGGCGCCGAGTACGTCGGGAACCGACGGCAGGGCGTGCCCCAGGTAGGCGGCCCGCACCTGCAGGCCGGGCAGCCCGGCGCGCCGGGCCCGGGCCCGCACCAGGTCCAGCAGGCCGGTGACGGCGGCCGCGGCCCTGGGGTCGGCGCTGCCGTGCGCGACCGCGACCAGCGGCGGCAGCGCGGCGGGGGGCCGGGCTCCGGGGCGCCGTCCCCCGGGGCCCGGCCGGAGCCTGCCGCCGCCGCTCAGCCGTGGATACCGCATTCGGTCTTGCCGGTGCCCGCCCACCGGCCGCTGCGGGCGTCGGCGCCGGCCTTCGACGCGGGCCGTGCAGGTCGCGCAGCCGATCGACGGGTAGCCGTCGTAGACCAGCGGGTTGACCAGCACGCCGTTGTCGGCGATATAGGCGTCGACCTGGTCCTGGGTCCAGTCCACGATCGGGTTGACCTTGACCATCTCCCGCCGGGCGTCCCACTGCACGGCCCGGGTGTCGCTGCGGGCGTCGGTCTCCTCCCTGCGGACGCCGGTGATCCATGCGTCGTAGGGCTCCAGGGCCTGCTCGAGCGGTACCACCTTGCGCAGGTAGCAGCAGAGGTCCGGGTTGCGGCTGTACAGCCGGGGACCCATCTGCTCGTCCTGCTCGGCGACGGTCTGGATCGGCGTGACGTTGATCACATTGACCGGGTAGACCGCGGTCACCGCGTCCCTGGTGCCGATGGTCTCCGCGAAGTGGTAGCCGGTGTCGAGGAAGACGACGTCGACCCCCGGCCGCACCTGGGACACGAGGTGAACGATCACCGCGTCGGTCATCGACGACGTTATGCAGATCCGGTCACCGAACGTGTCCGTAGCCCACCGGACCACATCCTCGGCGGGGGCACCGGCCAGTGCCTCAGCCGCCGCTGCGGCCAGCTCCGCCGGCCCTGGGGGGGACGACCCCCCGGCAACCCCCCGGTGCGGAGCAAGCTCCGCGTCAGAGTCCATGCGGTCGACGTCCTCCAGGCGCGCGGGTGTCGTCAGGTCACCGGTGACGGCTGGCCGCGACCTGGTCACGTCACGGCTCACCGGATGGCTCCGGTTCCCGCAAAGCGTAGCCGGAACGACCGGGCACAGCTGCGGCAACGCCATTGGCCGTCCGCTTCCTGCGGTTCCAGGTCTTCCTCGCCGCAGTAGGGGCAATAGAACGGAACGGCACGCTCTGCCGGATGGGTCGGGATGGTCACGCTAGGTCCTCCTCCCTGGCCCGGGCGGCCCAGGCGGCGAACGACTCGCCCGGCATCCGGCCGGAGTCGAAGCGGCGCAGGACCCGTTCCACGTAGTCGGGCAGCTGCTCCGCAGTGGTCTTGAGGCCCCTGACCTTCCGGCCGAAGCCCGAGCCTGCCCCGTCCCCGCCGTCGAGGCTTCCCCCCAGGTGGACCTGGAAGCCTTCCACCTGCTCACCGCCGGGCCGGGTCACCAGCGTTCCCTTGAGCCCGATGTCCGCGGTCTGGATCCGGGCGCACGAGTTGGGGCAGCCGTTGACGTTGATGGTTACCGGCTCGGTGAAGTCCGGCAGGCGCCGTTCGAGCTCGGCGATCAGGTCCGTCGCGCGCTGCTTGGTCTCCACGATCGCCAGCTTGCAGAACTCGATGCCCGTGCAGGCCATCGTGTGCCGCCGGAACGCGCTCGGGGCGACCGGCAGGTCGGCGCGGGCCAGCTCGGCGGCCAGTTCGCCCGTCCGGCCCTCGGGAACGTCGAGAATCACCATCTTCTGCTCGGTCGTGGTGCGGACCCGGCCGCTGCCGTACTCGGCGGCCAGGCCGGCGACCAGCGCCAGCGAGTCCGCCGACATCCGCCCGACCCGGGGGGCGAAGCCGACGTAGTACCGGCCGCTGCGCTGCCGGTGAATGCCCACATGGTCGCGCTGCCCGCTGCCCGGGGCCTTCGGCGCCGGCCCGTCGGCCAGCGGGTAGCCGAGGTAGTCGCGCTCCAGCACCTCACGGAACCGGTCGGGGCCCCAGTCGGCCATGAGGAACTTCAGCCGGGCGCGGTGCCGCAGCCTGCGGTAGCCGTAGTCGCGGAAGACCGACGTCACGCCGGCCCAGACGTCGGGTACCTGGCCGGGCCGGACAAAGGCCCCCAGCCTCTTGCCGATCATGGGGTTGGTGGACAGGCCCCCGCCCGCCCAAAGGTCGTAGCCGGGCTGGCCGTCCGGTCCGGGCACGCCGACGAACGCGACGTCGTTGATCTCGTGCATGGTGCACTGCACGGCGCAGCCGCTGATCGCGGACTTGAACTTGCGTGGCAGGTTGGAGAACGCGGGGTCCCCGACGTAGCGCGCGGCCGTCTGGCGGATCTCGGGCGTCGCGTCGATGATCTCCTCGGCGTCGATGCCCGCGAGCGGGCAGCCCAGGATCACGCGGGGGGTGTCGCCGCAGGCCTCGGTGGTGGAGAGACCGACCGCCTCGAGCGCGTCCCAGATCGCGGGCACGTCCTCGATCTGCACCCAGTGCAGCTGGATGTTCTGGCGGTCGGTCACGTCGGCCGTGCCCCGGGCGTAGCGGCGCGAGACGTCCGCCACGACCGCGAGCTGGTCACTGCTCAGCTGGCCCCCGTCGATGCGGATGCGCAGCATGAAGTGCCGGTCATCGAGTTCCTCGGGCTCGAGCGTGGCGGTCTTGCCGCCGTCGATGCCCTGCCTGCGCTGGGTGTACAGCCCGAACCAGCGGAACCGTCCGCGTAGGTCGGCGGGGTCGATCGAGTCGAAGCCGCGCTTGGCGTAGATGTCGACGATGCGGTCGCGGACGTTCAGGCCGTCGTCGTTCTTCTTGGCCTCTTCGTTCTTGTTGAGCGGCTCGCGGTAGCCCAGGGCCCACTGCCCGTCGCCGCGGCCGGGGCGGCGGCCTCGCTGGCTCCTGGCGCTGCCTGGCCCGGAGTCCGGGCCGGCCTGAACCGTGCTGTTGCGGCCGGCGCCGTCATGAGCCGCGGGGTCATGAGCCGCGGGGTCGCGGACGGCGCTGCCGGTGATGCCGGTGATGCCGGGAAGTGGCGGCATTGAGGTGCGTCCCTTCGGTCAGGGGCGCGTGCCAGGACGTCGCGGGCGGCAGCCTGCGCGGCCGAGATCAATCCCCGATCATCAGGTCGAGGGACACTGCTCGCGGCACGCGCCCGTCAGGAATGACGGGCTGTGAACAGCGGCCGCGGGAGACACAGCGCGCTCCCTGTCCGGAGGAAATCAACGTGCCTGCGCGCAACGAGCAGCGGATCGGCCGCTTTCAGCGTCACGGACTCCTGCGGCGCCGCGCGCCAGGCCCGGCCCGTACGCCCGGGGGACTGCAGTCCGCGCCGATCCGGTGCGATGGCTGCCATGACTATCCCCAACCGCGCGACAATCGCGCCTATTCCGCGCCGCCGGGTCAGCCTTGCCGGATCCAGCCGAGCCGCGGTTCGGCCCGGAGTTCCGGCGGCCGGTGCTGGCAGTCACACCAGGTTCCGCCGGGGCATTCTTCATGGTGCTGCTGGCGACAGGGCAAGCAGATCATGCGTCCATTGTCCGCTGCGGGGAGGATCAGGCCGCGTTCGCCCTGCGCATCCGGCGGCGCCGCTCGGCCGACCGCTCGTCCTCGTTGAGCCCGCCCCAGGTGCCGTACTTCTCCGGGCGGCCCACGGCGTAGCTCAGGCAATCGGAGCGGACCGGACACGCCGCGCACACGGCCTTGGCCTTCCGCTCGCGGATATCGCGCTCGGGCTGCCGCTCGCCATCAGGGCCGAAGAAGAGCACGACGTCCTTACCACGGCACGCAGCGTCGTCTTGCCAGCCCCAGTTCGGTCGCGGCATCAAGGCGGCCTGACGGCGTACCTCAGACATGGATAACTCTCCTCAACCAGCTCACCGTGTAGTTCCTCGCCCAGCGGAGCGTCCGGCTCGCCGGATGAAGCTGGACGCACAATCTCGCGTGATGCGGCATTCGCCCCGTCGACTGTGCAACGCGCTGCAGCGTCGTGGTGTTCCCGCGGGTACGGGCCGTCGCCGGGTACGCGAAGCGGCTGCCATGGAGCCGGCCAAATCAGCGAGCCGACGAATCATCATGCCATCAGGGCCGGCGCTCGCGCAGGCGAGATCGTCAAACTGGCTGTTGCCTTCTGCCGCGGCCTCGGCCGATCCTGCTGCGGTTACTCCCATGCCCTCATCAACGAACTGGACAAAGCCAATGGTTCAGGGTAACCATGGGCAGCATGTCGGCATCGGATGCGGCCCCGCTGCCCCGCCTGGGCGAGGTCTTCTTCGACGTCAGGGGCAATTCCCGCAGTATGCGGCTGAGCTGGTACGCGGACACCGGAGTGGCGGTCCTGAGCATCTGGCAGGGCGGGATGTGCACCGGGACCTTCCGGCTGGCCATCGACGACCTGCCCAGGATGGTCGAGACGCTGCGGCGCGGCCCCGGCGGGCAGTCGCCGGACCCGGAGCCGGAGGCGCCGGACCGGGCGTTCGGCGACGTCCCGGGGGATGCCAACCAGGCCGAACCAGCCGACTACGGCACCGCCGCGATGCCGTACCTGACCGGCCTGCCGGATCCCTTGACCGCTCCTGCTGAGTACCTGACCGGCGCCGCGGATCCCCTGGCGGGGTCCCCGGGCTACGGCGATGCGCTCTATCCTGGCCACCGCTCCGATTCGTCCTACTCCGGCGGGCACCCGGGCGCATCTCTCCCCGGCCACCCGGCCGGCCCGTCCTATCCGGGCCACCGGGGCGAGGCGTCTTACCCTGGCGGCCGGCCGGACCGCTCCTATCCGGACGTCGGCCCGGGTGGATCCGACCCCCTCGGCACCACCGGCCCGGGCGGCTACCCAGAGCGCCGCGGCGACGATCGCTACCTCGGCAGCACAGGCCCGATGGATTTCCCGGCCGAGCCGCCGCCGGCCCATTATCCGCCCGGAACTTCGGCGGCCGGCCACGGGAGCGCGCCGGGCCGGGGCGTGGCCGATTATCCGGCGCATTACGGCGGCGCCGCTACCGATGACATGGCGCAGAGCCCGCCCCCGGAATCGTTCCCCTACGGTCGGCCGCCAGGTAATCGCGGGCCCGCCGGGCGGCACGCCGACCCAGGCGCCGACCGGGACGCGCCGTTCGACTGACCCGGGGCGCTTTCCCGGATCGGCAATCCGTAGCCGCTGTGAAACGCGTGGTCAGCGTACCGTTACAGAAGCTATGTGCCTGGGGATATATTCGCGTCGGGGGGAAGGGGGAGTCTAAGTGGCTCAGAAGGTCTCAGTCACATTCGCCTGTGACTACGACTCAAAAGAGATCCCGGAAGGCGAGCACCTGACGCGTGCGTTCAGCCTGGACGGCCGGGATTATGAGATTGACCTATGTGAGAAGCATAGTCAGAAGTTCGACGACACGCTCAAGCGGTTTGCCGGCCACGCGCGCAAGGTGACCGGCCGGGTGACGCGGACCAAGCGCAGAACGGCGGCTCACCGTCAGCACAGCGCCCAGGTTCGCGCCTGGGCGAAGGCCAGCGGCATCGAGGTCAGCGACCGCGGCCGGATTCCCGCGCAGGTCATCGCCAGCTACGAGGCGAGTCACCGCTGAGCGCCGCGGGTTAGGACCCGGGACGGTCAGCCTCGCGCGGCGCGCCGGGCTGGCCCGGAGGCTGCGGCACCGCCGGGCCCTCCGGGCTGGTAGGCGTGCCGAGGGCTCCGGGCGGCAAAGCCGCCGGGCCAGCCTGCGGGTTTTCCGGGCTGACCGGCGGCGTTCCGGCTGGTGGCGGCGGTGAGCCGACGGGCGACGGCATCGCCCCGGCCGGTCCCACGGCGGCCGCCAGGACCTGGGCGTTGGGCACGTGGACCGGCCCGTTCTTGGTCTCCAGCCGGACGTAGGTGACGCTGACCTCGCTGACCGTCCCTTCGAGCAGGCCTGACAGCGCTCCGGACCTGATGCCGACCTGGTCGCCGACCTGGAACGGCCTGACCAGCAGCAGGACGATGCCGGCGAAGACGTTGGCCAGGCTCTGCTGTGCGGCGATGCCGACCAGGACCCCGGTCAGGGCGCCGCCCACGACGAGCTGGGTGACCGCGATGCTGAACAGTTGCAGCGTGACGATGATGGTGGCGAGGCCCCCGGTCACGACGATGGCGAACCGGACGATCCCGGCGTGCGAGGTGCCGACCGACTGCTGCAGGACGTCCCGGGCCTTGTTGCTGAGGCCGATGGTGGCGGAGCCCGCGAGCAGGAAGAACAGCACCGCCGTCCCGTATTGCAGGATCCGGTTCCCGGATTGGCCCAGCGGGCTGAGCCATGTGGTGCCGTGGATAGGTACGGCGAGCAGGTCGGCGGTATTTCGGGCCTGGACCGAGACGGCCGCCGCGATCAGGGCCAGGACGAGGGCGAAGATGGACCGCCACGGCCTGGCGCGCGCCTTGACCTTGGCCACGTGCTGGCGGGCCGCATCGAGCTGGAGTCTTTCCTGAAGATCCACGTGCCTACGCTACCGGCGCCGCGACAGGCCAGGTCCCGGGGACGTCGCGAAGTCCCCGGGACCCGGACGGCCCGGTCGGCTTGGTGTCAGTCGCCGGGCCCGAACAGCGGGCGGCCGACCGGCAAGACCGGCCTGCCCCTCATCCCGTTGATCACGCCAGCCGCCGAGGTGTACCAGGCCACCGCGGCGGTCACGATGCCGGCGATGCCGCCGGCCGCGATCAACCCGGGGAGGGGAGTGACGTTGAACGGTGGCAGGGCCGCGTGCTTGGTGGTGAAGTTCCCGATGAACAGGAGTATCTCGGTCACCTCCAGGGTCAGGAACACCCCGAACACCGCCCAGTTGAGCGCCAGGGTCCACAGCAGCATGTAGGTGTTGAAGATGGCGAACGCCAGCAGGATCCAGCCGAGATCCCGGTTCAGCGCAACCAGGTCGGTAAGCTTGGCGGTCGGGGCTACGAAGTGCAGCCACAGGCCAAGGCCGATCCAGAACCCGCCGTAGGTGGAGAACGCGGTCGCGCCGAACACGTTCCGGTTACGGAACTCCCACATGCCGGCCAGCAGCTGGATGATGCCGCCGTAGGCGATCGCGTAGGACCACCAGAAACCTCCCGTGCTGTGCTTGGCCCAGCCTGCGTTGATCGCGGACAGCAAGAACGTGGTCAGGGCGAAAGCCGCCAGGCCGAGCGGGGCGGGATCGGCTACGCCGGTTGCCGGTGGTGAGGTAACAGGAGCTTGCTCTGTGGTGGACAAGAGATTCCCTCCTACGGGCTTGCGCCGGCCGGACCTCCTGGCTTATCGCCCGCGGAGCAGGGCAGGCGCTCGGATTGACGGAAGGAGCACGAAAGGCCGAACACGCGGAGCTGCCAGCCCGGGGCGACTAGCCCGGCAACGACAGCCATGCGACATGAAGAAACAGGTACAAATACGGCCATGTACGTACCTTCCTTCTCTTCACAGATGGCTCAGCAGAACCAAGTGGAAGATCTGTCCTGAGCGTAACGCCCGACGGCTGCTTTGAGGAGACCCATTTCCGGCAGTTATGCGATCGATTGTTCCCGGCACTTCCGTTATCCGGGGCGGCTGCGCGCCAGGGGCCCGCTCACCCCGGCCCGTCAGGGGGAGGCGAGGCGGCCGAGCTGCGGGGGCACGCGGGCCGCCGCGTCCCGGTCGAGCAGGAACAGCGTCTGCTGCCTGCCGCGCGCGGCCGCCGCGGGCACCTGCACCGGGCCGGCCGACGACAGAGCCAGCCGGATCGCCCCGGCCTTGTCCGGCCCGGAGGCGATGATCCAGACCTCGCGAGCCGCCGTGATGGCCGGGAGCGTCAGGGTCAGCCGGGTGGGCGGCGGCTTGGGCGCGCCGTGCACGGCCACGACCGTGCGTTCCTCGTACAGCGCGGGCATCCCCGGGAAGAGCGAGGCGACGTGCCCCTCCGGTCCGATGCCGAGCAGGAGCACGTCAAAGGAGGGGACCTGGCTGTGATCCTCCGGCTGCGCAGCGGCGAGCAGCCAGCCCGCGTACCGCGCGGCCGCCGCCTCCGGGTCGGGGCCGTCGGGGCCGTCGGAGGCAGGCATCGGATGCACCCGGTCCGGGCTGGTGTCGACGTGGTCGAGCAGGGCCTCCCGGGCGCCGGTCTCGTTCCGTTCGGGATCTCCGGCCGGCCGGAACCGTTCGTCGCCCCACCAGATGTCCAGGTGCCGCCAGTCCACGGCGTCCCGGGCCGGGGCGGCGGCCAGCTCGGCGAGGACCCGGGTGCCGATACCGCCGCCGGTCAGCACGAGCGAGGCGTGCCCCCGGGCGGCGGAGGCGTCCACGAGCCTGGTCACCAGCCGGGCGGCCACCGCTTTGGCGAGCAGCTCTTCGTCACGGTGGATGAGGACCTGGGGCGGCGCGGCGATGGCGCTACCTCCCGATGCCGACGGCGAAACGGGCCAGCGTCTCGCCGTATACCTCGTCGGGATTGAGCCGGCGCAGCTCCTCGGCCATCAGCTCGGCGGTGTCCCGGCGGTGCAGCGCGACCCGCCGGTCCTGCTGGCCGGGCCGGCTGAGGAACGCGGTCCGCCCGTCCGGCCGGGCGATCGTGATGTCCCCGTCGGTCACGGCGAACCGCACCTCGGTGATGCCGGGCCCGTTGGACACCTCCCGGGTGAACGGCACCTCGAGCCGTTCCGCCAGCCACGCCGCGACCAGGTCCGCGCTCGGGTTCCGCGCCTCGGCGGTCACCGAGCCGCCGGTGATCTCGCCGTGCGGCTGGTCCAGGGTCGCAGCCAGAACGGAACGCCACGTGCTGGCCCGGGTCCAGCTCAGGTCGGTGTCCCCGGGGCGGTAGCCGGCCGCGAGGGCGGTGAGGGCCTCGGCCGGCTCGGGGGCCGCCGCCGCGTCGGTCACCCGGCGCTGGGCGAGCATGCCGAGCGGATCGCCGGATGGTACCGAGGGTCCGGCGCGCGGCCACCAGGTCACGACCGGGGTGTCGGGCACCAGCAGCGGCAGGACCACCGAGTCCGCGTGCAGTCCCATCGGCCCGTAGATCCGCAGCAGCACGGTCTGCCCCGGTGCGCCCTCACCGGTCCTGATCTCGGCGTCGAGCCGGGGCTCGGCGCCGGGATCCCGGGCGATCACGGCCAGAACGCGGCAGGGGTGCTCGCGGGACGCCTGGCTCGCCGCGCGGACCGCGTCGTACTGGGCGGCCTCGTCGGTCATGATGATCAAGTTGAGCACCATGCCCGTGGTGGGCCCGCCCATCTGGTCCCGTGCCCGGGTCAGCGCGTCGTAGATGGCACGGGTGGTGGTATCGGTCAGGTCGATCATCATCGTGCCTCCTGAAGCCCTAGGGGGGACGACCCCCCGGTAACCCCCCGCCGCGGAGCAAGCTCCGCGAGCGACCTACAGCCGGCGCCAGGCCCGGCCGTCGCGGGCGATCAGCGCGTCCGCGCCAGCCGGCCCCGGCGTGCCCGCCGGGTACTGCTCGGGCTTGGCGTGCCCGGCCCAGTAATCCTCGATCGGGTCGAGGATCTTCCAGGACAGCTCCACCTCCCGCTGGCGCGGGAACAGCGGCGGGTCGCCGACCAGCACGTCGAGCAGCAGCCGCTCGTACGCCTCGGGGCTGGACTCGGTGAACGACTCGCCGTAGGCGAAGTCCATGTTCACGTCGCGCACCTCCATCGCCGAGCCCGGTACCTTGGAGCCGAACCTGACCGTGATGCCCTCGTCCGGCTGCACCCGGATCACCAGCGCGTTCTGCCCGAGTTCCTCGGTGTCGGTTCTCGCGAACGGCAGGTGCGGGGCGCGCTGGAACATCAGCGCGATCTCCGTCATCCGGCTCGGCAGCCGTTTGCCGGTGCGCAGGTAGAACGGCACGCCGGCCCACCGCCTGGTGTCGACCTCCAGGCGCACGGCCGCGTAGGTCTCGGTGACCGAGTCGGCCGGGATGCCGTCCTCCTCCAGGTAGCCGGGCACCTCGATCCCGCCCTGCCAGCCTGCGGAGTACTGGCCGCGGGCCGTGCCGACCGCGAGGTCCTCGGGGATCTTGACCGCGGACAGGGTCTTCTCCTTTTCCGCGCGCAGCGAGTCGGCGTCGAAGGACACCGGCTCCTCCATCGCGGTCAGGGCGAGAAGTTGCAGCAGGTGGTTCTGGATCACGTCGCGGGCCGCGCCGATGCCGTCGTAGTACCCGGCCCGGCCGCCGATGCCGATGTCCTCCGCCATCGTGATCTGGACGTGGTCCACGTAGCCCCGGTTCCAGATCGGCTCGAACAGGGTGTTGGCGAACCGCAGGGCCAGGATGTTCTGGACCGTCTCCTTGCCCAGGTAGTGGTCGATGCGGAAGACCGAGTCCGCCGGGAACACCGCTTCCAGTATCGCGTTCAGCTCGCGGGCGCTGGCCAGGTCGTGCCCGAACGGCTTCTCGATCACGACCCGGCGCCACGGCCGGTACCGGCCGCCGTCGGGGGGCGTGGACAGCCCGGAGCGCTTGAGCTGGCGGACTACCTGGGGAAAGGCCTTCGGCGGGACCGACAGGTAGAAGGCGTAGTTCCCGCCGGTGCCGCGCTCAGCGTCGAGCTGGGCGACGGTCTCGGCGAGCCGGTCGAACGCCTCGTCGTCGGCGAACTCGCCGGGCACGAACCGTACGCCCTCGCTCACCTGCTGCCAGACCGCTTCACGGAACGGCGTGCGCGCGTGCGCCTTGATCGCGTCGTGGGTGAGCTGCGCGAAGTCCTCGTCCTCCCAGTCCCGCCGGGCGAAGCCGACCAGCGAGAACCCGGGCGGCAGCAGGCCGCGGTTCGCCAGGTCATAGATGGCGGGCAGCAGCTTCTTGCTGGCCAGGTCGCCGGTCACGCCGAAGAGCACCAGGACACAGGGGCCCGCGACCCTGGGGATCCTGCGGTCCCGGGGGTCGCGCAGCGGATTCGTGGTCATGCTGTTCCTCCGCCCCGCCAAACCCCCCTGCTCACCGGCTGCTCGCCGTCGCGTTCATCTCGCTCTTGATCGTCTCCAGCAGTCCGTTCCACGACGCGGCGAACTTCTCCACGCCCTGGTTCTCCAGCACGGTCACCACGTCGTCGTAGCTGATGCCCAGGCCCTCGAGTCGCTCGAACACTCGCCTGGACTCGGCGTAGGTGCCGCGGATCGTGTCGCCGTGCAGCCGCCCGTGGGCCTGGGTCGCGTGCAGCGTCGCCTCCGGCATGGTGTTCACCGTGTTCGGTGCGACCAGCTCGGTCACGTACAGGGTGTCGGAAAACTTCGGGTCCTTGGTGCTGGTCGAGGCCCAGAGCGGCCGCTGCGTGCGAGCGCCGCGCGCGCTGAGCGCCGCCCACCGGGAGGTGGCGAACCTCTCCTCGTAAAGCTCGTAGGCGAGCCGCGCGTTGGCCAGGGCCGCCTGGCCGCGCAAGGCTTCGGCCTCGGGCGTGCCCAGCTTGTCGAGCCTGTCGTCGACCTCGGTGTCGACCCGGCTGACGAAGAAGGACGCCACCGAGGCGATCTGCGAGACATCGTGGCCGGCCGCGTTCTCCAGGCCGGCCATGAACGCGTCGATGACCTCGCCGTAGCGCTGCAGCGAGAAGATCAGCGTCACGTTGATGCTGATCCCCTCGGACAGGCACTGGCTGATGGCGGGCAGCCCCTCGACGGTGGCGGGGATCTTGATGAACAGGTTGGGCCGGTCCACCAGCCACCACAGCGCGCGGGCCTCGGCGATGCTCTTGGCCGTGTCCCTGGCGATCCGCGGGTCCACCTCGATGGAGACCCGGCCGTCGAGGCCCGCCGTCTGGTCGTAGACCGGGCGTAGCACATCGCAGGCCCAGCGGATGTCGTAGGTGGTGATCGACCGGACCGCCTCGTCGACGCCGACCCCGCGCGTCGCGAGGTCGGCGATCTGCGCCTGGTACGCGGAGCCCCCGGAGATCGCCTTCTCGAAGATCGTGGGGTTGGACGTCACGCCGCGCACGTGAAAGTCCCGGATCAGCGTCTCCAGGTTCCCGGTGGTCAGGCGGTCCCGGCTGATGTCATCGAGCCACACCGACACCCCGGCCGCGGTGAGCTGGGCCAGCGTGTCATCAGGCTGGGGGTTCATGGCTTCCACTCCTCGTCCTTGCTCCCGGTGCTTGCCCTCACGGGACTTGCCGCGGTACTCAGCCTGGCCAGGCTGGCCCGGGCCGCGAGGGCGACCCGCTCGGCGGTTATCCCGAACTCCTCATACAGCTTCTGGTAGGCGGCCGAGGCGCCGAAGTGCTCCAGGCTGACGCACTCGCCGAAGTCGCCGGCGAACGCCCGCCAGCCCAGCGCGACCCCGGCCTCGACGCAGACCCGGGCCCGGACCCCGGGCGGCAGTACCTCCTGCCGATAGGAAGCATCCTGCTCGGCGAACCATTCCACGCACGGCATGGACACCACGCGCGCGGGCGTTCCCTCGCGCTGCAGCGCCTGCCGGGCGGCCAGGGCGATCTGGACCTCGCTGCCGGTGGCGATCAGGATGACCTCGGGCGCGCCGCCGTCCGCCTCGGCCAGCACGTAACCGCCCCGTGCCGTCCCTTCCGCGCTGGCCAGCCCGGCCGGATCCGAGCGGTCGAAGACCGGGACGGCCTGCCGGGTCAGGCACAGCCCCGCCGGGTGATCGGTCCGCTCCAGGATGGTCCGCCACGCGACGGCCGTCTCGTTCGCGTCACCAGGGCGCACCACGTCCAGGCCGGGAATGGCCCGCAGCGCCCAGAGATGCTCGACCGGCTGGTGGGTCGCGCCGTCCTCGCCGAGGCCGATCGAGTCGTGGGTCCACACGTAGGTGACCGGCAGGCCCATCATCGCGGCCAGCCGCACCGCGGGCCGCATGTAGTCGCTGAAGGCCAGGAACGTCCCGCCGTACGGCCGGGTCAGCCCGTGCAGCGCGATCCCGTTCTCGATCGCGCCCATGGCGTGCTCGCGAATGCCGAAGTGCAGCGTCCGGCCGTACTTGTGGCCCGGGAACAGGCGGGTCTGGTGCACCTCGGGGATGAACGACGGCTCGCCCTCCATCGTGGTGTCGTTGCTCCCGGCCAGGTCGGCCGAGCCGCCCCAGAGCTCGGGGAGCACCCCGCGCAGGGCGTTCAGGATCTGGCCCGATGCTCTTCTCGTGGCGAGGCCCCTGGCGTCCGGCGGGAACGCGGGCAGCGCGGACGCCCAGCCCTCGGGCAGCCGCCGCACGGCCAGCCTGCGGAGCAGTTCCCGGCGCTCGGGATGGGCCGCCGACCACGCGGCGAACGAGTCCTCCCAGAGCGCGTGGGCCTGCTTGGCGCGGCCGGCGACCTTGCGCGCGTGCGCGACCGCCTCGTCCTCGACCGGGAAGTTCACGGCCGGGTCGAAGCCGAGGATCTCCTTGGTGGCGGCGACCTCCGCGGCGCCGAGGGCGGCGCCGTGCGCCGCTCCGCTGTTCTGCTTGTGCGGGGCCGGCCAGCCGATGATCGTGCGCAGTGAGATCAGCGACGGGGCCGGGTCGTGGTCCCGGGCCGCGACCAGCGCCCGGTACAGCGCCTCGACGTCCTCGGCATAGCCGCCGGGCTGGCGCCAGCTCACCTGCTGGACGTGCCAGCCGTAGGCCGCGTACCTCGCGCAGACGTCCTCGGATTTCGCGATCGCCGTGTCGTCCTCGATCGAGATGGCGTTGTCGTCGTAGATCAGCACCAGGTTGCCGAGTTGCTGGTGGCCGGCGAGCGCGGACGCCTCGTGGCTGATCCCTTCCTCGATGTCGCCGTCGGACGCGATCACGTAGACGTGGTGATCGAACGGGCTGGTGCCCGGGGCCGCGTCCGGGTCAAGCAGGCCGCGCTCCCGGCGCGCCGCCATGGCCATGCCCACGGCGTTCGCCAGTCCCTGGCCCAGCGGGCCCGTGGTGGTCTCGACCCCCGGCGTCAGGCCGTGCTCCGGGTGGCCCGGCGTGCGGCTGCCCCAGGTCCTGAGGGCCTTGATGTCGTCCAGGAGGAGCCCGTACCCGGAGAGGTAGAGCTGGATGTACAGGGTCAGGCAGGAATGCCCGCACGACAGCACGAACCGGTCCCGCCCCAGCCAGCGCGGGTCCGCGGGATCGTGCCGCAGGACGTGCTGGAAGAGCAGGTAGGCCGCGGGCGCCAGGCTCATCGCGGTGCCCGGATGGCCCGACCCGGCCTGCTCGACGGCATCCATGGTCAGGACCCGGATCAGGTCGACGGCCCTGGCGTCGGCCGGCGACCACACAGGCGCGTGATGCGGCTGATCCGGCGGCTGATGCGCCTGGCTGCTCACCGCGTTCAGGGCTCCCTCTCGTGCCGAACGATACGAGACCGACCCTATCCCGCCGCCGGTCCGTACTCACGGGCCCGTCCGTTAACCGCCGGTGAAGTCCCGGCCGTCAGGACCGCCGGAGCCGGGTGTCGAACGCCCCGGCGAGAGCGTCGCCGGCGAGATTGAACGCCAGGACCGTCAGCATGATCACGAACCCGGCCGGGTAGACCTCCCACCAGTACCCGTCGAGCAGGTACGTGGTGCCCTGCGAGAGCATCCCGCCCCAGGTCGCCGCCGGGGGCGGCAGGCCGAAGCCGAGGAAGCTCAGCGTCGCGAGCAGGATGATCGCGTCGGCAACCTGGAACGTCGCGTTCACGACGATCGTCCCCATCGTGTTCGGGATGAGGTGCCGCACGACGACGCGCAGCCTCCGGCCGCCCATCATGGTGACGGCCTGGACGAACTCGCGGGTGCGCAGCGAGAGCGCCTCGCCGCGGACCAGCCGGGCGGGCCCGAGCCAGGACAGCACCGAGAGCACGCCGATGAGCAGCACGACCGTGGGCCGGAACACCGACGCGAGGTAGATGAGCACGAAGATGGCCGGGATCGCCAGCGCGATGTCCACCACCCGCATCATGACCGCGTCGGCGAAGCCCCCGGTAAAGCCGGAGACCGCGCCCCAGAGAACGCCGAAGGCCGTCGCGAGCGCGGCCACGGCGAAGCAGATCTCCAGGGTGGCCTGGCCGCCGATCATCAGCCGGCCCAGGATGTCGTAGCCGTTGTCGTCCGTGCCGAGCGGCCGGCCGCGGCCCGGCGGGAGGTTCGTGAGCTGGATGTTCGCGTGGACCTGGTCGGTATGGTAGGCCAGCGGCCCCAGGAAGCAGAAGGCCGCCAGGGCCGCGATGACGGCCAGGCCGATCAGGCCGAGGCGGTCACGGGCGAAGGACCGCAGCACCGAGTCGCGGGCGGCGCCGGCCCCGCCCCGGCCGCCCGCCGGCCGCGGCCCGTCCGCAGCAGGGAAGCGGGGGAAGCGGGACGCACGCCGTCAGTCATAGCGCACCCTCGGATCGAGCACCGCGTAGGCGATGTCGGCCAGCAGGTTGCCGAGCACGGTGACGGTCCCGACCAGCACGGTGATGCCGAGTTCCACCGGGTAGTCCGCGTTCACCGCCGCGGTGTAGTACGTGAGCCCGACCCCCGGGACGTTGAAGACGTACTCGACGATGAGGCCGCTGGTGATCACCGCGGGGAACGACAGGCCGACCAGCGTCGTGACCGAGATCAGCGAGTTGCGGACGACGTGACGGCTCAGCACGAGCCGGGCCGGCAGGCCCTTGGCCCGGGCCACGCGCACGTAGTCCTCGGCGAGCGTGGCGATCGCGGCCGAGCGCATGTAGCGGCTGAACAGCGCCACGTTGACCAGGGTGAGGGTGAGCACGGGCAGGACCAGGGCCCGGGGGTCGGCGAGCAGCCCGCCGAGCGTGGCCGCCTGCGGCGCCTCGGGGGGCAGCGCGCGCACGGCGATCGACAGCCCCGCGATCAGCAGGATCGCCAGCCAGTACGACGGCATCGAGTACAGCGCGAACGCCACCGACGTGGCCGCGTGATCGACGGCCCGGTTGCGGTGCACCGCTTGGACGATGCCCAGCGGGATGGCGATCGCCAGGGCCAGCGCGAGCGCGGTGCCGACCAGGACCACGTCGTTCGGCAACTGGTGCAGGACCAGCGAGTCGACGCTCTGGTTCAGCCGGTAGGAGTAGCCGAGGTTGCCGCGGGCCAGGCGGCCGAGAAAGGCCAGGTACTGCTCGATCAGGGGATGGTCCAGGCCATTGGCCCGGTTGAACGCGGCGATCTCGGCGCCGCTGGCGCGGGTGCCGAGGATCGCCCGCGCCAGGCTGCCCGGTATCAGGTGCTCAAGGATGAACGTCACCGCGGTCACCCCGAGCACGACGATTACGGCCTGGCCGATCCGCCGGAGCAGGTACCCGGCCACGTCATCGGTGGCCGTTCGTGAAGTACCAGTCCTGCGGGCTGATGAAGCCGTAGGCGTTCGGCGCGAACCCGCGCAGGTTCGACGAGACCGTGACCAGGGTGCCGGGGCTCGGCTGCCAGAAGTCCGGCAACTCGAGCCTGACCTGGTCGGCGTAGGCGTCGAGCGCCGCCTGGGCCCCGCTCGCCGGGGCCGTGGTCGTCGCGATGATCAGCTTGTCGATCGCGGGGTCCGAGTAGTTGTTGACGTTGCCGAGGGCGCCGGTCTGGAAGATCTCCTCGCCGCTCGGATAGTGGTCGGGCGCGAAGATCCAGGCGCTGCCGTAGTCCCCGATCTCCCAGCCGCAGGCGGCCGACGACGGGGCGCACGACAAGATCGTCGCGGTGACCGTGGCCGAGGTCACTTGGTCCAGCGAGATCTCGATGCCGGCCTGCCTGGCCACCGACTGCAGGTCGATCATGGAACCGTCGGCGTAGGGCAGGCCGCTCGGGTACATCAGGGTGAAGTCGAGCGGCTGGCCGGCCGCGATCCCCGCGCCGCACTCGCCGGCCGCGCGCCCCGGCCGCGCGCAGGTGCTGTGCCCGCCCGGCACGATCTTCCAGCCGTGCCCGGCCAGCAGCGCCGTCGCGGCCGCCACGCTGAACGGGTACGGGTTCACCGACGCGCGGGCGTCAGCGTACGGGTTCGCCGGGCGGGCGGGAACCGGGCTGTAGGTCGGCACGCCGAGGCCGCCGTAGTAGGCGTGGATCCACCCGGTCTGGTCGATGAGGTGCTGGAACGCCTGGCGGAAGTAGGCCTGGCGGAAGACGGGCCCGACCTTCGGGTTGTTGAAGTTCGGCTCCAGGTAGTTGAAGCCGAACGGGAAGTCCGCGACGAGCTGGTAGCCCTGGGCCTGCAGGGCGGGCCGCTGCGGGAGGTCGTTGCTGGGCACATAGCCGACCGAGACCTGCTGGCCCGAGGTGCCGGGTCCGCCGCTGGCCTGCCCGGCCCGCAGCACGGAGAACTCGGCGGCCGCGGACGTGAACGGGAGTTCGACGAACCTCGCCAGGTGCGGCCGCTGCGGGCCGGCGTAACGCGGGTTGGGCACGAAGGTGGCGGTGCCGTCGCTGGTCAGGCTGGCCAGCTTCCACGGGCCGTCCACCACGGACCAGACCGGGCTTGATCCGTACCCGGCCAGCCTCGTCGCCTGACCGTTCAGGAATCCGTAAACAGCCCTCGCCCCGGCGGTCGTGGTGTCCGGCAGGTCCGGGGCGGCCGGCGACGGGGCCGGCGCGGTCAGCGAGGTCCGGTCCCAGGCGATCGGCAGCGGAGTGATCTGGGACAGCTCGTTGTAGGTGAACCAGAACGGGTTGTAGCGGGCGTTCAGGCGCAGTTGCACGGTGTCGGGGCCGAGCGCGGACCAGGAGACGATGTTGTCGGGGAAACCGCCGGGGACGTAGGACGCCCAGTCGGCCTTGTTGGCCTTGACGAGGTTGATCCAGAACCCGACGTCGCGGGCGGACACGGTCTCGCCGTCGGACCAGACGTAGTGCTTGAGCGTGATCGTGACCACCCGGCCGCCGTCGCTGTAGACGGGCGCGTCGCCGATTGAGAGCCGGTAGTCGACCGAGGGGTTCCCGCCGTCGCCGTACCAGTAGAGCGGCTGGTAGAGCAGGGTCTGCAGGTCGTTGGTGTTGGTCACGGTGAAGTACTGGCCGGACACCAGCGGGAAGATGTAGGTCGGCGGGGTCAGCGGCTGCTCGGCGAAGTAGGCGGTGCCGCCCCGGACCGGCGTGCCGCCGCCGGGCGGGTTCCCGCCGGGCGAGGCGCACGCGGCCAGGAGGAGCGCCGCCGCGGCGAGCGCCGCCGCGGCGAGCCAAGCCGCGACGCGGCGAGCGACGGAAGGACTCGCTGCTGATTCGCCCGAGGCCATGGGGATTGCCTCCCTACGCCGGCATTACCCGGTCAGGTTCAAACGGTCGGTGGCGCGCAGGCCGCGTGGCCAGCCACCCTCTCAGCCCGGTCCGCCCGAGCTCCCGTGTGGTTGTGCCTCAATGTTAACCCTCACGGCCACCTGCCCAGTCTCCCGCTACCCCCGCCGGCCGTCCGCCCGTCCGCCCGTCACCCCCGCCGGCCGCCCGCCCGTCACCCCGGCCGTCCGTCCGCCGCTCCGGCCACCCGCTCCGCTCGCCCCGTCCGCCGCTCCGGCCACCCGCTCCGCTCGCCCCGTCCGCCGCTCTGGTCGCTCGCGCCCCGGCCGCCACACCGCTCCGCCCGCCACGCCCGTCACCCGGTTTGAATGCGAGTTCGGTGTACACCCGTGTGCAGCAACGCCACATCCATCGCTGGCTTCGCCGGCTACCCCCCGCGAACGACGAGATCGAACGACGACGGCGGGCGGACGGCGCCGAAATAGGCCTGCTCGGCGTTCAGCCAGTCGTCGTCCCACTCGTCGGGCAGCACCCGCCGCCGCAGTCGGCGCAGCCGCTCGGCCCGCGGCGTGTCGACGAACACCGACCGGTCCACCAGGTCGGCGAGCTCGGGCGCGGCGGAGAACACCCCCTCCAGCAGGATCAGGGGAGCCGGCGCCACCGTGACCCTGCCGTCGAGCCCGGAGCCGCGCTCCCAGTCGAACCGCCGGAACGCCGCGGCGCGCCCGGCCCGCAGCGGCTCGAGCGCCTGGGTCCGGAGCCGGCGCCAGTCGTAGTACCCGCCCAGCGCCTGCCCGCCCGCCGCCGGCCCGCCTGGCTCCGGCCCGCCCGCCGCCGGCCCGCCCAGCGCCTGCCCGCCCAGCGCCTGCCCGCCCGGCGCCGGCCCGCCTGGCGGGTCCGCCCGGAAGAAGTCGTCGGTGTGGACGAGCGCGGCCCCGGTCGCCGCGGCGACGGCCGCGGCGAGCGTGGACTTGCCCGCAGCCCCGTGCCCGTCGATGGCGACAACGAGCCGGGCGGCCAGCCCGGCCCGGGTCGCGGCCCGTTCGGCCTGCCATCCGGCCGCCGCTCCGGCCACCCGGATGCCCGCCGCCGTGATGCTGACGCTAGCGGCGCCGGGCATCCGGGGACAGCGCCTCGCCGGGCACTGCCTCGCGGGGCACAGCCTCGCCGGGCGCTACCGGAGCAGTGCCCACGACCCCCGTCGGAGCGGGCCCGGCGTGGCCGGCGGCGGCGGGGCGCGCCATGGCCGGGCCGGCCGCGGTCGCCGATCCCCGGTCGCGGAGGGCGAACGGCAGCCGGACCGCAGTGACCCAGATCAGCACGGAGTTGGACACGTGGACCCAGACCAGGCCCGCGGGCAGGCCGCTGAAGTACTGGGCGTAGCCGATGACCCCCTGCGTACCGATCAGCGCGAGCAGCACCCAGCTCAGCCTGACCGCCTGCCGGGGCGCCCTGGCCAGCCGGAGCACGACCACCAGCGCGATCACCAGCCCAGCCAGCAGCCAGCCGATGTCGGCGTGGAACTGGGTGACCCCGGCCAGCGGCAGGTGGAACCGGGGGATCGGCCTGCCGTCCGGGAGCCGGCCGCCGGCCAGCGGCCCGGTCCCGGTCACCACGGTGCCGGCCGCGATCATGAGGCCGAGTACGGCCAGGATGCCGAGTGCGAACAGCCGGAGCTCGCGCGGGACCAGGAGCCGGGCTGGGCCGCGGCCCTCCGATGACCGCACGTACAGCGCGATCGCGGCGGCCACGAGGACCATGGAGAACAGGAAGTGGATCGAGACCCAGACGGGGTCGAGGTTGGTCAGCACCACAATCCCGCCCAGGACCGCCTGCCCGAGGATCCCGCCGGGCTGCGCGGAGGCCAGCCAGACCAGGTCATGGCGGCGGCGGCCGTCCGGCCGGTACTGCCAGGCCGCGACCCAGACCACCACCGCGATCACGAAGATCGCGACGGTGACCAGCCGGTTCCCGAACTCGACCCAGCGGTGGATCAGCGGGTCGCCGGTGGCTCCGCTCGCGACGATGCTGGTGGCGGTGCACCTCGGCCAGTCCGGGCAGCCGAGGCCGGACTGGCTCAGCCGGACCCCGGCCCCCGTCATGATGATCCCGGCTGAAGCCAGGATGCCCGCCAGCGCGATCCGCCGCATCGACGCCGGCGAGGGCGCGAGCACGGCGTTCACCAGGCGCCGCGCCCCGCCGTACCCGCTGCGGCCGCCGAGGGCACCGGGCACGGGCTGACCCGCGCGATCGCGGGCGGCGCCGCTCCGGGCGGCGAGGTGGCCAGGCACGGAGCCATGCTAGCCCGGGGGGGACGACCCCCGGCATGCCCCCACCCACCTCCCCGTCCCCCTCCACTGGCCGGCCAAACACGCCGGCCGTCGCGGCTGGCATCGCTGCGCGGTATCACCCGCCGCGACGCCGGCCGTGCTGGCGGGGGCTATGGGGCGGGTGGGGGAGGCAGTGTCTCCGGGGGCGAGTCCGGCCCGGCGGCGCCGCGGGCCGCGCCGCCGCAGGCCACCATCACGCAGCCGATCGCGGCCCATTCGCGGGCGGCGAGGGCCTCGCCGAGCAGCACCAGCCCCACGAGCGCGGCCACGGCCGGCTCCAGGCTCATCCAGATGCCGAAAATCCGCGCGGGGACGCGGCGCAGCGCCTCCAGTTCGAGCCGGTACGGGATGACCGACGACAGCAGCCCCACCGCGACCCCGGTGGCCAGGACGCTGAGCCGCAGCACGCTGCCGTGCCGGTCCGATTCCTGCACCGCCGCGACGGGCGTGACCACGAGTGCGGCGATCACCATCGCCATCACCAGCCCGGACGATCCGCGGAAGCGCCGCCCGGTGGCCGCGCTCAGCAGGATGTACGCGGCCCAGCAGGTGGCGGCCACCAGCGCGAAGCCGACGCCGAGGACGGCCGTGCCGGCCGCAGCGTGGCCGGCCGCAGCGTGGCCGGCCGCGCCGTGGCCGGCTGTCCGGGCGCCGTGGGCCAGGCTCGCCCAGCCGTTGCTGAGCAGCGCCACGCCGGCCCCGGCCAGGCTCACCCAGACCAGGTCGATCAGCCGCCGCGACGCCGCCACGGCGACCGCCAGCGGCCCGAGGAACTCGATGGTCACGGCGATGCCGAGCGGGATCCGGGCGAAGGACTGGTAGATCGAGAAGTTCATGATCCCGAGCGTCACGCCGAACGCCACCGCGACCGCCGCGTCCCGCCAGGCCCGCTCGCGCACCACGTCGCGGAGCGAACGGGCCAAGCCCCTGCCGCCGAACGCCGCCACGAGCACCGCGCTGGACCAGAGCCGCAGCCCGGTCATCACCGCGGGCGTCACCTGCCCGAACATCCGCGCGGCCAGGCCCGCGCCGATCTGGACCGAGACGATGCCGGTGAACACGAGCGCCGACGGCGGCAGCACGCTCAGGCGGTGTCTACCGCTCACCTCCGGGGCGCCGTTGCGGCGGTGGAAGAACCGCGTTCGGGTGACAGTGACGGCGGTACTCCCGGCTATTCCCAGCGGAAGGTGCGCACCGCGAGGCTGATGCCGACGGCCGCCCAGACGAGGAGGACCAGCAGGTCGCGTACGGGCAGCCCGCCGCCGTACTGGAACATCGAGCGCAGGCCGTCGGACAGCGCGTCGGCGGGCAGCAACCGCAGCAGCGGCTGCGCCCCGGGCGGGAACTTCGTCAGCGGGAACACCACGCCGCCGATCCCGAGCATCACCAGGTACACCAGGTTCGCGGCGGCCAGGGTAGCCTCGGCCCGCAGCGTTCCGGCCATCAGCAGGGCCAGACCGCTGAACGCTGCTGTCGCCGCGACCATCAGCAGCACCGCCCACGCGGCCGCCGCCGCGCCGCCGCGGGGGTGCCAGCCGAGCGCCAGCGCCACCGCGACGATCACGATGGCCTGCAGCACCTCCACCGCCAGCACGGTCAGCGTCTTGGCCGCGATCAGGCCGCGGCGCGACAGCGGCGTCGCGCCCAGCCGTTTGAGCACCCCGTACCGTCGCTCGAATCCGGTCGCGATCGCCTGGCTGGTGAACGCGGTAGACATCACGGCCAGGGCCAGGAGGCCCGGGGCGAGGAAGCCGATCCTGCTGACGCCGGGCCCGTAGCTGACCAGGTTCTCCTGGCTGAACGCGGCGAGCAGCAGCACCGGGATGATCAGGGTCAGCAGCAGTTGTTCCCCGTTGCGCAGCAGCGTCCGCAGCTCGAGGCCGGCCTGCGCGCCGATCATCCGCGGCAGCGGCGCCGCCCCGGGCGCCGGGGCGGGCCAGGCCTGCGTGGTCTCGGTCACGAGCGCAGCTCCCGCCCGGTCAGCTCGAGGAACACGTCCTCCAGGGTCCGGCTTTCGATCTGCAGGCTCTGCGCGAGCACGCCATGCTCGGCGCACCAGGCGGTGACCGCCGCGACGAGCCGGGGATCGACCCGGTCGTGCACCTCGACCACGTAGTAGCCGGCCGGGGACTCCTTGGCCGCGCTGCCGGCCGGCAGCGCGGCCACCAGGCTGTCGGTGTCCAGGCCGGGCTCAGCCCGGAACCTGAGCTGGCCCGCGGTGCCGGTCAGCTCCGCCGGGGTTCCGGAAGCGACCAGGCTCCCGTGGTCGACGACCGCCACCTGGTCGGCGAGGTGTTCGGCTTCTTCCATGTAGTGCGTGGTCAGGATGACTCCGGCGCCGGCCTCGCGCAGCCCCGCGATCAGGTTCCACGTCGCGTGCCTGGCCTGCGGGTCGAGCCCGGACGTGGGCTCGTCGAGGAACACGAGCTCCGGGCGGCCGATCACGGCCGCGGCGAGCGACAGCCGCTGCTGCTGGCCACCGGACAGCCGCCGGAACGGGGTCCGCGCGCAGCCGGCCAGGCCGAGCCGGTCCAGCAGCAGCACCGGATCGATCGGGCGGGCGTGGAAGCTGGCCATCACCCGCAGGTACTCCCCGGCCCTGGCCGCGGTCGGGATCCCGCCGGACTGCAGCATGACGCCGACCCTTGGCCGCAGCGCCTGGCCGTCCTTGATCGGGTCCAGGCCCAGCACGCGCACGGTGCCCTCGTCCGGCCGGCGGTAGCCCTCGCAGATCTCGACCGTGGTGGTCTTCCCGGCGCCGTTCGGGCCCAGGATCGCGGTCACCTGCGACCGCTCGGCCCGCAGCGACAGGCCCGCCACCGCGACGGTGCGCCCGTAATGCTTGACCAGGCCGGTGATCTCGACGGCCGGAGCGGAACACACGCTCGCGAGTCTACGGGCACAGCGCGGCCCGGATCCTCGGGCCGCGGTCATCTCACGGCAAAGCGGGCCCGGCCATTGCGTGTCAGGGCGAGGCCGGCCTGCCGGGATGGCTGCCTGCCAGCAGCCCGGCGGCGGCCCGGGCGAGCTTGAGTTCCTCTGCGAACATCGCGAGCGCCGAGACGTCTCGCTCGCCGTTTGGCCGCCTCTTCTCGGGTGCGCCGGGATTGTCGGTGCCATGCACTAGGCTCGAATACATGAGCGAAACATGTGCATTAACCAATGACCCCGCCGAAACGGCGGAAGAGGCTCCGATGGAGCAGCTCGAGGCGCAGATCTGCGAGCTGGCCGGGCACCTGACCGCGGCGACCTGCCGGTTTCTGCTGCTGGTGGGCGATTTCGACGCTCGCCGGGGGTGGGCGGACTGGGACCTGCCCTCGTGCGCGGCGTGGCTGGCGTGGAAATGCCAGATCGCCCCGGGCACGGCCCGCGAGCAGGTCCGGGTGGCCCGGGCGCTGCGGGACCTGCCGATGATCCGCGCACAGTTCGCGGCCGCGCAGCTGTCGTATGCGAAGGTGCGAGCGCTCACCCGGATCGCCACCCCGGCCACCGAGGCGGACCTGGCTGAGGTCGCCGGGCCGATGACGGCAGGCCAGCTGGAGCGGTTCGTGCGGGCGCACCGGCAGGTGTCTCGCGCGGACGACCAGCACGCGGCGACGGCGCGGCGGGTGTCCTGGCGGGTGGAGGACGACGGGTCGCTGGCGATGAGCGTGCGGCTGCCGGCCGCTGAGGGCGCGGTGGTGCTGCAGGCGCTGCGCGCCGCCGCCGGTGACCTCGACCATCCCCACCCCACCATCGACCACCCGTCCGGCGTTCCCGCGGAAACGCCGGAGCGCGTGCAGGACGGGCAGGACCTGGACCCAGGAGCGGCCGGGCTGGCCGATGCCCTGGTAGAGGTCGCCGGCGCGTTCCTGGCCGACAAGATCACCACGGCCGGGAACCCGGACCTGTACCAGGTCATCGTGCACGTCGGCCCGGAGGCCCTCACCACCGAGCCGGCTGGCGTTCCCGGGGAAACGCGCTCCGGCCCGCTACCCGGCAGGGGCCGCCGGCCCGGGCATCCCGCCGACCCCACGCGCTGCCACGTCGAAGACGGACCCGCCATCAGCTCCGCCACCGCGCAGCGGATCGCCTGCCAGGCCACCATCAGCTGGATGCTGCACGACCACGATGGAAACCTGCTGGACGTGGGGCGCCGACACCGCGCTCCGCCGCCCGCGCTGCGTCGCGCGGTCCGCGAACGCGACCGGTATCGGTGCCAATTCCCCGGCTGCCACTCCCGCCGCACTGACATCCACCACATCATCGCCTGGGCCAGAGGCGGCAAGACCCGGCTGCGCGACCTGATCTTGCTCTGCGAAGCACACCACGTGATCGTGCACGAGCGCGGCTACCAGATCACCCTGGTCCCCGGCGGCGGGTTCGCGTTCACCCGGGCCGACGGCACCCCTGTCCCGACCAGCCCCGCGCTGCCAGCACCCAGCGGCGATATCTCCGCCTGCCACGACGCCGCCATCACCGCCGACACCATCATCCCGGGCTGGAACGGCGACAAGCTCGACCTCGACCATGCCATCTGGGCCACCTTCGCCAACGCCCGCCTCACCGAAGAGCAGGCCCCGGCTGCCTGACTAACGGGCGGCTGCCGGGGCGCGGTCTCTGGCGGCGGAGACGAAGGCGCGGAACAGGCTCGGATCGTCGCCGGCCTCGGGATGCCACTGCACGGCCATCAGGAACCCGTCCGCGTCATCTGCCTCGAACGCCTCGATCGTGCCGTCCGCCGCCCACGCCGTGGCGGTGAGCCGCCGGCCGAGCCGGTCGACGGCCTGATGATGGTGAGTAGGCGTGATGACGGGCACGTCGGCGTCGAGGCCCATGATCGTGCTCAGCCTGGTGCCCGGCGCCACCCGCACGTGGTGCGACCCGAACGTCCCCGGTACCGGAGCGTGCCCGTCGTGGTCGACCACGTCGGGCAGATGCTGGTGCAGGCTGCCGCCCCGGGCCACGTTGATGACCTGCATGCCCCGGCAGATGCCGAGGACCGGCAGCCCCCGCGACACGGCGGCAGCCAGCAGCGCGAACTCGGCGCTGTCGCGCTCCTCGCGCACGTTCGTGATCGCCGCGTGGGGCTCCGCGCCGTAGTGCGTCGGGTCGATGTCCCCGCCGCCGGAGAGCAAGAGCCCGTCCAGCCGGGCCAGCGTGTCCTCGATGCCCGGCACCGGGGGCAGCAGCACCGGGATCCCGCCGGCCGCCGCGACGCGGTCGGCGTAACGGCGCGGCAGCACCACGGCCGGTGTTTCCCACGCGCCCCAGCGTGCCTGCTCGCAGTAGGCGCTGATCGCGATCACCGGGGCGCTAGCCATCGGATGGACCTCCTCGTCCGCGTGCTTACAACGGTGTCACGTAGGCGCCGGCGATCCCGCCGTCGACCAGGAACTGCGAGGCCGTGATGAACGACGCGTCGTCGCTGGCCAGGAACGCCACCGCGGCGGCGATCTCCTCGGGCTCGGCGAACCGGCCGACCGGGACGTGCACGAGCCGCCGGGCCGCGCGCTCCGGGTCCTGGGCGAACAGCTCGCGCAGCAGCGGCGTGTTCACCGGCCCCGGGCACAGCGCGTTGACCCTGATGCCTTCCCGGGCGAACTGCACCCCGAGCTCACGGCTCATGGCCAGCACCCCGCCCTTGGACGCGGTGTAGGAGATCTGCGAGGTCGCCGCGCCCATCACCGCCACGAACGACGCGGTGTTGATGATCGACCCCCGGCCCTGCCGCCGCATGTACGGGATCACGTGCTTGCAGCACAGGTACACCGAGGTCAGGTTGACGTCCTGGACCCGCCGCCACGCCTCCAGGCCGGTCGACAGGATGGAGTCGTCCTCCGGCGGCGAGATACCAGCATTATTGAACGCAACGTCGATGCGCCCGTGCCGCTCGGCCACCGACTCGTACAGCCGCTGCACGTCGTCCTCGATGGACACGTCGGCTGCGATGAACGTGCCATCGGCCTGCTCCGCGGCGGCCTTGCCCGCCGCCTCGTCGATGTCGACCGCCACGACCACCGCTCCCTCGGCCGCGAACCTGCGCGCGCTGGCCAGCCCGATGCCGCTGCCTGCCCCGGTGATGACCGCCACCCGGCCCTGCAAGCGCTGCACGCCACGTTGCATGCGATGGCTCCCTTCCGCTCCGCGAGTAGTCAATCGGTGGCGATGAAGACGTTCTTGGTCTCGGTGAACGCATCCGGCGCGTCGGGACCGAGCTCGCGGCCGAGCCCCGACTGCTTGAACCCGCCGAACGGGGTCCAGTAGCGCACCGAGGAGTGCGAGTTCACCGACAGGTTGCCGCTCTCCACCGCCCGCGCCACCCGGATCGCGCGGCCCACGTCCCGGGTCCAGATCGACCCGGACAGGCCGTAGGGCGTGTCGTTGGCGATCGCGATCGCGTCGGCCTCGTCCTCGACCGGCGTCACGGTGACCACCGGCCCGAAGACCTCCTCGGTGTAGGCCGGGTCCCCGGCGCCGACCGGCGCGAGCACGGTGGGCGGAAACCAGAAGCCCGGCCCCTCAGGCGCGTGGCCGCGGAACGCCACCGGGGCGCCCTCGGGCACGTAGGACGCGACGTGCTGTCGGTGCGCCGCCGAGATCAGCGGGCCCATCTCGGTGCCCGGCGAGGCCGGGTCGCCGACCGCGACCTTCTTGACCGCGGGTTCGAGCAGTTCCATGAACCGGTCGAGGACCGAGCGCTGGACCAGGATCCGCGACCGTGCGCAGCAGTCCTGCCCGGCGTTGTCGAACACCGCGTACGGCGCGGTCGCGGCGGCGCGCTCCAGGTCGGCGTCGGCGAGCACGATGTTGGCGCTCTTGCCGCCGAGTTCCAGGGTGAGCCGCTTGACCTGCCGCGCGCATCCCGCCATGATCTCGCGGCCGACCTCGGTGGAGCCGGTGAAGACGATCTTCCGCACTCCCGGGTGGTCGACCAGGCGCTGGCCGACCACGCTGCCCTGGCCCGGCAGCACCTGGAACACCCCGGCCGGCAGGCCGGCCTCGGCGGCGAGCTCGCCGATCCTGATCGCGGTCAGCGGCGTCATCGCGGCCGGCTTGGCGATCACGGTGTTCCCGGCGGCCAGGGCGGGCGCCATGCCCCAGGCCAGGATCGGCATCGGGAAGTTCCACGGCACGATCAGGCCGACCACCCCGACCGGCTCGTGGAATGTGACGTTGAGGCCGCCGGGCACCGGGATCTGCTGGCCGATCAGCCGCTCGGGCGCGGCGGAGTAGTAGAGCAGCACGTCACGGACGTGCCCGGCTTCCCACTCGGCCTGGCCCACGGGATGGCCCGATCCCGCCACCTCCAGCCCGGCCAGCTCGTCGACGTGGGCGTCCACGGCGGCCGCGAACCGGCGCAGCAGGCGCGCCCGGTCTCCGGGCGACACCGCGCGCCAGCCTTCCTGGGCCGCGGCCGCCCGGCCGATCGCGGCGTCGGTGTCCTCGGCGGAGGCCTGGGCCACCGTGGTGACGGCCTGCTCGGTAGCGGGATTCAGCACCGTGAATTCGGACATGCGCCGGCCTTCCGTTCGCCTTCGGGCGCCTTTGAGGCGCCGCGGCCCGCTGGTACTAGAGACGCTCGAAGCAGCGCTGCAGCTCCCAGTCGGTCACGGCCGCGTCGTAGGCGGCCAGCTCGACCCGGGCGTAGTTGGCGTAGTGCTCGACCACCTCGGCGCCGAACGCCTGGCGGGCCAGGTCGCTCTTCTGCCACAGCTCGAGCGCGTCGCGCAGGGTGTGCGGGACCCGGGCGCCGGTGTCGAGGTAGGCGTTGCCCTCGACGGGCGGCTCCAGCGGCAGCTCCCGGTCGATACCGTCCAGGCCCGCCGCGATCATCGCGGCCACGGCCAGGTAGGGGTTCACGTCCCCGCCAGGAACGCGGTTCTCGACCCGGAGCGACGGGCCGTGCCCGACCAGGCGCAGCGCGCAGGTCCGGTTGTCGGGGCCCCAGCGGACCGAGGTGGGCGCGAAGCTGCCCGGCACGTAGCGCTTGAACGAGTTGACGTTGGGGGCGTAGCAGAGCGTGAGCTCCCGCATCGCGTGCAGCTGGCCGGCCAGGAAGTGCTCGCCGAGCTCCGAGAGACCGTGCGGGCCGTCGCCCGCCATGACCGGCGCGTCGTCCTGGCCGCGGACCGACAGGTGGATGTGGCAGGAGTTGCCCTCGCGGGCGTTCGGCTTGGCCATGAACGTGATGCTGGCGGAATCCTGGGCCGCGATCTCCTTGGCGCCGGTCTTGTAGATCGAGTGGTTGTCGCAGGTGCTGACCGCATCGGCGTACCGGAACGCGATCTCGTGCTGGCCGAGGTTGCACTCGCCCTTGGCCGACTCGACGTACAGGCCGGCTCCGGCCATGCCGTTGCGGATCCGGCGCAGCAGCGGCTCGATCCGTGAGGTGCCGAGGATCGAGTAGTCCACGTTGTACTCGTTGGCCGGGACCAGACCGCGGTAGCTCTTCGCCGCGGCCTGCTCGTAGGAGTCCCGGTAGACGATGAACTCCAGCTCGGTACCCACCATCGCGGCCCATCCGCGCTCCGCGAGCCGCTGCGTCTGGGCCTTCAGTATCTGCCGCGGCGAGGCCACCACCGGGGCGCCGTCCAGCCAGGTCAGATCCGCGATGACCATGGCCGTGCCCTCGTGCCACGGGACGCGGCGCAGCGTGGCCATGTCCGGGACGAGCACGAAGTCGCCGTACCCGCGATCCCAGGACGACATCGCGTACCCGTCGACGGTGTTCATCTCCACGTCCACCGCGAGCAGGTAGTTGCAGCCCTCGGAGTAGTGCTCGGCCACCTCGTCGAGGAAGAACTCCGCCGCCAGGCGCTTGCCCTGCAGGCGGCCCTGCATGTCGGTGAACGCGAGCACGACCGTGTCGACCTCGCCCTCGGTGACCTCGACCCTCAGGCGTTCCAGGGTCAGCATGCCGCGCTGCTGGCTGTACGGCCCGTGGCCCCGGTATTTCGGCATCAGCTGTGCCTCCCGCTCGCCTCCGGGCGCCTCAACGGCGCGGCCTTCCCTTGATCATGCCGACAGCTCGTGCTCGATGGCGGCCAGTTCCTCCGGAGTCCCCTGTACCCGGGGCCCAGTGAACCAGGTGCGCGCGGACACCAGCCAGTAGATCCCGGCGAAGCCGATGACCACGAGGACCGCCACGACCGCATAGTTGAAGGTCTTGACGGTGATGGGCCCCACCTGCGGCAGCATGAACAGGACCGTGATGATCACCACCCAGGTGACGGCTATCCACCCGACCAGGTAGCTCCACCGCCCCAGGTGCCACGGACCGCGCCGGAAGTTCTCGCCCTGGCGCAGCCGCAGGTACGTGGGCGTGACGTAGGCGATGTACAGGCCGATCGTGGCGATCGAGGTGACCGCGAAGTACGCGGCGCTGTTCCACAGGTACGGCAGGCCGAGGATCAGCGCGCCCGCGGCAGCGAGCCAGATCGCGTTGGTAGGCGTCCTGGTCCGCTTGTTCACCCGGTGCCAGAACGCCGAGCCTGGCAGCGCACCATCCCTGGAGAAGGCGTAGATCATCCGGGAGTTGGCGGTCACCGAGGACATGCCGCAGAACAGCTGCGCCCCGATCGCGACCAGGAGCAGCAGCTTGCCGCCGGTCGAGCCGATCGCGTCGACGAAGATCTGGGCCGGGGCCACGTAGGCGGCCGACTCGGCGGCGTAGTTCTGGATCGCGAACGTGACGCCGATCAGCAGCAGCCAGCCGGCGAACAGCGACACCACGATCGACATCACGATGCCGCGCGGGCCGCTGCGGGCGGCGCTGTGCGTCTCCTCGGTCATGTGCGCCGAGGCGTCGTAGCCGGTGAACGTGTACTGCGCCAGCAGAAGACCGATCAGCACGATGTAGAAGGCCCCGACGTTCAGGCCGGTCCCGTTGTTGAAGTGACCGAAGACGAAGCTGGCCGGCTGGTGATGCGAGGGCACGAAGGCCAGCACGCTGACGATGACCAGCACGCCGAGCAGATGCCACCAGACGCTCACGTCGTTCAGCAGGGCCACCAGCCGGATGCCGAACTGGTTCAGCGTCCCGTGCAACAGCAGGACGGCCGCGAAGATCAGGACGGTGACCCAGTGGTAGGTGGGCGTTCCGAATTCGAGGTTGAGGAACGCGTTGATGAAAAGCGCGCAACCGAAGTCGATCCCGGCCGTGACCGCGACCTGACCGAGGAAGTTGAACCAGCCGGTGAACCAGGCCCAGGCCGCGCCGTTCCTGCGGGCCAGCTTGGCCGACCAGTAATACAGGCCGCCTGCGGTCGGGTAGCTGGAGCAGACCTCGGCCATGGACAGGCCGACGAACAGAGTCATGATCCCGACGAAGGGCCAGCCCCAGACGATCACCACGGGCCCGCCGGTGAACATGCCGAAGCTGTAGAGCGTCAGGCAGCCGGACAGGATCGAGATGATCGTGAAGGACACGGCGAAGTTGCTGAATCCCGACATCCGGCGGCGCAGTTCCTGGGCGTAGCCGAGCCGGTGCAGGGTCTCTTCGTCGCTGGTCAGCGGCGCTGATGCCGCATGCTCGTTGATCGCCACGGGGTGTTCCTCCTGGGGACGGGCTCTGCGGTAACACAGCATTTGCCGCCGGGCATATCTGGCCAGGCCGCCGCTTAATGGTTTAATATCAAACCAATGATGGACGGCTCCTGACGAATGTTCAAGACCCGGGGGCCAGATTCACCACCTGCGCCGCGCAGGCACCGGCACGCGGGTGGGGGGGACCCGCGTTCCGGCGGCGCGCGCCGGACCGGTCCCGCGGAGGCGATGGCGATCGTGGCGAGCAGCGGGCTTGACCTGAGCGGCCTGCTCCGGCCGGTACGCGAGGGCAACGCGTTCGAGGAGACGGTCGAGCGGCTGCTGACGGTGATCAAGCTCGGCGTGGTCGGGCCGGGCGATCGGTTCCCGGCCGAACGCGAGCTCGCCGCCCAGCTCGGCATCAGCCGCCCGACCCTGCGCGAGGCGATCAGGGAACTGCAGCAGGCGGGCTACGTGGAGTCACGCCGCGGCCGGTCCGGCGGCACGTTCGTGACCGGCGCGCCTCCCGCGCCGGATCAGGGCGAACTTCGCCGCCTGGCCCGGGAGGACGGGGACAAGCTCTCCGACGCGCTGACGTTCAGGCACGTGATCGAGGCCGGCGCGGCGGAGGCCCTCGCTCGGCTCATGGCCCCCGGCTCGTCCTGCTCGGACGCGCGGCAGGTCCTGCTGGCCAGGCTGGCCGACGTGAACGCCGCCGGCCCCCACGACTACCGGCGGCTGGACACGCTGTTCCACCTGTCCATAGCCGAGCTCACCGGGTCCAGCCTGCTCGCGGCGGCCTGCGCGGACGCGCGGATGCGGCTGAACGACCTGCTGAACGCGATCCCCGTGCTGCAGCGCAACATCGGTCACACGGCGGGCCAGCATGCGGCCATCGCGAACGCGATTCTCGTCGGCGACGCCGAGCGGGCCCGGCGTGCGGTGGCCGAGCACCTCGAGGGAACGGCGGCGCTCCTGCGCGGCTTCCTGACCTGATCACCAGGTTTCCGGCGGAGCGCGGAGAATACTACGCGTCTCGGACGTGATAACGATTTCAGTTCAGCTCGGGTATTTTTTGATCCCAAAGTGTTACCTGCGTACTCCTCGAACGCTACGTCCCGCGCTTATAAGATCCCCGGGAAAGTGGGGTACCGGTCCCAAGCTCCGAGGAGGCGTCGATGAAGCCTGCACTCCCTGCGCGCCGTAGGGCACGCCGATCGCAGTGGTGGTGCGGGGTGGCGGCGGCGGCCGTCCTGGCCCTGGTCGCGGCCGGGTGCGGCACCAGCTCGCCGTCCTCGAGCTCCACCCCGGCGGCGGCGGGGCACAGCGGGGGCGTGTTCACGATCCTGGCCAACTCCGCCTTCGGCGTGGCCGACCCGGCGCAGAACTACACGCTGGAGGAGTGGCAGCTGCTGATCGACACCCACGACGGCCTGGTGGGGTTCGCGCACGTCGGCGGGCTCCCCGGTACCAAGATCGTGCCCGACCTGGCCACCTCCATTCCCACGCCCACCAACGGCGGCAAGACGTACGTGTTCCACATCCGCCGCGGGATCAAGTTCTCCAACGGCCAGGTGCTCAAGCCGAGCGACTTCGTCACGACGTTCGAGCGCCAGTTCACGGTGCCCGGCCCCACGTCGTTCTACTCCGACATCGTCGGCGCGAGCAAGTGCTCGACCAAGGGCTGCAGCCTGAGCCAGGGAGTGGTCGCCGACGACTCCGCCTACACGCTGACCATCAACCTGACCGGGCCCGACCCCGAGCTCATGGACCAGCTGTCCCTCCCGTTCGCCTACGCGGTGCCGTCCGGCACGTCGCCGAAGCTGACCGGCAACAACGTGCCGCCCGGCACCGGGCCGTACATGTGGAAGTCCTACAACCCGAACACCGAGGCCGTGCTGGTCCGCAACCCGTACTTCAAGCAGTGGAGCGCCCAGGCCCAGCCCGCCGGCAACCCGAACGAGATCATCGAGAAGTACGGCGCGCAGGTCTCCGACGAGGTCACCGCGGTGGAGAACGACCAGGCCAACGAGGTGTTCGACGGTGACCAGATCCCGTCCGACCAGCTCGGCCAGCTCAACAGCCCCAAGTACGCCAGCCAGGTCCACGTGAACACGCTCACCGCCGACTGGTACTTCGCCCTCAACACCCGCCGCCCGCCGTTCAACAACCTCCAGGCCCGGCAGGCCATCAACTACGCCGCCAACCGCTCCGCGTACGTCAAGATCGCCGGCGGCCCGTCGCTCGCGGTCCCGACCTGCCAGATCCTGCCGCCGAACTTCCCGTCCTACACGCAGTACTGCCCGTACACGACCGGATCCGGGGGCGCCTGGGCCGGGCCCGACCTGGCCAAGGCCAAGGCGCTGGTGCAGGCGTCGGGCACGGCCGGGATGAAGGTGGTCGTCGACGGCACCACCGACCAGGTCGGCAAGGCCCTGGTCGAGCAGATGGTGTCGGACCTGGACTCCATCGGGTACAAGGCGACCCCGCAGCTCCTCACGATGTCCATCCAGTACCCGTTCGTGCAGAACTCGACGAACTCCGCCAAGTGGAACGTGGGCTGGTCGGCCTGGTACCAGGACTACCCGGCGCAGTCGGACTTCCTGAACGTGCTGCTCGGATGCGGCACCATCCACCCCAACAGCGACGCCAGCCCGAACATCGCCGCGTACTGCAGCTCGTCCACCCAGGCCCAGATCAACCAGGCCGAGTCGGAAGAGGCGACCAACCCGACCGCGGCCGCCGCGCTGTGGACGCAGATCGACCACGAGGACACCAACGCGGCGCCCTGGGTCGACATGTACAACCCCAAGCAGATCGACTTCCTGTCCAGCAACGTCCACGGGTACTCGTGGAACCCGCAGTGGTACATCCTGATCGACCAGCTGTGGCTGTCATAGGCCGGTCGCCGCTCCGGGGGACGCCCCATGGCCACGCTGCTTGAGCAGGTCGAGCCCACCGCGGAGCTGCGGCCGGCGATCGCCGGCCGCAGCCCGTGGGCGCTGGCCTGGCGGCGGCTGCGCCGCAACCGCCTGGCGCTGGCGGCGCTGGGGCTGTTCCTGCTGATCGTGGTGCTGGGCCTGCTCGCGCCCGTGTACGCCCACGACGTGGCGCACCAGAGCAATCCGCTGGCGCCGAACCTGAACGGCACCACGGTCATCGGTGGCAAGGTCGTGCCGGTGATGCAGCAGGGCGGCGGCACCCTGCACCTGGGCGAGACCCCGATCGGCCCCACTGGCGAACTTGGCCATTACTTCCTCGGCGCCGACAACCTCGGCCGTGACGTGGCCTGCCTGCTGCTGTACGGCGCGCGCAGCTCGCTGCAGATCGGAATCAGCTCCGCGGTGATCTGCTGCGCGGTCGCCACCGCGGTAGCGCTCATCGCCGGGTTCTTCGGCGGGCTGGTCGACGCGGTGCTGTCCCGGATCATGGACATCATCTGGGCGTTCCCGGTGTTCCTGCTCGCGATCTCGATCTCGACCGAGCTGCTCACCCACTCCAACGGCGTCCAGGTCGGGCCGGTGCACGTGAACGCCGCCAGCCTGTGGCTGCCCACGGCGATCATCGCGTTCATCTACCTGCCGTACGTCTACCGTCCGATCCGCGGCCAGGTGCTCTCGGTGGTCAACAAGGAGTTCGTGGAGGCCGCGATCGCCCAGGGCGCGTCCAACTTCCGGCTGCTCTTCTCCGAGATCCTGCCGAACGTGCTGTCGACGGTGATCGTTTTCCTGCCGCTGATGATCGCCACCAACATCATCCTCGAAGCCTCCCTGTCGTTCCTGTCGATCGGCGTGCAACCGCCCAACGTGAGCTGGGGCACGATCATCAGCGACGGCCAGGACCTGCTGTACAGCCGGCCCTGGGTGTCCATGTCGGCGGGCATCATGATCGTGCTCACCGTGCTGGCCCTGAACGTGCTGGGCGACGGGGTCAGGGACGCGCTCGACCCGCGCGCCAAGCTCCGGGTGGAGGGGTGATGGCGGCCGCCCGCGGTCACCGGCGGGGCAGGGGGAGCCGGCGCCCATGGTGACGTTCATCGTCCGCCGGTCGCTGTGGACCGTGCTGGTGCTGTTCGTGATCACGGTGCTGGTGTTCTTCATTTTCTTCAAGACCCCGGGCGTGGACCCGGCCCGCGCGATCGCCGGCCGCAACTCCAGCCCGCAGGTCCTGGCCGAGATCCGGGCCCAGTTCGGGCTCAACCGGTCGCTGCCCATCCAGTACCTGCTGATGATGAAGAGCCTGTTCATCAGCCGCAACCTGGTCTCGTACTCGAACCAGGGCGTGCTGGTGGTACCCGAGATCGGCGCCGCCGCGCCGGCCACGCTGTCACTGGTGTTCGGCGCCGCGGTGATCTGGGTGATCGTGGCGATCGCCATGGGCGTCGCGGCGGCGAAGTTCCGGGGCACGCTGCTCGACCCGCTGCTGATGATCATCGCGCTCATCGGCATCTCCGCGCCGGTGTTCTGGGTGGGCCAGGTGGCCAACCTGATCACCCAGGGCGGCCTGCACAACACGCCCCTGTTCAGCTGGGTGCCGGCGCTGGGGTACACGTCGTTCACGCAGAGCCCGGCCCTGTGGTTCAAGGGGCTGATCATCCCGTGGATCACGCTGTCGATCCTGTACATCGGCTTCTACGCCCGGGTGCTGCGCGCGAGCCTGCTGGAGATCCAGAACGAGGACTTCGTGCGCACCGCCCGCGCCAAGGGGCTGCGCGAGCGGCGCGTGATGACCCGCCACACGCTGCGCAACTCCATGATCACGTTCGTCAGCCTGTTCGGGCTTGACTTCGGCGCGCTGGTCGGCGGCGGCGCGATCCTGACCGAGGTGGTGTTCAACATCCACGGCGTCGGGTTCCTCACCTACGAGGCGCTGACCAGCCTCGACCTGCCCACGATCATCGCCACGGTGGTGTTCGGCGCGTTCTTCATCGTGCTGGCCAACGCGCTGGTCGACGTCGGCTACGCCTGGCTCGACCCGAGAGTCCGGCCCGCGTGATGGCCGAGCCACTGCTGGAGGTGCGCGACCTCAAGGTTTCCTTCCGCACGGAGGACGGCACCGTCCGGGCCGTGGACGGGGTCAGCCTGGAGGTCGCGAAGGGCGAGACGCTCGGCGTCGTCGGCGAGTCAGGCTCGGGCAAGAGCGTGACCATGATGTCGGTGATGCGGCTGATCAACGACCCGAACGCGCGGTTCGAGGGCGAGGTGATCTACCAGGGCCGCGACCTGATGACGCTGAGCCAGGACCAGATCCGCGAGATCCGCGGCGGCGGGATCGCCATGATCTTCCAGGACCCGATGACCTCGCTCAATCCCGTCTACCGGGTGGGCTGGCAGATCATCGAGCAGATCCAGGCCCACGAGCGCGTGTCCAAGCAGGCCGCTCGGGCCCGGGCCATCGAACTGCTCGAGGAGGTGGGCATACCGCACCCCCAGGAGCGGGTCGACGACTATCCGCACCAGTTCTCCGGCGGCATGCGGCAGCGCGTGATGATCGCGATGGCGGTGTCCTGCCGCCCCGACCTGCTGATCGCGGACGAGCCCACTACCGCGCTGGACGTGACGATCCAGGCGCAGATCCTCAAGCTGATCAAGAAGCTCAGGGACGAGTTCGGCACCGCGGTGGTCCTGATCACGCACGACATGGGCGTGGTGGCCGACATCGCCGACCGGGTAGCGGTGATGTACGCGGGGCGGGTGGTGGAGCAGGGCAGCCTGCGCGACCTGTTCTACGATGCCCAGCATCCCTACACCTGGGGCCTGCTCGGGTCCATCGCCCGGCTGGACCGGCCGCGGCCGCGGCGGCTCACCGCGATCCAGGGGCTGCCCCCGTCGCTGATCAGGCTGCCCGAGGGCTGCGCGTTCGGGCCCCGGTGCGCGCACCGGTTCGACCGGTGCGCGGAGGTCCCGCTGCTGACCGACAAGCTCGGCCACGGCCACGTGGACGCCTGCCACCTCGACCCGGAGCAGAAGAACAAGAAGCGGGAGCGCGCCATCCGGCCGGACCTCACCGCACAACAGGACCTGGCCGTCCCGCAGGACCTCGCCCCCCAGCCCGAGCTGACCGAGGAGCCACGATGAGCATGGGGGCCGGCGAGATCCTGCTCGGGGCCGAGCACGTCAAGAAGTACTTCCCGATCAGGAAGGGGATCCTGCAGCGCGAGGTGGCCCGGGTGCACGCCGTGGACGACGTCAGCCTTGAGGTGCGCGCCGGGGAGACGCTCGGGCTGGTCGGCGAGTCCGGCTGCGGCAAGTCGACGCTGGCCCGGTGCATCGTCAGGCTGTACGACCTGACCGGCGGCACGGTGAGCTTCGAGGGCCGCGACATTTCCCGCCTGTCCCGGCGCCAGCTGCGGCCGGTGCGGCGCGAGATGCAGATGGTGTTCCAGGACCCGTACGCCTCACTCAACCCGCGCAAGCGGGTGGGGACGATCATCGCTGACCCGCTGCGCATCCACGGCTACGGCGACCGCGCGAAGATCAGGACCCGGGTCCGGGAGCTGCTGGAACTGGTCGGACTGTCGCCCGAGCACGTGAACCGCTATCCGCACGAGTTCTCCGGCGGCCAGCGCCAGCGGATCGGCGTCGCCCGCGCGGTCGCCCTGCACCCCAAGCTGATCATCGCCGACGAGCCGGTGTCCGCTCTGGACGTGTCGATCCGCGCGCAGGTCATCAACCTGCTGGACGACCTGCAGGACGATCTCGCGCTCACCTACGTGTTCATCGCCCACGACCTGGGGGTGGTGCGGCACGTCTCGGACCGGATCGCGGTCATGTACCTGGGCAAGATCGTCGAAATCTCGCCCGCCGAGGAGCTGTACCGGCGGCCGGTCCATCCCTATACCGAGGCCCTGCTGTCGGCGGTCCCCGTACCCGACCCCGATCTTTCCGCCCGCCGGGAGCAGATCGTGCTGGAAGGCGACGTGCCCAGCCCGGTGGCGCCGCCGTCGGGATGCCGGTTCCACCCGCGCTGCCGGTACGCCACCGAGATCTGCTCGCAGCAGGAGCCGTCGCTGGTCGCGCACGGGAGCCAGGGTCACCTGGCCGCCTGCCACCATCCGCTGAGCCTCGCCGAGCCGCCCGCGGTTTCCGGCACGGCGGCGCGCTAAAGCGTGTCCGTAGATCATGTGACGGGTCTCGGAGCCTGAAGCGGACCGGGGCGGGCATCCCCGCTATAGTCCTAACTACTGCCGTCAGATGACCAGCCGTCAGCCACTACCCGGGACGAGTGATGACTGATCCCCGCCGCGAATCTGATGCTGCCCAACGAGGATCAGGCCCTGGCCTCTTCGGCTTCGAAGGAAAGCTAGCCCCTGATGGCACGCCGCTAAGTCAACTCCCGGATCTAAAGGTTCTGACGCCGCAGCTGGTGCCTTACCTCCTCCCGTTCCAGCGTGTCATCTACGTTCATGATCTCCGGCCATCGCTCGGACCTGGTGTCGACCGCAGAATGCATCCGTCATCGTCTCGGGCACTCATGGAACTAATGCATGTGGACCAGCTCTCCGATATCGGCAAGCGTGGGCCCGGGTATGCCGCACTCGCCCTGCCAGAGCATCGCCACCTGCCTGAATTCTCCTTGCTAGACGATCTTTTTGGGCGTGACGCGCTGTATATGGCCCTTAATTTGTATGCGTCCTTCCCCAGGCTGCTTAGGACCACGCTTTGCCGGCTGGCGGAATTGCAAGGCGTCACGTACCGGGTGGCGAACGAGGAAGAGCCGGGTCGCATTATCCACTGGGCTCCCGACCCGCAAAGTGCCCTAGCTAAGCACATCAGCGCCGTTAATGACTGGGAGTGGCCGCATTATGGGGCGATAGACTCAACGCCGCTCTTCATCAGAGGCCTTCTTCGGATCTTCGAGGATGATCCCGCGTTCTTTGAAACAAGGTACGTCGGGACTGATGGCCAGGAGCATACGATGCGTCATGCGCTCGAAGCCGCGACGGCCTGGCTCGAGAGACGTGTGCAAAGCAATCCGGAAGGCCTGCTCGAATTTCGAATGTCGCAGCCGCGTGGAATATGGAATCAGGCCTGGAAGGATACCCCTGAGAGCTATATGCACGCTGACGGGACATACGCAAATCACTTGCAAGGGATTGCCTCCATTGAGGTACAAGCACTCGCTTACGACACACTCATGGACCTCGCCCGTTACTATGATAAGCTGTTGACGTCCAGCGAGAATTCATCCCGGGATGAGCAGCTCCACATAAAGCTAGAATCTGTCCGGGCCAGCGCACGCCATCTTAAGGACAAAGTATGTGACTTGTTCTGGCTGGAAGATGACCGGGGCGGGTACTTTGCCCTCGCGACCGACCGCGACGAGCATGGCGCGCCAAGGCCCCTGGCGGTGCGGACCTCCAACATGGGCCACGCGCTTCATCTCCTCGACGGTGATGCTGCCGAGCTGACGAGGCGACGGCTGGCGCTCATCGAGACACTATTCTCAGACGAGTTGCTCGACCGCAACGGCATACGGACCCTGTCCAGCTGCGAGACTAGGTTCGTGCCGTTCTCATACCACTGCGGGAGTGTATGGATCTGGGACAATCAGGTAATCGCCAGGGAATTGCGCAAGGCCGGCTACCCCGCGCTTGCCTGTGATCTGGAGCGTCGCATATGGAGAGTAGTTGACACGCTGGGTTACTTTGTGGAATTTGTCCCAGGCAACAATTCAGCTTCGCCGTCCGAGCTAACTGTCACCAGCATAATTGACGCCTACGACGGTGAGCGCGCCCACTGGAGCGATAGCTATCGCATTGAGAAACCAGCACAGGAGATCCAGGCTTGGACCGTCGAAACCATAAGGGCGATAAAGAGGGGGAATCGCCCGCTAGAGCCCGGGCTCTCGTTGCCGACGGCTGCGACTGACGCGCCTGAGCGAGAATTCGAGTGCCACGTGCTGAGCAACGTCGCCTATCCGTTCCGGCAAAGCTAGAAAAGTGCACCTAGCCGCACCGCGAGATCGCGCGAAACAGCCGTTGCTTCCTCCCCGGCAATAAGCGCTAGTTCCGCGGCGTTCATCAGGCTCCACAACTCTCTCATTTGCGGAAACGAAGGCATCGGTACGGCATCTGCGCACAACTTGTGAAACTGAGCGATGGCCGGATCACATTCGTTGGTCAATCGAATTGGCACAACATGGGCCAGCCTGCCGAATGACTCTATTACGTCCCCTCGCGTCAGATAGTCAGGAACCAGGTCTCCGGCAACCACCATGTTCTGCCCGCGACTGGCTATATAGAAACCGTTCAAGGAAAGGAAGGGTACGGCTGGCCTGCCGTGCTCGAAGGGCGGCACGGCACTTACGGCAAAATTAACGCCGGACTTGCGGAGCGGAACGACTGCCCCCGATGCCGCTACCAGGAAGGCAGTCTGTCGTTCGGCGAACAAATCGAACGACCGCAGCCGATCAATTTCCGGCCGCAGCACGCCGAGCCCGCCGAGGAAGCGAATCTTTTCAAATGCCCGCACGGTCTCGGGGGAGTTGATCCCCTGCACGCTGGAATCCCAGATACCATCTCGGCCTCGTTTAAACAGCCATCCCCCAGCGCTCGTGAATATGGGCCACATATGAAACGAATCGCCGGTGGGGCTGACGGGGACTGCCATGAGTTCGGGAACTACATTCCTGTCCCTCAAATCCTGAGCCAAGGCCAGGAGTTGCTCTATTGATTTCGGGGCATCTGGGACGAGATCGGTATTGCGGATGAGCGCCACCGTGTCAAGAGAAGACGGCACAGCATACAACTTGCCGCCGAAAGAGAATGCATTCAAGTGCTCCACGGCGAACGAGTTGCGGCGTTCCTCAGAAAGGGTAACTGGCTCTACCAGTCCATGTCCGACGAGCTTGCCGACCCAGTCATGAGGACCAATCAGGATGTCGGGCCCCGGAAGCGCCTCGATAAAATGCTTCTCCAGCTCAGCCTCAATTAATCTCGTATCAAACTCGGCGGTAACCCCGTAAGTTGCCAGGAATTCTGCAGTGAACGGGCCCACGACGGCACCTCCTTCCGGGCTGGTCCAGATAAGCAGATTGGGCGCTAGCTCCTTCAGGTATCCATACTCATCTCGCATCCAGCGGACACCTGTAGCATCGGTGAACCTGAGGCTGACCCTGTAGTCCGCCAGAGGAAGGCCACGATGGTCGCAATCAGATCCTGCCTTGACCCCAGGGAGTTCAACGGTATGAATCACAGGCTCATGTGTTGGAGGTACCACCGGCAGTTCCCGCGCCTTGCGTTCGGCACGGCTACCCGTGCCCATAACTGTTAGATGAGCCTTATAGACCGGGGCGTTCGATGCGTTCCGCAAGTACACAGCCCAGGAATGCCGGCCCTTGCGAGCCGGATTTTGCTCGTCCTTCGCCCACCATGCGGAGACCAGAGCGGCCTGCGACCTTCTGACGAAGGCGTCCTGCTTCTGCCTTGCGGCCGCATTGATACGGTCACGCTCCGACTCAAGCCTGTATGTCCGACGTGCGACCACGACCGCGACAACGGCAAAAATGAGTGCCATGAGGGTGACGGACGCCGACACCCAGGTCGGCACATCACCCCAGTTGACGGGAGCCTCGGCAACGCCTGCACGATTGACCATGACTAGGAGGATATCGTCGGCCAAATTGGTATCGGTATGTTTTCCGTCGCCCAGCCAACTAGCGGAGGCCGGCGAAGCCGACGGGCAGCCGCTCGGGGCCGCGCAGGTTGAGGTTCGGCTTAAAGGCCAGGCCAGCCCGGTCGAGTTCCGGCTCGACCACGCGGGCCGCGAACGCCTGCACCGCGATCGTCGCCTCCAGCCTGGCCAGCGGCGCGCCGAGGCAGAAGTGCGGCCCGGCGGCAAAGGCCAGGTGGCTGGCTGCCCCGCGGCGGATGTCGAACCGGTCCGGGTCGGCAAAGGCTTCCGGATCGCGGCCCGCCGCCGCGAGCAGGAGCAGCAGCACCGCGCCGTCGGGCGCGCTGACGTCGCCGACCTCCATGCCCCCGCGCACGATCCGGCTGGTGAGCTGGACCGGCGCGTCATAGCGCAGCGTCTCCTCGACCGCGCCCGCGGCCAGCCCGGGGTCGGCCCGGAGCGCGGCGAGCTGGTCCGGGTGCCGGAGCAGGGCCAGGATCGCGTTGGAGATCAGGCCCACCGTGGTCTCGTGCCCGGCCACCAGCAGCAGCACGCAGGTGGCGATCAGCTCTTGCTCGCTGAGGTACTGGCCGTCGTCCTCGGCGCGGATGAGCTCGGACAGCAGGTCGGCAGCCGGGCGGGCCCTCCTGAGGGCGATCAGCTCGCGGAAGTAGTCGGCGAACTCGAGCCTGGCCTGCTGCGCGGCCACGGCCGGGGCGGCATCGGGCGCGCCGAACTGCGGCTGCAGCGCGTGGGCGAGCCGGGCCGACCAGCCGGCGAAGCGGGCGTGGTCTCCGGCCGGGACGCCGAGCAGCTCGGAAATGATCCGGACCGGCAGCGGGTAGGCGAGCTGGCTGACGATCTCGAGGCGCGGCTGGCCCCCGGACCCGGCCTCGGTCAGCAGCCCGTCGGTCAGCGCCCGGATCCGGGGAGCCAGCCCGGCGATGACCCGGGGCGTGAAGGCCTTGGACACCAGCCGGCGCAGCCGGGTGTGGTCCGGCGGGTCGAGGGACAGGAACGACGGGGCGCGCGGCGTCCCGGGCGGAGCCAGCCGCGACCGGTTCCGCTCGCTGCTGGCCCGCGGATCGCGCAGGATCCGCGAGCAGTCCTCGTGCCGGCCGGCCACCACCATCGCCCCGCCCGCCTCGGCGAACGGTGACGCCTCCCGCAGCCCGGCCAGCACGGGATAAGGGTCACGGAGCACCGCCGGGTCGGCGAGCTCGGCCAGCGCCGGCCGCTGTGTCGTGGTCATCCGGGGCCTTTCGTCGTGGTCGCCCGCCGGGTCATCCGGGTCAGGCCCGCGGCGCGCCGACGGCGGGCTCGGGCACGCCGACCGGGTTGGGGAACGGCAGCTCGGCCGCGCAGGCCCGGGCTATCGGGGTCAGCAGGCCCGCGAGTTCCCCGGTGGCGGCGGGGCCCAGCCGGGCCCAGGGGCGCGCGGCCGCCAGGTCCGTCGCGTCCTCCACGGCCTGCCGGGCCGCCGCGCCGGCCGGCGTGACCTGCCCCCCGGGGCCCAGCCAGCCCCGGTCGGCCAGCCGGGCCGCCGCCTGGTCCCACTCCTCGTCGGTCCAGCCCCGCAGCGGCTGCAACTGCTCGCGCGACGGGCCCGCGCCGGACCCGGTCCGTAGCACGAGAGCCTCGCAGCCGTCGATGCCCGCCGCGACCAGGGCCGCGAAGTGCCCGTCGCCGCGGTGTTCCCGGAGCAGGGTGGCGGCGTACCAGAGCCGCGCCGCGGGCTCGCCGCCCGCCTCCCCATCCCCGTTCACTGGCCGCGCGGCGTTCGCCGCGGCCAGCACCCGGCCCGCGCAGTCGAGGTCCTCGGTGGCGCGCAGCAGCAGGTCGGCGGCACCGGCGAGGTCCGCGTCCCCGCCGCCGAGCAGGCGATGCAGGGCCGCCACCGCGCCGGCCGAGCGCACGGCGAGCGCATCCTCCGGCGTGATCAGTTCCCAGACTCCCGGCAGCGCCCGGGCGACCATCCGGGGAGCGAAGTTGAAGAACGAAGCGGCGACCGGCGCGGCGCCGATCGCGCCCAGCGGCGCGGCGCGGCCCGCGAAGTAGCCGCGCCAGAACCCCCGCAGGCCCGCGCCGGTGAAGGCCGAGAGTGCCTCGGCCGAGAAATAGGTCACCACGTGCACCGGCTCGAACAGGGTCCACATCCGCCGAGCCACGCGGGCCGTACCGTCCATGGGCGTCACCTCAGGACCAGGACATATCACTACGGGAGGCGTTCAGCAAGGGCGCCCCGGATGTGGCCCGGGTCATTCGGCGGGTCGGTTGCGGGTGCGGAAGCATTTACGACATAATGATGTTGTGAAAAACATGGGACTGGAACCCGCGCTGCCGGGCACCTCAGGTGGTGCCGGGGTCAGTGCTGCACCAGCCCAGCCTACGACCGGGCACCCGGGCACCGAACGGGGCACCCGGGCCAGGATCGCGCGCCTCATCCTGGAGCAGGGCCCGGCGACCGCGGCCGCGCTGAGCACGAGGCTCGGCCTGACCCCGGCCGCCGTCCGGCGCCACCTGGACAACCTGCAGGCCGACGACATGATCGAGGCCAGGGAGGCGCGCTGCTACGGCAGCCGGGGCCGCGGCCGCCCGGCGCGGCTGTTCGCGATCACCGATGCCGGCCGCAGCGCGTTCGAGCACGCCTACGACGACCTGGCCAGCAGCGCGCTGCGCTTCCTGGCCGAGAAGGCGGGGCCCGGCGCGGTCGCCGAGTTCGCCCGCAGGAAGATCTCTGACCTGGAGAGCAGGTACCGGCCGGTGGTCGACGCCGCGCCGGCCGGCGAGCGGGTGCAGGCGCTGGCCGAGGCGCTCTCCGCCGACGGCTACGCCGCCTCAGCGAGCGTTTCCCCCGCAGCCGACGGGGGAGAGCAGCTCTGCCAGCATCACTGCCCGGTCGCCCACGTGGCGGCCGAGTTCCCGCAGCTCTGCGAGGCGGAGACCGAGGCGTTCGGCCGCCTGCTGGGCACCGCGGTGCAGCGCCTGGCCACGATCTCCCGCGGTGACGGCATCTGCACGACGCACGTTACCGCGCCTTCGCTCGCGCACACCCGTACCATCCCGACCAGCAGCACTACGACCACACAGTCCGGAGGAATCTCCGCATGACGACAACCGCACACCCCGAGCTTGAGGGGCTGGAGCGTTACAAGTTCGGCTGGGCCGACTCGGACGCGGCGGGCGAGTCCGCACGCCGCGGCCTGAACGAGGAGGTCGTCCGGGACATCTCGGCCAAGAAGAACGAGCCGCAGTGGATGCTCGAGCTGCGGCTGAAGGGCCTGAAGCTGTTCCGGCGCAAGCCCATGCCCACCTGGGGCTCGGACCTGTCCGGGATCGACTTCGAGAACATCAAGTACTTCGTGCGCTCGACCGAGAAGCAGGCCGCGAACTGGGACGAGCTGCCCGCCGACATCAAGAACACCTACGACAAGCTCGGTATCCCCGAGGCCGAGAAGCAACGCCTCATCGCGGGCGTTGCGGCGCAGTACGAGTCGGAGGTCGTCTACCACAAGATCCGCGAGGACCTGGAGGAAAAGGGCGTCATCTTCGAGGACACCGACACGGCGCTGCGGGAGCACCCGGAGCTGTTCCAGGAGTACTTCGCCACGGTGATCCCGGTCGGCGACAACAAGTTCGCCGCGCTGAACACCGCGGTCTGGAGCGGCGGCAGCTTTATCTACGTGCCGAAGGGCGTGCACGTCGAGATCCCGCTGCAGGCCTACTTCCGGATCAACACCGAGAACATGGGCCAGTTCGAGCGGACCCTGATCATCGTGGACGAGGATGCCTCCGTGCACTACGTCGAGGGCTGCACCGCGCCGATCTACTCCTCGGACTCGCTGCACTCCGCGGTGGTGGAGATCATCGTGAAGAAGGGCGGACGCTGCCGCTACACCACGATCCAGAACTGGTCGGCCAACGTGTACAACCTGGTCACCAAGCGGGCCGTGGCCCAGGAGGGCGCGACCATGGAGTGGATCGACGGGAACATCGGCTCCAAGGTCACGATGAAGTACCCGGCGGTCTACCTGATGGGGGAACACGCCAGGGGCGAGACGCTGTCGGTCGCGTTCGCCGGCACCGGCCAGCACCAGGACGCCGGGGCCAAGATGGTGCACTGCGCGCCGAACACGTCCTCGCAGATCGTGTCCAAGTCGGTGGCCCGGGCGGGCGGCCGGACCTCCTACCGCGGCCTGGTCCAGGTGCAGGAGGGCGCCTCCCACTCCAAGTCCACGGTCAAGTGCGACGCGCTGCTCGTGGATGCGGTCAGCCGTTCCGATACCTATCCCTACGTGGACGTCCGCGAGGACGATGTCGAGATGGGCCACGAGGCCACCGTGTCGAAGATCTCCGAGGACCAGCTCTTCTACCTGATGAGCCGGGGCATGACCGAGGACGAGGCCATGGCCACGATCGTCCGCGGCTTCGTGGAGCCGATCGCGCGCGAGCTGCCGATGGAGTACGCGCTCGAGCTCAACCGGCTGATCGAGCTGCAGATGGAAGGAGCGGTCGGCTGATGTCCGTGCTGCAGGGGGCGGCCGAGTCCGGCGCCCCCGTTTCTCGGCTGCACGAGCGGCAGTCCTACGATCCTTCCGATTTCCCCGTCCCCACGGGGCGCGAAGAAGAGTGGCGGTTTACCCCGTTGCGGCGGCTGCGGGGTCTGCACGGTGACTCGGCCCTGCCCGAGGGGAAGGTCAGCGTCGCAGTCGACACCGCGCCGCGGGTCTTCGCTGAGAGGACCGAACGCGATGACCCGCGCCTCGGTGCCGCCTACGTGCCCGCGGACCGGGTCAGCGCGCGGGCTTTCGCGTCGTTCTCCGAGGCGAGCGTCGTGACGGTTCCAGCGGGGGTCGAGGCCACGGAGCCGACGTGGGTCACGGTCCGGGGGGAGGACTCGGGCGGGGCTTCGTTCGGGCACCTGGTCGTTAACGTCGAGGCGAACGCGCGCGGCGTCGTGGTGCTGGATTACGGGGGGTCGGCCACGTACGCGGACAATGTCGAGCTGGTGGTGGGGGAGGGGGCTTCGCTCGCGGTCGTGTCGCTGCAGGACTGGGCGGGGGATGCGGTGCATCTGTCGCATCATCACGCGCGGCTGGGGAAAGACGCGCGGGTGGCGCATTCGGCGGTGACGCTGGGGGGGTCGGTGGTCCGGCTGGCGCCTTCGGTGCGGTACGCGGGGCCGGGCGGGGACGCGGAGCTGCGGGGGCTGTACTTCGCCGACGCGGGGCAGCACCTGGAACACCGGCTGTTCGTGGATCACGCCGAGCCGAACTGCCGTAGCCGGGTGAGTTACAAGGGCGCGCTGCAGGGCGAGGACGCTCACGCGGTCTGGATCGGGGACGTGATCATCCGGCCGACGGCGGTCGGCACCGACACCTATGAGTACAACCGGAACCTGGTGCTGACCGACGGTACCCGGGTCGACTCGGTGCCGAACCTGGAGATCCTGACCGGCGAGGTGGTGGGCGCGGGCCACGCCAGCGCCAGCGGGCGGCTCGAGGACCATCACCTGTTCTACCTGATGACGCGCGGGATCCCGTTCGCCGAGGCGCGGCGCCTGGTGATCAGGGGCTTCTTCGCCCAGCTCATCACCCAGATCGAGGTGCCCGAGGTGCGGGGCCGGGTCACCGAAGCCATCGAGGCCGAGCTGACCCGGTCGCTGGAGCATGTCGCATGAGCGGACCCGGCGGCTCCTACGTGCGCGCCTGCGCCCTGGCCGACGTGCCCGAGGACGGTGCCCTGGGCGTGGAGGTCCAGGACACGCCGGTCGCGATCATCCGCGCGGGCGGGGAGATCTTCGCGCTGCACGACGTGTGCTCGCACGAGGAAGTCCCGCTGTCCGAGGGTGACATCTACGACCACACGGTGGAGTGCTGGCTGCACGGGTCCTGTTTCGACCTGCGCACCGGCGATCCCACCGGGCCGCCGGCCACGAAGCCCGTGGCCACCTATCCGGTACAGACCCACGGCGACGACGTGTACGTCTCGCTGTCAGAGGAGAAATAGATAATGGCTAGCCAGCCGACCCAGCCGACCCGGGCGTCCCACCGGCCACCCTGGCCATCCGGGACCTGCACGTCAGCGTGGAGGAGGCGTCCGGCACCCAACGGGAGATCCTGCGCGGCGTGGACCTGACCGTCCGGGCCGGGGAGACTCACGCGATCATGGGGCCGAACGGCTCCGGCAAGTCCACCCTGGCGTACGCGATCGCCGGCCATCCCAAGTACCTGGTCACGCAGGGCTCGGTCACGCTGGACGGCGAGGACGTGCTGGCGATGAGCGTGGACGCCCGGGCCCGGGCCGGCCTGTTCCTCGCCATGCAGTACCCGGTGGAGGTGCCCGGGGTCTCGGTGTCGAACTTCCTGCGCACGGCGATCACCGCGGTCCGCGGCGAGGCGCCCAAGCTGCGCACGTTCGTCAAGGAACTGCGCACGTCCATGGACGCGCTCTCCATGGACCCGGCCTTCGCCGAGCGGAACCTGAACGAGGGCTTCTCCGGCGGGGAGAAGAAGCGGCACGAGATCCTGCAGATGCAGCTGCTCAACCCGAAGATCGCGATCCTGGACGAGACCGACTCCGGGCTGGACATCGACGCGCTGAAGGTGGTGTCCCAGGGGATCAACAAGTTCCGCGAGGAGCCGGGGCACGGGGTGCTGCTGATCACCCACTACACCCGGATCCTGCGGTACGTGCGGCCCGGCTTCGTGCACGTGTTCGTCGGCGGCCGGATCGTCGAGGAAGGCGGGGCCGAACTGGCCGAGGTGCTGGAGGCCGAGGGCTACGAGAGGTTCCTCACGGCGGGCGCCGTGGGGAACACAGTGGGGAACACGGCATGACCTCGACCACGACCGGGCCGGCCGCGCCGGCGGGCGCGGCCACGCACCCGCTCGACGTGGCCGGGATCCGCGCCGATTTCCCGATCCTGGGCCGGGCGGTGCGCGGCGGCCGGCCGCTGATCTACCTCGACTCCGGCGCCACCTCGCACAAGCCGCGGCAGGTCCTCGACTCCGAACGCGACTTCTACACCATCCACAACTCGGCCGCGCACCGCGGGGCGCACCTGCTCGGCGAGGAGGCCACGGACGCCTACGAGGGCGCCCGGGTGCGGGTCGCCGAGTTCATCGGCGCGGATCCCGGCGAGATCGTGTTCACCAAGAGCGCGACCGAGGCGCTGAACCTGGTCGCGTACGCGTTCAGCAACGCGGCCACGGCCGGGCCCGAGGCCAGCCGGTTCCGGATCGGCCCCGGCGACGAGGTCCTGGTCACCGAGATGGAGCACCACGCCAACCTGGTTCCCTGGCAGCAGCTCTGCCAGCGCACCGGGGCCACGCTGCGCTGGTTCGGCGTGACCCCGGACGGCCGCCTGGACCTCAGCCGCGCCGGGGAGCTGATCGGCGACCGGACCAGGGTCGTCGCGGTCACGCACCAGTCCAACGTCACCGGCGCGGTCCCGCCGGTCGGCCAGATCGCGGCCCTGGCGCACGCGCGCGGGGCGGTGGTGGTGGCCGACGGCGCCCAGTCGGTGCCGAACCGGCCGGTCGACGTGGCCGGGCTCGGCCCGGACTTCCTCGCGTTCTCCGCGCACAAGATGCTCGGGCCGTCCGGCATCGGCGTGCTGTGGGGGCGGCGCGAGCTGCTCGAGGTCATGCCGCCGTTCATCGCCGGCGGATCGATGATCGAGGTGGTCCGGATGGAGGGCTCGACCTTCCTGCCGCCACCGGAGCGGTTCGAGGCCGGGGTGCCCGCGGCCGCCCAGGCGGCGGGCCTGGCCGCGGCGTGCGATTACCTCGACGCGCTCGGCATGCCGAACGTGGCCGCGCACGAGGAGGCGCTGACCGCCCACGCGCTCGACGCGCTCGGCGGCATCCCCGGCGTCCGCATACTCGGCCCGCTGACCACCGACGACCGCGGCGGCGCGGTGTCGTTCACCGTGGACGGGGTGCATCCGCACGACGTCGGGCAACTGCTCGACGAACTCGGTATCGCGGTGCGAGCCAACCACCACTGCGCCTGGCCGCTGCACCGGGCGCTCGGCGTACAGGCCAGCACCCGGGCGACGTTCTACGTGTACAACACCCACGACGAGGTCGACGCGCTGGCCGACGGGGTGCGCCAGGCCCAGCGGTTCTTCGCACCCGCGCGATGACGGAGGCGGCGAAAATGGAAGTCGAGTCCATGTACCAGGAAATCATCCTGGACCATTACCGCCACCCGCATAACAAGGGCCTGCGGGAACCATACGACGCGCAGGTGCATCACGTGAACCCGCTGTGCGGCGACGAGGTCACGCTGCGGGTGACGCTGAAGGACGCGGGCGGTGAGCAGGCCGTTGCCGACGTCTCCTACGACGCGCTGGGCTGCTCGATCAGCCAGGCGAGCGCGTCGGTGATGACCGAGGCGTTGATCGGCAAGACCGTGCGGGATGCGATGGACATCAGCGGGGCGTTCCTCGAGCTGATGCAGTCCCGCGGCCGGGCCGTACCCGACGAGGACCTCCTCGGCGACGCCGTGGCGTTCGAGGGCGTAGCCAAGTACCCGGCGCGGATCAAATGCGCCCTGCTCGGCTGGATGGCTTGGAAGGACGCGACCGCCCAGGCGCTGGACGGAGCCGGGCGGACGCCCGGCGGCGAGATTACCGCGGACCAGGGACGCAGGCAGGAGCAGAGATGACGACCGACAACGCGGCCGAACTGGCCGGCCAGCCTAACCCCGACACCGAGGACGTCCTGGAGGCGCTGCGGGACGTCGTCGACCCCGAACTCGGCGTGAACGTCGTCGACCTCGGCCTGGTCTACGGCGTGACGGTGGCCGAGGACCGGGTCGCCACCATCGACATGACGCTCACCAGCGCCGCATGCCCGCTGACCGACGTGATCGAGGACCAGGCGCGGTCGGCGCTGGACGGGCTCGTCGCCGACTTCCGCATCAACTGGGTGTGGCTCCCGCCGTGGGGGCCCGACAAGATCACCGAGGACGGCCGGGAGCAGCTTCGCGCGCTGGGCTTCAACGTCTGACCCGGCGCTAGCCCCAGACTTCCCGGGCGGTCTCGGCGATCAGGGCGAGCTTGGCCCACTGCTGCTCCTGGGTGAGGTCGTTGCCTTCCTTGGTGGAGGAGAACCCGCACTGCGGGGACAGGCAGAGCTGGCCGGTGTCGATGAACCGGGAGGCGGCCTCGATCCGGCGTTTCAGGTCGTCTTTGCTTTCCAGCTGGCCGCGTTTGGTGGTGACCAGTCCGAGCACGACCTTCTTGCCTGGGGGCACGAAGCGCAGCGGTTCGAAGCCGCCCGAGCGCTGGTCGTCCCATTCGCAGAAGAAGCCGTCGACTTCCAGGTCGTTGAACAGGGCTTCGGCGACGAAGTCGTAGCTGCCTTCGGCGGCCCACATGCTCTGGTTGTTGCCGCGGCACATGTGCGTGGTCACCGCGAGGCCGGGCGGGCGGCCGGCCAGGGCGCGGTTGATGGTGGCGATGTAACGCTCGTGCTGATGCTCGGGGTCCCCGCCGATCTGCGCGACGTGGGCGCGCTGGGCGGGGTCGTTGAGGTAGGCCAGGCTGGTGTCGTCGAGTTGCAGGTAGCGGCAGCCCAGGTCGTACAGGCGGCGGACCTCGTCGGCGTAGGCCGCGGCCAGGTCGGCCCAGAACTGGTCCAGGCCGGGGTACACCGTGGCGTCGATCGCGGCGCGCCCGCCGCGGTAGTGCACCATGCTGGGCGAGGGGATGGTGAGCTTGGGTGTCACGCCCGCCGGCACCGCGCCGGCCAGGAAGCTGAACGCCTCGCCGAAGATGGTGTGCTCCAGCCGCAGCGGCGCGACCACGTGTGCCGACGGCGGCGCCCACTCGTAGGTCTTGTGCTCGTTGCGGAACGCCACCCGGATCGTGTCGTCGGCCACCTGGGCGATGCCGCCGAGCTGGTAGATGAAGTCCATGTGCCACGACTCGCGGCGGAACTCCCCGTCGGTCGCCGACACCAGCCCCGCCTCCTGCTGCCGGCGCACGGCCTCGCGGATCGCCGCGTCCTCGACCTCCTGCAGCTCGCCGGCCCCGATCCGCCCGGCCGCCCGGTCCTCGCGAGCGCGCAGCACCTCCGGCGGGCGCAGCAGGCTGCCGACATGATCGGCCCGGAACGGCGGCCGCTGCGAGAACGGCGCTGCCGGCGGCGACGTTACCGCCGTCGCGGCCACCGCGGGCTCGGTGCTCTGGCGCTCGGGCATGCGAGCTCCCTCCTCTTCACTGATCATCACGGTACCGGCGGGAAGTGACAGGCCACGAGATGCCCGTCGCCGAGCGCGCGGAGTTCGGGCACCTCGGCCGCGCAGCGTTCCTGGGCCCGGGGACATCGAGCGCGGAACCGGCAGCCGCTCGGCGGGTTCAGCGGCGACGCGGAACCTGAACCCGGGTCGCCGGCATCGGCCCGGCCGCGGCCGGGCCGCCGGGGCTGACCCGCTAGCCTGAGATGGTGGACAAACCGGCGCGGAACCCCCGCAGCCGGCTCTTCCGGGCGTTCGCCGGTCCCGGCTACGGCGCCGCGGTCCGGCTGCTGTGGGAGACCAGCCTGCCGCTGGCGTGCGCGGTCGCGGCCTACGCCGCCGCCGCGTCCGTCCTGCCCAACCTCGTCCTGATCGCGGCCGGCCACCTGGTGGGCGACATTCCGGCGTCGGCGCGGGCCGGCCTGCACTCCGCCGCCGGGCACCGGCTGCTGGTGGCCCTCGCCGTGGCCGGGGCGGCCTACACGGCGGCGCTGCTGCTGGGGCCCGTGCAGTCGGCGCTCAGCTCGGTGGTGAAGTGGCGGCTGGTCTACCGCACGCAGGACAGGCTGATGGCGGCGGTCGGCCTGGCCGGCCGGGATCGCGCACCTCGAGGACCCGAAGGTGCTCGACGACCTGGAGCTGGCCCAGGGCCAGCTGGTCAACCCGCGGCCGGCCGACGCGCCGATGACCCTGGCGCTGGTGGTCAGCAACCGCGCCAGCGGCCTGTTCGCGTGCGCCGTGCTGGCTTCCTGGCGATGGTGGCTGGGCCTCGGGATGCTGGTCATGTGGGTGGCCGTGCGGCGTCCCCAGCTCGCGTTAATCCGGGAGCAGGGGGAGCTGTACGCCGGCGGCTCCGAGACCATGCGGCGGGCCTGGTACCTGCAGCAACTGGCCGCCCGGCCGGCCGTGGCCAAGGAGTCCCGGGTGTTCGGCCTGGGCGGATGGCTGGTCGAGCGATACCGCTCGCAGTGGCTGCAGGCGATGGCCGGCCCCTGGGGCGTGCTGCGGCGACTTGACCGCCAGGTGCTGCTGCTTTCGGTTCCGGTGCTGGCCGCCTACGCCGGCGCGTGCACGTACCTGGGCCTGGCCGCGTACCACCGCCAGATCGGTCTCGGCACCCTGGCCGTCATGCTGCCGATGCTGGCCGCGACGTACACGGTCGGCGACATTTCCTGGGAGGACGTCGACCTGGCCTGGATGGTGCAGGGGCTGCCGCGGACCGGCCGGCTGGAAGCCGAGCTCGCCCCGCCGGACGGTGACCTGTCCGGACGGCTGCCCGCGGCCGGGCGGCCGGTCCGTGCCATCCGGTTCGACCAGGTGCGGTTCCGCTATCCCGGCGCCGGCCGCGACGTCTTCGACGGCCTGGACCTGGTGATCCCCGCGGGCCGGTCCACCGCCCTGGTCGGGATCAACGGCGCGGGCAAGACCACGCTGGTGAAACTGCTGGCCCGGCTGCACGATCCCACCGGCGGCGGCATCCGGGTGGACGGGGTCGACCTCACCCGGCTGCACCCGGCCGACTGGCAGCGGCAGGTGGCCGTGGTCTTCCAGGATTTCGCGCACTACCCGCTCACCGCGGCCGAGAACATCGGCCTCGGGGCCCCCGAGCATCTCGATGACGGCGCCGGCCTGGAGGCCACGGCCCGGCGCGCCGGCGCGCTCGACGCGATCTCGTCGCTCCCGGCCGGCTGGGACACCGTGCTGTCCCGCGGCTACCCCGGCGGCGTGGACCTCTCCGGCGGGCAGTGGCAGCGGATCGCCCTGGCCCGGGCGCTGTTCGCCGTGCGTCACGGCGCCACGGTGCTGGTTCTCGACGAGCCGACGGCCTGGCTGGACGCCCGCGGCGAGGCCGACTTCTTCGACCGGTTCCTGGAGATCACCGAGGGGACCACCACGCTGATCATCTCGCACCGGTTCTCAACGGTCCGCCGCGCCGACCACATCTGCGTGCTCGACGGCGGGCGGGTCCTGGAGCAAGGCGACCACGACTCGCTGCTGGCCGCCGGGAACCGCTACGCCCAGCTGTTCCGGCTGCAGGCGGCCCGGTTCGGGGAGGCCGGGTGACGCCGGCCGAGGGCCGGGAACCGACCCGGCGGCGGGTCTGGGGCTCGATCATCAGCTGGGGCTGGCGGGCGGCGCCGGGCTGGGCCGCGTACACCGCCGCCGTCCTGGTCGCCGCGGCCGTCTGCTCGGTGCTGTACCCGGTGGGTTTCGCGCTGACCATCGACGCCGCGCTGCGGCACCAGCCGGGCCGGCTGGCGCTCGGCGTGGCCGGCGTGGTCGTGCTCTTCACCGTGGCCTGGGCGCTGGCGATGCTCGCGGGCACCGCCGGCAGCGTGCTGTCCGACTGGGTCGGGCTCTACCTGTCGGTGCGCGTCGCCGAGCAGATCAACGCGGTCGGCGGCGTTGATCATCTTGAGCGGCCGGGATACCTGACCGAGCTCGACCTGCTGGAGCAGAACCTCCGGCTGCTGGCGAACGGCCCGCGCCAGATGCTGCTGGTCATCCAGATTCTGGTGCGCACCGGCGGCATCGTGGTGATCCTCGCCGTGATCTTCCCGCCGCTCGCCGTGCTGCCGCTGTGCGCGATCGCGCCCGTGGCAGGCGAGCGGCTCTCGGTCTGGCTGCGGCAGCGCACCGACGAACGCCTGGCGGCCGACCGGCGGCTCGCCGATGAGTTGTTCGCGCTGGCCACCTCCGCGGGACCGGCCAAGGAACTGCGCGTCTTCGGGGCCGCGGGCCCGCTCCGCGGCCGGCACGCCTCGCTCGCGCGACGGGTGAACGCCGGCACGAGGCGGGCCGCGGTGCTCGGCGGCGTCGCCGGCGCCGTCGGCTGGCTCGTCTTCGCGGCCGGATTCGTGGCCGGCATCGCGGTGGTCGCGGTACGCGCCGCGCACGGCAGCGCCAGTGTCGGCCAGGTCGTCCTGGCCGTGACGCTGATCCAGCGGGCCCAGTTCCAGGTAGGCCAGGCCGCGGCCACCATCGGCCAGCTCCTCACCACGTCGCGGACGGCCCGGCGGCTGCTGTGGCTGGAAGACTACGCCGCCGCCGACCGCTCCCGGCCGGGCCATCACGCCGGGCGGGCGGCGGGCCCCGCCCGCCCCGCGGCCGCGGCTCCGGACACGCTGGGCCGCGGCATCACCCTGCAAGAGGTCAGCTTCGGCTACCCGCCCGACGGGGCCGCGGTGCTGGACCGGATAGACCTCGACCTGCCCGCCGGCTCGGCTGTCGCCCTGGTGGGCGAGAACGGCGCGGGCAAGACCACCCTGGTAAAGCTGCTCACCGGCATGTACCAGCCCACCGCCGGCCAGGTGCTGCTCGACGGGGTGCCACTCGCCGACATCGAACTGGCCGCGTGGCGCGAGCGGACCGCCGCCGCTTTCCAGGATTTCGTACGCTTCGAACTGCGGGCCGGCCAGACGGTCGGGATCGGGGACCTGCCGCGCCTCGACCAGGTTCCCGCGCTCGGCCAGGCGCTGCACCGGGCCGACGCCACCGACTGCGTGGCGGCCCTGCCCGACGGCCTGGCCACCCGCCTGGGCCGGTCCTTTACCGGGGGCCAGGAGCTGTCGGGCGGGCAGTGGCAGCGGCTCGCGCTCGCCCGCGGCATGATGCGCGCCGCGCCGCTGCTGCTCATCCTGGACGAGCCCACCGCCGGCCTGGACGCGATTACCGAGGCGGCGCTCTTCGAGCGCTACCTGGCCGCGCGTGCGCTGGCGAGCCGGACCGGGGCGATCACGCTCCTGGTGTCGCACCGGTTCTCCACGGTACGGATGGCCGACCTGATCGTGGTCCTCGACCAGGGCCGGGTCGCGGAGAGCGGCGATCATGCGTCCCTGGTCCGGGCCGCCGGCCTCTACGCCGAGCTCTACGAGATGCAGGCGCGCTCCTACCGCTGAACCCGGCCCGCGCCCGCCTCCCGGGGTCGGGTCGCGGTCGGCGACGCGGTCGGCTAGCATGATCTCGTCATGATGCGCCTGCTCCTCCTTCGCGGCCGCGGCGAGGCCCGGTAGTCAACCGGTCGGCCCCTCGTCGCGGGTCGCAGCGCTGCGCCGGCCGATTTCCCATCCGGTCACCACCGTCCAGGAGCAGCATCGTCATGAGCACCCCCAACGTCCAGCGTCCGTCCGGCATGCCGTGCCATCGCTACCGCCCGTTCCCGCCCGTTGACCTGCCGGACCGGCAGTGGCCGTCCCGCTCGATCACGGCCGCACCGCGATGGCTGTCGACCGACCTGCGCGACGGCAACCAGGCCCTGATCGACCCGATGAACGCCCCGCGCAAGCGGGCCATGTTCGACCTGCTGGTCCGCATGGGCTACCAGGAGATCGAGGTCGGTTTCCCCGCGGCCAGCCAGACCGACTTCGACTTCATCCGCAGCCTGATCGAGAGCGGCTCGGTCCCCGACGACGTCCGCATCTCGGTGCTGACCCAGGCCCGCGAGGAGCTTATCGAGCGTACGGTTCAGTCCCTGGTCGGCGCGCGCCAGGCGACCGTGCACCTGTACAACGCCGCGGCGCCGATCTTCCGCCGCGTCGTGTTCGGCTGGGAGGGCGACGGGCGCGCGGAGTGCCGGGCGGTCGCGGTCGAGGGCACCCGCGCGGTGCTGAAGTTCGCCGAGAGCTACCTGCCGGGCACCGACTTCGGCTACGAGTACTCGCCCGAGATCTTCATGGACACCGAGCTCGACTTCTCGCTGGATATCTGCGAAGCGGTGATGGACGTCTGGCAGCCCGGCCCGGGCCGGGAGATCGTGCTCAACCTGCCCTGCACGGTCGAGCGGTCCACCCCGAACGTCTACGCCGACCAGATCGAGTGGATGAGCAGGCACCTGTCCCGGCGCGAGCACATAGCCCTGTCGGTGCACACTCACAACGACCGCGGCACCGCGACCGCGGACGCGGAACTGGCGGTGCTGGCCGGCGCGCAGCGCATCGAGGGCTGCCTGTTCGGCAACGGCGAGCGGTCCGGCAACGTCGACCTGGTGACGCTCGGGCTGAATCTCTACAGCCAGGGCATCGACCCGATGATCGACTTCAGCGACATCGACGAGATCCGGCGCACCGCCGAGTACTGCACGCGCATCGACGTGCACGAGCGCCACCCGTACGCAGGGGACCTCGTCTACACGTCGTTCTCCGGGTCGCACCAGGACGCGATCAAGAAGGGCTTCGATGACCTCGACCGGCTGGCGGCCGAGCAGGGCAGGCCGGTCGGCGAGCTGCCGTGGGCCATGCCGTACCTGCCGATCGACCCCAAGGACGTCGGCCGGTCCTACGAGGCCGTGATCCGGGTCAACTCGCAGTCGGGCAAGGGCGGCGTCGCCTACATCATGAAGGCCGACCATCATCTCGACCTGCCGCGCCGCCTGCAGATCGAGTTCAGCCACGTCATCCAGCGCCACACCGACGACGAGGGCGGCGAGGTGGACGCCGCGCAGATGTGGCAGATCTTCGCCGGCGAGTACCTCGAGCCCGGGGCGTTCGAGCTGGTCAAGTTCGGGTCGACGAGCGAGGAGGGCGTGGAGCGGATCGCCGCGACCGTGCGTGCCTTCGGCCAGGAGCACGTCCTGACCGGCACGGGCAACGGCCCGATCGCCGCGTTCTGCGACGCCCTGTCCGGCGCCGACCTCGGCCCGGGCGAGGGCGGCAGCCCGGCCGGGAACACAGTGCGCGTGCTCGACTACTCCGAGCACGCTCTCACCGCCGGGCGCGATGCCGAGGCCGCCGCCTACCTGGAGATCGAGGTAGGGGACCGGGTGCTGTGGGGCGTCGGCATCAGCGAGTCGATCGTGGACGCGTCGCTGCGCGGCGTGATCAGCGCGCTGAACCGCGCGGCCAGGGACTAGGCAGGCTCCCGACGGCCTCGCCGCCGCGTGGCGGGCGTGGCAGGTGGCGCACGTCACCCGTCACTTCACCCGCGCGGGGGGAGGCAGGCTTGCCGGGGGCGACGTACTGTTGCTCTAAGCCGTGGCATCGAGGCCGCTGGGACATGCCGGACATGCCGGGCGTGGTAAGGAGACTGCAGTGCCGCACAAGCTCTTCCGGCTGCGGCGCAGCGAGCCGGGCCAGGCGCAGCGGCCGGTGATGCTCGCCATCGCCGGCGACAGTGCGGCGGGCAAGACCACGCTCACCCGCGGGATCGCTGCCGCACTGGGACCGGACCGCGCTACGGCAATTTGCGTTGATGATTATCACCGCTACGACAGGGCGGAGCGTCGCGACGTCCCGTTCACCGTGCTCAACCCGGACTGCAACTACATCGAAATCATGGAGCAGCATCTGCAGTTGCTGGCGCTCGGCAGGCCGGTACTCAAGCCTGTCTACGACCACTCGACCGGCCTGGCTGCACCCGGCCGGTCCTGGTCGAGCCCGGTGAGTTCGTGATCGTGGAGGGTCTGCTACCGCTGCACACCAAGCTGGCGCGGGCATGTTTCGACGTCACCGTCTACCTCGACCCGCCGGAGCAGATCCGGCGCGAGTGGAAGCTGAAGCGCGACTGCTCCGAGCGGGGCTACTCGCCCGAACAGGTGCTGGCCGAGCTCGAACGCCGTGAGCCCGAATCGGCCGCCTACATCCGGCCGCAGCGGCAGTGGGCCGACATCTGCGTACGGTTCGCGCCCATCGACGGCATGGCCAGCGCGCCCGGCACGCCACTGTCCGCGGAGCTCCTGCTGCGGCCCACCATCCTGCATCCCGATCTGTCCGACGTGCTGACCGACGACGACCGTCGCACCGTCCACTTGAAGCTCATCAGGGACGGCGAAGGGCGCCCCGTAGACGCGCTGCACATTCACGGCTACGCGCCCCGCGAGGACGCGCAGATCGTGGAGAAGGCAGTCTGGGAGCAGCTCTCGGGAGACCACGGCACCCCGATGCCGGAGACACTGGGGGTGCTCGCTGACGGCAGCCGCAGCGAGCCGCTGGCGATCGCCCAGCTGCTCCTGGTCTGGCACTTGTTCGAGGCGCTGGCATGACCGGCCCCCCATGACCTCGCCGTCCGGACCCAGCCGAGGTGACCTGGCTCGTCCAGGGGGCCAGTCGGTACGGTGCTGACATGGACGGTCCGGAGCATCGGCCGCTGCGCCTGGTGACCGTCGACGACCACCAGATGGTGCTCGACGGCCTGCGGGCGATGCTGCGCCCCTACCGGGAGCAGGTCCAGATCGTCGGCGAGTCAAGTGACTCACGGGGGGCCGCGCAGCTGATCTCGGAGCTTGAGCCGGATGCGGTCCTGCTGGACGTGCGGCTGCGCGGTACCAGCGGCCTGGATCTGTGCACGGAGATCCTGCGTCGGGTGCCGGGATGCAAGGTCGTCTTCCTCACCGTGTATGACGACGAGCAGTACCTCTACCAGGCGCTCCGCGTCGGCGCCGCCGGATTCCTGCTGAAGCGCATCCGCGGCGCCGAGCTGGTCGATCACCTCGGCCGCATCTGCGAAGGCGAGGTGCTGATCGATCCAGCGCTGGCCGGCCGGGTCGCTCTGTCGGCCGCCCGGCTGCGCACCGGGGAGTTCTGGCCGGGGGCGCACCTCGGCCTGACGCAGCGCGAAAGCGAGGTGCTCTCGCTGCTCGTAGCCGGGCTGAGCAACCGCGCCATCGCGGCGAAACTGGTGGTCAGCGAGGAGACAGTGAAGACCCACTCCCGCGGCATCTACCGGAAGCTCGACGTTTCCGACCGGGCCGCCGCGGTGGCGGTTGCCCTGCGCGAGGGAGTCTTCCACTGAGCGGGCAGCGACCAGCCGGGCCGGGCCCGCAGCGTGATGCGCAGCTACTGATGCGGGTGATCGAGACCATCTCGGCCGGGCTGGACCTGGACCGGATTCTGCAGGGCGTCACCGCCTTGGTCACCGAGACCACCGGCACCGACGTTTGCTTCGTGCACCTGCTCGACGAGCGCGGCGCGCGGCTCCAACTGCGCGGCGCCACCCCGCCCTTCGACTCACTGGTCGGGAAGATCGAGCTGGCGCTGGGCGAGGGGGTGTCGGGCTGGGTGGCTGTGCACGGCAAGCCAGCGGTGATCGTGGATGACAAGACCGCTGATCCCCGATACCGCTACATCCCGGCATTGCGCGGCGAGGATTTCGCCTCGATGGTGTCGGTGCCAGTGGTGACCCCACTCGGCCACCTGGTGGGCGTCCTGAACGTGCACACCAGGAGTCGGCGGGAATTCACCGACGCGGACGTAGACCTGCTGGGCTCGGTAGCGGGCCTGGTCGCCAGCGCGATCGAGAACGCCAGGCTGCACCGCAGGCTTGCTGACCGCGAGGAGGCGCTGGAGCGCTTCGCTGAGCAGACCATGCAGTGGCAGGAACATGAGAGCCGGCGCCTCGCCGGCGAGATCCACGACGGCATCAGCCAGCGCATCGTGAGCCTTTTCTTCCATCTCTCCGCGGCGGCCGACGCGATCGCGAGCGAGCCGGAAGTGGCCGCAGAGCAGGTGGCCCGGGCTCAGGATCTCGCCGCGGCGGCGCTGGACGAGACCCGGATGGCCATAGCCGGGCTACGCCCGCCGGTGCTCGATGACCTGGGTCTGGCCGCCAGCCTGGAGAGCCTTGGTCATTCGTTCCCGCAGCTTGACGTCCAGGTAGACGCCGCCAGCTGCCGGATCGCCGAGCACGTCGAGACCGCCGTGTACCGCACAGCTCAGGAGGCGCTGCAGAACGTGGCCAAGCACGCGCAGGCGAAAACCGTGCGGATGCGCATGTCGGTGCAGGAGGAGCGGGTCCTGCTCGAGGTGCGCGACGATGGCCGAGGCATGACCGCTGCGGCGCAGCACCGGGACGGCCTGGCCGCTGGTCCCACCGGCTTCGGCCTGACGGGCATGCGGGAGCGCGCCGAGCTGCTGGGCGGAAGCCTGGAGCTGAGCAGCGCCGCGGGCCGGGGCACCACGGTGCGCCTCGTGCTGCCCCTCAGCCCGTCGGCGCAACCCGGCGCCGCCGGTCAGGACGAGGGCGAGAGGGCCAAGCGGGGCTGGCTCGCTTAGTGGCTGGCCCCGTAAGTAACTGGGGGGTTGTCAGGCCGCCAGTAGCGTGGTAGCCGGCTCGGCTGCCGGGGCGGGCGTCTCGGTCTCGATCCGCCTCAGCATCCGGGTGAGGTCGGTGCTGGTGAATTTCCAGTTGAACGGCTTGGCGGTCTTGTTGTACCGCTTGACGAAGGCCAGCAGCGTGGACGCCAGCTCGGCCAGGTTCGCGAAGTTGTTAGGCGATATGACCTTCTTCTGGATGATCGAGAAGAAAATCTCGATCTGGTTCAGCCAGGACGCGTGCAGCGGCGTGTGGATCATGATGCAGTTGGCGTACTTGTCGTTCAGCCGCTTGATCGCTTTCTTCCCGCGGTGGTCGGAGCCGTTATCGACGATTACGAACACCCGCCGGGCCTTCTGGTAGCGATCCTGTGCCATGTAGATGTCCATCAGCGCCATGAACGGCGCGATCCCGGTCGTGGGCGGGCACGTCGCGGTGACCTCGCCGGAGTGGATGTCCTTGCCGGCCAGAAGCGCCAGCGCGCCTGCCCGCTGGTATTCATGCTCGACCTTCGCCGGCTTACCCGGCCGCGCTGGCGTACTGGGGTGGCAGCGGGCCCGCGCCTGGATCGACGGTTTCGCATCGACCGACACGACGCGATCATCGGGGCCCAGCGGCTCCCCCTGATACCAGCCCTCGTACAAATCGAGAACGACCCGGGCCTTCGCGGCGAAATCAGGATCCCGCATAAAGATCCACGACTGGTGCTGCCACGGCTTTACCGGATTCTCCGCCAGAATCCGCAGCACCGACGACACCGACACTGCGTGCACCAGGCCCCGCTCCAGCAACTCCGTACGCAGCTCAGGGCCGGTCCAGCGGGCCAGCGGCACCCCCGTCTGGGCCGGCAGCTGACACGCCAGCGCGCAAATCTGCGCCCGCTCCAGCGCGGTAATCTGACGCGGCCGGCCGCTGCGCGGCCGGTCCGAAAGCCCCGGCAGCCCATCCTCAGCAAACCGGCGCCGCCACAGCCGCGCCATATCCTCGGTGGTACCCAGCTCCCGGGCGATCCTGGCATTCGGCCAGCCCCGCGACGCCAGCAGCACAATCCTCGCGCGGAACCGGTCCCGAAACGGCGTCGTGCGGCCATACACGCGTTTCTTCAGCGTCTTCCGCCCGCTGGCGGTCAGCACGACCGGCACAGCACGCATCCGCGGCATCACGGCTCCCGGGGTAAATTACGCTCAGGTAATCCCCCCTGGACGGCGATGATCATAGCGGGCCCGGCCGGCCCCGCCAGCACAATGAGGGACATGCCCGCCATCCCGCAGTCCACCCAGAACTCCATCACCCTGCGGCTGCTGCACCACGGCCGTGACCGCTGGCCCGCGCTGGCCCGCGTCACCACGCAATTCCGCGGCCCATTCGCCTACGTCACCGGCGTGCTCCCCGACAGCACCGAGCTCCCGCTCTGCCGACTGCGCTACGGCGGCTCCGCGCATTCCTTCGGCTTCGCGATCTACTCGGCCGCGGCCGGCCGCTACGACGACGCCGTCCTAATCACCGGATCACCCGTCGGAACCCCGGAAGAAGCCCTGGACACCGCCTGCGTAGTACACCTCGCCGACCACGACAGCTAGACCACCGACCTCGCAGCCGTCAACCCCCCAGTTACTTACGGGGCCAGCCACTTAGCCAGCCGACGGCGCCGGCCCGGCAGGCCGGGCCCGTTGCCGGCCGGGTCGTTGAACACCCGGCTGGCACGGACGTCGGCCTCGCTGATCTCCATCAGGTCGTCCCTGACGATCTGCCCACCCGCGGCCACCAGCCGCCGCGCCTGCCGCAATCGCATCCGGTCGATGGCGTTGCGGATGCTTCTCGCGTTCGAGAACCGTGGCTGCCGCATGCGCAGCGCGACGTACTCACGGAACGCGTCCTGGGCTGCGGGAGAGAGATGGTACTGCTCCCGGTCCAGCATGAGCTCCGCAATCTGCATCAGCTCGTCCAAAGAGAAGTCGGGAAAATCGACGTGGTGCGCGATGCGCGAGGCCATGCCGGGGTTGGACCGGAAGAACACGTCCATCCGGTCGGCGTAGCCTGCCAGGATGACCACGAGATCTTCCCGGTGCGCCTCCATGAACTGCAGCAGGATCTCGATGGACTCCTGGCCATAGTCGCGCTCGTTCTCCGGCCGGTACAGGTAGTACGCCTCGTCAATGAGGAGAACGCCGCCCATCGCCCGCTTGAGCACCTCCTTGGTCTTCGGCGCCGTGTGGCCCACGTACTGGCCGACCAGGTCATCGCGGGTGACGCTGACCAGCTGGCCCTTGCGCAGGTAGCCAAGCTCCCGGAGCAGCTCGCCCATGTGGGTGGCCACCGTAGTCTTGCCCGTGCCCGGGCTGCCGGTGAAGCACATGTGCAGGCTGGGCCGCGAGGACGAAAGCCCGAAACGCTGCCGGAGCCGGTCGATCAGCAGCAGTGCGGCGATCTCCCGTACCCGGTCCTTGACCGGGGCGAGGCCGATGAACTCCCGGTCGAGGCGATCCAGCATCTGCGAGATGCGCAGCGCCTGCTGCTCCGCGCCCAGCTCTACTTTCGCGTCTGCCGCCAGCGGCTCCAGGCCCGCGGGCTCTCTGCCCTCCCCGCCCTCCGGGTCATTCTCGCGATGCCCGGCATCCGGGCTGCCGCCAGCGGGCCGGGGCATCGCGAAGCCGCGCGGCGGGGGCTCGGCTGGCGTGCTCACCCGGTGTCTCCCCGCTTGCTCATGCGCCGCCGCGCGCCCCGTCCCGGGCGTAGCGCTCGCCCGCGGGCTGGTCGGTGGCATAAGGATGCAGCGTGTAGCGGATCCGGCGGTCTGCAGCCTCCTGCCGGTCGAGCCGGAACCCTGGCTCGCAGGCCGGCCGCTGACAATGAAGCTCAGGGCGGTCGTCTGCCGGCCGAGGCTCGCGTCGTAGGCAGAGACCTTGATGTAATGGTCGGGGCAAGCGGCCCGGCACGCCGTCACCTCATGCATCGCCGCCGACGCGTCGCTGATCTCGAACATCGGCAGGCCCCACATCTCCCACAACGCGTTGCGGGGATGCGGGTCGTCGGTGAACTCGACGGCTACCGCCCACCCGTGATCCACGGCGTACTGGATCTGGGCCTGGATCTCGTCGTCTGTGAGGTCGGGCAGGTACGAGAACGTGCCCTGAGTGATCCGCATGGATGCTCCGCGAGGTCAAGACGTCGGTGTGACCACGACATCAGGGGTATCGGTGGACTCGTAGTTGAATGTGATGTCTCCCCAGGTGTCCAGGGCCGCCTGCAGCTCGCGGCAGTGCTTGGCGGCAGCGGCCAGGATGTCGGGGCCCTCGTGGAGGTAATCACGGCCCTCGTTGCGCGCCTTGATCATCGCCTCGACCGCTACCCGGTTGGCCGTGGCGCCGGCCGCGACGCCCATCGGATGCCCGATGGTGCCGCCGCCGAACTGCATGACCACGTCCTCGCCGAGATAGCCAAGCAACTGGTGCATCTGGCCGGCGTGGATGCCCCCGGAGGCCACCGGCATGGTGCCAGGCATGGATCCCCAGTCCTGGTCGAAGTAGATGCCCTGACCGAGGTCGAGCGGGATCCGGGACTCGCGCAGCGTGTCGTAGTACCCGCGCACCATGGACGGGTCGCCTTCCAGCTTGCCGACCACGGTGCCGGCGTGGATGTGGTCGACGCCGATCAGCCGGCACCATTTCGCGATCACGCGGAAGCTCACGCCGTGCGTCTTCTGCCGCGTGTACGTGCCGTGGCCCGCGCGGTGCAGGTGCAGAATGACGCCGTTGTTGCGGGCCCATCTCGACATTGAGTGCAGCGCCGTGTACCCGACCGTCAGGTCGGCCATGACGACGACGCTTCCCAGTTCCTTGGCGAACTCGGCCCGCTCGTACATGTCCTCCATGGTGGCCGCGGTCACGTTGAGGTAGTGCCCCTTGATCTCCCCGGTCCGCTCCGCGGCCCGGTTGACGGCCTCCATCGTGAACAGGAACCGGTCCCGCCAGCGCATGAACGGCTGGGAGTTGATGTTCTCGTCGTCCTTGGTGAAGTCGAGGCCGCCCCGCAGTGCTTCGTAGACGACACGGCCGTAGTTGCGGGCGGATAGCCCGAGCTTCGGCTTGGTGGTTGCGCCTAGCAGCGGCCGGCCGTACTTGTTCAGGTACTCCCGCTCCATCACGATCCCGTGCGGCGGGCCCTGGAACGTCTTCACGTAGTGCAGCGGGATCCGCATGTCCTCCAGCCGCAGCGCCCGCAGCGCCTTGAAACCGAACACGTTGCCTATGATGGACGAGGTCAGGTTCGGGATCGAGCCTTCCTCGAACAAGTCGATGTCGTAGGCGATGTAAGCGATGTACTCGCCTTCACGCCCCGGCACGGGATCCACCCGGTAGCACTTGGCCTGGTAATGCTCATGGGCAGTGAGGCGGTCGGTCCACACCACTGTCCAGGTAGCGGTCGAGGACTCGCCGGCCACGGCCGCGCCTGCCTCCTCGGCTGGCACGCCGGGCTGCGGCGCGATCCGGAAGGCCGCCAGGATGTCGGTGTCCTTCGGCACGTAGTCGGCATCGTAGTAGCCCATCTCCGCGTACGGGATGACGCCCGCACTCCACCGGTCCTGCTCTCCAGCCACGCCGTTGCTCCCTCTTCGCTACGCCCTCATCGTCAGCATGGCTCATCAACCCTTCGATTGTCTATTGAGACTTAGGTGACCATTATAAAGTAAAACATTGATAGTGGGACGACGGCGGCCCGACCCTCTACGCGGCGCTGCCGCCCGCAGCAGGCCGGGCCGGATGAAAGTCGCTTTCCCGCAGCACGTGCGCGACCAGCCGTGCGGCCGGGAACGGCAGGTGGCCCGGATTCGCGACGAGGTACCAGTCGCGATTGAGCGGGATCCCGGGAACCCGGATCTCGGCAAGGCGGCCGGACGCCAGTTCCTGCGCTACGGCGTCCCGGGAAACGAGCGTGACGCCCAGGCCGACGGCGGCCGACTCGCGAATCGCCCCGTTCGATCCGACGGTCAGCATGGGCGGCGTGATGTCAAGGTCGGCGATCAGCGCCTCGGTGCTCAGCCGGGTGCCGGATCCTGGTTCGCGCAGCAGCCAGGCCTGGCGGGATAGCCACTGCAGCATCCCGGCTTCCCCGGCTTCCCCGGCTGCCCCGGCAGCTCTGGATTCGGCAGCCAGCTTTGGCGAGCTCACGACGACGAGCTGGTGCGCGCGCACCGCGTGCACGCGCACGTCCCATCCCGGCTCTGGCCGCCCGGCCAGCGCGAGATCAACCTGATGACGCTCAAGCAGCGTCCGGACCCGGTCCCGATTACCGACCTCGAGCACGACTCCGGTGTGCGGGTTGACCCGCCGGAATCCGTTGAGCAGCCCGGGAACGATCTGCTCGGCAGCCGTGGTGACCGCCGCGATGCGGAGTTCCCCCCGCTCGGGATCGGCGGCCGCGGCCGCCGCGAGACGCGCCTCGTCCAGCAGGCCGAGGATGCGATGCACATACGCCGCGTACTGCTCGCCCGCACTCGTCAGGCGCAGGCCCCGGCCGTCGGGGCGGATCAGTTGCATTCCGAGAGACCGCTGCATCGCAGCGAGCGAGGCCGACACGGCTGCCTGCGTGACCACGAGCTGCTCGGCCGCCGCGCGGACGGACCCGGTCTCGGCGACGGCCAGGAACGTGCGGAGCTGATTGAGAGTCAGGCAAGCTCCCTGGGCTGGCCAACCTTTAAACGTTTGGTTATTGATCTTAGCCCACCCTTAAGGGTCATGACTCCCGGATCAGGCGCGGCGGTAGAACGGGGTGGCGGAGGTGGCGATCCAGGCGTCGACCGGGTCCGGCGCGCCCTCGCCGATGAACGTGACATCGATGGGGAACCCCGGATCCCGCGCCTGCGCCCGCACGGCGCGCTCGACCACGCGGATCACCGCGTCCTGGGCCGGCACGTCCTTCGGGTCGTCGAGCGTCACCGAGATCACGAGGCCCTCGCCGGCGAACTCGACCGACAGCCAGGCGGCTGCGGCGTCCCGGACGGCCGGCACGTCGGCCAGGACCGAGCCGATGCCGTCGAGCAGGCTGTCGGGCCGCACCGGCAGCGGTCCCACGCGGATCCGGCTGCGCGGATCTGCGTGGTCCGCGGCGGCGAGGTACCGCACGCCCTCCGGGTAGACCGGCACGCTCTCGCCCGCGCCGGGGTTCAGGGCTATCCCCACGTCCCCGGGAAGCAGCCGGGCGAGCGCCGTCACCGGGACCATGATGTGCGGCTTGACCCGCGCGGGGGTGTAGACCCCGGGCCCCGGCGTCCGCGGCCGGGGGATCGACCCGTGCAGCCGGGCGGCGGACGTGAACGCGGGCACGAACGAGGTGCCCAGGTAGGTCAAGGTAGGCAGGTTCACGGCGGAGCCGTCGGTCACCCGCCGCCCGTCGTCGGGCAGCGGCAGCCACAGCCGGCCGCGGCTCAGCTCGTCCAGCAGGTCGCCGATCCGGCTCGCGTCCCTGATCGCCGCCGCGAGCGCGCGTTCCACGGCGCCCTCGGCGTGGCCGCCCCCCGGCGTGGCAGTGTTGTCATCGGTGACTGTCGTCATCTGCACGTCCTCGCGTCACGGCCGCCTGCGGATCGCCTGGCGGCCAGGGCGGGTTGGTGGCACGGCGCGTCACGGCCCCGAAGTTCTTCTCACGGATAGTAAGCGGTTGGAGGCGGTGAGTAGTGCCAAACGGCACAGCTGACGGAACGAGGTGGATCGAGGTCAGCCCCGAACGCCTCGCGGGCTGGTTGGAGTCGTTCGCGCAGCGCCACGGGGCCCTGGCCACCGAGCCCGGCCCGGCCGTGGTCACGTTCCGCGCCGCGGATGGCGCGGTGGCCGAGGGCCACGTGCCGTTCCCGCCCCTGCCGGACGGGGCCGCCGAGATGGCCGGAGCCGCCGAGATGGCCGGGGCCGCCGACAGCGCCGAGCGGATCCGTGCGCACGCGTGCTCCGCGCGCACGGTCGGTGTGCTGCTGGTCCGGCTCGGGGGCTACGCGGCGGGCGTGTTCACCGGCCCTGAGGCACACCTGACGGCCTCCAAGGTGGGTTCGAGGCTGGTGCACGGGCGCAGCGCCGCGGGCGGAACGTCGCAGCAGCGCTTCGCGCGGCGCCGGGAGAAGCAGGCCAGCGAGGCGCTCGGCGCGGCGGCCGAGACGGCGGCGGCGGTGTTCGGCCAGTTCGCGGGCAAGCTCGACGCCGTGGTGCTCGGGGGCGACCGGCGGGCGATCTCCGGGCTGCGGGACGACCCGAGGCTGAGGCCGTACTTCAAGCTCGCCGTCGAGCGCTTCCTCACGGTGCCCGACCCGCGACTGGCCGTGCTGCGCAGCACGCCGCGGCTGTTCCGCGCGGTCCGGATCCGGCTGACCGAGCCCCCGCCGCTTCCATGATCGTGGTTGATTTGGTACGTATAGTGCACTCAGCTACCACGATCATGGAATGCCCCCGGTGGCGACGCCGCAGGAAATGCCTTTGCCTGCCCCGCCGGCGGCTCGGGTAGGCTGGCGGCATGCAACCGCTCCTGTCGTGACGGGCCGCCCCGGTCTGGGGGTGACGCGGGCCATCTGGTGCCCGATTTGACCGTTATGACGATTATGAAGCAATGGAGCGTTTCCGATCATGATCAACGCGAATGATCTTGAGCTGCGTGCCGGCGCGCGCCTGCTGCTGCAGGCCGGCGCGTTCCAGGTGGCGCCCGGCGACAAGATAGGCCTGGTCGGCCGCAACGGCGCGGGAAAGACCACGCTGGCCCGGGTGCTGGCGGGCGAGTCGGTCCCGGCGGCGGGCACCGTCCGCAGCAGCGGATCGGTCGGGTACCTGCCGCAGGACACGATGGTCGGCGACCTCGGCGGCCTGGCCGTGGACCGGGTGCTGTCCGCGCGCGGCCTGGACGCCCTGCTGGCCAGCCTGCGGGAGGCGGAGCTGGGCATGGCCGACGCCGATCCGGCCCGGCGCGACGCCGCGGTGCACCGGTACGGCCACCTCGAAGAGCGGCTGGCGGTGCTCGGCGGGTACGCCGCCGAGGCCGAGGCGGCGTCGCTCGCGTCCAGCCTCGGACTGCCGCAGCAGGCGCTCAGGCAGGAGCTGCGCACGCTGTCCGGCGGCCAGCGCCGGCGCATCGAGCTGGCCCGGATCCTGTTCGGCGGATCCCAGACCCTGCTGCTCGACGAGCCGACCAACCACCTCGACGCCGATTCGGTGTCCTGGCTGCGTGATCACCTGCGGGCGTTCCGCGGCGGCCTGGTCGTGATCAGCCACGACAGCGCGCTGCTCGAGGCGGTGGTCAACAAGGTGTTCCACCTTGATGCCGACCGCTGCGTCATCGATCTCTACAACCTGGGCTGGAAGAACTACCTGGACCAGCGGGAGACCGACGCCCGGCGCCGGCGGCGGGAGCGCTCCAACGCACAGCGGCAGGCCACCGCGCTCCAGTCGCAGGCGGACAAGATGCGCGCCAAGGCGACCAAGGCGAGGGCGGCGCAGAACATGCAGCGGCGGGCGGAGCGGCTGCTGGCCGGGGTCAGCGCCGAGCGGGCGCCGGAGCGGGTGGCCCGGATCAGGTTCCCGGTGCCCGCGCACTGCGGCCGCACCCCGCTGACCGCCCGGGGCCTGTCCAAGTCCTACGGGTCGGCCGAGGTGTTCACCGACGTGGACGTGGCGGTGGACCGTGGCGCGCGGGTCGTGGTCCTGGGCCTGAACGGCGCGGGCAAGACCACGCTGCTGCGGCTGCTGGCCGGTCTTGAGCTGCCGGACTCCGGCGAGGTCCTGGCCGGGCACGGCCTGCGGCTGGGCTATTACGCCCAGGAGCACGAGACCCTGGACACCGCGCGGACCGTGCTGGAGAACATGCGCTCCGCCGCGCCGGATCTCACCGAGGCGCAGCAGCGGGGCATCCTCGGCTCGTTCCTGTTCTCCGGCGACGACGTGGCCAAGCCGGCCGGAGTGCTCTCCGGCGGCGAGAAGACCCGGCTCGCGCTGGCCCTGCTGGTCGTCTCGGGCGCGAACGTGCTGCTGCTGGACGAGCCCACGAACAACCTGGATCCCGGCAGCCGGGCCGAGATCCTGTCCGCGCTGCGGCGGTTCCAGGGGGCGATCGTTCTCGTCACGCACGACGAAGGCGCGGTCGATGCGCTCGGCCCGGAGCGGGTCGTGCTGCTCCCCGACGGGGTCGAGGACGCGTGGAGCGAGGAACTGGTCGACCTGGTGGCCCTGGCCTGAGGGTCGCGCTCGCCTGCGGGCCCGCGTATTCGCGACCAAAATCCCGTCCCGGGCCGGGCCGAAAACGAGCGCGGTGTCCCGGGCCAAAAAGAAGAGATCTTTTGCGGGCGTGTGGGTAGCCGATCACGAGTTCATGCGTGATCATGGCGAGAGACGGTAACGCAACGGTCACTTCAGCTCACCGGGAGGTACGCGTGACCGAGACCCTTAAGAAAGGCACCCGGGTGACCGGTGCCGACCGCACGAAGCTGGCGGCTGACCTGAAGAAGAGATACAACGCGGGGGAGAGCATCCGGTCCCTGGCCGGCCTCCACCGGCAGGTCCTACGGCTTCGTCCACCGGATCCTGACCGAGACGGGGGTGTCGCTGCGTGGCCGGGGCGGCGCCACCCGCGGCAAGGGCAAGCGCTGAGCCAGGCCCTCCGGGCACCAAGGGCGGCCCCGGGCAGCCAGGGCAGCCCCCCATCCATTCCTGAGGCAGCGGCGGCCGGTCCCCCCTCCCGGTCCGCCGCACGGCCGCGCGGGTTCCGCGCTGACCGTAATCCCCGCGTCAGCGCTGCGAACAGAGCGGAGAGCATGCCGTGACCATCAGCCCCGTTGATCTGGCCGCGAGCGGGCTGCGCTTCGACGTCGCCGACGCGGTGGCCACGGTGACACTCAACCGGCCCGAGCGCCGCAACGCGATGACCCCCGCGGTATGGCGAGGTCTCGCCGCAATCGGCTCCGGCCTGCCGCCGCGGGTCCGCGTCGTCGTGGTGCGGGGAGCGGGACCGTCGTTCTCGTCCGGGATCGACCTGCGCATGTTCTCGGCCGATCCGATCCCCGGCGAGGGCTCCGTGCCCAGCGCCGCGGACCCTGAGTTCGATGCCTGGATCGCCGCGTGCCAGGAAGGGTTCCTGTGGCTGCGCGATCCGCGCATCGTGTCGGTCGCCGCGGTGCAGGGGCACGCGATCGGCGCGGGGTTCCAGCTCGCGCTCGCCTGCGACCTGCGCATCCTCACCGAGGACGCGAAACTGTGCATGAAAGAGCCCGCCCTCGGCCTGGTGCCGGACTTGACCGGCACCAAGCCGCTCGCCGAGATCGTCGGGCGGTCGCGGGCCATCGAGATGTGCCTCACCGCCCGCATGGTCTCGGCGCAGGAGGCCGCGCAGCTGCGCCTGGCCGAGCTGGTCGTGCCCGCCGCCGACCTGGACGGCGCGGTCGCCGACCTGACGGCGGCGCTGCTGGCTACCGACGCCGCGGCGGCGCGCGCGACCAAGCAGCTGCTCAGCCAGGCCGCCGGGAACACCCTGGAGCAGCAGGCCGCGGCCGAGCGCCAGGCCCAGGCCGCCCTGCTGCGCGCACGGCTCGCCCGCTCGTGACGGCTCCGGCCGGTTCGCCGTGAGCTGACCCGGGAAGAACCGCGGCGGCCGGGAGGTTTCCCGCGCTATGTACGCTAACCAGTGGCACGCGATGCGCGGATTCTCCCGGGATCCCTCGGTGACCAGGCAGCGGCTGAAGCCGGGGACCGTCCGCCGGATCATGGGTTACGCGCGCCCGTACCGCTGGGATCTCGCGATCTTCCTGCTGGCCGCCGCCCTGGACGCGGTGGTCACCGTGTCGTATCCGGTCCTGCTCGGCGTGATCATCGACAAGGGCATCCTGCCCAAGCGCACCGGCGTCGTGCTGGCGCTGGCCGGCGTGGTGGTGAGCCTGGCCGTGTTCGACGCGTTCCTGAGCGTGGTCTCGCGCTACTTCACCGCGCGGGTGGGCGAGGGGCTCATCTACGACCTGCGCACGCAGGTGTTCGGCCACGTGCAGCGGCAGCCGCTGGCGTTCTTCACCCGGGCCCAGACCGGCTCGCTGGTCAGCAGGCTCAACAGCGACGTGATCGGCGCGCAGCAGGCGCTCACCTCCACGCTGTCGTCGGTGGTGTCCAGCGTGCTGCAGCTCGCCCTGGTGCTGGCGGCGATGTTCTACTACTCCTGGCTGGTCACGGTCATCGCCCTGCTGCTGCTTCCGGTGTTCCTGATCCCGGCCCGGCTGGTCGGGCGCAGGCTGCAGCGGCTGACCCGGGAATCGATGCAGCTCGACGCCGCGATGGGCTCGACGATGACCGAGCGCTTCAACGTGGCCGGCGCGATGCTGGTCAAGCTGTTCGGGAAGCCGGACCGCGAGAACCAGGTGTTCGCCGACCGGGCGGCGAGGGTCAGGGACATCGGCGTGGTCCAGGCCATGTACGGCAGCGCGCTGTTCATCGCGCTGACGCTGCTGGCCTCGATGGCCACCGCGATCGTCTACGGGGTCGGCGGCAAGCTGGTCATCGACGGCGCCTTCCAGGTCGGCGCGCTGGTGGCGCTGGCCGGACTGCTGAGCCGGCTGTACGGGCCGATCACCTCCCTGTCCAACGTTCAGGTCAACGTGATGACCGCGCTGGTCAGCTTTGACCGGGTGTTCGAGGTGCTCGACCTCAAGCCGCTGATCGAGGACCGGCCGGACGCGGCGCCGCTGGTGCTCGCGGGAGCCGGGGACCGGCCATCGGCCGGCGCCGCCGGGCCCGCGGCCGACATCGTCTTCGACCATGTGTCGTTCCGCTACCCGGCGGCGTCCGAGGTGTCGCTGGCGTCGCTGGAGTCGATCGCGCTGCCCGCGCCCGAGCGCACCGACGCCAACCTGGGCGTGCTGCACGACGTGAGCTTCACCGCCCCGGCCAGGAAGCTGACCGCGCTGGTCGGCCCGTCGGGCGCGGGCAAGACCACGATCACGCACCTGGTGTCGCGGCTGTATGACCCCGACGAGGGCGCGGTGCGGCTCGGCGGGACCGACATCAGGGACGTGACCCAGGAATCGCTGCACGACGCGGTCGGCGTGGTCACCCAGGACGCACACCTGTTCCACGACACGATCCGGACGAACCTGGCCTACGCCCGGCCCGGGGCAACAGAACAGGAAGTGATCGAGGCGTGCCGGGCCGCCCAGATCTGGGACCTGATCTCGGTGCTGCCCGACGGCCTGGACACCATCGTCGGCGACCGCGGCTACCGGCTGTCCGGCGGCGAGAAACAGCGCATCGCCCTGGCCCGGCTGCTGCTCAAGGCGCCCGCCGTCGTGGTCCTCGACGAGGCCACCGCGCACCTGGACTCCGAGTCCGAAGTCGCCGTCCAGCGGGCGCTGAAGACCGCGCTGGCCGGGCGCACGTCGCTGGTGATCGCCCACCGCCTGTCCACCATCCGCGAGGCCGACCAGATCCTGGTCATCGAGGACGGCCAGGTCCGCGAGCGCGGCACGCACGACGAACTGCTCGCCGCCGGCGGACTGTACGCCGAGCTGTACCGCACCCAGTTCGCCCGCCAGGAGACCGCGGCGGCGCTCAGCGGTCCGTGACCCGGCCGTCCGCCACCTCGATCCGCCGGCTGGTCGCCACGGCTTCGAGCATCCGCCGGTCGTGGGTCACCAGGATCAGCGTGCCCGGGTAGGACGCGAGCGCGGACTCCAGTTGCTCGATCGCGGGCAGGTCGAGGTGGTTCGTCGGCTCGTCGAGTACCAGCAGGTTGGCCCCCCGCGCCTGCAGCAGCGCGAGCGCGGCCCGCGTGCGCTCGCCCGGCGAGAGCGTGCCGGCCGGCCGCAGCACGTGCGCGGCCCGCAGGCCGAACTTCGCGAGCAGGGTGCGGATGTCCGCCGTCACCAGGGCCGGCACCGCGGCCCCGAACGCGTCCAGCAGCGGCTCCGCGCCCAGGAACGCGCCGCGGGCCTGGTCGATCTCACCCACCACGACACCGGGACCTAGCGCCGCGTACCCCTCGTCCAGCGGGATCCGGCCGAGCAGCGCGTCGATGAGCGTGGTCTTGCCCGCGCCGTTCGGGCCCGTGACGCAGACCCGGTCGGCCCAGTCGATCTGCAGGTCGACCGGGCCGAGCGTGAAACCGCCGCGCCGCACGACAGCGCCGCGCGCCGTGGCGACGATCGCCCCCGCCCGGGGCGCGACCCCGATCTGCATGCGCAGTTCCCATTCCTTGCGGGGCTCGGAGACGACATCGAGCCGCTCGATCAGGCGCTCGGTCTGGCGCGCCTTCGCTGCCTGCTTCTCGGTCGCCTCGATGCGGAACCCGCGCGCCGCGCGGTCGTTGTCCGGCGGCTTGCGCCGCGCGTTCTTGACCCCCTTCTCCATCCAGGCGCGCTGCGACCGGGCCCGCTCCTCCAGGCCCGCCCGGGTGCCGGCGTACCGGTCGTACTCCTCGCGCGCGTGCCTGCGCGCCACCTCGCGTTCCTCGAGGTAGGCCGCGTAGCCACCGCCGAACGTCGTGACCTGCTGCTGAACCAGGTCGAGTTCGACGATCCGGGTCACGGTCCGGCTGAGGAACTCCCGGTCGTGGCTGACCAGGACGATCCCGGCGCGCTGACCCTGCACGAACGCTTCCAGCCGGGCCAGGCCGGGCAGGTCCAGGTCGTTCGTCGGCTCGTCCAGCAGGAACACGTCGTACCGGCTCAGCAGCAGCGACGCCAGCCCGGCCCGCGCGGCCTGGCCGCCGGACAGCGCCGTCATCGCGTGGTCGAGATCCACGGTCAGGCCGAGATCGGCGGCGACGGCGTCGGCGCGGGCCTCCAGGTCGGCGCCGCCGAGCGCGAGCCAGCGCTCCAGCGCGCGCGAGTACTCGTCATCCGCCCCCGGGGCCCCCTCGGCCAGCGCGCTGGCCCCCGCCTGCAGGGTGTCGTTCGCCGCGGCCACGCCGGTACGGCGGGCGAGGAACCGCCGCACGGTCTCTCCCGGCCGGCGGTCAGGCTCCTGCGGCAGGTACCCGACGGTCGCCTCCGGGGGGCTGAGCGCGACCGTGCCCGACTCCGGGGTACTCTCGCCCGCGAGCAGGCGCAGCAGCGTGGACTTGCCCGCGCCGTTGACCCCGACGAGGCCGATCACGTCGCCGGGCCCGACGGTCAGATCGAGATCGGAGAACAGCGGGCGGTCGCCGCGGCGCGCCGCCAGGCCCCGGGCGACGAGTGTGGCCGTCACGAAACCGACAGCCTACCCGGCCGCGGCCCGGTCACGGCCGTGCGCCCGGCCGCGTGCGTCAGGTCCCGTATCCCACCCGCCGCAGGTCGAGGCCTGCGACCTGCTCGACGTCGGTGACCTGCTGAGCCGTCAGCGTGCGGCGCCAGCCGCCCGACTGGACGGCCATCGGGTCCCCGCGCCCGCGAGCCCGGATCCCGATCGCGGCCACGTCGGCGTCGATGAAGCCGGACACGGCCCGCGCCGCCGCGCCAGGCTGCCTGATGACCTGCTCGTAGCGCAGCGTGGTCAGCCGTTCGGCGGGCATGCTGCTGCGCAGCCTGGCCATCGCCCGGACCGAGCCCCGCCAGCGCATCGCGCACTTTCCGGCCAGCGAGAGGCCGGGCCACGCGGCCAGGTCGGCTTCGGTCTCGATGCCGAAGAACGGGTTGGGGAACTCGCTGTCCACGTTGGCCACCCCGGGCTTGAACCAGGCCAGCGCGTCGGCGTCCGCGAGCATCGCGGCGACCACGTCCCGGCCGTCGCGGATGATCTGCACGATCCGCGCGTCGGGGAACGCGTCGACCAGGCCCTCGGCGCAGTACATCAGGTCCGGGGTGGCGTCACCGTACCGGCGGATGTCGCGCTCGGCCACGCAGACGCCGACGCCGTTCAGCCCGGCCGCGTCCCGGCAGGCGGGCGAGCAGGCCAGGCACCCGTGCGCGGTGACCTGCCAGGCCTGCGCGAAGGCGTCGCGCAGCACGGTCGCCGCCGCCTCGCCCCGGCCGCGCTGGATCGACGGGCTGCGCGCGAACGCGTACACGACGCTCATCACGCTGCGCTGGCCGATCGTCACGTGGAAGCCCGCCGAGCTCTTGAGCGCGCGGGCCAGCAGGTCCGCCCCCGAATGCGGGGCACCGATGACGAAGACCGGCTGGCGGACCTTGCGGCCGTTGACGACCAGGATGTGCGGACGTGCTGCCATGACAGCCCCAAGTCTGGCATTTCCGGTGCCATACCGGGGGGCCGCCCGGCGATCTTGGCCCCGGCCCGGCCGGCGCGGGCCGGGAGCTGCCCGCGACTTGCGTTCTTGAACGAAAAATTCAGGGCGCTGGCGACGGCCGCGCGGCCGGGCGACGGCCGTGGTGACCGGCGTGTCCCTCCAGGTTGAGTGCCGCCTGGATCAGCGGCATGTGGCTGAACGCCTGCGGGAAATTGCCAACCTGCCGGGCGTAGCGCGGGTCGTACTCCTCGCTGAGCAGCCCGAGGTCGTTGCGCAGCGACAGCAGCCGGTCGAACAGCTTCGCCGCCTCGTCGTGCCGGCCGATCATGTGCAGCGCGTTCACCAGCCAGAAGCTGCAGGCGAGGAACGCTCCCTCGCCCCCGGTCAGGCCGTCGACCTGGGTCTGCGACCCCGCCGCCGCGGCGTCCGGCTGGGTGTACCTGAGGACCAGGCCGCCGCTCACGAGCTCGCGCTGGATGGTCTCCACCGTGGACACCACGCGCGGGTCGCCCGGCGGCAGGAACCCGACCTCGGGGATCAGCAGCACGGCCGCGTCCAGCTGGGTGCTGCCGTAGTACTGCGTGAACGTGCCGCGGCCGGCGTCGTAGCCCCGCTCGCATACCTCGGCGTGGATGCGGTCGCGCACCGCCCGCCACCGTTCCTCGGCGCCCGGCTGGCCCAGTTCGGCGACCCGGATCGCCCGGTCGAAGGCGACCCAGGCCATGACCTTGGAGTGGACGAAGTGCCGCCGCGGCCCCCGGACCTCCCAGATCCCCTCGTCCGGCTGGTCCCAGTTCCGCTCCAGGAACCTCAGCAGCGCCCGCACCAGGCTCCAGGTGTGGCTGTCGAACCTCAGGCCCGCCTGCCTCCCGAGCGTGATGGCGTCGATCACCTCGCCGTACACGTCAAGCTGGCGCTGGCTGACGGCCGCGTTGCCGATCCGCACCGGCGCCGAGTTCTCGTAGCCGGACAGCCACTCCGCCTGCCATTCCTCGAGCCTGCGCTCGCCCGCCACGCCGTACATGATCTGCACGTCGCGGGGATCCCCGGCGATCGCGCGCCCGAGCCACTCCCGCCACTGCGAGGCCTCCTCGGTGTAGCCGGTGCGCAGCAGCGCCTCCAGGGTGATCGTCGCGTCGCGCAGCCAGCAGTAGCGGTAGTCCCAGTTCCGCACGCCGCCGATGTCCTCGGGCAGCGAGGTCGTCGCCGCCGCGACGATGCCGCCGGTGGGGGCGTACGTGAGCGCCTTGAGCGTGATCAGCGACCGGACCACGGCGTCGCGGTGCTGCCCCTGGTAACTGCACCGCCCGGCCCAGTCCGCCCAGAACTCGCTGGTCGCGGCCAGCGCCTCGTACGGGTCGACCTCCGGGGGCGGGCCGAGATGCGACGGCGTCCAGGCCATCACGAACGGAACCCGCTCGCCGGCCCGGACCGTGAAGCTCGCCTCGTGCGCCAGGTCGTGGCCGACCAGCCTGACCGGGGTGCGCAGCCACACCGAGTCGGGTCCCGCGATCGCGACCACGGCGTGGTCGATGCGGCGCACCCACGGCAGGACCTTGCCGTAGTCGAAGCGCAGCCGCCACACGCACTCCATCTCGACCGCGCCCTGCACACCTTCCACGATCCGGACCAGGACCGGCGCCTCGTCCCGGCGGGGCGGCATGAAGTCGATGACGCGCACGACGCCGCCCGCCGTTCGCCACTCGGTCTCCAGGATCAGCGTGGAGTCCTCGTAGCAGCGGTCGACCTGGCCGCGCCGCGACGGCGGGCCCTGCGCCGCGGTCGGGCTGATCCGCCACTGGCCGTTGTTCTCGTCGCCGAGCAGCGCCGCCATGCAGGCCGGGGAGTCGAACCGCGGTAGGCACAGCCAGTCGACCGAGCCGTCTCGGCTGATCAGGGCCGCCGACTGCATGTCCCCGATGATCGCGTAATCCTCGATGAGCCCGGCCATCGTCCCTCCGTGTTAGTCCGGGGGGTGTGACACTACCGCGATGCACCCCGGGTCGGCTGTTGCGGGGGGGCACGGGTGGCGGCGGTAGGCTGGCGGGCGTGCCAGAGCCTGTCCAGCGCGCGAGCCGGGTCCCGCGGCGGGCCGCAGCGGTGCTCGCGATGGCGCTGGCCGCCGGCCTGGCCACGGGCCTGGCGGGATGCGCGAAGTTCGATGCCGCGCTCGGCCAGCAATGGGCCACGGTGGAGTTCAAGGCCAACACGTCGGTCGCGACCCTGCTCAAGGTCCGCGCGGCCTGCTCGCGCGTCCCCAACGTGCGGGCGGAGGCGCTGCCGCGCAAGCAGGACCCGACGACCATGATGTACTCGCTGACGTACCGCACCGACAAGGCCAGTGACGCCAACCTGGCCCAGCTACAGCAGTGCCTGCAGAGGTTCCCCTCCGTGCAGGGCATCTCCTTCGGGGACTCCGGCGACGCCGGCTGACGGCCGGCCGCCATGACCTAAGTACTTCCGCGCGTGCGTCTCCCGGTCGGCTGTGGTATAAACGACGTTACCTATATGTCTACTATACAGATCTGAAATAAAGCTACTAGGAGAACGGGGCGACCATGAAGAGAGCGCTGATTGCCGCCGGGGTGGCTGCCGCAACTGTCCTGGCGGCCGGATGCGGCTCGTCCGGCTCGTCCGGCTCGTCCGGCTCATCCGGAGCCGCGGACACCGCGTCGGCCCCGGTCACGCTCCGGCTCGGGTTCCTGGAGAACATCACGCACGCCAGCGCACTGGTCGGAATCAAGGAAGGTTTCTTCACCAAGGATCTCGGCCAGAACGTCACGCTGAAGCTCTACCCGTTCAGCACCGGCACGGAGGAAGCCACGGCGCTGCTCGCGGGCCAGCTCGACGCCGCGTACGTAGGGCCGAATCCGGCGATCAAGGCCTGGCAGACCTCCGGGGGAACGCTCATCAGGGTGATCTCCGGCGCCGCGTCGGGCGGCGCCGCGCTCGTGGTCAAGCCGAGCATCACGAAGGCCTCGCAGCTCAAGGGGCAGAAGCTCGCTTCGCCCTCGCTGGGCAACACCCAGGACGTCTCGATGCGTTACTGGCTCAAGGCGCAGGGCCTGACCACGACGCCGACCGGCGGCGGCGACGTGCCGATCACGCCGATCACGCCGAACTCCGACGCCGTGCTCGCGTTCAAGTCGGGCAGTATCGCCGGCGGCTGGGAGCCCGCCCCCTATGACGCCGAGATGCTGGCAGACGGCGGGCACGTGCTGGTCAACGAGGCCAGTTTGTGGCCCAGTGGCCAGTTCGTCACCACGGAGCTGGTGGCAACCCAGTCGTTTATCTCGGCGCATCCGTCGGTCATCAGCGGGCTGCTCAAGGGCCAGATCCAGTCGAACGCCTTCATCAGCAGCAACAAGCCGGCCGCGGAGACGGCGGCCAACGCCGAGCTGGCGTCGCTCAGCGGCAAGAGCCTCAAGACGAGTGTCGTCGCTGCGTCGTTCGCGCAGGTCAATTTCACGAATGACCCGATCGCATCATCGCTGATCACCGATGCCCAGCACGCGGTTGACGTCGGCCTGCTCAAGCCGGTGCAGAACCTGGGCGCGATCTACGACCTCGGGCCGCTCAACAAGCTGCTGGCGGCCGACGGCCAGCCGCAGGTGAGTTCGTGAGCGTCACCAACCGCCAGGGTGCGCCCCCGGGGCCGGCCCCGGGGGCGTCAGCCTTCGGTGGTGACAGCGCCGGACCGCCCTCTGGGGATCGCCGGGCGGCGGTCCGGCTGACTGGTGTCTCCAAGCGTTACGGAACTGGCGGGCGCTCCGTGCTCGCCCTGGACAGGGTGTCGCTGACGGTCGGTCACGGGGAGTTCGTGTGCCTGATCGGCGCGTCCGGCTGCGGGAAGAGCACGCTGCTGTCCCTGGTCGCGGGCCTGGACCCGGCTACCGCCGGGGAGGTGGATGTCGACGGCCACCGGGTGGCGATGATGTTCCAGGAGCCCGGGCTGCTGCCGTGGCTGACGGCGGCGAGCAACGTCGAGCTCGCGCTGCGGGCCAGGAGGGTGCCCAAGGCGGACCGGCGGCGCCGCACCGGCGACCTGCTGAAGCTGGTGCGGCTCGAGGGGTTCGGCAGCAAGCGGCCGCACGAGCTGTCGGGAGGCATGCGGCAGCGCGTCGCGCTGGCCCGGGCGCTGGCCCAAGACGCCGACGTGCTGCTCATGGACGAGCCGTTCGGGGCGCTCGACGCGATGACCCGCGACCTGCTGCACGACGAGCTGGAGCGGATCTGCGCCGAGCAGACCCTCACGGTCTTGTTCGTGACCCACAACGTCCGCGAGGCGGTCCGACTCGGTGACCGGGTCATCGTGCTCAGCAGCCGGCCGGGCCGGGTGATCGAGGAGTACCCGGTGCCCCGCCACTTGACGCGGGGGGTCAACTCGGCCGAGACCGCGAGGCTGGCCGACACGATCACCGAGCGGCTCCGGGAGGAGATGGGGCGGCATGGCCACTGACCAGGCCCTGCACGGGCTCGACCGGCTCGAGCTCGATCTCGGGCCGGCGCCGCGCACCGCGGACCCGGGCCGGATCGCCCGCCGGGCGTGGTCGGCAGCCTGGCCGAAGCTCCTGGCGGTGGCGCTGGTCCTGGCCGCCTGGGAGCTGGTGACCCTCACCGGGTGGAAGCACTACGTCCTGAAGGGGCCCGGGCCGGTCTTCTCCGACCTCTGGAGCCAGATGCAGCACGCCCAGCTCTGGCAGACCGTCGGCTGGACCCTGCGCAGCGCGGTTCTCGGCTACGCGGCGGCGCTGATCATCGGCTCGTTGGCCGGCATCCTGGTGGCGCGGATCCCGCCGCTGCGCGCGGCCGTCGGGTCGATCATCACCGGCCTGCAGACGATGCCGTCGGTCGCGTGGGCCCCGTTCGCGATCGTCCTCTTCGGTGAGAATGAGTCGGCCATCCTCTTCGTGGTCATCCTCGGCGCGGCCCCGTCCATCGCCAACGGGCTGATCTCGGGCGTGGACTACACCCCGCCGCTGCTGCTGCGGGCCGGGAAGACCATGGGCCTGCATGGCGTCGCGCTGTACCGTTACCTGATCTTGCCCGCGTCGCTGCCCGCCTTCGTCGCCGGGCTGAAGCAGGGCTGGGCGTTCGCCTGGCGCAGCCTGATGGCGGCCGAGCTCTTCATCGCGATCGTCGGCCAGCTCTCGATCGGCCAGCTACTCGCGGTCGACCAGCAGAACCTCGACTTCGCCGGGGTCAGCTCGGTGATCATCGTTATCCTGATCATCGGGGTCGTCGTCGACACGCTGTTCACCAAGCTCGATCTCGCGATCCGCCGCCGCCGGGGACTTCTCGACGCCAGCCGGGCCGCTTGACCCGGCCGAGGACCTCGAACGACGTCGGTCCGGCAGCCGGCCGTCCCTCCGGGGTGGCAAGCTAAGGCCCAGGTCGGCCGGTTCGGGCCGACCACGCCCAGCGGAGGGCGATCGGGTGAGGAAGCTGCCGGACCGGCTGTGGAAGCTGCCGCGCCATGAGGACGATGAAGTGGCGGAGGAGGGCATCGGCCGGATCCTGGCGCTGTCCGATGGCGTGTTCGCCATCGCCCTCACCCTGCTGGTTCTTGAGATCGCCGGGCCGGCCACGACGAGCAACGCCGGCCTGCCCAAGGCGCTGCTGGCGCTCTGGCCCCGTTACCTGGCCTATCTCCTGAGCTTTGTGGTGATCGCCAGGTTCTGGGGGACACACCGGCTGGCCTTCCGGCTCATCGCCCGCGACGACGCCGCGCTGGTGTGGCTTAACCTGCTGCTGCTCATGTTCGTGGCGTTCCTGCCGTTTCCCACCGCTGTACTGGGACAGCACTTCGGGTCACCGGCGGCGGCGGTTCTCTATGCCATCTCGGTGGCCCTGGCTTCAATCGCCTCCATGGCCTACTGGTGGTACGCATCCGGCCGGGGAAGGCTGTTGCGGCCGGACGTCCTGCCTGCGCAGGTAAGGGCCATGCGCGCCCGCAGCCTGTCGGCACCGGTGTTCTTCGTGCTGACGCTGCCAATTGCCTTGTTTGCCCCTTATGCTGCTGAGATAGTGTGGGTTTTTGTATTTCCCCTTACCCGGCTGATATTTGTCTGGTTCTTCGCTGAGGAACATGAACAGCCTGGTTAACGGCAGAAGCGGCGCTGGAGGCGTATCACCGGGTATCGTTGCTCCCGTGGACACGGTGATCGCGCGGCGATTTCGCTGCCTCCCGGCCTGTCACTGGCCGTCGGGAGGCGTCAGCACGCGGTAGCGCGCGCCTGGAGATCCGGCGGCTGGAGCCGGGAGGGTCATTCCCCCAGCCCGCCGTCCGTCACCAGGAGTCCCGATGCCCACCTGTCTCACCTCCGCGCAGCTTGCGCGCGATCTTGCGATCACCGACCTGTCCGATCCGTCCGCCGGACCGCACGCCATCCAGCAACTCGCCGACCTGGCCGTCACCGCGCTGGCGAGCGCGTGGGACTGCGCGGTCCGCTGGTGCCGTGGTCCCAGGATCGTGACCATCGCCGACAACTACGACCACCTCGGCTACCAGCCGGCCGCCGTCACCCGGGAGGCCCGGTATACGCGCTACGTAGACGACCGGCGCGTGCTGCGCAGCCACGCCACCGCGATGGTTCCGCCCGCGCTGCGCCACCTGGCCGCCGGCCGGCGTCCTGGCCCGGGCGGGCCTCGCGGGTCACCACGGCCTGGCCCTCGGCCTGGGCCTGGACCGGCTGCTGATGCTGCGCAAGGGGATTCCCGATATCCGGCTGCTGCGGTCGGCCGATCCGCGTGTCGCGAGCCAGATGCGGGACCTGGGGCCGTACCGGCCGGTGTCGGCGATGCCGGCGGTCCGCCGGGACCTGTCGGTGGCCGTCGACCCCGGCGCTGACGACGAGACGCTGGGGGACCGGATCCGGGACGCGCTCGGGGCCGACGCCGACTGCGTGGAGGACGTGACGGTCCGGTCCTCGACCGCCTACGAGGATCTGCCCGCAGCGGCGGCCCTCCGCCTGGGCGCCCGGCCCGGTCAGCGCAACCTGCTGGTGCGCGTGGTGCTCCGGCACCTGGAGCGGACCCTGACCGACCACGAGGCCAACTCGCTGCGGGACCGGATCTGCGCGGCGATTCACCAGGGCGGGCGACAGCAGTGGGCCGCCAGCCCGGCTCCCCGTCGCTGAGGATCTCGCGCCCCGCTTACCGCGCCCGTGCCCTGCGTCCCGGCGCTCGCGGGTTCCCGCCTGCCTCCGCGGGCACCGTAGGATCGGATCATGTCGAGTTTCGCCGGGATCGTGCTGGCCGGCGGGCGATCGTCCCGGATGGGCACGCCCAAGGCGGCCCTCGAGTGGCACGGCTCGACGCTGCTGCGCCGGACCGTCGGCATCCTGGCGCGGGTGACCGACGGGCCCGTCGTCGTGGTCCGGGCCCCGGGGCAGGCCCTTCCCGCGCTGCCGTCGCAGGCGGACGTGGTCGACGATCCGCACGAGGGCCTGGGCCCGGTGCAGGGGCTGGCCGCCGGCCTGGCCGCCACGGCCGAGCGGGCCGAGATCGCTTTCGTCTGCTCCACCGATCTGCCGTTCCTGCACCCGGCCTTCGTGCGGCGGGTACTGCGCGCGGCGGACGACGGAGCGGACGTGGCCCTGCCGATCGCCCGCGGTCATCCCCAGCCCCTGGCCGCGGCCTACCGCACCAAGCTGGCCCCGGTGGCCGAGCGGCTGGTCCAGGAACGGCGGCTGCGCCCGGCGTTCCTGTTCGACGAGTGCGCGGTCGCCCGGCTGGACGAGGTCGCGCTGCGCGGCGACCCGGTCCTGGCCGCGCTGGACCCCGATCTCGACTCGGTGATCAACGTCAACGAGCCGGCCGGCTACCAGGCGGCCCGCGCTCGTCCGGCCCCGGAGGTCACGATCCAGCGGTTCGGGACGCTGGCCCAGGGCCACCGCGGCCCGCAGCCGGTCCGCGCGGCCACCGTGGCCGGCGCCGCGGCCGCGGCCGGTGTCACCTTCGGCCCCCACGTCGTCGCCGCGCTCAACGGCGACCAGATCACCCGGGACGGCGACACGCCGCTGGCCACCGGCGACACGGTGTTCTTCCTGGCCGCGGACGCCGGCGGCTGATCACGGTGGCGGCCGGCGGCTACTTCGGACAAGCGCTCGTCGTGGAGGCCGGGAGCGGCACGGCGAGCGTGCTGCCGCTGGGCGACGACCTGCTGCGGGCCTACCTCGGCGGTGCCGGGCTGGGGGCGTGGCTGATGCACCGCCTGAGCCCGCCCGGCGTCGATCCGCTGGCCCCGGAAGCACCGCTGGCCTTCGTGTTCTCGCCGCTGGTGGGCACGCCCCTGACCACGAGCGCCAAGTTCGCCGTGGTGGCCAAGTCACCGCTGACGGGCATGCTCAACGACGCGCTGGCCTCGAGCCACTTCGCGATCTCCGGCAAGCTCACCGGCCATGACGCGATCGTGATCCGGGGTGCCTGCTCCGGGCCTTCCGTGCTGCTGGTCGACGGGGACGGCGTGCGTCTCCTCGACGCCGCCGACCTGTGGGGGCTACCGGCTGCCGACGCGGAGAAGCGGCTGCGGGAGCGCCTGGGGCGCGGCTGGCGCGCGGCCGCCATCGGGCCGGCGGGTGAGCACCTCGTGCGCTACGCGACGATCTCCCACGACGGGCGGCACGCCGGGCGCGGCGGGCTGGGCGCCGTGATGGGCGCCAAGCGGCTCAAGGCGATCGCCGTGCGCGCCGCGACCAAGGTCGCGGCGGCGGATCCGCAGGCCGTGCTCGCGGCCGCGCGCGACCTGCGCGCCCGTTCGTTCGGCCCCGCCACCGCGAAGTACCGCGAGCTCGGCACGCTGGCCAACCTGCTCGCGTTCAACGCGATCAGCACCCTGCCGACCCGCAACTTCCAGGCCGCGACGTTCTCCGGGGCACCGCGGCTCGCCGCCGAGGACCTGGCCGCGTTGCGCGGCGTGGCCCGCAACAGCTGCGCGTCGTGCACGATCGGCTGCGAGCACATCTACGCCGCCCGCGGCGAGGGCGGGGGGCGGGGGCAGAAGATCCGGGTGGAGTACGAGAACGTCTTCGCGCTCGGCCCGATGTGCGGTGTGTCCGATCCCGATGCGGTGCTCGCGGCCAGCGGGCGATGCGACGAGCTCGGGCTGGACACCATCTCAGCGGGCGGCACCATCGCCTGGGCGATGGAGTGCGCGGAGATGGGCCTGATCGACGCGCCCTGGCTGCGGTTCGGCGACGGCGACGGGCTGATGCGGGCGCTGGACGAGGTCGGCGCGCGGCAGGGCCTGGGCGAGCTGCTCGCCGAGGGCTCCCGGCGCGCCGCCGAGCTGGTCGGCGGCGGCTCGGCCGCGTTCGCGCCGCACGTCAAGGGGCTGGAACTGCCCGGTTACGAGCCCCGCACCATGCAGGCCATGGCCCTGGGCCTGGCGGTGAACCCCCGGGGCGCCGATCACAACCGCTCCGGTGCCTACGAGGCCGACCTGGCCGGGGGCCACGACCGGCTGGCCGGCGGCCGGGAGCACGTGGCGGCGGCGGTCGAGACCGAGGACCGGGCCGCGATCATGGATTCCCTCATCCTGTGCAAGTTCCTGCGCGGCGTGTTCAGCGAGCCGTTCGACGAGTGGGCGGCTCTGCTGGCCGCGGTGACCGGCTGGGATGCCGACGGCGCCGAGCTCCGGCAGACCGCGCGGCGGATCGTGATGGCCAAGCGGGTCTACAACATCCGGGAGGGCTGGCAGCCCGCGGACGACTGGCTGCCGGAGCGGCTGCTGTCCGAGCCGGTTCGGGTGGCGTCCGGCCGGGTCGCGGCGCTCACCCCGGAGCGGCTGCGCGGCATGATCGACGGCTACTACGCCGCCCGGGGCCTGGACGCCCAAGGCCGGCCCGGCCCGGCCGGCCTTGCCGACCTCCGGCTCTGCTAGCCCGGGGGGGACGACCCCCCAGGGCCCCCCCGCGTGCCATCCGCTCGGGCCTGCGAAGGCCGCCGTCGCGGCTGGCACAGCGTCACCGTGGCAGAACAGGTGGATACTGACTTTATGGTCATTCATGCTCCCGTCACGGCCCGGACGGTCACGCTGAGGATTGACGGCGTCGAGGTCACCGTGCCCGAGGGCACGACGATCTGGACCGCGGCCCGGGAGGCCGGGATCGACATCCCGGTCCTGTGTCACGACGAGCGCTTCGACCCCGTGGGCGTCTGCCGCATGTGCGTGGTGGACGTCGGGGCCCGCGCCTACGCCGCCGCCTGCGTGCGCCCGTGCGAGGACGGTATGGACGTCAAGACGGCCACGCCCGACGTCGAACGCAGCCGCGCCACGCTCACCGAGCTGCTGCTCGCCGACCAGCCGGCCCGCGAGCGCGATCCCAAGCAGACCACCACAGCGGACAACGAACTGCTCGCCCTGGCGGAACGCTTTGGCCTCAGCGGCCCGGGCGGGATCCCCACCGCCTCGGGTCGCGGGGCCGACCTCTCCAACCCGGTGATCGCGGTGGACCACGACGCGTGCATCCTCTGCGACCGCTGCGTCCGCGCCTGCGACGACATCCAGGGCAACGACGTCATCGGCCGCAGCGGCAAGGGCTACGCCACCAGGATCGCCTTCGACCTGAACGACCCGATGGGCGCGTCGTCGTGCGTGACCTGCGGGGAGTGCGTCGCCGCCTGCCCGACCGGGGCGCTGACCAACAAGCCGATCCGTAACATCCCGATCCGGCCCCGCAGCGAGCTTGACGCGGTCGACAGCGTCTGCCCGTACTGCGGCGTCGGCTGCGCCCTCACCTACCACGTCGACCGGGAGCGGGGGGCGATTTCCTTCGCCGAGGGCCGGGACCAGCCGGGCTCGAAGAGCCGGCTGTGCGTCAAGGGCCGCTACGGCTGGGACTATGCCGCGTCGGCTCAGCGGCTCACCACCCCGCTGATCCGCCGCGAGTCCGCCTACCCCAAGGGCGCGCTCTCGGCTGACGTGCGCGGCGAAATGAACGGGCCGGAGGGTGATCGCGGCGGCGGAATCGTCGGTGCCGCCGCGGGCGCCGGGATCCGGCCGCCGGGCGGCAACGGCCAGGACGGCGGGCGCGGCCCGGGGAAGAACGGGGACGCCGGGGAGCGGCGGCGCAGGCGCAGGCCTGGCGGGCTGGTCGACTACGCCCAGGTGCTGCCGCACTTCCGCGAGGCCACCTGGGACGAGGCACTGGACCTGGTGGCCCGGCGGCTGGCCGAGATCCACGCCGCGGGCGGCCCGGGCGCGATCGCCGGGTTCGGGTCGGCCAAGTGCTCCAACGAGGAGGCCTACCTCTTCCAGAAGCTGATCAGGACCGGCTTCCACACCAACAACGTGGACCACTGCACCCGGCTGTGCCACGCCTCCAGCGTGTTCGCGCTGTTCGAGGGGATCGGCTCCGGTGCCGTCTCCACCACGTACGGCGACGTGGTGAACGCCGACGTGGCCATCGTGACCGGCAGCAACCCGACGGCGAACCACCCGGTCGCCTCATCGTTCTTCAAGCAGGCCCGCCGGCGCGGCACGACGATCATCTACGTCGACCCCCGGGCCGACAAGATGGCCGACCACGCCGACATCTTCTGCCAGATCAAGCCGGGCACCGACGTCGCGTTCTACAACGGCGTCATGCACGAGGTGATCAGGCTGGGGCTGACCGACCGCGAGTTCATCCAGAACCGGACCTCGAACTACGCCGCCCTCGCCGAGACCGTCAAGAACTACCCGCCGGAGCGGGCCGCCCAGATCACCGGGGTGCCCGCCGACGTGATCCGGCGAGTGGCGCGCGCCTGGGGCGAGGCCGGAGCCGGGATCATCTTCTGGGGCATGGGCATCTCCCAGCACACCACCGGTACCGACAACGCCCGCTGCCTTATCGCCCTGTGCGCGATCACCGGGAACGTCGGGCGGCCCGGCAGCGGGCTGCATCCGCTGCGCGGGCAGAACAACGTGCAGGGCGCGTCCGACATGGGCCTGATCCCGATGTTCTACCCGGACTACCAGAAGGCGGACGACCCGGGCGTCCGCGCCCGGTTCGAGCGGGCCTGGGGCACCGCGGACCTGGACCCCCAGCGGGGGCTGACCGTAACCGAGATCATCGGCTCGGCGCTCAAGGGCGGCGTACGGGGCATGTACATGATGGGGGAGAACCCGTTCCTGTCCGACCCCAACATCAACAAGGTCCGCAAGGCCCTGTCCGCCCTGGACTTCCTGGTCGTCCAGGACATCTTCCTGACCGAGACCGCGGAGTTCGCCGACGTCATCCTGCCCGCCTCCTCCTATCTGGAGAAGGACGGCACGTACACCAACACCGACCGCCGGGTGCAGCTCGGCCGGAAGGTGCTCGACCCGCCGGGCCAGGCCCGGGTGGACTGGGAGGTCGTGCAGGACATCGCCAACCGGATCGGGCTCGGCTGGAGCTACTCGTCTCCCCGCGAGGTCTTCGACGAGATCGTCTCGGTGATGCGCAGCTACACCAACCTGAGCTACGACAATCTCGGGTCCACCGGCAAGCTCTACCCGAATCCCGATCCCGAGCACGGTGACGGGACCGTGGTGATGTTCGGCGAGCGGTTCAACACCCCCGACGGCCTGGCCCACCTGGTGCCCGCGGAGTGGCTGCCGGCCAAGGAGCTGCCGAACGCCGAGTACCCCGTGATCCTCAACACCGGCCGGCTGCTGCAGCACTGGCACACCGGCTCCATGACCCGCCGGTCCTACGCGCTCGACGCCATCAGCCCCAGGCCCCAGGTGTACCTGCATCCGGACGATGCGGCCGAGCTCGGCCTGGCCGACGGCCAGATGGCCCGGGTGAGCTCGCGCCGTGGCACGATCGTGCTGGAAACCCGTTTCTCGTACCGGGAGGGCCGCGGCAACTGCTTCATCCCGTTCCACTTCCGCGAGGCCGCGGCCAACCTGCTGACCATCGACGAGATCGACCCGTTCGGCAAGATTCCCGAGTTCAAGTTCTGCGCCGTCCGGATCGAGCCCGCCAGCGCGCCGGCCGGGGAGCGGTGATGGCCAGGGCGCAGGCCCGGGTGCCCGGGGTCGAGGCGCGGGCGGGCAAGTTCCCCGGTCCCAGCCTGATCCCGGCGCTGCACGCCATCCAGGAGCGGCTGGGCTGGCTGCCGCGCGAGGAACTGGAGGCGCTGTCCCGGGACGTGCGCCTGCCGCTGTACGAGATCGAGGGGCTGATCTCGTTCTACCCGCACTTCCGCACCGATCCGCCGAGCAAGGTCGTGCTGCACGCCTGCCACGACCTGTCGTGCTGGCTGCAGGGCGCGGGCCAGCGCATCACGGCCCTGCGGGAACGATACGGCGACGCGGCCGACGTCGAGCTCGCCGAGGTTTCCTGCATCGGCCGCTGCGACGCGGCCCCCGCGGTCGCCGTCAACGAGTGCCCCGGGGCGGCCGACGACGCGGACGCGCTGGTCGCCGCGGCGGCGGCCGGCCACGTCGCCGAGCCGGCCGCCCGCCGCTACGGCGGCGACGGGCCGTGGCCCAACGACCCGTACGCTCCGGGCCAGGAACGCTACCAGGCACTGCGCGCGCTGCTGTCCGGCGAGCTCGACGCCGGCCGGCTCATCGCCACGCTGCAGGACTCGGGCCTGCGCGGCCTGGGCGGCGCCGGGTTCCCCACCGGCCGGAAGTGGGCGCTTGTCGCCGCGCAGCCGGCCACGCCCAAGTACGCGATCTGCAACGCCGACGAGTCCGAGCCGGGGACGTTCAAGGACCGGCAGATCCTGGCCGAGCAGCCTCACCTCGTGCTGGAGGGCCTGCTGCTGGGGATGGCGGCGACCGGCGCCGAGGAAGGCTGGGTGTTCATCCGGCACGAGTACGGCCAGGAAGCCGACGTGATCCGGCGCGAGATCGAGTCGCTGCGGGCCGCCGGGCTGGTCGGAGCGAACGCGGGGGGCGCCGGCGGCGGCTGTCGGTGGAGGTGTTCACCTCGCCGGGCGGCTACATCCTCGGCGAGGAGTCGGCACTGATCGAATGCATGGAGGGGCACCGCGGGGAGCCCCGCAACAAGCCTCCGTTCCCCGGGGTCTACGGCCTGTGGGGCCAGCCGACGCTGATGAACTCGGTGGAGACGTTCGCGCACGTCCCGATCATCGCCCGGCGCGGGGCCGACTGGTGGAAGCGGCAAGGCACGGGCGGCGGCGCCGGGCTCAAGTTCTTCGCGGTCTCCGGGCACGTCGAGCGCCCCGGCGTGTACTGCGTGCCGATGGGCAGCACCGCACGGGAGCTGCTCGAACGGGCGGGCGGCGTGAGCGGCGGCCGGGCCGTGGGCGCGATCCAGCCGGGCGGCGCGTCATCGAACTTCCTCGGACCCGGCCAGCTCGACGTGCCGCTCAACTTCGAGACGCTGGCCGAGGCCGGTTCCATGCTCGGCTCCGGTGCGATGGTCGTCCTGGCCGAGGGCACGGACCTGCTCGCGGCGGCCACGAACGTGCTGGGCTTCTTCCGCGACGAGTCCTGCGGCAAGTGCGTTCCGTGCCGGGTCGGATCCGCCAAGGCGCACCGGATCCTCAGCGACCTGCTCGCCGACGGCGGCGCCCGGGGCCGCCGGGGCGAGGCGGAGGGACGCATCCGCGAACTGGAAGAGACCATGCGCAAGACGTCGATCTGCGGGCTCGGCCAGGTCGCGCTGGGCCCGGTGGTGAGCGTGCTCGGGCTGGAGCGCGGCCAGGATCATCGTGACGGGAACTGACCCGATCGGGCCGGCGGGCCGGGAGTTCTTCACCACCCGGACGGTGGCCGAGGCGCTCGCCGGGTTCCGGCCGGGACGGCGCACCCCGGCCGAGACCGTCGCGCTCGCCGACGCCTGGCACCGGGTGCCCGTGGCGCCGGTGGCGGCGCCGCACGCGCTGCCCGGCTTCGCGCGCTCGACCGTGGACGGCTACGCCGTGCGGGCGGCCGACACCTACGGGGTCTCCGACGGGCTGCCCGGCTATCTCGACGTGGCCGGCGCGGTGCGGATGGGCACCGCGCCCGGCGTCGCGGTCGGCCCGGGGACCGTGGTCAGCATGCCCACCGGCGGCGTGCTGCCCCCCGGGGCTGACGCCGTGGTCATGGTCGAGTACACGCAGGAGGCAACGGCAGGCACGATCGAGATCGTCCGGCCCGTCGCCCCCGGCGACGGGGTCGTCCGGGCCGACGAGGACGCCGCCGCCGGGGCGGACCTCGTGCCCGCCCGCCGCCCGCTGCGCGCCCAGGACCTCGGCATGCTGGCGGCGGCGGGCGTCACGAGCCTGGCGGTCCACGCCCGCCCGCGGGTGACGGTCTTCTCCACCGGCGACGAGGTGGTGCCGCCCGCCACCGCGACGCTGCGCCCCGGGCAGGTCCGAGACGCCTCGGCCGTGGCCCTCGCCGCGATGATCACCGAGTCGGGCGGGGAGCCGGCCGCGGGCGGCATCGTCCCCGACGACCCCGCCGCGCTCGAGGCCGCCCTGCGCGCCGCGCTCACCACCAGCGACGTGATCGTGATCTCGGCCGGCTCGTCGGTCGGGGCGCGCGACGAGACCGCCGGCGCGGTGGCACGTCTCGGCCCGCCCGGCATCTGGTGCCACGGCCTCGCGATCCGGCCGGGCAAGCCCACGCTGCTCGCCGAGTGCGCGGGCGTGCCGGTCATCGGCCTGCCCGGCAACCCCCGCTCCGCGCTCGTGGTCTTCCGGCTGATCGGAGTGCCGATCGTCCGCCAGGTCGGCGGGTGCACCAGTCCGCCCGCAGAACCGGTCGTGCGCGCGCGGCTCGACCGCGGCCTGGCCTCCGCCGCCGGCCGCCTCGACGTGGTCCAGGTTCGCGTGCGCGACGGCGTCGCGACCCCCGTCTTCGGGCTGTCGGCGCTGCTGTCCGTGCTGACCGGCGCCGACGGGTACGTCCTGGTGCCCGACGAGGCGACGGGCCTGGACGCCGGCACCGAGATCGACGTCACCCTGTACCGTTGATCACCGTCATGGCAGACAGCCCGTTCATCCGCGACGTTCCCGCCGCCCGCGCCATCGACGCCTGGCGCGGCGCCCGTGCGGCCGGCGGCTGCCCGGCCCGGCTGCCGGCCGAGCGGGTCGCGCTGGAGGACGCCGCGGGCCGGGTCACCGCCGAGCCGGTGTGGGCCACCCGCTCCTCGCCGCCCTTCGACGCCGCGGGCATGGACGGGATCGCCGTGCGGGCCGCCGACACCCTCGGGGGCAGCGAGACCAGCCCCGTCTACCTGGAGCCGGACGCCTACGACGTCGTGGACACCGGCGACCCGATGCCCGACGGCCGCGACGCGGTCGTCATGCGCGAGCACGTGCACTACGTCGGCGGCGCCGCCGAGCTGCGGGCCGCGGTGCCGCCCTTCCAGCACGTGCGCTCGATCGGCGAGGACGTGAGCACCGCCGAGCTGCTGCTGCCCGAAGGTCACCGGCTGCGTGCCGTCGATCTCGCCGCCGCGGCGGCCGCCGGGGCCACCCACCTGGTGGTGCGGCGCCGTCCCGTGGTCGCCGTCCTGCCCACCGGGGACGAGGTGCGGCCCGTCGGCACGCCGACCGGACCCGGGGAGATCCTCGACACCAACTCGCTGATGCTGGCCGCCCAGGCCCGCGAGGCCGGCGCGGCGGCGCACTGCCTGCCGATCGAGCCCGACGATCCCGCCGGCCTGGCCAAGGCAGTCAGCGCCGCCGTGGCCGCCTGCGATCTGCTGATCATCGTGGCGGGCTCGAGCGCGGGCCGCGACGACTACACCGCCGCCGTCGTGGCCCAGCTCGGGACGCTGGCCGTGCACGGCGTGGCCGTGCGGCCCGGCCACCCGGTGGTGCTCGGCGTCATCGACGGCACGCCCGTGCTCGGCGCCCCGGGCTACCCGGTGTCCGCCGCGCTGACCTTCGATATCTTCGCCGCGCCGCTGCTGGCCGAGCTGGAGGGCGCCGTGCCCCGGCGCCGCCAGCGGACCCGGGCCCGGCTGGCGCGCAAGCTCGCCTCACCGCTCGGCATGGACGACTGGGTGCGGGTGCGCCTGGGCGTGGTGGGCGGCACGATGGTCGCCACGCCGCTGCCCCGCGGCGCCGGCGTGCTCACCTCGCTGGTCCGCGCGGACGGGCTGCTCGTCGTCCCGGCCGGGCGGGAGGGCCATCATCCCGGCGACGAGGTCGAGATCGAGCTGCTCCGCGGCCTGGACGAGATCTCCCGCACGATCGTCGCCATCGGCTCGCACGACCTCGTCCTCGACCTGGCCGCCTCCGCCCTGCGCGCCGGCGATCCCCGCGTCACCCTCGCGTCGTCGAACGTCGGCTCCCTCGGCGGGCTGGTCGCCCTGCGCGACGGGCTGTGCCACATCGCCGGGTCGCACCTGCTGGACCCGGCCACCGGCGAGTACACGCTGCCCTACGTCGACCGGGTCCTGCGCGGCCGCGACGTCGGCGTCGTCCGGCTGGTGCACCGCGACCAGGGGCTGATCGTCGCGCCGGGCAACCCGCTGGGCCTGCGGGGCATCGAAGACCTCGCCCGCCCGGGCGTGCGCTACGTCAACCGCCAGCGCGGGGCGGGTACCCGCGTGCTGCTGGACCAGGAGCTGCGGGCGCGGGGGATCGGCGCCGACGCGATCGACGGCTACGCGCGCGAGGAGCCCACCCACCTGGCCGTGGCCGCGGCCGTGGCCGCCGGTCGCGGTGACGCCGGCCTGGGGATCATGGCGGCTGCGCGCGCGTTCGGCCTGGGCTTCCTGCCGGTTACCCGCGAGCCCTACGACCTCGTGGTGAACCGGCCGGACGCGGAGAGCCCGCGCCTGGCCCCACTGTGGGCACTGCTGCAGTCCGGCCCGTTCCGGGCCGCCGTGGCGCGGCTGGGCGGTTACGGGACCGAGGAGATGGGCCGGCGGATCAGGTAGCGCGGCCCGCCCGCCAGGCCCGCCCGGCCGCGATCAGCAGGCCGGCGAAGATCGCCAGGCCGCCCAGCACGAACAGGTTCCAGCCGATGAGCTGGATGGCCTGCAGGTGAAAGATCTCGGTCATCGGGTGCCGGCCCGTGAAGAACCCCACCAGGCCGTGCGGGACGAAGGCGAGCCGTCCCGTCCAGTGATACGGCCAGTCGCCGAAGACCGCGACCAGGGCCGCGGCCAGGGCCCAGTAGGCCCAGCGCCGCGCGCCCCGGGCGCGGACGGCCACGTCGGCGAGGACCGCCAGCAGCGGCACGATCCAGACCCAGTGGTTGTCCCAGCTGATCGGCGAGATCAGCACGCCGGTCACCGCGCAGGTCACCCAGCCCGCGGTCGGGCGCCCGGAGCGGGCCAGCAGCGCGGCGGCGGCCAGTCCGAGGCAGCCCAGGACCACGGCGAGAACCACCCACAGCGCCGTCACCGAGCCCGCGCCCGCAGGCGTCCGGGTGAGCAGGGCCAGCAGCGACTGGTTCAGCAGGGATCCCAGGCTGGTGTTCGAGAAGTCCCCGGCGTGCAGGAAGTACCCGGTCAGCCACCACTTCACCGAGTCGTGCGGCAGCGCGACGAACCCGATGACCACGGTGCCGGCGAACACCGCCGAGGCTACGACGGCCTGCCGCAGCTTTCCGGCCAGGATCAGGTACGGGATGAAGATCAGCGGCACCAGCTTGATCCCCGCCGCCACGCCGATGCCCACGCCCTTCCACCGCCGGCCGTCGGGCTGGCAGAGATCCCAGGCGATGAGCGCCATCAGCACCAGCTCGATCTGGCCCACGTCCAGCGAGCGGAGCACCGGCTCGGTCCACAGCGCCGCGGCACAGACCGCGAGCACCGCCGCGCCGCGGCGGCGGCCGCGCCAGCCAAGCTGGCCGAACGTCACCCATACGGTCGCCACCATCGCCGCGACGCTGGCCACCGTCATCAGCCACTTCAGCACCGTCCAGGGCAGCAGCGAGCCCGCCGCGAACCCGAGCGCGGCGAACGGCGTGTAGAGGTACTGCACGCCAGGCAGGAAGTGCCAGGTGTACAGCGTGTCCGGGTCGTGCCGGGTGATCAGGCCCGCGTGGTTGTAGATGTTGAGGTCAAACCAGCCCAGCGTGAGGCCGAGCGGGTGGGTCGCCACGTCCGCCACGTAGGCCGCGAGCGCGAGCACGAACGCCCCGGTCGCCCAGGCGAGCGCCCGCCCGCCCGGCGCTCGCGTCCCCGGCGGCGTGCCCGGCGGCTGCGTAACATCCAGGCTGGTGGGACCCGGCCGCGCCCGTGCCATCGGCATCCCTTCTGGCTACGCCGGCGGCGCCGCGACCGCGCGGCCGCACGATGCCGCCACCGGCACTCAGAATAGGGAGAATAGGCTACCGGCCGGCGGGCCCGCGCCGGGCCGGTCCCGCCACGTGCGCGCGGCGGCGGCCGCGGCGAAGGCGAGCATGCCCAGCCCGGCCAGCACGAACAGGTTCCAGCTGATCAGCTGCAGGCCGTGCAGGTGATATTTCTCGTTCGGCGGGTGCGGGCCGATGAAGAACCCGAGCAGCCCGTACGGGACGAACGCGGCCGATCCGGTCCAGTGCTCGGGCCAGCCGCCGAACACCGAGGCCACCGCGCCCGCCAGCGCCAGGTACGTCCACCGGGCCGCGCCGCGGGCCCGCGCCGCCGCGTCGGCCAGCAGCGCCAGCACCGGCACGATCCACACCCAGTGATGATCCCAGCTGATCGGCGATACGAGCAGCCCGGTCAGGGCGCAGGTCACCCAGCCCGCCACCGGCCGCCCGCTGCGGTGCAGCAGCGCGGCGGCGGCCAGGCCGAGGACGGCGACGACCACCGAGGTGCCGAGCCACACCGGCGTCACGGTCCGCACGCTGCCCGCCGCCCGGGCCAGCGTGGCGTAGAGCGACTGGTTGAGCAGCGACCCGACGTCACCGACGTTGCCCGCGTGCAGGAAGTAACCGGTCAGCCACCACCGCGCCGAGGCGTGCGGCAGGAACGCGAAGCCGATCACCGCCGAGACGCCGAACGCGGCCGACGCGACCAGCGCCTGCCGCAGCTTGCCGGCGAGCACGAGGTAGGGGATGAAGATCAGCGGCACCAGCTTGATCCCCGCCGCCACGCCGACGCCCGCGCCCTTCCACCACCGCTGGTCGCTCTGGCACAGGTCCCACGCGATCAGGAGCATCAGCACCAGCTCGATCTGGCCCAGATGCAGCGCCCGCTGCACCGGGTCGGTCCAAAGCGCCACCGCGGCCACGCCGAGCATCAGGGCGGTCCGGTCCCGGCCGCGGCGTCCGAGCCCGCCGAGCGTCAGCCCGACGGTGGCCGTCACCGCGGCCACGCTGACCGCGGTCATCAGCCACCGCAGCGCCGTCCAGGGCAGCAGCGACCCGGCGGCGAACACCAGCGCGGCGAACGGCGTGTAGGTGAACTTGATCCCGGGCCGCAGCTGCCAGCTGTACAGCCGCCCCGGAGAGGTCCGCGCGATCAGGCCCGCGTGGTTGTAGACGTTGAGGTCGTACCAGTTCAGCATCCCGGGGTGCCCGGCCGCGTCGGCCAGGTAGGCGGCGGTCGCGAGCGCGAAGGCCGCGGCCGCCACGGCCAGGGCCCAGCCGCGCCGCCGGGACGCTGGCCCCGCGCCGCTGGCCCGGGCGAGGCCCGGCCCGGCCAGTACCATCCGACATGTCCTCCCGGAGCCTGCCGCCCGCGGCGCCGGGCACTATGCGGCGGTCGGCCGAGTGCGGCTGCCTGTACCAAAGGGGAAGATACCGGCGCTCAGGCCGGCCCCGGGTCAAGCACAGGTCAGCTTCTGGCCACGGTCTGGCCGGCCGCCGCAGGCCGCCGCCTGGGCCAGATTGCGCAACTCAGGCCTCAACTATAGTCGTGGCTCGACTTGCGGCCGGGTCGGCGGCATGGTGGCATGCCATCACGAGCGGGTGTTTGCGCAGGGCGAAGTCCCTGCTGACGGAGGCGGGCTGTGACGACTGAGATCCTGGGGCAGCGGGCGGAGATCGAGCAGGCGGCCGGCGGCGCGGCGGGCCGGACGCTGTGCGACGAGCTGGCGGCTACCGCTGAACGCTGGGGCGGCGAGCCCGCGTTCTCCGACCGGGACGACAACGGGCCGTGGCAGACCGTCACCTGGGGCCAGGCGCGGCAGATCGCGCTCGAGCTCGCCGCCGGCTTCATCGAGCTCGGCCTGCAGCCCGGCGAGCGGGTCGCGCTCATGCTGCCGAACCGGACCGAGCACGTGCTGGCCGACCTCGGCGTGGTGCACGCCGGGGGAGTACCGGTCACCGTCTACGCGACGCTGGCCGCCGACCAGATCGGGTACGTGGCGGGTGACTGCGACGCCAGGATCGCCGTGCTCGACGGCGCGTCCGAACTGGCTCGCTGGCAGGCCGTGCTGGCCGGGCTGCCCGGCCTGAAAAAGATCATCGTCAGGGACGCGGCCGCATGCCCGGCCGGTGATCAGTACCTGAGCTGGGGGGACTTCGCCGCCCTGGGCCGGGAGCGGCTGGCCGCCGCGCCTGAGGCCGTCGCCGGCCGGGTGGCGGCGATCGGGCCCGATGACGCCGTGACCGTGCTCTACACCTCGGGTACCACCGGCAACCCGAAAGGCGTCATCATCACCCACCACAGCGTGCTCTACGAGGTCGCCACCGGGACGACCACGGGCTACATCACGCCGCACGTCCGGTGGGTGTCCTACCTGCCGCTGGCGCATATCGCGGAGCGGATGTTCAGCATCTACCTGCCCGTGCACAGCGCCTGGCACGTCCACTTCTGCCACAACGCCGCCACCGGCCTGGTGGCCACGCTCGGCGCGGTCCGGCCGACCGCGTTCTTCGGCGTGCCCCGGGTCTGGGAGAAGATCCAGGCGGGCATACAGGCGCTGCTGTCGGCCGAGCAGGATCCGGCCCGGCGGGCCGCGGTCGACGCGGCCATGGCGACCGGCCGCCTCTACAACAAGAGCTGCGAGTTCGGCAACACCACGCCCGATGAGCTGGCCGAGGAGTTCCGCCAGGCCGACGAGGGGGTGCTGGCGCCGGTCCGGTCCCTGCTGGGCCTGGGCGAGGCGACCATGGTGTCGAGCGCGGCGGCCCCGCTGCCGCCGGACGTGGCCGAGTTCTTCGCCGGCCTCGGACTGAGGATCCTCGATGTCTACGGGATGACCGAGACCACCGGCGCGTTCACGACCAACACCCCGGACGCGTACCGGCTGGGGACCGTCGGCCGAGCGCTGCCGGGCGTCGAGATCAAGATCGCCGACGACGGGGAGATCCTGACCCGCGGGCCGCTGAACACCCCCGGCTACCTCAACCTGCCCGATCGTACCGCCGACCTGATCGACGCCGACGGCTGGCTGCACACCGGCGACATCGGCTCGCTGGATCCGGACGGCTTCCTGTCCGTGGTGGACCGCAAGAAGGAGCTCATCATCACCTCGGGCGGGGAGAACATCTCGCCGGCCGCGATCGAGAACCTGCTGGTCGCTCACCCGCTGATCGGCCAGGCGCTGAGCTACGGAGACCGGCGGCCGTACGTGGTGGCGCTGCTGACCCTGGACGGCGACGTGGCCCCGGCGTGGGCACGAGCGCACGGGATCGAGGCGTCCTCGCTGGCCGAACTCGCGCAGGCCCCGGCGGTCCTGGACGCCGTGGCCGGCGCCGTGGCGGCGGCGAACGAGCGGCTGGCCCGCGTTCAGCAGGTCAAGAGGTGGCAGCTGCTGCCGGTGGAGTGGACCGCCGAGAGCGAGGAGCTGACGCCCACCCTGAAGCTCAAGCGGCGGGTGGTCCACGCCAAGTACGCCGACGTGATCGACGCCCTGTACGCGGGCTGAGGCGGGACGTCACGCGGCCCGCAGGGCCGGGCCGCCGCAGGCGGCGTCCGGGTCCGGCAGGCGCACCCGGACCGTCACCGAGTGACGGCTGTATTCGTACCCCGCGTCCGCCCAGCGCCGGGAGATCATCGCGAGCATCCGGCGGTTCTCCGGCAGGACCTCCAGCACCAGCCCGCTCACGCCGCGCGCCGCGGCCCGGGTGATCACCCGGCACAGCAGCTCCGAGCCGATGCCGTGGTTCTGCCAGCGGTCGGCCACGACCAGCCCGATGTCGGTCACCTGCCCGCCGTCCGGCCCGGTGCTGTCGGCGGCCATCACGTGGCCGATGATCACGCCGTCCTCGGTGGCGACGAGCGCGTCGGTGCCGCGCCCGGCGCCGCACATGCCGCGCAGCACGGCCGGGCCCGGGGACGGGACCGGGGTGAAGAACCTCAGGAACCGCGCCTCGAGGGACAGGCCGGTGACGAACGACCTGATCGCCTCGCGGTCGGTGGCGGCGGCGGTGCGGATCTCGATGATGCCGGGAGGCGTGGCCCCGGGAGCCAACTGGGTTCGGTTCACAGACTCAGCTTGCCCTGTGATTGCTAAGTCTGTCAACCAGACTTAGCATGACGCCATGAGCCGACCCTGGATCCTCGACTACGGCACTGAGAACTGCACGATCGGAGCCGCCCTGGCCATCGTGGGGGAGAAGTGGACGTTCCTGGTGCTCAGGGAGGCCTTCAACGGCGTACGCCGGTTCGACGACATCCAGCACCGCACGGGGGCGCCCCGGCAGATCCTCAGCGACCGGCTCGCCCGCCTGGTGACCGAGGGCCTGCTGCGGAAGGTGCCCTACCAGGAGGCCGGGCAGCGGGCGCGCAGCGAGTACCGGCTCACCGAGAAGGGCCTCGCCCTGTACCCGCTGATCGTCGCGCTGCTGGAGTGGGGTAACACGTACGCGGTCAGCCCGGCCGGGCCCATGGTGGAGCTGACGCACCGGGGCTGCGGGGCGCCCGTCCACCTGCAACTCCACTGCACCGAGGGGCACCACGTGACCTCGGCGCGCGACGTGACGCCGGTTCCCGGTCCCGGCGCGCGCATGATCGCCTAGCCGGGCCAGGCGCTCATCGAATCGGTCTCTCCGGCTGAGCCTGCGGCGGCCGGTGCCCCGTGCACCTAGCCTGAGGCCCGGGGGCCGGGGCCGGGGCCGGCCGACGGGGGCCGCTGGAACGGGCTCGTCGTGGTCGGGTATTCCTCTTGTACCGTTTCGGTCTGCTCACCCGCCGGATACTGGCTCCCGGCCGCCGGGAACTCGCCGGTGGTGGCCGGGAAGCTCGGCTCCTGGGGGACGGCCGGGAACGCCAGGTCCGATCCCGGAGACGGCTCCTCGGCCTGGGCCAGCGCCGCGTCCTTGACGCCGACCACCGAGAACCGGCCCAGCGCCAGCGCCGCGAGGAACAAGACCAGCACGCCGGTGCCGGTGAAGAAGCCCAGCGTCTCGAGGAGCTGCCTGGTCGCCGCGTTGAACGGCCCGGTCGCCCCGGTCAGCGGGCTTCCCGGGCTGATCGAGCCGTTCGTCACCGCCACCTTGACGACCGAGGCGCCGACGATGAACCAGGCTCCGCCGAGCGCGGCGAGGAACGCGCCGAGCATGCCCACGGCCCGGTGCGAGGTGATGACGACCAGCAGCCCGCCGACCAGGGCGGCGGCGCCAGGGACGATCGACAGCCACAGCCGGCCGGAGTTGTACACCCACGCCTTGTCCGGTGTGTAGGCGTAGTGGAAGTACGGGCCGACGAACGGGGCCAGGCCGCCCCAGGCGCCCAGCAGGATCAGCAGCACACCACACACGCCGCCGCGACTGCGCGGAATTCGTGTCACGCCAGCCATTGGCGCTCACTCCCTCCGTAATCGGAGGATTAAGACTTTCACATGATGCGTACCCGGCGGGCCGCCCCCTAAGCAAAGGCCTGGTAAATGGGCGAATACGGCGCCCCAAGCTTTTGCCTCAACACGGTGCCGGGCAGGTATGGTCGCGCTCGTGGACCCCCGCAGGCTTGTCCCGCCGCCAGAGCTCGCCTGACATGCAGGTCATCGCCACTGCCGGGCACGCGGGTCACGGCAAGTCCACCCTGGTGCAGGCGCTCACCGGCATGGATCCGCACCGCGGGGAGCCCGAGGGCCACCCCGGCCTGACCGCCGACCTGGGGTTCGCGTGGATGACCCTCCCGTCGGGAGAACGGCTTTCGCTGGTCGACGTGCCCGGGCACGAGCGCTTCACTCCCGCCATGCTCACCGGGATCGGATCGGTGCGCGCCGTACTCTTCGTGGTGGCCGCCGACGGGGGCTGGACGCCGCAGTCGTCCGGATACCTCGCGGTGCTCGACGCCCTCGGGATCCGCCGCGGCGTGCTCGCCGTCACCCGCGCCGATCTCGCCGACCCCGGCCCGGCGCTCTCGCTGGCCGCGGACCGGATCGCCGCCTCCGGCCTGGGCGAGGTAGAGGCCGTCGCGGTGAGCGGAGCCACCGGGGCGGGCCTGCCCGACCTGGTGGCCGCGCTCGACCGCCTGGCCAGCAGCCTGCCGGCGCCGGACGCGGGCGCGCCGGTGCGCATCTGGGTGGACCGTGCGTTCGGCGTCACCGGCAGCGGCACGGTGGTGACCGGGATCCTGCCCGCGGGCACGGTGCGGCGCGGCGACGAACTCGTCGTCTCTCCGTCGATGCGGCCGATCCGGGTGCGGGGCATCCAGTCGCTGGGCGCGCCCGCGGCCGAGCTGACCGGGCCGGCCCGGGCCGCGCTCAGCTTGCGGGGCGCCAGCCCCGAGCACCTCGGCCGGGGCATGGCGCTGGTGCACCCCGGGCGATGGACGCTGACCGACGCCATCGACGTCAGGATCTGCCCGCCCGGCGCGCCATCGGCGCCGGGCCCGCGCCTGCCGCGGGCGCTGACGCTGCAGGTCGGTGCGGCCCGGGCGGTGGTGCGGCTCCGGCAGCTGAGCAGCACGATCGCCCGGCTCACGCTGCGCGAGCCGATCCCGCTGCACGTGGGTGACCGGGTCCTGCTGCAGGCGGGCGAGGCGCGGGCGGGCGAGGCGCCGGCGGGCTCGCCATCGGTGTTCGGGGCCGTCGTGCTGGACGTGGCGCCTCCGCCGCTGGCCCGCCGCGGCGCGGGAGCGTCGGCCGCGCGGGAGCTCGCGTCCTGGCCCGACGAGCCGACCGCCGCCGACCTGCTACGCCGGCACGGCCTGCTGCGGGCCAGCGCGCTGCTGGCCATGGGCATCAGCGAGCACCCCGAGCCCGTGTCCGGCGAGTGGCTCGCGGATCCGGGGCACTGGGCGGATCTGGCGCGCCGGCTGGGCGAGGCGGTCGCCGCGCAGGCAGGCCGGGAGCCGACGGCGCCCGGCCTGCCGCTCGAAGCGGCCCGCGCGGCTCTCGGCCTGCCCGACCGCCGCCTCGTCGAGGCCCTGGTCCGTCCGCCGGTGCGGATCCGCGACGGCCTGGTCCAGATGACCGAGCCGCCCGGCGTAACGGCCGGCGCCGCCGTGCCGGCGGCCGTCACCGCCGCGGTGCAGGTGCTCCTGGCCGACCTGGCCGACGCGCCCTTCGCCTCGCCCGATGCCGGCCGGCTCCGCCAGCTTGGCCTCGACGTCCGGGCGATCTCCGCCGCCGAGCGCGCCGGGCTGCTGCTGAAGATCAGCGACCAGATCGTGCTGGCCCCCGGCGCCGACGCGCAGGCGGGCCGCGTCCTGGCCGGCCTGCCGCAGCCGTTCACGGCGGCCGAGGCCCGGCAGGCGCTGCGGACGACGCGCCGCGTCGCGATACCGCTGCTGGAGTTCCTGGACCGGTCCGGCGTCACCGAACGGCTCCCCGATGACCGCCGCCGGCTGCGGTCCGGCTGACCCGCCCCGCGGGACGGTCAGCAGGCCGGCCTGCTGAACCGCGTCGCCGACCAGGTGGCCGGCTCGGCGGGCGGCTGGCCGGCCGAGATCCAGCGGGCCAGCACCGCCGCCGTGGCCGGGGCGTTCAGGATGCCGGTCCGGAAGTGCCCGGCGGTGAGCCAGGCGTTGGCCAGGCCTGGAACGCGGTCGATGACCGGCCGCCGGTCGGGGTGGCGGGGGCGGAAGCAGCACCACTGATAGGCGATGCCCAGCCCCTTCAGCACGGGCAGGGCGGCGACGAGCCCGTCCATGATGGACTCGATGACATCGGGCTGCACGGCCGGATCCTCGTCCCCGATATCGAAGGTTCCGCCGGCCAGCAGCCGCCCGTCCTCGATCTGGGTGGCCACCGGCGCCACGATGCCGGGCAGCCTGACCGGGGTGGGCTCGGTGACCAGCAGGTGACCCTTGACCCGGTCCGACGGGATGCTCAGCGGCAGGCCGTCGAGCACCGGCGGCTGGCCGGTGGCGAAGACCACGACGCCCGGGTCGATGTCGCCTGCCGACGTGGCCACCGACACCAGCCGGTCGCCGCGGACGGTGACGCCGGTGGCGGCGACGCCCGTGGCCACCTCCGGCAGTTCCGCGGCCAGCCTGGCCACCGCGCGCAGCGGGTTCACCCGGGCCTGGCGCCGGATCAGCGCGCCCTCCATGGACCGGGCCAGGCCCGGAATGAGCCGGTCCACCTGGCCCGGAGCCAGCCACTCCACGGCCGGGGGCTGGTGCGCGGCAAAGCCGCCCGGATGCGGCGCCAGGCCGACCCAGTCGATCTCGACCAGCCCGACGCCGCCGGGCAGCCGCCGCTCGAGTTCCCGCCACCGCTCCAGGCTGGCCCGCTCCAGGTCGACCAGCGGCTCCGGGTCGCTCCACTGATGCGGCTCCGGGATGAGCAGGCCCGTCGCTCCTCCGGTGGCCCCGGTGCCCAGCCGGCCGGTCTCGATCAGCAGCACCGAGCCGAGCCCGGCCCCGTGGCACGCGGCCGCGGTCGCGACGCCCATGATTCCGCCGCCCACCACCAGGATGTCCGGGCGCGGATCGGGAATCGTCCCGTAGCCGCGGCCGAGCGCCGCGCGCTCCTGCGCGGTGAGCTGATCACGCCAGATGGCGCCTTCGACCGTCATGAATGGAACCCACCCCTCGGCTGGGCACGGCAAGTCAGCCGATGTTATAGCGGCCCGGCCGGGCGGGCGCAGCCTGACGGCCCCGACCGTGACCGGGCCGCGCCGGCTGCGGCTAGGCTGAGGATCACCGCAGGATGTTTGCCGGGTGCTTGCGGGGTATTGGCCGGGGGGTTGCGGGATCATTCCGGCCACGAGAGCCCGCCAGGTCAGGGAGGTGACGCCGTGCTCGCCGACTCGTACGGCCGCGTGGCGACCGACCTGCGGGTGTCCCTCACCGATCGCTGCAACCTGCGCTGCGGCTACTGCATGCCGCCGGAGGGGCTCGACTGGCTGCCGAAGCCCGAGGTGCTCACCGACGACGAGGTGGTCCGCCTGGTGGGGATCGCCGTCCAGCGGCTGGGCGTGACCGAGGTCCGCTTCACCGGCGGCGAGCCGCTGCTGCGCCGCGGCCTGACCGGCATCGTGGCGGGCACGGCCGCGCTGCGCCCGCGCCCCGAGATCTCGCTGACCACCAACGGGATCGGGCTCGACCGGCTCGCGGAGCCGCTGCGCGCGGCCGGCCTGGACCGGATCAACGTGTCGCTGGACACGCTGCGCCCGGACACGTTCCGCGCCCTGGCCCGGCGGGACCGCCTCGGCGACGTGCTGGCCGGCCTGGCGGGGGCCGCCGCAACCGGCCTGGCCCCGGTCAAGGTCAACACCGTCCTGATGCGCGGCCTCAACGACGACGAGACCGTGCCCCTGGTCCGGTTCTGCCTGGAGCACGGCTACCAGCTCCGGTTCATCGAGCAGATGCCGCTGGACGCGCAGCATGGCTGGCGCCGCGACGGCATGGTGACGGCCGACGAGATCCTGGCCATCCTGTCGGCCGAGTTCTCGCTGACGCCCGACGATCCGGCGGCGCGCGGGTCGGCGCCCGCGGAGGCGTTCCTGGTCGACGGGGGGCCCGCGCGGGTCGGCGTGATCGGCTCGGTGACCCGGCCGTTCTGCGGTTCCTGCGACCGGGTCAGGCTCACCGCCGACGGGCAGGTCCGCAACTGCCTGTTCGCGACGGCCGAGAGCGACCTGCGCGGGCCGCTGCGGGGCGGAGCGAGCGACGTGGAGATCGCCGGGCTCTGGCGCCGCGCGGTCGCCCCCAAGCTGCCCGGTCACGGCATCAACGACCCCGGTTTCCTCCAGCCGGCCCGGCCGATGTCGGCCATCGGCGGGTGAGTCGGCCCGGGCGGTGCGTTCAGGAACCGGCATACTCCGGCGTGGCAGGACCGGAGAGCCCGCGCGGACGGAGGCACGGATGAACACGCTCGAGAGCTGGACCGAGGCGGCCTGCGCCGAACTCGGCATCGACCCGGCCGTCATGGACACCCGGACGGTACTTGACGTGGCGCGGGACGCGGCGCACCAGGTCGCGCGCCCGGCCGCTCCGCTGACCGCGTACCTGCTCGGCGTCGCCGTCGGGCGGGGCCAGGCCCTGGACGGTGCGGCGCAGCGGCTCAGCGCGCTCGCGTCCCGCTGGCCGGCCCCCGATCCCGATCCCGCCAGCTAGTCACCCAGGGTTCTGCCGCATCTGGCTCCGCAAGATCAACGGAAGGCTGATGTTGCTGTACCCGCATCAGCGGACCATCGATGCGGTTGCGGGGGGGCGCGGGGGCGCGGGGGGCGGGAGGGGGAGCGCGGGGGCTTGCCCTGGGAGAAGTAACGATATATCGTTGAGCTATCTTGAGATTCCGACGACAGTCCGGGACATGCCTGAGACTAACCAGTCGCCGGAAGGAGCGACAAGGAGCGAACGATGCGAGACCGAGAACAAGAAGGCCGGAGGCGGCGCGGCGAGGAAGAGGGCTGGCGGCGCGGGGACGAGGACTTCGCCTGGCAGCGACGGGCGGGCCGGCGTGGCCACGCCCGCGGGGGCGGGTTCCCCGGCCGGCGGATGACCGGCCCGGGCGGCCCGCACTTCGGCGGACCCGGCTGGTGGCCGGACGAGCCGCGGATGGGCCGCGGTCCCCGGGCCAAGCGCGGCGACGTACGCGCCGCGGCGCTGGGCCTGCTGGCCGAGGGGGCGATGAACGGCTACCAGATCATCCAGGAGATCGGCGAGCGGAGCGACGGTGTATGGCGGCCCAGCCCCGGATCTGTCTACCCGGCCCTGCAGCAACTGGAGGACGAGGGACTGATCGTGGCCCGGGCCGACGAGAGCGGCCGGCGGAGTTACCAGCTCACCGACGAAGGCCGGGACTACGTCGAGGCGCATCCCGACGAGGTACGCGCCCCGTGGGACGCGGTGACCGGCTCCGTAGCCGATTCGGCCATCCAGATGCGCAACCTGCTCAGGCAGGTGGGGATGGCCGGCTACCAGGTGCTGAGCGCGGGCACCGACGCCCAGGTGCGGCAGGCGCGGCAGGTCCTCACGGACGCGCGCAAGGCGCTGTACCGGATCCTCGCCGCCGACGACGAGGACACCGCCGACGACGCCAGCGGGCCGGACGGCGCTGACCACGGCTAGTCTCGAAGGCGACGACGCGAGGGAGGCAGCAGCGGTGGCGACGCACACCGGCCCGGTGGTTAACAACGCTGTGGCGAGCGGCTCGGTGGCAGGCGACCAGTCTGGCGCCGATGGCCGCGGGCCGGAGGCGGTGATATCCGTCTCCGGCCTGACCAAGCGCTACGGCGAGGTCGAGGCCGTGCGCGGGATCGACTTCGAGGTGGCCAGGGGGGAGACGTTCGGCTTCCTGGGGCCGAACGGGGCGGGCAAGACCACCACGATCAAGATCCTCTGCACCCTGGCCAACGCCACCTCGGGCACCGCCCGCGTGGCCGGCCACGACACGGCGACCGAGCGCGACTCGGTCCGCCGCAACATCGGGCTGGTGTTCCAGGACACCACGCTGGACACCTACCTGACCGCGGAGCAGAACCTCCGGTTCCACGCCGAGCTTTACGGCGTGCCCCGGGCCGCCGTGGTGCCCCGCATGCGCCAGGTCATGGACATGGTCGGGCTGTGGGATCGCAAGGACAGCCTGGTCAGCACGTACTCGGGCGGGATGCAGCGGCGGCTGGAGATCGCCAGGGGCCTGCTGCACGCGCCGCACGTGCTGTTCCTCGACGAGCCGACGGTGGGCCTGGACCCGCAGACCCGGTCCTCGATCTGGGCCTACATCAACGACCTCAAGCGCCGCGAGGACATCACGATCTTCCTGACCACCCACTACATGGACGAGGCGGAGCACTGCGACCGGATCGCGATCATCGACCACGGCAAGATCGTGGCGATCGACACGCCCGAGGCGCTGAAGGCCAGCGTGGGCAAGGACCGGGTGCAGATCCACACGGCCGATGACGCCGCGGCGATCGCCGCGCTGGCGGACACGTTCGGCATCGAGGCCGCGATGCACGAGGACGCGGTGACGTTCTCGGTGGCCGCGGGCGAGCAGTTCGTGCCGCGGCTGTTCGCCGAGTTCTCGGTGCCGATCCGCTCGGTGAGCGTGTCCCGGCCGTCACTGGACGACGTGTTCATGTCCTACACCGGCACCACGATCCGCGACGCCGAGGCGTCGGCTTCTGACGCCATGCGCCAGATGGTGCAGCGCTTCCGGGCGGGAAGGCGGTAGACGATGGCCACTCAGACCACAGACGCGGCCGCCTCGGGCGCGCCGGCGACCGCCGACCAGCTCGTCGACGAGATCCGGGTCGCGGTGCCCGACGGCGGCCTGCGCCACGACCTGCGCGCCGCCGGGATCGTCTGGCGCCGCGAGCTGATCAGGTTCCGCACCGACCGGCTGCGGGCGATCACCTCGCTGATCCAGCCGGTGCTGTTCCTGTTCGTGCTCGGCACCGGGCTCGGCGCGCTGGCGGGCCGGAGCCTGCCGCCGGGGATTAGCTTCAAGACGTTCATCTATCCGGGCGTGCTGGCCATGTCGGTACTCTTCACCGCCATTTTCTCGGCCGCATCCATCGTGTGGGACCGGGAATTCGGCTTCCTGCGCGAGATCCTGGTCGCACCGGTCAGCCGGGCCGCCATCGTGATCGGCAAGTGCCTGGGCGGGGCGACGATCGCGACGTTCCAGGGAATCATCTTCCTGATCCTGGCCGGCTTCGCCGACGTGCCGTACAACCCGCTGCTGATAATCACGCTGATCGGCGAACTCGTGTTGCTGTCGTTCACGCTGACCGCGTTCGGCGTGATGATGGCGGCGAGGATCAAGCAGTTCCAGGCGTTCATGGCGCTCACCCAGATGCTCGTGATGCCGCTGTTCTTCCTATCCGGCGCGCTGTACCCGCTCAGCGGGCTGCCGGCCTGGCTCAGCGTGCTGACCCGGATCGACCCGCTCACCTACGTCGTCGGCCCGATGCGGCACGCGGTGTTCATCCACCTGAGCATGCCCGCGGCCTTCGAGCAGCACCTGTCGCCCGTCATCACCTGGGCCGGGTGGGCGGTCCCGCTCGGCCTGTCCCTCGGGATCGTGGCCCTCATGGGCCTCGGCATGACCGCGATCGCGATCGCGGAGTTCCGCAAGACCGAGTAAGGCGGGAAGCGGCCGCCGCGGCGACCGGTACTTACTTGTTGCCTATCCGGGCGCCTGGCCGGAAGCGGCCGGAGAAAAGAAAGGGCGACGCCGGGTGGCTACGGGGGCAAACCACCCGGCGTCGCATTCATCGGCGCTCCGACGGGGGCCCGGAACGCCGGCATCGGTGCCCCGGCGGGGGACCAGAGCACCGGCAAACATGTTACACCGAACCCCCCCCTTGTGCGTCAAGACCGGATTACAAGCGAATCTCGGCATGGACGCGCGTCGATCGCCGCTGATCAGCTGTTTTCCTGTGGCCTTTCGTCGCCCGTTCAGCCCGCCCGCTCAGACGCGCCGTTTGTGCCCGGAATGTCGGCCTCGCCGGGCTCAGTGGCGTTCGGATTGGCACTCCGATCCGGGCCCTGGCTCCCCTCGGGCGCTCCGAATCGCCGCGGCAGGTTCGGCTCGTAAGGCCGGAACCCGCGGCAGCAGGCCGGCTCGCGGCCGCCGTTGGCGAAGACGACGGCGAAGTACGGAATGGCGATCGCGCCGACCGCGGGGATCGCGGTCAGCCACCCGGCGCCGTTCACGAACAGCACCACCGCGATCACGAAGCAGGCCAGCCGGATGCCCATCATGATCAGGTACCGCCGCTCGCGGTAGGCGATGTCCTCCGACTTCGGCGGGCGGGCCTCGGTGACCACATGGGTCTGCTCGCGGCGCGGATGGTGCGTGGCTTTCACCCTCCCACGGTATGCCCGTAGCGCCGGTGCGTCACCTCTGGTCGCGCATGCGGTACACCTGGTGGCCGTGTCCACCGCGGACACGTCGCGCGGCACCCGCAGGCACGACTGTCCAGTATGGAGGAGAATATGAGCGAACGTACCTATCGCGTCACCGAAATCGTCGGCACGTCGCCGGACGGGATCGAGCCCGCGATCCAGGGCGCGCTGCACCGGGCCGGGCAGACCCTGCGGCACCTGGACTGGTTCGAGGTGACCCAGATCCGGGGCCAGATCGTCGACGGCCAGGTCGCCCACTACCAGGTCGGCCTCAAGCTCGGCTTCCGCCTGGAGGACGCTGATTAACTCCGGGGGGGAACACCTTGACCCCGGGGGGGAACACCACCCCCCCGGACCCCCCGCATGCCATCCGCTCGGGCCGACCAAGGCCGGCCGTCGCGGATGGCATCGCTACGCGGGTCAGGTGGCCTGGCTCACCGAGGACATGTTGAAGCCCTCCACCCGCAGCGGCGGCATGGCGCAGCGGGTGAAGTTGTCGCTCCACTCCCGGGGCAGGGACGGGCCGGTCGCGCCGGCCTCGGTGACCCGGCCCAGCACGGCCACCGGGCTCTCGTTGAACCTGAAGTTGTTCACCGCGCCGGTGACCTCGCCGTTCTCGACGAGGTAGACGCCGTCCCTGGTCAGCCCGGTGAGCAGCAGCGTCTGGGGGTCGACCTCCCTGATGTACCAGAGGCAGGTCAGCAGCAGCCCGCGGCCGGTGCGGCCGATCATGTCGTCCAGCGACGCCGTGCTCCCGGGCGCCTCCATGATCAGGTTGCTGATCGCGGGGGTCACCGGCAGCCCGGACAGCTCGGCCGAGTGCCGGGTCTGGGTCAGCGCGGCCAGCTCGCCGCCGCGGATCCACGCGGTGGGGGCCAGCGGCAGGCCGTTGTCGAACACCGAGGACTGGCGGCGGGACGCGCGCGCGATCACGAACGGCGCGCACTCCAGCCCGGGCGCCCCGGGGTCGCTGCGCAGCGTGACCGGCAGGCTGGCGAGCCGCTCCCCGACCCGGGTGCCGCCCCCGGGCCTGCTGAACACCGTCCGGCCGTCCACCGCGTCCTTCGCGCCCGACGACCAGTACAGGTAGACCAGCAGGTCGGCGACGGCGTTCGGCGGCAGCAGCGTCTCGTACCGCCCCGGGGCCAGCTCGACCGACCGGCTGGCCCAGTCCAGCCGCCGGGCCAGACCCGCCTCCAGCGCGGCCACGTCGACGTCGGTGAAGTCACGGGTACCCACCCCGGCCCAGGCCGACCGGGCCTGTCCGAGCGGTGCCGCCGACTTCGCGTTCAGCTCGACCTGGCCCGACGGCTGGTCGTGGCGCAGCCTCAGCCCGCTGGAGCTGCCGAGGAACAGCGACGTCACCGAGTGCTGGGCGAAACCGTACAGCCGCCGCCCGCCCGCGGCCGCGACGCCGAACGCGTCGCCGAGCGCGCCGGCGAAGCCGCGCAGCACCGCGATCTCGGTCCCGCCCGGCGGTTCGTCCCAGGCCGGCGCGTGATCAAGGCCCGCGCGGCCCGCTTTATTTTCGTTCCCGAACGCACCGCCGCCGGCCGGTCCCGGCAGCGGCTGCGCATCCTCGGCGGGGGAAGCCTCGGACGCCGCCCGCTCGGCCTCGGCCACGAGGCCGGCGATCTGATCCCGGCCGACCCCGGCCCGGGACACCACGCCCGCCCGCGCCTGGGCGCGGTCGCGGCTGATGGCGATCACCGTGAGCCTGCGCGACCGGGAGATGCCGTTCGTGGTGAGCGTATTGCCGGCCCAGCGCAGGTTCGCCGACGACGTCTCCTCGGCGATCGCCACGCAGTCGTCGCAGGCCGCCGCGTGCAGGGCCCGCTCGACGGCTTCTTGCGGCCCGATCCGGCCCGCCGCCTGCACCGTCATCGTCCGCCTTCTTCCGCCGTGTTGAGTATCCGGATGCCCCGCATGAGGACGGCGGGGCATCCGTGGCTGACCGGCGCGATCTGGCTGGGCTGGCCCTTGCCGCAGTTGAAGGCGCCGCCGAGCAGGTAGGTCTGCGGCCCGCCGACGGCCTCCATCGAGTTCCAGAAGTCCGTGGTCGTGGCCTGGTAGGCCACGTCGCGGATCTGGCCGGCCAGCTGGCCGCCGGAGATCAGGAAGAACCGCTGACCCGTGAACTGGAAGTTGTACCGCTGCATGTCGATCGACCAGCTCTTGTCGCCGACCACGTAGATCCCGTGCTGCACGCCGGCGATCAGGTCCGCGGTGGACGGGCCGCTGACGGCCGGCTGCAGCGAGACGTTGGCCATCCGCTGGATCGGCATGTGCCCGGGCGAGTCGGCGAACGCACACCCGTTGGATGCGCCGCCGACCGCGCCGGATCCTGGCATGCGGGCCATCCGCCGGTCGAGCTGGTACCCGGTCAGCACGCCGCCGGAGATCAGGTCCCAGGCCTGCGCCGCGACCCCTTCGTCGTCGTAGCCCACCGTGGCCAGGCCGTGCTCGGCCGTCCGGTCCCCGGTGACGTGCATCGACGGCGGGCCGTACTGCAGACGGCCGAGCTGGTCCGGCGTGGCGAACGACGTCCCCGCGTAGGCCGCCTCGTACCCGAGCGCGCGGTCGAGCTCGGTGGCGTGCCCGATCGACTCGTGGATCGTCAGCCACAGGTTCGAGGGGTCGATGACCAGGTCGTACCGGCCCGCCGTGACCGGAGGCGCGGCCAGCTTCGCGGCCAGGAGCCCGGGCAGCTCGGCCAGCTCGGCGGAGAAGTCCCATCCCCCCGGGGGGCCGCCCAGGTACTCGTAGCCGCGGCCGACGGGCGGGGCGAGCGTGCGCATGGTCTCGAACCTGCCGCCGGGCTCGACCGCGACCGCGGTCACGCGGGGATGCAGCCGCACCCGCTGCTGGGTGGCCGTGGTGGCGCCGTCGGTGTAGAACTTGGTTTCCCGCACCTGCAGCAGCGACGCGTCGACGTGATCGACCGCGTCGTGGGCGAGCAGCCCCGAACTCCACCCGGCGAGCAGCGCGATCTTGTCGGCGACCCCGACGGTGAACGGGTCGACCTGGTAGGCGGACACCCAGGTGACGTCGCCGTGCGCGGGTGCCGGGGCCAGGTCGATCCGCTCGGTGTTGATGGCCGCCGCGACCCGGGCGACCTCGACGGCCTCGGCGGCGGCCCGGGCCGCCGCCTCCGGGGTCAGGTCCACCGCCGAGGCGAACCCCCAGGTCCCCTCCACCACCACGCGGACGGACAGACCCAGGTCGTCGGTGTCGTAGAGGGTCTCCAGGCCCCCGTCCGACAGGCCGATCTGCTGGCCCCTGACGCGCTCCGCGCGGAAGTCTGCGTGCTCCGCCCCCAGGTCCGCGGCGCGCTGCAGCGCGGTGTCCGCCAGCGTGCGCAGCGGATGGGCGGTGAACTCCGGGTCGATCGCGGCGGCGCTGTGGGTCACGGCAGGCCAATCTATCCCGCTCGCCGCCCGGACCCGGACGCGAACCCGGCCCCGGCGCGCCGCCCGCCGGGCCGGTACGCTCGCCAGGACGCGATGGAGGTGACGCCGATGAGCCGATCAGTCCTGGTGACCGGAGGGAACCGGGGAATCGGTCTGGCCATCGCCCGGCGGCTGGCGGCCGGCGGGGACGCGGTCACCGTCACCTCGCGCTCCGGCGACCAGGTCGACGGGCTGACGGTCGCGCGCTGTGACGTCCGTGACGCGGCCTCGGTCGACGACGCGTTCCGGCAGGCCGAGGCGGCCCACGGGCCGGTCGAGGTGCTGGTGGCCAACGCCGGGATCACCCGTGACCAGTTGCTCGCGCTGATGAGCGAGGACGACTTCGCCGCGGTGCTCGACACCAACCTGACCGGCGCGTACCGGGTGGCCAAACGCGCCGCCAAGGGCATGATCCGGCTGCGCCGGGGGCGGATCGTCTTCATCTCCTCGGTCGTGGGCCTGCTCGGCTCGGCCGGCCAGGCCAACTACGCGGCGTCCAAGGCCGGCCTGGTCGGGCTGGCCCGGTCGCTCGCCCGCGAGCTGGGCAGCAGGTCCATCACCGTGAACGTGGTCGCGCCCGGGTTCGTCGATACCGACATGACCGCGGCGCTGCCCGAGGAGAGGAAGACGGCGATCCTGGCCGTCGTGCCGCTGCGCCGGCTCGCGTCCGCTGACGAGGTCGCCGCGGCGGTCGCGTTCCTGGCCTCGGCCGAGGCGGCGTACATCACCGGGGCCGTCATCCCGGTCGACGGCGGCCTGGGCATGGGTCACTGACCAGCGGGCCAGCGGGAAGGACAGCGCGATGGGAATCCTGGACGGCAAGCGGATACTGGTGGCCGGGGTGCTCACCGACGCGTCGATCGCCTTCCACGTGGCGCGGATCGCGCAGCAGGAGGGCGCGACCGTGGTGCTCACCGGGTTCGGGCGGCTCAGCCTGGTGCAGCGGATCGCCCGGCGGCTGCCCGACCCGCCGCCGGTGCTGGAGCTCGACGTGACCGACAGCGGCCAGCTCGACTCGCTGGCGGAACGGGTGTCCGAGCACGTGGACGGCCTGGACGGGGTGGTGCACGGGATCGCGTTCGCGCCGCCGTCCGCCATGGGCGGCAACTTCCTGGCCACGCCGTGGGAGGACGTGGCCACCGCGGTCCGGGTATCGGCGTACTCCCTGAAGGCGCTGGCCGTCGCCGCACTGCCGCTGATGGGCAACGGCGGTGCCATCGTCGGGATGGACTTCGACGCCAGCCGGGCCTGGCCGGCCTACGACTGGATGGGCGTGGCCAAGGCCGGCCTGGAGTCCTGCGCGCGCTACCTGGCCCGCGATCTCGGGCCCCAGGGGATCCGGGTCAACCTGATGGCCGCCGGCCCGCTGAAGACCATCGCCGCCACCAGCATCCCCGGATTCGCCGGGCTCGCCGACCCGTGGGGGGCGCGGGCCCCGCTGGGCTGGGACGTGTCCGACCCCGAGCCCGCCGCGCGCGCCTGCGTGGCGCTGCTGTCCGACTGGTTCCCGGCCACGACCGGCGAGATCGTGCACGTGGACGGCGGCGTGCACGCGGTGGGGAACTGACCAGCACTGATCACGGCCGACCCGCCCCGTCGATCACCGGTCTGACCGACGTAACGGCAGCGTAACGACAAGCTGACGAGTACGGCTTCTGACGACATCGATAGGAACTTGTGACATTTCCGGCTGGAATCCGTAACGACGGTGAAACTACGCTCTGAGCGGACCGTAGCCACGAGAAAGTGTCGCTGGCGCGCGGCGGTATGGCATGATGCGCGCGCCTGCGCGCCACGACGAAGCGGTATGGCATGATGCGCGCGCCCGCGCGCCACGACGAAGGAGCGCAGATGAATCGATGGAGACGGAGGCTGCCTCTCGCGGTGGCGGCCGCGACGGCCGCGGTCGCGCTGATAGCCGCCGGATGCAGTTCCAGCGGCGGCAGCGGTTCGACGGGCGCCTCATCAGGCACGAAGGTCACGGGCGGCACGGCGACGATCGCGCTGCCGGCCGGCATCACCAATAACTGGATCTTCCCGTTCTACGCGATCACGAACGCCAGCGTCTACAACAGCAATCAGTTCCAGTGGCTGATGTACCGGCCGCTGTACATGTTCGGCAACAACACGCCCAGCAACGTGACCGTCAACTACCCGCTGTCCCCGGCCAACGCGCCCGTGTACACCAACGGCGGCAAGACCGTGTCGGTCACCATGAAGGGCTGGAAGTGGTCGGACGGCGAGACTGTCGGCGCCCAGTCCGTGATCTTCTTCCTGAACATGGCGGAGGCCGAGAAGGCCAACTGGTATGCGTACTCCGCGGGCCTGCTGCCGGACAACGTCGTCTCCTACACGGCTACCACGCCCGATCAGGTGACCTTGCAGCTGAACAAGCCCTACTCCAGCCTCTGGTACACCTACAACCAGCTGTCCGAGATCAACCCGATGCCGCTGGCCTGGGACGTCACCGCGCTGGGCGCCAAGCCGGGCAGCGGCGGGTGCGCCACCGACACCGCCGCCGACGGCTGGGCCAAGTGCAAGGCGGTCTACACGTTCCTGACCGCCCAGTCGAAGATCGCCTCGACCTACGCGACCAGCCCGCTGTGGTCGGTGGTGGACGGGCCGTGGAAGCTGTCCAGCTTCAGCACCAACGGCAACGTGACCATGGTGGCGAACAAGACCTACTCGGGCAGCCCCAAGCCAATTCTGTCGGCGATCAAGTTCGTGCCCTTCACCAGTGACGCGACCGAGTACACCGCGTTGAAGACCGGGTCGGTCGACGTGGGCAACATCCCGGTGGCGGATCTGCCGCAGAAGCCGGCCAGCTCGCCGCTGCCGACCACCAACCCGCTGGGCAGCAGCTACTACCTGACGCCGTTCTTCAACTACGGCATCCAGTACGCCCAGCCCAACTTCAACAACCCGGCGGTGGGATTCCTGGTCCGCCAGCTCTACATCCGGCAGGCGCTGCAGTACGCCGTCGACCAGCCCGGCATCAGCAAGGCGATCTGGCGCGGGTACGCCGTCCCGACCTCGGGGGCGGTCCCGACCGTGCCGGCGAACCAGTTCACCCCGGCCATCCAGAACGAGAACAGCGGTCAGGGTCCGTACGCGTTCAGCCTGGCCACGGCGAAGGCGCTGCTGACCAGCCACGGCTGGTCGGAAACCGGCGGCGTGATGACCTGCCAGGACCCGGCCAAGTGCGGCGCCGGCATCACCAAGGGCGAGCCGCTGAAGCTCACGTACGTCTACTCGACGGGCGTGGCCGCGGCCACGGCGATGTGGCAGGCCATCAAGTCCGACGCTTCCCAGATCGGCATCGACATCGTCCTCGTCGGGCAGTCCTTCAACTCGATCATCGGCGAGAGCGCGCCGTGCGCGCCGATGGGCCCGAAGTGCAACGTGCAGGTGTTCGCCTACGGCGGCTGGGCCTTCGACGGCCCGGGCTTCGAGCCGACCGGCGAGCCGCTGTTCGCGACCGGCGCCGGGTCGAACTCGGGCAACTACTCCGACCCGACGATGGACAAGCTGATCACCGAGACGCACACCAGCGGCAGCCTGTCGGTGTTCGACCAGTACGCCACGTACGCGGCACAGCAGCTGCCGTTCCTCTGGGTGCCGAGCCCCAACCCCTACGAAATCATCGCGGCCAGCACCAAGCTGCACAACGTCGCGTACAACGCGATGTTCAGCCTGTTCCCCGAGTACTGGTACTTCACCAAGTAGCTCGCGGAGCGAGTCGGCTGCTGTCCCGCGGGCACCGCGGGACAGCAGCCGGCCCGCAGGAACCAGCAGGTCAGTGGCTAGCCACCGCGAACCAGGAGATCTAGCATGATTGTGCACCCGGCTTTCGGCGCCGTCGGACCCGGGCGAGGAGTGGCTCGATGATCGGATTCCTGGTGCGGCGCTCCCTGCAGGCGCTCGTTGTCTTGTTCTTCGTGACCGTGATCACGCTGGCGCTGGTCCACGTATTTCCTGGCGGGCCTATCCGGTCGTTGCTGGGGCCGCGGGCCACCGCCGCGCAGGTCGCTCACTACAACCAGCTGTATGGTTTCGACCAGCCGTTCTACGTCCAGTACATCAAGTGGGTCGACCAGCTTCTGCACGGCAATCTCGGTTTTTCCACCAAGCTGAACCAGTCGGTGGCCAGCCTGATCGCGCAGGACCTGCCGAAGACGATCATCCTGGTGCTGCTCGGCACGATCGTCTCGCTGGGCTTCGGCATACCGCTGGGCATGTACCAGGCGGTGAAGCGGTACACCGTCAGCGACTACGTCCTGACCGGGGTCTCGTTCCTCGGGTACGCGACGCCCACGTTCTTCGTCGCCCTGCTGCTCGTGGAATGGTTTGCGGTCGACACTCACTTCTTCCCGCCGTTCGCCCCGCAGGGCAGTTCGGTCGGCCAGATCCTGTCCCAGCCGCGGGCGCTGGTGCTGCCGGTGCTGGCCTACTCGTTCGTGCTGTACGCGCTGTGGAGCCGGTACATGCGCTCGTCGGTGATGGACAACCTGGTGCAGGACTACGTCCGCACGGCCCGGGCCAAGGGCGCCAGCGAGCGGCGGGTGCTGTGGGGGCACATCTTCCGCAACTCGCTGATCTCGATCGTCACGCTGCTCGGCCTGTCGCTGCCGACGCTGGTCGCCGGGGCGATCTTCATCGAGGTGGTGTTCAACTACCCCGGCATGGGCCTGGCCTTCTACAACGCGGCGCTGAACGACGACATCCAGGTGCTGCTCGGGTTCACGGTGCTCGCCACGGTGGCGACGATCCTCGGCAACCTGCTGGCCGACATCGGCTACGCCATGCTCGACCCGAGAGTGAGGTACGGCTGATGACCGCTATTCCGCCGCCGGGTACCGAGTCGGGGCAGCTACCGGAACCCGGCGAGCTGCTGGTACCGATCGAGGCGCCGGACGGGGCCGGGGGACTGGTCGCCGCGGCGAAGCCGCGCAGCCTGCTGCGTCCGCGGCTGGGAGGTGTTCGCGGAGAACAAGCTCGCGCTCGCGAGCCTGGGCGTCATCGTGTTCATCGTGCTGTTCTGCTTCGTCGGGCCGCTCGTCTACCACACCGACCAGGTTCACACCAACCTCAACCAGGTTCTCTGCCCGCCCTCGGGGAGCCATCTCCTCGGCTGCGACAACGTGGGCTATGACCAGCTCGGCCGGCTGATGGTCGGCGGCCAGACGTCGCTCGAGGTGGGGGTCGCGGCCGCGATCGTGTCGGTACTGTTCGGCACGCTGTACGGGGCTATCTCGGGGTTCATCGGCGGCGTGGTCGACTCGTTCATGATGCGCGTGGTCGATGCGGGGCTGTCGATCCCGTACATCACGCTGATCATCATCCTGTCGGTCGCCTTCCACCCCACCCCGGCCATCATGATCTTCATCATCGCCGCCTTCTACTGGCTGGGCGTGTCCCGGCTGGTCCGGGGCGAGACCCTGACCCTGCGCACCAGGGAGTACGTGCAGGCGGTGAAGGTGATCGGCGGCCGGCGGGCCCGGGCCGTGACCCGGCATGTCCTGCCGAACGCGATCGGCACGATCATCGTGCAGGGCACGTTCGCCGTGGCGGACTCGATCATCATCCTGGCCGGCCTCGGCTTCCTGGGCCTGGGCGTCCAGCCGCCGGCCACCGACTGGGGGTCGATGCTGTCCGGCGGCCTGACCTACCTGCAGAGCAGCCAGAGCTACTGGTGGCTGATCTACCCGCCCGGCGTCGCGATCATCCTGACCTGCATCGCGGTGAACTTCATCGGCGACGCGCTGCGGGATTCGTTCGAGACCCGGCTGCAGCGCCGGTAGGGGGAGACTAGGTGGCGCCGCTACTTGATATCACCGACCTGAGGACCGAGATCCGGCTGAAGGAAGGGATCGTACACGCGGTAGACGGGGTGACGATGCACGTCGAGCCGGGCGAGACGCTCGGCATCGTGGGCGAGTCGGGGTGCGGCAAGACGATGACCGCGCTGTCGATCATGAAGCTGCTGCCTACCGGCGGGTCGATCGCCGGCGGCAGCATCAAGCTCAACGGCGTGGAGATCAGCGCGCTGTCCGACGAAGACATGCGCCGGATCCGCGGCAACGAGATCGGCATGATCTTCCAGGACCCGCTGACGTCGCTGAACCCGACCATGACCGTGGGCAAGCAGATCGCGGAGGCGGTCAAGCTGCACCGGGGCGCCAACACCGAGCAGGCCCTGGACCGGGCCGCCGAGGTGCTCAACCTGGTCGGCCTGCCGCAGGCCCGGGAGCGCATCGGAGAGTACCCGCACCAGTTCTCCGGCGGGATGCGGCAGCGCGTGATGATCGCGATGGCGCTCGCGTGCGAGCCGAAGCTGCTCATCGCCGACGAGCCCACGACCGCCCTGGACGTGACGATCCAGAAGCAGATCCTCGAGCTGATCGACGACCTGCGGCTCCGGCTGGGCATGTCGGTCATCCTGGTCACCCACGACCTGGGCGTGATCGCCGGGCGCGCCGACCGGGTCGCGGTCATGTACGCGGGCAAGATCGCCGAGATCACCGACACCGGGACGCTGTTCGGCAACCCGCGGCACCCCTACACCGAGGCGCTGTTCGAGGCGCTGCCGGACAAGGCGGCGGAGAGCAAGGAGCGGCTGTACTCGATTCCCGGGATACCGCCGGACCTGGTGCACCCCCCGGAGGGCTGCCGGTTCGCCGCGCGCTGCCGGTACGTCACCGACCGGTGCCGGGACGAGGAGCCGACCCTCACCGGCGAGGTGCCCGGGCACCGCTTCGCCTGCTACCACCCGGTGGGCGCGGCCGAGTGGAGCCGTAGCGTGACCCGGGTCGAGCACCGGGCGCCGCCCGCTGCCCAGCTTCCCGCGACCGACGGCGCCGGGGGCGAGGTGCTGCTGAGCGTGGAGCACCTGGTCAAGGACTTCCCGGTGACCAAGGGCGCCTTGCTGCAGCGGCGGGTCGGCTGGGTCAGCGCCGTCGCCGACGTGAGCTTCTCGATCCGCAGCGGCGAGACCCTCGGCCTGGTCGGCGAGTCCGGCTGCGGCAAGACCACGGTCGGCAGGCTCGTGGTCGGCCTGGACACGCCCACCAGCGGGGTCATCAACTTCCGGGGCAAGGACCTCGCGAAGAGCAGCGGGCGCGAGTACCGGCGCGAGCGCCAGGATATCCAGCTCATGTTCCAGGACGCCTACGCGTCGCTGGACCCGCGGATGCGGGCGGGCTTGGTCCTGCAGGAGCCGCTCGTGGTCCAGGGCATCGGCACCCGCAGCGAGCGGCGGCAACGGGTCGCCGAGATGCTGGACCACGTCGGGCTGCCGCGCTCGGCGGTGGAGCGGTACCCGCACGAGTTCTCCGGCGGGCAGCGCCAGCGGCTCGGGTTCGCCCGCGCGCTGATGCTGTCGCCGAAGCTGATCGTGGCCGACGAGCCGGTCTCCGCCCTGGACGTGTCGATCCAGGCGCAGATCCTCAACATGATGAGCGATCTGCAGCGCCAGCTCGGCCTCACCTACCTGTTCATCTCCCACGACCTGGCCGTGGTGCGCTACGTGTCCAGCCAGATCGGGGTCATGTACCTGGGCAAGCTGGTCGAGATCGGGGCCGCGGACGACGTGTACCTGAACCCGGCCCATCCCTACACCAAGGGGCTGCTCGACTCCGCGCCGGTCGCCGACCCGGAGACCGAGCAGGCCAAGGTCAAGGCGGGCATCTCGGGGGAGCTGCCGAGCGCGATCCATCCGCCGTCCGGTTGCAGGTTCCGTACCCGCTGCCCGCTGGCCGAGGAGATCTGCGCCGAGGTCGAGCCGCCGCTGCGGCAGTTCCCCGGCCGCGGGCACCTGGCCGCGTGCCACTTCCCGCTGCAGCAGGTGATCGGGGACGAGAATTCCGCCGCCGCCGCGTCGGGTGCCGAGTTCCAGGCCCAGTAGCGATAGAGCTTGTGCCCGAATGGGCTGCGGCTGATACTTCTGGGTATGCGGGCATCCCGCGTACCCCTCGCCGGCCTGCGTACCCCGCACCCGAGGTACGCGCGTGTGATGCCGACCGGGACCAGGTCATCGGCGAGCTGCGGGACCGTTTCGCCGACGGATCCCTGGCGCAGGAGAGCTTCCTCTTCCGGGTCGACGCCGCGCTCCGCGCTCGCCGGCACGGCGACCTCGCCGAGATCGTGGCGGACCTCCCCGGTCCCCGGTCCTCGGCGGCGCGCGCCGTCCTCGGCCGCCTGGCCCAGGCCCGGCGCGCCGCCGCGCGCCGGATGGCCGGCTACCCGGGGCCGCTGCCGCCCCCTGCGTTCGTGCTCCCGTCCGGCGCCAAGGACAGTTTCACCATCGGCCGCGACGCCGCCTGTGACCTGGTCCTCTCCGACATGACCGTGTCCCGTTCCCACGCTGGCCTGCGCCGCGACGCCGACGGCTGGCTGCTGAGCGACGCGGGGTCCACGAACGGCACCCGGCTCAACGGCTGGCGGGTCACCGGCCCGGTCCCCGTTCAGGCAGGCGACCGGGTCAGCTTCGGCGAAGTGACCCTCGTGGTCACCGAGAGTGCCCAGGGTGCCCGGCGCACCGGACCCGCCCTCACCCCATAGAGTCTTGGAGTGACCCTGGTCCTCCTGGTACGACACGGCCTGACCGCCACCACCGGCAACGTTCTCACCGGCTGGACGCCGGGCATCCCGCTGGACGACCGCGGCCGCCAGCAGGCCGGCGCACTGGCCGGGAGGCTCGCCACGGTGCCGCTGGATGCGATCATCTCCAGCCCGCTGGAGCGGTGCCGGCAGACGGCGGACGCGATCGCCGCGACCGGCGAGGTCCGCCCGCCGGTCGTGCACGAGGACGAGCGGGTCGGCGAGTGTCGCTACGGCGACTGGACCGGGCAGCCGCTGAAGCGGCTGGCCCGGGAGCCGTTGTGGCGCGTGGTCCAGGCGCACCCGGGGGCGGCGCGATTCCCCGGCCCCGACGGCGAGTCCATCATGGACATGCAGCACCGCGCGGTCAGCGCGGTCCGGGACTGGAACCGGCGGCTCGGGGCCGGGGCCGTCTACCTGATCTGCTCGCACGGCGACGTGATCAAGTCGGTCATCGCCGACAGCCTGGGCATGCACCTCGACATGCTGCAGCGGATCCAGGTCGACCCGTGCTCGCTCACGGCGATCCGGTACACGCCGCTGCGCCCGTTCCTGCTGCGGATGAACGACACCGGCGGCGGAGTTGCCAGTCTCAGGAAGCCCGAGCAGAAACCGCCCCGGGCCACGGCACGCCGCGAGACCGACGCCGCCGTGGGCGGCGGGGCGGGAGGATAGGGTCATGGCGGTCTACACGTACGATCCCCCGGAGCGATTCGTCGCCGGGACGGTCGGTCAGCCCGGAGAGCGCACGTTCTACCTGCAGGCCAGCGGCAGCGGCAGGGTCACCAGCGTGGCTCTGGAGAAGATCCAGGTGAGTCGGCTGGCCGAGCGCCTGGACGAACTGCTGGACGAAGAGCTGCGCAGCAGCGGAGGGAAGTCGTCGGTGCCGGCCGTCGCGCCCGCCGGCCTCGCCGACGACGCGCCGCTCGACCTGCCGCTGCTGGAGGAATTCCGGGTAGGCGTCATCGCCCTGGCGTGGGACGCTGAAGGCGAGCGCGTCGTCATCGAGGCGCAGGAGGAATCGGAGACGCCGGTCGAATACCTGGCTGACGACGTGCCCGAGGATGGTCCCGGGGTGTTGCGGGTACGAATCACCGCCGCGGTGGCGCGGGCGTTCTCTCAGCGGGCGCTGCAGCTCGTCAGCCAGGGCCGGCCGCCGTGTCCGCTCTGCGGGCTGCCCCTCGACGCGAACGGGCACATATGCCCGCGGCAGAACGGGCACCGGGTCAGCAATGCCTGAAACGCCACCGCGCGGCCGGGCGCAGCAAGTACCGCGCGCCCGCGGCCAGCGGCAGCGGCAGCGGCAGCGCTACCGGCCCGCGGATCCGCCGGCCGACGTCAGCCCGGTCAGCCCGCCTGCCCGCAGGCCGATCACGCGCCCGCGCTCGAGCTGCTGACGCGGGGCACCCTGGAGGTAGAGGGCAGGCTGGTCGTGGCCTCGAACGCCACGCTGTACTGCACGGTGCGCGACGGGGACGCCGAAGCGGCCTGCGTCTACAAGCCCGTGGCCGGCGAGCGCCCGTTGTGGGACTTCCCGTCCGGCAGCCTGGCGGGCCGCGAGGTGGCCGCCTACCACGTGTCGGTGGCGGCGGGCTGGCACCTGGTGCCGCCGACGATCTACCGCGATGGCCCGTTCGGGCCCGGCATGTGCCAGCTATGGATCGAGTCGGACGAGACCGTGGACATCATCGCGCTCGCCCGCAGCCACGACCACCGCGCGCTGCGGGAGATGGCCGTCTTCGACGCGGTCGTGAACAACGCCGACCGCAAGATCGGCCATCTCCTGCCGGACCGCGAGGGCAAGCTGTTCGGCTGCGATCACGGCGTCTGCTTCGCCGAGGAGTACAAGCTGCGCACCGTCTTGTGGCAGTGGCGCGGCCGCCAGCTCCCGACGACCGCGATGGAGGCATTGCGCAGGGTCCAGCGCGGGCTGGCCGGGGGAGAGCTGGACGCCGAGCTGGCCCGGTGGCTGTCCCCGGCCGAGGTCGAGGCCACCCGGCAGCGGGTCGACCTGCTGCTGCAGCACCGCGTCCACCCGTTCCCCCCCGAAGACTGGCCCGCCGTCCCCTGGCCGCCGGTGTAGAGCTGTCTAGCTTACTACTTCGACCTGAAAAAGTGACTGTGCCGGTGGAGGGGTGCTGGCGCGGACTGGCCAGCTGCTGCCGGTGGCCGGGCTGCCGGCTGGTCAGGCGGCCAGGGTGCTGATCTTGACCAGGTTGTGGGCCAGGACCCCGTAGCCGGTCCAGGTCCGGGCTCCTTCGGTGCCGTCCAGGCGGGTGCGATCCCACCCATAGCCCCGTTTGAGGGTGCTGATCCGGCCTTCGCTGCCGGTCCGCCACTTGACGGCCCGCCGGAACGCAGGCCGCCGCTCGGCGGCCTGGCGGGCCTTGCCGGGTTTGCCCTTGCGCGGGATGACCACGTGGCGGACGCCGAGCCCGCGCAGGTCATTTTCGATGGACTGCTCGCCGTAGCTGCGGTCGGCGGTGACGGTTGCGGGTTTCTTCCCGGTCCGCTTGATCACCCGTTCCACGGCCGGGGCGAGCTGCGGGCCGTCGGCCGGGTTGCCCTGCTCCAGGCGGTAATCGGCGACGACCCCGTCGTCGTTGTCGGTGACCTGGGCCTTGTACCCGAACTCAACAGGCTTGCCGAGCCTGCCCTTGGCGATCGGGCGAGCATCCGGCTCGTGCAGGCTGACCCGCCGGGTCGCCCCGTCTGGCATGTCCCCGGCCAGCCGCTGCCGGGCCTGCGCCGCGACCGTCCTGGTCACCTCCAGCAGGCCGGCCAGGTCGCTGACCGCCCGGCGCAGCCGGCCACGCCGCCGCCCGGCGGCGGCGTCGGTGAGCCCCGTGGCGGCCAGGGCCGCCGCCTTCGCCTGCGCGCGGCGCAGCGTCCGGCGGGCGTTGGCCAGCAGCCGCTGCGCGTCGGCGGCGGCGCGCTCAGCCAGGCCGGCCAGCTCCCCGGTCACCCGCGCCACCACGGCCTGCTTCTCGCCCCGGGCCTGCGCGGCCCGTGACCGCAGCTTCGCGGCGATCGCGTGCGCCCGCCGCCCGGCCGCGCGGCTGCGGTCGCGCACCCTGGTCCGCCTCGCCCCGCCGGCGGCCTGGATCCGCCGCCCGGTCACCGCGATCCGGCGGACGGCCCTGGCCAGCAGCCCCGAATCGGTGGGGTACGCCACATTCGCCGGCACCACCGTCGTGTCCGCGCGCAACCGGGAAACGCGCAGCAGCTTCTGCCCGGCCGCCCTGGCCCACAGCGCCTCGTTCAGCCCATCCACCGCCGCGCTGCCGCACCGGGAGGTCAGCTTCATCAGCGTCGTCGGATGCGGCACCCGCCCATCGAGCGGGATCCGGCAAAACCGCCGCCAGCTGATCGAGTCACTGACCTCAGCGCACAGGCTCTCATAGCCCAGCCGGTAGCGGAACTTCAAGAACATCAGCCGCAGATACCACTCCGCCGGCGTCGACGGCCGGCCGAGCACCGGGTGAAAGAACGGCACGAACGGCGCGAAGAACACCGGGTCATCCAGCAGCGCATCCACCCGCGCCAGCTCCTCCGGCAGCCGCAGCACCTCCGCCGGTAACCGCGACTCCCACGCAGACGGCCCATCGCCTAAGGTGCGAAACATGATGGCCTCGATCCCTTCCAGCACAAGGGGTCGAGGCCATCCTCCCGCGCGAACCGCCAGCGGTCATCCGCCGCCGCCCGGGTTTTTCAGGTCGAAGTAGCTAGCTAACTGCCGCGGTCGCCGCGGCGCCTCAGGTAGCGCTCGAACTCGCGGGCGATCGCGTCGCCGCTGGCCTGGGGGTCGTCGGTCGCGTCCCGCTGCTCCTCGAGCGTCCGCACGTACTCGGCGACCTCGGTGTCCTGGTCGGCCAGCTCATCGACCCCGCGTTCCCAGGCCCGCGCGTCGTCGGGCAGGTCGGCGAGCGGCAGCGTGACATCGAGGATGTCCTCGACCCCCCGCAGCAGCGCCAGCGTGGCCTTGGGGCTGGGCGGCTGGGCCACGTAATGCGGCACCGCCGCCCACAGGGACACCGAGGCGACGTCGGCGGCCACGCAGGCGTGCTGCAGCACGCCCACGATGCCGGTGGGCCCCTTGTAGTCGACCGGGTCCACGTGCAGCCGCGCGGACAGCTTGGCGTCCGAGACCGCGGCGGTCACCGGCACGGGGCGGGTGTGCGGCGAGTCGGCCAGCAGGGCACCGAGCAGGATCACCAGTTCGGTGCCCATCTCGGTGAAGGCGGCCACGAACTCGTCGCTGAACGCGCGCCAGCGCATGTTGGGCTCGATCCCGTGCAGCAGGATCAGGTCACGTCCGATGCCCTCCGGCCTGGCCAGCGTCATCCGGCTGGTCGGCCAGACCAGCCGGTCCGTGCGTCCGTCGGATACCTCCATGACCGGGCGGGTCACCTGGAAGTCGTAGAAGTCCTCGGGATCGATGGCGCCGACCGGGGTGGACTGCCAGGCGTCGGCGAGGTGGCTGATGACCCCGCTGGCGGCTTCGCCCGCGTCGTTCCAGCCCTCAAAGGCGGCGATGACTGCGGGCGCGGTCAGCTGCCCGATGCCGTCGAGCTCGATCTCCGGCCACCTCCTTCGGTTCCCTGGCTCCAGATTACGTGCATGACCATGATCGCTGCGTCACGTGGCCGGCGGGTTGCTGCCGGATGCGAGGGCCTGTGCCGGATGCGAGGCCCTCCTGCCGGATGCGAGGGCCTGTGCCGGATGCGAGGCCCTCCTGCCGGATGCGAGGGCCGGCCTGTGCCGGATGCGAGGCCCCCTGCCGGATGCGAGGGCCGGCCTGTGCCGGATGCGAGGGCGCCTGCCGACCCGAGCAGACGGCAGGGGGGTCCGGGGGGCGGAGCCCCCCGGTCTGGGGGTCCGGGGGTTACCCCCCGGGCTAGCACAGCGCCGGCACCTAGAATTGGGCCCACTATGACCTTCGACATCCCGCCTGCCCCGCCTGCCCCGCCTTCCCGCCCCGGGCCTGCCGGTCAGGCTCTGCCCGCGGGCGGCCGCGGGACGGCCCTGAGGGCAGCGATCGGCGAGCGCCTGCTGGTCGCGGACGGCGCGATGGGCTCCATGCTGCAGGGCTGCCCCATCACGCTCGACGACTTCGCCGGGCACGAGGGCTGCAACGAGATCCTTAACGTCACCCGGCCAGACATCGTCCGGGCGGTGCACGAGGGTTACCTCGAGGCCGGCGTGGATTGCGTTACCACCAATACATTCGGTGCAAACCTTGGCAATCTTGGTGAATACGGCATGGCCGGGCGGATCGGCGAGCTGGCCGAGGCCGGGGCACGCATCGCCCGCCAAGTCGCGGACGACTGGTCCAGCCGCGAACGGCCCCGCTGGGTGCTCGGCTCCATGGGACCGGGCACGAAACTGCCCACGCTCGGCCACGTCAGCTTCGCCGAGCTCCGCGACACCTACCAGGTGAACGCGGCCGGCCTGCTGCGCGGCGGGGCCGACGCGCTGATCGTGGAGACCTGCCAGGATCTGCTGCAGGCCAAGGCCGCGATCATCGGGGCCCGGCGGGCTATCGCGCAGGCCGGCGCGGACATCATGCTGATCGCCCAGGTGACGATCGAGACGACAGGGGCGATGCTGCTGGGCTCGGAGATCGGCGCCGCCCTCACCGCGCTCGAGCCGCTCGGGGTCGACCTCATCGGCCTGAACTGCGCCACCGGGCCCGGCGAGATGAGCGAGCACCTGCGCTACCTCGCCGCGCACTCACGGCTGCCGCTGTCCTGCATGCCGAACGCCGGCCTGCCGGAGCTGACCTCTGACGGCGCTTACTACCCGGTGACCGCCGCCGAGCTCGCCGACGCGCACGAGGCCTTCGCCGCCGAGTTCGGCCTGGCGCTGGCGGGCGGCTGCTGCGGCACCACGCCTGAGCACATGGCCGAGGTGGTGCGCCGCCTGCGAGACCGCCCGCTCGCGGCCCGGACGCCGCAGCCAGAGCCCGGCGTGGCCTCGCTCTACCAGCACGTGCCGTTCCGGCAAGACACCGCGTTCCTGGCGATAGGGGAGAGAACCAACGCCAACGGATCCAAGGCGTTCCGCGAGGCGATGATCGGGGAACGCTACGACGACTGCGTCGAGATCGCCCGCGCGCAAACCAGGGACGGCGCGCACCTCCTGGACGTCTGCGTGGACTACGTCGGCCGGGACGGCGCCGCGGACATGCGGCAGGTGGCGGGGCGGCTGGCCACGGCCGCGACCCTGCCCCTGGTGCTCGACTCCACCGAACCCGAGGTGATCAGGGCCGGCCTGGAGCTACTCGGCGGCCGCGCGGTCGTGAACTCGGTGAACTACGAGGACGGGGACGGGCCCCAGTCGCGGATGGCCCGGGTCATGCCGCTGATCCGCGAGCACGGCGCCGCGGTGATCGCCCTCACCATCGATGAGCAAGGCCAGGCCCGGACCGCCGAGTGGAAGCTGGCCGTGGCGACGCGGCTGATCGAGGACCTGACCGGCGCCTGGGGGATGCGACAGGGCGACATCATCGTCGACTGCCTCACGTTCCCGATCGCCACCGGGCAGGAGGAGACCAGGCGCGACGCCATCGAGACCATCGGCGCGATCCGCGAGCTGAAGCAGCGCTTCCCCGAGGTGCAGACGACGCTGGGCGTGTCCAACGTCTCGTTCGGCCTGAACCCCGCGGCGCGCGCGGTGCTCAACTCGGTGTTCCTCGCCGAGTGCGTGGAGGCCGGGCTGGACTCGGCGATCGTACACGCGTCCCGGATCATGCCGATAGCCCGGATTCCCGAAGACCAGCGCCAGGCGGCGCTGGACCTCGTCTACGACCGGCGGCGCGAGGGATACGACCCGCTGGCCCGGTTGCTCGAGCTGTTCGAGGGCGTCGACGCCGCCGCGGTCAAGGCCAGCCGGGCCGCCGAGCTGGCCGGGCTGCCGCTCTGGGAGCGGCTGAAGCGGCGGATCATCGACGGCGAGCGGATCGGCCTGGAAGCGGACCTGGACGAGGGGCTGGCCAGCCGGCCCGCCCTGGAAATCGTCAACGACGTCCTGCTGGACGGGATGAAGACCGTCGGCGACCTGTTCGGCTCGGGCCAGATGCAGCTCCCGTTCGTGCTGCAGTCGGCCGAGGTGATGAAGGCCGCGGTGAGCTACCTCGAGCCGCACATGGAGCGGTCCGGCGAGGCCGGCAAGGGCAAGATCGTGCTGGCCACGGTCAAGGGCGACGTCCATGACATCGGCAAGAACCTGGTCGACATCATCTTGTCGAACAACGGCTATGACGTGGTCAACATCGGCATCAAGCAGCCGATATCCGCGATACTCGAGGCCGCGGACTCCAGCCGCGCAGACGTGATCGGCATGTCCGGGCTGCTGGTGAAGTCCACCGTGGTGATGCGGGACAACCTGGCCGAGCTGAACTCACGGCACCTGGCCGGCCGGTGGCCGGTGCTGCTCGGCGGCGCCGCCCTCACCCGGGCGTACGTGGAGCAGGACCTGGCCAGCTTGTTCGACGGCGAGGTCCGCTACGCCCGCGACGCGTTCGAGGGACTGCGGCTGATGGACGCGTTCATGGCGGTCAAGCGCGGGGAGGCGGGCGCGCAACTGCCGGCGCTGCGCCAGCGGCGGGTGCGGGCCGGGGCCCGGCTGCAGCTCACCGAGCCCGGCGCGATGCCGGCCCGGTCGGACGTGGCCATGGACAACCCGGTGCCGGTTCCGCCGTTCCTGGGCAGCCGGACCGTCAAGGGCGTTCAGCTCGCCGACTACGCAGCCTTCCTCGACGAGCGCGCGACGTTCATGGGCCAGTGGGGCCTCAAGCCATCACGCGGCGACGGCGGCCCCGCCTATGACGAACTCGTCGAGACCGAAGGACGGCCGCGGCTGCGGATGTGGCTGGAGCGGATCCAGACCGACGGGCTGCTGGACGCCGGTGTCGTATACGGCTACTTCCCGGCCGTCAGCGAAGGTGACGACCTGGTCATTCTGGACGAGGACGGCCGCCAGCGGGAGCGGCTCACGTTCCCGCGCCAGCGTCACGACCGCCACCTGTGCCTGGCCGACTTCTTCCGCCCCCGCGAGTCGGGCGAGACCGACGTGGTCGGATTCCAGCTGGTCACGGTGGGAGCGAAGATCAGCGAGGCGACCGCGGAGCTGTTCGCGAAGAACGCCTACCGTGACTACCTGGAGCTGCACGGCCTCTCGGTGCAGCTGGCCGAGGCCCTCGCCGAGTACTGGCACCGCCGGGTCCGGGAGGAGCTGGGCTTTGGTGGCGACGACCCGGCCGGCCTCGACGACATCCTCAAGGTGCGGTACCGGGGTTGCCGCTACGCGTTCGGCTACCCCGCCTGCCCCGATCTGGAGGACCGGGCCAAGGTCGTGCGGCTGCTCGGCCCGGAGCGCATCGGCGTCACGCTGTCGGAGGAATTCCAACTGGCACCGGAACAATCCACCGACGCGCTGATCGCGCACCACCCCGAAGCGAATTACTTCAGCACCTGACGATGTTTCGTCAGCCCACCGAGCCAGCGGAGCCGGCCGACCCTACGAAACCCGCAGATCCGGCGCTGCAGGGCGTCTTCTTCGACATGGACGGACTGATCGTCGACTCCGAGCCGCTCTGGTTCGAGGTCGAGTGCTCGGTCATGGCGCGCCTGGGCGGACACTGGAGCGAGGCTGATCAGCGGGCCCTCATCGGCGGGTCACTGCCGCGCACAGTCTCCTACCTGCTGGCCAGGGCCGCCCATCCGGTCCACCCGGAGGAGGTCGGCCGCTGGCTGGTCGAGGGCATGACGTCGCTCCTGATGTCGCGGGCCCTGACCATGCTGCCGGGTGCGGCTGAGCTGCTGGCCGAGGTGAGCGCCGCCGGGATTCCGCACGCCCTGGTCACGTCCTCCGAGCGCCCGATCATGGACGCCGTCCTGGTGAAGCTCGGGGTCAGCTTCCCCGCGACCGTGTGCGCGGACGACGTGACCCGCGGCAAGCCCGATCCGGAGCCGTATCTGAAGGCCGCCTCGCTGGTGCGAGCCGACCCGCGGCGCTGCGTCGCGCTCGAGGACTCTCCCAATGGCGTGGCCGCCGCGGAGGCCGCGGGCTGCCGCATGGTGGCCGTGCCCAGCCTGCTGCCGATCCTGGCCCAGCCGGGCAGGATCGTGGCCACCTCACTCAGCCAGGTCGACCTGGCGATGCTGCGCGGCTTGGTCACCGCCGGCTAGCGGGCCCGGCCGACCTGGCCCGCCGGCGCTGGCGGTCGGCGCTTGCGGTCGATGGTCTGAGGCGGCTGCGGCATGTGCGACGATGAAAGAAGAGACGCCTGGCCGTGCGCCTCGCAGCGGAGGGTTCGAGGCGGCGCGGCCTGAGTGGAGGCGCTGTGAACACCTGGAACAGCATCGCATGGTTCCCGATCTGCGTCGGGCTGACGGCGGCTGGACTGGTGCTGAGCTGGCTTACCTACCGGCGCCGCGGCCTCAGGCGCGGCATCAGGGGCGCCGGCTGGTCGCTGGTGCCGTTGGCCCTCTACCTGACCGGATCGATCCTGCTGGTCGGACGGATCGGCTCGGCGGTCGTACAGTTCGCGCAGTCGTTCGTGTTCTCGCCGAAGACCTGGTCCGGCGTGGTCCTGCTCGGCGTGACCGTGCTGATTCTCCTGGTCACGGGCGGCATCCCGCTGCTGACGTCGGGACGGAAGCGGGCCAAGAAGAAGGAACTCAAGCAGGACAGCGCGACCGCGACCGGCAGCGCGGTGGCGGTGCCAGCGGGCCAGGGCGACCGGGCCGCGGTCGGAGCGGGCCGGGCAGCGGCCCAAGCGGGGCAAGGGCGGCGGGGCCGACGACGACGGCCTCGACGCCGACGTCGCGGAGATCCTGCGGCGCCGGGGCATCAGCTAGGTAACGCCCGGCTGACCACGCGGCCGGACTCGACAGCACCCTGGTGGTCACCGTCAGCGAAGCAACGCGCGAGGATGTGGCGTCCTGGCTCGACATCGCGCGTGAGGTAGAACCTCTCTTCGGGGCGATGCCTGATTTCGAATCTACGCTGGTCCGGAACATCAGCCGGGGCACGGCGATCTGCGTCCGGGACTCGGACGACCAGGTTCTGGGCGGCGCCCTCTTGCGGGCCGCACCGCGCACCGAGATCACCTGGCTGGCCGTTCGGGCCTCGGCTCGCCGCCGGGGCGTTGGGTACGCACTGGTGGCTGAGGCGCTTCGCCGTTGCCCGCCACCGTGCGAAGTGCTGGTCGATACCTTCGGCGAGGACAATACCGCAGGTCATCCGGCGCGCCGATGCTACGAGTCCTTCGGCTTTCTGCCTGCGGAGCGTCTGCCCGATGGCCCTGAAGGCGGCTCGCGGCAGCGGTTCCGGCTGCAGCGCCTATGACGCTGCAGCGCCCATGACGCTGCAGCGCCCATGACACCGTCAAGAGCATCGTGATCGGTAGCCCGGACCGATGCGACTGCCTCGGCGGAGGTGCTTCCGCGCCGCTCAGGGCCCGCGGGTCGGCGCCGGATAAGACCGTGATCACGACGCCCGGGCACACCGTGGGAAGCACCGATCCTGAGCTCTCGCCCGTGCCCCCGGCAGGGGGGCATCTCGATCAGAATTTTTTTCGATAAATTCTCGATGGGCTGTGCTGAAGCCGCCTGTATTGTCGGTACCGGCCGATACCGTGTTCGTAGACCAACACCACTGGACCGCCTGCGGCGAGGAGGTGAACCCGATGACCGCCCCGATGCCTGATCCCGGCTGCGATGGCGAGCTGCCGCCCGGCGGTGCTGCCGGCCCGGTCCCCGGCGGTGAGCCGGAGCCGGGCGAGCCTGGCCGCGGCGGGGTTGCCGCCGGGCCTGGATTACCAGGCGCTGCTCGAGGCGCTGGCGGCGTCGGGGGCGCTGGATACCGACCCCGACGACCAGGAGGCGGAGATTGCCGAGCGGGAGGCGGCCGAGGCGGAGGGGCGGATGCTGGCGTGTGATCTGGCGGCGGTGGCGGCGGGGGTGGTGGAGTTCATGGACCCGGGCCCGGCGCAGGCCGGGTGGCTGGGCGTGGCCGCCGCGGCGGCGGGCCGGCTGGATGAGGGCGGCCTGGCCGGGGTGGCGGTCGCGGCCCGGCGGCTGGGGTCGTGGGCGCAGGCGTGCGAGCTGGGCTCGGTCGCGCAGATCTCCGCGCGGGCCGCCGCCGCCGACCGGAGGATCGGGGTGGAGTCCGACGGGCGGCCGGTGCGGTTGTGCCGGGATGCGATCGGTCAGGTGCAGCTGGCGTTGATGTTGACCGGGTACGGCGCCGCGGACTGGGCCAGCCTCGCCATCACCTTGGCGTGGCGGTTGCCGGCGACGGGGGCGGCGCTGGCGGCGGGGCGGATCGACCTGGGCCGGGCCGAGGTGATCGCCGCGGCGACGTCGGTGCTGGACCAGGACGCCGCGCGGGCGGTGGAGGCGAAGATCTTGCCGGGCGCGGGGACGGTCACGAAGGCGTATGTGCAGGAGCGGGCGCGGCGGGCGGTGATCGCGGCCGATCCGGAGGGTGCGGAGCGGCGCCGCGAGGCCGCGGAGCGGCGGGCGTGGTCGGTTGTACGGCGATGAGGATCAGACCGCGACGCTGGCCGGGTCGAGGTTGCCGGCGGTGCACGCGGCGGCGGCGATGGCGCGGATCACCGCGATCGCCCGGGCGATGCAGGCGGCGGCCGGGGTCCGGGGCGGGCTGGACCGCTACCGGGCCCAGGTGATGCTGGCCCTGCTGCTGGGCACGCTGCCGCCGATCCCGCCCGCCCCGGGCGCGCCCCCCGACCCCGGCGAGCCCCCGCCCGGTGACGACTGCGACCCCGGTCCCGGTCCCGGGCCGGCAGCCGACGGTGGTCCCGGCCCCGCGGACCAGGACGGCCCCGGCGGCAGCGGCCCCGGCCCCGGTCAGCCCGGCCCCGGCTCTGGTCCTGCTGACCCCGGCGGTCGCAGTCCTGCTGACCCCGGCGGTCGCAGCCCTGGCGGCCCCGGCTCTGGTCCCGCCGACCCCGGCGGTCGCGGTCCTGCTGACCCCGGCGATCGCGGCCCTGGCGGCCCTGGCTCTGGTCCCGCCGACCCCGGCGGTCGCGGTCCTGGCGGCGGCGCCGGCGACGACGGCGGCCCGGGCGACGGCGCGCACGGCGGCCCCGGCCTTCGCGACGGCTGGCCAGATGACCTGCCCGAACCCCGCGACGAGGACGCCCCGCCCGACGACGGCCTCGATGGCGACGGCCCGGGCGATGGCGCGGGCGCCCCGTTCTGGGATCCGGCGGAGGAGGACGACGACCCGTTCGGGACCGGTCCCGCCCCGCACTGGCCGGAGCTGGGCGTCATCCCGCCCGCGCTGGCCCGCCGCCCGGCCCGGCCCGCCCGCCCCGGCGGTGACCGCCGGGAGGGCGGCGCGCGGCCGGGCGGGGACGGGCGGCCGGCGCCCGGGCTGCTGGACGTGCTGCTGCCCTGGACCACCCTGGCCGGGCTTTCGGAGCGGCCCGGGACGCTGGGCCGGATCGGCCCGGTCACCGCCGCCCAGGCCCGCCTGCTCGCCGCCGCGGCCCAGGGCGACCCCGCCGCCCAGTGGCGGGTCATCGTCACCAACCCCGCCGGGCAAGCCCTCGCCGTCACCCGCATCCCCCGCCCCGCCCGCGCCCGCCGCCGCCCGGCCCGCGACGGCCCGGCCCGCGACGGCCCGGCCGCGTGCACCGGCGGCCCGCCGCCGGGGGCCGGGCTGGTCGGCCGGGTCACCGTGACCATCACCAGCGACACCATCACCAGCCACACCACCACCAGCGACACCACCACCAGCGATACCACCACGACCGGCTGCTGCCCCGCGGACAGAACCGGGGGACCCGGGCCACCCGGCGGACCCGGGCCGCCCGGCCTGCCCGGGCCGCCCGGCCTGCCCGGGCCGCCCGGCCTGCCCGGGCCGCTGGCGCCGGCCGCCGCCGCCGCGCTGAAAGCCGCGGCCCGGGCGCTGGCCCGGGCCCGGGACCAAGCCGCCGCCGACCAGGCCGCGGGCGGGTGCGCGCACGCCGGCCAGACCCCGGCCTACCGGCCCCCGCCGCGGCTGCGCGAGCACGTCATCGCCCGCGACGTCACCTGCCGCAACCCCGCCTGCCGCCAGCCCGCCTGGCGCGCCGACCTCGACCACACCATCCCCTGGGACCAGAACGGCCGGACCTGCTCCTGCAACATCGGCGGCGCCTGCCGCGCCGACCACCAGCTCAAACAACACCCCCGCTGGAAACTCGAGCAAACCGCGCCCGGCCAGTTCACCTGGACCGCACCCGGCGGACGCACCTACACCACCAGCCCCGACACCCACCCCGTATAGGGGGAGGGGTTTCCGGGGCGGACGACACTCACCCGTATAAGGCGAGGGGTTTCCGGGGCGGACGACACTCCGCGTCCGGCTGGGACTGGCACTCGGCGAGGATCTCCGGCAGGAGTCCGCCGTCGCCGCTCAAGCTGCCGGATCGTCCGGGACAAGGCGACTGGGCGATGCCCAGCCGCTGCACTGCGCAGCCGAAGTGCAGCTCTTCGAGCTCCCGTACACGATCACCCGGACCGCGGCGCAGGGCGCCGAGATCGCCGTAAGGCCGGCCACGGTCGGCCCGGACGGCCCGACCGGCGGGTTCTTCGACGATGACGGCCCGGTGCCCTGGTGACCGTAAGGCCGCCGGTTCCCCGGTGGCCCTCAGGTGCCTGACTCAGCGATGAGAAGCCGAGGCGGGTGCTTCGTCGGGCGCGGCGGGCTGGGCCGGGATCTCGGGCGGGGCCGGGATCTCGGGCGGAGACGGAGGGGACGCGGCTGTCGCGTCAGCGGGGGACGCGGCTGTCGCGTCAGCGGGGGACGCGGCTGTCGCGTCAGCGGCGGGCCCGGCTTGGGGCAGCGGCGGCGGAGTGCCGCCGAACACCGGGCATATGGCCTGGTGCGCGCACCAGGCACAGAGCCTGCTCTGCCGCGGCCGCCAGTCACCCGTGGCGCGGGCCCGCTCGATCGCCCGCCACAACGCATCGATCTTCCGTACCGTGGCGCGCAGGTCGTCCTCGTCCGGCGCGTACCGCACGATCTCGCCGTTGCCCAGGTACATGAGCTGCAGCAGCTTCGGCACCCGCTGCTGGGTCAGCCAGAGCACGACCGCGTAGAACTTCATCTGGAACAGCGCCCGGGCCTCGAACTCCTCCCGCGGCGCGGTACCGGTCTTGTAGTCCACGATCCGGATCTCACCGTCGGCCCTGACGTCGAGCCGGTCGATGAAGCCGCGCAGCAGCAGGCCGGAGTCCAGGACGGCGTGCACGGCGTGTTCCCGGTGCCTGGGCTCCAGCCGCGTGGGATCCTCCAGCGTGAAGTAGCGGTCCAGCATGCCGGATGCCTCGGCGAGCCAGGCGCTCCACTCCTGGTCGTCGCTGAAGAGGCCGGCGAGTTCCGGCTCCTCGGCGATCAGCCGCTCCCACTGCGGCGCGATCATGGCCCGGGCCGTCTCCGGCGTGCGGCGGGCGGCGGGCTCGTCGAACAGCCGTTCCAGCACCGCGTGGACCAGGGTCCCGCGCGCCGCGGCCGCGCTCGGCGGCTCGGGCAGCCGGTCGATCACGCGAAACCGGTACAGCAGCGGGCAGGTCAGGAAGTCGCCGGCGCGTGACGGCGACAGCGACGGCATCGCGCTGGTATCGGCGCCGGGTACCGGGCCGGACGGCTGAGCCATGTTCTCGTTGCCCACCCTCCGGAGACTAGGGGACGGCACCGACAGTTAGCCGCGTTTGGCGGTTATGCCGGCGCGCCGGATTCCCTGTTGCCTTGCGGTTCACGGACGCCCGCAGCACGTAGCATCGATGGGGTGGCAGGCATTACCCCAGAGCAGGACCGCCAGCAGGCCCAGCGGCCCGGTGACCCGCCCCCGCCGGACGCCCGGCAGGACAGGCGGTACGGCATTATCATCGCGCGGCCGTTCGGCGTGCCCGTGTACATTTCCCCGTACTGGTTCCTCGTGGCCGCCCTGTTCGTGGTGTTCTACGCCAACAGCCTGCCCGGCACGGTGCATCCGAACGAGGTCCGGTACCTCGTGGCCGCCGCGTTCGTCATCCTGCTGTTTGCCTCGGTGCTCGTGCACGAACTCAGCCACTGCGTGGTGGCGAAGGCGTTCCGGCTGGCGGTGCGGCGCATCCTGCTCAACCCGCTCGGCGGGTTCTCCGAGATCGAACAGGAGCCCCCGACCCCGGGCCAGGAGTTCCTGGTCTCCGTGGCCGGGCCGCTGACCTCGCTCGCGCTCGCGGCCTGCGGCCTCGGGCTGAACCTCGCGCTCAACCCCAGCGGCATTCCCCGCGTGCTGATCGATCAGCTCATCCTCGCGAACCTGCTGGTCGGGGTGTTCAACCTGCTGCCGGGCCTGCCGCTGGACGGCGGCCGGATCCTGCGCTCGGCGGTATGGAAGGTCACCGGCAGGCCGGGCACGGCCACGATCGCCGCCGCGTGGGCCGGCCGCGGGCTGGCCGTACTGCTGGTTATCGTCCCGTTCACCCTGCTGAGCAGCAAGGTGAACCTGGCGAGCTCGTACGGGCTCTGGCTGGCCATCATCGCCGTGTTCATGTGGATCAGCGCCGGGCAGGCCATCCGGGCCGCGAAGGTGCGCGACCGTCTGCCCGGACTGCAAGCCCGGAGGCTGGCCCGGCGCGCCATCCCGATCCCGGGCAACGTTCCTCTCGCCGAGGCGATCAGACGCGCGGACGAGGCGCAGGCCCGGGCGCTCGTGGTCGTCGACCACGAGTCCACGCCGATCGCGATCGTCAACGAGACCGCGGTGATGGCCACGCCTCCGCAGCGCCGGCCGTGGGTGGAGGTCGGCTCGCTCGCGCGGACCATAGAGCCGGGCCTCGTGCTGTCCGCTGATCTGTCGGGCATGGAGCTGATCGAGGCGGTCCAGCGCTCCCCGGCCACCGAGTACCTGCTCATCGAGCCCTCCGGGCAGGTGTTCGGCGTGCTCGCGACCAGCGACCTGGACCACGCCTTCGCCGGCGTCTGAGGCTGTGTTGCCCCGGGGGGACGACCCCCAGGACCCCCGGGTGCCATCCGCTCGGGCCGGCCAAGGCCGACCGTCGCGGATGACACCGGCTTCGCCGCCTCACCACCTCCCGTTTCGTCCAGAGTGCTGCCCCGGGGGGGACGACCCCCCAGGACCGCCGCTTGGCTAGCCTGACGAGCGTGATCAGGCAGCCTCGCGGTCCGCTCGCTCCCGGCGATCAGGTACAGCTCACCGACCCCAAGGGACGCCGGCACCGGGTGATCCTGGAGGCCGGGCGGTCCTTCCATACCCATCGCGGCTCGCTGGCGCACGACGATCTCATCGGCAGGCCGGAGGGCAGCGTCGTCGTCTCCTCCGGCGGCACCGCGTACGTGGCGCTGCGGCCGCTGCTGGCCGACTACACCCTGTCGATGACCCGCGGCGCCGCCGTGGTCTATCCCAAGGATGCCGGGCAGATCCTCGCCCAGGCCGACATCTTCGCCGGGGCGCGCGTCGTCGAGGCCGGGGCCGGCTCCGGCGCGCTGTCCTGCTGGCTGCTGCGGGCCGTGGGCGAGACCGGGCTGCTGGTCTCCTACAAGCGCCGGCCCGATTTCGCGGAGATCGCCCGGCAGAACGTGGAGCGGTACTTCGGCGGGCCACATCCCTCCTGGCGGCTGGTAACCGGCGATTTCCCGGCCGACGGCGCCGCGGGAACCCTCGGCCCGGATGAGTCGGGTGATGAGCGGGGTGAGGCCTTCGACCGGGTGGTGCTGGACATGCTGGCGCCGTGGGAGCACGCGGAGGCCGCGGCGATGTCGCTGCGGGCCGGCGGCCTGATCTGCTGCTACGTTGCTACCACCACGCAGCTGTCCCGCACCGTGGAGGCGCTGCGCGCCCAGGGCAACTTCGCCGAGCCCGCGGCGTGGGAATCGCTCCTGCGCGGCTGGCACGTCGACGGGCTGGCCGTCCGTCCCGAGCACCGCATGGTCGGCCACACGGGATTCCTGGTGACGGCCCGGCGGCTGGCCGACGGGGTGACGCCGCCGCCGCGGCGCCGCCGCCCGTCCAAGGGCGCGCACGCCGATCAGGATCTGGATGAGCGGGCGGATGCCGGCGCCGGGTGACCGCGCGGGGCCGCTGGCGGCAGCCGGGTCCGGACCGGCCGACACGGCCCGGACCAGGCCAGATATCAAGCCGGGAAGCAGTAACGTCACTTGACTGTTCTCGGATCGTAACGGGAGAAAGCCGAGCCAGGGCCCGCCGTGGGTTACGGAAGCCTCCCGGATAGGTAGGGTCAAGGGTAAATCGGCTCTCGGGAGGGGGTGAGGGGCATGGCCTCTCGCGACGACAGCGCGCGCGCCGGACGATATGACGACGAGGTCAAGGTCCTGACCACGCAGATCTCCTTCCTCGAGGAGGAGATCTCCGCACTGCGCCGCAGGCTAGCTGACTCGCCAAGGCAGACCAGGCTGCTCGAGGAGCGGCTTCGCGAGGCCGAGACGAATCTCGCCAGCGTCTCCGGGCAGAACGAACGGCTGGCAGGGACCCTGCGCGAGGCACGCGACCAGATCGTGGCGCTGAAGGAAGAAGTCGACCGGCTGGCCCAGCCGCCGTCCGGGTTCGGCATCTTCCTTTCCGCCTGCGAGGACGGCAGCGCCGACGTGTTCACCGGCGGCAGGAAGATGCGGGTGAGCGTCAGCCCCGGGGTCGACGTCGGCGAGCTCAAGCCCGGCCAGGAGGTCGTGCTCAACGAGGCGCTCAACGTCGTGATCGCCCAGGGCTATGAGACGATCGGCGAGGTCGTCATGCTCAAGGAGCTTCTCGAGGGCGGCGACCGGGCGCTGGTGATCTCGCACGCCGACGAGGAGCGCATCGCGCGGCTGGCCGAGCCGCTGCGCAACTCCACGCTGCGCGCCGGGGACTCGCTGCTGCTCGAGCCGCGGTCGGGGTACGTGTACGAGCGCATCCCCAAGGCCGAGGTCGAGGAGCTGATCCTGGAGGAGGTGCCGGACATCACCTACTCGGAGATCGGCGGCCTGGCGCCGCAGATCGAGCAGATCCGCGACGCGATCGAGCTGCCCTACCTGCACGCCGACCTGTTCAAGGAGCACCAGCTCAAGCCGCCCAAGGGCGTGCTGCTCTACGGCCCGCCCGGCTGCGGCAAGACCCTGATCGCCAAGGCGGTGGCGAACTCGCTGGCCAAGCAGGTCGCGGCCCGCACGGCGGAGCAGGCCTCCCAGGAGGGCGGCGAAGCGGCGGCCGGCCCGGGGCAGGCCCGGGAGGGCAAGAGCTTCTTCCTGAACATCAAGGGCCCGGAGCTGCTGAACAAGTACGTCGGCGAGACCGAGCGGCACATCCGGCTGGTGTTCCAGCGGGCCAGGGAGAAGGCCAGCGAGGGCATGCCGGTCATCGTGTTCTTCGACGAGATGGACTCGATTTTCCGTACCCGCGGCTCCGGGGTGTCCAGCGACGTCGAGAACACGATCGTGCCGCAGCTGCTGTCGGAGATCGACGGCGTCGAGGGCCTGGAGAACGTGATCGTGATCGGCGCGTCGAACCGGGAGGACATGATCGACCCGGCGATCCTGCGGCCGGGCCGGCTGGACGTCAAGATCAAGATCGAGCGGCCGGACGCCGAGGCGGCCAAGGACATCTTCTCCAAGTACGTGGTGGGCGAGCTTCCGCTGCACCCCGACGACCTGGCCGAGCACGGCGGTTCCACGGCGGCGACGGTGGACGAGATGATCCAGCGCGTCGTCGAGCGCATGTACAGCGAGACCGAGGAGAACAGGTTCCTCGAGGTCACCTACGCGAACGGGGACAAGGAGGTCCTCTACTTCAAGGACTTCAACTCCGGCGCGATGATCGAGAACATCGTCGCCCGCGCGAAAAAGATGGCCATCAAGGAGTTCCTGGAGACCCGGCAGAAGGGCATCCGCATCGCCCACCTGCTGGCCGCGTGCGTCGACGAGTTCAGCGAGAACGAGGACCTGCCCAACACCACCAACCCAGACGACTGGGCCCGGATCTCCGGGAAGAAGGGGGAACGGATCGTCTACATCAGGACCCTGGTCTCCGGCAAGCACGGCACCGAGGCTGGCCGTTCCATCGACACGGTGGCCAACACCGGCCAGTACCTGTAGCCGCGGGGACCGGTGGCGGACGGGAACGGGCACGGCCCCGGCCAGTGCGGCCAGGAATGTGCGGCCTGCGCCCTGCCTGGGCACGATGACGACATGTCGGCACTAGGCTCTGAAGCATGAGCGTGCGGCGGGTTATGGGCACGGAGACCGAGTACGGCATTGCCGTGCCCGGCCAGCCGGGCGCGAACGCAATGGTGACATCCTCTCAGGTCGTCAACGCCTACCAGGCGGCGAGATCGGCGCGGGCCCGGCGAGCCCGGTGGGATTTCGAGGAGGAGAACCCGCTGCGCGACGCCCGGGGCTTCGACCTGGCCCGCGACGCGGCGGACTCGGCCCAGCTCACCGACGAGGACCTGGGGCTGGCTAACGTCATCCTCACCAACGGCGCCCGGCTGTACGTGGACCACGCGCACCCGGAGTACTCAGCTCCCGAGTGCACCAATCCGCTCGACGCCGTGATCTGGGACAAAGCGGGCGAGCGGGTGATGGCGGAGGCAGCGTCCCGGGCCGGGTCCATGCCCAGCGGAGCCACCATCCAGCTGTACAAGAACAATACCGATAATAAGGGCGCATCGTACGGCTGCCACGAAAACTACCTGATGAGCCGGGCCACCCCGTTCGCCGACATCGTGCGGCACCTCACCCCGTTCTTCGTCTCCCGGCAGGTGGTCTGCGGGGCGGGCCGGGTCGGCCGCGGTGCCGACGGCCGGGACGAGGGCTTCCAGATCAGCCAGCGGGCCGACTTCTTCGAGGTGGAAGTCGGCCTGGAGACCACGCTCAAGCGGCCGATCATCAACACGCGGGACGAACCGCACGCCGACCCGGAAAAGTACCGCCGCCTGCACGTGATCATCGGCGACGCGAACATGAGCGAGATCTCCAGCTACCTCAAGCTCGGCACGACCGCGCTGGTGCTGGCGATGATCGAGGACAAGTTCCTCGGCTCGGACCTCGCGGTCGAGGCGCCGGTGGCCGAGTTGCGGGCTGTCTCCCACGACCCGAGCCTCAAGCACCTGGTCACCCTGCGCGACGGCCGGAGGATGACCGGGGTCCAGCTCCAGCTCGAGTACCTCGACCTGGCCCGGAAATACACCGAGGACCGGTTCGGTGCGGACGTGGACGACATGACCAGGGACGTGCTCGACCGCTGGGAGTCCGTGCTGACCAGGCTCGGCGAGAACCCCATGCTGGCCTCCCGGGAACTGGACTGGGTCGCCAAGCTCGAGGTCCTGGAGGGGTACCGGGCCAGGGACGGGCTGAGCTGGACCCACCCGCGGCTGCAGCTCGTCGACCTGCAGTACTCCGATATCCGGCCCGAGCGCGGCCTCTACAACCGGCTCGCCGCCCGGGGCCGGATGATCCGGCTGGTCGACGAGCAGGACGTGACCAGGGCCATCGACTACCCGCCGGACGACACCCGGGCCTACTTCCGCGGCCGCTGCCTGCGCCAGTACCCGGACGCCGTGGCCGCCGCCTCCTGGGACTCGGTGATCTTCGACATACCCGGCCGGGAGTCGCTGCAGCGGGTGCCGACGCTGGAGCCGCTGCGCGGCACCCGGGCGCACGTCGGCGGGCTGCTGGACCGGTGCGAGACCGCGGGAGAGCTGGTCGCGGCGCTCACCGGCCAGGGCTGACCGCCCCGGCGCAGGCCGGGCCCCAGGTCGCAGATCGGTACCGATGCCGGATAGCAGGATTGGGCGGGTCACCCGCGGGCGAGGATAGCGTTGAGGCTGCGGGACGGCTCCCGCGGATCACGGAGGTTTCGCATGGCGACAAAGGACACCGGCGGCCAGCGTCAGGCTCCCCGGCGCAGCGAGGAGGAGCAGGACACCGCGCCGCAGGGGACCGAGGACGTCAAGGAGCGGCAGGACAAGCTCACCGACGACGTCGACGCGATTCTGGACGAGATCGACGAGGTGCTCGAGGAGAACGCCGAGGAGTTCGTCCGGTCCTACGTGCAGAAGGGCGGCGAATGACCTAGACCCCCGGGTCCCGCGACTGCCGCCGCGGCAGTAGGGTCGCATCACTAGCAGACGCGTACTAACGGAAGGATCGGCGTGGGCCCTGATTCCCCCTACGGACGGTGGCTTCCCGGGGCTTACCTGAGCGCGGGGACGTCGTCGTTCACCGACTTTCTCTCGGTCGCGGCCCCCGAGTTGCTGCCGCAGGCACCGGAGCCGGCGACGGCCGTCCCGTCGGGCGGGCCCGTGCCAGGCCCGCTGGCGGCCGGGCTGGCGCACGGCACCACGATCGTCGCCGCGGCCTGCCACGGCGGGGTGGTCATGGCCGGTGACCGCCGGGCGACCTCGGGAAACATGATCTCGCAGCGTGACATCGACAAGGTGTTCCGCAGCGACGAGTTCTCCGGCATCGGCTTCTCCGGGGTGGCCGGCGTCGGGATCGAGCTGGTCCGGTTGTTCCAGGTCGAGCTCGAGCACTACGAGAAGCTCGAGGGCCACGCGCTGTCCCTGGACGGTAAGGCCAACCGCCTGGCCAGCCTGGTCCGGGGGAACATCGGCGCCGCGATGCAGGGCCTGGTCGCGGTGCCGCTGTTCTGCGGCTATGACGAGGACACCGGCACCGGCCGGATCTTCAGCTACGACGTGGCCGGCGGCCGGTACGAGGAACGCAGGTTCGAGGCGATCGGCTCGGGCTCGATCTTCGCCCGCGGCTCGCTGAAGAAGCTCTACACCGACGGGATGTCGGCCGAGGACACCGTCCTGGCGTGCATGCAGGCGCTCTACGACGCGGCGGACGACGACTCGGCCACCGGCGGGCCGGACCTGACCAGGCACATCTACCCGGTGGTCGCGACGATCACCGCCGGCGGCTTCGAGCGGCTGACCGACGAGGCGGCCGGGGAGTACGCGCAGACGGTGGTCGAGGGCCGGATGGTCGCCCCCGACGGCCCGTCCGCGCCGCTGCGTCCGGCCGGCGGCCAGAACGGATCGCGCGGCGCCCTGCCACCGAGCTAGCCGGCGTGACCAGCGCTAGCCGGCGTGATCAGCCGGAACCCCGCGACCTCTCCAGCAGCACCACCCGAAGGGAACCGCAGCGGTGACGATGCCGTTTTACGTCTCGCCCGAGCAGGCGATGAAGGACAAGGCGGACTACGCGCGCAAGGCCATCACGCGCATCCGCAGCGGTGTCGTGATCACCTGCGACGCCGGGATCCTGTTCGTGGCGCCGAACCCGTCCCGGGCCCTGCGGAAGTTCAGCGAGATCTACGACCGGATCGCGTTCGCCGCCGTGGGCCGGTACAACGAATTTGAACGGCTGCGCCAGGCCGGTGTCCGCTACGCGGATCTGACCGGGTTCCAGTACGACCGGCAGGACGTCAGCGCCCGCGGCCTGGCCAACTGGTACGCCCAGACGCTGGGTACCTTCTTCACCGACAGCCCCAAGCCCTACGAGGTGGAGATCGTGGTCGCCGAGGTCGGGAAGACGGCCGATGACGACCAGATCTACCGGATCACGTTCGACGGCTCGGTGGCGGACGAGCGCGGCTTCGTGGTCATGGGCGGCCAGGCCGACCAGGTCGCTGCGGTGCTCAAGGAGCAGTACACGGACGGGATGTCGCTGGCGAGAGCGTTCACGGTCGCGATCACGGCGCTGGCCGGGCCGGGCAACGGCGCCGACCGCCAGGAGATCACCGCCGCCCAGCTCGAGGTCGCCCTGCTGGACCGGGGGCGGCAGCACCGGATGTTCCGGCGGCTCACCGGCGCCCGCCTGGACACGCTGCTCGCCGGGGCCCTGCCGGGCAACCAGGCCGAGGCCATCACCGAGGGGGGCGGCCCGACCGCCGGGCCGGACGAGGCTGCGGAACCTCCCGGCGGGCCGATGTAGGGTCGAAGGCAGCGGAGGCCGCCAGACCGGCCGCGCGGGATTGGGAGGAAACGTGACCGCTGACCTCGCGACCATCACCGGCATCACGGTGCCGACGGGGCTGCTGATCGGCGGGCAGTGGACCGGCGGCCGGGCTGGCGTGCTGCCCGTGGTCGACCCGGCCACGGAGGATGCCGTCGCCGAGGTGGCCAGCGCGAGCACCGAGGACGCCCTGGACGCGGTCACGGTCGCGTACGACGCGCTGCCCGGCTGGGCCGCCACGGCGCCGCGGACCCGGGGGGAGTGCCTGCGCCGCGCCTGGGAGCTGATGACGGGCCGCGCCGAGGCGCTCGCCCGGCTGATGGTGGTCGAGAACGGCAAGGCGCTGACGGACGCGCGCGCCGAGATCACCTACGCGGCCGAGTTCTTCCGCTGGTACGCGGAGGAAGCGGTGCGGAACTCCGGCTCACTGTCGGTGGCGCCGTCGGGCGCGAACCGGATCCTGGTGCAGCACCAGCCGGTCGGGGTCAGCGTGCTGATCACCCCCTGGAACTTCCCCGCCGCGATGGCGACGCGCAAGATCGGCCCGGCGCTCGCGGCCGGCTGCACGGTCGTGCTCAAGCCGGCCAAGGAGACCCCGCTCTCGGCGCTCGCGGTCGCCGACATCCTGCGGGAGGCGGGCGTCCCCGACGGCGTCGTGAACGTGCTGCCCACGCAGAAGCCCGGCCCGCTGGTCGCCGCGATGCTGGCCGACCCGCGGGTGCGCAAGCTCTCGTTCACCGGCTCCACCGAGGTCGGCCGGTCGCTGCTGCAGCACCGCGGCGCGACACGGTCACCAACTGCTCCATGGAACTCGGCGGCAACGCCCCGTTCCTGATCTTCGACGACGCGGACCTCGACGCGGCCGTCGACGGGGCGTTCCTCGCCAAGATGCGCAACGGCGGGGAGGCGTGCACCGCCGCCAACCGCTTCTACGTGCACGAGGCGGTCGCCGACGAGTTCACCTCCCGGTTCGCCAGGCGGTTGTCCGGGCTCAACGTCGGCCCGGGCCTGGACGAGGGCACCGACCTCGGCCCGCTGGTCAACGCGGACACGAGGTCGAAGGTCGCCAGCCTGGTCGACGACGCGGTCAAGACCGGCGGGCGGGTGATCACCGGCGGCCAGGCGCCGCAGCGGCGCGGCTACTTCTACGCGCCGACCGTGCTGGACGAGGTTCCCGCCGACGCGGGCATCCTGGGCGAGGAGATCTTCGGCCCGGTCGCGCCCGTGGTGCAGGTTCGCCGACCAGGACGAGGCGATCGCGCTGGCCAACGGCACCGAGTACGGCCTGGTCTCCTACCTCTACACGCGCGACCTGCGGCGGGCGCTGCAGGTCGCCGAGGCGCTCGAGGCCGGCATGATCGGCATCAACCGCGGCGTGGTGTCCGACCCCGCGGCGCCGTTCGGCGGGGTGAAGCAGTCCGGCCTCGGCCGCGAGGGCGGCCACGACGGGCTGCTGGAGTTCACCGAGACCAAGTACATCGCCGTGGACTGGTGAGCCGGGCGCACATGGACAGGCGAATCTTCGGGCTGGAGAACGAGTACGGCGTCACGTGCACGTTCCGCGGACAGCGGCGGCTGTCCCCGGACGAGGTGGCCAGGTACCTGTTCCGCCGGGTGGTGTCGTGGGGCCGGAGCAGCAACGTGTTCCTGCGCAACGGCGCCCGGCTGTACCTCGACGTGGGCAGCCATCCCGGAGTACGCGACGCCGGAGTGCGACAGCCTGATCGACCTGGTCACGCACGACAAGGCGGGCGAGCGGATCCTGGAGGGCCTGCTCGTGGACGCCGACCGGCGGCTGCGCGAAGAGGGCATCGCCGGCGACATCTACCTGTTCAAGAACAACACCGACTCCGCGGGGAACTCCTACGGCTGCCACGAGAACTACCTGGTCGGCCGGCACGGCGAGTTCGGCAGGCTGGCCGACATCCTGATCCCGTTCCTGGTCACCCGGCAGATCATCTGCGGGGCCGGCAAGGTGCTGCAGACCCCGCGCGGCGCGGTGTACTGCGTGAGCCAGCGCGCCGAGCACATCTGGGAGGGCGTGTCGTCGGCGACCACCAGGTCCCGGCCGATCATCAACACCCGGGACGAGCCGCACGCCGACGCCGAGCGGTTCCGGCGGCTGCACGTGATCGTCGGCGACTCGAACATGAGCGAGACCACGATGCTGCTCAAGGTCGGGGCGACCGACCTGGTGCTGCGGATGGTCGAGGCCGGCACCGTGATGCGCGATCTGACGCTGGAGAACCCGATCCGGGCGATCAGGGACGTCAGCCACGACATGACCGGGCGCCGGAAGGTCCGGCTGGCCAACGGCCGCGAGGTCAGCGCGCTCGACATCCAGCAGGAGTACCTGTCCAAGGCCCGGGACTTCGCCGACCGCGCGGCCCGGACGCGATCACCGAGCGGGTGCTCGACCTGTGGGAGCTGGCCCTGCGCGCGGTCGAGACCGGCGACCTCGGCCTGGTGGCGCGCGAGATCGACTGGGTGACCAAGTACCAGCTGATCGAGCGCTACCGGGCCAAGCACGACCTGCCGCTCGCCTCGCCGCGGGTGGCCCAGCTTGACCTCGCCTACCACGACGTGCACCGCGGCCGGGGCCTGTACTACCTGCTGCAGCGCCGCGGCGCGGTCGAGCGGGCCTGCCGGGACCTGGACATCTTCGAGGCCAAGTCGGTGCCGCCGCAGACCACGCGGGCGCGGCTGCGCGGCGAGTTCATCCGGCGCGCGCAGGAGCGGCGCCGGGACTTCACCGTGGACTGGGTGCACCTCAAGCTGAACGACCAGGCGCAGCGCACCGTGCTATGCAAGGACCCGTTCCGGTCGGTGGACGAGCGGGTCGAGAAGCTCATCGCCGGCATGTAGCCACGCCGCGCACCCGGGCAGCACGGGGCCTCGTCCCTTCAACTCACCAAACGTATCCTCGGGACTACTTTCTGTTGCTAATATCCGTGGGGCGGCGAGCGCGGCCGGGGGGCCCGTGCGACCTACCCGGCGGGGCTTGCTCCGCGGCGGGGGCCGGGAGCCGCCAGCCATGCCGACAAGCCGGGGGTAGGTTCGGTGCCGTATCCATGCCGCGCGGGCGGTTTCTCCTGTGACGTGGCGGTCGTCGGCGGCTGCGGGCGGGTCGGCCTGCCGCTGGCGATCGCGCTCGCCGACCGTGGCGCCCGCGTCGTGATCTACGACGCCAGCGAGCCGGCCGTGGCCGCGGTCAGCGCCGCGCGGATGCCGTTCGCCCGGCCCGGCTCGGCCTTGCCGCTCGAGCGCGTGGTCGCGGTGGGCCAGCTGGCCGCCTCCGCGGACCCTCGGATCGTGCGCGGCGCGGAGCACGTGATCGTCGCCTCGGCGGGTGCCCCGCCGCAGCCCGCGGCCTCAACCCGGCTCGCGGCCTCACCCCGGCTCGCGTCGTCGCCGCGGCCCGGCCGCGGGCGGCACGCCGCGGCATCCCGGCTATCCCGGGCATCCCGGCTATCCTGGGCATCCCGGGTATCCCCGGCATCCCGGGGCGGACCCCCCGCCGACCTGCCCAGCCCTCTTCGCAGCGCGGTCGGCGACTGCGCCGGGAGCCTGCGCGATGGCCAGATCCTCATCCTGCGGTCCGCGGCCCGCCCGGGGACCACGGCTCGGCTGGAGAAGTTCGTGGCCGAGCTCGGGATGGAAATCGACGTCGCCTTCTGCCCGGAACGCACGACCCGGACTCAGGCCGTGACCGAGATCCTCGGCGTTCCGCAGATCGTGTCCAGCCGGACCGAGCGCGGCCTGGAGCGCGCCCGCCGGCTGTTCGCGAGGCTCACTCCGGCGCTGGTGCCGATGATGCCGGAAGAGGCCGAACTGGCGACACTGTTCGCCAGGCCCCTGGCCGTCAGCGGAGCCTAACCCCGGCGGGTAGGCTGGCTGCGCTCGTGATCCCGACAATGAGGATTCCCATGCGACGCATCGCCGCTGCGCTGTTCCTGCCGCTGATCGCCACCGCAGCCCTGGCCGGTTGCGGCTCATCGCCGGCGGCGCCGCCCCCCAGCCCGAACACGTCCGTCACGGCCAGCGGCACCTTCGGCCAGGCGCCCGCCGTGAAGATCCCGTCCAGGAAGGCGGGCGGCGACCTTTACACCAAGACGGAGGTCCAGGGCAGCGGGCAGCCTCTCACCAGCGGCGATGCCTTCCTCGGCAACTACGTCGTCTATATCTGGAGCGGCACCACCCACCGGCTGGCCCTCAGCACGTTCAGCGCCACACCGCAGGTGCTGGCGGGCAAGCTGCTGCCCGGGCTCCAGACGGCGCTGCAAGGCAAGAAGATGGGCAGCCGGGTGCTGGCCGTCCTGCCGCCCAAGTACGGCTACGGGACCACCGGCAACTCCCAGGTCGGGGTGACGGGAACCGACACGCTCGTGTTCGTCGTGGACATGATCAAGGCCTACGCCGGGACGGCATCGGCCTCGGGCACGCACGTGTCGGACGGCGGAAGCGGCCTGCCCACGGTCACCGCCGGGACGAACGGCCCGAGCGTGAAGGTTCCCACCTCCACGCCGCCGAACAAGCTCGTGGTCAAGACGCTGATCAAGGGATCCGGGCCGCCGGTCGCCAAGGGCCAGGAGGTCGTCACGCAGTACGTCGGCGTCATCTGGCGCACGGGCACGGTCTTCGACTCCTCGTGGCAGCGCGGCGCGCCGTTCGGCTTCGAGATCGACGCCTCCCCGCCCCAGATCATCCCGGGCTGGGACAAGGGCCTGGTCGGCGTGCCGGTCGGCAGCCGGGTCATGCTCGTGATCCCGCCGAAGTTCGGTTACGGGTCGACCGGCCAGGCGGCCGCCGGAATCAAGGGCACCGACACGCTGGTGTTCGTCGTGGACATCCTGGACGCGGTCAACGGCACCAGCGGCTGACCCGTCCCGGCGGGCGGTCCCTCAGGGGGCGGGCGGCGCGGGCCGGTCGGTGAGGGCGTCTGCCACCAGCCCGATGCCGATGCCGAGCATCCACACGTCCTTGGCCAGGGCGGTGCCCTGCTGGCTGGGCCGGATACCGTCTTCCCTGGTCATGCCCGGGGTGCGGGCGTACAGGCCAAGCAGCCCGGCCGAGAAGGCGGTCAGGCCCGCCCCGGCCGCGGCCGCGGGCACGACCGGCAGCAGCAGCGCCGCGCCGAGCGCGATCTCGCCGGCTGACAGCAGCCGGGCGAAATCCTTCGGCTTGAGCCTGGCCAGGAACGGGTAGGTCCCGGCCGCCATGCCGTGCAGCCGGGCGGCCGTCTCCTCGTCGGCGGACCACTTGCCCAGGCCGGCATTGAGGATGAACGCGCCGGCCGCCAGCCGGCCGGGCAGCCGCCGCGCCTTCGCCGAGAAACTCATGACCCAGCTTCCCCTGCCTTTCCTGTCATCGGTCTGCGACCTCACGCCCGTTCCGGGGCGGCGGTCCTGGTGTCTAGTTCCAGCGCTCGAACGGCTCGTCGATACTCTCCCCGGCCAGGAACGCCGGTAGCAGTTGCGGCAGCCGGCCGGGGTAGAACCTCTCCTGGCTGCGGGCGATCTCGGCCCGCTCCCACCACCGCGCGGCCACGTAATCCTCGATCTCTTCGGCGGTGCGGCCGGCGCCGACGATCTCCGGCTGGTCGGCGGCCACCCGGGCCTGGACGACCACCTCGTGCTGCAGCCGCCGCACGCCCCGCGACCGCCAGGTGGCGTCGCGCCGCCAGACGGGCGGGCCCACCGCGCCGGGGTCGAGGATCAGGCCGGTCTCCTCCCAGATCTCGCGTACCGCCGCGTCCAGGTAGGACTCGCCCGGATCGATCCCGCCGCCCGGCAGTTCCCACCAGCCGTCCGGCGCGCGGTCCGGCGTCAGCGCGTGAAACAGCAGGATCCGGCCGCCCGCATCCACCAGGACCACCCGGACCGCGTCGCGTTCCAGGTCATAGTGCAGGCCGGGGCGGGCCAGCCCCGCCGCGTGCCGCCCGGCCGCCGCGGCCGCCAGGAAATAGGCGAGGTCGGAGTCCAGCCCGCGACCCATCGTGGACAGCGGCACCGGGCAGGCGCGCAGCACATCCCCGAGCCCGGCCACGCTCACCCGGACCAGGGCGTGCCGCGCCGCCAGCGGCTCCGCCGACGCGGTGATCCGGGCGCCGAAGTCGCCCGGCAGGTCGGGCAGCACGACGTCGGCCCGGGCCAGGGCCACCCGCCCGTACGCCGTCAGGCTGTGGTGCGAGAGGCCGCGATGCCGCTCGCGCGGGTCCGCCTCGCTGATCCGCAGCGACGCCACCGGCTTCCCGCCCAGCACCGCCGCGGCGTTGACCGCCTCGCCCGCGGCCACCCCGGAGAAACCCCACCGGGTGCCGGTGCCCAGGTTCCCGGGCCCCTGAGCCACCACGACCAGGTCCGCGCCGAGGACGTACCGCGCGGCCAGCAGCCCGCTGTGCAGCGTCACCGCCTCCAGGTCCCCCCCGAACGCCTGGCCCACGGTCACGGTCCCGGCCAGCCAGCCCGCGTCCCGCAGCGCGGCGACCGTGCGGGAGAACCAGGCGGGCAGCGCGCCGCCGTCGAGCATGACGTAGACCGCGCGGTCCGCCGGCCCGGCGGGAGCACCCCGCGGCTTCCGTTCGGAATAAAAGCCGGCCAGCACGGCGGGCAGGGCTGAGTGCAGGTCGGCCACCACGACCGGAATGCCCTCGAGATCGTCGGCCTCCCGCAGGATCTCGTGGTGCGGCGAGCCCTGCTCGTCCGCGCCGGGCACGCAGGCCTGCAGCGGGGTGTACCGTGCCTTGATCAGGTGACCGGGGCCTGACTGGTCCGGCGGCAGCCGGTCGGGCAGCGCGACCACCAGCGCGTAGCCGCCGGTGCCCAGCCCGAGGTCCAGCGCGTTGGTGTTCAGCAGCGCCCGGTCGCCCGGCTCCGGACGGCCGGTCAGCCGCGGGTAGGCCAGCGCGCGGACCGGCGCGCCGTCGACCGTCGCCTCGACCTCGACCGCGCCCGCCCACTCCCGCCGCACGCGCGACACCACGCCACTGCGCCACCTGATCACCCCGGCAGCGTAGCTTGCCGCGGCCCGGGAAACCGCGCCCAGTAACGCCACCGGGGCGCCGCGGCAAGGTAGCGTCGGTGCCGAAGGGTGGGAGGGCGGGGCCAGGGCAGACGGGATGAGAGCGCGGGAGAGGGACTGAGCGGAATGTCACGGCGGAAGACCGAGCGGTTGCTCAGCCTGGTCGTCTGCCTGCTGTCGGCGCGCAGGTACCTGACCGCGTCTCAGATCCGTGACGCGGTGCCCGGCTACCCGCAGTCGTTCGACGCGTTCAAGCGCATGTTCGAGCGGGACAAGGACGAGCTGCGCGAGCTGGGGATCCCGCTGGAGACCGGGGTGAGCGCGACCGCCGACGAAGAGCCGGGCTACCGGATCCCGCGCCAGGCCTACGTGCTGCCCGAGATCAGGCTGGAGCCCGACGAAGCCGCGGTGCTGGGCCTGGCCGCCCGGGTCTGGCGGCGCGCCGAACTGGCCGGCGCGGTGGCCGGCGCCCTGCTCAAGCTGCGGGCCGCCGGGATCGAGGCGGAGGAGACCTCCCAGCCGGGCATCGAGCCCCGGCTGCAGACGGGCGAGGCGGCGTTCGGGCCGCTGTGGGAGGCGGTGCGGGACCGGCGCCCGGTCTCGTTCAGCTACCGCGCGGTCGGGCGCAGCTCGTCCCAGCCGCGCCGGCTTGAGCCGTGGGGCGTGGTGAACCGGCACGGCCGCTGGTACGTGGCGGGCCTGGACATCGACCGCGAACAGACGCGGGTGTTCCGGCTGAGCCGCATCGACGGACCGGTGACGTTCCGCGGGCCTGCCGGCGCGGTCACCGTGCCGGAAGGAGCCGACGTGCGGGAACTCGTCCGCGAATGGGATGCGACGCCCGCGCAGCGCACCGCCGTGCTCCAGGTCAGGCACGGTGCCGGGTACGGGCTCCGGCGCGGCGCCAGCGCTGACCGCCCGGACCCGGGGCGGCCCGGATGGGACCTGGTCGAGGTGCCGTTCTCCGACGTGGGCTGGTACGGCGAGCACCTGGCCTCGTTCGGCGCGGACGTCGTCGCGCTCCAGCCCACCGACCTCCGGGAGGCGGTCATCGCGCGGCTGAAGGGAGCGCTGGCATGACGACCGAGGCCTCGGCGGGACCTGCCCGGCGCACGGGCGCGCGGGCCGGCGCGCCGCCGCGGGTCACCCCCGCCACCGACCGGCTGCAACGGCTGCTCGCCCTCGTGCCATACGTGGTCAGCAGGAAGATGGCCGGGCTGGCCGACACCGCCGCCGCGTTCGGCATCAGCGAGCGCGAGCTGGTCGACGACCTCAACATGCTGTGGTGCGTGGAGATCCGCTCACCCGACCCGTACTGCCCGATCGACCTGTCCTACGAGGGCGGAGAGATCGTGGTCAGCGAGGCCGAGTCGATCGACCGGCCGCTGCGCCTCGGCGTGGACGAGGCGAGCGCGCTGCTCGTCGCGCTGCGGATGCTCGCCGAGCTGTCGAGCCTGGAGGAACGCTCGGCGCTCAGCCGGACGATCGCCAAGCTGGAGGCGGCCGCCGGGGAGGCGGCTGCGGCGAGCGCCCAGGTGGCGGTCCAGGTCGACGACCGCGGCGCCGGCCGCGCGGCGGCCCAGGTGCGGGACGCGCTGGCCCGGGGCAGGCGGCTGCACCTGTCCTACTACGTCCCCGGCCGCGACGAGGCCACCGAGCGGGACGTCGACCCGATGCGGCTGCTGGTCGTGGAAGGCCGGACGTACCTGGAGGGCTGGTGCCTGCGCGCCGAGTCGGTGCGGCTGTTCCGGCTGGACCGGGTGCTCGCCCTGACCGTGCTGGACCAGGCCGCGTCGGTGCCCGGCCAGGCCCAGCCGAGGGACGTGGACCAGGGCCTGTTCCGGCCGTCGGCCGATGACGAGGCGGTGGAGCTCGAGCTGGCGGCGGCCGGCCGCTGGGTCGCCGAGTACTACCCGTGCGAGCACGCCGAGGAGCTCGGCGACGGCCGGATGCGGGTCGGGCTGCGCACCCCCGACACCCGGTGGGTCCGCCGGCTGGCGCTGCGGCTCGGCGAGGACGGCCGGGTGATCTCCCCGCCGGAGCTCGCCGCGCAGGTCCGCGAGGACGCGGCGGCGGCGCTGGCCCAGTACGCCTAGGGATCAGGCGGCCAGGGATCAGGCGGCCCGCCGCGGCTGCTGGGCTTCACGGGCACCGCGTGTAGACTCTCGGGTGCAAGCAACCCTGGGCGCGGGTACGCGCTTCCCGCTGAATGGGGACTCAGATGATAGGTGACCTCTTCGACAGCCCGTGGAAGATCCTCATCGTCGCGGTGGTGTTGATCGTGCTGTTCGGGTCCAAGAAGCTGCCCGATGCGGCCCGGTCCCTCGGAAAGTCCATGCGCATCCTCAAGTCCGAGGTGCAGGACCTGCACCACGACGACGCGGCGGAGGCGGCCACGCCGGCCCCGGCCCTGACGGCGTCGCAGCAGCAGATCGACCAGCTGCAGCAGCAGATCCGCGACCTGCAGCGGCAGGATGCCGCGGGGGAGGCGCAGCGGACGCAGCAGCCCGGCTGAGCCGGCCTGCCTCCGTCGTACGCCATGTCTAAGCTGGGTGACACCGTCGCGGGCGCACGCGTGCTCGGTACCCGTTTCGCGGCGTCACAGCGGCAGTCGAACCCCGAGGGCCGGATGCCGCTCATGGACCACCTCCGTGAGCTGCGCAACCGGGTGGTCAAGGCGGCGGCGGCACTGCTCATCGGCACGGCCGTCGGGCTGGTCCCGGCGGTTTTCGACCGGGTCTGGTCGTTCGTCGAGCACCCGTTCTGCGCGGCCACGATCAACGGCCACACCGGCTGCCACGTCCTCGGCGACCAACTGGTCTTCAGCGGCGTGTTCGACCCGTTCATGCTGCGGGTGCAGATCGCGTTCTTCTTCGGGCTGATCGTGACCTCTCCGGTCTGGCTCTACCAGCTCTGGGCGTTCATCGCCCCGGGGCTGTACCAGCGGGAGAAGCGGTGGACGTACGCGTTCGTGGGCACGGCGGTCCCCCTGTTCCTGGCCGGGGCCGCCATCGCGTACTACGCGATGAGCCGCGGCCTGAAGTACCTGCTCGGCCTCACCCCACCCCACGTGGTCAACCTGCCGCCTGTCTCCACCTACCTCGGGTACTTCTGGGCCATGCTGCTCGGCTTCGGGCTGGCCTTCGAGCTGCCGCTGGCCATGGTCATCCTCAACCTGGCCGGAGTCCTCACCCACGAGCGGTTCCGCAAGTGGCGGCGGATGATCATCTTCCTGGTGTTCGTGTTCGCCGGGATCGCCTCGCCGAGCCCGGACCCGCTGACCATGCTGCTGCTGGCCGTGCCCTGCGTGGTGCTGGTCGAGGTGGCCGAGGTGGTCATCTGGGCGAACGACCGGCGGCGGGCCAGGCAGCCCGGGCTGTACGCCGGGCTGAGCGACGACGAGCTGTCGCCGCTTGACTTCGACGCGCCGCCGCGCGACGGCGCCGATGCCGGGCGGTCACCCGGCCCGGACGCCTGACCCGGGCCCCTACTCTTGATCGGGTGACTACCCAGGCGGATCAGGCGAGCCCCGCGGACCGCTACGCCGCCGCGCAGCGGCGGCGGACGGCGGACGGGCCCGGAACTGACCGCGTTCCAGGCCCTGTACGACTTCAGCTTCGACGACTTCCAGCTTGATGCCTGCCGGGCCCTGAACGCGGGCCACGGCGTGCTCCTGGCCGCACCGACCGGATCGGGCAAGACCGTGGTCGGCGAGTTCGCCGTGCACCTGGCGCTGGCCGAGGGCCGCAAGTGCTTCTACACCACCCCGATCAAGGCGCTGTCCAACCAGAAGTACTCCGACCTGGTCCGCCGGTACTCGGCCGCCAAGCGTCGGCCTGCTCACCGGCGACAACAGCATCAACGGCGAGGCTCCGGTGGTCGTGATGACCACCGAGGTGCTGCGGAACATGCTGTACGCGGGCTCGCCGACGCTGGCCGGGCTCGGCTACGTGGTCCTCGACGAGGTGCACTACCTGGCCGACCGGTTCCGCGGCGCGGTCTGGGAGGAGGTCATCATCCACCTGCCCGAGTCGGTGCGGCTGGTCGCGCTGTCGGCGACGGTCAGCAACGCCGAGGAGTTCGGCGACTGGCTGGCGCAGGTCCGCGGGGGCACCACGGTCATCGTCGACGAGCACCGCCCGATGCCGCTCTGGCAGCACATGATGGTCGGCACCCGGATCTACGACCTGTTCACCGGGTCCGGCGAGGCGGGGCGCCCCCGTGGTCAACCCGGAACTGCTGCGGATCGCGCAGCGCGACGAGCTGGGCGCAGCGGCCGGGCCCGGGCAGGCCCGGCCGCAGGCGAGCCGTGCAGACCGGCCGGCCCAGGTACCGTGCCCCCCGCCGTCCGGACGTGATCGAGCGGCTGGACGCCGCGGCCCTGCTCCCGGCGATCACGTTCATCTTCAGCCGGGCCGGGTGCGACGCCGCCGTGGTCCAGTGCCTGAACGCGGGCCTGCGGCTGGCCACGCCGCAAGAAGCGGCCGAGATCACCGCGCTGGTGCAGGAGCGGACCGCGGACATCCCCGAGCGAAGACCTGCCGGTCCTCGGCTACCACGACTGGCTGCCGGCCTGCAGCGGGGCATCGCGGCCCATCACGCCGGGATGCTGCCGACGTTCAAGGAGGTCGTGGAGGAGCTGTTCGCCGCCGGGCTGATCCGGGCGGTGTTCGCCACCGAGACCCTGGCGCTGGGCATCAACATGCCCGCCCGGACGGTCGTGATCGAGCGGCTGGACAAGTGGAACGGCGAGACGCACGCCGACCTGACACCGGGCGAATACACGCAGCTGACCGGGCGGGCCGGGCGGCGCGGCATCGACGTGGAAGGGCACGCCGTCGTGCTCTGGCAGCCCGGGATGGACCCGGCGGCCGTGGCGGGCCTGGCCGGCACCCGGACCTACCCGCTCAGCTCGAGCTTCCGGCCGTCCTACAACATGGCGGTCAACCTGGTCGGCCAGGTGGGCAGGCGCCGGGCCGCGGCGCTGCTCGAGTCGTCCTTCGCCCAGTTCCAGGCCGACCGGGCGGTGGTCGGGATCGCCCGGCAGGCGCAGCGGATCAGGCGGTCCATGGAGGACCTCGAGGTTCGCTGCCACCTGGGCGACTTCGCCGGGTACCTCGCCATCCGGCGGGAGCTGTCGCAGCGCGAGGGCGAGCAGGCCAGGCGCCGCTCGGCGGCGCGGCAGGCCGAGGCGCTGCGCTGCACTGGAGCAGCTGCGGCGCGGCGACATCATCCGCGTGCCCGGCGGCCGCCGGGCGGGGATCGCCCTGGTGCTCGAGTCCGGCCGCGGCGGCAAGGACGAGCCGACCCGGCCTGCTCGTGCTCACCGAGGACCGCCAGGTCAAGCGGCTGTCGCTGGCCGACTTCCCGGTGCCGGTCGCGCCCATCGACCGGGTGCGGATACCGGCGTGGTTCAGCGCCCGGTCAGCGAAGCACCGCCGGGACCTGGCCTCGACCGTGCGCAACAAGCTGGCCGGCCGCGACCTCGGCCGGCTGCCGCGGGCGGGCCGGGGCGGCGAGGACGGGCCGGGCCGGGCGGGCGAAGCGGGCCGGGGCGACGCGGAGATCGAACGGCTGCGGCGGCGGCTGCGCCAGCATCCGTGCCACGGCTGCGCGGACCGCGACGAGCATGCCCGGCAGGCCGAGCGGTACCTGCGCCTGGAACGCGAGGCCGAGGCCCTGGAACGCCGGGTCGCCGGGCGCACGCACGTGATCGCCCGGACGTTCGACCGGGTGTGCGCGGTGCTCGACCGAGCTCGGCTACACCGACGGCGACACGGTCACCGCGGAAGGCAGGCGGCTGGCCGGCCTGTACACCGAGCTCGACCTGCTGGTCGCCGAGTGCCTGCGCCGGGGACTCTGGGACGGCCTGGCGCCGGCCGAGCTGGCCGCGTGCGTGTCCGCCCTGACCTTCGAGTCGCGCAGGCCCGACGACGCGAGCCCGCCGCGGCTGCCGCCGGGCCAGGCTCGTGAGGTGCTGGCGGCGATGGTCCGGGTCTGGGGCGAGCTCGACGGCATCGAGACCGACCACCAGCTCGCGTTCCTGCGCGAGCCTGACCTGGGGTTCGCCTGGACCGCGCACGCCTGGGCACGGGGCCGGCCGCTGGAAGAGGTGCTGTCGCCCGACCTGACTCCCGGCGACTTCGTCCGCGCGGTCAAGCAGCTCGTCGACCTGCTGGACCAGGTAGCCGCCGCGGCCGGGGCGTCGCGGGTGGCCGGGCGTCGCGGGTGGCCGGGGCGTCGCGGGTGGCCGCCACCGCGCGCAGCGCGATCAGCGCGCTGCGCCGCGGCGTGGTCGCCTACTCCTCCGTCGGCTAGCCGCTAGCGCCGCCTTCCGGCGAGCACCGGGAGGTCATAGGTGCGGCGCACGCTGTTGCCGAGGCGCATGATGTCGGCGCCGTAGACGTGCATCGAGATCGCGACGCCCGCGCCGTGGTTGGTGACCCGGTGAATGTCGCCGGGCGGGGCGAAGCCGCCCACCTCGCCGGCCGCGTCGACCCGCCCGCCCACCTGCTCCAGGGCGGTGTCGCCGTCCCGCAGCGCGAAGAGTTCCTCGTGCTCGGCCCCCTGCAGCACGCCGACGACGCACCAGGTGACGTGGTCGTGGATCGGTGTCTGCTGCCCGGGCCGCCAGACCACGGCCAGAACCGAGAACCCCCCGTCGGGCTCGACGTGCAGGGTATGGGCTAGGTATCCGTCCGGGCTGCCCTCGCGTTCACCGGCGGTCAGGATCTCCGGGCCGGGAAGGTGCCGTCGCAACTGGTCGGCGACCATCCCGGCCGTCCGCGCCCAGTCCGCGTGCCGGGCCGTGGCGCCGCGTATCGCGGCCAGAAGGCCCGCCGGGCATCGGGAGCGGACCGCGCTGGCCAGTGTCATCGTGCCTCCCCGGGCGTGGAACCGACGAGCCCAGCCTAGGGAGCAGGCAGGCCCGCACTCCAATGCCAAAGCGTTCACATACTCATAGAGGACCCGCATGAATAGCACGTCACCGCGCTCCCGCATCCAGGTTCAGCGGGCGGGGACGCGGATTGCGGTCATCGGGCAATAGCCGGGTGGACATCCGGACCCGGGAGGGCACAGATGAGCGATGCGGGATCGGAGGTGAGCGAGCTGGACGACATCCGACGGGCTGATCACGACGACGCCGACCTGGTGGCGCAGTCCCTGCACTCGCCGGAACGCTTCGCCGCGCTGTTCGATCGGCACGCGTCGGTGATTCACCGCTACGTCGCCCGCCGCCTCGGCCCGGACGCCGCCGACGACCTGGTGGCCGAGACGTTCCTGATCGCGTTCCAGCGCCGGGGCGGCTACGACACGGCGTACGCGGACGCGCGCCCGTGGCTCTACGGCATCGCGACGAACCTCATCGGCCGGCACCGCCGCGACGAGGTCAGGATGTTCCGGGCCATGGCCCGTACCGGGGCAGATCCGGGGCCGGCCGAGGCCGTGGCCGAGCAGGCCACCCGCCGCGCCGCGGCCCAGGCCGTCCGGCGCCAGCTGGCGTCGGCGCTGGCCGGCCTGCCCGCGGGCCAGCGCGACGTGCTGCTGCTCGTGGCCAGCGGGCTCAGCCTCGCGGAGACGGCGCAGGCTCTCGGGGTGCCTGCGGGCACCGCAGCCTCGCGGCTGGCCCGGGCCCGCGGCAAGGTACGCCAGGCCCTGGGCGGGTCAAACCCGATCGAGATACGGGAGGAATGAGCCGATGGACGAGCTGAAGGTCATGGCCGACTTCTGCGCCGAGCAGCCCGCGCCCGATCCGGAACGGCTCGCCGGGGCGCGGGCCGCGCTGCTGGCCGCGATCTCCGGCGCCGCGCCGCCCCGCCCGGCATCCTCCGGCCCGGCGCCGGCCAGGCGACGGGCGTGGCGGTCCGGCCCGAGGCACCTGATCACCTGGCCGAGGCTCGCTGTCGCCGCGGGCGTCGCGTGCGCGGCCGGGGCCGCCGCTGCCGTGGCGGTCGCCGGAGGAATCCCGCTCGGCGATAGCAGGCCGCCGGCACCCGCCGCCAGCGCCGCGCAGGTGCTGCAGCGCGCCGCCACGGCCGCGCTGGCCCAGCCGGTCCCGCAAGCCGGCCAGTTCATCTACACGGAGACGAGGACGGTATCGCAGTCCCAGCCCGCGACCGTGACCCAGACGTGGACTTCGGCGGACGGCGCCAGCCGCGGTGCGAGCGCGCTCGTGCCCTGCCCGGCCTGGTATGACCTGCGCGCGGCGCCCAGTCATCTCCCGGCCGGCTGGTTCTATTACGGAGGCAGGCCCTACCGCCCGAGCTGCCTGATGGCGCTCCCGGGGAACCGGCGCCTGCCCGCACCCGAAACCTATGCCGGCCTGCGGACCCTGCCCACCAGCCCGGCCGCGCTGCTGGCCTACGTAGATGGGCACTACCAGTCCATCTTCAAGATGAGGCCTGGCACCGGGGCCTTGCTCGAATGGGAAGCGCTGCGCCAGATTCTCACCGACAACGTGGTCGTGCCGCCCAGGCTCGGCGCGGCTATCTTCCGGGCCGCCGCAACGCTGCCCGGCGTGGCGCTGCTGCGCAACGTGACGGATGCGGCGGGCGGGCGAGGCATCGCGGTAGCGCTACCGTTGGGGCCGGCGCGGAGGCCATGGCTGATACGCGACGAGCTGATCTTCGATCCCGCTACCTACCGGTTCATCGGGTCGGAGGCGGTCATGGTGAGCGGGAACGGGACCAAGGACCCGCGCGGCACCGTCTTCAACGCGATGGCGGTGCTGCGGACCGCGATCACGAACACCGCGCCGGCCGGGCCGTTCAACGTCCAGACCCCGGTGGTGGTAGGGCCAGGCATCTGGCACTGAACCTGGCAGGATGGCCGGATGGCCTCGCTGATGCTGCTGGACTCCGCCTCCCTGTACTTCCGCGCCTTCTATGGCATCCCCGCCGACTCGATGACGGCGCCGGACGGCACACCGGTCAACGCGATCCGGGGGCTGCTCGACATGATCGCCCGGCTGGTCCGCGGCTACCGGCCGGGGCGGCTGGTCGCATGCCTGGACGCGGACTGGAGGCCAGCGTTCCGGGTGGCGGCGATCCCGTCCTACAAGGCGCACCGGGCCAACCCGGACGGCACGGAGCAGGTCCCGGACGCACTGAACGCCCAGATTCCCGTGATCGAGCAGGTACTCGCGGCCGCCGGGGTGGCCATGGCCGGGGCGCGCGGGTACGAGGCGGACGACATCATCGGCACCCTCGCGGCGTGCGACGACGGGCCCGTGGACGTGGTGACCGGGGACCGGGACCTGTTTCAGCTCGTGGACGACGCCCGCCGGGTGCGGGTGATCTACACGGCCAGGGGGATGTCCAAGCTCGAGGTCGTCGATGAGGCCGCCGTAACCCGCCGCTACCAGATCCCCGGCCGGGCCTACGCGGCGTTCGCCGCGCTGCGGGGCGACCCGAGCGACGGCCTGCCCGGCGTGCCGGGGGTGGGGGAGAAGACCGCGGCCGCGCTGGTGCGGGTGTTCGGCAGCGTCGAAGCGATGCTGGCCGCCCTGGACCAGGGCCACGGCGGCTTCCCGATGGGCAGCCGGGCCAAGCTCGCGGCGGCCCGCGACTACCTGACGGCGGCGATTCCCGTCGTCCGCGTGGCGACCGACGCGCCGCTGCCGCCGGTTGACGGGCGGCTCCCGGTCACCCCCGCCGATCCCCGGTGGCTGGCCGAACTAGACGAACGCTGGGATCTGGGGTCGTCGCTGGGACGGATGAGCGCCGCCCTCGCCTCCCGCCCTTAGGCAGCTTCCTATACGGGATGGGTGTCGGGGCTGGTGGTGTATTTGCGTCCGCCGGGGGCGGTCCAGGTGAACTGGCCGGGCGCGGTCTGCTCGAGTTTCCAGCGGGGGTGTTGTTTGAGCTGGTGGTCGGCGCGGCAGGCGCCGCCGATGTTGCAGGAGCAGGTCCGGCCGTTCTGGTCCCAGGGGATGGTGTGGTCCAGGTCGGCGCGCCAGGCGGGCTGGCGGCAGGCGGGGTTGCGGCAGGTGACGTCGCGGGCGATGACGTGCTCGCGCAGCCGCGGCGGGGGCCGGTAGGCCGGGGTCTGGCCGGCGTGCGCGCACCCGCCCGCGGCCTGGTCGGCGGCGGCTTGGTCCCGGGCCCGGGCCAGCGCCCGGGCCGCGGCTTTCAGCGCGGCGGCGGCGGCCGGCGCCAGCGGCCCGGGCAGGCCGGGCGGCCCGGGCAGGCCGGGCGGCCCGGGCCCGCCGGGTGGCCCGGGTCCCCCGGTTCTGTCCGCGGGGCAGCAGCCGGTCGTGGTGGTATCGCTGGTGGTGGTGTCGCTGGTGGTGGTGTGGCTGGTGATGGTGTCGCTGGTGATGGTCACGGTGACCCGGCCGACCAGCCCGGCCCCCGGCGGCGGGCCGCCGGTGCACGCGGCCGGGCCGTCGCGGGCCGGGCCGTCGCGGGCCGGGCGGCGGCGGGCGCGGGCGGGGCGGGGGATGCGGGTGACGGCGAGGGCTTGCCCGGCGGGGTTGGTGACGATGACCCGCCACTGGGCGGCGGGGTCGCCCTGGGCCGCGGCGGCGAGCAGGCGGGCCTGGGCGGCGGTGACCGGGCCGATCCGGCCCAGCGTCCCGGGCCGCTCCGAAAGCCCGGCCAGGGTGGTCCAGGGCAGCAGCACGTCCAGCAGCCCGGGCGCCGGCCGCCCGTCCCCGCCCGGCCGCGCGCCGCCCTCCCGGCGGTCACCGCCGGGGCGGGCGGGCCGGGCCGGGCGGCGGGCCAGCGCGGGCGGGATGACGCCCAGCTCCGGCCAGTGCGGGGCGGGGCCGGTCCCGTACGGGTCGTCGTCCTCCTCCGCCGGATCCCAGAACGGGACCGCGCCGTCGCCCGCGCCGTCGCCACCTCGCCACCGAGGCCGTCGTCGGGCGGGGCGTCCTCATCCCGCGGCGCGGGCAGGTCGTCGTAAGGGCCGGGATCAGCAGGACCGCGACCGCCGGGGTCAACGACCGGGGCCGCTGCCGCCAGGACCGCGACCGCCGGGGTCAACGAGACCGGGGCCGCTGCCGCCAGGACCGCGACCGCCGGGGTCAACGAGACCGGGGCCGCTGCCGCCAGGACCGCGACCGCCGGGGTTAGCAGGACCGCGACCGGCGGAGTCAGCAGGACCAGAGCCGGGGCCGGGCTGGCCGGGGCCGGGGCCGGGGCCGGGCTGACCGGGGCCGGGCTGGCCGGGGCCGGGGCCGGGCTGACCGGGGCCGTCGCTGCCGCCGGGGCCGTCCTGGTCCGCGGGGCCGGGACCACCGTCGGCTGCCGGCCCGGGACCGGGACCGGGGTCGCAGTCGTCACCGGGCGGGGGCTGGCCGGGGTCGGGGGGCGCGCCCGGGGCGGGCGGGATCGGGGGCAGCGTGCCCAGCAGCAGGGCGAGCATCACCTGGGCCCGGTAGCGGTCCAGCCCGCCCCGGACCCCGGCCGCCGCCTGCATCGCCCGGGCGATCGCGGTGATCCGCGCCATCGCCGCCGCCGCGTGCACCGCCGGCAACCTCGACCCGGCCAGCGTCGCGGTCTGATCCTCATCCCCGTACAAGCTGACCTTGGCCTGCCGCTCCGCCGCCTCGCGGCGCCGCTCTGCACCCGCCGGGTCGGCCGCGATCACCGCCCGCCGCGCCTGCTCCTGCACATACGCCCTGGTCATCGTCCCCGCGCCCGGCAAGATCTTCGCCTCCACCGCCCGCGCGGCGTCCTGGTCCAGCACCGACGTCGCCGCGGCGATCACCTCGGCCCGGCCCAGGTCGATCCGCCCCGCCGCCAGCGCCGCCCCCGTCGCCGGCAACCGCCACGCCAAGGTGATACCGAGGCTGGCCCAGTCCGCCGCGCCGTACCCGGTCAGCATCAACGCCAGCTGCACCTGCCCGACCGCATCCCGGCACAACCGCACCGGCCGCCCGTCCGACTCCACCCCGATCCTCCGGTCAGCCGCCGCGGCCCGCGCCGAGATCTGCGCCACCGCGGCCAGCTCGCACGCCTGCGCCCACGACCCCAGCCGCCGCGCCGCGACCGCCACCCCGGCCAGGGCGCCCTCATCCAGCCGGCCCGCGGCCGCGGCGGCGACGCCCAGCCACCCGGCCTGCGCCGGGCCCGGGTCCATGAACTCCACCACCCCCGCCGCCATCGACCGCCGGGTCACACGCCAGCATCCGGCCCTCCGCCTCGGCCGCCTCCCGCTCGGCGATCACCGCCTCCTGGTCGTCGGGGTCGGTGTCCAGCGCCCCCGACGCCGCCAGCGCCTCCAGCAGCGCCTGGTAATCCAGGCCCGGCGGCAACCCCGCCGCGGCCAGGCTCCCCGGCTCCGGCCCTGCCTCCGGGCCGGCAGCGCCGCCGGGCGGCAGCTCGCCATCGGAGCCGGGATCAGGCATCGGGGCGGGCATCGGGTTCACCTCCTCGCCGCAGGCGGTCTGGTGGTGCGTGGTCTACGAACCACGCTATCGGCCGGCACCGACAAAACAGCCGGCCTCAGCACGCCCATCGCGAATCAATCGAAAAAAATTCTGATCGAGACGCCCTCCGTGGACGGCACGAGCGAGAACTCAACTTGGCGCGCCTGGGAACTCCCGACCAAGTGACATGCGGACCAGCGCATGTTCCTCACCGCGACGGGCGATGACCGGGGTGACCCCGGCCGCTCCGGGCTGGGTGCGGTGCTTGTCGTGGTCACACCCGCGGCCGGCGCAGACCTGATCCGGCCGCCCGCACTGAGAGCCGGCGGTCAAAGCTCAGAGCACGCGCAGGGCCACCAGGCAGGTGTCGTCTTCGGCGTCCGTGGAACCCAGGGCCCGCAGGGCCGCCTCGATGGCAAGCTCCGGGTCGGCGATGCCGCGCACCGCGGCCGATAGCGCGGCCAGGCCCTCCTCGACGGACCTGTCCCGGCGCTCGATCAGCCCGTCGCTGTAGAGCAGCAGCAGGTCATCGGGGGCCAGCGCCAGGACGGCGGCCGAGTACTCCTCGTGACCCGCACCCAGCAGGATGCCGCCGGGCGCGTCCAGCGGCCGCGCCCACGAGCCCCGGACCAGAACGGGCGGCGGATGGCCGGCCTGCGCCCAGGTCAGGGTGCGGCTCGCGGGATCGAAGTAACCCGCGATCACCGACGCCGTGTGCTCGGGCGCGACGTGGCGCACCAGATCATTGAGCCAGCCGAGCAGCCGCTCGGGTGGGGAGCCGGTGATAGCCAGGCCCGCGAGCGCACCGCGCAGCCGGGCCATGCCCGCCGCGGCGGCCAGGCCGTGCCCGGCGACATCCCCGATGGCGATAAGGACGTGCCCGCCTGGCATGTCTGCCGTGATGTACCAGTCGCCGCCGACCCGGCCGGCCTTCGACGCGGGCAGATACCGCACCATGGTGCGCAGCCCAGGCAAGTCGAATGGCTCATCGTGCAGCGGCAGAATGGCCCGCTGCAATTCCAGGGCCACGTGCCGCTCTTCCGCGAGTTCGGCCGCGAGCCTTGCTTCGGCGGCGAGCATGGACGGGGCCGCCGCCGAGGTCGTCGTGCGGCCGGCCGGAACGTCAATAGCCTCAGAAGTCATTGCGGATCGCGTCTGGTCAGCTTTCGTGTACCTAGCGTGAGGTATGTAGGGCCTTGGTGTCTAGATGAGGCACAATTCTCGCGGGTGAGATGATGCCCACGCAAGGGAAAGCGCCAGACGGCAGTCAACTCAGGACCGGAGGGCACAATGAGGAGCGACCGGTCAGACTCAGGCCTCTACCCGCCGGACCGGCTGGCCCGGGCCGCGACGGCGGCCGGGGAGGCGGGCCTCGCGGCGCTGCTGCTCACTCCTGGCCCGGACCTGCGCTACCTGACCGGTTACGACGCGCAGCAGCTTGAGCGCCTCACCTGCCTGGTGGTCCCGGCGGCAGGCGGGCGCGGGCCGGGCGGGGGCGGCCCGGGCGAGCGGGAGCCGGGCGGGGGCGGCCCGGGCGAGCGGAGCCGGGCGGGGGCGGCCCGGGCGAGCGGGGGCCCGGCGGGGGCGGGCCGGGCCGGGCCAGACAGCCGTTCCTGGTCGTGCCGAGGCTGGAACTGCCCGCCGCCCAGGCCTCACCCGCGGGCGGGCTGGGGCTCGAGATGATCCCCTGGGACGAGACCGACGACCCCTACGCCCTGGTCGCGGACCGGCTCGGCGTGGCCGACGGCGCGGTCGGCCTGTCGGACCGCATGTGGGCGCTGATGGTGCTCCGGCTGCGCGAGGCGCTGCCCGGCGTCCGCCAGGACCTGGCCAGCGCGGCACTGCGCGGGCTGCGCATCCGCAAGACTCCGGCCGAGGTGGCGGCGCTGCGAGCCGCAGGCGAGGCCATCGACCGGGTGCATGCCCGGGTGCCCGGCTGGCTGCGGGCGGGGCGGACCGAGCGGCAGGTCGCCGGCGACATCGCCGACGCGATCCTCGAGGAGGGCCACGCCCGCGTCGACTTCACGATCGTCGGCTCGGGCCCGAACGCGGCCAGCCCGCACCACGAGGTCTCCGACCGGGCCCTGCGGCCCGGAGATGCCGTCGTCGTGGACATCGGCGGGACCATGCCCAGCGGCTACTGCTCCGACTGCACCAGGACCTACGTGATCGGCGCGCCGCCGCCGGAGTTCGCCGCCTACTACCGGATCCTGCAGGACGCGCAGCAGGCGGCGTGCGCCGCGGTCCGGCCCGGGGTGGCCGCCGAGGCGGTCGACGCCGCGGCCCGCGAGCCGATCACCGCGGCCGGCTACGGCGAGTACTTCGTGCACCGGACCGGCCACGGGATCGGGCTGGAGTGCCACGAGGATCCCTATATCGTGTCCGGGAACGCCGAGCCGCTGCGGCCGGGCATGGCGTTCTCCATCGAGCCCGGCATCTACCCGGGCCCGCACGGCGCCAGGATCGAGGACATCGTGGTGTGCACCGAGCGGGGAGTCGAACGGCTGAACCACGCCTCCCGCGACCTGGTCCAGGTGGAGGCCTGATGAGCGTCTTGCCGGAGGCGGGCAGATGAGCACCGTGCCGGAGGTGCGCAGATGAATACCGTGCAGCGGGAGTGCCCCGATGAGGAGACCCGGGCCCTGTTCGAGCTGGCCAGGGAACTGGCCGACAAGGAACTGCGCCCCCAGGCCGATGCCGCGGAGCGCGACGGGATCTTCCCGCGGGAGGCGTTCCGGATCCTGGGCCGGTCGGGCCTGCTCGCGCTGCCCTACCCCGAACGGCTCGGCGGCGGCGGCCAGCCGTACCAGACCTACCTCCAGGTGGTGGAGGAGCTGGCCAGCGCGTGGCTGGCCGCCGCGCTCGGGGTGAGCGTGCACACGCTCAGCTGCTTCCCGCTGGCCACGGCGGGCACGCCGGAGCAGCAGCGGCGCTGGCTGCCGGAGCTGCTCGGGGGCGAGCAGCTCGGCGCCTACTGCCTGTCGGAGCCGACCAGCGGTTCCGACGCCGCCGCGCTGCAGACCCGGGCGGAGGCGGACGGATCCGATTTTATCCTGAACGGGGTCAAGGCGTGGATCTCGCACGCAGGCCAGGCTGACTTCTACACGGTCTTCGCGCGCACGTCAGGCGATCACGAGGGCCCGCAGCGGGCCCGGGGGATCAGCTGCCTGCACGTCCCGGCTGAGACGCCGGGAGTGTCGGCCGCGCCGGCCGAGCACAAGATGGGCATGCGGGCGTCGGTCACCGCGCAGATGATCTTCGAGGACGCCCGGGTGCCGCGCAGCCACCTGATCGGCCAGGAGGGCCAGGGCTTCGGCCTCGCGCTGGCCGCGCTGGACGCCGGGCGGCTCGGCATCGCCGCCTGCGCGACCGGCCTGGCCCAGGCGGCGCTCGACCTCGCGGTCAGCTGGTCCCGGGAACGACGCCAGTTCGGCCGGCCGATCGCGGAATTCCAGGGCGTGTCGTTCCTGCTGGCGGACATGGCCACCGCGGTCGAGGCGGCCCGCGCGCTGTACCTGTCGGCCGCGCGCCGCAAGGACGCCGGCCTGCCGTTCGGCCCGCAGGCCGCGATGGCCAAGCTGTTCGCCAGCGACGCCGCGATGCGGGTGGCGACCGATGCCGTGCAGGTGCTCGGAGGCTACGGGTACGTCGAGGACTTCCCCGCCGAGCGGCTGATGCGCGAGGCCAAGGTGCTGCAGATCGTCGAGGGCACCAACCAGGTCCAGCGCATGGTGATCGGCAGGTCGCTGACCCGGCCTACTTGAGCGCTCCCGCGGTGAGTCCCGACACGATCCGGCGCTGCGCGAGGATCACGATCACGGCGATCGGCACCGAGATGATCACCACGGCCGCGTCGATGAGGTTGTAGAACACCTGGAACTGGCTCTGGCCGAGGTTCACGATGGCCAGCGGGGCCGTGAACATGTCCGGGGAACTCTGGAACGACAGCGCGAACGTGAAGTCGTTCCAGACCAGGATGAACGACAGGATCGTGACGGTGAACACGCCGGGTATGGCGACCGGCATGATCACCTTGCGCAGCGCCTGCAGCCGGGAGGCCCCGTCCACGATCGCGGCCTCCTCCAGCTCGACCGGGATCTGGGAGAAATAGCTGGTCAGCAGCCAGGTAGCGAGCGGCAGCGTGTAGATGAGGCAGGCGATGACCAGGCCCGGGTAGGAGTTGAGCAGCCCGATGTGCCGGTACACGATGAACAGGGGCCCCACCATCGCCATGATCGGGAAGAACGCCGCTATCAGGACGAACCCGAAGATGATCGGCTTGCCCGCGATCCTGGTGCGTGACATCGCGTAACCGGCCAGCGACGCCAGGATCACGGTGATCAGGGTGGCGCTCAGCGACACGATCGCGCTGTTGAGCAGGGGCCGGACGAAGTCCTCCTTGGTGAAGTCGGTGACGTAGTTGCTCCACGTCACGTGCCCGGGGAGCAGGCTGGAGGTGCCCGCATTGACCTGCGCCTGCGTCTTCAGCGACGTGATGACGATCCAGTAGAACGGGAACAGGCTGGCGACCACGAAGATCGCCAGGAGCAGGAAGAAGCCCGCCCGCCGCGCCATCCGCCCGGCCCGGACCGGGCGGGCTGCCGACCAGGTCATCTGGCCTCCTCGGTTCGGAACACGCGCACGTAGACCGACGCGATCAGGAGCGCGAACACCACGAGCGCCACCGAGATCGCCCCGCCGTAGCCGAAGTCGAAGTCGGTGAGGAACGCCTGCCAGTTCAGGTAGCCGAGCACCGTGGTCGACGTGCCCGGCCCGCCCTTGGTCATGATGTAGATCACGTCGAAGATCATGAACGAGGACAGCGTGCGGTAGATCAGCGCCACCATCAGGGCCGGCTTGAGCAGCGGCAGGGTCAGCCGCGTGAACGTCCGCCACGCGCTCGCGCCGTCGATCCGGGCCGCCTCGTAGATGTCACCCGGGATGACCTGGAGCCCGGCGAGCAGCATGATCGCCATGAACGGGGTGTTCCGCCAGGCGTCGGCGACCAGCACCGCGGCCCACGACGTCCAGGTGCCCGCCAGCCACGTGGTATGGCCCAGCGGCAGGTGCAGTTCGGTGAGCACGTAGTTGACGAAGCCCGACTGCGGGTCGAACATCGTCTTCCACAGCTCCGCGGACACCACCGTGGGCACCGCCCACGGGATGAGAACCGCGGCCCGGACCACGCCGCGGCCGCGGAACGGCTTGTTCAGCGCGAGGGCCAGGGCCAGCCCGATCGCGGTCTCGATCGCCACCGCCACGATCGTGAAGACGACCGTGTGGACCAGCGCGGGCACGAACTGATGGTTGGTGAAGAGCTCGGAGTAGTTGGACAGGCCGGCGAAGCCGCCCAGCGGCGGGGCCAGGTAGTCCACGTGATGGAAGGAGTTCCACAGGTTGTAGAAGAGCGGGTAGGCGGTGATCGCGAGGAGCACGATCACCGCCGGCGCCACGAGGGTGTAGCCGAACCTGCGATCCTGCGCCAGCAGGCTGAACCCTTTCCGGCGCCCCCGTGCCGTCCGGGCCGCGGTGGCTGGCCCGGACGGCACGGCAGATTGCTCGCGTGTCGTCATGAACGTCTCATGAGGACGACTTGACGGTCTGGTAGAGCTGGGCCACGGTCGGGGCCGTGGTCGAGAGCGCGGCCTGCGGCGTCGCCTGGCCGGTGAGCACCGATGAGATCATCGTCTGCAGCTGGCTGGAGATCGACGGGTAGACCGGCGTCACCGGGCGCGGGGTGGCCGCCGCGTACACGACCTGCTCCTGCTTGTAGTAAGGCGCCGCCGCGTAGAGCTGCGAGGTGTAGGCGGACTTGACCGACGGCGGGTCCCCGGCGTTGATGGCGCGGGTGATCTGGGCGCTGTCGCTGGTGAGGTACTGGATCAGCTCCCAGGCCGCGGGCTGGTGCGTGCTCTTGGAGTTGACGGCCAGATCGTCGCCGCCGAGCGAGGCCTGCGGCGTCCCGGTCGCGTTGGGGAACGGGACCCAGCCGGTCTTCCCGGCCAGCGACGACCCCTTCGCCTCGGACAGCTGGAAGATGTACGGCCAGTTGAGGGCGAACGGCGTCTGGCCGGACTGCCAGGCGGCCTGAACGTTGGACTCCTCCCAGGTGGTCACCGCCTGCGGGGAGATCTTGTAGGTGTGGATGGCGTCGGACATGAAGGTCAGCGCCGCCACGTTGGCCGGGGTGTCGATGTTGGACAGCTGGGAGTTGGCGATCTGGCCGCCGAAGCTCTGGAACGCCGTGACCGCGCCCTCGTACTCGTCGCCCTCGAAGGCCAGTCCTTCCTTCAGCGACGGGTCCTCCTTCATCGCCGCGTTCGCGTCGCTGACCAGCTGCGACGGCGAGGTCGGCGGGGTCTTGACCAGGTCGGTGCGGTAGTAGATCCCCTCCGCGTTGATGAACCAGGGAATCCCGTACACGCCGCCGTTGTATTGGCCGGTGGCCGCCTGGGCCGGGAAGTACGAGCTTTCCGGCGGGTGGAACGAGTTCAGGTTGGCGATCCAGCCGGACCGGGCGAACGTGGCCGGCCAGGTCACGTCCGTGGTGATGACGTCGGGCGTGCTCGACCCCGCGATGAACCGCTGCTCCAGCTGCTGCAGCGCGACGTCCGAGGTCGGCGACAGCGACAGGATCGACACCGTGATGTTGGAGTGCAGCTTCTCGAAGGCCTTGATCGCCGCCTCGGTCGCCGTGCCCTCACCGCCGAGGCCCTGCGTCGCGAACACGATGGTCTGCTTGGCGCTGGCCGCCACCTGGCTACTCGCGCCCGAGCTTGAGCCGCTGCTGCCGCATCCCGCCGCGGCCAGCGCGACGACCGCGGCCGCCGCGACCGCCGCCCAAGCGGGCCGCCGCCGGGACGACCCCGGCCTGCGCGCGGCAGGCGCCCGCCAGTAGTTTTCCGGCCACCGTGTCATGTGGCCACCTCCTTCATTGCCGTGGGTAGTGCGGACGGCGTCGTGTCATCCGCTTCTGACGATCTGGTTCAGCTCGCTGGACAGGCCGGCGATCGTGGCGCCGACGGAGGCCTGCTGCATGAGGGCCCGGTGCACGGAGCTGGATATGGCCAGGCTCAGCTGGTTGTACTCGGGTACCTCCGGCCGCGGCCTCGCGGAGAGAATGGATCGCTCGAGCACCGGCAGATACGGAAACTGCCTGATCAGCGACGGCTCCTGGTAGAGCTCGGTCCAGACCGGGGGCAACGAACCCTTGATCAGGACCTGGCGCTCGACCGGCAGGCCGGTCAGGAACCTGATGAACGCCAGCGCCGTGCGCTGATGCCGGGAGAACGCGCTGATGGCCAGGTTCGCCCCGCCGAGCGAGCTGGAACCCGGCCCGTCCGGGCCGGGCAGCGCCTCCACACCGAACTTTCCCGCCACCATGTTGCCGGGGCCAGGCGTGCTGGCCAGGCCGTAGACGTACGGCCAGTTGTTCAGGAACAGCAGCCTGCCCTGCTCGAACGCGTCCTGCGAGGCCTGCTCGTCGTAGCCGAGTGCGGCCTGCGGTATCCAGCCCTCGCGAAACCCGCCGACCAGGAAGGCCAGGCCATCGCGGGCCTGCGGCGAATCGAGCGTGACCCGGGTGCCGTCGGGGGACAGGATGCTGCCCCCGGCCGACTGGACCGCCTCGGCGAAGTTGACCGTGAGGCCCTCGTAGGCGAGGAACTGGCCGGCGTACCCCCACAGGCCGTACCGGGGCGCGACCGTTTTCGCGAGCGCGGCGAGCTGCGCCCAGGTCCGCGGCGGCCGGGCGCCCGCCTTCCTGAGTATGTCGGTGCGGTAGTAGAGCAGCTCGGCGTTGCTCGTGAACGGGACCGCCCACAGCCTTCCCTGGTACATCGCCGTGTCCACGGCCGGCCGCAGGAAGTCGCCCAGGGGGAACAGCCTCTGGCTCAGCGGGACGACCCAGCCGTTGGACGCGAACTCCGCCGTCCACACGACGTCCAGGCTCATCACGTCGTAGACATCGCTTTTCGCCTGGAGGTTCGCCACCAGCTGGGCGAGCTGGTCGTCCGCGTCGTCGGGGAGCTGGATGAGGGTGACCCGCTGCCCGGGGTGGGCCCGGTTCCACTGGCCGATCAGGCCGGGAAGGTAGTTGCTGGTGTCGAGCTTGCCGGTGGCGAAGGTGATCGGCCCGATGCCGCTCAGCGACGGGGCCGGCCCGGAGGAGTTAGCGGTGGCGCCCGTGATCCCGCAGCCACCGGCCAGCAGGGACGCGGCCAGCAGGGACGCGGCCAGCGGAGTGCGCGTCCGGCGCGTCCGGCGCGTCCGGCGCGGCCCGGGCGGCCCGGAGTGCCTCACCTCGCTACCACCCCGCCCTCACCCAGGTCGCCATCAGATCTGCCGCCCGCCTGTGGTCACTTGATACATTCGTGTTATATACCTGTGTTATGTAGGGGTCAATGGGAGGTTACGAACATGTTGCGGGAGCGTGCTGCAGGCGGCGTCGTCGCCCGCGGGGGCAGTGCAAATCCGGCCGCCGTGTGCCACCATGTCCTCGAGGTGCTGATGGCCGCAAGGGTTCTTACGCCAGAGGGGTCGGGGTCGTGCGCCTGCCGCTGCTAGCGCTGCTGGCCAAGGAGCCAGCCCACGGTTATGAGCTGAAGAACCTCCTCGAGCAGACGTTCGGCGAGGCGTACCCCTCGCCGAACATCGGCCAGATCTACGTCACGCTGCAGCGCCTCGAGCGGGACGGGCTGGTCAGCAGCCAGGATGTGGTCCAGGCCACCAGGCCGAACAAGCGCGTCTACGAGCTGACCCCGGCGGGACGGAAGGCCCTCGCCGCGTGGATCGAGGAACCGAGCGACGGGCCACGGGTCCGCGATGACTTCTTCATGAAGCTGGCCTTGAGCCCGCAGGCCGGTGCCACCGACCGGATGGCCCTGATCAACCGGCAGCGCAGGCATTACCTCAACCTGATGCGCAGCCTGTCCGGGCTGGCCGCAGCCGTCGACCGCGGCAGCCGCATCTCCCGGCTGCTGATCGAGGGCGCCATGCTGCACCTGCAGGCGGACCTGGACTGGCTGGAACGGTGCCAGGAGGAACTCGTGTGATCGGATATGCCCGGCCGCGCGCCGAGCACCGGGCGGATACCGCGTTGCTGCGGACCGTCGGGCTCGCCAAGGTCTTCCCCGGCGAAGGCGGGCCGGTGCACGCCGTGCGCGGCGTCGACCTGTCCGTCGGCCAGGGCGAGTTCGTCGCGGTGATGGGCCCGTCCGGGTCCGGCAAATCCACTCTGTTGCACCTGATCGGCGGGCTGGAGCCGCCCACGAGCGGCGAGATCTGGCTGGACGGGCAGCAGGTGGACGGCCTGAGCCAGGCCCGGTGGGCGGTGCTGCGCCGTCGGTACATCGGCTTCGTCTTCCAGTTCTTCAACCTGATCTCGAACATGACCGTGGCGGACAACGTGGAACTGGCCGCGCTGCTGGGTGGCGCCACGAGGCGTGAGGCCAGAGCGCGCCGCGAGGAGTTGCTGGCCGACCTCGGCCTGGCCGGCAAGGCGAGCACCGCGCCGGCGCGGCTGTCCGGAGGCGAGCAGCAGCGGGTGGCGCTCGCCCGGGCCCTGGCCAGCAGGCCCAGGCTGCTGCTCGCCGACGAGCCCACCGGCAACCTGGACAGCTCCAACTCCGCTGACGTGCTGCGCCTGCTTCGCCGCGTTCACGCCCAGGGCCAGGCCATCATGATGGTCACCCACAATGCCCGCGCCGCCAGCATGGCCGACCGGGTGATCAACCTGTTCGACGGCATGGTGGTCGACGATTCCGCGGTCCGGGCGCCGGCCGGTCCGCCGAGGGCGGCCGCCAGTGTGATCAGGCTCCGGGGGTGATGCCCGGGTGATCCCGGTCCGGGCCGCCCTGCGCTGGATCCGCGCCGACCTGCGGGCGCGCCGGGGCCAGGTTCTCGTCGTGATCGCGGTGGTCGCCGGGGTCGTGGCGTCGCTGACGCTCTCGGCCACGGTGCTGGAAGGGGCGACGAACCCGTGGCGCGGCCTGTTCGCCGAGACCCGGGGCGCCCAGATCTGGATGCGCCTGGCGCCGAATACCGATGTGCGGAGGCTGGCCCGCATCGGCGGGGTGACCGCGGTCGCGGGGCCCTACGCCACGACCGCGGCCACGCTGGTGGACGGCCCGCTGCAGTCGCCGGTCGGGCTCCGCGCGATGACCCCGGCCATGCCGGCGGTGGGCCGCGTGCTGGTGCGCCAGGGCACCTGGCTCAGCCGCCGGGCGCCGGGCGGTGTCGTCCTGGAAGCGTCGTTCGCCCAGGCCGTGCACGCTGTGGTCGGGGACAGCCTCCTGATCGACGGCATTGACGGCAACTCGGCGCGGGTGCACGTGATCGGCATCGCGGACACCTCCGATCAGGGCTTTTATCCGGACCAGACGCCGGGGCTCATCTGGGCGCTGCGCGGGGTTCTGGACCGGGTCGAGCCGGTTCCCGGGCACACCGACGAGCTGGTAGGGCTGCGCCTGGCCGATCCGGCCATGACCGGCCTGGTGGTGCAGCAGGCGGTGACGCAGCTCGACAGCCCCTACGTCCTCGGCGTGTCGACCTGGACCGAGGTGGAGCAGTCCATGGCGCGGGGCGACCCGCTGCTCGGCCTGCTGCTGGCCCTGTTCGGGCTGGTCGCCCTGGGGGCGGCGGTACTCGCGATCGCGAGCGCGACCGGCGGGAGAGTGCTGGTCCAGCTCCAGGATCTCGCCACGCTGAAGATGCTGGGCTTCACCCCGGCGCAGGTCACGGGCGTGGTGCTGGCCGAGCAGGCCGCCATCGGCCTGGCCGGGACGGCCGCCGGGCTCGCGGCGGCCTGGGAGCTGACGATTCCCCTGCTGCGCGGGCTTCCGGCCGGGGTGCTGCCCGCGGTCGCGCCGCTGCCGGCGGCCTGGACGGTTCTGATCGGCGGCGGCACCGAGCTGGCCGTGGTGCTCGCCACCGCGATCCCGGGATGGCGCGCGGGCCGGGTGCGGCCGGTCGTGGCCGTGCACCGGCTGCCGCCCTCGCGTCACCTGTCCCGGCTGGCGCGCGCGGCGTTGCTGTCGCGCTTCCCGCCCGCCGTGGTGCTCGGCGCCCGGGCGGCCTTCATCCGGCGGCTGCCCGCGGCGCTGACCGTCGGGGGACTGGCCGTGGCGATGGCGATGATCACGATCGGGCTGGGCTTCGAGTCGACGGTGGACGACGTCCAGCAGCACCCGGCCGACATCGGACTCGCCGCGGCCCTGACCGTCAGCCCAGGCGAGCTCAGCGAGGCCGCGGCGCGCAAGATCGTTTATTCCGACCGGCAGGTCGCGGCGGTCTACCCGTCCGTCGAGGTCAGCGCGCTGCTGCCGGGCCAGACGACGACGATCACGACGCTCGGCGCGGGGACCTCCGCCCGGCCGTTCCCGTTCCGCGTGGCCCAGGGCCGCCTCTACCGTGCGCAGGGGGAGGCCGTGGCCAGCCAGGGCCTGCTCGACGCCCTGCACCTGCGGATCGGGGAGCTCGTCCGGATGCCGATCGGCGGCGTGCCGGTGATCTTCCACATCGTCGGGCGGATCATCGAGCCGGAATACGACGGGCAGGTGCTGGCCTACGGGCTCGACACGCTCAGCCAGGCCGGGGCGGCCGTGCCGCCGATGTACTACAGTCTCGTGCTGCGGCCGGGAATCGGCGCCGGCGCCGCTCGCGCGCACCTGCTGGCCGCGTCGGGCAACGGCCTCGACGTGTCGGAGGCCAGCGACCCCGCGGCCCAACTCGGCATCGTCCGGGTGATGCTCACCGGCCTCATCGCCGTCCTCGGGCTGATCGGGCTGACCAGCCTGCTCACGGCCTCCGCGGTGGGCGTGCGCGACTACCTGCGCGACGTGGGCGTGCTGCGGGCCATGGGCCTGACCCCGCTGCAGGTGATGACGTCCCTCGTGACGAGCACCACGCTGCTCGCGCTGATCGCCGTGGCCGCGGGCGCGGGCGCCGGGCTCGCCGTCTCCTCCCGCCTGATCAACGCGGGCGCCCAGGCCTACGGGATCGGCGCCGGGATCGGCCGGCCCCCGTCTGCGCCGGCTATCGCCGTCGCCGTGGCCGTCGCCGTGGCTGCGGCATCCGCCGCGGCCATCCTCCCGGCTCGCCGGGCCGGCCGGGTCCCGGTCGCGGCCAGCCTCGGCCCTTAAGTCCGGTCGAGCGGGTTCAGGTCGCTGGCCTCACCGAAGAGGACGACCACGTCGCCGGCCTGCAGCCGAAGCTCGCGGGCCGGGTTGGCGATCAGCTGTCCGTCGGGGTGACGGACCAGCAAGGGCACTGCGGGGCCGGGCAGTTCCTGCAGGCTCCGGCCCACCAGCGAGGACCCCTCCGTGATCGCCAGTTCCTCAAGTCGCAGGTCGGGCTGGCCAGCGCGGGCGACATCGAAGAACTCGACCACGTGCGGCCGTACGGCCAGATTCGCCATCCGCCTCCCGCTGGTCACATACGGTGAGACCACATGCGTCGCACCCGCCCGGTACAACCGGTCGGCCGAATGTTCCCGCGCGGCCCGGGCCACGATGAGCAGATCGGGGCGCAGCGAGCGAGCGACGATGGTGATGAAGACGTTCTCGGCGTCCGAGTCCACCGCGCAAATCAGCCCCTGTGCCCGTCCGATTCCGGCCTGGCGCAGCACCGCCTCCTCCGAGGCATCGCCGATCAGGTAGCACACCGCGTCGCGTTCCAGGTCCGGTTCCAGTCCGGCCTTGCTGTCCACGACGACGAACGGCACCTTGGCGGCCTCCAGTTCCCGGGCGGTTGCCCGGCCGACCCGACCGTAGGCGCAGACGATGAAATGTCCGCGTAGCTCGTCAAGGCGCCGGCGCATCCGGCGGCTCCGCGAAAACAGCGTCACCCGGCCTTCCACGATCGCGGTCGCAGCCAAGCCCAGGATGGCGACGAACAGGCTGACGCCGACGAAGGCCAGCCCGGCAGTGAACACCAGGACACCGGTTGAGAGCTGGCTTCCGGGCGCAAACCCGACAGTGGTCAACGTGAGCAGAGTCATCGCCGCCGCCAGCCACGGCGAATAGCCAAAGCTCAGGTAGCCCACGATTCCGACGACGACCAGCACAACCAGCCCGGTGGCAACCAGGACGCCACGGGGCAGCCGTGACCGCGGTCTCATCCACACTCAGCCTCCTTACCCGGAAACGTGGTGCTGCTGCTGGGAGACGACGAAGATCCCGTGCTCCACAAGAGAGACTGCCATAAGTCGTGGTCCACCGGCCCGCCCTGCGGAACGGCGGGTGCACGTCGCGGCCTAGCCGCGGCCGATCGACAGCCCGCTCTCGGGGTCGAAGAACTGCAGGTTGGAAGTGTCGACGGCGAGCTCTACCGGCTGACCGGACCGGACCTTGCTGCGCGCGGCGACCCGGGCGGTCCACAGCGACTTGCCGCCGGTCAGCGGGATGGCCGCGTCGTCGTCGTTCCCGGCCGCGGCCTGGGTGATGCTGGAGTGCTGGACCTGCGGGGCGTCGATGGTGAACAGGACGTGGATCTCGCTGCCGAGGTCCTCCGTCACGTCTGCGGTGACCGGCATCCTCGCCCATCCCGCGTCGGCCAGGCCGGCGTCCTCGAAGTCCGAGGGCCTGACGCCCAGAATGAGGTCCCGGCCGAAATAGCCGTCCAGGCCGGGGCGCGTCGCGAGCAGGGCGGGGGGGACCTCCAGGCGGTAGCCGGCGAAGCTGACCGCCAGGCCGTCGTCACGGACGAGCCGCGCGGTGACGAAGTTCATCGCCGGCGATCCGATGAACCCGGCCACGAACAGGTTGACCGGGGCGTTGAAGAGCGCCTGCGGCGTGTCGGCCTGCTGCAGCTTGCCTTCGCGCAGGACGCACACCCGCTGCCCCAGCGTCATCGCCTCGACCTGGTCGTGGGTGACGTACACGGTGGTCACGCCCAGCCGCTCGTGCAACTGGGACAGCGACGCGCGCATGGATACGCGCAGCTTGGCGTCCAGGTTGGACAGCGGCTCGTCCATCAGGAACGCCTGCGGCTCGCGGACGATGGCGCGGCCCATGGCCACGCGCTGGCGCTGGCCACCGGACAGCGCGGCGGGCTTGCGCTTGAGATAGTCCTCCAGCCCGAGCATCTTGGCCACGCTGGTGACCCTGCGCCTGATCTCGTCTTTCGGCGTCTTGCGCTGCTGCAGCCCGAAGGCCAGGTTCTGCTCCACGGTCATGTGCGGGTAGAGGGCGTAGTTCTGGAACACCATCGCGATGTCGCGGTCCTTGGGCGGCAGGTCGTTCACGATCCGGCCGCCGATGGATATCGTCCCGGACGTGATCTCGTCCAGCCCGGCGATCGACCTCAGAGCGGTCGACTTCCCGCAGCCCGAGGGTCCGACCAGGACCATGAACTCACCATCGGTGATATCCAGGCTGAGCCCGTCCACGGCCCGCACCCCGCCGGGAAAGACCTTGTCCACCTGGTCCAGCACGATCTGCGCCATCCCGCCACTCCCGCTGCTTCGTCACGTGACCACGGCTTCCGCTGCCGCCCTCTGGCCGGAGCGTATCCGCTCGCTGCCCGTTCGTTAAGATCACGGGCATTTGTGTTACGGGAGCGTAAACGCCGATATCAGGCTGTTATCAAGAGGATGGGCCAAGCCGGCCTGGCACGGGCGGCCGGCGCACCCCGGCGGGCTACCGTAGCGAGGTGGAGGAGACAGACCGCGTCATCATCTCGCTGCTGGCCCGCGACGGCCGGATGAGCTTCACCGAGCTGGCCAGGCACACCGGGCTGTCCGTGTCGGCCGCGCAGCAGCGGGTCCGCCGCCTGGAACGGCGCGGCGTGATCCAGGGGTACGCGGCCCTGATCGATCCGGCCGATGCCGGGCTTCCGCTGACCGCGTTCGTCTCGATCAAGCCGTTCGACCCGGCCGCGGCGGACGACGCCCCCGAGCGGCTCGCCTACCTGTCGGCGATCGAGGCCTGTCACAGCGTCGCCGGGGACGAGAACTACATCCTGAAGGTCCGGGTGGCATCCCCGGCCGCGCTCGAGGAACTGCTGCAGCAGATCCGGGCCGCCGCCGGCGTGTCCACCCGTACCACGATCGTCCTGAGCACCCCGTACGAGAACCGGCCGCCGAGCGTATGAGGCAGTGAGGTGGGGCGCGATGCCGGGGCGGCGGGCTGGCGGCCGGGACGAAGGCCGCGAAACGGGGTAAAGGCCACTCAGGTGGGCTACGAGGCTACCGCGAATACCCGCAGCCGCTGGCCCGCGCCTGCCGCTGTGCCGCCCGCCGCGATCATGGCGGTGCCGTGATGCGTGTCGGCCGCCGCGGCCAGTTCCTCGGGGTGAGCGGCCACGATGGTCGCGCCGCACAGCAGCGCGTGGTCGAGTAGCGCCGTATAGGACCGGCCATCGCCCGCGGGCGGTGCGGCCAGCACCACGTCGTTCTCGCCGACCTCCGCCTCGGTGTCCAGCTTGCACAGCAGGCCGGCCAGTTCGTGATGGCTGAGCGGGACGGGCCCGAGCATCCCGTCCGGCTGGCGCGTATACGGCAGCAACGCCGGGTCGCTCGCCCGCCCCGCGGCGGCCGTCAGCGTTCCGGCCCGGAGCAGGGCAGCAAACTGGACCGCGTCGGGTGCCTCGCCGAACGAGACAACCTGCCGCACCCAGGAGCGGTCGGCCGCGGCGAGCGCGGCCGCGGCGAACGGCGGGGCGGTCAGCAGCATCCGCGCGCCGCAGTCGGCAAGCTGGCCGGCCATCTCCGGCACGGTGAGCCCGGCGGCGACCGGCGAGGGCACGCCCCCCGCGGCTCGTATCGCGTGCGTGGCGAGCACATAGCACGCCGCGTCGGGGACGTAGACACCGACGGCGTCCCTGGGCTGCACCCCGCGCCAGGCCAAGCCGGCTGCGGCGGCCTGGACGGTGGCGGCGAGTTCGGCGTAGCTGCACGCCGAGTCCGCGGAGCCGCCGACCAGGGCCCGATGCCCGCCGCGGGACGGCGCCGCGGCCAGCAGCCGCTGCGTGACCGTGGCCTCGCCGGCCACTGCGTCTGTGCTCGCCATCCGCTGGCTGCCTCCTGTCCGGTCCCGGTGGGAATGCCCCTGGATGCCGACGCTACGGCCCGCCCCCGTCAGGCCGCATCGTCAGGACTATGTAGTCGGATATGTAGCCGCCGCCCGTGGCGGGGACGGGAGGTGGATGGGGGCACGCGGGGGGTCCGGGGGGTCGTCCCCCCGGGCTGCACTGGGCCAGCCGCGACGGCCGGCGCCTTTGGCCGGCCCGAGCGGATGGCACGCGGGGGGTCCGGGGGGTCGTCCCCCCGGGCTGCACTGGGCCAGCCGCGACGGCCGGCGCCTTTGGCCGGCCCGAGCGGATGGCACGCGGGGGGTCCGGGGGGTCGTCCCCCCGGGCTAACAGAGCGGCGGGCCCGGCCCGGGGACCGGGGGCTAGGCCCGCATACGGGAGCCTGGCTGACGGGCCGGCCAGCCCCCTCCTGGTGGCCGGAACATCCGCCAGGCTCCCGCTTGCGCTCCGGGAATGACGTTAGGCGGGGGCAGTAGTCCCGCACATGCCCCGAATTGGCCATCCGGATGTGCATCCTGCAGCTCAGCGACATGTGTACGCCGGACGCGGCATGTGTACCCGGGCCGGGCGGGATGTGCACGCGCGGGCCGGCTCGATGCCGTGAGCGGCGCCGTCAGATCTGGCCGCCCGGCCAGCGTTGCGCGGCCCAGGCGGCGACCTGAGCGCGGGAGCTGAACCCGAGCTTGGCGAAGATGTTGGCCACGTGCCGGGCCGCGGTGGCGGGGCTGATCACCAACTCGTCGGCGATGCCGCGGTTGGACAGGCCGCGGGCGATCAGGGCCGCGATCTCTTGTTCCCGCGCGGTCAGCGCGGAGGCAGCTCCGGGGCTGGCCGGCGCGCCGGAATGCTCCGGGGCGGCCGGACGGACGGCGCCGTCCCGGGGTTCTCCGCCGCCAGAGTCGGTCGCCACCCTGACCGCCTGGTCGGCGCTCATCGCCGCGCCCTCGGCGAACAGGGCCTCGGTGGCCGGCGGCCCTAGCTCGCGGCGCGCCACGTCGAGCAGGGCATCGAGCCTGGGCTGGGTGGACCCGGAGGGCATGTGCCCGAGGGCCTGGCGCAGGGCCAGAGCGGCGCCTTCGAGCCGTACCGCCCGGGCCGGGTCGCCCCGGGCCACGGCGAGCATGGCACAGGCGTCGAGCCCGCGGGCCACGGCCAGGCGCTGGCCGGTGGCCAGGCTGAGCTGCAGGCTCTCGGTCAGGCTGGACCGGGCCAGCTCGAGGTCGCCCTGGGACAGCGCCACCCAGCCGACGCCGGCCAGGCAGCGGGCGATCTCGGGCCGCGCGTCGATCTCGCGGTACAGCGCCAGCGCGTCCTGGAAATGGCCGAGCGCCGCCTGGTGATCACCGCGCGCCCGGGCCAGGCTGCCGAATCCGTACAGGGTTTGCGCCACGCCCCATCCGTTGTTGTCACGCAGCACGTCCAGCGCGTCCTCGAAGGCCTGCTGCGCCTCGTCCAGCCTGCCCAGGCGGGTGATGATCGTGGCCTTGACCGCGAGCCCGAGCCCCTCTTGCCACTCGTCGCTGTCCGCGCGCGCGGCCGCGATCGCACCGTCGATCCGGTCCAGGGCGTCTTCCGGCCGGCCGACCCGGAGGCTGACCACCGCGAGGACGCGCAGCGCCCCGGCCGCGCCCCGGCTACCCGACGCGCGGCACAGATCCAGGCCCGCCTGGGCGTGCTCGCCGGCGGCGGCGTAGTCCTGCTGCTCGAAGGCCAGCTCGGACCGCATGATCAGGGCCCGGGCCCGGACCCCGGGCGGGACCTGCTCGTCCAGCTTCAGGAAGCGATCGAACCAGGTGATCCCCTCGGTCACGTTGCCGTACGCGACCCATGGGCTGCGCAGCCCTGAGCAGAGCCGCAGCCCCTCGTCGGCGTCGCGGTACTCGAGGCTGGTGCTGAGCGCCGCCTGGTAGTTGGCCCGGTCCACCGCGACCCCGTGGTACATCGCGACCCGGGCCGGCCACGGCGGGTCGCCGCGCACGAACGCCTGCTCCACGATGCCTTCCACGATGCGCATCATGTGGTCACGGTGCAGCCGCCGCATGGCCGGCCCCTCGCCGGAGGCGGCGAGGCGGTCGGCGGCGTACTCCTTGATGGTGTCCAGCAGGCGGTAGCGCGCGTGCCCGCCCACCTCGGCGTCGAGCGTGACCAGCGACTTGTCGATCAGGGCGGCCAGCAGGTCGAGGACCTGGTCCGGGGCGATCACGTCGCCGGCGCAGACCTGCTCGGCCATCTCCAGGTTCCAGCCGGAGAACACGGCGAGCCTGCGCAGCAGCACCTGCTCGGGCTCGGTCAGCAGCTCGTAGCTCCAGTCCACGGTCGCCCGCAAGGTCTGCTGGCGCGGCGGAGCGGTCCGGTCACCCGAGGCCAGGAGCTGGAACCTCTGGCCGAGGCGGGCCGCGATCTGCTCGACGGACAGCGCGCCGACCCGCGCCGCGGCCAGCTCGATGGCCAGCGGCATGCCGTCCAGGGTCCGGCACAGCCGTACCACCGCGCCGGAGTTGCCCGAGTTGAGCGCGAACCCGGGACGGACCGCCGCGGCCCGGTCGGCGAACAGCCGGATCGCCTCGTGCTGGGCCAGCTCTTCGGCCGGGAGCTCGTTGACCGCGGAGGGCAGCGCCAGCGGAGGCACCCGCCACACGGTCTCGCCGCGTATCCGCAAGGGCTCGCGGCTGGTCGCGACCACGCGCAGTCCGGGACAGCCCGCCAGCAGCTGCTGCACCAGCGCGGCGCTCGCGTCGACGATGTGCTCACAGGTATCCAGGATCAGCAGCAGCAGCCGGGGCCGCAGCGCCTCGGTCAGCGTCTCGGTCAGGGGCCGGTCCGGTTCCTCCCTGACCCCGAGCGCGGTGGCGACCCGCCGCGTGACCAGGGAGGGGTCCTCGGTGTCGGCCAGCTCGACCAGCCACGCGCCGTCGGGAAAGCCGGGGACGATATCGCAGGCGAGCCGCAGGGCGAGCCTGGTCTTGCCGATGCCGCCGGGCCCGCACAGGGTCAGTGCGCGGACATCGCTGAGCAGGCGGGCCAGCTCCGCCAGGTCCCGCTCCCGGCCGACGAAGCTGTTCGGCTCCGCGGGCAGGTTTCCGTCGCTAAGCACGGTCTCAGTGATCATGGTCCTTCAGTCGGTCAGTGCAGTAACCGCCAGTTTCTCACCATTGCCATGGCCGGAGGAGACGGGCGGCCGGCAAAACTCGCCAGCCGCCCGGCGGTCACGGTCATCGGCGCGGTCACGACCCGACGATCGTGACCGCGGCAGGCTCGGTGTAGCGGACCCGCCCGAAGTACATGACCTTGACCAGCGCCCACCAGTGCTGCCCCGGGCGCGCCGTGGCCGGCACGGTCAGCGCGAAGGTCAGCGTGACCTCGCCGGCCGGGTCGGCGGTGAAGCCCTGGGCCCACGGCCGCGTCCCGGCCCAGCTGCCGAACGGTGACAGCAGCCGCGCCTCACCGCGGATCTGCGACCGCGTGGCGTTGCCCAGCCGGACGGCGATCTCGCCACGGCTTCCCGGCCGCAGCCGCGGGTCCGGGGTGAGCAGCCGCAGGTCGAGTTCGTCAGTGGTCGCCTGCTGGTCGGCCAGGTAAAGCGGGAGCAGTTCGTCGAGGGGGAGGTCGAGAGCGGGCGGGGCGGGTTCGCCGACGCTGACGAGCGCGGCATCCTCGAGGACCTGGCCCGCGCCGTCGTTGATCCGCGCGGTCACGAAGTACCGGCCGCGCGGCGTGCCGGGCCGGGCCCCGACCGCGAGGTCCCAGGCGGCGTAATCCCGGGACGCCAGGTCGTAGTGCAGCGGCCCGGCCGGGTCGAGCACGAGGCCGTCGCCGGCGGCCAGCTGCACGACGCCGGCGGCGCGCCCGGGCCCGCGGGCCACGGTCAGGCGCAGGCCGGCCCGGCCCTCCTCGGGCCGGCGGTACCGGGAAGGGTGATCCGGGCGGGGGAGAGGTGCACGGCGACCGGCAGGTTCCCCGCCGGGGCCGGCCCCTGGCCGTGCAGCCAGTAGCGGGTGAAGACCGGCTGCGCGGGCTCGGGCGCGGGCCGTGCGGGCGCCGCCGCGGCCCGGGCCCGGGCCGCGGGTTCAGCGAGGCCCGGGGGCGCTGAGCCCGGCGTCAGCAGCATGGTCACGGTCCCCGACGGCGGCAGCTCGGCCTCGGCGGCGCCGCCGCGAAGCGGCAGCGGCAGTCCGCCGTCCTCCTCGCACGGGCCGCTGCGGCCCGCCGCCGCCACCCCGGTGAACAGGGTCACCGACACGCTGGTGGGCGACGCCCGCCCGGAGACGTCGCGCAGCCGGACGATGACGCCGTCCGCCGGGCGGGGCGGGCTGGCCGCCGGGGACAGCGGGTGGCCGCGGGGCTTCAGCGCTGACACCACGGCGGTGGCCGGCTCCGCGGCGGCCAGGCTCGCCGTGGCCGACAGCGGGCCGTCGTGCCGGGAGGTCTCGCAAGCCAGCAGGTCGTGGTTAAAGTCCTGGCCGGCCAGGGGGAACCCGGCGTCGCGCCAGTCACCGGGGCCCGCGGTCAGCGCGTACTCGAACGTGTGGCTCCAGTGCTGCCAGGCGAAGCTGCTGCCGTCCGGCGTCGCCCGCTTGTCACCGTCGATCCACACGCCGCACGGCCAGGAACTGCAGGAGCGCATCAGCGAGATGCTCAGCGTTCCGTCCGCGGTGACCAGGCTGCCCGGCGTGCCCCGGTTGAGCAGCGCGACCGAGTGACCGGCCAGGTCGGCGGGCCCCGCGGCGGCCGTGCCGCCCGCCGCGGCGGTGCCGTCCGCCGCCTCGACCGCCGCGTCGGCCAGGTCCGCGGTCACCCCCGCGATCGCGGCAGCGAGGTCGCGGCCGGCCACGATCAGGACCGGGAGGTCCCGCGCGCCGCGCAGGTCGGCCCCGGGCGCGGAGGCTTCTTCCGCCGACCGCAGCGCAGGCACCCAGAGCCGCGCCGCCCCGGCGGCGGCCACCTGGCGCTCGAGCACCGCGGCGGCGTCCGGCCCGGCGGCGGCCAGCACCTCGGCGGTGAACGGGTTCTCGGCCGGGCCGCCCAGCGCGAGGCGGACGTCGGGAAGGTTGGAGTCCACGTCGATCGAGCCGTACCGCGGGCCGTCCGGCCGCGAGCAGGTCGCGGTGACCCCGGCCCGGGCCAGAGCCACCATGAGGTCGCGGATCAGATCCCGGCATCCGTTCTGGCTCTTCGGGGCGATGACCTCGGCGACGCCGATCGCGTGCGTCCGCCGCGTGCCCGCCGGGCCGGTCAGCGCGACCCGCGCGGTGGAGCCGAGGCCGAACCACTCGTGGGCCGGGTTGTCGAGGGTGAACTCGTGCTCCGCCACGTCGGTGTCCGCGGAGCCGAACGGCCGCCCGATCACCGCGAGGGCCGTCTGGTACACCGGCCGGCCGCCGGGCACCCGGGCCGGGAACCGCACCCGCAGCAGCCGGTCCTTCCCGATCGAGCCGTCCACGTGCGTGCGGAACTCGACCCGGTCGGCGCCGTCCCATAGCAGCGTCTCCTGGGTCACCCGCAGGTCATCGAGGACCAGCTCCGCGACCAGGCGCGCGCCGATCGGGCAGCGCTCAGCGCGCACGCGCGCGGCCAGGCCCGCCGAGCCGCGTCCCGGGCCCTTCGGGGACAGGAGCCACGGCCCCTCGCCCCAGCGCGGGTGGCGGTCGTATTCCTCCTGGACGACGAGTTCGTTCCCCGGCCCGGCGAGCAGATCCGTGCCCGAGCGCCGGTCCAGGACCCGGGTGAGCGTGCCGCCGCGGGCCGGGTCGGCCTCCACCAGGAACACGCCGTTCTCGATCACCGTGCCGTCCGCCGGCACCCAGCCGCCGTCGGGTGCGTCGGGTGCGCGGGTCGCCGGGTGCGGCGGCCGGCCCGGCGAGGTAGGTCCGGTAGCCCAGCGCGGGCACGTCGTCGGCGCGGAAGGTCAGCGTCAGGCGGGCCAGGCTCCCGTCCTCGTGCCGGACGACGCCCTCGGCCAGGCTGGGCACCTCGCCGCCCGCGTCGTCGCGCAGCACGGTCCGCCGGACGCCCGGGTCGGGGAAGTCCAGGGCGACCCGGGCCAGGCCGGACCTGGGCCGCGAGAGCGTGTTGAAGACCACGACCGCGCGCCCCGCGGGGTCCGTCACCGCAGGGTCTGCTCCGGCGGGGCCGGCCCCCGCGGCGGGAACGGCGGCGGTGGCGGCCAGGCCGGCCAGCAGGGCCGCGGCCTCGCGGCGAGCCGCGTCGCCGCGCTCGTAGGCCTCCCGCCACCCGGCCAGCAGGTCCAGGTACACCTGGTCGCCCTCGGTGCCGGTGATCGCGTCGTGGTGCGCGCCGAACACCAGCAGGCGCCACGCCTTGTCCAGGGCGGCCGCCGGGTATTCCGCCCCGGCCAGCCAGGCCAGCGTCGCGAGCCGCTCGCCGTCCAGGACCGCGGTCTCCGCGGCCCGCTGAGCCTGCTTGGTGTCGATAAAGGACACGTCCTTGCCGGTGTACACCGGGTTCATGTCCCTGGTCTGGGGCGTGATCCACACGTCACGCTCCGCCGCGTCCTTGCGCACGGCGGCGAAGAACTCCGAGGGCACCGCGGTCACGAACCGGGGCCAGACGTAGCGGGAGTTCCAGTCCCGGTGGATCCCGGTGGCCCAGCGGGACGGGATCACGTGGTCGGCGCCGACCGGCAGCAGCACGTTGCGGGTGGCCGCCACCGGGGCCAGCTCGCGGAACTGCTGGCAGGCGGCCTGCTCCGCCGCCGCCAGGCTCGCCGCGCCGTGGGTCACCCAGCCCGCCCCGTAGTGGTTCGGCATGTAGCTGGTGAGCAGGCTGCCCCCGTCGGGCGACAGCCACTCGAACTCGGAGGCGAACTGCATCCGCCGGTTGTCACCCACGGTGCGCTGCGGGCCCCACTGGTGGAACGGGCCCCGGGCCCAGGCCGACTCGGTCAGCCCGGCCGCGGCCATCACGCCCGGGTAGGACGGGTCGTGCCCGAACGCGTCGAGCATCCACGCCGCGGTGGGGTCCGCGCCGAGCACCTCGCGCTGGAAGGCCAGGCCGTAGACGGCGTTGCGGAACGTGGACTCGGCGCACGTCAGGTTGGTATTCGGCTCGTTGTAACTGCCGCCGACGATCTCGATCCGGCCCGCCCTGATGAACGCGAGCAGGTCCGCCCGGTCCTCCGGGTGGGCGTCGAAATGCGGCTTGAGGTAGTCGATCTCGGCCAGCACGAACTTGTAGTCCGGGTCGCGCCTGGCCTCGTCGAGGTGCAGCCGGACCAGTTCGAAGGCGGTCCTGGAGTCCGGCAGGCTGCCGTCGGCCTCGGGCAGGAAGATCCGGGACTCGGTGTACTGGCCCTGGGTGCTCCACCAGACCGGGTCGTAGTGGAAGTGGCTCACCATCCACATGGTCCAGCCGGGCTCGGCGGCGACGATCGTGGCCGCCCGCTCCGCCCGGAACGCGGCGCCGGGCCCGCCCGCCGGGCCGGCACTCTCGGCGATGACGGTGACCGGACGCGGCTGGCCCGCCGTGTAGGGGGCCGCGATCTCGACGCCCACCTCGACGTCCACCTGCTGGCCCGGGCCGGGGCCGGGGACCGTCACGGGCTGCGGGGTGCTCACCGCCGGCCCCTCGACGCGCACGGCCACCGGGCCCGGTCCGCCGGGCCCGTCGCCCGCGAGCGTCACGCGGACGATCGCCAGCGGCCGGGCCGCCGTGCCGCTGAACAGCTCTGTCGAGGCCACGTCGCCGATCCGCATGCCTCATCGTCGCACGAACCCCGGGGCCTGACCGAGCCCGCTTGTCAAAAGCAGTGTTTCGAGCGTAGTGTTTCGAAACATGCATTCCGAAGACGAGCAGCCACCCGGGCCCGCTGCCCCGCCGATGACGGACCGCCCGCATCTCGAGGTGCGGGACCCGAAGATGATGCGGGCGCTCGCCCACCCGCTGCGGGTGGCGCTGATCGAGGCCCTGAACCACTCCGACACCGGGACGCTGACCGCTACCGAGGCCAGCGAGCTGCTCGGCGAGTCGCCCGCCAACTGCGCGTTTCACCTGCGGACCCTGGCCAAGTACGGCTTCCTCGAGGAGGCCGGCGGCGGGCGCGGGCGGCAGCGCCCGTGGCGGCTGCGCTACCGCAGCTTCGAGCTCGTTCCGCCCGGGCTCGACCACGAGACCCGCCTGGCCGCCGAGGCGGCCGCGTCGATCTGGATCGACCGGTGGCTGGCGCGCGCCCGGAGCCGGCTGATGCGGGCGCTCGACTATCCCGCCCGCTGGCAGGAAGCGACGATCGGGTCCCAGCGGGACCTGTACCTGACCGCGCACGAGGCCAAGGATCTGGGCGAGGCCATGCACCGGCTGCTCGAGCCCTACGAGGGCCGCCGGGAGGACCCGTCGCTGCGGCCGCAGGGAAGCGTGCACTACGAGGTGCTGGCCTTCGGCTACCCGCTCACCGATCCGCCCGATGCCCCGAGTCCGAGCGGGCCGCCCGAGCCAAGGAGCTGAGATGCGCCGGCTTTTCTCCGACCGTGACGCCCGGACGTACATCGCGGGCCAGAGCCTGTCGGTGATCGGCGACAGCGCCTTGTGGCTGGCGATGGGGATCTGGGTCAAGATCCTGACCGGCAGCAACAGCGCGGCCGGGCTGACCTTCTTCGCGTTCGTCTGCGGATGCCTGGCCGCGCCCGTGTCCGGGGTCATCGTCGACCGGGTCCGGCGCCGGCCGTTGCTGATCGCCGTGAACCTGGGCACCGCGACGGGAGTGTGCGCGCTGCTGCTCGTGCACGGCCGCGGCCAGGTCTGGTTGATCTACCTCGTCATGTTCGGCTACGGGGTGGCCAACAGCCTGATCACGTCGGCGCAGACCGCGCTGCTCGCGCACATGGTCCCCGGCGACCTGCTCGGCGAGGCCAACTCCGTGCTGCAGATGGCGTCGCAGGGCCTGCGGGTGATCACCCCGCTGCTCGGCGCCGGGCTGCTCGCCTGGGTGGGGGCGATGCCGGTGATCCTGCTGGACGCGGGGACGTTCGTGGTGGCCGCGGCCACCGTGCTCGCGCTCCGGCTGCGCGAGCCGCGCCCGGCTCGCGCAGCCGCGCCGGGGGGTGGCTGGCGGGACGAGTTCAGCGCCGGGATGCGGTACGTCGCGCGCACCCCCGCCCTGCGGCAGCCGATGGTCGCGTGCCTGATCGCGGCGACCGCGTTCGGCTTCTTCGAGACCGTGCCGTTCGCGGTCATCGCACAGGGCCTGCGCCGGAACCCGGAGTTCCTGGGCGTGCTGACCAGCCTGCAGGGCACGGGAGCGGTGGTCGGCGGCATCCTGGCCGGGCCGGTCATGCGGCGCACGAGCGAGCGGGCGCTGGTCGCCGGCGGCCTCGCCGCCTGCGCGGCGGCCGCGCTGCTGATGATCACGGCCTCGCTGCCGCTGGTGCTCGTCGCGAGCGCGGCGCTCGGCGCCTGCATCGTCTGGATCAACGTCGGCGCGGTCACCCTCATCCAGCGCCGTACGCCGGGTGCCCTCCTGGGCCGGGTCGACGCGGCGCTCGAGTTCGTGATCATGGTGCCCCAGGCCGCGTCGATCGCGCTCGGCGCCGCGCTGATCGCGGTCGTGAGCTATCGCGTGCTGCTGCTCGCGATGGCCGCCGTGATCGCATCCTCCGCCGGGTATCTGGCCAGCAGGCGCGACCGGGGTGTCGGGCAAACGGTTGCGACCACGTCGCCGCAGGCAGATAGCATGCCGAAGGAGTCAGCGGGAACATTCTAGGAACCGGACCCGCGCAGAGCGGAGCGTAACTGCTGATGGCTGACCTGCCTGTGACGCTCAGGGACGTGGCGGTCCGCGCCGGCGTGCACCCCGCCACCGCCTCCCGCGCGCTGAACCCCGAGACCCGCATCCTGGTCAGCGAGGACACCGCGCGCCGGGTGCTCGACGCCGCCGCGGCCCTCGGGTACCACCCCAACCCGGTGGCCAGGAGCCTGCGCACGCGGCGCTCGCACACGGTGGGCGTGCTGATCCCCGACCTGAACAACCCGCTGTTCCCGCCGATCGTCCGCGGCCTGGAGGACCGGCTGGCCGCCGCGGGCTACGTGGCCCTGATCGGCAACACCGACTCCGACGACGAGCGTGAGCGCCTGGTGTTCGAGCAGATGCGGGCCCGGCACGTCGACGGCCTGGTGCTGGCCACCGCGCGGCTGCACCATCCGCTGCTGGCCGAGGCGTCCCGGGCCGACCTGCCGGTCGTGCTGATCAACCGGCTGGCGCAGGACTACAGCTTCCCGTCGGTCTCGGTCGACAACGAGCGCGGCGTCCGGATGGCCGTCGCGCACCTCAGCGCGCTCGGGCACCGCCGCATCGCCCACATCGCGGGCCCGCAGGAGATGTCCACCGGGCTCAGCCGGTACCGGGGGTTCGTCACCGCCATGGAATCCGGCGGCCTGCAGGTCGACCCCGACCTGATCGTCTTCGCCAAGGCGTTCACCGTCGAGGAGGGCCTGCGGTGCAGCCGTCTCCTGCTCGATCGGGTCGCCGGCCGAGCGGGCCGAGCGGGTCCACCGGGATGCACGGCCATCGCCGCGGGCAACGACATGCTGGCTGTGGGCTGCTACGCGGCGCTCGACGACGCCGGGCTGAGCTGCCCGGAAGACATCTCGGTGGTCGGCTTCAACGACATGCCGTTCATCGACCGGCTGCGCCCCCCGCTGACCACCATCAGGTTCCCGCATTACCAGGTCGGCACCGAGGCGGCCCAGTTGCTGCTGGAGCGGATCGCCGAGCACGCCGGCCCCGTGAAGATCCTCTACCTCGCGCCCGAGCTGGTCATCCGCGGCTCCACGGCGCGGGTCCCGGGCTGAGCTGGCGGGCCATCCAGTCGGCGCTGTACGGCCGGTGCCGGTAAGACACGTTCGCGCAGCCGTGGCCGCCGTCGGCGAGCAGGAGAAACTCGGCCGGCCCGGCCGCCTCGTCGGCGACCCGGCGCGCCTGCTGCCAGCCGATGATCCGGTCCCGCTGCCCGGCCACCACCAGCAGCGGCGCGGTCAGGCGGCTGAGCCGGCCGGCCAGGGTCAGCTCGTCCGCGCGGAGCCTGGCCTGGTCCGCGCGCCCGGACTTCGACCGGACCCGGAACGCGTCGCGGGTCAGCTCGGGAAGCTGCTCCCACGCCTGGCCGAAGCTGAACGGCCCGCTCAGCGCGACGCAGGCGCGCACCCGCGGGTCGCCGCTCGCCAGCCGGGGCGCGTAGTAGCCGCCCAGGCTGACCCCCCAGACCCCGATCCGGGCCGGGTCTATGCCGGGCATCGCGCTCACGGCGTCCAGGATGGCCGCGCCGGGCACCTCCCAGTCCGGCCGGATGGCCAGATCGTATTCTGCCTCCCCCTGCCCGGGCCCGTCGACCGAGAACGTGGCCAGGCCGCGGTCGAGGAACAGCTGCTCCGTGGCGCGGAACTCCTCCTTGGCCGAGTCCAGCCCGGGAATCAGCACCACGGCCGGGTGCGGTCCCGGCCCGGCCGGAAGGCGCCGGATCCCGGCGAGCGTCCCGCCGTCGAACGGTATCTCTACCCGCTCGCCCGGCGGGCTGAGGTACGGCAGCGCGTCGTTCAGGCAGCGCACCGCGGCGCCATGCGCCTCCCGCATCTGGCCCAGGTCCTGGACGAACAGGAACTTCGCGAAGTGGTAATAGACGGCCGCCTGGGCCAGGTGGCTGCCGCCGGACCGGCTGCGCCCGTCCCCGAGCGCCCGCCGGCCGAGGTCCTCGTGCTCGGCGGCGGCGCGGCACCACGCGGCGCACCACTCGTCCCAGCGATCGATCACGGAGGTCACCCGCGTGAAGTCGGACGAGTCCACGCCGTTGGCGGTGAAGCGGGCCGCCCAGTGCTCGACGGCCGTCGCGACGCGTCGGTCTGCCATGACCCTAGTGTCCATCCGGTGGCACCGGGCCGGCGGACATGCCGGTCCTCCCGATCAGGTAACAGCTTGGCCGACCGCCGTTGACAACCGGCGACGAGTAGTCCACGCTCGTGCGCAACGGCAGGCGCAAACGATTGTGGATCAAGGCTCGGGGCGGGTGACGACATGGCAGATCAGCGCGGCGACCGTCGGCTCGGCTGGCTGGGAACCGGGCGGATGGGCGCGGAGCTGGCCAGCCGGCTGCTGACGGCCGGCTGTGACGTCTCGGTCTACAACCGGACCCGGGCCAAAGCGCAGCCGCTGGCCGCGCTGGGGGCGAAGGTCGTCGACTCCGCGGCGGACCTGGCGGCCTGCGACATCGTCTTCGCCACCGTCGGCACGTCCGAGGACCTCCTCGACGGCGTGCTCGGCCCGGGCGGGCTGATGTCGGGGAGCGCGGTGCCGTCGATCCTGGTCGACTGCTCGACCATCTCGGCGGACGCGTCCGCGCACATCCGCCAGCAGGCGGGCGCCCGCGGCGCGGCGCTGCTCGCGGCACCGGTCATGGGCAATCCCCGGGTGGCCAGGGCGGGCCGGCTGACCCTGGCCGTCTCCGGCCCGCGGGAGGCGTTCGAGGCCGCTGAGCCGTACCTGAAACTGCTCGGCACGGGCGCGAGGTACGTGGGGGAGGGGGAACTCGCCCGGATCGTGAAACTCTGCCATAACCTCTTCCTGGGTACGGTGGCCCAGTCCATGGCGGAGATCACCGTACTGGCCCAGAAGAGCGGGGTCGCCCGGGAGCCGTTCCTCGCCTGCATCAACGCCAGCGTGATGGGCTCGCTGTTCACGCGGTACAAGACCCCCGCGTTCGTCAACCTGGACTTCACGCCCACGTTCACTTCCGCGCTGCTGCGCAAGGACTTCGACCTTGGCCTGGCCGCCGCGCGCGAGCGCGAGGTCCCGCTCCCCGTGGCCTCGCTAGTCCATCAGATCGTGCAGGGCCTGGTCGGCCGCGGCTACGGTGAACTGGACTTCGCGGCGTTGCTCGAGCTACAGGCCCAGTCGGCTGGCCTGGAGCTGACCAGCGAGAACGTAGATGTTTCCGACGGCCTGGAGCCGGCCGCCGGCACCGGGGGCGAGCACACCGGGGGAGAGGAAGAACGGTGAGCCACCGGCCTCACCACCCGCGGCCCGCCGCAGGCCGGCCGCTCCGGTTAACTCCGCCAGGACCGCCCGGCCTCGCCGCGCGGCAGGTCGGGTACTAAACGGCTATTCATCAATCGGAAGGAGGACCGGGGATGAGATATCACCACGCCCGGTTCTTGTCTCTGGCCGCCGCGGCCTGCCTGACGGCAGCCGCGGCCGCCGGCTGCAGCAGCAACGGCAGCGGTTCGTCCGCCGGGTCGGGCAGCAAGACGCCGATCGTCATCGGCGCGTCGCTGTCGCTGACCGGAGACTTCTCGGTCGACGGCCAGGCGTTCCAGAAGGGGTACAACCTCTGGGTGAGCGAGGTCAACAAGGCGGGCGGCATCCTCGGCCGCCAGGTCAAGCTGGACATACTGAACGACAACAGCTCTCCCACGCAGGTCGTCACCAACTACCAGAAACTGATCACCGTTAATCACGTTGACCTGACGTTCGGCCCGTTCTCCACGCTGCTGACCGCGCCGGCCTCGGCCGCGGCCCACCGGTACGGCTACGCGTTCGTCGAGGGCGCCGGCGGCGGGGGGCTCGTGTTCGCGCAGAAGCTCAACAACGTCTTCGACGTGAGCCTGCCCGTCGCCAACGAGCTTGACCCGTTCACCGCGTGGGTGGAGTCGATGCCCGCCAGCCAGCGGCCGGCGACCGGCGCCTACCCGATGGCCAACGACCCGTTCGCCACCCCGCAGGTGCTGCTCACCCAGGGCAAATTGCAGCCGATCGGGATCAAGACGGTCTATTCCAAGATCTTCCCCGAGGAGGAGTCGGCCTACAAGGCGCCCGCGGACGACGTGGCGGCCAGCGGCGCGCAGATGGTGGTGCTCGGCTCGACCGACGTGCCCACCGTGTCGGCGTTCATGAGCGCATTCGAGCAGCAGCACTTTAACCCGAAGATCTTCATCGCCGCGGCCGGCCCCGACCAGGGCGGAGCCTTCACCAGCGCGGTCGGCACGGCCAACGCGACCGGGATGATGGTGCCCAACGCCTGGTACCCGGGGTCGCCGAACCCGCTGAGCCAGGCCATGGTCCAGGCCTACGTGGCCAAGTACGGCGGCAGCGCGTCGGACATCAACGCCGACGTGGCCGAGGCCTACTCGGTCGGCCAGGTGGTGGACCAGGCGGTCACGCACAACAAGAGCCTGAGCAACTCCTCGCTGATCAGCTACCTGCACAGCGGCGTCACCCTGCAGAGCGTGCAGGGCCCGGTCCGGTTCAACGCCCTCGGCCAGAACCTGGTGGCCACCGCGTTCATCTTCCAGTGGCAGGACGGGAAGTTCGTCCAGGTCCTCCCGGTCAGCGCCCCCGGGTCAGTCAAGATCATCTACCCGAAGCCGCACTGGGCCGGGTGACAACCGAGGTGCACGGAGCGGCACGGAGCTGATATGGGACGCCAGGTCTACGAGGCCATCGTCGACGGGATACTCGGCGGCGGCGTCTACGCGCTGATGGCCGTCGGGCTGACGCTGATCTTCGGCGTCCTCGACATCATCAACATCGCCCAGGGCATCCTGGTGGTGGTCGGCGCCTACCTCAGCTACGTGCTCTCCGTGCACCTGCACATCGACCTGTTCCTCGGCCTGCTGGTCACCGTGCCGGCGATGTTCGTCATCGGCGTGACCATCCACCTGGCGTTCATCCGCCCGCTGCGCGGCCGGGAACGGACCTCCATGTCGCTGCTGGCCTGCTACGCGGTGGCGATCATCGCCGAGGGCATCCTGTACGCGGCGTTCGGGCCCGGCTACGTGTCGCTGAAGGCCTCGTACATCACCTCGAGCGTGCGCGTCTTCGGCTTCTACCTGCCCTACATCTACCTGTACGGGTTCGCGCTCGCCGTGGTCCTGGTGGTCATGCTCTACGGGCTGCTCTACCGGACCAAGTTCGGCCGCAGCGTCCGCGCCACCATGCAGGACCAGACGGCGGCCCGGCTGATCGGGATCAACGTGAACCGGGTGGCCGCCCTGACCTTCGGGATCGGCGTGGCCGTCACCGCGGCCGGCGGCATGGTGTACGGCGCGACCAGCGGCGGGTTCAACCCCAACAGCGGCTACGACCTGATCTCCCGGCTGCTCGCCATCATCATCCTCGGCGGGCTCGGCAGCATCGGCGGCGCGCTCGCCGCGGCCGTCTTCATGATCACCCTGGAGTCGGTCGTCGACATCTGGTCGCCGAACTGGGCCATCCTCGTGTTCTACGCGGCGCTCGTGCTCGTGCTCACGTTCCGCCCGGCCGGGCTGTTCGGGCGGCAGGCGGCCCGGGCCCAGTGAGCCGGGGCATGGCGGACGGGGCGGCCCTGATCACGTCGCGGCGGGCGGTCGCCGCCTGGCGCGGCGCGGGAATCCTCGCGGTCGCCGCCGTGCTCGCCGTCTTCCCGGTGGTCTTCACCAACGGGCTGGTGACCACCATCGCCGTGGACGCGGTGATCTTCGCGGCCGCGGCGGCCGCCTGGAACATCTTCTCCGGCTACTCGGGCTACATCTCCCTGGGCCACGCCGTGTTCTTCGGCAGCGGCGCCTACGCGGTGGCGATCGGGGCCAGGGACTGGCACCTCACCGGGAACGCGGTGTTCGCCCTGCTGCCGCTGGCCGCCGGCGTGGGCGCGGTGATCGCCGTCCCGCTGGGCCTGGTCGCGCTGCGGGTCCGGCGGCACACGTTCGTCGTGATCACGATCGCGTTCTTCTTCATCTTCCAGCTCATGGCGTTCAACTTCTCGTTCACCGCCGGGTCCACCGGGATCATCGCGCCGATCCTCAACTGGCAGCCGGCGACCTACAATGATCCCTTCTACTACATCGCGCTGGCCATCGCCGCGGCCACCACGGCGCTCGCCTGGCTGATCCGGAGATCCAGGTTCGGCTTGCAACTCCGGGCCATCCGCGACGACGAGGACCGCGCCCGGGGGCTCGGCGTCCGGGCCATGCGGGTGAAGCTCACGGCCTTCGTGATCTCCGCGTTCATCACCGGCCTGGTCGGCGGGCTCTGGTTCTACTTCGTCGGCGAGGCGCTCCCGCAGTTCGCTTTCGACCCGATCTTCGATCTGTCCGTGGCGCTGATGGCCTTCCTCGGCGGCCTCGGCACGGTCGCCGGCCCGGTGCTCGGCGCGCTGATCATCGAGCCCGCCCAGCAGTACCTCACCACGACGATCACCAACGACTACCTCAGCGAGATCCTGCTCGGCGTGCTGTTCCTCGCGGTGATCCTGCTGCTGCCGCGCGGGGTGATACCCACCGGCGGCGAGTGGATCAGGCGGTGGCAGGCGCGGCGCCGCCGCGGGGCCGCCCCCCGGCCCGGTGCGACCGCGGCCCCGCCCGGAACGGGCCCGGCCGACGCGAGCGCGGCCAGCGCCGGTGCGGCCGGCCGGCCCGGAACGTCCGGGACGGAGAACCCGCGGTGACCGCGATCCTGCGGGCCGAGCACGTCGGCAAGGCATTCGGCGGCGTGCAGGCGCTCGAGGACTGCACGGTCGAGGTGGAGCAGGGCAGCATCACCGCGCTGATCGGGCCGAACGGCTCGGGCAAGACCACCTTGTTCAACGTCATCACCGGGTACGAGCGCCTCGACGCCGGCCATGTGTACCTCGGCAGCAGGAAGATCACCAACGCGCCGCCGCAGCGCGTGTTCGCCCTCGGGGTCGGCCGGACCTTCCAGCTCACCCGGATCTTCCCCCGGCTCACGGTCATGGAGAACATGCTGGTGGCCACCCAGCACGCGAGCGCGGGGCACGGCCGGTTCCGCAACCCGCTGGCCCGGGCCGGCGGCCCCGCCGACCGGCGGCGGGCCACGGAACTGCTGGAGTTCACCGGGATAGCCGGCCACGCGGACGCGCTGGCCGAGACCCTGTCCTACGGCCAGCGCAAGCTGCTCGAACTGGCCTACGTGCTCGTCGCCGACCCGGCGGTCGTGCTGCTCGACGAGCCGGCCGGCGGGGTCAACCCGTCGCTGATCCGCCACATCGCCGGCCGGATCCGGGAGCTGAACGCGGCTGGGAAGACGTTCCTGATCGTGGAGCACAACATGGACTTCGTGATGGACCTGTGCGGGCACATCGCGGTCCTCGACTACGGCACCGTCGTGGCCACGGGGCCGCCCCAGATCATCAGGGAGGACCCGCGGGTGCTCGACGCCTATCTCGGCACGGCGGAGGAGGACGATGACGCCGACGCGGGGTGAGGCAGCGCTCGTCGTCGAGGGGCTGGTCTCCGGCTACGGCGGCGGGGACGTCCTGCACGACGTCTCCATGACCGTGGCCGAGGGCGGGGTCACCTGCGTCGTCGGGCCGAACGGGGCCGGCAAGTCGACGCTGCTCGCGACGATCAGCGGGCTGCTGCGGCCGCGGAAGGGCAGCATCACGTTCCGCGGGGTGTCGCTGGTCGGCAAGAGCCCGCGGCAGATCCTGGACCTGGGGCTGGCGCACGTGCCGCAGAACCACAGCCTGTTCCGGGACATGACGGTCAGGGAGAACATCGAACTCGGCGGCTACATCGTCCGGGACCGCTCGGTCCTCGCCCGCAGGCTCGCCGCCATCCAGGAGGCCTTCCCGCAGGTCGGGGCGTGGGCCGGGAAGAAGGCCGGCAGCCTGTCCGGCGGGGAGCAGCGGCTCGTGGAGTTTGCCCGCTGCCTGATGCTGGACCCGGGCCTGGTGATCCTGGACGAGCCGTCGATGGGCCTGTCGCCGCGGGTGCTCCGGTCCGTCTTCGACGCGGTCGCGATGATGAACGCCAGCGGCAAGACGATCCTGCTCGTGGAGCAGAACGCGCGGGCGGGCCTGCGCCTGTCGACGCACGGCGTGGTGATGGAGAACGGGCGGGTGCGCCTGGCCGGCACCGGGCGGGAGGTGCTCGAGCATCCCGAGATCGGCGCGCTCTACCTCGGCGGCGCCGTGAAGGGGGAGTGAAGCGGGATCAGCCGGGCGGGTTCGCGGGCTCTGCGCCGGCGAGCGCGAGCAGGGCCGGGCCGTCCAGCCGGTGCACGGTCCACTCGTCCATCGCGACCGCGCCGAGCGAGCCGTAGAAGCCGATGGCCGGCGCGTTCCAGTCCAGGACCGACCATTCGAGCCGGCCGTAGCCGCGGTCGACGCAGATCCTGGCCAGTTCGGCGAGCAGGGCCCGGCCGTATCCGTGCCCGCGCACCGCTGGCGTCACGTACAGGTCCTCCAGGTAGATGCCGGGCCGGCCGAGCCAGGTCGAGTAGTTCACGAACCACAGCGCGAACCCGGCCACCGCATCCTGGTGCTCGGCAACGTGCGCGAACACCGCGGGCTGCGCGGCGAACAGGGACCGGCGCAGGTCGTCCTCGGTGCCGACGACCTGGTCGAGGGACCGCTCGTAGTCGGCAAGCTCGCGGATCAGCCGGTAGATGCCGGCCACGTCGGCCGGGCGGGCCGGCCTGATCACACCGGAATCCGGTACCGGAGCCGGAACCTGTCCGCCGCGATGACGATCTCCCCGGCCTCGACGACCTGGCCGGAGGCCACGTGAGCGCGCTCGATCAGCAGGACGGGCGCCCCGGCCGGCATGCCGAGCACCGCCGACTCGGCCCGCAGCGACGGCCGGACCGACACCTCCTCGATGATCTCGTCCACGGCGATCCCGATCGAGGCCATCCGCTCGATCACCCCGCGGCCCGCGAGCGGGCCCTGCTCCGGCAGCGCGACCGGGGTCCCCGCGGTGACCTGCTCGGGCTCGTAGCTGGTCGCGAGCTGAACCGGCTCGGAGTCGGCGGTCAGCAGGTAGCTGGTGCTCATCACCGGCTCGACACCGGGCTCCAGGCCCAGCCGCCGGGCGATGTGCGGCGGCGGGAGCGCACGCTCGGTCCGGTGCTCCCAGGCCACCCGGCGCGCGGGAGGGGCCCCCTCGTCGAGGCCGAACGGGGAGCCGGGGAAGTGCAGCCGGTCGTGATCCAGGTAGCTCGCGGCCGGCAGCTTCCGCACATAGGACCCGGATCCGGTCCTGGCCTCGATGAGACCCTCGGTCATCAGGACCTGCAGCGCGTGCTTGGCGGCGGTCTCCCCGACGCCGTAGTTGGCGATGATCGCGTTCCGGGACGGCACCCGCGCCCCGGGCGGGAGCACGCCGCCGCGGATCCGCTCCCGGAGATCCTCGAGCACCCGGAGGTAGACCGGGTCGGTGGCGCTGCGCATAGACGACCAGCACTCCTCACGCAGACCTGAGGGCAGGAGGCCATTGTGGCCGAACGCCGCGGCAAGCTGCGGCCCAAGTGAGATCTTGTGACCAAACCTTTCCCGCCGCGCAGCCGTGGGAAGAGGCGCGACATACCCGATTTCTGGTGATCTGCTAATTGAGCGCCCTACCTCCCGCCGCGGACCGGCGGGAGGCCGCTAATCGCTGCCCTCTTCGAGCAGCAGGTGATAGCCGTTCGGGGTACGGGCGTGCAGCACGCGGTACTTCCAGTCCGGCGCGGGCGCCATCAGTTCTTCCCGGAACGGAATGCCGGCGCCGATCAGCCGCTTCCGGGCTAGGTCGATGTCGGTGACGCCGAACTGCCAGGTCAGAACCTGATCCGGGGCGCCGAAGCGAAACCCGTCCCTGCGTTCGATGCCGAATTCGACGGATCCGTGGCCGAGTGAGGCGAAATCCGGGTACTCGGGGCCCTCGTAGGTCACGTGAAAGCCCAGCCGGATGTAGAAGTCACGTTCGGCCGCAAGATCGCTGACGAAAAGGATCGGAATGATCCGGCTGAACAATGCGGTCATAGCGGGCATCGTAGCGAGCCGGTCAAGCGCGGGTGGCCTGGTGTGATCACGGGACGGCAACCATTGCGCCCGGCCCGCCGCCGGCCGGCCCGCCCGCGGCGGCCCGGGCGTCCCGGCCGGCGCCCGGTTCGGGCGCCAGGGCCGCCCGCGAGGGGCGACCATCGCCGCCTCGGGTTTACCCTCAGTGCATGGCGCTGCATATCCCCAGCCCGCCGGTTAACGGCTTCCACCTCGGCTCGCTGTTCATTCACTTCTACGGGCTGATGTACGTGGTGGGGATCACGCTGGCGATCGTGATCACCCGGCGGCGGTGGCGGAACGCGGGCGGCGACCCGGCACTGGTGGCCGACGTGGCCACCTGGGCGGTGCCGGCCGGGATCATCGGCGGGCGGATCTACTTCGACATCACCACGCCGTTCGACATCCCGCACGTCTGGTACGGGCTCTTCGCGGTGTGGAGCGGCGGACTGGGGATCTGGGGCGGCATCGCCGGCGGGGCGGCCGCGGGCATCTGGCGGCTGCGCCGGCGCGGCGTCAACCCCGGCCTGTTCGCCAACGCGGTGGCCCCGGCGCTGCTGGTCGCCCAGGCCAGCGGGCGGATCGGGAACTACTTCAACCAGGAGTTGTTCGGGAAGCCGACCGGCCTGCCCTGGGGCCTGGATATCTCGCCGCAGTTCCGGCCGGCCGGCTTCACGCAGTACGCCACCTTCCAGCCGACGTTCCTGTACGAGCTGATCTTCGACCTGGCACTGGCCGCGGCGCTGGTATGGCTGGGCCATCACCGCGCGATCCGGCCCTGGGGGCTGTTCGCGCTGTACGTGGCCGGCTACTCAGCCTTCCGGATCTTCGAGGAGTCGGTACGGATCGACTCGTCCGCGCATTTCCTCGGGTTGCGGCTGAACTTCTTCATCGCCTGCCTCGGGACCCTGGCCGGCCTGGCCTGGTTCGTCCTCGCCCAGCGCGGCAAGGACCGGCCCGAGCCGGCGCCGGAGACCCAGTCCGTGCCGAGCGGCGCCACCGAGACCTAGCCGCGGCGGGCCAGCCGCGGCCATGCTGCCGGGCGGCGCGGACGGGCCCGCCCGCCGCGCCGCCCGGCGGCATCAGCTCAGCCGCTATTCGGCACCGAACTTCTTGATCTCCTCGAACTCGGCCTCGGTCAGCTCGCGGGGCACGTCGTCCCTGGCGACCTTCTCGGTTTGCACCTGGTGGCGGATGCTGTCCACGATCTCGGGGTTGGCGAGCGTGGTCACGTCCCCGACGTCGGCGAAGTTGGAGATCGACGCGATGACCCGGCGCATGATCTTGCCGGACCTGGTCTTCGGCATGTCCGACACGATCCAGACGTTCTTCGGCCGGGCGATCTTGCCGATCTCGGTCTCGATCGCCGCGGTGACCTTGTTCTGCATCTCCTGGCTCGGCTCGAAGCCGGGCTTCAGCGACACGTATATCTCCACGGCGCGACCCCGGATGTCGTCGATCACGGGGACCGCGGCCGCCTCGGCGACCTCTGGCACGGTCAGCGCGGCCGACTCGATCTCCTTGGTGCCGAGCCGGTGCCCGGCCACGTTGATCACGTCATCGACGCGGCCGAGGATCCGGAAGTATCCGTCGGCGGCCTGGACGGCGCCGTCGCCGGCGAAGTACGGCCAGTCGCGCCAGTCCGTGCTGTCCGGATCGGCGTTGTACTTCCGGTAGTAGGTATCCACGAACCGCTCCGGCTGGCCCCAGATGCCCTGGAAGATGCCGGGCCACGGGTTGCGGATGCAGATGTTGCCCGCCTTACCGCTGCCCTTCGCCACCTCGTTGCCGTCCTCGTCGTAGATCACCGGGTAGATGCCGAGGACGCCCGGCCCGCAGCTGCCGGGCTTCATCGGCTGCAGCGCGGGCAGGGTGCTGCCGAGGAATCCGCCGTTCTCGGTCTGCCACCAGGTGTCGACGATGGCCGCCTCGCCCTTGCCGACCTCGGCGTGATACCAGCGCCAGACCTCCGGTTCGATCGGCTCGCCCACCGTGGTCATGTGCTTGAAGTGGTAGTCGTACTTCTTCGGCTCCTCCGCGCCGACCTTGCGCAGCATCCGGATCGCCGTGGGCGAGGTGTGGAAGATGTTCACCCCGAGCTTCTCCGCGATCCGCCACGGCCGGCCGCCGTCGGGATAGTTGGGCACGCCCTCGTAGATCACCGTGGTGGTGCCCAGCGCCAGCGGCCCGTAGACGATGTAGGAGTGGCCGGTGATCCAGCCGATGTCGGCCATGCACCAGTACACGTCGTCGGGGTGGATGTCCTGGTAGTACTTCGACGTCCCGGCCACGTACGCCAGGTAGCCGCCGGTGCTGTGCACGCAGCCCTTGGGACGGCCGGTGGTGCCGCTGGTGTACATCAGGAACAGCGGCGCCTCGGCCAGCATGGATACCGGCGCGACGGTCGCTCCCCGGTGTTCGCCGAGCAGGTCATCGACGAAGACGTCCCTGCCCTCGGCCATTGGCGTCTCAGATGCGTACTGGCCCGGATGCCGGCGCCAGACGAGCACCTTGTCGACCTCCTGGCCTTCCTGGGCGGCCGCCGCGACCGCCTCATCGGCCTTCACCTTGTGGTCCGCCAGGTGACCGCCTCGGTAGTAGCCGTCCATCGTGATCAGCACCCGGCTGCCGGAGTCGGCGATCCTGTGACCGCAGGCGTTACCGCTGAACCCGCCGAATACCTGCGAGTGAATGACACCCAGCCGGGCGCAGGCCAGCATGGTGACGGGAAGCTCCGGCACCATCGGCATGTGCAGGGTCACCCGGTCGCCGGTCTTCAGGCCGAGGGAGTCGCGCAGGACAGCGGCGAACTCGTTCACCTGCCGGTGCAGCTCGGAGTAGCTGATCTCCACGTGCTCGTCGGACTCCAGCTCGGGCACGAAGATGATCGCGGTCTTGTCCGGCTTGGCCTCCGCGTGCCGGTCCACACAGTTATACGAGGCGTTCAGCCTGCCGCCGACGAACCACTTCCAGAACGGCGGGTTGCTGGTGTCCAGCGTCGTCTGCCACGGCGCATCCCAGCTCAGCAGGCCCGCGTACTCCCGGTAGCATTCGGGGAAGTGATCCTCGCTGAACCGGTCGTAAATGGCCGGGTCTGCGGCGTTGGCCTGGTCGATGAACCTCTGCGGAGGATAGATGTACTCCTCCTCGCGCCAGTGGACTGCGATCTGCGCCTCGGACACCTGTGTCTCGGGACTGTCTGCCATTCTCGTCCTCCAGCTATTCAATCCGGCAAAGCGGACAGGGCTCCGTCGCCAACCAAACGGAGGCTCAATCGTATCGCCGCAGGACAAGCCGGAACAGGGCCGCCGGGACGCCGGTCACAGCATGATCGCAGCAGGCCGGGAGAGGTTGACATCGCCGCGATCGACGGTATGTTGCTGCGCAGTCCAGCACCGGGCCAGCCGGCCGGGGCGGTCAGCCGCCCCGACCGTGTTGTGCCAGAAGAGGGGCCAGGCCGGCCCCTCTTGAGCCAGGCGCAGCGTGGAAGGGGGCTGCTCCTCAGGCCCCGGCTGGGCGGGGGGTTGGACCCGGGAGGGGCCCGGGCACCCAGTAGACAACGGAGGGCGAGCCCGTTGCCGACGGGACGAACTCCGGTCCGAAGGGATGCCCGGGCCTTCTTCCCACACCCCTCTTGCCGCAAGTGGCGGTAGTGCTGCGGCGGGGCGCGCAGCGGGCGCGGGCGCAGTGGGCCCGCCGGCGCAGCGGGTGCGCCGGCGCAGCGGGCGGCGCGCGGTGGGTCACCGCAGCGCCCGTGTGGCGGCCGCCCGGGGCATGTCCGCGCCCCGCGGCCGCGTCCGAGTCGATGTCGGCCCGGGCGCCGGGATGGAATATCCTTTTTCGACCCGCGGGGCTCGCCCGCTCCGTATAGCAGCAGCCCAGCCGAGGCAGGAACCTTGACCGAGACCGACCCACCCCGGGGCCCGCTGGCCCGCGTGGTCGTCATCATCCCCACGTACAACGAGCGCGAGAACCTGGATCCGATCGTCGCCCGGGTGCGTACCGCGGTGCCCGGCGCCGACGTGCTGGTCGTCGACGACAACAGCCCGGACGGGACGGGGGAACTCGCGGACAAGCTCGCCGCGGGGGACCAGCAGGTCCACGTCCTGCACCGCCCCGGCAAGGCCGGCCTGGGGGCAGCCTACATCGCGGGCTTCGGCTGGGCGCTCGAGCGCGGCTACGACGCGATGATCGAGATGGACGCCGACGGCTCGCATCAGCCCGAGGACCTGCCCCGGCTGCTGAGCGCCCTGGAGGGCGCCGACCTGGTGATCGGCTCGCGCTGGATACCAGGCGGCACGGTCCGCAACTGGCCGAAGGCGCGGGAGGCCCTCTCCCGTGGCGCCAACACCTACGCCCGCCTCATGCTCCGGGTACCGGTCCGCGACACCACCGCGGGCTACCGCGCCTACCGCGCCCGGACGCTGCGCGCGATCGGCCTGGACACCGTGAGGTCGCAGGGCTACTGCTTCCAGATCGATCTCACGCTGCGCGCCGTCAACGCGGGCCTGAAGGTGACCGAGGTGCCGATTATGTTCATCGACCGGACCCGGGGCGCGTCGAAGATGAGCCGGGCGGTCATGGCCGAGGCGTTCTGGCGGGTCGCGCAGTGGGGAGTGGCCGACCGGCTGCACCGCCGTCGCAGGCGGCCCGGCCGGTAAGCACGGGTCACCGGGTCGCTGGGCGCCCGCCAGCGGGCATCCTGCCCGAGGCTGCCGGGTATCCCTACGCGCTCTTGCGCTGCCGCGAGGCGCGGGCGTCGGCCTGCTCGTGCTCGGCCGCCCCGCGCTGCCCCCGGATCACCGCCAGGCGCTCGGCCAGGACCTCTTCCAGGTCGGCGACGCTGCGCCGCTCCATCAGCATGTCCCAGTGGCTGCGCGGCGGCTTTACCTTCTTCGGCGCCGGCAGGTCACCGGTCGCCGTGACCGCGATCGCTCCGCAGATCCGGCACTCCCAGTTCACCGGAATCTCTGCCTCGGCAGCGAACGGCACGGTGAAGCGATGGCCCTTCGGGCAATCGAAGGCCACCTCCTGACGCGGGGCCAGATCGGTGTTACGGTCATTCTCGTAGCTCGTGGCTCCGAGCCGGGTACCGCGTAGTGCGCGTTCGGCCATGGTCTGCTGCCTCCCAGGCGCTCAGCCGTCCACATCTTCAACGGTGAGTACCCGGACAAGATTCCCGCCTGCCGGAATTCCAACCCGCGCGGGCAGTGCTGATTGCAGAAACTGCCCGCGGAGCTTGCTCCGCGCGGGGGTAAAGGGGGTCACCCCCTAGCGCGGTGGCGGTGCGGCGGCCTTCGCCAGCCTTCCCGGCAGGAGGATCAGGCAAAGGATCGCGCAGGTGACGAGCAGGCCGATGCCGACGGCCGCTGCCCGGGCCATGCCGTGGGCGTAGGCGGCGTCGGCCGCATGGGTGAGCAGGCGCCCGGCTGACCGGGGCAGGCGTGCGGCGGCGCTGTGAGCACCGGCGATGCTGGCCGCGGCGTCTTGGCCGGCGGCCGGGGCAAGCCGGCCAGGGGGCCGGTGAGTTCGTTCCGGTAGGCGCTGTTGAGCACCGAGCCGAGGATCGCGGTGCCGAGCGCGACGCCGACGCTTTGCAGGGTGCGCGAGAGGGCGCTGCCCATGCCGGTCTGGTGCGGGGCCAGCGTGCCGAGCACGGCGTCGGCGGCAAAACCAGCTCGGCTATCCGGCGGGCCTCGGATGCCACTGGCCGCGCGCGGCCAGCACGTCCCTGAGCACGGCCGTCTCGTCGGTCATGATGCCGTCGACCCCGAGATCCAGCAGGCTGGTCATGGTCTCCTGGTCGTTGACGGTCCACACGTGCACCTGCAGGCCGGCCGCGTGCGCCCGGCGCAGGAACGACCGGGTGGCCACGTTCACCGGGACCTGCGCGCAGCGGACCCACCTGCGGCGCAGCCCCGGTGCCAGGAACCGGCGCGGCCCGCCCAGCCGCAGGGCCGCGATCCCGAGCGGGGAGGTGGCCATGCACACCGGCCGGGGCAGCGTGCGCCGGACCGCGGCCAGCCGCCACGGCGAGAACGAGGTGACGCAGACCTGGTCCCACGCCGCGGTCCGCTCGAGCACCCGGGGCAGCGGCCGCACCGCCGGCTCGTCCTTGACGTCGATGTTGAACCGCGCTTCGGGCCACGTGCCGAGCAGGTCCTCGAGCCGCGGGATCGGATCGGTCCCGCCGATGCGCGCGGCCGCGATCTCGCGGTGCGGCAGCTCAGAGATCCGCCCGGCCCGGTCGGTGACCCGGTCCAGCGTCCGGTCGTGGAACGCCACGAGGACGCCGTCCGCGGTCGCGTGCACGTCAGTCTCCAGGTAGGAGTAGCCGAGGGACACCGCGTGCTCGAAGGCGCGCCAGGAGTTCTCCGGATAGTGCGCCGCGCCGCCACGGTGCGCGAACGCCAGCGGGCGGGGCAGGTCAAGGAAGTGACGCACAGCCATCAGTATGCTGGCCGCCACCGCGGCCGGCCGGGTCAGCCGCCTACTATTCGCGGAGCTGGCTCCGCGGCGGGGGGCTGACCGGCTCGTCCCCCCAGGGCTGGCGCTGCCACTCCCGGCGGCGCGTCTCGGCCAGGGCGATCGCGGCGGCCGCGGCGACGTTCAGCGAGCCGACCCGGCCCGGCTGCGGTATGTAGGCGATCACGTCGGCTGCGGCGAGCAGCGCGGCCGAGCAGCCGCGGTCCTCATGGCCCAGCGCCAGGCAGACGTCGCCGTCCAGCGGCGCCTCGTGCAGCGGTACCGCGTCGGCGGCCAGCTCGATCGCGATGACCCGCATCCCCGCGGCCGCGGCGGCGGACGCCGCCGGGCCGGCCCGGCCTCGCGGGCGAACGTGACGAAGCGGCCGGTGCTCAGGGCGGTCTTGCGGGCCTGGGGATGCTCCGGCGGTGCGGTGCCGCCGCAGAGCCAGATCCGCTCGACCCCGAAGCCGGCGGCGGTCCTGATGATCGAGCCGACGTTGAACGGCTGGCTGACCGAGTCGAGCAGCAGCCCGACCCTGGCCTGCGTGAGCCGGCGCCAGGACCGGTTCAGCCGCTTGACGTCCGTCGGCCCCAGCGGCCTGCGTCCGGGGTCTTCTCTCATCCGCCCTCCCCTCCCTCCCGCCCCTGCCCCCCCGGCCGGCCGCCGCGGGTCACCTTCAGCACCCGGTACCCGGACCGCGCCGCGACCCGCTCGGCGGGCCAGCCCGAAGCCTCCAGCCAGCGCTGCAGCGAGTCCGAGCCCAGGTAGCGCTGGACCACGAGGTACGCGGCCCCGGCCGGCTCCAGCCGAGCCAGCCAGGTCGTGAGCAGCGCGTGCAGCGCGGGCTTGCCGATCCTGATCGGGGGATTGGACCAGATCAGCCGGAACGCGCCGGGCACGGCGGGATCGTCCGGCCCGGCGGCGTGGACGTTCGGCAGGCCCGCGCGCCTGGCGTTCCTGGCGCACAGCTCCAGGGCCCGGCGGTTGACGTCGACGCCCCAGACCTGGGCGCCGGGAGAGCGGGCGGCGAGTACCAGCGCCAGGGGGCCGTAGCCGCAGCCGAGGTCGAGCAGGTTCCCCGCGTCGGGCGGCGGCGGCGCCGCTTCGGCCAGGAGCCGGGTACCGGGGTCCAGCCGGGAGGCCGAGAACACCCCGGAGTCGGTTTCCAGCTCCAGGTGCAGGTCGGGCAGGATGACGTGGATCAGCCCGGGGCGCGGGCCAGCGGCCGGCCGCTCGGTGAAGTACTGCTGGCCCACGCGCGGCCCGGCCGCCGCTAGCTGGGCCGCTGCCGCGACGGGCCGGCCGCCGGGGCCGGGCGCGCCGCCGGCCGGCCCGCGGGCCCGGCGCCCGCCGCGGCCAGGGCGGGGTTGATGTACCGGCGGGTGACCCAGCGCTCGACCACGAACGTCAGGACCGGGATCGTCCCCGCGAGCAGCACGAGCACCGTCTGCGGGCTGGCCAGCCTCATGCCCACCTGCCGCGTCATCAGGTACGCGGCGGCGAGGTAGATCAGGTAGAGGATCCCGTGCGCGGTCCCCACGTAGTTCACCACGACGAGGTTGTGCGCGAATACCTGCAGCGGGATCCCGACGAAACACAGCACCATCAGCACCACGCCGGTGACGTAAGCCATGACCCGGTAGCGGCGCACCGCCACGGCGAGCGCATCCGCACGCACCGTTCTGCCTCCTCGATATCGTCACGCACGCGGCGGGCCCGCGGGCTAGCGCAGGCCGTGCCACCTGCCATGCCCCTTGACCTGCTGGTTCAGGCGGGTCAGGTAGGCGTTGTAGGCCGCAAGCTCCGGATCGTCCTCTTCCTCCGCCTCGGGGCCGCCACCGCGAACGCCGGGTCCCGCTCCCGCGGCCGCGCCGGCCGGGAGGTCAACGTCGGCGGCCTCGCCGGGGTCGGCGGGCGGCTTGAACTCATCCCGGATGGTCTTCGCCCAGAAGACCACGCCGAAAATAGCGAAGACCGGCCACTCGAAGGTATACGCCCAGCTCAGCGCGTTGCCGGCCTCAGCCCGGCGGAACTGCCAGTCGCCCAGCCACAGCATCCCGATGACGGCCAGGACCGCGAACGCATGCCAGCCCAGCCACTTCGGGGTGATCAGGAAACGCCACCGCGGCCGGGCCGGAACACTGGACATGACCAAGAGCCTAGCGCTGCGCCGCCCCGGGCTGGCGCGGCGGATATCGGGCGATCTCGGTAAAGCCGAGCATCCGCGGGCCCGGGCACCCGGCCGTCCCGGCGGCAGGCCGTACCACCGCGTCCGGGTTGAGCGTTCCGTAACCGAATAGTGCCCGCGAGTCACTGCCCGGCCGGCCCGGCTGGTCGGCGATAATCGTGCCATGTCTCTTGCGGAACTTCTGTCCGGGCGCGGCGGGCACGCGGGGCGGCTGCCCCAGCGGCTGGAGGACCTGCGCGGGCCGACCAAGGGAGTGATCGTGCTGCCCAGGCACCTGTCGTGGCCGGGCATGCGGGAGTTCGACGTGTCCGACGACAGCACCCGCCGCAGCATGTACGGCATCGTGCTGAGCCAGGGCCGGCGCAACGACGTGGCCCGCTTCCTCAACCCGCGGCTGCTGCGCGAGGACTGGCCGGTCATCGGGGCCTCGCTGGATCCCAAGCTGCGCCGCTGGTGCGAGCGCAGGTTCGCGCTGCCGGGCTCGGGGGATATCAGCCGGATGATCGGGTAACCATCGGCCGGGGCCGTGTGCCAGGCTGGCGGCATGCGCAAATACGTCATCATGGGCGTGCAGGGCAGCGGCAAGGGCACGCAGAGCGCCATGCTCGCCGCCGACCTGGATCTGGTGCACATCAGCGTCGGCGATATCTTCCGCTGGAACGTGCAGCAGCACACCAAGGTCGGCGCCCAGGTCAGGCGGATCATGGCGCAGGGCGAACTGGTCGGCGACGACCTGGTCGAGGGCATCGTGCGGGACCGGCTGGCCCAGCACGACTGGAACTACGGGTTCATCATCGACGGCTTTCCCCGTGATGAACGGCAGGCGGAGTTCTTCCTGGAGAGCTACGACATCGACAGCGTGATCTACCTCGACCTGCCCGACAGCGAGGTACGGCGGCGGGTCCTGGCCCGCCGGCTGTGCTCGGGCTGCGGCCTGGACTACAACCTGCTCGCCAGCAGCCCCGAGGTCCCCGGGAAGTGCGACGTGTGCGGCGGTGAGCTGGCGACGAGGGAGGACGATACCGAGGAGGCTCTCGCGGTCAGGCTGCGCGAGTATCACCAGAAGACCAACCCGGTCCTCGACATCTTCCGCCGCAAGGAGTACGTGGTGGCCGTCGACGCCCGGCCCGACCGGGATCAGGTCCAGCGGGCCATCCGGGACCGCCTGGGCCTGCCGCCGTACCAGCCCGCTCATCCCGCTTCTTCGCAGCAGGCGGCCGGCTGACCGCGTGCGGATCGTCGTCGCGCCCGACTCGTTCAAGGGCAGCATCGGCGCCGCCGCGGCGGCGGCCGCGCTCGCCGCGGGCTGGAGCGACGAGCGTCCCGGCGACGAGGTGGCGTGCCTACCGCTCGCGGACGGCGGCGAGGGCACGCTGGAGGTGCTGGCCGCGGCGGCCGCGGCGCACCGATGGCACCGGGCCCGGGTCACCGGGCCCGCCGGGGCCGCGGTGACCAGCGGCTGGCTCGAGCTTGCTGACCCGACGGGGGACGCGGCCAGCGGTCCGGCCGGGTGCATCGAGCTGGCCCGGGCCAGCGGGCTGCCGCTGATGGCGGCGCTCGACCCGCTCGGCGCGCAGACGACAGGGACCGGCGAGCTGATCGGCAGCGCCCTGGACGCCGGCGTCCGGCGGATGGTGATCGCGCTGGGCGGGTCGGCGTCCACTGACGGCGGCACGGGTGCCCTGGCCGCGCTCGGCGCCCGTTTTCTCGACGCCTCGGGGCGGGAGCTTCCGGCGGGCGGGGGAGCGCTCGGCGGCCTCGCCGCGGCCGACCTGACCGGCCTGCGTCCCCCGCCGCCCGGCGGGGTGATCTGCCTGACCGACGTCCGGGCCCCGCTGCTCGGGCCGCGCGGCGCCGCGGCCGTGTTCGGCCCGCAGAAGGGCGCCGATGCCGCGCAGGTCACCGCGCTCGAAGCCGGCCTCACCCGCCTGGCGCGCGCGCTGGGCGGCGATCCGCAGGCACCGGGAGCCGGAGCCGCGGGCGGAACCGGTTACGGCTTCGCCGCGGCGTGGGGCGCAGCCATCGTCCCCGGGGCCGCGGAGCTGTGCCGCACCGTGGGCCTGGACCGGGAACTGGCCCGCGCCGACCTCGTCATCACCGGTGAGGGCGGCTACGACGCCACGTCCGGCGACGGCAAGGTCACCGGCACCGTGCTGGCCGCGGCGGCGCGGGCGGCCGTTCCCGCCGCGCTCGTCGCGGGAGTGATCGCCGCCGATCCGCCGCCGGGCGTGGCGGCATCGGTGGCGCTGGCCAGGCTGGCCGGCCAGGCCGCCGCGGCCATGGCCAGTCCCGGGCGCTGGCTCCGGGAGGCCGGCCAGGTCCTGGCGCGCGACCTCGCGCCCGGCCTGGCCGCGGCCGCTGAACGGGCGGGACCCGGCCGGACCGGCGCCTGAGGCCTTAGCCTGGCCCTGTGCGGGAAATCGCGGTCTTCAGCGGCAGTGCCCACCCGGACCTGGCGGCAGAGATATGCGCGCAGCTCGGGGTGGTACTGCAGCCGGTCAGGCTTCGCCGCTTCGCCAACGACTGCCTCGAGGTCCAGCTCCAGTCCAACTGCCGGGAGCGGGACGTGTACCTGATCCAGCCGCTGAGCGCGCCGGTCCAGGAGCACCTGGTCGAGCTGCTGCTCATGCTCGACGCCGCCCGGGGAGCCTCCGCGGCCCGGGTCACGGCGGTGATCCCGCATTACTCCTACGCCCGGTCGGACAAGAAATCCATGCCCCGGGTGTCGATCGGCGGGCGGCTGGTCGCCGACCTGCTGGTCACGGCGGGCGCGAGCCGGGTCCTCACGATGACCCTGCACGCCCCCCAGGTGCACGGGTTCTTCTCGGTGCCCGTCGACCACCTGCACGCGCTCCGCGAGATCGCCGAGCACTTCAGCGCCCGGGACGTCGAAGGCTCGGTGGTGGTCTCGCCGGACCTGGGCAACGCCAAGCCAGCGGCCATGCTGGCCCGGCTGCTGGACCTGCCGGTCGCGGCGGGGGCGAAGGAGCGGCACAGCGACACCAGCGTGACCATCAGCTCGATCATCGGCGACGTGGCCAACCGCGACGTGATCGTCCTCGATGACGAGATCGCCCGCGGCACGACCATCATGGAACTGCTGGCGCAGCTACGGCGGCACGGCGCGCGCTCGGTACGGATCGCGTGCACCCACGGGCTGTTCTCCGACGGCGCGCTCAAGCGCATCGCGAGCCAGCCCGAGGTGATCGAGGTCGTCTGCACCAACACCGTGCCGATCTCGGAGTCCGAGCGAGACCCCAGGCTGCACGTGATCTCGATCGCCCCGGCGCTGGCGGAGGCCATCCGCCGCATTCACGAGGGGGAGTCAGTCAGCGCGCTGTTCGGCGTGACCCCCTAGGCCTGCTCGCGGAGCTTGCTCCGCGGCGGGGGTTGAAGGGGGGTCGTCCCCCTAGGGCTTACCCTGTCCGCCCGCGCCGCCCACGCGGCGACCTGCGCCCTGGAGCTGAAGCCCAGCTTCAGCAGGATGTTGGCGACGTGCCGGGCCGCGGTCGCCGGGCTGATGACGAGTTCCTCGGCGATGCCCCGGTTGCTGTGGCCTTCGGCGATCAGCGCCACGATCTCCAGCTCCCGCGGGGTCAGCCCGCCCGGGGCGGCCGCCTTGCCTCCGGGCCCCGCCGGGGAGCGGGCGGCGCCGTCGCCGGCCTCGGGCTCCGCAGGCGCCGGGACCTCGAGGGCCAGATCGACGGCGGCGCTGGCGTCCAGGCCCGAGCCCCGTTCGCGCAGCCGCCCGATGGCCTCAGGCCCGAGGCCGCCGGCCGCGGTGAGGAGGCGCTCCGTCCGCGCGCTCGACGCGGGAGGCAGGCCCGCCGCCTCGCGCAGGGCGGCCGCGGCCGCGGCCAGCAGCAGCGCCCGGTCGGGCCGCTGTTCCGCCACGCCGAGGGCGGCGAAGGCCTCGAGACCGCGGATCACGCCGATGCGGCTGCCGATGGAACGGCTCAGCGTGATGCTCTCGGTCAGGTGCTGCCGGCCGAGCGCGATCTCTCCCTGGTCGATCGCGATCCGGCCGAGGCCGGCCAGGCACCTGGCGATCTCCGGCCGGGCGTTGACCTGGCGCAGGATCGCCAGCGCCTCGGCGTAGCGCTGCTGTGCGCCGCCCAGGTCGCCGGTCAGCCGGGCCAGGTCGGCCAGGCCGAGCAGGGTCCGGGCCGCCCCCCAGAGCTGATCGATGTCGCGCATGACCGCGAGCCCGGCCTCGGCGAGCCGGCGGGCCTCGCCCAGGTCGCCGTGCTGCCCGGCCGCCGCGGCCATGGTGCCGAGGGCATATCCCTCGTTCCACCGGTCGCCCGCCCGCGCGGCGGTCGCGAGCGCCTCGTCCGCCCGCGCCGCCGCCTCGCCCGGCCGCGCCGAGTGCAGCGCGGCCTCGGCGAGCAGGTTCAGGGCGATCGCCGCCCAGGGGTCCGCGCCGACCTCGCGGCACACGGCCAGCCCGTCGCTGGCCAGCGCCTCCGCGACCGCCGGGTCGCTGGCCAGGGCGAGCTGGGCCCGCCCGACCAGCGCCGGGCCGCGCACCGCGGGGCGCACGGCGGCGTCCAGCCCGAGGAACGCGTCGAACCACTCGGCGCCCTCGGCGAAGGCGCCCCGCACGATCCAGACCGGGCGCGCCGCCGTGCAGACCCGCAGCCCGGTCTCGGCGTCGCCCTCGGCCAGGCAGTGGCCGAGCACCTGCTGCAGGTTGCCGGCCTCGGTGTCGAACCGCCGGAACACATCGACCACGGCCGACCACGGGGCCCGGATCAGCGCCATCCCCACCCGGTGGGCATGCTCCACCTCGCGCACCGAGTAATCACGCAGCCGCTGCCGCATCATGGCCGCCTCGCCCGCGTCGGCCAGCCGCGAGGCCGCGTACTCGCGTATGGTGTCGAGCATCCGGTACCTGGTCTGGTCGCGGCTCTCGGTGTCGGCCACGACCAGTGACTTGTCGGCCAGCGTGGCCAGCAGGTCGAGGACGTCCGCCGCGGGCAGGTCGCCGTCCGAGCAGATCTGCTCCGCCATCTCCAGCGACCAGCCGGCGAAGACCGACAGCCGGCGCAGCAGGACCTGTTCCCGGCCGGCCAGCAGGTCATGGCTCCAGTCGATCGCGGCGCGCAGCGTGCGCTGCCGGGGCGGCGCCGTCCGGTCCCCGCTGGTGAGCAGCCGGAAACGGTCATCCAGGCGGGCCACGATCTGCTCCACCGACAGCACCCGGACCCAGGCGGCCGCGAGCTCGATCGCCAGCGGGACGCCATCCAGCGACCGGCAGAGCGCGGCCACAGCGGGCAGGTTCGCCGCGCCCAGGGCAAACCCGGGCAGCGACGCCGCTGCCCGGTCGCAGAACAGCCGGATCGCCTCGTAACCGCGCAGGTCCTCAGCGGTCACGGCCTCGCCCGGCCGGGGCAGGGACAGCGGCGGGACCTGCCACACCGTTTCGGCGGCCACCCGCAGCGGCTCCCGGCTGGTCGCCAGCACCCGGAGCCCGCGGGAACTGGCCAGCAGCCGGTGGCACATGCGCGCGCAGGCGTCGATCAGGTGCTCGCAGTTGTCCAGCGCCAGCAGCAGCCGGCGCGGCCTGAGCGCGTCGGCCAGCGTATCGAGCAGCGGGCGGCCCGGTTCCTCCTCGACGCCGATGACCGAGGCCACCCGCGGCACCACGAGGTCGGGCTGCTGCAGATCGCCAAGCTCGATGAACCAGACCCCGTCGGGGAAGTCCTCGGTCAGCCCGTCCAGGACCCGCAGCGCCAGGCGGGTCTTCCCGATGCCGCCCGACCCGCACAGGGTCAGGGCACGCATTGACCGCGCGAACCGGCGCAGCTCGTCGAGTTCGCGCTCGCGGCCGACAAAGCTGTTCGGCTCCTCGAAATTACTGCGAACCTGTTCAATGATCATTTTCGATCAGATTGTAGCCTTCCTTCCGGCTGACCGGCGCCGATCGCGGCACCATCGTTCACCGGCCGCCAGAACCGCCGGTCAGGCCAGCCGGTACTCGCCGCGGGCGACGACCACGGCCGATCCGCCGACGAGCACCCGCTCGATCCGGTCGGCCGAGCCGTCCGCGCGCGCGTACAGCAGGGAGGGGCGGCCGATCTCCGCGCCCTGGCGGATCTCGATCTCCTCGCCGAAGCCGGCCCGGCCGTGCCGGGCCAGGTGGACGGCGAGCGGCCCGGCGGCCGACCCCGTCGCGGGATCCTCCGGGACGCCGAGCCCGGGCGCGAACATCCGGGTCTTCCAGCGCCGCCCGCCGCCCGCGAAGCAGCTGACGCCGATCGGCCCCAGGCGCTCCAGGGCGCCGAGGTCCGGGCGCAGCCCGGCCACCGCCGCCTCGTCCGCGGCGGCGACGTACACGTGCCGCGGCCCGTTCCGGTAGGCCTCGACGGGCAGGCCCGAGCCCGCGAGGCCCAGGGCGGCCAGCAGCCGCTGCGGCTGCTCGTAGGGCTCCCAGGCGGGTATCGGCTGCTCCATCCGGCCGGCCACGATCTGCCCGTCCTCGCGCCGGAGCTCGACGGGCACCAGGCCGGCGCCGGTTTCCAGGCGCACGGCCGTCGCGTCAAGCAGATCGCCGGCCAGGACCGCCGAGCCGAGCACGGGATGGCCGGCGAACGGGAGCTCGCTGGCCGGGGTGAAGATCCGGACCCGCAGGTCGCCGCCGCGCTCCGGGGGCAGGAAGAACACGGTCTCGGACAGGTTGAGCTCGCGCGCGGCGCGCTGCATCTGCCCGGCGGGAAGGCCCCGGCCGTCGGTGAACATCGCGACCTGGTTGCCCTGCAGCGGGGTGTCGGTGAACACATCCGCGATGACGTACCGGCGGGGCGCGGAACCGGCGCCGGCCGGGGCCGACCACAGGTCCGCTGGGGCGGTGTTCATAGGTCCGGAACCTATATTCCCCCGTCCCGGCGTGCAACCGCCCGGCGCCTGGCCCGCGCACGAGGCTGGGCGAGCCGGCCGGCGGGCCGGGGACTAGCCGGGAAGGTGGTCGAAGTCGCCGTCCCTGGCGCCGGCCAGGAACGCGGCGAACTCGGCGCGGGGACAGATCAGCGCCGGTCCGACCGGGTAGCGGGAGTTGCGGATCGCGATGGTGTCGTCGGGCAGCTCGGCGATCTCGACGCAGTTTCCGCTGGGGTTGCTGTGGCGGCTCTTGCGCCAGGTGGCCTGCTCCAGGCGGGGATCCTGGGTGCCGGGGGGAGCCAGGTTCACGCGGGGTGTCCTCTCTGCGGGCTGTGGGTGTCTCGCCCGTGCCGCGGCCTGGCCGGGCCAGGCGCTACCGGGCGCGACGCTTAATGCATATGCATCAGTATTTGCATATGCATATACGTCTGGCATCGTAGCGGATGCGCGGCCTGCCCGGAGGTTCCCGCCGGAGTACGCGCCGCCCGGCCGCTCAGGCGAGTGTCTGCCCGCTGACCCGCTGCTCGTGCGCGAGCAGGTAGCGCTTGCGCTCGATCCCGCCGCCGTAGCCGGTCAGGCTGCCGTCGGCGCCCACCACGCGGTGGCAGGGGACGATGATGCCGACGGGGTTCTTGCCGTTGGCCAGGCCGACGGCCCGCGGCGCCGACGGCCGCCCGATCCGGTCCGCGAGCTGCCCGTAGGAGACCGTCTGGCCGTAGGGGATGCCCAGCAGGGCCGTCCACACGCGGCGCTGGAACGCGGTGCCGTCCAGGGCCAGCGGGAGGTCGAACTCGGTCCGCTCGCCGTCGAAGTACTGCTCGAGCTGGCTGGACGCCTCGGCGAACAGCCCGCCGTCCTGGCCGGAGTCCGGCTCGCCGAACGTCCCGGGGGGCGGGCGGTGCCGCTGGGCGTCCATGTAGAGGCCCGCCAGGGCGCCGCCGGCGGCGACCAGCGTGAGCGGGCCGACGGGGCTGTTCATCACGGCGTGCGTCCTGCGCCCGGCCGGCGGCGGTGATGTCATGCCGAGTCCTTTCGTCGTACGGCGGCGCCGGGCATGCGGTTGATGGCGTGGTCGCCGGCCGCCCACAGGTACTGCACCGCGTAGGCGCGCCAGGGCCGCCAGGGCGACGCCCGGCCGGTCAGCGCGGCGGGCGTGGCCGGCAGGCCCAGCTGCCTGGCCGCGGCCCGGACGCCGAGATCGCCGGCCGCGAACGCGTCCGGGTCCCCGAGGCCGCGCATGGCGATGGTCTCGATGCTCCACGGGCCGAGCCCGGGCAGCGCCGCGAGCTGCGCGCGGGCCCGCGGCCAGTCGCTGCCGACGCCGAGGTCGACCGCGCCGCCGGCCAGGGCCTGCGCCAGGGCGCTGAACGTCGCGCGGCGCGCCCGGGGGAGGGCCAGCATGGCCGGGTCCAGCGAAGCCAGCGCGGTCATCTCGGGGAACAGGCGGGTGAGGCCGCCGGACGGGTCGTCGACCTTCTCGCCGTGCCCGGTCACCAGCCGGGCGGCGTGGGTACGGGCCGCGGCGGTCGAGACCTGCTGGCCCAGCACCACGCGCACCGCGAACTCCGCGGCGTCGACCGTGCGCGGCACCCGGCGGCCCGGGGCCTTGCCTACCAGCGGGGCGAGCACCGTGTCCTCGCGCAGCAGGTCGGCCACGGCCACCGGGTCGGCGTCGAGGTCCAGCAGCCTGCGGCACCGGCTGATCGCGATGGCGAGATCGCGCAGGTCGGTGAGGGACAGCAGGCAGGCGATGTACTCCGGTCCCGGCCGGAGCGCCACGACGCCGTGCCCGTGGGGCAGGCGCAGGGTGCGCCGGTAAGCCCCGTCGCGCCATTCCTCGACCCCCGGCACGGCCGTGGCGGCCAGGTGACCGAACAGGTTGTCCGGGACCAGCGGGAGCCGGAACGGAAGCCGCAGCGTCAGCGCTCCGGGCACGGCCGGCGCTGGCCCGCGGCTCGCGCGCCGCCGCAGCTCCGTGGGGGAGAGGGCGAAGACATGGCGCACGGTGTCGTTGAACGCCCGGATGCTGGCAAATCCCGCCGCGAACGCGACATCGCCCATCGGCAGCGCGCTGGTCTCGATCAGCAGCCGGGCGGTCTGCGCCCGCTGGGCCCGGGCCAGGGCGAGCGGCCCGGCGCCCAGCTCGGCGAGCAGCTGGCGCTCGACCTGGCGGACGCTGTAGCCGAGCCGGGCGGCCAGCCCCGGGACGCCATCGCGGTCGACGATCCCGTCCGCGATCAGCCGCATGGCCCGGGCCACCAGGTCGGCGCGCTCGTTCCACTGCGGCGATCCAGGGCTGGCGTCCGGCCGGCATCGCTTGCAGGCGCGGAACCCGGCCTGCTGCGCCGCGGCGGCGCTGGGGAAGAACCGCATGTTCTCCGGCTTGGGCGGCACCACCGGGCAGCTTGGCCTGCAGTAGATCCCGGTGGTGACCACCGCGCCGAAGAACCAGCCGTCGAAGCGGGCGTCCTTCGCCTGGACGGCCCGCATGCAGCGCTCCCGGTCCTCGTGCACCAGTACAGCATCGGCACGGGGGAGGGCGGGAGTCTAGCGAAAATGCGACAGGGACGCTGGTACGCGCCGGCCGGTGACCCGGACGGTCCGCAGCCACGGCCGGGTCAGCTAACCCGGGAAACCCGGTAGCCAATCCCGCCTTCGATCAGGTACCCCGACCCCACGCAGACGATGTCGTTCAGCCATGCGTATTCCTCCGCCCCTGTTTCGAAGAGCGGGTTCGTCCGGAAGTAGTACCGAGCGGGGTCGATCTCATATCGCCTGACCGGATCGGCCATGTCCGCTCGCAGGTCGGGCGGGGTAATCCAGCGACCGCCGTAGGTCATGTGCACCAAGGCGGCATCGTGCGTGCGCAGGGTCAGCCGGACATCCAGCATCAGCGCTCCGTCGGGGCGATACAACGCCCAGTCCCCGCCGCCGGCCAGCACTTCGCCGCGCAGCCTGGGGCCTTCGAACGATCCGCCCGCCGCGCCGAAGAGAACCCGCTGGCCGAACGGGCCACGGCCCATGTTCAGTGGCCGATTCAAATCGACGACCATGTCGAACAGGTGCGCCGTCTTGATCTCGCCGATGGCCTTCACGCGTGAGTCTGATGTCATGTGTCATCTCCGAACACTTTCCGCCGGACCGCGTCCGCCGAGACGCCTGATTGGGCGCACAGCGCCGACAGGTCGAAGCAGAACCGCTCGCCGGCCATCAGGTCGTCGCACGCGAAGAACCGGGTCAGCGCTTTCTCATTCTCAGCCAGGCCCCGGGCCACCGTCCCGAAGGCCGGGGTCTCCAGCAGCATGTCCGGGTGGAAAAGCCTCACGGCCGCAGGAACGTCCGGCCGGCTCTTGGCGACAGCCAGCGCTTGCGCCAGCTCGAACATCCGGCCGCCCTCCACGCGTACTCCTCCGGCTGGTTTCCGAGCGTTCCCGGTGCCAGGGATCTGGCGTCATCCGCTCATCAGCAAACTATACGGTCGGACGTATAGTTTGCGCAACGGGTGCCGGGCAGGTTCCGGTGCGACAGCATGGGGGGAGTGAGCAGGATCACGCCGGACAGCGCGTAGCTGGCGAGGATGACCCACAACGCGCTGCGTGTGCGGGCCCGGAGCACATTCCGGGCGATCCCGTAAGCCATGGCCGTGCGTCGTCATATCCCGCGTCGTAGCCGCCTCGGTGCCGCAACGACCCGGACCCAGCGCCTCGCCGAGCAGGTCATCAGCGGCCTGGTGTCCCGCCCGGCGGGCGAGGGACCCATGGACGGCCACCTCGTGACGCTGGACAACCTCGACAAACGCCTCGGGACGGCCCCGCACGGACTGCTCGATCAACGCACCGTCCGTCTCCATGCCGCTCCTTTGCGCTGCCCGCTAACCTGCTATGGCCAGAAGTCACGCGAGCGTTCGCCGCCGCGGGCTACTTGAACGCCGATAATGTGCATTATGTCAAGTTGACCGTGCCGGGGGGCGCGCCTGGACTCCATATCCTGGAGGCGGCGCCGCGCCCGGCCCGGGGGGCGCCGGTTCGCATCCTGACGGAGCGTCCATGACTTCAGCAGTGCGGCTCATCCGCAGCCGCCGGCTCACCCAGGCGGTGGATTACGCGTACGCGTCAACGGCCGACGCGCCGGCCCGCTTGGTCTGGGTGGCCGGGGCGTGCCCGCTGGACGCCGACGGCGCGACGGTCGCTGCGGGCGACTATGCGGGCCAGACCCACCAGGTGATGCGCAACCTGGCCGCCGCGCTCGAGGATGCCGGCGCCGCGTTCACCGACGTGGTGAAGACCACGGTCTATGTCGCCTCCACCCGGCAGCAGGATCTGGTCACGGCGTGGAACGTCTACCGCGGCTACCTGGGCAGCCACGACGTCCCGAGCACCCTGCTGGGCGTCACGGTGCTCGGCTACGCCGACCAGCTCGTCGAAGTCGAGGCGGTCGCGGTGCTCCCGCAAGGCGAGTGACCGGACCCGTGACGGAGCGGTGGCGGCGCGCGTCACGCCCGGAGCCGCCGCGGCCCTCATCCGCGACCGCCTCGCGGGACCGCCGCCCTCGGCATTCCGCCGGCTCGCGGCACGCGGCGGGTGAGCGGCAGGGACGGCGGCGGGGGCGCCCGGGCCCGCGGGCGGTCGGACGAACCTCATCCGGATGGCTCGATCGCGATGCCGTCGTAGCGGGCGGCCAGGTCCTCGAACACGCGCCAGGCGACCCCGGCGCTGTCGGCGGGCGCCCCGGCGGGGACGTTGGCCACGGTGAGCCACAGGCACAGGTCGCCGTCGGGCTCGGGCAGGGCGATTCCGTAGTCGCCGTCGAGGTCGGCCGCCTCGACGTGCCCCGGGGGCTCGATCTCGATCCACAGCCGCGGGCCGGAGACGTTCAGGTACCCGTTCGGGTTGCCGAAGTCGCCGTCAACCTCGGGCTCCGCGGCGTCGCCGGCCGCGTCCCGCAGCGCGCGCAGGAAACCGCCGGTGTCCGGGCGCTCGCGCGTGACGAGATGAAACTCCCGGCTCATCGCTGCGGCCGGTCCTCTTCGATGACGCCGGCCGGCGGCGGCAGGGTCTTGCCGTCGCCAGCCGCCTTATCGAGCATCTGGCGCAGGTCATCGGGGACATCGAAGCCGGCGGGCGGTGACCACAGGCCCTCCTCGGCCGCCATCGGCAGCCGCGGTGCCCGCAGCGGCCCCGGGTAGCCGAGGAAGCAGTCGGCGCCCAGGTGCTCCTTGACCGCGGCGCGCGCGGCTGTGAGCGCGCCGCGGTTGCGCTCGACGTCGGTGAGGTCCCCGGTGAGCTGCAGGTAGAACCGGTCCGGGCCGAGTTCGGCCACCAGCGCGGCGGGGGCCGAGCGCACCCGGCCGGCTCCGCCGAACAGCTCCACGTACGGCGGGCCGAACACATTCCCCCAGGCCAGGTCCGGCAGGGCTTCCTTCAGCCCGCGTTCTTGAACGCCCAGGAACGGCGTGCCGTGGTTGTCGCCGAGCAGGTACCCGCCGTGCCCGCCGGTGAACTGGTCGTCGGGGTGGAACAGGTGCAGCAGGCCGTAGGCGGCGTCCAGGGCCTGGCCGCAGTCCCGGAGCAGGCCGGGCAGCGCGGCCAGGTCGAGGGCCCGGCTCTGCTCGCCGTTGAGCTCTACCGAGGACAGCGTGTCGCGCGGCCCGACCCGCGTGGTGACGTGCCCGGCCGCGGTCCGCTTGGCGTTGCGCCAGTCAAGGTCGTACTCCAGGCCGCTCCAGAACTCATCGAACCGGGCCGGGTCGTATACGTTGCGCAGCGGGACACTCCAGCCGTAGCGGTGCGGCAGCCAGGACGGCACGTGCTGGCCGATCAGCCGGATCAGCGTGCGCCCCTGCTCGGGGTCGGTGAGCACGCTGCGGGTGAAGAGCTTGACGAAAACCGTTGGCACGTGACTCCTTTCACCCGGTCAGGGAAGAAGGTCGAACGGGTCTACGGGGTCTTCGGGCCCGACCGGATCGACCGGCGCGGGTTCCGGCGCGACCGGGGCCGGGTCGGGGTTGACCGGGGCGCCTGGCGCGCCAGGATCGGCCGGTCCCTGTCCCCCGCCCATACTGCCGCCCGCCCCTCCTGCCGACGACGGCTGGTACCCGCTCACCTTCATCCCCGGGCCGATCTGGACCGGGTTACCGTTGCCATCCTCGTAGGAGTTCGGCCCGGTGCGGTAGAGCACCCCGCCGCCGGTCTGCTCGGCGTTGTCGACGACGCTCTGGTCCACGTTGGCACCACCCCGGGTGACCACCCACAGCGGCCTGCCGGTGACGCGCGCGTACAGCGACTCCAGCCGTATCTGGAACCGGGCCTGCAGATTGGCGGTGTCCTTGATCTCGACGATGTAGCCGGACCCCTGGGAGTCGGGGATGATGCCCCGGGGCAGGCCGCCCGCGGTGGTCTTGCCCTCGAAGGCCGACCCGGGCCGCCAGACCGAGTAGTTCTTGCCCAGGCCCAGTTCCTGCAGGACCTGTGTCTCGAACTTGGACCCGGCCGCCTGGTTGCCCAGGACCGTGCCCATCAGGAACGTGAGCAGTCCCAGGGAGGCGGTCTTGCGGCTGGCGCCGGCCGGGATCCCCGGCATCCGGTTGGCCGCGCCCTGGGCGCGGATGTCGTCAGCGAGCGCGGCGAGGGCGAGGAAGTCGCTCCCGGCCTGGTGCAGCAGGCTGGTCGCCCGGCTCACTGCCGCGTTCATCGCGGCGATGTAGGGCGCCTCGAAGTCGGGCGGCAGCGGGCTGAACCGGGGGTTACCGGAGGCCGCCGCGTCCTGCAGCTCGGCGGACACCCGGTCGTAGTAGCGCTTTTCCTCCTCGAGGTCGGTGGCGAGCTGCTGCAGCAGCGACGCCGCCTTACCCACCACCTCCGCGGTCAGCGTGGCGTCGGCGACCCGGCCGGTGACGACCGCCTGCCAGCGGCCGGCCGCCTCGCCCCGCCACTGCTCGCTGCTGGCGACCGCGTCCCGCAGCACCGAGACCTCCGTGCCGGTGTCGGACATCTGGCTGCTGATGGCCGTCAGGCCCCCGGCACAGCTGTCGATGGCCCCGGTGTTGACCGGCGGAAACGGCGCGGCGGACGACACATCAGGCCCATTGCCGCGGAGCGGGCTGGAACAGCGAGGGCGCCTGCGGGGGCGGACTGGGCGGCGCAGGCGGCGTGGGCACGGTCATCGCGGGAATGTCCCCGAGCGTCTCCCGCTCCGCGTGGTCGTAGATCACCGCGCACTGCTGGGTGGCGTCAGCCACCGACCCCAACGTCTGCGCCTGATCGTCCAGGGCAGCGAACCAGGCCTGGAAGAAGTCGTTGAAGCACTTCTGCATGAATCCGTCGCCGAAGGCGCCCTCGGCCGTGTAGCAGGCCGAATTGAACGCGTCCCGCGACGCCGCGACGCCCGTCGCCTCGCCGTGCAGGTAGGAGGCGGCGGAGTTGAGCATGTGGGTCGACACCGTGTACCCCGGCCCCGACCCCGGATCTGGTGCTAACATCCCGGCCCCATCAGCAGATCAAGAAACGTGACACATAGGCCCACATACCGCCCTGTCACCATACCGACCGCCGCGGGGGTTCGCGGGTCTGTCCGGCCGGCCGCGTGCTACGCTTAGAACTGAGTTGCGACTGCACGCAATGATCTGGACTGGAAATGATAAGCGCGTTTGAGGCACCGGATGCCGGGAGCCGAACGGCTACGCTGGGCGATATGGCCACCGCGCGAGCCGCGCCGTCCCGGCTCAGGTCCCGCCCCGGGCGCCGGAGGGTCGTCGCCGCCAGCCTGGCGGCGCTGCGAGGGCCGGCGCACGGCCGGGTGGACCTGCCGATCTGGCTGTTCTGGTACCCCGACCGCACGTTCGACCTGGACGAGCCGGGCATGCTGCCGTGGATGTACCAGGTCGTGCTCCGCGAAGCCAGCGGCCCCGATGACCTGGCCTATCTGAACGGTGAGCTGCTGATCGCCCTCTGGCCGGAACTGCACCTGCCCGAGGACGTGCGCAGGGCGTGGGAGGAGCAGCACCCGGAGCTGCACGCAGCCCCGGTCCCGGCCGCCTGATGCCGATCAGCAAGCTGCAGCGCGAGGTGGCCGCGATCGCCCTCCGCGCGGCCGCCGGGCACGGGTTCGCGCTGGCCGGCGGCAACGCCCTGATCGCGCACGGGATCATCGACCGGCTCACCGATGACGTGGATCTTTTCAGCGACCAGGAAGCTGCCGTGGCCGCCGTCGCCGAGGTGGTGGAGGGCGCCCTGCGGGAGGCGGGCTTCCAGGCCGGCCGCCGGGACCAGACCGGCGGGCTCGGGGACGTGTTCGGCGGGATGGACGAGGCGTTCGCCGAGTGGATCATCACCGCCCCCGGCGGGCAGCAGACGATGCTGCAGATGGCCTATTTCGACCGGAGCCACGGCCCGGTGACCATGGACGTCGGGCCGGTTCTCGACCTTGAGGACCTGGCCGGGTGGAAGGTATGCGCCCTGGCCAGCCGCATAGAGCCGCGCGATTACCTCGACACGGCAGCCGCCCTGCGGCACTACAGCGTGGATCAGCTGATCGGGTTCGCCCGGCGGCTGGAGCCCGGCCTGAGGGATCGCGACTTCGCCGACGCGGGCCGGCAGCTGGACCGGATGCCCGACGGGGTCTTCGCCCGCTACGGCCTCGGCCCGCAGGACGTCGCCCGGCTGCGGGAACGGTTCGCGGCCTGGCCCCGGCCCTGACCTCCCTGGCGTTCACGGCCCTGCCGGGCCGCCGTCCGGCTCGATGCAGGTTCGGCGAAATCCGGTAGGGCGCCAGAGGGAAAGACCATGTATCGTAGCGAGTCAACCTGGACAGAATTTGATGGCAGCTTGGCGACCAGGACAAAAACGCCTAAAGAGTCACGCGCCACGCCCGCGCGTCTCTGGGTTACCCGGCAACGAAGGAGCGCGGTGGTGGCGAGTATCGAGGCTGTTCGAGGCCTGCTGGACGAGCGGATCCTGGTCCTGGACGGCGCGTGGGGCACGGCCCTGCAGGGCGCCGGGCTTACGGCGCAGGACTACCGCGGTGACCGGTTCCGCGACCACCCGCAGGACCTCACCGGTGATCCGGACCTGCTCAACCTGACGCGGCCGGACGTCATCCTGGACCTGCACCGGCGGTACCTGGCGGCCGGGGCCGACATCGTGACCACCAACACGTTCACGGCGACTTCGATCGGCCAGGCCGACTACGGCCTGCAGGCCGCGGTCGGCGAGATGAACCGGCAGGGGGCCCGGCTGGCGCGGCAGGCCGCCGAGGAGGCGGGCGGGCGCCTGGTGGCCGGGTCGGTCGGGCCGCTGAACGTCACCCTGTCCCTGTCGCCGCGCGTGGATGACCCGGCGTTCCGCACCGTGACGTTCGACCAGGTCCGCGCCGCCTACGCGGAGCAGATGGCCGCGCTGGCCGAAGGCGGCGTCGACCTGCTGCTCATCGAGACGATCTTCGACACGCTCAACGCGAAGGCCGCGATCGCGGCCGCCCGCGACGTGGCCCCCGGCCTGCCGCTGTGGATATCGGTCACGATCGTCGATTTGAGCGGCCGCACGCTGTCCGGCCAGACGGTCGAGGCGTTCTGGACGGCCGTCGAGCATGCCGATCCGCTGGTCGCCGGGGTGAACTGCTCGCTTGGCGCGGCGGAGATCCGGCCCCACCTCGAGGAACTGTCGCGGCTGGCGCACACCTACACGAGCTGTCATCCCAACGCGGGCCTGCCCAACGCGTTCGGCGGGTACGACGAGCAGCCGGCCGACACGTCCCGCCTGCTGCGCGGGTTCGCCGACGCGGGCCTGGTCAACGTCGTCGGCGGCTGCTGCGGGACCGGGCCTGCGCACATCGAGCAGATCGCCCGCGCGGTGGCCGGCCTGCCGCCGCGCCGGTGCCGGCCCGCCGGGCGCATTCGGCGTTCAGCGGCCTGGAGCCGTTCGAGATCGGTCCCGACACCGGCTTCGTGATGATCGGCGAGCGTACCAACGTGGCCGGATCGGCCCGTTTCCGGCGCCTCATCGAGGCCGGCGACCACCAGGCGGCCGCGGACGTGGCGCTGGAGCAGGTGCGCGGCGGCGCGAACCTGCTGGACGTGAACATGGACGCCGACCTGCTGGACGGCGAGCGGTCGATGACCGCGTTCCTGAACCTGATCGCCACCGAGCCGGAGGTGGCCCGGATCCCGGTCATGATCGACAGCTCGCGGTGGAGCGTGCTGGAGGCCGGGCTCAAGTGCGTGCAGGGCAAGGGCGTGGTCAACTCGATCAGCCTCAAGGAAGGCGAGCAGGCGTTCCTGGAGCAGGCCCGCCGGATCAGGGACTACGGGGCCGGCGTGGTGGTGATGGCCTTCGACGAGCAGGGCCAGGCCGACACCGTGGAGCGCAAGGTGGCCATCTGCGGACGGGCCTACGACCTGCTGACCAGCCAGGCCGGGTTCGCGCCGGAGGACCTGGTGTTCGACCCGAATGTCCTGGCCGTGGCGACCGGCATGGAGGAGCACAACGGCTACGCCAAGGCGTTCATAGACGCGCTTCCGCTGATCAAGGAACGCTGCCCGGGCGCGCACCTGTCCGGCGGCATCTCCAACCTGTCGTTCTCCTTCCGCGGCAACGACGTGGTGCGCGAGGCCATGCACTCGGCGTTCCTGTTCCACGCGATCCGCGCCGGGCTGGACATGGGGATCGTCAACGCCGGGCAGCTCGTCGTCTACCAGGACATCCCCGCCAGCCTGCTCGAGCTGGTCGAGGACGTCATCTTCGACCGGCGCCCGGACGCCACCGACCGGCTGATCACGTTCGCCGAGACCGTGCGGGGCTCGGGCACCAAGCGGGAGGTCGACCTGTCCTGGCGCGAGGCGCCGGTCGAGAAGCGGCTGGCCCACGCGCTGGTGCACGGCATCGTCGACTTCATCGAGGCCGACACCGAGGAGGCCAGGCAGCTCGCCGACCGCCCGCTGGAGGTGATCGAGGGGCCGCTGATGGACGGCATGAAGATCGTGGGCGACCTGTTCGGGTCGGGACGGATGTTCCTGCCGCAGGTCGTGAAGAGCGCCCGGGCCATGAAGCGCTCGGTCGCCTACCTCGAGCCGTTCATGCAGGCCGAGAAGGAGCAGGCGCTGCGCGAGGGCCGGTCCGGCGGGGGGCGCGCCCAGGGCAAGATCGTTCTCGCTACGGTCAAGGGCGATGTGCACGACATCGGCAAGAACATCGTCGGCGTCGTGCTCGCCTGCAACAACTACGAGGTCATCGACCTCGGCGTGATGGTGCAGGCCGGCAAGATCCTGGACACCGCGGTGGCCGAGGGCGCGCACGCCGTCGGGCTGTCCGGGCTCATCACGCCCTCGCTCGACGAGATGGTCAACGTGGCCGCCGAGATGCAGCGGCGCGGCCTGGACCTGCCGCTGCTGATCGGCGGGGCCACGACGTCACGGCAGCACACCGCGGTACGGATCGCCCCGGCCTACGAGCGGCCGGCCGTGCACGTGCTCGACGCCTCGCGCGTCGTCGGCGTGGTCTCCGACCTGCTCGACCCGGGCCGGGCCGACGACCTCGACCGGCGTAACCGGGCCGAGCAGGAGCGGCTGCGCCGCGAGCACGCCGACAAGCAGCGCCGGCCGCTGGTGCCGCTGTGGCAGGCCCGGGCGAACCGCGAGCAGGTCAGCTTCGATGACCTGCCCGAGCCCGCGTTCACCGGAGCCCGCGTGCTGGCACCGGACCTGCGGGCCCTGCGCGAGCTGATCGACTGGCAGTTCTTCTTCGCGGCCTGGGAGCTGAAGGGGAAATTCCCCGCCATTCTGCAGCGCCCGGCGGCCAGGGAACTCTACGACGACGCGCTGGTCCTGCTCGACGAGATCATCGAGGGCGGCCTGCTGCAGGCGCGGGCCGTCTACGGGTTCTGGCCCGCGCGCGCCGAGGGCGACGACGTCGTCGTCGAGGGCGGCCCGCGGTTCCCCATGCTGCGCCAGCAGGCGGCGCGCAGCGACGAGCGCCCGAACCGCTGCCTGGCCGACTACCTGGCTCCGGCGGGCGACCACATCGGGGCGTTCGCGGTGTGCGTCCACGGCGCGCAGGAACTGGCCCGGTACTACGAGGAGACCCGCGACGACTACCGGGCGATCATGGTGAAGGCCCTGGCCGACCGCCTGGCCGAGGCCTGCGCCGAGCACGTGCACCTGCAGGCCCGCCGCGCGTGGTACCAGCCGGACGAGGCGCTCGCGGCCGAGGACCTGCACGCCGAGCGGTTCCGCGGGATCCGGCCGGCGTTCGGGTACCCGGCCTCCCCCGATCACACGGAGAAGGCGAAGCTGGTCGACCTGCTGGACGCGGGGAGCCTGGGCATCGCCCTCACCGAGTCGTTCGCCATGATGCCGGCCGCGAGCGTCAGCGGCCTGATGTTCGCGCACCCGCTGTCGCGCTACTTCGCGGTCGGCCGGATCGGCCGCGACCAGGTGGAGGACTACGCGGCCCGCAAGGGCGTCACGGCCGCCGGGGCCGAGCGCTGGCTGGCGCCCAACCTCGGCTACGAGCCAGAACCCGGGCCGGGCCCCGCACCGCTTCCGGGGTGAAGGCCGGGATGAATGTGAGTCCGGTGCACTTCCTCGTCAATGCCGCGTAGTTAAGGGTCTGGTGGGTTTGTCAAGGGTTTCAGGGCGGGTTGGGGAGGGCGTAGGTTCCGGGGGCGGTGCGGGTGAGGAAGCCGGCCTGGGCCCAGTGGGCGAGGTGGCTGAGCATGGTGGCGGGCGGGAGGTGGAGGCGGGCGGCGAGCTCGTGGCCGGTCCAGGTGCGGCCGGGGTTGGTGGTCATGAGTGCGGTGACGTGGTGGCGGTGGCTGCCGGGGCGGGGTTTTTGGCGGTTGCGGGGGCGGGGGCGGGGGCGGTGTGTTGCGGGGGGCGGGGTGTGGATGGTGATGGTGATGGTGGTGATGGTTTCGGGCAGGGCGGGGCGGGGGTTGTCGCGGCCGGGGTAGCGGGAGCGGGGGCTTTTGATTTTGCGGGCGCTGTAGCGGGGGCGGCGGGGGGGCAGGAGGGTGGCTAGGACGGCGCGGCTGGTGGCGGGCAGGGCGGCGGGGGCGGCGGGGCTGATCCCTGCGGCGGCGGTGATGGTCGTGGTGGCGGTGTGCAGGGCGGTGGTGAAGCTGGCCCGGTCGGGGTCGGTGCCGGGGCGGGTGGCGATGGCGTCGGTCATGACCATGCGCAGCAGCTGGTAGCCGGTCAGCAGGGCCCAGGTTTCCTGTTCGAGGCCGGGCCGGTCGCCCGAGCGCAGGACCCGGCCCTGCAGGAGGGTGTGGCGCAGCGCGTAGTAGGCCGATTCGATCTCCCATCGTTCGTGGTAGAGGCGGACCAGGTCGGCGGCGGGGTAGCGGTGGTGGTCGGTCAGCGTGGTGATCAGCCGGTAAGCCTCGCGCAGGCTCGACCCGCCGGCGCCGGCTACCTGCACGCTGGCCTCGATGATCCGCACGTCCAGCTCGCCGATCCGCGACAGGTACGACCCGTCGGGCAGCACGCGCAAGACCGCGGGGCAGCGGGAGGCCTTGCCGCGGGCCAGGAACCCGGCCCCGGTCCCGGCCACGGCTTGCAGGAACGTGCCCGCGTCATAGGCCCGGTCGAGCAGCACCAGCATGCCCGCGCCCAGCAGGTGCAGCAGGCCGGCCGCCAGGGCCGGCTCGTCCCCGTCGGCGGCCGCGCCCAGCACCGCGCCCAGCAGCCCCCGGGTCCCGGTCTCGGCCAGCGCCACCAGGTGCAGCAGCGGGTAGCCGGCGAACCCGGCCTTATGCCCGATCCGGCCCAGCCAGGCCCGGTTGCGGCCGGTATCGGGCACCCGCAGCGAGCTGCACCCGTCGAACGCCACCGTGCGCAGCCCGCGCCAGCTCACCCCCGGCACCCGCGGCGGCGCCAGCGGCCCGGCCACCACCTCGAACAGCGCTTTCAGCGGCGCCGGGCCCAGCCGCCGCCGCACATCCCGCAGCGCCTTCTCCGACACCGCCGGCAACCCCAGGCCATCCAGCCCCGCGGTCAGCTTCCCCCACACCTGGCCATACCCCAGGCCCGGGAACAACCCCAGCGCCACCACGAAATACACCCCCACCCGTGACGGCAGCACCCGCAGCCGCCGCTGCACCGTCCGCGTCTGCGCCAGCACGTCATCAACCAGCTCGAACGGCAGCCACGGCGTCAGCTCCCCCAGATGCCCCGGGGCGAGCACCCCCGCAGCGACCGTGACCGCACGCGTGACAGTGACCATGGCAGACTCAGTACGCAACAGGACCTCTGGTGACGGGAAGATCGTGATGGGTTGACCCGATCTACCAGAGGTCCTGCCACCTGTCACCCCGACACGCCCAAACACCACCAACCACTTGACACCGGCCCGGGATCCTTAACTACGCGGCATTGACTTCCTCGTGCAGCATCGTCACATTCATCACCGGCTTCGCTGGCCCCGGCAGCCCGTCGGGCGTCCTAGCCTGCCTGTCGCTGCGCCCGGATGGCGGCGAACTCGGCGGCGAGCGCCTGCTCCGCCGTCTCGGCCGTGAGGCCGAGCCCGGTGAAGGTCTGCGCGGCGGCGCCGTCGGCAGCCAGGATCCCGAGCAGCAGGTGCTCGGTCCCGATGTAGTTGTGGCCCAGGCGCAGGGCGGTCTTCACCGTCTCCCGCAGCGCGAGCCGGCCGGCGTCGGTGAAGCGCAGCCGCCGCAGGTCGGCCGGGCCGCCCGGGTCCGCGTCGCCGCCGGCGGCAGCTGACCCGAGGCCGAACGCGGCGAGCACCTGCTCGTCGCTGAGGCCGGCCGCGTGCATCGCCTTCGCCGCCAGGCCCTCAGGTTCGCTCAGCAGGCCGGCCGCGAGGTGCGTCGCGTCGACTAGCTCCGCTCCCCCACGGCCGGCGATCTGGCCGGCCGCGGCCAGCACGTTGCGCGAGCGCTGGGTGAACCGGGAGAAGTCGGCGCTCTCCCAGCGCGCCACGAAGCGCTGCTGCGCCGCCTGCTTGGACACCCCCATGCTGGCCCCGATCTGGCTCCACGAGGCGCCCGAGCGCCGGGCCTGGTCCACGAAGTAGCCGATCAGCGCGTCGGACTGCACCTCGAGCTGGGCCGCGGCGGCCATGGCGCCGGCCAGGTTGTCCAGCGGTGCACCGTCGGGGTGCATGGCCTTGACGAAGGAGATCAGGTTGTCGAGTGAGATCGGAAGATTCGCCATGCGTCAACCGTACATTGACGAAGTTCGGTCGTCAACTCGCGGTTGACACCTCGGCTCCGGCCAGCCGCTGAACCACGGGCACAGCCGCATAAACCGGGTTCAAGCGCGGCGGAATCCAAGTTCCTGCCCGTATTCGGGCAGGAACTTGGCACCAGAGCTATGCAGGCGGCACGATGAGGCGGTGCACGAACGCGATCTCATCGACCGGGTCGCCAGCTCCACGGGCCTCACGCCCGGGGAGGCGGCCCGGGTCGTGGAGGACGTGCTGGCCTGGTACCGCGAGCCCGTCGAAGACTACGTACGGCGGCGCCACGCGCATTACCAGCTCTACGGGAAGCGCAACCCGGAGATCTTCGCGCTGATCTCCGACGAACTGGCCAGCCGCCTGGTCGCCGCGCCGTCCCTGTCCGAACGTCAGCTACGCCGGATCGTCTACGGCTGAGCCCAAGGAGCGATGCCTGCATGTGCGGAATCGTCGGTTACGTCGGCAGCCAGAACGCCGCGCCGGTCCTCATCGAGGGCCTGTCCCGCCTGGAGTACCGCGGGTACGACTCGGCCGGGATCGCGGTCCTGGGCCCGCGGGGCACCCAGGTGTACCGGAGGGTCGGCCGGGTCAGGGACCTCGAGGCGTCGCTGCCCAAGCGCCTGGCCGGCAAGGTGGGCATCGGTCATACCCGCTGGGCCACCCACGGCCCCGCCACCGAGGACAACGCCCACCCGCAGACCAGCGAGGATCACCGGATCAGCGTCGTGCACAACGGCATCATCGACAACGCGGCCGCGCTGCGCGAGCGCCTGGACGCGCGAGGGGTGAAGTTCACCTCCGAGACCGACACGGAGGTCATCGCCCACCTGGTAGCCCGATCCGAGGCGGACACGCTCGAGGGGGCGGTCCTGGACGTGCTGGCCCGGATCACGGGCACCTACGCGATCGCGGTCATCGACGAGCGGCACCCGGACCGGGTCGTGGTCGCCCGCTACGGCTCCCCGCTCATCCTCGGCGTCGGCGACCGCGAGATGTTCGTGGCCAGCGACCTGTCCGCCCTGGTCCGGCACACCACCTCGGTCGTCCACCTGGACGACGGCGAGCTCGCCACCGTGACCGCCTCGGGGTTCCGCACGTTCAGCCGGGACGAGGAAAACACGGCCAAGATCCCGACCAGCGTCGACATCGAGATCGAGGACGTGGGGCTGGCCGGGCACCGGCACTACATGCGCAAGGAGATCCTCGAGCAGCCGTCCTCGATCGAGCGGATGCTGCGGGGCCGGCTGGACGAGCGCTTCGGCACCGCGCGCCTTGACGGGCTGAACCTCGGGCCGCGCGAGCTGCGCGGGTTCCGGCGGGTGAAGATCCTCGGCTGCGGCTCGGCGTACTACGTGGGCCAGATCGGCGCCTCTATGATCGAGGAACTGGCGCGCATTCCCGCCGACGCGGAGCCAGCCTCGGAGTTCCGCTACCGGAACCCGATCATCGAGCCCGACACGCTGTACGTCGCGGTGAGCCAGTCCGGGGAGACCGCCGACACCGCGTTCGCCGTGCAGGAGGTCAAGCGCAAGGGCGGGCAGATCGTCGGGCTGGTCAACGTGGTGGGATCCACGATCGCCCGGGGCTGTGACGGCGGGATCTACCTGCACGCCGGGCCCGAGGTCGCGGTCGCGTCGACCAAGGCCCTCACGCACATGTCCATCGGGTTCGCGCTGCTCGCCCTGTGCCTCAGCCGCGTCCGTGACCTGTCCTTCGCCGATGGCCAGCGGATCATCGCGGGCCTGCGCAGCGTCCCGGCCCAGATCCAGCAGATCATCGCCGACGAGGACCACATCGCCGAGGTCGCACGGGGGCTGGCCGGCGCGCCGAGCCTGTTCTTCATCGGCCGCGTCCGCGGGTTCCCCGTCGCGCGCGAGGGCGCCCAGAAGTTCAAGGAGATCTCCTACCGGCACGCCGAGGCCTACCAGAGCAGCGAGCTGAAGCACGGGCCGCTGGCGCTGATCGACGAGAGCATGCCGACCGTGTCGATCCTGCCGGACGACGAGCTCACCGACCGCAACCTCGCGGCCATGCAGCAGATCGTCGCGCGCCGGGGGCCCCTCGTGGCCGTCACCCACCCCGGCGTCTGCCTCGGCGAACTCGACGTCCCGAGCATCACCGTGCCCAAGAACGAGCGCGAGCTCGACCCGATCCTGCTGACCGTCCCGCTCCAGATGATGGCCTACCACGCTGCGCTGGCCCTCGGCCACGACATCGACAAGCCGCGCAACCTCGCCAAGTCGGTCACCGTCGAGTAGCGCCCCCGTCCGCCGCCGCCCGGCCCGGCCCGGTACCGCCGCCGCCCCGGCCCGGCCCGGTACCACCGCCCGGCCCGGCACCGCCGCGTCCCCCGGCCGAGAGCATAATCATTGCTTCTAGATCGGATAATAACTAGGTCTTGGACTTCTGAACGTCCGGGCCGGAGACTGGTAACCGGGATCCACCCCAGCCATTCCGACCGGAGGTGACCGAAGACATGACCGAACGCGAACGGGCGGCGGAGCCCGAGGATCTCGCGAGGATGTTCGTCGAGCGGGCCCGGGCGGGCGACGCCGAGGGGCTCGCCGAACTCTACGAGCCCGACGCGGTCCTGGCGTACCCGCCGGGCCGCCAGACCGTGGGCCGGGCCGCGATCCGCGCCGTCCTGGAACAACTGCTCGCCGCCGCGCCGGCCTTCACGCCCGAAGAGCCGCTGCCGACCGTGCGCTTCGGCGACCTCGCACTCACCTCGACGCGGCCGGCGGACAACACCGGCGGGCGGGTGCAGGTCGCGCGCTGTCAGGAGGACAGGACGTGGTTGCGGATCATCGACCGGCCCGAACTCCCCCGGTAGCGGCCGCGGGCGCCGGATCCGGCGGCCGCGGCGCGCCGTGGCCGACGCTGGCCGTCGTGACCGCGGGGCTGTTCCTGGCCGTCCTGTCCACCACCGTCGTCAGCGTGGCGCTCCCGACGATCGGGCGCGACCTGCACGCCAGCGCCGCGGGCCTGGAGTGGATCGTAGACGCCTACGTGCTGGTCTACGCGAGCCTGCTGGTGACCGGCGGAGTCGCCGGGGACCGGTGCGGCCGCAAGGGCGCGTTCCTGCTCGGTGTCGCCCTGTTCGGGCTGGGCTCGCTGGCCTGCGCCCTCGCGCCGAGCGTCGGGCTGCTGCTGGCCGGCCGCGTGCTCCAGGGCGCGGGCCCGGCCCTGCTCATCCCCGGCAGCCTGGCCATCATCCGGACCGCCTTCACCGACGGCCGGCAGCGGTCCGTGGCGGTCGGGCTGTGGTCGACCGGCTCCGGGGTCGCGCTGGCGGCCGGCCCGGCGCTGGGCGGAGCGATCGTCGCCGGGTGGGGCTGGCGGTGGGTCTTCTGGCTGAACGTGCCGCTGGCCGCCGCGGCGGTGACGATGGGCGGCCGGGTCATCCCCCGGCTGCCGCGCGCCGGGGCGCGCGGGCCGTTCGACTGGCCGGGCGCGGCCATGTCCACGGCCGGGGTCGGCCTGCTCGCGTTCGCGGTCATCGACGGGCAGGACCAGGGCTGGGCCTCGGCCCCGGTGATCGCCGCCTTCGCGGCCGGGGCCTGCGTCCTGGCCGCCTTCGCGGCCGCCGAGCGCCGTCGCGCAGAGCCGCTGATCGACATCTCGCTGTTCGCCCGGCCCGCGTTCGCCGCGGCCAACCTGGCCGCGCTGACCGTGTTCTTCGCGTTCGTCGGCGCGATCGTCTACTTCAGCGCCTACTTCCAGGAGGTGCAGGGCCGCACCCCGGTCGCGGCCGGTCTCGCCGTCTGCGCCATCGGGGTCGCGTACGCGCTGGCCGCCGCCTGGTCGGGCCGGCTGGTCGGGCGCTTCGGGGAGCGCTGGCCGCTGCTGGCCGGGCTGGTCACCGGCGGCCTGGCCCTGCTGGCCCTGCGCCTGCTCGGGCCCGGTACCAGCCTGGGCGCGATCTGGTGGAATTTCGCGCTGCTGGGCGCCGGCGTGGGGCTGTGCGGCACGCCGATGACCACCCTCGCGCTGTCCGCGGTCGACGCGTCCCGGGCGGGGATGGCCTCCGCGGTGCTCAACGCGTTCCGCCAGATCGGGCAGGTGTTCGGCGTGGCCGTGCTCGGCGCCCTCGTCTACGCCCACCTGCCGGGCGGCAGCGCCGCCCGGCTGCCGGGCGCCGCGGGCCGCCAGCTCTTCGTGGCCGGGCTGCACGGGGCGATGCTGCTGTCCGGCGCCGCCCTCATCGCCACCGCGGCCGTCATCGCTCCGTCGCTCGTCCGGTCCCCGGCCCGCGGTGACGGCGCCGGGTCCGCTCCGGGTTCGTCCGGCGTGAGGGCTACCGGTTCGGGGCCGGGCTCGCTAGGGTGAGCATCGTTCCTATGGCAAAGTCCTTCTTGCAATAACCGGAGAAGCGCCATGACCACTGCGGCCGAGCCCACCATCTACGACGCCATCGGCGGGCATGCCGCTCTGGTGGCAGTGGTGGATGACTTCTACGCCCGGGTGCTGGCCGACCCGCGGTTACGCGGGTTCTTCGCCGGCGCCGACATGAGCCGGCTGAAGGGCCGGCAGGCTGAGTTCCTCGCGGCCGCGCTCGGTGGCCCGCTGCCCTACACGGGGGCGAGCATGCGCGACGCCCACCGGGGCCGCGGGATTCAGCAGGAGCACTTCGACCTGGTCGCCGGGCACCTGGTCGGGGCGCTCGGAGCGGCGGGCGTGCCCGACGGCACCGTGGCCCGGATCGCCGGCGCGATCGATCCCCTGGCCAGCCAGATCGTGTCGGGCGGCTCCGCCGGGTAGCGCTCGCGGGCCGGGGCGAGCGGGACGGCCGGTCACCAGCCAAGCTCCCGCGCCTGGTAGGCGGTGACCGCCGTCGAGCGCGGCGGGCCAGGGCACCTGGTGAGCGGCGAGGATCTCCCGCGCCTCGGCGCGGAAGGCCGCGGCCGCGGCCCGCATCGCGCGCAGCACCGAGTCCCGTTCCGGCGCCGGCTGCGGGAGGTCCGCGCAGCAGCCGCGCTGGCGCGGGGTCAGCTTCGCCGACCACTGCTTGACGCCCAGTTTCGGCAGCGGCTGGTTGGCCTCCACGAACAGTTCGTACAGCATCAGGTGCACCTGCTGGATGCCGACCACGCCGAGGAGCCAGTCGGCCCGGGCCACGACGGAGGCCGGGAAGATCGCCTGCTGGCGCAGGAACTCCTCGGCCAGCCCGGCGAGGCGCGCCGGGTCCGGTCCGGCCGCCGGCGCGGCGGGGCCGGGCGGGCCGGGCGGATCGGGCGGCGAGCCGAAGGTGCCGTCACGGTCCAGGACCAGCCGCCGGGCCTGGCGGGACCCGCGCGGCCGCCCGGCCCGCTCGGTCACGACGTCGAGCCGCTCGCAGTCCGGGGTGAGCGAGTACCAGCTTCCCGGCAGGCGCAGCAGTTCCTTGGCCAGCACGGTGGGCGTCACCCGGGCCAGCCAGCCGCGCCAGTCCGCCACGAACTCGTCGAACGCGTCGTCGGCCACGGTCAGGACGACGTCCAGGTCCGAGCCCGCGTCCGCGACGCCGCGGCCGAGCGAGCCGCTCAGCCACACCGCCCGGATCCGCTCGTCGGCCGCCGCCACGTCGAGGAGCCGCCGCAGCAGCGACCGGTAGCCCTCGGGCAGCGCGCTCAGGGCCTGCGGGTCGGGGTCGATCATCACGGCCCCAACCTACGCGCGGACGGCCAGGGCGAGGCGAGCGGCCTCAGGCCCGGCGGGCGAACTCCATAATCCAGTTGGTCACCCGGCTCTGCTCCCCGGGCCCGTGATGAGCCCCGCGCGCCCGGCGGCCGGCCGGGCCGTCACCAGCGCGGCCGGCCAGCCCAGTACGGTTCCGTTCATGGCCTCTTACCGCCAGAACGGAACGGTCCTCACCGACCTGGCCTTCAACGTCCCTCTGGATCACGCCCGGCCCGACGGCGAGCAGATCCAGCTATTCGCCCGGGAGGTCGTAGCGGCGGACCGGGCGGCGGACGACCTGCCATGGCTGCTCTTCCTGCAGGGCGGCCCCGGGTTCGGGTCGCCGCGGCCCATCGGGCGGGACGGCTGGCTGGGCCGGGCGCTGGACGACTACCGGGTGCTGCTGCTGGACCAGCGCGGCACCGGCCGGTCCTCCCCCGCCAGCCGGCGCACGCTGGCCCGGCTCGGCACCGCCCGGGCCCAGGCGGAGTACCTGGCCCGGTTCCGGGCCGACGCGATCGTCGCCGACGCCGAGCTGATCCGCCCGGAAGTCACCGGGGGGCGGCCGTGGAGCGTCCTCGGCCAGAGCTTCGGCGGGTTCTGCACCGTGACCTATCTGTCCCGGGCCGCCGAGGGCATCAGCGAGGCGTTCATCACCGGCGGCCTGCCCGGCCTGGACGTGTCGGCCGACGATGTCTACCGGGCCACGTACCCGCTGGTGGCGCGCAAGAACGCGGAGCACTACCGGCGCTACCCGCAAGACGTGGCCCGGGCCAAGGACATCGCCAGGCGGCTGGCGGCCCGGGACACCCGGCTGCCCAGCGGCGCGCCGCTGACCGTCGAGGCGTTCCAGTCGCTGGGCCGGATGCTGGGCACGAGCACCGGCAGCCACGCGCTGCACTACCTGCTGGAGGACCCGTTCGCGGGCGGTGAGGTGTCCGACGACTTCCTGTACCAGGTCCAGTCCCATCTGACCTACTCGGCCGGGCCGCTGTACGCCGTGGTGCACGAGGCCTGCTACGCCCAGGGCGGCGCGACCCGCTGGGCGGCGCAGCGCGTGCGCGCCGAATTCGGTGAGTTCGACGCCGCCGCCGCGCTCGACGGCAACGGCCCGCTGCTGTTCACCGGCGAGATGATCTACCCGTGGATGTTCGAGACCGACCCGGTGCTGGCGCCGCTGGCCGAGGCGGCGGAGATCCTGGCCCGGCGGGACTCCTGGCCGCCCCTCTACGACCCGGGGCGGCTGCGGGCCAGCGACGTGCCCGCCGCGGCCGCCGTCTACGTCGACGACATGTACGTGCCGCAGGAGTTCTCGGTGCCGACCGCCCGCGCGATCGGCAGCCTGAGGCCGTGGATCACGAACGAGTACGAGCATGACGGGCTGCGGGTCAGCGGCGGCAAGGTCCTCGACCGCCTGATCGCGATGGTGCGCGGCAACGCCTGAGTCGGTGGTGGGCCTGCCGGGTCCACCTCGCGGTTAGGTAGTTGCCATCAAGCAACTGACTCGCGGTAAGCTTCAGCAAGTGCGGACGATCGCGGAACCTGGCCAGGCCGACGGCGGCGGCTCCCGGAACGGCGACGGCTCCCGGACCGGCGGCGACCGCTACAAGTGGATAGCCCTCTCCAACACCACGCTCAGCATGACGATGGCGACGATCGACGCGTCGATCGTGATCATCGCGATGCCGGCCATCTTCCGCGGCATCCACCTGAACCCGCTGGCCCCGGGCAACATCAGCTACCTGCTCTGGATGATCATCGGCTACCTGCTCGTCCAGGCCGTCCTGGTGGTGACCCTCGGCCGGCTCGGCGACATGTTCGGCCGGGTCCGCATCTACAACCTCGGCTTCGTCGTCTTCACGCTGGCGTCGATCGCCCTGTCCCTCGACCCGATGACCGGCGGCGGCGGCGCCCTGTGGCTGATCGGCTGGCGGGTGGGGCAGGCGTTCGGCGGGGCGATGCTGATGGCCAACTCCGCGGCGATCCTCACCGACGCCTTCCCCGCCAACCAGCGCGGCATGGCCCTGGGCGTCAACCAGATCGCCGGGATCTCCGGGCAGTTCGTGGGGCTACTGCTCGGCGGCCTGCTGGCGGCGTGGGACTGGCGCGCGGTGTTCTGGGTCAACGTGCCGATCGGCGTGTTCGGCACGGTCTGGGCCTACCGGTCCCTCCGGGAGATCGCCACCACGCGCCGGGCGCGGATCGACTGGGCCGGGAACGCGACCTTCGCCGTCGGCGCGAGCGCGCTGCTCGTGGCCATCACCTACGGCATCCAGCCGTACGGCGGGCACCCGACGGGCTGGACCAACCCGTGGGTGCTGGGCGGCCTGGCGGGCGGCGTGGTGCTGCTGATCGCATTCGTGATCATCGAAACCAAGATCGCCGAGCCGATGTTCCGGATGAGCCTGTTCAAGATCCGCGCGTTCGCGGCCGGGAACGCGGCGAGCCTGATGGGATCCATCGCCCGCGGCGGCCTGCAGTTCATGCTGGTCATCTGGCTGGCGGGGATCTGGCTCCCGCTGCACGGCTACGACTACGAGGTCACCCCGCTGTGGGCCGGCATCTACCTGCTGCCGCTCACCGCGGGCTTCCTGATCGCGGGCCCCATCTCCGGGGCCCTGTCGGACCGGTACGGCCCGCGCCCGTTCGCCACGGCCGGGCTGCTGGTCGCCGCGTGCGCGTTCACCGGGCTGATGCTGCTGCCGGTCAACTTCCCCTACTGGGCGTTCGCGCTGATCATCTTCGGCAACGGGGTCGGCTCCGGCCTGTTCGCCTCGCCCAACACCTCGGCCATCATGAGCAGCGTCCCCGCCCGGTACCGCGGCGCCGCGTCGGGGATGCGGTCCACGTTCCAGAACTCCGGCATGTCGCTGTCGATCGGCGTGTTCTTCTCGCTGATGATCGCCGGGCTGGCGGCCACGCTGCCCCGCACCCTGACCAGCGGGCTGCGGGCCCAGGGCGTCCCGCAGGCCGTCGCCTCGCACATCGCCCACCTCCCCCCGGTGAGCACCCTGTTCTCCGCGCTGCTCGGGTACAACCCGGTGCGCAACCTGCTGGGGCCGTCCGGGGTGCTGACCAGGCTGCCGCGCCACAACGTCGCCGTCCTGACCGGCAAGCAGTTCTTCCCGAACCTGATCTCGGGCCCGTTCCACCACGGCCTGATCATCGTGTTCAGCGCGGCGATCGTGATGTCGGTGGGCGGCGCGCTGATCTCGCTGCTGCGCGGCCGCCAGTTCTACTACGACGACAACGCGGAACCGGCCGGCCAGGCCGCCCCGGCGCGGCCGGCCATGCCCGCCACGGTCGCCGCGGCGCCGTCGGCCGGCGGCGGCGGCCACGAGGCGGCCGCACGGGCCGCCCACGGGGGCCGGCGCGCCCGGGCCGGGCGAACGCGCCGGGCCGCCGCCCGGCCTAGGACCTGACCAGGCGCGAGACGGCCGCCGCGGCCTCCCGCACCTTCTCCTGGGCCTCCGGGCCGCCCTCGGCCACGGCCTGGGCGACGCAGTGGCCGAGATGGTCTTCGAGCAGCCCCAGCGCGACCGCCTGCAGCGCCCGGGTCACCGCGGACACCTGGGTCAGGACATCGATGCAGTAGACGTCCTCTTCCACCATCCGCTGCAGGCCGCGCACCTGGCCCTCGATCCGGCGCAGCCGCTTCAGGTACGCGTCCTTGTCCTGCGTATACCCTCGCACGGCCCGAGTTTACGCGGCCCGCTCCGTGGCCCCCGGCCTGGCGGCCACGACCCCGGACCGGGCCGGGCCCGAGCGGCTACACTGGGCTCGTGCCGCGCTACGAATACCGGTGCCGCGCCTGCGACGACACCTTCGAGCTGACCCGCCCGATGAGCGAGTCGTCCGCGCCCTGCGCCTGCCCGCAGGGCCACGACGACACGGTGAAGCTCCTGTCCACGGTCGCGGTGGGCGGCCGGTCCGGCCCGGCGGCGCCGCGGGGCGGGGGCTGCTGCGGCGGTGCCTGCGGCTGCGGCTGACCGCCCGGCAGGCTCATCCCGCGCGGGCCGCACCGCAGGCCCGCGCGCTCAGGCGGAGAAGCGCTCGACGAGTCGCATCTTGTTGGTCGCGTCGAGGGCCGCGACCTTGTAGGACTCCGCCAGCGTCGGGTAGTTGAAGACGGCGTCGACGAGGTAGTCGACGGTGCCGCCGCAACCCATCACCGCCTGGCCGATGTGCACGAGCTCGGTGGCTCCGGTGCCGAACACGTGCACGCCGAGCAGCGTGCGGTCGCCCGGCGAGACCAGCAGCTTGAGCACCCCGTAGGAGTCGCCGATGATCTGCCCGCGGGCCAGCTCCCGGTAGCGGGAGACGCCGACCTCGAACGGCACGCAGTCCTCGGTGAGCTGGTCCTCGGTCTTCCCGATGAAGCTGATCTCGGGCAGGCTGTAGATCCCGATCGGCAGCGGCGAGTGCGCGGCGTGCACCGGCTCGCCGCAGGCGTGGTGCGCCGCCAGGCGGCCCTGCTCCATGGACGTGGCGGCCAGCGCGGGAAAGCCGATGACGTCGCCGACGGCGTAGATGTGCGGGACCGAGGTGCGGAAGAACTCATCCACCTCGATCCGGCCGCGTTTGTCCGCGGCCAGCCCGGCGGCCGGGAGGTCGAGGTCGTCGGTCGCCCCCTGGCGGCCCGCGGAGTACAGGACCGTCTCGGCCGGGATCCGCTTGCCGCTGGCCAGCGACGTGATCGCCCCGGCGTGGTGGGCCTCGACGGATGTGACGGTCTCGCCGAACCGGAACGTCACGGCGAGATCCCGCAGGTGGTACTTGAGCGCCTCGATGACCTCGAGGTCGCAGAACTCCAGCATCCGGTCGCGCTGCTCCACGACCGTGACCTTGCTACCCAGGGCGGCGAACATCGACGCGTACTCGATGCCGATCACGCCCGCGCCCGCCACCAGCATCGACCGGGGGACGCGCTCCAGGTGGAGGATCCCGTCCGCGTCGAGGATCGTCTTCTCGTCAAAGGCCACGCTGGCCGGCCGGGCCGGCCGGGTGCCGGTCGCGATCACGATGTGCTTGGCGCTGAGCTGGCGCAGCCGGCCGGCGCCGTCATCGACCTCGATCGTGTTCGGGCCGGTGAACCGCCCGGTGCCGGCCAGGATCGTGACCCCGTTCCTGGTGAGCTGGCTGCGCACGACATCGCTTTCGCGGCCGACCACGTGCTGGGTCCTGGCGGTCAGGTCGGCGATGGTGATCTCGTCCTTGACCCGGTAGCTCTGCCCGTACATCTCCCGCTGGTCCAGGCCGGTCAGGTAGAGCACGGCCTCCCGGAGCGTCTTGGACGGAATCGTGCCCGTGTTCAGGCACACCCCGCCGAGCATGCGGGGCCGCTCCACGACGGCGACCCGGCGGTCCAGCTTGGCCGCGGCGATCGCGGCCTTCTGGCCGCCGGGCCCGGATCCGATAACCACGAGGTCGAAATCGTCCACGCTCCCAGTGTGGCCACGTCCGCCCGCCGTTGAAAGCCCGCACGGGCCGGGCAGCTCGGGGAAATACGGCCCGGCCGGCCGCGCCAGGTAGCCTGGCGCCGTCACCCACCGCCGAGCCGCCGGAGGACCGCGATGGCGCCGATCAGTTCCGAGCGCTGCTACGCCGAGATCGAGGCCAGCACCGACACCCTCGCCGGGCTGGTCGACGGCGCCGACCTGGCCCGCCCGGTGCCGACCTGCCCGGACTGGACGCTCCGCCAGCTGGCCACCCACGTCGGCCGCGCCCACCGCTGGGCGGCCCAGATCGCCGCCACCCGGTCGGCCGAGATGATCCCGTTCCGCCAGGTGCCCGACGGCCGGATTCCCGACGACCCGGCGCAGCACGCGCCGTGGCTTCGGGCCGGGGCCGCACAGGTCATCGACGCGGTGCGCGAGGCGGGCAGCGACCCGGTGTGGGCGTTCGGCGGGCTGCGACCGGCCAGCTTCTGGGCCCGGCGGATGGCGCACGAGACCGCGGTGCACCGGGCCGACGCCGAACTCGCCGTCGGCCGCGAGGCCCGCCTCGCGCCGGATATCGCCGCCGACGGCATCGACGAGTGGCTGGGCATGCTGTCCGGCCCGGTCAACGGCGGGCAGGACCCGCGCCTCAGCGCGCTGCCCGAGGGTGCGGTCCTGCACGTCCACGCGACCGACGAAGGCCTGAACGGGGACGGCGAGTGGCTCGTGCGCCGCGAGGGATCCGAGGTGGTGGTGGGGCACGGCCACGGCCGCGGTGACGTCGCCCTGCGCGGCCCGGCCGCGCGGCTGCTGCTGGTGCTGCTCCGGCGGCTGCCGCCGGACGACCCTCAGGTCCAGGTGGTGGGCGACGCCGCGCTGCTGACCCGCTGGCTCGCCAGCACCCCGTTCTAGCCCGAGGGTGTCCGGCCCGGGCGGCCGGGTTCGGCGCCGGGCCGGGCCCGAAACGGCGGGCCGCTACAGCCAGCCGACCCGCTCGCCGGCCGACGGCTCGCCCGCCGGGGGCGCCGCAGCCTGGCCGCCGGGCGGCACGCCGACAGCCGGGGCGCCGGGCGGCACGGCAAGCTCGCCGTCCCGCACCTTGCGCAGCAGGCGGTCGACCGTGCCGACGATCTCGGGCAGGCAGCCGCGCAGGCTCCGGGCGTCGGCCGCGGTCGCGTCGTCGGCCGGGACGCCGGCGCGCTCGAGCAGCCCCTCGAGGTCGGAAAGCTGGCCGGCCACCCACCGCACCGGGCTCGCCGTCAGGCCGGCGTCGAACACCCGCTGGCCGGGATCCCAGCCCCGGAAGGCCGGGTGGTGATGCGCCCGGTTCAAGCTGCCGGGCGGCCCGTCGGCCGCCTCCAGCAGGTCCGCGCGCCAGACCGGCCGGCCGATCTCGATCGGGCGCGCCGAGAACTCCGAGCCCCGCAGCTCTCCCCGCCCCAGCAGCCGGACCTCGAGGCGGACGCCGCGCTCGGCGCCCTCCTGGCCGGGCAGCGGGTCCGGGATGACGATGTACATGTCGCCGGCCACCACGCCGACCCGCTCGAACCCGAATGCGTAGAGCATCGCGCCTCCTCCGCTCGCCCCGCCCCCGCCGACCATGTTCCCCGGCCGGGCGCTGCTCCGCCAGTTCGGCCGGTGCGCCCCGGGGACGGGCTACCTCGGGTCGGGCCGGATGAGCACCGGGCCGAGCCGGATGAACAGCGCCCGGCCAGCGCCCGGGCGTACTAGTCTGCGGCTGCGGCGCGCTGGTACAGTGTTTAAGCCGCAATTGTCGGCGAATGCCCAATTATCTTTGCCTGGATGCTTTTCCATTGCCATTCTCGTGAGGTCACATTTTGCGGAACGCCCTGCGCCACTTTGTGCTCAGCGGGGACGCCGGGGCGGAGCCCGATGAGGTCCTGAAGCTGCCGGGATCGGCCTTTGCGCTATCGGACGTGATCAGGTCCGCGACACTGCGCCGGCTGTGGCTGGACACCTTCGACTGGCGGCTCTACCGGTCCGGGCTCACCCTGGAGCAGGTCAGCCGCCGCGGCACGGCCGAGATGGTGCTCACCGGGCGGGACGGATCGGTCATCGCCGCCGATCACGTCGCCTGGCGCCCGGTCAGGGCCAGGTGGCCGCTGGATGCGCTCCCCCTGGGGCCGCTGCGAGACCATCTGGAGCCGGTGGTCGGCGTGCGGGCGCTGCTGCCGGTGGCCCGGGCCGTCAGCGCGGTGCGCGACCAGCGGGTGCTGAATTCCGACGACAAGACCATCGCCTGGCTCCGCGTGGATCGCATGTCCGTCACGTACCCGGCGTCCGGGGACGTGGCGCCGCGCCTGACCGTGACCGCGCTGCGCGGTTACCAGGCCCAGGCGCTGCGGCTGGTCGACCTGCTCGCCGCGACGCCGGGGGTGACCGACAACAGCCAGCCGGCGCTCGACGCCGCCCTGGCCGCGGCGGGCCGGCGGCCCGGCGACTACTCCAGCAAGATCGCGGTCAGGCTGGCGCCCCGGATGCCCGCGGCGGCCGCGGTGACCGCCGTGCTCACCGCGCTGTTCGACACGCTCATGGCCAACGTGAACGGCACCGTGCGCGACCTGGACACCGAGTTCCTGCACGACCTGCGGATCGCGGTGCGCCGCACCCGGTCCGCGCTCAAGCTCGCGGGCGACGTCCTGCCCGGCGACATGGCCGCCCGGTTCCGGCCGGAGTTCAAGTGGCTGGGCGACCTGACCACGCCCACCCGGGATCTCGATGTCTACCTGCTCGGCTACTCGGGCATGGCGGCCGGCCTGGTCGCCGCCACGGCCGGCGAACTCCGGCCGTTCCACGACCACCTGGAGCGCAGCCGCGCCGCCGCGCAACGGGAACTGGCCCGCGGCCTGCGCTCGGCCCGGTTCGCCCGGCTCGGCCGGGACTGGCAGGCCGCCCTGGGCACCGCCGGGGCCGGCCGCACGAGGCCGACCGCCGCCCGGCTCGCCGCCAGCCGGATCGGCCGCGCGCACCGCCGCGTGATCCGCGACGGCACCGCGATCAGCGCCACCTCGCCTCCGGAAAGCCTCCACGAACTGCGCAAGCGGTGCAAAGAGCTGCGTTACCTGCTGGAGTTCTTCGCCTCCCTGTACGATCCTGGCGAGCACTGGCGGGCGGTGAGGGATCTGAAGACGCTGCAGGACTGCCTCGGCGAGTTCCAGGACACGCAGGTACAGCAGGACGAAATCCGCGCGTTCGCCGCGCAGATGATGGACCGGCGCGCGGCGCCCGCCGCGACCCTGCTCGCGATGGGCGAGATCGCGGCCGGGCTCGCCACCAGGCAGCGGCAGGCCCGGGTCGAGTTCGCCGACCGCTTCCGCGATTTCGCCAGCCCGGCCTCCCAGAACCGGATCCGGGCCCTGACCGGGGCGACGGATTGAAGATCTTCGCCACCTACAACATCAAGGGCGGCGTCGGCAAGACCGCCACCGCGGTCAACCTCGGCTACCTGGCCGCGCGCGACGGGTACCGGGTCCTGCTCTGGGACCTCGACCCGCAGGCCGCGGCCACGTTCCTGTTCCGGATCCGGCCGCGGGTCAAGGGCGGCGGCAAGGCGCTGATCCGGGGCACCCGGTCCGTCGGCGACGCGATCAAGGCGACCGACTTCGACCATCTGGACCTGCTGCCGGCCGACTTCACCTACCGGAACCTGGACCTGCTGCTCGACGCGGCCAAGAAGCCCCAGCGTCGGCTCGGCAGCCTGCTCGCGCCGCTGCGGGCCGAATACGACGTGATCTTCCTCGACTGCCCGCCGGGCATCTCGCTGCTGTCCGAGAGCGTGCTGCAGGCGGCCGACACGCTGCTGGTCCCGCTGATACCGACCACCCTGTCGGTGCGGACCCTGGACCAGCTCACCGAGTTCATCGGCGGCCTCGACGACGGCCGCAGGCCGGCGATCCTGGCGTTCTTCTCCATGATCGACCGGCGCAAGCGGCTGCACCGGGAGATCTCCGCGCAGTTGCCCGCCGAGCGCACCGACGTCGCCGCCACGGTGATCCCGGCGCTGTCGCTGATCGAGCAGATGTCGGTGCAGCGGGCCCCGGTGACCGCGTTCGCGCCGCGCAGCGCGGCCGCACGCTGCTACGAGGAGCTGTGGCTGGAGGTCCGCAAGCGCAGCGGGCTGGCCGACCCGCCGTCAGGCGGAACCTGGTGAGCGCGGCTCCGGGCCGGCGCCGTCCCAGGTGAGCGGCAGCTCGTCGATGCCGTAGATGCCCTCAACGCTGCCCAGCCGGGCCGGGCCGGCCGCGGCGAGCCCGGCCATGCGCGGCGCGAGGAACGCCAGCGCTTCCTCGAGCTCGGCCCGGGCCAGGTTGGCGCCCAGGCAGTAGTGCGCGCCCGCGCCGAACGTCAGCAGCCGCCCGTCGCGCTCGGCCCGGATGTCGAAGTCCTCGCCGCCGTCCTGCTCGCGGTTCGCCCGCTCCGCGCAGATCGCGACGATCGTGCCCGCCGGGAAGGTCACGCCGCGGTGCTCCAGCGTCTCGGTGCAGATCCTCGCGGTGAACGGCGTGATCGGCTCGACCCGGAGCACCTCGTCGACGGCGCGCGGCACCAGGCCCGGCTGCTCGCGCAGCAGCTGCCACTGGCGCGGGTGCGCGGCGAACAGCCGCATCGCGTGCGAGAGCTGGGCCTGGGTGGTGTCGATGCCCCCCGCGATGACGTTCAGCACCAGGTTGACGCACTCGGCGTGGGACAGCCGGTCGCCGCGGTCCTCCGCGGCCAGCAGCGCGGTGATCAGGTCGTCCCCAGGCTCGGCCCGCCGCTGCCGCAGCAGCGCCTCGACGTAGCCCTGGACCTCCACGACCGCGCGCTCGATCTCGGGCACCTGGCTGGCCAGCGCCGTGACGTCGAACTGCCGCTGGACCAGGCTGGACCACTCGTGCAGCCTCGGCGCGGCACGGTCCGGGGCGCCGAGCACGGCGGCGATGGTCAGCGACGGGTAGGGCTTGGCCAGCGCGGCGACGAAATCACACTCCGACCTCGCGGCGCACTTTCCGCGGCGGGGGGTTGAAGGGGGGTCGTCCCCCCTAGGGCTGACACTGCTCGCGGAGCTTGCTCCGGCCGGCTGTTCCCACAGCCGGCCGAGGAAGCCGCGCATGGCCGGCCGCCACCGGTCCGCGGCCCGGGGCGTGAACGCCGGCCCGACCAGGGCCCGGAGCCGGCGGTGCCGCTCTCCCTGCTGGTTGAGGATGTTGGCGTCGATCTGCTCGCGGAGCGGGCCGCTGGTGATGCCGAACAGGTCGGCGATCTCCCGGCCGGGGAACGCCGCCGACCGCGAACGGAGGAAGAACTCGCCCGCCTCGCGGTCCAGGACGATGAACGCCAGCGGCGAGCTGGCCAGCCAGCCCTCCCGGCGAAGCTCGGCGAGCCGCTGGTGGTAGCCGTCACCCGCCAGCCCGGCCGCGGTGAGGTCGATGACCGGCAGGTCAAGGTCGGTCACGACGGTCATCGGGCGCCCGGCTCAGTCCAGCTCGCGGATAAAGCCGATCATCGCGCGGCTGACCTCGTCCGGCCGCTCCTGCTGGGTCCAGTGGCCGCAGCCGTCCAGCAGCACCGGCTCGAGCAGCGCCGGCGCGCAGTCGCGCAGCCCGGGCAGCATCGCCTTCCCGCCGGAGAAGCCGATCACCAGGTCCCGGTCACCGGTGATGAACAGGGCCGCAGCGGTCACGGGGGCGTGGTGCCAGGCCGCGGTGAGCTCCCAGTTCCGGTCGAGGTTGCGGTACCAGTTGAGCGGCCCGGTAAAGCCGGAGGCCTGATATTCGGCGACGAAGACGTCTATGTCCGCGCTGGTCAGCCACGCGGGCAGGACCGAGTCTGGCGGCTCGGCGCAGATGTCGAGGAAGCGGCCGCCCGGCGGGACGACCGGCAGCGCGCCGGAAGCGCCCGCGCCGGAGGCACCGTAGAGCATCCGCGTGAACGTCTGCCGCGGATCGGCCGCGAACTCGGCGTCGGCCACGCCCGGCTGCTGGAAGTAGATCATGTAGAAGCCGTCGCCGAGCATCGACCGCATCGCGGCGGTCGGCAGGCTGGTCCCCCGCGGCCGGTACGGGACGCTCAGCCCGATCACGCCGCGCACCCGGTCGGGCCGCAGCAGCGCCGTGTGCCAGGCCACGGGCGCGCCCCAGTCGTGCCCGGCCACCACGGCCTGCGGCTCGCCGAGGGCGTCGAGCAGCGCGATGACGTCACCGGTCAGGTGCAGCATCGTGTACTGGTCGACCGCCTCGGGCCCGCCGGTGCGGCCGTAGCCACGCTGATCGGGCGCCACCGCGTGGTAGCCGGCCTCGGCCAGGGCGACGAGCTGGTGCCGCCAGGAGTACCAGCACTCGGGAAAGCCGTGCAGCAGCAGCACCAGCGGCCCGGTGCCCGCCTCGGCGATGTGCATGCGCAGCCCGCGGGTGTCCACGTACCGGTGGCTCACCCCGGGCACGACGTCGTCACCAGCCATCATGGTCGGAGGATAACCGCGTCGGTCAGCCCTCAGGAAGTCCCCTGCGCCGCGGGGGTCGTCAAGCGTAACGTTCCTTTATGACGGATTGCAGGTACATGGCGCGTCTGCACAGTCCATGCTGTACTCCAGGGATGTCGTCTGCCTGAGGGGGGATCGTGGGCCGCAGGCTGCTTCGGCTGGAGATCCCAGTCTTCCCGGAGCGACGGATGTTCCGGGTCCATGACCCGGCGGTTGACCCGGACGCCCCGGGTGGCCCGTTGCCGCCCGACAACGCGCTGATCAGCGCCAGCCGGGAGCAGATGCTCGTGGCCTGCGCTCAGGAGCACGTCGGCGTCCAGCTCACGATCGAGGAGTGGGAGGACGCCCCTCCCCCGTTCAGTGACGGCTACGAGGACGAGGCGAAATGCGTGCTGTACCTGCGCGGCCAGCTGAGCGTCGTCGACACGGGCCGGTCCGACTGCGCCGTCGGCAGCGTGCGCCTGGCCGGCGGGGTGGGTGACTACGGGGTGCGGGTCTACACCCGCAACCGGACCGAGGCGGTCCGGCGCTACGCCGCGTTGTTCAAGATGAACGCCGACCCTCTCGGGGACGAGTTCCAGCAGGCGCGGAAGCGGCTCGAGGGGCTGGAGCAGTACCTGCTCCAGCTCTGGCGCGAGTCATGAGGACCCGCCGCTCCCGCCGGCTGAGCAGCTAGCCAGCCGCGGTCCGGCCGCGATCAGGGCGAGCCCGATGCGCCCGTGCTCCGCGCGGGCAGCGTATGGCTCACGCCGTGCGGTGTCGCCGAGCGCCCCTGGACCGGCCGCTCGGACCGGAACGGGGTCAGCGCGTACACGACGAGCGACACCGCCGCGATCACGATCAGGGCCATGAACGACAGCACTATCCGCGCCCGCCGCGATCTCATCACCGCGGCCAGCCCCGGCCGCCCGAACGAGGTCAGCCTGGATGCCAGCAGGGGATCGTCGTCGGCAAGCCTGCGCTCCATCTCCTCGAGGATGCGCTGCTCGTCCATAGACAGCGCCATGGCCACCTCCGAACCACCGAGCCGCCGAGCCACGTCCGGCCACCGCAGCCATTCCGGTCGACGGGGATCCCATCTTTACTATCCCCCGCCGGATGAGCTTTTACCCCCTCTTTGCCACCTGACCGCCGGCGTTCTGGCCCCGACGGGCGCCTCGGCCCCCGAGAGGCGGGCCCAGGCCCGCGTCCGCCACGGCCATCGAATAAATGTTTGATTTTCGCCCTGCCCTATTTTACGCTGATCGGATGCGATGGGACAGCCTCCGTCTCGACGGCGCCCGGGCCGGCCTGGCCCCGTCCGGCCCGGCGGCGCCGGCCCTGTTCGAGCGGGACACGATCGCCCGGACGTTCGACACCCCCGAGTTCCGCGGGATGACCTTCTACGAGATCCACGCCCGGTCAATCATCAACCAGGTCCCCCCGGCCTCCCGCATGGCCTTCCGCTGGACCATCAATCCCTACCGCGGATGTAGCCATTCGTGCAGTTATTGCATGTGGGGCGGGACGCCGATCTTGATGGCCGACGGCCGCACCCGGCTGCTCGCCGAGGTTCGCGTCGGCGACCAGATCTACGGCACCGTCCGGCGCGGCTCCTACCGCCGCTACGTGATCACCGAGGTGCTCGCGCACTGGTCCACGATCAAGCCGGCCTACCGGGTCACGCTGGAGGACGGCACCCGGCTGTTCTGCAGCGCCGACCACCGGTTCCTGACCGGGCGCGGCTGGAAGTACGTGATCGGCACCGAGTGCGGCGGGCCCCTGCAGCGACCGCACCTGACCCTCAACAACGAACTGATGGGCGTGGGCGGGTTCGCCGAGCCGGCCAAAGAGTCTGGCGACTACCGGCGCGGCTACCTGTGCGGCATGATCCGCGGCGACGCTTACCTCTGCTCGCGGCAGTACCCGTCCGGACGCGGCCGGCGGTCTCATGCGTTCCGGCTGGCGCTCACCGACCAAGAGGCTCTGGACCGGACCCGCGACTACCTTCGCCGGGCCGGCATCCGCACCACCGAGTTCCTCTTCGCGGAGGCCACCAGCACACGGCGGCAGATGATGGCGATCCGCACGGGCATGCCTGACCAGGTCAGCGCGATCCGGGGACTCATCGGCTGGCCCAGTTCCCCGACGCCCGAGTGGCGCAAGGGCTTCCTGGCCGGCGTCTTCGACGCGGAGGGCGGCTATAGCCGGGGTGTCTGGCGGGTGGGGAACACCGATGGGGAAATCCTTCGCTGGACCGTTTCCTCGATGAGGTCCCTGGGCTTTGCGGTAACCGTCGACCAGACGAATCGCCCGAACGGAATGGCGTACGTCCGCCTGCTGGGCGGGCTCAAGGAGGTGCTCAGGTTCTTCCATACCACCGAGCCGGCGATCAGCCGGAAGCGCGATGTCGCGGGCATGGCGATCAAGAGCGACGCGCGGCTGCGCGTCGCCTCGATCGAGCCGATGGGGCTGGACCTGGAGATGTTCGACATCACCACGGGAACCGGCGACTTCATCGCCAACGGCGTGGTGAGCCACAACTGCTTCGCTCGTAACACCCACAGTTACCTGGACCTGGACTCGGGGCACGACTTCGACTCGAAGATCGTGGTCAAGGTGAACGCGCCGGAGCTGGCCCGCAAGGAGCTGGCGTCGCCGAAATGGGCGGGCGAGCACGTGGCGATGGGCACCAACGTGGACTGCTACCAGCGCGCCGAGGGCCGTTACCGGCTGATGCCGGGGATCATCGGCGCGCTGCGGGACGCGGCCAACCCGTTCTCGATCCTGACCAAGGGCACGCTGATCCTGCGCGACCTGGACCTGCTGGCGGAGGCCGCGGAGGTCACCGACGTCGGCCTCAACGTTTCCGTCGGCTTTGTCGACAAAGAGATTTCTCGATCTGTCGAGTCCGGCACCCCCAGCCCGGAGCGCAGGCTGGGGGTATGCGCCACGCTGACCGGCCGCGGCCTGCGCTGCGGGGTGCTCATGGGCCCGGTGCTGCCGTTCCTGACCGACTCCCCCGGGCAGCTCGAGGCCACGGTGCGGCTGGCCGCCGAGGCCGGCGCCGCCCACGTCACGCCGATCGTGCTGCACCTGCGGCCCGGGGCGCGGGAGTGGTTCCTGCGCTGGCTCGGCGAGCACTTCCCCGAACTCGTGGCCTCCTACCGCGGCCTGTACGGCCGGGGCGCCTACGCCCCCCGGGCCTACCAAGGGCAGATTGCCGAGCAGGTGAGGGACCTGGCCGAGCGCTACGGCGTCGGCCGGGCCAGCCCGGCGGGCGCGCGCCGGATCGGGCCGCCCCCCGCGAGGCCACCCCGCCGTCCCGGCCAGCCGGGCCGATCCGGTCCGCCCGGCCAGCCCGGTGAGCCGGATCAGCCCGCGGCCCGCCCGCCCGAGGCCGTGCAGCTTTCCCTGCTGTAGCCGCGCCGGGCGAGGAACCGAGGTGCGATTCAGCCGTCGCCGCCGTGACCCGCTGACGTCACCGGCAAGCCCGCCGCCCGCCAGGCCACGAAGCCGCCGTCCAGGTCGGTGGCCCGGCGGACACCGAGATCCTGCAGGGCAACCGCCGCCAGGCTCGAGGTGTAACCCTCCGAGCACACCACGATGACCTGCGCGTCGTAGCTGGCCTGCGGGAGCCTGGCCGCCGACGCCGGGTCGAAGCGCCATTCCAGGACGTTGCGCTCCACGATCAGGGCGCCGGGGATCTCGCCCTCGGCTGCGCGCTGGGCGGCCGGGCGGATATCCACGAGCACCGCGCCGCCGCCGACGGCGCGCTGGGCCTGCCGCGGGCTCAGCCGGTCCAGCCGCGCCCGCGACTCGGCCAGTACCTGCTCGATGGTCCGGCTGCCCGGCGGGGCGTGAGTCACCATCGCAGGAGCGTACGTCACCAGCCCTGCTCGGCGCGTCCGGTTGCGGTACGGACCAGCCCGGACCGGGTCAGGTGGTAGCGCCGCATCACGGTGAGCGGCGGCGAGTAGGCGTGGACGGAGACGGCCGGCTCGCCGGAGACGTTGCTGACGTCGTGCACGTACCGCGGCCCGAACGACCTGACCCCGCCCGCCGGGACCGTCCGCGGCCGGACCTGGCGGCCCGCGGCGGCCACGGTCCGCTCGCGCACCTGCCCGCGCGCCACGGCGAACGCACCCGCCGCGTCGCCGTGATCATGGAAGCCGGTGCCCTGCCCCGGCAGCCAGGTCAGCAGTCACACCTCGTAATCGCCGGCCAGTTCCAGGCGCCGGTACCAGCGCCGTCCGGCCTCGAAGCGCAGGACATCGCTCCAGCCGCCGGGCCGGGCCGCCGCGGCGGCCGCGATCTGCCCGAGGCGTGCCGGGCTCAGGGCCGGGGCCGCCTCGCTCACGCTCGCCATCCTGGTTTTCCAATCGTTTTAGTTGGAGATTTGCCTCAGAACCTAGCACGCCCCTCTCCCGTCACGCCGGGCAAACCTCGTGCCTGCTCACGGGCTTTATCCGGCCCCTGGCGCGGCCCTCAGCCGCGCCCCTCGGCCGGACCGCGCGGTTACCGCACGTAAAGTTGTCTGCCGTGGGAGCCCAGCGCGATGATCCAGGCCAGCCGATGCCCGACCGTCTGGTCGTCCGGACGGTCCCCGTCGGTGATCCGGGCGATCTGCTGGCCCGCCTGCCGCATCCCGGTTCCGTGGCCTGGATCCGGCGCGGTGACGGCCTGGCCGGATGGGGCGAGGCGGCCCGGGTTACCGTCCCGGCCGGCGAGGACAGGTTCACGGCCGGCGAGAAGTGGCTGCGCGAACTGTTCGACAGCGCGGAGATCACCGACGAGGTCGGCCTCCCGGGCTGCGGGCCGGTCGCGTTCGGCAGCTTCACCTTCGACCCGGCCTCGGAAGGCTCGGTGCTCGTCGTGCCGTCCGCGCTGCTCGGCCGCAGCGCCGGCCGCTGCTGGCTGACGACTGCCGGTGATCAGCGTGCGGAACCGGAGTCCTCGATCCCCGCCATGACACCCGGCGAGATCCGCTGGCACGACGGGAGCCTGACCGCGCCGCAATGGCAGCACGCCGTCTCGGCCGCGGTGGCCCGGATCCAGTCCGGTGAACTCGGCAAGGCCGTGCTGGCCCGGGACCTCTACGCGGCCGCGTCGAACGACATCGACGTGCGGGTCCTGCTCGCCCGGCTGGCCGCGCGCTACCCGGACTGCTGGACGTTCTCCTGCGCGGGCCTCGTCGGGGCCACGCCCGAGCTTTACATCAGGCGGGTGGGCGGCGACGTCAGGTCGCTGGTGCTGGCGGGAACCACGCCGCGCGGCGGCACCCGCGCCGAGGACGAGGCGCTGGGCGCGGCGCTGCTGGCGTCGGCCAAGGACGTCGAGGAGCACCGGTACGCGGTCGCGGACGTGCGCGCGGCGCTCGCGCCGCTCTGCGACCGGCTCGATCTTGACGATCAGCCCTGGCTGCTGCGGCTGGCCAACCTGCAGCATCTCGCGACCGGCGTGACCGGGCGGCTGGCCGGGCGGCAGCCGCCGGAGGCCGCCGGGCTCAGCGAGCATGCCTCCGCACTCGCGCTGGCCGCCGCGCTGCACCCGACCGCCGCGGTGTGCGGCACCCCGATGGCCGCCGCCATGGAACTGATCCGTGAACTCGAGGGCATGGACCGGGGCCGGTACGCGGGCCCGGTCGGCTGGGTCGACGCGCGCGGCAACGGCGAGTGGGGCATCGCGCTGCGGTGCGCCGAGCTTGACGGGCGGCGGGCCCGGCTGTTCGCGGGCTGCGGCATCGTGGCCGACTCCGATCCGGTCGCCGAACTCGCCGAGACCCAGGTCAAGTTCCGCCCGATGCAGGACGCGCTGGAGCGCTAGGGGCCCGGCCCGCCGGGGAAGCTGCCGCCGCGGCGGCTGTGGCGGCCGCGTGCAGCTCGGCCCGCAGGGCGGCGCCCGGCCCGCGGTCCGTGCGCACCTCCACCACCCGCAGCCCGCGCCCGGCCAGGGCCGCCGGCAGGTCCTCGGCGCGCTCCAGCCGGGCGAACGGAAGCCGGGCCACGCCGGCCAGCCCGCCGATGTCGATGCCGTGCGGGGTGCCGAACAGGCGCTCGAACGGGCCCGGGAGCTCGGCCTGCTGCAGGTCGGAGAAGATCCCGCCCCCGTCGTTGTTGACCACGACCAGGCACAGGTCAGGCCGCGGCTCGTCCGGGCCGAGCAGCAGGCCGGGTGTGTCGTGCAGGAACGCCAGGTCACCGAGCAGAGCGACGGCCGGCCCGCCGCCGGCCGCCTGGTGCGCCAGCGCCGCTCCGATCGCCGACGACACCAGCCCGTCGATGCCGCTGGCGCCGCGGCTGGCCAGGACCCGGACCCCGGCCCGCGGCGCCATGTGCCGGTCCAGGTCGCGGACCGGCAGGCTGGACCCCGCCCACAGCAGCGCGCCGTCGGGCAGCGCGGCCGCCAGGTCCCGGGCCAGCCTGGGCTCGCTGAGGGCGGGGGTCGCGTCGAGGATCGCGTCGGCCGCCCGGCGGGCGGCCGCGTCGGCCTCCCGCCACGACGCGAGCCAGGCCGACGCAGCCAGGCCCGGGCCGGCGCCGTCCAGCGGCGCGCCGGCGGCGACCCGGCCCGCGGTCCGGGCCGGGTCGGCCCACCGGCCCGGCCCCTGGGCCAGCACCACGTGCCGGGCCGGGGCCGGCCCGGGTGCGCCCCGGAGGAACGCGACCTGGCCGCGGGACAGGCCCGGCCGGCCGGCCGAGACGATGACGTCGGGCCGGTGCCCGGCGACGAATCCGGGCGCGTCGAGCACGTAGGCGTAGGCCGAAAGGGCGTTGGGCCCGCGCCGGGCGTTCGACGACGGCTCGGCCAGCACCGGCCAGCCCGCCGCCTCGGCCAGGGCGAGCAGCGGCGCGCCGTCGTAGTCCCCGTCCCCGCAGACCACCACCCCCCGCTCGGCCCACTCGGTGGCCTGGAGGTGTTCCGCCGTTGCGGTGGCCGGGACGGGGAAGGCGGTCCAGGGGGCGCCGCCGGGGCGTCCGTCCAGGGGCTCCGGCCAGGCCGCGGCGGCGGCGGCACCCGGGTCGGCGGTGTCCGGCACCAGCGGATCCCGCAGCGGCACGTTCACGTGCACCGGCCCGGGGAATCCGCCCGCGGCGCCCGACGCCATCGCCCAGGCGCGGCAGGCGAGCGACCGCCAGTAGCCGACCATGCCCGGCCGCGGCTCGGGCACCCCGGCCTCGCAGAACCAGCGCACCGCCGACCCGTACAGCTTGATCTGGTCGATCGTCTGGTTGGCGCCGGTCCCGCGCAGCTCGGGCGGGCGGTCCGCGGTCAGCACGAGCAGCGGCACCCCGGCCTCGTCGGCCTCGACCGCCGCCGCGTGGAAGTGCGCGGCCGCCGTGCCCGACGTGCACACGACCGCGACCGGGCGGCGGCTCGCCTTGGCCAGGCCGAGCGCGAGGAACGCCGCCGAGCGCTCGTCGATCCGCACGTGCAGCCGGAGGGCCGGCCCGGCGGCAGGCCCGCCCTGGGCGCGGGCGTGGAGCGCCAGCGCGAGCGGCGCGCTGCGCGAGCCGGGGGCGAGCACCGCCTCGTGCAGCCCGCACCTGACCAGTTCGTCGACGAAGACCGTGGCGAACGCCGTGGACGGGTTCACGGCCCCGCTCCGGGAGACCCGGGGCCGGGCGGGCCGGGGCCGAGAAACTCGGCGGCGGCCAGCATCCGGGCGATCCACGGGGCCGGGTCAGATTCCCACGCAGACAACCGTTCAGGATCTGGAACGGCGGTGCGGACCGGTACCGTGCCTGCCTCGGACGCCAGCGGCGAGCCGGTGACGTCCCCGGTCAGCAGGCTCATCGTGGCCAGCCCGCAGTCGTAGGGCAGCTCGGGCAGGGCCGCGGCCAGGGCCACGCCGGCCGCGAGCCCCACCGAGGTCTCCACCGCGCTGGACACGACCACGGGCAGGCCGCACGCCGCGGCGACGCGCAGCGCCGCGCGCACCCCGCCCAGCGGCTGGACCTTGAGCACGACGATGTCGGCGGCCCCGGCCGCGCGCACCGCCAACGGGTCCTCCGCGCGGCGGATCGACTCGTCCGCGGCCAGCGGGACGCCGGTCCGGCGGCGCAGGTCCGCCAGCTCGGCCAGGGTCGCGCAGGGCTGCTCGGCGTACTCCAGGCCGAACCGGCCCAGCTCCGCCAGCATCCGCGCGGCGTGCCCGACGTCCCAGCCGCCGTTGGCGTCCACCCGGACCCGTCCGGCCGGGCCGATCGCGTCGCGCACCGCCTCGACCCGGGCGATGTCGTCGCGGTCGGACTGGCCGGCCTCGGCCACCTTGACCTTCGCGGTCCGGCAGCCCGATCCGGCGACGATCTCGCGCGCCCGGTCCGGCCCGACGGCCGGCACGGTCACGTTGACCCCGACCCGGTCCCTGACCGGCTCCGGCCAGCCGGCGACGGCCGCCTCCAGCGTGCCGGCCAGCCAGCGGGCGCACTCGCGCGGGCCGTACTCGGCGAACGGCGAGAACTCCCCCCAGCCGGCCGGCCCCTCGATCAGGGCGCCCTCGCGCACGGTGATGCCGCGGAACCGGGTGCGCATCGGGATCGCGAACGCGCGCACCGACGGGAGCAGGGCCGTGAGCTGCCCGCGCCGATCCGCCGCGGCCAGCCGCGCCCGGCTCGGCCCGGCTTGCCCGCCGCGGCCGGTCACGGGCGGTGCGGGAACTTCGCGAAGTCGGGAGCGCGCTTGGCCACGTAGGCGTCGCGGCCCTCCTGCGCCTCCTCGCTCATGTAGTAGAGCAGCGTCGCGTCGCCGGCGAACTGCTGCATCCCGGCCGCGCCGTCGGTCACCGCGTTCAGGGCGCCCTTGAGCATCCGCAGCGCCAGCGGCGACTTGGCCAGCAGCTCCCGCGACCAGGCGACCGTCTCCTGCTCCAGCCGGTCCAGCGGCACGACCGCGTTGACCAGGCCCATCTCCAGCGCCTGCTGCGCGCTGTACTGACGGCAGAGGTACCAGATCTCGCGCGCCTTCTTCAGCCCCACGGTCGACGCCAGCAGCCACGAGCCGTACCCGCCGTCGAACGAGCCCACCTTCGGGCCGGTCTGGCCGAAGACCGCGTTGTCCGCGGCGATGGTCAGGTCGCAGCAGACGTGCAGCACGTGCCCGCCGCCGATCGCGTACCCGGCCACCATGGCGATGACCGGCTTGGGGGTGCGGCGGATCTGCACCTGCAGGTCGAGCACGTTCAGCCGGCCCACGCCCTGGGGATCGACGTACCCGTCGTCGCCCCGGATGCGCTGGTCACCGCCCGAGCAGAACGCCTGGTCGCCCGCGCCGGTCAGGATGATCACGCCGATGTCCGGGTCGTCGCGGGCCGCGGTGAACGCGCTCGACAGCTCGAACAGGGTGGTCGGCCGGAACGCGTTGCGCACCTCGGGGCGGTTGATGGTGATCTTGGCGATGCCCTCGGCCGTTTCGTAGACGATGTCGGTGTAACCCTGCCCGTCCGCCGGCCCCGACGCCTGCCAGTCGACCACTCCGTCATCCTCCCGCTACGCCCGTGCCTGATCTGCCCGGATTAACCTTACGACCGTGGCTTCCCGTCCCCTGCACGCGGTCCTGCTGCCCCCGGCCGAGGCCGGAGGGCGGATGCTCGAGGCGCTCGCGGCGGCGCTCGACGGCACCGGGCCGGCCATCCTGCCGCTGGACCCGGCCCTGCCGCAGGCCAGGCTGGCCGCGCTTCTCGAGGCGTTCGCGCCGTCCGCCATCGAGACGCCCCAGGGGCCGGAACGGTACGCCGCGGGCCGGCCCGGCCGCTCACGGGCTCCCGGAGTCGGGGCGGACACGGCCGTGGTGGTCGCCACCTCCGGCTCCACCGGCCCGCCCAAGGGCACCGAGCTCAGCGCGGCCGCCCTGCTCGCGTCGGCCCGGGCCTCGCTGCGGCGGATCGGGGCCGGCCCGGGCGAGCGGTGGCTGTGCTGCCTGCCAGCCTTCCACATCGCCGGGGTCCAGGTACTGGTGCGGTCGCTGCTGGCCGGCGCCGATCCCGTGGTCGTCGGCCGGCTGGCACCCGGAACGCTGGCCGCCAGCGGCTGCGCGCACGTCGCCGTGGTACCGACCCAGTTGCGGCGCCTGGTGGACGCCCGCGCCGACCTGGCCGCGGTGCGCACGATCCTGCTCGGCGGCGCCGCCGCGCCGGCCGGGCTGCTGGCCGAGGCGCGGGCGGCGGGCGGGCGGGTCGTCACCACCTACGGGATGAGCGAAACCAGCGGCGGATGCGTGTATGACGGTATGCCTCTCGATGACGTCCGCGTGGACATCGACCCCGGCGGGCGGATCAGGATCGCGGGGCCGGTGCTGTTCTCCGGCTACCGGCTGCGGCCCGACCTGACCGCGCAGGCCCGCGACGGCCGCTGGTTCCGCACCTCCGACCTCGGCGCGATCGGCGCGTCCGGCGAACTGCAAGTCCGCGGGCGGGCCGACGACGTGATCAACACCGGCGGCGAGAAGGTGGTGGTGGCCGAGGTCGAGGCGGCGCTCGGGACCTGCGCCGGGGTCCGGGAGGCCGCGGTGGTGGGACGGCCGGACCCGGAATGGGGCGAGCTGGTCACGGCGGTGGTGGTTCCGGCGGATCCGTCGGCCCCGCCGCCGCTGGCGGTCATCCGGGCCCACGTGCGGGACCGGCTGCCGGCCTGCGCGGCCCCGGCGGCCCTGATGCTGGTGCCGGAAATACCGCTGCTACCGTCGGGTAAGCCGGACCGGGAAGCGCTGCGGGCCCGGGTGCCCGGGCCCGGCGGCGAGGCTCATCCGGGGCCCTGAGGTGCGGCTCATCCGGGCTGCCGACGGGCGCACGAGACTGACACGGGAACAATTGGCCGCGTTGAGCGTTACTACATAGTGCCCGCGCTGCACAATACCAAGTGCGGCGGGCCCCCGCTAACCCCAAACGCGCCGTCCCTGTGGTGCAGGAGCACTGTGACGCAGGAGCGGCGTATGCCCGATACGAGCAGCGCGAAGGGAGGCGTCTCATGCCGAGGACCGCGACCGCCGCGTCGCCGGGACACGACGATGAGGCAACCTTGACCCACGTGGACGAGCTGATCCAGCGCGGCCGCAGCCAGGGCCAGCTTTCCCTTTCCGAGCTGCGGGCCGCGTTCGAGCGGGCGCAGATCCCCCCTGCCGAGGCCCGATCGATCGTCCGCGAACTCACCGAGGCCGGGGTTCAGCTCGGCAACGACCAGCCGGAGGCCCCTGTGCAGGCTGCCACGATCTCTTCGACCGCCCCAGTGAAGGGGGATGGGGAGGCGGGTGGGGCCGGGTCCGGCCAGGCTGCCTCGCGTAAGGCTCGGCCCGCGGCCGCGACCAGCGCGGGCCTGACCGGCCAGGGCGGCCTCGACGCCGCGATCGCCGACGTGATCGAGCTGGACGGCCTGGATTCGGCCGAGGCCGCGGTGGCGGCCGAGGCGTCGGCGCTCAGCGCGGGTCCCGTGCTGGACCCGGCCGGGCTGGAGCCGGCGGTCGAGGCCGACCTGGACGACCAGACGTCGGTCATGGGCGATTCGGTGCACACCTACCTGAAGTCCATCGGCCGGACCAGCCTGCTCACCGCCGAGCAGGAAGTGGACCTGGCCAAGCGGATAGAGGCCGGGCTCTACGCCGAGCACAAGCTGGAGACCGATACCGGTCTGTCTCGCGCCGTCCGCCGCGACCTCGAGGAGGTCGCGGAGGACGGCCGCCGGGCCAAGGCGCACATGCTGGAGGCCAACCTGCGCCTGGTGGTGTCCGTGGCCAAGAAGTACAGCGACCGCGGGCTGTCCCTGCTGGACGTCGTGCAGGAGGGCAACCTCGGCCTGATCCGGGCGGTCGAGAAGTTCGACTACACCAAGGGCTACAAGTTCTCCACCTACGCCATGTGGTGGATCCGGCAGGCGATCCAGCGCGGCTTCGCCGACTCGGCCCGGACGATCCGGCTGCCGGTGCACGTGCTGGAGATGCTCAGCAAGCTGAGCCGGGTGGAGCGGGACATGCACCAGCGGCTGGGCCGGGAGCCCACTCCCGAGGAGCTGGCCGTCGAGCTGGACCGCACGCCGGACCAGATCGAGGAGCTGCTGCGCACCAGCCGCCAGCCGATCAGCCTGGACTCCACGATCGGCGAGGACGGAGAGACCAGCATCGGCGACCTGATCGAGGACGTGGACGCGCCGGAGGCGTCGGAACTGGTGGACCGCCAGCTCCTGGCCGACCAGCTCCGCCACGCGCTCGACGCGCTGACCCCGCGCGAGGCGACGATCATGGCCATGCGGTTCGGCCTGTACGACGGGAACCCGCACACGCTGGACGAGATCGGCCGGGCGCTCGGCCTGACCCGGGAGCGGATCAGGCAGCTCGAGAAGCAGTCGCTGTCCAAGCTGCGCCACCCGAGCCGCGCCCAGCCCCTGCTGGACTACGCGAGCTGACAGGCGGACGCTGCTTCCTCCCGCCCTCCCGCCCTCCCGCCCTCCCGACCTCCCGCCCTACCGCCCGCACCGGCCAGCGGGCCGGGCCCGACCTCCCGCCGGGCCCGGCCCGCTTTGCTGCTGGGCCCGGGCCGGGCCCTCGGTGCTATTCCTGGCCCCGGATGACGACGACCGGGCAGGCCGCGTGGCCGACGACCTGCGCGCTCACCGAGCCCATCAGCAGGCCAGCGAACCCGCCGCCGCCGCGCGACCCGACCACGACCAGGTCGGCGCCGGCGGAGGCGGCGATGAGCTCCCTGGCCGGCAGCCCGCTCACCGCCCGCACGGTCACCGAGGCGGGCCGGGCGGCACCGAGCGTGCTCTCGGCCTGACTCACGGCCTCCTCGGCTGCCTTGCGGGCATTTTCCTGTTCCGGCTGGTCCTCCGGGGCCGTCAGGGGGTTGCCGGTCCAGGGGTTGGTTGCGACCTGGTGCACGGTCAGCACGGTCAGCGGCGCCTGCTTCACGGCCGCTTCTTTCATTGCCCAGGTCAGAACGCGCTGTGAGTGCTCTGAGCCATCGACGCCCACCACGATTCCAGGCATGGCCTGCTCCTTCTCCCGGGGCCGCCGCGGTCAGGCGGCCGAGAATCCACACCAACTTTCACAGTGATCACGGGTCCTGATCAAGAGGCTGAGCCAGGTACCTCGTCAGCTCAGGCGCTCGGGTAGAGCTTGGTCAGCACGAACTCGCGATGGCCGAGGCTCTCCGCGCAGGTGAGACGGCCGTTGATGGTCCGCTCGACGATGTCGAGCAGCATCTGGCCGCTGTCGCGCAGGGTGTACTCGCGGCGCAGCAGCCCGGAGCAGTCGAGATCGATATGCTCGGCCATCGTCCGCGCGGTGCGGGGGTTCGCGGTGAGCTTGATGACCGGCTCGACCGGGTGCCCGACGATGTTGCCCTGCCCGGTCGGGAACAGGTGGATCACCGCGCCCGCGGCGGCCATCAGCGTGACGCACTCGCCGGCCGCCGACGAGGTATCCATGAACGTGAGGCCGGACCGGGCCGGCGCCTCCGCGGCGCGGAGCGCATCGACCACGGGACGGGACCCGGTCTTGGCGATGTTGCCCATCGCCTTCTCCTCGATCGTCGACAGCCCGCCGGCGATGTTGCCCTGGGTCGGCTGCGAGCCGAGCAGGTTCGCGCCCTCCCGCTCGATGCCGCTGAGGTAGTTGTCGTACAGGGCCTGGAACTTCCGCCGGGTCTCGTCGTCGGCGCACCGCGCGGCGATCAGGTGCTCGCCGCCGGTCAGCTCGCTGGTCTCGCCGAACAGCACGGTTCCGCCCGCATCGACCCACCGGTCGACCACCTCCGCGGTGGTCGGGCACGATCCGAGCCCGCTGGTGGTGTCCGACTCGCCGCACTTGATGCTCATCATGATCTCGCCGGGCTCGGCCGGCTCCCGCTGGCACTCGCTGGCGTCCCGGACGAACTGCGCGAGGCGCCGCGCCGCCCGCTCGTGGGTGCGCAGGTCCCCGTGGCCCTCGATCCAGAACCCGTCCACCGGCTTGCCGGTCACGGCGATGCCGTCGGCGACCCGCGCGGTCCAGGCCGGCTCGATGCCCACCACCACGGCCGCCGCCACGTTCGGGTTCGCCCCGGTCCCGATCAGCGTCCGGAACGTGAGCTCCAGGTCCTCGCCGAACTGCAGCCGGCCGTAGGGATGCGGCAGCGCGGTCGCGTCGGGGATGGTGGCCGCCACCGCCTCGCATACCGCGTTGGACAGGTCATCGACCGGGATGATCACTACCTTGTTGCGGATGCCGACGGAACCGTCCGGCCGCCGGAAGCCGGTCAGCCGGCGACGCTGCGATGCCACCGGGCGCTCCTCAGGTTGTGCACGTGCGCGTGCTGTCCCGCCGCGATGTCCTGGGTGGCGACGGCGACCCGGACCCCGTACTCGATCACGTCGCTGCCGCGGGCGATCTGGATCAGGGCGAATTTGTGGCCCAGCGGCACCGGCTCGATGAGCTGGGCTGATATCTCCCCGCCCGGCCCACCCTCCCCACCCGGCCCACCCTCCCCGCCCGGCCCGCCCGCCCCGCCCGGCCCGCCCGGCCCGCCCGGCCCTGACAGGTACCCGCCCTGTACCTTTCCCGGGGTCAGGTCCCGCATCGCGACGGCGACGCTGTCACCCGTCTGGTGCACGAGGAAGTCAGGCGGCTGCGCTGTCGGCATGATCGCTCCACGGTAGTTTCGAGGCCTTACCCTCTGAACGTACTGCGGCCGCATCCGGGAGGGATCACGTGACCGACACCATCGAGACGCGGTTCGAGGTGCTCGACGAGCGGTTCCGCTCCTGCCGCGGGGACCGGCGGATCGAGCGGCTGTACACGGGCTGCCGCTGGACCGAGGGCCCCGCGTACTTTCCGGCCGGCCGGTATCTCGTGTTCAGTGACATCCCCAACGACCGGATCCTGCGCTGGGACGAGACCACCGGCGCGGTCGGGGTGTTCCGCCAGCCGGCGGGCTACGCCAACGGGCATACCGTCGACCGTCAGGGCCGGCTGGTGAGCTGCGAGCACGGCGGCCGCAGAGTCGTCCGCACCGAGCACGACGGCTCGGTCACCGTGCTGGCCGACCGGTACGACGGCCACCGGCTCAACAGCCCCAACGACGTGGTCGAGCATTCGGACGGCTCGATCTGGTTCACCGACCCGAGCTACGGGATCGACAGCGACTACGAGGGGCACCAGGCACCGAGCGAGATCGGCGCCTGCCACGTGTACCGCGTCCGGCCGCCGGGCGAGCCGCGGATCGCCGCGGACGGCTTCACCGGCCCCAACGGCCTGGCGTTCTCAGCGGACGAGCGGCATCTCTTTATCGCCGACAGCCGCGAGAGGCACCTCCGGCGGTTCGACCTGGGCCCCGGCGAGGACGCCGTCTTGTCCGGCGGGGACGTGTTCGCCACCTGCGACGCGGGTGCGTTCGACGGCATCAGGCTGGACGACGCCGGGCGGATCTGGGCGGCGGCCCACGACGGGCTGCACTGCTTCGACCCGGACGGCACGCTCCTCGGCAAGCTGCGCTTCCCCGAGGTCGTGGCGAATTTCACCTTCGGCGGGCGGCAGCGCAACACGCTGTTCGTCTGCGCGACCAGCTCGCTGTACTCGATCCGGGTCAACTTCAGCGCCGCCCGGTACCCGGCTGGGCCCGCCTCGCGCGGCCGGTGAGCGTTGTCACGACGATAAATCAAAACTAGGCTCGATAGGCCTGGGCGTCGCAGTGTGATCAGGGTCATAGGTTGGATTTTGGTATTTAGGGCATGGTCGGCCGACTTTTCGGCGTTCGACGTACGACCGAAATCGCCCAGGCACGTGATGGTTGCCCCCCAGTAACGCGTCGCCCTGACCCGCGTCACATCCGTGCCCCTGCCGCAGCCTGGTGCACCGTCATCGGGCGGCGGCGCCCTGGGTGACCGCCGAGCGCTCCCCGCGCCCGACCCCGAGGGCTCATCTTGTTCCCCAGTTTCCCCTCATCACTGCCGGTGTCCCGGAACCCCCGCCGTCGTGCCCGGCGGCCCTCGCGACTGACGCTGGGGGCCGCCGCGGCGACTGTCGCAGCCGTGGCCGGCGTGACGGTCATGGCCGGCGCCACACCCCCCGTCAGCGCGGCCAGCGCGCGGGTCCAGCATCCGGCCCGGGCCCAGCACCCGGCCGCGCCCGCCGCGCCGTACCTCATCTACGACTCGGTGATACCCTCCGCGATCCCCGTCCACGACATGGTCGCCACCTATGCCACCGGCCCGTACGCCGCCTCGCCAGCGGAGGTGGCCGGGCGCGGGCCGGTGCTGTGGATCGACGTCTACGGGACGGACTTTAACGCCTCCGCCCTCGACGTCGAGCCCAGTGACGCCACGCCGGACGTCGCCGCGAACTGGGCCTGGCACCGGCTGAGCCTCCATCCGAACGCCCTGGCCCACATCTACACCTCGCTCTCGGAGTGGCCGGCCGTGCAAGCGGCCGTTGCCACGCTCCCGGCGTGGATGCGCGCCCGTGTCCGCTGGTGGATCGCCGACCCGACCGGCATCCCGCACATCGTGCCGGGCTCCGACGCAACCCAGTGGTACTGGGGCTCGGGCTACGACATCACGACCGCGACCCCGCGCTTCTAGGCGCCGGGCCCCGTCACGGCCAGGCCAGCCCGGCGCGGCCGTGACGGGGCCCGCGGCCGCGCCGCGGCGCCGGGCCGGGTAGTGTGCCCGGGATGACGGTCCAGGTAGAGGTGCTCGATGAGGTAACCGGCGAGATGGTCGAGGCCTTCGGCCGCCTGCTGCCGCAGCTGTCCAGGTCGGCCCGGCCGCTCGGGCAGGCGGAACTCGAAGCGATCGTGAAGTGCCCGGCGAACACGGTGTTCCTGGCCCGCTCCGCAGGTGTGATCACCGGCACGCTGACCCTGGTCATGTTCCCGCTCCCGACCGGGCTGCGGGCCTGGATCGAGGACGTGGTCGTCGACGAGTCCGCGCGCGGCCAGGGCATCGGTGCGGCGCTGACGAACGAGGCGATGCGGATCGCCCGGGAGGCGGGCGTCAGGACCGTGGATCTGACCTCGCGGCCGGTCCGGGTCGCGGCCGGCCGGCTCTACGAACGGCTCGGCTTCACCCTCCGCGACTCGCGGGTGTACCGGTACACGCTCTCGGGATGACCGGCGGCGGGCGCGGCGGACGGGCCGGGAGCCGGCTTACCCGCCGAGTTCCGCCACGCCCGCCAGCAGCCGGTCGACGTCGGATCGGTCGTTGTAGTGCACCAGGCCGGCCCGCACTGCGCCGCCCGAGTCGCGCAGGCCGAGCGCGCCCGCCAGCTCCCAGGCGTAGTTGTCGCCGTCCCACACGTTGACCCGGCGCGCGGCGAGGTGCTCGGCGACCTGGCGGGGCGTGCAGCCCGTCACGGTGAAGTACGCGGTGGCGGTGCGCCGGGCCGCCTTGCCGTAGGTCGTGACGTGAACCATGGCGTCCAGGCCGCCCAGCAGCACCCGGAACAGGTCCTGCTCGTGCGCCTCGGCCGCGGCCAGGCCGGCCAGGATCCGCTCACGCCGGGGGCCAGCGGCCGCCGGGCCGGCCAGCGACGCCAGGTGCTCGACGGCGGCGGTCACCCCGGCCAGGCCGGCGAACGGCAGCGTGCCCTGCTCGAACCGGCCGGGCACCTCGTCCGGCGCCGGGATCAGCTTGTCCGGGGCCAGGGACTCGAGTAGGGCGGGATCCGCCACGACCGCGCCCACGTGCGGCCCGGACCACTTGTAGGCGCTGGTGGCGTAGAAGTCGGCGCCAAGCTCGCGCACGTCGACCGGTCCGTGCGGGGTGGCGTGCACGCCGTCGACGTAGGCCAGCGCCCCGGCGGCGTGCGCCAGCGCGGTGATCCCCGGCACGTCCGGGCGGGTGCCGATGAGGTTGCTCGCCGCGGAGACCGCGACCAGCCTGGTCCGGTCACAGATCAGGCCGGCGAGCTGCGCGAGCGGCAGGTCGCCCTCGGGCAGCCGCACGTCGGCCATTCGCACCCCGGCCCCGGCCGCGGCGGCGGCCTGAACCCACGGCCGCACGTTCGCGTCGTGGTCGAGCCGGGAGACCACGACCTCGTCGCCGGGACCCCAGGCCGCGGCCAGCGTGCGGGCCAGCCGGTAGGTCAGGGTGGTCATGTTCGGACCGAGGATCACTCCCTCGGGGCGGCCGCCGGTGAGGTCCGCCACGGCCCGCCGGCACTCGTCGGTGATCACGTCGGAGCGGCGGCTGGCCGGGAAGGCGCCGCCCGAGTTCCCCAGCCCCGTGCGGCAGGCCCCGGCCGTCGCGTCGATCACGCAGGCCGGCAGTTGCGTGCCCGCGGCCCCGTCCAGGTAGGCGTAGCCGTCGGCCAGGGCCGGGTACTGGGCGCGTACCCGGTTGACATCGAACCCCATGGCGCTCGGACCCTTCTTTCTAAGCTTGAACAGGGCGGCCCGGGGCGGGCGCCCGCCGGTCAAGCCGACGCAGTGGGGGGGACGGGGAGGTGGGTGGGGGGCTCAGGACATCATCGCAGCCGGGCCGGCCCGGCCCGGCCAGCCGGGTGACCGGCCGGAAGACCGCAGCAGGGCCAGCCACAGGTCGCCGTGCCCGGTGTCCTCCCTCAGCGGCAGGTGCGGCAGCCCCGCGCGCCACCCGGCCAGCACGATCTCCGGGCCGGCCGGCCGGTAATCCTGGCCGAGCGCCCGGGCCAGGTCCCACGCGTGCAGGTGCCACTCGACGCACGCGGCTCCCGCCATCCCCCCGACGCTGACGACCACGTCACGGTAGCGATGGTGGGGCAGGTCCCAGACGGGGCCCAGCCGGCCGGCGTACGAGCGGGCCGATTCGGCGAACGCCTCGATGTGCTCGGCCGGGGGAAGGTCGGGGAGCGCGGCCAGTTCGGCCGCGTTCTGCCGGGCCAGCTTGCGCGCGAGCGTGTCGCGATGCACTCCCGTGGCCATCAGCCGGGCCAGCCGGCTGCCCGGCGCGTCATCGAGGTACTCGTGGTAGTCGTCAGCCCCGCAGCGCAGGTGACCGGCCAGGTCGGCGGCACGCCACTCGGCACATGGTGTCGCGGCGCCCCAGGTCGCGGCGCTGAACTGCGCGGCCAGCTCGCAGATGACGGTCACGCCGTCCTGATAGGCCGTTAACCCGGTGACCGCGGACCACCCCGTCACTGCCGCCCCCCGGCCTTACTCCACCCCATTGCCCCTCCCTGCCGGCGTGTCCTGCACCGGCTGCGCTGGCCCGGGCGGCCCCGGAACCCCCGCGAGTGTCGTTCCGGCGAAGCCGGGCCCAGCCGCGGCGGCCGGCCTTGGTCGGCCCGAGCGGATGGCACGCGGGGGGTCCTGGGGGGTCGTCCCCCCCGGGCAAGCACTGTGCTAGAGTCGCCTACTCTGCGCTGTCTCGTGCCCTATCGGAGAAAAAACCAGGTGACAGCCTGCTGGTCACGCCGTTAGCCTGCGGTAAATGCCCACCGAACCCTCTAGCTCGCTGCCGCACGCCCAGACCCGGCAAGCGCCGGCTCCGCAAGCGCCCGCCGAGCCAGCACCGGCGGGACAGGATCGCGCTGAGCAGACGCCGCTGGCGGCACTCTGGCGCACCCGGGAGTACCTGCGCCCCTACCTCTGGCTGTTAGGGCTGATGCTCGCGGCCGCGATCGGCGCGGCCGCGGCCGAGATCATGATCCCGCTGCTGGTCAAGGCGGTCATCGACGGGCCGATCGCGCACGGGGACCGCCGCGCCCTGATCCCGCTCGGCCTGGCCGCGGCCGGCCTGGGCGTGACCGAGGCCGCGCTGAACCTCTACCGGCGGTGGGTACAGGCCAGCGCGGTCACCGGCATGGAACGGTCGATGCGCGACAGCCTCTACGCCCACCTGCAGCGGCTGCACGCGGGGTTCCACGACGACTGGCAGTCCGGCCAACTGCTCTCCCGGGCCACGACGGACCTGTCGGCGATCCGGCGTTTCGCCGGGTTCGGCATCATCTTCTTCATCACCAACGTGGTGACGTTCGCCGCGGTCATCGCGCTGCTGATCCGGCTGAACTGGTGGCTCGGCCTGCTCACCGGGTGCGTCTTCGTTCCGGTCGTCGCGATCTGCACCCGCTTCGAGCGGCGTTACCGGGTGCTGTCCCGCCGCGCCCAGGACCAGCAGGGCGACCTGGCCACCTACGTCGAAGAAGCCGCCGCCGGCATCCGGGTGCTCAAGGCGCTCGGGCGTCGCGGCGAGGCCTCCGCCCGGCACTGGCGCCAGGCCGCGCTCGTGCGGGCCACCCAGGTGCAGAAGGCCAGGCTGCGCGGCACCTTCTGGTCCGGCCTCGACCTGCTGCCCAACGCGGCCATCGGCCTGATCCTGCTGCTCGGCGCGCTCGCGGTCAGCCAGCACGCGCTCAGCCTCGGCGGGCTCGTCGCGTTCATCGCGCTGGCCCTGCAGCTGGTGTGGCCGATCGAGGCGATGGGCTACATCCTGGCCTCCGGCCAGGAGGCCGCCACGGCGGCGCAGCGGATCTACGAGATCTTCGACACCGAGCCCGCCATCGTCGACCCGCCGTCCGGCCGGACCCCGGCCGCGCCCGGGCCGCTCCGCCCGGCGCCCGCCCCGGCCGGGCCGCGGGGCCGGCTCTGCTTCGATCACGTGGCGTTCCGCTATCCGGGAGCACCCGCGCCGGTGCTGCGCGACGTGAACCTGGAACTCGCGCCGGGCGAGACGGTCGCTGTCGTCGGCCCCAACGGCTCGGGCAAGACCACGCTGCTGCAACTCGTGCCCAGGCTGGCCGACGTCTGCGGCGGCTCGGTCCGGCTGGACGGAACCGACGTCAGGGACCTGCCCCTCGCCGTACTCCGCTCGATGGTGGGCTGCGCGTTCGAGGATCCCACGCTGTTCTCGGCGAGCGTCAGGGAGAACGTCAGCTACGGGGCCCCCGAGGCGGACGAGGACGCGGTCCTGGGCGCGCTCGCCGCGGCCCAGGCCGACTTCGTCGCCGACCTGCCCTGGGGCCTGGACACCAGGATCGGCGAGCAGGGGATGGCGCTGTCCGGCGGCCAGCGCCAGCGGGTGGCGCTCGCCCGCGCGATCCTGGCCCGGCCGGCGGTGCTGCTGCTCGACGACCCCCTGTCGGCGCTCGACGTGCACACCGAAGCCAAGGTCACGCGCGCGCTGGCGCGGGTGCTGGCCACGTCCACGGCACTGGTCGTCGCGCACCGGCCCTCCACGGTCATGCTGGCCGACCGGGTGGCGTTGCTCGACGACGGCGTCGTGGTCGCGACGGGCTCGCACCATGACCTGCTCGCGACCCAGGACCGGTACCGCGCGCTGATGAGCGGCACGGTCCAGGACGGCGAGGACCCCGGCCGGGACTCCGCCCCAGACCTGACGGAGGCCCGCCGGTGACCCAGACGACCACCCCGGGCCAGACGGCGGCACCCGGCCCGGCGACCGTGCAGGCCTGGCGCGGCATAGCGGCCGAGGACGTCGAGGACATCCCGGCGAGCCTCGCGTCGCTGTTGCGGCTGCGGGGCAGGCGCCTGCTGCAGGACCTGCTTCGGCCCCACCGGGCCCGGGCCAGGCTGATCCTGCTGCTGATCGTGATCGCCAACGTCGCGGCCCTGGCCGGGCCGTGGCTGGTCGGCGTGGGGATCGACCGGATCCCGGCGCTGACCAGTTCCCACGACGCGGCCCCGCTGGCCGTCATCATCGCCGCGTTCGCCGCGACCGTCCTGGTTCAGGCCGCTGCCACCCGGTCGTACATCGCCGCGATGGGCCGTCTGGGCGCCGACGTGGTGCTGGAACTCCGGCGCCGCCTGTTCGCCCACTTCCTGCGCCTTCCCCTGGCGTTCCACGAGCGCTACACCTCCGGCCGGGTCATCTCCCGCCAGGTCTCCGACATCGACTCGATCTCCGACCTGTTCGACGAGGGCCTGGACTCACTGGTATCAGCGGTCTTGTCGCTGCTGCTGGTCGGGGCGGGGATGCTGCTGCTCGACTGGCCGCTCGCGCTGGTCGTGCTGACCGGCTTCGGGCCGCTGACCTGGCTGACCGTGTGGTTCCGGCGCGAGTCCGGTGTGGCCTACCGGCGGACCAGGGAAACGATCGCGCAGGTGATCGTGCATTTCGTGGAGACCTTCGGCGGCATCCGCGCGGTCCAGGCGTTCCGCCGGGAGCGCCGGAACGAGGAGATCTTCGGTGAGCTCAACGCCGACTACGCGGCCGCGAGCCTGCGGTCCTCGCGCCTGATCGCGATCTACTCGCCGGGCATCTCCCTGGTCGGCAACCTCGCGATCGGAGCCGTGCTGCTCTACGGCGGGCTCCGGGTCATCGACGGCGGCATGAAGGTCGGCGTGCTGGTCACGTTCCTGCTCTACCTGCAGCGCTTCTTCGACCCGCTGCAGGACCTGTCCCAGTTCTACAACACGTTCCAGTCGGCCGCGGCGGCGCTGGAGAAGATCTCCGGGGTCCTGGACGAGGCTCCCGCGGTGGCCGAGCCGGATGACCCGGCGGCGCTGCCCGCGCCCGCGAACCCGGCCCGCGGCGGGCGGTCCGTGCGCTTCGAGTCGGTCCGGTTCGGCTACCGCGAGGCGGCCGTACTGCCCGGGCTGGACCTGACCATCCCGGCCGGGCAGACCGCGGCCCTGGTCGGGGCCACCGGCGCGGGCAAGACGACGATCGCGCGGCTGATGGCCAGGTTCTACGATCCGGACCAGGGCCGGGTACTGCTGGACAGCGTCGACCTCAGGCGGCTGTCAGAGCCCACCTTGCGCCGCGAGGTCATCCTGATCACCCAGGAGAACTTCCTGTTCAGCGGCACCGTCGCGGAGAACATCGAGCTGGGCAGACCGGGCGCGTCGCGGGCCGAGATCGAGGCGGCGGCGGCCGCGATCGGCGCGCACGAGTTCATCTCGGCGCTCCCGGCCGGCTACGACGAGCCGGTGGGCAAGCGGGGCGGCAGGCTGTCCGCCGGGCAGCGGCAGCTCATCTCGTTCACGCGCGCCTTCCTGGCCGCCCCGGCGGTGCTGGTGCTCGACGAGGCCACCTCGCTGCTCGACATCCCGAGCGAGCGGCTGGTGCAGCGGGCGCTGCGCACGATCCTCGCCGGACGCACCGCGCTGATCATCGCGCACCGGCTGTCCACCGTGCAGATCGCCGACCGGGTGCTCGTGATCTCCGACGGCGCGTTCGTGGAGGACGGCCCGCCGGACCGGCTCCTGGCCGAGGACGGGGAGTACTCCTCGCTGCACGCAAGCTGGCTGGAAAGCCTCGCCTGATGGCCCGGCTCCCCCGCAACCCACCCGGCCGGGATAGGCTGGCCCGCGTGATCACGCGTCGCCAGCATGTCAGCGGCAAGGCCGAGGCCGAGTACGCAGCGGACGTGGCCCTCGCCGCGCAATTCGATGACCTGCTCGAGCGGGCCCGGGCCGCCGAGCAGGCCTTCAGGCGGGCGCAGGCCCGGGGCCTGCCCATCGCCGAGGTCTACCCGCTGGCCAGGGAACTCGATACCGCGCTGACCGATGTGATGCGGTCCGCGTACGCGGCCGAGCGCGCCGAGATCGGCCCGCGCGGCTACGAGGACCGGATCTACCGCCGGAAGGCCAAGGCCAAGTCGGCCGTGCGGACCTGGGCGGACGAGGCGGAGCGACTGCTGACCCTGCGCGAGACCCACCGGCTCACCGGCATCCCGCCGGCGCCGCGCACCGACCTGCCGGGCGGCATCGACGCGTTCGTGCCGGCCTGAACGCCGCCGGCCGGCGTGTCGCCTTCCTCCGGGCAATGGCCGGGAGCACGCTGAGCTGTGTCGGACGCGGGCCGAGTGCCGTGTCTTCCAGATTGGCTGACTACGCAAGGTGACACTCGTAGTAACAACGGGTAGTACTTCAGTGTCAGAACGTGCACCATGAAAGCTACAAAGGGTGCCGCGGAAAACCGTCACAACGGGCCATGCCGCGCCGGGCGGTCCTGCTGGCACAGTAGGATCGATCAAGACCACAACGAGGAATGACCAGGAGGCACACGATGTGCCCGCATACGCCGCCGTGCCCCGACGCGAGCGGCCTGGACCGCGAGGCGGCCCGGACCATAATCAGCCACCCGGAGCAGGGCTGGAGCCTGCTCTGCAACGGGATAGTCGTTTTCGAGGACACAGGAGAGCTGCTGCCAGACGGGGAACCCATCGCACCGCACCGGCCCACCGACATGATCGCGCAGCCGACGATATCGGTCCGCCGGCCGGAGCCGCCGGGCAAGAGCACGCACTCTCCGGCGGCCTAGCCGGGGACGGATCAGCCAGCGCAGAGCCAGCCGCCGGACCGGCGGATGGCCGGCAGCCTGAAGTCGGCTGCTCGACCGGGGGACGATCGTCAGGCCAAACCCGGCTAGCTCAGCTAACCCCGGGGATGTCCGGCCGTCCCGGCGGAGCCCTGGCGGCCCGCCCCGGGGGCGAGTCCGAGTACCTCGCTGAGCCAGGCCGTCACGACCGGCCCGATCCTCTCGGGGTGCTTGGTCAGGGCGTGCGTCTCATCGGGCAGCACGACCACCCGGGTCGCGTCGGCGCGCCCCGGGACACCGAACGGGTCACGGGCGCCGTTGATCACCAGCACGTCGGTGCCTGCCGCGCGCAGCTCGTCCGCCCGCGAGCGCTCGGGGTGGCCGGGCGGGTGGAGCGGGAAGGCCAGCGCGACGACCGCCCGCGCGCCCGCCGCCGGGGCCGTCCGGCAAGCTACCCGTGCGCCGTTGCTGCGACCGCCCTGGACCAGCGGGGCCGCGGGGACGTCCTGCCGCAGCCGCTCGACGATCTCCAGCCACGCCCCGTCCTGCCGGTCCGGGGATCCGGGCGCCCGGGCGCCGCGCACCCGGTAGGGCTGCAGCACGCGGGCGACCGCGGCGCCGAGGCCCAGCGCCGCCGACCGCGCCGCGAGCAGGTCCGGGCTGTCCACGCCGCCGCCCGCCCCGTGCGTCAGCACGAGCAAGAAGGCCGGGCGATCCGGCTTGTCCAGCTCGACCCGGGCGGCGCCGCTGCTGGTCGTGATCTCCATTCGGGGCAGCGTAGCCGCAGCAGCCACCCGGGTCACCCGGTTCCAGCGCGCGGTGCCCGGGCTGCCATCGTGACGACCGACATGCCCGCCCTGGTATGAACCGCGGTGACCTCGAACCCGGCCGCCGCGGCGAGGTCGGTGAGCTCGCCGCGGTCGCGCTGCCGGCCGCCGAAGTAGGCGAGCATCCGCATGTCCAGCTCGGTGCTGGGCGCGTGGCCGTTCTCGCCCAGCCTTTCGATGGCGAAGACCAGGCCGTCTGGCCCGGCGGCGTCGGCGCAGCGGCGCAGGATCGCCGCCGCGCGGTCGTCGTCCCAGTTGTGCAGTACGTCGGAGAGCAGGTACCCGCCCGCCCCGGCGGGCAAAGGGTCGAAGAAGCTGCCCGCGACGACCCCGATCCGCCCGGCGAGGCCCGCCGCGGCCACCGCCTCGCGGGCCACGGCGGCGGGCCCGGGCAACTCCACCAGGGTGCCCCGCAGCCCGGGGTGCTCGGTCAGCAGCGCGGTCAGCAGGGTGCCGTCGCCGCCGCCGACGTCGACCACGTGGCCGAGCGACGCCCAGTCGTAGGCCGCCAGGATCGCCGACGCGGCCTGCCGCAGGTTGAACGACATGACCTGTTCGAACGACGCGTACAGGGCCGGGTCGGCGGCCAGGTCGTCCCAGAACGCCCGGCCGAAGTGCCGGGTGTAGGCGAGTCCCCCGGTCCGCACCGTGTGCAGGATCTCCACGAAGGACAGCTCGGCCCGGCCCACCGCGCCCTCGATGTCGAGCCGGGCGCGGACGCCGCGCGGGTCATCGTCGCGTAGCTCCTGTCCGCGGGGCGTGAGCGCATAGGCACCCGCCCCGTCACGCTCGAGGACTCCGGCGGTGACCAGGTGCCGCAGCAGGCGGTCGAGTTCCGGAGCGCGCGTCCGCGTGGCCACGGCCAGGTCCTGCGCGGTGCGTAGCCCACGATGGATGTGATCGGCGATGCGCAGGGTAGCCGCCGCGCGCAAAGCCATGGGCACGGTCAGGTCGGCCATCTCCCGCACTCCCGGCTCGCTCGTCTCCGGCATCCCGGGCCCCTCCTCCGTGCTCAGCCGTCGCGGTGCGAGGCGACCGCGCCCGGCGCGTCGATGTCTACCCATCGGCCGACGGCCATCTCGGCGGTGATGCCGGGTCCGAAGCCCGCGATGATCCCGCGGGCACCGTCGCCCGCGCCGCCCTCGTCGAACAGGCGGCCGAATGCGTCCAGGACCACGGCGCTGGCGATGTTGCCGTACTCGGCGAGCGTCGCCCGGCTGTGCCGGAAGGCCAGCGGCTCGACGCGCAGGAAGCGGCCCAGGTCGTCGAGGATGCGAGGGCCGCCCGCGTGGATGATGTAGAAACCGAGCCGCGAGGCGTCCCAGCCCTGGGACTCGGCCAGGTCGCGCAGGACCGGCGCGAGCAGCTCCATGGTGGTCGGCACCCGCTTGTCCAGGCGGAAGTGAAAGCCGGTGGACTTGACCGCGTAGGAGATCCAGTCCTCGGTGTGCGGGATGAGGTAGGAGCCGTTGCGTTCCAGCCGCATGCCGGAGCCGCCCTCGCCCCGGACCACGGCCGCGGCGACCGCGTCGCCGAACAGGCCGTCGGACAACAGCGAGCCGATGTCGATGTCGGTCGGCTGGTAGCACATCGAGCAGAACTCGCACGCGACGATCAGGACGTTGGCCCCCGGGTGGGCCAGGCAGAAGTCGTGGGCCCGGTTCACCGCCGCTCCGCCCGCCGCGCAGCCAAGCTGGGCGATGGGAATCTGGCGGGTGTCGGACCGGAAGCCCATGGAGTTGATCAGCCAGGCCGTCAGCGACGGCATGGTGAAGCCGGTACAGGAGACGTAGACGATCGCGTCCACCTCCCTCGGCCGCACCCGGGCGTTGTCGAGGGCTCGCTGCACCACCGGGGGGACGCGCATCTTGGCGTGGCGCTCGTAGGTGAGGTTCCGCTGCTCGAAGCCGGGATGCTGCAGGGTCTGCTCGATCGGGAGGATGGTGTGGCGCTTGCGCACCCCGGTGTTGCGGATCAGCCGGAGGACCAGCTTGAGCTGCGGATGGCCGGCATGCTGGCGCGCGGCGATCTCAAGCGTCTCCTCCATGGTCACGATGTTTTCGGGCACGCCAACAGCGGGCTGGCAGAGGATGGGCATGGCGCGTTCTTCCCCGTTCATGGCGCGACGCAGCCAGTCTTAGAGGGCTCGGGTCCCCGTACCTGCTGATCGTTATTAGCCTTCCTCACGGCCAGCTGGCAATTCAGACATAACCGAGCGACTGCCTCATTGTCAACCCGTGAAATGCACCATTTATCACGGGCGGGCGAAATTCACACCGCACCTGTAAACAGCGGCAACTAATGACGATCCGCACCACGGACGTCACAATGACACGCCCCGGCTCCCCGCTCCCGGAGGCCACGAGTCGCTAACGCGTGGCACCAGCCCCGCAGCTATACGTTCAAGATCTTCTTGAGGAATTGGCCGGTAAAGCTGTCATCCACCTGCGCCACGTCCTCGGGCGTTCCGGTCGCGACCACGTCGCCGCCACGCGATCCGCCCTCAGGGCCGAGGTCGATGACCCAGTCCGCGGTCTTGATCACGTCGAGGTTGTGCTCGATCACGATCACCGTGTTGCCGCCGTCCACAAGCCGGCCGAGCACCCCGAGCAGCTTGCGGATGTCGTCGAAATGCAGGCCCGTGGTCGGCTCGTCGAGCACGTAGATCGTGCGGCCGGTGGAGCGGCGCTGCAGTTCGGAAGCGAGCTTGACCCGCTGCGCCTCCCCGCCGGACAGCGTTGGCGCCGGCTGACCCAGCCGCACGTAACCCAGGCCCACGTCCACGAGCGTCTGCAGGTGCCGGTGAATGGCGGGAATGGCCTCGAAGAACCCGGCGGCTTCCTCGATCGGCATGTTCAGCACGTCGGCAATCGTCTTGCCCTTGTAATGCACCTGGAGGGTGTCGGTGTTGTAACGGGCGCCGTGGCACACCTCGCACGGAACGTACACGTCGGGCAGGAACTGCATCTCGATCTTGATGGTGCCGTCGCCCGCGCAGGCCTCGCACCGGCCGCCCTTGACGTTGAACGAGAACCTGCCCGGCTGGTACCCGCGCACCTTCGCCTCGGTGGTCTGCGCGAACAGCTTGCGAACGTGGTCGAACACCCCGGTGTAGGTGGCCGGGTTGGATCGCGGCGTCCGGCCGATCGGGCCCTGGTCCACGTGCACGACCTTGTCCAGGTGCTGCATGCCGGTGACCCGCGTGTGCTTGCCGGGCACGATCCGGGTGGCGTGCAGTTCCTTGGCCAGCGCGCTGTACAGGATGTCGTTGACCAGCGTCGACTTGCCGGAACCGGACACGCCGGTGACCGCGATGAAGCAGCCGAGCGGGAACGCCACGTCGATGCCGCGCAGGTTGTGCTCGCTGGCGCCCTTGACCACGACTTCCCTGGCCTTGGACCGCTGGCGGCGCTCCCGGGGCAGCGGGATGGACTCGCGGCCGGTGAGGTAGGCGCCGGTCAGCGAATCCCGGCTGGCCAGCAGGTCGGCCAGCGGGCCGGAGACGACGATGTGGCCGCCGTGCTCGCCCGCCCGCGGGCCGATGTCGACCACCCAGTCGGCGGCGCGGATCGTGTCCTCGTCGTGCTCGACCACGATCAGCGTGTTGCCGAGATCGCGGAGCCTGATCAGCGTTTCCAGCAGCCGGTGGTTGTCGCGCTGGTGCAGCCCGATGGACGGCTCGTCGAGCACGTAGAGCACGCCGACCAGTCCGGAACCGATCTGGGTGGCCAGGCGGATCCGCTGCGCCTCCCCGCCGGCCAGGGTCGCCGACGCGCGGTCCAGGGTCAGGTAGTCAAGGCCCACGTCGAGCAGGAAGCCGAGCCGCGAGTTGACCTCCTTGAGGATCCGCCCGGCGATCTGCTGGTCCCGGTCGGACAGCTCGAGCGTGAGCAGGTGCTTGGCCAGCTCGCCGATGGGCAGCGCGCAGAAGTCCGCGATGGACTTGCCGTCCACGGTCACGGCGAGGGACACCGGCTTCAGCCGGGCCCCGCCGCACGACGGGCAGGGCACCTCGCGCATGAACCCCGCGTACCGTTCCCGGCTCGAGTCGCTCTCCGCCTCGGAGTGCCGCCGCTCGATGTACGGGATCGCGCCCTCGAAGTGGGTGTAGTACGAGCGTTCCCTGCCGTACCTGTTCTTGTACCTGACGTGCACCTGGTCGTCATAGCCGCGCAGCAGGGCGGTGCGGGCGGTGGCGGGCAGCTTGGACCAGGGCGTGTCGACGCGGAACCCGACGGCGTCGCCGAGCGCCTCGATCAGCCTCATGAAGTAGTCGTTGACGTGCCCGCCGCTCCAGGGACCGATCGCGCCCTCGGCCAGGGTCTTGTCGGGGTCCGAGACCACGAGCTCGGGATCGACCTCCATCCGCGTGCCCAGGCCGGTGCAGTCCGGGCAGGCGCCCCAGGGAGAGTTGAACGAGAACGATCGCGGCTCGAGCTCGTCGAACGACAGGTCGTCGTACAGGCAGGCCAGGTGCTCGGAGAACATCCGCTCGCGGTGCGGGTCGTTCTCCGGCAGGTCGATGAAGTCCAGCACCACCACCCCGCCGGACAGGGACAGGGCCGTCTCCACCGAGTCGGTGAGCCGGCGCCGGGCCGACTCCTTCACGGCCAGCCGGTCGACCACCACCTCGATGTTGTGCTTCTCGTACTTCTTCAGCGCCGGCAGCTCGCCGCCTGCGCCCACGCTGTCCAGCCGGATGACCAGCCCGTCGACCCGGGCCCGGGAGTAGCCCTTGGCCTGCAGCTCCCGCAGCATCTCGCCGTACTCGCCCTTGCGTCCCCGGACCACCGGGGCCAGGACCTGGAACCTGGTGCCCTCCTCGAGCTCCAGCACCCGGTCGACGATCTGCTGCGGGCTCTGCCGCGCGATCGGCCGGCCGCAGATCGGGCAGTGCGGCTTGCCCACCCGGGCGTACAGCAGCCGCAGGTAGTCGTACACCTCGGTGATCGTGCCCACCGTCGAGCGCGGGTTCCGGCCCGCGGCCTTCTGGTCGATGGACACCGCCGGGGACAGGCCGTCGATGAAGTCGACGTCGGGCTTGTCCATCTGGCCGAGAAACTGCCGGGCGTAGGCCGACAGCGACTCGACGTACCGCCGCTGGCCCTCGGCGAAGATCGTGTCGAAGGCCAGGCTGGACTTGCCGGACCCGGACAGCCCGGTGAAGACGATCAGGGCGTCGCGCGGCAGGTCCAGCGAGACGTCCTTGAGGTTGTGCTCGCGTGCACCGCGGACGACGAGACGGTCAGCCACTTTGTGCTCAGTTCTCCAGTTCAGACGGCGGTCTCTGGGGATTCAGGGGGCGCTTCGCCATGGTATCCGGGGGGTCTGACAAAACGATGTGCTTCGTGAACCCCCGGGGCGCCCGGCAGTTACCCGTGAGCGTCGCCACCAGGACGGCAACGTCCGGCCGGCCCGCCGCATTCCCCGGGAGCTTCCGGCCCGGGCCAGGAGCCGGCCGACGGCCAGGGCCGGCTGCCGCCTAAGCTGCCGAGGTGGGCGTGAGCGGCCGGCCGGACCGGGCCGCAGCCCTCGGCCCGGCGAGATTTCGGTAACGGATGGAGCGAGCATGACCTACACGGGCGACGTCAGCGTCGGCGGGCCGGCCGACACCAGGGAGCTACCCGGCCTCACCATCACCAAGGTGGCCGTCGGCCCCCTGGACAACAACGCCTACCTGCTGCGCTGCACGGGCACCGGGGAACTGCTGCTCATCGACGCCGCGAACGACGCCGACACGCTGCTCGGCCTGATCGACGGCGTCGCGCTGGCCACGATCGTCACCACGCACCAGCACTGGGATCACTGGGCGGCGCTGCAGGCCGTGCAGCACGCCACCGGCGCGCGGACCGTCGCTCATCCCGATGACGCGGGCCCGCTGCCGGTTCCGGTCACCGACCTGGTCCGGCACGGCGACACGGTCAGCGTGGGGGACGCCAGCCTCTCCGTCGTCCACCTGCGCGGCCACACCCCGGGCAGCATCGCGCTGTGCTACGACGCAGGCGGCCAGCTCGCCGGCGAACCGCACCTGTTCACCGGCGACTCCCTGTTCCCCGGGGGGCCGGGCAACACCGAGAACGATCCGAAGCGGTTCGGCCAGCTCATGGACGACCTCGAGGAACGGGTATTCGGCCCGCTGCCGGACGGCACCTGGGTCTATCCCGGGCACGGCCAGGACACCACGCTCGGCACCGAGCGCCCGCACGTGCCCGAATGGCGCGCCCGCGGCTGGTGACCGGCCCTCCGCCCGGTCGGGCCGGCGCGTCGGCATAGCCTTCCGCCATGGACACCCGGTGCGACGTCGTGGTGGTGGGTGCGGGCCTGCTCGGCCTGGCCAGCGGGCGGGCCCTGGCCCGCCGCGGCCGCGAGGTCATCGTGCTGGACCAGGCGGAGATCGGCCACGAGGCGGGCGGGTCGAAGGGTAGCTGTCGCGTCTTCCGGCTCGGCTACGACGACCCCGGGTACGTCGCCCTGGCCATGCGCGCCCGGGATCCCTGGTCCGAGCTGGAGGAGGAGTGCGGCCAGCCGCTGCTGCGGCCGACGCCGCACCTCACGTTCGGCCGCGACCTGGACGCGGTCCGCCGGGCCATGCGGAGCGCGGGCGCTCCGTGCGAGCTGCTGGCGGCCGCCGAGGCGGCGGCCAGGTTCCCGCAGATAACGATCGGCGGCCCGGCCCTGCTGGAGCCGGAGTCCTGCGTGATCGGCGCGGACGCGGCGCTGCGGGCCCTGGCCGCCGCGGCCGGCGATGTCCGCGCCCGCGTGGCCGTCACCGACGTCGAGGACGACGGCCGCCGGGTGACCGTCCGAACCCCGACGGGCTCGGTCACCGCCCGGGCCGCGATCGTATGCGCGGGACCGTGGACGAGCGCGTTGCTCGCCGCCTCGGGGATCGCGGTGCCGTCCGCGGCCACCATGGAGCAGGTCGGCTATCTGGCCCCGGCCGCGGAGCCGGGGCCCGCGATGCCGATCTTCATCTGCTACGACGCCGAGATCCCCTACGGCCTGCCGGTCCCCGCCTCGCCGCTGTACAAGATCGGTTTCCACCACGGCGGGCCGCCGGCGGAGGCCGGCCACCAGGACCAGCAGCCCGATCAGGGCCTGAGCGCGCGGCTTGCCGGGCTGGCCCGCCGGTACCTGCCCGGCTTCCGCCCGGACCTGGTCCGGACCGAGCGGTGCGTCTACGACAACACCCCCGACGAGGACTTCATCCTGGACCGGGTCGGCCGCGTCGTGATCGGCAGCGGAACGTCCGGGCACGGGTTCAAGTTCGGGCCGCTGCTCGGCGAATGGCTCGCCGACCTGGCCACCGGCCGCGGCGACGGCCCGCCGGCGCGCTTCTCCCTGGACCGGTTCACCCGCCGCGCCTGCTCAGCTCCGTGACCGCGAGCGTCAGAACGTGCTCACCGAGCCAGCGCCGCGTACACGATCACGTTGCTCAGGTAGTGACCGGTCGCGAAGTCGAACGCGCCGCCGCAGGTGATGAGCCGTAGCTCGGCGCTCGGCGTCGGCCCGTACACCGCGAGCGTGGGAAAGCGGCTCTTCGGGTACGTGTGCACGGCGGTCACCCGGAACACGGCCAGGGAGCCGTCGGCGCGCCGGACGTACACCAGGCGGCCCGGGCGCAGCTGGGGCAGCCGGAAGAACACGCCCGGCCCGCTCAGCGAGTCGATGTGGCCGACGATCACGGCCGCGCCGATCGCGCCCGGTCGCGAACTGCCGGTGTACCAGCCGGCCACGGACGCGGTCGCGGGGACCTGCAGGGCGCCGGACGAGGTGAGCCCGAGCCGCACGAGCCCGGTGCGGACGCCGATCGACGGGATGACCAGGCCGGTCGGCCTGGCCACCTGGCGGACGACCGCCGGGGGCGCGGCCGCCTGGCGGCCCAGGGGCACCGGGACCAGCGTCGGCTTGCCCGCCGGCACGGCCGGGCGGCCGGTCTGGCTGGCCAGCGCCAGTCCGGTCACGCCGACGCCGGCCGCGATGAGGCCGGCGATCAGCGCGATCGCGGCGGCCGGCCGGCGCACCACGCGCAGCGGCGAGGTGTGCCGGCCGGACCCCTTCGTCAGGTCACCGCGCATGCAGGGCCGGGCGATGACGACGGCGCAGGCGCAGAACGCCCCCGGCGGTCAGGAGAATCCCGGCCGCGGCGGCGCCCAGCCACGGGAGCAGCGGAGCGCCCGGGCGCGGCGCGGTGCCGCCGAAGCCCGTCGCGGCACCGCCCGCCGGCATGACCTTGCTGCCCTGGGAGTCCACCAGCGCCGTGATCTTGAGCTGCCCCGGGTCGTCCAGGACCACGAGGGTGTAGATGGTGTCGGGGGACAGCGTGAGCCGGGTGGTCCCGCGCGCGCTCGCGCCGACCGCGCTGACCATCAGGTTCCCGGGGGTCACCGCCTTGTAGGGCGTCACCGTGGTGAAGCTGAGGCCGCTCCCGAGCACCGTCGCCCCGACCTTGACGGTGACCGAGTTCTCGTGCATCGAGGCCTGGATGACCCGCACCAGCGCCTTGTCGCGGCTAGCCGCCAGGCTGCTGTTGATCACCTGAAGCCGCAGTCCCGCCAGCGGCCCCATGCCAGCCACGGTGTAGGCATGACCGCTGACCACGTCAATGGTCGTGGACAGCACCGGCTTGGATCCCGGGGCGGCGCCGGCCGCCCGCATCGCGACGGTGTACTCGCCGCTGGCCACCGACTCGTACGGGGACACGTCGCCGTAGCCGACGTGGTGGAGCACCACCATGGCGCTGGGGTTGCCGAACGAGTACAGGTAGACGTCCACCGGCGGGGTGTTCGTCGACAGGTGCGCGAGCCTCAGGTAGCCGGGCCCGGAGGCCGCGGACGCGGACGCGGGAACGGCGCCGAGCCCGAGCGTCCCGGCCAGGCCGAGCGCCAGCGCGCCCGCGCTGACGAGTCTTACCGCATATCGTGGCAGTTTCATATGGTCCCCTCCTATTTGGTACTGGCCGCCCGCTATCCGCTCAGCAGTCCCAGCGGGCTTGGAGCGTCAAAGACGACCTGTATGACTTGCTGGCCGTCGGCCAGCCGCGTCAGCGCGATGCTGCTGGCCACGTAGGGTGCCTGCTGGGCGCGCAAGAGCGCGAGCACGGACGGCAGGTACCCGCTCTTGGCCCCGGCCGGGCTGGCCAGCTCGACCGCGCGAAGCGGCATGCCCGTGCTGGCCCGGGGCCCGGAGTCGCCGAAGGCGACGATGCGCACCGGGTCCTGATGCGACAGCGTCCCCAGGGTGATCAGCAGCCGCGAGTCGACCTGGCCCGCGGCCAGTTGCTGCCGGGCGGCCGCCGGCGCGGTGATCCGCGAGTTGCCCAGCAGCAGGCGGCCGATGTGCTGCCGGGCCGCCTGGTCGGCGCGGAGCGCGGCCAGGTAGGCGGCCGCGCCTCCTGCCGCATACACCCGGATGTCGATCTGCGCCGACCCGGAGCCGAAGCTGGCCATCACCGTGGGCGCGTAGACGGTGATCAGGCGGGCGCCGAACAGGCTGCGCACCGCGGCGGTGGCGACCACGACCGCCGAGCCGAGCGGGTCGCCGGTCCCCGGTCCCAGCGTCATCAGGTCTCCGGCAGGAAAGCCCCTGGCCTGGAGCGCGGCGCACATCGCCGGATCACACGACACCACCGTGCTGTGGCTGACCTGCGTCGCGATCCACGCGGCCGCGCCCTGCCGGGCGGCGGCCGCGGCCCGCACCGAGGCCAGGCCGGCCGGGCTGGACGTGGCGCTGCCGTTGCCGCCGCGGGCCGGCCGGGCCGGGCTGGAGTGCCGGATCAGGGCGACCGTCAGCCCGCCCGCGGCGAACACGACCAGCACGGCCACGAGCGCGCCGAGGATACGCTGGCGCAGCGGGCGCCGCTCGAGCCAAAGCTGCGCCGTGTTACCGAGGACCTTGCCCCAGGACGGCTCGACGCCCGTCTCTGTTCGTGGGGCCACGAGCCCGGCCGCCCGCCGCTCCACCGGCGAGGCTGGCCCGGGTACCACCGCCCCGGTGATCCGCCCGTCCTCGGCGCGCTCCGGCGTCACCGGCCTTGTGACCGGCCCGGACTCCGGTGCCGGCCCTGGCTCAGGTCCGGCCGCTGGCCAGTTCTCCGGGTCTGGCACCAGGTGCACGGGCCGGGCCTCCGGCTCGGCCCCGGATTCCGGCGGTGGTGTCGCCGCGGGGCCGACGATACCGGCGCCCGGTTCTGGCTGCGGAGCGGCTGGTTCCGGCCCTGGATCAGAGCCTGTCCCGGCCTTCACCGGCTCGGCCGTCCGCGGCGGGTCGAGCCGCGGAGCCCAGGGCGCTGGACCGGGCGACCGGGGTGACCGGGGAACCGCTGCTGCCGGGGCCGGCCTGGGCACCCCCTTCCCCGGCATCGCGCGGCTGCTGCCCGGGATCCGCCGCGGCAGTGGCGGCGGCGGTGCGGATCGGGGGGGTTGGCCGCCGGACGCCGGGGTGGCTGACGCCGGACCGGCGGGCGTCGCCGGCACTGGGCTGACGGGAACGGAGCCGATCGGCACCGGATCGGCCGCGCGCTCCGCCTGGCCGCGGGACGTCGGTCTCGCGAACGACAGAACACGGCCTCTCTTTTTCATGCGCTCCCCCCGGGCCGCCGCAGGCGCGCTGCTCCAGTAGGACAGTTGAGCACAATCAGGGATGCTGTCTCAGTAAAAATGCGGGATTGTTACCTGACGTCACGTGCGATGCGAATTACGCTCTCTGCACAATGAACGATGCAAGATGCTGCCGGTATTCAGCCAGCTTCAGGACCACCGCCTCGATCGGCTTCCTGCCCCTGACCCAGACCCGTGACGGCGGCGGCCAGCCTGGAGTAGACGGCGAGCACCGCAGCGACGGCGTCGGCCTCCGAAGGCAGCGCCTCGGCCCGGGCCAGCGCCGCGGCGCCGAGCGCGGCACCGAGCGCGCGATCATCGAGCACCGACGCCGCGGCGGCGGCCAGCCGGCCCGGATCGCCGGGCGGGACCAGCAGCGCCGCGTCCTCGCCGGTCAGGTCGGGAATCCCGCCGACACGAGAGGCGACGATCGGCCGGCCGGCCCGCAGTGCCTCCTGCACGAGGAGCGGCTGCCCGTCCCACCGGCTCGGCACCGCGACGACGTCGGCCACCGCGAGCAGGGCCGGGATGTCCGTCCGCCAGCCGAGGAACCTGACGTCGCCGCCCGCGGCGTGGGCGCGCGCGGCCAGCCGGGCGCCCATCGGGCCCTCCCCGGCGATGACCAGCAGCGGGGCCGGGTCACGGTCCCACAGCGTGATCATGGCCTCGAGCAGCACGTCGAAGCCCTTCTGCGGGGCGAGCCTGCCGGCCGCCAGCACGACGGGGCGCCCGGCGGCGGCTATGTCGGCTCGCGCCTTCTCGACGGCTTCGCCCGGCGGGGCGGCCGCGGGACCTGCCGGGACCGTGGCCAGCGCGACGTCGCGCGCGCCGGCCCGCCGCATCCGGTCGGCCAGGTCGGCCGAGACGCAGAGCACCGCGTCCGCCCGGAGCGCGGTGAGCCGTTCCAGGGCCAGGTAGACGGCTCCGGACCCGGCCCCGGGCGGAGGGGCGTTGTGCACGGTGACGAGCAGCGCGGGGCGGCGTCGGCGCGGCGGCCGGGCCAGGGCGAGGGTGGCGAAGGCGGCCGCCCGCAGCCCGTGCGCGTGCACCACATCGGGGGCGTAACGCGCGAGCAGCCGGCCCAGCCGCAGGACTGCTGCCGCGTCTCGCGCCGGGCGCGGGCGGTCGGCGATGTCCACGGGCGTGACGGCGACGGCCGGGAACAGGCCCCGGGCCGCCGCCGGGCCGAAGACCCGGACCCGCAGGTGCCGCGCGGCGCAGCCCTCGGCCAGCATCGCCGCGTGACGGCCGGTCCCGCCCGCGGTGGTTCCGATCACGTAGGCGATCCGCGCGGCGGTCACGACGCGGCCCTGCTCCGCGCTCTGAGCGGCGGGCCGGCGGCCGAGCATGTCGAGCCAGCGCAGCGGCGGGGTTCGCTCGATGACCCGGGTGAAGCTCACGACCTCGCTGGCCGCGGTGAGCCCGGCGATCGCCGCCAGGACCGTGACTCTCGCCTTCCGCGGCAGCGCGGTCGCGGCGGCCGCGCCGAGCATGGCGCCGAGCGCGTTGGCCCCCGCATCGCCGAGCATCGCCCGCTCACCGAGATCCTCGGGCAGCATCGCCAGCGCGGCCCCGACCGGCGCGGCGGCGGCCATCCGGCCCGCGGGCGACGCGGCGCCGAGCGCCGCGCCCGCAGCCAGCGTTACCTTGATCGCCCGCCCGGGCCGCAGGTCGAACAGGTTCAGCAGGTTCGCGCCGCCGGCCACCAGGCCCGCGTTGACGACCAGGTCCGTCACGGAGCGCTCGGCGGGGCCGTTCCCGCCGAGCAGCGCGCTGGCGGCCAGCCCGGTGGCGCCGATCCCGGCCATCTTGACCGCGCCGCTGGTGACCTCGCCGTGGGCCAGTGCCCCCAGGTGGCCACGGAACCCGCGGCGGTCCGCGCGGCCGGCCAGGTCGTCGTAGCCGCCGAATGCGGCCGCGCCGGCCCCGGCCACCGCGAGCGCGGCCCGGCGGCGGGCGGGCGGGCCGGGCCCGATCAGCGTGACCGCGGCGGCCGCGGCGGCCGCGGCCGGGCCCTCGATCAGGGTCACCGGCTCGCCCCGATGATTGGTCCTCGCCCAGGTGCGCCGCCCGCCGGGCGGGCGCTGGCTCAGCGCGGCGTAGGCGCCCCGCGCCGCGATCGCGGCCAGGCCGCCGACCAGCAGAGCCGGGCCGGCCCGGGACGTGCCGGTCCGGGGCGTGTCGGCCCGGGACGCGCCGCGGCTCACCCGGCGCTCCTGGTCTTTGGCGGCGCGGTGGTCGCCGGCGCGGTCGGCGTCGGCGCGGGCTGGGTCGGTGCCGGGGTGGGAACCACGCCGGTGTAGAGGCCGTAGGCGGCCGTCTTCTGCTTGGCGAGCGACTCGCTGAGGGCCCAGGCGACGAGGATCTGGCCGGACTCGGTGTTCGCGTTGTCGACGCTGGACAGCTGAATCCCGGTGTTGCCGTTGATCAGCTCGTCGATGGCGCTGCCTGACCCCGAGCCGGGCTGCGAGCCCGCCAGGACGGCGCCGTGGCTGGCTTCCGCGAGTTGCTGGGCCAGCGCGATGAGCGCGAGGTTCTGCGGGTCGACGTCACCCGCCTGCGGCGGGGCGGCCGGGATGACCACGACGGCGAGTGTCGCCTGAGCCAGGGCGGTGGTCCCGTTGACCTGTATATATCCGGCCTGCTTGAACCCGCTGATGATGGTCTTGGCCGCGCCGGCCGACAGGTCGGTGCCCGTGGTGACCAGCGCGTCGGTGATCACCTGTCCCGCCTCCCGCTGGCCGGCGATCTGGGTGTCCGTCCCCAGCGGGGTGGCCTGACCAGCTGGCGTGCCGCCCAGCGGCGCGAGCTGCTGGGCCAGCGTGTTGAGGCTGTTCTGCGTGCTGGCGCTGGTGCCGAAGAACGCCGGCTGCAACTGGACCTGGCCGGTGACCTTCGCCCCCGCCTGCTGCAGCGCGCTGGTGATGCCGCTGACGGTCGATCCGTCCGCGCCCGGCGCGGTGACGATCACGACCCGCTGGTCGGTGAGCAGGTTGCTCAGCAGCCGGGGCGCGGCGGCCTTGGCGAACGCCTCGCCGAACGTCTGGTCGTTGCTGGCCTGGCTCTTCAAGGTCCCGTTCTCCGCCTGCAGCGATCTGATCTGCCGCTGCTCCACCTTCGAGGTCCTGTCGAGCGCCGCGGTCGTCAGCGGCTTGAGCGCGGTCGCGCCGACCACGATGCCGACCGCCAGCGCCAGGAACACCGCGACGATGGAGACCAGATGGTAACGAAAATCGATCACTAGAACAGTCCAGTCAGCCAGTACCAGAAGGTCTGCAGCTCCGTGCCCAGGTTCCGGTAGAAGATCTGGCCCGCGGGCAGGGCCGCCAGGGCCACCAGCACGGTCACCAGCGCGGCGAGCACGAGCGGGATGATCCCCTTGGCGGAGATCCGGCTCCGGTAGAGCCGGCTCACCCCCTTGGCGTCGACGAGCTTGTCGTCGACCCTCAGCCGGGTCAGGAACGTGCTCGCCATCCCCGAGCGGCCCTTGTCCAGGAACTCTACCAGCGTGTCGTGCCTGCCGACCGCGACGATCAGGCTGGCCCCCTTCTCGTCGGCGAGCAGCAGCGCGATGTCCTCGCTGGCCCCCGGTGCCGGGCAGAGCACCGACTCGAGTCCCAGCGCCTGGACCCGGGCCAGGCCGGGCGCTCGGCCGTCCGGATAGGCGTGCACGACGATCTCGGCACCGCAGGTCAGGGCGCGGTCGGAGACCGAGTCCATGTCCCCGACGATCAGGTCCGGCCGGTAACCGGCCTCGAGCAGGGCGTCGGCGCCCCCGTCCACGCCCATCATGACCGGCTTGCACTCCCGGATGTAGGAGCGCAGGGCGGCGATGTCCTCGCGGTGGTGGTAGCCGCGGACCACGACCAGCGCGTCCCGGCCCTCCAGGTGCGTCCGCAGCGCCGGGACCCCGATCCCGTCGATCAGCAGCGGGTACTCGCGCTTGACGTACTCCAGCGTGTTGGCGGCGAACCCCTCGATCTCGGCGGCCATGCCCGCCCTGGCCTCGGCCATCGACGCGGCGACCGATTCCGGGTTCTGACGTGTCCCCTTGGCGACGATCTGATCGCCGAAGTAGAGGGTGTCGCCGTCGAGCCGGACGCTCTGCCCCTCCTGCACCCGGTCGAAAACCTCGGGGCCGACGTCGTCGATCAGCGGGATACCCGCCTCGATCAGAAGCTGCGGCCCGCGGTTGGGATAGCGGCCGCTGATGCTCCGCGCCGCGTTCACCACGGCCGAGACCTGCCCGCCGATCAGCGCGTCGGCGCCGTTCCGGTCCAGGTTGACGTGATCGATGATGGCGATGTCACCGGGGCACAGACGGTTGGCCAGGCTCTTGGTCCTGCGATCGAGGCGTGCCGTGGCTGTTATGCCGGGCAGGTCATCTGACTTCTTCCGGCGAATTCTGCGCATTTTGTGAGGCGGTGCCTTCATCGCACAGCAATTTTGCCAGATCCCTGGGGGGGTCAGCGGCTACTGGTGCGATCACCGTCCGCAATCGTCAGCAACCTCACAGCTTGCGCTCAGGCTGGCCGTGCGCGATGGGGCTCAGCGGTCGCCCAGGCCTGCCCGCTCCGCCGCCGCGGCCGCGAGCAGCTCTTCCGCGTGGGCCCGGCCGAACTCGGAGTCTTCCAGGCCCGCGAGCATCCGCGACAGCTCCCTGACCCGGCCGGCCTGGTCCAGCCGGGTGACTCCGCTGCTGATGACGGAACCGTCGTCCGCCCTCTCTACCACCAGGTGGGCATCGGCGAACGCCGCCACCTGCGGCAGGTGCGTGACCACGATCACCTGCGCCAGCCGGGCCAGACGAGCCAGCCTGCGTCCGATCTCCACCGCCGCCTTGCCGCCCACCCCGGCGTCCACCTCGTCGAAGACGAAGGTGGGCACGGGATCCGCGCCCGCGAACACGACCTCGATAGCCAGCATGACCCGCGACAGCTCGCCGCCCGAGGCTCCCTTGTACAGCGGGAGCGAGGGAGCGCCCGGGTGCGCTGCGAGCCTGATCTCGATCTCGTCAGCGCCCTGCGGCCCTGCCTCGCGCAGCGGCATCACCGCCACCGTGAGCCGGGCCTGCGGCATCGCGAGCGCGGCGAGCTCGGCCGAGACGTCGGCCGCGAACCGCTCGGCAGCCTCCTTTCTGGCCGCGCTGAGCTGGGCGGCCAGCTGTGCGACCTCCGCGGCCAGCGTGGTCTCCTCGGCGGCCAGGCCCGCGATCCGGTCGTCGTCGCCCTCAAGCTCCCCGAGCCGGGCGCCGGCCCGCTTGGCCCAGGACAGGACGGCCGACACGCCGCTCGCGGCAGGCTCCCCGGACCCGCCCGGCTCGCCGGGCGCCCCGGCCTCCCCGGCTTCCCCGGCTTCCCCGCCGGGCGTCCCGGGCATCACGGGCATCCCGCCGAACTGCCGGATCACACGTCCGAGCTCAGCCCGGCGCTGCTGCACGGTGGCCAGCCTGACCGGGTCCGCCTCCACCGACTGCGCGTAGGATGCCAGGTCGGCGGCGGCGTCGGATACCAGGTAGGCCGCCTCCGAGACCCTCGCCCCGAGAGCGGCCAGGGCGGCGTCGTGATGGGCGGCGGCCTCCAGTGCCTGGCGTGCGATCCCGAGCAGGGTTACCGCATCCGTCGCCTCGTAGTTGCCGCTGGAGGGGTCACCGAGCAATGCCTCGTGAGCGGTCGTGGCCGCCGCGTGCAGCGCGTCCGCGTGCGACAGCCGTTCTTCCTCGGCGAGCAGTTCGATGTCCTCGCCCTCGGCCGGCTCCAGCCGCTCGATCTCGGCCAGGCCGCGCCGGAGGTCCTCGGCCTCGTGTTCCCGTTCGCGGGCGCGCGAGGTCAACTCGTCGAGTTCACCGCGGACCTCGCGATGCCGCTGGTAGGAGCGCTGATAGCCGACCAGCAGCGCGGCCAGGTCGGCGCCGGCGAAGCGGTCGAGCGCCTCGCGCTGCCGGCCAGGCTTGAGCAACTGCTGCTGGTCGGCCTGGCCGTGCACGGCCACCAGGTCATCGGCCAGGTAGCTCAGCAGGGACACCGGAACCGCCCGGCCGCCCGCGTAAGCGCGTGAACGACCTTCAGCCGACACCGACCGGCTGAGGATCAGCGTGTCGCCCTCGTCGTCGAGGTCGCCTCCTGCCTCGTGCACCTGCCGGGCCACCGGGCCGTCGGCCTCGACGCTCAGCCGGCCGTCCACGCTCGCGCGCTCGGCGCCCGGGCGCACTCGCGCCGGATCAGCCCGTCCGCCGAACAGCAGGCCCAGCCCCGAGACGACCATGGTCTTGCCCGCCCCGGTCTCGCCGGTCACCACGTTGAAGCCCGGAGAAAGCTCAAGTACGGCCTCGTCGATCACTCCGAGGCCGGTGATACGGACCTCCTCAAGCATCGCCGCCCGGCTCCTCGTCTCGCTGACGCGCTGCCGCGAATCCGTCGCGCACGGCCGCATCGCCGTGCTCTGAATGCCGTCGGTAACCCTGACCGCGCCAGCCCGCCACGGGAAGGCCGAACTTCACGACGAGCCGGTCGGTAAACGGCGCACCGACCTCGGTTCCCTCGGCGCCCGTGCTGGTACCTCGCAGTCTGGCCAGCAACACCGGCTGGCCGCCGCGGCGCACCTCGACCCGGGCACCGGGATCCAGATCGACCCTACGACGTCCATCGCACCACAGAACGGCCCCAGACGTCTCACCATGACCCCAGGGAGTGCCTATCACCTCGGCCGCGAGCACCGACCGCGGCGAGACGACCATGGGCCCGCCGAACAGGGCGTGCGCGCTGATCGGCACCAGTAGCAGCGCTTCGACTTCCGGCCAGACCACGGGACCGCCGGCGGAGAACGCGTAAGCGGTGGACCCGGTCGGGGTCGCGAACACGACACCGTCGCATCCCCACCGGGACAGCGGGCGTCCGTCGACCTCAAGCACCACGTCGAGCATCCGCTCCCGCGCGGCCTTCTCCACGGTGGCCTCGTTCAGGGCCCAGGTTGTTGCGGTCACGTCTCCGTTGGCCCGCACGGTCACGTCGATCGTCATCCGCCGCTCGATCAGGTACCAGCCCTCGACCACCTGGTCGACCGCCTCGGAAAGGTCCTCGGGCTCGGCCTCGGCGAGAAAGCCCACATGGCCCAGGTTGACCCCCAGCAACGGCACCTCGGCCGGCCTGGCCAGCTCGGCGGCGCGCAGCAGGGTGCCGTCACCGCCGATCACCAGCACCATCTCCGCGCCCTCGGCGGCCTGGAAGGTGACCGGCACGACGTCGGCGCCTGCGGCACCGAGATCCGCGGCCTCGGGTGCCAGGACCCGGACGGTCACTCCGGCGGCGGTCAGCCGATCGGTGACGATGCGGGCAATGCGCACCCCGGCGGCCCGCCCGGTGTGCGCGACGACGAGCATCGTCCGCTTCGATTTCACTACGGTCCTTCCGTGATCGCTCGCTGCAGGGCAGCGTGGTCCAGCGGCGGCGCGGCGCGGCGCAACCACAGGAAATACTCCACGTTCCCGGCGGGCCCCGGGAGCGGGCTGGCCACGACTCCCGCCGCGCCGAGGCCGAGTTCCAGCGCCGCGGCCGCGACGGCCGCGACGGCCGCGGCCCGCTGCTCCGGATCCCGGACCACGCCCCCGGCTCCCACCTTGCCCTTCCCCGCCTCGAACTGCGGCTTGACCAGCAGCACGAAATCGGCGTCGGCGGCGGCGCAGGCGACCAGCGCCGGGATGACGAGCCCCAGGGATATGAACGACAAGTCGGCCGTGACCAGGCCGGGAGCCGGCGCGACCTGCTCCGGCGTGAGCTGGCGCACGTTGACGCGGTCCAGCACGGTAACTCGCGGATCATTGCGCAGGGCCCAGGCGAGCTGGCCGTACCCGACGTCGACCGCGACCACGTGCGCGGCCCCGGCCCGGAGCAGGACGTCGGTGAAGCCGCCGGTCGACGCGCCGGCATCCAGGCAGCGCCGGCCGGCGACCGGCAGGTCCGCAAAGGCGGTGAGCGCGCCTTCCAGCTTGCGGCCGCCGCGAGATACATACTCCGCGCCCTGCCCGGCTTCCTCGACCGTGATCGCCGCATCCTGGCCGACCTGCGTGGCCGGCTTGCCCGCCGTCTGCCCGGCCACCGCGACGCGCCCGGCGGTGATCAGGTCCGCCGCCTGCTCGCGTGACCGGGCGAGTCCCCTGCGCACAAGCTCGGTGTCCAGGCGCATCCTCCTTACCATGGGTTGTCGGGGGCCTGGCCGGCCCGCTGCGCCCGTGGCGCCGCGCCGTCCCGGGGCTGACCGGTGTCCAGCTCGCCGAGCACGTCCCTCAGCCGCCGGTGCACGTCCTCGAAGACCGCGCGATGCTCGGTCACGGGCAGCTCATCGAGCTCGGCCAGCCTGGCCAGCGCCGCGTCGACCCGTGGCTCGCCGGTCGCCTCGTCCGCCATCGCCTCGCCGGGACCGGCGGCCACCACGTCAGCGGGATCGCCGGCCACCACATCGGCGGGACCGCGAGCCTCCGTCGGGGTTGCGGGGTTCTGCGCCGTTTCGTGCGTGGTCTCCCCCGCCGTGCCCGAGGGCCGCAGGCCGAATTCCTCGGTCTGCTCCATCACCCATCACTCTCCTCGCGCCGACTCGCGAACCGCCGGCACTTGCTCTGCTCTGCTTGGAACGCTACCGTCCGCAGGCGCCCAGACGGCGCACCAAAGCCGCTGAGTTGCCCCGGACGGCGCACCAGAGGCCACCGAGTTGCCCCCGGCGGTCCCGCCATCAGCAGCGAGGACGGAGAATGACCTTGAAAGCGAGGTGTCGATGGCGACTGCGGAAGAATGCCGGGCGGCCCTGGAACGCCTTACGGCCCGCATCTCGGACATGGATCCGGACGATCGTGCCACCCACCTGGTGGACCGGACGCTCAGCTGCGAGATCCCTGATCTCGGGGTGACGTTCCTGACCCGGCTGGGATCGCACGGTGCGGATCCGGTGCGAGAGGCCGGTAACGGAGACGGGAGCGCGCAGATCCGTTTCACGGCTCACAGTGACGTTGTCGTGTCCATCAGCCACGACCCGGGGACTTTCTCGCGGGCCTGGCTGAGCGGCCGCCTGAAGGTCAGCGGCAACCTGTTCGACCTGCTGCGCCTCCGGAACATGCTGTAGAGCACCGGTCCCGGCTGTAGAGCACCGGGCGGGATTCGATCTCGCAGGCCACCCTGGCATCCGGCCACCAGGCGTCGGCCACCGCGACGAAGCAGTCGCCCGCGTAGAGGGCTTGAGAGGCGTGATCGCGGGGCTTGGGCGCCGGCGGGGTACCGTGGGCCGGTGGCGGGGCTGATTCCGCGGCCGCAGGCCCAGGCTGTTCCGGTTCGGGAACATCCACAGCCGCAACCGGCCGTGGACGGACGTCGTGCTGGAGTCCGGGGACCTGTTCGTTTTCGGCGGGCCGTCGCGGCTGGCCTACCACGGAGTGCCGAAGACCGTGCCGGGCACCGGAGATCCCGAGACCGGGCTGGACACCGGCCGGCTCAACATCACGCTGCGTGAGTCCGGCCTGAGCTGAGAGCGTTCGCCTGTGCCGCGTTGGGCCGGGCCCAGCCGCCGGTGCGATGCTGGGCGCATGCCCGAGGGCGATGTGGTCTGGCGCACGGCACGCCAGCTCGACGAGGCGCTGACCGGACAGGTGCTCACGCTCTGCGACTTCCGGGTGCCGCGGTTCGCGACGACCGACCTGGCCGGGCGCGCGGTGACCGGGACAATGTCCCGGGGCAAGCACCTGCTTACCCGGGTTGACGGCGGGCTGACGGTGCACACGCACCTGCGCATGGACGGCTCCTGGCGGATCCGGCCGGCCAGCGGCTACCTGCCGCGCGACCACCGGATCAGGCTGGTGCTCGGCAACGACCGCCGCCAGGCGCTCGGATACCAGCTCGGCGTGGTCGAGGTCCTGCGGACCGGGGACGAGGCACGCGCCGTCGGCCATCTCGGCCCGGACCTGCTCGGACCCGACTGGGACGCGGCCGAGGCGGTCCGCCGCCTCGAGGCCGACCCGGGCCGCCCGGCCGGCGAGGCTCTGCTGGATCAACGGAACCTGGCGGGCATCGGAAACCTTTACCAGGCTGAGACGCTGTTCCTGCGGGGAGTGAGCCCGTGGCGGCCCGTCGGAGAGGCCGGCGGCCTGACCGAGCTCGTGCACCTGGCGCAGCGACTGCTCGAGGCCAACAAGGAGCGGGCCGGGCAGGTCACCACCGGCAACCCGGCCCGTGGCCAGGAAACGTGGGTCTACGGGCGGGCTGGCCGACCATGCCGCAGGTGCGGCACGGCGATCCGCCAGGCGGGCCAGGGCCCGGCCGCCCAGGAGAGGATCACGTTCTGGTGCCCCCGCTGCCAGCCTGGCTGAGCGGTGCCTCGGGCCGGCGACGAGCCCGCACGGGCCCGGCGACCGCCCCGATCACCGCGCAGCACCCGGGCTGGCCGATCGTGGAGTTGATGTGCTTGCTGGACAGGATGGCCTGCCCGACGAAGTAGCTGGCGAAACTCGTGACCAGCCATCGCGATGCGACCGCAGGGGGAATGTCCCGGCCGGCGGCGCTACGCCGGGAAGGGGAGGCAGGCAACCGCGGTGGCCACGCTGTCGGCCGTGACCGGGCCCGCCGACCACGCGGCGGCGCAGAGCGCCCGCAGGCCGTCGATCGGCGTCCCCGCGCCCGCGATCTCGAGCCGCCCCGGCGGCCCGCCCGAGTCAGGCAGCCCGCCCGCGGCAGCCCGGCTGTCCGGACTGCCCGCCCCCGCCGTCACCCGCGCGGTCCACCCCCCGCAGCCGAAACCGCCCTCGGCCGCAGTCACCGCCGGATGCGGCTCCAGCAGGCCGGCCAGGTCGTGGGCCAGGTAGGTGGGCCGCCGGTGCGGCGGCGCGAGCACGGCGTCGGCAGGCTGGGTGACCCCGGTCAGGACCAGCATGCTGTCCGCCCCGACCCGCACCGCGCCTTCGATGTCGGTATCCAGCCGGTCCCCCACGACGAGCGGCCGCTTGGCCCCGGTCCGCGCCACCGCCTCGGCGTGCAGCGGTGGCTCCGGCTTGCCGGCCACGACCGGCTTCTGGCCCGTCGCCGTGACGATGACCTGGATCAGGGACCCGTTGCCGGGCTGGATGCCCCGCGCGGTCGGCAGCGTCGCGTCCGCGTTGGAGGCCACGTACCAAGCGCCGGCCCGCACCGCGAGCCCGGCCTCGGCCAGGATCGGGTAGCCGACGTCGGGCCCGTAGCCCTGCACGACGGCGGCGGGCCGCTCGGCGGCCGTCGACACCGGCCGCAGCCCCCGCTCGCGCAGCGCGATCCGCAGCCCGATGCCGCCCACGACCAGCACCGGCGCTCCGGCCGGGAGGCGGTCGGCGATGAGGTGCGCCGCGGCCTGCGCCGAGGTCACCACCTCGGCCGACGTGGCCGGGACGCCAAGGCCGGCGAGCTGGGCGGCGATCGTCGACGGCGAGCGGGACGCGTTGTTGGTCACGAACGCGAGCCGCATCCCCTGGCGCCTGGCCTCGGCCAGGGCCTCCGGGGCGCCGGGCACCGCGGCCCGGCCCAAGTAGACGACCCCGTCCAGGTCAAGCAGCGCGACGTCGTAGGCCGCACTGGGCGGCCGCTCGCTGCCCCGCGGTATCTGCACCCGGTCAGACGCGGCCACGGCGCGCTCAGTCACCACGCGACATCCGTTCTGGATCTCCTGGATCGCCCGGATCCCCTTGGTGTTCGCCCGGGTGCTCCGCGCGGGCCCGCAGCGTGGCCCGGACCCCGCGCAGCGCGTCGGTGTAGTGTCTCAGGTCCGGGCGCATCGCTGCCGCCAGGGCCAGGTGCTCGGCCGCGGCGCGGGGGTCGCCGGTCCTGGCCAGCGCCAGGCCCAGGCCGAACTGGGCGTAGTCGTCGCTCGGGCTCGCCTCCACGATGCGGCGGAAGTTGCCGGCCGCGGCCGAGTACATCCGCGCGTCGAACTGGGCCCGGGCCAGGGCCTCGAGGACGCTGCGGGACCGCGGCTCCGCGGCCGCGGCCCGCTCGAGCAGTTGCGCGGCCGCGGCCGCGCTGCCTCGCCCGAGCAGGTCCAGCCCCCGCCGGTACAGCTCGTAGGTGTCGTGACCCGGCGCGGCCGACCCGGGGGCCTGCGCGTTTGCGTCGGTATCCGGCTTTTCCCCGGCCGTCCGGGCGGGTTCTTGCCCGGGACGGGAATCCCGGCCGCCGGCTGGTCCTTCTGACATGTGTGCAGATCCTTCCGTCCGGCCGCGGGCCAGCAGCACCGGAGCAGGCCTCCCTGGAGCTGGCGCCGTTTCGCGGAGTCCGTTACGCGCGGGACAGGGTAAGCGGGCTCGCCGAGGTCACCTCTCCACCGTACGACGTCATCGCCCACGACATAGAGGACCAGTTGATCGCGGCGGACCCGCACAACGTGGTCCGGCTGATCCTGCCGCGGCACACGCCCGGGCGGCCGGGCGACGTGTACCACGCCGCCGCCGCCGCGCTGCGCCGGTGGCAGGACGAGCAGATCCTCGTGCCGGACCGGGAGCCGTCGCTGTACGTCTACGAGCAGACGGCCCCGGACCAGGAACCGGGCACGCGGGGTGCGCAGGCGGCCCGGGTCATCCAGCGCGGCCTGATCGGCGCGCTGCGCCTCAGCCCGCTCGACGCCGGGGTCGTCCGGCCGCACGAGAACGTCGCGCCGGGGCCGGTGGCGGGCCGGCTGCAGCTCATGGAGGCCACCGAGGCCAACCTGGAGCCCATCTTCCTGCTGTACGACGGCAGCGAGCGCGGCGCGGCGGCCCGCGTCGTGGAGGAGGCCGCCGTCGCCGGGGAGCCGCTGGCCGACGCCGTGACCGGGGACGGGATACGGCACCGGCTCTGGGCGGTCACCGATCCCGCCGAACTGGCCGCGGTCCGCGCCGACCTCGGGCCGCGGAACGCGCTGATCGCCGACGGGCATCACCGGTACGCCGCGTACCTCAGGCTGCAGGCCCGGCGTCAGGCCGCCGGAGACGGGCCGGGACCCTGGGACTACGGGCTGGCGCTGCTCGTGGACGCCACGGCCTACCCGCCGCACATCGGCGCGATCCACCGGGTCATTCCGGGACTGGCCCCGGGCCGGGCGGCGGAGCTGGCCAAAGCCGCGTTCACCGTCAGGAGGCTACCGGGCGGAACGTGCCGGCTTCAGGACGCCCCGGACGACCTGGATGACCTGGACAACCCAGACCGCCCGGACGGCAGCCTGAGCGGGCGGGACGCCGCATTCCTCATCGCGGGCGGGGGCGACGTCTACCTGCTCACCGACCCGGATCCGGTCCAGGTCGACGCCGCGATGCCGCCCGGCCGCTCGTCCCGCTGGCGTTCCCTGCCCGCCTCGGTCCTGCAGGAGCTGCTGATGGCCCGCATCTGGGGGATCAGCGTCGATGACCAGGACGTCCGCTTCGTGCACCATGACGCCGCCCAGGCGGTGCGCGAGGCCGACGAGACGCGCGGAACCGCGGTCATCTGCCCCGCGATGTCGACGTGGGACGTCTACGCGGTCGCCGCGCGAGGCGAGCGCGTTCCCCGCAAATCCACCTCTTTCGGCCCGAAGCCGCGGACCGGGCTGGTGATCCGGACGTTCGCCCAGGGCTGAACGCGCTACCCGCGTTACCTAACCCCGGCGCCCGCGCCAGGTCCCCCGGCGGGCGTACAGCCGCAGCGGCGCCCAGTTGCCGCTGACGCCCGAGAAGTTGTCCTGGAAATAGGCCCTGAGCTGGGGCGTCCAGGCGATCCGGTAGGGGTTGTAGGGAGTCAGCAGCACGTAGCGCGCGGCCCGGAATACCCGCGCCCACACCGCCGCGACGGCCGGCACGCTGCCTGCGGTGAGGGCGCTGCGGCCCTGCCCGAGCGCGTAACTGGTGCCGGTCCCGTCGACCACGACCGGGCAGCCCGGCGCCGCGGCGAAGAGCCTGCCGGAGGAAATGAGCAGCGACGCCTGGTCGGTGGCCACGCAGGCGCCGGGCGGGATGACCCGCTCGATCGCGGTCAGGGCGCTGGAGTAGGTCGGGGTCCGGCTGTCCTCGGCCGAGGACGCGGCGATCGGCAGCACGAGGATGACCAGGCCGGCCAGGGCGAGCGCCGACCGCCGGATCCGCGGCGACGGCCCCGGCCAGGCCGCGGCGAGGCGCGCCGCGGGCAGCGCGACGGCCAGCGCCAGGAACGGCGCGAGGAAGGCCGGGTAGTGATAGTAAAAATCGACAGGAACCATGAACGCGAGAATCACGAGTACTGCGGTCGCGACGCCGAACCATTCCAGGGGTGACGGCCCGTGGCGGGTCACCCGCCACGCGGCGATCGGCATTCCGGCCACGACGGCGGCCAGCGCGACGGCGACCACGACCAGCACCACCGTGCCTGGCCGCCAGGCGGTCAGCCCGGTCAGGTACTGCAGCCGGAAGGCCAGCGGGGTTCGCGCGCCGGTCCGGACGATCTGGGCGACGACGACGCTGTCGTAGAACCGCCCGGGGGCCAGCAGCGCGAACGGCAGCACCGGGATCAGGAAGCCGGCCGCGACCCCGGCCAGGAAGCGGGCCGCGTTCCGGGGCCGGCGCAGGCTCAGTACGACGATCACAGCCACCGGGAGGATGGCCCACACCTTGATCGCCCCGGCGAAACCGAATGCCGCGCCGCCCCAGGCCAGCCTCCTCCAGCCGTCGGCCAGGCGGTCGCCGTCGAAGACCGCGACGGCGCCGGCCAGGCAGAACACCGTCAGCCACGGCTCCAGGAGGACCGTGTGCGCGGCCTGCACGCTGCCGGGGTAGATCGCGATGATGCCACAGGTGAGCATGGTGGCCAGGACCCCGCGGTGCCGGACGACCAGCCCGCCGAGCAGCACGGCCGCCGCGCCGGCCAAGGCGGTGAGGATCCGCCCGGCCGCGATGGCCCAGGCGGTGCCCGCGAGCCTGGACAGCAGCGCGGTCGGGGTCATCAGCAGCGTGATCCCCGGGGGCTGCACGACGACGAAGTCCCGGTACGGCAGGACGCCGTGGATCAGCCAGAGGGCGCTCCCGAAGTCCGCGCCATCGTCGTAGTCGCCCACCCCCAGCAGATGGCCGGGGCGGGCTAGCTGGTAGCCGCGGAGTACCAGTGCGAGAAGGGTGGCCGCCGCGATGACCGCGCCGACTTTGGTCAGCGAGAACGGCAGCCGCCGGGATAGCGCCGCGGCGGTGCGTGAGGCGCCGGCGGCCGGCCGCACAGTCGTTCCGCTCACTACTGGCTACTTCCCGCAGGCTTCAGGTGAGATCCGGCGGTGCCGTCCGCTAGCCTGCGGGGCGCCCGCAGGCGCCGCCTTCCCTCGTCGCTCGTCCCTCGCTCCTCAGTCCAGGCGGCGCCGCGCCCCTCCGGCTCAGTGATCCACCGGGGCATCCGCCGGAGACCGGGCGGCAGCGGCCCCGTCGCAATCGCCACCAGATACTACCGGGTCACGCCGGGAAACTGGCCCGGAGCGGGCCAGGCGCCCCTGTTACCGCCGCGACCTGTCCGCGCATCGTGACCGGGCCGGCCCAGGGCACCAGTGCCCTCGCTTATCCGAGGCTCCGCGCATCGCCGCGATCGCCGAGGGCTGCCGGGCCATCCTCGTCCGAGGCACTCTCGGCGTTCTCCGGCTCCTCGGGTTCGTCCGGGTCGGCCAGGTAGTCGAAGACGGCCGGGTCCAGTTCCTCGAACCGCTCCGCGGCGTCGGTCTCGCCGTCGGTGTCGGCGGCCGCGGCCCGGCCGAACCAGGCGCGGGCCTCGTCCTCACGACCCGCGTCCAGCAGCGCGTCGGCGTAGGCGTAGTACAGCCGGGCCGATCCCGGCCCGGCGCGGCGTGCGGTCAGTTCGGGCACCTGCAGCGCCGCCACGGCCGCCTCGGGAAGGCCCTGGTCACGCCTGATCCCCGACTCGACGATGTGCAGCTCGATCGCGGTGGCCCGGTCGACGGCCCGCGACCCGGGCCCGCTGACCAACTCGAGGGCCTGATCCAGCCGACCCAGCGCGCGTTCGGAGTCCGCCATCAGCGGCAGGTAGCTGGTCCGGCCGGTCAGCCGCCTAGCCGCCCGCAACTCGGTCAGGGCGTCCGCCCAGTGCCCGGCCCGGTACGCCGCGACCCCGCTGGTCTCGCGCACGACGCCCACCCGGCCGGCCAGACGGCGGGCCGCCTGCGCGTGCAGATACGCGCGGTCGGCGTCCGGTTCCAGGCTCGCTGCGACAAGCCGGCGCGCGACCGCGTCGGCGAGGTCGCCGGGCAGGGTCCTGAGTTCCGCGCGAGCCTCCGGGTCCAACTGGTCCGCGGTGATGCTCGCCGGGATGTCGGGCGTCCCGTCGCTCACCCTGGCCGAGCCGGATCCCGGCGGCCGGGCGGACCCGTCACCGGCCGTACCGGCCCTCCGCCCGCCCGGTGTTGTCCCCGGCCCAGAACGCGGCCGGCCCGCCGCTGCCCCGTACCCGCCACCCGGCCGCCCCGCCGCGCTGGCCGGCCCGGAACGCGGCCGGCCTGCTGCTCCTGCGGGCCCAGAACGCGGCCTGCTGCTCCTGCGGGCCCGGAACGCGGCCGGCCTGCTGCTCCTGCGGGCCCAGAACGCGGCCGGCCCGTCGCTCCGGCGTCTCGCGGGGCCGCGCCCGCACCCGACGAGGCCGGGCTGTTCCGCCGCGCTGGCCGTTGCGGGCCGCGCCCGCTGAACCTGCTTTCCTCGCGCCCGCTGAACCTGCTTTCCTCGCGCCCGGTGCCCGTGCGCCCGCCTTCCGTGCGCCGGCCGCTCACGGGCGCCTGGCGCGTCCGCCCGCTGCCGGCCCTCCCGCCCTCCGTGCCCCGGCCGCTCACGGGGCCCTGGCGCGTCCGCCCGCTGCCGGCCCTCCCGCCCTCCGTGCCCCGGCCGCTCACGGGGCCCTGGCGCGTCCGCCCGCTGTCGCCCGGCCCGATGCCGGTTCGCCCTTCTCGCTCGCGCCCCGTGCCCGGGCCTGAACTCGCCGCGCGCCGCGCGCTCCGGTCCGTGCCCGCGCGGGGTGCCCGCTGATCGCCCGGCCTGGCGCCGGCCCGGCGGAAGCTACCATCCTCGCGCCCCGCGCCGCTCGCATCGCCGCCACTGCGCGGCCCACTGTCGTTCGTACGCGACCGGGAGCCGACGCCATCGGCGCGCGGCCGGGAGCCGGTCCCGGATCGGACGCCAGGGCCGCCGGCTCCGGCCCGGCCCGGCCGGGACACGGTGCGGTCGTCTGAGGTGGCGGCGCCAGAGCGGCCCCGGCCGCGCCCGCCCGTGGCTCGCACCCCACGCCGCGCCCCTCCGGACCCGCCGCCCGCCGCTGGCGAACCGCGCCGCGCCGGGCCGGCCTTGCCGCCGGACTGGCCCGCTTCGGCCTGACCCGTTCCGCTCCGGCCGCCGCCGCGGGCACGGTTTCCGGCGCCTGATCCGCGGACGTGCTCACGATCGCCGGACCGGCCCTCCGAAGCGCCGTCCTCGAGCTCGCGCCCGCTCCCGGCCACCGCCAACCTCCCAGACCACCTAGCCCTGCTCAGGTACGCCAGCGTGACACACCCGCAGACGCGCTGAGGGCCGCTACCAGCACGGTAGCGGCCCTCAGCGCGAAGAAGTCCGGCGGCGTCCTACTCTCCCACGCGGTCCCCCGCGCAGTACCATCGGCGCTGAAGGGCTTAACTTCCGGGTTCGGAATGGGACCGGGTGTTTCCCCTTCGCCATGGCCGCCGAAACTCTATGGAGATGTCAGGTCCCACCGTCGCCCGGACATATCATCCGGGCCACAGAGGCCGACCGCACCTCGGGAACCGCACAGTGGACGCATGCACAATCGCAGTGTTGGCCCAGGGGGACGACCCCCTGGAACCCCCGCGAGAATGTAGAAGCCAAGCCACTCGGCCTATTAGTACCGGTCAGCTACACACGTTGCCGTGCTTCCACCTCCGGCCTATCAACCCAGTCGTCTAGCTGGGGGCCTTACCGGGTTAACCCCGAGGGAGACCTAATCTTGAGGCGAGCTTCCCGCTTAGATGCTTTCAGCGGTTATCCCTTCCGAACGTAGCCAACCAGCCGTGCTCTTGGCAGAACAACTGGCACACCAGAGGTTCGTCCGTCCCGGTCCTCTCGTACTAGGGACAGCCCCTCTCAAGTCTCCTACGCGCGCAGCGGATAGGGACCGAACTGTCTCACGACGTTCTAAACCCAGCTCGCGTACCGCTTTAATGGGCGAACAGCCCAACCCTTGGGACCTGCTCCGGCCCCAGGATGCGACGAGCCGACATCGAGGTGCCAAACCATCCCGTCGATATGGACTCTTGGGGAAGATCAGCCTGTTATCCCCGGGGTACCTTTTAGCCGTTTAGCGACGGCGCTTCCACATGCCACCGCCGGATCACTAGTCCCAGCTTTCGCTCCTGTTTGACATGTCTGTCTCACAGTCAAGCACCCTTGTGCACTTACACTCGACACCTGATTGCCAACCAGGCTGAGGGTACCTTTGGGCGCCTCCGTTACCTTTTAGGAGGCAACCGCCCCAGTTAAACTACCCACCAGACACTGTCCCTGATCCGGATCACGGACCTAGGTTAGACATCCAGAACGACCAGAGTGGTATTTCACCGTTGACTCCACAGAAACTAGCGTCTCTGTTTCACAGTCTCCCACCTATCCTACACAAGACGTCCCAAACACCAATGTCAAGCTGCAGTGAAGGTCCCGGGGTCTTTCCGTCCTGCTGCGCGTAACGAGCATCTTTACTCGTAGTGCAATTTCGCCGGGTCCGTGGTTGAGACAGTGGGAAAGTCGTTACGCCATTCGTGCAGGTCGGAACTTACCCGACAAGGAATTTCGCTACCTTAGGATGGTTATAGTTACCACCGCCGTTTACTGGCGCTTAAGTTCAGAGCTTCGCAGCCCGAAGGCCGCTAACCCCTCCCCTTAACGTTCCAGCACCGGGCAGGCGTCAGTCCGTATACGTCGTCTTGCGACTTTGCACGGACCTGTGTTTTTAGTAAACAGTCGCTTTCCCCTGGTATCTGCGACCGCATCCAGCTCAGAGAGCAAGTCTCATCACCGGACGCGGTTCCCCTTCTCCCAAAGTTACGGGGATAATTTGCCTAGTTCCTTAACCACGGTTCACCCGATCGCCTTGGTATTCTCTACCTGACCACCTGAGTCGGTTTAGGGTACGGGCCGCAAAGATGCTCACCGCGAGGCTTTTCTTGGCAGCATGGGATTACTCACTTCGCCTAAATCAGCTCGGCGTCAGGCCTCAGGCTTAATGGTGCGCGGATTTCCCTACGCACCGCCCTACACCCTTACCCCGGGAACAACCATCGCCCGGTAGAGCTACCCTCCTGCGTCACCCCTTCGGCTTGCCTACTACTAGTCTGGGTCGCAGGCTCGGCGGGCTCGTCCCGAAGGATCTGCCCACGTCGCGTGCTTAGCATCGCCAGATTCGGCATGGGCGCATCTAAGCGGGTACGGGAATATCAACCCGTTGTCCATCGACTACGCCTGTCGGCCTCGCCTTAGGTCCCGACTTACCCTGGGCGGATTAGCCTGCCCCAGGAACCCTTGGTCATTCGGCGGAGGGGTTTCTCACCCCTCTTTCGCTACTCATGCCTGCATTCTCACTCGAGTGGCGTCCACGGCTGGATCACTCCGCCGCTTCTCTCGCCACCCGACGCTCCCCTACCCATCCGCGTACCTGGACC
>CAWJGC010000007.1:0-760137 GCA_963842355.1 uncultured Actinomycetota bacterium | reverse complement strand
AGTCCCCCCTCGGACACAGTAATTTCCCATATCGCCCTGTTTCCGGGCATGCAGGGACGTCACCCGGGCGCGGGCTGCCGCCAGCGCCGGGCGACCGGCGTTGCTTGCTTCTCTTCTCCTTCCTGTACAGGGCCTTCTTGAGCCGGGTTTGGTTCGTTTTCGCGGTGACGGTCTTGGCAGTCTCAGTGGCGCGCGCCTGCAGTGTCGCGGCGGCGGGGTCCCAGGTAAGGGTGATCTCGTGCTCGCGCAGGTAAGCGATCACATCCTCCGGGCTGGCGGCGGGCCGGACGTCTGCTCCTCCGCGGGTGCGGCGGCGTGCGCGCACAGCCGGGGTGGTGAGCAGTAGGTGCATGGCGGGCAGGTGCGGCAGGATCGTGTCCTCGCGTACATAGGCGTTTCTTGGCCGGGCCGGGTCCGGCGCCATCGCGCTGGTACGGCCGTGCCGGTACCGGTACGCGGGCTTTCCGTTAGACCAGGCTGATTCCATCCGCCGCCCGCACACCCCGCAGGCCAGCAGCCCGGCCAGCAGATACCGGCGCAGCACGGCAGGGCCTTCACTGGGCGCGGGGCCGCGGGCGGCGTTGACGTCCTGCGCAGCGATGAAATCCGCCTCGCTGACCAGCGCCGGATGCGCGAGCCGGTGCGAGATGACCCACCCGTCCGGGAGGTTCCACCGCTGCACGCCGAATATTTACGCGACGCGTGCTGACGGACTCCGATCGTAGAGGCACGCAGATTATCTGATCGGTGCTGGCTGTGCGGCCAGGACGCTGCGGCGATCATTTATCAGGGCTGGCTGCACGGCAGCCACCGGTGAGGGACAGGGGCATCCGGTGCTCGAAAGAACGCGGTCGGCGATGGCGCCGGGCGGCGGTGGTGTTGAAGGCGATGAAGTCGAATTCGTGCGGGGCGCCGGGGTGAAGGTGGAACTCGACGGGTACGCCGGCCTGGCCGAGGCGCAGGGCGTAGGCGAGGTCTTCGTCGCGGAACATGTCGAGCTGGGCGACCTCGATGTAGGCGGGCGGACGCCTGGCCGGGTCGGCGACGCCGGCCAGGGCGGCGTAGGCGGGGGTGTCCGGGCCGCCGGCGGCCCTGTGAGCCGGCCGGAGCCCGGACAGCGCCGGGCTCCGGCAGCTCCGGCGACCACGTATACAGCCACCCGGCCTGGCCAGGCCAGAGGCAGGGACTGGCCGGCCTGCTGGCCGGTTACCCGGTGACCAGTTCGGCGAGGTGAGCCAGAGAGTTGCTCAGATGATCTGCGGCAAACGGGGGGAATGGGAATGGGAGTCGCTGGCGGAGGGAGTCGGGGACCGCCGACCAGTCATAGGAGAGGGTGGTCTTGGTTCCGGATGGTCCGGCAGGGGCCAGGTCGTAACGCCAGATGTGGCCGACGATCTGCGGGTTGCCATCGCCGGTGTCCATGCCTGGCTCCCAGGAGATGGCGCGTGGCGGGTCGAACACCTGCACCCGGTTGGCCATCCGGTAGTGCCCGCCCGGGACGTTGTCGTTGTACATGGCCATCCGGAACACCTGACCCGCCGCGGTCAGCGGCTGGCCGTCAAGGGGCTCGCGGACCCACCCGGTGCCGTCGATCGCGGCGTGCTTGGCGGGGTCGGCGAGTACGGCGAAGATCGCCTCGGCTGGGGCGTTAATGATCGTGGTTGCGCTGATGGTTTCGTCGGTCATGGTGGTGCCTCCTTGTGAACTCAGCTGGGTACCGGATCTGACGCCCGGCGCCCCGGCCTGCTTGGTGCTGCTGCCAGTCATCTGCTTCTCCTTTCCTGGGCGATCCGCGAGATCGGGGACCGCTCTTGCAGGGAAAGGACGAACGGTGCGGCGGGCGGAGGACATATCCCCGGGAAAAAAGGCCGGGAAAGCCGGGGAAAGCGAGAAGACTAGAAGGCGGTCAGCCGAGCTCGGACCGCACGGTGCGCAGACGGCCCTGCAGGAGGCGCTGTTCGACTTCGCTGGGCGCCAGGGTCACCGCGGTGTGAAGTTCTCCGGCCGCGTCGCTCGTGCGGCCGAGCCGGCACAGGTTGTCCGCCAGGGCAGCGTGCCACAGATGGGAGTATTCCAGGCCGGCGATGGTCTTCAGGGCCGCCAGCCCCGCCTCGGGGCCGTCGCGCTCGGTAACCGCGACCGCCCGGTTGAGCGCCACCACCGGGCTGGCCGTGATCGACCCGAGCAGGTCGTAGAGGCCGACGATCCGGTCCCAGTCCGTCTCCTGCCAGCTGGGAGCGGTCGAGTGGGCCGCGGCGAGGTGAGCCTGGATCTGATAGGGCCCGGCGACCCCGCCGGACCGGGCCACCGCCTCGGACAGCCACGCCGAACCCTCGGCGATCGCGGCTCGGTTCCAGCGGGTGCGGTCCTGGTCGGCCAGGGTCACCGGGTTACCGTCGGCGTCGGTGCGGGCGGGGGTGCGGGCCGAGGTCAGCAGCAACAAGGCGAGCAGGGAGAGCGCCTCGGGCTCGTCGGGCATCAGGCTGGCCAGCAAGCGGGCCAGCCGGATCGCCTCGGCCTCGAGATCGACCCGGGCCACCGCGTCCCCGCCGGTCGGGGCGTGGGCCTCGGTGGCGATCAGGTACACCACCGCCAGCACCGCGGCCAGCCGGCCGGGAAGCTCGGTGTCGGCGGGGATCGCGTAGGGGATGCGGGCGGTGGTGATCTTGGCGCGGGCCCGTACCAGGCGCTTGGCCATGGTGGCCTCAGGCACCAGGAAGGCGCGGGCGATGGCCGGCACCTCGAGCCGGGCCAGCGTGCGCAGCGAGAGGGCCACCTGGGCCTCACGGCTCAGCGCCGGGTGGCAGCAGGTGAAGATCAGGCGCAGCATGTCGTCGCGCAGAGACGTCTCTGGCTCCATCGCCTCGATCGCCTCCTCGATCTGGTCCGGTGCGGCCCCGGTTCCCCACCGGAACGCGGCGGTCTCCTTGGCGGCCCGGGCTGACTCGCGTCGCAGCAGGTCAAGCGCCTTGCGGCGGGCGACCACGGCCAGCCAGGCCCGCGGGTTGTCAGGGATCCCCGTTTTGGGCCAGGCATCCAGGGCGGTGATCGTGGCCTCGGAGAGCGCGTCCTCGGCGACGGCCAGGTCGCCGATGGTCCTGGCCAGCGTGGCCAGCACCCTGGGACCTTCGCCCTTCAGCACCTCGGCCAGAGTGTCGGCGGCGTCCATGCCAGGGCGCACCTAGGCGTGTGCCGGCGCTACCGGACGCAGCTCGATCTTCCCCCGCCAGGCAGCCGGGATCTGCGCCGCCCACGCGATGGCCTCGTCGAGGTCGGCCGCCTCCAGCAGGAAGTACCCGGCCAAGACCTCCTTCGCCTCGGCGTAAGGGCCGTCGGTCACCAGGACGTCGCCGCCCTTGCCGCCCGAGACGGTGATGGTCGTCGACATGGTCACCGGGTGCAGAGCTTCGCCGCCGCGCATGACCCCGGCCTCGGTGGCCCGCCGGGCAAACTCGGTGTACTCGGGGGTGGACTCCTTGTCCGGCACTCCGTCCCATGGCTGGTCCCGGTCGTAGTAGCACAAGGCCACGTACAGCGCCATCGTGAAGGCTCCTTCCGTTCGGCGGACCAGGTCCACACCGTTTTACTCTGGCGATCACGACCGTGGCAACGCTGTTGCGGACCCAGAACGTTCGGATCCGGGTGCAGGGCGGCTCCCCGGAAGGGAGCGCCCCGTACCCGGAAGACGACACCCTAGCTGGCGGGGCTGTTGTGGTAGGAGGCGATGCGCCAGCCGCCGTCGCGCCTGACCAGCACCCAGGTCGCGCGCACCAGGCGCTCGCTCGCGACAGCGTCCTGCCCAGGGAAGATGATCCCGTCCTCGCTGACCACGATGGCCGTGTCGCCGGTAAGAAAGCGGACGTCCACCGGGCGGGCGGCCACCCGCGACCCGCTGAGCGGGCCCGCGAACGCCGCGGCTATATTGGTGCGGATCTCCTCACGGTCCTTCTCGTAGACGCCGGGCTGGATCACGCTGGCGTCCTCGGTGTAATCGGCCACGAACGCCTCGGCGTCGCCGGCTTCCCACGCCCGGTACAAGCGCGCGAGCACGTCAAGAACGGCCTGCCGGTCGGCGTCGGACCCTGCCGTGGTGGTCTTGCTGGTCATCGGTCTCCTCGTCTCTCTCCGCGTGGTGGCGAGGGCCACCCGGGGGGAAGGACGGACGGGCCCGCCCGGAGAGGACACCCCCGCGGCGCGAAGCCGGAAAAAATTTGAACCACTATTACCGCGCCGAGGCTTGATCAGACACCAGCCGGGGCCGGCCCGCCAATGTCGCAGCTGTTCGCCGAGTTCGGTGTGCCAGCGGGCGGGCCGCCGCCCCTCCTGCCCGGTGCAGATCGCCGGGATGAGCCCTACGTCGCCCAGGCGGCTGAGCACCCCGTACAGGGAGCCCGGCGAGCTCCCTGCCTACTCGGTCCTCTCTCAAGGCCCGGCTTCCCGCAGGACCTGATGCCCGTACATCTGCCGCCGGCTGAGCATTCCGAGCACGAGGGCCCGGGCGGGCGAGATCGAAGGCACACGATCACCCAATATGGGTATTCCGTGCCGCGCTGCCACGGTTCGCGGCGTTCGGTGTGAGGCTCGGCCGGGCCTCACCAGCCGGGCAAGTTGCCCGGCGGTGACCTCGATACCCTCCCAGATGTGCTGGGTGAACCAGCCGGCCGTGCCGATGGGGCACCAGTTCTGCTCACGCTCACCGCTTACCCGGCGGGGCGTCTACGACTACAACGGCACAAGATGAGGCCGGCCCGCGTCAGCGGTGGCGACCCAGACGTCGGCGTCGCCTTCCAGCCGGGCAAGCGTGTCAGCTCTGCGCTCATCAGCAGCACGGACAGGATCCGGCGCGTCAGGTGCAGGCCAGCCGGTCGCGCAACGTGAGCCGATCTTGGATCCGGCCTTACGCCGGATCGTTCGCGCCTGCCGATTCGGGTCGCCTCCGAGTAGCGAGTAAGTGTCAGCCTGGCGTCCCCCGGTTACCTGCGGGCGCCCGGCACCGCGGGTGCCCGCGCCGCTGGCCAGCGATGTCAGGCGGTGGTTGAGCACGATGCTGCGCCCGCCTTCACCTTCACGGTGTCGCCGCTGGCGGCGTACAGGTAGACGTCGGCATAGCCGGTGGCGTCGGTGTGCCAGGTTTGTGATGCCCCGTTGCTGGCGGTGGCCGTGACGGTGCGGTCGGGCTGGTTGGAGTGGACGTAGATGTCGTAGTCGCCGTAGGTGGCGTTGTAGGCGGCGCTGGCCTTGCACCAGGCTCTGGATTTGCCTCCGCCACCCGTGCCGCTGATCCCCAGGCGAGCCTCTGCGGTCAGCCAGTCGGAGGCGATCGCGTTCTGGGCCGCGGCCAGGCGCACCCGCCCGTCGCAGACGGCGTGGTTGAGCGCGTCCTCGACGCTGTCTTTGGGGTTGGGGATCCGGCCGACCTCGGGCCACAGGTTGGTGATGTCGTTGCTGCCGCCGAGCTCGAGCGGGACCAGGTGGTCTAGCTCGCTGCCGTCGCTGGCCAGCAGGTGATACGCGGGGTAGGCGACGTGGTATTTCGCTCGCTCGGTCTGGGCTTCGGGGGGCCGCACCCGCGCGGTCCATCCGGCCCGGCAGATCGTCGAGCGGATGTCGCGCTGGGTGACGGCCGGGTCGATGCTGCCGGGGGTGCAGGCGGGGTCGGGCAGCTTGCCGCGGTCGCGGGCGTGGCAGGACGTGATATGGATGGAGTAGGTGACGTGCCGCGGGTCGTGAATGCGCTTCAGCGCCGGACTGGCGCTGGCCTGCGGCGCCTGGCCCAGGCCTACGGCGGCCGCTAACGCCAGCGCTGCTACTGACCTGAACGCATGACCTTGGCGCACTGGCCTTCCTTCCCCACGTTGTTGTCCGTAGGTCAGACGTGCGCGCGGATCACGCGGTTTACCCGAGGCCGACGCATCGGCCCGCGCACTGCGGCCTGGGCATGTGCGGACCGCGCTCTTTGATCTTGTGGCGAGGCCGGGCCCCCAGGCTGACCGATTCCAGCAGGACACGCAGCGCCGGCGCGTGTCCTCGCCGGGCACTCCCAGCATGGACCTAACGCGGTCGCTATAAGGGCTTGCCGATCCGTGCCCGGATCTGTTCCGACTTGCGTGCAATCTGGGTTGGACCTGCGTGCTGAACGCCTCGGCAGGCTCTTGAACATGGTGGCGACAAACTAAGTGTCAGCGCGAAGACTCGTGAACGGCGTCAGCCAATGGAGGTTCCCGAAACTTGGAGGATGGCACGATTAACTCGCACCGCCCGACGACCCTGGGCGGCCAGCCGGCGCCGACGATCAGTCACGCCGAACGCCAGGTCCTGGCCCTGTGGACTGTCTCGCTGGTCGGCTACGCCGCCCGCAGCGACCCGAGGCCACCGGCGTCCAGGCCATGTCCCAGCCCTGCCCCAAGGCTAGGCATCGTGGCAGCCGTCGCCATCGCTTCCTAGGCTTCCGTCGTCCTCGATGCCCAAATCAGCCGAGGCCGCTACAGACGGTGAGTGCCTCGGTAATGCTCAAGCGCTCGCGCGGCAACAGACCTGCCGATTACGTATTCGTGGAGGTGTAAAGACTCGGCGTGTAGCGCGGCCATTACCGTGACGCCATTGCGCCGGCTGAGAACCTGGGCTGGACCTAGCGCTCCCGTCGGAGAAGACCCTGCACGATCTGCGCCGCCGCCTGGGGCCCGAGCCGCTGAAGGCGCTGTTCGAGATCGTGGCCGGGCCGCTGGCCCAGCCGCACACGCCTGGCGTGCGGTTCGCGGGGCTGCGCACCGTCGCCGTCGACGGGATCTAGTAACGGTTGTTGCCAGCGAAAAGCTCTCAGCGAAACCAGGGTAGCAAACTACGGACCGGTAAGGACACAGCCAGAAACCGCGTTGTCCCACTCTTCCTGCAATATATAGGGATGGCCTTTGAAATAGATGTCGGCGCCCTTCGCGTCGAGCGGGCCAAAGGCGCCGACGCATTTGTCAGCGATTTCATCAGTGAGGCCACCAGGGCCAAACCAGCCACTGGCCTCGGGATCGGTTGCCGCCTCCATCTGCTCATGAGAGGTAGCGTTAACCTCGGCATCGGCGGCTATGTCGCGATTGGGACTGACGCTAAGACCGTAACACTGCGCTAGGGAATTGCCCGCATACGGCATGCCCGCATAAAGCACCGGGCCGCCCGGAGTGCGGAAGCCGAAGTGATACCCGCACATGCTGCCGAAGGGCGGGCTGCACGACCCGAAGAAGGGAACACAGACGGACTCATCCAACGCCGTATAGACAAAGAACATGTGTGTAATCCCGGGCGTCCAGCCCTCCACGCTCATCGCGTGCGAGACTTCGTTCCGGATATCGGAATCCTGAAGCACGGGAGTGGAGGGATAGGGCGACCTATCCACAATCCAGCCTGCCAGCTCAGCACCTGTAGGAGCCTGGCCGGTGCCGTCCGTATACTGCGCGTTATTCGCATAAAGCCCGGAATCGCCAACATCTCTGAAATAACGCCTTATGAGCATATTAAACTTTGAGCTGACGAGCGAACCGCGTGGCTCCCAGAAAATGACATAAACCTGCATCTCGCCTGTCATTACGGGGCCGCCGCGATAGAGGACGTTGCTGGTCGTGACGGATCGGGGAGCATCCCCCAGCGCCCATAAGGCGCCCGGGGCCGGCTTCGACACCCGGCTGGAAGCCGCCCGGACACCCGACACGTTCATGACCAAGCCCGCAACCACCGTCAGCGCCAGCAAAGGGAACAGGAGGAGCCCGAGTCTTTGCCTCATCAGAACCACCTTCTTCCGAGCCCGCCCCAACGACGGCAGGGCGACGATGCTGGCAGGAGAACAGCCGCCGCAAGGCCGTGTTCCCAGCACGGTCGCCCCCTCCCGGCCGCGCCGCACACACACCCCGGCCGACCGCTTGCCGACGCTGCTAGGACTTCTTGGTGTTCCGTTCTCTGGATTTTGTGACAAGTTTCAGGCGGCGGCTCCGAGTCGGGCGCTGGTGACATAGTCGCCGAGGATGCGTTCGATGGTGGCGAGTGCACGGCGAAGTTCGATCGGCGCCGGAGGCTGGTTCGCCTCAAGGAGCGGCCGGAGTAGCCGGGCGTGGACTTTGGTGTAGAAGACGGCGACGCGGATGCCCTCGGGCGTGAGGGTGTAGGTGTTCGTGCCTGGCGTGCGGTTGATCAGCCCGTGGAGGCGGAGGCGGCGCAGGTCGTAGCTCATCTGCGAGGAGCTGTAGTTGCTGCCGAGGAGTCCGGCGACGTGCCCGCGAAGGCTCTTGTTAGTGACGCCGGTGGCGGCGTGGACGACGAGGCAGAGGGCGCCGGCCAGGGCCATGGCGCGTTGATCCCCGAAGCGCAGTGCTCCGGTTCGTTGGCCCTCCCGTACGTAGGGCTGGTGGATGCGCTCGAAGAGCGCAGAGCCGATGGCACAGCCCTGGCCGGCACGTTCGATCATAAGCAGGCGGTCGTTGACCTGGCGGGCCTTGCCGATCAGCTCGGGCAGGTGCTCGATCCGGGCAGCGACCCCGATGTCAGCGGGCTTGTTGATGACGGTCTCGATGCGCAGTGCCCTCCCTTCCTTCAGGTACTGCTTCACCCGGCTGTGCTTGAAGGAGAAGTCGATCTTCACCTCGGTGCCCGGCGAGAACACCCTGGTGCGGAACGGGCCTTTGGTGCGGCGAGGCCCGCGCGTCCGGACCTGGGCGGCGAACACCGCGGCGATCTGCTCGGGCCGTCCGACGCCGACGTTGTCGGTGACGAGCGCCTCGAAGAAGCCCCGCGCCCGGCGCGGGTCGTCGAAGACCAGCGTGCGGGAGACCTCCACCTGACGCATCGACAGCTCCCACCAGTAGCCGGCGGCGCGGTCGGCGGCAGTGAACGGGACCGGGATCACCGCCGTCCACCGGTCGAAGAACGCCTGCGCGTCGGACGGCCCGAAACGGTCGCAGATCGCCTGCAGCCGGGCCGGGTCGGGGCAGCCGGCGAAACCGTTGGCCAGCGACGCGTAGCTCAGGCCCTCCCGGCCGGCCTGCCGCTTGGCCCACTCGTGCCCGTTGAGCCAGACCTTCGCCGGGTACGGGAAGTAACTGCAGATCTTGATGAAGCCAGCGCCGAACTCACGGTCGTGCACGTAAAAGTAGTAGGCGCTGACCCGCCGCTCTTCCTTGACGAAGTCGTAGCTGACCACCCCGGGCTTCGGCGAGCGGTTACGCGCCCCGGTCACCCACTGGAACTCCTGGGCCACCACGATGGCGACCACGCCGAAACACCCCTCGGCGGCCGCCTGATCCAGGTAGGGGCGCACGTGATCCAGCTTGCGGTCATCCCAGCGGGACCGGTCCGGCTTCTTCAAGCGCAGCAGCGGGACACCAGCCCCCGCAGCGAAGCGGTCCACGTCCCGGCGGAACCGGTTGCCGATCTGGTGGAACAGCGTCGGCGAGGGAACTGGGTTGCCCAGGTGCCCGGTCAGGAAACAGACGACCTGACCACCCACCTGCAAGATCGGGCAGTAAGCGTTGAGATACAGCCGGTCCACGCAGTCGACCTGCAAGCTGACGTGCCCATCCAGCACCTCGTTGATGTTCACCACAGCAGCCATGCAACCAGCGTGCACGACGAGGGCCGGCTTGTCCGGCCCGGAGTCTCACCAAGCTCAGCCACCGCGGGGGGCGGCCGGGAGGGGGGCCTGCCCCCCTCCCGCTAATGTCCTCCTCCAGAGCAAAACGTCAAGGTTCGCCGTGGGCAGGCGATCGGATCCGCTGGTAGCAGGTCGGCGCGCTGATGCAGTGGCGATCTTTGCAGTCGGATTTGGTCGTGTCGGGCCGACAGTTTCCGCATCTGGCCGGCGGGCTTTCGCCGGTCCCGGCCACGTGAGCGTCACGGCCGGCGTGGCTCAGGACAGCAGGTCGTGGGTCAGGGCGTAGGCCACGGCGGCGCAGCCGGCAGGGTTACCGTCATGTGGGGATGGCCGCTCCGGCCAGTTGGCCGAGGAGGCGCTCGGCCTCGGCCTGTTCCATCGGCGGGCCGACATTGGTGATGCCGTGGGCGGCGAACGCCCGGTCCAGTTCCTCTATGGTGGGGCCCTGCGTGGCGTCCGGGCCTTCGGTGCCGGTGGCCGGGCGGCCGATCTCTCGCACTGCGGCCAGGAAGCTGTCGTCGGTGTGGACCATCAGAACCTGGGCCGGCCCTCCCAGTACGCGGAAGGTGTGGGGGACGCCGGCCGGGAACTGTACCCAGCTCCCAGGACCGGCCTGCCACACGTCGTCGCCGCAGTGGAGCACCATGCGGCCGTCGAGGATGTAGAAGCTGTCGTCGAGGGCGGCGTGCAGGTGTGCCGGCGGGGAGGCGCCCTCGGGCAGGACGGCCTGGGCCACCGTGACCGGCGCGCCCGGCTCGGTCAGCACGTCAACCAGGACTCCCAGGAACAGCCACCGCCTCGGGCTCGGTGTCGCTGGCATGTCAGGCTGCCTGGACGCCGAGCTCGGCGAGCACGTGCTCGCGGGTCACCTCGTGGTCGTGTGACCCCTTGGCGTGCTCCTGGATGGCCGCCACCAGGTGGTCGAGCTGGTCGTCGGTCGCGACCCGGAACTCGACCCCGCACGGGCAGCGGGCGGCGCGGTCGCTCACGGTGTCGCCGGTCGGGATGAAGTCGATCGTCACGCACGGCTCGTCGCCGACCACCCAGGCGTCGTGGCCGGGGCCGACCAGGTGGGCGTCTCCCCGCCTGAGCTCCAGCTCCCGGCCGTCGCTCATCGCCACGTGCAACCGGCCGGACACGACGTAGGAGTTGTGGGTGCCCTGGCAGGTGTCGGTGCCGACGAGCGGCTTCACGTCGGTGGACCACCTCCACCCGGGCCGGAGTTCGGCCCGGCCCACGGTGAACCCGGTGAGGTTGACCAGGCTGATCTCGCCGTGCTCGAAGCTCCTCATGTCGTCCGGCGTGGCCGTGTTCTTGGACTCCAGCATGAGTTCTCCCCTGTCCGCTGTCCCCGGTCCGTCCCGGGACGTCGGGACGAGGATGCGCCGACCGACGGGGCGGGCGCATCGGGGAGAACACGTAGCGCCGCGGCCCGCTACGTAGTGGGCCGCCGGGAGGTGACGGCCAGCTCGGTCCGGGAGCGCGCCCCGGTCTTGCGCAGCAGGTTCTCGACGTGCTTCTCCACCGTCCTCGGCGATAGCCGGAGCGCGGCGGCGATCTCCTTGTTGGCCAGGCCGTCGATAACCAGGCGGAGCACGTCGGCCTCCCGGTCGGTCACCCCCTCGCCGGCCCACGGGTTCGGGGAGGCGTCCCGGAGCAGCTCGGTGCAGCGCCCGGCCAGCCGGTCGAGTCCCAGGCTCGTGAACCGGTCCCGGGCCGCGGTCAGCCAGCGGACCGGCTCCCCCCAGCCGTCGGCCAGAGCCCGCGGGGCCGCGATGAACCTGGCCAGGTCGGCCCAGGTCTCGCAGCTGGCGAACGCCGTGGCCTGCCCGGCGGCGATGGCGTCGGCCCGGCCGGGATGGCCCGAGCGGCCCTCGAGCACCGCCTGGGCGAAGGCGATGAGGCCGCGGTTGAGGTGGAAGGCGTCCACCCCGAGTCGGCGGACCTCCTCGATGCTCGCCGCCGCCCGGCGGTCGCCCTGGGCGGCCTGGATCAGGGGCCACAGCGCCCGGATCGATATCGGCTCGGCGTTCGGGAGCCGGGACAGAGCGGCGGTGCCCTCGGCGAACGGGCCCTGGGCCGCGGCGGCGTCGCCGGCCATGAACCAGGCCATGCCCACGCTGGCCCGGCAAAACCCGGCGAGCATGGGGTCGGGCCCGGCGGCCAGTGCCCGGGCCGATAGCTGCTCGGTCGCCTTCACATCGGCCCGCATGCTGGCGCTGCCGGCCATCAGGGCCAGCGCCTTGGCCGCCACCTGATCGAGCCGCAGATGACTGGCGATGTCGAGCGCCGATCCGGCGTGAGCGTCGCAGCGCTCCAGGTCCCACCGGGCGGTGAAGGAGGCTGACAGCTGCAGATCCAGCACCGCCACCGTGCTGAGCGCCCCCATCTGCTCACCGAGTCGGCGGGCCTCGAGCAGGCGGTCCACGTCCATCCGCTCGAACATGTCGACGGTGCCCAGCTCGTGCAGGGCTCGCAGCCGCCACACCGGCAGGCTGGCCTGCTCGGCTGTGGCCAGCGCCGCCTCGAAGGCCGCAGCGGCGGCGGGCAGGTCGTGCAGCCGCCGGCTCCGGCCGACGATCTCGAAGGCGTGGCAGCGTACGTCCGGGTCCGCGCCGTCCATGGCGAGGACCTGTTCCGCGGTGCGCCGCGCCCCGTCCAGGTCGTCGTCGGCCAGGGCCACCTCGGCGGACAGGACGGCGGCCCGGGCGGAGAAGTTCGGGTCTGCCCCGGCGGCGGTCAGGCGGACGGCCGCCTCGATGTGGTGGCGGGCCATCGGCCATCGCGACGCCGCAACCGCCGCGTGGGCCAGGCGCAGGTGGGCCTCGACCCGGGTGCCCCTGGTCGCCGGGCCGTCCCCCAGCCGCCCGATGAGCCGGGTGCCGGCGGCGGCCGCCTCGTCAACCCGGCCGGCCAGGGCCAGCGCCTCGATGAGCGTGAGCTCGGCGTCGGCCCGCTCCGGGCTGCCCTCGAGCAGGTCGGCGGCCCGGCGCAAGGTGCCGACGGCGGTCGCCAGCGCCCCGACCCCCAATGAGTAGCGGCCAGAGTCCCGGAGGAGCCGTCCGGCCCGGGCCCGGTCTCCCGAGCGGGCGGCCAGGTCGGCGGCCACGTCCCGCCACCCGCCCTCCACGCCGGGGTGGGCGGCATCGATTGCCGCCAGCGCATCTGCCGCCGCCTGGCACAGCCTGGGCGGCAGCATCGACATCAGCACCGCCTCCCGGGTAAGGGCGTGGCGGAATTGGAACCCCTCCCCATCGGCGATGACCAGGATCCGTTCGACCGCCCGGGCCAGCGCCCGGGACACCACGTCCAGGGCCTGCCCGCTGGCCGCCGGCAGGATCTCCCAGTCGAAGTGACGCCCCATCACTGCGGCCGCCTCCAGGACCGCGCGCTCGCAGCTGGGAAACTCGGACAGCCGGCCCCGCACCGTATCGCTGATCGACTGTGGGATGCCGGGCGCGGCCAGGAGCTCCTCGACGAAGAGAGGCACGCCCTCCGACGCCCGCCCCACCCGGGATCGCACATCGGCGTCAGCGCCCGGGGAGCACGCGGCGATCATCTCCGTCACCTCGCGCTCAGAGAGGCGCCCGAGCGGGAGATGCACGATACCCGGCCGTCCCCGCTGCCGCCGGGCCAGATCCGATGCCGGGGACGGCGGCTCCGTCCTGAGGGAGACCGCGAACAGCAGAGGCTGGCCGGCGGCGTTGTCAGCCAGGTACTCGACCAGAGACACCGTATCCGGGTCCGCCCAGTGCAGATCCTCCATGGCGACCACCAGCCCATCAGGCCCCAGGCGGCGCAGCAGCTGCAGCACCGCCTCCCCCCGGAGGGCCTGCGAGTCCATACCGCCCAAGTGAGCCGCTCGGCCGCCGACCACTGATCCCGGCAGGAGGACAGCCACGTGCGGCAGCCACGGGGCCAGCGATGGGTCATCGGGCAGCGGCCGTCTCCGCAGCAGCTGCAGCAGGGCCTCGGTCACCGGCCGGTAGGGGGCGCTGGTGGAGGCTGGAACTGCCCGGCCCGCCGCGACCGGCACCCGCCGGGCGGCGGCCATCTGCGACAGCTCGCGTATCAGGCGAGACTTGCCGATACCGGCCTCGCCGGTGATGACAGCACAGCCGCCCTCGCCGGCCAGAGCTCCGGCAAGGGCCGACTCCAGCGCCTGGATCTCGGCCCGCCGCCCCACCAGGACCGGGCACAGCACCTCCCCCACGATTCCAGTTTGCCGCATCGGCGCCAGGGCCGGTCAGTGATCACCAGGCCGACGCCCGCTGGGCCCTTCCCGCCTGCCCTACATACTCACTTCCGGCCTTTGACCGCGCAGAACGCCCGGATCTGGACGGCCATCCTCGTGATCGGCATTGAGCGCGCATCCGACCATATCGAGCCCTCTTTGATGGTTTTGTCAATGATTTCGGCGGGTTTTCTTTGGCGTGGGTGTCGGTGATGTTGGCTTGGCGGGGGTGGTGGCGGGTCGTAGGGTGAGGCTGGGCCCGGGAGTGGCTTGTCCGAAGAGCCGGCTGACGGGGTGCGAGCCGGCCGCGCTGGAGTCAGAGTCGTTCCCCGGTTGCCCTCCCGGGCCCGCGGCCGGGGTTTCCGCTGCCTGGCGGGCGTCGGCGCGCAAGCGGGCGTAGAGGGCGTCGCTGATCCGGCGTTTGAGGCACCGGAGTGCTTCTTTATGCGTCTTGCCCTCGGCGAGCTTGCGGTCGTAGCAGGCGCGGCCGTCGGTGTGAGCGTGGCGGATCTGGGTGATCGCGGCCATGTGGATCGCGTGGTTGATCCGGCGGTTCCCGCGCAGCGACAGCCGGCTGATCTTCCGGTTGCCGGAGGAGACCTCGATCGGGGCGGTGCCGTTGCAGCAGGCGAGCCGATCCGCCTGCCGACCGCATCAGCAGTCGCGGTCTGGCTTTATATCGAGGTGCCAGCCTGCCGGGTCTCGCCGTGGCGTGGCTCGAAAGAGGGACGAGCACCCGGAAGCGGGCGGTGTGCATTTGGCCTTGCAGATTGCGATGCTGGTGCTGTCGGCAAAGCCGCAGGGAGACCGTCTTGCCGGGTCGAAGCGTCCGATCTCGATAGACTTTAGTGCCTGAAGCGTCGAGCGTAGGCCTCGGATACAGCGGCTGCCTCAGGGTCGTCGGCGGCGAACTGCATCGTGGCCAGATCGATCGTGTCCGCGGGCACCAGGTCACGCGCGGCCTCACCCAGGGATACCAGCGAGGCCAGCAGCAGCGCCGCAGGGCGCGCGGCGACGCGACGGGCAATGGTGTCCACGCGCGCCGCCAGTTCACCGTCCGCCACGACCTCGGTGACCAGCCCTGCGGCCAGGGCTGTAACGGCGTCCATCTTGGTGCCGTTGAGGATCATGTCGGCGGCGCGGGTCAAGCCGATGTAGCGGACCACCAGGGAGACACCGCCCAGCGAGAACGGGACACCCATGTCCAACTCGGGGATATAGAAGGTCGTGTCGGGCGCCGCGTAGCGCAACTCGCAGGCGGCGGCGAGCAGCATGCCGGCCCCCACTACGTGCCCGTTCAGTCGCGCGATACGCACGACCGGGGCAGCAGCGAAAGCCTGGAATGCGGACTGGAAGCGGGCATTCTGTAGCCACGCCCGCCTGGAGTCGCCAGCCGCACCGGTGTTCAGGTCATACCCGGCGCAGAAGGCCCGGCCCGCTCCGTGGACGACCATGACTCGGGCGTCAGGGTGGTAGGCGTATGTGGCGACCACCTCTCGCAGCTGGTCGGCCATCTCCATACTGATGGCATTCAGTTTGTCCGGCCGGTTCAACTGCACCGTGACCACGCCATCGACATAGTCGACGGCGAGGGTCGAGTAGTCCTTATGGGCGGGCAGATCAACTATGTCGTTCATCCTCATAGGTGTCTTTGAGCGAGTCGCGGATCAGGTGCTTCTGCAACTTTCCGCCCACGGCTTGGGGCAACTCCGGTACCACAACGACACGCTTGGGCACCTCGTATGGAGCGAGTCGCTGCTTGCAGAGAGCAACGATGTCGGCCTCGGACGGCGGGTCGGCGGGGTCGGCGGGGATGACGGCCGCGGTCACCGCCTCACCCCATTTCTCATGCGGGATGCCGACCACCGCCGCTCGGACCACGCCGGGGTGCATCTCGATGGCCGATTCGACGCGGATGGAGGACACGTTCTCGCCACCGGACTTCACGACGTCCTTCCGGCGGTCGACCATGGCTCGGTTACGGCCTTCGCCGTACTGGAACATGTCACCAGTGTGGAACCACCCGCCGGTAAATGCCTCTTCGGTGGCCACCCGGTCGCCGTAGTAGCCGCTCATCAACGCCGGGGACCGGTAACGGGCCTCACCGAGCGCATCTGATGCGGGGTCGACGTCGGTGTCGTCGTCGCCAACGACCCGGGCAGCCAGGAGCGGGTGGGGGTGGCCGATGAAGTTGATCGCCGGCGAAGTCCGCCGGTATAGCTCCTCGTGCTGATTGGCCCAGAAGCGGTGGGCGACCACCACTTCGGTCATCCCGATGATGGCGGCCATCAATACCTCATGGCCGCACAACTCAGCGATCGCATCGAACACCGGAGGCGGCAGTGGCGCCCAGCCGTAGACGATGGTGTTCAGGGTCTCCAACGACGACGACGGGTCGGCGCGCGCGGCTTCGGCCACGGCAGCGATCATCCTGGGCATGCCTGCCCACAGCCCGGTGATGCCTTCGGCTGCGATGGTGCGGACGATGAGGGGGAAGTCGGGACCCCGTCCCACGACCGCCCTGCCGCCCATGAGCGCCGCTGAGTACATGACGACGTCGGCCACGTGGTAGATGACGGGCAGGAACGAGCCGATCACGGCGTCGCTTTCGAAGCGGGTGCCCCGACCCACCACTCCCGCGAAGCTCAGTGCCGACATCGTGATGTTGATGTGCGAGAGCATGGCCGCCTTGGGATTGGCCGACGTACCGGAGGTGAAGAGCAGCTCGGCGATGTCGTCGCCGTGGATTTCGACGTCGGGCTCGCCGCTGGATTGACCGGCCACGAACTCGGCGAAGGTGGCGATCCCCGGGGCTCGTTCGGCACCGACGGCGATGACGATGCCGACGCACACACCGGCTTGCCCTAGCAGGGGCCTGATCTTGGGCCAGAACGGGGCATCCACGATCGCTAGCTTCGGCGCGATCCGCTGCAGAATCTCGCCGATCACGTCGTCGGCCAGGTTGGGATTCAGGGGTGCCGCCACCACGCCTGCCTTGGCCATCCCGACCTTGGTGAGCATTGCCTCCAGAGAGTTCTCGCAGACGAGGACAGCGATGTCGCCAGGCTGCAAACGCTCCAGCATGGCGTTGGCCACCTGGTTGGCCAAGTCGTCGGCCTGCGCGTAGGTCAGCCGAGTCGTCTCGCCCTCATGGGCGCCCGGCGCAGCCACTAGAGCCTCGGCATCGGGCCGACTCCACCGCACCCGTTCGAAGATGTCACCGATCGACACCCGATTCCAGCGGGCAACCGATCGACGACCTCGCAACCGATCGACGTCGAACTCGTCTGCTGGCATGCGACTCCCCATCTACGTCGCTCGATGAAGGCGCTCGAGCCGGTCAATGCTTCCGATCGAGAAACTCGGCCAGCTGTTCGCGAATGGTCCCGTTCCCCAGCACAGCCTCGACCAGGTCAGGCTCGCTGCGCATAATATCGCCGAACGCCGAGGGCGCCGCGGCGTTCGCTAGCTGCTTGGTGAGCTGGACCGCTCTTAGGTCGACCAAGCCGAGGTCGTCGATCATCTGCTCGGCGACGGCCACGGTTCGGCCGGGTTCGACGATCTCGTCCACCAAGCCCCATTCGGCGGCTCGGCTAGCGTCGAGGGGTTTCGCCCACATGATCATCCGTTTGGCCCGGCTCAGCCCGGCTGCGGCCACGAGCCGGGGCGTACACCCGTAGGTCAGGAACATGCCGAGCGCGGATTCAGGCAGGACGAACTGGGCCTGCGTGCTCATGATCCTGAAATCCGCCGCCATGGCGATGGCCATGCCGGCTCCGTAGGCCGAGCCCTCGAGGGCGGCGAAGGTAATCTGCTGGAGGTTCTCCAGCTTGCGCATCATCTCCTGAGCCACGACCTGCATCGAGCGCATCCGGGCGCGGCGGTGGTGGTCGTCGAGATCAAGCTCAGCGTGCAACTCGGCCAGATCCGCGCCGGCGGCGAACACCTTGCCATGGTGGGTGAGGATAACGAAGGCGATGTCCGGCTCCTCCCGCAACCAGTCAGCCAGCCCGACGAGGTCGTCGAGCATCTGCCGGTTCACCGCATTGGCCTTGCCTGGCCGGAACAGGACCACCGTCGCGGTGGGGCCCTCGACCGACACCTGCAACGTCTCGAACGCGGGGACCGGAGACATCAGTACCGCTTCTCGAACAGAGGGGTCTTGGCCATGGCCCGCTCGATGGACCCGGCCGGGACCCACTCGAACTCAGGGCTGACCCGGATGCGGTTGTGGAGCTCTTGGGTGATCTGTTGCTGCAGTCCCGCTAGTTCGGCTTCCCGAACGTGATCGGCGTGCTCCACCTTGATCCGCAACGGTGGTTCGACCAGCGGCGGCGGCGAGTTCAGCACGATCCGCATCTCACCGGTAACGTCGGGGGCGAACTCGTTCACGATCCGCTTGACGACGCCGGGGTAGACGTTGACGCCCTTGACGATGAGCATGTCGTCGGCGCGACCGGTGACGAACAGGCGGGCCCCGGTGAAGCCGCACGCGGGACACGGCTCGGTGGTGACTCGAACGACATCACCCGAGGCGTAACGCACCAGCGGCAGGGCCTTGCGCCACAGCGACGTGTACACCGCCTCGCCCTCGACGCCGTCACTGACCTCGATGTGTTCCTTGGTCTCCGGGTCGATGAGATCGAGTGGGTATAGGTCCAGGTCGGGGGTCACCGCATGCATGCCGTGGTAGTCCACGGAGTCGCAGGAGGACGCCAGGGTCTGGCCGGCCGGCGCGATCCAATCATAGGCCCGGCACCCCCACGACTCCTCCAGGTACTTCTTGGTGCTCGGCACACCGACGCCGATCTCCCCGACTAGGAACAACCCGCGGAAATTGAGATCCTTGACGTTTTGGCCGAGGCCCTCCGCCCGCTTCACCAGATACTGGGCCAGTGACGGCGTGGTCATGCCGGCCACCGGCTTGGTCAGGCCCGAGTACATGAGAATGCTGTCGGCGCCTGTGCGCACGTCGACATCGATGGGCAAGATGCCGGCCTGACGGATGGAGGGCAGCGCTACGGAGGTGGCGTAGATGCCCAATGCATAGCTGAACAGCATCCGATCACCGCGTCCGAGTCCAGCCTGGGCGAGCATCAGGCCCATGGCAGGGGCCAGGTTGTACTTGTCGTCCTGGGCGAGAGTGTAGGTGAACGTAGGCAGGCCGGAGGTACCGGACGTCGTGGCCGTAATGGCCACATCCTCAGGCGGGCAGCACAGGTGCGAACCGAACGGGTGGCCGTGCTTGGCCACCGACTCAGCCTGACTGAGCCGCTCCTGCTCCTTATCCATAAGGACGGGCAGCCGGTAGTAGTCCTCCAGCGTCCTGATGTCACCGGGCTCCGCCCCGACTGCGGCGAACCGCCGTCGGTAGTACTCAGAGTTTGCGTAAACGTACTCGATCTGCCTGACTAGGCGGCGCTCCTGGTAGGCCCGAATCTGCTCAAGCGCCATCGAATTGAACGCTCGGTTCGCATACTGAAGCCCGGTCACGACTACTCCTTCGCGTGATTCACGTGCTCGGATCGACGGTATCGGAAGGCTTCGGGTACCCGTCAACGGTCACGGGCTGACCCGTCTGCCGCGCCAGACGCCGGCAGGGCCCGGCTCCCGGATGAGCCGCTCGCGCCGACTCGGGGCTCCCCACACTCACCAACTGCTCGTACTCGAGTCGAGGTTGTCCCGGCCTTCGTAGAACTTGAGAGTGGCGGTCCCCCACCTGGAGCCTGCCGGGTGGTAGGCCACGGGTGAACGGACAAGGAACACCCGAAGGAGAGGGACCGCCGTGAGCAACACCTACCAGAAGACGGGCCGTCGTGCCCAGCCTGACCCGCAGCAGTGCGAAGTCACTGTCCCCGAGCAGGTAATCGTGTCGATGGCCGGGATCGCCGAATCGGCCAAGGAGGGCCTGCTGGCCCTGGCCGTCGGCACCGGGCTGCAGGTCATGGCCGCGATGTTCGCCGAGGACGCCGGGCGGCTGTGCGGTCCGGAGGGCAGGCACAACCCCGATCGGGCCGGGTACCGGCACGGCGCCGGGGCCGGGTCGGTGACCCTGGGCGGCCGGCGGGTGGCGGTGACCCGGCCGCGGGTGCGGGCCGCCGACGGCTCCGGGGAGCTGCGCCTGCCCAGCTATGACCTGTTCAGCGGCACCGAGATCCTGGGCAAGATGGCGCTGGAGAAGATGCTGGCCGGGCTGTCGTCACGCCGCTACGTCCGCGGCCTGGAGCCCGCCGGGACCGCGGTGGAGGAGGCGGCGACAGCCACGAGCAAGTCGGCGGTCTCCCGCCGGTTCGTCACCGCGACCGAGACCGCGCTCGCGGAGCTGATGTCCCGCCGCCTGGATGACCTGGACCTGGTGGCGTTCATGGTCGACGGGGTGCACTTCGGCGAGCACACCTGCGTCGTCGCGCTCGGCATCGGCATCGACGGGGTCAAGCACCCCCTCGGGGTGGAAGAGGGCTCGACCGAGAACGCCGCCGTGGTCACCGACCTGATTACCGGGCTGCGCGAGCGCGGCCTGGACACCAGCAAGCCCGTCCTGGCCGTCCTCGACGGCGCTAAGGCCTTGTCGAAGGCGGTCAAGGACGTCTTCGACAAGCCGGTCATTGCCAGGTGTCAGCAGCACAAGATCAGGAACGTGATCGACAAGCTGCCCGAACGGCTCAAGTCCGTCACCGAGAAGCGGATGCGGCTGGCCTACCACGCCGAGTCGGCGCTCAAGGCCGAAGGCGAGCTGCAGGCGCTGGCCCGCGAGCTGGACAAGACCCACCCCGGCGCCGCCGCGTCGCTGCGCGAGGGCATGGCCGAGACCCTGACCGTCCTGCGGCTCGAAGTGCCGCCCACCCTCGCACGAACCCTGCGCTCGACTAACACCATCGAGTCGATGATCGAGATCTGTCGCGAGCACAGCAAGAACGTCAAGCGCTGGCGCGACGGGACCATGGCGCTGCGCTGGTGCGCCGCCGGGATGACCGAAGCAGGCAAGCAGTTCCGCCGCGTCAACGGCCACCTGCACCTGCCCAGGCTGCGCGCCGCGCTCGACGCGTGCTTCGCCGAGAATGTCAGCGCCGCATGCCAGGATGAGAAGGTCAGGGCAGCCTGATGATCAACGGGGCCGCCACCCGAAGTTCAACGGAACTCGGGACAACCTCCTCGAGTCCGCGACATGACGCTGGCTCACTCAACGCACGCTAAGTGGCTGGCCCCGCAAGTAACTGGGGGGCACCGCGATGCCGCTACGGCCCCCGGCCGCCGCCCGCACCACCTGTCTAAGCGCGGCGTCGTGCTCGCGAGGCACGTAGGCAGGCAGCTCCGGCAGGCCAGGCTGCAGATTGTCGGGCTGGACCGGCCGGTGCACTTCCAGGTCGAACGGGTCAGTCACCTCGGCTAGTGGCCACCCCGCCGGAGCCGTGCCGGCGCCTGGCGGAGCCTGAGTATCCCTGACCTGGGCGGCCAGCTGAGCGAGCATGCTCTCAACCCGCTGGCCTTGGAGTTCGATCCGCTGGCCCTGCAGGCGGGTCAGCTCGTGGTTGAGACATGTCGCCGGAGGGGTGAAGGCCTACCGCGCCGAACAGGCCGCACTCGAAGAGATCTCTGGCCTGCTGGAAGAGTTGGCCAGCGCGCGACAGCGAGCCGGGCAGGCCATGGACGAAGCGACGGGCGGCCAACCGATGATCGATGCGTGGTATCACTCAAGCCTGGCCCGAGTGTTGCTCACTGGGTTGCTGGGGGAGAGCTGGGCTCTGGCAGGCGGTCTCCGGCTACAGCTACTCGGCTACAGGACTCCAGCCATGGTGAGCGCGGCGTCCATCGTTCTCATGCTTGGCCTGATGTCTGAAGGCGCCTGGCTGCGCTTGTTCCCCGAGTGGAGTGAGAGCAGGGGAGTTTCATGGTGTCCATTCAGGGGTCCTCGGGTTGAGTGCGTGACGCGGCACGTGGCACGGGTGCTTGAAACCTGGCTGGTGCGAGCATGCTGGGGATTGTCCTTGAGACTGGAAGAGGTTGGGCGTCGCGGGTAATGCCTTTACCTGCTATTTCGCGCGTTTGGGCCGAACATTCAACCCTTCTTGGCTGCTTTGTTGAGCCATTCGGCATCCCCAGCCCGGCTGTTGCCTCGCTGCGTGACAGGGCACAAGGGCGCGGCCGTTGCGGGCTGGGATCTCTCGCCGGGCTGGCGGATCACCTGCCGGCGGTCATGGCCGGGCGCCGCCCACTGGGCCCTCGCGGGAGGGCGAAGCCGGTCACCGCGCGGGGCGTAGCAGCGTTCGGAGGGATCGTCCCAGCCAGGATTGGTAGTTCTCGGCTGACCAGCAGCGCTCAACGGTGAGGATCCGGTGGACGTCGGGCGACATGAGCGCGTAGACGATGTCGGCTGCCTCGCCGGGATCCAGGTGTGGGTCGAGGGCGTCTCGCTCCGCCAGGGCGGTGACGATTTTGGACTGGCCGGTGTGCCGCTGCCGGCGGATCTCGGCGAGCAGTTCGGCTGCCTCACCGTCGACTTGGGCGGCGGTGGCCAGGACGTGGAGGATCGCCGAGGAGCGGTCCATGAACTGCCGGGCGATGCGGGCGAAGGCGTTGACCATCTGAGTCGGGTCGGGCTCGGAGAGCGCGGCTTGCTGTTCCGGTCGGTCGGCGAAGGTGATCCGCTCGTCGTCGCCGCCGAAGGAGGTGTCCAGCACCGCCTTGAGCAGGGCTCGCTTGGAGCCGAACAGCCGGTAGAGCGTGGGGAGCGGGACGTCTGCGGCTGCGGCGACCGCCTCGATGGGGGTGGCGGGGTAGCCGCGCTCGATGAATAGCTGTCCGGCCGCCTCGATCACCTTGAGTCGTGTGGCCCGGGCCTGGGCGAGCCGGCGGGAGTTGTCGTAACGCCTCTTGACACCCTCGGCCATATTAGCGATAGTACACATATATCCGTGAGAGTGAAACTATCGTCGAATGGGGGGAGCCCGGTGAGTACCGAGACGAACAAGGCGATCGTGGAGCGTTTCGACGCCATCCTCAACAACCGCGACCTGGACCGGCTCGACGAGCTATGCAGCCCGGACATGGTCAATCACGCCCTCGCGCCAGGCCGGCCGCCGGGGCTGGACGGTACTCGTCAGTGGCTCGCCACTGACGGCCGCAACTTCGAATCGTTCCGCTGGCGGAAGCTGTCCGTGGTCGGCGAACAGGATCTCGTCGTCCAGTTCGGCGTCAGGGAGGGGCAGTGGCCCGGGGGAACCTTCCGCGGTTTCGAGGTCCCTGCCGGGTACTACCAGCGCGACACCGCCTTCATGTACCGGATCACCGGTGATCGCATAGTCGAGCGCTGGGCCGTCAACGACCACCTCGCCATGCTGATCCAGCTGGGAGCAATCCCGGATCCTGCACGCAACACCAGGATCAAGTGACCAGCCGGTCGAGCCGGAACCCCGAAGGCGCTCGGGGATCGCTCCGGCCGGACCGCCTCTGTGGTTGCTCCGGCCTGCCGGGATCTGGCGCTGGCACCACGAGCAGCTTGGCGCATGTCCCGGGTTGGCCTTGCAAGCCGGCTCCTGCCGATGAGCCTGGTGTTCCTGCCGACGGCGGGGATCAGCGTGAGCTGGTCGCCCGGCTGCGGGCGGTGATCGAGGCCAAGGACACCGAGAACGCGATGCTGCGGGCCGAGCTGCAGGATCAGCGGGAGCGGTACCGGCAGCTGAAGCTGAGGGCCGCGGAACTGGAGCGGCGGCTGGGGTCGGACAGCACGACCTCGGGAACGCCGCCGTCGAAGGACCCGATCGGGGCGCGTCAGCGGCGCAAGGCCGAGCGGAAGGCCCGCCAGTCCTCGGAACGGGAACGGCGCAAGGACCGCAAGCCCGGCGGGCAGCCGGGGCACCCCGGGGCGGGACTATCGCGGGACCCGCACCCGGACAAGCAGGAGGACGTGCCGCCGCCGGCGGAGTGCTCGCGGTGCGGGACCGGCCTGGAGGATGCGTGGCGGGCGGGGAAGCTAAGCATCGGGCCGAAGCTTCAGACCGAGATCCTCCCTCGGGGTACTGATCCCCTCGCGATGCTCGCCGGAGACTCCGCTCACGCGCACTTGTTCCTGGCGATCCGTCCTGCTCATCGGTTGGCCCTGGTATGCCGGCGCGGACCCGTGGACGACTCCGCCCAGCGCGGGAGGCCCTCCCTCGTGCGGGGATCGTTCAGGAGCGCTGGCGAGGATGACCGGCAAGGTAGGACAGCTCTTCGAGGAGCGAGGGGTCGGTGTCCTGGGCAGCGGCGGGAGTCCGGCGTATCGTCATAGTGAAGCTGGCGAATCAGCCGCTTGGTCCAGACCCCGCCTGACTGCTTCAGCAGAAAGGCGACGCCATGTTCGGCCTGGGTAACAGGACCCGTGAAAGCGCCCGGCCCGCCGCTGTGCGCAGTGTCGGCATGGCCGACGGCGAGCCATGCGCCGCCGGGCCGCATCCCCCGCGTAGGGCCGACGCGCTGCCAGCGGGCGCCGCGCTGGGTCCGGTTCCCGCTGACGCTCAGTCGGATGCCGACCAGGCGATCACGGCGATTTACGGCACGGAGTACCGCTCGCTGGTCCGGCTGGCGGCCGTGCTGGTCGGCGACGTGGGCATCGCGGAGGAAGTGGTGCAGGATTCCTTCGTCGCCATGTACGGCGCCTGGAGCCGGGTACGGGACCGCGACAAGGCGCTGGCATACCTGCGCCAGTGCGTGATAAACCGGTCGCGGTCGGCCCTGCGGCAAGGGATGACGGCCGACCGGAACGCGCCCAAGTCCAAGCCGGGCATCATGCCCAGCGCCGAGCAGGGCGCGATCACGCAGCCAGAGCGCTCGGCGGTGATCTCAGCCATGCACATACTTTCGCCGAGGCAGCGGGAGGCGCTCATGCTCCGGTTCTACCTGAACCTGTCCGAACGGCAGGCTGCTTCGGCCATGGGTATCAGCCCGGGTGCGGCGAATTACCATACGGCCCGGGCCAAGGCGGCCTTGCTGAGCGTCCGGTAGGTGCGGAGGTCAGAAAGGGTGGCTAGCTGGGCTCCCGGTCGTGGCGCTTGTCGCACAGGGTGATACTCAGCAGCCAGCTCGCCAGGTCGGCGATGATCGCGCCCCAGAACGCGGGCTTCCTTCAGCGAGTCGGTTACTCTCTGCGATCGGCTCAGCCGACACGACCTCCGTGCGGTCGCGTCGCCACTGGCGCCCGGCACGCAGAACGGCCCGATCTGGCGCGGTCTCCCACGACGAAGCTTTTGCAACCGCTGGGCGGGAATGAACCGGGCACCGGATCGGTTACGCCAGGCGGTCGTAGTTGTCTTGTGTGTTCGTGTCACCTGCACGCTCGCGGAGAACGATGTTGCGGGCGCGCCGCTTCAGGGATCTGGGGAAGTCGCGTCGAGAACCGGCCCGGGGACCGCACCGTGCGGACTCGTATCCAGCCCCTGTAAGGAGCGACATGACACAGGGAACCGTCAAGTGGTTCAACGCGGAAAAGGGCTACGGCTTCATCTCCCGCACCGACGGACCGGACGTCTTCGTGCACTACTCCGAGATTGACGGCTACGGCTTCCGCAGCCTCGAGGAGAACCAGCACGTGGAGTTCGAGGTGACTCAAGGCCCGAAGGGCCCGCAGGCCACCCGCGTCCGCGCCGCCTGAGCCACGGCAGGCCAGGCCTGCCAAGGGATAACAGCAAGACGTGGGCCCGGCACCTGTTGGTGCCGGGCCCACCGGCATCCCAGTAGATCGTCTCCAGCACGAAGTCCTCCCGCGCCCGGCCGACCCGGCGCCGCACGGCCGCGCCCTTCGCCTTCACCGGAGCCCGGCGCCCCGCGAGGTCCAGCTCCTCGATGTCTATCGGAAGCGGACAAGCGCTGGTGAACACCGAGGACAGTGAACCGGGGCACCTGGCGAAGAGCGCCGGCAGCTCACCACGCCGGGGGCTGGCGGCGCTTCGCCGACGAGGTGCCCGCCGTGCCGGAACTGCTCGCTGACGACGCATGGATGAGACTGGATGACGATAAACGGTCCGGTTACGACGAGGACCGGCTTGATCACCACTCCCGGCTGCTGGTCGTCGAGACCACCGCAATCACGCAGCTGGGCAAGATGACCGAGGTCATCCACCGGCGGCGCTATCCCCGCTCGGGCAGCGACATCCCCGTCATCTACATCACCGCGCCGTCGGCGGCCACATCCAAGATGATCGCCGCCGAGTTCGCCCGGTTCCTCGGCCTGCCGGTTACCCGCCAGGCCCGTTAGCAGGGCGTCCAGGCCCCATTACGCCATGACCGAACCCTCCTCAGCGTCACGCGGTGGATCGACGCTCGTGTCCGGGGGACCGGCCGCCGTCGATGTGAGCGATTTCGCCGGTGATCTCGGCATTCACTCGGACTCCTCGGCGGGCGTACTCGACGGCCAGTGATCGGGCGACCAGTCACCCTCTGGGTCCGTGGTTTGCCCCACTTCGATCAGATGACCGTCGGGATCGCGGATGTAGCAGCGCTTCTCGAACTGGTGCTGTTTCGGCGGCGTCAGGAATTCAGCACCCCGGGCGCTCCATTCGGCGTACACGGCCTCGATGTCTTTAACCCGGATATTAAGGAAGCTGGTAACTGGATAGGTCTTTCGGCGGCGGTGATCACTCGTGAGCGGTGAGTGCGTCGATGTCGTGCCGGTCGGCGGTGGCCAGGTAGGAGCGGATGGCGCAGAAGATCTCGGCTCCGCTCAGGACCGCATGCAGCCGGAGACTTACCTGCATCGGTTGAGCAGCGCAAGAGGCCGGGGCTGGGGTGTCTGGGTGGTTGCGGGCAAGGTCAGTCTGCTCCTTGTTCCCTGATTGCTGCCGGGTCTTGCGAGCGGGCGGGCGGGTCAAGGGGCGCATAGCGCCCGCGTAGCGGCGCCGTGGGCGCCCTTGACGCGCCTGGCCGGGAGCAAGATCATCGGGGGCAGGGGACGGGGAGCGCGTGGATGGTTGCGGTCGGGGCCTGGGGTGTGGCGGGAGGTTCCTTGTGTTCAGAGGGCGGGGGTGACCGGTCTGGTGGCGGGGACGGGGGGCGCGGAGGCAGCCAGGCTTACCTGGGCCCGCGGGCGCGTGGCTGCGCCCGGCGACATGATGATGGATTGGGTGTCCTCCGCGTGCGGGGGATGCGGCCGCTCGGTCTTTTCAGGCTGTCCCGCGTGATCCCTTGCGCGGCAAGGGGTGGCTGGCGCGGGCTGGCGGTCTCCTGGCAGGAGCTGGCCGCGGTTGTGCCCCATCTGTGCGTGCGGCTGCCGGCGTGTCCTCCGGTGGCGCGTCACCGCGATGGTCACCTTGGCTGGGGGCCGGTCAGGCGGCGGTGAGCGCGTCGTCGCCGAGCTCGGCCAGGATGTGGCAGGCCTGCCGGACGATCTTGCGGGCTTCCGACAAGGCCGCGATCTTGCCGTCCTTGCGGTCTTTGACCTGGGCGTAGTAAGCGTGGTCGGGGGCGCAGGCGCGGGCGTGGGTCTTGCCGGCCTCATACACCGCCCAGCGCAGGACTGCCGGCCCTTGCCGGGACAGGTGCCCGGGGGAGCGCTTGTGGTCGGAGGAGTAGACGGTGATGTCCAGCCCGGCGAACCGGACCGCCTTGCGCGAGGAGGAGAACCGGCCCGCGCCGGCCAGCCAGCAGGTCATCGCCAGGGCGGTGACCGGCCCGGCCCCGTACAGCCGGGCGGCGAGCACCTTCGCGCCGGTGAGGTGCCTGGCGGCCTGCAGCAGCTGGTGCCGCAGCACCTGCAGGCGGCCCTCCAGGCAGGTGAGCACCTCCAGGGCGGTGGCGACCTGCAGCTGCCCGGCCGGCGACAGGTGCGCGGCCGCGGCCTGCCGCAGCGCCGCCAGGCCCGCCTCGGTGCGCAGCGCGCCCTCGCCCAGCGCCGGGGCGCCCTGGTGGAAGAACACCGCGTGGATGCGCTGCACCCACGCGGTGTGCTCGCGGCGCAGGTCATGATAGGTCTCCAGCAGCGCCCGGCACTCCAGGACCTGCCCGGGCGGAATCCAGCACTCCGGCCGCCGGCCCTCGGCCAGCAGCTGCCGCAGGTGCCGCGAGTCGGTCTTATCGGTCTTGGCATGCCGCTTGCGGCCGCGGGCCGCCGCGGTGTCAGCCGGCTCGCCGACATGCGCGGCGACCCCGGCCGCGGCCAGCTCCTCGGCGACATACCGCCACCCGGTGCACCCCTCCAGCGCGAACCCGACGTCGCCGCGGCCCGCGAACCGCGCCAGCCAGGCGCGCAGGTGCTCCCGGTCGGCCGGGGCGACCTGGCCGCGGCTCGCCTCCCCGGTCACGGTGTCGAGATAGTCGAAGGTGATCTGCTTCCGGTGGATGTCGAGCCCGCCTACGATGGGCATCGGGACCTCCTCAAGCTCCCGGGGCGCTCCAGCGCCCCGCACGCGAATGCTTACGCGGTTAATCGTGACGCGTCTGAGCTGGGGAGGTCTCCCGCGCGGGCAGCGACCCGGCCGGCTCAGCGCCAACGACCCCCAGCGGGGCGCCCGATGCATGTCATCTTTTGATCCGCAGTTTGCTCATGCGTATGGCCGGCACGGAACAGCTCGTCGAAGGCGCGCACCCTCGCCGGGGCGATTCAAGCACGTGGGTCTGGCGGGCGGTTGACAGCCCGCTGGGTGGGGATGTCCAGCGGCTTGGCCTATTGGCCGAATGGGCCTCGGATGGCTTCGGTGACTTCCCAGAGGCGGCGGGCGACGACGTTGTCGTATGACTCGGGGGAGGACCGCGTCGTGGTGAAGCGGTTGTAGTACGCGCCGCGTTCGACTGCTGGCGCCGTTGCAAGCGATACCACGGGTCTCAGCGCCTTTGCGGGCTGAGATGGACATGGCGTGCATCGCCGCGACTTGGATGCGCGGCCAGTGGCGACCGAGGTCGGTGCGGACCATGCCGGGATGCACGGCGACGACTGACAGTTCAGGGTGGCGTCGCTGGAGTTCGTAGCTGAACAGAAGGTTGGCGAGCTTGGTCCGGCTGTAGGCGAGGAACGGGTCGTATCCGTCGTCGCTGCCCAGGTCATCAAAGTCGATGCGGACCGATCCGCCGCCGAAAAGAGGCGCTCGGTGGCCTTCGGAGTTGACATTGACGACCCGGCCAGCGCCACGGACCAGCAAGGGAAGGAGCTTGCTTGTCATCGAGTACGGCGCGAGGTGGTGGACGGCGAAGTTCAGCTCGGCACCCTCGCTGGTGGTCTGCCGGGTGGGGATCATCACGCCTGCGTTGTTGACGAGCGCGTCCAAGTGATCGACAGCGTTGCCGATCTGCGTGGCGGCGTGGTCGACGCCCGCGATGGTGGATATGTCTGCCCCGATGACGACGGCGTTCGGCAGCTGCCTGGCGAGCCGCTGGACGCGCTGGGGGTCGCGGCCGACGAGGATGAGGCCGTGCCCGTCTCTGTGCGAGCTGATCGGCAGCGGCGCGCCCGAGGCCCGAGGTGGCGCCGATGAGGGCGATGGTGCGGGCTGGTTCGGTCATCGCTACGTGAGGCTCAGGCCAGTCCGAAGACGGTCTTGATAAGTCGTTCCCGCAGGCTCGCCGGGACGTGCGCCAGCACTCCGAATATGGCGACTCCTGAGCCTGCGGCGTAGCGGCGCTTCGGCTTGCGCGCCTCGACCGCGGCCACGATCGTCTTAGCCACCGCCTCGGCTGGACCGAGCTTCTGCCTGGCGGCTGCCTTCGCGACAGCAGCGAGCTGATCGCCGTAGAGCGCGACCTTCGCGGGATCCGCAGCGCCGAGCGCGGCTTGCATCGCGGTCTCAGCCTTCCCGAAGATGGCCGTGTCGGTCCCGCCGGGCTCGATGACCGTGACCGGGATGCCCCAGGCGCCGAGCTCCAGCCGGAGTGAGTCCGAGAACGACGCGAGCGCCGCCTTGCTGCCACCGATCGGCGCCATGAACGGGACCGGCACGCGGGCGGTCGGCGCGCTGATGTTGATGATTCGGCCCTTGCCCGTTCGTAGCAGCGGCAAGAACGCCTGGATGACGTGCGCCGGCCCGAGCGTGTTGACCTCGAACTGGCGGCGCAACTCCTCCGCCGGCACAAGCTCGAGCGGACCCTGGACGATCACGCCCGCGTTGTTGATCACCGCCCTCAGCCCGCCCCCGCCAGTCGCTTCCTCAACGACCTTGGCGGCATTCTCGACGCCGGATGGGTCGGTCACGTCGATCGCAACAGGCTGAACACCAGGGATGCTGCGCCAGCGAGCCAGCTTCCCGGTGCACGCCCGCGAAGACCCGGTAGCCGGCTTCAGCCAATCGCCTCGTGGTCGCCGCGCCGATGCCCGTGGCCGCTCCCGTGATGAATACGTTCCCCTTCGCTGCCTGCGTCATTTAAGCCCTCCTATTGTCTGTCCGAGACATGTTACGGATGAACATATGGCTTCATCATCTCATCTGCATGTGGCACACGTCAATAGTGACATGTCGGCGTAAACATAAGAGTACTTCATGTCGCTGAGACACGCGCTCATCGGCCTCCTGGCAGAGCAGCCGGCGAGCGGCTGGGATCTCACCCGGCGCTTCGAGGACCTGCTCGGCACCGTGTGGCCCGCGGGGCACCCGCAGATCTACGGCGAGCTGCGCAAACTCGAATCCGCCGGCTTTATCCAGATCGAGTCCGTAGGCCCGCGGCGCCGCAAGACCTACCGTGCCACCGCATCCGGCATCGAGGAGGTTCGCCGCTGGCTGACCGCCGTCGAGGTGGACCACACGCTGCGGCTGGAGCCCGTGCTCCGCTCGGTGTTCTTCTGGCTGATGACCCCCGAGGAGCTTGCCGCACACCTGGAGAAGGAGGCGGCGTTCTACCGCGACCTCGCTGAAAAGTACCGCGCGATCGCGGGCTGCCAAGGACCGGGGCGAGTACGGCGACACTCCGCAGACCAAGATCGATACGGATCGCTGCCGAGGCGGGCATACGGCTCCACCAAGCCCTCGGCGACTGGGCAACCTGGGCCGTGAACCACCCACCCAATGTGCTCCTAAGGCGGCACATGACCGGACAAGGCGAGTTGAACCGAACCGCCGGGGCTGCGGCAAAGTGCCGGCTGTGCCCGATACGCCCCGTACCCGGTGAGGCCGCATCGCCTGACGATGTCATCGCGGGGCTACGTGCCGCCAACGCGCAGCTGCGGGCGCTGCTGGCGGAGAAGGACGAGATCATCGCGGGCTTGCAGGCGCAGGTGGCGAGGGTCGCCGAGCTGGAAGCCCGTGCGGAAGCCCTAGCCGCCCAGGTGAACCAGAACTCGCGGAACTCCAGCAAGCCGCCGTCATCGGACGGGCTGGGCAAGCCGGCGCCGAAGTCGCTGCGGAAGAAGACCGGCCGCAAGCCAGGCCGCCCGAAGGGCCAGCCTGGTGTCACGATGGAGCTGACGGATGCCCCTGACCACGTGATCCGGTACGAGCCGGCGGTCTGCCGCGGCTGCGGTCACGGGCTGGCCGGCGCGCCGCAGACCGGGATCGAGCGGCGGCAGGTAACCGAGGTACCCGAGGTGCGGGTGACCGTCACCGAGCACCAGATGATCGAGCGGGAATGCCCGTGCTGCGGGCAGCGCACCAAGGCAGGCGCCCCGGCCGGGGTGGCCGCCCCCGTCCAGTACGGGCCGCGGTTCTCCGCGCTGGCCGCCTACCTGTGGCACGGGCAGTTCCTGTCGAGGAAGCGGGCCTGCGCCGCGCTGGGCGAGATGCTCGGCTGCCAGCCCGCGCCCGCAGTGGTCGCGGCCGCGGCGAAGAAGATCGCCGCGTTCATCTCCCCGGCCATCGACGTGATCATCAAGGCGCTGCTGGCGAGCGAGGTCGCCCACTTCGACGAGACCGGGTTCCGGGTGGCAGGGAAGCTGGCCTGGGTCCACTCCGCATCGGCCGGCAGCCACGTGCTGCACACCGTGCACGGCAAGCGCGGGACCGATGGGATGGACGCCGCCGGGGTGCTGCCGTCCTTCGCGGGGATCGCGGTGCACGACGCCTGGGCGCCGTACGACACCTACGACGGCGTCGCCGGGCACGCTCTTTGCAACGCGCACCTGCTGCGCGAGCTAACTGCGGTCACCGAGACCGGCAGCACGATGGACGTGATCTGGGCCAGGCAGGCCATCGAGGCGCTGCTCAAGCTGAAAGACGCAGCCGAGGCCGCTCGCGCTAGCGGTCGCACGGCCATCGGCCCGGCGCTGCTGGCCGAGCAGGAGAAATACTTCACCGACGCCGCGCAGACCGGGATCGTACTCAACGCCGCCCGCCGCAGCAGCCTGGAAAAGAAACGTCACGCCCTCGCCAGCCGGATGCGGAACCGGGCCGGCGACTACCTGCGATTTGCCTATGACCTGCGGGTCCCATTCGACAACAACCCAGCTGAGCAGGCCATACGCATGAGCAAACTGCGGATCAAAGTCTCCGGCTGCATGCGGTCCATGACCGGAGCCGAGATCTTCTGCGCCATCCGCTCCTACCTGGCCACCGCCGACCGGCACGGCATCGGCGCCCTCGACGCACTCACCCGCGCCGCCATTGGACAACCCCTGGATCCCAGAAATTCAGGCCACCACTTGACGCGGACCAGCCTGCCCCACGGCAGTTACCCACCGCTCACCAGCGATCACCGCCGCCGAAAGACCTATCCAGTTACGGAAGCTGCTGACCCGGTCGGGATCACGCGGCGTCTCCAGGATGACCGTAGGCTTGTCGTCGGTCGGTCCTCCGCCGCCATTGATGACGATCCAGCTGTTGGCCAGCGCAACATTGACTGGATCTCCGGGAAAGGCCACCCTGCCGCCGAGTACTTCGGTGTAGAAGCGCCGAGAGCGCTCGACATCGTCCGAGACGATGAAGTGGGTCAGCACAATCCCGTCTGGGGGCGATGGGAGCTCGGCCATCCGGGCACCTCCGCTGGCTAGGTCTCACACCCCGCTTTGCGACGGGGCCCGCAGCCGACGTTACTACGAGTTAAGCGTTCGATCTCCTTCCACGTCCGCGTGGGGATCCGGACCGCAGGCGGCGGCAGAGGCGGTATGTCTGAGCAGCTTCGGTCAGATGGCGGGCCCGGCCTTCACGTTGCCCTCAGTGCATCGGTGGACGGGAGCCGTGACCGCCCGGCGCCCCGAGAGCAGGCACACGGACGGCTCCGGCTACGCCGACGTCTACCTGCACGGCCCCTGTACGGGCAGGTATGCGTCGGCGTAGCCGGAGCCGCGTCATGCCCGGCGCCGCAAGCGGATGCGGAACGTGCCCGAATCCGGATGGCGGACTCGCTAGATGCCGGAGCAGCCCCCTCCTGACTGCTCCGGCATCTGCTGGTCCATGCACTGCGTGATCTTCCAGTGGCCCCCCGTGCGTTCCAGAACGAACAGCTGCCGGAGACGCGCTGGTTGCGTCTCGCCGGTAGCGCGGATCCTGATCGTCCCCTGGCATGCTGCCCTGGCTGCCGCGAGGTCGCCTTTGACGGTGATGTCGTCGAATCGGAACGTAAAGTCCAGGCGCATGTTCTCGAAAGCGGCCTCGCACGTGGCCCTAAGCTGCTGACTCCCTGCGACGGTTTCGGGCTCGGGCTGCATGAGGGCGGCGCCGGCGCCCTCCAGGTCGGAGCAGATCATGCCATCACCTCCGCAAGCACCTGCTGGGCGGTGAGCTCGTGCCCGTGGGAGCTGCGCGCGTGCTCGCGGATGGCGGCGACAAGCTGGCCGAGCTGGTCGTCGCTAGCGACCCGGAACTCAACCCCGCAGGGGCAGCGGCCGACGTGCCCGGCTAGAGCACGTCCGGTAAAAGCGAGGTCAAGCGCGACGCACGGCTCGTCCCCCTCCACCCAGGCGTCGTGACCGGCCGACACCACGTGAGCGTCACCCGGGCCGAAGTCGTATTCGCGGCCGTCGTCCATGCGGCCGTGGAGCCGGCCGGAGATGATGTAGCCGGTGTGGGCCGCCTGGCAAGCTTCCGTGCCAACGACCGGCTTGACGTCGGTCGACCACTTCCAACCGGGCTGATACACAGTGCGGGCGATCGTGACGCCGGGCAGGTTGACCACGTTGAGCGAGGCGTGTTCGAACGCGTGCCGCTCATCGGGCGTCTCGATGTTCTTGACTGCCACGATTAGTTTCGTAGCTTCGAACATCCGGTGTTGCCTCCCTTGGCCTGGCTTGCCCGGCCAGCATGCAAGCCGGACGCCTGCCGTCACATCGGGAACAACACGTAGATGCCAGCCGCGACTACGTAGTGGCCGCGGGAGGAAACGCCCGCTGAGAGTCGCCGGCTGCGGCCTGTGATGCGGCCGCCACCAGGCCGGTTCGGGAGCGAGCGCCGGTCTTGCGCAGCAGGCTCTCGACGTGCTTCTCCACGGTCCGTGGCGACAGTTGCAGCCGCGCTGCGATCTGCTTGTTAGCCAGCCCGCCGGCGACGAGGCGCAGCACGTCCGCCTCCCTGGCGGTGATTCCCGCCGCCACCCAGGGATTGGGCTGCGACTCCTTCAGCAGTTCACGGCAGCGCTCGGCCAGGCGGGGCAGGTCCCGGCCATCAAATCCTGCCTCGGCCTCGGCCAGCCAGCGGAGCGGGTCGCCCCATCCGTCGGCGAGAGCAGCGGGGGCGGCGCAGAACCTCGCCAGCTCACCCCAGGCCTCGCAGTTCGTGAAGCCAACGTCGCAGCCTGCCGCCAGTTCGTTGGCCCGCTGCCGCTGCCCGGCTCGCCCGGCCAGAACCGCCTCGGCATAGCCGATAAGGCTCCGGTTGTGGCGGATGGCGCCAACGCCCAGCCGGCGGGCCTCCTCGATCGCCCGTGCCGCCCGGTGATCACCAAGTGAGGCCAGGAGCAGCGGCCATAGCGCCCGAAGCCCCGCGGGTTCGGCATGCGGAAGGCGAGCCAGGATCGCCATCCCCCGGACGTAGGGTTCCACGGCCGCCGCGGCCTCGCCACCGAGCAGAAGCACTGCTCCCCGGCTGGCCCAGCAGATGCCCTCGACCATCTGGTCGTCCGGAGCGGCCGCGATGGCGCGGGCGGCGTAGCGCTCTGTCTGCCCGGCGTCGGCGCGCATGCTGGCGCTGCCTGTGAGTACCGCCAGCGCCTTGGCCCGGACCTGGTCCAGGCCAAGGCGCTCGGCGAGGCCGACGGCGGCCTGCGCGTGGGCATCACACGTGTCCAGTTCCCAGCGGCAGGTGAAGCCCGCGGCGAGCTGGAGATCCAGAATCGCCACGGTACTCAGCGCACCCATCTGCTCGGCAGCGAGCCGCGCCTCGGACAACCGCTCTACTCCGGCATGATCAAGTAGGTCGATCGTGCCCAGCTCGTGCAGGGCGCGCAGCCGCCACAACGGCAGGCCGACTGCCTCCGCGGTGACCAGCGCGCTCTCGAACGCCGCGCGGGCGGCGCCGAGATCACGCAGCCGGTGGCTCCGGCCGATGAGCTCCAGCGCATGACAGCGGACATCCGGAGCACTGCCCTCGGCGGCGAGGACGTCCTCGGCGAAAAGCCGGGCCTCATCGAGGTCATCGGCGGCGAAGGCCACTTCGGCATCGATGACGCCCATGCGAGCGCGCACGCCAGCCGGCGGGGCGGTTCCGGCCAGGTGCCGGGCGGCGCCGAGATGGTGACGGGCCATCTCCCACCGCGAGGCGCCCGCCGCCGCCTGGCTGAGGCGAAGGTGAACCTCCGTCCGGAGTTCCGCCGCCTCGGTCCCGAGCCGGGTGATGAGATGGCCGCCGGCCGCCGCTGCCTCCTCAACCCGCCCAGCCAGCGCCAGCGCTTCGACCAGCAGAAGTTCCGCCTGTTCCCGCTCGGGAGTGCCTTCGAGGAGGTCAGCGGCACGCCGTAGGGTACCGATCGCAGTGGCCAGCGCCCCCCAGGCCAGCGCCTGGCCGCCGGACTCGCTCAGCAGCGTTCCGGCCCGGCGGCGGTCCCCGGCGCGGTTCGCCAGCTCGGCGGCCAGCTCGCGCAGGCCGCCTTCCAGGCGCGGGTGTGCGGCGTCCAGAACGGCGAGCGCCGCCGAGGCCAGGGCCCGCTGGCGGGGTGGCAGCATGGTATCGAGCACCGCTTCGCGGGTCAGTGCGTGCCGAAAGCGGAAGGCCGTGCCGTCGGCGCTCACCAGCAGTTGCTCGACAGCGAGCCCGAGCGTCTCCGCCACCAGCGCCGCAGTCTGGCCGCTCACGGCCGGGAGCAGTTCCCAGTCGAAGTGGCGGCCGAGGATGGCAGCGGCCTCGATCACCGATCGCTGCGGTGCGCTGAACCTGGCCAGGCGCTCGCGGACAGTCTCGGTGAACGACTCCGGCAGCCCGGGCGACGCCAGCAGATCTTCCACCAGCAGCGGTACTCCTTCGGCGGAGGCCTGCACCCGGCGCAGGAGTCCCGCCTCTGCTCCCGGGATGCAGGCATGGACCATGCGCGCCATGTCCTCATCGCTGAGCCGGTCAAGACCGAGGTGAAGTACGCCGGGCCGGCCCCGCTGTCGGCGGACCACTTCCAGTGCGGCCGACGGCCGGTTGGCGCGCAGGGTAAGTACGCACAGCAGCGACTCGCCATCAAGGTGCTCGCCAAGGTACTCCATCAGGGCCACGGTGTCCGGGTCCGCCCAGTGCAGGTCCTCCAGCACTATGACCAGGCCCTGCGGCGCGAGGCGCCGAAGAAGCTGGATCAGCGCCTCACCGCGGATTCCAGGTGAGACCTCTCCACTCGCCGGAGCGCGGCCAGCCATCCCCGGCAGCAGCGCGCTCAGCGCGGGCAGCCACGGCTCCATCGTCGCGTCATCGGGAACGGCCCGGTCCCGGAGGAGCTGCACAAGCGCGTCCGTTAGCGGCCGGTAAGCAGCGGTCGCTGACTGCGGCACCGCCCGGCTGGTAACGACCCGGATGCCGCGGCTGGCCGCCCGGCTGGCCGTCTCCAGGGCCAGCCGCGACTTGCCGATCCCCGGCTCCCCGGTGATCACTACACACCCGCCGTGCCCGGCCATAGCGGCCGTCAGCGCCGCGTCGACCGCCTCCAGCGCGGCGTCCCTGCCGATCACGACCGGGCACAATACCTGCGCCATCAGCCTAGTCTGACAGCAATCCCTCGACATCGGAGAAAGGTCATCGGTTTCCGAACGGGCGGCGCCAGGGTCCCCGGTGGATCGGGAGTGCTCCCGCAGGGGCGGTCTCAGACTGCCACCAGCAGCATTCGGCTTGCCAGTTCCGACCCGGTGGCATGGGCCGAGATGGCCGACCAGTGCGGCGCGAACCTTGCCGCCGGGACTGCCGGGACTGCCGGTCAGGATGCCGGGTCTCGTACCATCTCGGGCGTTATGTTCTCTTCAGGATGCAGGCCGAACCGGGCTTCGAGGGCGCCGAGCTGGCTGACCCACCACAGCCGCTCACCGGCGGCTTCTGGGCCTCCCGGAGGCGGTCATCGCGATCGATGGTGAGGACCCCGCGGGCGTGCCGGTGTGGCAGGCGGCCGCCGGCGCGAAGCTACTGAGCTCCGATGTCCGGGTGCCGTGCGGGTATCAAGGCGCCGGAGAAATAGCGGAGCCCGGGAGGCCCACCGAAGAGGCGCGACAGGTCGAGTCCCGCGCCGATCAGCGGAGAGCCCGGGCGCAGGACGAAGCCCCTGGCCAGGCCGGGCACTGCCGGGGGCCCCGGACCGCAGGCCAAGGAAGGGTCCGGCCAGTCTGGGATCGGCCGTGAAGCCAGCTGGGCGTCCCGCCACGATTTCCTGGCCGGTCGCCGACCGCCACGTTGCCAATGAGGTGTAGGTAGTCGGGCCCCACAGGACGGACCAGTCAGGCACCGCTGCCGCATAGTCGTTGCCCTGCAACAAGGCCGCTGATGTCGTGAGCGTACTGTGAGCGACTACTATAGGGCCGACCGGTGACATGAAGATGTTATTGCGCACGGTAATGCCATGAACATCGCCACCCAGCACCAGAGCCGGGGAATAATTACCAGGCTGCGCCTGCATTACCACGGTGTTCTGATATATCCCGGTGTTCCTCATAAACCCGCTGACGGTGACGCCGCCGAAATGGTGATTACGGTCCTGAGCATTGCCGCTGCTGAGATTGAACCGCACCGTGTTTCCTGTCGCAGCTCCATTGTCGGCGACCGAGTACAGCAGGTATCCGGCGCCGTCGTTTCCGTAAGACACGTTGTACTCCAGGCACGAGCCGGACGTATTCTGGTCCAGCCCGAAACCGTTCCCGTCCACGCCGTCGCCTGTCCGGTTATCGTAAGATAAATTGTGCGCTATTGTCACATTCGACGAATTGTACGCCCAGATCCCCTCCGGGCCCGGCTGCGAGCCGCCCGCACCACCGTTATCGTAGGCTGCGGACCATTCTATGGCCCCGTTCTTGACACTTCCAAAGACCATGCCGTTTCCCGAGCTGTAGGCCGTGAGGCGCGGATTGCCAGGGTTCTGGTAGGCCGTGACGCGGGAGACCTGCACATCCTGGTTGGCGTAGTTCCGCGCCGCCGGAAGGAAGGGTGGCCCGTACGTCAGCAGGCCCGCGTCAAGATTTCCGTGCAGCACCGAGTCGCTGATCTGGACATCCCGGAAGCCCGTGGTGCCGTTCCCGCCGCCGATCGCGATACCGTTCGCGAAGCCGCTGATGTCGACACCAGCGATCGTGATGTGGTCGAGCTTCCAGTTCCCCGGCACGTTGCTGTACGCGTTGATGCCGGCGCCGACTTGCCGCGTGGTTGACGGCCCGGTGATGTACAGGTCGCGGATGTCTACACCTGCGGTGTCGTAGACGGCGATACCCGAGCCGCTCGCCGCGGCGATGGTGGCGCGGCCGGTGCCGTACGAGCTGACCAGGACGGGCCTGGCGGCATCGCCCCCGTCCCGCTGGTCGAGCGTCAGGTTCCCGGCGAAGCGCTGGCCGCCCTGCAGGAGCAGCCGCGTGCCGGGCGGCATGGCCACGGAACTGGCCTTGCTCAGGGACCGCCATGCAGTCGACGGTGAGGTTCCGGCTGCCCCGTTGTTGCCGGACGGGCTGAGATAGTAGGTGACCAGGCTGGCGGATGGTGCGGCCCGGACGCAGGACGCCAGCGACACGGCCCCGAGCAGGGACCCTAGCAGCCAGGCGGCGCGGCCTTGGCGGCCGTTCACGACAACAGCTCAGCACAGGTCTGTCTGCCGCTGACCTTTGCGCCGCCGGTCACGAGAACGGCCATGCGGATCCTCCGAGCAGCGCCTGCGCTATGCGGCTGCTGGCGGCGACGGCTGTCGCCGCCAGCAGCGCCGTCGCCGACGCGGTCAGCAGGAGCGGCGCCAGGCGCTGCCGGATGACTCGGGCGAAAGGCACGTCGGCCTGCGCGAGGGCGCGCGCGTCCTGCGCCAGCACGATCACGATCAGGAGCCAGAACAGCGCTGCATCGTCCAGCCCGAAGAAGAGATAGCCCTGGCAGCTGCCGTGGGAGTACCTGATCATGTAGAACCAGCACGCGGCGAGGGCTGCGCCGAACAGTCCCGCGTACGGGGCGAGCAGCGTCAGCCTGAAGCGCTGGCGGGCGTTGGTTCCCAGGCCCTTCACCGTGATCATGTACGGTTTCCGCACCCGGAGCATGACCTGCACCAGGGCGCTCAGGACGATGACCCAGCGGGCTACGTGCAGCACGACCCCCCGCCAGGACAGAGAGACCCTGCTCGGCTGATGCCATGACCGGCTCCACCACCAGATGGCTGTCGCGACCAGCCCGGCCGGGAGGATGTGGGCCAGAAAGCCCCACAGGCTTACCCGGGAGATCGGGGTGTCGAAAGCCAGCGACGCCAGCGGGGATGCGAAGAGGGCCATTATGGAAAGTGACCAGAACATGTACCAGGTCTGAACGAAGAGAAACTGCAGAGCCTGCCTGGGCGTGTACTGACGGACAAGCCTGGGGGTATACGTGAACAAGATCTGAATCATCGAGAAAGCCCAGGCGAACTGCTGGTCAAGGTAGGTACCGAAGGTCTCGGGCCCGTCGCCGACCGCGATAATCTCTGGCACGTAAACGCCTTCGCGGCCGTCGGCAGCCAGGCACACGGTGTCAAGATGATCCTCGGCACGAGTCGGCTGGAAGCCGCCGATGTTCCGTATGGCTTTCATGTCATACGTACAGTGGCTTCCGATAATGAAAGGCGTGCGGCAGAAGCCGAAGAAGCCCATCTGCAGCGGCCCCTGGAGCACGACCTCCTGCTCCGACGAGCCGCGCGCCGTCCAGTGCTCGTGATTCCCGTACACGCTGGGTGCCTGAACCCACGCCACCTTCGCGTCCAGGAAGTACCCGAGGACACGATCCAGGTAGGACGGTACCGGGCGGTGATCGATGTCCAGCTGGGTGAAATGCGTGTAACGGTCCCCGTAATGATCCAGCCAGCTGTTCACGTTGCCCGCCTTGGTCTTGGCCTGGAATGGCGGCCCCGGCGCGTTCCACCTGGCGATCCGATCCGCACCCCAGGCCGATGCGTCATGCCGGCAGAAATAAGAAACGCCCATCTGCCGTGCCAGCCGCGCGATCGCGGGCGAGTGCTCCTTGTCGACCAGGATCCAGCTGTCGTGTGGATAGCGGATCGCCGTCATCGCCGCGAGCTGCCGCCGGACAATGGCCAGGGACTCTGATCCGGGGACGGTCAGGCTGATCACCGCGACCCGGCCTACTGCCCCGGCCCTCTCGGCATCGCGCACGTCCACGGGCACCGGACGGCGCATCTGGCCAAGATAGAACAGGTAGAACGAGCGCAGCAGTGTGATGCTGTAGAACAGCCCGGCCGAGACGACGACGAACAGCACCGGATTCCCGGCGTGGCCAGGCACCAGCCACCATGCCCAGAAATAGCCGCTCAGCAGCAGCCACATTACCGCCAGCACGGCGTACTGCGCCTGCTGTCTCCGGCTCATCGCCGGTGACATGCCGATGCGCCCGCTCGCGCCGGGCCCTCCGGGACGAGCCATCCGGTTACCACCGCGCCTGTGATGCGGGCGGGCGGGCGACCGAGGCGCCCTCTGGGTCACCCAGCGGTGCCGCCCCGCGGCCTGACACTCGTGCCGGGAGGCAGCGCCGCCCGCATCCCCGCCGCAGGCCCGCGACAGCGCCAGGCCGCGTTTCCGCGGGGGCTACGGCGCGACGGTCACCAGGCGCAGGCTGATGAGCCAGGGGCCCGTCATCCACCAGGCCCCCGGTCATCGCGCCCGTCGCGGACACCGCGCTCCCGCGGCCTGCCACGCGCGGCTGAGGGTATCCGCCAGCGCCTCCCTGGCCGCGCTGGCCTGGCCGACCTGCCCCGCGTCCTGGCACACGGCGAGCGGCGCGGCCAGGCCTGCGGCCTGCGCGGTGCTGAAGGGCCCGCCAGCACCCCGGTCACCGCCAGAGCCCGCGGCGACAGTGCTCTGCCCCAACGAAGCCACCCGGACAACCCCCAGCAGCGAAACGACGCGGAAGCGGGCACCCCGACACTGGCGCCCGCCTCCCCCATGTGACTGACTACTTTAAGTGATCACATGAACGCGCACGGCTCAACGGGCCGGATTGCCCAGGCCGCTAAACATTCTTAACGGTCAGGAGTTACAGCAGCCCGGGCGCTGGAGCGCCGGCCGCCGTACCCGGTGGCCTGGCCGCTGCGTACCCGTGGCCTGGCCGGCCGGCGTACCCGTGGCCTGGCCGGCCGGCGTACCCGGTGGCCTGGCCGGCCGGCGTACCCGTGGCCTGGCCGGCCGGCGTACCCGGTGGCCTGGCCGGCCGGCGTACCCGGTGGCCTGGCCGGGCGTACCCGGTGGCCTGGCCAGGCGTACCCGGTGGCCTGGCCTGCCGGCGTACCCGGTGGCCTGGCCGACCGCCGTAACCGACGAAGTCGGCTATGAATGTGGAAATGGTGTACTCGGGAGTACACCAGGCTCACATTCATCCCGCCTGGACGCAGCACCGCCGGCCGCGAACGCGGACGAAAAAGGTGAAAGGGCATAAGGGGCGGTGGAACGCGCGGCCGCCCGCCGGGACGCCGCCCCCGGCGGCGTGGCCGACTGGATGCCCCGTCCCCTGGTAACCCGCCATTAAACATCGTTAGACATGCCCGGGACGACTGCGCGACCGCGCGCGACTGGTCGCGCCGCCCGGAACATATGCCCCGCCAAGCGGTAATAACCGCCGAAACAGCGAATGGCTCATCTCATTGATGCAGCATTGCTCATGCCGCTATCGTAAGAGCTGCGTCGACACGCTGAAGGGTGCGCAGCAGACAGCCCTGACCACTCGGGCTTCGTTTATTTATGACAAACTTGAATAAACGATAGATGCATATGACCGGGAGCTTCAGTGTCCACATCTCAGGCCGAGCCGACCACCTATTACGTGTCCGCGTCTGGGTCCGACTCCGCGAAGGGAACGTCGCCCAGCAGCTCCTGGAAGACAATCGCCAAGGTGACGGCAACGTCGCTGGTCGCGGGGGACACCGTGCTGTTCAACGGCGGCGACACGTTCAGTGACGCGAAGCTGGTCCTGGCTGCTGCTGGTACCGCATCGAGTCCCATTACGGTCGGCTCGTACGGGTCTGGCAACGCGACGCTGTCAAACGGCACCGATGACGCTATCTATGTCACCGGTGGTGGTTACGTCATTAAGAACCTGAATGTCACCGGAAGAGCTGGAAGCACCAATTATAGTGGCATCCAGTTCTATGCGTCCGGCACCAGACGGCTACCCGCGATATCAGTGATGAACTGCGTGGTCACGGGCTGGAAATTCGGGATCAACATCGGCACGAATGTGGCGGCAGCCGGATATAACGGCATTACGCTTAACGGCAACACCACCAACGGAAACGCCAACACAGGCATTCTCATTTACGGGGCAACATTCAACCCAGCTAACCCGAAGTACAATCACAGCAACGTAAAGATCAACAACTGCATCTCAAACAACAACGCCGGCATATCTTCACTTATCACCGCGGCCACGGGATTCGGCTTCGTGCTTGGAGGAGTGCAGTCTGGTACTCTGTCAGGCTGCACGGCCAGCAGTAATGGCGCGGCCAACGGGGATTCCGGAAACGGTCCCGTCGGAATCATGATATACGCATGCGACAGCGTTTCTATTGCCTCATGCCTAGCATGCAATAACTCCAACGGCGGCAGCGGCTATGCCGACGGCGACGGTATAGATATAGATATCGATTGCACCAACTGCGTAATCGAGTACTGCCTCTCATATGGCAACGCGGGCGCAGGCATCCTGGCATATGGCGGCAGCGACGGCTACTGGGGATCGGAAGGCGCCAATACAATTAGATATAACATCTGCCAGGGCAACGGCCTTAACAATTCCGGAACCGGGGACATCTCAATACTCGGAAGTGTCAGGTCCCTGTTCGTTTACGGCAACACATTCATATCCAAGGACACAGGCAGCATTCATACGTCTCCGCTGAATATCGGGACTCCTACTCTCTCAGATGTATACTTTTTCAACAATATCCTGTACACGGCAGGAACGGGTGCGGTCGTCTGCTCCACGGCGCCTCTTGCGATATCCGATATATGGTTCGCTGGCAACTGCTACTGGTGCGCCGGCGGCACGTGGCAGATCTACTGGGGAAGCCACACTTATACGAGCGTATCAACCTGGCGTGCCGTTACCAACGAGGAGACCGTAAACGGTGTCAGCACCGGCCTGCAGGCCGATCCCTCCTTCGCATCCGCCGGCACTGCTCCCGGTGTCACTCATGCCAGCGGCATCAGGAGATTTACCAGTTATCAGCTGAACAGCGGCAGCCCGCTGATAGGAAGGGGGCAGGATATACAGAGCGTCCTTTCGCGCAGTCCTGGCACGCAGGACTATTATGGCAATATCCTAAGGCTGCCGCTGTGCATTGGCGCATACCAGGCGCCGTGACCGTGGCTGCGCAGGCGCTGGCACCGGCCAGGCTGACTTCCCGCATGCTTCCCCCAATGGCTAGAATCGCCGGAATGCCAGGGCCGACCGCGGGAAGCGCCGGTGGTCGACGTGACCGACGCGGATGACGCCTGGATTCACGGTGACGCGCCATCCGATGTGAGCATGCCGTTCCCGGTGCCGATCGATGACCTCGCGTCGTATGTGCCCGCGTTCAACGCCAACGGGGCCGTCAACGCCATCCCCTACGTATGCGCTGCACCCCCCGGGGCATTCTCACGACCCGCGACCTTCCCCACATCCTCCGGGGCGGCCCCGGTCGCGAGTGACCGGGGATGGCTCATGGCCGAACGTCGCGAGTCGCTGGTCGTCACGGGTCCAGACATGGCCAACCCCGGACCTCTGACCCGCACCGTCCTCGAGTACGAGCAGACGATGAAACGCCTTCAACGACGCCGGGAAGATCCGCCGTCTGGACGTCTACTTGCAGCAGGGGCCGGTCACACGCCGACTCCCCGGCAGCCGTCGAGGGTATAGCGGACGAGCTCGCCGATCTGATACCTGATGGATGAGGGCGGCTGCGCCGGGAGCGGATTCGGTGGTGGTGGTGGCGGTGGCGGTGGCGGTGGCGGCGGCGGCGCGGCGGACGGATTCCGCGGCCGAGGCGGAGGCGGAGGCGGAGGCGGAGGCGGCACGGCAGATGGCGGTGGCGGAGCAGGTTTCACCGGACAGAGCAGGTAGTGCCTGATCACGGCCGGGAAACGGTCGAAGATCAGGCTCCGCGGCCGCGCCCATACGATGCCGGCCTCCGCGCATACCTGCCGGACCGTAGCCTCGGTGGCCAGGTTGGCGAACCCCGACCCGTGGTACGGCAGTACATGATGCACGCGATGCGGGCTCAGGCCAGCACTGAGGAAGAGGTCGATCCAGCGGATACCTACCACGCTGAGGTCGTAGCTCAGGCAGATCTGCCGCGCCGCCCAGTCATTGCGCAGCGGCTCGGGAATCGCAGCCAATTCCGCCTCGGTGCCCGACTCCTCGAAGTCATGGCTGGCGACGACGAGGAAGGTGTTGAACCACAAGGTCAAGACGAACTGCACCAGCCAGGCCACGATGTGACCTGTCGCCAGGCACGCGGCAAACTCGACGAAGATCCAGGCCCGGATGACCCAGAAGTCTGCGCGGACCGGAACCTCGCCGTTGGTCTCGAACCTGCCGATCTCGCGTCCCCGCAACGCTAGCCCGCTCAGGCATATGCCGAGCTTGTGCAGCGTGTAGCCGGGGATCCGGAGAATCGGATGCAGGCGGAGCATGCCATCGAAGAACGTCTTCTTCACGTCGGCTCCGGAGCCCAGGTAAGGGTGATGCAGTAATACGTGCCCGTCCGTTCCGATCAGGCTCGTGCCGACGTAGTTGATGTCGAAGAGCGCTTTACCGAGCGGCAGGGTAAAGCGGCGCTGGTCCCGCCACCTGCGGTGCAGGTGGTAGTGGCCTGCGCCCGCCAGCGCGGTACGCGTCGCCACCATCGTGACGACGAATGCCCAGGCAGGCAGAAGGTTCGCGATCAGGAGGGCCAGCGCGGCGACGTGCGCGGCACCGATAATCCACGTCACCACGTCAAAGGCACGGTCGCACTTCTTCAATGCCCGCTTGGAGAACCTGACGTTCACCTTTCCGCGGATCTCCGCCAGCAAGCTCCCCTCATCCCGGTAGTCAAGTCTCGGCAGATCCGTGGTGGCGTCGAAGCCCGGTTCCAGCAGGAAGGGGGGCACCCCCAGCTTGGGAAGTATGTCCTGCTCGGTGAACCCGTCGATCTCGTACCTGGCGAGAACCTTCTGCAACCGGGCTGGATCCCGGTGATACGTGTGCAGCAGGGCGCTGATATCGCGGCCCTGGCTTGGCCCGAACCACGCCGCACCGCCCGGATGAATCTTCATCCATTCGGTGAAATCGTAAGCGCGCCCGTCGACGATCCAGAACGGCTGGCCCTGGGGAAGGATGGTGCCCGTATGCGGTGAACTGCGGGGTGAACTGTGGCTGAGGGTCTCGGCCATTGACTACTCCTTCTCGCCCTGATTGCCCGCCACAACGTTCAACCGTCATGATCTGGCATTCCCACTTTGTATCGAGCCGCCTTGGCCAGCTCGGCCGCTGCCGTGTACTCCAGCTGATAGCAGTCATCGAGAATTCGGCGGGTAAAGCACGCCGCCTCCGGCGTTACCGGGCCTGCGGCCTTGATCGCCGCTTCAACCGCTCCCTCAACGGTGTCGTCAACGACGTCCACCAGCCCGAGCCGAGCCGCATGCTCGGCGGTCAGATCCTCGCCGAGCAGGTAGATTCTCCGCGCCGTGCCGAGACCGACGAACTTGGGCAGCCAGTACGCGCCCATTCCCGGGAAGCGACCCTCGGAAAGGCGGCCCAGCGACAGCCGTGCCCGGGCCGAGGCCAGCCGCAGATCCACGACCATGCCGACCTGGACGGCAGCCGTAGCGACCCGGCCGTCGTAAGCCGCGAATGTCTTGGCCTTCAGCCGGGAAATCCGCGACAGGGTCTCATCCCACCGGGCGAAATAACGCATGTCGCTGCGGGCCGGGCCGGGTCGCCACGATGGGAAATCCCCGGTTACCGAATCCGGCTCGGCACTAAACTGAAACACGACGTTCTCGATCCCGTCGCGTTCGACATCGTTCAGCGCCGCGTCGAGCGCGCTGACGAGTTCGGCATCGATCGTCGCTTCATGGATCCGGATGGTCAGTAGTCGCTCCGCGTCACCCTCGTCGAGCGTGGTCAGCATGCCCGGGCCTGCCCGAACTGGAGAAGCGCGGCCTCGATCTGGGCTCCCGGGCCCATCGTGACCATGACGCCCCGGTCACCGGACGCCGTGCAGCCCTCGGCCAGCAGGCGCTCGAGGCTGACCAGGAAGCTGCCGCTGGAGATGTTCCCATAGTCGCGCAGCACGGAGCGGGTATGACGGACGTCGTGCTCTTCGAGGCCCAGGCTGAGCTTGACGGAGTCGATCACTGCGCCACCGCCGGTGTGCAATACCCAGTGCTTGATGGCTGAGAAATCCAGCCCATTTCGCTCCAGCAGCCGTTCCAGCGGCTTGCGGACATTGAAGCCGATGACATACGGTATGTCCCGGTCGAGATAAAAGCTCCACTTCCCGGCATCATTGTTCCAGTCGAATCGCATGGCCGCCCACTGCTCGGGGATGCAGAAACTCTCGAAATCAATCACGCATGGCACCGGCCCGGATGGCAGGGGCCCGCTGCCATCCTCAGCAAAGCTGGTCAATACCGCCGCGGCAGCTCCGTCACCGAAAAGGCTGTTGACAATGCCAGTTCGCGGCGTCTCGTCAAGAACGTACATCGCGGAGTTAATCTCACAGCAGACCAGGAGCGCCACCTGACCAGGATGGTTCTCAACCCATTGCACGAGAGGGTTCAGCCCGTTCAGCCCGGCGTTGCATCCCATGCCCACAATGTCCGCGCGCAGGAGTCTTGGATCAAATCCGAGTTCTCGCGAGAAGAGCGAACTGAGGCCGGGGACCATGAATCCGCTGGACGTGACGCATAGCAGGTAGCCGACATCGGCCGTAGACAGGGATACGGCGTTCAGGGCGTTACGGATCGCGCGCGATCCGATCTCGAGTGCTCCGTCCCTGAACTTGGCGTGGAGGTCGGCTGGGGACTCGGGGAACACGCGCCCGGTGCGCGAGTCCGTACCAGGAAGATAGAGGTGTCTCTTCTGGATGTGGGGCGCACGGAGAAGCTTCTTGACGACCCTGTTCTCCAGCCCGAGTAGGACCCCGAGCTCTTCCTGTGAATAGGCTGTGGCTGGAAATGCGCTGCCAACCGAAGCGATTGCTGCTGACCTTCTGCGCAGGTGTGCCATGCGGTGAATAGCGGGAACCTCGAGGCTCTCAAGTCCGCAGATATCCTCGTGCCCAATCATGAATATGGTTTTCCCCAGCGATAGGCAGCAACATCCAGACCACGGTCGACCAATAGGCTACAGGTCCGCCGCGCATATACTCACATTGGTGTGGCAGACGGGATCCATGCTACCGAAGTTGCATGAGTGATGACGGGCCTGGATGCTAGGCTCCGGGCGTGGCCAGCGCCCCGTTCCACTACCAATCGCATGACGAGGACAGCGGCCGCTGGCTCGGCTTCCGCTACCGTCCTGGCGATATCGTGATCAGCACCCGGCGCCGGACCGGGACGACGTGGATGCAGATGATCTGCGCCCTGCTGATCTTCCAGAGACCTGAGCTGCCGGCTCCGCTCTGGCATCTCTCACCGTGGCTGGATCACATGATCGTGCCGCTCGACGTCGTGTACACCCAGCTGGCCGAGCAGTCGCACCGGCGGTTCATCAAGACGCACACCCCGCTGGACGGGATTCCGCTCCATCCTCAGGTCACGTACATCGTGACCGCCCGGCATCCGCTCGACATGTTCGTGTCGCTCCGCCGCCAGCACGACAACATGGACCATACGCGGCTATGGCAGCTGACCGGCCGGCCCGCGCCACCTGGGCCCGGCGAATCGCTGCGCGAAAGCATGCTGCAGTGGATCGAGAACGACGATGATCCGCGCACGTTCCCGGAGTCGCTGCCCGGCGTCATGTGGCACCTGTCCGACGCCTGGGCCCGGCGCGATGATCCGAACGTGCTGCTGGTGCACTACGACGACCTTTCGCGGACCTTGACGGCCAGATGCGCGGCATCGCCCGGCGGCTCGGGATAGCAGTCCCGGAGCAGGCCTGGCCCGCGCTCGCCCAGGCGGCCACCTTCGACCACATGAGGGCCCGCGCGGACAGGCTCGTTCCTGCCGACCCGGGAATCGTCAAGGACACCGCCTCGTTCTTCCGCCGGGGCACGCCGGGGGCCGGGCGCGAGGTTCTCCGCGACGACGAGATGGCTCGCTACCAGGCACGTGCCGCCCAGCTGGCGCCGCCCGACATGCTCGAGTGGCTGCACCGGCGGTTCAGCCTGGCTGACCTTACGGCGGGGTCATGACAGTCGTCGATCTGGCCAGGGCCGGGCCGCGGAGGGGCCAGGGCCGGGCCCGTGCCGGGCCCCTGGGCAGGCCAGACGTCCCGGAGGCGGATGGGGCGGGGGATGCCCTCCCTGCGGGCCCGGCCTCCACACCGCGTCGGCAGGCTCTTGCCGGGCGAACTGGGTCCGGTACAGGTCCGCGTACAGTCCCCCGGACGCGAGCAGTTCATCGTGCTGACCGCGCTCGCGGACCCGGCCGTTGTCGATGACCAGTATCTGGTCGGCCTCGCGGATGGTGGACAGCCGATGCGCGATGACCAGCGAGGTGCGGCCGGACAGCGCCGCGGCGAGCGCTTGCTGGACGGCGACTTCCGACTCAGAGTCCAGATGCGCGGTGGCCTCGTCGAGAAGTACGACGGCCGGAGCCTTCAGCAGCAGCCGGGCCAGGGCGACCCGCTGTTTCTCGCCGCCCGACAGCCGGTAGCCGCGATCGCCCACGATGGTGTCCAGGCCGTCGGGCAGCACCGAGATCAGGTCCCAGATCTGCGCCGCGCGGCACGCCTCGATCAGTTCCTCCTCGGTCGCCTCGGGACGGGCGTAGGCGAGATTGGCCCGGATCGTGTCGTGGAACAGGTAGGCCTCCTGGGTCACCACGCCTACGGCGTCGTGCAGCGACGCCTGAGTCACGTCCCTGAGGTCGAATCCTCCGATGCGCACCGTGCCATCGCTGGGGTCGTATAGCCGGGACACCAGGTGAGTGATCGTCGTCTTACCCGCGCCCGAAGGGCCCGACTAAAGCGGTCAGCTGACCGGCCGGGGCGATGAAGCTCACCTCGTGCAGAACGCCCAGCCTCGCATCCGTCCGTTCCGGCATGGGCAGAGCGATCGACTCCAGCGATGCGAGCGAGACCTCGGACGCGATTGGGTAGCGGAACGAGACACCGTCAAAAACGATGTCCGCCGCTGGCCCGGAAATGGCGGCTGATCCATTGGGCTGTGCCGCCCGTCTGTTGGGCTGTGCCGCCAGCACGAGCGGCACGGCGTCCGGCCGGTCCTCGATCAGCGGCTTCAGGTCGAGCACCTCAAATACCCGGTCAAAACTGACCAGCGCGGTCATCACATTGACCTGGACGTTCGACAGCGCGGTGATCGGCCCGTAGAGCCTGTTCAGCAGCAGGGCCAGCGAAACCAGCGTGCCGACCTGAAAGGCGCCGTGGACGACGAGGTAGCCGCCGGCCCCATAGACCACGGCGAGGGACACCGACGCCAGGAGCGTCAGCGCGATGAACAGCGAGCTGCCGTACATCGCCTGGACCACGCCGATGTCCCTGAACCTTGGCCGCCCGCCCGGCGAAAGGTGGCGGACTCCTCCGGAGGCCGACCGAACAGCTTCGCCAGCATGGCGCCGGCGACGTTGAACCGCTCGGTCATCGTGGATCCCATTGCCGCGTCGAGCTGCATCGACTCCCTGGTCAGGCGCTGCAGCCTGCGTCCAACCAGCCGGGCCGGGATGATGAACATCGGTATCAGCAGCAGCGCGACGGCCGTGACCAGCCAGGAGAAGTACAGCATCGTGACCAGCACGAGAATGACCTGCATGCGTGCTCGACACCGTAGATACCAGCGTCGAGGTGAGCGCCTGCTGCGCGCCGATCACATCGCTGTTCAGCCTGCTGACCAGCGAGCCGGTCTGCGCCCTGGTGAAGAACGCGATCGGCTGCCGCTGGACGTGGTCGAACACCTGGGTTCTCAGGTCGTAGATCAGGCCCTCGCCCACCCGCGCCGTGTACCAGCGCTGAACGAAGTTGAGGAACGCGTCGACGATGGCCAGCCCGGCGACGGCCGCAGCGACCCCCAGCACGACATCGATCCGCTTGGGCAGGACGCCGCGGTCGATGACCAGCCCGAGCAGCACTGGGATCGCCACGGTGATCACCGCGTCCACGGCGGCGGCCAGCAGGAAGATCGTGAGGTCCCAGCGGTACGGACGGGCATATCCCGCGATCCTGCGAACCGTCCCCCGCTTCACCTGCTGCTTGGTCACCGACGAGTCGGTGGCGAATCCACGCATCATGTGGATCTGGCCGGGGCCCGGGTGCATAGCGGCGGGAACCTCCTGCCGGCTGGCGTTCTTCCCGCGCCAGCTCGTTGCGAGCCTGCGCGGCGCGGTCACGAGCCGACGAACCTGGTCCGCGGCAAGGCCGCCCGCCCCCGGCTTTCCGCCTTCTGTGCGTTAAGGGTATGCGCGGCGCACCTGGCCAGCAACCTCCGCACAGCGCCGGCCATTATGTGAAACGATCGCGAGAGTTTGAAAGGATCTTGATGAGGGGTACCGCGTTAGGTGACGACCTCGCGCCGGACAGCGCCGGGTTCGCCCGGCTGCCAGAGCTGCCGCCGCGGAGCCCGGTCGAATGAGCCGGATCCTGTTCGTGGTCCCGCCGCTGGTCGGCCACATCAACCCGACGGCCTCGGTCGGGGCGGAACTCGCCGCCCGCGGCCACGACATCGCCTGGGCCGGGCAGCTGGCGGCGCTGCAGCCGCTGCTGCCTGCGGAGGCCCAGGTCTTCCCGGTAGTCGATGACGACTTCGAGGAGCGGCTGCGCGGGGGACGGGAACCCCGGCGGCCGCCCAGGGGCGCGGAAGCACTCAAATTCGTCTGGGAGAGCTTTATCATCCCGCTGGCCCGGGCGATGCTGCCCGGCGTGGCGGACGCGGTCGCGCGCTTCTCGCCGCACGTGGTGGTGGCCGACCAGCAAGCGGTCGCCGGGGCCGTCGCCGCCCGGCGCGCGGGGACCGTGTGGGTGACCTCGGCCAGCACGCCCGGGGAGCTGTTGCGGCCCGTGGCCGCTATGCGGGACGTCGAGACGTGGGTCCGTGACCAGATGACTGCCTTCCAGCTGGCCAGCGGCATCAGCGACCCGGTCGACCTACGGTTCTCCGACCGGCTCGTGCTGGTGTTCACGACGGCCGCCCTCATCGGGGACACCAGCGGCTTCGGTGACCAGTACGTGTTCACTGGGCCGGCGCTGGCGCCGCGCCCCGAACTCGGGTCGTTCCCGTGGCAGTGGCTGGATCCCGCGCGACGGCACCTGCTGGTATCCCTGGGAACTCTCAGCGGCTCCGACGGGCCGCCGTTCTTCCGGACGGTGATCGATGCGCTGTCCGGCCTGGGCGGGGAACTGCAGGCCGTGCTGGCCGCCCCGCCCGGCCAGCAAGCTCCACCGCACATCCTGTTCGCGGGGCACGTGCCGCAGCTAGCCCTGCTCCGGCACATGTCCGCCGTGGTGTGCCACGGCGGGCACAACACCGTGTGCGAGGCGCTCGCCCACGGCCTGCCGCTGGTCGTCACGCCGATGCGGGACGACCAGCCGATCATCGCCGAGAAGGTCGCCGCCGCGGGGGCCGGGATACGGCTGCGGTTCGACCAGCTGGGCGCGACCAATCTGCGCGACGCGGTCCGGGCGGTCCTCGATGATCCTTCCTACCGCGCTGCCGCGGAGGCGGTGCGGGACTCGTTCGCGGCGGCCGGCGGCGCCGCGAAGGCCGCGGATCACCTTGAGAAACTGCTATGACACTCCCCTACCTTGCCCATGGCGCCGTGGGCCCCGGTCAGCCATCGGTGTGAGCCTGCCGGCGCTGCAGGAATCCCCGGGTCAGGTCGGCGATCACGTCGGGCTGCTCATCGAGAGCAAAGTGGCCGGCGTCGACGACGTGCACCTCGGCGGCTGGCACGTCCCGGCGTAGAGGAGGTTGAAAGGCGTTCGGCCGCTCGGTTGAATCTGAGGGAGCGACACGCCACCGGGATGAATGTGGGCCTGGTGCACACCCACCCTACGTTCCGCATGTTGAGCGTGGTCTTGTGGCGTATTTGGCGGGTTGTTGTGCGGGTTGTTGCTGGTAGGCGCTGGGTGGCTGTTGGAGCAGGGTGAGGATTTGTTGCTGGAGGGGGGTGAGGGCGGGCGGGATGACGGTGGGGCTCTGGTTGCCGGAGGTGATGATGGTGCGGGCGAGGGGGCTGAGGATTTCCAGGACGCGTGCGGCGCTGGGGGTGGCGCAGGGCCGGTCTTCGGGGTAGAGGGGCAGGTCGGGTAGCCCGGCGGCGGCGATGGCGTTGCGTAGCTGGCGTTCGATGAGGGCGTGGATGAGCAGGGCGGTGTAGAGGCAGAAGCCGAGGGCGTCGATGCGGGCCTGGTTTTTCAGCTCGGCCGGGACGGCGTGCAGGATGTGTTTGAAGGTGGCGTGGCGGCGTTCGAGGCGGGGCTGGCGCCGGTAGGCGGCGAGCAGTTCGGCCGGGGTCATGGCGGTGTCGTTGGTGATCAGGGGGAAACAGCCGTCGGAGGCGGCGTCGCGGGCGGCTTTGGCGTGGTCGGTGGTGAACGTCAGGGTGAAGCGGTGCCGTTCGATGGTCTGGTAGGGGGTGGCCGGGCCGCAGGCCGGCGTGCGGGTAGCGGCGCTGGGTGAGGGTGTGGCTGCAGACCTGGTAGCTGATCCAGCGGCCGGCGCCGGCGGTGGCGATGGCCTGGGCGGCGGCGTGCTCGACGGCGGCGCGGGTCCGCAGCTGGCAGCGGGGGGCGTCCAGGCGCCCGGCGAGGGCGGCCAGGGCCGCGGTGGCCTTGGTGATCTGGCCGGCGCGGGTGGCGGCGTCGCGGGCCTGTTTGTCCGGGGAGCGGACCCATACGATGCGGTAGCCCTCGGCGGAGGGGGCGGGGGCGGGCACGGCCTGGTAGGTGACCGGCGGGCCGGCTTTGCGCCGGCCGGGCAGCCGGGCGGCCTCGGCCCAGCCGGTGTTCCCCGCGGCGATCCAGTCCCGCCCGGCGGCGTCTTCTTTGCGGCTGCGGGGCAAGATGGTCAGGAACCGGCCGCCCTGGCCGGCGATGTGGGTCATGTTCGCGCGGGTGGCCAGCTTGCTGTCGGCGATGTACAAGAACCCGGCGCGCCCGGCGATCACCCGGCAGGCTTCCCAGGTGGCGATGTGGGTGCCGGAGTCCTCGGTGTCACCGTCGGCCATCCGGCAGGTGAACGGGATCGCGCCGTCGGCGCAGGCGGTCAGGATCCACACCAGCTGCTTGAGGTCGGGCCGGTGGTCCTTGGACAGCCCGCGGCCGGCCGCGGCGGCCCCGCCTTGCCGCCGGGCGTGCCCGGCCCGCGATCCCGGTAGCCGCCGTAGAGGGTCAGCGAGGTGGAGTCGTTGTGCAGTTCGGCGGCTGAGATCTGGTAGCCGCTGACCGCGGCCGCCGACAGCGCGGTGATCATCGTTGCCCGGTCGGCGGCATACAGCTGATCCAGCGCCCGCCCGGCCCGGTCGTCGTTGAGCCGGGCGGCCTGGCCGGCCTCCAGGCCGGCCACGGCCTCGTCGAACCCGGCCGCCCACTGCGCCAGCGCGTACAGCGGCCGCCGGCCCAGGGCCAGGTTGCGCACCAGCACCCCGATCACCGTGGCCGCGGGGATGGCGCAGCGCCGGCCGGGCTCGCCCAGCCCGCCGGTCACGATCGCGTCGAAGCCCAGCCGCGCCAGCACGGTATTGACCACCGGCAGCCCGCCGATCAGCTCGGCCCGGGCCCCGGCGCCCGGGCCGGCTGGTGCCGGGGCCGTCCCGGGCAGCGCCATCCCCATGCCTACAGTTTCTTACTGTAGACTGCCGGTGTCACCCAGCGACACGCCACAATGGACACCGGGAAGGAGACGGCATGGCCGAGCCCACCCCAGCAGACCGCCAGGCCCTGGCCGCCATCGCCCGGCACCTGGCCGCCACCGGCTTCGCCATGCCCGGCAGCCTCACCGACCGCGCCATCCGCTGCGGCAAGCCCGCCTGCCGCTGCGCCCGCGAACCCCGCCGGCTGCACGGCCCCTACCACCAGTGGACCCGCAAAATCGACGGGAAAACCGTCACCATCAACCTCACCGACGAGCAAGCCGCCCGCTACGCACCCTGGTTCACCAACGCCCAGGCCCTCCGCAAGCTCATCAGCGACCTAGAAGAACTCACCCTGCGCATCGCCAGCAACGCCGAAGGCTGGACCTGAAAATCAGCCCAAGGCCCTATCCGACGTGCGGAACGTAGGACCCACGTACACCATTTCCACATTCATCACCAGCTTCGCGCGGCGGCAGCGGCCAGCTGAACACCAGCGGCGGCCGGCTGGGCACCGGCGACGGCGACCGGCACTCCAGTGCTTGACTTGCTGTAACTCTGGTCATTAAGCATGTTTAGTCACAGCGGCGACCCCACCCTGTGAATGGACACGATTCCGGACGCCACCCAACGGAATTAGCCAGCAACATCGCATCTTGGGCCCTATGCCGGGCCGGTCTCGTGGTGGGATGGCTGGCGCAACGACCCCGACGGCACCGGCAGTGCCTGTTCGGCGGCGAGATGGACTCCCTGTCGGGCAGTGGCGGCACCATCCCGATCGCCCCGGCGGCTCCCCGATCACGGCAGGCCCAGCATCGATCCCGAGCAGTCGGCCAAGATGAGGACGTGCAGCGGACGCCGTGCTATGCCGCCGCCCGGCATCATTGTCGTGGTCATCGCGTCCATCGGTTCAACCCCGCTCGCTTATGGAAGGGATGGTGGGCGCGGCAGCCGCCGGGCGCGTCACGGTGGGTACCACAGTTTTGGCGGGGTGCCCGGGTACTTCTCCCGGGGTCCCAGGAGGCGGTGCTCGTCCTCGGTGTTATTCGCATGGGTGGTTCCTCCGCCTCGCGGGCTCCGCACTGGCGCGCGACTCGGCGGAGGCGCGCCCCGGCCCGTCCGGCGCGACGGCCTCTGCGCGTCCTTCTGAGGTGAGCGCCAGCAGCGCGGCGAACAGCTCTGACCAGCCGCTGAAATGGCGTGCGGGCCGACGGGGGGAGCGTAGTGTTCCCTCGATCTGCTCACCGGTCATGGCAATCTCAGCGGTCAGCACCAATCGCACCTGGTCATTCATCTTTGTTATGGTCAGGCCGGCTAGCAGCCCCGGACATCACGGTGGGAACCACAGTTATTTGCGCGACATCCGAGATAGTGCGCATGCCGGTTGATGCGTACGATCTCTGCCATGCGGGCAGGGCGGGTAACCGTTGGCAGGCTGCTTGACCGGACGGCAGAACTTGGCGCCATTGCTGCGGCGCTCAAGTCCGCCGGATCCGGCTCTGGCGCGGCGCTGCTGGTGGAAGGCGTGGCCGGGATCGGCAAGACCCGGCTGCTGACCTACGCATGCCAGCGGGCGGAGCAAGCTGGGATGAAAGTGCTCGTCGGCCGGGCTGCAGAGTTCGAAGGCGGGTACGCGTGGGGCGTAGCTCGGCAGTTGTTTGAGCCTGAGTTGCGGGCCGAAGGCGCCCAGTGGCTGGCAGGCGACGCTGGCGCGCTGGCGGCTCCGGCGCTGACCCACGGCAGTTACCAGGGCGAGGAAGACTCCTTCTCGGTGCTGCATGGCCTGTACTGGCTGACCGTGGACATCGCACAGCGGGTACCCCTGCTGGTGGCCGTAGACGACCTGCACTGGGCAGATCAGCCGTCGCAGCGTTTCGTGGCGCATCTGGCGCGCAGGCTCGAGGGTCTTGCGGTGCTGCTGGTGGTCACCGTCCGCGAGCCAAGGGCAGGGACGGCGCAGGAAAAGGCGCTCATCTCCAGCCTGGCCGCTGAGGCGAGCGTGACGACGCTGCGGCCTGCCGCCCTCGGCGATGCCGCCTGCGCCGAGCTGATCCGCGGGGCCCTGGGCGGCGACCCGTCACCGGCATTCCTGGCCGCCTGCCGCGAGATTACCGGCGGCAACCCGCTGTTGCTGAGCGCGCTGCTGGCCGGCCTCGCTGCCGAGGGAGTCAAGGGAACCGACGCCGACGTGCCGCACCTGCGCCGACTGACTCCCGGCGCCGTGTCACGCAGCGTGCTCCTCCAGCTGGGGCGCATGCCGCCCGCGACCCTTGAGGTAGCCAGGGCGGTCGCCGTGCTCGGCACCGCCGCCAGCACCGCGCGCGCCGGGTGGCTGGCCGGCCTGGATGACGACGCATGCGCCGAGGCGGTCGGCGCGCTGATGATCGAGGGACTTATTGAAGGCGAGCATGCGCTGCGGTTCGTCCACCTTCTGGTGCGGTCGGTGATCTATCACGACCTCGCGCCCCCATTGCGGCAGCGCTGGCACCAGCGGGCAGCGCGCATGCTTGATGCCGACGGCGCCTCGGCGGAGGAGGTGACCGTGCACCTGCTGGCGGCAGGTCAGGCCGGCGATCCCTGGGTGGTGGCCAAGCTCCGCCGGGCCGCGGCCGACGCGCACCGCCGCGGTGCCCCGGACGTTGCCGCGTTGTGCCTGCAGCGCGCGCTGGCCGAGCCGCCGCCCGTCGCGGCACGGGCAGACGTCCTGCTCGAGCTCGGCAGAGTCCAGACCTTACACGCGCCGGCTGCCGCCGTCGGTCACCTGGAAGAGGCGCTGGCAGCAACTGCGGACTGGCCGCGGCGCGGCGAGATCGCGCTGGCGCTCGGCGACGCGCTCGCGCTGTGCGGGCGGTTCGCCGACGCCGTCGATGTGCTGCAAGCGGCGATCGGCGACCACGGAGACGATCGCTCCGCGCTGGTCAGATCGCTGGAGGCCACGCTGCTCAACACCGCACGGTGGGATCTTGGTAAGCGCCCGGTCACCCGGCCGCTGCTTGATCAGCTGCGAGCCAGGGCGGAACGCGGCGAGAAACTTGATCCCCAGGTGCACGCCAACCTGGCGATTGAGCTTCTCGCCGCGGGGATCGATCGTGACCGCGCGGTCCGGCACGCGCGCGAGGCGGTCCTGGCTACGCCGCAGCTGATGTCCGTCACCCCGACCGCGCTGACCGAGGCGGTCTCGGTGCTGGTGTTCGCGGGCTTGGGCGACGAGGCCGCGGCGGATGCCCAGGCCTGGCTGCGGCTGGCGCAGCAACGAGGCTGGCCGCTGGCGTCCGCCGTCGCCGCCTCCGTGGCTGCGCTGGCCGCGCAGTATGGCGGCGATGTCAGCCAGGCGCTCGCTTACGCGGCTGCCGGGGTGGTCGAGGGCACGGGCCGCGGCATAGAACTGCTCACCGAGGCCGTGACCGTGCTCCGTTCCTCCGCGGCGCCGCTTGAGCTGGCCCGCGCACTGACCGATCTCGGTAGCGCGCACCGGCGGGGCGGCTCGCGGGCCATGGCTCGCGATCTTCTCTCCGAGGGCCTGGATCTCGCCCACGCGCTCGGCGGTCTCGCGCTCGCCGACCGGGCTCGCCAGGAGCTCGTGGCCGCCGGTGTGCGGCCACGCCGTGATGCCTTGCGCGGGCGCGACGCATTGACACCGAGCGAGCTGCGGGTCGCGCAGCTCGCCGCAGCCGGGCAGACGAACCGGCAGATCGCGCAGGCCCTGTTCGTGACCCAACGAACCGTGGAAAACCACCTGACGAGCTCGTACGGCAAACTCGGGATCAGCTCGCGATCCGGGCTCTCCGCCGCGTTTGCGGACAGCAGGCCCCCTGCCACCGGCTAGAGCACAGCCCGAGTCCGCCGCGGCCGCCCCGCGCGGCCGCCCGAACGCAGACAGCCGCCGCCCCGGCAGACCGCGTGGGCGCTACCGCGTGGGCGTCAGGCAGCCCGTCGCCTGCCATCGCCCTGGCATCGTGGCGCGCCCGCCCTTTGGGGCGGGGTGCGGGTGAACACTGCCCATGCGGGTGCTTGCCTACAGGTTCCGATGTAGGAGAGTCTCAGGCCGTAGCGGCTTTTGCCGCGAGCAAGGAGCTGCTTCAGTCATGCTTGATCAAGAGTCGGGTGCCAGGATGGCCGTGGTGCGCCTGCCAGCGGAGATTGACGTCAGCAACGCGGACGAGGCCGGCGAGCAGCTGCGCACCGCCATCGCTCCCGGCGTCACGATTCTCGTCGCGGACCTGACCGCGACGACATTCTGTGATTCCGCGGGCATCCGCCAGCTCACGCTGGCTTACGACAAGGCGGTCGCCAGCGGCGCTCAGCTTCGGCTGGCTGTAGCGGAGGGCGGATTGGTGGAACGTACCGTGAAGCTGGTCGGCCTGGCCCATCTACTGCCGCTGTACCCGACCGTCGAGGCAGCGCTCGCGGTACCGGCTGAGCCTGGCCGCTAGCGACCGGGGGTCCGGCCCAGGCCCGGAGCAGGCCGACCCAGCCGGGCGATGGCACCGGCGTAAATCTTGTAGCGGCGAACGGGGATGTCCAGCTTGGCGGTAATGTCCGGGACAGCGATGCAAGTACCCTGCGTGTGATGCTGACCGGCAGATATACCGCGGATCGGCCAGAGTGCATCCATCATCGGATGCCGAGCGTTGCCTGGCTAAGGGCATCAGAGGGCGATGTGGCCAGGATCGCCGCTCGGTCACCTGTGACGATGCAGACGATAGGACAGGGCTGGAGTGGTGTTCGAGGATCTGCCCGATGCCGGCGCCGCGCTCGCGTCGGCGCCAGCCCGGATCGACGTCCTGCTGATCGAGGATGATGACGGCGACGCGCTGATCGTGCAGGAATTGCTGCTGGATGCGGCAGCCGTGCATGTTCAGCGGGCCAGGACGCTGGCTGAGGCAGGGCCGCTGCTGGAGAGTGCCTCCTGCGTTCTGCTCGACCTCGGCCTGCCGGACTCCCGCGAACTGGATGGCGTCCGGTGGCTGCGGCGGCACGTCCCGGACATCGCCGTCGTCGTGCTTACCGGGCTGGCCGACGAGCTCCTCGGCGCCGCCGCGGTGCGGTCGGGCGCGCAAGATTACCTGGTCAAGGGGCATGTCGACGGGGCGTTGCTGTACCGGGTCATCCGGTACGCGGTAGAGCGCAGACAGGCCGAGAAGGTGCAGCTCGAGCTGTCGATGGCCCGGGCCGCCGCTCGGGAGAACGCCCGGCTGGAGCGGGGCCTGCTGCCATCGCCGCTGATCGCCGACCCGCAGCTGACCGTAGCCACCCGGTACCGGCCAGGCGGTGGCCAGATGCAGTTGGGCGGCGACTTCTACGACCTGATCGAGATGCCGGGAGGCTGGCTGCACGCTCTCATCGGTGACGTCTGCGGCCGCGGCCCGGACGAGGCGGCCCTGGGCGTCTGCCTGCGAGTGGCATGGCGCACCATGGTGCTGGCCAGGCAGCCAATGGCCGAGGTGCTGGCCGCTGTGCAGCACGTGCTCGAGCATGAGCGACCTGAAGACCGGCTGTTCGCTACGTTGTGCATGCTCTCAGTGGCGCCCGATCGGCGCTCCGGGCTCTTGCACCTGGCCGGTCATCCGCCTCCGATACTGATCAGCCCGTCCGGCGTGGGCGAGCTCACCGCGCCGGTCTGCATGCCGCCGGGCATCGCGCATGCCTCCCGCTGGCCGGCCGTCGATGTAGAACTCGGCGAGCGCTGGACGGTGGTGCTCTACACCGACGGGCTCATCGAGGGCCGGATCGGCCCCGGCCCGGAACGGCTCGGCAGCGACGGGCTCATTAGCGGCATCAAGGCTGCCACCGGCGGCGCAGACGGCACCGCGCCAGTGCCGTCGGTCGATCAGCTGCTCGACGGCATGATTAGCCGGGCGCAGGAGCTGAACGGGGGCGATCTGGACGACGACCTCGCGGTGCTTGCTCTCGACTACCACGGGCGTGACAGCTGATGACGGCCCCGTCCACCGAGGCGGCCGATGGGTAGCGCCGCGATCCGGAGGCCCTGGCCACTGAGCCGGATGATCTGGGCGGGCATCGTCGCCACGGCGCTGGCTGCCGCCATCGCGGGCGTGATCGCCGGGCTTGCCCTGCACACGCTGTCGGCCAGCAGGCGGGATGTGATCGACATTGCCGACCCGGGCGCGATTCAGGCCTTCCAGCTCGACGCCGCCATGATCAACCAGGAGACCGGGGTCCGCGGGTATGCACTCAGCGCCACGGCGAGCTTCCTGCAGCCCTACGCCAGCGGGCTGGCCCAGCAACGCAACGCCGTAGCCGCGCTGCGGGGTCTGCTGGGCAGCGTCCCCGGTGCCCGCGGCGATCTCGCGGTCGTGACCGGACGGATCAACAGTTGGCAGGAACGGTACGCCACGCCCACGATCGCCCAGGTGCGGGCGCGCGGCAAGCCGGTGATCAGTCCGGCCATCGACCGGGGCAAGGCCGAGTTCGACGCGCTGCGCACGTCGATCGCCGTCCTGCAGGGCGACATCAGGGGGTACCGGCAGCAGGCGGTGGCGAACCTCAACGATGCCGTCACCACCCTGCAGACCGTAATCATCGCCGTCGGGCTGGGCCTGCTGCTCATCCTCGTGCTTCTCGCGCTGGCCATCCGCCGCGCCGTCGTCCGGCCCATCGCCAGGCTCGCCGCCGACGCCCGCCAGGCCGCCGAGGGTAATTTCGAGCACGTCGTGCGAGCCGGCGGCCCTCGCGAGACCACCGATCTCGGCACCGACGTCAACCGGATGCGCGAGCGCATCGTGGCGGCGCTGACGGACTCGCGGACGGCCGAAGCCGGGCTGCGCGAGCTGACCGAGGAGCTGCAACGATCCAACGGCGAGCTGGAGCAGTTCGCCTACGTGGCCTCCCACGACCTGCAAGAACCGCTGCGCAAGGTAACCAGCTTCTGTCAGCTGCTGCAACGCCGCTACGCGGGTCAGCTGGACGACAAGGCCGAGCTGTACATCGAGTACGCCGTGGATGGCGCCAAGCGGATGCAGGAGCTGATTAACGACCTGCTGGCGTTTAGCCGGGTCGGACGGAGCGCCGGCGACCAGATGCCCGTGTCGAGTGCCGAGGCCCTGGAGCAGGCTCGTGCGAACCTTTCGATAGCCATCCAAGAGGCCCAGGCCAGCATCGAGTACGGGCCGCTGCCCGTCGTCCGCGCCGAGCCCGCGTTGCTGACCATGGCCTTCCAGAACTTGCTCAGCAACGCGCTGAAGTTCCGCACCGAGGCTCCTCCGCGCGTCCGCGTCTGCGCGGCACGGGCTGATGCGTTCTGGCAGTTCTCGGTGACCGACAACGGTATCGGCATACAGCCCGAATACGCCGAGCGGATCTTCGTGATTTTCCAGCGGCTGCATGACCGCCAGGCGTATCCCGGTACTGGCATCGGGCTGGCGGTATGCCGGAAGATCGTGGAGTACCACGGCGGCCGGATGTGGCTGGACACCGGGCATACTCCTGGCGCCCGGTTCTGCTTTACCCTGCCCGCCCTGCCCGAGGAGAAGGACGCTGATGCCTGAGAACGGGAACGGCGAGATGGTCGACGTGCTGCTCGTGGAGGACGACGCCGGTGACGTGCTCATCGTGCGCGAGGCGTTTGAATACCATAAAATTCGCAACACGCTGCATGTGGTGACCGACGGCGAGCAGGCGCTACGGTTCGTACGCCAGGCTGGCGAGTTCGCCGACGTGCCCCGGCCCGGCTTGATCATGCTCGACCTGAACCTGCCCCGCCGAGGGGGCCTGGAAGTGCTGGCCGAGCTGAAAGCCGACCCCGGCCTCCGGGTTATCCCGGTAGTGATCCTCACCACCTCGCGGTCCGAGGAGGACATTCTGCGCAGTTACTCACTGCACGCCAACGCCTACGTGAGCAAGCCGGTGGACTTCGAGCAGTTCATGGACGCGATCCGCCAGATTGATAACTTCTTCGTCACCGTCGTCCGGCTCCCGAATACCTGACGGAGCGCCGTACGCTCTCCCCGCGCGGCTCGTCGCAGGCCGTGGCGGGGGCTGCAGCCGCGACCCGGGCCTGCGAGCATCCGGCTTCGTCGGCTACCTGGGTCATGGCCGGCCGGCGCCGGGTACGGAGACCGGGAGGGTGAGGATCTTTCCGGTGCGAGGCCCGTTGGCCAGCCGATCGAGGTTGGCGACGTGCTGAGCTGGCGGCTCCGCCGCATCCACCCGCTACCTGGTGGGTACTGATTTGAGCTGAGTCGGGACGGCTGGCTAGCTTTTGCGGTCCTGGCCGCCGTTGCGCAGATCCCGCCAGCTCGAGGCGGAGACATCGACGTCATAGCGTTTCGCGGCGGCCAGAATCCGCCGTCCCCGCGAGAGCTTGTCCAGGGTCGCGGCCGCCTTGGCGAGTACGAACGGATTCCGGTAGGGGGCGACCGACAGGTAGGTGAGCAGCCGTAGCCGTTCGGTCGCCGCGGCCACGAAGCCGAGCGCGACGAACGGGTCCAGCGTCTGGTGCCCGCCCGAAGCCAGCCACCGGGCGCCAGGCACCGGGTGCTCACTGAACGACAGCCCGTCGAAGCCGGACCGCTCGGCCGTCACCGCTACGTCGCGCAGTGGCCCGGCGTCGAGGATGTCGCCGTCGGGCCCCCTCTTCTCCGGATAGTGAAAGATGAAGCGCATCGTTTCTCCTCAACTGACGCCGTCACGGCCGGACCGGTCTTCGCGGCCGGTGGCCGCCTTGGGCGGCGGCGGCCCGGCGGAGGTGAACGCGGTGCCGGGAGGGTCGACGGCCCAGTCCGCAGGCTCTCCCCATGCCTCCTCGTATACGAGGTCTGGCATCGGCCGCCGGCGCACCGGACCGTGGCGGCCGGCAGGCCTGCCCAAGGTGAGGGTGCCGGCGATGAATGCGCCCGCAGGAATGCCGAGCAGCTTCCGCAGTTCCGTATCGACGACGAAGTTCCAGCCGGTGAAGGTGCCGCCGTAGCCGAGAGCGCGGGCTGCGAGCAGCACGTTCTGGCACGCCGGGTACACGGATGCGCCCTCGCTGGGCGTCGGCTCACGATAGCGGACCAGGCACGGCAGGATCAGTACGGGCACCTGTTCGAATTCGTCGACGAACTGCTGCATCCTCTGAGCCAAGCGGGCCTTGGCGGAGTCCTGCGCTGCCCCGGACCCGGTGTCGTAACGATCCGCCTCGCGCTTGGCGGCCCAAGTTCGCCGGGCGCCGTCGCCGATCAGCTTCTTCGCCGCCCGGGCGTTCGGGCCGTCGGTCAGGACGAGGAAACGGAACGGCTGCCGGTTGGAGCCGCTGGGCGCCCGGGTGGCGGCGAACAGGATAGCGCGCAGCGCCTCGGGTGGAATCGGCTCGTCTCGGTAGCGACGGATCGCCCGGGTCGTCGTCAGGCCCTCCAACAGGCCTACGGTGTCCGGAGGCAGCCCGGTCGCCTCGAGGTGGCGTCTCGTATCAGGCCGGTCAGCGCACATCGTTGGTCCGGGGCTTCTGCTGGTCTTCGGGCATCCGGCTCATCCTCTCCTAGACGTGCCGTCATACACCATGGACCAGCACTGATGGCCCTGAGAGCCAGCGCCCATCGCCCCGCCCGGTGCGGAGAGCCACGCGATGTACGAGGCGATGGTCACGAATACCTGGCTGGCAGCCCAGACCGAACGCCTCACCGTCGCCTCGCTGGTGCTGTGCGACGCGTTGCGCCACCTGGCGCTCCTCGCCCGCCAAGCCGTGTCGCTCGGCCCGCTGCGGGGCGCTGCGTAGCTCAGCGGCGGTCCGCTCGGGGCGGGGGCAATGTCGAGCTGTACACCTTCGACGGAGAAGGACACGAATGGCCCAGTGGCCCGAAGGTCCCCGCGGTTATCGACAACGTGCCGGGCCGCAGAGCTACACGGTCGACGCCAACGCCGCCATGTGGGCGTTCTTCCTGGTCCACCCCTATCGTGACCGCCATCGGCGGGGCTACCACCCTCCGGCGCGACCCGGCCAGTCCCCCGGCGGGCTCCGTCGGCGGGATTGGTGAGCCAAGCGCTTGCTTCGTTCTTCTTCCGTTTATTTCGTTCTTATTCATCGTTCAGATCTAGACGCCTCCTAGAACGACGGGTATGGTGACATTTGTGACCGAGGGACCAGTCACAAGTGTCCTGCGACTCGGTTTGTGGGTCGCAGGTATTGCCATGACTGCCCTGGGTGTGGTTCTGGGCCTGTCGCTGCTCACGGCCAGACCCGCATCGGCGGCCACCGATCCCAGCTCCGTGACCGCCCAGGGCGCGCCCTCCGCGGCTAGCCCGGCTCCGTCGTCGGTGGTTAGCCAGGCCATTTCGGCGGTTACCTCCACGCTGACCGGTGCGGGATCTGGGTCCAATGCCGCGCCACCCTCCAGCGGTCCGGCATCGTCCAGCCCGGCGGCGTCGTCCGGCTCCCCGGCCGCCCCCGGCACGCCGGCCGCCCCCGGCACGCCCGCAGCCTCGAGTACGCCGGCCGCCTCGAGTACGCCGGCTGCCTCCAGCACGCCGGCATTGTCGAGTACTCCGGCGTCGAGCCCAACAGCGTCCGGCGCCCCGGCCCCGTCTAGCCCCTCGGCATCCGCTAGCTCCCCGGCTGCCCAGGCGGTGGCGACCGTGGCATCGGCCGTTACCCCGGCCGCGCCGAGCAACTCCTTGGCCAGCCCGCCGCCCGCCCCGGCCGCGAGCACCGGGACCGGCGCATCGGCCGTAGGGCAGGCGGTCACAGCCGTCACCTCCGGCCTGACCGGCTCGGCCTCCAAGGCCAGCACTCCGACGTCGGCCAGCACCCCAGCGTCGTCGGTTGTGAGCCAAGTCGCTTCGATCGGCAAGACTGCGACGGCTTCGGTGGCCGGAGCTACCGCGCCAGTTACCCCGGCCGTGTCGGCCGCGGGGGCAGTGACGCCGGTAACCGGCACAGTCGCCCCGGTCGTCTCCGCCACCGGGCCAGTGGCGCCGCTCGTATCCACCGTGACCGGCGCAGTCGCCCCGGTCACCAGCGCCGTCGCCCCCGCCGTCACCACCGTCACCAGCGCCGTCGCCCCCGCCGTCACCACCGTCACCAGCGCCGTCGCCCCCGCCGTCACCACCGTCACCAGCGCCGTCGCCCCCGCCGTCACCACCGTCACCAGCGCCGTCGCCCCCGCCGTCACGACCATCACCAGCGCCATCGCCCCGGTCGTCTCCGCCGTGGCCCCGGTCGTCTCCACCGTCACCAGCGCGGTCGCCCCGGTCGTGTCCACCGTCACCGGCGCCGTCGCCCCGGTCGTCTCCACCGTCACCAGCGCGGTCGCCCCGGTCGTCTCCACCGTCACCAGCGCCGTGGCCCCCGCCGTCACGACCATCACCGGCGCCATCGCCCCGGTCGTCTCCGCCGTGGCCCCGGTCGTCTCCACCGTCACCAGCGCCGTCGCCCCGGTCGTCTCCACCGTCACCAGCGCCGTCGCCCCGGTCGTGTCCACCGTCACCGGCGCCGTCGCCCCGGTCGTGTCCACCGTCACCGGCGCCGTCGCCCCGGTCGTGTCCACCGTCCCCAGCGCCGTCGCACCGACGACCGAGCCGGTGGCGCCCGTCGCGCCGACCACCGTCAGGACGGTACCGCCGACCACCAGTGCGGTGGCCCCGGGATCCAGCGCGGTGTCCCCCGCCGTGTCCGGTGCCGTGGGAACGCCGGGCGGGGGCGCCTCCTCGCTGGCGGTGGCATCGGCGGGCCCGGGCGGCGGCGGTATGCCAGCCCTGCCGGTGCTCTCCTGGGCCCCCCTCGGGGCGACCGGCAGCGGCGCCAGCGGTGCCGGGAGTTCTAGCGGCGGCAACTCCAGCGGGTCCGGCGGCGTGTCGGGTGGTGTTGGCGCTGCTGTGATCGTGCCGCTCACATTGCTGCGGCTGCGGCTCGCGCGCCGGGCCGTCGCCAGGCCAGTGTGGCGTTGCTACCTGCCGGAAGTGCCTCCGGCATAAGTCCTTTCCTTCCCCCGGCCGTTTTCGTGTCTTTCGGCGTCCGGGCCGACAGCGTCCGGCGCTGAGGTCTTAGGAAGGAAAGTGACAGCACTGTGTGTGTGTGGACGAAGTCTGCATGCGCGGTGCTCGCCTCGGGCATTCTGCTGGTCGTCGTGATGGCGGCCGGCCTGAGCGGGCCAGAGCGCCCGGCTCGGGCGAACATCGGCATGGCAAAGGTTACTCAGGTCACCCTGGTCAGCGCGGCAGGCGCCGCGGTGGCCGGCGTGACAGCCGCCAGGCCTACCGCGAGGTACGTGGTACAGCTGGGCGACACGCTGTCGGGCATCGCCGCGCGACTGGACGTGCGCGGCGGCTGGCCGGCGTTGTACGCGGCCAACCGGCCGGTCATCGGCCCGGACCCGGATGTCATCGATCCCGGTACAGTCCTGGTGCTGCCCGGCCGGCCGGGTCTGACCTGGTATACCGTCGCGGCCGGCGACACTCTGTCCGGCATCGCCGCCGGGCTCGCGGTACGCGGCGGCTGGCCAGCGTTGTACGGGGCCAACCGGCGGATGATCGGTCCCGACCCGGACGTGATCCGTCCGGGGATCGTGCTCACGGTCCCGGGTTTGGCTCCGTCGCCACCGGCGGCGTCCCGCCCGGCCCCGGCGGGCAGGCCTCCGGCACCATCACCGGCGCCGGGGAACCGCCGGCACCACCGTCGGACGATCCGGCTCGCCGCGCCGGCCCCGGCCGGCCTGCCATCGTGGCTGAAGACCATGCTGCTGGCCGTCGCCCTGGTCATCGGGGCCGCGTTCCTCGTCGAGCCGGTGCTGGCGGCCTCGCGGCGACGCCGGGCGGCCGCCCGGGTAGCCCCGCCGTACGCCACCAGCCCCGGCCCCGCCCGCGGTCCCAGGTCCGAGCCTGAGCCAGAGGCAGAGCCAGGGAGCCAGCGACCTGCCACGGACAAGGGCGACGTCGTCGTGGCCGACTATGACCGGGTCGTCGTGACCTACAACAGGCGCGAGGACACGGCCTACGTACTGCGGCCTCCCGGCGAGGATCCCCTGGCGGTCCTGCGGGCCGCGCGGCTGGTCCTGCCGGAAGGCCCGTACGCCGAGCTGGCCGAGCAGCTCGGAGTGTCCGCCAGTTGGCCCATGGAGCAGCAACGATGACGCCCCGCAACGGCGGGCCGGGGGCGCAGGCCCCCGGCCCGCCCGGGACGCCCGGGGCGGCCATGGCGGCCCGCAACGGGGATCCCCGCCTCCCGGGGCCGGCGCTAACGGTCGGTCGACTCCAGCGACGCCCGGTTCCGCAGCGATTCGACGAGCGCGGCCACGTGACGCCGGTCCTCCGGGGTCAGCTCGTCGATGCTCGCGATCAGGAGTTCCCTCTCCCGGTCGCCCGGCTGCCGCGGCCCGGCCGGAACGTCGTCGTAGTAGTGCAGCCCGGTCGACTCGGCCGCGGCGGCGCGGACGACGGAGACCGGCACGTCCAAGCCCTTGGCCAGCGCATCGATGGTGGCGGGGCGGGGCGGCCGGGCCAGATTCCGTGTCATGGCCAGGGTGTAGACGGTGGAACGGGGCAATCCGCCGCGCCGGGCCACCTCGCCGTAGGACCAGCCCCGCTCCCGCAGCCGCTGGTAGATCAGGCGCTGAAGCGGGTTGGTCGCGGGATCCGGCGCCGCCCCGGCGGCGAGCGGCTGCTCGGGGGCGGGATCCGGGGCGGCGGTGGGGACGGGCGGCTCCTCGCGGGCGGGGTCTCGCCTATCGCCCGTCGCGTGCGCCGTCATAGCCACCAACCTAGCCCGTCTTGGCCCGATGAGCTCAGTCGCGATCCGTCGACATTGACTGCCCCTGTGTGCGGACTGTACGCTAGTCGCCGTACAGTTCGTACGTCAAGGACCGTACAATGGTCCGCGGCCCGGCCCCACCGGGGCGCCGGGCGGTCCCGGAGGCATCGTGCGGCCGGGAACGCGGGCACACCCCGGGCCGCCGGCCCGGGGCAGATCGCCCCGAAGGAGGCATCATGTCCACCGCCGTCACGATGCAGGATCTCGAGCTTGAGACCGCCGAACTGCTGCCAAGCCGGGAAACCCTGTGCTGCGCCTACTCCAACCACGGCTACGGCTCCAGCTTCAGCATCACCGAAATCGGCAACACCAGCCAGGTCGGACTGCTGAACATCTCCGCCTTCAACGGCGTTGGCAACTCGGTCTTGTCCCTCTAGCAGCCGCCTAGCCAGTACCGCTGACCTGTTGCGCATCACCGGAGGGGCATGCGCAACAGGAGGGGAGGGCCGCCCGATCCCTGACGGGTAGCCCTCCCCGCTTGCGGATGGACCCCGGGACGCGTGCCCAGCCGTTCCTGGCGTCCCTCGTGAGCGTGCGAGGGAGGAGCAGTATCCGTGACCTTGACCGAAGGGCGTGCGGCCACCGGGCGCACGGCACCCGTCTCGCCCCCGGAGGGGACGCGCGGGCTAACTGGGGTGCCCCGGCTGGCCGACGGGATCGAACTGCTCGGCGAGTACCAGGACTCCGGCTACAGCCAGCCGCCGTCGCTCGTGCGGCGGCCCGACGGCCAGATCATCCAGATGTCGGCGCTGCTGTACCAGGTCACCTGCCGGATCGACGGCTCCAGCGACCCGGCCGCCATCGCCGAGCTGGCCAGCGCCGACCTCGGCCGGTCACTGACTGCCGACCAGGTCCGCTACCTGATTACCGCCAAGCTACTGCCCCTGGGCATTGTCGCCGACCAGGAAGCTCCGGCCACGCCGCCCATGGCCAGGCCGCTGCTGGCGCTGCGGGCCCGGGGCACACTGCTGTCCGAGCGGGCCGTCAACGCCGCCGCGGCCTTGCTGCGGCCGTTGCTGCGGTGGCCCGTCGTCGTGGCCGTGGCCGCCAGCGTGGCGGCCGTGGACTACTGGCTGTTCGCCATCCACGGGCTGGGGGCCGGGGTGCAGCAGGTCCTGCGCGACCCGGTCAGCCTGCTGGTGGTGCTCGGCCTGACCGTCGTCTCCGCCGCGTTCCACGAGTGCGGCCACGCCACCGGCTGCCGCTACGGCGGCGCGCGGCCCGGCGTGATCGGCGTCGGCCTGTACCTGCTGTGGCCCGCGTTCTTCACCAACGTCACCGACTCCTACCGGCTCGGCCGGGCAGGCCGGCTGCGCACCGACCTCGGCGGCGTGTACTTCAACGCGGTGTTCATCCTGGCCCTAGCCGGCCTCTACGCGGCCACCTCGGCCGAGGTCTTGCTCCTGGTCATCGTCCTCACCCACCTGGAGATGCTGGAGCAACTGCTCCCGGTCGTCCGCTTTGACGGCTACTTCATCCTCAGCGACATGATCGGCGTGCCGGACCTGTTCGCCCGCGTCGTCCCCATCCTGAAGAGCGCCCTGCCCGCGGGCCGCCGGGACCCGCGGGTCGCCGGGCTGCGGCGCCGCACCCGGATCGTGGTCACCGCATGGGTGCTGTGCGTCATCCCGCTGCTCACGGCCAGCATCGGGTACCTCATGCTGCACCTGCCTCAGATCAACCGGGCCCTGTGGCATTCGGCCCGCCTGCAGGCTCACCTCATGACCACCGCGGTCGCCGGCCACCACTACCCGACGGCCGCCGTCGACGCGATCGGCGCCGCGTTGGTAACGTTTTCGCTCGTCGGCTCGCTGTATATCGCGGCCGGACTGGCCCGGCGGATCGTCACCGCGGCGCTGCGCTGGTCCGCCGGCCGTCCCGCCCGCCGCGTCCTGGCCGCCGCGGCCATCCTGGCCTGCGTGGCCACGCTCGCCGCCTTCTGGACCGGGCAAGGCCAGTTCCGGGACTGGTAGAGGACGCATGACCTAGGCGCCGGTCAGGGGACAACGCCGGCTGGCCGGGGGCTGGCGCCAGGCCGGACAGCCCGCCACCGTCCAGCCATTTGCCCCCGTTTCGTACTCTTCGTCATGACCGCAGGCCCGCCGCTCCGGCATCCCGGCCGCCGCCCCGGCATCCCGGCCGCCGCCCCGGCATCCCGGCCGCGGCCCCGGCATCCCCACCCCGTGAATGCGCCTTTGGTGTACACCCGTGTACAGCAGACGCACATTCATCGCCGGGTTCGCCGGGAACGGGAACCAGCAACGGAACCGGCAGGACCCAAAACGCGGGAAATGCCGGAATTCAGGGCATAGATCGTGGGCGCCGCGCCGGCCAGGGCGCCGGGGCGGGCTCCGCCGCGCCCCGGTTCGCAGCCCGCTTACCACGAGGCTGACCGCCGGGAGGCAAAGCAGCGGGTCATCCCGCGACGAGCCCCACGTGGTGACAAGAGAACTCGAGACCGGCTCACTGGCCGACGTTGGCCGCCAGGTCCTGATAGGCAGGGATGAGCTCTTCCCACCGCGCGTCGGCGTCGCAGCGCTCGCGCCCGGCGAGGTGGGCGGCGAGATCTTCGGCATGGACCTGGATCCCGGCCCCGTAGGCGGCGAGATGGTCCAGGGGCATGCCCCGTTCCTCCCAGACCAGGATGGTCTGGTCGCCGTCGGCGGCCAGCGTGACCTCGATGACATGCTCGCCCGGTTGGCCCCGTGCCATGGTGGTCAGCAGCAACAGCCGCCGCGGGGGCTCGCACGCTTCCACGCGCCCGGTGCCTTCCCATCCGCTAGCAAAGAAGCGCGCGCGGAACTCACCGCCCAGGCGGAGGTCGCCCTCTACCACGCCCATCCAGCGGGCGAGACGGCCGGGATCGGTGAGTGCCGACCACAGGTCCTCGATATCGGTGTCGAAACGGTCCTCCACGCGCACGGCGCCCTTGCCATCTGCTGATCGCAGGCTGCCCAGGATGCGGGTGCCCTCAGGTGCATTGCCGGTCATCTGGTGCTCCTTCGTTCGCGTTTCCCCCGGGCCACCTCGGTGTGCAGGGCATCCAGCCGCTGCTCCCACAAGGCCCGGTACCGGCCCAGCCATTCATCGACCTCGGCGAGCGGCTCGGGGCGAAGACTGTAGACCCGCCGCTGCGCCTGCTGGCGGACCTCGACAAGCCCCGCCTCCCGCAGCACCCGCAGGTGCCGCGATACCCCAGGGCGAGCAATCGGCAGCAGCGCCGCCAGCTCACCCGCGGTGGCCGGGCCGCCGGTCAAGGTCTCCAGCATCGCCCGCCGACTCTCGTCCGCCAGGGCCCGCAGAACAGCTTCCACGACATGTATGTACCAAGATAGTTACGTAACTGTCAAGGTACATAAGCGGGCGCAAGTACGCATGCCGCACCAGCGAACCGGATGCGGCACTCCGCCGCTGTCGGCTGGTGGGCCCGGTGAGCACCGGGATGGCGGCGGGTTCGCCTCGTCATCTACTGGAGCCCGGCGCGGACGGACGTAATGCGCTGCGTATTGAAGCCGAGCCAGTGCATCCGGCCCAGGTAACGCGCGTGCTCGACCTTGAGGCAGCGGTCCATGATCACCGTCACGCCGCCGTCCTCCGCGATCCGCGCGCCGTCGGCATTGATCACGCCGAACTGGCACCAGAGGGCACCGGCGTGGATCGCCACCGCCTCGGCCGCGATCGCCGGCAGCGCATCCGGCGCGCGGAAGACGTCCACGACGTCCACCGGCACGGGCACGTCCAGCAGGCTCGCGTAGCACGTCTCTCCGAGGATCTCCGTCTCGCGGGGATTCACGGGGATAACGCGGTATCCGTGCCGCTTGAGGTAGTAGCCGACGAAGTAGCTGGCTCGCAGCTGGTTTTTCGACAGGCCCACGATCGCGATCGTCCTCGCGGTGCGCAGGACGCGCTGGATCGTCAACGGGTCCTGGTACCGCCCGAGATCGGCCATGTCGTCGCTATCTCTTCTCCGCTATCGCGGCGACGCGCGCGAAACCCTGCTCCAGGTCCCAGATCAGATCCTCGACGGACTCGAGGCCGACCGACAGCCGCACCGAGCCCGGCCCGACACCGGCCGCCCGGAGCTCGTCGTCGCTCAGCTGACGGTGCGTCGTGCTGGCGGGATGGATGATCAGGCTCTTCGCGTCGCCGACGTTCGCCAAGTGGGACCAGAGCGTCACACCGCGGATGAGGTCCTGCCCGCCGGCCCGGCCACCGGCGCAGTCGAACGAGAACACCGCGCCGCCGCCGCGCGGCAGGTACTTCTCCACCAGCGGCCGGTACCTGCTCGACGGCAGCCCGGGGTAGGTCACATTCGACGCCAGCTCGTGAGACTCCAGGAACGCCGCGACCGCCCGCGCGTTGTCGACGTGGCGTTCCATCCGCAGCGACAGCGTCTCGAGCCCCTGCAGGAACATGAACGCGTTGAACGGCGCCAGCGTCCCGCCGAGATCACGCAGCGTCTCGGCCCGCAGCTTCATCAGATAGCCGTAGGTCCCGAACGTCTCGTGGAACTGCAGGCCGTGGTAGGCCGGCGACGGATCCGCGACCACGGGAAACCGCCCGTTGGACCAGTCGAACGTGCCAGCCTCGACGACGACGCCGCCGATGCTCGTGCCGTGACCGCCGATGAACTTGGTCGCCGAGTGGATCACTATGTCGGCGCCCCATTCGATCGGGCGGCACAGGTAGGGCGTCGCGAACGTGTTGTCCACGACCAGCGGCAGCTCGCGGGAGTGCGCGATGGCCGCCACGGTCTCGATGTCCAGCACGTTCCCGGCCGGGTTGCCGATCGTCTCGCCGAAGAACGCCTTCGTGTTGCCGCGGACCGCCTTGCGCCACGCCCCCGGATCGTCGGGATCGACCCACGTCAGCTCCACGCTCATCTTGCGCAGCAGGTGCTTGAACTGGTTCACCGTCCCGCCGTAGAGCGCCGAGGACGACACGACGTGATCGCCCGGCTGCAGCAGCGTGAAGAGCGCGCCGGCCTGCGCGGCAATCCCGCTGGCGAACGCCACCGCGCCACATCCGCCCTCGAGGTTCGCCACTCGCTCCTCGAACACCGCCACGGTCGGGTTCATGATGCGCGAGTACGTGTTCCCGTACTCCTGCAGGTTAAAGTACGCCGCTGCTGATTCCGGGTCCTCGAACACGTAACTGGTCGTCTGGAAGATCGGCACCGCGCGTGCGCCGGTATTCGGGTCGGGCCGCTGCCCGGCGTGCAGCTGGCGGGTCTCGAATCCGTATGCGCGGTCTTCTTCGTCCCGGGCGGGCTGGTCGGTCACGTCGTCACCCGCCCGCCCTGCTATCGGCCAGGCGGCGGTGGCCGAGGAACTGGCGGATGATCGGCGTCTGCCGCGCTTCCTCGAGCAGGAAGCAGTCGTGGCCGTACGGCGCCTCGATCACATGGAACTCGACCGGCTTGCCGAGACCGCGAAGCGCGTCGGCGATCTCGCTCGACGCCGACGGCGGGTACAGCCAGTCCGAACTGAACGCGATCAGCAGCGTGCGCGCCGAAACGCCCTCGAGCGCCCGCGCGAGTGATCCGCGGCCGTGCTGCCGCGCGAGGTCGAAATACGTCAGCGCGCGCGAGGTGTAGAGGTAGGTGTTGGCGTCGAAGCGCCGGACGAAGGAGTCGGCCTGGTGGCGCAGGTAGCTCTCGACCTCGAACTCAGGCTCGGTGATCGTGTAGCGGATGTCGTCGGCGAATTGCAGCCGCCGGCCGAACTTGTCGTTCAGCGCCAGTCCGGACAGGTACGTGACGTGGCCGACCATCCGCGCCACACCCATGCCGGCATTGGGCGCGGCGCCCGTGCCGTAGTACTGGCCGCCCTGCCAGGCCGGGTCGCGCATGATCGCGTCCCGCGCGATCGAGTTCCAGGCCACGCCCTGCGGGTGCAGGGCGTGCGTGCTGGCGATCGCCACGACGGCGTCGACCTGATCAGGAAACAGGGTCGCCCACTCGAACGCCTGCATTCCGCCCAGCGAGCCGCCGGCGATCGCCGCCAGCCGCTCGATACCGAGCTCGTTCAGGAATGCGCGCTCGGTCCGCACCATGTCCGCGACCGTGATCACCGGGAAGCCGGCCCCGTACGGCTGTCCAGTCGCCGGGTCGATCGACGACGGCCCCGTCGTCCCTCGGCAGCCGCCGAGCAGGTTCGTGGAGACGACGAAGAAGCGGTCGGTGTCGAACGCCTTGCCGGGGCCGATCATCCCGTCCCACCAGCCGAGCCCCTTGCCGGCCACGCCGTCACGATCGGTGGCGGCGAACCCGTCGCGCGTGCTCTCTTCGGGTGGCGTCTTCGCCAAGCCCGCCGCATGGGCGTCGCCGCTCAGCGCGTGGCACACCAGAATGACGTTGTCGCGCCGCGGTGAGAGAGCACCGTAGGTCTCGTAGGCCACGCGAACCGGGTGCAACTCCCGCCCGCAGTCGAGCCGCACCGGCTCGGGCAGGTCAAGGTACTGCGTTTCGACCGTCCCGACCGAGCCGGCCGCGAGCGTCGAGGCTGGCTCCGCCATGGGGGCTATGGTAACTGGTCCCGGACCGTGTATTGTCAAGCGTCTTCGTAGGGATTCTGGGGATGGGACGAAGGGGTATCAAAGCTATGACTACGGTCACCAACGGCGTTAACGTACAGGCACTGCTCGACGCGCGCGAAGTGTTGAAGGGTGCGCCCGAGGCCGCTCAGTTCACCTGGCGGGCGTCCGCCAAGTGGCAGGGCGGCGTCCACAGCACGATCAAGGTCCAGAGCTACTTCGGCCTCGGGCAGGAGCAGAGCCACAAGGAAGAGTCGGTGTTCGAAGCCGACCACCCCGAGGTCTTCGCGGCGGAGGACAACGGCATCACGCCCATCGAGTACCTCCTCGTCGGCCTGGCGAGCTGCCTGACGGCGGGCGTAGCGTCCGTCGCGGAGAACCGCGGCATCCAGTTGCGCTCGGTCGAGTCCACCGTTGAGGGCGCGCACGACATCCGCGGGATCCTCGGCGCCGACACCGACGTCCGCAACGGCTTCAACGACATCAAGGTGACGTTCACCATCGACGCGGACGCGTCGAGGCAGGAGATCGAGGCGCTGGTGGCCCAGTCCCAGAAGCGCTCCGCCGTGTTTGACGCCCTGACGAACCCTACGGACGTCACCGTCGACGTCGCCTGAGAGGCCAAGTCATCGAGCGGGTCACCACGGTCGTCATCGGCGCCGGGCACGCAGGCCTGGCCGCCAGCCACTTCCTCAGCGACCGGTCGATCGACCACGTAGTGCTCGAGCGCGGCGAGGTGGCGAACTCCTGGCGGCGGGAACGCTGGGACTCCCTGCGGCTGCTCACCCCCAGCTGGCAGAGCCGCCTGCCGGGCCATCGCTACGAAGGTCCGGAGCCCGACGGCTACATGACGATGGGGGAAGTGACCGAGTTCATCGAACAGTTCGCCAAGGTCTCGGGCGCTCCCGTCCGGACCGGCGCGAACGTCACGTCGGTGCGCCGCACCAGCCACGGGTATCAGGTCACGACGAGCCACGGCGAGATCTCCTGCCGGGCAGTGGTCATCGCGAGCGGCGCCTGCAACCAGCCGACGGTGCCAAAGTTCAAAGCTGCGGTGCCGACGTCTGTCGAGCAACTGACACCGTTCGACTACCGCGACCCCGCCCAGCTCCCCGACGGCGGCGTGCTCGTCGTGGGAGCGTCGGCGACCGGCGTGCAGCTGGCCGCCGAGATACAGCGGTCGGGCCGGCCGGTGACCCTCTCGGCGGGGGAGCACGTGCGGCTGCCGCGCACGTACCGCGGACGCGACGTGCTGTGGTGGATGGACGCGTCGGGCCTGTGGGACCAGCGGTACGACGAGGTGGACGATCTCACGCGGGCCCGGCGGCTTCCCTCGCCCCAGCTCGTCGGGACTCGGGAGCGGACGACGCTCGACCTCAACGCGCTCGCCGCGATGGGCGTCGAGCTGATCGGCCGCTGGGCGGCCGTGCGTGACGGCCGCGCGCTGTTCTCCGGCGGCCTGCGCAACGTGTTCTCGCTCGCGGACCTCAAGATGGGGCGCCTGCTGGACACGTTCGACGAGTGGGCCCGGGCGCACGGGCGTGACGCTGAGGTCGGCGCTCCCGAGCGCTCCGCGCCGACACGCGTGCCGCAGGCGTCGCGGTTGCAGCTCGACCTGGGCAGCGGCGAGATCCGCGCGATCGTGTGGGCGACGGGTTTTCGGCCCGACTACGGGTGGCTCGACGTGCCCGTGGTCGACGCGAAGGGCCAGTTGCACCACGAGGGCGGAATAGTCGACAGCCCGGGACTATACGCGCTGGGGCTGCCCGTACTGCGGCGGCGCAAATCCACCTTCATTTACGGCATCGAGGACGACGCGCGTGAGGTGATCGATCACCTCACGCGGTCCCTGCCGAATCGATCGGCGCTGAACCCGCCGCGGCGCGCAGGGGCGAACCGGGACTAAAGCATCCAGGGCCTGAATATGGAAGAACTCGGCAGGAGAACATGGCCATGCGCCGGATGCCCGCTCACGTGGACCGAGCCGGCGCTGCCGTGGGCAGGCCAGGCCAGTGCTGCGGCGCCGATGCTCGCGAATACGAGAGCCAGAACGACAATCGCGCGTATCGCACGGATGCGAACGGCTCTCGCCGGCCGGGCATGGCGAGCGCCGCTCACCGACGAACCGGGTCGCGCGAGCGTGCTTAATAGCGGCCTATGGGTCCTCATCTGGAAGATCCTCTCATCGGTAACTAAGAAGTCAGGCCATCCAGGAGTGTGAAACTACACCACAATCCGTCCCCGGATATGGCGTTCGGAGCAATCCGGGATGCCAGTCATGCTCCTGTCCGCCGCGTCCCTGCGAGCCGCGGCGCGCGTGGAAGCGCGCTCGAAACCTCTCTGATAACGCGCATCTCGCCAGGTGTGTCACGCCACACCGGCCTGCGCAGCACCGGCTATCACTCAGCGCTAACCAGGTACCGTTAACCCCATCCATCACACTAACGTGCTCTTTATTTATGGCATTGCCAGCCGCGGGCGCTACCAAGAAATACGCGGGGAAATTTGCATTACAACGTGCACCCGGCAAAGCATGATCATGCCGCGTTACCCGTGATTCTTTCAGGATTCGAGTGAGAAGTGCCCGATAACGGGTAACAACACAGTTGGAGTGGTCCAAGTACATCGCTCGGGGGAGTACCGATCTAGCCCGCGGGCGGCAGAAGACGCAGGCGATCATGGAATTTCGGGTGCTCGGGCCGATAGAGCTTTGGTCGGCCGGGCAGCAGTATGATCTCGGGTCGAGCCGGGCACGATGCGTCCTGGCCGTCCTCATGTTGACGCCGCGAACTATTGTGCCGGCTGAGGTTCTCATCGACCGGGTGTGGGATACGCGGCCGCCGCCAAAGGCCCGGGAAAGTCTATCGGTCTACATCACCAGGCTTCGGGCCTCGCTCCGGCAGGCCCTGGGCGACAGCGTCCCGCTGACCGGGCGGGCCAGAGGCTACGAACTCGACGTCGAGCCCGAGGCAGTCGACGTGCACCGGTTCCGCCGCTTGCGCCGGCAGGCGGATGCGCTGACCGCAAACGGCGACGCCGACCATGCGGCCTTGCTGCTGCGCGAGGCGGACGGCCTCTGGCGAGGCCAGGCGCTGGCCGGGATCCGCGGCGACTGGATGGCGCGGATGCGTGACAGCCTCGAAGAGGAACGCCGGGCCGCGATCGTGAAGCGCGTCGAGTGTGAGCTGCAGCTTGGCCGACACTCCGACCTGGTCGGCGAGCTTCGCCAGCTGCTGGCTCAGTACCCGCTGGACGAGACGTTCATCGCTCACCAGATGATGGCTCTCTACCTGAGCGGCAGGCCGGGTGACGCGCTCAGCCTCTACCGGGATACCCGCAGCCGCCTTATCGACGAGCAGGGCACGGAGCCGGGGCCGCTGCTGTCCGAACTCCACCAGCGCATCCTGCGCCATGACCCCGGGCTTACCGTGCGGCTCGACGACCAAGGTCATGACCGGACGTCGCGGCCGGACACGCTTCCGCCCGAGACGGCGGACTTCGTGGGCCGTAACGAGGAACTCGAACTGCTCACCCACGAGCAGGGCGACACCCCCCGGGTCAACGTCATCGAGGGCATGGCCGGGGTGGGGAAGACCGCGCTGGCGGTCCGCGCTGCTCGCGCTGTCTCCGCGCAGTACCCGGACGGGGTGTTCTACCTCAACTTCCATACCCACGATCCCGGGGGCACTTCGCTCGACGGATCCGAGGCAGTGCACCGCCTGCTCCGGGTGCTGACCGGGCCGACTACCCAGATACCCGACACGGCCGGCGAGCGCATCGCGCTCTTGCGGGCGCAGCTGAGCCGCCGCCGCGCCATCGTGATCCTCGACGACGCCGCCGGGCATGACCAGATCCGCCCGCTGCTGCCGGTGGCAGGCCAGTGCATGATCTTGATAACTACCCGGCGCAAGCTCGCCGACCTCGACGGCGCTCGGGCGCTGACCCTCGACGTGCTGTCCATGGACGACGCCATCACGCTGTTCCAGAGGATCGCCGGGCAGGGCCGGGTCCATGACGAGGACGAGGCCGCCACGGCCGTGCGGCTGTGCGGGCGCCTGCCGCTCGCGATCCAGCTTGCCGCGGGCAGGCTCGCGCAAGACAACCCGCCCAGGCTCGCAGACCTGGTCGGGGAGCTGTCGCAGTCCCCCGCTCGCCTGGGCAGCGCAGGCGCGGCCAACCCGGAAGCGATGTCCGCCTTCGACCTGTCCTACCGCTCGCTGGAACCTGGCCACCAGCGATTCTTCCGGCGGCTGGGCATGACGCCTTGCGCATACATCAGCCTGCAGGCTGCGGCGGCCCTGGACGGAGGCACCGCCGCCGAAGCAGAAAAGGCCCTCACCGCCCTGCTCGATCATCACCTGATAACACAGGCATCAGCCGGTCAGTTCCGTTTCCACGACCTCATCCGCGAATATGCGGCCACGCGCGCCGCGCGTGAGGAATCCAGGCCTGAGCAACGACAGGCAGTCGGCCGGCTTCTTGACTATTACCTGCACACCGCCAATGAGGCTGACCGAGCGCTTCATCCGTTCCGGCACCGGCTGCCCGCGGCGATCATCCATCCACCTGCCGCGAACCTGGCGCTGGGCACACAGGAGGGCGCGGCGGGCTGGCTGGAATCGGAGTGGCGCAACATCCTGCAGGCCGCGCGTTACGCGGGCAGGCACGAATGGAAGCAGAAGTGCGCCGATCTCACCCACGCGCTGGCCGGCTTCCTGGAGATCAGGGCGTACTGGGACGAGGCGATGGAGGCCCACACGCTGGCCCTGCAGGCGTCCCGCGACCTCGTTGATCATGCCAGGATCGCGCAGGCATCCCTGGACCTCAGCGAGGTGAGCCAGCAGACCGGGCGCCACGAAGCGGCGCTTCCCCTGGCCGAGGACGCCGCAGTCATCTACCGGTCCCTGGCCGACCGGCGGGGCGAAGCTGAAGCTCTCGACCAGATGGGCACTGCCCACTGGCGTGCGGGACGTTCCCGCGAGGCCCTCGCCTATTTCCGCGAAGCAAGAATCAAAGAACATGACACGGCAGACAAGTACGGCTTGGCCCGAACGTTGAGCCACGCCGGAATCGCTTCCTGGCAGCTCGGGCGATACCCCGACGCAATGGCTCAACTGCATGACGCGCTTTCGCTCTATCAAGATGTCGGGGACAGGCGGGGTCAGGCGAAGACCCTGAACAATCTGGGAAGGATGCACCTGTACTTCGGCTATCACAGGGACGCGCTCGAAAGCTATCAGGAGTCACTGGAAATATTCAGGGAGATAGGCGGGGCGCAGAACGAGGCTATCCTGTATCATAACATAGGCGCCGTCTATCATTACAAATGTAGCTACGAAGACGGACTTGACGCTTATCGACGCGCACTCACCATTTACCGCGCCATCGGCGATCTTCCGGATGAAGCTGACGTCCTCAATGACATCGGCGCCATTTACAGGAGCGCGGAGTGCTATGACGAGGCGCAGATTTATCACGAGAAAGCTAAATCAATCGCCGAGGAGATCGGAAACCTGTCCCAGCAGGTGATTGCGATTCGCGGGATAGCTGACGTGCGCCGCGAATGCGGCCGGTACGGCGAGGCAATGGATCATTACCATACCGCGCTCAGGATGGCCAGGGAGATCGGTGACCCATACGAGGAGGCCAAAGTCCTCGAAGGAATCGGTGAAACGACTTTCAGCACACGGCGACCTGACAACGCGCGCATCGTATTCATGCAGGCGCTGGACATCTTCGAACGGCTCGGCGTTCCAGAGGCCGAGTCGGCCCGGATACGCATAGAAGTCATGGACCCGGCCTTCGGCAGGCGCACCTCGTAGCCCGCGCGGCCACGGCCGGCCGCGTCCCGGCTCCGGCCCGATCGCCGCCAGGAATCCAGCGGGCCCGAACGCTCCAGCTTGCGCTCGTGACCTGGGATGCAAGGTAAGCATCAAGGCACGTGCAACACAACCGTCCGGGCAGGACGCGCACGCTTGTATCGCAGTTCACAGCGGCGAAAGCCGCCGGCTGCGAGCTGGCGAAGGGCGCCTTCTCATGAGCCATCTCACGTCACCGGCGGCCTGGGGCCTCCTGGCCGGACTGGCCGGCTTCGCCGGGTACGTCCCCTACCTTCGGGACGCCTGGCGGCGGACGAGCGACCCCGATCCGGTGGCCTGGCTGATCTGGACGGTCGAGTACAGCGTACTGCTGGCCGCCCAGGCCGCCCAGCATCCTCCGCGGCCGGCGCTGTGCCTCGCCGCGCTGCAGTTGGTCGGTACGGCCACGGTGCTCGCGGTACTGGCGGCCCGCGGCGGGTGGCGCTTCGGCGCCGGCCGCTGCGCCCTGCTCGGCGGCACCGTGGTCATCGTGACCGTATGGTGGTTCGCTCACGCTCCGGGGACGGCGATGTGCCTCGCCCTGGCCGCCGAGGCGGCGGGCATGGCCCTGGTCATGCTCCGCGCCTACCGCTATCCAGGCAGCGAGACACCCCTGGCGTGGTTTACGTTCACCGTGGCCGGCCTGCTGGATCTGCCGGCGCTCGGGAGTCACGCACCGGCGCTGCTGTATGCCTACCCGGCGTTCTTCGTGGTCATGGGCGCCGGAGTGCTGGTAGCCGCCGCCCTCGGCGCACGCGCCGCGCGGCCGCCAGCGCTGCGCCAGCGTTATCTCCCGGAGTACCGGGTGTACTCGCGGCCGCAATTCCAGGCCGTCCGCCTGCCGCGCGACTGGGAACGTGCCCAGGAACGCCGTTAGCGCGCGCCAGCGGCCAGGCCGGGGACATGGACGGTCCGGCCCCGGGCGGGTGAGGATGGGGCCGAGTCCGGGACCCGGGAAGCCGTGCTGCCGGTCCTGGCCAGCCGTGCCCGCACCTTCTGCCCGGGCAGCAGCCTCGCCCGGCTGGAGCTGACGGTGATGTTCGAGCGGCTGCTCGCCCGGCTGCCCGACCTGGAGCCGACGCAGCAGGAGGAGCCCGGGTACCGGCCCGCCAATTTCATTTCCGGCTACGAATCCCTGCCGGTCCGGTACAGCCCCGGTCCGGCCGCGTGGCGGCACCGGTGCGGCCAGGCCCGGCCGAGGAGGCTTCGGTGCTGCCCGGCGTGTTCGCGCCCTGGTCGATGAGCACCGGGCCGCCGGCCGGCCCCGGGGTCCGGTCGAAGTGGCGGCGCAGCAGCGCGTCGAACTCCTCGGCGCGAAGCGGGGGCGAGAAGTAGAACCCCTGCCCCACCTGGCAGCCCAGCATCTTGAGCCCGGTGAGCTGGTCCCTGGTCTCCACCCCCTCGGCCACCGCCGATATGCCGATGGCGTTGGCCAGGTCGATGACGGCCCGGACGATCGCGGAGTCCACCGGGCTCTCGCCGACGCCCTGGACGAAGGCGCGGTCCAGTTTTACCTCGTGTACCGGGAACTGCTTGAGGTACGCCAGTGAGGAGTGGCCGGTGCCGAAGTCGTCGATGGCCAGGCGCACGCCCAGCCGGTTGAGCTTCTTCATCACCTCGCGGGCACCGGACAGGTCCTCCATGACCATGGACTCAGTGATCTCGAATGTGAGTAGCTCCGAGGGCAGGCCGGTCGCGTCGAGGGCCGCCGCCACCTGCGACAGGAGCCCGCTTTCCTGGAACTGGCGGGGGGAGAGGTTGACACTGATGGGCAGCTCCACGGCCAGCCGGTCCCGGATCGAGCGCACCTGGCGGCACGCCTGGTCCAGAACGTAACGACCCAGCAGCAGTATCAGCCCTGTCTCCTCGGCCATCGGGATGAACCTCATGGGACTGATCAGGCCGTTCGTGGGATGACGCCATCGCACCAGCGCCTCTGCTCCCACGATGTGCTGCTCGTCGAGGGAATAGAACGGCTGGTAGTGCACCTCGAGCTCGTCTCGCTCCAGGGCCTTGCGCAGGTCGGCCTCGATCTGGAGCCGTTCCGAGGAACGGGTTCCCATGGAGGCCTTGTCGAACACCTTGTAGACGCCGCCCCGGCCCTTGGCCTTGGCCTCGTACATCGCCACGTCGGCGTTGCGCAGCACGTCGTCGGCTGTCTTGCCTGGCTCGGTCAGCGCGATGCCGACTGACACGCTGGCCACCAGCTCGTAGCCGTCGGACAGCACCATGGGCTGCTCGGCGGCAGCGCAGATGCGTCGCGCCGCGGCGACCGCTACCTCCACTCCGCCCACGTCCTCCAGCAGCGCCACGAACTCGTCGCCGCCGAAGCGAGCCAGCAGGTCGCGGCTGCGCATCACGGTCTTCATGCGGGCCCCGATCGCCACGAGGAACTCGTCGCCGTTCACGTGGCCAAGGCTGTCGTTGATGCTCTTGAAGCGATCCACGTCGACGAAGATCAGGGCGTGAGCCTTGCGGTCCAGGGCTGACCGCCGCAGCGCCTGCTCCAGGCGCTCCACCAGCAGCCGGCGGTTCGCCAGTCCGGTGAGGCTGTCGTAGAAGGCGTGATGATGGAGTTCGTCTTCGAAGGCCTTGCGCTCGGTGATGTCGCGAAAGGCGATCACCGCGCCCGACGGTGTGCCGTTGCTCACGGCCGCGGAAGCCGTGTAGGCCACCGGGACGGTGGCGCCGTTCTTGCCGCGGAACCGGGCGTCGTCCTCCCGGATGGTGCGGCCCGTGCGCATGGCTTCGCGGGCCGGGGCGAGCAGGAAGGCGGGCGCCGTGGGGGCGCCGTCGCTCACCGGGTCGTCGATCGTGATGTCGAGCGACGGCAGCTCGATCATGTCGGCTGCGGCCCGGTTGACGAAGGTCAGCTTCTCGCCCGCATCTATGGCGCAGACGCCTTCTCCGATGCCGAGGGTGATCGAGGAGAGCCTTTCGCGCTCGACGTGGACCTGCTGGTACAGCTCGGCATTGCTGAGCGCCCCGTTGCCCACGGCGGCCAGGGCCCGCAGCAGGCCCCGGTCGGCGTGGTCGAAAGGCTCATCCCGTCGCCGGCCCGACGCCACCAGCCACTGCTGCTGACCGGCCACGGTCATGAGCGCCGCGAGCTGACCCGGGCCCGGGTCGGTCGACGTCAGGGTGGCCTCGGGGCTGCGAAGCAGCCGCCGTACCGCCGCTAAGATCGTTTCGAGCACGGCCTCCTGCCGGAGCCCCCGGTTCGCCTCCAGCGTGACCTCATACAGCCCCTCCATCCGGGCGCGGTCATACAGCGCCGCGAACCTGGCGCTGATCATCTGGCGCTCCACTATCAGCACCGGGACGGCCAACGCCAATGCCCACGGATGCGCGTGCATCGCGAGCGCCAAGACGACGCCAACCAATGCGGCCGTGCCAGCCAGCGTCAGCTGGATCGGAACATCGCTGGTGAACTCGGGCCACGTCGTGCCCATCGAGACCATGACCCCGGCCACGAGCAGCGTATTGACCGCCAGGTACACGCCGGCCCCGAGCACGACGGCCGCGATCTCGCCTACCGTGATCGATGGCGAAGGCGCTGCGACACCGCGGCTCACCGCCAGCCCAAGTCCCGCAGCGATCAGAACCTGGCCCGTATTGAAGGCCGACTTGACCAGCGGCCGCCGTCGCACCGCCTGAGCCAGCACCGTGGCCGAGGCCAGGGTTCCCATGGTGAGCAGCGGCGGTACCTGGAGGGCGAGGATCACGAAGAAGCCCTCGCCTACGTTGACCGCCTCGGATTCACCGCCGCGGAACACCACAATGGGCCAGACCTTGCTCGCCAGGACAATCACCCCCATCGCGGCCGCGACGATCCATTGACCCTCGCCGACGTGCCACGAGGCTGATTGGCCCCAGGGGGCAATGAACAAGGTGAGCGCGCCGCCGAAGACCGAGGCGGCGACGATGGTCTTGGTAGCACGCGGCATGCCCATGGCTGATCTGCCCAGTCGGGTCCGTCAGTCCGTCAGTTCCATGCCGAGCTGTTCCACGCCAAACCAGCCCAGGCCGAACCGTTCCACGCCGAACCGTTCCACTCCCGTTCGTCCCAGGCCGAGCCGTTCCACTCCCGTTCACTCCAGGCCGAGCCGTTCCACTCCCGTTCGGTCCAGGCGCAGCCGCTCGACACCCAGCCATTCCAGTCGCTGCCATTCCATGTGTCACCGCTCCACGTCGCGCAATCGGAGGGCGGCGGGGGCAGCGAGATCCCCGACCACAGGTTCGCGTTCCATGTGTCGGCGGGGCGGGTAGGCGACAGCGAGACCGTGGCGCCGGGCAGGGTCGGGATCAGCCCGGCGGCCGACTGGTTGAAGTTCATCGGGCCCGACGTGGCCGCGGCGTAAGCGTTGAGGGCCCCGTGGCCGTCGACGAACGGGTTGGCGACCGGACCAGGGTTGGTCGTGCCGAGCAGGCGGGCCTTTACCTGGTCGGGGCTGAGATCCGGGTTATCGGCCAGGACCAGGGCTGCCGCCCCGCTGGTGATCGCCGCGCTGAAGGAGGTGCCCGAGCCGACGAAGTTCGCCGAGCCGACCCGGGCCGAGGGGAAGTCGTTAAAGATCGTCGAGCCCGGCGCGGCCAGGCTCACCACAGACCGCCCCGAGGTGACCAGGTCGGGCTTGACCCAGCCGTCGGGCGAGGTAGGACCGACGCTGCTGAAATCGTTCATCTCGTCATCGGTGATGGACGGCGTAGCCATATCGTCCAAGGCACCCGCCGTGATCACCAGCGGGTCGTCGCCGGGAGACAGGATGGTGCCGTTGAACGGGCCGGCGTTGCCCGCCGAGGTAACCACGGTGATGCCCGAGTTCCAGACCGCTTCGACGGCCAGGTCCAGGGGGTTGATGACCGTGCTCTCGAAGGGCTGGAACCCCAGGGAGATGTTGAGGACCTTGATGCCGTAGCTGCGCATGTGATCGACCGCCCACTCGAGGCCCGAGATCAAGGTACCCAGGTGGGTCGTGCCGTCCGCGCCCGCCACCTTGATCGACACCAGGTCGGCGCCCGGCGCCTCGCCCGAGTACTGCCCGTTCGACGAGGCCCCATCGCCTGCGATCAGGCCAGCCACGAAGGTGCCATGACCGTAGCTGTCCTGGTACGGGTGGTTCCCGCCGGTCAGGTCCACCCCGCCGATCAGCCGCCCGGAGAAGTCGGGCAGGTTGTCGATGCCCGTGTCGAGCACGGCCACCGTGACCCCCTGGCCGTCGTCGCCAGACGAGGCCAACTGCGTCGCCCCGGTCTCCGGCAAGAACGCATCCGACGGCGTGTGGGGCCCCGTCGACTCCGTCGTGGACTGCACACTCACCGAAACATCGGGAGTCACGGTTATGCCCGGTAACGCCGCCAGCACAGACGCCAGGGCCGTCGGGATCGAAGCGTCGACCCCGTCGATAAGATGGTAATCCGTCAAAACGGTGCCGCCTACCTCCAAAACCGCCGCTACCGGGCTCAAAAGTCCGCTGGAGGTGACAATGACGGTCTCGGTCGTACTCGCCGACGCCGCCGGGGCGGCGACCATCGAAGTACCAGCTAAGACGGCGACTGCCGCTGCGCCAGCGGCGGCGATCCGGCCCTTCTTCCGCCAAATTGCCCGATAGCCGACGCCTGCAGCGGATGAGTGAATGTGCCACATCTGGCAGCCCCTCCCCCTTGGATACCTTTGGGCCATACCGTATGCCGAGGGGCGGGCTTTAGGAGGAAATTCCCCAACACCAGAACATCTTGGGGGGATAAACGCCTGATTACATCGGTTCCCGCCTCAGACCTCCGGAAGTTGACGGGCCGCAGGCAGGGTGACGTGCGTGACCGCGCTTACCGAGGCGCCCAAGATCATTCCCTGCCAGGGCGCGCAGATGATCAACACACCTGTTCTGATCATGGTTTCAGGGCCGCTTTCGTGATCTAGGACTGAAATGCACGAAATGCGCACGTAGCGAAATAACCCGCCGCCTTGCCTTCAGGCGTTCAGTCTTGTGCTATGCGGGGTGCGCAGGGTGCGGCGGAGCCCGCCTCGCGCCTGGCCGGGACGGTACCCGGTGATCTAGGACTCAAACCCATCTATTTCATGCATTTAGGTCCTAGATCACCAAATCGGCACGCGTAACCATGATCAAATCAGCGTGTTAATAACCCGCGCGTGCAATACATGGTTTGGGTCCTAGTGCACAATACGGGCGCGTTCCACCACCCGGGCCGGAGCCCCCTTCGACCGGGCCCGGCGCTCCAGCTCGGCCCGGTCACGATCGGGTACCGTCAGCACCCGCACGCGGTTCGGCATCCGCCATTGTCTCGCGTTCCCGCGGAAACATTAAGAGAGACACGCGTCAGAACACTGGATTACCAGCTCCGCCCCGGCCAGGCGCGGGGCGGCGGGCCCCCGGCGGCGAGGCCGCCTGACCGCGTCCCCCTCACATCCCAGCCGCGCCCCTATGCGCCCGCGTACCACAAGGCTGACCGCCTCGAGGCAAGGCGGCGGGTTATTCCGCTGCGAACCCCAGGTAGTCCCCGCCCGGCGGCTGTGCGTTAGATGGGTATGGGGACCCAACGACTGGACTTCGCGGAGTTCTACCGCAGATCCGTGGACGATTGCCTCCGCGCTGTCCTGGTCAGTGTCGGTGACCTGGACACGGCGCAAGATCTTGTTGACGAAGCCTTCACCCGGGCTTTTGCGTCATGGCGCACGGTCAGCAGGCATCCGGCACCGCCGGCGTGGGTGGTCCGTACCGCGCTGAACGCGAACATCTCCTGGTGGCGGCGCCGCCGCCGGGAGGTCTCCATGCCAGACCCTGGCATCGTCGCGGGCCCGGCTGCGGCCGAGGCCGCCATTGACGGACCCGTTGATCCCAAGATCATGGCGGCGCTGATGCGGCTTCCTGCCCGGCAGCGGCAGGTCGTCGCCCTACGGCTGTTCCTGGACCTGGATACCGGCCGCACCGCGGCCGTGCTCGGCATTGCGCCCAGCACGGTCAAGGCTCATCTGGCCCGTGCGATCGCGTCGCTGCGCGACGACCTTATGCCCGAGCGACAGCAGGAGATCCCATCATGAACGACAACGAACTGATCACAGTGGTGAGGGAGTCCTTCACCGGCGTACATACGAGCACCCCGGTGGAGCAGATCGCGCGCCGTGGCCGCACGGCGCGCGCCCGGCGGCGGATTCCCGCACTGGCCGGAGCGCTGGCGGTTGTGGCCGCGGCGGCGCTCGCCGTGAGCACGCTCGTGCCCGGCAGTCACCAGGCCAGCCCTCGGCCCACTGCCCAGCTCGCGGCCTGGACGGTGACCAGGCAGGCCGACGGCAGTATCCGTGTCACCATCCGCGAGCTGCGCAATCCGGACGGACTGCAAAGCAAGCTCCGCGCGGATGGCGTCCCGGCCAGCGTCACGCTGATCGGCCAGCAGAACCTATCGTGCCGACGGTATCCCGCGAGCCCCGGGCTACTGCACAGGATCATCTCGCCCAGGTTTGAAGTCCTCCCGGCTCCCCATCAAGGACCTCCGGCCAGCATGCCGGGTGGGGCGCTGAGCTTGGTCGTCGTGATGCTGATCCACCCTTCAGCGCTGCCCGGCGGCGTCGGCGTGCAACTTGCCACCAGCTTCACCATGCAGCCGCCCGTCGTCTCCAACGGAGGTGTCGAGAAAGTCGCGCATGGAGGTATCCAGAGGGGCCTCGTATATGCCAGCCCGCAGTGCACCGGGTAGCTGAGCCATCCAGCTGAGCACCCGGCCGTCCTGATCACCTGAAGGGCCGGGTCGCGTCGGCGCGGCACCCCCTCCCGGCACCGTCGCGGCACACCGTCAGCACCCGTCGTAAGCCGTCCAGTTCGAGGCGCCACCTGCGGCGATGGCGTTGTCGAATATCTGATCCTGATACGCGGGACCGGCCACGCCGTACTCGCTGGCCGCGCCGCCGTACTTTTCCCAGGTGCCGAGCAGGAACTGGTACGCCCCGCCGCCGTTACCGGGTCCCCAGGCGTAGCTGCCGCCCTCTTCGGCGTCGCGGATGCAGACACCGAGCGGTGAGCTGGCGGCGTCCCCGCCGCCACTGGCTGGCGTGGGCGCGGGCGTGGGCGCCGGCGTGGTCGCGGGGCTCGGGTCCGGCGGCGGCGATGGCTGCGCGGTCGCCTGCTGGACGTGCCGGCTGGCGGCGAGCGCGGCGACGTGCGCGCGGCGGGCCGCCGTCCTGGTGCGCCGGACCATCTGGCTCTCCACGGTGGCGAACGCGCGGCGAGATGCGGTGGCCGTCTGGTAGGCGTCGAGGCCTGGCCCGGCGCTCGTCACATCGCTGGTGTGCGAAGAGGGCCCGGGCGCCGCGGGTCCGCCCGGCAGGAACACGAAGGCCGCGGCCACGCTGGCGAGCGTCGCCGCGGCCGCTGCGGATGCCCCGAACCTGAGGGAGAATCTCTTGGGCTTGGCATGACGAGATGCTGCGGGCATCAATCTCCAGTCCGCGAAGCTCCGCGCTCACCCGGCGAGCTGACCCCAACTGACGTCAGGCGGCACGGGCAGCGCCTGTTCCCCGGAACTTACTGGAGGCCGGCCGCGGGCGCGGGTAAACACAGAAATAGGCACCGGCCCGGCAAAGAATCTGGTATAGGCGTATAGCTCTGCCCGCCGCGCCGCCCGCGGCACATCACCGCAGCCCGATCCCGGCCGTTTCCCGGGGCCAGCTCACCGGCCAGCGCCGGGCGCGGCGCGCGTGGCCCGCCGCGAGGGGCCGCGACCGCTAGCCGCCGTGGCCGGTCACCCAGGCCGCGATCAGGTCGGCGGCCTCCTCGCGCGCGCCGGCGGGTTCGGAGAGGTAATGGTCGGCCTTGAGGAACCTCAGCTCCTTGCCGGGCGCGGCGATCGCCTCATGAAGGCTGCGTGCGTCGCTGTCGTAGACGCACGCGTCCGCGGTCGCGTGCAGGACCAGGGACGGCACGGTGATCTTGGCCAGGTGCGGCGCCGCGATGCACTGCGACGTGCGCAGGCTCCACATCGACAGCCAGCTGCGCAGCGTGCTCACCGTGCCGACGCCGAACACGCCGTAGTTGGCCGTGGCCGGGTCGCCGAGATAGCACCAGTTCGGGCGCCGGTCCGACGGCTCGATCGACGGGTCGATCATCCGCAGGTCGGCCCAGCTGCGGAAGACGGTGAACAGCCGGTCCCTGGCGCGCGTCCCGCGCAGCAGGTCCAGCTGGCCGAGCACCCAGCCGGTGATGCGCTCGTTGCGGGCGCGCTGCGCGGCCCGGTAACAGCGCTGGAAAGGCTCGCCGAACGGCGGTCCGTTGTCCGGGTTGAAGGGGTCGAGAGCCGGATCTGCCGCCACCGGGTCGCTCTCGTCGGTCACCGACGGGTCGAGCCAGGCGGTCAGCACCTCAGGACGGCCCGAGTGCGCGGCGAGCGCGATGAACAAGTCGCCCGGCGGCAGCTTCTCGATGGCGGCCAGCGGCCGCATCCCGGCGACCGGCACGACGCAGGGCGCGACGGCCTGGGACTGGTAGGCGGCCATGAGCGAGCCGCCGCCGGAGTTGCCCAGCAGCACGACCCGCTCGACGCCGGCCTGCTCGCGCAGCCAGCGTGCGCCCGCGCCGATCTCCGCGAGCGCGTGATCCAGCAGGAAGTACGCCTCACTGCCCCGGAATCTGGTGTTCCAGCCCAGGAAGCCGAAGCCGCGCTCCGCCATCAGGCCGGCCAGGTAATGCTCGGAGAAGTCCACGTTGTAGTGGGTGGCGATGAACGCCGTCGCCGGCCTGGAGCCAGCCTGCCGGTGGTAGATGCCCTGGCACGGATGGCCACCGGCGCCGGCCCGGCCGACCACCGGGGACGGCAGTCCGACGAACTCCCTGACGATTCCGGTCACCGGAGCCTCCCGTCCGCGGTCTTCCACCCGTGCGCCGGGCCGGCCGCAGGTGACCTGACATCCGAGTGGATCCGAGTCTAGATTTGGATATGCCCGCACACGTCACGTGGCGCGACGTCGGCGGCGCACCACGGGAGGCCGGCATGGAGTGGCAGAACGAGGAGTTCGATCTGGGCGGGGTCAATCACCTCGCTCTGGTCTGCTCGGACATGAAGCAGACCGTCGAGTTCTACACCCAGGTGCTCGGCATGCGGCTGATCAAGACGCTGAACCTGCCGGGCAACTCGGGTCAGCATTTCTTCTTCGATATGGGCGGCGGCAACGCGCTGGCGTTCTTCTGGTTCCCGGACGCGCCGGACCCGGTTCCAGGTGTTTCCGCGCCGGTGACGGTGCCGGGCTTCGGCGAGTGGACCAGCGCCGTCGGCTCGATGAACCACGTAGCGTTCGACGTGCCCGAGGAGCGCTTCAGTGAGTACCACGCCAAGCTCAAGGCCAAAGGCGTCCGGGTGAGTCCGGTCATCGACCACGACGACAGCCCGGACGGGGTCGCCCGGGAACTGCATCCCGGCGTGTTCGTCCGCTCGTTCTACTTCCAGGATCCTGACGGCATCCTGCTGGAGTTCGCCTGCTGGCGGCGGGTCATGGGGCAGCCAGGGGACATCAGGCACGAGCCGAAGACCGCGGCCGACCGCGTCGTGCGCGTCTGAGCCGTTGCGGCCGGCTCACGTCCCGGGGTAGCGGACGACCGGCCACGCCCCGGGCGGTTATCGCGGCGGGCGCGCTCATCAGGCCGCCAGCTACCGGGCGCCCGGGCGTCGCCGGGGGATGCGGCTGAATGTTTATGTTCGGCCGCGCCAGGTGATATAGCCCCTGCCATCGAAAATGGCTTCTGCCAGCCAATTGCGCAGCCAATGACGGTAAATGGGCTGGCATCACGCATGGAGGGGAAAATACCGCATGCCGGGACCACGGGGCGTTCGATCCGGGACGGAAATCTCGCTTCGTTCGAGAATTACCCTAGCGATTACTTTGTCCGTTGCCGTGAGCGCTACGGCCTGCGCATCTACCGGTCATCTGCACCAGGCAGACGCGTCCCCGGCTTGTACGCGCGGTCCGGCCCCGGGCACGTCCGTGGTGTCCGGCTCGCCCGCCGCGGTTGCCGCAGGTGTGGCCAGGGCACTGTTCGGGTGTGCATCAGCCGTAGTGGTCGCGAACGCCAACCGGCCGGCCGATGTGGCCGCCGCCGTCTCCGCGGCCGAGCACGCGCATGCGCCGCTGCTCCTGTCAGCGCCGCTGCCCGCCGCCCCGACCAGCACCGCCGCCTACCGCAACGGTTCCGCGGGCACGCAGCAAGCCCGGCTGACCTCATCCGTGGATACCGTCGCGTGGCAGGAGATCAACGATTTGCATCCTCGCAGCGTGCTCGGCGTCGGACTGACCACCAGCCAGCTCTCGGCCCAGATGCCCTGGGCGCATGTGACCACCGACCCGTCCGGGCTTCCCCGCAGGCCCCGGCCGGCGCCGCAGGGCCGCACGGTCGTCCTGGTTTCCGCGGGCCGCTCCGCCGCCGCCCTGGCGGCAGCGGCCAGCGCGGAGGCAGCCGGCGCCGCGGTGGTGCCGGTGCACGGCTATGACCCGCGAGGCGATCCGGCCGCCATCACCGCCCTGTCCACCATCAGGCCGCGGCACGTCATCGCGGCCGGGAGCGGCTTCGGGCTGGCCAGCCTGCTGGCCTCCAGGCTGGCCGTGGCCAGGACCGGAATCCAGTTGCCCGGCGGCGGGCAGATCGTCGTGCCCATGCACCGGCTCGTGGCCCTCTACGGGCACCCGGGAACTCCGTCGCTCGGCGCCCTGGGCCAGCAGGGCCTGCGCGCCAGCGTCGCCCGGGCCAAGCGGGCGGCGGCAGCCTACCGAGGGCTGGGCACGGCGCCTGCCGTTCCGGCATTCGAGATCATCGCCACCGTCGCCACGGCGGCGGCTGGCGCAGACGGTAGCTATTCGTATGCGACTCCTGTCGCATCGCTGCGCCCCTGGGTGCGGGCTGCGACTGCGGCGGGAATGTACGTGATCCTTGACCTGCAGCCTGGCCGGGACAACTTCCTGGCCCAGGCCAAGGTCTATCAGCCGCTGCTGGAAATGCCCAACGTGGGCCTGGCCCTGGACCCGGAATGGAAGCTGCAGCCGGGGCAGCTGCCGCTGCGCCAGATCGGCACCGTGAGCATCACCGAGGTCAACAGCGTCGGCGGCTGGCTGGCCCAGCTCACCGCGCAGTACCGCCTCCCCCAGAAACTGCTGGTGCTGCATCAGTTCAAGATCGGAGAGGTCGCTGACGAGCAGCGCCTCGACGCCTACCACGACGATCTGGCCATCGTCTTGGACATGGACGGGCAGGGCACCCCGGCCACGAAGCAGCAAACGTGGGATGCCGACATCTCGGCCGCACCGCCGGGAGTGACCTTCGGGTGGAAAAACTTCTACGTCAAAGATCAGCCGATGCTGAGCCCGTCGCAGACGATGGCGAGGACACCGAACCCGGTGATGATCTCCTACCAGTGATTCAGCCGATGCGGAGCGGAAGCGTGCGCGGGCCGCGGATCTGGCCGGCGGACCAGGTCACCGCCGACGGGTCAGCGAGGGTGAACTCCGGTATCCGCCCGAGCCAGACTTCGAGGGCGACCCGAAGCTCCATGCGGGCCAGGTGCGAGCCCACGCAGCGGTGGATGCCGAGGCCGAAGGCGGCGTGCCGGTTGACCTCGCGGTCGATGATGACCTCGGCGGCCCGGTCGAACCGCGCCGGGTCACGGTTGGCGGCGGGGAACGACAGCAGGATCCAGTCATCGGCCTTCATGTCGGCGCCGCGCCAGTGCATGTCCCTTTTCACCAGCCGCGCCATGGTGACCGGCGCGTACGCGCGCAGGAACTCCTCCATCGCGGTCGGCAGCAGCCCCGGCTCGGCGGCCAGGCGGGTGCGGTCGCCCGGGGTCCTGGCCAGGTGCCACAACGAGGCGCCGATCGCGCTCCAGGTCGTGTCAATGCCGGCGATGAGCAGCAGGGCCATGGTGCCGGCGACGTGGGACGGGTCGAGCTTGTGGCCGTGGAGTTCGGCGTTGATGAGGTAGGTCGTGAGATCCTCACGCGGGTGGTCGAGATGGTCGCGGACCTGCGCGAGCAGGTAATCGAACAGCTTGGTCATGCGCGCGATGCGCTCTTCCGGCGGCAGGTTGATGCCTTCGAGCGTGTTCTCGACGAACTCACGGAACCGCGGCCCGTCCTCCGGGGGGAACCCGAGCATGGCCGCGATGACCCGCATCGGGATGTGCTGTGCGTAGTCACCCGCGGCGTCGACGACGTCCCGGCCCTCGAACGCGTCGATGAGCGAGTGGCACAGCGCCCTGGTCGCCGGCTCCTGCCCCCCGACCGCGGTCTTGGTGAACGCCGGGAGCAGCAACTTGCGCGCGTCGTGATGGAACGGCGGGTCGGATGAGATCGGCGGTGTGCCCCCGACCGGCGCCAGCTCGGCTGGCGGACGGAAGTTGCTCATGATGATCGACCGCGAAGAGAAGCGCTGGGTGTCGTAGGCGATCGCCGAGACGTCGTCGAAGCGTGTCGGCAGCCAACCGCCGCCGAACCGCTCGGTGCGCGCGATCGGGCAGCGGCGCCGCAGGTCGTCCTGGATCAGGTAGGGGTCGGCCGACCACTCGGGCTCAAGATGGGAGAAGTCGGTCGCCCAGTCCGAGACCGGGCCCGTGATGATCTCGCTGCGCGTGCCCAGGGGCTGATCCCCGCGCGTCTCCCGGAAGTCCTGCGTGAAGCGGTCATCGGCGGTCATGTCAGGTCTCCTCGAGGACGTCGATCGCGCTCTCGGGGCAGTTGGCCGCAGCCAGCCGGGCCTCGCGCTCCTGGCCCGGCGGTACCAGGCCGTCGCCGAGGACCATTCCGTAGCCCTCGTCGTCGTCGCCGAACAGGCCGGGAGCAAGGTCGTAGCAGCGGCCGTGCCCCTGGCAGCGCTCGGAGTTGATGTGCACCTTCACTGTGTTATTCCCGTCTGTGCCTGTGCCGTGGTGCCGGCCGGGGCCAGGGCGGCGACGACGCGGGTGAGCAGCCCGGCCCACTCCTCGTCGCCGACCGTATGCAGGTCCGGCGTGATCAATGCGCTGCCCATGGCGAGCAGGAGGCAGAAGTGGGCGAGCGCGTTCGGCGACAGCGCCGGGTCAAGCTCGCCGTCGGCTTGGCCGACGCGTACCAGCCCCGCGATCCAGCTCGCGCGCTCGCCCACGTAGTCGCGCATCGGCCGGGCGACATCCTCGTCGCGGCGGGCCGCGACCAGCGCCTCGACGATGAGGTGGCGGCGGGCGTCGCGGCGGCGGGGCAGCCACCGGCCGATGAGGACCAGCAGATCGGTGACAGAGCGGTCGGGATCGGCGGCGAACGCGTCGGCGAGCAGCCGCCGCCCGTGCGCGTGCAGCGCGGCCACGAGCAGTTCGGCCTTCGAGGCGAAGTGCGCGTACAGCGCACCGTTGCTCACGCCCGCGGCCGAGGCGATATCCGCCACGCGCGTGCCGTCATACCCGCGCCGGGCGAAGACGTCAGCGGCCGCGCGCAGCAGCCGCTCGCGGGTCTCGGCGGCGGTGACGCCCGAGATGCGCCCCATGGCATCAATTAAAAGACTGTTCATTTGATTCGTCAACAGGGCCGGCGGCCGGCGGCGCACCCTTGACCACCGTTTCGCCGTCACTCTCAGCCGCTCTGCCAATTACTTAAAGCCATTTACCCACGGGAGACTTCCGGTGTGCTTCCGTTCGGCTTCCGGTGGCATTTGCCCGATGCTCCCCCGCTGCGATAAATTGAGGGGACCCCCTCCTGTTTTGCAGCATGTGCTGTGACATTGTGCTGTGCGTTAGGCGTAGGGGAGGGCGCGCGTGATCTATCGTCTGCTGGGCGAACTGGAGATCAGCCGGGACGACCGGTCCCTCGACTTACCAGGCGGCCATACCCTGATCGTGCTGGCCGCTCTCCTGATCAACGCCAATCAGCGGGTATCCAAGGCCGAACTGCTGCAGGCCGCGTGGGGCAGTGAAGAGGTCAGCGAAGCGCAGCTGCACAAGTCCGCCGCTGCGCTGCGCGCGCTGCTCGGACCGCTCGGCCGGGCCGGTGACCTGGTGACCCACGCCCGGTACGGGTACGAGTTCCGGGTCGCCGATGACGATGTCGACATGCTGTCGTTCCGGCGCCTGGCGCGGCAGGCGGAGGAAGCCCGGTCGCACCGCCGCCCGGATGACGAGATCAGCTGCCTGCGGCGGGCGCTGGGGCTGTGGCGCGGCCAGCATCCGCTGTCGAACGTGCCCGGCGGCGCGTTCCGGCAGGAGATCGACCGGCTGGAGCAGCGGCGCAAGCGCGCCGCGGTGCGGTTGTTCGACCTCGAGATCGCCCGGCGCGGCTACGACCGCATCCTTGATGATCTCGCCCTGATCGCCGGCTACTACCCCGGCGACGGGCGGCTGGGCGAACAACTGATGATCGTTCAGTACCGGTGCGGCCACGTTACCGACGCGACCGCGGCCTACGAGCGCCACGCCGCGGCGCTCGGCGAGCAGACCGGGGGCGAACCGGATCCGGCGCTCCGCGCGCTCTACTACGCGATCGCCAGCGGGGCCGAGCCGACGGTCGCGGCAGCGGAGTCCGTGATCGCGAGGCGAGCGGGGCTGCCGGACGGCCCGGGCCCGGGCCCGGTCATTCCGCGGCAACTGCCGCCCGATGCCGCGGACCTCGTCGGCCGCGACGACCTCGTGGCCGAGGCGTCGTGGCTGCTCGGCCGCCAGCCGGGCACGACCATCCCCGGCCGACAGCGGAACTCGCCGACCGGCTGGCCCGGCAGGGGCCGGAGGCGTTTGCCTACGGAGAGTTCAGCCTGGCGCGCACCATCGGCGCCGGATTCGACCGGCTCGGCGACGACGCGCGACGGCTGTTCCTGGAACTCGGCCTGCTGCAGCTGTCCAGCTTCGGGCTGTGGACGGCCGCCGCTCTCCGCGGCGGGACGGGCGCGGACGCCGCCGCGGTACTGGCCCAGCTGTCGGCCAGGTACATGATCGAGCCGACGGAGTCCGCGGTGCGCTACCGGTTCCACGACCTGACCCGCGAGTACGCCGCGCGCCGGGCGCGAGCCGAGTACGCGAGCGCGGATGACCGGGGTGCCGTGCCCGCCCGGGCGTACCGGGCGCTGCTCACCCTCACCAGGCGAGCGCACGCCGGCCTGTACGGAGGCGACTTCGAGGTCGTCCACTGCGCGGTGCCCGACTGGGACGCACCACCGGCCGTGCTCGCCGAGGTCGACCAGGCCCCGCTGGAGTGGTTCGAGAACGAGCGGCTGAACATCCGGGCGGCGGTCAGCCACTGCGCCGAGCTCGGCCTCGTCGACATCTGCTGGGATCTGGCCGTGTCCGCCCACGAGTTCTTTACCGTCCGGAGCTACTTCGACGACTGGTACGCGACGCACGCGGCGGCGTTGCAGGCCTGCCGGGAGGCCGGGAACCGCCGCGGCGAGGCAGTGCTGCTCGCCTGCCTCGGCCAGCCGGCCTTGGTGGCCAGCCGCCGCGCCGGAGTGTCCGGCCTGGCCGAGTTGCAGCGGGCGGCGGACCTGCTGGCCGAGTGCCACGACCGGCACGGTCAGGCGATCGCCTTGCGGACGCTCGGCAACGCCCTGCGCAGGCGCGGCCACCTGGCCAGGCCGCTGGCGCTGTTCAACGAGGCCCTGGCGCACTACGAGGCGAGCGGTGACACCGTGGGGCAGTGGCTGACCCTGCGGTATATCGGCCAGACGCACCTTGACCGCGGGAGCTACGACGAGGCGCTCCGCGTGCTGCGGGCCGCCGAGAAAGCCGTCGCCGAGTTCGGGGAGCCGCGCCTGCTCGCGCAGACCAGGTACTGGATCGGCCAGACCTGCCTGGCCGCAGGCGACCTGGCCGGCGCGACTGCGGCCTTCGAGGCGGTGCTCGACGCCTACGGCGAGCCCGCCGCCCTGGGCCATGCGTACGCCGTGCACGGGCTGGGCGACGTGGCGCGGCGGACCGGTGCCTACCGTGCGGCCGGGCGGAACCTGCGCCTGGCGGCCGACCTGGCTCGCGACGGGGCCGACGCGGTCCTCGAGGGCCGCGCGTACCTGTCGATCGCCGAGTTGCACGCGGCGCTGGGACGGCCGGGGAAACGGCTGGCGGCGCTGGAGCAGGCCGTCACGTGCTTCGCCGGGTGCGGCGCGGCCTTCCTGCAGGCGCAGGCGCTGGCCGCGCTCGCCCGGGCCCACGGGGACGCGGGGGACGCGGCCGCCGCGCGCGCGACCTGGGCCCGCGTCGAAGGCCTTTACCAGGAGATGGCCCTGCCGGATGAAGACCGCATCCATCGCGGGCCGCACCCGGGCGGGCGGGCTGACGGAGCCGCCAGCTGACCGCCTGGTCCCCGGTGGCGGAGGTGGCGCGCAGCCAGGGGCGAGGGTCCGGCCGGGCCGCGGCGCCCTGGCCGGCCCGGCTTAATGTCCTATTGACGTAAACCGGGCGCTTCGTTACTGTCTCAATGACAGTAAGGCGGGAGGCGCCCGACCGTGACGTACGGCCGGCCGGCGCGGAGCGCCTTGCCGCGCCGACGGCCGGCACCGGTCGCAGGCGCAGCGGGAACCAGTCGCGCGCAGGCGCCGCGTAGGGGGCCGGCCAGCCTCCGCCCGATCGTCCGGCCGGACGGTGGGGGACGCGAGCGCCGAGTTCCCGAGTGTCTCCTATTTCACTGTTCGAAAGGAAACATCATGCGCTCGCACTGGCGCCACCGCCTGGCCGGACTGGCCGCGACGATTGCCGTCGCCCTGGCCGCCGCGCCGGCGTACCTCACCAACGGACCGGCGCTGCAGCCCAGCGTGACCGCGGCGGCCCCCCTGGACTGCCCGGCTGGCACGCACTGGGACAACACCCTGCATCACTGCGTGTAACGCTCGGTAGAGATTCGGTAGAAGGACACGGAACGCTAGTGCCAGCGCGATCTGATGTGCCTTCCGCCCAGAAGGCGCCGGCGGGCTTGTAGGGAGGGCCCGCTGGCGCCTTTTCCGGTCGTCGCCCAGCGAGGGGGGCACCCACCGTGACGACCCTGGCGCGGGGTATCCGCCGGGTCGTGCCCCGGCCCGCGGGCGTACGCCCGGGTGTGCGCGGTCGTCACGGTGGGTGCGGCCCGGGCCGCAGGCAGGTCGTTACGAGGCAGTGGCGGCGTTGCGCAGGAGCGGCGGGTTCAGGACCTGAGCCGGGCCGCGCCGGTAAAGGGTGGCGGGCCGGCCCGTTCCCGGCACGCGCTTGGTCCCGGTGGGCTGTACGAACCCGTCGGTGTGCACGACCTTGCGGCTGAAGTTACGCGGGTCGAGCGGCATGTTCCAGACGACTTCGTACACGTTGCGCAGGTCGCCGATGGTGAACGTCTGCCCGCAGAACGCGGTGGCGAGCGGGGTGGACTCCAGGCGTGCCCTGGCCCGCTCCACGGCGTCGCCCAGAATCTGGGTGTGGTCGAACGCGAGCATGCCGCGCACCAGGTCGACCTGGGCCCAGCGGGCGCTACGCGCGTCCGGGCCCGGCACCGGGATCGGCAGATTCGGGGCGACCGCGAGGTAGGCCACGCTGACCACGCGGCCGCGCGGATCGCGATCCGGGGCGCCGTAGGTGGCCAGCTGCTCCAAATGCAGGGCCCGGCCGTCGAGGCCGGTATCCTCGGCAAGTTCCCGTTCCGCCGCATCGCGCAGGTCCTCGCCCTCGCGCAGGAACCCGCCGGGCAGCGCGGCCTGTCCCCGGTACGGCTGATGGGCCCGCTCGATGGTCAGCACGTGGAGGAGACTGTCGCGCACGGTCAAGATAGCGACGTCGACAGCCAGGCTCAGTTGCAGGGGTTCGCGGCCGGCCATCCCGCGATCATAGCTTACTGTCTCCTTGACATAAAGTAAGCATCCACGATTGTTGTCAATCTGACAGCAACCTCGCCCCGCCGGACTGGCCCCTCGCGAACCGCCGCGACTTCCGGCCACCTTCGACCAGGGTCGCCGGTAACGCCCGGCGGTAGAGATTCGGTAGACCCGGCCAGGAAGCTGGCCACGAGCGGCCGGATTACCTTTCGGCTGCGGCGGGGGCGTGGGCGGGCCCGGACCCGGGCCCGCCGGCCGCCACCCGCCCAGCCGTGCCGCCGGCCGCCACCCGCCCAGCCGTGCCGCCGGCTGCTACTGAAGCGCGGAGGCGGATCGCGCCTGTTCGCGCAGCAGGTGTTTCTGGATCTTGCCGGTAGAGGTCTTGGGCAGCGGTCCGAACACCACGCTCTTGGGGCTCTTGAAGCCGGGCAGGTTCGCCCGGCAGTATTCGATCAGCTCGGCCTCGCTGGCCTGCGCGCCGGGCTTGAGTTCCACGTAGGCCCGCGGGGTCTCACCCCACTTGGGATCGGGCTGGGCGACCACCCCGGCCAGGGCGACGGCAGGGTGGCGATAGAGCACGTCCTCGACCTCCAGCGAGGAGATGTTCTCCCCTCCGGAAATGATCACGTCCTTGGCGCGGTCTTTGATCTTCACGTAACCGTCGGGCTCGACCGCGGCCAGGTCGCCGGAGTGGAACCAGCCGCCGTCGAAGGCCTGCTGCGTGGCGGCCGGGTTCTTCAGGTACCCGCTCATCGTGATGTTGCCGCGGAAGACGATCTCGCCGATGGTCTCGCCGTCGGCGGGCACCGGACGGCTGGTCTGCGGGTCGATGACCGTCATCGCGTCCTGTAGCTGGGAACGCACGCCCTGGCGGCCGCAGCGCCGCGCCCGCTCCGCAACGTCCAGGTCGTTCCACTCCTCGTGCTTGGCGCATACCGCGGCAGGCCCGTAGGTCTCGGTCAGCCCGTACACGTGGGTCAGGTCGAACCCGAGCCGCTCCATTCCCTCGATCATCGCCGCCGGCGGCGCGGCCCCGGCCACCATGGCGCAGACCCGGCCGATGCCTTCGCGCAGTTCCTCGGGCGCCTGGATCAGCGTGCTGTGCACCACCGGGGCGCCGCAGAAGTGGGTCACGCCCTCCGACCGCATCAGCCGGAAGATGTCCGCGGCATCGACCCTGCGCAGGCAGACGTTCGTGCCCACGTTCGCCGCCATGGTCCACGGGAAGCACCAGCCGTTGCAATGGAACATGGGCAGGGTCCACAGGTAGACGCTGTGCGGGGGCATGCCCCAGGTCAGGATGTTCCCGACGGCGTTCAGGTGCGCGCCGCGGTGGTGGTAGACGACCCCCTTGGGGTTTCCCGTGGTTCCCGACGTGTAGTTGAGCGAGATCGCCTGCCATTCGTCGGCCGGCTCAGTCCGCTGGTACCCCGGCGCCGCGGCGGCCAGCAGCGCCTCGTACTCGACCTCCCCCAGCCGCTCCCCGGGCCCGTCATACTCCGGGTCGTCGATGTCGATCACCAGCGGCCTGGCTTCGCACCGCCGCAGCGCCGCGCCCACGGCCGGGGAGAACTCCCGGTCGGTGATCAGCACCCGGGCTTGCGCGTGATCCAGGATGAACGCGATCGTGGCGGCGTCCAGGCGGGTGTTGATCGCGTTCAGCACCGCGCCGGTCATCGGGACCCCGAAGTGCACCTCCACCATTTCGGGGGTGTTCGCGGCGACCACCGAGACCGTGTCGCCACGGCCGATGCCCCGCTGCGCCAGGGCCGAGGCCAGCCGCTGGCACCGCTCCCGCGTCTGCGCCCAGGTATACCGCCGCGCGCCGTGGACGACAGCGGGCCGATCGGGATAGACATCAGCGCTCCAGTCCAGGAACACCAATGGCGTCAGCGGCGCGTAGTTGGCCTCGTTGGCCTCGAGCCCCGTCACGTAGATGTCATTCATAACGCCTCCCTGCTCGAACCCGGCGCTCGGTACCGCGCACCGCGTCTTGTCCGTGCATATCCGACGCATACCCTCGGCGCAACCAGCCGAGACGATCATCCCGGCGGCTCGCCCCACAGACCAGGGCACCGGCCAGGGTATTCCCCGGGCGCGACCGGCCGCCGGGAGCGCGAACCTGGAGACGTAGCCGACGCCAGGACGGAGCAGCGATATGCGGAACGTCACCGACTTCGCCTCGGCCATTCCCGGCCGAGCCGCCGACCGGGCAGCATGGGCCCGGGTGATGCGGCAGGCGCGGTGCGCGGACGGGAGCCTCGATCCGGATCAGTGGTTCCCGCTGAGCGCGCACCCGGAGAACGCGCGGCGCGAGGCGGCCGCCGCGATCGCCGTCTGCGGTGCCTGCCCGGTGCGCGCCGAGTGCCTGGCCCTGTCCCTGCGGTACTGGAGCATCGGCCAGCACGGCGTCTGGGGCGGCCTGCTCCCGGCCGACCGGGCCACGTTGCGGAGCCGACGGCCCGCGAGCTGACCTGCTCCGGGCAGGATGGAGGGCCTGAAAGCGCCCCGCGGGCGAGCGCGAGCGGGAAGCCCGGAAGCACAGCGAGCGGGAGACACCCATGAGCACCGAACTGGTACTGCTCGGAACGGCGGGCGCACCCATGCCCGTGGCCGGCCGCGCGGGGATCTCCTCAGCGCTCATCGTGGACGGACGGGTCTTCGTCATCGACTGCGGCCGCGGGTCGCCGTCCGCCTTCGCCGACGCGGGGCTCGACTTTCCCCGGCTGGAAGCGGTTTTCCTCACCCACCTGCACGCCGACCACACCGGCGACCTGCCCGGCATGCTGCTGTACCCGTGGGGCGACCGCGTGGGCGATCACGGCCCGCTCGCACCGATCCGCGTCTACGGGCCGTCTCGGCCCGAGACCCTGCCCACCGGTGACGCGACGTTCCATCGCCAGACGACGATCCATCCGGAGCTACCGGCCCCCGGCACGGCGGACCTGGTCGGGCACATCCTGGCCGGCTACGCCTACCACCTGAACGTCATGCCGCTGGACGCCCGCATGCCGGACGCCGGCGCGCTCGTCCGCGGAATCGACGTCCGCGTCCCGGCCAGGACGGACGGCCTCACCGAGGGTCCCCGGACTCCGGTCGTGGTCTTCGACGACGGGGTGCTCAAGGTCACCGCCGTCCCGGTCACGCACGGCCGGGCGGTTCCGGCGCACGCGTACCGTTTCGACACCGCGGACGGCTCCGTCGTGTTCTCCGGGGACACCAGCGTGAACGACGATCTCATCGCCTTGGCCACGGGTGCCGACATCCTGGTCCACCACGTCGCCGACCTCGGCTACCTCGAACGGCACGGGTTCACCGGCGCCGATCTCGACCGCCAGGCCGCGCTGCACACCGATGTGACCGAGGTCGGAGGGGTCGCAGAACGGGCCCGGGTCCGCGAGCTCATCCTCAGCCACTACCTTCCGGCTGAACCGGACGCGATCACCGAGGCCGAATGGGCGCAGCGCGCCGGGCAGGGCTTCAGCGGGCCGACCACCGCAGGCCGCGACGGCCTGCGCCGGGCCCTCCCCCGTGTTACCTCGTGATCATTTCGGGGGAGCGCGCGGCGTGCGTCCAGCGCATGACGATGAGCCCGGGGGGTAGACCAGCTCGTACCGGCCGCGCACCCGCGTACCCCGTTCCGTCGTGCAGGCGAACCTGCCGTCGGAGATCGTGACCGGTTCGGGCGCCGGTCATCAGAGGTCTGACCAGGGGAGGGACCGATGGCCACCACCGATATCTGGCCGGTGATCCACGCCGAGCGCAAGGCTCTCGTCACCGATCTTCAGCCGCTCCGCGACGACCAGTGGTCGGCCGCCTCGCTGTGCGGCCTGTGGACGGTCCGCGACGTGACCGCCCACATGACCGCCACGGCCAAGATCACGCCTGCGGCGTTCTTCGCCAAGCTGCTCGCGTCCGGATTCAGCTTCGAGCGGCTGCAGGCCAAGGACATCTCGGCCGAGAAGGGCGCGACCCCGGCCGACACCCTGGCCCGGTTCGAGGCCGTGGTGCCCTCGGTGAAGCATCCCCCCGGGCCGGCCGACACCATGCTCGGCGAGACGGTCATCCACGCCGAGGACATCCGCCGGCCGCTCGGGATCCGGCACGACTATCCGGTCGACGCCGTGGTCCGCGTCGCGGACTTCTGCAAACGCTCGAACCTCATCATCGGGTCCAAGCGGCGCATCACCGGCCTCAGGCTGCGGGCGACCGACGCCGACTGGTCCCACGGCAGCGGGCCCGAGGTGTCCGGCCCGGTGCTGTCGCTGGTCTTGGCCATGACCGGCCGCAAGGCCGCGCTCGACGACCTGCACGGCGACGGCGTCGCCACCCTGCGGGACCGGCCGTAGGCGAAGAAACCCCAAAACCAGGGCCCAGAACGGATAGCAGCGGGCACTCGCGTCCGGCCGGCCAGGCCAATCAGAGCTTATGAAGGGAACCGTGGGCCTTATGTGACCGATGTGATTAATATCCGCCGTATTGTACTGCCGTTATGGTCCGAGAAGGCCTTTTCCGCGATTCTGGAGAACCGCGGCTGGTCCGTGGGGCAGCGTGGGTAGCCGAAGCGCCCTGCGTGCGTGATCGCCGCCGATGAGCGGCCCGATGCCCTGAACCGCATCATCGCGTGCGCGTTGCCCTGGCCCGCCGCTGGCGGCCGGCAGATCTCTACGGGCGGAAACGAGCGCGCGCGGCGCGCCCGACCGAAGGTTCACCTTGTCCGCTGTCCAGGACTCCTCGCGACGGTACATCCCTCTCCACGCATCCTCACCCTCACTGACCTGGCGGTGGCCGTCGCGGCCGTCGCGGCAGCGGGTGGGACCGATCAAGCTCATCCTGGCGGCGCTGGCCGCCGCTGTCCTCGCCCTGACGCTCACCGCCCTGGTGCCGGCCCGGGCCTCGGCGTCTACCGCGCCGACGCGCCTGGTCGCGCTGGAGTGGGCGGAGCACCAGGCCGGCAAGTGGTACTGCTGGGGCGGGACCGGCCCGTCCTGCTTCGACTGCTCGGGCCTGGTGATGACGGCGTACGCGCACGCCGGGATCCGGCTGCCCCGTACGACCTTCGAGATGCTGGACAGCCGGATACTGCGGCGGATACCGGCGAGCCAGCGGCGACGCGGCGATCTCGCGTTCTACGGCACCGGCCACGTGGAGTTGGTGACCGCCCGGGGCACGTACGGCGCGCTGAATACCGGGACCCGCATCGGCTGGCATAGCCCGTCACCCTGGTGGCATCCCACGATGTTCTTCCGGGTCCTGTGAGGCGCCGCGTCATTTAAAAGTCATAAAAACCATTATCGGGCTCTTGGAGCTTCGTCTCCCCTGGGAGATGCTTCGGGCGAGATGCGGTAGCGGCTGATGCCGCGGGCAGAACGGACCGCCGATGAGACCGAGGCACTTCCAGGTCGTGGTCCTGGCCACGGCGCTACTATCCGTCGCCGGGATGTCCGCCCCGGCCTGGGCCGCCCCGCCGCGGGCGGCCCAGGCGGCCGCGGCGAACGTCGCCCCGGCGGTTCGGGTGGCGGGCGAGCCGGACTTCGGCCCGGACGTCTACGTCTTCACCCCGAGCATGCCGCAGAGCCAGATCCAGGCCACGGTGAACTCCATCGCGAGCCAGCAGATCTCCAACCAGTTCGGCAGCCAGCGCTACGCCCTGCTGTTCGAGCCGGGCACGTACGGCTCCGCCGCTGACCCGCTGACGTTCCAGGTGGGCTACTACACCGAGGTCGCGGGCCTGGGCGGCTCGCCGCAGGACGTCACGATCAACGGCACGATCGACGTGTACAACCAGTGCTTCCCCACGACCGACGGCAGCAGCGACTGCGTGGCGCTCGACAACTTCTGGCGCTCGCTGTCCAACCTGACCATCAACGTCACCGGCCAGACGGGCTGCCAGTCCGGCACCGACTTCTGGGCCGTCTCCCAGGCGGCGCCGATGCGCCGGGTGAACATCACCGGCGGCAACCTGTCCCTGATGGACTACTGCTCGGCGGGCCCGCAGTTCGCCAGCGGCGGGTTCATCGCCGACTCCTCGTTCTCCGGCGGCACGGTGATCAACGGCTCACAGCAGCAGTTCCTGGTCCGGAACACCAGCCTGGACGGCTGGTCGAACGGCGTATGGAACCAGGTCTTCTCCGGTGACCCCGGCGCCCCCGCGCAGAGCTTCTCCGCCACCTCGGGCCTGCCCGGAGGCACCGAGCCCTACACCACGCTGGCGACCAGCCCGGTCACCCAGGAGGAGCCGTTCCTGCAGGCCAGCCCCGCCAGCGCGTTCAGTGTCTTCGTCCCGGCGCTGCGGCACGACTCCTCGGGGCCGTCCTGGGGCGGCGGCGCCACCGCGGGCACGTCGATCCCGGTCAGCAGGTTCTTCGTCGCCACGCCGGGCACGCCCGTCCTGGCCATCGACGCCGCGCTGGCCCTGGGCCGGGACCTGATCCTCACCCCGGGCGTCTACGACCTCACGGCGCCGATCGTGGTCAGCAGGCCGGACACCGTGGTGCTCGGCCTCGGGTTCCCCACCCTGGTCCCGCAGGACGGCACCGCGGCCATGCGGGTCCTGGGCGTGCCCGGGGTGAAGCTCTCGGGCATGATCTTCGACGCCGGGCCGAAGACCTCGCCGGTACTGCTCCAGATGGGCGGCCCGCTGGCGGCGGGGACCGGGCGGGCCGCCGACCCCTCCCTGGTCCAGGACGTCTTCTTCCGCATCGGCGGCGCCAGCGCGGGCTCGGCCACCGACAGCCTCGTGGTCAACAGCTCGGACGTCATCCTCGACGACATCTGGGCCTGGCGCGCCGACCACGGCGCGGGCGTGGGCTGGACCGGCAACGTCGCCGGCACCGGCCTGGTCGTCAACGGCAACGACGTGACCGCTTACGGCCTGGCCGTGGAGCACTACCAGAAGAACGAGGTCATCTGGAACGGGCAGCGCGGGGAGGACATCTTCTTCCAGAACGAGATGCCCTACGACCCGCCCAGCCAGGCGGACTGGATGTCGGGGCCCACGACCGACGGCTACCCGGCGTTCCTGATCCCGGCCCGGGTCACCAGCTTCTCCGGCTACGGCCTGGGCAGCTACTGCTTCTTCGACCAGGGCGTGCCGATCGAGTCGGCGACCGCGTTCGCCGTCCCCGACACCCCCGGCGTCCAACTGCACGACGTGCTCACCCGGTTCCTGAACGGCTCGGGCAGCATCGACCACGTCGTCAACGACACCGGCGCGGCCGTGACCGCCGGGAACCCGGGCCCGAGCGACGTCGTCAGCTACCCCTGAACCGCCTGTGGATAAGCGGCAACTGGCGGACAGCGATTGCGCCGTGCGATTGACTGGGCCGTCATGGATACCAACATTCCGGGCGAGCCTGACTTTTCCGCCCCGCTCGCCAGCGACCAGGAGGTGCTCCGCCGGATCGACTACTTAGTCGACCCCGGCGCGCGAAAGGCCCGCAGCCTGTGGCTGCTGTTCCTGTCCGGCGATGACGTCCAGCTGCCCGCCGTGGTGCCGATCGACGACGTTCCCGAACGCCCCGACCCCGAACTGGTCGGGAACCTGTGCAGCGTGATCGCCGAGGTGCTCGAGGGCGCCGCGCCCGAAGGCTCGACGGTGATCACGCTGACCCGTTCCGGGGACGAGACCGTCGCCGACACCGACCGTTACTGGTTCCATGCCCTGCACGCCGCCGCGCGTGAACGGGGCGTGCGCATCCGCATGCTGTGCCTGGCCACCCGGGCCGGGGTCCGCCAGCTCACCCTCGACGACATGCTCTGACGGCCCGTCCGCGGACCGGGGGACCGGCCTGCGGAGGCGGGGCCGGCGCCTACCAGCCGATCGCCGTACCGTAGGCCGTCCATTTGACCTCGGTTATTATCTCGGCCGGGGTCAGGATTTCCGGGACGGCCACCAGGCGGACGCCGACCACCGCGTCGAAATCACAGCGCTGGGCCCAGTCGGCGAGGCCGTCCCGGGCTGCGCCGGGATTGGGGTGCCCGCGGCTGGTCAAAACGGCGGCGCGAGTGGCCACGTGATCCTGCTGCAGGCCGTGCGGCAGATTGTCAGTGGTTGACATGGGGATAATCGGCTGAGACATCGCATGAGTATCGCAGCGGCAGGCCCGGCCATCACCGCGGTCGCGCGGGGGCGCGGCCGAACCGCCCCGGGTCCAGGAAACCGGTCTCGCAGTAGGCGGGCTCGCCGCCCACGATCTGGGCCAGCAGTTCGCCCACGCCGGCCGCGTGCTTGAAGCCGTGGCCGCTGTCGCCGCCGGCCACGACCACGCGCGGGTCGCGGTCCAGCCGCCCGACGAGGAACTGCTCGTCGGGCGAGTCGGTGATCAGGCACGGGATGACCTTCGCCGGCCGGGGATCAAGGCCGGGCAGGGCCCGCGCGACCTGCGCGGCCAGGTCGTCGATGTCGGTGTCCGGATGGATGTAGCGGTCCATCTCGTCGGGATCGATGCCGGCGCCGTCCGGGCCGCCGTCCGGCTCCAGTCCCACCTTGACCAGATAGTCCTCGTCGGATCCGTGCCCCCACAGCGATTTCCCGTCGGCGCGGTGCCAGATGAAGGCGGGGAACCGGCCGAGGGTGAAGTCGGCCGAGGCCGGGTCGGCGGGCCGGAACCAGTAGAGCGGCGTCCGGCGGGGCGCGAGGGGCAGGCCGGGCACCAGCGCGCCGAGCCACGCGCCGGCCGCGACGACCACCTGGGACGCGCGGAACTCGATCGTCGGGGTGCGCACGGTGACGCCGTCACGGCCGGCCTCGATCCCGGTGACCATCGTGTGCGGGTAGACGTCGGCCCCGAACCGCCGGGCGGCCGCCGTCTGCGCCCGGATGTTGCGCTCGGGGTAGCAGATGCCGGCGCCGGGATCCCACACGGCGACGTCCTCCGGGGCCAGGCCCGCGTACTGCGGCTGCCGCGCGAGGAGTTCGTCGTGGCTGAGTTCCACCACGGGCACTCCCGCGGCCGCGGCGGCCGCGACCGTGCCGCGGACCGGGCGGCTGTCCGGCGCTCCCGTGCTCAGGCAGCCCGTCTGCCGGACGAGCACCTCCCCGGTCTGCTCGCCCAGACCGGTCCACAGCTCGAGCGACTTCAGCGCGACCGGCGCCAGGCCGGGATGCTCCTGGCAGGCGATGCGGAACAGGCGGGTCACGCCGTGCGAGGAGCCCAGGTGGTGCCCGATGCCGTGCCGTTCGATGCCGGTCACGTCGGCCCCGCGCTGCGCGAGCCGCCACAGCGCGGCGGAGCCGAACCCGCCCAGGCCGATCACGATCACGTCCTTGCGAACGGCCTCCATCGTCGCCCGCCCTCATCTCTCCCACCGGACCGTTAACCCGTGCTGCCCGGGCCCGGCCCGAGCGTAACAGCGCGGCGGTGCGGGCCCGCCTGCCGGATGCCGCGACGGGGGCGACGTCCGCTTCATGATCGTGGAGACTTATGTGCAAGTGCACGAGCCCGCGCGAGGCGCTGCGTCGGCCGATGCGCATCTCCGGCCCGCAGAGCCGGAACTGGCGCTGCGGGCAGTACCCCTCCCGGGGCCGGGCCTGCCGCGGCCGGAGCCGGAGCCTGCGCCGGGCCGCTCATGCGGATCCCGCACACGTCGCAGAAGTCGGTGCTCTCGCTGTCGTGACCGCCTGGGCAGGTCGGCATGCCCGCCTGCTTACTTCCTGGTCCTGACCGTCTTGGTCGACCGGGTGTCGAGCGCCATCTCATCGGCGTCATCGACCTTCTTCTTCAGGCGCACGGTCCCCGTGGCCGCGTCCACGACGTCGACGACCTTCGCGAGCAGCTTGGCGGTGTCGGCGTTGCCTGACTGCTCGGCCAGGGCCACCGCGCGGCCCAGCTTGGACGTCGCCGTCTCCTCGTCGCCCTGCTTGCGGGCCTCCAGCCCTTCCTGGATCACCTGGGCGAGTTCGGCCTGGCCGGTGTAGTGGGCGACGTTGGCGTTGATCCGCGTCGACAGCGCCTCGTCGTCGGTCCAGATCGCCCGCACCATGCCCTGCCCGAGCACGTCCGGGCCGGACGGCGTGACGGACACCAGGCTCACCCGGGAGGCCAGCATCTCCTGCCCGACCGCGGCGGGCACGACCCGGACGCACAGGTGGTAGTCACGGCTCTCCCCCGCACCCCACGCGCCGGTCGGGTAGTCACCGGCCTGCGGGCCGGACGGGGCGCGCCGGTCGGTCAGGTCCTCGACCGCGGGCGCGACCTGCTTCAGGAACCGGACGGTCGCGTGCTGCGGCGTCCACACCCGCAGCGACACGTCGGCGACCTGCTTGCCCATCGCGGTCTGCATCATTGCGGCGAAGTCGGCGGCGAGCCCGGCCGGGTCGGGCACGATGTCGACGGTGCCGAGCAGCGCCGACGAGATCCGGCGGAGCTCAGCGACCTCCCAGTCCGTGCCGACGCCCCGGCAGTCGCAGCTGAACGCCCCCTCGCACAGGCTGATCGCGGCACCGAGGTCCTCGGGGGTCTCGTGCTCGTTGCGGCCGTCGGTGAGCAGGATCGCGTGCCGCAGCGAGGCCGGGTAGGTGGCGAACATGGCGTGGGCCAGGCGCAGCCACTGCCCGATCGCGGTCCCGCCCTGCGGGATCAGGCCGGACACGGCCTGCTTCGCGGCCTGCCTGGTCGCCGCGTCGGCCACGGCCAGGCTGCCGTCGGCGGGGAAGACCGGACGTGCCTCGTGGGTGCCCGCGATCACCGCGAACGCCACGCCGTCGCGGATCACGTCCAGGACGGCCGCGGTGGCGGCGCGGGCCTCGGCGATCTTGGTCTGCGGGTACTTCATGGACCCCGAGCAGTCGATGATGATGATCTCCGCGATCCCGGGGCCCGAATCAGCGGGGGCCGCCGGGCCCGCGGCGGGGGACCCGGTCGCCGGCGAGGTCACCGTCACGATCGCGTTGACGTCGTCGCCGCCTTCGGGCAGGTACTCGTTCTGGGAGACGTCGACGGTGAAGTCAGGCTGGCTCATCGGTGCGCTTCTCCTGAGGGTCGGCGGGAACGGTCGGCGTCGCGAGCTCGTCGTGGCCTCCGGGTGCCTGGGGCGGGAACGGGGCCAGGACCACGGTCACGTTGTCCATGCCGCCGGATTCGAGCGCGAACGTGACCAGCGACGCCGCGGCGCCGAGGGGATCGCTGAGCGCCTGCGGCAGGGCGATCTCGGCCAGCTTCGCCGCCTCGGGCTGGTAGTTCCACAGCCCGTCCGAGCAGAGCAGCAGGACGCCGGGACCGGGCGGCTCGAACCTCGCCACGTGCGGGTCGGCGCCGCGCAGGTCCGCGCCGACCCAGCCGGTCACCACGTGGGCCTGCGGCAGCGCGAGTGCGTCGGCCTCGGACAGCAGCCCGGCCGCGACCATCTCCCCGGCCACCGAGTCGTCCCGGGTCAGCCGCTGGGCGGCGGGCTCGGGGCCGGCGCCCAGCCAGTAGGCCCGGCTGTCGCCCAGCCAGCACAGGGTCGCGGCCTCGCCGGTCATCACCGCGGAAACGAACGTGGCAGAGGGCGGGTCCTTCCACGGGGAGCTACCGGGCGGATCTCCCAGCGCGTCCACCGCCTCCTGCGCCGCGGCGACCGCGGCCCGGGACGCCTCGATCAGGTCCTCGCCCGTCCGCGCGCCCGCCAGCAGCACCCGCACCGCGGCCTGCGCCGCGGCCAGCGACGCCTCGTCCGGGCGCCGGGTGCTGGACACGCCGTCGCACACCACCGCCACCACGGCCGGGCCGCCGGCCAGTTCCGCGGTCGCGAGCGCCATCGCATCCTCGTTGCGGTGATGTCGCAGGCCGCGGTCGGTCACGCCGGCCAGCAGCCCGAGATCGATCTCGGTGTGATCACGGCTCGCCGGCGCCTTGCGGCCGCACGACTCACAGTAGCCCTCGGGGCTGATCTGCGATGACTGGCAGAACGGGCACACGGCGGCGTGCCCGGGAGACTCGCCGCTGACCACCGCCGGGGCCAGCTCCGTGCGGCAGGCTTCGCAGAAATTGTCCTGCAGGCCGACCGGGCTGCCGCAGGACGGGCAGATGCCGCCCGGCAAGGTCGGCGGGCCGGGGGTCACGACCAGGTCCCCGGGCGCACGTGGTTGGCCAGGTCCACGAGCTGGATGCGGCGACGCAGGTCCGGGGCCAGCCGCGCCTGCGCCCGGTAGCTGCGCTCCAGGCCGAACCGCAGCGCGCGCTCGCTGAACTCGCAGCCGAGCAGTCGGCCGCCGCCCGCGGAACCGGCGGCCAGCACGCAGTCCAGCGCGGCCCGCAGGACCTCGGCGGTGAGCAGTTCGAGCTGGATGGCGTCGAGCTTGAGCTGGGCGAGCCGACCGCCCGCCTGCCGCAGGTCGTCGGGGGACACCCCGGCCGGGCCCGGCCGCGACGACACCTGGATGCGCACCGCTGCCACCTGTGCCGCCAGGTGGTGGCTGGAGGTGCCGGGGACCGCGGCGAGCGCCGCGATCGCGCCCCTCGCGTCGCCGGCCCCAGCCGGGTCCGGGCCAGCCCGAACGCCGCGCTCACGTAGGCCGGATCCACCGTGAGCACGAGCCCGAAGTACTTCTCAGCCGCCGCCAGGTCGCCGACGGCCTCGGCGGCCAGGCCGAGCGCGAGCTTGGCCGCCAGTTCGCCGGGCAGGGCGTCGCACACGGCATCGAACGCGGTACGGGCGTCGCCCGGCAGGCCGGCGGCCAGGTGGCGCAGCCCGTAGTACCACGCCGTCCGCCAGTCCGCCTCGTCGCTCGCGGACAGGTCCGCCAGCACGGCGTCGGCGCCCGCCAGGTCGCCGGTGACGATCCGGGCCCGCGCCAGCGCCAGGCGCGTCTCCACCGACCCCGCCACCTCCGGCGGCACCCCCTGTCCCCCGGCGGCCGCCGCGGACAGCGCCTGGTCGCGCTGGGCCGGGTCCAGCGTGCTCAGCGTGGCGATGTAGCCGGCCGCGGGGTCGGCGGCGTCGACCTGGGGCACCGGCAGCTTGGCCACGACCTCCGCGGCCGGCGGCGGGGGCTGGGCGGCAGCGGAACCGGCGGCGCGGGCGCCGGCGGCGTCCCCGGCGAAGGTGGCGTCGACGCCGATCGCGTGCACCTCCGGGCTGAACAGCGACGAGAACGCGGGCCGGGGCTTGCCGTCGGCGACCGCGAGCACCTCCCGCAGGACCGCGGTCAGCTGCTCCGCCATGTCGCCCGCCGAGGCGAACCGGCGGTCCGGGTCGGGGTCGGTGGCGCGCCGCAGCACCCGCAGGAACGACTCGTGCCGGGCGAGCAGCGGCACCGTGCCCGGGTCGGGCAGGGTGTGGGAGTACCTGCCCTGGTAGCCGGCGAACTCGAAGGTGAGCACGGCGAGGGCACGGCCCACGGTGTAGAGGTCGGAGGACGGCGAGGGCCCCAGGGTCGCGATCTCCGGCGCCTGGTAGCCGACCGTCCCGTAGATCGCGCTGTCGTCGTCTTCGATCCGCCGCACCCCGCCCATGTCGATGAGCTTGAGCTGCTCCTCGGTCTGGATGACGTTGTCCGGCTTGAAGTCGCAGTAGACCAGCCCTCGGCTGTGCAGGTAGCCGAGGGCGGGCAGTATCTCGATCGCGTAGGCGAGCGCCACGGGCAGCGGCAGCGACTGACCGGACCCGCGCCGCTCCAGCAGGATCTCCTTGAGCGACTTTCCGCCCACGTACTCCATGACGATGTACCCGGCCGGCTCTCCGGTCCGGCGGTCGGCGTGCTGCACGAAGTTGTAGACACCGACGATGCTCGGGTGCTCGACCTCCGCCAGGAACCGCCGCTCGGCCACCGCCGCCTCCTGGGCCGAGGCGTCGCCGGCGTTGAGCAGGCCCTTGAGCACGACCCAGCGCCGGCCGAGGTGGTGGTCCATGGCCAGGTAGATCCAGCCGAGCCCGCCGTGGGCCAGGCAGCCGAGCACCTCGTACTGGCCGGCCACCAGCTCGCCGGGCTGCAGCTTCGGGGCAAACGAGAACGGGCCGCCGCAGTTGGGGCAGAAGCCCTCGACCAGCCCTGGCCGGCCGTCCCGGCTGCGTCCGACCGGACGATCGCACGCGCCGCAGAATCGTTTGCCTTCAGCGACCAGCGGGTTCGCCAGCACCGCCGCCGCCGGGTCCCGGGCCGGAACCGGCGGGATCTCCACCAGCCCCGCGCCCAGGTGCCCGCGGGACGACCGGCTGCTGCCCGGGCGGGTGCGGCGGCTGCCCGGGCGGCGGCTGCCCGTGCCACCGCTCGACGACGCCGAGCCCGCGGCCGGGGCGGGGCCGGAGGGCCGCGGGGCCGGCGCGCGGGCTCCCCCGGCGGCCAGCCCGCAGCTACCGCAGTACCCGCCTTCGATCGTCCCGCCGCATCCCGGCCGCGGGCACCGCGACGGTGCCGGGCGCGCCGGGGCGGATACCGTGCCCGCCGTGTGCAGCGAGGCCGCGACGGCGGGCGCAGGGGCAGGGGCAGGGGCAGGGGCCGCGACGGCCGCCAGGCCGCAGGTGCCGCAGTACCCCGTTTCGATGGTCCCGCCGCACCCCGGCCGCGGGCACGTGGTCGCGATCGTGGTCATGGCCGTAGCCCCCGTTCGCTCAACGCCAGAACTGCCTGCTGGTAGCCGGTCACCGCGTCGGCGGCGGCCGGCAGGTCGCAGGGAGCGGTCCACAGCAGGTTGCGGGCGCGCTCGTAGCGCTGGTCGAGTTCGCTGTCTTCTGCGCCGCCCAGCTTCGCCGCCTTGGCCTGGTAGGCGTCCAGCAGCCCGCGCAGCTCGTCCCGCCGGTCCAGCAGCCCGGTGGCCTGACGCTCGGCGTCCCGGCAGCCCTGGCTCACCGCGGCCGCCTGCTCCTCGATCAGGTCGAGCTCCGACGCCAGACGGGCCCAGCGCCCCGCCGCGTTGAGCGCGTCCAGGGCCGCCAGCCTGGCCAGGCCGCGGACCTCCGGCGGAGCGGGCGGCGCGGCGGCGATCTTGACTGCGGCCCGTTCCCGCGCGGCCATGGCATCCTGCCAGGCGTCCCGCGCGGCTGAGACGGCCGTGGTCACCGCGGCGATGCGCTGGCCGGCGTTCTCGCGCAGGGCCGCGAGCTCGTCGGCCCGGGACACGGCGGCCGCGGCGCGCTCGCGCAGCCGGCCGAGCCGCGTGGCGTCGACCTGGCCGCCCCGGCCGCCCGGGCCCTGGCCGTCACGCCACAGCGCCAGCGGGTCCGAGTTCAGCGCCTCGCGCAGCAGGCCGAGGTCGGTCTCGGCCCGGCCGAGCGCGTCGGCGAGCACGGGGTCGGCGAGCACGGGGCCGGCGAGCACGGGGCCGGCGAGCACGCCCGCCCGCTGCCGCACCGCGGCGAGGTCGGCCGCCACCTGCCGCAACTGGTCCGCCGTCTCGTTCCATACGGTCTCAGCGGCGGCGACCACGGCGGCCACGCCGGCGTAGCCGCGCCGCATCTCCTGCACCGCCGTGGCGAGCGTGACGGCCGTGTCCGCGGCCCCGGTGAGATCGCCCCGGGCCAGGGCCGAGGAGGAGCGCGCGAGTCGCACCGACGGCCCGTTCAGGATCGTTGTTAGCTCCGCCAGCTCCCGGCCGGCCTGCGGCGCGCGCCGGCCAGGATCTCGGCGGCGCGGTCCACGACCGCCGAGTACGCGGTAAAGGTCTCCCACAACGTGGTCAGCTCGGTCACCGCGGCGTCCCAGCGCTGCTTGGTCACGCCGGCCAGCGTCGCCCCCGCGAGCAGCCGCTTGCCGAAGCTGCCGTCCAGGTCCAGCAGGTTCGCCTGGATGGTGTCGCGTTCCGCGACCGCGGCCGCCATGGCCGCCGCCGCCTGCTCGCGGGTCAGTGTGGGCGTCATGGCCCGGTCCCGGCCGGGCGTGTTCAGCGGGGCGCTCACCGGTACTCCGCCAGCCGGACGGACAGGCCCCAGGCGCACCCCAGGGCCATCAGCACCGCGGCCACGATGATCCCCGCCTCCAGGCCGGTGAACGCGTTGTCCCCGGCCGTCGCGCTGCTGTGAAAGATCACCTGATCCGCGGCGATCGCGCGGCTGAGGTCGGTCTCCACCTGGCCGAACCCGGCGGCCGAGCCGCTGCGCCCGGTCCCGATCACGAGCTGGGCCTCCGCGGCGTAGCGTGCCTGCGCGTCGAGGCGGTAGCCCTGGTCGTTCACGGCGTACCAAGCCGGTACGTCATGCGCCGCCGCTGCGGCCCACCGGGCCCCGGCGCCGCTGGGCGAGGACGCGACCGCGTCCGTCAGCAGCGTGCCGGGCCCGGGCCCGAGCTGGCCGCGCACGGAGGTGAAGTCCTGCACGAACGTGGCGTCGCCGCTGCGCGAGATCAGGTTGAGGATCTCGTCCCCGCGGATCTGCTGGGTGTCGATGGCCGCCTGGGCGAGTGTCTCGGCCGGGCTCGAGCCGTGGCCGATGCCCCGCTGCAGGTCGGTCCGTGCCACCGCGAACGCGACGATCAGCCACAGCACGCTCGCCACCAGCGCCGCCGACGCGGCCACCAGGCCGTAGTTGACCCGGCGGTGGGTGTGCCGCCACAGCCAGCGCTGCACGCGGAACAAGACGATCGCGATGCCGACGGCGAGCACGAGGACCACCACGATCCACGGCAGCCCGGTCGCCCGGGCGCTGGCCGCGGTCAGCCCGGCGTTTTCCCGGGCGTAGATGGTCCGGGACGCGGGCAGCAACGTCAGGTGCATCACCTCGGAGGCCACCTGCATGAACGAGCCGCCGGTCAGCAGGTACCCCAGGGAGTACTCGGTCTGGGCCTGCGCCACGTAGCCGGTGTAGACCGGCAGCCCGGTCGAGACCGCGGCCAGGCTGGCGAGCAGTGGCCGGCCGGACGCGGTGGTGGCGGCGTTCTTCAGCGCGGCCAGGTCGGTGGCCGCCTGCGCGATGTCGGCCGCGTAGCGCTGGCGGGCCGCGAGCGGCTCGTTGGGGCCGGTGAGGAACGCGGTCGTGGTGGTGACGTCCGCGTCGGACAGGGACCGGTACATCTGCTGCGCACTCAGGCTGAGCGGCTCGCTGGTGGAGACCACGTCCCCGGCCGCTGACGCGTGCTGGGACACCGTCCACGCGCCTACCGCGCCCCAGGCCAGCGCCACCACCAGGAGGCTGACCATGAGCATGCGCAGCCGGGTGGGCGTGGCCGCGGCGGACAGGCGCCGGGAGGTCCGGCGACCCGGCGTGGCCGCAGGAGTACCCGGCGTTCCGGGTACGGCCGACGGGGCGGGCGGCGGGGACTGGAGCGTCATCACGCTCCTCCCTTCTCGCTCGGCCTGGCCGCCGGGTCGTCCCGGCGTCGGGGTGAGGCCGGCGGCCTCGGGGCCGCGGTCACGGCCAGGGTTAGCTGATCTTCGCGATCTGAGCGTCGCAGAGCGACACCACCGGGCCCGGCAGGGGCTGGAACCGTACCTGGCTCAGGTACTGCGCGGAGTTCCCCGTGGTGATGACCCAGTGCAGGAACGTCTTGATGTCACGCGCCCGGGCCGCGCTGCCCGGCCTGGTGCTCACGATCGCGTACTCGTAGTTGACGATGGGATAGCCCCCCGAGGCCGGGCCGTCGACCATGGAGATCGTCTCGTTGGCGGGCGTCGATGACACGAAGCTCGCCACGGCGGCGCTGATCGCCTGGGGTGTCGGCAGCTCGTACTGACCGAGCGCGTTCGCCAGTTGCGCTTCGCCCAGACCGCGCGCGAGCGCGGCGGACAGGTAGCTGATGCCGACGTACGCCACGCAGCCGACCGTGGCCCGGCACGCCGACACCATGCCGCTGTTCCCGGGCGCGGCCGACGACCCGGCGGCGTCCGGCCAGGCCACCGTGGTGCCGTAGCCGATGGCGCTGTTCCACGCGGGATCATGGGTAGACAGGTAGCTGGTGAACAGGAAGGTGTCGCCGGAGGGGTCGGACCGGTGCAGCGGCACCACTCTCGTGCCGGGCAACGCCACGTGCGGGTTGAGCGCGGCGATGGCCGGATCGTTCCAGGCCGTGATCGTCCCGGAGTACATCCGGGCGAGGACAGAGCCGTTCAGCTTGAGGTGCACTCCGCTGGGGAGGCCGGGCAGGTAGTAGTTGACCTGCTGCGCGGAGATCGCCAGCGGGACGTTGACCAGCGCCGGGTTCTTGATCAGGTCACCGCTGGACAGATAGGCGTCGGAGGCGCCGAAGCTGGCGCTTCCCTGCGACGCGTCCTTTATCCCTGCTCCCGAACCCGTGCCCGCCGTGGTAATGGACACGTCGGGGAACTGGCGGTGATACGCGGCCGCCCAGGCGCCCATCAGCGGAAACAGCAGCGTGCTGCCCGTTTCGGATAGGGTCTGCGGAATCGATGCGGGCGTCGGGGGAATTACCTGGCCCGCCGACGGCAATCCCCCGGAATTGACCGAGGCCGGATTCCCGCTGCTCCCGCACGCGCTCACGAGCGCGAGCGGCACAGCGACCATCGCGGTAAGCAGTACCCGGTATCGCAGCGCCACCGACCGATGCCCCTCACTCAGTGCATGAACCATACCGTGCCGGCACCGCTGAGCCTGCCGGCTCTGCGGCCCGCGCAGCGGGATGCCGGTCCTCGATTCTTTCGACCGGCCGGCCGGGGGACGTGCGCGTCTGGCGCTCTGCTTCCGGTCTGGCCGACCCACACCGTTAGTACGCGACCATGGTTAACTTCTGGTGAACGGCGCAGTGGCTTTTCGGTGAGCGCGCGGTGAGCGGTAAGCGGACCCGGGGAGCGGCCGCCGGCCGGACCCGCCGTCTCAGGTTCCGACCAGGGGGAACAGGCGTTAGGCCGGTCGGCCCAGCGTGGTCTAGCGTTTTCGCTAGGCAAGCGCAGACGAGAGGCGCCGACGTGAGTTCAACCGCCGCCGCGGCAGTAACCAGCTCCAGCCCCGCCGTCCAGGCCGTCATGGACGGCCTGGACGACCGCTACACACGGCTCGACGGAACCATCTACCTCACCGGAATCCAGGCGCTCGTGCGCCTGGTGCTGGACCGGGCCCGTTACGACCAGCGGCACGGCGCGCCCACGGCGTCGTTCGTGTCGGGGTACGAAGGCTCGCCGCTGGCCGGATACGACCTGGAACTGGCCCGCCGCGGGCGGCTGCTCGCCGAGCACCGCATCGAGCACCGGCCCGCGCTGAACGAGGAGCTCGCGGCGACGGCGGTGTCTGGCTCGCAGCTGGCCCGGCACGTCGGCGAGCTGGCCCACCACGGCGTCACCGGCTACTGGTACGGGAAGGCGCCTGGCCTCGACCGGGCGACCGACGCGCTGCGGCACGCGAACCTGATCGGCAGCGATCCGCGCGGCGGCGCGGTGGCGATCGTCGGCGACGACCCCGCGGCGAAGTCCTCCACCCTGCCCTGCACCTCAGAGTTCGCGCTGGCGGACCTGGCGATGCCCACGTTCGTCCCGGCGGACCCGGCCGAGGTGCTGACCCTCGGCCTGCACGCGGTGGAGCTGTCCCGCGCGACCGGGCTGTGGACCGCGCTGAAGATTCCGGCGATCGTCGCGGACGGCGCGTGCACCACCCCGGTGCCCGACTGGCGTCCTCCGGACCTGGCCGATGCGGGCCGCGCGGGCGGCCTGGCCGGCCGGGCGGGCGCGCTGTACCGCCACCGTCCCAGCGCCCGCCTGCTCGGCCAGCAGCTCGCCGAGCTCGAGCGCAGCCTCTACGAGGCCCGGCTCCCGGCCGCTGGTGAGTACCTGCGCCGCAGCGACGTCAACACGATCATCGGCCGGAGGCCGGCCCGGCTCGGGATCGTCGCGGCCGGGTCGACGTACCTGGCGCTGCGGCAGGCGCTCGAGGCGCTGGGCCTCGACGACGCCGGGCTCGGCCGGCACGGGATCCGCCTGCTCAAGCTGGGCGCGATCTACCCGCTCGAGCCGGCGGTCGTCACCGAGTTCGCGGCCGGCCTGCGGGACATCGTGGTCGTCGAGGACAAGCGCGCGTTCGTCGAGGACGCGGTGAAAACTGTGCTGTACGGAGGGCCGGACGCCCCGCGCGTGACCGGGAAGCACGACGCCGCAGGCGCGCGGCTGTTCCCGGTGACCGGCGAGCTCGACGCTCCGGCGATCGCCGCCGCGCTGTCCCGGACGCTCGGCGCCCTGAACGTCGGCCACGTCGCGCCGGCCGCTGGCCGCGCGACGACCACGCTGAGCCTGCCGCTCGCCGCCCGCACGCCGTACTTCTGCTCGGGCTGCCCGCACAACTCCTCCACCCAGGTGAGCCCGGGCACGCTCGTCGGCGGCGGCATCGGATGCCACGCCATGCTGCTGCTGATGCCGGGCGAGCGGAGCGGCGACATCACCGGGCTGAGCCAGATGGGCGGCGAGGGCGCCCAGTGGCTGGGCATGGCGCCGTTCGTGGCGCAGCGGCACTTCGTCCAGAACCTGGGCGACGGGACGTTCGCGCACTCGGGCAGCCTGGCCGTGCGGGCCGCGGTCGCGGCCGGGGCGAACATGACGTTCAAGCTGCTGCGCAACTCGGCCGTGGCGATGACCGGCGGCCAGACGCCGGTCGGCGAGTTCGGGCTGGCCGACCTGGTCGCCCAGTTGCGCAGCGAGCGGGTCGCGCGCATCGTGGTCACCAGCGACGACCCGGACGCGGTCCGCAGGCAGGTCGGCCGGTCGGCCGACGTGCGCCACCGCCGCGATCTGCTCGCGGTGCAGCAGGAACTTGCGGCCGTTCCCGGCGTCACGGTCCTCATCCACGATCAGGAGTGCGCGGCCGAGAAGCGCCGCAAGCGCAAGCGCGGCCGGCTGGCCGCTCCGGCCGAGCGCGTGCTGATCAACGAGCGGGTCTGCGAGGGCTGCGGGGACTGCGGCGCGAAGTCCAACTGCCTGTCGGTCCACCCGGTGGAGACCGAGTACGGGCGCAAGACGCAGATCCACCAGTCGTCGTGCAACCTGGACTTCTCGTGCCTGGACGGCGACTGCCCCTCGTTCCTGACCGTGGTTCCCGGCCGGGCGCGGCCGCGCGCCACGCCGGAGCAGCCGACGGCGGAGCCGCCGGCCCCGGTCACCACGGCCGGCAGCGCGGACTTCCGGCTGCGGATCACCGGCATCGGCGGCACCGGGGTGGTCACGATCGCTCAGGTGCTGGCGACCGCGGCGGCGATCCAGGGCCGGCACGTGCGCGCCCTTGACCAGACCGGGCTCGCGCAGAAGGGCGGGGCGGTGGTCTCCGACGTCACGATCAGCGACCGCCCGCTGGCGCGGTCGCCCAAGATCTTCGACCGGGGCTGTGACCTGTACCTGGGCTGTGACTCGCTCGTCGCGACGGACCCGGCCAACCTCCGCGTCGTCGCCGGGGACCGCACGGTCGCCGTGCTGTCGTCGGCGCAGGTTCCCACCGGCGCGATGGTCACCGACCCGGACGCGAGCTTCCCCGCGCTCGACCGCATCCGGGCCACGGTGGACCCGCTCGTGCGGTCCGGCCGCTACCTCGACGCGGCCGGTCTCGCCCGGCGCCGGATCGGCGACGAGCAGTACGCCAACATGGTCATGGTCGGCGCCGCCTACCAGACGGGCGCGCTGCCGCTGGCGCAGGAGTCGATCGAGCGGGCGATCACGCTGAACGGCACGGCGGTCGCGGCGAACCTGGCGGCGTTCCGCGTCGGCCGCGAGGCCATCGCGGACCTGGCGGACGGCGCCGCGCCGCCAGGCGCCGCCGCCCCGCAGCACCCGGCCGCCCCGCAGCACCCGGCCGCCCCGCAGGACGGCGCCCGCGCGCTGCGGCCGCCGCGGGATGTCGCGTCGCTGGTGGCCGAGCGCGCCCGCGAACTCGCCCGCTACCAGGATGCCCGGTACGCCGACCGGTACCGCGGCGTCGTGGATCGGGTCCGCGACGCCGAGGCGCGGCTCGGCCCGGGGCGTGAGCTCACCGCGACCGTGGCCCGCAACCTGTTCAAGCTCATGGCCTACAAGGATGAGTACGAGGTGGCCCGGCTCAGCCTGGACCCGCGCCTCACCACGGAGATCGAGCAGCGCTTCGGCGCGGGCGCGAGCTACCGCTACCGGCTGCACCCGCCGGTGCTCCGCGCCCTGGGGATGAGCCGGAAGGTCTCGCTCGGCCCGTGGTTCCGGCCGGTGTTCCGGCTGCTGGCGCTGATGCGGCCGCTGCGCGGCACGCGGCTGGACGTGTTCGGCTACACGACCGTGCGGCGTGCCGAGCGCGCGCTGGTCGACGAGTACGTGGCGACGGTCGCGGCGCTGGCCGACCGGCTCGCGGACCACAACCTCGAGCTCGCCGTCGAGATCGCCGGACTGCCGGACATGGTGCGCGGCTTCGAGCACGTCAAGCTGCGCAACGCGGACGCCTACCACGCGCGCCTGGCCGGGCTGATGACCGAGTTCGGCGGCCCTGACGGCGCGGCTGGCGCCGCCCGGGCCGGCTGAGCGCTGACCCGCGCCGGCGGGATCGGCGAAAACCCGTCGCGCAACGCATTTCGTGCGCGCGGGAAAAGGAGGACGATCAGCGGCAGGCGCGGCGACCGTCGCACCGTAGGGGGGATTCGGATGCCGGGTTCACCGGTCATTGACCTGGCCCTCGGGCTGGCCTTTGTGTTCGGCGTTACCGCCGCCCTCAGTTCGGCGGTCACCGAACTGATCGCGCGTTTTCTCGGGCTACGCGGCGCGTACTTACTGAGCGGCCTGCGCGAGCTTCTCGACAGCGGCACTGCGACCACGGACCTGCAGAACGCGGGCGCGGACTACCGCGCGATGAAGAACATGGCCAGCGGTACGACCCGCGACCAGCCGTCGTCGGTCACCGGCGCGCTGCTCGGCGGCCCGATCCTGAGCAGCCAGGGAATGGCCGGGCAGATCTCCGACCGGGGCCTCATGCTCAAGCCGGCCAAGCGGCCGGACCGCCCGGCCAAGCTGACGGCCGCGCCGGCCGCGGACAGCAGGCCCCGGCGCACGGGACTGTTCAGCCAGCGCCGGAGCCTGCCCTCCTACATTTCCGCGACGTCGTTCGCCGAGGCCGTCATCGACATGCTGGTGCCCACGGGGACCGGGCAGGAGACGATGATGGCCGCCGTCGCGGCTTCCGCCGGCAGGCTGCCCGGCGACATGCCGTTCAAGACATCGCTGGAAGCTCTGATCAACAACGCCGACGGCGACGTCAGCCGGTTCCGCGCCTCGGTGGAGCGCTGGTACGACGACCACATGGCCCGCGTGTCCGGGTGGTACAAGCGGCGCGTCGCCAAGATCACGCTCGCGGTCGGAGCGATCCTCGTGCTGCTGCTCAACATCAACACGCTCACGATCGGGCGCACGCTCTACGGCGACAGTACCGTCAACGCCGCCGTGAGCTCCGTGGCGGCGAAGGTCACGAACTGCAAGAACCAGTCCGATCCGTCCTGCCTGGCCGGCCTCCAGGCGGAGCTGTCGGCCGCGACCACGGCCGGCCTGCCGGTCGGGTGGGGCACCGTCCGCGACTGCACGGCGCCCCACGCCCGGTGCGACTGGCTGGACCAGCGCGGGATCTTCAGCCGGCACGGCGGATCGGGCTGGCAGCTCTTGCTGGCGATCGCCGGCTTCCTGGTCACGATCATCGCGCTGGTCCCGGGCGCCCGCTTCTGGTTCGACCTGCTGAGCAAGCTCGGCAGCCTGCGCGCGAGCGGCCCGAAACCCGCGACGTCCACGTCCTGACCAGGTGCTCGGGTCCCCGGAGCGCACGATGCGCCGACGGCGTGGCCGGTCACGGCGGCGGTTCACCGGACGGGCGCTGGCCCAGGATCGCCACTACCGCGACCACCAGCCTGGCGCGCCGTCGCGGTGGCTCCAGCTCCGCGTGGGCGTGCCTGCGGAACCAGCCGTGGCGGCCGGGCCCGAACGGATCGGCGGGGAACCCGAGAACCCGCCGATGCCCGGACATGTCAAGCTGGAAGCCAGCGACGCGCGGCCGCTCCTCGCCACTCCAGGCGTAAGCGCTGGCTCCCCAGACGCCGACGACCCGGTCCTGCCCGCCACGCTCGCTCGTCATGGCTTACCTCCGAACGGCGGCTTCGCCACCTGCCGGAAGGAAGCTGTGCGGCACGTCGTACGCTGCCGCCTGACAGCAGCATGACGCGTACGTCACGGACTCGGCAAGGTGCGCCAGGCCCGGCCGGCTGGATGTCGCGGCCGCGGAGGTCTGGTACGGGTACGGCCTGCGGCTGATCCCGCTCGCGGTGCTGATCGGCTGCGGCACCCACATCGCCGGGGACATGCTGACCGACTCGGGCTGCATGCTCGGTTACCCGGCCTCCCGGCAGCGGTTCCGGCTGCTGCCCGAGCCGCTGGCGTTCACCACCGGCACGCGCCCGGAACTTCTGATCGTCGACCCGGTCCTGACCGGTGCGCTGCTGGTCCTGGCCGGATGGGCGGCCGACCCGGCGTTCGTCGCCGCCCAGTGGCACGCGCTGGCCTGACCTGTAGACTCGCGAGGTGCTGAACCTGAGTGCCGAGGCATCGGCCGCCCTCGAAGATCGTCTGCGGGCCGAGAGCGTGGCCTGGCTCACCACGGTGGCCCCCGGCGGGCAGCCGCAGTCATCCCCGGTCTGGTTCCTGTGGGGAGAAGGCGAGTTCCTGGTGTACGCGCAGCCGCACTCGTGGAAGGTCCGGAACATCCGCGCCAATCCCCGGGTGTCACTGCACCTGAACAGCGACGAAGAAGGCGGCCGGGTCGTCACGTTCGAGGGCTCCGCGCGCGTCCCCGAGGATCACCCGCCCGTGCACGAGGTCGCCGCGTACCTGGCGAAGTACCGCGAGGGGATCGCGGGCCTCGGCATGACCCCGGAGCAGATGGGCGCGGAGTACGCGACCGCCCTTCGCATCATCCCGACACGCGTTCGGGTCTACTAGTGTGCACCTCCAGGCTCTCCATTAACCTGGGCCGATCCCGGTAGCGACGGGCGGTCTCGCCCTGCTACGGCTTCAGGTGCGCGTCGAAGAATGCGAGGATGCGCCGACGTGCATCTCGGGCAGATCCCTCGTGGTAGCCCGATCCAGGCGACAGTATTCCGAACACCGGCTCCAAGACGGAGAACGGAAATGGATTCTTGTCTCCAGCTCCTTCATGGTCGTTGAGAAAGGAGTGCCCGGCCTCCGGGTATTCCTTGACGTCGTGTTCGATCCTGGCGGCCGTCAATGCCCGGTCGAGGCGATCGGCGGCCCCTCGCAGCGCTCGATCCTTGCCGCCGTAGCTTCCGACAATCGGGCAAGCCCGGGTCAGGAAGCTGGCCGTGTAGGCGTCCTTCGGTGCGGTGCCATAGTTGACGCTCGACACCGTGAACCCGCGATCGGCTGCGAGCATCAAAGCGAACCCGCCTCCCATGCAGTAGCCGATCACGCCGATCCTGCCAGTGCAGTCCTCCCGGGCACCCAGCCAGACGCGCGCCGCCTCGATGTCGTCGAACGACCTTCCCCGTCCGGCGCGTACGTCGCGCATGACCGAGATCATGCAGGCCACCATCCCTCTCCTAGAGAAAAGGTCCGGCGCTACAGCGAGGTACCCTTGGCCCGCAAGCCAGTCAGCTTGGTTCCGCAGGTCCTGGCTCATCCCCATTGCGTCGTGAATGACGACGACACCCGGCCAGGGGCCCTCGCCTGCAGGCGTCGCCAGGTAGCACGGTAGCTCTCCCGGGGCGGAGATCATTACCTCGGCCATCACGTCTCCTTGGACGCGGGTGGTCCCGATGCGGCGCGGCAGGCGTTTACGCCAGCTTGCGCAGGAAGTCCAGCATGGCCGCATTGACCGGGTCCGGGTGGCTCAGGTTGGAAGCGTGCGAGCCGCCCTCGACCGTGACCAGTTCGGCCGGGCCGCCGAGCCCGTCGCGCAGCACCTCGGCCTTGGCCATGGGGATGGCTGCGTCGGCGGTGCCGTGCAGGATCAGCGCGGGACAGCTGATCTCGGCCAGCCGGCCGGTGATGTCGTCGCGGTCCATCAGGCAGCGGAAGGAATGGGTGAGCCCGTCCCGGTCGAGCTGCGCCCACTTGGCGAACCACGGCTGCGTGTCGACGGGGCCCAGGATGATCGACGCGACGACGTCCTGCACCGGCTCCGGGCCCTGCTCCATCCAGATGTCCTCCATCTGCTCGTAGCCTGGCACGGCGGCCGGGTCCTCGGTGCCGGCCTGGGTGTCGATGAGCACGAGCGCGCGCACCCGCGCGGGCGCCAGCAGCGCGGCCCGCAGGCTGAGGAACCCGCCCTGCGACATGCCGCCGAGCACGGCCTGGGACAGACCGAGGTGGTCAAGCAGCCCGAGCACGTCGCGGGCGGAGTCCCAGTACGAGAACGGCCCGGGCGCGCTGGTCCCGCCGAACCCGCGCTCGTCCCAGGTGATCACCCGGTATTCGGGGGCCAGGACGGAGACCTGGGGATCGAACATCGTGTGATCCATGAGGTAGCCGTGGCTGAGCACGACGGCCGGGCCGTCGCCTCCGCTGTCGGTGTAGGCGATCTCGGTGCCGTTGACCCGGGCTGTCAGCATGACCGACAAGGTATCGCTGCGGCCGCGACCCGGGAAGACCCCGCGGGCTTGCGCGCGGCCGGCCTGGGGCAGGCGATTCACCCGGGATGGGTGATGTGAGATCGGGCCGATCCTGGCCAGCGTGATAGTGACGCGTGCCGTGCCGATCAGGCCCATTGGCGGCCTCAGCGGCGCGCCCGGGGGGTGTGATGCGCAAAACCGCGATCGCCTGCGGCGTCGTAGGGATCGTGCTGCTCATCGGCGCGGCCCTGCTGGCGTGGTGGATAACTCCCTCGTACATCGCGCGGCTGCAGAGCAACTCCAATACGGTGCGAACCTACGACGGGCAGATCCGGACCCTGGTGGATCCGGCCGCGCTGCGGACGGGCAACCTGAGTCAGGCGATCAGGACCGGCCTCCCCGAGACCCTGCGCCGGCAGGTCACGGTGCAGCAGACGTCGGGCAACACGGCCCTGGTGAAGGACGCGACCACGGTGACCACATCCGGCCTGCAGGTCGGCAGCATCACCTCGCAATACGCCGTAGACCGGACCAGCCTCGAGGCGACGGCCAACCACCCCGGCAACTGGAACGTCGTCAACGCCAAGGGGCTCACGTTCAACTGGCCGATCAACACGCAGCAGCAGAATTACACGGGATGGGTTCCCTTCACCGAGACGACCACCCCGCTGAAGTACATCAAGCAGGAGCCGCAGGGCGGCGTCAACACCTACGTCTACCAGGCGACCGTCCCGCCCACGCCGATCAGGAACCCGCAGGTGCTGCGGGCCCTGCCGACGTCGCTGCCGGTGAGCCTGCTCCAGGCCGCCGCGAAGGCGCGGCTGATCCCGGCCAGCCTGATCGCGGGCCTGGCCAAGGACTTCCCCGGCGCGCGTTCGGTCCCGCTCGCCTACACGTACGAGAGCACGAGCACCTACTGGGTCGCGCCCACCACCGGCATCGTCGTCAACCTGAACACCAGCGAGATCCAGGTGGGGGGCATCGCCCTCCCGAAGGGGCGGTTCATCCCCGTGCTCCCGGTGCTGGCCGACAGCTACAAGCAAAGCTCGTCCAGCGTCCAGGCGGCCGCGACCGACGCCTCGAATGACGGCAACACCATCACGACGTGGGGCACGACGGTGCCGATCGTGGCCGCCGCCGTGGGATTCGGGCTGGTCCTGATCGCCATCTTCCTCTGGATCCGCGGCCGCAGGCACGGGGTGGGCGGCCGCGGGCAGGAGGTCGGCGGCCCCTCCGTGGACCCGGCGCACGCCGGTACCCGCTGAGCCGGGCGCGGGGGCCGCTCGCGAACGGCCGGCCCCCGCGCCCTTGCGGCCCGATTCAGGGCGCCACGGCCGAGAGCGCCCAGCCGATCATCACGGCATCGGTGAGCGGAGCCGTGGTCGACAGCGCCAGGGCATGCCCGGTGTCCGGGATCACCACGACCCTCAGGCGCGCCCGGGACGGGAAGTACTGTGACTCGAAGCCCTGCACCGAGGACGGGTCGGCGCAGTTGTACACGGTGACCCCGGCGCAGAAGAGCGCGTCGTCCTCGCCGACCACGGACAGGACCGGCACGGTGATCTGATAGGTGGGCTGCTGGGCGGCCGGCAGGCCGACGATCGACGTGGCGCTGACCAGTTCGGGCACGGTCACCGTGTCCTTGTCGGCCTCGTCGGCGGCCACCACGCCCGGATTCGTGGTGGCCGGGTCGTAGAAGATGGACCCGCGGGTCCCGGGCACGGTGGTCAGGTAACCGGGGTCGAGGCCGGAGCCGGCAAATTTGGGGTCGTCGGCCGCGGGATACAGATTGGCCTCGATCGCGCCGATGTCCGGGCTGAGCGCGTGCAGCGCGCCGGTGGCGATCACGGCATCCACGTCGTGGTACCGGGCGACCTCGAGCCACACCTCGTAGGAGCCGATCGAGTGCCCGACCATGATCACGTGCGTGAACGCGTGCCCGTTTACGGCGCCGGAACGCAGCGCGGTGACCGCGTCGTGCAGGGCCACGGCCCCCGCGTTCAGATCGAGTTCGCTGCTCGGCGGGTGCGAGCTGCTGCCGGTGCCGACGCGGTCCACGTCGAACGTCGCGTAGCCGGCCGCGGTGACGGCGTCCACGTAGGAGTAGTAGCCGTCCTGATCAGGGAAGTTCCAGTACAGGTGGTTGTAGGACGCCCCGGGCACCAGCACCTGCACGGTGCGCGGCTCGCTCCCCCGGTAGCACAGCTGTCCCCACAGGGCCTGGTCGGCCGGGCCGGGGTCGGCGATGCGCACCGGCAGGACGTGGGCCGAGCAGGTCAGCGCGGGCAGCCCGGAAGCCTGCGCGCCGGCCATCGGAGCGGCGACGAGCGCGCTCACCGCAGCCGCGGCCGCAGCCGCCGCCGCCGCGGCCCGGCGTGGCGTGATCAAGCGCATGAGTTCTCCCTTCCGGGGCATCCGGGGCGTCACCCTGAGTCCCGGCCTGGTTCTGGGGCCTCCTCGGTACCGGTGACCATGGTCTGCAGCACCGCGAACAGCTCCGACCAGCCGCTGAAGCTCCGGGGCGCCAGGCCGGGGGCTCGCGCCCGCCCCTGGATCGCCTCCGTCCGGCCGGTGATCACGTCGAGTTCCACGACGAGGTGCCGGACGCTGGTCATGATCCAGATCATCGGCCCGGCGGCCGGCGGCGGCATTACGGTAGGTACCACGAGATTTGGCCGGCGCCGGGCGGCCCGGCCTCCGGCGGGTGCCGGCTTTGGCCAGGTAGCAGGTGCTTCGCCGGACTTGCCGCGGCTACGCTGAGGGCCATGCGCGCCCCCGGGCCCGGCCCCCTGCTGGACCGGGACGCCGAGACCGCGGTGATCGAGGCCGCGATCACGGCGGCGCGCCATGCGTCAGGGTCGGCGCTGATCGTGGAGGGCGTCGCCGGTATCGGCAAGACCGCCCTGCTCGCGCACGCCGGCGAGATTGCCGCCCGGGCCGGGATGAGCGTCCTGTCGGCCCGGTCCGGCGAGTTCGAGGGCAACTACCCGTGGGGGGTCGTGCGCCAGCTTTTCGACCAGATCGTCCGGGACGACTCCGCGGACGGGCCGCGCCGGCTGCTGCGGGACGCGGGGCGGCTCGCCGCGCCGGCGCTCGGACTGAGCGATGAGGCCGACCCGGGCACCGCCGGGGATCCGGGCGAGCGGGGCGAACGGGGCGACCGGGGCGCGTCGCCCGGCGGTCAACGCGACGAGGAGTTCGCGATCCTGCACGGCCTGTACTGGCTGACCGCGGACATGGCGCGGACGGCGCCGTTATTGCTGCTGGTCGACGACCTGCACTGGTCGGACCGGCCCAGCCTGAGCTTCACCATGCTCCTGGCCCGGCGCCTCGACGGGCTGCCGGTGCTGCTCATCGGGTCGGCGCGGCCGGTGCGGCCGTCGGAGGAAGGCGGCCGGCTCCTGGGCAGCATCCACGCCGAGCCCGGGGTGCGGGTGATCCGCCCGGGCCCCCTCGGCGAGCAGGCCTGCGCCCAGATGCTCCATGACGTACTCGGCGCACCACCGGCGGTTCCGTTCAGCGAAGCCTGTCACGAGATGACCGGCGGCAACCCGTTCCTGCTCCGGGCGCTGGCCGACAGCCTGGCCGCCGACGGGGTGCGCGGGCAGGCGGCCGATGCCGGGCATGTCCGCCGCATGACCCCGGCCGCGGTCTCCCGCCGGGTCCTGCTCCAGCTCGGGCGGATGCCCCGGGCGGCGCTGGCCGCCGCGCGGGCCATCACGGTGCTGGGGCCCGACGCCACGGCGGCGCGGGTCGGCGACCTGGCCGGCCTGGACCCCGGCGCCGCGCTGGGGTCCATCGAGGCGCTGATGGCCGAGCGCCTGGTCGACGGGCAGGACGCGCTGTCGTTCGTGCACCCGCTGGTGCGCTCCGCGGTCTACCAGGACATGACGCCACCGATCCGCCAGCGCCTGCACGAGCAGGCGGCCCGCATGCTGGCGGCGCAGCACCGGCCGCTCCAGGACGTGGCCGTGCACCTGCTGGAGAGCGGGTCCGGCGCGGGCCCGTGGGCCGCGGGCCTGCTGCGCCGGGCGGCGGCCGACGCCTGCCAGCGCGGGGCCCCGGGCGCCGCCGGGCGCTACCTGGAACGAGCGCTGGCCGAGGTTCCGGATCCGGAGGCCAGGGCCGACGTCCTGCTGGAGCTGGGCAGCATCGAGGTCGGGCTGGCCCCGGCCCGGGCCGTGGAGCACCTGTCCGACGCCCTGGCCGCGACCGTCGCCCCGGCCCGCCGGGCCGCGATCGCCCTGCCGCTGGGCCATGCCCTGGCCCAGGCGGGGAGGTTCGCGCCGTCGGTGGACGTGCTGACCCGGGGCATCGCGGAACTCGGCGACGATCATCCGCAGCTTCGGGCCGAACTGCAGGCGGTGCTCATCGACACCGCGCGCTGGGACCCGGCCAGCCACCCGGCGGCCGACGCGCTGCTGCGGGACCTGCGGACCCGCTCGGATCGCGGCGAGCAGATCGCGGCCCTGCTGCACGCCAGCCTGGCCACCCACCTGACCTCGGTGCAGCTCGACCGGCCCCGGGCGCTGCGTGAGGTCCGGCAGGCGCTGCCCGCGGCCACCAGGCTGCTGGAGTTCAACACCCCCATCGTGCCCGAGACCATCTCGGTGTTCCTGTTCGCCGACTGCCTCGACGAGGCGCGGCAGGCGGCCCACGCCTGGCTGGGCCTGGCCCAGCGCCGCGGGCTGCCGCTCGCCTCGTCGGTCGCCGCCTCGTTCATGTCCCTGATCGCGCTGCACGCGGGGGCCGTCAGCGAGTCGGCGGCCTGGGCCCGGCAGGCCCTGGACGCCGGCGGCGGCATCTGGGCCTCCCCCATCGCGGTGGCGCTGCTCGTGCTGAGCCTCGTCGAGCGCGGCCAGGCCGCGCAGGCCCGTGACGAACTCGCCGCGCGCGGGCTGACCGGCCAACTGGACCGGACCTGGCCCGCGAACCGGCTCCGGTACGCCCGCGGATGCCTGCACGCCGCCGCCGGAGACCACCAGGCCGCGGCCGCCGATCTCCTCGCCGCCGGGGAGTTCGCGCAGCAGTGGGGCATCCGCAACCCGGCGATGATGAACTGGCGGTCCGCGGCCGCCCTCTCGCTCGCGGCGCTGGGCCATGACGCCGACGCCCGGCGGCTGTGCGCCGAGGAACTCGAGCTCGCCCGCGGCTGGGGGGCCAGCCGCGCGGTCGGCGTCGCGCTGCGGGCCGCCGGGGTGGCCACGGGCGGCCGGCGCGGGCTCGACCTGCTCTCCGAGGCGGCCGACGTTCTCGCCGGCAGCCCGGCGCGGCTGGAACGCGCCCGGGCCCTGGCCGACCTGGGCGCCGCGCTGCGGCGTTCCGGGGCCTGCGTCCAGGCCCGCACGCCGCTGCGTGCGGCCCTCGGCCTGGCCCACGCCCAGGGGGGCCTGGCCCTCGCGGAACAGGCCCGCGCCGAGCTCGTCGTCGCCGGCGGCCGGCCGCGGCGCCAGGCCCTGCGCGGACGCGACGCGCTGACCCCCGGCGAGCTGCGGGTGGCCCAGCTGGCCGCCCAGGGCCTGACCAACCGGCAGATCGCCCAGGTGCTGTTCGTCACCCTGCGGACCGCCGAGACGCATCTCACGAAGACGTACGCCAAGCTCGGCATCACCTCGCGCGGCCAGCTCCCCTCGGCGCTGCAGGACCCCGCCCGGCCGCGGTGACCCCGCGCGAACCTGGTCGACGTCAGATCAGGAACGTGGGCTGGTCGATGCCGAGGCGCACCTTGGCGAAGGCCTGGTCCCGGCCGGAACTGAACAGGACGTGCTGGCCGGCCGTGTGGACGTCCCGGAAGCAGCGTTGCAGCGGATGGCCGGCGAAGACGGCCTCGGCGCCGGCCAGGCGGAAGACCCGGTCGACCGCCTCCCGGCCGGCCGCCGCGGCCTGGCTCGCGGCCAGGAGGACGCGGGCCCGCTGGCCGAGGCCGGGTTCCTCGCCGCGGCAGGCGGTGTCCCAGGTCTCGGCGATGGTGTCGAACAAGAACGACCGGGCGGCGGCGAGGGCTCCCTCGGCCCGGGCGAGCTGGGCCTGCGCCTCGCCGTCGTGGCCGATGCTCTGGGCGGCGGGCCCGCGCGTCTTGGTCATGGCCAGGGCGGCGAACTCGTCGAGCGCCCGGCGCGCGACGCCCAGGAGAACCGCGGCCAGGAACATCCCGGCCAGCGTGACCAGCGGTATCTTCCACAGCGGGCCGTCGTGGCGTGCGGGCTCGAAGAACGGTGCCGCGAGGTGCTCCGCCGGCACCTGCGCGCCCGGGATCGTGAGGTGATGGCTCCCGGTTCCGCGAAGTCCCATCGCGTCCCAGGTGTCCTCGATGACGGCGGACCGGGCGGGGACGAAGGCGAACCGCCAGTCCGGTGCCCCGGACGCGAGCACCCGGGGGACTCCGGAGTCGGTGACGAGCACGCCGACCTGAAGCCACTCGGCGTGCGGGCAGCCGCTGTTGAAGGGCCAGCGGCCGGACACCGCGTACCGGCCCGGCCGCTCCGGTGCGGCCCGTCCGAGCGGTGCCCACATGCTGGTGCAGACGAAGTCGGGGTCGTCGCCGATCATCTTCCCGGCCACCGCGGGGTCGAGCCAGGCGAAGAACGCCGTGCTGTTGCCGATCACGACGGTCCAGCCGGCCGAGCCGTCGGCGTAGCTGATCTCCTCGAAGATCTCCACGGTGGCCGCCGGGTCGAGTTCGAAGCCGCCGAGTGACCGGGGGAGGTTGAGGCGGAACAGCCCCGCCGCCTTCGCCCGCCGCACGAGATCGGCGGGCATCGTCCGGAGTTGCTCGCCCTCGCCCGCCCGCGCCCGGAAGTCCGGGGCCAGGTCCGCGACCGCGGCCCGCAGCGCGTCCCGGTCCGCGCCCTGCACCAGCGTGTCGGCCATCACATCTCCTCGTGCCCGCGACGAAACGGCGGTCCGTCCGCCGGCGTCCAGCGTCACCCGGGCGCCGCCGCCCGGGCATCCCTGAGATCAGGTATTCGGGCGCGGGCCATCGCCGTGGCCGGCGGCGAGGGCGGCCAGTTCGGCCCGGGACTCGACCCCGAGCTTGGCGAAGATGTGCTTGAGGTGCGTCTCGACGGTGTACCGGGACAGGTACAGCCGGCCGGCGACCTGCGCGTTGGTGAGCCCCTCGGCCGCCAGGCGCACCACGGCGAGTTCCGCGTCGGTCAAGGACGGCCAGCCCACGGCGGGCCGCGGCGGTCGTGAACCGGATCGGCCCTGCGGTCCCGGCCGCCTCCCGGCCGGAGCGACCTCTCCGACGAACGCGAGGATCTCCTCGACCACCGCCGCCCAGTCCCCCACCCACGGCAGATGATCGCGGCCGGGCAAGATCTTCAGGGTGGCGCCCGGGATCTGGCCGGCCACCAGGCGGGCATCGGCGACCGGGATGATGTCCTGGTCGCGGTGCAGCACCAGCACCGGAACGGTCAGGCCGGTCATGAGATCGCGGACATCGATCAGGCCCAGGGACTCGATCAGGGCCGCCGCCATCGCCGGGCTGGCCGCGGCCCGCTCGAACGCCCCGGCGGCCTGGCGCGTCTGCTGGCCCGCCAGGCTGGGCGCTACCAGATCGACCAGCCGCCCCTCCCCCCAGTGGCGCACGACCGACCGGTACCGCCGCAGCAGCGGCGCCCGCGGGCCCCGGTACGAGGTGCCGTACAGGATCAGGCCGTGCACCTGGGCGGGATAGGCGGCTGCGAGCGCGATCGCGGCCCGGCCGCCGTCCGACAAACCGAACAGTACGGCCCGCGATGACCTCGCGGCGGCCATGACCGCGGCCACGTCCCGCACCCGTTCGGCCGTCGTCGGCAGGTCGCTGGTCGGATCGGAGAGGCCCGTACCGCGCTTGTCCAGCCGGATCAGGCGACCGCCCCGCTCCAGCGCCCGGACGAACCGGCGGTAGGCGGCCTGCTGCCACTGGATGTCCAGGTGCGAGACCAGGCCGTGCAGCATGACCAGGTCCGGCGGGCCAGCGCCGGACACCTGGTAGGCGATCTTCGCCCCGCTCGACGGCGCGTAGCGTGTGTCCGGGGGATACCGACCCATGGGTGCCTCTCCCGCGTCAGGGTATCCTGCGGCGGCTGGCCGAGGCCGCCCGGCAGCTCGACCGCGGCCCGGTCGTTCCCGGTTCCGGTCAGCGGCCGCCCTGGCCGTCCAGGGTTCCGTCGCCCCCGCCGCCCCCGCCGCCGCCGTGGCCCCCGTCGCCGCCGTGGTGATGGTGGTCGTGTCCGCTGTCCGAGGGCCGGGACACCGCGGTCACGAAGATCATCGCGCCCGCCCGGACCTGGCCGCCGGGCTGCACCGACAGCACTGTTCCATGGTCCTGGTGGCTGGGCACCCAGGTCACGTGGACCCGCAGGCCTAGCTGGCGTAGCTGCCGCACCACGGCGCTCACCGGCTGGCCGATCAACGCGCCCTGGTTCACGTCGACCGTGAGGCCGGCCGCCTCGGTGGTCGGCCGGGGCCGCGCCGCGGGCGGCCGCTGCGCCGGCGGCGCGCCGGACCCGCCCGCCAGCATCCAGCCACCCAGGCCGACGATGATCGCGACGGCCGCCGCCGCCGCCAGCAGCGTCATCGCACGCCGCCTCCGGGCCGGCCGCGGCGCGGCGCCGTGGGTGCCGACATCGAGCAGCGTCGCCGCGGACATCTCGCCCGGCAGGTCGTCCGGGAACCCGGCCCGGTCCGGCGGCCACGCGCCGACCCGGGTCGCCGCGGCCTGCGGGCCGGCGTGCGGAGCAGGCGGGATCATCCAGGGATCCGCCTCGGTGGCCACGGCACCGGTCAAGGCGCCCCGCAGCTGTCTGGCCCGCGCCGCGACCTCGCCGGCGCTGGCCGGCCGCAGCGCCGGATTCCGGGCGGTCAGCTCGACGACCAGCGCCGCGACGTGCGGCGGCACGGTCGGCGGAAGCGGCGGTAGCGACTGGTACTGATGGGCCAGCGCGACCTCGATCGGGGTCCCGGTGAACGGCAGCGCGCCCGCCAGGCACTCGTACGCCACGATGCCCAGCGAGTACAGGTCGCTGGCCGGTCCCGCCGACGCGCCGGCGACTCGTTCCGGGGCCAGGTAGGCCGGGGTGCCGATCAGCGCGCCGGTCCGGGTCAGCGGCGCCGAGCCCGCGGCGTACGCGATCCCGAAATCGGTGATCTTCACCGTGCCGTACGGGTCAACCAGCAGGTTGCCCGGCTTGATGTCGCGATGTACCAGCCCGGCCGCGTGCGCGGCGTCCAGGCCCCCGGCCGCCTGCGCGACCACGTCCATGACCCGCGCCGGAGCCAGCGGGCCACCCGCCAGCAACTGGGTCAACGCCACCCCGTCCACCAGCTCCATCACCAGGAAGGGCGGCTGCTCCTGGCTGGCCTCGCCGTAGTCGTACACCTGCGCGATCCCCGGGTGCGAGACCGCCGCGGCATGCCGAGCCTCGGCCCGGAACCGCGCGAGCGTGTCGGGGTGCTGGGCGTAGTCGTCGCGCAGCAGCTTGACCGCTACCGGCCGATCCAGCACCAGGTCAACGGCTCGCCACACCTCGCCCATGCCGCCGGCCGCGATCCGGCCCTGCAGCCGGTACCGGTCGGCCAGCACGACGGAGGCTTGGGACAAAGACACAGCAACCCACCCTACCCTCGCGGCGGCGAGCCAACCGGCGCTACCCGGAGTCCGCCCAGGTGAAGCGGCATCGGACCACGGCCGGATCAACGGGGCAGGACCTTGCCCGGGACCCCGGCGTGACGCTCAGTAGCCTAGCGTCCGCTCTGCGTGCTGCCCAGGGCGGGGCGTGGCCTCGCCTAGGCTGGAGGTGTCCGTAAGACCTACTCAGCTAAGGACGGTTTTCGTGGTCGGCCTGGTCATCGCTGGTTTTGTCGGTACGGCGCTCGCGGCATACGCGGCGGATCGCGTCCTCAAGGCACGGTCGCAGGTCCGCCGGCTGGCCGCGATGAGAGACCGACTCGACGCCGCCACCGCGAGAGCCGACGAACAATTGGAGCAACGCCAGGCCGTGGCCCAGGCCAGCGCGGCCCTGACCAGCGTCATGCCGGCGATCGAGCGCCCGCCACTCCCCCTGCCGGGCCGGACGGAAGGCACCGGAGCGCGCCGCGACGCGGACGAGTGACGCGGGTCCGGGCCGACGTCAGCCGGGCTCCAGCCGGGCGAGCAGTTCGGCCAGGCGCTCATCGCTGTCGCGAACGCCCCGCTCCGCTGTCAAGCGCCACCCCCGGACCAGCCGGGCGTGACCAGGCGGCAGGGGCTGCGGCGAGCGTTCAGGCTCCCTCGGTGGCCGCGGGCGTCGCCGGCGGGAACTGGCGATGCTGGCCGACTTGCTGGCCGGCACCGCGAAAGATCGCGGCTCGATCAGGCCCGACGGCCTGCGCGACCTCGGCCGCCTGGTGGCCGAGATCGAAGGCATGGGCGCGCTGGCCCGGCGCATCGAGTCCCTGGAGGCCGCGGGCCGCGATCCCGGCGCGCTGCCGTCCGTCAACAAGCTGTGGTGGCCAGCGGCCCACCAGCGCCTGGTCGAAGCGGGCTTGCTCCGCGCGACGAGCGCGGGCGCGGACGCCGCCTACTGGTACCGGCAATGGCTGGCTACCCGTCCCGAGTCAATCTACGGCGGCGCTGCGCAGATCCAGCGCAACATCATCGCCGAGCGCTTCCTCCGTCTGCCGCGGTAGTCATCTCCGCTCAGCCGCGGAAAGCTCGGCGATCGCCTTGCCGATCCGGCGCTGCCGGGTCTCGGGCGTCTTGGCGCCCGTGACGGAGAGCACGTGGCGGTGCCGGCCGCTGTACGACAGCCGCTCGAACGCGCGGCGCGCGGCAGGCTCGGCGTCGAGCGCGGCCGAGAGATCCCCGGGGATCTCGACGGTGCGCGGCTCGGTGTCGGCCACGACGTCGACGTCCACCTCGTCGCCGGCCGCGACGCCCGCTTTCGCGCGGACCTCCGCGCTCACCGGGATCAGTGACCGGCCACCCATGGACCCCACGCTGCTCGGGTAGCTGTAGCCGTTGATGGTGACCCGGACCTTCGGCCGCTTGCCCGGCCCGAGCGCCGTCAGCACCTCCGCCGGAACCTCGATCCCGGTCGCCGTCTTGCCGTCCAGCCTGATGGTCGCGTGAAACCGCATGCCGACCTTCTCCTCTCACCCCGCAACCGCACCCCGCCGGCCTTTAAGTCTAAACTAAACCGTTTAGTAGTAAATACTAAACGGTAGAGTAGGGCGCGTGCCAAGGCCCAGCACACAAAGCGGCTCCGAGGCAGCGGGCGGACCCGGCGGGCGAGGCGGGGCGCCGGTGACCGAGGACCGATCGACCCGCAAGCGGCGCGCCGTCGTCGAGGCGGCGACGACCCTGTTCCTGAGGCACGGGTACCTCGGCACGAGCGTGGACCAGATCGCCGCGTTCGCGGCCGTCTCCAAGCCGACCGTCTACCGGTTCTTCGCCGACAAGGAGCATCTGTTCACCGAGATCGTCCTGGGCGCACTCGACCGCGCCGGCGATCCGTTCCGGGCCGAGGTCGCCTCGCTGGCGGAAACCGAGAATATGGCCGATGATCTGCGGCGGCTCGCGCGCCGGTACCTGGCCACGGTGACCCAGCCGGTCGTACTCCAGCTCCGCCGGATGGTGATCGGCTCCTCCCCTCAGCTTCCGGACCTGGCCCGCGCGTACTACGAGCGTGCGCCCGAGCAGACGATCCGCGCCCTGGCCCGATGTTTCGAGCAGCTCGCCGGCCGCGGGATGCTGCAGCTCGATGACCCGCTCGTCGCGGCCTCCCACTTCGCGTTCCTGGTCCTCGGGCGCGCGCTCGACAAGAGCCTGTTCTGCGGGGACCGGCCGTTCTCCGACGCCGAGTTCGCCGCTCAGGCCGAGGCGGGCGCGTCTGCCTTCCTCGCCGCCTACGGACGCGAGCGCCGGCCCGCGCACGACCAGGCCCAGCACGACCAGGCCTAACACGGCCAGGTCGGCGTGGACCGGGCCGACGCTCACGCCTCGCGGAACCGGCGCAGCCGCTCCTCGCCGATCCGCTCCCGCATGGCCGGGTCCTGGACGCCGAGGCCCTCGCGCGGCGCCAGGCAAAGCACCGCGGTCTTGCCGACGTGCCGGCCCTGCTGCACGGCCCTGGTGGCCTCCCCCACCTCGCGGTTGATGACGCCGGCGCAGCCGAGCCTGCGGGCCAGCTCGGCCCGGGCCGGCGAGCTGACCACGCCGACCGGGATGCCGCCGCCGCGCACCACGAACTGCACCGCGTACCCGCCCAGGCCGCCGGTCGCGCCCCAGATCAGCACGACGTCGCCCTGCTTCATCGCGGCGCCACGGCGGCTGACCAGCATCCGGTAGGCGGTGCCGGCGCACAGGGTCGTGCTGGCCGCCTCCTCCCAGGTCAGATGCGGCGGCTTGGCCAGCAGCTGGCTCGCCTTCACCACCGCGAAGTCGGCCAGCGCGCCGAAGTTGGTCTCGAACCCCCAGGCCAGAGGGTCGGCCGCGTGCATGGCGTCGCCCTGGGCGGCCGGGTCCTCGTGATCGATGTAGGCCGGGCTGATCACGACGCGGTCGCCGACCGACCAGCGCCGCACGCCGTCGCCCAGCCTCACGATGACGCCGGCGGCGTCCGACCCGAGGACGTGATAAGGGAGGTCGTGCCGGGCGGCCCAGCGGCCTTCGCGCGCGTGCCGGGCCAGGAACGCGAAGGTGGGCAGCGGCTCGAAGATCGCCGACCAGACGGTGTTGTAGTTGATGGCCGCCGCCATCACGGCGACCAGAACCTCGTCCGGGGCCAGCTCGGGCAGCGGAACGTCGCCCACGCGCAGCGACCTGCGCACATCCTTGTCCTCGGTCTGGCCGAACATGGCCACGTCCGACTTGCGGGTGTGCGCGGCCCGGTAGGTCGCCGGCACCGGGCAGGCGGCCAGCTCGGCCGCGGGCACGCCGGCGACGACGGCCTCGGCCAGAGCGGTCAGGGCGGTCATAGCTCGTCTCCAATCCTGCTGAGCAGCTCACGCAGGTGAGCAGCGACGGCGGTGACGGCGGGTGGGTCAAGCAGGTTCAGGTGGTGCGCATCGATCCCGACCACCTCGAGGTGCGGGCACAGCCGGTCCCAGCCCCGGGTCTGGCCGGTGATGTCGTAACGCGGATCGCGCACCGCCCAGGGCGTCTCCCGCTCCGCGCGATACAGCACGACGGGCCCGTCGTAGCCGCCCGCCAGGTAGCGCTCCAGGGCCCGGGTGTCCTCATGCGAGGTCCGCTGGTGGCGCAGGATTGCCGGGCTGAGCTCACCGTCCAGGCCCGCCTCGGCCATCCGTCGTGCGACCAGGTCAAGCTGCGCGTCCTCGGCCAGGCCGAGCAGTTCGGCCTCGGACAGCCGGACGGTCCGGCCGTAGGTCCTGGTCAGGTAGTCGGCGAAGGCCGCGAAGCGGCGGGCGAGCACGCGGTCCTCCCGGTCCGGCGGAACCGGGAGCGGCAGCGCCGCGTCCAGCAGCACGACCAGGCGCACCCGGTGGCCTGCCGCGGCCAGCCGGCGGGCGGTCTCGTAGCCGAGCACCCCGCCGAACGACCAGCCGCCGAGCACGCAGCCGCCGGCGAACCGTTCGAGCACCGCGCTGGTGTAGCGGCCGCATCGGTCGCCGACCCCGCCGCCTATCCGTTCCAGGCCGAACACGGGACGGTCCCCGTCGAGCAGGCCGGCCAGCGTGCGGTAGACCCCGGTGATGCCCCCGGCCGGGTGGGCCAGCAGCAGGGGCGGCCTCGGCCCGCCCGCGCGGATCGGCCGGATCAGGCCGACCGCCTCGCCGTCCCCGGCCGGCGACCCCCAGGAAGATCCAGAACGGGAAGCCCGCGGCCGGCCGCTGGCCGCCGCCGGCCCGCTCCCCGGGCCGGTCGCCGCGGCGCCCCCCGGCGCCTGGTCCAGCGGCGCCGCGAGCAACCGCTGGAGCTGCGCCAGGGTCGCGCCGCCCAGCAGGAAGGCCGGGTCGATGCTCGCGGCCAGGTCGTGTTCGAGCGTTAAGTTACCCGGATCAGGCCGGCCGCTTCTGCTCCGCGAATCACACATCGGCGCGGAAGCGGCTGTCATCCGCGTGACAAAGCGGGTGGCCGCCCGTCCGGCGAGTCCGGCAGGACACTAGGGTCGCGGTGTGACCCGACTTCCTTACCTGCACCGTGACGAACTCGACGCCGAGGGCCAGCGCACGTGGGACACCATCGTCGGCACGCGGGGCAGCCAGCTCATCACTTCCGAGGGCGGCCTGGCCGGGCCGTTCAACGCGTTCATCCACGCGCCGCACGTCGGCCAGCATCTGACCTCGCTGGGCGCGGTGGTGCGGTTCGGCACCTCGATCGAGCGACGGCTGTCCGAGGTGGCCATCATCACCGTGGGCGCCCGCTGGAAAGCGGAGTTCGAATGGTGGGCCCACGCGCGGATGGCCCGCCGCCACGGCGTGCCCGACGCGGTGGTCGACGCCATCGGCCGCGGCGAGGACCCTCCGTTCGCGGCCGACGACGAGCGGACGGTCTACACGGCCGCCCGGCAGCTCACCCAGACCGGCCGGCTCAGCCAGGACGCCTACGACGCCGCCCGGCAGCTACTCGGGGACACCGGCGTCGTCGAACTGGTCTCGCTGTGCGGGTACTACACCCTCATCTCGTTCCTGCTGAACGCCTTCGCCGTACCGCTGCCGCCCGGAGCCCAGCCGGAATGGGGTGAGGCCGGCGGTGCGGGCGAGCCCGAAGGTCCGGGTGGGGCCGACGGGTGACGACAGCACCTGACCGCGATTCCTACCTGCCCCCCGAGGCGACCGGCTCCGCGCCGGGACGGGGCCGTCTGGCCGGACGGCGCGTGCTCGTCGTGGGGGCCGGAACGCGGCCGTCCCCCGAGCCGGACCCGCCGATCGGCAACGGCCGGGCCATCGCGGTCCTCGCGGCCCGGGAAGGCGCGGCGGTCGTGTGCGCCGACCGCGACCGGGCCGCCGCCGATGTCACCGCCGGGCTCGTGGCGGGCGAGGGCGCCCGGGCCGAGGTCGTGGTGGCCGACGTGGCTGACCCCGCGGCCTGCACCCGGGTGGTCGAGGAGTCAGCGGCCGCGCTCGGCGGCCTCGACGGCCTGGTCCTGAACGTCGGCATCGCCGCCGGCCGGGGGATGGCCGGCACCACGGTCGCGCAGTGGGACGCGACGTTTGCCGTCAACACCCGAGCCCATTTCCTGGTGTCAGCGGCCGCCCTGCCCGTGCTGGCCCCGCGCTCCGCGATCGTGTTCATCAGCTCGGCGGCCAGCCTGCGCGCCGCGACCGGGGTGCCGTCCTACGACTCGTCCAAGGCCGCGCTGCTCGGCATCTGCCGCCAGGCCGCCCGGGAGGGGATGGCCAAGAGCATCAGGGCGAACCTGGTCGTGCCGAGCCTGGTGGACACCCCGCTGGGCCGCGAGGCGTCCCGGCTGAATCCGGCCCGCACGGCCCGGCGGCTCCCGTTCGGCCGCCAGGCGACCGCGTGGGAGGTGGCCTACGCGACCGTTTGGCTGCTGTCCGGCGAGGCGAGCTACATCAACGCCCATCCCCTGGTCCTGGACGGCGGCGCCACCAGCTTCGGCTGACCGGATCCGGACGGCGCCCGCGCTGCGCGCGGAGTGAGCCGGGACGGGTCAAGGTCCTCGGCTCAACCGCTGTGGTCAGCAGCCGTCGTAGGGCGCCCAGTTGAACTCGCCGCCCCGGGCCATGGCGTTCATGAACACCTGCTCCTGCTCGGCGACGCTGGCGCTGCCGAACTCGGACGGCGGGCCGCCGTACTCAGCCCACGTCGACGCGGAGAACTGGTAGAGGCCCCAGTGGCCTGACGCGTTCCACACGTCCGGGTTGCCGCCGGACTCGCGCTCGACCACGCACTGGCCGAACGCGCCGCCGGGCCAGCCGCCCGAGGAGGCACTGGCCGGCGCCGGGGCCGGCGCCGGGGCCGGGGCCGGCGCCTGCACCTGGGCGGGCTGGGGCGCCGGAGCGGCCGCCGCCGGGCTCCCGTGCCGCGGGTGGTAGACCGCCGTGGTGCGGACCGGTGGCGGTGGCGGCGTCGGCTCGAGTTGGGCGGGCGGGGCAGGTATGCGCCGGGGCTCGGCCGGAACCCGCAGCACCTGCCCGATCCCGATGATGTCGGCCCACCGGACCTGGCCGCGGTTGTCCCAGTACAGCACCGGCCAGGAACTCGGGTTGTGGTAAAGGCGCCCGGCGATCGAGGACAGGGAGTCACCAGGCTGGACGGTGTACGTGCCCGGGATCCCCCGGTCTTGCTTGGCGGCCCTGGCCGCGGCCTCGGCCCGCACCTGCAGCATCGCCGACATCTGCTGGGCCGGGGACAGGCCCGGCTGGAAGACGGCGTCCAGCACCGCGCTGTGATGAGAGGAGACTTGAGCGTCAGCCGTGGCCGCCGGAGCCTGCTGTGACATCAAAAAAGCCGCGGCCACGCCGGCGAGCGTGGGAGCGGCGGCAACCGAGGCGGCGTTCGGAAGTCGGATCGGTGACGGTTTACTGTGGCGGCCCAACGGGCTCCCTTCCGCGCAGGACGCGCTCACCGGGAAGGCCGCACGGGGGGTCGGCGGCCTTCGGAGCGCCTGACATTGACGGGAGCCTAGCCACGGCACCAGCGGCCCGTTCGGTGAATCAGACACTACGGGCCAGACCACGCACCGAACTGCTAAGCTCCGCCGACGGCACCGTCGGCGCGCCCGGAATACCCGGGCTTGCCCGATTAGATGACCGGCTTGACCGGGTCCCGGCGGCCCGTGGCCGCGTCTTCGCCGAGGCCACGGCGTTAGACGCTTAACCCTTGGGGGGGGCCGGCCCGCGAAGCTACTCATCTCCGCCAGACCGGCCCCCGGGGGGCCGCGCCTGGCGCCGGGCCGACCCGCCGCGGGCCTTTCCGTTCAGGCAAATGTGCCGGCGAGGGCAGGCACGGGGGGCAGGCGGCCGTCGTTAACGTAGAGAGGGAATGGGAAGTATTGGCAGCATGCTCCTGACCGGACGGGGGGCCCGGCTGGCGAGGCGCTGGCTGGCCGCGCTGGTGCTGCTCATCGTGTCGGCGGCCGCCGCGATCGCCGTCGCCCTGCAGGTCACGCCGATGCAGACGGTCACCGTGGCCGGCCAGGTGATCGAGGTGGGCGCGAGCGCGCCGAGCCTGAGCTGGTCCGGTCCCGGGGAGGTCGACCTGTTCGGCCAGAGCCTGCCGACCAACATGCAGTTCACCGGGCCGGTGCGGCCCCGGCTGGAACTCGCCCAGATCACCATCAACAGCGAGCTGACCACCTTCGTCCAGGGCGACCGCCCGGCCGGCGCGGAACGCATACTCGGCGCCCGGCTGGCCGACGGCTGGAAGCGCTACTTCGCCTGGGAGATCGCGATCACCGGGGCCGGCGCCCTGATCCTGGTGGGAGCGGTCGCGGGCTGGCGGCGCATCCCGCACCGCACCACCGTCAAGCTGCTCGCCGCCGGGCTGGTCGTGGCCGAGGCCATCAACCTGGGCGCGATCATGAGCACGGCGTACTCGGCGCCTGCCCTGTTGCGCCAGGCGCACTCGCTCAGCGACCTCGTCGGCAGCCAGACCCGCCTGCCCCGGATCCGTCCGGTAGGTCCGTCGCTGCCCGGGGTTCAGGTGGTGGTCATCGGGGATTCCACCGCGGCGGGCGCCGGGCTCGCACCGCTTCCCGGCGGGTCGAGCACGGCCAGGAACTGCGGTCGCAGCGCCGATTCGTACGCCGCCGACCTGTCCGCGGCCGACGGGTGGCGGGTGCTCAACCTCGCGTGTAGCGGCGCCACCATCAGCCACGGGCTGCTCGGGCCGCAGGACCATGACGGGCAGACGCTGCCCCCCCAGCTCGCGGTGGCGCAGCAGGCGGGGCGCGCGTCGGTGGTCATCGTCAGCGTCGGCGCCGACGACCTGGACTGGGCCGCGACGCTGCAGTACTGCGCGGTCACGCCGCGCTGTAACGACCGCGCCACGACCGCCTACTTCCAGCAGCAGCTCGCCTCGTTCAGCAAGAACTACCTCGACCTGCTGAGCCGGCTCGCGGCGCTGCCCTCCCATCCGCAGGTCATCATCAACCGCTACTACAACCCGTTCGGCCCTCAGCCGGGCTGTCTCGGCCGGGCCGGGCTCGACGCCACGAACCTGCAGACGCTGACCTCCCGGCTGGCCACCCTGAACGCGGTTCTGGCCCAGGGTGCGGCCCAGTTCGGCTTCTCCTCGCCGCAGCCCGACTTCTCCGGACACCAGCTCTGTACGCCGCAGCCTTACGTGCAAGGGCTGACCGCGGCGGCTCCGTTCCACCCCACGGTCTTGGGCCAGCTGGCGATCGCGCTCGCCGACCAGGCCGCCGTGACACCCGTCCGGCGCGCGGGCGCCGGACTCACGAACAGCTGACCTGAACGGCGGGCGCCATGGCGCCGGGCGCCATGGCGGCGCCCCGGGCCGGTCACGGCCCGGGGCGCTCAGGAGACGGTCAGGAAGCGTGGGCCGACGGGGAGGTGTCCTGACGCCGCAGCATGCGGGCGGCGACGATGGCGCCGGTTAGCGTGGCCGCCGCCGCGACCAGGATGCCCCGGTCGGCGCCGCTGACGAAGGCGGTCACCGCGTCGCGGAACAGGGCGGCCCCGGGTGACCCGCCCGCCTGGCGGGCGATCATCGTCGCCGCCCCGACCGACTGGCGAGCGGCCGCCGCGGCCGGGCGACCCGCCGCCCCGAACCCCGAGAGGTGGCTGGCGTAGGCGGAGGCGGCGATGCTGCCCACGACCGCCACGCCGAGGACGCTGCCGAGGTTGCGGGTGGCGTCGTTGACCGCGGACCCGATCCCCGCCAGCGCCGGGGGCAGCCCGCTCATGACCGACTCCGTGGCCGGGGCCATGGCCAGGCCCATGCCCGCGCACAGGATGATCATGGCTGTGACGTAGTGCGGGTAGGTGGAGCCAGCTCCGGCCGTGGCGAACAGGCCGAGGCCGACGGTCATCGTGGCCAGTCCGATGACGACGGGAATGCGGGTCCCGAACCGCCGGGCCACGCGCGCCCCGAGCGGGCTGAACCCGGCGAGCGCCGCGGCGGACGGCAAGGTGCGCACGCCCGCGGCGAGCGGACTGTAGCCGAGCACGAACTGGTAGATCTGGGTCAGCAGGAAGATGCCACCGGTCAGCGCGAAGAACAGCAGCATGATGGAGAGCGCGGCGCCGCTGAAGCGCGGGTTACGCAGCAGCGCCAGCGGCAGCATCGGGTGCGAGCTGCGCATCTCCCACACGACGAACGCGGCGAGCAGGCCGACGGCCGCGCTGGCGTGCAGCAGGGTCGCCGACGACGTCCAGCCGCCGGCCGGAGCCTGGATGAACGCATACGTCAGCATGGCGAACGCGGTGACCGAGATCCCGGCGCCGACGAGATCGAGGCGGCGCGGCTTCGGGGCCCGCGAGGCGGGGATGAGCCAGCGCCCGGCCCCGAGGGCCACGGCGACCACCGGCACGTTGACGAGGAAGATCGAGTCCCAGGCGAAGTGGGTGAGGAGCCAGCCGCCGACGGTGGGCCCGATGGCCACGCCCAGGCCGCTGACCGCGGTCCAGAGGCCGATGGCCTTGGCGCGCTCGGCCGGATCGGTGAACACGCTGGTGAGTATGGACAGGGTGGCGGGCATGATGAACGCCGCGCCCACACCCATGATCGCCCGGGCGGCGATGAGTTCGGCCGTCGTCGACGTGAAGGCGGCGCCGAGCGAGCCGGCCGCGAAGAGCGCGAGGCCGCCGGTGAGCGCGTAGTGCCGCCCGAACCGGTCGGCCAGCGCCCCCGCCAGCAGCAGCAGCGCGGCGAAGGACAGGGTGTACGCGTCGACGATCCACTGCAGCCCGCTGGTTGACGCGTGCAACTGGCGGGCCAGTGTGGGGAGCGCGACGTTGACGATGGTTCCGTCCACCACGATGACCAGCAGGCTCAGGCAGAGCACCGCGAGGGTGCCCCACCGGCGTCGTGCGGGCGCGGACGTGACCGGTGCCGGCCGGGTGACCGCCGGCGGGGTGACCGTCGGCGGGGTGACCGTCGGCGGGGTGACGGCCGGCGGGGCCGGGGCGACGGCCGGCGGGGTGACGGCCGGCGGGGTGACGGCCGGCGGGGCCGGGGCGACCGGGTCCATCTCGCGATGCGGCGCAAGTGTCGTACTCATGATCGTCTCCTAGATGTTCGCCTGTAAGGCTACGCTTGTTGTGTGAATTGACCGTACGGCCGTAGCCCTACGCCTGTCAATACACTTGGCGGATAAAAGTTCAGCCGTAGCGCAACGGATGTAGTCTTTGAGCGTCCGTACCTGCTGGAGGAGGGCGACTTGATGACAGCCACGGATGCCCAGCGCTCACGGCGACAGCGGAACCCGCGCGGTCAGGGCGACCGGCTGCGCGATGACATCATCACCGCGGCCAGCCACCTGCTCGAGGATCCGGCCGCCCCCCGCTGTCGCTGCGCGGGGTCGCCCGCGCGGTCGGCGTGGCGGCGACCTCTGTCTACCTGCACTTCGATGACGTCGACAGCTTGGTACGGGCGGTCGCGGACCGGCACTTCGAGGAGTTGGCGCGGATCCAGGCCGAGGCGGCGGACGGCCTCGCGGACCCGTGCGCGCGGGTGCGGGCCCGGGCCCTGGCCTACTGCGAGTTCGGGCTGGCGAATCCCGGTCAGTACCAGGTCATGTTCTCGAGCCCGCTGCCGCTGGTGCGCGGGGAGGACGGGGTACGGGACCAGGTGCCCGGCAGGCCAGCCTTCGACCGTCTCGTCGAGACGGTCGCCGCGTGCCTGGACCGCCCGGCCGACGACCCCGGCAACATCGTGACCGCGACGATGGTCTGGCAGCAGCTGCACGGGACGGTCAGCCTGCGGATCTCGCGGCCGTTCTTTCCCTGGCCCCCGGTCGCCGACACGGTCACCGACGCAGTCGACCGCCTGCTCGCGGGAGCGCGGGCCGGCCACGACGCAGCAGTGCGGTAGGGCGGTGCCCGCTTGGCGCTAACCGCACGAAGCTCATCTACCGTCATCAAGCCGTCGCATGCCGCCGATAGGCTCACAATCATGGCCAGAACGCGTCGGCTCCGGCGGATTCCCGGTGCGACCGCGCTGGTCGTCGCGTTCATATCGGGCGCGGCGGGCGCGGGCCTGGTCGCCGGCGGCGTGCTGCTGGCCGACGCCCAGCATGTGGCGGAGAGGTCAGCCAGCAGCCAGGTACTCACCGTCACCGGGTGCGACCGGAACGACTGCTCCTACGGGGTGGCCTACATGGATGCCCAGGGAAACTACGAACTGGCCCACATCTGGGCGTCCATCGGGGAGCCAGGCGACGGATCTACCACCACGATCTACTACCAGGTGGCGCACCCGGACGTCGCCAGGTTCCCCGACTCCGACTACCCGGGCGACACGGGTGACCCGATAGCGGGACTCGGCGTGATCCTCTTGCTGTGCGCCGCGGTGCTGGCCGTGGTAGGCCTGACCCGGCTGATCGCCGGCGTGCTCCGGTCCCGGCGCGCAGGGGCTTGGCCGCGGCCGTAGCCGGGACGTGGTCCCTGTGAGGCACGTGTGTTAAGCGTTACCGATGACCGACCGGACGGCAGCCCGGCCAGCCCTGGGCCGACGGCGGGCCACCGGCGCGGCGCTGGCCCGGGCGGGACGCGCGACCCGGACGCGCCGCTGGAGTGGCTGGAGGAGCGCTCGACGCCGAGCGGCGGCATCGCCGGGCCACCCCGCCCGGCGCCCTCCGTCCGCGAACGAGACAAGAGTGGCCGACCCGCGGGCCCGGCTGGCCACGGTCCTCCCGTTCGGAAAAAACTCGGATGCCGTCCGGCGGGGTGATCGGGCAGGATCGGGCTGTGCATGATCGGCCGGCAGCTCCCGCGATACGGCCGGCGGCGGCCGCACTGCGGCGACTGCTGCCGAGGATCGGCGGGATCGAGGTCGTTGACCGGCTGGTCGCGCTGAGCGGAAGCGACTTCACCAGCGTGATGCTGGAGGTCATGCGGCGGCGGGCCGCGCGGGAAAGCCCGGCCAGCGTGCTGCGCCGCTATCAGCATGATCGGTTTGTCCGGCCCGGCGGGACGCCGTGGGCGTCACTCCGGCGGGCCGAGGACCTGCTGATGGGCTGTCTGCCCGAGGACTTCGAGGTGGTCACGCTCGGGCCGCTGGTACCGCTCGGCACGCACTCGGCCCTCGCGACGGTCAGTCAGGACAAGATCGTCACGGCGACGCGGGCGTGCGAGGTCGCCGCCGACCCGACCAACGCGCTGGCCCTGGAGGCCGCGGCGCGCCGCCTTCACGCGAGCCAGACGACGCGGCTGGCGGCCGTGCAGCGGGTGGTCCGCGCGCAGCAGCTCGCGGGCGCCGGATGGCTCGCGCACTTCAGCCTGCTCGGGCTGGTGACGGCCGGGCGCGACGAAGGCAGCGGCCGGTTCGAGCGCCGCGCCGTGGCCGAGCATCTCTGGTGGGCCGCGCGCGGGCTCACGGCGGCGGGGCTGCCGGAGATCGAGGTGGCCCTGACGCCGCTCTCCCCGAGCGGGGAGCGGATGGCGGCGGCGGTCGCGGAGGATCTGGCCGCGACGGTTGCGGGGGACCCGGCCGCCGCGCCCGTCGAGATCATCACGGACCGGGACCGCGAGGGCGGCCGCGGCTACTACCGTGACCTGTGTTACAAGATCAACGGACGGGTCGGCGGCCAGCGGGAAGAGCTCGGGGACGGCGGCATGACCGACTGGACCCAGCGGCTGACCGCGAATGGCAAGGAACGGCTGCTGATCAGCGGCGTGGGCATCGACCGGCTGGCCGCCCTGACCGGGCCGCCCTGACCGCGGTGACCACCGTGACCGCCGTGACCGCCGTGACCGTGTTGACCGCCGTGACCGTGTTGACCATGGTGACCATCCGGTCAGGAGTTGGAGTTGAGGTAGGCCAGAACGGCCAGCACGCGCCGGTGGTCGTCATCGGACGGCGGCAGGGTCAGCTTGGTGAAGATACTGGCGATGTGCTTGCTCACGGCCTTGCTCGTGATGGCCAGGCGGCGGGCGATCGCGGCGTTGGTCCGGCCCTCGGCCATCAGCGCGAGCACCTCGCGCTCTCGGGGCGTCAGGTCGGCCAGGGGCGTGCGGCGGGACCTACGCGCCAGGATCTGGGCGATCACCTCGGGATCCATCGCGGTACCGCCGTCGGCGACCCGCTGCACGGCCTCGACGAACTGGCGGACGTCGCCGACCCGGTCCTTGAGCAGGTAGCCGACTCCGCCCGCGCCGTCGGAGAGCAGCTCGCGGGCGTAAAGCTGCTCGACGTACTGGGACAGGATCAGGACCGGGAACCCGGGCCGACGGTGGCGCGCCTCGATCGCCGCGCGCAGGCCCTCGTCAGTGAAGGTCGGCGGCAGCCGCACGTCCACCACCGCCACGTCCGGGCGACGGGCCTCCACCGCCTCGAGGAAGGCCGGGCCGGTGTCGACGGCCGCAACGATCTCGAAGTCATTCGTGCTCAGCAGCCGGATCAGGCCGTCGCGCAGCAGCAGGAGATCCTCGACGACGACAACGGAGGTCACGGGCGGCAGGGTAGCTCGGCGAACAGCTCCGTGGGACCGCCCGGCGGGCTGTTCAGCGTCATGCTGCCGTCGAAGGCCGCCAGGCGCTGCTGGATTCCCCGCAGGCCGCTGCCGAGGACCGGGTCGGCCCCGCCGTGGCCGTCGTCGCGGACCATCAGCCGTAGCCTGCCGTCGTCACGCCACAGCCGGACGAACGCCCACGACGCATCGCTGTGCCGGGCGACGTTGGCCAGCGCCTCGGCGATCACGAAGTACAGTGCCGACTCCAGGGGGGCGGGCAGCCGCTGATCGGGCTGCACGTCGACCTCGACCGGCACGGCGCTGGCCAGGGCGAGCGCCTCGACCGCGCCGCCGAGGCCACGTTCGGTCAGGACCGGCGGATGGATGCCGCGGACCAGGTGGCGCAGCTCGTTCAGAGCGGTCCTCGCCGAGGCGCGGGCCTCGGCGACCAGCTGGCGGGCGGCATCGGGGTGGCGGCGGTCGATCTCCTCCTCCGCCATGCCCAGGCTCATGGTCAGCGATACCAGCCGGGCCTGGGCGCCGTCGTGCAGGTCCCGCTCGATGCGGCGCAGCTCAGCCGCCCGGGCGTCGACGGTTTCGTCGCGGCTCTCGGCCAGGAGTTCCATCTGCGCGCGCAGCCGGGCGCCCTCACCCGGGGCCAGCAGCCAGCCGGACAGCCGGGCCGCGCCCACCGACATCCTGGGGCAGGCCCACCAGCCGACCACCACGAGGACCGCGCCCAGCGGAATCAGGGCCAGGACATGGCTCGAGTTCCCGGCCGTGTGATGCAGCGCCCAGAGCGGCGCCACCACGCAGATCAGGCCGCCCACCACCGCCGCCAGGCACGCCAGCCCGAGTCCTCCCGCCACGATCGCCGCGAACAGCCAGGCCATGTCGCGCCAGGTCCCGGCGTCGGCCAGCAGGGTGCGCACCTGGGCCAGGAGCGATCCACGCAGCGGGCGGTAGGCCTGCGCCACCGGCGTGCCGGTGACCTGGCACACCCGGCGTCGCTCCACCCGGGCCAGCGGCCGGACGAGCCAGGTCATGACGGCCAGGAACGGCAGGCCCAGGCCGGCCACCGGGCTGAACACCAGCGTGCCGAGCGCCAGGGCCAGCAGCGCGAAGGCGGCGGCGGCGATGAAGCCGCCGGCCAGCAGCGCCCCGGTGAACCGGGGCGCCCTCCTCGCCTGCCGCCAGATGGTGCCGGGTCCGGGCTTCGCTGGCCTGCGGTCGCCGCCTACGGGATGGATCTGCACGGTATTCACGGTTCAGGGCCTCGACTCATGGTCCGTGGGCAGTGTGCCTCATCACGGTATGACCCGCGGCCCGCACGATCTATGGAACTGGCACCTCTATTCATGGGGGACCCAGGACTACCCGCCGGGTGGTGCGCGGCCGATCACGGCGGCCTGCGGGACGGTGTCGCCGCCCCGCGACCTTGCGTCATGCCGCCCCCGGTGATGCCGACGGCCTTGGCCATATCGCGCGACTGGCTACCCCCAAGGGTTTCCCGTCCCTGTCCAGGAGTAACTGGAGGGCTCTATTCTGCGGCGCGGGTGAGGAGCTACTGCTGGCGATCGGGCTCAAGCGGCGCCGGAAATTTGCGGCTGAGGCAGAACTGATCCCTTCAGAGCGACAGGACTCGATATGCGTGCGGATGATCGTTGGCCGGATGACCTCGGCGGATCCGACTGGTCAGAGTTTGGGCCGCCACCCGCGTTGCATCCCGATCACCCCTCGGCTCCGATGCCGCGAGTGCAATTACGAGGCGGCCGGCATAGAGCGCCGGGAATGCCGACCGTCGCAGCGCCTGGCCGGTCGCAAGTGCAGCTGGCCAGGCCAACGGACGCGCATACCCCAGTCTATTACGGCGCACCGCCTCCGCCCTTTTACCAACCCGCGCCCCCGGCGTGTTACGAGGCGCCCGTCCAGAGTTACTACGGGTCCTCCTTTGGCGATGGCCGCCGGACGGCCGGACTTGACGCCCGCGCCGCTCAGATGCTCCGGTTCATCGGCGAAGAGTCGCCCGAGCTGCCCGGCCCCTACCGGCCGCAGGCCGGGGAGCCGACCGGGGATTCTCTCTGGCTGTCAGGGCGGATTCTCGCGGATGCCGACGACCAGGCCGCGGGGATAAGACAGCAGGCGTCTTACCGGGCCGCTGAGATAACACAGCAGGCGTCCGCTCAGGCCGCGATGATGCGCCAGGCTGCGGAAGGGGAGGCCGCGGAGCTCAGGCGGCAGGCATCTGAGCACGCGAACGCGATACGCGCAGCGGCCCAGCGGGAGGCCGCAGAGCTGCGGTCGGCGGTGATGGCGATGTCGGCGGAACTGGGCCAGGTGGCCGCGTACGTCACCGAAAGCCTCGGCAGGCACGCGTGGCGTTGCGATAGCCCCCGGGACCGGCTGACCGCCCTTCCCGCGCAGGAACTGGCCGCACGGGAGGCAGCCATCCGCTCGGCGAGGCCGACCGCCAGGCCCGCGAGATCAACCACCGCGACCAGGCCCACGCCGACCAGGCCCGGGCCGACCGGGCCCGGGCCGACCAGGCCCGGGCCCGCGAGGCCGGACGCCGTGACGGCCACGCGACCCGGCGCCCCGCCAGCCCAGAAGCCACGCGCCCGGCCAGCCAGGAGGCCAGGCATCCGGCCCCACGCCAAGCCCGGCGGCCGGCAGGCTACAGCCATGCGCAAGATGGCGGTCGCTTTCGTGGCCCTTTTCACGGCCTGTGTTATAAGCGGAGCGGCCGAGATAGGGCTGCACGGATTCGATTTCTTTGTCTTCCGGTCGGCCGGGACAGGCGCGACCGATAACAACGGCCTTCAGGAAAATCAGGGTCCAGGCCAGCCTGACGCGCCGCGGGCGCATCATAACGCTAAGCCAGCCGCGCCGGTGGAGCCGAAGTCGCACCGCCACCTACATCGGCAAAAGCCATAGACAGTCGCCCATGAACACTGCGGGCGCCGATGTCCGCGAGTAACGCATTGTTACGTTGCGAAAGCGCATAAGCCATCAGGAGTAAGTGGAGGCAGCCATGGCCGATCCAGTAGTTGGCGCCCGCGCCCACAGGCCGCGCTCCGGAGAAGAGGCACAGCCGCGGACCGCGAGGAGTCCTGTCGACGCCTGGATGGATCAGAGCTTCAAGTTCGCTGGTTCCGTAATTAAGAGGAAGACGATCGCGCTCTGTCTCCTGGGCATTCCCGCGCTGGTACCAGTCCTTTTCATCTCGCGCGCCATCATCGATCTGAACAGTAATACCCTCAACGCCGTGGAACCCGATGTGCTGGGAACCGGGTCCATGTCACTGCTGATCCTGACCCTGACCGTGACCCCGATGGTTACCCTGACCAAGCAGCGGTGGTTCGTCCCGCTCCGGAAGTGGTTCGGCATAATGGTCGCGATCACCGCTACCACCGACGCCATCCTCGCAGCCATTACCGGATCGTTCGCCGGCGGGGTCGTCGGCCGACTCACCGGGCACACCTTCCTCTTGGTCGGCTTCACGATGGTGGTGCTGCTCGTCCCGCTCGCGCTCATATCAAACAACCGGGCACAGCGGTGGCTAGGGAAGTACTGGAAGACGCTGCAGAAGCTGACCTACGTCATCTGGGGCCTGCTATTCCTCCACCTGGCGCTGCTCGAGGGATTCGGCTTCCAGAACGGTACGAACGGCCCGAGCGCCGACGATGACGGTAACCCGGTCCTGCACCAGCGCCTGTACCAGCTCACAGCGTGCAGCCTCCCCCTGCTCCTGCTCAGGCTGCCACCAGTGAGGCGCTGGGTTGACCGGGAGCAGAAGGAGGGCCGGCAGTGGGTGGTGAACCTTACCTTCCTGCCGCTGGCCATCCTCTACGTGCTCTTCTTCATCTTTATCGTGAACGAGGAGATCTTTAAGGGAGTCAGCGCCTTCAGGCTGCAGCCCGTCAATGGATGACGTGATAAGGGCCGGATCCGGCTGCTAACGATGTTTGATGGCGGGGGCTACCAGGGGCCCGGGACATCCGGCCGGGACGCCGCCGGGGCGGCGTCCCGGCCGGGCGGCCGCGCGTCCGCTGCCCCTTCATGTCCTTTCACCCTTTTCATCCGCGTTCGCGGCCGGCGGTGCTGCGTCCAGGCCGGGATGAATGTGAGCCTGGTGCACTCCCGTGTAAACCATTTCCGCATTCATCGGCGACTTCGCCGGCTACGGCGGCCGGCGCTCCAGTGCTCCGGCAGCTGTAACTCCGACCATGAAGAGTGTTTAGTGCTCCGACCGCTTCACCACGCCGATTAGGTTGCCTTGCGGATCCCGCAGCCAGGCGACGCTCGGTTTTGTCCCAGCGACCGACGTCTCAGGTAGCGCCACACTCGCCCCAGTCCTACTGCGCGATTCAGGGTCTCGTCGAGGTCATCGACTTCGACGTAGACGAACCCCTGGGGATTGGTCCGCGGCGCCACGTTGCCGGGGTACGGCCGGTCAAGGCTCTTGATTCACCGTAGGCGGCGTACCAAGAGCCTTGCGGACGAGATTCATTTCGGTCTGGGCGGCGGCACTGGCAACCTCAACCCGGTGGTTGAACGACCGCAACTGGGTGAGCGAGGACGACCGTGCCTGTTCGGCGATCAGGTTGGCGCGGGCCCGGTTAGCCTGGACCAGCGCCGTGGCTATAGGGGCGACAACGGGCGGGAACGGGAATGTCGCCAGGCTCGCGTCGAACGAATGCTCCGAGGTCACTTCCCCTTTCAGCGCCGTTTCGGCGGCGGCGAGGTTGTGCCTTTCGGTGGCGGTGTACTCGGCCATGTCAGTATTGAGTTGCTGCGTGACCGGAGTCACCGTCGTCATGTACTGGCTGGTCAGCATCTGATAGGTAGTACATTGCAGGCCGGAGGGCGACAGGTTGGGCTCGCACCCGGCGGCCGCAAGCGCGACCTTATGACGCGCGCCGGTACCCGCGGCGTAGATGAGACCCAGTAGCACCAAGACAGCAGCCAGGACCGAAACAGCCACGAGTATGATGCCGCCAGCTCTCGCCTGTTCCTCGCCGCCTCCGGCGTACGCCTCGCTCATCAAATTCCTCTCCTAACCCCGTCCCGCTGGCCGGGCGGCAGCTTCGTGCTGACGCCCGCCCGGGCGGTGACGATCGCTGCCTTATTCGGAGCTGGGGGTCTCCTTGAAGGAGTCGATTCCCTTGAAGATCTGCTCGTTGAAGAAGAAGGTCAACCCGAACACGAATAGCGCGAAAATCGGCGCGATAGTCACCCATACGAGCCATTCCCGGCCTTCCCGTTGACGAGCGGCGATCCAGCGCTTTACCGGCGGCAGCCTGAGGATAAGCAGGAAGAGGCTGCACGCTCCGTACTGGTAGAAGCGCTGATGGAAGACGGGGTCACCGTCACCGGGGAAGCCGGAGCCATCGTCCCCGCTCTGGAACCCGACTCCCTCCAGCAGTATCAGGTGGAAGCCGAGCAGCGCCCAGGTGACGTAGGTGAGCTGCTGCAACCGCTTCCAGTACCGGCCGAGCTTGCGCTGCGCCCAGTGGTTGCTCGTGAGCACGATCGGGATGAGCAGCATCACGATCATGAATCCCATGAGCTCGAAAACGTGCCCGGCCACTATGCCGAGGAAGCCTCCCTCGAAGGTATCGGTGAGACCGGCGGCGATGGCGTCGCCGATTGCGGAGGCCGCCATCATGATCCCGAACCAGCGCCGCAGCGGGACGAACCAGTGCTGCCCGGTGAGCGTGACCATGGGAGTGACGAGCAGGCACAGGAACAGGCAGATCGCGGCCCCGGTCCCGAGCGTGTCGTCGACCGACCCAGAGAAGGTGTTTTTGTTCATCGTGAAGAACGCGGGCAACATGAAGAACAGGGGTGCCAGCGCTGGGGCGCCCAGCAGGATAAGCGCGACCGCTTTCCGCTTGATTCGGGAGCCGCCGAACTTGAAATCCTTGTCCATCCATTCGTCGACACGGCTCCTAGCCACCGCCCGCCGCTGCGGCTGGTGGTCCGCCGCCGATTTCTCTTCCTCCTTCCATGTATCTATTGCATCGTGAGGGTATAGGTCTGGCTGGTAGGCATCCGGGCCGCCATACGGGGCCGAGTCCCTAGTGGTAGCCATCTCGTGGCTTCTCCTTCCATAGGACTAGATCGCTCCCCCATGGTTTTGCCTTCTATAGCCTTTGGCTGTGCGCTGAATACCGGCTCAGGCAGTGGCTGCGTCGGCAGGCTATGTATTTGCTGGCACCTCGACGGTCTAGTGAGGCTTGATAGCGTGCCGCCCCTTCGGTTTCACGGCGTGGTGTGCCGTCGGTGCCGCGGCGTGGTGCGCCGCAGCAGCCTGCTGAGCCAAGAACTGCTGGTCAGTTTCGTTGTCTGGCTGCCCCGTCTCGCCTGTTCCGGTTTGCCGGAAGACGAAGAACTTGAATCCGTGCAGCCCCATCTCCGCGGCACCGGTGAGGACGGCGACCGAGAACAGCGCCGCGGTGGCGGCCGCGGCGACGCGCATGGCCTGGTGCTGCCTGGGTCGCTTCTGCGGCTGCGTGGTGGGCGTGGTGCTCGGCCCGGCCGGCCTGGGCGCCGGGGCATCGGGCCTGGTCCTCGGCCCGGACGGCCTGGCCGGGGCATCGGGCCTGGTCCTCGGCCCGGACGGCCTGGCCGGGGCATCGGGCCTGGTCCTCGGGCCGGGCGGCGCGATGGCCGGGGTCTGCGCGGGCGCGATGGCCGGGGCCGGCATGGTGGCCAGGCCGCCGGGCCCCGCGAGGTTCTCGTTCACATAGGCGGCAACCCGGCCGAGCTCTCCCGACATCTACAGCATCGCCTGCCGCAGTTCGGTGGCCTCCTTCTCGGCGGCCCGCCGTATCGCTTCGGCCTGCTGTGGCCTGCTGCCGGATCGTTGCCGCCTCCTGCTCGGCAGCCTGGCGGATCGCGACCGCCTGGTCACGCGCCTCGTGCGTGATCATCGCCGCCTGGTCCTCGGCAACGGTCAGCACCTGCCCGGCGGGTGCCTGCCCGGCAGACCACATGGCGACCCCATTCCGGATATCGGCGTTCCTCGGCCGAACGGGCTGGTCGGGCCCGGCTGCCTGCGGACCGATGAACTGGGCCGGCCTGCGACCGCGCGCCGGGCCCGGCCGGGCCGAGTCGCCGGGTCAGAACCGTCTCGGGGACGGCGTAGAGCCTGCGCCTGCCGCGCGGGCCCTGATTGCCCTCGGGTCGAGGGGTAGGCCGGGACCTGGCTCGTAGTCCCGAGCCAGCGCGTAGCCGCGGGCGGACGCGGGCCCCTGGCCCGGTCCGTAGCCGGAGCCCGGGCTGGGGCCGGGGGCCTGGATCGTAGCCCTGAACCGGGTTGTAGCCCTGGCCCGGGTACCCGGAAACCCCGCCGCCGGGGGCACGAGCCCGGGGGCCCCGGGTTGCTAGCCGGGGCCGCCGGGTTGCAGCCGGGGCCCGGGGTGTAGCCCTGGACCGGGTTGGCCTAGCCGGGACCAGGGTTGTAGCCCTGGCCGGGGGCATAGCCCTGGCTGGGGGCTGGCCTGGTACCCCTGGCTCGGGTGGTAACCGGGGGCGGGCCGGTAGTCCGGCTCGGGGTCGGTTCGGCCCCGGCCGATGGGTACGGCCCCGAGTCGTGGCCCTGGACCGGGGGACTTGCCCACGCCGGAGGGCTGGCTCCGTGGCGCGAGCGCTCCCCGGGTGGGGCCGGCTTCCTGGCGACCGCTGCGGCAGAGGGCCGGGTCGCCGGCCGCTGATGGGGCGGAGCGTCCCCGGTTGCCGACCGGCCCTCGCCCCGGCCTGCGGCCCTGCGGACCCGACCCCTGCGGACCCGGCGTCCGCGGTTCCCGTATCCGCGGCACGGGGGCCGACGGGTGATCGGGGTGCAGCACGGCTGGCGGCCCGTCCCACTGGGGCCAGGAAGCTCCGTTGAGGCCTGGCGGCGGCCAGTCCGGATCGGCTTGGGCGGGCAGCGGCATCCCGGGGGGTGCCTGCAGTAGCTCGGCCTCAGGCCTCCGGTGCTTACCGGCGGCAACAGGGACCACGGGGGCCTCCAACCGCGTCAGGGGGACGCCCGATCCAGGCGTTGGTATCGGGCAGGGAGGGGACTGAGTTAACTCCTCCCCGCGTCGCAGACTAGGCCATTTGGCCAAGTCCCGGACAGGGACGAATATCTCTCAGGGGACGAAAAACCCTTGGGGGGGTCCGGTGGGGGAGGCTCATCAGGGGCGGCTCGCTTGACGCCTCGACCGGGCATCCTGCCCGCGGACCACGCGATAGCAGGCAAGGGTAACGAAGGGCGCCGCCCCGGCACCGGAGATCTCGCACAATGGGTGCATCGCCGGTGTCGGGGAGCACGCCCGCCTGATCCGAAAGGAGCACTGATGCAGCTTCACCCCGAGGATCAGTACCAGCGGGCCGTCGCCTTCCGTGACCTGCATGCCGGTCCCGAGGCGTTCGTCATGCCGAACCCGTGGGACACCGGGACCGCGCGCATCCTCTCCGGCCTCGGCTTCCCCGCGCTGGCCACGACGAGCGCCGGGGTGGCGTTCGGCCTGGGCCGGAGTGACGGCTCGAACCAGGTCAGGCGATCGGAGGCGCTCGACAACGCGCGCGCGATCGTCGCCGCCACCAGCCTGCCGGTCTCCGCCGACCTGGAGGGCTGTTACGCCCACGCCGCGGGCGGTATCGCGGAGACGATCCGGCTTGCCGCCGAGGCTGGGCTGGTCGGCGGCTCAGTCGAGGACGCGACCGGCCTTCCCGACGCGCCGATCCTCCCGCTCCCCGACGCGGTCGAGCGGGTCGCGACCGCGGTCGAGGCGGCCAGGAACCTGCCGTTCCCGTTCACGCTGACCGCGCGGGCGGAGAACTACGTGTACGGCCGGCCGGACCTCGAGGATACGATCGCCCGGCTGCGCGCGTTCGAGGCGGCGGGCGCCGACGTGCTGTACGCGCCGTTTCTGCCCGGCCTCGACGCAGTGCGGGCGGTCTGCGCCGCGGTGTCCCGGCCGGTCAACGTCGTCGCCGCCGCGGCGTTCACGGTCGCGGACCTGAGCGCCTGCGGCGTGCGCCGGATCAGCCTGGGGTCAGGGCTGGCGCGCGCCGCGCTGGGCGCGATGATCAGGTCCGTGCGGGAGATCGAGCAGCAGGGCACGTTCGGGTTCCTGGCCGAAGCCCTGCCCTACGCCGAGGCGAACACGCTCATGTCGCAGGCGTGATGTTGTAGTCGCGGGCACCTTACTGTTCCAACAGAACAGCAACAGCGAGGGCACCTCCACCGCATGGCCAAGCCCGGAGCGGGGCGACCCGGGTCGGCGTGACGGCGGGCCTCTTTACTCCTTCCCCGGGACGGGCGGGCGACAGCGACGCCGCAGGTGCTGCCATAGCCGGGGCAGGAGTTCGTCGGCGACGGCGCGCCACGACGCGATCTCCTCGGCGGTCAGCGGGGTTACCGGGCCGGCCGCCCGGGTGGCGAGGAACGCGTCGCAGGCCGCGGAGAGCAGCCACATGCGGGCCACGGCCAGGCCGGGGGTCGCGCCGAGCGTGAGAGCCCCGTTGCCGCGCAGCAGCAGGGCCTCGCCGGCCGGCAGGTACCTGGCCGCGCGCTCGGCGAGGTCGGCCGACCGCAGCAGGCGGGCGCAATCGTGCACCGGGATCGATTCGCCCAGCCAGGCCGCCTGCCCGTACAGCGGGGTCAGGGCCGTGGTCGTGGCCGCCGCGGCGAGCGCTGCGGCCGGCTGGGCGCGCGCCACCGAACCGACGTCGGGCCGGGCCCGGTAGAGCGCGAGGTGCACCCAGGCCTCGGCGGGAGCCCGGCCGCAGCCGGACCGCCCCCCAGCCTGGACCCGCCCCCCAGCCTGGACCCGCCCCCCCCCCCAGCCTGGACCCGCCCCACCCCCAGCCTGGACCCGCCCCCCGACCGCGCGGGCTCGTCCGGCGCCGGCCCGGACGTGTCCAGCGGCACCGTCACGACGGCGGCCTCGGTGACGGTGGCCAGGTCGGCGGCGGGCGTGATCAGCATCGCGTTCCCGGCGCGGACCGACACGTGCCCGTACGCTGTGACCAGACCGAGGCCGGACAGCACGTGCGCGGCCTCGACCACGTCGCTTCGCAGCGCGGACATCACCCGTCCCGTCTTTCCAGACCAGCCCCCGACAGCTAAACTGTATGCAGTTTCTTGAGAAAGGGGAAGAGCCGTGATCTCAGGACTGCACCACTACGCGCTGGAGGTGCCCAACCTCGCGGCGGCGGAGGAGTTCCTGCAGGATTTCGGCCTGGAGACCCGGGAGAAGGACGGGGCCCTGGTGGCCCAGTGCCCCGGCCGTGACCAGGAGCAGGTCCGGATGGTGCCGGCGCCGGCCAAGCGCCTGCATCACGTCTCGTTCACGCTGCGCCCGGGCACGCTCGACTCGGTCCAAGACAGGCTGGAACGCGAGGGTACGCCCGTGATCGAGCCGCCCCCGGGCGCGGCCGAGCAGGGCCTGTGGTTGCGCGACCCGGACGGCCACGCCGTGCAGCTGCTCGACGAGGCTCCGGCGCCCTCGCGGCCGGCCGCCGAGGTGCTCGCGAACGTGGGCGGCACCCGGCAGCGCGTCGGCGTGGCCCAGTGGCAGCGGGTCACGCAGGACGTGATGCCGCGCCGGCTCGGGCACGCGCTGCTGTTCACGCCGCAGCGGCAGCAGATGACCGACTTCTACACCGGGGTGCTGGGGCTGGCCGTGAGCGACCGGATCAACGGGCTCGTGACGTTCCTCAACGCCGGACCGGGCGACCATCACATCTTCGGTTTCATCAGCAGCAGCCATCCCGGCTTCCACCACGCCAGCTTCGAGGTGCCTTCCATCGACGCGATCGCGCTCGGGGCCGACCGGATGCGCAGCCGGGGCCGCGACCCCGGCTGGGGCCTGGGCCGGCATACGATCGGCTCGAACTTCTTCCACTACCACCCCGACCCCTGGGGCTCGTGGATCGAGTGGTTCTCCGACATCGACCAGATCGACGACTGCTGGGTGGCCGGCGACTGGGATGTTCCCCCGCACCTGTGGGGCGCACCGCCGCCGCAGACGTTCCTGCGCAACATCGAGGGCCGCGGCTGAGCCCCCGTCCCAGCATCCGGATCATGGACCGCTGGCCCGGGCCGAGGCCGCCGTTGCTGACCGGGATGCCGGCCCGCTGTGCCGATACCCCGGCGGCCAGCCGCCGCATCGCGTTCAGGGTGGCGTCGACCGCCTTGAGGTAGTCACCGGTCATCGAGTCGGCGTACTCCTGCTCGGCGGCCGAGCGTTCCTCCCTCGATGACGGGGTTCTCCAAGGTGCCCAGGCCATCGATGGTGATGCGGACGAGATCACCGGGCCGCAGGTACCGCCCGCGGCCACCCCGGCCGGGGTACCGGTCGCGATGACGTCACCCGGCTCGAGCGTGACCACCTCGCTCGCGGCCGAGATCAGCTCGGCGACCGTGCAGATCATGTCGGCGGTCGATTCGTCCTGCTGGAGCTCGCCGTTCACCCACAGGCGCAGCCGCAGGTCCTGCGGGTCGGCGACCTGGAACGCCGGGGTGATGCCGGGCCCGAGGGGCAGGGAGCCGTCGACGGACTTGGCCGCGAACCAGTCGTAGACGAAGGCGTCGGCGGGCACGGCCCGCCGCTGGTGGTACCCGCGCGCGGTGACGTCGTTGGCGGCGCAGTAGCCGGCGACGTGCCCTAGCGCCCCGGCGGCCGGGATGTCGCGGCCCCCGACGCCGATGACGACGGCGAGCTCGGCCTCCCAGTCGTAACGGGCGGTGTCGGGCGAGCGGACCACGATGGCGTCGGCGGGCCCGATCACGGTCGTGCTGGGGGGCTTGAGGAAGAAGAACGGCCGCCAGCCCTCGCCGGGGACCTGGCCGCCCATCTCGCGGATGTGGCGGCGGTAGTTCACGCCGGCGCAGACGGCCTTGCGGGGCCACCGGACCGGCGCCAGCAGGGCGTCGTGGTCGACCACGGGGGCGACGTCGACCTCGAGGGCCCGCAGGATGCCCTCGGCCTGCGGCCAGTCCTCCAGCAGCTCGAGCATGGTCGCCCAGCGCTTGAGGTCCGTGGGCGCGACCACGGCCCCGTCCGCGCGCAGCACCGCCACGCCGGTGGCGCCGCCCCGCCGGTAGGTGACCAGTGACCAGGTCATGAGGGCTCTCCCGACGCACCGGATATCTGGTCGTGGACGCAGGAGATGTCGAGTTCCTCCCAGCCGTCGGCGGCCGCCTTGTCGAACACGGCCTTGGCCGCCAGGAAGACCGGGGCGGGCATCTGCGCGTCGGCGACCGACTGCTCGATCTGCTCGAGAATCGGGCGCAGCGTGCCGACCGGGCCGGGAGCAGGCGACCACGCGCGCTGCCGCATGACCGGCCCCCGCTGCTGCCAGATCGTCGACGACGCGATCGAGTGGTCCAGCGCCTGCTGGACCAGTTCCAGGTCGAGGCCGCTGCGCCGGGCCAGCACCAGGGCCTCGGCCGCCGCGACGGTGTGCACGGTGAGCAGCAGGTTCGCGACGTACTTCAGGCGCGCGCCGGTGCCGAACGCGCCGGTGTACACCCACGGGCCGGAGATGGCGTCCAGCACGTGCCGGACCGTGTCGATGCTGGCCAGCTCGCCGGAGGCGAAGGTGGTGGCCAGCCGCGGGGCGACCATGGCCGGGGTTCCGCTGATGGGGCAGTCGAGCAGGTCACCGCCGCGGCCGCGGACCGCGTCGCGGATCCGGGTCTTGCGGCCGACGTCGATCGTGCTCATCTCGATGTGCACGGTGCCCGGCGGCATGGTCGCGAGCGTGCCGGCCGGGCCGCAGACCACCTCCTCGACCGCGTCGGCGTCCGGCAGGATGGTCAGCAGGATGTCGGCCCGGGAGGCGACCTCCGCGGATGAGCCGGCGACGGTGCCGCCGACCGCGGCCAGTTCGGGTGAGCCGCTGCGCCGGTAGCCGACGATCTGGAAGCCCCGCTCGGCCAGGTTGCGGGCGATCGGCAGGCCCATCTTGCCCAGGCCGATCATGCCGACTCGGTACATCGTGCCTCCCGCTGTCTCAGGCTGCCGCCGCCGCTCAGTGCCACTCGTAGGTTCCGGTGCCCAGCGAGAGGCGGACGGACACGCTGCCTTCGTTGAGCTGCCACCGGTACACATCGAAGGTACGCAGTCCGGCCCGCACAAACGGGTCATCCGCCGCGATGCGGCGGGCCGCGTCCTCGTCGGGCGCGCGGAGCACAGTCACCCCGGAGCCCGGCCGGACGCCGGGGCCGGACAGCAGCGGCCCGGCGGCGAGCAGCACCTCATCCCGCTCCAGCCGCAGCAGCCAGGCGACGTGCCCGGCGACTGAGCGTCGACAGCGGCCCGGTCCGCGGCCCCGGCCGGCGGGGACCGGACGAGCCAGTAGTCGCGCGCGAGGAGCCGGGAAAGGCCGGCGGGGACGGCGGCCTGATCCTGACTGCTCACCTGGTAAACTGTATGCACTTTCGGGGGCAGGTTCAAGCGCCGGCGGCCGCGAACTGTATGCAGACCCCGCCGAAGCAGGGAGAATACCGCCATGGCCCGTACCGTGCTCGTCCCCGGCATCCGCGAGGTACACCTGCCGGAGGCCCGGCAGGCCATCCCGCACGTGCACGCCTACCTGCGCGAGTGCATCCTGGACGGCACGCTGACGCCCGGCACCAAGCTCTCCCAGGTGACCCTGGCCAGGCAGCTGGGCATCAGCCGCACCCCGCTGCGGGAGGTGCTGCGGATGCTGCAGGAAGAAGGCCTGGTCGAGATCGAGCCGAACCAGCGCACCCGGGTGGCCGGCCTGGACCCGCAGGAGCTCGACGACATCTACGCGAGCCGGATCCTGCTGGAGACCCTGGCCCTGTCGATGACCATCGGGCGGTTCGGGGGAGCCTCCCGCCAGGAGGCCAAGCGGCTGCTGACCGCGATGCGGAAGGCGGCCAGGACCGGGGACTTCGACGCGTGGTTCGCCGCGCACGCGGGCTACCACCGGCTGATGACCGCCGGCGCCGGGGAGACGATGCAGCGGCAGCTCACGGCCTTCGCCGACCGGACGATCCGGTACATCCGGATCTACCAGCTCTCGGAACCGAACGGCTGGCAGGCCGCCGGCGGCGCCGAGCACGCCGAGATCCTGGAGGCCCTGATCGCCGGGGACGAGCCCGGCGCGCTCACCGGCATCGCGCACCACCTGGCCCGCACCGCGCTGCGGGTGCTCGCCGACTGCGCACCGGACTACCGCCCGGCCGCGGTGCCGCACGCGGTCGCGCTCATCGACCGCCGTCCCCCGGCCGCGCTCCGGCTGACCGGCGCGAGCTAGGACATGCCGTTCACCGCGCGGTAGCGACGCTGTCCGGCAGGAGCTGGGCCTGGCTGGAGACCCGCTTGACCGGGCCGAGCCACATGTCGATCGAGCCGGGCTCGTCCGGATCGAAGATGCGGGGGACCCACGCGGCGTCGTCGGTGATGCGGCGCACGCCGAACGAGTACTCGTAGGTGAACCCCTCCGGGCCGAGGAAGTACAGGAAGATCGCGGTGGACTGGGGGTGACGGCCGGGGCCCATCTCGATCTGCACGCCGCGGGAGAGCAGGAAGTGCCAGTTCCGGAACACATCGTCGATGGAGGCGACCTGGAAGTTCATATGGCACAGGCCCGGCCGGTCACCCTGGAACACCGCGAGCTTGTGGTGCACCGGGTCGATCCGCAGCAGGCAGGCCTTATCGCCGATCCAGTCCGAGACCCGCACGTTGAAGTGGGTGCTCCAGAACCGGCAGGCCTCGTGCACGTCGGGCGCGTCCAGGCACAGGTGGCCGAACTCGGTGATGCCCGCCGGCCGGGTGAACGCGACCGGGCGGGTGACGGTCTCCTGCTGGCTCACCAGTTCCACCCGGTTGCCGAACGGGTCGTCGAAGGCGATGAACTCGCGGACCCGCCGCGAGCGGGACTCGCCCGGCGTGCCGCGACGGACCGCGGTGCCGGTGCGTTCAAGCTCGTTTTCCGCGGCGGCCAGCGCATCGGAGTCCGCGACCGCGAACCCCGAGGAGATGACGCCGGACGGTCCCTCGACCAGGGCCAGGCAGTGGTGGCGGTGGTCGGCACGCAGGTGCGCGACCCCGGGCTCGGTGGCCGCGGCGAGTTCCAGGCCCACGATCCCGGTGGCGAACCGGACGGCCGCTTCGAGGTCGCTCACCCCGGAGCGGACGTAGGCGATATCCGCGAGCGTGATCATCGCACCGGGTCAGGCGTAGACGGGGGCGACGTCGATGTAGATGTCGGCGAAGACCTTCGCCACGTCACGGCTCATGATGTGCTCCCTCATCGCAGCAGACCTGGGGGTTGCGGCCCGGCCCGGCGGGTCGCCTCGGGGGGGCGGCCCGCCGCAAGGGTTGCGGCCTCCGCACAAAACTGTATGCACTTATAGGCCAGAACGCAATGGCTCCGGGCCGGTCGGCCTCAGCCGGGCCGACCGCGCGCGGGCGGGGTCACGAGGAGCGGGGCCGGCCGCCACTCCGGCCAGGCCGCGCCGGGCTCAGTCTCCGGCCCTCAGCATCGCGCTGATCGCCTGCGCGGTACCCGACGTGGGCAGGGCTTCCACGCACAGGCGCTCCATCACGGCCAGGTAATGGTCGACGGCCTCCCGCTTGTCCAGGTAGAGGGCGCTGGTGAGCTGCTCCAGGTACACCACGTCGGGCAGGTCACGCTCGCTGAAGCGCAGGATGCTGAACGCCCCTCCCGCCGCGGCGTGGCCGCCCCGCTCCAGCGGGATGACCTGGAGGCTGACGTTCGGCCGTGCGCTGATCTCCATGAGGTGCCTGAGCTGGCCGCGCATGACGTCGGCTCCGCCGATGGGCCGCCGCAACGCGGCCTCGTCGAGCACCACCCACAGGTGCACCGGAGCCGCGCGGGTCAGCACCGCCTGCCGGGCCATCCGCAGGCTGACCCGCCGGTCGATCTCCGCGGCCGACCCGGCCGGATAGCCGAGCAGGGCGACCGCGCGGGCGTAGTCCGCGGTCTGCAGCAGCCCGGGCACGAACTGGATCTCGTAGCAGCGGATCGACGCCGCGGCTTCCTCGAGGCCGACATACGGCTCGAACCAGGTCGGCGTCACGTCGGCGTAGTCGTGCCACCACCCCATGGCGTTCGCCTGCCGGGCGAGTTCCAGCAGGGCCGTCCGCTCCTGCTCGTCGGTCACGCCGTACAGCGTGAGCAGGTCGGCGATGTCCCGGCTCTTGAAGCCGACCCGGCCGGTCTCGAGCCTGCTCATCTTCGAGCCCGACGCGCGGATCGCGTAACCGGCGTCCTCGAGGGTGATCTGCTTGGCCTCACGCAGACGGCGCAACTGGGCACCGAGCATGATGCGCAGCGCAGTGGGGCCGCCGGCGCCCGGTGCGGCGGCCATGCTGCGCACGTCCGGAGCGACCTCTGGCTCAGGCGTGATCATCCGTGGCTTCGCCGGCACCCCAGGTGACGCCATGTCTCGCTCCCGGTCTCTGCGCGCCAGCGCGCTACGCCGCAGCGGGGGGACGTCAGGTGGCAGGAACGCCCCGGGCACAGACGACTCGAGGAGCTGGGCCGCGCGTCAGCCCGCCATCCCGGCGGACGGCCAGGCACCGGTTCCCCCCCTTGTTCCCGGGGCCTGGCCGGACCGCAGAGCGAGACGGTGTCAAGCGGCACCGGCCCGGCAGACAGGACCAACCCACACCCGGCTGGCGTTCCTGGCCATGTAGAGAGAGTCTGCCGGAATCTCACATGCAATCCCAGTAGGGATAACCCTCGCCAGACGACAGTCGCTCAGTAGACTGCTGCTGTGGCAGTTTCGGACCCCGGCGTAGCCCAATCATCCGGTCCTGGCCCGGCCGATGGCGAAACGGGACCCGGCGCTCCGGGCTCGGTCGCCGAGCGCATCGCCCAGGCACGGCTGCACCCCTCATCGGACGAGGTTCCGGTCCTGCACACCGCCTGGCTCACCGCGCTGGCGTCGGAGCCGCCGGTGTCGCGCGTGGCGGCCCTGGGCCAGACCGCGCAGACGGCCATGCGACTCGGCCAGGCGCGCGAGTGCCTGGCGGCCCTGGCCGAGCAGCGGGAGGCGGCCGGAGACGATCCCGCGCTCCAGGTGTGGGCGCTGACCGCGTCCTGCGTCTGCCGCTCGGTGTTCGGCCAGTTAAGATGCGCTCGCGCTGACCTGGCCCAGGCCCGGCAGGCCTGCAACAACGCGGCTCCCCTGCTGGCCGAGCCGTTCTGGCGGTTCGCCGAGACCGCGTGCAACTGGCTGGGCGGAAGCTGGGCCGCGGCGCTCGCGGGCGCCACCGCGCTCGACGAAGCGGACGCGAGCCAGTTCCCGCATCCCCTCCGGGGGACCGTGGTCGCCCTGCGCGTGGAACTGCTGCGGGGGCTCGGCCTGACGCGCGACTGCCGCCAGCTCGCCGCAGGGCTCGCCGGCCGGAGCCGGCCGAGATGAGCGCGTGGGCGCTGGCCGGCCTGGATGCCGACGACGGCCGTCCCTCTGACGCCCTGCAGCGCCTCGCGGACGTCTGCGACATCGGCACGCGCGACGTGTACCGGCCGGCGCTGCCGCTCGTCCTGCACCGGATGGCGGAGATCGCCTTCGCCCTCGGCGACCAGGAGGTGACCTCCTACGCCGCGACGGCCCTGGCCGGGCTCGATCAGGCCGCGACGCTGACCGAGATCCTCGCCGGGCTGGCGCAGGCGTACGCGACCCGCGACCCCGGGCCGGCCGCGGGAGCCCAGCAGCGGGCCGAGGCCGAAGGCGCCGCAACGCTGGCCGCGGAGGCCCTCACCGTGCGCGGACGGCTCGGCGACGACCCGGCCACGACTCTGAGCGCCGCGCATGACGCCTGGCGGCGGATCGGCGCCCCCAGCAAGGCCCGCGCGGTGGCCGCGGCGATGCGCGCGGCCGGGCTCCCGGCTCCTGTGGTACATCATCCGGTCAGCCGCGTTCCGGCCACGGACGAGAACGGGCTGACCGCCCGGGAGCGGAGCCTGGCCCGGCTGGTGCACGAGGGCCGCACGAACCAGCAGATCGCCCGCGCCCTGCACATCAGCGTCAAGACCGTCGAGGCGTACCTGACCCGGATCTACCGGAAGACCTCGTGCTCGTCGCGGGTGGAACTCGCGGTGGCCGTGACCGAGCGGCGGATCCAGGTCGACGACTGAGCGTCAGCGCCCGAGCCGCTGCCGGGCCCGCCGGACCGGGCGCCCCGATTCCGCCGGGGTGGACAGGTATCCGCCGGCCAGCCGGGTGAGCGTTTCGACCAGCACCTCGGCCTGGTCGGCGGGCAGAGTGTCGAGAACCCCCCGGTGCACGCGGTCGGCGATCCTCGCTCCCTCGGCCACGGCCCGCCGGCCCGCCTCGGTCACCGCGATGATCCGGGCCCGGCGGTCCGTGCTCGACGGCCGGCGCTCGGCGAGGCCCGCCTGCTCCAGCTCGTCCAGCGTGACCACCATCGTGGTCTTGTCCAGGTCGGAGATCTTGGCCAACTCGATCTGGGTCCGCTCCGCCTCCAGGGCGTGGAACAGCACGCAGTAGCCGCGCGGGCTGAGCCCGATCTCGGCGAAGGCCGCCGTCATCTGCGTGGCCAGCACGTGGCCCGCGTGGGTCAGCAGGTAGGACAGGTCGGCGACGGTCCGGGTGGGCGCGCTGGTGCTCATGCCCGGAGTCTACCAACTAGGTCCGCTACTAGATTATCTACTGATAGAACCATCGCACCGGAGGTCGGGCGGGCGGCGGCGCGGCATCAAGGGTCGGGCTCCCCGGGTCCCGACGGCAACCTTCGGGCTGGTTGCCTCGTACTTGGTTGACGACAGGAGGGAGCTCTGCTGGTATGCAGCCCGACCGGGCCGTCGCCGACCTGGAGTTGTTCCTGGCTGAGCGGGGCGAGCCGCTGCTGCGCACGGCGGTATTGCTCACCGGCAGCAAGGAGGCGGGCGAGGACCTGCTGCAGGCGGCGCTGGAGCGGCTGCTCAAGCACTGGCGCTCGATCGAGGGCAGCCCGGAGGGTTACCTGCGGCGGACGCTGTACAACCTGGCGGCCGACGGCTGGCGGCGGGAGAGCGCCTGGCGCAGGCAGTTCAGGCTGCTGCGGCACGGCACCGACGCCGCGGTAGCCGACCCGGCCGCCGAGGTGGACCTGCGCGATGCCCTGGTCCGGTTGCTCACGCAACTGCCGCCGCGGCAGCGCGCGGTGATCGTGGCCCGGTACTGGGAGCAGCTCAGCGAGGCCGAGACGGCGCAGGCCCTGGGGTGCTCTGTCGGCACGGTCAAGTCACAGACCTCACGAGCACTGCGCCGGCTGCGTGAGCTCAGCGAGCCTGGCCGCGGCGCGGAGAACGAGCCGGCCGGAAAGAAGAACGCACGATGAGCACAGAACTCGAGCAGTTGCTGCGCGGCGGCATGGAACGGTTCGTCGAGGACGTCCGGCTTCCGCCAGGGCTGGCGCTGAGGGCGTACCGGCACCGCCGGAGGCAGCGGCTGACGGCCCGCGCCGTCACCGCGGCCGGCACCGTGGCCGCGGTGACCGCCGTGGCGGTGGCCGGTGTGACGGGGGCCTTCGGCCCGGGCCACGGGCCGCCGATCCGGACGGCGGCCTACGTTACCCGCGTCGAGCGCGCCCTGGACTCCTCGGGCGAGGGCAACATGGTCGAGTACGACCGCACCGTGCTCCCGCCCGGCAGTGCCGTGCGGCTGACCGCATTCGACTGGAGAATCGGGCCCGCGGCCGCTCTCGGGAAGGCCGGGCCCGGGGCCAGCGCGCCGCTGAGCGTCACCTCCATCGCCGAGTGGACGTACCGCGGCACCACGACGATGTCCGCTTTCTCCGGCACCGGGCAGCGAGTCGTCACCTCGGAGGTCAGCGGCGGGGGCCGCGAGGTCACGGTGATCTACCGCAACGGGACCTGGTGGAGCGCGACGGCGCCAGCGTCAAACTTCCAGCAAGGGCCGGCGCGATCTCGGTGCGGCGCAGGGATTTCGGTTGGCCCCGGCGGCTGGCCGGCGGCCATCCGCCAGGAGCTGAGCTGCGGTGCGTACAAGGATGACGGCCGCCAGCCGATCAACGTGGCTGGCAATTTCCGCGACGTTGACGCCATCAAGCTCATCGGGCCCCGAGGGTCCGCGCTGTGGATCAATCCCGCGACCTACCTGCCGGTGCGCCAGGTCGTCGCCGGCCGGCAGCCGACGCTGACCGACTTCCGCTGGCTTCCGCCGACTCCAGCCAACCTGGCCCAGCTGAGCGTGCGGGTCCCGGCGGGCTTCCGGCAGGTGCCTCGGCCGTCCTGACCCCTGCCGCCCGCCGCCAGGTGGCCGTCCAGGGCGGTGGCAGCCAGCGGCCATTCCCGCGCCGATATGAACGAGAGGACGACGGCATGAACGAGGAGCCTGGCGGCAGCCGGGACAGGCGGCGGCGGCCGGGTCCGCGGCGAGCGGGCCTGCTGGCCGTCGCCCTGGCCGGGGTCGCCCTGCTGGCCGTGGGGTGCGGAGGTGGTGGCACGCCCGCGGCGGCAGGGTCGAAGGCTTACCGGAAAGCGCTGGTCTTCGCGCAGTGCATGCGTTCTCATGGCGCTCCGACCTTTCCCGACCCCACCAGCCAGGGGACCTTCATCGCCAGCCGGTTCGACATCAATTCGCCGCAGGATTCATCGGCCCTGCAGGCCTGCAGCAACCTGCTCCCGCCCGGCGCCATACAGGTACCCGTGGCTCAGCAACGGGAAATCCTCAGCCAGTCGTTGGCGTTCGCCGCGTGCATGCGCTCGCACGGGATAGCAAACTTCCCGGACCCCACCGTGCAGGACGGAGCCGTCGGCTTCAGCTTCGGGCCGGACGTCGATTCAAGGTCGCCGCAGTTCCAGTCCGCCCAGCAAGCCTGCCGGAGGCTCGGCCCGGGCGGTGGACCGTGATAAATGACAGCAACGAAGGGACGACGACATGAACGACACCGCCGGCGGCAGCGGGGACCGGCCGCCCCGGCGGCCGGAGCCCCGGCGAGCAGGCATGCTGGCCGCCGCCCTGGCCGGGATCGCAGTGCTGCCGGTGGCGTGTGGCAGCAGTGGCTCGCCGGGCGCGGCAACGTCGAAGACCTATCAGAAGGCGCTGGCCTTCGCCCAGTGCATGCGCTCCCACGGGGCACCGGGCTTCCCCGGGCCGAGCAGCGCCGGGACCTTCGACATCCCGCAGACCGAAGCCAATTCCCCGCTGATGACCTCGGCTGCCAATGCCTGCAGAAAGCTGATACCGCCTGGTGCCGTGCAGCAATCTGCGGCGCAGCAGCGGGCGGTCGTCAGCCAGGCCTTGAAGCAGTCGGCGTGCATGCGCTCGCGCGGTTACCCGAACTTCCCGGATCCCGTCTTCGGGCCGAACGGCAGCATCAGCTGGCCAGTCGGGCCGCCGATGGGCATAGATCCAAAGTCGGCGCAGTTCCAGGCCGCGCAGCAGACCTGCCAGAAGCTCGGCCCTATTCCTGGTTTTGGTGATGGATCGTGAGCAGAACCGTCTCGTCGGGCCAGGCAGCGCCGCAGCCGTCCGGGGAAGCCATGGCCGTGAAAGCCGGCGGCGCGCGTCGGCATACCCGCCGCCGCTGGGCCACGGCCGCAGTGGTAGCGGTGGTCCTGGTAGCGGGGGTGGTGCTCGCGGTGACCGACCCGTTCCGCGCGGCGACGCCGACGGGGGCAGGGACCTCGTATCACACCGGGACCGCGACGGTGACGCGGCGGTCGCTGACGCAGCAGACCCAGGTGGACGCGACGCTGGGGGACGCGGGGTCCTACAGCGTGGTCAACCAGGTCCAGGGCGCCGGCGGTGGCGCGGGTGCCGGGGCCGGGGCGGGCGGCGGCAGCGCGACGATCACGTCGCTGCCAGCGGTCGGCCAGGTGGTACGCCAGGGCCAGGTGCTGTACGCGGTCTCCGGCAGCCCGGTGGTCCTGCTGTACGGCCGGGTGCCCGCCTACCGGGACCTGTCCGAGGGCGTGGCCGGCCCGGACGTGACCGAGCTCAACACCGATCTGGTCAAGCTGGGCTACGCCACCGCCGCCGACCTCGGTCCGCGGTCGGGCTGGGACTACTTCAGCGGCGAGACCGGCTACGCGCTGGAGCTGCTGCAGGCCAGGCTGGGCGAGACCCAGACCGGGTCGCTGAGCCTGGGTCAGGCGGTGTTCCTGCCGGGCGCGATCGAGGTCACCGGGTACGGCACGGGCGTGGTGCTGGGCGGGCCGGCCACGGCGGGGTCGGTGGTGCTGACCGCGTCGTCGACCGCCCCGGTGGTGACCGTTGCCCTGGACGCCAGCCTGCAGTCCGAGGTGCGCCAGGGCGAGGCAGTGAGCATAACCCTCCCGGACGGGGCCATCACCACGGGGGTGGTGTCCTCGGTCAGCAACGTCGCCACCGCCTCCTCCTCGTCCGGCAGCCCCAGCCCCAGTTCCGGCTCCGGCGACTCGGGGCCGGGCAGCTCGGCGACGGTCACGGTGCTGGTGTCGCTGAGCAGCCCGAAGGCGGCCGGGTCGCTGAACCAGGCGCCGGTGACGGTGACGATCACCACCGGATCGGTGAGCGAGGCGCTGGTGGTGCCGGTGACCGCGCTGCTGGCCCAGCCGGACGGGGGGTACGCAGTCGAGGTGACCGGCGCCGGCGGCAAGCACCGCCTGGTCGCGGTCACCCCGGGGCTGTTCGACGACGCCGCCGGCCTGGTCCAGGTGACCGGGTCCGGGCTGGCCGCCGGCCAGCGCGTCGTGGTGCCCGCGACATGAGCGCGGCCATACCGGCCCGGCGGCGCGCCGCTGAGCCGGGCCCGGTGCTGGAACTGGACGGGGTGTCCAAGACGTACCCCGGCTCGCCGCCGGTAGCGGCGCTGCGCGCGGTCAGCTTCACCGTCACCGCCGGCGAGCTGGTCGCGGTCGTCGGGCCGTCGGGGTCGGGCAAGTCCACGCTGCTGCACCTGATGGGCACCCTGGACCAGCCCACCACCGGCACCGTCCGGGTCACCGGCCTGGACGTCGCGGCCCTGTCCGACCGAGAGCTATCCGCGCTGCGTGCGGCGTCGATCGGTTTCGTGTTCCAGCAGTTCTTCCTGGCCGAGCACGCCACCGCGCTGGACAACGTCGCCGACGCCCTGCTCTACGCCGGCGTCGGCCTGGCCCAGCGCCGCGAGCAGGCCGCGGCGGCGCTGGCCCGGGTTGGGCTGGCTGGCAAGCTTCATGCCCGGCCCACGCAACTGTCGGGCGGGGAACGCCAGCGGGTGGCCATCGCCCGGGCGCTGGCCGGCCTGCCGGCGATCGTGCTGGCCGACGAGCCCACCGGCAACCTCGACTCCGCGGCCGGGGCCGCGCTGCTGGACCTGCTGGAAGAACTCAACGCCGACGAGGCCACGATCATCGTGGTCACCCACGATCACGCCGTCGCTGCCCGGATGCCGCGCCAGATCACCATGCTCGACGGCCGCATCATCGCCGACGGCGCCACCCCTGGCCCGCCCGTGCCTGCCCAAGCCGCGCCTCCCAGCGCAGACCAGGACCGCTCGCCGTCCACCCCGCCGGAGCCCCGGCCATGACCGCTCCAACAATCGCCTGCCGTCCGCCTGCGCCGGGCCGATTGCGGGTCTTCGACCTGGTCCGGCTGGCCAGCGTCGGCCTGCGCACCCGCAAGCTCCGGGCCAGCTTGTCCGCACTGGGCATCGCGATCGGCGTGGCCGCGATCGTGGCCGTGCTCGGCCTGTCCCGCTCCTCGCAGAACGGGCTGCTGACCGAGATCCAGGCCCTGGGCACCAACCTGCTCACCGTCCAGAACGGCCAGAACATCAGCGGCGGCACCGCCGAACTCCCCACCGCGGCCCCCGCCATGATCAGCCGCCTGCCCGGCGTCTACGCCGTCCAGGACACCGGCACCGTGAACAACGTCAACGCCTACCGCTCCCCGCTGATCCCCGCGGTGAACACCAACGGCCTGTCCGTCGACGCGGCCAGCCTCGCCCTGCCCGCGGCGTCCGGCACCTCCCTGGCCCAGGGCAGCTACCTCAACGCCGCCACCGCCCGCGAGCCGGTCGCGGTGCTCGGCACCGCCGCCGCGGCCTACCTCGGCATCGACCGCATCTGGCCGGGCGAGCGGATCTGGGTCGGGACCACGTGGTTCTACGTCACCGGGATCCTCCAGCCCGACACCCTGGCCCCCGAGATCGACTCCTCGGTCCTGGTCGGCTACCCCGCCGCGCAGACCTACCTGGGATTCGACGGGCATCCGTCCACGATCTACGTCCGCGCCGCCGACGCCCGGGTCACCGCGGTGGACAACCTGCTCGCCGCCCAGGCCAACCCGGAGAACCCGGACGACGTCCAGGTGTCCCAGCCCTCATCCGCGCTGACCGCCCAGGCCGACGCCGCCGGGGCGTTCAACGGCCTGTTCCTCGGCCTGGGCGCGGTCGCGCTGCTGGTCGGCGCCGTCGGCGTGGCCAACATCATGGTCATCTCCGTCCTCGAACGCCGCTCCGAGATCGGCCTGCGCCGCGCCCTGGGCGCCACCCAGGGCCAGATCCGGGCCCAGTTCCTGGCCGAGGCCATCCTGCTCGCCCTGGCCGGCGGCGCGGCCGGCGTCGCCGCCGGCATCGCCGCCACCGCGATCTACGCCCACGCCAAAGGCTGGGCCACCGTCATCCCGGCCCAGGCCTGGGCCGGCGGCCTGGCCGCCGCGCTGCTGATCGGCGCCGCCGCCGGGCTGCTGCCCGCGCTCAAAGCCGCCCGCCTGTCCCCCACCCAGGCCCTGTGGAGCCTGTGACCCAGGCACGGCCAGCCGCCGCACTGCCCATCCGCCCGCTCAGCGGCCTCCACCCGTGCCTGCCCGAGCACCGCCCGCCGTCCCGGCGGCGATGAAAGTGAGTCCAGTGCCCACCCGTGTACAGCAACGCCGCATCCATCACCGGCTTCCCCGGCTACAACAGCCGACGACACCACCCGGCGCGCCACCAGCACAGCCAGATGATGCAGATGATGCAGATAGTGCAGGTGGTACGGGGGGGCAATGGTACGGCGGGCAATGGTACGGGTGACGCAGGTGGTAAGGGTGACGCAGGTGGTAAGGGTGGGTGGGTATCGGGGCTGCAATGGTACGGGTGGTCCAGGTGGTAGGGGTCGGCGGCAGATGACGGGCGGGCCGGGCGTCTCAACCCGGCGACCCGGCAACCCGGCAACCCGGACCGACCCGGCTACCCGGCGGCGACGGGCCGGGCGGTCGTGATGCCGTGCTCGGCGGCCCAGAGCTGGATGTCGCGGCCTTCGATGGCGGCGGCCATCATCGGCGGGAACTGCTCCGGGGTGCAGGCGAAGACCGCGCAGCCGAGCGCCGCGAAGGCCGCCGCCTGGTCGTGGTCGCAGGAGGGCGCGCCGTCGTCGGACAGGGCGAGCAGCACGATCAGGCGGACCCCGGCGGCGACGATCGAGGCCGCGCGCTTGATCAGCTCTCTGCCGTCGCCGCCTTCGTAGAGGTCGCTGATCAGCAGCATGATCGTGTCGGTCGGCTGGCGGACGAGCGACTGGCAGTAGCCGAGCGCCTGGTTGATGTCGGTGCCGCCGCCGAGCTGGGTGCCGAACAGCACCTCGACCGGATCCTCCAGCTTCGCTGACAGGTCGACCACGGCCGTGTCGAACACGACCAGGCGGGTGCGCAGCGCCCGCAGCGAGGCGAGGACCGCGGCGAAGACGCTGGAGTAGACGACGGAGCTGGCCATCGACCCGGACTGGTCCACGGCCAGGATGATGTCCTTGACACTGGAACGCTGGCGGCGGCCGTAGCCCACGAGCGTCTCAGCGATGACCGTGTGGTATCCGGGCTGATAGTGCCGCAGGTTGCGGCGGATCGTGGCGTTCCAGTCGACGTCGGCTAGCCGCCGCGGCCGGTTCGTGCGCGCGGCACGGTTGAGCGCGCCGGTGATCGCCTGGCGGGTCTGGGAGGCGAGCCGCCGCTCTAGTTCGTCGACCACCTTGCGGACGACCATCCGGGCCGTGGCCCGCGTCCGGTCGGGGATGATCTGGCCCAGCGCGATCAGCGTGCCGACCAGGTGCACGTCCGGCTCGACCGCCTCGAGAACCTCCGGCTCCAGCAGCAGCCGGTCCAGTTGCAGGCGCCTCATCGCGTCCTGCTGGATGACCCGGACGACAGGGCTGGGGAAGTAGGCCCGGATGTCGCCCAGCCAGCGGGTCACCGACGGGGCGGAAGCGCCGAGCCCGCCGCGGCGATCCTGGCCGTCCGGCCTGCCACCCTTCCCTCCTTTCCCGCCGGGTCGCGCGTCGTAGACCGCGGCCAGCGCCGCGTCGATCGCGGCCTCCTCGCCGCTCAGCGAGACGCCCGCTCCGCTGAGGTCGGCGCCGCCGAGCACGAGCCGCCAGCGGCGCAGCCTCTCGCCGGCCTGCCCGCCGATCGCGGCGCTGTCCTGGGTCATCGCGCGCCTCCGGTCAGGAGCGCGGTCGGCTCCGAGGACGGTTTCTGTGCACCGAGGATGAGCCGCAGGACCGGGAGGACCAGGGCGGCCCGCTCGGGATCGAGGTCTTCGGCCGGGCCGGCCGCGCCGGGCCCGGTGCCGCTCGGCCCCGTGCCGCCCACCCCGGTGCCGCCGAATCGCCGGACCCGCTCGCCGATCTGCCGGCGCTCGCCAGCCGGAAACGTCGAGAACGTGCGCCGCAGGACGGGGAGGACCTGCGTGAACGTGTCGGCCCTGACGTTCGCGAGCCAGCCGTCGATGATCCGCAGCAGCACCTCGTCGTGCAGCAGGACGAGCCCGCTTCGACCCAGGAAGCCCTCGATCCAGGCCGCGGCGCCCGCGGCGTCCTGGCCGGGGCTGAGCGTCAGGCTCATCCGGCGACCCAGCTCGTCCGGCTCGAGCAGGCCGGCGTCGTGCAGGATGCGGGCACAGCGGCCGGTCACCTGCCCGTGCACGTCGGTGCGGCCGGCCAGGCGGGCGAGCGCGCCGCGCCAGGGAGCGCGCAGGTCGTCGCGTTCGAGCATGCCGATGGCCGTGTCGACCCGGTCGACCCGCGCCGCGAGCAAGGCGGCGGCATCGTCGTCGAGCGCGGTGGCCGCGAGCGGCAGGCCGACCACGATCCTGGCCACGAGACCGCTGACGACGCCGGCGACCTGGCTGACGTCTGTCTCCCGGACGTTGCCGTAACGGAGAATCCGGGCCAGCGGCGGCAGCGCGTCCATCAGCTGCGTGGCATCGGCGGCGACCGCGGCCCGCTCCCGGAAGGCAGCCATCGCGGCCCGGACGGCGTCGGGCAGGTCGGCGAGCAGGGCGGCCCCGACGAGCTCGGTCAGGGCCGCGAGCGGCGGCTCGGCGCGGACCCGCTCGCCCACGATCGCCGTAGCCGCTTCGGCGATCGTGGCGCCGTAACGGCTCGCCTCGACCAGGCGGACCGCGTACTCGGGCTGCCACTGGAGCTGCCAGAGCTCGTGGAACGTGCCGCGCGCGCCGTGCGCCGCGCCCCGCTCGCCCCACGGAATGCCGAGCATGGTCAGGCGGTGCAGCAGGCGGCTGCGGTCACGGTCGATCGGCTTGCGCAGGTCGAGGTCGAGGTCGCGGGTTCCGGCCTCGGGGCGCAGGCGCAGCCGCCGCTGCTCGCGCTCCAGTTCCGCCTGCAGGGGAACAGTGGGCGCCTGCGCCGGGACGGAGCCGAGCACCTGACCGACGACCAGCCTCTCGTGCACCAGGGCGAACGCCGAATCGGCGCCCTCGCCGAGCACGGCGCGGGTCGCTTCGGTCAGCTCGGGCAGGCCGGCCAGCGGCCGCCCGCGCAGAGCGGCCAGCGCCTCCGCGAGCCTGACGGCCTCGATCACGTGCGCCGAGGAGATGGCTATGTCCTCCTGCCGCAGCAGCCGCGCGGTCTTCGCGAGCCAGCGGACGAGAACCTGCCCGTCCCGCTCGTCCTGGTGCCGGTAGAGGTGGTCGTACCACCCGGGCGAGGTGACGCCGGCGCCGTAGCCGGAGCGGTAGGACAGCCGGTCGTAGGTCCACGGCACCCAGGTGAGCGTGACCTTGCGCTTGGCCAGTCCCTTCAGCAGGGCGGTATCGGCGCCCGCCGGCCCGGGGCGGCCGAGGGCCGGCGCGTGCCAGGCACCGCAGACGACCGCCACCCGCTCGTATCCGGCGCGCGCGGCCTGCCGGATGGCCCGGCGCATGTGCGCCTCGCGCCGTGCTTCGTGCTCACGGTGCGGCCCGGCCCCGTGGTGCCCCGCACCGTCCCCGTCCGTCTCGGCGGCGTCGCGCAGGGCGGCCATCGCGTCGGCGATCGCGGCGAACGCCTGCTCGCCGCCCCGGTGCTCCACGACGTCCTCCCAGAAGCGCTCCGGGTCGCCGTGGCCCGCCGCCTCGGCCAGCCAGGCGATCGGGTCGTGCCGGATCCGCTCGGGGTCCGCCACCGGCGCGTCCGGTTCCGCCGCGGGCGGAGCGCCGGATGGCTCGGCGAGCACGTGCGCGAGCGGCAGGTCGATCATCCGCAGCGGGACCCGCTCGGCCAGCGCGTACCGGAAAGCCTGCCACTCGGGCGAGAAGCACGTGAACGGGTAGAAGGTGGCGCGGCCCGGCTCATCGGTCGCGTAGCCGAGCAGCGCTACCGGCGGGCGCATTCCGGGATGCGACATCAGGGGCAGCAACGGCTCGGCCTCGGGCGGTCCCTCGACCAGTACCGCATCGGGCTTGAGCTCGGCCAGCGCCTGCTCCACGCTGCGCGCCGAGCCCGGGCCGTGGTGGCGGATGCCGAGGATGCTGACGCTCACGGTGCAGGCCCGCTCGCCTGCGCGGGGCTCTTGAGGCGCCCCTCCAGCTCGCTCACCGCACCAGCTCGCGGCAGGAACGGTAGAGGTCGTCCCAGCCCTTCCGCTCCCGGGCGACCGTTTCCAGGTACTCCTGCCAGACGGCGCGGTCCTGGATCGGGTCCTGGATCACGGCGCCGGTCAGCCCGGCGGCGACGTCGGCCGCGGACACGTCGCCGCCGCCGAAGTGGGCGGCCAGCGTCCAGCCGCTCGTCATCACGGAGATCGCCTCGGCGGTCGACAGCGTGGCTGACGGGCTCTTGAGCTTCGTCTTGCCGTCCTCGGTCTGGCCCTTGCGCAGCTCACGGAAGACGGTGACCACCCGCCGGATCTCGTCGAGGGCCGGTGACGCGCCGGGCAGCTCGAGTGCGCGTCCGAGCTCGTCGACGCGGCGCTGCACGATCGCGACCTCCTCTTCGGCGTCCGCGGGCAGCGGCAGCACGACGGTGTTGAAGCGACGGCGCAACGCGCTGGAGAGCTCGTTCACCCCGCGGTCCCGGTCGTTCGCTGTCGCGATCACGTTGAAGCCCTTGCGCGCCTGCACCTCGGTGCCGAGCTCGGGAACCGGCAAGGTCTTCTCGGACAGCACGGTGATCAGCGCGTCCTGCACGTCGGAGGGTATCCGGGTCAGCTCCTCCAACCGGACCAGCCGTGCCTCGCGCATGGCCGTCATCACCGGGCTGGGCACGAGGGCCTGCTCGCTCGGGCCGTCGGCGATCAGCCGGGCGTAGTTCCAGCCGTAACGGATCGCCTCCTCGCTGGTCCCCGACGTGCCCTGGACGAGCAGCGTCGAGTCGCCGGAGATCGCCGCGGCCAGGTGCTCGGAGACCCAGGTCTTCGCCGTCCCCGGTACGCCCAGAAGCAGCAGCGCCCGGTCGGTGGCGAGGGTGGCCACGGCGACCTCGATCAGCCGCCGGTCGCCGACGTACTTGGGGGTGATCACGGTGCCGGCCACGTCGCCGCCGAGCACGTAGTTCGTCACCGCCCAGGGCGAGAGCTTCCAGCCGGGCGGGCGCGGCCGGTCGTCGGACGCCGCCAGCGCCGCGAGTTCGGCGGAGTAAACCTGCTCGGCGTGCGGGCGCAGGATCGCGTCCCCGCCTGGCGTGGTTGTCGTCATACCAGCTCCTCATGCATGTCTGCTCGGAAGCAGAGGGTCTGGACCAGTTCCCGGGCGTGACCGGCCTGCGGGGTGCCCGGCCCGACGTTCTCCAGGCGGCGGGCCGCCGCGCCCGCCAGCGCCGGGTCGAGCCGTTCGGCGATCAGCCGGTGCAGCCAGTGACCGCGGCCGGCGAGCCTGGCCAGCAGCTCGAGCGCCCCCTCGCTCAGTTCCCGCGGCCAGGGTGCCTGCAGCCGGTCCGCGATGCCGGTCTCGCCGGCCCGCAGGTGCTCGAGCGCGGCCGCCGCCGCCTGCCCCGGGTCGGCGAACTCGGCGAGCCGCGGGTCGACGTCGAGCAGGGCCGTCGCCCAGCGCGAGTCGCGCTGGGCGTCGGCGGCCTGGGCGAATCCCCGGCGGAGCGGCACCTCGAGGTCGCCCGGTACCGGGAGCGTCGCGGCCAGCCCGGGCTCCAGGCCCACGGCTTCCCAGGCCGAGAGCGGGGTCGACGCCACGAGTTGGTGCAGCCACCAGGCCCGCTCGCCGGTCCCGCTGGAGGGCCTGGGGATGACCCCGTCGCGTACGGCTGATTCGTCGAGGTCATCGGGCAGCGTGACCCGCAGCCGCCGGCGGACGCCGCCCTCGACGCGCACCAGCGGCAGGGTCCGCTCGGCCATCCGCTGCGCGAACGCGGAGCCAGGCAGGCACGCGAGGAGCCGGGCCGCCGCCGCCCGCACGTCCTGGCGCCGGTCGTCGAGCGCGGATTCCAGCAGCGGCTCGTCCGCCGGGGAGAGGCCTTCACCGAGCGCGGCCACGAACCAGGCACGGTCCGCGCCCTCCTCACGCGCCAACCCGCGCTCCAGCCACTGCCGTGCCTGCGCCGGCCGGGTGCGGCGGAGCACGGTGAACAGGCGGTGCCGTTGCGGCCGGGTACCGGTCAGCCAGACGGCCTCGCGCTCGTCGTCGGTGCCGGGCAGCGGCGCGGCCCACCCCCAGCGCGGCACCTGCGCCGCCAGCCAGCGTCCACGTTCGCCCAGGACCGCCTCGGCCTCGCCGCGCAGGGCCTGGTTGGTCGTGGCCGCCTCGAGCAGGTCGGGCAGGCGTTCGGCCGGCACCCGCAGGCCGCGCTGGGCGACCGCGCGCAGCCACTCGGGCAGCAGCGCGCGATGGTCATCGAGCAGCAGCACGAGCCGGTAGGCCGCGGCGGCCCCGCAGGCGGGCAGCACGTCGGCGGGAGCGGGCTCGGTCAGCGGCGGGGCGGACGGGGCGAGCCGCCCCGCGCGCCGGACGACCGCGAGCGACCCGGCCGCCGACAGCAGCCGGTCTTCCGCGCTGGCGCCTCCGGTCAGCCCGGCGAGCGCCGGGTCCGCGAGGGCCGGCGGCTCGCGCCGCTCCGTCCCGAGCAGCGCGGCCGAGACCAGTTCCGGCCAGCTCACTGTGCTTCCCCGCTCGCTACGGGGCGCCTTGAGGCACAGCCTTCCCTCCTCGCTCGTACCTCGCTCGTCAGTCCAGGCAGCGCCGCGCCCCTCCGGCTCACTCACTGTGCTTCCCGCTCGCTCATAGTGCTTCCCGCTCGCTCATAGGAGCACCAGCCTGCCTTCCGCGGCCACGCTCAACGGCCGGATCGCCTCGCGGCGCCACTCGCCGAACAGCCCGGCCGGCGCCCCGCCCGCCAGTCCGGCGAACCGCCAGGCGGAGAGCTCGTCGCAGGCCAGCGGGACGGCCAGGCCGCCGGGCTCGGCCGCCACCCAGCCGCCGTGCTGCGGCACCGGCACCACGGCGGCCAGCGCGACCGGGAGCCGCCACAGCCACGGCTGCCGCGCCAGAGCCGCGGCGCGCGCGGCGAGGGCGTCGGCCACCGTGCCAGTGAAGGGGGATGGGGAGGCGGCCGGGGTGCCGGGCGGGGCCCGGAGCGGCTCGGGCGCCGCGTGCCGCTCGGCGACCAGGGCGCGCAGCGGCTCCGCGCTCGGGTAGAACGCCAGCGAGGCGTCGACGACGGTACCCGCGATCAGGCCGCCAGGATCGAGCGACTGCCCGGCGGCGGCGAACGAGAGCACCAGCGCGTGACGTCGCGTGGCCAGGCCGTGCAACCAGATGCGCTGGACGAGGAGCCGGTCATCCGGCTCGACGACCCGTCCGAGCACCGCCCAGCGATCGCGCACCCGCTCGCCGGCCAGTACCTCGTCGCGCGAGACCGTCCAGCCGATCAAGGCGCGCACGTCGGCGCGCACCGCATCCGGCAGATCATCCAGGCGCCGGTGCGCCGCGAGCAGCAGGTGCACCAGGCCAGCCTCCTCCAGCAACGCCTCCGCCCACCCGCTGCCGCCCGCCGCGGCTATCCCGCCCATGGCCTGAACGCGGCCCGCCAGCGCCGGGGCCTGCGCGTCCACCAGGCGTTCTGCCGCCTCGTCCCAGAACCGGTACGGACGCTCACGAGCCTGCGCGAACCCCTGCCGGACGAGGTCGTGCAGCCAGCGCTCGAACTCGGCGAGGCCGGACTGCACCCGCTGCGCGCGCCGCGCCTCGCGGCGCGCCTGCGCCTGAGGATCCGCAGGCGCGCGCTTCCTGTCGAGGACGGCCTGCCCCGGGCCCGGCCCGCGCTCCTCGCGCTGCTCGCGGGACGCCAGCCACTGCGCCACCCACTCCGGCGGCTCGGCGGCCGCCACCGCGGCGGGCGAGCCCGCCGCGAGCAGCAGCAGGCCGAGCGCGTGCTTGCACGGGAACTTCCGGCTCGGGCACGAGCAGCGGAACGCGGGACCACTCACATCGGCCTGCGTCTGGTAGGGCGTCGACCCGGAGCCCTGGCACTCGCCCCAGATCACCGCACCGCTGCGGCCCAGGCCCGACCAGCGACGCTCGCTGGCCAGGCCGCGCCCGGCCGTCAGCGAGCTCGCGTCCGGTGCCAGCGCAGCGACCTGCTCTGCCGTCAGGCCCACGTCGGTCATTATGTCCATGGATAGCGGCGGTCTCCGCGAATTGCCGGGCTCCGGGCCCCCCGCTGGATGGGGAGGGATTCCAGCCGCGACGTTACCGCAGCCCTCCGACAAGACTCGCACCTGTGATCGATCATCATCGCCCACGGCCATATGTGGTGCAGTCACCGCAAGGCTTCCCGCGCTACGATCTGAGCGCGCCCGCACGGCCCGCGCGCTCAGGGGCCCGGGGCCCAGGGAGTCCAGGGAGCCTGCCGATATGAGCCATCCGGACTTCAGCATCGAGGTCTTCCAGAACGAGTACCTGCCCGACCGGGGGCGCGAGGTCAACGCGATCGTCACCGTGACGTCATCCGGCGTGACGGACGCCGCGCCGCAGGACGCGGCGAGCGGCGCGGAGATCATCATCATCGACTGCTCCGGGTCGATGGGCTCGCCGAGGAGAAAGATCGCCGCGGCCCGGCAGGCCACCACGGTGGCGCTGGACGTGATCCGGGACGGGGTGGCGGCCGCCGACTTCGCGGCCATGATGCAGACCGCGATGGGCAAGGAGGTGGCCGATGTCGCGCTGCGGGTGTGGACGCCGCAGCACGCCCGGATCCGGTTCGTGAAACAGGTAACGCCGACGATCGAGGACGTGACCGCGCGACGGGCCGAGGCCGGGCCCCAGGCGGGGGACTACCCGACCGGCGCCTGGGGCGCAGAGAGCCGTGACTACCACCTGTGCGTCGAGGTCGAGCCGGCCGGGGTGGGCCAGGAGATGCTCGCGGCCCGCGTCAGCCTGGTGGTCGCGTCGCCGCCGGGGTCGCAGGTTCTCGGCCAGGGTCTGGTGAAGGCGATCTGGACCGAAGACGAGGCGCTGTCCACCCGGATCAACGGCCATGTCGCGCACTACACCGGACAGGCGATCTCGCCCAGGCCATCCACGACGGGCTGGCGGCCCGCAAGGCCGGCGACGAGAAGGCCGCGACCGCGAAGCTGGGCCGCGCGGTCAGCCTGGCGCACCAGTCCGGGAACGAGGACACGGCCAGGCTGCTCGCCCGGGTGGTCGACGTGGTGGACCCGGCGACGGGCACCGTACGGCTCAGGGCCCGGGTCGCCGACGCGGACGAGATGACCCTCGACACCCGTTCAAGCAAGACTGTCCGAGTGAAGAAGTAGCGTTGAGGAGGTGACGGCATGACGGCCTGCCCCGCCGGCCATGACTCGGTCGCGACCGACTACTGCGACGTGTGCGGCAGACGGATGGACGCGACGGCCGGGCCGGCGTCGGCTCGGTCGGCGTCGGCTCCGCCGGCGCCGGCGCCGCCGGCGCCCGTGCCGCAGGTACCGGCCCAGCCGGCGCCATCGTGCCCGCGGTGCGGTGCGGCCAGGTCGGGGCGGTTCTGCGAGGGGTGCGGGCTGGACCTCGACGCGCCGATGCCGTCCGTCCCGCCACCCGCGACCGCCGCCCCCGCGACCGCCGCCCCCGCGACCGCCGCCCCCGCGACCGCCGCCCCCGCGACCGCCGCCCCCGCGACCGCCGCCCCCGCGACCGCCGCCCCCGCGACCGCCGCCCCCGCGACCGCCGGCCCCGCGACCGGCCACCCGGACACCGCGGAATATGCGGCGCCCGGCCCGCCGGGGGTTACGCCGGGCCCTGCCGCGCCTGCTGGCTGGTCGGCGGTGGCCACGGCCGATCGCGCGTACTACGACACGGTGGCCGCGTCGGGCGGGCCGGACGCGGCCGCGGTGACGTTTCCCGCGTACTGCCCCGAGCGGCGGTTCGCGCTGACCGGGCCCGAGATGCGGATCGGCCGGCGCAGCGCCTCCCGCGGGCTCACCCCCGAGATCGACCTGACCGGGCCGCCCCTCGACCCAGGGATCTCGCGGCTGCACGCGGTCCTGATCGCCCGCCCCGGGCAGGGCTGGGCCGTGATCGACCCCGGCTCGGAGAACGGGACGCTGGTCAACGGCGACGAGATCGCGACCGGGGTACCGGTGCCGCTGCACGACGGCGACCGTATCCACCTGGGCGCCTGGACGGTGATCACGGTCAGGAACGACGGCTCGGCGCCGTCCTGACCCACCTCCGCCAAAAGCCCATTTATCCGGACGGCGGCCCGATACGCTGCAAGGCGTCGCCGCCGTCCCGCCGGGACCTCCGGCCGGACGTCCCCGGGGCACCGAGGCGACCGCCATGGCCACGCTCCCGCTACGGGCCAAGATCCGCCGGCCGCACTGCCGTGCGCCAGAGTGATACGGAGATTGAGCTGAGTACGCGCGTGGCCAGATCGGCCCTGATCGCCATCGCCATCGCCGCGACCGCGGCACTCGCTGTGCGCTCTCCCGCCGCGCTCGCCTCGCCTGCGCGGCCCGCCACGGCGCTTCCTACCACGGCGCTTCCTACCACGGCGCTTCCTACCACGGCGCTTCCTACCACGGCGCTTCCTACCACGGCGCTTCCTACCACGGCGCTTCCTACCACGGGGCCATCCGCCACGGGGCCATCCGCCACGGCGCTGTCTACCACGGGGCCGTCGGGTGCCGTGAAGACCGTGACCTACCGGGGGTACGCGTTCTCGGTCCCGGCCACGTGGCCGGTCATCCACATCACGAGCACGTCGACGACCTGCGTGCGATTCGACCGGCACGCGATCTACCTGGGAGACCCCGGGCTGAACCAGGCCTGTCCCAGCAACCTGCTCGGAACGACCGAAGCGGTGCTCGTCCAGCCCGCGACCGGACAGGCCGCGTCCGCGGCGCAGGACCAGGCGGCCCGTCAGATCACGGTCCGCAGCCCCGGGATCGAGGTCACCGCGACGTACGACACCAACCGGGCGCTGGTGCTGCGGATCCTGGCCAGCGCGTCGCTGCCGCAGCCCGGGACGAGCCCGGGGCCGCCCGCGAACGCGCCGCAGCAGGCGGCGACCCCGGCCACGGCGCTGCCGGCCGGCGCGACCGCCTACGCCGGCGAGGGCTTCGACACCTGCGCCGCGCCCAGTTCAGCCGACATGAGCGCGTGGAAGAACGCCTCCCCCTACGGCGCGGTCGGCATCTACATCGGCGGTGCCGACCGGGCGTGTGCCCAGCCGAACCTGACCGCCGCGTGGGTGGCACAGCAGGCGGCGGCCGGATGGCGGTTCCTGCCGACCTACGCCGGCGTCCAGGCCGAGTTCAGCCAGATCACCTCGCCGGCCAGCCAGGGCGCCGCCGCGGCCCAGGACGCGGTCACCCAGGCCGCCGCCCTCGGCTTCGGGCCCGGCACGCCGGTCTACTACGACATGGAGGCCTATCCCGCCGCCCAGAAGGGCAACGTCCTGACCTTCCTGTCCGCCTGGACCACGCAACTGCACGCCGAGGGATTCAAGTCCGGGGTCTACAGCAGTTCGTCGTCCGGGATCACCGACCTGGCCGCCAACGCGACCGCGTACGCCAGGCCGGACGTGATCTGGGATGCGCTATGGAACGGGGACGCCAACACGGCCGACCCCGTGATCCCGGCCGCCGACTGGGCCACCCATCAGCGGGCCCACCAGTTCAGCGGCGGCGCCAACGCCAGCTACGGCGGCGACACCCTCGACATCGACCAGGACTACCTGGACGTCGACGTCGCACCGTCCCCGGCCGACCCGGCGCAGCCGGCGCTCGTCACCCGCAGCGGCACCATCTCCGACTTCGTGATCCGCTCCGACCGGAACCTGTACGCCTACGACCAGGCCAGCCCGGGCGGCAGCTTCCGGAGCCCGGTCAGGCTGACCAGCACCCGCAACCTGACCGGCACCCCGGCCGCCGTTCAGGCCGCGAACGGCGCGGTGTGGGTCTTCACCCGGACCACGAGCGGATCGGTGCGGGTCATCTGGCAGTCCGCCGCCGGCGGCGCGTTCAACCGCAGTGCCACCCTCAGCGGCCGCATCGCCGGAAGCCCGGCCGCGATCCTCACCCGCAGCCACACGGTCACGCTATACGCGGTTGGCGCCAACGGGCAGCTCTACACCTGGACCCAGGCCCGCCCGGGCGGCCCGTTCAGCGCCCCGGCCCGGCTGACCGCCAACGGCGGCCTGACCGGCACCCCGGCCGCCGTTCAAGCCTCTGACGGCGCGATATCGGTCTACGTGCGCACGGCCGCCGGGTCGGTGCGGGCCAAATGGCAGTCCGCCGCCGGCCGGCCGCTCAGCTACAGCGCCGACCTCGGCGGCCGCGTCGCCGGCGGCGGCCCGGCCGCGATCGTCACCGAGGACGACACGGTCGTGCTGTTCGCCACCGGCGCCAACGGGCAGCTCTACACCTGGACCCAGGCCCGCCCGGGGGGACCTTTCGGCGGCCCGGTGCGGCTGACCGCCAACGGCGGCCTGGCCGGCACCCCGGTAGCGGCCGAGAACGCCGACGGCGCGATATCGGTCTTCACCCGGACCGTCCACGGGCTGGTGCGAGCCAAATGGCAGTCCGCGGCCGGCGGCCCGTTCGGCAACAGCGCCAACCTGGGCGGCCAGATCGCGGGCGGGATGACGGCCCTGGTCGTGGGCAACGACGCGGTCTCGCTGTACGGCACCGGCGCCAACGGCCGCCAGTACGGCGACCGCCAGGCCACGGCCGGGGGCGCCTTCGGCGGCTGGGCGGTCATCTGAGAACCGACGGCAGCGGTTCCTAGAATGTCCCGGTGACCTCTCCGGAAACCAGCCTCGAGATGAGTGAGGCCCTGGGCGTGCTACGCCGCGTCTTCGGCTACGACTCGTTCCGGGGCCAGCAGCAGGAGATCATCGACCACGTCACCGGCGGCGGTGACGCGATCGTGCTGATGCCGACCGGCGGCGGCAAGTCACTGTGCTACCAGATCCCCGCGCTGCTGCGCGACGGCGTCGGCGTCGTGGTGTCGCCGCTGATCGCGCTCATGCAGGACCAGGTGGACGCGCTGCGCGCGCTCGGGGTCCGGGCCGGGTTCCTCAACTCCACGCAGGAGCCCGGCGAGCGCCGTGAGGTCGAGGACGCCTTCCTCGGCGGCCGGCTGGACCTGCTCTACCTGGCGCCCGAGCGGCTGCGCGCCGAGTCGACGCTGCGGCTGCTCGGCCGCGGCACGATCTCGCTGTTCGCCATCGACGAGGCGCACTGCGTGGCCCAGTGGGGGCACGACTTCCGGCCCGACTACCTCGAACTGTCCACGCTGCACGAGCGCTGGCCCGCCGTCCCCCGGATCGCGCTGACGGCGACCGCCACGCAGGCTACCCACGCGGAGATCGCGGACAGGCTGAACCTGGCCGGCGCCCGGCACTTCGTGGCGAGCTTCGACCGGCCGAACATCCAGTACCGCATCGCGGCGAAGAACGAGCCACGGCGGCAACTGCTCGACCTGCTCCGCAGCGAGCACGCCGGCGACGCGGGCATCGTCTACTGCCTGTCGCGGGCGTCGGTCGAGGCCACCGCCGAGTTCCTGGTCCGCAGCGGGATCGAGGCGCTGCCGTACCACGCCGGGCTCGACGCGCGCACGCGGGCCGCGCACCAGGCGCGCTTCCTGCGCGAGGACGGCCTGATCATGGTGGCCACGATCGCGTTCGGCATGGGCATCGACAAGCCCGACGTCCGGTTCATCGCCCACCTCGACCTGCCCCGGTCGGTCGAGGGCTACTACCAGGAAACCGGCCGGGCCGGGCGGGACGGGCTGCCCTCGACCGCCTGGATGGCCTACGGCCTGCAGGACGTGGTGCTGCTGCGCAAGCTGATCGACACCTCCGAGGGCGACCACGCTCACCGGCGCCGCCTGGCGGCCCACCTCGACGCCATGCTGGCCCTGTGCGAGACGATCGAATGCCGCCGCGCGCAACTGCTCGGCTACTTCGGCGAGCAGGCCGGACCGTGCGGCAACTGCGACACGTGCCTCACCCCGCCCAAGGCCTGGGACGGCACGATCGCCGCGCAGAAGCTCCTGTCGGCCGTGGTCCGGCTCAAGCGCGAGCGGAACCAGAAGTTCGGCGCGGGCCAGGTCATCGACATCCTGCTCGGCAAGAAGACACCCAAGGTCATCCAGCACGGCCACGATTCCCTCAGCGTGTTCGGCGTCGGCACCGAGCTGACCGATACCCAGTGGCGCGCGGTGGTGCGGCAGTTGCTGGCGCAAGGCGTTCTGGCCGTCGAAGGCGATTACGGCACGCTGGTGCGCACCCCCGCCAGTGACGAGGTGCTCTACCGGGGGCGGCAGGTCCGGCTGCGCCACGACCCGGCGCGGGAGCCGCGGGCCCCGCGGACCAGGTCCGGCAGGTCCCCCGCCGCCGGTTCCGCGGCCGAGGCCGGCCTGGCCGAGGCCGACGCGGCGGTGTTCGAGCAGCTCCGCGCGTGGCGCGCCGCGGCCGCCAAGGAGCTGGGCCTGCCCGCTTACGTGATCTTCCACGATGCGACGCTGCGCCAGATCGCGGCGCAGGCCCCGTCGACGCTGGCCGAGCTCGCCGCGGTGAACGGCGTCGGCGAGACCAAGCTGGCCCGGTACGGCCAGCAGATCCTGGACCTGCTCAGCGGCTAGCGGCCGCGCGTAGTGCCGGAAAGGGCCGCTCGCGGGACAGGCCGGTACCGTCGAGGCCCACTTCGTCCGGCATCGGCCAGGACATGGCCGGGACATGGCCGGGCATCCGGCGTAGTGTTCAAGGGGACTGGCGAACTAGCTGCTGGGTCAAGACCCCGCCTCGCTGCTGAAGCAGGAAGGCGGGCCTATGTTCAGCGCGGATCTGCGTACCAACGAATGCGACGGCCGGGTTGTGGTCGTGTTGCGTGGGGAACTCGACGTGCTAGACGCCGCGAGTCTGGCGGCTGCGCTCACGACGGTTGCGGCCCGCGAGCCGGAGTTCATCGTGGATCTGGCCGGGCTGGAGTTCATCGACTCCAGTGGCGTGGCGGCGCTGGTGCTCGTCCGGCAGCAGGCTCGGCAGGCCGGCGGTGACCTGCTGCTCGCGGCGCCCCAAGGCGAAGTGATGCGGTTTCTTACCATCACCCGCCTCATCGATGCCTTCTCCGTCCATGCCAGCGTGGAGCAGGCCGCTAACAGCGCCGAACGCGGCCGGCGGGTGGCCGTGCCGGTGCGGTAGCCGGGGCCCGGGTAGCGGCAGCACGCCGCCGCCGGTTCTCGCCGCGGCTGCTGGGCTGCGGCGAGAACCGGCGCGGCCTCGTTCAGACGGCGGCTGGTGTTTTCGGGTTCCTTCCCGGACTAGGAGCCCGGGTCACCCGGCCGTCTCGGCGCAGGCTCCCCGGGCCTGATCTCAGGTTATATCTGAATCCTAAAACTAGCAACTTATTTCCGGAATTGCGAAGTAACCGTCGACAGCGCTCAGCGGTGCGCGAACCGGCCGCGTCGGCTGGACCGGCCGGACCGCCCGGTCTGCCCGGTGATCAGATGGTAGGCGAGCAGCAGGACGGCCGCGCCGGCGATGGCGGTGAGCCAGGTGGACAGGTTGAAGAACCCGTGCAGGGTATGGACGTGGAACAGCTTGGTGGCCACCCAGCCGCCCCCCAGGGCCCCGGCGACGCCGATCAGGCAGGTGAGGATGAGCCCCTGCGACCTGCCGCCGGGGACCAGCATATTGGCCAGCAGGCCCGCGGCCAGGCCGAGAACGATCCATGCGATGATGCCCATTACCGACTCCTTAAGTCAGTGACCAGGTGAGGTACGCGGTAGTCAGTGATGCGGGGCAGATCGCGGTGGGAGAGGAATTCTCCCGGCGGGTAATCACCGTCCTTGTGGCCGTGGCGTCTTGCCGGCACCGGTCCGTGTACGAGAAAAAACTCCGGGCCCTGCGGCGCCTCCGCGAATTTTGCCGGGGTGCCGCTTGCCTGGGTTCGGAGCAGCACTTTTTATTTTGCTCTTCTTTTACTGCCACGCATAGGACATTTCGCCGCCAATAACCGGCAACGAAGGCTGCGCTTCATATTCGCGGCCCTCGTCGGGGTGACGGGCCTGGCGCCGAACCGCCCAGACCCGCGTCGCGTGGCCGCCGGGGCGGGTACGACCGGCGGCAGCTTTCCCGGTTCAGCACGACCAGGCTCGGGCTCCTCTGAGACCAAGCCCGCCCTCCCCGGCCGCTGCGACCGGTGGCCCGCGGTTCGCTGAAGCCATGCCCCAGCGTTACCCGCCGATTTGGTCCATTTACACGACGGCCACCGGGGCGTAATGTGAGGGTGTTGCTCCGGACCCGGCAGCCGCACCCGCGAATTAGCGGTGCGGCGTATGATCCGGAGTTTTTTGCGTAACGACCAGTGCTGGCCAGGAACAACGAACACAAAGAGAGGCAGAAACTCGCAGGGAGGTGCTTCCTCCTACTCCTGATTTGTCCGGGACCAGCGGCTACCGCGCAGGTCAGTCAATGCGCCACTTACTCAGAAGTCGGTTATGAGCGCCATCGCGCCGGTCTTCCCGGGCTGCGTGCGTGCATGATCGCTAAGAGCCTCGTCGGCGGTAACAGGGGAGCGCCGGGTCTCGTCATCACACGCGCGATCGGCGTTGTCGGCGCGCCGCCAGGCGGCGCTGACCGGGTCGGACGGCTAGCCCGGCCGCCCACCGTGTCACCGCTCACACCGGCAGGACATCAGGATGAGGACAAGCGCCGAACCGCCGGCCGCCACCGGGACAGGGCCGGAGTGGCCCGGTGCTGCGAGAGCCGACCCTGGGCACGGTGCCCCGCGGCCGGGGATGCCGGTGAGCGCCGGATCCCGGCCGCGGCGCGGCCGGATGGCCCTCCGCAACGCCGTATCAGCCGCCGTGGTCGCGGCCGCCTTCGGGTTCGCGCTCCCGCATTTCGCGTCCTACCGCAGCGTATGGACCAGCCTGCAGGCGATGACCTGGGCCTATGCCGTGCTCATCGGCGTCGCGGCCGCCGCCAGCCTAGCCTCGTACTGGTTCGCAATTTGTGCGGTGCTGCCGTCGCTGCGGCTGCGCGAGGCCGCGGTGGTCAATCTCAGCTCCAGTGCCGTCGCCAACACCTTGCCCGCCGGAGGCGCCCTCGGCATGGGGGTTAGCTGGGCGATGCTGTCCGGCTGGGGTGTCAGCACCGCTGACTATGTGCTCTACACCCTGGTGTCGGGCGTCTGGAACGTCTTCGGCCGTCTGGGCCTGCCGACCCTCGCGCTGCTGGCCTTGCTGACCGTTACCAGGCCTGATGCCGTCCTGATCACCGCCGCGGCCGTGGGCCTGGGCCTGCTCGCCACCGCGGCGGCCGGGCTCGGCCTGCTGCTGCGCAGCGAGCGCTTCGCGCTCACTGCGGGCCGAGTGCTGCAGCATCCGGCCGGCCTGGCCTGCCGGATGGCACGCCGCCGGGCGGCCCCCCGCATCGCCGGGTCGCTGGCCAGCTTCCGGAGCCACGCGGCCGGGCTGCTGCGCGCACGCGGCGGACGGATCACCTGCACTACCGCGGCGGCCCACCTCATCTTGTGGCTGGTGCTGCTGGCGTGCCTGCGCGGCACGGGCCTGTCCCAGGCCCAGGTGTCGTGGCAGACCTCCCTGGCGGCGTTCGCGTTCGTCCGGCTGCTGACCGTGCTGCCCATTACCCCCGGCGGTCTGGGCATCACCGAGCTCGGCCTGGTAGGCGTCCTGGCCGCCGGGGCCGGCTCCCGCGAGACCGCTCAGGTGACCGCCGCCGTGCTGCTGTGGCGGGCTGTCACCTACCTGCCGACCATTCCCCTCGGCGGGGCCGCCTTCCTGGTGTGGCGACACGCACCATCGCTCCGCCCCCCCATCCCGGCCAGGGCAGGCCCGGCCAGCCTGCGAAGACGCATGCCACGGGCGGCGGCCGCACCGAGCGCACGGCGGCATGACCAGCCTCAGACGGTTCCCGCCGCTAGCCTGGTCGGCGAGCGGGTCAGGCCCGGCCCTGCTTCGCCAGACTGATCACCGGACGCTGCCCGCGGGTGACACGGTTGCGGGAGGGCCAGTCGTTCATCCGGCGGATCTGAGCCGGTCAGCCCCGGGCCGGGCGCGCTGCGGGTGCCTTGAGGGCCCCGCCGCCGGGATGGCGAAGGTGAACCAGACGATCTTGCCCGTGCCGGACGGCCGCACGCCCCAGGCGTCGGCCAGGGCATCGACCAGCGTCAGGCCCCGGCCGCTCTCGTCCGCGGGATCGGGCAGCGTGAGCTGGGGTCGCTGGGCGTTGTCGTCGGTGACCTCGACCACGATCTCGCGGGTGGTGCGGTACAGGCTCAGGCCGACGGCGTGACGGGTGTTGCGTACCGCGTTGGTGAGGATCTCGGAGGTCAGCAGGCAGGCGGCCTGGGTCAGCTCCGTCTGTTCCCACGCCGTCAGCGCCTCACGAACGAACCGGCGGCCCGCCGCGACCTGCGCCGGATCGGGCCTCAGGATCGTCCGGGCGCTGGCCAGCGGCTCGGCGGGCGTGCGGACCAGCAGCAGTGTCACATCGTCCGCGGGCTCGTCCAAGCCGGGCAGCAGCGCGGACAGCACCCGGTCAGCGGCGTCCTCCAGGCTGGAGGTGGCGGCGAAGACCGCGTGCAGCTCGGATTCGAGCGCCTTGATCTGGGTGCCGATGTCGGAGGCCCGGGTCTCGACCAGGCCGTCGGTGTACAGGACCAGAGCCGAGCGGGGGGGCGCGGACAGCTTCGCTTCCCGGTGCGGGACCTCGCCGACGCCGAGCGGGACGCTGACCGGGATCGGAAGCTCTCGGACCGTGCCGTCGGGCTCGACCAGCAGGATCGGCAGATGCCCGGCCGACGTGGCGGTCACCTCGGCCGGATTGACGTCGATAACCAGGTAACTGCACGTGATGAGCTGGTCGGGCAGGTCGCGGGCCACCGCGTCGAGGGCGTGCATGAGCTGCTGCGGCGGCATGCCCGTCCTGGCCAGGGCGTTGGCGGCCGATCGCAGCTGCCCCATGACGGTGGCCGCCTCCAGGCCCCGGCCCATCACGTCACCGATCAGCACGCCCACCCGGCCGGCTCCCAGCGGTATGAGGTCGAACCAGTCGCCGCCGACCCCGGCGCCCTGGGTGGCCGGCAGGTACCGGCTGGCCGTCTGGATGCCGGGAATCTCCGGCGGAGACCCCATCAGGCTGCGCTGCAGGGTCAGCGCGACTTGACGCTGCTGTTCGTAGAGGTGGGTGAGCTCCTGCTTGGCTCGCTTGTGCTCGGTGATGTCCCGGACGATCGCGCAGGCGCCGTCGATCGCGCCGTAGTGCGTGCGCACCGGCCACAGGACGATGTCCACGTCCAGCAGCCTTCCGGTGTTGGTCATGCGCAGGCCCTCGTAGCGATCGATCCGCTCACCGCGCCCGATGCGGGCCAGGATCGCGTCGATCTCGTCCTGCTGGGCCGGCGGAGTCAGGGCCGACAGGTGGCGGCCGATCGCCTGCTCGGCGGTATAGCCGTACATGCGTGCCGCCGCCATGTTCCAGAAGGTGATCACGCCGTCCACGGTGGTGGTCAGAATCGCGTCCTGGGAGGACTCGACGATCAGCGCGAGCTCGTTGATGCGTTCTTCGGCGGCCTTGCGGTCGCTGACGTCGCGTACCGCGGCGGACACGAGCAGGCCGTCGCTGGTTTCCAGGGGGCTGAGGCTGATCTCGACGGGGAACTCGCTGCCGTCGCTGCGCAGCCCGCTGAGTTCCAGCCCGGCGCCCATGGGCCGTACCTGCGGGTTGGCGACATACCGGCGGCGGTTCCCGAGGTGATAATTGCGGAATCGCTCGGGCACCAGAAAGTCGACCGGCCGGCCGAGCAGGTCATCGCGGGAATAGCCGAACATCAGCTCGGTCTGCGCGTTGACCAGCTTTATCGTCCCCGCATCGTCGACTATCACCATCGCGTCGGGAGCGGAATCCAGGAGCGCGCGGTAACGCTCGTCAGCATCCGTCCTGAGGCTGGCCGAGCGGACGACCTGCGGCTCTGCGCGGCGCGATTCCCGCGAAACACGCATAAGTCCCCCCAGGACCTTGAGTTCGCTCGGTGTCCTGCGTCCCTCGGTGTTCTACGTCCCCTACCCGGCATCCTACCTGACTGTCTGTTCAGTCAAAAAGCGCCCGCTGTCGTGGCCGGGCCGGACGGACACCCGGCGTTAACCGCGCCGACCGCGGCCTTGGCTATAACTGCAGGGTGGCTTCTCGCGTGCTGCTGCGCCGCGGCCGGATCCTGGAGGGGATCACGCTGGGCTGGAACGTGGCGGGCATCATCGTGCTGGCCGTGGCGGCGGTCCGGGCCCGCTCGGTGGCGCTGGCCGGGTTCGGCCTGGACTCCGCGATCGAGATCGGCGCGAGCGTGGTCGTGCTGTGGGAGCTTTCCGGCACCGGCGAGGACCGGCAGCGCCGGGCGCTGCGCCTGATCGGAGGCGCGTTCGCCGTCCTGGCCGCATACCTGACCGTCCAGTCGGCCGTCGTGCTGGTGACCGGTTACCACCCGGGGCACAGCCTGCTGGGCATCGGGTGGACGGCGGCGACCGCTGCCGTCATGTTCGCGCTCGCCGCGGGCAAGACCCGGACCGGGCGGGCCCTGGACAACCCGGTCCTGACGACCGAAGGCCGCGTCACCCTGGTGGACGCGGTCCTGGCGGTCGCGGTGCTGGCCGGGCTCGCGGTCAACGCCGCGGCCGGGCTGTGGTGGGCCGACCCGCTCGCCGCCCTGGTCATCGTGTTCTACGCGCTCCGCGAGGCAGGTGAGATCTTCCTGACCGGCCGCTGACCCGGCACCGGCGCCGCGGCGCGATCCGGGCGGTCAGCGGGTGACCGCCTGCTTGACCAGCGTGCGCCCGAAGTCCCACATCAGGCCGCTGCCGCGGTGCGCCTCCTTCATGACGTCGGCGAACGCCTCGCAGAACATCGTCACCTCATCGTCGCCGATGGTCAGCGGCGGCAGCAGCTTGATCACCTCGGTGTGGTCACCGGACACCTGGGTCAGGATCCGGTGCCGCTGGAACAGCGCGACGACCACCATCTGCGCGAACAGGCCGACCCTGGCGGCCTGCAGCATGCTCCAGCCGGCCTTGAGCTTCAGCGACCGGGGCTTGCCGAACTCCAGGCCGATCATCAGCCCGCGCCCGCGTACCTCGGCGAGCATTTCGTACTCCGCCGCCATGTCCCTGAGCGCGGCGATCAGCACGTTCCCGGTGCGTTCGGCGTTGCTGACCAGTTGCTCGTCCTCGATGACCGCGAGCGAGGCCAGTCCGGCCGCCATGGCCGCCGCGTTCGAGCCGAAGGTCGAATCGTGCACGAGCACCCGGTCCATCGACGAGTAGACCTTGTCGAAGATCCAGCCCTTGGCCAGCGTCGCGCCGACCGGGACGAACCCGCCGGACAGCGCCTTCGCCACGGTGACGATGTCGGGTTCGACATCCTCGTGCTGGTAGCCGAAGAACCTGCCGGTCCGCCCGAGGCCCGTCTGCACCTCGTCGCAGATCAGCAGGGCGCCGTGGTCGTGCAGGAGCTTGCGGGCGGCGGCGAGGAACCCGTCCGGCGGCATCCAGACGCCCTTGCCCTGGATCGGCTCGATGATGAGCGCCGCGACTCCTCCCTTCCGGAGTTCGGCCTCCAGCGCGTCCAGGTCGCCGAGCGGGACGCTGGAGTCGGGCAGCAGCGGGTCGAAGCCGCGCCGGAACTCGGCGGCACCGTTGACCGACAGCGACCCGATGGTGAGGCCGTGGAAGGCGTGGCCGCAGTAGAGAACCCGCGGCCTGCCCGTCGCGTACCTGGCGAACTTCAGCGCCGCCTCGACCGCCTCGGTGCCGCTGTTGCCGAAGTAGACCCGGTCGAATTCGGGCGCCTGGGCCAGCAGTCGCTCGGCCAGCAGGCCCGGCAGCAGCGAGCAGTCGAACTGGAGCAGGTCGGCCAGTTCGCCGTCGAGCATGTCGTGCAGCGCCTTGCGGACCACCGGGTGGTTGTGCCCCACCCCGAACACGCCGAAGCCGGCCAGGAAGTCGGCGTAGCGGTTCCCGTCGCGGTCGTACATGTAGGCGCCCTCGGCCCGCTCGTACACCTTGTCGAACCCGATGGCGTGCAGCGTGCGGGGCAGTTGCGGGTTGAGGTAGCGAGCGTGCAGGTCATATCCCTCCCCGCGCCGGGCGGCGAGCAGAGAAGGCAGGTCGAATCCCATGGGCAGCAGTCTTCCGCTCCGAGCAGCCCTCCCTGGGCTGCCGACACCGACAATAGTGGCCGAACGTCAGGCTAGCGGGGCGAGCGCGTCCGCGAGCTGAGCGACGGAGCCCGGCGCCGCCCCGTGCGGCAGGTTCATGATCACCAGGTCGACGCCGGCGTCGCGGTAGGCGGCGGCCAGGTCGACCGCGGGCCCGAGGCCGTCGTCCATCCGGACGTTGACCGAGCAGGTGATCTCGGCCGGGTCACGGCCGAGCCGCCGGCAGTGCTCGACCAGGGTCTCCTTGAGACTGCGCCAGTCATCAACGCCCTGGGTGATCGCGTTCCAGTGCTGGGCCCAGCGGGCCGCGGTGCGCAGCGTCCGGGTCCGGCCGCGCCCGCCGATGGCGATCGGCGGGTGCGGGCGCTGTACCGGCTTGGGCTCGCAGCGCGCCTCGGTCAGCCGCACGTACTTGCCGTCGAACGTGGTCGTGACGTCGCTGAGCAGGCGGACGATCGCCTCGACGCCCTCGTCGAACCGGTCGAAGCGCTCGCGCAGCGGCGGCAGGTCGATGCCGTAGGCGTCGCACTCCATCTGGTTCCAGCCCGCGCCGAGCCCGATCTCGAGCCGGCCGTCCGAGATGATGTCCACGGTCGCCGCCATGTTGGCCAGCACCGCCGGATGGCGGTAGACCATGCCGGTGACCTGGCAGCCGATCCGGATCCGGCTGGTGGCCTGGGCCAGGGCGGCCAGCATCGTCCAGGCCTCGAGGTTGGGCCCGGTCAGGTCGCCGCTGAGCGGGTAGAAGTGGTCCCAGTTCCAGCCCGACTCGAACAGGCTGATCTGGTCGGCCGCCCGCCACACGTCGCGGATCTGCGCCCACGTCGTGTGCTCGGGCCTGGTCTTGATCGCGAAGCGCAATGGTCCTCCTTGCCCGCCTGCCGGCGCCCCTGCCCCGCCCTCATCTCGAAAAGTAACAGAACGCTCCGGTCCGGGGCGGGTCGCGCCCCGGACCGCCGGCCGCGGCGCGTGGTACCCCGGACCGCAGAACACCGGCTGACCCGGCCATGTGCCGGCGGCTGGCCATGACGGTAGGGTCGGTCCGTGGCAGACGACGACTGGCGACTGACGGTCACGCTTCACGATGAGGCACATGTCGGGGGGGCGCTGCAGGCCCTGCGCGAGCACGAGGTGGAAGACGAGGTGCGCCACAAGCTCGGCCACCACGTCGCGCTCAGCGCGGACGGCTCGCGCGTCTTCTACCTGTACGCCGGCACCGAGGACGCGGCCCGCGAGGCAGACCGGGTCGTGCGCCAGGTCCTGGCCCAGCGGAGCCTCGGCGCGGACTTCGCGCTCGACCGGTGGCATCCGGTCGAGGAGGAGTGGCAGGACGCGGACGTCCCGCTGCCGCAGACCGACGCGGAGCGGCAGGCGGAGCACCAGCGTCTCGAGGCCGACGAGGCGCGGGAGTCGCTGGCCACCGGGCACGCCCAGTGGGAGGTGCGCGTCGAGCTGCCGTCGCATCATGCCGCGGTCGCGCTGGCCGAGCGGCTGCAGGCCGAGGGCCGCCCGGTGATCCGCCGCTGGAAGTTCCTGGTGCTCGGGGCCAACGACGAGGATGACGCCCGCGAACTGGCCCGGGTCATCAAGCAGGAGGCGCCCGCCGCCTTGTCCGTTCAGACCCAGGAGGTAGGCCCGCTGCTACCGTTCGCCCAGTACGGGCCGATATCGATCTGGTAGGACCGCGCAACTTGTGCCAGCCGCGACGGCCAGGGGCGCGCCGCCTCGACGGGAGGTAGAGCACGTGCCCGCACCGATGGTGACCCCGCCCACCGGGGCCAGCCTGCAGCGGCTCGCCGAGCGGTCGTGGGACCGGCTCGGGGCCGGGTCCGTGCTGTACTACGAGGGCACGCGATGGACTTCGGACCAGCTCGCGGAGCGCGTCCGCCGGGTCGCCGGCGGCCTGCTGGAGGCCGGCCTGCGCCCGGGCGAGCGCGTCGTCGTCTGCATGGCCAACTGCCCCGAGGTCGGCATCACCTACGGCGCCGTGTGGCGGGCCGGCGCGGCGGCCACGCCGGTGCTGTTCCTGCTGAGCGAGGACGAGCTGCGGCACGTGCTCAGCGACAGCGGCGCGGCGCTGGTCGTCACGACGCCGGAGTTCCTGCCGAAGGTGACGGCGGCCTCGGCCGACCTCCCCGGCGTGCGCGGCATCGTCGTCGTCGGCGAGCGGCCGGCCAGCGCCCGGTCAGCCCGGCCGGGCCGCCGCTGCTGCCGTTCGCCGAACTGGAGACCGCGCCGGAGAGCGGGCTGGTCGACTCCGATCCGTCCGGGCTGGCCGCGTTGCTCTACACCGGCGGCACGACCGGCCGGTCGAAGGGCGTGATGATCAGCCACGACGCGCTGTCCGCCGCGGCCTGGGCGGCCACCGCCACGTCCTACGACGAGTCGCTGAGCTCCGCCCTGCTCCCGCTGCCGCTCTCGCACGTCTACGGGCTGATGGTGAGCGTGATGAGCCTGCACGTGCCCGGCCCCGGCACCTCGGTGCTGATGCGCTGGTTCGACCCGGCCACGTGGCTGGAACTCGCCCAGGAGCACAGGGTCAACGTCAGCCCGCTCGTGCCGTCGATGCTGCAGATGCTGCTGCAGCAGCCGCTCGAGGACTACGACCTGTCCGCCCTGGCCCGCCTCACCAGTGGCAGCGCGCCGCTGCCCGCGCAGGTGGTCGAGGACTTCCGCAAGCGGCTGCCGCAGGTCGAGATCGCCGAGGGCTACGGATGCACCGAGACGGCCGGCCTCATCTCGGCCTCGCCGCTCGGCCAGGCCCGCACGGGCAGCGTGGGCCTGCGCCCCGGGCGTCGAGGTCCGCATCGAACTTCCCGGCTCCGCACCGGCCGCACCCGGCCAGGACGGCGAGATCTGCGTGCGCGGGCCGGTGCTGATGAGCGGCTACTGGCACGCCGAGCCGGAGACCGCGCAGGTGATGCGCGGCGGCTGGCTGCACACCGGCGACGTGGGCCGGCTCGACGACGACGGCTACCTCTTCATCGTGGACCGGATCAAGGACCTGATCATCCGCGGCGGGTACAACGTCTACCCCCGCGACGTCGAGGACGTCCTGCTGGGGCATCCCGACGTGGTGGCCGCGGCCTGCGTCGGCCGACCGGACCGCAAACATGGCGAGGAGGTCGTCGCCTTCGTCCAGTTGCGTGCGGGCGCCATGACCCGGCCCGAGGAACTGGTCGAGTTCGGCCGGCGGCGCCTGTCGGCGGTGAAGTACCCGCGGGAGGTCCGCCTGGTCGACGCGATCCCGCTGACCAGCGTCATGAAGACCGACCGCAAGCTCCTGCGCGCCATGCTCACCGCCGAGTCGCCGGACCCGGCGATGACCCCGCCCGGCGCGGTGCCGGGCTCCGGCCGCTGACCTGGCGGCCGGCGGATTACCATTAACGGGCGGCGGGGCAAGAGAGGCAGGGCAGCCGACGATGTCAGATGCCGGCATAGTCACGTGCCCGCACTGCGGGCGCAGGAACCGGGTACCCGCCGCGGCGGCCGGCACGCCGCGCTGCGGGCAATGCCACCGGCCGCTGCCCTGGATCGTCGACGCGGGCGACGAGGACTTCGCCGAGGTCGCCGACGGGGCGTCCGTTCCCGCGCTGGTCGACCTCTGGGCGCCGTGGTGCGGCCCGTGCCGCATGGTGAGCCCGGCCCTGGAGCAGCTGGCCACCGAGATGGCCGGCCGGCTGAAACTCGTTAAGGTCAACGTGGACGAGTCACCCAAGCTGCAGCAGCGATTCGGCGTGCAGGCCATACCCACGCTGCTGGTGTTGCGCCACGGTCAGGTGGCGGCCCGCCAGACCGGGGCCGCGCCGGCCGCCGCGCTGCGCTCCTGGCTCGAGCAGGCGCTGGCCTCCTGACCGTACCCCGGGCCCCGGGGGCCCGGACGGCGACGTCCGCCCGGGCCTGCCCGCGACCGTGGCCGGCTACCGGACGCCGGCCTGCCCGGCGCCCGCGTACTGCGGGCGTGCGGGCATCGGCTCCACCCGGGCCCGGACCACGATGGTCCTGGCGATATGGTCGCCGACGCGCTGCCGGTAGCGCGAGAACATCATCACGATGATGCCGACCAGCAGGGACAGCGGACTGAACAGAACCAGCAGGATGGAGCGGATGGCCAGCTGCACGAAGCTCGCCGGGCCGCCGTGGCGGTCGATGACCCGTATGTCCAGCAGCTGCATGCCGATGGTCTGCCCGTTCCGCTTGAACGGGCGCAGGGCCCAGTAGACCAGGTACCAGGCGATAACCAGCAGGACCGACACCAGGATCAGGAGCGCGTGCAGGCCGCCCGTGCTCCGGTCCAGCAGCCAGGAGATGAGGCCAGCGACGATGCCGTAGATGATGGCGTCGATGATGTACTGGACGATCCGGCGGCCGGTGACCCGGGTCTCGATCTCGCTCACCGCCGAGATCGCCCGGCCCGGCACCGGGCCGGGCGGCTGGGCGTTCCGGCCGGCCTCCGACGGGTAGCCGTACTGCTGCTGGCCCGGGGCGTCGCCCGCCCACTGCTGCTGGGCCAGGCGCTCCCGGGCCGCGCTGGCCGGGTATCCCGCCGCCCTGGCCGGGCACCCCGCTCTGGCCGGGCGCATTACCCTGGCCGGGCGAGCTGCTTGGTCCAGGCGCCTCGCTCTGGCCGGGCGTACTCCTCTGCCACTGCTCTGCGGGCTCGCCGACGGGCTGGCCGGCGTCCGACGGCTGGCCCGGCGCGCCACCGTGAGGCATGCTCATGTTTCCCCCCGATCCACTCCGGGCCGCGTTGGCGGCCCGGGCGGCTCCTGGCCCGCGTTCTAACGGGCGCACGAGGGGTAAATACCCACAGTGATCTATTAGACACACTCTGGCCACTCGCGTACCCCTGCTCCCAGCCTCCCAGCTCCGGCGGCAGCCGTTACTCAGCGGCGCGGGCGGCACAGGCCACGGCCACCTCGGCGGCCAGCGCCGCGTTGTCGGCGATCAGCCGCTGGTTGACCTCGACGCTCCGGCCGTCACTCAGCTCCTCGACCAGGCTGAGGACGGCGGGCGTCACCGCCTGCCCGGTCACGCCCGCGCGCCGCACCCGCGCCGTGGCCTCCGCGACGAGGGGCTCGAGGTCAAGCCCTCCGGCCGGCGGCCGGGCGAGCAGCAGGCCCGACGACGGGCTGAGCTGCCAGTGGACGAGTGCGATGCGGGCCGCTTCCCCGCTCGTGCCGACGACCGCGGGCACCGGCGGGCCGCCTTCCGCGCTAAAGAACACCGGCAGCGTCGCGGTCTGCCAGCCCAGGACCGGAACCCCGAGGGTTTCGAGCAACTCGGAGGTCGCGTTCACGTCCAGGATCGATTTGGCGCCCGAGCAGACCACGACCGCGCCGGTGCGGGCGATCTGCAGCAGATCGCCAGATATATCCAGCGTGTCGGCAAAACCGCGGTGCACGCCGCCGATGCCGCCGGTCCCGAGGAACCGGATGCCGAGCGCCCGGCACACCGCCAGCGTCCCGCCGACCGTGGTCGCCCCGAGCGCGCCCTGCACGACGCAGGCCGCGATGTCGCGCCCGCCCACCTTGCGCGCGCCGGGACCGGCCTCGGCGAAGCGCGCCAACTCGGCCGGGTCGAGGCCGGCCCGCACCGTGCCGTCGATGATCCCGATCGTGGCCGGGACGGCGCCCGCTGCGCGCACCCGGTCCTCGGCCGCCTGCGCGGCCGCGAGCCCCCGGCCGCCGGAGAAGCCGTGCGAGACCAGCGTGGTCTCCAGCGCCACGACCGGGTGGCCGCTGCGCAGGGCCTCGGCCACCTCGTCGGTCAGGCGCGGCGAGAACCTCACGGCATCGCTCCCATCGTGGCCACCGCTCGCGCCGCCGCTTCCAGGCCGAGCGCGATCCCGCCGACGAGATAACCGGCGGCGAACGCGTCACCAGCGCCGGTCGAGTCCACCGGCTGCGTGGGCCGCGCGGGGAACACGGTTCCCGCCGCGCGGACGCCGCGCGCGCCCAGCTTAACCACGAGCTCGGACCCGGGCAGGTCCCCGACCAGGTCAGCCTCGGCCTCGTTGCCGAGCACCACGTCGGGGCGCAGGCGGGCGATCAGCTCCCGGAACCGCGCGACCCCGTAGGCTCGCAGCGCCGCGGTCGAGGACAGGTCGAGGCTCAGTCGCGGCACCCGGTCGGCGGCGGCCAGCGCGGCGGCCTGGACCGGCTCGGCGACCAGGCTGTAGGCAGGCAGGTGCAGCCAGTCGCATCCCCGGAGCCAGTCGGGCTGCAGCAGGTGCGGAGCCAGCGCCGGACCGATACCGCGGTCGGTGAGCATCGAGCGGGCGTCGCTGCGGGTGAGCGACACGACCACTCCGGTCCGGCCCTCGATGACCGGCCCGACGAGATCCACCCCGCGGTCGGCCAGCTCGTCGGCGACCAGCCGCGCGGCCAGGTCAGTCCCGCGGGCCGCGATCAGCCGCGCGCGGCCGCCCAGCGCGACCACCCACGCCGCGACGTTGGCCGCCTGCCCTCCGACCCCGACCGACGTGCGCGCGGGAGTATCGGTCTCCTCGGCGAGCGGCCCGTGAGCCGACACGACGACGTCGAGGTGGGCGTCACCGAGCACGCAGATCATGCCGTCGCCGCCGCGCCGCCGCGCGCCCCGCCCGCGCACATGAATGCAGCGTAGCCAAGGCGGGCCCCGCGGGGCCGGCCGGAGGGCTACCGGCCTGCGGGCCAGGCCGGCCGCCTGCGCCAGGGCCACGATCCCCGCGAACTCGGGCGTCGCCTCGCTGGTGCCGCAGGCCGGGTACCACCCGGCCTCCGGCGAGCGGGGTCGGCCCGCCGTTGCCGGCGGGCGAGCGGGCGTAGCGTGAGGGGCACCGGCGGATCGGAGAAGGCCAGATGAAGCTTAAGCTCGACCTGCACGATATCTACAATCGCGGACATGATATCGACAAGGCGCTGCGTGACATCATGGACGAGGCGGTTCGGAAGAAAGCGCCGCTCATCGAGATTATCCCGGGCAAGGGCTCGGGTCAGCTCAAAAAGCACGTGCTCAGGTTCCTGCAGCAGAAGGAGATCAAGGCGCTCTATCACCGCGTCGAGAAGGACTCCAAGAACTTCGGCCGGCTCTTCGTCCATTTCCGCTGGTAGCCGGGAACGAGCCGGCCGCGCTTCCTCAGAGGGCCCGTCGGGCGGCGGAGGCGGAACGCCCGCCGAAGACCGGCCGCCGGGCTAGAACGCGCGGCGGTGATCGGCCAGGGCTGGCCTGGTCATGAGGAGGAACTTCGCTCGGCGCGGCACCGCGCGGACCGCGGCCAGCGCGGCATGAACGAGGGCCGCGGCGGACTGCCCGCGCTGCGGGCGCGGCTTGCGATGGCGCGGTGAGGGCGGCGGGTAATCCCATACCTCGGGCATACCGAAGTTTGTGACATTGGCAAGTTCCCACGCGAATCCCATCCCCGCTCCCCCGTAACCGCGGCCTCCCCCGATGATCTGGACGCGGCGTTCTCTCCCCGGGCCGAATGGTTTCACGCCTTTATCCGGGTGTCCAGAGACAGGGCCGCGGCGCGGCGAGCGCGGCGAGGCCGGCGGTGAGCCGCGGATCCGGATACGTTCCGGTCATCGGCGGCATCATGGCAGGATGTTCGCATGAGGGTGCTCATCCGGGTGCTGATCACCGCGGTAGCCCTGTTGGTAGCGACGTGGTTGGTCCCGGGCATCCAGCTGCTCGCCGCCACCACGCTGTCCAAGGTCACCACCCTGGTGGTGGTGGCGCTGATCTTCGGCGCGGTGAACGCGGTGCTCAAGCCGATCGTCAAGGTCCTCGGCTGCGTGTTCTACGTCCTGACCCTCGGGCTGTTCGGCCTGGTCGTCAACGGGTTGCTGCTGTGGCTGACCAGCTGGGTCGCGGGCAAGCTGTCCGAGCCCTTCCACGTCACCGGTTTCTGGGCCGCGTTCTGGGGGGCGATCATCGTCGGCGTGGTCGGCTGGCTGCTGAGCCTTATCCTGGGCGAGAAGCGCCGCGATCAGCACCACCACCAGCACGAGCCCAGCTAGCCGGCGGGGCCAGGTCGGGTCACCCGGCCGGGGCGGGGCCGAAGCGGGAGCGCTCCAGGAAGCGGCCCGAGCCCGGCTGGCCGAGGAACTTCCCGTCCCTGACCAGCACGTTGCCGCGCTGCATGACCACCTCGGGCAGTCCGCGGACCTTTCGTCCCTCGTAGCAGCTGTAGTCCACCCGCATGTGGTGCGTGCTGGCCGACAGGGTGCGTTCGGCGCCGGGATTGAACACGACCACGTCGGCGTCCGCGCCCGGGGAGAGCGTGCCCTTGCGCGGATACAGCCCGAACATCCGGGCCGGCGCGGTCGCGGTCAGCTCGACGAACCGCATCGGGGTGATGTGGCCGCCCCCGACGCCGCCGTCCCACAGCAGCGTGTAGCGGTCCTCGACCGCGGGCAGCCCGTTGGGTATCGCGGAGAAGTCGTCCCGGCCCAGGATCTTCTGGTCCTTGAAGTCGAACGGGCAGTGATCGGTGGCGACCACCTGGAGGTCGTCGGTGACCAGGCCGTGCCACAGGTCCACCTGATGGTCGGCGGGCCGCAGCGGCGGCGAGCACACGAACTTCGCGCCCTCGAAGCCGGGCCGGGCCAGGTCGTCGAGCGACAGGTAGAGGTACTGCGGGCAGGTCTCCGCGTAGGCGGGCACGCCGCGATCGCGACCCTCGCGGACCGCGTTGAGCGCGTCCCGCGAGCTGAGGTGGACGATGTAGACCGGCACGCCCGCCAGTTCGGCCAGCGCGATCGCGCGGTGGGTGGCCTCGCCCTCCATGGACGACGGCCGGGTCAGGCCGTGGTTGACCGGGGCCGTCTTGCCCTCGGCCAGGTAGCGCTGGACCAGGACGTCGATCGGGCCGCCGTTCTCCGCGTGCATCATGATCAGGCCGCCGTTGTCCGCGGTGCGGCTCATCGCCCGGAAGATCGACGCGTCGTCCAGCATGAACACGCCGGGATAGGCCATGAACAGCTTGAACGAGGGCACGCCGCGGTCGATCATCGTGTCCATCTCGCGCAGGATGCCGTCGTTGATCTCGCGCACGATCATGTGCATGCCATAGTCGATGTGCGACTTCGGGGCGGCTTTCTCCAGCCACCGGTCCAGGCCCTGCGCCAGGCTCTCGCCGTGGTTCTGCACCGCGAAATCGACGATCGTGGTGGTGCCGCCCCACGCCGCCGCCGCCGTGCCGGTGGCGAAGTCGTCGGAGGAGACCGTGCCGCCGAACGGGAGTTCCATGTGGGTGTGCACGTCGATCCCGCCGGGCATGACGTACCGGCCGGTCGCGTCGATCACCGTACCCGCCCCGGCACCGGTGCCGGTCTCGGCGAGCCCGGTGCCGACCGCCTGGATCCGCTCCCCGTCGATCAGCACGTCGGCCCGGGACATGTCGGCGGCCGTTACCACCGTGCCGTTCTTGATCAGGGTGGTCATGGTCGCTCCGTCGGGGGGTTCATGGCGGCTCAGCGGACGTTGTCGTCGCGAGGTCGCTGCGTAGGCGCCATCATGGCAGCTGCTGCACCAGCTCGCCGTAGGTCTCGGGCCGCCGGTCGCGGAAGAACTGCCAGGTGTTGCGCACCTCGCGAATCTCGTCCAGGTCGAGATCGGCGACCAGTACCTCGTCCTCGCTGTCCGATGCCTGGGCCACGATCTTCCCGCGCGGGCTGCAGAAGTACGAGGAGCCGTAGAACCGGTGCTGGTTCAGCGGCGACTCGACACCGACCCGGTTGCTGGCCGCGATCCAGAACCCGTTGGCCACCGCGTGCGCGGGCTGCTCGAGCTCCCACAGGTACTTCGACAGCGACTCGACGGTCGCGGACGGGTTGAACACGAGCTCGGCGCCCTTGAGCCCCAGCTCGCGGGCCACCTCGGGGAAATGCCGGTCGTAGCAGATGATCAGGCCCAGCCGGCCCGCCGAGGTCTCCCACACCGGGTAGCCGAGGTTGCCGGGCTTGAAGTAGAACTTCTCCCAGAAGCAGGGCCCGACGTGCGGGATGTGGGTCTTGCGGTACTTGCCGACGATCGTGCCGTCGCGCTCGATCACGCAGGCCGTGTTGTAGTAGACGCCGGGCTGCTCCTCCTCGTACCACGGCACGATCAGCACGACGCCGTGCTCGCGGGCCACCTCGCGCATGCGGCTGACGGTCGGTCCGTCCTCCGGCTCGGCCGTGGCGTACCACTTCGGGTCCTGCTCGGCGCAGAAGTATGGACCGTGGAAGATCTCCTGGAGGCCCACCACCTGGGCTCCCTGGCCCGCCGCGTCCGCGATCATCTTGATGTGCTTGTCGATCGCCTCCTGCTTGGGCAGGTTGGCCTGCGCCTGGATCAGCGCTGCTCGGACCGTTCGCATCGGCGTCCTCCTGAACCCTGTCCTGCTGGCGGGCAGGCCTGGCCCGCTGGTCTAGCTTGCGCTCGCCGGGCTCCGCCGCGCCAGTCTGTATTGCCCGGGGGGGACGACCCCCCAGGACCCCCCGCATGCCATCCTCTCGGGCCGGCAAGCCGGCCGTCGCGGCTGGCATCGGCTACGCCGTGCCAGTCCTGGGGGACGAACCCCCAAGATTCCCGTGGTGTCCGGGCTCAGCGGAAGGCCGGGATGATCTCGCGGCCGAAGCCGCTGATCAGCGCCCTCGGATCGTCGACCATCGAGTAGATGTTGAACTGATCCACGCCCAGGCCGGCGAGCTGGCCGAGCTTGGCCCGAACCTGCTCCGGGCCGCCGAGCACGCAGAACCTGTCCACCACCTCATCGGGGACGAACTCGGCGTTCTCCGATCCGGTCCGGCCGTGGTGGGCGTAGTCGTAGCTCTCCCTGGCCGCGATGAAGTCGGTCAGCTCCACGGGAAGCTCGGCGTCGTGGTAGCGGTTCACCAGGTCGACCACGTGGTTGGAGACCAGGGCGGGGAACCAGCGCACCTGGTCGCGCGCGTGCGCCAGGTCATCGGACAGGTAGGCCGGCGCGGCGGCCATCACCTTGATGTCCGCCGGGTCCCGGCAGGCCTGCTCGGCGCCCTCGCGCAGGTAGCGCAGCGCCCATTCGATGATGAACGGGTCGGCCAGCTGCAGGATGACGCCGTCGGCGACGCGTCCGGCGCAGTGCAGGGCCTTCGGCCCGTACGCGGCCACCCAGACCGGCAGCCGGCGGCCTTCCGACCACTTCAGCTGGACCTCGGTGCCGTCCAGGTCGACCGGGCGCCCCTCGGCCAGATCCCGGATGGTCACGCACGCCCGCTCCAGCGCGGTGACGGTCACCGGCCCGCGGCCCAGCACCCGCTGCGCCGAGTCGCCGCGGCCGATCCCCATCTCCATCCGGCCGCCCGAGATCTCGTTGAGCGTGGCCATCGCCGACGCGGTCACCGTCGGATCCCTGGTCACCGGGTTGGTGACGCACGTCCCCAGGTGGATGCGCTCGGTTCCCGCGGCCATCAGGGCGAAGATCGGGTAGACGTCCTGCCACAGCACGTGGCTGTCCCACATCCACGCGTGACTGAAGCCATTCTCCTCGGCGAGTACGGTCCGGCCGACCGTTTCCGATGCGGGCGGATCGGTCATGAAGGTCACGCCAAAGCCGAGCATTGCCGCCCCTTATGTCGCACTTGGTGTGAGCGTCTGGGCGCTCGCTCCCCCGGCAATCCTCTCTTATCCGCCGGCAGATCGTCGTAACCTTGCTGATGCGATATGAAGGAAGTTCCGGTGCCAGGCATGACCACGAACGGCCAGGTCAGCGTTGGAAATATCGGCCGGTAGGCGGCCACCGCCCGTGCGCTGGCCGGTCTGCTCCTCGGCGGTGCCGCGGCTCGCGGCGTCCTTCAGCCCGAGGCCGGAATCGGGTTTCGACGTCGCGAGGGGCCCGGCTCCCGGCGAGACGGTGGTGCTGGTCCCGCCGACCCCGCCCGAGGCGATGGGAGGCACCGGCAAGACCCAGCTTGCCGCGGCGCTGGCGCGCTCCCTCTGGGGCTCTGGCGGGGTGGACCTGCTCGCGTGGGTGCCCGCGGCCAGCCGGGACTCGGTGATCACCGGTTACGCGCAGGCGCAGGCCGCGACCGGCGCCCTCGAAGGCGGCGCCGCCGGGACCGCCGACACCCCGGAGGCGGACGCGGACAGTTTCCTGGTCTGGCTGGCCGACACCGGCCGGCCATGGCTGGTGGTCCTCGACGATCTCGCTGACCTCGCTGACCTGGACGAGCTATGGCCCAGGGGCGCGGCGGGCCGGGTCCTGGTTACGACCCGGCTGCCCGCCGCCGCGGTGCGCGCGCCCGGCCGCAGGATCCGGGAAGTCGGCGCGTTCAGCCCGCGCGAGGCACTGAGCTACCTGACCGCGGAACTCTATCCCGATCAGCGGACCGGGGCCCTCGACCTGGTCCAGGACCTGGGCTGCCTGCCGCTCGCCCTGGCGCAGGCGTCCGCCGTGATCGCCGACACCGGGATCGACTGCCGCCGGTACCGGCAGCATTTCACCGGCCGGCAGCGGCAGATGGCCGCCACCGGCGCCGGCCACCGGGAAGCCACCGTGGCGGCCACCTGGTCGATCTCGCTGGACCGGGCCGACGCCACCTCGGCCGGCCTGGCCCGGCCCGCCATGGCGCTGATCGCGCTGCTCGCCCCCGGCGGCGTCCCGGGTGCCGTGCTGACCACCCAGGCGGCGCGCGACTTTATCGGCCGCCACGCCACGGGGCAGGCCGCCGACGAGAGCCAGGTCGGGAGCGTGCTCGACCGCCTGGCCGGGGTCGGCCTGGTCACGATCGAGCCCGAGAACTCCTCGCGCACGGTGGTGATGCACTCCCTGGTCCAGGCCACGGCCCGGCAGGTCATCCCGCCGGCGATGCTGGAGCGGACGGCGGCCGCGGCAGCCGGCGCCTTGCTGGAGGCGTGGCCGCATCGTGATCGTGATCCGCTGGTCGCGCAAGCCCTGCGCGACTGCACGGCCAGCCTGCACCAGGCGGCGGGCGAACTGCTCTGGACCCCGGAGGCGCACCCGGTGCTGCTGCGGGCGGGCCAGAGCCTGGACCAGACCGGGCGGCCCAGCCTGGCCATTTCCTACTGGCGGGCGATGGCCGGGACCAGCGGCCGGATCCTGGGGCCCGATCACGCCGGCACCCTGCTGGCCCGGGACCGCCTGGCCGCGGCCTACGAGGCCGCGGGGCGCCCGCAGGACGCCATCGCCGCGCTCGGTCAGGGCCTCGCGGAGCGGGAGCAGGCCCGCGGCCCCGATGGTCGATGAGACCCCGGCCGGGTAGCCCGGTTACCGGCCGGTGAATCGCGGCCTGCGCTTCTCCAGGAACGCCGCGACGCCCTCGGCGAAGTCCGCCGAGGTGGCACTCTCCCGCTGGATCTGCGCCTCGAACTCGAGCTGGGATTCCATGCCCTCGTAGAGCCACCGGTTGAGCTGGCGCTTGGTGCCCGCGTAGGACCCGGTCGCGCCCTCGGCGAGCCGGCCGACGAGTTCGCCGGCCCGCGCCGCGAACTCCTCGTCCGGCCAGACCCGGTTGATCAGGCCCCACTCCAGCGCCTGCCGGGCGCCGACCCGCTCGCCGAGCATCGCCATCTCGATCGCGCGCGTGAATCCCACGCGCGACGGCACGAGCAGCGACGAGCCGCCGTCCGGCACGAGGCCGATGTTCACGAACGCGAGCAGGAAGTACGCGGACTCGGCCGCGGTGACCAGGTCGCAGGCGAGCGCCAGCGACACGCCGATCCCGGCGGCGGGGCCGTGGACGGCGCTCACGACCGGCTTGGGCATCTGGCGGATGCTCATCATGACCGGGTGGTAGCGCTTGGTCAGCCGCTCGTAGATGGCGTCGCCGGAGGCGTGCTCGTGGCCTCCCCTCAGGTCCGCGCCGCTGGAGAACGCGCGTCCGGCGCCGGTGATCAGCACGGCGCGGACGTCCGGGTCCTCGGCGGCGGCGCTGAGCGCGGTCAGCAGGTCGAGGCTGAACTGCTCGTTCCACGCGTTCAGGCTCTCGGGGCGGTTGAGCTCGACCTTGGCGGCGCCGCCGCGGCGGTAGTAGTTGACGGTCTCGTACTCGCGGGCTAGCTCGTAGTCACTCACGGCAGACATGCTAACGGAGTAACACTCTGGAGTGCTACTCTCTTAGGGATGGCCCCGACCGACACCCGCCAGCGCATCCTGGACGCGGCGCTCGACTGCTTCCTCACCGACGGCTACGAGCAGACCACGATCGCACGCATCAGGGAGCGCAGCGGTACCTCGAACGGGGCGCTGTTCCACCACTTCCGGTCCAAGGAAGCCATCGCCGACGCGCTGTACGTGCACGCGATCGCCTCGTTCCAGGAGGGACTCTGGGACCTGGTGCGCCGCAAGCCGGCCTCGCCGCGCGCGGCCGTGCACGACGCGGTCGCCCATCAGCTCGGCTGGACCGAGCAGCACGCCGACCTGGCCCGCTTCGTCTACCAGCGCGGCCACCTGGACTGGGATACGCCGGGCGGCGCGGAGGTCGCGGCGCTGAACCGGGACCTGGCGGCGGCGTTCCGGCAGTGGATGGCCCCGCTGGTGGGCAGCGGCGAGATCCGCGCCACCACCATCGCGATGATCTCCGCGATCGTGGCCGGCCCCGCGCACGCGATCGCGCGCCGCTGGCTGTCCGGCCAGCTCGAGCCACCGCTGACGTCGTTCGTGGACGAACTGGCCGACGCCGCGTGGGCCGGCCTGCGCGGGACGCGGGTGCGGCCCCGGGCCGAGCGGCAGGCCCAGGCCCGCCGGGGCCGGATGAAGATCGAGCTGATCGGCGAGGACGGCAACGTGATCGCCCGCGGGCAGGCCACCGCCCAGTTCGTCCCGCTCGTGCCGCTCTGACCGGACGGCACCGGCCCGGGCCAGAGCGTTCTGGCCCTGTGGTCTGATCTGACGATCAGCAGGCGCGCGGCTCTGGGCTGGCCTTCGGTCACGGCCGCAGCCGGTCCAGCGCCTGACGCGCCTGGCGCTGCCGGTTCCTGGCCCGCCGGGCCAGCAGCCGGGCCTGGGTCAGGCCCTGGCGGGCGTCGGCCAGCTGCTCCTCCAGCCGCTGGACGGTGCGTTCGCAGTCCTGCTCGGCCGCGGCCGCGGCCACGGCGGCCCCGTCGGCGTCGGCCGCGGCCTGCTCGGCCGCGGCGCGCGCCTCCCGGCGGCGGCGCTCCCGGGCGGCCTGCTCCCGGGCGGCCGCATCGGCCCGCGCCGCCGCGGCGGCGTCCGCCCTCTCCTGCGCGGTCTGGGCGGTCGCCTTCCGCGCGGGCCGGGGCGGGGCAGCGGCGCCGGCCGGGGCGGTCGCCCGGTCGCGGCGCGCGCCCGGCGGCGGGACCAGCGTCAGCGCGGGCGCGCCGGCCGGGACGAAGCCGTCGGCCTGGGCCGGCCGCTCCAGGGTCCCGGCCGCCAGCTGCCCGGCGAACCGCGGGTCGGCCAGGGCCGCGCCGAGCGTGGCGGTCACCTCGTCCCTGAGCCCGGCGGGCGGTGACGGCAGGCCGGAGGCCGCGAACGCCTGCCGGGACAGGTCGGCGATGAGCCGGCGCCGCCGCCCCGACAGCTCCCGGATGGCCGCGCCGTCCAGGGATCCCTGCGCGGCCCTGAGCTCGTCGCCGAGCCCGGTGAGCTGCGAGACCACGTCGGGCGACGATCGGACCAGCCGGTTGACCACCCAGGCCGACCGGGTGGGCTTGCGCAGCCCGGCGATGCTCTTCGCCGCCGACGCCTGCCCGGCCGCGCGGGCCTGGGCCGCGAGCGCGCCGCGGCGCGCGACGAACTCGCCCGGGTCGGACGAGTACAGCTCGGCGACCGCCGCGGACAGCAGGTCACCGTCGCTCACTCTGTATCTCCCGCTCGCCTCCGGGGCCCCGCCCGCCTCCCCATCCCCCTTCACCGCCGCCTTCCCTCGTCGCTCGTCCCTCGCTCCTCAGTCCAGGCGGCGCCGCGCCCCTCGGCTCGCTCACGTATCGCCCATTCGCTCGAGGAACTCGGCCGCGCCCCGGACCACGCACCGCAGCGGGTCGTCGACGACGACGGCCGGGATGTCGGTGGCCGCCTCTATCTTGCTGGCCAGCCCGGGCAGCAGGGCCCCGCCGCCCGCCAGGCGGATCTTCCCCCGGACCACGTCTTCCGCGAGGTTCGGCGGGATGTCCGACATCATCTCCTGCACCATGTCGGCGATCGCCCCGATCGGCTGCTCGAGCGCCGCGGCGACCAGCCACGCCGGGACGTGTTCGACCCGGGGCGTCCGGCGCCCGGCGTCGATGCCGACCGTCTCCACCCACTCGGCCGCGCCGTCGGCCAGCCCGAGGACCATCTTCAGGCTCCGGGCCGCGTTGCGGCCGATGAGCAGGCCGAACTCGGCCTTGACGGTGCTCACGATCGCTTCGTCCATGGCGTTGCCGCCGAGGCGCAGCGACTGGTCGCGCACCAGGTGACCGCCGGCTACCACCGCGGCGTCGGTGGTACCGCCCCCGACGTCCACGATGAACGCGCCGGACCCGGCCGTGAGGTCGATGCCCGCCCCGGCCGCGGCGGCGACCGGCTCGTCGACCAGCCGCACCACGCAGCGGGGCCGCAGCGCCTCCACCGACGCGGCCAGGGACCGCCGCTCCACGTAGGTCGCGCCGCTCGGCACGCAGACCACGGCCGAGGACCGCAGCACGCGCCGGTGCAGGCGGGCCCGGCGCACGAAGGCCTGCAGCATGGCCGTGGACGCGTCCAGGTCCGCGATGACCCCGTCACGCAGCGGGTGGATGATCTCGACGTCCTGGGGGTCCTTCCCGGCCAGGGCGTCCGCGGCCTCGCCCACGGCGGCGACCTTGCCGGTCTCCCTGTCGATCGCGATCGCCGAGGGCTCCTCGATGACCAGCCCGCGGCCCGCGATGTGGACCAGCGTGTTCACCGTCCCGAGGTCAATCGCCACGCCCGTCCGCCACCGCATGAACCCGTCCTCAGCCCGAGATACCGGCCAGCCCGAAAACCGTCAGCCTTTCCTAAGTATGGTTTCTTACCCACGGGTCCGGGTTGTCATCGGGAGGGATGCTGACGTCACGCAGCGCCAGCCCGGTGCGGAGCGGCGCCGGCCTACCGCTCGAAGACGTGCACGGCCTGCTCCACCGACAACTCCCTGGTCTCCGGCAGGAACCGGTAGACGAACCCGATCGCCACGACGCACAGGACGGCGAACGACACCATGGTCCAGGCCAGCCCGATCGAGTTGTGCCAGATCGGGAACGCCTCGATGAGCGCGTAGTTGGCCAGCCAGTCGACGCACGCGGCGGTGGCCGCGGCCCGGCCCCGGACGGCGGTCGGGAAGACCTCGCCCTGGATCAGCCAGCCGGAACAGGAACCCGCCGATGCACGCCAGCACGGCCAGGTACCAGTAGAACGTCGTGGGGATGCGCGAGTCCAGATCTTCGAGGGCGTTACGTCCCGGCGGTTGAGTGGCCCTAGCCTGCGACACCATCTGCCTACCTCCTGCATTTCGGCGGCGGGCTACCCCGGGCGCGGCGGGGCAAACGTGTTACGGGAATGTGCCGTGCATGTTACGTAGATGTTTCGTACATTGGGACCGTGGCGATTGCCAGGGTCGGGCCGGGGTACCAGACTCGTAATTCGAAGGCGATCGCGAGGAAGCGATCGGATTCCCCAATGGGGTGAACGGCATGGCGCCCACAACGACGTGGACGAGGGTGACCCGCAGGCTGGGGTTCGACCACAACCCCCTGCGCCGGCGCGCTGACGTGATCGACGCGTGGCTGCTGCCTGCCGTGATCGCCGTGTTCCTGGCCCTGGGCCCGCTCCTGGTGGCCGCGGCCGACACCTGGGTCCACGCCGGGAACGCCGCCACGCAGCAGGCCGAGCGGTCGTGGCACGAGGTTCCCGCGGTACTGCTGCAGGCCGTGCCCGGGCCGATGGTGTCAGATAACGGGGCGAACACCTGGGTGACGTGGACCCCGGCGCGGTGGACCGTGGACGGGCGGACCCGGGTCGGCAGGGTTCCGGCCGCCGCCGGCACCAGCGCGGGCAGCACGGTCCCCGTCTGGCTGAACCGCGCCGGGCAGGTGCAGGCGCCGCTGACGGCAGGCCAGGTCACCGATCTCGTCACGCTCGCGGCGCTGATCGTTCTCACCGCTCTCGCGGTGCTGCTCGGCGGGGTGGCCCTGCTCGGCCGGTACCTGCTGGACCGCCGCAGGCTGGCGGGCTGGGAGACGGCGTGGCTGGCGGTTGGGCCACAATGGAGCCGTCGGGCATAACCCAGACCCTCCGGGGGGGGCCATGACGGTCAGCAGCGCCACTGGCGGCCGATCGCGAAACCTGATCCTGGCGGCGATGATCTTCGCCGTCTCCATGACGTTCATCGACCAGACCATCGTGTCCATCGCCGTGCCCGAGATACAGAAGGAACTCGGGCTGACCAGCACCGGCGTGCAGTGGGCGGTCAACGCCTACCTGATCACGCTGGCCGCGCTGTTCGCGTTCGGCGGCCGGCTGGCCGACACCGTCGGCCACAGGAAGATGGTGACGCTGGGCGTCGTGGTGTTCGCGGGCGCGTCGGCGCTGTGCGGGCTGACCCCGAAGGGGAGCTTCGCCGAGGCGTGGATCGTGATATTCCGGGCCGTTCAGGGCGTAGGCGGTGCGATCATGTTCCCGGCCGCGCTGGCCATCGTGGTGCAGACCTTCGCGCTGCGGGAACGCGGGAGGGCCCTGGCGCTGTTCTTCGGCATCGCCGGCGGCCTCACCGCGATCGGCCCGGTGCTGGGCGGTTACCTCACGCAGTGGACCTGGCGCGCGATCTTCTGGGTGAACATCCCGGTCGCCCTCATCGCCCTGGCGCTGATCATGATCTCGAAGCCCGCCACTGAGTACCGGCCGGCCCGGATGGACTACCGGGGCCTGGTCCTGATCGCCGCGGGCGTAGGCCTGAGCGTGTTCGGCTTCCAGCAGTCGAGCGTCTGGGGCTGGCACAATCCCGCGATCACGGCGTGCATCGTCGTGGGGCTGGCGCTGCTGATCGTGTTCTACTTCGTCGAGGTCCGCACCCCGTCCCCGCTCATGCGGGTCAGCATCTTCCACGTCCGGCCGTTCCTGATCGAGAACATCGTGCTCGGCGTCACCAACCTGGTGTTCATCCCGGTGTTCTTCTTCGGCAGCGAGTACGCCCAGATCTCGCTGGGCAAGTCGGCCTCCCAGGCCGGCGTCATCCTCTTGTTCTTCTTCCTCGGCTTCGTGATCGCGGCGCAGATCGGCGGGCGGATGCTGGACCGGGTCGGAGCCAAGCGCCCGGTGGTCCTCGGCTGCGTGCTGGGCGCGGTCGGGTTCTGGCTGTGGGCCGGGAAGGTCACCGGGCTCAGCTTCAGCGCGCAGCAGTGGTACATCGTCCTGGCCGGGGCCGGGATGGGCTTCATGCTCGGCCCGGCCAGCACGGACGCCGTCAACCGGGCGTCCACCCTGTCCTACGGCGAGGCCACCGGCATCACCCAGACGGTCCGGAACTACGCCGCCAGCCTGGGCCTGGCGGTACTCGGCACCATCCTGGTCACCGAGACGCGCAGCCGGCTCACCACGTCGCTGATCTCGCAGGGCGTGCCCAGCCGCCGGGCCGGCACCGTGGCGTCGAGCGTCGCCCAGTCCCGCAGCGGGAGCATCGCGTCGATTCCGCACTTCGTCCGGGTCGACTTCGCCGGCGCCGTCCAGACCGTGCTGTACGTCATGGCGGGGATCATGGCGGTGGCGGCGATCGTCGGCCTGCTCGGCCTGCGCGCCGGGGTCCAGCAGGAAGCGGCCGCCCCGGCCGGCGGCGGCGGGCGCTCGCCCGAAATGGCCGACACCGAAGAACCAGTTTCCGGAACGGAGCGCCCGGGGAACCCCGGGCGCTGACGGCGCCCGCCCGGTAAGGACCGAACCGGGCCGAGGCCGGGCCGGGTCGGGATCGGTGAGCCCGAACAGCGGCTCGTCGGCGGAGCGGATGTCGGCGGTGGGCAGCCCGCCCGGGTACAGTTCCCGGACCCGCCCGGCGACCGCGATCGCGATCTCGACATGCTGCCGGCGGCTGGCCGCGTAGAAGCCTGGCGCGTCCGCGCTGTGCTTGGGGAGGCCGTGCAACGGCTTGTCGCTGACCGCGAGCAGCGTGGCCGTCGGTATCCGGTAGCGGAAGCCGTTGGCGGCGACCGTCGCCGATTCCATGTCCACGGCGAGGGCGCGAGATCGCTCCAGCTTGTCGGCGACCGAGGCGAGTTGCAGTTCCCAGTTCCGGTTGGCCGTGGTGAACACGATGCCCATCCGGCTGCGCAGGTGGCGGGCCGTCAACTCGTCGAGCAGCAGCGTGTTCAGGGTGTAGTTCGAGACCACCGGGACGCTCAGCGGCAGCAGGTCGTCCAGTACCCGGTCATCGCGCATGAACGCGCTGGCCAGCACCAGGTCACCGATCTCCTGACGGTTGCGCAGGCCCGCGCAGTGCCCGATCATGAGCATCAGGTCGGGGCGGAGCACGGCCAGGTGGTCGGTGATCGTCTTGGCGTTGGACGGGCCGACCCCGATATTGATCATCGTCAGGCCGGCCCGGTCGGGCTGGACGAAATGCCACGCTGGCATCTGGGGGCCATCGGACTGCGGGCCGATGCTGGCCGGAAGCGCGGCCCGGAACTCCTCCGCGTGCCAGGCGTAGTTGGTGAGCAGCACATACCGCTGGAATGTCTCGGCGGGCGTCCCGGTGTAGTGCTGCAGACGGTCGATCGACAGCGCCATCCGTTCCGGCCCGAACAGGAAGAGCTTCTTTCGCCGCAGGTCCCAGCGCGTCTCGTCGACGGCCGCCACGAGACTCGGGTCGTGCAGGTCTACCGCCTGGCGCCCGGCGCACACCGAGATGCGGGCCCCGGCCGCCGCGAGCCGGCTCAGCTCACGCTGCAGGTACCAGCCGATCGCCTTGGGCGAGGCGAACTCGCCCTCGATCACCCGGTTGTGCGCCGACCACGGCCGTTCCACGATCAGCTTGGGATAATGGCCTGCCGCATAGGCCGCTTCCATGGCCGCGCACAGTTGCTCGATCTTCTCCGGTCGGTGCGCCTCGGGGACAATGGAGAAGTCCGCGGACATCGTCACGCCCGCCATCATGCCAGCGGAAGCCGCACCCGCCGGCGCGCACCCCGCGCACCCCGGGGCACTCCGCGCACCCCGCGCACCCCGCGCACCCCGGGGCACTCCGCGCACCCCGCGCACCCCGGGGCACTCCGCGCACCCCGCGCACCCCGCGCACCCCGCGCACCCCGCGCACCCCGCGCACCCCGCGCACCCCGGGGCACCCCGGACACCCCCGCGCAGCCCCGCGCGCCCCCGCGCACCCGGGGCACCCCGGGGCACCCCGGGTACCCGGATCGCCTCAGAACCCGCGCTCAGGGCCCTGCCTTCAGAACAGCGCTCAGGGCCAGCTCCTTCTCGTCGGCTCCGCCGCATCCGCGAGCAGCCGGCCTACGCCAGGCTCAGCGAGCGGGCGCGGAGCTGGACGAGCTCAAGGCCCAGTTCTGACGGCGCCACCAGGGCCTCCCATTCAGGGTGGTGGTCCTCGCTGTAGATCCACCAGCCAGGTCTAACGATGTTTGACGGCGGGGTTACCAGGGGCGCGGGACATCCGGGCGGCCACGCCGCCGCGGCGGCGTCCCGGCCGGTCGGCCGCGCGCCCCACCGCCCCTTCATACCCTTTCATCCTTTTCATCCGCTTTTGCGGCCGGTGGTGCTGCGCCCAGGCCGGGATGAATGTAAGTCTGGTGCACTCCCACGTCAATGCCGCGTAGTTAAGGATCCCGGGCCGGTGTCAAGTGGTTGGTGGTGTTTGGGCGTGTCGGGGTGACAGGTGGCAGGACCTCTGGTAGATCGGGTCAACCCATCACGATCTTCCCGTCACCAGAGGTCCTGTTGCGTACTGAGTCTGCCATGGTCACTGTCACGCGTGCGGTCACGGTCGCTGCGGGGGTGCTCGCCCCGGGGCATCTGGGGGAGCTGACGCCGTGGCTGCCGTTCGAGCTGGTTGATGACGTGCTGGCGCAGACGCGGACGGTGCAGCGGCGGCTGCGGGTGCTGCCGTCACGGGTGGGGGTGTATTTCGTGGTGGCGCTGGGGTTGTTCCCGGGCCTGGGGTATGGCCAGGTGTGGGGGAAGCTGACCGCGGGGCTGGATGGCCTGGGGTTGCCGGCGGTGTCGGAGAAGGCGCTGCGGGATGTGCGGCGGCGGCTGGGCCCGGCGCCGCTGAAAGCGCTGTTCGAGGTGGTGGCCGGGCCGCTGGCGCCGCCGCGGGTGCCGGGGGTGAGCTGGCGCGGGCTGCGCACGGTGGCGTTCGACGGGTGCAGCTCGCTGCGGGTGCCCGATACCGGCCGCAACCGGGCCTGGCTGGGCCGGATCGGGCATAAGGCCGGGTTCGCCGGCTACCCGCTGCTGCACCTGGTGGCGCTGGCCGAGACCGGGACCCGGGGGCTGCTGGGCGCGGTGCTGGGCGCGGCCGCCGACGGGGACGGCGGCCCTGGCGGCCGGCCTGCTGCACCTGCTGGGCGCGGGCATGCTGGTGCTGCTCGACCGGGCCTATGACGCGGGCACGTTCCTGCAAGCCGTGGCCGGGACCGGGGCCGGGTTCCTGGCCCGCGGCAAGGCCTCCCGCTGCCCCGCGGTCTTGCGCGTGCTGCCCGACGGGTCGTACCTGTCGCGGATCGGCGAGCTGGACGTGCGGATCATCGAGGCCAGCGTGCAGGTCGCCAGCGCCGGCGGGTCGAGCCTGCGCGAGGCTTACCGGCTGATCACCACGCTGACCGACCACCACCGCTACCCCGCCGCCGACCTGGTCCGCCTCTACCACGAACGATGGGAGATCGAATCGGCCTACTACGCGCTGCGCCACACCCTCCTGCAGGGCCGGGTCCTGCGCTCGGGCGACCGGCCCGGCCTCGAACAGGAAACCTGGGCCCTGCTGACCGGCTACCAGCTGCTGCGCATGGTCATGACCGACGCCATCGCCACCCGCCCCGGCACCGACCCCGACCGGGCCAGCTTCACCACCGCCCTGCACACCGCCACCACGACCATCACCGCCGCCGCAGGGATCAGCCCCGCCGCCCCCGCCGCCCTGCCCGCCACCAGCCGCGCCGTCCTAGCCACCCTCCTGCCCCCCCGCCGCCCCCGCTACAGCGCCCGCAAAATCAAAAGCCCCCGCTCCCGCTACCCCGGCCGCGACAACCCCCGCCCCGCCCTGCCCGAAACCATCACCACCATCACCATCACCATCCACACCCCGCCCCCCGCAACACACCGCCCCCGCCCCCGCCCCCGCAACCGCCAAAAACCCCGCCCCGGCAGCCACCGCCACCACGTCACCGCACTCATGACCACCAACCCCGGCCGCACCTGGACCGGCCACGAGCTCGCCGCCCGCCTCCACCTCCCGCCCGCCACCATGCTCAGCCACCTCGCCCACTGGGCCCAGGCCGGCTTCCTCACCCGCACCGCCCCCGGAACCTACGCCCTCCCCAACCCGCCCTGAAACCCTTGACAAACCCACCAGACCCTTAACTACGCGGCATTGACTCCCACGTACACCATTTCCACATTCATCGCCGACTTCGTCGGCTACGGCGGCCGGCGCTCCGGTGCTCGGGCTGCTGTAACTCTGACCATTAAGAGTGTTTAGCGCGAACGGAGCGGCCCGAGCCAAGATCATTGATCAGCGAGGAGGGCGGAATATGGTACCGGCGAGTTTCGCCAATTCACCCAGTGCGCGGCCCATAAAGCGGGCGCTGGAGCGATAGTCACCGGTAATGGCATCGATATTTACGTCCAGAACTTCCTCGGGCGATATTTCCAGCCCGCGGGAACGCAGCTCGGATAGGTAGGCTTCCCTGATCTCCTCCCGGCTCCTGCCGGCAGCCTGGGCCCGGGCAGCATGGAATGCCTCCCGGCGCGACTGGGTCCGTCGCTGCGACTGCGCCATGTACTCCTTGAAGTCGGGGAATTCCACGCCGGACTGGGCCTGTCTTCTGCGTTCTTGCTCGGCACCAGGGCAGGAACATGTATCACGCCACGTCCGGAACGGAACTGCTGACTGATTGCCGGTCATCGGGCACAAGGAATGACATTCGCACTTGCATATCACGGCACCGAACTCAAGGCGGATCCGACGCGGGTTGAGCCCGCCTCCGATGCCGCACTCGTGGGGGCAGTCGTCGTGCCGGCCGCGAAGGCAAGCCTGGGACCGGAGCGTGTCCTCGAACTCGTCCGCCCAGCGGTTGCGCATAACCCTTGAGTCTAGGGCTCCGGCGTTGGGGTGATGGCCTTGCGGTATTGGCGCGATGTCAGACCGAACCAGCGCTGGGTGATGCCTTCATCGCACATCCCCAGACGGGTGGCTACCGCCTGAGAGGGGGTGTTGTCCGGATCGGTCAGGGCCAGGACTTGCTCTATCCCCGCCTTCGCCGCTGCCGCGAGGATCGCTTCGGCTGCTTCTGTCGCCAGCCCTCGGCCCTGATGTTGCGGGTGCAGGTGCCAGCCCACTTCGATCAGGCCCGTTGGCCCGATGGTATCGGCGAGTGGGAGCAGCAGGATGGTTCCGACCGGCCGCGGCCCCTGCATGTACGGAATAAGCGGGACGAGCGCCCACAGCCCGAGAGGAGGGTCGAATCCTCGTTCGCGCGCGTGCCACCGGTGCAGCCGTTCGCGCGCTTCTTCCGGGGTGGCGAGGGCGCGGCGTGGATGCGGTCCCAGCCATCGCGTCACGTCCTCACGGGAGTAAAGGTCAAAGAAGGCCGGGAGATCGGACTCCTCCCAGTTCCGGAGCAGGAGGCGCTGTGTCCGCAGCAGTTCCACCCAGTGGACGATAGTTTCATCGGGCTTGAGCAACTGGCGGATCCGCAGCACGGTTCCGCACCAATCTCGAGCACGCCGACCGCGGCCGGCAGGTCTGGGTAGCCTGTGGTCGTGACGGACGAGAACCCCCCGGCGGGCATTGACGTGACCCGGCCGAGCGTCGCCCGTGTCTACGACTACTGGCTGGGCGGGAGGGACAATTTCGCTTCCGACCGGGAGATGGGCTGGCGGATGGCCGAGGTGAATCCCGCGCTGCCGCAATTGGTCCGGCACAACCGGGAGTTCATCTGCGCCGCGGCGGCCCCGCGCAGCCGCTGCGGGAATCAGCCAGTTCCTCGACCTCGGGTCCGGCCTGCCCGCGCACCCGGCGGTGCACGAGGCGGTGCGGGAAGTGATCCCGGACGCTCGGGTGTGCTACGTCGACGTCGACCCGGTGGCTGTGCGGCACGGGGAGGCGCTGCTTGCTCGCGGCGAGGGACTCGCCGCTGTGCAGGCAGACCTGACCGAGCCAGCGACCGTGCTTGCGGATCCGCAGGTACGCGCCGTGATCGATATGTCCCAGCCGATAGCCGTTATCTTGGCCGCGGTGCTTCATTTCCTGCCCGCCGACTCGGCTGCCGCAGTATGTGCCCGGTACATGAGCCGGGCAGCTCGGGGCTCATGGCTGATCGTGTCTTCCGGGCATTATGAGGACACCGAACTCGCTGGCCGGCTACAGCAGACCGCCACGCATACCCGGTTCTGGAACCACGGCACCGCGGATCTGGCGTCGATGCTGGCCGGGCTGGAGCCCGTCGGGCCGGGAGTGTGCGAGGTGCGCAGATGGATGGCGGGGACGGGTGGCGAGCCGGCGGAAAAGCCCGTGTACGCGCTTGCCGCCGTCGGCGTCAAGTCGCGGTAACCGCGCCGCCTGGCGCAACGGGACGCCACCATACATCCGCGTCCGCCTGGCGTGCTCGCATTAGAAGGCCACCGGCCGTATCTGCGGGTGCGCTCCGGGGACTACCGGTAGATCTTCGCCGTGGACGACGACGCCCGCCTGTTCCGAGTCGCGGTAGTCGGGCACCGACGCTCGTGGCGTGTGTCCCGCGCGTGGCTCAGTTGCGATCGAAGATGGCGTCCCGGATGTCGCGGATGGCCTGGTCCAGTTCGTCGATGGCATGGTAGATCTTGCTGGCCCCGCGGTGATCGCCGATCAGCCCGAGCGCGGCGTAGAGATCCAGTCCCGCACCGCAGAGCCGGTGCACCACGACGTCGTTCAAGCCCTGGGCAATCCGTTCGTGATCTTCAGTGAGGCACCGGCTCAGTTCCGCTGAGGCGGCTGCGCCGTTACCTGCAGACGCCAGCCCGTTGCTGGACGGGGGACCGCGCGTTAGCAGTGGGCTGGGCGCATCCAGTGCCGGAACTGTGGCGGTGGCTGCGGCGTAAGACAAGCCTGGTCGGTTCATCGCTGGCTCCATGTGGTCCTCTACCCGGCCAGAGTTCTGGCCGTGCCACCGGGGTCTGGAGCGACGCGGTCACCTGCGCACCCCAAGCGCGTGCCTGGCGCAGGATGGTACGGGCCCTTCTCAATCAGAGCCTACGTGCCGGCCGCGGTCCCGTATAGCCGTAGCGGAGTCCCGTCTGGGGCCGGAGGGAATGCCGCGCCCGAGGCGGGTGCTGACAACTAGTAGGACCGCAGGAAGCGGCCTCAAGAGAAAGATCACGATGAAGAGTCCTTGGCTGTTCTACGCCTACGGGTTCCTTGCTGTGACCGGCCTGGAGGTGTGGCGCCCGGCACTGCTGCTCGCCGCGGCCGTCGCCGGCACTGCCCTGCTCCGCTCACTGAGGCGACGCCCGGCTGCCGCGTCCTAGTTCGCCAGCGCCAGGCGGGCGCGCGCAGATGATCAATACGCTGATTTGATCATGGTTGCGGGCGCCCCGGTTTCATGATCTAGGGCTGAAATGCATGAAATGGGAACGCAGAGGATCAGCACGCTGGTTTGATCATGGATTCGGCGCCCGGTTTCCCTGACCCAGGCGCCGGTCAGCGGGCAACGCCGGTGGCCGGGGCTGGCGCCAGGCCGGACAGCCCGCCACCGTCCAGCCATTTGCCCCCGTTTCGGGGTCTTCGTCCCGGCCGCAGGCCCGCCGCCCCGGCATCCCCGGCCGCCGCCCCGGCATCCCCGGCCGCCGCCCCGGCATCCCCGGCCGCCGCCCCGGCATCCCGGCCCCGTGAATGCGACGTTGGTGTACACCCGTGTACAGCAGACTCACATTCATCGCCGGGCTCGCCGGGAACGTGAGCCGGCTGCGGAACCGGCAGGACCCAAAACGCAGGAAATGCCGGAATTCAGGGCATAGATCATGGGCACCGCGCCGGCTAGGCGTGGGGCGGGCTCCGCTGCGCCCCGATTCGCAGCCCCGCTTACCACGAGGCTGACCGCCGGGAGGCAAAGCAGCGGGTTATTCCGCGACGAGCCCGATCCCTGGTTTGGGTCCTAGAAAACATGCGCCGCTTCGCGGCGCTCCCGTGGGACACGAAAATAGGCCCATGCGTAACTGTGGCCACAGGAGCACCAGTGGGGCCTATTTCCGTGTCAGATCACCGGGCACCCCCCGGCCAGGCGCGGGGCGGGCTCCGCCGCGTCCCTGCGCACTCCGCGTACCACAAGGCTGACCGCCTGGAGGCAAGGTGGCGGGCTAGTTTACTCTTTGGTCAGCGGCGGGATGGGGCCCGCTCGCGGCCTATTGTGGGCATCGGCCATGCTGCTGAACCTGGTGCATGCGGCCTGGGGTGGGCAGGGTGGATGATCTATCGGCTACGGTCGGCGTATGCCTAACACGAAGCTCCTGGCTGCCGGCAATCAGATGGCAGTTGACGAGGACGAGTCAGAACTCGCTCAGCTGGACTTGTCCGCCTACCGCACCATCCGGCTATCGGTCGACAATTGGGTGAACAGCCCGGCGCCGGTGGTCATCGGTGTTTCGCACGTTGACCAGCCGAACACGATCAACGCCAACTTCATCACGGCTCTTGACTCCTTCACCGTCCCGCCGGGCGGATCGGTCAGCAAGGTGTACGAGGTGCCGGGTGAGGTGGTGACGTTCCTGGCCAGCCCGGAACACCCCCCGCTCGCTGGCATCGAGATCGACTTCACGGTCTACGGCCGGGCCGACTGAGGCAAACGGGTAAAAGCAGTAATCTTGGCCTAGCGTGCGACCTGGGAGTTTGGGTGATAGGCCCAGATGGGCTTGAACGATCGACCGCTTGCTTATCAGGCAAACTGAAATCAGGCGTGGCCATCCTCGATCCGATCCGTGAGCTGGAATGTGCTCAAGCATCTGATCCGTAGCGATCTGCGGGCGCTTCCGCTACGGCTCATACGCCCATTGACCTGGCCGGATGTCGATCAGCAATACGCAATATGTGGCGGCATTGAGCGCCGCTTTGCGGCCAGAATCCGGCCATCGTGGCCAGATGACCATGTCGGGCCGATCGTCGGCGGGCTGCCAAGCCGTGGCTGACAGTCTGGACTCGGTCTGTGTCTTGTCGTTTCGTCTGTCTGACCGGAATGATGCTGGAGTGCAAGAGGACTGCTATAGAGGTTGAAGGGCCAGCATTTGGGTGCTACGGCGGTTGGGCGTTCGCGGCTGACAGTCCGGTCTGCGGCCAGGAATCCGTCGTTATGAGGGTCGGGCCGGTGACTGGACCCGCTTGAGCCGGTTCTTGACGACGGCGGCGAGCTGGTCCACGTCGCGGACGGCGAGGTTGCCCAGGCCATTCTTCATGTTCGCCCAGACGCCCTCGGCCGGGTCTCGACGGTCCGGCGTAGCGTAGGCAGGCAGCCTGGACCTCCGGTCAGCCAGTCCGGGTGAGCGCTGACGAACCTCCCCATCGCGGCGCTGATGTGGGTGTTCAAGTTATCCCAGATCAAGATGACCGGGGCATGCAGCTCCTTGTGCGCGGCGGCGATCAGGCCAGCGTAATCGGCTTCGGATCATCGAGCGGCGCTCGCCCTTGCGCCCGCGGTGGACACGGACCCGGTAGAACAGGTGACCCCGGCTGCCGGGCTTGAGGTCACACCAGCCCGGCCACCGACACCCGCCCCGAGCCCTTGCCGCAGACCGTGACCACGGGGGTGTGGCCGCGGCGAGCCCAGGTCCGGGCCTTCGGCGGGCGCAGGTTCTGCCCGGCCTCGTCCTCGAAGACGATCCACGCCCCGGCCGCCGCCGCTAGCCTCGAACCTTCGCCCACGTCCCGGCCCGCCACGCGGCGATCTTCGCCTCATCACGCTCCGCAGCCCGGTGCACCGGGACCTGCGGGGTGTACCCGATCCGGTGCAGCAGGTACGAGGTGCCCCGCAGCGTGTAGCGGACATGGAACAGCCGCCCGATCAGCGCCGTGACCCGGGCCAGCGTCCACCGCTGGTCCTCATCCCACCCCCAGGCGGCCGGGCCGCCGTCCAGCGCGGCCCGCAGCCGGGCCAGCTGCGCCCCGCCCACGCCGGCACACCGCCCCGCCCCGGGCCCATGGACGCCAAGGCGGCTTCGCCGCCAGCACACCAGCGCCGCCGCCACGCATACGCCGAATTCGATGAGACCCGCAGCCGCCGCGCCACCTCCGGCGGCGTAACCCCCTCCGCGAACCACTCCGCGGCCTGCAACCGTACGTCCTCACGCCTTGCCCGCCCAGCGGCGGACAAGCCACCACCATCTGGATACCTCATAACACCGCAGTAGCCCCACTGGCAGCCGCCGTCACCACGACACGCCGGGCAGGCGCCAACTGTGAGAATCCTGACAATTCAATCCCTGTAGCGCGCTGGCTGGTTTGGTTGTGGAGGCTGCGCTTTGCGATCACAGGAGCGGGCATGACTGCTCAACACCTGCTGACTGCGCTGTTCAACGCGGGCATCGCCATCTCGGTGGGTGCCACCGTGCTGTCGCTGGGCACGACCTTCACCGTGCGCGAGCTGGTGGCGCCGCTGCACCGGGTCGTGCTGGTTGCCGCCATGGTGGTGCTGAACGCGGGAGTGATCCCGGCTGTCGCGTAGGCATCGCCGAAATCTTGCCGATGAGTTCCAAGTACGTGCCCGGCCTGGTCCTGGCCACCATCGGCGCGGGCAGCGCATCAGGGCTGAAGGCCGCCCAGCTGGCCAAGCGGGCAGACCTGCCGCTGGCGGTGTCGGTGGTCGTGGTGCTCCAGCTGGTCAACATCGTCGCCGTGCCTCTGTGGGCCGGCCAGGTCGTTACCGGCGCGTCGATCAGCGCCGGGCAGATCGTCAAGAGCCTGCTCTTGCTGGTGCTCTTGCCGCTGGTGGTCGGCCTGCTCATCCGTGCCCGGTACACCGACCACGCGAAGGACTGGCGGGCCGATCTGGTGAAGGCGGCGAACCTAGCGCTGGTGGTCGCGCTGGCCACCGGCATCTCGGCGAACTGGAGCACGATCGTGTCGATGTTCGGGTCGTGGGTGATCGGCACCGCGATCATCATCGTCATCGTGGCTGCTGTGCTGGGCCTGATGCTAGGTCTGCTGCTGGGCGGCCGGAGCGCTGACATCCGCGCGACAACCGGTATGGTCTCGGTCTTCCGCTTCGCCTCACTCGGGCTGATCATCATCGGCGCCCAGCTGCACGGGAATCCGGTCTACCTCGGTCCTGCGCTCACCTTCGCGCTGGTCGACTTCGTCCTTAGCCGATCCGGCTGTAGAGGGTCCAGACGCCATGGGTCGGGACGTTGGCCAGCAGGATGCCGTTGTTGCGGTTGGGCGGCATTAGCGGAGGCCTCGAACGGGTACGGCTCATGGGTTGGCACGAGCAGGATGTCGGCCCCGTTCCGCCCGGCCTGGCGCAGCAGTCCGGGGTAGGTGACGTCGTTGCAGATGACCGTGGTCAGCCGCGACCCGCGCGGTGACCAGGGTCTCCACGTTGTAGGGCCGCAAGCCATCGGTCCGGTCGGCGAAATACCGCTGTTCGAGGTCTGCACGTGCTGGATGGTCGACGACCTTCAGCCCGCACCGGCTGATCAGCCGCTCGATCTCGATGACCGGCCAGCCGGGCTGCAGCGGCTCGCCAACTGAGGCCGCGAGCGGGGCGTAGATCCGGATGAACTCTCTGCCGACGCCATCGAGCACCGACTCCTCGGCCCGGTAGGAGAACACCACCTCCGAGCCAGGGGCAGCCCCCGCAGTCGTGCGCAACGTCGACTCGATCGCCTGCGCGGTGAGATAGGGGGCAACGCCGGTCCAGGAGAACAGCGCCGGCTGGCCCCAGTCGAACCCGGCCGCGCGCAAAGCGTCCCGAAGAGGCTCGGCCTCGAAATCAACCGGGACGAACACCTGCGAGTCACTGAGCGGAAGCGCGAGGTCCCCGACCCGCTCCAGCTTCCAGGCCTGGGAGGCAGGGTGATCAACCTCGAACACCCTGACGGAGCGGAGCAGGTCCGGGCGCCGCCACGCGAACGAGTCAAGCCCCGCGCCCAGGACGACGTACTGCGTGAAGGCGCCAGCAGCCAGCCGGTCCTCGGCATACCGGCTGCGGGCGCAGACAGCCGCGCGAGACTCGCGAGCGACCTGGCCGGGGAACAGCGGATTTAGCTGGTCGTGTAGCTCCTGCCACACCGGGCCGACGAGCACCAAGGCCAGAGCGTCGTCCAGCACCCACGGCGGCGTCGCCTCCATGCGAAATAATCCCCGCGACACTGCCGCGAACATCGCCGTCCTGCTCGGTGCGGCCTCCATGTGCCCTCCCTGCGATAATGCGACCACTCCATGCCGGGCCTAGCGCTGCCCGGACTGCGCACTCATATGATGCGCCTGAAGCGCCCGGACTCTCCACAGCCACCCACGACGGCGACTGATGTGATACGCACTCCCTAGAAACCGTCAAGCGACACCTGAAGCCGATCTGTCAGCGATCACCAGACCCTAGGCACTTCGGGCAAGAGGCGCGGAGTGCCCGTTATTTCACGGCCGAGCCAGTCGAATCTGGCCCAGATGGTACGGGCAGTGTCGTCGCCGTCGATGCCCCAGTCGTTGGCGAGGGCACGGACGATGTCGAGCCCGTGCCCGATGGGCTCCGGTATGGCCGGGGTCCAAGGGCCGCCGTTGTCCTCGACCTCGATCAGCACGTGGTGTCCTTGGCTGATGTTGGCTCGGACGGTGAGGGTGCCTCCTGGCAGGCCTGAGCGGCTGTGGACGGCGGCGTTGGTCGCCAGTTCGGATGCGCAGAGGATCACGTCGTCGGCTGTAGGGCAGTCACCTAGTAATACGCGCAGGTCAGCGCGGACAACGCGGATCTGCTCGGCCGTGCCTGGATAAGTGACGCTGGTGGTGCGCAGTGCGAGCGTTCTGGGAGCTGGGGTGTGCATGGGTCCTCGCCGGTGCGCCAGGCCGCGGTCTCTGACGACCCTGAGCGTACTTTGAATCCGGGTCACGTACAATGAGTACGTGTGATTTCGTGTACCGGCGCAGCACATTGAGTGCGAGCATGACGTCAGTGACCTGGGAGGAAGAGAATGTTCGGTCTGTGCGTGCGTTTCACGTGCAAGGACGAGGCCAGTGCCGAGGCTTACGACCGGCTGGTCGCCGACACTATCGAGGCCATCAAGACCGGCGAACCCGGGACGCTCGTGTATGCCTCTCACCTGGTCGAAGGCCAGCCGCTGCAACGCATCTTCTACGAGCTTTACCGGGACAAGGCCGCGTTCGAGGCGCACGAGGCAGCCCCGCACACCCGCCGCTACCTCGCCGAGCGTGACCAGTACCTGGCCAGCACCGAGGTTGACTGGCTGACTCTCCAGACGGGTAAGGGTACGGGCGGGTGAGTACGCCGGACTATCAGCAGGCCCTGGGGCGGAAGATCGCTGCCGAGCGTCGCCGCCGGGGCCTGTCCCAGCCCGAGCTGGCCCGGATGATCGACCGGTCGGTGGCCTGGGTCTCTCAGGTCGAGCGGGGAGTGCGGAAGGTCGACCGCATGTCGGTGCTGGAAACCCTCGCCGCCGCGCTCGACGTACCGCTGGCCGAGCTGGCCGCAGAGGCTCCCGTGGTCGCCGCGGTGACCGAGGAGCCGCCCGGCGCGAGTGGACTGCGCCTGGTGCTGTCGGGCGCTCATGCGCTGCGTGCCATGCTCAACGGCCGCCGACCGCCGACGATGGGCAAGCTTCGCACGAGGAGCCGCGAAGCGTGGGAGCTGACCCACGCCGGGCGCTACGCCGAGCTGACCGGCCTGCTGAGCGCCCTGGTCCCCGACCTGGAGACCGCCGCCCGCGCGCTGCCGGAGGCTCAGCGAGCCGAGGTTTATGAGCTGATGGCCGCGACTTACCAAGCATGCTCGGCTGCCCTGACCAAGCTCGGCGAACCCGAAGCCGCCTGGATCGCGGCCGATCGCGCGATGGCCGCCGCCGAGCGGGCGAGCAATCCGCTGCTCGTGGCGGCAGGGGCATTCCGGCTGGTGTTCGTGTTCCTGGCCGCGCGCCACTACGACCAGGCCGAGGAGACCGGCCGCACCGCCGCCGAGGCCCTCTGGCCGATGGCCGATGACGGTGATCAGCAGGCCATGTCCTTGTGGGGCGGCCTAACGTTGCAGCGGGCGGTCGTCGCCGCCAGGCTGAACGATCCTGACAACGCCTACGACCAGCTTGAGCGAGCCAGGCAGATGGCCGCCCGGCTCGGCAAGGGACGCAACGACTACAACACTGAGTTCGGTCCCGCCAACGTCGCGCTGCACGAGATCGCGGTCGCCGTCGAGCTTGGCGACGCGGGCCGTGCCCTGCGCGCCTCAGCAACGGTGGATACCACGGGCCTGTCTGGCGAGCGGCAAGCCAGGATGCTCATCGACGTCGCCCGCGCTCATGCGCAGCGCCGCCAGATCGGCGAGGCGGTTGCCGTGCTGCATCAAGCCGAGGCGATCACGCCCGAGCAGATTCGCGGACACGACCTGGTTCGCCAGCTCGTCGCCGACCTGCTCACCATGCAGGACCCGCCTGGAAACGAGCTCCGTGACCTCGCCGGTCGGCTGGCCGCCAAATCACGCACATAGACTCTGTATACTAGGCACGTACTTTGGGTACGTATCTAGTCGAGGTCACGAGAAACCTCCCCGTCTCGTGGGATGACCGTGCGGACGCCAGGCCGGTATGTCACCGGGTGCGCCTGGTCACGGTGCCACAAGCCACACACGAATGAGCCTGAGCGGCAGGCAACCTGGCCAGGCCATATGCGGCAGAGCACCGCTGATCAGCAGAACCGATACTTACACGCCTGGCTGCGGCTTGCCTCCGCTCGTCCATCCGCCCGCAAGGGCACGACGAGAGGAGTACCGCCTTTGCCCATCTCCCCCACCCCCGCAGACTCCGTTCGGCACGTCGGCGGATGTCTGCAACCCGTCCTGCTGCCGGCACATCCGGCCGCACATCGGCAGCCTGCGACTCCAGGCCCTAAGCCCGGCCCGCATCACCAAGCTCTACCGCGACCTGGCCACCAGCGGCGGCCGGAACGCCGCGGGCCTGTCCCCGCGCACCATCGAATACGTCCACGCCGTGCTCCGGAAGGCGCTGCGTGACGCGGTCGCCGTTGACCAGATCCTGCCGTCCAACCCGGTCGAACGCGCCAAACGGCCACGCAAAGCTCCGTCCGAGCCAGGGCAGGTGTGGACGCCCGGCCAGCTACGGGCGTTCCTCGACACAGCCAGGCAGCACCGGCTGTTCGCCTTCTACCGCCTCGCCGCGTACACGGGCGCTCGTCGCGGCGAGCTACTCAACCTCCGCTGGCGCGACATCGACCTAGACGCCGGGGAGGTCCGCATCACCGGCTCGGCCGCCGTCATCGCAGGGCAGCGCATCGAGGGAACGACCAAGAGCGGCCGGTCCCGGACCGTCAGCATCGACGCTGAGACGGTGCAGATACTCAGGGATCATCGCAAGCGCCAGGCCGAGGATCGGCTCAGAGTTGGCCCCGACTGGCGCGGCATCGACGATTACGTGTTCGCCACCGCCTGGGGCGAGCCGATCCACCCCGACACGGTGTCATCGCTCCTGACCGTCCTGATCAACGCGCACAACGATCCAGAAGACAGCGAGCAGCCAAGCGATCCGCTCCCCCATGCCCGGCTGCACGATCTACGCCACGTCCACGCCACGACCTTGCTAATGAGCAGAGTTGCATCTGACGCAACATTCCCCGGGTCCAGTGAAAGCCCGCTACCTGCGGCGCAGCACACGGGCCTGGAGCGAGCCCGGAGCAACGATGGCTCGCGCACCATGGGTGAACTGGGATGTCATCATCGGCTTGCATCAGGCCGGACGATGTTGCAGCCAGTTCGGTTGCAGCAGATACCAGCATGATGCAGCAGGCACAACCAAAAAGCGCAGCGACGAGGGCAGGTGCCACGACCGTTCGCCGAGCCGGCCTATTCGCAGGGTTGGAACATTGCTCTCTACCAGGTTGCTCGCAGGCGTCCCGGTCCATGTCGTCGCCGCCCGGCTCGGCCACGCCGATCCCTCCATCACGCTACGCGTTTACGCCCATGTGATCAGCGACCAGCTCACCGAGGCGGCCGACATATTCGCCCGCACGATAGCGGGCACCGGCCAGCGCCGCTTTGACTCATGCGATCAACGAAGACGAACTGATCAGCCGGAACGTCGCCACCATGGTCCGGCTTCCGGCGGCCCGCGTCCGGAAGGCCAGAGCATGGTCAGTCGCGGAGGCATGCCAGTTCCTGGAGTCAGCACGCGCGGACAACGACCCGCTGTACGCCGGGTACGTGCTGATGCTGGTACTCGGCCTACGCCTGGGCGAAGTCCTCGGACTGCCATGGGCAAATGTCCACCTCGACGCCGCCGAGGTCGATGTGAGCTGGCAGCTCCAGCGCGTCGGCAACCAGCTCCACCACCGGGAAACCAAGACACCCGGATCTGACGCCCCGCTCCCGCTGCCCGCGATCTGCGTGGCCGCATTCAAGCTCCAGGCCGAACGGCAGGCAAACTGGCAGCACGATGCCGGGCAGGCCTGGCAAGACACCGGCTTGGTGATCACCACACGTAAGGGCAGGCCCTACGAACCTCGCAACTTCACCCGGCACTTCGCCTCACGATGCTCTGCTGCCGAGGTCCGCTACATCACGCCGCACGGAATGCGCCGTACCTGCGCATCGCTGCTGGCCGCTCTCGACGTACACCCTCGGGTAGCGATGCGGATACTCCGCCACAGCAAGATCGCGGTCACCATGGAGATCTACACCGAGGTTCCCGACCAGGCCGCCCGCGAAGCGCTCCGCCGGCTGGGAGAGCAGTTTGACAGCTAGGTACTGCTGCACTTTGCTGCTGCACGAAGATCTACAACGGATTCGGCCATGGTTCCAAAGGACCGCTGACCTGGGCGCGCTCGGAGGGACTCGAACCCCCAACCTTCTGATCCGTAGTCAGATGCTCTATCCGTTGAGCTACGAGCGCTAGATGCCCGGATAGTCTACGGCACGTCCAGGCTCGCCGCGCATAGCAAGCTGTACGGCGGGGTGCTCACTAGCCCTCACCATCGGGAGCCCTCACCATTCGGCCAGCCGGATCAGGCGGCGCTGGTTCGCGGCGCAATGACAGCCCGGACAGGCCATCAGGATCCGGTGCCGGGGGCGACTCTCCGGGGCCGGCCTGCAGCCAGCGGCCTCAGGGATTATTCATTTCTGGCAACCTCGGGTCCCGTGATACGTGTCAGGAGCGGGAAGGTGGCGGCGACAATGCCGAGGGACATCACGATCCCGGCCGCGGTGACGAGGTAGTAGGCGGCGTCCGGCGCCACCAGTGGCTGCTGTAGCTGCACGGACGCGAACATCGCGGAGGCGCCGTACCCGGTGCCGATCGCGACGGCAGCGACCGCCAGGAGCGGGACGGCGCTTTCCAGCGCGACCACACGGCGCAGCGTGACGAGCCGGGCGCCGGTGAGCCGCAGCAGGCTGAACGGGCGCTTGCGGTCGGCCAGCCCGGCGGCGATGCTCGCGGCGAGCGTGCAGCCGGCGATCGGCAGGCTGATCAGGATCACGACGTCGGCGAGCTGCTGGTACATGACGTCGCGCCAGTTTGCCTGCGTGCTGGCCTCGCCGAAGGTGGCGATCCCGCTGGCGTAGGGGTAGGCGGAGGCCAGCGCCGTGCGGGCCCGCTCGACCGCCTGCACCGATCCGTCCGTGGCCACGAAGACGCCGAGTGCGCCGAGGCTGTGTAGGTGCTGGGCGGACACGGGCACCGCCGCCCAGCTGGTCTGCGTCAAGTTCATGTCCCCCAGGTTGGTGTCGATGGCCGCTGCCGTCGCGCCGGCTGGACAGCGGCCGAGGGCGGGAACGGTGGCGAGCTGGGCGCATGAGACAAGGCCGGCCTGATCTCGCGTCTGGACGCCGCGAGGACCGGTTGCCCTCCCGGGGACGGTGAGGCCCGGGTCCGCGTAGAGCACGACCACGGCGTCGACGCCGCTGATCCCGCGCAGCCGCGCCAGGAGCGTGGCCGAGGGGGCGGGACCCAGCGGCGGCCGTATCTCCGATAGCGCTGCGCGGGAGAAGACACCCTGGTCCACCGCGAGCACGACGTTGCTTGCCGCCGGGCCGCCAGTCTGGATGCTTCCCTTGGCGTCCTGGGTGGTGATGGTGACGACCGCCACGGTGGTCACGAACAGGGCCAGGACCAGGCCGCTGACCGCGCGGAACCCGGCGCGGGGGTCGTCGGCGAGCCGCCGGGCGGCGATCAGCGTCGCGGTGCGGCTGGTGCGGCTGGCCATGAACCGTGCGCCGGTCATGGTCAGCCACGGGCCGGCGAGCACCAGGCCCGCCAGGATCAGGGCGCAGCCGGGCACGAACGCCTGGACCTGGCCGGTGATGCTCTGCGGGTCGCCGTGCACGACGAAGAAGCCGAGTTCGGCCAGCCCGGCCAGCAGCGGGAGAACTCGCCAGGCCCGCGGCGGCTTCGGTGTTACTCTCCGGGTCACCCCGAGCGGGGACAGGTGCACCCGGCGCAACACCAACCGGGCGACGGTCGCCGCGGCGGCGGGCACGCCGACGGCGACGATCAGGATGTCAGGCAGGCCGACCGACAGGTCCCCGCGGAAGAACGGCGCGCCGGTGAACGGGATCGTCGCGACCGGGACCCGCAACACGAAGAACAGGCCGAAACCTGCTGCGACGCCGAGGACGGCGGCCAGCGTGGACTCGATGGCAGCGATCTGCGATACCTGCCGCCGGGTCGCGCCGACCAGCCGCATCGCCGCGAACCGCTGCTCACGGCGGGCGGCCGACAGCCGGGTCGCGGTGGTGATGAAGATCAGCACGGGGAACAGCATCGCCAGCGCCACTACCGGCAGGACCAGGTCCATGGCCTTCGCGTTGATGCCCAGGCCGAGGACGCAGCTGTCGCCAGTGCAGCCGTTCGGCGGCGTGGCCGAGATCGCCGAGGCCTGCACGGCGCCGGGCGCGCGGGAAAGCTGCGCGGCGGCATCTCCGGCGATGATGACCAGCGAGGCCGGGGACGGCAGCGCGGCGGCGCCGATTGTCCCGATCTGCCGGCCGGCATAGCGGTTGCCGAGCTCATCCCTGGGCGTGTCCTGGATGAGCTCGGCGAGGGCCGGCGAGGCGTAGTACTCGCCGGGACCGGGCAGCTTCGGGATGCCGGGCGGGACCGGCGCGCCCGGGCTGGCTGCGGCGACGTCGACGCGGTAGATGACCTGCCCGTCGAACATGTCGTCGCGGAGCAGCCACCACAGCGAGCCAGCGGCCGGGGTGGCGGGCCTCGTGTGACCGGTCGCCATGCCATGGTGACCGGCTGACACGCCGGGGTTGCCGGTCAGGAGCCATGCGTACCGGTCGTTCTGTGCGTTGACCGCGTTGACGCCGGACACGGTGACCAGCAAGAGCCCGACGCCGAGGCCGACCGCGGCGGCCAGGATGATCAGCCGGATGACGGCCTCCCGGCCGCCGCTGATCACCAGGCGCAGGCCGAGGGGTATCACGGCTCGGCCCCGGTCAGCGTGCCGACCCGGCCGTCCCGGACGATGACCTCCCGGTCGGCGTAGGCGGCGATGCGTGCCTCGTGGGTGACCAGGACGACCGTGGTGCCCTGATCGCGGGCGGCGGCGGTGAGCAGGTCCATCACCAGCTCGCCCGACACTGAGTCCAGCGATCCGGTCGGCTCGTCGGCGAACAGCACTTTCGGTCCGGCGACCAAGCCGCGGGCCAGCGCGACTCGCTGCGCCTGGCCGCCGGACAGCTCTCCGGACCTGCGCTGTTCCAGGCCGTCCAGGCCGAGCGTGGCGAACCACTTCCTGGCCTCCGTCATGGCGGGGCCGCGGCGGGCACCGGCGAGCAGAAGCGGCAGCGCGACATTCTCCTCCACGGTCAGCTCGGGAACCAGCTGGCCGGACTGGAACACGAACCCGAACCGGTCCCGGCGCAGTTGGCTGCGCCGGTCGTCGCTCAGGGTGTCCAGGCGCTGCCCGCCGAACCAGACCTCGCCCTCCTCAGGAGTCAGGATCCCGGCCAGGCAGTGCAGCAGGGTGGACTTGCCCGACCCGCTCGGCCCCATGACCGCGAGGATCTCGCCCGGCCGCACGCCCAGCGAGGCGCCGCGCAGCGCCGGCGTCTGGCCGAACGACTTGACCAGCCGCCGAGCTTCGATGATTTTCGCCGGCGGGCCGGCGGGCACGGCCTGGCTGACCGCCTGGCCCGTGGCGGCAGCCGGGGTGCCGTCGCTCATCGCCGGACCGCCCGCGCCAGCCGGTCCAGCCGCGCCGCTGTGTGATCGATCCATCGCAAGTCAGCCTCCAGGCGGTAGACGGCGTGGTCGGCAAGCAGCACGTCCAGGGGGTCGCCATGCCGCTTCAGTTCGGTGAGCTCGCGCATCCGCTGCAGGTGCGCCGCACGCTGCAGGTCGAGGTAGCGGCCGGCCTGGCCCAGCATCAAGGCGAGCACCACCTTGGCGAACAGCTCGCTCTGCAGGTCCGGCTCCGGCGGCGCCGGCTCGGCCAGCCACCGCTCGACATCCACGATGCCAGCGTCGGTGATGGCGTAGCGCCTGCGCTCCGGCCCGGCGCCCTGCTCGGCCGGGCCGGCGATCGCCTTGCCGTCCCGCGCCAGCCGGGACAACGTCGCGTAGACCTGGCTGTAGCGCAGCGGCTTGCCCCGGCCGAAGTACGCGTCGTAATCCCGTTTCAGGTCATAGCCGTGACTCGGTTCCCGCTCCAGCAGGCCGAGCAGCGTCAGCGGAACACTCATAACCAAGAGAATACTCGGCAGGTATACTCTTGGAAAGTAGTTCCTTCGGGCCGTCGGCCGGGGGCAGAGCATCCCGGCGCCAGGACCCCGCGCTGCCCACCAGGGAGGCACCCGAGCCAGCACCGTGGCCCGGCCCATGGTCCCAGGCCAGGCGGATCATCAGCACCCAGCCAGCCGCCCGGGCTCCGGCATCGGGGGCGGGGAGCGCCCCACACATCTCCGGGCAACCCGAGCCGTCCCGTATCTGCCTTAACGTGCCTGGCCGGGCGCGAGAAAGCCCGCCTGCCCGAACCTATTTCGCTGAGATCACCTCAGCACTCATGTGGTGCTCAAATACGAGGCTGAATGCTCATCAAAATCGGCTTCCAACAGGAGAAATCTATATTCTCGCCATGTCGGTGAATCGGCTGTAGTGGCCTTGGAAAGCGACCGTTACCGTGGCGGTCGGGCCGTTGCGGTGTTTGGCCACGATGAAGTCAGCCTCGCCGGCCCGCGGTGACTCGGGCTCGTACGCGTCTTCGCGGTGCAAAAGTATCACAACGTCCGAATCCTGCTCGATACTTCCGCTTTCTCTCAAGTCAGCCAAAAGCGGGCGCTTGTCCGTGCGCTGCTCGGGGCCGCGGTTCAGCTGGGCCAGGGCCACGACGGGGACGTCGAGTTCCTTGGCCAGCAGCTTGAGCGAGCGGGACATCTCCGAGACCTCCTGCTGGCGGTTCTCCGCTCGCTTGGGAGAGCTCATCAGCTGGAGATAGTCGATGATCACCAGACGGAGGTCGTGCCGCTGCTTGAGGCGACGGCACTTCGCGCGAATCTCCATCATCGACATGTTCGGCGAGTCGTCGATGAACATCGGCGCGTCGACCACCTCGCTCATCCGCCGCGCGAGCCGGGTCCAGTCGTCCTCGCCCATCTGGCCGGTACGCATCGAGTGCAGCGAGACGCGCGCCTCCGCGGACAGCAGCCGCATGGTGATCTCGTTGCGGGTCATCTCCAGGCTGAAGATCACCGAGGTGAGCCCCGCCTTGATCGAGGCCGCCCGGGCCAGGTCGAGGGCCAGGGTGGAGTTGTGGGTAGGGATCATGGACCGGCTCGCCAGGTACAGGCGATCTGGACTATCAACCTGGATGCAGCGCACCGGCCGACTTGGCACGGGCCGAACGGCCCGGATGTACCGTCGCCTCGTTTCCGGCCCGGAGCGTTCGGGCCGGCATTCCTGATGAATGGCTAGCTTGCGTGACCGCCGGAACACGTCATCGCCAGTCGTGAAAGTAACGGTGTACGCGATTGAGGTCCGCGCGCTACGGCCCCGTACCGGCTGCTCGTGCCAGCCGCAGCGGTAACCGAGGCTGGTTACCAGTTCCCGGAAGTTCTGCGCCAGGCGTCGTGACGTAACGGTGAACTGCACCGACCCGGACCGGGTCGGGGTGCCGCCGGCATCTAGCAGGCCGGCCAGGAGCGCGCGGCGCTGCGGCTCTGAGGCTCGCAGGTACATGGCCGGGATGTGCTTGTCCCCCAGGACGCCAGGGGCCGGGAGAATGGCCTGTACCGAACCAGACTCGGCGATACATGCCCGGCAGATCCCGTGGTCCGATGTCAGGTCGGCGTCGCCCAGCCACACGCCAAGCACGTACGGGGGCAACGGCAGGTCAGCAGCGGGCAGTTGCAGCGGAAGCGCCGTGGTTACAGAGTGGTTGAGCCGGCCATCCGGCCCGACTCTCAACGTCGCCGCAATTTGCTCAGTTGTCACGATGGGGTTATCCACGGCAGTTGCGGTTCCCGGGCCATCTGGTTGCTGAAGGGCAACCTCGCACGCCCGCCGGAGCCGACGCCTGGATTCTTGTGCCCCGTACCAGCCTGTGCGATCGTCTGCTTGCTGGCGTTCGGCTGCCCGCGTATTCGTCCGCCACAAGTGCTCAGCGTCGGCGATGATCACCGTCCCGTCATCGAACTCCACCTCGTAACACGGGCGCTCATGCATCACCTCGGTAGCGGCGACGACGTTCACCGGCATCCCGTCCGCGCCCATCAGCTGATCACCCACCGCCACTTCGCCCATCGTCGTCCAGCCGGATGGCGTGGGAAGCGGCGTGCTCAGCGCAAGTGCCTTGCCTAGTGCGGGTCTAGCAGCGATGACGATCATCTGGCCTGGGTGCAGGCCGTTGGTCAGCGCGTCGAGATCGGCGAAGCCGGTGGGCACCCCGGTCAGCCCGCCGCCACGGCTGCCGATGGCCTCGATCTCGTTGAGCGCGCCGGGCATGATCTCCGAAAGCGACCGGTAGTCCTCGCTCACCCGGCGGTCGGTAACGCCGTACACCTCGGCTTCGGCCCGGTCGACGATCTCGTCCGCGTCACCGTCACCGGAGTAGCCGAGCTGGACGATGCGGGTGCCGACCTCGACCAGGCGGCGCAGGATCGCCCGCTCGCGCACGATGCGGGCGTAGTAGCCGGCGTTCGCGGCGGTCGGGACGCAGGCGATCAGCGTGTGCAGGTAGGGCGCCCCGCCTATCCGCGCGATCTCGCCCCGCTTGGTCAGCTCGTTGGCGACGGTGACGGGGTCGGCCGGCTCACCCCGGCCGTACAGGTCGAGGATTACCTCGTGGACAAGCTGGTGAGCGGGCCGGTAGTGATCGGCGGGCCGGATCACCTCGAGTACGTCGGAGATCGCATCCTTGGACATGAGCATGCCGCCCAGGACGCACTGCTCCGCAGCGAGGTCGTGCGGCGGTGTCCGCTCGAACTCCTCGCCACGGGGCACGATCTCGGTGACGCTCATCCGGTGCCCACCTCCCCCATTGCGGCGCGCATTCCCGCGGCGGCCCGCGCGGGATCGGATCCGTTCTATCGGATGGCTCCGACAGTCTTGCCCCAGCGCCCGCGGGCGTCCAGCGCTGCTGTGCACAGGCCTGTGGATAGCCTGTGCAGACACGCCGCCGTCGCTGTGCGCAGCATGGGGATAGCGCTGTGGATATGGCACGGCGCGGCGCGGGAACGGCTTTCCTGCCTGGGATTATGTCTTCCACCGGTTGTGCGCAGGAAAAAGTTTGGCCCCCGAAGACCGTCCACAATGGCCGGAAGTTATCCACATTAGGAATTTCACGTCCGACGTTATATGCGAACTGCTGGGCCGAAGCGCCGCGCCCGCCGCCGATGCGTCCGTTCGGCGGACACCCAGGCGCCAGAACGTCTAGGGTTCGGTCATGTGTTCGACTACGGCCGCCCGGATCGCCCGGATTTGTCGAGCCATCGAGGAGCTGGCGGGCCGGTCAGGTGAGCACGGCAGCGTAACCGCGGCGGCGGCGACACTCCCGCTCTACGACGCGGGAGAGGGCGGGGACGCGGGAGAGGGCGGGGACGCGGCAGAGGCCCAGCACGCGGCAGAGGCCGGGGACATGGCCGACCGCCTCGCCGCGATCTGGGAGATGATCGCCGACATCGACCCCGAGCTGGCGAAGCGGCTGCCCGGCTATCTCGCGGTCGCGGAGTGACGATCGGTCAGGAACCGGTGACCACCGGTCAGGAACCGGTGACCACGACGTCCAGGGTGGCGGCTACCTCGGGGTGGAGCCGGACCGTCACCTGGTGAGCGCCGACCGTCTTGATCGGGTTCTTGATCTCGATCCTGCGGCGGTCGAGGTCGGGGCCGCCCGCCGCCTTGACCGCCGCCGCGATGTCGGCCGGCGACACGGAACCGAAGAGGCGGCCGCCGCCGCCCGCGCGGGTCTGCAGCCGCACGTCGAGCGACGCGAGCCTGCTGGCGGCGTCCCTGGCGTCGTCCAGGCCCCTGATCTCGCGGGCGGACCTGGCTCGCTTGATCAGGTCGATCTGCTTCTCCGCGCCGCGGGACCATTGCATCGCGAGCCCGCGCGGCACCAGGTAGTTGCGGCCGTAGCCGCCGGCCACCTCCACCACGTCGCCGGGGGCGCCCAGGCCGGTGACCTCCTGGGTCAGGATGAGCTTCATCGGTGTACCGCTCATCGGTGTGCTACCTCCCTCGGCCGTTATCGCGCTGTGCTCGTGTAGGGCAGCAGCGCCATCTCGCGGGCGTTCTTGATCGCGGTGGCGACGTCGCGCTGGTGCTGCGTGCAGTTGCCGGAGACCCGGCGGGCCCGGATCTTGCCGCGGTCGGAGATGAACTTCCGCAGCAGCCCCGTGTCCTTGTAGTCCACGTGGACGATCTTCTCCTGGCAGAACAGGCAGACCTTTTTCTTGGGCTTGCGAATCGGCGGTTTGGCCATCGTGGTGCTCCTTGGCAGAGCCCCGCCCGCGGCGGGGATGGTCGGTGGGTCGTGGTAAACGCGGTAGGTAGTAGGTATGGCGTACTTCGGGCCGGCAATGGCGGGCCGGGGTCAGCGGGTCAGAACGGCGGCTCGTCCGAGAACCCGTCGCCGCCCGCATCGGATGCCCACGGGTCGTCGGCCGCAGGGCGCCCGCCGCCTCCACCATACCCGGACTGGCCGCCGCCCCCGGACGGGCCGGACTGGCCGGACTGGCCGGACGGGCCGCCGCCGAAACCGCCGCCGCCGGTGGACCGGCTGGACCTGGTCACCTTGGCCGAGGCGTTGCGCAGCGAGGGGCCGACTTCGTCCACCTCGATCTCGTAGACCGTGCGCTTCTCGCCTTCCTTGGTCTCGTACGACCGCTGCCGCAGCCGCCCGGACACGATGACCCGCATCCCGCGCTGCAGCGATTCGGCGACGTTCTCGGCTGCCTGCCGCCAGACGTTGCAGGACAGGAACAGCGAGTCGCCGTCCTTCCACTCATTGGTATTCCGGTCGAGGTACCGCGGGGTGGAGGCGACGCGGAAGTTGGCGACCGCCTGACCGGTCGGGGTGTAGCGCAGCTGCGGATCGTCGACAAGGTTGCCGACGATGGTTATCTGGGTGTCTCCTGCCATCGGGGTCCTCCCGGTCACTCGGGTGGTATCAGGTCAGGGCTCGCCGCCGGGCCTGCGTTCATCTCTGTTCGGGTCGGATGATCTTCGTTCGCAGGACCGCCTCGTTCAGGTTGAGCTGGCGGTCGAGTTCCTTGACCGTGTCGGGCTCCGCCATCAGGTCGATCACGGTGTAGATGCCCTCGGACTTCTTGTCGATCTCGTAGGCGAGCCGTCGCCGACCCCAGACGTCCACCTTGTCCACGGTGCCGCCCGCGGTGGTGACGACGCTCAGGAACTGCTCGAGCGACGGCTGGACGGTGCGCTCCTCAAGTGAGGGATCGAGGATGATCATCATCTCGTAGTGGCGCATGCGGTTACCCTGCCTCCTCTGGACTGACGCGGTCACGGTCTCTCCGTGACAGGAGGAGCCACGCGCCTCCGCTGTCCTGGCTGGTACTGCGGCGGCCCTGCGCGGCTGCGCCAGCTTACCAGCAGGCACTGACAGTTTCCGTGCGCTATCGGCCCCCGTGGGTGTGGGACGGGTCGGGCTCAGAAATCAACATAGTCGCCGCCGGGCGGGGCGCCTTTGGGGTCTGCGTCCAGGCCGGCGAGCAGGCCGCGCAGCGCCCGGGTGTAGGCGCCGAGTGCTGCCCGGCCCCGGCCGGTCAGGGCGACGGTGGTGATGGACACGGTCCCGTTGCGGGTCTTCTCGCTGGTGATGTAGTCGGCGTCTTCGAGTTTGCGCAGGTGGATGATCAGGTTGCCGGGGGTGAGCCCGATCATGTGCTGCAGCCGGGTGAAGGAGAGCGTGTCGCCGCCGGGCAGCGCCGCCAGCGTCGCGACGATCTTCAGCCGGGTGGGGACGTGGATCAGCGGGTCGAGCTCGCCGGCGGTCATGGCCGGCCCGCGCTGCGGCGCTGCCGCCAGGCGAGGGCGGCGGCGTTGCCCAGCAGCACCGCGCACAGGCCCGCGCCGGCGACCGCCCACGCCCCGGCCGGCCCGGCGAGCGCGCCCGCGGCGCCGATGGCGGCGAGCGCGAGCCCGGTGCCGGCCGGGCGCCAGTTCGCCCGGGCCGCCATGACGCCCGCCCAGGCCAGGCCGGGGATGATCAGCACCGTGGTGGGGTGCAGGGCGAAGCTCACCCCGCTGGCGGCCAGCGCCCCCAGGAGGACGGGCACGGCGGCCCAGGCCGCCGCCAGGACGGTGATCTCGGCCGGGCGCAGCCGGGTGGTGCCGCGCACCCCGGCCAGCGCGCGCTCGCGGACCGCGACGGTGGCGGCGAAGTTGAGGACAATGAACGCGGCCAGGACGGGGATGTCGGCGGCCGTCGGGCCCTGGTAGGGGTGCTGTCGGCGTACCGAGAGCCAGACCGCGCCGCAGGCGGCCAGGACCGCGACCGCCCGGGCCGCCAGGAGCCACGGCGGGGCGGGCGCCAGCTGGCGGCGGGCCTGCCCGGTGGCCTGGTCCAGCAGGGCGGCGGCCTGGCGGGGGTCGAAGGTGCCGCCGTTGCCGGCGGAGGCGGCGGGGTCGGGTGCGGGGTTCATGGTGTCTCCCTCGATCTGCTCTATGCCACAAAGTAGACTCCGCTTTATGACACAAAGTCAAGGGCTCAGCCCGGCGAACTTTGTGACGTAAAGCCGGGCGGCGGGCCTGCCACGGGACGCGGCCGGCAACCAGCCTCGAGATCCCCGGCAGCCGGCACCCGCCTGCGCTCCGCAAAGGCCCGTGATCAGGCCGTCAGCTCACCGCGGACCTGCTCGGCCGCCAGACGGCCACACATTTATGGCCTGCACCCGGCCGCCGTGAATCGGGCAGCGCCCCGCAGACGCCTGACCCGCCGACCGCTAGGCTGTTCGCCATCGGGCCCGGCGGCGTGGTTCCCGCGTGCCCGGTGGCGGAAACAGACTCAGCGGACAAGCCACCCGCGAGGTGGCGGGGTCAGGGGGTCAGTGCCATGCCCGAGGCCGTCAGGACCGGGTCCCGTGTTCGCCTCACGCTGAACAGCGATGGCCAGCGACATCCGCTCGAGAACGCCCTCACCGCGTTCACGTTCGTGGCCGGGCTCGCGGCGTTCGCGATCGGGTTCATCGTGCGCGCTCACCTGCCGGGCACGGTGCTCGGCATCGTGGCGTTCGTCGTCGGCCTGTACGCGCAGATGGTCTCCGTGACGCGGGAGCAGCGGGTCTTCATCATGGCGGGCATCATCGCCTCCTTCGTCGGCATGGGCCTGAGCATCGCGCACGGCGGCTTCAGCTAGCTGTGCTTGCCCGGGGGGACGATCCCCCGGAGCCCCCGCGATGCCCCCACCCGCCTCCCCTTCCCCTTCACGTCCAGCAAAGCTGGCCGTCGCGGCTCTGGCCCGGCTGACGCGGGGGCGTCGCGATCCAGGGGCCGTTAGGCTCGGGGTCATGGTCCGCATCGGAGTCCACCTGCACGAGGGCGACCCGCTGGCCGCGGCGCAAGCTGCCGACGCCGAGGTCGTCCAGTTCTTCCTCGGCGACCCGCAGGGCTGGAAGGCCCCCACGTTCCCCGGCGAGCCAGCCGAGGTCCGCGCGGCCTTCGCCGCCGCCGGCGTCGACGCCTACATCCACGCGCCCTACGTGATCAACGTCGCGTCGCCCAACAACCGGATCCGGATTCCCAGCCGGAAGCTGCTCGAGCAGCAACTCGCCGCCGCCGCGCAGATCGGCGCCAAGGGCCTGATCGTGCACGGCGGCCACGTCACGGCCGGGGTGGATCCCGAGGAGGGCTACGAAAGCTGGCGCAAGGCCGTGGAGCGGATCGACCGGCCACTGCCGATGCTGATCGAGAACACGGCGGGCGGTGACGGCGCGATGGCCCGCAGCTTCGACGCGATCGCCCGGCTCTGGGAGGTCGTCGCCGATGCGGCCGAAGGCGGCGGCGAGGTCGGGTTCTGCCTGGACACCTGCCACGCCAACTCGGCGGGCGAGGAACTCCAGACCGCGGTGGACCGGCTCAAGGCGATCACCGGCCGGATCGACCTCGTGCACTGCAACAACTCGCGGGATGAGTTCGGCTCCGGCCGGGACCGGCACGCCGACCTCGAGTCGGGCACGATCGACCCGGCGCTCATCGTCGACGTGGTCCGTGCGGCCGGCGCCCCGGTCGTCTGCGAGACCCCCGATCCGGCCGGCGACGTCCGCTGGCTGCGCGCCCAGCTCGCCAGCTAGCGAGCTGCTAGCTGGTCAGTTCGCGCTAGCCACCGCCCGGGGGCCGGACCGGCACCGGCGCCGGTTCCTCCCCCACCAGGAGCAGCACCGCGCCGACCGTGTTCAGGCCGCCCACGGGACCTCCGAACGGCGGCGTCGGCGTGGTTGGTGTCGGCGTCGGGTTGGGCGCGGTCGGGTTCGGGTTCGGGTTGGTCGGCGTCGGGATCGGGTTCGGGGGCGTGGGCACCACCGGTGGGCACTGGCCGAAGCCGTGGTGATGTCCGGGGCCGCACGTCGGGCCGGGGTTGGGGTTGGGGTGCGCCTTGCGCTTGTGGTGCTGGGGCGCCACCTGGACCCACTTGGTGAAGCCGTTGAAATCCGGGGTGGGCAGTTGCTCGACCGGCAGGTTCGCGAACTCGCTGTCCATGTAGGTACGCCAGATGGTCGTCGGCCAGGCGCCGCCGAAACCGCCGCCCTGGCCGCCGACCGAGGCCAGGCCGTTCAGTGACTGGGGGTCGGTGTTCGACCCGTTCTGGTGGTTGGTGAACATCCCGACCGCCAGCGAGTACTGCGGGATCGCGCCGATGAAGAACGCCGACTGCGCGTTGTCGGTGGTACCGGTCTTGCCGATGGTCGGCCGCGCCGGGCTCAGGATTCCGTTCGGGACCGCGGTGCCGTAAATGGTGTCGAAGGAGAGCGCGTAGTCCACGTCGGCGGCCTGGGCCGAGGTGAGCACCTGCCGGTGCGTGATCTTGAGCGGGACGTTGTTGCCGTTGCCGTCGGTGATCTTGGCGACCACGTGCGGCGTGACGTACTCCCCGTCGTTGGCGAGCGTGGCGAACGTGGTCGCCTGCTCCTGCACGGTCAGCGAGGCGATGCCCAGCGCCATCCCGACCTCGTGCACCTTGGCCTGCAGCCCGGACTGGATCGTGTTCACGCCGAACGCCTTGGCCATGTTGACCGTGGCCTGGGTGCCTGCCCGGTGAATCAGGTCCTCGAAGCCGGGGTCGGACGACAGCGCCGCCGCCTTGGCCACGCTGAGCGGGCCCATGTTCTCGCCCGCGATGTTCACCGGGAAGAAGTCCGGCGGGCAGTTCGTGGTCTGCAGGGACAGCTCGTCCTGGAACTGCGGCGTCGAGTCGGGCGGCACGCACATCGGCTCGATCCCGTTGAGGACGCTGTTCGACACGTTCATGCCCTCGGACACGGCGGTGGCCAGCACGTACGGCTTGAACGAGGAGCCGACCTGCTCCCGGTTCTCGGTGGCCATGTTGAGCTGGCAGAAAATCTTGGCACAGTTCTTCGCGTTGAAGTTCGGGCCGCCGTACATGGCCAGGATGTCCCCGGTACCCGGCTGCTCCAGCACCGCGCCGACGTGCGCGTAGGCCGGCAGCGGCGTGCCGTCGGCCCGCAACACCGCCAGGTTCTCGTCCACCGCCTTGTAGAGCGCGTTCATCTTCTGCAGGCTGATGGTCGTGACGATCTTCAGGCCGCCGGTGTCAATCTGCGTGTAGCTGTAGCCGTAGGTGTAGTGGAGCTCGTTCTCCACGGCCTGCATGATGTAGCCCTTATAGCCCGTCCACCCCTCCGACAGCGCGTTCTCCATCAGCACTTTCGGGAACTTCTGCGCGCTGGCTTCGGCCTGGGTCAAGGCGCCGTCCCTGACCATGTTGCTGAGCACGTACTGCCAGCGCGCGACCAGCGCCGTATAGCCTGCCCCGCCGTTGGGCTCGGGGGTGAAGAAGCCCGGCTGGTTGACCATGGCGGCGAGCATCGCGGCCTGGGAGACCGTCAGCTTGCTCGCGGGCTCGCCGAAGTAGATCTGCGCCGCCGCGGCGACGCCGTAGGCGTTGGAGCCGAACGGGACCGTGTTCAGGTACTGGGTCATGATCCAGTCCTTGGACTTCTCGTGCGAGAGCTTGATCGCGACGAAGATCTCCTTGATCTTGGTACTGATCGAGCGGGAGGTGCCGATCGTGGTGTAGTAGTTCTTGGCGAATTCCTCGGTGAGCGTGGACCCGCCCTGCAGGCCGGCGCCGCCCTTGAGGTCCTCGTAGGCCGAGCGCAGGATGCCGGTGACCGAGATGCCGCCCTCGTTGTAGAAGTTCCGGTCCTCGGCCGCCACGATGGCGTTCTTCATCACGGCGGGGATCTCGTTCGAGGTCAGCATCTGCCGGTCGATGCCGTCGGCGCTGAACGTGCCCACCTCGGTCTTGCCGCCGGCGAAGTAGACGGTCGACGACTGCTGCAGCGCCGCCTCGGAGACCTCCGTGGGGATCTGGGTCTTCTGGTACTCGTACACGACAGCGGCCGCGAACAGCAGCATCATCCCGGCGATGCCGCCGGCCACGACGGCCAGGGCCTTCTTCCAGGTCCAGTGCCGCCACCAGTCGCCCTTGCGGCGCTGCCGCCGCCCACCGTCCCAGCCGTCGCCGGAGCCGCCGTCCCCGGACCCGCGCGAGCGGCGCCCGCGCGGGATGCGCTCGCCGCCGGGGAAGCGGCCGGTGCCGCGCTCGCGCAGGGCCGTGGCCCCGCGGGTGCCGCCCGCGCCGCGGTAGCCGACGGTATCGCCGTGGCCGAGGCCGAGTCTGGACCTGAGGTCGTTGCCGATCGAACCGCCCCGGCGGCCATCGCCCCCGCGCTCGTCACCCCCGCGCTCGTACCCGCCGGGAGCGCCGTGGCCCGCCGGACGGTCATAACCCGCCGGACGGTCGTAGCCGGCCATACGACGGCCCGCGGCCTGGTACCCGTTCGAGCGTCCGTTGCCGGGGACCTGGCCGCTGCCGCCGGGCGGGGCGTAATCGCCGCCGCGGCCGTAGGCGTCCGTGCGGCCACGGCCGTGCCGCGCGCCACTTCGGCCGGCGCCGACCGGCTGCTGCCAGTCTGGTTCCTGCCAGTACGGCCCGGCTATGTCTGGGTTACTCACGCATCCTCGATGGTCGCGGGTCAGGGTCACGAGCTCTGCGGTTCCGCCGAAGCTTAAGTTACCGGTGGTACCAGCCGCCCCGGCACATATCGTGAGTCACACCCTGGCCGTCCCGGCCAACCCGCCTGGCCCCAGAAGTCGCCGGTGAATCCTGCGGGCCCAGCTCCGTCAGTCGCCGGCACGGGCGCGCCGAGTGCGCCGGGGCTGCGGTTCGCCTGTGCCGAGAACATAGGACGACGCGAGGTGATTCCAGGCACAACTCTGGCAGACCTCGACCACGTAAACCTGGAACTCCGCGTATTCGGCGGCCATTTCAGCCAACTCCGGGGCCTGCTTCACCCGTCCCTCGTAGCGGCCAAGCTCGTCCCCGTAAACGTACGTGACGTGGGTGAGCTTGGCCTTTCTGCAGATCGGGCACGCCCGGTCGGTCGGCTCCCCGTGGAACTTGGCCGCCCGCAGCAGGTACGGATGAGCATCGCAGACGTCGGTGACCGTGGTGCGCCCGGAGAACACGGACGCGAGGGTCGCCCGTCGCGCGAGCCCGTAGTCCACCACCGATCGCCTCATGCTCGACAGGTTACGACGGAACCTCGCCCGCGCCGAGCCCCGGGCTGGGCGCTAGCCCGCTCGGCCGGGGCCCGGCCAGGGCGGACTTGCGCGATGATCACACAGCGCATATCTTTGCGATGTATCGGCTCGATACATCGGTCCGAGACACCTCGCTCGCAGGCCGCGTGATGAGGATGTCAGACCGGACCGGAGCCGGGAGGGACGGGCGCGCATGAGCAGTCAGCGATCGGGCGTGCTCGAGCTGGCCGTGCTCGGGCTGCTGCACGAGACCCCCATGCACGGTTACGAGTTGCGCAAGCGGCTCAACTCCGTGCTCGGAGCGTTCCGCGCGTTCGGGTACGGATCGCTGTACCCGTGCCTGAAGGAACTGCTCCGCCAGGGCCTGATCGCCGAGGAGGTCCCGGCGGCGACCGCCAGGACGGCGACCGCCAAGACGGGGACCGCCAGGACGGGGACCGCCAAGACGGGGACCGCCAAGGCGCTGGGCGGCCGGAGATCGAAGATCGTGTACCGGCTGACCGCCGAGGGCAAGGAACGGCTGCAGGACCTGCTGGGCCAGGCGGGCCCGGCGGCCTGGGAGGACGACGGGTTCGGGGTCCACTTCGCGTTCTTCGGCCTGACCCGCGCGGACGTCAGGATGCGGATCCTGGAAGGCCGGCGCAGCAGGCTCGAGGAGCGCCTGGACAGCTTCCGCGCGGCGATGTCCAGGACCCGGGAACGGCTGGACAGCTACACGCTCGAACTGCAACGGCACGGGCTGGAGTCGGTCGAGCGGGAAGTCCGCTGGCTCAACGAGCTCATCGCCTCGGAACGGCAGTCAGGCCCGGGGCCCGCCCGCCCGGCCGGGGATCGCGGGGATCACGGGGACCACACGGAAAGCGGCTCGGCCGGCTGACGCCGGCCGGCGCCGACACAGCACTGCCGAGGGCAGGAGATAAGGAGCAATCCGAATGGGTTCGGTACGGGTAGCCATCGTCGGAGTCGGGAACTGCGCCAGTTCCCTCGTCCAGGGCGTGGAGTACTACAAGGATGCCGACCCGGACAGCCGGGTGCCGGGGCTGATGCATGTACAGTTCGGCCCCTATCACGTGCGGGACGTCGAATTCGTCGCCGCGTTCGACGTGGACGCCAAGAAAGTCGGCCGCGACATCGCCGAGGCCATCGTCGCGAGCGAGAACAACACCATCAAGATCTGCGACGTGCCCCCGACGGGCGTCACGGTGCAGCGCGGACCCACCCTGGACGGGCTCGGCGAGTACTACCTCCAGGTCATCACCGAGTCGGACGAGCGGCCGGCGGACGTGGCGCAGGTGCTGCGGGACACCCGGGCCGACGTGCTCGTGTCCTACCTGCCCGTCGGCTCCGAGGAGGCCGACCGCTACTACGCGCAGTGCGCGATCGACGCGGGCGTGGCGTTCGTCAACGCCCTCCCGGTGTTCATCGCCTCCGACCCCGAGTGGGCGCGCAAGTTTACCGAGGCCGGCGTGCCGATCATCGGCGACGACATCAAGTCGCAGGTGGGGGCGACCATCACGCACCGCGTGCTGGCGAAGCTGTTCGAGGACCGCGGAGTCGAACTGCTCCGCACCTACCAGCTCAACGTCGGCGGCAACATGGACTTCATGAACATGCTGGAGCGCAACCGGCTCCAGTCGAAGAAGATCTCCAAGACGCAGTCGGTCACCTCGCAGATCCCGCACGAGATGGAGCGCGCGGCCGTGCACATCGGCCCGTCCGACCATGTGCCCTGGCTCGACGACCGCAAGCTAGCGTTCGTCCGGCTGGAGGGGAAGGCGTTCGGCGACGTGCCGCTGAACCTGGAGTACCGGCTTGAGGTCTGGGACTCGCCCAACTCGGCCGGCGTGATCATCGACGCCGTCCGCGCGGCCAAGATCGCCCGCGACCGCGGCATCGGCGGCCCGGTCCTGTCGGCTGCCTCGTACTTCATGAAGTCGCCCCCGGAGCAGTACGGCGACGACGTCGCCCGGGACCTGGTGGACAAGTTCATCCGCGGCGAGGTCGACCGGTGAGCTGAGCCTCGCCGGCTGCGGGACCGGCACCGTAGGCTGAGGGCGTTCCGGTCCAGGCGGTTCGCCGCGCCGGGCCGAGGTCCGGTCTGGAGATGCTGCTGCGCTGGATGAGCTGATGCCCAGGTGATGAGCTGGTGAGCGGGATAGCCCGGTCGGCCTTCGTCTCCGATCTGCGCACCGTGCTGGCCGAGCGGAACTTCCGGCGGCTGTTCTGGACCCGGCTGGTCTCGCAGACCGGCGACGGGATCGTCACCGCCGCGATCGGTACGTACGTGTTCTTCAACGCGCAGACGTTCACGAGCCCGACCGCGGCCGCCGCGGCCCTCACCGTGCTCTACCTCCCGTACTCGCTGATCGGGCCGTTCGCCGGGGTGTTCATCGACCGCTGGTCACGGCGCCAGATCCTGGTCCTGTCGGCCCTGCTGCGGTCGGGCTTCGTCGCGCTGACGGCGGCCCTGATGGCCTCGGGCAGCCGGGGGCTGCCGCTCTACGTCGCCTACCTGCTGGTGCTGGGCGTGAACCGGTTCTTCCTGGCCTCGCTGTCGGCTGCGCTGCCGCACGTGGTGCCCGAGGACAAGCTGGTGATGGCCAACTCGGTGTCACCGACCGCGGGCGGCATCATGGCCACGACCGGCGGCATCATCGCGGCCGGCCTGAACGCGGCCACCGGCGACACCGAGCGCGGCGCCGCGATCACTATGCTCGTGGCCGGCGTCTGCTACGTGGCCGCCAGCCTGGTCGCCGCGACCATGCGCCGGGATCTGCTCGGCCCGGCGCGCGAGCCGGGCGCACCGCCGCCGGGCCGGCTGCTCGGCGAACTCGCCTCGGTCGTGGCCGAACTGGCCGCGGGCGTGCGCTACGTGGTCCGGCGCCGCGGCCCGGCCAGCGTGCTCGCCGCCGTCGGCGGCAACAAGTTCCTGTTCGGGATCTTGTTCGTGATGTCGATCCTGCTGTACCGGAACTACTTCTACCCGTCCAGCGCCCCGACGGCCGAGGGCCACTACGTGGGGCTGGCCACGGCGTCAGGGATCGGGTACGCCTGCGCCGCGCTGGTCGTCCCGCCGGCCACCAGGCGGCTGGGCAAGCCGGCCGTCATCGTGGCGCTGCTCGCCGCCAGCGCGGTGGTCGCCGGCGCGCTGGGCGAGACCTTCGACCAGATCGCGTACCTGGCCGTCGGGTTCTGCCTGTACCTGACCGGGCAGGGCGTGGCCATCTGCGCGACCACGATCCTGCAGGAGGAGGCGGAGGACGCCTACCGCGGCCGGATCTTCGCCTTCTACGACGTGATGTTCAACGTCACGCTCGCCGCCGGCGCGCTGATCAGCGCCGCCTTCATGCCGCGCACGGGCCGGTCACCCGTGATCATCGGCCTGGTGGCCTTGGGGTACGCGATCGTCGCGGCCGGCTACTGGCGGCTCAGCCGTCAGTCCTGGCGGCCCGGCGAGCCGGGGACGTCGAGCCCCTCGTCCGCGGCCCAGGCCAGCAGCTCCTGAGTCGCCCGCTCCGGGCCGAGCGGGCCGTGCTCGAGGCGCAGTTCCAGCAGGTACGCGTACGCCTTGCCGACCAGCGGTCCCGGCTTGATGCCGAGAATCTTCATGATCTCGTTGCCGTCCAGGTCCGGCCGGATGCTCGCCAGCTCCTCGCGCTCGGCCAGGACCGCGATCCTCTCCTCCAGACTGTCGTAGGCCCGGGCGAGCCGCTGCGCCTTCGCGGCGTTACGGGTCGTGCAGTCCGCTCGGGTCAGCGCGTGCAGCCGGGTCAGCAGCGGGCCCGCGTCCCGCACGTAGCGGCGCACCGCGGAGTCCGTCCACTCGCCGGTGCCGTAGCCGTGGAACCGCAGGTGCAGCTCGACCAGGCGGGACACGTCGGCCACCACGTCCTTGCTGTAGCGCAGGGCCGTCAGCCGGGCCCGGGCCATGTGAGCGCCCTTCAGCTCGTGATGATGGAACGCCACCTTGCCGCCGGGGAGCCGGGTACGGGTCTTCGGCTTCCCGATGTCGTGCAGCAGCGCGGCGAGCCGCAGCACGAGGTCCGGTCCCAGGTCATACCGGGGTTCGAGGTCGATGGCCTGATCCAGGACAGTCAGCGAGTGCAGGTACACGTCCTTGTGCCGGTAGTGCTCGTCCTGCTCGAGCCGCAGCCTGGGCACCTCGGGCAGCACCTGGTCGGCCACGCCGGTGTCCACGAGCAGCGCGATGCCGCGCCGCGGCCCGCCGGGCAGCGATGACAGCATGAGCTTGGACAGCTCCGCCGAGATCCGCTCGGGCGACACGATGGCCAGCCGGGGCGCGAGCTCGGTCATGGCCGCGCGCAGCCCGGGGGCCACGGTGAAGCCGAGCTGCGCCGAGAACCTGGCGGCCCGCATGATCCGCAGCGGATCGTCGCTGAGCGACTCCTCCGGCCGGCCTGGCGTGCGCAGCACCCTTTCCTTCAGGTCGCGCAGCCCGGAGAACAGGTCGACGAGCTCGTAGCCCGGCAGCCGCGCCGCCATCGCGTTGACGGTGAAGTCACGGCGGGACAGGTCTTCGGTGAGCGACCGGCCGTACCGGACGTCCGGCTTGCGTGACTTGAGCGCGTACTGCTCGCTCCGGTAGGTCGTGATCTCGAGGACCTCGCCGCCCTTGCGCAGCCCGACCGTGCCGAATTCGATCCCGATCGTCCACACCTGATCCGCCCAGCCGCTGACGATCTCCAGCACGCGCGCGGGGGTGGCGTCGGTGGTCAGGTCCAGGTCGCCGCCGTGCCGGCGGCCCAGGAAGACGTCCCGGACCGTGCCGCCGACCAGCGCCAGCTCGTGACCGTTCCGGGCGAACCTGACGCCCAGCTCGTCGGCGACCGCGGACCTGGCGGCCAGCAGGCTGGTCACGGTGGTCACGCTGGTCACCGCCTTTCGCTGCGGCTGGTCTGGCTTCGGCGAGCCCAGAGGCGATGAGTCCGGCACGGGCATCGAGGGTATTTGCTCGGCGTAAGCTTTAGAAAACCGGGGAGCGCAGAGGAGACGATGCCCGAGACTCCGCCCAACCTCGCTCACCGCACCCGGCCGGCCGCAATAGCATTTCCGCCATGCCTCGTCCGCTGCTGACCAGGCGCGCGGCTACGGCCATCGCCGGGTCCGTCCTGGTCTCGTGCCTTCTGGCGCTGTCCGGTGCGTCCGGCGCGGCCGCCAGCGTGGCCGGAGGGCGGCAGGCCGATGGGGGGCTGCCGGTCTCCCTGGCGATCACCTCGGTCAACCCCCCTTACGCCCGGCCGGGTACGACCGTGACCGTCTCCGGAACCCTGACAAATATCTCGAACGCTAAGATCAGTGGCCTGTCGGTCCAGCTCCGCTCGTCGGCCAGCCCGTTCGGCAACCGGTCGCAGCTGCAGCAGTACGCGGACGGCACGAATCCGGGGGACTCGCCCGTGGCCGGAACGGTCACGGCGCTGGCCGGGACGCTCGCGCCGGGGGCCACGGTCCGCTGGTCGGTCCCGCTGACCAGCAGCGAGGAGCCGATGACCGTCTTCGGCGTCTACCCGCTCGCTGCCGAGGCCGACAGCTCCAGCCAGACCCCGCTCACCGTCAGCCGCACCTTCCTGCCCTTCTGGCCTGCGCAGAAAGGCATGAACCCGCAGCGCCAGGACGTGGCCTGGATCTGGCCGCTGATCGACCAGCCCCGCCAGCTGATGTGCGCCGGGCTGCTCAACAATGGCCTGGCGGCCAGCTTCGGCCCGGGCGGCCGGCTGTCCGGACTGCTGCAAGCGGGCCGGGCCTACGCCCGAAGCGTGCAGCTGACGTGGGCGATCGACCCGGCCCTGCTCGCCGACGCGGCCACCATGAGCCAGCCCTACTACGCCGGAGGGGTCGCGGGCTGCCGCGGCTCGGGCGGCTCGGCCAAGCCCGCGAGCCAGGCGGCGGCGGCCTGGCTCGCGGGGGTCAAGTCGGCGACCGCCGGGCAGCCGGTGTTCGTGACGCCGTACGACGACCCAGACATCGCGGCCCTGATCAGGAACAACCTGACCACCGACCTGAACCGCGCGTTCGCCGAGGGCCGCTCGGTCGCGGGCCAGGCCCTGGGCCGCGACTTCAGCCCGGCAGCGGGCGGACCGGGCCGCGACTTCAGCCCCGCCGCCGCGGGCGCGGCGGCCGACAGCCTGAACGGGGCGGCGTGGCCGGCCGACGGGATCGCCAATCACGTGGACCTGGTCGACCTCGCCGCGAACGACGGGATCAACACCGTCGTGCTCGACAGCTCGACGATGCCGCCGTCGCCGCAGCAGAACTTCACCCCGAGCGCGCAGGCGGCCGCGTCGGGCGGGAAGGGCACCGAGCTGAGCGTCCTGCTCTCCGACGATACGATCACGCAGGTCCTCGGCTCGGCCAACGCCGCGTCTGCTTCGCAGGCGAGCGCGTTCTCCGTCGCGCAGCGTTACCTGGCCGAAACCGCCATGATCGCCGCCGAGCGACCGGGCCTGGCCCGGTCGATCGTCGTCGCTCCGCCGCGGCAGTGGGACCCCCCGGCCGGCCTGGCCAGCACCGTGCTCGCCGACACCGTCACCGCCCCGTGGCTGCGGCCGGTCAGCCTCGCCACGCTCGCGGCGGACCAGCATCCTGCCGGGCAGGTCACCCGCCGGCCCCCGCGAGCCGTCAGCCGCGCCCAGCTAAGCCGGCCTCTGCTGGACCAGGTGCGCCAGATGGATCAGCAGATCCGGCTGCAGAAGAGCATCCAGCTCGCCCCGGACCCCGCCTTCGACCGCGCGATATTCGCGATCGAGTCCTCCGCGTGGCGGGGGGGTGGCCAGGCCGGCCGTCAGGCTTCGGCCCTGGCCCAGCAGCTCTCCGGGTATCTGGCCCGGCAGGAAGCCAAGCTGAAGATCCTGGTCACTCCCCGGGAGCAGCTGGTCGGCAAGTCGGGCACGGTGCCCGTGTCCATTTCCAACCGGCTCCCCTACGCCGTGAAGGTCAGGCTGCTGGCCGGGGCGAGCGGCGGGCTCACGGTCAAGAAACAGCCGGCGCCGGTGATCGTCCCGGCCGGGCAGCAGTTGCTCATCCAGCTCGGGGTGACGGCCACCGCGGTCGGCTCGGCCACGCTCACGCTCAGCCTGCTCACGCCCGGCGGCCTTCCGTTCCCCGGCGCGCACACCAGCATGACCATCCAGGCCACGCACTACGGCACCCTCGCGATCGTGATCATCGCCGCCGTGCTGGGCGTGTTCCTGATCACGTCGGGCATCAGGACGTTCCGGCGGGGCCGGAGGGCGCGCGACGGCGCGGCCGGCGCGGACCCGCCTGCCGGGCCGCCGGACGGAAGCCGGGAGCCCGCGGACGCGAGCCGCGGGGCGCACGACGCGGCCGCGGGCCGATCCGATTGGCATGACGAGCCGGGGGAAGCCGATACGGTCGTGTCAGACGGAACAACCACGGGCCGGACAATTACGGGCCGCAGCGGCCCGGGCCGGACCAACGTCGGCCGCGAGCCAGCGGAGGAGACAGATGACTACGCCTGGGCGCCGGGCTGGACCGACCGCCGGTGACGGCGGCTCTGATCCAGGCCACGGCTCGTATCCAGGCAACGGCATTCCCGCCGGGGAGGCCGGCTACGGCCGCACTCCGGACCGCCCGCGGCCGCGGGCGGGAACGCAGAGGGTAAGCCCTCCGCCAGCGCGGGGTTCGGGCCGTACCGGACCGCGTCACGCCGCGGCCGGCTCTGGCTCCGGCCCCGGCGGTCCCGGTCCCGGTCCCGGTCCTCGGCCCGGTCCTGGGGCCGGTCCCGGGCCCCGCCGGAACGAGCCGATGACCGGGCCCGAACTGCGGGCCAGGATCGCGCAGACCATCGAGAACGCCAGGGCCGCCCGGAATTCCCGTACGGGCCGGCCGGGCCGGCCCCCCCCGGGCGCCGCCAGGCCCGGCCCGGCCGCCGGTCCCGGGCGCCGGACCGGGCCCCCGTCCGCGGCCGGTTCCAGCCTGTTGCGCTCCAGCGGGGCCATGGCCGTGGGGACCCTCGCCTCCCGGGTCACCGGGTTCGTGCGCTCCGCCGTCCTGATCTACGCGATCGGCACGCACTACCTGGGCGACGCTTACAACATCTCCAACACGCTGCCCAACGTGGTGTACCAGTTCGCCCTCGGCGGGATTCTCACCAGCGTCGTGGTGCCGCTGCTGGTCAACGCGGCCAAGCGGGACCGGGACCGGGGCGAGGCCTACGACCAGCGGATCTTCACCCTCGGGGTGCTGGCGCTCGGCGCGATCACCCTGGTCGCCACCGTGGCCGCCGCCCCGATCACCAGCCTGTACGCCAGCGGGATCGGCAACGCCGCCGCGTACCACCTTACGGTGATCTTCGCCTACTTCTTCATCCCGCAGATCTTCTTCTACGGGGTCAGCTCGCTGGCCGGAGCGATCCTGAACGCGCGCGGGAGCTTCGCCGCGCCGATGTGGACCCCGGTCATCAACAACGTGGTCGTGATCCTGGTCGGCCTGGCCTTCATCGCGACCGCCGGCCTGAACCGGAACCCGGCCAACATCTCGGCTGCCGAGATCCAGCTGCTGGGCATCGGCACCACGCTCGGTATCGTCCTGCAGACCGTCGCGCTGATCCCGTCCCTGCGCCGGGTCAGGTTCCGCTGGCGCCCCCGGTACGACTTCCGGCGCACCGAGGTCTCCGAGATCGGCCGCATGAGCGGGTGGATGTTCGGCTACGTGCTCACCACGCAGGTCGCGTTCCTGGTCACCACCCGGGTCGCCAACCTGGCGGGCGCCCGCGTGTCCCAGCAGGCCGCAGGCGCCGGGTTCGCCGCTTACAGCAACGCCTACATGCTGTTCCAGTTGCCCTACGCCATCGTCGGCATCTCTGTGATCACCGCCATGCTGCCGAGAATGAGCGCGCACGCGTCCGAGGGCCGGTACCGGCTCGTCTCCGCGGACTTCTCCACCGCCACGCGGCTCGCCTCGGTCATCGTGGTACCCGCCGCCCTGACCCTGGCTGTGCTCGGCGGGCCGCTCGCCGAGGGGGTGTTCGGGTACGGCAGCACCTCGGCGGCCAGCGCCCGCTACCTCGGCCAGATCTTCGCGGTGTTCTCGCTCGGCCTGCTCCCGTACATGCTGTTCCAGTTGCTGCTGCGGGTCTTCTACGCGATGCACGACAGCCGCACGCCCGCGCTCATCGGCCTGGTCACGATGGCGATCAACATCACGGCCAACCTGATCGCGCTGGCCATCCTGCCGCCGCAGCACGTCGTGGCCGGCCTGGGCGCCGGGTTCGGGGTCGCGAACGTGGTCGGGACCGCGCTGGCGTGGCGAGTGCTCGGACGGCGCATCGGCGGCCTGGACGGCTACCGCATCCGCGCGAGCCTGGTGCGGATGCACGCGGCCGCGATCCCCGGGGTGATCTTCGCGATCGCGGTGTCGGTCATGGTCAGCTCGATCATCTCGGGAGGGAGGATCGCCGCCCTCGGCATCGTGGCGATCGGCGGCAGCGGGGCGATGTTCCTCTATCTCTTGTTCGCGAAGGCCTTCGGGGTCAGGGAACTCGCCGGCCTGATCGCCACGGTCCGGACGAGGCTGCGCTGAGTCGGGCTGTGTTGTCCCCGGACACAACCCCTTTGATCGCTGATTTCGTGATCTAGCCCCAGATGCTCGGAATGGGCGCGCAGAGGATCAACGTACCGATCTGATCATGGATCCGGCGGCCGGTTCCCTGACCCAGGCGCCGGTCAGCGGACGACGCGGCTGGCCGGGGGCTGGCGCCAGGCCGGACAGCCCGCCACCGTCCAACCATTTGCCCCCGTTTCGCCGTCTTTGTCCCGGCAGCAGGCCCGCCGCCCGGCATCCCCGGCCGCCGCCCCGGCATCCTGGCCGCCGCCCCGGCATCCTGGCCGCCGCCCCGGCATCCCAGGCCGCGTGAATGCGACGTTGGTGTACACCCGTGTACAGCAGACGCACATTCATCGCCGGCTTTGCCGGGAACGGGAGCCGGCAACGGAACCGGCAGGACCCAGAACGCGGGAAATGCCGGAATTCAGGGCATGGATCATGGGCACCGCGCCGGCCAGGCGCCGGGCGGGCTCCGCCGCGCCCCGGTTCGCAGCCCGTTTGCCACGAGGCTGACCGCCGGGAGGCACAGCAGCGGGTTGTTCCGCGACGAGCCCCATACATGGTTTCGGGTCAGATCACCGGACACGGCCCGGGCTGTGTTGTCCCAGGGGGATAACCCCTGGAACCCCAGACCGGGGGGCTCCGCCCCCGGAACCCCCCGGCCATCCGCTCGGGCCGACGAGGCCGACCCTCGCGGCTGGCACGACTTTCAGCCGACGGGACGGGCCCCGGATCCCGGGGCGAACCAGTGACCGGGTCGCGGCCGTTGTCTCTTGGCGGTAACGGTTTGCGATGGTAGGTTGCGCGGGGACTGCCGGGGGGCGCTCCGCGGCCTAGCATGTTGTACAGCATGATGGTCTTGTCTCATCCGGTTCGTCATCTACGGGGCCAGGAGGGAGGCGCGGGAGGCGCTCCGCTCGTCGCAGGTATGTGAGTACGTTTACATCTGAGCCGGGAACGCGGCTCGGCGGCCGGTACCGGCTAGAGGACCGGGTCGCCGCGGCTGCGGGCTGGGCTGCGTGGAAAGCCATCGACGAGACGCTGGCCCGGCCGGTCACCGTGCTCACCTTCGCGCCGGGCTTTCCCCGGCTGCGCGAGGTGGTGACCGCCGCCCGCGCGGCCAGCCGACTGAACGACCCCCGGTTCGCCCAGGTCTTCGACGTCGAGGACGACTGGGATCACGCCTACACCGTGATGGAGTGGGCCGCGGGAGACACGCTCGACGACATGCTCGCGGCCGGCCCGCTCGACGCGGCGCGTGGCGCGCGGATCATCGCCGAGGCGGCCGAGGCGATCTCGGCGGCGCACGCCGCCGGCCTGGCCCACCTGTGCCTGGCTCCGGACTCCCTCCGCTGGACCCCCGGAGGCGGCGTAAAGATCACGGGCCTCGGGATCAACGCGGCCCTGTCCGGGGCTTCCGCTGAGGATCCGGCCCTGGCCGACACGCGCAGGCTGGGCATGCTGCTCTACGCGGCGCTGACCGGCCACTGGCCCGGCCCGGACTGCCCGACCCTGCCGCCCGCGCCGGTCGCGGACGGGCTCCCCCGCAGTCCCCGGCAGGTCAGGGCGGGCGTGCCCGCCGCGCTCGACGAGATCACCAGCCAGGTCCTGCTGCTGCGGGACATCGGCGGCGGCCTCGCGCTGACCACCCCCGGCCAGTTGGCCACCGCGCTTCAGGCCGCCATCCCGCCGGTGCCGATACCGCAGCTTCCGCCGTCACCGTCGCCGTCGCCGCGGACACGAGCCGACAATCACCGGCAGAGCCAGCGAACGGCGCGCGTGCCCGAGTACCGGCCACCAGACGAGCGGGAGTCCCCGTACTGGCCACCGGACAGCCGCGAGCCCGAGTACTGGTCACCGGACCGGCAGCGCCCGCGCGGGCGCTCCCGGACCCGCGGACCGGTACCGGGCCGGGCCGCGGGCACGTCGCGGGCTGTCGTCATCGCGGTCCTGGCGCTGGTCGTGGTGGCCGGACTCGGATGGGCCGGGTATCACTCGCTGCACGGCGGCAGCCAGGCGCCGCCCAAATCGCCCACGGCTCCCCACCACGGGGCCGCGCGGGCCGGGACCGGAGCGGTGCTGCTCACCCCGGTCAACGCGCAGGGGTTCGACGAGAACGGCCAGGACGCGGGCATGGCGATCGACAACAGCCCCTCGACCGCGTGGATCACGAGCTGGTACGCGGGCAGCCCGTTCTTCGGCGGCCTCAAGGCCGGATCCGGGCTGATCCTCGACATGGGCCATCCGGTCCGGATCAGCTCGGTGCAGGTCACGTTCGGGTCGACTCCGGGCGCCAACGTCGAGATCAAGATCGGCAACAGTAACGCCCAGGGCCCGCCGGGCAGTGACCCGGACCCGGTGGGCCAGGCCACGGCCAACGCCATGAAGACGGTGGCCAGCCAGAACGACGTGAGCAGCACCGTGACGTTCAACGTCAGCAGCACGGCCACCGGCCGGTACGTGCTGATCTGGTTTACCAAGCTGCCCCCCTGGACCGGTCACCCCAACAAGTACCAGGCGGATATCTACAACGTCGTCGTGAAGGGATCGAGCTGACCCCTGGGGCCCGGCGGGCACGACGGGAGGACGGCCACGGAGCACCACGAGGCGGGCGGTACCCGCGCCGGGCGCGCGCGGCCGGAGCCGCGCGCGAACGCCGTTGCCGCCACCGCGGGGGCCCCGGCCACCGGGGCTCCTGGCCCAGGTACGTCAACCACCACGGGGACCTCGATCACGGGCATCCCCGGCCCGGGCGATCCGACGGCGGGGCCGCCGGACGAGGAGTTGCTGCGCCGGCATGTGGCCGGTGACCCGGACGCGTTCGGGCTGCTGTTCCTGCGCCACCGCGAACGGCTCTGGGCGGTGGCGGTCCGTACCCTGTCCGATCCCGAGGAGGCCGCCGACGCGCTGCAGGAGGCGATGATCTCGGCGTTCCGGCGGGCCGGGAGCTTCCGCGGGGATTCGGCCGTCACCACGTGGCTGCACCGCATCGTGGTCAACGCCTGCCTCGACCGGCTGCGGCGCAAGGCCGCGCGGCCCGCGGCCGACGGAACGGACGAGCGCACCCTGGACCATCTGGCCGTCGGCCAGGCCGCCCCCGATCCGTCCGCGGCCAGCGACACCTCGCTCGACGTGATGTCCGCGTTGCGCACGCTGCCTCCCGACCAGCAGGCGGCGCTGGTTCTCGTGGATATGCTCGGCTACGCGGTGGCCGACGCCGCCGACATCCTCGGAGTGTCGCAAGGCACGATCAAGAGCCGGTGCGCCCGGGGCCGGGCCCGGCTGCTGCCGCGGCTGGCCCACCTGCGGCCGCGGGCTGCCCCCCGCCCTGTCGACCGGGTCCCGGAACCGGCGCCGGGGAACCGATCGGCCACCGGAGACGTCCTACCTGCGCGGGAAGAAGGGGGTGATGACCCGCCATGACGCGTCACGTCGGTGCCGAGAAGCTGGCCAGGTACCGTCAGGATGACCTGAGCCCGCGCCAGGACGCCCGGATCCGCACTCACCTGGCCGGCTGCACGCGCTGCCGCGCCCGCAGCGAGGAACTCGGAGCCGTCACGACCCTGCTGGCCAGCGTGCCGCCGCCGCCGATGCCCGAGCATCTCGCGGCCAGGATCCACGATGCCCTGGCCGCCGAGGCGGCCGGGCGGGTCGCGCTGACGGCGGGGGCCGCCTCCGGCATCGGGACCAGGCCGGCGCCGGAGGCCGGACCGCGGGCGTCCGGGGCGCCGGGGAATGGGCAGCCGCAGGACGGGCGGTCCGCGCGGCACCAGAGGCCCGAGCCCGGCCGCAGGCCCCGCCTGCCCAGGCTCTCCTCCCCGGTCGCGCTGCGCACCATGGCTGCCGCCGCGGCGGCCGTGGTCATCGCGGGCGGTGCCTACGAGGTGGTCCAGCACGTCGGGGGCTCGTCGTCCCCCGCGTCGGGCACCGGGACTGCCGCCCCCAGGGCCGCACCACCGGACAACGGAGCCCGCAATCCGGGCCTCGGCACCGGAGCATCGGCCGCGCCCGGCCTGCGCTACCAGCACGCCGGGCAGTGGGCCACCGTCACCCCGGTCAAGTCCGGCGCCGACTTCACTGCCGCGAATCTCGCGAGCCAGGTCAGCGGCGAGCTCACCCGGTCCGGCATGGGCCAGGCGGCCGGGCCGAACACCCGGCACAGCGCGGGTGCGGCCGAGCCAGGCAAGCTGTCGACGACGTTCGGTAACATCTCCGTCACTGACCTCGAGGGGTGCGTCAACCGGACAGCGGCGGGAGGCCAGGTGCTGCTCGTCGATGTCGCCCGCTACCGGCACGCCCCGGCCACGGTGATCGTCACGAGAGCATCGGCCGGAAGGCCCGATCAGGTCTGGGTGGTCGGAACGCGCTGCTCGGCCACGGTCAGCGACGTGCTCGACCACGCGGTGCTGGCCTCCGGGAGCTGAGCCGTCACGGGAATCTCCGGGCCCCCGAATCTGTTTACGCCGCTGCATCATTCACAGAAGGGCACCCAGCAGTGACCGACGTTCGGGATGTCATCATCATCGGCTCCGGGCCGGCCGGCTACACGGCGGCGCTCTACGCCGCCCGGGCCCGGCTGAACCCGCTGCTTTTCGAGGGCTCGGTGACCTCTGGTGGCGCGCTGATGAAGACCACCGACGTCGAGAACTACCCCGGCTTCCCGGACGGAGTGCTGGGCCCCGACCTGATGGACGCGATCCGCAAGCAGGCCGAGCGGTTCGGTGCCGAACTGGTCGCTGACGATGTCACCGAGGTCGACCTGACCTCGGATCCCAAGGTCGTCCACGTAGGCAGCGACGCCTACCTGGCCAAGGCCGTGATCATCGCCAGCGGATCCGGTTACCGCGAGCTCGGCGTGCCCGGGGAGGACCGGCTGGCCGGGCACGGCGTCTCCTGGTGCGCGACCTGCGACGGCTTCTTCTTCCGGGACCAGGACATCGCGGTCGTGGGCGGCGGTGACTCGGCGATGGAAGAGGCCACGTTCCTGACCCGCTTCGCGCGCTCGGTGACCGTGATCCACCGACGGGGCTCGCTGCGCGCCTCAAGGATCATGCAGGACCGCGCGCTCGCCAACCCAAAGATCAACTTCGCCTGGGACAGCCAGGTGGTCGAGGTGCTCGGCGAGGACCGGGTCAGCGGCGTGCGGATCCGCAACGTCAGCACCGGCGCCGAGAGCACACTGGCCGTGACCGGCATCTTCGTGGCGATCGGCCACGACCCGCGCAGCGAGCTGTTCGCCGGGCAACTCGCCACCGACCCCGAGGGGTACCTGCTCGTTGAGCACCCGACCACCCGGACCGGCATCGATGGCGTCTTCGCCGCCGGAGACGTGGTGGACCGCACCTACCGGCAGGCGGTCACCGCGGCCGGCACCGGATGCGCCGCGGCCCTGGACGCCGAGCGATGGCTGGCGGATCGCGAAACCTGAACCGCGGCCGTCACCGATCAGAACTCACTACCACCGATCACACACCAATGAGGAACGGAAGGAAGTCCTAACCGTGGGCGCAACCAAGACCGTAACCGACGCGACCTTTGAGGCAGACGTCCTGAAGAGCGACAAGCCTGTCGTCGTGGACTACTGGGCCGAGTGGTGCGGTCCGTGCCGTCAGGTCGCGCCGGTTCTGGAGCAGATCGCCAGCGAGCACGCCGACAAGATCGACGTGGTCAAGCTGAACGTCGACGAGAACCCCATCACCTCCCAGCGGTACGGGATCATGAACATCCCGACGCTGAGCGTGTTCAAGGGCGGCGAGGTCGTCAAGGAGATCGTCGGTGCCCGGCCGAAGTCGGCCCTGCTCCGCGAGCTCGCCGACTTCATCTGATCCAGCCTCTCGGCCGGGCCGGAGCGGCCGGGCCGGGCCGGCGCTGTCCGGCCCGCCGCTGCAGGCCGGGCCGGGTCCATGACCGTGGTTGGTTGGGTGCGCTGGACGCATCGCGTCAACCACGATCATGAAGCGCAGGATCCAGGTATGCCCTCGTCATGGCGTTAAGTCGAAAGTGGGTTTGGGTTGCCTGTGGGTCAGGCGAGGCGGAGCGCGCGTTCCGGGGCCATCGAGCCGAGCAGGCGCTCCAAGGCCACCTCGACGTCTTCCCGCCAGGACAACGCCGTCTTGAGATCCAGCCGCAACCGCGGATAGCGGGCGTGCTGGCGGACGGTCTTGAACCCCACGGCGAGCAGGTAATCGGCGGGAACCATGCAGGACGGCCCGTTCCACTTCAGGTCGCCGAACGCCTCGATCGCCTTCACGCCGCGCCGGGTCATGTCTTTGGCCACTCCCTGCACGAGCATCCGGCCGAGCCCGCCACCCGCGAACTCGCCGAGGATGTGCGCGGTGGTCAGCAAGACCGCGTCAGCGCTTACCGGGCTCGTCGGGAAGGCCACCGACCGCGGGACATACTGCGGGGGGGCGTACATCACGTAGCCGGCGGGCACGCCGTCGACATAGATGATCTTTCCGCAGCTTCCCCATTCCAGCAGGACCGAGGAGACCCAGGACTCCTTCTCCAGTCCCGGATCGCCCTCCTCGTGCGCTTTGGCGTAGCCGACCGGATCCAGTTCCCAGAAGACGCAGCGACGGCACCTGAACGGCAGGTCGCCGATATTGTCAAGCGTGATACTAGCGAGACGGCGCGACACCTGGGACCCCTGAGATAGTGACAGCTGCTCCGATGCCGGGCCGCCGGAAGGCGGGCTGACCTTCCCGGCTCCTCCTGCCCGTGCTCTTCACATCGTACCCACTCGGAGGATCCTCGTAGCCTGGTCGGCCGCGCCCGGCTCGCTGTCATCGGCCCGGCTTCCTCGCAGCGACGTGCACTAGGCTCGGCGAGTGACACCAACATCTGCACCGGTCCCCGCACGCAAGAGCTTCGGCAGCGACAACCACGCGGGCGCCCATCCGGCCGTCCTGCGCGCGCTCGGGGACGCCAGCCGGGGCGATGCCACTGCCTACGGCGACGATCCCTGGACGGCGCGAGCGGCCGCGCAGCTTTCAGACGCCTTCGGCGCCAGTGGCGCCTTCTTCGTCTTCAACGGCACGGGAGCCAACGTCGTCGGCATCAGCCTCATGCTGCGGCCGTACGAGGCGGTGGTGTGCACCGAGGGCGCCCATCTCAACGTGGACGAGTGCGGGGCGGCCGAGCGGATCGTGGGCTGCAAGCTGCTCACGGTGCCCGCGCCAGACGGCAAGCTGACGCCGGAACTCATCGCTGGCCGCTTGGGCGGACGCGGGGACGAGCACCGCGCCCAGCCGCGGGCCATCGCCCTCACCCAGGTGACCGAGATGGGTACCTGCTACACCCTGGAGGAATTGCGGCGCCTCGGGGAGTACTGCCGGGGCAACGGGCTGCTCGTGTACATGGACGGCGCCCGGCTGGCCAACGCGGCGGCGTATCTGGACTGCTCGCTGGCCGACCTGGCTGAGCACGCCGATGTGCTCAGCTTCGGCGGGACCAAGAACGGGGCGGTGGGCGCCGAGGCGCTGATCGTGGTGAACGCCTCGCTCCTGGCGGAGGCCCCGTTCCTGCGCAAGCAGGAGATGCAGCTCGCGTCGAAGATGAGGTTTCTCGCGGCGCAGTTCATCGCCCTGCTCGAAGACCAGCTTTGGTTGCGGAACGCCCAGCACGCCAACGCGATGGCGCGGCGGCTCGCGGACGGCGTCAGCGGCGTTCCCGGTGTCCGTCTGCAGCAGCCGGTCCAGTCGAACGGCGTCTTCGCCGGGCTGGATCCGGCGCTCATCGAGTCGCTGCAGCGCGAATGGAACTTCAGCGTCTGGGACCCGCGCGACCATGTTGTCCGGTGGATGGCCGCGTTCGACACCACCGAGGAAGACGTCGATGCGTTCGTGGCCGGAATTCGCGCGGCCGCGGGCGCCGTCACCGCCTAGTCCGGGGCCGGTCCGCCCGGCTGCACCGCATCGTAGTTCCCGCCCTCGCCCGATCAGGCCCGGCCTGCGTTCGCGGCGATGTTTCACGGGAAACATCGTCGGCCGACGGGCACCGGGTACCAGGCCGACCTGCTGATGGCGCCGTCCGGGCGTCCGGGCCTCCGGGGGTGGCTGTGCTGGGTGCTGAGCCCGGTTCGGGAGCGGGGTGGCTAGGCCGGCTGCTGAGCCCGGTTCGGGAGCCGCGCCCCGTTGCCCGGCCGGGGAGGACTCAGGCGGTCCGGGACTGTGCCCAGCCGGGGGTCATGGTCTTGACGATCCGCTCGAGGTCGTCCAGCGACGCGAACTCGACCACGATCTTCCCCTTACGCTGGCCGAGTTCCACCTTGACCCGGGTGTCGAAGGCATCCGACAGCCGGTCCGCCAGGTCCTTCAGCGCGGGAGCCACGGGCTTCGGCCTGGCTGCCTCATGCGGCCGGGGTGCCTTCGCCGCCTGGGCACCGAGGGCGACGATCTCCTCGACTGCCCGCACCGAGAGCCCCTCGGCCACGATCCGGTGGGCCAGGTGCTCCTGAGCCTGCAGGTCCTCCACGGCGAGCAGGGCCCGTGCGTGCCCGGCGCTCAGGATGCCGGCGGCGACCCGCTTCTGAACGGTCGCCGGCAGGCTGAGCAGCCGGATGGTATTCGAGATGTGCGGCCGGGATCGGCCAACCTTCCGGGCCAGCTCCTCGTGCGTGGCCGAGAAGTCATCGAGTAGCTGCTGGTAGGCGGCGGCCTCTTCGAGCGGGTTAAGCTGCTCGCGGTGCAGGTTCTCGATCAGCGCATCCCGGAGCAGGTCGTCGTCTGACGTCTCGCGCACGATGGCCGGGATCTGCGGCAGGTCGGCCAGCTCGCAGGCCCGCCACCGCCGCTCGCCCATGACCAGCTCATAGTGGCCCGGCATGACCTTGCGCACGACGACCGGCTGCAGCAGGCCCACGGCCCTGATCGAGGCCGCGAGTTCCTCGAGCGGCTCCTCATCGAAGACCTGACGCGGCTGACGCGGGTTGGGCGTTATCGCGCCTACCGGTATCTCCTCGAAGTAGGCGCCGACGTCGCCGGGCTGGCCCGCTCCGGAAGCGGCCACGGACGGTCCGGAATCCGCGGACGCGGACGCGGTCGGAATGAGCGCCCCCAGTCCCCGGCCCAGTCCGCGCTTCTGCTGAGGCATCGCCCGTCCTCGCTATCCGCTCGCGCCTGGCGCCGCCGCGCCAGCCGTTCCGTTCCGCCTCCGGCGGCCGACTCCTCCTGCGCCGGGAGCCCAGGAGCCATCCTGCCAGGTACACGCCAGGAAGCCGACCCCATCGTACAAAGGCACGACGGTCCCGGAACCATCGGCCGGAATTTAACCCCGTGATAGCAGAAGTTATTCAAACTGGAGTTTGACACGAAAGAGGCGGACAGGCCGGTTAGGCCGGCCCGATCGGCTCAGGCCCGCGGGGCGTTGCGGAGAGCCATCTCCTTGGCCGCCTGCAGGTAGGCCTGCGCCCCGGACGATCCCGGATCGTAGGTCATCACGGACTGGCCGTAGCTCGGAGCCTCGGACACCCGGACGCTGCGCGGAATGATCGACCCCAGGACGATCTCGCCGAAGTGCTCCCGGACCTCCTCGGCCACCTGCGAGGCCAGTCGCGTACGCGCATCGAACATCGTCAAGACGATGGTCGAGACCGTGAGCCCCGGGTTCAGGTGGCTCTTGACCAGGTCCACCGTGCGCAGCAGCTGCTCGAGTCCTTCGAGCGCGTAGTACTCGCACTGAATTGGTATCAGCACCTCGGGCGCGGCCACCAGGGCGTTCACGGTCAGCAGGCCGAGCGACGGAGGGCAGTCGATGAAGATGTAGTCCAGGCCAGAGGAGTCGAACCCGGCCAGAGCTCGCACCAGCCGTGACTCCCGGGCCACCAGCGGGACCAGCTCGATCTCCGCGCCGGCCAGGTCGATCGTCGCCGGAGCGCAATACAACTGCGGGATGCCCGCGGCCGGCCGGATGACCCCCGCCAGTGGCTGGCCGTCCACGAGCACGTTGTAGATGGAGACGGTGCCCGAATGGTGATCGACATCGAGTGCGGTCGAGGCGTTGCCCTGCGGGTCCAGGTCGATGACGAGCACCCGAGAGCCGTGCAGCGACAGGCTGGCGGCCAGATTGACGGCTGTGGTCGTCTTCCCCACACCGCCTTTCTGGTTCGCGATCGTGATGATCCGGCACGCCTTGGGCCGCGGCCAGGCCGGGCTCCCGGATCGGGCGGCCAGGGCCGCGCGGGCCGCGCGGGCGATCGGCGTGTCTGATGCTGAGTCAGCGACGCCGGGGATGGCCGCTTCGCTCTCGCTTTGGGCCCGGTCCGGGACGGCCGCGCCGTAATCCGCTACCGCCGGGGCCGGCTCCGGGCGCGCGGTCACCGCGGCGGTCAGCGGCCCGGCCGGATCGCCCCAGCCGAGGCCGTCCGGTGCCGCATGGCCCTCGGCCGTGTGCATATCGCCCTCCCGCGGGCTCGCGGCCCCGCCCTCAGCCCGATCCGACCATGTTTCCCGTGAAACCGGTGCCGCGGCGCCGCGAACACCCCCGGGCATCGCGGAAACCGGGTCCACCGGGCTGGCCGGTGCCGACGCCGACGTGGCCGGCCAGCCGAGGCCATCGTCGCCCGCCGGAGCCGTGACCGTGCCAGGCTCGCGGCGGCGCGCTGGCTCCCCGGGATCTGCCGCCCACCCGGCCTCGCGCCCGGTCCATCCGGCGGGCCCGGCCGGCCCGGGACAGGACGGAACCTCATCGCCGGACACTGCGTCCGCGTCGTCCGGCTGGCCCGGCCATCCCAGGCCATGAGCGGCGGCCGTCATCGAAATCTCCTCCTGGCGTACCTGGCGTTCGTCGCGTCCATGGCGTTCACCCGTCTCGCCGGCGGCCCGGGCCGTCCGGGCCGGCGGTGAACCGGACGACAGTCGGCGGCGGACTGACCCTACCGTTCCCAGCCTGCACGACCGCGACGTCTCGTGCACCTGCCCTCCGGAGGACAGCAGTGGCCTGCGCGACTTCCCGCGCCGCTCCGGCCCCCTTCATGGCCAGAACCAGGCCGCCGGGCCGGACCAGGCCGAGGGCCAGGGTGGCCAGGCGGTCGAGCGGGGCAACGGCCCGGGCGGTCACCACGTCGGCCACGAGTTTCCCGGCCGCCTCCTCGGCCCGCCCCCGCCAGACCTGCGCATTACGAAGGCCCAGCACCCGGACGCACTCTTCGAGAAACACGACGCGCCGGGCCATCGGCTCGAGCAGCACGACCTCGGTGTCGGGAAGCAGCATCGCGAGCGGGATCCCCGGCAGGCCGGCCCCAGAGCCGAGATCGATCACCGAGCACCGGCGCGGCACCAGTCCGGCCACGGCCGCGCAGTTCATCAGGTGCCGATCCCACAGCCGGGCGGTTTCACGCGGGCCGATCAGTCCGCGTTCCACGCCCGGGCCGGCCAGCAGGGCGGCGTATCGCTCGGCGAGGCCCAGCGCCGAACCGAATACCGGCCGGGCCTCCGGCGGCGGTGCTGGCGCCAGCCGCCTACCCCGCGTGCCCGCCAGGGGCGGCGCCGATGCGGCCGCCGGCGGACCTGGTGACTCAGCTGGCAGGAAGAACAACCACCCGACGGTCCGGCTCCTCGCCCTCGGACTCGCTCCGCAGCCCGGCGGCGGCGACCGCGTCGTGCACGATCTTGCGCTCGAACGGGTTCATCGGCCAGAGCTTCTTGGGCTCGCCGGTCCGCTTGACCTCGTCGGCAGCGTCCCGCCCGGTCTCCGCCAGCTCGGTGCGCCGTCGCAGCCGGTATCCGCCGACATCGATCATGATTCTCGTGCGGGCGCCGGTCTGCCGGTGTACGGCGAGCCGGGTCAGCTCCTGCAGCGCCTCGAGAACCTCTCCCCTCGGCCCGACCAGCTCGTCCAGGGTCGCTCCGACCACGGAGACCACGGCCCGGTCCCCCTCGACGTCCATGTCGATGTCCCCGTCGAGGTCGGCGACATCGAGCAGCCCTTCGATATAGTCCGCCGCGACCTCGCCCTCGAGCTCCAGGTCGGCGAGGTCCGGCGGCTCGCCCTCCGCGTCGCTGAGTCCGCCGAGCCCGCTGGGTCCTTCGCCGGAACCCGGCTCGGGTGCCTCGCCGGCCTCGTCGTCGCCGACCACATCGCCGGCCAGCTCATCACCGGCCACGGCGCCGGAATCAGCCGCCGCGCCGTTGCCGGCCGTACAGTCGTCGGCCGCTCCGCCACCATCCAGGGGGCCGGAATCAGCCTCCACCGCGACTGCCTCCTCTGCCGCGAGCCCTGCCCGGGCCTCGTCCGCCGCCGACCCGAACGACTCGGTGACGGCGCTTTCCCCTTGGCTCACGACCCGGGCCTCCTACGTTCGGGGTTGACCTCTGCTGACCGCAGCCACGCTGCGGCCCCGTGGGATCGCCTCACCGCTTACCAGACCGCTTGCTGCGGGACTGCCGTTGCCGTTGCTGCCTGACGAGCTTAACCTCGGGCTCCGGCGGCTGCGGCTCGGGCTCGGCGCGATTCTTGCCCAGCCTGCGCAGCATCCCGCTTCCGCCGCCTCCCCCGCCGTTCGCGGACGGCGTGGCCCCGGGCGGCACGGACTTGGCGGCCGAGGATCCCGAGGATCCCGAGGGCCAGGCGGCGGCAGCGGCCGGCGCCTGTCCGCAGGCCGGCGTCTTCCGGTTCGCGCCATTCGCGCTGCCCTGACCGCTGCCCTGACCCTGACCGCCCTGACCGCCTGTCTTTCCCGGCGGCACGGCATCCTCCGGGCCGGTTACCGCCCGCTTGCGCGGGCTGGTCACCGCGCGCCCGGTCGACGTGGGCGCGATCGCCGGCGCGGCGGCCGTAGCCGGGGCGCCGCCCGCCGCGGCGGGCTGCGGGTACCGCCGGAACAGCACGTACTGCTGCCCGAGCGTCCACACGTTCGTGGTCACCCAGTACAGCACCAGCCCGAACTGCCAGTACAAGCCCGACAGCGCGAAGAAAGGCATGATGTACATCATGTATTTCTGCGACTGACCCATCGGGTTGTCCGGGGTCGCGGCGGGCATCATCCCGCGCTTCATGCTCTGCCGGACGGTCATGAACGTCGTGGCCATGCTGACCAGGACCGCCACCAGGATGGTGATCTTGGCTTCCACCGGGACATGCAGATCGCCCGGGAACAGCAGCTTGTCCGCCACGGTCGCGCCGAGGATCTTGGCGTGCTGGGCGCTTTCCACCATCGTGTACGTCAGCCCGTACTTGGGCTTCTGACCCGGCTTCCACTCGGAGATCGCCCTCAGCACGCTGAACAGCGCGAAGAACATCGGCAGCTGGAGGACGACCGGAAGGCACCCCATCAGCGGGTTGACCCCCGCCTCCTGGTAGAGCTTCATCGTCTCTTGCTGCAGCGTCTGCTTATCGTTCTTGTACTTCTTGCGCAGCGCCTGCATCTGCGGCGCGAGCGCGCTCATGGCCCGCGTCGTGTGCATCTGCTTGATGAACAGCGGCACCATGATCAGCCGCATCAGGACCACGAGAAACACGATCGAGAGCGCCCAGGTCCACCCGCTGGCGGCGCCGAAGACGGGGCTCAGGCCGTTGTAAATCTGCTTGAGCACCCACGCGACGGCCTCATAGATCGGGTTAAGAACACTCCCCACCGGCTAGCTCCCTTGAGATCTGATCGGGCGACGCTGCCCCCCGGCCTGGCGCGCCCCGTCCAGCGGGAACGCCGCCTCGGCCACACCAGCCTTGCGCCCCGGCATCGGCACGGGGTCCAAGCCCCCCGCATGGAACGGATGGCACCGGCTGAGCCGCCGTGCCGCCAGCCAGGAACCGCGCAGCGCACCGTGCAACTGCACCGCCTCCAGTGCGTAGGCACTGCACGATGGGTAGAACCGGCACCGGGGCCCAAGCAGCGGGCTGATAAAGCGCCGGTATCCGTTCAAGAGCAGGACAAGAAGCCGGGCCGCGGCCGATGACCGCTCCCTGGCCTCTCGCTGTGCTGTGCTCGTCACGGACGCTGCGCCCCACCCTGCCGCCGAAGCAAAGTTCGGATTACCAGGTCGAGTTCGGCGGCGAGATCCGCCTGGCGTGCGGTGGCGGCCCGGGGATTGGCACGCACCACCAACAGGCTACCTTCAGGAAGCGACCCTAGATACCCGCGGGCCAGATGTCGGAGCTGGCGGCGCACCCGATTGCGCACCACGGCGCCTCCTACGGCACGGCTCACCACGAACCCGATCCGGGCGGGCTCAACGTGGCCCGCCTGACGCAGCAGGTGCCCGGAGACCAGGGGCCGGCCCGGCTGCCGCAGCGCATCACCCGGGAGAACTCGCTGCGCCGCCGCATCCGCGACGCCGCGGGGAGCATCGGCGGTCACCGCGCGAGCCGGAATGCCTTAGAGCGCCCCGCGGACGAGCGGGAGACACGCTGCCGCACCGGCGAGCCTTCGCTGACGCCCGGCCCTGGCCGGTCAGACACTGACCCGCACGCGTCCCTTACGGCGCCGTGCGGCGAGTACCGCGCGCCCCGCGCGGGTCCGCATCCGCAGCCGGAACCCGTGCGTCTTCGCGCGATGGCGGTTGTTCGGCTGGAACGTACGCTTGCTCACTGGGACTCCAGGTACACAGGGCAGGGCCGATGCGGCCGCAGTCCGCCGCGCCGGTTTGATGACGCCGGTTTGATGACATAGCAAAGGAGCCCGGTCGCCGACCGGACCCATGAACGGTACGCGGACCAGGTACCGCTGGTCAAACCGCGGCCGGATGCCCCCGCGGGTCCCACGGGGCCCCGGGCTGACCGGCCGGGGTTCCGCTGCCACCCTCCGCAACACTTGCCGTTTGCCGAACGAGCACCGAACCCGACCCCTAGTCTGTGGATAAGCGATCCTGGCCACGGGGATCCGGGATCAGACGATCGCCGAGGTCGGAGTTTTCCGGCGACGAATGGGGCGGCTGCTGCACCAACGTGCAACGTGCACAACCTGTGGAAAAACCTGTTGATCATATGTGGGGGCGCGAGGTGAACGGCCGATGAGCGAAGCAGACCTCGCGGAAGTCTGGGCCAGATCCCTGGATGAGCTGGCCGAAATGCAGATCGAGCCCGCGCACCGGGCCTGGCTGCAGCTGACCAGGCCGCTGGGCCTGGTGGAGAACACCGCACTGATCGCCACGCCGAACGAGTTCGTCAAGGAACAGCTGGAGACCAGGCTGCGCGCGCTGATCACCAACACGCTGTCCAGGGAACTCGGCCGCAGCATCCAGTTGGCGGTCACCGTTGACCCCACCGCCGTGACCGGGGACGCGGGCCTTAGCCCGGAGGCCGGGCATCGCGGCGACGCCGGGCATCGCCCGCCCGGCCGCCACGCCCTGACGGACATGCGCGGCGAGCCGGCCACGGATTCCGGCGCCGATGCCGCCACGGGCCCGATGCCGCGGATCGTCACCAACGGTCCCGCGGGTGCCGCCCCGTTCGGCGATGACGACCGGCCCGGTCATCCCGGTCATCCCGCTCACCCGGCCCATCCCGCCGACCTGATCGGCACTCGCGGCGACGCCGCGCTCGGCCCGGTCGGTCACATCCCCGCGGCCCGGGCCGAGGGCCCGAACCTCTCCGACGGGCGGCCCGCCCCGGCCGGCTTCGGGCCCGCACCTTCGGGCCCGCTCCGCCCGGCCCAGGCCCGCCTGAACCCCAAGTACACGTTCGAGACGTTCGTCATCGGATCCAGCAACCGGTTCGCCCACGCTGCCGCCGTCGCCGTCGCCGAGGCGCCCGCCAAGGCTTATAACCCGCTGTTCATCTACGGTGACTCGGGGCTGGGCAAGACCCACCTGCTGCACGCCATCGGCCACTACGCCCAGAGCCTGTACCAGGGCGTCAAGGTGCGGTACGTGAGCTCGGAAGAGTTCACCAACGACTTCATCAACATGATCAGGGACGGCAAGCAGGACGGCTTCCGCCGCCGCTACCGTGACGTGGACGTGCTCCTGGTCGACGACATCCAGTTCCTGGAGAACAAGGAAGGAACCCAGGAGGAGTTCTTCCACACCTTCAACACGCTGCACAACGCCAGCAAGCAGATCGTCATCTCCAGCGACCGCGCGCCCAAGCGGCTGGTGACGCTCGAAGACCGGCTGCGCAGCCGGTTCGAGTGGGGGCTGCTCACCGACGTCCAGCCGCCCGAGCTCGAGACCCGGATCGCGATCCTGCGCAAGAAGGCCGTCCAGGACCGGCTCAACGCGCCGCCCGATGCGCTCGAGTACATCGCGAGCCGGATCTCCACTAACATCCGCGAACTCGAAGGCGCCCTGATCAGGGTGACCGCGTTCGCCAGCCTGAACCGGCAGTCGGTCGACCTCCAGCTCGCCGAGTTCGTCCTGAAGGACCTGATCCCCGAGGCCCAGGGGCCGGAGATCACGGCCTCGATGATCATGGGCCAGACCGCGTCGTACTTCGGGCTGTCCATCGACGACCTGTGCGGTACGTCCCGGTCCCGGGTCCTGGTCACCGCGCGGCAGATCGCCATGTACCTGTGCCGGGAGCTGACCGATCTGTCGCTGCCCAAGATCGGGCAGCAGTTCGGCGGGCGCGACCACACGACGGTCATGCACGCGGACAAGAAGATCCGCTCGCTGATGGCCGAGCGCCGGTCGATTTACAACCAGGTCACCGAGCTCACCAACCGGATCAAGCAGCAGGCGCTGTCCGGGTGAACCTGCGTGAACCTGGGTGAACGTCCGGTGAAGACTCGCATACCAGCGGCTCGCTGCACAATCAGCGCACACAGGCTGTGGATAAACGTGTGGACAGACCTCAGGTGTGCGGAGGAAAACTCCCTTCGACCGGGGGGTAACCGGAAGGCGTCCGGCGCCCGGCGCCCGGGTTTCCACACCGCGGCCACCGCCGCGCCCCGGGCCGACACAGCCGCTGTGGATGGCGCCGCCGCCGCTGACCTGCGGCAGCGCCGGATATCCCCAGAATCCACCGACCCTATGACGACTACTGTTCTGTATTTATTGAAGACAAGACCCAAGTAGGCCGACCGGAATGCGCCAGCAACCCGCGCTTCTCCGCCAGCCAGGCTCCCGCCGCACCGGCGCGGCCTGCCCACGAGAACCCGAGACCCGCCCGCTCGACTAGCTCGGCGGCCAACCGAAGAAACAGGAGGCAGCTTCCTGTGAAGATCCAGGTCGACCGCGACGTCCTGGCCGATGCCGTGGCCTGGACCGCCCGCGCGCTTCCCGCCCGTCCCACGGTCCCCGTGCTGGCCGGCATGCGCCTGCACGCCGGAGCCGAACTCACCCTGTCCAGCTTCGACTACGACGTATCCGCGCAGGCCAGCGTGCCGGTGACCACCGAGGAGGAGGGCAGCGCGCTGGTCTCGGGCCGACTGCTCGCCGAGATCAGCCGCAGCCTCCCGGCCCGGCCGGTGCAGATCACGTCCGAGAGCGGCAAGGCGGTCCTGTCCTGCGGCAGCGCGACGTTCACGTTGCTGACGATGCCCGAAGAGGAGTATCCGGACCTGCCCGAGATGCCGCAGGCCGCGGGATCGGTGGGCAGCGACGCGTTCGCGTCGGCGGTCAGCCAGTCGGCCACCGCCGCGGGCCGCGACGACACGCTGCCCGCGCTGACCGGCGTGAGGATCGAGATCGAGGGTGACATCCTGACCCTGATCTCGACCGACCGCTACCGGCTGGCCGTCAGGGAGCTGCGGTGGACCCCGGCCCGGCCGGACCTGTCGGCCGCCGTGCTCGTTCCGGCCCGTGCCCTGGCCGAGACCGCGCGCTCGCTCACCTCCGGGGCCGAGGTATCGATCGCGCTGGCCCTGCCCGGCGAGGGCGGGCCGGGCGGCGACGGGATGATCGGGTTCGAAGGCGGCGGGCGGCGCACGACGACCCGGCTGCTCGGCGGCGAGTTCCCGCGGTACCAGGCGCTGCTGCCCGACCACGTCACCTCGACGGCCGAGCTCTCGACCGGGCTGCTGGCCGAGGCGGTCAAGCGGGTCGCCCTCGTGGCCGAACGGAACACCGCGGTGCGCCTGGCGTTCACCCCGGGCCAACTGGTGCTCGAGGCCGGCACCGGGGAGGAGGCGCAGGCGGTCGAGGTCCTGGAGGCGGGGTACGACGGCGACGAGCTTTCGATCGCCTTCAACCCCGGTTACCTGCTCGACGGATTGTCGGCGATCGACTCGGACACCATCAGGATGTCGTTCACCGAGCCGGGCAAGCCCGCACTGATCACCGGCAAGCCGGCGCCCGACGGCCAGCCCGACTACCGGTACCTGCTCATGCCGATCCGCCTCGGCGGGTAGCAGGCGAGCTGTGCTGGCCCTGGGGGGCGACCCCCCTTCAACCCCCCGCCGCGGAGCAGGCTCCGCGAGCTAGTGTCGCAGGCGTGCACCTCACCAGGCTGGCGCTGACCGACTTCCGCAGCTACGCCGCGGCTGACCTGGCGCTGGCACCCGGCGTGTCCACGTTCACGGGCGGGAACGGGCAGGGCAAGACCAACCTGGTGGAGGCCGCGGCCTACGTCGCGACGTTCGGCAGCCACCGGGTCGCCACCGATGCCCCGCTGATCCGCCACGGGGCGCAGCGCGCGATCCTCAGGGCCGCGGTGACCTCGACGCAACGCGACAGCCTGGTCGAGATCGAGATCAACCCGGGCAAGGCGAACCGGGTCCGGCTGAACCGGGTGGCGCTCCCGCGTCCGCGCGAGGCCCTGGGCACGCTGCGGTGCGTCCTGTTCGCTCCTGAGGATCTGAGCGTCGTCAAGGGTGACCCCGACCAGCGGCGCCGCTACCTCGACGACCTGCTGGTCGCCACCAGGCCGCGGTTCGCCGGGATCAGGGCCGACTACGAGCGGGTGCTGCGCCAGCGGACCGCCCTGCTGAAGTCGGCCCGGGCCATGTCGGCCCGTGGTTCGGTGCCCCGTGGTTCGGTGCCCAGCGCCCTGGAGGTCTGGGACGAGCACCTGGTCGCGAAGGGCGCGGAGCTGACCGTCGGCAGGCTGGAGCTCGCCGTCGCGCTCCGGCCGCTGGCAGCCAAGGCGTACGCCGCGGTGTCCGGCGAGGACCCGGGGGCAGGGATGACCTACCGGCAGGCGTCCGGCGGTGCCGGGCGGAGCGAGGAAGCCGAGCCGCCAGCCGACCGCGAGGTTCTGGCCGACGGGCTGCGGCAGGCGCTGGCCCGGGCCCGCCAGGCCGAACTCGAGCGCGGCGTCTGCCTGGTCGGCCCGCACCGGGACGAGTTGGAGCTGCGCATCGGGGATCTGCCCGCGCGCGGCTACGCGAGCCAGGGCGAGTCGTGGTCGCTGGCGCTGGCGCTCCGCCTCGCCGCGTACGACCTGCTGCGGTCGGGCGGCGAGGACCCGGTGCTGATCTTGGACGACGTCTTCGCCGAGCTCGACGGCGGGCGGCGGGAGCGGCTGGCCGGGCTGGTTTCCGGCGCCGAGCAGGTGCTGGTCACCGCGGCCGTGCCCGCCGACGTGCCGCCGGAGCTCTCTGGCCGGAGATTCGAGGTATCGGACGGGGCGATCTGGAGTGCCTGACGACCGCGCGCCTGACCGTGCTGCCCGGCTGCGGCTCGCCCGCGAAGCCCTGGCGCAGGCGAAGGCTGACGCGCTGGCCAAAGGGAACCGTCCAGCACACGCCGATGCCCCCGGGCCAGAACGCAACCCCCCGGGCGACTTGCCCTCGTCACGCCGGTCTGACCGGCGGGCGCGCCGCGAGGACCCGGAGCGGCTGGATGCCGCGATCGAGAGCCTGATCGACGCGCGCGGCTGGAAGGAGGCGAGCACCGCAGGCTCGGTGTTCGCGCGCTGGACCCAGATCGTCGGTTCCGACCTGGCCGCGCATACCCGGCCGGACGGCCTGGCGGACGGCGAGCTGACGGTGACCGCGGACTCCACCGCCTGGGCGACCCAGGTACGGCTGCTGGCCGCCCAGCTCGTGCGCAGGCTCAACGCCGAACTCGGCGACGGCACCGTGCAGCGGGTCAAGGTGCGCGGTCCTGCCGCGGCGGCAGGCCCCGCCCGCAGACGCGGCGAGTGGCGGGTCCGCGGCGCCCGCGGCCCCCGCGACACCTACGGCTAGTGCTGACCCGGGGGATAACCCCCGGACCCCCAGACCGGGGGGCGGAGCTCCCCGGACCCCCGGCCCGGCGGCGCGGTCCTGCCGCCCGCTCGGGCCAGCAAGCTGGCCGTCGCGGGCGGCATCGCGAGGCTTGTCTCCCCGGGCGGCGAGGCCAGCCCCCTGGACTAGCAGCCGACTAGCACTACTGGCACCTGCTGACGGTACTCCCAGGTAAAATGGTATAGGCAGCCGGAGGGGGGACACGGGGGACGTCCCCCGCGAGGCAGTGCCCGCATGGCTGTCCTGTTCAGGAGGAGTATTCCGCTTTGTCATACGACGCACGCTCGATCACGGTCCTTGAGGGTCTGGAGGCGGTTCGCAAACGCCCCGGCATGTACATAGGCTCGACCGGCGAGCGGGGCCTGCATCACCTGGTCCAAGAGGTTGTCGACAACGCCGTGGACGAGGCGCTGGCCGGCTTCGCCGACCGGATCGAGGTCACGCTCCTGGCTGACGGCGGCGTGCGGGTGATCGACAACGGCCGCGGCATCCCGGTGGACAACCACCCGGTGGAGAACCGGCCGGCCGTCGAGGTCGTGCTGACCACCCTGCACGCGGGCGGCAAGTTCGACGCCAAGTCCTATGCCGTCTCCGGCGGCCTGCACGGCGTGGGCGTCTCCGTCGTCAACGCGCTGTCGTCCCGGCTCGAGGTCGAGATCCGCCGGGACGGGCACGTCTGGCACCAGTCCTATGCGGTCAGCGAGCCGACCGGCCCGCTGACCAAGGGCGAGAAGACCGACGAGACCGGGACGACCGTGACGTTCTGGCCGGACGAGGACATCTTCGAGAGCACGGTCTGGTCGTTCGAGACGCTGTCCCGGCGGCTGCAGGAGATGGCGTTCCTCAACCGCGGGCTCGCGATCACCCTGACCGACGAGCGGCCGGATCACATCAACGGCGAGCCGCACGTGGTCACCTACCGCTACGAGGGCGGCATCGCCGACTTCGTCCGCTACCTCAACGCGTCCAAAGACCCGGTGCACGAGTCGGTCATCGAGTTCGGCGGCGAGTCGACGGGGATCTCCGCCGAGATCGCGATGCAGTGGACCACCTCGTATGCCGAGTCGGTGCACACGTTCGCGAACACGATCAACACCGCCGAGGGCGGCACCCATGAGGAGGGCTTCCGCGCGGCCCTCACCTCGATCGTGAACCGGTACGCCCGGGAGCAGAACCTGCTGCGGGAGAAGGACGAGAACCTGACCGGCGATGACGTGCGGGAGGGCCTCACCGCCATCATCCACGTCAAGCTGGCCGAACCGCAGTTCGAGGGCCAGACCAAGACCAAGCTGGGCAACACCGAGGCCAGGTCGTTCATTCTGAAGGTTTGCAACGATCACCTGCGGGACTGGCTCGATCGCAATCCCGGCGAGGCCAAGGCGATCGTGATCAAGGCCACCCAGGCGGCCAGGGCCAGGATCGCCGCCCGCCAGGCTCGCGACCTGACCCGGAAGAACGCCATGAGCGGGGCGGGCCTGCCGGGCAAGCTGTCCGACTGCCAGTCCGGCGACCCGGAGATCTGCGAGATCTACGTAGTCGAGGGCGACTCGGCCGGCGGCTCGGCCAAGGGCGGGCGCGACCCGCTGTTCCAGGCCATCCTGCCGATCCGCGGCAAGATCCTCAACGTCGAGAAGGCCAGGATCGACCGGGTGCTGAAGAACACCGAGGTCCAGGCGATGATCACGGCCCTCGGCACCGGGATCCACGACGAGTTCGACGTCAGCAAGCTGCGGTACTTCAAGATCATTCTTATGGCGGACGCCGATGTCGACGGCCAGCACATCACCACCTTGCTGCTCACGCTGCTGTTCCGGTTCATGAAGCCGCTGATCGAGGCCGGGCACGTCTACCTGGCGCAGCCGCCCCTCTACAAGATCAAGTGGGACGGCAAGGGGGTGGTGCCCGGGTACGCCTACTCCGACAAGGAGCGGGACGCGGTGATCGAGGCGGGTATCGCCGAGGGCCGCAAGGATCCCCGCCCGCGGGATGCCGTGCAGCGGTTCAAGGGCCTCGGCGAGATGAACTCCCGCGAACTGTGGGAGACCACGATGGACCCGGCTCGCCGGGTGCTGCGGCAGATCACGGTCGATGACGCGGCGCAGGCCGACGAGTTGTTCACGGTGCTGATGGGCGAGGACGTGGAAGCGCGGCGCTCGTTCATCCAGCGGAACGCCAAGGACGTCAGGTTCCTCGACATCTGAGGACGGCGGCGCCGGATTCCGTGATCACGGAGGATCCGGCGGCTCAGGCACGTCAGATCCTCCGTGATCACGGAAGGCGAGACGACAAGTGACCGACGTGAACGCCCCGGCCCCGCCCGAGGGGCACGACCGCACCGAGCCGGTCGACATCCAGGTTGAGATGCAGCGCAGCTACATCGACTACGCGATGTCGGTGATCGTGGGCCGGGCCCTGCCCGACGTGCGAGACGGCCTGAAGCCGGTGCACACCCGCATCCTGTACGCGATGTACGACGGCGGGTTCCGGCCCGACCGCGGCTACTCCAAGTGCGCCCGGGTGGTCGGCGAGGTGATGGGCACGTACCACCCGCACGGCGACAGCGCGATCTACGACACGCTGGTCCGGCTGGCGCAGCCCTGGGCGATGCGGATGCCGCTGGTGGACCGGCAGGGCAACTTCGGCTCGCCGGGCAACGACCCGGCCGCGGCGATGCGGTACACCGAGTGCCGGCTGTTCCCGCTGGCCATGGAGATGCTGCGGGACATCGACAAAGAGACCGTCGATTTCCGGCCCAACTACGACGGCCGGTCCGCCGAGCCCGTGGTGTTGCCGAGCCGGTTCCCCAACCTGCTGGTCAACGGCTCGGAGGGGATCGCGGTCGGCATGGCGACCAAGATCCCGCCGCACAACCTCCGCGAGGTGGCCGCCGGCGTCCAGTGGTACCTGGACAACTTTGACGCCACCGACGCCGACCTGCTCGAAGCGCTGATCGAGCGGATCAAGGGCCCGGACTTCCCCGGCGGGCCGGACGGCAGTACCGGCGCCCTGATCGTCGGCCGCCGCGGCATCCAGGAGGCGTACCGGACCGGCCGCGGCTCGATCACGATGCGGGCGGTCGTCGAGGTGGAGGAGGACCGCAAGGGCCGCTCCTGCCTGGTCGTCACCGAGCTTCCGTACCAGGTCAACCCGGACAACCTCGCGGCCAAGATCGCCGAGCTGGCCCGGGACGGACGGGTGAGCGGCATCGCCGACGTGCGGGACGAGACCAGCGACCGGGCCGGCCAGCGGCTGGTGATCGTGCTGAAGCGGGACGCGGTCGCCAAGGTGGTGCTGAACAACCTGTACAAGCACACCCAGCTACAGGACACGTTCGGCGCGAACATGCTGGCCCTGGTCGACGGCGTGCCGCGGACACTGCGGCTGGACCAGATGATCCGGTACTGGGTCAGCCACCAGATCGAGGTCATCGTCCGCCGCACGCGCTACCTGCTGCGCAAGGCGGAGGAGCGGGCTCACATCCTGCGCGCGCTGCTCAAGGCCATCGACCGGATCGACGAGGTCATCGCGCTGATCCGGGCCAGCGCGTCGGCCGCGACCGCACAGCAGGGCCTGATGGACCTGCTGGAGATCGACGAGATCCAGGCCCGCGCGATCCTGGACATGCAGCTGCGCAAGCTCGCCGCCCTGGAACGGCAGCAGCTTATCGACGAGTACGACGAACTGATGGCGGAGATCGCCGAGTACGAGGCGATCCTGGCCTCGCCGGAGCGGCAGCGGCAGATCGTCGGCAGCGAGCTCGCCGAGATCGTGGCGAGGTACGGTGACGACCGGCGAACGCAGATCATCGCCTACGACGGCGACGTATCCGAGGCCGACCTGATCGCCGAGGAGGACGTGGTCGTCACGATCACCCGCGGCGGCTACGCCAAGCGCACGAAGACCGACCTGTACCGGGCGCAGCGCCGCGGCGGCAAGGGCGTGCGCGGCGCCCAGCTGCGCACCGACGACATCGTCGAGCACTTCTTCGTGACCACCACCCATAACTGGATCCTGTTCTTCACCAACAAGGGCCGGGTCTACCGGGCCAAGGCCTACGAGCTGCCCGAGGCCGCGCGCGACGCCCGCGGGCAGCACGTGGCCAACCTGCTCGCGTTCCAGCCCGACGAGAGGATCGCCGAGGTGCTGGCGCTGCCCGATTACTCGGTCGCCCCGTACCTGGTCCTCGCCACCTCGGGCGGCCTGGTCAAGAAGTCGCATCTGACCGACTTCGACTCGCCGCGGTCCGGCGGCATCATCGCGATCAACCTGCGCGAGGACGACGAGGTCATCGCGGCCCGGCTGATGTCGGCCGACGAGGACCTGCTCCTAGTCAGCAAGAACGCCCAGGCGATCAGGTTCCACGCCACCGACGATGCGCTGCGCCCGATGGGGCGGGCCACGTCCGGCGTCATCGGGATGCGGTTCGGCGAGGGTGACCGGATGCTCGGCATGTACGTGGTGCGGGACGGCGCCGACGTGCTCGTCGCGACCGGCGGCGGGTACGCCAAGCGGACCCCGGCCGACCAGTACCCCGTCCAGGGCCGCGGCGGCCAGGGCGTGCTGACCGCGAGGATCGTGGAGGCCCGCGGCGAGCTGGTCGGCGCGCTGATGGTGCGCCCGGAGGACGAGGTCTTCGCGATCACCTCGGCCGGCGGGGTGATCAGGACAGCCGCGTCCGAGATCAAGCTGTCCGGCCGCCAGACCATGGGAGTCCGTTTGGTTAACCTGGCCCCTGGGCAGAGCCTGGTGGCCATCGCCCGCAACGAAGAGTCACTCGACGGGCCTAACGGCGGCCTGGCCGGGGATGATGGCGGCAACGGTAACGGCGGCGCCCGTGACGGCGACGCTGCGGAGGGCATCGACGTCGGCGCTGGGGACGCGGTCGCGGACACGGTCGACAGCAACACGACCGTCACGGACGACGGTGCCGGGACTGGCGACGGTGACGCATAGCGCGCCCCGGGGGTGACTATTGGTGACGGAACGTTTCAGGGACGACGAGCCCGGGCTGGATTCCGATATATCCGCTGACCAACCGCTGCAACGTGGCGGGTCGCTGCAGCGTCATAGTCATACAGATGTTGCCGCGGATAACGGTCTGGTTGATGACGGTCTGGTCGAACCGGATCGGGAACCGGCATCTGGGGATAACCTCGTGGGAGGCGACGTTCCGGAGGAGGACGGGGTGGATCAGCGCGTGGAGCCCGCAATGTGGCTCACCGACGGATCGGCCGAGGGTGCTTCCGGGGGCCCCGAGCCGGAACAGCTAGTCCCTGGCGCCCCGGCCGCCGACGGCGATCCGATGCTGGCGGACGACCCGCCCGCGCCGGATATGCCGCTGCCCGGCGCGGCCTACGCGGCCACGTCCCCCGGGGACGAGATACCTCAGCCGGCCGACGGGATCACGGTGCCGTCCTACGAGCGTCCGCCGCCGTACCCGGCCCAGGTGCCGATGGCGTCCGCGCCGGGACCAGGAATGGCGGGCGTGGCGGCCAGGGTCACGGCCCCGTTTGCCGCCCTGACCAAGCCGAGGACCAAGAAGCCCGGCCGCCCCTCCAGGCCCGTGCAGATTGCGGAGCGGCCTGCCGCGGCCGCCCGGCCCGGGCCCAAGGGGGCGGCGCAGCCCACCCGCCGGGCCCAGCTGGTGCTGTCCAGGATCGAGCCCTGGTCGGTGATGAAGTTCAGCTTCATGATCTCGCTGGTCGGCTGGGTCATCCTGTTCGTCGCGGTCGCGGCGCTGTACTACGTGCTGAACAAGCTCGGTGTCTTCCACTCGATCCAGTCCACGATCAACAGCGTGACCTCCGGCAAGAACAGCGCCGGCGCCGACGCCAACGGAGCGTGGTTCTCCGCGTCCCGGATTCTCGGCTACACCATGCTGGTCGGCGCCATCAACGTGGTACTGATTACCGCCCTCGCCACCGTCGGGGCCGTCATCTACAACCTGGTTACCCACCTGGCCGGCGGCATCGAGGTCACGCTCAAGGAAACCGACTAACCCGTCCCCCCTGGCGTGCGGTAACCTAGGCCGGCGTGCCCGGCATAGATGGTCGTACCGGGCGTCAGTCGGGCCTGTAGCTCAGTCGGTTAGAGCGCTTCCCTGATAAGGAAGAGGTCCCTGGTTCAAGTCCAGGCAGGCCCACCCAGGTCAGCGCCCATACCGGGCCCTGATCAGCTCGGCGCAAGAGCCAATGTCAAAACCTAACGCTAGCCTTGAGGCGTGGCAGTCAAGCGACGCGGGCGAGGACCGCGTCTACTTTGACCAGGCCAACGGCTACTGGGTTGCGTCTGTGTCGCTCGGCTTCTCTCCGGACGGCAAGCGCAGGCGCCGGACCAGCGCCTAACCCGGTCCCGGTACACCACCCGCCAGGGCGGCTCGCCGTTCCGCGCCGCGATGACCGCAGCGGGCCGCCCTGGGACCTGGGATGAATTCAGCTGGGCCCGGTTCATCTGCTGGCTGAGCCATGCGGGCATGGTCAGCCGAGGAGGTGTGTCCCGGTGGGGCCGGTGACCTGCTGGAGCATGGTGCGGGCGAGTTGCCGGACCTGGGCTGGCAGGGGCACATAGAGGTTCGCGGCGGCGTAGGCCTGGCCGTCGTGGGTGAGCCAGTCGAGGAGGGTGACCAGTGCCTGCCCGGTGGCCTGGCTGGGCTGGCGGGTGTAGATCAGTGCCCAGCTGTATCCGCTGATGGGGTAGCTGCTGGCGCCGGGCTGGTTGACGATCGAAAAGCCGGTCGGCGTGATGTCGGGTTTCTGGGCGGCGGCGGCGCTGATGGACTGGGTGGACGGGAGGACGTAATAGCCGGCCTGGTTGCGGATTTCGGCGAACGGCAGGACCAGGCCTTGCGAATATGCCTGCTCGACGTATCCGATGGACCACGGGGTGCGGAACACCGTGGAGGTCACACTGCCGTTGCCTTCGGCGCCTTCCCCGACCGGCCAGTCCAGCGTCTTGCCGGTGCCGACCTTGGCCGCCCAGGCCGGTGAGACGCTGGACAGGTAGTTGCTGAAGATGTAGGTGGTGCCGCTGCCGTCGGAGCGGTGCACGACGGTGATCGGCGCGGCCGGGAGGGTGATGCCCGGGTTGAGGGCGGTGATGGCCGGGTCGTCCCAGCGGGTGATCTGCCCGAGGAAGATGCGGGCGATCACCGGGCCGGTCAGGCGCAGCCTGGCGCCCGCCGGGAGGTCCAGGTTGTAGGCCACGCCTTCGGCGCCCAGGGCGTCGGGCACCTGCGTGACCGGGCCCCCTTGGGCGGCTGCTAGCTCGCTGGCGTTCATCGGCACGTCGGAGGCGCCGAAATCGACCTGCCTGGCGCTGATCGCGGCGATCCCCGCGCTGCTGCCCACGACGGCGTAACTCACGGTGACCGCAGGGTGCCGCTGATGGTATTCGGCGAAGGCCAGGGCGAAGAACGGGGCGACGTACGTCGAACCCGACCCGGTGAGCGTGCCTGCCTTACCGCCAGAGCCAGCGGTGCCAACGGTGCTCGTGGTGGTCGTACTGCTGCCGCATGCGGCGAGGGCGAGCAGGATGATCGCGACGGCGGCGCCCTGGATGGCTCGGTGCACTGTGTGGCGTTGCTGAAGGCCGGGCCCTCGGTTGTGCGCTGACATAGCTGTTCCTCTGCTCAAGACTTGGAGCGGGTTAGCGCCGCTGGGTTTCGCGGACCCAGGCCTGGGCGCCCATCTGGACCGCTTCCCAGGGGCTGCCCAGCGGCGGGGTGTAGGACAGGTCGAGGTCGCTGAGGCCGTCGACGGTCATGTTGTTGAAGATCGCGGTGGCGGTGATGTCGATGCGCTTGGCGATCTCGGCGTGCCGGTGCCCGAACAGCTGCACGCCGAGCAGCCGCCCGGTGGCGCGGTCGCCGGTGAACCGCATGCTGATGCGGTGGCTGCCGGGGTAGTAGGCCTTGTGGTCATCGGCACGGGAGGCGACGGTGACCGGGTCGAACCCGGCCGCCTTGGCTTCGTGGTCGCGCAGCCCGGTCCGGGCGACGGCCTGGTCGAAGATCTTCACCACCTGGGTGCCGAGACTGCCCGCGAACTCCCGGTTCCCGCCGAGGGCGTTCTCACCGGCGACCCGGCCCTGCTTGTGCGCGGTGGTGCCCAGCGGCAGGTACGTCTCGCCGAGCAGCCGGTGATGGGTGATCACGCAGTCCCCGGCGGCGAACACATCCGGAAGGTCGGTCCGCATGCCGGGGTCGACCGCGATCGCGCCCTTGGCGCCCAGTGCCGCTCCGGCTTCGGCCGCCAGTGCAGTGTCGGGGCGGACGCCGACCACGACCAGGACCATGTCGGCCGTCCGGGTCACGGCCGAGCCATCCGCGGCGGCGGCCTCGACTTGCAGCCGCCCGGGCTGGTGCGCCGCGGCCCGGGTGAGTGCTTGGACGGTGGTGCTGGTCAGCACTTCCACGCCGCGCCCGGCCAGTTCGGCGTGGACCAGCGCGCCCAGCTCCGGGTCGACGGTGGGCAGGACCTCGGCGAGCTGTTCCATCTGGGTGACCTGCAAGCCGCGGATGGTGAGGGCGTCGGCCATTTCCAAGCCGATGTACCCGGCGCCGATGATGATCGCGCTGGCGGGCGCAGCGTGCTCTAGGGTCCGCATGACAGCGAAGGTGTCGCCCATCGAATGCAGCAGGTGTACGCCGTCGCCGGGGCCGAGAGCGTCCGGGCCGGCCAGGCCGCTGATCGGGGGCCGCACCGATACCGCGCCGGTGCCGACGATCAGCTTGTCGTAGCCGATCAGTTCCTCGCCGCCCTCGGCCGAGGTGACCAGGAGCTTGCGGCCGGGAACGTCGATGCGGCGGGCGGTGGTGTCCAGCCGCAGCCACATCCCGGCTGCTTCCAGGTCGCCGATGGTGCGGTGAGCCAGGTTCCGCCAGTGGGTGACCTCACCGGACAGGTAGTAGGGGATGCCGCAGATGGAGAAGTTCGGGTAGGCGTCCGCGACCACCACCGTGACATCCGCGCTCGGGTCGAGTTCGCGGGCCCGCAAGGCGGCGCTGATCCCCGCGTCGCTGCCGCCGATCGTGACCAGGTGCATGGCAGGCTCCTATTCTGGAGGTCTGGTCAGTGAGGCCGGGCCGGACCGGGCGGCAAGTCCGCAGACGGCGACGCGCCGTCGCGGGCCGCAGGAGCCCGTCCGGCATAGCCGTGGTGGGGGACGATAATGTCGGCGGCCTGGGCCGGGGTGACGCCGGGATACAACGCCTTGATCACCCCAGCCGCGAGAACCCCGCCGATGACCTGCGCGGCGATGAAGCTCGGCGCCGACGACGGGGCGATGCCGGCGAAGGTGTCAGAGAACATCCGGCCGATGGTGATGGCGGGGTTGGCGAAGCTGGTCGAGGAGGTGAAGAAATACGCCGCCCCGATATAGGCACCGACAGCCGCGGGCGCGGACCGGGACCGGCCCGACCGGGCCAGCGCGAAGATCACCAGCATGAGCCCGAGGGTGGCAATGACCTCGGACAGGAAATGGGCCGGCGAGGTCCGGTCCTTGACCGAGATGCTGACCGCAGGCAGGGCGAACATCAGGTTCGCCAGCACCGCGCCACCGGTGCACCCGGCCACCTGCACGGGCAGGTAGGCCGCGGCGTCGCGCCAGCGCAGCCCGCCGAACGCGGCATCGACGAAGGACACCACCGGGTTGAAGTGACCGCCCGACACCGGGCCGAACATCAAAATGATCGCGAACAGCCCGGCCGCCGTAGCCGCCGCGTTCTCCAACAGCTCCAGCCCGGTCTCACCCGGCGACAGGCGCTGCGCCGCGATGCCCGAGCCGATAACCACCGCGGCCAGGAACGCGCTGCCCAGCAGCTCGGCCAGCAGCCGCCGCCACAAAACCACCTCGTTCATCCCGCGACCCTCCCGGCGCTGACGGGGCCACGTCGCGGCCCGGTCGCGTCGCTATGAGCGGGCGCGAACCGGACCGGCGGGACTGCGGGCATGCTGGATCCCCGGGCAATCCGGTAGATTGATTCATGTCGATCCGAAACTACTGCCACGTATCGATAGATGTCAATAGGAGGCTTGGATGCCGGCGGCGCGCGCCACGACGGCCCTTCCGCTCATCGACGAGGCGCTGTGCGGACCGCCGCTTACCGAGGTCCCGCTGTCCGAGGGTGACTCAGTGGCCCTCGCGGCTGTGCTGGGCGCCCTGGCCGATCCGGTTCGGTTGCGGCTGATATCGATCCTGGCCGCGCAGGGCGAGGTGTGCAGCTGCCACCTCCAAGAGCCCCTCGGCAAGAGCCAGCCCACCATCTCCCACCACACCCGGGTCCTGGCGCAAGCCGGGCTCATCGAGGCAGACAAGCGCGGGAAATGGACCTGGTGGCGGATCGTCCCCGAGCGCCTGGCCGCCGTCCGCCAAGCCCTCGGCGGCACCTGAAGCTCCGGCCGGGCCCTGCCCGCGGATGAGCCCGGTACCTCCGCCGCTCTCACCGGCGGGCGCTAGCTCGCCGGGGACCCGATGAGCGCTCCGAGGCTGGCCAGTGCGTCGGTCCGGGCCCGGTAGTACACCCAGACACCGCGCTTCTCCCGGTCGAGAAGACCGCTGTCGTGCAGCACCTTGAGGTGATGGCTGATCGTCGGCTGGGACAGGTTGAACGCGCCGGTCAGGTCGCAGACGCAGGCCTCGCCGCCGGGATGGCTGGCCACCAGCGACATCAGCCGCAGCCGCACCGGCTCGGCCAGCGCCTTCAGCAACGGCGCGATCTGCCCGGCCTGCTCAGCCGACAGCGGCTCTTGCGACAGCGGCGGGCAGCAGGCCGCCGGGTCCGCCGGGGTCAGCACGATCCAAGACTTCGGCATACGTCTATATTGACAGAGGTCGATGTCTTATGGCAACCTGGGACCCGAAAGATATAGACAACCATCGAAGTCTGGTCTTGGAGGGCATCATGTCCAGCCGCCTACAGCTCGCGCTCAACGTCAATGACCTGGAGCAGTCCGTCGCGTTCTACAGCAAGCTGTTCGGCACCGAGCCGGCCAAGCGCCGGCCGGGTTACGCCAACTTCGCCATCGCCGAGCCGCCGCTGAAGCTCGTGCTGCTCGAGAACGCCGGCCAGGGCGGCAGCCTGAACCATCTCGGGGTTGAGGTCAGTGACGCCGACGCGGTCGACGCCGAGCAGACCCGGCTGGCCGGGTCCGGGCTCGCGTCGGTGGACGAGCGCGACACCACCTGCTGCTACGCCAGGCAGGACAAGTTCTGGGTGCACGGCGCGCCCGACGGGGAGTCCTGGGAGATCTACACGGTCCTAGCCGACAGCCAGACCTTCTACGGCGAGGACCAGGACGCGCCCGCGTGCTGCGGCGCCGACGCCAGCGCGGCCGCGGAGACGTCCGTGCCAGCGGCGGGCTGCTGCTAGCGACAAGCACCTCCGCCACGCCGCCGCTCGGCACGGGCTGTCGCTTGCCAGCGTGGCAGAAACGGCCTCAGGTTCCAGGTGTTCACCGGGCGCACGTTACTACCCTGGCTTAGTCTTACTTCGCTGACTGATCACACCGGTTGGTCATGCCCTCTGTCAGGGGCTGTCATTGTCGCTTTCAGGGCTGTTGCGGACTACCGCCCGGGTGCGCGTGCCCGGCTCCTCCCTGCCATCTGCAGCGAGGGCCGCCGAGGCGCTCAACAACATGCGTTCCTCAACCACTGTGGCGGCCATGGCCGTCTTCGCGGCTACCCGCGTCATCTCCGTGATGACCTTCGCCTTCCTCCTGCCGTATGGCCAATTCCGTAAGATCCATGGAATATGGGCCTTCCTGACCAGAGACGACGATGCCGCGTGGTACGCGAACATCGCCCAGCACGGCTACCCCCGGTCCGAAATCGGATTTTTCCACTTTTACCCGGGCTGAAACGGCTCGTGACCGTGCCCGCCCGCAGGCTGCCTTACCTGGATGCCGCCAGCATCGCGGCCATCATGAACTCGACCGCGGCCTGGGCGGCCTGGATGGAAACGGGGCCGGTCGCACCCTGAGCACCCTGGATTCGCTCATCAGGGTCGCTAATGTCATCGCCCAGCCCGTGGATGATGCTGTCGACGAAGTCAGCGATCTCCGACGCCGCGCTCGGGTGGGTGGCCCGGAACAGGTCGGTGATGACCTGCCCCCGCTCCGCGGTCATCCGGCCGGGGCGCTCGTTTGTCGTGGTTTCCATCATTTCGACCGTCTCCTTGTTTGTGCCCGGCCGGCTGGGTGTCAGTGCGGGCCGGCCTGCCGTTCGATCTCGCGTTCGATCTCGCGTTCCGTAATCGGCTTGCGCCCGTAGACCCACCAGGCATGGCCAGCGATGATCAACGCGAACGCCCCGAGCGGATAGATGATCCAGAGGTTCCACACGTCATGGATCCCTGAGCTCTGGCTGAATCCGTGGGCCGGCCAGCCGCCCGCGTTGTGGTACTCCGTCAAGGCCCAGATGACCACGAGGATCACCATGCCGACCCCGGCTACGGCGGCATTGATCCGGAACCGGCGCCGCCGCTCGATCTGCTTGACCGCCTGCTGGCGAGCGAGCTGGTCGCTGTCGGCGGGCGCCCCCGGCGAGCCGGTACCGGCGGCCGTGTCGCGGTTGACCTCATGGATGGTGTCAGACATCTCGACCCCCTCCTTTGCGCTGGGAGTCAGCCCTCCTTACCTACAGGCTGGAATCCCCCACGCTGACCGGGCAGGGCCATTGGTCACCGGCCGGCCGCCGAACGGCCCGGGGGCCGGACCGGGCTGATTGCGCGAGATGGCGGGCCGGCTCGCCGCTCACCACCAGGGCCGCTGGAAGTGCCGTGGCGGCGGCCACTGGTGCGGCGACGGCCACGGTGGCGGCCATGGCGACGGCCATGGCGACGGCCACGGTCCCGGGGGGCCAGGCGTGCGCCGGATCAGGCTGCGGTGTCCAGGTCCGCGTCGGCGCAGGCCGGGGCGTCGGCCTGAGCGCCGACGTCGGGGCCGGAACCGGCGCTGGGCCGGCGCCGGATCGGGAGCGGACCTGGCGGCCGCCGCGGCCCGCGCGGTCACCCGGATCGAAGGTGCGACGGCGGGGCGTGGCCTCGCGGTCGGCGTGCTGGAGGCCGACGCGTCGGACCGCAGGACCGCGCAGGCGACAAGACCGCAGAAGGCCGTCTGCGCCCGCGGCTGGCTCACCGGGCTCACCGGCTCGCGCAGCAGGAGGAACCCGCCGACACCACCGAGGACGAGCAGTCCGGCCGCCGCCCACGGCGCGACATGCCGCACGCGCCACATGAGCGGGGAGAACGGCCGGCCGCGCGGCGGCTCGGTCGAATTGGCCGCGCTGGTCGGGCTAGGCGGCTCGGTCGCACCGCTCGATGGCCCCGTTGGCATCCGGCTTCCTCCCTGGCCCGCCAAATGCTACCAAATTGCCGCGCCAATCACGGCCATTATGCGCACCCAAAAACGCCGCAAAACCGGCGCCGCAAAAGGCGAGCGCGGCCGCCGGGCGCGGGCTGGCCCCGGCCTCGGCATCGCCGCGTCTTCGTCCGGGTCCGCGGCGACCTTGAGCGCGCGGATTCCATCCGCCGCCGGGCCGCCGCGCCGCCCGCGTCTGGTACCGCTCATAAGAGAACCCTTAATCCGCGGTCGCCCGAGCCGCCAGCAGGAATTACAGTGCAGGTGGAGGACGGCAAGCACCGCGCGAGAAGGACCTGCAGATGAGTCGCCAGCCCGATGACGCCCTCGAAGTGCTCCGCGGGGTGTGGAGCGCTCAGGGGCAGACCAGCGCGGACCTCGACGAGGCCTGTGCCACGAAGTCCTGCAAGAAGATGGCGGACGTCGGCTTCGACGGCCTCGCCGGTCCCGACGGCGACCTGCGCGCGGCCTGGCGGGATCGGCTGCAGCGCGAGGGCAAGCTGAACCCCCAGGCGGACAGCATCAGGGACCTGGTCCTCGGCCCGGCGCAGGCCCGCCGGTAAGCGGTGGCCCTGCCGACGCGGCCGAAGCCAGCCGACCGCGGTGAGCCGGCCGTGTCCGGCTGGCCCGGGTCCAGCCGACAGTGCCCGACGGCGAGGAGGCCGCTGGATGGAGCGACCGGAAACCGTCGGTGAGCTCACCGAAACCCTGCGCCAGGGCGGCTACCTCGCCGACCGCGGGCTGGCCACGGCGCTGTTCGTCGCGCTGTCCCTGGAGCGCCCGATCCTGCTGGAAGGCGAGGTCGGGGTGGGCAAGACCGAGGTGGCCAAGGTGCTCGCCGCGGTATTCGGCCGGAAGCTGATCCGGCTCCAGTGCTACGAGGGCATCGACACGAACCAGGCCCTGTACGAGTGGGACTACGCGCGCCAGATGCTGCACATCCGGGCGCTGTCGGAACGCCAGGTCGCCGACGAGGGCGCGGTCGACAAGCTGTTCGGCCCGAAGTTCCTGCTGGAACGGCCGCTGCTCGAGGCGGTCAGGGCCGGGGACCAGGCGGTGCTGCTGATCGACGAGATCGACCGGGCCGACGACGAGTTCGAGGCCTTCCTGCTCGAACTGCTGTCCGACTTCCAGATCAGCATTCCCGAGGTCGGAACGGTCAAGGCCGCGAGCCCGCCGCTGGTCATCCTCACCTCGAACCGCACCCGCGAACTGCACGACGCGCTGAAGCGACGCTGCCTGTACCACTGGATCGGCTACCCGCCGGCCGAGCGCGAGGTGCAGATCGTGCTCGTCCGCCAGCCGGGCGTGTCCGAGGCGCTGACCCGCAAGGTCGTCGCGGCCGTGCACCGGCTGCGCGAACTTGACCTGGCCAAGCCCCCGGGAGTCGCCGAGACGATCGACTGGGTCGCCACCCTCGACTTCCTCGGCGCGACCGGACTCGACCCGCAGACCGCGGACGACACGCTGGGCGCCGTGGTCAAGGAGCGTGACGACCTCGACCTGGTGCGAGACAACCTGGAAGAGATCACCTCTGGTGCCTGACCGAGCCCCGTTCGTTACCGTTCTGGCGAATTTTTCTCGCGAGCTTCGCGGGGCCGGACTCGCCGTCGGCTCCGGCGACACGCTGGCCTACTGCTCGGCGATGAGCGCGCTGGACCCGTCCGACCTGCTGGACCTGTACTGGGCGGGGCGGGTCACGCTGGTCACCCGTCGCGATGATCTTCCCGTCTACGACCGGGTGTTCCGCAGGTTCTTCCTCGGCGGCGCCGACCCGGCCCGGGAACTGCTGACGCTGCGCGCGCAGGTGAGCGCCGAGGCCGAGGCGGTGCTCGAGGTTCCGGCCACCGACGCCGACGGCGAGCCGCGCCCGGACCAGGAGGCCACGCTCGGGCTGATGGCCTCCGACGCCGAGGCGCTGCGGCACAAGTCGTTCGCCGCCTGCAGCCCCGAGGAACTGGCCGCGGTGCGGCGGATCATGGCCCGGATCCGGCTGACCCCGCCGCGGCGGCGCACCCGCCGCACCGCGCCGGCTTCCTCGGGCCGCGCCCCCGACCTGCGCCGCACGGTGCGCGAGTCGCTGCGGGCGCACGGCGAGCCCGCCGAGTTGTTCTGGCGGCGACGCCGGGTCCGGCCGCGGCCGCTGATCCTCATCCTGGACATCTCCGGCTCGATGGCCGACTACTCGCGCCACCTCCTCCAGTTCGCGTACTCGGCCACGCGCGCGGCCGCGAGGGTCGAGGTGTTCTGCTTCGGCACCCGGCTCACCCGCATCACCCGGGCGCTGGATCATCGCAGGCCGGACCGGGCGCTGGAGCAGGCCGCGGGGGCGGCGTTCGACTGGGAGGGCGGAACCAGGATCGGCGCGTCCCTGGACTCCTTCGTGCGAGACTGGGGGCGGCGGGGCCTGTGCCGCGGCGGGATCGTGGTGATCTGCTCCGACGGCCTGGACCGCGGGGATCCGAGCGTTCTGGCCACGGCGATGGAGCGGCTGTCCCGGCTCAGCTACCGGGTGGTATGGATGAACCCGCACAAGGGAGACGACCGGGACTTCCGCCCGACCACGCTCGGGATGATGGTGGCCGCCCCGCACGTCGACCTGCTGCTGTCCGGCCACGATCTGAGCAGCCTGGAAGAGCTCGCGACGCTGCTGCCCAGGCTGAGTTAGGGGGATACCGGTGGACGAGCCAGAGGGGCGCCCCGGAGGCGAGCAAATGGTCGAGCCAAAGGGCCGCGTCAAAGCGCGCCCCGGAGGCGAGCAAAAAACACGGTGGAGCGTGGGGATCGAGGCCGAGGGCGACCGGGTGCTGTCGCGTGAGGAGGTCGTCGAGCTGGCCGACGCGGTCGCGGCCAGCTCGGGCATCGCCACCGGGATCGGGACCAACCGCTACGGCGCGAAGCTGATCGTGCAGGCCGGCAGCCGCGAGGAGGCCATCGAGCGGGCCACCGAGGAGTTCACCGCGGCCGTGGCCCGGGCCGGGCTCCCGGCGTGGCCGATCGCGGCGGCCGAGGCCGTCGGCGAGGACGAGGACCCGTGATCCGGCTCGGCTCGCTGGCCGGGTACCCGTTCGAGGGCCCGCGCCTGCTCGCCGGGTGGACCCCGCCCCCCGTTCCGGCCGTCTACGCGATCTTGTGCCAGCCGGACCCGGACACCGGGCCGAACCGGTACGCGGTCATCTACGTGGGCCATTCCGACGACCTGTCCGCCGAGCGGTTCCCGTTCCGGCACCCCGACGCGCACCTGTGGGTGCGGCGGGCCGGTTCCCGGTGGAAGGTGCACGTCGCCACCTACGAGGTGCCCGGCGGCGGCCGGCCGCACCGGGAGCAGATCGCAGGCGAGCTCACCGCGATCTACCATCCGAGCTGCAACGCGCAGCAGTACGACCGGGCCTGGAAAGACGAGTGGATCGGCGAGTACTCGGCTCCCACCACCCGCCCGGTGGCCCGGCGCGACCGGGACCCGGGCCGCCCTGGCCCGGCGGGATCCGCCTAGCCCGGGCGGCGGCCCGGGCGGAGGCCCGCCGGCTGAGCCTGCTCCCGGCTCCTCACTCCCACCGGAAGAAGCGCTTGGCCAGGAAGCCGAACGCCAGCGCATAAGCCGCGAGCACCAGGAGCGGCGTCGCCGGGGGGAAGCCCACGTTCATCGAGTCCTGCATCGCCTGCACGGCGGCACCGAGCGGGCTGAAGTGGCTGATGCCCTGGATCACGCCCGGCATGAGCTGGATCGGATACCACAACCCGGCGAAGAACAGCAGCGGGTAGAACGTCGCGCCCATGATCCCGCGCGCGGCTCCCGTGGTCCGGGCCACCGCCGCGATCGTCAGGCCGAGCGTGAACAGTGCGGCAATGGACAAGACGATCGTCAGGATCAGCCCGCCGGGGTTCTTCGGAGCGCTCACCCCGTAGAACACGGTGCTCACGAGCAGGAGGAGGAAAATCGCGATCGCCATCAGGCACGCCTGGACGACCATTTGCGCGGCCAGCACCCAGGAGGCCGGCACGGGCGTGACGGACAGACGGCGGAGGATGCCCTGCTCCCGGTACGAGACCAGTGGCCCGGGGAGGTAGGTCAGCGCGATGATGCCGATCGCGAACGCGATGAGGATCGGGATGTAGACGTCGAACGCGGACAGGCCTCCGAGGGACGCGGAGGACTGCCGGAACGCGGGTATCTCGCCGAAGATGATCAGCAGTCCCAGGGAGATCCCGATGCCGGCGATTATCCCGGCCGGCTGACGCCAGGCGAGCCGGGCCTCGTTGCGGACGATCTGGCCGAACGCGGCGCGTGGTGCTCCGGGCCGTGCGATCAGGGTGGCGTTCATGACGCTTCTGCCTCCTGGTGCAGGTGCGTTCCGGTGAGCCGGACGAAGGCGTCCTCCAGGGAGGACGCGTCCAGTTGCACGTCCCGCGCCTCCACGCCGGCCGCGTACAGGGCGAGGATCACCGCGTTGACGAGTTCTCCGGTCCCGGTGACGACGACGTGCTGGCCCTCGTGCTCGACCCGCGTGACCGTGGGAAGCTCCGTCAGCAGCCGGTCGTCGAAGGGGGCCGAGGGCAGGAACCGCACGCTCTTCCCGCCCCGGGCCTGCGCGGCCAGGCCGGCCGGAGCGTCCAGCGCGACGATGTGCCCCTGGTCGATCAGCGCCACGCGATCGCACAGCCGCTCGGCTTCCTCCATGAAGTGCGTGACCAGCACGATCGTCACGCCTCGGTCGCGCAGTTTCTCGATCAGCGCCCAGGCGTCGCGACGGGCCTGGGGATCCAGGCCCGCGGTCATCTCGTCGAGCACCGCGATCTTCGGGCCGCCGATCAGCGCCAGCGCGACGGACAGGCGCTGTTGCTGGCCGCCGGACAGGGACCGGTAGTAGGCCCGGCGCTTCCCGGCGAGGCCGAGCGCCTCGACCAGGTCGGTGACGTCGGCCGGACGGCGATAGAACGACCGGTACTCGTCGAGGATCTCGCCGACCCTGAGCTTGGCCGGGAACGCGCTCTCCTGGAGCTGGACCCCGACGATCTCACGGACCCGGTCCCGGTCGGCCTTCGGATCGAGGTCCAGCAGCCGGATCGTCCCCGAGTCCGGCGACCGCAGGCCGATGGCGCACTCGACGGTGGTGGTCTTCCCCGCTCCGTTCGGGCCGAGGATGCCGAAGATCTCACCCTCGGCCACCGAGAACGAGACATCGTCCACCGCGACCAGGGTTCCGTAGGTCTTGCGGAGATGCGCGATCTCCACCGCCAGCCTGCCCGTCATCGCATGCTCCTATCTCGCCTCCGGCTGCGATACGCCCGCCCTTGCCCAGGTATGACGGTGCCCGCCGCCCAGACTCATCGGCCGCCGTTCCGCATTCCTCATCTCGTCCTCCGCAGCCAGCCGGCGAGGATTCCGCTGGCCTCATCGGTGGTCCTGGCTCATTCCGGCCGTCAGCTATAGGTTCAGCCACCACGCCCGGTCCGCGCCAGGGGTGGAATTACCCGCACCACCGCGCGGGCGGCGGCCCGGGCAGGCCGGGCCGGACGAGTTGCAGGAAGAGCTAGGCCAGGCCGACGCCGAGGGCCAGCCGGGTGAGGTCGTCGCCGCCGCCTTGTCCCCGGCCAGCGGCTGCGGGTCCGCGGTGAGCAGCAGGGCGTACTCAGCGGCGGCCGCTGAGCCGACTGGTAATTTTGCCTGTTTCAAGGCTTTCGTCCAGGCCCGCGACCTGCTGTCTCAGGATCCCGGCGCCTGTGGATGTGAGTTCGGTGTACACCCGTGTACAGCAACGCCGCATTCATCCCCGGGTTCGCCGGCGAGGGCGGACGGCAGACGCCGCGCTCCAGCAGGTCAGCCAGGCCACCCTGCCGGGGCGGCGGTGACGGCGCTGCCAAACGCCTCGCCGGGGCACCGCCAGCCCGCGCGCCGGATTCCAGAACGCGGTAACCCGCCGGCCGGTCCCCCCACGATCCCCCCTCGATCCCGGCCGGCGGCTACCGCGGGTCATCACCGCGGCGGCGCGAAGCCGACCGCGTCGAGCAGGCGGGACCGGCGCCGGCCCGAGGCCGGCCGCGCGGGCTCCGGCCGCTCCGGCCGCTCGGCGGCCGGGGTGACGTCGGTCACGATCTCCTCGGCCATGCCGTACAGCAGGGGCAGCGCGCCGGCCACCACCCCGCCGGCCCGGTTGATGTGCTCCACCCCCGGCCCGATCAGCCGGGCGTGATCCACGATGGCCGGCACGATCTCCGCGCACTCCTCGAGGTTCCCGGCGATCCGGGTCAGCAGCGTGCCGACCCAGTAGAGGTAGAACGCCAGCCCCGCGATCAGCGCGACGACGTCGATGACCGTGAAGACGACCATGCCGGTCATGATTTGACCTTCCCGAGCACCCGGCCGAGGAACAGGTGGTGCTGCAGACCTTCGGCCAGAACGGCCTCCACGCCGTCGGCCACCTGAGGGATGAGCGCCGTGTCGGCGGTGTTCGCCGCGGCGGCCTTCAGCGTGTCCCGCACCTGGACCACGCGGCGGTCGATGATCTTCACGAGCCAGATCAGGATGCTCAGCAGGGCGGCCACGGCGACCACCACCACCAGGCCGAGGATGTTCGCGATCAGCCACCGGTTGTGCTCGACCGATGACATGGCCAGCGTATGCATCGCCTAACCTCCGAGCCTGGCGCGGCCGCGCTGCAGGCCGCCGATGATGATCGTGGCGTGCTCGATCGTGGTGCGCAGCGCGGCCAGCGGCGCGGTGTTGTGCACCGCGCGGGTCAGCGCATCGTTGATCTTCGGCGCCTCGTTGCCGATCGAGCGGGCCAGCAGCAGGATCGGCACGACCAGCGCCACCACGACCAGCACGATCACGATGCCGATGAGGTAGCCCACGATCCAGCCGGTCGGGCTGCTCCCCGCGGCCATGGCATGTGGTTGCATGACAGCTCCTCAGACCGTTTCACAGAAGTCGCGTACCGGCTTCAGGCTCGCGTTCACCGAGGTCAGGCGGTCGGGCACGGTGCTGGTCAGGTCCGCGACGGCCTGCACCCCCCCGGTGGTCGCGACGAGGGTGGCGCGTATCGCCCGCAGGTGGAAGATGACCCGCAGCAGGCCCACTGCGGTGATCGCGACGATCAGCGCGGAGATGATCAGTGTCGTCCAGGCGGCGGCTGGCATGGCTCGTTCCCCTTTCACCCGAGAAGCTTGGCGACGGAGCCGGCGTAGCGGACCGCGCCGACGGACACTTCCTTGACCGTCGCGTCGGTCGTGGCCAGCGCGTCCGGCACGCCGCTGAGTTCGCCGACGAGGTCGACCCCGCCGGCCAGGATCCGGTCGGCGGCGCCCCGGATCCGCTCCAGCGCCGCGAGCACCCGGTTGAGCAGGAAGATCACGACGGGCAGCACCACCAGCAACAGCACGGCGTTGCCGATCCACCACAAGACCATGGTTCGTCTCCTCTGCTGGTTGTCAGCTCACGGCCTGATAGGGCAGGAAGAAGCGTCGAAAAACCCGGGTCAGGGCCATCACCGCCGCCCGGAAGCCGAGGGTCAGGCCGCTGGCCGGCGTGACGGCGGCGGCCGCGATCTGCTCCGGTGACTCGCCGCGCTCGATCCGCTCGATCCGGTCCTGCATGTTCGCGGAGAAGTCGCGCATGAGCACGGAGGTGACGTCGGAGATCATGCCCCGGCCGTATTGCGCGGCGGCCCCGGAGAGCTGCAGGTCCTGGGCGACGTTGACCTTGGTGCCGCGGTTGGCGCGGGTCAGCGTCGCGGTGATGACCATGCTGGCCTGGCCCCGGCCCTTCTCCTCGGCGCCGGCCGCGTGCACGACCACGCGCTTGGCCGCCTCGTCGCGTTCGGTGATCTCGGCGGTGCCCGCGAACTGCAGCCGCACCGGACCCATCCGGACGGCGACACGGCCGGAGTACTTCTCGCCGCCGAGGTCGCCCGTGCTCAGGTCGCCCGTCAGCTCCGCGCCGGGCAGGCAGGCGGCCACCTGCGGGATGTCGTCAAAGAACTGCCAGACCTTCTCGACCGGCTCGGCGACCTCGAAGTCGTTCTTGATCAGCATCGGGTCTCTCTCTTCCGGTAAGCATCGGGATCTTTCTCGAACGCCGAGCGGCAGCCGGCGCTGCAGAAGTAGTAGGTGACGCCGTCGTGCTCCAGCGGACGGCCGGACGCGTCGGCGGCGACCGTCATCCCGCAGACCAGGTCGGCGGCCTGCGACGCCGCGGCCCGCGCCGACGCCGTGCGGTCGGCCGGGATGCGGTCGGCCGGGGCACCGCCGCCCAGCGCGCCGGCCGCGCGCAACTGGACGAGCTCGGCCAGGATGGCCACAGCGATCTCCTGGTGCGTGGTCCGGCCCAGGTCGAGACCGACCGGAACCCTGACCCGGTCGAGCTGGTCGGCGGGCACGCCCCGGTCGGCCAGGTAGCCCAGCACCGCGGCCCCCCGGCGCGACGACCCCACCATGCCGAGGTAGGCGGGCCGGGCAGCGACCGCCTCCGCGACCGCCTCCTCGTCGCCGTGGCCCTGGGTGGCGACCACGACCATCGAGCGCTCGTCCGCGTCGGCCGCGGAGAAGTCCGGCCCGTCGATCAGCGCCGCGCGCCAGCCCAGGACCCGGGCGAGGTCGGCGAGCGTGTGCGCCATCGGCGAGCGGCCCACGATCACCAGGTGCGGTGTGGGCAGCACGGGCTCGATGTAGACCTCGAGCGCGCCCTCGCTCTGGCAGGAGATGGGCACGACCGACACGCCCTCGGGCGCCGCCGGCGGCAGCCGCGCCGGGCCGTCCGGCTGCCCGCCGCGGCCGGCTCCGTGCCGCCAGGCTGCTCGGTGCCGCCAGGCTGCTCGGGGCTGCCGAACTGCTCGGGGCTGCCGAGCAGCAGCAGCCGCGGCCGTCCCTCGGTGATCACCTGGCGCGCCTCGCGGATCACGGCGGGCTCGGCGCACGCCCCGCCGATCCAGCCGTGCAGCTCTCCCGACGCCGTGATGATCGCGCGGGAGCCCTGCTGGCCTGACGACGGGCCCTGCCGCCAGACGACGGTGGCCAGCGCGAACGCCTGCCCGCGCCGGGTCATCTCGCCGGCCTGCTCCAGGACGCCCCAGCCTGCTGCGCTTTCCGGTCGCCTCCGGGGCGCAGAGCCCTCCGGCTCGTTCATGTGATCAGTCATCCGTGCGTACCGGAGGGGCACCGGAGACGTCGCGCTGGTAGGTGATGGCCTCCCAGACCCGGTCCGGCAGCAGCGGCATGTCGATGTTGCGGACCCCGGTGGCGGAGATCGCGTCCATCACCGCGTTCACGAACGCCGCCGGGCCGCCGACCGCCGCGCACTCGCCGATGCCCTTGGCGCCGATCGGGTGGTGCGGGCACGGCGTGACCACCTCGCTGTGCAGCTCGAACCCGGGGGTCTCCCACGACGTCGGCAGCAGGTAGTCCATGTAGTTCGAGCCCACGCAGTTGCCCTCGGCGTCGAACGTGATGAACTGCATGCTGGCCATCGCGTAGGCCTCGGTCAGCCCGCCCATGATCTGGCCCTCGACGATCATCGGGTTGATCCGGACACCGCAGTCGTCGACCGCGACCGTGTTCAGCACGTCCCAGACCCCGGTCTGCGGGTCGACCTCCACCGTGACGATGTAGACGGCGAACGGCCAGGTGAGGTTCGGCGGGTCGTAGAAGGCGGTGTTCTGCAGGCCCGGCTCCATGCCGTCGGGCATGTTGCTGTAGGCGGCCATCGCGCACTCCTGGATGGTCACGCCCCGGTCGGGAGCGCTCCGCACATAGAACCGGCCCAGCTCCCACTCGACGTCTTCCTCGGACACCTCCAGCAGGTGCGCGGCCAGCCGGCGCGCCTTGGCCCGGATCTTGCGGGCCACCATCGCGACCGCCGCCCCGGCGACCGGCGTGCTGCGGGAGGCGTAGGTGCCCATGCCGAACGGCGCGGTGTCGGTGTCGCCCTCTTCGACCACCACGTCCTCGGCCGGGATGCCCAGCTCGTGGCTGACGATCTGGGCCCAGGTGGTCTCGTGGCCCTGGCCCTGGGTCTTCGCGCCGGTCCGGACGATCGCCTTTCCGGTCATGTGCACCTTGAGCTCGGCCGAGTCGAACATCTTGATGCCGAGGATGTCGTACTCGCGGCTGTTGCCCGCGCCGAGCGGCTCGGTCATCGTGGAGATGCCGAGGCCGAGCAGCCTGCCGTTGGCCCGCGCCTCCTCCTGCTGCCGCCGGAAGTCCTGGTAGCCCGCAGCCTCCAGGCCGACCTCCAGGCACTTGCGGTACTGGCCGGAGTCGAGCAGGAAGCCGAGCGGGGTGCGGTGCGGGAACTGATCGTCGCGCACGAAGTTCATCCGCCGGAACTCGGCCTGGTCCAGCCCTGCGTCGCTGGCGGCCGCCTGGATCATCCGCTCCTGGAAGAACATCGCCTCGGTGACCCGGAACGAGCACCGGTACGCGACGCCGCCGGGCGCCTTGTTGCTGTAGGTGCCGCGGGCCGTGAGGTGCGCCACCGGGACGTCGTAGCAGGCGAAGGCCGAGTGCAGCAGCCCGATCTTGAACTTGCTCGGCTGGGCGTCGGAGAAGAACGCGCCGTGGTCAGCGTCGACGTGCATCCGGACGCCCAGGATCTTGCCGTCCTGGCGCAGCGCGATCTCGCCGTCCAGGTAGATGTCCCGGGCGAACCCCGTGGAGATCAGGTTGCCGGACTTGTCCTCGATCCACTTCACCGGGCGTTCCAGCAGAATGGAAGCGAGGATCGAGCAGACGTAGCCCGGATACACCGGGACCTTGTTGCCGAACCCGCCGCCGATGTCCGGGGAGACGATCCGGATCATGTGCTCGGGAAGCTCGGCCACCAGCGCCACCGCGGCCCGGATGATGTGCGGCGCCTGGGTGGTCATGTACACCGTGAGCTTCGACGTGGCCCGGTTGAAGTCCGCGATCGACCCGCAGCACTCGATCGGGCTCGGGTGCGAGCGCGGGTAGTGCAGCCGGAGCCTCGAGATCGTGTCCGCCGCCGCGAAGGCGCGGTCCGTGCCTTCGGCGTCGCCGACCTCCCAGTCGTAGATGACGTTGTCGCGCTGGTTCTCCTTGTCGTCCCGGATGACCGGCGCGCCGCCGGCGACGGCCTGCTCCGGGTTGACGATCACCGGCAGCGGCTCGTACTCGACGTCGATCGCCTCGCACGCGTCCTTGGCGATGTACGGGTCATCCGCGATCACGCAGGCGACTTCCTGGCCCTGGAACCGCACCTTGTCGGTGGCCAGCACCGCCTGGGTGTCGTAGGACAGCGTCGGCATCCAGGCCAGGTTGCGGGTCGCCATCATCTCGCCGGTGAGCACCAGGTGGACGCCGGGTATATCCCACGCCTTGCTGGCGTCGATCGACTTGATCCGCGCGTGCGCCAGCGGGCTGCGCAGGATCTCCATGTGCAGCATCCCCGGCAGCGTGATGTCGTCGGTGTAGTTGCCCTTGCCCCGGATGAAGCGGTTGTCCTCGACGCGCTTGCGGCTCGCGCCCAGCCCGCCGATCTTGATCTCGTCCAGTGCCTGCGACGTCATGTGCTCTCCTAGCCGGCCGACTGGGACCGGAGCTTGGCGGCGGCCCACAGCACCGACTTGACGATGTTCTGGTAACCGGTGCAGCGGCAGAGGTTGCCGGACAGGCCCCAGCGCACCTCTTCCTCGGTCGGGTCGGGGTTGGAGTCCAGCAGGGCCTTGGCGGCCATCATCATGCCCGGCGTGCAGAACCCGCACTGCAGCCCGTGCTCGTCCTTGAATCCCTCCTGGAGCGGATGCAACTCGCTGGCGGTGGCCAGGCCCTCGACGGTCGAGACCTCGTGCCCGTCGACCTGGACGGCCAGCATCGTGCAGGACTTCACGGCCCGCCCGTCGACCAGTACGGTGCACGCGCCGCAGTTCGTGGTGTCGCAGCCCATGTGCGTACCGGTGAGCCCGAGCCCGCGGCGGATCAGGTGGGACAGCAGCAGCCGGGGCTCGACCTCGGCGGCTTTGCGCTCGCCGTTGATGATGAACGCGATCCGGCGGACCGGGACCTCGCGGGCGGCCTCGTCGCCGCGTTCGTCGTAGATGATGGTCATCTCAGGCCGCCTCCTCCGATGCTGACCCGGGGGGACGACCCCCCGGATCCCCCCGCAGGGTGTGGTCCGCGCGGGCCAGGATCCGCGCGACGAACGTCGCGACGATGTGCCGCTTGTACTCCGCGCTGCCGCGGTGGTCGGTCCGCGGCCGCGCCGCCGCGGCCGCGAGTTCGGCGGCGCGCTCGATGCGGTCGGCGGTCAGCGGCCCGCCGACCAGTGCGTCGGCCGCCTCGGTGGCCGCGATGGTGGACCCGCCGACCCCGGTCAGGGCGATCCCCGCCCGGGTCACGTTCTCGCCCGAGGTCTCCACGGCCACCGCGACCCCAACCGTGGCGAAATCGCCGACGCGCCGCTCGAGCTTGAGGTAGCCGCCCGAGCGGGCGCCGTTCGCCGCCGGTATCACCGCCTCGACGGCGATCTCGTCCGGTTCGAGGGCATTCTGGAACGGGCCGGTGACGAAGTCCGCCATCGGTATCGAGCGCCTGCCGCCCCGCCCGGCCGCCACGACCGAGCCGCCGAGGGCCAGCACCACCGAGGCCCAGTCCCCCTGCGGGTCGGCGTGACAGAGCGAGCCGACCAGGGTGCCCCGGTTCCGCACGATCGGATCGGCGATCAGCGGAGCGGCCGCGGCCATGGTCGGCTGGCTGCTCTGGAGCAGGGCCGAGCGCTCGAGATCGGCGTGCCGGCACAGGGCGCCGACGTGCAGGGCGCCGTCCGGGCCTGCCCGGTGGTAGTCGAGCCCGGGCAGGTTGTTGATGTCGACGATAAGTTCCGGCGTGGCGAAGCGAAGCTTCATGAGCGGCACCAGGCTCTGGCCGCCGGCCAGCACCTTCGCGTAGTCCCCCCCGTCGTGCAGCAGGTCGATCGCCTGTTCGAGCGAACGCGGTGCCTCGTAGCGGAACCGAGACGGATACATACGATCCTCCGTGTCCTTGGGGCGGGCCAGGTCAGCGCGGGTCGCGGAGGCCGGGGTCGGGGCGGGCCTGGGTTTCTGGGTCGGGAGTTTCCGGGTCGGGACGGGGCTGGGCCTGGGGGTTGGCGCGGACTGGGGGCTCGGGGTCGGCCACGGCCACCGGGAGCCAGTCCTCGTCGGGGTCCGGCCGCGGCTCCTGGTGCGGCGGCCACGGTCCCGCCACCGGCTGACCGGCGATCTTCAGGTAGTCCATCAGCTCGGGCCAGGCCCAGACGGTCGGGCTCTTCCCGGTCTTCGGGGTGTGCTCGACCAATTCGTACAGCCGGGGATTGCCCCGGCTGTGCCCACTGCTCTCTATCCGCATGTTGCACGCTCCTGACCTGGGGCGGGGCGCGTGTGACCGATGCGCGCGGATTACATGATCTGCTCCGCCGCACCGTGTCGCAAGGCGCGAATAAGCTCTTGCTTACACCGGCCGTACCGCACGCCGGAGCCGGTTCAGCCCCGCCCGTGCCCAACTCCATGATCGTGGTCGATTCGTTACGGCGGGCGTACGCAGGAAACCACGATCATGGCAGGCAGCCAGGCTAGCATGAGGTCATAACGGGCATAACCGGGCAAGCGAGGCAGGTCGCGCCGGGCAGGGGGCGTGGCGGGTCGCGCCTGCGGGGCGGTCAGCTCCAGATCGTCACGTAGACCGGAGGGCGGAACCGGGACGGGGGCACCCCGGCCGCGGGAGCGCGCATCAGGTGCATGGCCTCCGGTGAGCTGAGGAAGCGCCGCAGCGCGCTGGCGGCCGTGCTCCGGTGCTGGCGTTCCAGGAGGGTCGCATGCCAGCAGGCAGTGACCGGCGGGCCGGGCAGCTCGACCAAGGACAGCTCACCCCGGCGAAGCTGCTGCGTGACGAGGTGCTCGGCCGCGGGCGCCACCCCCGCCCCGTCGGCGGCCGCCGCCCAGGCGGCGGTCTGGTTGGGAAACACCCCGATCCGGTCCTCGGGTATGCGCAGCGCGGCCAGCAACTGGCCGGTGTCGCTGCCGGGGTCGGTTCCCGACGCATCCACCAGCCACCGCCACTGGCTGGCGTGGCCCTTGAGCCTGGCCTGCCCGGCCGCGACCACGACCAGGCGATACCGGAAGATCGGTTCGCTCACCACGGGCAGGGCCGGATCGTGGGCCACGGCCGGGCCGATGGCCACGTCGGCCAGGCGGTTCGCGACCAGCACGGCCATCTCGTTGGTCGCCGCGACCCCGGCCGACACCTCGACCGAGCCGGCGAAGCGGCGGGTGAACGCCTCCATCAGCGGGCTGACGACAAACTCGGCGATCGTGGACGTCGCCACCACCCGCATCTGCTCCGGAGCGCCCTGGGCGGCCCGGACCGCGGCGTGGGCCTCGGCGCCGAGCACGACGATCTGCGAGGCGGTGGCGAGCAGCCGGGAGCCGCCCGTGGTCAGCGTCATGCCGTTCGGCCCGCGGCTGACCAGCTGGTCGCCCAGGTGCAGCCGGAGCGCAGACAGCGCCTGCGACACGGCAGGCTCGCTGACGCCGAGCGCGTTCGCGGCGGCCGTCACCGAGCCGAGGCGGGCCACCAGCACGAACGCGTTGAGTTGAGTAAGCGTCATGGCACCCTCAGTATCGCCTACCGCCCGCCGGCCGCCATCAAAAGGAAAGATCGGCCCGAACGCGCCGGAGGAACAGCGTGTTATGACCGCTTTCCGCCGGGCGTCGGCCACCTCGGTTCTGACTCCCGCCGCGATCGGACCATAAACTCTCCTCACGCGGGCTGCGGCGCGAGGGAGGGTCCGTGCAGGTTCCGGCGTACGTCGAGTACGAGAAGGCAACCAGCGTGGAGCACGCGCTGGCCCTCCTGGCCAGGTTCGGCCCAGAGGCCCGCATCCTGGCCGGAGGCCACAGCCTGATCCCGATGATGAAGCTCCGGCTCGCCCAGCCGGAGACCCTGGTCGACATCAACGCGCTCAGCGAACTCTGCTACGTCGAGGCCGACCAGGGCGAGTTGCGGATCGGCGCGCTGACCAGGCACGCTCAGCTGCTGGACTCGGCGGTCGCGGGCGAGCACTTCGCGATCCTGCACGACGCCGAGAAAGTGATCGCCGATCCGATCGTGCGCAACTGGGGCACGATCGGCGGGTCGCTGTGCCAGGCCGACCCGTCCGAGGACCTGTCCGCGACGTTCGCGGCGCTGAAGGCGAGCATGGTCATCCGCGGGCCGGAAGGCAGCCGGACGGTGCCCGCCCGGGAGTTCTTCACCGGGCCCTACGAGACCGTGGTGGCCCCCGGCGAGATCCTGACCGAGATCAGGATCTCGGTCAGGGCCGGAGGCGGCAGCGCCTACGAGAAGGTAGGGCGCCGGGTGGGCGACTGGCCGGTCGGGGCGGCCGCCGCGGCCATCTGGCTGGCCGATGGCTCGATCGCGGAGGCCGGGATCGGCCTCACCGCCGTGGGCGCGCAGAACTTCGCCGCGGCCGAGGCCGAGGAGATGCTGCGGGGTGCGCCGCCCACCGAGGCGACCTTCGCGCGGGCCGGGGAGATCGCGGCCGAGCACTGCCGTCCGAGCTCGGACCAGCGCGGGCCAGCCGACTACAAGCGGCATCTGGCCCGGGAGCTGACCACGCGCGCGCTGCGCCGGGCGCTGGACCGGGCCCGGGGCCGGGACGCGAGCGGCGCCCCGGGGGCAAGCGGATGACACTGTGCAGATAACCGTCGACGTCAACGGCACTGAGTACCAGCGCGAGGTCGAGCCGCGGCTGCTGCTCATCCACTTCCTGCGTGATCACCTGGGCCTCACCGGCTCGCACTGGGGCTGCGACACGTCGAACTGCGGCGCCTGCGTGGTATGGCTGGACGACATCCCGGTGAAGTCCTGCACCGTGCTCGCGGCCATGGCCGACGGGCGCCAGGTCCGCACCGTCGAAGGCCTGGAACGTGACGGCGTACTCGACCCGATCCAGCAGGGTTTCGCCGAGTGCCATGGCCTGCAGTGCGGGTTCTGCACGCCGGGCATGATGCTGACCGCCCGGTGGCTGCTCGACCACCACCCCGACCCCTCGCCGGAACAGATCCGCGAGGCGCTGTCCGGGCAGGTCTGCCGGTGCACCGGCTACGAGAACATCGTCCGCTCCGTCCTCTGGGCCGCCAGGCACGCAGAGGAATCATGACCGAGCCGAAGGGGCGCGGCGCCGCCTGGACTGAGGAGCGAGGGAGCTTGCGACCGAGCGACGAGGGAAGGCGGCGTAGTGAAGGGGGAATGGGGAGGCGGGCGGGGCCCCGGAGGCGAGCAGAAAACACGGCCTACGGGCCGATCAAGCGCAAGGAGGACGCTCGGTTCATCCGGGGCAGGGGCCAGTTCGTCGACGACATCCAGCTACCGGGGATGCTGCACGGCGCGATCTTGCGCAGCCCGCTGGCGCACGCCAGGATCCTCTCGGTCGACACCGCGGCGGCGCAGGCGCATCCCAAGGTCCGGGCCGTCATCACCGGCCAGACGCTCGAGGAGTTCAGGCTCGCCTGGATGCCGACGCTGTCCCGCGACGTGCAGGCCGTCCTGGCCACCGACAAGGTGCGGTTCCAGGGGCAGGAGGTCGCGTTCGTGGTCGCCGAGGACCGGTACTCCGCCCGTGACGCGCTCGAACTCATCAACGTCGACTACGAGCCGCTGCCGGTGGTGGTCGACGCCACCAAGGCCCTGGACGCCGGGGCCCCGGTGATCCGCGATGACCTGGCGGGGCGGGGGGACAACCACATCTTCGACTGGGAGGCCGGGGACCAGGCCGCGACCGACGCGGTCTTCGCCGCGGCGGACGTGGTCGTGTCACAGGACATGCTGTACCCGCGATCGCACCCGGCCCCGCTGGAGACCTGCGGCGCGGTGGCCGACATGGACACGCTGACCGGAAAGCTGACGCTCTGGGTCACGACCCAGGCCCCGCACGCCCACCGCACCCTGTACGCGCTGGTCGCCGGCCTTCCCGAGCACAAGATCAGGATCATCTCCCCGGACATCGGCGGCGGCTTCGGCAACAAGGTCCCCATCTACCCCGGCTACCTGTGCGCGATCGTCGGCTCGATCGTGACCGGCAGGCCGGTCAAGTGGGTCGAGGACCGGTCGGAGAACCTGATGTCCACCTCGTTCGCGCGCGATTACCACATGCACGGCGAGATCGCCGCGACGAGGGACGGCCGGATCCTGGGCCTGCGGGCGCGGGTGCTGGCCGACCACGGCGCGTTCAACGGCTCGGCACAGCCGACGAAGTACCCGGCCGGGTTCTTCCACATCTTCACCGGTTCCTACGACCTGCAGGCCGCGCACTGCCACGTCACCGGGGTGTACACGAACAAGGCCCCGGGCGGGGTCGCCTACTCATGCTCGTTCCGCATCACCGAAGCCGTCTACCTGGTCGAACGCATGGTCGACCTGCTGGCCGCCGAGCTCGGGACCGACCCGGGGGCGCTGCGGATGAAGAACCTGCTGCGCCCCGAGCAGTTCCCCTACACCTGCCCGACGGGCTGGGAGTACGACTCCGGCGACTACCCGCGGGCGCTGCAGGCCGCGATGGACATCGCCGGCTACCCCGAACTGCGCCGCGAGCAGGCGGAGAAGCGGGAACGGGGCGAGTACATGGGCATCGGGCTGAGCTTCTTCACCGAGGGGGTCGGCGCCGGGCCGCGCAAGCACATGGACATCCTCGGCCTGGGCATGGCCGACGGCGCGGACCTGCGGGTGTACCCGACCGGCAAGGCGGTGCTCGGGGTCTCCTGCCAGACCCAGGGGCAGGGCCACGAGACCACGTTCGCGCAGATCGTCGCCCAGGAACTGGGCATGTCCCCGGACGACATCGAGGTCGTGCACGGCGACACCGACCGGACCCCGTTCGGGCTCGGTACCTACGGATCCCGGTCGACGTCGGTCTCCGGCGCCGCCGCCGCGGTAGTGGCGCGCAAGGTGCGCGAGCGGGCCCGGATCGTCGCCTCGGCGATGCTGGAGGCATCCCCGGACGACCTGGAGTGGGCCGACGGCAAGTGGCAGGTGCGCGGCGACCCGGAGCAGGCCAGGACGATCGCCGAGATCGCGATGGCCGCGCATTCCGCGCTGGAGTTGCCCGAAGGCATCGAGGGCCACCTGGACGCCGAGACGGTGTACAACCCGCCGAACCTCACCTACCCGTTCGGGGCCTACATCTGCGTCACCGACGTGGATCCCGGCACCGGGCAGGTTCAGATCCGGAGGTTCATCGCGGTCGACGACTGCGGGGTCCGCATCAACCCCATGATCGTCGAAGGGCAGGTGCACGGCGGGCTCGCGGACGGCGTCGGCATGGCGCTGATGCAGGCCATCGTGTTCGACGAGGCAGGCAACTGCCTGGGCGGCTCGTTCATGGACTACCTGCTGCCCACCTCGGTCGAGTGCCCGTCCTGGGAGCTCGGCGCGACCGTCACGCCGTCGCCGCACCACCCGATCGGGGCCAAGGGCATCGGCGAGTCCGCCACCGTCGGCTCGCCGCCCGCGGTGGTCAACTCGGTGCTCGACGCGCTCCGCCCGTTCGGGGTCCGGCACGCGGACATGCCGCTCACCCCGGCTAACGTGTGGAGCGCGATCCAGGGCCGCCCGCTCCGCACCGACCTGGCGCTCTGGTGAGCGGGTGGCAGCCGCGACGGCCGGCCGGGAGTCGGCCAGTGAAGGGGGAAGGGGAGGCGGGCGGGGGCACGCGGGGGGTCTGGGGGGTCGTCCCCCGAGGCCAGCACTGTGGTCCACGTAACCTTGCGCCTGCAGCATGATGGAGGCATGTGGTACCGAAGATGACTGGGATGACCGACCTGACCGACCTGGCCGAGCAGCTTCCCGACGTGGCCTCGCTGCTGGACACTCTCGACGCCGAGAACTACCTGGCCGACCCGCCGCTGGGCACGGCGCTGTTCCTCGCGGCCCGGATGGGCCAGCCGCTGCTGCTGGAGGGAGAGCCCGGCGTCGGCAAGACCGAGGCCGCCAAGGCGCTGGCCGGAGCCATCGCCACGCCGCTGATCCGGCTGCAGTGCTACGAGGGCCTGACGTCGGCCGAGGCGCTCTACGAGTGGAACTACCCGCGGCAGCTGCTCGCCATCCGGCTGGCCGAGGCCCGGCACGAGACGCTGCGCGAGGCCGACCTGTTCGGTCCGGATTACCTGCTCGCCCGGCCGCTGCTGGCCGCGATCGAGCACCCGGGACCGCGCCCGGCGGTGCTGCTGATCGACGAGGTCGACCGGGGCGACGACGAGTTCGAGGCGTTCCTGTTCGAGTTGCTGGCCGAGTCCGCGGTGACCATCCCCGAGCTGGGCACGCGGCGCGCGGCGTTCCCCCCCGTGGTGGTGCTGACCTCGAACCGCACCCGCGACCTGCACGACGCCCTGAAGCGGCGCTGCCTGTACCACTGGATCGACTACCCCGCCATCGACCGGGTCGCCGCGATCATCCGGCGCCGGGTGCCCGCCGCGGCCGCGCCGCTGGCCGGGCAGGTTGCCGAAGGCGTCGCCCGGCTGCGCCGCCTGGACCTGGCCAAGGCGCCGGGCGTGGCCGAGGCCATCAGCTGGACCAGCGCGCTGCACATGCTCGGCGCGGAGAAGCTCGACGAGAAAGCGGCGGAGCAGACCGCGGGCGCCGTGCTCAAATACGCCGAGGACCTGCGGGTGGCGCGGGACAACGGGTTCGGCGCGCTGGTCACCGGCGATGGCTGAATCAGCCCGGCCCGCGGCCTGCCCGTCCCCGGTCCCCGGCGGCGACCTGGCCGAGGTCGTCGCGCGGTTCGGGGCCAGGCTGCGGCGGGCCGGCCTGCCGGTCGGGCCGGGCCGCTGCGAACGGTTCGCGGGCGCGGTCACCCTCGCCCGGCCGCAGACGCCCGAAGCGCTCTACCTGTGCGCGCTCGCGACGCTTGTGTCCGGCCGGGACCAGATCGAGATCCTGCGGACCGTGTTCAACCAGGTCTTCGGCGGCCGGGCCGGCGCCGGGGATGCGGCGGCCCGCCGAGCCGAGCCGAGCCTGCCGCCGCCCGGCCCGCCGTCCGCCTCCCGCGACCTGGACGACCTGCTGGCGAGCGCGGCGCGGGCCGCGAAGGCCCACGTCAGCGACGTGCGCCCGCCCGGGACGCCGGAGGAGGGCGAGGACCCGTCTGAGCCGGAGCGCGAGATCGAGCACCGGTACCTCGGCAGCACCGTCGAACGGCTGGCCGGCCAGGATTTCTCCGAGCTGTCCGAGTCTGAGCTGCTGCTGCTGGCCGGGCTGATGCGCCGGATCACCCTGGCCGTCCCGGCCCGCCGGTCGCGCCGGGAGCACCGCCGGCCGGGCGGGCCGCGCACCGACGTTCGATCAACCTTGCGGCAAGCCAGACGGACCGGGGGCCACGCGTTCAGGCTTATTTCCAGAGCGCCGTCGCGACGTCCGCGCCGGCTGGTGGTGCTGTGCGACATCTCCGGCTCGATGGAGCCGTACGCGCGGGCCATGATCCAGTTGCTGTACTGCGCCGCGGGCGGCGCGCGGGCCGAGGTGTTCACGTTCGCCACCCGGCTCACCCGGCTCACGCCCGCGCTGGCCAGGACCCGGCCGGGCCTGGCGCTGCAGCGCGCGGGCGAGGCGGCGCCCGACTGGCTGGGCGGAACCAGGATCGGCGCCTCGATCAAGGAGTTCAACGACGTCTATGGCCGCCGCGGCATGGCCAGGGGCGCGATCATCGTGATCATTTCCGACGGCTGGGACACCGGCGACCCTGAGGTTCTGCGCCGCGAGATGGAGCGGCTGTCCCTGGTGGCATACCGCATCGTGTGGGTGAACCCGCGGACCAAGAGCACGAGCTACCAGCCCCTGGCCGGGGGCATGGCCGCCGCCTGGCCGCACTGTGACGCCGTGGTCAGCGCGCACAACCTGGCCGCGCTGGACCAGCTCACCGCCGCCTTGGCCGACCCGGTCCGCCGCCGCGCCCCGGTCCGTCCCCGCTGACGTCAGCGGCGCTGGTCCTTGCGCTCCTTGCGTTCCCTGCGGTTGACCGAGATGCCGCCGAACACGCAGACGCCGTGCAGCCGGAGCACGGGTGCGCCCGGTTCGGACGACTCGGGGCTGTCACCGGAGACGTCGCGGCCGCCGAAGACGGCCACGCCGGAGTCGAGCACGCGCATCTCCGGCGGCACGGTGATGGACATCCCGCCGAATACCGACACCGCCTTGATGGTAATCTCCCGGGCCGGGAGGATCGCCTCGCGCAGGTCGAGGTCGGCGCCGCCGAAGACGGTCACCACCGTGGTGGTCAGCGGGACCCGCCAGATTCCCTTCCGCGACGCGCCGCCGAACACCGCGACGATCGGGCCGGCGTGCACGGGCTCGACCGCGCCCGCGCCCGAGACCGGCACCGGCGAGGAAACGTCCGGCCGGGCGGGGAGGTCCTCGATCAGCGGGACGATGTCCGCGTGGGTCTTCGCCGCGTAGATCGAGTCGAGCCGTTCCGAGTGCTCCTCCGCGGTCAGCCTGCCCTCGGCGAGCGCCTCGTTGAGCACGGCCGCGGCCCGGTCCCGGTCCGCGTCGGACGCGCGTAGCCGTGAATTTGTGTTGAAAGGCTCGGGGTCCATCCGGCTATTGTCGGCCCGGGAAGCGCGGCGCCGAAAGGGGGCCAGGTGGGTCACGTCGAGGTGGCGCACGTCAGCCACATCCTGCCCGACGGGCGGGTGCTGCTCGACGACGTGTCCTTCCGGGTCGGCGAGGGCACGGTCGCCGCGCTCGTCGGCCCCAACGGGGCCGGGAAGACCACGCTCGTCCGGATGGCCGCCGGGGACCTGGCCCCGCAGTCGGGCTCGGTGGCCTCCAGCGGCGGTGTCGGCGTCATGCGGCAGTTCGTGGGCGGAATCCGGGACTCCTCGACCGTGCGTGACCTGCTGCTGTCGATAGCGGCGCCCCGGGTTCGGGAGGCAGCCGCCCGCCTGGACGCCGCCGAGCTGGTGATGATGGAACGCGACGACGAGCCGGCTCAGCTCCGCTACGCCGCGGCGCTGGCCGAATGGGGCGACGCGGGCGGCTACCAGGCCGAGGTGCACTGGGATTCGTGCTGCACCGCCGCGCTGGGCGTGGCGTACGACCGCTGCCGCTGGCGCGAGGTGGCGACCCTGTCCGGCGGCGAGCAGAAGCGCCTGGTGCTCGAGTCGCTGTTGCGGGACAAGAACGAGGTCCTGCTGCTGGACGAGCCGGACAACTACCTGGACGTCCCCGGCAAGCTCTGGCTCGAGCAGCAACTCGCCGCGACCGCGAAGACCGTGCTGCTGGTCAGCCACGACCGCGAGCTGCTGGCGAACTGCGCCCAGCGGATCGTCACGGTGGAAGACCGCAACGTGTGGGTGCACGGCGGCGGGTTCGCGGGCTACGCGCAAGCCCGCCGGGAACGGAATGAGCGGCTCGACGAGCTTCGCCGCCGCTGGGACGAGGAGCACGAGAAGCTGAAGCAACTGGTGCGGATGTACCGGCAGAAGGCGTCGCACAACTCGGACATGGCCTCGCGGCTGCAGGCCGCGGTCACCCGGCTGCGCAAGTTCGAGGAGGCCGGCCCGCCCGAGCTCGCCCCCCGGGAGCAGAACGTGCGCATGCGGCTGCGCGGCGGGCGCACCGGCAAGCGCGCGGTGATCTGCGAGAACCTCGAGCTCACCGGGCTGATGCACCCGTTTGACCTCGAAGTCTGGTACAGCGAACGGGTCGGGGTGCTCGGCTCCAACGGTTCCGGCAAGTCACACTTCCTGCGGCTGCTCGCCGGGGAGCCGGTGCGTCACTCCGGCGTCGCCCGGCTCGGCGCGCGGGTGGTGCCGGGGATCTTCGCCCAGACGCATTCCCGGCCCGACCTCGAGGGGAGGAACCCCCGCGAGATCCTCATGACCGCCCACGCCCTGCTGCCCCACGAGGCCATGGCGGCCCTCGCGCGCTACGAGCTGCAGTCCTGCGCGCTGCAACCGTTCGGGACCCTGTCGGGAGGGCAGCAGGCGAGACTGCAGATCCTGCTGCTCGAACTGGCGGGATCGACGCTGCTGCTGCTCGACGAGCCGACCGACAACCTGGACCTGGCCAGCGCCGAGGCGCTGCAGGAAGGACTGGAGTCGTACTCGGGCACCGTGCTGGCGGCCACCCACGATCGCTGGTTCGCGCGCTCGTTCGACCGGTTCGTTGTGTTCGGGGCGGATGGCGACGTCCTTGAGGCTCCCGGCCCGGTGTGGGACGAGGCACGAGTGGACCGGCCGCGCTGACCGCCCGACTTGCTAGGCTTCAGGGATCTCAGGGATCGCGGTCAGTCAGGTCGGCCCGTTCCTCGGCAGCCAAGGTGGAGGGGTGCGCGCCCGTGAAGAAACTGCTTCTGCTCGTCCTGGTCGGAGCCGGTGCTTTCGCCGTCTGGAGGAAGGTCCAGGCCGATCGCGCCGAACTCGACCTGTGGACCGAGGCCACAACGGACGACGACTAGATCCTCCCGCCGGACCGGCCGTGCCGACGCGCGAAGGCGAGCAGGCGAGCGGTGCGATGCCAGTCTCGCTGGTGTGCTGCGGCGTGTTCGGCACGATGGTCAGCGACGGTGGCATGGTGGACCGCGCGTACGCCGAGGCCATCGCCACCCAGGGAGTCGTGACCGGTACCACGGCCTACGCCCGGTGCATGGCCCAGGCGCACCAGGCGAGGGGCCAGTACGCGGTCGATGTCCTGCGGGCCATGTTCCCGGACAGCCAGGCCCGGGCGCAGGCCGCGCATCTCGTGCTGGATCGCTCGTTCTGCGACGCGATCGGGCGGATGGGCGTCACGCCGGTACCGGGAGCGGAGCAGGCCATCGACAAGCTGGCTGGCGCGGGCATCCGGATCTGCCTGATCACCAGCTTCTCCCGCCGGGTTCTGACCATGGCGCTCGACACGCTCGGCTGGTGGGACCGTATCGACCTGGCTCTCTCCCCCCAGGACGTGCCCCGGGGCAGCCCGTGGCCTGACCTGGTGCTGTCCGCGATGCTCCGCCTGGGCGTGTCCGATGTACGTGAGACGGCGGTCGCGCACGACGCCGAGAGCGGCATCCTGTGCGGGCGGCGGGCCGGCGCCGGGATCGTGGCCGGCGTGCTGACCGGGCCGCACAGCGCCGACCGGCTCCGCCGGGCGGGCGCCACCCACCTCATCCCCACCATCGCGCACCTGCCCCGGCTGCTGCGGGCCGAGGGAGATCCGGCGCCGAGTTCAGCGCCGGATGCCCCCGTCGCTGGCACCCGCCCGACCTCACGGATGTCCCTGGAGCCCCGCCGGGCGGGAAACGACCGATAGCTGAGGCCCCCGGCCGCCTCCTGGTCACGCTGTGCGCACGCGCGCCCGCGATCACGGGTACCCTGAGAGCGCCGCGCAGGCGACATCCGGGGCTATAGCTCAGCTGGAAGAGCACCTGCTTTGCAAGCAGGGGGTCACGAGTTCGAGTCTCGTTAGCTCCACCAGGCAAAACACCTTCATATGGATCTTGAATCCAGCGTTCTGACCACCATGGTTGACCACAGTCCGCCAGTCACTGGCCATCGCTGAGTAGCTTGTCGAGCCCGGTGATGGCATCGTTCCGGGCCTCAGGAAGGACCGAACCAGGTTGGGTAGCTCTACGAGTCGACCACTGGAACGGTCAACACAGGCCAGTGTCCTGCCGCGCTGTGGCCTCATCTCCGCGCGGATCACTAGTTCTCGGCGCCACCTGGGTCAGGCAGGCAATGCAAACCTTTCAGGCCTGAAGCGCCAATAAGTCCGCATCTTGGGCTGAAGGCCATCTGAGGACACAGCCTCATCCCAGAAGTCCCGCTCGGCATCGTGGCCTCGGCGGCGTGCTGCCCGGGTGTGGCGCGGGCGTCTTCGTCCCGAAGCGGACCTGTTACGACTTCCTCCACAGCTTCAAGGGCGCGCGGAGCGCGCCGGACCAGGCTGGCCGTCGTACCGGGATGGCGCCGCGCGAGGCACCTACTGACTGCAGGGCGGCGCAACACCCGCCCGGAGCTGGCTGACCCCAAGGGGGAACCGTGCAGCGCCGGGCGCCGGCTGCCTTCCTTGGGTCCTCCGGGCCACTCTTGACAGGGATTCAACCGGCGCCTATCGCAGGGATGGCAGAGTCCGAGTTCCGGCCGGGTTCCATGGCCTTGGCACACGGGTAGCGTGGCTGCGGACGGGCTCACCTTTGGCCTGATACGGAGAAAGGAGACCACGGCGATGAGCAGTGCCTTCGATTCTTCCCTCCCCCTCGAGGACCCCTTGCATCCGACGACCAGTGCCGAGAGAGCAGAGAGAGAGGCGGAGAGAAAGGCTGAGCAGGCTAGACAGGAGCGTGAGCGGATAGAGGCCCTCCCGCGGAACAAAGCCGCGAAGCTAGCTGAGCAGGCGATGCAGGATCTTAAGCAGCTGGAGAACCTGGAGGCCGAGTCTCCGCTGGCCAGGCTCACCGCGCGGGCGCTGGTCGCTAACGTCTACGCGACCCTGGCCGTCGAATCGGCGACCCTGGCCGTCGAGTCGGCGATCCGGAGCCAGACTGCGCAAATCAGCGCCGACCTGCAGGCCCCCAGATCCATCTCCTGACCCAACCTTGTAACTGGCTCCTGTAGCAATTATCCCGAACCATGCCGCTCTAAAGTGATCAGGACCACAGCAGCGGGCCACGTCAGGTACCGTCCCGGTCACTCCGTGCGTGCCTCTAAGCATCCGGTCAGCCAGCGGGAGCGTCCCGAGGCTGACAACCCCACAGTTGACCACAACTGCAGTCGAGTTCGGCCGACTGGAACCGAGCGGGAAGTGACAGATCCCCAAGTGGGCCACGGTTTCCGACATCTCGGGCGTACCTTCAGGCGAGGGATCATGCATCGCGACGGCAGATGCCCCACGTCAAGGCCCTCGACGTGTAAGGGGCAGCCTCCCTGGCTACGTCGATCCCCATTCGGTCGAGGCTGAGTCAAAGCGGCGCTCAGTGAACGAGCGTCCAGGAAAGTATCGGACCGAGGCGCGCAGCTTTCTGCCAAGCCGCCATGCCGCGCTGAGACGCCGGATGCCGCAGGCCGCGGCTACCTCTTCGAGTGCTATGACCCTCGCTTCGAGGGCCTCCATCAGCGCGTCCGTGTATGTGGCGTCATCAAGGACTGCACGGACAAAACCCGGCGGAAGCCCATCGGCGGTGACGCCCTCGGCCGGGCCTGTGTGCGCGGAGAGCTTCTCGCTCAGCTCGTTTAGGCTGCATGCGAGCAGCACCTGCTGAGTCGTCACGGCTGAATGCTGTACGGCGATCCAGCCTAACGGCGACACGCTTTGGGTGATCCGCCACCTGCCGCCGTGGTCGCGCAGTAGCTGTAGTAACAGGGGCGGGGGCTCGTTCATACCTATGCTCCGTGCACGTCGACTAAAGCGGCCAGTTCATCCAGCGTCAGCGCCGTGACCGGCCTGCCGACTGCCCGGCCCTGTTCGTTCCGGCGCCTGGCTGTGAACCCGAGGCCCTCGAAGCCGCTTTGCAGCAGGTACTCCGGATGATTCTTGATCCACTTGCCTACGTCCAGGCCGTACTCCAGGCCGGTCACTCGATCCATGCCCGCATTGTACATACAGTGGGCTACATCCGGCTACATCCGGCCCTGGCCGAAGAGTGCCCTGTGTAGCCGACTTAACGTGATCATGTGGAGATCGATCACCAGGGCGAAACGCCCATCTACCAGCAACTGGCCGCGATCCTGCGCGCCAGGATCGCCTCCGGCGAGCTGGCAGTAGGACGCCCGATCCCCTCCGAAGAAACACTTGCCCAGCAGTACGGCGTAGCCCGCCTAACCGCACGCAAGGCCGTGCGTCTGCTCCGCGACGAAGGCCTGGTCAAGTACGTCGTCGGCCGCGGTACCTTCGTACAGCCGCCCGCGAAGTCGTGATGAGTGACACCCACGCCTCGACGCGGCCGTCTTCGCACTGTTGACTTAACAAGTTGCTAGCGCTCAAAGCGCGGGCCGATAGAGAGCGAACTAGACTAGATGGGGAGCTGACCACAGTCCTGACCACAACAACCCCCGACAAGCCGCCTCTCCGGTCGATCCCGCCGACCGCGCAGGGCCAGATCAGCCACGGTAGGCTGCAAGGTGCCTGGATTTTGCAAGCAGGGGTCACGAGTTCGAGTCTCGTTAGCTCCACTCGATCGCGCCTGGTGTATGACCAGGTCAGAAGCTCTTGGTGGTCCTTCCATGCTAGCCGCCCGGGTCGGGCGTTCCGGGGGGTTGGGAGGAATCTGGGAGATCATCTTCTCCCTGTCCTCTGGTGCCGGGCGCTGTAGGCGCGTCTGCTGCGGTGTCGTCTGGTCGGCTGGTTCGTCGCTCCCGGCGCGTAGTGATGCCAGGAGCTGGTCGAGCAGCGGCACGGGTGAGTGTTCGTTGATGGCGGCGCGGTCTTGGAGGGACTCCTGCCAGCGGGCCTGGAGGGCTTGCTTGAGATCGTCGCGCATGCGGTCGGAGGCATGCGCGTAGAGGCCGCGCATGCCGGGCATGTGGTGGCCGAGACGCTGCTCGGCGAGGATCTCGGGGATGCCGTCCTCGGCCATCCAGGTCTTGTGGCTGTGCCTGAGGCCGTGGACGGTCAGGCCGGGCTTGATCGGGAGCCAGCAGGCGATCGGGGTGTCCTCCGGGATGACCGCGATGCCGTGTCCGCGTGGCGGCCGGTAGGCGGCGTCCGGGCCTGGGTTTCGGCCCGGGGGCGGCCCGGGGGCGGCGGGCCAGGCGGCGATGGGCTGGCCGGGCCAGGTGGCGGTCTGGTCGGCAATGACCAGGCGGGCCGGACGCCCGGGGTCTGCCCGGTACCGCCCGTCGCAGGCGGGACGGAACACGCGGCGGGCGTAGTTGCTGCGCCGGTAGTGGCCGCCGTCGGGGCCGAGAAAGACGTACCGGCCGGTGCCGCCGTGCTGCTCCGCGCAGGCGCATGGCGGGTGCGGATGGTCGCGGACCTGGGCGGCGAGCAGGCTGGTGAGGAACGGGGGCAGGTCGACGGGCAGGCTGGGCTCCCAGCGGGGGCTGCGGTAGGAGTCGTCCTTGGGCGGGAGCCGGTGGAAGGTGCCGTTGAGCTCATGCAGCTGCCACTCGACGTGGATCTCGCCCGGTCGGACGAGGTCACGCTCCAGGCCGACGGTCTCGGCCCACCGCATGCCGGTGTAGCCGATCGTGACGATCATGGTGAAGTCCTCGTCGCGGCCGGAGAGCAGCGCGGCACGTTCGGCGAGCAGCAGGACCTGGAGCGGGGTGGCCCAGGCGCGCTGCGGGCCGCCGCGTACCAGCCGACGGCCGGTGCGGCGGCGGCGGTTGCGCGGCCGCAGCGCGGGGTTGTGGGGGATCAGCGTCGGCCGGGTGGTCGCGGCGTCGCCCAGGATCGTGCCGAGCACGGTGCGGACGGCCCGGGCGGTGCGCGGGCTGATCCCCGTCCGGGCAGGCAGAGCGTTCTCCCACCGGGTGATCTCCTCGGTGGTAAGAGAGTTCAGCGGGCTGTCGCCCCAGGCGGGGCGGATGAACCGGCGGATCATGTAGTCACGGTGGTCGATCGTGGCGAGGCTGACGTCCTGCAGGGCCATCCACCGGTCGGCCCACTCCCCGACCGTGACCTTCCCGGCGTTCGGGTCGGTCCACCGGCCCTCCCGGATCCTGGCCTCCTGGTCGCGTCCCCAGTTGAGCGCGGCGGCCACTCCGCGATCAGATCGCCAAGGACATGCGAGCCCAGTACGCGCATGATCTGCAGGAGATGCAGGACAGGCTCCGGGATCAGGAAAAGGCCCTCCAGCAGGACTCCGACGTGATCAAGAAGCTCCGGGAGACGGAGGTCCAGCTCCGCCAGGAACGGCGCAAGCTGGAGGATGACCGGGACGCCTTGCAGGCCGAGAAGGAGCGGATGCGCGATGAGATCCGCAAACAGGAGCGTGACGAGGCCGAGCGGAAGAGCCAGGAACGGTACGAGGCGGAACTGCGCCAGAAGGACGAGGCGCACGCGGTCGCGATGCGCGAGCTTGAGGAGAAGCTCAAGCGGGTGAACAGCCAACTGGACGAGGCACGGCGCAAGGGTGCGACCGGCTCGCGGCAGGAGGAGGGCTTCACCCAGCAGGACCTGTTCGCCGAAGAACTGCGGCGGCGCTTCCCCGGCGACGAGATCACGGTCACCCCGCGCGGGATGGCCGGTGCCGACGTCACCCAGGTAGTGCGGCTCGGTGGCCACGACTGCGGCGTGATCCTGTGGGAATGCAAGCGCGCCGCGAACTGGAGCGGAACCTGGATCGGCAAGCTCGCCGATGACGTCGCCAAGGCCAGCGCGGACCTGGGCGTGATCGTCTCCGAAGAACTGCCGTCCGGCATGAGCAGCGGCCTGGTGGACAGCATCTGGGTTACCGACTACCCGCACGCCCCGACCCTCGCGGCCGGGCTTCGGAGGCGGTCATGACCGCCTGGCGGCATAAGCTCGCCAACGCCGGCCGGGACGATACGGCGGCCAAGGTCTACGACTACATCGCCACCGGCGGCTTCGCCGACCGGTACGCGGCCGCCGAGCGTGCGCTCGATGCCCAGCTTGAGACGCTGCGGAAGGAGAGGCGGTACCACGCCCAGTCCTGGGCCCAGCGGGAACAGCAGATCGACAAGACCCGCGCGAACCTCACCGGGATGGTCGCCGACCTCATCCGCGTCGGCGCGGAACTACCGTCCACGGCGATTGCCGAACTGCCAGCAACGGACGTCGCCGTCCTGCCGCAAGTGGACGTCCGTGCGCTTCCGTCAGCTCCCGATTGACAGGGCCCGGAACACAGCACGATCGGCCGGCTATCACGACAGCGCCACCCCCCGCTTCGGTCCTTCAGGCCAGGTGGCGGGTGGCTGGCGCTGTTCCCCGATTGTGACGCCTTTCATCGAGGGCGTCGGAGCACAATAGCGATGTGCAGGCGTATGTCGGAGTGACTGATGACCGCTGGTACCGGTTCCTGTCCGCCCGGCCCGAGTTAACGGAGGTCAATTTCTGGCGGCCTGGTGGCAGGCACGCGTTCCGGGCGCTGGAGCCGGGTGAGCCGTTCTTCTTCAAGACGCACTACCCGCACAACAAGATCGTGGGTGGTGGTTTCTTCAGCGGCTTCGTGCCGATGCGGGTGTCGGATGCGTGGGATTTGCTGGGGCTGGGGAACGGGGCGGCCAGCCTGGAGGCCATGCGGGCCCAGATCGCCCGCTACCGCCCGCTCGGCCCGGGCGAGGACCCGGAGATCGGGTGCGTTCTCATCCGTGACCCCCGTTTCTTCCCCGGCGACGTGGCGGTGGCGCCGCCGCCGGGGTTCGCCGCGAACATCGTGCAGGGCAAGGGCTACGACCTGGCAGAGGCTTCGGCGAGATCGTATTTCGGCGACCTGCTCGAGCTGCTTCTGGGCGTGTCGGTAGAGGTAGACCTGGCCCGGCCGTGGCACCGGCCCGGGCCGGTATTCGGCGATCCGCGGCTGGCGCCCCACCGGCTGGGGCAGCAGGCGTTCAAGGCCGTGGTCCGCGATGCCTATCACGGGCACTGCGCGGTCACGGGCACGCACATTCCGCCGGTGCTGCAGGCGGCGCATGTGCGCCCGGTCACCCGTGGCGGTGACCACCGCCTCGACAACGGCCTGCTGCTGCGGTCGGACGTGCACACGATGTTTGACCAGGGCTATCTCGCCGTGGATCCCGGGTACCGGCTCGTGGTGAGCCCGCGGCTGCGTGAGGAGTTCGGCAACGGCGAGCAGTTCTACGCCCAGGCGGGCCAGGTGATCGAACTGCCAGCGCGCCGGATGGACCGGCCAGGCCGCGAGTTCCTGGAGTGGCACCTCGACGAAGTGTTCAAGGCATCCTGAGCGGCTGCGCCTCGACTAAACGGTCGGCGATGAGGAGCAGGGACATGCCGAAGAGGATTGCGCAGGACTGGGAAGCCCTGGAGCGCGAGTTGCACGCGGCCGGTGTCTCGCCTGCTGAGATCGAGGCGGGAGCACGCAGGCTGCTCGCCCAGGCGCGAGGGCAGCAGCCCGCCGCGGCCCGCGCCGGGACCTGGGTCGCCGCATCCCGGCGGTATGACGCTTCGGATAACTCGGCCGCCCGTGAGATCTGATCAGACTCAGCCAGCGGGGTTGGCCAGCGAGCCATGCGCAAGTATCCGCTGTTCTGAGTGCCCCCCGGCATCGGGTGCTGGCCAAAGTCCGCGTCGAACTGGACGTTATTGGTGACAGCGCGTTACGTCGCCATCCTGCGCGGATAGTTCTGACGATGCTCTTTGCCGAGGGCTCGTACGCGCTGGTAGTCACGCTCAGAGAATGTCGTGCGCCAGGGTTTGCGCATCCCGGTGATGACCGCGATCGCCGGACGCTGCAGTCCGCCTGGCTAACTCTTCGCGGGCACCGTTCTCCAGTAGGCAGAAGAGCCGGAATTGTTCTCGGCCGGGCCCGGTCAGCCGGATTTCATGCCAGCCGGCCATGCTCCCGTGCATCGCCTCCCACTTGCCGCCGCCGGAGAATCGGGGAGGTGGCGCGGCGGCGACCGCATCCAGCACTGCGGCGAACTCCGCGTCGATCTTCCCGGGACAACCGGTAAGGAATTCGAGCGCTGGGGCCGTCCCGTCCGCCGCCTGGTAGTAGACAACCGACCACGGCAGCTGCTGGTCGCGGTGCGGCACAGGCATGGCAACGACGGTAGTGGGTGAAACCGGCTAGATGCCCGCGACACGCCTCATTCCGGTCTCCAGCCAGAACCCGGCTGTGCCTACGCCGTCCGGCGTATCACGCGCAAGTCGGCACCCAGCGCGTCGGCGATCGCCGCGATGAGCGGCAGCTCGGGGCGTACCTGGCTGGCTGTGAACAGGCGCCGCACACTGGAGGCGTTGCGGTTGATCCTGCGGGCGAGCTCGGCTTTGGACATGCCCAGGTCCACCCTGAGCGCGTCGAGTTCCCGGATGACCGCGTCGGTCTGGGCAATCTGACGCGCCGTGCGCTCGTATGCCAGGCGGTACTCCGGATCCTGCATCCTGCGCTCACGGCGGCGCTCGTGCAGGCTGACGTCGAGCATCCTCGGTTCCGGCATGCCAGCCTCCGACCGTTGCGTAGGTGAACGTTCACTGTACCTCCTAAGCAACACCTCGCGAGGTTCGAAAAATTGTCCTGACATAGTTGCTCCTCCTTGATCAACTGGGAGGAATTTGGGAGATCATCTTCTGGATGACCCTGTCCCAAGAACTCCCAACTGGATTGAAGAGGAACCTCTGACCTGGCCTTTCACGATTCAGCCTGGTCGGCGCGCGGAGCGAGCCTGCTTTGCAAGCAGGGGTCACGAGTTCGAGTCTCGTTAGCTCCACTGGTCAGAGGTATAATTCGAACAGCCGAACCGCGGGTACAGGAGTAAAGCACAGCAGCCGGGACCGCATGGACACCGCACACGCGTTCGATCCGGCGTTCATCTGCGCCAGGCTCGCCACGATCCGTGCACGCAGATTCCTGGTACTCTGCGGGGCCCTGGGCGCTGACCGGGAAGAACGCTGTCCTCCGCGTCCTGGGCGCCTTGTCTCGCCGTCAGCGGCCAGCGTCCCGGAATCGCCGTTCACGGGATGACTCTTGCCGCCCTGGCAGGGGGTCCGCCCGGGAGGGCAGCCTGGCAATGCCAATCGCCCAAAGTGAATCCTCCGATGGTTATTAAGGTGCCTGCCGAGCGCGCCGATTACGCGCGCATGATGCAGCTGAGGAAGTCTAGGTGGATGGACACACAGATCATCCAACTCTGGCTACCAATGATGAGGCGGCAAGCACAGCTAAGCAGGCCTAGGAAAATCCGTGATTGCAGGCACACGGCACATTCGATTGACGAACCCTTGACCCCCAGCAATGCACGGGACTCTGCCCCTTTCCGCTTTTCGGACAACTGCGCGGGTGGCAGGAGGGAGGGCGCTCTCGAAGGCATCCTGTGACAAGACGTGCAGCTGCCACGATCAGCCTTCCCTGGCCGTATCCGTAAGACGTCGCCTACTCGCCGGTAAATCGGAATTCTGCCTGCCATGGACCGTCCACATGGACAACCTCCCAGTAGCGTTCGGCGATGCGCTCCGGGTCAAAGGAAGTACCTGCAACAATCTGCCCTGCGATCGTCAGCGTGGCCACGCGGATGCCGTCCGGTTCCAGGTCAGCGCCGAGCATTGTCGCGGCCGACCGGAGAGCCGCCTTGCCGAGGGAAACGGTCGCCAGGGCCGGGATCGGGTGGTCGGCGAACCCGCCCCCGGTGACGAGGATGGTCCCGAAGCCGGCGGCCCGCATGGCCGGGGCGGCCACCTGCGCGACGACGATGGCGCTGATGACATCTACTGAATACGCCGCCTGGAGGTGGGCGACACTTGAGCTCAGCAGCCGGTCTGGAGCTCCCATGACGGCGTTATAGACGATGACGCCTGGTGCGCCATTTCCGAGATAGAGCTTCCTCATCCGGGCGCCCAGGCCGTCGGGATCGCTGGCATCGGCCGCGATGGTGCTGATCTTGGCACCGGTATCGGCCAAGGTGCCCGCGAGGTCGCCGAGGCTGTCCGGGCTGCGCGCCACCAGGGTTACCCGGTAGCCGCCCGCGGCGAAGCGACGTGCCACGGCCATGCCAAGGCCAGGCCCCGCGCCGACCAGCAGAAGGTGGCGGCCATCGACTGAGCCGGGGCCTGCGGCCTCGGCGAGGTCGGCGATCGTGCTTCCTCGGTTGCCAGGGTCGCCTGCTCGTTCGTTAGGCATGGGTGCCGTTCCTTTCGTGTCGACCGCCCTGTCAGCGCCCAAGTCCGGTTGCGGGCTGATTACCTGGGGCTGGCGTGGCTGCTGGCTGCTGGGGCTGGGAGTGGTCGGCTGGCTGGCGCGGCTCATGGTCGATGACCTCGGCGATAGCCTGGACCGTGGTCTTGAAAGATTCGGTGCTGCGGGCGGCCCGGCTCAAGACCAGGGCGCCCTCGAACGCGGACATGACCAGGTCGGCTAGGCCGATGGCGCGGCCGGGAGCAATAGCCCATATTTCGAATCGGCGTGCCAGCGCCGCCCGCCACCGCCCGAAGACCGTCTCGAAGTCGGTGCTGAGTTCCTCATTCTCAGGGGCTAGCTCCAGCACCATCGTCGCGATGGCGCATCCGCTGCGGTAGTCCGAGCCTTCCAGGCGCGCCGCCACCCCGTCGCCGAGCGCGCGCACCAGCGACCCGGGACCGTCGGCCCGGTCTGCCGCCAGGGCGACCATCTCCTCGATCTCATCGCCGGCGAGGGCGATGGCCTCGCGGGCCAGTTCCTGCTTGCCGCCGGGAAAGTGGAAGTACGTTGACCCGCGCGGCGCGCCGCTGGCCTGGATCACATCCGAGAACGCGGTGGCGTGATAGCCGCGCTGCCGGAACAGCTCCGCGGCGGCGTGGATCATCCGGGAGCGGCTGTCGGTACGACGTGACATCGCCTCACCTTGCACCTTGACTTAAGTCTGCCGTACGTCATAGCTTATTCTAAGTCGCACATCATACTTACAATTCGTGAGGTGCAACCGGTCGTCGACGCGGTCGGAGGCACCTCGCCCCAGGGCCCGCCGCGAATGCCGTGACCTCGTGATGCAAGCAGGGGGCCAGCCGGCTGGATCTTGCTGGCCCGCGAGGTTCACCGCGACTGGGCTCGCCAGGGAACGGCCGCCGGCGGTCATCGAGATCGTCCTGACCGGCCGGCTACGGAAGGAGCGACAGCTCGTCTTCCCAGCACCGGCACGCGACGCCGCCGATCGGCTGGCGGACGCGGTTACCAGCAGAAAGAGATGTGAGTCTCATGTCTGTCGCCACATCGCCCGACAGCGCCTGGGACCGGCGGCGGTGGCTCATCCTGGGCGTGATCGCCCTGGCGCAGCTGATGGTGGTCCTGGACCTTACGGTGATGAATATCGCGCTGCCGTCGGCGCAGCAGGCGCTGCATTTCACCACGGTGGACCGACAGTGGGTGGTCACCGCCTACTCGCTGGCGTTCGGCAGCTTGCTGCTGCTGGGCGGCAGGCTGGCCGACCTGCTGGGCCGGAAGGTGACATTCTTGGTCGGCCTTGCGGGTTTCGCTGGCGTGTCGGCCATCGGCGGCGCTTCGGTCAACTTCACGATGCTCATCACCGCGCGGGCCTGCCAGGGCGCGTTCGCGGCGCTGCTGGTGCCGTCGGCGCTGTCGCTGCTGACCACCACGTTCACCGGGCAAAAGGACCGCGGCAGGGCATTTGGAATCTACGGCGCGATCGCCGGGGCGGGCGGTGCGGTGGGCCTGCTGATTGGCGGCATTCTGACCGAGTTCCTGTCCTGGCGGTGGACGCTGTATGTGAACCTGATCTTCGCCGGGGTGTCTCTGCTGGGGGGTGCGCTGCTGCTGAAGCGCCAGCCGTCTCCGGCCCGGCCGAGGCTGGACTTCCCGGGCGTGCTGCTGGTTTCCGGCGCCGTGTTCTGCCTGGTCTACGGATTCTCTAACGCCGCCTCGCACAGCTGGGCCACACCGTCCACCTACGGATTCCTGGCCGCAGGCGTCGCGCTTGGCGTGCTGTTCGCCGTGTGGCAGGGGCGGGCTGCCCATCCGCTGCTGCCGCCCCGCGTGGTGCTCGATCGCAACCGCGGCGGCGCCTACCTGTCGATGCTTGTCGCCTCGGCCGGGCTGTTCGGGACGTTCTTGTTCCTGACTTACTACCTGCAGCAGGCGCTGGGCTACTCGCCGCTCGTTACCGGCGTGGCGTTCCTGCCGCTCAGCGGTGGTCTCATTGTCGCGTCCAATCTGTCCACGATCGCGCTGATGCCCCGGGTCGGGCCCAAGCCGCTGGTCGCCGTAGGCATGCTGGCCGCGGCAGGCGGGGCAGCGTGGCTGGCCCAGCTGGGCCCGCACGCCGGCTACGGCGCGGGCGTGCTCGGGCCACTCATCCTGACCGGAGTCGGCATCGGCATGGTGATCGCGCCGGCTATCAACACGGGCACCTTCGGCGTGGCCCCGCAGGACGCGGGAGTGGCATCCGCGACCGTCACCGTTGGCCAGCAACTCGGCGCCTCAGTCGGCACCTCGCTGCTGAACACCATCTTCGCCAGCGCCGTCACCTCCTACCTGGCCGCCAATATCGCTGCGGCCCGTCTGATCGGCCGCCAGGCCCTGACCGGGCTCGCACTGGCACACGGCTATGACACCGCGTTCTGGTGGACCGCCGGCATCTTCGCCGGCGGCGCAGTCATCGGCGGCATCCTGCTCCGTAGCGGGCCGCTGCGCCAGGTGCGCGCGCCATCCCCGGCGCACGACCGGGTAACAACGGCACAGGGCGAGCCAGCACCGGAACGGGCCCGGTGACCCCTCAGCACCAGCCGTCCCCGGCTCGGACGACGAGGCCCGGGCACGCCTGGGTGACTATTTCGCCGAGGTCCTGCTGGAAGAGGGCACTGACGCGGCCGGGGCCCGGACCGATCTCGGCCGGCATCCGTCCCATCCGGGACTCGCCGACGAGTTCCGCCACGGCAGCTACCCGCAGGTAATAGATGACATGCATCGGCTGGCTGGCCGTGGCGGCCGGGCAGGTGTGGTTGCTGTTCGCACGGCGGACCTCCTCAGCTCATCCGCGTTCATGATTGGTTCGGAAGGCATTTCGCGTGCGGGGCGCCTGGCAGGGCGTCCCGGAGCTTGAGGAGGTCCGGATGCCCATCGTAGGCGGGCTGGATATTCACCGGAAGCAGCTGACGTTCGACTATCTCGACACCGTGACCGGGGAGGTGAAGCGGGGCCAGATCGCCCCGGCTGACCGGGAGCACCTGCGCGCGTGGCTGGTGCGGTTCGCCGGCCGTGATGACGTCGCGTTCGCGATGGAAGGGTGCACCGGGTGGCGGTATGTCGCTGAGGAGCTGGCCGCGGCCGGGATCACCGCGCACCTGGCCGAGCCGGCCGACACCGCGTTCGCCCGCGGCCGCAAGCGGCACGCCAAGACCGACAAGACCGACTCGCGGCACCTGCGGACGCTGCTGGCCGAGGGCGCTGCCGGAGTGCTGGATCCCGCCCGCCCACATCCTGGAATGCCGGGCGCTGCTGGAGCTATACAACGACCTGCGCCGCGAGCGCACCGCCTGGGCGCAGCGGATCCACGCGGTCTTGTTCCACCAGGGCGCCCCAGCCCTGGGCGAGAGCGCGCTGCGCACCGAGAAGGGCGTGGCCGGGCTGCGGGCCGCAGCAGCCGCTCATCTGTCCCCGGCTGGGCAGCTGCAGGTCGCCACCGCCTTGGAGGTGATCGATGCACTGGAGGCCCGGCTGCACGTGGTGCGGCATCAGCTGCTGGACGCGGCCCGGCATCTGGCCGGGGCGAAGGCGCTGGCCGCCCGGCTGTACGGGGTCGGGCCGGTGACCGCGCTGGCGATCACCTGCTGGCTGGGCGGGGCGGGCCGGTTCTCCTCTTCCCGCAAGGCGGTCCGGTTCGCCGGGCTGGACATCACCGTGTCCTCCTCCGACCGCAAGGGCCCGCCCGGGAAGCTGTCCCGGCAGGGGCCGCCGGTGCTGCGCTGGGCCGTCTATGAGGCCGGCAAGGCGCACGCCCGTACCTCCGCCCCCGACCACCGCTACTACGCCGCGGTCAAGGACCGCAAGAACAGCAAGCGCGCCTGCCTGTCCGAGGCCCGCAAGATCCTCCGGCAGGCCCATCACATCCTGGCCGAGCTCGGCGACGACGCGCTCGCCGCCGCCTGACACACCCGCCATGGTGACCAGCACGTGACCGCCGCCCCCAGGCCCGCCGCAGCCGAACTCACCGATGGGGACCACCGCGGCCAGCTCCCGCCAAACCGCTGTCAGCCGCTGCCGGCCCGCACGGGCCAGGCGGACGGCCTGATTAGACTGAGCGGCCGCATCCCCGCAGGCGGGGACACCCAATCAATCATCATGTCACCGGGGCACAGCAAGCCCCGCGGGCCAAGGTAAGGCTGGCTGCCCCTGCCCTGGTTCCCCGGCCCGTCACAACTGGTCACCCGCACGGAAAGGCCACCAGCCCGAACCGCTGAACCCGATCCCGCCACCAGGGGCCTCCCTGCCCCCGCCGCCTGGCATGATCCGCTCTCGGGCGACCGCCTCAAGGGCGCCTGCGGCGCCGCTGCGCGGGCGCTACGCGCCCCTTGACCCAGCCGCCCGCTCGCAGAACCCGGCAGCTATCAGGGGACAGGGAGCCAGACTCAGCCACGCCCCAGATCATGGCCCCCAGCCGAACAAAGCCCCCAAAACCCCGCTTGCCGTCACTGGCGGATGCAGGTAAGGCGATTGTCTGGCAGCGGCGCGCCCGGCCAGTTCCTCCCGCTCGGCCGCGGCGACGCGCCCTGACCGCCATCATGCGTCCCGGCGGTCCAGCAGCGTCCAGGCGATGGCGTACACGATGGCGACGAACAGGCACATCACGCCGAAGCCGGGCCAGGGCTGGAGGGTGTGGGCGGAGTGGTGGACGTTAGTGAGCTGGCTCCCGGCCTGGGTCGGCCAGAACTCGGTGACCGGGTTCCGCCACGAGTCCGGCAGCGCCTGGGCGATCCCGGGGAGGACGAGCGCGACGGCCATCATGGCGGCGATGGCGGCGGCCGGGCGCCGGAGCAAGGCCCCGGCGGCGACGCTGAGCACCGCCAGGGCGGTCAGGTACAGCCCCCCTCCCGCCACCGCCCGGGCTACCCCGGGATCGCCGAGCGCCGCGTGGGGGGCATGGCCGGCTGATGAGGGCCTGGCCCGCGAAGAACGCCGCGAAGCTGGTGACCTCGCCCACGACGAAGGTCACCCCAGCGAAGACCAGCGACTTGGCTGCCAGTACCCGGCCTCGCTTCGGGACGGCGATCAGGCTGGTGCGGATCATCCCGGACGAGTACTCGGAGCTGATGCAGAGCACCCCGAGCACGGCGATGGCCAGCGAGGCGATGGCCACCCCCGACTGGCTGACCCCGGTCGGATCCCAGCTCAGCTTGGCGGCGACGCTGAACTTGGCGTAGGCGTGGGCGGTGGCCGCGCTGATGACGGCCCCCAGGCCGATGCCGACCACGACGGCCACGGTCAGCGCCCAGAAAGTCGACCGGACCGAACGGAGCTTGACCCACTCCGAGCGCAGCACGTCGCCGAAGGTGGATGCGCGGAAGGCTGCCCGGTGGTCCGGGCCGGTGAGGGCGATCATGGCGTCGGTCATCGGGTCGCCCCGGCCGCCTGGTACTCCACGCTTTCTCGGGTCAGTTCCATGAACGCCTCCTCCAGCGAGGCCCGGACGGGGATGAGCTCGGACAGGGCGATGCCATGGGCGGCGGCCAGCCTTCCCACCTCGGCGCTGTCCATCCCGGTGATCTCGATGACGTCAGGGCCGGTCCCGGCGTCCGGGCCGGCCACGGGCGCGGCCGCCACCCGGGAGGTGCTCCCGGCCCGGACGATGGCACCAGCCTCCCGGCAGCGGGCGGCCAGCTCGGCCGCCCGGGGGCTGCGGACGTGTACCGACTGCCGGGAACTGGACCGCACGAACTCGTCCACGCTGGTGTCGGCGATCAGCGCGCCCTTGCCGATCACCAGCAGGTGGTCGGCGGTCAGGGCCATCTCGCTCATCAGGTGGCTGGAGACCAGCACAGTGCGGCCCTCGGCGGCCAGCGTCCGCAGGAGGGTCCGGACCCAGTGGATGCCGTCGGGGTCGAGGCCGTTCACCGGTTCGTCGAAGATGAGCACGGCCGGGTCCCCGAGGAGCGCCGAGGCGATGCCGAGCCGCTGACCCATGCCCAGCGAGAAGCCCTTCGCCCGGCGCCTGGCCACGCCCTCCAGACCGACGATGCGGAGCACCTCGTCCACCCGGCTGCGGGGGATGCCGTTACTGCGGGCCAGGCATAGCAGGTGGTCACGGGCCCGGCGGCCACCGTGCAGCGCCTTGGCGTCGAGGAGGGCGCCCACCTCGCGCATGGGCGCCGGCAGGTCGCGGTAGCTGCGCCCGCCGACGGTTACCGAGCCCTGCGTCGGCGCGTCGAGGCCCAGGATCATCCGCATGGTGGTGGTCTTCCCGGCGCCGTTCGGGCCGAGGAAACCGGTGACCATGCCGGGCCGGATGGAGAAAGACAGGTCGTTGACGGCCATGGTGGAGCCGTAGCGCTTGACCAGGTCGTGGGCTTCGATCATCGCTCTATGCGAACGGGACGGCGAAGTCGCAGGAGGGGGCGCTCGTCTCGGTGACGGGTCCGGTCGCGAGGTAGGTGATGCGCAGGCCGAGGTCTTCGGGCTTGAGGGTAAGACGCTCATCCTCGATGCCCTGCTCCTGCGCCCAGGCCTGCAAGGCCTCCGACGCGAGCTGCCACTGCACTGCCGGGTTCCCTCCCGGGCCAGCCGGTAGCGCGTCGTTCGGTAGCGCGACGTACGCCTCGCGATGTGCGGGTTCGGTCCGCAAGCTCAACTCCGGGTAATGCGATGCAAGCGCCTGCGCGTCCGCCCCAGGGATCGGCTTGCACATCTCGACCGGGCCGTCGCTGTCGGCGCTCACCTCACCCCAGTAGATGGTGAACATCGCGCCTTCACGCCCGTCCATCTTCGGCAGCGGTCGCTCGCGCAGGACCGCGATGAACTCCTTGCCGAGCGCCCACGCTCCCTGTTCGTCGACGTTGCGCTTCAGGCAGAGCAAGCTCCGCTCGGGTATCTCTCGTGTGGCGACTTCGTACATGACGGACCTCTTCCCGCTCAGTCGGTTGACGAGGTAGTCGGCGAGCTCGCGGCGCGCGTCGTGTGCGGACTCGACCTCCCGCCAGTGCGCCGCTATCTGCTCTGCGGCATCAACCGGATCGCATGCGAGCAGTTTCCTGATCGCGGCAAGCGGCAAGTCGAGCTGGCGCAGCATCACGACAAGGCGTGCCTCTTCGACCTGACGCGACGTCGTAGTAGCGATAGCCAGACGCTTGATCGACGCGCGAAGGCACCAGCACCCCGAGTTCGTCATAGAGGCGGAGTGCCTTCAGTGAAAGGCGGGACCGCCGTGCGAACTCCCCGATACTGATCTCTTCCACGCTCGACTCCCTCGTCGCCGGGCCGATCCGGCCCGACAAGATCGAGTGTGCGGGCTCCCCCAAGGTGAGAGTCAAGGCCGCCGGCCGCCAGCCATCTCCCGGTAGCGGACGGGGGTTCTGCAACGGCGGGAACGCTGCGCGCCCAGCGACGTTCCGGGACGCTCAACTCACGCCAGCGGTGGCGAGGTCGAGCTTCGGGTCGGCCGGGACCTTCCACCCCCCGGGCGCGCCGGTCAGCTCACCTCGGCCACCCACGTACTGCAGTTCCGCGAAGCATAACCAGGATGGAAAAGGCTCACTGCTATATTACCGGGACCTCCAACGCTGATGCATTTCCTCAGGACCGAGTACGGAGTCGACTTGGACCGCGGCGAGGTAGTAGATCTCCTCGACCAGGACTCGGTACCGCCAGACCCGGACGTCCTGTTTGAGAGGCTCACCAAGTCGTATTCGGAGGTGCCTGGTTTTGCGGTCAGGCCGCGGATCGTGCTGGGCAATTTCTCCTACGAGCCTTGGGACATCAGTGTCTATGACTTGTATTCAAGGCTGTCGGCGATCCCAGCGAGCGCCAGGTCCCAGCCAGCGGCTGCCGGTTTCGGTGCTGCCGCGGGTCGATGACCGGGCCTTCCGGCAGGCGAGAGAAGAGTTGCGGTCCTTCATCGATCTCGGTGGACTTAACCTCTCTGAGCAGACCAGTCCCTGGGCGGGCAGCTGTACGACGCGAACGTCAACGGGTGGCTGAACGCCCCTCTAGGCAGGAGTCATCTACCGCCGTACGGTCTTGGTTGTGACCTTACCGGCAGCGCGCGGGCGGAGCGTCTATCGGTGGGTGCTAGGGATCGTCCTGGCTATTCTCGTGCTTGCAGTCGTCGTCTACCTGCTGATTTGGTACGGCCCTGATCTGATCGCGCGGCACGATGTCGGGAGCGTTACCGGACCGCTGCGAACACTTCGCATGCAACAGGCCCTGGATGCGGCACGCGGGCGACTTCTGACACTTGGCGCTGGCCTATTCGCCGCTGGTGCGCTGGCTTTCACGGCGCTGAACTTCGTGCTGTCAAGGCGGACCTTCGAACTGACCGAACAAGGCCAGGTGACCGACCGTTACACCAAAGCGATCGAGCAGCTCGGCTCCGAGACGATCGACGTGACCATCGGCGGTATCTACGCCCTGGAACGTATCGCCCGCGACTCTCCGAGAGACCACCCCACGGTCATGGAGGTCCTGGCGGCGTGCATCCGCGAGCACTCCCGAGAGCAGTGGCCCGAGCCGTCCAAGGAACCCGCTGCTGAACTGCCAGAACGCACGACGCGCCCCGACATTCAAGCCGCCCTCACCGTGATCGGGCGTCGGGATCCAAGTCGCGACGTCCGAATTATTGACCTCACCCGCGCGACCCTCACTGGCGCGGACCTCACCGGCGCGGACCTCACCCGCGCGACCCTCATCGGCGCGACGCTCAACGGCGCGAACCTCACCCGCGCGACCCTCCATCTCGCGAACCTCACCGACGCGACCCTCCACCACGCGAAATTTGTCGACGTACGTAGGCGCGTACGGTCCGGTGCCCTCGCGACGCGACAGGGTGCTGGCACGAGGGCCTCAGGTGGGCTGCCCACCTTGTTCGCCGCGTCTGAGTCATGGTCTGGTTGGCGGTAACGACCGATCCGGGGGGGCTGCAACGCCGTGCGTGGACGGGTCATGCCAGTCGCCTGGTACCGCTTTACCGCTACCTTTGGCCGCCGGTGGGGTGGTTACCTCGCCGTCGTGCTCCTGATCGGGCTGATCGGCGGGATCGCCATGGCGTCGGTCGCGGCAGCGAGACGCACGCAATCCTCGTATCCGGCCTTCCTGGCGAGCACCAACCCGTCAGACCTGACCATGACGGTATACGGCGTCGGCTCCGGCGGCGCGGGCGCCTCGTTGACGGCCGAGATTGCCCGCCTGCCCGATGTGAGGCACGTCGAGAGCCTGCTCGCGCCCACCTTCGTCCCGCTCAGCTCGAACGGCGCTCCCCGTCTGGACGCCGCCAATGTGGTCGTGAGCGTTGGCAGCGTGGACGGGTTGACGCTCGACCAGGACCGCCTTGGGGTCATCGAGGGCCGGAGGGCAGAGCAGAAGCGCGCCGACGAGATCATGATGACCTCCGGTGCAGCGAAGCTGCTCGACGTCCACGTCGGCCAGGTCGTGCCCCTCGGTTTCTACACCGCAGCGCAGATGAGTCAGCCGGGCTTCGGCACCCCGAGGGTGGCCCCGCGCCTGCGGGTTCGTGCTCGCCTGGTGGGGATCGTCACGTTGAACAATGAGGTGCTGCAAGACGACGTTGATCAGGCGTTTGGCTTCACCTTCGTGACCCCGGCGCTCGTCCGGGAGGCAAATGCGGTGAGCCCGACGCCGATCACCCCCATCCTTTACGGGCTGCAGCTCGATCACGGCGACCGGGGCGTGGCCAAGGTGGAACAGGATCTCGTCGGCCTCGTCCCCCCTGGTTTCACCTATCAGTTCCATGTGACCTCGAGCGTCGTCGAGCAGATGGAGCTGTCGCTGAAGCCGGAGTCGGTCGCGCTCGGGGCGTTCGGGACTATCGCTGCCCTCGTCTGCCTGGTCCTCGGCCTGCAGGCCATTTCCCGCCAGCTGCGCTCGGCAGACGAGGACCGCGTGGTCTTGCGGGCGCTCGGAGCCGGCCCAGCGGTCACGGTTGCCGACGGACTGATCGGCGTCTTCGCCGCAGTGGTCCTCGGCTCGCTGCTCGCGGGTGCTGTGGCGATCGGGCTCTCGCCGCTCGGCCCCATCGGACCCGTGCGTCCCGTGTATCCCGATCCGGGGATCGCCGCCGACTGGACGGTGCTCGGCGCCGGGCTCGCGGTTCTGGTCGCCGGCCTCGGCACCGCCGCGGCCGCGCTGTCGCACCGGCGGGCGCCCCACTTGGTGGCCCGCGGCGAACAGGGTGCGACTCGCCGTTCGCGCGTCACCCGCGGCGCCGAAACGGCGGCCTTGCCGGTGGCCGCCGTCGTCGGGGTGCGTTTCGCCCTCGAACCGGGGCAGGGCCGGACCGCGGTGCCGGCGCGCTCCGCGTTGTCCGGCATGGTGCTCGCGGTCGCCATGGTGGTGGCCGCCTTGACCTTCGCCAGCAGCCTGAACACCCTGGTGTCGCATCCGCCCCTCTACGGGTGGAACTGGAGCTACGCGCTCTACCCGACCAACGCGGTCCCGCCGCAAGCCCTCAAGCTCGTTGACCGCGACCCTCTGGTCGCGGGGTGGGCCGGGGTGGACTACACCGATGCTGAGATCGACGGCCAGACCGTCCCTATCCTCCTCGGCCGCCCCGGCGCCGAAGTGTCCCCGCCGATCCTGTCCGGTCACGGCCTCGACGGCAATGATCAAATCGTGCTGGGCGCCGCCACCCTGTCCGCATTGCACAAGCACGTCGGCGATACCGTCTCCATCAGTTACGAAACGGCCAGGGACGCCCCCGAGTACATCCCGCCAACCAAGCTGGTGATCGCCGGGACCGCCACGTTCCCGGCGGTGGGTTACGACAGCTTCGTCGCCGAACACACCTCGATGGGCACAGGCGCCCTTGTCTCGACCGGGATCCAGCCACCGGCGTTCCAGCGAGCTGTACAGAGCCCGGACCCCACCCTGAACGGCCCCGAACTGGTCTTGGTGCGGCTTCGCCCCGGGGTCAGCGCGACGGCAGGCCGGGCCGACATGCAACGGATCGCCCTCGCGGCGAACAGGGTTCTTGCCGCAGATCCTCGCGCCGCCGGAGATGACGTGAGTGTCCTCGGCGTCCTGCGCCCGGCGCAGATCGTGAACTACCGCAGCGTCGGCTCGACCCCCATCATCCTCGCCGTCGGGCTGGCCGCCGGGGCGATCGTCGCGCTTGGCCTCACGCTGGCTGCGTCGGTCCGCCGCCGCCGGCGAGACCTGGCTCTGCTGAAGACGCTCGGCTTCACCCATCGGCAACTGGCCGCCGCGGTGGCCTCGCAAGCGACGGTTGTCGCGGTCATCGGGATCATCGTCGGGATACCGCTCGGCATCGTGGTCGGGCGCCAGCTCTGGACACTGTTCGCCCGCAACATCAACGCGGTGCCCGATCCAGCGGTACCGGTCGCCTGGGTGGTCCTCGTCGCGATTGGTGCTCTCGTATTCGCCAACCTTGACGCGGCGCTCCCAGGTTCGGACGCGGCGCGCACTCCGGCCGCACTGGCGCTACGGGCAGAGTGACAAGGCCACCCGTAGCGCACCAGAACAACGGTCCCGTTTGCCGACGTTCCGCACCCGAGTCGCCTGAGAGACTGCATCCGAAGGTTCACGGTCCGAACCTTGAGGAGCGAGCGATCGCGAGCGCTCGGGCAGTCAGCCGGAGAAGCTGTACGCGCCGACCACTGTCCCGTTGGCTGGCGTCGGCCCGTCGGTGCAGCGCTCGCTGATGGCCGACACGAACTCGCCGAACGCGGGGAGCCCGGCCAGCGGGTTGTGTTCGTCTTCGAGCACTGCCACGTGAACGAAGCTGACCCCGTCGTCGAGCCGGATCGCAATGTAGCGGAGCCCTTCAGGCAGCTGTCCGGCGAGCTGGGCGAACACGGCCCTGATCAGCCGTTCGTTCTCGTCAGCCGCGTCGGGACGCGTCGTGTAGCGGACGACCGTGGCATGGCTCATGACAGATCTTCCTCTCAGCCGGCCGATCGGATTTGGTTGTTCCGGGAGTCGCGGTGAGTTCAGGCCGGGCTGCTCCGGCAATGGCGGTCTTTGTACATCGAGTATCCGGATGTCCCCGGTGGGGTCGTCAGCAGCCGCGGATCCTGTTTGGTGCCAGCAGCCATCAGTGATCTCCTGTCGTGATGGCCGCCGCAAAGTACGGCAGAAGGGTTTCCCACCCGATTCGGTTGCGGTCTCGCCACGCGTCCGCCGTTGCGCCCAGGCGTTCCCAGCCCCGGTGCACGACCTCGACCCGGGTATCGCCGGCGCCCAGGGCGACAAAGCGGATATCGACATCCGTGGCCTTGCTACGGTCACGGCCGAGGTGCCACAGGTACGCCAGCCGCTTCGGGGGATCCCAGACGGTCACGACACCCCAGTCGTGCTCGACACCCTCGGCCGTCCGTTCGTAGATCCGGCCGCCGACGCCGCTTTCCAGCACGACGGCCAGGTCCCGGTCGCCGGTCACCGTGTGATCAGGCGGCCACCACGTCCCGATCCGCGACGTCCAGATGGCGAACGCGTGCTCGGCCGAGCAGCCCACGTCGAAGGTGATGCGCAGCGGGGAGGTCACTGACCGGCGCCCGGATCGGAGTTCTCGGCCAGCAACCGGAACCGGACTGCGGCCTCCCCCCACACGCGCTCGAGATAGGCCTGCACAGCCCGCATCCCCTCCTCCTGCAGGTGGTAGATGTGGCGGGTGCCCTGCGCTTGCTCGGCCACCATCCCGGCATCCTTCAGCAACCGCAGGTGCCGCGACACCGCCGGGCGGCTAATGGGCAGCGCCGCCGCGATCTCGTGCACTGGCTTGTCGCCGCCGCTCAGCAGGCGCAGGATCTCACGCCGGTTCGCGTCCCCCAGCGCTTCAAACGGATCCCCGCATGCCCCGGCGTGCGCCATCGAGATCAGCGGCCAGCCTCGACCTGGTGCTTGAGCCCCTGGGCGAACCGGTCAAACGACGGTCCCAGATCCGGCATCGACCGCCAGATCAGCCCGAGCAACGGCCCCGTGTACTCCTCGCGTACCCGGAACACCGTCCCCCCGTTCCCGTCCGGCGACACGTCGTAGGTGCGCACTCCCCGGAACAGGCCCAGCGGCATGCCGCCGCTAAACCGCAGCCGGGCCGGCGGCTCGAAGCCCGTCACCTTGACCGGGAAGGCCCGGCCCTTCGCCGCCTGAGACCGGATCGTGATCTTCGCACCGGGCGCGATCTGGCCGTCGACGCCCGAGTCCCACGACGGCCAGGCCGCCCCGTCCGCCAGCACCGCCCATACCGCCTCCGGGCTCGACGCAATCGTCGAACTGGCCTCGTAGTACCGCATCGCCGTCGCCCCCCGCATTCGGTAACAATCCAGTTACCGTAACGTGTGCGTTACCGATGCGCAAGAGGGGCCGAGCTACCCCCCGGCCTCCCTCAAGCAGGCGCCCGCCCGGGTCACCCAGCCCCGCCCCCGGCGCGCAGAACACCCCTCATCGTTACTGGGCCCGGCCGATGGGCCGGCGGGCCGGATACTTCGCGTCCGGCACCGCCGCAGCGCAAGGCGGCATCTTGCCTCCGCTTTGGCCGCTGTGCGGCTCACCATTGCGCCGGGCGGCCTTTGAGCTGCTGCCAGTAGCGCCGGTGCGCGTGCCGGGCCTGGTCGCTCGTCATGGCGTCGGGAAGCTCGCTGTCGAGCGGGTCGGCGAGTTCGGCGATGTCGCGCAGGGCGGCGGCCTGGCAGGCCCGCTTGGTGAACGCGTACTGCCCGAGGCAGTCTTGGGGTGTCTGCCCGGCGATTGCGACCGCGCGGTCCAGCAGCCCCTCGGCTGGCACCAGTTCGTGCACCATGCCCAGCGCGCGGGCCTGCGCCGGGGTGAAGATTTCGCCGAGCAGGCACGTCCGGGCCGCGACCGGCTCGCCCCAGGCGTAGGCGAGCATGCGGACGTATACCGCGGGCATCGGGATTCCGTTCGGCACCTCGTTGAGCCCGAACTGCGCCCCGTCGGCGACAGCGACCCGGTGGTCGCACACGGCGGCGGTGATGAGGCCGCCGGCGAAGGCGTGCCCGTTTACCGCGGCCACTGTGGGGCGCGGGTAGGTGAACAGCCGCATGTTCGTGGCCCGGTAGTCACCGAACCAGGACGCGACGGCCGCCGGGTCGCCGGCGAAGAGCGGGAAATACTCGCCGAGGTCGAGGCCGGCGGAGAACCGCGCGCCGGTGCCGGTCAGCACGACGGGGGACTCCGCGTGATCGCGCTCGAGCCGGTCGAACGCCTCGTGCAAGTCGGCGAAGAAGGCGCGGTTCTGCGCGTTGACCGGGTTGGTCGTCATCGTCACGACGGCGACGCGGCCGCGCCGCTCGATCGTCCAGCTCATGCTCGTTCCTCCTCGTTTCCCGGTTCGGGCTGGTGCGAGGGCACCGGCAGCCGATCGCCCCGGCCGGGCCGGAGCCTGCCCGCGTGCCGCTCGCGGATCTCCTAGTCTCCCGTCTGCTCCATGATCGGCTCCAGGTCGCGGCACGGGCGATGCCCGCCGCCGCCCGCCGCTGGGCGTAAATACGGCCGCGTGGCCTGCGGGCTGCCGCGGTGCTGGCCGTCCAGGCTGTGGCTGGCCCGAGGGTTGCCCGCCGATCCGTCTGTTAGCTCGCGCGCAATAGGCGGCCTGCGCACCGTGACCGCGCTTAAGGCTGCCCCGCCTGTCGCGACCGCTCAGGTTCCCGGGAATGCCGCTCCTTCACCTGCTCCGGCGCGCGGGTGGCGCTGCACGACAATGCAGGCGATCACTGCGGCCGCCGCCGCGAGCGCTAGTGCGATGAACGGGAAGGCGCTGTAGGGGGCGGGCTGCCCGGGCTGGCACAGCTCGACGAACGGGACGATCAGGGTGATGGACCCCAGGGCCGGGATCACCACATGGCGGAGGGGCGAGAACGAGTCCCGGTGGCGGCGCCACATGAACACCGGAAGGGAGACCATCGTGAGGAGGTAGATGAACAGGATCACGATCGTCGCCATCGTCGAGCACTCGGCATACAGGCCGACCGGGTCCATCGAACCGGTGTCCCCGGTGATGAGGCGGGACACCCACCAGACCCCGATGATTCCCAGCCCGGCGGCCGCCATGAACAGCAGCGCATTCACCGGCGTCTCCGAGCGCGAGCGAAGCTGGCCGAGCCTGGCCGGCAGCAGCCCCGTCCGGCCGCCGTCGAAGAGCATGCGCGATTGGGAATCCGCTCCGGCGACCAGGGTAGCGAGCACGGAGACGATTCCGGCGAGCCACGCCAGGACGGCCGCTGCGCCGAGATAGCGATCGGCCACCGTCAGGAACGGGACCGATGAGCGGCCAATGGAGGAGACGTCATAGCGGAAACCGGTAATGGTCGCGTAGGCGAAGAAGACCAGCAGGGCAGCGGCAACCGCCACCGAGATGTACAGAGCCGTTGGAATGGTGCGCCGCGGATTGCGGGACTCCTCGGCGAGCGCGGGACCGTTTTCCCATCCGATGAACATGAACAGGGCCAGCGGGAAGCCTGCCGAAAGGCCGGCCAGGCCGCCGGTGAGGTGCGCCCAGGAGAACGGTATGCCCGACAAAGCCGCACGCTGATCGACCAGGACAAGGAGGCAGACCGCGACCATGATCGCCACCTGCACGAGCACGGCCGCGCCCACCGCGATGGTCGACAGCTTGACCCCGCGTGCGGTGAGCCAGATCGCGCCCGCGGTCAGGACGACGGAAAACGCCCCCCACCAGGGATGCCACGAGGTGTATTGCGAAAGGGTCAGCGCCACCAGCCCCCCCGACATGGTGAACACTGCCGCGATGGCGACGGTGTACCCGACGGTGACCAGCAGGGCCGTGGCGACACCGGCCCTAGCCCCCAGCGCGGTATCGACATAAGTGATGAAGCTCCCCGCCGAAGGCTCCGCCCTGGTGAACTCCGCCACCGTAAAAGCCAGCAGTGCGACGGCCACGGTAGCGGCGAGGATCGTCAGCGGCGCGGCGACACCGGCGGTCACCGCGATCACTCCGAACCCGAAGTAGAAGTCAATCCCCGGCCCGATGTTCGCGACCGTCGAGGCCGTCACGTCCGCCGTACCGAGCTGCCCGGACTTGAGGTGATCTCCGGTCTGGCTCACCACGTCTCCCGGGCCCGCAGCTGCTTATCACCCCGATTGCGGCGCTGGCGGCCACATCCGCGATCCGCCCGTGGTACAGGCGCCCGCCGCTGCAGACTCGCAGAGCCCGCGCACGCGCGTTCGAAGCCTACCGGCCTGCCCCCTGACCCTGCTCAACTTACGAGGTGACCTGGCCAGACCAGCTTAGGACCTGGTGTCCCCGAGGTTGGCTGGTCCCAAGAGCGCTCGCATCCGGGAGCGCTCCCGAACTTCCTGATCTGTACGGTCGCCGCTGCACCGGAACCCAATCCTGCAGCCGCCCAGAACGGCAGTATGCGCCTCGCTCCAGGCAGGGGCTGATTACGCAGCGTGGCACGGAACGTCCCGACTCGGGGATGCTGGCCGCGGTGGTGCTGATCGAGAAGACCTGGAGACGGGGTCCGGCGGCCGGCCGACTCGCGGGTGCCGCCGCGCTGGCCCTCGCGGTGGCCACCATCTGGCTTCCCTGGCTTGCCCCGGGCCTGCACGCCGCGCCGCAGATGATGAACTGACCCCCGAGCCCCGGGTCCTCCCCGCCCGCAGATCATCCGTTTCGGCTCTCGTCGGTCGTCCTGCTCACGGGTGCTCCGCCGGGACGGCGCACACCATGCCGTTGCTGAACCCGGCCGAGCCGATGCCGAGCGCAAGGTTGAAGCGGCCGCGCATGTTTTCCAATGCGACGTGGTGCGTCAGTTCCACGATCTGGCCGTCGTCGAGGTGCTGGCGAAGCCTGTCGAATAGCTCGTCGGGGACGTCGACGGGGGTGCGGCTCATGCCGACGGCGTAGTCGAGGACGAGCTTGTCCAGCTCCGAGAACAGCGGGCTTGCCTGATAGCTGGGAAGGGCCAGGATCTCTGCGTCTGTCAGACCCCACTGGCGGGAGATTGCGGAGCCCATGTCGATGCAGTATTCGCATGGGGTGAGGGTGGCCGCTTTCAGCTCGGCGAGGGCGTGGAGCCTCTTGTCGAGGCGGTGCAGCTTGGCTGTTGCCTGTTCGAGCTTGGCGTAGCCCTTGAAGAGCACGGGCACGTGGGCGTACATCTGCAGGGGCTCGATCATCTGCTCAGTTTCCCGCCCGGTGAGCTTGGCGATGCTGCGCCGGGTGAAGTGGTAGGCGAGCTTCATGTACAGCCCGGCTTGGGCGGACGAGATTCCTTTGATGCGGGCCATGTGACTCCTTGAAGATTATTTGAAATGGCCTGTCTGATCTCGGCTCTTGCGTGATACGCAATTATCATTAAACAGGCGTTACCGCTCCGGCGTGCCTGCCGGGCAACGGCTTCTCCATCCGATAGAAGGGATGTGCTACCAAACCTTTCACGGAGCGGAGAAGCCGTTGCGGTATGATGCTATGTCAGGTCTTGACTCAGAGCAACTCGACGAACTCGTGCTGCGCGTCGAGGAACAGCTCGAAGAGCCGTGGCACAAGAGAATCGGGCGGCCGAAAGATCTTTCTTTGCGAGAAGCCGTCATCGTAGCGAGCGGGTACATGCGGCAGAACATAATTCAGCAAGTCTGGGCGGAGATCTTCGACACGTCGCAGTCCGTGATCTCGCAGATCGTCACGAAATTCACGCCGCTTATCGAGTCCGCCACTGACGAGGACAGGCCAACTGCGGGGCAAGCCAGGCAGGCCGTCGCCCGCGAGCAGTCGGTGCTGATAGACGGCTTCCTGGCACCGGTCTGGTCCTGGCGCGATACACCAGGACTGTGGTCGGGAAAGCACAAGACAACCGGCTTTAATGGCCAGGCTATCGCGAGTCTCCGGGGCGATCTCCTATTCGTATCCGAGCCGGTTACGGGACACAATCATGACATGACGGCCCTCGCTGATACAGGGACCGCGAAGATCATGGAGGCTGCCTTCAGCGGGATCGGCGACAAGGGCTACCAGGGCTCGCGCTTCATCACGCCCTTTAAGAAGCCAGCGGGCGGGGAATTGCTTGACTGGCAGAAGGAGTTCAACTCCCAGGTAAGCCGGCTGCGTGCCCCTGTCGAGCGCGCGATCGCTCATCTCAAATCCTGGCGTATCCTCCATACCGATTACCGGCGGCCACTCCGTACGTACGTCACTTCCTACCGGGCGGCCGTAGGACTGTACTTCTTTAAACTCAATTTTGAATAATCTTCCTTCTAATGCTGGCGATCTCTGAGCGGCCTTCGACCCCATTACGTGCCGTCGGCCCGGCCGGCTCACCGGGCGTCCATGGATGCAGCCGGGGAATCCAGGCACGCACGGCGTGCCGGTAATTCTGGTATTCGGCTCCGAATTTGCGGGCCAGGGTGGGTTCCTCATAGAAACGGACGGCGGCTGCGCCGATGCACCAGGCCGCTGCGGTGTACTCCAGGAGGCCTGGCGAGCCGAACACGAGCACCTCGCCTGTCAGGATGGCCATGAAACCGGCATATATGGGGTTGCGGACGTAGAGGTAGAACCCGCTCACTACGAGGCGTGGCGGCGAAGCGACCGGCACGGGGGTCCCGTCAGCCTTGATGAACTCGGTAAACGACTGAACGATCGGGACGAGGCCTGCGCAGATGAGCAGCCCTCCCGCCGCCTGCGCGACCGCCCAGTAAGGCAGGGGCCGGTGAAAGTGCCATTCGTTCAGCAGATACGGGAGCAGGCCGGCGAAGGTTCCCCCGAGTGCCACGCCCCACGCCACGCTGACGACTGCTGCTGCTGGCTTGCGCATCACCGCCTCCGTGAGTCCGAGGTTGCGGCTCCTGCGGCGCGGATCGCCGGGATCATTCAGCCACCCCTGTCCTGGCCGGCCGGGTGCAGACCAGGCCGCCGCCTGCGAGGTGACCTGCGTCCGGCTCGATGGCGCGGTTAGGAATTGCCCGCCCGATCCGTCCGGGCAGCCACCAGTTGGCGGGCCCGAGGATCTGCATGACGGCGGGCACGAGCACCATGCGGACGACGGTGGCGTCGACGAGCACGGCGACGGCCAGGCCGAGGCCGAACACGCTGAGGATCCGCACCGGATCGCCTATGACGAACGAGCCGAAGACGCAGACCATGACAGCGGCGGCGGCGGTGATCACCCGGGCGGTGGTGGCGAGCCCGCTGGCCACCGCTCGGGCGTTGTCGCCGCTGCGGACCCATTCCTCGCGCATGCGCGAGAGGAGGAAGACCTCGTAGTCCATCGACAGGCCGAACACGACGGTGAACATCATGAGCGGGATCCAGGGGTCGATCGGCCCGGCGTGGCTGGCGCCGAAGATGCTGGCGAGCCATCCCCACTGGTAGACGGCGACGATGACGCCGTAGGCCGCGCCCATCGAGAGCAGGTTCATCGCGGCCGCCTTGACCGGGATGGCGATGGACCGGAACACCACGACCAGGAGAACGAACGCCAGCAAGACCACCACCGCGATCACCCAGGGCAGCCGGCCGGACAGGTAGGACGAGGTGTCGGCTCCCGCGGCGGTCTCACCGCCGACGAAGGCGGTGACTCCGCTGCCCGCGGTGACTTGCGGGATCACCTGGTCACGCAGCCGGCGGACGAGTGAGGCGGTCTGGACGGACTGCGGCGCAGGACCACGTCTGCGCTGTCGCCTTTCTGGGACGGGAACCGGCTCGCCAGGAGGTTCTGGGCCTGCTGCGAGGGCGAGCTGTCCAGGGCGAAGTTGTTGTCCAGCCGGCTCCCGGCCCACTGCGCGAGCCCGATGACGGCCACCACGGCCAGGAGCCAGCAAACCAGTACCCGGCGCCGGTGGTCGTAGCACCACGCGGCGAGCCCGCCGAGCCCGCTGCGTGGAGACCGGGCAATCTTCGCGCCAACCGGGCTCTTGGCGCTCGCCATCGGCGTACCTCCTGTGCGTAGCACTCTCAATTTGAGAGTAGCACTCTCAGTCCGAGAGTTGTAGTCTCACAACTATGGCTACCGATGTCAAGCGCCGCCGCTCGGACGACGGCCAGGGCCGCCAGGCACGGACCCGCCTGGCTCGCAAGGCGGTCGTCGAGGCCGCGCGGGCCCTGTTCCTCGAGCGCGGCTACGCCGCGACGACGATCGAGACCATCAGCGACCGGTCGGACGTTCCGCCCGCGACGGTGTACCGGCTGTTCTCGTCGAAGCTCGGGATCCTCCAGGCCCTGCTCGACGCCTCGATAGCCGGTGACGACGAGGCCGTCGCGCTGGAGGACCGGCTCCAGGTCCGTGCGCTTCTCGCGGACCGAGACCCCAGGAACCAGCTGTCGGATCTGGCCCGCACTATCCGCGGCATCATGTCGAGGGCCGAGCCTCTTCACCGGATCCTCGTGAGCGCGGCCGGCTCCGACCCCGATGCCGCTGCACTGCTCGCCGAGCTGCTGCGGCAGAGGCAACACGGCCATGCGCAGATCGCGCGTTCCCTCGCCCGCGCCGGCGCCCTGCGGCCGGAGCTGGGCGAGCGCGACGCTGACGACATCATTCACGCACTCACGTCCCCCGAGGTCTACCGGCTCCTCGTCTGCGACCGGGCCTGGCCACCCGAGCGGTACGAACAATGGCTAAAGGAAATCCTCATCAATCAGCTGCTTCCCCCATCGGCGACCGAACCGGGAGAGGGCTGAAACCAGCGATCTTGCCCTACCTGCTCGGTGTGCGCACAGAATGCGCTCTGTGTGTGTCAGCGCTGCAGCGTCGTCCGGTACTGGGTGATGGCTGACTGAAGTTCGTGTACGGCGTGCGCGCGTGCGCCGGCGAGCGGTGCGTCCCCGGTCACCAGGGCGGGGCGGATCGCGACCGGGCGGGCGAGACGCTCGCGCGCAGCGCGGACTGCTTCGAGGACGAGCGGGTTAGTGCCCCACGTGCCGCCGATGATGACGACTGCCGGATCGGTCAGCGCGACGGCCGCGGATATGACGCCGCCTACTGCGGTGCCGAGGACCAGGCGCGTTGTCCGCGCTGCTCGCGCTGATCCGGTGACGGAGGTTGCCAGCTTCGCGACGTCGATCGCGGTTGAGTCCGGACGGCGCAGGCCGAGTTCGCCGAACACGTCGATGAATGCCATCGCCCGGTGGCCGGGACCGGCCGTGACCAGGTGCGCGATCTCGCCGGCCATGCCGCCGTGGCCACGGCGGACCTCGCCGTCGCTGACGACAGCGGAGCCCAGGCCTTCCCCCAGATACAGGTAGACGAAGTCGTCCATCAATCCGGGTCCGCCAGCTGAGCGCTCTGCGCGAGCGGCCCAGTTCACGTCGTTGTCGGCCATGACTGGCCCGGAGACCAGCCCGTCGAGGGCATCGGCGGGTGACAGCTCGCCGACCAGGAAGGGAGCGTCGGGCAGTTGCACGAGTCGCCCGGTAACCCGGTCGACCGGGTCGGCCGCGCTGACCACGGCCAGCCGGACCGGCCCGTGGGCCTCCGCCGCGACCCGCCGGCACGCCGTGCGCACCGATGCGGTCACGCTGGCTGGCCGAGCCGGATGGCCGAGCGGCTCGGTAGCCTGCGCCGCGACATCGCCATGGGCATCCACGATCTCGGCGGCAATGCCTGCCGGAGCGATGCTCACGGCAAGGGCGCAGCCGATGCCGTCAGCCAGCGCATAGTAGGAGCCGGCCCGTCCCCGGCCCGTGCTCCTGGCTCCGGTATCGACGACGATTCCCGCTGCGTCCAGACGGCGCACGCTCTCGCCGACCGTCGGCTTGGAGATCCCGGTGCGTGCCGCCAGCTCTGCCCGGGTCAGGCGCGTCTCGTCCATAAGCGCCCGCAGGACGTGCTCGTCGCTGAGCTCGCGCAAGAGCTCCAGCGAAGGCTTCGCGGCAGTCACGGCACTAGTTTAGATAGGACTCTTGCCCAAATGTGGGCCAGAGCGTAGTGTCGTTCTGGTAAGGAGTCCTTTCAAAGGAGCTGACATGGCGATCGCCACGCCTGCGCGCACTGACCTGTCGGCCCTGCCGCACTGGGAGACAACGCCCGATGACCTGCCCGGCGCCGTCCGGCAGGTCAAGGCGGCGCTGCGGACCCGCATCACGGCCTCCGGCCGGTCCGTTGAGGACGTGTTCGCCGTCATCGAGAAGCGCGTGCGCGCGCAAGTCGAGCAGATCGCCGCTGAGAAAGCCCGCGGCGAGACCGTATGGCCCGTCATCGACTACGCCGACATCGCTGCCGGAACTGTGACAGCGGATCAGCTCGCCAGGCTCCGGCAGCGCGCCTGCCTCATCGTCCGCGGCCACTTCGACCGCGACCAGGCACTCGGCTGGGACCAGGACATCGTCGGCTACGTCGAGTCCAACCGGTTCTTCGAGACCTACCGGGGCCCTGGCGACGATTTCTTCGGCAGCGTCGGCTCCAGACCAGAGATCTACCCCATCTACTGGTCGCCCGCCCAGATGCAAGCCCGGCAGAGCGACCGCATGGCCCGCGTCCAGGCGTTCCTCAACGCCCAGTGGACCAGCCAGTCCGACGGCGTGCGGTGGTTCGACCCGCAGCGCGACTCGCTGTACCCGGACCGGATCCGCCGTCGCCCCGAAGGGGCCGACTCCGCGGGCCTGGGCACGCACCTGGACCCCGGCACCCTGGACCTGTGGATGACGCAGGCGTATCAGCGGGCATTCCGTCACCTGTTCGACGGCACCGTCGAGGCCTATGACCCGTGGGACGCCGCCTACCGCACGGCCGGGCCCCAGTATCCCGGAACGACGATGTGCTCGGCCTTCCGTACCTTCCAGGGCTGGACCGCCCTATCCGACATGGCCCACGACCAGGGTGTGCTCCACACCGTCCCGATCCCCGAGGCCATGGGCTGCCTCATGCTGCGGCCGCTCCTGTCCGACGTCCCCGACGACGACATGTGCGGCGTGACCACCAACAAGGTATTCCCCGTCAGCGACACCTGGCATCCGCTGCTCCTGGAGGCGCTCACCGCCATCCCCGACGTCCGCGCCGGCGACTCGGTCTGGTGGCACTGTGACATGATCCACAGCGTCGCTCCCGTCCAGAACCAGAGGGGCTGGGGCAACGTTATGTACATCCCGGCCGCCCCCTGGTGTCCGCGCAACGAGCGCTACGCGGCTGCTGTCCGGGAAGCGTTCATCACCGGCGCCAGCCCGAGCGACTTCCCCGCCGAGAATTACGAACGTGACTGGCCCAACCGCTTCCAGCCCGGCGACCTCAACCAGACCGGCCGACGCGGCCTCGACCGATCGGCCCTGGATTAGCCCAGGACCAGCCCAGTAGGCGACGCCGCCCATGGCGGGACGTCGAGGCCCGCGACCGGCCTACCGCAAGGCTCCTGTCCATCGCCGGACGACATCTTGGTGGCGAAGTGCCCGGCGCGATCTGGCCACGCCGCGCTCGGCGTAGCGCGCTGGCGCAGCCGGCGCATGCGACGATATATCTCGCTGGCACAGTTCTAGATATACTCAAGGAGGGAAGGAGGCCGCCATGGCGAAGACTCTCATTGAGATCGACGAGCAGTACCTTGCCGCCGCGCAGCGAGAGCTGGGCACTACAACCAAGAAGGACACGGTCAACGCCGCCCTCCGGGAGGTCGCTGCGCTGGCAGCCCGGCGCCGGGACCTGCAACGACTCACCTCCCGCCGCCTTCCCGATCTTGAAAATGAGGACGTCATGCGGGCGGCATGGCAGCGGTAGCAAGCTACCTGGCCGACACCAGTGCGTTAGCCCGCCTGCACCACCCGCCGGTCGCAGCAGTCCTGGCGCCGCTGATCGAGGCAGGAGTAGTGGCAACCTGCGGTGTCATCGAGTTCGAGCTCGGATGGGCTACCCGGAGCAGCGCAGAGTTTGACCAGCTGCGAACCGATCGTGATGCTGGCTACGAGTGGCTGGCCACCCATGATGAGGACTGGCGGCGGGTGCTTGATGTCCAGGCCTCGTTGTGGCGCGGCGGGCGCGTGAGAGCGGTCGGCTTGCCCGACTTGCTCATCGCAGCAGTCGCCGAACGGGAACGCGTCACCGTTCTGCACTACGACGGTGACTACGACCTCATCGCGCAAGTCACCGGCCAGCCGACCCAATGGGTCGTGCCCCGCGCCACGGTTCCCTGATCACTCCTCAGAAGGACTGGCTGCCATGGGATCAGCCCGCTCCCTGGTGTGAACAGGATGGAGGTCCGCCCGCAACGGCAGGTTCGCGGCTAACGTCTCTGGCGCCGTGGATCTAGGTGGTGAGTACAGCAGCAAAGTACAGCAGCCGCGCCCGCCGTATCGCGCAGCTCCGCGACTATTACATCGATCACGCTCCCGAGCTGGCCGGCGACCTGCTCAACCCCGCGGAAGGGCCGCCCACCCCGGGACTGGGGATCGGCCTGTGGCAGCAATTCCTGACCGTCGCCGGGAGAGGCGTTTCGGTGTCCCCGGGACGGTGCGGAGGATGTGTACCTGCGAGGGGACGGTGACGGGGTTCGGCCTGGCCAACCCCAAGCTGTCACGAAGGACACGCACAGCATCCACCGCATCCAGAGCGCCCACCTAGCCTCGGGTTGTCGCGGGAATTAGCGGTGTCCTTGATCGCCTGAATGAGAAAGTGTCCCCGGCCGGAGGCGGCCTGTTCCGTGCGCCAGCAATGAGATTACGCATTGTAGTCTTACGATTCCGTGCTGTGGGCATGTCCACAGTGCGGAGTCCCCCTGGCACCCGTAAGAGAGGGGGCGATGGCGCGTAAGAGAGGGGAGACGATGGCGGTTAAGACAGGCGAGACGATGGCGCGTAAATTTGCGGCTGAGCTCCTCGGTACTGCGCTCCTGGTTCTCTTCGGAGCCGGGGTCGCGACGCTCGTCCTCGGATTCCGTATCTTCGGCAGCAGCCTCGCCGCGGGTCTCGTCGCCGTGGCCCTGGCCTTCGGCCTCATCTACGCCGCGCTCGTCTACGTGATCGGGCCGATCTCCGGTGGCCACGTCAATCCGGCGGTGACGCTGGGTGCGTACATCGCCAGGCGGATCACGGTCATCGACCTGGCTGGCTACTGGGCAGCCCAGCTCATCGGCGCCATCCTGGGCACCCTGCTGCTGTGGTGGATGCTCAGCACCTCGCCGTTCTACAGCAAGTCGAGGATCGGCCTGGGCGCCAACGGCTACGGCTCGAACTCGATACTGCACATAAGCGCCGACGGTGCCTTCCTAATCGAGGTGGTGCTGACCGGCGTGTTCGTGCTCGTGGTGCTGAGCCTGACCCGCGAGGGAGCCACGGTGGCCGTCTCTGGAATGGGCATCGGCATCGCGCTTGCCCTGGCGAACCTGATCGGCATCCCCTTCGACGGCGCGTCGATCAACCCCGCCCGCAGCTTCGGGCCCGCGATCGTCACCGGCGGCTCGGCGCTATCCCAGCTCTGGCTATTCCTGATCGCGCCGCTCGCCGGGGCCGCACTCGCGGTCGGCCTGCACGTGTTGTTCTATCCGCTGCCCGCAAGGACCCGGACAGCCGATGACCACGCGGCGGCCGAGCAGGACCCCGGGGAGTCTTGACCGTAAACGCAGGGGAACGGCCAGGCGCAAATGACGCGGACGTGAATATGCTGACGCCGCCATGCGCCCCGCGCGTATCGGCTCCGCGCGCAGCAGAAATATGACGGTCTGTGACTGGATAGTTGCGTTACCGCTCTCGGACGGGTACGGGCGGGGCGGGTCGGCCTATGCCGGGTCGTGCGGGCGTTAGAACGAGCCGGGTTCAAGGTCGCGCGCGTGGCGGGCAGCCACCACATCGTGCGCCATCTTGACGGGTGCGGCACCAGTGCCAGTGCACCAGGGCCGCGACGTGGTGATTCAAGGTGCCTGCCGAGGCCCCACGGTCATCCCGTGTGCAGTACCGGCGCTTGAACTGGTATGCAACACGAGCAACAATCCTCGCGAGAGGGGGTGGCACGGTGCGACTGCTGGAGCGCGGGTCGTTTCTGCGGACGCTGACCGAGTACGCCACCGAGGCCAGTCACGGTGACGGCCGCTTGGTCCTAGTCTCCGGTGAGTCCGGCATGGGCAAGACCGCGCTTCTAGAGGCGTTCCGGCGCGAGCAGCCGGGGACGCACTGGCTGTGGGGGGCATGCGACGGACTGTTCACGCCTCGACCGCTTGGCCCGCTCTTCGACATCGGCGCTCAGCTCGAGGGCACGCAAGACCATGAACTGGCCGACCTCTGCCGTCAGGGTGCCGCGCGCGATCGGCTGTTCACCGCGCTGCTCGCTGAGCTAGACAATCATGCGCCCTACACCATCGTCGTGATCGAAGACGTGCACTGGGCGGACGAAGCCACGATCGATCTGCTCAGCTTCGTCGGCCGCCGGCTCGCCCGCAGACCAGCCCTCGTCCTGGTCAGCTACCGCGACGACGAGCTTGGCGAGGATCATCCGCTGCGCAGGGCACTCGGTGACCTGGCAACACAGCGCACTACCAGGCGGATGCGCTTGGCGCCCCTGTCTGAAGACGCGGTCAGGACTCTTGCGGCCGACCACGACGTCGACGTAGCGGAGCTGCATCGGATTACCGGCGGCAACCCGTTCTACGTCAGCGAGATCCTGGAGGCTGGCTGGCCTTCTATCCCGCCGACCGTCCGGGATGCGGTTGGCGCACGAATGGCCCGGCTGACGGCGGACGGGCGCGCCATGGCGGAAGCGGCCGCTGTGATAGGCGCCCGGCTGGACAGCTCGCTGATCCCTTCGCTGCGGGCTGACTCTGACGCAGCAGTTGCCGAGTGCATGAACTCGGGATTTCTCATCCCAGACGGTAACGGACTGCGCTTCCGCCACGAACTGGTCAGGATGGCGGTCGAGGCCGGGATCGCGCCACACCGCAAATCCGAACTGCACGCCCGCCTGCTGGCCGCGCTTGAACAGCGCGATGCAGTCGACCCGGCGATACTTGCCCACCACGCCGAGGGAGCGGGCAACGGGGGCGCCGTGCTGCGGCACGCGCCGGAAGCGGCAAGGCGATCCTCAGCGCTCGGCGCACATCGCGAGTCTGCGGCCCAATACGAACGCGCTCTCCGCTTCGTTGACCACCTCGAACAGGCTGAAGACCTCAAGCCAGCGAGTCTCGCGGAGATAGCCGAAACCTACGAGGGCATCGCTGGCGAGTATTCGCTGCTCGACCGCTGGGAGGAGGCGGATGCAGCGCTCCGGGTCGCGTTGCGGCTGCGGCGCCAACTCAGCGACGACCGCAAAGTTGGCCACGACCTGCAGTTGCTGGCCACGACCCTCTGGCGGCTGTGCCGCGGTGCCGAGTCCCACCGCGCCGCCGCAGAGGCCGTCGAGGTGCTACAGCCCGGCCAGCCGTGTCGTGAGCTTGGCTGGGCATACGCGTATCTGGGCGCATGTAAGTGGAACGTTGGGCAAGCAGACGACGGCATCGAGCTGATCAAGCGAGCCCGGGACATCGGCGAGCAGCTAGAACTTCCCGACCTGGTCAGCTGCGCCTTCAACGCGCTGGGGCTCGGGCTGGTGAAGAGACGCGCCGAGGACGGGGTGCCCTACCTGGAGCGCGCGCTCCAGATTGGGCTGGAGGCGGATCTGCCGGACGCGGTCGGCCGGGTATACGGCAGCCTCGAGGAAGCCTGCATCAGATTGCAGCGGTTTGACCAGGCTGAGCGGCATTACACCGCAGGCATGGCCTTCTGCGACAGGCGCGAACTCGGCGTCTTCAGCGCTTGCCTGATGGGCTGGCGCACTGTGGCCCTGCTATTGCTTGGCCGGTGGCCCGAGGCGGAGGAACTGTGCGCTGCCATGCAGATCAAGCAAGGAATATCCCCGATCAACCTGCTCAACCCGATTCGGGTGCTCGGCACCATCAGAGGTCGGCGAGGCGAAGGCGGGGGCTGGGAATTGCTGGACCAGGCGGCTACGCTCGGCGAGGCAACCTGCGAACCGCAGTGGATCGTTCCGGTCCGGGCCGCGCGCGCGGAACTGAGGTGGCTGGCCGGCCAACGAGATCTAGCACTGCAAGAAGCCCGATCCGGTTATCAGGAAGGCGTCGGGCGGGTCGATCCCTCGACGCTCGCGCCCGCCGCCATCTGGCTGGCCAGGCTCGCGGGTCCGGCAGCCATCGAAACAGGCCTCCCTGAGCCCTACGCCCTGGAGATCGTCGGCCACCATGCCGAAGCGGCGGAGGTGTTCGACAAGATCGGCCAGACCTATGACGCCGCGATGGTCAGACTCCATGACACCGACGAGGACGCACTCCGGCAGGCTGTCAGCACGTTCGACAGCCTGGGCGCCCGCCTGGCCGCCACTGCGGCCAGGCGCCGGATGAAAGAGCTGAGCATCGGCAACATCCCGCGCGGGCCGCGCCCTGGCACCCGGTCCGCGCCCGCCGGGCTGACCGCCCGTGAGCAGGAAGTCCTGGCGCTGCTCACAGAGGGCTTGTCGGACAAGGAGATTTCACGCCGGCTGGTCATCTCCAGTCGCACCGTGCACCATCACGTCTCCGCCATCTTGTCCAAGATCGGCGTTACGTCACGATCCGCGGCTGCCGTCGAGGCGGCCCGGATGGGCATCGGCACGCCAATCTAGGCACTCGCCCGCTGTAAACCGGGCAGCCGCATGGGCTAATCCAGGCATTTTCTCCGATGAGCTAGCGGCCCAGCCAAACCTACGGTCGTTGATGTCAGTTCCGACGACCGGGGAGGGGGCCCACAGTGCCTCTGTTCATGGATGTTCACCAGATCGACGGCGGCGTGTCGATGGATGACGTCGCCCAGGCGCACCTGGCCGACCTGCATACCCAGGGGACCTACGACGTTCGCTACCTGCGGTACTGGGTCGACGAGGGAAACGGCCAGGTGTTCTGCCTGGTCGAGGCTCCTACCGCGGAGGCCGCCGCGGATGTCCACCGGCAGGCCCACGGCTTGGTCGCCGACCGCATCTACCAGGTCCAAGAAGGATCTTGAGGAGAGGAGCACACCCATGCGCACATCACGAATCGCCACGGTCGGCGCCGCTACAGCGATAGCCGCTCTGGCCATCACAGGATGGCTCGCGCCGGCCTATGGAAAGGTTGCCCCCACAACTAACCGGTCGCATATGTCCAGCATGTCCAGCCCGCCTGGGACCACCGCGCTGGCTGCGGACGTTGCCGCGGCGCGCCAGGCCACCGCCAAGTACTCCACCAACCTGGCCCTGGCCAAGTCGGACGGCTACTTCATCATCACCAAGATGATGCCCAGCATGGGCTATCACTTCCTGAACCCGAAGGTCAGCGGCTTCAACGTGCGCAAGCCGCCGATCCTCGTCTACGAGCACGTGGGCGGCACGTGGCAACTCGGGGCGCTGGAGTGGGTCTTCACCAGCGTGCCCAAGACCCCGCCGCTACCCAACGCCACGTACGGGTTCTTCCCGGCCGCCTGCCACTACGCCGACGGCACGTTCGTCCCGGACAACAAGGCGCCCACCTGCCCGAAGACGGCGCCCGGCAGCCACGCCACGTTCACGTTCTGGCACCCGGACCTGATCACCATGCACTTCTGGATCTGGTACCCGAACCCGGACGGGATCTATGGCAGCACAAACCCGCTGGTAACGCCATTTAACAACGGCTAACAGCGCGGCCACGTGGGCGGACGGGGTCCGTCCACGTGGCCGACCCACCGGCACGCATCCGGTCGTCGCCCCGCTCAGTGTCAGCCAATATGTGGTCGGAAGTGACAACAATGTTCTCGACCCAGACGACAGCCCGCCATCGCACAGTCCGGAAGTCCGCGGCTTTGGTCCTGACTCCGACAAGCCCCACCGTCCGCTCCCGCTGGCAGTCGGCCCGCGATCAGATCCGCAACCAGTTCGCGGCCGACCAGGCGGCTCCGGGCCGTCGCGGCCTGCAACTGTGCCTCGGCCTCATCTGGCTGCTCGATGCCGCGCTGCAGTATCAGCCAGTCATGTTCCGGCGGTCATTCGTCACTGTGATCATCGAGCCCTCCGCGGCCGGCAACCCGCCCTTCGTTACCGCGTCGGTCAGGTGGGCCAGCCACCTGATGCTGCACCAGGTTGCCGTCTTTAACGCCGCGTTCGCCACCGTCCAGTTGCTCATCGCGGTCGGGCTGTTCGTCCGCCGCACGGTCAGGCCCGCGCTGGCCTTGTCGATCATCTGGGCGCTGTCCGTCTGGTGGTTCGGCGAAAGCTTCGGCGGGATTCTGATCGGCTCCAGCCCGCTGACCGGCGTCCCGGGCGCGGTTCTGCTCTACGCGCTGATCGCCGTCCTGGTCTGGCCATCCACCCCGAAACCGACCGGCCGACTGGCGTCTGTGGCCACCACCGGGCCCGCGGGAGCAACGGCCGCGAAGGTCGCCTGGCTTGTGCTCTGGGGAAGCTTCGCGCACTACCTACTACTGGCGGCCAACCGCGCTCCCGACGCGATCTCTCAGCTGCTTTCGCACACAGACGGCCAGCCAGGATGGATCACCGCCATCATGACCGGCCTGGCCCGAGCCGCTGATCACCGAGGCGTCGAGATTTCTGTCGCGCTAGCGATCTTCTGCGCCGGGACAGCCCTGGGCGTGCTCGCCGAGCCGGTAATCCGACCGGCCCTCGTCTTGGCCGCTGGTCTGGGCGTTTTGTTCTTGATAGGTGACGGGTTGGGCGGCATATTCACCGGGCAGGGTACCGACCCCAACACTGGGCCACTGCTGATCTTGCTGGCCACCTGCTACCTGCCACGTAGCGCTGGGCAGAGCAGGCCGGATCGGCCTGGCCAGCCTCCCGGCTGAGGGCCAGCCCAGGCCGGCTCTCCATTCCGCCGCGCGTCCCGGCCGCTTGCCGCTGCCAGCGAGCCGGGCGAGAATCGTGCGGAGGAGCTGGGGGTTCGGCCCATGGAACTGCTTGAACGGTCAACATACCTGGACACGCTGGCCGGTTATGCGGATGAGGCCGGGAACGGCAACGGCCGGATGGTGCTCATCTCGGGTGAATCAGGCATCGGAAAGACCGCGGTGGTCGAAGCGTTCCAGGCGCAGTTGCTCGGAGCGCGCTGGCTCTTGGGTGCATGTGACGGGCTGCTGACGCCGCGGCCGCTCGGACCATTGTTCGACATCGCCGCGCAGGCCGGCGGGCGGCTATCGGAGCTGTGCCGCGAAGGTGCGACGCGGGATCAGCTGTTCGAGGCGTTTCTCGCTGAACTTGACTCGCCGGCGGCCCTGACCGTCGCCGTTATCGAGGACGTGCACTGGGCCGATGAATCCTCGATCGACCTGCTGAGATACGTCGGGCGGCGGCTGAGCCGGATGAAGGCGCTTGTCCTGGTCACCTACCGGGATGACGAGTTCCGCGACGACGCGCTGCTGATGCTGCTCGGTGATCTCGCGACGCAACGCGCCACTCGGCGGATCGGATTGCCGCCGCTGTCCGACGAGGCGGTCCGGGCGCTGGCCGGTCAGCGCGACGTTGATGCGGCCGAACTGTGCCGGGTGACCGGCGGTAACCCGTTCTTGGTGTGCGAGGCCATCGAAGGCGGGTGGCCCGCGATACCGCCGACGGTGCGCGATGTGGTAGCCGCCCGGCTGGCCCGCTCGGATGCTCCGGCGCGCGAGGCAATACAGACAGCCGCACTGATCGGAACCCATGTGGACCGAGGCCTGCTGGCGTCGGTTCTGAACGGGACGCCGGCGGTCTTTGACGACTGTCTCAAGACTGGTCTGCTGCTCGCCGACGCGACCTCGCTGCGGTTCCGGCATGACCTCGTCCGGATGGCGGCGGTGGAGGCGATCCCGCCGCGTCGCAAGGCCGAATTGCACGCGCGGTTGCTCGCGGTGCTCGAGGGCGACGGCGATGCCGACCCCGCGGTGCTGGCTCATCATGCCGAAGGCGCTGGCGACCCTGCCGCTGTCCGGCGGCACGCGCTGGCCGCGGCGCGCCGGTCGGCGGAACTGGGTGCCCATCGCGAGGCAGCTGCACAGTACGAGCGAGCTCTGCGCTACGCCGACGCCGTTAACCAGCAGACGCTGGCCGAACTGCACGAAGGAGCCGCCGCCGAGTATCTCTTGCTCGACCGGCTGGATGACAGCGAGGCAGCGCTGCGCGCCGCGCTGCGTCACAGGCGCGAGCTGGGTGACGACCTGCGTGTTGGCGAGGATCTGAGCGACCTGTCCGACGTGCTGTTTTACCAGTGTCGCGGGGAGGAGGGCTCGCAAGTCGCTGAGGAGGCACTCGCGGTCGTGCAATCGCTGCCGCCAGGGCCCGAGCTGGCCATGGCGCTCCTCAACGTGGGCGCAATCATGTGGGATGCCGGACGACATGCGGAGGCCTTCGACAGCTTCGCCAGGGCGCTCGACCTGGCCGAACGGCTCGGCCGTACCGACATGGTGAGCCTGGCGCTCGCATTGAAGGGCTGCTGCCTCATCGACAGCGGCCAGGACGGGATCAGTTTCATCGAGCAGGCTCTCCGTCTGGCCCTAGAGGCGGGTTCGGAGCGGCGAGTTTGCTCAACGTACATGTCCCTGCAGGGCGCGTGCGTCAGTTTGCAGCGGCTGGAGGAGGCAGAGCGCTACTTCAGCGCCGGCATGGCGATCGGCGAGCGACGTGAGCTCCGCAGGACCACTCGCTGCCTGCGAGTTATGCACGCCGACACGTTGCTGCTGCTCGGGAAATGGGACGAGGCCGCCGAGATCTGCATCGAGGTTCTCGCGATTCCGGGCGTGTCACCGTGGAATCAGTTCTATCCCCTGCGGACCCTCGGCACGATCCGCGGCCGGCGCGGCGAGCCAGGCCACGCCGAGCTGCTGGACCAGTCCGAGGCGTTCGCGGCGGGAACCATGTCCGTGCCCTGGGTGACGCAAATTCGAGCGGCACGAGCGGAGTTGCTGTGGGTGTCGGGCCAGCCAGATCAAGCCTGCAAGGAGGCACGAGAGGCTTACGACCAGGCGCTCGGCCGGACCGATCTGTGGCTCCTCGGGTCGGTTGCTATCTGGTTGTCGCGGCTCGGGGCCAAGTTCGACCTGCCGGTCGCCTTGCCGGAACCGTACGCGCTGGAGATGACCGGCGACTGGCAGGGTGCCGCCGCAGCCTGGGAACGAATCGGCCGGACCTACGACGCCGCTCTGACCCGGATCTTCTCCTGCTCTGACGACGCCGAACTCCGCGCGGCGCTCGGCGTCCTGGACGGTCTTGGTGCACGCGGCACGGCCGCCGCGGCCCGGCGGCGGATGAAGGAACTCGGCATGACCTCGATCCCGCGCGGACCGCGCGCGGCCACCCGGGCCGCTCCGGCTGGGCTAACGGCGCGCGAGCAGGAGGTGCTGGCCCTGCTCGCACAGGGCATGGCCGACAAGGAGATCTCACGGCGGCTGGTCATCTCCGAGCGGACCGTTCATCATCACGTCTCCTCGATCTTGGCCAAGATCGGCGTCCCGACCCGGCTCGCCGCCGCGCGCGAAGCCGCGCGAATGGGCGTCCGCAGCCAGATCTAGGCAATGGTCTAGCTAAACTGGGTACCCAGCCCGCCAAGCTGGGCATTCCTGCCAATTACGCTGTCGCTCTCGCCTGCCTACGGTCATTTCAACACTGGTCGGCCGTGACAATGAGCCGGCGTGTCGGCAAGGGGATCGATATGGCGGGCAATGAGCAGACCGGAGTATCCCGAAGGCGACTGCTGAGTAGCGCTGGACTCGCTGGTGCCGGACTGGCGGCGGCGTCGGCTGGCGTACTGCCAGGGTTCGAGCACGCCGCGCGGGCGGCCGTGACATCGCCTGGATCAGCCCACGTACCAGGCGCGCCGGCCGACAGCATGCTCTTCGGGCGGATCTTCCCGAATCTGCCGCCGTTCGCGCCCGCCACCGACACCGTCCGGGCCGCGCTGCTGGAAGTCGGGATGCCCGGCGGCATCATGGATGCCAACGATGACCTGGCCGCCGGGCCGAAGGCCCTGATCGTCGATCCGGCGGTGAACGGCAACCCGACCAGCAGCAATCCGTACGGTACTAACCCGGATAACCCGACGATGACCGCGGGTTCAACGTTCGTCGGCCAATTCACCGACCACGACATCACCTTTGATCAGACTTCCCAGCTCGGCCAGCCAGCCAATCCCTTGACGTCGCCGAACACCCGGACGCCGGCCTTGGACCTGGACTCGGTCTTCGGCGGCGGCCCAGCGATGCGCCCGGATCTGTACGTGCCAAACCCGGGCGGCTCAGTCGGACCGGCACTGAAGATCGGCACTGGCGGCGTACACGAGGACGTGCCCCGGGTGCCGAACGGAGATGGCAGCTACTCGGCTCTGCTTGGCGACCCGCGCAACGACGAGAACGTCATGATCGCGGGGCTGCACAGCGCCCACATCCTGTTTTACAACCGAGTCCTGTCTGACCTCGGTGGCTTCAGCCTGCATGCGTTCCCGGCGGGACGCGGCGCTGACGTCTCGCAGGGCTACCCGCAGTTCCTCATTGCCCGGCAGATCACTCTCTGGCATTACCAGTGGCTGTTGGTCAACGAGCACCTGCCGCAGATTGCCGGGCAGGCGGTGGTCAGCGACGTGCTGGCGCGTGGCAATCAGTTCTACAAGCCACCTCGCGGTGACGCGTTCATGCCGATCGAGTTCGGCGCGGCCGCCTACCGGTTCGGCCACTCCATGGTCCGCCCGTCCTACCGGGCGAACTTCACCTCGGGTACCGGTGACTCGACCAGCCCGACCGCCGATCCGTTCTTCGGCTTGGTATTCGACGCCAGCGAACCGGCCTTTAATGGCCCGGTCACCTATGACCGCGACGATCTGCTGGGCGGCTACCCGGCGGCCCGGCGGTATGTCGGCTGGCAGACCTTCTTCGACCTCGGCGACGGCCAGGTCAAGAACAACAAGAAGATCGACACGACGATCTCGTCGGTCCTCTTCACGCTGCCCGTTCCCGCCATCGCGCCGCATACTCAGACGGCTCCGACCGTGCTACCGCAGCGCAACCTGCTCCGCCAGCTCACCTGGAGCCTGCCTTCCGGCCAGTCGGTCGCTCAGGCTATGGGCGTGACACCGCTGTCGGCGACCGATCTCGCCGATATCGGCGCCGTGTACGTACCGTTCGCCACCAGCACCCCGCTGTGGTACTACATCCTGGCCGAAGCCAAGATCGTTGCCGACGGCCTGAACCTCGGACCGGTGGGCGGCAGGATCGTCGCCGAGACGCTCATCGGCCTGCTGCGCGCTGACCCGACCAGCTACCTGTCGGCGTATCCGCGGTTCAGTCCGTTCCTAGGCACGGACCTGGCGCTGGGCCCGAGCCCGGACGCCAACATCACGGGCAACCGGAGTTACACCCGTGCGCACTTCCTCTATTACGCCGGCGTGGTCACGCCTGGCACATATCGCTGACCCGCCGACCGGGTCCGACTCACTCCTAAGGACTCCTATCAAATCACTTTTACGCGGGCGTCTCGCCGGAGGGCTCGGCCGTCCAGGTCAGCGTCTGGGACTCCGGCGAGCACGCGGCGCAGTTGGACCGGCTGAAGGAGATGATCGTCGACGCGCGCGGGGAGGCGGAGGCGGTCGGCGTGACCTTCACCCCGATCGTCAACTACCCGATCAACTGGACCATCTGACCTGATACGGTAACCCGGGATCACTATGCAGGCCGTCCTGGCGAGGTCCGGTCGCACACTCGCGTGGCGGCGAGCCTTGATCAGCGAAGCAGCGCCGATCTGCCAGCGCACTTTTGTTATGAGTCCTAAATGGCGCAGCGGGCGCGTGAGAGCGGTCGGCGCCCTGGAATCGCCATTCGCGTGGATGACCCGCCCGCCCTTGCAGAGGGTCATCACGGCAGTCCCTGTCACCGGTGTTCGGCAGGTCCGGGAATTCGCGCCAGGTTGGAGCCGAGTCGAAGGTCATGTTGATGGTGTCCATGGCGAGGGCGGCGCGGGCGCGGCGGCGAGTGCCGGTTTCAGCCAGGAGCGGGGCTACCCTGGCCAGGGTTGACTGGCGCAACAAGAGGGCCTTGGCAAGTTGGAGATGGCTATGCAGGGCGAAGGGTTTCCGCAAGGTCTTGAGCGGCTGTTTAGCGAGGGCAGTGCACGCCCTTTCCTTGATGTTGAGCTGCCGCCCGGGCGTGTGGTGAGGCCAAATGAAAACGAAAAAGGCCCGGCGGGAGCGTACTGGGTGAGCGACGAGCCGGTCAGCCCGGATCTATGGGTCCGGCTTCGCCAGGCACACGCTCGGTCTGGCCTGTGGCCGGTGCTCGCCGATCCGCTGGACGTGAGCCGGGGGTTGCCGTTGGTGACCGGTGACGTCCGCCCACAGCCGACGGCCGGCATCGCCGGCCTCCACGCCGACGCGGTGATGGCGACGCTGTGGGCGGTATGGGCCCAGGATGGCGAGGGCCGAGGAGACCTCCCGGAATTGCGCCCCTTCGGCCGTACCTGGCCAGGTCTGGCACCGGCCACTGACGGGGAGCATGACCCGGATGCGTTCGCTGAACAGTATGTGCTCGGCAATGATGACGGGACGTCGCGGATCATGCTGGTGCCGGTCACCCGCAGCGCCGATGTCGTAGCGGCGCTCGGCTGGCAGGGCCCGCTGAACCATACCGAGGACATAGCTTCGCTGTCAGCGGTGCTGCGCAGCTGGGAAGCACGGTTTGGCGCCCGGCTCATCCAGCTTGGCTTCGACACCCTTCACCTTGCCGTTGCCGCTCCGCCGGCCACGGCCACACATGCGCGGCGTGTCGCGGCCGAGCACTTCGCGTTCTGCCCCGACAACATCGTCCAAGGACCCGGCACGATCAGCGCGTACGCGACGGGAATACGCGGGCGAAACGGCTGGTCGTTCTGGTGGGACTGAGCCACCCGAGCTCAACGAGACCGCAGCGGAGTCATCCGGTCGCCAGGAGGAAGCAGTCGCCATGGCTGGCACAGTGGACCTCACCAGGCTGCTGATAGCGATCGCGAACCTTGACCACAAGGCCGCTGTGGAGCATCTCAACGCGACACCGTCGCTGGCGACAGCCAGGATGGCGCGACGCGACGAGTTCTTCCTCGCCGAGCGTCTCGCCCAGGTCTACGAAGGCGACACCGCGTTGCATGCTGCGGGGTTCAGTTACGACCCCGAGATGGCACGAGACCTGATCACACGCGGCGCCGACATTCGGGCCAGAAACCGGCGGGGCGCCGAACCGCTGCACGCGGCGGTGATCGGCAGCCCTGGCTCGACAGGCTGGAACCCGGACTGCCAGCGGGATGTCATTGTCTATCTCATCGAGGCGGGCGCCGATCCCAATGCAGCCGCTGTCGGCGGTGTGACACCACTGCATCGAGCTGTCCGAAACCGATGTTCTGCTGCTGTCGAGGCCCTCCTGCGTGCCGGCGCGGATCCTCGCCACCAAAACGACCGCGGCTCGACCGCGTCCGGCCTCGCTCACTGGACGACCGGGCGCGGTGGCTCGGGTTCCGCAGCGGCCAAGGCCGAACAACGGATCATTATCGAGCTGCTCGAGATCAGCACCGCGTGAGACACGATCTGGACCCGCACGCGTCCCGGCGCATTCCATGTGCTCCCAAGCTAGGAAGCCTTGAGCGCCTGGCCGGCGCGGCGGCGGGATCCGATCGCCGTTTCACGCTCCTTATGCTCGGCTAGCCGCCTTGAGCGCCGCTGCCCGCCGGAGTGCGAGCCGCCGCCGCACGTGTGTCGTGCCCGAAGTCGCGTAGATCTCGGCCTTCCGTTCCGGCGCGCGGCGGCGTTCGGCTCGGTGCAGCAGGTCTACGCAGGCCAGCACGGCCAGCGACCCGGCTAGCCAGATCCCGAGGACGAGCAGCGGATGGCCAAGATTGCCCTCCGGGAGGTATACCACGTCGCGCGCGGCGGACACGATGGCGCCGTTGGGCAGCCATGGCGCTACCTGGCGGAAGCCATCGGGCAGGAACGCGAATGGTACCGTCCCGCCGGACACGGCGTTCCCGATGAAGACGAAGACGAGCGCGGCCAGGCCGGTTCCCGGCAGCCCGGTGACCGCCTGGCAGGCCGTGACGAAAGCAACGAACGTAAGCGACCCGAGGAAGCCGACGCCGATCAGCGCGACGCTCGCGCCGGTCAGGGCTCCGAAGATCCCGTCAAGCGCGAGCACGCCGCCGCACGCGGCCAGCAGGGCGAAGAGGACCGCAGCGGTGACCCGCCACCACAGCCGGAACCGCCGGCCGAGCAGGAACAGGCCGACGCCCCCGATCACGCTCGGGACGAGCAGGCCGAGCTCAAAGACGAAGACGGACAGGCCCGCCCGGTCGCTGGCCGGCAGTGGCGCGACGTCAAGGGGACGGGCCTGGCGATGGAGGGCGGTCGCTGCGGCCGTGAGGGCCGCCGTGATTGCCTGCTGCTGGCTCAATCCCGCCGCGCCCGCCGTGACGATCGTCACGGGGCCGGTCACGCCGGTGACCAGGCCCCCGGCCGCCGACTGCGAACGGACGCTGCCGATCGCGGCAAGCGCGGACGGCGCGGCCACGACAGTGAAGCCGCCCGGTGCCGCATGCGCGAGCCCGGTAGTCAGCTCCGCAGCGATACCTGCCGGTGCTGCCACGGCGATCCGCACGCCATGCGGCGAAGGGGCATGATCGGCGAAGCCGAACGAGAGCGTCAGGACGAAGCCGACCACGGCCGCCGCGACGGCGGTCGCGAACAGCCGGCGGGGCGATGGCTGGCGGTGTGGTCGCGGCGTGTCGGACATGGAGATCCTTCCCGGAGGCAGGCACCGCTCAGCCGCTAATGACCAAACGGTCATTAAGGAGCGTATCATCGGCATACGTTAATGACCACTTGTATATTTAGCGGCATGGAGAGCCGGCCAGGCTGCCCGCCGCGCAGGCACCGGCGAGACCCGGAGGCGTCGCGCGCGGCGATCCTCGAGGCGGCGCGCGAGGTGTTCACTGAGCGCGGCTACGCGCGCGCGACCATCCGCGAGATCGCACGCCGGGCCGGCGTCACGCACGGGCTGGTCATGCGGCACTTTGGCACCAAGGAGCAGCTTCTCATCGAGGCGCTGCCCGGGCCGCGCGCGGCAGCGGGCGTCGTGCCCGGGGACCTGAGCACGCTCCCGGACCGCGTCGCGGCGGTATTCGTGGAGGAAACCGAGTCCGCGGGCGGCGAGCACGCGCTGGTCGCCCTTATCCGCAGCGCGGCGTCGGGGGAGGCAGTGGCGATGCCGCTGTACGCGGCGATGGAGCGCGAGATCACCGCGGCCTTCCGCGAAGTGCTCGGCCCGGGCACGGAGGCATACGCCGACCTGCTCGGCTCGCTCCTCATCGGCGTGACGTTCGCCCGCCACGTCGCCCGCACCGGCGCACTGGCCGAGCTCACGCGAGAGGAACTCGTCGGCTACCTGGTGCCCGCGATCCGGGCGCTGCTTGCCCCGGCCATCGCCGCGGCGGAAGGGGGCAGGTAGCGCGGTGCGCCGTGACGTGGGTCAACGACCACCAGGACCAGGCCGCCACAGATGACACGACCCGCGCAGCATAGGAGCGATCATGAAAGCGGCATCGGCTGCGGCGGCTCTAGTGGGATCGGCGGCGGCGGCGGCTGCCCGAACGCTGCCTCGGCCGCTGACATGGCGCCGTAGTCGGTCGCAAGGTTGGCGTAGATCGAGTAGATCAGCGTGATGAAGATGCCGAGCTTGAGCCACAGCGTGGGCGTGAAGAAGAACAGGCAGCAGATCAGCGGGAAGTTGATCAGCCAGTAGATCGCACCCCACATGTGGACCTTGTACTGGGTGTGCGGGTTGGTGGACAGGTCTTTGAAGACCAGCCTCATCCAGCTGTGCCGGACCTGCACCGTGGCGTGCAGCCGGGCGACGTCGGCGCGCAATTGGCGGACCTCGGCGATCAAGGACTCGGTCTCAGTCATAGCACCAGTATCAGCACGCTCACGCCGATTCGCCCGGCGGCTGCACCCGCGAGGCGTGGCTGGAGGGTTACCTGAACGCCACGGAGGAGGCTGGAGATCGTCCGCGCGCTCGTGGCCGAGCGGGCTGAACGGTCAGCGGCCGGGGGGTTGGTACCAGGCCAGTTCGGTGCCGAGGGCTCTGGCGAGCCGGGTGATTGCCTCGCGGGTGGCCTGGTCGCTGATGCGATCGGGAAGCCAGGCGCACGCGATGCAGGCGGCTTTCACGTCGGCGGTGGTACAGACGGCGGCCAGGCAGTCCGCGATCTGGGTGAGGGCGGGTCCGGGGCCTGAGGGGAAGCGCAGGCCGGGCAGTTGCGCGCTGTCGAGGACATCCACGTCGAGGTGCAGGTAGACCGGCATGCGGCCGAGCCCGCCGAGGGCGGAGGTGATCGCGGCCGGGTCGGCGGGCACGCGGCGGACCTGGCTGACGGTCAGGGCGTCGCGCTCGGCGGGGTCGAGGTCCCTGGCGTCAGCGAGGACGACGTCGGTGTCGGCCACCGGCCGCAGCCCGAGCGCATCGCAGAAGAGCTCGGGTGCCCGGCCGGTCAGCAGCGCCAGCGGCATGCCGCCGAGGTAGCCGCTGATCGTTATGGCCGGGGTGTTGAAGTCGCCGTGCGCGTCCAGCCATACCACGGCCAGGTCGCGACAGCGGCGCTGCAGCCCGGCCACCGCTCCCAGAGCAGTGGGGCAGTCGCCGGATAGCAGCAGCGGCCGGGCGGCCCGCGCCACCGCATCGGCGACCGCCTGGTACAGCAGCGTCATCCGGCCGGGCGCGGGGCCGGCCGGAAGGGACGGGCTGATCGTCTCGGTCACGCCAACCGGGACCGGGAAGGCCGGGATGTGCTCATCGAGATGCCAGGGCGTGACGATCAGATCCCAGCCGCCGCCGCTACTGTGGTCAGCCACGAGTTGTCTCTCTTTCTTGCCGATGGGCGAGCAGGGCGAGCAGCCGCTGCAGCTCGGCGGCGCCGGCGTCCAGGTGCGCGGTGAGCTGCGCCCGGGCTTGTGCCCGGCTGCCGTGCAGCGCGTCAAGCAGCGGGCGGTGGTCGTCCGCGGTGCGGCCGAGTTCGCGGCTGGAGCGCTCGGCTAGGGCCAGGGCGAGGCGCTGCTCTTGCTGGAGCTGTCCATAAAGGCGGCGCAGCCGGGGGCTGCCGGTGGCCGCGACCAGGGTGGCGTGGAAGAGCCGGTCACCGTCGAGCACGGCGGCGGTGTCGCCGCGGCCGAAGGCGCGTTCTATCCGTTCAACCAGGTCGGCTAGGTTCGCGTAGACCGCCGGGTCCCGGTGCCCGGTGAGGGCGTCCACTGCGGCCAGCTCCACGGCGGCCCGGGCAGCGTAGATGTCTGCGGCATCCGGTCCGGTGATGTCCGCGACGACGATGCCCCGGTTCGTCTGGTAGCGGACCAGGCCCTCGCTGGCGAGGGTCCGCGCGGCCTCGCGGAGGGTACTGCGCGAGACGCCGAGTTCCGCAGCCAGGGCGGCCTCGCGCAGCGGCATGCCCGGCAGCAGCCGGCCGGACAAGATGGCCTGCCGGACGGCGTCGGCGGCTTGCTCGGTGGTGCTCTGCCGCTGAATGCTCCTACCCAGGCCGGTGATCGGGCTCGTCACGGTCACCAGCCTCCTAGCCGCTGGCTGGTCCCGCTCATGCGCCTGCCACTGCGCGGACCACGGCCAGCGTGACGATGGCGGCCAGGATGCCACCGTAGAGCAGGCACGCCTTCGGGTTCCCGAGGTTGGGTGTCCAGCCGACACCGAACCGGTTGCCGACCATGATCGCGGGGTCGTCGCGGTTGATGTAGATCAGGCCGCCTTTCCAGAACCGGTCGTCGTCCCGGTTCACCTGGGGCACAGGACTCCGGCGGCCGGCGGGACCCAGGCAGCCGGGACCCCGCCTGCCCGGTCCGCACGGCGACGGCTACCAGGATGAGCAGGCCGGCCACGGCGGGCAGGACCGGCAGTGCGGCGCCGATGCCGGAGAGCCGGTAGACCTGCCAGCTCCGGAGCGCGGCCAGCAGCAGGCTTCCGCTGCCACGGAGCCATGATCTGGCCAACATACGTCGCGTCCATCCTCAAGCCAGACCTCGCCATCAGCCTGAGGCCGGCGTGAGGAGCATCTGGCATCTCTGTCTGCGACTAATTTGCGAAAGGCTCGTCGCGGGCATGGCTGCTGCCCCTTCCCAACCCGGGCAGGTTTCCCGAGATGAGTTAAGCAGGCGCCCAAGCTGGGAATGGTGACCATGCGCCGGGAGCGGTGCATGTATTCAGCCTCCGGAACCATTCAGGTCTCGGAGGTACCGCTACAACGTTGACGCGCGGGGAGCAACGTGACAATAACCATTGCTAAGATCACCGCTGCCCGGGCAGCGGCAGTGATCACGGCGGGGGCCGCGATCGCGGCCTGCGCGGCATCGGCGCCCCGGCCAGCAGCTACCGCTGCTGCCAAGCGAGTTGTGAGAGCAGTCGCTACGCCAGCTCGGCTCGGCATCACTCAGGGAGCGAAGATCTGCGACGACCTGAACGCATGGCTAGCCGGTGCTTGGCCAGAGACCAAGCCGCGGTTCAGCAGCCAGATGGAATCGGACGAGACGGAGGCCGGGTACAGCGTCCTCGGATCTGACCTGACCATGCTCGACTGGAATCTGATCAACTTCAACTCTGACGCGCTCCAGAATTCGCCGCCCGACTACTATCCCGTTACCGGCCTGGCCGCGCTGCAGCACGACTGCGCTGGCTACGGGGTCAGCATCAAGACCCCGTCCCATTAACACCCGGAGCCTCCGTTTAAACCAAGGCGCTGGCCCTCTAAAGGCAGGACGGGTGACTCACAGCTACTTGATGACCTGGTAGGTGATGTGCGTGACGTGCGGGTTCCCGGAAGCCTCGGTGACGAGGAGCTCGACCGGATTGGTCAGATGATCGAAAAGCCGGATCCCGCGTCCCAGCACCACGGGCGCGAGGTCGATGTGAATGGCATCGAGAAGCCCGAGCTGCAGGCACTGCTGGGTGACGCTGGCCGCGCCGACGACGACGTCCTTGTCGCCTGCGATCTCCCGGGCTACGTCGATGGCCTGCGGGACTCCCTCGGTGACGAACGTGAAGGGCGATCCTTCGCGGTTCACCCATTCTTGGGGGACCCGGTGGGTCACGACGACCATCGGCACGTCCATGGGGTGCTTGCCGCCCCACGCTTGTGCGATGTCGAAGGTCCGCCGCGCGGTCACCAGCACTCCGGCACCCCGGCTGGCTTCCTCGATGAGCCCGGCGGCTTCACGCGTCATGCCGAGATCATGGCCGCCGGCCATGATCTCGGCGTCGGTGCCCCCGGCCGAATACCACTTGAAGACGTGTTCTACCCCGTCATCGGGATCAGCGACGAAGCCGTCGAGTGACATCGAAAATCCGGCGATTACCCTGCTCATCTGATGTACCTCCGGGTCTGTGCTCTTGGCTTGGCCCGCCGGACCAGGTAGGTCACCGGTCCAGCCCGCCTCGTTGCCTCTTCCCTGCCAGAATTATTCTCTAAGGAGAATATATATGGCAGGGGATACTCTGTCTCGTGGATTACGTCGTCCTCGCAGCGCTGGCCGAGCGCAACCGCCTGCGGATCGTCGAACTGCTCAACCGGGCGCCACGCTGGGTCGGTGAGATCGCCGCCGAGCTCGGGCTTCGCCAGCCCCAGGTGACCAAGCACCTGCAGACCCTGGAGAACGCAGGCTTGGTCACGGTGCATCCCCTCGGCCAGCGCCGCATCTACACGCTGCGCCGCGAGCCCTTCCGGGAGCTGCGCCAATGGCTCGACGCGCTCGACACGGCGCACCCGGCGGAACACCTGCTCGAGCGGTACGTCACCACGATCGCCAGCGAGCGCGCCCAGGCTGCGCGCGATCCCGGGTGGGCCATCGGCCGCCGGATCCGCCTGCAGCGGCAACTGCCGGCCCCGGCCAGCGACGTGTGGGCCCACTGGACCAGCCCGGCACTGGTACGCCAGTGGTGGAGCCCCGAGCACTTCGACGTCGCCGAATGTGACATCGACCCGGTGCCCGGCGGGCGGCTGGAGATCACCATGCGAGCACCCGACGGCGGCCGATACCCCAGCCGCGGGCGCTTCCTCATCGTCACGCCGCCCCAGCGGCTTCGCTTCGAGCTCTCCCACCTCGCCGCCAGCGAAGCGCCCGTGTTCACCGCCATCCATGACCTGCATCTCACCGACCGGGGACAACGCACCCAGCTCAACCTCGCGATCCGCATCACCGCGGCCAGCCGGGCGGCACCCGCCGCCGTGGCCGGCATTCAGCCCGGCTGGGAGCAGCTACTCAGCAAGCTCACCCGCACGCTCACCCGCGGCACCCAGCACCAGCCCCCGGCCGGCAAACCCTGAGCCCCACCACGACCGCAGAGGGTCAGCCCGGGAGGACAGCCTGGCCATGTCAAGCACCGAAGCGCAGCTGCCGTAGCCGGTCGCTCTAGCCCGCGAAGCCGGCGATGGATGCGGAGAAGGTGTACACGGGTGTGCACCAGACTCACATTCATCCGGCCAGGGCACGCCACGAACAAGACCGCTACGACACGCACTTTGTCACCAGCCCAATCTGGTAGGCGATCGGGGATGAAGGGTCCCGGACTGGCGTGCTCACAGCGAAAGGCCTGCTTCGAGATGCGCGATGGCCTGGTCGATCAGCGCAGCGAGGTCGGCGTCAGGATCATCGGCCATCGCGGCGAGCACCGCCATCATGGCTCCGACGACTGCCCCGGCGACGGTGCGGACGGCGAAGTCGTCGCGGCGGCGCCCGGCGCGCTCGGCCATGGCGCCGGCCAGGAGCGAGGAGGCAGCGCAATGGCAGAGCACATGCCCGGCGATCCGGACGCTGGCGACCGGTTCGTGCGGCTTGACGACGGTGACATGCACGTTGTGGAGGACGGCCCGCCGGGTGCGCCCGCCTTGCTGCTGATCCACGGTGCCGCGGCCTCGACGGTTTGCTGGGACCCGGTGGTCCCACGGCTGGCGGACTCCTACCGTGTCATCCGTGTCGACCTGCTGGGCTGCGGGAGGTCGTCGAGCCCCGCCAGCGGGTACGACATCGCTACTCAGGCCCGCCGGGTCGGCGCCGCGCTGGACCGGATCAGCGCGGGCCGGGTGACGGTGATCGGGCATTCCACCGGCGCTACGGTGGCCACGGCCCTGGCCGAGCAGCGGCCCGACGCGGTGGCGGCGCTGGCGCTCATCGACATGGGCCCCAGCCCGAACGCTAAGATCCCTGAACGCCGGCTCGTCCGGCTCCTGCTAGCCCGGTTCCCCGGGCGGCTGCTGTGGCGCCTGAAGACTGAGGCCACCATCCGCAAGGCCGCGCGCACCGGCTTCACCCGTCCTGTCGACATCCCCGACGCCATGGTCCAGGATGTGCTGGGGATGACCTACCGCGCCTTCGCCGGGACGATGCGCGCACCGCTGGATTACCTGAGGCAGCGGAGCCTTCCCGACCGGCTAGCCGCGCTGGGCCTGCCGGTGCTGGTGATCTTCGGCATCGACGACCGGCGGTGGCGCTCCTCATCGGCTGCCGACTACCGCGCCGTGCCCGGCGCCCGCGTCGAGCTGCTCCCGGGCGTGGGACACACACCGATGCTGGAAGACCCGCAAACGACCGGCACACTGCTGTTGGACTTCGCCGCAGCCGCCGCCGGCCGCGCCGGGTGCCCGCCGCCAGTACAGCGGGAGCGGCTGCGGACCGCCATGTCCGCGAACGCCGATCCTGGCCGCCGCGTGGTCAGCTCGCCTACGATAGAGGCAGTGGCGGCTGCGCCTGCCCGCTCTGAGCCGGGATACCACCCACGCTGGCCCGGTGATGAGGACAAGGGTCGCTGACTCGCGCATTTCCTGGAGTGCATCGCGACTGTCCTGGCGGGGTGCGTGGGGCCGCGCCGGAGGGACGCACAGTGACCAGGGACCACGCCCGCAAGAAGGCGATCCGCGCGCGCATGGCCGCAAGCGGAGAACCCTACAGCGTCGCCGCACGCAAACTTGCCGCTCCAGCATCCCCGGGCGGCGCGCCGCCCGTCCGCGAGGTCATAGCCCGCGCGGAAAGCACGCTGGCCGCGCCGAGCGCCCGGATCGAGTTCCGGGCGGATACGCAGATCGTCCGAGCGGAGCGGCAAGAACGGCGTCGCCCGGGCCCTGCCGGAAGGCTGGCCATGCTCGCCGCCAGAGCCGCGTGGGACCGCATCGCGCCCGGGGTGAACGCCGCGCGTCTGCGCGACGCGTTCTTGCACCAAGCCGGTGAGGGCTTCGTCGAGCCCGCCGCCGGCCGGTACCTGATCGATTACGGCGGGTACGCGGAGATGTGTATCGACGGCAGGCATTTCGGCGGCCCGTCGGGACACCCGCTGCAAGCCCGGCATCGGAACAACCGTCCGCCGAAGCAGGCGCACGATCCGCTGGGGTTGCTCAGGCTGCTGCTTGGCGCGGCGGAGGCCCAGCACGCTGGCGACGAGATGCTGCGCGGGACGCTGTGCCGCATGATCGTCGTCACAGCAGGCGAGGCCGAACTCACGGTCTGGATCGATGATGAACACATCCGGCGGATCCAGGTCGAGGACCACGCAGCAAACGGGCGTTCGAGCGTCTCGAAGATACTGACGCTTGAGCTATGGGACTTCGGCGTCCCGGTGGACTCACTCGACTGGTCGCGCCTGCCCAGCATCCGGCCGCTGGCCCTGTAGCGGCTCACTCGAACGGCTTCGTATCAGCCGGCTGTACTGCGCGGCCAGCACGGTCGCCTGTGGGGAACGGTTGCGCCTTCGCCGTTCGCAGCAGCGCCGGGAGCTTGCTCAGCTCGTTCTGGTAGGCGGCCTTGTACTGCCGGACCGCGGCGCCCAGCGCCTGCTGGTTGGCGTTGACGAGCTGCTGCTCGTAGCTGGCCTGGACAGCGAAGTAGATCCCGGCCAGGTCGCTGGACTGGGTGCAATTGGCATCGGTGACGGCCATCGCGATCTGCGCCTGGTTGGCGGACGTGCTAATGGTCTGGCCCAGGTTGATCCCGCCGCCGCCGGGATTGCCGAAGACGTTCCGCAGTTCCTGGAACGACGCGGTCTGCGGGTCGGAGTAGCGGTAGCCGTTCTTCGCCATGCAGGCCGACCACGCCTGCATGGCGTTCTTGACCGCCGCGTCCTTCAGGACGTCGTTGTAGATGTCGTTGCTCAGCGTCTGGATGCCGGCCAGCGCCCTGGATTCGGCACCATTGCTGAAGTCCTGCACGATCGTGGCACACTTCCCGATCGCGGCCTGCTCCGCCGCGGGGAGGCTGGGCGGGTTCGCGTTCGGCGGCGGGGCGTCGATGCCAAGAGCGCTCAGCGCGGAACCGGGGGGAACCCGGAAGCCGTACTCCTGCGCCTCGGCGACTCCCAGATATCCCCATTCCCCCCAAGGCTGCGAGAACGCCAGCCCTCCGGGTCCGAGGCGGATAGAGATCGGGACGTTGCCGCTGTTCGGGTAGCCCGCGGCGGTCATGCACGCATCGGTGAGGGCGAGATCCGACTCGCCGGGCGCGAGCCCGTCGTTGTCGGACTGGCCGAGCGCAGCGTAGGGGGTGAACGCGTCGCGGGACAGCGCCGCCTGGACGGAGGAGGGTGGCTGCGGCTTGCCCACGCTGGGCGTGCTCACGGTCGTGCTCGGTCCCTTGGGCGCGCTGGCGGTGCAGGCGGCGAGGCCCGCGCAACAGCAGATGAGCAGACCGAGGCCGGTGCGGATTCGCATTATCGTTCCTTTCGGTCTGGCCGGGCCTCACGCGTGCCGCAGCGCGGCCAGCGGGCTGGTCCGGGCCGCGCGCAGCGCGGGGTAGGCGCCCGCGAGCAGGCCGACGACGCTGCCGATCAGCGGCGCGGGCAGGGTATATGCCGGGTTCAGCACGGCGGTCCAGTCCTTGGCGGCGGCGAAGATCACCACGGTCCCGACGCCGATGCAGGTGCCGATCAGCCCGCCGAGGGTGCCGAGCGTGGTGGATTCGGCGAGGAACTGGGCGGCGATGTGCCGGGGCCGGGCGCCGACGGCGCGGCGCAGGCCGATCTCCTCGGTGCGCTCGAGCACGGCGACCAGCGTGGTGTTGGCGATGCCGACCGCGCCGATCAGCAGGCTGATCAGCGCGAGGATCAGGAACAGGCCGGCCAGGTCGCCGCTGACCTGGCTCTGCAGGTTCTGCGGGCTGGGCGGGGAGGTCACGACCAGCCGGCCCGGGTCGGCGGGCAGTTCGGCGGCGGCGATCTGGCGGGCCACGGCCTGCGCGGCGCCGATCCTGGTCGCGACGACCATCTGGGCCTCGTTCTGGTTCCCGATGCCAGGCTCGGGGTTGCCGAAGTCGGCCAGGGCGGTGTTTTCCGGGATCAGCATCGCGCTTTCGTCGGTGACCACGCGCTGCGCGGAGCTGTAGACGCCGGTCACGGTGTAGGCGATGCCGTTGACGAACACCGCGGGATGGCTGGGCAGGCGCACGGCGGAGATGCCGAGCGCGGCCGCGGTGGTGGTGTCGATCACCGCGACGTGCTGGCTGGTGTCGTTCTCGTACGTACTCAGCGGCGAGCCCGCGACCATCGTCAGCCCCATCGCCCGTACCGCGCCTGGCGAGGCGGCCAGCAGGCTGACCGTCTGGGAGGCGGCGGCGGACAGCGCGAGCGAGCCGGTGAAGTTCGTGCCTTCCGGGAGGGAGACCGGCCACCAGACACCCGCGGCGGTCACCCCGTTGATGTGGCCGGCGACCTGGCCGGCGTCGGCCGGGAAGCCGATGGCGGGATTGGTGTCGGGCGGGGCGAGGTCGTTGGCCGGGCCGTTGTCCTCCACGGTCACCGTGGTGTCCTCCAGGACGGTGAACTGGCGGGAGATCTGGCCCGCCCCGGTGGCGGTCAGGCCGAGCACGGCCACGAACGCGCCCACGCCCAGGACCGTGCCGAGCATGGTCAGCCCGGCCCGGCCCGGCCGCTGCACGATCCCCGCGACCGCCTCGGCGGCCGCGTCCCGCGCGGTCAGCCGGGGCGACGGCAGGCCGGTGGCTGACCTAGGCATGACCGGCCTCGATCCGCTCCGACAGCACCCCGTCGCTGATCGTGATCATCCGGCTGGCGTGCGCCGCCACGCCCGGGTCGTGGGTGATCACCACGATCGTGAAACCGGCCGCGTTCAGCTGGTCGAGCAGTTCCATGAGCGCGGCCGCGTTGGCCGAGTCCAGGTTCCCGGTCGGCTCGTCGCACAGCAGCAGGCTCGGCTGGTTCACCAGCGCCCGCGCGATCGCGACGCGCTGGGACTCCCCGCCCGACAGCGTGGTAGGCAGCGCGTCGGCCCGGTGTCCCAGGCCGACCGCCTCCAGTGCGTCGGCCGCCGCCTGGAGCCGGCCGCCGCGCGGGGTCTGGTTGTACAGCTCGGCGAGCAGCACGTTCTCCACCGCCGTGCGGTAGGGCAGCAGGTGGAACGCCTGGAAGACGATCCCGATCCGCCGGCCGCGCAGCGCGGACCGGTCCCGGTCGTTCAGCGCGGAGGTGTCCAGGCCGTCCAGCAGGTAGCTGCCCTCGGTCGGGGTGTCGAGCAGGCCGAGCAGGTGCAGCAGCGTCGACTTGCCCGAGCCGGACGGCCCGGTCACCGCGACGTACCCGCCCGCGTCGATGACCAGGTCGGCCGGGCGCAGCGCGGGCACCGGCGGCGGGCCGGGGTAGGTGCGGGCCAGGCCGCGCAGTTCGATCACCGGCGCGGGCATCAGCCGCTCACCACCACGCGGTCGCCGGCGGCGAGCTTGCCGGAGGTCACCGGGGTCACCTGGACATAGCCGTTCTCGGAAATGCCCGGCGTCACCGGGACCTCGGTCTGCTGGCCGTGGGCGCCCGCCACGGTGACGTAGCTCGTGCCGGACGCCGTGGTGACGATCGCGGCGACCGGGACCGTGAGCACGGGCCCCTCGGTCTGCCCGGTCTCGACGGTGACCAGCACGTTCTCGCCGTTCAGCGCCGATGCCAGCGGCTTGGACGGGTGCACGGTCAGCGGGATGAACAGCGTCGCGCCCGAGCTGCCGGGGCTGCTGGAGCTGCTGGAACTGGCCGCCGCGGAGCTGGCCGACGACGCCGAACTCGAGCCGTTCCCGATGTCCACCACGGTCCCGGCCGGCGTCACCGTGGTCGCCGTTCCCAGCTCAGCCACGGTTCCCGCCGCGTGGATGCCGGTCACCTCGTCGTACATCGTCACCTTCAGGCCGGACTTCACCTGGCCGGCGTAGCCCGGTGGCAGCTCACCGGTCAGCGCCAGCGACCCGCGCGCAGCGAGTTCGAGGAACGGCTGGCCGGGCTGCTCGCCGGGCGCGCCGTTCACCGCGACCACCGTCGCGGGCAGCGACGGCAGGAACACCACATCTGCCGCTGGCACGCCGCCCGACGACGGCGGGGTGTAGCCGAGGTGCTCGTAGTACAGGGACGCCGCGTCCTCGGTCGCCGAACCGAAGTACCCGGGCGTGTCACCGTTGTCGTAGTACCCGAGCGAGGCGAGGGCTTTTTGCAGCTCGGCCACGTCCGGCCCGCTCTCGCCCGGCGCCAGGTCCCGCCACGCGGGCACCGTGCCGGTCAGCACGAACAACGGCTCGCCGTCGATCTCGGCCAGCTGCTCGCCGTTGCGGATGGTGTCACCGGCGGCGACCTCCAGCTTCGAGATGTACGCCACCCCCGCCGGCGACGCTCCCGTGGCGGCGGATGAGCTGCTCGCGGCCGAGCCCGACGACGAACCCGACGACGGAGCGCTCGCGTACACGTCGTACTGCGCCGCCGGGTACACCACGCCGCGCATCTGCACCGACGAGGTCAGGACCTGGGAGACCACCGCCGCCGTGGTCACCGCCGGGGACGGGGCCGCGGAGTCCGCGGCCAGCTGCTGCGGCGACTTCACGAACGAGGCGCCAATCAGCCCGCCGACGGCCAGCAAGGCCGCCGCGATGCCCACCCCCAGCAGCACACGCCGCCGCCGGGTGAGCCGGGATCCGCGCACCGCCTGCCCGCGGCCGCCGTCGCCCCGGCCGCTCTCCGTGGCCGGGGAGCCAAGTTGTGTCACGAGATTCTCCGATGCTTCGCCTGCCGACAGGACGCCCGCCGGGTGCGCGCCATGCGCGGCGGGGGGCGGCTGCCGGGCACCGCCGAAGTCGCGCAGGAACAGGCGCTGCGGCCAAGCCTGCCGGGCTGGGGGTGCGGTGTCGTCACGCCGGGGAGCCAGGTTAGGGGTGATACCAGCGGGGTAACCCGAGGTCGGCGCCCGGGCAGGCTCATACCTGGGTATGAGAACTTCGGCGGGACGGCTGCCGGGGCCGTCGGGCGGTCGGCTGTCAGCCCACGGTGTGCGGGAGCTTGCTGCTCGCTCCGAGCTTGTAGGCGATGATCAGCGGCTGCTGGGCGTTCGAGTTCCAGACTCCCGCGCCGGTGATCACGTAATCGCCGTCGACGGTGACCGGGGCGTTGGTCCCGGCCGACAGCGGCAGCTTGAGCAGGATCGCGCCGGTGGCGGTGTTGAACGCGTACAGGTAACCGTTGTACGTGGTGGTGAAGACGACGTTGTTGGTGACCGTCGCGGCGCCGTAGGGCGAGGACGGGAGGTGGTCGTCCCACTGGACTTTTCCGGTGTCCTGGTTGACCGCAACCATCTCCCCGGTGGCGCTGCTCACTGCCGTTTCGAAGGCCTGGAGGGACGGGAAGTAGGGCCCGGATTCAGCCCTTTCGGTGAACGGGAAGTCGTTGACCGCGGCGAACGTGGTCGAGCCGTTGCTGGCCAGCGGGGTCTCGATGCCGCCGAGCCCGCCGGGCTCGACGGTGATCTGGGCCGGCAGGGCCAGGTGCGATGTCGGCGTGGCGTGCTCGGTGAGGGCGCCGCCGTCGTCGTTTCCGTTGTGCACGCCGACCGGCAGCTTCCAGATCAGCTTGCCGGTGTGCGCGTTCAGCTCGATCAGGATGCCGGCCTTGCCGCCGTCGATCACCACCGGCTGCCCGTTGGCGGTGGTGAGCACCGGCGGGTCCTGCAGGTCCCAGTCGAACAGGTCGTGCGGGGTGAGCTGGTAATACCACAGCAGCTGGCCTGCCGGGCTCAGCTTCACCACCGAGTCGGTGTACAGGTCCGGGCCGGGCCGGCTGGTTCCCCACGGATACCCGGGCAGGCCGCCCAGCGGGCCGGGGTTGGCCACGCCGAGGTAGACGTTGCCCTGGGCGTCGAACGACGGCGCGTACCACTGGCCGCCGCCGGAGTTGACGCCCAGCCCCCACAGGTTCTGCACCTCGTCCCACGTCCACTCCGGCGCGCCCGTCCGGGCGTTCAGCGCCCACAGGACCGCCTGGCCGCTGCCGCCGTATTCGACGCCGGTGGAGGCGTTGACCGGCACTGTCGAGACGTACACGGTGCCATCGTGGTACCCGGGGGTCATGTCGACACCCTCGTGGTCGTTGCGGACCAGCGTGCGGCTCCACAACTGCTTGCCCGTTGCGGCGTCAAGGGCGACCGCGGCGCTGCCCGTGGCCGCGTACACGGTCCCGTTCACCACGTTGACACCGTCCGGGCCGCCGTTCTGCGAATCGTAGGTATGCGTCCACAAGACCTTGCCGGTGGCCAGGCCGATCGCCATCACGTCCGACAGAAGATCCTGGGTGTACACCACGCCGTCCACCACCACCGGTGTCGTCGCGTAGTCACCGAACAAGGGAACGGCCGCCAGCGGCACGCACCACGCGACCCCGAGCTTCGACACGTTCGAGCTGACGATCGGGCTGGCCGCGTCCCGGGTGTTCTGCAGATTGCCCCCCGGCAGCGTCCAGCCGGCCGCCGCCGGCGGATGCGGCGAGCTGCTCGCAGTGCTGGGAGGATCCCCGGCCGCCGCACCGGAGGAGCAGCTCGCCGTGCCGGGCTGGCTGCTCGAGCAGCCAGCAGCGGCCAGGGTCGCGACCAGCACCATCAACGCACCGGTGACGGCGGTCCGCGAGCGGGCGGTAATCGCGCCACCTCCCTTTCCCACGGGGTGGGCGGCCCCGGCGCTGCTCAGCCAGAGCTCAGGCGCCGTTCTGGCTACTTGATCCAGGATCTGACCACATGGTTTAAAATTAATACAACCGATCAGCTATGTCAATCAGCGGGAGGGCTGTGGCGCGGATCCTGCCTGAGGTGAACGGAAGCTGCGCGCAGGCTTCCAGCGCACGCGTCGACCGTTCGCCGTGGAACCGACATGCAGGGGCTCATAGACCAAATGTTGCATCGGCCGCGCGGGCAGGGCTCACACCGTCCAATCCAGCTGCGGCTCGGGGATGGCGAGCGTCCGTCCATAAGCCTGGGCGTCAGCCCGGCCTGCCTTGTCGCCCCGCGGGTAACGGAAGATCCGGCCCGGGAATACCACGAAGCTCTCCGCGGGAGAATGGAAGTCCACATACCAGCCGGGCTGTTCGTCGAGAACATCGGCGAATGCCCGGGCCAGGTCTGCTGCTTGGCCCTCGTCGGCTTCGAAGTCCAGGGTGGTCCAGATGCCGGGCTGGGTGGGCGTGCGGCCCTGGACCTGGTACCTGCTGATCTTGCGGACGATCAGCGTCAGGTCTTGCAGGTTGGTCCCGACGCGGAGACTCTCCGCTATGAGGGTGCCCTCGATCATGAAGATCTCCTCTCGGCACAGGGTAACCGGGCTGCCCAGGCACGGAAACCCCACCGGCCTCTCCTGGCGGCCGTCGCCCCAGCCCGCCCGGGGCCCTGGCCGGGCGGTGTCCATGATCTATGCCCTGAATTCCGGCATTTCCTGCGTTTTGGGTCCCGCCGGTTCCGTAGCCGGCTCCCGTTCCCGGCAAAGCCGGCGATGAATGTGCGTCTGCTGTACACGGGTGTACACCAACGTCGCATTCACGCGGCCTGGGATGCCGGGGCGGCGGCCAGGATGCCGGGGCGGCGGCCGGGGATGCCGGGCGGCGGGCCTGCTGCCGGGACAAAGACTGCGAAACGGGGGCAAATGGTTGGACGGTGGCTGGCTGTCCGGCCTGGCGCCAGCCCCCGGCCAGCCGCGTCGTCCGCTGACCGGCGCCTGGGTCAGGAAACCGGGCGCCGGATCCATGATCAAACCGGCATGTTGATTATCTGCGCGCCCATTACTCGCATTTGAGTCCTGGATCATGGAATCGGGCCCGGCGTGTTGATCATCTGCGCGGCCTTTGCCGCCGCCATTCCGGGCGCGCGGTTTCGCCTCCTGTCGGTGCCGGCCGCAGACCGAGACCCCAGAACGGCTGCTCAGCGCTATCCGGGACTTCGCGCCCCCTACCGGCAGCCAACCGGACGTGGACCGTTCATTTTCCAACATCGTTTTCCGGGGAATGATGGCCACGATCGGACCTGGCGGCTTATTGGCGAAGGAGACGTCGTGATGGACGGGACCTCATACCCCGTGAGCTTCTCGGTCGACTACCCGGACCGGGGACTCGACCGCGTGACCAGCTTTTTCCGGATCTTCACGGTTATCCCGATCGGGATCGTCCTCGGTGCGGTGGCGGGCGGAACCTGGTCGTGGAGCTACGGCCACGGGACCACGGAGGCCGCGGCCGGCGCGGGCGGCCTGCTGTTCTTCGGCCCGCTGCTCATGATCTTGTTCCGGCAGAAGTACCCGCGCTGGTGGTTCGACTGGAACCTCGAGTTGCAGCGCTTCAGCAACCGGGTCCTGATCTACCTGGCCCTGATGGACGACAGGTACCCGTCCACCGACGACCACCAGTCGGTCCGCCTCGACTACCCGTACCCGGACGCCACCCGCGACCTGAACCGGTGGCTGCCGCTGGTCAAGTGGCTGCTGGCCATCCCGCACTACATCGTGCTGTTCTTCCTGGACATCGCCGCGCTGGTGGTCGTGATCGTGGCCTGGTTCGCGATCTTGTTCACCGGCCGCTATCCCCGTGACCTGTTCGGCTTCGTCGAAGGGGTGGCGCGCTGGCACAACCGTGTCATCGGGTACGCCGTGACCCTGGTCACCGACACCTACCCGCCGTTCCGGCTGGCGCCCTGAGCACCCGGGGCGGCGTTTTCCGGCGTGGTTTCTGACATTTGTCACGCCGGGGTCGTGAACCACGGCACGACACGGCGCGACCGGCTGCCCGGCACCCTCGTACCATGGTTTCGGATAACGCTCCCGCCGGCGGAATCGTCCTTTCCCGCCTTTCCAAGTCCTACGGCCAGGTGCACGCGGTCCGTTCGGTCGACCTGACGATCGCCGGCGCGGGGGCGGATCGTCGCCGACGGCCCGGCGACCGAGATCAAGGCCAAGGTGGGCGGCCGGACGATCCGCGCCACGCTTCCGCGCGCCGACATGGCGCAGCTCTGCGGGCTGCCTGGCGTGCTGGATGCCGACCGGCGAGGTGATGCCGTGATCCTCGCCTGTGCCGACTCGGACACCGCGCTTCGCGGCCTGCTCGACCGGTTCCCCGGGGCACGCGACATCGAAGTGCACGGCGCCGGGCTCGAAGAGGCGTTCCTGGAGCTAACCGCCGATGAGGACGACGTCAGGAACGAACCACAGGAGGTCCGATGACCCGCTCTGCCTACCTCCGTTACGAGGTGCTCAGGAACTTCCGCAACCGGCGGTTCCTCATCCTGACCCTCGCGTTCCCGCTCGTGTTGTACTTCACGGTTGCGGGGCGAACCGGCACGCCATGTTCAACGGGACCGCCTTCCCCCTCTACTTCATGGTCGCGATGGCGACCCTGGGTACCATGGCCGCGGTCATCTCGAGCGGGGCGATCATCGCGGCCGACCGCTCGGCGGGGTGGACGCGTCAGATGCGGATCACTCCGCTCACCGCCGTCGACTACTTCCGCGCGAAGGTGCTCTCCGGGTACCTGAGGGCGCTCCTCGCGATCGCGCTGTTGTGCCTGGCCGGAACGGCGCTCGGGGTGCGCCTGTCGGCCGGTGAGTGGCTCAGGGTGATCGGCCTCTTGCTCGTGGGCCTGGTTCCCTTCGCCGTTCTCGGCATCCTGCTCGGGCATCTGCTCACCGCCGACGCCAGTGCCCCGGCCGTGGGCGGGATAGTGACGCTGTTCTCTCTCCTGGGCGGCGTGTACGGGTTCCAGATCGCGAAGTCCGGCACGATATTCGAGGTCATCAAGGGACTCCCCTGGACCGTCGCCCTCGTCCCGGGATGGCTCTGACCGTCGCGGGAACCCGGAGCACCCGGCCGTCACAGGTTGACGTTGTCAACCAGCCGTGAGACCGTAGGTTGACAACGTCAACCGGCGGGTTCGCGGCGGCCGGGCTGCGGGGGCCGCGCGTCAGCCGACGGCTATCGGAGGATCCTCATCATGCGCTTCGCCCTCGCCACCGGCCAGGCCAACATCTCCTGGGAGAGCCTCGCCGGCCTGTGGGACGCTGCTGATCACGTCGGCCTGTGGGAGTCGGCGTGGACCGGAGACCATTTCTATCCCTTCCTCAGCGACCCGGGCGGCCCCTGCATGGAAGGCTGGGTGACCCTCACGGCGCTGGCGGCGCGAACCCGGCGGCTGCGCCTCGGCGTGCTGGTCTCGGGCATGCCGCATCGCCACCCCGCCGTCCTGGCCAAGATGGCCGCGACGCTGGACATCGTCTCCGGCGGTCGGCTCGAGCTGGGCCTCGGCGCCGCCTGGAACCAGGTGGAGTGCGGTGCCTACGGCATCGACCTCGGCACGGTCCGTTCTCGCCTGGATCGTTTTGAGGAAGGGATCGAGGTAGTGACCAGCCTGCTGACGAAGGAGATCACCACCTTCTCCGGCCGCTACTACCGGCTCGCCGACGCCCACTGCGAACCCAAGCCGGTCCAGCGGCCGCGGCCGCCGATCGTCGTCGGGGGAACGGGCGAGCGCCGCACGGCGGCGGTCGTGGCGCGCTGGGCCGACCACTGGAACCTCGGCTTCACCCGTCCCGGCGACGTGCCGCGCAAGCTGGACGCGCTGGCCGGGCACTGCGCCGCGATCGGGCGCGACCCCGACGGCATCGATATCTCGGTGGTGGTCCGCACCGCAGGCGGGGGGCGGCGCCGCGACCTGAGCGAGGTGGCCGACGAGATCGCGGCCTACGAGAAGGCGGGCTGTCAGATCGCGTTCGTCGAGGCGCTGGCCGGGAGCCCGGAGCAGGCCCGGGCCGAGATCGAGCGCCTGACCGCCGCGTGCCAGGCACTGGCGTGAGACCGCGCCCGGGTCCAGCGGCATACCCCGTCCGGAAATGGCTCCGGCGGCGCGAGATGTGGCATTCTGCGCATCTCGTCGCCGCCGACAGCATCAGTTAACCGTTCACGTGCTCACCGGGGCAGGGGCGGACGTCCTCGTTAGCCCGGGACGGAGGTCCGGCGTTATCAGTGCCTATGCCCTGGTCGGCTCAGTCGGCGTGGGTCCGCTTCCGCCCGACCGTCAGGTAGGCGAGGCTGCCGATGGTGTTCACCGCGCTGGCGACCCGCCATAGCTTCTTGCTGCCCCGCACCTGGGTCTCGGGGCGCCGTCGAAGGTCCCGCCAGGTCAGCGTGGTGATCGCCGCATGGGCCACCAGAATGGGGATGAACCGCCTGACGTCCTTTCGCTGAATCATGCGCTTACTCTGCCATACCGCTTATCGCGGCGGGTTATCGCGGCGGGATCTTCGCGTGGTGATCCGCGGTGCCTCCGGCCGGCCGGCCGGGCACCGCGAGCAGGTCGCGCAGCGCGGCGGTGTAGTCCTCGAGCGCCCGCCGGCCTGCCCAGGTCAGGGCGACGTAGGTGACCGGGGTGCGGCGGCAACAGCAAGGCCGCCCCGGCGTCCGGCCCGGCCGACGATGCCGCTCGCGGCGTGCCGTCCGGAACTGCCAGCCAATCTGCCGCCTGACTTCCTGGCGCTTCCCGGCCGCCGCTGGCAGCCTGGCCGCCGGCGCGGTCGGCCCGGCCGCGCTGGCCGCGCCTGCCGGGGTCGGTGCGGCGCGCGCCCCGAGCCTGGCCGCCGGCGCGGTGATGGCGGGCCAGCTGCGCCGGCCGCTGACGGTGGCGGTCAGCGGCCGGCCACGGCACGCTCCTTGAGGTCAGTCGCCCTTGACGTTGACGATCTGGCGCAGGGTGTGGCGGATCTCGACCAGGTCTGCCGCATCCCGCATAACGACTTCGACGTCCTTGTACGCGCCCGGTATCTCGTCGAGGAACGCATCGGTCCGGCGCCACTCGATGCCCCGCATGGCCGAGTCGAGCTGACCGCGGGTGAAGGTCTTCCTGGCGGCCGACCGGCTGTAGCGGCGGCCGGCGCCGTGCGGCGCGGAGTTCAGCGCGAGGCGGTTGCCCTTGCCGGTCACGACGTAGGAGCGGGTGCCCATCGAGCCGGGAATGAGCCCGGGAACGCCCGCGGCGGCGTCGATGGCGCCCTTGCGCGACAGCCACACATCCCGGCCGAAGACCTTTTCCCTGGCGGTGTAGTTGTGGTGGGTGTTCACGGTCTCGCTCGCCTCGACGCTCTGGCCGATCCAGTCCTGGACGCAGTCCACCACCCGGTGCATCATCTCCTCGCGGTTCAGCAGGGCGAAATGCTGCGCCCACCGCAGGTCCCTGATGTAGGCCCAGAACTCGTCGGTTCCCTCGACCAGGTAGGCGAGGTCAGGGTCGGGCAGGGCGATCCACCACTTGGCCGTCAGAGCCTGCGCGATCTTGATGTGCCGCTGCGCCAGCCGGTTGCCGACGCCCCGGGACCCGGAGTGCAGGAACAGCCAGACCCGGTCCTGCTCGTCGAGGCTGACCTCGATGAAGTGGTTGCCCGAGCCGAGCGAGCCCAGCTGCAGGCGCCAGTTCGGCGCGATCTTCTCGGCGCTGTCCGCGCCGTCACGCTGCTCCAGGACCTCGATCCGGCCGGCGGTCTGCGGGCCGTAGACGGCCTTGTTGTAGACCCCGGCTGACAGCGGGATCGCTCGCTCGATGGCCTGCCGCAGGCCGCCCAGGTCTCCTCGCCGCGTTACCTCCTCAGCGGCGAACTGCGTCCGGACGGCGGTCATGCCGCAGCCGATGTCAACGCCAACGGCGGCCGGGATGATGGCGCCGAGGGTCGGGATCACCGAGCCGACCGTGGCGCCTTTGCCGAGGTGTGCGTCGGGCATCAGGGCCAGGTGCGGGAAGATGAACGGCATCGAGGCCGTGCGCTCGGCCTGCTGGCGCGTGCTGTCCTCCAGGATCGACGCCCAGCTCATCAGCTTCTTGCTGATCTGTTCCATCTCCACCTCCCCGGTTCCCTGCCCGCCTCGGCGGCGCGTTCACGGTAGCCCGCCGAGGGTGCCTTGACCACATGTTTTCCGTTAGTCGGCCAGGACAGTGCTTGTACGGAAAAGTCCATGTTTGCTACGGTGTTCCGGGCCGTTCACCAGGGAGTTGCCGTGCGCCTTCCGAGGATTCATACGCCGGCGGGGCGGCGTTCGGCTCCCTGCGGTGCAAAAGCCCTCTCGTCATGCTCGGTTTCGCCGCGGTCGACTTCGCCTTCCGGACCCCGTCCCTGCCGTAGGGCCGGTCCGGTGCGGGCGGGCGGGTCGGCGAGCCCCGCTGCGGCTGGCAGACTGGGTCCGTGACCTCCCCCGGGCCTGATTTCGAGCTGGGCACCGACGGCCCGTCGCTCATTCTCGTGGGCGTGGACGATTCACGGACCTCGCTGCGGGCCGCCGCTTACGCCGCCGGGCTGGCACGCAGGCAGCACGCCCGGCTGCTCGCGGTCTACGTGATGCGGCTGCCGGCGAGCATCGGCATGGCACCCGCCGCGGCGTCGGCGATCACCGAGGCGGCGGAGCAGGCCGCGGGCGACCTGGAGCGGCAGCTGCGCGAAGGGACGGCGCGGATCGGCCTGGACCTGGAGTTCCGTGCCGTGCTGGGGGATCCGTGGACGGAACTGATCCGCGCGGCCACCGAGGCGAAGGCGGACGCCGTGGTCGTGGGGGCGTCTGAGCACGCCGGGCACCGGATCGTCGGGTCGCTGGCGACGCGGCTCGTCCGGGCCGGGAAGTGGCCGGTCACGGTCGTTCCGTGAGGCCGGCGGCCGCGTGGCCGCCGTCGCCGTCGTGGCCGTCGTGGCCAGCGTGCGCGTCCGGGCCGCCGTCCATCATCTTGAGCATGGACCGGCCGCCCGACCGGAAGAAACGCACCAGCAGCGCCGCCGCGAGCAGCAGGAAGATGATGTTGAGCACGGTCGTGTAGTTCCATTGCAGGCCGCTGGCGGTCACGTGCGCGGCTCGCTCGGCGGGGATCAGGCCGAGGCCTCCGAACAGGAACTCCACGATAAACCCGGCGATCACCATGGTCGCGTAGAAGATCCCGAGCAGCACCAGCATCATCCGCGTGCCGTAGTACTTCCGGTAGATGACCAGGATCGGGATGATGATCAGGTCGGCGAAGATGAACGCCACGACGCCGCCGAAGCTGATCCCGCCGTTCCACAGCACCGCGGCCAGCGGCACGTTGCCGATTGAGCAGACGAAGCTGAGCAGCGAGATGACCGGCCCGATGACCGGGCCCCACAGCCGGGCGGCCAGCGGATGACCGGTCAGGAACAGGTGCCGCCAGAACGAGTCCGGCACCCAGGCCCCGATCGCCCCGGCGATGAGCAGGCCGACGACCACATCGCGGATGACCGCGGCCCACTCCATCACGAAGATGTGGCTGACCGCCGTGGTCCCGTCCCGGCTGAACAGGCGCTGCCGGAAGCTGCCGCCCGAGCTGATGCTCATGTCCATGGCGGCGTGGCCTTCCATGGACCCGGCCAGCCCGCGTTCCGCCTGGCGCCTGGCCGCCTCGATCAGGCGGCCGCGGACGAAGAGCCGGAACGCCACCGCGAGCAGCACGATCATGATCGGCCCGCCGACGAATTCCGCCGCGGTGAACGGCCAGCCGATCAGCAGCGCCAGGATGATGCCCAGTTCGATGACCAGGTTGGTGCTGGCGATCTCGAAGACCATCGCGGCGGTGAAACTGGCCCCCTGGCGGAACAGGGACCGGGCCAGGGCCACCGCCGCGTACGAGCACGAGGACGAAGCGGCGCCGAGCCCCGTCGCGAGCGCGAGGGCCGCGGGCCGGTCGCTGCCGAGCCGCCGGATGATGGTCTGCCGCCGGACCACGGCCTGGACGATCGCGGACAGGGTGAAGCCGAGAATGAGCGACCAGGTGATCTGCCAGGTCATCGACCCGGCCGTGGCCAGGGCGTGACCGATCGCGTCAAGGAAGCGCATGGCCGGCCTCCGGGACCGCGATGGTCAGCAACTGGCGCAGGCAGTGCTCGAGCAGTTGATGGGGGAAGCCGTCGCGCAGCCGGTAGTAGACCACCCGGCCGTCCTTGCGGAAGCTGACCAGCCCGGCCAGGCGCAGCATCTTCAGCCCGTAGGACACCTGGTCCTCGGTGACGTCGAGCGCGAGCGCGAGGTCGCCCACGCACAGTTCCCCGGCCGTGACCAGCGCGAACAGGATTCGCGACCGCACCGGGTCGGCCAGGATGCCGAGCAGCCCGGCCAGGCGCCCCGCGTCGGCGACCGACAGCACGCCGGCCTGGGCGGCGGCGACTCGCTCAGCGTCGACGGGATGGTCGTGCGATCGTGGCGTGCGCGGTGACATACGTTCCTCCGTTCATCCGTATGATTACACGGACATGCGGGTAAGTCAACAGGCCGGAAGGCCTGGAGTCCAGGTGTCAGACTGGCAGCGTGACGAGTCGGCTTGTCGTGCTGGGCAGTTGTGGCGCGTGGCCTGAGCCCGGGCGGGCCTGCAGCGGGTTCGTCGTCGAGCACGACGGCGCGCGGGTCGTCATCGACCTCGGGTACGGGACCCTGCCGCGCCTGCTCGCGCTGCTCGGCTCGTCGGCCGCGGACGGGATAGATGCCGTGATCGTGACGCACGCGCATCCCGACCACATGGTCGACCTGCACGGCCTGTTCCGCGCGCGGTGGTTCGGCCGGCGCGGGGCGCCGGTGATCCCGCTGTTCGCGCCGGAGCCCGTCCTGGTTCGCCTGGTCGGCCTGGAGGACGACGGCGAGGACGTGGTGCGCCGCGTCTTCGACTGGCGCCCGCTGCCCGCCGCGGCGCAGGCCGTCGGGCCGCTGCGGCTGGAGAGCATGCTGCTGCCGCACTACCTGCCCAACGCCGGGGTCCGGCTGTCGGCACCCGGCCTGACGCTGGCCTACACCGGGGACACCGGCCCGGATCCCGCGCTCGCGGAGCTTGGCCGCGAGGCCGGCCTGTTCGTGGCCGACGCGACCGACCGGACGCAGCAGCCCGGCAGCCCGGTCCTGTCCGGACCCGCGCTGAACCTGACCGCGCGCGAGGCGGGCGAGGCGGCCGCGGCCGCTGGCGCGCGCCGCCTGCTGCTCACCCACTTCTGGCCGGGCAACGACCGGGAGGCCTCTCGCGCGGCCGCCGCGGCCTCGTTCCGGGGCGAGATCCTGCTCGCCGACGAGGGCCTCGAGGTGGCTCTGGGCTGACGGGGCCGCCGGGCCTACCTGGCAAAGCCCCAGAAATCTTCTTTCCGGAGACGTGTTCGGGCCGCCAGGCTTATGCTCGCTTTCGCGTAATCGGGGACCGGGGAATTCACGGCGTAGCGCGCATGTCGGGTGGTCGCTATGTCTCGTTCATTTTATTTCAACACGCTCGCATGCCGGCCTTTATCGGCTGCGCCGGTGAATGGGGCGTTCAGGGGGTGAATTCATGCCCGCGGGCGACCAGATGAGGCGTCTCCCCGCCCACGCGGGCCGGCTTCGGCCGTGGGAGCGATTCACCATCGCGCTGGTGCTCCTGGCCATGGCCGCGCTGATCCTCGTGGTCGTGCTCTCGGCCGGGCCGCCGCCGCATCCCGCCCGGGGCCGCGCCGTCACGGGCGCCGGCGGGGGATCCACCGCATCCGCAGGGCCGGGCGGCGTCCTGCCCGCGCTGGCCTCGGGGGAGGATCAGCGGCTCGCGGCCGCGCTCACGCGGGTGCTGCGACATCGCGGCGGGAGCCTCGCGGTCGGGGTCATGGCCGGGCAGACGGGCGCGGTGTACGACGGCGACCGGCTGTTCCGCGCGGCCGGCATCGCCGGAGCGGACATTCTCGCCGCGCTGCTGCTCCAGCACCAGCGGGCCCGCACGCCCCTGAGCGGACAGCAGCGGAAGCTCGCCGGAAGAATGATCGAGAACGGCGACGGCGCCGCGGCCGCCGCGCTCTGGGGCGCGGTCGGGCAGGCCAAGGGCCTCAGGGCGGCGAACCGGCTGCTGCACCTGGGCCGCACGACGCGGCCGGCGCGTGGCCGCTCACCAGCACCACGGTCGGCGACCAGCTACGGCTGCTCGCCGACCTCACCGCGGCGCGCTCGCCGCTGTCGGCGGCCTCCCGCTCCTACGAGCTCGGCCTGATGCGGCACGTCATCGCCGCCCAGCAGTGGGGGGTCACCGCGGCCGCCGCGCTCGGGACCTGGCCCGCGGTCGCGAACGGGTGGCTTCCCGGCGGTGCCGCCCGGTGGGAGGTCAACAGCATCGGCGTGATCTCCCGCGCCGGGCGCCAGGTGCTCGTCGCGGTCCTGTCCGGCGGGCAGCCCACCGAGTCCGCCGGCATCGCCGAAGTCGAGGCCGCCGTCAAGGCGGCGGTCTCCGCGACCATCGGAGCGTAGCCGCCGCCGGCGCCGTCGGCCGCGGGAATGACCTGGCCGGGAACGGAGGGCCGGGAAATGCGTCGAGTGCTGGTCTGGCCGGCTGTTAGCCTGACCCAGCGCGGCGGTCTTCCACCGCGGCCCTGGCCACCGCAGCCGCGGTCGGCCAGGTGAGACCGAAGTGAAATTCCCGTGCTCCTGACCCTGTCGACCACCCACCGGCCCGCCACCGACCTGGGCTTCCTGCTGCACAAGAACCCCGGCCGCCATCACGTGACCGAACTCGGCTTCGGCACGGCCCACGTGTTCTACCCGGAGGCGGGTGACGAGCGCTGCTCAGCCGCCGTCATGGTCGACGTCGACCCGGTCGGCCTGGTGCGGGGCCGGGCACCCGCCGCCCGGTTCGCGCTGGCTCACTACGTGAACGACCGGCCGTACGTGGCGTCCTCGTTCCTCTCCGTGGCGCTGGGACGGCTGTTCGGCACCGCGATGAGCGGCCGCAGCAAGGAACGCCAGGAACTGGCCGACCAGGCCATCACGCTGGAGGCGTCGCTGCCGGTGGTGGCGTGCCGCGGCGGGGAGGACCTGGCCCGGCGCCTGTTCGAGCCGCTCGGCTACGAGACGTGGGCGCGGGTCCTGCCGCTGGACCCGCAGTTCCCCGACTGGGGCGACAGCCCGTACCTGGCGTTGCGGATCCGGGCCGAGGCCCGGCTGCGCGATCTGCTGCAGCACCTTTACGTGCTGCTGCCCGTACTGGACGACGACAAGCACTACTGGGTCGGCGCGGACGAGGTCGCCAAGCTGCTCCGGCGGGGCGGCGAGTGGCTCGCCGCTCACCCGGACCGGGACCTCATCGCCCGGCGCTACCTGCGTCACGACCAGCGGCTGACCCGGGACGCGCTGGCCCGGCTGTTCGAGGACGAGGCCGGTGATCCTGACCGGAGCGACCAGGAGAGCGACGCCCGCGAGGAGGCGGTGGAGCGGAAAGTCAGCCTCCACGCCCAGCGGCTGGCGGCCGTGCTCGGCGTGATCACCGGCAGCGGCGCCCGCAGCGTGCTCGACCTCGGCTGCGGCGGCGGCCAGCTGCTCACGGAACTGGTGGCCGAACCGGGGGTGGAGCGGATCGTCGGCCTCGACGTCTCGCACCGGGCCCTGGAGACGGCCGCGCGCCGGCTGCACCTCGACCGGATGGCGCCCCGGCAGCGCGAACGCGTCGAACTGCTGCACGGCTCGCTGACCTACCGGGACGGCCGGCTGCGGGGGTTCGACGCGGCCGCGGTGGTCGAGGTCATCGAGCACCTGGACCCGGCGCGGCTGGGCGCGTTCGAGCGCGCGGTGTTCGGGTCCGCCCGGCCCGGCATCGTGATCGTGACCACGCCGAACGCGGAGTACAACGCGCTCTTCGACGGGCTGCCCGCCGGGAGCTTCCGCCACGGCGACCACCGCTTCGAGTGGACCCGCGCGCAGTTCGCCGAGTGGGCGGCGGGGGTCGCGGTCCGTCACGGCTACCGGACAGAACTGTCTGGCATCGGACCGGAGGACACCGGCGGGCTCGGCTGCCCGTCGCAGATGGCGGTGTTCCGGCGATGACCACCATCAAGATCCCGGACCTCTCGCTGGTGGTGCTGGTCGGCGTGTCCGGCTCGGGCAAGTCGGCCTTTGCCGCGCGGCACTTCCTGGCCACCGAGGTCATCTCGTCGGACTTCTGCCGCGGGCTGGTCAGCGACGATGAGAACGACCAGTCCGCCACCGGCGACGCGTTCGAGGTGCTGCACTTCATCGCGGGCAAGCGGCTGGCCGCCGGCCGGCTCACGGTCGCCGATGCCACCAGCGTCCAGCCGGCCGCGCGCCAGCCGCTGGTCGAGCTGGCCCGCCGGCATCACGTGCTCGCGGTGGCGGTCGTCCTCGATGTCCCCGAGGCGACCTGCGCCGCGCGTAACGCGGGCCGCCCCGAGCGGGCGTTCGGGCCGCATGTCCTGCGTCAGCAGCAGGCCCAGCTGCGCCGCGGCCTGCGTGGCCTGCGCCGGGAGGGATTCCACCGGGTCTACGTGCTGAACGGCGAGGCCGAGGTGGACGGCGCCGTGGTCGTGCGGGAGCCGCTCTGGAACGACCGACGGGCCGATCACGGGCCGTTCGACATCATCGGGGACGTCCACGGATGCTACGCCGAGCTGTCGGCGCTGCTGGCCAGGCTGGGTTACGCGGTGGACGCCGACGGCGGCTCCGCCCGCCACCCCGAGGGGCGGAAGGCGATCTTCGTCGGCGACCTGGTCGACCGCGGGCCGGCCACGCCCGCGGTGCTGCGGCTGGTGATGGGCATGACCGCCGAGGGATCCGGGCTGTCGGTGGCCGGCAACCACGAGGCCAAGCTGATCCGGGCCCTGCGCGGGCGAAACGTCACCGTCAGTCACGGCCTGGAGGTCAGCCTGGCGCAGCTCGAGGCCGAGCCGCCCGAGTTCAGCCGGCTGGCCGCCACGTTCATGGACGGGCTGCTCGGCCACGTGGTGCTCGACGACGGCAAGCTGGTGGTCGCGCACGCCGGGCTGCCTGCGGCCATGCACGGGCGGGCGTCGGCGGCGGTCCGGTCCTTCGCCCTGTACGGCGACACCACCGGCGAGACCGACGCCTACGGGCTTCCGGTCCGCTACCCGTGGGCGGAGGACTACCGCGGCCGGGCCATGGTCGTCTACGGGCACACGCCGGTGCCCGAGCCCGAGTGGGTGAACGGCACGATCTGCCTGGACACCGGCTGCGTCTTCGGGGGGAGGCTCACCGCGCTGCGCTACCCGGAACGCGAGCTGGTGTCGGTGCCGGCCGGCCAGGTGTACTACGAGCCGGCCCGGCCGCTGGCCGCCGCGGGCCCGGACGGCGCCGCGGGCCCGGACGGCTCTCCAGGCCCGGACGGCGCCGCGGGCCCGCGCGCCGGGCGGGAGCCTGCCGAGCTCGACATCGGGGACGTCACCGGCAAGCGGGTCATCGAGACGCGGCTGACCGGATCGACGGTGACCATCCGCGAGGAGAACGCGCTCGCCGCCCTCGAGGTGATGAGCCGGTTCGCCATCGATCCCCGCTGGCTCATCTACCTGCCGCCGACCATGTCGCCCACGGCCGCGTCCGGCGCCGAAGGCCTGCTCGAGCACCCCAAGGAGGCGTTCGGCGCGTACCGGGCGGCGGGCGTGACCGACGTGATCTGCGAGGAAAAGCACATGGGCTCGCGGGCGGTCGTGATCGCCTGCGCGGACGAGTCCGTCGCCGCGCGGCGGTTCGGCGTCCCGGACGGCGGGCCGGGAGTGATCTACACCAGGACCGGGCGGGCGTTCTTCACCGACCGCGCCGTCGAGCGGGAACTGCTTCGCCGCGTCACCGCCGCGGCCGGCGCGGCGGGACTGTGGGACGAGCTCGCGACCGACTGGCTCGCCTTCGACTGCGAGCTGCTGCCCTGGTCGGCGAAGGCCGGCGAGTTGCTCCGGGGTCAGTACGCGCCGGTCGGCGCCGCAGCCGCCGCGGCGCTGGACGCCGAGACGTCCGCCCTGGCCGCGGCGGCCGCCCGCGGTGTGGACGTGGCCGACCTGCTGCGTCGTTCCCGGCGCCGCCGCGAGGCGGCCGCGGGGTTCGTCGCCGCCTACCGCCGCTACTGCTGGCGGGTCGACTCCGTCGACGACCTCAAGCTCGCGCCGTTCCAGGTCCTGGCCGGCGAGGGCTCGGTGCACGCGCTGCGCGGGCACGGCTGGCACCTGGACGTGCTCGGCCGCCTGTGCGACCGCGACCCGGCGCTGCGGCCCACCGCGAGCATCGCGGTCTCGCTGGCCGACCCGGCCAGCGAGACGGCCGGGACCGCGTGGTGGCAGGAGCTGACCGCGGCGGGCGGCGAGGGCATGGTGGTCAAGCCCGCCGACGTGGTCCACCGGGGGCCGAAAGGGCTGGCCCAGCCCGGCATCAAATGCCGCGGGCCCGAGTACCTGCGGCTCATCTACGGCCCGGAGTACTCGGCCGAGGAGAACCTCTCCCGGTTGCGCTCCCGCGCGCTCGGCCACAAGCGGTCCCTGGCCCTGCGCGAGTTCGCCCTGGGCATCGAGGCGCTGCAGCGGTTCGCGGCCCAGGAACCGCTGCACCGGGTGCACGAGTGCGTGTTCGGCGTCCTGGCCCTGGAGAGTGAGCCCGTCGACCCCCGGCTCTGACCGGTACCCTCGGGGGGCATGACCGATCATCGTCGCGTCGCGCCGGGCTGGCGTGGCCGGGTGCGCCTGGCGGCCGCCGTCATCGCCGCGGGCGCGGCCGCGTCGGCCTGCGGCGCCGGGTCGGCCGGGTCGCCCGCGCCACAGCCGGCCCTGCAGCCGGCGGCCGCGCCGGCGTCACCGGCGGCGTCGCGGGCGGTGTCCCCCGCGGCCGTCGCGCCCCCGGCGACCCCGGCCGATCACGGCGCGGACCCCGGCGGCGCGGACCCCGGCGGCGCGGCCGCGGCGCCGGACGCGAAGCCGCTCGCCGGGAAGATCGTCGGCATCGACCCGGGCCACAACGGCGGAAACTTCACCGACCCCGCCTATGTCGATCACCAGGTCTGGAACGGCCGGGAATGGGAGGCCTGCGACACGACGGGAACGGAGACCGACGGCGGCTACACCGAGGCGCAGTTCAACTTCAACGTCGCCCGCTACCTGCGCGCCGACCTCCGCCGCGACGGCGCGCGCGTGGTGATGACGCGGACCGGTAACGACGGCGCCGGGCCGTGCGTCGACCGCCGGGCCGAGATCATCAACGCCGCGCACGCCAACGTCGCAGTGGACATTCACGCGGACGGCGGGCCCGCCTGGGGCCGGGGGTTCACGATCCTGGAACCGGTCAGCGACGGGCCGAACGACGCGGTGATCACATCGTCGCAGCGACTCGGCAACGACGTGCGCCAGGCGTTCCTCGCCGGAGTACCCGCGATGCCGGAGAGCACCTACGGCGGCGACCAGGGCATCAGCCTGCGCGACGACCTCGCCGGGCTCAACCTCACCCAGGTGCCCAAGGTCCTGATCGAGTGCGGCAACATGCGCAACGCCACCGACGCCCAGATGCTGGTGTCGGCCAGCTTCCAGCAGTCGGCGGCGCGAGCGCTCGCGGCGGCGATCGTCGCTTTCCTGAGCGCGGGGTAGCGGGGCGGCGCGGCTGGCCGGACGGCAGGCCGCTCAGCCGGGCCGGACCGGCCGGTACTCGGGTTCCCACATCAGGGCCCGGACGGCCGCGCGCATGTCCCCGTCCAGCCGGGCACCCGCCACACCGTCCGCGGCGGCGGCCTCCGCCACGGCGGCGGCCACGGCGACCGACGTCTCGTGCAGCAACTCCACCCGGGGCAGCAGCGGGGCGCCGGGCGCCGAGATGTCGATGAGCTCGGATACCGCGCGTCCCGCGGCGGCCAGCATGCCGTCGGTCACCCGCGTGGCCCGGGCGGCGATGACGCCCAGCCCGAGCCCGGGGAAGACCAGCGCGTTGTTGGCCTGGCCGATCACGTACCGCACGCCTTCGTAGTCGACCGGGGAAAACGGGCTGCCCGCGGCGACCAGCACCCGGCCGTTCGTCCACCGGATCAGGTCGGCCGGGACGGCCTCGGACAGCGAGGTCGGGTTGGACATCGGCATGATCACCGGCCGGTCGCATTGCGCGGCCATGTCCCGGACGATGGGCTCGCTGAACGCCCCCTTTCTTGCTGACGTGCCGATCAGGATGGTGGGGTGCACCCGGCGCACCACCTCGGCCAGGCCGATGCCGCCGAGCGAGGAGTCCACCGGCCACCCCGCGACCTCCGCCGCCGGCCGTGCGTACCGCCGCTGCGAGTCGGCCAGCCCGGGCGTGGCGCTGGTCAGCAGGCCGGCCCGGTCGACCGGCCAGAACCGGGCCCGGGCCGCGCCCTCCGACAGCCCGTCGGCCTGCATCCCGGCCGAAAGCTGGTCGGCGATGCCGGTTCCGGCCGTGCCTGCCCCGAAGATCACGATCCGGTGCCCGGACATCTTGATCCCGATGGCCCGGGTCGCGGCCAGCACGGCGGCGAGGTTGACCGCGCCCGTGCCCTGGATGTCGTCGTTGAACGAGAGCCGCTGGTGACGATACCGGTCGAGCAGCCGCCTGGCGTTGGCCACGCCGATGTCCTCCCAGTGCAGCAGCGCTCCGGGGAACAGCTTCCCGACGGCCGAGACGAACGCGTCGAGGAAGCGGTCGTAGTCGCCGGCGGGCACCCGGGTATGCCGGTTGCCGACATAGAGCGGGTCGTCGAGCAGGCTCTGCCGGTCGGTACCCACGTCGAGCATCACCGGCAGGACCCGGTTCGGGTCGATGCCGCCGGCCGCGGTGTAGACGGCAAGCTTGCCGACCGCGATACCCATCCCGCCCGCGCCCCAGTCGCCGATGCCGAGGATCGCCCCGGCGTCGGTGGCCACGATCAGGTCGACCTCGCCGGTGGCCAGGCCGGGCGCGCACAGCGAGGTCTCGATCACCTCCGGGTGGTCGACGGACAGGTAGACACCCCGGGGCCGGCGGAACTCATGGCTGAAGTGCTCGATGGCCTGCCCGACCGTCGGGGTGTAGACGATCGGCAGCATCTCGCTCAGGTAGCGGGTCAGCAGCCGGTAGTACAGCACCTCGTTCCGGTCGTGCACGTCGTTCAGCAGCACGTTCCGCCCGAGGTCGGTGGTCTGCCGCTGGTACTGCTCGTACACCCGGGACGCCTGCGCGTCCAGTGACAGGTGACCCGGCGGGATCAGCCCGGTGAGGCCGAGTTCGCGGCGCTCCTCGTCGGAGAACGCCGTGCCCTTGTTGATCCGCGGGTCGGAGAGCACCTGCCTCCCGCGCAGCGTCGTGCGCCAGGCACCGTCCTCGTCCCGCCAGACCATCCGCATGAAGGCCCCTTTGGCTCCGGTTGTCATCTCATGATGCCTGGCGCGGGGCTCACCGACCGACTGATCGTTCCGGCAATTTAACCAGGGCGGCGCGACCCGGCCGGTGTGCGGCGCGAACCCGGCAGGTGTATGCCAAATCCGGCCGCACCGACCGGACCTTAACCGCTAACATTGCCGGTACTTTGCCCCTCCGTGGCAATCCCATGACCGTGAGGCGCAGGTGCGCCGCAACGAAGCAGGTGTCAGGTTGACATCGCGCGACCAGGGAGGCCGGGTTCCGGCCGACACGAAGAACCGGGTGCCGGGTGCCCGCCGTCCCCGCATTTACCTGCACATCGGCGAGCCAAAGACGGGCACGACATTTCTGCAGCATGCCCTGTGGGACAACCGTGCCCGGCTAGCCGCCCGGGGAGTCCTACTGCCGGGCTATACCCGCCGGGATCATTCCCGGGCGAGCCGGGATCTGCGTGAGGCGCCGAGGGCAGCCTCCGATCCGGCCGATCCATGGGTCGGCGAGTGGGAGGTGCTGGCCGGCCAGGCGCTCCGGGCCCGCGGGGCAGCCGTCATCTCGGACGAGGTGCTGGCGGCATGCCACCCGGGCCAGGCCGATCGGGCCGTGCGGTCGCTGCTTTCGGCTGAGGTCCACGTCGTCCTCACCGTGCGTGACTTCGCGACCGTGCTGCCTGCCGAATGGCAAGAGGAGGTCAAGTGCCGTGGCACCGTCCCGTGGCACGAATGGCTCCATGACGTCATCGACATCCAGTCGGTCGCAGCCAACCGCCGCCGGTGGCCGTTCTGGATGATGCATGACACGCTCGCCATCCTCGACATGTGGTCGCGGCACATCCCGCCGGACCACGTGCATGTGATCACCATGCCGCAGCGAAGCGAGGCCGACGCGCTCTGGACACGCTTCGCGTCGGTGCTCGGCATCGACCACGGCGGCATCGACCTCACCCGGGCCCGGGCCAACTCCTCGCTCGGAGTCCTGGAAGTGGAGTTCTTGCGCCGGATGAATGAGGCGCTGTCGCAGGAGATGCCCTACTGGTTCTACACGCGGAACATCAAGCAAGTCCTCGCGCACGAGATCCTGAGCGGCCGGCCGGGCCAGGCGCGCCTGGCCCTGCCCCCCGATCGTGAGGCCTGGGCCAGGGAACAAGCGGAAATCCTGGTGGCAGGCCTGCGCGACTCGAAGTTCCACATCGTCGGTGATCTCGGGGAACTCCTTCCGGACACGGGGACCCGGCACTATGCCGGGCCTGCCGATCTGCCGGCCGAGCAGTTGCTCGATACGGCCGTGACCGCCGCGGCGGCCCTCGCGGATCGCCGTTACCTGGAGAGGTGGTACCCGGCCCGGCGGCAGAGACCGGGCGGACCTCGGCAGATGGTCAGCCGGCTGAAGTGGGCCGCGCTGAACGGGCCCCGGGCCAAGCGCATGCTCCGCAGCGCCAGTCATCTCCCGGCCGTGCGGCGCCTGCGGGTCCTCATCTGGTGCGTACTCATGCGTCCCGCACGTCACTGGTAAATCCGGCCGAGGCCCGGGCCGGCGGTACCGCGCCGAGGCTGCCCGGCGGCGGTCGCCACGGCTCCCAGCCGGCTCCGGCGCAGAACAACACCGCCACGACCACCGCGCCGAGCCGGACGTCTCGGGCCAGCGAGTCCCCGACGAACTCGACCAGCCTGGATACCCAGTGCGGATGCGGCCCGCCTCCGGCGCCGGTCGCCACGGCCAGGGCCGCGGGCATGGCCCGGATCAGCATCACCGCATCCAGCCGGGAGGCCGGGAACACGGCCAGCAGGCAGAACCCGCTGGCGTCGTACCATGGGCGCTGCAGCGGCCACATCAGCAGCCAGGCCAGCGTCAGGACCAGGGCAGGCCGGATCGCCGGCCGCTCGCGCGGCCCCGGCGGCAGCCGCCACGCCAGCAGCCCGGCCATCGCCAGGCAGGCCGCGGCGGCGATCCATTCCAGCCCGGCCGGCTCGGACGAGTATCCGAACGGCGCGTAGAACAACCGCCAGAAGCTGTCGAACGTCACCAGGTTGCCGCTGCGCCACACCAGGTCGGTAACCGCCGGACGCCCGGCGATCAGGTATCCGGGCACCAGGACCAGGGCGGCTCCCGCGGCGGCGGCGCCCAGCGCCCTGAACGAGCGCCTCGCCGACCAGGCCAGCGCGATCCCGAGCACGGCCAGCGGGATCTTGACCCCGGCGGCTGCCCCGACGAGCATGCCCGCCGCCAGGGCACGGGCCGGGCTGAGTCGGCCGTCGGGCGACGTCACGCGGGCGACGAGGAGACCGCAGATCCCCAGGGCGGCGCCAAGCCCGTCGACATGCGCGCCCGCCATCACCGCCCACAGCATCAGGGGGTTCACCGTCCACAGCAGATGGGCTCGGGCCCGGGCCGCGGGATCACCGCGGAGCAGCCGGTCGAGCGCGAGCGCGATCGCGCCGAAGGCCGCCGCGTAGAGCAGCTTCAGCCAGAAGACGATGCAGGCGATCGAGGTGCCGCCCAGCCGGGCGGCGGCCCACTCCGACGCGGTCGCCACCGGCCCGTACAGCGACGGATCGTGCTCCCAGTTGCGCGACGCCTCCCGGCCCACCGGATCGCCGCTCTGGCGGAGCTGGAAGGGCGTCATCACGTACGGGCTGTGGCCGAGCGCCGCGATTCTGCCGTAGGCCGCGTAGGTGAGGCTGTCCGTGGATCCGGCCGGCGGCAGCACGGCCAGCACGGCGATGGCGGCGGCCGCGCCGACCGCGGCCACCGGCAGCAGCCGCGCGCCCGGCCGGGCGCCGCGCCGGATCGCGACCAGGCCGCAGCCGACCCCGGCCGTGCCCAGGACTATCGCGACGTAGATGGTCACCGTCGCTGTCACCACCGAGGGATGCAACGGAAACCACAGCGGCGGCACCGGCCAGGTCCGCGGGATCACCGGGACGACGGCGCTCGGCCCCGCCGCCGTTATCGCGATCATGAGCAGGACCGAGCCGACGATGGCCGCCGCAGCGATCCGGCCGAGAAGGCGACCTGTCCGGTCCGGGACGACGGGCCGGGACCCGGACCGGGCCAGGCGTGCGGCGGCCGTGCCAGTGGTCGCTGCCGTCAAACCGGTATCCACCTTGCCCGCGCCCGTGTTTCGATCACGCTCGCCTATATGGCGAGGCACCCGGAGATTACCCGAAAAGCCAAAAAACCCGCGCTCAGGTGTACCAAGTTGACGCTATCTTTACCGAGCTGACAGGCTGTCTATAGAGTTGGCCAAACGCCGGCTTCCGGCATATTCATGTCCCCGCGAGGTTACCCTTCACCGGGCGCTGCCTGGGCCCAGATCTCCCGGACGGCACCGATGGTGTCCGCCTCGGCCGGGTTCTTGTCCGGCCGGAACCGGATCACGCGGGCGAAGCGGAGGGCCAGCCCGCCCGGGTACCGGCGGCTCGCCTGGACACCGTCGAACGCGATCTCGACGACGAGTTCCGGCCGCACCCGCACCACTCCGTACGCCTCGCGACGGTTCTCGCTCTCCTCGCGCGGCGGATCGGCCAGTTCGAGCAGTCTGGCCGTCTGCCAGGCCAGCATTTCGTCGGTCAGGCCCTTGAACGTCTTGCCCAGCATCACCAGGCCGCCGGTGTCGGGATCACGCGCGCCCAGGTGCAGGTTGGATAGGACGCCGCGGCGCCGGCCGTGACCCCATTCGGCCGCGAGGATCACCAGATCCAGCGTGTGCCGCGGCTTGACCTTGATCCACTCACCGCCCCGGCGTCCCGCCCGGTAGGGAGAGTCGAGAGACTTCAGGACCACCCCTTCGTGCCCGCGGCCCACCGCGCCGGCCAAGAAGGCCTGGGCGGCGGCCGGATCGCCGGTGACGGTGCGAGGAGTGAGCAGCGCGGCGGGTACGACCCGGGACAGCAGGCGATGCCGCTCGCTGGCCGGCGCGTCGATGAGATCGGTCCCGTTCAGGTGCAGCAGGTCGAACAGGAACGGCGTGAGCGGGGTCTCCGCCCGCTGCCGCCCGACGCCGCTCTGACTGGCGGTCCGGGCGGCGGTGACCTGGAACGGTCGCGGCCGTCCGTCCGGGGTGAGCGCCACCGCCTCGCCGTCGAGGACCACGGCATCAGCCTGGAGGGAGAGAGCCGCCTCGGCGATCTCCGGTACCCGCGCGGTGATGTCCTCCAGGGTGCGCGTGAACACCGCGACCTGCTCGCCGGCCCGGTGCACCTGAATCCTGATGCCGTCGATCTTCCACTCCACCGCCGCGGGGCTGACCCGGCTGAGAGCCGCGGCGATGTCCGGTGCCGAGGCGGCCAGCATCGGCCGGATCGGCCGGCCCACGCGCAGAGTGAAGCTGCGCAACGCAGGGCTTGGGCCGCCGAGTGCCGCTTCCGCCACTTCGGGGAGCGAGCCGGCCAGTTGGTGAGCGCGCCGGACCTCCTCCGCCGGAACGCCCGCGGCCTTGGCGATCGCGTCGGTCATGATGCCCTCGAGCGCGCCCTGACGCAGATCGCCGGCCAGCAGCCTGACCAGGAACTCTCGCTCACGATCCGTGGCCCGGCCGAAGAACCCGGCGAGCAGCCTGCGCCGCTCCGCCTGAGAGCCGGGCCCCGCGACAGCGCCGATCGCGTCGAACGCGGCGTTCACGTCCGTCAGGGTGAGGGAGGGCTCCGCGGCCGGGCCATCCAGCCCGCCGAGATCTTCCCGGGCGGCAGAACCCACCCGGAGCAAACCTCCGAGCGCCGCATATCCGACGCCGATCTGCCCCTGAAGTATCTCCCCCGAAAGGAAGGCGGCCGCGACTCTTACCTCGCCGGGCGGCACCTGGCGGAGCAACGCCGCGATCTCCTCGATCTTGGCGTTGCGGGCGGAGGTACCGGCCACGGTGGCCGACGCGTGGACTAGGTCGGTCAGCAACACACGGAAATTGTCGCGCAGCGAACCCCGCGCGCCCGGTTCTTCAGGCGGCTAGGTTGCGCTCCTGGCCGCCGCGGGGCGTTCCCGCGGGAACGCCGGCCGGGGTCGCCGACCGGCCCGGCTGGTAGCGGACGCGGGCGGCGTCATGATCGTGGTGGATCGGTGACGGTTGGCGTAGTCAATCGGCCACGATCATGAAATCGTCAGCTTCGGACCGTCCGGAACGGCGCTCAGGGCGGGTCTGAAACCGGTAAGGGCCGGGTACCCTGGCCCAGGATCATGATCTCGCGGCGCGGCGCGGCGCGGCGCGGCGGAGCTGGGCGTGCAACCGCCGCTGGGCACGCAACGGCCACCGGCTGGTCAGGACGGGAGCGGGCGGATGAGCGAGTGGCCGGAGAACTGGGGCGACCTCATCCGCGGCGTCGGCTGCCCGATGTGCGAGCCAGGGCGGCCGGAGTCGGATGCCTTCGGCGTGCGCATCCGCGCGGGCGAGTATTCCGACGCCTACCTGCAGCGCGCCGACGTGCAGCGCGGCTACACGGTCGTGATCTGGCGCGGTCGTCACGTCAGCGAGCCGACCGAGCTGTCCGACGCCGAAGCGGCCGGGTACTGGTCCGAGGTGCTCACCGTCGCCCGCGCTCTCATCGGCGTGTACCGGCCGCTGAAGATGAACTACGAGACGCTGGGCAACTCGCTGCCGCACCTGCACACGCACCTGATCCCGCGCTTCGCCGATGACCCGCGCCCAGGCGCGCCGTTCCCGCTGGTCACGATCGCGCCGCGGGGGAAGGTCTCCGAGGCGCGGCTCCTGGCCGAGGTCGAAGCCCTGAGAAGCCGGCTATAGCCAGCCTTTCTCCCGCGCGATCTCCGCCGCGTCGGCGCGGTTGCGGGCGCCGAGCTTGCCGATCGCGGCCGACAGGTGATTGCGCACCGTTCCCGGGGACAGGTGCAGCCGCGCGGCGATGTCCGCGATGGAGTCGTGTCCCGCCGCCGCGGCGAGCACGTCGGTCTCGCGCTGGCTGAGCGGGGTGTCGCCCTCTGCCAGCGCGGCGACCGCGAGCGCGGAATCGACGACGCGCTCCCCGGCGGCCACGCTCCGGATCGCGGCGGCCAGCTCGGCGGCCGGAGCGTCCTTGAGCAGGAAGCCGCTGGCGCCGGCCGCGAGCGCGGCGCGCAGGTACCCGGGCCGTCCGAAGGTGGTCACGATCACGATCTTCCCCGGGAAGCCCGACGCCGTGAGCGTCCTGGTCACCTCGATGCCGCCGGGACCGGGCATCTCGATGTCGAGCACGGCCACGTCCGGCTGATGCTTGCGCGCCATGGCCAGCGCCTCCTCGCCGCTCGCCGCCTCGGCCACGACCTCGATGTCGGGCTCGAGTTCCAGGAGGGCGACCAGGGCCTGCCGGACCATCGTCTGGTCTTCGGCGATCATGATGCGCAAGCTCATGCGTCCATGATGACGCTCGCACACCGCGTTCCGTCCCGGACCGCGGGCGCCTTCGAGAGCCAGAACGGAACCGGCCGCGCCACTGCGAGCCGCCCGGGGCGGGCCCGATCGCGGGGCCCGCCCCCAACGTGCTAGCTGCCGGTCGCCGGGCTGCTACCGCCGCTCGGGCCGGGCCGGCTCCCGCCCGACATGTGGGTGCACTTGTGGCTCGTCGTCGCCGCCGGCGACGGGGACGAAGCCGTGGTCATCGTCTGGGCGGAACCGGACGATCGCGTCGCCGACGCCTGCGTGCTCGCGTGGCTGGTGCTCGCGTGGGTGCCGCTCGTGGCCGCGCCGGCCGCGGTCAGGCCCAGGGCCAGGCCGCCGCCGAGGACACCGGCCGCGACGGCCGTGCCCGCGAGTGGTCGAAGGATCCTCACGTAGTTCTCCTTGCCTGTTGTTCGCATCCGCGGCCTCGGGCGGAGGCCCCGGCGCGGACCGGCGGTGGCCCGCTGCGACCAGTACGCCAGGAGAATCTGGGCCGGATCTCGGCGCTACCTATCACCGCGCGCTGAATCGCCGGCCGGAACCCGGACCCTCAGCCGGAACCCCTTGCCCCCGCGGCCCTCGCCCGCGCTGATCTCCGCACTCGCGCCGCGGGCCCGTTCGGCCAGCCCGGCCAGGCCGGACCCGGGCCCACCGGGCCGGTGCCCGCCCGCATGGGGGCCGGCGTCCCAGGCCGGACCGACACCGTCGTCGGCCACCTCGGCGGTCGCCGTATCAGGCCCGACCGTAACGGTGATCGTCGCCCGGCGCGCCCCGGAGTGCCGGACCACGTTCGTGGCCCCCTCGCGCACCGTCCAGGCGAGCAGCGCCTCCGTCTCCGGGGGCAGGTCGAAGGACTCGGGCGCGTGCACCTGGTACTCCATCCCGGCCGCGGCGAGCATCTGGCGGGCTTCGCCGAGTTCGGCGGCCAGGCTCGGCTGGCGATAGCTGGTCACCGCCGCCCGGACCTCGCCCAGCGACCGGCGGGCCACCGACTCCAGGTCGGCGATCTCCCGGGCGGCGCGGTCCGGGTCGGCGCGGACCACGCGCCCGGCCAGTTCGGCCTTCAAAGTGATCAGCGACAGGCTGTGCCCGAGCAGGTCGTGCAGGTCCCGCGCGATCCGCAGCCGCTCGTCGGCGACCGCCATCCGGGCCAGCTCGGCCCGGGTCTCCCGGAGATTGCGGACCAGTTCGTTGCGGCGGGTGGCGGCGTAGGCGAAGAAGGACGCCATCGCCGGGACGAGGACGATCGTGAGCCCGTTGCCGTAGTCGACCCCCTCGGCCAGGGCGACACCCAGGCCCGCGGCCACACAGCCCGCGGTGCCGAGCGTGGCCGCCCGCAGTGTCGGCGAGAGCCGGCCGATGGCGGCGCCCGCAATGATGAGCGCGGCCACCCAGCCCGCCCCGCCCACAGCGAGGATGCCGACGGCCAGCCCGACCATGACGACCAGCCAAGCCCAGGAGACTGAGCGTGACATCCGCCAATCGGGGCCCAGCACGATCCGGTCGGCGATCACGATGAAGACCGCGGTGGCCGGCACCAGGAACCAGAGCCGTGCCGTGTCGGGCCTGGGCGCCGAAAGGAACGGCGAGGCCAGGGAGAACGCGACCAGGAGCCGGAGCAGCCGGCGGCGGTTCCTGTGCCAGAGTTCATCCTGGCTGTCCAGCCGGTCGCTCAGCGTCGGCTGGTCGGCGTTCGGCATATCCACATCATGCCTTTCCGCGGCGGTCACGCAGCGACGCTCAGGCCGCGGTGCTCTCCTGGCGCCACCGCCAGACCGCGACCGCGGCGAGCCCGACGGTCCAGGCGGCCAGCACGGCGATGTCCGTCATGCCCAGCGCCCGCCCGGCCGCGGCGTTCCAGCCCAGCTGCGCGAGGTGGTAGCTGGGCAGTGCCTTCCCGATGAGCTGCATGCCGTGTGGCAGGCTGCTCCACTGGATGAAGATCCCGCCGAGGAACGCCAGCAGCAGCAGCGTGATCATCTGGGCCACCTGGGCGGTCTGGCCGTCGAACATCAGGCCGATGACCAGGCCGAGCGCGCAGAACGGAATCGCGCCGAGCACGAGCACCGCGATCAGCAGGCCGAGCCGGCCCGCGGCCAGGTGCACGTGGCCGTAGGTCAGCCCGAGCACGACCAGGGCCACCAGCCCGGGGATGATCAGCAGGATGGACTGGGCCAGCTTCGCCGCGAACCAGCTTCGGGTGCTGATCGGCGAGATCCGCAGCTGGCGCATCCAGCCGCTGCTCCGTTCCCGGGCCAGCTGCGGCCCGCTCGCGAACATCGCCGAGCCCATGCCCGAGTACACGGCCAGGGAGACCAGCAGCAGCGAGGCCACCGTCAGGCCCTGTGAGGTGCCGTGCTGCTTGGCGTAGACCAGGTAGAGCAGCACGGGGAACGCGAGCAGCATGATGAGGAACCGGAGGTTGCGCAGGGTGCGCAGGATCTCGAAGCGCAAGAACGCGGTCATGGGTCAGCCTGCCTTAGCCATCACCGATGGCCGCGGGCCATCGTCGGGAGAAGAGTGGAGGTCGTCGTCGCTGGTGAGCGCCATCAGGGCTGCTTCGAGCCCGCCGCCGCCGACCTCCAGGCCGGCGACCGGCCGGCCGAGCGCGTACAGGGCGGGCAGGGTGGCGTCGGCGTCGTCGGACCGCACGGCCACGGCGTCGCCGTGGAACGAGACGTCGGTCACTCCGGGCAGCCTGAGCAGCAGCGACGGGTCCGGGCCCGGCGTGGTGAACCGGATGGTCCGGTTCGAGGTGTACGCCTTGATCTCGGCGGGGGTGCCGTCGGCCAGCACCCGGCCGTGGCTGACCACGATGATCCGGTCCGCGTTGGCGTCGGCCTCGTCCAGGTAGTGGGTGGCGAACAGGACCGTGGTGCCCTGCTCGGCTATGGTCCGCACCGAGCGCCAGAAGTGGCGCCGCGCCTGCACGTCCAGAGCCGTCGTCGGCTCGTCGAGGAAGAGCAGTTCCGGGCGCCCGGCCAGGGCGAGCGCGAACCGCACCCGCTGGGTCTGGCCGCCGGAAAGCTGGTCCGCCCGCCGGCCGGCGATCTCGGTGAGCCCGGCCAGCCCGAGCAACTCGGCCTGGCTGCGCCGGCCCCGGTAGATCTGGCGGAACAGGCCGATCAGCTCCGAGACCTTCGCGCCCTCGGGCAGTCCGCCGGTCTGCACCATCCCGCCGATCTTCCCGGCGGTGACCGCGGCGGCGGGGGTCATGCCGAGCACCCGGACCTGGCCCGACGTCGGCGTGCGCAGGCCCAGCATGGTGTCGATGGCGGTGGACTTGCCGGCCCCGTTCGGCCCGAGCAGGGCGACGGTCTCGCCGCGGGCGATCTCGAAGCTGGCATGATCGAGCGCGGTGACCGGGCCGCGGTACACCTTGACCACGTTGCGGAACGCCACCGCCGGGCCCAGGTCTTGGTTGTCTGTCTTGTTCGTCATCATGGCAGCAACGCTAAGAGCCGTCAGAGCTCCAGCCGTGTGCCGCCGATCACGATCGGTACATGACAGATGTCACGGGCCGGCCCGGCCGGGCCGGCCCGCCGGGTCAGGAGCCGACCTGCCCGTTGGCGTTCGCGTCCTCGTCGTCGTTCTGGCCAGATGTTGGTGCGGATGCGGTGCTGGCCCCGGCAGGCCCGGAGTCGGCGGTACCCGGATCGGCACCGAAGGCCGTCGTCTCAGGCCGCCGCCGGAGAATCGCCGCGGCGACCGCGCTCCCCGCGGCGGCGAGCATCGCGATGCCCGCCAGCACGCGCGGCCAGCGCCGGCGGCGGGGCGTGGGGTCGTCCAGCCGGTGCGCGGCCTCGACCAGCGCGGCCGAGACGGCCGGGGCGATCTTCTCCGATATCGCTGGCGCGATCTTGTCGCGAACCGCCAGGCCGGCCTGTTCCACGTGCGGCGCGGCCCACGCGCGCGCATCCCGCACCCGCGGCGCGGCCCAGGCCACGGCGTCTTCCGCGCTCTGCTTCGCTGCGAGGCCGGCGTTCTTGGCCATCGGCACCGCGTTCTTGGCCATCGGCACCACCTGCGTCGCGGCGTCGCGAGCGCGCTGGGACGCAGCAGTCGCGGCGGTCGCGGCGGGGTGAGACCCATTCTTCCTGGTCGTAAGGGACACTTGAACCTCCCGAGAAGTTTTCCCGCCAGACACCTTCCCCCGCCGTGACCGGTCAACCGTGTTGCTGTGTTTGCCCGGGGGGATGCCCCCCGGAGCCCCCCGATGCCATCCGCTCGGGCCAGCAAGCTGGCCGTCGCGGCCGGCCCGGCCTTCGGCCGGCGGGGGGATGCCCCCCGGAGCCCCCCGATGCCAGCCGCTCGGGCCAGCAAGCTGGCCGTCGCGGCTGGCACGGCCGGATCAGTCGGTAGGGCGTGCAAGACTGACGTCCATGACTAACTCGCTCACTGCCACGCTGCGCACCAACCGCGGAACCGTGCACGTCCGGCTGTTCCCCGATCACGCGCCGAAGACCGTGCGGAACTTCGTTGACCTTGCGGAAGGAAACCGCGAGTGGACCGACCCGGCGACCGGGAAGCCCGCGCACGGCAGGCTGTACGACGGGACGAAATTCCACCGTGTCATACCGCAGTTCATGATCCAGGGCGGGGACCCGCTCGGCACGGGAACCGGCGGCCCGGGCTACAGTTTCGCCGACGAGATCCACCCGGACCTGCGGTTCGACCGGCCGTACCTGCTGGCCATGGCCAACGCGGGCCCCGGCACCAACGGCTCGCAGTTCTTCATCACCGTGGTGCCAACCCCGCACCTCAACGGCAAGCACACGATCTTCGGCGAGGTCATTGACGGCAGCGACGTCGTCGACGCCATCAGCAAGGTCGAGACCGGCCGGGGCGATCGTCCCGTTCAGGATGTCGTCCTCGAGTCCGTCGAGATCGAGCGTCCCGCCGGGGGCGCCGGGGAATCCGCAGGGTAGGACCGGTGGCGGTCCCCCCAGGCGCAGACAGCCCGGATACCAGCCCGAGCACGGGCGTCCCGACCTGCTTCCGGCACCCGGGCCGGGAAACCTACGTCTCCTGCGTCCGGTGCGGTCGGCACGCGTGCCCGGACTGCCTGCGCTCCGCCGCGGTCGGCCAGCAGTGCATCGAGTGCGTGCACGAGGGAAACCGCGGCGTCCGCCGGCCCGGCGCCGTGTTCGGCGGCCGGGCGGCCACCACCGCGACCGTCACCTGGACCCTGGTCGCCATCAACGTCCTGCTCTACCTGGTGGAGTTCGCGTGGCCGAACATCGCGAACGACTGGGCGATGCTCGGCCGCGCGAGCTTCTCGGCGAGCGGTCCGCTGCAGGGCGTCGCCGAGGGCCAGTACTACCGGCTGATCACCTCCGCGTTCCTGCCCCCGCCCGGGCTGGGCGGCCTGGGGCCGCTGGACATCCTGTTCAACATGTGGGCGCTGATCCTGGTCGGCCCGGCGCTGGAGAAACTGCTCGGCCGCGTGCGCTTTCTCACCGTGTACCTGGTCAGCGCCGTCGGGGGCTCGGTGATGTTCTACCTGATCGGCCCCACGAACGTGGAGGCGCTCGGCGCCTCCGGGGCCATCTTCGGCCTGTTCGGCGCCTGGTTCGTGGTGGCCAGGCGGCTGCGCCTGGACAGCCGGTGGATCGTCGCCATCATCGTGCTGAACCTGGTGCTCGGCTTCACCGTGCACGGCATCGCCTGGCAGGCGCACGTCGGCGGGATCCTGGCCGGCGGGCTGCTCACCGCAGCGTACGCCTACGCCCCGCGGGCCAACCGGGCCCTGATCCAGGGCGGGGCGACCGTGCTGATCGTGGCCATCCTGGCGCTCGCCGTCGTGGTCCGCGACCATCAGCTGGCCGCGACGGCTCTGGGCTGAGCCGGCCCTGGGCTGCGGGCCACTGTTATCCACAGGCTGTGGACGACGGTGTGTACCGAATCACAGCCCTGTGATTCGGCCGGGGCACCGCGGCGTCAGTGCCACTTGGTGGCCAGGCCCACGCCGGCGATGATGAACCCGAAGCCGATCACCAGGTTCCAGTCTCCGATCGGGTTCTGGATCGGCGTGCTGCCTCCGGTGATGTAGAACAGCGCGATCCAGGCCAGGCCGAGCAGGAGGCAGGCCAGCATGGCCGGGACCAGCCAGCGCGGGCTGACCTTCGACTTGGACGACTTGGGTGGCGGCGTGTAGACCGCCTTGCTTCTGACTCTGGACTTGGGCACGGCCCTCTCCTGGTGGTGCTACTGGCGCGGCGCCGCGGTGGGCGGCGTGGTGGGTGGCGTGGTCGGCGGCGTAGTCGGTGGCGTGGTCGGCGGTGTCGTCGGCGGTGTGGTCGGCGGCGGCGAGGCGACGTAGATGGTCACCGTGCTGCCGGACGGCGCCGTGCCGCTACTGGGAGTCTGGTTGAACACGTCACCCGGAGTCGAGTTGGACGGCCCGGCGACCGTCTTCGTCACCACGTTGAACCCGGCGGTCGACAGGATCTGCTGCGCGGTGGCCGCCGGGTCACCGATCACCGACGGGACCTGCACGCCGCCGCCCGAGACGTAGATCGTGACCGTGCTGCCCTTGGCCAGCGACGCGCCCGCCGCCGGACTCTGGCGCACCACCTGGCCGGACGGCGCGGTCGAGTTCGGCGCGGTTCTCTGGCTGACCAGGAAGCCCGCGCTTTCCAGCTGGGTCGAGGCCGCGCTCTGGCTCTCCCCGATCACGTTCGGGACCTGGATCTTGCCCGCGCCAGCGGAGATGAACAGCTTGACCTGGCTGTTCTTCGCCACCCTGTTACCGAACGGGGGACTGGTGCTGATCACGTCGTTCTTGGGCACGCTGCTCGACGCCTGGTTCACGGGCACCGGCTGCAGGCCGCCCGGACGATGTCCTGCTCCGCGACCGCCTTGTTGAGTCCCACGACGTTCGGCACCGCGATGTTGCTGCCGCTGCTCGAGACGTACTCGAAGGCGTACACCAGCCCCGCGATGATCAGCACGGCAGCCAGTGCGCCTACCACCCACGGCCACCTCTTGCGGCCCTCCCGTTCTGGCCCTTGGTCATGGGGAGCGTAATCGTAGGGGGGGATCGCGCTGGTGGCCCCGGCCATCTGGGTGGCCGCTCCCATCCGCCGGGTGCCCTGATAGCCCACGGCGCGCGTCGGCGCGGCGACCGGCATGCCCTGCAGCGCGCGCTGGATGTCGTGGCCCATCTCGGCGGCGGACTGGTAGCGGTCGCCCGGGTCCTTGGCCATCGCCTTGAGCACGATCGCGTCCGCCCAGGCGGGAATCTCCGGGTCCACCCGGGACGGCGGGACCGGGTTCTCCCGCACGTGCTGGTAGGCGATCGCGACGGGCGAGTCGCCGGTAAACGGCGGCCGCCCGGTGAGCAGCTCGTACAGCAGGCACCCGGTGGAGTACAGGTCGCTGCGGGCGTCCACCCGCTCGCCCCGGGCCTGCTCCGGCGACAGGTACTGCGCCGTGCCGATGACCTGCGCCGTCTGGGTCATCGTGGCCTGCGCGTCGCTGACCGCGCGGGCGATGCCGAAGTCCATCACCTTGACGTCGCCGGTCCGGGTCAGCATCACGTTGCCGGGCTTGATGTCCCGGTGCACGATGCCGTTGCGGTGGCTGTAGTCCAGCGCCCGCAGCACGCCCTCGGTGATCTCCAGCGCCCGTTCCGGCAGCAGCCTCCGGTCGTCGCGCAGCAGGTCGCGCAGGGTCCGGCCGTCGACGTACTCCATCACGATGTAGGGAACCGGGGTGGCGCCGACCATGTCCTCGCCGGTGTCGTAGACCGCCACGATGCTCGGGTGGTTGAGCGAAGCGGCCGACTGGGCCTCGCGCCGGAACCTGGCCTGGAAGGTCTGGTCCCGGGCCAGGTCGTCCCGCAGGGTCTTGACCGCGACGATGCGATCCAGGCGGATATCGCGGGCCCGGAACACCTCGGCCATGCCGCCGCGCCCGACGATCCCGTCGAGTTCGTAACGGCCGCCGAGGAGCCGGGGCTGAGTCATATCTCGCACTTTGCGTTACCGTCCTGCATGGTGTCGGGTCTGGCTGCCACTAGTGGACTCCCAGGTAAGCCTGGATGATCTTCACCGCGATCGGCGCGGCGGCGTCGGCGCCGAAGCCGCCGCCCTTGACGATGACGCCGACGGCGATCCTCGGGTTGTTGGCTGGGGCGAAACAGGTGAAGACCGCGTCGTCGAGGCCGCTGTTGTTGACCCCATTCTCCGCCGTGCCCGTCTTGCCCGCGATCTCGACGCCGGCGACCGACGGGTTCGCGGTGGCGAACGCGGTCCCGCCCGGGTTCGTGGTCACCGCGATCATCATCTGCGTGACCTCGCTGGCCACCTGCGGGCTGACCGCCTGCGACAGCACCGACGGGCTGGCGCTCTGGACCGTGCTCAGGTCGGGCGCCTGGACCGACTGCACCAGGTACGGCTTCATCAGCGTGCCGTGGTTGGCGATCGCCGCGGCGTCCATGGCCTCCTGCAGCGGCGTCGCCTCGTCGTCGAGCTGGCCGATCGCGGTCATCGCGGTGAAGGACTTGTCGGTGATCGGTGGGACGACGCTCGGTGAGACCTGGAGCGGGATCGTCAGGTTCGGGTCGTTCCAGCCGAACCGGTTGGCGTACGACCGCAGTACGGGACCGCCGATCTTGATGCCGATGTTGGCGAACGCGGTGTTACAGGAGAGCCAGAACGCCTCGATGACCTGCGGACTGCCGTCGCCGCAGGTCTCGCCGCCGTCGTTGTTGAGCAGGTTGCCGTTGGGCAGGGTGAGGGGCTGCGGTGCGCTCACGGTAGCGGTGGGACCGGCGACCTTTCCGGTCGAGAACGCGGCCGAGCTGGTGACGACCTTGAACGAGGAGCCGGGCGGGTACGTCGCGTTGATGGCCCGGTTGAGCAGCGGCTGGGCCGGATTGGCCAGTAGCTGGTGGTCGATCTTGTCGAACTTCGCCCCGTCGAGCGTGGTGAGCCGGTTCGGGTCGAACGTCGGCACCGACGCCAGGGCCAGGATCGCGCCCGTGGTCGGGTTGATCGCGACGGCGGCGGCATCGTGCCCCTGGCTCAGCTCGCCGAGCAGCCCCTGGTAGGCGGCCTGCTGCGCCTTGGCGCTGATCGTGAGGGAGACGGTGGCGCCCTGCTTGGGCTTGCCGGTCAGCAGGCTGATCAGGTTGTGCACGGTCAGGCCCGAGGCCGTGCCGGACAGGTTCTTGTCCTCGGCGGCCTCGATCCCGGTCGAGCCGTAGACCGAGTCGAAGCCGGTCACCGGGGCGTACACCGGGCCGTAGGGGTAATCGCGGTGGAAGACGGGGCTGACCGTGGAGCTGCCCTTGGCGGGGACCGATTCGGCGATCTTGACGGGCGGGCCTGGCCCGCCGGTCGCGATGATCGAGCCGCGCTGGTACTGGAACTGCTGGTCGAAGGTCCGGATGTTGCCCGGCTTGCTGGCCAGGCTGCTGGCCTCGAACGCCTGCACGTAGTTCACGTTGAGCAGCAGCAGCACGAACATGGCCAGGCAGGCCAGGGACAGGCGGAACAGCGCGCGGTTCATCCGGCCCGCACCACCTGCGTCATGCCCTCGTCCTGGATCGGGTGCGGGGCCGGGCGCCGCGCGGTGTCGCTGACCCGCATCAGCAGCGCGATCAGCGCCCAGCTCGCGACCAGCGAGGATCCGCCCTGCGACAGGAACGGGGTGGTGATGCCGGTCACCGGGATCAGCTGGGTCACCCCGCCCACGATGATGAACACCTGCAGCGCGAGCAGGAACGACAGCCCGCCGGTCAGCAGCTTGGCGAACGGGTCGCGGACCTGGACGGCGGCCCGCAGGCCGCGCTGCACCATGAGCCCGAACAGCAGCAGCAAGGCCATCAGGCCGGTCAGGCCGAGTTCCTCGCCGAACGCGGTCACGATGAAGTCGCTCTGCACCAGCGGGGTCCAGAACGGCTGCCCGTGGCCGAGGCCGGTGCCGAGGATCCCCCCGTAGCCCATCCCCTCCAGGCCCTGGACGAGCTGGTAGGCGTTGTTCGTGGGGTTGTGCCCGGCGAACGGGTGCAGCCAGATGTCGAACCGCTCGCCGACGTGGCCGAACAGCTTGCTGGCCACGAAGGTGCCGAAGACGAACAGGGCGATCCCGATCAGCAGCCAGGAGGTGCGCTGGGTGGCGACGTAGATCATGGCCACGAACAGGCCGAAGAACAGCGCGGACGTCCCGACGTCGCTCTCGAAGACCAGGACGAGCAGGCTGGCGCCCCAGGCGATCAGCACCGGGCCCAGGTCGCGGGCCCGGGGCAGGTCGATGCCCAGGAACCGGCGGCCGGCCAGCGCCAGCACGTCCCGCTTGGCCACCAGGAAACCGGCGAAGAACACGGCCAGGGCGAGTTTCGCGAACTCCTCCGGCTGGAAGCTGAAGCTGCCGATGGCTACCTGGATCTTCGCCCCGGTTCCCGGCACCTCGCTGTACCGGGAGGGCAGCAGCGCCGGGATGGCCAGGAGGATCAGGCCCGCCGCGCCGAGGGTGTAGGTGTAGCGCTGCAGCACCCGCACTTCCCTGATGAACGCCAGGATCAGAACGAACGCGATCACGCCGAGGGCGCTGTACATCACCTGCACGGCCGTGGCCGACGAGCTGATCGTGCTGATCTGGTTCCCGGGATTCCCGTTCCGGCCCGACGCCTGGAGCCGGTAGATCATGACGACGCCGAGGCCGTTCAGCAGCGCGGCGAGGGGCAGCATCAGCGGGTCGGCCCACGGCGCGAGCCGCCGTACGGCCAGGTGCGCCGCGAATACGATGACCGCGAACGCGAGGCCGTACTCGGCGATCCCGGCCGGGAGCTTGCCGTTCAGGCCCAGGCCGACGCTCGCGTAGGCGAACAGCACGACCCCGACGGCGAAGACGAGCATCAGCAACTCGGTCCGGCGCCGGCCGCGCGGCATCGCGCTGGCCGCTTCGGGTGCGGGCCGGGCGGCGTGGCTGGAGATCGTGGTCACCCGGACGTCCCCTGCGGGCACCCCTTGGGCGCCGTCGGCGCGGAAACGTACGCCGGGGTCTCGGTGCGCTTGACCTTGTGCCCCTTCACGATCACCGTGACCACGCGCGGCTGGGGCTTGTGCGCCACCCAGCTGGCGTAGGCGGTCTGGTACGTGTCACACACGATGGTCTGGCGGATATTGCTCACGGTCTTCTGGGCGTCGGCCAGGCTGCTGGAGGGGATCGTGCTCTGCACCGCCGCCTGGTCGCTGGACGGAACCTGGGACAGCGGGATGCCGGTCTTCTGGAACACGCCGGACAGGCTGATCCCGGCGACCTTCTGGTTGATCCCGCGGTAGATGATCACCTGCCTCCCGTCGGTGCCCACGTAGTACTGGCTCTGGGTGTAGCGCCAGCCCGCGTAGCCGCCGCCGACGATCACGATCAGCAGCACGACGAGGATGGTGGTCACCAGCGGCCAGCGGCGCCGGCCGGTCCTGGCCTCCGCGTGGCCGCCGCCGTCCTCCTCGTCGCCGATCTCGTGATCTTCCTCGGCTGGCGCGGCGGAATGCTTCGGGCCGGGTCGCGCCACCGGCCCGGCCTGGGTCAGCAGGTGGGCCCGCCCCGCCGGGCTGTCGGTACGCAGCCGGGGGCGCCCGTCGCCGTTCGACGCCGCGCCGACCACCATCGAGACCTGCCGGGACGGCGCGTCCGTGTCGTCGATCACGTCGGCGATGATGCAGGTGATGTTGTCCGGTCCGCCGCCGCGGATCGCGAGCTCGATGAGCTGGCTCACGGCCTGGTCCCGGTCGGCGTACCGCATCAGCGTCTTGTGCAGGGTCTCCTCGCTGACCACGTCCGAAAGCCCGTCGGAGCACAGCAGGTACCTGTCCCCGGCTCTGGCCTCGATGATCGACAGGTCGGGCTCGGCCTCGGTGCCGCTCTGCAGCGCGCGCATGACCAGGGAGCGCTGCGGATGGGTGGCCGCCTGCGCCGGGCTGAGCCTGCCGTCGTCCACCAGCGACTGGACCAGCGTGTGATCGCGGGTGATCTGGCGGAAGTCGCCGTCGCGCAGCAGGTAGGCGCGCGAGTCGCCGATGTGGCACACGGCGACGGTGCCGCCCGACCACAGCAGCGCGGTCAGCGTGGTGCCCATGCCCTCGACGCTCGGGTCCTCGACGCTCATCTCGTGCAGCGTGCTGTTGGCCTCGGCGACCGCCGCGGCGAGCGCGCCGAGCATCTGGTCGGCCGGCACGTCGTCGCGGTCCAGGTCGGTCAGAGCGGATATCGCCACCGAGCTCGCGACCTCGCCCGCGGCATGCCCTCCCATGCCGTCGGCGATCGCGAGCAGGTGCGGGCCCGCGTACGCCGAGTCCTCGTTCCCCTCGCGGAGGAGGCCGACGTCTGAGCGGACCGCGTAGCGGAGTGCAAGTGTCATCTGCGGAGTTCCAGGACGGTCTTACCGATACGGATCGGCACGCCGACAGGTACCGGAGTCGGCCGGGTCACTTTCTGACGGTCGAGGTAGGTGCCATTGGTTGAGCCGAGGTCCTCGACAATCCACTGACCATCCTGAGGGAAGAGTCGGGCATGCCGGGTCGAAGCGTAGTCATCGTTGAGCACGAGCGTGGCGTCATTCGCGCGGCCGATGGTGATCTGCTGATCAGCGAGGCCGAGGCTGGTGCCCGCCAGCGTGCCCGCCGTGACCAGCAGCTGCTGCGGGGTCGAGCGCCCGGGCCTGCCGCTGCGCGGTGGCTTGGACGGCCTCGGCGGCTGGGCGGGCTTGACGCGTGGCTGGCGCTGCATGCGGGCCTGCTTGCGGGAGGGGGTGGAGCTGCCGAAAAGGTCGGTCCGCACGACGCCTACCGCAGCGATCACGAACAGCCACAGGACGGCGAGAAACGCGATCCTGATGACCGTGAGGGTGAGCGCGTTCATCGGGTCATGCCTTTGGTGGCCTCTGCTGGTCGGCGGCCGCCGGGGCCGTCCCTGCCGGGCGGCGTCGTCGGCCGGTTGCGGTAATGCTGGCGCTGGTGCGGTCATGCGATTTCTCAGTAGATACCGTCCCTGCGGAAGACGAGGGTCGTACGGCCCAGGGTGACGCGCGTGCCGTCGGTCAGGGCCACCCGCCGGACCGGCTGGCCGTTCACGAACGTGCCGTTGGTGGAGCCGAGGTCCACGAGGACGACCTCGCCGTCCTCGACCCGGAGCTCGGCGTGGTGGCGGGAGACGCCGGGGTCGACCAGGCGCAGGTCACAATCGGTGCCCCGGCCCAGGATGGTCAGCGGCGCGGTGAGCTCGTAGGTGCGCTGCGTGTTCCCGTCCGCGCCGGGTTCCGGCCCGGACACGAGCAGCCGCGGCGTCCCGGTGAAACCGCCTTCCGGGTGCGGGAGATCGCTGGTGGGCCTGCGGATCTCGCCGTCCTCGACGGTCGTGCCCCGGATGACGCCGGACCGGATCCGGAACGTGCCCGTGGTCAGCTCGGGAACCCCCTCGAACCGCATCCGCACCGGCCCGACAAAGGAGTAGCCCTGCTCCTTGGCGTGGTCGCGAGCCAGGGTCGCCAGCTCGATGCCGAGGCTGTCGGCGTAGACCTCGAGTCGCTCGTAGTCGGTCTCGGCCAGTTCGACCACGAAGTCATTGGGGACGAGCGTCCGTCCCTGCGCCACGATGGCGGCGCGGTCGTCCATCTCGCGCTGCACCGCACTGGCAATCTCCACCGGCTGCAGCTCCGATTTGAACGCGCGCGCGAAGGCACCCTCGACCATCCCCTCGAGCCTGTGCTCGAAGCGCTGCAGAACTCCCACCGGGTACCCCCTCTCCCTCCTCGTGCTTGCTCGCATCCGATCGTATCGGCGACGCGGGGTTGCTTGCGGACGTGCTAACCTGACTCCTTGCCCGGGGCGGGTGGCGGAACGGCAGACGCGCACGGTTCAGGTCCGTGTGTCCGAGAGGACGTGAGGGTTCAAATCCCTCCTCGCCCACATTCCTGATGCCGTTGTGCCGGTACCGTTCCTTTCCCGTCCTGTGAGTTCGCTGGCCGCAGCTTAGGCGGCCGGCGAGTTTCTTGCCACCGGACGCAGGTCACCGGGCACCTGGCGCGATTTGCTGGCCCGATGAAGGGGTGAGGGCGGGTGCGGTGGAGCGCCGGGCCGTGAGCGGGGCGGCCCGCCCGGCGATCCTCGACCTGGCCGCGCGGATCGCCGACCAGGTGCTCTTCCCGGCGGCCATGGCGGTCGACGCCGCGGACCGGGTGCCCGCCGGGCACCTGGACCTGCTGGCCCGGGAGGGCTGGTACGGCCTGGCCGGGCCGCCTGAGCACGGCGGGCTGGGGGCCGACCCGCCGACCGCCTGCCGGGTGACCGAGACGCTGGCCGGCGGCTGCCTGGCCACGGCCTTCGTCTGGCTCCAGCACCTCGGGGTGGTGCGGTCGATCGCGGCCGCCCGGACCGGCGGCCAGGCCGCGCGATGGCTGGAACCGCTGTGCCGCGGCGAACGCCGCGCGGGCGTGGCGCTCGGCGGCACGCTCCCGAGCGCCCCGCTGCGGGCCAGGCCGGCGCGCGGCGGGTACCGGCTGGACGGGTTCTCGCCGTGGGTCACCGGCTGGGGCCTGATCGACGTCGTCCACGTGGCGGCCCGCGATCCGGAGGACAACATCGTGCTGGCGCTGCTCGACGCCGCGCCGGGCCCGGCGCTCAGCGCCGAGCCGCTGCGGATGGTGGCGGTCAACGCCAGCCGCACGGTGCAGCTCCGGTTCGACGGCCAGTTCGTCGCGGCGGACCGCGTCACCGACATCACCTCCTGGCGCGCGTGGCAGGCCGCGGACGCCATGAGGCTGCGCACCAACGGCTCGCTGGCGCTCGGGGTGGCCGCCCGGTGCTGCCGGCTGATCGGCCCCGGCCCGCTCGACCGCGAGCTGTCGGCCGCGCGGGCCGCCCTGGACGCCGCCGCCGGTTCCGCCGGCGCGCTGCCGGCCGCGCGGGCGGACGCGGCGGAGCTGGCCGCCCGCGCGTCCGCCGCGCTGGTCGCGGTGGCGGGCAGCCGCGGCATCCTGTCCGGCGAGCATCCGCAGCGGCTGGCCCGCGAGGCCCTGTTCCTGCTGGTGTTCGGCTCCCGCCCGGCGATCAGGGAACGCCTCGTCAGCCGCCTGACGCGGCCGAGCGCCGATCCCGGTCCGGCGGCGTAGGCTCGGCCCGGAGCGCGACCCCGGCCGCGACCAGCGCGATCCCGACGATCTCCGCCGGCCGTGGCAGCTGGTGCAAGACGATCACGCCGATGATCGTCGCGCTGGCCGGCAGCAGGGACATCAGCAGCGCGAAGGCCGCGCGCGGCAGCCGGGCCATCGCGAGCTGGTCGGTCACGTACGGGATCACCGACGAGCACACCCCGACACCGCAGCCCGCGCCGAGCAGCAGCGGGCGGGCGAACGCGGCGACCGTCGCGGCCAGCCCGGCCGGGCTGATCGCGACCACGGCCACGAGCATCGCCGTCGCCAGCCGGTCGATGCCGGTGCTGCCGCCGTCGGCGGCGATCCGGTGCCCGAGCACGATGTACAGGGTGAACAGCCCGCAGTTGGCCAGGGAGAACGCCAGGCCCGCCGCGTCCCCGGTGATCCGGACCTCGCTGAGCAGGGCCACGCCCGCGACCGCCAGGGCCACGGCGGAGGCGTTGCGGCGGGTCCGCGCCCCCAGCGCGGCCAGCACGACCGGGCCGAGGAACTCCATCGCGCCCACCGTGGCCAGCGGGATCCGGGCGATGGCCAGGTAGAAGCAGGCGTTCATCGCCGCCAGGACGATCCCGAACGCCACCAGCAGCCCGCGGGTCCGGGCCGGGCTGGCCCGCCACAGCCGCCACAGCCGCCCCGGGCGGCGCCACAGCACGAAGACGGCCGCGGCGCTGCCGATCCGCAGCCAGGCCACCCCGAGCGGCGCGACCCGGGCGAAGAGCAGCACGGCCAGCGCCGGGCCCAGGTAGTGGAAGACCGCGCTGATGAGGAAGTAGGCGTGCGGCGGCACCCGGTCGCTGGCTCTGCGGCCCGCCCGGGCCCCGGCCCTCCCGCCCGCGGAAACCCCGGCCCTGCTGCCTGCGCCCGCCCCGGCCCTGCCGCCCGCGGAAACCCCGGTCGTACCGACTCTGGTCATGGGTCGATACTTGACGGAAACGGGCGTTACTTGCATGGCAAGCCGAAGGCAGGGAGGACCGTTTGCTTAACAAACGTCAGCCGAGGCCGCCGGTTCGCGATGATAATCCAGGGGCGCTGCTCGCCGATCCGGTCAACCGGCGGATCCTGGACGAGCTGCGCGGGACCCCCAGGATCACCATGTCCGGGCTCGGCCGGCGGGTGGGCCTGTCACCGCCCGCGGTGACCGAGCGGGTGCAGCGGCTGGAGCGGGCCGGCGTGATCGCGGGCTACCGCCTCGAGCTGGATCCGGCCGCGCTCGGCTTTCCGGTGTCGGCGTACGTGCGGATCCGTCCGGGTCCCGGGCAGCTCCGGCGGATCGCCGAGCTCGCCGCCGAGATCCCCGAGGTCACCGAGTGCCACCGGATCACGGGGGAGGACTGCTTCATCATGCGGGTCCACGCCCGGGCGGTGGACCAGTTCGAGACCGTGCTCGACAGGTTCCTGCTGTACGGCCAGACCACCAGCTCGATCGTCCAGTCGACCCCGGTCCCGCCCCGCCCCCTGCCGCTGCCCGGAGCGGCGGGCTGAGCCAGGCCGTCCCGCGCCCTCGCGTGGCCGGACCAGGGGCCCGGACCAGGCAGAATCGAAGCCGTGCCAGAACTACCCGAGGTGGAGGCCCTGGCCGCGGACCTGCGTGACCGGGCCGCGGGGCGGGTCGTCGACCGCGCCGATATCGCCGAGATCGCCGTGCTCAAGACCTATGACCCGGCCCTGGCCGCGCTGCGCGGACGGGCCATCACCGCGACCAAGCGTTACGGAAAATTCCTTGATCTCATGACGGACGCACCGGCGGGCGCGGAGGCCGGCCCGCTGCACCTGATCGTGCACCTGGCCCGGGCGGGCTGGCTGCGGTGGCGGGACAGCCTGCCCGAGCAGCCGCCGCGCCCGGGCAAGGGCCCGCTGGCGTTCCGGCTCCGGTTCACCGACGGCGCGGGGTTCGACCTCACCGAGGCCGGCACCCGCAAGCGCCTCGCGGTCTACCTGGTGACCGACCCGGCGGCGGTGCCCGGCATCGCGTCGCTCGGGCCCGATCCGCTGGACCCGGCGTTCACCCCGGAGGTCCTGGCCGGCATCCTGGCCGGGCGCCGGACGCAGATCAAGGGCGTGCTCCGCGATCAGAAGGTGATCGCGGGCATCGGCAACGCCTACTCCGACGAGGCCCTGCACGCGGCGCGGATGTCACCGTTCCGGCTGGCTGGCAGCCTGACCCCGGAGGAGGTGACCGGGTTGCACGCCGTGATCGTGACTACCCTGCGCGAGGCGATCGCCAGGTCGGCCGGCCTGGGCGCGGGCGACCTGAAGGCCGAGAAGAAGGCGGGCCTGCGGGTGCACGGGCGGGCCGGGCAGCCGTGCCCGGTGTGCGGCGATACCGTCCGCGAGGTGTCCTTCGCCGACTCGGCGCTGCAGTACTGCCCGACCTGCCAGACCGGCGGCAAGCCGCTGGCGGACCGCCGCATGTCCCGCCTGCTGAAGTGAGATGTTCGAGCCAAACGGGCGCCGGCAACGGCGCGGCGATGATGCCCCGGAGGCGGGCGATGACGTCAGTAGAAGATCTGGCCGATCCTGTCCCAGCGGGCCAGCTGGCATCCGCCCTGCGTGAACGTGGTGTCGATGTGCTGGCCGAAATAGATCCCGGTGACCTTCGCTTCCTTCGTGCCCGCAATGATCATCGGGCACATGATGCCCCTGGGCACGGGAGCGAACGGGTTCCTGGCGTGGAGCAGGACGCGGCAGGCCGCGGCCGGGTCGGGGTGGGTGCCGCCGGCCGGGTCACACCGCAGCGTCCAGTGCTGGGCGGCGGCGGAACCGCCGGTCACCTTGATGTCGAGGGATACCTTGGGTGCCGGCGAGGCGGCGGGGGCCACTGTGCTCCCGCAGGCGGCGGCGGCCGCGCACACGGCGGCGATCAGGAGGTAGCGGGTCGCGGACCGCGCCCGGTACTTAGCAGAGGTCATGTCCCGTTGGACGCGCGCCGGGGCGGCTGGGTTCCGCGGTCACCGGAGCCTCGGACACGGGTCCACCGCGGGAGCGGTCGCCACGGATTCATGTGACGCTGTCCAATTTAGGAGTATTTTGGCGAGCATGTCGGGTTGGCGAGAGCCGTGCGGCTCGGATTTCGGTGACCATGTGCCGCCCGGCGGTGGGATCATGAGGCGTGGCGCTGAAGCTGGCGGTGGCAACCGGCCGGGACCGGGAGCGGATCGACGCGACCGCGCGCGCGGTTATTGAGTGTGCCGCCGACGCGATCATCGCGTACGGCATGGACCGGACGATCACCTTGTGGAACCCGGCGGCCGAGCGCATGTTCGGGTGGAAGGCATCCGAGGTCGTCGGCCTGGACCTGGCGTTCATCCCGGAAGAGCTGAAGGCCGAGCACAACGCGGTCCTCGAGCACGCCACCAGCGGAGGTCAGGTCTCGTTCGGCACGCGCCGGATCCGCAAGGACGGCGGACTGCTCGACGTGCGCATCGACACCAGTGGCCTGGTCAGCAGCGCGGGCCAGATGATCGGCTGGGTGAGCGTCTGCCACCAGACGGCGGGCGACGAGGCGGTCAAGCACTACATGGCCGAGCGGGCCCGGGTGGTGCGCAGACTGAACGACGTGGTCGCGGACATGAACGCCCAGCTGGACCTGTCGGCCGTGCTCGACCGGATCGCGGCCAGCCTGCGCGAGCTGACCCGGGCGGACGCCGGCGGGTTCGTGCTCATCGAGGGCGACCAGCTTCGCCTGGTCAGCATGGACGGGCTGCCCGGGGGGCTTCGCGGCCGGACCGCGGACCTGGCCACGAGCACGGTCGGCGAGCTGATGCGGTCCGGCAAGACGGTGATGATGGCCACCGGCGAGTCCGGCCAGTTCGACGAGCTGATCTGGTCCGCCCTGCCGGGGCTGCACACGATCACGGTGAGCCTGTCGCACGTGGCAGGCCGCCCGTACGGCGCGCTCTACGCCCTGTACTCGAGGCGCCAGGTCGGCCACATCGAGCTGGAACTGCTGGAGCTGCTGGCCGGGCACGCCAGCGTGGCCCTGTCCAACATCACCGCGTTCGAGGAGGTGGTCAGGCAGCGGGCGCACGAGCGCGCGGTGATCGATGCCAGCGCCGACGGCATCGCGGTCCTGGACGCCGACGGTCTGGTCCGGCAGTGGAACCCTGCGGCGCACCGGCTGACCGGGGTCTCCGCCGAGGACGCCACGGGCAAGCGGCCGCCGTTCCCGCTGCCCGAGCCCGGCGCCAAGCTGACCCACAAGCTGGAGAGCGGTCGCTGGCTGGACGTGCTGTGCACCGGGCTGGACGGCGGCGACGAGCAGGTGCTCGACTTCCGCGACGTCACGGCGGCCAAGGAGCTGGAGGAGGCCAAGGACCTGTTCCTGGCCACCACCAGCCACGAGCTGCGGACCCCGATCACCGTGGTGCAGGGGTTCGCGAGCACGCTGGCGAGCCGCTGGGACAAGCTCAACGACGCCGACCGGCGCAGCGCGGTACAGACGATCGCGGACCGGGCGGGAGCGCTGGCGAAACTCGTGGAGCAGCTCCTGCTCGGCTCCCGGGCGGGCGCGGACCAGCTCGCGGTCAGCAACGCTCCGTTCGACCTGGGCGCGCTGCTGCGGGGGACGGCGGTCGCGTTCCGCCCGCTATCGGACCGGCACGCGCTCACCACCGACATTCCCGACGACCTGCCGCAGGCGTTCGGCGATCCGACCGCGACCGACGTCATCATCGGCCAGTTGCTCGAGAACGCCTTCAAGTACTCGCCCGAGGGCGGGGCCGTGATCGTGCGGGCCCGCCAGGCCGGGGACCAGATCGAGGCCACGGTCGAGGACGAGGGGATCGGCATCCCGGAGGTCGACCGGGAGCGGGTGTTCGAGCGGTTCGTGCAGGGCGGCGAGACCGGAGACCGGCGCAGGTTCGGCGGCATCGGTCTCGGGCTCTACATCGTGCGCCAGCTCGCCCAGGCCCAGGACGGCGAGGTCATCGCCAGCCCCCGGCCCGGCGGCGGGACGATCATGCGTCTGCACCTGCCCCGCGCGGACCAGCCGGGCGAGTCCCAGGGGACTCGTCCGGACGCCGCGCCCGCCACCACGCTCCGGGCCGGCTGACGCCCGGTCCGGGGGTCCGGGGGTTACCCCCCGGGCGATACCGGCACGCGGGAGCTGGTCCGCTCGCGGGTGACCGGATCGCGCTCGACCGGCCTGCCGCCGGAGGCCTCGATGTACTGGTCGATGATCCCGATGACGTCCTCGCCCTGGGTGACGATCTTGCCGCGCTCGAGCCAGATCACCCGGTTGCAGGTCTGCTCGACCTCCTCGAGGTTGTGCGCGACCAGGAAGACCGTGCCGGCCTCCCGGCGCAGTTCCTCGATCCTGGCGTGGCTCTTGACCCGGAATTCCGCGTCGCCGGTGGCCAGCGCCTCGTCCACGAGCAGCACGTCGTGGCTCTTCGAGGCGGCGATCGCGAACCGCAGCCGCGAGCCCATGCCGGTGGAGTAGGTCTTCATCGGCAGGTCGATGAACTCGCCGACGCCGGAGAAGTCCACGATCCCCTGGTACTTGTCCTTGGCCTCCTGCTTGGTCATGCCCATGGCGAGGCAGCCCAGGATCACGTTGCGCTCGCCGGTCAGGTCATCGAGCAGCGCCGCGTTCACGCCTAGCAGCGACGCTTCCCCGGTGGTGTAGACGTTGCCCTGCTCGGCGGGCAGCAGGCCGGCGATCGCGCGCAGCAGGGTGGACTTGCCGGACCCGTTGCGGCCGATGACGCCGACCGCCTCGCCGCGGTTCGCCACGAACGAGACGCCGCGGATCGCGTGCACCTCACGGATGGAGCCGCGGGTCTTGCGGCCCAGGATCCGCAACAGCGCGGTCGCCGCCGTGCCGCGGTCGCCTCCCGCGCCGTAGACGCGGTACACGATGTGCAGGTCGTCCACGACCACCATCGGCTCAGCCACGCCCGTACTTCGCCTCCGATCGCCAGAAGAAGAAGAACCCGGCCACGATCGCGATTGCCGCCCAGCCTATGGCGTAGTACCAGAAGTGATCGGGGTTGGCGTAGTAGTGACAGTGCGCGCTGTCCAACTGGGCCTGCATCGGCGCGTCGTCGCGGTGGCCCACGGTGGCCCACACGTGGCAGAGCTGGGCGCTGTACGGCTGCGCGCCCGGACTGCTCTCCCGCTGGCTCAGCAGCAGCGAGTTCCTGATCAGCGTGATGTACAGGGCCGCCGGGTTGAGCTGCAGCGCCACCACGATCCAGCGGTGCGTCTTGATGCTCAGCGTGGCGATGCTGAACAGCACGCCGGAGACGTACATCCAGGTACGCAGCAGGAACGGCAGCAGCTGGCTGAAGTCGTTGACCTGCGAACCCAGTCGCGCGACGAACAGCCCGACCCCGACGTTGAAGATCGTCTGCAGCAGCAGCGCGGGGATGGCCAGCAGCCAGTACCAGGTGACCGGCTCGCCGGTGGCGAGCACGATGACCGCCAGCACCACCATCGACAGCAGCATCTGCTGCAGTTCGATCACGACGTAGGCCAGCGGCAGGGCGGCGCGGGGGAACTGCAGCGCCCGGATCAGCGGCAGGCTGTCGGTGATCACGGTCGAGGTCGAGATGAACGCCCGCTGCGTGAAGTTGAACACGAACACGCCGGTGACCAGGAACGCGAGGTAGTTCGGGACGCCCCGGTTGACGTGCAGCAGCAGGCCGAAGACCAGGAAGTAGACCCCGGCGTTCAGCAGCGGGGTGAGCACCTGCCAAAGCTGGCCGAGCCGGGCCTCGGTGTACATCGCGATGTTGCGCGCGGTGGCGAAGGCCATGATGAAGCTCCGCCGCCGCCACAGCTGCCGGAGGTAGGCCAGCACCTGCGGCCGCGCCGCGCTCGGCCGCAGGCCGTGCGCGATGGCGAACTCGGCGAGATTGTCGGGCAGGTCCTCGGGGGCGACGGCGGTCGTGGACACGCTGTCGCCCGCGGCCAGGTGCCCGGGCGCGCTCAGGCGCCGGTCGTTGCTCATGGCGCCGAGCCCGCGGCCAGGCGGCGGGCGCTCCGGCCCGGGCACCCTTGTGAGTTGTACGGCGCAACTGTCACGTCGCGACTGTACCACTCGCGTAGTTGTGCGGTACAACTGTTGTCGTGGCCAGCACACCGGACGATGCCGAGCTCGAGCGGCTGCTTCGGCAGCTGCTGCGCGTGGTGATCCCGGCCGGCGGTGACGCCCCGGCCCGGGACGGCTCCGCCCGGGACCGGTTCACGCCGGCGGCGGCCGCCCGGTCCGCCAACGGAGCCGCCGCCGCCCGGGCGTCCGCCGCGGGAGCATCGGCCGCCGGCGGGATCCCGCAGGTGTCCGGTTCCGAGGCCCGTGCGCTGATCGAGCTGGTCACGGCCCGCGGCATAGCCCAGGGCGAGCTGGCCGGCCTGCTCGGCCTGGAGAAGAGCACGGTGAGCCGCCTGGCCGCCGGCCTGGAGCGGAAGGGCTGGATCCGGCGCGGCCGCGACGAGGGCAACCAGCGCTACGTACGGCTCTACCTGACGGCCGAGGGCGGGGTCGTGGCGACCCGGGTGTGGAACGCATGGCACTCCCGGCAGGCGCGGATCCTGGCCGGGCTCTCCGCCGAGGAGCGGGCGGGCCTGGTGTCTGGCCTGCGCGGGCTGGTACGTGGCCTGGCGGCCGAGGGCCTGCTCGGCGACGTCCTGCCGGTTGCGCAGGCTTCGGCTGAGGCTCCATCGGGAGATTGAACGGGAGCCCGGGCCCCGGTGCAGGCAGGACACGCGCTGGTCCTACGCCGGCCGGTACACGGCCACGCCGTCCGCCCGGTAGTCGAGCCGGAACCCGACATCGAGAAGGTAGCGGGCGACGACGGGATTCTTGGTCCAGACCAGCACCCAGCCGATGCCCATCCGCCGGGCGTCGCGCCGGGCCGCCGCCAGCCGGGCCGGGGACGCGTGCACGACCACAGGCTTGCCGGGGATCCAGCTCTGGCAGCTCACCATGACCGTGTAGAACGGGTGGTTCTTGATCCGCTTTATCGTGCCGGCGGGCACCCAGGAGGTATAGGAGACCGCCCGGGGGTGCCCGTCGCTGGTCGCCATGACCAGGGACTCAGCCGCGAACTCCCCCCCGTACAGCGGGATCCCGCCGCGCAGGCCGAACGGCGCGTCGACGACGATGGACCCGGAGTGGTCGGCGGCGATCGGGCGGTCCAGGGCCGGGAGCGTCGTCGCCATGGTCCCGATCGTGTGCCCGCCCGACCAGCCCGCCTCGAATACCGCGAGCGCGGCCACCACCGCCACCGCGGCTACGGCGGTCCGCGCGGGGCGGCGGCGCAGGAGCCAGTCCACCGCGTGGCCGGCCAGCAAGGCCGCGCCAACCAGGCCGAGCAGGGCGAACCGGTCGGCTTCCCGGAGAGCCGACAGCCCGGGAACGCGCATGACCCAGGTGTAGAGCATCACCGGCGATACCCGCTCGCCGTTCCACTCCTGCTGGAACGGCACGTACGAGGTCCGGCCGATCCAGATGGTCGCGCCGAGGGCGAGCCAGGCGCAGACCAGCCAGAGGGCGGCCAGCAGCCACGCGGTGCGGCTCCGCCACGCGGCGGCCAGCCCGCACAGGGCCAGCACGGTGAGCACCACGCCGAACATCGGCATGCCTTCGCCGGCGCGCCCGTCGGCGCGGGCCACGCTGGCGGCCAGCCCGTGCAATCCGAAGGCTGCCACCCGCTGTGACGGCGCGAACAGATCGACCAGCCCCACGCCGTACGACTTGCCGGTGTGGGCCAGCACGTGCGCGCTGACGGTCGCGCCGCCCGCGATGGCCTGCTGGGCCATGGCGATGAGCTGCGGGCTGGCCACCACGACGGCCACGGCGGCGCCGGCGGCCAGCGCCGTCAGCGCGCCGGGGCGGCCGGGGCGGCGCACCAGCCAGGGCACCAGCACGGCGGCGGCCAGCAGCACGGCCATCACCGCCGACTCCTGGTTGACCAGGATGCTGGCGCCCAGCACCAGGCCCAGGATCACGCCCTGGCGCAGGCCCGGGCGGCGGGTGCCCCCGGCTGGCCCCGGCGTCGCCGGTGCGCCGATCCCCCGGCGCAGCCGGACCGCGGCCTCCAGGGTCATCGGCAGGAACAGCGTGCCGAGGGCGATGTTCAGGTGGTACCAGTCCTGCCAGGCCAGCATCGAGGACAGGCCGAACAGCGCCCCGGCCGCGACCGCGCCCGGGGCGGCCAGCCACAGCCGGGCCGCCCGGAACATGACGTAACAGGCCAGGCCGGGGGCGACGAGGGTCAGCAGGTCGAAGGCAGCCGAGGGGCCGAAGGCCAGGGTCACCGGGGTCATGATCAGGCCGGCCAGCGGCATGGTGGTGTCGAAGCCGAGCTGGGTGCCGGCCGGGGCCGCCATGTGGCTGGTGAAGAACGGGTTGCCCAGGTGGATGATCTGATGCGCGGTCCACCACAGGTCCCACACGTAGCTGGACACGTCGCGGGTCTCGGGCAGCAGGTGCCGGGCCGGGTAGGTGGCCCGGGGCCAGGTCAGCGCGACCCCGGCGGCCAGGTACCCGGCGAGCAGTCCCAGGTGCCGCGCCGCCGGACGGGACACGGCCGCCCGCCAGCGTCCGGCCGCCCGCCCGGCATCCGCGCCCGCCGGCCGGCCGTCGCCGGCCAGGCCAGCCCCGTCGGCCGGATCGCAATCGCCCTGGTCGGGCGGCTCCAGCATCCCGGCCTGGCCCGGGCAGGCGGTATTCAGCTGGCCGCGCCTGCTGCGGCCTGCTCGGTTCATGCGCTCACCTGTCCAGCGTCGGTTAGGTGCCTGTCGGGCAGATCGCCGCCGTGATGACGATCATGACGTCCGTGGCGCGGTGCCCGTAGAACGCGATTCCGGTGCGGGCGGGGTTACCGCGGAATGGCTCATGATATCGGCTGAACCGACAGCAGCGGCGCGGTCGCGTGCGGTCCCCGCCGGCAGCCGGCCTCCGCCGGGCTGGTGCTGGTTTCCCGGCCAACTGGACGGGGCATCCCGCTCACAGCGGCTCCTTCACCGAGGTGCCGCGGGCATCGGGGCAAGGCAAGCCGGGACGCGGAACGCGCCGGGACACGCCGAGGTGCGCAGGAGGTGAGGAGGTCGAGCGTCGTGCTCGTGCCGGCCGCCCCGGCCAGCGTCGCTATCGCGCGGCGCCGCCTCACCGATGAGCTGCTCGCCGTCGGCGTATTCGAGGCGGCCATCGCGGACGCGGCTCTCGTGGTCAGCGAGCTGCTCAGCAACGCGATCCGCCATGCCCGCCCGCTGCACGGATCGTGGCTGCGAGTGGCCTGGAGCGTGGACGCAGGGTCGGTCGAAGTCGCGGTGAGCGACGGAGGAAGCCCGACCCGGCCCCACACGGCGCACGCTTCGCGGTCCTCCCTGGGCGGCCGCGGCATCAGCATCGTCGAGCACCTGTCGCGCACCTGGGGGATGCGGACCGACGACGGCGTACTCACGGTATGGGCTATCCTCCCGGCCCCGCTCAGCGGCCGCCGCCGGTCCCTGGCCACCCCGCCGCCGCACCCCGCCGCCGCGGCCGCGCCGGCTGCGCCGGCCGGGGCCACAGCGCCGAAATCCGTTACCCACAGTTAGTGACTTGTAACGCTAATGCCCCCACCGGCAGGCGTAATCAGTGCCGGAACTGGTGATACTCCCATCCAGGGGCCGTCGCGCAGGGGCGCGTCGGGACTGCGGAGGGTAATGTGAGCCACACGCACGGCGTGGACAGTGAAGTCGGGAGACTCCGGACGGTCCTGGTGCACCGTCCCGGTCTCGAGCTGAGAAGGATCACGCCGCGCAACGCCGCAGGGCTGTTGTTCGACACGCTGCCGTGGGTCGGCCGGGCCCAGCAGGAACACGACAGTCTCGCCCGCGTCCTGCGCGAGCACGGCGTCGAGGTCCTCTACGTGACCGAACTGCTGCAGGACGCCCTCGAATACCAGCCGGCCCGGGACGAGGCGATCGCCTCGGTGCTCGCCAGCACCGCGCTGGGTGATGAGCTTCGGGCGCAGGTCCGCGCCTACCTCGACGACCTGGATCCCGAGGTCCTGGCCCAGGCGCTGATCGCGGGCCTGACCCCCGATGAGCTGAGGATCGGCCGGGGGGTGGTGTTCGAGCTACTCGACCGGCATGACTTCGTCATCGAACCGCTGCCGAACCTCACGTTCAGCCGGGACTCCAGCGTCTGGATCAGCGACCGGGTCGCGATCAGCAGCCTGGCCGCGGCCCCGCGGCGCCGGGAGCCCGAGCTGATCCAGGTGATCTACGCCTACCACCCCAGGTTCGCCGGGACCAAGTGCCTGTACGGCCCGGAACTCGAGCACGTCGAGGGAGGGGACGTCCTGCTGCTCGCGCCCAGCGTGATCGCCGTGGGCGTGGGCGAGCGGACCACCTCGGCCGGCGTGGAGCGTCTCGCGCGGCGCGTCTTCGACGCCGGGCTCGCGCACACGGTGCTGGCCGTGCCGCTCGAGCGGCGCGGGGCCGCCCCGCACCTGGACACCGTCTGCACGGTGGTCGACGTGGACACCGTGGTCATGTATCCGCGGCTCGCCTTCACCCTGACCGCGCACACCATCACGCCCCGTGCGGACGGCATGCGCGTCTCCCGGCCGCAGCCGTTCCTCGAGGCGGCCGCGCAAGCGATGGGGGTCGAGCGGCTCAAGCTCATCGAGACCGGCCTGGACCCGCTGGCCGCACCCCGGCAGCAGTGGGATGACGGCGGTAACGCGCTCGCCGTCGACCGCGGCGTGGTCGTGTGCCACGAACGGAACGTCGAAACCAATGCGCGGCTCGAGGCGGCTGGCATCGAGGTGGTTCGGGTGCCCGCCGGCGAGCTGGGCAGCCGCCGCGGCGGCCCGCGCTGCATGGTGTGCCCGGTGACCAGGGAGCCGGCCGCGTCAGCCGATGCCGGCCTGGCCGCAGAACCGGACACGGCCGTCCAGAGCGACCTGGCCGGCCTGCCCGAGGCCGTCACCCAGCCACACGGGTCAGCCCAGCGGCCGCTCGCGCGGCTGGCGTCGCGCTAGATCCCCCGGCTGCGCCGTCGGCCGGACCAGCGGCCCACCTTGAACACGGTGAATACCACGGCGGCGATCAGCGCGATGAAGAAGGCGTAGAAGAGGATTACGTGGACTACCGCAAGCACCAGCATGATCACGACGAACGCGGCCACGAGGCCCAGGATGAGTCTGCCCATGCCTCCAAGGTACGGCTAGTTCCGCACTGCTTCATAGCGGGATGGCCGGCCGGTGGTCAGGTAACTCCTGGAGCGTCGGCCAGCACCTCGTCCAGGATCCGGAATGTCGGGCAGGGCCACCGCCACATGCAGCTGCGGCAGCGGATCTGGCTGGGCTCCTCGCCTGCGATCGCGCCGGCTTCCAGCGGCTGATGCAGATCGGCCAGACGCAGCCCGAGCTCGGCGAACCCCAGCAACTCCTCACGTGCCCCGGCGAGGAACGCCAGGTCCTCGGAGCTGAACCTCGCGGTCACCGGGACCACCCCGTCGCGGTTGATCAGCCGCGCGTAGTGGCGGCTGCTCTCGAGCCAGGAAGCCGCGCTCTGGGCCCGCCGCCGCACCGACTCCAGGTACTGCCGCAGCGTCTCGGCCCGGCCGCCGGCGTCCGGCTCCGGAGGCGATGGCTCCGGCCAGGACGCACCGATCCGCCTTCCTCCGCCCCGGCGAGGCTGGTCTGGCTGAGAGTGCATCCTTCAGGCTCCGGCTCCGTGCGGCGGAGGTCGCCCCCCTAGGGCTGGCCATGTGTTTATCCAGCTTCGCAGCTTCGCGCACCACCGGATGGCCGAAAAGCGAGTTGGCCGGGTGCGCTCGGCTACCATCTGGCCGGCAGGGGCCGCATACCGGTAAGGTGCCGCACGTGGAGCTTAAGGTATCGATTCGGTCACAAGGCGGTCGCACCGTCATGTCGGTCGGCGGTGAGATCGACCTTTATACCGCGCCGCGGCTGCACAGTGAGCTGGTCACCGCCCTGTCCGGAGGCAGGCCTGCCCAGATCGTGGTGGACATGTCCGGAGTCGACTTCTGCGATTCGACCGGGATGAACGTGCTGCTCGCGGCGCACCGGAGGGCACGCGAGCAGGGCGGCGATCTGGAACTCGCGGCGCCGCGCCCGGCGATCAAGAAGATCCTGCAGGTGACGGGCCTGGAAACGGTATTCACCGTGCTCGACGACCCGGCGGCGGTGGGCGGGCCCTGAGCGGCCGAGTCCGGGCCGCCGGCTCCTGACGCGCAGCTAGGATCGCACGCATGCTGCCGCCGAGCGGCGATGTCGCCGTCGTCATCCCCGCCTGGAACGAGTCCGACCGGATCGGCGCGACCGTGAAGGCGGCGGCCGGGCTTCCCGGGGTGGACGTCGTCATGGTCGTCGACGACGGATCAGCCGACGGCACAGCCGCCGAGGCGCAGAACGCCGGAGCTTCGGTGATGCGGCATGCCCGTAACCGGGGCAAGGCCGCGGCCATGGAAACCGGGGCCGAGGCGGTCCGGCTGATCGAGGCCGGCGAGGACCGGCCCGCCCCCCGTCATCTGCTGTTCCTGGACGGTGACCTGGCCGAGACGGCGGCCGGGGCCGCGCCGCTGGTCGCGCCGGTACGGGCCGGCCAGGCGGATATGACGATCGCGGTGTTCAGCCACCGGGTGAAGCAGGGCGGGCACGGGTTCGTGGTGACTCTCTCCGGCGCCGGGATCGAGCGGGCGACCGGGTGGCGGCCGGCGCAGCCGCTGAACGGGCAGCGCTGCTTGACCCGCGCGGCCTTCGAGGCGGCGACTCCGCTCGCCCGGGGCTGGGGCGCCGAGACCGGGCTCACCATCGACCTGCTTCGCCGGGGCATGCGCGTGGTGGAGGTCGAGGTGCCGCTCGAGCATCGCGCCACCGGCCGTGACTGGCAGTCTCAGCTGCACCGCGCCCGGCAGTTCACCGACGTCGCGCGGGCCCTGGCGACCAGGGTCACGGGCTGGGGCCGGGCGGGCGGGGTTTAGGGCCGGGCAGGTGGGTTAGGGCGCCGGGCGGGGCTTAGGGCGGGCGGGGTCAAAGGTACGGCCCGGAGGCGCGCTGCGCCTGCTGGGCATCCTCCTGCCCGGGCATCTGCGGCATCTGGCCCGGCGGGATCATGCCGGGCGGCAGCGCCCGCCGCATCTGCTCCAGCTGGGCCCTCGCCGCCATCTGCTGCGCGAACAAGGTGGTCTGGATCCCGTGGAACAGGCCCTCCAGCCAGCCGACGAGCTGCGCTTGCGCGACCCGGAGCTCAGCCTCGCTGGGCACCTCGTCCTCGGCGAACGGCAGTGACAGGCGTTCGAGCTCGTCGACCAGCTCGGGGGCCAGCCCGTCTTCGAGTTCCTTGATCGAGCTCTTGTGGATCTCCTTGAGCCGGGCCCTGCTTTTCTCGTCCAGCGGCGCCGCCCGGACCTCTTCCAGCAACTGCCTGATCATGCTGCCCACCCGCATCACCTTGGCGGGCTGCTCGACCATCTCGGTCACGGGGCGCTCGCCCGAAGCCTCCGCGGTATCGGTTTCCACGGCCACGCCATCGGGGCCGACCACGACCACCCTGGCGCGCTGTTCTGGTTCGGGGTTCGTCTGGTCGCTCATACGCCTAGTCTGGCCGAGATGTCACCGCGGCCGCACGTCAGGGGCCGGCGACGGCCGGAGATCACCGGGCGGGCCGCGCGCAGCGGGCGCCGAGCAGGATTCAGCCTGGCCGCCGGGCCGGGGCGCGGTGCGGCATCCGCGGCGGCTTGCGGTGGACGCTGCCCATTCTGCGTGGAAAGCTCGGGTTTACAGCCTGTCCAGGTGTGGGGTCCGGTCTTGGAATGGTTCGCGGTCGGGTGTCGGTGAGCACGGCCTGCACAGGCGACTGAAATGGTTTGCCGCCTGTGAACGGAAGGTTAGGGGAGCGGCCGTGGCCGACGACGATAAGGACCGCGCGGTTGGGACTGAGCAGGGACGGTCTGGCTCAGAGCGCGCCGCATCGGATACCGGGCCTGCGCAATCCGGCCAGCGTTCCGCCTCGCAGCAGTCGGCCGAAGGCAACGGCCCGCTCCCGGAAGCCGACCCGCACGCCCCTCGGCCTGAGGCTGACCAGAGTCCGGACCGTACCGCCGGGCTCGCCCAGGAGGCCCCCGGGCCGCCGAATCCCTACGGGCCCCTGGACGACTCCGGCCCGCCGCATCCGTACGGCACGATCCGTTACGACCCGGTCGGCGGTTACGGCGCGGCCAATGAGTACGGCCCGGACAACCCTTACGGCCAGTACGACCGGTACGGCGCGGCCGGCCGCTACGCCGGGGCCGACCAGGACGCGGCCCCGGCGGCGCCGGATTCGCGCTCGGCGGGCCCGCCCGGTCCCGGCAGCTCGCCCGGCTCGGCCCGCCCGTCCGGTCCGGGAGGCCCGCCTGGTTCTCCTGGTTCGGCGGGGCCGCCCGGCCCCGGGGGTTCCCCGGGTCCGGGAAGCTCGCCGAACCCGGTGGCTCCGGCCGATCCGGCCGGAGCCACGGGTCCTCCGGCGGGGCAGCAGGCTTCGCCCGGCCCGGCGGGTCCGTCAGGCACCTGGAGTTCGGCGGGCCCGCAGGCCATGTCGACTCCGGCGGGCTCGCAGGCCACGTCGGCCCAGGAAGGTTCGTCGGCCCAGGAAGGTTCGTCGGCCCAGGAAGGTTCGTCGGCCCAGGAAGGTCCGCCGGGCCCGGCGGGTTCGCCTCCGCCGGATGCGGTGTTCCCCCGGGACACGGGCTTCCCCCCGAGCCCTCTGGACGATCCAGGTTCGGCGGATCGCGGTCGTGCACAGCACGGCCCCGGCGAAGGCTGGGGCGGGAACGATCAGTACCGGCGGACCACGAACTACGATCCGTACCGGCCAGGGAATACGTACCCGCCCGAGGCGTACGGCCCGGCCGACGTCTACGGCGCCGCGGATCCGTACGGGTCATCGACCGATTACGACCCGGCGGATCCGTACGACCCGGCGGATCCGTACGGCCCGGCCGATGCCTACGGACCCGAGGCCTACGGCGCGCCCGATCTTTACCGTCTGCCCGATCCCTACGAGCCGCCCGACGCGTACGGGCCCCCCGGTCCGACCCCGCGCGCGCCCGGCCCGCCGGCCGCGCCGCCGCTTCCGCCGTCCGGCCCGGCCACCGCCGCGCCGCCGGTCGCGGCTTCCGGTCCGGGAACCTTCGCGCCGCCGGGCGCCTCCGTCCCGCCGCGGGCTTCTGGCCCCGCACCGGCCGCGCTGCCGGGACCTCCGGCGCCGCCGCGGGCCCCGGCCCCGCCTCCCGGCGCCGGAGCCCACGCTGTGACAGATCCCGAGCAAGCCGCCGGTACCCCGGTGCCCTCGGCCGGCCCGGGCACCTCGGCCGGAACCACCGAGTCGGACGCGCCGCAAGCCGACGAGGCCGACAGCCAGGGTGGCCTGACCCCGGAGTTCCTGCTTCCCGGCAGGCGGCGCGCGCCCGCTCCCGGCTGGCGGCGCGTGGTCTACCGGGCCACCGGCGGGCTCATGCGAGTGCCGTCGTCCGCGGCGGAACTGCGCCGCCGGGACATGATCAACCGCGTCCGGACCCCGGTCGCCGGCGGTCATCACCGGGTCGCGATCCTCAGCCTGAAGGGCGGTGTCGGCAAGACCACGACCACGGTGGGACTGGGGGCCACGCTGGCCTCGCTGCGCGGAGACCGGGTCATCGCGGTCGACGCCAACCCGGACCGCGGGACCCTGTCCGACAAGGTCAGGCTGGAGACCGCGGCCACGGTCCGGGACCTGCTCAACGAGCGGGGCCACATCAGACGTTACGCGGACGTCCGGACCTTCACCTCGCAGGCGCCGAGCAGGCTCGAGGTGCTGGCCTCCGACCGTGATCCCACGGTGTCCGTGGCGTTCAGCGACCAGGACTACAGCACGGTCGCGCGGGTACTCGAGCACTACTACTCGATCTGCCTGACCGACTGCGGGACCGGACTGCTGCATTCCGCCATGGCCGGCGTCCTGCGCCTGGCCGACCAGATCGTGCTGGTCAGCTCCCCGTCCGTGGACGGCGCCCGGAGCGCGAGTGCGACGCTGGACTGGCTGGCCGCGCACTCCTACGGCGACCTGGTGCGCAACGCGGTCGTCGTGCTCTCCAACGTGCGGCCCCGCAGCCGCAGCAGCGTCGACCTGAACCGGCTCGAGGAGCATTTCGCGGCCAGGTGCCGGGCCGTCGTCAGGATCCCCTACGACGCGCATCTTGAGGAGGGCGCCGAGGTAGAACTCGACCTGCTGAGCCGGCCGACGGCCGACGCCTACCTCGGGCTCGCGGCGGTCATCGGCGACGGCCTGGCCATGCCCGCCCGGGCCCGGCGGGTCTAGCGCGCACCGGCTCCCGGTGTACCGGTTGACGATATACCGGTAGCCGAACTAGTCTGCTCGGCATGGCGAAGCAGGCTCAGGTTGCGCAGCGGGTCCGGGCGCCGGAGGAGGTCCGGGCGCCGTACGTCCTGGTGCTGGCCGTGCTGGCCAGCCTGGCGGTCGTCGTGACCCTCCTCGTGCTGGTGGTGGTTCCGGCGGCGGGGGCGGCGGGCGGCTGCGGTGGGGGCTGACCAGGCGCAGGCGGGTGGCTCCCGAGTCCGGGCCCGGGGCTGGGCCACGTTGACGGTGGCGCTGACGGTAGGTGCGTTCGGGGCGGCGATCGTCCTGGCGCCGCCCGCCTCGGCCACGCCCGCCCAGGGGCTGACCTGGCTGTTGTTCGTGGGCTCGTCGGTGCATGTCGCGGCGACCGGGTGGCTCTATACCGTGCGGGACGTCCGGGAGTACGCCCGGCAGCACCGGATCAGGCTCGTGCGGATCCCGATCGCCCTGGTTCTCGGCTGCTCGGCGTCGGCGGCGGCCGTCTCGCCCGCTCGGCTGGCCTGGGGCCTGCTGCCGTACTACGCCTGGCAGTTCTTCCACTTCCAGAAGCAGAACCTCGGCCTGGCGGCGCTGGCCGCGTCGTCGCACCGGATCGCGTCGCCCAAGCGCGCGGAGCGGCGGGCCGTGATGACCGCCGGCTACGCGGGCATCGCGGGGCTGGTCGCGCACCCCGGACTGCTCCAGCTCAAGATCAGTCCCGTCCTGAGCGGACTGGACCCGGCGGCCGCCGTGGTCTTCGCCGGAGCGGCGGGGGCCGGCATCACCGTGCTCGCCCGGCGACCGGCGAGCGACCGTGCGTTCTGGCCCTATGTCTTTTACCTCATGTCGTTCGGCTTCTGGATTCCCGTTTTCGTCTGCCGTTCCCCGTACGCGGCGGTCGGCGGAATGACGATCGCACATGGCCTGCAGTACCTGCTGCTGGTCGGAATGGTCGCGGCCGGGAACGGGCGCGGACCAGGCCGGACGCTGCGACTCGCCGTCCTCGGCCACATCGCGCTGGCCGGCGGCGCCGTCCTCGCTGCCGCGTCCCACCAGCACGGGGCCGGGCCGGCCGGGCGGCTGCTGTTCGGTGCCTACCTGGGCGCGGTCATGGCTCACTTCGTCATCGACGCGGGTCTGTGGCGGCTGCGCGACCCGTTTCCCCGGGCGTTCCTGGCGTCGCGGGTACCCAGCCTGGTGCCTCGATAGATCGTCGGCCGATATATGATGATCGGCATGCCAGGTCCGCAGGGAAGCGCCCCGGGCGCGGAAGCCCTGGGCGGCTTCGGCAGGTACGCGGGCCCGGCCACCCTGATCTTGTCCAGCCTCGCCGACGGGGCCAAGCACGGCTACGCCCTCACCAAGGACGTCGAGGCGTTCTCGGGCGTCCGGCTCGCGCCGGGCACCCTCTACGAGGCGCTGAGCCGTCTCGAGGGGCAGGGGCTCATCGAGGCGCTCGAGAGCCAGGACCGTCGCCGGCCGTACCGCCTGACCGCCGCGGGGGCCACCGCGCTCCGGGCCCACCTCGACGACCAGCGCCGCGTGGCCGACGTAGGGCTGCGGCGCCTGGCCAGGAACTGGGGCACCTCGTGACCGCGCCCGGCGCGTCGGCCCGGCGCGCCGCGCGGTTGCTGCGCTGGTACCCGGCCGCCTGGCGGGCGCGCTACGGCGACGAGTTCACCGAACTGCTGATCGCGGAGTTCGCCGAGCAGCCCAGGTCGTGGCGGCGGGCCGCAAACGTGGCCCGCAGCGGCCTGCTGGCCCGGCTGACCCGGGCTGGCCTGTCCGGCCGCCCGCCGGAGTCACCGGAGCAGGTCCGGGCCCGCCTGGCCACCGCCGCCTGCGCCGCGGGCGCGTTCCTCGCCTTCGGGATCGCGATGTGGGCGCAGCTCACCATCGGCTGGGAATGGGAGCCACCTCGCACCGCGGCGACGACGGTCGCCATGACCGCCATGTCCGCGGCCGTGCTGCTCCTGTCCGTGCTAGCGCTGGCGGCCGTGCTCTCGCTGATCTGGAGCGTGGCCCGGGCCGCGCGGCGCCGCGGGGCGCGGCGCCTGCTCGGGCCGGGCCTGCTCACGGTCGTCGGTGCGGGACTGCTGGCCGCAGGCAGCCATCACTTCGAGAATGCCTGGCCGGGCACGGGCGCTCACCCGTGGGGCCAGCAAGGGCTGGTGCCGGCCGGCGTCGCGGCGTTCAGCTGGGCGGCCACGCTGTCGGTTTCCTCTTACTGGGCCCATCCGGCCGCGCTCGCCGCCTTCCCGGCCGGCCAGATTGCCTGGATGGCGGTCAGCCCGCTGGCGCTGGTCACTGCCGTCGCCGGGGTGACGGGGCTGGTCCGGCGGCTGGACCTGCCGCCCCGGATCCTGCGCTACCAGGCGCGGCTGGCCAGCGCGGCGGCCGCCGTCATGGCCGTCTTCCTGGCCGGGGCGGGCTGCTGGGTGTTCGGCGCCGGATCCGGGCCCGGGCTTGTCCACGTCGGCGCCATCGACACCGGCGGCCTGGTCGTGATGACCGCGGCCCTTTCCGTGGCCCGGCGTGCCGTCGGCCAGGTCAGCAGATCCGCGCCCGGCGGCCCGGGCGCGCCGGGCGCGCCGCCGCGCTGACGCGCCGGGCGCGCCGCCGCGCTGACGCGCCGGGCCGCGATCATCGCCGCCCCAGGTCAATACCCATCCTCCGGAGGGGCGGGGCCGGCCGAGGAGCCAGACTCGGATGCGCAGAGCAGACATCCGGGCGACACTATGACATACGTGTGGGTGATGAGCGCGGGGGTAGTCGTTCGCCATCCGAATGTGCGTAGCCTGGCGGTTATCCATATCAGCGGGACGGCCCAGGACCGGTGAGGGGGAGACCTTGGAAGATACGTGGGGGCAACGCGAGATGCCGGTGCTCAACGCGGTCGTGGCCCTGATGGAGCACAGCTACATGGTCACCGTCAGCGATATCGCCGAGCGGACGGGGCTCGAACTGGCCGAGGTCGCCCGGTCGCTGGACGCGATGGACCCGACCTATGTGGACTTCCGCAAGACCGAGACCGGGGGCGATCCCCGGTTCTGGTACGTGCTCAAGGTGACCCCGGAGGCGCGGCACGCGGTTGGCCAGTGGCCGACGGCCGACAGCCTCGTCGACCGGTTCGCCCAGGCGTTCCGTGACGCGTCCGACGACGAGGACGACCCGGAGCGGCACTACCAGCTCCGCCAGGCCGCAGGGTTGCTCGAGGGCGGCATCCGGGACATCGCCATTCAGATCGCGGCCGACATCACCGGGCTCTCGACGGCAGGACGCTCCGCCGCCGCGCCGTCCGCGGGCCCGTCCGCCCCGGGCCCGTCTGCCGCCGGGCCGTCCGCGGGCCCGTCCGCCCCGGGCCCGTCTGCCCCGGGCCCGTCTGCCCCGGGCCCGTCTGCCCCGGGGCCGTCCGCCCCAGGCCCATCTGCCCCAGGCCCGTCTGCCCCGGGCCCGTCTGCCCCGGGGCCGTCCGCCCCAGGCCCATCTGCCCCGGAGCCGTCACCGGACGCCTGAACACCGCCACCGGGCACACGGGCTCGTCGCGGAATAACCCGCCCGTTTTGCCTCCCGGCGGTCAGCCTCGTGGTAAGCGGGCTGCGAACCGGGGCGCGGCGGAGCCCGCCCCGGCGCCCTGGCCGGCGCGGCGCCCACGATCCATGCCCTGAATTCCGGCATTTCCCGCGTTTTGGGTCCTGCCGGTTCCGTTGCCGGTTCCCGTTCCCGGCGAACCCGGCGATGAATGTGAGTCTGCTGTACACGGGTGTACACCAAAGCCGCATTCATGCGGCGGGGATGCCGGGGCGGCGGGCCTGCGGCCGGGACGAAGGCTATGAAACGGGGGCAAATGGTTGGACGGTGGGTGGCTGTCCGGCCTGGCGCCAGCCCCCGGCCAGCCGCGTTGCCCCCTTACCTGCATCGGCCAGTAGCCACAACCGAACCGACTTGGGTTTTCAGGCGTGGTGACCCTCGTTTCGGGCCGCACTGGTCTGCTCCCTGTCCCTGATAGCTGCCGGGTTCTGCGAGCGGGCGGGCGGGTCAAGGGGCGCGGAGCGCCCGCCGTGGCGGCGCCGGAGGCGCCCTTGACGCGGCCGCCCGGGAGCGGATCATGCCGGGCGGCGGGGGCAGGGAGGTTCCCGGTGGGGTGGGGGGTTATCGGCCTGGTTCGCGAGCCTTTCGGTGCGGGGTGACCGGTCGTGGCGGCCGGGGGGCGGGACGAGGGCAGCCAGCCTTACCTTGGTGCGCGGGGTCTCGGCATGGCCCCGGCGACATGATGATTGATCGGGTTGTCCCCGCCCTGCGGGGGGATGCGGCCGCTCAGTCTAATCAGGCCGTCCGCGCGGTCGGCGCGGATGCGCCGGACGTGGCTGGCAGGCGGCTTGCGGGAGCTGGCCGCGGGGGTTCCCCATCGGGTGATAGTGGCTGCGTTGTGCCCGCCCGGGCCCGGCGTGTCACGGAACTGGCCATCCTGGTGATGGGCGAGAAGGGGTCAGGCGGCGGCGAGGGCGTCGTCGCCGAGCTCGGCCAGGATGTGGCAGGCCTGCCGGACGATCTTGCGGGCTTCTGACAGGGCGGCGCGCTTGCCGTTCTTGCGGTCCCTGACCTGCGCGTAGTAGGCGTGGTCCGGGGCACAGGAGCGGGCGTGGGCCTTGCCGGCCTCATACACCGCCCAGCGCAGGACCGGCGGTCCCTGCCGTGACAGCCGCCCGGGCGGGCCCTTGCGATCGGAGGACCAGACGGTGATGTCCAGGCCGGTAAACCGGACCGCCTTGCGGGAGGAGGAGAACCGGTCCGCCCCGGCCAGCCAGCAGGTCAGCGCCAGCGCGGTGAATGGCCCCACCCCGTATAGCCGCTCCCTCAGCGCCCTGGCCCCGGCCAGGGCGGCTGCCGCTTCCCGCACCTGGCGGCGCACATCGTGCAGCCGGGCCTCCAGCACGGCGATCATCTCCAGAGCGGTCCTGATCTGCATCTGCCCGGCCGGTGACAGGTGCGCGGCGGAGGCGGCGCGCAGGGCGGTCATGCCCTGCTCTGTGCGCAGGAACCCCTCGCCCAGGCGCGGGGCGCCCTGGTGGAAGAACACCGCGTGGATCCGCTGCACCCAGGCTGTGTGCTCGGCCCGCAGGTCGTGATAGGTCTCCAGCAGCGCCCGGTACTCCAGGATCCGCGGCGGCGGCACCCAGCACCCGGGCAGCCGCCCCTCGGCCAGCAGCGTCCGCAGATGCCGGGAGTCGGTCTTGTCGGTCTTGGGATGCCGCTTGCGGCCGCGGGCCGCGGCGGTGTCCGCCGGCTCGCCGACATGCGCGCCGATGCCGGCCGCGGTCAGCTCCTCGGCGACATACCGCCACCCGGTGCACCCTTCCATCGCGAACGCGACGTCATCGCGGCCGGCGAACCGCACCAGCCACGCGCGCAGGTGCTCCCGGTCGGCCGGGGCGATCTGGCCCCGCTTCACCTCCCCGGTCACGGTGTCGAGATAGTCGAACGTCAGCTGCTTCCGGTGGATATCCAGCCCGCCTACGATAGACACGGGACCTCCTCAAGCTCCCGAGGGCGCCCCAAGCGCCCATACGCGAATTGCTTACGAGCCAATCGTGACGCGCCTGAGCTGGGGAGGTCCTCCCCGCGCGAGCACCGACCGCGGGGCCAGCGAGCTCTCAGACGCTAACGGCCGGACAGCCGATGCATGTCATCTAATGGGAACTAGCAGGTCACCTGTGCCAGGTGGGATTCCTGGTGCGGGAGACTTGCTGCCGGTAGCAGCCGGCAGGTGAGCACTCCTTTGCCCCCCGGACACGAAGTCCTATGGTCAGACCGTGCCCCTGCCGGCTCGCCGGGGAGGATGGACTGCTGATGGGGTGGCGTGCCCGGCACTGGCCGTGAGCACTGATCCATTAGGGCGCTGGCGGTTCTCCCCGATGCTGCCGCACGTGACGGAGAGTACGGGAAAGGACGAGGGTTGCTGTTCATCGGCGATGACTGGGCAGAGGGCCACCATGATGTGGTCGTGCAGGACGATGCCGGGAAGACGCTGGCCCGGCGGCGGCTGCCGGAGGGCGTGGACGGGATCGCCCGGTTCCACGAGCTGGTCGCGGTCGGCTGCGGGGAGGACGCCGAGGCGGACCCGGCGCAGGTCGTGGTGGTGATCGAGACCGACCGCGGGCCGTGGGTGAAGGCGCTGGCAGGGCCGGCTACCGGGTCTACGGGGTCAACCCCAAGCAGGCCCCGGACCCGGCGTCGGCGGCCAGGCTGACCGTCGCCCAGGTCACCGCGGCGCTCAGGCGGGCCGGGCGGCGCGGCGACCTGGCGCAGCGGGCACGGGACATCCAGGCCGCGCTGCGCGCCGCGCACCTGGCCCAGCCCGCCGCCATCACCGAGGCCTACGCCGCGTCGGTGCGGGCGCAGGCCGCCGTGATCACGGCGCTGAACGAGCAGGCCAGGATCATGGAAGCCAAGGTGAGCGAGCTTTTTCGCCGTCACCCTGATGCCGGGACCTACCTGTCCCAGCCCGGCATCGGGGACATCACCGGAGCGAGGATCCTCGGCGAGTTCGGCGACGCCCCCGGCCGCTACGCCACCGCCAAGGCCCGCAAGAACTACGCCGGCACCTCCCCGCTGACGATCCAGTCCGGCAAGAAGAAAACCGTGCACGCCCGCTACATCCGCAACAGGCACCTCATCGACGCCCTGCACGCCCAGGCGCTGTCCTCGCTCACCGCATCCCCGGGAGCACGCGCCTTCTACGACGAGCTCCGGTCACGCGACGTCGGCCACGACGACGCGATGCGCCGCGTCGCCGGCCGCCTCACCGGCATCCTCCACGGATGCGTGAAAACCGGCAGCGAGTACGACGAGGCCACCGCCTGGTCCCACCGCCACGAGCCCCCGCAAGCCGCCTGAACCGCTAACCGCACGCCCCCCGCCAAGCCTTCGGGACGGAAAAGACCCGCGCCGGACGGCAACATCAGCATGCCCTCAAACGACCCGCCACCAGGCCACCCAGAATCGACTGACTTGACAACTTAAGCCCTGGGGTGTCTGACCGGCGCCCAGGTCAGGGAACCGGCCGCCGGATCCATGATCAAATCGGCAGGTTGATCCTCTGCGCGCCCATGGTGAATGGTTTATAACCATCTCGCATCATCTATTCCGACAATTCGCCTGTAAAGGCTGATGGCTACCCACCGGGTGCTTTATCCCCGGCCGGGCAGGTAATCCGCAGTGCCCCTCGTAACGTCCTATTCACGAAACGCGGCCCGGCATGGCCCGTGGCCGCGTCGTGGTGTGTCGAGCCGATACGAGGGAGTACGTGCATGAAACGAGACCGGCGGCCGGATGTGGCCACGAACGCCGCCCCGAGGCAGGAGACCGCCAGCCAGCGCGGTCATCGCGCGGGGACGGGCGTTGTCCGGCTGGCGTCGGTGACGGCCGTCGCGGCAGCGACCTGCGCGTTGTGGGCGGTGCCGGCGGGCGCGGCGACGACGGCCGCGCACGCGGCCAAGCATGTTTCGAAGGTCAGCGTGTTCATCAGGCCCAAGACGGCCTTCACCGGGGCGAGCGTGCGGCTGTCCGCCACCGTCGCGTCGGCCGGTACCCCGGCCGGGACGGTCAAGTTCACCTGGGCCGGCCGGGCGCTGTGCGCCGCGCGTCTGTCGCGGGGAGCGGCGGCCTGCACCGCCAAGTTCGCGAAGGCGGGCGTGTACCGGGTGCGGGGCACCTACTCCGGTGACGCCACCCACGCTTCGTCCTGGGCCACGTCCCGGGTGTGGATCGACAACAAGCCCGCGCCCCCGCCGCCCGGGAAGCACGCCACGACTACGACCATCACGAGCCCGGCCTACATCTCCACCGAACCTGCCGGCACCGTGTTCAAAGTCTCCGCCACCGTGACCTCGGTGGGCGGCGGCTCGGTCCCGACCGGGACCGTGTCGTTTGCGCCCAACAACCTCGGGACCGGCCCCATGCCCGGCTACCTGGTGTGCAACGCCCCGGTGGTCGACGGGACGGCTTCGTGCACCGTCGATCCTCCGGTGGGTACGTGGGGCTTCGTCCTGTACACGGCCAGATACTCGGGTGACGCGACGCATGTCAAGTCGGCTTCGACCGGCGAGCACAAGCTGATCACGCTGGACGTCACCAAGACCGCCCTCACGTTCGCCTCGCCGGCGACCGAGGGAAGTGCCGTGACGCTCACGGCCACCGTGACCGACGAGCCGGGCGACAGCCTCGCCACGGCCTTCGGCGGCCCCGACCTGGTGACCTTCACGGCCGGCGGCGTCGACATCCCCGGATGCACCAACGTCCTGGTGACCGATCCCAGCGACGGGCCCGACAACGTCGCGACCTGCAGCTACACGCCTGCGACCACGGGCACGGTCACGCTGGTGGCCAACTACCTCGGCAACGGGCCCGGCGGCGACGAGTACGCGGCACCGTCGTCGGCCTCGGAGACCCTCACCGTTAATCCCTGACTCGGGGAGCAGCCGCCGGGCCGTCCCAGCCGGGACGGCCCGGCGACTTTTCGCTCCGGTTCCGTCGGCCACGGCCGCCCTCCAGGTCACCCTCACCGCCGGCCCCGGACAGCATCCAGACGACGCGAGGACGATCTCTGGTCACCTTCTTTCCGGATAGATATGGCGATAACGGGCGATAGTTCCGCACAAGTTGGGCTTTCGGTGCTCGGACCTGTAATCCCTTGTGCCACTCTTGGCGTCCTATTCACGACAAGCAGGTCTGTGGGTGGCATCGCCCCCATAACCAAACTCGCACCCCATCCAACGGATACGAGGGGGAATTCCCGCATGAGACTGAACCGGCCGCCGGATGCGGCCGCGAACGACGCCCCGGCCGAGACCGCCAGCCCTCGAGCGCACCGCATCCGTACGGGCCTGGTCCGGGCGGTGTCGGTGACGGCCGTGGCCACGGCGACCTGCGCCCTGTGGGCGCTTCCGGCGAGCGCGTCCACCGCGGCCCCCCACGTCAAGAAGCACGTTTCGGCGACCATCGTGTCGGCCAGGCCTTCCTCAGTCTGGGTCGGCGTGGGCGTGCGGCTGTTCGCGACGGTCAGGTCGTCGGGCCGGGTCCCGGCCGGAGCCGTCACGTTCCGGTCGGCAGGCAGGACGCTGTGCACTGGGCGCCTGTTCCGCGGTTCGACCAGCTGCGTCACCCGGTTCGGCGGTCCCGGCCTCTATGGCGTGCGGGGTTTCTACTCCGGCGATGCCACCCACGCCGGGTCCGTGGGCGCCACGCGCGTGTCGGTCAGGCGCTCCCCCACGATCACGAAGATCACCAATGCCAGCCCGGGCACCATCAAGGTGGGCCAGACGTACACCTTCCACGTCACCGTCACCTCGCCGGCCGGGCACCCCTCTCGCGACCGGAACGGTGCGACTCGCACCTCTCACGCCGCCAACTGCCCCCGGGTACACGTGTACCGCACCGGTGAAGGCCGGCCGGGCGTTGTGCACCGTCCACCCGTCCGAATACGGGATCGACGGCTACAAGGCCACGTATTCGGGCAACGCGGCCCACACTGGTTCGGCATCGAACGGTAAGTTCGACCTGGCGGTGCTGAACGTCACCACCACGATCGTTACCGCACCATCGGCCAAGGTGGGTGCAGTGACGCTGAACGCCGCCGTGTTTGCCATGGGCGCCAACATCACCGTGGCCCAGAAGGGCACCGGTTCGGTGACGTTCTATCTCTCCACCACGCAGGGCACTGTCGGGCCTGTCGTGACGGGCTGCGGCGCCGTGTCGCTGACCACCTTCGACCCGGGCACGGGCAACAACAACGCCACGTGCACGGGCAACGCCACCCTGAACGCCCTCAAGGCGGGGACGTACTACGTGAACGCAAACTTCTCTGGCGACCCGGTCAACGAGCCGTCGAAATCAGTGCAGTTCACGCTCGTCGTGAGCTAGCTGACCAGATCGCAGCCGCCGGGCCGTACCTATAGGGAGGGGTACGGCCCGGCGCTGTTTCTGGGCCCAGAGGCCAGCCCGTCTCCTCAAGATCGTGGTGGCCCAGTGACGATAGATGCACTCAATCAACCACGATCACGCCACAACGAAATGGCGTGGGCGGAGGATCTGGGCCGTCACGAAGGCTCGGTTGACATAGTGGGATGGCCCGGTGTGCACCCAGGGCACTCAGTCGGCGCGGGGCACGAGGTGCGCTGAGTCGGCGCGTGGGCCAGCGCACGAGTTAATGATCTTGGGCGGAGGGTGTGGGATTCGAACCCACGAGGACGCGTCAACGCCCTAGTAGTTTTCAAGACTACCGCCATCGGCCTCTAGGCGAACCCTCCCAGCAGACACGATAGCCGCGCCGAGAGCCCCGGCGCCTACCGGGCGCGGACCGAGCGGAACGCCCCCGGCTGGTCCCAGGTCAGCAGCATCGGTGGAACTCTGATGCTGCTGTAACCGCATCTAAGTTCCACCGATGCGGTTCGAGCGGGGCTGGGCGCGGTTCGAGCGGGGCTGGGCGCGGTTCGAGCGGGGCTGGGCGCGGTTCGAGCGGGGCTGGGCGCGGCTCGGCTGGCGGGATGAGGCGCGGCTCGGTTGCCGGGCGGGGGTGCGGGGGCGGGGGTGCGGGGGCGGGCGGGGTGAGTAGGCTCAACGAGCGGAGGAGGTCCCCGAGATGCTGCGCCCGTTCGGCTGGCAGGCGGTCGTCGCCGTCTGGCAGTTCGCGCCGGTCGTCACCGGCATCGTCGCGGTGCTGGCCGGGCTGTACCTGTGGGGCGTGCTGCGGGTCGCGCGGCGGCATCCCGCCCGGCCGTGGCCGGCCTGGCGGACCGGGATGTTCCTCGGCGGGCTCGCCGTCGTCGTGCTGGCCACGGAGAGCGGCATCGGCTCCTACGACGACGTGCTGTTCTGGGACCACATGGTGCAGCACCTGATGCTGATCATGGTCGCCCCGCCGCTGCTGATCCTCGGCCAGCCGATCACGCTGCTGCTGCACGCGAGCCGGAACCCGCTGCACACCTGGGTCAAGCGGGTCGTGCGGTCCCGGGTCGCCAGCTTCCTCACCTGGCCGGTGTTCGGGTTCGCGGCCTACGCGGCCGCGATCTGCGCGGCCCACCTCACGAGCCTGGCCAACCTGGTGGAGACCAACCAGACGCTGCACAACGCCGAGCACGCCGTGTTCCTCGTGGTCGGCTACCTGTTCTTCCTGCCCATCATCGGCCGGGAGCCGATCCGCTGGCGGCTCAGCTACCCGGCCCGGTTCATCATCCTCGTGCTGGTGATGCCGGTGGATACGTTCACCGGGATCGTGCTGGGCTACGGCACCGCGAGCACGCCCGGGGTGGTGCACGGACCACGGCCGCCGTGGGCGCCGGGAGCCGTGTCCGACCTGCACACCGGCGGTGCCGTGATGTGGGTCGCCGGCGACGCCATCATGTTCGGCCTGATGATGCTGGTGTTCCTGATGTGGAGCACGGACGAGAGGGCGGCGGCGAGCGGCCACGGGTGGTTCGAGGCGGCCCGCCGGGCCAGCATGGCGACCCTGGTCGCTTCCCACCCGGCCCCGGCGGCCGCGGGGGACGCCCGCGGCGCGGGCACCGCGGGCACTCCCGGCACCGCGGGCACTCCCGGCACCGCGGGCACTCCCGGCACCGCGGGCACTCCCGGCACCGCGGGCACTCCCGGCACCGCGGGCACTCCCGGCACCGCGGGCACTCCCGGCACCGCGGGCACTCCCGGCACCGCGGGCGCAGCCGCCGGAGCGGCCGCCAACTGGGACGGGCGGGGCGGAATCGATGACGACGAGCATCTCGCGGCCTACAACGCCTTCCTGGCCAGGCTGAACGAGGCCGAGTCCGGCCGCAAACAGCGCCGCTGACCGACTGAGCAACGACACCAGCGCGCCGGCGATGTCGCCATAGCGACACCAGCGCGCCGGCGATGTCGCCATAGCGACACCAGCGCGCCGGCGATGTCGCTGGAGATGTTGCCACTCAGGCGTGCGGCTTCCGGCCTGCCCGACTCGGGGCATCGCGGGCCGCCGGACCGCTGGTTTCGCACCGCACCGGATCGGCCCGGCGGGCGGCGGCCGCCCCGCGCCAGGCGTTCAGGCCGATCTTTATGCGGGGCTGAACCGGAACGGCCGGGCATCCGTTACAGGGGAAGCGATCCGGGCCGGGACCTCCCGCATCGCGGGCCACGTCTGCTTCCGCGGCGCGGCCGAACCGTGTTTTTTCTTGTGGGGAGCGTGGGGCATGTTAACCATCAAGCGCGTAGTCACGTCCGCGGTCGCGGCGGCTGCTGTCACCGGAACGGGACTCGCGATGACGGCGCCGGCCTCGGCCATGACGCCGGCGTCGTTCATCGGGCAGTTCAGCCACCTGAAGAACATCGCCTCGACGGTTCCCGGCAACGGGGACGTCAACCCGTACGGGATCGCCGTGGTCCGGGCCAGCCAGGGCCGAGAGCACCGCGGCAGCGTCCTGATCAGCAACTTCAACAACAGCGCCAACCTCCAGGGCACCGGGTCGACGATCGTCCAGGTGTCGCCGGGCGGTCATCAGACCCTGTTCGCGCACATCACCAAGTCCAGCCTGCCGGGCCGCTGCCCGGGTGGCGTGGGGCTGACCACCGCGCTATCCATCCTGCCGGGTGGCTGGGTGGTCGTGGGCAGCACGCCGTCCACGAACGGGATGGCCGCGACGGCCAAGGCCGGCTGCCTGATCGTGCTCGACAACCAGGGCCGGGTGCGGGAGACCATCGCGGGTCACGGCATCAACGGGCCGTGGGACATGACCGCGCTCAGCTTCGGCAACTTCGCCGAGCTGTTCGTCACCAACGTGCTCAACGGGACCGTGGCCGCCAACGGGGCGGTCGTCCACCGGGGCACGGTGCTGAGGCTGGTGGTCCGGGTGCACCGGTTCAGCCCGCCGCAGGTTCTGGCCGTCACCAAGATCGGCTCTGGCTTCTCCGAGCAGACCAACGCGGCGGCGTTCGTGATCGGGCCGACGGGAGTGGGCCTGGGCCGGGGCGGCACGCTCTATGTCGCCGACACCGGGGAGAACCGGATCACCGGCATCCCGCACGCGGTGACGCGCACGACCAGCGCGGGCACCGGGTTCGTGCTCACCTCGGGGCGCTGGCTCAACGCCCCGCTGGGCCTGGCCATCGCGCCGAACGGCGACGTGCTCACCGTCAACGGCGGTGACGGCCGGATCGTGGAGACGACCCCGGCCGGCGCCCAGATCGCGCACCGGTTCCTGGACCGGTCGGGCAGCCCGGCTGGTTCCGGAGCGCTGTTCGGCCTGGCCGTGGCGCCGCAGGGGAGCGGCGTCTACTACGTGGACGACGCGACCAACTTCCTGCGGCTGCTGCACTGAGCCGCTGAAGACGTCCGTCCGGGTCGTGCCTGGGGGCGAGTGGCCCCGTCCTCGGGTGCGGCCCGGCGGGCTCGCCGTGTTACGGCGGCCGGCCGCACCGGTGACACCGCGGCCGGCCGGCGCGACACGCCGATCGCGCTTTCTACGTCAATCTAGGGAACGAGCTAGATCAGGTCATAAGCTCCGATGGCGTGGACCCGGTTCGCAACCCCTACGCCCCCGGAGCCGGCCAGCGCCCGCCCGAGCTCGCCGGCCGTGACCGCGAGATCGCCCAGTTCGAGGTCGTGCTCGAACGCGTGGCCCGCGGCCGTCCCGAACGCAGCATGGTGCTCACCGGACTGCGCGGGGTCGGCAAGACCGTCCTGCTGAACGCGTTCCGGTCGATGGCCATGCAGCGGCTGTGGGGCACGGGCAAGATCGAAGCCCGGCCCGAGCAGTCGATCCGGCGGCCGGTCGCCTCGGCGCTGCACATGGCCGTACGCGAACTCGCGCCCCGGCACCGCGCGCCGGACCGCATCGACCAGTTTCTCGGCGTGCTCAAGGCCTTCACCATCCGTGATCCGGCCGCGCCCAAGGGGTCGTATGCGGCGCAGCTCGGTATCGACGTGCCGGCCGTGCGGGGCCGGGCCGACTCCGGCGACCTCGAGATCGACCTCACCGAGCTGCTGACCGACGCGGCGTCGGTCGCGGCCGACCTGTCCGTGGGCATCGCGCTGTTCGTGGACGAGATGCAGGACGTGCCCGCGCCCGACGTGTCGGCCCTGTGCGCCGCCTGTCACGAGCTGTCACAGACCGGCGGGCCGCTGATCGTGGTCGGGGCCGGCCTGCCGCACCTGCCGTCGGTGCTGTCGGCGAGCAAGAGCTACTCCGAGCGGCTGTTCCGGTACGTGCCGATCGACCGCCTGGACCGGGAGGCCGCGGACTACGCGCTGCTGGCCCCGGCCCGGCGCGAGGGCGCCGACTTCGAGCCCGACGCGCTGGACGCCCTCTACGCCGCGGCGGACGGGTACCCGTACTTCGTGCAGGCCTACGGCAAGGTGACCTGGGACGTAGCCGCGTCGAGCCCGGTCACCGCCGCCGACGTCAGCGTGGCGGGCCCGGTGGCGGCCGGCGAGCTGGCCGTCGGCTTCTTCGGCAGCCGGTACGAGCGCGCGACCCCGGCGGAGCGCGAGTACATGCGGGCGATGGCGCTGCTCGGCGACGAGCCGGTGCCGACCGCGCAGGTCGCCGAGGAACTGGGCCGCAAGCCGTCCAGCGTCTCCCCGGCCCGGGACAGCCTGATCAAGAAGGGCCTGATCTACAGCTCGGAGCGCGGGCTGATCGCGTTCACCGTGCCGCACTTCGGCCGCTTCCTGCGGGCCCAGCCGGCCTGAGCCCGGCGGGTCCCGGGCGGTCCTCGCGCCGGGCGCCCTCGCGGCGGATGTCTCTGCGAAACTCTAGCCTCGTCTACAGCATGGTCTAGAGATCGTTAGAGAACGGCAGATCGCGGGCGGGCCGCGGAGCAGGCGTGGCCCGGACCGCGGGGATTGTGCCTCCGGGGTCGGTCGGGGCCGCGAGCATCCCGGACGGGACGAGGCCCGGCACCCGGCCGCCGCGCCGGCCGCCGTCGCCGGCCGGCTCGGGGGCGGTCGTGGCCGGGGCGGCCTGGGCGGCGTGGGCGACGTGGGGGGCCAGGCTGGGCCAGCGGCGGCGCGCGGGCGCGGCGGGCCAGTCCAGCACGGCGCCCGTGGCCGCGTCGACCAGGGCCGCGTGAATCGCCGGGCGGTGCGGACGCAGGTAGACCGCGAACACGACCTCGGCGTCCCGCTCGCCGGCCCGGGCCGGGAACACTATGTATCTCCAGCACAGTTCCCGCCACATGTCGACCGGCACGTCGGCGGTGATCAGGCCCGCGCGCCTGCGCCACTGCGAGCTTCGGCGCAGGGCGGTCAGCGTCCGGACCGCGGGCAGCCTGCGCAGCTCGCACGGCTCGGAGTAGCCGAGCCGCACCAGGCCCTCGCCCAGCTCGGGCGAGAGCGAGGCGATCACGACCAGCTCGACGGCGAGGATGGCCAGCAGCAGGCCGGCCTGCGCCCCGGGATGCGGCGGATGCAGCGGGGGCAGTCCGATGGTGGCCAGCGCGGCGGCGGTGAGCAGGACCGACCTGGCCAGCGTGCGTCCGCTGACCGGGGCCGTGCTCAGGTCGCCGAAGCACCCGCATCCCGTGTCTGGATGGCTGGTCCGCAGTTCGATCAGGGCGCAGGTGGCCACGAGGAACAGCAGGGACGTCCCGAGCCGCACCGCGTTCGCCAGGCTGCCCCGGCCGAGCCCGGCGGCCGTGACGAGCAGCGCGACGCCGCAGGTGAACTCGGCGGCGCACATCGCCGCCGCGACCGGGCGCCGCAGGTGCACGGGAAACAACGCGGTGGGGCCGAGCCCCGCGTCTACCGAGCCGACGCGCAGCATCCGCGCGAACTTGGCCGCGGAGCCGCCGAGGAGCATGGCCGACAGCAGCGGGATCTGTGTCTCCTGGACCTGGGTCACCAGAGCAGGCAGCATCGTCAGCGGCCAACCGTGATCGTCGCGTTGAAACATCCGCGCTCCAGTTCGCCGCCCAGAGCGACGAAGCTGGCCAGGGTCAGGTCCGCCACCCGCCCGCGCGGCGAGGTACCGCAGGTGACGCACCGGTCGTTGAACAGCCGGGCGACGGCGGCGCATCCGGTGACCGGAACCGCGCACGCGCTGCCCGTGCAGTCGTTGCGGATCAGCAGCCGGCTGCCGATCGCGAGGTAGGGCATGCGCAGGAAGCGCGGCGCGGCCCCGCCCACCGGGTCCTCGGCGCAGCCTGCTTCCGGGTCGATGGCCGGGTAGCAGGCACCCAGCAGCCCGAGCGGCTCCTCGAAGGGCTCGTGCCAGGTGGCTGACCCGCTGATCGCGGCGGGCACCTGGCCGGCCAGCATGGCCGGCGCGGGCAGCCGGTCGACCGGATACGCCGGCTGCGACGTACCCGGAATCCGGGCCTCCAGCTCCGGCGTGCCGCCGCGCCGCAGCCCGATGACGTCGATGAGGTACCCGGGCTCCAGGTTCGGGAAGCGGACCTGGATCCGGCCGGCCGACCGGGCCGGAATCGTGACGACCTGGCGCGGCTTGATCGTGCCCTCGTCGACCAGCAGGCGGTCCGCGGCACGCTCGATGATCGTGCCGGTCACGCGGCCGATGTTCGCCCAGATCCGGTCGGCCACGGCGCGCTGGGCGCGGTGCAGCCGGACCACCGCGTGGTCTCCGGGCTGCAGCGCGGCCGGGTCTAACGAACCGCCGCGCCAGGCGGTCGCGCTGGCGGTGAGCGTGATCCGCGTGTCGCTGGCCCCGTTCCCGATGACTAATACGTGCGGGCTGACGTCACGGACGGTGCCGGCGATCGCGCGCGGAAGATCGCCGGGCGCGGGGAATCCGGCCGTTTCGCGCGGGGAGGCATCCTGGGGCCGGAACACCGCATCCTGCAGCAGACGCCGTCGCGACGTGCGCACGGCGGTCTTGGTGACCGCGAACCGGTCGCAGCACCGATGGTCTCGGTGAACTTCCAGCATCAGCCCTCCCCAGCCGGGCCGCCGGCCCAGCCTGTGCCGTCCCCCCGGGCAAAGCACCCGGCTCCGGCCGTCACCGGGCAACCAGCCCAGCTCCCGTCCTCCCCGGGCAACCAGCCCAGCCTCATGACCATGCGTACCTGGGACGGCCCGCGTCAAGCGGTTCGCTACTTTCCGGCCTGAGGTCATACATATGCGTCCGTACGGCGAGGCCGACATTGCCGTCCCTACTGTCTATATTCGGGGAAGCGACTCGCCGTTACAGGGGGTAGCGGCGCGTAAACGCCGCAGGCTGGGTACCGTGGATATGTGAGCGTCGGGGGCGATCACTTCGTGGCGGAAGCGTGCGCGGATTCAGCGGGGCCAGCCCTGCGCGATACCGCCGCGGGCCGCGGGCAAGAACGGGCGGCAGGCGGCGGCCTGCACCACCGCGCGCCCGGGCCGGTGCCAAGGCCGGTGCCAAGAGCCTGCGAGAGCCGGGCCGGCGTCGAGGATCCCGGCTTCCGTGACTACGTGACCGCCCGCAGCAGGTCGCTGCTGCGGACCGCGTACGTGCTGACCGGGAACCGGGCCGACGCCGAGGACCTGGTCCAGGCCGTCCTGGCCAAGACGTACCTGGCCTGGGACCGGATCGAGGACCGGGAGGCGCTGGACGGGTACGTCCGCCGCGCCATGGTGAACACCCACATCTCCTGGTGGCGGCGGCGGCGGGTGGAGGAGTACCCGACCGACGAAATCCCCGATCAGGCGGTCGCCGACCACGCGGGCACCAGCGACCTGCAGGACACGCTCCGCCGCGCCGTCGACCGGCTGCCGCAGCGGATGCGCGCCGCCGTGGTCCTGCGCTACTTCGAGGACATGACCGAGGCCGAGGTCGCCGACGTGCTCGGGGTGAGCCTCGGGACCGTCAAGAGCACGGTCTCGCGCGCCATGGCCAAGCTGCGCATCGACGCCGAGCTTCAGTCCGAATCAGATGTCCTGCCCGGGGCGTGACGTTTTTCCGCTGACGTGGCACTATCCACTCCAGACGGTTCCGGCGCCTCCCGGATGAGGTAGACGGCGGAGCAGGCCCTCCGGAGGTAGTAGTGCAGAGCACGATGACGGACGTCCCGCTGACGGTGACCGCGCTGATGCGCTACGGCACGTCGGTCTACGCCGGCCGGGAGGTCGTGACCTGTACACCCGCGGGCACGCGGCGGCAGAGCTACGGCGTGACCGGCGCGCGAGTGGCGCGGCTGGCCAACGCGCTGCGCAGCCTGGGCGTGGACGCCGATCAGCGCGTGGCCACGCTGATGTGGAACAACGCCGAGCACCTGGAGGCCTACCTGGCCATTCCGTCCATGGGCGCGGTGCTGCACACGCTGAACCTGCGGCTCGACCCCGAGGTGATCGGCTACATCGCCACCCATGCGGGCGACGACGTGGTCATCGTCGACGCGAACCTGATACCGCTGCTGGCCCGGGTGCTGCCGCACGCGCCCACGATCCGTCACGTCATCGTGACCAGAGCAGATGACGGAACGGAGGGTCCCGCCGAGCCCGACCTGGCCGGCGACGGCCGTCTGGTGCACTCCTACGAGGACCTGCTCGCCGCCCAGCCCGACTCGTTCGGCTGGCCCGAACTGGACGAACGGTCCGCGGCGGCGATGTGCTACACCAGCGGCACCACCGGGCACCCGAAGGGCGTCGTCTACAGCCACCGGTCGTCGTACCTGCACTCGATGGGCGTGTGCCTGGGCAACGTCTTCGCGCTGTCGGAGCAGGACCGGGTGCTTCCCGTGGTGCCGATGTTCCACGCGAACGCCTGGGGGCTGCCGTACGCGGCCGTGATGGCCGGCGCCGACCTGATCATGCCGGACCGGTTCCTGCAGCCCGAGCCGCTGACCCGGCTGATCGAGGCGGAACGGCCCACGGTGGCCGGCGCGGTGCCGACGATCTGGAACATGCTGCTGGCGCACGTGCGCGGGCACGGCGGCGACCTCTCGTCGCTGCGGCTGGTCCCCTGCGGCGGGTCGGCGGTGCCGCACGCCCTCCAGGAGGCGTACGAGAAGGAACTCGGGGTCCGGATCGTGCAGGCCTGGGGCATGACCGAGACCTCGCCGCTGGGCAGCATCGCCCATCCGCCCGCGGGCACGCCGGAGGCCGAGTCGTGGCGCTACCGCGACACCGCGGGCAGGCTGGTGGCGGCCGTCGAGGCCAGGCTGGTCGGCGTGGACGGGACCGTGCTGCCGCACGACGGCGAGTCGGTCGGCGAGGTCGAGGTCCGCGGCCCGTGGGTGACCGGGTCCTACTACAAGGATGACGACCCGGAGAAGTTCCGGGACGGCTGGCTGCGCACCGGTGACGTCGGGACCATCGACCCGCTCGGTTTCGTCACGCTCACCGACCGGGCCAAGGACGTGATCAAGTCCGGGGGCGAGTGGATCTCCTCGATGGAACTCGAGAACGCGCTGATGGCCCACCCGCAGGTGGCGGAGGCGGCGGTGATCGGGGTCGCGGACGAGAAGTGGGGCGAGCGGCCGCTGGCCACGGTCGTGATCAGGCCGGGCGCGTCGGTCACCGCGGCGGACCTGAGGGCCTTCCTGGAGGACAAGGTGCCGCACTGGCAGCTACCCGAGCGCTGGTCGTTCATTACCGAGGTGCCCAAGACCAGCGTCGGGAAGTTCGCGAAGACCAGGATCCGCGAGGCCTACGCCCGGGGCGACTACGAGGTGATCGAGGCTCGCTGAGCCCCCCGGGCCGCCGGTACGCGCGCACGCCAACTGCTTTGCCGGCGATATGACCGTACCGGTACCCTGGGGCGGACCCCGGCTGGGGTCATTGGAGGCTTCGCCTAGTCCGGTCTATGGCGCCGCACTGCTAATGCGGTTTGGGTTCGCGCCCATCCGGGGTTCAAATCCCCGAGCCTCCGCCCGTGAGCAGGCACTTTGCCGCAAAGGCAGGGTGCCTGCTCTGGTGTCAGTGAGCACGGCGACGTGACGCCCTGAGATCACCCTGCGGTGGGAGGCGGATCAGCCTTCCGGGTGACGCGACCTATCGCGTTTCGCTGCGAGACTGGGTTCGCTAGCCAGCCCGGCTAGCGCACGACTGCTGAGGGGACGGCACAAACATGATCGAGGCAGAAGGCCTCAGCAAGCGGTACGGGGACACGCTCGCCGTTGACAACCTGTCGTTCAGCGTGGCACCTGGCAAGATCACCGGGTTCCTGGGCCCGAACGGCGCCGGGAAGACCACGACCATGCGCCTGATCCTGGGCCTGGACCGGCCGACGGCCGGCCGGGTCACCATTGACGGGAAGCCGTTTGACCAGGCAGACCACCCGATGCGCCAGGTCGGGGCGCTGCTCGACGCGAAGGCCATGCACGGCGGCCGGAGTGCCTACAACCACCTGCTCTGCCTGGCCCAGTCCAACAACCTGCCCCGGCGCCGGGTCGACGACGTGCTGGGCCTGGTCGGGCTGACCGGCGTGGCCGGCAAGCGGTCCAAGGGCTTCTCGCTGGGCATGGGGCAGCGCCTGGGGATCGCCGGGGCGCTGCTCGGCGACCCGCAGATCCTGATGTTCGACGAGCCGGTCAACGGGCTGGACCCGGAGGGCATCCTGTGGATCCGCAATCTCATGAAGGCGCTGGCCGCCGAGGGCCGGACGGTGTTCGTGTCCAGCCACCTGATGTCGGAGATGGAGAACACCGCCGACCACCTGCTGGTCATCGGCCGGGGCAAGCTCATCGCCGACTGCACGGTCGCCGAGTTCATCGCCGCCAACTCCCAGCAGACGGTCCGGGCCCGCACGCCCCAGCCCGACCTGCTGGCCAAGCTGGTCGCGGCGGCCGGGGCCACGGTCCGCGAGGACGGCGACGGGTCGATGGTGATCACCGGCCTGGACACCAGCCAGGTCGGGGACCTGGCCTACGACAACGCGGTCCGGCTGCACGAACTGTCGCCGGTCCACGCGTCGCTGGAGCAGGCGTTCATGGAGCTGACCGCGTCCAGCGTGGAATTCCACGCTGGCGTGCCCGAGCAGCCGGTGCTGGCTGGAGAGGTGGCCTGAGATGGCGACGATAACCGGGCCCGCGGCCGGCGTGGCCCTCGACCTGCCCCGCTCGGCAGGCCGGGTCACGTTCGCGGGCGCGCTGCGATCGGAGTTCACCAAGATCCGGTCGGTGCGGTCGACGTACTGGACGCTGCTGGCGATGTTCGTCGTGGTCGTCGGCTTCGGAGCGCTGGCGAGCACCGGCGCGGCGCACGGGCCGCATGGGCCGTTCTTCGACCCGACGCGGCAGAGCCTGGCCGGGCTGTACATCGGGCAGCTGATCATCGGCGTCCTCGGCGTGCTGGTCATCAGCTCGGAGTACTCCACGGGCATGATCCGCACCACGCTGACGACCAACCCGCACCGCGGTGTGATGATCGCGGCCAAGGGCGTCGTATTCACCGTGGTCGCGCTGGTCACCAGCCTGGTCACCTCGTTCGCGGCGTTCTTCCTGGGCCAGGCGCTCATGTCCTCCGACCACATCAGCACCACGATCGGGAGCCCGAACGTGCTGCGCGCCGTCATCGGCGGGGCGTTGTTCCTGACCGCGTGCGGCGTGCTGGCGTTCGGCCTGGGGCTGCTCATCCGGCACAGCGCAGGCGGCATCGGCGCCGTGGTCGGACTGCTGTTCGTGGTGACCATCCTGGTCAACTTCCTGCCGCAGTCCTGGCAGAACCACGTCGACAAGTGGATCCCGGCCCTGGCCGGCGGGCAGCTGTGGATGACCGTGGGGCAGTCCCCGGGGAACACCCCCATGTTCGGGCCGTGGCCCAGCTTCGCCATCTTGTGCGGGTACGCCGCCATAGCAGTCGCCGCCGCCGTGATCCTGTTCCGCAAGCGAGACGCATAGACCGCAACAGCGCCGAACCAGCCCTGACCCGGGTACCGCACCCCGGACGGCCGGGCGCCGGTCAGGTAGCTCCCGCTACCTGACCGGCGCTCCGGGATCACAGGGCGGGCGGTCTGGTGACGGCGATTCCGAAACACGCAGGAAGTTCGATCAGAACTTCAGGGAAGGCGCGGGCCGGCCGGGTCTCGCGGGCCGTATATCGGCTGAGGCTCCGGCCATGTCCCAGCCTGCGATGTCCTCGCCCGCAGCCTGCTGCAGCACGGCCCACGTGATTACGGCCGCCTCCGCGACGTGGGCGGCCTCGACCGTTACCGATACGCGGACGTAGTCCCGGCGCTCGCGCGTCACAAACTCGATCTGCCGTTCGGTCACCAGGAGGCTGGCCTGCGCCGCCAGGCCATGCTCGAATGCCGTGGCCGCGGCACTCCATCCGCGAGTGCCGCCGACGTGGGGGATCTCGACGCGCACGTTGTAGCGGTAAAGCTCTGGCCGGGCGGTCACGTGCCCGTTATCCCCGGCATTGGTAACGCGACACACACCAAGCGGCAAGTCGCCGCAACCCAGTCCAAGCCGCACGGTGAGCCCCGTCTGCCTGGCCCGTGCTTCGCCCGGTCGTACTCGCCGGAGGCCTTCAGCGAGACATTGTGACCGGCGGCGCGCTTCAGCGGGCGTGCCTGGCACGGTAAGACCGTGACCCGTCGATGAGTTCGGGCATCCGCTGGATGGTGGGATCGTCCTCATCAGCCGTATAGTCCGAGGGACCCGTCATGTCCACACCGCTGGGGATGCCGCGCCAGCGGCAGGCCAGGGTGCCCGCTGCGGCGACGGCCAGGTTGATGGCCAGCGCGACCATGCCCGCGTAGACAGTGAGCCGGGTATCCCAGCCCAGGTGGGCCAGGGGCCAGGAACCGCCGCCGAAGTGGTGGGCAGTGATCTTCCCGTTCGCGCCGACGCTCGGAATCTGGTAGAGCATGAAGATCCCGCTGACCAGCCCGGCTGCCAGTCCGGCGATGAGCGCCCGGCGGTGGAACCAGTTCGTGTAAAGGCCGAGGGCGACCGACGGGAAAACCTGCAGGATGACGACCCCGCCCATGAGCTGGAGGTTGACCGCGAATTGCGGGTCGATGAGCAGGACAACCGCGATGGCGCCCAGCTTGACCAGCAGCGAGGCGGTTCTGCTGACGCGGGCTTCCTGGGCCGGGGTGGCGCCCGGACGGATGAACTCCCGGTAGATGCTCCGCGTGAACAGATTCGCCGCCCCGATCGACATGACCGACGCCGGGACCAGGGCGCCGATACCCAGCGCGGCGTAGGCCAGGCCCAGGGCGCCCCCGCTCAGCGCCGAGTGGAACAGTTGCGGAACGATCGTGTCCAGCTTGCCGCCGGCAGGCTTGATGCCGGCCGATATCGCGGCGAAGCCGAACAGCGCGAAGATGCCCAGCATCACTGAGTAGATGCCCAGCGTCGACAGGCTGCGCTTGACGGTGGCGCGGTTCTTTGCGGCCAGCACGCCCGTCACGGCATGCGGATAAAGGAAGAGCGCGAGCGCGGAACCCAGGACGAGCGTCATATAGCCGAGCTGACCCGCTGGTGCCAGCAGCAGACTTCCACCAGAAGCCGGGCTGCGGCCGAACTTCGCGCCGGCGGCGCTGATGACATGCCCCCAGCCGCCCTGGGTCACCCCGAACCAGAGCAGCAGCATCAGGATGGTCAGCAGCAGGAGCAAGTCCTTGACGATGGCGAGCAGAGCGGGCGCCCGCAGTCCTGAGTTGAAGGTAAAGAAGGCCAGGAAGCCAAAGGCCAGCAGCAGCGGCAGGTCACCGCCGATGCCCAGCGCCTGAAACACCACTTGCAAGCCGACGATCTGGAGTGCGACGTAGGGCAGGGTCGCAATGATGGCGGTGGCCGCGACGAGCCCGGACAGTGGAGCCGACCCGAAGCGGGCGCGCACGAACTCGGAAATGCTGACGAAGCCGTGCACATGGGCGACCGACCACAGCCTGGGCAGCGCCACGTAGACCAGCGGATAAGTGATTGCCACGTACGACACCGCGAAGAAGCCGGAGCCGCCTTCCGCGTAGACTAACGCCGGTACCGCTACCACGGTGTAGGCGGTGTAGAGATCACCACCAACCAGGAAGAACGTGATCGTGCCGCCGAAGGCGCGTCCGCCCAGGCCCCACTCTTCCAAGTCCCATGTTCCCAGGTCAGCCCCTGATTGCGGCCGCCGCCACCGCGCCGCAGCGAACCCGAGCATGGCGACCAGCCCGAACATGGCGATAACGGTGCCCAACTCGGCTCCGCGGCCGGCCAGCGGGTTCATGATCCGCGCCGTTTCGTGGCCTGATATACCGCGGTGGTCACACCTGCGGCCAGGCCAATGAACGCCATCTGGGACCAGTAGAAGAACGGCAGCCCGAATAGCCGGGGCTGGACCCGGTTGTACAGGGGCGTAAGCAGAGGTATGACCACGGCGACGACCAGCAACCAATGCCAGCGGCTGTGGTCGCCTGCGCGGGGCCGGAGGCGCTGGCGCTCAGCGGGCAGCGGGCTCTTCGGCGCCGTCTGGAGCGTAGCAAGATCGTCGTCTCGTTGGCGACGACTGTCGGGCCTTTCGAACACGGTCGAGTCCACCCCTCCTTGGACTCTTGGACTCCTGGCGTCGAGCCGTTCTGGCGTGACGCAACGAGCCCTCCGCGAACCCCAGGCAGCAGCCCATGCAGCCCATGAGCACGCAAAACCGTTGCCAGGAAGTCCGTAGCGTCACGAGGCTAGCAGTGTCGGATCTCGCCCGCTATCTGCCTCTGAAAACTTATATATGGAGCCATACAGTGACGGACCGCAGGTCTGCCTCGCGGCGCGTCAGGCCCGCCGGCCCACGCCGACCAGGTTCGCGAACTGGCTGGGGTCGCCGGGCACGTCGGCGGGCGAGTCTGGACGCCATGCGCAGACGTAGGCCAGCCCCGGGTCCACGAGGTCGAACCCGTCGAAGAAACGCAGGATCTCCGCACGTGAGCGCATATGGATGTCGGTGGTGACGCTGCGGTTGTACACCTTCTCGAAGGCCCGGGCCACCTCGGGCTTGTCCGCGCTGGTGCCCTGGCCCAGAACGAGGTAGCTGCCGGGGGCGAGCGCGTCGCGCAGCGTGGCGACGACGCGCCAGGGGTCGTCGGCGTCGGCGATGAAATGCAGCACGGCGACGAGCAGCAGGCCGACGGGCTGGCCGAAATCGATCAGCCCGGCGGCCCGGGCGAGGATCTTCTCCGGCTCGCGCAGGTCAGCCTCGATGACGTCGGCGTTCTGGTTGCCCGCCAGGATGGCCCTGCTGTGCGCGGTCACGACCGGGTCCGCATCCACGTAGGCCACCCGGGCGTCCGGGTCGGCCTGCTGGGCGACCTCGTGCACATTCCCCTCGGCCGGTATGCCGGAGCCGATGTCCAGGAACTGGCCGAGGCCGGCCGCGGCGAGGAACCGCACCGCCCGGCCGAGGAACGCGCGGTTGGCCCGGGCGCCCGCCCGGACGATGGGATCGACCGCGCTGATCGCCCGGCCCAGATCCTGGTCGGGCAGGAAATTGTGGCTGCCGCCCAGCCAGTAGTCATACACGCGGGCGGGGTTCGCCCGCTTGGCGTCGATCTCCGGCGGTACCCAGTCCGGCTCGCCGGCCATCACGCCTGCCTTCCCTGATGTGCGTGCCCGGCGCCTGCGCAGAACGGCGCCTGGCCGCGGGCCCGGCCCGCGCATGGCGCATCTTGCCCGTCAATGCCGTTTTGTGCCTGCACGATATCTCAGGGCAGGGGCGTCAGCGCCGGGCGGCTAGCTCGGCGACGCGCTGGCACAGCTCAACAGCACGCAATGCCTGGCGCCAGGCGGTCTCATCAGCGGTGGCGGGGCGCGCTGCTCGCGCCGTGGCACCCATTCGATCAGCGCCGGGCTCGCCGAGTTCGCGCAGCAGTTCCCGCCGGAGCAGGGAGGCGGCAGCGAACGTGGGTGCTTGGTCGGTACGGCAGATGGCCGGGGTTTCGTCGCGCACGTCTGGGGAGCCTAGGGTCGGCCCGTGATATCACCTGTGACTAGTGTTTGCCGGCCACGCTGGCCATGCTGGCCAAGCCTGCGAACTGGGTGGGATCGTCGGGCACGTCGGCGGGTGAGTCCGGCCGCCACAGCGGTATGAAGACCAGGCCGGGGCCCATCAGGTCGAAGCCGTCGAAGAACCGCAGGATCTCCGTGCGCGGCCGAATGTGCACCTGCGTGGCGACGCTGCGGTTGTACACCTTCTCGGCGGCCTGCATCACCTCGGGCCTGCCCTCATCGGTGACGTGGCTCAGCGCCAGGTGGCTGCCGGGCGCGAGCGCCTCGCGCAGCGTGGCCACGATCCGCCACGGGTCCTCGGCGTCGGCGATGAACTGCAGGACGCCGGCCAGCAGCAGGCCGACGGGCTGGCCGAAGTCGATCAGGCGCCGGGTCGCGTCGTGGGCCAGGATCTTCTCCGGCTCGCGCAGGTCGCCGCCGATGACCGCGGCGTTCTGGTTTCCGGCCAGGATGGCCTGGCTGTGCGCGACCGCGACCGGGTCGATGTCGGCGTAGACCACCCGGGCGCCGGGACTGGCCTGCTGGGCGACCTCATGCACGTTGCGCTCGGTGGGGATGCCCGAGCCGATGTCGAGGAACTGGCCGATGCCGGCCGCGGCCAGCAGCCGCACCGCCCGGCCCAGGAACGCCCGGTTGGCCCGGGCGATCGCCCGGATGTTGGGCTCGACCGCGGCGATGGCCCGGGCCAGGTCCTGGTCGGGCAGGAAGTTGTGGCTGCCGCCCAGCCAGTAGTCGTAGACCCGGGCGACGTTCGCCCGCCTCGTATCGACCTCCGGCGGTACCCAGTCCGGCTCGCCACCCGTCACGGCCTGCCTCCCTCGGGGCGCCGGTGATGCGATACGTTTCGCATTTGCACGATATCTCAGGGTACGGGCGCTCGGAGGAAGCCGAGGGGAAGCCCGGGGCGGCGCCGATCAGGCTCATCCGGCCGGCGCGCCGCCAGTGCCAGCCAAGAGCAGCTAAGGCCGTCGCCGGGTCGTGCCAGGGCTCATAGAACACCGACCGGCATCCGGGAACCCGGCAGGCGATGGTGCGATGGCCGCTCGCGCGTGACCGCGCTTGGCGAGCGGGCGCGCACTGGCATGGCTGCCACGAGACCGTGACCCGCCCGGGTCCCCAGGCGTGACCGTTCGCGCATTCGGCCGGGTAGATCCACCAGCGAGGTCTCCGCGCGTCCATCCGATGATTAGAACATGTGTCCGATGCCGCGCCGAGACGTGCCCGGCCCGTGCCGCGCGTCGCGTGCGAGGTCACCGGCATCGCCGTGCCTGGGTTCGCCGACGCGGCGGCCGTCGTGAGGACGACCCCCCGGCCCGGCTAGCTCGCGGCTCTGCGTTCGTCCGCTAACAAGTCCGCGTCCGTCGCGTGGAACGTGTCGCGCAGCGCCTGTTTCGACTCCTCGTCCAGAAGCTGCGCGTCTATGAACCGGCGTACTTCCTGCGCGGTCCACTCGGTGCCGCAGTGCTGGCACTCGATCCGACCGGACGCGTGCACGACCGGCTCGGCGCCACAGTCGCACGGGCTGGCCGGCACCGGGGCGCCGTAGCGCTCGCGCGTCCGGCGGCGTGCCTCGGTCGCGGCCTCGCGCTCGTATACGGCCAGGTCCGCGTCGGTCACGTGGTAGACCTCGCGCAGCCGCTGCTTCGACTCCTCGTCCAGCCACTGCTGGTCGATGATCCGGCGCACTTCCCGCGGCTGACGGGAGACCTGGCTTACCTGCTTCGCGATCACCTGCATCATGGGCACGCCCACCCGCGCGTCCGCCCCCCAGTTCTCGCTCATGACTCAACTCAAAACATTTACACTGACTCCGGTCAACCCCCAGGAAAGGCACTATTGACCATGCGATGGATGTATGACGCATCGACACCGCCGCCAAACCCGCCGCATTGGCATGTCGCGGCCGGCTACATCGGCGGCGATACGCCCCACGTTTGGACCCAGGCGGAGTGGGATGCCCAGTGGTCCCCGTGCCGCCTGCCGATCTTCGTGCACACCGGCGCGGACACCAGCGCCGACGCCGAGGCTGACGCGAAGTCCATCCTGGCCGAGCTCGGCAGGCTCAAGGTGCCCAGGAACACCAGCGTCGTGGTCGACACCGAGACCGGGGTGTACCAGGCCTACCTCACCGTGCTGAGCGAGCACCTGTGGGCGGAGCGGTACTCGCTGATCAACTACGGGTCGCTCTCGTTCGTGGTCAAGAACGCGAAGACGCACGGGGGGCGCTGGGCCGCCGACTGGACCGGCGTTCTGGAAATGGCACCCGGCGACGATATCGTCGCCACGCAGTGCGTGAGCGCGGCCCAGCTCGGCCGGCCTTACGACATGAGCGTGATCGACGGCAACGTCCCGCTGTGGCGCCGGTAGACGGCGTCGCGACCAATCAGGACGGAGCCGGGGGAACGACGAAAATCATGATGATCAGCGCCGGCTCGTCCCCTCGTTCAGGTAGGAGTGCGGCAGGCTGCCGGGAAACCGGGCACACCGGGGCGCGGCGACTTCGTACCTGCGTCCCGCCACGGTCAGCGTCACCGTGCCCGCCTCGGCCCACGCCACCTCCTTGCTGGCGGGCGCGTGCGCCTCACCGCCGAACCTCTCGCCGGGCTGCAGCGTCCAGCGCCATAGCTCGACCGCCCAGGGCGGGTCCGTGGCCGCGATGATCGTGCCGGTCCCGCCCGCGTCGCCGCGCCAGAGCACCCGTGACTACGCCGGGCTCGCGGCCGGGCCGATGAGCGTCGTCGCGCCGCTCTCCGCGCTGGTCTCCACCGTGCTGCCGGTCGCGGCGGCGCTGGCCGAGGGCGAGCGACCCGGGCCGCAGGTCTACGCGGGCGCACTGGTCTCGTCGTCGCCATCGTCGCGGTCAGTTCGGGCGGCGGTCAGCCGCGACCGGACGCGGTCGGCGCCGTGGCGTCCGGCCCGGCGGATCCGTCCGGTGCCGCGACCCCCGCCCGCCGGGCCCGCCCGCCCGCAGCAAGACGTCCGGTATGCCGGCCGGCCTGTTCAGGCCTCGCGATCGTGCTGACCTCGCTCTACCCGGGAGTGACGGTGCTGCTGGCCCGCTGTCTGCTTGGCGAGCGGATGGGCTGGACCAGCGGGCCGGGCTGGCCCTGGCCACCGCTGGCGTGCTTCTCGTAACGCTGTGAAGCGACTGAACTACGTTATGTCGCGGGGCCCGGACAGGCTCCTGCGGCCGGACGTTTCGCTGGAAGTCGTCCGGCCGCAGGAACCCCGGGGAAGGGGACAACCGGAGAAGTCAGTCGTCAGCCGCGTCGGGCTCGTTCTGGCTCGCCTGGTCGTCGCTCCCGAAGAGCATCCCACATACCTCTAGGTAAAGCTGCTCAGGGTACGGAATATGGTCAATGTTCCGCAGCGCCTGGTCCTGGCCGGCGGACTCGACGATGAACTCGCCGAAACCAAGCAAGCGGCCCGTGAAGGTCCGCTGGAAGCTCATGTCGGTCACCTTCGTGAGCGGCATCATCGCGACCTTCCTGGTCAGCACGCCCGAAGTCAGCAGGATCCGGTGCGAGGTGACCACGAAGAAGTCGACGGCCCAGTTGATGGCCTTCCAGATCATGCGGCCGAACAGCACGACCCAGGCGACCCACACCACGGTGATCAGCGCCTCGTTGCCGTGCAGCACGGTCGCGGTGAGCACGCCCGCGACCAGCAGTCCGGCCAGCGCCAAGACGCTCGGGCCGATCAGGACGGCCGGATGCCGACGGACGGTGATGACCTGATGCTCGTTCGGCAGCAGGTACCGGTTGACCGCGGCCGGCCCGGTCCCGCCGCGAGTTGGCAGCCTCATGGCAGCCTCATGGGCTCAAAGGGAGCTGACGAATGTTGCCAGCGAGTGGGCGATCGATTTCAAACCGTTATACCAGGTATGTATCAGATTCGCTGCCGCAGTGGGCTGGGTGACGAGGTAGAACACGACGAAGATGACGATCGCCCACGTTATGACCTTCTTCAGCATCCTGATCACCTCCCAGCGCACTCGATGCAGGCGATGCGTGCTCAGCCGTTATGACCGTTGTTCCCAGCATAGCCCGGGGCAATCGGCCGGCCAATGAAGCTCAAGCCGACCGTCACCCGATGGCTACCTTAGTTGATCAGCGGGCGTGCGGGGCCGTCCCGCGCCGATGACGCGCCGACTTCCGTGCTGCCGCGGCGTTCCGGCCGGTCTGGCCGCTTGGCTACGATCGGTATCGGTGGGCAGTCGACCGGTAGTAATCCCGCAGCCAGGTCACGGCCAGGCATCGCGGCCGCCGATCATGCAGCGCGGCCGTCCGGAATCTGGCACCATTCCCTCCTGGAAGCCGCGCCGTTGGGGTGACGATGCCCGATGTAACCAGCACCGATTTTGCTGTCGTCGTGTACCGGGAGGACGACGCCTGGGAGGCTGAGCTCCTGCCCGCGGCGCTCACCGAGAACCTGGACGGCCTCATCCACGCCCTGCGCCAGCAGCCCAGCATCGGCGGCACCATCGGCCTGGTGGCCGTGGGCGACGATTTCTTCGTTGCGCTGCGCGTCATCGGTAGCCAGGTCTCGGTGTTCCTTTCTGACCTCACGGCGGCGCTGGACTGGCCCCTCGCCCGCCAGGTGCTGGACTACCTGGACATACCCGTTCCTGACGACGACGACGACCTCGACCAGGTTTTCCCGGCCGGGGACCTGTCCATCTTCGCCGACCTGGGCATCGACGAGATGGAACTCGGCGCGCTGTCCGGTGACCTGGACATGTTCCCCGACGAGGTCCTGGAGAGCATCGGGCGGCGGCTCGGGTTCGGCCCGGCGCTGAAGCGCGCGCTGGACGGCCTGCACGGCCTGGACGGCGTGCGTGGCTCCTGAGCAGCCTGCGCCGTGACCACCGGGTACCTGTCATCGTTCGAGCCCGCGATGCGCCTGGCGCTCGGCCAGGCGGCCGGCCTTCCCGCGGGTGGTGACGACGCCGACGTACCCGTCGGCGCCGTCGTGCTGGACGCCGCGGGCTCGGTGGCCGGCCTGGGCCGCAACCGCCGCGAGGCCGATGGCGATCCCACCGCGCACGCCGAGATCGTGGCCATCCGGCAGGCGACGGCGGCCCGGGGCGGCTGGCGGCTGGACGGGTGCACGCTGGTCGTCACGCTCGAGCCGTGCACGATGTGCGCGGGAGCGGTGACCGCCGCGCGACTGGACCGGCTGGTCTACGGGGCCACCGATCCCCGGGAGGGAGCCGCGGGCTCGCTGTGGGACGTGCTGCGCGACCGCCGGCTCCCGCATCGCGCCGAGGTGATCGGCGGGGTCCTGGAGGACGAGTGCGCGGAACTGCTGCGCGCGTTCTTCGACCGGCTACGCTAGAAGATTTCCGGCAATTCCGTCGATTAGCGGCGCTTCCCGGCGCATAGCCTCGACCGGCCGGGCGGTACGGGCGAGTCAGGTAGGCTCGGCCGCGGTGGAGTCGCCTAGTGGCCGAGGGCGCACGCCTCGAAAGCGTGTGAAGGGGCAACCCTTCCGTGGGTTCAAATCCCACCTCCACCGCCAGCGCGCCGAACCGGGGGCGTCGGGCGCACCGGTGCGGTGCGCGGCGCGATGATCTAGGGAACGATACCGGCCGGGCTTCCGGAGTGTCCTTTTGGAACCGCAGAGCACAGCGTTCTTCCTGCTGCTGATCGTGGTGTTCGGCGGCCTGATGTGGTGGCTGGTCGTCGCGAAGCAGCTGGCCTTCCGCGTTCTGGCGGCCTGCCTCGCGTTCATTCCCGCGATGATGTTCGGCGTGGCCGCGGTCAACAAGTACTACGACTACTACCAGAACTGGAACTCCGCGATCTCGGACCTGACCGGCTCGAACGCCCAGGCTCCCGAGGTGCCGACTGTCGTGTCGGGTGTCGGCAGCAACGTGAAGTTCAGCACGTTCCTCGGCAACACGATCGACCCGCAGGTGGCGGCGCAGGACGGATACACGGCCCACCTGACCGTGTACGGCCGGGCCAGCCGGATCACGCGCTCGGTCTACGTGTACCTTCCGCCGCAGTACTTTCAGACGGCCTACCGCCACTACCGGTTCCCGGCGATCGAGTTGCTGCACGGCTTCCCCGGCGTGCCGCAGGACTGGATCACGGTCGTGGGAGTGACCACGATGATGCAGGACCTGATCGGCGTGGGCCTGGCGAAGCCGGCGGTCCTGGTCATGCCGGACGCGAACGGCGGCCGGGGGATGTCGCTCCAGTGCCTCAACCAGGTCCACGGCCCAGCGGACGCGACCTACCTCGCTGAGGATCTGCCCGAATACATCGCGCGGACGCTGCGGGTGCAGCCACCGGGCACGGACTGGGGCATCGCGGGGTACTCGGAAGGCGGGTTCTGCGCCGCGAACCTCGGGCTGAGGTACGGCGACCGGTTCGGCTTCTCCGGAGTGCTCAGCGGCTACTTCCAGCCGTCGGACAACCAGCTGGCCCATCCATCCCGGCTGGTGAACCCGTTCGGCGGGAACGCCGCGCTGAAACGGGACAATACGCCGGACGACCTGGTGAGCTCGCTGCGGGCCGGCACCCCGATCCCCCAGTTCTGGCTCGGGGTCGGCAGCGGTGACCGGGCCGACCTCAGGAACGCCGAGGTATTCGCGCAGCTGCTGCAGATCCGTCAGCCCGGAGTGACGCTGAAGGTCGTGAGCGGCGGCGGGCACACCATGTTCACCTGGCGGGCGCTGATGCCGCCGCTGCTGGAGTGGATGACGCCGCGCCTAGCTGCGATAGCGCAGGCCAGACTGGCGCGGCAGGAGAACCCGGTGCACAAGCCCGTGACGCACAAGCCCAGCCGGACCCCGCACAAAAAGACGACGTTACGGCGTCGCCTGTAGCGGTGGCGTCGCGTGTAGCGGTGGCGTCGCGTGTAGCGGTGGCGTCGCGTGTAGCGGTGGCGTCGCGTGTAGCGGTGGCGTCGCGTGTAGCGGTGGCGTCGCGTGTAGCGGTGGCGTCGCGTGTAGCGGTGGCGTCGCGTGTAGCGGTGGCGTCGCGTGTAGCGGTGGCGTCGCCTGTAGCGGTGTTGCCCGGGGACGCCGATCCGGGGACCCTCGCGTCCCGTCCGCCCGCCGCCGCCCGCTCGCCCGCCCCGGCCCGCCGCCCCACCCCGCCCCCGCTCCGCCCCGGCCCGCCGCGCCGCCCCGCCCCGGTCCGCGGCGCCGCACGCGCCCGGTCCGGCCTACCTCGCCGCCCGCGCCGCCCCGCCGCGCCGCCCCGCCCCGCCGCGCCGCCCCGCCGCGCCGCGCCGCACTCGCCGTCCCGCCCCGCCGCGCCGCACTCGCCGTCCCGCCCCGCCGCGCCGCACTCGCCGCGCCGCACTCGCCGTCCCGCCCCGCCGCCCCGCCCCGCCGCGCCGCCGCGCCGCGCCGCACTCGCCCCCCGCCGCTCCGTCCCTGGCCCGCCGGCCCCCCGGGCCCGGGGCCGCCGCGCCGCTCGTTCGCCCGGCGCGCCGAGCCGGACCCTATTTACCCCGTTTTAGGCAGGTTTTGGTTCGCGGCCGCGGCCGCGGCCGCGGCATCCTGCAGCATGAATGTGGAGTTGGTGCACACCCGTGTACAGCAAACTCACTTTCATCACCGGTTTCGTTGGCCGCGGGCCGGGAGGGCCGCGCAACCGGGTCTCAATGTGGGCCGGAGCCGCGCAACCGCGCCTATCGGGCGGGGTAGGGCGGCGCAGCTGGGTTTGGCGGGCGGAGGATGCGCGCCCGGAGGATGCGCGACCGGCTTTGGCGGCGGCCGGCGGCTACATGACCGACGGGCTAGTCCAGGTCCAGGACGCGGGCATGCAGCACCGACCGCTGGTGCAGGGCCGCCCGCAGGGCACGGTGCAGGCCGTCCTCGAGGTAGAGTTCGCCCTTCCAGCGGATCACGTGGGGGAACAGGTCCCCGTAGAAGGTGGAATCCTTGGCCAGGACCGTGCTCAAATCGAGCACGTTCTTGGTGGTGATGAGCTGGTCGAGCCGAACGGGGCGCGGCGGTACCTCGGCCCATTCGCGAGCGCTCCGTGCATGGTCGGGATAGGGCCGTCCCTCTCCGACCTGCTTGAAGATCACCTGATGAGTCTAGATGAGCCGTGCGGTTCCCGCCGGGGAGAAATCCCGGCGTCCCGGACCGCGCGGGACCACCTCAGACCTCTGGGACTTACAGGACCCCTGGGAGCTCCGGGACCCCTGCGACCCCCTTGAGCGCCGGGGCCGCCTTGACCTCCGGGACCGCCGGGACCGCCGGGGCCGCCGGGACCGCCTTGAGCCCGGACCGCCTTGACCTCCGGGACCGCCGGGACCGCCGGGACCGCCACCTCCGGGACCGCCGGGTCCCCGGGACCGCCGGGTCCCCTGGGACCGCTGGGGCCGCTCACCGGCCGGCCTGGGCGAGTTCCACCAGGGCGTGCAGGTCCCTGGCCGCCTCCAGAGCGGACACGCCGGCCAGCAGGACGATCGCCGCCGCGGCCGCGACCAGGACGGTCCGGCGCCGCGGCGGCCCGGTCAGCAGGGCCGCCACCCGGCGTGGGACCGGCCCGGCCCAGGCGACGGACACCCGCTGGCCGATCTGGCCGATCTGGCCGAACCGGGTGATCTGGGCGATCCGGGCGAACTGCCCGAGCATGCCCAAGGCGAGGCCCGGAGCCGGCCGCCGGGCGTCAGCGAGCAGCGCCACCTGGCCGATGGTCTCAGCCACCAGCCTGCGGTCGCCGGTCACCGCGGCGGCGTGCTCGTCAGCCCAGCGCTCGACGGTGTACTCCACCGAGCGGGCCACCGGAAGCAGCATCGGGTTGGCCGCCGCGGCCAGGCGGGCCACCGACGCGAACAGATGGTGCCGCCCGGCCAGGTGCGCCTGCTCGTGGGCGATCAGCGCCGCCCGGCTGCCTTGGTCCAGCCGGTCGAGCAGGCGGCGCGAGACCACGATGCGGCCGGGCCGGCCGGGCAGCGCGTAGGCCTCGATGTCCGGGCCGGGCATGACGACGATGCCGCCGCGAACCGCGAGCCCGGCGGCACGACGGTACGACTCGGCCAGGGCCAGGGCCCGGCGGCGGAAAATGACCGTGACGCCCACCGCGGCCCCCACCAGCGCCAGTGCCGCCGCCGCCCCGGTCGAAGCGGAAATCGGGTCAACGCGTCGAACGACCGACTGCGAGTAGTCGCCCAACGCCGCCAGCGCCGGGGCCCGGGCGGCGGCAAAGCCCGCCAGCAGCGCCAGCGCGGCCGTGCTGCACCCGGCCAGGGCCACCGTGGTGGACGTGAGCAGCCAGGTCGCCAAGCGCGGTTCCAGCCGGGCCGCCAATGGGCGCGCGGCCGCTCCGGCCAGCGCCGGGATCACCAGCGGCAGGTATAGCAGCCACACGCGCCTACCCCCGTTCCCTTCCCCGGTCACGCTCGCCGGCCTGCGCGTCCCGTTCTCCCCGTTCTCCCCGGTCTGCCTGGTCTCCGCCGAGCAGGCGGCGCAGCAGCCGGGCGTCCCGCCCGGAGAGCTCGGACACGAACCGGCTCAGCACGGCACGGTGGTCCGTCCCGGTGCCCAGGGCCTGGCTCATCCGGCTGGCGGCGAGAGCGGCCTCGTCGACCGGCGTGTAGGTGAACCCCCGCCCCGCCCGCTGCCGGGCCAGCAGGCCCTTGGCGTGCAGGCGCGTCACGATGGTCACGACCGTGCTGTACGACAGTTCGCCCTGCGGCCCGGCCGCGAGGTGCTGGCGTACCTCACCCGGGCTCAGCGGCCCGCTCGCCCTGCGCAGTATCCCGAGGACCTCGGCTTCCAGCGATCCAGCGGCGCGCCGGGTCGCGCCGGGTGAGTCGGCCGGAGCGTGCCGGGGGCCGGGATCGCGCACGAGGGCCTCCAGTCGTTCATCATTTACAATTCGTGTAGATGCTCTACAGTTGCTGTAGAGCATCACCGACGGGTTCGAGTATGCCACCGCGGCTGGCCGTCGTGCGCGCAGGCCGGCCGCCAGGCACACGCCGTACCCCATCCATGGCGAAGGGCCTCGCATGACACACCTGACCTACCTGGAGGCTGCGGTCGTCGGCCTCATCCAGGGCGTCTCGGAGATGTTCCCGGTCTCCAGCCTGGGGCACAACGTGCTGATTCCGGCCTTCGTCGGCGGTTCCTGGGCACGTGACCTGAACGTGGCCACGCCCGAATCGCCCTACCTGGCGTTCATCGTCGGGCTGCACGTCGCCACCGCCATCGCGCTTTTGATCTACTTCTGGCGGGACTGGGTCAAGATCGTCGGCGGCTTCTTCTCCTCGCTGCGCGACCGCCGGGTGGTCACCGACGACCAGCGGCTGGCCTGGATGGTCGTCCTGGCGACGATCCCGGTCGGGCTCGTCGGCCTGGCGTTCGAGCACGCGTTCCGGGTGATCTTCGGCAAGCCGGTCTTCGCCGGGATCTTCCTGGCCGTCAACGGCCTCATCCTCATCGCCGGTGAGCGCTACCGGACCCGTGCCTCCCTGGCGGCTGACGCCGAGGTCGCCGCCGTGCCGGAACGAGCCGAACTGGTCGCCGCGGGCCGGGGGCAGTCCGGTGCCCAGCCCGCCGGCCGCCCCGAGCGGACCGGCGCGGTCCGGGCCGACCGCCGGCTGGCCTCGATGAGCTACCCGCAGGCGGCCGCCATCGGGTCCGCGCAGATCCTGGCGCTGCTGGCCGGGATCAGCCGGGACGGGGTCACCATGGTCGCCGGCATGATGCGCGGTCTGTCGCGCGAGGACGCCGCGAGGTTCGCGTTCCTGCTCGCCACGCCCGTTATCCTGGCGGCCGGCGCGCTGAAGATCCCGGACCTGCTCGGGCCGCTCGGCAGCGGGATCCGCGGCCAGATCCTGCTCGGCAGCGTGCTGTCCGGCATCGGTGCCTACCTGTCGGTCCGGTTCCTGCTCCGCTACCTGCGCACCCGGACCCTGACCCCGTTCGGGGTCTACTGCCTCATCGCGGGCCTGGTCAGCGTCCTGTACCTCGGCATCCTGAAGTAACCGCCGCGCTGGCCGCCGAGGGCTGCGGCGGGGGCGAGGCGCGCCTGGCCGGGGACCGGTGAGCCCCGGGGCCGCGTCAGATGTCCGTCAGGGGAACTCGTCCGCGCTTGTGCAGGCGCGTCGCGACCGTCAGGGTGATCTGCCGGTCTCCCTCGGATGCGCGGCCGTCCGCAGGCGACACGGTGAGCACGAACCCTCCCTGCCCCAGGCGCACCGCCTTGACGAGCAGGCCATCCCCCTCGTCGGCGAGCGCGATCACGTCGCCCGCTTCAAGGTCGCCGGGCAGGACCGAATCCTCCACGGACAGCGACGCTACTCCCTGGTAGGCCAGATGTCGTCGGGACATCAAACACCAGGTGGCCGCTTCCCCAACGAATCAGGTCAAGGCAGACATGAAAACCAGGAATGTCGTTTCGGGCCCACCCTCCGTATGCTCAGCCTCGTGGACCGCAGGACCGAGGACGTGAGGCCCATGACAGGCGACCGCACCCCGGAAGGCGAGTTCGACTTCCACGGTGACGCACTCGACGACATCTTCCCGGCCTACTCGCGCCTGCGGGCCACGTGCCCGGTGGGACGCGGCGAGAAGTATGGCGGGTTCTGGTACCTCACCAGGGGTGACGACATCTTCGCCGCCGAGCAGGATCCGGCCACGTTCTCGGTCGCCCCGTCGATGCTCATGCCGGACTTCGGGACGGACTTCCCGCTGATTCCTATCGACATCGACCCCCCGGATCACGCCCGGTACCGGCGGATCCTGCTCCCGTTGTTCACCCCCAGGGCGGTCGCCCGGCTCGAGGACGGCATGCGCAGCACCGCCCGTGAGCTTCTCGCGCAGGTGAGCGAGCAGGCCGTCGCCGATGTATCCGCTCTCTACGCGCGCCCGATGCCGACGATCGTGTTCAGCAGGCTCGCGGGCTTCCCCGAGCAGGACTGGCCGAAGTTCGACGCGTGGGTGGACGACATCATCTACGAGCGGACCGTCGACCCGGCGCGGGCCCGCGCGGCCGCCCGGGAGGTCGTGGACTACTTCGACCGGCTCCTGCGGGCCCGTCGTGAGTCGGCTGACCGTCAGGACCTGATCAGCCAGCTTCTGGGCGCGCGGATCGACGGCAGGCCGCTGACCCACGACGAGCTGATCTCCTACTGCTACCTGCTGTTCGTCGCCGGTCTCGACACGACCGCCTGGGCGATCCGCTCCAGCCTCTGGTACCTGGCCCGCGATCAGGAGGCCCAGGAACGGCTACGACGAGAGCCGGGCCTGATCCCGGCGGCGGCCGAGGAGTTCCTGCGAACGTTGTCGCCGGTGCAGGCCATGGCCCGGACGTGCCGGGCCGACACCGAGATCCGCGGGCGGCGGCTCAGGGCCGGTGACCGGGTCCTGCTCGTGTTCGGCGCCGGGAACCGCGATCCGGACAACTTCGAGAGCCCGGACGAGATCCGGATCGGCCGGGAGGCCAACCGCCATCTCGCGTTCGGCGCGGGCATCCACCGTTGCCTGGGCTCCCACCTGGGCCGCCGGGAACTCGTCGTGGCGCTCGAGGAGTTCCTGTCCGCCGTACCCGGGTTCAGTCACGCCCAGGCCGGGGAGAAGTGGCACGGGATCGGCCGCCTCACGCTGCGACTGGGCCAGGCTGACGCCTGAGAACGAGGCGGGGCGGGCGCGCTCCGCCCCCATCCCGTCCCGGAATAGCGAGGTAACAGTGCAGGACTGGCGCGCTCATGTGGACCACTGGTGGGCCGGAGTGCTGCGTGTGCCCGCCGCTGCGGTGCGCACCGGCGGGGTGTTCGCCCTGGGCCATGTCAGCCACGCGGGTGTCGTTGCTGTCGAGGACGCCGCCGCCCCGATCGTCTACGGACCAGCCCAGGTGCTGCCCGCACTGCACCAGGCGATGCGGGCCAGCCACGGCGACCTGGCCGAAGGCCATCACCTCGCCGCTGCGCTGGCACCACTGGCCAGCCACGTGCAGGGACCCGCCTGGTACGGCTATGCCACAGCCCAGACGCTCGGCCCGGGGGCCAGCCAGGCCGTGCGCCCGCTGCGCGAACCAGACCTGCCGCTGCTCGCCGCCCTGCACGAGCGGACATCCCCGGCCGAGCGGGACGAAAGCGGCACCACAGGGCTGCCCGCATACGGCTACCTCGATGACGGCGAACTGCAGGCCGTGGCCTGCCTGGGCACATGGCGCGGGATGCCCACCATCGGCGTGCTCACCGATCCGCGAGCGCGCGGCCGCGGGCTGGCCGGCTTGGTGGTCACCGCAGCCGCCCGGGAAGGCCTGGGCCGGCGGCCAGTCATCCAGTACCGCGCGTGGCGGCGCAATACAGCCTCGATCGCGGTCGCCGTGCGCTGCGGGTTCACCCATTACTGCGACGGCCTCGTCATCGACCTAGGACCACAACGACGCCAACATGGTCCTCTCTAGCCCGATCGACAGCGCTGGGCGGTCGCGATGCGGGCCGATGTCACTTAGGGTGAGCGGTCGTCAGGCCAACCACCTTACGGCTCACGTCCTTTGCCCGGGGGGTCACCGGAATTCCGGCCCGACGTGCATCCGGGATGTTTACCCGGTGTCGCCCTCCTTGGCCGCCGGACCTTCCTTGGCGCCAAGCAGCGGCTTGGCGGCCTCGATCACACTCTCAGCGAACTTCCGCTGTGAGGTGAGCAACTGCTCGGCGAAGTCGTAGGCATTGGCTACGACCTCCTCGGGCTTGGGCAGCGTGTCGCGGTACGGCCGGCCGGATGCCGGGATGGACGGCGTGATCGGCTGGACGCCCTCGAGCTTGTTCACCACGTCCACCACGCCGTCAATGTCCCATGTCAGCCGGGCCGCTACCCGGATCAGGTCATGCTGCTCGGCGGACCCGAGCTGACCTGCCAGGACGACGACGCCGTTCCGCACTCGTACTGTCACGCTCGACAGGTCCGCGAGCAGGATCTGGGTGAGCATCTCGCGGACCTCCCGGGCGATGTCCTCGTCCGGCCGGAGGAAGACACTCAGCAGGTCACAGCGGCTCACGATTCCGATCAGCTTGCCGCCGACGCCGCCCCCGAACACCGTGCCGGCCTCGACCACCGGCAGCCGCTTGAGGTGACGGCTGTTCATCAGCCTCGCGGCGCCCGGCAGCGTTGCGTCCGGGTGGATCGTTATGGCCGGCGAGGTCATCAGCTCACCCGCCGTGAGGCCCCAGTGCCTCTTATCGCCGGCGTGCCGGTGGAAGAGGCCGCCCGATTCCAGCTGGGCCTCCCGCGCGTGCTTGTCCAGAACGCTGAGCAGGTCGGCCTCGGACACCACCCCGGCGACATGGCGGCCCAATACCAGCACCGGCACGGCGCTGATCTTGTGCTCGGCCAGCAGGACGGCGATCTCCTTGTAGGGGGTGGCCCGGCTGACTGTCACCACAGACTTCGTCATGACGTCCCTGACCCGGTTATGCCATCGACCGTGGTGTTGCGTCGCCCCGCCGGGGGCATGCGGGCCGGCCGTCGCGGACGCTGGCTTCGCAGCCCGCTCCCCTGCGTGCGCCGGCGAGTGACTTGCGACGGTGTCAAGCGCCCGGGACACATCGGCCGCGCTGGCCGTGCCATACCGGGACTCGTAATATGCAACCCCAAGGCGACGAAGCATGGCGTCCCGGTGAATGTCGCTGCGTGTCATGTCCGCTCCCCCCCTCTCATCATCCGTACCGGGGGGTACTGCAACACTCCCGCATCATTGAGGTTTCTCTCCAGCCGCCGGGTTCGCTACGGCCGAAAGTCACTGTTAGCCGGGACCTCGGTCATGCCCGGCGCGGTCATGAGCCGCCGTAGCTCGGCGAGTCCCTATGGTGCGGGCATCCCGATCAGGCGGACCCGGCCTGCTCGGATACCGCCAACAGGGCAAACGGGATACCTCCGGCATTGAGCAGGCCACCAGATATGCGCTGATCAGCGGCCGTGGCTCAGTTGAAGTCTGGACCAGAACTGAGACCAGGGCGCAGCGTCGTCAACGGACGGGGGCGGGGCGCGCCGGACGTTATGCCTGGTCAGTGGTGGCGGAGGATAGGAGATTCGAACTCCTGAGGGGTTGCCCCCAACACGCTTTCCAAGCGTGCGCCCTAGGCCACTAGGCGAATCCTCCGTAGGCAAGCCTACCGACTCCCGGGGCGCTGCTCACCGGGGATCGTGAGCTGCCCGGTGAGGCCGCCCGCGCGGGAAGCCGCGGCCCCGTGCTGGCGGCCGGCGGGGAGGTGCTGGGTGATCCGGGCGCCGGTCAGCCGGCGGCTGGCTAAACTGGCGGGAGACCCCTCGCACGGCGTTTATCCCGCCAACCCCCCCAGGGCCGGAAGGCAGCAAGGGTACGCGGGCTCTGACGGGTGTGCGGGGGGTCCTTCCCATACTGGTGAGAGAGAAGCTATGGCAGGCGACGTCCCCAGTCCCGCCCCAGCGGACCCGGCCCGGCGCGACGTTCCCACCGCGCCCATGGCCCTGTACCGGAGGTACCGCCCGGCCACCTTCGCCGAGCTCAAGGGCCAAGACCACGTGACCGAGCCGCTGCGCCAGGCGCTGCGCAGCGGGCGGGTGCACCACGCGTACCTGTTCAGCGGGCCGCGCGGCTGCGGCAAGACCTCCAGCGCCCGGATTCTCGCTCGCTCGCTCAACTGCGAGCAGGGGCCCACCCCGGACCCGTGCGGTAAGTGCGCCTCCTGCGTCGCCCTGGCCCCGGCCGGGCCGGGCAGCATCGACGTGATCGAGATCGACGCGGCCTCGCACGGCGGCGTCGACGACGCGCGGGACCTGCGCGAGCGCGCCTTCTACGCACCGGTCTCGGGCCGCTTCAAGATCTACATCGTCGACGAGGCGCACATGGTGACCCGGGAGGGCTTCAACGCCCTGCTGAAGCTCGTCGAGGAACCGCCGCCGCACCTGAAGTTCGTTTTCGCCACGACCGAACCTGAGAAGGTCATCCCGACGATCAGGTCACGCACCCATCACTACCCGTTCCGGCTGATGCCGCCCGCGGTCCTGCGCGGGCTGCTCGAGGAGATCCTCGGCAGCGAGGGCGTCAGCTACGAGCCGGCCGTGCTGCCGGTCGTGATCCGGGCGGGAGCGGGCTCGGCCCGCGATGCGCTCTCCGTGCTCGACCAGTTGCTCGCGGGATCCGGTGACGGCGGGCTGACCTACGAGCGCGCCGTGGCGCTGCTGGGCTTCACCGACGAAAGCCTGCTGGACGAGGTCGCCGAGGCGTTCGCGGACGGCGACGGGGCGGCGGTGTTCCGGGCCGTGGACCGGGTGATCGAGGCCGGGCATGATCCCCGGCGGTTCACTGCGGATCTGCTCGACCGGTTCCGTGACCTGATCGTGCTGGCCGCCGTACCCGACGCCGCGGAGAGCGGGCTGCTCGACGTGCCCGCCGACCGGCTGGACCGGATGCGCGAGCAGGCGGGCAGGTTCGGGCAGGCGCGGCTGGCCCGGGCCGCCCACACGATCAACGCCGGGCTCGTGGAGATGCGCGGCGCGACGTCGCCGAGGCTGCAACTCGAGCTCATCTGCGCCCAGGTGCTGCTGCCCGTCGCCCCGGCCCCCGCAGCGGGAGAGACGGCCGGGGATCAGGCCTTGCTCGCCCGGCTGGAGCGGCTGGAGCGCAGGCTCGGCTCCGGCGGGGCAGAGGCGGCGGTGCCACCTCAGCGCCCGGCGGCCGTGCCGTCGGTCAGAACGGCTCCGGCCGCACCGTCGGCCCCGCCGCCGCCGTCGGCTGCGGCGGAACGTGGGCCGGCCGCTCCCGGGGCCGCGCGCGACGACGGGCCGGCCGCCCGGTCCGCAGCGCCGACCACGGGCCCCGGAACGCCCGACGCCGACTCCCTCCGCGAGCGCTGGCCGGCGATCCTCGACGCGGTCAAGCACAAACGGCGGGTGGCCTGGATTCTGCTCAGCAACACCACGGTGGACACGCTGCAGGACGGCGTCCTCACGCTGAGATTCACCAGGGAAGGCGAGGCCAAGGGGTTCGCGGGCAGCGACTACGGCCAGGATCTCGGCCAGGTGCTCGAGACGATGGTCGGCATCAGCCCCCGGATCAGGGCGGTCTCCGGGGCCGCCCAGGCCAGCCGGCCCGGCGGTGCCGCAGGCGGTGGTACGGCGAGCGAGCCCCGCGTCGGCGGTGGCGCAGCCAACGGTTCCGCCGGCGGCGGGAGCGGTTCCGGCGCCGGCGGCAGCGGTTCCGGGGCTGCCGGGAGCGGTTCCGGGGGCGGCGGCAGCGGTTCCGGGGTCGGCGGCAGCGGGGTCGGCGGGACCGGGGGCCAGGCCGGCGGCCCTGGCGCTGGCCCAGGCGGGCCTGGCGCCGGCCAGGGTGAGTCCGGCGCCGGCCGGAGCGGGCCCGGCCCCCGCGGGAGCGGGTCCGTGGCCGAGCGCGGCGGGTCTGGCGTCGGCCGCGGGGCCGGTGCTGACAGCAGCCGGGACGGGGCGGGCGGTGACGTTCCGGCGGGTATCGGCGGCGGGGCTGTGGGCCGGGCCGAGGCCGGCGAGGCCCGCGCCCCAGCGGACCGCCGGGGGCGGGGCAGTTCCGGCGGCGGTCCTCGCGGCGGCGGCGGCGGGCCGGCCAGCGGCGGTCACGCCGCGTCGGGAGCCGAGGACTGGGCCAGCGCCGACGACGCTTCGGTTGAGGCGCTCACCGGGATCGACCTCATACAGCACACGCTGGGCGGCGAGGTCATCGGGGAGATCGGCGACGCCTGACATCCCGCGCACGCGCGCCGCCCCGCGCACGCGCGCCGCCCCGCGCACGCGCGGCGCCCCGGGTCCCCCGCGAGCAGCATCGGCGGAACATCGATGCTGCTGTATCAGCATCAGCGGTCCAACGATGTCGCGGCCAGGCCCGCCGGCCGGGCCCGTCGGCCAGGCCCGCCGGCCGGGCGAGCCGCGGGACCGGGACGCGGGCCGGGGGCCGAGCGCCGGACCGGTGCGGCTCGTGCCGTCTTGATCAGCGCGGGGCGTTTCGTTCTGGATGTTTACGATGGCGCGGCGGCGGCGCGGTGGTACCCGGCGCGAGCGGTAGGCCTTAGGCTCGGAACGACAGCGGGGCCAAGCCGAACGAGCGATGGGAACGAACGTGGATCCTGGCGGCCAGTTGGACATGCAGCAACTGCTGGCGGCGGCACAGCAGATGCAAAGCCAGCTCGTGACCGCGCAGCAGGAACTGGCCGACGCCGAGGTGGAGGGATCCGCGGGCGGCGGGCTGGTGAAGGCGGTCGTCAACGGGCAGGGCGAGCTGATGGACATCACGATCGCCCCCGCGGCGATCGACCCTGCCGACCCGGAGGAAACAGCGCAGACCCTGGCCGACCTGGTGCTCGCCGCCGTGCGCGACGCCTACCGCGCCGTCGGCGACCTGCAGCAGGAGAAGATGGGACCGTTCGCCGCCCTGGGCGGCGGCCTGGGCGAGGCGGACCTGCCTGGCCTGCCGGGGCTGTCCGACCTCGGCGGGCTGCCGGGTGACCCGTCCGGCGGGCCGTGAAGGGCCACCGGGCGGTGGGTGAGGGGTCCTGAGGTGTACGAAGGCGTCGTTCAGAACCTCATCGACGAGCTCGGCCAGCTTCCGGGCGTCGGGCCGAAGGGCGCCCAGCGCATCGCCTTCTACCTGCTGTCCGCCGACCCGGCGGACGTGCGCCGCCTGGCCACCTCGCTGCTCGAGGTGCTGGAACGGGTCAAGTTCTGCCGCAGCTGCGGCAACGTCGCCGAGGACGACGAGTGCCGCATCTGCAAGGATCCGCGGCGCGATCCCGCGGTGATCTGCGTCGTGGAGGAGCCCAAGGACGTCGCGGCGATTGAGAAGATCCGCGAGTTCCGGGGCCGCTATCATGTCCTCGGCGGCGCGATCAGCCCGATCGACGGGATCGGGCCCGATGACCTGAGGATCTCTCAGCTGATGACCCGGCTGTCCGACGGCACGGTCACCGAGCTGATCCTGGCGACGGACCCCAACCTCGAGGGTGAGGCGACCGCCGCGTATCTGGCCCGGCTCGTCAAGCCGATGGGGCTGCGGGTGACCAGGCCCGCCAGCGGCCTGCCCGTGGGCGGCGAGCTCGAATACGCCGACGAGGTCACCCTCGGGCGGGCGTTCGAAGGACGGAGGCTGCTCGATGTCTAACGGGCCGGCCGACGACTTGCGGCCGATCGCCGACCGCATCGCACAGCATGGCCGGGACTTCCTGGACGGCATGACCGCCGTGGCCAGCGGTGAGAGCGAGGACGAGACCGTCCCGCTGCTGCTGCTCGAGGTCGCCCAGATCCTGCTGGCGGGGGCGCAACTCGGGGCCAGCAAGGACATCATCCTGCCGGGCAACTGGGAACCCGACGTCGGCGCCGACCCGGATCTCGACGCCCTCAGGAGCGGGCTCGCCACGCGGCTGCGGAGCTGCGACGAGTACGCCGAGCTTTTCGACCCCTACGAGGACACCCAGGCCACGCAGTTCCGGCTCTCTGACGATCTCGCCGCCGTGGCCGCCGACCTGATCCACGGGCTCAAGCACTACGAGGCGGGCCGGGCCGCCGAGGCGCTGTGGTGGTGGCAGTACTCGTACGTGAACCACTGGGGAACGCACGGCGGCGCGGCGCTGCGGGCGCTGCATGCCGTGGTCGCGCACGCGCGGCTGGACGTCGCCGAGGAGCCCGCGGCCGGCTGACCGCGGGAAAACTCAGGCGGTGCGTTCGGCAGGTCTGGATACACTCAAACGGCCTGCCCGGCCCGGGGGGTCCCGGCCCGACCAGCATCGTGAGACCAGCATCGTGAGACCAGCACAGTGCGGCCGGCACCGTGAGAGCAGCCGAGCGGGAGGAGCGGCGCGACCGTGGCGCTTGTAGTACAGAAGTACGGCGGATCCTCGGTCGCCGATGCCGACGGCATCAAGCGGGTCGCCCAGCGCATCGTCGCGACGCGCAAGTCCGGTGACTCGGTGGTCGTGGTGGTCTCGGCCATGGGCGACACCACCGACGAGCTGGTCGACCTGGCTACCCAGGTGACCCCGCTGCCGCCCGGCCGGGAACTCGACATGCTGCTGACCGCGGGCGAGCGCATCTCGATGGCGCTGCTCGCGATGGCCATCGCCAACCTCGGGCTGGAGGGGCGTTCCTTCACCGGCTCCCAGGCCGGGGTGATCACCGATTCCACGCACGGCAAGGCGCGCATCATCGACGTGACGCCCGGCCGGATCCGCAGCGCGCTCGACGAGGGAGCGATCCCCATCGTGGCCGGGTTCCAGGGCGTATCGCAGAACGGCAAGGACATCACGACCCTAGGGCGCGGCGGTTCCGACACCACGGCCGTCGCGCTCGCCGCCGCGCTGGGCGCCGACGTGTGCGAGATCTTTACCGACGTGGACGGCGTCTTCACCGCCGACCCGAGGATCGTGCCCGGGGCGCGGCGCATCCCGGGCATCAGCTACGAGGAAATGCTGGAGATGGCGGCGTGCGGGGCCAAGGTGCTGATGCTGCGCTGCGTGGAGTACGCGCGGCGGTACGCCATCCCCATCCACGTGCGGTCGTCGTTCAGCAACCGGGAAGGCACCTGGGTCACCAGCCTGCAGGGGCAGCAGACGGAGGGCGAGGCGATGGAGCAAGCGATCATCTCCGGAGTGGCACACGACCGGAGCGAGGCGAAGATCACCGTCGTCGGCGTGCCGGACAAGGTCGGCGAGGCCGCCAGGATCTTCCGGGTCATCGCGGCCGCTGGGATCAACATCGACATGATCGTGCAGAACGTTTCCGCCGCCGCGACCGGCCGCACCGACATCTCGTTCACGCTGCCGCGCGAGGACGGCCAGGCGGCCGTGACTTCGCTGGGCCGGCTGCAGACCGAGGTGGGCTTCGAGTCGCTGCTCTACGACGACCGGATCGGCAAGGTCTCGCTGATCGGGGCCGGGATGCGCTCGCACCCCGGGGTGAGCGCCACGTTCTTCGGGGCGCTGGCGGAGGCGGGGGTCAACATCGAGATGATCTCCACGTCCGAGATAAGGATCTCGGTCGTCGTGGACGAGAACGATGTCCCCGTGGCGGTCGACGCCGCGCACCGGGCCTTCGACCTGGGGTCCGGCCAGGAAGAAGCCGTGGTCTACGGAGGGACGGGCCGATGAGCGGAGCCCCGGGCCGGCGCGGACAGCGCAAGCCGGTGCTGGCGATCGTCGGTGCGACCGGTGCCGTCGGGACCGTGATGCTGGACGTGGTGTCCACCAGGGACGACGTATGGGGGGAGATCCGGCTGGTCGCCTCCGCCCGCTCGGCGGGCAGGCGGCTGCGGGTCCGCGGCCAGGAGGTCGAGGTCGCCGCGATCTCCCCGGAGGTCTTCGACGGCGTGGACCTGGCCATGTTCGACGTCCCCGATGAGGTCTCGGCGCGCTGGGCCCCGGTGGCGGCGGCCCGCGGCGTCGTGGTCATCGACAAGTCGGGCGCGTTCCGGATGGACGACGAGGTTCCGCTCGTGGTGCCGGAGGTCAATCCGGGGCAGGCCGCGAACCGGCCGAAGGGGATCATCGCGGTCCCGAACTGCACCACGCTCTCGCTGATCGTCGCGGTCGCGGCCCTGCACCAGGCGTTCGGCCTCCGGGAGATGGTCGTGGCGTCCTACCAGGCGGCTTCCGGGGCCGGGCAGGCCGGCGCGGACACCCTCTATGCGCAACTGGACAAGGTGGCGGGCAGCCGGACGGTGGGCCAGCGGGCCGGCGACCTGCGCGGGGTGGTCGGCGACTTCGGGCCGTTCCCGGCTCCGCTGGCGCTGAACGTGGTGCCATGGGCGGGCTCACTCCGGGATGCGGGCTGGTCCTCGGAGGAGCTGAAGATCCGCGACGAGACGCGCAAGATCCTCGGGATGCCGCGCCTGAAGGTGTCGGCGACCTGCGTGCGGGTACCGGTCGTCACCGGGCACTCGGTGGCCGTGCACGCGATGTTCAGCCGCGAGGTGTCCCGGCCTGACGCGCAGTGGGTACTGAGCGAGGCGCCGGGCGTGGTGCTCGAAGACGACCCGGAACGCGGCGAGTTCCCGACTCCCGCAGACGTCGTCGGAACGGACCCGACGTGGGTCGGCCGGGTCCGGCAGAGCCTGGACGATCCCAGGGCCATCGACTTCTTCGTCTGCGGGGACAACCTGCGCAAGGGCGCGGCCCTGAACGCCGCCCAGATCGCGGAACTGCTCGTCCCCGAACTCTCGGCCGCCCGCTGACCGGGTAGGTCAGGCCTGGTCGGCCGCGGCCCGGAGCGCGCCGGCCGCGGCCGCGCCGCCACGCTGCGGCCGCGTCCCGAGATCGGCCGGCTCCCGGCCGACGGCCGGGGAAAGTGCACCTCCACCTCGAGCCCGCCCCCCGGAAGCGGTCGGGCCCGCAGGTCGGCGTCGTGGGCGGCGGCGATCGCGGTGACGATGGACAGCCCGAGCCCGAGCCCGTCGCGGCCGACCCTGGCCGCCTCGAGCCGCCCGAACGGCTGGAACAGCAGGTCGACCTTTTCCGGCGGTATCACCGGGCCGGTGTTGGCCACCGACAGGACCCCGCGCCCCGACCTCAGGCCGGCCGCCACCTCGATCCAGCCGCCGGGCACGTTGTGGCGCACGGCGTTGTCGACGAGGTTGGCCGCCAGGCGCCCGGCGAGCCGGGCGTCGCCCAGGGCGGGCGCCTCGGCGAGCGTGGTGTGCACCCGCAGCCCGCGGCTGCGGGCCTCGGGCTCGCTCGCCGCCACGGCCTCGCCGGTCACGGCGGCCAGGTCGAGGGGCTCGCGCCGGTCGAGGCCGCGCTGGCTGCGCGCCAGGGTCAGCAGCGCCTCGATCAGCCGTTCCTGCTCCTCGCCGGTGGCCAGCACGCGCTCGCAGACCGCTTGCAGCGAGCCGACCGTGGGGTTCGGGTCCCGCAGCGCGACCTCGACCAGGGTCCGCTGCCGGGCGAGCGGCGTGCGCAGCTCGTGCGAGGCGTTCGCGACGAACTGCCGCTGGGCGCCGAAGGCCCGCTCCAGGCGGGCGAGCAGCCCGTTGAACGTCTGGCCGAGCTCGGCGAGTTCGTCGTCGGGGCCATCGAGGGCCAGGCGCTGGTTCAGGTTGCTGGCGGAGATACGGCGCGCGGCCGTCGTGATCGTCCGCAACGGCCGCAGCACCCGCCCGGCCACCAGCCAGCCGAGCCCGGCGGAGACCGCCGCCATGATGGCCAGCGCGATCCCGGAACTCGTGATCAGCTGCGTGAGTTCCTCGCTGCGCTGCTGGTTCAGCAGGGTCGCGCACCCGTTCAGCGGCAGCGGCGTGGCGATGTGGCCCGGCGAGTTCACGGCGCAGAACACGGCACTATGGCTGACGGTGCCGCCGGCGTCCGACTGGCCGCTGATCGATGCGGCCACCGGAAGCCGGTTCTGCACGAAGACGTAGGTGATCGCGAGCAGGACGGCGCCGCAGATCAGGAACAGCCCGCCGTACAGCAGGGTGAGCCTCAGCCGTACCGTGCGCCGCGGCAGCCGCTGCCGCCAGTTCCGCGCGGGTGCGCTCGTGGTGATCGCCGGGGCGGGCGGGGCTGGCGCGGTCATGTCCCTCCTCAGATCCGGTAGCCGGCCTGGGCCACGGTCTCGATGACCGGCGGGTCGCCGAGCTTGCGGCGGAGCCTGCTCATGGTGACCTTGACGGCGGTGGTGAACGGGTCGGCCATCTCGTCCCACACCCGCTCCAAGATCTCCTCGGTCGGCACGACTCGGCCCTGGGCGGACAGCAGCAACTCCAGGACGCCGAACTCCTTGGGGCCGAGATCGAGCCGGTGACCGCCGCGGCTGGCCTGCCGCCGGGACGGGTTGAGCTCCAGGTCGCCGTGCACCAGCACCGGCGGAAGGCCCGGCTGGGCCCGGCGCAGCAGCGCCCGGATCCTCGCCACAAGCTCGGCGAACGCGAACGGCTTCGGCAGGTAGTCGTCGGCGCCGAGGCCGAGGCCGTCGACGCGGTCCTCGATCGTGGCCGCGGCAGTCAGCATGAGCACCCGGCTGCGGCAGCCGGCCTCGACCAGCCCGGCGCAGACGTCGTCTCCGTGCAGGCCAGGCAGGTCCCGGTCCAGAACGATGACGTCGTAGCCGGTGACCAGCGCCCGCTCGAGCCCGGCCTGGCCGTCGGTGGTCACGTCGACGGCCAGGTGTTCCCGGCGCAGCCCGACGCCGATGGCCTCCGCCAGCTCGGCGTCGTCCTCGATCAGGAGCACCCGCATCACGGTTCCTCTTCCTGGCTCGTGGCCCGGCACCGCCGCTGACCTGCTGGCCCGGCTGACCTGCTGGCCCGCTGACCTGCTGGCCCGTTGGGCGGGCGGTCCCGCTGGGTGGCCCGCCGGTACGGACACGAAGGCCGCCCTTCCATGATGCCTCGCCCGCGGTTTCACCGTGGTTGCGCGCCGTCGCGCTCATCTCCCGCGCGGCCGCCCCCGGCTCGGGGCCACCCCGGCCTCGGCCGGACGCCTCAGGGCCGCTGCCGTCAGGGCCGCTGCTGCCGTCAGGGCAGGCGGCCGGATGACGGCAGCTGAGCCGGGTCCTGGATCGCGGTCGCGGTGCCCTGGCCGTCACTTTCCGTGATCTGAGCGGAGACGTGATCGCCGACCTTGATCGAGCCGATGCTGGTGACCTTCCCGGTGACCCGCGTGGCGCTGGTCACCGCGGCCGTCACCGTATGGCTGGCTGCCGTGATCGTGATCGACGTGCTGCTGACCGCGGCCACTTGGCCGCCGATGAGAAGCTGCCCGACCTCACCGCGGCCGGCGTCCCCAGGGAACAGGCCGTTCCCGCCGCTGCCGCCGGGCGCGGTGACCGGCGGCGAGTTGCCGGGCGTGCTGCTGGGCGACGGCGAGGAGGAGATGCCCTGCGCGACCGCCGCGGCGATCCCGGCCCCCGCGCCGAGCGCCACCACCGCAACCGCCGCGACGGCCAGGGGACGGACCAGGCGCCGGCGCGGCGGCTCGCCGTGAGCCGTCCCCGGCGGGCCGGGCCACGGCGGGCCGGGCTCATCCTCCTCGTCGTCAGGCCAGCCGTCGTCGGGCGAGTCGTCCTCGGGCCAGTTGTCGTCGTCTGGCCACTGGGCGTCTTCCAGCCCCATCGAACCTGAAGATTCCGGCGACATCGGATGCGCGCCTCCTCGTGACGATCGCGGACATCGCCAGGGTGCCTCGTCCCGGGTTGCGCGGCGGTTACAGGGCTGGCCCAGGGGGGCGACCCCCTGGAACCCCCGCGATGCCGCCCGCTCGGGCCGGCAGGCCGGCCCTCGCGGTCGGCACGGCCTTCGGCCGGCGGGGGGACACCCCCCGAGACCCCCCGCGATGCCATCCGCTCGGGCCGACCAAGGCCGGCCGTCGCGGCTGGCGTGTAACCGCGCCGCAACCGGCGCTCACGTATTCCTGGGTGGCAGCGGCCGGGAGCCGCGTGATGCAGATGCTTCACGGATGGAGGAACGCGCATGTTCTTCGTTACGTACTTGCGGCGCGAACTGCGCCGCCGAATGCGCCAGGCCGTGTTCGTCGCGCTGGGCCTGGCGCTCGGGGTCGGCCTCGTCGTCACGGTGACCGCCGCGTCGGCCGGGGTGAAGAAGGCCCAGGCCGACGTGCTGAGCTCGCTGTACGGGGTCGGCACCGACGTGACCGTGACCGGCGCGCCGCCGGCGGCGCCCAAGCCCGGCTCCGCGCCGCCCAAGGGCGCCCAGACGTTCCAGGTGGGCCCGGGCGGCGCGGAGATGTGCAGCAACGGGGTGTGCCACAACGCCGCGGGCCAGACCGTCGACCACCTCGGCTCGCAGTACTCGCCGATCAGCGCGTCGAAGGTGGCCGCGGTGGCCAAGCTGCACGACGTCACGGGCGCGGCCGGCGGGCTGGTGCTCACCGACACCCAGATCACGCTGCCGAAGAACTTCGGCCAGCCGGGCAGCGGGTTGCCCCAGCCGAAGGGCTTCAACGTCGACGGCGTGGACATCGGGCCTTCCTCGCTCGGCCCGCTGAGCGCGGGAACGATCAAGTCCGGGCACTCCTTCACCGCCGCCGAGGCCGACTCCGACGTCGCGGTGGTCGACTCCGGCTACGCGACCGGCAACAGCCTGACGGTCGGCTCGACGGTCACGATCGACAAGGTCGACTTCACGGTCATCGGCATCGTCAGCCAGCCGCAAGGCGGCAGCCCGCCGGACGTCTACATCCCGCTGGAGCGCGCCCAGGCCCTCGGAACCGGCGGCGGCGGCAGCCTGAAGAACGACGTGAACACGATCTACGTGTCCGCGGCCAGCGCCGCCGACATCGCGGCCGTGCAGAGCGAGATCTCCAAGCTGCTGCCGGGTACCACCGTGACCACAGCCTCCAGCCTGGCCAGCCAGGTGACGGGATCGCTGTCCAGCACGGCCAAGCTCGCCAACGACCTCGGCAGGTGGCTGTCGATCCTGGTGCTGATCGCCGCGTTCGCCGTGGCCAGCCTGCTGATGATCGCCTCGGTGTCGCGGCGGGTGCGCGAGTTCGGCACGCTCAAGGCGCTGGGCTGGCGCAGCCGACGGATCGTCTCGCAGGTGATCGGCGAGTCCGTGGCCCTGGGCATCATCGGCGGCGCGGCCGGCGCCGGCCTCGGCTTCGCCGGGGCGGCCGTGATCACCAAGATCGCGCCGAACCTGTCGGCCATCTACGCCACGGCCACCGGCCAGCACATCGTCTCGGCCGGCCCGGGCGGCTCCCAGAGCTTTACGCCCACGGCCAGCCACATCGTGTCCGTGCCCATGCAGGCGTCGGTGACGGCGGGCGTGATCGTGCTGGCCGTGCTGCTCGCGGTGGCCGGGGGCCTGCTGGCCGGCGTCTTCGGGAGCTGGCGCATCGGCCGGCTGCGTCCCGCGACCGCGCTGGCCCGGGTCGAGTGAACCCGGTCGGCCGCAGAATCACAGGAGAGGATCTCATGTACCAGCTGACCGGAGTGAGCAAGATCTACCAGAAAGGCCGCCGGACGGTCCCCGCCGTACGTGACCTGGACCTGGTGATTCCCGGCGGGGAGTGGCTGGCCGTGCAGGGCCGGACCGGGCACGGCAAGACCACGCTGCTGCAGCTTCTCGGCGGCCTGGACCGGCCCACGTCCGGGGTCGTCGAGTTCGACGGCCGGGATCTCGCCCGGCTGTCGGAGGCCCAGGTCACCCGGGTGCGGGCCGCCTCATTCGGGTTCATCTTCCAGACCTTCAATCTCGTGCCCACCCTGTCCGCGGCCGAGAACGTCGAAGCGGCCCTGGTCCCGCTGGGCACCGGGCTCGCGGAGCGACACCGCCGGGTGGCCGCCGCCCTTGAGTCGGTCGGGCTCGCCGACCGGGCCCGGCACCTGCCCGGCGAGCTGTCCGGCGGACAGCAGCAGCGGGTGGCGATCGCCCGGGCTCTGGTGAAGGAACCCAAGGTGCTGCTGGCCGACGAGCCGACCGGCAACCTGGACGAGGTCACCCGCGATGAGATCATCGCGCTGCTGGAGAAGCTGTGGCGCGACCTCGGGCTGACCCTGGTACTGGTCACCCACGACAGCTCGCTGGCCCGCCGAGCGCAGCGCGTCGGCGTGATGAGCAAGGGCCGCCTCACGATCAGGCCGGCCCCGCCCGCCTCCCCGTCCCCCGTCACCGGCGGGCCGTGCCCGGCTTAGCCGGGCGGCCGGGAGGACCGCATGGTGATCTTCAGGTTCTGGTCGCCGTGCCTGGCCACCTCATTCAGGCCGAGTCGCCGGTAGAGGGCCTGAGCGCGCTCGTTGTTGGCGAGCACGTCGAGGACGAGGTCCTGGTCCTGCTGCCCGGCCTCGTCGATCAGCACGTTGATGAGGCGGGTGCCGAAGCCGCGACCCTGGTGGTCCGGGTGGATCTCGATGCGGGAGAGGTAGACCTCGTCCGGGCGCCGCTCGATGCTGAGCATGCCGATGTCCGTGCCGTTGGCGCTGATGATCTGCCAGCGGCCCGCTTCGAAGGCACGGGCGTGGAAATCGCGCTGAACCTGCTCATCCCAGCCCCAGATCGCGGCGACGTAGTCGCGCATGGCGGCCTTGTGCAGGCGGAAGCAGAACTCGCTGTCGGCGGCGGTGGCCGGCCGTAATGCGATGACCGTCATGATCTGTCGGGCTCCGTGAGTGAGTGCCGGGACGAGCGGGAAGCGCGGGGCGAGCGGGCTGGTCAGTTTTGCTACCATTGTGCCTGGTGCAAGTCCAGGTGTGGCGGTGACAGCCCGCCAGTCCCGTCCCGGACGGGACAGCCCGGTGCGATTCCGGCGCGATGCGGTGACACCCCGTAGGCGAGGACGGCGTCTGCCCTTCTCACGACCCTCGTGACGAGCGTGGCGGCCGGATGCCGCCACTGCGGGGAGGTCGAGAGCATGTTCTCGGGGATGATCAACGAGATCGGCGTGGTGGCCGTCTCGGCTGGACCGGGTGAGCTGGTGGTGTCGGCGCCCAAGGTCTGCGGCCGGCTGGAGCCGGGCAAGTCCTTCTCGGTCAACGGGGTGCGGCTCAGGCGGCCACTTCGGCCTTGCGCGGCCGTCCTCGCCGCCGCTTGCCCGGGATGACCTGGCCGTTCAGGAACAGCGCCCCGCCCCAGACACCCCACGGCTCACCACGCTGCAGGGCCCCGGCCAGGCACGCGTTCCGTACCGGGCAGTGTTCGCACAGCGCCTTGGCCAGCCGCAGGTCCTCGGGATCCTCGCTGAAGAACAGGTCGGGCTCGCTCTGGCAGAGCAGGGCCGGAGCCGAGCGGCGCGGCGCCGCCGGCCCGGCCGGGCTGACCGCGGCCTGCCCGCCAGCGATGACGTCATAGTCGCGCATTGCGGTCAGCGACCGCCATCCGCGGCCCGCCGGGCCCCGCGCGCCTGCCGGGCTCGCGACACCGCGGCGGCTTGCGTGCGCAGGTCCCTGGTCCGCTGGGCGACCATCATCTCGGCGATCGAGGGGTGCATGGTTCTTCCTCCTGGACTCGGGCGGTGGGGCCCGCCCGCACCATCGAGACTCGCCGTAAGTCGGGTCCGGCCGCATCGGGCAGTCGCCTTATCTCGGGGCCGGAATTGGACTTAGGCCGGGCGGCCCGCCCCGCCCGAGCGCGGGTACCGGCCTCCGGTGCCCGCGGTGGGCTGGCCGCTGGAATATTGCCCGCCAGCCGGTCAGGATGATCTGCGTGATGCCGCCCGTTCGAGGAGCCGCCGATGCCGGTCGCCGACCAGAGTCCCCTGTCTGAGCTGCCGCTGGCCGGCTACCGGCCGTACTCGCGGCTGCGGCTGCCGCAGACCGCGGTGGCGCGGGCGAGCACGGCCGCCGTGGATGCCCACGCCCACCTGGGGCGCTGGCTCACCGGCGAGCGCTGGGCGGTCCCGGACGTCCCGGCGTTCCTGGAGCTGATGGACTCATGCAACGTCACCGCGGTGGTCAACCTCGACGGCCGGTGGGGCCCCGAGCTTGAGGAGAACCTGGATCGGTACGATCGGCGCTATCCCGGCCGCTTCGCCACCTTCTGCCATGTCGACTGGGACCTGCTGCGCGGCCCGGACGCCGAGACGGGGCTGGCCGGCAGCCTCGAGCGGTCGGTGGCGGCGGGAGCCCGGGGCCTGAAGGTGTGGAAGGACCTCGGACTCGGCGTCCGGGACGCCGACGGCCGGCTGGTCCTGCCGGACGATCCGAGGCTGGACGCGCTGTGGGACACCGGCCGGCTGGGCGCGCCGGTCGCGATCCACACCGCCGATCCGGTGGCGTTCTTCGATCCTGTCGACCAGCGCAACGAGCGACTCGAGGAGCTGCTGGCGCGCCCCGACTGGTCTTTCTGTGACCCCAAGTACCCCGGATTCGATCGCCTGATGGCGGCGCTGGAGACGATCGTCGCCGCCCATCCGGCGACGACGTTCATCGGCGTCCACGCCGGCTGCTACGCGGAAGATCTCGCCTGGGTGAGCAGGATGCTGGACCGCCACGCGAACTTCCACATCGACATCGCCGCCCGCATCGCGGAACTCGGCCGGCAGCCCCGGACGACCCGGGCCCTGATGCTCAGCCACCCCCGCCGGGTCCTGTTCGGCACCGACGAGATTCCGCCCAACCGGTCCACATACGAGTGCTACTTCCGGTTCATGGAAACGCCCGACGAGTGCTTTCCTTACTCTCCCGACGACCCGCCGACGTCCGGCCGCTGGCAGATCTCGGCCCTCGACCTCCCGGACGAGGTCCTCCGGCAGGTCTACGCCGGCAACGCAAGGCGGCTGATCCCCGGCCTGGCCCCGGCAGGCGAGCCGGCCCCTCCTCAGCCGGCCCTCCTAGCCGGCGCCGCCTCGTGACCCGGCGGTGGCCCGGGTCCCCTGGCAGGCGAGGCCGCCTTTCACCCGGCAAGGACGATGCGCAGCCTGCGGCTGATGCGCATCCTGGGACGATGAACGACAAAGCTGAAACCGGCAATCGCCGCAGGCCTGCCGCTGGTCCGGCGACGGATCATCATGAGAACGGGCATCAGCCGGCTGGGATAGACCTGCCCGGTTTCGGTCACGTCCCGTACCGGAGCGTCGGTTTCCTGGCCGGCCTTGGGGTCGCGGGCGCGGTCGGAGTCATCGACTGGCCGGTTGCGGCGGCGGTCGGCATCGGCTTCGCGCTGGCCCGCCGGTGACCGCCTCGCCCGCCCAGCGCACCACCACGCGCCGTAACCCGGCGCACTCATCCGGGTCCGCGCAACGACCCGGGTCCGCCAGGACTGTACCGGCGGCCGCCCATCCGGCCCGGCGGGCCGCGGCCCAGGCGATCGAGAAGGACAGCATCCGCATCGAGCTGCCCGACGGCCTTGGCTCGGTGCAGGTGCCGTCGCCGGAGCGGCTGGCGTTCTACGGCGGGATCGCCGCGCTCGCCGCGCTCGGCATCATGGAGTGGCCAGTGGCGCTGGTCATCGGGCTCGGCCACCTGCTCGCGGAAGACCACCACCACAAGTTGCTCGCCGACTTCGGCCAGGCGCTCGCCGAAGCGTAGCCGGGTGGCTCGCCGAAGCTTATTCGGATGGCTCGCCGGCGCGCCCCGTTCCGCTTCCTTCGTGGCCGGACGTCAGCGTGGCCCGGACGGGGGCGGGCCGGCTCGGCTGGTGGTCTCGGCCGTCGCCTCCTTAGCGGTCGCGGACTTCGCCGCTGCGCGCGGCCGGGCAGGCCCGCCGCGCGGCGGCCGCCCCTCGCTGGCCGCGGACCGAGGCTCCGTCGCACGCAGGTCGGCCAGTAGCGCGGTGATCCGCTGGGCCTCCGCGGAGCCGGTCACGGATCGGACCGTCGGCAGGAGATGACGGCCAAGCGGCGGTAGCCAGAGCGAGCCGACGGTAGCCCCGGCCGAGATGAGACCGGCGGTGGCCCAGCCGACCGGGCCGATCGGCGTGCAGCCGAAGAACTGGCTGACCCCGGGGGTCTGCACGATAGCGACCAGGAGGCCCGTGCTGGCCAGCCCGGTGATGGCCACGGACGGGCTGCGGCCGCCGACCAGCAAGGTCTGCCCGAGTTCGGTGCCGACCAGCGCCGCCAGCCCCACGGTGCGGGCCCGGGCCGGCCTGCCCGTCATGCGCGCGGCCAGCCACGCGGCGGTGGCGGCCGCGCCGGTCGCCACCGCACGCACGGCGACCTCCTCGGTCAGCGCCGAGCCGAGCGATGCATCGGGACCTTCGGACAGAAGCGTGCTGGCCGTCTCCGGTTCCGGCGGGCGCAAAGCGACGGCAACCGCGGGCGCGAGGTCGGTGAGCAGGTTGACCAGCAGAAGCTGGCGGGCGGACAGCGGCGAGCTGCCGGTCAGCAGGGAACCGAATAGCGTGTAGCCGATCTCGCCTATGTTCCCGCCCACCAGGATGCCGATCGCCTGGCGGACAGAGGCCCACATGGCCCGGCCCTCGACGACGGCGGCGAGGATCGTCTCCAGACGGTCATCGCTGACCACCAGGTCCGCGGCGGCACGAGCCGCGGGCGTGCCGCGCTGGCCGAGCGCGATGCCGACATCGGCCAGCCGGATCGCCGCCGCGTCATTCGCGCCGTCGCCGGTCATCGCGACCGTGCGGCCCATGGCCTGGAGGGCCTTGACCACACGGACCTTGTGCGCCGGGGTGCACCGGGCGATCACCGACACGTTCGGGAGCGCTGCGGCGAGCGCCCGGTCATCGAGCCGGTCGAGGTCAGCGCCGGTGACGGTCGTGCCGCCGTTCAGGACATCCAGCTCAGCGGCGATCGCGGCCGCGGTCGCGGGATGGTCGCCGGTGATCATGACCACGTGGACGCCTGCGTCACGAAGGTCCCGCACGGAGGCGCCGGCCGCGACGCGGATCGGGTCACCGAAGGCCACGAAGCCGGCGAAGGACAGCTCCGTGATCTCGCCGTCGGCGAGCCGCAGGCTGCTTGCGACGTGGTTCTCGGCCACGGCGAGGACCCGGTAGCCGTCCCGGGTGAGCCGGTCGAGCTGGCTGCTGAGCCGCTTCCTGTCGCGCGGGCCGATGCTGCGGCCCCGCCACCGCGCACAGCGCGGCAAGATCACCTCCGGCGCGCCCTTGACCGACAGCAGCGGCTCGCCGGCCGTGCAGCCGAGGGTGGCATGATAGCTGCGGCTCGGCTCGAACGGCAGCGCGTCGGCCGGCCGCCAGCCGGGATACCCGTCCGACCGGGTCACCCGCTCGGCGGCCGCGCCGTCGGCGACCGCCTGATCGGTCATGTGCTCGGCCTTGCGTCCCCGGCGTGCATCCGGAGTCGCGCGCAGTGCAGCCGCCAGGACCCGGCGATGAGAGCTGCCGAGGGCACCGGCACGACGGCTCGCCGCCCCGTCCGAGAGGGCAGATACCGCCATCCGCCCCTGGGTCAGGGTGCCGGTCTTGTCGAAGCACAGCACGTTCACCCGGCCGAGTGCCTCGATCGTGCGCGGGTTGCGGACCAGCGCGCCGCGTCCGGCGAGCCGCCGCGCGGCCGCGAGCTGGGCCGCGGTCACCAGGAACGGCAGCCCTTCGGGGACGGAGGCGACGGCCAGGCCGACGGCAGCTCCGATGCTGTCGCGGGCCTGCCGCCCGCGCAGCCATCCGGCCGCGACGACCGCGGCCGCTGATCCGAGGGCGATGGGCAGCGTCGTCCGGGTGATCTGGGCCAGCCTGGCCTCCACGCCGGTGACCGGGGCTGCGCCGGACAGGGCGGCCAGGCTTCGCCCGGTCTCCGTGGAGCTTCCGGTCGCGACGACAACCGCCCTCGCCTGCCCGGCTGCCACCGTGGTGCCCTCGTACAGCATCGACCGGCGATCGGCGATCGCGTCGGCTGCTGTCGGTTCGGCCGTCTTGTCGACCGGAAACGACTCACCGGTCAGCGAGGACTCGTCAACCTGAAGCGCCCGCACGTCCAGCAGCCGGCAGTCGGCGGGCGCCACGTCGCCCGCGCCGAGCAGCACGATGTCGCCGACGGTCAACTCGGTGGCCTGGATCACCTGCTCGGTGCCGTCCCGCAGGACGCGCGCGGCCACCGCTGACACCTCGAAGAGCCGTGCCATCGACCGATCGGTATAAACCCGCTGAACGCCTCCGATGAGTGCGGACAACGCGCTGACTCCGGTGACGATGGCCGCATCGGTGACGGCGCCGATCGAGGCGGACAGCGCGGCGCCGCCGGCGAGTATCGGAGTCAGCGGGCTGGCCAGTTCCGCGACGAAGGCCCGCGGCAGCGACGGCGCAGGCGGGCGCCGGTCGTCCGGGAGCCAGCGGGCCCGCGCGTCCTCGCTACTCAGCCCGGCCGGCCCGGTGCGCAGCCGCGTCAGCACCACCTCGGCCGGCATCGCGTGCCAGGGCGTGCGCGGCGCCGGAACGGGGATCGGGCGGCGACCCAGCTCGGCGGCCGACCAAGCCCCGCTGGCCAGTGCGGCCGCCGCCGCGCCGTTCACCGCGAGCAGGCTCCGCCCGGCTGCGCCCGGGGCGCCGCCGCCGAGCGCCGCCGCTGCCCCCAGGGCGGTCCCGGCCTGGGCCAGCCACACCCCGCGCCGCGCGGCCGCGCGGGCGGTGTCCACCGCGTCGATGAGCAGCGCTGCAGCGGCGAGATCCTCGCCGATCAGGACGTGCGCTCCCCAGGCCGGCCGTCCGTCGGGTGACGTGAGCCCGACGCCGCAGTCAGCGGCGGCCAGCGCCCGGCGCTGCCTGGACACCAGGAGCACGCCCGCACCGTCGGCCTGCAGGCCCCGGACGGATGCGACCAGCCGCCGGCCATCGGGCAGCACCCGGAACTCGCCGGCCCTGCCGAGGGCGGCCGCCCGCCCCGCCACCATGACCTCTGCACCAGTCCGGCGAGCGGCCGCCAGGATGATCCCGGCCGCGCCCGCTTGCTCCGGCACCACCCCGGCCACTGCGAGCAGCCGGCCGCCCTTAGCCAGGCCGAGCACGTGCGCGGCCCCGCCGCGGGTCAGCCTGGCCGCCTCCCGGGCGCCGGCCCGGCCGGCCCGGCCGGGCAGTCCGAGTTCAGCCAGCGGCCCAAGCGCGCAGCTGCCGTCGGTGCTGAGCTCAGTGAGCCGGTCAGCCCCATACAGCGCGTGCACCAGACCCGAGGCCTCGGCGGCGTCGGCGCCAGCGAGTCGCACGATGTCACCGATCACGAGGTTCCCGGTGGTCAGCACGTCAGCATCGACGACGATCTTGTCGACGCGGTCCAGCCGGCGCAGCGCACCGTGGTCGGTGACCACGGCGCCGCGCCGCGCCAGGAAGCAGCCCAGGGTCGCGGCGAAAGCCTCGCGGCCGACGCGGGCGGCCTTCGGCAGCCCGGCCAGGGCCACCCCGGCGGCCCGCTTCGGGCTGCCAGTCGCCGCCAGCACGCCCGCGTACGCGCCTGCCGCACCCAGCCCGATCGGCTCGCTGTAGCGGTCGCCGGGACCTGCGGGCAGCGGGCATGGCCGCTCCGGAGTGACCGGCTGCGCTGCCGCGCGGACCGGGTCCCCGCACAACTGGGGCTCGGACCGCGCCCACGCGTCTCGCTGCGAAACCGCCTCGGCCAGTTGCACCACCCGCAGCCCGGCGTCCACGGCCAGCCCGGCCACTCCCTGCGCGGCCGTCTGCGCCAGCGCGCTGGCGACAGCAAGCGTGACGTCGGCGCGGTCGGCGCCCACGACGCGCTCCACGGCACCGCGCAGCCGCGGCTGGGTATCGACGAACTGGACCAGCGATCCGAGCTCGGCAGGCAGCCGCGGCAGCCGGAGGGCGAGCCCCGCACCCGCCAGCGAGAGTCCGGCCACGCCGGTGGCCAGCGTGCCGACCATGCCAGGTACCCGGTCGATGGCGGCCGGGCCGGCCGCTCTGTCCGGCTGCGCGCCATGGTCGCGTTCGGCCTGCTCGACGACGCCGATGAGCTCACCGGCAGGAACGTCGTCGCGGTGTGCGACCACGACCACGCCCAGCGGGGCATTGACCGCGGCCCAGGTTACCCCCGGGTGGCGCCGCAGCCCGGCCTCCACCGCGCGCGCCAGCGCGGCCCCGCGTTCCTGCGCGACACCGCGCACCGCGAGATGCATCCGCCCGTCACCGCGCCACACCACCCGCTGCAGCGGCTGCCCGCGAACGGCACGCCCGACGGCTTCGGCCACCGAGGTCGCCCGCGAGGTCAGCGAGGTCAGCGAGGGCCCGGGCACCGCATCGGGCGGGCAGCGCGGTCGCAGGCCGGCCACGACGCCCGTGTGCGTCTGCCGGCTGGTTCTTGATCGTCCGTCCCGGTGCCCATCGCGCTATGCCTATCGGCCGCAGGCCCGCCGCGCATCACGCCGGCCGGGTGATAGGCCCCGCGGCACCCGGGATCGCGGTGTGGCGAGCCAACGATCGTGCGGGACCTGGCCAGGTCCTGTGCTGGAGTCCTGGGCTGTCCCACGCCGACAGCGGTCGCCGACGCCGGTCGCCGGCGGCCGCTATTCACCCGGCCAGGGTGTTGCGCGGCCTCGATCCAAGATCCACCGGCAGATGCCCGCGTCACGTCCCCAGCATCGCGCCGCGGGCTCCCGCCGTGCCGTGCCAGTATACGAATATAGGTTCGAGCTGTCGAGCTGTCGAGCTGTCGAGCTGTCGAGCTGTAGCGCGGTCCGCGGCCACTGGTGCTCGATACTTCGCGTATGGGTGAACTGCGCGCTGCGCGGGTCGAGGATGTCGGTGACATAGTGGCCATCGACCCGAAGAGTCCCGGGCGTCCCGAAGAGATCCGGGCTCTTATCGAGGAGGGAGCCAGCCTCGTAGCGGCTGACTGCGTCCAGGCAGGATGAATGCGAGCCTGGTGCACTCCCATGTACACCATTTCCGCATTCATCCCCGACTTCGCCGGTAACGGCGGCCGGCCAGGCCACCGGCTACGCCGGCCGGCGCTCCAGCGCCCGGGTTGCTGTAACTCTGACCATTAAGGATGTTTAGCGGACTCGGGTGGCCAGTGAGTATTTGCTGATATTGAAGCTCGCAGCCTGCCCGTGAGTGCTGGCTATCTCCCAGCCGAATTCCACCTGAGTCAGCGTCGCCCGGGCCGGAACCTGACCGTGGCTGATCAGCCAGCCGATCGAAGCCAGAATGTGCGTCTGGCCGGATGTCTCGTTGTGATTCAGGGCGAATATGAACTCGCTGCTGCCGTACTTCCATACGGAGAAATGCTGGCCGAAGATCGTGGCCTGACCGATCCGGGTGCCTCCCGCCAGAGACCTGCCAACGTTGTCGACCCAGATCATCATTTCGATGTTGTAGTTGTTCAACCACACATCGTTGGCGGCCTCGGCGCTCAGGCCCTTGATGCCGCGCGGCATCGACTCGGTGAACTTATCGAGGATCACGCTGAAGTGTGAAACCGGCTGATTGTTGTAAAGCTTGCCGATGTCGGGGTACGTCAGCACGGCGGTGTTTCCCGCCGCCATGGTGGAGACAACTCCCCAGGCGTTGGCCGAGTCGGCCCATATGGTCTGCTTACCGCAGGCGGCCTGCGGGCAGTTCCATATATCGTTCTGGAACAGATAACCCCCATGGTTCCATATGCCTTTGTCGGCACTGGACTGCCATTGCGGGTGCGCCGGGACGGACGCGAACGCTGCCGTGGCCGACATCAGCAAGGCCATCGTAGCGGCGAGCAGGACAAAGGTACGTTTGAGCATCGGGTTACCTTTCCGGTCGGATGCCTGCCAGCGGGACCCCGCTCAGATCCGTGCCCCAGGCGGCACATTACCGCAGCGAAGGCGACGAGATCGGTGTGTTTGCACAGGCCGATCCGGATCTGCGGCAGTAGAGTTCAGTTCCGCCACAAGCCCCAGAACGGGCGGGCCGGGATCAGTCCTTGCGGCCGGTGGCGGCGATGCTGATGCCCAGCCCGATCATTACCAGGCCGCTGCTGCCGCCGATCAGGGCCAGCCGCCGCGGCGACCGGGCCAGCCACTGCCTGGCCGCGCCGGCCGCGGTAGCCCACAGGCTGTCCAATACCAGAGCGATCACGGCGAACATGCTGCCGAGGACCAGGATCTGCGCTTGCACCGGCAGGTGCCCGGCGGCGTGGTCGGTGAACTCTGGCAGAACCACCACGAAGATCGCGATGGACTTCGGGTTGGTCACCCCGACCACGAATCCGTCGCGCACGGCCCGTAGCGGCCGCACCGGCACGGCCCGCGCGGCGAGCGCCTCGGTCATGGACCGCCGGTGACGGATCGCCTGCACGCCCAGGTAGACAAGGTAGGCGGCGCCCGCCCACTTCACGATCGTGAAGATCTCGGCTGACCGTTCCACGAGCGCGCCGACCCCGAACGCGACGCCGGCCACCTGCGCGAACTCGCCGATCTCGTTGCCGGCCACGGTAAGCAGCGCCGCCCGGCGCCCGCCTGCCAGCGCCCGGCTGATGGTGAACAGCACACTCGGCCCGGGAATGGCGATGAGGACCGCCGCCACCGCGGCGAAGGCCATGACGTGGCTCACTGGGGGCATGACCTCACGCTAGAGCAGAGGAACACGGACGGGACACCGGATAATGCCAGGCCGGACTCGGCTGGCCGGGGCTGGGCTCAGGCCCGGCCGCAGGGTCAGGTTCGGCGGGAGTATCCGCGCGGCCTGTTACATCGGTGGCTCACGAACCGCGGCCGGCGTATGCTCCGGATCCCAGTTCTACAAGGTCGTCCGCCATACCTCTGAAGGCACGCGCATCGTTGCCCGACGCAGGCCAGGGTACAGACCAGGGATGCCACGGGCGCGACGTGTCCGCCCGATCCGCAATCGTGAGGCAGGACCAACTATTCCGGCGGCACCGGGATGAAGAACGTTGCCCTGGAACCTCAGGCCGGAGCCGACCGGTCCGGCCGCCCGTCGTCGTCAACCAATCCAGCGAGGTGGAGACTTACCAAGGAGCACATAAGTAAGCCGACCAATCCCGGTTATGCGGTTATGTAGCGCAGGTGCGGGTCAGCGAAGAATGCCCGGACCAGTCCGGGGCGCTTCTGGAGCCGCCGCAGGGCGCCGATAGCCTTGGCCTTGAGGTCTTCCTTGCTGGTGACGCCGGTCTTGCCGATCCGGTCATGCTTGACGTTCTTCCAGACCCATTCGTCGGGATTCAGCTCGGGTGAGTATCCAGGCAGGAAGAACAGCTTCAGCCGGCCTTCTGCAGAGGCAACGAATTCCTTCGTGGCAGTGGCGCGGTGGGCGGGATGCCCGTCAACGATGAGATAAACGGGGCCGGGGGCGTCATGCAGCAGCCGCTTACAGAAGTCGATGAAGACGGCGGCGTTCGTGTTGCCCTCATAGACCGCGAACCGCAGCGCGCCTTTCGCGGAGACCACGGAAATCATGTTCACCGAATACCGGGCCCCGGTGTTCTTCACCTCCGGGGTCTGTCCCACCGGCGACCAGGTCGTGCCCGCATGGTAGTCCGAGCGGATCCCGGCCTCATCAGCGAAGTAGATGACCGCGCCCGCGGCCTCAGCCTGCGCCTGAATGGCGGGATACTCCTCGCGCTTCCACCGGTCGACCGCCTCAGGGTTCTGCTGGTAAGCGCGGTGAAGCGGCCGTTGCGGGGACATTCCGAGCTTGCGTAGCAGCCGGCCGACGCTGACAACCGACAACGCGACGCCGAATTCGCGGCGGATCATCTCGCGGACCATCTCCCGGGTCCACAACGCGAACTCGAACTGCATCTGCCGCGGATCCTGCCCGGCAATCAAAGCATACAGCCGGGACAACTGCTGGCCATTAAGCTTCGGTGGCCGCCCCGGCACCGGCTGGGCCTTCAGCGCATCCTTCCCGCCCTCACGGTATTTCGCCAGCCAGCCATACACAGTCTTGCGATGCAGGCCCAGCGCGACGGCCACATCCTCCGGATGAGCACCTTCCCCGACCTGATCCACTGCCCGGATCCGCAGCGCCTCAAGGGTCTTATGATCGAGTTTCCGGCCATCGTTATCCCGCATGACCCAATTCTGCCAGATCACAAGATCAAAGTCGAGCTACTTATGAACTACTTAGTATGTCCGACGAAACTGAAATCCGTCCCTTCCGGGTTGACATGCCCGATGAAGCGATCGCCGACCTTCGGCAGCGCATCGCCGCGACGCGCTGGCCCACCAAAGAGCTGGTCGCCGACCGGTCGCAGGGCGTGCAGCTGGCGACGATTCAGGAGCTCGCCCGCTACTGGGCGACCGATTACGACTGGCGCGCGTGCGAGGCGAGACTGAACGCGCTGCCGCAGTTCAAGACCCAGATCGACGGGGTGGACATCCACTTCATCCACGTGAAGTCGCCGCACGCGGACGCGTTGCCGCTGATCATCACGCACGGCTGGCCCGGATCGGTCATCGAACTGCTCGGGGTCATCGGCCCGCTCACCGACCCGGCCGCGCACGGCGGCTCCGCCCAGGACGCGTTCGACCTCGTCCTGCCGTCCCTGCCCGGCTACGGCTTCTCCGGCGAGCCCGCCGAGGCCGGCTGGAACGTCGGCCGCATCGCGGGCGCCTGGGCGGAGCTGATGCGCCGCCTCGGCTACACCCGCTACGTCGCCCAGGGCGGCGACGTGGGCGCCGCCGTCACCGATGCGATGGGCCGCCAGGCACCCGGGGGGCTGCTCGGCATCCACATGAACCTGCTCCTGGCGGGGCTGGCCGGCGGCTACCCGTCGGCGGACCCCTCCGCGGAGGAACGCGCGGCGCTCGACGCGATCGCCACATTCAGGACGAGCGGCAACGGTTACCTCATCGAGCAAAACACGCGGCCGCAGACGATCGGCTACGCCCTGCTGGCTTCACCCGTCGCCCTGGCGGCCTGGATGCTCGACCACGACACCGACAGCTACTACAAGATCTCCCGCGCCTTCCTCGACGGCCAGCCCTCCGGCGGCCTGACCCGAGACCGGGTCGTCGACAACATCACGCTGTACTGGCTGACGGGCACCGGGGCCTCGGCGGCCCGGTCGTACTGGGAGAACACACAAGCCACAGCTCGTGCGGCCGGACAGCCTCGCCCGGAGGTCAACCTCCCGGTCGGCTTCACCACGTTCCCCGGCGAGATCTTCCGGGCCCCGCGCAGCTGGGTCGAGAAGACGTACCCCAACGTCACCTACTTCAACGAGGTCCACAAGGGCGGCCACTTCGCCGCCTGGGAGGAGCCCGAGCTGTTCGCGACCGAGATCCGGGCGGCGTTCAGCCCGGCCGGCGGGCCGTCATGATGCCAGATCGGAGTACACGTCCTGCGCGAGCTTGCCGTCGGCGCTGCACGACGGACCTGGGACGTTGACGACATTGGCCAAGCCGATCGTGGCCACGCCCGCAACGTAATGCGCGAGTGGAACCTGGCATCCACCGTCGACACCGTCGAGCTCGTCGTCTCCGAACTGGTCACTAACGCCGTACGCGCCTCGGCTGACCAGGCCGGTCAGCCGAAATGCAACGCAATGTCAGGGATGCGGCACGTACGCCTGAAGCTGTCGTCTGACCAAAAGCACGTCCTGATCGAAGTCTGGGACCAAGATCTGCGGTTGCCCGTAGCCCGGCTCGCCGATCCCGACGATGAGAGCGGCCGCGGCCTCATGCTGGTCGAGGCCCTCTGCGAGCGCTGGGATTGCGGCACACAAGAAGGCTGGGACGGCAAGGTTGTACAGGCAGTGGTACGAGTGCTGTAACCCTCAGCCCATGGGCCGTACTAACAATTGTCCAACTAGCCTCGGCGCCCGGCCGGATCGCTCGTCAAGGACCGAGATGGCCTGCGGCCATGCCCCAACGTCGCCAACGATGTCACCGCTGGGCCGATCGAGAACCGAGCGACTGGAGCGACGTCCGATAGATCCAAGTTTGGCAAGACCTGCCCATCGCGGGATACTACGTCGAGACGGCTGAGCAAACGGGCAGGTACGACGTGAGAGAATGGCAGTACTGGACACGAAACAAGTTAGAGATTCTGGCGGGCTATCTGCCCGCATTCAATGTTGCATCGAAGCGGTCGTCAGAACGTTTATACATAGATCTGATGGCCGGCGAGCCGGTTAATCGCGAAAGAGCTACGGGTGAAGAGTTCGACGGATCTGCAAGGGTGGCCTTGCAGACTTCACCACCTTTTACGCGACTAGCATTCTGTGAGATGCCAGGCAAGGCGTCAATTCTCGAGACGGACCTGCGTCAGCGGTTTCCGGGCCGTCGCTTCAGAGTATACCCTGGCGACTGCAATGTGACTATCGACGAAGTCCTGGCTGATCTTGTTCCGTGGCGCTGGGCGCCAACATTTGTGTTCGCAGATCAACAAGCTGCAGAGATACACTGGGAGACGCTCGTAAAGGTGGCAGCCTTTAGGTCTGGACCGCGAAAAGCCGAATTGTGGGTGCTGATGTCGCCCGCTATGATCGCCAAGGGCGTGGCAGGTACAAACGGGCCTGTATTTGCCGGGCGCGTGGACGCGCTTTATGGGACAAACGGCTGGCGTCGTATACAGTCAGCTCGTGGCCACAACCTCATATCGCCAGAGGAATACCGCGACGAGATGGTCAACCTGCTTCGGTGGCAATTGGAACATGAGCTTTGCTACAGGCTAACGGCCCGTGTGCCTATGAGGATGCCGAGCGGTATGACCATATATGACATGCTCTTCGCCACGGATCATCCTGTGGGTGAGAGGATCATGACCGACCTTTATCAGAGTGCAGCCAAACGCGAACCCAGAATGCGCCAGGAAGCCAAGGTGCAGTCGTGGCGCCAACGAGATGATAAGGTCGGAAGGATGGCGCTGTTTGAGCCAGATCCGTCAATGATTCCGGTCGAGAGCCTGGCATGGGAGCGCACTTCATCATGGGATCCAGCCAGTCGCCCATGGTGGTGATCAGATATTACTGCACTAGGGCAGTAGGCATCTCATCCCATACTTCCCCGTCAAGCTCGCGGCCAAGGGCCTTTGGTGTCCGGCCGCCCCATTGCTTGAAGAAGAAGGGCACGTCTGCGCGTCTACACGAATCGCGTATGCCGCGCGCCCACTCAAGGTGCATTGGCCGGTAGTTCGGGCCAGATTCACCACCGGCAATGACCCAGCCAATGCCTTCGAGATTGATCTCAGTCAGAGGGCCGAGCAGCGGTTCGCAAGACAAGAACCGAACCGCGGCAGGAACAGCGCGAAGGTGATCGACACGTGAAATGACTTTCGCATCCTCGACAGAAACACCCATCCATAGGTTCGGTGGCCATGGCAGACGTTCCGCGAGACGCCGTAGCCGGAGCGACCTCTTGGTCAAAACTTGATAAGTGTGCTGAGGAGTATGAGCGATCACATCGAAGACATCGTGGATGAAGGATATTTTCACCCTCGCATGGAAGAGATCGCTCATCGAGTTAACGAAGACGATCCGTGGTGCACGCCACCCGTACGGCTCGGCTAGAGCTTCTGGATGTGGCATAACACCGAAACCGGGTCCGGAGGTTCGAGGATCGCCATCATATTGATATTTGGCTATGCCCATGGCCTTCAGGCGCTTGGCCAGGAGCAACGCGTAGCAATGATCGCATCCGGCGGAAACGCGATCACACCCTGTGACTGGATTCCAAGTTACCCCTGTCCATTCAATTGCGGAGCGACTAACCATCCTGCATCCTTTCGGATTGATTTGCAGCCTGCTCACTCTCCGCTGCGCGACCCAGTCGGATCCACTCGCTGACGCGTTCTACCGGAACGATCACCAGGCTGTGAGGCTCCGACTCGCTCTGGAGCACGTAGACCATGTCTCCAGGCTGTAGATGCAACCTGTCCGTCAGTGCCTTAGGCAACCCGATTTGCCGGTTGGCGGCGATCTTGATGGGGCCGTGCGGCTCGGACACCTAGCCAGCTTACAACTTTTTGTAATTTTCGTAGTCAGCGGCGAACCGGCGTCTTCGTTGAGAACTTCAGGATGTCTAGCGGCTGGGCCGCAGACCTCGATTCTGCCGGGCGTCGCCGACATGCCGGATCGTCACGTGTCGGCGGGCTGCGGTTCGCTGGGTGATGCGGATGGCGCCGAGCGGACCGCTCGACGGATGCGCTTGTCGGTGCGGCGGTCGTCGGCGAGCTCGGCGAAGTGCCTGGCCGCTTCCCGGTGCTCGCGGAGAGCGCGGGCGGCTGCGGCTGCCTGATCGCCGCGCAGCTGCGCCAGCCACTGCCTGATCTGCTTCTGCGGCGTCCACTGATTCCAGGCGGCGTCCCAGGTGAGTACGGCGTTTGTTGCTTCCTCCAGCAGCCCGAGGTCATTGGTTTGGCCTGCGGCCACCGCGATCCGGTGCAGCCAGGTAATGATCCGTTCGGCGTCAGCCCAGCGGAGATCGGGATCCCGGAGATGGCCGAGGGTGGCCCGGACGACCTCGGCAGCTTGGTGAGTGTCGGCGTCCACCGCCGCGGTGACCGCGTCCCAGGGCATCGCGGGGAGCACCTCGGTGTACAGGCGGATATCGTCCAGCCGACGGGCTGCCATCGCGAACAGCTGAGCGGCGGCCGGACTCCCCTCTCTGCGCCAGCAGTGTCCCGGCAATGTCGCTGGTGTCGGGCTGGTCGTGGTCCAGCTCCTGGGTGATGATTTCAAGCAGGTCATCGACGGTGGCCGGGCGCCGCGCGGGTTCGAGCTGGGTGGCGGCCCGTACGACCTGACGCCATGGGCCGCCAGGCGGGATCAGCGGAGTGTTCGGCTGCGGGATTCTTCCGGTGACTGCCCAGCCGATGATCTGGCCGATGCTGTAGATATCGGCTTGCGGGCCAGCGGTGTGTGCGTCGGCAATATCTGACGCGATCTGACGTCGGATCCCACGGTCAAATCGCGGTCAAACGATCAACAGCCTGGCCGGATGGGATCCGGTCAGGCTGTCTAGCTGGGACATCTGGTCGGGGTGGCCGGATTTGAACCGGCGGCCTCTTCGTCCCGAAGCCAAGTCGCGGTGCGAGCTGCCAGGGCTGCGGCCTGCCTGGCCTGGGAAGCACCGTCCGTCGGTGTCTGCTGGCGTCCGCTGCTGTCGGTGGTGATTGTTACTCACTTGGTTACTCGGTCGCTCGCGAGTCGGCGCCGTGAGCGACTGCTTAGGAGGTCGTTTCGCCCACCTGTTCGACCTGCCAGTTCCCACATCAGGCAGGCTGAGATCTGTCCGCTAGTACCCCTGAATGACCGTGTTGGCGGCCTCGTTCTGGCACGGATCTGGCACGGATCTGGCACGGGCATGCCCGCCCCTCGATGCGACTATTGGCAGCGCGGTCAATGGTGGTCGCTGGCGCAGGTAGGTGGTCTGCACAGGTCGGCTGCGATCACCCGATGTCGGCACGGTTGCTGCACGGCTGTGCTGCACTCCAGCGATCTTGACGCTTAAGTGTCAATGGTTGGCTCGCACGCAGCGTGCACGCACACGGCTCCCGAGGCCATGATCGGACGTAGAGCCGGGTGGCTCTGACCTGCGGATGAACAAGAGTTCTGTGTGGCAGCGCGCCTCGTCTCTCGCCGCTCTCTCGTGATCATGAACCCGAGCGGCAAGCCACTACTAGCGGCGAGGCCAGGAACTACGAACGTAACGATCTACTGCTGGAGTGTTGAGGGACGACGACGACGGCGGTCGACTACAATATGTACCCATCCTGCAACCAAGGGTGGGGAGCGATGCGTTGAGCAATGTGGCGAGCAGGCTCGGTACGGCCACGCCGTATATCAGGGATCTCAATGTCGCGGTCCGCAAGGGTGAGATCAAGGTCCCGCAGTTTCAGCGGCCCTTTATCTGGGATGAGGATGACGCCCTTCGGCTACTTGACAGCATCGCAAACAACTATCCTATTGGCAGCCTTCTTCTGTGGAGGACTAAGGATAAGCTGACGACTGAGCGCAACATTGGCGATTTTCGACTACCCGAGACAGACGACATGTCGCCGACCGACTATGTGCTGGACGGGCAACAGCGTCTCACGGTGATCTACTCCGCTCTTGGTGCCGCGGAGCCAGATGTACAGGGATTTGCCGCTTACTACGACCTAGAGAAGCGCTCCTTCACGGCAAACCGTCGTCGAGAACAAGGCCTTCATCTATTCCCCCTACGATGGCTCTATCAGACCAGCAAGCTACTAAACTTCCGGACCGCGCTGCAAGCTCATGCGAATGCCGCGCCCTTGCAGGAGCGCTTGGACGCGTTGGTCGATGTCTTGACCGGGTATCAGATCCCTGTTGTCACGCTCAAAGACCTCACGATCGAGGAGGTCTGCCCAATTTTCGAGCGCATCAACAGTTCGGGAACAGACTTGTCTGTATTCGATCTGATGGTAGCAGCCACCTGGTCAAGGAGGTTTGATCTAAACAATACGGTTCAGGAAATCGCAACAGCGCTCGCTCCAAAAAACTACGGAGACATTAAGGGCACAACGGTCCTTAAATGCTTTGCTGCCGTAAGCTACGACTCAACAAACCGAGAGAGAATTCTTGCGCTCCGGCAACTTCGCGATAAGCCATCAGATATGGATGCGCTGGTTGACAGAACCAAGAAGGCTCTCCTTCAGGCTGTTGATCAGCTGGTCACTGACTTCATGCTTTACTCGCTAGATTTCCTACCGTATGAGGCACATCTCGTCGTCCTTGCCTACATGTACGCCAATAACACCAACCTGACCGGCCCGCAGCTGCGGCGCATGCGTCAATGGTTCTGGCGCACCTCGTTCTCGGAGAGGTATCGAGGCGCTCCGGACGACTTCGTGACACGTGATCTTAAGGCAGTGCAGAAATTTGTTATCACCGGTCTAGCCGGAGCCTGAATGGCTCGGCTCTATACCTGACCGTGCGGCGATCGAGTCCATGATCTTCCGGAAGAACAACTCTAGATCCCGCGCTTTCATCCTCGCCCTCGCCAAACAGCATCCGTGTAACATTACGAACGGGGCGGCGATCGATACAGCCGTGGCCCTGTCCGTCTACAATAAAAAACAGTTTCATCACATCTTTCCCGATGCATTTCTGCGCCGCACGCGACCGGAGGTGGAGCGGAACTACTTGCTGAATTTCTGTATGCTGGCCGCAGCCGAGAACAATTTCGTTGGAGATAAGGATCCCGAGGAATACTTGCCTCTTGCCGTCAAAGCTTTGGGCGAAAAGGCCGATCACGTCTTTGGCTCGAACCTGCTACCACCGCCGAGTCAGTACGATTATAAGTCAACATCTCTTGAACACTTCATGGGAGCGCGGGTCCCAATAGTTGAAAGAGTAGTGAGAGATCTTTGTGATGGCGGCCATTAGCTATGTAGTCATCGATGAGGGTGAGTTAGCTCTCCCGAATCGCGAAGAGCGTCTAGGATGCGGATGGCGTATGCCTCTGCAGCACGGTCAAGACGCCATCCTGAACAGAGATCACGCAGTCTCGGTGCTGCTGCCTGCTACCGTCCGTGAACGTGATCGTTAACACCTGGATTTTTGCCATTCGAGCAGCCTAACGTGCCGTGCCGGTTGGGCGGCTGATCTCGCTGCGTACATGCTCGTCCACCTACGTGTGGGACCGTAGCACGCAGCGCATGCTCTACTGCCCTCATCTTTGTGCCAACTTGGTGGTGACCGACTCTTAGAAGATCGTTCCGGCCATGTCTTTTGCCTGCGCCAACCCAGCTCAGGCCGCACGTCGCTGCTCCCTCAGTACCCGCAAGTGACCGCTGGAGCTGGACCGTTCTGGCACGCATGTGGGCACGTTCGGTGTCGCGCAGCGGTTGACAGTGCGAACGGCTAGTGTTCATCTCGTGAATCCAGACACGCTCGTGCAGGCGATCGCTGGCGTAGTGGCGTCGTTGATCAGCTTGATCACTTTCTTCAGCCGACGTAGACGCCTGCGTAATGAGATACGCGAGAATCTTGCACTGGTTCAGGAACTTGACAAAGACGAGATCCTAAAGGAGCATAGCCCGGCATCTCTATGGTTGCGTGGGAAGATAACGATTGATGTGGCTAAACTCTCAGGCCAGCCGCTCGGCACTCCCAAGAAGCCCGTATCCAAAAGCAGTGTCTTCTTCTCTAGCGTGCTATGCTTGGGCCTCTCTTATTGGACCTACTATATAAACCGCTACGCCTTTGCCTGGTATTCACTAATTCCTGGCGTGTTTGCATTTCTGTTTGCCGTGTCGGTCTATGGCATGTTCGTAAATCGCGAAATACCTCCGTCAGAGAAGGACTCCCAAACCTCGAAGATACCTCCTCCGGAGGAAAATCCCCAACCTTCGATGAACGGCAGTGCAGAGGAGGCAGTAAGCAGTTCGGGAGTCTAATGTTCGGCGGCATTAGAAGCCTCGGCTCTACCCCCGTCCTTCTGATAGGTGCTGGAGCTTGCCGAGGAAGATCACAGTCAGGGGTGGCGCTCGCGCCATCCGAAGGACGCGCCCTTGGGCGCGCCCTTGACGGTGATCTTTGCTCGGCGAGAGAATGCCCGGCGCGAGGAGGACGGCCCGGCCAGTTCTCGCGGGCGCGGTCACCGTGGGTGCGTTGCTGCGGGAACTGCCTGGCTGCGGGCGCGGGCGTGCTGACCTGGTGGCGGCGCCGCGCCCAGAGGGCTCCCGCCCGTCAGGGCGCGGCATGCCGCCCGCCCCGGAGTCGGCGCGGTGCCCCGCGATCCTCGCCCGGCTCTGGCAAATTCCCGTCAGCTCGCGCACCCTTCACGGTGGTCTCGCGTTCCCGCCCTCGAACCCGGTCAGGGCCGGACAGCCTGGCGCGCCGAAGGTGTGCCCTTGAAGCCGTAGAGAAAGTTGTCACAGCTCGAAGGGCGCTGATCTGCCATATCCGAACGCTATGTCGGGATGGTGTATTGCAGGATCAGCGTGTCGCCCGGGACGATCGACACCATAACCCGGACTGGCCTGCCTTTCCGCCGTGTAGCCGGTCCTGATGTGCTCGGCGACTGGCGTCCCGGTCGAGATCTCGAGCCGTCTTGACCTCGCCCGGCGTGGGCATGCGGGTGATGATCTCGTCGATGTCGTAGACCTGCTCGTAGCCAGCGTCGGCGAGGATGTTCTCGCGCGTGGTGTCCTCGGGCTCGGCCAGCTCGGTGCCCTCGGACGATTCGCTCGTCGAAGTAGTCGTCCGAGATGATCGCGGGCTTGCCGTCGATGTAGCGGACGTGCCTGCGGACGACGCACGATGTCCGTTCTCGGGTCCAGGTTCAGCCTGGTAGCGATGCTGTCGGGCGGGGTGATCCTGCTCGACCTCCAGGTCTTGGCGCGTCGGGTCGTGGCCCTGGCTCTCGATGTCGGTTTCCCAGGCGTCTGATGTCGTGAGGACGGTGTGGTCTGGTCGCTCGAACTCTGACAGGTGCCAGCGCAGCCGTTGGCTGCTGCGGACGATGCGTCCCCGGCGCGGCCGGACGACGACGAGTCCTTCGCGCTCAAGAGCCTGCAAGGCGGTGCGGGCGGTCTGACGGCTGACGTCGTACGTCGCGGGCTAGTTCGGGTTCGGATGGCAGCAGCGCCCCTGGACCGAGGATTCCTTCTTCGATCTGTCTGCGCAGATCTGCTGCTGATTCGCTTCGTGATCGATTCGTTGGCCATGTCGTCTGGTTCCCCTCCTTGATCAGCCAAGCTTACTCAGCGTAAGCTAATCAAACCAACTTGACAGTCAAGCTTGTCTAGTCCAGAATCGTGGCAGAGCCGAGAACGGCTCCACGCAACCACTCCGAGAGAGGACAAGCATCATGCGACTTCTGATCGACACGAGCGGCATCCAGTTCCGGGTGGCCGGTGCGGCCAAGCCGCGGCCGGACTTCAAGGACAAGACCGAGCAGGCCGACGACGCGGGACGGGCGGCCGATCTGGACCGTGCGCCTGGACGCGATCGACACCGAGCGACGAGACCAAGGAAACCATCTGGGTCGAGGTGGCCGGAGACGAGCCCAAGCTGACCTTCGATGGATTCGCCGCAGGTCCGTGGCCTGGTGTTCGCCCCGTGGGTCGGGCCGCGACGGCAAGATCCGCCGCGCGTTCCGCGCTGATGCGGTCGAGCCGGTCGCGGTCCGGCAAGTCCGTGCACGCGGCCGTGAGCCGTCCCGGCCAGGCAGAACCATCCCCTACCTCGCGATCAGAGCACAGGAGACCCCCATGACCAGCATCCCCATCCACGACCGTGCCGAGTGCGCCACGGCTGACCGGCCGCTGCCGCCGGTGGGAGCCCATGGCCGAGCTGCCGCCGCTGCCCATCGGCGCGCTGGTGGTCGGCGCCTTCGACCGTGCTGGATCGAGGCCAGCGACCTGCCGCAGCCGCAGGTAGCATCAACGTGTCCGGCACCTGCAGCGCGTCGACCTGCAGTTCGCCTGCGGACAGCGGTCCAGCCTCCGCTGCGATCACCCGGTGGGCGCTGCGCTTCGGCGGCGTCCTCACCAGCGAGCCCCACGAGGGCGAGCAGCGGCCCGCAGACGTGGTCCGACCGCGTGGCCACCTGTTCGACTACTACGGCGTAGGCCGCCTCAGACCGCCGTACGCCGATGCGTCCCGGCCCGCGAACGCAGCCGCGACCTGACACACCAGTGCCGGGCCTGGGGGACTGCCATCCCCCGGCCCGGCCAGCCCAGATCCATCCCCTGCCTCGCAGAAGCACATCAACACCAAGGAGAAACTGTCATGCCAGCAAACGTCGAGTCCATGTTCTCGGTCCGCCAGATGCCCTGGCACCGGGAAGGCACCGTCCTCGCGGACTACCCCGGCAACTGGGACGCAGGCCCGGACGCTCGCCGGGCTGGACTGGGACCCGGTCACCACCGAGCGTCTACGCCGTCACCGGCATCAACCCCGACGGCACCGCGCACTACGAGCCCATCGACGGGCTGGAAGTCCATCACCCGCTCCGACACCGGAGCCGTCCTGTCGATCAACCAGCGACACCTACACCGTCATCGACCACGGCGAGATGGGCGAGATCGTCGAAGCCGTCCTGGCCCAGCCGAACGTCAAATGGGAAACCGCGGGCGTCCTGGACGGCGGCCGGGCCGTCTGGTGCCTGGCCCTGCTCGACGAGCCCATCACCCTGCCCGGCGACGACAGCGCCGACCCTGCCGTACCTGGCCATCACCAACCGGCACGACGGCACCGCCGCCTGCGCGCTGCGCGCCACCGCCGTGCGGATCGTGTGCGCCAACACCTTCCGCGCCGCCGAGCTCGAAGGCGAGCGCACCGGCACCACGTTCTCCTTCATCCACAAAGTCCAGCTGGCGCAACCGCATCGAGGAAGCCCGCCAGGCCGTCACCGGCGCCCAGGCCGAGATGCGCCGCTACAGCCGACCTGGCCCGCGAGCTGCTGGCCATCCCCATCACCCCCGCGCAGCGGGAACTGTTCATCACCCAGTTCATCCCCAAGCCCCCCGAGGGCCTGATCACCGACCGGGTAGCCCGCAACGTCGACGAGGCGCGCAACGCGCTGCGGCTGCTGTTCGACTCCGCCACCACCGAGCAGGTCGCCGGACACCGCCTACGGGCTGGTCCAGGCCGCCGGGGAGTACCTCGATCACGTCCGCACCGCGCGGTCCTGGGAGACCCGGCTCAACCGGACCCTGATCCGGCCCGAGCCGCTCAAGCACCGGGCGCTGTCCCTGGCCCGGGAGGTCATCACCCACCTGACAACAGCCAGTGCCGGGCCTGGGGGACTGCCATCCCCCGGCCCGGCCAGCCAGACAACCATCCCCTACCTCGCGAAAAGCAAAGGAGACCCTCGGCATGTCCCACGCTACCAGCGCCCTGCCCGGTGGCGTAGTCCTCGACTGGCGCACGCCCGTATCGGCCCGCCCGCAGCCGTGCGTGCTGTGCGGCGACGGGCCGACCGTGTGCCGGTCCCCGGTCAAGGACGTGCCCTGCCACAAGGGCTGCGCCGAAGCATGGATCACCACCCACGCCCGCCGACGCCGCCGACCGTGCCCGGCTCATCCGCGCAGCTACACCCCCGGTCGGCGGTGCGTCGATGAGCGACTTCCGGGTCATCTACCACGCGCCGGTCTGCCCCGACTGCGGGTCCGGCGACATCACCGAACCGAAGACGTCGAGATCATCGACGGCCTGCACCGAGACCGCGCTGCATCTGCCAGGCGTGCGGCGCGGCCTGGCCGCTGGCCTGCATCACCGACTGCTCCCCGCACCCGGCCCGACCGCCCGACCGCACCTGGCGCTGCTATCACGGCGACCCGGACGCCGAACTCGCCGACCTCGGTACTGGTGCCCATCTGCGACACTACCGACGGCACCGATCTGCCGGTCAGCACGCCCTGCACTACACCCCCGGTCCCGATCGGGTCATCACCCCTGCCGCTGCGACCGCACTGCTCCTCCAATCCGACAGCGGAACCCCATGTTCAAGCACCTCGCGCGCTGGCCGTGGCCAGCACCGAACTCGTACGTCATCGATGACCTGTCGTCACGATCCACCACAGCGCCGCAGGTGTGGCCTGGCGGTGGCGCGAGCTCGCGCTGGATCGGCTACGGCCGCGCTGTGGCGGCTCGCGCTGCTGATCACCCTCACCTGCGGTGCGGTCACGCTAGCCGGATCGTCCTTGTGGTGCTGGCCGTGCCCGTCACGCGCCGGTTCATCGACCCGCCGGTTCTGGTGCGTGCTGGCCCGTCACCGGCTCCACCGGCTGTGCTACGAAGCCCGGCTGCACACCCGCGCCGGGCGGCTCCCGCTGGTCCTGTGGACCCGGCCGACCAAGGTCGGCGAACGCGCCCGCGTCCTGTGCCGCGCAGGCATCTGCGCCGACGACTTCGCCGCCCACGCCGGCGAGCTGCGCCGCAGCCTGCTTCGCCCGCGAAGCGCGGGTCACCCGCAACCTCCGCTGGTCCCAGCTGGTGACCATCGACATCATCCGCCGCGACACCCTCGCGGCCAGCCACAACGTCGGCATCCCCGCTGCACGGCTCTGGCCCGACCGGCATCGCATCCCGGCCATCCGAAGGCCGGCCCGCACCCTGGCGCGACACCGACGCCTGGCTCCCAGCCACCTGATCCCCGCGACGGCAGTGCTACCCGCGGCCGCATCTCCCGGGGGCCTGCCCGGTCCCCCTCACCCCCGAACGGAGGTCACCGCCATGACCGCAACCACTCACGCCACCGGCCGCCGTGCCGGTGTTCCCGCTGTCCATGTTCGGCCCCGTCCACCTGGGCATCGACGAGAACGGCGAGACACGTGCACGTCGATCTGGCCGAGCGCAACATGCTGCTCGGCGGCGAGCCCGGCGGCGGCAAGTCCACCGCGCTCAACCTGATCGTCGCGCACGGCGCGCTGTCCGGCGACTGCCGCCTCATCCTGATCGACGGCAAGCAGGTCGAGCTCGGACCTCTGGCGGCACTGCGCCGACCAGTTCATCGGCCCGTCCATCGACCGACGCCACTCGACCTGCATGCGCCGGCCTGCCAGGAGCATCATGAACGCCCGGTACGAGCAGCTCCTCGCCGCCGGGCTGCGCAAGATCACCCCGCGAGTCGGGGGAGCCGGTCTACCTCGTCGTCATCGACGAGTACGCCTACTTCTCCGCCACCGTCGGCACCAAGACCCAGCAGGGACGAGTTCTCCGCCCTGCACCCGCGACCTGGTCGCCCGCGGACGGGCGGCCGGGGTCATCGTCATCCTGGCCACCCAGCGGCCCTCGCATCAGGTCATCGACCCGTCGCCTGCGGGACCTGTTCGGCTACCGGTGGGCGTTCCGCTGCACCACCGACTCCTCCTCCGACACCGTGCTCGGCCACGGCTGGGCCTGCCGAGGGCTACACCGCCGCCACCATCGACCCGCTCGCCCGCGGCGTGTCCTGGCTGCTGTCCGAGACCGGCATCCCCCGCCGGATCAAGACCGCCTACCTCACCGACCGGCACATCAAGCCGACCTGGCCGCCTACGCCGCCCAGCTCCGCAGGAAGGACACGCCATGAGTCCTCCTAACGCGCCCGGCCGCGTGCTCGGCCAGCACCAAGCACGCCCGGCAGCGGGCCAGAACACTGTCAACGGTCGCTTGACACCTAACCGCGCGCGGCCGGTCATCGAGAACGACGAGTACGCCGCGTTCGCCCGCCGCATCCTGCGGGCCTACGCCCGCCGCATCGCCGCCGGCGACATCGAAGCCCTCACCCGCATGACCAGCCTCGCCGCCGACATCGAGGCCGCCATCCGCAACGCCGTGATCGGCCTGCGCGACTTCGGCTACTCCTGGGCCGAGATCGGCTCCCGGCTCGGCGTCACCCGCCAGGCCGCCCAGCAACGCTGGGGAGGCCAGCACCCGTGACGGCCGCGACGGTCCCCCTCATCCCCGGCCCGCCCGACGGTCCGGGGATGACGGAATCCGCCGACGACGACGACCTCACCCTCACCTGGGCCGAGCTGACCGACGAGATCCGCCAGACTCAGCGCACCGGCCAGTGCGCCCGCCCGGTCCGGCTCCAAGGCCGCATCGACGCCATCGACCTGGCCACCGGCGAGCTGCGCCCGGTCTACGACAGCGGCACCGAGCCCGGCGGCGCTGCTGCTGACCGCCTGCGGCAACCGCCGCGAATCCGTCTGCCCGCCCTGCTCCCTCGTCTACAAGCGCGACGCCCGGCAGCTCGTCCGCGCAGGCCTGTCCGGCGGCAAGGGCATCCCCGAGACTGTCGCCGAGCACCCGTGCGTGTTCGCCACGCTCACCGCCCCCTCGTTCGGGCCGGTCCACTCCCGGCGGATGCGCGGCAAGACCGTGCTGCCCTGCCGACCCCGCCGCGACCACAAGCACGCGCCGCTGCCCGCACGGCCGCGACATCTCCTGCCCGCGTCCGCACACGGCGAGAGCGACCCGCTGCTCGGCCGGCCGCTGTGCCCGGACTGCTACGACTACCCGGCCGCCGTGCTGTTCAACGCCGTTCGCCGGTGACCTGTGGCGGCGGTTCACCACCTACCTGCCCCGCCACCTCGCCCGCCTGCTCGGCCTCACCCTCAAGCTGAGCTGCGCGCAGATCGTGGCCATCCGCTACGTCAAGGTCGCCGAATACCAGGCCCGTGGCGTCGTCCACTTCCACGCCGTCATCCGCCTCGACGCACCCGGCGACGACTTGCCAGCCACCCGCCGCCCGTGTTCACCGCCCCGCTGCTGTGCGACGCCATCGGCCAGGCCGCCAAAGCCGCCGTCATCATCACCGACCCGGCACCCGGGACCCCCGCCGGTCACGCTGCGGTTCGGCGCGCAGATCGACGCCCGGCCCATCCGCCACGGCACGGACCTGCCCGGCACCGGCCAGCGCGCTGTCCGTCCAGGCCGTCGCCAACTACATCGCTAAGTACGCCACCAAGGCTCTCGACGCGCCCGGCATCCCCGACCGGCCGCTCCGCTCGGCCCTGGACATCAAGAACCTGCGCTGCTCCCGCCCACTACACGCAGATGATCACCACCGCGTGGCAGCTCGGCGGCAGCGCGACCGCACCGGCCAGCACCCGGTTGTGCAAGTGGGCGCACATGCTCGGCTACGGCGGTCACTTCCTCACCAAATCCCGCCGCTACTCGGTCACCTTCGGCGTGCTGCGCCGGGCCCGCACCGAACACCGCAAGCGCCAGCGCCACCCCGGCGGCGAGCGCGACCCCTGGGGACGGTCCCTCGACGACACCGTCGTCCTGGTCCTCAGCACCTGGACCTACGACGGCACCGGCTACACCGCTACTCCCAGCGCCGAGCTGGCACTCGCCTCGGCCGCCCGCGCCCGCGCTCACTAGCGCACCTGCCCGGACTCCTGACCACCATCGATGAAGGGAGCGATGCACACGTGGACCATGCTCACCACAATCGAGCTGCCGCCTATCCTCCCGGCAAGCAGCTCTACCGGGTCGCTGACGCCATGGCCGTCCTGTCCATGAGCCGTGGCGTCATTTACGAGCAGATCCGGTCCGGCCGCCTCCGGTCGGTTACTCAGGGTCGCTCGCGGCTGATCCCAGCGTTGGCTATCGCCGACTACATCGCGCTTCTCGAGCGCGAGTCCCAGGTGGCCTGATGCCCAGCCGACGCAGCCGCGGTGATGGCGGTCTTTCGTGGGATGCCGCTCGGCAACGTTGGGTCGCGTCCGTCACGGTCGGCTACACGGCTGGCGGAAAGCGGATCTTCAAGCGCGCCCGGTGCCGGACCAAGACCGAAGCTCAGCGCAAGCTAAAGGAACTCCTCCGCGACTACGAGGACGGTCTCGCTATCGGGCCATACGGCTACACCGTCACCGATGCGGTTCGCGACTGGCTAGCGTTCGGATTGACCGGCCGTGACAGCGCCACCGTCGAGAAATGTACGATTCTGGCTAACACGCACGTGATCCCGGCCCTGGGGGCTCGTAAGCTTCGCGACCTTTCGGCTGACGATGTTGATCAATGGTTTGCCGACAAGGCCAACAGCCTCAGCACGCGGACACTGCGGGAGGTCCGGTCAGTCCTGAAACGCGCGATAACCCGTGCCCAGGCAAGGGACAAGGTCAAGCGCAACGTCGTGCTGCTGTGTGAGATCCCGCAGGGCCGTCAGGGACGGCCGTCGAAGTCGCTGACCCTCACGCAGGCCGAAGCTCTCCTAGACGCTGCGCAGGACAGCAGCCTGCACGCGTACATCGTCCTGTCGCTGCTTATCGGTGCCCGGACCGAGGAGCTTCGCGCGCTCACCTGGTCACACGTTGACCTCGACGCCGACCCTCCGTTCATCATGGTGTGGCGTTCGGTTCGCGCTGGCGGCGACACCAAGACCAGGAAGTCGCGGCGGACACTGGCCCTGCCTCAACGCTGCGTAGATGTCCTGCGTGATCACCAGGAGCGCCAGGATTGGTTTCGGCGAGCGGTAGGTAGCAAATGGCATGAGAACGACCTTGTGTTCCCCTCGCGGGTCGGCACATCCGCCGATGCCTCACACGTCCGGCGCTCCTTCCGCAAGGTGGTCGAGGCCGCAGGGCTGGACCCTCACGAGTGGACGCCGCGCGAGCTGCGGCACAGCTTCGTCTCGCTGCTTTCTGACGCTGGCGTTCCGATCGAGCAGATCTCGCGCCTGGTCGGGCATAGCGGTACCACGACAACGGAGACGATCTACCGAAAGCAGATCCGGCCGGTTCTAGTCCGGGGAGCTGACGCCATGGATCGGATCTTCCCTCTGAATCAGGGATTGGCATCCGCAGCGGAGTCAAATCAGGAAGACTGAGCTAATGCCGACAACACTCACTAGCCTGTTGCTGTTCGTCGTGATGTTGCTGCCTGGATTTGCGTACCTCGTTGGCAAAGAGCGGCACGGAACCGAACGGCGTTTGTCACCCTTCCGCGAGACGGTCGCGATTGTTGCCGCCAGCATTACCTCGGAGCTAGTTGTCCTGGTGGTATTCGCAGGCATCAGGGCGTTGTGGCCTTCGGTAACCCCCGACGTTGGCGCACTTGTACGTGACGGTGGCACTTACCTACGTGGGAGCGGGGACCATCATGGTCAGTACGGCAACGTCGCTGCCTGGGGGATAGGTTTGCTGACGACGGCCGTCGTGCTGGCTTACCTTGCTACGAAACCGAAGATCAGGCGTCGATTGGAGTGGCTGACGGGCCCGTACCCGCATGATTCAACAGTGTCTGCGTGGTGGATCTTGTTCGAGCGCTGGCCCGAGGATCGAAATGTCGAACTTGCTTGCATGCTTGATGACGGCTCTAGTGTAAGGGGCCGATTTGGTTCATTTAATATCTCAGCAGATGACTCCCCTGATCGGGACCTCATTTTGCAGAGACCGCTTTACTATCGTCCGGCAGGAGCCACGACGGAAACACTGTATGACGTAGCTGCCGTGTGCTGTCCTGCGAGTCGGATCGTGGCACTGTTCGTCCAGTACACCGAACCTGATCAACAGGGTCTTACTCGTTTGTTGGAGGCGGGCTCTCAGTCGACGACTGCCGAGCCGCCGGTGGAGCCGGTGGCAGTGACGTCATCGGAGGCCCCGATGCAGGGGCCGGTGCAGTCTTCGCGCCAGCACCAGGCCTCTGACCCTTGCTAACTCCGTCGGGAAGCACGAGCTTGACCATCTTCTGGCCCCGCTGCGCCTCGGGCACTTGGGGCTTCTCCGATGACTCACCGTTTGCTGTCGCCACGCGCTCGATCACCTCGTCAGGACTGGCACGGCCTAACAGCCGTAGTTACTCAGTTAGTTACTCGCCGCCACTTGGGCACCGATATCTGGCGTGCCATGTGCCCTGTGACCTGGTCGGGGTGGCCGGATTTGAACCGGCGGCCTCTTCGTCCCGAACGAAGCGCGCTGCCAAGCTGCGCTACACCCCGGCGACCGCTCCCGAAGTCTAGTGCACGACGCTCGGTGGCGCGTGCCCGAAGCCTGCCCACGCGGCAGGAGGTCCGTGCACGCGGCCCAGGCCGGGTCGGGGTGCCTGCATCAGGTGGTCCGCGGAACCAGCGTCAGCAGCGAAGCCTCCGGGCGGCAGCAGAGCCTGAACGGTGCCCAGGGCGAGGTACCCAACCCCCCGGACACGTGCAGCCACGGCCGCCCATCATCATCAGTGCCCTCTGCCGGGTGGCGGTTCAGGCCACGGACGCGAGGCCGATCGATGCCGCAGTTGGTCACCAGCGCCCCGTACCACGGCAGGCAGACCTGGCCGCCGTGAGTGTGGCCCGCCAGCAGCAGGTCATACCCGTCGCTGGCGAACCGGTCCAGGACAGCGGGCTCGGGCGAGTGCATCACGCCGAGTCGCACGTCGGCAGCTTGGTCGGCGGGCCTGGCGATCTCGTCGTAGCGATCGCGCCCGATGTGCGAGTCATGTACCCCGCCGACCTCGATGTCCAGGTCACCGGCCTTGAGCCGCCCGCGCCGGTTGTTCGCGTCGAGCCAGCCGGCGGCCTCCATGCCCGCACCGAGCTCGGCCCAGGGCAGGTCGGGAACGCCGCGCTGGGAACGCTTCGCACTGGTCTCCCACAGGTAGCGCACCGGGTTCTTGGGCACTGGGGAGTACAGGTCATTCGATCCGTACACGAACACGCCGGGCCGGTCCAGTAGCGGCCCGAGTGCCTCGAGGAAAGGCTGAACGGCCTCCGGGTGGGCGATCGAATCGCCCGTGTTGATCACCAGGTCGGGCTGCAGGGCGTCCAGCGACCTGATCCAGGACAACAGCCGGTGGCGGCCCGGAGTCAGGTGCGCATCGGATATGTGCAGCAGCCGCAGTGGCCTCGCGCCCGGCGGAAGCACGGGGACGTCCAAACGGCGGAGCGCGAACCAGTTGCGCTCAATGACCGCTGCGTAGCCGAACACAGCAGCGCCAACCGTCGCGGTGGACCCCATGAAGGTTAGTCGTCGCATTCACACATGGTGCCATGTCTCTCGCACTGATACGTCAGGGCCGACGGCCCAGGCGGGTCTTTAGCAGCTCACAGCGTCGGCAGGGCCCTGATCGACAGGGCCGAGCGGTTGGCTCCGGCCGCGAGCGCGGACCTGATGGTGGCCGCCACCAGCTTCGGTTCGGTGCGCGGTGCGGATCTGGCGCGGTGTGAAATGCAGCACAATAATGCGGGCGGGGGCAGGCTGCGGGAGGCGGGCAGCGGCTGCGGGCGGGCGTGGCCGGAGGGGGCTGCGGGCGGGCGGGGCTGGAGGACGGGCGCGGGCGGACGCGGTGGTGGTGCGGTGCAGCGCGGCGGCGCAGGCGGCAGGATTGTCCTCATGGCTGAACTGAAGGATCGGCTTCGCGCCGACCTTACCGCGGCAATGAAGGCGCGCGACGAGGTGAGAACCAGGACGCTTCGCATGGTCCTCACCTCGGTCGCTAACGAGGAGGTGGCGGGGAAGGCGGCCCGTGATCTCAGCGACGACGAGGTGCTCCGCGTGCTCGCCCGGGAGGCCAGGCGGCGCCGCGAGGCGGCCGATGCTTTCGACGCTGCGGGGCGGACTGATCAGGCCGCTGCGGAGCGGGCCGAGGACGGAGTCCTCGCCGGATACCTTCCCGCGCAGCTCAGCGACGCCGAGTTGGCCGCGATCGTCGCCGAGGTGATCAAGGAGAGCGGCGCGTCGGGGATGGCCGCGATGGGCCAGGTGATGAAGGCCGTCACGCCGCGTGTGGCAGGCCGGGCCGAGGGCGGCCGGGTGGCAGCCGAGGTCCGCCGCGTGCTGGCCGGCGAGCCGGCCGAGGTCAGGTCGGGGGGCCGCCCCCGTTGCCCGGACCGGGGGGCCCACCGCCACCGCCGGGGCCACCGCCACCGCCGGGACCGGGCTTGGGCCCCTTCGGCGGCTTCGGCGGCTTCGGGGAGGCAATTCCGTTGCCCATCGAGAAGAACGGGCTGTCGGCGGGCACTGAGACGAAGAAGGCCGGCGTGTTGCCGAGGGCCGCGCTCGAGAACGTCATCTGCCAGGTCGCGGCCGGCGCGTTGTCGCCGAACATCTGGCCTGGGCAGTCCTCACCTCCGCCGAAGGCGGGATCCTCGCGATAGCACGCGTGCGGGAAGCCCAGCATCGCGCCGCCCATGGTCGGATCGACCGGGTTGAACACCGAGACGTATCCGGCCAGGCGCGGGGTGTACCCGCCGAAGGCGGCGTAGAAGCCTTGGTCGGAGGTGCCGGTCTTGCCCGCGGCTGGGAACGAGATGCCGCGGCCGGCCGCCGTGCCCGGTGATACGAGCACGCCCTGGAGGATGTAGTTGGCCGCGTCGGCGACCTCGGTCGAGAGCGCGCGGTGGCAGTTCGCGGATTTCACCGGCAGGCTGCGGCCGCTGCTGGTGACGATCCCGCTGATCGCGATCGGGGTGCAGTACATCCCGCGCGCGGCCACGGTCGCGTAGGCCGCGGCCATGCTCATGGGAGAGACCGGTACCGAGCCGAGCGTGAACGACGGGTCATCGTCGGCCGGCTGCTGGCCGAGCGCCTTGTCCGGGCGGAGCAGCGAGCCGCCGTTGGCGAACGTCATCCCGAGACTGACCGCGGTCTTCACCACGTTGCACAGGCCGACCTTTTGCTCCAGGTGGGCGAAGAAGACGTTGATGGACTGCGTGGTCCCGTTGTACAGGGTGAAGGTGCCCTTGCCGGCGCCCTCGGAGTTGTGCAAGGTGAAATTGCCGGCGAACTGGCCCTGGCAGTTGAAGTACGGGCCGACGGTGCTCGGGGACACGATCGCCTGGCTGAAGCCGAATGGCACGCCCTGCTTGAGCGCCGTGAGCAGGGTGAACAGCTTGCTCGACGAGCCCGTCTGCACCCCGTTGGAGAGGCCGTCGTACTGGCTGTTCACCGCGTAGTCGACCGTGGTATGGCCCCGGCCGCTGCCGTAGGGCCGGTCCACCGCGATCGCGCGGACCTTGCCGGTGCCCGGCTGGATCAGCACCTCGGTGTCCACGTTCCCGCCGGGGTTGAAGGCGCCCGAGTTCGGCGGCTCGACCCAGTCGACCGCGTTCTGCGCGGCGCTCTGGTCCTGCGGTACCAAGGTGGTGTAGATCTTCAGGCCGCCGGTGGTGTTCAGCGCTGCGCGCGCCTTGGCGTAGGCCGGGTCGGTCCGGATGGAGGCCAGCACGAAGTCGCAGAAGAACGCCTCGTTCGCGGCCGACTGGCTGAGGCATCCCTGCTGCAACGGGGCGAACGACGCGTGCAGGCCGAGCGGCAGCTTCTTCGTGGCCGCGTCCACCGCTGGCGTGATGTAGCCGAGCTGGGCCATGCGGTCGAGCACGAGGTTGCGCCGGCTGATGGACTCCTGAGGATTGCTGAACGGGTTGTAGAGCGAGGGATTACGCACCAGGCCGGCCAGCATCGCCGACTCCGGCAGGGTCAGGTCCGCCGCGCTGGTGCTGAAGTAGCGCTCCGCCGCCACCTGGATACCGTAGGACTCGTTCTCGAAGTAGGCGGCGTTCAGGTAGGCGTCGAGCAACTGGTCCTTGGTCAACTCGTGCTCGACGTCGGCAGCCATCCGCAGCTCGCGGATCTTCCGGGCGACCGTGTCCTCCTGCGCGGCGTCCTGCTGCTGCTTCGTGGTCGCGGTCAGGATGAGCGCGTTCTTGACGTACTCCTGCGCGAGCGTGGAGCCGCCCTGGGTAGAGCTGCCGCTCACGTCGTTGGCCAGCGCGCGCAGCGTGCCCCGCAGGTCGAACGCGCCATGCAGGAAGAACCGGGAGTCCTCGATCGCGATGATCGCGTCCTGCATCACCGGTGCGATCTGGTTGAGGGGCACCGGTATCCGGTAGATGTCGTTGGGGTAGTAGTAGGCGATCACGCGGCCGTTGGCGGTCAGGATCTCCGAGCGGGAGGGTATCTGGCCCAGGGACGGCACCTTGAGGGTGTCGAACGTGTTCGCCGCATTGCGGGCGACGACTCCGGTCAGCCCCACCACCGGGACGGCCACCGCCGCGACGAGCAACCCGGCGCCGACAGAAATGGCCGCCAGGCGGCCGGCCGCGCTGATGCCGGCCCAGCCGGCGCGGCGCTCTGATTTCAGCACGGAATCAGGTTACGCTGACGCTCGTTATGGGCGTGCCGGGAAACCGGATCCCGCCCGGCAGGCGTTCGACGGAGCGTTGCCAGAGCGCCGACAGCAACGCCAGGAGCCCGTGGCCTGGCCTGATGAGCTGGCCCGCCCAGGAGGTGAACGGGGCCGTGACTAGTCACTTGTGTCCGCATAGCCCAGGAGGGCTATTTGAGAAATGGGCCCACCGGGGTCTAGCGCTCCGCGCCGGAGTTCCGTAAGTTACTCTTCCGCGACCATCGCTACCGAGGCTCGGCGTTACGCCGTGTGCCCGGACCGCTACGAGACGCCATCCGGCGTGACGACCCCACGTGGGCGTGACGATCAGGAGGAGTGGGCCACATGTGGATCACGGACTGGACCGCGCGTGCTGCGTGCAAGGGAACTGATCCTGACGAACTATTCGTTCAGGGCGCGGCGCAGAATCGGGCCAAGCTGATCTGCCGGGGGTGTCCTGTCCGGACCGAGTGCCTCGCCGACGCGCTCGACAACCGGATCGAGTTCGGGGTGTGGGGCGGCATGACCGAGCGCGAGCGGCGGGCACTGCTTCGCCGTCGGCCGGACGTGACGTCATGGCGTGACCTGCTCGAGCACGCGCGCAACCAGTACGAGCGCGCTGGCGACGAACTCGTCGCCAGCTGACCCGCCGCCGACGGCCGGGATCCGCGGCTCAAGCCCGCGGACAGCTTGCTCTGCGGCTCGGCCCCTGTGGCTTAAGCTCCACGGCCGGTAATTTGCGGCTGGGGTTCCGCGGCCGGGACCCAGTCGAGGCGTCCGCCGGATCGTCACCGGGCGCGGTCGTCACCGGCCGCGGTCGTCACGGCCGCGGTCGTCACGGCCGCGGAAGCTGTTCCCCACTGCTCGCAGCCCGGTCAGGTCATGGACGTCATCGGGCTGGGCCGGGACCTCGGCGACAGGCACATTCGGGTGCGCGGTGGTGAAATGCTCGGCCACCCGGCGCTCGGCCGCGGTGAGCTGCATCCGCTCGGCGTGAAGCCGCAGGGCCGCGATCGTCAGCGCATGCTGCGCCCCCTGGCCGGCGGAACCGTCGTCACCGGAATTACGGCCAGCGGAACCGTGACCGGCCGAACCACGGCGCGAAGAACCGTGGTCAGCGGAACCGTTGTCGGAAGCCTGCAGGGTCTCGGCCGCGGCCAGGCTGCGCGCGGCCGACAGCCTGGCGGCGGGCGAGCCGTGCACGCGGTTCAGGATCAGGCCCGCCAGCGGCATGCCCTCCTGGGCCAGCCGTTCCACGAAGTATGACGCCTCGCGTAGCGCGTCCGGCTCCGGCGCCGCGACCACGAGGAACGCCGTGCCGGGCGCTCGCAGCAGCCGGTAGGTGTAGTCGGCCCGCTCCCGGAATCCGCCGAACATCGTGTCCAGGGCGGACACGAACGTCTGCACGTCCCTGAGCACCTGGGCGCCGAGCACCCGGGTCAGCACCCCGGTTACCATGCCGAATCCGGCGTTCAAGACCTTCAGGTACGCCCGCCCGCCCACCTTGGCCGGCACGACGAGCAGCCGGATGAGGCGCCCGTCCAGGAACCGGCCCAGTCGCTGGGGGGCGTCGAGGAAGTCGAGCGCCGACCGGCTCGGCGGGGTGTCGACGACGATCAGGTCCCATTCGTCCGCCCGGCGAAGCTGACCCAGCTTCTCCATGGCCATATATTCCTGCGTGCCGGAGAATCCGGACGACAGCGACTGGTAGAAGGGGTTCGCGAGGATCTGGGCGGCGCGGTCGGGGTCGGCGTGGGCCTCGACGATCTCGTCGAAGGTCCGCTTCATGTCGAGCATCATCGCGTGCAGGCTGCCGCCGGACGTGCCGTTGGGCGCCCGGTCATCCCGGTCGCCCTGACCCGTGTCCGCCTGCGCGCGGTCGGCGAACGGGACCGGGCGGGGGGTGTTGTCCAGCGAGGACAGGCCCATCGACTGAGCCAGCCTGCGGGCCGGGTCGACGGTGAGCACCACGACATGCCGGCCGCGCTCGGCCGCCCGCAGGCCGATGGCCGCGGCCGTGGTGGTCTTGCCGACGCCGCCTGACCCGCAGCAGACGATGACGCGGGTGCGCCGGTCATCGATGAGCCGGTCGACGTCGAGCCGCGGCGGCGAAACCGCCTCGCTCACTGGTCGCCTCCCGCTGGCGCGCGGGGCGGCGTAAGCCCCCGACGGGTCGCTCATCACGCTGCCCCCTGATCACGCAGCGCGGCCGCCAGCCGGTACAGCCCACCGAGGTCGATGCCATCGGTGATCATCGGCAGCTCGTAGCGAGGCGGTCCGGGTTCGGCCAGCTTGACCCGCTGCTCTTCCTGGGCGAGGGCGGCCACGGCGTGCTCGGTGAGCTCGGTGGCCAGGTCGGCGGCGAGGCGCACGCTACCGTCGAGGCCGACGGACTTCAGGCCGAGCGCCAGTTCGTGCTCATCCACCGATCCGGCCGCCGCCGCGCGGATCTGATCGGGGCTCAGTTCCATCGGCCGCACCATGTTCACGATGATGCCGCCGACCTGGATGCCGCCGCCGGCCAGCCCGCGCAGCTCGGCGACGCCGTCCAGGACCTCCTGGACGGGCATCTCCTCGAGCACGGTGACGAAGTGCACGGCGGTCTCGGGCGAGTGAATCACCTTCTGCACGGTGTCGGCGTGGTTGCGGATCGGGCCCACCCGGGCCAGCCCGGACACCTCGGAGGTTACGTTGAGGAACCTGCCGATCCGGCCGGTCGGCGGGGCGTCCATGACCACGGCGTCGTAGACCGGTTTGCCAGACTTTTTCCGTCGTACGGCCTCCGCGGCCTTCCCCGTCAGCAGCACGTCGCGTAGCCCGGGCGCGATCGTGGTCGCGAAGTCCATGACGCCCAGCCTGGTCAGCGCCTTGCCCGCGTGCCGCAGGTTGTAGAACATCTCGAGGTACTCCAGCAGCGCGGACTCCGGGTCGGCGACGAGCGCGTACACCTCGCCGCCGGGCTGGGTGGCGCTCTCCGGAGCCACCGCGATCTTGCGCTCCTCGTAGGGGAGCGGGGGGCGGTCGAAAACCTGAGCGATCCCCTGGCGGCCCTCGACCTCGATCAGCAGCACCCGCTTCCCGCCGGACGCGAGCGCGAGCGCGAGGGCGCTGGCGACCGTGGTCTTGCCGGTCCCGCCCTTGCCGGTGACGACGTGCAGCCGCACGCCCTCCCAGTCCGTGTCTCGTGTGCTCACGTCTTGGAGGCTATCCGCGTCGCGGCACCGGGAACCCCGGGTATCCGGCGTGTCGTCATCTCGCGGGCTGCCGGCCGCACCGTACCAGCGGCGCTGGCGTCCCGCTGGATTACCACTAGGCTTGGGGCCAAAGTACTGGCGTAACCGTGACCGGAGAAGAGGTGAAGGTGATGGTTGCCCTAGTGACCATTCTGGTGATTCTCGTCGTGGCCGGGCTTATTGCGGCCGGCCGCTCGTTCAAGATCGTGCAGCAGTACGAGCAAGGGATCATTTTCAGGTTCGGGCGGGTGCTGGGCCGGCCGCGCAGCGCCGGGCTGACCGTGATCCGGCCGTTCGGCGACCGGATGCAGAAGGTCAACATGCAGATCGTCGCCATGGCGGTCCCCGCCCAGGAGGGCATCACCCGGGACAACGTGAGCGTCCGGGTCGACGCGGTGGTCTATTTCCGGGTGGTGGACCCGATCAAGGCCACGATTAACGTGCAGAACTACATGTTCGCGATCTCCCAGCAGGCGCAGACCTCGCTGCGCTCGATCATCGGCCAGTCGGAGATGGACCAGCTGCTCGCCGAGCGGGACAGCGTGAACCGGGAGCTGCGCCGGATCATCGACGAGCCGACCGAGGGCCCCTGGGGCATCCGGGTCGAGCGGGTGGAGATCAAGGACGTGTCGCTGCCCGAGGGCATGAAGCGGTCGATGTCCCGGCAGGCCGAAGCGGAGCGGGAGCGCCGCGCCCGGATCATCACCGCGGACGGCGAGTACCAGGCCTCCAAGCGCCTGGCCGCGGCCGCCAACGTCATGGCGCGTGACCCCGCCGCGCTGCAGCTGCGGCTGCTGCAGACCGTGGTCGAGGTGGCGGCGGAGCGGAACAGCACGCTGGTCATGCCGGTGCCGGTCGAGCTGCTGCGGTTCTTCGACAAGTTCACGCCCCCCTCGGCCGAGGGCGGCAACAAGTCGGCCGCCGACTCGGCCTCGCTGGCGGACTTCGGCAATGAGGACGTGGAGAAGGTCGAGGCGGAAATCGAAAGCGGGGCGCCGCTCGAGATACCGGAAGTGCCCGCGATCCCCGAGCTGCCCCAGGAAGCCAGCGACGGCAAGCTCACCGCCGACGTCTCGGCCACCCAGATCGACGCGGCCGAGATCCCGAAGCAGGACGCGGCCGCCGGCGGTGCGGCGGCCGGAAAGGCCTCAGCCGGAAAGGCGTCAGCCGGAAAGGCAGCGGCCGGAAGGACGGCCGCCGGCCGCAAGCCCCCGGCGGACTCGGGAGCGTAGGCCCAAAGCGGTACCGCCCGGCCTGCCCGCTCCCGCGCAGGCCGGGAGCGGGCCGCCCAGGGCGAAGGACCCCGTGGCCGCCACGGAAGCCGCGGGGGCGCGCCGAGGTGCACTATCGTTCCGCTATGGCCAAGTGGGAGTACGCGACGGTTCCGCTGCTGGTGCACGCGACCAAGCAGATCCTGGATAACTGGGGCGAGGATGGCTGGGAGCTGGTGGCCGTGATTCCCGGCCCGAATCCCGAGCAGCTGGTCGCCTACCTGAAGCGAGAAAAACCATGAGCTTGAACGAGGATCTGCCGGGGGTATCGCCCGAGTCCCGGCTGGCCGCGCTCGGGCTGACTCTGCCGAAAGTAACGCCGCCGCTGGCCGCCTACGTCCCCGCGGTCCTTACCCGGGGGTATGTGTACACGGCCGGGCAGCTCCCGGTGGTCGACGGCCAGCTGCTGGCCACGGGCAAGGTCGGAGCCCAGGTCGGCGCGGCCGAGGCCGCCGCGCTGGCCCGGACCTGTGCCCTGAACGCGCTGGCCGCCGTGGCTTCGGTCACCGGCGGGCTCGATGCGGTCCGGCGCATCGTCAAGGTGACCGGTTTCGTGGCCAGTGACCCGGGCTTCACCCAGCAGGCCCAGGTGATCAACGGAGCGAGCGAGCTGCTGATCGAGGTGTTCGGCGAGGCAGGCAGGCACGCCCGGAGCGCGGTGGGGATGGCGGTGCTGCCGCTGGACGCGCCGGTCGAGGTCGAGCTGATCGCAGAGGTCACAGACACGGCGGGACCCTGAGTGGACTCAGGCGCGATCCGGCTCGGAGGCCGGCTGGGCGAGCGGGCCCTGGACGTGATCGAGGGAAGACAGCAGCCCGCGGTGCCGCGGGACGCGGCCACGGTGATGTTGCTGCGCTCCGCTCGCACCCACACCGCCCGGACACCCGGGACCCAGGCCGGCGGCGTCGAGGTCTACATGCTGCGCCGCAAGTCCTCGATGGCGTTCGCTCCCGGCGCCTTCGTCTTCCCGGGCGGATCGGTCGACGCCCGGGACGCCGACGAGCAGGTGGCCTGGACCGGTCCGGACCCCGCCGAGTGGGGGCGGATATTCGACGCGCCCCCGGAACTGGCGTGCGCGCTGGTGTGCGCCGCCGTCCGGGAGACCTTCGAGGAGTCCGGCGTGCTGCTGGCCGGGCCGTCGGCCGGCTCGGTGGTGGCCGACACCACGGGCGCGGACTGGGAAGCGGACAGGAACGCGCTGCTCGACCGCTCGCTCTCACTGGCCGAGATGCTCGCCCGGCGCGGGCTCGTGCTCCGGTCCGACCTGCTCAGACCCTGGTCACGGTGGATCACCCCGGTGGTCGAGGAGCGCCGCTTCGACACCAGGTTCTTCGCCGCCGCGCTGCCCGCGGGCCAGCGCACCCGGGATGTCGGAGGCGAGGCGGCCGAGGTGGCGTGGGTGCGTCCCGACGAGACGATCGCCGCGGGGCGCAGCCGGGAGATCGTGCTGTTCCCGCCCACCGCGGTGACCCTGGCGGAACTCGCCGCCTGCCCGGACGTGCCGGCCGCGCTCACCCCGCGGCAGGTCCGCCCGCTGCTGCCGAAGGCGAGCGTGGCCGACGGAGCGGTCTGGCTGACCCTGCCCGCCGACGTGGAATACCCCCTATGACCGAGCCGACGGGCGCGGCGCCGGAGGCGAGCGGGCCAATACTGAGCCAGATCGACGGGTCGGGAACAGCCCGCGCGCGTTGCGTTCTGGCTCCTAATCCTTCCCTGATGACCCTGGACGGCACCAACACCTGGCTGATCGCCGAGCCGGGCGCCGAGCCCGCCCTCGTCGTGGACCCGGGACCGGAGGACGAGGAGCACCTGCGCCGGGTGCGCGCCACGGCGGCCGAGGCCGGCCAGCGCATCGAGAAGATCGTGCTCACGCACGGCCACCAGGATCACGCCGGGGGGGCCCGGCGCCTGGCCGAGCTCACCGGGGCCCCGGTCCTGGCCGTCGACCCGGCGCACCGGCGGGGCGACGGCTGGCTCGGGCCCGGTGACGCGGTGCGCGCCGGCGGCTGCGAGCTGCGGGTGATCGAGACCCCCGGGCACACGTCCGACTCGGTATGCCTGCTGCTCGAGGCGGACGGCGCCGTGCTGACCGGGGACACTGTGCTCGGCCGCGGCACGACCGTGATCGCCGGCGACGGGAACCTGGGCGACTACCTCGGCTCCCTGGACCGGCTGCGGGCGCTCGCGGACGAGGCGGGCCTGCGGGCCCTGCTGCCCGGGCACGGACCGCTGCTGGCGGACCCGGCGGGGACGCTGGACTACTACATCGCGCACCGGGCGGAGCGGCTCGCCGAGGTGACCGCCGCGCTCGCGGCCGGAGAGACCACGCTGGCCGGCATCGTGGCCCGGGTCTACGTCGACGTGGACCGGGCGCTGTGGCCGTTCGCCGAGTGGTCGGTGCGGGCCCAGCTCGCTTACCTGGCCGAGCGGGGCTCCGTGCCGCCCGGCCTGGGTTACTGAGCGACGGGCCCGGGACCTTACCGGGCCCGCTTCCTGAGGCGTTCCAGATCTATCAGGAGCACGGACTTGGGATGCAGCTGGATCCAGCCGCGCGCGACGAAGTCGGCGAGGGCCTTGTTGACCGTTTCCCGGGAGGCGCCCACGAGCTGGGCGAGTTCCTCCTGGGTCAGGTCGTGGTTCACCTGCAGGCCGTCCTCCTGCTGGGTACCGAAGCGCTCGGCCAGGTCGAGCAGCGCCTTCGCCACCCGGCCGGGCACGTCGGTGAACACCAGGTCCGACAGCACGTCGTTGGTGCGCCGGAGCCGCCGGACCAGGGCCCGGAGCAGATGCATGGCCACATCGGGCCGGTCGGCCAGCCATTTCCGCAGGTCATCGTGGGCCAGGGCGGCGAGGCGGACGTCGGTCACCGCGACGGCGCCCATCGTCCGCGGCCGCGGGTCGAACAGCGAGAGCTCGCCGAACATCTCACCCGGCCCCAGCACGCTGGTCAGGTTCTCCCGGCCGTCGGCCGAGGCCCGGGTGAGCTTGATCTTGCCGTCCAGCACCACGTAAAGCTGGTCACCGGCGTCGCCCTCGTCGAACAGCCGCTCGCCGCGGGCGAGCCGGACCTCGGTCACCCCGGCCCGCAGCGCCCTGGTCCCCTCCTCGTCCAAGGCCTCGAACAGCGGCGCCCGGCTGAGCACCTCTTCGGCGTGATCCACGGCACCTCCTCGCCTGCGTTCCGGCGACATACTCAGTGTCGCCCATGGGTCACCAGGGGCGCGACCTGCATCCCGGCCCGAGCCGGTCCGGTCCGCACCGGCCCGAGCCGGTCCGGTGCGGACCGGCTGCTCCGCCCCGGTCCCGGCCGCCCGGCCGACCCGGTCAGCCGCCGTCTGAGCGGGCCTGCGCCTGCACCAGGCGCGCGATCGAGGCCTCGATCTCGGTGTTCGCCGCGGCCCGGTCGACCCAGTTGGCCGCCTCCACCATCTTGCCTGGCTCCAGTTCCTTGTAGACCTCGAAGAAATGCTGGATCTCCAGAAGCTCGAACTCCGACACGTCCCCGATGTCGTTCAGGTGCGCCATCCGGGGGTCGGTCGCCGCCACGCAGAGCACCTTGTCGTCGTGGCCCTTCTCGTCCCGCATCCGGAACATGCCGATGGCCCGGCAGCGGATCAGGCACCCGGGGAACGTAGGCTCGTCGAGGATCACCAGCGCGTCGAGCGGGTCGCCGTCCGGCGCCAGCGTGCCCTCGATGAAGCCGTAGTCGGACGGGTACCGGGTAGAGGTGAACAACATCCTGTCCAGCCTGATCCGGCCGGTCTCGTGATCCATCTCATACTTGTTGCGCTGGCCCTTGGGGATCTCGACGATGACATCGAACTCCACGATTCCGCCCTCCCGGCCGTAGATGATTGACTGCGTTGCCTCGATGTTTACCCGGTCCGGGTCCCTCGGCGCTCGGGGGGGCGGGGCAGGGCTAGGCAGGCAGGATCCAGCATTTCGCGGAAGGTGGTGAACCTGTGCGCCGGCTCCGTCGCGCGGCGTGGCTGTCGCTGGCCCTGCTCAGCCTGTTCACGATGGCCGCCGGGGCCGCCGTGGCGCACATGCTGCCGGCGCGGCTCGCGCTGTGGCGGCTGCCCACGGTGGCCGCCCGGGGCCTCGCCCAGGAGGGACCGGTGCTCGGACCGGTGCCCGAGCCGACGGTCAGCGGGACCGCGCATACCGGGAAAGCCGGGCAGAACGGGCCGGTGACGACGGCCGCGGGCGTGACGGCCGCGCTCTCGGCCCTGCTCGGATCGCCCGCGCTCGGCGCGCACCTCGGCGCGGTGGTCGACGATCTGTCCTCCGGCCAGGTGCTGCTCTCCCGCCAGGGCAGCTCGGCCTTTGCCCCGGCCTCCACGGCCAAGCTGGCGGTCGCGACCGCCGCGCTCGACGTGCTCGGCCCGGCGGCCCGGCTGACCACCAGGGTCGTGGCCGGGCCCGCGCCGTCGTCCCTCGTGCTCGTGGGCGGGGGCGATCCGACGCTCGCCGTCGGCCGCTTCCCGGCCGCCGACTACCCGCAGCCGGCGACGCTGGCGGCGCTGGCCGCGCAGACGGCGCAGGCCCTGCGCGCGCACGGGGTACGCGCGGTGCACGTCCGCTACGACACCTCGCTGTTCAGCGGCCCGGGCCTGGCCCCGGGCTGGCCGGCGAGCTACGTCAGCACCGGCAACGTCACCCCGATCGAGTCGCTGGAGGTGGACCAGGGCCGGCTGACCGCGAGCGGCGCACCCCAGGACGCGGACGACCCCGGCAACTTCCGGTCCCGCTCGTCCACCCCGGCGTCCGACGCCGCGCAGGCCTTCGCCGCGCTCCTGGCCGGCCGGGGGATACGGGTGCTCGGCCCGGTCGTCCAGGCGGCCGCGCCGCACGGCAGCGCGACGATCGCGGCGGTGTCGTCACCGCCGCTGGCCGAGATCGTCGAGCAGATGCTCAACGAGAGCAACAACGTGATCGCGGAGAATCTGGCCCGGCAGGTCGCGATCGCCACCGGGCGGGCGGCCTCGTTCAGCGGCGGGGCCGCGGCGGAGACCGCGGTGCTGCGCGGGCTCGGCGTCAGCGGGATCACGCTGGTCGACGGGAGCGGCCTGTCCCCCCTGGACCGGATCACGCCCGCCGCGCTGGCCCATCTCATCCGGATCGCCGCCTCGCCCGGTCACCCCCAGCTCAGACCCGTGATCACCGGCCTGCCCGTGGCCGGCTTCTCCGGCACGCTGGCTCCCGGCGGCAGCGTCTTCAACGACCTGGGACGGCCTGCCTTCGGCGTGGTGCGGGCCAAGACCGGGAATCTGCTGACGGTGGTATCGCTGGCCGGCATCGCGTACGCCAGGAACGGCCAGCTGCTCGCGTTCGCCTTCATGGCCGACCAGCTGCCCAAGACGGGCCTGACCGCGGCGGGCGGCGATATGACCAGGCTAGCCACCGCCCTGGCGGCCTGCGGGTGCGGCTCGTAAGAGACACTGAGCGGGCCCGCGGAGGGCGCCGGACCCCGGCAGAGGCCCGGCGGGTCTCCGGGCACCTGACCAGCCAACGTACGGTGGGGGGGTGAGCACCTCGCAGATGATCGACTGGAACGTTGCCACCTCCACCGGTGTCAGGTGGGCGCGGCCGGGACCTCAGGTGAGCGTGGCCGACGCCAGGAAGGTGGTCGCCGAGCTGCGCGAGCTCGCCGCCGCCGTACAGGAGCCCGTCCGCGAGGTGACCGGCCTGCCCGGGTTCCACGACGGCGGCCAGGTCGCGGTCGTGGACCGGCCGGGGTGGATCCGCGCGAACGTCGACGGGTTCCGGGTCGTGCTCGACCCGCTGGTGGAGCACATGCAGCAGCGCGGAACGGCACCCCCGCCCGGCTCGGTGATCACCGCCGTCGGGTCGCGGGTCACCGGCATGCAGGCGGGCCTGATCCTCGCCTACCTGGCCGGGCGGGTGCTCGGCCAGTACGAGCTCTTCCTGCCGCCCGACCCCGACGTGTCCGAGCCCGGCGCCCTGGACGCCCCCGCGGGCAGGCTGACCCTCGTCGCGCCCAACATCGTCATGGTGGAGCGCGAGCTAGGGGTCAACCCGCACGACTTCCGGCGCTGGGTGTGCCTGCACGAGGAGACGCACCGGACCCAGTTCACCTCGGTGGCCTGGCTCCGTCCCTACGTGCAGCAGCAGATGACCGAGTTCCTGCTGGCCTCGGACCTGGACCCGGCGTCGATCCTGGACCGGCTCAGGTCGGCCGCCGACGCCGTAGCCGGTGCCGTCCGCGGCGGCGGCGAGAGCCTGATCGAGGCCATCCAGAGCCCGCGCCAGCGCGAGATCCTGGACCGGCTGACGGCGGTCATGACGCTGGTGGAGGGCCACGGCGACTACGTGATGGACGCGGTCGGCCCGAAGGTGGTGCCCTCGGTCGAGGAGATCAGGGCCAAGTTCTCGGCCCGGCGGGTCAGCGCCGGCCGGATCGAGCAGGCCATCCGCAGGATCCTCGGCATCGACCTCAAGATGAAGCAGTACGAGCAGGGGTCGCGGTTCGTCAAGACCGTCGTGACGGAGGCGGGCATGGCGGTGTTCAACAAGGTCTGGACATCGCCGGAGACGCTGCCGACCAAGGACGAGATCACCGACCCGCAGTCCTGGCTCGAGCGGGTGGACGGCGGTGCCCACGGCCGCCGGGGGTCCGGGGACGGGACGCACGGGGACGGAGTGGACGACAGCGGCGCCGCCGCGAGCTGAGCCGGGCCAGGCGGGGAAAGGCGCCGGCCATGAAGCCGGGGCCGCGCTACGGAGCCTATGAATGAAAGATTGCTGCACTCAGGTGTGCACCAGACTCACATTCATGGCTGTCCGGCCGCCTGCCGGCGAGCGGCCGGCTCGGACGAAAGGTTTGAAACCGGACAAAGTTCCACGGCACCGGGAAGGCTAGGGCGGCGATGGGCCCGCACCCCGCGGTCGCGCAGGTCCGCCTCGGCGTACGCGGCTGCCTGACCGGAGCCGGGCTCCAGCCCGGCGACCTGGTGCTGGCCGCCTGCTCGGGCGGGGCCGACTCGCTGGCCCTGGCCGCGGCCGTCGCGTTCGAGGCACCCAGGCTCGGCCTGCGCGGCGGCGGCGTCACCGTCGACCACGGGCTGCAGGCCGGATCGGCGGAGCAGGCCGCGAAGGTGGTGCAGGTCCTCGCGGCCATGGGCCTCGATCCCGTGCAGAGCGTGCGGGTGACGGTGCCGCGGCCCCGCTCGGTCACAGCGGGCGGCCAGGCCGGCGAGGGCGGGCCGGCGGCGGCGGGCGGGCCAGGCCGCGCGGGCGGGCCGGCGGCGGACGGAGCGGCCGGCGGCGGACGGGCCGGCGGCGGACGGGCCGGGCGGCGCGGGCTACCCCGGTCCGGAGGGGGCCGCCCGCGCGGCCAGGTACCGGGCGCTTGACCGCGCGGCCAGCGCCACGGGCGCCGCGGCCGTCCTGCTCGGCCACACCCGCGACGATCAGGCCGAGACCGTGCTGCTGGGCCTGGCGCGCGGCTCCGGCGCCCGCTCGCTGGCCGGGATGGCCGAGCGCAACGGACGCTACCTGCGGCCGCTGCTCGCGATCGGCCGGGCCCAGACCCGGGCCGCCTGCGCCGCCCAGAACCTCGAGCCGTGGGACGACCCGCACAACGCCGATCCCGGCTACGCCCGCGCCCGGGTGCGCCACCGGCTGCTCCCCGCCCTCGAGGAGGAACTCGGGCCCGGCGTGACCGAGGCCCTGGCCCGCAGCGCCGGCCAGTTGCGCGCCGATGCCGACTTCCTGGACTCCCTCGCCGGGCAAGCGACAGAACGGATGTCGGCGGCCGGCTCGCCGCTGTCGCTCGACGCCGTGGCCGCGCTGCCCCAGGCGATCAGGTCACGGGTGCTCAGGAACGCGGCCATCGCGGCCGGCTGCCCGCCGGGCTCGCTGACCGCGGGCCATATCGCGGGGCTCGACGCCCTGGCCACCGGCTGGCGCGGTCAGCGCTGGACCGACCTGCCGGGCGGCATCCGGGGCCAGCGCCGGTATGGCAAGCTGCTCTTCAGTGCTAGCCAGAGGAGGGGCGACCCTCCTTCAACCCCCCGCCAGGCGAGCAACCGGGAGGGCGCACGTGGACGCGACTGACTTGGGCGCCGACCTGGAGGACGTGCTGATCACCCCGGAGCGCCTGCAGCAACGCATCGGGGAGCTCGCCGCCCGGATCGACGCGGATTACGCCGGTCGCGAACTCCTGCTCGTCGGGGTGCTGAAGGGCGCGGTCATGGTGATGGCCGACCTGGCGCGCGCCATGCGGCTCCCCGTCGAGATGGACTGGATGGCGGTGTCGTCCTACGGCTCCGGCACGAAGTCCTCCGGCGTGGTCCGCATCCTCAAGGATCTCGACTGTGACATCACCGGCCGGCACGTGCTGGTCGTCGAGGACATCGTCGATTCCGGCCTCACCTTGTCCTGGCTGGTGCGCAACCTGCAGTCGCGCGGCCCCGCCTCGCTGCGGGTGTGCGCGCTGCTGCGCAAGCCCGCGGCCGCGCGGACCGAAGTCGACGTGACCTACGTAGGTTTTGACATAGCCGACGAGTTCGTCATCGGCTACGGGCTCGACTACGCGGAGCGTTACCGGAACCTGCCGTTCATCGGGACCCTGGCCCCGCACGTGTATACGGAGGCGGGTGGGCGGGGCAAGAGGGCAGGGCGCAGCACGAGAGGGCGGACCAGGGGCCGGGGCACGAGCGGGGCGGACACGTCCGGGAAGGCCGTGACGGGGAACCCGGCCCGGAAGAGCCCGGCGGGGCCACCCCCCGGAGCCCGGCAGCCGGGAACATGCCGGGGAACACATCTTGAGACGAAATGCGTTCACGGGGTAGGGACTCTCGGAGGCGCCGGTGTCCGTTGGGTACCTGGTTCGTGTCAGCAGCAGTCGGCGCGGTGTACCGTCGAGTATTCCCCGCTTACCGGGCGGGCAGAAGGGAAAGCTGCGCGTGGGCACTAGGACGTTGGGCAGTTCCGCCGGGGGGCGGGACCTGAAGCTCGTCAGGAGGGGTCGGCCCGCTACCGGCGCGGCCGTTCATCGATGGATGTGAAGCGCTACTTCCGCGGGCCGTTCGTTGCCGTCCTCGTCGTCCTGTTGCTGTTCTTCTTCCTGTACCGGTACGCAAGCTCGGGCGCATCGTACAAGCAGGCCGACACCTCCCAGGTGATCAACCTGATCGACAAAGGCGAGGTCAAGTCGGCCCTGCTCATCGACACCGACCAGACGATCCAGATCACGACCAAGAGCGGCCAGTCGCTGCAGGCGTCCTGGGTCGGCAACCAGGGTCAGCAGCTCGCCACCACGCTGCAGCAGCAGTACGCCAAGGGCAACCTCCCGCAGGGCTACAACGTCCAGGTCCCCAAGGGCAGCTCGATCTTCACGCTGATCCTCAGCTGGCTGCCGTTCCTGCTGATCATCCTGCTCTTCCTGTTCATCATGAACCAGATGCAGGGCGGCGGCTCGAGGGTGATGAACTTCGGGAAGTCCAAGGCCAAGCTGATCACCAAGGACACGCCGAAGACCACCTTCGCCGACGTGGCGGGCGCCGACGAGGCGATCGAGGAACTCCAGGAGATCAAGGAGTTCCTGCAGAGCCCCGGCAAGTTCCAGGCCATCGGGGCGAAGATCCCGAAGGGCGTGCTGCTGTACGGCCCGCCGGGAACCGGCAAGACGCTGCTGGCGCGGGCCGTGGCAGGCGAGGCGGGGGTCCCGTTCTACTCGATCTCCGGTTCCGACTTCGTCGAGATGTTCGTCGGCGTCGGCGCCTCCCGGGTCCGCGACCTGTTCGAGCAGGCCAAAGCCAACGCGCCCGCGATCGTCTTCGTCGACGAAATCGACGCCGTGGGCAGGCACCGCGGGGCCGGGTTCGGCGGCGGCCACGACGAGCGCGAGCAGACGCTCAACCAGCTGCTGGTCGAGCTGGACGGATTCGAGACCAAGGGCGGCGTGATCGTGATCGCCGCCACGAACCGGCCGGACATCCTGGACCCGGCGCTGCTGCGCCCGGGCCGGTTCGACCGCCAGATCGTCGTGGCCCAGCCTGACCTGGCCGGGCGTAAGGGCATCCTGCGGGTGCACGCGCGGGGCAAGCCGTTCGCACCCGACGTCGAGCTTGACATGATCGCCCGCCGGACTCCCGGGTTCACCGGGGCGGACCTGGCCAACGTGATCAACGAGGGGGCCCTGCTGACCGCGCGGGGCAACCAGACCCAGATCACGATGGCGTCGCTCGAGGAGGCGATCGACCGGGTCACGGCCGGCCCCAAGCGCAAGAGCGTGCTCCTGTCCGAAAAGGAACGGAAGATCATCGCCTATCACGAGGGCGGGCACGCCCTGGTCGGCCACGCGCTGCCGCACGCCGATCCGGTACACAAGATAACGATCATCCCGCGGGGCCGGGCGCTGGGCTACACCGCGTCGGCCCCGGCCGAGGACAAGTTCCTGGTCAGCCGGGCCGAGATGATGGACCAGCTCGCGATGCTGCTCGGCGGCCGGACCGCCGAGGAGCTGGTCTTCCACGAGCCCACCACCGGCGCGGCCAACGACATCGAGAAGGCCAGCCAGATCGCCCGCGGCATGATCACCGAATACGGGATGAGCGAGCGCCTGGGCGCCCGCAAGTTCGGCTCGGGGGACGGCGAGCCGTTCCTGGGCCGCGAGATGTCCCACAACCGGGACTACTCGGAGGAGATCGCGTCCGCGATCGACGAGGAGGTCCGCCGCCTGATCGAGTCGGCCCACGACGAGGCCTGGGAGATCCTGGTCCAGTACCGCGACGTGCTGGACAACCTGGTGCTGCAGCTCATGGAGCACGAGACCCTGTCCCGCGAGCAGGTTCTGCAGATCTTCAGCCCGATCCGCGAGCGGGCCACCCGCGGTTCCTACACCGGCTACGGCAAGCGGCTTCCTTCCGACCGGCCGCCGGTGCTGACGCCCAAGGAGATGGCCCTCACGGCCGCATCCGACGGGTCGGAGCAGCCGGGTGCGGGTAACGGGCAGGCCCTCGGCGTCGGCGACTCGCCGCAGGCGCTCGGGCCCGCGGGGCCCGGGGGATCCGGCGGGTCCGGCGGGTCCGGCGGCCCGGTTGATCCCAGGGGCGGCCCGATCCGCCCGATCGGCTCCACCGGGCCGATCGGACCCGTCGACCAGCGCGGCTACGGCTCTCCGGGTTCGCCGTCCGGGCCGGAGGACACCAGGCCTCCGGGCCACGGAGCCGGAGGCACGGCTCCCGGTAACCCGGGACCGGGCGGGAATCTTTGACCGGACAGACCGACCTGTCCAGTGGCGATGGCCCGGCCGGGCGGCCCGGTCGCCCAAGCGTTGACCAGGCCCGGATCGAGAACGCGGTACACGAGATCCTGCTCGCGATCGGCGAGGATCCGGAGCGGGACGGCCTGCGCGACACGCCAGGCCGCGTGGCCCGGGCGTTCGCCGAGCAGTTCGCCGGGCTGGGCCAGCGGCCCGAGGACGTGCTCACCACGGTCTTCGACGCCGATCACGACGAGATGGTCCTGGTCCGCGACATCGAGATGTACAGCACGTGCGAGCACCACCTGGCCCCGTTCTTCGGCTTCGCTCACGTCGGCTACATACCGAACGAGAAGGGGCAGATCACGGGGCTGTCCAAGCTGGCCAGGCTCGTGGACGTGTACGCCAGGCGCCCGCAGGTCCAGGAGCGGATGACCAGCCAGATCGCCGACGCGCTGATGGACGTCCTCGAGCCGAGGGGCGTTATCGTGGTGATCGAGGCCGAACACCTGTGCATGTCCATGCGCGGCGTGCGCAAGCCTGGGGCCAAGACCGTTACGTCCGCGGTTCGCGGGATATTCCTCGATTCCGACCGGACCCGCGCCGAGGCGATGAGCCTGCTGCTCGGCCGCCGCTAGCTTTACCAGAGGACGGAACCAGAAAGGCGCTGAGGGCGTCTCATGGATGGCGTCTCGTGGATGGCTGAAGATAACCTGATACCAATGGATGCGACTGCGTTATCGCCCGCCTCTGGCGATGGCAGCCCGCCCCAGGGGGAGGTTGGCTGCCGTGTTCAAGTGTTTGCCCGCATTGCGTGTCGGCCATGACTACGCTGAAGGCCCGTGACCCGGGGTCTGACCTACTTGTCTGATATGGCTGATCGCAGCGGACCAGAACCGGCCGAGCCCGGAGCCGCCGTGGCGCAGAGCCCACGCGCGGGCGCCGGCCGTCAGGCTGCCACCGAGGCGCCCGCCCCCGATCAGCAGCCGGCGGTGCGCCCGCCGGACCGCAGGCACCAGCGGCGCTGGGTGCCGGTCACGGCGTCCCTGCTGGCGCTGCTGATCGGCCTGGCGTACATCATCGAGGGCTTCCGGACCCGGGTGCTGTACAGCCACCTCAACCATCCCCTGCACCGGCTCACCGAGATCGCGCCGGGCCTGCTGTCCATCGTGCCCCGGGTCGCCGACGTGATCATCGGCCTGCTGCTGCTGATGCTCTCGCACGGGCTGCGCCGCCGGAAGCGGCGCGCGTGGGAGGGCGTGACGCTGCTGCTGGCCGCCAGCGTGGTGATCCGCGCGGTGGCGCCGGGCCGGCACCTGATCACGTCCGCCGTCGCCGTGGCGCTGCTCGTCCTCCTGTGGTTCTTCCGGAAGGAGTTCTACGCGGTCGGCGACCCCAGGACCCGTTGGCGCGCGCTGTGGGCGCTCGGCGGGCTGGCCGTCGCCGACGTGGGCATCGGCCTCACGTACATCGCGGTGACCCACGGCCTCAAGGCCAACTACACGTTCGGCCAGCGGCTGCAGTCCGTGATCTACAGCATCGTCGGCGTCGGCGGGCCGGTCCACTTCACGTCGGAGACCCGCAACGACGTGTTCGTGTTCCTGATGGGCGGGCTCGGGCTGTTCACGCTGGTCGTCGTCGGGTACCTGTTCCTGCGCCCGGCCCGGCGCGCCGACCGGCTCGGGGCCGGGGACGCGGACCGGATCAGGGCTCTGCTCGGCAAGCACGGGGAGCGGGACTCGCTCGGCTACTTCACGCTCCGCCACGACAAGAGCGTCATCTGGTCGGCCACGGGCAAGTCCTGCATCGGCTACCGGGTGCTCTCCGGGGTCATGCTGGCCAGCGGCGACCCCCTCGGCGACCCGGAGGCCTGGCCCGGAGCGGTCAACGCGTTCCTCGACGAGGCGGCGCGGCACGCCTGGGTGCCCGCGGTCATCGGGTGCAGCGAACTCGGCGCCGAGACCTGGTGCCGCGAGGGCGGCGGGCTGACCGCGCTGGAACTGGGTGACGAGGCCATCGTCAACGTCGCCGACTTCACGCTGCAGGGCAGGTCCATGCGGAACGTCCGGCAGATGGTGACGCGGGTGTCCCGGGCCGGCTACGTGGCCGAGATCCGCCGGATGGGCGACATTTCCCGCGCGGAGATCACCCGGCTGATCAGGCAGGCCAATTCCTGGCGCGGGAGCCCGACGGAGCGGGGCTTCTCGATGGCGCTGGGACGCGTCGGGACGCCCGGCGACGAGGACTGCGTCATCGCCACGGCCACCGAGGACGGCGTGCTCCGCGCGATCTTGCACTTCGTGCCGTGGGGGACCGACGGATTGTCCCTCGACCTGATGCGCCGCGACCGCGCCGCCCAGCCGGGCCTGAACGACTTCCTCATCGTCGAGACCATCAAGAGCGCGCCTGACCTCGGGGTCAAGCGCATCTCGCTGAACTTCGCGGTGTTCCGGGCCGCCCTCGAGCGCGGCGAGCGGATCGGGGCCGGGCCGGTGCTGCGCGCCTGGCGCGGCATCCTGATCTTCATGTCCCGGTGGTTCCAGATCGAGTCGCTGTACAAGTTCAACGCGAAATTCTGCCCGGAGTGGGTGCCGAGGTTCTTCGTCTACACCGGTACCAGGGACATCCCGAGGATCAGCCTGGCCGCGCTCGAAGCGGAGGCCTTCCTGGTCTGGCCCACCGTCGAGGTGCGCCGGATAGCCCGCCGGGTGGCGCACTGGCTCGGGCTGGGCAAGGTCAGGCGCCGCCTCCGGGCCGCGACCGGGAGATCTGGCGCTGCCGCCTAGACGTAGATTGGCGCCTATGACGGGCGAGGCGCGGGTGAAGACGGCGGGCCGGAGCGCGCATCCGGCTGGCCTGCCCGACATGGGCCGCTGCCTGGTCATGGGGGTGGTCAACGTCACCCCTGACTCTTTCTCCGACGGCGGCGCCTGGTTCGAGCCGGAGGCGGCCGTGGCCCGCGGCCTCCGGCTGGCCGCCGAAGGAGCCGACATCGTGGACGTCGGAGGCGAGTCGACCCGCCCGGGCGCGGGCCGGGTCGGCGAGCAGGAGGAAATGCGCCGGATCGGCCCCGTCGTGGCCGGGTTGGCCGGGGCCGGCATTCTGGTCAGCGTCGACACCATGCGGGCGCCCGTGGCCGAGTTCGCGCTCGGAGCCGGGGCGCGGATGGTCAACGACGTCAGCGGCGGGCGGGGCGACCCGCGGCTGCCCCGGCTGGTGGCCGAGGCCGGGGTGCCCTACGTCGTCACGCACTTCCGCGGGTTCAGCCGGGACATGCAGGAGCATGCGGTATACGGCGACGTGGTGGCCGAGGTCCGCGCCGAACTCGGGAGTCAGGTCGACGCCGTCACCGCGGCGGGCGTCCACCCGTCGGCGGTCATCGTGGATCCGGGGCTCGGGTTCGCCAAGCTGGCCGGGCACAACTGGACCCTGCTGGCCAGCCTGGCCGAGGTCGCCTGCCTGGGCGGGTCGCGCTTCCCGGTGCTCGTCGGGGCGTCACGCAAGAGCTTCCTGGGCCGGCTGCTGGCCGGTGCCGACGGCCTGCCGCGCCCGCCCGCGGGCCGTGACGACGCCACGGTCGCCGTGTCCGCTTTGGCCGCGGCGGCCGGGGCGTGGTGCGTGCGGGTACACGCCGTGGCCGCGAACGTCGACGCCGTGCGGGTCGCCGAGCGCTGGGACGGCGCCCGCGGTCCGGTCGAGGCGGGAACGGCCGGGACGAGCCGGGGGGAGGCGGGTTGACCGCCGACCGGGTCTCGCTGCTCGGCCTGCGCGCGTTCGGGCGGCACGGCGTCTTCGACCACGAGCGCCGCGACGGCCAGGAGTTCGTAGTCGACGCCGTGCTCTGGCTGGACACCAGGGCGGCGGCGGCCGCCGACGACCTGTCCCTGACCGTAGACTACGGGTCGGTGGCGGCCAGGCTCGCGGCCATCGTCTCCGGCGAGCCGGTCGCGCTGATCGAGACGCTGGCCGACCGCCTGGCCGCCGCCTGCCTGGCCGCCGATCCGGCGGTAGGGGAGGTGGAGATCACCGTGCACAAGCCGCACGCGCCCCTGCCCCTGCCGTTCACGGACGTGACCGTGACCATCCGCCGGAGCCGCGCATGACGCCTTCGCGGACCGTGGTGCTGGCCCTCGGCAGCAACCTCGGTGACCGGCTGGCCAACCTGCAGGGCGGCGTCGACGTCCTGTGCGCCGGGCCAGGGCTCGGCGACGTCGTGGTCTCGCCCGTCTACGAGACCGTTCCCGTGGGCGGCCCGGACCAGCCGGACTACCTGAACGCGGTGCTCGTCGCCGTGACGTCGCGGCCGGCCCGCGCGGTCCTCGACCGCGCCCGGGCGGCAGAGCAGGCCCGGCAGCGGGTCCGCGGGCCGCGATGGGGTCCCCGCACCCTCGACGTCGACGTGATCGTCTACGGCGACGTGGTCAGCGGCGACCCGGAACTCACGCTGCCGCATCCGCGCGCCCACGAACGGGCCTTCGTGCTGGCGCCCTGGCACGACGTGGACCCCGGCGCGGTGATCCCCGGGCGGGGCCGGATAGCCGACCTGCTCGCGGCCGCAGGCCCCGCGGGCCTGACCCGGCGCCCCGACGCCCGCCTGCGGACGCCATGAGCGAGCTGGCGGGGGGCGGCGGCGCCTGGACTGAGGAGCGAGGTACGAGCGACGAGGGAAGGCGCCGCCTCCAGGCCCCCCGCCAGCGAGCGCGAGACAGGACAGGTTCCGGATGAAGGCGACCCGGCCCTGGACGCTGATCGCGGTCGCCGTGGTCTGCGCGGTCGTGATGTGGCTGGTGGTCCGGGCGACGTTCGCCGGGCTTCCGCCGCTGCCGTGGACCGCGGTCCCGGCCATGCTGATCCTCGCGATCGCCGAGGGTTTCAGCGGCCGGAACCTGCGGGCCAGGATCCAGGGCCGCCGCGGCGGGAAACCGCTCGCGCCGCTCGCGGTGGCCCGCATGGCCGCGCTGGCGAAGGCCAGTTCCCTGGGCGGGGCCGCGTTCGGCGGCCTGTCCGCCGGGTTCCTGGTCTACACCGCGGGCTCGATCGACAAGGCGGTCCCGCGGGGCGACGCCATCGACGCGGGGGTCACGCTCGCGTCGGCCGTCGTCCTGGTGGGGGCCGCACTGTACCTGGAGCACTGCTGCCGTGCCCCCGAGCCGCCGGACGACGACCGCGAGGACGGGCGGCCGAAGCAGCCGGGAATCATGTGAGCCGCGGTGGCCTGGATATGCTGATCGTCGCCGTCCGGTACCCGGCGAGGACTGGAACGATATGAACGCTGACCATCCGCACAACCCGGGCGACCCGGGCATCCCGCCTGTCCCGGCCGGCCCGGAGCGGCCCGGCCCGGCCGGGCACCCGGCCCGGCTCCGGGTGGGCGTGGTAGGGGCCGGGCGGGCCGGAACCGCGCTGGCGGCCGCGCTCCGCCGCGCGGGCCACGAGGTGGTCGCGGCCTCCGCCGTCTCCGACGCCTCGCTCCGGCGGATCCGGCGTGACCTGCCCGGCACCGTGGTCAGGCAGCCCGCGCAGGTGGTGTCCGCCGCCGACCTCGTGCTGCTGACCGTGCCCGACGACGTCCTGCCCGGGCTGGTCGCCGGGCTCGTCGCGACCGGGGCCGACCTCGAGGGGCGCCTGGTCGCGCACGCCAGCGGGCGGCACGGCCTGGCCGTGCTCGACCCGGCGACCCGGGCCGGCGCGCTGCCTCTCGCCCTCCACCCGGTCATGACCTTCACCGGACGCCCCGACGACATCGACCGGCTGGCCGGGATCAGCTTCGGGGTCACCGCGCCCGGCCCGCTCCGGCCCGTCGCCGAGGCGCTGGTGGTGGAGATGGGCGGCGAGCCGGTGTTCATCGCCGAGGAGCACAGGAACCTCTACCACGCGGCGCTCGCGAGCGGGGCCAACCACCTGGTGACCCTGGTCGTGCAGGCCGCCGACCTGCTGCGGGAGGCGGGCGTCGGGCAGCCGGAGCGGATGCTCGGCCCGCTGCTGTCCGCCGCGCTCGACAACGCGCTGCGCCTCGGTGACGCGGCCCTGACCGGCCCGGTCGCGCGCGGCGACGCGGAGACGGTCGCCAGTCACGTCGGCGCGCTGCGGGCGGCCTCGCCCGGGGCGCTGCCCGCCTATCTGGCGCTGGCCCGGCTGACCGCCGACCGGGCGCTGTCCGCGGGCACCCTGAGCGCGGCGGACGCGCAGCGCCTGCTCGGCGTGCTCGGCGGAACGCCGCGATGAGCCCCGCCGCGACCGGGCCGACGGCGACCAGGCCCGCCACGGGCCTTCCCGTTCTGGCCAAAAATAAGGCCGAGCTCGCGGCCGTGCGCGCCGGGCTGGCCTGCCCGGTGGTGCTCGTCCCGACCATGGGCGCCCTGCACCGCGGGCACCGGGCCCTGCTCCGCCGGGCGCGGGAGATATCCGCCCCGAACGGATCGGTGGTGGTGTCCGTGTTCGTGAACCCGCTCCAGTTCGGGGCCGGCGAGGACTTCGACCGCTATCCGCGATCGCTGGAGCAGGACCTGGCCGTCTGCGCCGAGGAGGGCGCCGCGGTCGTGTTCGCGCCTCCCCGCGGACAGATGTATCCCGAGCCGCCGCTGGTCACCGTGGACCCCGGGCCGGTGGGGCGGCTGCTGGAGGGTAGCTCGCGGCCGGGCTTCTTCGGCGGCGTGCTGACCGTGGTGCTGAAGCTGTTCCACCACGCGGCGCCGGACGTGGCGGTCTTCGGCCAGAAGGACGCGCAGCAGCTCGCGCTGGTCCGGCGGATGACCGCCGACCTTGACCTGGACGTGGACGTCGCGGAGGTGCCGATCGTGCGCGATCCGGACGGGCTCGCGGTGTCCAGCCGGAACGCCTATCTGTCCCCGGCGCAGCGATCGGCCGCGCTGGCGCTGCCGCGCGCGCTCGGGGCCGGGGCCGGGGCGGCGGCCGCCGGGCCGGCCGCGGTGCTGGCCGCGGCGAGCGCCGTGCTCGACCAGGCCGCGGCCGCCGAACCGCCGCTCGCGCTCGACTACCTGGCGCTGGTGGACCCGGTCACGTTCACCGCGGTCGGCGACGGCTACGACGGGCCCGCGCTGCTCCTGGTCGCGGCCCGGGCCGGGACGACCAGGCTCATCGACAACGCGCAGGTGGTGCTCAGCGCCCTGACCGCCCGGCCCTGAGCCCGCCCGAGACCGTGAAGGACCTAGAGGACCTGGAGGACCTGGAGGAAGCGTCATGCTGCTGACGATCGACGTGGGCAACACCAACACCGTGCTCGGGGTGTTCGAGGGCGACGAGGTGATCGAGCACTGGCGCATCGCCACGGACCCGGTCCGCACGGCCGACGAGCTCGCGGTCATCCTGCAGGGCATGCTGGCCCAGAGCGCGCTGTTCAAAGACCCCGACATCAGCGGCATCGCGCTGTGCTCGACCGTTCCGTCCGTGCTGCACGAGATGCGGGAGATGTTCCGGCGCTACTACGGGGACGTGACCGCGGTCATCGTGGAGCCGGGGATCAAGACCGGGATCCCGGTGCGCACGGACAACCCGAAGGAGGTCGGCAGCGACCGGATCATGAACGCGCTGGCCGCGGTGCACCTGTACGGCGGCCCGGCGATCGTCGTCGACTTCGGCACCTCCACGAACTTCGACGCGGTCAGCGAGCGGGGCGAGTTCGTCGGCGGGGCGCTCGCCCCGGGCATCGAGATCTCGGTCGACGCGCTGTCGCGCCGGGCGGCGCAGCTGCTCAAGGTCGAACTGGCCCGTCCGAGCCGCGTGATCGGCAAGAACACCGTCGAGTCGCTGCAGTCCGGGATCATCTACGGGTTCGCCGGCCAGATCGAAGGCATTGTCCGGCGGATGGCGAAGGAACTGTCCCCCGACGACCCGGACGCGGTGACGGTCATCGCCACCGGCGGGCTGGCCCCGCTGATCATCGACGAGGTGGGCGTGATCGACGTCTACGAGCCCTGGCTGACCCTGATCGGCCTGCGCCTCGTCTACGAGCGCAACACCGCCGACGGGTAGCCGCCGCGCCCAGCCCCTTGGCCTTAGCCGGCGCGGGACCGGTAACCTCGGGCAGGTGACGGACGACGATCAGGCCCCGGGCGGGGCGGCGGCCGCCGGGCCGGCGCCGCGGCCAGGCCCGGCCGACCTGCCCGAGCAGATGCGCGTGCGGATCGAGAAGCTCGACAGCATGCGCGCCGCCGGCGTGGATCCCTATCCGGTCGGGTTCCGCCGCACGGCGACGATCGCCGAGGTGCGCGCCGCCCACCCCGGCCTCGCGCCGGACACCGCGACCGGCGACCAGGCCGGTGTCACCGGGCGGGTCATGCTCTCCCGGAACGGCGGGAAGCTCTGCTTCGCGACGATCAGGGACGGCACCGGCGACATCCAGGTCATGGTCTCGCTGGACCGGGTGGGCGAGCAGGCCCTCGCCGCCTGGAAGCGCGATGTTGACCTCGGTGACCACGTCGGGGTCGAGGGCGAGGTGATCACCTCGCGCAGCGGTGAGCTCTCCGTGCTCGCGGATTCCTTTGCCATTACCGCCAAGGCGCTGCGGCCGCTGCCCGACAAGCACGTGGGCTTGAACGATCCGCAGGCGCGGGTCCGGCAGCGCTATGTCGACCTGATCATCAACCCGGCTGCGCGCCGGATGGCGGAGATGCGCGCGCTCGTCACCAGGTCGCTGCGCGAGGAACTGCACGCCCGCGGCTACCTCGAGGCCGAGACGCCGGTGCTGCAGGTGCTGCACGGCGGCGCGAACGCCCGGCCGTTCGTCACCCACAGCAATGCCTACGACATCCGGCTCTACCTGCGGATCGCCCTCGAGCTCTACCTGAAGCGGCTGGTGGTCGGCGGCATCGAGAAGGTTTACGAGATCGGCCGGATCTTCCGCAACGAGGGCGCCGACGCGACCCACAACCCCGAGTTCACCATGCTCGAGGCCTACGAGGCCTACGGCGACTACCACACGATCGCCACGCTGACCCGGGAGCTGATCCAGGCCGCGGCGGTGGCCGCGCTCGGCGGCACGATCGTGCGCCTGCCGGACGGCTCGGAGTACGACATCGGCGGCGAGTGGCCGGTGGTGGGCGTGCACGAGGCGGTCGCCGCGGCGCTCGGCGAAGAGATCACCCCGGACACGAGCGAGGAGCGGCTGCGCAAGCTGTCCGCGGCCGCGGACGTCCACCAGGACCCGAAGTGGAACCGCGGCCAGGTCCTGCTCGAGCTCTACGAGCACCTGGTCGAGTCCCGCACGGCCGCCCCGACGTTCTACCGTGACTTCCCGGTCGAGGTCTCGCCGCTCACCCGGCAGCACCGGTCCGACCCGCGGCTGGCCGAGCGGTGGGACCTGGTCGCGTTCGGCGCCGAGATCGGCACCGGCTACTCCGAGCTGGTGGACCCGCTGCAGCAGCGCGAGCGGCTCACCGCGCAGTCGCTGCTGGCGGCGGGCGGCGACCCGGAGGCCATGCAACTCGACGAGGACTTCCTGCGGGCGCTCGAGTACGGCATGCCGCCGAGCGGCGGGATGGGCATGGGCACCGACCGCATGCTGATCATGTTCACCGGGGCGAGCATCAGGGAGACCATACTGTTCCCGCTCGTCCGGCCGGACTGACCGCCGGGCGGCCGGCCGGGCCCGGGCAGGCCCCGCCCCTGATCCCGGTCAGATGATGCGGACCGCGCCGTCGAAGCCGCTCCAGAAGACCGGCTGAATCTGCACGACCTGGCCCTGGGTGGGCGCGTCGATCATCAGCCCGTTGCCCACGTACAGGCCCACGTGGTCAAGGTTGAAGAAGAACAGCAGGTCGCCCGGCTCGATCTCGTTGCGCGAGATGTGGATGCCCTCGTTGTACTGGTCGCCGGTGAAGTGCTCCAGGCTGATCCCGACGTGGGCGTAGGACCACATCACCAGGCCCGAGCAGTCGAACACGTCCGGGCCGGCGCCGCCCCAGACGTACTCGTCGCCGAGCCTGGTCAGCGCCCACCGCAGCGCCTGCTCGCCGAGCGAGTCGCCGTGGACCGCGATGTTGGGGTAGCTGCCCGTCTTGTCGTAGATGGCCAGGGCCTGGCTGAACGCGGAGCTGTTCAGCACGTCCTCCTTGGCCTGGATCTGCGCGACCTTCTTGTTCATCGCCGCGGCCAGCAGGCTCGCCTGGCTGGCCTCCTGGGTCGCGGTCTGCGTGGCCCGGTTCGCCGCGGACTCGGCCTGGCTGAGCAGGCTCACGGTCCCGCCCTGCTGGTGATCAAGCTGAATCATGATCGACGCGCGGTTCAGGACCTGCTGCGGGTCGGTGCTCTGCAGCAACTGCAGCGTCGGGTTGAAGCCGTCGGCCATGAACCCCCCGGCCGCGATCCGGGCGACCGCCGTCTGGCCCGCGCCCAGCGCCCGCTCGTCACGCAGCGCCGTCTCCTGGGCGATCTTGCTCTCCGAGCGGGCCTCGGTGAACTGGATCCTGAGATCGTCATACTGCTGGCCCATGGCGTCGATCTCGTTCGAGAGCTTGTTCGCCGCGGCCACGGTGGCCTGCAGGCCGCCGGGCGTGCCCGCGGAATCGGCGCTGCTGACCGCAGCGGGCAGGGTGAAGCTGGCCACCGCCGCCGCGCTGGCCAGGACGGCGGCACGTCCGCACGCCCGCCGCACCCCCTTGCGGATCCCCCGTGAATCAGCCTTGCCGTGCCTGCCCTGGGGCAAGAACTCCACGTGGAGTCTCCTCTCCTAGGCCGCCTACCGGGTTAGCTGACGGGTTCGGGCCGGAGCAGCCCTACGGCGGGTCATGGCCTCCAGGCCGACCATGACCTGCCGATTCACCCCGGGGATGATGGGTCCCCGGCTCCCCGGAACACGTTTGTGCGTGACCAGGAACTCGGCGGGTCGTTTCGTCCGCCCTTGCCTAGGGCGGACAACAACGTGGTAACAGCGATGCAGGTTAATCTAAGTAGGTCGTGGTGCACACGTGAACGGCGAAATTTCTGCGCCGTCTTCGGTGTCTGCACCTGTGGCCATGGTCCACCCAGGTCGGCCAACGGCGCAGGAACCTCGGAGTATTCGCAGGTCATCGGGCGCGTCAGGGGGACAGGGCGGTCGGCTCCGGACCAGGCGACCTCGGAACGACGGCCACCGCGGCCGCCAAAAGCCGGCCAGCGTGATCGGCCCGTGATCGGCGCGAATTAGTGAAACCCGGCTGGGGGGTGGAGACGCAATCCGTACTTGTTTGGTGACGTTCTGTGGACCCAGTAAATGGCCGGACCTGAGTGGCGTTTACCATGCTGCATGTGGACTACTTGGTCAGGTCGGCCCGCACCGGTGACGTCCGCGCGATCCGTGGCCTGGTCGATGCCAACGTGGCGTCCGGGCGGCTGCTGGACAAGGCCACCGTCACCCTGTACGAGGACATCCAGGAGTTCCTGGTCGCGGACCGGGCCAGCGACGGGCAGGTGATCGGCTGCGGCGCGCTGCACGTCATGTGGGAGGACCTGGCCGAGATCCGCACGATCGCGGTGGACGAGACCTTCCAGGGCGAGGGGATCGGGCACCTGATCGTCGAAGCGCTGCTCGCGCGGGCCCGCGAGCTTGGCGTGCGCCGGGTGTTCGTCCTCACGTTTGCCGTGAAGTTCTTCGGCCGCCTCGGCTTCGAGGAGATCAGCGGGGAAGCCACGTCTCCCGAGGTCTACGCCGAGCTGCTCCGCTCGTACGACGAGGGCGTCGCCGAGTTTCTCGACCTCGACCGGGTGAAGCCCAACACCCTGGGCAACACCCGCATGCTGCTGCGGTTCTGACCACCGGGCCCTTTCTCGCCACCCGCGCGGAGGGAAGCAGCAGCGCCTGCGCCGGGTCAGTGACCCGCTGCGCCGGGCAAGTAAAGGAATCGAGCCGCCGGTGCGTATCTGGGATGTGGAACAGGACGAGCTCGACTTCGCTGAGTTCTACGCCGCCTCCCGCGATGACTGTCTGCGGATCGTCCTGGTCAACGTGGGCGATCCGGACCTGGCCGAGGACCTCGTCGCCGAGGGATTCACCCGGGCGTGGATCTCGTGGCGCGAGGTGCGGCGGCACCCGGCACCGCGCGCGTGGGTGGTGCGCACCGCCCTGAACGCGCACGTCTCCTGGTGGCGACGCCGCCGGCGGGAGGTCTCGCTGGAACCGGGCGGTCACGACGTGACCACGGCCGCGACGCAGTATTCCGGGCTGGACAGCCCCCTGGTGGCCGCGCTGCGCAGGCTGCCGCTCAGGCAGCGCGAGGTGGTCGCGCTGCGGCTGCTGCTCGACCTGGACACCGAGACCACCGCCCGGGTGCTCGGGATCTCCGGCGGAACCGTCGGCGTCCACCTGCACCGGGCCCTCGCCGCCCTGCGGGGCGAGCTCGGCCCGCCCGCGGGCGGGGAGCCCGCCGATGAGGATGGCGCCCGGGGCGCCCGAGGCGCCCGGGGGTCACCGGAATGCAGCGAGGCTCGCCGCGCGCATCGCACGTCACTGGATCCATCGGGAGTGGGCAGATGAGCACGAGGCCACCCATGAACGACGACGAGGTGCTGGCCGCGGTGCGAGGGTCGCTGACCGCGGCGCGGGACTCCCTGGACAGCGTGCGGATGGAGCGCCCGGTCGAGGCGCTCGTGGCCAGGGGCCGGGCCCGACGGGTGCGGCGCGCGGTGGCCGTACGCGCCGCCGTGGCCTGCGGGACCGCCGCCGCCGTGGCCGCGGCCGTGCTCGCCGCGACCGGCGGCACCGGCGGCGCCGGCGGCGCCGGGGCCCGGGCCGTGGCGTACGTGACCAGGCGGGTCCAGCAGGCACTCGCGAACGAGAACCTGGTCTACGTCGGGCGCTCGGACAGCAGCACCTGGGGAAACAACGTCACCTGGGCGTATGGCTCCCGGAGCCGGTGGGAGCTGTTCTGGCCGACGGCCGACCACCGTGACCGGGTCGTGAACGGGCAGCGGCTGTGGGACTTTCCGCCGCAGCTGCGCGGGCAGCTCTTCAGCGCCGAGGGGACCGCGCTCGTCGGCGGGAAGCTCGTCAGCGCCTACGTCACCTACGACGACCGTGAGTACAGCCTGTCGGGGCTGGCGCCCCGGCCGGCCAGCGCGTGCTCGGCGACGGACGCGCTCTCCATGGGCGGCCTTCCGGCCGTGAGCATCCACTGGTCGGCCTTTATCGGCGCGACGCTCGCCTGCGGAGCCGCCACCGTGACCGGGCACGTCCGGATCGACGGCGAGGAGACGACGAAGATCACCGGGAAGCCGGTCACCGTCAAGATGCCGGCGGGTCAGGCCAGGGCCGCCGGCGCGAAGTGGGCCACGGCCCGGTGGACCCTGTACGTGAATCCCACGACGTACCTGCCGGTGCGGATGTACGGCTCGACGGAGACGTTCGGCGGCCCGGCCCGCACCTGGATGTCCTCGTCCGTGACCGACGTGCAGTGGCTGCCGCCGACGGCCGCCAACATAGCCAATACCCTGGTCACCATCCCACCTGGATTCCGTCGGGTGAGCTCGGCGGCCGACCAGTCGTAGCGCGCCTGGTCACCTGCGATGCCCGAGCAGCGAAAGACCCGGCCGGTGCATCTCTGAGGTGCGGACGCTGCGCTTACCTCAGCAGGAACCGGCCGCGCCGGAGCCGTGACTGACGGCTGGCGCGCCAGCACTCATTAGGAGAGTTCCATGACGAGAACTGAGCAGAACATGCCCCTAGCTGTGACAGAAGAGGCATATGTGGCTGATGTGGCTAAGGGCGGGCGGGCCGCCGCGGCCACCCGGGCCGTCCGGGCCGTCCGGGGCGTCCGGGCCGTCCGGGACGTCCGGGCCGTCCGGGGCGTCCGGGCCGTCCGGGGCGCCCGGGCCACGCGGGGCGCGTCGTTATTTGGCTGGCTCGGCCGGGTGCTGGTCCCGTTGTCGCCTGCGAGCCGGGCCAGCGCGCCCGTCGGCCGCGCAGAACCAGCGGACGGCGCGCCCGGCACGCGGCGGGCACTGGATACGGCGAACCGCCCCGCGTCGGCGCTGGACGCCCCCGACCGCCCGCTGCTCGCGGGCCCGGCCACGGCGTCGCGGCGGCGGCCAGACTGGACGCTGATCGCCAGCCCGGCGATCGCGCTGGCGGTGATGTTGTGGGGGGTCAGCGCCCGCCCCTACTGGGGCGACGAGGCGGATACCGTGTCGGCGGTCTCGCGGTCGGTGCCGCAGCTCATCCGGCTGCTCGCGCACATCGACGCGGTCCACGGCCTCTACTACCTGCTGCTGTGGCCGGTGGCCAGGGTCGCGGGAACCGGCGAGTTCGTGACCAGGCTCCCGTCCGCGGTGGCGATGGCCGCCGCTGCGGCCGGAGTCACCGCGATCGCGCGCAGGCTGGCGTCCCGGCGGGCCGGCCTGTGCGCCGGGCTGATCTTCGCCGCCCTGCCCGCGGTCAGCCTCGAGGGTCATGACGCACGCCCTTACGCAGCGGTCACGGCGGCCGCCGTGCTGGCGAGCTATCTGCTGGTCCGCGCCGCGCAGGACCCGCGGCCCCGCTGGCTCGCCGGGTACGGCCTGTCGCTCGCGCTGGTCGGCTACGTCCAGTTGTTCGGGCTGCTGCTCGTGGCCGCGCATGCGGTCACGCTGATCGGCCTGGACCGGCGGCGCCGGGCGGCGCAGGCCGGCCAGCCTCCCGGCGCGCCGCGCGCCCGCCTGGTCCGCGGGTGGCTGGTGACGATCGCGGCGGTCGCCGGGGCGGTGGCGCCGGTGACGATCTGGGGCTGGGCGCAGCGGGCGCAGATCGCCTGGATACCCAGGCCCGGCTGGCACGATGCCGGTGACCTGGTGGCCACGCTGGTCGCCGGCTCGGCGGCGGCCGCGGTCGTGATCGGGCTCCTGGGCGCGCTGGGCGCGCGGGGCGGGATGCGGGCTGGCTCGCTCGGGCCAGCCCGCCCGCAGGCCCGGACGGGCGTCGCCGACCGCAGCCTCACCTGGCTGGCGGTGCCCTGGCTGGTGCTGCCGCCCCTCATCCTGCTGGCGGCGTCCGAGATCACGCCCGTCTACTTCAGCCGGTACGTGACCTACTGCCTGCCCGCGGTGGCGCTGCTGGCCGGCGCCGGGCTCGCCGTGCTGCGCTGGCCGGTGCGAGCAGCCGCCCTGGCCCTGGTCGTGGCGCTCGTCGCGCCGGCGCAGTCGGCCCTGCGGGTACCGGGGGGCGGCATCGCGGCGGTGGCCCAGTTCCTCAGCGCCCGCGAACGGCCCGGCGACGCCATCGTCTATCCCGAGGCGTCTATCCCGCCCTGGTACCTCGCCTACCCGGACGGATTCGCCCAGTTGCGCGACATCGGCCTGGCTCAGACCCCCGCCGCCGCCGGCCGCCTGTTCGCCAGCGCCGTGGCGCCGCCGGTCCTGGAGCGGCGGGAGCGGAGCGTCCGCAGGATCTGGATCGTGCCGATGCGGGGCGACCGGAGTCCGGCCGCCTACCTCGCGCCTGGCTTCCGGTTCGCGCACGAGTGGAAGGTGGACGGCTACCAGCCGGTGTTGCTCTACACGATGGCGAACTAGGCGTCCGGCGGCTCACAGCAGCCGGAGTTGGCGGCTGGCGGGACGCCCGGACCGGCCCGCCGCCCCGGACCGGTCGAGCAGCGCGGGGTCGATCGCGGCCAGCAACGGCGACGGCCCGGTGTCGCGGGTGCTGCCGCGCCTGGTGCGCTGGCGGGCACAGGTCAGGAACAGCCGCGCCCGGGCCCGGGTGATCCCGACGAACAGCAGCCGCCGCTCCTCGGCGACTTCCTGGGCGGTCGCCGGCCCCTGGCCGGGCATCCAGAGCGGCAGCAGGTCCTTCTCGCACCCCGCCAGGAACACCACCTCGAACTCCAGGCCCTTGGCGGCGTGCAAGGTCAGCAGCGTGACCGCGTCGGCCCGCGGATCCAGGGCGTCGGTCTGCGCCCCGAGCGAGATTTCGGTGAGGAACCGGTCCAGGTCGCCACCGCAGCGCCGGGCGAGCGGAGCCAGGACCTCGCCCGCGCTACGCAGGTCCACGGCTGCGGCCGGGCCGGCCATCCCGGCGAGCCTGGCCGTCCCCGCGGCCCGCGCGGCCAGCGTTCGCACCGCGCGGCGCAGCCGGCCGGCGACGGCGGTGTCGCCGGGCTCCGCGCCGGCGCCATCGGCGCCCTCCGCGCTGGCGAGCCGCATCTCCCTGACGATCTCGGGAACTCCGGTCCGGCGTTCCAGCAAGTCATGCGAGCTCTTCTGGAACGGAAGGCCGGCGCGGGCCAGGGCCTGGCCTAACGGCTCGGCCTGGGCGTCGGTCCGGTAGAGCACCGCGATGTCGGACAGGCCGAGCCCATCGTGGCCGTCCCCCACGGCGCGGCCGGTATCCAGGGCGTGGAAGGACGCACCGCCGAGCAGGCGCTCGATCTCACGGGCGATCCAGGCACCCTCGGCGCGTTCGTCAGCGGCCTCGTGAAAGCCGATCAATGCCTCGGCCCGGCTCGGTACCCGCCCGGCGGGTACCCGTGTCCTGGGGGCTCCTGGCGCTGCGGGCGCCTGTGTCCCGGCGGGGGGTGCTGGCTCGAGCGGGGGCGCCTCCCCGTCAACCCCCTGCCGCAGAGCCGGCTGTAGCACCCGGCCCGGGACCAGAGAGGACGGCGCTATCGCCTGCAGCGCCCCGGTGACGATCGCCGCGCCGGACCGGTAGTTCCGGGTCAGATGGCGCGTGGCCGCGCCGGGGTAGTCCCCGGCGAAGCGCAGGAACAGGTTCACGTCGCCGCCGCGGAAGCCGTAGATCGCCTGGTCCGGATCGCCGATCACGGTGAGGCCGCGCCCCTCGCCGGCCAGCAGCCGCAGCAGCCGGTACTGTGCCGCGTCGACGTCCTGGTACTCGTCCACGCTGATCCGCGGCCAGCGCTCGCGCAGCGATGCGGCCACGGCAGGCTCCGCGGTCAGCAGCGCCACCGGCCATTCGATGAGGCCGTCGAAGTCCACGAGGTCACGGGCGGCGAGGGCCTTCACGAGCAGTTCCCGGGCCGCGGCCGCGGTCTTTTCCGCGGCCGCCTCGCCCAGCAGGCGCCTGCCCTCCCGCGGTGACCCCGTGAGCTCGCCGGCCACCTCGAGCCGCGCCGCGTCGTCGGCCACGCGGAAGCCGGCGGTCAGCCCGGCCCGCTCATGGTGCTCTCGCAGGATCTCCAGGCCCAGTCCGTGGAACGTGGTGACCGTGACGCCGGGCGCCCGGCCGGGGAGCAGGGCCGCCAGCCGGGCGCGCATCTCCTCGGCGGCGCGCCGGGTGAACGTGATCGCCAGGCACGCCTGAGGGGTTACCCCGCGGAGCACGTCGCGGGCGATCCGGTGCGTGAGCGTGCGCGTCTTGCCGGTGCCCGGCCCAGCAATGATCATCAGCGGGCAGCCGGCCTCCGCCGCCGCGCGCTGGCCGGCGTCAAGCCCGCCGAGCGTGCCGAGCCCGCCGGGCATGAGGCCCGGGGCGGCCGGCTGGCCTGCACCAGGGCCGGGGCCTCGGCCGCCGCGGGCTTCACGGCGGGTTTCACGGCGGATGGCCTGGCGGCGGGAGGGCTCGCCGGGCCGGCCAGGTCGAAAAGCGCGTCGGCGCGGTCCAGTTCCCCGGGACCGAACAAGGTGATCACCCCGTACTCGCCGTCGTACCCCGCCGCGCGGCGTACCTCGCCCCGGCGCAGCCGTCCCACCGCCTCCGCCAGCAGGCTGCCGCCGGCCCGGCACAGGTCGGCGATGTCCGCCTCGGTGAGGATGCCCAGCTCGGGTCCGAGCGCGGCGACCAGCCTTCCTACCTCGGCGGCCACCTTCTTGCTCTTCGGGCCCGTGGCCAGAATTTCGCCGACTATCTGCGGCAGCTGTACCAGATTGGTGAATCCCGGTGCGCCGGGCGGCCGGTAGCCGACGGGCCGGTCAGCGAGATCGGCCACCCGATGAAGCACGCCGATGGTGAGCGGCTTGCCGCACTCCGGGCAGGTTCCCGCGTGCTCTCTGCTCTGCGCGGGCTCAAAGCGCACCCCGCATTTCCTATGGCCGTCGAGGTGGTACTTGCCCTCTTCCGGATAGAACTCGATGGTTCCCGCCAGTCCAGCCCCAGTCCGCAGCGCGTCAGCCATCGCGAAGTAATCAAGCTGAACACCGAAGGTCGTCGCCTCACGGCCGAGCATGGGCGGTGAATGCGCGTCCGAGTTGCTCAACAGACGATAGCGGTCGAGCGCCGAGCACATCCAGTTCATCGGCGGATCGGAGGACAGGCCGGTCTCGATCGCGAATACATGGTCGGCCAGATCGCCGTAGCAGTCCGCCACGACATCGAAGCCCGATTTGGATCCCAGGACGGCAAACCACGGCGTCCACGCGTGCGCCGGAACCAGGTAGCAGCCCGGCCCGCCGTCGAGCGTGATCTCGAGCAGATGGCGCGAGTCCAGGCCGAGAATCGGCCGGCCGTCGGACGCCAGGTTGCCGATCCTCGATAGCGCATGGGTGATGCGCTCCGCCGCCTCGAATGTCGGCGCGTAGAGAAGATGGTGAACTTTCCTTGTCCGCTCGCCGCCCCGGTAGATCGTGGATATCTCCGCGGAAAGCATGAACCGTACCTCGCCCTGGCAGCTGCGCGGGGAGGTGCGCCGCAGCCGCGCTTCGGCGTCCTTACCTAGCCGGAACAGGCCAGGCTCGGCCGGGACCAGGGACTCCCTCAACTCATCGGCCCACCCCGGATGCGTGAAGTCGCCCGTGCCCACGACCGTGATCCCCTTGCGGAGCGCCCACCACGCGAGATGTTCGATGTCGCAGTCCCGGCTGCAGGCCCGGGAGAATCTGGAGTGGATGTGCAGGTCAGCGTGGAACATGCGATAGCTGTCCGCTCTCCCGTTGTGGTCGGCCTTCCTGGCCGATCCGATCCTGCCACGCGGGTCGGACACTGCGGCGCGGTTGCCGCCGGCGGAAGGTGATCCGATCGCCGCCCTGGCTCGCGGCGGCCTGTTGCGGCGGCCGTCGCTGGCTCGCGGCGACTCGTGGCGGCGGGGGCCGGCGGCCGCGTCGCCTCCGCGATCGGCCAGAATGTCTGTACGGCGGTCCGGGTCCTTCAGGGATCGGCGTGGGCTGGTGGTTAGCCGCGCGGACCCGTGAAGGCGTGCGCGCGCGATGGCAGGTGCCCGGGGCAGATGTCTTCGTCGCCGATGCGCCGGTGTTGCGGCCCTATGGCGGGCTTAATTGCGCCGGGCCTGACGGCGACCGGAGCGACGTCGGGCCGGCTTGACCGCAAGCAAGCTTGTCGGCGGCCGCCGACGCGGTGCCGCGGCCGGACAGATGGAGATAGCGGACTGAAGGGGGTGAGTCAGGCGCTCAAGGATCTGGCGGTGCTGACCCCCCCGGTTCTCGTGTGCGCTGCATTCCTCATCGCTGTCGGTGCCTTCCTGCGGCATGAGATGGGCGCATCGCGCAGGCGTCACGATCAGGATGCGTCTGACGATATTTCGGGTGACGGGCTGATTCCTGATACTGCCAGCAGCCAAGCGAGTACGCAGACTGATGATGAGGACGCATCAGGAGCCGATTGATGACACCCGATCCCATGCTGATTACGGAGAGTTACGGTCATCTTCCAGATTGCCGCCGGTCGCTCGGGATGTGGGAACTCGTGTCACGAATCGGTGCGTCTCGAATTGGCAAAGCCAAGTCTTCTGGTATATGTTTTAGCAACTCCCTAAAAGGCTTGCTCAGCAGAAAGGCTGGCTCCCCATGGCGCAGAAGGTCCAGGTGCTGCTCGTCGATGATCTCGACGGGGGCGAGGCGTCCGAGACAGTGTCGTTCAGCCTCGATGGCACCGCTTACGAGATCGACCTGAGTTCCGGCAACGCGGGCAAGCTCCGCAAGGATTTTTCCCAGTACGTCGACCACGCGCGCAAAGGCGGTGGCGGCGGCGGCGGTCGGCGGCGTCGCGCCAGGACGGGCCCGGGTCGTGAGCGGAGCGCCGAGATCAGGGCGTGGGCTAGGCAGCGAGGTCACAAGGTAAGTGAGCGGGGTCGAATTCCGGCTCAGATCATCGCGGAGTACGAGGCGGCGCATTAAAGGAGCCAGACCCCCGGGGTGAGCAGATTCGGGCACGCGGGTCGCGTGCCATCCCGGCCCGGCCGTCCTCACCCGGGCGGGCCCAGCCATCCGAGATGTCGCGCAACCCGATTCGGGGACAGCCCGGAATCGGGCAGCGCGGCCCGGAAGCCAGCGGCGCACCATGTCCCGTTCTCATGCGTGCGCCGCTGGCCTGTCGGGCTCCTGGCCGGTCGGCTCCGCCCAGTCGGCCGCCCGGGCAAACTGGCTGGACTGGGCGGCCCGGGCGGGCTTCGGGGGTCTGGGTCCTGCGGTCCGCTCTCGGCGCGGCCGGCCCGAGGCGGGCGTGGCCGGCGCGCTCCAGGGGGTCCCGATGCCCGGTGCGGAGCGCTCGCCCGCGTCACCGCGCGTGACGCGCCGTCGGCCGAGCCTGGCGCCGAACCGCGGTCACACCCCGGGGTGCCGGGTGCGTTCGCTCGCGGCGTAGCCGGGAACACTGCCTGTCTGGCCTGGGTTTTATGGGGTGAACGGCGGGCAGCAGGGGAACGTTTTACACGTGCGACATATTGCACGCGAGGCGTCGCCCGGCGCACCGGCTACCATGCGGAAGGGAAGGGGCATCACCTTAGTGCCTTCCCGACCGCCCTGTGAGGAGCAACGAGATGTTCGAGAGGTTTACCGACCGGGCGCGGCGGGTCGTTGTCCTGGCTCAGGAAGAGGCCAGGATGCTGAACCACAACTACATCGGCACCGAGCATATCCTGCTCGGTCTCATCCACGAGGGTGAGGGCGTCGCGGCCAAGGCCCTGGAGTCGCTGGGCATCAGCCTCGAGGCGGTGCGCCAGCAGGTCGAGGAGATCATCGGCCAGGGGCAGCAGGCACCGTCAGGGCACATCCCGTTCACTCCCCGGGCCAAGAAGGTCCTCGAGCTGTCGCTGCGTGAGGCGCTCCAGCTCGGCCACAACTACATCGGCACCGAGCACATCCTGCTCGGTCTGATCCGCGAGGGCGAGGGCGTGGCCGCCCAGGTGCTCGTCCGGCTGGGTGCTGACCTGAACCGGGTCCGGCAGCAGGTGATCCAGCTGCTGCACGGCTACCAGGGCAAGGAGCCCGCCGCGGCCGGCGCGCCGTCGGAGACGGCGCCGTCTACCTCGCTCGTGCTCGACCAGTTCGGCCGGAACCTGACCGCCGCGGCCCGTGAGGGCAAGCTCGACCCGGTGATCGGCCGGGAGAAGGAAATCGAGCGCGTCATGCAGGTGCTCTCCCGGCGCACCAAGAACAACCCGGTTCTGGTCGGCGAGCCCGGCGTGGGGAAGACCGCAGTCGTCGAGGGGCTGGCCCAGAAGATCGTCAAGAGCGAAGTGCCGGAAACCATCAAGGACAAGCAGCTCTACACCCTCGACCTGGGTGCGCTGGTGGCGGGCTCCCGCTACCGCGGCGATTTCGAGGAGCGGCTGAAGAAGGTCCTGAAGGAAATCCGCACCCGCGGCGACATCATCCTGTTCATCGACGAGATTCACACCCTGGTCGGTGCCGGGGCCGCTGAGGGCGCGATCGACGCCGCCTCGATACTGAAGCCGATGCTGGCCCGCGGCGAGCTGCAGACCATCGGCGCGACCACGCTGGACGAGTACCGCAAGCACCTGGAGAAGGACGCCGCGCTCGAGCGCAGGTTCCAGCCGATCCAGGTGGCCGAGCCGACCATCTCGCACACGATCGAGATCCTCAAGGGCCTGCGTGACCGCTACGAGGCCCACCACCGGGTGTCGATCACCGACGACGCGCTGGTCGCGGCGGCGCAGTTGGCCGACCGCTACATCAGCGACCGGTTCCTGCCGGACAAGGCGATCGACCTGATCGACGAGGCCGGGTCCCGGATGCGGATCCGCCGCATGACCGCGCCCCCGGACCTGCGCGAGTTCGACGAGAAGATCGCCGACGTGCGCCGGGAGAAGGAGTCGGCCATCGACTCCCAGGACTTCGAGAAGGCGGCGGCGCTCCGTGACACGGAGAAGCAGCTGATCGACAAGAAGGACGCCAGGGAGAAGGAGTGGAAGGCCGGCGACATGGACGCGGTCGCCGAGGTGAACGAGGAGCTGATCGCGGAGGTGCTCGCGACGGCCACCGGGATCCCGGTCTTCAAGCTCACCGAGGAGGAGTCGCAGCGGCTGCTGCGCATGGAGGACGAGCTGCACCGGCGGGTGATCGGGCAGAACGAGGCCATCAGGTCGCTGTCGCAGGCGATCCGGCGCACCCGCGCGGGCCTCAAGGACCCGAAGCGGCCCGGCGGGTCGTTCATCTTCGCCGGTCCCTCCGGGGTCGGCAAGACCGAGCTGTCCAAGACGCTCGCCGAGTTCCTGTTCGGTGACGAGGACTCGCTGATCCAGCTGGACATGAGCGAGTACATGGAGAAGCACACGGTGTCGCGGCTGTTCGGCTCCCCGCCCGGCTACGTCGGGTACGAGGAGGGCGGCCAGCTCACCGAGAAGGTGCGGCGCAGGCCGTTCTCCGTGGTGCTCTTCGACGAGATCGAGAAGGCCCACCCGGACATCTTCAACTCGCTGCTGCAGATCCTGGAGGACGGGCGCCTGACCGACGCTCAGGGCCGGGTGATCGACTTCAAGAACACGGTCATCATCATGACCACCAACCTGGGCACGAAGGACATCTCCAAGGGCGTCTCGGTCGGGTTCGGCACCGCGGGCCAGTCCCGCGGCTCCTACGACCGGATGAAGGCCAAGGTCCAGGACGAGCTGAAGTCGCACTTCCGGCCCGAGTTCCTGAACCGGGTGGACGACACGATCGTCTTCCACCAGCTCAGCCAGGAGGAGATCTTCAGCATCGTGGACCTGATGATCGCCAAGGTGGACGACCGGCTGAAGGACCGCGACATGGGGATCGAGCTGCGGCCTGCTGCCAAGGCGCTGCTGTCCGAGCGGGGTTACGACCCGGTGCTCGGGGCCAGGCCGCTGCGCCGGACGATCCAGCGGGAGATCGAGGACAGCCTGTCCGAGAAGATCCTGTTCAGCGAGCTGAAGGCCGGGCAGATCATCATGGTCGACGCCGACGGCGCCGGGCCGGAGGCGAAGTTCACCTTCAAGGGTGAGCCCAAGCCCGACGCCGTCCCCGACGCGCCGCCCACCGAGATCGACACCAGGCCCGCCGCGACCGGAGTCAGCAGCAGCGGGTCCGCCACCGGCACCGAAGGGCGGCTGAGCGCCGAATAGCCGGCGGCGGCGGCACCTCAGGGCCGCCGCCGCCCGATCGGCGCGGGTTCGCGCGTGATCGACCACGATCATGGCCCCGGGCCGCGTCAGCCGACGCGGCCCGGGGCGCCGCCCGGCAGCGCGTACATCTGCTGTTCCAGGGCGGTGACCAGCCCGTCAGCGACCAGTGCGCCGAGCGCCCGGGTCCGCTGTGCCCGGTCGGGCCAGGCTGCCTCCAGGCGGGCCGCTGGCACCGGGCCCGCGGCTTCCCTGAGGACACCGAGCAGCCGTCCACGGCACTCGCGGTCGCTGCCCGCGTAGCGCGGCGACGCCGGCCGGGCCGGGCCGGCCGGGCTTCCCGCGCGGCGCCACTCGCACTGGCGCGCCACCGGGCAGCTCGCGCAGTCCGGCCGGATGGCCGTGCAGACCAGCGCCCCGAGTTCCATGACGGCGACCGACCATCGGGCGGCGCGCCCGGGCCCCGCGGGAAGCAGCGACTCGGCCAGCCTGACCTCGGCGACCGAGGTGGTGGGCGGCGGCGCCTGCTCGCCGCGCACCAGACGGGCGAGAACCCGGCGCACGTTCGTGTCCAGGACCGCGTGACGCTGCCCGAAGGCGAAGCTGGCCACGGCGGCCGCGGTGTAGCTACCCACTCCCGGCAGCCCCTGCAGGGCCGGCACCGAGGCGGGGACCTGGCCGCCGTGATCGTCGGTCAGGATCATGGCCGTGGCGTGCAGCCACAACGCCCGGCGAGGATAGCCGAGCCGCCCCCACTGGCGAACGGCGTCGCCCGGAGTGCCGGCCGCCAGGGACGGCGGGGTCGGCCACCGGGCCAGCCAGGCGGCGTGCGCGGGCAGCACGCGCGCCACCGGCGTCTGCTGCAGCATGATCTCGCTCACCAGTACCGACCAGGGCGAGGCATCGGGCCGCCGCCACGGGAGATCCCGGGCGTGAGCCGCGTACCAGCGCAGCACCGGCCCGGCGTACCGGTTCGTCATGACGGACACGATCTTCGCATACCGTGCGGGGCAGCAGGCGCAGGGCGAATCCGGCGCGGACCCGACGGGGAGCGGCCAGGCACCTGCCTACGGCCATGTTCTGCCCGGCCGGGCCGGCGGGTCGGCCGGCCCGTGCCCGTTCTTGCATACTCAGCGCATGGGAACGGATACGTTCAGTTATGAACCGCCGGAACGTCAGCCGCTGCCCATGACCTACTGGAGGCGGCGGTTCCTGGCCCTCGTCGCCGGTCTCGCCGTCCTGGCCCTGGTCGCCTGGGCCTTTTCGGGTGCCCTCGGCGCCAGCGGGGGTGGCAGCCTGGCTGCCAGGGCCGGACACGGGCCGCACGGGCATGGCACGCACGGCTACGGTTCGGGGCCGGGGGCCGCCCCCGAGGGAGCAGCCTCCCGGGCGTCCTGGTCCGGCGGCGGGTCGTCCTCCGGGTCCGGCGGCGCGTCCGGGTCGGGCGCGGTCCCGCATGCCTCTCATGCGCCCCCGCCAGCGCCGTCGTCCGCGCGCCCGGCCTCGACAGGCCGGGCGCGGGCCGCTCGCTCGGCGCCGCCGGCCTGCCCGGCGGGCGACCTGGTACTCAGTGTTTTCTCCAGCCAGGACAGCTACGGCCGGGGCCAGTTGCCCGAGTTCGACGTGGACGTGGTGTCCACCTCCGCCCGGACCTGTGCGTTCAACGTCGGCCCCAGGTTCCTGGCCCTGGTCATCACCACGGGCGGGAAACGGATCTGGAGCTCGGCCGACTGCGTCGCGGGCCCGGGCTCGCTGCTGACCGACCTGGCCCGCGGGGTGCCGACGGTCCTGCCGCTCTCCTGGGACCGGGAGACCTCGGCGCCGGGCTGCTCGGTGACGTCCCAGCGGGTACCCAACGGAAGCTTCGCGGCGGCCGCGGCGGCCGGCGGCGTAACCAGCAACTCGGTGAAGTTCACGCTGGGCTGACGAACCGCCCCGGCGGACCCGGTGGCCGCTACACGTACCGGTCCAGGATCGACGACTCCGCGAGCCGGGACAGGCCCTCGCGGACGCTGCGCGCGTGGGATGTGCCGATGCCCGGGACCCGGTGCAGGTCCTCCACGCTGGCGGCCAGCAGCTTCTGCAGCCCGCCGAAGTGCTCGATCAGACTGTCCCCCGCGGACCTGGGAATCCGCGGGACCATGGCGAGCAGGCGGTACCCGTGCGGGCTCACGCGGTCGTCCAGGCGCGCGAGTTCGAAGCGTGCGGCGGGCTCGTGGCGCGGGACCTCCGGCCGCGGCGGCCCGGCTGGCGGACCCGGGCCGAACCCGAGCACGGCGGCGACGGCCGCCGTGTCGAGCAGTTCGTCGAGGGGCAGGCCCTCCAGCCTGCCGAGCACGGCGGCGGCGGCCGGCGCGCGGCCCTCGGGCGGCGCCGGAACGTAGTCCTGCGCCAGCAGCACCCGCTCCTGGGCGGTGCCGGCGACGAGCTCGTCGAGGTGCAGGGCCAGCAGCCGGCCATCGGTGCCCAGCTCCACCATGTAGCCGTCGATCTCGCCCGCGATACGGCGCACCATCTCCAGCCGCTGGGCCACGGCCGTGACGTCGCGTACGGTGGCGAGATCCTCGATCTCCAGCGCGGACAGCGCGCCGGAGACCTCGTCCAGCCTGCGCTTGTACCGCTCCAGGGTGGCGAGAGCCTGATTGGCGTGCGACAGGATGGCCGCCGAGTCCTCGAGCACGAACCGGGTTCCGTCGATGAACAGGGAGATGATCCGCATCGACTTGCTGACCGAGATCACCGGGTGCCCGGTCTGCCGGGACACCCGCTCCGCGGTCCGGTGCCGGGTACCCGACTCGTCGGCCGGGATACCGGGGTCGGGAACGAGCTGGACGGCGGCTCGCACAATCCGCTGGGCCGCGCAGTCGAGCACGATCGCGCCGTCCATCTTGGCCAGCTCGCGCAGCCGGGTCGCGGAGAACTCGACGTTCAGGTCGAATCCGCCGGAGCAGAGGTCAGCGACCGCTTGGTCGTAGCCGAGCACGATCAGCGCGCCGGTACTGCCGCGCAGAATCCGCTCCAGGCCGTCCCGCAATGCCGTGCCCGGGGCCAGCTTGGCGAGGGCGGCCCGGCGACGCTCGCCCCGGCCTTCGTTGCTTACCGCGGGCACGGGTTCCCCGAAAGCTCGGTCATCACTGTGAGTGTATAGGCGGCCCGCAGGCAGTGCCCGCGGCTTAACCGTGCTCCGGCTGCCCACTCGGGCCCATCCCGGCCCACCCGTCCCACCAGTCCCGTGCTACTCAGGCCGCCCGGCCGTTCCGCCCAGCGACGCGGCGATCGCGTGCGCGATGTCCGCGGCCTCGACGACGGTCATCCCCGGGGCCTCACCAGGTGGCAGACGCGGCGAGCCCGGCGGCACGATCGCGCGCCGGAACCCCATCCGTTCCGCCTCGGCCAGCCGCCGCTGCACCCCGGTGACCCGGCGTATCTCGCCGGCCAGCCCGACCTCGCCGATGGCGATCAGGCCGGGCGGCAGGCTCAGGTCACTCGTCGCGCTGGCCAGGGCGAGGGCGATCGCCAGGTCCACGGACGGCTCGGTCAGCCTGACCCCGCCGACGGTCGCCGCGTAGATGTCCTTCTTGCCGATCGTCACCCCGGCCCGGCGCTGCAGCACGGCCACGACCATGCCGACCCGGGGCCAGTCGAGGCCCGAGGTGACCCGGCGCGGCTCCCCGTTGGCGTCGCAGACCAGGGTCTGCACCTCGGCCAGGAGCGGACGCCGTCCCTCCAGCGTGACGGTCACGCAGGTTCCGGGGACCGGATCGCTCAGCCGGGACAGGAACAGCCCGCTCGGGTCGGGCAACTCGGCCAGGCCGTACTCGCCGAGCTCGAAGCAGCCGATCTCATCGGTCGGCCCGAACCGGTTCTTCAGCGCCCGGACCATCCGGAGCTGGGCGTGCCGGTCGCCGTCGAAGTGCAGGACCACGTCCACCAGGTGCTCCAGCGATCGCGGGCCCGCGATCGAGCCGTCCTTGGTGACGTGGCCCACGAGCACGGTGGTCAGCGTCCGCTGCTTGGCGAGCGCCGTGAGCGCGGCGGTGACCTCGCGGATCTGCGCGACCCCGCCCGGCGTGCCGTCGACGTTCTGCACCGAGATGGTCTGCACCGAGTCGACGATGAGCAAGGCCGGGTTCACCGCGTCGACGTGCTCGAGCAGCGCCGCGAAATCGGTCTCCGCGGCGAGGAAGAGGTTCTGGCTGACCGCTCCGACCCGGTCCGCGCGGAGCCGTACCTGCGCCGCGGACTCCTCGCCCGTCACGTACAGGACCCGGCCCTCGCCCGCGGCCAGGGCACCCGCCTCCAGCAGCAGCGTGGACTTGCCGACGCCCGGCTCTCCGGCGAGCAGGACCACGGCGCCGGGCACCAGCCCGCCGCCGAGCACCCGGTCAAGCTCGCCGAGCCCGGTGGGCCGGGCACGCGCCAGGGTGGCGTCGACCTCCGCGATCGGCACCGCGGCCGTGGTCGGAAGGACCGGCCGCCCGTTCCTGGCCTGCCCGCTCCTGGCCTGTCCGAGCAGGCGCTCCCGCGCGGGCACCCGCGCCTCGGCAACCGTGCCCCACGCCTGGCACTCGCCGCACCGGCCGGCCCATTTCGTGCTCTGCCAGCCGCACTCCGAGCAGTGGTAGAGCGTTCCCGCCGCGGCAGACTTTCCCATAGCAGGCACCGTACCGGCCGCTGCCGACAGCCAGCGCGCATGCGGGCCGTTCGCGCCCGGCGCCGGCATAAGCTGGCCAGGCGGGATCCACGCGGGCCAGAGTACGACAAGGAACAAAGGAGGTGCCGTGAGCCAGGTAGCGCCGGTCGCCGGTTTGCCGGTGGCGCTGTCCACCGCCTCGGTCTTCCCCGAGAAGACGGCCGATGCCTTCGAGGCGGCGGCGCGCCTGGGGTTCGACGGGATCGAGGTCATGGTGACCATGGACCCGGTCAGCCAGGACCTGGACGTCCTGCGCAGGCTGTCCGACTACCACGGCGTTCCGGTCCTGGCCGTGCACGCGCCGTGCCTGCTGATCACCCAGCGGGTCTGGGGACGCGATCCGTGGGGCAAGCTGGACCGGGCCCGGGAGGTGGCCGAGAAGCTCGGCGCGAAGGTCGTCGTGGTCCACCCGCCGTTCCGCTGGCAGCGCGAGTACGTCAGGGAGTTCGAGGCCGGCCTGACCCGCATGGGCGAGGAGACCGATGTCGTGTTCGCCGTGGAGAACCTCTATCCCCTGCGGGCCCGCGGCACCGAGGTGACCGCGTACGCGCCGCACTGGAACCCGGTCGAGCTGGACATCCCGCACGCCACGCTGGACCTCTCGCACACCGCCGTGTCGGGCTCGGACGCGCTCGCGATGGCCGACGAGCTCGGCCGCCGGCTGGCGCACGTCCACCTCGCCGACGGCACGACGCCGGGCCTGCCCGACGAGCACCTGATCCCCGGCCGCGGTCAGCAGCCGTGCGCGGAACTGCTCGCCAGCCTCGGATCCCGGGGGTACACCGGGACGGTGGTGCTCGAGGTGAATACCCGGCGCGCGCAGACCGGGGAGGAGCGCCGGGCCGAATTGGCGGATGCGCTCGCGTTCACCCGCCACCACCTGGCCGCCGCGGAGCGGCCCTTCTCCGGCACCGTGCCCCCCGGCACCGTGCCCCCCGGCGGCGTGCCCCCCGGCACCGGGCCGGGCGCTACGCCTCCAGGATCAGGGTGACCGGGCCGTCATTGACCAGCATGACCTGCATGTCCGCGCCGAACACGCCAGTCTCCACGCTGCCGCCAAGCTCGCGTAGCGCCTCGGCGAACGCGGTGACCAGCGGCTCGGCGACCGGGCCGGGCGCGGCCGCCTGCCAGGTGGGCCTGCGTCCCTTCCTGGTCTCGGCGTACAGGGTGAACTGGCTGATCACCAGCAGCGGCGCGCCAGTGCCGGCGGCCGACTGCTCGTCACGGAGAATTCGCAGATGGTAGATCTTCCTGGCCAGGACGGCAGCCGTCGCCACGGTGTCCGAATGGGTGACGCCGACCAGCACCACCAGGCCGGGACCGGGCAGGCGGGCGACGGTGACCCCGGCCACCTCGACGCTCGCCTCGCTGGCCCGCTGGACCACAGCTCGCACGAGAAGGAATTCTGCCTCCGATGACCCAGCAGGGCACGCTCCGACCCGAGATCGCGGCCGACAATCCGGTGCTGGCCGAGGTCATGCGGTCCGGCTTCGCCGAGTCCAGGCATCGCGGCGCGATCGTCACGGTCGGCCCGGGCGGCGCGGTGCTCAGGCACGCGGGCTCGGTCGCCGCGCCCATGTTCCCGCGCTCGTCGAACAAGCCGATACAGGCGGCCGCGATGCTCCGCTGCGGCCTCGACCTTGAGCCGAGCCTCCTGGCCCTGGCCGCGGCCAGCCACTCGGGAGAGGACCTCCACGTGGCGGGGGTACGCGAGATCCTGGCCGGGGCCGGGCTGACCCCGAGCGCGCTGCAGTGCCCGCCGGACCTGCCGCTCGACGAGCAGGCCCAGCGCCGGATGCTGCGGGCCGGGGCCGAGCCCGACCGCCTGCACATGAACTGCTCGGGCAAGCACGCGGCCATGCTGGCCACCTGCGTGGCCGCGGGGTGGCCCGTGGCCAGTTATACCGAGCCGGGTCATCCGCTGCAGGCAGAGATCAGGCGGACGATCGAGCGGCTCACCGGGGAGCCGGTGACGGCGGTCGGCGTGGACGGCTGCGGGGCCCCGCTGTTCGCCGTCTCGCTCACCGGCCTCGCGCGGGCGTTCAGCGCCCTGGTCAGCGCCGAGCCGGGATCGCCCGAGCGCCGGGTGGCCGACGCCATGCGCGCCTACCCCAAGTGGACGTCAGGGAGCACCCGGCCAGAACACATCCTGATGGTGGCCGTCCCCGGCCTGCTGCTGAAGTCCGGGGCGCAGGGGGTGGAGGCGCTCGCGCTGGCCGACGGCCGGGCCGCGGCCTTCAAGATCGACGATGGGGCCCGCGAGGCGCGGACCGCGGTGACCGTCGCGCTGCTGCGCGCGCTCGGCGTCGATGACGAGCTTGGCACCGACACCCAGGCCCTCGACGACCTGGCCCGCCCGCCGGTGCTCGGCGGCGGCCGCGTGGTCGGCGAGATCTGCGCCACTCTTCCCTTCTGAAGGCCTGAACGGGAAGTCGGCGGCCAGCCAGTTTGCAAATGCAAGCACTTGGAGCGAGACTAGATCCATGAGTCCGGTTAATGTTCCAGCGATCGGGGCTTACATCCGCGAGCAGCGGGAGCAGGCCAAGATCTCGCTCCGCCAGCTGGCTCAGGCCGCGGGGGTCTCCAACCCGTACCTGAGCCAGATCGAGCGGGGCCTGCGCCGTCCGAGCGCCGACATCCTGCAGCAGATCGCTCGCGGACTGCGGATCTCGGCGGAGGCACTGTACGTCCAGGCGGGCTTCCTCGAGGACCGGCCGGCGGGCACCGGAGTGCGCGACGCGGTGCTGGCCGATCCCGAGCTCACCGAGCGGCAGAAGCAGATGCTGCTCGAGGTCTACGAGTCGTTCCGCAAGGAGTCGGCGGCCGACCGGGCCGCGCCCGTGCTGGTCGGTGAAGTCGAGTCCGAGGAGGCCGAGCCTGCTGAGGACCAGGCGGGAACCACCGCCCAGGTCGCCGACGTCGATCAGGCCGACCGGGCCGAGCCGCGGGAACCGGACGCTTCGCCCGTTCCGGATCTGGGCCGGGACCGAGTAGCGTGAGACCGTGATTTACAGTCATCCGGCCGCGCTTTCCGTACTCGACTGGTTCTTCGAGGCGCTCGCCATTGCCGCGCTGGGCTTCGAGGGCTTCGCGTTCATCGACGCGATCCGCCGGCCGTCGCAGGCGTTCGTCGCCGCCAGCAAGCAGACCAAGCCGCTGTGGCTGGTCATCACCGGCGTCGCCACCGCGATCGGTATCGGCACCGCCGCCCAGGGCAGTTTCTCGGCGATCGGCATCCTGTCCATCGTCGCCTTCGTGGCCGCCGCCATCTACCTCACCGACGTCCGGCCCAAGGTCAGGGACTTCCGGAGTGGGGGAACCGGGACGCACATGGGCCCGTACGGCCCGTGGTGACCGGCTGGCGCACGCACCGGCTCGAGCTCGACGACCAGACCCTGCGTGAGTGGGATGCCACCGTGCTCGAGTCCGGGCCCGACGGGATCGTGCTCGACCGCTCGGCGTTCTATCCCGGGGGCGGCGGCCAGCCGCCCGACCACGGCGTGCTGCTCTGGGGCGGGGTGCAGATCCGCATCGAGGGCGTCAGGAAGGGCGACGAGGAGTACCTGATCCCCGCCGAGGGCGACCCGGTGCCGGCGCCGGGCACCACGGTCAGGGGAGCGGTCGAGGACGAGCGGCGCACCGCGCTGATGCGCACCCACTCGGGGCTGCACGTCCTGTGCGGGGTGGTGTTCCGTGACTACGGCTCGCTGGTCACCGGCGGGAACATGGAGCCGTTCACGGCCCGGATGGACTTCGACCTGCCCGAGGTGCCCCAGGGCTTCAAGGAGGCCGTGGAAGCGGCCTGCAACGCCGAAATCGCGGCCGGGCGGCGGATCGACATCCGGGTGCTTCCCCGCTCCGACGCGCTGGTGATTCCCGACATCATCCGCACGGCCACCAACCTCATCCCGGCCGACGCCCAGGACGTCCGCATCGTCGACATCGTGGGCCTCGATCAGCAGGCGGACGGCGGCACGCACGTCGCCTCGACCAGCCAGATCGGCAAGATCGAGGTCGCCAAGATCGAGAACAAGGGCAAAGGCTTCCGTCGCCTGCGGATCCGCATCGTGGATTAGCCCGGTCAGCCCGGCGCAGTCAGCCCGGTCAGCCCGGCGCAGCTATCCCGGTCAGCCCGGCGCAGCTATCCCGGTCGTTCCACCCGGACGGCGGTCGTTCCACCGGGATGAATGCGGAGATGCTGTACACGGGTGTGCACCAAAGTCACATTCATCGCGGCCGCTGGGACGGGCGGGAGCCGCGGACAGGCACGAAACAGGATGAAAAGGAACGGTCGGCCCGGGCCATCAGAAGGGCAGGGTGAGGCACGCGGCCGGGATGGCCACGGTGGCCGCCGCGACGACGGCCACCAGGGCCAGGGCCACGGCTGGCAGCCTCGGGGCCGGGCGCAGCAGCCGCGAGACGCGGGCCGCCACCTGACCGTCGGTCACGCTGCCGGCGGCGAGCGCGCCGATCGGCGGGTGCACCCCGCCCGCTGCGCCCACGCGCAGCAGCGCGGTGGCGAGTTCCCTGGCCGAGCGCTGCCGCAGAGCGTGGTCGTCGGCCAGCATCTCGACCAGCAGCGAGACCGCGGCGTGAGCCTCGCAGGCCACGGCCGACCAGCGGAACGCCCGCAGCAGCGCGGTGAACGGCAGCAGCACCAGATCGTGCCGCTCACGCAAGTGGGCCCGCTCGTGGGCGAGGACGGCCGCTAGCTCGGCCTGGTCAAGCAGGTCCAGGGCGCCTGCGCTGATCACGATTCTCGAGCGAAGCCCCGGGACGCAGTAGGCGGTCGCCGCCGGGTGATCGACCACCAGCGCGCCCGGCACCTTGGGATCGCCGTGGGCGAGCAGGCTGAGCAGCACCCGCTGCCGCCGCCGGGCCCGCAGGACGGCCGCGGAGGCGGCCACCAGAATCCAGCAGAGGAGCAGCAGCAGCACCAGCCCTGCGGCCAGGGCCAGCACCCGCAGGCTGAGGATCCCGGCCGCGATACTCCGGCTCTGCAGCACCCGGGAGGCCAGCGCGAGCGCGCCGCCCGCCACGCCGGAGCGGGCGTCGGCCGTTCCGAGGCCGGCCAGGGCCCCCACCGCCGCCAGGCCCCAGCCGAGCCCGAGCGCCTGCCAGAGCACGATCGCCGCCGCCGGCGACCGGCGCGGCCAGCGTGCGGCCGCGAGCGCCCAGGCGGCCGGGACACATGCCGCCGCGAACGCGGCAAGGACGAAGGCCGTGGCGGGCACTTGCGGTCACTCCCCGGTGGCCTCGCGGACGGCGCCCCGCCCGTCCGGCCCGTCCGGGCGGGCCGGGCCCCGGCCGTCCTCGCGAGCGGCGGAATGGCCCAGCGCCTCCAGGGCCCGGCGCAGCGCCGCCGCCTCGGTGTCCGACACGCTGCGGGCGAACCGGGCCAGGGCCGCATGCCGGTCGCCGGTCTGCTCGAGGGCGTTCAGCATGAGTTCGGTCACATACGCTTCCCTGGTTTCCGCCGCCCGGTAACGCCAGGCGCGTCCGTCACGCTCGCGCCGCGCGAACCCCTTCTTGGCCAGCCGGTCCAGGACCGTCATCACCGTGGTGTGCGCGAGATCCCGTTCGGTGAGGGCCCCGCTGACCTGCCGGACCGTGAGCGGATCCCGGCTTTCCCAGAGCACGTCCATGATCGCACGTTCAAGCTCGCCCAGACGGTTCACGAGGATACTGTACCCCCGCGGTACACGGGCGAATCGACCCCGAATGACCGTAGCCTCCGGCGGCGCGCGATTGCAGACGGGATCGCGCGCGCACGGGCCATTAAGTGGAAACTCACATGCTGCGGTTTTATGCGCCGCAGGTCAATCGAGTTGTGGCCCCGGGGACAGCTTCGGCGAGGAGCCGTCAATCAGCATCCGAGCCAGGTCCGCGAGAACGCTCCCGAGCCGGGAGTGCCCTGCGGGCCAATGAAACATGTACTATCGAGCCGTCGGGGACGGGCGTCTCCCTTCGTGCCCCCGCGCCGTGGATCCCCCCCTCCCGGTCGCAGGGGTGACAGGAGATACCCGCCCTCGGCCCATTTCTTTTGACGAGCCTAATGGTATGCCGAACGACCATTAAGGCCATGATCCCGCGCGAGGTCATGCCGGCGAGAAACATTCCCGTCTGCCTTGCCGAATGGTCGGCCCGGGCTCCGGCCGGAAACAGGCCCGCGCTTGTGAGGCAGGTACCCGCGGCGGGCGCCCCGACGGGCCACGGCGGCCTTCATTGCTGTGGGCTGACCAGGCCCGACATGTGGCTGGTCAGGCCCGCCTGGTCGTGCTCCCCACCACTACCAGCGCCCGCGCCGCCGAGCCGGGCGGTCTTCCCGTCTTCGCCGCGCACGGCCAGTACCGCATGGTGAACAGCTTGCCCTGGTCGCGCCGGAGCAGCGTCGCACCGGCCGGGGCCGGGTACCTGGCGTTTCAGATCCCATGGCTCGGAAGTTCTAGACTCATGTGCAGTCCTGGCGATGCCAGACTCGCCGCAATGGTGTCAACTGGCGTGGAAGGTCACACCGGTGAGGATCATGCTGGCGCTCGGTGACATCACCGAGCAGGAGGTCGATGCGGTGGTCAACGCGGCCAACTCGTCGCTGCTCGGCGGCGGCGGAGTGGACGGGGCGATCCACCACCGCGGCGGCGCGGCGATCCTGGCCGCCTGCCGGGACCTGCGGGCGGGCCCCTACCGGGCCGGCCTGCCCGCCGGCCAGGCCGTCGCGACCACCGCGGGCGAGCTTCCGGCCCGGTGGGTCATCCACACGGTGGGGCCGGTGTGGTCGCGCCACGAGGATCGGTCGGCGCTGCTGGCCTCGTGTTACACGGCCTCGCTGCGGGTCGCCGACGAACTCGGAGCCCGGACCGTGGCGTTTCCCGCGATATCCACCGGGGCCTTCGGCTGGCCCGTCGACGACGCGGCACGCATCGCGGTAACCGCCGTGCGCGCCGCCGAGTCCCGGGTCGACCAGGCGCGCTTCGTGCTGTTCAGCGACGGCGCCCTGGCCGCGTTCCGCGCGGCGGTCGAATAGCGCCGGCGCGCTGCGCACCGTGGCCGCCATGGCATGCTGGGAGGACCGCGATCACGGCGTTCCCCAGCCGGGAGGACAATGGTGTCCGCACATTTTCCGCGCTTTCGGCCGGTCCTCGACCAGTTCGCCCCCTACCAGCCGGGCAAGAACCCGTCGGGTGCGGACTGCAGGTCGTTCAAGCTGTCATCCAACGAGTCGCCGTTCGGCCCGCTGCCCTCGGTCGTCAAGGTCATCGCCGAGGCTGCTGGCCAGGTCAACAGGTACCCCGACCACGGCGCGGCCGAGCTGACCGAGGCCATCGCGGCCCGCTTCGGCGTCCCCGCTTCGCACGTGGCCGTCGGCTGCGGGTCGGTCGGCGTGGCCCAGCAGCTGCTGGAGGCCGTCGGCGAGCCCGGCGCGGAGGTCCTCTACGCCTGGCGCTCGTTCGAGGCCTACCCGATCCTTGCGGATCTGGCCGGCGTGACGTCGGTGCGGGTGCCGCTGCGCGAGGAGGCCCACGACCTGGGCGCTATGGCGGATGCGATCACCGGCCGGACCCGGCTGATCTTCGTGTGCAACCCGAACAACCCCACGGGAACCGTGGTACGCCGGGCCGAGCTCGAGGAGTTCCTCGGCCTGGTGCCCAAGGACTGCCTCGTCGTCCTGGACGAGGCCTACGCCGAGTACGTGCGCGACCCCGACGTGCCCGACGGGATGCGGCTCTACCGCGACCGGCCGAACACCGCCGTGCTGCGGACCTTCTCCAAGGCGTACGGGCTGGCCGGCCTGCGGGTCGGCTTCCTGGTCGGGCACGAGCCGGTGGCGGCCGCGGTCCGCAAAACCATGCTGGCCTTCACCGTGAACGCCCTGGCGCAGGTCGCCGCCGTCGCGTCGCTCGAGGCCGAGCCCGAGCTGCTGGAGCGGGTGGAGGCCGTGGTCCAGGAGCGGGAGCGGGTCCGCGGCGAGCTGCTGGGCCAGGGCTGGACCGTGCCGCCGACCGAGGCGAACTTCGTCTGGCTGCGCCTCGGCGCGGATACCGCCGACTTTGCCGAGGTCTGCGACCGGGCCGGGGTGAGCGTGCGGCCGTTCAGCGCCGAGGGCGCCCGGGTGTCGATCGGCGACCGCGAGGCCAACGACGCGTTCCTGGCCGTGGCCCGCGCGTATCCCCGCCGCCACTGAGTCCGACGGCCCGGTACCGCGAGCCAAAGGGGAGTGGGAGGCGGGGGGCCCCGGAGGCGAGCGGTACACAATAAGGGCGTGAAGGTTCATGTGCTCCACGAGAACCCGGACTGGTACGCGCCGCTGGGCGCGGCCTTCGACGCGGCCGGGGTGCCGCACGAGCCGTGGCTGCTCACCGGCGGGCTGGTTGACCTGGACGACTGCCCGCCGGCCGGAGTGTTCTGGTCGCGGCTGAGCGCCTCGTCGCATACGCGGCGGCACCGGCACGCCAAGGACCACGCGCGGGTCATCCTGAGCTGGCTGGAATCCCACGGCCGGCGGGTCGTGAACGGGCGGCGGGCGCTCGAGCTCGAGGTGAGCAAGGCGGCCCAGCTCACCGCCCTGCATGCGGCCGGGTTCGACGTGCCGCGCACGCTGGCGGTGGCCGGAACCGCCGAGCTGCCGGCCGCGGCCAGGAAGCTGCCCGTCCCGCTGATCAGCAAGCACAACCAGGGCGGCAAGGGCCTGGGCGTCCGCCTGTTCGCCAGCCACGACGAGTTCGATGCCTACCTGGTGTCGCCGGAGTACCTGGCCCCGGTCGACGGGATCACCCTGCTGCAGGAGTACCTGCCGGCCGCCGAACCGTTCATCACCAGGGTCGAGATCGTCGGCGGCGCGTTCGCCTACGCGATCACGGCTGACACCGCCCGCGGCGGCTTCGAGCTCTGCCCGGCCGACGCGTGCGCGGTCGACCAGGCGCCCGGGCCGGCGGGCGCGTCAGGCCTGTTCGCGCTGCGCGAGGGCTTCGACCACCCGATCATCGGCCGCTACCTGGACTTCGCCCGCGACCAGGGCGTCGAGATCGCCGGGTTCGAGTTCATCGAGACCACGGACGGCCGCCTGGTCACCTACGACGTCAACACCACCACCAACTACAACGCGCAGATCGAGGCCGCGGCGCCGCGGTCCGCGCTGGCCGAGGTGGCCGCCTTCTTCGGGCGGCTGCTGGCCGAAGAAGGCACCAGGTCAGAGCGGTACGGCGCCTTTGAGGCGCCCCGCAGGCGACAGGAACAGCGAGCCGGAGGGGCGCGGTGCCGCCTGGACTGAGGAGCGAGGGACGAGTGACGAGGGAAGGCGGCGCCTTTGAGGCGCCCCGCAGGCGACAGGAACAGGGACGGTGCAGCTGATGCGGTTCGGATACTGGATGCCGGTCTTCGGCGGATGGCTGAGAAATGTCCGCGACGAGGGCATGTCGATCGCGTGGCCCTACATGCGCGACCTGGCCGTGGAGAGCGAGCAGCACGGCTTCGATCTGACGCTGATCGCCGAGCTGAACCTGAACGACATCAAGGGGCACCGTGCTCCGTCGCTGGACTGCTGGACCCTGGCCCCGGCCGTCGCCGCCGTCACCCGGCGGCTCGAACTGATGCTCGCGGTCCGGCCCAACTACCACTCGCCGTCACTGACCGCCAAGGCCCTGTCCACGCTGGACACGATCGCGCCGGGGCGGCTGTCCCTCAACGTCGTGTCGTCCTGGTGGAAGGACGAGGCAGCGCAGTACGGCGCCCCGTTCGACGTGCACGACGCCAGGTACGCACGCACGCAGGAGTGGCTGGACATCGTCTCCCGGCTGCTCAGCGAGGACACCGTGACGCACTCCGGACCGCTCTACCACCTCCACGGCACCGTGCTCGAACCCAAGCCGGCCGGCCGCCGGCCGTCTACATGGGCGGCGAGTCGCCGAAGGCGAAGGAGGTCATCGCCGCCCAGGCGGACGCCTACGTCATGCACGGGGACGCCCCCGAGGTCATCGCTGAGAAGGTCGCTGACCTGAGCGCCCGGCGGGCCGCCGCCGGGCGCCCGCCGCTGGCGTTCGGCGTCTCGGGCTACGTGATCTGCCGTGACACCGAAGCCGAGGCCCAGGCCGAGCTGGACCGTATCCTGAACGTCCGGTCGTCATCCGAGGCCTACGCCTCCTACCAGGACTTCGTAGCGGGCTCGCAGCTTGAGTCGCAGGTCTCCGTGGAGGAGTACAGCGTCTCCAACCGGGGCCTTCGCAGCGGCCTGATCGGCACCCCGGCCCAGATCACCGAGCGCCTGCGCGCCTACGAGCAGGCCGGAGTCGGCCTCATGCTGCTGCAGTTCTCGCCCCAGCGCAAGGAGATGGCCCGGTTCGGGGCCGAGGTGATCAGCCACTACCCTCGCTGACCCGGCCGGCGACGCCCGCCGGGATCAGCGGGCGGCGCGCTGGCCGGGCTCGTCGCGCCGCCGCGGCTCCAGCTTTTCCACGACCAGCCGGTAGAACTGGCGGGGGCGGCCGGGCTGCGGCGCCCTGGTCGGCGGGAGGGGCCAGGCGAGGCCCTCCTCGACGAGGATGTGCAGGAGCCTGCGGGCCGTGCGCGGGGTGACGGCGAGCAGCCGGCCGGCGGCCTCGGCGTCCACGACGAAGTTGGCGTCGGTCGCATCCAGCTTCTCGGCCAGCCGGGACAAGGTCTCGAGGCCCCGGGACCGGTGCTGGGTAGCCTCGGCCGGGCGGGGCGCTGGCACCGGCGCGTATCCCTCCCGGCCAGCGGTGATCCCGGGCATTCCGCCGCCCGACTGGGCGCGGACCAGGGACGCGCGGGCGTGCGCCTCCGCCTCGACGGCCGTCCGGCCCATGCCGATGCCCACGTCGATGGTGACGCCCAGGTCGGTGCGCGCGCGCTCGACGAAGGGCGGAACCCGGAAGCCGTCGGTCGCCCGGGCCAGGGAGCCGCGGGTCGCGACGATCAGGAACCCGTGGTCGCTGGTGGCGCTGACCGCCGCGTGAATGCGCTGCGCCTCCTGGACCAGGAACCTGTGCACGGTGAGCCGCATTTCCTCGCGCGACTGCCGCGGGGAGCCGCGCCGGCCGCTGTCCCGCAGGGCGGGCACCTCCACCAGGGCCAGCGCGAGTTGCGCGTCCTCGAGCCGCCGGTAGCCGCCGAGCAGGGCCGCCGTACGCAGTGCCGAGCGGATGTCGCTGCCGGTCGGCCGCAGCGTGTAGACGGGAACACCCGCGGCGGACAGTTTGTGGGCCACCGACTGCATGCAGGTGAACGCCACCGACGTCTCGTTGCGCCGGAAAAGCCGTTCGTGGAACGCGGCCATGACCGCCGGGCTGCCGGGATCCTCGCGTATGTGCACGTCCAGCGACGGAACGCCAAGCTCGGCGAAGGCGTCCTCCACGTCCGCGCGGCTCAGCGTGTCGATGCTGGCCCGGGCCGGGTCGCTGCCGGTCTCCCGGCCGGCCCGCAGCAGCGCGACGTACAGGGCGCTGCCGCCGAGGGGCACGAAGGTGGCCGGGCTGCTCAGCGCCCCGGCGGCACGGGCGTACTCATACGGGGCCCGGCTGGCGAACAAGCAGACGTCGATACCCGTGCCGAGCCGCAGGACCTGGTCGGCCGCTTCCTGTTCGTCCCGGTAGGCGGCCGCGACAAGCCGCCGGGGCGGACCCGTCTCCGCGGTGGCGAGCGGGCCCCCGGTACCGGCCTTCCCGCCGGCCGAAGTGCCGGAAAGCATGATCCTTTCCACCAGCTCGTGCGGTCCGACGATCCCGATGATGAGCTCGCCCTGAACCCGCCTCGGCCCGTTCACCGCGGGCCGCATCTGGTCGCCGCCACCGGGTCCGCCCCGGTGCCCGCGGCGGAACTAGGCCGGATGCCCCCGTATCGCCGTCTGCCTAAGGCCACGTCACGCCCCATCTCCGGTCGGCTTCTCGCGATGTGAGAAGGCCTCTCTATTGTTCGTAACTCACGAAGAGGATCACCGGAAGAGCCAATTATTGACGTCTCGGGGCCTGATGGTAAGGAGCACATGCCGGAAGAACGGAAAAAATGACGTGCGCGGGTCGCTATGGACACGCCGCGCGGGACCGTGACCTCGGCCGATGGCCTGAACGCTGACGCCGCCGGGCGACCCCGCTCAGCGGCCCGTGTCCACGCTGATATCCGCGCCCAGCGTGGTCAGTCGGCCAGCCATCGAGGCGTGGCCGCGATCGATCGGGTAGCCCGGTGATACGACGGTCTCGCCCTCGGCGGCCAGGCCGGCCAGGACCAGCGCGACCCCGCTGCGCAGATCATGCGCGACCACCTCCGCGCCCTTCAGCACCGTGGGTCCGTGCACCAGGGCGGCGTTCCCGGCGACCTCCACCTTCGCGCCCATCTTGTTGAGCTCCCCGGCCAGCGTGTAGCGCCCGTCGAAGATGGTTTCCCTGATGTAGCTGGTACCGTCAGCCAGGCTGCTCAGCGCCATGATCGGCGACTGGAGGTCGGTCGCGAATCCCGGGAACGGGCTGGTGATGACGTTGATCGGGCGCAGGTCCCGCTCCCGGCGCACCTGCAAGATCGCGCCGTGGGTGGAGAACTCGACGCCCATCTGCTCCAGCTTCCAGCGCACCACGCCGAAATGGTCGAGCGAGGCGCCGACCAGGCTCAGCTCACCGCCGGTGATCGCGGCCGCCATGGCGAACACCGCGGCGTCGATCCGGTCGGCCATGACGGTGTGCTCCACCGCCTTCAGCTCGCGGACCCCCTCGACGGTCACGAACCCGGTGCCGCCGCCGCTGATGTTGGCGCCCATCTTCGTGAGGAAGGCGATGACGTCGAGTACCTCGGGCTCCATGGCCACGTTGTCGATCACGGTGGTGCCCGGGGACAGGGCCGCCGCCATGATCAGGTTCTCGGTGCCGGTGTGCGACGGCGTGTCCAGGTAGAGGTGCGCGCCCCTGAGCTTGTCGGCCTTGATGTGGATCGTGGTCTCGCGCTCGTCCACCGTGCAGCCGAGCCGCGCGAAGCCGCGGTAGTGGAAGTCGAGGTTGCGGCTGCCGAGGTTGCATCCCCCGATGCCCTCGATGGTCGCCTCGCCGAGCCGGTGCAGCAGCGCGGGCACGAACACCACCGAGGCGCGGAACCGGCGGGCGATCTCGGCCGGAAGCACCGAGCTGGTGAGCTCGGAGGCGTCGACCACCAGCGTCCGCTCGGCCTCGTGGAACTTGATCACCGCGCCCACGGCCTGGGCCAGCTCGACCGCCCGGCGCACGTCCTCGATCACCGGGACGTTCCTGAGTACCGTGCGGCCCTTGTCGGCCAGCAGCGAGGCGGCGATCATCTTCAGGGCGGCGTTCTTGGCACCCTGCACGAAGACCGTGCCCTGCAGCGGGTGACCGCCGCGCACGCGGTAACAGGTCTGCGGGCCGGTGGTCATAGTGCTGGGGCTCCCGTCGGTCGAGCGAGCGGCATCACTATCCCGGCCCGCCGACTCCAGCGTGGTGGCCTGCGGCCAACCAGACGGCAGGCCGCCCGATAGCAGGCAGCCTGATTCGTGTGACGTCCAGTATTCCACCGCTCCCCAGCCTCCCTGACCATGACGACGATGTTACGTAGAGTATCCACATAACTACAAGACGTAACAGGGAGGGTCCGGCTTCGCGGCCGGAGGAGCCGCCTTGCTAAGCCCAGCGGAGGCCCGTTATGCGCTCGTATGCGCGCACATACGTATCACGGGTGCGCTCGACCACCGGTTCGGGCAGCGGAGGTGGCGGCTCCTGGCCGTAGCGGTCCCAGCCCGACTCCGGCGAGGTGAGCCAGTCCCGCACGTACTGCTTGTCGAGCGACGGCTGGCTCCGGCCCGGTGACCACTGGTCGGCGGGCCAGAACCTGGAGGAATCCGGCGTCAGCACCTCGTCGGCCAGCCGCAGCGCGCCGTGGGGGTCGAGGCCGAGCTCGATCTTGGTGTCGGCCACGATGATGCCCCGGCCCTCGGTCAGCTCCGCGCCCGCCCGGTACACCTCGAGGGTGATCCGCTCCAGTTCGGCGGCCAGGCCGGCGCCGACGCGCTCGGCCACGACGGCCGCCGGGATGTTCTCGTCGTGCTCGCCACGAGGGGCCTTGGTGGCCGGGGTGAAGATCGCCCGGGGCAGCCGGTCGCCCTCGGTCAGGCCGGGCGGGAGCCGGACGCCGCAGACCGCGCCGGCGCGCCGGTAGTCGGCCAGCGCCGAGCCCGCCAGGTAGCCCCGGGCCACGCACTCCACAGCGACCATGGACAGCCGCTGGCACGCCATCGCCCGCCCGGCGAACTCGGGCGGTATCGGCGCGTCGACCAGGTGATTCGCCACGATGCCGGCCAGCCGGTCGAACCACCACAGCGAGAGCTGGGTAAGGATCTTCCCCTTATCCGGGATCTCCGTCTCCAGCACGTGGTCGAAGGCGGAGATGCGGTCCGTGGCCACCAGCAACAGCACGCCGTCATCGGTCTCGTAGAGCTCGCGTACCTTACCGGAGTAGAGGTGCTTCAGGACCGTCACGCGAGCTGCTCCAGCCGCTCGAACACGGGCCCGAGCCGCTCGACGTACCGCTGCGGGCGGCAGGCCTCGTCCAGCCTGGCTTCGTCCAGCGGCTGGTCGCGCTCTACGGCGTGCTTCCTGAGCGTCTGGAGAAATGGCGTTCCGCTCTGGTACGTATCCATGGCGGCCGCCTGGACCATAGCGTAGGCGTCCTCGCGGGACATTCCCGCCGCCACCAGGTCGAGCAGTACCGCGGAGGTAAAGATCAGGCCGTGCGTGGCGTCCATGTTGGCCCGCATCCGCGCCGTGTCTACCGCGAGGCCTTTGATCAGCCCGGTGGTCTGGTCCAGTACGAAGTCGGTGCCGATGGCGGCATCGGGCAGCGCGACCCGTTCCGTGGACGAATGCGAGATGTCCCGCTCATGCCACAGCGCGATGCCCTCCATCACCGGCACCACCTGGGCGCGGACGATCCTCGCCAGCCCGCAGATCCGTTCCGAGCGGACCGGGTTCTTCTTGTGCGGCATGGCCGACGAGCCCTTCTGGCCCTGGCCGAACGGCTCGGCGAGCTCAGAGACCTCCGTCTGCTGCCCGAGCCGTACCTCAAGGGCCACCGCCTCGCACACACTCGCGATGAGGGCCAGAACGGACGCCCACGCGGCGATCCCGTCCCGCAGCACGACCTGGGTCGCGACGTCCGCCGGGCGGAGCCCGAGTTCGGCCATCACCTGCGACTCGATGGCCGGGTCGATGTTGGAGTACGTTCCGACCGGGCCGGACAGCTTCCCGACGGCGATCCCGTCCCGGGCCCGGCGCAACCGGTCCCGGCACCGGGCCATCCCGAACGCGAAGTCGGCGACCCGGTGCCCCCACACGTCCGGCTCGGCGTGGACGCCGTGCGTCCGGCCGGCCCGCAGCGTGCCGCGGTGCGCCAGCGCGTGCTCCCGCAGCGCTGCCGTCAGCGCGGTGCACCTGGCCGTCAGCAGGTCGGTGGCCTCGGTGAGCTGCAGCGCCAGCGCGGTGTCTACCAGATCGGACGAGGTCAGCCCGAAGTGGACGTACGCCGCGGCCTGCCGGGGCACCGTGTTATCCGCCCAGGCCGACAGGAACGCGATGACGTCGTGACCGGTCACCGCCTCGATCGCGGCCACGGCCTCGGGCGCCGGCGGGGGCGCGGCCCGGACCGGCGGCACGCTGTCGGCGGGCACCGTGCCCGCGCGCGCGTGTGCTTCCAGCACCAGCGTCTCGACCCGGCACCAGAGCTCGTACTTGTGCGCCTCGCTCCAGACCCGGCCCATCTCCGGCAAGGTATACCGCTCGATCACGCCCTCTATCCTGCCCCAACGACCCCACCCCTCCGGCCCCCCGGTCGTCCGGGCCCCCCGGTCGTCCGGGCCTCGCCTTCCGGCGCCCGGTCTTCCGGCCCCCGCCCTCCGGTCGTCCCCCGGGCCTCACCCAACGCACCTCGGCCGCGGCATCGCCGGCGCGTAGATGTCGCTATGGCAGCAGCGAAGGGCCGGCGATGCGCCGGGAGTGCCCCGGGTCCGGGTGCCCGCCTGAGCCAGCCAGAAGATCACATACACCGCTCCAGCACCAGCATCCCCACCAGCACCGCGGTAATCGCGACCATCTGTGCCTCGAGCGCGACCAGCGCGCCGACCGCTGTGGTCGCGAGGGCCAGCACCGCCGCGCCGGCCCGCAGGCCGACCGGCCCGGTGCGCAGCAGCCACCGTATGGCGACGTCCCCCGCGAGGAATAGCGCCGCGCCCGCGGCGAGCACGACCGCCGCTCCTACCGGGCCGGCCGTTACGACTTGGTGCGCAATAGCAGGATGCCTGGTGTGATCAGGTGATCTTGGCGTGTCGGTGCCGGGATGACAGGCGGCCGCGCAAGATCATGAAGATGTGTCGTCACCATGGGCCCGCGCGGCCTTGGCGCATCGTATCTGCACTGGTCTTCCACGTCGTCGGCTGGGCAAGCTGATCGCTGAGCTGGCCGGGCCGTGGACGGCGCAGCAGGAATCCCGGCTGCGCGAACGGCGCGGCCGCGGCCGGCAGCGGGCCGCCGGGGCAGGCCCCGGTCACGACCTGGTGTTCACCGACCGGGTCATCGCCACCCTGGTCGTCCTGAGATTCCAGCTTCCGCACGCCGCCCTCGCGCTGTTCTACGGCGTGGACCGCTCCACGATCAGCCGGGCCGTCGGCGAGATCCGCCCGCTGCTCGCCGCGCGGGGCTTTGCCATCCCCGGCCACAGCGGCCTGCGGCTGCGGACGCTGGCGGATGTGTTCGCCTACGCCGCGGCACAGGGCGTGCACTTGCGCATCGACGGCACCGAGGTGCAGGTCCGCCTGCCCAGGGCGAGCCGGCCCGGCCGGCGGGTGTTCGTGTCCGGGAAGAAGAAGCAGAACACCATCAAGCCGACCGCGATCAGCGACGGTGCGGGCCGGCTGCTGTGGCTCGGCGCGTTCCGCCCAGGCCGGATGCACGACATCACCGCGCTGCGCACCGAGGGCATCGAAGACCTGCTCCGCCAGCACCCCGGCGTCACCGCCGACGTTGATTCCGGCTACCAGGGCCTGGCCCGCGACTTCCCCGGCCAGATCACCGCCCCGCCCAAGAAGCCGAAGACCGGCGCCACGCCCAGCCAGGTCACCGAGCGCGAAACAGCCCGCAAGCAGCAGTCCTCCCGGAGGATCTGCATCGAGCATTCCATCGCCGAACCCAAGCAGTGGAGACCCCTGCAGCGCTACCTCGGACGCCGCGAATACTTCGAAGACACCGCGCTGGCCATCGCCGGACTCGTCTCCGACCGCACCGCCGAACGCTGAAGATCACCGGGCCGGACATTCCAGGTCAGCACACCCCGACCTCGAATCGCGCACCACGTCGTTAGCCGGGCCGCGTGCCCGATCGCCTGCCCGACCCCGGCGGCCATGGCCACCAGCCCGAGCAGCAGCGGGATGTTCCCGTAGAAGAACGCCGACAGCGCCAGCGCGGTGCGCTGTTCGCTGGTCGCGGCGGTGAGGACCCGCTCGGCCGCCTCGTCGTCACCTCCGCCGAACACGATCCACCAGAGCGTGGCGGCCAGCGCGAGGCCGAGCACTGCCGCGGCCACCAGCCGCGCGTTCCCTGCCCCGGAGTGCCCGGCCAGCGCCGGCGCCGACCCCGATGGCGGCGACCGACTCGCCGAGCGCGACGAGCAGCAGCGCACTGTGCCGTTCCGCCAGATGGGCGGGCCGGAGTTCGAAGAGCCCTTTCGGGTGCACGATCAGCGGGGAGCCAAGCTGAACGGCCAGCGCCACGACCCACAGCGCGTACCCGGCGGGCCGCACCGCGCCCGTCGGCCCGCGCAGGAGGCCGGCCACGATCACCAGCAAAGCCGAGGCGACGTTGAACGGGACCACGCGGATGATGTTCTGGTTCACGCGGAAGTACATCCAGCCGTGGACTCCGACGACGACCAGGTACCCGAGGCCGAGCGGAACCGCGCTGCCGCCGAACCCGTCGGGGATCGCCAGCCCGATGGTCAGGAAGCCTGCCATCCCCACCAGGAGCAGCAGTCGCTCGGCGGTGTGCACCGGAGGCCTGGCGTTCGTCAGCCAGGCATATCCCTCGTACATCCACCACAGCAGCCCGAAGATCAGCAGCACCCGCGCCGCGTCCGCTGCGGTGAAGCCGCTGGCCAGCAGCGTGGCCAGCTGGGTCAGGGTGAACGCGAAGACCAGGTCGAAGAACAGCTCCAGCGTGGTCACCCGCAGCGGCGGCTCGTCGGTGCCCGGCCGCGGGCCGCTGTTCCCCGGGAGACCGGTGTCCGCGGGGAGACCGGTGTCCGCGGGGAGACCGGTGTCCGCGGGGAGGCCGTCCGCGGGGAGGCCGTCCGGCGGCCTGGTGGTCACGGATCGGCCGCGGTCGCGACCGCAGGGGGCTCGGCGATGTCGCGCCGGTACCATCCCCCGCGCATCGTGACCTTCGCCGCGGCCCGGTAAGCCGTGGTGCGGGCCTCGGCCAGGTCCGGGCCGGTCCCCACCGCGTTGAGGACCCGCCCCCCACCGGACACCAGGCGGCCGGCCGGGGATACCGAGGTGCTCGCGTGCAGGATGTACGCGCCCGGTACGCGGTCTGCCTCGTCGAGACCACCGATCTCGTCGCCCTTCGCCGGGGCGTCCGGGTATCCCTCGGCGGCGATCACGACGGTCACTGCCGCACCAGGCGTCCAGCGCAGCGGGCCGATGCCGGCCAGGCCCCCGGCCGCTGCCGCGTGCAACAGCCCGCTCAGCGGCGTGGCCAGCCGGTCGAGCACCACCTGGGACTCCGGGTCGCCGAACCGGGCGTTGAACTCCACTACCCGGATCCCGCCCGCGGTCAGGCACAGGCCGGCGTAGAGCAGCCCGGTGTACGGGGTCCCGCGGCGGCGCATCTCGGCGACGGCGGGCCGGACGACGCTCGACAGCACCTCATCGGCCAGCCCGGACGGAGCCCAGGGCAGCGGGGCGTAGGCACCCATGCCCCCGGTGTTCGGCCCGGCGTCGCCGTCGCGGGCCCGCTTGTAGTCCTGGGCCGGGAGCAGCGCCACCGCGGCCTCGCCGTCGGCCAGCGCGAAGACCGACACCTCGGGCCCGTCGAGGAACTCCTCGATGACGACCGTGCCGCAGGCGCTCGCGTGCGCGGCGGCCTCGCCCCGGTCGCTGGTCACGACCACGCCTTTGCCCGCGGCGAGACCGTCCGCCTTCACCACGTACGGTGGCCCGAATGCGTCCAGGGCCAGGCTGACCTCGGCGCCGCTGGCGCACGTCCTGGCGGCGGCCGTGGGGATGCCGGCCGCGGACATGACCTGCTTGGCGAACGACTTCGAGCCCTCGATCATGGCCGCTTCCCGGCCGGGCCCGAAGCAGGCGCAGCCCGCGGCCCGGACCGCGTCGGCCACCCCGGCCACGAGCGGGGCCTCGGGGCCGATGACCACCAGGTCGGCCCCGACCTTGGCCGCCAGGGCCGTGACGCTGCCCGGGTCGGTGGCCGCCACGTCGTGAATCTCGGCGATCCTGGCGATCCCGGGATTGCCCGGTGCCGCGTGGAGGCTGGTGACCTCGCCGTCGCGGGCCAGGGCGCGGGCCAGGGCGTGTTCGCGGCCGCCGGAGCCGATGACAAGGACTCGCACGGCGGCGAGCCTACCGGCCGCGGGCCGCTCAGCCGTTTCGCCTGGGGCGCCTGACCACGATCCGGCGCTGCTCGACGAGGCCGTGGTGGGTGACCGTGACGGTGTCGAAACGGCCCTCGGCCACGGCGATCCAGAACTTTCCGGCGACGTGCGTGACCTGGTTCGGCGCCTGCGTCTGATCAGCGGCCCGTCAGATCAGCGGGCGAAGCTGGAGGGTCTGGTCCCGCCGCGGGCCCACGCCGATCCCCGCCAGGGGGGCGCCGATCATGTCCTCGAGCGTCCGCACGTAGGCCTGGGCGTTGCGGGGCAGGTCACCGAACTCCCTGGCCGAGGAGATGTCCTCCCACCAGCCGTCCAGATACTCGTAGACCGGTACCGCGTGGTGGAACTCGGTCTGCGTCATGGGGATCTCGTCGTGCCTGGTCCCGTTCACGTCGTAGGCGACGCAGACCGGCACCCGCTCCAGGCCCGACAGCACGTCGAGCTTGGTGAGGAAGTAGTCGGTGATCCCGTTGACCCGGGTGGCGTACCGGGCGATGACGGCGTCGAACCAGCCGGTGCGGCGCGGCCTGCCGGTGGTGACGCCGTATTCGTGACCGGTCTTCCTCAGCCACTCGCCCGAGGCGTCGGTCAGCTCGGTGGGGAACGGGCCCGCGCCGACCCGGGTGGTGTAGGCCTTGAGGATCCCGATGACCCGCCTGATCCTGGTCGGGCCCACGCCCGAGCCCGCGCAGGCCCCGCCGGCCGTCGGCGAGGACGAGGTCACGAACGGGTAGGTCCCGTGATCGACGTCGAGCTGGGTCGCCTGGGCCCCCTCGAGCAATACCACCTTCTGCTCGTCCAGCGCCTGGTTGAGGACCAGGCCGGTGTCGGCCACGTACCGCCGGAGCCGGTCGAAATACCCCAGGTACTCGGCGGCGGTCGCCTTGGCGTCGATCCCGCGGCGGTTGTAGACCTTGGCGAGCACCTGGTTCTTCTCGCGCAGCACGAGCTCCAGCTTCTGCGCCAGGATCCCCGGGTCGGACAGGTCCTGCACCCGGATGCCCACCCGCGCGGCCTTGTCCCCGTAGGCCTGCCCGATCCCGCGGCCCGTGGTGCCGATGCGAGCCTGGCCCAGGTAGCGTTCGGTCACCTTGTCGAGCGCGATGTGGTGCGGCATGATCAGGTGCGCGTTGGCCGAGATCAGGAGCCGGTCGCAGGACACTCCGCGTGCGGCCAGCCCGTCGATCTCCTCGATCAGGACGGCCGGGTCGATCACGACGCCGTTGCCGATGACCGGAATGGCCTTCTTCGACAGCACTCCGGCTGGCAGCAGGTGCAGCGCGTAGCTCTCGTCGCCGATGACGACGGTGTGCCCGGCGTTGTTGCCGCCCTGGTACCTCACCACGTAGTCGACGTCGTCACCGAGCAGGTCGGTAGCCTTGCCCTTCCCCTCGTCGCCCCACTGCGCCCCCACGATCAAGATGGCGGGCATCTCACCGGCCCTTCCGGATCACGCCGAAGCCCCTGTCCGCGGAGTAGGTCTGGCGGCAAGCGCGGCAGGGGCTCTCTTGCGGTGTGATGCTACCCGGAGCCGGTGGCGTCGAGCGCCGTGGCGGCCTCCGGGCTGCTGTCGTGCAGAAACTCGCGGCAGCGGACCGCCTCGTCGTCCTCCCCGATGGCGGCGGCGGCGACCGCGAGCAGGTGCAGCGCGCGCAGGAAACCGCGGTTCGGCTCGTGCCCCCACGGGATCGGCCCGTGGCCCTTCCAGCCCGCCCGGCGTAGCTGGTCCAGGCCGCGGTGATAGCCGGTCCTGGCGTAGGCGTACGCCGCGACCGGGTCGCCGTCGCGCATCGCGCGCTCGGCCAGGGCGGCCCAGGCGGCGCTGAAGGCAGGAAAGCGGGCGGCCGCGCTGGCCGGGTCGCCGGCGGCCAGCACCTCCCGTGCCTGCGCGTCGTCCGGCAGGTAGGTGGGCGGCGGTCCGCCGAGCAGGTTCTGGTGCGTCATGGCGCTATCTTGCCGCCGTGAGTGGTCACGGCCTGCATCAGGGCCGCCAGCGGCTCGGTAAGTTAGCAGCGTGGAGGTTGGGTGTATGGCAGACGGCGAGCCCGCGGCGGCGGCCAGCGGTGTGTTCTCACTGGGCGGCAACGTGGCCGTGACCCGTCTCGGGTACGGCGCCATGCGCATTACCGGCCCCGGCATCTGGGGGGCGCCCGCGGACCGGGGCGAGGCGATCCGGGTCCTGCGCCGGGCGGTCGAGCTGGGCGTGGACTTCATCGACACGGCGGACTCATACGGGCCGTTCGTGAGCGAGGAGCTGATCCGTGAGGCCCTGCATCCCTACGACGACGTGACCATCGCCACCAAGGGCGGGCTGTTTCGCCCCGGGCCGAACCAGTGGGGTGAGGACGGCCGGCCCGAGTATCTGCGCCAGTGCGTGGAGATGAGCCTGCGCCGCCTGGGCCTGGAGACGATCGATCTGTACCAGCTACACCGGATTGATCCCAAGGTGCCAGCCGCCGACCAGGTCGGCGAGCTGAACCGGCTGCGGAAGGAGGGCAAGATCCGGCACATCGGGCTGTCCGAGGTGGACGTGGCCGATATCGCGGAGGCCCGGCTGACCGCGCCGATCGCGTCCGTGCAGAACCTCTACAACCTGCTCGACCGCCGCCACGAGGCGGTCCTCGACTACTGCGAGCGGGAAGGGCTCGGCTTCATACCGTACTGCCCGATCGCGACCGGCCAGTTCGCCTCGCCGTTCGGCCCCATGTCGGCGCTCGCCCGCCAGGCCGGCGCGACCGGGGTCCAGCTCGCGCTGGCCTGGATGCTGCGCCGGTCCCCGGTCATGCTGCCGATCCCGGGCACCGGCTCGGTGGCGCACCTGGAGGAGAACGTCGCCGCGGCCGGGGTCGAGCTGACCGACGAGCAGTTCCGCGCTCTGTCGGCTCTGGCCGACCGCCGGGGTCACCGGCGGCCGGCCGGCGAGCGGCTCAGCAGGCCCTCGAGCCGGGCGGCCACTTCGCGGTAGCGGGCGACCGGGATCAGGTGGACGCCGTCGAACGCCCCGGAGTCCCGGATCTGGAGCACCTGCTCGCAGGTGGCTTCCACCCCGGCGAGGCGGCTCGAAGCGACCTGGCGCATCAGCGGGCCCGGGATGTCGATGTCCGGGATCGCGGCCGCGAGACGGCGGGCGTGGCCCTCGCTGGCCAGAACCATCACCCCCGCGAACACCGGAACGTCGACCGGATTGGCGTCGCGCCACCGCAGCAGGGCCTCCAGCGAGAAGCTGACCTGGACGAACAGGAAGTCGGCGGCCCGCTTCCAGGCGGGCAGCGGTCGCAGGGCCGCGGCCGCGCCGACCCGGAAGGGCGGCACCCCCGCGAACGCCGTGTCACCGGGCAGCGCGCGGACCTCCTCGATCATCGCCCGGACGGTCAGCTCTCCGGTCCGCCCGCCCGAGCTCGGCTTGTCCCCGTACACGAACAGGAACTGGTCGACGCCGTAGGCGGCCGCGGTGAGCAGGTCGCGCCGGAACCCCAGCAGGTTCCGGTCCCGGGAGTTCAGGCACGCGATGCAGCGTCCTCCCATGGCCTCGACCTCGTGCGCGACCGCCACGCTGGACACCGTGGCCCGGCCGATGTGGTTGTCGGGGACGAGGAACGCGTCCGCCACCGCACTCAGGGTTCCGATCTGATGGCGTACGCGCTTGAGGTCCGGCCGGGTGGGCGGCTCGATCTCGCAGACGACCTGGAACGGCTGACTAGTCATGGAGCCATGATGAAGCCTGCGGGCAGCGGGGTCAGCTGAGTTTCTTGCCCGATGACATCAGGTCCTGGCAGGCCTGGACGACCCGGGCGGTCATCGCCTCTTCCCCCGCCTTGCCCCAGGCCCGCGGGTCGTAGGCCTTCTTGTTGCCCACCTCGCCGTCGATCTTGAGCACGCCGTCGTACTTGGTGAACATGTGGCCGGCCACCGGCCGGGTGAAGGCGTACTGGGTGTCGGTGTCGACGTTCATCTTGACCACGCCATACGAGATCGCCTCGCGGATGTCCTCGAGCGCCGAGCCCGACCCGCCGTGGAACACCAGGTCGAAGGGCTTGTCCCGGCCGTACTTGGCTCCGACCGCGTCCTGGATCTGCTTCAGCACCGAGGGGCGCAGCTTGACGTTACCGGGCTTGTACACGCCGTGCACGTTGCCGAACGTCGCGGCCAGGATGTACCGGCCGTGGTCGCCGAGCCCGAGCGCCCGGGCGACGGCCAGAGCGTCCTCGGGCGTGCTGTAGAGCTTCTCGTTGATCTCGCCGACGACGCCGTCCTCCTCACCGCCGACGACCCCGATCTCCATTTCCATCACGATGTGCGCGCTGGCGCACTGCTTGAGCAGCTCGGTGGCGATCTGCAGGTTCTCGCTGAGTGGCACGGCCGACCCGTCCCACATGTGCGACTGGAAGACCGGCTCCTCGCCGCGCGCGACCTGTTCGGCGGAGATCTGCACCAGCGGGCGCATGTATCCGTCCAGCTTGTCCTTGGGGCAATGGTCGGTGTGCAGCGCAACGTGGACCGGATACCGGGCCGCCACCGTCTCGGCAAAGCGGGCCAGCGCGACGGCCCCGGTGACCATGTCCTTCACCCCCTGGCCCGACAGGTACTCGGCGCCCCCGGTGGAGACCTGGACGATCCCGTCGCTGTCAGCCTCGGCGAACCCGCGCAGAGCGGCGTTCAGCGTCTGGCTGGATGTCACATTGATGGCCGGATAAGCGAAGCCGTGCTCCTTCGCGCGGTCCAGCATCTGTGCGTACACCTCTGGCGTGGCAATAGGCATGACGGCTGCTCCCTCTTATTGGTCTCACCCTCGATACTGCCCCCAGTATCGCGGCGCGCATAGCCTTCCGCCGCTTCTCACCCGGGTGGTTGCCCAGGTTGGGTCCGGGTAAACGGGCCACGTCCGCGCGTGTGCTCGCGGCAGGCGGGTCAGTTCAGGCCGAGGTCGGCCAGTTCGTAGGCCGCGCGGTACGGCAGGCCGCGCTCGGTGATCCGCGGCCGCGCCCCGCGCTCCACGACGACGGCCACACCCACCACCTCGGCGCCGGCCTTCGAGCAGGGCATCCACGGCGGTCAGGACGGAGTTCCCGGTCGTCGAGGTGTCCTCCACGGCCAGAACGCGCAGGCCGGCGACGTCCGGCCCCTCGATCCTGCGCTGCAGGCCGTGCGCCTTCTCGGCCTTGCGCACGACAAACGCATCCAGGGGCCTGCCCTGAGCCGCGGCGGCGTGCATCATCGCGGTGGCCACGGGATCGGCGCCGAGGGTCAGGCCGCCGACGGCGTCGTAGGTCAGGTCGGCGGTCGCCTCGAGCATTACCCGCCCGGCCAGCGGCGCGGCGCGGCCGTCCAGGAGCACCCGGCGCAGGTCGATGTACCAGTCCGCCCGCTGCCCCGAGGACAGCACCACCTCGCCGTGGATCACGGCCTTCGCCTTGATCACGGCGAGTAGCTCCGCTCGGTCGGTCACGGCAGCCGAGCCTATCCGCGAGCGGGCCCGCGGAAGCACACCGGTCCCGGCCAGGACCCCGCCGGGATGCCCGTCGTGATCTACGCGTTACGTCACGACGATGGCCACGCGCTGGTAACGTCTCGCGTCGAGGGAAGGACGGTATCGGGTGGATCGTTGCGCGCTGTTCGTTGATGCGAGCTACGTGCTCGCCGACGGCGCCATGGCCGTCCACGGAACCCGTCAGCGGGGTTCTGTGTCCTGGGACTACGCGGGCCTGGTCAAGCTGCTCACCGGGCTGGCGCGCGATCGCACCGGCCTTCCGGTGCTGCGCTGCTACTGGTACGAGGCGACCGTCGAGGGGCAGCGCGGCTCCGACCACGACACGCTGGCCGACCTTCCCGGACTCAAGCTGCGTCTCGGCCGGATACGGCCGGGCCGCCGGGAGGGCGTGGAGCCCGAGATGCACCGGGACCTGATCACCCTGGGCAGGAACCACGCGGTCAGCGACGCCGTCATCGTCAGCGCGGAGGAGGACTTGGCCGAGGTCGTCGCCGAAGCGCAGGATCTCGGAATGCGCGTCGCCGTCGTGCACATCACGGTGGACGGAAACTGGACGATCTCGCGGCCGCTGCGCCAGGAATGCGATGACATCGTCGAGATTTCAGGTGCTCACCTGCGGCCGTTCGTGGATCTCATCGCCGGGGCCGAGCCGGCTGACCGCGATGAGCAGTACTCGAACGGCTACCCGGCGCGAAGCTACGACGCGCGGAGCTTCCAGGCGCGCGGCTACGAGCGGCGGGCCGCCGCCAACGGGCACGGGAACGGCAGCGGCGCGGTGACCCACCAGGGCCTGCCCGCAGCCGCGCTTCCCGCGGCGCCGACGATCTATACCGCGCCCGTGGTCGAGGAGTACCACGCCGCGGCGCAGGCGCCCGGCCCGGGCTCGGCGGAGCCGGGGCCGATGAACCACGGGTCCGGTACGGCCGGTCCTGCGGCCCCTCAGGCTCCGGCCGCGTCCCCGCCCTCGGCCAGCCCGTCGTCTCCGACCGGCCCGCCGCACGTCGGACACGGCGCCGGCGTACCCGGTGACCAGGTGACACCGAAGGGTGGCCGCGGTTTCGTGCCGGGCCAGCCCGGCGAACCGCAGGGAACCGAGGTCGCGCGGGACGCGCCGCGGCCCCAGGAAACCTCCGGTTCCGGCCGTCCGGGCTCACACGCGTCTACCTCGCCCATGGCCCAGGGGCCTGCGCCTCAGGCGTCGGCCTCGTCACCGGCGCCGCCTTCGGCCGACGCAGGAGACGCATCGTTCGGACCCGGCCCCGGGGGGTACCGGTCGACCGAGCACCTCGGTGCCCACGCACCCCTCCCGACCCGGGAAGGGCCCGGGCCGGCTCGCGAAGGGGCCAGCCGCGAGGGAATGATCGTGCCGAGGGCGGAGTCCGGGTCGGCCTCGGCCCGGTTCGCCGACGTCTCGTCCCCGGCCTCTCCCCATTCAGGGTCGGCCCCGTCCGGGCCGGGCCAGCCCGGGCCGGCCCCGTCCATGCCAGCGCAGCCGATGCCGGGCCCGTCCCCGTCGATGCCGGGCCAGTCCATGCCGGGCCAGTCCATGCCGGGCCAGCCGATGTCAGGCCAGCCGACCTTGACCCCGGACGCCAGCAGGTATTCCCGGCGCTCAGCGATGCCGGGCCAGTCCATGCCGGGCCAGTCCATGCCAGCGCATCTCATGTCGGCGCCGGCCACATCGGGCGAGCCCATGCCCGGCTCGTCCAGGCCGGACCAGCCCATGTCAGCTTCGGCTCTGCCGGCCCCGCCCATGCCGGCCCACCCGTCCATGCCGGCCCACCCGTCCATGCCGGGCCAGCCGCCCATGCCGGGCCACCCGCCCATGCCGGAACAGCCGATGCCGGCGCATCAGTACCCGTCGGCTCCGCCTGGGCAGTTCGGCGGGGGCGGCACCGGGCAGATGTCCCCGCAACCGCAGTTCCCAGGTTCCCGGTCGGGCCCGCCCCCGACACCCGTTCCGGGATCTGGATATCCTGCGCCGCAGCCTGACCAGGCCCCCTACAGCGGACCGCACCTCACCCACCAGCCCATGCCGCAGCCCATGGCCCTCTCGCTGGCCGACGCCGTCCAGGCCGCCCACGCGGAGGGTTTCGGCTTCGGGGATGCGGTGGCCAGGGACGCCCCGGCGCTGTGGCTGGAGGCGGTCCTGGCCCGCAAGCCGCGGATGCCTTCGGACCTCGAGGCCAGGCTGCTCCAGGGCTCGGCGCTGCCGATCGATTCGCTGCTGCACGACGAGGTGAGGCACTCACTGAGGCGCGGCTTCTGGGACGCGCTCGAGCGCTCCCGCAGATAGCCCGTTTCGTGACGTGATGCCGCGTTGCAGAACCCTGTCACTGGGTAGGTTACGTAACGTGGTCGTGCTAAGTCGGGAGGAATTCGACGCAATCGAGTTCGACGCTGCCGCCAGCGGCGATCATCAGGCTGCGGCGAAGCGGATGAGCAAGCTCGCCGTGACCGGCACCCAGAGCGACTCCATGCCGCGCTCGGAGGCATTCTTGCGGGCGGGGGAACAGTGGCTGCTCGCCGACGACCCGGCCGCGGCCGCGAGCGGATTCCGGCTCGCGATGGCCGACGGCGGCCCGGTCTTCGTGGATCCCCGGGTTCCGCTGGCCCGGGCGCTGTTCATGATGGGCAAGTCGGCGGAGGCGCAGTCGCTGCTGGACAAGCTGAAGGCCGAGGGTCGGCGCGACCCGCGGATGTGTGATCTCGTCGCTGAGCTGCTGGTCGAGCGCTCGGACCTGACCGGCGCCCTGGACTGGGCGACGGCGGGGGTCGAGCTGTGCCTGCAGCGCGCGCCCAACGGCAACCCGGCGAACGGCGAGCCCGGCGGGGACGCCACGCCGGGTGACAACGGCGGGGCGTCCGCGCACGAGTTGGGCGACAACGGCGGGGGGTCCGGGCCGGGCATGTACGGCGACGCGGAGGCCGAGCTGCGGCTGCTGCTCAGCCTCCGGTACCGGATCCGCAATGACCTCGGGCTGCCCGAGGACCGTTACGACGGGCTGCTCGACGACGTGTGATCGGGAGCGCCCACCGTGAGGGCGTCGGCCGCCTCGTCGAGGTCGACTTCCACGGTGTCACCGTCGCTGATCTGCCCGGCCAGCAGAGCCTTGGCCAGCTGGTCGCCGATCGCCGACTGGATCAGCCTGCGCAGCGGCCTGGCCCCGTAGACGGGGTCGAAGCCGGTGACGGCCAGCCACTCGCTGGCGGCCGGCGTGACGTTGAGCGTCAGCCGACGGTCGGCCAGCCGCCGGGCCAGCCCGGCCACCTGCAGGTCGACGATCTCGGTGAGTTCCTCCGTGGACAGCGCGTCGAACAGGATCACGTCATCCAGCCGGTTCAGGAACTCGGGCTTGAACGTGGCCCGCACCACGGACATGACCCCCTCCCGCTTGGCTGCCTCGTCCAGCGCCGGGTCGGCGATGTACTGCGAGCCCAGGTTGGAGGTGAGGACCAGGATGGTGTTGCGGAAGTCGACCGTGCGGCCCTGCCCGTCGGTGAGCCGCCCGTCGTCGAGCACCTGCAGCAGGATGTCAAAAACCTCCTGGTGTGCCTTTTCTACCTCGTCGAGCAGGATCACGGTGTAGGGCCGCCGCCGTACCGCCTCGGTGAGCTGGCCGCCCTCCTCGTACCCGACGTAGCCGGGCGGCGCGCCGACCAGCCGGGCCACCGAGTGCCGTTCCGAGTACTCGCTCATGTCGATGCGGACCATCGCCCGCTCGTCGTCGAACAGGAACTCGGCCAGCGCCTTGGCCAGCTCGGTCTTGCCGACGCCGGTAGGCCCGAGGAAGAGGAACGAGCCAGACGGACGATCCGGGTCCGCGATGCCCGCGCGTGATCTCCGGACGGCGTCCGACACGGCCTGAACCGCCCGGGCCTGGCCGACCAGCCGCTTGCCGAGCTCGGCCTCCATGCGGAGCAGCTTGCCGGTCTCTCCCTCGAGGAGGCGTCCCGCGGGTATGCCCGTCCACGCGGACACGACGTCGGCGACGTCGTCCTGGCCCACCTCCTCCTTGACCATCGGCCCGGCGTCAGGGATGCCGGCGTCGGCGCTCTCGGTGGCGGCGGCCGCCTCGATTTCGTGCTCCAGCGCGGGGATCTCCCCGTACATCAGGCGTGACGCGGTCGCGAAGTCGGCGTCGCGCTGGGCGCGCTCGGCCTGCCCGCGCAGATCGTCCAGGCGCTTCTTCAGCTCGCCGACCTTGTTCAGGCCCGCCTTCTCCCGGTCCCAGCGGGCCACCAGGGCGGTCAGCTGCTCCTGCCGGTCGGCCAGGTCGGCCTGGAGCCGTTCCAGCCGCTCCTTGCTCGCCGGGTCGGCCTCCTTGGCCAGGGCCAGCTCCTCCATCAGCATCCGGTCCACGGATCGCTGCAGCTCGTCGATCTCGACCGGCCGCGAGTCGATCTCCATGCGCAGCCGCGACGCCGCCTCGTCCACCAGGTCGATCGCCTTGTCGGGGAGGAACCTGGCCGTGATGTAGCGATCGGACAGCGCCGCCGCGGCGACCAGCGCCGCATCGGAGATCTGCACCTGGTGGTGCGCCTCGTAGCGGCCCTTGAGGCCGCGCAGGATCGCGATCGTGTCTTCCACCGAGGGCTCGCCGACGAAGACCTGCTGGAACCGGCGCTCCAGGGCCGCGTCCTTCTCGATCCGCTCGCGGTACTCGTCGAGCGTGGTAGCACCGACCATGCGCAGCTCGCCGCGGGCCAGCATGGGCTTGAGCATGTTGCCGGCGTCCATGGCACCCTCGGCCGCGCCGGCCCCGACGACCGTGTGCAACTCGTCGATGAAGGTGATGACCTGGCCTTCGCTCTGCTTGATCTCACCCAGCACGGCCTTGAGGCGCTCCTCGAACTCGCCCCGGTACTTGGCGCCGGCCACCATCGCGCCCAGGTCGAGCGCGACCACGCGCTTACCCCGGAGTGACTCGGGCACGTCGCCGGCGACGATCCGCTGGGCGAGGCCCTCGACCACCGCGGTCTTGCCGACCCCCGGCTCGCCGATCAGCACCGGGTTGTTCTTGGTGCGCCGGGACAGCACCTGGATCACCCGCCGGATCTCGGAGTCGCGGCCGATCACCGGGTCGAGCTTGCCTTCGCGCGCGCTGCGGGTCAGGTCGATGCTGTACTTCTCCAGGGCCTGGTAGGTGCCCTCGGGATCCTGGCTCGTGACCCGCACGTGCCCGCGGACCTGCTCGAAAGCAGCCAGCAGCTCGTCTGGTCCTGCGCCCGCGTCCCGCAGCACGGTCGCGGCCTGGCCGCCGTCAGCGGCCAGCCCGACCAGCAGGTGCTCGGTGGAGACGTACTCGTCGTTCATATCCTTGGCCCGCTTGGCCGCCGTGGAGAGCGCGGCCAGCAGCGGCCGCGACGTCTCGGGGGCGCTCAGCGTGGCCCCCGCCGCCCGCGGCAGCCTGCCCAGCAGCTCGTTGGTCGCCTTCAGCACCGTCGCAGGGTCCGCGCCCACGGCCTGCAGCAGCGGGGCCGCGGTCCCTCCGTCCTGCCCGATCAGCGCGGCCAGCAGGTGCAGTCCGTCGACGTTCGGGTTCCCGGCCGCCGCGGCCTGCCGGACGGCCTCAGAGAGGGCCTCCTGGCTCTTGCGCGTCAGTTTGTCATCAGCCATTTTCTGTTGTCTCCTGCCACTTCGCAGTTCTTCCCAGTGCCGTCGCGCCCGGCCGGCTTCGGCCCGGCTGTGGCCGGTCCGGCGGCTGGGCGGTCACCGATGCGCCCGATCGGCGCACCGGCACCAGCGCCGCGCCCTCTTTCCGGCCCCGCAGCAGCCCGGCGAGCCGGGCTGCTACCGCGCGGGTGGACTCGAGTTCGGCGCGGAGCTGGGTTATCTCGGCATGCAATTCGGCGAGCAGCATCCGGCTGCGCTGCTCCTCGTGCTCAAGTTCCAGGATCCGCTTGATCCCGGAAAGGTTGACGCCCTCCTCCTGGGACAGGCGCTGGACCTCGCGCAGCGCCAGGATGTGGCGCAGCGAGTACCGCCGGCCGCTGCCGGCGGCCCGGCCCGGAGATACCAGGCCGAGCCGGTCGTAGGCCCGGAGCGTCTGCGGGTGCAGCCCGGACAGCTGGGCGGCCACGGAGATGACGTACACGGGCGTGTCGTCGGCTAGCTCGAACCGCATCGCGTCATCTCCCTTCATCGCCGGTGTCCTCCACGAGCGAACACCTCATCCGGCCTTCGCCTGGCGCAGCAGCTCATCCCGCGGATCCTGGCCGGCCGTGATCTTGCGGAACGCCTCGAGCGCCTCACGCGCCTCGCCGTCGACGTTCTTGGGCACCTGCACGTCCACGGTGACCAGCAGGTCGCCCACGCTGGAGTCCGGGCGCCGGACTCCCTTGCCCCGGACCCGGAACGTGCGCCCGTTCGGAGTGCCCGCCGGGATGCGCACGTTCACCGGCATCCCGCGGTGCGACGGCACCTTGATCTCGGCACCGAGCGCGGCCTCCGGGAAGGTGACCGGCACCGTGACGGTCAGGTTGTGGCCGGACCTGCCGAACACCGGGTGCGGGGTGACATGCACGCGCACGTACAGGTCCCCGGGCGGCCCGCCGCGCTCGCCGGGCGCGCCCTTGCCCTTGAGCTTGATGCGCTGGCCGTCGCCGACCCCTGCGGGTATGCGCGCCTGGATCGTCCGGGTGCTCATGGCGCGCCCGCTGCCCGAGCACACCGGGCACGGGTCGTCCACCACGAGGCCGCGGCCGCGGCACGTCTTGCAGGGCTCGGAGAACGCGAAGTTGCCCAGGTTCCGGCTGGCCTGGCCGGTGCCCTCGCAGCTGGGGCACACCCTCGGGACGGTGCCCGCCTTGGCCCCGGTGCCCGAACAGGTCTTGCACGGCCCCTCGCCGGCCAGGTGCAGCGACACGGTTGCGCCGTCGATCGCGTCACTGAAGCTCAGCGACGCCTCGGTCTCGACGTCCGCACCGCGCCTGGGCCGCTGCTGGGTGGTCCGGCGGCCGAACACGCCGCCGAGCAGGTCCCCGAGGCCGCCGCCGGCACCGCCGCCACCTGCGCCGCCGCCGCCGCCGAACAGGTCGCCGAGGTCGAAGTTGTAGCCGCCGCCGCCCGGGCCGCCCGATCCGGGCATCCGGACGCCGCTGCCGAACAGGGATCGAGCGTCGTCGTACTCCTTGCGCCGCTTGTCGTCGGACAGGACGTTGTAAGCCTCGGAGATCTCCTTGAAGCGCTCCTCGGCACCCGAGTCGCCCTTGTTGGCGTCCGGGTGGTACTTGCGGGCCAGCTTGCGGTACGACTTCTTGATCTCATCGGCGCTGGCGCCCTTGGCCACGCCGAGAACCTTGTAGTAGTCCTTCTCGAGGAAGTCCTTCGTGCTCAACGGGCCTCTCCTCGTCGGGAACTAGTCGTTGCCGCCCGCGCGCGGCGCGCCGTCATGGGGCGCGCCATCGCCGGATGGCGCCTCGCTGCTGGCGCCGGCTCGGTGCTCAGGACGGTGTGCGTCTTCTCCGCCGCCTTCGTTGACTTGATGGCCTATGTCTGACGGGCCGTCGGGCTCATCGGCCTCGCCGGGCTCGGCGACCGCAACCCGGGCCGGGCGCAGGATCCTGTCGCCGACCTTGTAGCCGGGCTGCAGGATGCGGACACAGGTCGGCTCGGACACGTCCGGGGAGTAGGAGTGCATCAGCGCCTCGTGCAGCGTCGGATCGAACGGGTCCCCGTCCTCTCCGTAGCTGACGAGCCCCAGCTTGACGGCCACCGACTCCAGCGACTCGGCGACCGACTTGAACCCGCCGGCCAGCTCTCCGTGCTCCCGGGCCCGGCCGATGTCATCGAGCACCGGCAGCAGTTCGGTGAGCACATTGGCCAGCGCCTGCTCCCGGACCGCCATCCGGTCCCGCTCGACCCGTTTGCGGTAGTTCGCGTACTCCGCCTGCAGTCGCTGCAGGTCCGCGGTGCGCTCAGCGAGCCGGGCGGCCAGTTCCGCGTCGGCCGGCCCACGGGCGTGAGCCTCGGCCGCGGCGTCACGGGGTACGCCCGCCGCGGGGCCGTTGCCCTGGCCGCCGGAGGCCGGCGGTCCGCCCGCGGGGTATCCCCCCGCGGCGGACCCGCCGGCTGCGGCAGTGTCGGTCCGGGGGGACGACCCCCCGGCACCGCCCGGCTTGGACACTGCGTGCCTGCCTGGCCTGGCCTGAGCCTGGCCGCCCGGCCGCCCGGCGTCTCGGACCTGGCCGGTGACCGGGTCGATACGCCTGCGGTCACGGATGACCGGGCCCTGGCCCTGGCTGTCCTCTTCAGGAAACCTCATCAGGCGGCGCCACCCTCGTGCTCACCCGGCTTCTCGTCGTCGACGATCTCGGCCTCGACGACGTCATCGTCACCGGCGGTGTCCGACGGGGCCTCCGCGCCGCCGGCCTGGGCGCCCGCGGCGCTCGCGGCCTGGGACTGCGCGTAGATGGCCGTTCCCATCTTCTGGCTGACCTGAGCGGCGTTCTCGCTGGCCACCCGGATCGCCTCGGTGTCGGTGCCCTCCAAGGTCCGCTTCAGCTCGGCGATCGAGGCCTCGACCTCGGACTTGACGTCGGCGGGAACCTTGTCGGCGTTTTCGGCCAGGAACTTCTCCGTGGTGTAGGCCAGGCTCTCACCGCGGTTGCGGACCTCGGCCTCCTCACGGCGCTTGCGGTCCTCTTCCGCGTACTTCTCCGCGTCCGCCATCATCCGCTCGATGTCGTCCTTGGCCAGCGCCGAGCCGCCCGAGATGGTCACGGACTGCTGCTTGCCGGTGCCGAGGTCCTTGGCGGACACGTTCACGATGCCGTTCGCGTCGATGTCGAAGGTGACCTCGATCTGCGGGATGCCGCGCGGCGCCGGAGCCAGGCCGGCCAGCTCGAACATGCCGAGCTTCTTGTTGTACGCGGCGATCTCACGCTCGCCCTGGAACACCTGGATCTGCACCGACGGCTGGTTGTCGTCAGCGGTGGTGAAGATCTCCGAGCGCTTGGTCGGGATCGTGGTGTTGCGCTCGATCAGCTTGGTGAAGATGCCGCCCTTGGTCTCGATGCCCAGCGACAGCGGGGTCACGTCCAGCAGCAGGACGTCCTTGACCTCGCCCTTGAGCACGCCGGCCTGCAGGGCCGCGCCGACCGCCACGACCTCGTCCGGGTTGACGCCCTTGTTCGGCTCCTTGCCGCCGGTCAGGTCCTTGACCAGGTCGACCACCGCCGGCATCCGGGTGGACCCGCCGACCAGCACCACGTGCTGGATGTCCCCGAGCTTCACCCCGGCGTCCTTGATCACCTGCTGGAACGGCGCCTTGCACCGGTCGAGCAGGTCAGAGGTCATCTTCTGGAACTCCGCCCGGGACAGCTTGGTGTCCAGGTGCAGCGGGCCCTGCTCGGAGTGGGTGATGTAGGGCAGGTTGATCTGGGTCTCGGCGGAAGCCGACAGCTCGATCTTGGCCTTCTCCGCGGTCTCCCGCAGTCGCTGCAGCGCCATCTTGTCCTTGGACAGGTCGGTGCCGTAGCTGTTCTTGAAGTCCTTGACCAGCCAGTCCACGATCCGCTGGTCCCAGTCGTCGCCGCCCAGGTGGTTGTCACCGCTGGTGGCCTTGACCTCGACCACGCCCTCGCCGACTTCGAGCAGCGAGACGTCGAACGTGCCGCCACCCAGGTCGAAGACCAGGATCGTGGCCTCGTTGTCCTTGTCCAGGTGGTAAGCCAGGGCCGCGGAGGTGGGCTCGTTGATGATCCGCAGGACGTTCAGCCCGGCGATCTGGCCGGCCTCCTTGGTGGCCTGCCGCTGCGCGTCGCTGAAGTACGCGGGCACGGTGATCACCGCGTCGGTGATCGTCTCGCCCAGGTACGCCTCGGCGTCCCGCTTCAGCTTCTGCAGGACGAACGCGCTGATCTGCTGCGCGGTGAACTTCTTGCCGTCGATGGAGACGGACCAGTCGGTGCCCATCTGGCGCTTGACCGAGCGGATCGTCCGGTCCACGTTGGTCACTGCCTGCCGCTTGGCCACCTCGCCGACCAGTACCTCGCCGTTCTTCGCGAAGGCGACCACGGACGGGGTCGTCCGCGAGCCCTCCGCATTGGCGATGACCGTGGGCTCCCCGCCCTCGAGAACTGCGACGACGGAGTTGGTCGTCCCCAGGTCGATGCCTACCGCTCGTGCCATGAGTTCTTCCTTGTGTGCTCGTGTGCCTAAAGTTGAGTCTGTCGGGCGCAAGCCTGCCACGCTGCAGTCTGCCTGGCAAATGACTTGAGCCTACTGTGCTCAACTTTACGGAGGACCCTGGTATTCCGTCCGGCTCAGATTCCCGGCCGGACTCCCGGGCGGCAGGCCGGACAGCTTTGCCGGACGGCGCCAGCGCCGACATACAGGCCCCGCAAGAGTAAGAAGGACGCCCGGCCGAGCATTCCCCGGGACGGCGCACGTCGGTGCGCCCGCCCGACCCTAGCCCCCACCCCGCCGAACCCCGCCCCACAGCCTCGCACCAGCGTCATCCCCAGCCCCACAGCCCCGCACCAGCGTCATCCCCAGCCCCACAGCCCCGCACCAGCGTCATCCCCAGCCCCACAGCCCCGCACCAGCGTCATCCCCAGCCCCACAGCCCCGCACCAGCGTCATCCCCAGCCTGCTGGCCCCGCCAGACTGGGCCCGGCGCCGAGTCCTCGCAGCCGATTCCCTGATCCTGGAGACTTTTTGTCAAATAGCGCACGCAACTCTCCAAGATCAGGAAGCGCGGCAGCCTCCTTGGCGCGGCTCCCGGCCTGTCCGTGCCCGAACCGGCCAGGTATTTGACGCATCGCAGGCACTGGGTGACGGGGCTGATCCTGCCTACGATGTAGACGGCCTCGCCGTCGCGGGAGCGGCCGCTGGCCGATCCGGTACGGTCGCACTACATGAGAAACGGGCGCGGGACGGCAGCGATATCGGCCGCCGACGCGCCCCGGCAGGCGAAGGGACGCGCAGGGATCCGTGGGCATGCGCCGCGATGGGAAGCTGCTGGGCGCTAGCGCCGCGCCGGCGGGTTCGGCCGCGGCCGGGCGCCTGCCGCAGACCGGCGGGGAGCCGCAGACCGGCGGGGAGCCACGGGTCGCCGGGGAGCCACGGGTCGCCGGGGAGTCGCCGCAGAGCCTTGGGGGGCCGCCGCAGACCTTTGGGGGGCCGCCGCAGACCCTCGGGGAGCCGCCGGGGGCAGCGCGGGAATCGCCGTGGGCGGCCGGGGACCGGCACGAGGTTGTCCGGGAGCCGCAGGAGTTCGAGGGCGGTTCCGGTCGGCCCGGCTCGCCGGAGATAGCCGGGCCGCCCGACCGGGTGCCATGGCTGATCGCCTTGGCGGTCTTCGCGGCCTACGTCCCGATCTCGGTGTTCCGGTACCTGCGGTTCGACCCGTCCTCCTGGGATCTGGGCATCTTCACCGAGTACGTCAAGCAGTACGCCGACCTGCACGCGCCGATCGTCAACATCAGGGGGGCGGGCGTCAACCTGCTCGGCGACCATTTCCACCCGATCGTCGCCCTGATCGCGCCGTTCTTCCGTCTCTTCCCCTCCCCGGTCACCCTGCTCGTGGCACAGGCGCTGCTGGCCGCGGTATCCGTGGTCCCGGTCAGCCGCGCGGCGGCCGGCCGGCTAGGGACCGGCGCCGGCCGCGCCATAGGCGCTGCCTACGGCTTCTCGTGGGGCCTGCAGCAGATGGTGAACTACGACTTCCACGAGATCGCCTTCGCCGTGCCACTGCTCGCGTGCTCGCTGTCGGCGCTGGTCCGGGGCCGGACGCGGGCCGCCGTCTGGTGGGCGCTGCCCCTGGTCTTCGTGAAGGAGGATCAGGGGTTCACGGTCGCGGCCATCGGGATCATCATGGCGGTGGTCTACCGGGAGCAGATCGCGGGGCTGTTCCTGGCCGCCTGGGGACTGGGCTGGTCGCTGCTCGCCATAGTCGTGATCATCCCGCACTTCGACCGGGCCCATCACTACCTGTACTGGAGCGATGGCGGCTCGATCAGCCCGGTCGGCGGCCACCTCTCGCTGGCCGGGCTGATCAGCCAGCTGATCGCCGGGTCCTCGACGAAGCTGCCGACCCTGGCGATGATCCTGCTCCCCACGGCGTTCATCGCGCTGCGGTCGCCGCTCGTGCTCGCCGCCGTGCCCAGCCTGGCGCTGCGTTTCGTCGGGACCAATAACTCGTACTGGGGCACGAACTGGCACTACAACGCGACGGTGATGCCGATCGTGTTCATCGCCGCGATCGACGGCATCGCCCGGATCCGCGCCGCCCGCGCCGTCCCGCCCGCCCGCGCCGTCCCGCCCGCCCGCGCCGTCCCGCCCGCCCGCGCCGTCCCGCCCGCCCAGGCCGCCCGGGCGGGCGGGGATGCCGGTCAGCGGGGCCGGCTCGGCGTCGCCCTGGAGCGCCACGGAGCCGCGGCGATGCTGGCCATCGCCGCCGCGCTGGCCTTCCAGTTCCCGCTGAGTTACCTGTGGACTCCGCAGACCTACACCATCGGCCCGCACGCCGCCGCCGCCCGCGCCGCGATGGCCCGGGTCCCCGACGGTGCCCAGGTCGCCACCGACCTCGACCTCCTGGCTCCGCTCGCGGTCAGGACCGACACCTACTGGCTCGGCAACAGCGCGACCAATCCCGCCACGAAGTACGTGGTGTTCGACACGGCCAGCACCGACTGGCAGCCGCCGCCCGCCAACGTGCTGGCCTTCGTCGAGAGCCTGAACCGCGGCGTGCGCTACCGCCAGATCTACGTCAACGACGGCGTCTACGTATTCCTCCGGGCCGGAGCGCCCGGTGGCTAGCGGCCGCCTGGGTCGCGGGGGTTCCCATGATCCCGGAGCATTGAGCGCGACATCCGCGCCTGCCGCTCCGGGATCATGAAATGCGCGAACCAGAAGGAGTCCCGTTGGCGCGAGTCTTGCCGCCGGCCACGTCGCCGACCGCGGCCGCCTCGCGCGCGCGGCTGGGCCGTGACGGCCTGGCGACCGCCCTGACCCTGACCTGCTACCTGCTGGGCGCCGTGGTGGTGACGTGGCACCTGTGGGCCGATCCCGCGTCGCGCGCGATCGCCGGGAACCCGAACGACGCCGACCTGTTCGCCTGGTTCCTGCGCTACGACGCCACGGCGGTGCTGCACGGCCGGCTGCCGGCGCTGGTCACGGCCGCGATGAACGCGCCGCAGGGCATCAACCTGATGTGGAACACCGCTATGCCGCTCCCGGGCGTGCTGCTCGCGCCCGTGACGCTGCTCCTCGGCCCGCAGACCGCGCTCACCGTGCTGGCGACCGCCGGCTTCGCCGGCTCGGCGGCCAGCCTCTTCCTGGTGCTGCGGCGCTGGGAGGTCGGCCTCGGCGCCGCGGCCCTCGCCGGGGCGGTCTACGGCTTCTCTCCGGCCCTGCTGCACGCGGCCGTCGGCCACTCCGATCTCCAGCTGGGCATCCTCCCTCCCCTGATCATCCACGCGGGCCTGCGCCTGGCCCTGCGCTCGCAGGCCCCGGTTCGCGCCGGCCTCCTGCTCGGCCTGCTCGTGACCGTGCAGTTGTTCATCTCCGAAGAACTGCTCGTGCTCACCGCCGTGGCCGGACTGCTGATGCTGGCCGTGCTCGCCCTGGGCCAGCCGCGCGTCGCGGCCAGCCGGTGGCGGCCGACGGCGGCCGGGCTCGGCGTCGCGGCCGCGGTCACGCTACTGCTGGCCGGCTACCCGCTGTGGGTGCAATTCTTCGGCCCGTTGACCCAGCACGGCAGCGCGTTCACGCCCGATTTTTTTAAGAACGACCTGGCCTCGTTCGTGATCCCGTCGCGTTACCTGCTCTTCCACACGGCCAGAAGCGCGGCGATCGCCGCCGGCTACCAGGGCGGGGTCCCGGAGTACCTGGCCTACCTGGGCTGGCCGCTGATCGCGGTCCTGGTCGCCGGGGCACTGGCCTTCTGGCGGCGGCCCGCCGTCCGGGCCACCGCCGTGGCCCTGGTGGTGCTGGAACTGCTGTCGCTCGGCGGTCATCCTCTGATCGGCGGGGCTGTCCATCCTGGTGTCACCCTGCCCTGGCACTGGCTCGAAGGCATCCCGGTGCTCGGGGCGGTGCTGCCCGATCGGCTGTCCCTGGTGGCGGACGGCGTGGCGGCGGCGCTGCTGGCGTTCTGCCTGGATCTGGCGCGGGCGAAAGCGGCCTCGATGAGGCGAGCGGTGGACACCGTCCGCCCGGGCGCGGCGCTGGTGACCGCGACGGCGGTCCTCGCCTGCCTGCCCCTGGTCCCGCGGCCGCTCCCAGCGGCCGCCACCACGCCGCTCCCGCCGGGCTGGAACGCGACCTTCGCTGCCCTGCGGCTACCGCCCGGCGGCCGGGTCCTTGTGGTCCCGGTCCCGACGGCCACGCTCACCGCCGCGCTGCGCTGGCAGGCCGATACCGGAGAGCCGGCCTCGCTGATCGGGGGCTACTTCACCGGGCCCGCCTGGAACGGGCAGGCCTACGTGGACGGCAACGGCGTGGCCGTCACGGCCCAGTACCTCGACGGGCTCTGGTCCGGCAATCCCGTGGCCGCGCCGACGGCGGCACAGGTGAGATCGGACCTGAACACCTGGCGGCCGTCGGCCGTGGTGGCCGTCACCAGTCCCGGCTCGCCCCTCGGGCGCTACCTGGCGCGGCTGTTCGGGCGGCCGGCCGTTCGGTCAGGGGGCGTTCTGGCCTGGCGGATCCAGCCGAAAGTTACTGATCGGTAAAATGGTGGGCCCGGCGTACGCTGGCACCCAACCCGGAACCCGGAGGTATGCCTTGGCCCTGCGCATCATCGTCGGCCTCGCCCTGACCGCGGTCGCGTTCGCCATTGCCGGGCGGAGACTGTGGTGGCTGTACCGTCTCGGCCGGACGGGCCAGCCGGCGCCGGAACGGATCCAGGCCGTCAGGGAGCATCCCGCCCGGGACGCCGGAACGGAGATCACCGAGGTACTCGGGCAGCGCAAGCTGCTCAAGTGGTCGGTGCCCGGGATAGCCCACTTCATCACGTTCTGGGGATTCATCATCCTGATCCTGACCATCATCGAGGCCTACGGTGACCTGTTCAGCCGCAGCTTCGCGATTCCCGGGATCGGGCACTGGGCGGCCATCGGCTTCCTGGAGGACCTGTTCGCAGTGGCGGTGCTCGTCGGCATCATCACGTTCGCGATCATCCGGGTGCGGACCAACCCGAAGAAGGAAGGCCGCAAGTCACGGTTCGCCGGGTCGCACATCGGCGCCGCCTGGGTCGTTCTGGCCCTGATCTTCCTGGTGATCGTGACCCTGCTGCTCTACCGGGGCGCGCAGATCAACACCGGCGTGTTCCCGTTCGCGCATGGCGCCTTCGCCTCGCAGATCGTCGGGCACTGGCTCCATCCGCTCGGCCTGACCGCGAACAAGGCGCTGGAGACCACCTTCGTCCTGGCGCAGCTTGCGGTGGTCCTCGGCTTCCTGGTCGTCGTCACGTACTCCAAGCACCTGCACATCATCCTGGCTCCGCTGAACGTGCTGTTCTCCCGGCGGCCCAACGGCCTGCGTGCGCTGCAGCCGATGCGATCGGGCGGCAAGGTGCTCGACTTCGAGGAGGCCGACCCCGACACCGACATCTTCGGCCGCGGCAAGATCGAGGACTTCACCTGGAAGGGCCTGATGGACATGGCGACCTGCACCGAGTGCGGGCGCTGCCAGTCGCAGTGCCCGGCCTGGGCGACGGGCAAGCCGCTGTCCCCGAAGATGCTGATACTGGACCTGCGTGATCACGCGTTCGCGAAGGCCCCGTACCTGCTGGCCGGATCCGACGAGGCGAGGGCGAAGCTGCCCGACCCGGTGCAGGCCGAGGCGGAGCGCCCCCTGGTCGGGGACTCGTCCGTGAACGGCGTGATCGATCCCGACGTGCTGTGGTCCTGCACCAACTGCGGGGCCTGCGTGGAGGAGTGCCCGGTCGACATCGAGCACATCGACCACATCACCGACATGCGCCGGCACCAGGTGCTCATCGAGTCGGCGTTTCCCACCGAGGCGTCGTCGATGCTGAAGAACCTGGAGAACAAGGGCGACCCGTGGGGGATGGGCGGCGCCAAGCGACTGGAGTGGGCCGAGGGCCTCGGCTTCGAGGTGCCGGTCGTGGACGGCCCGATCGGCGAGGACGTGGAGTACCTGTTCTGGGTGGGCTGCGCCGGGGCGCTGGAGGACCGGGCCAAGCGGACCACGCGGGCGATCGCTGAGCTTCTGCACACGGCCGGCGTGTCGTTCGCGGTCCTGGGCCCGGCCGAGACGTGCACCGGGGACCCGGCCCGGCGGATCGGCAACGAGTTCGTGTTCTCGATGCTGGCCCAGCAGAACATCGAGACGCTGAACGAGGCCGGGGCGCGCAAGATCGTCGCAAGCTGCCCGCACTGCTTCAACGCGCTCGCCAACGAGTACCCGCAGCTTGGCGGGAGCTACGAGGTGATCCACCACACCCAGTTGCTGGCCCGGCTGGTGGCCGAGGGCAGGCTCACCCCGGTGACGCCGGTCTCCGAGAAGATCACCTACCATGACCCGTGCTTCCTGGGCCGGCACAACCGGGTGTTCACCCCGCCCCGGGAGATCATGGAGCAGGTGCCCGGGGTCCAGGCCCAGGAGATGCACCGGTGCAAGGAGCGCGGGTTCTGCTGCGGGGCCGGCGGGGCGCGGATGTGGATGGAGGAGCGGATCGGCAAGCGGATCAACACCGAGCGCATCGACGAGGCGCTGGGCACCAACCCCGACACGATCTCGACCGGATGCCCGTACTGCCTGGTCATGCTCGGTGACGCGATCAGCGCCAAGAAGAGTTCCGGCGAAGCCAAAGAGTCGCTCGAGGTGATCGACGTGGCCCAGCTTCTCGCCCGGTCGGTGCGGGCGCCCGCGGGCGTTGCGGCCGAGGCCGGCGCGGCGGGCAGTGCCCCGGCCGACGGGAAGGTGGCTGACCCCGGGGCGCCGGGAGCGACCGGGACTTCCGGAGCGTCCGGGGCGGCCACGCCCGGTCCGGCCGGCCCCGACCCCGGGTGAACACCGGGCGCGCTGAGTCGTTCAGCGACGGCGTCTTCGCCGTCGCCATTACGCTGCTGATCTTCAACCTGCTGCCCATCGGGCAGGGGATGCTCAACTACCGGGTGCTCGGCCACGCGTGGCCGCAGTACGCCGCGTACGTGGTCAGCTTCCTGACCATCGGCATCATGTGGATGAACCACCACACGCTGTTCGGGCACGTCCGCCTCATCGACCGGCCCCTGCTCGTGCTCAACCTGCTGCTGCTCATGGGCGTGGTCGCGATCCCGTTCCCCACGGCGCTCATCGCCGAGCATCTGACCGGCCCGAACCGGTCGGGCGGCTCGGCCGCGGCGGTGATCTACGGACTGGTCATGATCCTCATCTCGCTCTGCTACAACGCGATCTGGGAGTACCTGGTCAGGCACGCCGAGACCCTCGGATCGCGGAGCACCACGCGGCTGCTGCGGGACTCGATCCCGGGGTTCGGCGCGAACCCGCCCCTGGCGAGGATCCCGCGGTGGAGCGTCGGCCTCGCGGGCTACCTGGCCGGCACGCTGGTCGCCGCGTTCGTGTCCGCGGGCGGCGCGCTCGCGGTGTACGGCGCGCTCGCGGTCTTCTACCTGTTCAATCACCTGCCCGACCCGGTTACCGTGGGCGAGTCCGCGCCCGGCGGTCCCCAGGTCGGCGGGTGAACCGCGCTCCTGCGGCTCAGCTCAGGACGGGGCAGGGCGCCCTCAGGGGCGCAGCGCGGGGCGGAGCGGGCTCAGGGCGCGGCGCGGAGCGGGCTCAGGGGGGCGGCGCGGGCGGGCAGCCAGATGCGGACCCGCGTGCCGCGGTCGGGCCAGGATTCCAGCGTGGCCTGCCCGCCGTGGGCTCGCGCAATCGCCTGCACGATCGACAGGCCGAGCCCGCTGCCGCCGCCGTTGCTCTCCCGCCGTTCGGCGGCCTGGCCGCGGGCTGAGCCGCCCTGAGGCCCGTGGCGTGCGCCGTTCCCGTCGTCTGCGTCGCCGTAGGCCCGCTCGGCGGCCCGGTGGAATCGGTCGAAGGCCCGGGCCGCGTCCTCGGCGGACATGCCGGGCCCGGCGTCGGCCACCTCCAGCAGGACCCCGCCGGTCACCTCGCCGAGCCGGACCGCCACCGGGGTGGTCACCGGCGTGTGCGCCCGGACGTTGCCCAGCAGGTTGGCCAGCACCTGACGGATCCGGGGCTCGTCCACCACGGCGACCAGCCGGGGGGGTGCCTCGGCCCGCACCGGACGCTCCGGCTCGACCGCGGCCGCGTCGGCCACCGCGTCGCGTACCACGCCGGCCAGGTCAGTCTCGGTCAGGTCGAGCGAGGAGGTGCGGTCCAGCCTGGCCAGCTCCAGCAGCTCGGCCACGAGCGTGCTCATCCGCTGCGCCTCCTGCTCGATCCTGCGCATCGCGTTGGGCAGCTGATCGGGGCCGAGCGCGCCCTGCCGGTACAGCTCGGCGTAGCCGCGGATGGTGGTCAGCGGGGTGCGCAGCTCGTGCGAGGCGTCGGCGGCGAACTCGCGCACCTTCTGCTCGGAGCGCAGCCGCGCGCCGAACGCCTGCTGGATCCGGTCGAGCATGGTGTTGATGGCCGACCCGAGCCGGCCCACCTCGGTGCGGTCGTCGGCGTCCGCGACCCGGGCGGCCAGGTCACCCCGGGAGGTGATCTCGTTGGCGGTGCTGGCCATCTCGTCGAGCGGCTCCAGGCCGCGGCCGATCAGCCAGCTGCCCCCGATCGCGAGCAGCGCGAGCAGCGCCCCGCCGGTGATCAGCTCAACGACGATGATGCCGGTTATCTGGTTGCTCAGGGTGCCGGTCGAATGCGCCACGACCAGGACGTAGGTGCCCAGGGCCACGGTGAACCCCGCGTTGATCAGCTCTGTGGCCCGAAGTCCGCGCGCGACCGCCCGCAGCCTCGTGCCGTCGGGCAAGGTGAGGGTGGTCGGCCCGTTCTGGATCCAGTTCCGGAACTGGACCAGGCTCATCTCGCTCAGCACGGTGGAGAGCCCGTTGGCCTGCCCGCCGGGAGTGATCACCACGATCTGCCCGGTTCGCGCCGACACGGCCTCGGCCAGGTAGCCGCCGGTGTTGTCGGCCAGCGCCCGGGGGCCACGCGTCGACGCGGCGACCAGGTCGTTGTTGAACTGGCCGCCGAGCCGTTTGGTCAGCACGACGGTGGTGACGGCCCCCATGATGAGCAGGAAGATGGCGGTCACGCCGATGAGCAGGATGAGCATGCGCGCGCGCAGCGACAGCCTGCGGGGCTTGTTCATCGCTGGCCCGCTCTCGCCCGGCCGCCCGCGGCCGGCTCTGCGCCTGTCAACCCGGCCCGGCCTGCCCCCGATCCGGCGGCCGCAGGCTGTAGCCCACCCCTCGCTGGGTGTGGATCATGGGCGGGCCGAGCGGATCGAGCTTGCGCCGCAGGTAGCTGACGTAGGTCTCCACGATCTGGGATTCGCCGGCGTAGTCCCACCCCCAGACGTTCTCGAGCAGCTGCGCCCGGGTCAGGACCCGCCCCTGGTGCCGGATCAGGTAGGCGAGCAGCCGGAACTCGGTGGGCGACAGCTCGATGGGCACGCCCGCCCGGTGCACGGTCCACCGTGCCTCGTCGAGTTCCACGTCCCCGGCGCGCAGGATCTCCGCGTCGCCGCCCTGCTGGTCGCTGTGGGCGCCCCGGGACGCGCGGCGCAGTACCGCACGGACCCTGGCCACCAGGGCCTCGACGGAGAACGGCTTCGTGACGTAGTCGTCGCCGCCGATGGCCAGGCCGGTCACGGTGTCCGAGGAGGTGTCCCGGGCAGTAAGGAAGATCACAGGGACCTCGTTGCCCATCGCGCGGAGCCGGCGGCACACCTCGAAACCGTCCATGTCGGGCAGCATCACGTCGAGCACGATCAGGTCGGGCCGGTCGGCGTCCGCCTGCCTCAGCGCGTCCTTTCCGGTGGCCGCGGTGGTCACCGAGCAGCCGTGGAACTTCAGCGCGACCTGGACGAGCTCGCGGATGTTCAGCTCGTCGTCCACGACGAGCACCTGGGGGATCTGGTCGTTGTCTGTCATGAGGTATCGGCCTCATTCTCGCGCGCCGGGCGGCCGCGGCGGACACCAGCCGGCGTCCCGTGCCGTGGCAGGGACGCAGCGCCATCCGGGCCCGAAGGCCGCGGATGACGCTGACGCTGGGGGCCAGGCCCGCTCGATGTCGCCGCTATGAGCCGGCCGCCGGGCTTGACGACGGGCTGGGCGACGGGCTGCCGGAACTGGTCCGGATCACGATCAGCCTGGCGTCGTACGCGCCGCTGACCACGGGACCGCCTGCGAAGACGCTCTGGCCGTCAGACAGGGCGCTGGTGCTGGTCTTCTGGCCGTTCTCCCGGATCACCGTGCTGTTTCCCAGGACCCAGGTCCAGGTTGTGCCGTCCTTAGCCTGGACGACCACGTCGCTCCCGCTGATCGACTGGATCACGCCGCGCTCGTAGGCGATCGTGCGGGGCCCGGTCTTGGTCTCGAACGTGAACTCTCCGTGAATCCCGCCGAGCGCGCGTGCCCGCCGCAGCGGATGGTGGCAGCGGTACAGGGCGATCCTGGCGGCGTCGGGGTACCCGGCTGCCTTGAGCTTCGCGGCCCGGGTCAGGCAGGGGGTCGCCGTGGTCGCCGCCGCGGCGTTGCTGGCGACACCGTCCGCCCCCGGCGACGAAGCGGAGTTGAGCATGCTGTTCAGCACGGCCGCCTGCCCGGTGGGTCCGGACGGGGCCGGGGCCGGGGACCCGCTACTGGAGGCGGCGAGCGCGCCCCGCCGGCCAGCAGCGCGACCAGCGCGAACCCGGCGCTCCACCACAGCACGCGGCCGCGCCGGGGCCGGCGGCCCGACGAGCCGCCCGGGCCCGATGGTCCGCCCCCGGCCTGCCCGGCCTGCCCGGCGGCCTGGCTCCAGCCCGGCCCCGTTGGCTGGCCCCACGGCTGCCCGGGCTGCCCGGGGCGTCCGGGTGGCTGGCCCCAGGGCTGCCCGGGGCCTCCGGCTGGCTGGCCCCACGGCGGCGCGGGCCGCGGCCCTGGCCCGGCCGGTCCCGCCGGCCCGGCCGGTCCCCCTGGCCCGGCCGGTCCCGACGTCGGGCCGAGTTCCTGAGTCGGCCAGTAATCCTGCGGATCGCCGCCTGGCGGCTGATGCATGTTGTCCATGACATCGAGACTGCCGCTCCGGCCTGGGTGAGCAGCCAGCAGATCCTGGGATCTGCCTGGGAACGGCCAGAAAATACGCCTCAGAGGAAGGCCTACATGCGTTCGGGCACCGGGATGCCAAGCAGGTCCAGGCCGGTCAGCAGGACGCGCAAGGTCAGCGCCGACAAGGCGAGCCGGCTGCGGCGGACGGGCTCGTCGGCCGCCTGCAGGACCGGGCAGTGCTCGTAGAACGTGGTATACGCGCTAGCCGTCTCGAACAGGAAGCCAGCGAGCTTGTGCGGCTCGGCCGTCTCGGCCACCTGGCCGACCGCCGAGCCGAAGCCGAGCAGCCGCAGCGCGAGCGCCCGCTCCGCGTCTTCGGTCAGCCGGACCGGTCCGGCACTGGCGGCGGCCGGCTCGATCCCCGCCCGGCGGAAGATCGAGCGGATCCGGGCCGTGGCGTACTGCAGGTACGGGCCGGTGTTGCCGGTCAGCGCGAGCATCCGGTCGAAATCAAGTACATAGCTGGACTCACGGGCCACCGAAAGGTCGGCGTACTTCAGCGCGCCGATGCCGACCGCTTCGGCAATCTGGGCGCGCAGATCCGGGTCGTCGTACCGGTCCTTGATGACCTCCTCGGCCCGCCCGACCGCCTCGTCGATCAGGTCGATCAGCTTGACCGACCCGCCCGTCCTGGTCCGGAACCGCTTCCGGTCGGCTCCGGTGACCATCCCGATGGCGGCGTGCTCCGCGCTGATCGATTCGGTCAGCCAGCCCGCCTGGCGGGCGACCGCGAACACCATCTCGAAGTGCTGGGCCTGCTCGGATCCGACCACGTAGATCAGGCGACGGGCGTGCAGGTCGCAGATCCGGTACCGGATGGCGGCCATGTCCGTCGTGCCGTATCCGTACCCGCCGTCGCTCTTGCGTAGTATCAGGGGCAGCGGCGAGCCATCGCGCCCGGTGAATCCGGGCGGGAAGGCACAGAGCGCGCCTTCGCTGATCACCGCGACGCCCTTGGACTGGAGCTCGTCGCAGACGCTGGCGAGCATCGGGTTGTAGAAGCTCTCCGGCGCCAGGTCAGCATCGGTGAGCGTCACGCCGAGCCGGGCGTAGATCGCGTTGTAGTACTGCTTGGTGTCGTTGACCAGCATTCCCCAGAGCCGCAGCGTCTCGGCGTCGCCAGCCTGCAGCGCCACTACCCGAAGACGCGAACGCTCCGCGAACGACGGGTCGGTATCGAACTTGACCTTGGCCGCCTGGTAGAAGGCATTGATCTCGCCCGCGGCGAGCTGTGCGTACGCGGCCTCCTCGCCGGCGTCGAGGAGGTGCTCGAGCAGCATGCCGAACTGAGTGCCCCAGTCGCCGACATGGTTGGCCCGGATCACGGCATGGCCGAGATGTTCCAGAACCCGCACGATCGAGTCGCCGACAACGGTGGTGCGCAGATGGCCGACGTGCATTTCCTTGGCCACGTTCGGCGCCGAGTAGTCGACCACGATCTTCTCGGGGGGATCCGCCAGACAGACGCCGAGCCGCGGACTGCCGAGCTGGCCTGTCGCCTGGTCGGCGATCCAGTCGCCGCGCAGCGTGAGGTTGATGAAGCCAGGCCCGCTGACCTCGGCTGCTGAGACCATCTCGGTGCCGCCGAGGTGGCCGGCCAGCTCGGCGGCGATATCGCGCGGGGGCCGGCGCAGCCGGTTGGCCAGCGGCAGCGCCATGTTCGACTGGTAGTCCGCGAACTGCGACGGGCGGATCAGGGGATCGGCATCCGCGTACTCCGGGCCGAACGCCGCAGCGAGCGCCGCGGTCATCAGGCTGGCCAGCGCCTGCTGCGGATCGGTCATGGCTCAAGCCTATCGGCCCGCCGCGTCAGGGCCGCCGCAGGAAATGCCCGCCGCGCGGCGGCCCGAGCCGTTCTTTGATCTTCTCCGTGATCTGGCCGCGGACCAGGTCCGCGGCCAGCACGCAGGCGGCCGCGACGGCGCGGGCGGTAGCCGCCCCGTGCGCGATGACGACGGTTCCCTCCATCCCGAGGAGGGCGGCTCCGCCGTAGGTCTCGGCATCCATGCGATCGGCCAGTTCGCGCAGCCCGCGCCGCTGCAGCATGGCGCCGATCCGGGCGGCGCGGGATCCGGCCAGGACCTCCCGCGTCTGCGCGGTGACGAAGGCGGCGGTCCCCTCGAGGGTCTTCAGCGCTACGTTCCCCGTGAAACCGTCGGTGACGACCACGTCGACCCGGCCCGTCAGCAGGTCGCCGCCCTCGATGTTGCCGGCGAAGCTGATCGGCCGCCCGCCGTGCGGAGGGTCGGTGTCGAGCAGTTCGTAGGCGCGCCGGGCCAGCTTGTTGCCCTTACCGGGCTCGGTTCCGATCGTGAGCAGGCCGACCCGGGGCTCGGAGATGCCGTAGGCGGTCTGCGCGTAAGCCACCCCGAGCTGGGCGAACTGAACCAGCATCTCCGGCTTGGGGTCGGCGATCGCCCCGGCGTCCAGCAGCAGCGTGGGCCCGGGACGGGTCGGGAGCACGACCGCCAGCGCCGGGCGGAGCACGCTGTACAGCGGCCGCAGCCGGAGCCTGGCCGTGGAGACGACACCGCCGGTGGAGCCGGCCGAGACGACGGCGTCGGCCTGGCCGCGCCGGACGAGCTGGCAGGCCACGGCGATGCTCGACCGGGGGCGGCGCCAGCTCGCGAGCGCTCCCTCGTCCATCGCGACCGAGTCCTCCGCAGGCACGATCCGGATGTCGGCCAGCGCCCCGTGCCGCGCCAGCAGGGGCCGCAGCAGCCCGGGCCGACCGGTCAGCAGCACCGGGATGCCCCGGTCCCTCGCGGCCAAAACCGCGCCGGCGACGATCTCGGCCGGCGCGTGGTCACCGCCCATGGCGTCCACGGCGATCAGCCCCCAGTGGGAACCGCCGCGTGGCTGCGGCTCGCCGTGCGGCGAGCTAGCCGCGTCGACGGAGCGATCCTCGGCGCCGTGCCTGTCGGCCGTGCGGGTCCCGGCGCTGTGCATCCCGGCGCTGTCCCGGCGCTGAGCATCCCCGCGCTATGGGCTCCGGCGCGGTGTCCCTCGGCGCTATGCTGTCCGGCGCGGCTCAGGGTGCCGCCGATCGCACTGACGGTGGCACGCTGGGCAGAGTCCCTGCTGAGGGCGGCGACGGCATGACGGTGTCGCGCATGCGGCCAAGCTTCTCACCGCCGGATATGCCGCGCATCACCGGCACCGCCGGCAGAGCGGCCGTGGCCAGGCCGGGACCGTCGGCGGTGGCTGGCATGTCTCGGCTGATGACGGGAACCATGATGAACAGGCAGATCGTCTCCAGGGGGAGGGCGCCAGGGTGGCCGGGATGGCCATGATCAGCCGACGGGGGGAAGGTGCCGGGCCGGGCCAGGCTGTCGCCGCCGGCCGGGCGGTACCGATGGCAGGGAACCCTCTGCGTTCGGAGAATGTTTTCTAAATGTGACCTCCTTATCGGGGCACTGACCGGCGAAATGTGCGCAATCTGCGTCTCAGGTATTGCCGGTCGTAGCGCGGCGATCCCGCCGCAAGGCTGTGGGACTCGCGCGCTCGGGCAACTCGTGCCACGGGCGGCGAACTACCGGAGGGAGATGCGTGACTGGACTTCACCACCTGGCGCCCGGCCTCTCGTCGTCGGGCCGCCGGTTTCGCGCGTACACAGCCAAGCACCTGGACGAACTGACCGCCCGCGCCGGGCTGGACGCCCACCAGCGGCTCGCGGTCAAGGCGGTGGCCACGGTGCTGCCGTTCCGTACCAACGAGTATGTGGTCGATCGGCTCATCGACTGGGACGCGGCCCCGGACGACCCGATCTACCGCCTCGTCTTCCCGCAGGCGGACATGCTGCCGGGCCCCGACGTCAGCCAGATCGCCGACCTGCTGGCTGACGGCGTCCCTGAGGCTGAGGTGCGCCAGGCCGCGCATCACGTGCGTACTCGGCTGAACCCGCATCCCGCGGGACAGCTGGCCTTCAACGTTCCCGATCTCGCCGACGAGCCGCTGCCCGGGGTTCAGCACAAATACCCCGAGACCGTGCTGGTGTTTCCCAAGCAGGGCCAGACCTGTCACGCGTACTGCACCTACTGCTTCCGTTGGGCGCAGTTCGTGGATGAGCCCGATCTCAAGATGGCGACCAGCGACGTGACCAGGATCACCGCCTACCTCCGGCAGCATCCCGAGGTCACGAGCGTCCTGCTCACCGGCGGCGATCCGATGATCATGGGCGCGGAAGTGCTGCGGCGCTACGTCGAGCCGCTGCTCGACCCGCAGCTCGGGCACGTCGAGTCGATCCGGATCGGAACCAAGTCGCTGGGTTACTGGCCACAGCGATTCGTCACCGACCCGGACGCTGACGAGACGCTGCGGCTGTTCGAGAAGGTCGTGGCCGCGGACAAGAGCCTGGCCGTCATGGCTCACTTCTCCCACCCCCGGGAACTCGAGCCGTCCCTGGTCGCCGAGGCGGTGCGCAGGATCAGGTCGACCGGGGCGGTCATCCGGACCCAGGCGCCGCTGATCAGGTCCATCAACGACGATCCCGGTACCTGGGCCGACATGTGGCGCACCCAGATGCGGATGGGCATGGTGCCGTATTACATGTTCGTGGAGCGCGACACCGGCCCCCAGGGGTATTTCGCCGTCCCGCTGGCCCGGGGACATCAGGTATTCCGGGACGCCTACGCGAGCGTCTCCGGGCTGTGCCGGACCGTGCGCGGTCCGTCCATGTCGGCGACTCCGGGCAAGGTATGCGTCGACGGGGTGGTCGAGGTGGCGGGCGAGAAGGTTTTCGCCCTGCACATGATCCAGGCTCGCAATCCGGATCTGGTCGGCAAGCCGTTCTTCGCACGCTTCGATCCCAACGCGATCTGGCTGTCTGACCTGGAGCCCGCGTTCGCCCCGCGATTCCCGTTCGACTCCGATCCCGAGGAGCTTCCCGGGCTGTGGGGGCCGGAGGTGTTCGCGTCGCTGAGCTGAGGTTTACCTGATCGTTCTCCCGCTACGGGCGCGGCCCGCCAGGTTTCTCCTGGCGGGCCGTTCCCGTTGTGCGGCTAAGCCAGGCCGGCCTGATCGGGAGTGCGTCTCTCGTCGGCCACGGCCTCCGTCACCGGAACCTCCTGCGCCCGGGCTCCTGCCGCCGGAACCTCCTGCGCCGTCGCCGGAACCCCATCCGCTGGGCCTGCCGCCACCCGCCTGCGCTGGCTGATCGCCAGGCAACTCGCGGCGCCCACCGCCAGCAGCACCACCGGCATGATCATCGTCGAGCGCATGGCGTCCACGTAGCCGAACGTGAAGACGTCGTGGGCGATCCTGGCCACCTCGGCGGCAAGGTTGGCGGGCAGGCCCGCCTGCCTGGTCACGGCGCCGTTCTGGCCGGCGCCGACCTGGATTCCGTTGCTGGCCGAACTCTGGATGCCGGCGACGAACCGGCTGCGCACCTGCGCGGGCAGCGCCGCCGAGCGCGTGATGGCCTGGCTGGTCATCGAGGCTACGAGCCGGTTCTGCAACAGGGCGCCCACCGCGGCGGTGCCGATCACCAGGCCGACCTGCCGTACGGTATTCAGCACGCCGGACGCCGCCCCGGCCATCTGCGGCTGGATATTGCGCATGGCGGTGGTGACCATCGGCGCGAACACGCAGCCCATGCCGATCCCGGCCACGGTCAGGGGGAGCAGGAAGCTCTGCCACGTGGAGGTGGGGTGCGCGATCAGCGCCAGCCAGCCCATTCCGGTGGCGAACAGGAGCAGACCGGACATGAGGATGTACTTGCCGCCGATCTTGTCGGTCATCCGTCCCGCGACCGGGGCTATGAACATCGACAGCACCGACGCGGGTGCCATCGTGAGCCCGGCCTTCAGCGCCGAGAAGCCGAGCACCGACTGGAAGAAGATGGTGAGCGGCAGGAAGATGCCCATCATGCCGACCGAGAGCACCCCGGACACCCAGTTGATCACCGAGAAGTTCCGGTCGCGGAAGACCGCGAACGGCACCAGTGGCTCCCGTGCCTGGGTCAGCTTCTGTACCACCAGGAACGCGATCAGCAGCGCGACGCCGAAGCCGATGACCAGCGGGATGCTGATGAACGAGGTGATCGTGCCCCAGTTGTACTTCTGGCCCTCGACCAGGCCGTAGCAGATGGCCAGCAGTGCCGCGCTGGCCAGCAGCACGCCTGGGATGTCGATGCGGTGCCTGCGGCCCAGCCGCAGGTCCGGGATGATGACGGGGGTGATCGCCAGCACGATCAGGCCGATCGGGAGGTTCACGAAGAAGATCCACCGCCAGTCGAACGCGGTGACCAGCAGTCCGCCGAGGGTGGGCCCGGCGATCGTCGCCACGCCGGCCACGGCCCCCCAGACGCCGAACGCCGCGCCGCGCCGCTCCGGCGGGAACGTGTTCGTGATGATCGTCAGAGTCTGCGGCATGAGCATGGCCGCGCCCAGTCCCTGGACCGCGCGGAACCCGATCAGCCAGCCCGGGCTCGGCGCCAGGCCGCAGGCGGCCGACGCCGCCGTGAACACCGCGATGCCGCCCATGAACATGATGCGCGGCCCGATCAGGTCGCCCAGCCTGCCCGCCGTGATGACCAGCACCGCGAGCACGAGGGCATAGGCGTTGATCACCCACAGGACGTCATCGAGCGACGCGTGCAGCCTCGTGATCATGTCGGGGATCGCGATGTTCACGATCGTCAGGTCCAGCAGGGTCATGAAGAACCCGAGCGAGACCACCAGCAATACCATCCACGGGTTCCCCGCGTACTTCCGCACCGTGTCCTCCTCGGCTTCCCGCCCCGGCCAGGCCAGCTGAGCGTTCGACGACGTTCACGATAACCAGAACTCGAGATATATCTCAAGTAATCGAGACGCCGGTCACGTCCGCCATTCACGGGTGGTAGCGCCTGCCCGCGCACTGGCATTCCGTGACCACCGCACCTGTCCTGATCCGACACTAGGCGAGACCACTGACAAAGCGGAGGCTCGACCGGCCGCTGTACCGGGCTGGCGCGCGGAACTTGGCGTCTGGCTGATCGAGCCACCGCTATGGGTGAAACTCCTCTTGAAGGGCGGTGATCCGGCTGATCGGCCCGGTGACAAGGAAGATCCGCGTGTCCTGGTCTGTGGCCAGGTATGAAGCCAGCTCGGCATGGGTGATTGTCACCAGGTGCATCGTGGGCAACGGAAAGACCTTGATGGGCGCGGCCTGCATCACGTGCCAGGTCACGGCCATCGTGGCGAGGTTGTAGTGGTAGTCGTCGGCGCCGCCGCAGACGACGGAGGCGGGGTGGCCGGTCACGGTCAGTACGCCATTGATCCCGGACCGCACCGCGGTGATACGCAGGAAGGTGTGCCTGGCCAAGGCCGCGCAGGCGGCTGTGGTGGCCGCGGGGCTGGCGGAGGTGGTGCCGCCCACGATGGGCGAGGCCGGGCCGGTGGGGGATGCGGACATCGGGCCGGGGCTGCCCGTAGCCCGCGCCGCCCCGCTCGCCGTGCGCGTGGCCGGCGGTGAACTGACACCGGGAATGCCGCTGGCCGCGGGGTTCGCGGAGCCGCATGCGGCAGCCAGCAGCGCCGCCGCAGCCGCCGCGGCACAGGTCGTCAGCCGGGCGCGGATCATTTGGGGCCTCCCTGGGGTCCTCTGCCCGGGGTCAGTCCACCTGCTCACGGCTGCGCCGCGCTACAGACCAATGTCCCTGCGTACGGGACCTTCGGTAGGGCCGTGCTCGCCCTGGCCGGGCCGCCTGGCGGCGTCCTTCGTGGTAACGGGCACGATGCCCCGGGATGCGATCGGGATGAGCGCCATTCGCGGCACGCTCGAGGGGCGCTCCCGTGACCCGGGCCTGGCCGGCCACGGGCCCCCGAACCCGGTTCGGTCCGCCGGGAGGCGGGCCCAGTAAGCTCCCGCCCATGGAACTGAACGGGACCGCAGCGATCGTGTCCGGCGGCGCGAGCGGGCTGGGTGAGGCCACCGCGCGTGAACTCGCCGCGGCAGGCTGCCGGGTGGTCGTCGCTGATCTTAACGAGGAACGTGGCAAGGCGGTGGCCGACACCATCGGCGGCCTCTTTGTCCGGACCGACGTCTCCGACGAGGAGTCGGTTCAGGCCGCCGTCGATGCCGCCGCCTCCGCGGGCCCGCCGCTGCGGGCCGTCGTGAGCTGCGCCGGGATCGGCTTCGCGGCCCGCACGGTGGGCCGCGACGGGACCCCGCATAACCTGGCCGCGTACCGGAAGGTCATCGACGTCAACCTGATCGGCACGTTCAACCTGATGCGGATCGGCGCCGCGGCCATCGCCCGGACGCAGCCCGCCGACGCCGACGGGCAGCGCGGGGTGGTCATCAACACCGCCTCGGTGGCCGGCCTCGAAGGGCAGACCGGCCAGGTCGCCTACTCGGCGTCCAAGGGCGGCATCATCGGCATGACCGTTCCGGCCGCCCGCGACCTCGCAGCGATCGGGGTGCGGGTGAACACCATCTGCCCCGGCATCATCGACACGCCCATCTACGGTTCCGGGCCCGCCAGTGATGAGTGGAAGGCCAAGCTGGCCGCCCCGGTCGTGTTCCCCAAGCGGATGGGCACCGGCGCCGAGTTTGCTCACCTGGTCCGGTCGCTGGTCGAGAACGACTACGTGAACGCCGAGGTGATCCGGTTCGACGGCGGCATCAGGTTCCAGCCCAAGTAACGTCCCACAGCGAGGCAGCGATGCCCGTTAACTTCCGCACAGTGAGGCAGTAATGGCGGACGCGGTTCTCACCGAGGTAGACGACGGGATCGCCGTCATCACCATCAACCGGCCCGAGGCACGCAATGCGGTGAACGGCGACGTGGCCCGGGGCATCGCCGCCGCGGTCGAGGCGCTCGACGGCTCCGGCGACGTGCGAGTGCTGATCCTGACCGGCGCGGGCGGCACGTTCAGCGCCGGCATGGACCTGAAGGGCTTCCTGGCCGGTGACTCGCCGGTGGTGGAAGGGCGCGGCTTCGCCGGAATCACAGAGCGGCCGCCGACCAAGCCGGTGATCGCCGCGGTCGAAGGGTACGCCCTCGCCGGCGGCTTCGAGATCGCCCTGAGCTGCGATCTGATCGTCGCGAGCGACACGGCTAAGTTCGGCCTGCCCGAGGTCCGGCGGGGCCTCGTGGCCGCCGCGGGCGGGCTGCTCCGGCTGCCGCGACGGGTTCCCTACCACCTGGCTATGGAGATCGCCATGACCGGCGAGCACTTCTCCGCCGCGCGCCTCCAGCAGGCGGGCCTGGTCAACCGGCTGGTCGCGCCCGGTCAGGCCCTGGCCGGCGCCAGGGACCTGGCCGCACAGGTGGCGCAGTGCGCCCCGCTCGCGCTCGCCGCCAGCAAGCGGGTCATCGTCGAGTCGGCGGACTGGGACAGCGGCGAGGCGTTCGCCCGGCAGGGCGAGGTGATCCGCCCGGTGTTCGTCTCCGCTGACGCCATGGAGGGCGCGGCCGCCTTCGCCGAGAAGCGGGCTCCCGTCTGGCGCGGCGAGTAAGCGGCCCGGCAGTCGGCCCTCGTCGCGAGAGCCCCCGTCGGCCGCGTGAGCCAGTATTAGGACGCATACGGATAGCCAGGCTCGCGCCTGATCTTCTAAGCTTCCCGGCATGCGCGCAGCGTGGCTAATCGTTCACGCTCCGGGAAGAAAGAGACGAAATGGCTCCGCTGATCAGCGTGGTTGTCCCGTTCCACAACAACGAGGACCTACTCGGGGACTGCCTCCGGTCCATCGCGGCGCAGACTCTCGGCAGCCTCGAAGTGATCATGGTGGACGACGGTTCCACCGACGGCAGCGCGGAGGTCGCCCGGCGCCAGGCCGAGGCTGACCCGAGGTTCACCCTGATCAGCGTCCCGAACGGGGGTCCGGGATACGCCCGCAACCGGGGCGTCGAGCAGGCCACGGGCGAGTTCCTGGCCTTCGTCGACGCGGACGACCTGCTGCCCGGCCACGCGTGCGAGATCATGCTGGGCACCCTGCAGGCGTCCGGGTCGGACTTCGTGTCGGGCGGCGTCGAGCGGGTCGGCCCGGCGGGGATCACCTTGTCGGGCATGCACGCTCGGGCGATCAAGACCAGGCGCATCGGAACGCATATCAGCAGGTCGCCCGAGCTGTTCTGGGATGTCTCGGTGTGGAACAAGCTCTTCCGCCGGTCGTTCTGGAACGCCAGCGGCATGTCCTTTCCTGAGGTCATGGCCTGGGAGGACCTCCAGGCCATGACGCGCGCGCACGTGCTGGCCCAGGCCGTGGACGTGATCCCCGACCCCATCTACTACTGGCGGGAGCGAGGGAAGGGCGCGCTGTCGATCACCCAGTCGCGCACGGACATCGGCAACTTCAGGGACCGGGTCGCCGCGCTGCTCAGTATCGACAGTTTCCTGCGCGATCACGCCACGGCCAGGCTGCTTCGGGAGCATCAGCGCAAGGCGCTGGTGAACGACCTGTGGCTCTACGTCGGCGATCTGTCCCGGACCAGCGACGCCTACCGCAGCGAGTTCATGGTGCTCGGCGGCAGGTACCTGAGCCAGGTCTCCCGGCGGGTCCTGGCGAAGCTGCCGTCCACGCACAAGCTCGCCTACCACCTGGTCAAGGCGGGCCAGTTGGAGCAGTTACTCGAGTTCACCGCGTGGCAGGCCAGGCAGCCGGTCAAGACCATACCGGTGGTCAGGAGATTCTTCAGGCTGCAGGCCGACCTGCCGTTCCGCGGTGACCGTCGGCAGCTGAACATACCGGCCCGGGTGTACCACCCCTACTGGCGGGACCTCGACCCGTTCGTGCGGGTGGAAGGCACGAGCTGGAACAAGAAACGGCTGGTCATCCGCGGATGCGCGTACGTGCCGTCGATCGACATCACCAAGCGCAGGCACACATCCAAGATCATAATCCTCCGGCCGGCCGGGCGCAGGCGGTGGCCGATCGCCGTCGTCCCGGCGCGCTCGCTCTGGCACCAGGACGCGACCAGGTGGTCGAGACAGCACCGGTACTCCTATGACTGGGCGGGTTTCCGCGCCGAGATCAGCTCCCGTTGGTTCCGGGTCGGCCGTCGCTGGCTCACCGGGGAGTGGGACTGCTTCGTGCTGGTCCGCGGGCGCGGGGTGTGGCGGCTGGCCCGGCTGCACACGCCCGTGCGCGGCCCGGCCGAGCGGCCGGAATTCCTCCAGGTCGCTCCCGGGGTCAGGTTCGGCGCCCGGTGGGCGGGCCGGCGGCTGCGGGTCGCACTGACCAGGACGCCGGCCATGCTGCACGGGTGCGAGCACGCGGGCAGCAGGCTCGTGCTCGACGTGGACGTCGACCCGATGGACGCCCACGCTCGCGCCGAGTTCGTGCTCGCCCGGCCGAAAGGCGCGGTGACGCACCGGTTCCCCGCCACCGTCGAGCGGATGAGCGGTGGCGGGGCGGCGCGGGTCCGGGGCGAGATGCCGCTGCGCGTGCTCGCCAAGGGTGGCGTGGGCGGGGCAAACGGCGTGGGCGGGGCAAACGGCGTGGGCGGGGCAAACGGCGTGGGCGGGCAAACGGCGTGGGCGGGGCAACGGCCGGGCGGGCAGGCAGGCCGGGCGAGGCAGGCGGGGTCAGCGGGGAGGCCGGGGAAGGCCGCCGGGCCGGCACCCAGGGCGGCGAGGCCAGCGACGCCGGGGTCGAGTGGGACCTGCACGTCGAGGTCGGGGGCGGGCCGCGGATGCGGGTGGCCTTCCCGGCCGGGCAGGCCGAGTTCCGGTACCTGGCGGGTCACCAGGAGATCGCCGTCGAGCGGACCAGGTACGGCAACGCCATGATCGTCCGCCGCGGACTGCGCCCGGTCATCGAGGAACACTCGTGGAGCGCCGACGGCCGGCTGACGCTGCGCGGCCGGTACCCGGCCACCGTGGCCGGCCCGTTCGAGGCGGTGCTCTGCCGTCGTTCTTCCACCGAGCAGCACGTGGTGGCGTGCGAGCGGGACGGCGACCGGTTCACCATCGACATCGACGCGGCCGGCCTGCCGTCGTTCGGGCGGAAGCTGCCGCTGCGGGACGGAACCTGGGAGCTGTTCGTGCGCCGGGCCGGAGCGGCCGGGGGCGAGGTGATCGCGCCGGGCTACGATCACGCCCGGCTGGCCGAGGTCGGCGACCGGAAGCACATCGTGGGGCCCAAGACCTACCGGTTCACCACGTCGGGATACGACACGCCGCTGCTGACCGTCGGCTCCGCGCTCAAGCTCACCGAGCACGGACGGGTGCAGCGGCGGGTGCTGCGCGGCGTCTACTACCCGCTGCTGCACAAGCTCCCGCTCCGGGACTCGGTCGTCTTCGTGAGCTGGAAGGGGAAGCAGTGCGGGGACAACCCGCTCGCGATCGCGGAGGAACTGCGCCGCCGCGGCGACGACCGGGAGCACATCTGGGCGGTAGGGGACTACTCGGTGCCCGCTCCAGACGGATCGCGGACGGTGCTCACGGGGACCGAAGACTACTTCGAGGCGCTGGCCCGCTCGGCATACCTGATCGCCAACGACGACATGGGCGGGACTTATCACAAGCGGGACGGCCAGGTCTACGTGCAGACCTGGCACGGCACGCCGCTCAAGCGGATCGGCTTTGACATCGACCAGCCGCAGTTCATCAGCGGGATGCGGTACTTCGACGTGCTGGCCGAAGACGTGGCCCGGTGGGACCTGCTGCTCTCGCCCAACCCGTTCAGCACGCAGGTCATGCGCCGGGCGTTCCGGTACGACGGCGAGATCCTGGAGTCGGGCTACCCGAGGAATGACGTGCTGCACAGCGGCGGCGCCGGCCGCCTGGCGGCCGACGTCCGGCGGCGGATCGGCCTGCCGGAGGGCAAGCGGGTGGTGCTGTACGCACCGACGTGGCGGGACAACCAGTACTACGCCTCGGGGCGGTACCGCTTCGACCTCAGGCTCGACCTCGAACGCGCGTGGCGGGAACTCGGCGACGACCACGTGTTCCTGGTCCGGGGCCATCACCACATGGCCGAGGACGTGCCGGCCGGTCCCCGGCCCGGTTTCGCGATCAACGTGACCGGCTATCCGGATATCTCGCAGCTGTTCCTGGTCAGCGACGTCCTGGTGACCGACTACTCCTCGGTGATGTTCGACTTCGCGCCCACCGGGAAGCCGATGATCTTCTACGCCTACGACCTGGAGCAGTACCGTGATCACCTGCGCGGCTTCTACTTCGACTTCGAGGCGGAAGCGCCCGGCCCGGTGCTGGCCACGTCGGGGGAGGTGGTGTCGGCGATCGCCGACATCGATTCCGTGACCGCCCGGCACAAGGCCGACCATGCGGCGTTCACCGCCAGGTTCTGTCCGCTGGACGACGGTAAGGCCGCAGCCCGCGTGTGCGACAGGATCTTCGGCGGCTAGCCGTCCCCGGCGGGCGCGGGCCGTGCGGCAGGTAGCGAGCCCGCGGTCAGCTGGACAGGGCCGGGTAGCCCCGCGTCTGGTATCCGCGTGAGGTGAGGGCGCGCCGCGGTGCGCAGGAGGCCAGCTTCTCGCGGAGCCGGCTCCGGCCTCGGTGCAGCCGCGACATCACGGTGCCGATCGGCGTGCCCATCATCTCCGCGATCTCCTTGTAGGGGTAACCCTCGATGTCAGCGAGGTAGATGGCCACCCGGAACTCCTCAGGAAGGTCACGCAGCGCGCGGAGGATCTCGGAGTCGGCCAGCCGGTCCAGCGCCTCCGCCTCCGCCGAGCGTGCGGGCGGGGACAGCGGATCGGCGCCGACCTGCCAGTCGTCGGCGAAGTCCGCGCCGAGCGCCGCCGCGGGCTCGCGCCGCCGCTTCCGGTAGCCGTTGATGAACGTGTTCGCCAGGATTCTGTGCAGCCAGGCCCGGAGGTTCGTGCCCGGCCGGAACTGATGGAAGGCGGCGTACGCCTTGGCGATCGTCTCCTGCACGAGATCCTCGGCGTCGCTGGCGTTCTTGGTCATGCGGAGCGCGGCCGGGTAGAGCTGGCCCATGACGGGCACGACGTCCTGCTCGAATGCCGCCTTACGGTCCGGCATCTGGTCGTCCGGCCTCATCGTCGCTCCACTCGCTCGGTACTGTGCTCACTTGCCTCCGGGCTCCCCAGGGCGCCGCTTCAGCTCGCTTGTTGCCGTTCACCTTATAGACGCACGGGATTGCCATATCGATGCGTGATCTGCGCAACATTGCGGTGACGCAGCGGGAACACTTAGCTGACGTTCAGGTTCCCGAGCCGCCGGGCCTCCAGGCGCCCCGGGGGTGAGCGGGAGGCACAGCAAGGTCAGATCCAGCCGTGGTACCACATCCGGGACAGCCACGAGGTGTACGGGATGACCCGGGCCGCCAGCACCGGGTACATGTAGTAGAAATCCCACAGGACCGCCAGCAGGTAGCCGCCCGCGATGACGGCTCCGGTGGCCCGCCGCGCCGGGAGGGCACGGGCCGGGCCGACGATCAGCCCGAGGCACAGGGTGATGGCGATGACCAGGAACGGGTCGAAGGTCACCGCGTAGAAGTAGAACTCGGTCCGGTGGTCGTGCAGGGCGAACCAGAACCACGGCAGCCACCCGGCCGCGACGCCCATCAGCACGGCGCCCGCCCGCCAGTCCCGGCGCAGCAGCCACCAGGCCAGGCAGGCCACGAGCACAGGGATGGACGCGTACCAGATCAGCGGCGTGCCGATGGCCAGCACCTCCTGGGAGCAGGAGGGCACGCCACAGGTCTTCGGGGTCGCGTAGTAGAACGAAACCGGCCGGCTGATGAGCAGCCAGGTCCACGGCTGCGACTTGTACGGATGCCCCGTGGTCAGGCCGAGGCCGAACTGGAGCATGTACCTGTTGTACTGATACAGCGAGTCCAGGGCCGACCAGACCGGGGTGTGGTTGCCGTGCAGCGCCGCCCAGTTCCGGTCGAAGCCGTACGGCGAGGCGAACCAGCCACTCCACGACGCCAGGTAGGCGGCCAGCGGAGCGAGCACGAACGAGACCGGCATCCAGGTCACGTCGCGCTGCAGCGCGCCCCGGACCGGAGCGCGGAACCCCGCGGCCCGGCGCGCCCCCAGGTCCCAGGCGAAGCCGAGCAGAGCGAACCCGGGCAGGTACCAGATCCCGTTCCACTTCGACGCGACGGCGAGGCCGAGGCACAGTCCGGCCAGCACGCGCCACCAGCGCACACCGAGATTCGGGCCCGTCTCGTCCACGTCCGCTGCGGCCGCGGCCGCCGCGATCCTGGCCCGGGCGCCGTCCCGGTCGATCACCAGGCAGCCGAACGCGGCCAGCACCCAGAACATCACGAAGATGTCGAGCAGGGCCGTGCGGCTCATCACGAGCTCCAGGCCGTCCACCGCCAGCAGCAGCCCGGCCACGCAGCCGAGCATGGTGGACCTGGTCATCCGGCGCGCGATCCTGGCCGTCATCAGGATGGCCAGCGAGCCGGCCAGGGCGACCGCGAACCGCCACCCGAACGGCGTCAGGCCGAACAGCCATTCCCCGCCGGCGATGATGATCTTCCCGACCGGGGGGTGCACCACGAGTTCGCCGCCCCGGGCGAGGATGTCCGTCTTGCCCTGAGCCAGGAGCGTGTCGGCGTTCTTGACGTGGTTGATCTCGACGCCGTGACGCAGGATCCCGTACGCGTCGCCGACGTAGTACGTCTCGTCGAAGACGACGGAAGGGGGAACGCTCAGCCGGCCGAAGCGCAGGTAGGCCCCGAACGCGGTGACCAGCAGTGGCCCGACCCAGCCCCAGATGGCGCTGCCGGGAACCGGCGGAACCAGCCGTCTGGTGAGGTCGGCCACGCGACTGGCCGGTTCGGCGGCCGCAGGCTCGGTCTCGTATGCCGTCATCGACTGCCATCGTAGGGGGGCCCGCCCGCTAGCGTTGGCGGCGATATGGAACGCGCCGCGAGCGATCCGGAGTGAGGGGGAATGGGGAGGCGGGTGGGGTCCCGGAGGCGAGCGGGAGACACCGCGGGAGGCCGTGACGACAACCGCGCCAGCGGCGGCCCTGCGACGCTGACGGTCGCGGCGGCGCCGATCGGCCGGCCGGAGGACGCCTCGCCCCGGCTCGCCGCCGCGCTCGGCGAGGCGCCGATCGTGGCGGCGGAAGACACCCGCAGGCTGCGCAGGCTGGCCGCGGCGCTCGGCGTGACGCTGACCGGCCGCGTGATCTCCTACTACGACGCCGTCGAGGTGGCGAAGACACCCGGTCTGCTGGCCGACCTGGAGGCCGGGTGCGACGTCCTGCTGGTGACCGACGCCGGCCTGCCGGCGATCAGCGATCCGGGCTACCGGCTGGTTGCGGCGGCGGCCGCGGCGGGGATCCGGGTCACCGTGCTGCCCGGGCCCTCGGCCGTCACCGCGGCGCTCGCCGTTTCCGGGCTGCCGTCCGACCGGTTCTGCTTCGAGGGCTTCCCGCCGCGCCGGCCGGGCCCGCGGGCACGCAGGTTCGCGGAACTCGCGGGCGAGCCCCGGACGCTGATCTTCTTCGAGTCGGCGGTCAGGCTCGTCACGACCCTGACCGGGCTCGCCGAGGCGTTCGGTGCCGGGCGGCCGGCCGTCGTGTGCCGCGAGTTGACCAAGACGCACGAGGAGATCAGGCGCGGCACCCTCGCCGAACTGGCCGCGTGGGCGGCGGCGGGGCCGCTGGGCGAGATCACCATCGTGGTGGCGGGCGCGCAGGCGCGCCGGGCCGCGGCCGCGGTCGGGCAGGCCCGGCAGGCAGGGGACGCCACGGCGGCGCGGGTGGTGCGGCCGGGGCCGGGGCAGACGGAAGGGGCCAGCCAGGCCGACGCCGGCGGGACGGCGGCGAGCGCCGCCGCCGACGTCGAGGCGCGGGAGCGGGCGGGAACCCCGCGCAAGGCCGCGATCGCCGCGGTCGCCAGGGAACGAGGCCTGCGCAAGCGCGACGTGTACGACGCCGTCCTGTGGCACCTGCGGCCCGGCCGGAACGACATCGATGGACGGTAGATGTCGTGGTTTCCGCATCGACGGTCCATCGATGCGGTTGCGGAGCCCGGGAGGGGCGGGGGCGGCGGGAGCCCGGGGGCGGCGGGGGCGACGGGGCCCGGGGCGCCCGGGGGGGCGGGGGCGGGAGCGCCCGGGCGGGCCGGGTCTGGCCCTAGGCTGAGGGGATGTCCGCAACGAGCCGTCACATACTGACCGGGCCGGCCTGGCCATACGCCAACGGGCCCCGGCACATCGGGCACGTGTCCGGGTTCGGCCTGCCCGCCGACATGTTCAGCCGGTACCAGCGGATGACGGGCAACCGGGTGCTGATGGTCAGCGGCACCGACGAGCACGGCACGCCGATCCAGGTCCAGGCGGACGCCGCCGGCGTCACCGCCAGGGAACTGGCCGACCGTTACAACCGCGTGATCGCCGAGGACCTGGTCGGCCTGGGCATGACCTACGACCTGTTCACCCGGACCACCACGCGCAACCACTACGCGGTGACCCAGGAGATCTTCAAGGGCCTGTACGACAACGGGTACATCTTCCTCAGGACGGCCATGGGCGCGATATCGCCGTCGACCGGCCGGACGCTGCCGGACCGGTACATCGAGGGCACGTGCCCGATCTGCGGGTACCCGAGCGCACGCGGGGACCAGTGCGACAACTGCGGCAACCAGCTTGACCCGGCGGACCTGATCAACCCGCGCTCGAAGATCAACGGGGAGACCCCGGTCTTCGTCGAGACCGAGCACTTCTTCCTCGACCTGCCCGCGTTCGCCAACGCGCTGGGCACCTGGCTGCAGAGCAAGAGCGGGCTGTGGCGCCCCAACGTGCTCAAGTTCTCGCTCAACCTGCTCGACGACCTGAAGCCGCGGGCGTACACGCGGGACTTCGACTGGGGCGTCCCGGTCCCGCTCGACGGCTGGCGGGACCGTCCCGACAAGCGGATCTACGTGTGGTTCGACGCCGTGGTCGGGTACCTGTCCGCGTCGATCGAGTGGGCCAGGCGATCCGGCGACCCGGACGCCTGGCGGGCCTGGTGGCAGACCCCGGAGGCCGAGTCCTACTACTTCATGGGCAAGGACAACATCGTCTTCCACGCCGAGATCTGGCCGGCCATGCTGCTCGGCTACAGCGGCCTGGGCGACAAGGGCGGCACGCCGGGCTCGCTCGGCGCGCTCAACCTGCCGACCGAGGTGGTGGCCAGCGAGTACCTCACGATGGAGGGCCGCAAGTTCTCCTCCTCCCGCTCGGTCGTCATCTACGTACGCGACTTCCTGGAGCGCTACGACGTCGACGCGCTCCGGTACTACCTGGCCGTGGCCGGGCCGGAGAACCAGGACACCGACTTCACCTGGAGCGAGTTCATCCGGCGCAACAACGACGAGTTGCTGGCGAACTGGGGAAACCTGGTGAACCGCAGCATCTCGTTCGCGGCCCGCAACATCGGCACGATCCCGGAGGCCGGCCCGCTGACCGATGCGGATCGGCAGATCGTCCAGCGCTCCCGTGACGCGTTCAAGAATGTCGGCGATGCGCTCTCACGGTCACGGTTCAAGGCCGCGATCACCGAGACCATGCGCACGCTCGCCGACGCCAACAAGTACCTGTCCGAGCAGGCACCGTGGAAGCTGCGCGAATCCGACCCGGAGCGGATGCGGACGATCCTGCACGTGGCGCTGCAGCTGGTCGACGACGGGAAGACACTGCTGACCCCGTTCCTGCCACGCTCGTCACAGAAGGTCTACGAGATGCTCGGCGGGTCCGGTCCGTGGTCCGGGATGCCCCAGATCGAGGAGGTCAGCGAGGAAGGCGGCGCCCCGTACCCGGTGATCACGGGCGACTACCAGGTCGCCGCGCGGTGGGAGTCCGCGCGGATCCGGCCGGGCACCCCGCTGGCGCCGCCGTCACCGCTGTTCGCCAAGCTCGACCCCGGCCTGGCCGAGGAGGAACTGGCCCGGCTGGAGGGCGCATGACTTCGGAAGCCCGGCCGGAGCCGCTGCCGGGCGACGCGTTCGACAGCCACTGTCACCTCGACCTGATCGACCGCCCGGTCCCCGAGATCCTGGCGGACGCCCGCGCGGCCCGGATCACGCGGGTGGTCACGATCGGCGTCGACCTGCCCACCTCGCGCTGGGCGGCCGGCTGCGCGGACCGGCACGCGGGCGTCTACGCGGCGGTGGCGGTCCACCCGAACGAGACCGCGCGGGCCGCGGAGTCGACCGCCGCCCGCGACGCCGTGCTGGCCGAGATCGCCTCGCTGGCCGTGCTGCCGCAGGTCCGGGCGGTCGGCGAGACCGGCCTCGATTACTACCGGGACAGCGCGCCGCCCGCCGTGCAGCGGGACTGGTTCCGGGCCCACATCGAGATCGCCAAGCAGGCCGGGAAGGCCCTGGTGATCCACGACCGGGACGCGCACGAGGACGTGCTGCGGATCCTGGACGCCGACGGGCCGCCGGAGCACGTGATCTTCCACTGCTTCTCCGGCGACGCCGCGATGGCCAAGCGGTGCGCGGAGGCCGGGTACGTGATGAGCTTCGCGGGCAACGTGACCTTCTCCAGCGCCCAGCCGCTGCGTGACGCGGCCGCGGCCGCCCCCGCGGACCTGATCCTGGTCGAGACCGACGCCCCGTTCCTCACCCCGGTGCCGAACCGGGGCCGGCCGAACTCGCCCGCGATGGTGGCGTACACGCTGCGGGCGATCGCCGAGGTGAAGCAGATGGACGTGGCGGACCTGTGCGCGGCCGTGACCGCGACCGGCGAGCGCGTCTTTGGATCGAGGGCCCGCTGACGCCGAATCCCCCGGCCTTGGAGACTTCTCGGCGAGTAGCGCGGGTAACTCTCCACGATCACGAGTTGCGGATCAGTGGGCGCTAGCGCCGCGGCGCCGCGGCTGCTCGGGCCGGCCGACATCAGGCAGATCGCCGATCGTCTCGGGATCAGGCCGTCCAAGCGGCTCGGCCAGAACTTCGTCACCGACGCCGGCACGGTCCGCCGGATAACGGCGCTCGCGGAGCTGGACGCGGCCGACGTCGTGCTCGAGGTCGGCCCCGGCTTCGGCTCGCTCACCCTGCCGCTGCTGGCCGCGGCCGCGCGGGTGGTCGCCGTGGAGATGGATCCGGCGCTCGCCGCCGAACTGCCGCACACCGTCGCCGCCCGTGCTCCGGCCCTGGCCGGCCGCTCGAGGTGGTGACCGCGGACGCGGCCCGGGTGCAGGACCTGCCGGGGGAGCCGAGCGCGCTGGTCGCCAACCTGCCCTACAACGCCGCGGTCCCGGTCGTGCTGCACCTGCTGGCCACCGTGCCGTCGCTGCGCCGGGGGCTGGTCATGGTCCAGGCCGAGGTGGCCGACCGGATGAGCGCGCCGCCGGGCAGCCGGACCTACGGCGTGCCGTCGGTCAAGCTCGCCTGGTTCGCCGACGCCCGGCGGGCGGGGCCGGTACCGCGGACGGTGTTCTGGCCGGTACCCAGGGTCGACTCCGGCCTCGTGGCCTTCACCCGGCGCGAGCCGCCGCCCGGAGCGTCCCGCGAAGAGGTTTTCGCCGTCGTGGACGCCGCGTTCGCGCAGCGCCGCAAGACGCTGCGGGCCGCGCTGGCGCCGTGGGCGGGCTCGGCCGCGGCGGCGGAGCGGGTGCTCAGGACGGCGGCCGTCGATCCGGCCCAGCGCGGCGAGGCGCTCGGCGTAGCCGAGTTCGCGCGGATCGCGCTGGCTGGCCGGCGCCGGCGCCGGGTGCCGGGTGCCAGGTGCCGGGTGCCGGGTGCACTGGCCTGACCGAGAATGGGAGCCGTGAGCGTTGAGATCGCCGTCCAGCCGGGCCGGTACGTCACGGCCGCGATAACTCCTATGATCGGCTAATCGTGACCCCTGTGACCGTCCGGGTTCCCGCGAAGGTGAATCTGCAGCTCTCCGTGGGGCCGCCGCGCGGCGACGGCTATCACGACCTGATGACCGTGTTTCACGCCGTGTCGCTGTTCGACGAGGTGACCGTGCGGCCCGCCGAGCGGACCAGCGTGCTGGTGACGGGCGAGGACGCGGCATCGGTTCCGGCCGGGCGCGCGAATCTCGCGGCCCGCGCGGCGCTTGCCCTGGCCGCGGTCAGCATGCGGCGCCGGGGCAAGGCAGCGGTACGGATCGAGATCCGCAAGCGGATCCCGGTGTCGGCCGGCCTGGCCGGGGGCAGTGCCGACGCCGCAGCCACCCTGGTGGCCTGCAACGAACTCTGGGGAGCGGGGCTCAGCCAGTCGGAACTCCGCCAGGTAGCCGCCAGCGTGGGCAGCGACGTCCCGTTCGCGCTGCTCGGCGGGACCGCCGTCGGCCAGGGCCGCGGCGAGCGGCTCACCGCGGCCCTGGCGGCCGGGACGTACCACTGGGTGCTCGCGTTCGCGACGGGCGGGCTGTCCACCCCGGAGGTCTACGCGGCCTGCGACCGGCTGCGCGCGCGCGCCGCCGCGCACCGCCGGGAGGACGCGGGAGGCACCGGCCGCGCCCGCGGATCCGCCCCCGCCGGAGTCGCCGGCGCGGGCAGGGCCGCCGGGACCGCCGAGACCGCCGAGACCGCCGGGACCGCCGGGACCGCCGGGGCCGTCCCGCCACCCCGGCTGAGCACCGAGCTGATGGCCGCGTTGCGCTCCGGCGACCCGGCCGCGGTCGGCCCGCTGCTCAGCAACGACCTGCAGCCGGCGGCGGTGTCGCTGCGGCCGGATCTGCGCCGCGCCCTGAACGCGGGCCGGGAGCACGGCGCGCTCGGCGCGGTCGTCTCCGGCTCCGGCCCCACCTGCGCCTTCCTCGCCGCCGACGCCCGGCGCGCCCGTGAGCTCGCGGTGTCGCTGACCGGCGCCGGGGTCTGCCGGGCCGTGGTCCAGGTCAAGGGTCCGGCCGCAGGCGCCGCGGTCGTCGCCGCGCAGCGTGCATGAGCCCGGCCGGCCCGCCGTTCGTCCCGCTGGTCACGCTGGAGGCGGCCACGAAGGCCTACGGGCCGCGGGTGCTGCTGGGCGGGGTCTCGCTCGGGGTAGCCGCCGGCGACCGGATCGGCGTGGTCGGCCGCAACGGCGCGGGCAAGACCACGCTGCTCGGGGCGCTGGCCGGCGCGACGACGCTGGACTCCGGCCGCGCCACCCGGGCCCGCGGCCTGCGGCTCGGCTACCTGCCGCAGAACGAGGACCTGGCCGGCCAGGTGCGGGAACTCGTGTTCGGCTCGCGGCCCGAGCACGAGTGGGCGGCCGATCTGCGCAGTCGGTCGGTCATAACGGCGCTGCTGGCGGGGATAAACCTCCAGGACCACGCAGAACGGATGTCCGGGGGCGAGCGCCGCCGGGTCGCGCTGGCTGCGTTGCTGCGCGAAGAACATGATCTGCTGCTGCTCGACGAGCCGACCAACCATCTTGACATCGAGGCGATCCGGTGGCTGGCCGGCTACCTCCGCGACCACGGGCGGGCCCTCGTCGTGGTGACCCATGATCGCTGGTTCCTGGACGCCGTGACCGAGCGGACCTGGGAGGTCGCCGACGGACAGGTGTACTCCTACGACGGCGGCTACTCGGCCTATGTGCTGGCCAGGGCGGAACGGGCCAGGATCGCCGAGGCCACCGACCAGCGCCGCCGTAACCTGCTGCGCAAGGAGCTGGCCTGGCTTCGCCGCGGCCCGCCGGCCAGGACCAGCAAGCCGAGATTCCGGATCGAGGCGGCCACCGCCCTGATCGACGGCGAGCCTCCGCCGCGCGATAGCGTGGAGTTGTCCCGGCTGGCCACCGCCCGGCTCGGCAAGACCGTCCTCGAGATCGAGGACGTGACGGTGTTGGCCCTAGGGGGGACGACCCCCCGTCAACCCGCCGCGGAGCAAGCTCCGCGAGCCGAGTCGGCCCTGGAGGGGACGGCCCCCATCCCACTGCTCGACCACGTGACCTGGCGGCTCGGGCCCGGCGAGCGGGTCGGGGTCGTCGGCGTGAACGGCAGCGGCAAGACCACACTGCTGCGGCTGCTCGCCGGCGCGCTCCCGGCCGCCGCGGTTCCTGCTACCGCGGGTCCCGCGACCGCGGGTCCCGCGACCGCGGGTCCCGCGACCGCGGGTCCCGCGACCACGGGGCCGGGCGGCGCCGGGCCGGCTCTCTCGCCGTCAGCGGCCGGGTCGTGCGCGGCAAGACCGTCCGGATCGGCCACTTGGCCCAGGAACCCGCCCCGGTGGAACCCGGACTGCGCGCGCTCGAAGCCGCCGAGCAGGTGCGCCGCACGGTCCGGATCGGCGCCCGCGAGATGTCCGTGGGCCGGCTGCTCGACCGTCTCGGGTTGCGCGGCGACCGGCAGTGGGTACCCGTGGCGGAGCTGTCCGGCGGCGAGCGCAGGCGGCTCCAGCTCATGATGGTGCTGCTCGACGAGCCGAACGTGCTCCTGCTCGACGAACCGACCAACGACCTCGACATCGACACCCTCACCGAGCTCGAGGACATGCTGGACGGCTGGCCGGGATCGATGGTCGTGGTCAGCCACGACCGGTACTTCCTGGAGCGGGTCACCGACCACGTGGTCTCGCTGATCGGCGGAAAGCTGGCCTACCTGCCCGGCGGAGTCACCGAGTACCTGGACCGCATCGACCAGCAGCGGGACACTGCGGCGGCCGCGTCCGGACTGTCCGGCCGCGCTCCGGCCTCGCCCGCGGCACGGCAGCGAGCCGCGCGCAAGGAGCTCGACCGGCTGGAACGCCAGCTCGACCGGGTGTCTGGCCGGGAGGCCGAGCTGACCGCGGCGCTGGCCGAGCACGCCAGCGATTACACCAAGCTGATCGAGCTCGGCGCGCAGTTGCGCACCGTGCAGGAGCAGAAGGCGGGCCTCGAGGAGCGCTGGCTGTCGGTGGCGGAGGAGATTTCCTAAGGCACCGGTCAGTTGACGACCAGGTCGGCTGGGAAGGCTGGGAGGGCTGGCGCCAGGCCGGGCAGCCAACCACCGTGATACCCTTTTGCACCGTTTCGGGGTCTTCGTCCGGCCCGTCGGCCCGCCGCCTCCGCATCCCGGCCGCGTGGATGCGAGTTTGGTGTACACCCGTGTACCGCAGGTTTACATTCATCGCCGGGCGTACGGCGCGGGCAAGCCGGACGCGGCCGCCGAGGCCGGCGCGATGGCGGCGGGCGCGCGGCTCGGGATTCGCCGGATTCGGGAGCCGGCTTCATGACCTGCGCTCTAGCTCAGCCGAGGTCGGCACGCTGGAAAGTCTGGGCGATCACGCTGTAGCCCGCCGCGTCGGCGTGCTGGTTGGGCCCGCGCGGAGCCGACGCGCATTCCCAGGTCCAGCGGCAGATCGCCGCGACGTTGGGCGGCACGGCGCCGATCCGGGGCAGCGTCACGCGGCCGGAGAAATCCGCGCTGTGAAAGGCGTCGAACACGTCCGCGACCCGAGCGCCGAACTCCTGGTAGACGTGGGCCAGCAGCCGGTTGTAGCCGACGACGGCGCCCTCGCTGACCCGGGCGAGGAGCCGGCCGACCAGGCCGTCGCGCCAGTCGGCCAGCGTGGGGACGTAGTAGCTCATGCCGATGATGCGGACCTTGCTGCCCCCCGCCGCGCGGAGCCTCGTCATGATCGCCGCGAGGTTGGCCAGCGTGTGGGGGAAGCTCGTCCCGAGGCAGGACGCGACCGCGCCGATGCTCGGGCGCGTCACGCACGAGTCGGGGTCGTTGGCACCGATGTCGATGGTGATCAGCGAGACCCGGCCCCGGTGGGCGCGCAGGAAGCCGGCCGCCGCGGCGAGCTGCGAACCTCCCAGGTACCGGCAGATCCCGCCGTTGATCATCGTGTCGGTGGTCTCACCGGGGCAGCCGAGCTTGACCAGCCTCAGGCCCGGGTGGCCGCGGCGCAGCACCGCGTAGAGCTGGTCGGTGTACCCCTGCCCGGTCGGCACGCTGGCTCCTGCCGCGTCGGGCTGGACCCCCCGGGACAGCGAGTCACCGAGGGCCAGGTAGTAGCTGGCGCTGGGGCTGGCTCTGAGGCTGGGGCTGGCGTGGCCAGCCGGGGCGCCTGCGGCACAACCCGAAAGCGCCGCGGCTGCGGCGGCGACCGCGGCAAGGGCGGCGACGCGGCGCACCTGGCCTCCTGCGGCAACGGGTAATCCCGAGTATACGAGTCGCCAGACTGGCCGGCATCGTCGTGAATCGGCGCCACGACGGCGTCTGGCCCGTCCCGCGGCGCATGCGCGCCGCGGGTTCGGTGCCGCCCGCGTTGCGGCGTTGCCGGGGCCCGGCTCCGGCGGGAGAATGCCCCGCATGAGGGACAGCCATGGCTCGCGATGGTCGATCGGCTCGAAGAACTCACTGCTGAGCATCGGATCGGTGGGGTCGATCCTGTCGGTCGGATCGTCCGGCTCGATCCTCTCGGTGGGCTCGGCGGGCTCGATCCTGTCGGTCGGCTCGGCCGGCTCCGCGGCGTCCGCGTTCTCGGTGGCCTCCGTGGCCAGCATGACGTCGATCCTGTCGGCGCTGTCGCGTGGCTCCATCCTGTCCTGGAAGTCGGTCAACGCGTTGCTCGGCGGGGTGACCCAAGCGCGGCACGGCAGATCCCCGGCCGCGTGAGCGGGCGGCGGAACGCCCCGGCGCGCGGTTGACCTTGCCCTTGGGGGAAGCCGCACAGTGGTGGCGACCGGGCGCCCGCCCGGAACGAGGGAGCCGTCCGTGAGCCTGATGGGGATCGGCGAGTTCGCCCGGCTGTCGCGGCTGTCACCGAAGGCGCTGCGCCTGTACGACGAGCTCGGGCTGCTGCCGCCGGCCCGCGTCGACCTGGACTCCGGCTACCGCTGGTACGCCTCCGGGCAGCTGGACCAGGCTCGCCTGGTGGCCTCGCTGCGGCAGATCGGCGTGCCGCTGGCCCAGATCAAGGTGATCCTGGGCCTGGAGCCGCCCGCGGCCGCCGAGCAGGTCGTCGCCTACTGGACCCGGGCGGAGGCCGAACACGCGGCCCGCAGGGACCTGGCCGGCTACCTCGTTGACCGCCTGAACGGAAAGAGGTCTGTCATGTACCAGGTTGACGTCCGCGATGTCCCGGCCCGGAGCCTGCTCAGCCTGCTGCGGCACGTGCACGCCGACGAGCAGATCCCGGTGGGGAGGGAGTTCCTCATCGGCCGGATGCGGGGCGGGTCGGTGCCCAGGCCCGAGGGCATCGCCGGGGCGCCCTTCGTGATCTACCACGGAGAGGTCAGCGAGGACAGCGACGGCCCGGTCGAGTGGTGCTGGCCAGTGCCCGGTGACCAGGCCGCCGAGATCGCGACCAGATTCCCCGACCTCACCCTGCGCACCGAGCCCGCGCACCAGGAGGCGTTCATACACATGGGGCAGGAGCGCCCGGCCGGCGCCCAGTGGCAGGTCGTGGGGGATGCCCTGTTCGGCTGGATCCGCGAGCAGCACCGGGCGCCCAACGGTGGCGCCCGGATGATCCTCGTCCCCATGACCGGCGACCGGCTGGCCGGCCGCGGCCCGGACTTCGACTTCGCCGTGGCGCTGCGCTGAGGGAGGCCGGCTGGCCCGGCGGCGGCACGAGTGTCGTGCCGCGGCCGGCTACCCTCGCGCGCTGTCCGGGGCCTGGTCAGCGTCGAACGGTGCGAGCAGGATGCGCAGCAGCGTGACCAGCTCCCGCTGCTGGGCGCCGTCCAGCCCGGTCAGCAGTGCCCGCTCGCTGATCAGCAGGTCGGTGAGCGCGGCGTCGGCCGCGGCCCGGCCCCGGGCCGTCAGGGTCACCAGCACGCCGCGCTTGTCGACCGGATCGGGACGCCTGCTGACCAGCCCCGCATCCGCCAGGCGGTCGATCCGGTTCGTCATCGTGCCGGAGGTCACCAGGGTCGCGCGCAGCAGTGCGCCGGGGCTGAGCTGGTAGGGCGGTCCCTGCCGGCGCAGGGCGGACAGGACGTCGAACTCCCAGGCCTGGAGACCGTGGGCGGCGAACGCAGCCGTGCGGGCCCGGTCCAGGTGCCTGGCCAGCCGGGACACCCGGCTGAGCACCTGGAGCGGTTCGACGTCCAGGTCGGGGCGCTCGGCTCGCCATCGCGCGACCAGCTCGTCGACCTCGTCCCGGAGCGGCTGGCGTGCGCTGGCGTCCCGCGGCGGCTGGCGTGCCCCGGCCGGCTCGCCGCGGCGCGGCGTCTGGTCGTGCTTCGCGTGCCCCGGCCTCGACCCCATGATCGCCAGCATATCTCTTGACATCAAGATTTCGCCACCGGTACTCTGGGCCGGAGATTTATCTCGATGTCGAGATACTGGGATACCCGGGAGGCGGCGATGTGGGATCCGGGCGAGTACCGGCGCTTCGGCGACGAGCGGTCACGGCCGTTCTTCGACCTGCTCGGCCGGGTGGGTGCCGAAGCGCCCGCGGCCGTCGTCGACCTCGGTTGCGGCCCCGGAACGCTGACCGCCACGCTGGCCCGCCGGTGGCCGCGGGCCCGGGTCCACGGGATCGACAGCTCGGCCGAGATGATCGAGGCCGCGCAGGCGCTGCGGCCCGGGCCGCGGCTCACCTTCGCCCTCGGCGACGTCAGGGACTGGGAGCCCGGCGGCCGCGTCGACGTGATCATCTCCAATGCCGTGCTGCAGTGGGTGCCTGACCACCTCGACGTGCTGACCAGATGGGCCGGCTTCGTCCCGGAAGGCGGCTGGCTGGCCTTCCAGGTTCCCGGCAACTACGACCAGCCGAGCCACCGGGTGCTGCGGGAGCTCGCGGGCTCGGACCGGTGGCGGCCGCTGCTCGCCGGCGTGCCGCTCAACCGCCAGGCGGCGGATCCGGCCGAGTACCTGGACCTGCTGGCCCGGGCCGGCTTCGAGGTCGACGCCTGGGAGACGACCTACGTGCACCTGCTGCACGGTGACGATCCGGTTCTGGACTGGTACAAGGGCACGGGCCTGCGCCCGGTGCTCGCGGCGCTGCCGCCGGCCCGGGCGGCGGAGTTCCTGGCCGACTACGGGGCCCGGATGGGGGAGGCGTACCCGGCGGCTGGCTACGGCACGGTGTTCCCGTTCCGGCGCGTGTTCGCGGTAGCGGTCCGGCGGTAAGCGGTCCGGCCGTAGCGCAGCGGACGTCGGCTGCCGCGAAGCGCCCCGTCAGCGAGGCCGCCGCCCGCGCCGTGGCCGCTAGCCGTCCGGCAGGCCGATCACGGCTGCTCGCGCAGCCGCCGCATCGCGTCGGGGGATATCCGCGGCTTCGGGTCGAGCTTGGACAGGCCGTTCCAGGCCAGGTTCACCAGGTGGGCGGCCACCACCTCGAGCTCAGGCTTCCGCGCGTCCAGCCACCACTGGCCGGTGAACGCGACCATGCCGACGAGCATCTGCGCGTACATGGGGGCCAGCTTCGGGTCGTAGCCCCGGTCCTTGAGCAGGTCGCCGAGTATGTACTCGACCTGGCTCGCGATGTCGCTGATCAGGCTGGCGAAGGTCCCCGACCCCGACGAGGGGTTCGAGTCCCGCACCAGGATCCGGAAGCCGTCGGAGTTGTCCTGTATGTAACGCAGCAGCCCGACGGCGGCGACCTCGAAGTTCTCCATGGTGTTCTCGCCACCCAGGAGGCGCGTCGCCATGGCCAGGAAGCGCTCGACCTCGCGGTCGACCACGACCGCGTACAGCCCTTCCTTCCCGCCGAAGTGCTCGTAGACGATCGGTTTGGAGACGTCGGCCCGGGCGGCGATCTCCTCGATCGACGTACCGTCCAGGCCGCGCTCGGCGAACAGGCGGCGGCCGATGTCGAGCAGTTGCTCGCGCCGCTCCCTGCCGGTCATTCTCCTACGGCCCGACCCTGAGGGCTGGATGGTCACCGACCCATCATGTCAACGGGCCGTCTCATCAGCCAACCGCGCGTGTGACCGCCCGCTTGGTCATCGAGCCCAGCTTCCTGGATCCGGTGATCCTGCCGGCCAGCCGGGCCTCGTCCGGCCAGCGGACGTCGCGGACCCAGCCGAGCTTCTCGGCCACCCAGATCAGCCTGGCCGCGGTGTCGATCTGCCCCTTCAGCGCCCCGTGCCGGGCGCAGGTCGGGTCGGAATGGTGCAGGTTGTGCCAGGACTCGCCGAACGACAGGATCGCCAGCCAGTTGACGTTCCGCGACTTGTCCCGCACCTCGAACTCCTCCTTGCCGAACGTGTGGCAGATGGAGTTGATCGACCAGGTGACGTGGTGCAAGAACGCGACCCGGACCAGGCTGGCCCAGAAGAACGCGGTGACCGCCCCCGCCCAGGACCACGCCCACAGGCCGCCGATCAGGGCGGGCGCCAGCATCGACACGGTGACCAGCCACGGGAACAGCCCCGTGATCCGGGTTATGTCGCCATCGGCGAGCCAGTCCGGGCAGAACTTCTCCTTCGAGGTCTTGTTGCCGTCGAACAGCCAGCCGACGTGGGCCCACGCCAGCCCCTTGACCAGGGCCTTCCAGTCACTGCCGAACCGCCAGGGCGAGTGCGGGTCGCCCTCCCGGTCGCTGTACTTGTGGTGCCTGCGGTGATCGGCCACCCAGGTCAGCACGTCTCCCTCGATGGCCAGCGTCCCGGCTACCGCCAGCGCGATCTTGAACGGCCGGGTCGCCTTGTACGAGCCGTGGGTGAAGTAGCGGTGGAACCCCATGCTGATGCCGAGCCCGGTGACGTAGTAGAACGCGACCGCCAGGACGATGTCGTGCCACCCGAGGCCCCATCCCCAGGCCAGCGGGACGGCGGCCAGGATGGCGAGCATCGGCACGACGACGAAGGTGCCGATCAGGATGCGCGAGAACATGCTGTCGGGTTCCGGGTCGATGTCCGGCCGGCCCCGGCTGAGGTCGGGTGCGGCGGGCGCGAGCACGGTGGCGCTGGCTCGGGTGGTGTCTGCGGAAGTGGTCATGGCAGTCCTCGCTTGACGTTGGAAGGCGGCCAGAGGATGAGCGCTCCGCACATAACCGAGGTCCGGGGTCGATGCAAATACGCTTACGTAACCGTAACCTACGGTACCGTAGGTTACGCAAGTACCTGCGCAAACTTTTGCCTAAGAAGTGGCTAACATCACATCCGCAGCCACCCGACTGCGGAGAGTGAGTGCTTTTCCATACCCGGAACATCGGCATCTATGCGACTGCAGCAAGCTTCAGCCGATGGTGCGGATCGTCCGACGTTGATCGCTTAACCCAGACGGGCGGTCATCGGTACGCTGGGTATCGAACCCTTCCCGGGTGGTCTAGCTGGCATGACTACGGGTTTTGGTCCCGTCGACCGAGGTTCGAATCCTCGCCCGGGAGCACCTTGTCTAGTTCGAATCATGGCCGAGATCAGCAGGTGCGCGCTCTTCCCGCGGCCGTGGCGGCGGTAGCCCAGCCTTCGATCTTCCGGTACAGGCCGGTGCTGCGCATGACTTCGATGCGCAGGCAGCCGTGGTAGTCGTCGCCCGTGTTCTTGCGAACTGTCGTCGGCTTGTGCCGCTTGAGGGCGGGACGCCGGAACTGTACGGGCTCCAAACCGGTGATGCCCAGCCAGAATCGACGTGCTGCCGCGACATCCGCGCTCTCGTGGATGCTGACCGAGCACTTGACCCTGTCCCGCTCGATGCCCGCCCTTCAGTGACTCGTTCAGGGTCTCGTTGCTGGTGATGCCGAGCAGTTCCTTGATCTCGCGGCGGGACTTGCCCGCGCGGCGGAGCGCGATCGCCTGCTCTCGTAACTGATAAAACGCAATCTTCTGAGCCATATTCGAATAGTAGAACGAGGTACTGACAAAACGGGTTGCGCCAGGGGCGGCGGCTGCGTGTCGCGGCCGCTGGGGCCGTGGGCCGGGCGCGGGTCTGGCCGGAACGTGATAAGCGCGCGGATGAGAGCGTGCCGGGCCGGGGCCGGGCGGCCGGGCGGTATCCTGCGAGGGTCGGGAGCGTGAACTGTCCGGGGGGAATGCGCGGCGTCGCGCAAACAGGCCGATGGCCTGCAGCGATATCAAGGAGCCGAGCCGAGTGAGCCTAACCGGTCCGGCCGCCGTAATCATCCTTGCGGCGGGTGAGGGCACCCGGATGAAGAACCAGACCCCCAAGGTGCTCAACGAGGTATGCGGCCGCACGATGCTCGGCCACGTCGTGGCGGCGGCGCGCGAACTCAACCCGGGGCGCCTCATCGTGGTCACCGGGCACGGCCGGGACCAGGTCACCGAGAGCCTGGCCGAACACGCGCCCGAGGCCGAGATCGTGGTCCAGGAACGCCGGGGCGGGACCGGTCACGCGGTGCGCATGGTGATCGAGGCCGTCGGCCTGATCCACGGCACCGTGGTCGTGACCTACGCCGATACCCCGCTGCTGCGCGCGGAGACGCTGAGCGAACTCGTGGCGGCGCACTCGGCGCAGCACGCGGCGGTCACCGTGCTCACCGCCCGGCTGGACGACCCGACCGGTTACGGCCGGATCATCCGCGACCCGGCCGGGGAGTTCACGGGGATCGTCGAAGAGGCGGACGCCAGCCCGCAGCAGCAGTTGATCAACGAGATCAACTCGGGCATGTACGCCTTCGACGGCGATCTGCTCGCCGACACGGTCAAGCGGGTGCCGACCGACAACGCCAAGGGCGAGGAGTACCTCACCGATGTCGCGTCGATCCTGCACGCCGACGGCTACCCGGTCGCCACCACCGCGTGTGAGGATCCCGAGGAGGTACTGGGCGTGAACGACCAGGCCCAGCTCGCCTGGGCGCGGCGAGTGCTGAACGAGCGGCTGCTCGGGAACTGGATGCGCGCCGGGGTCACGTTCGTGGACCCCGCGAGCACCTGGATCGACGTCGACGTCCGGCTGGAGCCGGGCGCGAGGATCGGCCCGGGCACCCAGCTGGAGGGCCGCACCACGGTCGCGGCCACGGCGCAGGTGGGCCCCGGATGCCTGCTGCGGGACACCGTGGTGCCCGACGGCGCCACGGTGCTCAACTCGGTCTGCGAGTCCACGGTGATCGGTGTCGGCGACACGGTAGGGCCATTCGCCCACCTGAGCGGAGGGCGAGAGCAGTGACCGGTATTACCGCCGCCAACCAGAAGCGCATGCTCCTGCTGTCCGGCCGGGCCTACCCGGAGCTCACCGACGAGGTAGCCAAGTGCCTGGGCATCGAGCCCGCCCCGACCACGCTCTACGACTTCGCCAGCGGCGAGATCTTCGTCCGGTTCCTGGAGTCCGTCCGCGGCTGCGACGCGTTCGTGCTGCAGAGCCACACCGCGCCGATCAATCAGTGGATCATGGAGCACCTGATCATGGTGGACGCCCTGAAGCGGGCGTCGGCCAAGCGGATCACGGTGGTGGCCCCGTTCTTCGGCTACGCCCGCCAGGACAAGAAAAGCCGCGGCCGGGAGCCGATCTCGGCCCGGCTCATGGCCGACCTCTTCCTCGCCGCGGGCGCGGACCGGATCATGGCGGTCGACCTGCACACCGCCCAGATCCAGGGCTTCTTCGACGGCCCGGTTGACCACCTGTTCGCGCTGCCGATCCTCGCCGACTACATCGAGAAGCAGCATGACCTGTCCCAGGTCACGGTGGTGGCACCGGATGCGGGCCGGGTCCGGGTCTGCGAGCGCTGGACCGACCGGCTGGGCAGCCCGCTGGCGATCATCCACAAGCGCCGGGACGCCGACGTCGCCAACAAGGTCAAGATCCTCGAGGTGGTCGGCCAGGTGGCCAACCGGACCTGCATCATCGTGGACGACATGATCGACACCGGCGCGACGATCGTGAACGCGGCCGAGGCGCTGTTCGACCAGGGCGCCGCCCAGGTGATCGTGACCGCGACGCACGGGGTGCTGTCGGGCCCCGCGGTGGACCTGCTGAAGAATTCACGGATCAGCGAGGTGATCGTCTGCAACACGCTGCCGATCACGAACGAGAAGCGGTTCGACAAGCTCACGGTGCTGTCGATCGCGCCGCTGCTCGCCCGGGCGATCAGTGAGGTATTCAGCGACGGATCGGTGACCAGCCTGTTCGACGGCCACTCCTGACGCTCGGCCGTCGGCAGCACACCCGCGCCAGGCCAGCGCGGTCACCAGCGCACCGGGCCCGGTCAGCGGCGCGCCAGCGACGGACCGGGCCGGATCCCGGGAGGTGACCGCTGGCCCCGCCCCCCAACCGCGAACGGAGGCCAGCGGCCACCAGCTCAGCTGCCCGCGGACTGCGCCCCCGCGTGGCGGTCTGCAGGCATGGCAGCGATCTTGCGTGCTCGTCAGCCAGGACGGACCGCCGCTGGCGCGGAGCAGGAAAGCGCGGCTGCGCCCAGCATGGCGCCACGTTCTTGCGTCCCAATTGAGTACCGATTGCGTCGGCCTGCCGGCGGGCCGCACGGGCCGGAATGGGGCTCCCGTGACGCATGCGCCGCCATCTGGCGGCTGGGGCCCGGCGGCCCGGCGGCGCATATCTGTGACCGCGCGCTCACAGATATGCAACATGATGCGGGGAGCTGTTACGTCATGGTTGAGTAGTAATTAAGAGGCTTCCGGCGCCTGGCATCGATCCGATGGCGAGCCGCGGCTAGGAACGGTGGGCCCGCGGCGGAGCGGCGGAACGGCGGGCCCGGACGGGGCATCGTGGTGCGGTTTCGGATACTCGGACCGCTCGAGGTCTGGACCGGCCAGGGCTGGGGCGGCATCGGAGCGCCAAAGTGGCGGGCCCTGCTGGCCGCGCTGCTGCTGAATCAGGGCCAGGCCGTGTCGACCGACCGGCTGATCGCCGAGCTGTGGGGCGACGACCCGCCCGACCGGGCGGCGAACCTGGTGAGCGTCTACGTGTTCCGGCTGCGCCGCGTGCTCGGCGACCCGGACGGTCACGTCCTGACCACCCGTGCTCCCGGATACCAGCTCCTGCTCGAGCCGGGCGACCTGGACGCGGAGCGGTTCGAGGCGCTGGCCGGGCAGGGCAGGCAGGCCCTGTCGGCCGGCGACCCGGGGCGCGCCGCCGGGCTGCTCGCCGAGGCGCTCGGGTTGTGGCGCGGCCGGGCGCTCGCCGACGTACCGCCCACGGCACTGGTGACGGCCGAAGCCGGACGGCTGGAGGAATCCCGGCTGTCCGCCCTGGAGCTGCGGATCGAAGCCGACGAGGGCTGCGGCCGGCACGCCCAGCTCGTGCCCGAGCTGCGCAGGCTGCTGTCCGATCAGCCGCTCCGGGAGGGGCTGTGGAGCCTGCTCATCCGGGCGCTCGACGGCGCCGGGCGCCACGCGGAGGCGCTGGCCGCCTACGGGCAGGCCAGGAAGGTCATCTCCGACGAGCTCGGCGTCGATCCCGGCCCGGAGCTGCAGGGGCTCTACCAGGCGATGCTCACCGCCGACCGGATCCGGCCGCCACGGCCCGCCGGAGCGCCCGCCGCCGGGTCCCCCGGACCGCCGGCGGCCGGGTCGCCGTCCCCGGGAGCGCCTGCCCCGCAGGCCCCGGTGCGCACCGCACGTGCCGGACGCGGCGCGCCGCCGCGGCGCGTGCCCGCCCAGCTACCGGCCGATGTCCCCGATTTCACCGGCCGTTACGGGCCGCTGGAGCGGCTGCGCGGCCTGGTGTCGCAGGCCCGGCAGCAAGATAACCCCGCGGTGACCGTCGCGGTCGTGGCCGGAGCGCCGGGTCTGGGCAAGAGCGCGCTCGCGGTCCACGCGGCGCACGAGCTGCGGCCGGCTTTCCCCGACGGACAGCTCTACGTGAGCCTGCTCGGCGGGAGCGAGCAGCCCGTGCCGCCGGACGAGGCGCTGGCCAGGTTCCTCAGGGACCTCGGGGTGGACGGGACCCGGGTACCGGTGGACGCCGAGGAGCGGGCCGCCATGTACCGCACCCGCCTGGCCGAGCGGCAGATGCTGACCGTGCTTGACGATGCGCGGGACGCGGCCCAGGTCCGGCCGCTGCTGCCCGGGACGGGCTCCTGCGCGGTGATCGTCACCTCCCGGCACCGGCTGTCCGACCTGGCCGGCAGCCAGCTCGTCGACCTGGACGTGCTGGACGAACGCGAGGCCGCCGAACTGTTCACCCGCATCATCGGGGCCGAGCGCGCGGCGGCCGAACCCGACGCGGTGCGCGACGTGCTCGCGGTCTGCGCCGGCCTGCCGCTCGCGATCAGGATCGCGGGCGCGCGGCTGACCGCCCGCCGCAGCTGGAGCGTGCGGACGCTCGGCGGCCGCCTGGCCGACCAGCGCCGCCGGATGGACGAGCTCGCCGCCGGTGACCTGGCCGTGCGCGCCACCTTCCAGGTCAGCTTCGACGCCCTGCATCGCCCCGCGAGCCGCACCGGCATCGACCCGGCCCGGGTTTTCCGCCTGCTCGGCGTCTGGCAGGGTCCGTTCATCGGGCTGCCGGCCGCCGCCGCGCTCATCGGCGAGCCCGAGGATCCCGTCGCCGACGCCCTGGAGGTGCTCGTCGACGCCAACCTGCTGGAATCCCCGGCGCCCGACCGGTACCGGCTCCATGACCTGCTGCGCACCTACGCGGCGGAGCGGGCCGAGGCCGACGAGGTCCCGCAGGACATCCAGGCCGCGGTGTACCGGGTGCTCGACTGGTACCTGCGCACCACCGATGCGGCCGCGGGCGTGGTCGCACCGTACCTCGACCGGGTGCCGCTGGCCCCGCCGGAGCCGGGCGGCGGGCCCCTGGCCTTCGCCACGGGCGAGCAGGCGCTCGCCTGGTGTGAGCAGGAGCGTGCCAACCTGGTCGCCGCGACCCGGCAGGCCGCCGCATACGGCCGGCATGACATCGCCTGGAAGCTTCCCGCGGCCATGAAAGTGTGCCTCGACCGGCTCGGATACCGCACGGAATGGCTGACGACGCACCATATCGCCCTGGCCAGCGCGCGTGAACTGGGAGACAAAACGGCTGAGGCGTGGGTCCTGACCAATCTCGGCATGGTGCTCGGTCAGCAGCGCGCCCAGGACGCCCTCGGCTACTTCGAGCAGGCGCTGGCCATCTACCGCGAGAAAGGCGACCGGCGTTACGAGGCGCAGGTCGCGAACAACCTGGCGTTCTGTTACCTGGTCCTGGGACGGCACGAAGAGGCGGTCGCGGCGCTGCGGCAAGCTCTGCAACTGCAGCGCGAGGTCGGCCGCCGGTACGGCGAAGCGGTAGCGCTGTGCAATCTCGCCGAGGCCTACATCGAACTCGGGCGTCACGAGGAGGCGATCGACTCCGCGAAGGAGGCACTGGCCGTCGCCCGTGAGGTCGGCTCGGTGCGGGACGAAGGCTACGCCCTGCACAACCTCGGCCGGGCCCATCTGGAGCTAGGGCGCCTCGCCGACGCCGGCCAGGAGCTGGAGCAGGCGCTGGCCATTCATCGCGCCGCGGGCGACCGGTTCGGCGAGGCGAAGGATCTGCAGCGCATCGGCACCGCGCACGCCCGGGCGGGACGGCCCGGGCCAGCCCGCGAGGCGTGGGCTCGCGCCCGCACCCTGTTCGAGGCCCTGGGCGAGGACAGCGAGGCCAAGGAACTCGGCGCTCTGGAGGAGAAACTCGATACCCCGTCCTAAAAATCGGGAGATGCCCACGGCTCGAGTTTCGCGGCCGCGAAAGTCGAGCCCGCGGGAACGGAGCCGGAAAACCATCGGTATTTCGAGATTCAGCAGCCCGAATCCCATTACGATGCCGATCGTCGGCAGTTGTATCGTGCGGGGCCCTGGCTCATGTGAGCCAGGACACGAAAGGGGATGATGATGAGCGAGCAGACCAATCCCGATCCGTTCGAGGGCGGCCCGGAGCAGCCCGCTCCCGATCCGTTCGAGGGCGGCCCGGAGCAACCCGCCCCGGACCCGTTCGAGGGCGGCCCGGAGCAGCCTGCCCCCGATCCGTTCGAGGGCGGCCCGGAGCAACCCGCCCCGGACCCGTTCGAGGGCTAGCACCGTCCCGCGCGCAGCGGCGGCCACCACGCGGTGGCCGCCGTTCGTGGTGGCGGGGCAGGCGCCGCCCTCGACCGGGGCATCAGCCGGGGGCCAGCGGGCTACGGCCTCGGCGCTCACGGTTCTCGGCTAGACTCCTGAGGATCACTCTGGCGTAGTTGAGGAGTATCACCGTGCCCGAGGTACGTATCGCCGCCGAGCCCCGCAGCGAGTTCGGCAAGGGCCCGGCCCGCCGCGTCCGCCGCGCGGGCCGGGTTCCTGCCGTCGTGTACGGCCACGGCACCGACCCGCGGCATGTCAGCCTGCCCGGGCACGACGTGCTGCTCGCGCTGCGCACGGCGAACGTGCTGATCCGGCTGGAGGGCCTGCCCGGCGGCAGCCAGCTCGCGCTGCCGAAGGCGATCCAGCGGGACGCGATCAAGGGCTCGGTGGAGCACGTTGACCTGATCATGGTCAGGCGCGGCGAGAAGGTCACCGTGGACATCCCGGTCACCGTGACCGGGGAGGTGGCCCCGGACGGCCTGCTCGACCAGCAGCTCGTCCAGATCACCGTGGAGGCCGAGGCCACGAACATCCCGCCCGGCATCGAGGTGGTCATCGACGGCATGGCGATCGGCGCGTCCGTCCACGCCGGCGATCTCGCGCTGCCGTCGGGCGTGTCGCTGGCGGTCGAGCCCGACACCCTCGTGCTGCACGTGATCGCGGCGCCCACCGCCGAGCAGATCGAGGCCGAACTCGGCCTGCCCGAGGGCGAGGAGGCCGAGGCCGTGCCTGCCGCGCCGGCCCCGGCGCCTGCCGCCGGCGGCGACCAGCCGGAGGCCGCGTCCGACCAGCCGTCCTGATCCGGGCCACCTGATGCGGTTATCGCATGGCCGATGAGCTGGGAGAGGCTCGTCCCCCCGAGGAAACACAGCGGAGCGTGGGCCAGCCGCGACGGTCGGCCGGAGGTCGGCCCGAGCGGATGGCACGCGGGGGGGTCTGGGGGGGTCGTCCCCCCGAGGAAACACAGCGCTGGCTGATCGCCGGGCTCGGCAACCCGGGGCCCGAGTACGCAGGCAACCGGCATAACGCCGGGTTCATGGTGGCCGACCTGCTCGCCGGGCGGATGGGAGTCAGGTTCAAGCGTGACCGGTCGCGGGCCGCGGTCGCCACGGGCCGGCTGGCCGGCCTTCCGGTCACACTGGCCAAGCCGTGGTCGTTCATGAACCTTTCCGGACGGTCGGTGGCGTCCCTGCGGACCTTCTACAAACTCCCGCCGGAGCGGATCGTGGTGGTCCACGACGAGCTTGACCTGCCGTTCGCCGCGATCAGGCTCAAGCAGGGCGGCGGGGACAACGGCCACAACGGGCTGCGCTCGGTGACCGCGGCCCTCGGCACGCGGGACTACTTCCGGGTGCGCGTGGGCATCGGGCGGCCGCCGGGCCGGATGGACCCCGCGGACTTCGTTCTGCACGACTTTTCCGCCGCCGAGCGCAAGCTCGTGCCCGAAGTGCTGGAACGCGCCGCCGACGCCGTCGAGGCGCTGCTGGCCCGGGGCCTGGCCGCGGCCCAGAACGAGTTCCACACGGTGGCATCGGCCGCGGAATCCTGAGGAGGAATAGGTGGGTGGCTTGACCTGCGATGACGACCGCCTCGCCGCCGACCTGGCCGCCGAGGCCGGGCGGCGGCTGGTTGCGCTGCGGGCCGGCGGCGGCGGCGCGGACGACCTGCGGCGCGACGGTGACCGGAGTTCCCACGAGTTCCTCGCCGCCGAACTGGCCCGGCAGCGGCCCGGCGACGCCGTGCTGTCCGAGGAAGGCCAGGACAGCCGGGAACGGCTCTCGGCCCGCCGGGTGTGGATCGTGGACCCGCTGGACGGGACGCGCGAATTCGGCGAGGCCGGGCGCACCGACTGGGCGGTCCACGTGGCGCTGTGGCAAGACGGCGAGCTGACCGCTGGCGCGGTGGCGCTACCGGCCCAGGACAAGGTCCTGAGCACGGCGGACCCTCGGCCCGGTCCCGGCTCCAGACCTTCATCCGGAACGCTCCGGCTCGTGGTCAGTCGCACCAGGCCACCGGAATTCATGCCGCGGCTGGCCGGCAAGACCGGTGCGGTGCTGGTCCCGCTCGGCTCGGCCGGGGCCAAGGCCGCGGCGGTGATCTGCGGGGACGCCGAGGCCTACGTGCACAGCGGCGGCCAGTACGAGTGGGACTCGGCCGCGCCGGTCGCGGTCGCGCTGGCGGCCGGGTTGCACGCGTCCCGGATCGACGGCTCGAAGCTGCGGTACAACCAGAACCCGCCGTCGGTGCCGGATATCCTGATCTGCCAGACCGCGCTCGCGGACATGCTGCTCGAGGCGATCGCCTCCGCGCGGCCGTAGCCCCGCCCGCCGGCCTGCCCGCCCCGCCCAGCCTGATAGCCCCGCCCAGCCTGATAGCCCCGCCCAGCCTGATAGCCCCGCCCACCCGCCCTTGGAGAATCCCATGGCCACGCCGCGTTCGGACTACCAGCTCTCGCAGCTCGACGTGCTCGAGGCGGAGTCGGTGCACATGATGCGCGAGGTCGCGGCCGAGTTCGAGCGGCCCGTGCTGCTGTTCTCCGGCGGCAAGGACTCGATCGTGATGCTGGCGCTGGCCGAGCGCGCGTTCTGGCCCGCGCGCGTCCCGTTCCCCGTGATGCACGTGGACACCGGGCACAACTTCGCCGAGGTGCTGGAGTTCCGGGACCGGCGGGTCGCCGAGGCCGGCGCCCGGCTGATCATCGCGTCCGTGCAGGACTCGATCGACGCCGGCCGGGTCGCCGAGGAGAGCGGGCGCTGGGCCAGCCGCAACCGGCTGCAGACCACCACCCTGCTGGACGCGATCGAGGAGCAGCGGTTCGACGCGGTGTTCGGCGGCGCCCGCCGCGACGAGGAGAAGGCCCGGGCCAAGGAGCGGATGTTCTCGTTCCGCGACGAGTTCGGCCAGTGGGATCCGAAGAACCAGCGGCCCGAGCTGTGGAACCTGTACAACACCCGGATCCGCCGCGGCGAGCACATCCGGGTGTTCCCGCTGTCCAACTGGACCGAGCTCGACGTGTGGCACTATATCGCGCGGGAGCAACTGGAGATCCCGTCGATCTACTTCGCGCACCAGCGCCAGGTCTTCGAGCGCGACGGCATCCTGCTGGCCGAGAGCCCGTTCGTGACCAGGGCGGAGGACGAGCCCGTGTTCGAGGCGACCGTCCGCTACCGCACGGTCGGGGACATGTCGTGTACCGGGGCCGTCGAGTCGGCCGCGGCCACGGTCCCGGACGTGATCACCGAGATCGCGGCGACCCGCATCACCGAGCGGGGCCAGACCCGCGCGGACGACCGCACCAGCGAGGCCGCGATGGAGGACCGCAAGCGAGAGGGCTACTTCTGATGACGGGCACGCAGGACGGGGGCAGGCACATGGACATGCTGCGGCTGGCCACCGCGGGCTCGGTGGACGACGGCAAGAGCACCCTCATCGGGCGGCTGCTGTTCGACTCGAAGGCGATCTTCGAGGACCAGATGGCGGCGGTGGAGCGCACCAGCAAGGAGCGCGGCGAGGAGTACACGAACCTGGCCCTGCTCACCGACGGGCTGCGGGCCGAGCGGGAGCAGGGCATCACGATCGACGTGGCCTACCGCTACTTCGCGACGCCGCGGCGGAAGTTCATCATCGCCGACACCCCGGGTCACGTCCAGTACACGCGGAACATGGTCACCGGGGCCTCCACCGCCGACCTCGCGATCGTGCTGGTCGACGCGCGCAACGGGCTGACCGAGCAGAGCAGGCGGCACGCGTTCCTGGCCACGCTGCTGCGGGTCCCGCACCTGGTGCTCGCGGTGAACAAGATGGACCTGGTCGACTACGACGCCGCGGTGTTCGAGCGGATCGCCGAGGAGTTCACGTCGTTCGCGACGAAGCTGGAGATCGGTGACCTGACGTTCATCCCGATCTCCGCCCTGCACGGCGACAACGTGGTGCAGCGATCGGCCAGCATGCCGTGGTACGACGGGCCGTCGCTGCTGCATCACCTGGAGCACGTGCACATCGCCTCGGACCGGAACCTGATCGACGTCAGGTTCCCCGTGCAGTACGTGATCCGGCCGCACCAGGCCACGGACCCGCAGTTGCACGACTACCGGGGCTACGCGGGCCAGGTGGCCGGCGGGGTGCTCAAGCCGGGCGACGAGGTGATGCACCTCCCGTCCGGGCTGACCACCGCCATCGAGCGCATCGACACCTCCCGAGGCCCCGTGGCCGAGGCGTTCCCGCCGATGTCTGTGACCCTGCTGCTGGCCGACGACCTGGACGTTTCCCGGGGCGACATGCTCTGCCGCCCGCACAACCAGCCGCCGGCCACGCAGGACGTCGAGGCGATGGTGTCCTGGATGAGCGACGCGGTGACGCTGACCCCGCGCAGCCGGCTGATCGTCAAGCACACGACGCGGACCGTGAAGGCGATCGTCCGTGACCTGCACTACCGGCTGGACGTGAACACCCTGCACCGCGACGAGAGCGCCGGCCAGCTCGGCCTGAACGAGATCGGGCGGGTGAGCCTGCGGCTGACGCAGCCGGTGTTCTGCGACCCGTACACGCGCAACCGGATGACCGGCGGCCTGATCCTGATCGACGAGGCCAGCAACGCCACCGTCGGGGCGGCGGTGATCACGGACGCGCGGTGAACGCGACCGGGAGCAGCCGCCGCGGGGTATGACATACCCCCGCGAGGCGGGCGGGGCGGTATATACGCTAAACCCCGGAGCTAGGGGTTTAGCGCTGACCTGCTCGGAGGGATGAGAGTCCGCGGTGGCCGTCAAGAACGATGGGACCTGGCCGCCGCGCGGGCGTCACCGGCAGGTGAGCACGGAGCCAGAGCCCGGACCGCCCGCCGCCCGCGCGCCGGTCCCGCCGCCGCGCCGGAGGCCGGCCGGCGACGGCACCCGCCCCGATCCGGGCGAGCGGCTCGCGGTGCGAAGCAGCACGGACACGCTGCCCGACTTGCGTCCCGCGCCGGGGCGCCCGGAGCGCCCGGGGCGGCCGGACCGGCCGGCCGGCGCCGAAGACGCCCGCGACAAGCGGCCTGCGCGGCCGGCACGCCCGGGGGGGCCGGCGGGGCCGGGGCGGGCTGGAGGGCTGGAGCGGCTGCTCGGCGCCCGGGGCTGGCCGGTGGCCGTCGTCCTGGTGGTCCAGGCCGCGCTCTCGCTGCGGCTGGTGTGGAGCGCGACGGCGTTCATCGACGAGGGCGAGTACCTCACGGTCGGCCACCTGGAACTTGCTCATTACCTGCACCACGCGGCAATCCCGGACGTCGCCAGCTACCTGTCCGGGTCGCCGGTCGTGTACCCGCCGCTCGCGGCCATCGCCGACGACATCGGCGGCCTGGCCGCGGCCCGGCTGCTCAGCCTGGCCTTCATGCTGCTCGCCACGTTCCTCCTGCACGGCGTGACCCGGCGGCTGACCGGCAGCCGCGCCGCGGCGTTCTTCGCGGCCGCCCTGTTCGCCTGGCTGGGCACCGCGCAGTTCCTGGGCGCGTTCGCGACCTACGACGCGATGGCGCTGATGCTGCTCGCGCTGGCCACCTGGCTCGGCGTCCGGGCGGTCGGGGAAGGCCCGGCGCTGCGGTACACGCTGGTCTGCGCGGGCGGGCTCGCGATCGCCGTGGCGGACGCGGCCAAGTACGCGGCGGCGCTGTTCGACCCCGTGGTGATCGCGGTGGCGGCGCTGGCCGTCTGGCGGCAGGACGGCCGCAAGGCCGGCCTGGACGCGGGCGGCGCCATGCTGCTGACCGCGGCCCTGCCGCTGACCGTCGGCTACGACCTGGCCGGGAAGTCGCTGAGCCAGGGGCTCACCTCGACCACGCTGACCCGCGCGAGCGGGACCAGCACGGTGGGGTCGGTGCTGGCCTTGTCGGCCCACGCGACCGGCGTCATCGCCGTGGCGGCGGTGCTCGGCGCGGCCGTCGTCACGGCCGGACGGCCACGATGGCCCACCGTGGCGCTGGCCTGGGTCCTGGCCGGGGCGGAATTCCTCGCGCCCGCGGAGCAGGCCAGGATCCACACGCTGACCAGCCTGTTCAAGCACGTCGGCTACGGGGCCTGGTTCGCCTGCGTGATGGCCGGCTACCTGCTGGCCCGCCTCCCGGTCCTGCTCGCCGGGCTGGGCAGGCTCCGCCAGGCCCGGTCAGCGGGCGGTGCGGCCCGGCCGCGGCCGCGCTGGGCCACCCAAGCCGGGATCGCGGCCGGCACCACGGCCGTGCTGCTGGCCGGGGCGCTCGGGGTCACCGTGGCCGACGGGCAGTACGGCGACTGGCCGGACTCACGCCCGATGATCGCCGAGCTGGCCACGCTGGTCCGGCCGGGCGGCTACTACCTGATCGAGGACCCGAGCGTGGTCACCTACTACCTGCGCTCGAAAGTCCAGGTCACCCGCGTCGACAGCACCTACACGTTCTTCTACACCGATCCGCGGACCCACCGCGCGCTGGTCAACGTCCCGGCCTACGCGGACGCGATCTCCCACAGCTTCTTCAACGCGATCGTGCTGAACTTCGGTGACACCAACGCGCTCGACCAGATCATCGCCCCGGACATCAGCCGCAACCCCGATTACCGGGTGGTGGCCACCATCGGGTACCGGGACGGCTACGGGCCCGGCAACTACGTGATCTGGGTGCGCGTGCCGCCCCGGCCCCAGGCTCAGGCGCGGCCCCGGCACCCGGAGCCGCGCCGGGGCCCGGCGGCGCGGCGGCATCGCCGGCGCTGACCGCCCTCCCGCGTCAGGTCCGAACCCAGACGTAGCAGGTGGCGCGGAAGTCGGGCGCGTACTCCGGCACCGAGCCGGCGAACCGGTAGTCGGGATCGGATTGCAGCGCGGTCGCGAGCGACTTGTCCAGGGCCGGGGTCACCGTGTTGTTGTAGATGATCACCCGGAAGTACCCGCTGCGCACCGCGGCCAGGAAGCCCTGGGTTCCGGTCAGGAGCCGGCCGCCGGGGGCCCGGTAGAAGATGTCGTAGGTCGAGGTGAACTGGCCGGCCTGGGCATCGGCCCGGCCCGTCAGGTAGTAGATCGGGATGTTGTCGTCCTCGACGAGGTAGCGGCCGCCGGGCTCGAGATAACGGGTGAGCTCGCTGACCAGCGGAGCGGAGTCGGGCCAGCTTCCGAACAGCTCGCTGGCCTGGCCCAGGCCGAGGATCAGGGCCGCGGCCCAGACCACGATCCCGACCTGGGCCCGCCGGAAGTGGTCCCCCACCAGCCGGGCCAGCCCGACGCCGGCCATGGGCGCGGCGAAGAACAGCCCGAAGCCGATGCGGGTGTCCAGCGAGAGGTCGGTGTTCAGGTACAGCTGGTCAGCGACCGCGATCAGCACCGTGCCGGCCAGCGCGACGCCGAGCGCGATCCGGCAGCCGCGGTTTCCCGGCAGCGCGATGCGCTCGTTCGGCTCGGTCCTGACCCGGACGGCATAACCTGCCGCGCCCAGCACCGCCACGGCCGCCACGAGCCCGCCCCATTTCCCGGCCTCCGCGAGGATGTGCAGCGCCTGAACGGGCCCGGGCGTGCGCGCGGTCAGCACGTTCACGGCGGCGGTGACGTACGCCTGTCCCGCCACGATGACCGCGACGGCGAGCAGTTCCACCGTGACCGCCCACAGGACCAGCGAGCGGACCAGGGCCTGACGGCCCTGGTAGGGATGCGCGGCCAGGCCCGCCAGGCACGCAACGGTCGGCAGGTAGAGCAGCGCCCAGTAGTCGGTCGCCACGGCGAGGCCGCCGACGGGCGCGGCCAGCAGGTAGGCACGCCAGTGCCACGTCGCGGTCCGGACCACGATCCAGGACGCCAGCGCGAGCAGGCAGAGCGACGGGGCGTCGTTCGTGGCCAGGTTGCCGAGCATGACCGTGGCCTCGGTCACGCCGAAGAGGGCGGCGGCGCACAGCCCGGTCCGCTCGTTGAAGAGCCGGCGCGTCATCGAATACAGCAGCGCCGTGGTGGTCAGCATCGCGAGCAGGCTGACCAGCCGGGCCGCCTCCAGCCCGCCGACGGCGTCGGCAGCCGCGCCGAGCACGGGATACAGGACCGGGACGCCGGAGAAGTAGGACGCGTAACTGCCCTGGAGGGCGGTGCCGTGCAGCAGGTGCCCGATCTCCAGGTGCCCGGAGTACAGGAACAGCGCCTCGCTGTCGAAGGCCGTGTTCTGCATCCGCACCGACAGGGCGGCCTGAACGCACAAGATCGCGGCCAGTACCGCCCGGCTGACCCAGGTCCGGCGAGCACTGGACTCGCTGAACTTGGCCGGCCCGCCGCCGTGCCTGCCCCGCGGCAGGATCAGCACCCGGGTGCTGGCGCCCGGCTCCTCCTCGTCCGGGACGCTCCGCTCGCCCTGCTCGCCCCGCTCGACCGGCTCGGCCTGGGCGCCGGGCTCGGGCGTGACGCCGGGGTCGGCCTTGACCGAGGCCAGCATCACGGTCTCGGCGTCGGGCGACTGGACCGGAGGCTTGTACGGCGACGGCGGGCCGGCGCGGCGTGCTGCACCGGGCCTGCCCGGCCCGCCTGGCGGCGGCGGGTTCTGCGGCCGCTTGCTCATCTCTTCGGGTCGATGAGGGGGAGTTTCGCGAGATACCCGGTCATCGCGGCGCGCAGGACCGGCCGTGACTCGAGCTGCCAGTCGACCCCGCCCTTGTCGAAGTCAAACCACACGAAGCCCAGCACGTCGTGGTGGCGCTTGACCCCCGTGACCAGGCTCCGGGCGGCCTGGATCTCGGCTGGCCCGGTCTCGACCGAGGTCTCGGCGATGAGGATGGGCTTGGCCGTGAAGCGCTTGATCTCCGTCATGGTGGGCCCGTACAGGCTGGCGAAGGTCTCCGGGCCGCTGGTCGGGAAGTACCCGGTGACCCCGACCCAGTCGACGTAGGCGTCACCGGGCCAGTACGGCCGGAGCTCGACCTGCGGCACGGGGTTGATGATGTTGGGGTTCCACACCCAGATCACGTTGCTGGCGCCGGCCTGGACGAACAGGTCGTGTATGTGCCGCCAGGCGGCCACGAACTCGGCCGGGGTGGTCTGGGCGGTCCCCCAGGGATACCAGTTGCCGTTCATCTCGTGGCCGAAGCTGATCGCGACCGGCAGGTTCAGCGCGCGCACCGCGTCGGCGAACCTCGTGATGTACGCGTCGCTCTGGCCGCCCGCGATGGCCTGGAGGCTGATGTTGTACGGCTCCCACGCCAGGTAGTACAGGGCGCCGTAGGACCAGGCGGTGGTGACCGCCCGCGGATCGAACGAGCTGTTCCACGCGACGTACTGGCCGATGAGGTCCGGTCTCTTGCCGACGCTCGCGGCGAAGGACGTGACCGGCGCGAGCGAGGGCGCGCCCTCGGCCTCCACCCCGAAGAACTTGCCGCCGGCGGGGTCGAGCAGCCCAGACATGTTGTACGGCAGGCTGGGGGGCGTGCTCGCGGCGGAGTCGCCGGACGGGGCCTGGCGGCCGGGGCTCGCCGCCTGGGGGTGCGGGGAGAGCGCCCCGCAGCCCGCCAGCACCACGGACAGCGTGATGCCCGCGACGGCGGCGGTCCGGGCTCCTGGCGTCACGAAGCGGTCCCGGCTCTCGGCTGGATCAGGATGCGGCCCACCACCACCAGCTGAAAGGCGCCGAGCACGAAGATGAGGAAGAAGTTGTAGGGATCCATCGTCAGCATCCGCCACAGGGCCAGGCCCGCCCATACCGCCGCCGAGCCCGCGCTCCAGGCGATGAGGCCGATCCAGAACCGCTGCCGGCCGTCCTGCTTCGTCTTGCCGCTGCCCGACGGCTGCCAGCCGCGCAGCCGGCCCCGCATGAGGTCCGAGAGCGCGAAGATATGCGCCCAGGCCATGATCACCCGGACCGACCAGGCCTCCAGGCGGTAGGGCACCCGGTGCCACATCGGGTAGATCAGGCCCGAGTAGACCAGGATCGGCGCGAAGAAGATCAGGTTCTTGATCTGGAGGATTCCGGGGTCGAAGGCGACGAGGGCGATGGACAGCAAGGGAATGACGAAGGCGAAGACCGCGGTGTTGATGTAATAGAGAAAGCCGGACAGATAGCACATCCGCGTGCGGAGCGGCAGTTTGGTCTGCCAGAACTTCTTGTGGCCCAGCAGGCTCATCGTGCCGGAGCACCAGCGGTACTGCTGGTTGAGGAAGGCGAGGATGTTGTCGGGGCAGTTGCCGGTCGACAGCGCGACCGGGAGGTAGCGCAGCCGCCAGCCCAGTCTTCGCAGGTCGAAGCCGGTATGCAGGTCCTCCGAGTGCTCGGCGAGCGACATGCCCCGGTTTTCCTCCAGGGCCTTCCTGCGGTAGACCGCGCAACTGCCCACGCAGATCGCGGCGTCCCGGTTCGCGCGGGCGGTCTGGATGGAGCGGTAGAACAACTCCTGGGCCGCGCCTGCGCCGCGCTCGACCCACGTCTGCTCGTCCAGGACGTGGAAGAACTGAGGCGTCTGCACGATGCCCACGTCGGGGTACAGGTCCAGGTACGGGAGGGTCTCGGCGAGCAGGTCGGGGCGGGGCGCGAAGTCGGCGTCGAGCAGCAGGATGAAGTCGCCGTTCGAGATCTGGAACCCGTAAAGGAGGTTGCCCGACTTCTTGAACCAGCCCCGGTTCGGGCGGGTCGCGTAGGCGAAGCCGAACCGGCGCGCCATCGCCTTGATGGCCGGGCTGGCGGAGTCGTCGAGCACGTACGGGGTGACCTGGCCCGGGTACCGGTCCCGCACCGCGCAGACGTGGGTCCAGGCGTTGCGGAGCACCTCGATGGGCTCGCCGCAGACCGGCAGGAAGACGTCCACCGACGGGTACCGCAGCGGCCGCCACGAGGCCACGATCCGCTGGTGCCCGCCCAGGTCGAAGCTCCGGCTCGTCCCGTCCGCGAGAAGGTAGAGCAGGAAGCACAGGACGCCGAACAGGGCGAACGGAATGTAGACGGCGAACCAGGGGGAGTTGTCGATCATCCGGATCTGGCCGTATACCAGCGGGGGGACACTGATCGCCGCGCAGACGGTGAGCACCCAGGCGTGGCGCCTGACGTAGGCGTACTTCTCGGTGTCCCGCGGCGGGACCGGGAGCACGGGATCCGGGTCGTCGCGGGCCGCCCGCCTGCGTGACGGCAGGGGCGCGCGCGCGACCGCCGGCTTGCGGTGCTTGGCCGCCGTCTCGGAGCGCGCGGAACCGGGCCCCTTGACGACAGCAGCCATCGCGGACTCCTCTTCCTCCGCCTAGAAGTCGGCAAGCCTGGGCCAGCGGTGCGACACGTCACGTACCAGCGGTTACCCCATCAGAGCGTAGAGAGATCTGAGTCGTGCCGGACGTCAAACGACCGAATTGCACCGCCCCGTGTGCCGATGACCGGTGAGCCCGGCCCGCGATGACGCGAATGACAAAAATCTCACTATGCCTGCATAACACCCGGCATGTCTGGCACGCTGTGGCAGTTCGCAGGTCGGCTGGCCTTTGCTCATGTCCCGGCCTGTCTGACGCGACTTTGCCGTCCGGTTTCCTGAGCGAGGAGGCAGAGGCCAGCCGTGGCGACCGCCCCAGAGATCATCTCGGCGATGCGCGAGGCCGCGCCGGCCGGGCAGCATATTCTCGATCAGGCCACGATGGGCGAGCTGCGGAGCCTGACTCAGGCGCTGATCGCGGCCAGGCCCGAAGCGGTCGAGGAATGCGGGAGGTTCCTCCGGCTGCGGCACCGGGGCGTCGCCGTCCCCGAGGCCGAGATCGACGCGTGGCTGTGTGGCGCGAAGGTGCTGGTGACCGGCGGAACCGGGTGCGTGGGCTCGGCGCTGATGGCCCAGGTCGCCGACCGGCGCCCGGCGCGGCTGGTCAGCCTGAGCCGCGGCCGGGCCAGCGGATGGCCGCGCCTGGCCGCGGCGGAGTACGTCCACGCCGACATCCGGGACCGGTGCGGTCTCGCCGCGATCTTCGACGAGGTCCGGCCGGACGTGGTGTTCCACCTGGCCGCGCAGCGCGACCCGGGGCTGGCCGAGCACGAGGTGCACCGCACCGTGACCACCAACGTGCTCGGCACGTCCAACGTGATCTCCGCGGCGGAGGAGTTCGGCGTCGAGCGGGTGGTGTTCGCGTCGACGGGCAAGGCCCTGCGGCCGTACTCGGGAGAGGTGTACACCGCGTCCAAGCGGGCCGCCGAGTGGCTCATGTCCAGCGCGGCGCGGCGCGGCCGGGCCGGCTACGCAGCCGCCCGGTTCACGCACGTGGTCGACAACTCGATCATCTACTCCCGGCTGCTCGGCTGGTGCCAGGGCGGCGTGATCCGGCTGCACGACGCGGACATCATGTTCTACGCGCAGTCGGCGCTCGAATCGGCGCAACTGCTGCTGCGCGCGGGACTCGGCGCGGGCGGCGCGAACGCAGGCGGCCGGGACACGCGGCGTGGCAGGCTCCGGGTCCAGGCCCTCACCGACCTGGGCTGGCCGCTCGGCCTGCTCGACCTGGCGCTCGGGGTGCTGGCCCGGGCCGGGTCCGAGACGCCGGTCTACTTCAGCGGCTACGACCCCGGCTACGAGAGCGTGCCGTTCCCCGGCCTGTATGACCCGCGGACCGCGGGTGAGGTGAGCCCGCTGGTGAACGCGTTCGAGGCCGCCCACGTCGCGTTGACGCCAGGAAGGGCGATCGACGAGTTCCCGGTGCAGTTCGAGCCGGGGCCGGAGGCCGGCGCGCGGCTCCTGGCCCTGCAGGAGGCGTGCGAGACCACGCAACCCGCGGCGGTGCGCGCGGCGCTGGATGCGCTGTCGTGGTGCCTGTTCGACGCCGCGGTGCAGGCGGTGCCGCGCGGGGCGCTAGCGCGCGTGGCCGAGCTCACCGCCCCCTTCGAGGACGAACTGAGTTCCGCGTACCGGCGCATCCTCGCGGCCGTACGCCAGTACGCGGGCGCCTGAGCACAGCATCGGGCGCCTGAGCACAGCATCGCCGGCGCGTCGCTGTCGTGATAGCGACAGCGCCGCGCCGGCGCCGCGCCTGCCTGCGGGCGGCCGTCCCGCCCACGTCCCCGCGCCGATTTCGTGATCGTGGACCGAAACTCGCGTGTTTCGTGCGTTTGACTCCACGATCATGAAAAATTCTCCGTGCAGGGGAAGGTTGCGGCCGTCGGCGTGAGGAGAGCCCGTGACGAGATTCCATAACCTCGGCGATTACGTGGCGATACCCCGGGTGACCGCGCTGCGGCTGTCGCCGGACGGGTCCTGGCTGGCGGCCGCGGTGCAGACGCTCGGCGCCGACGCCAAGAAGTACGTGACCAGCATCTGGAAGATTCCCGTCGGAGGGGACGCGCCCGCGGGCCGGGGCGGCTCGCCGGCCCGGCTGACCCGCAGCGCCGAGGGCGAAGGCGTGCCGCAGTTCCTGCCGGACGGCTCGCTGCTGTTCGCCTCCAAGCGGCCGGGCCCGCCGGCCGGGGCGGACGGGGACGGTGACGTGGGCCAGGACAAGCCCGCGCTCTGGCTGCTGCCCGCAGGCGGCGGCGAGGCGCGTCGCATCGCCGCCCCGCCCGGCGGCGTCACCGGCATCGCCGCGGCCCGGGAGGTCACGGGGCGGGGCACCGGGACCGTTGTCTTCGCCGCGCCCGCGCTGCTGGGCGCCCGCGGAGCCGACGAGGACATCAGGCGCAGGAAGGCCCGCCAGGACGCGGGCGTGACCGCGATCTTGCACGAGTCGGGCCCGGTGCGGTACTGGGATCACGACCTCGGCCCGGACAGCCCGCGGCTGCTCGCCGCCGGGATCGCGGGGATCGGCGCGCCAGCCGGGCAGGCCGGTGACGCGGGCGCCGCAGCCGCGGTGACCGTGGACGAGCCGGTACTCAAGACCCGCGACCTCACGCCCGATCCGGGCCGGGCGCTGGACGAGAACACCTTCGACGTCACCCCGGACGGCGCCCTGGTCGTCACCGGCTGGTCGGTGTGGGACGCGACCGGGGACCGGACCGACCAGGTCCACGTCATCGACGTGGCGACCGGGAGGCGGCGGACCCTGCTGGCCACGCCGGGCTGCCATTTCGGTGATCCGCGCGTCTCGCCGGACGGCCGCCTGGTCGCCTGCATACGGGAGATCCACGACAGCTACGAAGAACCGGGCGACGTGACGTTGGTCATCGCGGCCCTGGATGACACGGGGCCTGACGGCACCGGTCGCGATTTGCTGGACGGCTTCGACCGGCGGCCGCTGGAGGTCGCGTGGGCCCCCGACTCGGGATCGGTCTACTTCACCGCCGACGACCAGGGCCGGCGCCCGGTGTTCCGCGTCGGCCTGGCGACCGGCGAGGTCACCAGGCTGACCGCCGACCACGGCGCGTACGACAACCTCTGCCCGGCTCCGGACGGCCGCTTCCTCTACGCGCTGCGCGCGTCCGTCGACGAGCCGCCGACGCCGGTGCGGCTGGACGTCACGGCCACGGCCGGCCGGCCACTGGCCAGCCCGGGTTCCCCGGTCGAGTTGCCCGGGCGGCTGGACGAGATCGAGGCCACGGCCGACGACGGGGCCCGGATCAGGGCCTGGCTGGTGCTGCCCGACGACGCGACGCCGGCCGCGCCGGCCCCGCTGCTGCTGTGGGCGCACGGCGGCCCGGTGATGAGCTGGAACTCCTGGTCCTGGCGGTGGAACCCGTGGCTGATGGCCGCCCGCGGCTACGCGGTGCTGCTGCCCGATCCCGCGCTGTCGACCGGCTACGGGCAGCAGTTCATCGCCCGCGGGTACGGGCAGTGGGGCGGGCAGCCCTACGCCGACCTGATGGCGATCACCGATATGGCCGTGGCCCGGCCGGACATCGACGCGGCGCGCACCGCGATGATGGGCGGCTCCTACGGCGGGTACATGGCCAACTGGATCGCCGGGCACACCGGCCGGTTCCGGGCGATCGTCAGCCACGCCGGGCTGTGGGCCCTGGACCAGATGTTCGGGACCACCGACCTGCCGCCCTACTGGCGCCGGATCTTCGGGGACCCGGCCGCGCAGCCCGAGCGCTACCTGGCCAACTCACCCAACCGGCACGTCGGCCAGATCAGCACGCCGATGCTGGTGATCCACGGCGACAAGGACTACCGGGTGCCGGTGGGCGAGGCGCTGCGCCTGTGGTGGGACCTGCAGGGCCTCGGCGTGAAGGACGCCAGGTTCCTGTACTTCCCCGACGAGAACCACTGGATACTCAAGCCCGGCCACGTGACGGTCTGGTACGAGACCGTGCTCGCCTTCCTCGCCCAGCACGTGCTGGGCGAGCAGTGGCGCCGGCCTGAGCTGCTGTGACCGGTGCGTCGCCCCCGGGCAGCCCGGCGCAGCCGGTGCCAGCCGCGACGGCCGGCCTTGGTCGGCCCGTGAAGGGGGAAGGGGAGGCGGGCGGGGGCACGCGGGGGGTCCGGGGGGCTATCCCCCCGGGCAGCACTGCCAAGATGAACGGGTGACCCGCGCTCAGCTGGACAAGAAGCCCGGCGACGTCTCCGCGATGTTCGACGCCGTCGCCGAGCGCTATGACCTGCTGAACGACGTGCTGTCACTGGGCCAGGACCGGCGCTGGCGGCGGGTCGTGGCCCGGGCCGTCGCGGCCGGCCCCGGCGAGCGGGTCCTCGACCTGGCCGCGGGCACCGGTACCTCGTCGCGGGCCTTCACCGGCGGCGGCGCGCAGTGCGTGGCGTGCGACTTCTCCCTGGGCATGCTGCGGGCCGGCGCGCTCAGGCCGGCGACCAGGGTCAGTTTCGTGGCCGGGGATGCGCTGGCGCTTCCGTTCAAGGATCAGGCCTTCGACGCGGTGACGATCTCGTTCGGCCTGCGCAACGTGGCCGATCCGGGCGCCGGCCTGGCCGAGATGCTGCGGGTGACCAGGCCCGGCGGCAGGCTGGTGGTCTGCGAGTTCGGCCACCTCCCCGGCCGGCGGCTCGACGCGCTGTACGGGCGGTACCTGGCGGCCGCGTTGCCGCTGGTCGCGCGGCGGCTGTCCGGCAACGCCGCGGCGTACAACTACCTGGCCGAGTCGATCGCCGACTGGCCGGCCCAGCCCGAACTGGCCCGCCGGATCGGCGCCGCCGGATGGCGGGCCGTGCGGTGGCGGAACCTGACCATGGGCGTGGTCGCCGTGCACCTGGCGCGGCGGCCGGGCAGCCTCCCGCAGGGCGATTCGGGGGCGGCGGCCATACAGGACTAGACTTCGGCGAAGGACTTGTGAAGCGGTTCACAAGACAGTCAGGACACACCTCGTGACCAAGCAAACTCCCCGCGCTCTTGTCCCGGACGGCGCATCCCAGACGGCGGACGTGATCGTCGTGGGGGCCTGCCCGGCTGGCTCGGCGACGGCCTTTTACCTGGCCACCGCCGGGCTGGACGTGCTGGTTCTGGAGAAGAGCCATTTCCCGCGGGAGAAGGTCTGCGGCGACGGCCTGACCCCGCGTGCGGTCAAGGCGCTGACCGCGATGGGCGTGCCGATCGCCGAGAGCGACGGCTGGCTGCGGAACAAGGGCCTGCGGATCATCGGCGGCGGCGGGCGGATCGAGTTGCCCTGGCCCGAGCTCTCCAGCTTTCCCGGCTTCGGCCTGGTCCGCACCCGGCTCGATTTCGACGAGATCCTGGCCCGGCACGCGCAGAAGGCCGGGGCCAGGCTGATCGAGGGGATCAACGTCACCGGCCCCCTGCTCGACGACCGCACCGGCCGCATCGTCGGCGTGACCGCGCGGGAGTCGGTCAACGGCGAGGTCAAGACGCATAGCTTCGGCGGGCGGCTGGTGGTCGCGGCGGACGGCAACTCCTCGCGGCTGTCGGTGGCCATGGGCCTGCGCAAGCGGGACGACCGGCCGCTCGGCGTCGCCGTGCGGAGCTACTACACCAGCCCGCGTCACGACGACGACTACCTGGAGGCGTGGCTGGACCTCTGGGACGGTGACAAGCTGCTGCCCGGGTACGGCTGGATCTTCGGCATGGGCGACGGGACCAGCAACGTCGGGCTCGGGCTGCTGAACACCTCCGAGGCGTTCGGCCACATCGACTACAAGGTGCTGCTGCGCCGCTGGCTGGCCGGGATGCCGGACGAGTGGGGCCTGACCGAGGAGAACCGGACCCAGCCCGTGCGCGGCGCCGCGCTGCCGATGGGGTTCAACCGGACCCCGCACTACACCAGGGGCCTGCTGCTGGCCGGGGACTCCGGCGGCATGGTCAACCCGTTCAACGGCGAGGGCATCGCCTACGCGCTCGAAGGCCGGCGAGATCGCGGCCCGGACCATCACCCAGGCCCTGGCCCGGCCGACCGCCGCCGGGCGGGAGAGCGTGCTGCGTACCTATCCTCAGCAGCTCAAGGACGCCTACGGCGGCTACTACACGCTCGGGCGCACGTTCGTGCAGATGATCGGCCATCCCGCGGTCATGAGGTTCGCGACCAGGCACGGCGTCAAGCGCCCCGCCGTGATGCGCTTCACGATGAAGCTCCTCGGTAACCTCACTGAGCCCAGGGGCGGCGACGCAGTGGACCGCCTGCTCAACGCGCTGTCTAAGATGACCCCGGCGGCGTAACCGTGACCTGCTATGGCAAGGGGGTGACGAGGTGCTGAACCTCTACGTCCCGATCCTGGTACTCGCCGCGCTGGCCGCGGTGTTCGCCGTTTTCTCGCTGGTGATGGGCGGGCTAGCCGGTCCCAAGCGGTGGAACCGCGCCAAGCTGGAGTCGTACGAGAGCGGCATCGAGCCGACCCAGGGCAACACCAGTACCAAGTTCCCGGTGAAGTACTACATCACCGCGATGCTGTTCATCGTGTTCGACATCGAGATCATCTTCCTGTACCCGTGGGCCGTCGCGTTCGACAAGCTCGGGGTGTTCGGGTTGGTGGAGATGTTCTTGTTCGTCGTCACGGTTCTGGTCGCGTACGCCTACGTGTGGCGCCGCGGCGGTCTGGAATGGGACTAGGACAAGATCTATGGGACTAGAAGAGAGCCTGCCGAGCGGCTTCCTGCTGACCACGGTGGAGAAGGTGGCCGGCTACGCGCGCAAGAGCTCGGTCTGGCCGGCCATGTTCGGGCTCGCCTGCTGCGCCTTCGAGCTGTTCTCCGCCGGCGGCCCGCGGCACGACCTGGCCAGGTTCGGCATGGAGCGGGCGTCGGCCACGCCCCGTCAGGCCGACCTGATGATCGTGGCCGGCCGGGTCAGCCAGAAGATGGCGCCCGTGCTGCGGCAGATCTACGACCAGATGTCCGAGCCCAAGTGGGTGATCTCGATGGGCGTCTGCGCTTCCAGCGGCGGCATGTTCAACAACTACGCGATCGTCCAGGGCGTCGACCATGTCGTGCCGGTGGACATCTATCTGCCGGGCTGCCCGCCCCGGCCCGAGATGCTGCTCGACTCCATACTCAAGCTGCACGACAAGATCCAGAACATGAAGCTCGGACCGCACCGCGACCAGGAGATCACCGAGCTGGAGCAGGCGCGGCTGCGGCGGCTGCCGCTGGTAGCCAGCCTGAGGAGCCCGGCATCGGACAGCTCCGCCGCTAACGTCGCGGCGCCGAACGGCACAGGACCCGGCCAGTGACCGAGACGAACCAGCCCAACCAGCCGCCCGACGGCGCCGCCTCTTCCGACCCGGCCGAACTCGCGGGCCGCGAGCGCCTGGCGGAGCAGGTCGTGCGCACCGGCATGTTCGGCGTCAGCGGCACCCCCGACACCTCTGGTTACGGCGGGCTCAAGGTCCGCCGCCCGCCGCCGCTGTCCAGCCCGAGGCCTTACGGCTCGTACTTCGACGAGATCGCCGACGCGCTCTCCGGCTCGCTGGAGCAGTCGGGCCCGGGCTTCGGTGACGCCATCGAGAGGGTGGTCGCCGACCGCGGCGAGCTGACGTTCCACGTCCGCCGCGAGCACCTGCCCGCGGTCGCGCGGCGGCTGCGCGACGATCCCGCGCTCGCCTTCCAGCTGTGCACGGGGGTGTCCGGCGTGCACTACCCCCTTGACGAGGGCCGTGAGCTGCACGCGGTCTACCACCTGCTGTCGATCACCCACAACCGCAGGCTGCGGCTCGAGGTGTCGGTGCCCGACGCCGACCCGCACATTCCCTCGCTGGTCGAGGTATACCCGGCCAACGACTGGCACGAGCGGGAGACCTGGGACTTCTTCGGCATCGTCTTCGACGGGCACCCGGCCCTGACCAGGATCGAGATGCCGGACGACTGGAAGGGCCACCCGCAGCGGAAGGACTACCCGCTGGGCGGCATCCCGGTCGAGTACCGCGGCGCCACGGTGCCTCCGCCGGACGAGAGAAGGGCTTACCAATGACCGCCTCCGCCTCCTCCTCCGGCCAGGCGGGTGGGGCCGGCCCCGGCGATACGGCCGAGGGCCGCGTCTACAACGTCGGCGGGGCGGACTGGGACGAGATCGTGGCGGCCGCGGGGGAGCCGGGTGACCGTACCGGCGAGGAGCGGATCGTCATCAACATGGGCCCGCAGCACCCGTCCACGCACGGCGTGCTGCGGGTGATCCTCACTCTGGACGGGGAGACCGTCACCGAGCTGCGGCCGGTCATCGGGTACCTGCACACCGGCATCGAGAAGAACATGGAATACCGGACCTGGACGCAGGGCGTGACGTTCTGCACCAGGGCCGACTACCTGATGCCGATATTCAACGAAACCGCGTACTGCCTGGCCGTCGAGCGGCTGCTGGGGATCTCCGACCGCATCCCGGAGCGGGCGGACGTGATCCGGGTGCTGATGATGGAGCTGAACCGGATTTCCTCGCACCTCGGCGGGATCGGCCCGCTGGGCCTCGAGCTCGGCGCATCCACCGTGTTCATCTACGGGATGCGAGAGCGCGAGAAGGTGCTCGACCTGTTCGAGCTGATCACCGGCTTGCGGATGAACCACGCCTTCATCCGGCCCGGGGGGGTGGCTCAGGACCTGCCGCCGGGCGCCATCGAGAAACTCCGGGAGTTCCTCGCGGTCATGCCCGGAAAGCTCGGCGAGCTGCGCGCGCTGTTCGATGCCGCCCCGGCCTTCAAGGCCCGGTGCAAGGACGTCTCGTACCTGGACCTGACCGGCTGCCTGGCGCTCGGCGTCACCGGCCCGATGCTCCGCACCGCCGGCCTGCCGTGGGACCTGCGCAAGAGCCAGCCGTACTGCGGCTACGAGACCTACGAGTTCGACGTGCCGGTGCGCGACACCTGCGACGCCTACGGCCGGTACATGGTCCGGATGGACGAGATAGACCAGTCGCTGCGGATCATCTCGCAGTGCGTGGACCGGCTCGCGGCCAAGCGGCCCGGCCCCAACCCGGTGATGATCGAGGACGCTAAGATCGGCTGGCCGGCCCGGCTGGCCCTCGGCCCGGACGGCCTCGGCCCCGCCCCCGACCACATCGCCCACATCATGAGCCAGTCCATGGAGGCGCTCATCCACCACTTCAAGCTGGTGACCGAGGGCTTCCGGGTGCCGGCCGGCCAGGCCTACGCGGCGATCGAGTCGGCCCGCGGCGAGCTCGGCTGTCACGTGGTCAGCGACGGCGGCACGCGCCCGTTCCGGGTGCACCTGCGCGACCCGTCGTTCAACAACCTGCAGGCGCTGCCGGCGATGGCCGAGGGCGGGCTGATCGCCGACGTCATCCCGGCCATCGCCAGCATCGACCCGGTGCTCGGAGGGGTGGACAGGTAGATGACGCTCAGTCTTCCCGAGCTCCGGTCCCGGCTGGACGCGGACGCCACCGAGATCATCGGCCGCTACCCCAAGCCGCGCTCCGCGCTGATGCCGCTGCTGCACCTGGTGCAGGCCGAGCAGGGCTACGTCACCAAGGAAGGCATCGGGTTCTGCGCCGAGCGGCTCGGCCTCGAGGAGGCGGAGGTCTCGGCGGTGGCCTCGTTCTACACGATGTTCAAGCGCCAGCCGGTCGGCGAGTACCACGTCGGGGTGTGCACCAACGCGCTGTGCGCCGTGATGGGCGGCGACGCCATCTTCGCCGACCTGCGTGAGCACCTGGGGGTCGGCAACGACGAGACCACGCCGGACGGCAAGGTCAGCCTGGAGCACGTGGAGTGCAACGCGGCCTGCGACTACGCGCCCGTGGTGATGGTGAACTGGGAGTTCTTCGACGACATGACCCCGCGCTCGGCGCGGGACCTGGTCGACGGGCTGCGCACCGGGGCCGACGTCGCGCCGACCCGCGGCGCGCCGCGACTGTGCACCTGGAAGCAGGCGTCGCGGATCCTGGCCGGTTTCCCGGACGGCCAGGCCACCGGCGGGCACACCGCGGGCGACCCCAGCCTGGCCGGCCTCCGCAAAGCCAAAGAACAAGGCTGGACGCCATCATGACCACCATCCTCACGCCCGCGCTCACCGCGCACTGGGACGAGCCCGACTCGTTCACGCTGGCCGGCTACCAGCGGGACGGCGGCTACCGGGCGCTGCCCAAGGCCCTGGCCATGTCGCCGGACCAGGTCATCGCGACCCTCAAGGACTCGGTGCTGCGCGGCCGCGGCGGCGCGGGTTTCCCCACCGGGGTGAAGTGGGGCTTCATCCCGCAGGGCGACGGCAAGCCGCATTACCTGGTGGTGAACGCCGACGAATCGGAGCCCGGCGCCTGCAAGGACATGCCGACGCTGCTGAACAACCCGCACGCGCTGGTCGAAGGCATCGTGATCGCCTGCTACGCGGTGCGTGCGGACCGCGCCTTCATCTACGTGCGCGGCGAGGTGCTGCACGTGATCCGCAGGCTTCAGCACGCCGTGGCCGAGGCCCGCCAGGCGGGCTTCCTCGGCCGCGACATCCAGGGCTCGGGCTTTAACCTGGAGGTCGTGGTGCACGCCGGAGCCGGCGCCTACATCTGCGGCGAGGAGACCGCGCTGCTCGACTCGCTGGAAGGATTCCGCGGCCAGCCTCGGCTCAAGCCGCCGTTCCCCGCGATCGCGGGCCTTTACGCCTGTCCGACGGTCGTCAACAACGTCGAGTCGATCGCCACCGTGCCGTGGATCATGCGGAACGGCGCCAAGGACTTCGCCGCCATAGGCACGGAGAAGTCCAAGGGATTCGGGATCTTCTCGCTGTCCGGGCACGTGACCACGCCTGGCCAGTACGAGGCGCCACTCGGCACCACGCTGCGCGAGCTGCTCGGCCTCGCGGGCGGGATCCGGGCTGGGCACCGGCTGAAGTTCTGGTCGCCGGGCGGGTCCTCCGCGCCGCTGTTCACCGACGAGCAGCTGGACGTCCCGCTCGACTACGAGTCGGTGGCCGCCGCCGGGTCGATGCTGGGCACCCGTTCGATCCAGCTGTTCGACGAGACGACCTGCGTGGTCCGGGTCGTGCTCCGGTGGATCGAGTTCTACCAGCACGAGTCCTGCGGCAAGTGCACGCCGTGCCGCGAGGGCAGCTACTGGGTGGTGCAGCTGCTCGAGGCTCTTGAACGCGGCGAGGGCAGCGAGGCCGACCTGGACAAGCTGCTGGACATCTGCCAGAACATCACCGGCCGGGCGTTCTGCATCCTCGGCGACTCGATCGAGCCATCGGTGAAGTCGTCGATCACGTACTTCCGCGACGAGTACATCGAGCACCAGCGGCGGGGCGGCTGCCCGTTCGACCCCGCGGCGTCGACGCTCTTCACGATGGAGTCCGCCCGATGACAGTATCTCCCACCACGAGCCAGGGCGGCGAGGTCGCCCGGCCGCCCGACGGCGTGACGCTCACCATCGACGGATTCGAGATCACCGTGCCCAAGGGGACCCTGGTGATCCGCGCCGCCGAGCAGCTCGGCATCGAGATACCCCGGTTCTGCGACCACCCGCTGCTCGACCCCATCGGCGCCTGCCGGCAGTGCCTGGTGCACATCGAGGGCCAGCCGAAGCCCCCGGCATCCTGCACCACGACCTGTACCGAGGGCATGGTCGTGCGCACCCAGCTCACCTCGCCGGTGGCCGCCAAGGCACAGCGCGGCATGATGGAGTTCCTGCTGCTCAACCACCCGCTCGACTGTCCCATGTGCGACAAGGGCGGCGAGTGCCCACTGCAGAACCAGGCCATGTCCGCGGGTCAGGGCGAGACCAGGTTCAGCGGCCCCAAGCGCACGTTCGCCAAGCCGGTCCCGCTGTCGGCGCAGGTGCTGCTGGACCGGGAGCGGTGTATCCAGTGCGCGCGCTGCACCCGGTTCTCCGAGCAGGTCGCCGGCGACCCCATGATCGAGCTGTTCGAACGCGGCCCGCAGGAGCAGATCGGGATCGCCGACGGCGAGCCGTTCGATTCGTACTTCTCCGGCAACACCGTGCAGATCTGCCCGGTCGGGGCACTCACCGGTACCTCCTACCGGTTCCGGTCGCGGCCGTTCGACCTGGTCTCCACGCCGAGCGTGTGCGAGCACTGCGCGTCCGGCTGCCGGCAGCGCACCGACCACCGGCGCGGGGCGGTGACCCGCCGGCTCGCGGGCAACGACCCGCAGGTCAACGAGGAGTGGAACTGTGACAAGGGCCGATGGGCGTTCACCTACGCCACGCAGCCCGACCGCCTGATCAGCCCGCTGGTCCGCGACGCCGGCGGGTTGCTCCGGCCGGCCTCGTGGCCGGAGGCGATGGCCGCGGCCGCGGCCGGCCTGCTCGCCGAGCGGGGCCGGGCGGGGGTGCTCGTCGGCGGACGGCTGACCCTGGAGGACTCCTACGCCTACGCGAAGTTCGCCAGGGTGGCGCTGGCCAGCAACGACATCGACTTCAGGGCCCGCCCGCACTCGGCGGAGGAGACCCAGTTCCTGGCCAGCCGGGTGGCCGGCCGCTCCTCCGGCGTGACCTACCAGGGCCTGGAGCAGGCCGGTGTGGTGCTGCTGGCCGGGTTCGAGCCGCAGGACGAGTCGCCGATCGTCTTCCTCCGGCTGCGCAAGGCGGCCAGGGCCGGGAAGCTGGCCGTGTACTCGCTCGCCGCGCTGGCCGGCCGCGGGCTGGAGCGGATGTCCGGCACGCTGCTGCCGACGGCGCCCGGCGGCGAGGCCGAGGCACTCGACCGCCTGGCCGGCGACCCTGAGCTCGACCACACGGGCCTGGACGAGGCCGGCCGCGCTGCGGCGCGCGCGCTGCGGCGGCCCGGGGCGGTGATCCTGGCCGGCGAGCGGCTGGCCGAGGTGCCCGGGGCGCTGACCGCGGCGACCAGGCTGGCGCAGGTGACCGGAGCCCGGCTGGCCTGGATACCGCGCCGGGCCGGCGAGCGCGGCGCCATCGAGGCCGGCGCGCTGCCCATCGTGCTGCCCGGCGGCCGGGCCGTCACCGACGACGCCGCCCGCGCCGAGGTGGCCCGCGCCTGGGGGATGGCGTCCCTGCCCGCCGAGCCCGGCCGGGACACGGCGCACATCCTGGCCGCCGCCGCGGCGGGTGACATCGGCGGCCTGGTCATCGCGGGCGTCGACCCGGGCGACCTGCCCGATCCGGCGGCGGTACTCGAGGCCCTGGACGCCACGCGGTTCGTGGTCAGCCTGGAATTGCGGGCGAGCGCGGTGACCGACCGCGCGGACGTGGTGTTCCCGGTCGCCGCGGTCGCCGAGAAGGCGGGGACGTTCGTGAACTGGGAGGGAAGGCCGGGCTCGTTCGGCGCCGCGCTGGCCGTCCCCGAGGCCCGGACCGACCTGCAGGTGCTCGGCACCCTGGCCGACGCGATGGACGTGCACCTCGGCCTGCCCGACACCCAGGCCGCCCGCCGCGAGATGCGCGCCCTAGGCGTCCTGAATATGTCAGCCGCGACGCCCGGCACCGGTAGGCCAACCGCGACGGCCGGCTCGCCGGCCCGAGCGGGTGGCATGGCGGGGGGTTCTGGGGGGCAGCAGGCCCCCCAGGCAAGCACAGCCTCCCGGTCTGGGGGTCCGGGGGCTATCCCCCGGGTCAACACCGCTTTCACCATCCCGGGGCAGGCGCTGCTGGCCACCTGGCATCATCTGCTCGACGCGGGCCGGATGCAGGACGGCGAGCCGAACCTGGCGGGCACCGCGCGCGCGGCCGTCGCGAGGATGTCTGCGGGGACCGCCGCCGAGGCCGGCGTCGGCGAGGGCGGTAAGGTCACTGTGGCCACCGAACGTGGAGCCATCACCGTGTCCGCCGAGATCGCGGACATGCCGGACCGCGTCGTCTGGCTGCCCACCAACTCGGCGGGCTGCGCGGTCCGCGCCGGGCTCGGCGTGGGTCACGGAAGCCTGGTCACCCTGAGGAGCCCCGAATGACACCCCTGGTCGTCGCCGCGGGTGATCCCACGCTGGCCGACTTCGGGCACGACCCTTGGTGGCTGATCATCATCAAGGTCCTGTTCGTGTTCCTGTTCCTGCTGCTCGGCACGCTCATCACGATCTGGGCCGAGCGCCGCGTGCTGGGGTACATGCAAAATCGCGTCGGGCCGAACCGCGCCGGGCCATTCGGCCTGCTCCAGACGCTGATGGACGGCATCAAGCTGGCGCTCATGGAGGACATCGTCCCCCGCGGCGTCGACCGGGTCCTGTTCTGGATCGCGCCCGCCATCTCGGTCATCCCCGCGTTCATCAGCATCGCGATCATCCCGTTCGGGCCCGTCGTCTCGATCTTCGGGGTACGGACCCCGCTACAGCTCACCGACCTGCCGGTGGCCGTGCTGCTCGTGCTCGCGATGAGCTCGCTGGGCGTGTACGGGATCGTGCTGTCCGGCTGGTCCGCGTCGTCGCCGTACTCCCTCCTGGGGGGTCTCCGGTCGTCCGCCCAGGTGATCAGCTACGAGATCGCGATGGGGCTGGCGTTCGTGCCGGTCTTCCTCTACGCCGGGTCGCTGTCCACCACGGCGATCGTCGCCGCGCAGGCGCACGGCAACCAGTTCGGCCCCGGGCTGCACTACCCCTCCTGGTTCGCGGTGCTGCTGCTGCCCTCGTTCCTGATCTACCTGATCACGATGGTGGGCGAGACCAACCGGCTGCCGTTTGACCTGCCCGAGGGCGAGGGCGAGCTGGTGGGCGGCTACCACACCGAGTATTCCTCGCTGAAGTTCGCGATGCTCCAGCTCGCCGAGTACTGCAGCGTGATCACGGTGTCCACGCTGGCCATCACGCTGTTCCTGGGCGGCTGGGCGGCGCCGTGGCCGATCTCGGTGTGGTCGGGCGCAAACTCGGGCTGGTGGCCGCTGCTGTGGATGCTGATCAAGATCACGATCTTCGTGCTCGGGTTCTTCTGGCTTCGCGCCTCGCTGCCCCGGATCCGCTACGACCAGCTGATGAGGCTGGGCTGGAAGGTGCTGATCCCGGGCGCGCTCGTATGGACCCTGATGATCGCGACCATCCGGGTCTGGCGCCGCCAGGGCGGCAGCACCGGCATTTACATCATCGCGGGCCTCATCGTGGCCGGGCTCATGCTGCTCGCGTGGGCGTGGGACGTGACCGAGGCCAACCGCGCCAAGCGGACCGCCGAGATCGAGGAGGCCGAGGCAGAAGCCGAGGCCGACGCCAACGCGTTCCCGATCCCGCCGCTGGACCTGCCGCACTATCACGGGGTCGGGCTACTCCCGGACAGCGTTCCGGCGACGCGCCCGGCCGCCGCCGACAGCACACGGACGGAGGTCACCGGTGCCTGACTTCCTCAACCCGATCAAGGGTTTCGGCGTCACCTTCCGGCAGATGTTCCGGAAGGTCGACACCGTCCAGTACCCGGAGGAGTTCAAGCCGACAGCGCCCCGGTTCCACGGCCGGCATCAGCTGAACCGCTGGCCAGACGGCCTGGAGAAGTGCATCGGGTGCGAGCTGTGCGCCTGGGCCTGCCCGGCCGACGCGATCTACGTGGAGGGCGCCGACAACACCGAGGAGGAGCGTTACGCCCCCGGTGAGCGCTACGGGCGCGTCTACCAGATCAACTACCTGCGCTGCATCCTGTGCGGGCTCTGCATCGAGGCATGCCCGACCCGCGCGCTGACCATGACCAACGACTACGAGATCGCCGACGATAACCGGGAAAGCCTGATCTGGACCAAGGAGCAGCTCCTCGCGCCCCTGGTGCCGGGCATGGAGGCGCCCCCGCACCCCATGCGCCTGGGTGAGACCGAGCGAGACTACTACGAGCTGGGTGCCGCGGGGATCGCCGGCGGCAGCCCGCCCTGGGACAGCGGCCAGGCTTCCGACGAGCGCGGAGCGAGCTGATGAGCCACCCGACGGTCCTCGCTCTCGGCATGGCCGCCGAGACGCAGAGTCTGGCGTTCTGGGTGCTGGCCGTGGTGTCGGTGGCCGCGGCCCTGGGCATGGTCCTGGCCCCGCGGGCGGTGCACTGCGCCGTGCTGCTCGCGGTCGTGATGCTGTCGCTGGCCGTGCTCTACGCGGAGCTCGGCGCTCCGTTCCTGGCCTTCGTGCAGATCATCGTCTACACCGGCGCGGTGCTGATGCTGTTCCTGTTCGTGCTCATGATCGTCGGCGTGAGTTCAAGGGACTCGCTCGTGGAGACGATCAGGGGACAGCGGCTCGCCGCAGGACTCGTCGGGATCGGGCTGTTCGTCCTGCTCGCCCTGGTCATCGGGCACGCGGCGATCGGCCCGGCGGCCCCGTCCAGCGCCGCCAACTCCACGTCGAACCTGCTGGGCATCGCCACGCTGATCTTCACCACGTACGTGTTCCCGTTCGAGGTGACCAGCGCGCTCCTGATCACCGCGGCGCTGGGCGCCATGGTGCTCGCGCACCGGGAGCGCACGAAGCCGAAGCCGACCCAGCGGGAGCTGGCCCGGCTCCGGGTGGCTAGCGGCCTGGCCCCCCTGCCCGGGCCCGGAACCTACGCCCAGCACAACGCGGTGGACATGCCCGCCCTGCTGCCTGACGGCACGCCCTCCGAGCTGTCGGTCAGCCCGGTGATCACCAGAAGGATCGAGCTCGGGATCGACGAGCTCCCCGCGGGCCCGGCGGAGACCGGCGAGAGGACCGCGCAGCTGGAGGCCCCGCACGCCCCGGGCGAGGCCCAGCCGTCGGAGAGGGATAACTCCGAGCAGCATGAGGGGGCAGCATGGTAAGCCCGGCGCACTTTGTCGGCCTGGCGGTGATCCTGTTCGTGATCGGCGGCGTGGGCGTCTTGACCCGCAGGAACGCGATCGTCATCTTCATGTCCGTAGAGCTGATGCTGAACGCGGTGAACCTGGCGTTCGTCGCGTTCTCGCGGATGCACGGCAACCTCGACGGGCAGGTCATAGCGTTCTTCGTGATGGTGGTGGCCGCCGCGGAGGTCGTCGTGGGCCTGGCGATCCTTACCGCGATCTTCCGGGCCCGCAGGTCCGCGTCGGTCGACGACGCGAACCTCCTGAAGTACTAGCACCGGGGTCTTCGGGCCGTGACGGCCCGGAGACCTTCCTCTGGGGCACGTTGCCCCGGGGGCGAACACAGCAAGAAGGGTGAGTAGCCAGTGACGGGCTCAGTTGCGGGCGCGCCGTCTGCTGCGGTGATGACGTCGCTGACCGCCGTCGGCGCCCAGCGCGCCGCATGGCTGCTGCTGGCTTTCCCCGTGGCCGGCGCGGCGATCCTGCTGCTCGGCGGGAAGCGGACCAACAGCTGGGGACACCTGGTCGGCGTGGCGATGCCGGTCGCGAGCTTCGTGTACGCGGTGATCGCCTACGCCGCGATGCTGGGCTACCCGGCCAGCCAGCGCGCCCGGGACGTGCACCTGTTCTCCTGGATCCCCGCGGGCGGCCTGCAGGTCAACATCGGCCTGCTGCTCGACCCGCTGTCGATCTGCTTCGTGCTGCTGATCACCGGGGTCGGCTCGCTGATCCTCATCTTCGCGGTCGGCTACATGGCCAACGACCCCGAGCGGCGGCGGTTCTTCGCCTACATGAACCTGTTCCTGGCCGCGATGCTGCTGCTCGTGCTGGCCGACAACTACCTCGCTCTTTACGCGGGCTGGGAGGGGGTAGGCCTCGCCTCGTACCTGCTGATCGGGTTCTGGCAGTACAAGCCCGCCGCGGCGGTGGCCGCCAAGAAGGCCTTCATCGCCAACCGGGTCGGCGACGCCGGGCTGTCGCTGGCGATCATGCTGATGTTCGCCCAGTTCGGGACCGTCACGTTCACCGGCGTGTTCCACTCGGTCGGCGGCGCCAGCAGCGGCGTGACCACCGCGCTCGGGCTGCTGCTGCTGCTCGGCGCCTGCGGCAAGTCCGCCCAGCTCCCGCTGCAGTCCTGGCTGCTCGACGCGATGGAGGGCCCGACCCCGGTCTCGGCCCTGATCCACGCGGCGACCATGGTCACCGCGGGCGTGTACCTGATCGTGCGGTCCAACCCGATCTTCAACCTGACTCCGGACGCGAAGCTGGCCGTCACGATCGTCGGCGCGGCCACGCTGCTGTGGGGCGCGATCATCGGCTGCGCCAAGGACGACATCAAGAAGGCCCTCGCCGGGTCCACGATGAGCCAGATCGGCTACATGATGCTCGCCGCCGGGCTCGGGCCCGCCGGGTACGCGTTCGCGATCGCGCACCTGCTGGCCCACGGCTTCTTCAAGGCCGGGCTGTTCCTCGGCGCCGGCTCGGTGAAGCACGAGATGGACGACGAGGTCGACATGCGCCGGTTCGGCGGCCTGGCCAGGGTCATGCCGGTCACGTTCGTCACGTTCGGGTTCGGCTATCTGGCGATCATCGGCATATGGCCGTTCTCGGGCTTCTTCACCAAGGACCCGATCATCGAGGCCGCCTTCGACAAGGGCGGCACGTCCGGGGCCCTGCTCGGCACCGCGGCGCTGATCGGCGCCGGGATCACGGCCTTCTACATGACCCGGGTGATGTTCATGACGTTCGCCGGCGAGCGCCGCTGGGACGAGAAGGTCCACCCGCACGAGGCGCCGCCGGTGATGACCTCGCCGATGGTCCTGCTCGCGATCGGCTCTATCGGCGCCGGCGCGTTCCTGATCCTCAACAGCCGGCTGGTGAGCTTCCTGGCCCCGGTGGTCGGCTCGCCGCCGACCTCGCACGGGATCTGGACCGCGGTCAGCGGCGGCGCGCTCGCGCTGGTCCTGGCCGGGGCCGCGGTCGCCTGGTTCATGTACGGGCGCCGCGAGGTGCCGGTCACCGCGCCGGCCGGCAGCCCGCTCACGGTCGCCGCGCGCAAGGACCTCTACGGCGACGCGATCAACGAGTCGTTGCTGATGCGGCCGGGCCAGTGGCTGACCAGGCTCTCGGTGTTCTTCGACAACCGGGGCGTGGACGGCCTGGTGAACACGCTGGCCGCCAGCCTGGGCGGCACGTCCGGGCGGGTGCGCAGGATCGAGAACGGCTTCGTCCGCTCCTACGCGCTGTTGATGTTCTTCGGCGCGGCGCTGCTCGTCGGCACGCTCCTGCTGGTGAGGCTATAAATGAGCACCTTTCCCTGGCTGACCGTCATCGGCGCGATCCCGCTGGCCGGCGCCGTCGTCGTCGCGCTCACGCCGGGTCGGTCCGCGCCGGGCGCGGAGGCCGACCGGCGCGCCCGCGACCGGCGGGTTAAGCAGATCACGCTGGTCTTCACGCTGGCCACGCTCGTGATGGCGATCGTGATGGCGACGCAGTTCAACACCAGCGGGCCCACGTTCCAGTTCAACCAGACCTACCAGTGGATCCCGCAGTTCGGCGTCCATTACGCGGTGGGCGTGGACGGGATCGCGCTGGTCCTGCTGCTGATGACCGTGGTCTTGATGCCGGTGGTCGTGCTCGCCTCGTGGAACGACGCCGAGGGCGAGTCGAGCCCGGCGGGCGAGCCGCCGCCCAAGCGCAGCGTGAAGACCTACTTCGCGCTGATGCTCGTGCTCGAGACCATGATGATCGGGGTATTCGTCGCCACCGACGTGTTCCTGTTCTACGTGTTCTTCGAGGCCATGCTGGTCCCGATGTACTTCATGATCGGGAGCTACGGCGTCGGCCAGCGGCAGTACGCGGCGGTCAAGTTCCTGCTGTACAGCCTGCTCGGCGGGCTGCTGATGCTGGTCGCGGTCATCGCCCTCTACGTGTACGGCGGGCACACGTTCCTGTTCAGCCAGCTGGAGCACGCGACGCTGGGCTCGACCACGCAGAAGTGGCTGTTCCTCGGCTTCTTCGTGGCGTTCGCGATCAAAGCGCCGCTGTGGCCGTTCCATACCTGGCTGCCCGACGCGGCCACCGCCGCCCAGCCCGGGGCCGCGGTCCTGCTCGTCGGCGTGCTCGACAAGGTCGGTACGTTCGGGCTGATCCGCTACTGCCTGGACCTGTTCCCGTCCGCGTCGCACTACTTCACCCCGCTGGTCCTCGTGCTCGCGGTGATCGGGGTCCTCTACGCCGCGATCGTCGCGATCGGCCAGCGGGACCTGAAGCGGCTGATCGCCTACACCTCGGTGTCCCACATGGGCCTGATCACGCTGGGCATCTTCGCTATGACCAGCGAGGGCCAGGCGGGCGGCGTGCTCTACATGGTGAACCACGGGTTCGCCACCGGCGCGCTCTTCCTGATCGCCGGATTCATGATCGCCCGGCGGCGCTCGCAGCTCATCGCCGACTACGGCGGCGTGCAGAAGGTCGCGCCGGTCCTGGCCGGGCTGTTCCTGGTCGCCGGCCTGGCCGGCCTGGCCCTGCCCGGCCTGTCCACGTTCGTCAGCGAGTTCCTGGTGCTGATCGGCACGTTCACCCGCTACGAGGCGGCCGCGGTGCTGGCCACCGTCGGGATCATCCTGGCCGCGATCTACATCCTGTGGATGTACCAGCGGACGATGACGGGACCCGTGCGGGCCGAGGTCGCGGACATGCCGGACCTGAAGGCCCGCGAGCTGTGGGCGGTCGGGCCGCTGATCGCGCTGGTGGTAGCGCTCGGCGTGTACCCCAAGCCCGCCCTCGACGTCATCAACCCCGCGGTCCACCAGACCCTGGTGCAGGTGCATTCGACCGACCCGGTGCCGCCCCATCCCGGCACCCAGGCGTCGGTGACCTCGGCCGCGCGACCGCGCGGCGTGCAGGCCCCCGCCCATACCGCCACCGCGACTGCGAGGAGTGCACCGTGACCGGGACGCTGGCCGCCGTCGCCCCCACGATCCCCTCGCCGCATATCGAGTACAGCCAGCTCGCGCCCATGCTGGTGGTGTTCGGTGCCGCCGTCGCCGGGGTGCTGGTGGAGGCGTTCGCCCCGCGGCCGCGGCGGCGGCCCATCCACCTGGTGATCGCGCTGGGCGCGCTGGCCGCCGCGTTCGTGTGGACGATCGTGATCGCCGCCTCGCGCTCCATCTTCGCGGGCGGCGGCGCCGGGCATATCGCCGCGCAGGGCGCGGTCGCGGTGGACCGGCCCACCCTGTTCATCCAGGGCACGATCCTGGTGCTGGCGTTCATCAGCGTGCTGCTGATCGCCGAGTCCTCGCACGAGGTGAGCCCGTTCGCGGCGCAGGCCGCGGCGGTGCCGGGCAGCGCCGAGGAGCACGAGGGCCTGGAGGCGGGCCTCGCGCACACCGAGGTATACCCGCTGGCGCTGTTCGCGGTGGGCGGCATGCTGCTGTTCCCCGCGGCCAACGACCTGCTCACGATGTTCGTCGCGCTCGAGGTGCTCTCGCTGCCGCTGTACCTGCTCTGCGGCCTGGCGCGGCACCGCCGCCTGCTGTCGCAGGAGGCCGCGATGAAGTACTTCCTGCTCGGCGCGTTCTCCTCGGCGTTCTTCCTGTTCGGCGTCGCGATGCTGTACGGCTTCGCGGGCTCGGTCCGGCTATCGGCCATAGCGGCGGCGGCCTCTTCGAATACCAGCAGCACCACGCTGCTGTACGCCGGGATCGCGCTGCTCGGCCTCGGCCTGTTCTTCAAGATCGGCGCCGTGCCGTTCCAGAGCTGGAAGCCGGACGTGTACCAGGGCTCGCCCACGCCGGTGACCGCGCTGATGGCCTCGTGCACGCTGGTGTCGGCGTTCGGTGCCCTGCTGCGGGTGTTCTACGTCGCGTTCGGCCAGCTGACCTGGAGCTGGCGCCCGGCGATGTGGGGCGTCGCCATCCTCACCATGCTGGTCGGCTCGATCGTCGCGATCACCCAGACCGACGTGAAGCGGCTGCTCGCCTACTCCTCGATCGCCCAGGCCGGGTACGTCCTGACCGGCGTGGTGGCCGCGACCACGGCCGGCCTGTCCAGCAGCCTGTTCTACCTGGCCGCCTACGGGGTGGCGGTCATCGGCGCGTTCGCCGTGGTGACGCTGGTGCGCGACCAGGCCGGCGAGGCCCTGCACCTGTCCCGCTGGGCCGGGCTCGGCAAGCGGTCCCCGCTGGTGGCCGGGACCTTCGCCTTCTTCCTGATCGCCTTCGCGGGCATCCCGCTGACCAGCGGATTCACCGGTAAGTTCGCGGTCTTCGAGGCCGCCATCGGCGGCGGGGCGCTGCCGCTCGTCATCGTGGGCGTGCTCAGCAGCGCGATCCTGGCGTTCCCGTACGTCCGGGTGATCGTGCTCATGTTCTTCAGTGACCCGGCGCCGAACGGGCCGCTGGTGGTCCGGCCCAGCATGTTCACTTCCGCGGCCGTGGCGATCGGCGCGGTCGTCACCCTGGTGCTCGGCATCCTGCCGCAGCCGCTGCTGAGCCTGGCCAACCACGCCGCCACCCAGCTCTTTGTCCGCTGACCGCGAAGCCCGAGGCCGTTGGTGTTCGCCCGCTGCGCTGCGGGCATACCTCTGATTACCCGGCCTTGGACATATCGTGGAGGGTCCTTGCACTATCCCCGCTGACGGCCGGTTCGCGGGCAGTGCCGGGGCACCACTGAGGGAGCCCAAGTGAGCGAGCTCAAGTGAGCACTGTAGTCACCGTGGAACTGCCGGACGCCGCCTTGGCCGCCGATGTCGTCGACGGCCTGGCGCGGGTCGAGGACGGACTGCGGCAGGCTGCGCGCGCCCAGAACGATCTGCTGGCGCAGACGGCCGGGTACGGGGTTGATGCTGGCGGCAAGCGGTTCCGGGCCACTCTTGTGCTGCTGGCCGCCCAGTTCGGCAACTCGCGGGATCCGCGGATCGTGCCTGCCGCGGTGGCGATCGAGCTGACCCACCTGGCGACGCTCTATCACGACGACGTGATGGACGAGGCTGACGTCCGCCGGGGCCTGCCCAGCGCGAACGCGCGATGGGACAACTCGGTCGCGATCCTGGCCGGCGACTTCCTGTTCGCCCGGGCGTCGCGGATTCTCGCCGACCTGGGCCCGGAAGCGGTCAGGATCCAAGCCGAGACCTTCGCCCGGCTGGTCAGCGGCCAGATCGCGGAGACCGTCGGGCCTCGGCCGGGTGAGGATCCGCTGGACCACTACCTGAGCGTGGTGACCGAGAAGACGGCGTCGCTGATCGCGACGTCGGGCCAGTTCGGCGCGATGTTCTCCGGCGCTCCGCCGGGGGTGACGGCCAGCATCGCGGCGGCCTGCCAGGCGATCGGCGTGGCCTGGCAGCTGTCCGACGACATCCTGGACGTGGCGAGCGAGTCCGCGCAGTCGGGCAAGACGCCAGGCACCGACCTGCGGGAGGGCGTGCTGACCCTGCCGATGCTGCAGGCGCTGCGCTCGGCGGGCCCCGGCGACGCCCGGCTGGTGGACCTGCTCCGCTGCGGTGAGCTGACCGATCATGCGCTGCACGCGGAGGCGCTCGCGCTGCTGCGAGCCCATCCGGCGATGGAGATGGCACGCTCGGACACCCGACGCTGGGCCGCCACGGCCAGGGACGAGATCCTGACCCTGCCCGATGTGCCCGCACGGGCCGCGTTCGAGGCCCTCTGCGAGTTCGTGGTGGAGCGCACCGGGTAGGGGCGCTCCGGGGGTATCGCGGCGAGCGATGACCGCGGGGTGCACTAGCATGCAGCTCAATGAGTGGGCGCATAGCGAACGAGCCGGCGGTGACCGAGCCGCTCAGCGAGGTGGGCACGCGCCAGGCTGGCCCGCCATCCGCGCCGTCCTCCGACGACAGCGCCGTACGGAACGGCGACTTCGTGCAGTCGCTGGACCGGGGGCTGGCGGTGATCCGGGCGTTCGGGCCGGAACGGGAGCGGCTGAGCCTGAGCGAGGTGGCGCGGGCGACCGGGCTCACCCGCGCGGCCGCGCGGCGGTTCCTGCTGACCCTGGTCAAGCTCGGTTACGTCCGCAACGATGGCCGGGAGTTCTCCCTGCGGCCGAGAGTGCTCGAACTTGGCTACGCCTACCTGTCCGGGCTGGCTCTCCCCGAGGTGGCCGCGCCGCACCTGGAGGAACTCGTGGCCAGGCTGCGCGAGTCCTCGTCGATTTCGATCCTGGACGGTCACCAGATCGTGTACGTCGCCCGCGTGCCCACCAAGCGGATCATGACGGTCGCGATCTCGGTCGGGACCCGCTTCCCCGCCTACGCCACGTCGATGGGCCGGGTGCTGCTCGCGGCGCTGCCCGAGGACGACCTCGACCGCTACCTCGCCGAGGCCACGTTCGAGCCGCTCACCGCGCACACGATCACCAGCCCGGCCCGGCTGCGGGCGATCGTGCGCGAGGTAGCCCGGCAGGGATACGCGATCGTGGACCAGGAACTGGAGGAGGGGCTGCGCGCGGTCGCCGCCCCGATCCGCGGCGCGGCCGATGTCGGGACCGCGGCGATCAACGTGTCGGCCCATGCCAGCCGGGTCAGCATGGCCGCGATGCGGTCCGAGATACTCCCGGCCCTGCTCGAGACGGCGCGGCAGATCGAGGCCGACCTGCAGGCCCAGACCGTGTTGCCGTAGGCCTCCGGGGCCCCGCCCGCCTCCCCATTCCCGCTACACTGCGCCCCTTTGGCCGGATGGCCTTAGGCCTCCGGGGCGCCCCTTTGGCCTGTGCGCAGCCAGTACCCGACGGGGAACAGCCGGACGTGCAGGTGCTCGTCCACCAGCCCCCACAGCCCGCGGCGGGCGAACAGGGCCACGACGATCGCGACCAGGCCCAGGATGATCAGGTACCACGCGTTGTACGACTGCAGCGTCTGCTGCAGCACCATGTACACCACGGTCCCGATGATCGGCCCCTCGATCGTGCCCAGCCCGCCGATGATGGTCGCGAACGCCATCTCCGCGGTCCACTGCACGCTGAACACCGCGCTCGGCTGCACCTGGAGCTGGCTGATGGCCAGCACCGCGCCGGCGGCGCCGCAGCCGGCGCCCGCCACCACGAACACCAGCAGCCTGGCCAGGCCGACCCGCGCCCCTGAGCTGCGCGCGGCCACCTCGTCGTCGCGGATGGCGGTGAGCACCAGGCCGAGCCTGCCGCGCAGCAGCAGGTATATGGCGAGCAGCGCCAGCACCGTGACAGCCAGGCCGGCCCAGTAGGTGTACGCGGTGAGCAGGGCCGGGCTGAACCCGGCTAGGCCGGGCAGCGGCATGCCGGTCCCGCCGCCGATCGAGGAGAACTTCTCGATGATGAGCATGACCGTCGCGGCCAGCACCCAGGTGGCGATCGCGAAGTACCCGCTGCGCAACCGGGAGACCAGCCACCACAGCGGCAGCGCCGCGACGCCGCAGCCGATCGCGGCCACCGGCAGCGCCGCGAACGGCGAGGTGCCGTGAATGGCGAGGATCAGCACGAAGTACGCGCCGAGCCCGACGAACGCCTGCTGCCCCACCGACACCAGGCCGGCGTACCCCGCCAGCAGGTTCCACATGCTCGCCAGCGTGAGCACGATGAACCCCTGCACCATGATGGCGGTGGTGCCCGAGTACACGATGTAGGGGAACATCGCGAGCACGACGACGACGATTATCGCGCCCGCCCCGGTCCAGGCGATGTTTCTTCGCGACCGGGTGACCCGGAAGTTCCCGGTCAGATCGGCGGCGGTTTCGGTGGCCAGTCTCATGGCTGTGCCCCCCGCTCGCCCCCGGGGCGCCTTGAGGCGCCGCCTTCCCTCCTCGCTCGTCCCTCGCTCGTCAGTCCAGGCGCCGCCGCGCCCCGCGGCTCGCTCATGACTGCCCCCCGCTCGCTTCGGTCGCTCATGACCCTGCCCTCCGGGAGATCAGGCCCTGCGGGCGCAGCACGAGCACGGCGAGGAACACGATGTACCCGGCGAGGACCTCGTCGGAGATGCTGATCTGGGCGCCGATCTGCTGGGCCACGCCGAGCACCACGCCACCGAGCAGGGTCCCCCACAGCGAGCCGAGCCCGCCGATCACCACGGCCGCGAACGCGAACAGCAGGATCGTGTCGGTGCCCGTCGTCGGGTCGAGCTGGGAGTACAGGCCGTAGGCGATGCCGGCCAGCGCCACGGTGCCGAACGCGAGCGCCGCCGCGATGCCGAACACGTGCCGGTAGTCGGCCCCGGCCAGCTGCGCCGCCTCCCTGTCGTCGGCCACGGCGCGGATCAGGCGGCCGTACTTGGAGCGGGAGAGGAAGTACTGCAGCCCGAGCAGCACCGCCACGGCGAGGGCGAAGATGACCAGGAGCAGGTAGGCGACGGAGATCTGCGAGCCGATGTTGAACGAGTCGCTCACCAGGGCCAGCCCGGTGCCGAGCCCGCGGCTGTTGGCGGTGAAGAACTGGAGCAGGCCGTTCTCGATCACGATCGACAGGCCGAAGGTCACCAGCAGCGTGGTGAGCACGCTGCGGTCGAGCGCGCTCTGGATGACCGTGCGCTGCAGCACGTAGCCGAGCGCGGCCATCACCGGGACCACGATGATGAACGACCAGAGCACCGGGATGTGGGTCACGGTGATGACACCGATCGCGACGTAGCCCGCGATCACGGCCAGGTCGCCGTGCGCGAGGTTCACGACCTTCATGACCCCGAACATCAGCGACAGCCCGCAGGCGAACAGCGCGTACAGCCCGCCGGTCAGCACACCCTGGATGATGGCGTTTACCCAGGCCATTAGGGTTCGCTCCCCTCGCCCGCCCGGCTGGCCGGCGCGGCGCCGGCCAGGCCGAAGTAGGCCGCCTCCACCTGATCCGCGGTGACGTCGGCGGGCCTGCCTTCCAGGGTGGTCCGGCCCTCCAGCAGGCAGTGGATGTGGCTCGCGACCCGCAGGGCCTGGCTCACGTCCTGCTCGACGAGCAGCACGGTCAGGCCGGTGGCCAGGATCTGCGGCAGCATGCCGTAGATGCGCTGGACGACCACGGGCGCCAGGCCGAGCGACAGCTCGTCGAGCAGCAGCGCCCGGGGGTTGGCGACGAGGGCGCGGCCGATGGCGAGCGTCTGCTGCTCACCGCCGGAAAGCTGGGCGGTGAGCTGGCCCCGGCGCTCCCGCATCCAGCCGAACATCTCGTACACCCGCTCGATGGTCCACGGGCCCTGCCGCGCGTACGTCGCGCCGACCTTCAGGTTTTCCTCCACGGTCAGCGACCCGAACAGCCGCCTGCCCTCCGGCACCATGACGATCCCCTGGGTGGCGCGGCGCTCGGGCCGCAGCCTGGTCACGTCCGTGCCGTCGAACAGGACCGACCCCTCCGTCGGGCGGTGCAGCCCGGCGATCGTGCGCAGCAGCGTCGACTTGCCCGCGCCGTTGGCGCCGATGATCGCGTAGACCTCGCCGCGGAAAACCCGCAGCGAGATGGCGTCCAGGGCCCGGAGCTGTCCGTGGTGCACGACCAGGTCGCGGACCTCCAGCAGCGGCGTGCCGTGCCCCCCGCTCGGCTGCGGGGCGCTCCTGAGGCCCTCCGGCTCACTCATGGCTCGCTCCGCTCGCCATCCCCGGGGGGTGCCTCCAGGGATCCGCCGGCCAGCGCCGCGGTGACCTCGCCGCCGAGGAAGACCTCGCGGACCGCGGGCCGGGCCAGCACCGCGGCAGGCTCGCCGTCGCCGACGAACCTGCCGCCGGCCAGGCAGATCAGCCGGCTCACCACGGGGGTGAGCGCGCGCACCACATGCTCGATCCAGATCACCGCGGTGCCCTCGGCGTTGACGCCGCGGACGATCTCCACGAGCTGGGCGACCTCGGGGTCGGTGAGGCCGCCCGCCACCTCGTCGAGCAGCAGCAGCGCCGGCTGCGTGGCCAGCGCCCGGGCGAGCTCCAGCCGCTTGCGCTGCAGCAGGCCCAGCCGCTCGGCGGGCACGTTCGCCTGGGCCGGCATCCCGGTCCGCTCCAGCGCCGCGACCGCGGCCGCGTAGCTGGCCCGCCGCCGCAGCCCGCCGCCCTGCTGCGCGGCGACGAGCAGGTTCTCGAACACGGTCATGTCCCCGAACGGCCGCGGCACCTGGTACGTGCGGCCGATCCCCAGCCGGCACCGCGCGGCCGCGTCCAGCCTGGTGACCGCGCGCCCGCCGAAGCGGACCTCGCCGGCCCCGGGGGCCAGGTCGCCGGAGATGATGCCGAACAGGCTGGTCTTGCCGGCGCTGTTCGGCCCCACGATCCCGACCACCTCCCCGGCGCCGACGGTGAACGACAGGTCCTCCGCGATGACGACCCGGCCGAACCGTTTCGTCACGTTGTCGAGCTCGAGCAGCGGGTTCGTCATGCCTTATTTTCCGCCCAGAGGGCACCGCGCCCCTTCGGCTTGCTCATCCGGGTCAGGTGTTGGTCGGCTGCAGGTCGGCGGTGATCTTCGCGTCCGGTAGCAGCGTGTTGTCGACGATCTGCATCTCCAGCGGGTACTTGGTCCCCTTCTGCCACTGCACCCCGGCCGGCGGGGTGATCGCCACGCCCGGCGCGGGTCCGCCCGAGGCGAAGTCCAGCGGCCCCGCCAGCGCGTGAATGTTCACGTTGTGGATGGCGCTGGCCACCTCGGCCTTGTCGTGCGGGTCGCTCACCGAGGTGAGCGCGGCGTGGGCGACCTCGAAGAGGCTGTAGTTGCTGATGTTGGCGTTCCACTGCCCGTTGCCGGACGCCTCGAAGTCGTTCGCCATCTTCTGGCAGGACTCACCGGTGAACGAGGAGGTCCACGGCAGGGTCGGCACCCACCAGGTGTCGGTGGCCACGTTGTAGGCCAGGGAGCCGAGCGCGTAGGCGTCGGGCGGGAACAGCAGCACCTTGGCCACGGTGGCCAGGCTCGGCTTGAAGCCCTGCTGCGCCGACTGCTTCCACATGGTGGCGAAGTCCGGCGGCAGCGGCACGTTGGTGAAGAAGTCGGCGTTGACCGACTTGAACTGGGAGATCATCGAGGAGTAGTTCGTGGTCCCGTCCGGGTAGGCCGCGGACATGACGAACTTGTAGCCCGCCGCCTCAGCGATCGGCGGGAACACCATGCGGAACGCGTTGCCGTCCGAGTCGTTGGGGAACGCGGCGGCGACCACCTTGTCGGTGTGCAGCTGGTCGTGGATCCGGTTCCACATCGGGATGAAGCACTTGACCAGGTGCTCGGCGCCCAGGAAGTACATCACGACGTACTTGGGCTTGAGCGTCGGCTTCGCCGGGTTGCCGCCGAGGTTGATGTACCAGGACTCCCACGGGATGTTCGCGCAGACCAGCGGCGTGCCCAGCGATTCGGCCTGGCTGGCCACCGCGTTCACGGTCTCCGGCGTCGACGACGCGAACAGCAGGTCCACGTTGTCGTTCAGGATGGCGGTCCTGGCCAGGTCGCCGGCCCGGGTGACGCTGGACTGGCTGTCGTAGGACTTGAGCGTGACCGAGTAGGTCTTGCCGCCGATCTTGAACCCTTTCTTGTACGGGCCGGTCTGCTTGATCTTGGAGATCACCCAGTTGTCCGGCGCGCCGAACCCGGCCAGGGCGCCGGTCAGCGGGTGGATCCAGCCGATGGTGATGGCCTTGGTGCTGCCCGACCCCGAGTTCGCGCCCTTGATGCCGGAACTGCACGCCTGGAGCAGCCCGCCGGCCCCCATGACGGCTGCGCCGGCGCCGGCCGCGCGCAGCAGGCCCCGCCGGCTGATGCTGCCGACCGGGCTGATGCTGTCGGATTGCTCAGTCTGGTCACTCATCCGTAATCGATCTCCTTACGAGGTCGCGTCGCAGGACGCGGGACCGGCTATGAGGGACACCGGTGGTCTCCCTTACCTGGGCATGGTTGCTCGGCGTCGCCAGGCTGACATCACCTGAATTCCGGTGCGGCAGCAATTGCTGCATCATATGGCAATCGTTTGCATTTGTTGAGTGTCATCTGCGGACGCAGCGAGCGCGCGGCCTTGTGGCTACGGGGACCTCGGTGCGGAACGCCTGGCATGCGGGCTCTTAGTTTGGGCTTGTGGACTGCCGCTCGCTTGGTGAAGCGTGCTCGGCGGCGCGCTGCCGTACGGAGACCGCCGTCCGGCGGTGGCGCCGACGGACGGATGTCTCGTTCGCTTTGCGAACGAGCGTGCATAACTTGAACAGCATGCCACCATGCCTGTCCGCGGATAGTCAACGGCCGTTATGTAACTGTTGTCACCAGCCGGGAGTCATGAGGTCAGGGGACGGACGGCCCTCGGGGCTTCCCGTCGGCTACCGGCCCTGGCCTGCCGGCGCGCGCCGCGCCGGGTCGCCGGCGGAAATACCAGCCGGGGCGCCGCTGTTGCAAGGAACGCACAGTTGGTCGGGCCCGGGCGCCTGCGCTGCGGGCTGACCGGCCTGGCCGGTGCTGTCCGGCGTTGCTCCCGGGCTCAGGGGGGTTTCACTGAGGAGGCAGTCATGGGACTGTTCAGCTTCCGCAAGACGCAGATGATCACGGCGGACGAGGCGCTGCCTGGCCGGACGACGCCTATGCCGGTGCCCGCCAAGCACGAGGCGCTCGGCACCACCCTGCGGCCGCCGTACCCCGAGGGCACTCAGGTGGCCGAGTTCGCGCTCGGCTGCTTCTGGGGTGCCGAGCGCATGTTCTGGAAGACGCCCGGCGTGGTGTCCACTTCGGTCGGTTACGAGGGCGGGTTCACGCCCAACCCGACGTACGAGGAGGTCTGCAGCGGACGGACCGGGCACGCCGAAACCGTCCGGGTGGTGTTCGACCCGGCCAAGGTCTCGTACGGTGACCTGCTCCGGGTGTTCTGGGAGTCGCACGACCCCACCCAGGGCATGCGCCAGGGCAACGACATGGGCAGCCAGTACCGCTCGGTGATCTTCTACCACTCACCGGAGCAGGAGGCGGAGGCGAATGAGTCGCTGGCCGCCTACCAGAAGAAGCTGAGCGAGGCAGGGTTCGGCCAGATCACGACCGAGGTGGTGCCGGCGTCGGAGTTCTACTTCGCCGAGGACTACCACCAGCAGTACCTTTCCGACAACAAGAACCCGTACGGGTACTGCCCGGACCACGGGACAGGCGTGTCCTGCCCGGTGGGCGTGGTTCGCGCTGACGGCTGAGCCTGCCTTAGCCGTCTAAGTAGCGGGCTCCAGAGTCGCTTGACGGGCTCTGCGGCCCGCTACGTCGCGTCTCGGATAGCCTCGGCGGCAGCAAAAACGACGGCCCCTCGCGGGGCCGTCAGGCTGACCTCCAGGCCAGCGGGGTCTCTTACAAGAATAACCAGGACTCTCGCCCATATGGGGTGCCATGCCGCCGTGCCTCACCTCGGGTACTCTCCTGATAGAGGGAGACGATCAAGATGAGTGAGCTTCCGCTCGAACAGGTACCCGCTGCGTCGGATGCCGTGCACGAGGCGGCTAGCGGCCGGGTGATACACATCACCGAGGGCGGCCAGCGCCTAGCCGCGATCGTGCCCGAATCGATGCTTGAGGCACTTCGCGACGCCGAGGACGCCGAGGACGCCGCCGAAGCCGATGCGGCCTGGGCCGAGCCTGGCAACTCGATCCCGCTCGAGGACCTCGAAGCTGAGTTTGGCCGCTAGACGTTGCCTGTCTACACCGTCGAGGCCCGTCCTGCCGTGCGAAAGGCCTTTCGCCAACTCGACGCTGCCGCGCGAAAGGACCTTTTAGCCGTCAAGGTTACCGAATACCAGGGCCCGCAAAAGCCCCTGCGAACTACCGGCGTCCTGGTCGATGGTGGCCGCCGGCGCAGGGTACGTGGCCTGCCGGGGCGGGTGGCGGTCTTCAGCTTCAACGATCGCACCACTTATTGTGCTAATTAGGGCAGCATTCACCAGACCATTTACAAGGACGACCGTTACGGCCGCCAAAAAGAAGAGCAATCCTATGCAAGCAGAGATGAGCGCAGCAATGAAGCTTTCTCTTGCTTGTGACAAGACCCGCTCCTGGTATGCCTTGCTGAGGCCGAGCTCTAGCGCTGCAACCTGTTGTGTGTTCGAGGCGTCAACAGTTGCAATCCCTTCAATGACCGAATTAACCGTGTTATCGAAGGATTCTGTCCGCGCGATTGTTTCGAATGTTAGCTTGCGTCCGATTGCTTTCTCGATCAAATCGACAAAACTAGAATCTTGGGCTAGCTTATTAATCCGGGCGGCATCCAGAGAATCGCCCGTGGGTCTCGCGCCCATGACCATTCCGACAAGACAGCCTTGGCAAATCACTGGTGCTCCGCTCATCCCTTGCCATGGCGACTCGTATGTAGTACCACGGGATGGCGGGCTGTCACACCTATTGACAGAAGGCCCGATTTAACATTTGCGAGCGGAGCAATCGTGCCTGGCACTTGAGCAGTATCTCTGTAATATCGTCGGTGGCCTTCGCCAGTCTCTCCAGAGTGCATGTTGAAAAATGGATATCCAATGACCTGGCAGCTCAGAAGGCCCTCGCCTTCAACTCTGGCAAATCGCACTTGGGTAGATGACTCATCCTTAGGCGCTCTGACCAGCATTGCTACAGGTCGGCCCGGTCTCGCCCGATCCGTGAGTGTCCGCCAGATACCCAGGTCGGCCGCCCGATCGGGCACGCAGCGGGCACGCCGCCCGAACCGCCTGCATGTCGATGCGCGCTACCGGCAGCTTGGTCGCCAGGGATCATCCAGGCAGGTGCGCGACTTGCCGAAAACCGCTACCGTCACCCAATGCCGGGTCGGAGCCAAGTGGTGATCCCTTCCGGCACATTCCGGTAGTATGGATGGCATGAATGTTAAACTTAAACCTATGAACAATCACCTTCCCTTCCTCTGGCTCTGTGGTGCTATAGGTGTCGGTAAATCATCGGTGGGATGGGAGATGTTCAGTCAACTTAGAGAAGAGGAAATCAAGTCTGGCTATGCGGATGCTGATCAGCTGGGCCTTTGTTACCCTTGTCCCGATGACGATCCTGTGAATCAGCGAGTCAAATCTCGAGACCGTGGCTATCGTCCCGCGAACCACGACACGCGAGATCCACCGGTACAAGGCCTGCCGGCAGCAGGGCACACCGCAGCGGATCCGGTAGGTTCTGCCGATGCCATCCGAGCCTCCGCCTCAGCCCGTGCTCGCCGCATTCGGCGCAGCCGGGGTCCGGCTCGTCCCGTTCGGCGGCGGCCAGGCTACGTCCTGGCGCGCCGGTGACCTGGTCCTCAAGCCAGCCGACCTCGACAGAGCAGAACTGGAATGGCAAGCCCAGGTCTCCTCGCAGATTTCCTGCGATGGATTCCGGCTAGCCCAGCCGCGGGCTGCCGCCGACGGCTCGCTCTGCGTCGATGGCTGGTGCGCCACCGAGTACCTGCCCGGCCAGCACTACCAGCGCCGCTGGCCAGAGATCATCGCCGTCGGCGAGCGCTTCCACGCCGCTTTGCGCGGCATTCCCCGGCCCGGGTTCCTGGATCACCGGGCCAGCGCCTGGGCCACCAGCGACCGCGTCGCCTGGGGTGAGATCCCCGCCGACGACTTCGCGCAGGTTAACCACCTGCCACGGCTGACCGCCGCGCTCCGTCCCGTGCCGGCCCCCAGCCAGCTCATCCACGGCGACCTCAGCGGCAACGTGCTGTTCCACGACCAGCTGCCGCCCGCGATCATCGACTTCTCCCCCTACTGGCGGCCCGCTGCCTACGCATCCGCCATCGTCGTCGCCGACGCCCTGGCCTGGGAAGGCGCGGACGCCCGGATCCTCGACGCCGTCGGTCACATCGATGACTTCGGCCAGTACCTCATCCGCGCCCTGATCTTCCGGGCAGTGACCGACTGGATCCTCGCCAAGGATGCGCCAGCAGCATCTGGCGCGGGCGACGACCCGTGGGCGCCAGCGGTCGACCTCGCCTGCCAGCTCGCCGCCCGCGCTTAACCCGGCCAAGTCAGACAGCGTTCCTGGCAGTGCCATACTGTCGATCCCCGAGGCGCCTTCCGTGCGCAAACCTCTGGCGGTTTCTAGCGGTCGATGCCACGCCGGGGTCAGTATTCACGTGCCGCCGACATTACAGCGACGCCGCTCGTGCCAGGCTACGCGCCACTTACCTAGCATCCCGCTGACGGGGTTGTGGCAGGTCGTCGCGGTGTCGCCGCTGGTAGTGCTGACGGGCTGCCTGGCGTGTGACTTGAAGGCGGTCGGCGATCTGAGGCCAGCCGAGGCCGAGAGCCACTGCGTGGTCAGTGAGCATGGCCAGTTCGGCGTCCAGTTCGTCTCGCTGGAGTCTTGCCAGGCTGATCCGCTCCAGTACCTGGGCTGGGGATCAGCTATCTCGCCGCGGCACCGATCGGGCAGGATGGTCCGGTGATCGAGCATGCAGAACGCCCGTGGGGTTCCTACACCGTCCTAGCCGAGGGCGATCGTTTCAAGGTCAAGACGATCGAGGTTCGCCCTGGCCAGCGGCTGAGCTATCAGCGGCACAAGCGGCGCGGCGAGCACTGGTTCGTGGTCGCAGGGCAAGGCGTGATTACCCTGGACGGCTGCACCATCGAGGTGCAGTCCGGAGATTCCGCCGACATCCCGCGCAGCGCTGCTCACCGGATTCAGAACACAGGCTCTGTCCCCTTGGTATTCATTGAGGTTCAGCATGGTGACTTCTTCGGCGAGGACGACATCGTTCGCCTGGACGATGACTATGGGCGGCTGGAGGCAGATGCCCTGTCCGCAGATCGACAGGGCTAGCATGCCTCGAACAAGTCCGAACTGCTGACCATCGTGATCGACACCGCGGTCGGTGAGCCGCCCGGCCTCACCCGGGTTCCGGGGGGCTGGCGGGCCAGGCTGACGGAGCGGCACGGCGGGATACTAGCGAGTCATCGGATGTCGCCAAACTCGTCAGGCTGCATCACCGGCGGCGCGGGGCACTGACGATCGCGCCGAGGGCCACGCCAACCCCGAGGAAGGTATCCGCTCATGCAGTCCACCGAGCCAACACCCCGGCAGGCAGGCCGAGTGCTGGTGATCGATCCGGCTGGTCGAGTGCTGCTTCTGGAAGGCTTCGACCCTGCCGAGCCGGACAGCCGGTACTGGTTCACCGTCGGCGGCGGCCTCGATAATGGCGAGGGAACAGCGCAGGCAGCTCTCAGGGAGCTGCGCGAAGAGGCCGGAATCGTCGCAGCTGCCGATGAGCTGGCGGGCCCGGTTTGGCAGCGCACCACCGAGTTCAGCTTCGACGGCGCTCGCTACCGGCAGGAAGAGGACTACTATCTCCTGCGTGTCGGGCAAGTGGAGGTTAGCCTGATCGGCCTCGACGACATCGAGCGCCGCACAGTGACCGGCTACCGCTGGTGGAGCCACGAGGACCTGACCGCCACTGCTCAGCCTTTCTACCCTTCCGAACTGCCCGACCTGCTGCGCCGGCTGGCGTTTCCCGACCGCAGCGGCTGACAGACGCCCGGCTCGGATGCCCGCGCATGCGCCGAAGGCGCATCCGTGGCGGATCAGCGCTCGCCTCGATTGTGGCGGGGACGGGAGGCCGCGAGTTCCCCGTCCCCTTTCGGTCATTTGCGGGCGAGCATTACTTCGGTATCACCGGGCCAGTCCCAGAAGACGCCTTCGCGAGATCGCTCTCGCAGCAGCTCTCGCACCTCGCTGGCGAATTCTTCGACACGGTCGCCGAAGAGGTGCGGCGCGGCATAAGACATGGAGAAGTAACCGGACACTACGCTCTCGATATCCCGCATGAGGTCGGGGATGCCGGGGGCGAAGATCACCCGTGGCGCGCCGAACCGGGTGCTGGCCAGGGCGTCCTGGAGGCTGAGGGCCTGGACCGGCGCGGTGCTCTGGCCCGCTCGCCTCGTCGGTCCGAGATACTTCCGCACCAGATCCTCGATCTCATCGTGCGGAATCCGCGGCGGCCCGGGGCTCGGCGGGACGGCCCGCCCCTCGGCCTGATGCCCGACAAGGACCAGGGCGCCGCCCGGCTCCACCATGTCGTAGACCGCCTCGGCCACCCGGACCTCGTCGGTCCAGTAGAACGACTGGCCGAACGTGACCAGTCGGTACGGCCCGGGCGCCACCGCGGGAAGGTCCTCAGCCCGGGCCTGGATCCAGGTGATGTTGGCGATGTCCCGCTCCCGGGCGGCCCGGCGACCCTCGGCGATCATCGCCGGATCGGGGTCAAGGCCGACGGCGCCCTCAAACAGGTGGGCCAGTCGTACGGTGAGGATGCCGGGACCGCACCCGACGTCCAGGAGCCTTCCGCTGCCATCCAGGCTGAGTTCCTCAGCGAGGAGAGCCTCGAGGCGGGGCGAGTAGGCGGGTCTCCCGTACCGGTAGTGGACAGCCGCGCCATCATAGAACGAAGGGTCGTATCGCACCGCAGGACATTACCAAGCCTCCCGCATCGCGGCCGCGACCTCGCCACGGATGAACTTGGGACTCCTCCCGAAATGAGGCTCGTGCCCGTTGTCCCGGCCGCGATCCGGGAACTGCGCCGGATCACCAAACGGGGCGGAACCGTGCTGGCGTCCACGAACAGCCCCGTCCACCTGGCCGAGATCGCTGACCTCGTGGGCGTGGCGGTCTCCAGCCAGCTTGACCGCCACCCTTGACCTGTCGCACTCGATCCCCACCGTGCAGCCGGTCATCGCCTACGTCGCTACCATCCGCGAACCCGTCCTCGCCTGGATCGGCGAGCAAGGGTGACCGAAGGGGGATTACCGGGTCGAGCGCTTGCCGGGTTGCCGCCGCATCCGCAGAGCGCTCAGGAGAATGGCGCCGAGGAACACGACAATGCCGATGAACAGCAGGTACAGCAGGCCCTTCACGACCACGCCCACGATACCCAGCGCGATCGCCACGATCACCAGCAGCAGAAAAAAGGCCAGCATCCGATCCTCCGCTCGGTCGGGCCGCTTAGCGGCGGGCCAGCCGCCGCTCGCCGCCGCCGCCCGGCTGGTAGGTCAGGCCGTAGTGCTTGAAGATCGCCTCTTCGTCGCCCGCAGGCAACTCACCGTCGGTGTCGATCGACGGAGCAACCTTCACTTGCTTCTTGTCATAACAGACCTTGAGGTACCCCGGACCCACGGACGCCTGGTTCAGGGGCACGAAAACGAGCCGGTGCCGGGTCGGCATCCCGACCTTGACCGTGCCGAACGATGGCAGGTCGGTGCCGGTGTCAACGTAGATGGCCTCCAGCTCGCCGATCTTGTGACCGTCAGCGTCAACCACGTCGTAGCCACGCCACTCCCGGATATCAGCAGCCTCGATCACGCCAGCCTTCTTCCAGAGCGCTACGCCACCGCTTGTTGATTTGATCCTACCCAGATGCGAGCCGCGGCTATCATGACGCGTCCTGGGATCGGGCCGTGCTTCCGCGTATCCGGGAGCGCTATCGCCCCGGATACGAGTATTTGAACCACTTCGGGCGTCCGCTCATGGACACCCGCTTCACGCCCGTTCCAGGATGAGGGTGATGTCGGCCTGGCGGAACGGCGTTGTCACCCCGAAAGCGGCGGCCGCGTCGTCGTCGTTGACCTCGGAGAAGTCCGTGACCAGGCTCCTTTTCACCGCGAACACCGCGTCTGAGTCGAGGTAGGGGCCGTCGGCGACGAAGACGTGCGTGGTCAGCGTGGTGTGTCCGGGTGCCGCCGCGATGAAGTGGACGTGCGCCGGGCGGTAGGGGTGGCGGTTCGTGGCGAGCAGCAGCCGCCCGACGGGCCCGTCGGCAGGAATGGGGTAGTGGCTGGGGACGACCGTGCGGAACCAGAAACGTCCCTGCTCGTCGGCATGGAAGAGACCGCGGCCGTTGCCGGGCGGCTGGACGCCGGGCTGCTGGACGTCGTAGAAGCCGTCCTCGCTGCACTGCCACACGTCTACGGTGGCGTCCGCCAGCGGGCCGCGGTCGACGCCGAGCACACGGCCGGTCACCACGCAGGGCATGGCGCCGCCCAGAAGATCGATCGACTGGCCGTTCTCCCTGGGCGGTGACTCGGTCATGTGGAACGGGCCGAGCACCGTGCTTTCCGTGCCGTCCCGCTGGCCGTTGATCGTCTCGACGAGCATCGAGACGCCCAGGACGTCGGAGAGCAGGATGAACTCCTGGCGGGCGTCGTCGCACTTCTGGCCGACCGCGGTGAGAAACCCGATCGCCGCCTCCCATTCGGGCAGGGTCAGCCTGGTCTCGCGGACGAGCGCGTGCAGGTGCGGGACGAGCTTCTCCAGGATCTCCCGCAGCCGCGGATCCCGGGTGTTCGCGAAGCTGCCGACGACGGCAGCGGCAGCCGTTTCCTCGGTGAAGTCCATCAGCTCATCATCGTCGAGTTCGGCTTCCGGCACCGCCACGGGCCGCCGCGGCACACTGTGGTGCGCTGGGAGATCATCGGCATCACAAGAACAGGAGTTGCCGTGGGTACCGACGCGAGGGCTGCGATCCATGAGGTCGTGGAGAACTGGGTGCTGTGGCGCGACGCCGGGGACTGGGACCGCTTTCGCACCGTCTGGCACGACGACGGTTACATGACCGCGACCTGGTTCCAGGGGCCCGCCTCGGACTTCATCGACATCAGCCGCCGCGCCTTCGAAAACGGGGTCAGCATCCTGCATCTGCTGTCCGGAACGTCGATTGACGTTCGAGGTAGCCGGGCCATCGCGCAGACCAGGATGACGATCCTGCAGCGGGGGGAAGTCGACGGCGTCGAGGTGGACGTCGATTGCATCGGCCGCTTCTACGACTTCTTCGAGGAACGGGCCGGCCGGTGGGCGATCGTCCGGCGCCAGCCCATCTACGAGAAGGACCGGCTCGTGCCGCTCGTTCCCGGCACCCGGCTCGAACTCGACACCGACCTCCTCGGCCGGTTCCCCGCGGGCTACCGTCACCTCGCCTACGTGCAGACCAGGCTGGGCCTCGAGGTCAAGAACGGCCTCCCGGGGCTCACCGGACCCGCCGTGCGGACGCTGTACGCCGAGGGCGCGGCCTGGCTCAGCGGCTCCGACACGCCGGGAGTGCCCCGGTAAGGCTGGTTAAGGGTCCGGAGCGGCTGTCACCGCTGACTCCAGCGGCTCAGGCCGACGTCCTGGTGCCGGCCCCCGCGTCGCTCGGACGTTCCTGAGCGGTCGGCTGCTGGCGGCTGGCCTGCGGCAGCCACCGCCTGGCGGCGGGCAGGTCCAGAAGGAGCGCGAGCCCGCAGACGGTTCCGACACCGACGGCGGCACCGGCCACGGTATCGGTGAAGTAGTGCCATCTCAGGCCGATGACGGCGATAGCGACGACGCATCCCAGCGCGCACGCCGCGGCCGGGATCAGTACGCGCAGCGCCCGGGCCTTAGCTGGCCGCGGAGGGATGAGAAGCAGCACCGTGACGGTCGCGACCAGTGTGAACATCGCGGTGGTGTGCCCGCTCGGGTAGCTGAGGGAGCCCAGATAGGTGCGGTGGACCAGGGGCTTGAGCAGGCCTTCGTCGAGTCCGACGGCAACCGGAACGGCGGCCGCGGCCAGCACGGCGCCGTTGAGCCGGCCGGCGAGCAGGCAGCCGACGACGATGGCCGCGCTCAGCGCACCCGCCGGGATCAGCGAACCCGGAGCGGCCAGCCACAGCGCGAGACCTGAATGGCCGCCGCCGAGCCACGCGATGACCGGTGAGTCGATGGCGTGATCGAGCCAGTCCGCCCTGGTCTGGTGGGTGAACAGCACACCGAGCACGGCAACGAGGATCGCGCAGCAGGCCAGCAGCGCGCCGGCCCGGGGACGGGCGGAGTCAGCCAGCAGGGGCCGGCCGGGTCGTAGATAAATGCCGTCCAACGCCGCTCCACCTGGGTGCTTGTGCGGAGCCGCGAGCCCCGGCTAGCCAGCCTACGTGCGCGAGTCCCGGCTGGCCAGCGGAGAATGAATCAGGGTGGCGGCGCTGACGGCTGAGGCCGTCCGTCCGCGGCGGCGCCTCAGCGGTTGAGTCAGAGCTTGGTCAGCTTGGCGTAGGGCCTGCTGATCCGGTACTTGACCGTGCCGAAGTCGACGAGCACCGTGTCTGCTTCGGTACTGACGACGCGGCCGAGGCCGTACCGGTCGTGGGTCACCAGGTCCTGCGCCGCGAACTGCTCGACGGGCTGGGGCGCGGCCGGCGGCGTGTTGAACGGGCTTCCGGGCAGGGGGCGCCGGGTCACGGCGCGGGCTGGTTTCTCATCACGACCAGTATGCGGTCCGCAGGTCGGCCTGTGCCAGTCGGCCCGCCCGGCGAAGCGTCATCCGGGGCCGCCCGTTACAGCGGGCTGGTGACCCAGCGCCAGCCGTCCGGGGCGTCACATACCGGGCGGACCACAGCGGCCTCGGCCGCGTCGGACAAGTGGGACACGACCCGGATCAGCTGGTGGTGAAAGTCATCGGGCGTGTGCTTGCCCTCGTGCGGGGCGACCTCCACGAGGGTCACGGCCGATCCCTCACCCCCGGCCAGCCGGGCGGTGACGTTGCCGTTGTAGTCACGGACGACAGCCACGATGGCGTTGGCCCGGACGATGTCACTGCCGTCGTCCCTGGCCACCCACACGTCAGGCGCGCTCATGCGCCCACCTCCCAGCTGAACTCGGTGAACCAGAAGCATCCCACGCAGGCGTGACCGGATCCTGCCATGGATGAGTCAGCCGGTGGGAGGCCAGCGGCACGCCGCGGTGGTCAGTGTCGGCGACGCCCCTGGTAGCGGGCGGACATGGCGACCGCGCCCCGGCCGGTGGCCGGACGGGCCGCCACCGTCGTCTCGGCGGCATCACGCTGCGTGGCCGGCGCGACCCGGGCTGCTGGCGGGCCGGCGATGGAACGCAGCAGCGCCGAGCCCGGGCTGACGCTGGCGGCCAGCGGGCTCACGCCCGCGCGGCGCATCAGCACGCCGACGTCCGCCGCCTGCGCGGGGCTCTGCACGGTGATCACCACCCCCGCCGCGCCCGCCCGGGCGGTCCGGCCGGACCTATGCAGGTAGGCCTTGTGCTCGGCGGGCGGATCCGCGTGGATGACCAGGTCGATGCCGTCCACGTGGATGCCTCGGGCGGCGATGTCGGTGGCGACCAGGACCGGGACCGCCCCGGAGGAAAACGAGGCCAGGTTCCGTTCCCGGACGCCTTGCCCCAGGTTGCCGTGCAGCGGGACCGCGGACACCCCTGCCCCGGCGAGCTGGCGGGTGAGTTTCTGCGCGCCGTGCTTGGTGCGGGTGAAGACCAGCGACCGGTTGTTGCCGCCCGCCAGCGCGGCGACCACGCCCACCCGGTCCCCCGGCTCGGTGGTGAGCAGGTGATGCACGATGGCGGGAGGAGCCGCGGGCGAGTCCACGAAATGCACGGCCGGGTTGCTGAGGAATCGGCGCACCAGCACGTCGACGGCGTTGTCCAAGGTGGCGGAGAACAGCATCCGCTGGCCCTCCGCCGGGGTCGCCTCCATCAGCCGCCGCACCACCGGCAGGAATCCAAGGTCAGCCATGTGGTCAGCCTCGTCAATCACGCTGATTTCCACATCGCCGAGATGGCAGTGCCCCTGCTCGATGAGGTCGGCCAGCCGCCCGGGACAGGCCACGACGATGTCCACCCGCTGACGCAGCGCGGCTACCTGGCGATTCTGCCCGGTGCCGCCGAAGATGGTGGCCACGGTCAGGTCCATGGCCCGGGCCAGCGGCTCGAGCACGGCCTGGACTTGGCTGGCCAGCTCACGCGTGGGCACCAGGACCAGGCCACGCGGGCGGCAGGCGCTGGTATGACCGTCGGCCAGCCCGGCGGCCAGCGGGATCGAGAACGCAAGCGTCTTGCCCGACCCGGTCCGGCCGCGGCCCAGGATGTCCAGGCCCGCCAGCGCGTCGGGCAGCGTTATGGCCTGGATCGGGAACGGCGCGATGATGCCGGCCCCGGCCAGCGCGGCCGCCAGCGGCTCAGGAACGCCCAGTTCAGCGAAGGTCGGGTTCAGCGTGGCCACGGCGGGCTGGCCCTGGGCTGGGTCAGCGGCTCGCGCGCGGCTGTGCTGCGCCTGGCTGTGCTGCGCCTGACCGGATCGTGCCTGGCCGGATCCTGCCTGGCTCGTGGCGGGCCCGGACTGAGGCCGGCGACGCCTGCGTCGGCGGGCACGCGAGTTTTCGATGGGCAGAGCTGTCAAAGTAGTCACTTTCGGATTCAGAAAACCGGGTGGCCGCATTTTCGAGGGCCACCACATAAATCCGTGGAAACCAGCCCGCTCACCGAGCGAGGTACGACCGGCGCGCCCTGATGGCGACGCCTCACGATGTGCCGTGTACTGAGCAGCCTACCGCACGGCCGGCGCCGCGGCGGCGTTACGGTCCGGGGGACCCGGTTTGCCGGGCACGGCGGGTCATCCCGTGCGGATCCCCGCGAGCGCGCTGACTTACGGCGAACCCGCGGCATATGGTTCTGTGGACTACAGGGGGCGATCGGAGGAGGAACCATGAGCGACGTGCCACTCGAGCCAGCCTTTCGGTGCCCAGCGGCTTCAGGTTCGGAGAGGTCTCGAGCCTCACCGCACTCACGGCGCGTGGCTCGCCGGCACCCGGCCTGGGCCCCCTCGCCGCCTTCACCGGCACGTTCCGGGGCAGTGGCTTCAATCTCATCTTCCGGCCCGACAGCGCGAAGACGCCGACGCCGCTGCCGATACCGGTCTCCGGAAGCGACAACGTGCTCGAACTGAACCTGACCCTCGAGACACTGTCGTTCTCGCCGATGCTCGGGTCCGTTCCCAACCGGGGCTCGCAGGCCCAGGGCGACATCTTCCTGAACGGCGTTCCCTACCTGCAGGCCATCAGCGACGTCACCGTCCCCAGCCAGCCCGTCGGCATCCACTTCGAACCGGGGCTCTGGATCGTCGTCCCGGCCACCATCGACCCCGCCGAGGGCGCGACCGTCGCGCGCATGGCGTCGATTCCGCACGGCACGACGGTCGAGGCTCAGGGAACCTCGTCCGCCGTCGCCGGGAAGCCGACCATACCGGCCGTGGACATCACCCCGTTCTCGACCGCCCCGCCGCACGGCAAGATCCCCTTCCCCAGCCAGACCGCGGCGACCGGCAACACAGCGCGGATCCCGCAGAACCTGACCTCCTTCATCGCCGCCGGCACCATCACGCAGGCGATGCTGACCGATCCCAACACCCTCCTGCGCAACCACATCGCGTCGCAGACCATCACGTCCACGACCGTCATTTCCGTCTCCAGCGAGCCGGCCGCCCCCCTGTTCGGCGGGGCACGGACAACATCGCCTTCCTGCTGGGCAACGCCACCGCCAGCACGCCGAACGCCCAGACCCTGAAGATGGAGGCGACCTTCTGGATCGAGACGGTCGAGTTCTCCATCGAGGTGCCGATCTTCGAACCGGGCCAGCCGCCGCTGATCATCCCGGCGAACACCGGTGCCGCCGGGCAGCCCGTTCCCGAGTTCCTCGTGAACCCGCCGGTCGCCATCAAGGCGCCGCGCTCGATCACGGTCAAGGCGACGCAGATCCAGTACTCACAGCAGGTCTTCCTGAACTTCAACACGCTCACCTGGCCGCACGTCTCGGTGGCTACGCTCGTGCCGAGCAGCCCCATCCCGATCCCGGCCTCGGCCTGGGCCTGAGGCCCCAGACTGCTTTTCAGGGCTTGAACGGCTCCAGGCGAGCAACCCCGGAAAGGCCTGCCGCGGGCCTGCGGGCGAAGGAGGTCGACGTGAAGGCGCTCGTGTTCCGGCACAACCTGGCCCGCGAGGCAGCCTCGACCATCGGCGGGCGCGTCGACCGGCGTGCCTTCGTCTCCCGCCTGGCGCCCGTCCGCCTCGAGGACGTCGACGAGTTGCCGCTCCCGGCCGAGGACTGGGTGCGCGTCGAGACCACGTTCTCGGGCCTGTGCGGTTCCGACGTGAAGCAGATCCTGCTGAACGGCGCCCGCGACAACCCGCTCACGGCCCTCGTGTCGTTCCCGCACGTGCTCGGTCACGAGGTGGTCGGGCGCCGGGCGGATACCGGGGAACGCGTCGTGCTCAACCCGTGGCTGTCGTGCGGCCCGCGCGGGATCGAACCGCCGTGCGAAGCCTGCCAGGCCGGCCGCTACTCCTGGTGCCGCAACTTCCGCTCGGGTGACCTGCCCGTCTCGATCCACCTCGGGAACTGCGCGGCGGCGGCCGGGGCGCACGCCGAGCGCTTCGGCGCGCACGTCTCGCAGCTGTTCGCCATCCCCGACGGGGTCTGCGACGAGGCGGCCGTGCTGGCCGACCCCGTCAGCGTCTCGCTGCGCTCGATCCTGCTGGCGCCGCCCTCCGACGGCCAGACCGTCCTCGTCTACGGTTCGGGCACGCTCGCGTTCGCGGCGATCGGGCTGCTGCGCCACCTGTATCCCGCCGCCGAGGTGTGGGCGGCGACGCGGCCTGGTGCCCGGGCGGCGCTGGCGACCCGTCTCGGCGCGCACGCCGCGTTGTCCGCTTCGCCCGACGAACTCGTCGCGCAGGTCGCGCGCCGCGTCGGCGCGACGCCGCTCGAGCCGTGGAGCAAGCGCGACTGGCTGCAGGACGGCCCAGATATCGTCTACGACACGATCGGCTCGACCGAAACCGTCGAGACCTCGCTCCGCCTGCTCACGACCGGCGGCACGCTCGTCATCTCCGGCGTCGAACCGCCGAAGCGCTTCGAGTGGACTCTCCTTTACTTCAAGGAACTCCACGTCATCGGCTCGAACGGGTTCGGCGTCGAGGAGGTGGGGGGGGTCGCCAAGCATGCCATGGAGCACTACTTCGACTTCGTCTCAGGCGGCCTGGACCTGACGCCGGTCATCACGCACCGCTTCCCGCTCGAGCGCTGGGACGAGGCGGTGCTGGCGGTGAAGAACTCGCGGCGCACCGGCGCCGTCAAGGTGCTGCTCGAACCCGCCCGCTGATCGCCCGGGGTCCGGCCCGGGGCGTGATCAGAGGGAGTCAGCCGATGTTGTGCCGGTGCGCGTAACCGATGGCGGCGGCCCGGTCCCGGGAACCGGTCTTGGCGAAGATCCGGCTGATGTGGGTCTTGACCGTGTGGTTGCTCAGGAAAAGCTGCGCGGCGATCTCCGGATTGGTCAGCCCGCGCGCGATCAGGCGGAGGATCTCGAACTCGCGCTCGGTCAGGCCGTCGGGAGGCGGCGCGGCCGGGGCAGGCCCGGGTGTCGGGGCTGCCGCCGTGGCGGCGAGCAGCGTCGCGTGCACGCGGGGGTCGAAGACCGTCAGCCCGCCCGCCGCCGCGTGCAGCGCCTGGGCGATGTCGGCGTGGTCGGCGTCCTTGGTGAGGTAGCTGCGCGCGCCGGCGCGCAGGGCGTCGAGGACGGAGCTGTCGTCCGCGTAGGTGGTGAGCACGACGATGGCGACCTCCGGGTGCTCGGCGGTCAGCCGGCGGATGGTGTCGATGCCGTCCAGGACCGGCATGTGCAGGTCGAGCAGGATCGCGTCGGGATGGTGCTCGGCCACGAGTTCCAGCGCCTGCTCCCCGTGGGCAGCCGCGCCGACCACGTCGATGTCGGGCCGCCCGTCGAGCAGCAGGACCAGGCCCTGCCGCACGCTGGCCTGGTCGTCGGCGATGACGGTGCGCAACGGCGCAGCGGCCGCCGGGGAGGTCATGACGCCATGCTCTCAGGGGCCGCGGGGCCGGCGGGGGCGGCTGGGGCAGCTTGGGCCGCAGGGGCGACTGGGGCCGGGGGGCGGGGGAGGTCCGCGGTCACCACCCACTCGCCGTCGTGGCGCCCGGCCTCGAGGGTCCCGTTCAGCAGCCGGAGCCGTTCCTCCATGCCGGTCAGCCCGTAGCCGCCGTTGACCGTGCTCACGCCCGCCGGGCCGTCGGCGCCGGCGCCGGCACCGGGGGGCAGGTCGTTGCGGACGGTGAGCCGGACACCGGCGTCCCGGTAGTCGAGCCGGACGGCGACGGGCTGCCCCGCCGCGTGCTTGGCCGCGTTGACCAGGGCCTCCTGGGCGATGCGCAGCAGCGCGACCGTGGCGTCCGGCGGCAGCGCCGCGGGGACGCCGGCGGTGTCGAAGCTGACCGCGGCGTGGTAGCGCTGGGCGTAGGCGTCGGTGACCCGGGCCAGCTCCTCGTTCAGCGGCAGGGTGTCGGTGCGCAGCGCGTGCACGGCGCGGCGGGTTTCCACCAGGCCCTCGGCGGCCATCTGCTGGGCCGCGGCCAGCAGCTCGCCCGCCTGCTCGGTGTCCTTGTGCAGCACCGACCGCGCCGCCTGGATCTGGATGCCGAGCGCTCCGAGCGAGTGCGCCAGCACGTCGTGGATCTCCCGGGCGATGCGCGCCCGCTCGTCGAGGAGGTCGGCCCGGCGCTGCTCGGCCTCCAGCCGCTCGCGCTGGGCCAGCAGCATCGCCGCCTGCTCGGCCTGGATCCGGTAGGCGCCCTGGTTGCGCCCGATCACCAGGCCGCTTACGACGATCGCCGGAAGCCCGAGCAGCGTGCCGAGTCCAGCGCCGAACGCCAGCCCGCCGACCTCGATCGCGAGGATGCCCGCTCCGGTCACGGCCAGGGCCGCCGCCAGGCCGGTGCCGCCGCCCGCGAGCGCCGCCGCCACGAACGTGAACGCCACCATGGCCGTGCCGCCGCCTCCGGCGGCGCACGCGAACCCCGACGCGACCGCGATCACCCCGAGAATCACGGGCCGCCCCCAGGGGGCATACCGCGCCGTGGCCGCGGGATACGCTTCCGTCAGCACCGAGGCCAGGAGGCCCAGGCCGAGCAGGCAGTAACCCGCGGCCTGAACCGGCAGGGCGAACGGCGCACTCGGCGGGGCGAGGAGGAACGCCAGGAAGCCGAGCCACGCGAAGCCGGCGGCGCGGGCCAGCCAGTTGACCGTGCGCAGCATGCCTCCAGTATCGGCCGGCCAGGCAAGCCAGGGCAGGCGGCCGCCGTCGAGATCACCGGGTGCGAGCAGCCCGGCGAGGACGCGCCATCCGGACACGGCACGCTCCCTTCCGCTGCGTACGGCCGGCCGTGATGCCGATGATCGGTGAGGCTACGGTCCGGGGCGCGCCGGCGCCTCAGCCCGCGGGCTGAACCTGGGCTGACCCCCGGCGCTGGTCCTGGTACCGCCGGGTACCAGGACCCGCGCACCAGGTCATGCCGGCGGCCAGCCCCTGCTCCGACGCGCGGAAACGCCCGGTCGGCGACAGTGGAGGCATCGCAGAAATCACCCTGAAGGAGCCCGAGATGCTTTCCGAACTGACCCAGGCCGAGATCGTCAACGGCGTGGTGCTCGCCACGGTGCTGGCCACCGACTACGGCCCCGCACGCAAGATCGGCGCGATGCGCCTGCTGCGCCCGGTGATCGCCGCCGCGGTGATCATCCCGCTGTTCGTCGACGCGCCGGTCACTCACGGCACCGGCCTGGTGGTGGAGCTGGCCGGCGTCCTGGCCGGCCTGCTCGGCGGGCTGGCCGCCGCCGCCCTGATGGGCGTCTACCGCAGCCCGGCGACCGGCAAGCCGGTCAGCCGGGCCGGGGTCCCGTACGCGGCCCTGTGGACCGTGATCGTCGGCGCCCGGGCGGTGTTCTCCTACGGCCTGGGTCACTGGTTCCAGGCCCCGGTGGTCAGCTGGGCCATCGCGAACCACGTCACGCTGGCGGCCCTCACCGACGGGCTGATCTTCATGGCCATCGCGATGATCCTGGTCCGCACCGGCGTACTCGCCGCCCGCGCCCGGAGCCTGCCCGCCCCGGCTCCCGTCTCCGCCTCCGTACCGCAGGACGCCTGAGCCGCCGCCCGGCGGCCAGCTCGGGCCGACCGCCGCCACCGCCCGCCGGGTCCACCCGGCGGGCGGTGGCGGCTTATCCGGGCCGGGGGTTACCGCCGGCGTGACGTCCTGTGGTGTACGGGCTTTGGGCGCACGCTGGTCAGCACGTTGTTCGCGGTCGAGGAGATCGACGTGGCCCCGGTGGCCACCAGGACCGGCGCCACGGCCATGGTCGTGATCCCGTTCCCGACCTGCCCCATGTGGCTGGCCCCCCACGCGTAGACGTCCCCGGTCGTCGAGACCGCGTACGACGTCGCTGAGCCGGTGGCCAGCCACCGGTAGGTGACCCCGGCCGGCGGGCGGAACCGCGCCGGGGACGGCTCGATCCCGCTTCCCCCGTGGCCGAGCTGGGCGGCCCCGTTGTCGCCCCAGGCCCACAGCGAGCCGTCGGACAGCATCACGAGCGTCTGACCGTTGCCCCAGATGGACCCGCCCTGGGCGACCTGGGTCACCGGGGCGGGCAGGGGCACGTGGACCGGCACGTTGGATGACCGGTGGGCGTGCCCGTCGCCGAGCTGGCCCTGGGCGTCGTAACCCCAGTCGAGGTACTCGCCGTCGGACAGCAGGGCCCCGGAGTTCGCGAACGCCGCCACCAGCCTGGTCACCGACGACCCGTTCAGGCCCGCGACCTGCACCGGCGTGCTGCTGCCGGCCCAGCTACCGTCGCCCAGGTCGCCCGCGACGTTCTGCCCGCACGCGTAGACGGTGCCGTGAGCGTCGTACACCGCGTGATTGCTGGCTCCGGCCAGGGCGGTCACGTGCGCCAGCGGGAGCCTGACCGGCCGGTCGTAGGCCCTGGTGTTCCCCAGGCAGAGCTCGCCGCCGCCGTTGTGGCCCCAGCCCCAGGCCCGTCCCTTGGTGTCGACGGCCAGCGCCGAGTCGTAGGGCATCACGTCGGTGGGTATCGACGCGATCTTCACGCCCTGGGGGAAGCGCACCCGCACCGGCTTGCGGAAGGAGTTGCTCCAGCGGCCGTCACCCAGTTCGCCCTGCGTGCCCAGGCCCCAGGCGTAGAGGCGGCCGTCGGTCAGCAGCGCGTACTGAGTCGAGTTCGAGGTCGCGACCTCCGCGACGGGGCCGGGCAGGGTCACGGCGGTCGGCGCCAGCTGCGTGTCGTAGTTCACGCCCTTGACGCCGCCGAAGAAAGACCCCCAGTACTTGACCGTCGAGGGCTGCGGCCGCGCGCTGGGTGGCTTCGGGTCCGCCGCGCAGCCGCTGGCGATGACCACGATCGCGGCGACCGCGCACAGGCCGGCCCGCGCGGCCCGGGGATTGCGCGCCGCGGCGCGGAATGGCTTCCTGGTTAGCATCACACAGGGACAATATTGTGACTGTCCGCCGGAAGCCCATTCAAGCGACAGAACGGATGCCGTGGCGTGTCGTGACCGAGTCACTTCCCGCGGGCCGCGTCGGACGAGCGGGTCAGGACGTCGCTGTCCGCTGCCGCCGTCGCTGCCGACGCCGACGCCGACGCGGCGCAGGCCAGAAGCGGTTGACGTTACGATGTGGAGGCGATGAGCACTGCACCGGCGTCGAGCGCCACCTTCCGACCGGACCGTCAGGCCGGCGCGGTCATCCATACCGAGGACCTGACCAAGGTTTACCCGGGCACGGACTTCGCCGCGGTCGACCGGCTCAACCTTGATGTCCGGGCCGGCGAGATCTTCGGCTTGCTGGGACCCAACGGCGCGGGGAAGACCACGACCGCGGGGATGCTGACCACGCGCGTGGTGCCGACATCCGGGCGGGCGCTCCTCGGAGGCGTCGACGTCGCGGCGCATCCGGCGCTGGCCAAGCAGCTCAGCGGGATCGTCTCGCAGCAGAACACCCTCGACCGCCAGCTCACCGTCTGGGAGAACCTGTACTTCCACGGTCGGCTGTTCGGCATCGGCGCCAAGGCGTCCCGGCGGATCGCCGACGAGTTGCTCGAACAGTTCCAGCTCTCCAGGTGGGCCAAGGCGTCGGTGTACGCGCTGTCGGGCGGCATGGCGCAGCGGCTCATGGTGGCGCGGGCCATCTTCCACCGCCCCTCGGTGCTGTTCCTCGACGAGCCGACGGCCGGCCTCGACCCGCAGAGCCGGCTCGCCCTGTGGGACCTGCTCGGCGAACTGCACCGCGAGGGGCAGACGATCCTGCTCACGACCCACTACATGGAGGAAGCCGACCGGCTCTGCGAGCGGGTCGCCATCATGGATCACGGCAAGATCCTGGCGCTCGACACCCCGGCCGCCCTCAAGCAGGGCATCGGGGCCGACACCGTGGTCACGATAAAGGCGGCCGGCGACACCGGCCGGCTCGCCGAGTTGCTCGCCCGTGTCGTGGGCGGTGTCACCCGGACCCGCGTCGTGGACGGGGGGCTCCAACTGCACGTCCAGGGCCACGACCGGCTGGTCCCGCGCATCGCGGCGGCCGCCGAGGGAGGCGGCTTCGACCTGATCGACCTGTCGATCTCCGAGCCCAGCCTCGAGACGGTGTTCATCAACCTCACGGGCAAGGAACTGCGGGAGGAGTGATGGCCACGTCACTGACCGCGCAGGCGCCGGCCGGCAAGGAGGGGCGGCCGCGGATCGGCGGCGGCCCCACCCGCTCGGTGGCCGCGGCCAGCAGGACCGCGCTGGGCGCGCTGATGCTGCGTGACGTCGTCGTCCTGCGCAAGCACCTGTGGGAGTTCGTGATCCGCACGATCGTCCAGCCGTTCCTGCTCTGCTTCGTGTTCCTGTACGTGTTCCCGAAGATCGGGCAGGGCATCGGCGGGCACGGGCCGGCGGCCGAGTCCGCGTTCGCGACCATCCTGGTCCCCGGCGTGGTCGGGATCTCCGTGATGTTCCAGGGCGTGCAGTCGATCGCCCTGGCCATGGCCCAGGAGTTCGGCTTCACCCGGGAGATCGAGGACCGGGTCCAGGCGCCGTGCCCGATCTGGCTGGTGGCCATGGCCAAGGTGCTCTCGGGCGCGGCCCAGGGCGTGCTGTCGGCCATCATCGTGCTGCCGATAGCGTCGGTCGTGCACGCGGCCGGGGTGCAAGCGCACCTGACCCTGCACTGGTGGATCATCGTGACGTTCGTGCCGCTCGCGTGCGTCGCGATGGCGGGCCTCGGGCTGGTCCTCGGCACCAGCTTCGAGCCACGCAACATCGGGCTGATGTTCGGCTTCATCATCCTGCCGATCACGTTCCTCGGCGGCACCTACTACTCCTGGACCAAGCTCGCGCCGGTCAAGGTCGGCGGATGGCACTGGCTCCAGACGATCGTGCTGGTCAACCCGCTCATCTACGTCAACGAGGGGATGCGGGCCGCGTTCACCACGGCACCGCACATGCACCTCTACGTGATCTACCCGGTGGTGCTGGCGTTCGGCGCCACGTTCCTGGCCATCGGTCTGCACAACTTCCGGCGGCGCGTGCTCTCCTGAACGGGCCCGAACGCTGACGGCCCGGGGCGGGTCAGCGTGGTATTACCCCCTCCCACCGCTCCCGCCCCTCCCACCGCTCCCACCCCTCCCCCCGCTACCTCCGGTTCGCCCGTCGTGCGCGCACCGCCCGCCCGAGCCCGGCGAGGACGTCGGCCGTGACCTCCCAGCCCAGGCAGGCGTCGGTGATGCTCTGCCCGTACGTCAGCGTGGCCAGGTTGCCCGGGCCGCCCGGGTGGCCCGGGTCGGCCAGCTCCTGACGGCCGGGGACCAGGAAGCTCTCGATCATCACGCCCGCGATCCCGGGCTGCCCGGCGCCGATCTGGTCCGCGATCTCCCTGGCCACCCCCGCCTGCCTGCCGTGATCCTTGCGGCTGTTGCCGTGGCTGGCGTCGATCATCACGGTGGGCGGCATGCCGGCCTGCCGCACGGCCGCGAGCGCCGCGCCGACGTGCTCGGGCTGGTAGTTCGGCCCGTCACTGCCGCCGCGCAGGATCACGTGCACGTCGGGGTTGCCGGTGGTGGTGACCACCGCTGCGCGGCCGGACGCGTCCAGGCCGAAGAACACGTGGGGCTCGTGCGCGGCCCGGCAGGCCTCGACGGCGACCTTGACGCTCCCGTTGGTGCCGTTCTTGAACCCCACCGGCATGGACAGTCCCGAAGCGAGCTGCCGGTGGACCTGGCTTTCCGTGGTGCGGGCGCCGATCGCCCCCCAGCTCACGGCGTCGGCGATGTACTGGGGCGAGTTCGGGTCCAGGAACTCGCACCCGACCGGAAGGCCGAGATCCAGCACGTCGAGCAGCAGCCGCCGCGCGGTGCGCAGCCCGCGGTGCACGTCGTAGCTGCCGTCCAGGCCGGGGTCGTTGATCAGCCCCTTCCATCCGACCGTGGTGCGCGGCTTCTCGAAGTACACCCGCATCACCACGCACAGCTCGTCGGCCAGCCCGGCCGAGGCCTTGGCCAGGCGGACCGCGTATTCCACCGCCGCGTCGACGTCGTGCACCGAGCACGGGCCGACGACGACCAGCAGCCGGTCGTCGTCACCAGCCAGGATGCGGCGCACCGCCCCGCGCGCGCTGCGTACCGTCGCGGCCCTGGCTTCGCCCAGCGGCAGCTCGGCCAGCAGCTCATCCGGCGCGATCAGCGGCTGGAACCCGGCGACGTGCAGGTCGCTGGTATTGGGTGGCTGGTTCACGGCTGTCCCTTCCGGCGGTCAGCCGCGTCCCAGGCCAGCCGCCTCAATGACGAAAGGCAGAGGCGGTGTAGCCCCTGCCTTGCTGGCTCTGGGTGGAGGAGAAGTCCGTCGGTCAGCGCGCTTCGGCGGCGGCTCCACCCAGAGCCAGCCCAAAGCGCCAATACCAACGGGACATGGCCATGATCATACAGTATGAGCGAGCCGGAGGGGGTGCGGCGCCCCCGCAGGCGAGCGGGAAACACGGCCGGAGCGGGTGACCGCGTAGACGACGTACCCGCAGCTGAGGCTCGTGACCGCAGGATGCCGGGCCAGCCAGGCGCGCGCGACCGAGGCCGGGACCTCGATGTTCAGCACGGCGGTCAGGTCCGCGCGGCTGGCGAACCGCCAGTGCGACCTGACCTCGTGCCTGGTGGCACCGCGCTCCCGCCACCACGCGTCGACCGCGTCGGCCGTGTGCCGCGGACGGACCGACGCCGCCGCGGCGAGCAGGCCGGCGAACTGGCCCCAGCGATAGTCGTTGTCGACGACGACCAGGGTGCCACCAGGTCTGAGGACCCGCATCACCTCGGCGAGCCCCGCGTCGCCCGGCCTGGCGTCCGGGTCGGCGATGCCCGGGCCGAGGAAGTAAGCGAACCTGGCGTGCACCACGTCCACGCTGTGGTCGGCGAGGGGCAGGTGCTCCGCCGAGCCCGGCACCACCTCGACCCTGGGCAGGCCGTGGACCCGGGTTGCCGCCCGGACCCGCAGCGCCGGATCCGGTTCGACCCCGGTGACCGCCGCGGCGTCCCGGGCGTAGCCGGGCAGCCAGTACCCCGTTCCGCAACCCAGGTCGACGATCCTGCGGCCGTCCCACGGCGCCAGCCGGCGCATCGCGGCGAGCACGTGACCGTCGGGGTCGAGCGCGCGGTTCTCGATCTCGTAGGCGTCGGGATGCCCGCCGATGTTGGGCGCGAAGCGCCAGTCGGGATATGCGGTCCGCGCGGCGGCCCGGCCGGCGGTCATGCTCACGGGCGCCCGGCTGACGGCGGGATCTGCTCATCCGGCGTCCCCCACGACGGGTACGGCGCCGAGGGCGGGAAGACCGATGTAGCCCCCGGGTTGAGCTGCCGGTTGATCACCTCGGCCACCGCCTGGACCGTGTTGACGCCGTAGGTCATGGTCGGATTGTTCCACGACAGGACGACGATCATGTAGTCGCGCCCGTGGCCGGAGAAGCTGCCGATGCTGTTGATCCGCCAGCCGTGCGTCCGCTGCGGCAGCCAGCCGTTCTTCACGTGGACGGTCAGGTCGGTGGGGGCTCCCGCCGGGACGCCCCAGCGCTCGGACGGGATCACGTGGGCCATCAGGTTCAGGACGTAGTTGCACGAGGCGGCGGTGAGCACGGAGTTCTTGCTCGTCAGCAGCCTGAGCAGGGTCATCTCGTCGTGCGCGGTGATCTGGGTCAGGCCCCAGTAGCCGCCTGGCCCCAGGAAGGTCTCGCGCATCCCGGCCAGGTCGAGGAACCGCTGCAGGCTGGGACGGCCGGTCTCCGCCCACAGCGTCGAGGCGGCGTTGTTGTCAGATACGGTGATCATCGCGGTGGCCAGTTTCCGCTGCTGCGCGGTCAGGCCACGATGCTCCTCCTGGAGCTTGCGTAGCAGCGCGGACAGGATCGTCACCTTCACCACGCTGGCCGAGTCGAAATGCCAGTGCGGATTGAGCTTGCAGGTGAGGCCGGTGACCCGGTCGACGACAGTCACGCCGACCGCCGATGAGCGCCCGCGCAGCGCCGCCAGGATGCCGCTGGATATCCGCGCGGCGAGAGCCGGGTGCCGGGCTGACTGGCAGATGCTTAACGTGGCCGCGCTCGCTCGGCTCGCCTGGTCGGCCTGGCCTCCACGGCCGACCTGGGCGCCCGCCGGCCCGGCCGCGCCGAGGGCCAGCACCAGCACCAGCACCAGCCCCAGAGCGAAGACCAGTCCGCCGGCCAGCCTGGCCTCGCGTAGCACGTGCCTGACGCCCATCTGTCACCCGTTCTCCCGGCCGCTAGGGTGCGCGGGGTGCGCGGTGCACCATCCTCTAGACGATCCGCCGAGCCGTAGGGTTGGCACACGGGATCAGGAACCTGCGGGCCGCGGACACCGTTCGCGACTGGCCCGGTTCATGATCGTGGTTGATTGGGGACGCCGCGGGGAGGAGGCCGGCCGGACAGGGGCTGGCCGAGGGTCAGGCAGGGGCGCCGCCGCGGCCGGCGCCGCCGCGGAACCGCGAAACGCCCTCGACGACGCCGGGCCCGGCGAGCACGTCCATGCCGTGGCAGAATTCGTTGGCCATCGCCTCGTCCTGGGGAAGCGACAGTCCCTCGAGCGCCGCCAGCCGGTCGCTGCGCAGGCAGGCCTGAGGTAGCGCGGCGATGTCACGGGCCAGCTGCTCGGCTGCGGCCCGGGCGCTGCCGTTCGGGACCACCTGGTTGACCAGGCCCATCTGGAGCGCCTCGGCGGCGGGCACGCCGCGCCCGGTGAGGATCATGTCCAGCGCCCGGCCCGCCCCGACCAAGCGCGGCAGCCGGACCGTGCCGCCGTCGATCAACGGCACTCCCCAGCGGCGGCAGAACACCCCCAGCACGGCGTCCTCCTGCGCCACCCGCAGGTCGCACCAGAGGGCCAGTTCCAGGCCGCCGGCCACGGCGTGGCCGCAGATCGCGGCGATGACCGGCTTGGACAGGCGCATCCGCGTGGGACCCATCGGCGCGTGACCGTCGGGCTCGGTCCGGTTGCTGTCCGGGCTGCCCATGGCCTTGAGGTCGGCGCCGGCGCAGAACGTGCCGCCCGCGCCGAACAGCACGGCGACGGACGCGTCCGGATCCGCGTCGAAGTCCTCGAACGCCTCGGCGAGCGCGGCGGCGGTCGGCTCGTCCACCGCGTTACGCACCGCAGGCCGGTCCAGGATGACGGTGGTGACCGGGCCCTTCCGCTCCACCCGAACGGCGTTTGCCCGGGGGGTAACCCCCGGACCCCCAGACCGGGGGGCTTCGCCCCCCGGAGCCCCCCCGCCACCTGCTCGGGCCGGCGAGCCGGCCGTCGCAGTTGCCGCTCCCGCGGTTCCCGCAGTCGCGGCCGTATCCGTCGTCACATCACCGGCCCCCATGCCGTCTGCTCGGGCCAGCTCGCCCGCCGTCGCAGCCGGCATATCCGAACCGGGCATGCCATCCGCTCGGGCCGGCGAGCCGGCCGTCGCGTCTGGCATCAGCCGACTTGCCAGGTGTCGCCGCCGGCCAGGAGGGCGGCCAGGTTCCCGTGGCCCAGTCGCTGGCGCTCCGCCTCGATCTGCTCGGACATCAGGTCGTCATAGCTGGCCCTGGGCACCTGCCGGAACACGCCGATCGGCGTGTGCGCGAAGTCGGAGCGGTCAAGCCGGGACAGCGCGAACGCATACGACGGGTCGGCCACGTGCGCGTCGTGGGTCAGCAGGGAGCCCTCCTCGTCGGCGGAGGCGTCGACCTCCTCCAGCCCTCCGTAACGGGTGAACCTGAGCCCGCGGCTGGAGTTCGGGCCGAACCGGATGGGTTCGCCGTGCTCCAGCCTGATCACGTTGATTTCCCGCGCTCCGGGCTCGGTGACCGGCGCGAACGCGTTGTCGTTGAAGATCGGGCAGTTCTGGAAGATCTCGACGAAGGCCGTGCCCCGATGGTCGGCCGCCGACCGCAGCACCCCGGTCAGGTGCTTGCGGTCGGAGTCGATGGTCCGCGCCACGAAGCCGGCCTCGGCACCCAGCGCGAGCGACACCGGGTTGAACGGGGTATCCAGGGAGCCGAACGGGGTCGACTTGGTGACCTTGCCCTGCTCGGAGGTGGGCGAGTACTGGCCCTTGGTCAGCCCGTAGATCCGGTTGTTGAACAGCAGGATCTTGATGTTGACGTTGCGGCGCAGGGCGTGGATCAGGTGGTTGCCGCCGATGGACAGCGCGTCGCCATCCCCGGTGATCACCCAGACCGACAGGTCGGGGCGGGAGGCGGCCAGGCCGGTGGCGATCGCCGGCGCGCGGCCGTGGATCGAGTGCATGCCGTAGCTGTTCACGTAGTAGGGCAGCCGTGACGAGCAGCCGATCCCGGAGATGATCACCAGGTTCTCGCGCGGGATCTCCAGTTCGGGCAGGAACGACTGGAACGCGGCCAGGATCGCGTAGTCACCGCAGCCCGGGCACCAGCGCACCTCCTGATCGGTCTTGAAGTCCCTAGTGCTGAGCTTCTCATCGGTTACGGGTACCAGGGTGAGCGCGGCGGGCCGGTGGTGGGCCGCGTCGGCTTCCCCGTCGCGGGCTGCGCTCGCCGCGCGGCCGTTGGCCGCATGGCCGTTGTCCGCGCCGTCGTGCGCGGTGGCCTCAGACATTTGCGATCACATCCTGGATGACGCCGGCGAGTTCCGCCGCCTGGAACGGGAGCCCCCGGACCCGGTTGTAGGAGATCACGTCGACGAGGTACCGTCCGCGCAGCACCAGCGCCAGCTGGCCGAGGTTGATCTCGGGCACCAGTACCTTGTCGTAGGCGAGCAGCACCTCGCCGAGGTTGGCCGGGAACGGGGACAGGTGCCGCAGGTGCGCCTGGGCGATCGCGCCGCCGGCCAGGCGCACCTGGCGGACCGCGGCCCCGATCGAGCCGAACGTCGAGCCCCAGCCGAGCACGAGGACCTTCGCGTCGCCGTCCGGGTCGTCGACCTCGAGCGGCCCGATGTCGGCGGCGATCCCGTCGATCTTCGCCTGGCGCAACCGGACCATCTTGTCGTGGTTGTCGGGGTCATAGGAGATCGTGCCGGCCCCGTCGGCCTTCTCGATGCCGCCGATCCGGTGCTCGAGACCGGGCGTCCCCGGGATGGCCCACGGCCGGGCGAGGGTCTCCGGATCACGCTTGAACGGGAGGAACGCGGGCTGGTCGCCGTCCCTGCGCCATTCTTTCGGGCTGGAGAACGAGAATTCGTCGCGCAGCCTGGGCAGTGAGACAACCTCGGGGATGCGCCAGGGCTCCGAGCCGTTGGCCAGGTACCCGTCGGACAGGATGATCACGGGCGTGCGGTACTTGACCGCGATCCGGACGGCCTCCAGCCCGATGTCGAAGCAGTCCGATGGAGTCGCGGGCGCGACCACGACCACCGGGGACTCTCCGTTCCGGCCGTACAGGGCCATCAGCAGGTCGGCTTGCTCGGTCTTGGTGGGCATTCCGGTGGACGGGCCGGCTCGCTGGATGTCGCAGATGATCAGGGGCAACTCGACCGAGATCGCGAGCCCGATGGTCTCCGCCTTGAGCGCCATCCCGGGACCCGAGGTGGTGGAGACGCCGAGCGCGCCGCCGAAGGCCGCGCCGAGCGCCGCTCCGACCCCGCCGATCTCGTCCTCGGCCTGGAACGTGCGGACCCCGAACCGCTTGTGCTTGGCCAGTTCGTGCAGGATGTCGGAGGCCGGGGTGATCGGGTAAGAGCCGAGGAACAGCGGCAGGCCGCTGCGCCGGGACGCGGCGATGAGCCCGTAGGCGAGCGCGGTGTTGCCGGTGATGTTGCGGTAGGTGCCCGCCGCGAGGGTGGCGGGCTTGACCTCGTACTGGACCGAGAACGCTTCGGTGGTCTCGCCGTAGTTCCAGCCGGCCCGGAACGCGGCCTTGTTCGCCTCCATGATCTCGGGGTTCTTGGCGAACTTGGACTCGAGGAACGCCATCGTCCCCTCGGCGGGCCGGTTGTACAGCCAGGACAGCAAGCCGAGCGCGAACATGTTCTTGGCCCGCTCGGCGTCCTTCCTGCTGATGTCGTAGCCTTCCAGCGCCTTGACGGTCATCGACGTGATCGGCAGCGCGTGCAGCTGGTAGGCGGACAGCGACCCGTCCTCGAGCGGGTTCTGCTCATAGCCGACCTTGGTCAGGTTGCGCTTGGTGAACTCGTCGGTGTTGGCGATGATGTCCGCGCCACGCGGCACGTCGCTGAGGTTGGCCTTGAGCGCCGCCGGGTTCATCGCCACCAGGACGTCCGGGGCGTCACCCGGCGTCAGGATGTCGTGGTCGGCGAAGTGCAGCTGGAAGCTGGAGACTCCGGGCAGAGTGCCCGCCGGGGCTCTGATCTCGGCGGGGAAGTTGGGCAGCGTCGACAGGTCATTGCCGAACGTCGCCGTTTGCTGAGTGAACCTGTCGCCGGCGAGCTGCATGCCGTCGCCCGAGTCGCCCGCGAACCTGATGATGACACGATCAAGTTGCTGGACCTGCTTGGTCACAGTCGGAGGCCTCCTCCACGCGCCGAGGCCGGGCAGTGAGTGTAAACACTGTGGACGCGGTGACGGCGTGCATCCAAATTGGCGCCGCCCCTGTCCGTGGCCTGGGCCGGGGCGTTGAGGTTGATTGAGATAATGACTACGTTACATCCTACCGACGACCGGCTGTCGTCGGGCGGGATGCGTGTCTGGCGCATGGCTGCTGTTCGTTGGCTACTGCGGTGAGCTGCTGCGATGGCCGCTCCGCCGCAGGCTTTTCCTCAGCTGGCTGCCACCTGAGGATTGGCCGGGCGGAGCCGCCGTGCCGCGACCCGGGCACCGGGCCTGTGACGCGAATTGCGCCCAGCCGTTGCTTCTCTGTAATAGGACGTAAGATCCGGCGGCCGGGTTCACCGGGCGTGTCCCGGGGTCCTTTGGGAGGATCCGTTCTAGATCTTGCTGGTTCGTCGGGTCGGAGTCGGCCGACCCAGGCCCGCGCGCCATTCCGGAGCACCGCTTGCCCTCGGTGCGCGCGGCCCGCCCGGCGCCTCGACTTGCGGAACGGAAGCAGTTACTAAGAGTGTCAACCTAGCTGCAGCGCGGCGCGTCATATTCACGTAGTGCTGCTGTGGTTGCTGACTGTCACCGCGTCCGGCGCTGGCAGCGGATAGCCGCGGGCAGAGGGAGCGGGTGGCGAGCCTGACCCGCCGTCCGTCGAGGAGTCGATGACGCGCCGGACGAGGAGGCCGCGGAGCATGATCGATCCTGTGCAGGCGGGTGAGGTCGGCGTACTCAGCGGACCCGGCGCGCCCACCGTGCCCGGCGGACCCAGGCCGCCGGGGCTACGCGGCAGACCGGCGGTCGCGCGGCAAACGCGCGGTACCAGCCGGGCCACGGTCCGGGACGCGCTGGACGCGGCCCTGCGCGGAATCACGCTCGACGGCCGGGACCGGCAGTTCCTCAGCCGGCTGGTCCACTGGGACAAGCGCAACGCCGCCGCGGTAGCCTCGCTGCTCTGGAGAGCGCGGCAGGCCGGCCGCGCCGAGGTCGCGCTCTCGGCCCGGCAGATGGAGATCGTGCTGACCGCGCTGGAGGACGCTGCCGGCCGCGCCTCCGCCGCCGCGGTGGGCTGCTGGGACTGCGAGAACCTCCCGGGCGGCCGCTGCGCGGACCACGCCAGAGACGCGGAACGGGCCCGTGCCTGCACCGAACTCGCGGCCAGCCTCACGGCTGGCGCGGCGGCGGCCGTAGCCGATCTTCAGCGCCCGACCGACATCTCGGGGTTCCGCCGCCGCAGGTCGGTCGCCTCGTGAGGCTGCCGCTCTCGTGGCGTTCGTGCTCCGTCGGCGACCTGTTGTTGTTGTTGCCGCCGTTGGCGGCTATCTGTAGTTGACGAACTGCAGCGCGAGGTCGAACTCCTTGCCCTTGAGCAGGTTGATGACCTGCTGAAGATCGTCCTTCTTCTTCGCGGAGATGCGAAGCTCGTCGCCCTGGACCTGAGCCCGGACGGTCTTCGGGCCCTCATCCCGGATGATCTTCGAGATCTTCTTGGAGTCGTCCTGCGAGATGCCTTCCTTCAGCCCCACCGCGAGGCGGTATTCCTTGCCAGAGGCCTTGGGCTCACCCGCGTCCAGGACCTTGAGCGATACGGACCGCTTGACCAGCTTGTCCTTGAATACGTCCAGCACCGCCTTGGCGCGCTCCTCGCTGTTCGCCTTGATCTCGACGCCATGATTGCCGGACCAGGCGATCGACGCGCCCACGCCGCGGAAATCGAAGCGCGTGCCGATCTCCTTAGCCGCCTGGTTCAGGGCGTTGTCGACTTCCTGGTGGTTGATCTTGGACACGATGTCGAAAGAGGATTCGGATGCCACGGGACCCAGGTTAGACGCCCCGAGCCGGTCAGGCACATCCACTCGCGCCGCTGTCCGGGGCGTGTCGCGCTGTACTGCGACTCCAGTTGCTGACCGGGGGCGGGAGTTCCGCTATCCTTCACTGTGCCGCCGTGACAGACGGCGCGAGGCAGGTTGCCCGAGCGGCCAAAGGGAGCGGTCTGTAAAACCGTCGGCTAAGCCTACGTTGGTTCGAACCCAACACCTGCCACCAGTCAAAACACCAGTTCAGGGACGCTTTGGCGTCCCTGACTCGTCTTCGGGCCATGCAGCCAGATGCCACCGGACGCCGCCCGATGCCGCTGGTCGTGGGATATACGTGGGATGGATCGCCGCCTGGCTGGGCCGTATCCGGCCTGGTCGGAGGCATAGCTGCCGTGCTTCTTCGTCTGCTGTGGGATGGGCATCATGCGGCCCGCAGGGCGGCGTCGATGCGCTGGTTGGCGACGGCCTCGCCGTCATCGAGGCACTTGGCGTAGACGCGGAGCAGGACTTCAACGCCATGCCCGGCCCGGGCGGCAACGTCGGTGGCGGGCACTCCGGCGTTGAGCCACAGGGATACCGCCGCGTGCCGCAGGTCGTAGGGCCGTCCGGCCAGTGGCGAGGCGACCTGGGCGGGGGTGAGGGCGAGCGTGCGGGCCTCGGCCCAGACATCGCTGATCGCGGTGGAGGCGACGGGGTGGCCGCGGTCGCTGCTGAAGATCCGGCCGTCCGGTGCGACGCCGAAGGTGTCGATGTGCGCGCGGAGGATGGCGACCAGTTCGGGCGGGATGGGCACCGAGCGGGTCTCGTCGGCGGCGCGGTGCTTGAGCCCGCGTTCGTCGTGCGCGGCGTGGCTGTCGGTCCAGCGCCGGTTGACCTCGGGGCGGGACTTTTCCAGGGTGAGGCGGCCCCATCCGGCTGTGGGCAGGTGGCAGTCCTGGCGGCGCAGCGCGACGGCCTCGGCGGGCCGTAGCGCGGCGAAGTAGAGGCAGGCGTAGAACGCCATGAGCCGCTGGCCGCGGGCGTGCGGTCCGCGGCGTTGCTGGCCGACGTAGGTCACCGCGGTGAGCAGCTCGCGAGCCTGGCGGGGGTTGACCACGACGCGGCGGTCCACGACCTCGGAGACCTTGGGCGGTTTCCAGCTCAGCCGCTCCAGCGGGTTCGACGGCATCTCCTCCAGCTCGATCGCGTACCGGATGACGTTGGCGAAGACCGACCGCTTGCGCCTGATTGTGGTGGCGCTGGCCGCCTGGCCGTCTTGCCGTACCGAGATGGCGTCGAGCGCAGCACGGGCGTGCTGGGGTCTGCTGACGGCGCTGACCGGGAGTGAGGCTTTCTCCAGCCAGCGCAGCGCCGCCGCGATGTCGGGCCGGCGGTTGAGCTCGCGCGAGACGGGCGCTACAGGGGTTGAATTGTCAGGGTTTTGATGATGTGGGTGTTGCTCGGCGTGTCGCGGTGACAGGGCGGGCTGCGGGGGCTACTGCGGAGTTATGAGGTATCCCGATGGTGGTGGCCTGACCGCCGCGGGGCGGGTCAGGCGTGAGGCGCTGCGGCTGCAGGCCGCGGCGTGGTTCGCGCAGGGGATCGAGCCGCCGGAGGTGGCGCGGCGGCTGCGGGTCTCGCCGAACTCGGCGTATGTGTGGCGGCGGCGCTGGCGTGCCGGCGGCGAGGCCGCGCTGGGCTCAAAGGGGCCGGGCGGGGCGGTGTGCCGGCTGAGCGTCGCGCAGCTGGCCCGGTTGCGGGCCGCGCTGGAGGGCGGCCCGGCCGTCTGGGGGTGGGGTGAGGACCAGCGGTGGACGCTGGCGCGGGTCACCGCGCTGATCGGCCGGCTGTTCCATGTCCGCTACACGCTGCGGGGCACCTCGTACCTGCTGCACCGGATCGGGTACACCCCGCAGGTGCCGGTGCACCGGGCCGTCGAGCGCGACGAGGCGAAGATCGCCGCGTGGCGGGCGGTGACCTGGGCGAAGGTGCGATGCTAGCGGCGGCGAGCGGAGCGTGGATCTGCTTCGAGGACGAGGCCGGGCAGAACCTGCGCCCGCCGAAGGCCCGGACCTGGGCGCCGCGTGGCCAGGTCCCCGTCATCAAGGTGTCCGGCAAGGGCTCGGGGCGGGTGTCGGTGGCCGGGCTGGTGTGCTTGCGGCCCGGCGCCCGGGGCCGCCTGTTCTACCGGGTCCGCGTCCACCGCGGGCGCAAGGGCGAGCGCCGCTCGATGTCCGAAGCCGACTACGCTGAACTGATCGCCGCCGCGCACAAGCAGCTGCATGCCCCGGTCGTCCTGGTCTGGGACAATCTGAACACCCACATCAGCGCCGTGATGCAGAAGTTCGTCCGCGCTCACCGTGACTGGCTGACCGAGGTACGGCTGCCCGGCTACGCCCCCGACCTCAACCCGGCCGAGGGCGCCTGGGCGAACATGAAAAACGGCCTGGGCAACCTCGCCGTCCGCAACGTGGACCAGCTCGCCGCGATCGTCAAGAACCGGCTCAAGCGCATCCAGTACCGGCCCGCCCTCATCGACGGATTCCTCGCCCAGACCGGACTGAGCCTCGAATCCCAGCCGCCGTAGAGAGGCCCAAATGCTGGCCTTTCAAGCTCTGTAACGCGAAATGGCGCAGCGCGTCGCGGATAATGGCCGGTTCCATTCCGTCAGGTAGCGGCTCGGCGACGATGGCGGGAATCAGCGTTGCCAGGGCATCGGTCAGCGAGTCCCGCGTTTTCGGCGCGGCAGACGGCCATTTCATGTCGGTGTAGGCGAGGCAGAAGTCCAGCCAGGACCGCTCCCGGCTTGCCGTCGTCGCCATCGAGTCGGGCAGGCCCGTTTCGGTGTCGAATGCCTCGCCCTTGCGCGCGCCCTGGCGCAGCTCGGACAGGAAGTTGTCGGCCTGGGCCTTGCTGCCGATCGTGCGGGACTGCGGCGTGTGGCCGACCTTCCAGCGGACCTCGTAGGTGCGCTTGGTCTTGGCCTTGCCGGGCCGGATGGCCCAGAACTTGACGTCGTAGGACTTCATGCGGCGGATTCCTCCCGGAGCCGGTCCAGCCATGCGTTCAGGTCGCTGCGCCAGATGCGCAGCTCGCCATTGGGGAGCCGGACGGCACGAGGGGCCTTACCGGTCTCACGCCATCGGTAGAAGGTGCGGGGCGACACGTCGCCGAGCGCGGCGAGCACCTGGGCCACGGTCAGCAGCTCGTCACGCTGGCTCGCCATCAGGCCGCCTCCCCGTTTGCCGAAAGATTCGGGCTGGCGTCCTGGCCGCTGGCTCTGGCGCGGGCCAGGGCGAGCGCGGTGTGCCAGCGTTGCCGGTCGGCGAGGACGTGCAGGAGCCGCTGGGCGGGGGGCATGTGGTCGGGGTCGCCGGGGGTGACGGGCTCCCAGGTGTAGCGGGCGGGGTCGGCGTCAGGGATGCCGAGGGTTTCCAGCAGCCAGGCTTTGCGGTCGGCGCGGTGGTCGGCGAGGGTCTTGCCGGACCATTTGCGGGAGACCAGGACGCGGCGTCCGGCGTAGCCGAGGTATTCGCGGCGGTGGGCCTTGCCCTTGCAGCGGCCGGGCCGCAGGCCTTCGCGGGGGTTCTTGGGCTGGATGCCGTAGCGCAGCCAGTTCGCGCACGTGGGCGAGCACGGCTCGTAGCGCAGCGCGTCGGCGAGCCGTTCGCGTGGTCGTGCTGCGCGCCTGTCTGCGCCTGGTGGCAGTCGGCGACGTGCTTGGTCAGGTACTTGGTCAGGTAGCCGATGCACCGGGCGGCGTCGCGGATTCCGCCGAGCACGCCCTGGGCGTCGAACTTCGCCCCGAACCGGGCCACGTGCATCGGCTCGTCATCGTCGCCGATGGCGTCGAGCGCGTCGTCCCAGGTCGGCAGGAACTCGCCGGTCGCCGGATCGAGGTAGTGGCCCGATGGGCTCGTGCCAGACCGGCAGGCTGGCGTCGTCGTACCGCACGGTCGTCGGCCGACGGCCACCAGACCTGGTGGTAGGTGGCGGCGAGGACCTGGCGCAGCTCGGCGCGGGAGACGGTGCCGCGGATCGCGACATGGACGTGCGGGGCCAGCCGCCGCTGTGGTTCGACGGCGGCGAAGTACTGGAGGTCGTAGCCGACGAACCGGCGCAGGTTCTGGATGAGCCGGTCGAACAGCGCCGCGAAGTGCAGCGCGTCTCGGGCGGCCCGCTGGTAGTCGTAGGCGCCCGGATCGGCCGGGGTGCCGTCCGCGGTGACCTTGCCGTAGCTGTCGCAGGTCAGGGTGAGGAACATCGACGGCCGGAAGGTGGTGCCGTCCGGCGCGGTGTAGGTCTTGCCGATCGTGACCGGCGCGACCGGGCGGCGGGGCAGGTCGGGGGCGTCCTGGCGGCGCCGGGTGGACCGGTGCCGCCGCGCCTGGCGTTTGGGCAGGACGTTGCCGCGCACGCCGGACCGGGTGATCTCCTCGTCCAGGTCGGCGGCCAGCTCGTCCAGCTCGCGGGTGTCCTGCCCGGCCGCGTGGGCGTGGTCGCGCTGCTGCTGGGTGTCGGCGCGGTGCTCGACCCACATGCGCTGCACGTCGTCGGGCGCATCCGGGGCGATCACGGGCTCGGGGTCCAGGTGCCAGCCTTCGCGGCACTGGGCCGCGCGCAGGGTCCTGGCCCGCTCGGCGCAGGACGGGCAGACGACAGCGAGGGTGTGCCCGCACGGGACGAGCACCTGGCTCGACCTGGCCGGTGCGGGTGTCGGTGCGGCGGAGCTGGACGGGGCGGATGCAGCCGCCGTGCTCGGCGGCCAGGTCGCGCACGACATCGCGGGCCAGCGGCATGGCCAGCCGCTGGGCTCGGGTGGCGGGCGTGGGGTCATTCAGCCTCCAGATCGTCGGGGTCGGCCTGATCGCTCGGCTGCGGTGTCCGGGTCGGTGGCGTGCCAGGTGACGCGGTAGCCGCAGCCAGGGCAGGCCAGGGTCAAGAACTCGGGGCCGGTGCTGGTGTCCAGCAGCGGGCCGCCGCAGTCGGGGCAGTCCTCGGGTGCCAGCCAGCCGGTGATCACGCGGCCTCGCCCCCGGCGCAGCATCCGCAGCCGGGGCGCTGACGGCGTAGGCGGCGGCCATGGCGCGGATGTCGTCGTCGGAGACGAACGCGGCCCGGACCCGCACCGGGTCCGGGGCGGCTTCCAGGCGGACATAGCCCGACGCCCGCGCCGGTAGCCGGGTCGGCGGAGATCTCGTCGCAGAACGCGCCGCGGTCGCGGGCGCCGTCGCCGAGCACCATGTCCACCTGGGACGGCTCGTCCAGCCGCAGCGCGATCTTGTCGGGGAACAGGTTGCGGATGTTCAGGACTTCCTTGCGCGGGTCTTGCAGCGCGGCGACCACGCAGTACCCGACCGCCCGGCCCTGGGTGGTCAGGGTGGCCAGGGCGGCGAGGGTGCGCTCTCGGAGCTTGCGGTCGGCCTGGTAGGCGGTCAGGAACGCGACCTCATCGACCAGGACCACCACGAACGGGAACTCCGGTGTCGGGGTGTGGTCGCGCTGGCGGCCCGCGAACCGCGCGGCCCGGGCCTGCATCTCGGCGACCGCCGGCTTCGAGCAGGTCGGCGATGTCGGCGGGGTCGGCGGCGTACCGGCCGTACCGGTCGAACAGCGCCCGGCCGAACGCCAGCTCCATCAGCTTCGGGTCACAGCGCAGCACCCGGACCAGCCCGGCCGCCATCGCGGGCAGCATGCGCCCGGACCAGGCCCCACAGGTACGAGCCCTTGCCCGCGCCGGTCGCGCCCGCGATCAGCAGGTGCGTGCCGTGCAGCCGGATCGTGAACAGTGCCCCGTCCTCACACCGGCCCACCGGCAGCGCCCGCAGGTCCGGAGACTGTCCGGGATCGGCAGGGCGGGGATCGGGTCGGCGAGCGCGTCGCGGCGGACCAGCTCCAGCACCACCCGGCCCGGGCCGGGCGGTGCGGACCCGGCACAGAGTGCGCGCCGAACCCGTGCGCCAGGTCCTCGGCCCGGTCGGCGAAGTCGGCTTCGGCGACTGCCCGGACACCAGCCGGACCGCTCACCCGGTCGGTGCACCGGTCAGCCTGGACCTTGCCGAGCACCGGCAGGATGACCTGGCCCCGGTACGCGGGGCGAGCCCGGCGATGGTCAGCACCGCCTGCCAGCGGCGCCGGTAGACACCACCACCGCCACCGGTCTGCGCGCCGGGCCGGATGACCAGCCGGGCGAACCAGCCGGGCCAGGCCAGCCGCAACACCAGCAGCCCGGTTAACGCGACGGCCGCCAGGGCGACGACGCCGGGCCAGCCCGCCGGAGCCAGACGCAGGACCACAGCGCCGCCGCCGCGTCGAGCAGCGGGTGGCGCACGCACGAACCAGACGACCGGGCCAGCAGGCGGACGAGCTGGACGAGCCAGATGACCGCCTCCGGGGTCCGGTACACCGGGGACCGCCACACCGGCGGGGCGAACGGGTCGGGGTTGTCGACCTGGGCGAACTGCTCGCCCGTGACCTTGCGCATTACGATGATCACCTCTTCCTGGTCTGCAGACCTGGGGAGACACCGGGGACGGCCGGAAGTGCGCTTCCGGCCGCCCCGCCTTGCGATCACGCCGCAGCGTCGTCCGGGGCGCTGGCTGCGGCGAGCCGCTCGATCTCGGCGGCGTACGCGGCGGCCTGGTCGGCCAGTCGAGCGCGCGATCCGCGTGTCCTGCTCGGTCACCTGGCCGGGAGTGCGCCGGTCCGATGCTGACCGACACGTTCCCGTGCGAGACGGTCAGGCGCGGCCGGCCGGCACTCGCTGCCGCAGACCGCGGTCCAGGCGTGAGCGTCGAGGTAGAAAGACACTCCGACCTGCACCGGCTCACCGGTGCTGCGGAACTGAGCGTGGTGTAGGTGTAGCCCTCGCTCATGCCGCGCTCTCCTGTCCTGCTGCCGCCCCGGCCGGCCGCGGCATGACCCGGACCCCGGCCGCCTTGAGCGAGTAGGCCAGCCGCCCGGCCTGGTTGACGTACGGGGTGACCGTCAGGCCGGTGAACTCCACCGGCACGAACGGCATCCCCGCGGCGGCCGCGGGCAGCACCGGCTGATCGCCGCCGCGACCTTCACCCGCGCTGTCTTGTCCCGCGCCGCCGGGTCGGCGTCGATCACCTCGACCGCCCACAGCGGCAAGCCGCGCCTCTTGTCCTTCGCCTGCACGAACCGGCCGCCCTTCGACGCCTCGAAGTCCCGCACCGGCTCGAACGCCCCCGGCCGCGAACGCCCCGCGCGGGAACACCTGGCCGAACTCCACCGGGATCGGACCCTGCACTGCCACTTGATTTCTCCTGTCTGCCGGATTCACCTAACTTGACTTATCAGGCCAACGACAGATTAGGCGCAGACATGACTTGTCAAGTTGAGGCAGAGCCAGTAAGTACTGACAGGGCAGGGCTGGGATCAGCTGAAGGGGTAGGCGTCCCGCAGCTCGTGCCGCTGGCCGGGCAGGACCAGGTCGCTGACCTGGATCGGGCCGGCCGGTCGCGTCGTAGGCGGTGACGATCACGCTGAGCACCGGGGCGTCCGCGGCGATGCCCAGCAGTTCGGCCTCCTCGCCGCTGGGATGCCGGGCGGTGATCTGCTCGACCGCGTGGTCGAGGCGGATCTTCTTGCGGGCCTGCAGATGCTGGCGGATGCTCTCGCCGAGCAGGTCCGGCCGAGGCCAGATCGGTGCCCTGCGGCCAGTTCCAGCGGCAGCCACGCCGACGCCAGCTCGACCGGCTCGCCGTCCTCGCTGAGCAGGCGCTGCCGGACAAACGCCCTGGCCCCGGGCTCCAGGCCGAGCAGCGCCGTGATGTGCGGCGGGGCGAGCTTCACCCCGGCCTGCACCAGCTCGCCGGACAGCTCGGTCTCGGGCAGTCTCCAGCACGCCATGGGCCGGCCGGGTCCGCTCGGCGTCGGCCAGCGCCGGGCGGCCCGCGCACGAAGCTGCCCTTGCCCTGCTGGGTGTCGATCCACCCGTCCTGGCGCAGCGCGGACAGCGCCTTGACGATGGTCGGCCGGGACATGCCGAACTCGGCTGACGAGCTGATGCTCAGACGGCAGCAGCGACCCGGGCGGGTAGGTGCCCCGCTCGATCCGCCGCTTGATCTCGGCGACTACCTGCGCGTACTTCGGCGGCGCGTAGTCATATGCCATGTTCCTGCCTGCCCGGCTCTGGACTGCTGACTTATCAGGTCAAGGCTACGGCACCAGTATCACGAATTGTCACGTCTTCCATGCTAGCTGACAGTGGATGACGCGGCGGCACGCGAGCTTCGCGCTCAGGGCGTGCCGCCGCGTCGGCTCACCAGTCCCGGTGCCGGGGGACCAGCACTCACCAGAGCGCGAGGGTTCTCGCCGAGCACATCGGCCAGCCGCGTGAGCGTCCGGCCCCAGCATTGCGGCCGCGGGTTGGCTCTACCAGCCGGGCGAGCGGTAGTGACTGGCACTCCTGCATCCCACGCCAGCCGCTCCCGGGAAGCCCTCGCGCCTGGCGCAGCCCCAGCAACCGGCGCCCGTCGACCACGATCGTCTGCATCGGCTGGCGAGCCGGATCAGCGGCGTCCCGGCCATCCCCGCGGCGTCAGTGAGGCGAGCGCGTCATCAGCCACTGGACGACGCCGTTGCCGTCACGGTTGACCAGGACGAGCGTGTCCAGCCGGTCATAGGTCAGCCGGTCATCGCCCAGGGCCAGCCTGGTGACCCAGCCGCGCGGCCGGGGTCCTGCCGGGACGGCTTCCAGCGCCTCCACCATCCGCGCCAGCACGCGCGGCGCTCGGCACCGGTCGATGCCGACCACGTGACACGGCCGGGCGACCGCTCGCGCCGCTGGCGACGCCCCACTCGAACAACTGCTTCAGCGCGCATCACCGGCCCGTGACGCGCTAGCCCGAGCCGCCGCAGGCCAGGCACGGGTCCGCCGGCGGCGCACGGTCCGTTCTCGGCAGCTCCCTGCACCGCCACCGACCGCCGCAAGGTCAGCAATTTCCAGCCCTTCCCGCCGCACGCCGCACACGCGGGGCCGGGACCATTCCGCTTGCCATGCCCTGATGATCCGGCCGTGACGTTGCGTCGCGGCGCCGTGACTGTCCGTCTTGGGCGTGGTTGTCTCGTCGCTGTCTCATCACCGTCTCGCGCTCGGCTAGCCTTACCGGCGGCATTTCGGCGCGAAACGGGAGGCAGGCTGATGACCGCGACATCCGACCCGCTGGCGGTCCTGCTCGAAGACCGGGGCCTGCACCGGTACGGCAGCTTCCGCGCCGCCTACGAGAAGGCCGCCCGGCGCCATCGACCAGCAGCTCGGCGGCAGCGTGCCCAGCCGCGCCCAGTTCCACCGCTGGACCACCGGCGACTTACGCGGCCTGCCCTACACCGACCACTGCCGCGTCCTGGAGCACATGCTGCACCGGCTACTCCGCCGCCCAGCTCTTCCCGCCCTGCCCAGACGACGCGCCCCCGCTCCCGCGCGCGCCGCCACCAGCGAGCGCCCAGCACGGCATTGCCAGCGCGCTCCCGGTGCGGGCATGGCCGGGCGTCGAGGCCGTGTTCGCCAGCCGGTCCGAGTTCGCCGCCCAGATCGAGCCGAATCACTGTTCGACGGCGCCCGCCGCGTCCGCGCCGCCGGGCTGTCGCTCAACCTGATCTGCCAGCAAGTCCCCGACCAGTACCTGCGGCAATGGCTCACCGACGGGGCCGAGCTGACCTGCCTGTTCCTGGACCCCGACGGCGAGGCGATCCGGGCCCGCGAGCAGGAAGAGGAATACCCGCCCGGTACCCTGTCCAGCCTGACCAGCCTCAACATCGACCTCCTGGCCCGGCTCCGCGACCGGCTGCCCGCACGCCGCGCAGGACCGGCTGCGACTGGCCGTCTACGACGAGACGATCCGGTTCAACCTCCTCTTGGCCGAGCGACCGGACCTGCGTCGTGCAGCCCTACCTGCCCCAGTGCCCGCGGCGTCGACTCGCCCGACCCTGCTGATCCAGGCCGACCAACGCCCCCGGCGGCCTGTACCCCGTCTTCGAGCAGGTCTAGGAGGCCCTAGCCGAACGGAGCAAGCCACGTATGACACCCGACCCCGGGTCACTGCTGCCGGTCGCCCTCCAGGCCGCCGACATCGCCGCCGACCTGATGCGCACCAGGCGCCCGGCCTCGTTCACCGAGAAAGCCGACCGCGACCTGGTGTCCGACGTCGACCTAGCGATCGAGCGCGCCGGTCCGCCAGCACCTGCGCCGGCCACCGCCCGCCATCGGGTTCCTCGGCGAGGAAGAAGGCCACGTCCGGCAACACCGGCACGGCGGCTGGCTGTGGACCCTCGACCCCATCGACGGCACGGCCAACTTCGCCCACGGCATCCCGCTGTGCGCGACCTCGCTCGCCCTGCTCCACGACGGCCGCCCGGTCCTGGGCGTCATCGATGCCCCGTTTCTGGGCTGCGGTACCACGCCGCCGAAGGCCAGGCGCCTACGCGGGCGACCACCGCCTGGCCGCCGCCGCACCGCCCGGTTGCGCGACGCGATCGTCGCGATCGGCGACTACGCCACCGGGCCGCGGGCCGACCGCAAGAACGAGACACCGCCTCGCCGCCACCATCCAGCTCGCCCCCCGCGTCCACCGCATCCGGATGCTCGGCACCGCAGCCCTCGACCTCGCCTGGGTCGCCGCCGGGCGCCTGGACGCCAGCATCACCTTCAACAACTACCCTGGGACACCGCCGCCGGTGTCGCTCTCGCCCGCGAGGCAGGCGCCGCCGTCATCGACGCTGACGGCACACCGCACACCTTGACTCCGCCGCCACCATCGCCGCTGCTCCGGCGCTGATCAGGCAGCTCGTGCCGCTCATCCAGGCCACCGATCAAGCCGACAGCCAGCGGCTTCACCTCGCCCTACGCGGGGCTAGACGCCATCCCCAGCAGTGCCCGCCGTACGCTCGACTTCGACGGGCCGATCTCGACCTGGCCGGGGCCCGCTACCTCATCTTCGACCTGCGCGGCCTCGTCACGGCGAGTCCGGCGCCAACGGCACCCCAGCCGGGTACATCCTCGAGGCCGCTCGCCGCCTGCCGCGACTCCGGCCGGGCTCCCCGCCATCGACCGCCGCCGCCAGCACCAGCGAGACAACCTCCTACCATGCCCGGCCGCTGCCTGGACGGGCTGATCGGCCAGTCTACGCCCTCAACAGCGAGCCGACCCGCATCCGGACAGCACGGTCAGCGACCAGCTCCTGCTGCCACACCATCAGCGCCCTGGCACTCAGACCGACCATCGAGACCTCGCGCTGTCACCACCGCCGCATGCGCGCTGATCACCGCATCCCCAGGCATCGAGCCCCACGTGCCGGACTCGGCGACCATCGGCTACGCCCGCACCCGGCGCCGACCGAGCAGCTGGCCGACGCCGGAGCCAACTGCCTGCTCTCGAGCCTCGCCGACCTCACCCTCAGACTCCGCGCCAGACCACTGCCGAATTAAGCCGTACTAGATCAAGGCGGCGCCTGCGGCGCCGCTGGCCCGGCGTCAGCGCCCGGGCTCAGCCTTGGGAGGCCCGCCCGGGCGCACGCCGGGCCGCACGCTAGAGGCGAGCAGATCAAGCGGCTCATAAGCCGGGCAGGCCGGTGAAGCGCACGGCCATCTTCCTCGGCTTCGATTGTCCCAGCTCGCGGCCACCGCGTCTAGGTCGCCCTCCGGGCGTCGCTGCGCGATCGGCTCCGCCGAACCTAGACACGGCGACCACTCACAAGGGATTGGCGGCTGCGAGGGAGATGGAAGAGGAGTAGTCCTGACCATCAAGCACGTGCAGCGGACTTGCCTGCGCCAGGACTACCGCCTCCCGGTCCGCTCCGGCATGATGCTCGCTGTGAGTTGGTTGAGTGTTGCACCCACTCTGATAACCGGTGCGGTCGGGATCGCCGGGGTCGGCGGGACCCTGCTCTCGGCTAGAATCAACGCGAGCTCCGCGGTTGATCGTGATCAGCTGGCCGAAAAGCGCCGTGTCTATGTTAAATACTATAACGCTTCTATGGTGGTCAGCAATGAGTTGTTTATCTACGAGACTGCACAAAGCACCACCAACCAACCCCCCCGGACAAAAGCGCTAGGATCTATAGACGAGGCGCTTGATGCCCTCTATAAAGCCACAATTGAACTATGGCTGATAGCGCCCTTTGGAATCGCGCGGCAAGGTGAAGATGTCTACGACGAGTTTAAAAACATACTAGAGTCGTATAAGAATGGCGAGGAGTCTGCATCTGCGGGCGAATTGATGGATCTTCGTATTGGAATTTTGAACGCAATGCGAGCAGACATTCAGGTCGAACACTAGGGCATGTATCTTCGCAGATTACAGGCGGCCAGTTGCTTACCTGTAGCCACTTGCGGCGTAAGGGTAGGGGCGAAGCCCCTGGACCGGTCGCACTGAGCCACGGATCAAGCGGCGTGCCCGTAGCGTGCCCGATCGGCCGGTCAACCGGGGCTCGCTGCGGTCACTGACGGCTAGCTGGACGGTTGGGTAGCCTGGGCAAACGCAGGTGACACCGACCGGCGATGAAACCTGATAAGGAAAAGGTCAGAGGTTCAAGCCTGCATCCTTCTTGTGTGCGCCCTTGGAGCTGTGACAACTTCCTCTACGTCTTTTTTCAAGGGCACGCCTTCGGCGCGCCAGGCCGTCCGGCCCTGGCCGGGTTCGGACGCGGGAACGCGAGACCACCGAGATGTAGCGCGAGCTGGCGCGGTAATCTTGCCAGCGCCCAGCGGGATCGACGGGCACCGCCCCGACTCCGGGGCGGGCGGCATGCCGCGCCCTGACGGGCGGGAGCCCTCTGGGCGCGGCGGCCGCCACCAGGTCGGCAGGCCCGCACCCGCAGGCAGGCAGTTCCGGCCGCAACGCACCCACGGTGACCGCGACCGCGAGAACTGACCGGGCCGTCCTCCTCGCGCCGGGCATTCTCTCGCCGAGCAAAGATCACCGTCAAGGGCGCGCCCAAGGGCGCGTCCTTCGGATGGCGCAATCGCCACCCTTGACTGTGATCTTCCTCGGCAAGACCTCGGCACCTATCAGGAGGACGGACCCAAGTCGTGGAACCAACCACTTACGGGTAGGAGCTTCGGTGCGCGCCGTCAAAGATCAGTCGGCTGGAGAACGCTAAGAGATTTTTTTCTTGTGGCAGAGCACCGTAGGCGGCCAGGCCCATAGCGAGAGCCGCGTCGGCAATTGTTACCCCGACAAGGGCACCGTGTTCGAAGGGGACGAGCGTGGCCATGGCGGCACCGACTGCGGCGAGCAGCCCCACCATCCACCGGGGCATCGGCCCTCCTGCCCAGCCCTACTTCGTGCACCCTACGTGCACCAGTACTTGGCCAACAGCGGTCACCAGCGGACTCTCAAGGTCACTCTCAAGTCCAAGCGGTGACCTACGAAAAACGAAATCTGCGCAGCTCACAGCCCTGTTGACACCTGTCCGACCTCGTGGTCAGGGGCGGGGTCGAACCGCCGACCTTCCGCTTTTCAGGCTGGCTGCCTCGCCGGCTGACCAAAGAGAGTCTACCGCTGCAAGCCTGGGCAGAACCGGAGGTTGCGCACGGTTGACGCTTAAGTGTCAAGAACCCAAGATACATGCCTGCTGCGTGCCCGATTCGTCCGGACGACCAAGGCACCTGGCGGATAATCACGGACAGGACAACGTCCTGCCGACCTCTGGTGATGCTGGCCGTGGCGCTTCCGGCACATGATGGCGCCATGTGTCCGGAGACGACGAAGAACTGCTGAGATCGCAGCCGCAGGTCACGGCTGGTTTGATGCCTGTAGAAGCAGGTTACAGCGACCTAGGATCTAGACCTGACCTACAGACCAACCCAGCTGGAGAGCCAGCGCGTCGTGATCGGTACCGAGTGCGACCGTGGGCTGCCGTCGTAGGACGAGCAGGACATCTACCCCGCCGGGGTGCTATCACCTAAGTTAGGTTCGTGCCACAGAAACTTGTTCGCCGGGGACGCGTCCTAGGCTACCGGCCTACGCGTGAGCAACTAGAAAGAATATTGGAGCTTGCCCAGAGAGGCATTGAAGAAAACTCGGTGGCGAATCTCAAGTATTCGCTAGGAAACAAAGTATTTTATTCAAACGGAAATAATGGCAGAATCCTGCCGGAGGATTTTAGGCGAGATATAGTTCGGGAAGCTGGCAACCCGGGCGAGCTGAACAATCTCATATTCTCAATCAGCCAAGCTTCCCCAGTTCGAAGAATTGAGATAGAAATAGGACCGGGCGATTGGACGACTTACTTAATCGAGTCTGATGATCCGACTTGGGCGCATGGTCGGTACTTTGAGATTACTGAGGAGTTGCTTGCCGATAGAAACTTGTACGCCAAGGGTCGCTCCAGTACGCCTCAGGTTCCTAAAGAGGGCACGGATGAATGGCGCCCGGCTGTTTGGGAACTAGTATCTGACTGGCGTGCGTCTGCTCTTGACTATTTGAACGTTGTACTGTGGTTCGTAGTAGTAATCGAAATAGGCATCATCATAATCGCCGATCTTTATTATCATAACACGCACGGCAATGCTGAGGTAGCACGAAATGATCATCACAATGCTCAACTAGTACTTAACTGGTTCAACAATAACGCTACTCTCCTATTTTTCATTAGCCTCAGTTACATCTTGATGATCATATTCCTTAGCCGCCGAATGAAAAAGCTTCTTGAATCAAAGGTAATATTGCAAGGCAGCAATTCGTTCATTTCGCAGCTAAGATTTCAGAATAATCGGAATGATGCGGTGCAGCTAGCACTACTATATCTGACATTTTTTATTCTAATAGTGGGCATCGTGACGCTGCTGATCCAAGTGCTTTCGTAGGCTGGCAGCGCTGGATCACGACTTGCCACGTACCCAAGTGGTCAAGCGTTGACGCTTAAGTATCGAGGGGTAGGCGTACCCGTGCCACATCCGTGCTACATCGACTCGTTAACAGTGCTCGCTTACGGCGACTCATGCGCAGTCGAAGGTGCCGTTGACCTGCAATTTCGTAGGTGATGAATACCGGGCCGACGTTCTCCTAAACAATAGGCTAGCCCGCACCGCCATGCAGCGGCGGCTAATCCTGCCCGCCTGGCCCGGTCGTGTGCGGGAGCCTCAGGCGGAAGTTCGTCCACCGGTCAAGCCGGAGCTAAAGGGCTGCGGTTCTCATATTTTTCAGTTCATCCAAGGTGCCAGCGAAGTCAGATATCCACTTCCTCAGCTTCGTTTGATCCGCTGCGACGACCTGGTCCAATGTGCTCATCAGCAAGTCAACAGCTTCGGTGGCGTTCTCCTTGCTATAGACCGCATTGACTTTAGCCGTGTTTCCTATGCCTGCTGGATGCGGGACTGGGCTGCCCGGCTCTTCCGCGAAGTGAACAACCTCATTTCGTTGTACGAAGACTTGCTTCCCAGCCGTCTGCGAGTGTCGTCGCCGCTTTATACCCGATCGCCCTCTTGAGCACTTCGCGTGCACGCTTCTTAAGCGCTGGAGCACTCGAGTCCTTCACACTCCACTTTTTAGCGACTTCAGGTTCCATTAGTTTCTGAGTCCAGACGCTCACAAGAGCATCCATTGCGAAGGCGGCCGAGCAGATGGCCAAGGTAGCTTTAGCGGTCTCGCGACCCAGAATTTCAGCGAAATTTCCACCTTTGGCATGTTCGCTCATCATGGCTCGACGCTCCATCGCGGACGCTCGCTCATGTTCAATCGCGAGTCGCGCCCAAGTAATCCACATATGCACAATTATCGTGATGCCGGGAGTTGGCGCAGATGCTGTCGCAGCCGCCAAACCGGCGTGAGCCTGCGCAGCTTGCCCTTCTGAATCAGACACCAATGCCCCCACTAGTCCGAAGTTCCCCGCTGTGATCCGCGTGCATGGCCGTTAACCTGGGGTTTCTGGGTGGTGCTGGGTGGGCTTCTGACTACGCGACCGCGAGGCGGTGGCTGACGGCGAGCAGGTCGAGGGCCTGGCGCTGCAGCGGGGTGGGTGTGGTGACGAGCCGGAAGGCGGGCAGGGCGGGGTCGGCGGGCTGGATCTGGTTGAGGCAGATGGTGGCCAGGTCGGCGAGCAGGCTGGTGAAGCTGTGCACGGGAAGATTGCCGTCAGTGCGCTTGGCCGCGGCCTTGGCCAGTGCCCGCCGGGAGCGGGCGGCCGGGGCGACGGGGCTGGTGCGGGCGGCCTGGGCGGCTGGCTTGTCGTCGTCGGTGAACAGCAGGGGCGCGAGGCGGTCGTGCATGTGCCAGGTGAGGTAGTACGACAGCATCCGCAAGAACACGTGCGCGCGGACCCGCTCGGCGGTGTGGTGGCGGATCGGGCGGATGTCCAGGTCGGTATTGAAGGCCCGGAACGCCCGCTCGACCTGGGCGAGGGCCTTGTAGGAGGAGACGACCTCACCGCTTCCCAGCTCGGCGCCGGTGACGGTGGTGCGCAGCACGTAGATCCCGTCGAGGGCGGCTTCGGCGGTGATGGAGTCCTGGTTGCGGGCGTAGCTGAAGTGATCGTCGCTGACGCTGGTGGTGAAGTGCTTGGCGACCTTGCGGCGGCGCAGCACCCGGTCGGCGCGCAGCGTGATCTTGCCGGTGCCGCGCAGCGGCCGCCGTTCCCGCTGGGTGGCGGCGGTGATCTTGGCCAGGTCGGCTTCGGTGGCCTGCAGGAGGCTCTCGCGCTTGCGGGCCCGCTCGGCTTCCAGGAACGGGTTCTTGCAGGCGACCAGCCGCTCACCGGGGTAGCCCGGATGGGTGATCTCGGCCAGGTCCGCCTCATCGAACAGCTCTAGCTGCAGCGCGCCGTCGCGGACCAGGGCCTTGACCTGCGGGGCGCGCAGCGCGGTGATCCAGTCCAGGCCCGCCGCGCCCACATCCTCGCGCAGCCTTGCGGCGGTCAGCATCCCCCGGTCCCCGACGAGCACCACCTTCGTGATCCCGAACCGGTCCCTGACCTTGGCCACCTGGGCCGCGACGGTCTTCGGGTCGCCGGTGTTGCCCTCGAACACCTCGATGGCGGCCGGGACGCCGCCGGCGGAGGTGAGCAGCCCGTAGACGATCTGCAGCCGGCCGCGGACCCCGTCTTTGGGGTGGCCGATGGCGCCCAGCGGGCAGGTCCGGCCCTCGAACGCGGCGGAGGACACGTCGTAAAGGACCAGGGTGCCGCCGGCCAGGTGCCGGGCCGCGAGCGCGTCCTCGATGCGGTCTTGCCGGGCGGCGAGCCAGTCCATCGCCGCGTACAGGTCATCCTCATCACAGCCGCCCAGGCCGAGCACCTCGCCCAGCGAGCTGGCCGCGGTCTCAGCCTGCAGCCCGCGGGCGATGGCCAGCTTGGAGTCCGGCGCGATCACCTGCGCGACCGTCATCGCGGTCACCAGGTCCCGCTGCCGGGACGGGGCAGGGTCGATCAGCTCTTCCAGGCCCAGCGCCCGCGCCGTGCCCAGCACCGCGGCGACGTGCCCGTGCGGCAGGCTGCGGGCGATCTCGAACGTGCCCTCCACGGCGGCGGCCGGGGCGAGCTGGCCCTTCAGCACCCGCGCCAGTGCGTCGACCTTCGCCTCGGGCCAGGATGTCAGGTTGGCCAGGGTGCGGTTCTTGACCTTGCCCGCCTCGCGGTAGCTTTCCCGCAGCAGCACCGCGGGCGGTGAGCCCCGGTTCGGCACCTTAGCCACGTACATGACGACAATGATAACGGATCATACCGCGTATGGGCAGCACAACACGCTGATATCGCTATCAATAACCTGATCTACATGACTACGTTTTCGGCTGTCAGCGAGCGTGCTTCACCTGGTCACAGCACCATCACCGGATTGATCAGAGGCTCATCAGGGGGAACTTCGGACTAGTAGACCTTGTGGCAAGGTACCAGCGATGACCTCCCGAAGCAGCCTGGTCGGATGAGAGACGTATTGTCGGCCAGGCGCCCGTGCCATGTGCGTGCCAGAACGTGCGTGCATCGGTGGTAGCGAACGGGTAGTCGCGGACGGTGATCTGGCCGCTGAGCAGGCCAGACCGAGGATACCGCGTCGCCTGAAACGTTCTCGTAATGAATAGGTCAGCGGTGCGGGTACCGCCTGACACCCACAGTTGACACCAACGAACCCGGATTCCACTGGACGTCAGCGGACAACCGAACCAAGAGAGGCCAGGCCACGGACCCTGCCGGACACTCTGTACGGATTTTGCCCAGCTCGCCGTGGATCCTGCGGTATCCCCAGCCGGGGTTCTCGCGGGCGAGCCGTCGGATCAGGGCCTGGATGTTCCGCCGGGTCGACGGCCGGCCAGTCCGGCCGCGCATGGACCTGGCGGCCCAGCGGCGGCGGACGATGTCGCGGTGCCAGCGCACGATCGTATCCGGGCTAACCAGCAGCCCCAGCCCTCGCCTGCGCGCTTTCGGTATCAGGCCGAGCAGGGCCCGGTCCGCCCAGTTCAGCTTCAGACGGCGCGGCTGCCGCCGCTGCAGGACGGCGAGCTGGTGGCGCAGGATCAGGATTTCCGCGGTCTTCCACCTCTCCTCACGCCGCGACAGCCGCAGCCACGCGGCGACCCGCGTGGTCAGGAGGAAGACGAACCGCAGGCACATGATCGGTGATCATCACCGCCGGACGGCCGGGAGGGCAACCCTGCTGGTCAGAGCCACGGACGAGATTCTCGGCACGCACAGGTGTCATACTCGGTCGAGGATCTCGACGGTGCCGGCACCCCCGTCGACCCTGATCCAGTCGCCGCTGTGCAGCAGCGTGGTGGCGTTGCCGCAGCCGACCACGGCGGGAATGCCGAGTTCGCGGGCCACGATCGCGGCGTGCGAGAGCGGCGCGCCCACGTCGGTGACGACCGCGGCGGCGCGGGGGAAGATCGGGGTCCAGCCGATGTTGGTGACCGTGGTGACGAGGATCTCGCCGTCACCGAGTTGGGCGCCGTTCTCGGGCGTGCACAGCACCCGCGCGGTGCCCTCGACCACCCCGGCCGCGCCGGGGAACCCGGTAATAGCGTCGTCCGGCCCCGTCGTCGTCTGGGCGGCGCGCTCGTTGTAGTAATCGACGCGCCGGTGAGGGTCGGCCGCCCACCGAGCGGGGTCGAAGCGGCCGCGGATGAGCGCGGGATAGGACGGCAGCGCCCGATAGGCCTCGTAGACGGCCCGCCGCCCGGGCACCTGGTCAAGCAGCGCCTGCTCGCCGCGGAGCAGGCCGAAGATCTCAGGCAACTCCAGGAAGAACAGGTCGTCGCCGTGACCGGTGAGCTCCCCGGCCCGCAGCACCCAGGTCCGCGCTACCCACACCGACCTGACGACCTCGGATCTGGCCGCCTCGCGGCCGCGGGCGGTCGGCGCCCAGCGCGTGATGAGCTTGCGCGCCGCCGTCGCCTTCCTCGGATCGCTGCGTGCCAGTCGCTCCCACGCCGCGGTGCGGGCCGCCTGCTGCGTTGCCAGCAGCGCGTCGGCGTCGCGGGCGGCGTCGTGGTCGGCACCGCCGAGAGCCGCGAGCTGGTCGTCGACCCAGCCGGGATCCTCCGCCGGCCGCGGGATCGACAGCTCCACTTCATGGGCACTGCGGTGCCCGTACTGGCGGGTGAAGGCGTCCCGGTCGATCTCGCCCCGGGCGAGCCGGGCCAGGCCCACCACCGGGCCGAGACTGGCCAGCGAGACGCCCTCGTCGGACTGCTGGCCGGAGAGCAGCAAGGCCGCGTCGGCCTCCCCGACCAGCGTCGCCAGCTTGCCCGGAGCGGAGACGAGCGTGGTGCCGTCCGCCGACGCGGCGGCGGCGAGCATGTCGGCCGCCTCTACGAGCAGCGGCCGGACCTTCGCGGGCCACAGGCCGGCCAGCGCGGCGGCGTCGCCGGTCTGTTCAATCTCGGCGCGCAGCCGGTCGCACCGGCCGGGCGCGTCGGCCAGGAACTGCGGCATCCGCTTGGCGTTGGCGTTGACCCGGCGCAACAGCGCGAACGTCGCGGGCAGCATCAGCCGGCTGGCCTTCCAGCGGGGAAGCCGAGCACGCGGGATCTCCCCGAGCGGGGGAAGCCGACCCAGGACCGGGCCGAAAAGCGCGACGAACCGGCGTGACGTGATGCCGATCAGCGCCTCCAGCGACATCGACATGCTGACGTTCACGTAGAAGCGCCCGCCGATCCGCCCGTAGCCCCGGTAACCGGGCACGCCTGGCGGGAACGTCATCCACGTCATCAACAGCTCGATGAAGGACCAGGTGGCAGGGGTCATGACGTCAGGCAGGGCCTCGCCCAGGTTGCCGTTGGTCCACAGGTAGTCCCCGGCCAGGCTGTCGTTCCACTGCTCGCCGGGATCAGGAACGGCAGAGGCGGCCAGCCGGTTCGGAAGAGTGGTGATCGGCCTGGCCTGGACCACCCACAACCCGCTGTCGGCCCGCGCCCACTCGACGTCCACCGGCTCGCCGTACAGCTTCTCGATCGCCAGCCCGACCCGCGCCAGTTCGGCCGCCTGGCCGGGCGAGAGCACCGGCGTCGAGCGCAGGTCGGCCGGCGTTTCCGTCTCCAGCGTGCCCGCGCCGTCGGCCACGGTCATCACCTCCTTGCCGCCCGGCTGGTAGCTGACCAGCGTTTCCGTCGCCCGGTCGACGACGGCGGCGTTCGGGGTGACGTCGCCGGACACGACGGACTCGCCGAGGCCCCAGTTCGCGCTGACGACGACCTGGTCGGGAGCGCCGCTGACCGGGTCGATGGTGAACATGACGCCGGCCGCCTCCGCGGGCACCAGCCGCTGCACGACGACGGCGATGCTCACGTCGACAGGCGAGATGCCACGACGAGCGCGATAGCCGATAGCCCGCGCCGACCACAGCGAAGCCCAGCACCGCCGGACCGCGTCGACCACCGCCGCCTCGCCACGCACGTTGAGGTACGTGTCGTGCTGCCCTGCGGCGGACATGCCGGACAGGTCCTCCACCGTCGCCGACGACCGCACCGCGACCGGGACATCGTCGTCACCGAGCGAGGCGTAGGCCCCGGCGACCGCCGCCGCCGTCGATGCGGGCACGGGCTGGCCCGCGAACAGCTCGCTGATGCCCGCTGCGGCCGCCTCGAACGTGCCCGCGTCGGACACGTCGACCAAGGACAGGGCCGCCAGCGCCCGGTCGCGCAGCCCACCGCCGTCAAGAAAATCGAGGTACGCGCCGGTCGTCACGTGGAACCCGGGCGGAACCCGGAACCCGGCCCGCGCCAGCCGGGACAGCGAGGCGCCCTTGCCGCCGACCACCTCAGCCACGGCGCCGGAGTCGTCCAGGGCCAGCACCAGCGGCACTTGACCGCCCGCGGCCGCCGCCTCCCCGGTCATCGCCGGATTCCAAGGTCGAAGAGGCGCACCAGCTCCTCGGCGTAGGCCTGCAGGTCGATGCGGGGGTCGTTCCGTTGCCGCAGCACCATGTCGTGGGTAAGCGCGGAGCGCACCACCCCGCCCACCACCTGCACGTTGAAGTCTCGGAACTCCCCGTCGCGCTGCCCCTGGCGCAGGATGTCCTCCACCGAGGGCTCCGGTGCCCGCAGCGGCATAGTCGCGATCAGCGGGCGCCCGTCGGCGGAGGTGGCGTTGAGGCCGATCTCTATGACGGCCACGTGCAAGCTCCGTTGCTCGACGACGTATTCCGCCGTCCCGACAACGTAGGCCCGGAGCTTGTCGGACGCGCTCGTCGCACGAGCCATCCGCGGCTCCATGAACGTCGCGTAAGTGGCCATCGCGGTGCGGAGCACCTCGCCCATGAGCTCCGCTCGGTCGGAAAAGTGGTACGAGACGACGCTTTTCGCGACCCCGGCCCGTCGGGCAATCTCGGCCATCGAGGCGTCGGCGTAGCCAACCTCGGCTATGGCTTCCGCCGCGCATCCGGCGATCTGAGCGCGCCGCGCCAGCTCGGTGAAGGTGCGCCGGTTGTCAGATGTCCTGGTTCGCATGGTATCCCAACTCTAGAACGATCGATCTAAACACAGTACGCTCGATCTAGAGCAAGGTGAAGTCCGTCTCGCGGGCGCTCGCGGCGACCTCGGAACGGCTGCTTAGTCCGATCCGCGACCGCGGGTCAAACTTCACCGCCGTGTTCGACGCCGTCCTCGCCGACGCCGGGATCCGGACCGTACTTTGCAACATCCAGACGCCCCGCATGAACGCGATCACCGAACGCTGGATCGGCGGATGCCGATGCGAGCTCCTGGACCGGACCCTCGTCTGGAACCAGGCCCATCTGCGGCGGATCCTGCACGACTACGAGGCCCACCACAATCAGCACCGGCCAGCAGGCGCATCCGCATCCTCGGAGTTACTCTGCATCCGACTGGCGCATGGACCACCCAGCAGGCCCGCAACCTGCTCATGGATCTCGGCGACCAGGCCCATCGAGTCAAGTTCATGATCCGCGACCGCGGCTCGAACTTCACGCCGCATTCGACGCGGTCCTCGCCGGCGCTGGCATCCAGACCGTGCTCTGCAATATCCGGACGCCTCGCATGAATGCGATCGCCGAACTCTGGATCGGGGGATGCCGGCGTGAGCTCCTGGACCGCACCCTCGTCTGGAACCAGGCCCATCTACGGCAGATCCTGCGCCAATTCGAGACCCACCACAATCTGCACCGGCCGCACCGCTTCCTCTGCAGTGCCGCGCCGCTTAAACCGCTGCCCGAACCGGTCGATCTCGGCCAGTACCGCGTCCGAAAACAAGCTCGCGTCGGCGCCCTGATCAACGAATATCGCCTGGTCGCATGACGTGGACGAGGTTTTCGGCACGCACAAGGCCGCGCAAGCCCGCGCCCTGCGCCGCCGGGACAACGCCCCGGTCACCGCCGGCGAGGAATCCTTCACCGCCGTCCGCCACCACGCGATCCGGTCCATGACCTGGTCCCAGGTCACCGCGTCATCATCGTTGGACGCCATCGCCGCCGCGGCCGACGCCGCCGCCCGCGCCGCGCTGCACACCCTCAACGTCCCCGGCCGCGAACGCCACTCCGAGCGCGCCCGGAAAGCCCACCCGAAATTCCGGCACATCTCCGGCACCAAGCAGACCGTCACCGGGAAACCCCAGGTCACCGTGTTCGCGCCCGGCACCGGGTAAAACCGCGGCCAGGCAGGATTCCCGTCAGGAAGGAGGAACCGCCCAGCCCGCCGGGGCCGCGGACCGTGGAACCGCGCGCCACCCCCGCCGCGACACGCGGGCCACAGTCATACCCGCACATAACCGCCACCCCCGCGAAAACAGACTCAAAGACAGACACGGAACACCAGGACCGGAACCCCCCGGAACGCCATAAACACCTAAAGTCGCTGGTGTTGGCTCGTGGCTCGGGGCTACTGTCTTGCGTAGCCTTGCTCCAGTTCGGCCGCCACGGCCGCCATGCTCGGCTCGCCCTAGAGCGAATCGTGGTCAAGGTTTATCCCACTCAGTAAAGTCCATCTTGCTAGCACCGCATTTGGCGCATTGGTAGGACCCGTAGAACCGAATGCGCCCACGCGGATAGCCCTCCGCAGGGCCACGCCGGTCCTCACCGTTTTCGATCAGATTCCAGGCGTGAACTACGCCAGGACTATCCTTCGTATCTCCCTTATGGCAAGTCGCTGCCGCCATGAACGCGGCATTCCTACGCTCCTGCTCGATGCGTCGCTGCTGCTCTTCGCGTGCCCTAGCGCGCTCCTTGCGCTTGCGTCTGAAAGTCAATAGCCTCTTCCCCTAGCTCTCGCTCGCCGCTGGGCCGCGCGCCGACTTGCCGTCGCTATCGCCATCGGGCCGTAGGCGGCCGGGTTGCCGCGCTGGTGGTCCCGCCGCGGCCATGTCTTTGACGGGCGGAACATGTCGCCGCGACGAGCGGCCGGTGTCTCAGCTGCTGCATGACAACGCCCCCCTCATTACCGGGCACACCTCGTAACGGCGGTTAGACGCGGCCTTCGCCGCAGCGGCACGCCACGCCGTGGCTTCATAGTTCGCCGCGTCTCGGTCCATGAGATCCGAGCACGTCAGCACGGCGGCCTGTCCGGGCCCGCTGAACACAACGACGACGTACCCGAGGACAGCCGGGCTCTGAGTCGCGTCGGGGTCTTCGGATCGCGCCGGCAGTTTCATTGCCCAGCCTCGGCGAACAGGTAGAGAGGGACATCGGGTGCGCGGTTCATCCAGAGCGCGCATCCGGGCGTGTGGCACTCGCCGCCCGCGCTCTCATGCTGGTCCCGCAGGTTGCGCCCGGGCCGACTGCGGGCTGGTAGTGCTCCAGCCCTGCGGGCTCACCCACACCTGTCCGGTCATAACACGATCACCGAGGCGCGGCCGACATCCCGCGAGCATGCGTCACAACCGTCGTGCCAGATCCGCTCCGCGCCGCGCGCGCCGCAGGTCTCGTAGGAGTAGTCGAACGTGCCTCGCTCGATCCGGGATCCGCGTGGCTCCTGCGGATGCGAGCACTCCGTCGCCGGGCACGCCGCAGCGTAGGCGGTGAACGGGAACCGGCACGCTGGGTCACATCCCCGCGCGACCGCTTCCACCTGAGCCTCGGCCTTGCGCCACTCCAGCTCCCGCTCGGCTGCACCGCTACCGACGAACGCCCGGCAGGCGCGCAGCGACCCGCACATGGTCACCGGGAGCGGGTACGACCCGTCCTTGACGCTCGGCTGGTGGTAGACCAGCCACGGTGTGCCCGGCCAGTCCTCGCGGGTGAACGACCAGACGCCCTCCGTTGTCTCGGCGCCCCAGCACTCGAAGTGCGCAGTGAGCCGGTTGCGGGTGATCCGCTTGAAGAAGTCGGTCTTGCAGACCAGGGCGAGCACGGCAGTCGGCATGGTCACGCTGCCTTCCGGGTCGCAGTCAGGACGCGGGCGGATGCGACGTGGTAGCACTGGCGGCCATTCAGCCCGCCCAGGCAGTTGCAGCCGGTCGGCGCGGTCAGGTACACGGCCGCGCCGTTGCTGCCGACGGTCCGCCACACGCCGAGGCGCTTGATCGGGACAATCGCGCCGTCCGCGCTCAGCTCGGCGGCCCTCCTCAGGCTGCATCGGGGAGAACCCGACGAGCGCGGCGACGGTCGCGGCGTGGTGGATGCGGGCGCGGCAGCCGGCGCCGTAGTCGGCCTTGACGCTGGCGGCGGAGAGGTGACGGCCGCAACGCAGGCACCGGGTCTGGCCGGTGATCTCGTCCTGCTCGGTGTTCCTCGTATCAGCTGTACCAGTCACGTGACTAGTATAGTCAAGCGACTAGTAGGCAGGTGTCTATGATTGACGCCGTGCACCACCTTGTGGGCGCTGCCGAGATCGGCCGTATCCTCGGCGTCAGCCGCCAGCGCGTCCAACAGCTCATAAGCCGACCCGACTTCCCCAAGCCCGAGGCGGTGCTCGACATGGGCAAGATCTGGAAGAAGGACGACGTACTCGCGTGGGCGACGGCCAACGGACGCTCCCCCGTCGGCTGACCCCGTCACCGGGTCGCTCTGGCAGTCAGCGACGGGTCATAGGCCTGTGGGGTGCCAGAACTCGGCCATGAGTGCTGAGCTGGTCCTTTAGACGATTCGCTCGGATCTGCTGATGAGGCCGCCGAGGGTCGCGGCGTGCTTGCGCCAGCGGGTGCGGTGTCAGCAGGGCGCGGATCCGCGGAAGGTCAATGCCAGGTACATCCAAGGTCCATCGCAGGTCGATGGCGACGTCTAACCTTGTCCCGCTCGAAAATAGGATTAGGCCGGTGACCTGCAGGTTTTCCGTAGTCAGGCGGCGTACGCGTATTCGTTGATGAGGCCACCCTGTGGGGCCCTGGCAACGGCCTCAGGCATCTCCCGGGCCGCCCAGCACTCCCGAAGCCATCCAGCGCTGCGGTGATAGCAGGCGGGGGAGGATCTCCGCTACGCGCGGATCGCCCTTGCGCGGTGCACGGAGCCTGTGCCTCCGCTTCCCCGCGTCTCCGGGGATCCTGATCCTTCCCCGTCACTTATTACAACGTCGGACGAGGCGTCATAATGCCCGGCCGGGCGGCTGTGAACTGCCCGCCCTGACCGCCGGCGTGGTGTCCATGGCCATGAGAAAGTCCCCGTGGAGGCCCGAACGTCTCGCTGCTGGCCAGCTGCCTGGGAGGTCCGCAGTTCGCCGTGCCCGAGTCCGCACACGAGTCAGATGCCGGCCATGGCCTTGCTGGCCCGCTGCGGACGGCAGGTGTCAACTCGATCGTCCAGGGACGCCGTCATGTCCGCGCCGGCGTCGGGCTGCGGGCTAAAAGCCGGTAGGTTCGGTCTCGAGTTCAGGTTCTTGCGGGCGGCCTTCGTGGTGGAGCGGCCGCAGTGGGGTGGTCTGCTCGAGCCAGATCAGGGCGTCGTAGCGCTGGCCGATGCAGGTGGGGACATAGTTGGCGGCTTCGTGCTGGGGGTCGTAGACGACGCCGATCGCCCGCTGCCCCATCCATGCTGAGAGCCAGGGCCCGGACTTGTCGTCGGTGAATACCAGGACTGCGGGCTGGCCGAGTGCGTGATGGAGCAGGTCCTCATGGGTGCCGGCTTTGGCTGCGGGCATCGGGAACTGCTGCTCCGGTGTGCCCCAGGAGCTGGCGGCGAGCACCGACCCGCGGTGGCCCGCGAAGCCGATGAGCACGGCGCGGCCGGCGGCGTGCCGCTCCCGGACGACCTGGCCGACGTTGACCAGGCCGTGACTGGCCATGTCGGTGGCGCGGGCGTCGCCGACATGGGTGTTGTGTTCCCAGACGAGCCCCTTGGACCGGGGTCCGAGGTGATGTGTGATCCGGTCGATCGTGTCGGCCATGTGGTAATCACGGATGTTCCAGGACTCACGGTCGCCGCGCACCATGGTGCGGTAGTAGTGCTCGGCGCTCGCGGCGACCTCAGCGTTCTGCGCCGCGTCGAAAGCGTCCTCGGTCCGGTCGCGTGCGCGGTGTCGTACCTCGACGAGGAGGGCGATCACGTCCGGCTCGCAGGACGCGGGCACCAGTCGGGTGCTCCGGGCGTACTTGTGCGGGTCCTCGCCGTAGGGGAGGAAGCACTGCCAGGCGCGCAGCGCCGCGGGCATCGCATCCGGCGCGTGGGCTTCAAGCCAGGTCATGACCTGCCACAGCGAGTCCCACAGCGAGTACACATCGAGGCCGTAGAACCCGGCACGCTGCTGGCCGGGACGGGCCAGGTTGTGCCGGCGCAGCCAGGTCAGGAACTCGGCGACGTCCTGGTTGGCCCACATCCAGGTCGGCCAGCGCTCGAAGCGGGCGAGCAGGCCGTAGGCGTCGAGATCCTGGTCGGCGAGCCCGCGTACCCAGCGGTTGATGCGCCAGCAGTCCGGCCAGTCGCCCTCCACGCCGATCCAGGTGAAGCCGTGTTCCTCGATCAGGCGGCGGCTGAGCTCGGCCCGCCAGCGGTAGTACTCGTGCGTTCCGTGCGAGGCTTCCCCGATGCAGACCAGGCGAGCGGTGCTTACCCGGTCGATCAGCGGGGCGAGGTCGCCGGCGGCGGTCAGCGGGCGGGCCAGAGAACGGATCTCCGCGGCGGCACCGCCGTCCGGCGCGCGCGCCGGGTGAACCAGTCGCAGGCCAAGTTTGCCGCCTCGGTCAGAGTGCCGGGTTCCGGCCACCGCCGTCTCCGCTTCTGAGTTCTTGGCGCGATGTGTCCTGCTCGGATGCCGGGAAACCGGGGGCAACCCGAACTTCCCGGCCCCGGCGATCGCCGGGTTCCTTCCTCCCACCGTGACCCGGCCGGGGCACGCCGGCGCCAGGGGCCAAGGTCGCAGGCGGACGGGCCGTTCGTCCCAGGCGCGCTTGCGGCTCACCCGGAGAGCGTGACCGGCCGGGCAGGGCGCCAGACATGCCGCCGGACCAGTTCGCGGATCTCCTGCGGGATGGGCGGGCGTCCGGTGGTGTTCGGGTAGGTCCACTTGTTCTTGATCAGGCGCCGGTGCCAGGCGAGTAGGGTGCCGGGTGTCACGATCCGGTGCAGCCGCAGGTGCCCGGGGCTCGGGGGCAGGCGCGCGCCGTGGCGCTGCCGGTTCCGGATCGTCTCGTCCGCCCAGTCGTTGCGCTGGACCGGCCGGGGATGATTCCGGCTGCCCGCCCGGTCACGGCTGCCCGGCCTGCACCCAGATCCAGCCCTTTCCTCGCGCACGGGGAAGGTACGGATCGGCGGCTGTGGGACAGGCGGCACCGGGCGGGCCCGCGGATGGCTGGAGGCCGGTCAGGACCGGGACGGGAAGCCGTAGCGCCCGTGCAGCCGGACGAACCTGGCCATGGTGAGTACCTGCCGCTGCTGCAGCCCGGCCGCGGAGCGCTCGAATAGCATGACCTGCTCGTGGCCGCCGGGCCCGATGGGCTGCACCAGCCGGCCGCCGATCCGCAGCTGCGCGGCCAGCGGCGCGGGGACCTGCGGGAACGCGGCCGAGACCAGGATCGCGTCGTAGGGGGCGCGATCGGGCAGCCCGCGGCTGCCGTCACCGGCGAGCACCTGCGCGTTGCCGATGCCCTGCCGGGCGAGGTTCCGCCGGGCCTGGGCGGCCAGGTCCGGCCAGCGCTCGATGCTGATCACGCTGGCGGCCAGGCGGGCCAGCAGCGCGGTCTGGAAGCCCAGGCCGGTGCCGATCTCGAGCACGTGGTCGCCGCCGGCCAGGCGCAGGCCCTCGATCATCTGGGCCGACAGCGACGGCTGCGTGGTCACCTGCCCGTGCCCGATCGGGATGGGCTCGTCGCGGTAGGCAGCCGTGGTGTACCCGGCGGGCAGGTATCCGGCGCGGGGGGTGGCGCTGATCGCCTCCAGCACCCGCTCGTCGCTGACGCCAGCCGCCCGGGCCGCCCGGGCCAGGTCCCCGGGTGCGGCGGCCCGGCTCATGACGCCCCGGCACGCAGAGCCAGCAGGCCATCCGGCCGCAGATCGACCCGGGAGCCGAAACGGCGGCTGGCCCGCTCCAGCACCGTCGCCAGCCACTGCGCGTCCGCCGCCGGCGCCCGGTGCAGCCGCAGCTTCCTGGCCTGCACGGGCGCCATCCGCAGGGCGGCCAGCGCGCCGGTGTCCGGCTGCAGCGACGCGAAGTACAGCAGCCGCAGGTCGGCGCGGTACTCCTCGTAGCCGGTGATGCCCTCGTAGTCGTTGATCAAGTCGCCGCAGCCGTACAGGACGAGCTTGCCCCCGAACACCTCGACCGGGCCCGGGTGATGCGAGGAATGACCGTGGACCAGGTCCACCCCCCCGGCGACCAGGCGGCGGGCGAAGCGGACCTGACCGGGGTCCACGCCGTACCCCCAGTTGGACCCCCAGTGGATGGAGACGACCACCACGTCGCCGGGCCGCTTCGCCGCCCGCGCCCGGCCGGTCACCTCGTCGGCGGTCGCGTCGGACAGATCGGGCAGGTAGTCGATGCCCGGCCGGCCCGGGGCAGCGGCCCAGCCTGCCGGGATCCCGGCAGAGCCCGTCCCGCACGAGAAGATGACCACGCGCCCGCCGCCGGGCACCGGGACGGCTACCGGCCGCCGGGCCGTACCGGCGTCGCGTCCCGCGCCCGCCGCCCGCAGCCCGGCACCGGACAGGGCGTCCAGCGTGTCCGCCAGCCCCCGGCGGCCGAAGTCGAGCGCGTGGTTGTTCGCCAGCGCGCACGCGTCGGGCCGGGCCGCGGTCACACAGGGAAGGTTGCCCGGGCTCATCCGGTAGTGAACGGCCTTGCCCGGCGCGAAGGCGCGGCTGCGGGTGATGCTCGTCTCCAGGTTGATCACCCGGACATCGGGGGCGAGGTCGTCGAGTACCCGCAGGGCGTCTCCCCAGGGCCAGGCGAAGCCGGCCGGCCGCGGGATCGGGCCATTGGCCCGCTCCGCCAGGCGGACGTACGCCCGCGCGTCGCGCGCGTCCCTCTCCCGCAGTTCCGGGTCGCCAGGGTGCGGGAGGACCTGGTCGACGCCGCGGCCGGTCATCACGTCGCCGCACAGGAACACGGTCACCAGCCCATCGCCCACGTCGGCCACTCTGCCAGGCCACCGGGCCAGCCCGCTACATCGCCGGCGCCAGCGTGCACGTCGTCCCCTCACGCGAGGAGTCGTGGTCGCAAAGCGCCGTGCTGGGGCTCGGGCTCGGCGTCCCGGTCGTCGGCACCGCGGTCGACGGCCTCGCGGCCACCCTGGCCGCCGGCCGCGGCGTGCTGGTCCCGCCCGACGATCCCCGTTCCCTCGCCCGGGCACTATCGCGCGTGCTGAGCGGCGAACGCCCCGACCCCGGGCCCGGCCGGGCGCATGCACGCCAGTTCACCCCCCGCGCCGCCGCCGCCGTGCAAGCGCCCCGCCACCCTGAACCCGGTACCCCGGATCACTTCGCCCCGCATAAGACCGAGCCGCGCCAGGCAGACAGCGACCTCAGCCAGCCTCGCCTGGAGGCCGCCATCTTGATCGCACATGGGACCGGAAGACGTCGTCGCCCGGCTGCCAGCAGGCGCGGGCGGTGGTGCGCCCGGGCACCTATACCGCCACAGCCATCGCCGTGGTCCCCGGAGCGCGCCGCCCCAGCGACACCAAGATCTTCGTGATGGGCGGTGCCGGCATCGCGGTGCCCTGACTCTGACCGACCCCGTTGTCGCACCCGGAGCCGCCCGTCCCGCGGCTCGGGCGCTGCCATGCGGTAGCCATCGGCCGACGCCAGCCATCTAACCTTTTAACAACTTCTACCTACTTTAACTTTTTATCTTTTCCTCTCTCCCCCTCAACACACAAGACCCCTGTACCTCACGTTCACCCAGAAGCGCAGCCAGAGCCTCCCATCCGTTGTACCGTGTCGCCCGTTCTCTGCATCCTTGCCGACATCCGCGCAGGCCACCGCCGGGGTGGCGTGCCGGTGCTGCCCGGCGGATCGCCGCGCCCCTCCGCGTATACCCCTCGGACATGAGCGACGCGGAATGGGCGGTCATCGAGCCGCTGCTGCCCGCGCCGTGCTCTAGGCTGGGCCGGGGCGGATCGCCGTGCACCTACTGCCGCCGCGACGTCGTCAACGCGATCCGCTACCTGACCCACAACGGGTGCGTGTCGCGGCGATGCCCGCTGACCTCCCGCACTGCGCACCGCGTACCACTACGTGCGCACCTGGCAGGCCAGCGACCACCCGGCGCATGCACGATGAGCTGCGCGAGCAGTCCGGGTGCTGGCCGCCGCCGCCCGCAGCCCACCGCCGCGATCATCGACTCCCAGTCGGTCAAGGCCGCCGACACCGTCGCCAAGGCCAGCCGCGCTACGATGCCCAGAAGAAGATCGAGGCCGCAAGAGGCACCTCGCAGTCGACGTGATGAGCCTGATCCTGTCATCGTGTCAGCGCCGCCTCGGTCCAGGACCGCGACGCGCCCGCCCGCTGCTGTGCGGCTGCCGCCAGCTTCCGCACCATCACCCTCGTCTGGGCCGATGGCGGGTACCCGCAAGCTGGTCACCTCGGCCGCTGGCACGCTGCACCGCACCCTGCGATCGTCAGAGCCCCGGCAACCTGCACACCTTCCAGTCCTGCCCCGCCGCTGGGTCGTCGAGCGACCTTCGTATCATGAAACACCGCCCGTGCGTCCGCGACTACGAGCGGCTGCCCAACATCACGAACCTACCTGTACTCGTCGATGATCCACGTCATGCCGCCCGCCTCGCCCGCTGCCGACCCCCCGCACCCTCGGCCCCGGTCCCCGGACCAGCACTGCCGGACACCGCGCCACCGCGAACCCTGCTACGCGCCGCATAGGTTCTTAAACAGGCTCTAAGCTTGCCGTTTAACCTGTCTGGCTGACGTCCGGGTTCTTCGCGGATCTTGAACCGGTATGCCCGGCGTGTCGCCGGGCATGAGTGCGGCCTCCGCGTGATCATGTGTTCTCGCCAAAGGACCATGATCGCCAGCGAAGGCCGTGATGGACAGCTTGCTAGACCACGCCGCTGATGTCGAGCCACTCGCCGTGCTGTCGCGGTTCCGGCTGGATTTCCATGCCTGCCTGACCGCCCGCGCCGATGAGCTGTCCGAGCTGGCTGACACGGTCCTGTGCGCGGACGGGCCGGTGAAGACCCTGGCCGGGCTGTCGCTGGCGCCGGAGCACCGGCGCGGCCACGGCGCGCTGTATGACGCGGTGAACCACGGGGCGATCAGCATCGGCCGGCTGCGGCGGTCGCTGGCGGGGCTGCCGTTACCGCGGGCCGCGGATGGCCGGCTGGTGCTGGCCGTGGATGTGAGCAACTGGCTGCGGCCGGGCGCGGCGACCAGCCCGGAGCGGATGTTCTGCCACGTCTACGGCCGGGGGAAGGGGCAGGCGCAGATGATCCCGGGCTGGCCGTACTCGGTGATTGCGGCCCTGGAGCCGGGCCGGACCTCCTGGACCGCGGTGCTGGACGCGGTGCGGCTGGGCCCTGATGATGACGAGACTGCCGTGACCGCCGCCCAGGTCCGCGACGTCGTGGGCCGGCTGACCGCCGCCGGGCACTGGCGCGAGGGTGACCTGGCCATCTTGGTGGTCTTCGACGCTGGCTACGACGTGACCCGGCTGGCCTGGCTGCTCGCGGACCTGCCCGTGGAGTTGCTGGGGCGGCTGCGCTCGGACCGGGTAATGGGGCTGCCCGCGCCGCCGCGCCCGCCCGGCACCATCGGCCGGCCCCGCAAACACGGCGCAGACCTGGCGCTTTCCGACCCGGCGACCTGGCCGGCCCCGCAGGTCACCACGAGCACCGTGACCTCCCGCTACGGGATGGCCGTGGCGCAGGCCTGGGACCGGGTGCACCCCCGGCTCACCCACCGCGCCGCCTGGCTGGACCACGACGGTGACCTGCCCGTCATCGACGGAACCCTGATCCGGCTTCAGGTGGATCACCTGCCCGGCGACCGCGACCCCAAGCCCGTGTGGCTGTGGTTCTCGGCCGCCGGCGCCACCGCAGGCGACGTGGACCGGCTCTGGCAGGCGTTCTTGCGCCGTTTCGACCTGGAGACGAGCAAGCCGCAATGCTGTTATAGCCGCGGCTGTTCGGCATCGCTGCGGGATCCTTCCTGTTCGGTGTTCATTAAGGCAGCTTGGTTTTTCAGCCAGGGGCGGCGGTTGTGCTGGCCCCGGGGCACGTGGTGCAAGGCGCGCAGGCGTTCGACCTCGGCGGGGTCGGCGCGGACTATGCGTAGCCTGGCCTGGGGGTGCAGGTAGCCGGTGGCCCAGCCACGCCGGACCCAGGAGTCGAGGGTGACCTCGGACATGGCCAGGTGCTCGGCCAGGTCACGCAGCCACCACTCGTGCTGGGCCAGGGCCGGGCGGTTGCGGCGGGCCGGGACATGGGAGCGGTGGATGCCCAGGGCCCGCAGCAAGTCGGTGACCGCGTTGGGTGTGAAGGCGGGGATGCGCTTGGGCGGGCGGAAGCCCTCGGCGTTGAGGCGCACGGCGATCTGCGCGGTGGTGCACCCGCTGTCCGCGAGCTCGCGGGCGCGGGCGGCGAGCTGAGGGTAGTAGCTGAGCTGGGTCAGGCAGGCCACCGGGCGGGTGATCTGCCCGGCAGTGCGGTGGCCGCCGGCCCAGGTGACCTCCACGTCCACCTTCTCGCTGGCACCGAGCACCGTGACGCGGACCTGCTCGATCAGGTGGCGGATCAGCTGCTTGCGGTCGGCGTCGGTGGTGGTGGGTGCGTTCCAGACCGCGGGCAGGTCAGTGGCCAGGGCCCGGATCTGCTCGCGCTCGGCAGCTGTCAGCTTCCGGGGGCGGGCGGCGGTGAAGCGGTTGTACTCCTCGCCCAGCCGCTGCCGCTCGGCCAGCGTGGTCTCCCAGTCCTTTTCCAGCTGCCGGACGACCAGGCGGTTCTCCGGCTCGGCGAGCTGGTACTGGCGGCGGGCCCGGCTGGCGGCGAAATCGGCGCGTTCCAGCCGCTGCCGCCAGATCCGGTCGACCTGCGCGCGCTGGCCTTCGGCCTGCTCAGCCGCAGCCAGGGAGACTTCGAGGGCGGCGGGTGCCATCGCGGCCAGCAGCAGGCCGGTGACGTGCGCGTCCACGCACGAGCCGGTGATCTGCTGGCACTGCCCGGCCCCGTAATCGCTCTTCTCCCGGGCGCACACATAGACCGGCTGCTGCCTCCCGCGTGGGCCGCGCTGGTAGTGCACCGTCATCTTCTTGCCGCAGCGGCCGCAGGCCACCAGCCCGGCCAGCAGGGCCGGGCCGTCGCGCACCGCGCCCAGGCTCTGGGACCGGGACCGGTTGGCGTCCATCCGCTGCATGTTCTTCTCGTACTGCTCGATGCTGATATAGGCGGGCAGCAGCCCGGGCAGGAAGACGATCCAGTCCCCGCGTGCGGTCCGCACCCGCCCGGTGAACGGCCGCCCGGCTTGCCGCCGCCGGGGATCAACCCGGCTGCGGCCATAGGCGTAGATCCCAGCGTAAGCCGGGTTGCGGAGAATGTTCTGCACCCCAACCCGGCTGGGCCGGCGCCACGCCAGCTCCCCACGCTCAGGTCCTTCCCGCAGCCGGATCCCGAGCTGGATGTGGTTGTCAGCCAGGAAGCACAGCACCGCATTCACCGTGCCCAGCCGGTCAAACAACTCGAAGATCAGGCGGATCACAGCCTGGACCTGCTCATCGGGATCCAGGGCCACCTCACCTGAGGGGCGCCGCACGAACCCGGCCGGCATCGGCACGGCCAGCTCCCCGCGCCGGGCCTTGGCCAGCCGCCCGGTCCACATCCGCTGCTTGATCAGGTGCAGCTCAGCCTCGCTGATCGTGCCCTTCAGCCCCAGCAGGAGGCGGTCATTGTGATCGGCCGGGTCATAGATCCCGTCCGGATCCCCCAGCAAGGTCCCCGACAGGGCACACAACTCCAGCAGCTGATGCCATTCCCGGCCGCTGCGCGCCAGCCGCGACATCTCGATGCCCAGCACGATGCCCACATGATCCAGCCCGACCTCCGACACCAGCCGCTGGAAACCTGGGCGGGCATCGGCCCCCGACGCCGAATGACCCAGGTCCTCATCGATCACCAGCACCCTCGACGGTGCCCACCCCAGCCCAGCCGCCCGCTCCGCCAGCCCATACTGCAACCGCGTGGATTCCTGATGGTCCTGAACCTGCTGCGCGGTGGACTGGCGCACATAAACAGCCGCGAGGCGATCACGATGCCGCGGCCCGACCTTCCCCTCCAGCCGCTCAGACGGCCTGGCCGGAGCGCTCATCCCGCTCACCCCCGCCCCGGCCACACGCCGGGTCCACCGGCGGCGTCATCATCCGCCCGGCCAGCACCCCCAGCAGGCACGTCACCAGCATCCGGTTCACCTCCGGAAACGCCTCCCAGCCCGGAACCCCGCCCAGCGGGGTCGCTAACTGGGGGGCACCGCTGCGTCTGCAGACACTGCGGCCCACCTCCCTCACCGCCACCGGCCCGCGCCTCCCGCAACCGCCGCACATACGCGACCGCGGCCAGCAGGCCGTCAATACCGATGAGGGGAGCATGCCCCGATTCGCCTACGTATGCAGTCTGGCTCGCTCCTTGAGCACACGTTCCGGCTGTTCAAGCAGGTCCTCGGCTGGACCGTCCCGAAGCTCCGCGACCCGCAGGCCGCGGACCGGTGGACCTGGCTGATCATCGCAGTCCATGCCCAGCTCCGCCTCGCCCGGCCCCTCGCTGATGACCTGCGCCTGCCCTGGGAACGCCCGGCGCCGCCGGAGCGGCTGACCCCGGCCCGCGTCCGCCGGGGATTTCGGAACATCCGCGCGACCGTCCCCTGCCCGGCCGGCGCGCCGAAACCCGGAAAACCCGGCCCCGGCCGCCCGCCAGGGTCGAAGAACCGCCGCCCGGCACCCCGCCACGACGTGGGAAAAACGACCAAGAGGCAACACACGCTCCGGGCACGGCGCGAACGCGCGGGTTAAACGACAAGCTAAGGCCAGGGCTCCTGCCCTGCATGGCATCCCCCGCTGCGGCACGGCGCGGGCAACGACCCCTGGCCGCCCGTGAGGATCGCGCGGGCCAGTCAGGCCGCCCTGAGTGTCCCCGGCTGCCGTCTACGTGCGCGTTCCGACGACGTCACGGTGACCGCGATCAACGCCGCCACCAACACCACTGGCCAGCCCATCAAGGTGAGGCTCCACCCCGACACATCGCGATCACGCCGTAACGATCAGGCAGCCGGGGCCGCGTCCAGCGGCGGCCGCACCCGGCCGCCCGGGGCTACTTGCGCTGGCCGATCTTGCCCGGAAGAGAGCGTGTCGCGCTGGTCCTCCCAGGCGGGTTGGTGACTGCCAACACTGCGTCGCCGATTGCCGGGCGTCATCCCAGCCGTTAGTCAGATCGACCAGGCGTCGGCGCTACCGGAACGAGCAATGATCAACTCGACAACGATCACCCGCATAATGCCGATGAGCGGGCGCGCGGGGTGCTGCCGTGTCGGCGCGGATCGCCGGCGGGCGTCGCTGTCTACGAGGACGATGTCGGGATCTGGACAAGCTCCTTTTGTCGTCTCTGGTGGCGGCCAGCGAATGATCAGATGGCCGCCGCCCGGCTGGCCGTGTCGTGGCTTTATTGCTGGCTGCTTTCTGCCCGGGGTTGGGGACGCCGGGGATTGGCGGTGCGCCCGGGTGCCGGCGATGAGGCTCATGGGGATGGCGGCGGGCAGCGATCGCCCGGCGTCGTCGAGGATGGTGAGGGTGGCGCGGACAGCCTCGGGGATGGATGGCGCGAGTGGGTCACGTCGGAGTACGGGATTGACACCTGGCGGGACGGCCCGTATCTCGCCATGGTGATGCTGGCCAGCGCTCAATCGGCAGGCACGATAGCGGGACGCGGCCCGGCGAGGCGAACCGCGTCCTGTGGTGCCCCGTGATCACTTGCGGGGCTGGTGCCGGATCTCGGTGCCGTCGCTGCGGAGCGTGATCACTGGCAGCAGGTCATCACCGTCGCGGCGCAAGATGACTCCCGGCCCGATCACCGCGGCCTCCAGGTACTCGCGCGCCGAACCGTCCGTGAGGAACGGCCCGGCAACCGTCGGCACGTGCCGGCGGTCCAGGTGAACGATGTAGTAGCGGCTCATGCCGTCCGCCTCCCCGGCGGGTCCAGAGAGCGCAGCGCGCCAGCTGTCGCCGCGGGCACGCCCACGCCGCCCGGACGGAATGATTTTCCCACTGGTGGTCCCGGGCCCTGGTGCTGCCTATCCTGCCGCCGATTGGCCAGGCATACGCCCGGCGGTAAGCCAGATGGCTGGCCCCCGTGTCCTGGTCTGCCCGGCCTGCGCGGCCGGTACCCGGCATGACCTTTGCGCGGGCAGGCCCCCGTGCACGTGCCTGCAGTGCCATGGCGCCGCGATCAAGCGTGACGCGGTGGAGCGCGCGAGGATGACCACCGGCCGGCTGTTCATCGAAGTGGTCTCGGTCTTGTGGCAGCGTGCCGCGCGTGCGCGCCGCGTCGAGGCGAGCGATCCGGTCCCGGTCCAGTGCACGTGCGGGCGGCGCTGCTGGCGGTCGCGCTACGACCCGTGGGATGCAGTCGTAGCGGGCGGCGCGGGCGCGGCCGGGCATGTTACCGGCGACGACCCGGCCCTGGTCCATGGCGACGCAGGCCTGTGCGTGCCGAGCACCTTGTCCGCGTCATGCGACCAGCCGGTATTCGTTGATCATGCCATCGATGCGAGCGCGCCTTCGGACGCGGTATCGCTCAAGATCGACCGGTTCGGGTCGCGGTTTCAGCGGCGCGGCTGCGTTGAGGGCGCGGTGCGGCCGGTGCCGGTTGTGGTGGGTCTCGTAGTTGCGCAGGATCCGCCGCAGATGGGCCTGGTTCCAGGTGAGGGCGCGGTCCAGGAACTCGCGCCGGGATCCCCCGATCCAGCGTTCGGCGATGGCGTTCATGCGGGGCGTCGCCACGTTGCAGAGCACGGCTCGCTGTTCCAGCCGGAGCAGCGGGCCTCGGACGCCGACCGGGACACCGCCGTGGACATCCTGTGCGCGGCTGTCGCCGAGGGGCGGCTCACCCTGGCAGAGCTGGACGAGCGCGTGGGGGCCGCGCTTTCCGCCCGCATCATCTGCGAATTGGCCGCCCAGATCGCCGACCTGTCCGGCCCGTGGACGTCCGTCCCGGCCTCCGCGTCCGTCCGGGTTTCGCCGCCCGCGTCGCCTGGCTGGGCGACCCGCGCTCCGGAACGCTGGTCGCTCCTGCAGTCCCTGGCCGGCCGCCCTGTGTTAACCCGGTCAGCTTGTCCCGGTCAGCCGCGCACGGCGACAAGGTGCAGCAGCGCATCCCGCTGCCCGCCCTGTCCAGGTAGGGCTGGCCCCCGTGCAGATCCGGAGGAGGTGGGGCTGGAGCAGACGCTCCAGCCCCACCAGGGCCACCCCGCGCCCGTTCGCTAGACGGGCAGCTTGACGGCCCTGCCGCCCGGGTGACGCGGGCCGGGCGGTGCCATCTGAGCCGGTCGGCCGGGCAGCCAGCGCAGCCAGCGCGGCAGGTACCAGCAGCGGTCGCCGAGCAGGGCCATGGCGGCCGGGACGAGGATGCCGCGCACGACCGTGGCGTCGATCAGGACCGCGGCGGGCAGCCCGATGCCGAGCATCTTGAGCTCGACCAGGTGCAGCGAGGCGAAGATGGAGAACACGGCCACCATGATCAGCGCGGCGCTGGTCACCACGCCCGCGCTGCTGGCGATGCCGCCGGTCACCGCGGCTGTGGTGCTGGCGCCGTGAGATCGGAGCTCGCGGATCCGGCTGAGGATGAACACGTGATAGTCCATGGACAGGCCGAACAGGAACACGAACAGGAACAGCGGGACCCAGGGGGTGATCGCGCCGAAGCCGGTGAAATCGAGCGGACCCTGCAGCCGGCCGTCCTGGAAGATCAGCGTGACCAGGCCGTAGGCGGCGCCGACCGAGAGCAGGTTGAGGCCGATCGAGATCAGCGGCAGGGTCACCGACCGGAACGCGACCAGCAGCAGCAGGAACGCCAGCCCGGCGACGACCGCGAACACGATCGGCATGCGCTGGTCGAGAAGGCGCGTGTCATCGTAGCTGCTCGCGGTGTTCCCGGTCACCGCGTAGGTGATCCCGCTGACCCTGCCGAGCGTCGCCGGAAGGGCCTGGTCCCGCAGCGTCAGCAGCGCGCTGTCGGAGGCGGTGTCCTGGCCGTTGCCTGCGAGCGGCACGTCGACGATCAGCGCCCGCCCATCGGCCACCGAAGACACCGTCACGGGCTCGCGGAGCGGACCGTTAGCAGAGGCCCGGGCCTGCAGCGCGGTGATCGCGCCGCGCATCGCGGGTCCGGTGAGGTCGGCGCCGGTGACGACCACCTGGGCCGGGGATGGGGTCTGCGGGAAGGCCTGCTGGATCCGGTCAACGGTCGCGACGATCGGGACGTTGTTCGGCACGTCGTTGGCCGGGTAGGACAGGCGCATGCCCAGCGCGGGCGCGGCGAGCGCGAGCATCGCCACCGCCGCGACCCCGCCCCACACCAGCGGTCGCCGGACCACCCGGCGGACCAGCGCGGCCCACAGCCGGGATGGCCTGGCCGCGGTCCGGCGACGGCCCAGGAACGGGATGCGGCCGCGGTCGGCCCACCGGCCCAGCCAGGACAGCAGTGCCGGCACCACGGTCAGCGACCCGATCACGGCCACGCCGACCACGGTGATCGCGCCGATCGCGATGCCGGTGAATTCCGCGGCGCCGGTCAGGAACAGCCCGCCGAGCGCGATCATGACGGTCAGGCCCGAGACCACGATCGTCCGGCCCGAGGTGCCCGCCGCGATGCGGAGCGCCTCGCCGACCGTGGCGCCCTTCGCCCGCTCCTCGCGTTCGCGCCGCAGGTAGAACAGGGAGTAGTCGATTCCGACGGCCATCCCGATGAGCAGCACCACCTCGGAGGTCGCCTGCCCGACCGGCAACCAGTGACCGGGGATCGCCAGCAGCGAGAGCGCGGTGACCACGGAGGTCGCGGCCAGCAGCAGCGGGATGCCAGCGGCGATCAGCGCGCCGAACACCGCCAGCAGCAAGATCAGCGTGATCGGTACCGAGGTTTCCTCCGCCTTGCGGAAGTCGCCGCTGACCAGGCCGTTGATCGCCCGGTCCCCGCTCGCGTCCCCGGCCTCCTGGACCAGCAGCCCCCGGTGGCCGGCCTGGACCGCGGCCACCGCGTTCAGGTCAGGTAGCACGGTCTGGTCCTCGTTGTCCGGGTTCCCCGGGACATTGAACGTGACCAGTGCGCTTGCGCCAGAGATCAGCGACCGGCCGCCGGAGCTCAGCGGCGAGCGGATGTCGGCCGCGGATCCCGGCCGCGCCCGCAGGGCCGCGACCACCTGCGCCGTGGCCTGGCGCAGCCCCGGGTCGCTGGCGAACGTCGCGCCGCGTGACCGCGCCTGGATCAGCACGTCCTCGCCGGGCGGAGACTTCACGTTCAGCCGGCTCAGCGTCTGCTCAGCCCGTCCTGACTGGCCGGCGTCATACTGCTGGATGTTCGTGGACGGGATCATGTGCCCGCCCGCGAAGACCGCGACAACCAGGACCAGCCAGCCGAGCACCGCGGTTTTGCGGTGCCGCGCGCTCCAGCCGGCGATTCGTTCGACAACAGGCATGGTGACCTCACTCGGTAGGGACAGCGTCGGTGGTAGTGACCCGTACGACAGCCTCTGTTATCGGGGCCCGCGACAGACATCCCGCAGACCGCCGGATCCGGGTAGGGCTAGCCCCGCCCGGATCCGGGGGGCGGCGAGATGGGCGCCGCGCCGTCCGTGGCCCACCGTTCAGATGTGATCAGCGGACAGCAGTAGACGCTGCGCCGGAGACGGCACCGCGACGCGGGCCGGCCCGGTGATCGCCGCCGTGCCCCGGTCGTGTCCGCCAGGACCTGGCTGGCCGTTATTCACCTGGTGACGAGATGGTTCATCAACCTGGTGGTATTCGCCATTGTCGTGACCCCGCTGTCGTCGGCCTCGCCCTGGTGCCGATTGCGCTGACGGAGTTCCGATCCTGTGGGCCTTGGTCCTGCTCTGCGGACTGTCGCGCGCGCTGAACGAGGCAGGTTCGCGCTCACGCTCGGCGAGCGTATTCCCGATCCCCCGCCGACCCCGCGGCCCGCCACGGCGTTGCAGTGGGTGCGGCGGCGCCTGACCGCGCCGGAAACCTGGAGCCGCTGGGATATGCGCTGCTCAGGCTCCCCCTCAGCACGCTGCAGTCTGCCCTGGTCATCGCGTGTGGGCGCTCGCCCTGGCGATGATCGCGTTTCCCGGCTACAACGGCATCCTGCCCCGCGGCAGCACGATCCTGGGCGGGCACGCGCCACTCGGGGCCGCCGAGACGGCGGCCCTCACCGCGGGCGGCTTGGTCCTCCTGC
>CAWJGC010000006.1:0-125327 GCA_963842355.1 uncultured Actinomycetota bacterium | reverse complement strand
TCGGCCCCATGAGCATCCGCCGGATACTTCTCGTCGGCGCCGGCGGCGTGGGCACGGCGTTTGCCCGGATTGCCGCTCGCCGCCGATTCGCTGACCTGGTCATCGCCGACTACGACCTGGGCCGGGCCCAGCGCGCCGCGCAGGCCGCGCCCGAGCGGTACGCCGCCGTCCAACTGGACGCGCGCGACGAGCAGGCCACGGCGGCCCTGCTGGCCGAGCACGGCTGCGACGTGCTGATGAACGCCACCGACCCCCGCTTCGTGATGCCGCTCTACCGCGCCGCGCTCCAGGCCGGCACCCACTACCTGGACATGGCGATGTCGTTGTCGCACCCCGCCCCTCCCGCCCCTCCCGCCCCTCCCGCCCCTCCCGCCCCTCCCCACCCCTCTACCCCTACCCACGCTGACGAGCCTTACCGCCAGACCGGGGTCAAGCTCGGCGACGAGCAGTTCGCCCTGGCCGCCCGGTGGGAGCAGCGCGGGAAGCTGGCCCTGGTCGGGATCGGCGTCGAGCCGGGCCTGTCCGACGTGTTCGCCCGGCACGCGGCCGACACGCTGTTCGGCGAGATCGACGAGATCGGGGTCAGGGACGGCGCCAACCTCGAGGTGGCCGGCTACGGTTTCGCGCCCACGTTCTCGATCTGGACGACGATCGAGGAGTGCCTCAACCCGCCGGTGATCTGGGAGAAGGAGCGGGGCTGGTTCACCACCGAGCCGTTCAGCGAACCCGAGACGTTCACGTTCCCGGCCGGGATCGGGCCGGTCGAGTGCGTGAACGTGGAGCACGAGGAGGTGCTGCTCATTCCCCGCTGGGTCCAGGCCCGGCGGGTGACGTTCAAGTACGGGCTCGGCGCCGAGTTCATCGGCGTGCTGCAGACCCTGCACAAGCTCGGCCTGGACTCCACCGACCCGGTCGCGGTCGGCGGCGCGCGCGTGTCGCCGCGTGACGTGGTCGCCGCCTGCCTGCCGGACCCGGCCACGCTCGGCGACAAGATGACGGGCCTGACCTGCGCGGGCACCTGGGTGACCGGCACCGGCCGTGATCACGCGCCGCGCGAGGTCTACCTGTACCACGTGGTCGACAACGCCTGGTCCATGGCCGAGTACGGGTGCCAGGCCGTGGTCTGGCAGACCGCGGTCAACCCGGTGGTCGCGCTGGAGCTGATCGACTCGGGCGCGTGGTCGGGGGTCGGCGTGCTCGGCCCGGAGGCCCTGCCCCCCCAGCCGTTTCTCGACCTGCTCACCGACTACGGCTCGCCGTGGGCTTGCGAGGAACGGACGCCCGCGGGTAAGTAACTCGTACACAAATCTGAACGGAGGCCCCGTGGTGAAGGACTTGACCAACTTTGTCGGCGGACAGGAGACGGACTTCGCCTACGACCGGCGCTCCGAGGTGATCGACCCGAGCACCGGCGAGGCCTTCGCCACCGCTCCCGTTTCCCGCGAGGCCGAGGTCACCGCCGCGTTCGCCGCGGCCACCGACGCGTTCGAGGGCTGGCGTGACGCCACCCCGGCCGAGCGCAGCCTGGCGCTGCTGCGGATCGCGGACACGATCGAGCAGAAGGCGGAGCAGCTTGTCGCCGTCGAGTGCCAGAACACCGGCAAGCCGATCGCGCTGACCCTGTCCGAGGAAATCCCCCCGATGGTGGACCAGATCCGGTTCTTCGCCGGCGCCGCCCGGATGCTGGAGGGCCGCTCGGCCGGGGAGTACATGTCCGGGTTCACCTCGTTCATCCGCCGCGAGCCGATCGGGGTCTGCGCCGCGGTGACGCCGTGGAACTACCCGATGATGATGGCCGTCTGGAAGTGGGCGCCCGCGCTCGCGGCGGGCAACACGATGGTGCTCAAGCCGTCGGACACCACCCCGGCGTCCACCCTGCTGATGGCCGAGCTGATGAGCCAGCACCTGCCGCCCGGGGTGTTCAACGTGGTCTGCGGCGACCGCGACACCGGCCGGACGATCGTCTCGCACCCGGTGCCGCAGATGGTGTCGATCACCGGCAGCGTGCGGGCGGGCCGGGAGGTGGCGGCGGCCGCCGCCCACGGCCTGAAGCGGGTGCACCTGGAACTCGGCGGCAAGGCCCCGGTCGTGGTGTTCGACGACGCGGACCCGGCCCAGGCCGCCGAGGCGATCGCGATCGCCGGCTACTTCAACGCCGGCCAGGACTGCACCGCGGCGACCCGGGTGATGACCGGGCTCCGCATTCACGATGAGTTCGTGGACGCCCTGGTCGACCAGGCCAAGAAGCAGACCGTGGGCGGCCCCGACGTCAAGGACGCGGACTTCGGGCCGCTGAACAACCCCGCCCAGCTCGAGCGGGTGTCCGGGTTCGTGCAGCGGCTGCCGGACCACGCCCGGGTGCTCACCGGCGGCCACCGGATCGGCGACCGGGGCTACTTCTTCGAGCCCAGCGTGGTCGACGGGCTGCGCCAGAACGACGAGATCATCCAGAACGAGGTGTTCGGCCCGGTGATCACCGTGCAGCGGTTCACCGACGAGGACGAGGCCGTGCGGTGGGCTAACGGGACCGAATACGGGCTCGCCGCCTCGGTGTGGACCTCCAACCACGGCCGGGCGATGCGGATGTCACGGCGGCTGGACTTCGGCTGCGTCTGGATCAACACCCACATCCCGCTGGTCGCCGAGATGCCGCACGGCGGGTTCAAGCGGTCCGGCTACGGCAAGGACCTGTCCCTGTACGGCTTCGAGGACTACACCCGCGTCAAGCACGTGATGTCGTCTCTCGACTGACCCGTCCAGCTTCCCCGGGCCCAGGTCCGTAAGATCAGGAGTGTGCTGGACGACGCCGAGGTCAGCCGCGTGCTCGTGATCAACGCGCACCCGGACGACGTGGACTTCGCCGCCGCGGGAACGGTCGCGCGCTGGACCGACTCCGGGATCGAGGTCGTCTACTGCGTCGTGACCGACGGCGACGCGGGCGGCAGCGACCCCGGCGTGTCCCGTTCCGGCATGGCGGTCTTGCGCCGCGCCGAGCAGACCGAGGCCGCGCGCCACGTCGGCGTGCATGACCTGCGGTTCCTCGGCTACCCGGACGGCCGGGTCGAGGCCACCCTGGAACTGCGCCGGGACCTGGCCCGGGTCATCAGGCAGGTCCGCCCGGACCGGGTGGTCAGCCCGTCCCCGGAGCGCAACTACGCCCGGGTGGGCGTCAGCCACCCCGATCACCGCGCGGTGGGCTCCGCCGCCCTCGACGCCGTCTACCCGGACGCGCGCAACCCGTTCGCGTTCCCCGACCTGCTCGCGGACGAGGGCCTGAAGGCCTGGACGGTGCGGGAGGTCTGGATCAGCGGCACCCCGACGCCCACGCACTACGTCGACGTGACGCAGACCTTCCCGCGGAAGATGGCCGCCCTGCGCGCGCACGTGAGCCAGACCGGGGGCCGCGACGGCCTCGAGGACTTCCTGCGCCAGCGCCTGGCCGCCGCCGCGACCCAGGCGGGCCTCCCCCCGGGCAGCCTGGCCGAAGCCTTCCAGGTCCTCGACACCGCGTGACGGCCTCGCCTCGAAGATCTTGACGGGTTAGCGGCCCGCAATTTCTACCCGCATGCTTGCTGTCGGCCGCTAATTTCGCGGGCCTGGCGGAGCGGAGCCCCGGTGATAAGCGGACGGCAGGTCCTTTACCCGCTGCTTGGCGATGTTGAGCTGGATGCCATTCTGGTTGACTTCCGTCACGGCGCCGATCGGTATCGCCACGTTCTTGCGGCCGAACGCGTGTCCCTCCTGGAGGAGCACATGGGTGACTTGGTGGCTGCCGGGGTCGATGACGAGCCCTTGGATTTGCCCGATGTTGCCGTCAGTGGCGTGGATGTGATCGCCGCGGCGCACACCTACCTCTCCGGAGGGAAGGGTGTTGTGGGTGGCGGACGGGAGGTCCAAGAGCCTACGGCCCAGGCTGTGCAACAGCAACTGGTCATTGCTGCTTTCAGGGTCCGCATCGTTGGCTAGCAACGACACCGTCACGTCGGTGGGGTGGAGCTTTTCGAACTCCGCGGTGGCGCAGCGGAGCCGGATCGTGCCTGTCGTGGTATCGACGTCAACAACGCTAAGCGGGACAAGCCGACCTTGGAGCTGGTGGTCGTTGACCACGAGATGGGTGACGGTACGAGCGCGCGGGTCAATGACCAGGCGGCTGACTTTACCGCAGACCCCATCGGTACAGCTGACATCAGCCCCGATCGTGAGCGGCGTCGTTCCTGCCATAGCCGTACTCCTTGTTTCCCTGGACTTTAGCAAGCCCAGCCAGCAGCAGCGCCTTCGAACTCCCGAGCCGCTAAGACCTGCACCTGGCCAGCATGCGCTGGGTCACCGATATGCCGGAATGTGTCAGATTTTTGGTGCGCAGGGCTTTTCGCCGTCGGGAACCGGATGCTTATCCGGTTTCCTTTCTTCGCGCTATCTGCTGACGTCGTGCCCGGTTTATGCAGCAGCCTCGCGGAATAGGGCTTACCGTGCCGATCCCGGGCCAGTGCTGTGTGTCCCGGTTTTCGTGGCGTCTTGTGTTGTCCCGGGCGCCCGCTGCCTGATCCTTTGCAGATCGCGTGGCGGCCGTTCCCGTCTGTCATTAAACATAGCAGACGGTAACGACGGGGGCAGGGCTGCGCGCCGCGTGTTTCCTCTGTTTATTTATCAAGGTGCGGGCGGGCGGCGCCGCCGTCAGGAGTGCAGGATGGCGGTGTGCGCGTCGATCGCCTCGTCCAGGTCCGCGGCGGCGATCGCCAGAGCGATGTGCAGCCCGGCCAGGTGGTGCCAGCCCGCCCCTCACCGGCAGGCGAAAGTTGGTCTTTGGTGGCTGGCCCCGCGGGCCGACGCCGACTGCGGACAGCAGACGACCGGATGGGCTTGACCAAGAACATGGGGAGACCCCGCGTGAGCCCGCTACCTTGCCCATGCGTCCTCCCGTTGCCCGATTGGGACACCAAGCCCGCACTACCGCAGCAGGAGGACGCTCTCACCCCGGTTTATCCCGGCAAAACCAGGCATCTCGGTGCTTGGTGCTATTACTACGGGTGCCGGGCTGCTGAAGGAGGGCGGAGGAGTGGGGGCGGGGGTGGTGCGGCGAGGCTGGCAGCCCTAGGTTTGGCATCAGGCGCAACCGCCGTCTCCAAGGAGTCCGCGCATGCAAATCACCGTCACCGTCGACGGCACCAGCTACGTCGACAATGTCGAACCACGAATGCTGCTTGTCCACTACCTGCGGGAGGTGGCGGGCAAGACCGGCACGCCGGTCGGATGCGACACCTCCAACTGCGGTACGTGCACCGTGTTGATGGACGGTGTCTCGGTCAAGAGCTGTGCCGTGCTGGCCGTCCAGGCGGACGGCGCCGAGATCATCACCATCGAGGGTCTCGCGAACGGCGAGTGGCACCCGCTGCAGCGGGCCTTCCACGAGCAGCACGCGCTGCAGTGCGGCTACTGCACGCCGGGCATGATCATCGCGGCCGCTGACCTGCTCCGCGACAACCCGCATCCGACCGAGCAGGAGATCCGCGACGGGCTGGAGGGCAACCTCTGCCGCTGCACCGGCTACGAGAACATCGTCCGCGCCGTGCAGCGCGCTGCCGAGGCGGGGGTGACGTCATGACCGCGCCGGCCGAGACCCAGCAGACGCCCGAGCTCGGCCGCGCCCGTCCCCGTAAGGAGGACGCGCGGCTGGTCACCGGCCAGACCAACTGGACCGACAACATCGTGCTGCCCGGCATGCTGCATATGGCCTTCCTGCGCAGCCCGTACGCGCACGCCAGGATCACGTCGGTGGACGTCAGCCCGGCGAGGCAGATGCCCGGCGTGATCGCGGCGTTCTCCGGCGCCGACTTCGCCGACGAGCAGGGCAGCCTGCCGTGCGCCTGGCCGGTCACCGAGGACATCGTGATCCCGAACCACCCGCCGATGGCCGTCGACGAGGTCCGCTACGTGGGCGAGGCGGTGGCCGTGGTCGTCGCCCGGGACCGGTACGCGGCCGCCGACGCGCTCGAGGCCATCGAGATCGACTACGAGCCGCTGCCTCCGGTGCTGGACATCCGGACGGCGCTGGACGAGGGCGCGCCGAAGGTGCACGAGGCGGGCAACAAGAGCTTCGAATGGGTCTTCGCCAACGGCGACATCGACGCCGCGTTCTCCGGCGCGCCGGTCGTGCTGGAGCGTACCTACCGGCAGCAGCGGCTGATTCCCAGCGCGATGGAGCCGCGCGCGGTGGTCGCCTCGTGCGTGGGCGGCGAGTTCACGCTGTGGTCGGCGACCCAGATCCCGCACGTGCTGCGGGTCATGCTGGCCCTGGTCACCGGCATCGGTGAGCAGAACATCCGGGTGATCGCGCCCGACGTGGGCGGGGGCTTCGGCTCGAAGCTGCAGGTCACGGCCGAGGAAGTGCTCGCGATGCTGGTCACGCGCAAGCTGGGCCGGCCGGTCAAGTGGACCGAGTCCCGCAGCGAGGGCAACATGACCGTGCACCACGGCCGGGACCAGTGGCAGCGGATCAGGATCGCCGCGGACTCCGACGGCCGGATCCGCGGCCTGGACGTGGACCTGCTGGCCGACATGGGCGCCTACCTGATGCTGGTCACGCCGGGCGTGCCGCTGCTGGGCGCGTTCATGTTCAACGCGATCTACAAGATGGACGCGTACGCGTTCAAGTGCACCGGCATCTTCACCACCAAGATGCCCACCGACGCCTACCGCGGCGCGGGCCTGCCCGAGGCCACGTTCGCGATCGAGCGGATCATGGACGACCTCGCGGTCGAGCTGGGCATGGACCCGCTGGAGCTGCGGGCGCGGAACTGGATCACCCACGAGGAGTTCCCGTTCACCACGATCAGCGGCCTGACCTACGACTCCGGAAACTACGAGGCGGCCACCGCGAAGGCCAAGGATCTGCTGGGCTACGACGAGCTGCGCAAGGAACAGGCAGAACGCAATTCCCGGGGTGACCCGGTCCGGCTGGGCATCGGCGTATCCACGTTCACCGAGATGTGCGGCCTCGCGCCGTCGCGGGTGCTCGGATCGCTGTCCTACGGCGCGGGCGGCTGGGAGCACGCCTCGATCCGGATGCTGCCGACCGGCAAGGTCGAGGTGGTGACCGGGTCGAGCGCCCACGGTCAGGGTCACGAGACCGCGTGGAGCCAGATCGTGGCCGATCAGCTGGGGGTTCCGTTCGAGGACATCCGGGTGCTGCACGGCGACACCCAGATCTCGCCCAAGGGCATGGACACCTACGGCTCGCGGTCGCTGGCCGTCGGCGGCCTGGCGGTGGTCGACGCCTGCGACAAGGTGGTCGAGAAGGCCAAGGTGATCGCCGCGGGCATGCTCGAGGCCTCGGCCGACGATCTGGAGTGGTCGGCGGGGCGGTTCACGGTCCGCGGCGACCCGGACGCGACCAAGACCATCCAGGAGATCGCGCTGGCGGCCTTCGCGGCGCACAGCCTGCCCGACGGCGTCGAGCCCTCGCTGGACTCCGACGCCACCCACGACCCGGACAACTTCTCGTTCCCGCACGGCACCCACCTGTGCGCGACCGAGGTCGACACCGAGACCGGCATGGTGAAGATCCGTTCGTACGTGGCGGTCGACGACGTCGGCAAGGTGGTCAACCCGCTGATCGTGGAGGGCCAGGTGCACGGCGGCATCGCCCAGGGCATCGCCCAGGCCCTGTACGAGGAGGCGGTCTACGACGACGCCGGGAACCTGCTGACCACGACCCTGGCCGACTACCTGGTGCCGTCAGCGGCCGACCTGCCGTCCTACGTCACCAGCCGGACCGAGAGCCCGGCCGGGAACCGGCTCGGCGTCAAGGGCGTCGGCGAGGCGGGCACGATCGCCTCCACGCCCGCGGTGGTGAACGCGATCATCGACGCGCTCCGCCCGCTCGGCGTACAGGACATCACGATGCCGTGCAGCCCCGAGCAGGTCTGGCGGACGATACAGGCCGCGCGCGGGGACGCCGCGGCGCCGGACGGCGGGACCCAGGAAGGAAGTGGCTCATGATCCCGGCGAAGTTCGACTACATCCGGCCCGGGTCCCTGGACGAGGCCGTGCACGTGCTCAGCAACGCCGGCGACGAGGCCAAGGTGATCGCGGGCGGGCAGAGCCTGCTGCCGCTGCTGCGGCTCCGGCTCGCTTACCCGAGCCTCCTGGTCGACGTCGGCGGGCTCGACGAGTTGCGCGGCGTCCGCGACGCGGGCGACTCGCTGCTGATCGGGGCCAGGACCACCATGTATCAGCTGGTCCACGACCCGCTGGTCGCCGAGCACTGCGGGCTGCTCGCCGAGGCCGCGGCCACGGTCGCCGATCCGGCGGTGCGGCACCGGGGCACGATCGGCGGCTCGCTGGCGCACGGCGACCCGGCCGGCGACCTGCCCGCCGTGGCGCTGGCCCTGGACGCGGCCTTCACCGTCCACGGCCCGGCCGGTGACCGGGACATCGCGGCGGCCGACTTCTTCGTCGACTACCTGACCACGGCCCTGGAGCCCGCGGAGATCCTGACCGGCATCCGGGTCCCCAAGCTCGGCGGCTGGGGCTACCACTACGAGAAGTTCCACCGGACCGCGCAGGCCTGGGCGATCGTGGGCGTCGCGGCCCTCACGAAGCGTTCGAACGGGCAGGTGGCAGAGGCTAGGATCGGCCTGACTAACATGGGGCCGGTGCCAGTGCGGGCCACGGCGGCCGAGGCGGCCGTGGCGGGAGCCGAGGCCAGCAGGGATGCCCTGCGGGCGGCGGCTACCCACGCGGGTGAGGGCACCGACCCGCCCGGTGACCTGCACGGTGCGCCCGACTATCGGCGACACCTCGCGCGGGTGCTGACCGGGAGGGCACTGGCGGCTGCGGCAGGAGTCTGAACGATGGAGCTAGAGCACTCATTCACCGTCCCGGTCCCCGAGGAGCGGGCGTGGGCAGTGCTGCTGGACGTGGAGCGGGTGGCGCCCTGCATGCCGGGCGCCACCCTCGACTCGGTGGACGGCGACGTGATCAACGGCCGGATCAAGGTCAAGGTCGGCCCGATCGCGATGACGTACGCCGGCACGGCGCGGTTCACCGAGCGCGACCCGCACGCCCACGTGATCACGCTGGAGGCGTCGGGCAAGGAGACCCGGGGCGCCGGCACGGCTTCGGCGACCGTGCGCTCGATGCTGGAGAGCCAGAACGGCCATACCCACGTGGTCGTGCACACGACGCTGAACGTGACCGGGCGGCCCGCGCAGTTCGGCCGGGGCGTGATGGCCGAGGTGGGCGGCAAGCTGATCGGCATCTTCGCCTCCAACCTCGCGAACATGCTCGCCGCCGAGCCCGCCCCGCCGTCCTCCGGCGGCGACTCCGGCGACGACTCCGGCGACGACTCCGGCGACGCAGTGAAGGGGGATGGCGAGGCGGGCGGGGGCCTAGGCCAGCCCATCGAGGAGCTGAACCTCTCCCTGCGGTCCTACAACAGCCTGCGCCGGGAGGGCGTCCACACGGTGGGCGACCTGGCCGGCAAGACCCGTGAGGACCTGCTCGCCATCGACCACATCGGCCCGGCGTCGGTGGAGGAGATCCGGCAGAAGCTCGCCGACCGGGGGCTGGCCCTGACCGACTCCCCGGCCAGCGGCAACGGCCTCCCGGGTGCCGCGTCCCGCCCGGCCCCCGCGGCCACTCCGGCCGGCGCCGCCGCCGCCGGGAGCCTGGCCGGCGCCGCCGCGACGGCGCGTCTGACGGGTCGTCCTCGGGCCGCCCGGCCCCGGCGAGCTACGGGGCGGCGCGCGACGGCGTCGTCCCGGCCGACGACGACGCGATCGACCTGCTCAGCGTGGCCGGCCTGCCGGTGCTCAAGCGCGCGATCCCGGTCGCGGCCACGGCCGCCGTCGCAGCCGTGATCGTGCTGCGCCTGCGGGCCAGGCGCAAGAGGTCACGCGGCTAAATCCGGGACGGCGAGCCCATGCCCGGGCCCCGGGCCTGCGAGCGGCTGACCGTCGACCGTTCATTCCATGATCCCGGAGCAGCGGGCGCGGATATCGCGCTCAACGCTCCTGGATCATGGAGCCTGCCAACGGGCGACGCGGTTAGGGTGGGGCCGTGGCGACGTTTTCCGCGGACCGGTCCTATGCCGAGGAGCAGGACGCGGGGGATCCGCTGGCCGGGTTCCGGGACCGGTTCGTGCGCGACGACCCGTCGCTGATCTACCTGGACGGGAACTCGCTCGGGCCGCTGCCGCGGGCCACCCGGGCGCGCATCGCCGAGGTCGTCAGCCAGGAGTGGGGGTCCGGCCTGGTCCGTTCCTGGGGCCGATGGATCGACCTGCCCGGGCAGGCCGGCGACATCCTTGGCGAGCACCTGGTCGGGGCGGCGCCCGGCCAGGTCGCGGTGTGCGACTCGACCACGGTCAACCTGTACAAGCTGGCCTGCGCCGCACTGGACGCGCGGCCCGGCCGGACCGTCATCGTGACCGACGACGATAACTTCCCGACTGACCGCTACGTGCTGGAGGGGATCGCCGCCCAGCGCGGCGTCGAGCTCCGCATGATCGGCTCCGACCTGGGCCAGGGCCTCGACGAGAACGTGCTCAGTGACGCTGTCGACGAGCGCACCGCGCTGGTCAGCCTCTCGCACGTGGCCTACCGCAGCGGCGCGCTGGCCGACATGGCGAAGATCACCGGGATCGTGCACGAGAGCGGGGCGCTCGCGCTGTGGGACCTGTGCCACTCGGCGGGCGCCGTCCCGGTGACCCTGGACGCGGCCGGCGCCGACCTGGCCGTCGGCTGCACCTACAAGTACCTGAACGCCGGGCCGGGCGCGCCCGCGTTCGTCTACGTGCGGCGCGAGTTGCAGGAACGGCTGCGGCAGCCGGTGTGGGGCTGGTTCGGCCAGCGCCATCAGTTCGACATGGGCCAGGGCTACGATCCCGCGCCGGGCATCGGCCGGTTCCTGACCGGGACGCCGGACGTCATCGGGACCGTCGCGGTCCAGGAGGGCGCGCGGCTGCTGGCCGAGGCCGGGATCGGCCGGCTGCGCGCCAAGGCCGTGGCGCTGACCGGCTACCTCATCGCCCTGGCCGATGCGTGGCTCGCCCCCTACGGCATCACGGTCGCCTCACCGAGGCCGGACACCCGCCGCGGCGCGCACGTCACCCTGGCGCACCCGGAGGCGTGGCGGATCAGCCAGGCGCTGATCAGGAAGAACGTGATCGGCGATTACCGCACGCCGGACCGGCTGCGGCTCGGCCCTGCCCCGGCCTTTACCCGCTTCGCCGACGTCTGGGACGCGCTCGACATCCTGCGCCAGATCATGGCCGACCGGCGGTACCAGGACCTCCCGGCCGCCCGCGCCACCGTGACCTGAGCGGTCGGAGGGACCGAAGCGACCGGAGCGACCGACGCGACCGGGCCGCTCCCCGTATGACCGGCTCAGGCGGGCCGGGCCGGCGATCTCCCGTTCAGGCTCCTGGTCTTATTCCCATTCGATGGTGGCCGGGGGCTTGCTGGTCACGTCGAGCACGACACGGTTGATCTCCGGGACCTCGTTGGTGATCCGGGTCGAGATCGCGGCCAGCACCCGGTCCGGCAGCCGGGCCCAGTCGGCGGTCATCGCGTCCTCGCTGGTCACCGGGCGCAGGACGACCGGGTAGCCGTAGCTGCGGCCGTCGCCCTGTACGCCGACCGAGCGGACGTCGGCGAGCAGCACCACCGGGCACTGCCAGATCTCGCGGTCCAGGCCGGCCGCGGAGAGCTCGGCCCGGGCGATCGCGTCGGCCTCCCTGACGATCCGGAGCCGCTCGCTGGTCACCTCGCCGACGATCCTGATGGCCAGGCCGGGACCGGGGAACGGCTGCCGCCACACGATCCCCGGCGGCAGCCCGAGCTGGCGGCCGACCTCGCGCACCTCGTCCTTGAACAGCGTGCGCAGCGGCTCGACCAGCTCGAACGCCAGGTCGTCGGGGAGCCCGCCGACGTTGTGGTGGGACTTGATGTTGGCCGTCGCCGAGCCGCCGCCCGACTCGACCACGTCGGGGTAGAGCGTTCCCTGCACCAGGAAGGCCGGGTGGCCGGGCCCGCAGCTCATACCCGTCCCGCTGCCCATGACCGCCCCCCGGCCTCCCCCCGCCCCTCTGCTCATGCCCGCCCCTCTGCTTATGCCCACCCCCCCACCTTGGGCTATCTGCCGGGCGGCCTGCTCGAACGCGCGGATGAACTCGCGACCGATGATCTTGCGCTTCTCCTCCGGGTCGGTGACCCCGGCCAGCGCGGCCAGGAACTCCGCGGCCGCGTCCACCACGGTCAGGTTCACCCCGGTGGCGGCGACGAAGTCCTGCTCCACCTGCTCGGCCTCGCCGGTGCGCAGCAGCCCGTGGTCGACGAACACGCAGCTCAGCCGCGCGCCTATGGCTCGCTGGACCAGGGCGGCGGCCACCGCGGAGTCCACGCCGCCGGACAGCCCGCAGATCGCGCGGCCCGGCCCGACCTGGGCGGCGATCTGCTCGGTCTGCTCCTCGATCACCCCGCGCATGGTCCACGTCGGGCGGCAGCCAGCGGCCGCCAGGAACCGGCGCAGGATCTCCAGGCCGTGGGTGGTGTGCAGCACCTCGGGGTGGAACTGCACGCCGTAGAGACGCCTGGCCTCGTCCTCGGCCGCGGCGACCGGAGTCCCGGCGGTCGTGGCCGTGACCACGAAGCCGGGGGGCGGGGCGGCGCAGGTGTCACCGTGCGACATCCACACCTGCTGGGCGTCGGGCAGGCCGCCGAGCAGGGCGCCGCCCGGCGCGAGCAGGTGCAGGGTCGTCGCGCCGTACTCGCCGCCGCCGGTGCGCCGCACCGTGCCGCCCAGGTCCGACACCATGAGCTGGAAGCCGTAGCAGATCCCGAGGACGGGGATCCCGGCCGCCAGCAGCCCCTCGGGAGCGGGCGGCGCGCCCGGGGCGTACACCGACGCGGGGCCGCCCGACAGGATGACGGCCTTGGGGCGGCGCGCCAGCATCTCGGCGGCGGGCATCGTGCCCGGGACGATCTCGGAGTACACCTGGCACTCGCGGACCCGGCGCGCGATCAGCTGCGCGTACTGGGCCCCGAAATCGACGACGAGGACGGTGTCCGGCGCCTCAGCCCCACCATCGTCCCCCGCGGGTGAGCGCACCGGACCGCCTTCCAGAGGTCTTCGGAGGGAACAGCAGGCCGCTAGTCTAATCTGCCTGCTGGCTTGGTTCCTGCCGCCGGTCCGCGGCGGCTCCCGCCTGGCCGACCCGCACCCGGGCGATGCGCCGGCCGTCCAGCTGGGTCACGGCCAGCTTCCGGCCGGAGACCTCCACCGACTCACCCTCGCCGGGCAGGTGGCCGAGCGCGGCCAGCAGATAGCCCGCCACGGTCTCGTACGGGCCCTCGGGCAGCTCGACCCCGGTCTGCTCGGCGAACTCGTCCAGGTTCAGCAGGCCGTCGACCTCGAGCTCACCGCCGCGTAGCTGCCGGGACTGCCCCTCGTCCACGTCGTACTCGTCGTGGATCTCGCCGATCAGCTCCTCGACGAGGTCCTCGAGGGTCACGATGCCCGCGGTGCCGCCGTACTCGTCCATCACGATGACCAGGTGCGCGTTCTCCCGTCGCATCTCCGACAGGGCGGACAGCACGGTCTTGCTGGTCGGCAGGAACTTCACCGGCCGGCAGACCTCGCCGACCCGCAAAGACTCGCGCTCGGCCTCCGGCCGGAACAGGTCCCTGGCGTGCACGAAGCCGATCACGTCGTCGTAGGACTCCTGGTAGACCGGGAACCGGGTGTGCGGCGAGGCCCGGACGACCGACGCGGCCTCGGCGACCGGCATGGTCGCGGCCAGGAACTCCACCTCGGTCCGCGGCACCAGCACCTCGCGGATCTGCCGCTTCCCCGCGTCGAACACCTCACCCACGATGTGCCGCTGGTCGGCGCTCAGCGCCTGGTACCCGATCACCACGTCGCGGAGTTCCTGCTCGGTCATGACCCCCCGGCCGACGTTCGGGTCGCCGCCGAGCACCGTGACCACGAGGTTCGTGGCCTTGGACAGCAGCCAGACCAGGGGCGTGGCGATGGTCGCGAGCCGGTCCAGGGTGGGGGCGGCGAACACCGCCACCCGCTCCGAGCGCTGCAGCGCGATCCGCTTGGGCGCGAGCTCGCCGAAGATCAGGGTGAAGAACGAGATCGCCACCGTGACCACCGCGATCGAGAGCGCGGAGGCGAGCCCGTCCGACAGGTGGTGAACCAGGTTGGCCTTCAGGTCGCTGGCCAGGGTGGCCGCCGCGAACGCGCCGGACAGCAGGGTGGCCGTGGTGACGCCGATCTGGACCGCGGACAGGAACCGGTTGGGGTTCTGCGCGAGCCTGGCCGCGCGCTGGCTGCGCTTGCCCCGTTTCGCGAGCGTCCGCACCTGGCCGTCGCGCAGCGACACCAGGGCCATCTCGGCGGCCGCGAAGAACCCGCCGATGAGCACGATGACCAGGACAATGATCACGTCCCAGCCGACGGCGTTCACGTATGGACTCCTGCCCTCGGCGATCGACCCGACGGTGGCAACGGCGGCCGGCGGCGCTGTCGACCCCGGCGGGCACCGCGCAGCGCGGTATCCGCACAGTCTAAGTGCACCTCTTTCGAAAAGTTAGTCGTGTGCTCACGGTGTCCTCGCCGGGATACCGGCGGGACCGGAACCTAGTCAAAAGCGATCTTTCCCGGACGGGAACCCTCATGGGACCCTGAAACGGCATGCCGCGCCGGCTGGTGCTGCAGCGGAGGGAGGTTCGCGTGTTGGCCGAGGTACATGACGACGCTGTGGCGATCTCCGGCGAGCTCACCGAGCTGCGCCGCGCCATCCACTCCGAGCCTGAGATCGGGTTCGCGCTGCCCAGGACCCAGGAGAAGGTGCTGGCCGCGCTGGACGGGCTGCCCGTCGAGATCACCACGGGACAGGCGCTCAGCTCGGTGACCGCGGTGCTGCGGGGAGCCAGGCCGGGGCCGACGGTGCTGCTGCGCGGCGACATGGACGCGCTCCCGATCGGCGAGCAGACCGGCCTGGGCTACGCCTCCCGGGTCGACGGGGCCATGCACGCCTGCGGGCACGACCTGCACACCGCGATGCTGGCCGGGGCCGCGCGGCTGCTGTCTTCCCGGCGGGCGGACATCGCCGGGAATGTGATCTTCATGTTCCAGCCCGGCGAGGAAGGCGGGGGCGGGGCGCGGGTCATGATCTCCGAAGGAGTGCTCGACGCGGCGGGATCCCGCCCGGTCGCCGCGTTCGGCCTGCACGTAGCCTCGAGCCTGCTGCCCCTCGGGCTCTACACCGCCCGCGCCGGGACGATGATGGCCGCGTCCGACACCCTGGAGATCACGGTGCGCGGCCGCGGCGGGCACGGGTCACAGCCGCACCGTGCGGCCGACCCGATCCCGGCCGCCTGCGAGATCGTGACCGCCCTGCAGACGCTCGTCACCCGGCGTTTCGACGTGTTCGACCCGGTCGTGATCACAGTCGGCAGCTTCCACGCGGGCACCGCGAGCAACGTGATCCCCGACGACGCCCGGCTGGCCGTCACCGTGCGGTCGTTCTCGCCCGGAGTGCGCGCCGCGGTGCAGGACGCTGCGCTCCGCCTGGTGCGGGATGTCGCGTCGGCCCACGGGCTGTCCGCCACCGCCGAGTTCGTCGACGGGTACCCGCTGACCGTCAACCACCCCGGCGAGGTGGACTTCGCCGAGCACGTCGTGACCGAGATCTTCGGCGGCGAGCGCTTCCTGCGGACCCCGGACCCGATCACCGGGTCGGAGGACTTCTCCTACGTCCTCGAGCAGGTGCCGGGCGCGTTCATCATGCTGGGCGCGTGCCCGCCGGACGCCGATCCGGACACGGCCCCGTTCAACCACTCGGCCGAGGCGGTGTTCGACGACGCGGTGCTCCCCGACGGCACGACGCTGCTGGCCGAGCTGGCGCAGCGCCGCCTGGCAGCCCGGCTGACCCAGCTGGCCGAACTGGCGCAGCGCCGCCTGGCAGCCGGCTGACCCGGCTGGCGGCGTCCTTCCCGCCGCCCCGCGCCGCTTCGGCCCGGCCCCCGCCGCCCCGCGCCGCTTCGGCCCGGCCCCCGCCGCCCCGCGCCGCTTCGGCCCGGCCCCCGCCGCCCCGCGCCGCTTCGGCCGGATGAATGTGAGTCTGGTGCACACCCCAGTGCAGCATCGCCACATTCATCACCGGCTCCGGGGACGACCCGCCCTCCGAGCCCCGCCGCGGAGCAGATCCGGCGATGTGAGAGGCTGGCGACGTCAGAGGCTGGCGACGTCGGCCTGCTTGGCCCGGACCGCCTCCGCGGCCACCCGGAGGGCGGCGAGCTCGTCCTCGGTCAGGTCCCGTTCGACGATCCTGCGCACGCCGACCCGGCCGATCTCGGCCTCCACGCCCAGGTAGACGCCGGAGATGCCGTATTCGCCGTCCACCCAGGCGCAGACCGGCATGATCGCGCCGGAGTCCTCGGCCACCGCCCGGGCCATCCTGGCCGCGGCGGCCGACGGCGCGTAGTAGGCCGACCCGGTCTTCAGCAGGCCGACGATCTCGGCGCCGCCTTCGCGGGTCCGCTGCACCAGCGCCTCGATGTCCTCCGCGGACAGCAGGTCCGCCAGCGGCAGGCCGTCGACCGTGCACGCGGACGGGACCGGCACCATGGTGTCCCCGTGCGAGCCGAGCGTGAGCGTGCGCACCGACCCGACCCGCACGCCGAGGCGCTCGGCCACGAAGTAGCTGAACCTGGCGGTGTCCAGCATGCCCGCCTGGCCCATCACCCGGTGTGCGGGGAACCCGGAGACCTTCGCCGCGAGCGCGGTCATCTCGTCCAGCGGGTTGGACACCACGATCAGCACGGCGTCGGGCGCGTGCTTGACGACCTGCTCGGTCACGCTGCGCACGATCTTCGCGTTGACCCCGATCAGGTCCATTCGGCTCATCCCCGGCTTGCGCGGCAGGCCCGCGGTGATCATCACGATCTCCGACCCGCCGATCACCTCGTAGCCCTCGCCGGCCGCGCCGGTGGTCTGCCCGGTGACCTTCGTCTCGAACCCCTCGACCGGGCGCGACTCGTTCATGTCGAGGGCGAGCCCCTCGGGCTTGCCCTCCACGACGTCGGTCAGCACGACCTCGTCGAAGATGTCGTACTCGGCCAGCCGCTGCGCGGTGGTGGAGCCGTAGAACCCGGCCCCGACGACGGTCACCTTGCCTGTGCGGGTCATGTCTCCTGCTCTCTCCGGGTGGTGGTGGGGAGGATGATCAGGGCCCCGGCTACGACCGGCCTGGGCCGCGCGCAGGTTCTCGTCCAGCGTGCCCAGGAACTCCTGGGTGGTCAGGAACGGCGTCCCCGGACCAACCAGCAGGGCCAGGTCCTTGGTCATCTTCCCGCTGACCACGGTCTCGACGCAGACCCGCTCGAGCAGTTCCGCGAACGCGATGACCTCGGGCGTGTTGTCCAGCTTGCCGCGGTGGGCCAGTCCCCGGGTCCAGGCGAAGATCGAGGCGATCGGGTTGGTCGAGGTCGGCTTGCCCTGCTGGTACTGGCGGTAGTGCCGGGTCACGGTACCGTGCGCGGCCTCGGCCTCGACGGTGGAGCCGTCCGGCGTCATCAGCACGCTGGTCATCAGCCCGAGCGAGCCGAACCCCTGGGCCACGATGTCGGACTCCACATCGCCGTCGTAGTTCTTGCACGCCCAGACGATACCGCCGTCGCCCTTGATGACCTGGGCGACCATATCGTCGATCAGCCGGTGGTCGTAGGTGATCCCGGCGGCCTCGAAGTCGGACTTGAACTCGGACTCGAAGGTCTCGGCGAAGATGTCCTTGAACCGCCCGTCGTAGGCCTTCAGGATCGTGTTCTTGGTGGACAGGTGGAGCGGGTAGCCCCGGTCCAGCGCGTAGCGCATAGTGGCGCGGGCGAAGTCCCGGATCGAGTCATCGAAGTTGTACATGCCCATCGCGATGCCGCCGCCCGCGAAGCGGGCCACCTCGAGTTCGATGGGCTCGGCGGCGGTCCCGGGGTCGGGCTGGTAGGAGATCTTCACGGTGCCGGGGCCGGGGACCACGAAGTCGGTGGCCCGGTACTGGTCACCGTGCGCGTGGCGGCCGATGATGATCGGCTTGGTCCAGCCGGGCACGAACCGGGGGATGCTCGAGACCACGATGGGCTCGCGGAAGACCACCCCGCCGAGGATGTTGCGGATCGTGCCGTTGGGCGAGCGCCACATCCGCTTCAGCCCGAACTCGGCGACCCGGTCCTCGTCCGGCGTGATCGTGGCGCACTTGACCCCCACCCCGTGCCGCTTGATGGCGTTAGCCGCGTCGATGGTCACCTGGTCGTCGGTGGCGTCCCGGTTCTGGATGGACAGGTCGTAGTAGTCGAGATTGATATCCAGGTAGGGCAGGATCAGCTGTTCCCTGATGAAGTGCCAGATGATCCGGGTCATCTCGTCGCCATCGAGCTCGACCACGGGATTCATTACCTTGATCTTGGACATGCCGCTACTTTCCCTTCATCGTGCCAGCGCCGTTGCTGCACCGCTGTTCGTGGCCGCACTGCTTTTGGCGGCACCGGCCCGGCCGGCTCGCCGGACGCGAGGCTACCTCCCGTAGCCCCGGGCCGGAACGCACCCGGGCCCGGGGCGATCACTGCGCGGGCAGCACCAGTCCGGCGACGAGCAGGCCGATACCGAGGGCGGCCAGCGCCGCCACGTCCGCCAGTCGGCGCCTCGATGCGAGCATGCCCGCCCGGCGCTCCGGCAGGACCAGCCTGACCAGGGCGGCGGCGAGCAGGATCCCGGCTACCGCCAACGTACCCCCCCGGACATTCTGTCCGCCCTGCGCCATCCACACCAGCGCGAGTGCCACGCCGCAGATCACGATCCCGTAGGGAACCTGCCGCTGCCATCGCCCGCGTCCGGACGCGCCGCCCCGGCGCGACCGGGCCGGGCCGTCCGGACGCGACCGGGCCGGTTCCCGGCGCCGCCTGCGCCGCGACGGCGCGGAGTGCCTCATCGTTCATCGAGCGGAATCCAGGTCAGCCCGCTCTCGCCGATGTACTCGCTGTCCGGCCTGATCAGCCTGTTGTCGGCGTACTGCTCCATGATGTGCGCCGTCCAGCCGACCATCCGGCTCACCGAGAACACGGGCGTGAACAGGTCGGTGGGGATGCGAAGGTAGTGATAGACGGTGGCGGCGAAGAAGTCGACGTTCGGGTAGAGGCCCTTCTCGGCCAGTACGACCTCCTCCATCCGGCGGGACATCCGGTAGTAGGTGTCGTCGCCGGAGGCCGCGGCCAGTTCGGCCGACATCTGCCTCAGGTAGCGGGCGCGGGGGTCCTCCACCCGGTACACGCGGTGCCCGAAGCCCATGATCTTCTCGCCCGCCTGCAGGCGGGCCGCGGTCCGGGCGGCCACTGCCTCGACCGGATCAGCCCCCTGCGCCTGCGCATCCCGCCTGGTCGCCTCGAGCCCGCGCATGACCTGCTCGTTGGCCCCGCCGTGCAGCGGGCCCTTGAGCGTGCCGAGCGCGGCGACCACGGCCGAGTGCATGTCCGACAGGGTCGCGGCGCACACCCGGGCCGCGAACGTGGAAGCGTTCATGGTGTGGTCGGCGTGCAGCACCAGGCATGTGTCGAAGAACCTGGCGTCCCGTTCCGACGGCCTCGCGCCGGTGATCTGGAGCAGGAAGTTGGCCGCCAGCCCGAGCCCGGGATCCGGATCGCCGGCCGGGCGGCCCCGGCGCGCGGACTCGTAGGCCGCCACCAGGACCGGCTGCTGCGCGGTCAGCCTGGCGGCCTTGCGGACGTTCGGCCCGGGCTCGTTGGAGTCCTTGTCCGGGTCATCGGCGCTGGCCAGCGAGACCAGGCTGCGCAGCGCCTCCATCGGCTCCTGGCCGCGGGCCACCTCGGCCAGGCTGCCGACGACCAGCTTGCCGAGCGTGCGGGCGGCCTCGATCTCGGCACGGTAGCCGTCCAGTTCGGCCCGGCTCGGCGGCCTCCCGCGCTGCAGCAGGTAGGCGATCTCCTCGAACGTCGCGGAGTCCGCGAGCTGGTTAATGTCGTAGCCGCGGTAGAACAGGCGGCCGGCCTGGCTGTCTATGTCACTGAGTGCTGTCGACGCAGCGACGACATCGGCCAGTCCCTTGGAGGGCTTTCCCGGCATATGTTTTCCTCTCGGACAGCTCGCTCGGCAGTGTACTTGCGCATGTTCTGCGCCTTTGCCCGCGGCGTCCCCGGTTGCGCCGGCCAGGGCCGGCCGGAACAGGCCGGATCACGCCGACCCGCCGCGGCCGACGCAAGCCACACGCTGGCGCTGGCCGAGACAATCGTTGGGCCGGACACGGTACAACCGCCGCCGAGGAGGGTAGCTGGACAGTGAGATATCAGTAGCTGCTCCGGCAGGCAGGGAGGGACAGCGCATGGATGGCCCTTACATCCGGATCGAAGACAGCGGGCTCATGATGGCGCTGCGGGAGGATGTGACCACCATCGGACGCGGCAGGTCGGTCGACGTCCGCCTGGCTGATCCGAGCGTATCCAGGCTGCACGCCGAGATCGTCCGCCGCGGGCCGTACGCCTACGTGACCGATCTCGGGTTATCGCGCAACGGCACCCGGGTGAACGGCCGCCTGGTGGCGCGACGGGTCCTCGAGGAGGGTGACGTCCTGACCTTCGGGTCGGCCCGCTGCCGGGTGTTCGGCATCGTGGCGGAGGAGTTCACCGCCGAGATTGAATTGCGGCGTCCGGCGGCGCCCGAGTTGACCCGCCGGGAGCTTGACGTGGTGACCTCGCTGTGCCAGGCCCTGTCCGACGAGGCGTTCGTCGCGCCCGCGACCGCGCGCGAGATCGCCGCCGACCTGGTCGTAACCGAGGCCGCGGTCAAGCAGCATCTGCTCCGGCTGTACCAGAAGTTCCGGATTCCTGAGGGCGCGAACCGCCGGGTCCGGCTGGCCAACGAGGTGGTGGCGCTCGGCATGGTCCGCCCCCTGCCGCCGGTCGAGAAGACGCTGGCGCCGGCCGAAAAGGCGCTGCGAGCTGGCACATCAACCGGCCGAGATCCAGCCTGGCCGAGCAGGTCCGAGAGCCCGGCCGAGAGGTCCGGCCTGGCCGAGAGGTCCGGCCTGGCCGAGAGGTCCGGCCTGGCCGAGAGGTCCGGCCTGGCCGGGCGGGCCGACGGGCCCGGACGGGGCGAGGAGCCCAGCCGTCGGGGCTCGGAGTCCAGGCGCGCCGCACGGCCCCCGGCCGTCCCGGCGCCCGCCCCGCCGGCTCCCGCAGCGTCGGTGCCGGTTCAGGCGGTGCCCGCGGCGTCGGTCCCGGCGCCCGCCTCGCCACCGCCGGCGGCCGCGAGCCTCAGCCAGGCAGCGCCGCGACCGGCCTGAGCAGCCTGGCCTACTTCCCGACCAGCCTGAGCGCCTGGGTCCTGATGCTCTGCACCAGGTTCCTCAGGCCCTGGAAGTGCGACAGCCACGCGCCCGTGTGGCCGAACGGCCAGAAGAACGGGGTATGTGAGGCCGCCGCCACCGCCGTCGCGACGACCACCGCGCCCACCGCGATGAGGGCCACCGCCGCGGTGACGGGAGTGCCCGCGGCGGTGTCGTAGAACCGCCGCAGCGGCCTGCGCGAGCCGCCGGAGCCCGGCCCGAGGCCGTAGAACGCGACCAGTGCGCCGGCCCCGTAGGCGAACGCCAGCGGGATCACGTGCTGCGGCACCGCGACGATGGTGATGACGGCGACCACCGCGGCGGCGGCCAGCGCCAGCGGCGCGAGCAGCACGGACCGGACCGCGGCCCAGGCCAGCGCCAGCGGGAAGACGAACGCGGCCAGCAGCGGATCGCTGGCCCGCGCGCCCTTGCGTGACCGGCGGCGCGACATGCGTCCCGCGGTCCGGTCGCCCGCCCGCAGCGCCATCAGCCCGGCGAGTGCGGCCACCGTCCCGGCGAGCGGGAAGACGATGCTGACGCCGACCGCCGCGGCTATCGAGGCGAAGACGAGCAGCGGCCCGGCGGGAGACCGCCCCGCGGCCGCCCCGCTCCCGGCCCGGGCCGATCGCGGCGGCGCGGCGCCGCCCGGCGCGTACTGCACCGGAGGCAGCACGTCGCGGAAGTCCTGCCCGGTCCCTGCGGCGCCGCCGCCCGCATACCGGCCCGCGCCGTTGGCCGTGCCCGCGGCACCGTAGCTGGCGGCACCGTAGTTTGCGGCACCGTAGTTTGCGGCACCGTATTGGGCGGCACCGTATTGGGCGGCACCGTATTGGGCGGCACCGTATTGGGCGGCACGGTAGTCGGCGGCCGGGCCGCCGGCCCGGAGCCGTTCCCGGCGCCCCAGCCGCCGGCCACCAGCGGCTGCGTGGACGGCGCCCAGGCCACCGGGGCCACCGGACCGACCGCAGGCACGGGTCCCGCGCCGGCGCCGGGCCGGGCGCCCGGCGCGATGTCCGCGACGGTCCCCGGAGCGGCGAACGGCCGCACGCCGGCGGCCGCCGCGGTCACGGTCGGCACCAGGGCGGATGTGTCGAGCGCGGCGGCGCGCTCGCACAGTTGCGCCGCGGTGGGCCTGCGGGCGGGGTCCCGGGCCAGCGCGTCGGCGACGAGCGAGAGCAGCGGCACCGGGAAGCCGCTGAGGTCGGGCTGTCCGTTGATGATCCGGTAGAAGATCGTCTCGAACCCGCCGGTGCCGAACGGCGGGCGCCCGGTGGCCGCGAACGCCACGGTGGCGCCCCACGAGTGCACGTCGGCCGCCGGGCCGCTCTGCTTGCCCTCGATCACCTCGGGCGCGAGGTAGCCGGGCGTGCCCATGAACATCCCGGTCTGGGTAAGCCTGGTGGAGTCCGGCACCTGCGCGATCCCGAAATCGATCACGACCGGTTCGCCGCGGGCGAGCATCACGTTGCCCGGCTTGAGATCGCGGTGCACCACGCCCGCCGCGTGCACGGCGGCCATCGCGAGGGCCAGCCCGGAGGCCACGCGGGCCAGGGCCTGGCCGGTCAGCGGGCCGCCGTCGCCCACGACCTCCTCGAGCGTCCGGCCGGAGACGTACCTGGTCACGATGTAGGGCGGATCGCAGCTCACGTCCGCGTCGATGACCTCGGCGACGTAGGGGCTGCGCACCCGCCGCATCGTCTCCACCTCGCGGGCCAGCCGCCGCCGGGCGTTCGGGTCGGCGGCCACCGCGGGCCGCAGTGCCTTGACGGCCACCTTGCGGTGGTCGGGGTCGGCGGCCAGGTAGACAACACCCATCCCGCCCTCGCCAAGCCGCTCAAGCAGGCGGTAGGGCCCGAGATTGTCCCCCGTTGGATGCTGCACTGTCATGACCTCACCAGACTACGAAACTCCATCCTGTCGCACCGGATGGCCATCGCGGAAGGTGGTCATGGCCCCAGGGGGAAGGCGGTCGTGGCGCCGCGTCCCCGTCACGGCCGGGCGCGGACGCCCGGCCTGGTCGGCGTGATCCATGACCCCCCTCGTGTTCAGCGGCCAAGCGGCCCCCGCCGCGTACCCGCGGCTAAGTTCCGGTGACGAGCCGGCGCAGCGCCTTGGCCGCCTCGGCGTTCTGCTCGGCGTGCGCGACCAGCGCCCGGGCCAGTTCCTCGGCCCATACGCCCGGCTGCACCTGCTGGCGCGACAGCACCACCCCGCGGACCTCACGGCAGACCTCAGCGACCGGCAGGCCGCGCTGGACGCCGAGCGTCATCACCTGCTCGCCCAGCCGGACCGTGACCTTCCTCACCTGGCCGGGACGGCCCTGCATCCGGTCCGACATGCTCCGCCGCTCCCGGTCCACGGTGACGCAGCCCGGCGGGAGCGCCTCGCCCAGCGACTCGGTGAGCACGCGCGCGTAAATGGCGACGTCGGCGCTGTCCGCGCGGAGCGCGGCGGTGACCATGTCGAGAGACGGGTCGGCCGGCTCGTCCCGGCCGCCCGCGTCGCCAGGCCCGCCACCGAGTTCGGTCATGGTCCGGCCTGCCCGTCGCTGAGAGTCACTCGGCACATTACCTGGCTGCTCCTCGGAACCCCTGCGCCATCCCCGGCGCGGCGCTCACCGGCCGGCGAAGGTCGCCTTCCCGGGTCCATTCTCGATGAAACTGCGCATTCCTGTCCGCTGGTCCTCGGTGGCGAACAGCCCGGCGAAGCTGAGCCGCTCGATCCCCAGCCCGGTGGCCAGGTCAACGTCGAGGCCATCGTCGATGGCCAGTTTGGCGGCCCGCAGCGCGAGCGCCGGCCCGCGGGCGTAGCGCGCCACGAGCGCCCGGGCGGCCTCGTAAACCTCGGCGTCGGGAACGACCTGATCGACGAGGCCGATCGCGAGCGCCTCCTCGGCGCGGACCTGCCGGCCGGTGAAAACGATGTCCTTGGCCCGGGCCGGGCCGATCAGGCGCGGCAGCCGCTGCGTGCCGCCGCCCCCGGGGATGATGCCGAGCAGGATCTCGGGCTGGCCGACCCGCGCGCTCTCGCCCGCCACCCTGAAGTCCGCGCAGAGGGCGAGTTCCAGGCCGCCGCCGAGCGCGTAGCCGGTGATCGCGGCCACCACCGGTTTACCGATCTTCGCTACCGCGTCGAACGCGCTCTGCAGCCGCCCGATGTCCCGGCTGATCTGGCCGTAGCTGGCCTTCGCCATCTCGTTGATGTCGGCCCCGGCCGCGAAGAGCTTGTCACCGCCGTAGATGACGGCCGCCCGGATGCTCTCGTCGGCGGCCACCTGCGCCGCGGCGGCGGCGATCTCGTCCTGGACCTGAGCGTTCAGCGCGTTCATCGGGGGGCGGTCGAGGCGGATGGTCGCCACGGCCTGGTCCGTCACGACCCGTACGAACTCAGCCATCCCGCTCGCCCCGCTCGCCTGGCGAGCCCCGGTCATCCCGGCCTCCCCGTTTCCGGCTATCCGGCTATCCGCGGCCATCCCTCAGCCTCCTGCACCTGGTTGCCGAGCCACGATCCTATGCGGCGCGCGGGAGGCGGTCGGCCGCGGGCGCCGTGAGTCACGAGTGCTGTCAGGCCGCGGGCGACGTCAGGCCGCGGGCGACGTGCCCGCGCCGGACCCGAGGCCACGGCGGTGGCAGTCGTGCTCGCAGCCGTCGGCGTCACAGGGCGGGCGGGTCGCCCCGTCGCGGCAGTCTCCGAGCAGGCAGGCGACCGACAGGCCGGGGTACCGGGACCGGCCCGGCCTGGCCGCCGGTTCCGATGACGCTAATCCCCGGCCCGGCCCGGCCGTGCCCGCCACCGCGACCGGCGCGCCCTTCCGGGGCAGCACGGTCCGGGCCAGGCGGCCGAAGAGCCGGCCGCCGGCGGGCGCATCGCCGCGGCGCACCGTCGCGAGCGCCTGAGCACGCTCCCGATCGCCGGGATGGCGTGCGTGCTGGCCCGGGCGGCGGCGGCCCCGGGCCGGCTGGTGCCGGTCCAGGGCGAGCATGACTCCCATCTGATTTCCCCCCCTCGACAGGTGCCCGGGCATGCTGCCACGGACCCCGGAGCCACCCTAGTGTCCGGGATGCGAAGGGTCCAGCGACCCGCATCTCTTCTGGGAGGAGCCCTGCTGATCAGTCGTCGGGTCACGGTGTGGCGCGCAGGCGTGCGCAGCCCGCCGACGCCTGCCCCAGGCCGGCTGGGGCAGGCGCGGACGGTTTACTCGCCGGACGCTCGCGGCATGGATACGTGCTGCCACCCGTTCAGGAATCCTCGGACTTCGCTCTCGCTGTAACGGCGGTGGCCGCCGGGGGTACGGATCGACGACAGCTTGCCGCCCCTCGCCCACCGGGTGACGGTCTTCGGGTCTACCCGAAGCATCGCGGCAACCTCGGCCGGGGTCAGGAGGCGATTCTCCGGCTTGATCTGGGTTCTCACGACGGATGGTCCTCTCGCGATCGGGGGTAGTTGCCTAGTGACGGAACGTAACGATCCTTGAACATCACTATCCGCCAGCGTTCTATCACAGGATGTCACATGCCTCAGGGTTTTGCTGGCGTTCTGCCTGGCACGGGGAGAAATTTCCGGGCCCCTGCCCTGGCGCCCTGGGTCGCCCTGGCTCGACCTTCGTCGCCCTGGGTCGCACGGGTTGTCCTTCTTAGCGGGACGCTAGGAGCCGACCGACGCTGGCAATACGTAACTGAATAGACACGCTACGTCGCCATACTAGCGCAGCGCCGACCTGAACCCGGACAGTTAGCGCAGATCGCCGTTGACCATGCCGGCGGGCGCGACGGGCACCGTTACCAGGCCCATTTCCGCGGTGGCGGCCAGCAATGGATGCCGGGGCAATACCCGGACCGTGTACCCGAAGGGTCCCGGACGGCCGAGCTCGGCCTCGCCCGCGTACCGCGCGACCGGGCCGCCCGCCGCCTCCGGATCCAGCGCGAGATCGGCGAACGCCGGGTCGACGATCATGTCATCGTCCCCGGCGGCACCGAAGGCCACCTGCACGGTCACGTCATCGGGTGACAGCTCGCCGAGCGCGACGCTCGCCCGCACCACCAGGCGCGCACCCGGACTCTGCGCGTTCTCGTCCGCCTCGACGTGCTCGATCGCGACCCCCGGCCAGGCCTTGGCCACCCGGTCCTTCCACGCGGTGAGCTGGCGCGCGCCGGCGAACTCAGGATCACCGGTGGCGAGCGCCTGCGAAGCCCGTGCGGCCGGCAGGTACAGCTCGGTCACGTACTCCCGGACCATCCGGGTCGCCTGCGCCCGCGGCCCGAGCGCACGCAGCGTGCGCGCCACCATCTCCAGCCAGCGGCGCGGCAGGCCGTCGGGGCCGCGGTCGTAGAACAGCGGCGCCACCGACTGGCCGAGCAGGTCGTACAGCGCGGACGCCTCAAGCTCGTCCCGGCGCTCGGGATCTTCGACCCGGTCGGCTGACGGAATGGCCCAGCCGTTGCCGCCGTCGAACCACTCGTCCCACCAGCCGTCCAGGATCGACAGGTTGAGCGCCCCGTTCAGCGCGGCCTTCATTCCCGAAGTGCCGCACGCCTCCAGCGGCCGCAGCGGGTTGTTCAGCCAGACATCGCATCCCTGCACCATCATCCGGCCGAGCGCCATGTCGTAGTCGGGCAGGAAGACGATGCGGTGCCGGACCTGCGGGTCGTCCGCGAAGCGCACCATCTGCTGGATCATCAGCTTGCCGCCGTCGTCGGCCGGGTGCGCCTTCCCGGCGATCACGATCTGCACCGGCCGCTCCGGGTCGAGCAGCAGCGCGGTGAGCCGGGCGGGATCGTGCATCATCAACGTCAGCCGCTTGTAGGACGGAACGCGCCGGGCGAAGCCGATCGTCAGCACGTTCTCGTCGAGCACGTCCTCGATCCAGGTCAGCTCCGCGTCGGAGGCGCCGCGCTGCCTCCAGGAGGCGCGCAGCCGGCGCCGGGTCTCCGCCACCAGCCGGGCGCGCAGCAGCCGACGGACCCGGAAGATCCCCGCGGGGTCCGCCGCGGCCTCCTCCCAGGCCGGCCCGTCCTCGGCCAGGTCCGACGGCGGCCCGCCCTGCGCCAGGCCCGTGATCTCGGCGGCGACCCAGGTGGGCCCGTGCACGCCGTTGGTAACCGCCCCGATCGGTACCTCCGCGGTGTCGAAACCCGGCCACAGGCCGGTGAACATCTGCCTGCTCACCTGGCCGTGCAGGGTGCTGACGCCGTTGACCCGCTGCGCCAGCCGCATCCCCATGACCGCCATGTTGAACACCTCGTGATCGCCGCCGGGGAAGGTCTCGGCGCCGAGCGCCAGGACCCGCTCGGTCGGCAGCCCCGGGTCCGCAGCCTCGCTGAACTGGCGGGTCACCAGGTCATGGCTGAAGCGGTCGATCCCCGCGGGCACCGGGGTGTGCGTGGTGAACACCGTGCCCGCCCGGCACATCGTCAGCGCCTCGTCGAACGTCAGGCCGTGGCCGATGTACTCGCGGATGCGCTCGAGGCCGAGGAAGCCCGCGTGGCCCTCGTTGGTGTGGAACACCTGGGGCTCGGGGTGTGACGTGATCGCGCAGAAGGCCCGGACCGCCCGCACTCCGCCGATGCCCAGCAGCAGTTCCTGACGGAGCCGGTGCTCGCTGCCGCCGCCGTAGAGCCGGTCGGTGACTTCCTGGAGCACGGGGTCGTTCTCCTCCACGTAGGAGTCGAGCAGCAACAGCGGGACCCGGCCGATCTGCGCGATCCACACCTGCGCGGCCATGACCGCGCCGCCGGCCATGGCCACCGTGACCCGGACCGGCGCGCCCGCCGAGCCCGCCGCGTCGTCCCGTAGCAAGGTCAGTGGCAGGCCGTTCGGGTCGCTCGCCGGATAGCGTTCGGCCTGCCATCCCTCGGCGGACAGGGACTGGGTGAAGTAGCCGTGCCGGTAGAGCAGGCCGACGCCGATCAGCGGCACACCGAGGTCGCTGGCGGCCTTCAGGTGATCACCGGCGAGGATGCCCAGGCCGCCCGAGTACTGCGGCAGCGCGGCGGTGATGCCGAACTCGGGCGAGAAGTACGCCACGGCCGCCGGCGCTCCGGCCAGGTCCGGCGTGGCCTGTGCCGCCTGGTACCAGCGCGGGCCGGAGCTGTACTCGCGCAGATCCTCGACCGCGTCGCCGAGCCGCCGCAGGAAGCGCCGGTCGGCGGCGAGGCCGGCCAGGCGCTCGGGCGAAACCTCGGCCAGCAGCGCGGCGGGCTCGTGCTCGGACCGCTCCCAGCCGGCCGGATCGATCGCCGCGAACAGGTCGAGCGTCTCGGGATGCCACGACCAGCGCAGATTCAGCATCAGCCCGCGCAGCGACGCGAGCGGCTCGGGCAGGACCGGTCGGATGGTGAACCGGCGGATAGCTCTCACGGAGAGCGACCCTAATGCGTGTTCCGAGCGGACCGGACACCGACTCGCCCGTCCCGGCCTGCAGGACGACCACCGGCCGGTTCGGGCCGGGTCGCTGCGGGTAGCTTGTCGTAGATGATCGGCCGGATTCCCATCGTGAACGTGGAGCCCGTCGTGGCCGGCGGGCAGCGTCCCGCCAAGGCGGTCGCGGGCGAGTCGTTCGAAGTCAGCGCCACCATTTTCCGTGAGGGACATCACATGTTCGGGGCGGGCGTGATGCTGCGCGACCCCGGCGGCCGCCGCCACCCGCTCGTGCCGATGCGCGAGCTGGCCCCGGGGACCGACCGTTATGGCGGCGAGATCACGGTCACGTCGGAAGGCCTGTGGCACTTCCAGGTCGAGGCGTGGGGTGACCCTATTGCCCGCTGGCGGCATGACGCGGCCATCAAGGTGCCGCTCGGCCAGGACGTCGAGCTGACGCTGGCCGAAGGCGCGCTGCTGTTCCGGCGGGCCGCGGCCCGGGTCCGTTCCCCGCGCTCGGCTCCGATCGTGCAGCGGCAGGAGGCCGCGGCCGCGCGGGCGGCGCTCGTGGCGCTGGCCGAGATGTTGCGGGACTCGGACATCCCGGCCCTGGACCGCCTCGCCGCGGCCGGCCGCGCCGAGATCACCGCGATCCTCGGCGCGTTCCCGCTGCGGCTCATGCTCACCCGGTCCGGCCGCCGCCCGGTGATCGTGCACCGGGAGCGGGCGCTCTACGGCTCCTGGTACGAGTTCTTCCCCCGGTCCGAGGGAGCCAGGGTCGACGAAGGCCCGGGCCAGGTCCCGAAGTCGGGAACGCTGCGGACCGCCTCACTCAGGCTGGACGCGGTCGCGCGGATGGGCTTCGACGTTGTCTACATCCCGCCGGTCCATCCGGTCGGGCTGACCGCCAGGAAAGGGCCAAACAATTCCCTGAACGCAGGGCCCGGGGATCCCGGGTCGCCGTGGGCCATCGGATCGCCGGACGGGGGACACGACGCCATCCATCCCGACCTCGGCACGCTGGACGACTGGGATGCGTTCGTCGACCGGGCCACGCGGCTGGGGATGGAGGTCGCGCTCGATCTCGCCATCCAGGCCTCGCCGGACCACCCGTGGGTCACCGAGCATCCCGAATGGTTTAACCACCGCGCCGACGGCACCATCGCGTACGCCGAGAACCCGCCGAAGAAATACCAGGACATCTACCCGGTCAACTTCGACGACGACCCCGAGGGCATCTACGCCGAGGTAATGCGGATCATCCGGCACTGGATGGACCACGGGGTCAGGATCTTCCGGGTGGACAACCCGCACACCAAGCCTCTGTTGTTCTGGGACCGGCTGCTGGCGGAGATCGCGCGCACCGACCCGGACGTTCTGTTCCTGGCCGAGGCCTTCACCAGGCCCGCGATGATGCACACCCTCGCCGTCATCGGCTTCCACCAGTCCTACACGTATTTCACCTGGCGCAATTCCGCCTGGGAGCTGACCGAGTACCTGCGCGAGCTGTCCGGCCCGGCGGCCGCCTACATGCGGCCGAACTTCTTCGTCAACACCCCGGACATCCTGCACGAGTACCTGCAGCACGGCGGGCCGCCGGCGTTCCGGGTCCGGGCCGTGCTCGCCACGATGCTGTCCCCGGCCTGGGGCATGTATGCGGGCTACGAGCTGTGCGAGAACGTCCCGCTGCTACCGGGCAGCGAGGAGTACCTGGACTCGGAGAAGTACCAGTACCGGCCGCGGGACTGGGAGCACGCCGCGAGCATCCCCCCGCCGGAGGAAGACATCTCCGGATTCATCACGCGCCTCAACCTGCTCAGGAAGGCACATCCAGCCTTGCACAGGCTCCGGAACTTGCGTTTTCATCATAGTGACCAGCCAGAGATACTCTGCTTCTCGAAGAGCACCCACTCCGGCGACGGGGTGGGCGGGAAGGGCGGGGCAGCGCGCGACACGGTTCTCGTCGTGGTAAATATCGATCCGCACCAGCCGCGGGAGGCGACCGTCTGGGTCGACCAAGCCGCGCTGGGCATGAACGCCGACCAGGAGTTCGCCGTCACCGACGAACTCTCCGGCGTGTCCTACCGGTGGGGTCAGGCCAACTACGTGCGGCTCGACCCCGCCGTAACCCCGGCCCATATCTTCACCGTCCGCCCCGGCTGACGGACATGGCCGGTAACGGTATTGGCAGACATAACGAACAGCAGGCACACGAGACACAGAGTTCGAGCACACACGGACCTTGGAGACCGGGGAGACCGCAGTGGGGACACCGCCCAGGCCGACGGCTTTCGGCGCCATAGGCCAGCCGCTGCCTGCTTTCCAGCCCGGCACGGCCGCCGCGCCCAGCGAGCCGATACCCGACTCCTTCTCGTTCGCCCAACCGCGCGATCCGCAGTGGTATAAGCACGCGGTCTTCTACGAGGTGCTGGTCCGCGGCTTCCACGACTCGAACGGCGACGGCACGGGCGACCTACGCGGCCTCACCTCCCGGCTCGATTACCTGCAATGGCTCGGCATCGACTGCATCTGGCTGCTGCCCATTTATGAGTCGCCGCTGCGTGATGGCGGATATGACATCTCAGATTTCATGAAAATTCTCGGGGAGTTCGGCAACATCGGGGATTTCGTCGAACTGGTCGAGGCGGCGCACGAACGCGGCATCAGGGTCATCGCCGACCTGGTGATGAACCACACCAGCGAGGCCCACCCGTGGTTCCAGGCGTCGCGGGCCGACCCCGACGGCCCGTTCGGCGACTTCTACGTCTGGTCGGACACCGACGACCGCTACCCCGAGGCCCGGGTCATCTTCGTCGACACCGAGCAGTCCAACTGGACCTTCGACCAGGTCCGGGGCCAGTACTACTGGCACAGGTTCTTCTCGCACCAGCCGGACCTGAACTACGAGAACCCGAGGGTCCAGGACGCCATGCTCGAGGTGCTGCGGTTCTGGCTGGATCTGGGCATCGACGGGTTCCGGCTGGACGCCGTGCCGTACCTGTACGAGCGGGAGGGCACCAACTGCGAGAACCTCAAGGAGACGCACGAGTACCTCAAGCGGGTCCGGGCCGAGGTGGACCGGCTTTACCCGGACCGGGTCCTGCTGGCCGAGGCCAACCAGTGGCCAGCGGACGTGGTCCAGTACTTCGGCGACCCCGAGGCCGGCGGCGACGAGTGCCACATGGCGTTCCATTTCCCGCTGATGCCGCGCATCTTCATGGCGGTGCGGCGGGAGCAGCGCTACCCGATCTCCGAGATCCTGGCCCAGACCCCGCCGATCCCTTCCGGCTGCCAGTGGGGCATCTTCCTGCGCAACCACGACGAGCTCACGCTGGAGATGGTCGCCGACGACGAGCGCGACTACATGTACGCGGAGTACGCGCGCGACCCCCGGATGAAGGCCAACATCGGCATCAGGCGCCGGCTCGCCCCGCTGCTCGACAACGACCGTGACCAGCTCGAGCTGTTCACCGCGCTGCTGCTGTCGCTGCCCGGCTCGCCGGTGCTCTACTACGGTGACGAGATCGGGATGGGCGACAACATCTGGCTCGGTGACCGTGACGGCGTGCGCACGCCCATGCAGTGGACGTCGGACCGGAACGCGGGCTTCTCCGGCTGCGACCCGGCCCGGCTCTACCTGCCGCTGATCATGGACCCGATCTACGGGTACCAGGCGCTCAACGTGGAGGCGCAGGAGCGCAACGGCGGCTCGCTGCTGCACTGGACCAGGCGCATGATCGAGATCAGGAAGCGGCACCCGGTCTTCGGCCGGGGCGGGTACGAGGAGCTCAACTCGTCGAACCCGAGCGTGCTGGCGTTCGTCCGCGAGTACCAGCCGGAGCACGCCCCTGACCCGGAGGCTGGGGGCTGGGAGGGCGACGGCGCGAAGGGCGGGAAGGGCGGGAAGGGCGGGAAGGGCGGGAAGGGCCCGGAGGGCCCGGAGGGCGAGGGCTGGGCGGGCGGGGAAAGACGAACCGACACGATCCTGTGCGTCAACAACCTGTCCCGGTTCCCCCAGCCGGTCGAGCTTGACCTGCGCCGGTTCAAGGGCATCACCCCGATCGAGTGCATGGGCGGCGTGGTCTTCCCGCCGATCGGCGAGCTCACCTACCTGCTGACGCTGCCGGGTCACGGCTTCTACTGGTTCCAGCTCCCGCCGATCCCCCCGCCGCGATAGTGACCGGCCCGCCGTATCCGGGATGACCAGCGAACTGCGGGGTAGATCAGAAGCCATGACATTTACGGACACGCTAGCCACGTGGCTGCCGGCGCAGCGGTGGTATTCGGGCACCGCGACGGTCCGTGACCTGGTGATAACTGCCGATACCACCCTGGCGGCCGGAGACCCCGAGTTGCGGCACCTGGTCATCACGGTGTCCCAGAACGGCGAGGCCGTCAGGTACCAGGTCCTGGCCGGCATCCGCTCGCGCGTGCCCGATACGCTGCGGCACGCCGTCATCGGGCCGGCCGGTTCCGGCGCGACGGCCTACGACGCCCTGCACGATCCCGAGCTCACCCGGGTCCTGCTGCGCCTGATGTCCGAGCAGCTGGCCGTCGGGACGCTGCGCTTCGCCCGGGAGCCCGGTGCGGCCATCGACACCGGGGCGGACAGCCTGGCGATGACCGCCGAGCAGAGCAACACCAGCCTGACCTTCGGTGACTGGGCGATCCTCAAGGTACTGCGCAAGCTGTTCCCCGGGCAGAACCCCGACCTCGAGATCACCCGGGCGCTGGCGCGGCGCGGCTCACCGCACGTGGCCGAGCCGTACGGCTGGATCGAGACCACGATCGACGGCGACCGCGAGCCGACCCTGCTCGCGATCTTGTCGCGGTTCCTGCCGGGCGCGACGGACGGCTGGTCGCTGGCGGTCACGAGCCTGCGCGACCTCTACTCCGGTGACGGCGTCAGCGAGGCGGGCAGCCTGCGGCCGGAACAGGCCGGCGGTGACTTCGCCGGAGAGGCGTTCCGGCTCGGCGCGGCCACCGCGGAGGTGCACGCCGACCTGGCCGAGGAGTTCGGTACCGCCGAGATCGGTTCCCGGGCCGTCGCCGACCTGGCCGGCCAGATGACCGCCCGGCTGGACCGGGCCGCCGTCGAGGTGCCCGAACTGCGCCGGTACGCGGGCAAGCTCCGCGGCTATTACGCGGACCTCGCCGAGGCCAGCGGGCCGCTGCGGGTGCAGCGCGTGCACGGCGACTACCACCTCGGCCAGGTGCTGCGCACCCCGACCGGCTGGGTGATCCTGGACTTCGAGGGCGAGCCGGTGCTGCCGCTCCGGCAGCGGCGGAAGCGGAGCGTCCCGCTGCGGGACGTGGCCGGTATGCTCCGTTCGTTCGACTACGTGGCCCGCCAGCAGCTCCTTGACCGTCCGGACGCCGAGGCGCTCCGCGGCGCGGCGGACGAGTGGGTGGAACGCAGCCAGGCGGCGTTCAGCAAGGGCTACACCGAGGCCGGCGGGATGGATCCGCAGGCCAACGTCGTCCTGCTGCGCGCCCTGATGCTCGACAAGGCGGTGTACGAGGTGATTTACGAGGCCAGGCACCGCCCGGCCTGGTTGCCGATCCCGCTCAGCTCGATTGCCAGCGCGTTATGACCGGTACCCCGCGCGCCACGTCCGGCCGGCCCGGCAGGCCCGTCCAGCCGGGCCTGCCCGGCCAGGTCGACCTCGCCGAGATCGACAGGATCCTGGACGGAACGCACCACGACCCGCACTCGGTCCTCGGGCCGCACGCGGTCCCCGGCGGGACCGTCGTGCGCGCGCTGCGGCCGCTCGCGGCCTCGGTCACGGCCGTGCTGCCCGACGGGCGCCGGTTCCCCCTGGCCCACGTGCACCAGGGCGTCTTCGCCGCGACGCTGCCGCTCACGCAGGTCCCCGACTACCGGCTCGCGGTCACCTACCCAGCGCGGGGAGCGGACGGCACGACCCTGCCCGAGACGGTCATCGACGATCCGTACCGGCACCTGCCGACGCTCGGCGAGGTCGACCTGCACCTGATCGGGGAGGGCCGGCACGAGGAGCTGTGGCGGGTCCTCGGCGCCCACGTGAGCGAGAAAGCCGGCGGAACGGCGTTCGCCGTCTGGGCGCCGAGCGCGCGGGGCGTGCGCGTGATCGGCGACTTCAACCACTGGGACGGGCGCGCGCACCCGATGCGCTCGCTGGGCGCTTCCGGTATCTGGGAGCTCTTCGTGCCCGGGGTGGGGCCCGGCACGCGGTACAAGTACGACATCTGCGGGCCGGACGGAAGCTGGCACCGCAAGGCCGACCCGATGGCCGAGCGGGCCGAGCGGCCGCCCGCGACGGCGTCGGTGGTGTGGGATTCGGAGTACGAGTGGGCCGACCAGGAGTGGATGGCCGCGCGGGCCAGGCGCGATCCGCTGGTCCAGCCGATGAGCGTGTACGAGGTGCACCTCGGCTCGTGGCGTCCCGGACTCACCTACACCGAACTGGCCGACCAGCTCACCGCCTACGTCACCCAGCTCGGCTTCACCCACGTGGAGTTGCTGCCGGTGGCCGAGCACCCTTACGGCGGGTCCTGGGGCTACCAGGTGACCTCGTACTACGCGCCCACGGCCCGGTTCGGCACCCCGGATGAGTTCCGCTGCCTGGTGGACCGGCTGCACCAGGCGGGCCTCGGCGTCATCGTGGACTGGGTGCCCGCGCACTTTCCCCGCGACGACTGGGCGCTGGCCCGCTTCGACGGCACGCCGCTGTACGAGAATGCCGACCCCCGGCGCGGCGAGCACCCGGACTGGGGCACGCTGATCTTCGACTTCGGCCGGCGCGAGGTCCGCAACTTCCTGGTCGCCAACGCGATCTACTGGCTGGAGGAGTTCCACATCGACGGCCTCCGGGTCGACGCCGTGGCGTCCATGCTCTACCTGGACTACTCGCGCCAGGACGGGGAGTGGACGCCGAACGCCTACGGCGGCCGGGAGAACCTGGATGCGGTCTCGTTCCTGCAGGAGGTGAACGCCACCTGCTACAAGCGGGCGCCGGGCATCATGGTGATCGCCGAGGAGTCCACGGCCTGGCCGGGGGTCACCCGGCCGGTGCACCTGGGCGGGCTCGGGTTCGGTCTCAAGTGGAATCTCGGCTGGATGCACGACACCCTGGCCTACCTGGCCCGGGATCCCGTGTTCCGGCACTACCACCACAACGAGATCACGTTCTCGATGATCTACGCGTTCAGCGAGAACTTCGTGCTGCCGCTCTCGCACGACGAGGTGGTGCACGGCAAGGGCTCGCTGGTGCACAAGATGCCGGGCGACCGGTGGCGGCAGTTCGCCGGGCTGCGCACGCTGCTGGCCTACCAGTGGGCGCATCCGGGCAAGCAGTTGCTGTTCATGGGATCGGAGTTCGGCCAGGAGGCCGAGTGGTCCGAGCAGGTCGGCCTCGACTGGCAGGCGCTGAGCGACAGCATCCTGCCCGGGGGGTTCCACGGCGGGGTGCAGCGGCTGGTCCATGACCTGAACCAGGCGTACCGCGCCCATTCCGCCCTCTGGCGCCGGGATTTCACCCCGGACGGTTTCGGCTGGATCGACGCGTCCGACTCCGCGGGAAACGTTCTGAGCTTTCTGCGTTTTCCCGGGGCAGGCGGAACCGGTCCTGGAGCCCCGTTCGTCGCCTGCGTGGCGAACTTCTCCGGCGACCCGCACCGTGAATACCGGATCGGGCTGCCCGCGGCCGGGCGCTGGCGCGAGATGATCAACACCGACGCGGCCGACTACGGCGGCAGCGGCGTCGGCAATCTCGGCGCTGTCGAGGCCGTCGCCGAGCCGTGGCACGGCCAGCCTGCCTCGGCCGTGGTCACCCTGCCGCCCCTCGGCGTGCTCTGGCTGGCCCCCGAGAGCTGACCTCGGGGTCAGGTGACCGGGACGATCCTGGCTTCGGCCAGCCGGCCGGACTCGATGCGCAGCACCGCGACGGTGCCGCGCGGCTGGCGGCGCCGGTCGGTGGGCGAGCCGGGGTTGACGATCGTGATCCCGTCACCGGCCTCGATCAGCGGGATGTGCGAGTGCCCGAATACCACCAGGCCCGCTCCGGGAAACCGGCGCCGCAGCCGCCGCAGCCGACCCGTCGCCGCGCCGCTGTCGTGGATCATCGCCACGGGCAGGCCGTCGAGGTCGGTCTCGAGGGCCTCCGGCGCGCCCCACCCGGCCACGTCGGGTCCGTCGTTGTTGCCGAGCACGGCGAGCACCGGGGCGTACCCGGACAGCTCGTCCAGGACCGCGGCGGTGCACACGTCCCCGGCGTGCAGGATGAGATCGGCCCCGTCCAACTCCCCGGCCACCAGCGGCGGGCAGGACTTCCACCGCCGGGGCGCGTGGGTGTCGGCCAGCGCCACCACCCGCATGCCGCGCCCCCTTCCCGTGCTACGGGCGCCACAGGTCGACGGCGACCTCCCGCATCCGCTCGGAGAACCGCCCGTCGGGCGAGGCCTCCCGCAGCAGCCCGCGCAGGTCACGCTCGAACGCGGCCACGCGGTCGCCGAACAGGTGCGGCGCGGCGCTGGACAGGGAGAACACCGAGGCCACCACTTCGTCCTCGGTGCGGCTGACGATCGCGCCGCCGATCTCGATGCGGTCGCGATCCCGGAAGCCGGCCTCGCGCAGGATCGCGTACTCGCCCGACGGCGTCCCGCCGGGAAGCAGGCTCTGCCCGGCCCGCCGGACCGGGCCGAGGTAGCTGGTCACCAGCGAGGCGATCCGCTGCCGCGGCGGCCGCGGGGAGGGCAGCGGCTCGTCGCCCGCGACCCCCTCGTGGGTGTTGGCGGAGACGAGGGCGAACGCGCCGCCCGGCTCCAGCATGCCGTGCACGGTCCGGGCCACTCGCGGCCGGTCGACCCAATGGAACGACTGGGCGAAGCTGACCAGCCGGAACGTGCCCAGCCCTCCCGGCAGTTCCTCGGCCCGCATCTGCCGGAAGCTCACGTGCTCCCGACCGGCCCGCCCGGCCGCGGCGGCGGCCTGCGCCACCATGTCCGGGTCGGCGTCGATGCCGACGGCCTCGGCGAAGTACGGGGCCAGCAGCAGGGTCAGCGAGCCGGGGCCGCATCCGACGTCGAGCAGCCGCCCCGACCCGTCGAGGGACATCCGGTCGGCCAGGGCCCGGGCGAGCTCGGGCGGATAGGGCACCCGGCCGGTCGCGTAGTAGGCCGCGCTTCCCGCGTACAACGTCTCGTCCCACTCGAATTCGCCGGGCACGACGCGGATGCTACCCGCGGCTTCGCTACCGTCGCGAGAGAAATACCCGCCCGCCCGGACCGGAGGAGCCATGGACGAGGAGCTTGAGGCGCAGGACCCTGAGCACGAGCCGGTTCCCGCGGACGCGGCCGGCCAGGTGGCCAGGCGGGCCGGGGCGGCCGTGCGCCCGGGCCGGATGCCCGCGATCTACCTGGGCCACGGCGCGCCGCCGCTGGTCGACGACCCGCTGTGGGTGGTACAGCTCACGGCGTGGGCCCGCGGGCTGCCGCGTCCGCGGGCCATCTTGACGGTCTCGGCGCACTGGGAGTCCGCGCCGCTGACGATCGGCGCCACGCAGGACGGGGTACCGCTCGTCTACGACTTCGGCGGGTTCGCCGAACGCTACTACCGGGCCAGGTACCCGGCCCCCGGCGCGCCCGGGCTGGCCGCGCGGGTGCGCGGGCTGCTGGCGGGGCAGGGGCCGGTCGCCGACCTGCCCGGCCGGGGGCTGGACCACGGCGCCTACGTCCCGCTTACGGTGATGTATCCCGAGGCCGACATCCCGGTGCTCCAGGTGTCGATGCCGAGCCTGGACCCGGAGCGGCTGCTGCGGGTCGGCCGGGCGCTGCGGCCGCTGCGGGACGAGGGCGTCCTGATCATCGGCAGCGGCTTCCTCACCCACGGCCTGCCGTTCCTGCGGGACTTCCGTTTCGACGCGCCCCCGCCCGGCTGGTCGCTGGAGTTCGACCACTGGGCCGCCGACGCGCTGGACTCGGGCGATGTCGACGCGCTGGCCAACTTCACCAGCGCGCCCGCCGCGCGCTACGCGCACCCGACGACCGAGCACTTCGCCCCGCTGTTCGTGACGCTCGGCGCCGCCGACGACAGCCCGCGGCCGGTGACCACGATCACCGGGTACTGGCTCGGGCTGGCGAAACGCTCGATCCAGGTGGCGTGACGACGAGGGATCCGGCCCGTCAGAGCTGGCCGAGCAGCCAGCTGGGCCCGGTCACCGACGCGCCCGCCGCCACGCACCGTGCGCGCAACTCACGGTCGGCGGTCACGACCAGGCGCCGGCCCTCCCGGTCCCCGGCCACCGCCACGATCGCGTCGTCACCCGAGCCGGGAGCGGCGATGACGCGGACCCGGCCGCCCGATCCGTCGCCATCCGGCGAGCCGGCCGCGTGGGCGGCCGCCACCGACCTCGCCGCTCCTTCCACCACCAGGACGATCTCGGGGAACCACCGGTCCAGCGGCGGCGCCTGCGTGGTCTCGGGCAGCGCCGTTATGCCCTCCGCGGCCAGGCCGGCGAGCTGATCGCGCAGCCTCCGGGCGGCGCCCGCGCGGTCACGCCACCAGCCATCCGGCCGCGAGCCCATGACGTTGGCCGCGTCGACGATGATCGTCAGCGGCTGCAGCGCCTCCCTGAGTACCGGCCACCAGGCCGCGAAGCCCGGGTGCAGGTCCAGGGCGGCGACGTCATCCGCGGGCACCCAGGAGGCCCGGCTGGTCTCGTTGCTCACGGCGCGCACCGGGAACGGCCGCGGCGCCGCGGCGGTCACCGTCTGGTAGGACCAGCCGCCGTGGTCGTCGAGAAGGATCCCGCGCACGCTTACGGCCCCGGCCGGCATCGCGCACTCCTCCTCGGCCTCGCGAAGCGCGGCGGTCACCGCCGATTCATGGCTGTCCCGCGCGCCTCCGGGTGGTCCCCAGGTGCCGCCGTGGTTGCCCCACCAGCTACGGCGCTGCAGCAGCACGCACGTCGGCCCGGCCCCGTGGCCTTCCCGGCCCGGATCAGCCCGCCCACCAGCCCGATCAGCCGGGCCCGGGGCGTAGGCCAGCAGCCCGGCCGCGCCGAATCGCCCCCAGTGCCGGTGCCCCAGGTCACAGGTGGTCCAGCCGTTCCCGTCCCGATCTACCATCGCGCCCGACCTTAGCCCACGTGCCCACCCCGGGCTGCACCCGTCGCGGGCCTCGACCGCGCCGGCACCCGGATCGCCGCGGCATAGGCTGAGCGCATGCCCGAGTTGATGATGGCCGACCAGCTAGCCCGAATGCGCCGCCAGCGGACGGCGCCGCTGATCCTGGAACTGGATCTCACCGACGGGGTGGCCGAGGGGCCGCCCGCCGACCCGGTGTCCGCGGTGCTCACCATGCGCCGGACCCGGCTGGCCGATCTCCTCGACGGCCTGCGCCGGGCCCGCAACGACCAGCGGGTCAAGGCCCTGGTCGCGAAAATCGGCGGACGGCCGATCGGGCTCGCCACGGTGCAGGAGATCCGGCGCGCGGTCGAGGAGTTCCGCGACGCGGGCAAGGTGACCGTCGCGTGGGCGGAGACCTTCGGCGAGTTCTCGGCCGGCAATGTGCCGTACTACCTGGCCACCGCCTTCGACACGATCTACCTGCAGCCGTCGGGGGACCTGGGGCTGACCGGGATCGCGATGGAGCGCTTCTTCGTGCGCGGAACCCTGGAGCACCTGGGCATCGACTTCCAGGTGGCCAAGCGGCATGAGTACAAGAGCGCGGCCGAGCAGCTCACCGAGCGCAACTACTCCGGACCGGCGCGCGAGGCCACCGAGCGCCTGGCGGCTTCGGTCACCGGCCAGCTCACCGACGCGATCGCCGAGCGGCGCGGGATCAGCCCCGCCGAGGTCAGGGGGCTGATCGACCGCGGTCCGTTCCTGGCCGCCCAGGCTCACCAGGCCGGGCTGGTGGACGAACTCGGCTACCGGGACGAGGTGTACGCACGGGTCAGCAAGCAGGCCGGCGACGACGCGATCCTGCAGCCCGTCGGCCGCTACCAGCGCTCGCGCGCGCTGGCCGAGCGGGCCCGCAGGCTGCCGAACCCCGGACAGCGCCACGTCGCGCTGATCTACGCGACCGGGCCGATCCGGCGCGGCCGCAGCGGCCGCGGCCCGCTGTCGGGCGGCATGGGCTCGGACACGATCAGCGCGGCGCTGCGGGCGGCCGCCGCCGACGAGACCGCGCACGCGATCGTGTTGCGGGTCAACAGCCCCGGCGGCTCCTACGTCGCCTCGGACACCATCTGGCGCGAGGTGGTGCGGGCCCGCAGCGCCGGCAAGCCGGTGGTGGTGTCCATGGGCGACGTCGCGGCCTCCGGGGGGTACTACATCTCGATGGCCGCCGACGCGATCGTCGCCCAGCCGGGCACGGTAACCGGCTCTATCGGCGTGCTGTCCGGGAAGCCGGTGCTCAGCGAGTTGCTCGGCCGGGCCGGGGTGACGACGGACTCGGTCGCCGAGGGCGCGCACTCGGAGATGTTCAAGACCAGCCGCCCGTTCACCGAGGATGAGTGGGCGCTGGTCAACAACTGGCTCGATCACATCTATGCGGACTTCACCGGCAAGGTCGCCGCCGGCCGCCGGATGCCGGCCGACCGGGTGCACGAACTGGCCCGGGGACGGGTGTGGACCGGCGCGGACGCGCTGGCCAACGGGCTGGTGGACGAGCTCGGCGGCCTGGACCGGACGGCCGCGATCGCGCGGCGCCGGGCCGGGCTGCCCGCCACCGCGCCGCTGCGGATCTACCCCCGGTCCTCACCCCTGGACCGGCTGCGCCCGGGCTCCGCCGACGCCCGGCCCGCGGCTCTCTCCCCCGCCCTCGCCACCCTCCCCGCCCTCACCACCCTTCCCGCCTTCGCCGCGATCGCCGAGGCCTGGGGACCCGTCTGGCGCCTGGCCAGCCAGGTCGGCCTGTCGCCCTACGGACCGCTGGTCCTGCCGGGCACCTGGTCTTTCGATTGACAGAACGGATAGTCGCGCCCGACTCCAGGCCCCCCACCGGTGACGTGTTCGCGGCGTTTGCCTCCGGGGTCACCCTGGTCACGGTGGCCGACGGCCGGGACGACGTCGGAACCACGGTCAGCGCGTTCTGCCCGGTGTCCGGCGACCCGCCGCTGGTGCTGGTCTCCCTGATCGCGGGCTCGTACCCGGCCGAGCTGCTCGGCCGGATCGACCGGTTCGCCGTGACCGTGCTCGCGGCGGACCAGCGGGTGCTGGCCGGCCGGTTCGCTGCGTCCGGCCGTCCCGGCGCGAGGCTGCTGCTCGACGGGGTACCGCACCGGCGCGGATCGCTGTCCGGGGCGCTGTTCGCCACCGCCGGCCTCGCCGCCCTGGAGTGCGAGGCCACGCAGCGGGTCGAGGCGGGCGACCACCTGCTGGTGATCGCCCGGGTGCTCGGCGTCCCCTACGTCGCCGAGGCGGGCCAGCCCCTGGTCAGGTTCCGCGGCCGGTATCTGCGCTCCCCGGCGTGAACCCGCCGCGCCGCCCGGCCGCTCAGTCCGCCGCCCGGACGACGATCTGCATCTCCTGCATCACGCGGAGCACGCTCTTGCGCAGGCGGTACGGCCGCCCGCTGTAGATCAGCGTGTCGATCGGATACCACAGGCCGACCCACGCCACGACGAGGAACAGCCCGTTGCCGAAGAAGTCCCTGATGACGTACGGCAGGCTGCTGGCCAGTACTCGCTCGGAGAAGTAGAGGAAGGCGGCCAGCACGATGCACCCGAACACCAGGAACCGGGTGCCTTCCCGGTGCAACGCCCTGAGCTCGTCGTCCGCTTGCCTGATGCCGACCTCGCAGTAGCGCTCGATGGTTCGCGATATGTCACGCGCAAGATCAGGCCGGAGCCTGGCGCGGGGCAGCACGATCACGGTCGCGACCGCGGTCCGGAGCGAGCGCGAGCCGAGCTCGCTCTGGATCCGCTCGATCCCTGACGCCAGGGCGGGCACCCCGGACGCCAGGTCGGGCGCACGGGGCACGAAGAGCTCGTCGGCTTCCTCGAGCACGAGCGTCAGCTCGCGGACGGCCCCGTTCCGTGTGCGCATGCGGGCAAGCTACCCTCAGCGGGCGCCGGGTAAGCACGCAGAGTTACGACGGCGCCTCGTCCTGCCCGCCACCCGCCCGCCGCGAGCAGTGTGGGGGGCCCCTGCTGTTCCTCTAGCAACAGCTGGGTGCCCTCCACCACATTGCTCAGCGCCCGGCCACGCGCTCGCCCCCCCGCCATACGGCGGCCACGAGCGGAACGCCGGGCCGGTAGGCCAGGTAGGCGTGCGACGGCGCGTCGAGCATGACCAGGTCCGCCCGCGCTCCGACGCCCAGGTGCCCGACGTCGGTCCGGCGCAGGGCCCGGGCGCCTCCCGCCGTGGCCGCCCACACGGCCTCCTGCGTGGTCAGGTGCATCTCGCGCACGGCCAGCGCGATGCACAGCGCCATGCTGGAGGTGAAGCAAGAACCGGGGTTGCAGTCGGTGGCCAGAGCCACGGTCGCGCCCGCGTCCAGCAGCCTGCGCCCGTCCGGGTAAGGATGGCGGGTGGAGAACTCCACCCCGGGCAGCAGGGTCGCCACGGTCGACGAGGAGGCCAGCGCGTCGACGTCGGCGTCGTCGAGGTAGGTGCAGTGGTCGGCGGACGCCGCGCCTGCCCGCACGGCGAGCTGCACCCCGGGCCCGGTTCCGAGCTGGTTGGCGTGCACCCGCGGCCGCAGGCCCGCGGCCGCGCCCGCGGCCAGCACGGCCGCGGCCTCGTCCGCGCCGAAGGCCCCCCGCTCACAGAACACGTCCACCCACTTCGCGTGCGGCGCGCACGCGTCCAGCATCGCGCCGCAGACCAGGTCCACGTATCCGCCCGGGTTCGGCTCGAACTCCGGCGGGACCACGTGCGCGCCCAGGTAGGTCACCTCGGGGGTGACCTCCGCGGCCAGCGCGACGCTGCGCGCCTCGTCGGGCACGGTGAGCCCGTAGCCGGACTTGCACTCGAACGTCGTGGTGCCCTGGACGAGCATCTCCGCGGCCAGCTTCCGCAGGTTGGCCCGGAGCTGGTCGTCGCCGGCGCTCCGGGTGGCCGCGACCGTACTGCGGATGCCCCCGGCCCGGTAGGGCTGGCCGGCCATCCGGGCGGCGAACTCCGCGCCGCGCTCGCCGGCGAAGACCAGGTGCGCATGGGAGTCGACGAACCCGGGCAGCACGGCCCGCCCCTCGGCGTCGATCACCTGGTCCGCGGCGGGCGCGTGCGACGCCGGCCCGGTCCAGGCCACCCGCCCTTCGTCGATCACCAGCGCGGCCCCGGCCACCGCGGCGAACGGTCCCGGCCCCCCGGGCCCGCCGACGCCCCGCCCGGCGCCGCGCGCCACCCCGCCGACGCCCTGCCCGCCGCCGCGCGCCACCCCGCCGACGCCCTGCCCGCCGCCGCGCGCCACCCCGCCGACGCCCTGCCCGCCGCCGCGCGCCACCCCGCCGACGCCCTGCCCGCCGCCGCGCGCCACCCCGCCGACGCCCTGCCCGCCGCCGCGCGCCACCCCGCCGACGCCCTGCCCGCCGCCGCGCGCCACCCCGCCGACGCCCTGCCCGGCAGCGCGCGGCGCGGCCCCGGCCTCCGGCTGGTTGGTGACCAGCTCGCCGATATTCGTGATCAGGACGCTCACGCCCGCCTCCCGTGCGTATGCTGCCACATCCGGGGATTTCCGCAGTTGCGCAGGCTGACGAATCGCGCGGGGTGTCCCGTCCGTGATACCCGGGGACGGCGGCCCGGGTAATCGACGGGCGGCCCCCGCGACCTTAGGCGAGCAGGGGGCGGATGGCGGCGCGCAGCGCGGCGGGGACGTCGTCGACCAGCCGGTGATGCCCGTCCACGACCAGGTCGGCGCCGCCGACCACGACGTTGCGGACGTCGGCCGCTGACCCGGCGAAGACGACCATCGCAAGCGCGGTCCGCGGGGTCGTCGCCCCGGCCAGCCGGGTCGAGTCCAGCGTGACCGTGACCAGGTCGGCGATCGCACCCGCCGCGATCTCGCCGGCGTCCGGCCAGCCGAGGCTGGCGTGCCCGTCGGTGGTGGCCGCCCGGGCGAGCTCGCCGGCCCGGAAGTGCCCGCGCTGGCCGCTGGTGAGGCGCGCGCCGAGCTCGACGCCGCGCGCCTCCTCGAACATGTCGATCACGGCCTGGCTGTCGGTGCCGAGCGTCAGCGGGCTGCCCGCCGCGGCCAGCTCGCGGGCCGGCCCGATCCCGTCGGCCAGGTCGGCCTCGGTCGTCGGGCAGAGGCAGACGAACGTCCGGCTGCCGCCGAGCAACTCGACGTCACGGCCGACGAGGTGGGTGGCGTGCACGACCGTCGCGCGCGGCCCGAGAGCGTTCGCGTCGTAGAGCAGCTCGGCGGGTGTGCGCCGGTAGGCGGCCAGGCACGCCTCGTTCTCAGCGGGCTGCTCCGAGAGGTGCGCGTGCAGCGGCGCGCCGATCCGCTGCGCCCACGCGATCACCGGGTGCATCTGGTCCAGCGGCACGGCCCGGACCGAGTGGATCGCGGCTCCGGCGCGGGCCAGCAGGCTGAGCAGCCCGTGGGAGTCAGCGCCGAGCGCGCCGGCCCGGGCCGCCCACGCCTCTCCGTCGCGGTCGCCGAACCGCAGCTGGGCGCCGACCAGCGGCTGCGCCTCGCCGCGGCGGCTGAGCCCGCCGGACAGGTAGCAGGTGTCCAGCAGCGTGATCCGGATCCCCGCCTCCGCGGCGGCGGTGATCAGGGCCCGGCCCATCTCGTTCGGGTCGGCGTACGGCGTGCCGTCCGGGCCATGGTGCAGGTAGTGGAACTCACCGACGCAGGTGATGCCGGCCAGCGCCATCTCGGCGTAGACCGCGCGGGCCAGGGCCAGGTAGCTGTCCGGGTCGAGCCGGGCGGCCACCTCGTACATCCGCTCCCGCCAGGTCCAGAACGTGCCCAGGCCGACCTGGGTGATCCCGCGCAGGGCGCGGTGGAACGCATGCGAGTGGGCGTTGGCCATGCCGGGCAGGGTCAGGCCGGGGAGCCTGATCAGCCGGGCCCGGAGATCATCGGGGAGGTCGCTGGCCCGCACCTCGGGGGTGACGGCGGTGAACCGGTCCCCGGCCGCCTCGATCAGGACGTCGGGGCAGACCCCGCGCCCGGGCAGCCAGGCCAGCTCGGCGTGCCAGGCCCGCTGCTGCCGGGCCGGCAGCGGCCCGGGCCCGGGCGACTCCAGGCCGGACGACTCCAGGCCGGACGACTCCAGGCCGGACGACTCCAGGCCGGACGACTCCAGGCCGGACGACTCCAGGCCGGACGGGATCCTGGCGGGCGGGACCGGGCCGGGCGGAGCTTCACTGCGCGGGGCCGGGGTGGCCGGGGGGGCGGGGTCGGCGGCGGGAGTCATGTTCCGGCCAGCTCCTCGAGTACGACCGCCAGCGCCGCCACGCCCGCCTCGCAGTCGGCCGGGCCGGCGCGCTCGGCCGGCGAGTGGGACACGCCGGAGGGGTTGCGGACGAAGAGCATGGCGGTGGGCAGCCGGGCCGCCAGCACCCCGGCATCGTGTCCGGCCCCCGTGGCCAGCGCCGGCGCCGGCGTCCCCCGGGCCGCGAGCGCCCGGGCCAGCCGCGCCCGCAGCGCCGGGTCGAACTCCACCGGCGGGGTGAACGACTCCCTGTGCATGCTGACGTCAACCCCCTGGGCCGCCGCGGCCCGCCGCGCGGTGTCCTCGATCTGGCCGACCATGTGATCGAGCACGATCTGGTCCGGCGCCCGCGCGTCCAGCCACGTGCGGACCGTGGCGCAGATCGCGTTGGCGCCCCCTGGCTCGGCTGTGACCTTACCGAACGTGGCCAGCGCTCCGCAGGCGGCCGCGGCCTGCCTGGCCTCGAGCACCGTGGCCGCGTACGGGAGCATCGGATCGCGGCGGTCGGAGATCCGGGTGGTGCCCGCGTGGTCGGCCCGGCCGGTGAACTCCATCCGCCAGCGGCCGTGCGGCCAGATGCCCTCCGCGATTCCCACCGCCGCGCCGAGCCCGCCCAGGGCGCTGCCCTGCTCGATGTGCAGTTCGACGAACGCGCCGAGGCCGGCGAGCAGATCGTCGTCGGCCCCCAACCCCGCGGGATCGAGCCCGGCGCCGGCCATGGCCTCGGCCAGGCGCACCCCGTGGTCGTCGCGCAGTTCGCGGGCGGCCTGGGGTTCGAGGACCCCGGTCATCAGGCGGCTGCCCAGGCAGGCCACGCCGAACCTGGCGCCCTCCTCCTCGCAGAACGCGGCCACGGCGACCGGCCTGGCCGGGACGAACCCGCGGGCCCGGAGCAGGTCGATCGCCGCGAAGCCGCCGACCACGCCGAGCGGTCCGTCGTAGGCTCCCCCGTCCGGCACCGAGTCGAGATGGCTCCCGGTGACGATGCAGGTGCTGCCCGGGTCCCCGGCGGGCACGTCCCACCGGGCCCAGAGGTTGCCGTTGCGGTCGCAGTGGGCGCGGAGGCTGCGTTCTGAAGCCTGTTTGAAGAACCAGTTGCGGCAGGCCGTGTCGGCGTCGGTGAACGAGCAGCGCCGGTACCCGCCGGTGGCCGCGTCCCGGCCGACGGGGAGCAGTGAGTCCCACAGCTCGGCGAAGCCCATCGCGCCCTCCTCCGCCCGCCGGGTCGGCACAGGGCTCATCCCGCCTCACTCACGGGTGCCGGCCCATCGGCAGCCGGACGCCGCGTTCTGCGGCGACCTCGGCCGCCCGGTCGTAGCCCGCGTCGGCGTGCCTGATCACGCCCGTGCCCGGGTCGTTGGTCAGCACCCGCTCGAGCTTCTGCGCGGCCAGTTCCGTGCCGTCGGCCACGCAGACCTGGCCGGCGTGGATGGAACGGCCGATGCCGACGCCGCCGCCGTGGTGGATGCTCACCCAGGAGGCGCCCGATGAGGTGTTGACCAGGGCGTTCAGCAGCGGCCAGTCGGCTATCGCGTCCGACCCGTCGGCCATCGCCTCGGTCTCGCGGTACGGCGAAGCGACCGAGCCGCAGTCCAGATGGTCGCGGCCGAGCACGATCGGGGCCCGCACCTCGCCGCGGCGGACGAGTTCGTTGAAGCGCAGCCCCGCCCGGTCCCGCTCGCCGTAGCCGAGCCAGCAGATCCGGGCGGGCAAGCCCTGGAAGTGCACCTTCTGCCGGGCCATCGTGATCCACCGGGCCAGGGCCTCGTTCTGGGGGAACTCCTCCAGGATGGCCGCGTCGGTCGCGGCGATGTCCCGCGGATCCCCGGACAGCGCGGCCCAGCGGAACGGGCCCCGGCCCTCGCAGAACAGCGGCCTGATGTAGGCCGGGACGAAGCCGGGGAAGTCGAAGGCGCGCTGGTACCCCGCCAGCTCGGCCTCGCCGCGGATCGAGTTGCCGTAGTCGAACACCTCGGCGCCCGCGTCCATGAAGCCCACCATCGCCGCCACGTGGGTGGCCATCGACTCCCGCGCCCGCGTGGTGAACCCGGCCGGGTCCTCGGCCCGCAGCGCGGCCATGTCCTCGAAGGCGACCCCGAGGGGCAGGTAGGTCAGCGGGTCGTGGGCTGAGGTCTGGTCGGTGACGATATCGACGGGGGCACCCATGGCGAGCAGCCGCGGCACGAGGTCGGCCGCGTTGCCGAGCAGCCCGACCGACAGAGGCTCGGCGGCGTCGCGCGCCTCGGCGGCCCGGCGGACCGCGTCGTCCAGGCCGTCGGCCGCCACGTCCAGGTAGCCGTGCTCGATCCGGCGGCTGATCCGGGACGGGTCGCAGTCGATGCAGATCGCGACGCCGCCGTTCATCGTGACCGCGAGCGGCTGCGCGCCGCCCATCCCGCCCAGGCCCGCGGTCAGCGTGATGGTCCCGCGCAGCGACCCGCCGAACCGCTTGGCCGCCACTGCCGCGAACGTCTCGTAGGTGCCCTGCAGGATGCCCTGGGTGCCGATGTAGATCCAGGAGCCCGCGGTCATCTGGCCGAACATGGTCAGCCCGGCCGCCTCGAGCCGCCGGAACTCCTCCCAGGTGGCCCACTGCGGCACCAGGTTGGAGTTGGCGATCAGCACCCGCGGCGCCCACTCGTGGGTGCGGAACACGCCCACCGGCTTGCCCGACTGGACCAGCAGCGTCTCGTCCGCCGCCAGGTCCCGCAGCGAGGCGACGATCGCGTCGAAGGCGTCCCAGCTTCGGGCCGCCCGGCCGGACCCGCCGTACACGATCAGCTCGTCCGGGTGCTCGGCCACCTCGGGATCGAGGTTGTTCATCAGCATCCGCATGGCCGCCTCCTGCGGCCAGCCCCGGCAGGTCAGTCCGGTTCCCCGGGGCGCGCGGACCGGGCGCGGGCCAGCCGGCGGCCGGTCCGGAGGCCGACGGTCATCTGGGTGCTCAGCGGTCATGGCCGACTCCTCGTCAGGGCAGTGGTCGGTCCGCGGCGGGCTGGCCGCCGCTACCGGTTCATCATCTACCCGAGCCCGCCGTCCTGGGCCGGGAGGGGTACGCGGCCCGCGGCACAACGGGAGCACGCAGCGGAAGGGCACGCGACCCGTAGCACGGCGGGAGGGGGCCCGGGGCACGGCGGGAGGGGCCCGCGGCGGAAGGGCACGCGGCCCGCGGGAGGGGCCCGGGGCACGGCGGGAGGGGCCCGCGGCGGAAGGGCACGCGGCCCGCGGCGCCATTGGCCGGAGGGTCGCCGCCAGGATGAGCAGGTAGCCGCCACACTCGAGCCTATTTGCCCGATTCATAAACCTTTGTCCCCAGTCCGCTCCTCGTGCCCGACATCCCGTCCGCCGTGAATGCGAGTCTGGTGTACACCCGTGTACAGCAGGTTTACATTCATCACCGGCCTCGCCGGCTACGGCTACGGACTCCACGACCGGCGCTCCTGCCCGGCCCGGGCGGCCCGGACAGGCGGGCCAGGCCGGGCAGGCGGGCCAGGCCGGGCAGGCGGGCCAGGCCGGGCAGGCGGGCCAGGCCGGGCAGGCGGGCCAGGCCGGGCAGGCGGGGCGGGCCGGGCAGGCGGGCCGGGCAGCCGGGCCGGGCAGGCGGGGCAGGCCGGGCAGGCGGCGCGGGGCGCGCGGGACCGGTGCTTACCCGCGGGCGGCGTCGAGGATCGCGTGGATGTCGGCGACGGCCGGCGGGCGGGGGGTGTTGGCCAGGACCTCGTCGTCGAGCGCGTCCGCGGCGATCTGGTCGAAGTGCGTACCGGTGATGCCCAGGTCGGCCAGCCGCTGGGCCATCCCCAGCCGGTCCGCCAGGCCGGCGATCGCGTCGATGGCGGCATCGGCGTTCGGTCCGCTGGCCCGGCCCGTGTCGCCCACGCCGAGCGCGAACGCGACGTCGGCCAGGCGATCCCGGCAGACGTCGGCGTTGAACCTGAGTACGTGCGGCAGCAGCACGGTGAGCGCGACGCCGTGCGCGACGTCGAACCGGCCGCCGAGGGAGTGACCGATCGCATGGCAGACGCCGAGGCCCGTGGTAGCCATCGCGATGCCCGCCATGTGCGCGGCCAGCAGCATCTGGGATCTCGCTTCCAGGTCCTGGCCGTCGGCGTACGCCCGGGGCAGGTAGACCGCGATCATGCGCATGACCTGCAACGCGATGCCGCCCGCCCACGGATTGGCCCGGATCGACAGGTACGACTCCAGGGCGTGGGTCAGCGCGTCCATGCCGGTGGCGGCCGTGGCCGGGGGCGGCAGGCCGATGGTGAGCTCTGGGTCGAGGATCGCGGCGGCCGGGCGCGTGCTGGCGTGGCCCACGTAGAACTTCCGGCGCGTTTCCGGATCGGTCACGACCCCGAACGCGTTCGTCTCGGCGCCGGTGCCGGCGGTCGTCGGGATCGCCACGACGGGCAGCGCCGGGCTGGCGAACTCCCCGCGGTAGTCGAGGTCCCGCCCCCGCTGCGGGTTGACGGCGGCGATCGCGATCCCCTTGGCCGCGTCGATCGGCGACCCGCCGCCCACGGCCACCAGCACCACCCGGGAAGGTTCAGGGTGACGCGCCGTGCGGCCGGCCGCGACGGCCTTCGCGCCGGCCGCCAGGTCGCCGGTGGTCGGATTGGGGTGCACCCCGTCGAACACGGTCACGCCGGTCCCCGCCGCGTCGAGCACCGCGGTGACGCGGGCGACCACGGGCGTGCCCGCGAGCGCAGCGTCGGTGACCAGGACCACGGCGTCCCCGCCGAGGCCGCGGACCACCCCGGGCAGCCGGGTGACCGCGCCGGTGCCGAAGTGGGCGCGCATGGGATCGATCACGATCTCGGAGCCGGCGAGGGCGGAGGGGACGGAGCCGGCGAGGGCGGAGCGGGCGAGGGCGGAGCGGGCGGGGGCCATGGTCACTCCTGCGGCGTATCGATCCGGAGCGGGGTACCGGTGAGGTCCTCGAGCAGCTTGATCGGCAGCATCTCGCCGCCCGCGTCCCCGTACTGGGTGCGGGCACGCCGGTAGACCTGCTCGACGACCGCGCTCACCTCGACCGGCACGCCGGTGTCCCGGGCCAGGTCGACGGCCAGGCCGAGATCCTTGCAGGCGAGGGCGAGCGCGAACGACTCGTCGTAGTCACCGTCGCGCAGCACCGACAGCACGTCGCGCTCCAGGAAGTGGCTGGCGGCGGGGCTGGCCAGCAGGCACCGGCGCAGGGTGGCCAGGTCGACCCCGGCCGCCGCGCCCACGCTCAGCACCTCGGCGGTCGCGGTCAGGTGCGCGAACCACAGCAGGTTGATCATCAGCTTGACCGTGTACCCGGCGCCGTGCGGCCCCACGTGCAAGATCCGCTCCGGGTCGCCCATCGCCTCGAGCAGCGGGCGGACCCGCAGGTAGGTCGTGGCCCGGCCGCCGACGAAGATCTGCAGCGTTCCCGCCCGGGCACCGCTGGCCATGCCGCTGACCGGGGCGTCGAGAACCTCGATGCCCCGGGGCTCGGCCACGGCCCGCACCCGGTCCGCGACGGACGGCACGGACGTGGACATGTCGATCCACACGGCGCCGGGCGCCAGCCCGTCCAGCAGTCCGCCGGAACCGAGCAGGACCTCCTCCACCTGCCAGTGCGTCTGCAGCATCGTGATCACCACGTCCCGGTCCCGCGCGGCCTCGCGCGGCGCGCCCGCCCACGACGCGCCGGCGGCCACGACCAGCGCCGCGGCCTCGCGGCGCAGGTCGTGAACGACGAGGTCGTGCCCGGCGGCGCGGATGTTGCGGCTCATCGGCCCGCCCATGTGACCGAGGCCGACAAAGCCCACCTTCATGATCGCTACCCCCCAGGGATGCCTGAACGGATTCCAGCCTCAACTCCGGGCCCACCGCGCGACCGCGGTCTCGTCGATCTCGACGCCCAGGCCGGGCCGGTCGGGCACGGTCAGGCACCCGCCGGGGTCGATGAGCAGCGGCCGGGTGAGGAAGAAATCGCGCCGCCGCTCGGTCCATCCGGGCGGGTCATAGGGAAACTCGAGGTACGGTCCGGCCCCGACGCCGGCGGCCACGTGCAGGTTCGCCATCAGGCCCAGCCCGTTGGTCCACGTGTGCGGGGTGAACCAGTGATGGCCGAGCCGGGCGACCTCGGCTACCGTCCGGGCCCGGAGCATCCCCACCGCGAGCACGACATCGGGCTGGACCACGTCCAGCGCGCCCGCGGCCAGCGCGCCGATCAATTCGCCCGGGGTGCGCGCCATCTCGCCGCCCGCGACCCGGATCCCGGCCTGCTCCCGCAGCGTCCGCATCCCGTCGAGGTCGCCGGCGGGCAGCGGTTCCTCCAGCCACAGCACACCGAGGTCGGCCAGTTCGGCGGCCAGGCGCCGGACGGCGGCCAGGTCGAGCGCGGGCGAGACATCCCCCGGCATCCGCCACCACTGGTTCAGGTCGACCATGATGTCCATGCCGTCCCCCGCCGCCTGCCGGATGGCCCGCACGGCGGCCAGCCCGGACGGGACGTCCTCGCGGCCGATGCGGATCTTCACCGCCCGGAAGCCCGCCTCCCCGGCGGCCACCGCCGCCTCCGCCCGCGCCTGCGGGATCCTCAGCTCGCCGAACGACGCGTAGGCCCGCACGCTCCGGCTGGCCCCGCCGAACAGGACGGAAACCGGCAGCCCGGATACCTGGCCGGCGATGTCCCAGAGCGCGGCCTCCAGCGGCCAGTAGCGGCCCGCGTGGAAGTTAATCGTCTCGATCGCGGCCACGTGCCGGGCGATCTGCAGCGGGTCGCGCCCGACGAACAGGCCCGCGAAGGCCTCGAAGCCGTCCATCGTGTCGCCCGAGCCGAAGCCGGTCACGCCCTCGTCGGTCTCCACCCGGACCAGGGTGGCGTCGAAATGCCGCCGCGGCGCCGGGTCCCAGGCCGCGAGGAACGGCGGGTCCAGCGGCAGCCGCATCCGGTCGAGGCGGATCGCGGTGATCTTCACTAGGAGCCAGGGTCGTAGAACGGGTTGAACGGGTGGTCGCGCGCGGTGAGCACCTCGTGCAGGCGGGGACCGCCCGACGCCCCAGCGCGCAGCGCGGCCGCGGTCGCCGCGCGGTTGTTCGCGTAGACCTTCCCGGCGTCCCTCGCGGCCGGATCCACCCAGACCGCGGCGATCAGCAGCAGGTCATCGGCGTCCGCCTCGCTGAGGACGCCCTCGGCCACGGCGTCGGCCACGCCGCCGGCCACGCCGGCCTGCGCCGCTCCCCAGGTGAGCACGGCATGCTCGTCGCTCGCCACCGTCGCCTTGTTGACGAACAGGGTCAGCGGCTTGACCGGAAGGCTCGGCCGCACCACGACCACGAACGCCGCGTTCCCCGGCCGCGGCGTGGCCAGGGCGGTGGCCCAGGCCACCCCCACCGGCCCGTCGCGGGGGCCGAGCACGGTGTTGACGTGCGCGGCCTCGGCGCCCTCGCCGGCATAGTTCTCGCCGACGATCATCACGTTCTCGGGCATGACGCCGAGGCTATCCATTTCGGCCGCGGTCGCACCAGGTCACGTTTTCGGGGGCTATGACGCCCGATGGCCGGGGAGCGGGCGTAGCTTGGGCGCCACAACGCCGGACACAGGTCAGGAGGGCGGCATGGACGGCATGCCCGTGGGCATCATCGGGGCCGGATGGATGGCGCAGGAGCACCGCCGCGTTCTCGGGTCGCTCGACGGGGTCAGCCTCGCCGCGGTTTGCGACGTCGAACGGGAGCGGGCCGAAGACCTCGCCCGCGGCACCGGGGCCAGGGTCTACACCGACTGGCGCGACCTGCTCGACCGCGAGGACCTGGCCGCCCTCACGGTCGCCATCCCGCCTCTGGCTCACCGCGACCCGGCCGTCGAGGCGCTCACCCGCGGGCTGCCGGTGTACTTGGAGAAGCCGATCGCCCGCACGCTGGACGACGCCGCGGCGATCGTGGAGGCGGCCGGTCACAGCGGGACGGTGTGCGCGGTCGGCTACCAGTGGCACGCGCTCGACGTGCTCGACGACCTGCGCGAACTGCTCGAGGACGAGCAGATCGGGCTCCTGGTCGGGACCAGCATCGGGCCGACGCAGAGCCGCCCCTGGTTCCTCGACCGGCGGGCCGGCGGCGGAAACCTGCTGGAGCGGGGCAGTCATCACCTCGACCTGGCCCGCGCCGTCGGGGGCGACGTGGTGTCGGTCCAGGCCGCCGCGGCCCGGGTCCGCCTGGCCCGCAGCGCTGACCCGGGGGAGAGCGGGGACATCGACGACGCCGTGACGATCATGCTGGAGATGGCGTCCGGTGCCCTGGCCACGGTCGTGGTCGCGTGGACCCGGCCGGGTCAGCCGGGTACCTATGCCCTGGACGTCCTGGCGTCGGACTCGACCCTCCGGCTGAACCTCGACCCGGACTTCACCCTGACCGGCCTGAGCCACGACCGCCCGGTCACCCGCCGCGCGTCAGCCCAGCCGCTGGAACGGTCGTGGAGCCGCTTCCTCCAAGCCGTCACCGCGCGCGACCCGTCAGCGGTCGCCTGCCCGCCCCCCGACGCCGCGGCGACGCTGGCCGTAGCCATCGCCGCCGAACGCGCCCTGGAAACCGGCCAGACAGTCCCCGTCGCAACCGTATGACCCCGCCGGCCCGGGCGGCCAGCACAGCGGCGTAGCCGGCGCCAGCCGCGACGGCGGCCGAGGCTGGCCCGAGCGGATGGCACGGGGGGTCCGGGGGGTGTCCCCCCGGGAGAGCACAGCCAGCCGCGACGGCCGCAGGCTGGCCCGAGCGGATGGCACGGGGGGTCCGGGGGGGTGGTTGTCCCCCCGGGAGAGCACAGCCAGCCGCGACGGCCGGCCGGAGGCTGGCCCGAGCGGATGGCACGGGGGGTCCGGGGGGGTGGTTGTCCCCCCGGGAGAGCACAGCCAGCCGCGACGGCCAGGCTGGCCCGAGCGGATGGCACGGGGGGTCCGGGGGGGTGGTTGTCCCCCCCGGGAGAGCACAGCCAGCCGCGACGGCCAGCTTGCTGGCCCGAGCGGATGGCATCGGGGGGTCCGGGGGGTCGCCCCCCCCGACCAACATTGCGCTCTCGAACATACGTGGTAGACAATCAAACGCTATGAAATAGCCCTTAACGCTGCTGGCCAGGCAGACGGCGTCATATCGGGGAAGTGGGTGAGCAGGTGACGGGGTACCTGCTGAGACGCCTGGGGCTCGCCCTGCTCACCCTGATCCTGCTGAGCCTGATCATCTTCCTGGCCGGCCAGGTGCTCCCGGGCAACCCGGGCCGGGCGATCCTGGGCCCGTTCGCGTCACAGCGCGCGGTGACCGCGCTGGACCAGAGCCTGGGCGTCGACCGCTCGCTCCCAGCCCAGTACTGGACCTGGGTATCGGGCATCGGGCGGGGCGACCTGGGCACCTCCTACCAGTTCCGGGCGCCGGTGAGCTCCTTCCTCTTCCCGGCCCTCGGCCGGTCGCTCAAGCTGGCGGCGGTCGCGTTCGTGATCGTGGTCCCGCTCAGCATCGTGGGCGGCGTGGTGGCCGCGCTCTACCGCGGCCGCGCCGTGGACCGGGTCATCAGCGTGGCCGGCCTGTCCCTGTCGACCGTCCCGGAGTTCGTGTCCGGCATTGTGCTCATCGTGGTATTCGCCATCGGCTTGAAGGTGCTCCCCGTCACCGCGACCGCACCCCAGGGCTCCTCGGTGCCCACCCAGATCCGCTACCTGATCCTGCCGGCCATCCCGCTCGTGCTGATCCTCTTCGGCTACATCGCGCGCATGGCCCGGGCCGGCACGATCGAGTCCCTGGACTCCGACTACGTCCGGACGGCGACGCTCAAGGGGCTGCCGCGATCGGTGGTCATCCGGCGCCACGTGCTGCGCAATTCGCTCCTCCCGACCATCACGGTCATCGCCACGCAGACCGGCTACCTGATCGGGGGCCTCGTGGTCGTCGAGACCTTGTTCAACTACCCGGGCCTCGGCCGGCTGATCTTCACGGCCGCCACCGACAAGGATTTCCCGATGCTGGAGGCGGGTGTCCTCGCCATCGGCATCGTGTATCTCGTGGCCACGCTGGTGGCCGACGTGCTCTACACCGTGCTCAACCCGCGAATCCGGCTCCAGCGGGCCGAATGATGGCTGACGACCAGCGCCGCGACTCCCTCGCCGCTCCGCCGGCGACTGGGAACTCCGTCGACAGCGGGCCTGCGCCTCGTGATCCGCTGGCGGTAGGCCTGCCGCCCGCTACCGCGGGCGGGGCCACGGGAGCGCTGGACATCTCGGCGGGGCGCATCCGCCGTGAGCATCTGCGTCAGCTCGCGCGCTCGAAGGCGTTCATCATCGGAGCGCTGCTGCTCCTGTGGTGGGTGGTGTGCGCGCTGTTCGGACGGTCGTTCAGCCCCTATAACCCGGTCAACGGGAGCCTCCTGCAGTTCAACCTGGGCCCGTCCGGTGCCCACTGGTTCGGCACCGACTCGCTCGGGCGGGACGTCCTGTCCCGGGTGATCGTGGGCGCCAGGGACATCCTGATCATCGCGCCGCTGGCGACGCTGCTCGGTACCGCGGTCGGCACGGCCATCGGCCTGGTGCAGGGCTACTTCCGCGGCGTGGTGGACAACGTGGTCGGCCGGATCGTCGAGGCCGTGCTGGCCCTCCCGGTCGTGATCGTCGCGTTCCTGTTCGTCGTCGCGGTCGGCCCGTCGACGACCACGCTGATCCTCGTCATCGGATTCGTCTTCGCCCTGCTCATCGCCAGGACCGTGCGCACCGCCGTGCTCCAGGAGCGGGAACTCGACTACGTCGCGGCCGCCCGCCTGCGCAACGAGAGCGACCTGCACATCATGTTCGTGGAGATCCTGCCGAACGTGTTCAGCCCGATCCTGGTCGAGTTCACCGTGCGCCTCGGGTACGCGATCTTCGCGATCGCCACCCTGTCCTTCCTCGGCTTCGGCATCCAGCCGCCGACGCCCGACTGGGGCGCGGACATCGCCAGCAGCTACCAGTACCTGGCCGCGGGCTACTGGTGGGAGACGCTGTTCCCGGCGCTGGCGATCGCTTCGCTGGTGGTCGCGGTCAACCTCATCGCGGACTCGATCGAGGCGGTGCTCATCCAGTGACGATGGACCTGACCGCGCCCGGCGCCGGCGACCGCCTCGGCGAGGCGGCTGTGGTGGACGCCGCGCACGTCGACGTGACCTACACCGTGCGCGGTGCCGACCGGCTCGCGGTGCGGGACGTCTCGTTCCAGATCGGGCGGCGCGAGTCGTTCGGGCTCGTCGGCGAGTCGGGCTGCGGCAAGACCACGATGGCGCTCGCGATCACGCGTTACCTCGCCCGGAACGGGAGGGTCAGCGCGGGGTCGATCACGGTGGCCGGCCAGGACCTCGCCTCGCTGGGCCGGGACGACCTGCGCTCGCTCCGGGCGCGGACGGTGTCGATGGTGTACCAGGAACCGGGCCGCGCGCTCAACCCGTCCATCCGGGTCGGCCGCCAGGTCGCCGAGGTCTTCGAGATCGCGGGGATGAGCCGGTCGGACGCGGCCGGGCGCGCCGAGGAGGCGCTGCGCCGGGTGCAGATCTCCGACCCGGGCCGGGTGCTGCACTCCTACCCGCACCAGCTCTCCGGCGGGATGCTGCAGCGCGTGATCATCGCCATGGCCCTGGCCGCCGAGCCGGCCCTGCTGATCCTGGACGAGCCGACGACGGCCCTCGACGCCACGGTCGAAGCCGAGATTCTCGAGCTCGTGTCGTCGCTGCGGGAGGAGTTCCACACCGCGATCCTGTTCATCAGCCACAACCTGGCCGTGATCGCCAAGATGTGCGAGCGCGTCGGCGTCATGTACGCCGGTGAACTGGTGGAGCAGGGACCGGCCCGTGAGGTGTTCGAGCAGCCCCGCCATCCGTACACCGTGGGCCTGCTGCGCTGCATCCCCCGCCGCGGCCAGCGCAAGGACCGCGGCCGGCTGGACACCATCCCCGGCTTCCTGCCCGGGCCCGGCGAAGTGCCCGTCGGCTGCGTCTTCGCCCAGCGCTGCGCGCTGGCCGACGATCGGTGCCGCGAGGAGTCGCCGACGCCGTACGACGTGGGTTTCGCCCGGATCTCGCGCTGCCACAACCACGACCGGGCCCCGTCCCTGCCCCGGGCGACGCCGGAGGACGCGCGGCTGCCCGCGCCGGACACCGCTGCCGCGCCCGTGATCACGCTGCGCGGGGTCGGCAAGACCTTCACCGTGCGCGATGACAAGGTGGCCGCCCTGGTCGACGTCGACCTCGACCTGTACCTCGGGGAGACGCTCGGGCTGGTCGGGGAGTCCGGGAGCGGCAAAACCACGCTGGCGCGCGTGCTGGTCGGCCTGACCCCGCCGGACCAGGGCTCCAGGCTCGACCTGGAGGGTCACGCGCTGGCCCCCCGGGCCGAGCGCCGCAGCCGGGACCAGTTGCGGGCCATGCAGATAATCTTCCAGAATCCCGACTCGGCGCTGAACCGGCGGCACAGCGTGCGGCACCTGATCGACAGGTCTCTCACCAAGCTGGCGGGCCTGTCCGGGGACGCGCGCGAGCAGTCGCTGCAGGAAATCGTGCGCTCGGTTCGCATGGAGCCGCGGCACCTGGGGCTGCGCCCGGCCCAGCTCTCGGGCGGGCTCAAGCAGCGCGTCGCGATCGCGCGCGCGTACGCCGGGAAGCCGCGCGTCCTGGTCTGCGACGAGCCCACCTCGGCGCTCGACGTGTCCGTCCAGGCCGCGATCTTGAACCTGCTGGTCGACTTGCAGGCCAAGGAGCGGGTGACCTACCTGTTCATCTCCCACGACCTCGGCGTGGTGCGCTACCTGGCGGACCGGATCGCCGTCCTCTACCTGGGCCGGGTCATGGAGTACGCGGACGCCGAGGCCGTGTTCGCCGGGCCGCACCATCCCTACACCGAAGCCCTGCTGTCGGCGGTGCCGAGCCTGGACGGCGCGATGCACGAGCGGATCATCCTCACCGGGGAGATCCCGAGCCCGGCTCAGCCGCCGTCGGGATGCGTGTTCCACACCCGCTGCCCGCGCCGGCTGTCCAGCGGGATCTGCGAGTCGACGGAACCCCCCCTGGCCGAGGTCGAGCCGGGTCACCTGATGCGCTGCCACATCCCCCCGGACCAACTGCGCGCCCTCCAGCGCACCGATAGCTAACCCAACCGCGCGGCTGGTATTAACACGACGTAACGATACGGAATGGATATGAACAGGACTCCTTGGTTGAGCTGTCTCGCACGGTAGGGTTCCCTATCTACGCTGTCGAGATCTGACCGACGGCGAGCTACGTCAAGGGGGTGTCATGGGCACCGGCCGTATGAACATCGACCACGGGCGGCTCGACAAGCTTCGTCGTGGGCGAGGGCCTGTACAGGAGCACGTCATCGACGAGTTCGTCGCGGGGCGGCTGTCCCGGCGGGACTTCCTGCGCCGCGGCACGGCCATGGGCCTGTCGATGTCGGTGATCGGCGGCATCGTGGCCGCCTGCGGAAGCTCGGGCACCAGCGCCACCAGTTCCACCCCGGCCACCGCGGGCAAGGCCGGCGCGACCATCAAGGCCGGCATCCTCGTCCCCGCGGCGGCGATCAACCCGATCACGATCGCCGACCAGGGCGGCCTCGAGCTGATCGGCAACGTCGGCGAGTTCCTGGTCTTCACCGATCAGAGCTTCAACTACCACCCGTGGCTGGCCACGAGCTGGAGCCCGAACGCCGACGCCTCGGTGTGGACGTTCAAGATCCGCCAGGGCGTCAAGTTCAACGACGGCACCCCGATGACGGTGGATGACGTCGTCTACAGCTTCAAGAGCCAGGCCAACCCGTCCAGCTCGGCCAATGCCCTGTCCGTCTTCGGCGGCACGCTCACGCCGGACGGCGTCGTGAAGGTCGACGACAGCACGATCGCCTTCCACCTCGAGCACCCCGACGCGGGCTGGGTCGACGCGGTGTCCGAGGACAACTACAACATGATCATCGTCCCGAACAACTTCGACTACTCGAACTACCAGAAGACCTTCCCCGGCACCGGCCGGTTCATGATGTCGAGCTACACCCCGAACGTCGGGGCGACCTACGTGCGGAACCCGCACTACTGGGGCACGAAGGCGCTGCCCGCCAAGATCGAGTTCACCTTCTACCCGGACGAGGCGCCGATGTCGGCCGCGCTCCAGGCGGGCTCGATCGACTGCCTCGACCAGTTCTCCGTGGCCACCAGCCCGCAGCTGCTGAACGGGAGCTACAACATCATCAGCCTCAAGGCGGCCACGCACCGCGAGCTGTCGATGCGGTGCGACACGGCCCCGTTCACGAACAAGCTCGTCCGCCAGGCGATCGCGTACAGCCTCGACCGGCCGGCGATCGTGGCGGCGCTGTTCAAGAACTACGCGGTGGTCGGGAACGACAGCCCGTTCGCCACGGTGTTCAAGTCTACCGATACCAGCGTGCCGCAGCGGACGCAGAACCTGACCAAGGCCAAGCAGCTGCTGGCCCAGGCCGGCGTCCCGCGGGGCTTCTCGACGCCGCTGCTCACCGAGACGACCCAGGAGATCCCCCACTTCGCCGAGATCGTCAAGCAGTCCGCGGCCCAGATCGGCGTGGACATCTCGCTCACCATCGAGACGCCGACGAAGTACTACGGCACGGCCGTGTTCGGCAAGTCGGACTGGCTGGACGGGGAGATGAGCCTGGTCGACTACGGCGCGCGGGCCATACCGAACCTGTACCTGCAGGCGCCGCTGCAGTCCATCAACGCCAAGACCGGGCAGGGTTCCTGGAACGCCGCCCACTTCAACGACCCCGCCTACGACACGCTCTCGAAGCAGTTCATCGCCGCGGTTGACCTGTCCAGCCAGCGGACGCTCGCCGGCCAGATTCAGAACCTGCTGCTCGACCAGACGCCGATCATCTTCGCCTACTTCTACGACTACCTGAGCGCCGCGCAGAAGAACGTCAACGGCGTCTACCCGACCGCACAGAGCCAGTTCTTCCTGTGGAACGTGACCAAGAGCTGAGGGCCCCGGCGCCGAGACCTCGTGACCCCGCCCGGCGACGGTGCAGGCCTGTGGATCAGGTTCCTGTCCGGTCCTGACATCGACGCTCTGGGCCTGACCAGCGCCGAGATCGTCGCCACGGTCGAAGGCGCGGTCCTCGCTCACGGCGAGGGCCGCGTCGTCTTCGAGCCGCGGGTGCACCTGGTGCCCGACAACCGGGCGCGGGACGCCGGGGCCGGCACGATGCTGCGCTACCGCTGACCATGACCAGCCTGATCGCCGCGGCGGACGACCTCGATCCCGCGCTGGTGCTCCGCGTCGCCGCCGGGGAAGCCATCCGGGTCGCGCCCGGGCTGCTCGACCAGGTGCAGCGGCAGTGCGCCGCGGCCCGCGAGGTGCTGCGCCGCGGCGACCCGGTGTACGGCGTGAACACCGGCATGGGCGCGCTGAGCGGCGTCCGGCTCAGCGAGGCCGAGCAACTCTCCCACCAGCGCAACCTGATGCTGGCCCGGGCGACGGGAGGCCCTCCCTGGCTGGAAGCGGCCGACGCGCGGGCGGTCATCGTGGTCCGGCTGCGCACGTTCCTGTCCGGCGACTCGGGCGTGTCCGCCGGGCTGTGCCAGCGGCTGACCGGCATCCTCGGCGCGGGCCTCGTCCCGGCGGTCCCCCGGACCGGGGTGGGCTGTGCCGGCGAGATCATGCCGCTGGCCCATGCGTTCGGGCCTCTGGTCGGGATCGGGCGGGTGCTCGGGCCGGCCGGCGAGACCGAGCCCGCCGCCGAAGCCCTGCGGCGTCGCGGCCTGGGCGACTTCGGCCTCGGCCCGAGGGAGGGGCACGCGCTGCTGGCCGGCGTGCCCGGCGCGACCGCGCTGAGCCTGCGGCGGCTGGCCGACACCCGGGCCCTGGAGCCGGTGATGGCCGCGGCGGCGGCGCTGTCGATCGCGGCGGCCGGGGCGTCCCGCGACCCCTACGCGGCCGCGTGCGCGCGCGGCGACGACGTCCTGGCCGGCGTGCTCGCCCGGCTGCGCGCGGCGATCGGCGACGACCCCGAGCCCAGGGCGCTGCAGGCACCGGTGTCGTTCCGGGTGGCCGGCCCGGTGTCCGCCCACGTCATCCGGGCCTGCGATGCGCTGGGGGCCGCGATCGACCGCGCGCTCACCGGCGTCACCGACTCGCCCGCGTTCTTGAACGGAGAATTCGCGGGCACGGCCGGATTCCACGGCCTGGACCTGGCCGCGCACTGTGACGCGCTGACCGCCGCGCTCGCGCACGCCGCCGAGGTCTCGGCGGCCCGCGTGCACCGGTTGCTCGACCCGCGCGTCACCGGCCTGCCCGCCCAGCTAGCGGCCCGGCCGGGCCCGGACACCGGGCTGGTCGCGGTGCACAAGCGGGCCGCCGGGGAGGTGCACGCGCTGCGCCGGCTGGTCGTCCCGGCCTCGGTCGGCCTGATCGAGACCTCGGGCGGCCAGGAGGACGTGCAGTCCTTCGCCTGGGAGTCGGCCGAGACGCTGCGCGGCGCCCTGTCCCACGCTCACGTCGTCGCCGCCTGCGAACTGCTTACCGCCTACCAGGCCTGGTCGCTGTCCCGGCGTCCCGCGCCGGCCGGATGCCGCGCGATGCTGCGGCGGCTGGCCGAGATCGTCGGCCCGATCGGCGCCGACCGGCCCTTCGGCGAGGATATCGAGCGCATCCTGCACGCGGGCGGCCCCGGCATATGATGGCATTATCCCTGGCTAACGGTTTGGAGGTCGTGTGTCGGTTGCCATCGTGACCCCCGGCAGCGCGGGTGCCGAGCAGCCCGGCCGGCTCGGTTCCGGCCTGAAGCGGGGGTGGGGCGTCAGCCCCGAGCGCCAGCAGGCGATCGTCGACGCCCTGCACGGCCTCGTGCCGCGGGCCGGCCGCCTGGCCCCGGCCCAGCTGCGCGCGGTGACTGTCAAGATCGCCGCGCATCCCGAGCTCTGGGCGGACCTCGTCGTCCGCGATCCCGACGTGCGCTGGTACCTGCCGCTGCACCGGTCGAACGCGTGCGACGTCTGGCTGCTGGCCTGGGAGCGCGGCCAGGACACCGACTGGCATGACCACGGCGGGTCGTCGGGATCGTTTGCCGTGGCCGAGGGCAGCCTGATCGAGCAGTACCGGGTACCCAGCGGGCGCAGGCTCGGCCGCAGGCGGCTGCTCGCCCTCGAGGCGGTAGCGTTCGGGCCCGGCCACGTGCATGACGTGGCGCACGGCGGTGAAGGCTCCGCGACGAGCATCCACGCCTACTCGCCGCCACTGAGCGCGATGACCTACTACACGCGGACCGACTACGGCCTGATCGCCCGGGAGACCGTGGCGATCGACGGCCCGGAAGGCGCCCGCGGCCGCGGCGGCGCGGACACCGCGCTGGCCGACGCCTGCGCCTCGGCCGCGGAATTCGCCCGCCACGCGCTGCCGGCCGACGCGCCCGGCATCGACGAACTGCTGGCCGAGGCCCGCAGCGGCCTGGCCAGGCTCCGGCCCGAGGCGGCCTTCGCCGCGCTCACCGACGGCGCGGTGCTGGTCGACATCCGGCCGCTCGAACAGCGGATCGTCGAGGGGGAGGTTCCGACGGCGATCATCATCGGCCGCAACGTGCTCGAGTGGCGGCTCGACCCCAGCAGCGAGGCGCGGATCCCCGCGCTGGCCCGGGCGGACGCGCGGGTCATCGTGATGTGCTCGGAAGGCTACGCTTCGACGCTGGCCGCGGCCAGCCTGCGGCGGATCGGCCTGCCCGAGGCGACCGACCTCGAGGGCGGCTTCCAGGCGTGGAAGGGGGCCGGCCTGCCGACGCGCACCGCCCAGTCGCTTGGCTGAGCCGGCCACCGGGGCGGGGAACACCGACATGACCGCGGCCGATGGCTCCCGGGGCGAGGCGCACGACCACCAGCACCGGGACGTGCAGGGTGGCTGGCTGCGCCCCGCGGTATTCGGGGCCATGGACGGCCTGGTCACCAACGTGTCCCTGATCGCCGGGGTAGGCGGCGGCAGGGGCTCGCCGCACACCGTGTTGCTGGCCGGCCTGGCCGGGCTCTGTGCGGGCGCGTTCTCCATGGCCGCGGGCGAGTTCGTCTCGGTGTCGTCGCAGAACGAACTGGTCGCCGCCGAGGTCAGCAAGGAGCGGCGCGAGCTGGAGATCCATCCCGACGCCGAGCGGAGGGAACTGGCCGCGGTCTTCCGGCGGCGCGGCGTGGACCCCGCCCTCGCCGACGAGGTCGCCCGGCAGGTCTCGGTGCACCCCGACCAGGCGCTCCGGGTGCACGTCCGGGAAGAACTCGGCGTCGACCACCACGAGTTGCCGTCGCCGGTGACCGCGGCCGCCGCCTCGCTGGTGACCTTCGCCGCCGGGGCCCTGGTACCGCTGCTTCCCTACCTCGTCGGCTTCAGCTCGCTCGCGGCCGCGCTGGTACTGGCCGGGGTGGCCGCCGTGATCGGCGGCGGGCTGGTCTCCCGGTTCACCGACCGCCCGTTCCTGCGCGGGGCCATCCGCCAGCTGCTGCTGGCCAGCGCCGCGGCAGGCCTGACCTACGGGATAGGGAGCCTGGTCGGCGCCGTCATCTCCTAGCGCGCCCGTCCCGTAGCCGCGGAAGCCGCCGGAACCGCGGAAGCCGCCGGAACCGCGGGAGACGGCCGGGCGGCCGACGGCCGTCGTCGCGTGGCCAGCGCCACGCCTGCGCCGCTCACCACCAGGCCGGCCAGCGTCAGCCAGCCAAGGCGCTGGCCGAGGAACAGCTGCGCCAGGATCGCGGTGACCGCCGGGGTGAGGAAGAACAGGCTGCTGACCTCGCTGGCCGGGCGACGCCGCAGCATCGCGTACATCAGCAGGAAGGCGCCGATCGAGTTGACCAGGACCAGCCAGGCCAGCGACGCGGCCAGCGGCAGCGGACGCGAAACCTGGGGATGCTCGATGAGCAGCGTCATCACGCCGAGGACCGGAACGCTTGCCAGCAACTGCGTGGCCGTCCCGGTCCGCAGGTCCATCGTCGCGCAGAACCGCTGCTGGTAGAGCAGCCCGGCGCTGGCGCCGGCCAGGCCTACCGCGGCCGGGACCAGGGCAGCGGCCGCGCCGGCGTGGATGTCGATCCGCCCGGCTACCGCGAGCACCACCCCGGCCGCGCCCAGCGCGAAGCCGAGACGCTGCGCCGGGCGGGTGTGCTCGCCGAGGAACAGCCCCGCCGCCGTCGCGGTGACCACCGGGGTCAGGCCCTGGATCAGCGCGGTGAGCGCGGCCCCGAGGCCGAGAGACATCGCCCAGTAGAACCCGCCGAACTGGGCCGCCTGGAGCAGCAGGCCCGCCACGACCACGTGGCCGAGCTGGCGGCCGCGCGGCCACGGCGCGCCCGTGAGCCACGCGGCCAGCGCCAGGATCGCGCCGGCCGCGGCGAACCGGATCAGCTACACGTTTGTCAGCGGGAACCTGGCCCTGGACTTCGCCGGGACCGTCGAGCACCGCGACACGGCGCCCGATGACCTGCTGCGCTCGCCTCGGGAGCTGCGGGAATGGTTCGCCGCCGCCGGGCTGGTCGACTCGCCTCCCCCGGTCACCGAGGCCGAACTCGCCCGCGCGCTGGCCGTCAGGGAGGCGATCTACCGGCTCGCGCGGGCCGCGGTGTCCGGCGGCAGCCGCCGCCGGCGCGACATCGACCTGGTCAACGCGGCCGCCGCGGCGGCACCGGTCACGCCCGTCCTGACCCGGAACGGCCTGCGGAAGACGGGCAGCGTGCAGGCCGTCACGGCGACCATCGCCCGGGCTGCGGCCGACCTGCTGGGCGGACCGGAGGCCAGCCGCATCCGCGCGTGCGGGGACCCTCCCTGCACGCGCCTGTTCCTGGACACCTCCCGGGCAGGCTCGCGGCGCTGGTGCGACATGGGACGCTGCGGCAACCGGGCCAAGGTCGCCGGGTTCCGGGCACGCCGGTCAGCCGACGCGTGACCGGCGGCCGGGCTCCGCACTACCAGGTATCGGAGCCGAACGAGTCCTCGGCATGCCCGCCGGAAACCGACAGCAGCTCCATGTCGGCCTCGACCATCATCGTGACCAGTTCCTCGAAGCCGATCTTCGGCTCCCAGCCGAGCTCGGCGGCGGCCTTGGCCGGGTTCGCGCACAGCCGGTCCACCTCGGCGGGCCTGATGAACGCGGCGTCGGTCACCACGTGGTCCCGCCAGTCGAGGCCCGCCACCCCGAACGCCAGCTCCACCAGCTCACCCACACCGTGCATGACGCCCGTTCCGACCACGTAGTCCGAGGGCTCGTCTTTCTCCAGCATCAGGTGCATCGCACGCACATAGTCGCCGGCGAACCCCCAGTCCCGGCTGGCTCCCAGGTTGCCGAGGCGCAGCTGCCGCTCGTAGCCGAGCTTGATCTTGGCCACCCCGAGCGACACCTTGCGCGGGACGAACTCGGCCCCCCGGCGCGGCGACTCGTGGTTGAACAGGATCCCCGACACCGCGAACATCCCGTACGACTCGCGGTAGTTCTGGGTCAGGTGGTGACCGTAGGCCTTGGCCACTCCGTACGGGCTCCGCGGGTGGAACGGCGTCTGCTCGGTCTGCGGCGACTCCCGCACCTTCCCGAACATCTCCGAGGACGAGGCCTGGTAGAACCGGATCTGGCCACGGCCCGGGCTCCGGGACGCGCTGACGCCGCTGCACACCCGGATCGCCTCGAGGACCCGGAGCACGCCGAGCCCGGTGACCTCGCCGGTCAGCTCGGCCTGCTGCCAGGACATCGGCACGTACGAGATCGCGGCCAGGTTGTAGACCTCGTCGGGCTGTACCCGCTCTACCGCGGAGATCAGGCTGCCCTGGTCCAGCAGGTCGCCACGGACCAGGTGGACGTCGCCGAGTAGCTGGCGCACCCGGCGCACGCGCGGGTTCGCCTGACCCCGGACCAGGCCCCAGACCTCGTATCCCTGGGCCACGAGATGTTCGGCCAGGTAGGAGCCATCCTGGCCGGTAATGCCGGTGATCAGAGCGCGTCGAGTCAGTAGAGTCTCCGCTCACTGCGGCCAGCCGGGGTACCGGCTGGCCATCGGGTTACGTCGCGGCAGCTTATCCACACCGAAGCCAAAGGAGTACTTGGCGGTTTACGTGTGGGGCACAAGATTACGCAAGATACCCCCTGGTAATGTTCGCTGCTTAGGGGGTCACGCGGGCACGCCTTGGCAACTGGGCGGTCAGCGGCAGACGAGGAGGCGCAAACCTGCGTGAGCACCGTGCCAGAACCGGGTTCGAGCCCCGGCCTCCCGAGCAGGCCAGCCGGGGCGGACCGCCCGCTGCGCGTCGCGCTGCTGTCCTACCGGAGCAAGCCGCACTGCGGTGGCCAGGGGATCTACCTGCGGCACCTGTCCCGCGAACTGGCCGCGCTCGGCCACCACGTCGAGGTGTTCTCCGGCCAGCCCTACCCGGAGCTTGAGCCGGGCCCGCTGCTGCGCACGCTGCCGAGCCTGGACCTGTACCGGGAGCCTGACCCGTTCCGGACGCCGCGCCCGAGCGAGTACCGGGACTGGATCGACGTGCTCGAGGTCGCCGCGATGTGGACCGGTGCCTTCCCCGAGCCGCTGACGTTCAGCCTGCGCGCCCTGCGCGCGCTGCGGGCCCGCCGCGGCGACTTCGACATCGTGCACGACAACCAGGTGCTGGCCTACGGCATGCTGGGCATCACGCGCCTCGGCCTGCCGCTGGTCACCAGCATCCATCACCCGATCAGCGTGGACCGGCGGATCGAGCTCGCCGCGGCCCGGGGCCTGTCCCGGCTGTCCAAGCGCCGCTGGTACGGGTTCGTCCGGATGCAGGGCCGGGTCGCCCGCCGCGTCGGGCCGGTGCTCACCGGTTCGGAGTCCTCCCGCGAGGACATCTGCCGCGATTTCCGGGTCCTCCGCGACCAGGTGCACGTGATCCCGCTCGGGGTCGACACCCGCCTGTTCCATCCCCGGTCCGCGCCGCGCGTACCCGGCCAGATCGTGGCCGTGGCCAGCGCAGACTCACCGGTCAAAGGCATCTCGACGTTGTTGCACGCCGTGGCGAAGCTCACCACCGAACGCAATGCCGTGCTCACCGTGGTCGGCAAGCCGTCGGCCGGCGGGCCGACCGAGCGGCTTGTCGCCGAACTGGCCCTCGGCGACCGGGTCCGGTTCGTCAGCGGGATCAGCGACACCGAACTCGCCCAGCTCATCGCCAGCGCCGAGATCGCCGTGGTGCCCTCGCTCTACGAGGGTTTCTCGCTGCCCGCCGTCGAGCACATGGCCTCGGGGACGCCGCTGATCGCCAGCCGGACCGGCGCGCTGCCCGAGGTCACCGGCGACGCGGCCCTGCTGGTCGCGCCCGGCGACGCCGAAGAACTCGCGGTGGCGCTGCGCACCCTGCACGACTCGGCGGCCGAGCGGGAACGGCTGTCCGCCCTGGCCCTGCGCCGGGTGCAGGAACGTTTTGCCTGGCCCGCCGTGGCCCGGGCGACCGTCGATCAGTATCTCGACGCGATGGACGCGGTCCCCGGGGCTTCACGGCGGGAAACGGCGCCGTGCTGACCGTGGACTTCGCCCGGCTCCGGGTCGGCCCCGGTGACCGGGTCCTCGACCTCGGCTGCGGCGCGGGCAGGCACGCGTTCGAGGTACTGCGCCGCGGCGCGCACGTCGTGGCGCTGGACACCGACGAGGCCGAACTGCGCCAGGTGGCCAGCATGTTCGCGGCCATGAGCGAGGCCGGCGAGGTGCCCGCCGGGGCCCGCGCCGCCGCGGCGGCCGGGGACGCCGCCGCCATGCCGTTCCCGGACGGCTTCTTCGACCGGGTCATCGCGGCCGAGGTGCTCGAGCACATCCCCGCCGACCAGGCGGCCATGAACGAACTGGCCCGGGTGCTGCGGCCGGGCGGCGTGGCCGCGGTCACCGTGCCGGCCTGGCTGCCGGAGCGGATCTGCTGGCGGCTCTCCGACGACTACCACAGCGTGCCCGGCGGCCATGTGCGGATCTTCACCCGCGGCGAACTCGAGGTGAAGCTGGCCCGGGCCGGCCTGATCATCGGCGGCCACCATCACGCCCACGCGCTGCACGCGCCGTACTGGTGGCTGAAGTGCGCGGTCGGCGTGCGCGACGACCGGCACCCGCTGGCCCGCGCCTACCACCGGCTGCTGGTCTGGGAGATCATGAAGAAGCCCGCGGTCATGCGGCTGGCCGACCGGGCTCTGAACCCTCTCATCGGCAAGAGCGTCGTGATCTACGCGGCCAAGCCCGCCGTCGCCCAGCGCATCGGGGTCGCCCCGCCCGCGGCCGCGGGGCGGGCTACGGGCCGCCCGGCCGTCCGTTCACGCCGCCTGGTCTCCCGCGGCGGCGCCCGCCCGCCCGCGGCCGGGCCGCAGCCGGAGGAGGCGCATGCGGCGTCCTGAGAGCCTGGCCGGCCCGAGCCCGGACGGGATGCGCGCCTGGCTGCCGTCGGTGCCCGGAATCCTGACCGCCGACCAGATCCTGGCCACGGGCCACAGCATCGCCGCGGTGCAGCAGCGCGACGGCGCGATCGGCTGGCCGGACGGCCACGTGGACGCCTGGAACCACGTGGAGTGCGCGATGGCCCTGAGCGTGTGCGGGCTCCGCGGCCCCGCGCGGCGGGGCTACGAGTGGCTGCGCGCCGGCCAGCGGCCGGACGGGTCGTGGCCGAAGCGGGCCGAGGGCGGCGCGGTCATCGACGACGCGGTGGAGAGCAACCACGCCGCCTACCCCGCGGTGGGAGTCTGGCACGAACTCCAGGTCACCCGCGACGATGCGTTCGCGCAACGAATGTGGCCAGTGGTGCGCAAGGGGATCGAGTTCGCGATCGGCCTGCAGCAGCCGCGCGGTGAGATCACCTGGCAGCGCAGGCCCGACGGCTCGCCCGGCTCGTACGCGCTGCTGACCGGCAGCTCCAGCATGCATCAGGCGCTGCGCTGCGCGATCGCGCTGGCGGAGTACGTCGGCGAGCCGCAGCCCGACTGGGAACTCGCCGCCGGCCAGCTCGGGCACACGGTGGCCTGCCACCCCGAGGCGTTCGCCGACAAGAGCAGGTTCTCGATGGACTGGTACTACCCGGTGCTCGGCGGGCCGCTGCGGGGCGACGCGGCGCGCCAGCGCCTGGCGGCGGGCTGGGACACGTTCGTCGTGCCCGGTCTCGGTATCCGGTGCGTCAGCGATGAGCCCTGGGTCACCGGCGCCGAGACCTGCGAGCTCGCGCTCGCGCTCGACGCGATCGGCGACCACGCCCGCGCACTCGACCTGTTCGATCAGATGCAGCACCTGCGCGGGCCGAACGGGGGGTACTGGACCGGCTGGCAGTTCGCCAACCAGACGCACTTCCCCGACGAGCAGAGCAGCTGGACCGCCGCCGCGGTCATTCTCGCCGCCGACGCGCTGTCCGGGGCGTCCGGCGCGGCGGAGATTTTCGTCGACGCGGCGGCCCGGTGGACCGTCAGCTCGCCTGTTGACGCCGCCGCGTGCGGATGCGAGCCGCCGGAGACCGGCCGGCCGCCCGCCGCCTCAGCCGATGCCGGAGCCGGTCCGTTCCAGGACCCGCAGCGAACCCTCCACCCGGACCTCGGTGAACGCGCCTGACTTCAGCGCGCGCAGGTAGATCCGGTACGGCGCCTGACCGCCGTCGGCCGGGTCGGGAAAGACGTCGTGGATGGCCAGGGCCCCGCCGTCCGCCACCCACGGCGCCCAGCCCTCGTAGTCCGCCTGGGCCGCGGCGTCGGTGTGCCCGCCGTCGATGAACAGCATCCCGAGGGGCGCCCGCCACAGCCCGGCCACGTCGGCGGACCGGCCGACGATGGCGATCACGTGCTCCTCCAGGCCGGCGGCGGCGAGGGTGGACCGGAAATGCGGCAGCGTGTCGAGCCGCCCGGTGGCCGGATCGACCAGCTCGGTGTCGTGGTACTCCCAGCCGGGCTGGTTCTCCTCCGAGCCGTGGTGATGATCGACGGTGACGACCAGCTGCCCGGCCTCGCGCGCGGCGGCCGCCAGGTAGATCGTTGACTTGCCGCAGTAGGTTCCTATCTCGGCCACCGGGCCCCTGGGCGCGTAGGCGGCGGCGGTGTCGTAGAGCGCCAGCCCCTCGGGGGCAGGCATGAAGCCCCGGGCCGCCTCGGCGGCGCTGGCGAGCTCGGGGGAGAATCCGTTCGGCATGATGGTCAGTCTCCTTGCTCGCGGCACGCGCCCATGCTCTACTCCGTACTACCGCAGTCTGTACTAACGGGTAGCCAAGGGAGACCGGCTCGTGAAAGTGGAAGTCGACCGCGACGCCTGCGAGGCCAACGCGGTGTGCGCGGGGCTGGTGCCCGAGGTGTTCGAGGTGGATGACGAGGATCAGTTGCATATCCAGGTGGCCGAGATCCCGGCGGACCTCGCCGACGCGGTGCGGCACGCGGTCCGGTCCTGCCCGAAGGCCGCCCTGCGGCTCGAGGAGTAGCGGCTAGCCGAAGGCCCCGCCGGCGATGGCCGCACCGACCAGGATCAGGACCACGCCGCTCAACTGCTCGCTCCGCCGGCCGACCCACCGGCCGAGCAAGCCGCCCAGTTCCAGCCCGGCCAGCGACATGACCACGCTGACCGCTCCGATCACGACCGCGCCGGCCGCGACGCTGATCCCGTAGGTGCCGAGCGCGAAGCCGACGACCAGGTTGTCCATGCTGAGGACCAGCCCGCTGGCCAGCAGGCGGACGATGCCGGGCCGGGGCATCGCCGGAACGCCGGGCGCGCCAGACGTACCGGGCGTACCGGGCGCGCCGGGCGTACCGGGCGCGCCGGGCGGCGGCGGGTTGCCGCGGCGGGCCCGCACCGACCGCAGCACGCCGAGCGCGCCGATCAGCATGAGCAAGACGGCGCCGGGCCAGCGCACCGCCCGGCCCAGGTCCATGGCGAACCGCTGGCCGATCAGCAGCCCGACGACCGGCATCCCGGCCTCGAACGCGCCGAAGATCACGCCGACCCGCAGCCGCGTCCTGCCGTCCACGCCGGACATGCCGATGCCGACGGACGCGGCGAGATTGGACAGGCCGACCGCGGACGCAGCCAGGAGCAGCGCGATCACGCCGTCACAATAGCTGGCCCGGGCAGCGCAGCAGAAGCACCCGGCACGCCCGGCTCCGCGGCCGCGGCCGGGCGCGGTCTCCGGTCCCGGCCGTGCCTCCGCTGCCCCCCTGCGCTGCTACCCGCGGCTCAGTGACGGTCAGCGTTCTGGTACTTCTCCGGGATCGTGGCCACCTCGTGGGCCAGCCTCACCCGGTCGGCGCGGTATACATAGCGGGTCAGCCTGATCGGCCTGGACACGCCGTACGCGGTCCGGCTGACGACGATGACGGGCGTGCCCGTGGTCAGGCCGAAGAACTCGAACTCACGTGCGTCGGGCATCCGCCCGCCGATCTCGTCGCGGAAGCCCTGCTGGGGGTAGCCCAGGTCGGCGAGCAACTTGATGCTGCCCTGCTCGATGCTGCCCGCCTGCTCCAGCGCGGTCCCGGCGGCCAGGTCCATGGGGAAGAAGGAGGCGACGAGCAGCCAGGGAACCTCGCCGAGGAACCGCTGAGACCGGCGGATGACCACCGGGTCGCCCGGCTTGATGTCGAGGCTCGTCGCGACGCTCCGGCTCGCCTCGGCGGTCTCCACCACCACCGACCTGGCTCTTTCCGGCTCGCTGGCGGCCGGGCCGACCACCGGCAGCGCGGTGTCCGCGTGATGGCCGCCGGGGGAGACATTGACCCGCGACAGCAGGGCCGTGAACGGCCTGGTCGGCTGCTGGACGAACGTTCCCAGGCCCTGCCTGGTCACGACCAGGCCCTGGTTGGTGAGCAGCGCTATGGCCAGCCGGACGGTGTTCCTCGACGCCTGGTATTCCTCGATGAGGTCGGGCTCGCTGGGCAGGCGCTCGCCCGGCCCGAACACCCCGGTGGTGATCTGTTCGCGGAGGCGGTCCGCGATCTGCTGATACCGCGCGTGAGCCACGGCAGGCCTCCTCCCTTCAGAGGTACCTATGATTCTCACCATCTGGATAGGTGGAATCTACCCACCCACTCTGTTTTAAACGCACCACTGTTTGGTATGAGTCTAATCAGTGGGGACATCGGTTCGATAGTAATGCCAGCCGCCTCGACAGCCGCACGGCTCGCCCGAACGATGTAGCCACCCGAACCGGGAAGGTGAACGTGATGATCATCCTGCTGACCGTCACCGCGACCGTGATCACGGGCGTGCCGCTCGCCGCCATCGTGCTCGTCACCGTGGCCAGCAAGCGAGAGGAGACCGCGCGCAGCATCGCCGGCCGCGCTCCCGGGGCGGTGACGCGCGTGGCCAGGAGGCTGCTGGCGTTCCACGCCGTCGGCATCAGCAAGCCCGCCTGCCGCATCGGAGCCCGGGGCGTCCAGGGCCGGCCGCCGGCGAGCGCGCCCAGGACGACCTGGCCGCGGCCGACGGCCTGGCCCTGGCGGGCAGCGTCGGCCCGCAGCACTAGGCGGGGGCCCGGGAAGGGCACGGCGCCGCGCCGGGCCCTTCCCGGATACCTCGCGGTGCGATCCGGGCGCTCGTGTCTTACGCTGCGGGCATGCGGGTGGCGCTTTGTCAGATGCCGGTCAGCTCCGATCCATCGGTCAATCTCGCCCGGGTGCAGCAAGCGCTCGCCGAGGCGGCCGTGGCCGGAGCGCACCTCGCGATCTTCCCCGAGGGGACGCAGGCACGTTTCGGGACCGACTTGCGGGCGGCGGCCGAACCGACGGACGGAGCGTTCTGCCGTGGCCTGTCGGAGGCGGCTCGCGATCACGGAGTTGCCGTGGTCGCCGGGGTGTTTGAGCCGGGGCCCGGTCAACTCGTCTACAACACCGCCGTGGTGTTCGACGAGCGCGGGAGCCTGGCCGCGGCGTACCGGAAGATCCACCTCTTCGATGCGCTCGGCCAGCGGGAATCCGATCAGGTGGCGGCCGGCGACGAGCCGGTGGTCGCCGAGGTGGGCGGCCTCCGGGTGGGCCTGGTGATCTGTTACGACATCAGGTTTCCCGAGCACGCCCGGGACCTGGCCGCTCGCGGGGCCGACCTGATCGTGGTTCCGGCGGGCTGGGCCGCCGGGCTGTTCAAGGAGGAGCACTGGGTCACGCTGATCCGGGCCCGGGCGATCGAGAACACGGTGTGGGTGGCCGCCGCCGACCAGGTGCCCGACCCCGCCGAGCCGCCCACCCTCGCCCCCACGGGCAGCGGGCGCAGCATGCTGGTCGACCCGATGGGTACCGTCCGGCTTGACCTCGGGCCGCGCCCGGGCGTCGCCGTCGGCGAGGTGGACACCGCGGTCACCGCTGAGGTCAGGGCAGCCTTGCCGAGCCTGAAGCACCGGCGCGACGACGTGTTCGGCCGATCACCGGTGCCCGTCCCGCCCGACTAGGACCACGCCAGGTCGGTTTCCGCTCGCCGTCGACCCGCGCGGCCCGGGGCCGCCCGGAGCACAGAGCCCGGGTCACGGATCTGCCTCCTGAAGACCGGGCTGGCGCGGCACCGCGTCGCCTCCCGGTGGGCCATTGCGCGGCGCCGCGTCGCCTCCGGGTACCGGGCCCTCCCGCGGCACCGGGGTTTCTCCCGGCAGCGCTCCGTCCAGCAGCGCCGCTCCGTCCAGCCGCGCTGCCTCGGCTCCCGGCACCTCGGCCGACACCGCCAGGCCGGCTCGCGGCGCGGCGCGGTGCCGGCGGACGGCCCATACCGCCGCCGCGGCCACGACGATCACGGCGGCGGCCACGGCGAGCCCGGTGCCTATCCGGGTCTCCACGGCCGAGTACGCCGAGCCTGCCAGGTAACCGAGCAGGCAGTAGCCCACCCCCCAGATGATCCCGCCCGTCACGTTGTAGAAAAGGAAGGTCCGGTAGGGCACTCGCACCGCTCCCGCGGCGGCGGGCATCAGCGCCCGCACGAACGCGACGAACCGGCCGAGCAGGACGGCGAGGCCGCCCCGTTCACGCAGGGTGGTCCTGGCCCGTTCCGGACCTCCGGGCACGCGGCGCAGGGCCCGGGTCGCGAACAGGCGGTCACCCATCCGCCTGCCGATCTCATAGCCGACCATCGGGCCGACCAGCGCCGTCGACACGACCACGACCACGAGCACCGCCAGCGATAGGTGGCCGCGGCTGGCCAGCACGCCGCCCAGCACGGCCGCGGTCTCGCCGGGCAGCACGAACCCGAGGAAGACCGCGGTCTCGCCGAAGACGAGCGCGGCGATGACGCTGTAGGCCACCCATCCGCTGAGGTGGGTGAGCCCGCTGACGATCGAGCTCAACCAGCCGCCCTTCCCGTGTCACGCCATCGTGCCACGTCGCCCTGGCCCGGTGCCCGCCTGCCACCCCGGCCACGCACCGCAGGGCACCAGGCCCCGGCCCGCCGTCATGGCACCGGCACCCGGCCCCTCGCCATGCCACCGGGTCACGTGGCCGCCCGGAAGCCGTCGCCCAGCGCGTCAGGCCGACGCCCTGCCGTGGCCTGTCCCGGTCGACCGTGGTCTAGTAGTTAGGAAATCACGTAGTGTCCAGTGCCTGGTGCGGCTCGCGAAGGGACGGTGAAGCCCTCCATGCCTCAACCGACCTCGGCGACGTCGTCCCTGGGTGGCTTCGTGCGCCATCAGGGCACGTTCACCGGGCGGATCACGAGGGATGGATCAAGCGGGTTCCTGGCGGAGCCCGCGCGTTACCAGCTGTACGCATCTCTGGCCTGCCCGTGGTCGCACCGGGTACTGATCGTCCGCAGGCTGCTCGGGCTTGAGCAGGTCATCGGCCTGAGCCTGACCGATCCGGTCGGGGACGAGCGTGGCTGGCGGTTCCCGGACAGCCAGGGCGGCACAGACCCGGTCACCGGGGCGCGCTTCCTCTCCGAGCTGTACCTGGTCAGCGATCCCGGCTATCAGGGGCGGTGCACCCTGCCGTTCTTGTGGGACACGAAGACGCAGCGGATCGTCACCAATGACGTGCCGCAGATGACCGTCATGCTCGAGACCGAATTCATCGGCTATCAGCGTCCGGGCGCGCCCGACCTCTATCCGGTGGCGCAGCGCAGGGAGATCGAGGCGACCGCCACGCTGATCTACCACGCGGTCAACAACGGCGCGTACAAGGCCGGGCTCGCGACCACCCAGGCCGCCTACGAGGAGGCTTTCGACACGCTGTTCGCGACGATGGACGCGCTCGACGAGCGGCTGTCACGGCGCAGGTTCCTGCTCGGCGGCCAGGTGTCTGAGGCGGACGTGCGGCTGTTCCCGTCGCTAGCCAGGTTCGACGCCGTCTATTACCTCCACTTCAAGTGCAACCTGCACCGGCTGGTGGACTACCGCAACCTCTGGGGGTACGCGCGCGACCTGTACCAGCACCCGGGTTTCGGCGACACCACCGACTTCGGCCAGATCAAGCGGCACTATTACCAGAGCCAGAGCTGGATCAACCCGTCGCGCATCGTGCCCAAGGGCCCGTTCGTGAACTGGCTCGAGCCGCATGGCAGGGATCGGCTCTCCGCGTGACCTCTGGGCACACCCTGGGTCACACCTGGGTACACGCCATCGGTCAGGGGCAAGCCACCAGACGCGCTGACGGGTAGCCTGGGGTGCGGAAATGACAGATAAACCAGCTTCGGAAGAGGGCGATGTCCGCCGTGTCTTCTGAGTCCCCGCGGACGCACGCAGATCTCACCGCGCAAGCAAACGGCAGGTCCGGCGCACAGGAACCGCCCGCGCCCCCCGAAAGCGCGGGCGAGCCACGCCGACCGGAGCCGCGCGGGCCGGACGCGGCGCGCGGGCCGGACGCGGCGCGCGGGCCGGACGCGGCGCGCGGGCCGGACGCGGCGCGCGGGCCGGACGCGGCGCGCGGGCCGGACGATACGGGCCAGGCCGACCCGGCGGCCCAGCCGTCGGCGACCTCGACGACCACCGACTTCGGGGCCAACGAGTGGCTGGTGGACGAGCTGTACCAGCGGTATCTGGCCGACCCCGGATCGGTTGACCGGGCCTGGTGGAATTTCTTCGCCGACTACCACCCGGAGCCGCCCGAGCCTTCCCGGCCCGCCACCGCCGCCCCGTCCGGAACCGCCGCGCCGGCCGGAACCACGGTGCCGGCCGGGGCAGCCGCAGCACCGCCAGCCGCAGCACCGCCGAGGCCGGGAACCGCGCCCGCACCGGCTCCTCCCGCGCCGGCTTCTCCGGGCCAGGCGCGCCCGGGCTTCGCGCCGCCCGGCCCCGCCCGGGGACCGAGCGGGCCTGCGGGCGCGCCACTGCCGGCCGCGCCGCCGCCCGGCGCGGCCGCGCCAGCCGCGCCCGCCGCGGCCACGGCCGAGGCGACCCTGGTCCGGCTGCGCGGAGCCGCCGCCCGTACCGCGGCCAACATGGCCGCCAGCCTCACCGTGCCCACGGCGACCAGCGTCCGGGCCGTGCCCGCGAAGCTCCTGGTCGACAACCGGATCGTGATCAACAATCATCTGAGCCGGGGCCGCGGCGGCAAGGTCTCGTTCACGCATCTCATCGGATACGCGGTGGTCAGGGCGCTGGCCGCGGTGCCGGAGATGAACTACGCATACGCCGAGGCCGACGGCAAGCCGGTCCTGGTCGAACCCGAGCACGTCAACCTGGGCCTGGCCATCGACGTCCGCAAGGGCGACGGTTCCCGGCAGCTGCTCGTGCCCAACATCAAGACCGCCGAGGCGATGGACTTCCGGCAGTTCTGGACGGCGTACGAGGACGTGATCCGCAAGGCCCGCGCCGGCAAGCTCACGGTCGAGGACTTCGCCGACACGACGATCACCCTCACCAACCCGGGCACGATCGGCACCGAGCACTCGGTGCCGCGCCTGGTGACCGGCCAGGGGTGCATCGTCGGCGTGGGCGCGATGGAGTACCCGGCCGCCTATCAGGGCGCGTCCGACGAGACCATCTCCCGGCTGGCGATCAGCAAGACGGTCACGCTCACCTCCACCTACGACCACCGGATCATCCAGGGCGCGCAGTCGGGCGAGTTCCTGCGGGCCGTGCAGGCGCTGCTGCTGGGCGAGCACGGCTTCTACGACGGCTTGTTCCAGTCACTGCGGATCCCCTACGAGCCGGTCCGCTGGGTCCAGGACATTCCGGCCGGGCACGAGAACGACCTGTCCAAGGCGGCGCGGGTCCATGAGCTGATCCACGCCTACCGGGTCCGCGGACATCTCATGGCGGACACCGACCCACTCGAGTACAAGCAGCGCAAGCATCCCGACCTGGACATCAACCAGTACGGGCTGACCCTCTGGGACCTGGAACGGGAGTTCGCGACCGGCGGGTTCGGCGGCAAGCCGCGCATGAAGCTGCGGGAGATACTCGGCGTGCTGCGGGACTCCTACTGCCGCACGGTCGGCATCGAGTACATGCACATGCAGAACCCGGAGGAACGAGCCTGGCTGCAGGCCCGGATCGAGCGGCCGCACGGCCGGGCCGACCACGACGAGCAGGTCCGGATCCTGTCCCGGCTGAACGTCGCCGAGGCGTTCGAGATGTTCCTGCAGACCAAGTTCGTGGGGCAGCGCAGGTTCTCGCTGGAGGGCGCGGAGTCGCTGATCCCCCTCCTCGATGCCGTGCTCACCCAGGCCGCCCACCAGAAGCTGGACGAGGCCGTGATCGGCATGGCCCACCGGGGGCGGCTCAACGTGCTCGCGAACATCGTGGGCAAGTCCTACGCGCAGATCTTCCAGGAGTTCGAGGGGAACCTGGATCCGGCCAGCACCCACGGGTCCGGCGACGTCAAGTACCACCTCGGCGCGGAGGGCAGCTACTCCCCCGGTGACGGATCGGCGATCCCGACCTCGCTGGTGGCCAACCCGAGCCACCTCGAAGCGGTCGACCCGGTGCTCGAGGGCGTCGTGCGGGCCAAGCAGGACGTGATCGACATGGGCGAGCCGGGATTCACCGTGCTGCCCGTGCTCATCCACGGCGACGCGGCGTTCGCCGGACAGGGCGTGGTGGCCGAGACACTGGAACTGTCCCAGCTGCGCGGCTACCGCACCGGCGGCACGGTGCACATCGTGGTGAACAACCAGGTCGGGTTCACCACCGCGCCGGAGTACTCGCGCTCCAGCGTGTACTCCACCGACGTCGCCCGCATGATCCAGGCGCCGATCTTCCACGTCAACGGGGACGACCCCGAGGCCGTCGTCTGGGTCGGCAGGCTCGCCTTCGAGTACCGGCAGGCGTTCAGGAAAGACGTCGTCATCGACATGATCTGCTACCGGCGCCGGGGCCACAACGAGGCGGACAACCCGTCGTTCACGCAGCCGCTGATGTACGACCTGATCGACGCCAAGCGGTCAGTGCGCAAGCTCTACACCGAGTCCCTGATCGGGCGCGGTGACATCACGCTGGAGGAGGCGGAGCAGGCGCTGCGCGACTACCAGCAGGAGCTGGAACGCGCGTTCACCGAGACCAGGGACGCGTCGAGCGGCCTGCGGAGCCCGGCGCGGTGGTGCCGCGCCAGCCGGTCGCCCCGCAGCCCGCCGGCCATGACGTGACCCCCACGGCGATCACCGCGGAGACCATCAAGCGCATCATCGATACCCAGATGAACCTGCCCGACGGCTTTACCCCGCATCCGCGGCTGCAGCCGCAGCTGCACCGCCGCGCCATCATGGTCGAGCAGGACGAGATCGACTGGGCCACCGGCGAACTGCTCGCGTTCGGCAGCGTGCTCATCGACGGCCACGCGGTGCGCCTGGTCGGCCAGGACACCCGGCGGGGCACGTTCGGCCAGCGGCACGCGGTGCTCGTGGACCGGCACACCGGTGCGGAGCACACGCCGCTGCGGGCGTTCAACTCCCCGTCCGCCAAGTTCCACGCCTACGACTCGCTGCTGTCGGAGTTCGCGGCGGTCGGCTTCGAGTACGGCTACTCGGTCGCCCGGCCGGACGCGCTGGTGTGCTGGGAGGCCCAGTTCGGCGACTTCGTCAACGGGGCGCAGACCATCGTGGACGAGTTCATCAGCTCGGGCGAGCAGAAGTGGGGTCAGCGCTCGGGCGTGGTGCTGCTGCTGCCGCACGGGTACGAGGGCCAGGGGCCGGACCACTCCTCGGCCCGGGTCGAGCGGTTCCTCACGCTGTGCGCGCAGGACAACATGACGGTGGCGGCGCCGAGCACCCCGGCCAACTACTTCCACCTGCTGCGCTGGCAGGCCCTGTCCGGCCGGACCAAGCCGCTGATCGCGTTGACCCCCAAGTCGGTGCTGCGGCTGAAGGCGGCGGCTTCGCCGGCAGCCGACTTCACCGGCGGCTCGTTCCAGCCGGTGATCGGCGAGCGGGAGCCGCTCGACCCCGCGGCGGTGCGGCGGGTGCTGCTCTGCTCCGGCAAGGTCTACTACGACCTGGCGGCGAAGCGGAGCGCCGAAGGCCTGGCCAGCCTGGCGATCCTGCGCGCCGAGCGGCTCTATCCGCTGCCGGGCGACGAGATCGCCGCTGAGGTGGCCAAGTACCCGTCGGCCGAGGAAGTGACGTGGGTCCAGGAGGAGCCGGCCAACATGGGGGCATGGCCCTACATGGCGTTGCGGCTGCCCGGGATCCTCGGCCGGCCGGTGGACCTGGTGTCGCGTCCCGCCTCCTCGGCACCCGCGGGCGGCTCGGCCAGGGCCCACGCGGAGGAGCAGGCCCGCATCGTCGCGACCGCGGTGTCGCCCGCGCCGTCACGGAAGGGCTGACTCATGTACTTCACCGACCGCGGGCTGGAGGAACTCGAGGACCGGCGCGGAGCGGAGCAGGTCACCCTGGGCTGGCTGGCCGAGCGGCTGCGCGAGTTCGTCGACCTGCACCCCGACGCGGAGTCCCCGGTTGACCGCCTGGCTAGCTGGCTCGCGCGCCTGGACGACGAGGACTGAGCCGGTGCCCACGTCCGCCGGGGCCGGCCCGCCGCGCGCCGCCCCGCCGCGCGGCGCGCCGAGCCGCACGTCGCGGGGCCCGGGACTCGCGATACATCTTGACTAGTGGTGAACACGATATATCGTATGGGCGTAACCGTTTCGCAGCACGGCCGGCCTCGCCCACCAGGAGGAGTCGGCGCGCGAGGAAGGACAGCTATGCCTCGCTGGACCATCGACTCCCCCCGGACCCTCGACTTCGACGACGTCGCCGTGCTCAAGGTGCGGGTGATATCGGGATCGGTCGCCATCCTGGCCACCGACGACGAGCCGTCGCTGGATGTCGCCAGCCTGGAAGGCCAGCCGCTGCTGGTGACTCATGAGGCGGGGATCCTGACCATTACCTACGAGGACCTGCAGTGGGACGGGCTGCTCAGCTGGCTCCGCCCGCACCGGCATTCCGCTGACGTTACCGTCACCGTGCCCGGCGGCTGCCCCACGCAGGTCGGGGTGGTCAACGCCAGCGCGATCGTGTCCGGAATCTCCGCGAAAATATCCGCCAAGAGTGTCTCTGGAGACATCACGCTAGATGGTGTGATCGGCAGCGTAGACGCGAAGACGATCTCCGGGGACCTCGAGGCCCGCGACATCGACGGCAAGATCGCGTTCAACTCGGTCTCCGGTGACCTGACCCTGGCCGGCGGCGAGGTCGGGCATCTGGACGCCAGGACGGTCAGCGGCCGGGTGACGGCCGACATCGACCTGCGCGACGGCGGCGGCATGCGGGTCACCACCGTTTCCGGCGACGTGGCCGTGCGCCTTCCGGCCTGTGCCAGCGCCCGGGTGGACCTGCGGTCCACGTCGGGCCGGGTCCGCAGCGGCTTCGACGGGATGTGCCCCTCACCGGGCCCGGGCCCGGCGGTCATGAGCGCGACCATCGGGTCCGGCGCCGCGAACCTCAGCGTGACCAGCATGACCGGCGACGTGACGCTGCTGGCGCGGGCCGGTTCCCCGCCCCCCGGCCAGGCCCGCGTCCCCGGCCAGCCCCCGGCCCCCGAACCGGCCCCGGCCCCCGAACCGGCCGCAGCCGCTGAGCCCGCGGCCCCGACAGCGACCGAGCGGGGTGACGCGCGGTGAGCCCAGTCTTCCGGCATGGCGGGCTCCGCCTGTACCTGCTCAAACTGCTCGACGAGGCGCCGCGGCACGGCTATGAGGTGATCCGGCTGCTGCAGGACCGCTTCATGGGCGTGTACGCGCCTTCGCCGGGAACCATCTACCCGCGGCTGGCCCGGCTGGAGGAGGAAGGCCTGGTCACCCACGACGAGGTCGACGGCAAGAAGGTGTACCGGATCACGGACAAGGGACGGCAAGAGATCAACTCGCGCCTCGACGACCTGGCCGAACTCGAGGAGGAACTCACCCAGTCGGTGCGCGACATCGCCCGCGAGGTGACCGAGGACGTCCGGGACACCGTCCGTAACCTGCGCGAGGAACTCACCTGGGCGACGAAGGATGTCCGCCGGGAGAGCCGCGAGCAGGCACGGGAGGAGGCCAGGGAGCGGGCCCGGCGGGCCAGGGACGAGGTCAGGGAGAGCGCCAGGCGGGCCAGGGATGAGGCGCGCCACGGCAGGCAGCAGGCCCAGGGCGGCACGGCGGACCCCAGGGACGCCGCGCGGCAGGCCCGGGAGAAGTTGCACGAGGAGACGAGGCGCGCCCGGCAGGACCGCGAGGAGGCCAGGCGAGCCCACGACGAGCAGCACGGCAGGCGCGCCGGCGGTCGCCGGGAATGGGCCGACTGGGCCTCGTCGCAGGGCTGGCCGGGCTGGGCCGGCTGGCGCTCGCGTCCCGGCGGCGGCCGCGGCTGGCCCGGCTCGCCCCACCTCGACATGGGCATGTTCCGCGACCTGGAACGGCTCGCCGTCGACTTCGCCCGGGATCTGAGCAAGGCCGCGTGGAACACCGAGTCCATCGGCGAGAACGCCCTGGGTGACCTGCGTTCCATCCTCGAAGACGCCCTGACCAGGATCAAGGACGAGGTCTTCCGCGGCACGCCCTCGCGCCCCGAGGACGATCCGGCCGGTTCCGCCCGCGAAGACGAAACCCCCAAGAACGAGCCTGAACGCTCCGCCCCCGACGACTCCTGACCCCTACCGCCGCTCCGGCCGCAGGGTAATCCGGAAGGCCGCCCCGTGCAGATGCTCGTGCAGATAGAAAAGGCAGCGGGGCACCGCTCATGCTCGCCCGCGGCCGCCGGGACACGCACTCCAGCCTGCCGTTCCGGCCAACGCCGTAGGCTCTGACCTGGGCCGGCCGAATCCGCCCGGCCGGACCGCGGCGCGCGGCGCAAAAACGCATATAAGTTAAGGAAGACCGTCTTTATAGCGGAGTTTCCCGCTCTGCACGTGCCGCAGAAGGCCCGTGCAGAGCGCGCCAACGTGTGCGATACTTTTCGCCGGGAAGCGGTACCTATCCTCCCGCAGCTAAGGATCGCAGTGGATCTCACGTCCTATGCCGAGCTGGCCGTGCGCCTCGTGAACACGGCCGCAGCCGACGGCAGCAGCGACGCTGACCAACTCGGCAGCACCGGCGCCTTCCGCGCGTTCGTGACTGGTGACGCGCACCTGAGCGGCCCGTGCACCCATCACGACCTCGATGCGCTCCGGATGCTCCGGGCCGAGCTCACCGCGATCTTCACTGCCGCCGCCCAGCGTGACCACGCCGCCGCCGCCGACCGGCTGAACTCGTTGCTCGTCCAGTACCCCGCGCGTCCCACGCTGGTGCATCATGATCGCTCCCGCTGGCACCTGCACCTCGACGAGAGCGGATCGGTTGCCGACCGGTATGGCGCGGGCGCGGTCGTCGGGCTGGCCATGATCGTCAGCCAGTTCGGAATGAACCATCTGGGCATCTGCGCGATCCCCTCGTGCCACAGCGTATTCATCGACGCCAGCCCGAGCCGATCAGGCCGCTACTGCGCTGACCATTGCGCGGACAAGGCAAACGTGACCGCGCTCCGTAACCACCGGCGTTCGGCGACCGGTTACTCGGCTTCCACCGCCGCCGGCTAGCCGACCGTGACCAGGCAGGACATCTGCCGCAGGCGGCCGAGCCCGCGGCAGATGTCTTGCGCATCACGGATCACACGGGATACCGGGGAATTCTCATCGGCTTGTCATGGGCCTGGCCTGCATCGACGCGGACGGACCGTTACCCGCGTTACCAAAAAGATGCCAGGCGGCTTCTTCTCATATCCGGACTAGATCAATAGCATGAGCCCTACTCACGGGCGTATGGCCCACGTATGCGGACCGGGAAGAAGGTTCGACATGGCAACTGAGGCGGTACCCAGCATCATCAGGCCGACTGACATCGGCCTGAGACGGGAGATTGGGCTGATCGGAGCCACCTGGGCATCTGTGACGTCGATCATCGGATCCGGGTGGCTGTTCGGCTCATGGAAGGCCGCGTACAGCACTGGAACCGCTGCCCTCCTCGCCTGGGTCATCGCGGGCATCATGATCATCCTCCTGGCCCTGGTCCACGCCGAGCTGGGCGGCATGTACCCGGTGTCCGGCGGCACCGCGAGGTTCCCGCACTTCGCGTTCGGGAGCATCGCCGGCATCTCGTTCGGCTTCTTCTCCTGGGTGCAGGCGGTCACGGTGGCGCCGATCGAGGTCTTCGCGGTGATGCAGTACATGGCCTTCTACTGGCACGGCCTGTTCGACACGACGAACGGCGAGGTCACCGGCATCGGCTTCGTGATGAGCATCATCCTGATGGCGATCTTCACGGCGATCAACTTCCTGGCCATACGCCTGTTCAACAAGGTCAACAGCGCGATCACCTGGTGGAAGATCGCGATCCCGGTGCTCGCCATCATCGTGCTGTTCACCCAGTTCCACACGACCAACTTCGGGGCGCACGGCGGGTTCATGCCGTACGGTGCCAAGGCCTTCCTCGCGGCGATCCCCGGGGCAGGCATCGTGTTCGCCTATCTCGGCTTCGAGCAGGCCGACCAGCTCGCCGGCGAGGTCAAGGACCCGCAGCGGAACCTGCCCCGGGCGATCATCTTCGCGATCCTGATGTGCACGGTGATCTACATCCTGCTGCAGGTCGTGTTCATCGGCGCGCTCAAGCCGAGCGAGCTGACCCACGGCTGGGCCGCGCTGAAGACCAACCCGTCCCTCGAGCTCGGGCCGCTCGCCTTCATCGCCGGCGCGGCGGCGCTGGGCTGGTTCGCGACGATCCTGCGGGTGGACGCCGTCATCTCCCCGTCCGGTACCGGCCTGGTCTACCAGACCGCGACCTCGCGGGTCGGCTACGGCCTGGCCAGGAACCGTTACTACCCGCAGTTCTTCGCGAAGGTGGACAGGAACGGCGTGCCGTGGGTCAGCCTGATCCTCGCGTTCCTGCTCGGCCTGGTGTTCCTGCTGCCGTTCCCGAGCTGGAGCGCTCTGGTAAACCTGGTCACGGGCGCCAGCGTGCTGATGTATGCGGGTGCGCCGCTGTCCATGGGCGCCTTCCGCGGGCGGCTGCCGGACGCCATTCGCCCCTACCGGGCACCGGGCGCCGTGGTTCTGGGCCCGCTCGCGTTCGTCATCGCCAGCATGCTCATCTACTGGTCGGGCTTCCTGACCGTCTGGAAGCTCGGCGTCGTGGTGGTGATCGGCTACGTGCTGATCGGCATCTTCATGGCCTTCGACAAGGAGCGTCCGCCGCTGGACTGGAAGTCGGCGACGTGGCTGCCGGTGTACCTGATCGGCATGGGGATCATCTCGTGGCAGGGCCAGTTCAGCGGCGGGGCCGTCGCGCCGCCGGTCAACACCAACCGCATCCCGTTCTGGTGGGACATGGTGATCGTCGCCGTGTTCAGCCTGGTCATCTACTACTGGGCGCAGTTCACCTGCCTGTCCAAGGAAGAGATGGAAAATCTCATCGAGCGGCAGGCCGGCGGCAAGACCGAGGAGCAGGCCCTCGGCGAAACGGGCTGATCGCAGCCGCTTCCGAGGGGGTCCATCCGCGTCGCGGATGGACCCCCTCGCGTTACCGGCGGGCACGCCGACGCCGGCGACCGCGCGGCCAGCTTTGCTCAGCGCCTGCGGATGGGCCAGTAGCGCAGCACGACGCGGCCCTCAATCAGGCCCGCCGGAACCGTGCCGAAGCTGCGGCTGTCCACCGCCCCAGCTCCCGGGTTGTCGGATTCCAGCCACCACCCGGCCTGCTCGCGCCGTGCCGCCCGCTTGACCAGGAGCATGCCCGGCTCGCCCGGGTGCCGGGCGATCACGAGCCGGCCCGGGCGGATCCGCGGGGGGCGGCCCGCCCGCAGGCCGCGGCGGACGATGAGCCAGTCCCCGGGCCGCAGCCCGGGCTCCATCGACCGCTCAGCGACGGCCACGCGCCACAACGGCCACCGCATCCACCCTCCCTGAATACGTCACAGCCCACGGGGTACTGTCGGAACCCGGTATCCATGATCTGACACGAGAGAAGGAGATCAATGAGGCTCGCACGTCTCCTCCAGCCCCGGGCCACCGCGTATGCGCACTGTGACCTCCCCTGCGGGGTGTACGACCCCGCCCAGGCCCGGATCGAGGCCGAGTCCGTCAAGGCGATCGACGAAAAGTACCGCGACAACACCGATCCCGAGTTCCGCGCCCGGGCGTTGATCATCAAGGAGCAGCGGTCTGAGCTCGTCAAGCACCACCTGTGGGTGCTGTGGACCGACTACTTCAAGCCGCCGCACTTCGAGAAGTACCCGCAGCTCCACCAGCTGTTCAACGAGGCCACCAAGCTGGCCGGCGCGGCCGGAACCAAGGGCAGCACGGACGCGTCCAAGGCCGACGAGTTGCTCGCCAAGATCGATGAGATCGCAAAGATCTTCTGGGAGACCAAGCAGGGCTGACGTCACGGCCGTAGGGATCCAGCCAGCCGGAGGACCACGCGGGCGACCGCCCAGCGCGGTCCTCCGCTGTCATCGCTGCGAGCTGGCAGGCCCACCCGGTCACCGCCTGCAATATAGGCGTGACCAGGAGCGGCCGCGCGCCGCGTCAACGCAGCGGCTCGGGCACGGTAGGTTGCAGGCAGAGCCGAAGGCCAGGCGGAGCGGGGGCGAGGCCTGGTGATGTGGGAGGGCACACGTGAGTGAGGATACGACCGCGTCGGCGACCGGGACTGCCGCGACGACCAAGGCGCCTGAGGCAGCCGCCGACGGGGCGCGCGCGTCTGCGCCGGGGGGGTCCGGATCGGGGGTCGTCGGCGAGGGAAGGCCTGCTATCGTCCAGCCTCCGGCCGGGGCCCCAGGCCCGGCCGGGGCCACCGGGGAGCGCCGCGAGGCGCAGGATCAGGTGACGGTGCGCCTGCCGGCCGAGGGCGCCTACCTGTCGGTGCTGCGTACGGCTACCGCGGGGCTGGCCGCGCGGCTGGACTTCACCCTGGACGAGATCGAGGACCTGCGGATCGCCGTGGACGAGGCCTGCGCCATGCTGCTAGGCCAAGCCGTGCCCGGGGCCAGCCTGGAGTGTGTGTTCACGCTCAGTCACGACGTGATGACCATCGCCGTGACTGCCGCGTGCCTGGCGCCGCAGCAGCCGGCCAGCGACACGTTCGCCTGGACCGTGCTCACCGCGCTGGCCGGAAGCGTGGACGCGCACGTGGGCCCCGGGGATCTGCTGACGATCGTGCTCCGGAAGACGCGAGAGCCGTCGGGGTCGGTGTGACGGGGGAGATCGAGGTCGCATTGACCGAGGAGTTCGATACGACGGCGGCTGACCCGGCCGAGGGCCGGGCGGCCGGCGACGCCGACGGTCAGGCGGCGGTCATCGAGTTCGCCGAGGTGGACCAGGACGAGGCGGTCGTCATCGAGGACGCCATCGTCGTCGAGGCCGGCGAGACCGTGGACGTCACGCTGGGGGCCGCGAGGATCCAGCACGCCGCGCGCGAGCGGGGGCGCGCCCGGGAACTGTTCGAGCAGCTCGCCACGCTGCCCGCCGGCGACACCGAACGGCAGCGCATCCGCGGCGAACTGGTGGAGCTGCACCTGCCGCTGGTCGAGTACCTGGCGCGCAGGTTCCGGAACCGGGGCGAGTGGCTCGATGACCTGACCCAGGTGGCCACGATCGGCCTGATCAAGTCCATCGACAGGTTCGATCTCAGCCGCGGTGTCGAGTTCTCCACCTACGCCACGCCGACCATCGTCGGCGAGATCAAGCGGCATTTCCGGGACAAGGGCTGGGCGGTCCGCGTCCCGCGGCGGCTGCAAGAACTCAAGCTCGCCCTGACCAAGGCCATCAGCGATCTGGCCCAGCGGCTGGGCCGTGCGCCGACCGTGGCGGAACTCGCGGCCCACCTGCAGATGAGCGAGGAGGAGGTGCTGGAGGGCCTGGAGTCGGCCAACGCCTACTCCACGGTGTCGCTCGACGCGCCGGACTCAGGTGACGAGGACGCGCCGGCCGTGGCCGAGTCGCTGGGGATGCTCGACGACGCCCTGGAGGGCGTGGAGTACCGCGAATCGCTCAAGCCGCTCCTCGAGCGGCTGCCACCGCGGGAGAAGCGGATCCTCATGCTCCGGTTCTTCGGGAACATGACCCAGTCGCAGATCGCTACCGAGCTGGGCATCTCTCAGATGCACGTGTCCCGGCTGCTGGCCAGGACGCTGACCCAGCTCCGCGAAGGGCTGACCACGGACGAGTAGCGGCCGGTCTTACTCGGCCTGGTCGGCCCGCGGCGGCCCGCCGCTCAGGGCGCGCATGCTGGGCGGGACCAGCAGGGTGACGAATCCGATGACGGCCAGCGCCAGCCCCGGCCCGCCCCATTCGTACCGGGGGGCTTCCAGCAGGTAGATGCTCACGATGCCGACGAACAACTGGGTGAGCAGCGCCGGGGTGCGGCTCCAGCGCCGGGCCCGGCCCAGCCCGGTCGCGACGTAGCCGAGAGCGATCGCGGCCGCGACCCCGATGATGGTCAGCGCGATGCCGCTGTTGGTGTGGTATGACTGCCCTCGGCCCGTGTCGATCCCGGCCAGCACCGCGGCGACAAGCACCCCCGCGGCCTCGATCGCCTGCACCGCCGCGGCCGCGGTCAGGCTGCCCGGACGCGGCGACGGCTCCGGTACCCGGGCATCGCTAACCTGAGCGCGTGCGCGCGCTCCTGATCGTGAATCCACACGCCACCTCCACGACCCAGCTCCGCCGGGATGTCATCGTCCGAGCGCTCTCGTCCGCCGTCGAACTCAAGGTCGTAGAGACACGCTACCGGGGGCACGCGACCAGCCTGGCCTCGGCCGCCCTCGGCGGCGCATTCGGGCTCGTGATCACGCTGGGCGGCGACGGCACGGTCAACGAGGCGGTCAACGGAATCCTCGGCGCCCCGGTCACCGGTTACACCGGGTTCCCCGGAGCCGCTGCGCACCTGCCCGCGCTCGCGGCCCTGCCCGGCGGCAACGCCAACGTGTTTACCCGCGCCGTGGGCCTGCCTCCCGACCCCGTGGACGCCGCGGGCCAGATCCTGCAGGCGCTCGCCGAGGGGCGCTCCCGGAGCATCGGCCTGGGCCTGGCGGGCGACCGGTACTTCACCTTCAACGCCGGTCTCGGCCTCGACGCTGAGGTGGTGCGTGCGGTCGACGGCCGCCGCGCCAACGGCCAGACGGCCACGACGTGGCTCTACGTCAGGGTGACGCTGCGGCAATTCTTCCGGGTGACCGACCGGCGCCATCCCGCGCTGATGCTGGAACGTGACGGGCATCCCCCGGCTGGCCCGTTGTTCATCGGCATCGTCTCCAACACCGCGCCGTGGACATATCTGGGCCGCCGGCCGGTCAACACCAACCCCCGGGCCCGCTTCGACTCCGGCCTCGACGTGTTCGCATTGCGTAGTTTGCGGTCGGTGAGCATGTTCCGTACGTTGGGCGAGATGCTGTCCATCGGCCGGCCGCCCCGCGGGCGTAGCATGCTGAGCCTGCATGACCTGGACGAGGTGACGCTGAGCTGCACCCGGCCGGTCGCATTCCAGGTAGACGGCGAATACGTGGGCGAGCGCGAGCGCGTAAGGTTCCGGTCGGTCCCCGACGCCCTGCGGGTGATTGCGTGAGCGAGCCGGCGGGCCTGCGGGGCACCCGCAGGCGAGCGGGAGACACAGCGTGAGCGAGTCGGCGGGGCGCGGCGGTGCCTGGACTGAGGAGCGAGGAACGAGCGACGAGGGAAGGCGGCGCCTCAAGGGCGCCCCGCAGGCGAGCGGGAGACACAGCGTGAGCGAGTCGGCGGGGCGCGGCGGTGCCTGGACTGAGGAGCGAGGAACGAGCGACGAGGGAAGGCGGCGCCTCAAGGGCGCCCCGCAGGCGAGCGGGAGACACAGCGTGAGCGGCTTTCTGTGCGTGATGCCCGCAATGTGACTCATCTGACACCGAAATCCGCCCGAACCTTTGCCAAAGCCTCTTGCGGTTGAACGCTGATCTTGAGAAGGTTGAAAAGTTCCTGGCGAGCGGCGCACTAGCCATGCGCCCCAGCTAGGCGGGTTGTGTCCGGACGCATGACCCAACAGCCTCGCCTGGGAAAGTGATCGGGACGTCAGTCCCGTGACTAAGACTCTCAGGTTCGGGAACTAGTACAATCCCGGCGTATAGCATAGCTCGTGAAATTGTTCACAAGCACAACTGAGGCGACGGAGCCCCGGCCATGGCACCGACCTCGATGAGGAGGAGTGGACCTCATGGACTGGCGTCACCACGCCGCCTGCCGTGACGAAGATCCGGAGCTGTTCTTCCCGATCGGGAACACAGGTCCCGCGCTGCTCCAGATCGACGAGGCAAAACAAGTGTGCCAGCGCTGCGCGGTGATGGAGCCGTGTCTGCAGTGGGCCCTCGAGAGCGGGCAGGACTCTGGCGTCTGGGGCGGGCTGAGCGAGGACGAGCGACGTGCTCTCAAGCGCAGGTCGGCCCGGGTCCGGGCGCACGCCTGACCGCACGGGCCGGCCGCGTCAACCGGGTCAACCGGGTCGGCCGGGTTAGGAACGGCGGCCGGCCGGAGGCTGGCGTTCTCATGCTCGCGGTCAGTTCGTCGCTTCGGCCGGGTTTTCGGCGTTGTCGGCTGCCCAGGCCGGGGGCATCTCGACCGGGATCTCGACCAGAACCCGCGTCCCGCCGCCGGATTGCGGGGCTATGTCCAGGCGCCCGCCCAGTTCCGCGACCACCAGCGTGCGGACGATCTGCAAACCGAGGCTGGCCGTCGAGTCAAGATCAAAATCCTCTGGCAGGCCCACTCCGTTATCGGCCACCGTCACCGTGAGGTGGCCGTTGAGCCTGCGCGCGGTCACCTGCAGGTTTCCGCGCAACGGCGCGCCGGTCGGCCGGGTGAGTCCGTGCTGGAGGGCGTTCTGGAGCAGCTCGGTGAGGACCAGGGCCAGCGGGGTGGCCACCACGGCCGGAAGCAGCCCGAATCTCCCCGACAGCTCAGGCTTGACCCGGGCCTCGGGCGCGGACACCTCAGCGGCCATCATCGCGACCCGGCTGGCGACGTCGTCGAAGTCCACCACCTCGTCCGGGGCATGCGAGAGGGTCTCGTGCACGATCGCGATCGACCCCACCCGCCGCACGGCTTCCTCCAGCGCAGCGCGGGCCTCGGCCGGCTGGAGCCTGCGAGCCTGCAACCGCAGCAGGGCCGCGACGGTCTGCAGGTTGTTCTTGACCCGGTGGTGGATCTCCCGGATAGTGGCGTCCTTGGTGATCAGCTCGCGCTCCCGGTGCCGTAGCTCGGTGACGTCCCTGAGCATGATCAGCGCGCCCGACCGCGAGCCCGCGACGACGAGCGGGATGGCACGCAGCTGAACCACCGAGCCGTTGCCCTCCACCTCGGTCTCCATGTGTGCCCGGCCGCTCGCGGTCAGCATCAGCGAGTCGTCACGTGGCCCTCCGGTCGCGCAGAGCCGCGCGGTCACCGGCCCGAGCTCAGCCCCCACCAGGTCAGCGGTGAGCCCGAGCCTGCGGTACGCGGACAGGCCGTTAGGGCTCGCATACGTGACCCGTCCCGACCGGCCGAGCCGGAGCAGCCCGTCCCCGACCCGCGGCGACCTGACCAGCGTCGGCTGCTCGCCGGGGCGGGGGAAGATGCCCGCGGCCACCATCTGGGCCAGGTCGTCCGCGGCCCGCAGGTAGGCGAGGTCCATCCGGCTCGGGGTGCGCGCGGCGGACAGGTTCGTTGACCGCTCGATCACCGCGATGACCCGGCCGTCGCGGGTCACCGGAATCGTCTCGTGACGCACCGGAACTCCGGTCGTCCATTCCGGGTCGCCTTCCCGGCATATCCGCCGCTCCTGCATGGCCACGTCAAGGAAGGGGCGCACACCGGCCGGCTGCACCGAGCCGACAATGTCATCGGGAATGGCGGTGGGCGCCGTCACCGGGCGTATCTGCGCCAGCGCCACCCAGCCGGAGCCGTCCCGCAGCTGCGCCCAGAGCACGAGATCGGCGAAGGACAGGTCGGCCAGCAGCTGCCAGTCGGCCAGCAGCATGTGCAGCCAGTCGACGTCGGCTTCCGCCAGGCCTGCCTGGCGCAGGGCAAGATCGGTCAGCGTCGGCACCCCGCCATCATGCCATCCGCGGCCGCCTGCTCCGGCCAGCCGTCCGTGGTCACCTCCGGCCCAATGTCTCATGCCTCATAAAACCGCACATGACCGGCGAAGATGCCGCGGTGCCCGCGAATCACCGCGCTCGCTTGAGCTACGCGATTTGAATCACGGTGGGCCCTGCTGAGTCAACGGGACCTGTGCTGGCGTGGTGGACCTCCTGGGCGGGCTGAGCTGCCACTTAGCCGAGCCGGACGCAGCGATAAGGCGTATGCCCAATGCGGGAGGACGAGCCTTACGGAGAGCGTCGAAGGGTAGAAGCCGAAGCAGCGCCGTATCGAGGAGGAACCGATGCTCTGCGTCCTGCGGGTCATATCACGCCGGGTCGCTGCCGTCATCGCCGAGTGCAATTACGCCCAGCGCCGACTCGCCGTGCTCCGAGCCAGCCCAGGCCGGTACCTGACACGTCCAGACCTGGCACCAGACACTTACCAGGAGTTCCTGTTCCGGACGTCCGGGCCCCTTGCGCATGAGCCCTCAGCGGCCCGGCGCTCGCTCGGGCACGCGATTTGCTGAGTGATCACGCGGAAGCTCAGTCAAGCTCGCTGACGGCGCAGGCGCATCCGCGCGCCACTGATCAGATCTGCGGACCGCTGTTCAAGCTACCTGCTGGTAGCGTCGCGGCATGAGCGAGGACGACCAGGCGGTACCCCCAGGCGGCGGCGGGCCAGCGACCCGGCCCCGCCGACCACAGAACCACGGCGGCGCGTACGCGGTGGCCGCCGCGCGGCGGCACGGCGCGGAGACGATGTTCACGCTGTCCGGCGGTCACGTCTTCCCCCTCTACGACGGGGCGGTCAACGCGGACCCGCCGATGCGGATCGTGGATGTCCGGCACGAGCAGACCGCGGTGTTCGCCGCTGAGGCCACGGCCAGGCTCTCGCGTTCCCCCGGCCTCGCGGTGCTCACCGCCGGCCCTGGGGTGACCAACGGGGTGAGCGCGATAACGACGGCGCACTTCAACGGCTCGCCTCTGGTGGTGCTCGCCGGGCGCGCTCCCGACCACCGGTGGGGCTCGGGCAGCCTGCAGGAGATCGATCATCCGGTGCTCCTCCAGGCGATCACCAAGCGAGCCTGGACCGAGCACGAGACCGCGCGGGTCGGCCCGGCGGTCGACGAGGCGTTCCGGATCGCGGCGGCCCGGCACCGCGGCCCGGTCTTTCTCGACGTGAGCCTGGAGGCGCTGTTCGGGGCCGGCGCACCCGGCCCGGTGGCCGAGGGCGGTGCCGGGGGCCGCGGCGAGGACCAGCCCGACCCCGCCGCGATCGCCGCGATCTCGGAGCTGCTGACCCAGGCCAGCCGACCGGTGCTGATCCTGGGCTCGGACGTGTGGCTGGACGGCGCGGACCGGGCGGCCCGCCTCGCCGCCGAAGAGCTCGCGTTGCCGGTAATCGCCAACGGGCAGGGGCGCGGCATCCTGCCCGCCGGTCATGAGCTGCTGGTTTCCCGGGCCCGGTCGATCGCGGCCGGCCAGGCTGACCTGGTCATCGTCGTGGGAACCCCGCTGGACTTCCGGCTGGGCTACGGCGAGTTCGGTGGCAAGAACGGGGCGCCGCGGGCTCAGGTCGTGCATGTGGCGGACGCCCCGGGCCAGCTCGCGCGCCACTGCGAGCTGGCCGCCTCCGCCGCCGGTGATCTGACCGCGTTCTTCACCCAGCTGGCCGAGGCGGGACAGACGGGGAGGGCTGGTGCCGCAGCGGCGGGACCGGGCCAGACGGCCGGCGGACAGACCGGCTGGCTCGCGCGGCTGCAGGCGGCCTGCCGGCAGGCCGCGGCCGCCGACGCCCCGCTGCTGGCCAGCGAGGCTGACCCCATTCACCCCATGCGGATCTACGGCGAGCTGAGCCGGATCCTCGAGTCCGACGCCGTGGTGATCGGCGACGGCGGCGACTTCGTCTCCTACGCGGGCAAGTACATCGAGCCGCGACAGCCGGGCGGCTGGCTGGATCCCGGGCCGTACGGGTGCCTGGGCACCGGGCTGGGCTACGCCATCGCCGCGAGGATCGCGCGCCCGTCAGCACAGGTGGTGCTGCTGCTCGGGGACGGCGCGGCCGGGTTCTCGCTGATGGACGCCGACACCCTGGTCAGGCACGGGCTGCCGGTCGTCATGATCTGCGGCAACAACGGCATCTGGGGCCTGGAGAAGCATCCCATGCAGGCGCTCTACGGCTACGACGTCGCCGCCGACCTGCAGCCGCAGTGCCGGTACGACCAGGTGGTCTCCGCGCTCGGCGGAGCCGGGGAACTCGTGACCAGGCCGGCGGATGTCGCCCCGGCCTTGCGCCGCGCGTTTGACTCCGGCGTCCCGTACCTGGTCAACATCGCTACCGATCCGAAGAACTCCTACCCGCGCTCCACGACCGGAGTCTGAGCCGGGAACGGCGGCTACTCCGGGCGGTCGATGCGGGCGAGGAAGCGCTCCCGGTCCACCACGACCCGCTCGACCGTGCCCGCCCCGAGGACCAGGTCCTCGTCGGTGACGTCGACGCGGGCGATGAACCCGAAGACCAGCCGCGGCCAGTCCACCTCGGTCAGCTCGGCCTCGACCACGATCTCGGCCCCCAGCGGGCTGGCCCGGCGGTGCTCCAGATTCACCGAGGTACCGACCGACGTCAGCCCCTCCGCCAGCTGCGGCGCCACGGCGGCCACGGCGGCCGCCTCGGCGAGCGCCAGCAGCCTCGGAGTGGCCAGCACGGGCACGTCCCCGCTTCCCATCGACACCGCCGTGTCGGCTTCGGCGACCGTCGCTCGCACGGTGGCCCGCAGCCCGACCGCCAGGCTCGGCCCCGGCGCCGGGCCGGGCGGCGCGTGGGGCTGGGTGGGCGGAACTGCCTGACTCATTCGATGACCGCAATCAGGTCGCCCTCCTGGACCACGTCACCCTCGGCCACCGCCAGCTTCGTCAGCGTGCCGGAGCCCTCGGCCAGGACCGGGATCTCCATCTTCATCGACTCCAGGATGACCAGCGGGTCGCCGTCAGCCACCTGATCACCCTCGGACGCGACGACCTGCCACACGTTCGCGACCATCTCCGCGCGGACTTCCGTCACGCGTTACCTCCTCGCGTACTCACCCCGGCGATCATGCGGTGTCTTCCGCCCGCCTCCGGGGCGCCTTTTAGGCCCTGCGGCTCGCTCGTGACGGGCAGCGCCATCCTCATTGTGCCGCTGGCGCCGGTCACGGCCGCAGCCGGGCGACCACAGAGGTGTCGTAGCAGCCGCTGGCGAACTCGCGGCTGTCCAGCAGTTCGGCGTGGAACGGCAGGTTGGTCCGCGGGACCGCTGACGCGGAACGCGGCCACGGCGTCGCGAGCTCGCCGCAACGCCTCGTCGCGGTCGGCGCCGTACACGCACAGCTTCGCCAGCAGCGGGTCATAGAACGGCGTCACCTCGTTGCCCGTCATGTACCCCGCGTCGACCCGGACGCCGGGGCCGGACGGCTCCGACCACTCGGTGATCACGCCGGGGCTGGGGAGGAACTTGCGCGGATCTTCGGCGTATACCCGCAGCTCCACCGCATGACCTTCCGGAACGGACAGCAGCGGAGCACTCACGTCGGCACCCGCGGCGATCAGCAGCTGCTGCTCCACGAGGTCGATGCCGGTCACCATCTCGGTGATCGGGTGCTCCACCTGGAGCCTGGCGTTCATCTCCAGGAACACGAAGTTCTGGGTTTGGGTGTCCACCAGGCACTCGACGGTGCCCGCGCCGCGGTAGCCGACGGCCTCGCCGATCCGGACGGCCGCGTCCTGCATCCGGGCCCGCAGCTCGGACGTGACGCCGGGGGACGGGGTCTCCTCGGCGATCTTCTGATGCCGCCGCTGCACCGAGCAGTCCCGCTCGCCCAGAGCCAGTACCCGGGAGTCGCTGCGGCCGAGGATCTGCACCTCCACGTGACGGGCCCGCTCGATGCGGCGCTCCAGCAAGATGGCGGAGCTGCCGAAGAACCGCTCGGCCCGCGAGCGTGCGGTGTCGAAGCCCGCGCGCAGCTCGGCTTCGTTCGCCGCGGCGCTCATCCCGATGCCGCCGCCGCCCGCCGCCGCCTTGATCATCACCGGGTACCCGATCCGCGCCGCCTCGGCGACGGCCGCGGAGACGTCGGCGACCGGCGCCCGGCTGCCCGCCGCGACCGGGACGCCGACCTGCTCCATCAGGTTCCGGGCGTTGATCTTGTCGCCCATCTGCTCGATTACCGACGGCGGGGCGCCGACCCAGGTCAGGCCCGCGTCGATGACCCGGGCCGCGAACTCGGCGTTCTCAGCCAGGAATCCGTAGCCGGGGTGGATCGCGGCCGCCCCGGTCTGCCGGGCCGCGCCGAGCACCGCATCGGCGTCGAGATAGCTGCGCGGGGCCGGGGCCGGCCCGATCGGCACCGCCTCGTCGGCCTCGGCCACGTAGGGCAGCCCGCCGTCGGCCTCGGAGTAGACCGCGATCGCCCGGATTCCCATCCGCCGCGCGGTCCGGATGATCCGGCGGGCGATCTCCCCCCGGTTGGCAACCAGGACCGACTCGATCATGTGTTTATCTGCTCACTGCGCTTCCTGCTCGCCTCTGGGCCCCGCCCGCCTCCCCATCCCCCTTTACTGCGCCGCCTTCCCTCGTCGCTCGGTCGAAGGCTCCCTCGCTCCTCAGTCCAGGCGGCACCGCGCCCTTCGGCTCGGACATACCTGGGCAGCCTACTCCAGGCGGCTGGCGAGGCGCTTCCCCGCGACTTCGGCCAGCGCCTCGATGACCCCGGGATCGTACTCGGACGCGGTGTCCAGGCGCAGCCGCTCCAGCGCCGCCGCGCTGCGGTCCCGGTCGGTGGACCCCCCGACCAGGTCATCGAAGGCGTTGGCGGCGCGGATGATCCTGCTGCCGATCGGCGGCTCCGGGTCATGCCCGCGGCTCGGCCAGCTCTGGCACCGCACCAGTTCGGCCACCCGGTCCAGCACGCCGGCCTCGCTGATCACCTCCGCGCCGAGTTCGGCGATACGCCGCTGGTCTTCCCGGGAGACGAGGACGGTGGCGCCGCCCGGGATCGGGTCGGGCAGGGCCAGCTGCCCGATGTCGTGCATCAGCGCCGCGTACTCCAGGTCCAGAAGGTCCATCTCGGCCAGGCCGAGCTCCCGGCCCACGGCCACGGCGAGCCTGCTGACCCGGCGCGAGTGACCGCTCTCCACGTATCCCCCCACCTCGGTGACCCGCGCGAGCGCGCGGACGGTCTGCAGGTACGTGGCGCGGATGCCGGAGTAGCGGCGGAATGCCACCTGGGTGACCAGGAGCGGGCCCATGAAGACCGCCAGCTCGGCCAGGCCCATGACCTCGGCCGCGAATGTGATCATCATCGCCGAGACGCCGACCGCGGCACCGAACGGTAACTGCAGCCGCATCTCGTCCCAGAGTGCGACGGAGAACTTGGCGTGCAGGTCGTCCGCCCTGATCAGCGCGCCGATGGTGGCCTCCACCAGCCAGCCGACGGCGACCAGCAGCGTCATCACCGCGAAGGCGACCCACCAGTGACCAGGCCCGCTGATCACCTCGGCGCCCGCGATCGGCCGGAACGCAAACGCGACGCAGGCCACGGCGACCAGCCGGGTCGCCATCCCGGTCAGCCCGGCCGGGCGGCCCGCCGCGACGTGCGGCAGCGCGCCGATGGTCATGCCGACCGCGGTGACCGCGATCACCTGGAGGGCGGCGACCCGCGGCACCGCGGGGCCGGGGGCGACGCGCATCAGCAGCGCATAGGCCAGCGCTCCCGCGGTCGCGATCGGTGCCGCCTCCCGGCCGCCGGGCAGCCCGAGCCTGAGCAGCTCGCCGATGGCGATGACCGAGCCGAACGCGATCGCGGTCGGCGGGGCGACGACGTGCCCCGTGGCCGCCGTCCGGGCCAGCGCAGCCACGATCATCATTCCCACCGCGGCCAGGAGCAGGAGCCGGCCCGAGTCCATGGCCTGCCACGAGGGCAGCCGGTCGTCGGCCTGACGAATCGCCACCGGTCCTCCCTCGGTCAGTAGCTCTCGATGACCCGCAGCGGCGCCGTCGGGTCGTCGTGATCTTGCGCGGTCACCGTCTGCCGGTCGACCGGCGCTGCGGCGCGCTCGGGCAGCCGCCAGCCGTCCCGGTGCAGCGCGGCGATGAACGCCTCCACCAGGACGGGATCGAACTGGCTGCCTGCTCCCTTGCGCAGCTCGTCGATGGCCTCGTTTATCCGGCGCGCCTCACGGTAGGAGCGGGTCGACGTCATCGAGTCGAACGCGTCGGCCACGGCGATGACCCGCGCGAACTCGGGAATCTCGTCGCCGGCGAACCCCATCGGGTAGCCAGTTCCGTCGATCTTCTCGTGATGGTGCATGATGCCGGCCAGGGCCTCGTTCAAGAACCCGATCTCTCGCACGATCTCCAGGCCCCGCATCGGGTGCAACTGGATCGCGGCGAATTCCTCCTCGGTCAGCGGTCCCGTCTTCTGCAGCACCTTGGTGGGCACCCCGAGCTTGCCCACGTCATGGAGCATTCCGGCGAACATGATCGCCTCGGCGCGGTCCGCGCGCATGCCGATCTGCCGCGCGATCATGCCGGAGCCGCGGGATACCCGCTCGCTGTGGCCGCGGGTATAGAAATCCTTGGTCTCCACCGCCTGGCAGAGCGCCGCCATGGTGGCGGCGTACGCGCGCTGCTGCTCGGCGAACTGTCCCATGGCCCAGCGGGCCACGAACAGCGGGACCAGCACGAGCGCGGCGGCGAACGGCCCCATCACCGTCCAGAGTGCGGCGATCACCAGGCCAAGCGCGGCGTAACCCAGGTCGGAGGCCAGCAGCAGGGACAGGCTGGACTCGAGTTGGATCCGGCGCGGTGCCCGGCCATCATGCCGGGTCAGCTGCAGTACCCCCCAGATCAGGCTCTGGTTGACGACCACGTGTGCCGCCGCGGCCGCCGCGAACGGCCAGATGATCGCGGGGAAGTCGCCCGGCCTGGGCAGGCCGATGTGGCCGCCGAGTTCGACGAACGCCCTCCCGGCCGCGAACCCGGACACGGCGTACATCCCGCCGTTGAACACCCGCTCGGCCAGTATGGTCTTGCGCCGCAGGCTCATCACGGACACGGCCCCGACCAGCGCGGCACCGAGCGGGCCGAGCAGCACCACGGCCGCCAGGGTGGCCGACGAACTCGGCGACCAGGCCGCCTGCCGCGCCGCGAGCGGAGTGGGAGTGGAGTCGCAGATCAGGAACAGGAGCATGAGCACGCCGAGCGCCGTCCACCAGCTCGGGCTCATGGGGCGGTTGGAGAGCCTGGGCGCGACAACGGAAGCAGCCGCGATCACGACCGCCGCGATGTAGATCCACGCAGCCCGCGAGACCCTGCCCATGACCCCCTCGCTGTCGGCTCTCGGCAACCCGGTCGACGTGCCTGGGGCCATTCACCCGAAATACGCCGATCGCATCTTGCCATTAGCGACATGCGCACTGCCGTGCGCCGGCACTCAGAGTAACGCGGCCGAACGCTTGCGCGAAGGCTCCAGCCACAACGTGCTCAACATGTACACGCTGCGATGCAATGTGTAATCTCAGCGCCGCCGACGCGTACCGATAAGGGGCGATGAATGCCCGCGAACCTAACTTTCGGTGACCAGGCTGCGCGCCCGGATCGGTCCCCGGGTCGTCCGGGCCGTCCGGGTCGTCCTATGTCGTCCGGGCCGCCCCGGTCCTCCTGTGCGGATGGATCTCAACGATCGCGGCTAGTCGACGCGGAACTCCGTGATCTCGAGTTCCGCTCTGACCTCCTGGATCCGGACGAGCACTTTGCTCCTGAGCGCGCTGGGCGCCGGCTCGGAGCCGCAGCACTTCTGCACCAGCCGCTTGACCGCCTCTTCCAGGCCGTACTCGCGCAGGCACGGCCCGCATTCGTCGAGATGCTCGCGGATCTGAGCGAATCCGTGGTCCTCGATCTCGCCGTCGAGGTAGGAGTACAGGCGTGCCAAAACCTCGCTACACGGCACGTCATGTGGCTTGCCGCAGCTCATCCCGCGTCCTTCCCGGGCTCCTCACCCGATGACGACGCCTCGGTGGGGGCGGTGGACGCCGCCCGGACCAGGCCCTCTTTGGCCGCGTAGTCCTGGAGCAAGTCCCGGAGTTGCCGCCGCCCGCGATGCAGGCGGGACATTACGGTCCCGATGGGGGTCCCCATGATGTCGGCAATCTCCTTGTAGGCGAAGCCCTCGACGTCGGCCAGGTAGACCGCGATGCGAAACTCCTCGGGGAGAGCCTGCAGCGCTTCTTTGACATCGGAGTCGGGAAGCCGCTCCAGCGCCTCGGCCTCCGCGGACTTCAAGCCCGCGGACGTATGCGACGCGGCCCTGGCCAGCTGCCAGTCCTCGATCTCCTCGGCACCCGCACGCTGCGGCTCACGCTGCCGCTTGCGGTAGGTGTTGATGAACGTATTGGTGAGAATCCGGAACAGCCAGGCCTTGAGGTTGGTACCGGTCTGGAACTGGTGGAAGGACGCGTATGCCTTGGCAAAGGTCTCCTGGACGAGGTCCTCTGCATCGGCGGGGTTACGGGTCATCCTCATCCCGGCCGCATACAGCTGATCCAGGTACGGCAAGACATCGTGCTCAAAACGCTCACTGCGCTGCTCGAGTGTCTCTGGGACCGGACTCACCCCCTCAGCGATCGCTGGCTGCGACTGGCCGCAAGGCCACCTGCCGCCTAGCCAACTGTCTCGGCGGGAGGATACAACGCCGGGCCCGCTGAGTTCGCGTGCCATCACCGTCGAGACGCTATCCGTCATCCGGAACCGGTCGCGCGGCGGGCTGCTTACTGTGGGCACAGGCGTTGCAACACGCTCCGTCGCGCCCTAATTCCAGCCGCGCCGCTTTCCGGCCCACGGTTGCGCCGGATACGCCGGGTTACGCCAGATCCGCTCCGATGGTCAGCGCCGCAGGCGGTCCCACTTGGCCTGGCACGACACGCAGCGGGCCGCGGCCGGCTTGGCCTCGAGCAGGCCCTCGGGGACTCCGGCGCCGCAGTCCACGCAGGTCCCGTACGTGCCAAGCTCGATACGGCGCAGGGCGTCGAGCACCTCGGTGCGCTGCAGGTTGGCGAGGGCGAGCACCGCCTCGGTGCGCTCCGACTCCGAGAGGTTGGCGCCAGCGTCGGCCGGATCCTGCGGATAGTCCGAGGCCCACTCGTCCTGGTCCTGTTCTCCCCTGAGCACCCTGATGGACCTTTCGAGCTCGGCGCGGATCTCATCCAGACGCTTGCGAGCGGTGGCGGTATCCATACCCACCTCCTATACGCACAGGGCCCGGTAGCGCCGGTTGATGTCTCGCTGCCAGGCCGGTTCGGCTCTGGCGCTACAGCAGCTTGTCGGGAGCGCTGCCAGAGATTCCTTGGGACGCGGCGCTCCGGGATCTCCCGGAGCGGGCGGATGGTGCGCCGGCGCCGGGGTCCGAGCCCGGCAGGCCGGGCTCGACCCGCTCGATGAGCTGCGGGCCGTTGTTGCGCACCGAGTTGACGTCCGTCGAGACCGGGTACGAGACCAGCGCACCGAGCGCACCCGCGGCGGCCGGGGCCAGCAGCGCCATCAGGTCGGCCGGATCGTTGGCGGCCGGATCGAGCCAGTCCTGCCAGCGGCTCGGCTCGATCACCATCGGCATCCGTTCGTGGATCCGGCCCAGGTCGTCTGGTGCGCTCGTGGTGATGATCGTGGCTGTCCACAGCCACGCGCGCTCATGGTCGTCGGGGAGCGCGGCGTCGCGCCACAGCTCGTACAGGCCGGCGAAGGCCAGCGGGCCGCCGTCGGCGCGGCAGATGTAATAAGGCTGTTTGGCCCCGCCCTTCCCGCCCGCCCCGCCCTTCCCGCCCGCGCCGCCCTTCCCGCCCGCCCCGCCTGGCGAGTCCGACTCGCTGCCATCCGGCCGCTGCCACTCGTAGTAGCCGTCCGCGGGCAGCAGGCACCGGCGGCGCTTGAACGCCTGCCGGAACGCGGGCTTGGCGTCAACCGTCTCGGCCCGGGCGTTGATCAGTCGGCTGCCGATCTTGGGGTCCTTGGCCCAGTAGGGCACCAGTCCCCAGCGGACCACCCGCAGCTCGCGCGCCACGCTCGGGGCGGGCCCGGGCTCGCCGGCGGGAGCCTGGGCAGAGCGGGTGCCGCGGGTGAGCACCGCGTAGACGGGCTTGGTCGGCGCGACGTTGTAGTCGGGCTGGAGCGACTCGGTGACACGGTCGCGCTCGACACGGAACTCCTCAAGGAGTTCTATGCGCTTGCGCGCGGACGCATACCGGCCACACATGTCCTCATCCTGACCGCTTCGGGGGCTCGCTGGGATCTGGTCTCTCCGCAAGTGTGCTCCCCCGCGGTGGGAGGGAGCACAGATTGTGCCAGTTCATAGCCAAGATCCGGGTTTGCCAAACCTCGGCGGGGCCGTTCGCTGAGAGTTCCGTAGTCCCGGGTGAATCTCCCCCGCAGATGGCTTGCCATGCACCTGATCAAGAAAATCTCGGCGCGCGGCGCGCGGCGGCGGGGCGAGCACGCGGTTCTCGGCCCGGCCGGGTCGGCCAGTACGCTCGCAGCATGCGCGGAGCTGCGGAATCAGAACGCGAGCCGGCCCCGGACTGGCGGGCGCCGGGCGCCGACGGGCCGGTGCAGGCCCGGCTGCGCCCGCCCGGCTCGAAGTCGGTGACCAACCGCGCGCTGATCCTGGCCTCGCTCGCGGGCGGTCCCACCGTGATCGCCAACCCGTTGCGGGCCAGGGATACCCGGCTGATGGCCGCTGCGCTGCGGGCGCTCGGCGCAGTGATCGAGGACGCCGGCGAAGGCGAGAACGAGACGACCACAGAACGTGGCGAGAACGACGCGACCACCGAGTCCGGCCAGAACGGCGCCACCACAGGCGGGCCCGAGTCCGGCGGGCGCAGGGCCGACGCCGGGGAACCCGCGGCATGGCGGGTGACGCCGGGCCGGACCAGCGCCGCAGCCGTCGTGGACGTCGGCAATGCGGGGACCGTGCTGCGCTTCGTCCCGCCCGCGGCCGCGCTGGCCCGTGCCGACGTCGAGTTCCGCGGCGACGACCGGGCGTCGCAGCGGCCCGTGGGTCCGCTGCTGGCCGCGCTCCGCGAACTCGGCGCGGTGATCGACGACGGCGGCCGCGGCGCGGTCCCGTTCATCGTCCGGGGCCGGGGCGGGATCAGCGGCGGCACCGTCACCCTGGACGCCTCCGGCTCCTCGCAGCTCGTGTCGGGCCTGCTGCTGTCCGCCCCGCGCTACGACAAGGGCGCCGAGGTGCAGCATGAGGGCCCGCGGGTTCCCTCCGCCCCGCACATCGCGATGACTGTGCAGATGCTGCGGGACGCCGGAGCCGACGTGGAGGCCGGGACCAGGAGGCGGGGGGGAGCGAGGGGACGACTCCCGTTCCTGACTTCTGGCGGGTGCATCCGGGCGAACTGCGCCCGGGGACGGTGGTGGTGGAGCCCGATCTCTCCAACGCCGCTCCGTTCCTGGCGGCGGCCCTGGTGACCGGCGGCAGCGTCACGGTGGCCGGGTGGCCGCAACGGACCTCACAGCCGGCGGGCCAGATCCTGGAGGTGCTGACGCGGATGGGCGCCGTGTGCGCACCCACCGCCGACGGGATGCGGGTCACCGGGGCGGGCCCGGTCCACGGCATCAGCGCGGACCTGCGAGATGTCGCCGAGCTGGTGCCGGTGCTGACCGCGCTGGCCGCGCTGGCTGACTCGCCCTCGACGTTCACCGGCATCGGGCACATGCGCAGGCACGAGAGCGACCGGCTGGCCGTGCTGGCCGCCGAGATCGGCGCGCTCGGCGGGGAGGTCACCGAACGCGAGGACGGCCTGGAGATCCGGCCCCGGCCGCTGCGCGCGGAGGGCGCCCGCTTCGCCAGCTACGACGATCACCGGATGGTCATGGCCGCGGCGGTGCTCGGCCTCGCGCTGCCGGGTGGCCTGCGGGTTGGCGACGCCGCGACCGTCGGAAAGACGTTCCCTGACTTCACCCGGAGGTGGTCCGCCATGCTGGAGCGCTCCCCCTGAGCCGGCCGATCGGCCACGCCGGCCTCGACGAGGACGATGTGCGGGTACGCCCGGGCCGGGGCTCGCGGCCGCGTACCCGGCGCAGGCCCGCGCACGAGGACGCGGCCGAGGCCTTCGTGGTCGCCGTCGACCGCGGCCGGTACGCCTGCGTGATATCGAGCCCGGAGGCGGCCGACCGGGAGGTCACGGCCATGCAGGCCCGCGAGCTTGGCCGCAGGAGCGTGGTCGTCGGGGACACGGTCAGCCTCACCGGCGACGTCTCCGGCGCCCCGGGAACGCTGGCCCGGATCGTCCGGGTAGCTCCCCGCCGTTCAGCGCTCCGCCGCTCGGCCGACGACACCGACCCGGTCGAGCGCGTGATCGTGGCCAATGCCGACCAGCTCGGGATCGTCAGCGCGCTGGCTAACCCGCCGACCCGGTCCCGGCTGATCGACCGCTTCCTGGTCGCCGCCTACGACGCGGGCCTGGAGCCGCTGCTCTGCCTGACCAAGGCGGACCTGGCCAGCCCCGACGACATCCTCGCGGCCTACGCGCCGCTCGGCCTCCGCTACGTGATCACCGGCCGGCCATTGACCGAGACAGATCTGGGCGAGCTGCGGGAGGTGCTGGCGGACCGGGTCAGCGTTCTCGTCGGCCACTCGGGTGTCGGCAAGTCCACCTTGGTCAACGCGCTGATCCCGGACGCGGGCCGGGCCGTGGGCACGGTCAGCCCGGTGACCGGCCGAGGCCGGCACACCTCGTCGTCCGTGGTCGCGCTGCGGCTGCGGGGCGGAGGCTGGATCATCGACACGCCGGGACTGCGCAGCTTCGGCCTGGGGCACATCGCGCCGGACCGCGTGATTCGGGCGTTCCCTGACCTGGCCGAGGGTGTCTCCGGCTGCCCCCCGGGCTGCACCCACCTGACGGCGGGGTGCGCCCTGGACGCCTGGGTCGCCGAGCAGGACGGCCGCAGCGAGGCGCTCGCCGCCCGGCTGGACTCGCTGCGGCGCCTGCTGCGCAGCCGCGAAGCCGACGACGACACCTAGACCCGGCCAGACCCCCGCCAGACCCCGGCCAGACCCCCCGGCCAGACCCCCGCCAGACCCCCGCCAGACCCCCGGCCAGACCCCCGGCCAGACCCCCGCCAGACCCCCGCCAGACCCCCGCCAGACCCCCGCCAGACCCCGGCCAGACCCCGGCCAGACCCCGGCCAGTCCCTCGGCCGGACCCCCGGCCAGACCGCGCCCGCGGCGCCGCCAAACCTCCGTTTTCGGTGATCTAGGACTCAAATGCCTGAAATGGGCTCATAGCGGATAATCCGCTGCTTTGCCTCGCGGCGGTCAGCCTGGTGGTAAGCGGGGCTGCGAATCGGGGCGCGGCGGAGCCCGCCCGGCGCCTGGCCGGCGCGGTGGCCATGATCTATGCCCTGAATTCCGGCATTTCCTGCGTTTTGGGTCCGGCCGGTTCCGTAGTCGGCTCCCGTTCCCGGCGAACCCGGCGATGGATGTGAGTCTGCTGTACACGGGTGTACACCAAAGCCGCATTCATGGGCCGGGATGCCGGGGCGGCGGGCCTGCGGCCGGGACGAAGACTGCGAAACGGGGGCACATGGTTGGACGGTGGGTGGCTGTCCGGCCTGGCGCCAGCCCCCGGCCAGCCGCGTTGTCCGCTGACCGGCGCCTGGGTCAGGGAACCGACGCCGGATCCACGATCAAGCCGGCGTGTTGATCCTCTGCGCGCCCAATAGCTGGTTTTCGGTCCTAAATCACTAAAATGGCAGAAGGAAGAGGGCCGTGCGTGCCCGAAATATGGACTTATGGGCCGTTCTCGGACGCGGGCCGGACTGGGGGCGGACCGGGCTAGGGCCGGACCGGACCGGGCTGGGGGCCGACCGGGCCGGGCCGGGCTAGGGCCGGGCCAGTGCCGGACCGGGCCGGACCGGGCTAGGGCCGGCTGAGGGCCGGGCGTGGGCCGGCCTGGGTGCGTTTACCAGGCGTAGGCCTCGGGCGCGGCGCCGCCGGGGCCCGGGAAGATCTCGTCCAGCCTGCCGAGCGACTTATCGCCCAGTTTGATCTCCAGCGCGCGCAGCGACCCCTCCAGTTGCCCGACGGAACTCGGCCCCACGATCGGCGCGGTGACCGCAGGCTGATGCAGCAGCCAGGCCAGGCCCACATGGGCCGGATCCTCGCCGATCTCGGCGCAGAACGCCTCGTACGCCTCGATCTGCGAGCGCATCCCGGCCAGCGTCTCGGCGGCCCGCCCGCCCCCGCTGCGCCCGGCCCCGGGCTCCTTACGCAGGATCCCGGCCAGCAGTCCGCCGTGCAGCGGGCTCCAGGGCAGCACGCCCAGGCCGTAGCCCGTGCAGGCCGGGAGCACCTCGAGTTCGACCGCGCGAGCCGCGAGGTTGTACAGGGATTGCTCGCTGACCAGCCCGAACGCCCCGTGACGGCGGGCCGCTTCCTGGGCCTGGGCGATATGCCAGCCGGCGAAGTTCGACGACCCGACATAGATGATCTTTCCCTGGGCGCGCAGGACCGACATCGCCTCCCAGATCTCCTCCCACGGCGTGTACCGGTCCACATGGTGCATCTGGTACAGGTCGATGTGGTTGGTCCGCAGCCGGCGCAGTGAGTCGTCGCAGGCCTGGCGAATGTTCAGGGCGGAAAGGAACCGGTCGTTCGGCCACTCCCCCTTGCCCCCGTACAGCTTCGTGGCCAGCACGATCTTGTCCCGGCGCCCCTCCCCGGCACTCAGCCAGTCCCCGATGATCTGCTCGGTGACGCCCTCGGCACGCGGGCGGCCGTAGGTGTTCGCGGTGTCGAAGAAGTTGATCCCGTGCTCCAGCGCCCGGTTCATGATCTGGTGCGCGTCGGCGGCGGAGGTGAACGCGCCGAAGTTCATCGTCCCGAGGCAGAACCGGCTGACCGAGACCCCGCTGCGGCCAAGATGCGTGTAGTCCATGCCGCAACCGTACGGCCGCTGACCGGGCCGCACCGGCACCGGGCCGCACCGGCCCCGGACCGTGCCGCCCGCAGGCCGCGCCGCTCGAAGACCGCGCCACCGAAAGACCGCGCCGGACCAGTCGATAGCCCTCGGGCGGCGGTAGGCGGTACCGTCGCGCCATGGCGGGATACGACGACGACCTGCGCTTCGCGCACGTCCTGGCCGACGCGGCGGACGACATCACCATGCGCCGGTTCCGGGCGCTGGACCTGCGGGTCGAGTCGAAGCCCGACCTCACCCCGGTCAGCGACGCCGATCTTGCCGCCGAGGAGTCGGTGCGGAACCTCCTGAGCCGGGCCCGGCCGCGCGACGCGGTGCTCGGCGAGGAGTCAGGCAAGACGGGCGTCGGCAAGCGGTGCTGGGTGATCGACCCCATCGACGGGACCAAGAACTTCGTCCGCGGGGTGCCGGTCTGGGCCACGCTGATCGGGCTGATGGTCAGCGGCGACGTCACCGTCGGAGTCGCCTCCGCGCCCGCTCTCGGCCGCAGGTGGTGGGCGGCGCGGGACGGCGGCGCCTGGACCGGGCGGAGCCTGACCAAAGCCTCGGCCTGCCGGGTCTCCCACGTGACGAACCTGCACGATGCCTCGCTGTCGTACTCGAGCCTGTCCGGATGGGAGCGCCAGGGCAGGCTGGACGGCTTTCTCGGCCTGACGCGCACGGTCTGGCGCACCCGCGCGTACGGCGATTTCTGGTCGCACATGCTGGTCGCCGAGGGAGCGGTCGACCTGTCGGCGGAGCCCGAGGTGTCGCTCTGGGACCTGGCCGCGCTGCAGGTCATCGTGGAAGAGGCCGGCGGCACGTTCACCGACCTCACGGGCAAGCCCACGCCGGACGGCGGCAGCGTGGTGTGTACCAACGGCCGCCTGCACGGTGAGGTGCTTGACCTCCTGGCCGGGCGTTAGCGGCCCGCGGACCCCGCTCGCGCGTGCGACCGCCGGCGGGTATTGCCCTACGCGGCGAGATCGCGGATGCTGGAATGCATTGGTGTCACAAGTTCACAAGCTGGGGGCGAGAGGAGCGATCATGAACGTACGCGACGGGATGACCCATGTGGTCCTGACCGTCGGCCCCGCCCACACGCTGCGCGAGGCCTCCCGCCTCATGTCAGCGCGACGTGTCGGCGCAGCGGTCGTGACCGACTCCGAGCACTCCGGCATCGGCATCCTGACCGAGCGTGACATCCTCGACTCGGTAGGCGCGGGCCAGGACCCGGACACCGAACTTGTCGCGGATCACCGCACCGGCGATGTCGTGTTCGCCTCGCCGGACTGGACGCTCGAGCACGCGGCGGCGGCCATGGTGCGCGGGAATTTCCGCCATCTCGTCGTTATCGAGGACCGTGAGGTCATCGGGCTGGTCTCGATGCGCGACATCGTGCGCTGCTGGTCCGGAGCCCTGGCCGGCGCATCGGCGGACGGGGCAGGTGCGCCCGCCCAATCCTGACCGCCGGGGCGTCTAAGCGTTCTGTTCGTAGGCTACGCGCAGCAGGTGCCGTACCTCGTCGTCGACGTCGTGCACGCTGCGCAGCGAGATCTTGTGCGTGGCCTGCCCGGGCCCGGTGGCCGGCTGAAGGCGGCCAGCGGGCGGCGGCTCGGCGAAGCGCAGCCCGAGGACCACCCGGTCCCTGGCCGCGGCGGCGACGGCGGCGAACTGCCTGCCGCGGACGAACGGCGTGTAGGTGCCGCGGCCCTCGACCGTCACATCGTCGCCCAGATCGCCGATCGCGCCGGCCAGAGCGTCGTAGATCGGGCGCAGGGCCGCCTTGGCGCCGCGGTACTGGCTGTCGACGTACTGGGCCACGCTGGGCCGCTCCCAGCCCGCCGCCCGCGCCGCGGCGTCGGCGATCGCCCACTGGCTGTTCTGCGGCACGCCGTGGGCGGACCGCAGCCAGCCGCGCACCGCGTTCTGGTCGAGCGGGTCGATGCCCGAGGCCTGGACGAGCGCGACCCACTCGTCCAGCGGCCGGCCGGTGCGGGCCGCCAGTGACGCGCTCACCGCGCTCATCATCTCGTCGGGAGCCTTCCCCATGCCAAAAGCCTAGAACGGGGACCAGCGGGCCGCGCCAGGCTGGAGGCCACTCTGGCCGGGAAGAATGACCTGATGGATACCGAGTCGTTTCTAGCCGCGGCCTGCGAGCTGCTCGCCGTGCCTTCGACCGCCGACCGGCCGGGTGAGCTGCGCCGGGCCCTTGACATGGTGGTCGACTTCGTGGGGTCAGGCTTCACGGTGGAGCGGTTCGACTCCCACGGCAAGCCGAGCGCGCTGGCTTATCACGGCGCCGGCCACGGTGCGCCCCGGCCGCGCTTCCCGGTCATCCTCAACGCCCACCTTGACGTGGTGCCGGCTCCGCCGGGCCAGTTCCGGCCGCGCCGCGACGGTGCCCGCCTCTACGCGCGCGGCGCTCAGGACATGAAGGTCTCGGCGCTGGTGCAGACGCAGGTGTTCCGCGAGCTGGCGGCCGGCCTGCCGTATCCGGTGGCCCTGCAGCTGGTCACCGACGAGGAGGTCGGCGGGCGTGACGGCACCCTGTACCAGCTGCAGCAGGGCGTCAGCGGCGAGTTCGTCCTCATCGGCGAGCAGAGCGGGCTGCGCATCGTGACCGACTCGAAGGGAATGATCACCGCGAACCTGCGGGCTGTCGGCCGCAGCGCCCACGCCGCGTACCCGTGGCTCGGTGACAACGCCCTGGTCAAGCTGCAGCGCAGCCTGGCCAGGATGCTGGCCGCTTACCCCGTCGCCACCGAGGAGGCCTGGCGGACCACCGTCAACCTGGCCCGGATCGAGACCCCCAACCAGGCGCGCAACCAGATCCCGGCCCTGGCCGAGGCGTGGCTGGATATCCGCTTCCCGTCCGAGGACGCGGACCTGAACGGCAAGACCGCGCAGGAGGTCACCACCTACCTGGCCGCGTTCTGCGAGCCCGGGGTCACGCCCGTGGTCGGCCACGTCGACCCGCCGCACCACGCCGACCGCGGCCGCGTCGAGGTACGCAAGCTGCAGCAGGCCGTGCACGAGCAGGGGTACAGCGCCGACTTCCTCCGCAAGCACGGTGCGGCCGACGGGCGCTTCTACCACCAGCGGGGCATCGACGCGATCATCTTCGGCGTCGGGGGCGGGGGCCAGCACGGGCCCGACGAGTACGCCGACATCACCACGATCGCGCCTTACCACCAGGCGCTCACGCAGTTCCTCCGCGATCCCGGCCCAGACAGCCGCGATCGCGGTGCCGGGCGGGGAGGCGGTTAGAGCTGGTCCGGGGCGGTGACGCCGAGCAGTCCGAGGCCGTTGGCCAGGACGATCCTGGCCGCGTCGGCCAGCCACAGCCGGGCCCGGCCGAGATCGTCCAGTGGCTGCCCGTCACGCGGCAGCACACGGCACGCGTCGTAGAACCGGTGGTAAGCGCCGGCCAGGTCTTCCAGGTACCTGGCGACGCGGTGGGGCTGGCGCAGTTCGGCGGCACTGGCCACCACGCCAGGGAACTCGGCGAGCGCCTTCAGGAGGTCGTTCTCCCGCAGGTGGGAGAGCAGGCCCGGGTCGTAGTCGTCGCCGCGTGTGATGCCCAATTCGGCGGCCGCGCGCAACAGCGACACGATCCTGGCGTGCGCGTACTGCACGTAGTAGACGGGGTTGTCGCTGCTGCGCCGGGTCCACAGGCCGAGATCGAGATCTATGGGCGAGTCCAGCGAGTACCTGGCCAGCGCGTAGCGTGCGGCGTCCACGCCGATGGCGCCGACGATGTCGTCGATCGTGACGACGGCGCCGGCGCGCTTGGACATCCGCAGCGGCTGGCCGTCGCGGAGCAGATTGACCAGCTGCCCGATGAGGACTTCCAGCGTCTGATCGGGGTCGTCGCCGAAGCAGGCGGCGATGGCCCGCAGCCGGCCGACGTACCCGTGGTGGTCAGCGCCCAGGATGATAATGATCTTGCCGAACCCGCGGCGCCGCTTGTCCAGGTAGTAGGCGCAGTCGGCGGCGAAGTACGTGAAATCGCCGTTCGCGCGGATGTAGACGCGGTCCTTGTCGTCGCCGAAATCCGTGGTGCGTACCCACGTCGCGCCTTCGGCCTGGTAGACGTGGCCGGACTGCCGGAGCCTGGCCAGAGCCTCGTTGAGCTCGTCCCGGTCGTGCAGTTCCTTTTCCGCGAAGTAGACGTCGAAATGCACGCCGAAGTCGGCCAGCGAGGTCTCGATTTCGTCAAACATCAGCGCGACGCCCTCGGACCGGAAGACCTCATGCGCGGCCGAGTCTGGCTGCCCGAGCACGTCCGGGTGCTTCGCCAGCACCACCGCAGCGATCTCCCCGATGTACTCGCCGACGTAGCCGTCGTCGGGGGGCGCCTGGTTCCGCGCGGCGGCGAGCAGCGAGTCGGCGAACCGGTCGATCTGCGCGCCCGCGTCGTTGAAGTAGTACTCGGTGCCGACCCTGGCGCCCTGCGCGCGCAGCAGCCTGGCCAGCGCGTCGCCGACGGCCGCCCAGCGCACGCCGCCGATGTGGATCGGCCCGGTCGGGTTGGCCGACACGAACTCGAGGTTCACCCGCTGGCCGGCCAGCAGCGTCCCGTGCCCGTAAGCGTCGCCCTGCTCGACGACCGCGCCGGCCACCGTTCCCGCGGCCGCGGGCCCCAGCCGGATGTTCAGGAACCCGGGGCCCGCGATCTCGACGCTCTGGATGGCCGGGTCGCTGATCAGCTTGTCGGCGATCGCCTGCGCCATGGCGTGCGCAGGCAGGCCTGCCTTCCTGGCCACCTGGAGCGCGAGATTCGAGGCGTAGTCACCGTGGCCGGGATTCCTCGGCCGCTCGACCCCCGCCACCGCGGGCAGCACGGACGGATCCAGGCCGCGGTCGGTCAGCACGGCCACGGCCGCGGCCATGACCGCATCGGCAAGCTGGGCCGGAGTCATGCCACGATGCTAGTGACCCCGGCCGGTCCCTCTCCCCGAGGATGGTCCGGCGGACAAGATCCTGCGCTACCCACGCGACGCCGCGCCCGTGACGCTCGCGGAGGGCCTGGGCCACCGTGCTCTTGCCGGAGCCGGAGTTCCCGCGCAGCACGATCAGCCGCGTGCTCTCAGACCCGGCCGCCACCGCGCCGATCCTAGAGCCCGCGCCCGCCGATGTGACGGAGCCGGACCTCAGCCCGCGCTGCGCCTCGCCGCGATCGAGCGGACGATGACGCTGATCCCGAGGGCGCCGGCCGGCGCGAGCGTGACCAGCGCCGGCAACTGGTACCGCCAGGAGAACTCGAACACGTCGGAGACCAGGGTCACCGCGGCGGCCGCGGTGAAGAACAGCAGGCAGGCCAGGGCGAGCTGGCGGGTCTGCGGGCCCGCGCGCCGGCGCAGCAGGGCCGCGCCGGAACCAGCCAGGCCGGCCAGGGCGAACACGGCCAGCAGCAGGCCCGGGGTATAGCCGCCGTCAAGCTGGTAGGCGCGCAGGAACGCGGCGACCGGCCGCCACACGGACGGCGGGCCGCCGCCGTACTGGCCGACGGCGGTCTTGACCACCGCCTCCGAGGCGTGCGGCGGGTAGTACGGGAACTTCGTCTGGAACTGCCAGCGGGCGATGATCGTGTCGCCCGGGCGGGTATCGCGGGTCAGCGGGAACAGGCTCACCACGTCGCGGGTGTAAGCGCCGAGCACGCGCAGCGGCTGCTGGATCAGCACCCGGTGGTTGAAGTCGGAGATCAGGCTGTCGACCTCGGCCCGCGGCAGGCCGGAGTAGTACGGCCGGATCGGAGAACCCGCGGCATACTCGAGCCAGTCGGGCCCACGGACCTGCTGGGCCGGAGTCGGGCACATGCCCCGCTCGTCAGCGGGCAGCCGGATGGTGGCGCAGTCCGCGGCCGCGGCCATCCGGCCGTAGAACGACGTAACGCCCGAATGGGACAGGAAGAAGTCCCCGGTCAGCAGGTACGACCCGGTGCAGTAGGCCGCTATGGGCAGCGCGAAGGCCGCGCACATCGCCGCGGACCGGCCGACCGCCCGCCGCCAGCCGCCGCCCGCCGCGAGCAGGTAGATCACCGCGGGCAGCAGCAGCGCCTCGCCGACCTGGGCCACGGTGGCCGAAGTGCCGAGGATGACGCCGGCCACCACGACGCGGCGCCAGCCGGGGGCGGCCGACGGCCAGAGCAGGACCACCAGGCCGGCCACGATCAGCGCCTCGAACCAGGCGTCCGGCATGACCGTCTGCTCGATCTGCAGCTGGTAGGCGTCCAGCAGGACCGGCGCGATGGCCAGGGCGGCCAGCCAGCGGGACACGCCGCGCCGCAGCAGCAGCAGGTAAACGGCCACGGCCATGGCCAGGCCCAGCAGGTGCTGGACGGCGGCGACCGCGTCGAAGTTGGAGACCGCCAGGATCGCCCGCAAAGGCCCCTTGTAGCCGACCGGGTCCATGCCTTCCGCGTTGTACAGGTACCTCGTGGTGTCGATGTAGAAGAGCGCGGGGCGGTAGGCAAGCTCGGCGAGCACCCGGAAGGCGAGGCCGACGGCCAGCAGGGCCAGGGCCAGCCAGTGCCGCCGCGCGACGGCCAGGGCCGCGGCCCGGCGGCCCGATGGCCCGGGCCGGACGCCGCTGGCCGGGCCGCCCGGACGGGTCTGCTCCGCCCTGGACTCCACGCCGACGGGCTTGACCTGGCTGTTTCCGCTCACGAGTGCCCCGGGACGGTCTGCCCGCCGGTGGACAGCCAGAGCGCGAGGAAGACCGTGACGATCGTCAGCCACCGGGTCATCCGGTTACGCGGGACCAGGGTCAGCGTGGCCCAGGCGATCGCGGTGTACCAGGCGAACACCCAGGGGGCGACGATGACCCAGGCGAACGTCAGGGCGAACGGCGCCACGATCTCGCGCGGCTGGTCGGAGGAGATCCGCCGGTAGATGACCCAGGCGACCGCGAGCATCGCGATCGGCCACACGCAGTTGATGACCGTGACCGTGACCGACGGGCTGACGCCCAGCGCCTCGGCCGCCATCTGGAACAGCCGCCACGGCGACGGCATGATGACCCAGTGCAGCCCGTCGAACGTGGCTTTCAGCGCGTTCAGCCCGTAGATGCTGTAGAGGAGGCCGACCGTGGCCAGCGCCGCCGCGGTCGTGCGCGTGACGCGCGCCCACTCGCGCCGCCGCAGCAGCGGCCAGGCGAGCCCGATCCCGACCAGCACCGCGTTGATCTTCACCCCGCAGGCCACACCGATGAGCGCGCCGACCAGCACGTCGCCCCACAGGCCACTGACCCGGCGGGCCACCTGGATCGAGCAGATCGCCGCCGCCGCCACGAACGTGTCGAGCTGCCCGCCGCTGACCAGTTGCTGGAGGAGGACCGGGTTGGCCACCCAGAACAGGGTCGCCCGCACGGGATCGTCGGAGGTCTTCAGCAGCAGGAATCCCACGCCGATGAACACCAGGCCGTTGAGGATCATCAGGACCCAGATGGTGGTGGCGGCGTTCACGCCCCCGATCGCCGCGGCGAAGGACTGGATCACCGTGGCGATAGGCCCGTAGACGGAGGTCTGTGGCCGCCACACGACGCCTACCACGCGGACGTACTCGGAGTGCAGGCCCAGGTATTGCTGCGGGCTGCTGACGTAGGGGTTCCCGCCCAGCGACGCGATGCGGCCGTAGGCGGCGTAGCTCGCGGTGTCCGACGAGCCGACCGGGGTGAGGCAGACCATGACCGCGACGATGACCGCGCTGACCAGGAGCAGGCGGCGCGGATCGGGGCGCCATCCCTGGCTGTGCGCCCAGAGCATTCCGGCGAGCCCCAGGCAGGCCAGGACGTCGCCGGTGTAGAGCATCGCCATCGCGACGGGGTCGTGGTGCTGCAGCGACGGCAGGAGATGCGACAGCGGCAGCTTGATGGGCAGCGTCTCGGTGTTCGGTGCCGTCGCCCCCACGACCATGCCCAGTAGCAGGCCGAGGCCGGAGACGGTGACCGCCACCTTGGGGTGGGCCAGCCGACTCCAGGCGAGCTTGCGGATCAGCGTGCTCATGATCCGCTCGATCGGGCCGGCCCGGCGGTGGCCTGCGATGCGACCGAGCGTCCGGGACTGGCCGACCGCGCTGACGGATCCTACGGACCCAGGCGAGTCGGCCGAGTCGGTGGACACCTGTGTCACCTGGGCCATACCTCCGTTGGCGGACCTGCACGGCTACCGCCGACACGGCTACCGCCGCGCCGTCCGGCCTGGGGGCTCTCGGATGCCAGCACTACCTCTCGGCGGCCCTGGTACACGTCCTTGCCCAGCGTAGAAGGGCACCGAGGGCTCCAAGCCACATTAGCGTGAATCGTACCGGCGAGTTCTGAACCTCAGGAGCCCGGCGTGAACGCCAACGGAACTACCAGGGACGCAGAGAGCTGAAGGGCACCCGGCTGGGGGCTACCAGCCCCTTGGCTGGGGCATTGCTACGGTCAAGCTTGTGACGGACCGCAGGTCACTGGCACCGGCCCTGCTGAACGCGATTCCGGTGCTGGCCGGAGTGTTCGCCGGAGCACCGATCCTGGCCCGCGAGCTGGACAGCGGGACCTTCCGGTTCGCCTGGACCCAGGGCGCCGGACGGACCCGGTGGACGCTCGCCCGCCTCGCGCTGCCCGCGGTGACGGTCACCGCCGCCGCCGCCGCGTTCACCCAGCTGTTCGGATGGTTCTTCTACCCGTTCTTCGCGGTCTCCCAGGCCGGCTCGTTCGCCCCCCAGTACTTCAACCTGACCGGGATCGCGTTCGCCGCCTGGACGCCTCTGACCAGACTGTTCCAGAACTCGCCGTCGGCCAACGTCCGCCACGGCTACATCCAATGGACGACGTACCAGCCCGCCATCCGGTACTGGCACTTCCAGCTCATCGAGGGCGGCTGGCTGCTCGCGCTCTCCCTGCTCCTCATCGCCGCCACCATCTGGCTGGTCCGCCGCCGCGCCGCCTGAACCGGCCAGCAACCCGCACAGCCTGGCCGACCCGGTCGGCCGATGAGTCATGGCCTCTGCGGGCCGCAGCGCAGGTTCTTTACGGTGTAGCTCGCCCACTCGGCGCAAGGGTGGAAGGCCCGCTGACGCAAGCCCTGCAGCACCCGCAGGTCGCCCTGGCGGTCCACCCGGACGCTGGTCGCCCACGGGTAGGCGAGCTCCTGGCCGCCGGCCGTCCGGACGGTGACAGTCTGCGCACCCGTCGTTCGCTGGCCGCCAGAACCGGGGCTCATGGTGCCTCAGCCGGTGGCCGGCGGTCTGCGGTATCGTCGGCAACCGCGCGGATATACGGCGCGATCAGCTCGGTAAGGCGCTGCGGTGCGGCCGCCAGCTGACTGGCGGCGGCACGCATGTCTTCATCGGTCGTGCTGCCGATCAGCTCGGTCTCCTCCGCGGTGAAGGGCCTCCCGTCCCGGTGCACGAACCGCTGGCCGGCGCCGGTGCGCTCCACGTCAAAGTCGGTGAGCAGCGCCACTACTTCGGGTCGAGCGGTCATGGTGCCTTCCTTCCCTGGCTTGCGCAGGCGCCCGATGAGCTGGCACCGGCGGGCAACGCGGGGGCGCCGGAAAGATCTCGTTGCCCCGGGGAGCACTCATAACACAAGAATGCGCCGGGGCATGTGGCGCGGCCCCCCGGGGGGCCAGGGTCAGCCGGCACAGATGGCGGTGCGGCCGGCTTCCCTGGCCGGGCTCCCAGGACGTCTCCAGCAGGCCACGGTCGGCGAGCCGGGCCAGGACCGGATACAACGAGCCGGCCCTCAGGTGCACCAGCGCCGGCGATCCGCTTGTTGTTACGGCCATCCGGCGCCCGGTGCCGGGGCCCGGGTGGCTAGCACCTGGCCTGTTCGTGGCCCTTGGAGCATGTTCGCGGGACCACTCCATTCGGTCGCGATCATGAACAGCGTGCTTCTGTCTGGGCCGCCGAGCGCGCAGGCGAAGCAGCCGCGGTCAAGCTCGACGGTGTCCGTCACCTCGCCGCCTTCGCGGACGCGGACGCAGCGCTTGTTGGGGACGTCGGCGTACCAGACGGCGTTGTCGGCGTCGGCGCAGATGCCGTCGGGGACGCCATCGCCGAGCTCGGCCCAGACCCTGCGATCCGACAGGGTGCCGTCGGCCGCGATCTCGAACGCCGTGAGCCTCTTCGCGTACGACTCGGCGACGATCAGCGTCTGACCGTCGGGCATGACCAGCATGCCGTTGGGGAACGACAGCCCGTCTGCGACCTGCCGGGCCGAGCCGTCCGGGCTGATCATGGCGACGATTCCGGGGGCGAACTCCGCGCCGGCCATGAGGTCGAAGCCGCCGCCGTTGAGGTAGGCGTTGCCGCGGCGATCGACGACTAGCTCGTTTCCCGCTGGCGGGTCAGACAGGCCGCTCACGTCGCCGTGGGTGACCAGCGCGCCGTCGGGCTCCCTGCGCAGGAGCAGGCCATCGCGCGCCGAGACGAGGAGCAGGCGCCCGTCGGGCAGCCAGTCAACGCAACAGGGAAACGATGGCGCCCGGAGGATCACCTCACTGTTGCCGTCGAGATCAACGGCGATGACTTCTTGCGTGCCCCAGTCCGAGAACCAAAGCCGGTCCTCATGCCACCGCGGCTGCTCCCCGAACCTCAGCCCGGTCATTACGACTCGCAGTCCAGGCACGGAGGACTCCTTTCGACGCCATGCTCGGAGTAAGAACTAGACGGTATAGTACTGAGACAGAACTGGACTGTCTAGTATGCTCGTCGCATGGCGAGCACCATCCCCAAGAGCGACTTCGAGGATGAGCGCAGATCGGCGCGCAAGCGAAGGGCGATCCTCGAGGCAGCCACCACCGCCTTCCTTTGCCACGGCTACCTGGGCACGAGCATGGACGAGATCGCCGCGCTCGCCGGAGTGTCCAAGCAAACCGTCTACAAGCACTTCGCCGACAAGGAGCGGCTGTTCTCAGAGATCGTCACGGCCACCGTCGACGAGATCGCCGATCCCAACTACGACGAAGTGCTGAACCTGACGGACACGGGCAACGTCGAGAGCGATCTGCGTGACTTCGCCCGCCACCAGCTGCGCGCGGTCATGGAGCCGCGCCTGCTACAGCTACGGCGGCTCGTGGTCGGCGAAGCGGGTCGCTTCCCGCAGCTCGGCCGCCTGTTCTACGAGCGGGGGCCAGGGCGCACGATCGACGGGCTGGCGACGATGTTCGAACAGCTCGCCTCGCGGGGCGCACTGGAGCTCGACGACGCGCGCATGGCCGCGGCTCACTTCAACTGGCTGGTGATGTCGATCCCGCTGAACCAGGCGATGCTGCTCGGCGACGACGAGCCAGCAACCCCCGCCGAGCTCGAGCGCTACGCCGACGCCGGCGTCCGCGCATTCCTCGCGGCGTACCGCAAACACTGAGGCCGCGCGCCCCAGCCCGATCGCCGGTCCCCATACCGATCGCGCTGAGCCTCCGTCGCTTTCGGATACCCGGCGAGCCAGCCGCCGCCGATCAGCCGCCCGTTCCAGGTACGATCTGGTGGCGCGTGGGGCGCCTCCCGGTCCGCGGAAAAGGCTGAGCCCACCCATCGATGCGCAGCGCCACAGCATCACTTTCTGGCAGATCACCGGCAAAGCGGCGCGCACGGCAACCCCGCCCTTGAACGCGCCGTGCATGACGAGCCTACGCCGCAGCGGGCCACCCCCGCCGCTGCCGTGCATTCCGTCACGACTCCCCCGGGATGGCAACGCTGCCGCAGCGGCAGCCAGCCGATCGTGTTGCGGGCGGGCGCAACGCGGCCGCGTCCCGGGAAGGCAGGCGCATCCCTGCCTGGCCGACCCTGATCACCGGGCCGGGCATCAGCAGCCGCCCGTTGGCCGGCCTGTAGGTTGTGCCGGTGGCTACCTTCATCACGCGGGTGCCGGGTTCAGGCGGCGGGGTCCGGCTGGCGGTCAAGGATCTAATCGATGTCGCTGGCGTGCCAACCACGGCCGGCAGCCGGGCGCTGGCTGCGACCGCCGCGGTGGCTGAACGGGACGCGCCGTGCCTGGCTGGCGCGCGGGCCGCAGGCGCGCGGATTGCGGGCAAGACCAACCTGAATGAGCTGGCGTTCGGCGCAAGCGGGGTGAACGAGTATTTCGGCACGCCCGTCCATCCGCTCGATCCCGGCCGGGTTCCGGGAGGATCATCGAGCGGATCGGCGGTTGCGGTGGCCGACGGCGAAGCAGATATCGCTTATGGCTCTGATACCGGCGGCTCGATCCGGGTCCCGGCCGCGTTCTGCGGCATCACCGGGCTGAAGACCACACACGGCCGGATCCCGCTGGCCGGGGTGTGGCCGCTGGCGCCGAGCATGGACACCATCGGCCCGATGGCGCGCGATGTGGCAGGCGTCGCGGCGGGCCTGGCGCTGCTCGAGCCGGGTTTTTCAGTCGATGTGGCAGCTGCCACGCGGGCAGGCCGGATCAGGCCGGCCGACTTGGACGTGGATCCAGCCATCGATGAGGCGGTGGACGCTGCGCTCGCACGCTGCGGCGTGGAGGTGATCGACGTGGACCTGCCCGGCTGGCGCTCGGCCAGAAGAACGTGCGATGTGATTATCGACGCCGAAGCGGCGGTGTCCAACCGGGCGCTGCTGGCCGATCCCGCCCGTCGCGACCTGCTCGGCCCGCGGGTGCGGGCCAACCTCGACGACGCCCAGGCCGTGACACCCGCGCAACTGCTGCAGGGCCGGGCTGAGCAGGAACGCTGGCGCGCCACCATGGCGGCGGCAATGCGCGACACCGACTTGCTCGTGCTTGCGACGGTTCCGTTCTTCCCGCCGCGACTCGAGGCCGCCATCAGGCCGGGTTACCTCGCACTCACCAGCCCCGTAAATCTGGCGGGTCTTCCGGCATTGGCGCTGCCGGTGCCGACCGGGCAGCGGCTCCCCGCCAGTCTGCAGCTCATCGGCGGACCGAACGCGGAGGCGTTGCTGCTTGCCACCGGCGCGATGATCGAGGCAGCGGTCTAACCTAGCTGTGCCGCTCGGCCGCGCCCTCACCGCTGGTCCTCATTTCCTGAGTTCCCCGAGGAGCTCCCAGTACTCGCCGAGGACGGCTGGCACCGAGCCGAACGCCGCAGCGAAGTGCTCGGCCAGCGGGATCTCGGTTTTCATCGCCGGATAACCGTGCTCGGCCAGGATTCCCCGCGCGGCCCGGGCCGAGCGCGTTCCACGGCGTACTTTCGTCAGCAGAACCCCGACCTCAACGGGGTGCGATATCGCGATCTCCGCCAGTACCTCAAAGGTGGGCCTGATGCGGTTCAGGTCCAGCCCAGTCGGCGAGACGGGTACCAGGATGATGGCGGACGCCAGGATGGCCGAGCGGATTATCCCGAAGTCCCCCGGCGGAGTGTCCACGATGACGTGCTCGTCAGCCGGCGCCGAGGTCGGCCAGCCGTATATGTACGTCCCTGGTGGCCATGCCGACCACTGTGAAGGGAAGCGACTTACCCCGTTCCGCGGCGGCCTCGCTCCAGTTCATCAGGGAGCCCTGGGGGTCACAGTCCACGGCCAGCGTGCGGCCGAGTCGGTGCAGCACCATAGCGAGGCTGACCGCCGACGTAGTCTTCCCAGTGCCTCCTTTTGACGACACGAGCGCTAGCCTCATCTGACGGTTCCTTCCTGATACCTGGCCGGATCGTAGCGCAGCTGACGTCAGGTCCACCGCAAACCAGCCCGTCCGCAGTGAGCCAGCCAGATCACGTCGAGGGCGGTGTCTGGCCGACTCAGGTTGCACAGTTATTCATGACGGCCATGCACGCATATGCCGCGCACGGCGCAGGACTTCCCGGCCACGGGCATCATTGCGCTGACTGGCGGTTCCACCTCGGTCCCCGCTATTCAACCGCTCAAGGTTCGCCTTATATCGTCGGCTCCAGATTCGCTTCGTCACCCGGGCGTGCTGCCATAACCAAATCATGAATGGCTTCGCCGTCGACGCCATCCTCTTTCACCGCGTTGAGGCGTGTCGAGCTGGTCGTCCGTGAGCTGCCAGGTACGAAGAATGCGGTGCGCAACGCGATATGGGTTAGGCGCAGGCGGGCCGTAGCCGCAGCCTTTAGGGTTCCCAGGCGCGGCGGGGCCGTCCAGGGCGAGCATCTGCACCCAGGCCAGCAGTTCGCTGGCGAGCCCTCGCCAGCCTCAGGCCCCAGGTGACCGGCCCGCGAGGACTTGCTCGGCGGCACGCATGATCGCCAGGCGAGCCGGGTAGCCCTCATGGCGGCCCAGCACTAGCGGGAGGGGGGCAGGCCCCCCTCCCGGCCGCCCCCCGCGGTGGCTGAGCTTGGTGAGACTCCGGGCCGGACAAGCCGGCCCTCGTCGTGCACGCTGGTTGCATGGCTGCTGTGGTGAACATCAACGAGGTGCTGGATGGGCACGTCAGCTTGCAGGTCGACTGCGTGGACCGGCTGTATCTCAACGCTTACTGCCCGATCTTGCAGGTGGGTGGTCAGGTCGTCTGTTTCCTGACCGGGCACCTGGGCAACCCAGTTCCCTCGCCGACGCTGTTCCACCAGATCGGCAACCGGTTCCGCCGGGACGTGGACCGCTTCGCTGCGGGGGCTGGTGTCCCGCTGCTGCGCTTGAAGAAGCCGGACCGGTCCCGCTGGGATGACCGCAAGCTGGATCACGTGCGCCCCTACCTGGATCAGGCGGCCGCCGAGGGGTGTTTCGGCGTGGTCGCCATCGTGGTGGCCCAGGAGTTCCAGTGGGTGACCGGGGCGCGTAACCGCTCGCCGAAGCCCGGGGTGGTCAGCTACGACTTCGTCAAGGAAGAGCGGCGGGTCAGCGCCTACTACTTTTACGTGCACGACCGTGAGTTCGGCGCTGGCTTCATCAAGATCTGCAGTTACTTCCCGTACCCGGCGAAGGTCTGGCTCAACGGGCACGAGTGGGCCAAGCGGCAGGCCGGCCGGGAGGGCCTGAGCTACGCGTCGCTGGCCAACGGTTTCGCCGCCTGCCCGACCCGGCCCGGCTGCAGGCGATCTGCGACCGTTTCGGGCCGTCCGACGCGCAGGCGTTCTTCGACCGGTGGACGGCGGTGATCCCGGTCCCGTTCACTGCCGCCGACCGCGCCGCCGGCTACTGGTGGGAGCTGTCGATGCGTCAGGTGGAGGTCTCCCGCACGCTGGTCTTCGACGACCCGCGCCGGGCGCGGGGCTTCTTCGAGGCGCTCGTCACCGACAACGTCGGCGTCGGACGGCCCGAGCAGATCGCCGCGGTGTTCGCCGCCCAGGTCCGGACGCGCGGGCCTCGCCGCACCAAAGGCCCGTTCCGCACCAGGGTGTTCTCGCCGGGCACCGAGGTGAAGATCGACTTCTCCTTCAAGCACAGCCGGGTGAAGCAGTACCTGAAGGAAGGGAGGGCACTGCGCATCGAGACCGTCATCAACAAGCCCGCTGACATCGGGGTCGCTGCCCGGATCGAGCACCTGCCCGAGCTGATCGGCAAGGCCCGCCAGGTCAACGACCGCCTGCTTATGATCGAACGTGCCGGCCAGGGCTGTGCCATCGGCTCTGCGCTCTTCGAGCGCATCCACCAGCCCTACGTACGGGAGGGCCAACGAACCGGAGCACTGCGCTTCGGGGATCAACGCGCCATGGCCCTGGCCGGCGCCCTCTGCCTCGTCGTCCACGCCGCCACCGGCGTCACTAACAAGAGCCTTCGCGGGCACGTCGCCGGACTCCTCGGCAGCAACTACAGCTCCTCGCAGATGAGCTACGACCTGCGCCGCCTCCGCCTCCACGGGCTGATCAACCGCACGCCAGGCACGAACACCTACACCCTCACGCCCGAGGGCATCCGCGTCGCCGTCTTCTACACCAAAGTCCACGCCCGGCTACTCCGGCCGCTCCTTGAGGCGAACCAGCCTCCGGCGCCGATCGAACTTCGCCGTGCACTCGCCACCATCGAACGCATCCTCGGCGACTATGTCACCAGCGCCCGACTCGGAGCCGCCGCCTGAAACTTGTCACAAAATCCAGAGAACGGAACACCAAGAAGTCCTAGCTTGGTCCCGCTGTGCCCCCGCAGCTCGCAGCTGGTCAGGAGGTCATCGTCATCGAATCTTGACGTGATCTTGTCCAAGTCGGCCCATGGCAGCACGACCACGCGCCGCCCCGGCCCGGCGTTGGTCGCCCGCGCCGCCCCGCCTTCGAATAGGTACAGCCGGACCCGCCTCGACCGTGGCGGGAGCCCTATCATCAGCCCGCCGACCGCCAGGACGATGAGACTAAGCTTGGCGTTTAACCTCCCGGGCTCGCCGCGGATTCCTGCGTCGTCTTCTTGATGGCGGCCTTGCCCACGTCGTGACGGGTGGCCGGGTGGCGGTTCTTCGAGCCGGGAGGTCTGCCGGGGCCAGGTTTGCCGGGTTTCGGTGCGGCTGTGAGAACGGGCAGTGTGCCGTGGATGGCCCGGAATCCCCGCCGGACCCGCGCGGGGGTCAGGCGGCCGGGCAGGGCCGGGCGCTGCCAGGGCAGGCGCAGGTCTGCAGCCAGGCCGCGGGCGAGCCAGAGCTGGGCGTGGCAGGCGAGGATCAGCCAGGTCCACCGGTCGGCGGCGGCGGGGTCGCGCAGTTTCGGCTTGGTCCAGCCGAGGACCTGCTTCAGGAACCGGAACGTATGTTCGATATCAAACCGGCGCAGGAACGCCTGCCAGCAGCGGTTCACCTCATCGGGATCCGCGCCCGGGCAGGAGGTCCACAGCCAGACCGGCCTGGGGGCGCGATCGTGCGGCAGGTGATCGACGGTGAGCTTGATGAGGGTGCCCTCGATGACCGGCAGTTCCCCCTGGTGGCCTGCCCAGGCGCCGCGGGCCTTCAGCCTGGGGTGCATGCGGTGCCAGGCGCGGGCGTCTGCGGCCCCGTACCGGGAGGTCTGCGTCGTGGTGTGCACGTCCGGCCCGGGGCAGGCGGCGTCATCGGAGAGCTTGAGCTCGCAGCCGTGCCGCATAGGCGGGCCCATCTGGCCGGGCGGCGGGGCGGCGGGGCCTGCCGCAGCACCCGGTTGGTGCCCAGCCGCCCCAGCACCTGCACGGGAAGGTCCCTGAGCAGCCAGGCCAGCCGGGCCGCTCGTAACCGGCGTCGAAGATAACCATGATGTCCAGGTCGCCGTCGTGCCAGTGCCCGGCGGCGATGATCCGCTCGATGACCCCGCGGACCTGGGCGGCGGTCACCGCGGCCAGATCGTCATCACGGCCCAGCCGGACCGCGTCCAGCAGCCGGGTCCACGACGTCCGGCCCGGTTCCAGCGCGGCTACCAGCGAGTACGGCCAGCCCGGGATCATCTGCGCGCTGTTGTTCCCCCGCCCGTAGCAGTGGCAGAACGACCGGCCCGGGCTGGTCGCCGCGTCCGGCCGCAGCCAGTTGCTCACATCGACCGCCAGCCGGATCCGGCCATCATCCCAGGCCGGCAGCGGCACCCCGGCCAGTGCCCAGCGCAGTCGCGAGACCTGCACTTCCCCGCAGTTCAGCGCGTCGTACAAGGCGCCATGGCCGCGCTGATGCCCTGGCTCCAGCGACAATTCCGCCAGCATATGCACCCGGTCCTGCTTGCACAGCGCCGCGTCGCACAGCTCGCACAGCGCGTCCGCCCGGGCGGTGAAGCACCGGTACAGCTCCCGGCGGAACCCTGCCAGCCGTTCCCATGCCTGATCTGTCTCGTCCCTGGCGCCCGCCCGGGCCTCCGCCCAGGCCATACTGAAAGCCACGGCCACCGCCCTGCGTCTTCAAGTTCTGTGGTGAGAACCCGAAGATGATGACGCGGTGGCCGTCTGTTATCACGGCGACGCACCGGACAGTACGGGCAAAGAGTTGCCAGGCAGACAGCAGAGGTTAAACGCCAA
>CAWJGC010000005.1:0-105133 GCA_963842355.1 uncultured Actinomycetota bacterium | reverse complement strand
ACGCTGCTGTGGTTCGCCAACCAGCGGGCGGTGGAGTACCACCCGACCCTGAGCCGGGTCGATCACCCGGGCCACCCCACCTGCCTGGTCCTTGACATCGACCCGCCCGAGGGGGGCGCGTTCACGCTGGCCGTCCGGGCCGCGGAACTGGTCCGCCAGGCCCTGGCCGATTCCGGCCTGGCGGGCGCGGTCAAGACCAGCGGGTCGAAGGGCGTTCATATCCTGGTGCCGGTCGGCCCCAGCGCCACGAGCGAGGACGTGGCCGCGGCGACCCGCGCGCTCGCGGCCCGGGCCGAGCGGCTCGACCCGGGCCTCGCCACCACGGCGTTCATCCGGGAGGACCGCGCGGGCAAGGTGTTCCTCGACTCGACCCGGGCGGGCGGGGCGACGGTGGCGGCCGCGTACAGCCCGCGCGTCCGGCCGGGCGTGCCGGTGTCGTTCCCGGTGGCCTGGGAGGAGCTCGACCGCGTCCAGCCGGGGGACTTCACCGTGCGCACCGCGGCGCGGCTGGCCGCCGGGCGTGATCCGTGGCTGAGCGGGCTGCCCGAGATGGAGCTGAGCCGCGACCTGATCGAGGAAGGTCACGCGATCCCGATCGCCCGGGTGCAGGCGATGCATGAAGGCAAGCGGCGCGCCCGAGCCCGCCGCGACACCCCGGGCGCCCCCGGCGACCAGGCGCCCTCGGCGTAGCCGCGAGCCCGGCCGCGCGCGGTATCCCGGGCTCGCGTCGGCCCCTGATCTGCTCAGGCGGCCGTCCGGAGCCCGCCTGCGGGCTGGGCGGTATCCGGACCACAGCGTCCGCACGGCGGTCCGGCCAGCCTGCGCGGCCGGGGCGGCGGCGCGACGGACACGTCGGCGACAAGCTGCCTGATCCAGCGCATGCGGTCGGCGGCGGCCTCGGGATGGTCGCCGAACTCCTGCGCCATCCGGCCGGCGCAGTCGCGGACGCCGAACCGGCGCACCGCGGTGCGGACCAGCTCGGCCAGCGCGGTCGCGGTCGGGGTGTCCGACCGCTGCAAGCCAGAAACGAACAGCGCCTCGCACCGCGCGTCGTTCACGTTTACCCGAGTCATCGCAGGCCTTCCCGTCTTCCCCTGGCGCGGTGCGCCGGGGCGCGCCGCTCACGGGGAAACCACCCCATATCACGCGCTGAGCAGCCGTCGCGTTCAGCCGGCGGGCCGCGGCGGGCTTGCGCGGGCGGGGCGGCCGCCGCGCCCGCGGAGCAGCGGCGGCCTGGTGGCACAACCGTGCAAATATCGTGAACAGCGCATGGCGGCGCTCGCCTGATATACCGGTGACCATGGACGCGGATTCCGTGGCCGGCCAGATGCGGGCCGCCGCCGCCGTGCTGCTGGGCGCGCTCACCGGCGAGCAGCGTGATCTTGCCGCCCGGCCGTTCGCCGACGACGCCGCGCGCCGGTGGCTCGAATACCGCCCGCGGGCCCGGCCCGGAGCCTGCATCGCGGAGGCGAGCGTGGCGGCCCGCAAGGCGGCTCACCGCCTCCTGGCTACCGCGCTCAGCGACCACGCCTACGCGCAGGCCATGGCGATCATCGCCTTGGAGGAGGTGCTCGACCGGCAGGAGCAGTGGCAGCAGGGACGGCACAGCGGCGACTACTGGGTGGCCGTGTTCGGTGACCCGGCCGGCGATGATCCCTGGTCGTGGCGATTCGAGGGCCACCACCTGTCGGTGACGATGACCGTGGCCGGCGACCAGGTCTCGCCTGCGCCGGTCTTCTTCGGCGCCAACCCGGCCCGCGTCAGCTACGCCGGACAGGCGGTGTCCCGGCCGCTCGGCCCGGAGGAGGACCTGGCCCGGGCCCTGCTGGACGCGCTCGGCCCGGCCGGGCGGAGCGGCGCGGTGGTATCCGACCGGGCTCCGGACGACATCCGCACCGGCACCAGGCCGCGGGCCGCGGAGGGCATCGAGCCGCCGGGCATCGCGGCCTCCCGGCTCGGGCCGGCGGCGCGGGCGGTGCTGGGCCGGATCGTCGCGCTCTACCTCGACCGGCTGCCCGCCGGGCTGGCCGCCCGCGAGGCCGCCCGGGTCACGGCGGGTGAGCTGTACTTTGCCTGGCAGGGCCCCACCACGCCCGGCGCACGGCACTACTACCTGGTGCAGGGCGACGACCTGCTGATCGAGTACGACAACACGTCCCATGACGGCAACCACCAGCACACGGTGCTGCGCCGCCCCCGCAGCGACTTCGGCGACGACATCCTGGCTGCGCACCTGAGCCAGGCTCACGCCTGACGCCGGAACCGGACCGTGCCGGCCGGCCCCGTGCGGCCCGATCCCTGGCTGCCCGACAAAGTGATCTCTGACTGGTGCGCGTCATCGCTCGGGGCGTGGCCGGCCCGGGTCAGCTTCCGGTCCGGTCACCTGGCCCAGGTCGTCGGCGTCGAGCTAGCGGACGGCCGCTCGGCCGTGATCAAGATCAGGCCGTTCGAGCCGCGGATCGAGGGGTGCGTCGCGGTGCAGGCTCACCTCGCCCGGGCGGGCTTTCCCTGCCCGGCCCCCCTGGCCGGGCCCACGCTGGTACGCGGGCTCGCGGTCACGGCGGAGACCCTGATCGACGGCGGCTCCCAGCTTCGCCCCGAACGCGGCGCGGCCCCGTTCGCGGCGCTGCTGGCCAGGCTGATCACATCGGCGCCCGGCGCCGGCCGGGTGCCGGTGCTGGCGCCGTCGCCGCCCTGGACCGCGTGGGACCATCCCGGCCCGCGGCTCTGGCCTGACCACGACGATCAGGGACGCGACCTCAACCTCGTGCCGGGCCCGGACTGGGTCGATGCCGCGGCCCGCCGCGTCCGCCGGCGCCTGCGCGCGTGCCCCGCGCCGCCGCGGGTCGGCCACGGCGACTGGGAATCGCAGAACCTGCGGTGGGTGGCCGGCCAGGCGCTCGCGGTCCACGACTGGGACAGCGTGATCGCGCAGCCCGAGGTCGCGATCGTCGGCCTGGCCAGCGCGATCTGGCCCGCGACCGGAGGGCCGGCCGACGCGGCGACCGTCGAGCAGAGCGCGGATTTCATCGCCGCCTACCAGGCGGCCGCCGGGACCCGGTGGCACGACCGCCAGGAGCAGGACGCCTGGGCCGCGGGCCTGTGGGTGCGCCTGTTCAACGCCAAGAAGGACGCGGCCGCGGGCGGCGGAGCGCAGCTGGACCGGCTGGCCGGCGAGATAGCCGACCGCCTCTGGATGGCGGCCTTGCCCCGCGCTACCTGACCACGCAGCCGCGGCTGTGGCCCCGGGCGGGGAACGCCTTGGCCAGGGCCCGCGCGATCTGCTGGGCGCGGACGGCGTACCCGGCCGAGGTGTAGTGGATCCCGTCGCTGATGAACCATCCCGGCTGGGCCAGAGAGGCCCAGTCGAAGATCCGCAGGTTCGGGTAGCGGGCGCAGGCCTGGCGCAAGGTCGCGTTCCACTGCTGCATGTCGGCCTCGGCATAGGGGCCGCTGGACAGCAGCGATATGACGTCGACCCACATCACCGGCTGGCCGTGCGCGGCGGACATCATCTGCTGGATGCGGGCCATGCGGCCGACGCCCGACCCGATGGCGACGTCGGCGGTGTCGTTGGTGCCCAGGGCGATGACCCAGCACCCGCGGTACCCCCCGCTCACGATCGTGCGGGCCGCGTTGTAGCCGTTGACCTGACCGGGCAGGGTCTCGACCACCGAGCGGGCCCCGGAGATGTCGGTGCGGACGGTCTGCACGCCGACGTCCTGGTACTGCGCGGTCAGCCGCTGGGCCGGGTTCGGCAGGTAGGCGGGGGAGATCATGCCCTCGGAGGTGGAGTCGCCGATGTGCACGACCGAGCGGCACGAGGTGCGCAGCCCCGCCGACGGCTTCCGGCCGGCCCGGCCGGACCGGGCGGCCGGGGTGGCGCCGACGGTTTCGGTGCTGCCGGGCACCTCGCTGCCGAGGACCTGGCTGCCGTGCGGCTGACTGCCGTGCGCCCGGCTGCCGTGCGGCTGACTGCCGTGCGCCCGGCTGCCGTGCGGCTGACTGCCGCGGACGGTACTCCCGCGGGCCGGGCTGGCGGAGGCCGGGCCGGGCGGCGCGGTCAGGGCCGAGCCGGCCGCTAGCGAGGCGGCGCTGCCCCCGGCGGCGGCCGGAGCCGCGACCGCCCCGCTCAGGCCCGCGCAGGCCACCACGAGCACCCCGGCGGTACCGGTCGCCGCGGCCAGGCCGACGGCGCGGGCCCGCGAGGTGAGCGGGCGGAGCCGGCGCGGCGAGCGGGCGCGGGCCCAGAGCCGGCCCAGCGCGCCGTGGCGGATGGGCTCCTCGACGAAGCGCCAGGACAAGGCGGCCACGGCGATGGTGGCGGCGGTCTGCCCCCCGGCGCGGCCGAGGTTCTCGGTGCTGTTGGCCGGCGACGTGAGCACGATGACCGGGTAGTGCCAGAGGTAGATGCCGTAGGAGCGCACTCCCAGCCAGCGCAGCGGTGCCCAGCCCAGGGCCCGGCCGGTCCAGGCACCGGGGCAGGCGGCCGCGGCCAGGACGGCGGCGGTCGCGACGGTCAGCAGGATCAGGCCGCCGCGGTAGATGAACGGGGAGTACTGGCCGGTGCGCCAGATCAGCAGCGCGATCACGGCCAGCCCGGCGAAGCCGCCGACGTCGAGCAGCACGCGGACGGCGCGGGCCGACGGCGCGGCGCGGCGGCTGGACCAGGCCATCGCCAGCGCGGCCCCGGCCAGCAGGCCGGACGCGCGCGTGTCCGTGCCCTCGTAGACCCGCGTCGGGTCGAGCCCCGGGTGGTACAGCGCGAGCATCGCGGCGGCCGAGGCCGCGGCCAGGGCCAGGGTCGGCCCGGCCAGCCAGCCGGCCCCGTCGGCCGGACCCGCCGCTCCGGTCCGGCGGTGAGCCCCCCGCCTGCTGAGCCCTGCCCGCCCTCCCAGCTCCGGCCCGGCCTGCCAGCCCGGCCCGGCCTGCCAGCCCGGCCCGTACGCAGAGCAGGCCGAGCAGCAGCAGCCAGGGCCAGGCGAGGTAGAACTGCTCTTCCACGGCCAGCGACCACAGGTGGTCGAGCGGGGCGGGCGGCGCGAACCGGGCGAAGTACGACTGGTTCGCGATGATGAGGTACCAGTTGCTCGAGTACGTCGCGGCCGCGGCCACGGCCCCGCGCAGCCCGGCCAGCCGGGCCCGGTCAGCGAGCGTGACCCAGGCGGTGACCACCGCCAGCATCACGAACAGGGCCGGCAGCAGCCGCCGGGCCCGCCGGGCCCAGAAGTCGGCCAGTTGCAGCCGGCCGCGCGCTGACCACTGCCCGAGTAGCAGGTCGGTGATCAGGTAGCCGCTGAGGGTGAAGAACACCCCGACACCCAGCAGCCCCCCCGGCGCCCACCCGAGCTGCTCGTGAAAAGCGATCACGGCGAGCACCGCGAGCGCCCGCAGCCCGTCCAGGCCTGGCAGGTAACGCTGGCCGCTGCGTACCGGTTCCGGCATGATGTTCCCCCCTTGCCGCGGCCTGCCCCCCGTCTGGGCAGGTTCCTTAACCCACGCGGCAGGAAGGTCAATACCCTACGTAGTCTCATGACTACATATAGTAATTGGCAAAGAAGTGGCAGAAAGACCGACGGACTCAATGGATCATCCCCGGCCAATCCGGCGAGACGATCACGGCGGGTCCGGCCGGGACACCGGGGCGCACCGCCGGCGGCCCCCGGTGTCCCGGCGCAGCGCGGCACAACCCCGGCGGACCCCGGTGTCCCGGCGCAGCGCGGCACAACCCCGGCGGCCCCCGGTGTCCCGGCGCAGCGCGGCACAACCCCGGCGGACCCCGGTGTCCCGGCGCAGCGCGGCACAACCCCGGCGCCCCCCGGTGTCCCGGCGCAGCGCGACACAACCCCCGGCGCCTTCGGTGACGGAGCCGCCGCGGGAGGTGGGTATTTTGCTGGTATGACTTTCCGTATTGTCGGCCAGATGGGCCGCCGACCTCTCCGTTCTGGCGGTATGTCGGAGGGATCGCGGTGACGGCGGAGCCGTATGCGGCCGCGGCCGGGCTGATCGAGCGATCGGCGGCGGCTTACGTATCCGGCGTGCCGGCCCATCCCGCCGACGACGGCTTCTTCGGGCCGGGCAGCGTGACCTGGAGGATGAGCGGCGACCTGGTCGGGCCGGTGGCCGGCCTGCGCTCGCTCATGATGCAGGCGCTGCACCCGCTCGCGATGGCCGGAGTCGACCAGCACAGCGACTGGCGCCAGGATCCCGTCGGCAGGCTGGCGGCCACCTCGGCCTACGTCGCCACGGTCAGCTTCGGCGAGCGGGCCGCGGCGGAGCGGGCCGCGGCCCGGGTGCGCCGGATCCACACCCGCGTCCGCGGCGTGGACGAGGTGACCGGCCGCCCGTACGAGGCCAGCGATCCCGCGCTGCTGCTGTGGGTGCACGCGGCCCTGGTCGATTCTGACGTCGCCGTGCGCCGGCTGCTCGGGACCCCGCTGCCGCCCGGGGATGCCGACCGCTACCTGGCGGAGATGGTGGTCGCGGCCGAACTCGTCGGGGTGCCCGCCGGCCAGGTCCCGGCCAGCGTGGCCGAGTTCGACCGGTACCTGGAGTCGGTCCGGCCCGGGCTGCGCTGCACGGCGGCCGCCCGGGAGTCGATGGCGTTCCTGCTCGACCTGCCCGGGCTGGACGAGGACATCGCCGAGATCTGGCAGGACATCCGGTACGGCGCGATCGCCACGCTGCCGGACTGGGCGCGGGAGATGTACGGATTCAGCGCGCCGCCGCTGACCCCCGAGCGCCGGGAGGAGATCCGGCAGGTGCTCGGCGTCCTCGACGCCATGTTCCTCGGCGAGCCTGGCGTGCTCGAGGCCAGGCAGCGGATCGCCGCGCGGATGCGCACCGCGCAGCGCGCGTGAAGCGCAGGGTCCTGGCCGCGGCGTCGGCGGGCGCGGCGGGCGCGGCCGCGGTGTGGCTGCTGCGCCGCCAGGTCGGGCCGCCGCCGCGCCGGGTCGGGCCGCTGCCGCGCCGGGTCGGGCCGCTGCCGCGCCGGAACGAGCCGCCGCGGCGGCACGGGAACCTTCGGCTGCGCCGTGGCCTGGCGGCGCTCCAGCTCGTCGCGCGCGGCGGGGCACGCTACGCGGGCAGCGCCCCCCGGCTGTTCGCGGCCGCGGGCGAGCACCGGCAGCGGCTGCGCAACGACCTCGCGCTGCAGACCGCCGAGGACGTCGCTACCACGCTCGGGGCCATGAAGGGCGTGCTGATGAAGCTGGGCCAGATGGCCAGCTATGTCGATGACGGCCTGTCGCCGGCGGTGCGCCGCACCCTCAGCCGGCTGCAGGACAGCGTCCCGCCGATGAGCGCGGATCTCGCCGCGCGGGTCGTGGAAGAGGAGCTCGGACGCCGCCCGGAGCTGGCCTTCGCCCGCTGGGATCCCGAGCCCATCGCCGCCGCCTCGATCGGGCAGGTGCACCGGGCGATCACCCACGACGGCCGCGCGGTCGCGGTGAAGGTGCAGTACCCGGGGATCGCGGAGACCATCGCGGCGGACCTCGGCAACGTCGCCCTGCTGCGCCGGATGCTGCGGATCACCGCGCCGAGCCAGGACGTCGACGGCCTCCTCGCCGAGCTGCGGGAACGCGTCCTGGAAGAGCTCGACTACCGCCGGGAGGCCGACAACCAGCGCCTGTTCGCCGCGTACTACGACGGCCATCCCACGATCGTGATCCCGCAGGTCGTGGCCGAGCTGTCGACGCGGCGGGTGGTCACCAGCGAGCTGGCGGACGGAGCCAGGTTCGCCGAGCTGGCGGGCTGGTCCCAGCACGAAAAGGACCTGGCCGCCGAGACGATCTACCGGTTCGTGTTCCGTAGCCTGTACGAGCTGCACGCGTTCAACGGCGACCCGCACCCCGGCAACTACCTGTTCCAGGGCGGCGGCCGGGTCACGTTCCTGGACTTCGGCCTGGTGCGCCGGTTCACGCCGGTCGAGCTGGAGCCCCTGGCGCAGATGGCCCGCTACCTGTGCGTCGAGAACGACCCGGAGGCGTTCCGCGAGAACCTGGTGCGGGCCGGGTTCCTGCGCGCGGACGCGCCGCTGAGCACCGACGAGGTCATCGAGCACATGGCCCTGTTCTACGACACGGTCCGCGAATCCCGGCCGCTGACCATGACCGGGGACTACTCCTCGGCGGTCGTGCGGCGCTTCTTCGACGTGCGCAACCCGATGACCGCCTACGCGCAGATCCCCCGGTCCTACGTGATCCTGCAGCGGATCAACCTGGGCCTGTTCGGCCTGCTCGGCGACCTGACCGCGACCGCCAACTGGCGGACCATCGCCGAGGAGATCTGGCCCTTCGTCCAGGGCCGGCCGTCCACTCCCATGGGCGAGGCCGAGGCCGCCTGGCACGCCCGGCGGTCACGCTGACCCCAGGCCGGGGGGGTTAGCGCCGGGGGGCGGAGGGTGCGAGCAGGCCCAGGTCGCGGGCGCGGGCGACGGCCTCGCCCCGGCGGTGGGTGCCGAGCTTGGCGTACACGTTGCGCATGTGGGTCTTGACGGTGTTACGCGACACATACAGCTCGCCGGCGATCTCCGGCGCGGTCAGGTTGGTCGGCAGGTAACGCAGCACCCGGATCTCGCTGTCGCTGAGCGGCTCGAGCACCGGCTGCGGCCCGGCAGGCGAGGAGGCGAGCTCCCCCGGCCAGCAGGCTCTGGATCTCCGCGATCAGGGCGGCGTGGGCGGTGCGGTGCCGGGCCTGGCGCTCCAGCAAGCCCGGCACCGGGTGCAGCAGGAACCACGACAGCGCGCCGTCGGGCTCGACACAGTCCAGTGCGCGCTCCAGGGCCCGGCCGGCGGCGCCCTCGTCGCCCAGCGCGTCCCGGGCGATCGCCTCCAGCAGGAACGCCTGAGCCATCCAGACCGGCCAGACTATCGGGGCGGACCCGGCCAGGACCGGGGCGAGCGCGGCCATCGCGGCGTCCGGGTCTTCCTGGGCGAGCCGCAGCACCGCGGCGGCGCGCGCATGATCAGCAGCTCCAGCTGCCGCAGCGCATCACCGCCCAGCTCGTGCACGTCGTCGACCACCAGCCACAACCGGTCCGCCAGCGGCGCCAGATCCGTCAGCAACCGCTCCACGATCGCGCACCCGTCCAGGTCCGGCGCCGCGGTCAGCGCCTGCACCAGCGCCGACCCCGGGACCGTCCGGCGCAGCGCGCCCAGCACCGCCAGCCAGAACCGCTGCGGATCCCGCTCCTCCCGCCCGGCCGCCACCCACGCGGCACGATCGGCCAGGCCCGCCTGGCTGATCCAGGACCGGAGCAGCACCGTCTTGCCGCTGCCCGGCGGCGCCGACACCACCGTCACCCGGGCGGGTCCTCCCAGCCGCCCGAACAGCCCCGGACGGGCCACCACCCCGCCCCCACCCGGACCAGCCAGCTGCCCGGCAACAGCACCCGATCCCTCACCGCCAGGTCCCACACCCACGAGCATCCCACCACCCGCGAAATGCGTACATGACAGTACGCAGGCGGACTCAGCCGGGCTGGCGCAGGTCGGCCGCGACCTTCTCCGCTATGAGCTCGAACGAGCGGATCCGGTCACCGATGTCGTAGACCATCGTGGTGAGCATCAGCTCGTCGGCCTCGGTGCGCTCGAGCAGCGCAGCCAGCTGACCGCGAACCGTCTCCGGGGACCCGATCGCCTGGCGGGCAAACCGGTCGCGGGCAAACTCCCGTTCCCCCGGCCCGTACGGGTAGGCGGCCGCCTCCTCGGGGCTGGCCAGCGGCTGCGGCCTCCCCGTGCGCATCCGCAGGAACGACAGGGCCGCCGGGCCGGACAGCCATTCGGCGCGTTCGTCGGTGTCAGCGCAGATCGCGCTCACCGCAACCATCGCATAGGGGCGTTCCAGCCACTGCGACGGCCGGAAGTTCTGCCGGTACAGGGCCAGCGCGGGCTCGGTGTTGGCCGCGCTGAAGTGGTGCGCGAACGAGAACGGCAGCCCCAGCAGGCCGGCCAGTTGCGCGCTGTACCCGCTCGAGCCCAGCAGCCACAAAGCCGGCATGTCACCCAGGCCGGGCGTGGCGGTGATCCGCGCCGGGGCGTCCCCTCCGGTGAACAGCATGATCAGGTCGGCCAGCTCCTGCGGGAAGGCCTCGGCCGACAGGCCCTCCATCGTGCGCCGCAGCGCCAGCGCCGTGAGCTGGTCGGTCCCGGGCGCGCGGCCGATGCCCAGGTCGATGCGGCCCGGGTGCAGCGCTTCCAGGGTCCCGAACTGCTCGGCCACCACCAGCGGGGCGTGGTTGGGCAGCATCACCCCGCCCGAGCCGACCCGGATCGTGGAGGTGTGCGCGGCCAGGTGCGCGATCAGGACCGCCGGCGCGGAGCTGGCGATGGCGGGCATGTTGTGGTGTTCGGCCACCCAGAAGCGCCGGTATCCCAGCTCCTCGGTGCGCTGGGCCAGCTCCGTGGTCTGGCGCAGCGCCTGACCCGCCGTGGTCCCGGCGGCGACCGGAGAAAGATCCAGAACGGAAAACGGCACATCGGTCACACAGCTCGCTAACTGCCCTGCGCCCGCCGTTCTTCCCCGGCTGGCTGGAACCGCCGGGGGGCCGGCCGCGGGGGAGGTCCGGTCACATCTCGGTGACGGCCTCCTGCAGAGCGCGGTCGACGTCCTTCGGGCTCACGTCGAGCTCCTGGGCGGTCTGCTTCTCCGCCCTGGTCACGGCGCGCCTGATCGCGTCCTCGACCTTGTCTTCGCCCACCACGATGAGCCCGGCCTGGCCCGGGTCGATGAAGTCCCCGAGTTCTTTGGCTTCCGCGCGCGACATCCCCCGGGCCAGGTGGCCGCTGACCCCGCCGATCACGCCGCCGGCCGCGGCCGCGCCCAGGACCGCCGGCGGGAAGATGATCCCGACGGCTGCCCCGGCGGCAATGCCCCACCAGGCCCCGTGGCGGGTGGCCGTCTCATCCTTGTTCTCGTGGACCTTGCCGCTCGCGTCCTTGGTGACGATGGCCGCATCGTAGGAGCCGACCAGGCCCGCCGCGTGCGCCTCCTTGACGACCTGGTAATCGTCGCGCGCCGCTGCCTCGTCTGGGTACGTCGCCACCAGGACGAACGTGCTGCCGGACTTGGACATGCTGACCTCCCGGGTATATCGGCGTGACGCGCCGTCCGGCCGGTGGATCCGCATCGGCGTCAGCTGGCCGGCCCGCCGTGGTCTTCAGGCTGTCAGCCAGTCGCCTGCCCGGTCGTCACCCGCGCCGGGTGAGAACTGGCCCGGTCGAGCGGCACGTCCGGCCGGCCGGCCACGAGGGCGGGACCCGGGCGCCCGGCCCGGTCAAGGCGGCGATACCTCGAGGCGGCCGTCGAGCACGGCGCGGTCGATGCTGTCGCGCAGGCTGGCGCAGGTGTCGATGAGCGCGGTCTGCTCGCCCGCGGCGACCCGGGCGCTGAACTCGGCGCAGGTACGCACCGACGCCTGGCTCCACTGCACGCTCGTATGCTGCGGGCTGAACTTGGCGACCAGTGCCGCGGCACCGCACCGCTCGCACTCGACCGGCCGGAAGCCGGCTTCCCGCTCGTCGGCGGGGACGAGGCCGGGCTCCGGGCCGTCGGGCTGGGGCTGGCGCTGGGTGGCGATGAAACCCGCGGCGAGGGGCTGGACGTCGGCCACGGTCAGCGCGCCCCCGGCTGCCGCGCGGCGAGGTTCGCCGCCACCTCGGCCTCCCATTCGGCCACGGCCCGGGTGGTGTCCACCTCGAACTCATACCGGGCCACCATGTTGGGCTTGATGTCCTCGACGTCGGTGTAGAACTGCTGGTACCAGCGGCGCAACTGGTAGACCGGGCCGTCGTCGCTGCACAGCAGCGGGTTGTCGACGCGGGTCTTGTGCGTCCAGATCTCCACGTCCTGCTGGAAGCCCAGGCCGATGAACTCGGCGAACTTGGCGGCGAACTTGTCGGCCTGCGCCCCGGACAGGCCCGGGAGCTTCTTGACGATCACGCCCCACTGCAGCAGGAACGAGTGGGGCGTGACCGGGTAGTGGCAGTTGATCAGGACGCTTTCGGTGGTCATGCCGCGGTAGTCGTGCCACAGCCGGTCGATCATGTACGACGGCCCGAAATACGAGGCCTCGGAGCGCAGCGTGGTGTCCGCGCCGTAGTTCGAGCCCTGCCCGATGTCCTGCCGCGACCGGGTGCGCAGGTACTGCGAGGCGATGTGCCCCTCGAACACGTTCTTGAAGTAGGTCGGGAAGGCGAAGTGGATGTAGAAGAAGTGCGCCATGTCGACGACGTTGTCGATGACCTCGCGGCAGTTCGCCCCGTCGACCAGGATCGAGTCCCAGGTCCAGCCGCTCCACTCGTCGGAGAACGCTCCGTCGATCCGGGGGATGGTCACCTGCCCGGGCGGCGGGCTCCCCTGCGGGTCGTTCCACACGAACAGCTGCCGGTTCTGCTCGAGCGTGATCCAGGACCGGGTCTGCGCCGCGGCCGGGACCCGCTTGGAGTAGGGGATCTTCGCGCACCGGCCGTCCCCGCCCCAGCGCCAGTCGTGGAACGGGCAGGCGACCTGGTCCCCCTTGACCGTGCCCTGGCTCAGGTCGCCGCCCATATGCCGGCAGTACGCATCGAGCACGTGCAGCCGGCCGGAGGAGTCCGCGAAGATCACCAGCTTCACTCCGAACGCCTCGATCGCGTGCGGGCCGGGCTCCCGGAACCTGTCGGCGAGCCCCAGGCAGTGCCAGCCGCGAGCGAACCGGGCTGGCGGCGCGCCGGCCACGATGGTCCGGAACCCGTTCCGGCTATTCATGCGCTATCTCCCGCTCGCCTCCGGGCGCCTGGAGGCGCGTCGGCTCGCTCACTGGACCTCCATGCCTGAGCCATTAGCCCCTAGACTAGAACATGTTCTAGTCTAGGGGTACTGCGTCCGGCTCCCGCGTCGACGCGATCGGAGGGCATCTGGTGGGCGAGAACGTCGGTCAGGCGGTGCTTGACGGGGTGCGCCAGCTGCTGCCGGTGCTGCGGGAGCGGGCCCAGGAATGCGAGGACGGCCGCGTGGTGCCGGCCGAGTCGGTCAAGGCCCTGACCGAGACCGGGTTCTTCCGGCTGCTCCAGCCGGCCAGGTTCGGCGGGCACGAGGCCGACCCGGTCACGTTCTTGACCGCGGTCCGGCTCATCGCCAGCGCCTGCGGGTCGACCGGCTGGGTCTCGTCGGTGCTCGGCGTGCACCCCTGGCAGCTCGCCCTGTTCCCGCTCCAGGCGCAGGAGGAGGTCTGGGGCGCGGACGCGGGCACCCGGATGTCGTCGTCCTACGCGCCGACCGGCCAGGCCGAGGCGGTCACCGGCGGGCACGAGCTCACCGGCCGGTGGAGCTTCTCCTCGGGATGCGACCACGCCACCTGGGTGCTGCTCGGCGCGATCGCGAAGGACGCCGAGGGCAACCCGGCCGACTTCCGCACGTTCCTGCTGCCCGCCAGCGACTACGCGATCGACGACGTGTGGGACACCGTCGGGCTGCGCGGGACCGGCAGCAACGACGTCGTGGTGTCCGGCGCGTTCGTGCCCGAGCACCGCTCGCTCAGCTTCAACGACGTCTTCCGCTGCGTCTGCCCGGGCCAGGAGGCCAACCTGGCGCCGCTGTACCGGCTGCCGTACGGCTCGCTGTTCTCCTACTCGATCACCACGCCGATCATCGGCATGGCGACGGGAGCGTATCAGGCGCACGTGGATTACCAGCGGGAACGCGTTCGGGCTTCTTATGTGGGCCAGAAGGCGTCGGAAGACCCGCACGCGCAGGTGCGGGTGGCCGAGGCCGCGGCCGAGCTCGACTCGGCCTGGCTGGCGCTGGAGCGCAACATGGCCGAGCTCATGCAGCACGCCCGCGCGGGCACGAAGATCCCGGTGCCGCTGCGCCTGCGGGTGCGGCGGGACCAGGTGCTGGGCACCGGCCAGGCGATCAACGCGGTGGACCGGCTGTTCGAGAACTCCGGCGGGCGGGCGCTGCGCAGCGGCACCCCGATCCAGCGGTTCTGGCGCGACGCGCACGCCGGCCGGGTGCACGCGATCAACGACCCGGAGCGGGCGCTGACGATGTTCGGCCGCGGCGAGTTCGGGCTGCGGATCCAGCCCGACGGGATGCTGTGACGGGAGCCGGCCGATGACGGCCGAGACGGTGGACTTCGTGACGACGAGCCGCTTCGCCGACGCGGGCGGGATCAGGCTGCACTACCACGAGGCGGGGCCCGCGCCGGGGGCGTCGGCCGGCGCCCTGCCGGTGGTGATGCTGCACGGCGGCGGTCCCGGCGCGTCGGCGTGGAGCAACTTCGGCCGCAACCTGCCGGTCTTCGCCGGCCGCTTCCGCACGCTCATGGTCGACCAGCCGGGCTTCGGCAGCTCCGCCAAGCCGCCGGTGACCGGCCACTACTTCACGTTCGCCGCGCAGGCCCTGGCCGGCCTGCTGGACCAGCTCGGGATCGGCCAGGTGCACCTGGTCGGCAACTCCCTCGGCGGCGGCACCGCGGTCCGCTTCGCCCTGCGGTTCCCCGGGCGCGCGGGCCGGCTGGTGCTGATGGGGCCGGGCGGGCTGAGCCTGAACGTCTTCGCCCCGGACCCGACGGAGGGCGTCAAGAGGCTGATGGAGTTCGCCGCGCCGCCGGGCCCCAGCCGGGAGAAGATGGCCGCGTTCCTGCGGACCATGGTGCACGACCAGCGGCTGGTCACCGACGAGTTGGTGCAGGAACGGTACCTGGCCGCCAGCGCCCCCGACGCGCTGGCGGCGATGGCCTCGATGGGCGCCTCCTTCTACGACCCGGCGCACGCGGAGGAAGGGCTGCTGTGGCGGGAGGCGCACCGGCTGCGGCACGAGGTGCTGCTGATCTGGGGCCGGGAGGATCGGGTGAACCCCCTGGACGGCGCGCTCACGGCGCTCAAGCTGATCCGGCGCGCGCAGCTGCACGTGTTCGGCGGCTGCGGCCACTGGGCCCAGCTGGAGAAGTTCGACGAGTTCAACCGGCTGGCGGTCGGCTTCCTGGAAGGAGGCACGCCATGACTCCCATCGGCTCGCTGGGGTACCTGCGCATCGAGTCCGCCGACGTCGAGGCCTGGCGCGAGTTCGGCGTCCGGGTGCTCGGCATGGTCGAGGGCCGCGGCCCTGATCCCGGCGCGCTGTACCTGCGGATGGACGACTTCCCCGCCCGGCTGGTGATCCTGCCGGGGGAGCGGGACCGGCTGCTGACCTCCGGCTGGGAGGTGCCCGGTGAGCCCGCTCTCGCCGAGGTCGGGCGGGCCCTGGAGGAGGCGGGCGTCGCGGTCAAGGCCGGTACCGCCGCCGAGGTGGCCGAGCGCCGGGTGGCGCAGATGCTGCGGTTCGACGACCCGGCGGGCAACGCCCTGGAGGTCTTCTGCGGCGCGGCCCTCGAACATCGCCCGGCGGTCAGCCCGTACGGGAACCACTTTGTCACCGGCGCGATGGGCCTCGGCCATGTGGTCCTGCCGGTGTCCGACGAGGTATCCGCCCTGCGCTTCTACACCGAGGTGCTCGGCTTCCGGCTGCGGGACTCGATGCGGATGGCGCCTGAGCTCTTCGGCCTGGCCGGGGGCCCGCCGTTGTGGATGCGCTTCCTCGGGTGTAACCCGCGGCACCACTCGCTGGCGCTCGCGCCGTTCCCGGCGCCCGCCGGGATCGTGCACCTCATGGTCGAGGTGGCCTCGCTGGACGACGTCGGCCGCGCGATGGACCGGTGCGCCCGGCGCGGGGCGCGGATGAGCGCCACGCTCGGCAGGCACGCCAACGACCTGATGGTGTCGTTCTACGTGGCCACGCCGGGCGGGTTCGACATCGAGTACGGCACCGACGGCCGGCTGGTCGACGACGCGACGTGGGTCAGCCGGGAGACCACCGCGATCAGCCTGTGGGGGCACCGGTTCGCGGCCCCGGGCGGTCCCTGAATGACCGCCGCCCCCGACGTCACGCCGACGGCGTTCGAGCCGGAGCCGGCCCGGTTCCGCCAGGTGCTCGGCCACTTCTGCACCGGCGTCACGGTCATCACGGCGTGCGACTCCGGCGGCCCGGCCGGGTTCGCGTGCCAGTCCTTCGCGGCCGTGTCCCTGGATCCGCCGCTGGTGCTGTTCAGCCCCAGCCGGTCGTCGGCCACGTGGCCGCGGATCGCGCGGGCCGGGCATTTCTGCGCCAACGTGCTCGCCGTCGGCCAGCGCGGCCTGGCCCGGACCTTCGGCACGAGCGCGGCGGCCGGGGGGGCCGGGGCGGACAGGTTCGCCGGCGTGCGCTGGTCGCCGTCGTCGTCGGGGGCGCCGGTCCTGGACGGCGTGGTCACCTGGGTGGGCGCCGCGGTCGAGGCCGTGCACGAGGCCGGGGACCACTACGTGGTCATCGGCCGGGTCATCGAACTGGGCGAATGCGCGGCCGGGCCGCCGCTGCTGTTCTACCGCGGCCGGTACACCATGACCGATGCACGGCCCGCGGACGGCCCGCCCGAGATCGTCGACACCCTGCTCGCGTGGCCGCGTCACGCCGACTGGATGTGATCAGGCCGGCGGGTACGACAAGCCGATCTGCCGGCGGACCTCGTCCATGGTCTGCATGATCGTGTACGTCTCATCCAGCGGCAGCAGCGGGCTCTCCAGCAGCCCCGCGCGCAGACAGCGGCCTACCTCGGCGGCCTGGCCGCGCAGCCCGTGCCCTTCGTACGGCTCCGCAAAGCGCTCCAGTTCGGCGCCGTCCCGTGCGATCACGCGGAACGTGGTCGGCGTGTAGAACCAGCCGTCGATCTCTATCCTCGCCTCGGTGCCGTAGATCGCGGCGGGGTTGCCCGAAGCGGCCAGCAAGGTCGTGGTCAGCACCGCGTGGGCGCCGCCGCCGTGCTGGAAGATCATCGACGTCGTGGCGTCGACGCCGGTGAACGCCGGATCGCTGACGGCCGTGATCCTCGTCGGGGTGCCGAGCACCAGGCTCGCGAACGAGACGGGGTATATGCCGAGGTCCAGCAAGGCTCCGCCGCCCAGTTCCGGCGCGAACAGCCGGAACTGCGGATCATGGGCGAACCACTGCCCGTGCTCGGCGGTCAGGTACACGACATCGCCGAGCGTTCCGGCCGCGAGGATCTCACGCACCCGGGCGATGTGCGGCAGGAAGCGCGTCCACATCGCCTCCATGAGGAAGGTTCCCCGGTCGCGCGCGGCGTCGATCATCTCGCGCGCCTGGCCGGCGTCCATCGCGAACGGCTTCTCGACGAGCACGGCCTTGCCCGCGTTTATCGCAAGCAGGGCGGCATCGTGATGGCCGGGATGCGGCGTTGACACGTAGACGACATCGACATCCGGATCGTCGACGAGAGCCCGGTAGCTGGCGTGCCGGTGCGGCACGTCGAATTCGTCCCCGAACGCGTCCGCCGAAGCCCGGGATCGTGACCCCACCGCGACAACCTCACCGTCGGGCTGCAGCGCGAGATCACGCGCGAAGGCATGGGCGATCCCGCCCGTAGCGAGGATTCCCCAGCGGATCGGACGGTCATCCCATTGCGTCATCCGGCTATCCCCTTAGCATGCGGCGTGCCCTGGGCCGCCAGCCGCCGCTCGAGCGTTCCGATGATGAACGGGCGCAGCTCGGCGGCCGGGATGATGTGGTCCACCGACCCCACCCGCCTGGCCCGCCGGATGTCGTGAACGCTGTCGAACTGGTCGGCGACCTGCTTGAGCATCTCGGCGCGGACCACCTGGATCGTGTCGGCGAGCTCGTGATGCAGTTCCGCACGGGCGCCGGCCGGATCTGCCCCGATCCTCGCCCGCAGGTCCGCCACCCTGGGATCGTTCTCGGTCCGGACGCTGACCTCGCGGGCGAAGACGACCGCGGCAGCCGGCGCGCCGCCGATCACCGACGCGTACGAGCCGGCCACGGCAGCGGTCACCATGTCCTGCCGCAGCCGCTTGGAGAACACGACGAAGGCGCCGCCGTGGTAGCGGGACACGACCACCAGGACGATCGGCCCGCGGAAGTTGGTCACCGCGCGGCCGACCTCCGCGCCGTACTCCAGCTCCCATTTGCGCATGCTCTCCGGCGAGCCGTCGAACCCGCTGAGGTTGGCCAGGACCACCACCGGGCGGTTGCCGCTCGCGGCGTTCACGGCGCGGGCGACCTTGCGCGCGGCCTGCGGGAAGAGCGTGCCCGACGTCCACGACGGCGGTCCGTCGGCGGGGACGAACCCGGTGCGGGGACGTGTCTGCGATTCGAAGCCGATGAGGCAGACGGGCATCCCGCCGACACGCGCCTCCCACACGATGGCACTCTCGCCGTCGCGCCACCTGGCCCAGCGCTCGAAGGGCTCGTGATCGGTGTCGGTCACGGCGCGCATCACCGATCGCATGTCGAATGGCTTCTTGCGCTCGGCGTTCAGCTCGGCCGAGAAGATGTCCCCGACCCGCGTGAAGTCCGACCCGGCGACGGTCTTGAGCGGTGACGCGCGCACGTCCCGGTCACCCGGATCGCTGGTCGGCGCCCGCCGCGGGCCGCTCTCCCCGGGGACGACGTAGGTGTGCTCGTAGTGGCGCAGCAGCAGGGCGCACGCGTCGACGAGCGTCGGCGCCCAGTACTGTGCCTGCCCGTTGGGGCCCATGATCCGGTCGAATCCGCCGATGCCGAAGTTGTCCTCGGCCGATACCCCGCCCGAGTAGTCCAGCGAGCTCTTGCCGGTCAGCACCATGGCGCTGGCCGGCGTCATCACCAGGATCCCCCGGGTGTGCATGAGCATGGTGGCTTCGGCGTTCCAGTACGGCTGCGCGCCGACGTTGATCCCGGTGACCACCACGTTGACCTCGCCGCCCGATTGGGTGAACTCGATCAGGCGGCGCAGCACCGCGGCGACCCAGTCCATGTTCTCGGTGCCGCTGTCCCACGCGATGCGGGCCCCCGAGGAAAGCGCGAACCACTCGACCGGCACCTCCAGCCGGCGGGCGAGGGCCAGCGCGGCGAGGATGCGCCGGCACTCCGCCTCGGCGAGATTCCCGAGGCCCGATGTCGGGTCGCCGAGGATCACCACGCGCCGCATGCCGCCGGGCACCAGCTCGATAAAGTTGGTGATCACACCGATCACGATCCCGGCCCGATTGCGGCCGTAGGGCCGGCTGACCGGGGTGAGCTGGTCGCCGCGGTCGTCGAGGTCATACTCGGCGAACTCGCCGGCCGGGAAATCGGAGGGCGCGCCGCGCGGCGGTGTCAGCATCCGGATGAGCTCATACGGATACGGCAACCCAAGGCGCTGAGCGCGGAGCAGCTTCTGCTTGTAGTCGGTAAGGGATCGCAGGGGCCGGCCGGCGATCGGGCGGACCCGCACGGTAACCGCCCGGTCGGCGACATTCTCGACGTCCAGGATCGCGTCACGGCTTTCGCCGGTGGCCGGGTCCACCGTGCGGATCCGAACCGTGATCTTCTCCAGGCCAAGGCCCGCGGCGAGGGGTGCCGCCCGGTGGGCCACGCTTCGCCAGGCCTCCGGCGCGATGTCCCAGGCCGGGCGCACGTAGAGGATCACCCGGCTGCTCGGCGGCCGCTGTCTCGGCGGCTGGCGGCCGTGGGCATGACGAACGTCGGCGAGGGCCTGGGCGAGCATCCCCTCCAGGTGCGGGAAGCCGATGACGGCGCCGGCCGAGTCGCGCGCGGGCGTCAGGTCGCGAACCTCGGCGATCGCGATCAGTCGCTCGTCCTTCGGGTTCTCGCGGGCGACCGCGTGAAACAGGTAGACATCCTCGGCGCTGGGCAAGCGCTGGAGATCGAAGTTGGACAGCCGCCACAGGTCGAGGCGTTCGGCGATCATCGGGTGCATGTTGCGGTACAGCGGATCCTCGCTGAAACCGGCCTCGCCGCGGGTGTAGGTGAAGTGCCGGGTGCGCAGGTGTTCCTCGGCTTGTCCGCCGCCACCGGGGCTGCTCGCGTCGGTGATCGTGATGTCGAGTCGATGCAGCACGCGGCCGAAGTCGGCTCGCGTTAGCAGGCCGGCCAGCTCGGCGGCCATCGGCCCGGCATCCAGCCACTCGCCGCTCCGCCAGGACTCGACATCTACCACCACCCGCTGGTCTTGCGGGAGCGCGCCGAGAAACCGCCGCAGCCGGCAGGCGAAGCCGGGCAGGTCGCCGAGGGATACGTACCCGTGGACCAGCTGCACTTCCTGCCCGTCCTCGGCGTAGCTGGCCAGGCAGGTGAGGTAGGGGCCGAAGGCCTGGCACCGCAGCGCGTGAAGCTCGCGGATCCGGTAGAACCGGCGGGCCCGTACCTGCAGCAGCATTTCTCTCGTCGTCGCATCCGCGTCGCGGTACCTGTCCCGCAGCAGCGCGCGCATCGGCAGCGGGCACCACACGAGTCGATCAGTGAGGTCGCCGCGCTCACGGAAGGGGTGCGCGGCGAGCTCGTCGAGACAGCGTTCCATTTCCGCGTAGACCTGCACGCGCGTGCGCCTGAGCAGCGGCGCGTCGACGTAGCTGAAGCGCACCTCGCGGGCCAGGTCGCAGAGCACTTGATGACGTTGCTGCGTGGAGGCGATGAGCCGGTCGAGCATCATGCGCCGTTCGTCGGTCATCAGCGACGTCAGCGCGTCGCGCTGACGCAGCCACCGGCTCAGGATCGCCATGATGACCGGCGCGGCCCGCTGAACCCGTGCGACCGACCGGTACAGGCGCAGCATGGCCTGTTCCAGTTCCGGGCTGCGCCGCAGCGATCCGACGCCGTAACGTCCCACGGCGCTGCGCAGCTGATCCAGGAAGTGCTGGGGCAGCCCGCTGCGATCCGGGTCGAGGACGGCGAGGTAGTCGTAGAGGTAATTCTCCGGACTGCGGGAGTGCTCGTCCCCGGTCTCGTCCGGCTCGCGCCCGGCCAGCGCGGTGATATCGGCGAATATTTCCAGCAGCTCCTGCTCCTCGCGGAGCAGGAGGGGGCCGGCCGGGCCGACGGCGTCCAGCATCGCCTCCCGGCGTCGGCTCAGCTCGTGCACGGCGTCCTCGTCGAGGTCATAGCCGAGAAGGTAGCCGCGCAGGGCCGCGAAACCGCCGTCGCGATCGGGGCCGGGCTGGTGCTGGCCGGGCGCGGCCAGGCTCAGCCGCGGCCCGGCCGCGGCGTGACCGGCCAGATGATCCGGTGGTTGCAGCTGCACCAGCGGCGCTCCGGCCTCCACGTGGGTATTGACGCCGGCGAGCACCGCGCCGATCGTGCCGGGGAACGGAGCCGTGATCGTGGTTTCCATTTTCATGCTCTCGACCACCGCCAGCGGATCCCCGGCCCGGACGGTGTCGCCCCGGGCCACGAGGACGGCCACGACAAACGCGGGCGCCGGAGCACGGATCTGGCCGCCGTCGTCGCGGGCCATGACGTGGGGCACGCCGTCCACCTCGATGATCAGCCGGGGCCCGGCCAGGTCCGCGACGACGCGATGGCGGCGCCCGAAGCAGGTGACGGCCCGCTCGTAGCGCCCGAGGTGCTGGACGTTCACGTCGACCACACCGTCGCCGGCGTCGACCTGGTAGTGCCCGCGGCCCAGGCAGCAAACGTGCATCCGGTACAGGTTGCCGCGAAGGCTCAGCTCCACCCGGTGCCCGACGGCCTCGGGCAACTCGGGACGGCCGCGGGCCGCGGCCGCGTAGAAGTTGGCCTGGATGGCGGCCTGGTCAAAGTCGGCCGCCTCGATGGCCCCCTGGAGGAGCGCCACGGGATCCTGCGGCGGAAGATGCGCTCCTGCCGCGGTCAGCCGGCCGAGCCACTGCTGGTCGTAGCGGCCCGAACGCAGCCCGGGCTGGTCGATCAAGGTAAGCAGGAAGGCCTTGTTGGTTGTCCCGCCTTCGACGGCGACGATTGACTGCGCGAGGCCCCGGCGCAGCCGGCTGAGTGCCTCGCGCCGGTCTCGGCCCCAGGCCGTGACCCTGGCGATCAGCGGGTCGGGCCCGGACGCGATCTCGTCGCCCTCCGCCACGCTGGCGTCGACCCGGATCCCGATGCCGCATGGCGGCCTCAGTGCGGATATGCGGCCTGGTGCCGGGGTGAAGTCGCGTTCTGGATCCTCCGCGGCCAGGCGGGCCTCGATGGCGTGCCCGCGGGCCGGCGGCGCGCTCCCGGTCAGCCGGCCGCCACGGGCGAGGTCCAGCTGCATCTTGACCAGGTCCAGTCCGGTGGTCAGTTCGGTGACCGCGTGGCCGGCCTGCAAGCCGATCTTGAAGTCCAGGAACGAGAATTGCCGCGTCGCCGGATGGACTGCGAACTCGACCGACCCGGCGCCGCGGTAGCCCGCGGCGGTGCACAGGCGAACGGCCGCGTCACACAATGCCTGCTCGGCGGCCTCGTCGAGCGGCACGCAGGCCGACTCCACCAGGACTGCCTGGTTCCGCTGCCGAATGCTGCCGTCACGGACGCCGACGGCCCAGACCGTGCCGAAGCCATCGGCCACCACCTGGACTTGGACGTGGCGCGCGGCCGCCGGGCCGGCAGTGACCTCACCGACGGGCCCGCCCGGCCAGGGGGCCAGGGGAATACCGACGCTCGCGGCCAGTTGCCTGGCCTGCGCGGTGTCGCCTGCCAGCCGAATGACGTCACTGCCCGGACCGATGACCGTGATGCCCGCGCGCTCGCACAACCGGGCCAGCTCCGCCGGCCCGGCGACCAGATCCCAGTCCGCCCAGACGGCGTCGGCCCGCGCCGCCGTGAGCACCGCCATCAGCCGCACCGGGTCAAGGCAGGCGGTCTCGCCGGTACCGGCGAAGGCCGTCGGCCCGAGCAGCATGACCTCACTGGCCTCCCGGACGAACCATGATGCCGCGTCCGAAGGCGCGATCAGGCAGATCGTGGTGATGAGTTCGCCGGACTCGCGGCTCAGCTCGGCGACCGAGGATATGCAGCGCAGGGCCGGTTCACCACGGTCGACAACGGCGAGCCTGTGCATGGCGATCACGTTGGCTCCTCAGGTCGCGGATGGCGCGTCACCCGCGTACAGCGTCATGTCCGGCGCCGCAGATCATCCACGGCCGTCGGCGTGCGCGCCAGTCAGGCAGCACCCCCACCACGCCCGCGGCCGCGTTCGTTGTCATACCCACGCAGTCCTGCAGTGCTCACCTGGCCCCGCTGGCCGCCAGGACGCGCCGGGCGGGGCGCTGGCTGGCATCCGGCCAGGCCGGCGGCCTGTCCGCATGGGCATCCTGGATGAGCGTCTCCAGGTTGGCCGCGAGCAGGATGGCCCCGTCGATCAGGAGATCGCGTTCGACGGCGGTGATGTCGCCGCGGTCGGCCTGCTCACGGATGATGGCGCAGGTATGCTCCAGGGCCGAATCAGCTGTGAACATAGGTTTCACCTCCCTGGAACAGGCTTACTCTCCGAGGTGGCCGGTCACGACAGAGGCTTTGGTCCGCAACTGGGCCGGAATCCGGTGCCGCTTCTGCTATAGCCAGCCCTGACAGGCGCGCGGTCCGTCAGGGGACCAGCGGCCGGCCCAGCGTGGCCAGGGCCGTCTCCCGGTCACCCTCCCAGGTGATCGCCTGGTCTTCGGCGGGCAGCCTGCCCCACAGCAGGAGCAGAAGCTCGGCGGCCGTGGCCCGGATCGTGGCCACCGCGTCGCCGGGGCCCAGAACCCAGGATGATCCGGTGTCGCCCGCGGTGAGGCGGACCGCGTGCCGCAGCGCGCTGGCGCGGCCGAGCCGGACCTGGCGCGGGGTCATGGTGTCGATGACCTCGGCGATTCCGTCGCTGGCCAGGGCCGGGTCCAGCCGGCCGGATACGCCGAGCGCGTGCTCGGCATCCCACCGGTGGATCAGGGTCTCCAGGCACCTGCGCCGCTGCCAGAAGCCCACCGTCGGCGGCGGCGCAATCGTCCACGCGGGGGCGGACGGATCGGTGTCCAGTGCCGCCAGGAGGACGCCGCCGGTATCGCCGAACCACCGGGCCAGGGCGCCCGGGTCGCGCGGCCCGGCGGGCGCCTCGTAGTCGCCCCGCTGCTCGGTCACGCCCGCGGCCGCCCACAGGTTGCCCCCGCCGAGATGGTCGGCCAGGTCATACAGCGTCCAGTCGCCGCAGTGCTCGACCCGGGCCGACAGGTCCCCGGCCAGGCACGCTTCGAACGCGCCGAGTTCGCGCCGCAGGTGCTCCAGGTAACGGCCAGGGTCCACGCCCTGACCGTACTGCGCCCTCGTCGATGACCGATCCGCGCGCCGGCCCTTCCCGGCTGAACCCACACGGGGGAGGATCGGAGGTGGCGCCAACCCGACCGCGGTGGCGACCAGAAGGGAAGCAGCCATGTCCGCTGAGACGGCGTGGCCTGAGGACCGGCGGATCACGATCCGCGACCTGCAGGCCGCGACGGACCGGGGCGAGCGGTGGTCCATGCTCACCAGCTACGACACCCTCACCGCCGGCGTATTCGAGCAGGCCGGAGTCCGGGCCCTGCTCGTCGGCGACACCAGCGCCGAGATGGTCCTCGGCTACCCGGACACGGTGCCGGTGACGATGGACCAGCTGATCCCGATGGTTCAGGCCGTCGTGCGCGGGACACGGACGGCCCTGGTGGTCGCCGACCTGCCGTTCGGCAGCTACCAGGCCGGCCCGGCGGTGGCGCTGGCCAACGCCGTGCGGCACCTGAAGGAAGGCGGCGCGCAGGCGGTCAAGCTCGAAGGCGGCCGGCGGGTCCTGCCGCAGGTCGAGGCCATGGTCGGGGCCGGCATCCCGGTGATGGGCCACCTGGGCCTGACCCCGCAGAGCGTCAACGTGCTCGGCGGGGTCCGGCGCGTGCAGGGCCGCGGCGACGCGGGCGCCGAACTGCTCGCCGACGCGCTGGCCCTGGAGGCCGCGGGGGCGTTCGCGGTGGTGCTGGAGTCGGTGCCGGCCGCCCTCGGCGGACAGGTCTCCGAGGCGCTGCGGATACCCACGGTCGGCATCGGGGCGGGCCCGGACTGCGATGCCCAGATCATGGTGTGGCAGGACATGGCGGGCCTCACCTCCGGCAGGCTCCCGCGGTTCGTCAAGCGCTACGCCGACACCCGCGGCGGGCTGCTCGACGCCGCACGCCGGTACGCCGCCGAGGTGGCCGACCGGCGCTACCCGGATCAGGCCCACAGCTACGCGTGACGGATAGCCGGCCCGCCGGTGATGTCACCGGGTCACGGAGAACCGGAGGTGGGTGACGCCAGGGGCGACGACCACGTCCAACAGCGTGAGCGGCCAGATCAGCCACGTCGACCTGTCCTGCTCGCAGTGTCATCAGCCCATGCACGCCGGCGATATCGATGTCCTGCCCGGGCCCGGATCCGCCCCGCCCGCGACGGCAACCTGAGAATCCGGCGCCGGCTACGCAGGGTCGTCGAGGTGCGCGGTGTCGTTGAAGCCGCGCACGACCCAGCGGTCGCCGGCGATCACGAGCCGGGAGATCGAGGCGTTGTCCGCGCCGATGAAGGCGAACGGGCGGGATCCGCTGGCCAGCGCGAGCACCTGACCGATCACGCCCCCGTGCGTGAAGACCGTGACGCGCTGACCCGGGTGCCCGGCCGCGAGCCGTTCGACCGCCGCCCGGACCCGGCCGGCGAACCGGGCAGCGGGCTCGGCGCCGGGAATCACATCCCAGCGCTCCTCGGTGAACACCCGCTGGCTGAGCGGGTGGTTGCTCGCCACCATCTTGCGGTAGACGCCGCCCTCCCAGTCGCCCAGGTGCACCTCCCGCAGCCCCGCCTCCACCCGGACGTCCAGCCCGAGTTGCTCCGCCAGCGGGGCCGCGGTCTGCGCGGTGCGGCACAAGGTGCTCACGTAGATCGCGTCGATGCCCGCCGCGGCCAGCCGGGCGCCGACCCGGCGAGCCTGCTTCAGGCCCCGTTCCGACAGCGGCGGATCGCCGTGCCCGTCCAGCAACGGGAACAGCCTGCCCTCGACGTACGCTTCCGATTCGCCGTGCCGTACCAGCACCAGGTCCACCGCCCCGGGCGGCGGCTCGAACCGCCGCTGCCGGAACGTGGCAGGCCCCGCCCCCCGATCCTCGGCTTCGGTCACAAGCCCCAGAGCGTACCGGCCCCGCCCGGCACCGGGAAGGTCACGGTGCGGCCGGGGCAACGCGCTAAGGGCAGCCCACGATACCGGGCTCGACCTGGCTGCTGATCGCGCTCATAGTGTTGACTGGGGCCGTGAGCGTCGCGGCGAACGCGTGAGGGGGGCCCGACGGTGACATCCTCGCGCCCGGCGGCCAGAACGCCGTCCGAGGGTGGGCAGCGGGACGCCGCGACCGGCTCCCCGGCGGTGACCGGCGTCGCCGACGACGGCGTGCCGGCGCACCCGCCCGCGCCGTGGCCGATCAGGCGGCTGTTCCCGCTGCTCGCCACGGTCTGCCTGATCGTGATCGGGATGGTCGTCACCACCTGGTCGGGGCCCGCGCTCGCCGGGAAGACGGCCTGGCAGCTTCCTGACGACCTGTGGGGCACGCTGGTCGCGGCCCAGCGGCTCGCGCACCTGGACCTCGGCGGCCTGTACACCTCGCCCACCGGCCTGGTCAGCCTGCCGGGCGCGGCCGTGATCCTGGTCCCGGTCGCGCTCGTCATCGACGCGGCCGGGCTCTCGCTCCGGGCGCCGGGCGCGCATAACGCCCAGCCGCACGTGTGGCTGGTCGCCGGGCCCTACCAGATCGCCGTGTCGGCCGTGGTGCTGTTCGCCGCCGACGCGATCGCCGAGCGCCTGGGCCTGGGCCGGCTGAAGCGCGCCGTGCTGGCCGCCGCGGGCGCGGTGACGCTGTGGAGCGTCTCGGTGCTGTGGGGACATCCCGAGGATGCCGTGGCGGTGGGGCTGCTGCTGTATGCCGTCCTGGCGCTGTCCGGCGGGCGGCCCTGGCGTTCGGCCTGGCTGACCGGGGCGGCGGTGGCCGTGCAGCCGCTGGTGCTGCTCGCCCTGCCGGTCATCGCGATGGCCATCGAGCCCCGGCGGCTGGCCGGCTACCTGGCCCGGGCCGCCGCTCCGGGTGCGCTGCTGCTGGCCGCCGCGGCGGCGGCGAACTGGACCGTCACCATGCGCGCGGTGACCCGCCAGCCCAACTGGCCGGGCGTCGACCACCCCACGCCGTGGAACGCCCTGGCCCCGCACCTGAGCGGCGGGGCGGTCGCGGCCGGGCCCGCCCGGATCGTGGCCATCCTCGTGGCGTGCGCGTGCGCGCTCGCCGCCGGGCGCCGATGGCGCGCGGCACGGCAGGCCGCCCCGTGGAGCCGGGAGATCCTGTGGGACGTGGTGTGGTGGGTCGCGCTGGCCCTCGCGCTGCGTTCGGTGTTCGAGCCGGTGATGGTCGCGTACTACATCTGGCCCGTGCTGGCGGTGGCCCTCATCGCCGCGGCGAGAGGCTGGCCGTACCTGATCGCGACCGGTGTCGTCACGTCGACGCTCACGTTCGTCTCGCAGGTCACCTGGCGGGGCCCGTGGGCCTGGTGGGCGCCGATGGTCGCCGGGCTGGCCGTAACCCTGTTCCTCGCGCGCGTCCCGCGGCGCGACGCCCCGTCCCCCGCGCCGGCCGCGCCCCCCGCGCCGGCCGCGCCATGACCGGGAACGCGGCGGACCGCCGGATCGACGAGTCGGCGGGCACTCAGTCCCGGGCCCGCGCGCCTGCCGGGGTCGGCGGGAGCGGGCTGGGCCCGGCGGCCATCCGGGCGAAGGAGACGGCGCGGCCCGACCGGCTGTTCGCCGACCCGCTCGCCGCCGCCTTCGTGGCCGCCGCGGGATGGTCCTCGCCGCGACGGCCGGGAGACCGCCGGGCGGCGGCCCTGAGCGTCTGGGTCGTGGCCCGCACGGTGTTCTTCGACGAGCTGCTCACCTCCGCGGCCCGCGGCGGCTGCCGCCAGGTCGTCCTGCTCCGCGCCGGGCTCGACGCCCGGGCGTTCCGGCTGTCCTGGCCGCCGGGGGTCCGGTACTTCGAGCTCGACACCGCCGACATGCTCGAACGCAAGGCTGCGGTGCTCGCGGCGCAGGCCGCGGCGACGGGCTGCGAGCGGACCGCGGTCGCGTGCGACCTCACCGGCGACTGGCCGGCGGCGCTGCTGGCGGCGGGCCTGCGTCCCGAGCAGCCCACCGCCTGGATCGCCGAGGGCCTGCTGGCCTACCTGGCGGCGGAGGACATCGACGGGGTCCTGGCCGACCTGACCGCGCTGTCGGCCCCCGCCACCCGGGACGTCCCGCATCCCGGTAAGGCCGCGCGCAGCTGACGTCGGCGGCCGGCGTCAGGCGTGAACCACGCCGGTGTGGTGGCAGAAGTGCACCTGCGCCGCGCCCGTGGCGCGGACCCGGCGCAGCGAGTCCCGCCAGGCCACCGGGTCGCTCGCCTGGCCCGGCGGCAGCTCGTCGTCGGCCGGACCCTGGTACTGGCGCGGGGTGTAGGCGGCGTCCCCGATCAGCACGTGGGACGTCCCGCCGGCGGCCTGAACGACCACCGACTGGTGGCCCACGGTGTGCCCGGGCGTCGTGATCACGGTCAGTCCCGGCAGCACCTCGGTGTCCCCGTCGAGCAGTTCGAACCGCGCGTTCATGAAGTCGAACCAGTCGTACAGCTCGCGTGACTCGCGCTGGGCCCGGCTCACCTCCGCGCGCTGGACGTAGAACGGGGCGTGGGAGAAGACGGCGTTCTGGCCGCAGTGGTCGAAGTGCAGGTGGGTGTTGATCACCAGCCCGATGTCGCCCGGGGCCAGGTCCAGGTCGGCGAGCGCCTCAGCGGCCGAGCGGTTGACCACGCGCCAGTCGCTCAGGAGCTGGTCAGGCCCGCCCACGCCGGTGTCGACCAGCACCGCGCCGCCGGGATGGGTGACCACGAAGCCGTGCACCGGCCACTCGCGGCCGTCCGGGCCGCGCAGCCGCGCCAGGTGCAACCGCTTGACCTCCAGCGACATCGGCGACCCCTTTCTTCTGGCCAGAACGGAGAGCCCCGGGAGCCCCATCGTCGCAGCATCGCCACTGCGGGTCCATCCCGCGGCGCGCCGCGGGGCTCTGCTCCAATAGGGACATGTGCACGGCGATCCTCAGCATCCAACCGGGTGCGCCGACGCTGCTGGCCGGAATCCGCGACGAGCTCATCGACCGGGCCTGGGATCCCCCGGGGCGGCACTGGCCGGAGTATCCCGGGCTGATCGGGGGCCGGGACCGGCTGGCCGGCGGGACGTGGCTGGCGCTGGCCCCCGAGGCGCGGCGGGTCGCCTGCGTGCTCAACGGCCGCGGCGCGATGGCGCCCGAGCAGGCCCGGCGCACCCGGGGCGTGCTGCCGCTCCAGGCCGCGGCCGAGGGCAAGCTGGAGCACGCCCGGCTGGCGGACTTCGATCCGTTCCACCTGCTGAGCGCGGAGCCGGGAACGGCCACGCTGTGGAGCTGGGACGGCGAGCGGCTCACCGAACGGGATCTGGCGCCCGGCTTGCACGTGGTGGTGAACAGCGGCCTGGACACCGATCTGCGCGCCGGCGGTGACCCGGGGACCGCCGCGCAGGGACGGGAGCACGAACTGGCTCGTGTCGCCCACTTCCGGCCGCGGCTCGACGCGGCGGCGCGCCCGGACCCGCGGCCCGGCCCCCGGCCGGAGCAGGCCTGGGGATCGTGGCTGCCGCTGATGAACGGCGACGATCTCGACCCGTCCGACCCGCGGGCGCTGATCGTGCGGCGCGACCTGGGCGCCGGGCGGATCTGGGGGACGACGTCGATATCGCTGGTCGCGCTGGGCGCCGGGCTGCGCTACGACTTCACCGGCCGGCCGGGCGACCCGGGCGCCTGGACCCCGGTGCCGGTGGGCCCGTAGCCGGGCCCCATCCGGGGGCGGTCACCGCAATCCGGGACAGCTCCGGGCAACACCGCCCGCAATCGTTGGCACAATCCCCGGCGGCGTGGGAGACTGCGGTGGTCTGATGACCGGTGAAGGGCGCACGTGATCATGGGTCAGCCCGATGGTAGTCCTGGAGCCCGCGCATCAAGTCCCGGCGCCCGCGGCATAGCCGCGCCGGGGATCGGCGGGCCGACGGCGCTCCGGATACTCCTGGGAGCCCAGTTGCGGCGGCTGCGCGAGGCGCGGCGGATCACCCTGGACGAGGCCGGGGAGGTGATCCGGGCCTCCGGCTCGAAGGTCAGCCGCCTGGAAACCGGCCGGGTCGGCTTCAAGGACCGTGACATCGCGGACCTGCTGACGTTCTACGGGGTGACCGACGAGCAGCAGCGCAACACCCTGCGGGAACTGGCTCGCAGCGCCAACGCCCGGGGCTGGTGGCACGACTACTCCGACGTGCTGCCGTCCTGGTTCGAGGCCTACGTCGGGCTGGAGGAGGCCGCGACCAGCATCCGCGCCTATGAGATCCAGTTCGTTCCCGGCCTGCTGCAGACCGAGGATTACGCGCGCGCGGTCACGCTCCTCGGCCACCACGGCGCGCCGGCCGAGGAGATCGAACGCCGGGTCCGGCTGCGGATGGCCCGCCAGGCCCTGCTCGCCGAGCCTCGTCCGGTACACCTGTGGGCCGTGCTGGACGAGGCCGTCCTGCGCCGCCCGGCCGGCCGCCCTGGCGTCATGCGCCGCCAGCTTCAGCACCTCCTGGAGGCCGCCGACCGCCCGAACGTGACCATTCAGGTCGTCCCGTTCCGGGCCGGGGCCCACGCCGCGGCCGGGGGGCCGTTCAGCATCCTGCGCTTCGCCGAGGCCGACCTGCCCGACGTGGTTTACCTGGAACAGCTCACCAGCGCCCTGTACCTGGACAAGCGCGAGACCGTCGACCACTACATGGCCGTGATGGAGCGCCTGTGCCTGGAGGCGGCGCCGGCCGCCTCCACCGCCAGCGCCATCAACGCCGTCCTCCGGGACCGCTGACCGGCGTCGCTACCCGCGACGAGCACGCCTGCTGGCACGTTCAGGCCCGTGGTCGTGGTCGTCATCGGAGGGCTGCGACCGCTGGCCCATCTGCTTCCAGAACTGCTTGAGCTCTCCGGCCAGCGCTTCCTGCCAGGGGGCCGCCCGGTGCCGCCACGATCCTCCGGTCATCAGCGCGTGCTGGCGGCGGCAGAACGCCTCGCTCAGCTCGATCCGGTAGTTCTCCTCGCCCTTCGGCGGATACGGGCAGAGCTCGAACGGGCAGCCGCGGGTGCAGTTGGATCCCGGCTCGGAGGTCACGGCCATGCCGACGGTGCGGGTCGGGTCGAGCGGAGAACGGTTCCCGGCCAGGCACGGGGGCAGGTCATGCCGGCTGGTGCGCTGCAGTCGGCGGTTCCGGTCGACGGGCTCTCCGCGTTCGGCCAGGTTGAGCAGCAGGAGCACGTCGGCGACGAGTTTCTGCGCGCGCGGGTGCAGCGCGGTCCACCCGGTGGACGGCGGGATCCACAGGTTGTGCTTGCGCGGCGACCTCGCGTCGGCGGGCCGGGACCCGATCTTGGCGGCCACGCCGCTCTCGTCGATCCAGATGAAGCGCTCGGGCTGCCCAGTTTCCAGCGCCCATACGGCCAGCTTGCGCGCCTCGGCGACGAACGGGTGCTCCGGCTGTCCCGAGAACGGGGCCCAGTGCTCGACGAGCGTGCCGTGGTCGGCGTCGCGCCTGCGTGCGCCGTGCTCGGCGGCGGTCTGCTGCGCCGGGCTGTCGGTCAGCGACCAGAGGCACAACGCGTGCACGAGGGTCAGCCGGGTGAACCAGAAGCTGGTGCCGCGCAGCATCTCCCGGGCCTGCTCGACCAGGAAGGCCCGGGTCTCCGGGTTCGCCTGCGGATGCCGGCCCCGCCGGTTGGCCGCGTACTTGAATCCCTGAGCGAGCGCGACCTCCAGGGTCAGGCGCAGATCGGACTCGTTCCGGCTGCCGTCACGCTCGGCGACGAACTGCTGCCACAGCTCGAGGTTCCTCCTGGCGTCGCGCACGTTGTGCACCACCGATCCGACCAGCAGCGGCGCGAGCCAGGCTCGTACCACGCTCTCGCGCCACGCCCGTTCCTCGTGGTGTCCCGGACCGGGATGGCGGCCGGCGGGCGGCTCGGCCGCGGCCGGCCCCTCCGGCCCGTCCTGCTCGTAGCCCGGGTCGCCCGGGCCGAGGTAGCCGGCCAGCGCGGCGAACGCGCTGTCGCCGCCGGTTCCGATCTCCTGCGCGCCTTCCACCCGGATCGGATAGGACGGCTCGTCGATCGTGATGCTGTAGAACTGGCGGTAGGTGTCAGCCGGATCGGCCGGATGCTTCTCGGTGATCATCCTTACCGCCTCGCCGAACCGGCGCACCAGGTTGAGCTTGGCCTCCTCGAGGCTCCGCTTGTCTTGCGCCGACATCTCCGGCCAGGTCTTCGCGATATCCGCGGCTATGGCCCGGTGCGCCGGATTCCGGTCGACGGAGTCCACCTGGAGCGAGGCGGCGTACAGGTAGAGGGCCTTCACGTGGTCGTTCTGGCCGGCCTTTTCGCGCAGGAGGCTCTGCAGCCGCTCGTCGGGGCCCTCGTCCGCCGCGGGCCCGGGAGCCTGGGCGGCCGCTTGCGCGCGACCGGTCTGAAGCTCCGCCCGGGAGTTCATCACCAGGGCGATGAGGAACTCCCGCCCGGGCGCCTCCAGAGCCTGCTCGGAAAACTCCGGGTCCTGCATGGCGAGGTCGATGACCCGGGACCCGAGGTAGGCCTGGATGAGGCTGTGCGGGAAACGCACCCCGTTCCCGCGCACCTCGACCAGCCCGAGCCGCATGCCCCAGGTCGCGGCCAGCCGGATGTCGAATCGGTGCCTGAGCGCGGCCAGCCTGCGCTCCACCTCCGTGATGACCGGCGGAGGGGAGTCTCGCCGGCGCAGGGTCTCGAAGTCATCGAACTTGACCTGCAGCCGGTCCCGCTGCAGGCCGATGCAGGCCAGCACCGACAACTGGTCGACGGCGGCCTGGCGGTCCTCGCGGCTCAGCGGCACGCCGGTCGCGAAGTGCCCGTCGATGAGCGCCTGGGTCCAGGTCTCCAGCAGGCGCAGCCGAAGCTCGGCCCGGTCGACGCCGCGGGTGTCGAGCCGGCGGCTGCTGCGCCGGGAGGTGAGGTGCTCCATCAGCCCGGCCCGCTGCAACTGGCGGGTGATCTGCAGGTACAGGGGGGTCTCGGCCACGTCGGCGGTCTCCACCACCCAGTCCAGGCGGCGCTCGTCCTCGCCCGAGCCCCGCCGGAGGTACTCCAGCGCCGCCTCCTCGCTCAGCGGCTCCAGCTCCACGATCGTGGCCTCCATGTCGCGGAGCGGGTCGTGCGGCCGCGAGGCGATGATCAGAGGCAGCCGGTGCTCGGCGGCCTGACGGATCGCGAGCCGGATGCGGTTGTCGCGTTCCTTGTCGTCGATGAGGGCTTCCTCCAGGCCATCGGCCAGCACGACGACGCGATCGCTGCGGCAGAGCTGCCGCCAGATCTTCTCGCCCTCGGCGTCGGAGTTCAGGGCCGCGTTCGCGTCGGACACGAACCGCTTGCGCGCCAGCTCGCGGAAGTCCAGATCCTGCGCGTCCCGCAGCCGCACGGGAACCGGCACCGCGCGCCGTTCAGCTAATAGCTGGGTGAGCCGGACCAGAAGCGCGGTCTTCCCGGTGCCCACCCCGCCGACGATCACGTGCGGCCGGCGGGTATCGCGGTCGCGCAGATCCTCGATCATCACGTGGCACAGTTCGTCCCGGCCGACCACCTGGCCGATGATGCTGCCCGCGGTGTCGACGACCTGCTCTGGCTCCTCCCGCGCCTTGCGCACGTACGGCCCGCGCACGGCCCAGAGCCGGACCAGCAGGAACAGCGCGTACACGAACGCGAAAGAGAACAGGGGTCCGAGGGTCCCGGCGAGGACGTCGCACGAGAAGCCCACGTTCCGGCATGTCGCATCGACGTTTACCCCCAGCGCGTTGGTCGGGTGGCCCACGGCCACCTCGTAGAGCGACCGGCCCACCGCCACCAGGAGGATGACCCCGCCGATCACGGATGCGATCTTGATGACCCCGACGAGCGGGCGGCCGCGTACCCAGGCCCGCTTCTCATCGACGCCGCGGCGTCTCCGCCGGGTGCGGCGCGACTTGAATATGCGGCGCAGCGGGCCGAAGAGGGCAGAACGCAGCCGCCGCAGGCGCAGCCGGAACCGGCCCGCCACGCGGCGCGGCCGGACGGGATCAGTCGAGCGAGCCTGGAACGAATTCACGCCACCACCCCCACCGCCGAACTCCCGTTCTGTCCCTATGATCACGCCCCGTCCGCAGTTGATCAAGAAATGAATCCGGGCCGGGCGGGCCCGGGGCGTGTCAGCGGCGGGGCGTCAGCGGGTCACAGGCGCTCCAGGATCGTGGCGGTCGCCATGGCGCCGCCGGCGCACATGGAGATCAGGGCGGTGCTCGCGTCGCGTCGCTCCATCTCGTGCAGGGCGGTGGTGATCAGCCGGGCGCCCGTGCTGCCCACCGGGTGGCCGAGCGCGATCGCGCCGCCGTTGACGTTGACCCGGTCCGGGTCGGGCCGGCGCACGCTCAGCCAGGACAGCACGACCGACGCGAACGCCTCGTTCACTTCGAACAGGTCGATGTCGCCGATGACCATGCCGCTGCGCCGGAGCACTCGCTCGGTGGCCGCGACCGGACCGTCCAGGTGGTAGTACGGCTCGGCCCCGATGAGGCACTGGGCCACGATCCGGGCCCGCGGCCGCAGGCCGAGCGCCCGGGCCCGGCCCGCCTCGAGCAGGAGCACCGCGGCGGCGCCGTCGGAGATCTGCGAGGACGTGCCCGCGGTGTGCAGCCCCCCGTCGAGCACCGGCTTGAGCCTGGCCAGGGCCTCCAGGCTGGTCTCGCGCAGGCCCTGGTCCCGGTCGACCGTGCGGGTCTCGCCGGTCGGCTGGCGATCGGAGCCCAGGACCGGCGCCTTGACCGGCAGGGTCTCCCGGTCGAACCGGCCCTCGGCCCAGGCCGCCTGGGCCAGCGTCTGCGACCGCAGACCGAAGCGGTCGATCTCGTCGCGGGACAGCCCGCGCCGCTGCGCGATCCGCTCGGCGGCCAGGTACTGGTTCGGCAGGTCGATGTCCCAGGAGTCCGGCTTGGGCGTTCCGGCCCCGGTCCCGGCGTTCGCCCCGAGCGGCACCCGGGACATCGCCTCTACCCCGCAGGCCACACCCGTCTCGATGGCGCCGGCCGCGATGAGCCCGGCCACGAGATGGGCCGCCTGCTGCGCCGAGCCGCACTGGGCGTCGAGGGTCTGGCATCCGGTCGCGTGCGGGAGCCCCGCGTGCAGCCAGGCCGTGCGGGTGACGTTGCCCGACTGCTCGCCCGCCTGGGTCACGCAGCCGCCGGCGACCTGCTCCACCTCGGCGGGATCGATGCCCGCCCGGTCGAGCAGCCCGCGCTGCGCGGCGCCCAGGATCTCCGCGGCGTGCAGGCCGGCCAGCACGCCGCCGCGCTTGCCGATCGGGGTCCGTACCGCCTCTGCGATCACCGCAGTGCCCACCGTGGCTCCCCTGTCTCCTCGTTCCGGCTCTCGCCAGCGGTCTCATAGTAGAACGTGTTACCGGACAAGGCAGCAGCGGAAGTTCACGGGAAGCGCCCTGCGTGGTTGAATCAAACTAGAACACGTTGCAGTCTTGCGAGCGGAAGGCGGAGGCAACCGTGGCCGAGCCCACCATCCCGCCCGGGTTCGACTTCACCGATCCCGACCTGTACGCCCGGCGCGTGCCGGCCGAGGAACTGGCCGAGCTGCGGCGCACCGCGCCGGTCTGGTGGAACCCGCAGCGGCGGGGCATCGGGGGCTTCGACGACGAGGGTTACTGGGTGGTGACCAGGCACGCGGATGTCGTGGCGGTCTCCAGGGACAGCGACAAGTACTCCACCTGGGAGAACACCGCGATCATCCGCCATCAGGAGGGCGCGACCCGGGACCAGATCGAGCTGCAGCGGTTCGTCATGCTCAACATCGACCCGCCGCAGCACACCAAGCTGCGCGGGATCGTCTCCCGCGGCTTCACTCCCCGGGCGATCAGCAACCTGCGCGCGGCCCTGTCGGCGCGGGCCGAGCAGATCGCGGCGGATGCGCTCGCCAAGGGCACCGGCGACTTCGTCACCGACGTGGCGGCGGAGTTGCCGCTCCAGGCGATCGCGGAGTTGATCGGCGTGCCGCAGCAAGACCGGCGCCAGGTGTTCGGCTGGTCGAACGACATGGTGGGCTACGACGATCCCGAGTACGTCGGCGACCCGGCGGCCGCGGCGGCCGAGCTCATCGGGTACAGCATGGCGCTGGCCGAGGACCGCCGGCAGTGCCCCCGGGACGACATCGTGACCAAGCTCGTGCACGCGCAGGTCGACGGCGGCAATCTCTCGCCGGACGAGTTCGGCTTCTTCGTGATCTTGCTGGCCGTGGCGGGCAACGAGACCACCCGCAACGCGATTTCGCACGGGATGCTCGCCTTCCTCGACCACCCGGACCAGTGGGAGCTGTTCCGGGCCGAGCGGCCCGACACCGCGGCCGACGAGATCATCCGGTGGGCGACCCCGGTGACCGTGTTCCAGCGCACCGCGCTCGCCGATACCGCCCTGGGCGGCCAGCCGGTCCGGGCCGGCCAGCGGGTCGGCCTGTTCTACCGGTCGGCCAACTTCGACGAGGAGGTCTTCGACCAGCCCGAGCGGTTCGACATCCGCCGCAGCCCCAATCCGCACCTGGGCTTCGGCGGCAGCGGCGCGCACTTCTGCCTGGGCGCCAGCCTCGCCCGGCTGGAGATCGACCTGATCTTCAACGCGCTCGCCGACCGCGTGCCGGGCATCCGCCTGGCCGGCGATCCGGTGCGGCTGCGCTCGGGCTGGCTGAACGGCATCAAGCGGCTGCCGGTCAGCTACCGCTGAGCGGCGTCGCCGGCGCGTCGCTGTCGCCATGGCGGCATCGCCGGCGCGTTGCTGTCGTTCTCGCGGGCTAGGCGGGGGTCGCGGCCACCACCCACATGGAGAAGTACTGCGATCCGCCGCCGTAGGCGTGGCCGAGCGCCACGGCGGCCCCGGGTACCTGGTGGGCGCCGGCCTTGCCCATGACCTGCAGCGCGGCCTCAGCGAACCGCAGCAGGCCGGACGCGCCGATGGGATTGGAGCTGAGCACCCCGCCCGACGGGTTGACCGGGAGCCGGCCGCCGATCTCGGTCTCGCCGGCCTTGGTCAGCCGCCACCCCTGGCCCTCGGCGGCGAAGCCGAGGTTCTCCAGCCACATGGGCTCGAACCAGGAGAACGGGACGTAGATCTCGGCCACGTCGATCTGCTGCAGCGGGTCGGTGATGCCCGCCTGCCGCCACAGCGCCGCCGCGGCGTCGGCGCCGGCCTGCGGGTTGACGTGGTCCTTGCCCGAGAACATCGTCGGCTCGGTGCGCATGGCGGTGGCGCGGATCCAGGCCACCGCCCGGCCCTCGGCCTGCGCCGCCTGCGCCGCCGCCTGGTCGCCGAGGACCACGGCACACGCGCCGTCCGACGAGGGGCACGTCTCGTCGTAGCGGACCGGGTCCCACAGCATGGGGGAGGAGCGCACCGACTCGAGCGTGATGTCCGGCTGCTGCAGGTGGGCATACGGGTTGAGGCTGCCGTTGCGCCGGTCCTTGACCGCCACCATCGCGCCGATGTGATCGGGCGCGCCGCTGCGGCGGATGTAGGCGCGGATGTGCGGGGCGAAGTACCCGCCCGCTCCGGCCAGCAGCGGGATGCTGAACGGCGGCGTGATCGACAGCGCCCACATGGCGTTCGACTCCGACTGCTTCTCGAACGCGACCGCGAGCACCCGCCGGTGCACGCCCGCCTGGACCAGGCTGGTCGCGACCAGCCCGGTCGCCCCGCCGACCGAGCCCGCCGTGTGCACGCGCAGCATCGGCTTGCCGACGGCGCCGAGCGCGTCCGCGAGGTAAAGCTCGGGCATCATCACGCCCTCGAACAGGTCGGGTGCCTTCCCGACCACCACGGCGTCGATGTCCGCCGCGGCCGTGCCCGCGTCGGCGAGGGCCCGGTCCACCGCCTCGCGGCACAGCCCGGCGATGGAGACGTCGCTGCGCCGGGCCCGGTGCCGGGTCTGGCCGACGCCGAGCACCGCGGCCTGCTGCTTCACGGTGCTTCCTTTCGCCTCCGGGGCGCTTCCGAGGCCCTTTGGCTCATCGCGCCTCCATCACGCACACGAGGTTCTGCTGCAGGGCGGGACCGCTGCTGGCGTGGCCGAGGGCCCGGTCGGCGCGGCCGGACATGATCTCCCGCGCCGCGGCCCCGATCCGGGCCAGGCCGGCCGCGAACATCGGGTTGCCGCAGAGCACGCCGCCGGAGGGGTTGACCACGGCGGCGTCGTCCAGGCCCAGGGCGCCGCGCAGCAGGATCTCCTGATGGGTGAAGGGCGCGTGCAGTTCCGCGACCGCGACGCCCGCCGCCCCGGCCGCGCGGCCGGCTTCGGCGGCCGACGGCGCCGTGGTCAGGTCGCGCGCCCCCAGCGCCCCGGAGTCGATCCGGTGCTCGAACCCGGTGATCCAGGCCGGCCGCGGGCACAGCTCGCGGGCCCGCTCGCCGGCCGCCAGGATCACGGCCGCGGCCCCGTCGCCGACCGGCGCGCAGTCGTGTGCGCGCAGGGGCTCGGCCACGTAGGGCAGGCCGAGCAGTTCGTCGGCGGAGACCTCGCCGGATAGCTGGGCCTGCGGGTTCGCGACCGCCGCGGCGCGGCTGCGCGCCGCCACCTCGGCCATGTCCTTCTCGGTCCAGATCCCGGCCTCGATCCCGAGCCTGGCCTGCAGCGCCGCGATGGTCACCGAGTCGGGCCAGAGCGGGGCGAGCAGGTAAGGGTCAAGCTGCAGGGCCAGCACCCGCCGTAGCTCGCCCGCCGACGACTTGCCGAAGCCGTACGCCAGCGCGATGTCGGCCTCGCCGGTCAGGATCTTCACCCAGGCCTCGTACAGCGCCCAGGCGCCGTCCATCTCCACGTGCGATTCCATGATCGGCGGGAACGCCCCGATCGCGTCCACCGCCTGGACGAACGAGAAGGCCCGGCCGGCCAGGTAGTCGGAGGAACCGGAGCACCAGAAGCCGATGTCGCCCTTGGCCAGCCCGGTGCTCCGCATCACCTCGGCGAAGATCGGCACGAGCATCTCCACGCCGCTGGTGGTGCCCTCGCCGTGGCGCACGACGGGGGACTGGGCGAAGCCGATGACGGCGACGTCAGTCATCAGGTTGGCCTCATCAGGGAGTACTCCCGTTACAAGTGGTGGGCGTAGGTTTCGTAGGGCGCATCAGGCTCGCCGGCGGGGTAGAAGTGGTCGATGTTCTCCGGCGTGGTGCCCCACTGGTGGCGGGGCTTCCAGAACGCCCGGACCCGCATGCCCATCCGGACCTCGCCCGGGTCGCAGCCCAGGATCAGGTGCTGGAACGGGATGTCGGCGCCGTCGAGCAGCACCGAGGCGGCGACGTACGGCGGCGTCACCCGCTGCCCGGGATAGGGCACGTTGACCACGCAGAAGGTGGTCACGGTGCCCTGATCGGCCAGCTCTACCTCGTCGGTGGTCGGCACCCCGTCGGTGGGGCAGGCCCCGCGCGGCGGGATGTAGACCTTGCCGCAGGCCGGGCAGCGCTGACCGAGCAGCTTGCCCTCGGCCAGGCCGCGCAGGAAGCTGCTCTCCCCGGGCGACGCGGTGTGCTGGTAGTGCAGCCGCACCGGAGTCGTGATCATCGTCACGGTGCTTGCCTGCTCGCCTCCGGGGCCCCGTCCCCCACCCACCTCCCCGTCCCGCTCCACTTCCCCCTTCGGCCCGGAGATGGGCTCGAAGCAGGCGATGTCGCGGATGTGCCCGACGGTGTTCGCCGCCCACCGCGCCCGCACCCGCATCCCGGTGCGCATCGCGGCGGCCGATCCCGCGTCCACCGCGTGCAGCATCACGGTGTCCGCGCCGTCGAGGCGGATCAGCGCCCACGCGAACGGGTGCGCCAGCGGCTGGCCCTCCAGCGGCTGCGGCGCCCACGACCAGGTCGTCACGCTGCCCTCGGACCCGACCGGCACCAGTTCGCCCGGCGGCGCGAGTGTCACCGGGTCGTACTCGAACGGCGGGGCGTGCACCCGGCCGTCGGCGGCCCGCGCGCCGAGGATGCGCCGGCCGGCCAGGCTGGCCATGAACTGGCTCAGCGTCGGGCCGAGCGAGCGGGTGTAGTCGAACCCGATCTCCATCGGCGCGCTCAGCGGGTGATTCACGAATCAGAGTGAAACATGTTTCTGGAACGGTCGGCAACACCATGGCCTGGCCGACTGGCCCCGCGCTTGTCCGTTCATAGAACGTGTTCTAGGTTGAGGGTTCGTGGACGCCATCGGCCTGTGGGCCATCGCCGGAAAGACGCCGGACCAGGCCGCCGTGGTGGAGCCCGACGGGCGCGCGGTGACCTACGCCGAGCTCGCCGCCGAGGCCGACCGGTACGGCCGCGGCCTGCAGGCGCTGGGCCTGCGCCCGGCGGACTCGGTCGCGGCCCTGCTGCCCAACAGCGCGACCGCGCTCGCGGTCTACTTCGCCGCCATCGAGACCGGCCTGTACGTGGTGCCGGTCAACTGGCACCTGGCCGCGGCCGAGGTGGCCCACATCCTGAGCGACAGCGCGGCGAAGGTCTTCATCGCCCACGACCGGTTCGCCGCGATCGCCGTCGAGGCCGCCGACCGGGCCGGGGTCGCGCTCCGGTACGCGGTCGGGGCGGTGCCCGGGTTCGAGCCGCTGGCCGCGCTGGGCGACGACGGGCCGGCCTGCCGCCCGTACCCGCGGACGCACGGCGCGCCGATGCTGTACACGTCCGGAACCTCCGGCCGGCCCAAGGGCGTGCGCCGCCCGCTCACCGGCATGGACCCGGACGATGCGGCGGCGATGGCGACCTGGTTCTTCAGCCTGTTCGGCCTGGCGCCGTTCGACGGCCACGTGCACCTGTGCGGCTCGCCGCTGTATCACACCGCCGTGCTCAACTTCGCCGCGATCTCGATCCAGCTCGGTCATCCGGTGGTGCTGATGGACCGCTGGGACCCCGAGGAGATGCTGCGGCTGATCGAGACCCGCCGGGTGACGCATACCCACGCGGTGCCGACCCAGTTCCGCAGGCTGCTCGCGCTGCCCGACGCCGTCCGCAACCGTTACGACACCGGCTCGCTGCGCGCGGTGATCCACAGCGCGGCGCCGTGCCCGCCGGAGGTCAAGCGGCGGATGATCGAGTGGATGGGACCGGTCATCGTCGAGTACTACGCCGCCACGGAAGGCGGCGGCACGCTGATCACCTCGCCGGAGTGGCTGCGCAAGCCCGGCTCGGTCGGCTTGCCGTGGCGGGGCTCGCAGGTGCGGGTCCTGGACCGGGCGCGCGCCGAGGTGGCCGTGGGCGAGCAGGGGCTCGTCTACCTGAAGATGGGCACGTCCACGTTCGCCTACCACGGGGACCAGGAGAAGACCGAGGCGGCGTGGGCCGACGAGATGTTCACCGTGGGGGACATCGGCTACCTGGACGAGGACGGCTACCTGTTCCTCTGCGACCGCAGCAGCGACATGATCATCTCGGGCGGGGTCAACATCTACCCGGCGGAGATCGAGTCTGAACTGTCCTGCCACCCCGCCGTCGCCGACGTGGCGGTGTTCGGCGTCCCCCACGACGACTGGGGCGAGGAGATCAAGGCCGTGGTCCAGCCGGCCCCGGGCGTGTCGCCCGGTGACGCGCTGACCCAGGAACTGCTGGCGTTCCTGGCCGGCCGGGTGGCCAGGTTCAAGCTGCCGCGCAGCGTCGACTACGTCGACGAACTGCCGCGGGATCCGAACGGCAAGCTCTACAAGCGCAAGCTGCGCGACCCCTACTGGGCCGGCCGCGACCGCGCCATCTGATCCGTCTCCGGGGCCGCCAGCCTGTGCCGAGGAATCCCCGGCCACCGCACCCCCTCCCCGTCGTAGCCGTCATGGCCTTGTCCCAGTCTGACAGCAAACGGGGCCGGCCGCGCATCCCGCCGCCTGCCGCCGCCGTGCGCCGGGCCCGCCGGTCCGGGCTCCAGGCGGTCGGGTCCCAAGCGGGCATCCAGCCGGGCGGCGAGCCGGCGGCCGAGTCGCTGCATCGGGGCCTCCACGAGACGGTAGGTCATCGCGCAGCAGGCCAGCAGGACCGCGAGGAATACGGCGGCCATGGCCACCTGCACCCCGACCGGAGGCCGGCCCGGCGGAAACGGGATGCTGTCGTAGGCGTCGAGAAGCAACGGGTGCAGCAGGTAGACCGAATAGCTCACCAGGCCCAGCCAGGCCAGGATCGAGGGCACGGCCAGAGTGCGCAGTGCGATGCCGATCGCGAACGTCAGGCCCGCCAGCGCGACGGACATGACCCATTCGCGCTGCTGGAGCGCGGTCTGGCTCGGCGCGCCGACCGACGGGATATGCCACGCCCCGGCCACGATGGCGGCCGTGAAGACGCCGGCGGCCATGATCGCCGCCCGCCAGCGGCTGACCTGCCCGTGCTCGGCGCGGTACAGCATGGTGCCGGTGAACATCAGAGCCAGGATGGTCAGGCCCTCGAACGGGTACCGCCGCTCGTTGAACGCGACCAGGATCAGGCCGGTGACCGCGGCCAGCCACGCGCCCAGCGCGCGCGGCCACCCGCGTGCGGCCACCGCGACGGCGAGGCCGCCCACGATCAGGACATCGCCGGCCAGCGCGGCGCCGGCGGGGCCGAAGGAGCGGTACGACAGCCAGACGGTGGGCAGCACGCCCCCGAGCAGCAGCGCGCCGGCCGCGAACGCGGTCGCGATCCAGCCGCTCCGCCGGTGCAGGCCGGCCGTGAACAGCGCGGTGAGCAGCAGGTAGAACACCATCTCGTAGGACAGCGTCCAGAGCACGACGATGACGTTGGACACGCCCAGCAGGTCATTGAGCATGAACAGGTGCGCCAGCACCGACGCGGCGGTGTTCTGGTCCGTCCCCCGCAGGCTGGCCAGGCCGAGCCCGTGCAGCACGAGCACGGCCGCGATGGCGAAGACGAAGAGCGGGAACAGGCGGAACAACCGGCCGAGCCAGAACGTCCGGATGCTGCCCCTGCGTTCCAGCGACGCCGGCACGATATACCCGCTGACCATGAAGAAGACGAACACCCCGTACAGTCCGGGATCGAAAATGCGGTACACCGCCGTGTGGACCTGGGGCAGCACGCGGGTGCCGAAGTGGGCGTACACCACGCAGAGAGCGGCGATGCCCCGCAGCGCGTCGAGCCAGGCCAGCCTGCTGGCGCCGGCCGGGACCCGGCCAGGCGGCGGCAGGCTGTCTCTCGCTGGTGCGGGCGTGGCTTCCCGGGCCGGCGCGGGCAGGCCTCCGCGCAGGGAGACGTCAGACATGCGGTGTGACCTTACCCGCGATTCTTGACCAAAACTTGGTGAAATCCTGAGCAGAACCTGGAACTCAGGCTCGGGCGGCCACGATCTGGGCGGCAAATGCGCCACCCGTCCGCTGTCCTACAGGAGGAACGGGATGAGCATCTTCGTCCTGCTCCGGTACTCCGGGTACGCCTTGGGGAAGGTGGCCGCGAGGTTCCGCTCCTCGACGATCCCGCAGTAATAGAAGTACGCGACCAGCACCGCGACGACGATCAGGCCGAGCAGGTTGTTGACGAGCGCGGTCCCCAGGATCGCGGTCAGGAGTCCCGTGTAGATGGGGTGGCGGACGAACCGGTAGGGGCCTGAGGTGACGAGCTCCGGCTCGGCCCGCTGAGTCATCGGCATCCCCCAGTTGCGGCCGATGTGCAGGCGGGCCCAGACCGCGAGCGCGATCCCGCAGGCGAACAGCAGCGTCCCTATCGCCGCGAGGATCAAGCTGTGCACAGCCAGGCCGCCGCTGCGCAGGACGCCAGCGATCAGGAAGACCCCGACCGCGCTGACGCCAGCCAGCCGTGGCCGCCACCCGCTGCTAACGCTCTGCTTGCTGCTGGAGGCTGACGCGAGCCAGTAGATCCAGAAGACGAGCCAGGCACCACCGATGGCGAGCTTGAGCGCGTGCATGCTACTTCTCCGACTTTCCAACCGCAGCTACTGGGCGGACGTCGATCACCGTATGCCCCGGGTGCGGTCACTGTCATCGGCCCCCGGGTGGATCCGGGCTCTCCACCCAGCGGTTGATGTCCGTCGCCTTGAGCGGACCCGGCGCGGCCGGACTCAGCGATCGCGGAAATCGGGCTTGCGCTTCTCGGCGAAGGCCCGCGGGCCTTCTTTCGCGTCCTCGCTCGCGAACACCGCCCTGCCGATGGCGGCCTCCAGCGCGAACGCGTCGTTCTCGGCCATGCCCTCGGTTTCCCGGATCGTGCGCAGGATGGCCCGGACCGCGACCGGGCCGTTCGCCGCGATCATGTCGGCGATCTCCAGCGCCCGCGCCAGGGCCTGGCCGTCCGGCACGACGTGGCCGATCAGCCCGATCTCGCGGGCCTCGGCGGCGGTGATGTGCCGCCCGGTCAGCAGCAGGTCGGCCGCGACCGTGTACGGGATCTGCCGCGGCAGCCGCACCGCGGAACCGCCCAGCGGGAACAGCCCCCAGCGCGCCTCGGAGATGCCGAACCTGGCGCTCTCGCCCGCGACCCGGATGTCGGTGGCCTGGAGGATCTCGGTGCCTCCCGCGATCGCCGGCCCCTCCACGGCGGCGATCAGCGGCTTGGTCAGCCGGCGTCCCTTCAGCAGCGGTTCGATGACCGACAGGTCGAATTCACCCCGCTGGAACGCCTCGCTGGGGTGCGAACTGGTCATCGCCTTCAGATCGGCGCCCGCGCAGAATGCGCCGCCGGCCCGGTCAGGACGCAGACCCGGATATCCGGATCGCGGTCCACCTCGTCCCAGGCCTGGCGCATCACGGCCATCATCGGCCCGGACAGCGCGTTGCGCGCCTCGGGGCGGTTCATGGTCACGATCAGGACGTGGCCCCGCCGCTCGATCAGGGCGTGCGGCGGCCCGGCGCCGGGCGCTGGCGGGGGGGACGTGGTCATGACGGCAGCTTTCTCATCACGGACACCGGGCATAAGGTTGCCCGAAACGATAACACGTTCTAGTTTCTTTCCATGGCCCTGAAGACCGTGCGGACCTCGCTGTGCGCGCTGCTCGACATCGAGCACCCCATCGTCGGGTTCAGCCCGTCCGAGCACGTCGCGGCGGCGATCAGCCGCGCGGGAGGCCTGGGCGTGCTGGGCTGCGTACGCTTCAACGACCCGGATGAGCTTGACGCCGTCCTGGGCTGGATGGACGCGAACACCGAGGGCCGGCCGTACGGCGTCGACGTCGTGATGCCCGCCCGGATACCCACCGAGGGCGCCTCGATCGACCTGAGCCGGATGATCCCCGCCGAGCACAAGGACTTCGTGGAGCAGACCCTGACCAGGCTGGGCGTCCCGCCGCTGCCCGACGGCTCCGCGGCCGGCGACGGCGTGCTCGGCTGGCTGCACTCGGTGGCCCGGCAGCACGTCGAGGTGGCCCTGGCCCATCCCGCGCGCCTGATCGCGAACGCGCTCGGCCCGCCGCCGCCCGACGTGATCTCGCGTGCCCACCAGCGCGGCATGCAGGTGGCAGCGCTGGCCGGCCGGGCGGAGCACGCCCGCGGCCACGTGGCGAGCGGCGTGGACATCGTCGTGGCCCAGGGTTACGAGGCGGGCGGTCACACCGGCGAGATCGCCAGCATGGTGCTGGTACCGGAGATCGCGGACGCGGTCGGCCCTCAGGTGCCGGTGCTCGCGGCCGGCGGGATCGGATGCGGCCGTCAGGTCGCCGCGGCGCTCGCGCTCGGCGCGGTCGGCGTGTGGATGGGCTCGGCCTGGCTCACCACCGAGGAGTACGTGCTCGGCACCTCCGTGCCCGCGCTGCGCGAGGCGCTGCTGGCGGCCACATCGTCGGACACCGTTCGTTCGCGCATCTACAGCGGCAAGCCCGCCCGGCTGCTCAAGAACCGCTGGACGCAGGCCTGGACCGAGCCGGGCGCCCCCGACCCGCTCCCGATGCCGTTGCAGAACCTGCTGGTCAGCGAGGCGCACCAGCGGCTGATGCGTTCCGGCCAGCCGGATGTCATTCCGATGCCGGTGGGGCAGATCGTGGGCCGGATGAATGAGGTCCGCCCGGTCGCCGACGTGATCGCCGCCCTGCTGCGCGAGGCCGGGGAGACCCTGGACCGGCTCGAAGGCCTGCGCTAGTCCCTGGCTGCCGCAGGTCGACCGGGCCAGGCCGCCCGGCACGATGGCCGAGTGGGAGGCCTTCGCCGGAATCCCGCGTGGCGGCTGGCCAAGGGATGGCATCTCGAGGGCTAGCGCCTGGGCGATACTGCAGGGATGAGCGATCGCAACGTGCTCGGCGGCGAGCTCGAGCCGTGCGGCACCGACCCGGTGACCGGGTTCTACCGGGACGGCTGCTGCCAGACCGGGCCGGAAGACCTGGGCAGCCACACGATCTGCGCGGTGGTGACCGCCGAGTTCCTCGAGCATCAGCGCCGGATCGGCAACGACCTGATCACCCCGGTTCCCGGGTTCCGTTTTCCCGGCCTGGTGCCGGGCGACCGCTGGTGCGTGACGGCGGCGAACTGGCTGCGGGCTCACCGCGACGGCGCCGCCGCGTTCGTGGTGCTCGCCTCGACGCACGAGCGGGCGCTGGACATCGTGTCCCTTGCCGCGCTGCGGGAGCACGCGATCGACGTTCCCGCCAGCCCCGGCGCCCTTGAAGATTGAACGCTCCGCGGCGTGGCGAGTCGCACGGCTAGGATGAGTCGCCGTCGCCGCTAGGAGGTAGCCCATGCCATCTCGTGTCGAGCCGGTCGAGACGCCCGGGGGATCGTTCGATCTGACCGTCTGGCTGCCCGAGTCCGGCACCGGCCCCGGCCTGCTGCTGATCCAGGAGATCTACGGCGTCAGCGACTACATCCGGGAGGTGGCCGACGACCTGGCCGGGCTCGGCTACGTGGTCGGGGCGCCCGACCTGTTCTGGCGGCTCGAGCCCGGCTACCAGGCCAAGCACGACGAGGAGGGCCTGAAGCGGTCGCTGGAGATCGGGTCGCGGTTCGACGCCGAGCAGGGAGTGGCCGACGCGGCCGCCGCCCTGGACCACCTGGCCGCACTGCCCGAGGTCGAGGGCGGCATCGGCGTCATCGGGTTCTGCCTCGGCGGGACCATCGGGTACTTCCTGACCGCGCAGGCCGAGCCGGATGCGGTGGACGTGCTGGTCTCGTTCTACGGCTCGGGGGTACCGGACAACCTGGACGCGCTGGACCGGATCGTCAGCCCGGTGCTGTTCCACTTCGGCGGGAGCGACCCCTATATCCCGCGCGACCAGGTCGCGCGGGTCGAGGAGGCCGCCGCGGGCAAGCACAACGTGGAGGTCCACGTCGAAGAGGACGCCGGGCACGCGTTCCACAACCGGAAGGCGCCCATGTTCCACGTGCCCGAGCCCGCCGCCCGGGCCTGGCAGCGCACCGAGCAGTTCCTCCAGCACCACCTGCCCACCCGGCACGGCGCCTCCTCCCCGTCCTGACCGGCCGCGGTAGCCGGCGGGGGCCGAGACGATCGCACCTCATCAGCGGGCGCCGGCTATGAGTCGTTCCCGGTCGAACATCGCCGACGTGAGCCGCCAGCCGAGCCAGTTGAGGACCAGCAGCACCGCAGCGCCGCCGAGCGCGAGCGCGAGCGTGGCGTGGATCGCGTTCAGTGCGATGAGCGTCGTCACCAGCACCGAGGGTAGGTTCGCGAGCATGCCGAGCTGCTGGGCGACCCGGACCTCGCTGGCCCGGGTGGAGATCGCGATGCCGAGCCAGATCGACCAGCCGGCCAGCAGCGGGGTGAACACCAGCTGGGCGAGCAGGTCCGAGCCTCGCAGCAGCGCCGGGGCGACGCCGGGCTGTGCGAAGATTTCGACGCAGGCCAGGAAGAAGGCGCAGACCGCGTACGAGACCGCAACCGACGGGACGAAGGCCGCCATGGCCTTGCCCAGCAGGAATTCCTCACGGCGTATCGGCGTCCCGAGCACCGGCTCCAGCGTGCCCTGCTGGCGCTCGCCGACCACTGCGTAGGCGGCGAGCGTCGCGGGCACGAGCGCCGGGATGCCCAGCAGGTACAGCAGCTCATGCTCGTGGCTGAGCGCGCTCGATGCCTCCGCGCCCATGTTCAAGACCGCGACCAAGGGCTGGATGAGGAAGACGAGCGGGAGAATCGCCATCCCGGTGACGATGGTGCGCTTGCGCCGGTACTCGCGGAGTTCCTTACGGTAGATGGCCCGCACCCGCCTTCTGCTGAAGCTCATCTCTGGTGCGCCTCCTCGTCCTCGCTGATCAGCTCGAGGTAGACGTCCTCGAGGGAATGGCGCGACTCGCTGATCGACAGGACGTCGGCGCCGGCCGCTACGAGCGCCCGGGTGACCGCTGGTGCGGCGGCGGTCTCATCGGACACGGCGAGGACGTAGCTGGCCGGGCCGCGGGAGCGCCAGCCGTCGACGGCCGGGAGGCCGGCGAAGACCCGGTCCGGATCGGGCAGCGGGACGCGGGCGCGGACCGTGAGCGTCTTGGCGAAAAGCTGGTCGCGCAGCTCGTCGGGCCGGCCGATCGTGCGCAAGGTCGTGTTCAGGATCGCGACGCGATCGCAGAGGCGTTCGGCCTCCTCGAGGCGATGCGTGGTCAGGAAGATCGTGACGCCGCGCCGCCGGAGCTCGTCGACCAGGCCGTGGACGTCGCGGGCGGCGACCGGATCCAGGCCGGCGGTCGGCTCGTCGAGGAACAGCACCTCCGGGTCGGGCAGCAGCGCCCGGGCCAGGGCGACCCGCTGGCGCAGGCCCTTGGACAGGGAACCGCACGCATCGCCGGCCCGGTCGGCGAGGTGGACGGCGCGCAGCGCGCGGTCGATCCGGTCGCGGGAGTCGGTTGTCTGGTAGAGGTCGGCGAAGCATTCGAGGTTCTCGGCCACGCTCAGGCGCAGGTACAGGCCCGGCGATTCCGGCATGATCGAGATGCGCCGGCGGATCTCCACTCCGTTCTCGGCCGTGAGCGGGATCCCGGCCACCGTGGCCGAGCCCGAGGTCGGGGCGATGAGCGTGCCGAGGGTCCGCACGGTCGTCGTCTTCCCGGCGCCGTTCGGCCCGAGGAAACCGAAGACCTCGCCGTAGCCGATCTCGAAGGAGACGTCCTGGAACGCGACCCGGTGGCCGAAGCGCTTGCCCAGACCATGGACGGACAGCGCCGGGGCGGCGAGTGCCGGCGGGGCACCGCTCGTCCCGGCGGAAGCCGCCCCCCTCGCCAGGCTCCCGAAGTGGCCGGCCCGCGGGCGGGCCTCGGGCTCGTCGCGGTCAAGCCTGGCGACGGTCGGCTCGGCGGGGAATGCGTCGGGGGACATGTCTCGGTGCCTCAGCCGCCTGATGAGCCACCTGATCAGGAAGTACATCACTGGTACCTGAGGGCCGCGCCGGGCCGGATCCGGGTGGCGCGGCGCAGCGGCCCGCGGATGACGGCGAGCGTGAGCACGAGGACGCCCGCGAGCGTGATCAGCGGGATGGCCGGCGGGAATTCCTGCGGGAGGCTGACTTCGACGTTGTGGAACAGGAGCGCCAGCAACCCTTCGTAGATCAGCCAGCCGAGCAGGACTCCGCATACCCAGCCCGCGACGGCCAGAACCGTCGCCTCCGCGCTGAAGACCCTCCGGACCTGGCGGGCCCGGGCGCCCAGGCAGCGCAGGATCCCGACCTCCCTGGTGCGCTCGATGACCCCCATGCTGAGGGAGCTGGCCAGGCCCATCAGCATGATCGCCACCACCACCAGGCCCAGGATCTCCACGATCGTGAGGATCGCGGTGTCGGCCGCGGTGATCTGCGCCTCGGCCACGTAGATCTCCGTGGTGCTGACCGGGTACCCGGCGGCGGCCAGCCGGTTCGCGGCGGCGGTGGTCGCCCGGTCGACAGCGGCGTGGGCGTCGCTCGCGGTGCTGAACCACATCGAGTCGGCGGTGCCGGGCGTGCCGTCCAGGCGCTCCAGCACCGGCCGCGGGAAGAACACGGTGTTGCCCGCGTTGGGCTGGCCGGTGTCGATGCCGATGACGCGGACCCGGGTGGTTCCCGCGGCCATGGTCAGCGTGAGGATCTGTCCGACCCGGGCACCGGTGGTGCGCGCGACGGCCGGGCCGAGCACCACGGGCGACACGGCAGGCTGGGCGCCGGCGGCGGTATCCGCGGCGGTGAACCAGCGGCCCGCACTCAGCTTGTAGTCGTAGAAGGTGCGGTTGCCCAGGCCCCACGCCGCGTAGGTCTGGCCGTTGTCCTGCACCGAGCTCGTCTCGACGGGTTCGACGCCCGTGACGCCGGGGGTCGAGGCCGCCACCGCGAGCGCCTGAGCGCCGAACGGCCGCGAGCCGTGGCCGCTGGCCTCCCCCGTGGCGAAGCTGTAGTGCAGCTTGCCGATGGTCTGGCCGATGACCGCGGTGACCGACTGGCCGAGGGCCAGGAACGAGATCGCGAGCCCGGCCGCGACGGCGACCTGCGCGATCGCGGCCACGCTGCGGTGCTTTTGCCGCAGCGCGTTGCGGACTCCCATCCGCACGCTGTCGGGAACCTCGGCTCCGGCCAGCAGGCCGCTGCGCGCGGCCAGGCGGTCGAGCCGGCCAGATCCGTATCCGCTGGTGACTGTGCCCGCCAGGGTCTGCGCCACGGGCCTGCGCAGCGCACGCCGCAGCGCGGGCAGCGACGCGGCGACCGCGACAGCCGGGCCTCCCGCGAGGCTGGCCACCACGACCGGGGTGGCGACCCCGAACCCGAACGAGACGTCGACGAACTTCACGGCGAAGTAGCTGGCCAGTACGTAAGCGACGGCGATGCCGATCAGCGTGCCGATGACCGCCCCGGCGGCGCCGAGGATCGCCGCCGTGCGCAGGATGATGCCGGCGATCTGCCTGCGGCGGCCGCCGAGTGTCTTGAGGATGGCGATCTCGCCGGCCTGCTCGGCGATGAGGGTGTTCATCGTGGCCGAGATCAGGAACACGGCGGAGACGAACGCGAGGATCGTGATGATGTACAGCAGCACCATGATGTGGTTGAACCCGGACTGTCCCGGCCACTGCCCCGAGGCCCGGACGTCGGGCAGCGCGGTGATCGGATCCGTCCCGGTCTGCGCGGTCAGGTAGGCGCGGATCTCGCTGATCACCCGGGACTGCGCGGCCAGGCTGTCGTCGGTGAGCCGGAACCCCAGGTAGTTGTAGCCGCGCAGGCCGGCGAGCGATTCCACGGCGGCAGCGGAGGCGTAGAAGACCGGCGTGGTCGAGCCGTTCGCGCCGGGGGTCGCGTACAGGTTCAGCCCGGTGCCGCTGACCCGCAGTCGCACGATCCGGCCGCTGGCCGTCCGTACGTCCAGCGTGCCGCCATTGGGGACGCTGAAGCCGGTGGCCCGGGCGTTGCCCGCGTCCGCCAGCACCTCGCCTGGGCCGGGCAGTCGGCCGGACATCAGCGGGACGGTGTTGACCCGCGCGGACGACAGGCCGGTGCCGCCCAGTTCGATGTTCTGCGGGCCGGATGCGGTGACCGCGGTGGTGGCGTAGCCCACGGCGGGGCTGACGGCGGCCACGCCCGGCAATCGGCCGAGCGCGCCGAGCTGGGCGGGCGTCAGGTCCAGCGTGCTGGTGGACACGGCGACGTCGTACAGGTGACTGTCGGTGACCTGGCCATTCATCGCCGCGTTCAGCAGGCTCGGTACCGCGAGGAAGCCGAGGCTCGCGATCGCGATGCTCAGCGTGAACACGGCCAGCAGCGTGCGGCCGCGGCGGCGGGTCAGGTCACCCCAGGCCTTGCGGCTCAGCGTGCTCATGGCGTGTCTCCCCGCGCTGTGTCGCCCACGATCAGTCCGTCGCGAACGGACACGATCCGTGATGCCATCGCGGCCAGAGCCTGGTCGTGCGTGACATACACCACCGTGGTCCCGTTCTCGTTCAAGCCTTTGAGCAGCCTGAACATCTCCTGCGCCATGCCGGTGTCCAGGTTGCCCGTGGGCTCGTCGCCGAGCAGGATCGGCGGCTCGCAGGCCATCGCCCGGGCGATCGCGACGCGCTGCTGCTCCCCGCCGGACAGCTCCAGCGGCAGCCGGTCGCCGCGGTCGGCGAGCCCGACCGTGGCCAGGTGGCGGCTCGCCCTGGCCTTGCGCTCGCGCGCGGGGCCGAGCCGGGCCAGGTCCAGCGGGAGCGTGGCGTTCTCCACCGCGGTGAGCGTGGGCATGAGCTGGAAGAACTGGAACACGATGCCGATGGTGGCGCCGCGCCAGACGGCAAGCTGTTCCTCGGTCATCTGGTCCAGGCGGCTGCCGTCGACCGTCACCGTGCCGGCGGTCGGCCGGTCGATGCCGGCGATGAGGTTGATGATCGTGGTCTTGCCGCTGCCCGACGGGCCGGTGATCGCCACCATCTCCCCGGCGGCGATGGCCAGGTCCACGCCGCTCAGGGCGGGGAACCCGACCCCCGGCGCGCCACCCCGTCGCGTCTTCGTCCGGTAGATCTTCTCGACGCGGGCCAGTTCGATGATGGCCGGAGCGGCCGACGGTGCCTGCCCCGTTCGCTGGGGTGCCGTCGCGGGCACGGTGGTGGTGCCGCCGGGCTCGGCCGCGGCGCGGGGCCGGCCGGCCTGGCGTTCGGGTGATCTGGTCAGGAGTCTCATGCCCTCATGGTCTGCCGCCGGGCCACCCGGCCACATCGGCCGCGGTGCCCGTTTCCGCGGCCATCCCTGGCGCGTGGTTCGCCGCCCCGCGGAGGCCGGAACTCCACCGCAGGTAGGGGTCCGCAGTTCAGCCGGGCGGAGGATGGCCCGCGCCCCGGGCGGCCCTTACGATCGGATGGTGAAGAGGCTCGCCACCTGGGCTGCCGCGCTATCGCCGCGCATGCAGGACCTCGCGCTCGCGCTGGCGCTGGCCGCTTATTACGTAGGCTCGCTGATCCCGGAGGCCAGGCAGCTGCGCCTGCCCGACCTGGCGTTCGCGCTGGTTGTGCTGCAGGCCTTGCCGCTGATCTGGCGGCGGCGCTGGCCGGTCGCCACTTACCTGGTCATCGGGATTCCCCGCGGGATCTACGACGACCTGGGCATCGGGTTCGCGCCGCTGCCGCTCGCCTCGATGATTGCCTTCTATACGGTGATGGACCGCAGCTCGACGCGGGTGCGCTGGGTGATCGGCGCCCTGACGCTGGCGGGCATCATCCAGGGGCAGACCACACCCGGCCACACCGAGCCCTACGACTTCTTCGTCGCGATACTGTTGTTCGCCGCCGCGGGCCGGGGCGGCATCCTCAGCCGCTCCCGCCGGGCCTACCTGCAGGAGGTCGAGGCGCGGGCCGAGCACGCGGAGGCCGAGCGTGACCAGCAGGTGGCGCTGGCCGCCGCGCAGGAGCGGGCCAGGATCGCCAGGGAACTGCACGACGTGGTGGCCCATCACGTCAGCCTGATGGCGGTCCAGTCCGAGGCCGCCGCCTCGCTGCTGCCCGGCCTGGCCGAGGCGGCCAAGTCCGTGCAGATCATCGGCGAGACCGCGCGCGAGGCGCTGACCGAGCTCCGCCGGCTCCTCGGCGTCCTGCGCGGCCCGGCCGACCTGGCCGGCCGCCGGGCCAGCACGTCACCGTCCCCGTCGGTCAGCGAGCTCGACGAGGTACTCGTGCCGGTACGCCGGGCCGGGATCGCCGTGGACCTGCGGGTGGAGGGCCGCCCGAGCAGGCTGGCGCCCGGCGTGGACCTGGCCGCCTACCGGATCGTGCAGGAGGCGCTGACCAACACGGTCAGGCACTCCGGCGCGGGCCAGGCGGCGGTGACCCTCAGCTACGAGCCCGGGTACGTCACCGTCTCCGTGACCGACACCGGTCGCGGCCCCGTCGCCGCCACGCCCGGCCGGCCGGCGCCGCCCGCCGTCAACGGGCGCGAAGCAGCGAACGGCAGCCGGGCGCGGCCGGCCGGGCCGGGCGGATTCGGGCTGGCCGGCATCGCCGAGCGGGTCGCGTCCTGCGGCGGCAGCCTGACCGTCGGCCCGGGCCGGACCGGCGGGTTCGCGGTCACGGCCCGGCTGCCGGCGCCATGACCGGAGCCGACCCGATCCGGGTGCTGGTCGCCGACGACCAGGAACTGGTCCGCACCGGGTTCTGCGTGATCCTCGAGGCCGCGGACGGGATCACCGTGGTGGCCGAGGCGGCCAACGGGACGCAGGCCGTCCGGGCGGCCGCCGACCACCGGCCCGACGTGATCCTGATGGACGTGCGGATGCCGGAGATGGATGGCCTGGAGGCCACCAGGCAGATCACCGGCGGGGACCGTACCACCGGGCCCAAGGTGGTCATGCTGACCACGTTCGACCTCGATGACTACGTGTACGAGGCACTGCGGGCCGGGGCGAGCGGATTCATGCTGAAGGACGCGCCGCGGCACGACCTGATCGCGGCGGTCAGGATCGCCGCCACGGGTAACGCGCTGCTCGCGCCGTCGGTGACGATCCGGCTGATCGACGCGTTCGCCCGCAGGCCGGCACAGACGCTGCCGGCGCCGTCCCGGCTGGCCTCGCTGACCGCCAGGGAACACGACATCCTGCTGCGGCTGGCCCGCGGCCTGACCAACGCGGAGGTCGCCGCCGACCTGGTCGTCAGCGAGGCGACCGTGAAATCGCACGTCGGGAACCTGCTGGCCAAGCTCGGGCTGCGGGACCGGGTGCAGGCCGTGATCCTGGCCTACGAGACCGGCATCGTGCGCCCCGGCGAGCCGGACTAGCGGTGTTGCCCGGGGGGGACGACCCCCCAGGACCCCCCCGCATGCCATCCGCTCGGGCCGGCCTCCGGTCGGCCGTCGCGGCTGGCATCGCTACGCGGTGTTGCCCGGGGGGGACGACCCCCCGGGACCCCCCCGCGGTGTTGCCCGGGGGGACGACCCCGGCTACAGGTCCATGGGCGTGAGCACGAACACGGGAATGACCCGGGTCGTCTTCTCCTGATACGCCGCGTAGTCCGGCCACGCGGCCACGGCCCGCTCCCACCAGGCCGCGCGTTCGGCGCCGGCAGCCTCGTGGGCCTGGTAGTCCTTCTTGACCGCGCCATCCTGCAGTTCCACGTGCGGGTTCGCGGTCAGGTTGTAGTACCAGACCGGGTGCTTGGGCGCACCGCCCAGGGACGCGACCACGGCGTACTCTCCGTCGTGCTCGACCCGCATCAGGGGAGTCTTACGGATCTTTCCCGTCTTCGCGCCCACCGACGTCAAGATGATCACGGGCTTGCCGTTCAGCTCGGTTCCCTCGGTCCCGCCGGAGCGCTCATAGAGGTCCACCTGGTCGCGCGCCCATGACATGGTGTTGGGCTCGTAATCACCGGTAAGAGGCATGCCCAGCCGAACACGACCAGCCGGCTCGTTTGTTCCCGGGGCAGCGAAGCGAATGCCGGCCCGGCCGGAACACTTCCCGGGGGCTCGTTGTTTCCGTGAGGCTATGACCCTCACCGATCAGCTCCCGGAGACCGCCGGCCCCGACGATCTCTTCAACGCCTTCGAGGGCTGGGCGAAGCTGGCGGGCCTGTCCCTGTACCCGCACCAGGAGGAGGCCCTGATCGAGATCGTCTCCGGGGCCAACGTGATCTTGAGCACCCCGACCGGGTCCGGGAAGAGCCTGGTGGCGGTCGGCGCGCATTTCGCCGCGCTGGCCCAGGGCGTGCGGAGCTTCTACACCGCGCCGGTCAAGGCGCTGGTGTCGGAGAAGTTCTTCGCGTTGTGCGAGGAGTTCGGCCCGGACCGCGTCGGCATGATGACCGGCGACGCCAGCGTCAACGCCGACGCCCCGATCATCTGCTGCACCGCGGAGATCCTGGCCAACATCGCGCTGCGCGACGGGGAGCAGGCCGACGTCGGCCAGGTGGTCATGGACGAGTTCCACTTCTACGCCGACCCCGACCGCGGCTGGGCCTGGCAGGTGCCGCTGATCGAACTGCCCCGCGCCCAGTTCCTGCTGATGTCGGCCACGCTGGGCGACGTCAGCCGGTTCGAGCGGGACCTGACCCGGCGCACCGGCCGGCCGACCGCCGTCGTCCGCTCGGCGGCCCGGCCGGTGCCGCTGCTGTTCTCCTACGTGATCACGCCGCTGCACGAGACGCTGGAGGAACTGCTCGCCACCCGGCAGGCGCCGGTCTACATCGTGCACTTCACCCAGGCGGCCGCGGTGGAGCAGGCGCAGGCCCTGATGAGCGTCAACGTGTGCACCCGCGCGGAGAAGGACGCGATCGCGGATCTGATCGGCAACTTCCGGTTCACCGCGGGCTTCGGCAAGACGCTGTCCCGGCTGGTCCGGCACGGGATCGGGGTGCACCACGCCGGCATGCTGCCCCGGTACCGGCGCCTGGTGGAGACCCTGGCCCAGGCGCCTGCTGAAAGTCATCTGCGGCACCGACACCCTGGGCGTCGGCATCAACGTCCCGATCCGCACGGTGCTGTTCACGGCGCTGTCCAAGTACGACGGGACCCGCAGCCGCCACCTGCAGGCGCGGGAGTTCCACCAGATCGCCGGCCGGGCGGGCCGGGCCGGGTTCGACACCACCGGCTACGTGGTGGTGCAGGCGCCCGAGCACGTGGTCGAGAACGAGCGGGCGCTGGCCAAGGCCGGAGACGACCCGAAGAAGCGCCGCAAGGTGGTGCGCAAGAAGCCCGCACCGGGGTTCGTCTCCTGGGGCCAGCCCACGTTCGAGCGGCTGGTCGCCGCCGACCCGGAACCGCTGCAGTCCAGCTTCGCGGTGAGCCACGCGATGCTGCTGAACGTGATCGGGCGGCCGGGCGACGCCTTCGCGGCCATGCGCCACCTGCTGACCGACAACCACGAGGACCCGGCCGCGCAGCGCCGTCACATCCGCCGGGCGTTCGCCGTCTACCGCGCGCTGCTCGCCGGGGGCGTGGTCGAGCGGCTCGCCGAGCCCGACGAGCAGGGCCGCCGGTGGCGGCTGACCGTGGACCTGCAGGCCGATTTCGCGCTCAACCAGCCGCTGTCACCGCTCGCGCTGGCCGCGATCGAACTGCTCGACCGCGAGTCACCGGACTACCCGCTGGACGTGCTGTCGGTCATCGAGGCCACCCTCGACGACCCGCGGCAGGTGCTGGCGGCGCAGCTGTTCAAGGCGCGCGGCGAGGCCGTGGCCCAGATGAAGGCCGACGGCATCGAGTACGAGGAGCGGATGGATCTGCTCGAGTCGGTCACCTACCCCCGGCCGCTGGACGAGCTTCTCGACGGCGCGTACGAGATCTACCGGCGGGGCCACCCGTGGGTCGCCGATCACGAACTGGCGCCCAAGTCGGTGGCGCGGGACATGTACGAGCGGGCGATGACGTTCGTCGAGTACGTCGGCTACTACGGGCTGTCCCGGTGCGAGGGGCTGGTGCTGCGCTACCTGGCCGAGGCGTACAAGGCGCTGCGGCAGACCGTGCCGGAGGAGGCCAGGACCGAGGAGCTCACGGACCTGATCGAGTGGCTGGGCGAGCTGGTCCGGCAGGTCGACTCCAGCCTGATCGACGAGTGGGCGAGGCTGCGCGACCCGGCGGGCGAGTCCGGGGCCCCGATCGATGAGCGGCCGCCCGCGGTGACCGGCAACCAGCGGGCGTTCCGGGTCCTGGTCCGTAACGCCCTGTTCCGCCGGGTCGAGCTGGCCGCGCTGCGCCGGTATGAGGACCTGGGCGCGCTGGACGCCGAGGCGGGCTGGAACGCCGACGCCTGGGCCGAGGCACTGGAGCCGTACTTCGACGAGCATGCCGACATCGGGACCGGCGCCGACGCGCGAGGCCCGGGGCTGCTGATCATCGAGAAGGAACGGACCTACTGGACGGCGCGGCAGATCTTCGACGACCCGGCCGGGGATCATGACTGGGGCATCAGCGCGCTGATCGACCTGGACGCCTCCGACGAGGCCGGCGCGGCGGTCCTGCGCATCACCGACGTCGGCCAGCTCTAGCAGGCGTGTTTCAGGAGTGGTTGCTGTGACGCGGCTCGCGGTTATCCCGTCGCCGATCATGTGGCCCCCGCCGCAACCGACGCTGCCGCCGCAGCCCGCCGCAGCCCGGCGCTGCTGCCGCCGCCCGCCGCCGCCCGCCGCCGCCCGCCGCCCGCCGCTGCCGCCGCCCGCCGCCGCCCGGCGCAGCCCGGCGAGCCCGCCGCAGCCCGGCGAGCCCGCCGCAGCCCGGCGAGCCCGCCGCCGCCCGGCGCAGCCCGGCGAGCCCGCCGCAGCCCGCCGCCGCCCGGCGCCGCCCGGCGCCGCCCGGCGAGCCCGGCGCAGCCGCCGAAGTCGGCGATGAATGTGGATCTGGTGTACACCGGTGTGCACCTTTGTCGCATTCATGACCGTCGGCGCGGCCTGAGCCGCGAGCGCGACCAGCATGAAAGCCCGTAAAAGGGACAAATGCCTGAGCCCGTCGATTTCACCGGGCCGCGAAATGGTGCGGCTGTGGCTGGAGTGGGAGGTGTGGCGCGGAGGGGGGGTCTTCGGGCTGGGGGAAGCTGTACCCGATGCCGGCTGTCTGTGGTCGATGAAGGTCAGCAGCGGCGTTGCGCGGCCGGGAAGCGGCGTCCGCGACGTAGTCTCGGCCGTGTGACGCCTGACGAGCGCTGGCTCGCCACGATGTGGCCGCTCGTGTCGGGTCGGCTGCCCGCTCCGCCGGGCCCGGTCACGGAGATCGGTTGCGGGCCGCTCGGCGGGTTCGTCCCGATGCTGCGCGCCGCCGGGTACGACGCGACGGGGGTCGATCCCGAGGCCCCGGCCGGGCCCTGGTACCGGCAGGTCGGGTTCGAGCAGCACGAGATGCCCGAGCCCGCCCGGGCGGTGGTCGCGTGCACGTCGCTGCATCATGCCCGGGACCTTGGCGACATGCTGGACCGGGTCAGCGCGGCCCTGGCTCCCGGCGGCCTGCTGGTGGTCGTGGAATGGGCCCGGGAGCGGTTCGACGAGGCCACGGCCCGGTGGTGCCTCGGCCGGCTGCCCCCGCCGTCAGCAGAACCCGGCTGGCTGCGGGAGCGCTGTGACCAGTGGCGCGAATCGGGCCAGCCGTGGGAGGCCTGCCTGCGGCGCTGGGCCGAGGACGAGCGCTTGCACGAGGGCCGGGACATCCTGCGCGAGCTTGACGCCCGGTTCGACGCACGGCTCGTCGCGTACGGACCCTACTTCTTCCCCGACCTGGACGGCGTGACCGACCGCGACGAGCAGGCGGCCATCGACGCCGGGGAGATCCAGGCCAACCGCATCGACTACGTCGGCCGGCTCCGGGCCGCCGCGGCCTAGGCTCAGCGGGAGCGGCGGCGCTCGTCCTCGTCGTGCTGGATCCGGTCCAGGGCTACGGCCACCGCCAGGAGCAGGACGTCGTCCTCCCCGGGGGCCACATCCACCCCGTAGGTGTCCCGAAGCCGGAACCAGGCACGCGAGATCCGCGCCAGCGTCCGCCCGCCGCCGGTGATCTCGAACTCCTTGTCCAGGATGTCGCCGACCGCCTCGAGGTGGCCGCCGTCGGCGAGCTCGATCGTGGACCGGCCAGCGGCGACACCATCGCCTTGCGCACGGTGGCGACGACCGCGCCGTCGCGCTCGATCTCCATGGCCTCGTGCACGGACAGCGGCTTCTTACGCACGACCGCGACCTCGGCCCCGGAGCCGTCCTTGAGTTCGACCGTCTGCCGCAGCCGCATGGCCTTGCCGTCGGCCAGGTAGATCCGGTTGCCCTGCTCGTCGGTGATCCAGAAGTCGTCGCCGATCGAGAACATCCGCTCCCGCACCGCGTAGCGCATGCGGGTTCCTCTTCCTCGGCACCGTGCCGGATAAACCGTACATGAGAAATATCGCCGGAACCGCCGCGAACATCAGGGGCCAGAACGACGGACTCCCGCCGGGCCGAGCCGTGCCGCTGGCGACGCCTGCGGCAGATAGCGCGGTGTCCGGTGGGGCTCATCAGGGCCGTTTCATGAGATCGGCTACCTAGAACGGGGTTTGTAGTCGTCACGGACATAGGCACCACGGCCCTGGACGATGTGGACGATTCCCTCGTCGCGCAGTACCCGGACGGCCTTGCGGGCGGTTTCGCGGGCAATTCCGAACTGCTGCATCAGGGTGGCCTCGGAGGGCAGGACCCGGCCGGGCGGCAGCTCCCCGGACTCGATGCGGGCGCGCAGGATCGTGGCGAGCTGCTGGTAGACGGGGGTGGCGGCGTCGTGGTCGATGGTCACGTGGTCAAGATAGGCAGCCGTCACGGACCGTAGTCATACCCATCTGTCTATAGACGGATGCCTCGGGCTAGTTCTAGGATCAGAACAAGCGCGCATCCCGCATGCCACGACGGCCCGGCTCAGTGGCTCGGGGGCGCCGGCCGGACGTCATGGAAAGGAGCCCTGGCTGATGCCGCATCGCTTAGCCCCGCGTGTTCCGGAGGTCAGGGATGAGCTACTGCGTCAGGCACTGGCGGACGCGGTGTTCTACCGTGACCCGCCGTTGGAATGCTCGGCATGCGCGGGGGACGGCGAGCTGTGCTACCAGTGCGCGACGGGGCTGGCGCGCGCCCGGGCGTACCTGGCCCTGGGCCGTGATCTGGGCCTGGACGTGCCGGCGTGAGCGCGGCCGAGATCGCCGCGCTGGCGGTACGGGTGCCGTGCGGGTTCTGCTGGGCGCCGCCGGGCACGCCGTGCGGGGAGGATGGCCTGCATTTGGCGCGTTATCTGCGTGCCTACCGCCGTGGCCTGGTCAGCAGGAAGGTCATCACCTCGGCGTGCCTGGACCTGCCGGCGGTCAGCGCCGGGCAACTCGTCGCAGAGATCACCGGCCCGGCCTTCGGCGGTCCGGACAGCGGGTTCTGACCAGCGGAGACCCGGCCAGGTGATCATGCGGAAAGCAGGGCAAGAGGTGACGGCCGCGGCGGGCAGCGCCGCGGCCGTCACCGGGTAGCTAGGCGGCTCGTTGCTCCTGTAGCTCCTCGGCCGGCCGGGCCGGGGCCGCCGGCGCCGCCGTCCGGATTCCGCGGAGGAACACGGCCGTCAGGACGGCGGCCAGGATCATGGTGGCGGCGGCGCCGAGGGCGGCCACGTCCAGCCCGTGGGCGAACGCGGTGCGGGCGGCGTCGAGCAGCCCGGCGCCCGAGCGTCCGGGGAGCAGGCCGGCCGCGGTCAGCGCGCCGCCGAGGGTGGCGCGGGCGGCCCCCAGCGCCGCGGGCGGCGTGCCGGCCGGGACAGCCGCGGCCAGGCCGGAGCGGTAGGCCGCGGTGCCGATGCTGCCGAGCACCGCGATGCCGAGCGCCCCGCCGAACTCGCTCGCCGTCTCGACCACGGCGGCCGCGGCCCCGGCCCGGTGCGGCGGCACCGCGCCCATCATCAGGTCGCTGCCGATGCTCATGACGGCGACCAGGCCGCCGGCGTACACGCTGGCCGCGGTCAGCAGGAACCAGAGCGGCGAGTGCGCGTGCACCCAGGTGAGCCCGGCGAATCCCGCCCCGGCGACCAGGAAGCCGGCTGCCGCGACGAGCCCGCGGTCGAACCGCTGGACGAGCAGCCGGGTGAGCGGCGCGCCGGCCATCGTGCCCGCCATCGGCACCAGGGACCAGGCCGCGGCGGTGAACGGCCGCATCCCGAGCACCGACTGGAGATACTGCGTGGCGAAGATCGCGAACCCGACGAGCGCGAACATCGACACCAGGCTCATCGTGACCGAGCCGGCGAACGGGCGGCTGCGGAACAGCTTCAGGTCGATCATCGGCGCGCGGGCTCGCGCCTGCCGCAGGATGAAGGCCATCCCGGCGGACACGCCGGCCACGATGCACAGCACGCGCGGGAGGTCCGTGCCGTACGCGGCGATTTCCTTGATGCCGTAGATCGTCGGCAGTACGGCGCCCAGCGACAGTACCGAGCCGAGCAGGTCGAACCGGCCGGGCTGCGGGGCGCGGAACTCCGGTACCAGTACCGGCCCGAGGGCCAGCAGCAGGACCATGAACGGGACGTTGATCAGGAACACCGAGCCCCACCAGTAGTGGTTGAGCAGGATGCCGCTGAGCACCGGGCCGAGCCCGACGCCGCTCATCGTGGCGGCGGTCCAGATCGCGATCGCGGTGCGCCGCTGCTTCTCGTCGTGGAACATGTTGCGGATCAGCGCGAGCGTCGAGGGCATCAGCGTCGCTCCGGCGATCCCCTCGACCGCGCGGGCGGCGATGAGCTGGCCGGCGGTGTGCGAGTAGGCCGCGCCCAGCGACGCGAGGCTGAACGCCACCGCGCCGATCAGCAGCAGCCGCCGCCGGCCGATCCGGTCGCCCAGCGATCCCATGGTGATCAGCAGGCCGGCCAGCACGAAGCCGTAGACATCGAAGATCCACAGTTGCTGGGTGCTGCTCGGCGCCAGGTCCCGGCTGATGAACGGGACCGCGAAGTACAGCACGGACACGTCCATGGAGACCAGCAGGAGCGGCAGCAGCAGGACGGCCAGCCCGGTCCATTCCTTGCGGCCGGCCCGTGCGGGGGCGGTGTGCGGGGTCGGGGCCTGCGTCTGGTGAGTTCTCATGAGACCCATAGTACAAGTGTCTGATACGATCGTCTAGTACATATGTTTAATACAGGCGTCTGAGATAATGGTCTCAGACAGGTAGGGTGTGAGCATGGGAAATCGCGAGGACCTGCTGGCCGGGGCGAAGCGCTGCCTGATCGAGAAGGGCTACGCGCGCACGACCGCCCGGGATATCACGGCGGTCTCGGGAGTGAGCCTGGCCGCTATCGGCTACCACTTCGGCTCGAAGGACGCACTGATGAACCAGGCCCTCTACGAGCTGATCGGCGAGTGGGCGGACGAAGTCCAGAACGCCCTGACCGCGGGGGGAGCACCCGACGGCGACCCGCTGCGGCGGTTCGAATCGATCATGGGCCAGACGGTCGAGTCCTTCGGCGGCGCCGGCCGCGGGCTGTGGGTGGCGCAGCTCGAGCTCATGAGCCTGGTGGAGCACAACGAGGAGCTGCGCCGCTTCCTGGCCGGAGTCCAGCCCCAGGCGGCGACCGGGATGGCCGAGCTCTTCCTCGGGATCGACCAGGCCCGGGATCCCGAGCCGGCCCGCCTGGCCGGCTCGGTCCTGCACGCCCTCTTCATCGGCGTCATGGTCAAGTGGTTCCTGGCCCCGGAGCAGGCGCTGTCCGGGCACGAACTCGCCGAGGGCATGCGCATCGTCGCCGAGCACCTGTCCGCCGGATCTCCCCGCGAATGACCAGCGGTCAGTGTCAACGCTCTGCTGCCTTCTCGTACAAGCGGGCGGCACGGAGCGGGTCGTTGTGACGAATGTAGAGTTCAGCGGCCGTGGTGTAGTTGCCGGCCAGTTCGGCGTCGTAGGCCTCGTCCCGCCAGTCGCGCTGCTTGCCGCCGCCGTGGCCGAGGATCCGCCGCAGAGTCGACGGCCCCGAGGGGCGCGCCTGGCGCGCCGCGGGTTCGGCTGGAGTTAGCTCCCGGTCGAGGGCCTGCAGGTCGGCTATTGCCGATCCGGGGACCTGGTAATCCACGGCCGGTGTTGGGCCCGCCCACAGCCTCCACACCGGAATGCGGCTCGTCAGGTCGTAGCGCAGGGCCGCATCAGACACCAGTATCACGGCGGTGGACGCGTCGGTGGGGAACAGGGCCCGGCGGGCCGCGGGCGGCAGATGTGGCCGCAGGCGGTAGCCGAGCTGCAGGTAGAGCTGGCCGGGCCCGATGCAATACAGCGGTTCGCCAACCGGCAGCTGTTCCAGCAGGCCGCCCGGGGCGGTGAGCAAGTGGCGGTCCCGGCCGCGGATGAGCACGGCGGTCGCGGCGAGCGGCTCACCGGCCAGCAGGGCGGGCAGGCAGCGCAGGTCGGCTTCATCGAGCAGGGCGGCGTCGACCTTCGTGCCGTTCATGCGTGCCCGCACCAGGGTCAACTCGGGCGGGGTCGGCTTGATAGGAGCGTCGCCCGGATCGGCCCATCCTGCTTCTGGGCTCATGTCGACCAACTCGTGGTCGCGGCCGCGGCGGACGAGCGACGCCCCGTCCTGCGGTTCGCCCCACCCGGCCAGCCGAGCGCAGCCGCGCTCGGCGTCCGCGAACACCCACGTGTCATCGCCGGTGAGCGTGGCCAACGATCGGTCCGGCAGTGGCGACGCCAACCCGTGGCGCATCAGCAGAGTGTCCGCGGCGCGGCGGCAGACGACTATGAACGGGTTGCGGTCCAGCGCGGCCAGGAGGGAGGCGGGCAGAATGGCGTCAGCCCCGGCGCGTAGGCACAGTTCGTAGCCGGTCCGGACCACGGAGTCCGGCTCGAACAGGGGGGTCAGCGTGACCGTCCGGTAGGTTACCTCCAGCCGCAGATCCAGGGCCCGGCGCGCGATACCGGAAACGAGGTGGCCCGGTAGCAGCAGTACGGCTTCGTCCAGTGGCCGCCGGGGGCAGGGGTGCAGGCCCGCGGCGCGGACCAGCTCGAGCACGGGAACCCGGCGCAGGTCGCTGAGGGCCACCGATTCTCCGGCATCTGGAGTCTGTTTCCAGCCATGGTCGCGGATCAGGTGGTCGCCCGACTGCAGGTATACCCGGCCGGAGGTAACGGAGACCATCTCCCTGGCCGCCTCGAGCGTCAGGTCGGACCTGACCCACCATGCGCCTGCAGGCCCGCCGCGCAGGCAGTGCAGCGCGCTGACCGGCTGATCGTCGGGCATCTGACCAGCGAAGATCAGCGCGGCCGATGCGGCAGCGAACCGCCCGTACAGGCCCAGGATCTCGGGCGCCGGAGCAGGCCGGAACTGCGGCCCGGGCGGCTCAGGTGGCCGGGACGACCCGGGCCGCGCGGGCTCGCGCGGGGAGGCGGGGTCATCAAGCGGCTCCAGGGTGCCAGCGGGCGGGCGCGGTTGGGCGTCCGCCGTCGGTGCGGGTGTCCGCCTGCCTCGTCGCTGTCGCGGTGGCACGGTCACCCTCCCGCCGGTACACGAGCCGGTTCGGGCACGGCCGGGATGACCAGCTCCGTGCGCAGCACCCGGTCCGCCCACAGGCTCCAGCGGTGGGCTGCGCCGTATCGGCGGCCCCGCACCGAAGCCGCGAAAACCAGGGCCACCTGGTCGTAGCGCTGTACGTGCTCGGCCAGGGCTACCGCCCACTCCTCGCTGAAGCGGTCGTGGGGGGCGTTCGGGTCGGCGAGCTCCAGGCAGACGGCGTTGACCACCGGGAGGATCTCGGTAGGTCGCGCTCCCTCGGCGATCGCGCAGCGGGTGCGCACGAGCTCGCGCCGCAGGGACGAGTCGGCGGTTGCGGGAGATGAGCCCGGGGCGGGATGTTCTGGCTCCGAAACGGGCACCGCGGCGAGCCGCGTGAGCACGGCGCGCGCCGCGGCCGGGTCCCCGGCCCCGTGGACCAGGAGCCAGGCGGCCAGCTCCGGCAGGCCGGAGCGCTCGTAGTCCGCGGCAGCCTCTCGGTACTCGCCGAGGGACACGTTCAGGTCGGCGGCACGCCGGTGCGCCCCGGCGAGCCGGTAGCAGCGCACCGCGTCGGCGACCAGCCGTGCCTCGTAGTAGCAGCTGGCGGCCTTCTCGTACAGCAGGGCGTCAGCCACGGAGGTGCCGCTCCCGCCGCTGGTCGGTCAGCTGCTGCTCGTCGGTCACCTGGACGGCCATCGGCATGGGTTCCTCAGTGCCGGGGAGCACCTCCTCGATGAGGGCATTGCTCTCCACGATCCGGGCGACGTCAGTCGCGGCGCGCTCATGCCGCGCGTCGTGGTCGGCCAGGGGCGGGCCGACCCGGAGATCGTCAACCTCGAACATCTCGACCTCGCCGGTGTCGGCGCGATAGCGGAACCTGACCCGAACTCGCACTGCCTGCCTCCTGAAGGATCAGATTTGCATCTCGAACTCGATTTCGAGCACGCTGCCGCTGTCGGTGCAGTGGATGTTGTCGGCGTGCCGGGCCCGGGCGTACGCGAGGATCGCGTCACGGTATGCCTCGGCCAGCGCCTGGTGGAACAAGTTGCGGCCCTCAATGCCCACGGCGGCCAGCGCCTCAGCGGCGCGCCGGCGCAGCTCCTCGGCGCGGCCCGCCGACGCCGCGGCAAACGCGGTGTCGGCCCGCCGCGTCGCCTCCTGACGGACGGTATCGCCGGCCTCCTCGTCTGCCGCCCGGCGCGCCTCGTCACGGCGCTCCCGCGCCGCCCGAACCAGCGACTGGTCAAGGTCCTGCTCGGCCGCGCGCCGGGCGTCGGCCTCCGTGATGCCACCCCACTCGTCGTCGTAGTAAGTTCCGACGCCCTCGGCCTCGATCGTTTCGGAGACCTCGGCGCGGACCACGGTGGCCGCCTCGCCGATCGACCTGACCTCGGCTGACTCGCGGGCGACGATCTCCAGCTCACGAGTGCTCGGGTCGAAGGCGATGTACCCCCCGGTCAGCTCATGCCGGAAGACTCCGTCTGTGTCCTGTTCCCAGCCGTCGGTGCGACTCAGGACGATGGCGAGCGCGGTCAAGGTCGGACCTCCTACCGAGGACTCAAGCAGCTCGCGTACCCGGGCCTCGGCGGTCGCCTCGCCGACCCTGGTGACCTGGCGGCGTACCTCCTGCTCCCAAGCCTCGGCGAGCTGGCGGGTGGCACGTACGCGGATACGGCGCGGATTGCACATCAGTCCAGGCCTCTCTCCGGGAAGCGCTCCCGGAACACGGTTATGGTTTCCCGCTGTTCACGCTGGACCTGGTCCAGGGCCTCAGCCTCGCCTGGGTGATCGCGGCGCAGCTCGGCGGCCAGCCGCTGGGTCCGTCGCATCAGCTCACGGAACTCTTGCTCCGTGGCGACCTGCTCCCGCCGGACGACGATCTCGCGCAGTTCTACCTGCAGGATCTCGTGAACCTCGCGGACCCACCCGCCTGGCTCGTCGACCGGCACCCCCTGGTCGGCGACGATCCGCCGGAGCGACGGCTCGTCGCGGAGGTCGGCCCACAGGTGGACCAGCCGGGCGAGATCGGACAGCTCGGCCTGGCCCCGGCCGGCCAGCAGCGCGGAAGCAGCGAACACCTTCTGCGCCTTGACGGCCCGACGGTCGGAGAACGCGACTCCCTCGGCGCGTAGCGCCTGAAGGATCTGCACGTACGGGCTCAGCACTGCCGACAGGTCGACCTGGGCGACGGCCTGCTGCAGGGCGTACAGCTCGGCCGGTGACACCGTGACACGGGTACGCTCCTCGGCCGACGCGGGGCGCGGCGCCCGCCGGCCGCCGTTAAGGCTGGATTCCTGGATCATGGCCTGCTCGAACGCCCAGCCGAGCTGAAGGACATCCTCCACCTGATCGCCGGCGACGTAGCCGAGCGTGCAGCGGAGCAGGAACCGGTCGCTGAAGGCGGCCAGCACGGGGTCGTCGGGGATGTCGTTCGACGATCCGACCAGCGTGACGAGCTTGGCCGCCAGGTTGGTGCGGCCGTTGTAGTAGGTGCGCTCGTTGATCAGAGTCAGCAGGGTGTTGAGGATCGCGGAGCTGCCCTGGAAGACCTCGTCCAGAAACGCGATCCGCGCTTCGGGCAGCATGCCCGCGGTTTTGATCTCGATGTCGCCTTCGTCGCGGAACAGCTTGACGTTGATCGGACCGAAGATCTCCGCCGGCTCGGTGAACCGGGTGAGCAGGTAGCTGAACGGCGTCGTGTCGAGCATCCGGCAGAAGCTGTTGAGCAGCCGGGTCTTAGCCGTACCCGGCGGGCCGATGACCAGGACGTGTTCGCGGCACAGGGCGCCGATCCCCAGCAGGTCGATGACCTCATCCCGGTCGACGAAGAGCTGCTTGATCTCCTCGAGTCGCTTGGCATAGGCGAGGGCCGACAGCCGTATCGGCTTGTCCAGGGTGGTGGTCATGACGCCGGATCATCCCCGTCCGTATCGTTCGGTGCCGATGGAGCGAGCCGGGCGTCCGGTCCCGGTTCAGGGTTCTCGGGCGGTCGGCGGCGCCCGGTCATGACCATGAGCGTGCGGCGCTCCTGGCCGGGCGCGTGCCCGAACTGCCGTGCCTTGTCGATCTCGCGCTGCTGCTGAGCCATCCGCAGGGCGCCGATGAGCTCGCCCAGCCGACGTGCGTCCGGTCGCCGGTGGCCGCCGACCAGCTCGTCGGCGCGAGCGTCGCGGAAGATCGAGCGGATCTCGTCTCCGTTCATGCCCTCGGTGGCGGCGGCGATCGCGTCCAGCAGCGCGTCGCTGTGCTTGATCTCGAAATGGTCGGCGTGCACCTCGGCGATGGCGCGCCGGGCCTGCTCGTCTGGAAGATCGATCTTGATGGGCCGGAACCGGCTCGGCCGCAGCAGCGCGTCATCGACGATGTCGATCCGGTTCGTCGTCCCGATGATGAGGACCGGGACCTCGGGGCGGAACCCGTCCAGCTCGGTGAGCATCTGGGCGACGATGGCGTTGCCCGCACGGCTCCCGCCGTCGTCACGGCCGGTGCGCTTGCCCGCGATCGAGTCGAATTCATCGAAGACCAGCACGGCAGGGGCGTTACGGCGGGCCTCGGCGAACAGGTCGCGGAGCTTGCGCTCGCTCTCCCCGACGTACATGTCGGTGATTTCGGGACCCGACACTACCATGATCGTTGCGTCGAGTCGGCTGGCGATCGCTTTCGCGAACAGCGTCTTCCCGGTGCCTGGCGGGCCGTGGAAGATGAAGCCCCGGGGGACGAGGTCGTGGCGTAGCTGCTCGGGCAGCCGGTGCTCATCGCCCGCGGCGCCGCCGATGATCTGCAGTGCCCGCTCGAGTTCGGCTTTGACGTCGTCGTAGCCGCCGATCGCCTCGAGCGGCACGTTCGGAACCTCGAACGCGCTCGAGGTGCGCGCCTTGAACACCCGCAGTTGCTGCAGCAGGCCGGAGAACGAGGGCTGCCCGTCGCCGTCGGTCGCGGTCTGGTAGGCGAAGCGCAGGCCGTGCCGCAGCCGCACCGCGTTCATCCCCGCGACGTGCTTGTACAGATTGACCGCGTCGAATTCCTCGAACAGGTTGGCTTCGTCCTCGGTGACCAGCGCCCGTCCGATCGGAATCGCGCTGCCGTCGCTTGCGCGTGCCGCCCTGGGCAGGATGTCGACCGCGAGCCGGACAGCGAAGCGGTTGGCCAGGACTTCCGGGATGACCAGCGACGGGTCGGTGAAGGCGAGGATGATGCGTTCGCTGCGTTCGTACAGCAGGTCAGTGAGCTCGCGTGCCTCGCCGGTCAGCGTGGCGTCACTGCCGCCGGCCAGCAGGTCGAGGTGCGGCACCACGATGATGTCGCGCGAGTCGGCCTCGGTGATCGCCTGCTGCAGGGCGGTCATAAGGTCAGCCCGGCGGCCGCCCCCCAGGCCCATGAACTCGGGTGCCCCCGACGCGCCGGGCGAGGCGGTCCGCACCAGCCGGACCGCCCGCCGCGACCGTGCGCCGATCTCGCTGGCCAGGTGCTCTACCAGGAGCTTCTCGCACCGGATCAGCACCGAGAGCCCGCCGTCCAGGTAGGACGCGGCCTGGTCGATCTCCGCGGCATGAGCGACGAGGACCGCCTGGCGGTCGCTCAACGTCGCCGGATGTCCCGTCGGGTCCGGCCCGGCCCACGGGGCATCATCCGCGCGTTCGGCATCTGCCCGGGTGTCCTCGGCCGAGTTCTCCTCGGGGAGTTCATGCTCCGATTCGGAACGGCTGACCGCCGCTCCGAAGTCCGCGAGGCTCATCCCGGGTGGAACGTACATCGGCGTGTCGGGCCCCGGCCGGGCGACGGTGATTATGTAGCTGGACAGCTTGAGGTCAAGGTAGGCGGGCGGCAGAGGGTCCCGGCTCAGCGCGGGCAGGTCGTTCAGTAGCCCGCCCAGCGTCAGGTCGGGTTCTTCAGTCTCGGCGAGCAGGTAACGGTCATAGAAGGCGCCCGGGTCGGCGGGAACAAAGGTGAGCGTGCGTTTGGGTGGCATCAGGGGGCACCTGCCGTGGTCAGACGAAGGCGGCGGACGAGATCAAGCGCGAACCGGTAGCCCGCCAGCAGGGGACGAGCGTCGGGGAGGGTGGGGTCCCGCTGGCTCAGCCGCGCCAGCGGCACCCAGAACCGCGCGGTGGCGATCGCCAGCGGGTCGGGCGGACCCGGCATGCCGAGCCGCCTCCTGGCCCAGCGCAGCCTCAGGTCCCAGTCGTCGCCGTACCGCAGTCGCGCCAGCGTGACGGTGTCCAGGATGAGGTCAGGGTTATCGCGGCCAAGCCGGGCCAGCAGGTCCGTCCGCCAGTTCAGCACGGCGGGCCGCGGCGACCAGCAGGCCAGGGCAGCGGTCAGCACCGCGGCCCCGCGCGGCCGGGCGGCCAGCGCAGCGGCCGCCTCGACCTCGTTCCCCGTGGTATTCGCTTCGAGCAGCCGCAGGGCGGGCCGGTGCAGGACGGCGGTCAGCGGAGACATGCGCAGCAGGGTCTCGGTGAGGGGCTCGTTCTCGGTGCCGATTCCGTCTGCGTCATCGGTGCCTGCCCGCGTGTCCCGGCCGCCTTCGCGCAGGCCCGCGGGGCTGGTCCCGGATACCGGGAGGGCCTCCAGGACCGCGGCCACTACACCGTGCCGCGAGATCAGGTCGTACCAGCATGCCGCGTCCGGCCGCGACCTGACCGGGCGGGCCGCGGGGATCGCCTCGGCCAGCCGCCGCGCTGCTCCCGGCTGCCGACGGCCGCCGATCGCCGCGGCGAGCAGAACTGCCCCGGCGCCGATCGCGTTCTCGTCCCCGAAGGGGGGCGCTCCCGCGCCCAGTGCGGCGGCAGTGGCGCGGGCGAGCTCGCACGCTAATGTCAGCGTGGCGGCTTCGGGCCGGGCCAGCCGGCCCGTCTCCCACAGCGGGCCGTTGGGCAGTGGCCCGCTCGGCTCGGTGGCCCACGACAGGACCCGCTGGGCCGTGGTCTCGGCGGTCATGGCCCGGTCTCCCAGTACGGAGCGCGGGTCATCGTCTCGCCGTCGTTGTGGTAGAAGCGCAGCACCCGGCTGGTCTCGGTGATGTTGATCAGAGCGGCCACCTGCCAGGGCCGCCGGAATGTCGACCGGTGCAGGTCGACGTCGACCGTGGACAGCCCGAGCGTGTCGGTCGCCGAGAACAGGTGCGTGTGGTACCAGCCCAGCAGCGTCTCGTCGCGATTGCGGGCCGAGATCCGCTCGCCGATCCGCAGGAAACTCTCGCCGGTGAAGGTGAAATTGAGCATAGAGGCACCCGTCCGCTCGGCCTGGATAGCCGCCGTGATCTCGACGATGTAGCCGCCCTTCCGGTGCGCGTCGCGGTAGACCCGGCCGGCCAGGAACCCACCCTCCTCGACCTCGGCCGAGAACGGCGTGGCCGCCACGAACGCATGCCGCACCGCCTTATCGAGGACGACGCTGACCGCGGAGGCGGGGAGAGCGCCCGGATCGGCGCCGGTTGCGTCGACACCGAGATCAGCCAGCGTGGCCTCGGGCGGCTCCGGTTCCGCGACCTCCTCCAGGTGGAACAGCGGGATACGGCGGGCGCCGGTGTGGACGTCGACGCCGTGCGCGATCTCCGGAACCGGCCGGACCAGCGCGATCCCGTCCATGTCCGGGCCGCGGATGCCGAACCCCCAGTGCGTCTCGGCCGGCTCGCGCTGGGCGAGGATCTGCTGCAGTTGCCGCCCGATTATCTCCCGAACCGGATGCGGATGCCGGTAGAGCAGCCGCCCGCCGCGCACGATGTACACCTGCACGTACCCGTGGCTGGACCGCAGGTTGACCACCGACGGTGGGCCGGCCAGCACGCCCGGGTCGTCCAGAGGCAGGAAGACCAGCCGAAACCGGGCGTCGGCGAGCGGTTCCCCGATGAGCGGCTCGAAGAACGCCAGCAGGAGCGGCAGCAGGTCGAGTTTCCCGTAGCGCACGTAGTCGTCGCTGCGGAAGAGATCTACCTGCAGGCTCATTCGTCGCCGACCGCCTCGATGACGTTGCGGTACTCCGGACGCGTTCGCGGAGCTTCCCTGATCGGCGATCCGTTGATTCCCCGGATCCGTTGCTGCCCGGCCTCCGACTGCACCCAGGCCGCCGCGTACGGGTCGAAGAAATCAACCCGGCGCCGCTGCTCGCCGGTCGCGTCGATCGTCCCATCCGACTTGTACAGGCTGTAGTTGCGGAAGGCGGCGATGTCCATCAGGAGTTGGCACAACGAGCCGAAATGCAGCGAGGGCAGGTACGATTCCTGGAGCGCACCCAGGCACACCAGGCCCATCTGCACTTCCCTGCCGCGCGCCACCTCGCACTCGTAGGTGGGGAACACGTTGGGATGGTAGATGGGGGTCAGCCAGAAGACCATTGGCGGTGACTCGGGAAAATCGGACCCGAGCTGGATCAGCACCTGGTGGCGGTCAATATCGGTCGGAGAGGAATCCGGCGACGGCGGCGGACCGAAACTCGGCTGCCGGAACTCGATCTCGTATTCCGTCGGCAGCAGTGCGGAATTGGCCCGTACCACGAACTCCGCATCCTCGTCCCGCGTGTCACCGAAGTCACGAATCTGGTTACGCACCCGGTAGAGCGCATCCTGGCGGTCCAGCGGGTTCACCGCCGCGGCCCGCGCCTGGAATCCGACCCGCACCCGGTCGCCGTCGCGGATCCCCGACTCGTCCAGGGTGGAATTCGGGTCAAGGCGCCGTCCCTGGCCGTCCGGGCCCACATGGTCGACCACGGCGGGACGGGCGGCGTCGGGGAGATCGCCACCGTACTGGTCGACGACCTCAGCCGCGACGTTGCCGACGGTCTGCTGGGCCGGGGCGTCGGTGATCCGGAACTGGCGGCCGTCGGGACCCTCGACGTACAGCGTGTGCAGCAGGTAGTCACGCAGCCCGGGCGCCACCACCGTCCAGCCGAAGTCCGTCCGCTCCAGCTGGGCCCGGACTTCCTGGGGGCTGTCGGAGCCGACCCGGTAGGAGACCGCGTGCGCCGTCGACCACTGCTCGACCGGATCGAGCCCGAGTTCCCGCAGCGTCGTCGCGGCATGCTCCCTGGTTTCCTCGGTGCTGGCACGGACGATGACATGACAGGCCGGCGGCTCGGCGGCCGCCTGCTCCGGATGGGCGGCTTCTGGCCCCGGCTGTGTCGTTGCCGCGCCGCGCCCGGAGGCCGATCCGGCACCCAGATAGGTCTCGGCGAGGCGCAGGAAGACGTCGTTGGCCGGGTAGGGGCCCAGGATGGCGGTCAGGAGCTGGTAATTACCCGCGCGGATCGCGCCCTGGCTGAGCGTGAGAAGGATCTCCCCCCACACCGCGTGAGCGTCAGAATTCTCGAAGGAAGGGATACGGCCTCGCGGGAAGGTGGTCGACCTCAGTATCTCCTCCACGGCGCGCTGGCTATGGAAGACGTTAGCGAGCTCCGTTTGCAGATCCCGCGCGTCGAACAGGGAGAAGCGGATATCAGCTCGCGGCAGTGAAGGGTCGTCCTCAGGCTGGTGGCGCCTTAACGACTCAGCCGACGACATGTGTACTCACCTCCGGGCATACGTACCGGCAGGATGTCCTCCGGAGCGACACCGAGATCGGACAAGCGGGACTCAGGAGGAGCGTCACGGAGTCGCTGGCTGAATCGCGCCCGGATGAGCCCCCCGCAGCGGTCACACGTCAGCACGGTGTCGTTGGTATCCATCCCCCCACGAAGCGCAGTTTTGTTAGCGTAACCGCCGCACCCGGTGCAGCGCCACCCAAGCGGGAATTGCTCCCATACGAATGGCTCGTCGTCGGGTGCGAGCGTGGCCAGGAGCTCCCCGGCGGTGGCCTGATAAGTGACCGGGACAGTCATTACCGGCCCGGCCAGCGGACGGTGGTGGGGGCAGTCGGGATCGCGATCGATGGCAACCGGCGCGGTGCGGCCGCTGACCGCGTCGATGCGGAGCACTCGGTAAGACGGCGGCGATCGGAGGATCACCTGCAGCGCGGCGAGCGACATCCACGAGGCGACCAGTGCGGTCGTGGCAATGGAGGCGGGCTGTGGCCCGTCCTGATCCGTGCCGAAGCAGCTCCAGGGCAGATCGCTGACACCGCGCTCGTGGGCAGACAGCGTGCAGCCATAGCACGCCTCGTCCGGCGACAGCCTCAGCCGTACTTCGCCGCCGAAAGAATGCGTGCCGCCGTCGATGAGCGCGGCCCCGGCCAGGACACACCGGCCCAGCAACCGCATCCGGGCCCGGATTGTATCGACGCAGCTCAGCACCGCGTCGGCATCGGCGAGCTCACCGAGGCCGACCCCGCGGCCCAGGTCGGCGACGCGCGCCTGCGCCGCCGTGTCCGGCGCTAACGCGGCAAGTGTCCCCGCGGCCACGCTGGCCTTGGGCTGGCCTACGTCCTCCGTCCCGAACAGCACCGTGCGGCTGAGGTTGCTTACCGCTATGGAGTCGGGATCGCACAGAATGAATCGGCCGACCCCGGTTAGCGCCAGGTTCTTGGCCACCTCGTTGCCCAGCGCACCCACGCCGACGACCACCACTGTGGCCTGGGCGAGGCGGTCCTGACTCCAGCCGGGCGTGATCCGCTGCCGGGCGTACCGGTCCGTCGCCCCCTCCGGTGCCGGAAGCATCCGCTCACGTCCCGCTGACTGTCACCTGGGTCACCGGGCACACCTTGACCTTGCCGTCCGGGCGCCACGATTCCCAGCAGGACAGGCCGACGGCGGGATCTCGGTGTACAGCGCGTCCGCATGCCGCCTCGCGCGGGCTGCCGTCCGGGTTGGGTGGCACGGTCGACCGGCAGGGGCAGACGACCACGTACTCACCGGCGCGGAAGGTGTGGCCGCACTGCAGGCACACGTTGGAGTCACGCAGGTCACCGGGGCCTCCCGGGATCCGCCAGTCGCGGGCGGCCAGCTGGCGCAGCCGCAGCTTTGGATCGGCGGGCCACTCGGCCAGCAGCCCGGCCCGGAACGCGGCGACTTCCTCCTGCGCCGAGTCGGCGCCGGCAGGCCCGGCGCAGGCCAGGCCGGGCGCGAGGTGCACGACCGTCTTCCCCCGGTTGCTCACGCTGACCCGGTCGCCACGACGGAACGTCTGCCCGCAGCGGTGGCAGCGCCGATGATTCCAATCCGACGACGGCCTGGTCACGGCCACGCCATCATCCCCGACCGTGTCCAGGTCGGGCTGCGGCGCCAGACCGAGCGAGATCCCGTATTCGAGTTCGGACGCCTCGTCGGCCGGCGTCTCATCATGGGTTAGCCGCACAGCATCTGCTCCATCGTGCCGCCACCCAGCGCCACCAAGACCGCTTCGACCGCATCCGGCCGCAGGCCGTCGCCGAGCAACTCCACCCCGGATTCGGTCACCGTGATGCGCAGCCGTATCAGGCCGCCGTCCGGGTGAGCCGCATACTCGCTCGCGTCGATCAAATCGGGCAGCGAGGGCACGAAGGCGTGCTGCATCGGTGCGGGATCGTCGGGCAAGGCTGGATCCGTCATGGCCTCTCCCCCCATCGGCCGGGAATCTCGTGCGAGCAGCGCGGACACCGACCGCTTGCGATTTTGTTCTCCAGTGTTTCCCAAATGCCGCGCTCCACAAGAGTATTCGCGCAACCTGGACATCGGGTACAGCGTCCGGTCTGACCGAGGGCCCGCTCCACGTAGACGAAGGTAAGCCCGGCCTCGCGCCCGATGTCCGTGCCCGCGCGTAGCGCGGAGGGCACGGTAGGCAGACTGCGGCGCATCCGGAAGTCCGGCGTGAAGCGGAGCAGGTGCCACGGCATCGCTGAGTCCAGGGCCGCCAGCGTGGCCGCGATCGAGCGCAGCGCCGACGGTTCCGCCGATACGCCGGGGATCAGTGGAGTGCTCACCTCCACCCACACCCCTGCCTCGCGGAACCGCTCGACGGCCGCAAGCACCGGCCGCAGTGGCGCGCCGGTAAGACGTCGGTGTGCGGTATCGGTTGCCGCCTTTACGTCGATGTTCACCGCTGTGAGCACCGGGGCCACCAGGTCGATGGCTTCCCTGGTCAGAAACCCGTTGCTTTTCCACACGACCGGTACCCCCGCGGGGGCGGCGTGCTCGGCCAGTGCCAGTGTCAGCTCGGGAGCCAAGCCTGGCTCGGTGTACGACAACCCGATCGCCGCCCGCGCCGCCCGGGCCTGATCCACTAGCTCGGCGGGACGGGCGGGCTCGCCGGTCCAGGGGGCCGTTTCTGCGCGGCCGTACTGCGACAGCCGGTGATTGATGCAGTAGTCACACCGGAACGTGCAGCCCGGCGCGGCCACGGTCAGCACCAGCGAACCCGGCCACACGTGATATAGCGGCTTGCGCTCGATAGCGGCCAGATGCGCCACGGCAGCGGCGAACGTGGCCGTCTCCAGTGTCCCGCCACGGTTGCGGCGCACCCGGCAGGCTCCCGTCTGGCCGTCGCTCAGCACGCACAGGAATGGACATAGCCCGCACCGCAGCCGTCCGTGGGCCGATGGCTCCGCCAGGACCGCGGGCATCCAATTCGGACCCGCCTGTTCGCTGGGTAGTTGCCGGGTGGTCATGGGTGGTGGGTGGTGGTGAGGGCGTGGATGGTGTGGGTGAGCTGGGCGGGGGTGGGGTCGGGGGGGAGGTGGTAGTGGCCGGGGCGGGTGGGGGGCGGGGGCGGGGGTTCGGCGGGGTGGTGGGTGGTGAGCAGGCGGTGGGCGGGGGTGGGGGGGTAGTGCTGGGCGGGGGTGTGGTGGTGGGTGAGCAGGACGGTGTGGCGGCCGGTGGCGCGGGCGGTGTCCAGGGCGGTGTGCAGGGCGGGTGCGGGGGGGTCGAGGGTGCGGGTGGTCCAGAGCTGGGCCAGGTGGGCGCGGGTGGTGAGGGGGGTGGCGGCCTGGGGGCGGGCCAGCGTGATCAGGACCGGGTGCTGGCCGGATTCCCAGAGCAAGGTGGTGATCAGGTGCGCGGCCAGGCGCAGGATGTTCTCGGCGGGGCCGTAGGTGGGGGGCGTGGTGTCCAGGATGAGGGTGACCGGCTCGGGGGCGGGCGGGATGCGGGCGGTGTGCCGCCGGTAGAGCAGGTGGTTTTGCAGGTAGCGGGCGGTGAGCAGGTCGGCGGGCAGGGCCAGCTGGGTGGGCAGCAGCTGGGTCAGGCTGCCGTGGCGGCCGATGCCGGCGGTGCCGGGGGCGTGCCGCTGGCCGCCGGCGCTGGCGGGCCGGGCGGCGGTGCCGGGCCGGGCGGCCTCGGCCAGCAGCCGCAGCTGGCGGGCGGGCAGCGCGGGCAGGCGCGGGGCGTGGTGGGCCAGCCGCAGCGGCAGCGCCGGGTCGGCGCTGGCCGCGGCCGGGCCCAGGATCGTCAGCAGCGCGATGGTCCGGTCGGTGACCGCGGCGGCGGCGGCGGCCAGCTCGCCCAGGTCGGCGCCGGCGGCCGGCCCGGCCCGGCCGCGGCCAGCGCCGCGGCCAGCGCGCGCGCCAGCGCCCCGGCGCTGGCGCCCGGCGGCGGCGCGTAACCCGGCCCGGGCGTCAGGCCCGCGGCCAGCAGGCCCGCGAACGCCACCCGCGAGCGGGCCGGCCAGCCCAGCCCCCGCAGCCGTCCGATCCCCGGATGCCCGGCCAGCTCTCCCAGCCGCCCGTCCTGCAGCCCCGCCCCCGCCCCCGCCCCGGCCGGGCCGGCTCCCTCCGGTCCGGTCAGCGTGACCAGGTCCGCCACCAGCCCCAGCGGCGGCCACAACCCCGCACCCCCCAGCGCCAGCAACCCCGCCCCCGCCACCCCCACACCCAGCCCCGCACCCAGCCCCGCCCCGCCCGTCCCCCTTTCCGACGTCCATCCAGGATGGGCTATCTGGAAAGGTGAAATAATTGCCCCGATCTAAGAAGAGCTTCTCACCGGAATTCAAGGATGAAGCCGTGAAGATGGTGATCGAGACGTCGCGTCCGATTGCCCGCGTGGCGAAGGAGCTCGGTATCAACGAAGGTACGCTCGGTAACTGGGTGGGCATTTACCGCCGTGAGCATCCGGCGAGGAGCCGCCGCTAACCGTGAATGAGCGCGTGCGGCTGCGCGAGCTCGAGCGGGAGACCCGGGAACTGAAGATGGAGAACGAGTTCCTGAAAAAAGCCGCAGCATACTTTGCCAAAGACCATCGGTGACCGAGAAATTCGAGTTTATCGACGCGGAGTATGCGGCTTACCAGGAATCGGACGACGAGTACGTGCCGTCAATCGTGCAGATGTGCAGGTGGATGGAGGTGTCCCGGTCCGGGTTCTACGAATGGCGGAACGCCCCGGAATCAGCGACGGCGAAAAGGAGAGGGGAACTCGCCCTGATCGTGAAGAAGTCATTCGATGAATCGGATGGGACGTACGGGTACCGCCGGGTCCATGTGGACCTGGTGGCCTGGGGCGTCCAGGCCGGGCCGGAGCTGGTGCGGTCGGTGATGCGTGAGCTGGGCCTGGAGCCCTGCCAGCCGCGGCCGTGGCGGTTCAGCCTCACCGAGGGCGACGGCCAGGAGCACGACATTCCCGACCTCGTGAAGCGGAATTTTACCGCCGCCGCGCCTGGCGAGAAGATGGTCGGCGACATAACCTACGTTCCGACATGGCAGGGCTGGCTCTTCCTGGCGACGGTTATCGATTGCCATACGAAAGAAGTGATCGGCTGGGCGACGGACGATAACTACAAGACCCCGCTCATCGAGAAGGCCATCGAGATGGCCGCCCGCAATTATCCTCTTGCCGAGAATGCTGTTTTTCATTCTGACCGCGGCAGCAACTACACGTCCCAGCAGTTCGCGAAGACGCTGAAGAGGCTTAATCTCCGGCAGTCCGCTGGCCGTACTGGAATATGCTACGATAATGCGATGGCCGAGTCGTTCTTCGCCGCGCTGAAGAACGAGCGCGTCCACCGGACCCAGTATCCGACCCGCGAGCATGCGCGCCGGGACGTTGTGAGGTACATCGAATTCTGGTACAATTCAAGACGTCGGCACTCCGGGCTTCAGTACCGGACCCCACGACAGGTCCACGAGGAATACCTGGAACGGCAGCTCGCAGCGTGAATTAACCACAAATCCGCTGTCCGGAAAGTTCGGGGCAGATCACCGGCCCCGCCGCCGCACCGGCCGGCTCGGGCGTCCGCCCCGCAACCGGCGGGCGCAGGCGGACAACCCACACCCGCGGCCGCGTGCCGTCCGCATCCGGCGTCGCGGCCAGCAGCAGCCGCCCATCTGGCAGGAGTGCCCAGGAGAGGGAATCGCCCGTGCTATTGGCGCCAGGCAAGGTTGCCAGCGGGGTGCAGGTGTGTCCGTCCCAGATCCGGGTGGTTTCTCCGCGAGCCCTGCCCGCGGTGGCCAGCAGCAGCCGCCCGTCGGGCAGCACCGCCCACGCCACGTGGAAGTAGGGGCTAAAAGAAGTGTCGAGGGTATGCAGCAAAGTGCCGGATTGCCCGTCCCAGACCGAGGCGCCAGCACTTCCGTCGCCAGTGGCCAGCAGCGGCCGCCCGTCCGGCAGCACCGCCCACGCCACCGAATAGACCGAGCGGGAGTGGCCGGCGAGGGTGTGCAGGAGGGCGCCGGTGTGACCGTCCCACACCTGTGCGCCGTTATTGTCGCTGCCGGCGGCCAGCAGCGGCTGCCCGCCGGCCAGCACCGCCCAGGCCACCGCGTTGATCCCGCGGTGGCGCCCGAAAAGGGTGTGCAGGAGGGCGCCGGCATGCCCGTCCCACACCCGGACGCTGCCGTCGTCGCTGCCGGTGGCCAGCAGCAACTGCCCGTCGGGCAGCACCGCCCAGGCCACCGACCAGATGGGGTCGGTGTGGCCGGTGAGGGTGTGCAGCGGGGCGCCAGTGTGGCCGTCCCAGACCCGGACGTCATGGTCGGAGCTGCCGGTGGCCAGCAGCAGCCGCCCGTCGGGCAGCACCGCCCAGGCCACCGACTTGACCCCTGCGGTGTGGCCGGTGAGGGTGTGCAGCAGGGCGCCGGTGTGCCCGTCCCACACCTGGACGCTCCCGCCGTAGCTGCCGGTGGCCAGCAGCAGCCGTCCGTCGGGCAGCACCGCCCATCCCACGGCCCAGGCCGTGCTGTCGAAGGCCTCCGGCCAGCCGGCCGGAACGATCTCCTCGATCCGGTCCACGACGGCCTCACCCGCCTGTGCGGCGGCCAGCCCCGCGAGCGGACCCGGTTCCGCAGCGGCCAGCTCAGCGGTGACCGGCCCGGCGATGACCGGCGCTGCGGGCGGATCGAGTTCCACCCGCCACACATGAACGGCACCCTCGTTGCTGCCGGCGGCCAGCAGCAGCCCCCCGTCCGCCAGCACCGCCCAGGCCACCGACCAGACCCGCTCCGTCTGGCCGGTGAGGGTGTGCAGCAGGGTGCCGGCGTGGCCGTCCCAGATCCGGGCGCTGCCGTCGTCGCTGCCGGTGGCCAGCAGCAGCCGCCCGTCCGGCAGCACCGCCCACGCCGCCCAGTAGACCTGGCGGGTGTGGCCGGTGAGGGTGTGCAGCAAGGTGCCGTCGTGCCCGTCCCAGACCCGGACGCTGCCGTCGCTGCCGCCTCCGGCGGCCAGCCGCAGCCGCCCGTCCGGCAGCGCCGCCCAGGCCACCGAGTTGACCTCGCCGCCATGGCCGGTGAGGGCGTGCAGCAGGGTGCCGGTGTGGCCGTCCCAGATCCGGGCGGTGCGGTCGTCGCTGCCGGTGGCCAGCAGCAGCCGCCCGTCCGGCAGCGCCGCCCAGGCCACCGACCAGACGGAGCCGGTGTGGCCGGTGAGGGTGTTTAGCAGGGTGCCGGTGTGGCCGTCCCAGATCCGGGCGCTGCCGTCGGCGCCGGTGGCCAGCAGCAGCCGCCCGTCCGGCAGCGCCGCCCAGGCCACCGACCAGACGGAGCCGGTGTGGCCGGTGAGGGTGTGCAGGAGGGTGCCGGTGTGGCCGTCCCAGATCCGGGCGCTGCCGTCGCCGGCGCCGGTGGCCAGCAGCAGGCGCCCGTCCGGCAGCGCCGCCCAGGCCACCGACCAGACGATGGTGGTGTGGCCGGTGAGGGTGTGCAGGGGGGTGCCGGTGTGGCCGTCCCAGATCCGGACGGTCACGTCGTCGGCGCCGCTGGCCAGCAGCAGCCGCCCGCCGGGCAGTACGGCCCAGTCCATGGAGTTGACCTCGCCGGTGTGTCCGGTCCAGGTGCCCGCGGGTGTCACCGCGGAGATCCGCGCCGGGGCGCCGGGGGGCCACGGCAGTACCGGGGCGACGGGGCCGCCCGGCGGCGCCGGCCTGGTTCGCCGGGTAACGGTCTGGGCGTGGGCGGCCGCCCACGCGGTCACGGCGGGGTCGGTGGTCGCGGCGGGATCGGTGGTCATGGGTGGTGGGTGGTGGTGAGGGCGTGGATGGTGTGGGTGAGCTGGGCGGGGGTGGGGTCGGGGGGGAGGTGGTAGTGGCCGGGGCGGGTGGGGGGCGGGGGCGGGGGTTCGGCGGGGTGGTGGGTGGTGAGCAGGCGGTGGGCGGGGGTGGGGGGGTAGTGCTGGGCGGGGGTGTGGTGGTGGGTGAGCAGGACGGTGTGGCGGCCGGTGGCGCGGGCGGTGTCCAGGGCGGTGTGCAGGGCGGGTGCGGGGGGGTCGAGGGTGCGGGTGGTCCAGAGCTGGGCCAGGTGGGCGCGGGTGGTGAGGGGGGTGGCGGCCTGGGGGCGGGCCAGCGTGATCAGGACCGGGTGCTGGCCGGATTCCCAGAGCAAGGTGGTGATCAGGTGCGCGGCCAGGCGCAGGATGTTCTCGGCGGGGCCGTAGGTGGGGGGCGTGGTGTCCAGGATGAGGGTGACCGGCTCGGGGGCGGGCGGGATGCGGGCGGTGTGCCGCCGGTAGAGCAGGTGGTTTTGCAGGTAGCGGGCGGTGAGCAGGTCGGCGGGCAGGGCCAGCTGGGTGGGCAGCAGCTGGGTCAGGCTGCCGTGGCGGCCGATGCCGGCGGTGCCGGGGGCGTGCCGCTGGCCGCCGGCGCTGGCGGGCCGGGCGGCGGTGCCGGGCCGGGCGGCCTCGGCCAGCAGCCGCAGCTGGCGGGCGGGCAGCGCGGGCAGGCGCGGGGCGTGGTGGGCCAGCCGCAGCGGCAGCGCCGGGTCGGCGCTGGCCGCGGCCGGGCCCAGGATCGTCAGCAGCGCGATGGTCCGGTCGGTGACCGCGGCGGCGGCGGCGGCCAGCTCGCCCAGGTCGGCGCCGGCCGTGGCCCGGCCCGGCCGCGGCCAGCGCCGCGGCCAGCGCGCGCGCCAGCGCCCCGGCGCTGGCGCCCGGCGGCGGCGCGTAACCCGGCCCGGGCGTCAGGCCCGCGGCCAGCAGGCCCGCGAACGCCACCCGCGAGCGGGCCGGCCAGCCCAGCCCCCGCAGCCGTCCGATCCCCGGATGCCCGGCCAGCTCTCCCAGCCGCCCGTCCTGCAGCCCCGCCCCCGCCCCCGCCCCGGCCGGGCCGGCTCCCTCCGGTCCGGTCAGCGTGACCAGGTCCGCCACCAGCCCCAGCGGCGGCCACAACCCCGCACCCCCCAGCGCCAGCAACCCCGCCCCCGCCACCCCCACACCCAGCCCCGCCCCGCCCCGCCCCGCCGCCGCCGGCCCCGCCGTCCCCGCCACCGGCGGCACCAACCCCACCCCCCACACACGCGGCCGCTCACGGCTCTGTTCGCTGGCTACGGCCAGCAGCTGCCGCCCGTCCGGCAGCAGCGCCCACGCCACGGAGTCAACCATGTAGATATTGCAAGGCAGGGTGTGCACTAGGGCACTGGTATGGCCGTCCCAGATCCGGACGGTGCGGTCATCGCTGGCGGAGGCCAGCAGCAGCCGCCCGTCCGGCAGTACCGTCCACGCCACCGACCAGACCTTCTCGGTGTGGCCGGTGAGGGTGTGCAGCAGGGCGCCGGTGTGGCCGTCCCAGATCCGGACGGTCATGTCGGCACTGCCGGTGGCCAGCAGCGGCCGCCCGTCCGGCAGTACCGCCCACGCCACCGAGTAGACCCGGTTGGTATGGCCGGTGAGGGTGCGCAGCAGGATGCCGGCATGCCCGTCGAATACCTGGACGCTGTGGTCGCCGCTGCTGGCAGCCAGCAGCAGCCGCCCGTCCGGCAGCACCGCCCACGCCACCGACCAGACCGCGTCAGTGTGGCCGGTGAGGGTGTGCAGCAGGGTGCCGGTGTGCCCGTCCCAGACCCGGACGGTCATGTCGTCGCTGCCGGTAGCCAGCAGCAGCCGCCCGTCCGGCAGCACCGCCCACGCCACCGAATTGACCTCGCCGTCGTGTTCGGAGAGGGTGCGGGTGTGCAGCGGGGCGCCGGTGTGCCCGTCCCAGACCCGCACGCTGCCGTCGTTGCCGCCCCCGGCGGCCAGCAGCAGCCGCCCGTCGGGCAGCGCCGCCCACGCTACAGGCCAGATCGCGCCGCCGGACCGGTCGGTGAGGGTGTGCAGGAGGGAGCCGGTGTGCCCGTCCCAGACCCGGACGCTGCCGTCGGTGCCGCCGCTGGCCAGACGTAGCCCCCCGTCCGCCAGCACCGCCCACGCCGCGCTCGACGATATCGGGCCGTCGAATTCCTCTGACCAGCCGGCCGGAACGATCTCCTCGATCCGGTCCACGACGGCCTCACGCGCCTGTGCGGCGGCCAGCCCCGCGAGCGGACCCGGTTCCGCAGCGGCCAGCTCAGCGGTGACGGGACCTGCGGGCGGATCGAGTTCCACCCGCCAGACATGAACGGCACCCTCGTGGCTGCCGGCGGCCAGCAGCAGCCCCCCGTCCGCCAGCACCGCCCAGGCCACCGACCAGACCCGATTCGTGTAGCCCGTCAGCGTGTGCAGCAGCGTGCCGGCAGGCCCGTCCCAGATCCGGGCGCTGCCGTCGTCGCTGCCGGTGGCCAGCAGCAGCCGCCCGTCCGGCAGCGCCGCCCACGCCGCCCAGTAGACCTGGCGGGTGTGGCCGGTGAGGGTGTGCAGCAAGGTGCCGTCGTGCCCGTCCCAGATCCGGACGCTGCGGTCGTCGCGGCAGCTCGTGGCCAGCAGCAGCCGGCCGCCGGGCAGCACAGCCCACGCCAGGGACCAGGCCGCGTCGGTGGAGCCGGTAAGGGCGTGCAGCAGGGTGCCGGCGTGCCCGTCCCACACGCGCACGCTGCCGTCGTCGCTGCCGGTGGCCAGCAGCAGCCGCCCGTCGGGCAGGGCCGCCCAGGCCACCGAGTAAACCGCGTCGGTGTGGGCGGTGAGGGTCTGTACCAGGGCGCCGGTGTGCCCGTCCCAGATCCGGGCGCTGCCGTCGGTGCCGCCGCTGGCCAGCAGCAGGCGCCCGTCCGGCAGCACCGCCCAGGCCACCGACCAGACCCAGGCGGGGTGGCCGGTGAGGGTGTGCAGCAGGGCGCCGTCGTGCCCGTCCCAGATCCGGGCGCTGCCGTCGTCGCTGCCGGTGGCCAGCAGCAGCTGCCCGTCGGGCAGCACCGCCCAGGCCACCGACCGGACCCGGCTGGTGTGGCCGGTGAGGGTATGCAGCAACGTGCCGGCGTGGCCGTCCCAGATCCGGACGGTCCTGTCGTCGGCGCCGCTGGCCAGCAGCAGCCGCCCGTCCGGCAGCACCGCCCAGGCCATCGAGTTGACCTCGCTGGTATGCCCGGTCCAGGTGCCCGCTGGTGTCACCGAGCCGATCCGCGCCGGGGTGCCGGGCGGCCACGGCAGTACCGGGGCGACGGGGCCGCCCGGCGGCACCGGCCTGGTTCGCCGGGTAACGGTCTGGGCGTGGGCGGCCGCCCAGGCACGCACGGCGGGATCCGCGGTCACCTCAGCCGTCCGGCAGGATTACGAGGCGCGCCGCTATCTCGGCGCAGGCAGGGTCGGTGAGCAAGGTGTGCTGCGCGGCGATGCGGGCAGCGTCACCCACATCGACCGTGTGCTCCAGCGCCTCGTACAGGTGCCGGGTGAACGTAACCGCGCAGACGTCATCGAGCACGCCGCGATGTGCCACGACCCGCTCGGCCACCCCGGTGAATCGCGCCGCGACTTCGTCGCCGTCGCACGAGGCGAGCACCAGACCGCGCAGGTGGCTCCGCCCGAGGTCGCGGTAGAGCTTCAGCGTGTCGGCGACATGCTGGGCGGGTACGCGGTGTTCCTCGCCGTGGACATCCTCGAAGATCAGGCTTTCTCCGTCGCCGTGACAGGCCAAGTGCAGGATGTCGGGCCGGAAATCGAGGACACGCCGGAGGTCGGTGGCCGAGGCGGCCGGGCAGTACTCCACCAGCAGGTGGCCTCTGGCTCCGGCGGTCGCGATCGCCTTGGCGTCAAGGTCGGGGCGGATCCGCTCGGTGTCTGACGGCTGGGCCCCGACCACCAGCACCCGCAGGACTTCCGCGTTGGCCCGCGGGGCCGGGCGTCCCCCCGCCGGGACCTGGAAGACTCGATTGTCCGGATACCGGCGCGACGCGGCCTGCAAGATCCGGTTCCGGCCCTCGGCCAGGACCCCATGGCCCAGGCTCTCGGAGACCTGCTCCCAGAAGGCGGCCGCGTGCTCAGGGAGGCCCGGAACGTTCGGCATGGGAAACCCGGCCTCCCGGAGCAGTGCCCGGGCCGTGCGGCCGGGAGGGAAGACCTCGGCCAGCGTGGTGACCTCTTCGGAGGTAAATTCGTCGCTCACCTGATGCCCTCTTCGCCGATTGGTGCCGCTCCGTTAACCGCGCGGCGGTCACAACTCCGCCGCGAGCAGCAGCGGGTCGGGTAGTTCCCTCCGGTACCGGCGCAGCAGGTTCCCCCTGGTAGCGGCACGCACGGTGCCGCCGATGCTCGTGGTCTCGTCCCGGCCTGCCCGCACCACCATGATGAGCCGGTACGAGCCGTACAGGCTCATCGTCTTGGTGCGCGTGAACTCCCATGCGGGATCGGACTGCAGTACCCGCTGGGCCTGCAGGAAGACCTCGGTCCGCTGCCATGAGGCTTTCTGCTCGACCTCGCCCACGCTCATGTCGGCGTCGTGCAGCTTGAGTTCCGGGCCCAGCCGGAAGCTGCGCTCTACCTGTACGGAGTCGGTGACCCGCAGCGGGCTCATGGACCAGGCCACCGGTGCCGGCGTGGTGGCGCCGGACAGTCTCAGCTCTATGGCGGTCCGGTACAGACGCGGTCTGGCGGGCTCGGCCGCGAAACTCACCGACATGTGGACGACGTGATAAACCCTGTGCGCGGCCTCGGTCTTGACGAACGTCCGCAAGTCCGGGTCGTCGGCGACGTAGTCCGGGGTTACCGGTACCGCGTACGGGCCGCCGAGCGTGATCCGGCCCGCCAGCGGCAGTATGCTGCTGCCATTCCCGCGTTCCCCGCGGGTCGGCTCTTCGGACTCCAGCGTTAATTCCTGCTCCCGCAGGACCGGGAGCGGCACAGTGATCATGCGCAATTCCTTAGAATCCAGGGACCTGAGGGTCCGAGTACCGAAGGCGCGCATCGCACACCCCCCCACCGGACACCAGCCTAGCGCGCCGACATGGACCGTGATTTCGCCTGTTGGGAGATACGTCTGTTCCTGCTGCCTAACGGCTCGTCAGCCTGCCCGGGCCAGGGCGGCACCGATGCGGCGTAGCTGGGTGGTCGCGCCGCCGAGCGCGAACTCGAGCCGTTTGGCGGCCACGAAGTAGCGGTGCAGCGGGTGGTCGGTGTCGACGCCGACCCCGCCGTGGACGTGCACGGCGGTGTGCGCGACCCGGTGACCCGCGTCGGCGGCCCAGAACTTGGCCGTGGCGACCTCGGTCTCGGCGGGCAGGCCGGCCGCGAGGAGCCAGGCGGCCTGCCACATGGTGAGCCGGACCGCCTCGACATCGATAAACGCGTCGGCCAGGCGCTGGGCCACCGCCTGGAAGCTGCCGATCGGCCGGCCGAACTGCGTCCGGTTCTTCGCATGCGCCGAGGTCAGCTCCAGCGCTCGGTCGAGGACCCCGAGCTGCTGGGCGCACAGCCCGACGGTGCCGTGCGACAGCAGCCAGCCGGTGATCTCCGCCCCGGCCTCCGGGAGGCCGAGGACCCGGTCGTCGGGCAGTTCGACCCCGCGCAGCTCGACGTGCCCGGCCGCGTCGCCGTCGGTCATCCGCTGCGGCGCCGTGGTGACCCCCGGGTCGGCCGGCGCGACGAGGAACACGGTCACCCCGTGCGCGGCCGCGGCTGGCACCAGCATCAGGTCGGCCCGCGGGCCCGCGGGCACCGCGGTCTTGGTACCGGTCAGCGTCCAGCCCCCGGTCACGCGCTCGGCCCGGGCCGACGGGGCCCGGGGGTCGTCGCCGTCCTCCTCGGCCAGGGCCGCGGTGAGGACCAGTTCGCCGCGGCCCGCGGGCGCGGCGAAGCGGCGCTGCTGGCCGGGCGTTCCGAACCGGGCGATGGCGCCGGCGCCGAGCATGACCGAGGCGAGGTAGGGCACGGGCGCCACCGTGCGCCCGATCTCGGCCAGCACCGAGCACTGTTCCAGCAGGCCGAGCCCGGCTCCGCCCAGCGACTCGGGCAGCGCGGCGGCCAGGACGCCCGCCCGGGCCAGGTCGGCCCACAGCGCGGGATCGAACCGGTCACCGCCGGCCTCGACCTCGCGCAGGCGGCCGGCCGTGACCCGGTCGGTGAGGATCGTGCGGCTCAGGGCGGCGAGTTCGCGCTGACTATCGTTCAGGGTGAAGTCCATGGGGGTTCCTCGGTGCTCAGCGGTTCGCGGCGGGCAGCCCCAGCCCGGCGGCAGCGATGATGTCGCGCTGGACCTCGTTCGTCCCGCCGCCGAACGTGAGGATCAGGGCGGAGCGGTGCATCCGCTCGATCCGGCCGGACAGGACGGCTCCGGCCGAGCCCCCGCGGACGTCGGCGTGAGCGCCGAGCACCTCCATCATCAGCCGGCAGGCCTCAGTGGCCAGTTCGGTGCCGAAAACCTTGGTCGCCGACGCCGCCGCGGGGCCGAGCCCCGTCCCGGCCTCGGCCGCGATCCGCCAGTTGACGAGCTTGAGGAACTCGGCCTTGGCGTGCACCCGGGCCAGGTTGAGCTGGACCCACTCCTGGTCGATGACGCGCTGGCCGCTGGCCAGCTTGGTGGCCGCGGCCCAGTCGCAGACCTCGCGCAGCGCCGAGCGGATCGGCGCCGACGAGGTGAGCGCGACCCGCTCGTGGTTGAGCTGGTTGGTGATCAGCGGCCAGCCCCGGTTTTCCTCGCCCACCAGGGCGGAGGCGGGCACGCGCACGTCGGAGTAATAAGTGGCGCTGGTGGTGGGCCCGGCCATCGTGTGCACCGGCGTCCACGAGAATCCCTGCGCGTCGGTCGCCACGATCAGGATGGACAGGCCCTTGTGCCGCGGCGCCTCCGGGTCGGTGCGGCAGGCCAGCCACACGTAGTCCGCGTACTGGATCAGGCTGGTCCACATCTTCTGGCCGTTGATCACGTATTCGTCGCCGTCGCGGACGGCGCGGGTGCGCAGGGCGGCGAGATCGGTGCCCGCCTCGGGCTCGGAGTAGCCGATGGAGAAGTGGATCTCGCCGGCCGCGATCCGGGGCAGGTAGCGCGCCTTCTGCTCCGCGGTACCGAACCTCATGATCGTCGGGCCCACGGTGTTGATGGTCAGGAACGGCACGGGCACCCCGGCGACCGCCGCCTCGTCAGTGAAGATCAGCTGGTCGAGCACGGAGCCGCCGCGCCCGCCGTATTCCGCCGGCCAGCCCAGCGCCAGCCAGCCGTCCCGGCCGAGCTGCCGGACGATCTCGCGGTAGGCCTGCCCGTCGCCGTAGTCGCCCCCGGCGTCGTGCAGGCCGGCCCGGAGCTCCGCGGTCATCAGGCCGGCGAAGTAGCCGCGCAGCTCCTCGCGGAGCCGCTCCTGCTCGGGCGTAAAGGCCAGGTCCATCCGCCCTCCACGGTCGGCACAGCCGGCGATATAAATAGAACGTGTTCTAGGGAGTGTAGCCGAGGAGGGTCGCGACGGCCGAGGCGTTCCTGGTCGGCGCGGTCCGGACGCCGGCCGGGCGCCGGTGACGGGCCGGCGGCTCAGCCGGCGTCGTGCCGGGTGGTGATCGTCTCGACATATGTAGCCTACATGTGTAGGCTACATATCGTGAAACTGACCGGACCCCTGGAGCGCGTCCTGCGGGTGTTCCTGGCCGACCTGTCCGCCCGCCACTACGGCTACGACCTCATGAAGGCGGCCAGGCTCCCCAGCGGCACCCTCTACCCCATGCTCGCCCGCCTGCAGGAACAAGGCCTGGTCCGTTCGGAATGGGAACCCAGGCCCGACGATGCCGGCGGCCGGCCGCCGCGCAAGTACTACCAGCTCACCGGCGAGGGCGTCCGCGTCGCCCGGGTCGAACTCGCCCGCGCCACGGGCGCCGCCCCGCGCGCCCCGCGCGCCCAGCGCGCCCCGCGCGGCACGACCTGGCCTGCACCCGGGAGCACGCGGTGACCAGGCCCTCTCGCGCCCAGCCGATCGCCGAGTACCTCATCCGCCGCGCCTGCCGCCGTCTGTCCGGCGACGCCCGCGGCGAACGCTACCGGGAGTGGGTCGCCGAGCTTCCCGCCATCCTCGGCGACCCCGACATCCGCTGGGCGCTGCTGCGCTCGGCCCGCGCGCTGGGCTACGCCGCCGGGGTCTCCCGGAGCGCCCGCCGCCTGCGCCGGGCGGCCGGTCGTTCCCGTCAGCACGCCCGCCACCCGGCCGGGCCAGACGGCGTCCTGCCCGACAGGCCGGGCGCCCCCGTCTTCCGCGTGATCGCGGGAGTGGGCATCTGGCTCGGCATAGGTGCGCTCTTCGTGGTGTTCACCAGCGTTTTCCATGCGCGCGGCTTCTGGCCGACCCTTCCTGTCCTCGTGGCGGCGGCCGGCTTCGCGGCCTTCTGCCTGGCCGACCTGGCCCGGGCCGGCGAGGTGCGCTACCTGCCCAAGTGGGGGTGGGCGATCGCCTGTCTCGTCTCGATTCCCCTCGGCGGCATCATGTACCTGAGCGCCGGCAAGATCCGCTGAGCGTGGCCGTCATGATCGAGGTGGACCGGCTGTCCAAGCGCTTCGGTCCGGTCACCGCTCTGGATGGCCTGACCTTCGCGGTCCGGCCGGGGCACGTGACCGGCTTTCTCGGGCCGAACGGCGCCGGGAAGACCACCACCATGCGGGTCATCCTGGGCCTGGACGCCCCCACGTCGGGCCGGGCCCTCGTCGGCGGCCGCCGCTACCCGGCGATCATCCGCCCGCTGCACGAGATCGGCGCGCTGCTGGACGCGAACGCCGTGCACGGCGGGCGCACCGCCTGGGTCCACCTGCTGTCGATCGCGCAGAGCAACGGGATCGGGCGGCGCCGGGTCACCGAGGTACTGGAGCTGACCGGGCTGGGCCCGGTGGCCGGCAGGCGGGCCGGAGGCTTCTCGCTCGGCATGAGGCAGCGGCTCGGGATCGCGACGGCGCTGCTGGGTGACCCTCCGGTGCTGATGTTCGACGAGCCCGTCAACGGCCTGGACCCCGAAGGCGTCCACTGGGTCCGCCAGGTCTTCGGGTCACTGGCGGCCGAGGGCCGCACGGTCTTCGTCTCCAGTCACCTGATGAGCGAGATGGCCATGACCGCCGGCCACCTGATCATCATCGGGCGCGGCCGGCTGCTCGCCGACATGCCCACGGCCCGGTTCGTGGAGTCCAATGCGCGCCGGGACGTGCTGGTGCGGTCGCCCCGGGCCGCCGAACTGGCCGGCCTGCTCACCGGCCGCGGCGCGGCCGTCGCGCCGGCGGATGCGGGCGCGCTCGCCGTGACCGGCATGGCCGCGCCCGCCATCGGAGACCTCGCCGCCGAGCACGGCATCGCCGTGCACGAACTGGTGCCGCGGCACGCCTCCCTCGAGCAGGCCTACCTGGACCTCACCGGCGACAGCGTCGAGTACCGCGCCGGAGCCCCGGCCGGGACGGGGGTGCCGGGCCGATGACCGCACTGGATATCCGGCCGGCCCGCGCGGCCGTGCCATCACGCGCCGTCCGGGCCCGCGACGTGCTCACCTCGGAGTGGACCAAGCTCCGCGCGGTCCGCTCGACGGTCTGGACGCTGCTCGTCGCCGCCGTCACGTCGGTCGGCATCAGCGCCATCGTCGCCTTCACCTTCGTCCAGCAGCCCCCGGCCGGCCGGTCACCGGTCGACCCGCTCCTGCCGGGCTTCCTCAGCCTGGAGTACGCCGTGCTCGCCGTCGGCGTCCTGGGCGTTCTGGCGTTCAGCTCCGAGTACGCCACCGGGCTGATCAGCGCGACGTTCACGGCGGTGCCGCGGCGCCGGGCGGTGCTCGCCGCCAAGGCGGCCGTGGTGGGCGCGGTCGCGCTCGTCGCCGGCGAGTTGCTGTCCTTCGCGTCGTTCTTTCTCGTCCAGGCGATCCTGTCCGGCCACCACCTCGGCGTATCCCTGTCCCGCCCCGGCGTGCCGGGGGCCGTGCTGGCCGAGGGAATCCTGCTGTCGGTCTGCGCCCTGGTGGGCCTCGGGCTCGGCGCGATGATCCGGCACACCGCCGGCGCGGTAGCGGCGCTGGCCGGGCTGATCTACCTCCCGGCCGTCCTGGGCCTGCTGCCCGCCCCGTGGAACGACCGGACCAGCCGGTTCACGCTCTTCTACGCCGCTCAGCAGGTGACGGCGCTCCATCCCCGGGCGGACCTGTTCTCCCCGGCGGTGTCCCTGCTGGTCCTCATCGCCTGGCCCGCCGCCGCCCTCATCGCCGCCGCCCTCCTGATCACCCGCCGCGACACGTGACCTCCCGGGCGCATCACGCGTCGCGGCCACCGCGGCGGGTCGCCCGCGCGGACCACCTCATGGTCGTCGGCCACCACGATGCTCACGGACGGAACGGGCCCGGTCACCGCCCGGCCTCGGCCTTCGCCGGCAGCGTGGCCTGGACCAGGAAGCCCCCGCCGGGAGCCGCGCCCGCGCGGAACTCGCCGCCCACGGCCGCGGCTCGTTCCCGCATGCCGAGCAGGCCGTGCCCGAGCGACGGCTGGCTTGGCTCGGCGGCCGGGCCGGGCCCGTTGTCGCGGACCCGGACGTGCAGGGCGTCGTTGGCGAAGTGCAGCTCCACGTCGACCGCCGCGCCGGGCGCATGCCGCCGGGCGTTGGTCAGCGCCTCCTGGACGATGCGGTAGGCGGCCAGCTCGACGCCGGGATCCAGGGTCGTCAGCCAGCCGCTGACGATGAGCCTGGCTCCGATGCCCGACGCGTCCCTGGCCTCGTCGAGGAGCTCGTTGAGCTGGGCGAGCCCTGGCTGGGGCTGGCGGTCGGCGGTCTCGGCGCCGCTGTCCTCGCGCAGCACCCCGGGCAGGCGTCGCATCTCGGTCAACGCGGCCCTGGCCGTATCGCCGATCGCGGACAGCTGCTGCGCTCCCGCCGTCGGCATCCCCGGGGTAGCGAGCCTGGCCGTCTCGGCCTGCACCGCGATCATGGAGACATGGTGGGCGACCACATCGTGCAGCTCGCGGGAGATGCGGGCTCGTTCCCCGCGGGCGGTGTTCTCGAGCAGGGTGCCGGCGAAGGCCTCCGAGGTAGCGGTCTGCGCAGCCGCCAGGCTGCGGGACTGGAGCGCGGCCCCGGTGCAGGCGGCCAGGGGGCCAAGGCTGGCCGCCAGGATGGCCAGCACGGTCCCTCCTGACGCCAGCCCGGTGGCGTGACCTGCCGGAGTGACCAGGGCGAGGACGAGGAACGGGAGGGTGAGCCCGGCGGCCAGCAGCTGCGGCCCGCGGCGGCCGAGCCGGTACAAGACGATGACCTGAGCGAGCAGGCCGGCGATCGTGAGCAGCCGGAAGACGCCGAGTGATACCAGGTTGGCCGCGCAGATCGTGGTTGCGGCGGCGGCAGGCCGTTCCCAGAAGAAACCGAGCGGCAGGGTGGCGGCCAGGCTCGGGAGCAGAACCACAAAGGAGGCGAGCAGCCAGCCGGAGGTAGCCTGACGGTGCCCGGTACGGCCTGGATCCTGATCGCCACCTGCGTGCTGACCGTCGCGGTCGGGGCCGCGACCGCAGCAGTCACCAGGTGCGGCGCCGGCACCGGGTGTGCGATCGACTCCGCCAAGGTGAGCCTGACCGGGATCGAGGTCGGCCAGGCCGTGGTCGCGGTCCTGGCCGTGCTGGTGATCAGCGGCGAGTACAGCACCGGCATGATCCGCACGACCTTCATCGCGATGCCGCGGCGCTGGACGGTGCTGGCCGCCAAGGCCGTGACGCTGACCGGCCTGGTCCTCGCGGCCGCGGTGGCCGCGGTGGCCGGGAGCCTCGCGGCCGGGCGGCTGATCCTGACCGGCAACGGCATCACCGCCGCGCACGGCTTCGCCGTCGTGTCACTGGCCCACGGGCCGACGGTCCGGGCGGCCGTGGGCTCGGTGCTCTATCTCGCGCTCGTCGGACTGCTCAGCCTGGGCATCGCCACTATCGTGCGGGACTCGGCCGCCGCTACCGGCGCGGTGCTGGGCATACTGTACGTTCCGCCGGTCATCGCCCTGTTCCTCGGCGGCGAGCCAACCTGGCAGCAGCGCCCGGCATGGCACACGCGGTGACCAGTCACCCAGTGCGTGAACCAGAACCAGTTTCCGTCGACCCAGACGAGCCGCCCTGGCCGGTAGCCGGGCGGGGTGCGTAGCCAGATCATCAGCTCGGCGCCGTTGTCCTGGGTCGTTACCTGGTCGCGGGTGTCGAACCAGATGTCGTACGAGGCGTTCCAGAACCCGTTGGTAGTGCCCCACCAGGTCCAGCTCGTGTCGGTCGCAGCCGACAGGTCTTGAACCCGCCTCGGCAGATCCGTGCCGCGTGAGCACAAGCTGTAGGCGCAGCCCACGCCGGTGAACGGGTACGCCTCCACGGATCCCTGGCGGCGTAAGGAGGTGAGGATACGGAAGCCGGGCCGGCTTCCGTATACCTGCACGCACATTCGCTGGGTAGTGCCGAAGGGATTGGGCCGGGAAATCACCGTGACACCGCCCGACGACTCCTGCACGGCGCGGTGGTTCAGCCCGCAGATGATCTGCTGCGCCACCGGCCCGGATCCGCCGTCGGCCGAGGCAGGCATCGCGGCCGTCACGAGCACGAGCACGAGCGCGGCCACGGCCGCAGTCCTCAGCCTCATAATTCCTCCTGGGCGGCGATGGCGAGCTGACAACGCGTTGTCGTCAGCCGGGGCTCAGCGGGCCGGCGAACGCGGCGGAATCGCTGGTGCACGACGCGCTGCCGGTGGTGCCGCCGTAGCTGCGCGCCAGGTTGCTGACCGTCGGCTGGGACGACCGCGCGGGGGAGGGGCCGGCGAGGGCGCGGCCGGCGACTGCGGACCGGCGTCCAGGGCCGGCGGCACGCCCTTCCCGCGCTGGGGCCCGGACGCCTGGGGCAGCGTCGTGTCGTGCGCGATCGCCGAGAAGAGCGCACCGGCCCGCGGCTGCTCGAACTCGACCCAGTTGGGATTGGGCGGGTAGAGGACGTTGCTGGCCTCGATGAACTGATAATCGCCGGCTGACAGCCCGTGCAGGCTCTCGGCGATCTGCAGCAGGTCGGATTGGCTCAGCCCGGTATCGGTGGTCATCGCGCTGGCCGCGTCGCTGACCACCCTGAGCAGTCGCGTCGGGCTGGACAGCAGGCCGGCCTGCAGGACCTGCTTGAGCGTCTGCGCGAGCAGGTAGTCGTCCCGCTGGATCCGCTCCAGGTCGGAGCCGTCCCCCGTTTTCTCGCGGGTGCGCCAGAACTCCAGGAACGTGACGCCGTTGATGTGGTGCTCTCCCGGGGAGAGCCTGAGCCCGGAGTCCGAGTCATCGACCGCGACCGGCACGCAGACGTTGACGCCGCCGATGTCGTTGACCACGTTCACCAGTCCCGGGTAGCCGAGCTCGATGAAGTGGTCGAGGCGGATGCCGGTCTGCTGCTCGACGGTCTTCCAGAGGCAGGACGGCCCGCCGTAGGAGAGCGTGTTGTCGATCTGCTCGATCGCGCCCGGGTCGGCCTGCTGCCCGGGCCAGTCCGGCCCCTTGGCGCAGGCATAGACCGGGACGACCGTGTCGCGCGGAATGTTCACCACGGTCACCAGGTGCCGGCCGGGGGAGATGTGCACGATCATGATGGTCTCGGATACGGCGTCCCCGTCGTCGTCGCCGACGTGCCAGGCCAGCTGCTGACGCCGGGTCAGCCCGGAGGTGCTGCCCGAGGCGAACACCAGGAGGTTCAGCGGGTCCGGATAACTCGCGTACTTCGCGTTCCGGTACTTCGGCGGCCGGTGGCCCAGGCCGGTCACCGCGACCCGGTGGATGCTGTCCCACACTTCCCGGTACTTCACGTACGCGCCCAGCGTGGCGACGACCAGAGCGGAGACGACAACGACCGAGACCCAGCCGGCGATGGTCATGCGCCGCGAACGCCCGGAGCCGCTCATCACTCCTCCCGGCCAGGAGTCGGTATACGCCACATCCTTCCCAGTCGGGCGTGGCTGACACGATGCAGGTGATATCCGCGCCAATGCGTGGCCGGCCACCCTTCCTGGCGGCGCCGCTGAGTCCGGTGTACGCTCCCGACAAATAGAACGTGTTCTATTTACCTGGGCTGACGGAGGTCCTTACCGAAAGGGCTGGCGATGGTTGCATCGATCAAGCCGCATCGCGATGCGGTCGGTCTCACCGACGGCCTGCTGCTGATCGACGGCTCGTGGGGCCCGGCGGCGGCCGGCCAGACCTGGAGCCACGTCCACCCCGCGACGGGGGAGGAGGTGGCCTCGTTCCCGGTCGCCGACGCCGGGGACGTGAACCGGGCGGTGGGCGCGGCGCGCCGGGCGTTCGACGAGGGCCCCTGGCCGCGGGCCCGCGCGACCGAGCGGATCCGGGTGCTGCGCCGCATCGCCGGCCTGGTCCGGGAGCACGGCGACGAACTGCTGAAGCTGCAGGCGCTGGACAACAGCGTCCCGCTGAGCTTCGGCACCGTCTACGCGACCTCGCCGGACTTCGTGGCCGACGTCTTCGACCACCACGCCGGCTGGGTCGACAAGCTGGCCGGGGAGACGCTGCCGCCGTACCAGGGCGGCGATCACATGGTCCTCACGCTGCGCGAGCCGGTCGGGGTGGTCGGCGCGGTGATCCCGTGGAACGCTCCGCTGCTGCTCTTCGCCCAGAAGGTCGCGCCGGCGCTGGCCGCGGGCTGCACCGTCGTGGTCAAGCCGTCGGAGTACGCGACCTTCGCCGTGCTGCGCCTGGCTGCGCTGATCGAGGAGGCCGGGCTGCCGGCCGGAGTGCTCAACATCGTCACCGGCCCGGGCGAGCCGAGCGGCGATGCCCTGATCCACCATCCGATGGTCGACAAGCTGTCGTTCACCGGCAGCCGGGCCGTCGGCCGCAAGATCATCGAGGCGTCGGCGGACGGGTTCAAGCGGGTCAGCCTGGAGCTGGGCGGCAAGAGCCCGGCGCTGGTGTTCGCCGACGCGGACGTGGCCTCGGCCGCGGCGATCACGATGGGCACGGTCACCCTCGGCCTGTCCAGGCAGGTCTGCCTGGCGCAGACCCGGGCGCTCGTGCACCGGGACGTGGCCGACGAGTTCCTCGGCACGGCCGAGATGATCGGCGGGATGGTCGCCTACGGCAACCCGTTCGACGCGGCCGTCACCGCCTCCCCGCTGATCAACACCCGGCAGATGGAACGGGTGCTCAGGCTGATCGGCGAGGGCCGGGCCGACGGTGCCCGGCTGGTCTGCGGCGGCATCCGCGCCGACGGGGACCTGGCCGAGGGCAACTTCGTCATGCCGACCCTGTTCACCGACGTGTCCAACGAGATGAGCATCGCCCGGGAGGAGATCTTCGGCCCGGTGCTCTCGGTGATCCCGTTCAGCGACGAGGACGAGGCGGTCCGGATCGCCAACGCCACCGACTACGGCCTGGCCGCCACGGTCTGGACCAGCGACATCAAGCGGGCGATCCGGATGACCAAGGCGATCAGGGCCGGGACCGTGGGCATCAACGGCTACCAGCTCGAGCCGCACGCCGCCTTCGGCGGCTACCGCCACTCCGGCATCGCCCGGGAGGGCGGCCGCGCCGCCATCGAGTCCTACACCGAGCTCAAAACCGTCCTCCTCCCCTTCACCGACGAGATGATGTGAGGGGTGGGCCCGCCCGGACAGCATCGATGGAACTCTGATGCGGATAGAACGACATCGACGGACCAGCGATGTCGTTCGGTGCGGGGGGCGGGAGAGTCAGGGGGCGGGGTGGCGGGCGTTGGCGGCGGCCAGGAACATCGGGAGCTCGCCGCCGCCGTGCAGCAGGAGCGCCGCGCCGGACATGTAGGACGACCTTCGCGACGACAGGAACAGGCAGGCGTCGGCTACGTCGTCCGGCGTGGCCATCCGGCCGAGCGGCACCGTCGCCGCCACCGCCGCCAGGCCCGCGGCGTCGCCGTAGTGCAGGTCGGCGCTCTCCGTATGGGCCATCCCGACCACGACGGTGTTGACCCGCACGTTGGGCGCCCACTCCACGGCGAGGCTGGCCGCCAGATGATGCAGGCCCGCCTTGGCCGCCCCGTAGGCGGCGGTTCCGGGCGACGGGCGCACCCCGCTCACGCTGCCGATCATAATGATCGAGCCCGCGCCCTGGGCCTGCATGACCTGGTTGGCGCGCTGGGACACGTGTAGCGGGGCGATCAGGTTCAGCATGATGATCTTCTGGTGCAGGTCCGGCGGCGTGGTGGCCGCCTCGGTGTACGGGGTGCCGCCGGCGTTGTTCACGACGACGTCGAGGCGGCCGGTGGCCTCGACCGCGGCCGTGATGAGCCGGTCCACCTGCGCTGGATCCCGGACGTCCGCCGCGGTGAAGGTCGCCGCCCGGCCGCCGGCCGTCACCGGGGCCGGCGGTTCCCGGCGCCCGCACACGACCACGTTCGCGCCCGCGAGCAGGAACCGGCGGGCGATACCCGCGCCGATCCCTCGCGTGCCGCCGGTGACAAGCACCGTAGCGTCGCGAACGTCGTCGTCGCCAACCACGGTCCTGTACTCGACCACGGGACCTCCGCAGCGTGAGGAGTCATCTTGGCCATCAGCATGACAGCAGGCAACGGCGTTGCCGAAGTCCTCATCGACTCGCCGCCGGTCAACGCGCTGACCGTGCGCGACTGGTTCGACCTGGCCGACGCGGTCACCGCGGCCGGACGTGACCCGCAGGCCGCGGTCGTGGTCCTGATGGCCGCCGGGCGGGGCTTTTGCGCCGGCGTGGACATCAAGGAGCTGCAGCGCGAGGGCCACCAGGCCGTCATCGGCTGTAACCGCGGCTGCGCGGCGGCCTTCGCGTCGGTCTACGAGTGCGAGGTCCCGGTCATCGCGGCCGTCAACGGGCACTGCCTCGGCGGCGGGATCGGGCTGGCCGGAAACGCCGACATCGTCATCGCCGACGAGGCGGCCACGTTCGGGCTGCCGGAAGTCGACCGGGGGGCGCTGGGCGCGGCCACGCACCTGTCACGGCTGGTGCCGCCCCAGCTCGTGCGGCACATGGTTTACACCTGCCAGCCGGTGTCCGCCCGCGAGTTGCTCCGGTACGGCTCGGTCTACCGGGTGGTGCCGGCGGGCGAGGTACACGCGGGGGCGCGGGCCGTCGCCGCGGACATCGCGGCCAAGGACCCCTACGTCATCCGCCTGGCCAAGGAGTCGCTGAACGGCATCGACCCGGTCGACGTCAAGCGGAGTTACCGGTTCGAGCAGGGCTTCACGTTCGAGCTCAACCTCACCGGGGTTTCTGACCGGGCCAGGGACGAGTTCATCGGCCGGCGAGCCGCCGACCCGGGTCACGCGGAATAGCAGCATGGACAAGTCCATGAGGATCTCCGACGCCGTCGAGCGGATCAGCGACGGCATGACCGTCGGCATCGGCGGCTGGGGCTCGCGGCGCAAGCCGATGGCGCTGGTGCGGGCCATCGCCCGGTCGGGCCTGCAGGACCTGACCATCGTGTCCTACGGCGGTCCCGACGTCGGGCTGCTCGTGGCGGCGGGCAAGGTCAAGCGCGTGGCCTGCGGCTTCGTCACGCTCGACTCGATACCGCTGGAGCCGCACTTCCGGCGGGCCCGGCGCGACGGCCTGATCGAGCTCACCGAGCTGGACGAGGGAATGTTCCGGGCCGGGCTCTCGGCCGCGGCGCAGCGGCTCCCGTTCCTGCCGATCCGCGCCGGGCTGGCCTCCGACGTGATGCGGGTCAACCCGGAGCTGCGGTGCGTCACGTCTCCGTATCCCGACGCCGAGGAACTGGTGGCCATGCCGGCCCTCGCCCTCGACGTGGCGCTCGTGCACATGAACCGGGCTGACTGCGGCGGGAACGCGCAGTACCTCGGGCCCGATCCCTACTTCGACGACCTGTTCTGCCTGGCGGCCACCTGCGCGCTAGTCTCCTGCGAGCGGATCGTGCCCACTGCCGAACTGGCCGCGGGGGGCCCGGTGCAGAGCCTGCTGCTGAACCGGGCCATGGTGGACGGCGTCATCGAGACCCCGCACGGTGCGCACTTCACCAGCTGCGTGCCCGACTACGGCCGGGACGAGGAATTCCAGCGGCGCTACGCGCGCAGCGCCGCGACCGACGAGTCCTGGGCCGCGTTCCGCCGCGAGTTCCTCAGCGGGGACGAGGCGGAGTACCAGGCGAGGGTGGACGAGCTGGCCGCGGCCGGGGGAACGGGGGAGACGTCGTGAATGCCCCGAGCCGGGCCGAGGTCTGCGTGGCCGCGTGCGCGGACGCGTGGGCAGGCGACGGCGAGATCCTGGCCAGCCCGATGGGCCTGCTGCCCACGCTCGGCGCCCGGCTGGCCCGGCTGACCACCGGACCGGACCTGCTGCTGACCGACGGCGAGGCCTACCTGCTCGCCGACGCGGACGCGGCCCCGGGCACCGCGGCCATCGAGGGCTGGCTGCCCTTCGGCCGGGTCTTCGACATGCTGGCCCGCGGGCGGCGGCACGTGATGATGGGCGCCAGCCAGATCGACGCGTTCGGGAACCAGAACATCTCGTGCATCGGGGACTGGGCGCGGCCCAGGTCACAGCTGCTCGGCGTGCGGGGCTCGCCCGGGAACACCGTGAACCACGCGACGAGTTACTGGGTGCGCGAGCATTCGCCCCGGGTGTTCGTTCCGGAAGTGGACATGGTCTGCGGCGTGGGCAACGACCGCGCCGCGCGCGGCCCCGCCTCGGCCCGGCGCTACCACGACCTGCGGCTGGTGATCACGAACCTGGCCGTGCTCGACTTTGCGACGCCGGACGGCTCGATGCGGCTGCGATCGGTTCATCCCGGGGTGAGCGTGACCGACGTGACCGCTGCGACCGGCTTCGCGCTGGCCGTTCCGGAAAAAGTTCCTCGGACGCGCGGGCCGGATGAACATGAACTGCGGCTGATCCGTCAGGTGCTCGACCCGGAGGGCCGCCGGGACGCGGAGGTCGGCCCGCATGACTGATCCGCTGAGCACGCCGCTGACCGCGCTGACCGGCGTCCGGTGGCCGGTGGTGCAGACCGGCATGGGCTGGGTGGCCGGGCCGCGGCTGGTGGTCGCGGTCGCCGAGGCCGGCGGGCTGGGCATCCTCGCCTCGAGCACGATGACGCTGGCCGAGCTCAAGCGTGCGATCGCGGAGGTGAAGGACCGGACCGGCCACCCGTTCGGGGTCAACGTCCGCGCCGACGCCCCGGACGCCGCCGAGCGGATCGATCTGATCATCTCCGAGCGGATCAAGGTGGCCTCGTTCGCTCTGGCGCCGACCGAGAAGCTGGTCCGGCGCCTGACCGGCGCGGGCGTGGTCGTGATCCCCTCGGTGGGGGCCAGGCGGCACGCGGAAAAGGTCGCCGCCTGGGGCGCCGACGCCGTCGTCGTCCAGGGCGGCGAGGGCGGCGGTCACACCGGCACGGTGCCCACGTCGGTGCTGCTGCCCCAGGTGGTCGACGCGGTCGACATCCCGGTGATCGGGGCCGGGGGGTTCGCCGACGGCCGGGGCCTGGTCGCCGCGCTCGCCTACGGCGCGGCCGGGATCGCGATGGGCACCCGGTTCCTGCTCACCAGCGACAGCACGGTCCCGGACGCCGTCAAGCAGGTCTATCTCAGCAGCGGCGTGACCGACACCGTGGTGACCACGCAGGTCGACGGGGTACCGCACCGGGTCCTGCGGACCGCCTTCGTAGACCACCTGGAGGCGGCGGCGGGCTGGCGGCGCCTGGCCCGGGCGGCCAGGAACGCCAGCGCCTTCCGCAGGCTCAGCGACGCGACCTGGCGGTCCATGATCAGCGAGGGCCTCGCGATGCGCGGGCGGGGCGAACTGACCTGGAGTCAGCTCCTCATGGCCGCCAACACGCCGATGCTGCTGCGCGCCGCGATGGTCGACGGCCGGGCCGACCTCGGGGTCATGTCGGCCGGCCAGGTCGTCGGGCGGATAGAGGACCTGCCCAGCGCCCGGGAGGTGATCGAGGGCGTGGTGTACGAGGCCCGGGACGTCCTGCGCAGGCTCGGCGCGGCCTGACCTGGCTACGGTTTGGGCGGCTGGCAGGGTTGCGCACGGCGGTCCGGCAGCGCGACCAGCGAGAAGGATGTGATCGCCCAGTGCCCGGAGAGCCGGGCCATGTGCCAGGTCTCGAACAGGTAGGCCTGGTCCGCTGGCGCGGTGTAGGCCGGGTTGATCTTCCCGGTGCGGGGGTCCTTCTCCCGGTACTTGCTCCCGTCGTCGCAGGTGGTCACCGTGGCGCTGCGGCCCGCGATGGCCGTGACCCGGGTCATGAAGAAGCGGTCTCTCCCGGCGGGCACGAGATCGTGGGTCTGGTCGGCGGTCACGGCGTCCACGAGATCGGCGCGCGCCTGGCCCGTGACGTAAGAGGTCACGGGCGCCACCAGGCGCATCGCGGAGTCGGACCTGACCCAGAGCACCTGGGCCTCGCGGAATCCCCGCACGACCTGGGCCTGGGCCGCGTTCGACGGCAGCGCGGTGGCGAACACCTGGGTGAACGGCCCGATCCGCACCGATTCCGTGGAAGGGGCGGGACCGGGCCCGCCGGACCCGCAGGCGGAAAGGGCCAGCACCCCGGCGGCGAGCAGCACCCCGGCGGCGAGCAGCGCCGTGGCCGGCCGAGAGCGGCCCATGCTCACCCCGCTCATCCCTTTTTTCCGTCTTGCTGGCATTAGATCACCCTCGGCGATCCGGCCGCGGCGAAGGCGGGCGTTGGGGGGTCAGGACGGCGAGGGCGGGGGCTCGCACGGGGCGGGGCCGTTCACCTGGCCGGATCGGGAGCGCTGCGAGAGCAGTTCGTGGTACTCCTCACCGCCGCCCTTCAACCCGCTGATCAGGGGGGAGTGGGCGAGTGAGAACGCCCCGGCGAACATGACCAGCAGCGACAGCGCCTCGAGGGGCCCCCAGGGGCCCGTGGTGCGCAGGTTGTCACCGAAGAGCCCGATGCCGATCAGGATGCTGGCCAGCGGGTCGATGAGCACGATCGTGGACTGGGAGGCGACGATCGGGCCGGCGTGGAAGGCGTTCTGGGCCAGGAACACGGCCAGCGTCCCGAAGATGGCCAGGGCGTAGGTCTGCCAGTGCCGGTAGAGCGAGGTCCAGTCCGTGGCGGCGTACCCGGAGACTTCCTTGGTGCAGGCGGCGGTGAGGGCGAAGCTGATGGCGGCGGAGGTCCCGAACATGGCGGCCCGCCACCAGCGCGGCCCGCGCCGGGCCAGGACGACGGCGACGGCGATGGCCGCGCAGCAGGCCGCGATCGTGATCAGCCACTGCCACAGCGGAGGCGACAGCGTGCCGTACCCGGGGTTGGCGAAGTACAGGAAGCCGGCCAGGCCCCCGGTGACGGCCAGGGCGCCGAGAAACTCGCGCCGCGTGATCGCGAATCCGAACCAGAGGGCCAGGATCACCACGAGGAACACCAGTTCGGTCGTGAGGATCGGCTGGACCTGGGACAGGCGGCCGAAGTGCAGGGCGACGGCCTGGAGCAGGAAGGAGACGATCATCAGGGCGAACCCGAGCAGCCAGATCCGGCGGCGCAGCGCGTACAGCAGCAGGCTGAGCCTCAGCGTGGTGCTAGCGGGCGCTCGCTCGACCCCCATGCGCTGGAATACGCTCGTCAGGGCGTTGGCCAGCGAAGCGCCCAGGGCCAACACATAAACCATCAAACCCCGCCTTACCGAGACTTACCCGGCCTTAGCCAAAGACGCGTGTATCATACAAATACTTGAGGCCATGATAACAGGAGACGAGGAACCGGGATCAGCGCGGTGGATGGTGAGTCACGCGGGGCCGACGCCATTGCGATCATCGAGGTCGAGTTGGCGAAACTCGTCCGGCACCTGGAGACGTTCGGCCGGCGTAGTTCGCTGTACGTCCGCGTCGACCGGGCCGGTTACCTGGCCATGCGCATGCTCGACGACCTGGGGCCGGTGAGCGCGAACGCTCTGGCCCAGGCCCTGCACCTCGATGCCTCGACGGTCACCCGCCAGATCACGGCCCTCGAGCGCCAGGGTTTTGTGGAACGGCGCGCCCACCCGTCCGACGGACGCTCATCGACCATCGTGTTGACGTCCGAAGGCCGGCGCTCGATGCGCGCTGTGGAGCAGGAGCGGCGCAGGCACATCGAAACGCTGGTCCGCGACTGGGACCACGCTCAGCAGGCCGACCTGGGACACGCCCTGACCAGGCTCAACAACTCCCTGGTGGAGAGCGTGACCGACGTACCGGGGTAATCGCCGTGCTTCCCGCTCGCCCCCGGGCGCCTGGAGGGTTTCGGCTCGCTCAGGCAGTGCTTCCCGCTCGGTCGTTCTCGCTGGCCGGTGACCAGGCGTTGTCGGTGACCGGCGCGCCGTTCATGTCCAGGACCACGGCTCCCGCCGCCGCCAGGCGTGCCCGGGACGCCCGGTAGTGATGCCCGCACAGCAGCAGGTCGGTCTGGTGCGGCCGTCCCGGGCGGGGGGGCATGACCACGATGACCGCGGGGCGGGCGGTGCAGCAGCAGGCGTGTCCCGCGTTCTGCGCGGCGCGCCAGTCGATGGAGTCGCTCGCGGGCCACTGCGGCCCGGCCGGCCTGGCCGCCGGCCCCTCCGGCGGGAGGACCCGGCCGGTGACGCTGGGGTGCATGGAGTTCACGGACATATGATCAGCGTCGCGTCTGCGGGCCGGCCCGGGCAGGGCCGAAGATCCCCGGTATCCGGGACCATCGGCACCGTGCCTGCCGGCCGGCCGGGCGGCCCCGGGTCGGGCCCTTGTGCTCTCCGGGAACGGGCCGAAGGCCCCTGGCCGGCTGGCGGCACCGGCGGTACATGTCCAGTTATGAGTAGTAATGCGATAGCACCGATCATCATCGGAGCAGCGATCCTGGCTGTGCTCGTGGCGGGCACGCTACGCGCGAGGCACATGGGCTACTCGGGACTGGGCGGCAACACTGTCGTCCGATGCCGCAAGGGCCACCTCTTCACCACCCTCTGGGTTCCGGGTGCTTCGCTGAAGTCCGTCCGGCTCGGCTTCGCGAGGCTTCAGTACTGCCCGGTCGGCAGGCACTGGACGGTCGTCACCCCGGTCCGGGACTCGGAGTTGACCGACGAGGACCAGCGGATCGCATCCGAGCATCACGACGCGGCGGTTCCCTAGCCGGATTCCTGGCGGAGCAGGCGCTTGAGCGGCTTGCCGGCCGGGTTGCGCGGCAGGTCGGCACGGAACTCCACGACCCGGGGCACCTTGAAGTTGGCCAGCCGGGCGCGGCAGAAGGCCAGCACCTCGGCCTCGGACAGCGTCTGGCCGGGCCGGGGGACCAGATAGGCCTTGCCCACCTCGCCGAGACGGGCGTCGGGGATCCCGATGACGACCGATTCGGCGACGCCGTCGAGGCGGGCCAGCACCTGTTCCACCTCGGCCGGGTAGACGTTGAAGCCGCCGCAGATGAACATGTCCTTGAGCCGGTCGGTGATGGTCAGGTACCCGCGCGCGTCCAGCAGGCCGACGTCGCCGGTATGCAGCCAGGCGTCGGCGTCGACGGCGGCGCGGGTCGCGGCCGGGTCGTCGAGGTAACCCAGCATCACGTTCGGCCCGCGGAGCAGGATCTCGCCGGGCGTGCCGGGCTCCAGCGCGTGCCCGCCCCGGCCGGCCACGCGCACCTCGAAGCCAGCGGTGGCGCGCCCCGACGTGTGCGCCACGGTGTCAGGGTCGTCGCCCGGGCGGCACATCGTCGCCACGACGGCCTCGGTCAGCCCGTAGGCGGTGAGCACCGTGTCGAAGCTGAGTTCGCGCCGCATCCGCTCGACCAGGGCGACCGGGATCGTCGCCGCTCCGGTGACCGCGAGCCGGAGGCTGGACAGGTCGCGTGAGGCCCGCGCGGGGTGGTCCAGGATCGACTGGTAGATCGTGGGCGCGCCGGGGAACACGGTGATCCGCTCGGACTCGATCACCGCCATGGCCCGCTCGGCGTCGAACACCGCCTGCGGCACCAGCGTCGCCCCGCTGACCAGGCAGGCGAGGATGCCGGCCTTGAAGCCGAACGTGTGGAAGAACGGGTTCACCACGAGGTAGCGGTCGGCGCTGGTCAGCTCGCCGCACTC
>CAWJGC010000004.1:0-1800471 GCA_963842355.1 uncultured Actinomycetota bacterium | reverse complement strand
CGCCGCCGTACCGGACGGTGACGCGGCGGCTGCGGGTGTTCGCCCGCGAGTCCTGGCGGCAGCAGATCTCCGCCGCGTGCGCCGCGCACGCCCGGCTGGGCCCGGCCAGCCTTGTCTTGTATGACTGCTCGACGCTGTATTTCGAGACCGATCACGGCGACGGGTTCCGCGAGAGCGGGTTCTCCAAGGAGCGCAGGCTGGAGCCGCAGATCACCATCGGCCTGCTCACCGGAGCGGACGGGTTCCCGCTGATGGTCAGTGCCTTTGAGGGGAACCGTGCGGAAACCAAGACGATGCTGCCGGTCATCGAGGCGTTCATGGCAGCCCACGACCTGCCGGACGTGACCGTGGTGGCGGATGCGGGGATGGTGTCGGAGGCGAACCAGAAGGCGATCGAGGCCGCGGGGCTGTCGTTCATCCTTGGCATGCGGATCCCTTACGAGCCCTACGTGGTGGGCCAGTGGCGGCGGGAGCACCCCGGCCAGGACATTGCTGATGGGGAGATCTTCACCCAGCCCTGGCCCGCTGGGCCGAATGGCGGCCGCCGTGACCAGGTCATTTACTACCAGTACAAGGCTGACCGGGCCCGGCGGACGCTGCGCGGCATCGACGAGCAGGTGCGCAAGGCCGAGCAAGCCGTCGCGGGCCAGGCGCCGGTGAAGCGCAACCGGTTCATCGCCCTGTCGGGCGGGACCCGGAGCGTCAACCGGGAACTCGAGACCAAGGCCAGGGCTCTGGCCGGGCTGAAGGGCTACGTCACGAACCTGCGGGCCTGTCCGGACGGCACCCCGGTTATCCCGGAGTTCGTCATCGGGTCCTACCACCAGCTATTCCAGATCGAGACGAGCAAGCCGCAATGCTGTTATAGCCGCGGCTGTTCGGCATCGCTGCGGGATCCTTCCTGTTCGGTGTTCATTAAGGCAGCTTGGTTTTTCAGCCAGGGGCGGCGGTTGTGCTGGCCCCGGGGCACGTGGTGCAAGGCGCGCAGGCGTTCGACCTCGGCGGGGTCGGCGCGGACTATGCGTAGCCTGGCCTGGGGGTGCAGGTAGCCGGTGGCCCAGCCACGCCGGACCCAGGAGTCGAGGGTGACCTCGGACATGGCCAGGTGCTCGGCCAGGTCACGCAGCCACCACTCGTGCTGGGCCAGGGCCGGGCGGTTGCGGCGGGCCGGGACATGGGAGCGGTGGATGCCCAGGGCCCGCAGCAAGTCGGTGACCGCGTTGGGTGTGAAGGCGGGGATGCGCTTGGGCGGGCGGAAGCCCTCGGCGTTGAGGCGCACGGCGATCTGCGCGGTGGTGCACCCGCTGTCCGCGAGCTCGCGGGCGCGGGCGGCGAGCTGAGGGTAGTAGCTGAGCTGGGTCAGGCAGGCCACCGGGCGGGTGATCTGCCCGGCAGTGCGGTGGCCGCCGGCCCAGGTGACCTCCACGTCCACCTTCTCGCTGGCACCGAGCACCGTGACGCGGACCTGCTCGATCAGGTGGCGGATCAGCTGCTTGCGGTCGGCGTCGGTGGTGGTGGGTGCGTTCCAGACCGCGGGCAGGTCAGTGGCCAGGGCCCGGATCTGCTCGCGCTCGGCAGCTGTCAGCTTCCGGGGGCGGGCGGCGGTGAAGCGGTTGTACTCCTCGCCCAGCCGCTGCCGCTCGGCCAGCGTGGTCTCCCAGTCCTTTTCCAGCTGCCGGACGACCAGGCGGTTCTCCGGCTCGGCGAGCTGGTACTGGCGGCGGGCCCGGCTGGCGGCGAAATCGGCGCGTTCCAGCCGCTGCCGCCAGATCCGGTCGACCTGCGCGCGCTGGCCTTCGGCCTGCTCAGCCGCAGCCAGGGAGACTTCGAGGGCGGCGGGTGCCATCGCGGCCAGCAGCAGGCCGGTGACGTGCGCGTCCACGCACGAGCCGGTGATCTGCTGGCACTGCCCGGCCCCGTAATCGCTCTTCTCCCGGGCGCACACATAGACCGGCTGCTGCCTCCCGCCTGGGCCGCGCTGGTAGTGCACCGTCATCTTCTTGCCGCAGCGGCCGCAGGCCACCAGCCCGGCCAGCAGGGCCGGGCCGTCGCGCACCGCGCCCAGGCTCTGGGACCGGGACCGGTTGGCGTCCATCCGCTGCATGTTCTTCTCGTACTGCTCGATGCTGATATAGGCGGGCAGCAGCCCGGGCAGGAAGACGATCCAGTCCCCGCGTGCGGTCCGCACCCGCCCGGTGAACGGCCGCCCGGCTTGCCGCCGCCGGGGATCAACCCGGCTGCGGCCATAGGCGTAGATCCCAGCGTAAGCCGGGTTGCGGAGAATGTTCTGCACCCCAACCCGGCTAGGCCGGCGCCACGCCAGCTCCCCACGCTCAGGTCCTTCCCGCAGCCGGATCCCGAGCTGGATGTGGTTGTCAGCCAGGAAGCACAGCACCGCATTCACCGTGCCCAGCCGGTCAAACAACTCGAAGATCAGGCGGATCACAGCCTGGACCTGCTCATCGGGATCCAGGGCCACCTCACCTGAGGGGCGCCGCACGAACCCGGCCGGCATCGGCACGGCCAGCTCCCCGCGCCGGGCCTTGGCCAGCCGCCCGGTCCACATCCGCTGCTTGATCAGGTGCAGCTCAGCCTCGCTGATCGTGCCCTTCAGCCCCAGCAGGAGGCGGTCATTGTGATCGGCCGGGTCATAGATCCCGTCCGGATCCCCCAGCAAGGTCCCCGACAGGGCACACAACTCCAGCAGCTGATGCCATTCCCGGCCGCTGCGCGCCAGCCGCGACATCTCGATGCCCAGCACGATGCCCACATGATCCAGCCCGACCTCCGACACCAGCCGCTGGAAACCTGGGCGGGCATCGGCCCCCGACGCCGAATGACCCAGGTCCTCATCGATCACCAGCACCCTCGACGGTGCCCACCCCAGCCCAGCCGCCCGCTCCGCCAGCCCATACTGCAACCGCGTGGATTCCTGATGGTCCTGAACCTGCTGCGCGGTGGACTGGCGCACATAAACAGCCGCGAGGCGATCACGATGCCGCGGCCCGACCTTCCCCTCCAGCCGCTCAGACGGCCTGGCCGGAGCGCTCATCCCGCTCACCCCCGCCCCGGCCACACGCCGGGTCCACCGGCGGCGTCATCATCCGCCCGGCCAGCACCCCCAGCAGGCACGTCACCAGCATCCGGTTCACCTCCGGAAACGCCTCCCAGCCCGGAACCCCGCCCAGCGGGGTCGCTAACTGGGGGGCACCGCTGCGTCTGCAGACACTGCGGCCCACCTCCCTCACCGCCACCGGCCCGCGCCTCCCGCAACCGCCGCACATACGCGACCGCGGCCAGCAGGCCGTCAATACCGATGAGGGGAGCATGCCCCGATTCGCCTACGTATGCAGTCTGGCTCGCTCCTTGAGCGCTCGTTCCGGATGGCCAAAAGTGACCTGCAGGCCCGGCCCATCTACCACCGGACCCGCGACTCGACCGAGGCGCACCTGACCATCGTGCTCGCTGCGCTGGCCGTCGGCCGGTGGATCGAGGCGGCTACCGGCTGGTCAATCCGCCGGTTCGTCAGAACCGCCCGCCGCTACCGTACGATCCAGATCCAGGCCGGCGACCACGTCATCACCGCCGCAGACCCGCTACCCGATGAGCTCCGCGACGCCATCGACGCGATCAAAAGCAGCCCGTGCCGATGGCCGCCGGGGTGCTCAGCCAGGTCAACCTGAACGGCAAGATCGTCACCGCCGATGCCCTGCACACGGTGACGGCGACCGCTGAGTTCATCTGCGGCCAAGGTCCGTCCGGGCAGGGCGAGCATGCGGTGCCGACCATCGACGCGGCTGGCGGTCAGGCCGCGGATCTGCGCGCTGGATGCGGCGAGCAGAGGGCGAGTAGCCTGGTCAGCTCGCCCGAGACCCGTAGGTTCATGCGGTGGATACTGGGACCGAGGTATTTCGATGAGCCGGAGCGGTTACACCTGGCTGGGGGCGGTGCGCAGCACCCGTGCAGACAGGCTGGTGACCGCAATGGTCAGTGCGGCTGCCAAGGCGATGACCGTGAGGTAGATCAACGGTGACCCGGCGGGCAGGCCCGGCGCTCCGATCGCGTTGTCGAACGGCAGCAGTGTCGCCAGCGCGACCAGGGTGCCGAGCACGATCCCGGTGGCGGCGACAAGCGCGCCCTCGATGGTCATCGCCAGACCGACCTGGCTGCCGCTGGCGCCGATTTGCCGCAGCATGTGCAGCTGGGGGCGGCGCCGTGTCGTGGCCGCCACGGTCGAGGAGATCAGGTACACGGTCACATACGCGACCACCGCCACGAGGAACATGTAATATATCCACGCCGATGTCTGATCCTGCGCCGAGAAGGCCGCGAGCGTCTCGGACCGGCTGCTTACCTGAATATCAGCTGCCATGCGGCTAAGGTTGTGCTCGAGCGAGTTCAGGTCGGTATTCGGCGCGGTGCTTACGAGAACCTGTTCGGCCAGCCCGCTGGTCGTGTGCGGTGCGAGCAGTGCGGCGGGCAGGAGCAGCACGGGGTAGCCGCGCTGGGCGGTGAAGAGGGCCACGATCCGCAGCTGCATGACGGTGTTGTCGCCGAACCGCAGCATCAGGATGTCGCCCACCTCCTGGCCGCTCTTGGCCCAGCTGGCAGGGATGGCGATGGTGTCGCCGGACAGGCGGGCAAGGCTGCCGCTGGTCACCTGATAGTTGGCGACCCGGCTGGCGGTTGCTCCGTCCAGGCCGAGCAGCGGTGTCGAGTTGGGATCGCCGTCGTCTTGAGCGCCCGGTGGCAGGTTGAGGAAGCCGTTGCTGGTGACCAGCGGCGATGCGACGACACCCGGTAGGCGGCTCACCTGGGCGGCAAGGCCCAGCGGCAGGCCGCCGGCGGGCGAGGAGATCACGAGGTTGGCCTGTAGATGCTGGGCGTAGACCTGCTCGGTCGCCGCCTGCTGCGATGTCTGCATGTACAGCAGGGCGGTCGCCAGCCCCGTCGCAAGCATGACCGGGGTGACCAAGGCGGCAGTACGGGCGCCCCGGCCTTGGATAGTCAGCATCGCGAGATGGCCGGTACGCGGGGCGAGGGCGGCGGCGACCCTGCCGAGTACCGACAGCACCGGTCGGGTCAAGGCCGGGCCGAGCAGCGCCACTGTGAGGACCCACGCCATGGCCGACGGCCCCGCGGTGCTCGCGGCGATTTGCCCGTTGAAGACGAGCGCGGTGACGACCGAGAGCGCTATCGCGCCCGCCAGGGTCAGCAGCCCGAACACGAGCCGCGGCCAGCTCATCCAGCGCTGTGGCGTGTTGTCGGAGCCCAGCGCTTCGACGGGCGGCACGCGGATAGCGCCGCGCGAAGCAACGAGCGCGGCTATCACGCCCGTGAACACGGCAATGGCGGCGCCGGTTAGGGTGGGAATAAAGTTCTGGTGGTAAATCAGGTCCCCGGTGACGAGGCCGTGGTCGGCCATCGCGGAGACTAGTTGCCGTCCGGCCGCCTCGGTCGGGAGCAGGCCAAGACATGCGGCAGGGATCGCGACCAGGAGGGTCTGGCGGAGCACCAGGCGCCGTAGCTGACGGGGCGTCGCGCCGACGGCGCGCAGCAGCGCGATCTGGCGGCGGCGCAACTGGACAGCCAGCCCCAGCGTGCTGGCCACGATAAACATCGCGACTACCGTCATGAGCGGGCCTGAGACGGCGGCGAGCGGGATGAGGTTGAAGCTGTCGCCGGCCGCTTCGGGGAACTCGGCCCGGCCACGGGCGTCTCCGGTCAGCACGAGTGCGCTGCCATGCGGAAGGGCGGCCGTGATCCGGCTGGCCAGCGAACCAGCCGTTACGCCGGGGCTGGGATATACCGCGACCGAGTCCACCAGGCCGGGTTGTCCGGTCAGCGCGCTGGCGCGTGCGTCTGTCACGAAGAGCGCCGGGGCCAGGCTCGTGGCGGAATCAGCGATCCCCGTCACGCGCAGGGTGATAACGGTGCCGTGCGCTTGCGCCTGCAGCCGGCTATTGATCGTTAGGTGCAGGCTGTCAGCGAGGTGCGCGTCTAGCACCACGTCACCGGGGCCCGTGGGCGCCCGGCCGCTGATCAGCCGGTAGGGCGTGAGCTGGGCAGCGGACCAGTCGTGCCCATCGACGGGCGGGCCGTCCGGCTGCCCGCCGCTCAGGACCGTGACGGGGAATGACACGTCGGGTACGGTGCGCGCAACGCCGGGGACGGCGGCGATCTCGCTCGCAAGACCGGGAGCGAGGCGGTCGCGTTCGGGCAGCGGCGTGCCCAGGTAGTCCTGCACGCCCGTCACGACGACCGGCGCGGTCAGCAGCCGCTGCGGTGGGACGTCGGAAGTCAGGCCGGTCTCGAACACGCCGCCGCACACCGCGACAAGGAACGCCGACAGGGCCAGCGTGAGGAACGAAGCGGCGAAGGCGGCGGGCTGGTGGCGCACCGACCGGACGGCCAGGCCGAGAATTACCATGATGGCTCCGTCCGGGCAGTCGCGGCGGCCGCGGCCTGGCCGCGGTCGGCAAGGTGGGCCATCCGTGCGGCGACCGCGTCCACCTCCGGCCGGGGCATCTCGCCGGCGATCCGGCCGTCAGCAAGGAACACAACCCGGTCCGCGCGCGAGGCGGCGACAGGATCGTGCGTCACCATCACGACCGTCGCGCCGGCCGCCCGCACCAGCGAGCCGAGCAGGCCGAGCACCTCGGCGCCAGTCACCAAGTCCAGCGCGCCGGTGGGCTCATCGGCGAAGACGACACTCGGGGAGCCGATCAGCGCGCGGGCTATCGCGACGCGCTGCTGCTGCCCGCCGGAGAGCTGCCCGGGCCTCGCCCCGCGCTTGCCGGCCAGCCCCACCCGGTCGAGCGCTGCCGTTACGGCCGCCCGCCGCGGGTGCTTGCCGGACAGTCGCAGCGGCAGCGCCACGTTGTCGGCGGCGCTGAGCTCGGGCAAAAGGTTGAACGACTGGAAGACGAATCCGATCCGCTCGCGCCGTATCCGGGCCAGGGCCCGCTCCGGCAGGCTCGTCAGGTCCGTCCCGTCCAATGTGACCGTGCCCGCCGTCGGCCGGGCCAGGCCCGCCGCGCAGTGCAGCAGCGTGGACTTGCCCGAGCCCGAGGGCCCCATCACGGCGGTGAAGCTGCCTCGCTCGAAGCTCAGCGTGATGTCGTTGAGCGCGGTGGTGGCGGCACTCCTGCCGCCGTACCGCTTGGTCACCCCGGCCAGGCGGACCACGTCTTCGTTTCCGCTGCTGCCTAGCGCATCGCCTTTCACCAGTACTCCTTCCCTTCATGTGACAGGTACAGCTTTTATGTGCAATACGTGTGAGCGTCGGCCGGTCATGAGTCGTAGAACCTCGCGAACGACGTGATCGGCTCACGGGAGCTACGCTGGCTGCTGACATGGTGACTGTCATCCGCGTATCCCAGCGCGATCCCGCACACGATCACCTAGTCGGCGGGAACCGCGGCGTGCCGGCGCAGCACCGGGTGGAAGTCGATCAGCGACGCCTGAGGGCAGGTGTGCAATCCGGTCCCGCGAGCGGCAAGCATCAGTGCTTGTACAAAAAGTCCGGCGTCGACCAGCGCGCTCAGCAGCGGACCCCGGCTGACGGTGACGATCAGGGCCACAGGCGCGCCGAAGAACTCGTAATTGCGCCGATGATGGCCGCGACGCCCGGTCGCGTCGTCGGCCGCGATCCCGAGCACGTCCCGGTAGAGGCTCTCGCCGAAGGCCTGCTGCCGCGAGCGAAACGGCTCAGGCCACTGATCCGCTTGGGGCTGGTAGGCGAACTCGCCGACCTCGGCCCTGCCCTCAGCGTCGAACGCCTCCAGCAGGTCCACGGTCAGAGCCTGTTTTGCGGCGCCGGTCAGCACGTGCACTTGCCACGGCTGGCAGTTGGAGTTGCTGGCCGAGCGGGCCGCGAGCTCCAGAAGCCGATCGACTTCCGCGCGCGGCACAGGCGTATGTTCGCCGCCCACCCGTCCCGCACTCCGTCCCTGATCATGCGGGCCAGGTCGTCGTACAGCGCGCTGCCGGGTCCGTACGTCCCGTTGAGCCGTAGTTCCAGCTCCGCGCCCGCGGTGCGGTTCTTCACCACCTCGAGGAAGGGGATGCTCCGGTCGATCAACTCCTGGACGCCGGTCATCGCCGACTCCTCGCGTTCTAGCTACGTTACAACTATGCACTGTATCTTAACTACGGCAATCTGGCTATGATGGCCGCGATCACAGGGATTGAGGTGTTGGATGCCGCGAGCACGCGCAGCGAAGAACGAGCCCGCGCAGGACGCCGGCCTGCATCCGGGCGGGCGTCCCCGCGACGCGGCCCTGGACGAGGCGATCATCCTGGCCACGCGTGAGCGTCTGGTCCGCGACGGATATTCACGCATGACCATCGGCGACATCGCGGCCGACGCGAACGTCAGCCGACCCACGCTCTACCGCCGCTGGGAAACCAAGTTCGACCTGGTCGTCGACGCGCTCGACTACGGCTTCCGCAAGCAGCGCGAGATGTACACCCTCGACCTGAGCCGGATGGAACCGCGCGAAGCGTTCGTCGAGGCCGTCCGCCGGCTCGATCCCGCGTACTTCAATCCGGACGCCATGGTGCTGATGGGGAATTTCGCGGGCGAGGCGGACCGCACCCCGCAACTGCTGGAGATCCTGCGCGAACACGCAGTCGAACCACGCGTAACCCTGGTCGAGAACGTACTCACCGAACTCCAGGACCGCGGCGCCGTCCGCGACGACCTCGACAAGCACACCATCGCCACGATGTGCTTCGGTTGCTACTTCGCAGCCTTCTACCGCGGTGAGCGCAAGAACGAGATCCCCGAAGCGGTCGTCGCCGTGCTGTGGCCGGCGATCGCGAGCGCGTGAGGAGTCGAGTCGACCGATGGACGTTCTACGAGGCGCTCTACACCACCCGGATCATGAGGCGGATGGCGCCGGAACCGATTTGTCGAGTACGCGAATACTCTGACCTGACTCGTGCCAATCGCTTAGTGACCTGATTCGAGCCGCTTGAGGATGTCGCGGGCGGCGTCGGTGAGGTCGGGGTCGAGGGTGAGGCGCTGGCCGTTGATCTCGATGGTCGCTGAGCGTGCCGTGCGCAGGGTCTGGACGATCTTCTTGATGCTGGTGCCGGCGGCGTCCTGCAAGTGACGGGCCACGGCCAGGGCGGCGAACACGACGGTCAGGTGGGCCTCGATGGCCTCGCGCTGATGGTGGAACACGGGCCGGGCCCGTAGGTCGCCCTTGGTCATGCGGAACAACTGCTCCACCTTCCAAAGGTCGTGGTAGGCCGCGATAACCGCGGCGCCGTCCATCCTCGAGGTGGGCAGGTTCGTGACGTAGCCCTTCAGGCCGGCGAGCTGGCGGGCCCGGTCGATCGTGACCTGGTCGAGCTCGGTGGTGATATCTGTGACCTTCAGGAACCGCGCCTTCTTCAACGGCGCGCGGCCGTCGGCGATCTTCTCCGCACGCTCGATCATGGCGTTGATGGCCTTGTTGTCGTGCTGCTCGCGCTTGAACTTCCACTGGCAGGCCACCCGCCGGACCCGGGCAGCCTTGCCCGTGCCCATCCGCCGGGCCGACTCCAGGACCTGCCCGTCGGTGAAGTAGTTGCCGTGCCGTTCGAAGTGCTCGGCCAGGTCGTAGGGGGCCTTGGTGATCCGCGAGCCGACGATGAACCCGAACCCGGCGTCCTCCAGCGCGTTCAGGTTCGCCGCCGAGAGCATCCCGGCGTCAGCGACCACGACCATGTCTCGCACGCCATGGCGCTGCGCGAACGCGCTCAGCACCGGGATCAGGGTGGTGGTCTCGGCCTTGTTGCCCTCGAACAGGTGCACCTCGAGAGGGAACCCGCCAGGGTCCGCCAAGAGCCCGACCTGGACCTGCGGGTCGACCCGGCGCTCCTTGCTCATCCCGACCTTGCGCAGTTCGTCCTCGTCGTCGCGCTCGAAGTGCAGCGTCGTCACGTCGTAGAGCACCAAGGCGGCGGTGCCGCTCGTGCGGACCGAGTGCGCCCAGGCGGCCGTGGCCAGTTGCCCGCGGTAGTCGCGGGCCTGCGAGCGGGCCAGGGACCGGAACAACGTGCGCAGGCTCACGGCCGGTGCGCCGATCTCGTCCAGAACCCGCACGACCTCGGCCTTGGATGTCGGCTCCACGATGCGTGCCAGGACCATCGCGCGGAACCCGTCATCGCCCAGGACGTCGAACCCCAACTGCGCATAAGCGCTGGTCAAGACCGCCCAGAGCAGATCAGCGGACGTCCCCACGACCCGCCCGCCCGCAGCGACGGAGGCGGGACGCCCACCGGCCGCCGGCTTCGCCGGCTGCAGAGGCAACTCCGGTTCGCCGGTCCAGTCCGCGACCTCGTCCATCCGCGCCGGGACCACCGGCAGGTCCCCCAGGTCCAGGACGTCCTGACCTGGGGACAGCCGCTCACGCGCGGCTGCCAGCAGCAACGCGAGCTCGGCATCGGTATGCGCGGACCCCACGTGCTCGATCCGCTCGACCTGCCGGCCCCGGCGCGTGACGACCTGAACCGCGACCGCCCCTGAGGCAGTGCGGACCTTGCGCACGAACCGCGAGACCACCCCCGAAGGCTTCCACGACGAGGTTCTTAGTGACCACATCACGCGCAATCGCGAAGCGAGTCAGCAGGTCAACGACCCGCAATCACTGCCAGCCCAGGAAGTGGCACGAGTCAGGTCTGACAGAGCGCTCTGGCACACCGAGGCGACTACACCAGAGCATGCCGCGTTGTAGGACATGGCGAACGTTGCCTGATGCGGCACTAGTAGACCGTCGCTGCTTATTCTTGCCTTAGAGTTGGGTAGAGGTGGCGGAGCTTGATGCGTGCGTCGCCGGTGGTGAACTGCCAGTCGACTTGACGCTGGTCGGTGTTGACCTGGTTCTGCCAGGCAGCGAGCTCACTGTTCAAGAGTTCGATGTCGCCTAGCCTCCGGTCGAGGCACTGCCGGGTCAGGGCGGAGAGTTCGATCTCGGCGATGTTGAGCCAGGATCCGTGCCTGGGCGTGTGGTGGATCTCCAGGCGCTGGGCCAGGGCATGCGCCTGCTGGGGTTCAAACGCCTCGTACAGCGACCCGGGGCCGTGGGTGTTGAGGTTGTCCATCACCAGCACGACCTTCTCCGCGCCGGGGTAGTCCAGGCTCAGCAGGTGCTCGACCTGATGTGCCCAGTCGGCCTTGGTGCGCTGCGGCCGGGCCTGGACGCGGCGCCATCCCCTCAGGGGCTCGACCCAGCAGAAGATCGAGCAGGTGCCGTGGCGGACGTACTCGCTGTCCTCCCGGTGGTCCCGTCCGGGCCTGGCCGGGACCGGCTCCCGGACGTGGCCGAGCAGCTGGTACGGCTTCTCATCCATGCACACCACCGGGCGCGCCGGGTCATAGGGGCGGTGGTAGACCGTGAGCACATCCTCCATCCGCGCCGCGAACTCCGCGTTCGCTCTGGGCGGGATGGTCCAGCACTTCTTCAGGTGAGGGCGAAGTTCTGTTTTTTTAACACCCGTCCGATCGTGGAGTGATCCATGTCCGGGATGTCCTCAGTCAGCGCGACATGCTTCTCCAGCAGCCGCAGCGACCACCGTGCATGCCCGGCCGGCGGGGCCGAGCACGCCAGCGCGATCAGCCTGGCCTCGACCTCGCCGGTCACCTGCGAGGGCACCGGCGGGAACTCGCGCCTCTTCCGCTCGACCGTGGCCCGCACATCGCCACCGGTCTCGGCGAACCGTTTGGAGACCAGCCGCACCGTCTCACACGAGACCCCGGCCTGCTCAGCTATCACCACCCGGTCCTCGACCGCGCCCACCGCAGTGTCGAGCGCAAGCAGCAACCGTGCCCGGCGGATCACCGACGCGGGATGCACCCCGGTCCGGGTCACCCGCTCCAGCGCCTCTCGATCCTCCGCGGCCAACGTGACCGGATACTTCTTCTGCGACGGCATGACAACGTCCTGTCTGGCAGAGGGGGAAGGAAGATCTGCCAGATCCCAGACTGCACCACCAAAGCAAGAACTAGCTGCGACACACTACTAGTAGACCGTCGCTGCTTATTCTTGCCTTAGAGTTGGGTAGAGGTGGCGGAGCTTGATGCGTGCGTCGCCGGTGGTGAACTGCCAGTCGACTTGACGCTGGTCGGTGTTGACCTGGTTCTGCCAGGCAGCGAGCTCACTGTTCAAGAGTTCGATGTCGCCTAGCCTCCGGTCGAGGCACTGCCGGGTCAGGGCGGAGAGTTCGATCTCGGCGATGTTGAGCCAGGATCCGTGCCTGGGCGTGTGGTGGATCTCCAGGCGCTGGGCCAGGGCATGCGCCTGCTGGGGTTCAAACGCCTCGTACAGCGACCCGGGGCCGTGGGTGTTGAGGTTGTCCATCACCAGCACGACCTTCTCCGCGCCGGGGTAGTCCAGGCTCAGCAGGTGCTCGACCTGATGTGCCCAGTCGGCCTTGGTGCGCTGCGGCCGGGCCTGGACGCGGCGCCATCCCCTCAGGGGCTCGACCCAGCAGAAGATCGAGCAGGTGCCGTGGCGGACGTACTCGCTGTCCTCCCGGTGGTCCCGTCCGGGCCTGGCCGGGACCGGCTCCCGGACGTGGCCGAGCAGCTGGTACGGCTTCTCATCCATGCACACCACCGGGCGCGCCGGGTCATAGGGGCGGTGGTAGACCGTGAGCACATCCTCCATCCGCGCCGCGAACTCCGCGTTCGCTCTGGGCGGGATGGTCCAGCACTTCTTCAGGTGAGGGCGAAGTTCTGTTTTTTTAACACCCGTCCGATCGTGGAGTGATCCATGTCCGGGATGTCCTCAGTCAGCGCGACATGCTTCTCCAGCAGCCGCAGCGACCACCGTGCATGCCCGGCCGGCGGGGCCGAGCACGCCAGCGCGATCAGCCTGGCCTCGACCTCGCCGGTCACCTGCGAGGGCACCGGCGGGAACTCGCGCCTCTTCCGCTCGACCGTGGCCCGCACATCGCCACCGGTCTCGGCGAACCGTTTGGAGACCAGCCGCACCGTCTCACACGAGACCCCGGCCTGCTCAGCTATCACCACCCGGTCCTCGACCGCGCCCACCGCAGTGTCGAGCGCAAGCAGCAACCGTGCCCGGCGGATCACCGACGCGGGATGCACCCCGGTCCGGGTCACCCGCTCCAGCGCCTCTCGATCCTCCGCGGCCAACGTGACCGGATACTTCTTCTGCGACGGCATGACAACGTCCTGTCTGGCAGAGGGGGAAGGAAGATCTGCCAGATCCCAGACTGCACCACCAAAGCAAGAACTAGCTGCGACACACTACTAGTAGACCGTCGCTGCTTATTCTTGCCTTAGAGTTGGGTAGAGGTGGCGGAGCTTGATGCGTGCGTCGCCGGTGGTGAACTGCCAGTCGACTTGACGCTGGTCGGTGTTGACCTGGTTCTGCCAGGCAGCGAGCTCACTGTTCAAGAGTTCGATGTCGCCTAGCCTCCGGTCGAGGCACTGCCGGGTCAGGGCGGAGAGTTCGATCTCGGCGATGTTGAGCCAGGATCCGTGCCTGGGCGTGTGGTGGATCTCCAGGCGCTGGGCCAGGGCATGCGCCTGCTGGGGTTCAAACGCCTCGTACAGCGACCCGGGGCCGTGGGTGTTGAGGTTGTCCATCACCAGCACGACCTTCTCCGCGCCGGGGTAGTCCAGGCTCAGCAGGTGCTCGACCTGATGTGCCCAGTCGGCCTTGGTGCGCTGCGGCCGGGCCTGGACGCGGCGCCATCCCCTCAGGGGCTCGACCCAGCAGAAGATCGAGCAGGTGCCGTGGCGGACGTACTCGCTGTCCTCCCGGTGGTCCCGTCCGGGCCTGGCCGGGACCGGCTCCCGGACGTGGCCGAGCAGCTGGTACGGCTTCTCATCCATGCACACCACCGGGCGCGCCGGGTCATAGGGGCGGTGGTAGACCGTGAGCACATCCTCCATCCGCGCCGCGAACTCCGCGTTCGCTCTGGGCGGGATGGTCCAGCACTTCTTCAGGTGAGGGCGAAGTTCTGTTTTTTTAACACCCGTCCGATCGTGGAGTGATCCATGTCCGGGATGTCCTCAGTCAGCGCGACATGCTTCTCCAGCAGCCGCAGCGACCACCGTGCATGCCCGGCCGGCGGGGCCGAGCACGCCAGCGCGATCAGCCTGGCCTCGACCTCGCCGGTCACCTGCGAGGGCACCGGCGGGAACTCGCGCCTCTTCCGCTCGACCGTGGCCCGCACATCGCCACCGGTCTCGGCGAACCGTTTGGAGACCAGCCGCACCGTCTCACACGAGACCCCGGCCTGCTCAGCTATCACCACCCGGTCCTCGACCGCGCCCACCGCAGTGTCGAGCGCAAGCAGCAACCGTGCCCGGCGGATCACCGACGCGGGATGCACCCCGGTCCGGGTCACCCGCTCCAGCGCCTCTCGATCCTCCGCGGCCAACGTGACCGGATACTTCTTCTGCGACGGCATGACAACGTCCTGTCTGGCAGAGGGGGAAGGAAGATCTGCCAGATCCCAGACTGCACCACCAAAGCAAGAACTAGCTGCGACACACTACTAGAACTCGCAAAGCACCCTTCTTGGCAACAGGGTCCGCGGGCGTTGAGGCATCACCGGGCCGATGAGGGCCGGCGAGGGCCGCGTCCCATACCATTCACCAGCTGACGCCGAGGGTGCTGCAGAACGCCGGGTCCGGGAAGGTGGTCGTCGAAGACCTCCCTACAGGCCGACCACATTCCGTAGTGGCCGTCATTGGGCACTGGCCGCCAGCGGACAGTTTCAGATGGCCACCGACATTGGAAGCCCCTCGCCGGGCGAAGCAGCGGCTGACGCCATGATCCTCCGATGCCCGCACCCCCATCCGCGGACTATTCGGACAGGAGATGAGAAGGGGCCCTTGGAGACAGACGGCGCCTAATCGGCAGGGATCTGTTGCCGCGCGAGCGCTTGAGCGTTACCTAGGTGTTCACCGTCTGTAGCGGCCTCAGCTGATTTGGACATCGAGGACGACGGAAGCCTAGGAAGCGATGGCGACGGCTGCCACGATGCCTAGTAGTGTGTCGCAGCTAGTTCTTGCTTTGGTGGTGCAGTCTGGGATCTGGCAGATCTTCCTTCCCCCTCTGCCAGACAGGACGTTGTCATGCCGTCGCAGAAGAAGTATCCGGTCACGTTGGCCGCGGAGGATCGAGAGGCGCTGGAGCGGGTGACCCGGACCGGGGTGCATCCCGCGTCGGTGATCCGCCGGGCACGGTTGCTGCTTGCGCTCGACACTGCGGTGGGCGCGGTCGAGGACCGGGTGGTGATAGCTGAGCAGGCCGGGGTCTCGTGTGAGACGGTGCGGCTGGTCTCCAAACGGTTCGCCGAGACCGGTGGCGATGTGCGGGCCACGGTCGAGCGGAAGAGGCGCGAGTTCCCGCCGGTGCCCTCGCAGGTGACCGGCGAGGTCGAGGCCAGGCTGATCGCGCTGGCGTGCTCGGCCCCGCCGGCCGGGCATGCACGGTGGTCGCTGCGGCTGCTGGAGAAGCATGTCGCGCTGACTGAGGACATCCCGGACATGGATCACTCCACGATCGGACGGGTGTTAAAAAAACAGAACTTCGCCCTCACCTGAAGAAGTGCTGGACCATCCCGCCCAGAGCGAACGCGGAGTTCGCGGCGCGGATGGAGGATGTGCTCACGGTCTACCACCGCCCCTATGACCCGGCGCGCCCGGTGGTGTGCATGGATGAGAAGCCGTACCAGCTGCTCGGCCACGTCCGGGAGCCGGTCCCGGCCAGGCCCGGACGGGACCACCGGGAGGACAGCGAGTACGTCCGCCACGGCACCTGCTCGATCTTCTGCTGGGTCGAGCCCCTGAGGGGATGGCGCCGCGTCCAGGCCCGGCCGCAGCGCACCAAGGCCGACTGGGCACATCAGGTCGAGCACCTGCTGAGCCTGGACTACCCCGGCGCGGAGAAGGTCGTGCTGGTGATGGACAACCTCAACACCCACGGCCCCGGGTCGCTGTACGAGGCGTTTGAACCCCAGCAGGCGCATGCCCTGGCCCAGCGCCTGGAGATCCACCACACGCCCAGGCACGGATCCTGGCTCAACATCGCCGAGATCGAACTCTCCGCCCTGACCCGGCAGTGCCTCGACCGGAGGCTAGGCGACATCGAACTCTTGAACAGTGAGCTCGCTGCCTGGCAGAACCAGGTCAACACCGACCAGCGTCAAGTCGACTGGCAGTTCACCACCGGCGACGCACGCATCAAGCTCCGCCACCTCTACCCAACTCTAAGGCAAGAATAAGCAGCGACGGTCTACTAGCCTTGGGGCAGGGTGGGGACATGGCCGGGGCGCCGGTGGTCTCGGGTCGCTCCGGGCGTAGCCGGCCAGCGAGACCGTCCGCAGGGCCAGGACCTGGCGTTCGGCGTGACTGATCACCGGCGTCGGCTGGCCGCCCAGGGTCGTCGGGCGGTGCGAGTTAATCGTGCCATACTCCAGGTTTCGGGAACCTCCGTTGGCTGACGCCGTTCACGACTCTTCGCACTTACACTTACGCTCGTCCGGGCGGAGTGTATGGCTGCCTGCGCAGCGGCTCGGCGGCCGGCTCAGTCTGCGGTTCGCTAGTGTCAGGCCCAGCGGCGGGTGCTATATCCGCCTTCGGTGCGGATGTCCGCTGCATTTTGATCAAGACGCTGGCCGCCCGGATCTGGGCATTCTGCGCCCGCGAGCTGAGGCGGAACCAGGGAGCGCGGTTACATGCGGGAGACCGCCAGACCCTGCGCGGGGCGGTCAGGCAGTACCGCAAGTAGCCGAATTGAGTGCGTTGAGCGAGCAAATGATCATGCGCTGACCAGCATGTTCATTCGTGATCTTGCAGAAAGCCGTCATCAGCGAAATCAACGCTCAGCGTCGTCTTGGGGATGCCCAGAGGGCGTGCCCCCGAACCTGGGCGCCCGGTTGCTGCGCTTGCGTGCGGATGCCGTTAGAGCACGCTACCTGGCTGGTGCGCCAGCACGATCCGCGACCAGCTGGCAACGATGATCATGCAGCGTGCGTGCCCATTCGGGCGGTGTTGGCGTTTTGTTCGATGGTTGGCCACAATCGGAGGTGCGGCATCGGGGCCGTGGCCGCAGGGGAGGGAAACGTGGTGGCAGCGGTTAATGTCCGGGTCGAAACGGTCGAGCTTGATTCGGCCGGGACGCGCCAGATCAGTTCACGGCATCGCACGTCAGCGCTGCTGCAGGACAGACGCAGCGACATCGAGGCAGCAGTTCGCGAGGCATGTGAGATCGTCCAGGACTCTGTCGCCAAGGTCGATGCCAGGCACGGATGGGGTGTCAGCAGCCTGGAGGCGAAGTTCGGACTGATTCTTGCTGCGGAGGCGGGTGTCCTCGTATCTAGGGCGTCTGCGGAAGCTTCCTTCGAAGTTACGGTCACGATAGAGCGTGCCTGAGAGCGAGGGCACGGTGGGGAACACGGATTACTGGGTCGAGATCTCCCGGCGAGGTACGCGGCTCGGCGCTGGCTTCCTCCTGAACCGGCATCATGTCCTGACGGCGTTCCATTGCGTTCGCGGCCCCTACTCCGGCGATGAACACCTGGAGCTTTCGTTCGCGTGCGGCGAGGTGTCCCCGGGACGGGTCTGCGAGCGTTCATCGGGGGCAGACTTGGCGCTCCTCGATATCCTCCAACCCAGCGAGAGCATATTAATCTTGCCGAACGCAGATCGGGCCGACCGAGGAGACAGCTGGTCCGCACCTTACCGCCCGGGTCCTGGTGACCCTTACCTTAGCGGTGATGTTCTCAGCGGCGCGATGAGGTACCGGTGCGAGGCTGGACATGAGATCGAGGCGCTTCAGCTCGGCTGCTCTCAGGGCTTGGGGGACTATTCTGGATACTCCGGTGGCCCCGTCGAACGCCATGTGATAGACCGACCGCCCGCTCTGGTTGGCGTGCTGCTGGAGCAGTACCCGGACCGCCAAGCCGCCGGGCGGGCTTCGAATGTGCTGTTCGCTGCCACCATCGCGGAGGCCCTGCGGCGCTTCGATTGTCTTGGTGTAGCTCACCTACTGAAGGTGCTGTCTGCAGCCAATGGAGCGTCGGAGGAATGCTTTCTCACCAGTACGTCCCGCCAGGGTGATCCGGCGGGGCTGGGAGGGGCGCAGGAAGCGCCTCGTCCTGGATCTGGCTCGTCCCTGGAATCTCGTATCGCGGCCGCTCGCTCCATACTCGATGCGCTCTATGAATGGGCGGCTACCGGGGTGCTGGATCCAATGCATGTGTCTGAGCTGCAGCTGCGAGTGGTGCAGCGCCTGGTGGATAGTAACTGGGCAGATGATGACGGATGAGTGAGATGTTCCGGGAGGCGATCAATGCTGCTGAAAGAGTGGTGGCTGGTGAGGATAACCCCGGTCAGGGTTACTTTGAGCAGCTCGGCCAGCTCGGCCAGCCCGGTCAGCTGCAGTCCGGCGCGGATGAGGAACGGGCGTATCTCGCAGTGCTCTTGGACTTCATTGGCCTTCGTGAGGAGGCGGTCCGCCTCCTTCGGGACGCCTCTGGCCTCGGGCCCGGGGGCGCCAATGCCACATTGCGGAATGTGGAGGGAATGCTCGCGGCTGTTCACGGTCAGTACGGGCAAGCCCAAGACATATTTAAAGAAGCGCTGTCGGCCGCGGGCGACTCACCGTCTCTCCGTATCAAGATCCTTGCTAACCTGGCGGCTGTTAGCCTGCGGGCAGGGTCAATGGGCGATGCCGAGGCGTGGGCCATCGCAGCTGGCGCCGCCGGAGATGCCCGGGATCCCGCCGCGGATGTGCTGATCGCTTCAGTCCAGGCGGATATAGCCTCGAACAGGGGCTATGGGCCCGGCCTCCGAACTGCCGCATCAGCGCTGGGTGAGGCATCAATGTCACGGGTAGCCGAACTGGGCACCCAGCATCCGCAGGCACTGGTCACAGTTGCGAATATGGCGATTGTTGAGATTAAGCTGGCACGTGCCGAGGGTTCCCGGGATCGCTTTAAAGGTGCTATCGCCGTCCTGGAAGTGGCCGCCTGTCGGCTCGCGGCCGAGCTTGGCGCTGACCATCGCCAGTCTCTGACGGCGCTAGAGAACCTAGCCTTGGCAGAGCTTGACCTCGCACGTGCCGACGGCTCCACACAGAAAATGGAGCAGGCAATCGCAGCATTGGCACTAGTAAGCCAGCGTATTGGTTCGGTTCTCGGGGATACCCACCCAGAAACCCTGGCATTGGCGGAAATACTGGCTGCAGCCCGGCGTGAACTGTCTCTGGCCCAAGATTCAATCGCCAGCCCTGCGCGAGGAGAGGCTCCTGCTCAGCGTGGGCGGGAGCATCTTTCCACTGCAGGGAGATACGGCAGCCCGCAGTCCGCACAAGGACGGTGGAATCTCAAACGCGCTCTCCTCTACCCGATCTACCTTGTGGCGGTCTGCGTTGCCGTCCCCCTCTACCTGGCCTACCTGGCAGTCGTCGTCCCCGTCACCGCAGCGATCGCCTGCGTCCTGTACACCGTCGGGATACCCACTGCCTACCTGGCAGGTCTGGCAAAGGTGCTGGTCACTCAGCCGTCTGGGCTGCCTGCGCCGCGGCGCTGGCCGCAACCGCCCAAGGGCGGCGATCCCGCGGTGCTGCAGTACTTCTACGGCCCCGCTGTGGCCGACGCCGATCACGCGGTCCGGATCGCCCAGGGCACCTGCCGGAGCCTGTGGGATTTCGGCGCCGACCTGGTAGGAGAGTCCTTCTCCCAGGACGACGCGACCTGGTTCACCGCGCCGCTCGGTGTCGGCGGGGCGGTCGGGATGGCCGTGGGGACCGCTGCGGGGGCGCTCGTCACGGCCGTCTTCGCCCTCATCCACCTGCTGGTCGTCGGCGTCTCCGTCGCACTGGTACGAGCGACGGGGACGGCGCTGCGCGGCGCCGACTCGGCCTTCCTCCGGATCAAAAACATCCGAGTGGTATGCCCGTCCTGCTATCAGCTCGTGCCCTATCCTGCTTACGCGTGTGCTGGTCCGGGCTGTGCCCGTCGGCACCGGGACGTGCGGCCCGGAAGATTCGGCATCTTGCAGCGGCGCTGCCTTTGCGACACGCGGATGAACACGCTGCTGTTGTTCGGCTCGTCGCAGATGGCGGCGTTCTGCCCGCATCCAGGGTGTGAGCGCTCCCTGGAACACCGGCCGGGCGAGGCACGGGAGATTGTCCTGCCGTTCTTCGGCGCGACCGGAGCGGGCAAGACCCGGCTGCTGTTCAGCATGGTCACCCAGTTGCAGCTGTGGGCGGGCCAGGGACAGCTCACCGCCGAATTCGGGGACTCCTTCACCGCCCAGCAGCTGACCGTCGCCGACCGGCTGCTGCGGTCTGGCAGCTCTACGATCGGCACCTCCGTCGAGTTGCCCCGGGCGCACGTGATCCGGCTGATCCTCAAAAAGGGCACCCGGATCCTGCAGTTGTATGACGCGGCGGGCGAGCGCTTCTACAACACCGACCGGACCCAGGAGCTGAGGTATCTCAACAAGGCCCAGACCTTCATCCTGGTGATCGACCCGTTGTCGGTTGAGCGGTTCTGGCAGCAGCTGCCGGCCGGCAAACAAGCCGAGCTCAGCCCGCTGCGCTCGGCCGCCCCCTCCCCCGACCTCGCCTATCAGCAAACGCATCAGCAGATCGAGGCGATGGGCGTCCAGCTGCGGAAGGCGCGGCTGGCGGTGGTGTTCAGTCGCGCTGACCTGATCGACGCGGCCAGCGGTGACGTCAGCGAGTGGGCACGTACCGACCTCAGCCTCGGCAACCTGATCCGCTCGGCAACCCAGAACTTCAAGGAGACCTGCTTCTTCCGCACGGCCGCGGTGATGGACAGCGATGGCCGCATAGACGAGTCCATCGGCGCGCTGCTGCGGTGGGTACTGGCCCGCGAGCGCGTGGACCTGCCATGACCGGCCCCATCGAGACGCGTTCCTATATGTGGCCTCGGCGCTACGTTTACACCGCGACGCTTATTGTTATTGCTGCCGTGTTCATCATGCTATTCCTTTTCCTCTGATTGCGGCGGGGCAGGGGCAGGTCCAGCGGAACATATATGACTGTTCTAAGTCTCTTCAGCTCGTTGTCAATTGCCTCTCGAAATGGTCTCTGCCGGGTAGGAGCGCACTTACCGCCCGGCTGATCGTCCGCCGGGTGAAGGACGGTGGATTGAGGCTCAGCGCGCCACTTTGCTGCCAGCGGAATCCGATCGCCTGCCAGGATCCCCGGCTGCCCTTGACGTTTTGCTCTAGTGGGGGACACTGGCAGCGTCGGCAATCGGCCGGCGGGGTGGGGTCTGCGCGGCGGGGAGGGGGCAACCGTGCTGGGAGCACGGCGTTGCGGCGCCTGTCCTGCTGCCAGCATCGTCGCCCTGCCGTCGTGGGGCGGGCTCGGAAGAAGGTGTTTCTGATGAGGCAAAGACTCAGGCTCCTCCTGCTTCCTTCGCTGGCGCTGGCGGTGGTTGCGGGCTTGGTCATGAGCGTGCCGGGCGTCCGGGCGGCTTCCAGCCGGGTGGCGAAGCCGGCCCCGGGCGCCTTATGGGCGCTGCGGGATGCTCCCCGATCTGTCACGACCAGCAACGTCCTTTATCACGGCGGTCCTGTGATGTCGGGCGAGATGCAGGTTTATGTCATTTTCTGGGAGCCGCGCGGTTCGCTCGTCAGCTCAAAGTTTAATATGCTCATAAGGCGTTATTTCAGAGATGTTGGCGATTCCGGGCTTTATGCGAATAACGCGCAGTACACGGACAGCAGCGGGCAGGCGGCTACGGGCGCTGAGCTGGCGGGCTGGATTGTGGATAGGTCGCCCTATCCCTCCACTCCCGTGCTTCAGGATTCCGATATCCGGAACGAAGTCTCGCACGCGATGAGCGTGGAGGGCTGGACGCCCGGGATTACACACATGTTCTTTGTCTATACGGCGTTGGATGAGTCCGTCTGTGTTCCCTTCTTCGGGTCGTGCAGCCCGCCCTTGGGCAGCATGTGCGGGTATCACTTCGGCTTCCGCACTCCGGGCGGCCCGGTGCTTTATGCGGGCATGCCGTATGCGGGCAATTCCCTGGCGCAGTTACGGCAGCTGTAGTTCGTTATGCCGCCTGTGGCACCTCGTCGGCGTAGGCGTGCCAGCGCTGGTGGGCTTGCTGGGCTCGGTACTGGTGACGGCGTCGCCATAGCGTCCAGGCGTCGCGGTGGGCCTTGTCGCGGCGGGGACCGGGGATGACGGTGCCGCGGAGCTGCCTGAGCAGCTCGGGGACGGTGACGGGGATCAGCTCGAGGAGACCGGCGCCGGCGTCGAGGGCGCGCTGGCCGGCGGCGGCGACGGCGAGGAACGCGGCGGCGAGGAGGCTGATCGCGGTCCAGCGGTGCCAGGAGGTCCAGGTGGTGACCTGCCCGGCGTCCAGTCCGGTGACCTGCTTCGAGATCTGGTGATCTTCCTCGATTTTCCAGCGCGTGACCGCGACCTTGATCAGCGTCACGAGCGGGACCGGGCCGGGGCTCCAGCACAGGAAGTAGCTGACGGTGCCGGTGTAGCGGTGCCGGCGCAAGGCCAGGAAGCCGTGCCCGTCGTCCTGGCCTTCGGGGGTGTCGTCGGGCCTGATCTCGATCATGGCCCAGTCGTAGTCTTTGGCGCCCTTGGTGGCCTGGCCGGTGCGCATCCGCTGCCACATGCCGGGTTTCACCAGGCTGGCGGCGTTTTTCACGGTGAGGCAGCGGCCGGAGGGCAGGGTCACCCGGTAGTTCGAGCGAATGGCCAGGACGTAGCCGGTGCCGCGCTCCCGGATCGAGCGGCGCAGGCCGAGGCCGCCGTAGACTTCGTCGCCCGCGACGAACCCGGCGCGGATGCCCAGGTCATGGGCATGCTGCAGCAGTCGCCCGGCCAGTTCCGGCTTGGTGGCGAACATGACCTCGTCCGGGATCCCGGCCAGCTCGCGGCGCTCCTCGTCCGCGGCCCAGTCGTCCGGCAGGTACAGGGCCCGGCCGATCAGGGCATGCCCGTCCGGGGCCGAGAATGTGAGGGTAACCATGACCTGGCACATCGCGATGTCCCCGATCGTGCCGCTGTACTGGCGGGACGCCCCGGCGGTCATTATCTTGAGCTTTGCAGTTGATCATGGCTGTGACCTGGGCTTTTCTGTTGTGGACGACGACCTGGACGTGGCTGTGGCAGTGCGGTGGGGTCCCGGTTTGCGGGCTTGATCGTTACCGAATGGTGTTGTCCCAGGGTTCTGGCGGCGGGTTGCGGGCGTGGGCGTCGGCTTGGCGCTGTTCACCGAGGAGGTGGGCGATCTGCCTGCGCAGCCGCGCGGTCTCGGCCCGGAGCTGGGCGCATTCACCCGAGAGCCTGCGGTTTTCGGCGTGGGCGGTCTCCAGCCTGCGCAGCAGTGAGGTGTCGGAGGCACGCTGGCTCGCGGGGATCGGCGCTGTGGTGGATCTGCCGGTGTCCTCGCGGAGCTGCCGGATCTGCCGGCAGATGTCCGGCTGGGAGTACAGCCAGGAGCGCGATACCTGGGCCTGGCCGGCGACGGCGGTGAAGGTGACGGCGGTGCCGGCGCGGTCGAGCTCCCGGATCGCCTGGATTGCCCTGGCGCGGGTCAGCTCGTGCCGCTGCCTGGCGGCAGCGACGAGCGGGGTGGCGGCGTCAGCAGACATCGGCGGCACCGTCTTGCGGGTCCTGGTCGGCCTCGAGGGCGGTGATGATCCGCTGGAGGCTGTCGGCGACCTGCTGGTTCATCTCCGCCATCCGCGCCTGCCCGCGGGCTTCGGCCGCCGAGATGATCTGCAGGGTCTGCTGATGCTGGCGGCGGTGCCCGGGGAGGAACTCGGCGGTGGTGATGAACAATGGGCAGGTCAGGCACGCGTTGGCGTGCTGGCACCGCCTGATCAGGGGCAGCCCGCAGTAGCCGTTGGGGAGGGCTTGCACTGCCCGGCTGAGCCGTTGCTTGGCCCAGGCGGCCTCGGCAAGCGGCCCGTCCGGGTCCAGCACGACGGTGTCGCCGTGGATATCGACCTTGCGGGCCCGTTCCCAGTGCCGCCGGATGGTCGCGTCGGACAGCCGCGCGTAATGCGCGGTCATCTGGTGTGAGTCATGGTCGAGGATGCGGCGGACGACCTCCTGTGGCACGTCCCGGTTGATCAGCCGGGTGCCCAGCGTGTGTCTCCACTGGTGGGGGGTGAGATGGACGAGCCGTCCGTGTTCGTCGCGGATGTCGCAGCGTTCCAGCCAGCGGGAAAGCGCGTCGCGGTAGGTGTTCGCGGCGATCGGCTGGTGCCCGCCGAGGTTCATGTTCGGCCGGGGCAGCAGCACCGTGGCGCCGTCGGGCCAGCGCTGCAGCGCCCGCTGCCGCTGGCTGCTGATTTCGGCCTGCAGCTCGTCGTCGATCGGCACAAGCGCCTCCCGCTTCATCTTGTGGTTGGAATAGCGCAGGTAGGGAGCGCCGTCGCGATCGGTGACCACGCAGGCGAAGGGGAGTTTGAGTGCGTCGGAGATCCGCAGCCCGCAGCGCATCAAGATCAGCGTGATCAGCCGGTAGGCGGGGTTGTCCCACCGGTCAAGGTTGCCGGGCTGCTCAAGCTGGGCCATGACATGATCGGCCAGCGCCCGGGGCAGCTGCTCGGGCTGCCGGGGGTAGTCCTCGGGATAGAACACCGCGCCGCCGGGGAGGGCGGGATCCCAGCCGTGCTGGCGGATCGCGCGGAGGAAGACGTTGAGCGCGCTGATGTGCCGCGTGTGCTCCTTCCTCCCGCCGAGTTCCTGGTGCAGATCGGCGAGGTAGCGTTCCAGCAGCGGCCGGTCCACGCGGGCGAGGCTGCCGGCGGCGACGCCCGGGGAGGCAAGGAAGGCGGAGAACCGCTGGATCACGCGGACCGCCGAGTCGGTGTCGCTGATGCTCACCCCGGTGCTCAGCCGCCACCGGATCCAGCGTTTGGCCAGGTCCCTCAGCCACGGCTGGCTGATCTTCCCGAAGTCCAGGATGGTTCCGCGTTCGGTGATGCCCAGGTTCCGCGGCCGCCACCGGTCCCGGGGGTATTCCAGGTCCCAGCCGCTGCCGAACGCCAGTTGCTCGATGCGGCGGTACGCGTCGAGGGTGAACGCGCGCAGTCCCGCCGGGGCCTGGCCGGGGCGCGGGCTGAGGCGGGCCCAGTAGTCCTCGGGGTGGTCCAGCAGGGAGGCCACGCCGGTCGCGGCCAGGTCCCGGGCGAACCGGTGCACCCTCACCGGCACGAGCTGTGATCTGGCCTCGTCCCGCCGGCACTGCAGCACGTATTGCACTTCCAGGCGCAGCCGGCCGGGCAGGCATCGCAGGTCGATGTATTCGTGCCCGGGGCCAGGGTCGCCGCACGAGACGATGAACTCCTCGACGGCCGCCCGGCCGCCCCGGTGCCAGCGCTTGTGGTGGCTGTGGCAGAACACCGAGGTCGGCTTGGCCCACAAGGCGCAGTAGGAGACCCGGCAGGTAGCTGGGGCCGGAGATGGCGGTGACGCCGTCGTCTGCCAGGAGGCCAGATCCGGGCGCCCGGCGCGGGTCCACCGCTGGAAGTGCTGGTAACACAGGCCGTGCCCGGCCAGCGCGTAACCGCAGCCGGTGATCCGGCAGCCCGGCAGCGGGCTGTGCCCGGTCCAGCCGGGGCTGGTGGTGGCCGCGAATACCGCCGGATCGGGTTTGCCTGCCATCATCCAGCGGTGGCTGTGGCTCCAGCACATCTGCCGGCACCGGGCTGGCCGGCCACACTCTGGGACCGCACAGGGTGGCCCGCCGAACACCAGATCCCTGGGATCGAACACCAGCACCTCGCGGCGGAACTCCGGCCGGATGACTGCCAGCAGCTTCTCCAGCAGCCCCGCCTGCCGCCCGGCCTGGCTGATGGTCCCGGAGGCGGCCGTCACAGCGTCACCTCCGTGCCGGTGAACCAGCCCGCCGCCTCCAGCGCGGCACGGGCATCCTCGGCGGTCAGATGCCCGTAGACGGCCAGCGTGGTGGTGATCGAGGAGTGGCCAAGCAGCTTGGATACCACCTCGATCGGCACCCCATCCCGCAGCGCCCTGGTGGCATAGGCGTGCCGGCACCAGTGCGGGTCGAAGCCGACCCCGGTCCGCCGCCGCAGCCGCAGCACCAGGTCATAGACGCCGGCATACGTCCACGCCTGCCCGCGCGGGCGGGCAAACAAGTTAACGAAGACATGGTCGCTGTCCAGATCGCCGTACTCAGTGAACAAGTAGTCCCCATACAGCCGGATCACCTGGTCGCTGACCGGGACCGTGCGCTGCTGCCCGGACTTCGACCGCGCCCCGTTGTCGTTGATCCGCGGGACGACCGCCACCGTGCGCTCGGCGGCCATGATGTCCTCATGGCGCAGGCCCAGCGCCTCGCCGACCCGCAGGCCGCAGTCCCACAGCAGGGCAAACAGCAGCCGGTCCCGCAGATGCCCGCACGCGTCGAGGATCGCCTGGATCTCCCCGGCGGTGACCACCCGCGGCAGCTTCACCGGCGCCTTCAGCGCGATGACCCGGCGGGCCTGCGGCTTGCCCTTGCTGATGTGGTGCAAGAACGGCTTCCAGCCGCCGCGGCGCCCGCCGGCCTGCCAGGCCGTCAGCAGCCCGGCCACGTCCACCCCGCGCCGGGCCTGGAAAGCGTAAAACGCCGCCAGCGCCGCCAGCTTCCGGTTCACCGTCGCCGCGCTCACATGCGCCTGGACCGACGGCAGCACCGCCACGCCGCCATCACGGCCGCCCGGCGGCAACGCCAGCCAGGCCACGAACTCGCCCAGGTCATCAAGCCGCACCGCCCGCCAGTCCAGGCCCCGGGCGGCGATGAACACCCAGAAGTCCTTCAGATCATGGGCATAGGCCTTGACCGTGTTCGGTGACCTGCCGATGTTGCTCAGGTACGCCAGCCAAGACTCCACCGCGGCGACCGGCACGCCGTCGTCACCCAAGACGGTCCACGACTCCACCCGGGAGCCGGGCACCACGACCCGATGCACCTGCATGCTTCCTCCACTTCACCCACGTACTGGACGAAGCAGCAGATAACCATGTCAACCACAGTGAGCAAAGCAACCAGAAGAGCCAGTGTTAGACATCAAGGACAGTACAGGTAGTGCCTCAGATAACCGCAGTCCGCGGACGACTTCGCGTCGGCGGTCTCGTCCACGATCAGGACCGCGTCGCCGCTGTCCCCGGCCAGGTGGCCCGCGGCCCAGGCCGCGGCGGTGTCCAGCATCTGCCCGTCATCGCAGCGGGCGCGGGACAGCAGGTGCTGCATCCGGTGCGGCCCCGGGTGCCCGGCCGCCTCCGCGATCGTCCAGCAGTTGTGGTCCTCGAGTTCCATCAGGAAGCCGTTCACCATGTCACGGCAGGTCAGGCGGGTCTCCCGCCGGGCAAAGCACGGTGCGACCCTCGCCAGCAGGTCATCGAGGAGACTCTCGTGCGCGTCATGATCTACTGTGGCCTCAGCGGCTGTCGTCGGATTGTTCTGTTCCACAAACTGGCATGATCACGGCAGCCGCGCTCACTTTCCCGCATCTTCAGCTAGCCGTTACCAGCACGCCGGTCAAGCCTGCCGCGCTGCCTCCACGACGGTGGCTGTGACCTGCTACTACGCAGCCAAGGTCACGATCTACAGCTGCCGTAGCAGTGTTACGGTCTTAGCGTCAGTCCCAATCGCGACATAGCCGCCGATGCCGAGGTTAACGCTACCTCTCATGAGCAGATGGAGGCGGCAACCGATCCCGAGGCCAGTGGCTGGTTTGGCCCTGGTGGCCTCACTGATGAAATCGCTGACAAATGCGTCGGCGCCTTTGGCCCGCTCGACGCGAAGGGCGCCGACATCTATTTCAAAGGCCATCCCTATATATTGCAGGAAGAGTGGGACAACGCGGTTTCTGGCTGTGTCCTTACCGGTCCGTAGTTTGCTACCCTGGTTTCGCTGAGAGCTTTTCGCTGGCAACAACCGTTACTAAATCCCGTCGACGGCGACGGTGCGCAGCCCCGCGAACCGGACGCCAGGCGTGTGCGGCTGGGGCCAGCGGCCCGGCCGCAATCTCGAACAGCGCCTTCAGCGGCGCGGGCCCGAGGCGGCAGCGCAGATCGCGCAGGGTCATCTCCGACGGGAGCGCCAGGTCCAGGCCACTCCCAGCCGGCGCAACGGCGTCACGGCAATGGCCGCGCTACTCCCTCGCCAGGATTCCTGGCCTGCAGCCACGACCGAGACCAGAATATGGATCTCACGCCGAAGCCGACCGGCCTGGGCGGCCCTGCGGCCCTGCTCGTATTAGGTCCGTCGGCTCGCCGGGAACTGGTCTCAGTGCCCGGGCCGCCCCACTCCGGCTCGATCGCGACGGCCGAGAACCCAGTCACGTTCTGTGATAGGCACTGGTCCGCGACGGCACGCGAGTATCCGCCGTAGTAATCTCAAGTCGATCCCGCCGACGGTAGGCCGACCAGGGCGCGCACTAGAACGAACAATCTGCTGCCGCCGGACGCGCTTGATTTCGTTCGTGAGAAGTGACCGCGAATGTTCGCCACTTCGGACCACGCTCAGGGAGTCGGAGCGAGGGTCGGTGTTCGCGAGAGTGACCGCAGGCGCGGGATGTCCTGTGCCAGTGGACTTGAGGCGTTATGAGGGCCGTGAGCTGGGCATGCCTCAGGTTGGCTCGCGGAGAAGCGGCTTGCCGCTGAAGTTGATGCAATTCTCCGGTTAGAGGAATTCGCTCCAGAATGGCACCATCGGCGGCGGGGTCCAGTCTGGGCTGATGGAGCGGTCGGGGTCGGTGAATTCGTGGTTGATGTATTCGGCCAGGTCGGTGCCGTAGATGATGATGTCGGTCTGGTAGATCGACAGCACGGGGTGCCCGCAGGTTCCCCGTCCGGCGGGCAGGTAGCGGTGCGCGTAGACCGGGATCATCTTGGGTGCCCGGGTGAGGTGCTGCCGTGCTGTGCTCAGGGCCTGGCTGATTGCGGCCGGCCGCTGCCCCCAGGACGGATGCCAGAGGGCGTTGTGCTCGACATCGAAAAGCGCTCCCTCGACGGGCCAGCCGAGCTGCTCGCGGAGGTCGCCGGTGTCGTCGTCGCGCCAGTCAGGCCACGGGCTGGGCCAGGTCTGGCCTTCTTCCGGCGGCCGGTTGAGCGGCAGGCCCGCGGCGAGGAAGGCCCGGTGGTCGTCGGCGAACTCGAACCCGTAGTCCCGCTCGATGCGGGCGAATTCGGCATCGGTCAGGCCCGGCCCGATTTCGTACTGGCCTGTCCGGGCGAGCCGGCAGGCGGCTTCCTCGCCCAGCCGTGCTCCTTCGCTGGTGACCACGCCGGGAAGGATAGCGCCGCAGCGCCGCTGTGGCTTCATGATTATCCGCCGGGCTGGCTCCTGCTCAAGAACCGGATGATCTCGGCGGCCAGCCAGTGCCCGCAGGCTGCGGCTTCCGGCGCCCGGCGTTCTGGGGATGAATGGACCCGTTGCCTATTGGTCTGCGCTGCTGCATCTGTTGGTCTATGGCCTCGGATGGGTCCGCCCCGACCGCGGGATGCGGTGGTGGCAGGACAGTGGCAAGCCGACGACCGACCGCACTCTCCGGTTCGTGGCCCGTATCTGGGATGCGGACGGGCAGCTTGACTGGTTCGCTGCCTGGCTCTGGAGCAGTGCGTGGCTCCTCGATCCCGAACTTGTCAAGGACGCCACCGGCTACACGCGCGACGCCCGCACGCCCTTGCCGCCAGATGATCGCTTGCTACAGGCCCGCCGCTCAGAGGCAGACGCCTCGGGAATTTCTGCTCCGGTCAGCCACGGTGGCGGAGACCCGCATCATCTCAGCTCGCACATCGATGGTCCGCTACAGCCCGTACCCGGGAAGGCACTGCTGGTCCGCACGAGCGCCACGGACCGACGGGCCGTTCTGCTCCTGGATTCGATGATCGGCTGGTACCGCGCCCTCGTCACAGAGTCGCGATCGCTTCCCGAGCTATCTGACCATTCATGGCGCATCGACGTCGTGGTCAAGTCTGTCGGCTGGCTGGGCACCTACCGAAAATCTGCTGAGAGCGGGCTGTGGTTCACAGGCCGCCATTCTGCGCATATCCGCGGAGTCTGACCAGCTCGCCGTGCCGCACGGTCGCACCGGCGGCGGGCGCAGGCGCATCGCTGTCGTAGTCCAGCATTTGCATGGCCTGATCGTACTCGCCGCACCAGGGCGGCGCCGCAGCCGCGCGGACCCGCTCACATGGGCGCCGTTCTGAGCGCGGCTGGGCCGGCCGGCGGACTGGACTAATGAAGACCGGGCCGCGGCAGCGTAAGCAGCGTCAAGGCCGGAGGCACTTCAGTTCCAATGTGGTGCCAAAAGAGCGACAGCGGGTCTTGACTTCCATTCAGTGTGCGCGCATTACTGGATCTGTATGTCCAGCACGGAAGGGTGCGCCGCAGGATAGCGCCGGAAAGCCGGAAAACGGAGGGAAGATGGACGTTTCACGGCGGACAGCGCTCAAGGGCCTGGCCGGGGCCGCAGGCATCGGCGCGCTGTACTCAACCGCACCGGCCGGCCTGGCATACGCGGCAGAAGTCGCCCGGCAGCACGGTGCCCGTCACCATCTGTCTGCCGGCCTGCCGCACCGCCACACGATCATGTCCTGGATAGAGCTGGTCAACAGCCGCTTCGGGCCGCAGCGGCTGACCGGCGACCCCAATCACCGGGGTTTCGTCGACTGGCTGGACGCGCAGTTGTCCGCGGCGGGCTTCAGCGTCGAGCGCGACACGTATACCTTCCAGCGCTGGGCTGCGGACGCTGCCCGCGACGTCGCCGCGTGGGTAGAACTGCGGGGCAGCGGCCAGCGAAGTGTCCTGGACGTGCTGTCGCCGTTCCCCTACTCGGGCTCCACCGCCGGGACCGGCCCGGTACGCGGGCGCGCGGTGTACGTTCCCGTCGGTACCGGGACCCTGGCCGAGGCCGTCGCCGGACTGCTGGCAGCCCCGCCGCCGGACCTTGACGAGTGCGTCGTGGTTCTCGAGAGCCCATGCCGGGACTCGCCGGCCGCCACGGTCTGGGGCGTGGATCCCGCGGGCCTGACGGTGGCGGCACCCCATGTGAGCACCCCGTACCAGTGGTTCAGTCCGCTCGGCGCCACCTACGCCGAGCTGGCGAGCAAGTGCCGCGGCATCGTCTACTGCTGGACCAACGTGTCGGACGAGCGGGCCCGCTGGGTCTACGCGCCGCCGAGCATCGCGCCGTCCACCGCGATCGTCCCCGCCATCTGGGTGGGCGCGAACACCGCCGCGATGCTCCAGGACCTGGCGGCCCAGGGCGCGACCATCGGCATCCGCCTCGATGCGCGAACGTATCCGCACGCGCCCACCGACACGCTTATCGCTACGCTGGCCGGCGCGAGCGACGAGGTGATGGCCATCGGCAGCCACACCGACGGCGTCAACATCGTCGAGGAGAACGGCGCGCTCGCCGTGCTTGCACTGGCGCTCCAGGCCGCCGGGCGCCCGCAGTCCCGCCGGCCACGCTCGCTCGCCCTCTACCTCGCGACCGGCCACTTCGCGGGTGCCGCCCTGAGCGATGCCGCGACCGCGACCGGCCCGTACGGCGAGGTCGGCGCCGACGCAACCGGAGCATGGCGCGATCATCCGGAGATCGTCAGCAAGACCGTCGTGGCACTGGCTGCCGAGCATCTCGGCGCCACCGAGTGGGCGCAGACCAGCACCGGCTTCGGGCCGACCGGCCTGCCGGAGGCCCAGCACTGGTACGTGGGCAGCCAGGCGGCCGGCACCACCACGGCGCCCGACGCGGCGAACCAGGTCATCGCCGACGTCACTCTGGCCGCCGGGACCGGATACCCCGAGCGCCTGCTCCGCATGCAGGTCGAGAAGACCGGCCAGGCATCACCCGAATCCGGCCCGGCAACCAGGAACGGCATCCCGTCGATGGGCCTGATTCCGGTGCCCGACTATATGGTGACCGCGGCGCCCAACGGAGAGATCGACAAATTTGACCTCGACATCATGTACACCGAAATCCAGGTGCTGTCGGCGATGGTGCAGACCCTCAACGGCCTGTCGGCCCAGCAGATCGCCGGCACTGCCCCGCTTGAGGTGCCCCGAGCCTTCCGGACAGTCCATCCAATAGGATGGGCTATCTGGAAAGGTGAAATAATTGCCCCGACCTAAGAAGAGCTTCTCACCGGAATTCAAGGATGAAGCCGTGAAGATGGTGATCGAGACGTCGCGTCCGATTGCCCGCGTGGCGAAGGAGCTCGGTATCAACGAAGGTACCCTCGGTAACTGGGTGGGCATCTACCGCCGTGAGCATGCCGGCGAAGAACCGCCGCTAACCGTGAATGAGCGCGTGCGGCTGCGCGAGCTCGAGCGGGAGACCCGGGAACTGAAGATGGAAAACGAGTTCCTGAAAAAAGCCGCAGCATACTTTGCCAAAGACCATCGGTGACCGAAAAATTCGAGTTTATCGACGCGGAGTATGCGGCTTACCAGGAATCGGACGACGAGTACGTGCCGTCAATCGTGCAGATGTGCAGGTGGATGGAGGTGTCCCGATCCGGGTTCTACGAATGGCGGAACGCCCCGGAATCAGCGACGGCGAAAAGGAGAGGGGAACTCGCCCTGATCGTGAAGAAGTCATTCGATGAATCGGACGGGACGTACGGGTACCGGCGGGTCCACACGGACCTGGTGGCCTGGGGCGTGCCTGGCCGGGCCGGAGCTGGTGCGGTCGGTGATGCGTGAGCTGGGCCTGGAGCCCTGCCAGCCGCGGCCGTGGCGGTTCAGCCTCACCGAGGGCGACGGCCAGGAGCACGACATTCCCGACCTCGTGAAACGGAATTTTACCGCCGCCGCGCCTGGCGAGAAGATGGTCGGCGACATAACCTACGTTCCGACATGGCAGGGCTGGCTCTTCCTGGCGACGGTCATCGATTGCCATACGAAAGAAGTGATCGGCTGGGCGACGGACGATAACTACAAGACCCCGCTCATCGAGAAGGCCATCGAGATGGCCGCCCGCAATTATCCTCTTGCCGAGAATGCTGTTTTTCATTCTGACCGCGGCAGCAACTACACGTCCCAGCAGTTCGCGAAGACGCTGAAGAGGCTTAATCTCCGGCAGTCCGCCGGCCGTACTGGAATATGCTACGATAATGCGATGGCCGAGTCGTTCTTCGCCGCGCTGAAGAACGAGCGCGTCCACCGGACCCAGTATCCGACCCGCGAACATGCGCGCCGGGACGTTGTGAGGTACATCGAATTCTGGTACAATTCAAAACGTCGGCACTCCGGGCTTCAGTACCGGACCCCACGACAGGTCCACGAGGAATACCTGGAACGGCAGCTCGCAGCGTGAATTAACCACAAATCCGCTGTCCGGAAAGTTCGGGGCAGATCAGCTCCCCCCAAGCTTGTAGCCCTTACCTGTATCGGCCAGTGATGCAAGTGGTTCGAATGTGGGCTTGCGGGTTGTGGCTGTCCTGGTCCGGGGCGTGACCGAGCCTGCTCCCTGTCCCTGATAGCTGCAGGGTCCTGCCGAGCGAGCGGGCGGGTCAAGGACCGGGCGGGAGCCCGGCCGGCGTAGCCGACGCCGTAGGCGTCCTTGACGCGGCCGCCCGGGAGCGGATCATGTCCGGCGGCGGGGGCAGGGAGGTGCGGGGGCAGGCGCGGATGCGGGGTAACGGTCTGGGTGCTGGCCTTTGTGTGCGGGGTGACCAGCCGTGGCGGCCGGGGGGCAGGGGGTGGGCAGCCAGCCTTACCTGGGTGCTCGGGGCGTGTGCGCCGCCCCGGCGACAAGATGATTGATTGGGTGTCCCCGCCTTGCGGGGATGCGGCCGCTCAGTCTAATCGGGCCGTCCGCCTGGCTTTGCGTGGCAAGACCGGCGGCGGCTGACAGGCGGCTTGCAGGAGCTGGCCGCGGTAGGTTCCCCGTCGGGTGAGTATGGCTGCGGGCGTTCCTGTCCGGTCCGGGCGCGCCCTCGGGCTTGGTCTCCATGGACGGGGCGAAGCTGTCAGGCAGCGGTGAGCGCGTCGTCGCCGAGCTCGGTCAGGATGTGGCAGGCCTGCCGGACGATCTTGTGAGCCTCGGACAGGGCGGCGCGCTTGCCGTTCTTGCGGTCCTTGACCGCGGCGTAGTAGGCGTGGTCGGGGGCGGCGACGCGAGCGTGGGTCTTGCCGGCCTCATACGCCGCCCAGCGCAGCACCGGCGGCCCCTGCCGGGATAGGCGCCCGGGCGGGCCCTTGCGGTCGGAGGACCAGATGGTGATGTCACGAGGCCTAGCCTTGGGGCAGGGCTGGGACATGGCCTGGACGCCGGTGGCCTCGGGTCGCTCCGGGGCGGCGTAGCCGGCCAGCGAGACAGTCCACAGGGCCAGGACCTGGCGTTCGGCGTGACTGATCACCAGCGTCGGCTGGCCGCCCAGGGTCGTCGGGCGGTGCGAGTTAATCGTGCCATCCTCCAAGTTTCGGGAACCTCCATTGGCTGACGCCGTTCACGAGTCTTCGCACTGACACTTACGCTCGTCCGGCGGAGTGTATGGCCGCCTGCGCGGCGGCTCGGCGGCTGACTCAGCCTGCGGCTCGCTGGTGTCAGGCCCAGCGGCGGGGTGCTATATCCGCCTTATTGCGCGGCAGCTCGAGCGTCAGGATGGCTGCCTCAGCTGTGTCTCGTACTGGGCGATCTGTGTCGGGCGAGTGCTAGGAAGATGGGTGTGGAGGATCAGGCGATTCTGGTTGCCGACAGCCGTACGGTGGGATTTGTCGACTACGGCAGCCCGGCGGCTACCGCGGTGCTGTGGTGCCACGGCGGTCCTGGCAGCAGAGTCGAGCCGGCGCACCTGAGATCGCGGGCCAACGCCGCGGGGCTTCGCATCGTCGGCATCGACCGGCCCGGGTATGGCCTGTCGACCGTGCAGCCGGGCCGCACGATCGGCGGCTGGGTGCCCGGCGCGGTTGCTGTCGCCGGCCATCTGGGCATCGGCCAGTTCGTCACGGTGGGAACCTCCACCGGTGGCGTGTACGCGCTGGCGCTGGCCGCGCTCGCTGGCGAGCGCGTTCTGGGTGTCGTCTCCTGTTGCGCGATGACCGATATGCGGTGGCCCGATGGCGGAGCGACCATGAGCCGTCCGCACGCGCATGCCGTGTGGGAGGCACCCGACCGCGCGGCGGCGCTGGCCGCCGCGGCGGGCGCGCACGGGGAGGGCGGAAGCACGATGCGCGGGCCGGGGATGGCGGCCGCGCTCGCTCCCTCAGATCTGGCGTTGTTTCAGGACCGGGAGTGGATGAAGGCGGCGACGGCCGCATTTCCGGCGATGTTCGCCCAGGGCCTTGAGGGCTACACCGATGACCGGCTGGCCGACGGCCCCGGCTGGGTCACCTTCGATGTCAGCACGATCCGGTGCCCGGTCACCGTCCTGCACGGCGGAAGCGACCGCATCGTCGACGTCATCCACGCCCATCACACTGCTCAGCTCGTCCCGAACGCGAACCTGGTCATCTTCGATGACCTCGGCCACTTCAGCATCACCACGAAAGTCGTGCCCGCCATCAGCAGCCTCCTGCAGAGCTAGCCGGGCAGCACAGCGACGCTCGCCAGTGTCACCGCGCTGCGACGCCAGCCGCCCGGCCAGCGCCAGCCGGCACCCGGGCGCAGTGACTGACGGTCACCTACGTCCAGGCTGCGATCCCGGCTGCGACCTTTGTGACGATCCGTGATCGGCCTCATCACCACCGCCGCACAAAATATCCGCCGTTCGGCGCGGCGATGGAGGTGTCAGGGTGATCCGCTCAAGCCGCGCCGTAACAGGTCGATCTGGCGTGCCGAGATCTGGCGCGAGGGTCTTTCCAGATCACTCATAGTGGCGGAGCAGGCGGTGAGCGATCTGGCGTCACTCGGCGTCTCTCGGGGGTCCAAGGTTGCCGCCCTCATGCCTGATTCGGCTGAGATCCTCGATGTCTTGGTGCGCGGCCGCGCAGCCGGCGCGCTGTTCGCGCGGTGATGATCCAGGTGCGCGCCCCGAACAGCACGCCGTCGCGGGTCGTGTGCCCAGCGAGCGTGACGCGCAGCCCGCGCAGCGCGTCCTCGGCGGCGGCCGGATCCAGGCTGGCCAGCATGTCTTTGGTGGCCTGCAGGCCGGTGACGAAATCGTAGGCCTGCGCGCTGTCCGCGCCGTAATAGACGGGCTCGCGCACGTCGGTGAAGGCGACGTCGGTGAACCCGGCCGCAGCCAGTATCCCGGCCGTCGTGCGCTGGTCGGCGAGTGAGAACATCCGGGCGCCGCGGGCAGAAGCGCCGCCGATGGCCTGGTCGATCTCGCTGTACCACTCGTTGCGCTCGGGGGCTTGCCAGGCCAGCAGCGCCATGCGCGCGCCGGGGCGCAGCGCGCGCCCGATGTTGATGAACGCCGCCACCGGGTCGGCGAAGAACATCACGCCGAAACAGCTGATACACACGTCATAGCGAGTCGGCCCCAGGCCGTCCCCCTGAGCATCGGCCAGCCGGTAGGAAACGTTGCTCAGACCTTCCCGGTCCGTCAGCCGCCGGGCCAGCTCGAGCACGGGCGCGGAAATGTCCACGCCCAGGACGGCTCCCGCGGCCGCGGCGCGGCCGGCGGCACGGGTGGACCGGCCCGTCCCGCAGCCTATGTCGAGCACATGATCGGCGGCACCGACGCTAGCGGCGGCATGCAGCCGCTGTTCATGCAGGCGCGCCTCGGCATCGAACAGTTCGGCATACCTGACCCGGAACTCCCCCGCGGCCTGGTCCGCATTGACCCACGCCCGGACGTCCGGCTCATCACCCATCCACACCACCATCCCCGGACTCTCGCCCCTGCCTACACGAGTCATACTCCATCCGGGCTCCTTCGATGAGCTGGGCTCGGGGGCAGCGGCCAGGACCTGGCACGGCCCGACGGCTCCCAGGCGTCCCTTGACCCGGACACCGGCGATCCGGTAATGCCTGCGGCGGGACGGAACACTCGACCTGGCTACAAAGACGTGCTCGTCATGCTCGGCGGTTCCACCATCAAGTGCCCGCTTTCGCTGCGGCCCGAACTGGCTGGTCTGCGCCCACCGGTCTTATCCGTTGCCCGAAGGCCAAGCGCACCAGATTCGGTAGGGACTCGGCGGGCCAGCGTTCCGAGGCGAGCTGCTGGTAGAGCTAGACGAGGGCACGGGAAGCCCGCGGGGATCTGTCGCGCGTAGATTGGCCTGCTGAACGCCCGCACTAACGGAGGAGCGATGTCAGAGGAGCGCCAGTTTCCCCAGGGAAGCCGGGTGGACGACCTGGATCTGTCGGGGGTACACCTGCACGGCACCAACCTCGAAGGTGCCAGGCTGACCGAGACCTATCTCATGGACGCTGACATCTCCGGAGATATCGAGGGACTGAGGCTGAACGGAGTCGAGGTTGAGCCTCTCGTCCGGGCGGAGCTCGACCGCCTGTACCCGGATCGGGTGAAGCTCCGCGCAAACGATGTCGCCGGGCTGCGCGAGGCGTGGTCGATGGTCGAGCGGCTCTGGGCCGCGACGACCGACCGGGCGCTGCGTCTGCCCGAGGCTGTCCAGCGCGAGCGGGTTGGTGGCGAGTGGAGCATCGTCGAGACGCTGCGGCACCTGGTCTTCGCGACCGACTGCTGGCTGTTCCGAGCCATCAGGCTCGAACCAAGTCCATACCACCCATGGGGCCTGCCCTGGTCGGGTGCCGACCCGGGGTTCACCCATGCGGTTGGCGTGGACACAGCGGCCTCGCCGAGCCTGAAGGAGGTCATGCCGGTACGGCGCCATCATCAGCAGGCGGTACGTGAGACGCTCGAGAACCTCACGGATGCCGGGCTCGCCGAGGTCCACGCGGCCCCCGACGCTCCCGGCCACCCCACTGGCGAGCACTCTGTTCTCCAATGCCTCCACGTCCTCCTAAACGAGGAATGGGAGCACCATCGCTACACCGTACGCGACCTCGACGTCCTCGCCCCGGCCCGCGCCCCGGGTTCCTGACGGCCCTCACGCCACACGCCGGGACGATCGGGGCGCCGTGATTTCCAGCCCTATGATGTTCCGAGGGAACGCGGATTCGGCGATCGCGGCAGCACGCCAGGCCGGATTCAAATCACGCTCAGTCATTGGTTGCCATGCGCTGTGAGCGAAGGCCCGCCGATCGGCGCGGCCTGGCCCGGGCCGGGGTTACCGGACCAGCTCGAAGGCGCCCCGGGCAATGGCCAGCAATCCAAGCATGGCCGACGGGGACAGCGCTGTTGCCGGGTCGCTGAGCATCGCGACCACCACGAAGGTCTGGCGGTTGCTGTTGGTGGCCAGATAGCCCATGGTCAGCACGCCCGGCTCGGAGCCGCCCTTGTACCAGACCGTGGGCCACTGCGCCGGGTGAAACCCGATGCCGCCGCTGTTGGCCGACAGGATCGGACCGAGCGGCGCCAGCCCGGGCTGGGCCGCAAGCTGCTGCAGTCCGGCGAAGGTGCGGCCGATGTCATCGGGCGAGGCGAACCACTCGAGGGTGTCGATGTCGGTGGGCGATGCCGTGTCCAGGCTTTGCAGTTGTGCCGGGCTGATGCTGAGCGGCAGCGGGTCCACCGAGGAGGCCAGGAACGCCGCGCGCTGAGCCGGGGCCAGGCGCAGGTACCGGTCCGCCAGCGCTGGATCGGCGTATTTCAGCAGAAAGAATTCCCGGGTGGTCAGGAACGGCACGTTCAGCGCGGCATGGTCCGACCATTGCCGGTCCTGGGCCTGCACCGCGGACCGGCCCGCCAAGTCGATCAGCATGTCGGCCGCGGTGTTGTCACTCATCGAGATCATCTGGGCTGCCGTCTGCTCCACCGGCACCCGGGTTCCGGCCGGAAGGTCCTGAAGGCATCCCGGGCCGGAGTTGCCTGCGCTCTTCACCGCGTCGGTGACGGTCAGCTCCTGGTCCCAGGAGACGCGGCCCGCGGCGACCTGCTGCGCCAGCGCGCCCAGGACGAACAGCTTGAACATCGACGCCAGCGGCCGGGCGGCCGAGCCAGCCACCTGGTGGATCGGGGTGCAGACCCCGCCGGGTGAGATCCGGGCGGCCAGCAGGCTGGCGTCGGGAGCCAGCCCGGCAAGATCCCGGTCGGCCTGAGCCCAGGTGGCCGGCGGGGGCTGAGCCGCGTGAGCTCCCGGGACATCCGCCGTCTGGCTGATTCGGGTGGATGGAGGTCATGCCTGCTGGCGGGAAGGTCACACCTCCTTATCGAGCCCACGTCAGGGCATGGGGAGCGGCGACGTGCCGTCTGCTCGGGGTCGCCCTCCAGTCACCCCAGGCCATGTCGCTGACCGGCCATCTCGGCGCGCACGGCGATCGAACGCCAGCCAAATGGCGGATGTCTGGCCGCCGCTGCCGGACCACGCTCAGAACAGTGCAGCCACCGGAACCGGCCTGTTAGATCGGCTGGCCGGCACTGCCCGAGCGGCATCGCACCGCTGAGCCTGTAGGAGGGCGAGATGTTCGATCTACGCGCGCAGCCGCTGAGGCCCGCCCGGCGGCTTGAGGACGAAGCGTGTCACCATCAGCCCCGGTGCCCGGCTGCGCTGGCGGCAGATCGTATCGGCGCAATAGCTGTGGTTAGCCATCCTGAGCAAGGGTGGAGCCTGCTTTGCAACGATGTCATCTTGTTCGACGACGGCGGGGCGCTGCTCCCCGGCGGTCAGGCCGTCGCCCCTGCGCCGACATGCGCCAGCGTGGTCCGCGCGGCCGTCTGAGTGCGAGAGATGGCGGTCAGCAGGGAGCGGATGATGGCCAGGAGTGTCACGGCCCAGGCGCGAGAAAACCGGGAATATGTGCGTAGCCTGCTCAGGATAAAGCAGCCTGAATTCGCTGCTGCGGTGGAATCGGCTGTAGGAGCGCTGTCTCTCGTAATGTCAGGGTGCGGGTTGCCTCGGGGCATTCGGCTGCACCGTCACCCTTGCGCCTGCCGCCTGGCCACTACCCAATCCGGATCCGCAAGTTACCCGGATGCCGTCGCGAGGCTGAGAACCGTCAATGCCTGGTCAGATCATGGGCGGTGCTCCAGCTCGACCGGCTCGAGGAGGCCAGGTCCACGCTGAGCACCGGCTGGCAGATCAGCGAGGACCTCGGCGTCCGCTGGCCGCTGCCTACTTACCAGGTATTCCTTGCATTCGAGCGCATGATCGCCGGGGAATGGGACGATGCCATCGCCGAGCTTGAGGCAAGCCTCACGCTGGCGGAGGAGATCGGTGACATCTACAGCCGCGGGTACGCAAACGGCGTGCTGTCCCTGATCAGCTTTCACCGCAATGACCTCAGCCGCTCCCAGGACGCCGCCACCGCCGCCGCCCGGGATCTCGCCGACTGGAGCCCCGGTTACCGCACGAACTGGGCCCCGTGGCCACATGCCCTCATCCTGGAGGCGGGCGGCGAGCCCGGCAAGGCGCTCGCCACCCTGGCCAGCATCTGGGACACGTGCGCGAGCTCAGGACTCGCGCTGGAATACCCGGCGATCGGAGCCGATCTCGTCCGGCTCTGCCTGGCCGCGGGCGACACCGAACGTGCCAGGGGCGTGTCGGCGGCGGTCACCGAGATGGCATCAGCCAATGACGTGCCATGGATGGCCGGAGCAGCGGCTCGACGCGGCGCGTGACCTGGCGCGGGCCGAGGCGGTACTGCGGGAGGCGGGCGTCCGGCGCGGCCCACGGGGCGGCGGTCGGGGGCGGCCGCAAATCGGCTGGGACAGTCTCACCCCGGCCGAGCGCACGGTCGCCAGCCTGGTCGCCGCGGGCCTGTCCAATCCCCAGATCGGCCGGCGCTTGTACATACCAGGCCGGACGGTACAGACGCATCTCGCACACGCGTTCGGCAAGCTGGATATCACCGCCCGGGCCCAGCTGGCGGTAGAGGTTAGTCGTCATCAACGCATCAAGCCGGCTGATTGGCAGGTTTCCCCCGAGAGTAGGTTCGGGCACGGCTGACAGTCCGGCCTTTTCTTCCAGCGGCGCAGTGGCCGTCGCTGATATCGCCCGGCACTGACAACAGGCCTGCCCGCAGTCACTGGCATGGTGTCCGGCATTACCAGGATCAAGACCGTGACCGGGTGCGGGTCGACGGGACCGCCGGCACGGTCGCTGTTCTCGACTGACCGGCGGCACAGAAAGGATGGCGGACTCAGCTCTTGGCCTGTGGCCGCGGCTAGTGCAGCCCCGCAGTAATTCCTTACTGGTCCGTGATTACACCGAGTTGCAGCCATACGGCAGTCTGACGAGGAACCGGTAAGGGATTTGTGCGGGGCTGCACCAGAGCCGACCTGACCCGGCGGAAACTCAGGCGACCTCTGCGCGTCATCTGGGTAAAGTCGTGCTGTGCCAGAGTTGCAGCGCCTGCGAGCCGACCATGCCCCGGCGGTCCTCGCCTTCGAGCTGGCCAACCGCGACTACTTCGCCGCCTCGGTCTCCGACCGCGGTGATGAGTTCTACGATCGGTTCACCGAGCGGCACAGTGCCATGCTGGCCGAGCAGGAGGCCGGCATCGGCGCCTTCTACGTGCTCGTCGCCGAGGACGGCTCGGTCCTGGGCCGGTTCAACCTGTACCGCTTCGAGGATGGCACTGCTGAGCTCGGCTACCGGGTCGCGCAGCACGTCGCAAGCCGCGGCGTGGCGACCGCGACCGTCCGGGAGCTGTGCGGTCTGGCGGCGGCGCAGTACGGGCTGCGCACGCTCAAGGCGGCCACCTCCCGCGAGAACGCCGCGTCACAGAAGGTGCTGGCCCGGGCTGGGTTCATCCCGGTCGGCCCGGCAGACCCGGCCGACCTCGGCGGTAAGCAAGGCACCTGGTATCAGCGTGACCTGGTGCAGCCCCTCAGCAGTTCCTTACTGGTTCGTGGTTACGCCGTGTCGCGGTCATGCGGCCTGGGCGAGGTTCTGCTGCCGGGGGGGCGTTCGAGGTAGCGGGCGTGGTCGGCATCGGCGTCGTAGCTCCACTTGTACGGATGCGCGGGCCCGGGGCCATCGACTGGTCGAGCATCAGCAGGAAGCTCATGAAGGTGACGGACCGTCATCCGTACCGGCACCGCCCGGGCGCCCCGCCAACCCTGAATCTCCCTCCGTGTCACGGCAATCACGGAAGAGTGCACTCGTAACGCCGCGCCAGCTATCCCACCTAGACGAGCTGACGCCCCGGGAGCGCGAGGTGCTCTCCCTTATCGCTACTGGACTGTCCAACGACGAGATCTCCCGCAAGATCTACGTCAGCCCGGCAACAGTAAAAACCCACGCCAGCCGGGCGATGACCAAGCTCGGGGCCAGGGACCGTGCCCAGCTTGTCGTCTTCGCCTACCAGGCCGGCCTGATCCGCCCATGCTGAAGGGACTGACCCCCGGGGCTGACCCGCGGTGGCGAGTCTGCGTGATTCGAGCCGCGGCCAGCGCTGCTTTCACCTCGGCGGCCCTCAGCCCAGTGGCCTGGCGGATACGGGCCCGCTACCGGCACGGATGCGATGACCCGGCGACTTGTACCAGGGACCGTCACCTGGTGCCATGCCCGCCAGGCTGCACTAGGCACAACCACCGCGCCGACTGCCCGGAGCGCTGCAGCAAGCGCGGCCACCGCTGCCCCGACGTGAAGCGGCCATGCCGGGATGGATGCATTAGCCACGCACGGGAATGCCCGCAGCGGGCCGGCGGCGGCTGGCACTTCACCCGCCGCAAGGGCGTGAAGGCCGGGCAAGGGAATGCGAAGCTCGTCCTGGCCGTACCCGCCCCGCTCCTCGCCCCGCTCCGCGTCCACCGACGCGAGCAGGCTGCCGAGCGGCTCACCGCAGGAGCATTCTGGCAAGACTGGGACCTGGTCTGCTGCACGCCGACCGGCACGCCAGTCGACTCCCGAGACGACTGGGAGGATTGGCATGCCCTCCTCCAGGAAGCCGGAGTCCGGGAGGCACGGGTCCATGACGCTCGCCACACCGCGGCGACGCTCCTGTTCGAGCAGGGCATCGACATCCGCGTCGTCCAGCAGATCCTCGGCCACTCCCAGCTCAGCCAGGCCCAGCGCTACACCCACGTCACCCGAGAACTCACCCAGCACGCCGCCGACCGCATGGGCGAGGCCCTATGGGGCTAGCGGCCGGCCGGAACTCGACCAGAAACACAACTGCAACCAGAACTGCAACCTGGAAGGCACGCGATGCACGAGGCAACCGTAAATACGCAGCTCAAAGATACGAACGCGAGTGGGGCGGGTGGGGCTCGAACCCACGACCGGCGGATTATGAGTCCAGGCCGCCAGCGATGCCTGTCAGGGCGGCTAAGCTGGACATACATCGACGGCCGCCACGCCGGTCGGGCTGATTTCGGCACGTATTTGGCATGATCAAGCCTCGGCAGGCACCGTCCCGCCCACGCCTCGCGCGAGGTCCGAGAGGTGCGTGGTGTACGTGCCGACCTCGCGGTCGTGCGCCTGACCGTGGTGCTTGCGTTCCGCCCCTCCCCTATCGCCGGACGAAGGTGCCGCGTCCCTGGACACGGTTGACCAAGCCCTCTCGGACTAGGGCATCGACGGCCTTGCGGACGGTGCCGCGAGCCAGGCCATGTTCCTGCATCAGCGTGGACTCCGACGGCATGATCCGGCCGGGTGGCAACTCGCCTGATTCGATCTGGGCGCGCAGGATGTTGGCGAGCTGCTGCCAGAGCGGGGTTTCAGCATCGTGGTCGACAGACACAAGATCAAATGTAGGCATCCGTGCCCGGGCCGGAGCGGCCAGAATCAATCATAGACAACTATGAACGACTCTGATTATCTATGAGAGTGACTTGCGAACAGGACACCGGGAACAGCCGTGCACTGCCGCCGGGGTTTGTCCGTGCGGTTCTCGATGATGCCAGGTACACCGACTCGCTCATGGACGCACTGGAGGCGAGGCTGGTGGCGCTGGAGGAGGTGGCCGCAGGACGCGGCGTCAGGCGCCTGGTTCTGGCGTGGAGACTCGGCAGGGCGCTCCGGGCGTCGATACGCCAGTTCGCTGGTCGCTCGTTCGGGGAGCGCCGCTGCGAGGCAGTCACGGCTGAGTGGCTGGCGGCGCAGTCAGATCGACCGAGCCGCCAGGAACCCTGATCGTGTGCCGAGACGGATGAGGAGAGCCGAGGCGCTACTGTAGTGGGCAGGTTCGCGAAGGAGGGATAGCAGTCGTGAGTGTTGCTGACTTCGCAGAGCCGGAGCGCGGCTCGTACTCCGCCGATCTGGACGAGCAGGCCCGGCGCAAGAACGTGCGCCCGATTGCCTCTGTGGACGAACTGCGCGCCGATGTCTTCGAGTCCGATGAAGAACTCGAAGAGTTCCTGGCAGACCTGGAGACATTCCGGCACCAGCACATGGCGTAGACCATGGCCCGGCTGGTTCTGGACACGGATGTAGCCTCCCTGAGCTATAAGGGCCGACTTCCAGCATCCCTGGCCGCCAGCCTCGTCGGGCACGAGATTTGCGTCACCTTCGTAACCGTTGGTGAGCTGGCACGATGGGCTGAGAAGCGGCATTGGGGAACGCGTGCCCGAACGGAACTGAGGCGCTGGCTTGGCAGCACCATCGTCTTGCCCTACGACGAGCGAGTCGCATGGAAGTGGGGCCAGCTCAGCGTGCTGTCCGAGCGACGCGGTCGCAGTCGGCCTGTCAACGACACCTGGATCGCAGCCTGCTGCCTGGTTGCCAACTTGCCGCTCGCGACACTCAATGTGAAGGATTTCGAAGACTTCACCCAGAATGACGGCCTCCGGCTGATCCCCTCATCCGAAGACTGACGATCACCCGACGACCTATTCATTACGAGGGTAGTCCGTACCGCCTGGGTCTCCGCCTGTCCTCCCGGCGACCAGTATGAACAGTCCACGCACGTCCCTAGGCGTCCGGTCGTGTGCACGGCGAGTGTCACTCAGTTAGGCACTCATCCCTGGAGGAGCGCTGACGTGCGGCGGTTCGGGCCGCCTCGTGCCCTGCTCCTCCCCCGTCCTCCTCGTAGCTGTCAGCTCTTGGCCGAGATCATCGAGCAGCAAGGAGGATGGGTATCACAAGCTTGGAAAGGTGTCTTACCGGATTATCATTGGGTAGTCGCGACTGACGTGTCACCGCAATCAATTGGCGAATCCGCTATACCCCTTTTCCACTCCTCGATTACTGCTGAGGCCTCGATCATTATTGTTATTCCTTTTTTCAATTTCTGGAGAGGGGGTCTGAGATCTCGCGAAAGTGATTCCGCAGTACCCAGCGCTTCCGCCATCGCGCTAAGCCCACCGATGGCCTCTTGCGCACTCTGCGCCATGGCGGCAATAGTGTTGAAAAACTCGCAGACCATGCCTTTCGCGCTTGGATCTCTTTCAACCTCGTCCGGCGCTGCAGCTATCAAAGTTCTAATAGCAGCATCTACATCATAGGATTGGGAGGCATAGTTATTCGCCAACTGCAAGATGTGATCAGCGGGTCCAGTAAGGTCTCTAGCGAACTTCCTAGCTACTGCCAACCTGCCCGCCGCGCCCTTGCCTGATTGGTCTGCCTCCGCAAGCTCCCTAGTGGCGCCTTCTGCAAGCGCGTTAAATTCGGTCATCTCGTTGCCGAGAGCCGTGACAGTTTCCGCCCAAGCGGGCAGGGCGACTTCACCAGCCGCTATAAGATCTATGAGTCCCGGTTCATCGTCATCAGATGTACCGGTAGACGATACAGCCTGATCCGTATCGGCTTGCGATAGCTCTTGCGATAGGATTTCGCGGTTCGCGTCCACTAGTCGCTGGGCGAGATCCGCGACCGCCTTTCTGTATTCACCTGAGCTAGTGTCAGCGAATCTGAGCTGACGCCAATCGGCCCATTGGAAGGTCTTAACTAGTCGAACCGCGTCATCCTGCGGGGAGTCTTCGTTGAGGCCAGGGATATCGATATACACAAGCGGGAGCACTAGAGACTTCAACCCAATTTGTTCGGCACCGCGGACAAATGTCTGTAGCTCCCTCCTGCACTCGCTACTCATGAAGTAGCGAGGCGTTAAGACGGCTACAAAGAACGCGGTTGCCTCAAGGCTGTGATCTATCTTCTCGCGCCAGTTGTCCCCCCATGACAAAGCGTCGCGGTCGAGGAATAGATTGATCTTTTCGCCCGAAATCATCTCATACTGTGCCGTAACGTCGCGCGCAAGGCGAGTGATCCTCCCACCTTCGGCGTCATCATCGTCGTGCACATACGACCAGAACCCTTCTGAATCTGCCATGCAGATGAGCATAGTCCTTCAAGCATGCTGGACGGCCTGGCCAGCGAGGGGCGATCACCAGCTTGGAAGATCGGTGGGATCGTCCTGCTCTCTGCCAGCGAACTCACGACCTGGCAGGGGTCCGGCCGCTGCGACCGTGACTGACCGTGGTTCTCCGTTGGGCCTCGTTGGATGTGGCCCGCATGTGGCCCGTGACCGACTACCTCAACGGGCACGCAACGGCCACGACAGGGCTCGTTTTATAGGGTTACTTTCCGAGTTCTTGCTGGGCTCGTTCCATCTCTAGGTAATGGTGCTGAATCGCTTCATCGTCGAGAGTCAATGTAAACATCAGCTCGATGGTGATCGACTCTTCGCGTGCTAGCCGATCCGGAATCGTATCAGTTTCGGCAATGAGTTGATCGATGAAATCGCGGATTTCCTTCAAGGGAGCGTCGACCAGATGGACTGCAGAATCCATAACCGGTGCCATATTTGCTGAGACCCCGGTACCGCGCAGTTTCGCCGCAATGTCAAGAAGTTCCTCATAGACTCCAGCGAATCGGTTAGCGATGTGCTCGATGAGACTTGGATCTCCAGGTTGGCCTGACAGCCCAAACGCACGTTCTCGTGCCTGGGGATTTAGTACTTTAAGGACATTCACCAGGCAGGCGCTACAATCAGTAAAAGCGTTGCTCAGCAGATGGAATGCTTCATCGTCCTTAAGGTGCTGTCCGGTACGACGGGCATAGCCAAGCTCATGATCTAGCCATTTCGATTCGAGCGCTTGGCGTTGCTGCCAGATTACACCCGCATAAAGCAAATACTCCCAACCCTGGGGACGCTGAGCCAAGAGTTCGCGCTTTTGCTCAACCGTGCGAGGGCTGCGGAGAAGCGGTGGGCGTGTACTGGTCATCCCAGGCGCGGCTGATAGCTTCTGCTGAACCAGCTGAACAAGTTTATCTACTGAAGTTGTCCGAGCATCAATATACCCCACAGTAGGACGAAGCCCGGGAAGCTCGCTATCGTCAAGCCGTACTGGCAGAAGGTAAGGGCCGACATTGGCTAGTGCGCGCGCCTGTGCGCTCTGGCGCTCGTGTTGTGTCCAAGGCTTACTAGCATAGTGACACGACACGAACATTACAGCGAAGCGGGCGCGTTTTCTATAGACGTCATCGAGAAGGCTATAAAGATCGTTGCCCCACAATTCGGCGGCTGCATACTCATCGTAAAAGAGACGGACGCCTAGTTCGCGCAGACGCATTGCAATTTGCTCAACGTACGCACGATCTTCCCCTGCGTAAGACAATGCTACGTCATAGTCAAATACTTGATCACGATGGGGGGTCATCCAAATACCATAGCCGCATCCCTGCTGCGCTGCACCTGGCTCAAGGGGCTCGGTCTTCCCCCGTCCTCCTGATAGGTGCCGGGCCTTGCCGTACAAGATCAGTGTCAAGGGTGGCGCTTGCGCCATCGCGTGCGACGCGCCCTTGGGCGCGCCCTTGACGGTGATCTTTGCACGGCGACAGAATGCCCGGCGCGAGGAGGACGGCCCTGCCGGTTGGCGTGGTCGCGGTCATCGGGGCAGCGTTGCGGCGGGAACTGCCTGCCTGCGGGTGCGGGCCTGCTGACCTGGTGGCGGCGCCGCGCCCCTAGGGCTCCCGCCCGGCAGGGCGCGGCATGCCGCCCGCCCCGGAGTCGGCGCGGTGCCCGTTACCCGGCTGGCTTTGGCGCGGTCATCGCGCCAGCTCGCTCTGCCCCTCCGATGCGCTCGCGCGTTCCTCGCGTCCGAACCCGGCCGGGCCCGGCCGGCCCTGGCGCGCCGAAGGCGTGCCCTTGAAACCGTAGAGAAAGTTGTCACAAGTCCGACAACGGGCGTTGTCGATGAAGTTACCTTCGCGGTCTTGCCTGGTCAGGACGCCTCTGCTCCGGCATCAGTCCTCGTCGTGGCTGGACAACGGATGTTCACAGTGCCAGATGCTTACACCTGGCCGCTTGACCTATGCCACGTTGTCCTGGCGGCTAACGCCTCCGGGATGCCGACGCTTGTATTGCTGGCGAGCTGCCTGCCTGGACACACCAAGCTCCGAGGCGATCTGCGGCCACCCGATGCCCTGGCTGACGGCAGCGTCGATGAGCATCGCGAGTTGCGTCTCGGCATCGTCTCGATCGATCCGGACGTACCTGATTCGCTCCAGTAGCTCGGTGTCGGACAGTCGGGTACCTCGCCTCGATGGACCAGGCTGGTTCGCGGGGCCCTGATCGCGCGGAGCCGACTGAACCTTCCTGGCTCTCGGCACCGGCTTGCGCCTTGACTTGCTCACCAAACCATCATGCGGGTCGGGAGCGACAAGCCGCCCCGAGTGAGCCGCGTCGGCGGACTCTCATGTGATTTAGGTCACATTGGATTTTGGCACTGAGGATCACTGGCGGACAGTAACGGTCTTCTACGGACGCCTGCGGACAATGGCGGTCGCCGCGTGGCGAGTTGGCGGCGCTTGCACCGTCTCGGCAGTTGCTGCACAGTGGTGTCCGGAGGCGACGACGGTTGCCTAAGGCGCCGGGTTGAAGGCCCAGGGCGTCGGCAAGAGATTCGAGATCATTTCTGTGCGGAGGCGGTCCGCACCATTGCGGGGATTCACCCCGATCACCATGGCGAACGCCTGGCATCGAGCCGTATGCGGCGGGCCGGGCGATGCAATTTCGCCGGAGCCCGCAGCGGGTCATTGCTTGCATCAGGAGACGCATGGATCCGAGCGGGATCATGCGCTCCCGGCCCTCACCACCGGAAGGAGAATCACCATGGACCAGCGGCTGTGCCGGTCGTTCTGGCGGTATGCGCCAGGAAGCCGGTGCGGCACGGCAACGCGGAGACGCCGACATGCCCGGCGATGACTACGGCCGCAGTGCCAGGGAGCAGGACAAGCTCACGATCGCGGAGGTGTGCGCCGATCTCGGCATCAGCCGCCGGACCTTCTACGAGTGGCGGGCGAAGAACCGGGCACCCCGGTGCATCACGCTGCCGAACGGCAGCCTGCGCGTCCGCCGGTCTGAGTACCAGCGCTGGCTGGTGGCCCACGAGGAAGCTGCCTGATGAGCGAGGGCACGACCTACGACGTCCGGGTCTACCGGACCGAGGTCTATAGGGGCAGCGAGGTCACCACGTACTGGGTGCGGTGGAAGGTCGGCGCCAGGCTGTGGAAGGAGGCCTTTCGCAAAGCGGCGCAGGCCGATAGCTTCCGCAGTGCTCTGATGACCGCCGCGCGCAAGGGCGAGGCATTCAGCCTCGACACCGGCAGGCCGACGGCTTGGGAGCGGACGAAGGCCGTTACCACCTGGTACGAGTTCGCCTGTGCCTACGTGGACATGAAGTGGAAGCTGGCCTCGGCCAAGTACCGGAAGGACATCGCCCGGGCGCTGACGGCGGCGACGCTCGCGATGCTGACCGAGACGCGGGGTCGGCCGGATGGTCCAAGCATCCGCCGGGCGCTCTCGCGCTGGGGCTTCAACACCAAGCAGCGCGCTGAACCACCCGCTGATGTCGCCGAAGTCCTGTCGTGGGTCGCGCGCAACAGCACTCCCCTGTCGGCGCTGGCCGATGCCACGATCGCCCGGCAAGTCCTCCATCAGGCCACCGGCCGCCTGGATGGGAAGATCGCGGCAGCGAGCACGGCTCGCCGACACCGCACGATCCTGGCCAACGCAATGGATTACGCGGTTGAGCTGAACCTGCTCGACTCGAATCCGATCCGCGCGCTCAAGTGGACGGCGCCGCGAGTATCCGGTCACGTGGACCGGCGGTGCGCGGTGAACCCGGGCCAGGCGCGGACGCTGCTCGGTGCGGTCCGCGCCCAGCAGCCGAGCGGACCTCGGCTCGTTGCCTTCTTCGGGCTGATGTACTACGCCGGTCTCCGGCCCGAGGAAGCGGTCAGCCTCAGTACCGACTGCGTGAGCCTGCCTCCCCCGGCTCAGGAGGACGGCTGGGGCGAACTGCATCTCCGCAACGCGATGCCCGACACCGGCCGTGAGTGGACCGACGACGGCAGTCCGCGAGAGAGGCGGCAGCTCAAGCATCGCGCCGATGGCGACAGCCGGATCGTGCCCGTCCATCCCGAGCTGGCTCGGCTGCTGCGCGACCATCTCGCGCAGTTCGGCACTTCCCCAGACGGCCGCCTGTTCAGCGGTGTCCGAGGCGGCGAGCTGGCCACCGTGACCTACCGGCGCGTCTGGATCAGAGCCCGCCAGGATGCCCTGACCGCGGCCGAGCAAGCCTCACCGCTCGCCCGGCGGCCTTACGACCTGCGGCACGCCTGCCTGTCCACGTGGCTAAACGGCGGCGTCTACCCCACACAGGTGGCAGAGTGGGCCGGGCACAGCGTAGATGTGCTGCTGCGCATCTACGCCAAGTGCGTTGTCGGCCAGGACGAACTCGCTAAGCGCCGCATCAGCGAAGCGCTCCGCCAGGCCTGACCTAGCATCGACGCCCGCGCCAGTCGCTCCCGATGATCTTGGTCTTCGGCACGTATTCGGCACAGCGACCTGCATATCGCGGTCTCCCGCCGCACACAGCCGCATCTGGCCTCGCTAGACAAAACAACGCAGGCCATGCGTCTCCGCAGGTCACATGGCACGTACCTCGGATATTGCAGAGTGGGGCGGGTGGGGCTCGAACCCACGACCGGCGGATTATGAGTCCGCTGCTCTGACCGGCTGAGCTACCGCCCCGCGGGGACCGTATGACCATTACAGCAGAAGCCGCGCGGGTCCGGGCCTCCCGGCGGCCACGCGCCTCACCGCGCCCGGGCCGGCTGGGCCCCGGCTCAGCGCGGGCTGAGCTGCATTGCCATGGCGTGCTCGACCAGCGAGATCAGCGTCGACTTGGTCGACCTGCGCTCCCGGGCGTCGCACTGGACGACCGGCACGTGGGGGCTGACGGACAGAGCATCCTGCACGTCACCCACGCCATGCGGGAAGTCGCCGTGGAATCCGTTGACCGCCACAATGAACGGCAGCCGAGCCGACTCGAAGTAATCTACCGCCGGGAACGAGTCCGCGAGCCTGCGGGTATCCACCAGCACCACCGCCCCGATCGCGCCATGGATCAGGTCGTCCCACATGAACCAGAACCGGTGCTGGCCCGGCGTACCGAACAAGTACAAGATCAGTCCAGCGTCCAATGTCACCCGGCCGAAGTCCATGGCCACCGTGGTCGTCGTCTTGTCCGGTGTGTGCGACAGGTCATCCAGGCCGTCACTCGCCGAGGTCATGACCGCCTCGGTGGTCAGCGGGGTGATCTCCGAGACCGACCCTACGAACGTGGTCTTGCCAACACCGAAGCCGCCCGCGACAACGATCTTGACAGACGTCATCGCGGCATCAGCCGCGGCCACGCCCGAGACCGCCTTAGAGCTTGCGAAGTCCACTGAGCACCCTTTCGAGCAGGTTGAGGTCCGGGCGACCCTGAGCATGATCCAGCTGGTGAATCCTCACCAGTCCCTCAACGGCCATGTCAGCGATGAGGATGCGGGCCACGCCCAAGGGCATCCTGAGCACCGCCGAAATCTCCGCGACCGACCGCCAGTCCCGGCAGAATCCCAGTATGGCCTGGCATTCCGGGCTCAGCACCGACAGGTCCCGCGCCTCGTAGTGTGACGCCGCGACCATCGCCTCGATCTCGAGCTGATACCTCGGCTTTGTCCGACCCCCCGTCACGGCATACGGCCGGACCAGAGAACTCCCGCCGCTCTCCGCCCTTCGTCCGGCCCGAGGATCAGTCAGACCGGAGACCGCAGAATCCAGGACACCCGGAAAAACAGAACCCAGAACGCCAGAACCCGGGACGTCAGGTCCCGGAGCGCCGCCCGGCGGCGGCTCGAACGCCGACCTGCGGACGCCGTTACCCGGCCGGTACTGAGGCCGGCCATCAGAGGGCGCCCGCTCATCCCGGCCCGGGACTGACACCGGCATCTCCTGTCACAGTCGGCCATCCTCCCGCCAGCCTGGCGGCTGAGAACCGCGTACCTCCGGAGTCAGCGCGCTCCCGACGCGCTCGACCAGCAGTGCCATCTCGTAGGCGACCAGCCCCATATCACAGTCGGCCGCCGCCAGCACGGCCAGGCTGGACCCGTCACTGATCGCCATGACGACCAGCAGCCCGCGCTGCATCTCCACGACCGTCTGGGTGACAGCGCCGCCCTCGAAAACTCGTGACGCGCCCTGGGTCAGGCTGGTCAGGCCCGACGTCACCGCCGCGAGCTGGTCAACCCGGTCCGCCGGGAACCCCTGGGAGTACGCCATCGGAAGCCCGTCGGACGACACCACGATCGCATGCGCGACCGACGCCACCCGCTCCACGAAGTTCGTGATCAGCCAGTTCAGGTCCTGCGCGGGACGCACAAGCGGGCTCACGACCGCTCCTTCCGTTTCATCTCAAGCCTCATCCGGAAGTCTCGTCCTCTCCTACGCCAGCCCCGCCTCCTGCTTCGCCCGGTCCCTCCCCGGCTGCGGCCGCACGCCCCTTCCTGACCCCCCGCTGGAAGCTGGCGAAACGGTCCCGGGTGGCCGCAGCCGAGCGAATCGGAACCGATGGTCCGGCCGCAGCCCCCGCGGTCCCGGGGACCAGGTTGGCCTGCGGCACGCGCTTCGGGAGCCCGGCTGACGTGACCCCGCCGGCCGAGGGGGTATGCACGACCTCAGCGGCACGCCAGCCCTCGTCAGCGGCGGAAACCCAGCCGTTGCCGACCTTATCCTCGTGGCCGGACCGGCCGACCGCCTGCCGCCCGCGACGGAACCAGTCGGACTCCACCGCCTCGAAGATGGGCAGCCGATTCCCTCCCGCGAGGTCTTCAGCGGAGGGCACGATCACTTCGCCGCGCGAGGAATCCGACTCGTGGCCGTTGGTTACCCCGTCCGTGCCGCCCGGGCGGGAACGGAACCGGTAGTCCGTCCTGTCGTCGGCCAGGGCGCCGGTCCCGGCGGCCGGCGCGCCGAAGACGGAAGGCGGACCGTTGTCGAACGACCCGGCCGAGCCGACCGGATGCAGGTCCGTCCCGAACGGCTCGTACGTCGCCCCGAAGGTATCCGCGCCCGCCGCGGCCTCTGGCTCGGCGGGCGGCTCCCGGCCTTCCCCGACCGCCGGGAGCGGGCCGGTCGCCGCGGGCCCGGGCCTGCTCTCCGACGCCGGCCGCGGCACGGTACGGAACGTGGGCAGCGGGCCGGTCGCCGTGGCCCAGCCGGCGCCGGGCCTGGGCCCTACCCCGGGAACCCGCCGCGGGCCGAGACCGGTGTCTTCGGCGTCCGTGCGCAACGGCGCGAACCTCGGCGTCCGTGCGGCGTTGACTTCCTGTTCCGCCGCGGCCCGGCTGACCTGCTCCGGCGTGGAGTGACCGAGGTCCCCCCACCCGCTCGCCATGGTCGTGTCGGTGACGGGCCCGGGGGCGGCGGGTTGCGCCGTCGCCGAGTCGCTGCCGTGCAGCCCGCTCGACGCGCCGGGACTCTCCTGCATGATCGCTTCGTCGGGCAGCCAGATCAGCGCGATCAGCCCGCCGGACACCGCCGGGCGCAGCCGGACCCTGATCCCGTGCTTGGCCGCCAGTCTCGCCACCACGAACAGGCCCATCCGGCGTGAAACCGCCACGTCCACCACGGGCGGGTTGTCCAGCCGCCAGTTGGCGTGGGCCATCTCCTCGGCGGACATGCCGACGCCTTCGTCGGTGATCTCGAGCAGCACCCCTCCGCTGCCCAGCAGGTGGCCGCCGATGCTGACGGGCGTCTCGGCGGCGGAGAAGGACGTGGCGTTCTCGATCAGCTCAGCGGTCAGGTGCACGACGTCGCTCACGGCCTGCCCGCGCACCATGATCCCCGGCTGCACGTTCAGCGTGACCCGCTCGTAGTGCTCGATCTCGGACAGGGACGCGCGGAGCACGTCCACCAGGGCCAGCGGCTGGTTCCACCGCCTGGACTCCTCATGACCCGCGAGCACCAGGAGGTTCTCCGAGTTGCGGCGCATGCGGGTGGCCAGGTGGTCCATCTGGAACAGGCTCGACAGGCGCTCGGGGTCCTGCTCCCCCTGCTCGAGATCGTCGATCAGGCGGATCTGCCGTTCGACCAGGGACTGACTGCGGCGGGACAGGTTCACGAACATCGCGTTGACGTTCCCGCGCAGCGCGGCCTCGTTCGCCGCCAGCCGCAGCGCCTCCCGGTGCACCTGGTCGAACGCGCGCGCGACCTCGCCGATCTCGTCGGAGGAATCCACGTCGATGGGCTCGACGTCCAGCGACACGCCCTCGCCGTCCGTCTCGCTCATCCGCCGCACCGTCTCCGGCAGGCGCAGCCCGGCCACTTCCAGGGCGCCGGCCGCAGCCTGCGCAGCGGCCGGACCATGGACCGGCCGATGATGGTCGTGGAGACCAGCGCGATCCCGAGGAGCAGGACGACCACGAGGCTGTCGATGACCGCGTTGGTGATCGCGTTGTTGCGCAGTGACGTGCTCCGGGAGATCACCGAGTTCTCAAGCTGCTGCTCGACCGAGCGCAGGCCGCTGACCACATACGACAGATCCGAGACGGCGTCGCTGATCGTGGGGTCCGTGGCGAGGCCCGACCCGCTCGACGCCACCGAGATCGCCTGCGCCTCCTGCGCCTGCGCCTGCGCGACGGCCGATCCGGACAGGGCATTGTTGAACAGCGTCTGCTGGCTGGGGGTAGCGGCCGTGCCGAACTCCGTCAGGTCGCCCTGCTGCTCCGCCTGGGCGTTCGTGATGGCCAACTTCTGGCTCGGCCCGAACGTACCGAGGCTGACCAGCTGGTTGTTGAGCGCGGTGGTGAGGATCGCCTGCTGCTCCGACGCCTCTTCCTTCATGGTGGAGACCAGGCTGACCACGCGGACCTCGCCGGCCAGCGTGGAGTCACTGCTGCCCACCGCGACCTGGCTCTCGACCGCGAGCAGGGAATTGATCGCGGTCGCGTACTCGGTGATCACCACGAGCGGCGGCAGCTTGGTGAAGGTCGCCGCGCCGCGTATGTCCGCCAGCCCGTTGACCGTGGAGATCGCGACCTGCGCGTCCGACTGCGCCAGGGCCGGGTACGAACCGTCGATGCCGGCGGCCAGGCTCTTCACCTGGTTCGCCCAGGCGTCGGAGACCGCGTAGTCCTGGTGGAGCAGCGCCAGCTCCGGCGCGGATGCGGATGGCGACGTCCCCCGGCCGACGACGGCGGGGGAGTTGGGGGAGGACTCGCCCAGCACGATGTAATCGACCGTGTCCTCGCGCTCGCGCTGCAGCGCCTGCACCAGGCCGGTGACCTTCCCGCTCAGGTTGGCCATCTGCACCACTTGCTGGTACGTGAGCGCGCTCGCCACCGACGAGGAAATGCGGAAGCCGCCGAGTACGACGGCGGCCACGGTCGGGATGATGACGAGCAGGAACAGGCGCGATCGCACGCGCCAGTTCTTCAGCGCGCGACGCGATGACGTACGTGACCCGGCCGCGCTGCCGTCTCGCTGGTGGGTACCAGGGGCCGGGCCGAAGACGTCGGGCAGGGCAGGGTCCCCGACCGCAGCGCGGTCCGCGGTACCGGGTGGCTGGGACTCGGCCGGCTCTCGCTCGATATCCGCGGGAGGGATGCTGCGGGTCTTCCTGGTCCTGGACAGCACTGCGTTGGCGCCCCTCACCCTGAAACCGGTAGGAGTCCGCCGACATGCGGGCGCCGCAGCGGAACCGACATGGGATGCTCCTTCCCGGCAGACGATTCTGCGTGCACAGCGTCACTGATTAGCCGGTGGCCACACTCTAACGTGTAACCGGCCACCGCACAGCAATACACGAATGGAGCCGAACATCGCTATTGCGTCACGGAGACCGTCCAACTTGGCAGCACTAGGGTATCGTCTCACGCTACGATTGTGTCCCCGAACGTCCGATTCCGCGCCGTCCGAGCGCCAGAGGGAGCCCCATGCGGCTAGTCCGGGTCGGCGCGATTGCCGCGGCCCCACGCATCACGCTCATCATCGCATTGGCCGCCGTGCTCGTGTCCGGCTGCCATGTCCCGGGGACGGGGGGATCGGGCGCCGCCGGGTCGGGCGGCGGGTCGATCACGGTTGCGGCCGTCCCCGGCTTCGACAACGCCCCGCTCCGCATCGCCGTCGATGACGGGCTGTTCAAAGACCACGGGCTGAACGTCACGCTCAAGACCTTCAGCTCGCTCACCCCGGAGATGCAGGCGCTCACCAGCGGCCGCGCGGACATCGCGGTCGGCGACTACTCTGCTTTCTTCTACGAGCAGGCCACCGGCGCCGCCTCGCTGCGGCTGATCGGGGACGCGTACGACGCGGTCCCGGGCTCGGCGGCGGTCCTCACCCTGCCGACCTCGGGCATCACGACGCCGCAGCAGCTGGTGAACCAGACCGTGGCCGCCCCCCCGGCCCAGGTGATCCCGTTCAGCGTGCGGAACCCGTGGGACATCCAGACGCTGGGCGCCCAGCAGGTCCTGCAGAACGACGGCGTGAGCCCAACCAGCATCAACTGGCAGCGGATGCCGATGCAGAACATGATCGCGGCCCTCCGCAACGGGACGGTGAAGGCGATCCTGGTCACCGAGCCCTACGTCTTCGAGGCCGAGGCCGAGCTCGGAGCCGTCGAGGTGTTCGACGCGTACAGCGGGGTGACGGCCGGCCTGCCGCTGTCGGGCTACTTCAGCCTGTCCTCCTACGCGCGCGCGCACGCATCGACCGTGCAGGCCTTCCAGGCGGTGCTGGCGCAGGCGCAGGCCGACTCGCAGATGCGCGGGCCGGTGCAGGCGGTATTGCCCAAGCTCACCGGCATGAACACGCGGGTCGCGGCCATGGTCACCGTGGGGACGTATCCGACGTCGCTGAGCATCGGCCAGGTCCAGCGGGTCGCCAACCTGATGTACGACTCCGGGATGACGCCCACCCTCAGCAGCCCGATCGACGTGAGCAGCCTGGTTTCCGGGTAGGCCTAGCAGTCGGCGGTGCCGCCGATACCGAGCTCGCGGGCGATGATCATCCGCTGGACCTCCGAGGTGCCCTCGCCGATCTCCAGGACCTTGGCGTCACGGTAGAACCTGGCCACCGGGAACCCGTTGATGAACCCGTACCCGCCGAAGATCTGCGTCGCATCGCGGGCGTTGTCCATCGCGGCGTTCGATGCGGTCAGCTTCGCGATCGCCGCCTGCTTCTTGAACGGCTCCCCCGCGACCAGCCGGGCGGCGGCGTCATACCAGGCGAGCCGCGCTCCGTGCGCCCGCGCCTCCATGTCGGCGATCTTGAACTGGATGCTCTGGAAGTAGCCGAGCTGGTGCCCGAACGCCTCTCGCTCGCCGACGTAGCGCAGGCACTCATCGACGCAGCCCTGGGCCAGCCCCGCTCCGAGCGCCGCGATCGCGACCCGTCCCTCGTCCAGGGTCTGCAAGAACTGCGCGTAACCCCGGCCGCGCCGGCCGAGCAGGTTCTCGGCCGGCACCCGGCAGGAGGTGAAGGCCAGTTCCCTGGTGTCCGACGCGCACCAGCCGACCTTCGAGTACTCCGGCGCGACGGTGAATCCCGGGGTGCCCGACGGCACGATGATCGCGGAGATCTCCCGCCCGCCCGCCGGGCCACCGGTGATCGCGAGCACGGTGACCAGCGACGTGATCGACGTGCCGGAGTTGGTGATGAAGGCCTTCGACCCGTCGATGACCCAGTGCCCTCCCGCCTCCCCGTCCCCCTCCACCAGCCTGGCCGTGGTCCGCATGCCGCCGGCGATGTCCGAGCCGCCCCCGGGCTCGGTGAGCCCGAAGGCGGCCAGCCGCTCCCCCTGGCACAGCTCAGGCAGCCAGCGGGCCTGCTGCTCCTCGCTGCCGAACCGGTAGATCGGCATCGCGCCCAGCCCGACGGCCGCCTCCAGGGTGATGGCCACCGAGGAGTCGACCCTGGCCAGCTCGTGCAAGGCGAGGCAGAACGCGAAGTAGTCGCCGCCCATGCCGCCGCAGGACTCGGGAAACGGCAGGCCGAACAGGCCGAGTTTTCCCATCCGGGCCACGATGTCGTAGGGGAACTCACCGCGTTCGTAGAACCTGCCGATCACCGGCGCCACGACCTCGCGCGCGAAGTCGGCTACGGTGACGCGGAGCTCCTCATGTTCATCACTCAGCCCGTAGCCGATCATGTCTGCTCCTGATGAGGCGAACCGGAAGCACCCGAAGTCCCCGTTGGACAGCTACTCCCCCGCCTTCGGCGTAGTGTAACCCTTCCGCGTCACCAGGCTGATTGCCGTCAGTACGCCATCCAGCCGCCGTCGACCATAAGGTTCACGCCGCTGATATAGGTGGCATCGTCGGACGCCAGGAACGCCACCGCCGCGGCGACGTCGCCCGGCTCGCCGAGGCGCCCGAACGGGGTCCGGCCCCGGACGTAGGCCGCGGACTCCTCGTTCTGGCTGAGGTCGCCCGGCGCCCCGGTCACGATCTTGCCGGGCGCGACCGCGTTGCAGATGATGCCGTCGCGCCCGTGCTCGACCGCGACCTGGCGGGTCAGCTGGACCAGTCCGCCCTTGCTGACGGCGTAGGCGGAATGGCCGGGAGCGCCCACCATGCCGTGCTGCGAGGTGATGTTGATGATCCGGCCGCGGGCGTCGCCGCGCGGCGGCTGGGTCAGCATCTGCCGTATCGCCGCGCGGCAGAGCAGGAACGGGCCGCGGAGGTTCACCGCGATGATCGCGTCGAAGTCGTCGTCGCCGGTTTCGAGCAGCGACTTGGAGTGCGCCCCGGCGAGCGCGGCGTTGTTGACCAGCACATCGAGGCCTCCGGTCCGCTCGACGGCCAGGGCCACCAGCCGCTCGCAGTCCGCCCGGGCGGATACATCGGCGCGCACGTACTCGCATTCGCCGCCGCCCTGGGCGATGAGCTCGTCGGTCGGCACGCCGCCGGCCAGCGGATCCCGGCGCACGTCCGCCAGCAGCACCCAGAAGCCGTCCGCCGCCAGCCGGGTGGCGATGGCCCGGCCTATTCCCGAGGCGGAGCCGGTGACGATCGCGGAGCGGGGCACCTGGGCGAGTATAGGCCGCAGTTACACTCGGCCTATGACTGATGCGCGGCGTTCCGGCCCCGGAGTCGCATTCGTCGCGCACTGCCTGCTGAACCAGAACTCCAAGGTGGGCGACGGCGCGCACTGCGCGGGGATCTACTCCCCCGTCGTGGACGCGCTGCGCGACAAGGGCTGGCGGATCGAGCAGATGCCGTGCCCTGAGCTGGCGTTCACCGGCCTGAACCGGTTCTGGGCGGTGCGCGAGCAGCTCGACACCGCCGCCTACCGGCGGCACTGCCAGCGGCTGGCCGCCGCGGTCGCCGACATGATCGCCGTGCGGGCCGAGCGGGGCGAGGAGATCGTCTTGATCGGGGTCGAGGGAAGCCCGTCGATGGGAGTGCGCATCACCAGCTCGGACCCGGCCCGCGGCGGACTGCCGGAGTGGCCGGAGGGCACCTCCGAGCTCACCAGCGGCGAGGGCATATTCGTCGAGGAACTGCGGCAGGAACTCGGCCGCCGGGGCATCACGCCCGGACTGGGCGGCGAGACCCAGTCCCTGCCCGACCACGACCCGGTGAACCAGCGCACGCTACTCGAGGCGCTGCTGGATGGCCGGGCAAACCACGGTGCCGCCCCTGCCCCCGGGGAAGCGCCGTGAAGCCGGACGAGCGGTCGTTCCGCATCGCGCTCGTCGCCGATCGCTACGTGAACCCGCCGCCGGGCGGCCTGGACGCGCTGGACGCGCTGGCCGCGGCGGGATGGGGCGTCATGCAGCTGCCGGCTGACGACTACCCGGCCCACGTGGCCGAGCGGGTCCTGGCCGAGGTGGCCGAGCAGGCCGAGGAGTTCGGCCGGCACGGCTACGACTTTGTGCTGATCGGTGACCGCGACGGGCTGGGCGAGGCCCTGGCCGCTGCGGGCCTCGCCGTTCCCGACCGGATTGTGCCGTCCACCGCCGCTGAGCTGCTTGCCTTCCTGAACGCCCGGCCCGCCCCGGCCGTGAGCAACTGGTCGTGGCTGGCCGGAGGGGGCGGCAGCGACCTCTAGAGGAGACCGGGGATGAGCTCGAGGCCAACGGCGTCGGTCGCGATCCGCCACAACGTCCCGGTCCGCTGCGAGGCCTCGATGTCGGCCTCGCGCGTCGCGGTCACGTAGAGGTCCGAGCCGTCGAAGGTGCAGTTGGTGGCGTGCTCCCCCAGGCGGATCTCCTCCAGAACCGCGCCGTCCGGCGAGACCACGGTGACCCCCTGCGAGACCGTGGTCGCCACGAACAGGCGACCGTCGGCGGCAAAGGCCATGCCGTCGGGCACGTGGCTGTCCGGCAGCTGGCAGAACGTGACGGCCTTCCCGCCGGAGAGCCGGCGTATCCGGTGCGCCATCGACTCGGTCCAGTACAGCTGCTGCTGCTCGTCGAAGGCGATCCCGTTCGGGTAGACGCCCGGCAGCTCAAGCACCATCTCGCCGGCACCGGACGGACCGACGGCGAAGAGCCTGCCGGGCGCTCGCACATCGAAGCGGAAGTCCTGCTCCGACCCCGACTCGGTGAACCACAGCCGGCCGTCCGGCCCGAACGCCAGGTCGTTCGGGCCGTACAGCCGGTAGCCGGCCACCTCGGAGAACAGCAGCTCGACCGAGCCGTCGGGCCGCACCCGCTGGATCCCCGACACGGCGCTGGTGTCGCCGCTGCCGGGCACGTTGCCGCCCTGGGTCACGTAGATGGCGCCGTCGCTGCCGAGCACCGTGCCCCAGGGCGAGCCGCCCGCGCGCGCGTGCGCCGAGACGCCGTCGCCGGAGTAGACCAGCAGCTCGCCGGTGTTGCCGTCGCAGAACTCGATCCGGCCGTTGCCCAGGACCGCGGGGCCCTCGGGAAAGCCGAGGCCGGATGCGAGCAGGGTGGATTGCTGTGCCATGGGCTGTCCCCCAGTCAAACGAAAGACCAGTTCTCGAAGTCGAACGCGGAAAGCGGCTGCCCCACCGCGGACGCGGAGTAGCCGGTGATCTTGGTGCTGTAGGCGTCGAGCGCGTCGATGAACGCGGGGATGATGTAACCCCCCTGGGTGAAGTCGAACTGCTGCATCTCGTGCTCGATCTGCTGGCGCGTCGACTCGCTCAGCGTCGCATTCGCCTGCTGGTACAGCCGGTTGTAGGAGGCGTTGTCGGTGTGCGTCTCGTTGAACGGCGAGGTCGACAGCATCGACTGCGCCACCTGGGCCAGGTACGGCGAGTAGTTGTAGAAGTCCTGCGAGAACGTCCACTTCAGATAGTTGGGGCCGAAGAACGTGGAGGAGGGGACGTTGCTGAGCTTGATGGTCACCCCGGCCGCCTTGGCCTGCTCGGCCAGCACGGTCGCCATCGAGACCATGCCGGTGGCCGCGGGCGAGGTGGTCAGCGTCACCGTGAGGTTCTCCTGCCCGGCCTTTTTCAGCAGGAACTTCGCCTGCGGGATGTCCTGCTCGCGGTGCAGCGAGTTATCAAAGTCGGGGTCGTACGGGGAGAAGACGTCGGAGGCGGCCACCCCGTACCCGGCCAGCCCGGAGTTGATGAGCTGCGGCCGGTCGACCAGGAGCCGGAGCGCCTGGCGGACGTTCACGTCGTTGAACGGTGCCTGGTCCACGCGCATCGTGAACGGCGTGATCGCCCCGGTGTGCGAGGCGACGGTCTTCACGCCGCTGGTCGCGGTCAGCGCGGTAAGCTCAGCCCCGTCGAACGCCCCCGCGCCCTGAATGACCCCGGTGGTCAGAGCATTCTGGAGCGAGGTGTTATCGCTGAAGTCGATGATGGTCAACGTGTCCACGTAGGGCCGTCCCGGCTTCCAGTAATTCTTGTTCCGGGTGAACACGCTGCGCTGTTCCGGGGTAAAACTCTGGTAAGCAAACGGCCCGGTCCCGTTGGGCTTCTGGGCGGCCGGGTTGAATCCGTCCGGGATGATGTACAGGTAGTACCAGTACGCGAGCTGATTCAGGAAGCTGCCGTAAGGACTGGTAAACGGCACCCGCACAGTGTGGGTGTCCAGCGCCTTCAGCCCGTTCAGGTCCATGGGCCCGAGGGAGTCGCCGCCCGAGAACGATGCCCCCTTGTTCCCGGTCTTGATCCGGCGGAACGTGTAGATCACGTCGTCGGCGGTCAGGGGCTTGCCGTCGTGGAAGGTGACGCCCGAGCGGAGCCGGATGATCCACTCGCTGGTCGAGTTGTTCGGGGTGATCTCCTCGGCCAGCACGTACTCGTTCTGCGCGGCCTGGCTCAGCTGTACTAATGGCTGGTAGAGGGCCTGCGCCCGGGCGGTGTCGAGGTAGGTGAGCCCAGCGTGCGGGTCGAGGGTGTCCGCGCCCGAGCTACCGGAAAGCCCGACCTTCAGGTTCCCCCCCGGCTTGCGGCCGGTGCTGGCCGGCGGCGTCCCGCTCGTGCTGCCGGAGCTGCCGCAGGCCGCCAGCAGGCCGCCAGCGCCGACGCCGACGCCGGTGGCTGCGACCCCCCGCAGAAACTGACGCCGGCCCACAGCGCCACCTCCCAGCCGAGCGTCCCGCGGCGCCGTCTCGTCGGGTCGTTCCATAAAGAGCACCTCCGGCGTAGGGTCACTATTCACGATATCGGGGCTCATGCTCTCACAAGTGGTGTTGCTTACCGATCAACCCCATGCCATGATTCTTGACGTTATGCGGAGATGGGGGTGATCTGCGGTGGGCGACGGGCCGGTCCGGGTTATCGTCAACGGCGTCGTGGCGGCCCCTTACGGCACGTTCCGCGCCCATGTGGTCATCGCCGGCGGGCGCATCGCCGCGTTCAGCGATGACGACGCGGTGCTGACCGGGGCCGACGAGGTCATCGACGCCACCGGCGCCGTGGTCATGGCCGGCGCGATCGACCTGCACGGCCACTTCGAGGACCCGGGGCATACCGAGCGCGAGGACTTTTACACCGGGACGATGGCGGCGGCGGCCGGCGGCGTGACCGCGGTCTTCGAGCACCCGCTCACCTACCCGCCGACGACCACGGTGGCGCTGTACCGCGACAAGCGCGAGATGGCGGGCACGAAGGTCGTGATCGACTTCGGCCTGTGGGGTGCGCTCACCCCGATCTCGCTCGACCAGATGGAAGGCCAGTGGCATGAGGGGGCGCCGGGATTCAAGGCGTTCATGGCCGATTCCGAGCCTGCCTATCCGCGCGCGGATGACGGGGTCCTGCTGGAAGGGATGCAGACGTCGGCTCGTCTGGGCGCGCTGGTGCTGGCCCACGCCGAGAACAACGACCTGCTGAAGGCGAACGAGGCCCGGCTGCAGCGGGAGGGACGCGCGGACGCGCTGGCCCATCACGAGTCGCGGCCCCCGGTCGTCGAGGAAGAAGCCGTGCACCGGGCCCTGTTCCTGGCCTCCCGCGCCGGAGCGCGCCTCCAGGTCGTCCACTCCTCGAGCCCCGGCTCGGTCGAGTTGGTGCGGCAGGCCAGGGCGCAGGGGCAGCAAGCCACGATCGAGGTCTGCTCGCACCACCTCCTGCTCGATCTCGACGACCTGGCCAGGCTCGGCCCGTTCGGCCGGTGCGCCCCGGCCCTTCGTGATCGCGCGCTGGTGGAGCGGATGTGGGACTACGTCCTCGACGGCAGCATCGACTGCCTGGTGAGCGATCACTGCGCGTACACCATCGAGGAGAAGTCGAAGGGGTACGGTGACATCTTCGCCGCGCCGAACGGCTGCCAGGTGATGCAGGAGATGGTCCCTGTCGTGCTCGACGAGGCGTACCACCGCCGCGGCATGGCGCTCAGCGCCTTCGCCCGGATGGCGTCCGAGCGGCCCGCCCGGATCGCTGGCGTCTACCCCAGGAAGGGGAGCATGCTCGTCGGCAGCGACGCCGACCTGGTGCTGTGGAACCTCGACGAGCGGTGGGTCATCGACCCCGGAAGCCAGCAGTTCTCGAAGAATCCGTGGTCGCCGTTCGAAGGCCGCAAGATCAGGGCCAGGGCCCTGCGGACCCTGGTGCGCGGGCAGACCGTCTACGCCGGCGGGGAGATCCAGGTCGGGCCCGGCTTCGGCCGGTTCCTGTCGGGCCGTGACGACTACTCCCTGGTCGGCAGATGAGCTTCCGGCTGTCGGTGATCAACCCCAACTCCGACTCCGCGGTCACCGCCTACCTCCGCCAGGCCGCCACGCGGGTGCTGCCGGGCGACGCGGAGGTCGACGCCGTGGACTGCCCGGACAGCCCGCTGGTCATCGAGACCGCCCTCGATGACGTCCTGGCCGCGCCCGCGGTGGTCGCGGCGGCGGTGCGAGCCGGCGACCCGGACGCCTTCCTCGTCGGCTGCTTCGGCGACCCGGCGGTCAGCGCGCTCCGCGAGCTCACGGCCGTCCCGGTCATCGGTCTCGGTGAGGCGGCCCTGGTCGAAGCCTCACTGGTCACCAGCAGGTTCGCGGTCATCACCACCCTGGACCGCGGCATCCCGGCGATCTGGTCACAGCTCGGCCGGGCAGGCGTCGCCGGAGCCTGCGCCGGCATCCGCTCGGCCGAGTCCGCCGCGGGTCCCGGGCCGGAGCCGGACGCGGGCGGCGACCCGTTGTCCCGCCTCACCCGACAGGGACGTCGCCTGCTGGCGGACGGTGCCGACGGGCTGGTGCTCGCCTGCGCCGGGTTCGGCTGCTACCGCGAACGGCTGGCCGCCGCGCTCGGCGTCCCGGTCTGCGACGGGATCGGCGTCGGAGCCTGCCTCGCCTACGGGCTCTTCGCCTCCGGCGTGCGGACGAGCAAGCGAGGCGGCTACGCCCGGCCGGACCGCGACGTCGCGTCGGCGCTGGCCAGGCGGCTCACGGCCGCCCCGTCCGGGGACGGGACCAGGTCGTGAAGGCGGCGGCGTTCTTCGAGACCGGGCCGACCGCCGAGCTGAAGTACGCAGATGTGCCCACCCCCATGGTGGGCCCGCGTGACGTCCTGGTCCGGGTACGGGCCTGCGCGGTCAACCACTCCGACCTCGACTCCTGGAAGGGGACGTCACGGTGGGAGTTCGAGCTGCCCTGGGTCCTCGGAGCCGAGTTCGTCGGGACCGTGGCCCAGGTCGGCGGCGCGGTCACGTCCGTCGGCGTCGGGAACCTGGTGACCGCCATGTTGCAGTACAGCTGCGAACAGTGCGAGCGGTGCCAGAACTGGCGGCCGGACCTCTGCCTCGACCTCAAGATCTTCGGCACCGGGTGCTGGGGCGGGTACGGGGAGTTCGTGCGCGTGCCCGAGCGGGCAGTGGTGCGGTTGCCGCCCGGGGAGGACCTGGACGAGGACGGCGTTCTGGCGATTGCTGGCGGGCAGTGCGTGGTCAGCACCGCGTGGCATATGGTGAACCGGCTGGCCGAGGTCCGTCACGGCGACCTCGTCCTGGTGCCCTCCGCGTCCGGTGGCGTGGGCAGCGTTCTGGTCCAGTGCGCGAAGCTGGCCGGCGCGACGGTCGTCGCGACCACGGGATCGGAGTCGAAGCGCGAGCTGATCGAGTCGCTGGGAGCGGACGAGGTGGTGCTGCGCAACGGCGGCAACCTCGAACCGGACAACCTCAAGAACGCCCTGCTGAAGGTGGCCGGCGGCCGCCGCTTCGACGCGGTGCTCGACACCGTGGCCGGTCCGCACTTCGGCGCGCACCTGGAGGTGCTGCGCGATGACGGGATGCTGGTCACCTGCGGCGCGCACGCCGGCGAGGTCGTCCCTCTTGACGTGGTCAAGCTGTTCCAGCACGGCTGGCGCATCACCGGCTTCCGGATAGCGCCGCCGGACGAGCTCAGGGCGGCCGTGAAGCTCATCAGGGACGGGGTGGTCAGGATTCTGGTGGACCGGAAGTTCCCGATGAGCGACGCCGCCGAGGCGCACCGCTACCTGGACCAGCAGCAGCATGTCGGGAAGGTGCTGCTCGTTGCCGAGTGACGCGCTCGCGGACGCCACCATAGCGGTCCACGCGGCCCGAGACGCCGGCGAGGCGAGTCCGCCCGGCACGCCGGTGGTGGAGCCGATCGTCCAGTCGGCGAACTTCGGGCTGAGCGACGCCGTGGTCGAAGACCTTCGCTCGACCGGCGGCCGCCGCAGCTATTCCTACACCCGGACCGGTAATCCGACCACGCAGTCCGCGGCCCGCGTCATCGCGGCACTCGAAGGGGCCGAGCAGGCCGCCGTCGTCGCGTCCGGGATGGCCGCCATCACGGCCTCGGTCACGGCGCTGCTGCCCCCGGGCGGACGGCTGATCGCCGCCGCCGAACTCTACGGCGACTCCGCCCACCTGTTCGAGCGCCATCTCGCGCGGGCCGGCTATCAGGTATCCCGGGCCCCGCTGTCGGTCCTGGCCGGTACCGCGGATCCCGGCCTCGGCCGACCCGATGCCATCTACGTCGAGACGCTGTCGAACCCGATGCTGCGGGTGGCGGACATCGAGCAGATCGCCGCCCGCGCGCGGCAGGCCGGGGCGCGCCTCATCGTCGACGACACGTTCACGACCCCGATCAACATCAAGCCGCTCGCGCACGGCGCCGACCTCGTCGTGTCCTCGGCCACCAAGTACCTGAACGGTCACTCTGACGTGGTGGCCGGAGCCGTGGCCGGCCCGGCGGACCTGGTGGAATCCGTCCGGGACGTGGTCTCGGCCACGGGCTGTTCCGCTGACCCCTTCGCCTCGTTCCTGCTGCTGCGGGGCCTGAAGACCTTGCCGATCCGGATGCGGCGGCATAACGAGACCGCGCTGTGGCTGGCGCGGGAGCTGAGCCGACGCCCGGAGCTGGAGCTTGTCGCCTATCCGCTGCTGGAAGACCATCCCGATCACGCACTCGCGGCCCGCCTGCTCGCCGGCGGCGGCGGGGTCGTCGCGGTCCGGGTCGCCGGGGGTGACGAGGCGGCCCGCCGGGTCCAGCGGGAGCTGCGCCTCATCCAGCCCGCCACGAGTCTGGGCGGCACCGAGAGCATGGTCTGCATCCCCGCCGAGACCTCCCACCTGACCCTGACCGATGACGAGCGGTCCCAGCTCGGGATCCTGCCCGGGACCCTGCGCTTCTCTTTCGGCCTCGAAGACCCGGGTGATCTGCTGGACGACCTCGCCGGGGCCCTCTCCCGGCCGGGGACCTGACGGGTGACCGGGCCGCAGCCGTCTCCGGCGGCCAGCCGGATCCTGCGCCGGCTGGAGGCGCTGTTCTCCATCGGGGCCGGTGCGGGAGCCAACCGTCCCGGCCTCAGCCGCGCCGAGCAGCAAGCGCACGATCTCGCCGCCGGCTGGATGGCCGAAGCCGGGCTCGAGGTAGGTGTCGACGCGGTCGGCAACCTGATCGGGCGCGCCCGCGGCAGCGCACCGGAACTCCCGGAGGTCTGGACCGGATCCCATCTCGATACCGTGCCCAGCGGTGGCCGCTTCGACGGCGCCCTCGGCGTCGTGGCGGGACTGGAAGCGGTCGCCGCAGCCGGGGCCCGGCCGCACGCCCGGACCGTCGCGGTCATTGCGTTCCGCGACGAGGAAGGCTGGCGGTTCGGGCAGGGTTACTTCGGCAGCCGGGCGCTCTGCGGCCGGGTCGCTGCCGACGAACTCGGCGTGCGCGACGCCAGCGGGACGAGCGTCCGCGAGGCTCTCTCCGCCCTGGGCCTCCCCTCGCCGGGAGGCCGGGCCGGGCCGCTGCCCGGCGCGTTCGTCGAACTGCACGTGGAGCAGGGCACCGCGCTCGCCGAGCGCGGGCTGGCGCTCGGTGTCGTCGGTGAGATCGTCGCGATGGCCGGCCTGACCGTGCGTTTCTCCGGCGAACGGGCGCACGCGGGCACGGCGGCCATGACCGAGCGGCGAGATGCCCTGGTGGCGGCCGCCCGGTTCGTGCTGGACGCGCACTCGCTCGCCCGGTCTGATACCCGGTGGCGGGCCACCGTGGGCGAGCTGGCGGTGAGCGACCCGGCCTCGAACGTGATCGCGCACGAGGTAACCGCCGGCGTGGACGCCCGCGCGCGGTCGGACGAGGCCCTGGACCGCCTGCTGGAGGAACTCCGCGAGGCGGCGGCCGGGTCGGCCCGCCAGAGCGGCTGCGGGTGGGAAGCCACGGTCACGTGGCGAGAGCCCCCGGTCTCGATGACCCCCGCGGTGACCGGGGCGCTCGCCGCGGCCGCGGCGCAGCAGGACGCTGACACGATCGCGGTGACCTCCTGGGCCGGTCACGACGCGGCCGTCCTGGCCACGGCGGGCGTCCCTGCCGGCATGCTGTTCGTCCGGGCCGGGCGGGCAGGCGTGAGCCACTCGCCGCACGAGACGGTCGACGCCGCGGACATCGCCGTGGCCGCCGGGACGCTGGCCCGGGCCCTGGCGGACCTGGCCGGCGGCCCTTAGACGAACCAGAAATGCATGAAATCGAAATTGGACAAAGGCTGGCCCACCTTGGCGGGCCCGTACCCGCTGATCTTGGTGCTGTAGGCGTCGAGCGAATCAACGTACGTGGGGATGATGTAGCCGCCTTGCGTGAAGTCGATCTGCTGCATCTCGAAAAGGATCTCCCGGCGCAGCGAGGCGTTGAACGTCGAGTTGGCCTGGTTGTAGAGGCCGGTGTAGCGCGGGTTGTTGTTGTGGGTCTCGTTGAATGGCGAGGTCGGCAGCATCGAGTAGGCCACCTGCGGCAGGTAAGGCGAGTAGTTGTAGTAGTCCTGGGAGAAGGTCCACTGCAGGTAGTTCGGGCCGAAAAACGTTCCGGCCGGGACGTTGTCGAGGGCGATCGTGACCCCCGCGGCCTTGGCCTGTTCCGCCAGCACGGTGGCCATGGCCACGGTGCCGGTCGCGACCGCGGACGTCACGAGCTTCACGCTGAGGTTGTCGTGGCCCGCCTTCTTCAGCAGGGACTTCGCCTGCGGGATGTCCGCCTCGCGGATCTGGGCGTGGTTGAAGTCGGGGTCGAACGGGGAGAACACGTCGTTCGCGACGGTGCCGTAGCCGTCCAGCGCCGAGTCGATCAGCTGCTGCCGGTCGACCAGGAGCCGGAGCGCCTGACGGACGTTGACGTCGCTGAACGGCGCCTGGTCCACGCGCATCGTGAACGGGGTGATCGACCCCGCCTTCGAGACCACGGTCTTCACGCCGCTCGTGGTCGACAGCACCGCGATCTGGGACCCGTCCAGCGTCCCCGCGCCCTGGATAACCCCGGTCATCAGGGCATCCTGGAGCGAAACGTTGTCGGCGAAGTCGATAATCGTGAGCGTGTCGACATAAGGAAGACCGGTCCTCCAGTAGTGCGGATTCCGCGTGAACACGCTGCGCGAGCCCGGGGTGAAGCTCTGATATACGAACGGGCCGGTCCCGTTCGGCTTCGCCGGGTTGAAGCCCGCCGGCGCGATGTACAGGTAGAACCAGAACGACGCGAGCTGCTCGGGGAAGCTGGCGAAAGGCGTCGTCATCGAAACCTGGACCGTGAGCTTGTCGAGTGCCTTCGTGTTCTTCAGGTCAATCGGGCCGAGACCGTTCGACCCGCTGAATTTGTTGGAGATGATCCTCTGGAAGGTGTAGAGCACGTCGGCGGACGTGAGGTCCTGCCCGTCGTGGAACGTGACGCCGGGCCGGAGCTTGATGATCCACTCGGAAGGTGAGTTATTGCTGGGGGCGATGGACTCGGCCAGGACGTACTCGATCTGGGCCTGGGCGTTCAGTTGCACGAGGGGGTCGTAGAGCGACCCGAGCCTTGAAGTATCGGTGTAGGTCAGGCCCTTGTGCGGATCGATCGTGTCGCTGGACGAGCCGCCCGTGAGGCCTAGCTTCAGGTTTCCCCCGCGCTTCGGCGCGCCATTGCCCGATACCGAGCCGGCGCTTTTGCTGGAGCCGCCGCACGCCGCGAGCAGGCCCCCCGTGCCCGCGACCGCGCCGGTGGCCGCGACCCCGCGCAGGAACTGACGCCGGTCCAGGGCCGCGGCAGAGATCAGCCCTGCGCTTCCACTCGATCGATCCACGGAAATACCCTCCAGTAATGTGTCGCCCCCCAGCGGTCATGTGTTGAGTACGTTAACCTGCCCTGGGTAGCCCGGAAAGCCCGGAACCTGCCCCGGGTAGCCAGGAAAGCCCGGCCACCCGGAGCTCGGCATTCGCGATAACAGGGGTCATACTCTCACAAGTCGTCCGCGCAACGCCAGCAGAACCCAAACGGTCCACCGCAGGCAATCGGCATTTTGGCGGACACCTGCATAGTCCTCCCGTCAGCAGCGTCTCTTGCGCATCGGGCGCGATTGCCGAGGCCTCAATCGTGCCATCGGGACGCAAAAGACCGCCGGCACTCAGGAGAACTCCAGCAGGATCTTCCCGAACTTCCCGGGCCGCGCCAGGTAGTCGAAGGCGGCGGGTGCCTCGGCGGCCGGGAACACGCGGTCGATCGCCATCGTCACCCGGCCCGCCGCCAGCAACGGCACCACGGACCGGGCGAACAACTGCACGGCCGCGGCCTTCTCCTCGAGCGGCCGGGCCCGCAGCACCGTACCGTGCAGGCTGGCCCGCAGGCCCATCAGCCGGCGCAGCGAGATCGTCGCGTCCTCCCCCTCCGGGGTGCCGACGACGACGATCCGGCCCCGGGGCGCGAGGACCTTGAAGTCGAAGCCCAGGTTAGGTCCGCCCACGAGTTCGAGCACGACGTCAGCGCCGCCCAGCGCGGCCAGGCGCTCGGCCGCCGTCTGCGGCGTGACGATAACCGCGCCCGCCTCGGCCAGCGGCCGCGCCGAATCAGGTGACCTGACGCTGGCCACCACGCGCGCCCCGGCGGCCAGCCCGAGCTGGACCGCGGCCGAACCGACCGCCCCGTTGGCCCCGTTCACCAGCAGGATCTCGCCGAGGGCCAGCCCGCCGCGGGTGAACACGGCGTCGTGGGCGGTGATGTACGCCTCGGGAACCGCGGCGGCGACGTCGTCGGCCAGGCCGGGCGGCACGGCCGCGAGGTGCCGCTCGTGCACGATCACCCGGTCGGCCAGGCCGCCGCCGCCGACGAGGCCGAAGACCCGGTCGCCGACCTGCCAGCCTGCCGCACCCGGGCCCACCGCGGCCACCTCGCCGCCGGCCTCGAGCCCCGGGACGTCGGCGGGCGAGCCGGGAGGGGGCGGGTAGTGGCCCATCCGCTGGGCCACGTCGGCCCAGTTGAGGCCCGCGAAGCGCGCGGTCACGAGGACCTCGTGGTCCTCGGGAACGGGATCGGGACGCTGCTCCAGCCGGACGACCTCGTTACCCCCGTGCCCGGTGAATACCACGGCTCTCACGCGCTACCACCTCTCGTCGCGTTCGGAACGCCCGGCGGGCCTGTCTCGGCCACCGGGTCCCACTCCGCGTGGTGGTCGAGCCACCACGTGGCGATGTCCAGCCGTCGCATGAACCGGACATCCGGCCGGGACCGCACGTACTCGACGAAGTCCCGGATCGCCGAGGCCCGGTTGGCCTGCCCGCTCCAGCGCTCGTGCAGCCCGACCGTGAGCATCCGCGCCCCGTGGCCCTCGTCGGCCTCCTGGCACAGGTAGTCCACCCCGGCCCGCAGGTTCTCGAAGAAGTCGCGCGGGGTGGAGTACGTCGGGCTGATCAGGTACCGGTTGTCGTTAAAGACCTTCGAGTAGGGCACCACCAGGAACCGGGCGCCGCCCACGTCAGCGAAGTACGGCAGTTCGTCGTTGCTGGCGTCGGAGTCGTAGCGGAACCCGCCCTCCTCGACGAGCAGCTCCCGGGTGCGCGGGCTGGGAAACGAGCGCGCGTACCAGCCGAGCGGGCGGCGCCCGGTGAGCCGCTCGATCGACTCGATGGCCGCATGCAGGTCGTCCTGCTCCTGCTGCCTGGTCATCTGCGAGACCTCGGCCCAGCGCCAGCCGTGGCCGAGCACGTCATGGCCGGCCTCGGCGATCCACTCCGCGACGGCCGGGTTGCGCTCGAGCGCACGCCCGGACGCGCCGATGGTGACCGGCACCTGGTACCGGTCGAAGAGCCGGGCCAGCCGCCAGATCCCGACCCGGGAACCGAACTCGTAGTGGGTTTCGGTCCCGAGGTCCCTGACCTCCGGGCCGATTTGGTCGGAGTACTCCCCCCAGGTGTCGTTGCGGCCGTCGCCGTCGGGCAGCGAGTACTCACCGCCGGACTCGTAGTTGAGCACGATGTTCACCACCAGGCTGGCGCCGCCCGGCCAGCGCACCGCCGGAGGGCGGCGGCCGTAGCCCACGAAGTCCCGCACCGGCCGTTCCGACCCCGCGTCAAGCCCCGCCATGACTCCTCGTCCCGGCGCAATCCGTCCAGTACCGTGTTGCCGTGCGGCGCCAGCATAGGGAGCCGGTCCCGGGGCCTGCACACCGGGGCCGCGCCGCGGCCGAGGGGTAACAGTATGAGGACAGAACGCGACGTCACCGCCCAGCCGAGCCAAAGGGGCGCGGCGCCCCGGAGGCTCACAGAAAATGCAGCCGCCTGGGCCGGGGAGAATCCGCGGTCCGAGGCGCTCAGCGCGCGGGCGCGGCGGCTGCTCCCCGGCGGCGTGACCCACGACGTGCGGCTGGCCGAGCCGTTCCCGCTGGCGGTCGCGCGCGCGGCGGGCTCGCGCAAGTGGGACCTCGACGGCCACGAGCTGGTCTGCTACGTGATGGGCCACGGGTCGCTGCTGGCCGGGCACTGCCATCCCGAGGTCGTCGCCGCAGTCCGCGACCAGGCGGCGCGGTCGTTCCACCCGGGCGCCTGCCACGAGCTGGAGAGCGACTGGGCGCAGGCCGTGGTCGCCCTGGTGCCCTCGGCCGAAAAGGTCCGCTTCACCTCGAGCGGGACGGAGGCGTCGCTGCTGGCCCTCCGCCTGGCCCGCGCGGTCACCGGCCGCGCCAGGATCGTGAAGCTGGCCGGGCACTTCCACGGCTGGCACGACCAGGCCGCCCTCGGCGCCGATCCGCCCTTCGACACCCCGGACACGGCCGGGCTCCCCGGGGAGATCTCCGGCTCGGTGACGGTGATCCCGGCCGATGCGGGCGCGCTGGCCGAGGTGCTGCGGGCCGGCGACGTCGCCGCCTTCATCCTGGAGCCTTCCGGTGCGGCCTGGGGCACGGTGCCGCTGCCCGGCGGGTTCCTGGCGGCCGCGCGCCGCCTGGCCGACGAGACCGGCACGCTGCTGCTCTACGACGAGGTCGTCACCGGCTTCCGCTGGGCGCCCGGCGGGGTGCAGGAGGCCGCCGGGGTCCTGCCCGACCTGACCGTGCTCGGCAAGATCCTGGCCGGCGGCATGCCCGGCGGCGCCGTCTGCGGCCGCTCGGCCATCATGGACCACCTGGGCGCGCTCCGCGACGACCCGCGGCGGGTGACGCATCCCGGCACGCACAACGCGCACCCGCTCTCGGCGGCCGCCGGCGTGACCACGCTGGGCCTGGTGGCGTCGGGTGAGGCCCAGCGGCACGCGGCCCGGCTCGCGGCCGCGCTGCGCGCCGAGCTCAGCTCGGTGTTCGGGCGGTCCGGCGTGGCCGGCCGCGCCTACGGCGAGAGCTCGGTGTTCCACCTGCTGTTCGGGCCCGAGGCGCCGGACCAGCGCGACCCGGTGACGCTGAAGGCGGGCCTGGCCCCGCCCCTGTCGGCGGCCCTGCACTGCAGCATGCTCCGCGAGGGCGTGCACCTCTTCCACGGGTCCGGGTTCCTGAGCATCGCCCACTCCGAGAGCGACCTGGAACGCACCGCCGACGCGCTGGCCGCGACGCTGCCCCGGCTGGAGCAAGAGGGGCTCGTGTGACCGACCTGGCGGTGGTCGGCGGCCGGGTCCTCGACCCGGGCCAGGGCATCGACCGGGTGGCCAGCGTCCAGGTGACCGGCGGCGTCATCACCGAGATCGACGGGAACACGGGACCCGACGGGAATCCCGCCGAGGCAACACCGATCGACGCGTCGGGCCTGATCGTCGTTCCCGGCCTGGTCGACCTGCACACCCACCTGTACCGGGGCGTCTCGCACTACGGCATCGACGCCGACGCCTACTGTCTGGGCCGCGGCGTCACCACCGCGGTCGACGCGGGCTCGTCGGGCGCGCAGACCTTCCCCGGCCTGCGCCGCTTCATCATCGAGCCATCCCGGACCCGGATCCTCGCGTTCCTGCACATCGCCGTGCAGGGCATGATCACGAACCTGCTGGGCGAACTCGAGGACCTGCGCTGGGCCTCGGTGGCCCAGGCGGTCGCCCGGGCGCGCGAGCATCCCGACGTCATCGTCGGCATCAAGGTCCGCCTGGGCTACCAGATGGTGGGCGACGACCCGGCGCCGGCGATGCGCCTGGCCCGCGAGGCCGCGGACGCGCTCGGCCTGCCGCTGATGGTGCACGTGATCGACATGCGCCCGCCGATCGCCTGGCTGCTGCCCCACCTGGGCCGCGGGGACATCGTCACGCACTGCTTCCACGGCAACGAAGGCGGCATCCTCGACGCCGACGGCAGGCTGTTTCCCGAGGCCCGCCGGGCGCGTGAGCGGGGGGTGCGGTTCGACGTCGGCCACGGCGTGGGGAGTTTCGCCTACCGGGTCGCGCGCAGCGCCATCGCCCAGGGATTCCCGCCCGACACGATCTCCAGCGACCTGCACGCCCACAACGTCGACGGGCCTGCCTATGACCAGGCGACCACGCTGTCCAAGCTGCTGCACGTGGGCATGGACATCCAGGACGTCATCCGGGCGACCACGGCCACGCCGGCGCTGGCGGCGCGGCGGGAGGACAGCATCGGCGCCCTGGCGCCCGGCCGGGCAGCCGACCTGACCGGCTTCGAGCTGCGCACCGGGCACTGGGCCCTCCCCGACGCCGCAGGCACGACCGAGGTGGTCGAGCGTCTGCTCGTCCCGCGCCTGGTGATCAGGAGCGGTGAGGTCCGCCGCCTCGACCCGGACCCCGACCCGGCCTGCCGATGACGATCACCGCGGTGGCCGGCGGGACGGTGGTCACGCCCGACGGCGTCCGCCGGGCCGACGTGCTCATCAGCGACGGGAAGATCACGTCTATCGCGACACCCGGGGCACCCGGGGCACCCGGGGCACCCGGGGCACGGGATGCGGCACCGGGCCCCGGGCCTGACGCCGCGCGCCTGGACGCCGGGGGGTGCCTGGTCCTGCCCGGCGGCGTCGACCCGCACTGTCACCTGATGGCCCAGGTGCGCCTGGCCACCGCCGCCGCGGCGCGCGGGGGGACCACGACCGCACTGTCGTTCACCAACCCGGGGCCGGGCCAGGGTGACCTGGAGAGCCTGCTGCGCCGCCGGGACGAACTCGGCCACGGCGACGCCGCCGTCGATGTCGGGCTGCACGCCATGCTCTACGACCCCGAGCGCGCCACGCTCGCGGACCTGGTCGCCGCGCGGCGCGCCGGGGCGGCGGCCGTCAAGGTGTTTCTCGCCTACCCCGAACTCGGGATCATGTGCTCGACCGGGGGCCTGCACCGGCTCATGTCCGACGCCTGCCGGGCGGGCCTGGTGGTGCAGGTGCACTGCGAGAACGGCCCGCTGATCGAGGCGCTGGTGGACGACGCGGTGCGGTCGGGCCGCCGCGGCGTGCCGGTCTTCGGCGATACCAGGCCGCCCGAAGTCGAGGAGGAAGCGGTCGCCCGCACCCTGGCCGTGGCCTCGCTCACCGGGGCCACGTGTTACCTCGTCCACCTGTCCACGGCCGGCGCGCTCGACCAGGTGCGCCTGGCGCGCCGGCGGGGCTGGCCGCGGGTCTTCGCCGAGGTCTGCCTGCACCACCTGCTCCTCGACGACTCCCGCTACGCCGGCCCCGGCGCCGGGAGGTTCCTGGTCGCTCCCCCGCTCCGGGCCAGGGATCACGTCGAGGCGCTCTGGGCGGCCGTCGCGGACGGGACGGTCGACGCGGTCGGCTCCGACCACTGCCAGGCGCGCACCCGGGTGCTCGACGACATCGCCGCGCCCGGCGAGAGTTACGAGTACGGGATCGCCGGGATCGGGGCCCGGCTGCCGCTGCTGCTGTCCGAGGGGCTGCGCCGGGGCCTGCCGGTGGAGCGCCTGGTCCAGGTCGCGGCCCAGAACCCGGCCCGGGCGTTCGGGCACTACCCGCGCAAGGGGGCGCTGACCCCCGGCTCGGACGCCGACATCGTGGTGTTCGACCCGGCGGGCGAGGCCGTGCTCGGCGGCGACGCGTTCGACGACGGCACCGGCTCATGCGCCTACTCCGGTCTCCGGCGGCAGGGCCGGCTGCGCGCGGTGCTGCTGCGTGGCGCGCTGATCGCGTCGGACGAGGTCCTCACGCCGCCGAGACGGGGCCGCTACCTGCCCGCCGAGCCCGACGGTCCGGGGCGGTGATTCGCATTGCCCGGCCTTCTACGCCCCCGTTACGCTAGAAAAGGTGATCAAACGGATTAGCCTTCACCTCCAGCCCCGCCGACGCTGAAACCGGAAGGAAACCGACGACATGGCAGCCCCCTGCGTCGAGGCGCACAGTGTCATCGTCTTCCGCTGGCTGAGCCCACGGTGGCCGTAGCCACGGCTCCCGCCCGCCAGGCGGCCGCGCACAACGCTCACCCGATCGCGCACCTGGTCCGGCGGCGGCTCGCCATCGGCGTCGTCACGCTGTTCCTGGTCTCGGTGGTGGTCTTCGTGGCCACCGAGGTCCTGCCCGGCAACGCCGCGTACGCGATACTCGGGCACAACGCCACCCCGGCCCGGGTACGCGCGCTCGAAAACACGCTGCACCTGAACCGCGGGCTCTTCGATCAGTACTGGATCTGGGTATCCGGCCTGTTCAGCGGCAACCTGGGGCATTCCCTGGCCAACGGCCTGCCGGTCTGGGGCTACGTCGAGCCGAGGCTGATCAACTCGGCGGTCCTGGTCTTCGTCACCGGCGTGATCGGGGCGCTGATCGGGGTGGCGCTCGGCGCGATCGCCGCGGTGCGCAAGGACGGCTGGTTCGACCACGTCACCTCGGTCGTCGTGCTCGCGGTGACCTCGCTCCCCGAGTTCGTGGTCGCCATCGGCCTGATCATCCTGCTCTCCACCGTGGTCTGGCACATCCTGCCGGCCGTCTCGCTGCTGGCCCCCGGCACCTACGCCTGGAACCAGCCGGAGTTGCTGGTCCTGCCGGTCGCCACGCTCGTGATCGTGATCGTGCCGTACATCTTCCGGATGATGCGCGCCGCGATGGTCGAGGCCCTCGAGTCGGACTATGTGGAGATGGCCCGGCTGAAGGGGGTGCCGGAGTGGCGCATCGTGCTCGTGCACGCGCTGCCGAACGCGATCGCGCCGACCATCCAGGTCATCGGCCTCAACTTCCTGTACCTGGCGGGCGGGGTCGTGATCGTCGAGTACGTGTTCAACTACCCCGGGATCGGCCAGGGCCTGGTGTACGCGGTCAACGACCGGGACATCCCGGTGATCCAGTTCATCGTCCTGGTCCTGGCCGCGTTCTACGTGGTCATGAACATCCTGACCGACGTGGTCGCCCTGATGGCCACGCCGCGGCGAAGGATCGCCAGGTAAGCCATGGCCGTGAACGCTCCAGCCGCCCGCCCGGCCAAGACCGCGTCCAGGAAGGCGGTCGTGACCGGCCGCCACCAGTGGGGGTCGGTGCTGCGGGCGACGATCCGCACCCCGCGCGGCGCGATCGGGCTCGGGCTGGCCTCCGTCGTCGTGCTCATCGCGGTCATCGGCCCGTTCGTCGCCCCGTACTCGCCCGACGCCCTGGTGACCTTGGCGTTCGGCAAGCCTTCCGGGCAGTTCCTGCTCGGCGGCGATTTCCTCGGCCGCGACGTCCTGTCGCGGGTGCTCGACGGCGGCTGGCTGCTGCTGATCATGGCCGTGGGCGCCACCGCGATCGGGATCGCGGGCGGCGCCGCGGCCGGGGTGTCGGCCGCCTACCTCCGGGGACGCAGCGACGGCATCATCATGCGGGCGGTTGACGTGTTCCTCTCGTTCCCGCAACTCGTGTTCGCGCTGCTGCTGCTGAGCCTCCTCGGACCGAAGCTGTGGCTGATCACGCTCGCGGTCGGCGTGTCCCACGCCCCGCAGGTGGCCCGCGTGCTCCGGTCGGCGACGCTCGACATAACGGAGCGGGACTTCGTCAAGGCGGCGGAACTGCAGGGGATGCGCCCCGCCAAGGTCATGGCGAAGGAGATCCTGCCCAACCTGGTCAGCCCGCTGATGGTCGAGGCCGGGCTCAGGCTGACCTACTCCATCGTGATCATGGCCGGCCTCGCGTTCCTCGGGTTCGGCCAAGCGCCGCCGGCCGCGAACTGGGGGACGATGATCAACGAGAACCGGAGCGGCCTGCCGCTGAACCCGTGGGCGGTCATCGTCCCCGCCGTGCTGATCGCGCTGCTGACGATCGGGACGAACACGTTCACCGACGCGTTCGCGCGCGTGACGATCGGGGTCGACCGCCGGCCCGAGGAGGCAGCGCTCGTCGATGACCTCGGCCAGGAGGTGGCCGAATGAGTCAGAGTACCGCGCCGCCGATCGAGACCACGTCCGCCCAGCGGGGAGTCAGGCTGAAGGTGACGGATCTGGAGATCCGCCTGGGCCGGACCGGGCCCGACGTGGTCAGCGACATCTCTTTCGCCGTGCGGGCCGGTGAGGTACTCGGCCTCGTCGGCGAGTCAGGCTCGGGTAAGAGCACCGTGGCCCTCGCCCTGCTCGGCCACGCCCGCCGGGGCCTGCGCATCACGTCGGGCCAGGTCCTGCTGGACGGCGTGGATCTCCTGGGCCTGAGCCCGGGCGACCTGCGCGCGGCGCGCGGCGCGCGGGTCAGCTACGTGCCCCAGGATCCGTCGTCCGCGCTCAACCCCGCGCTCAAGGTGGGAACCCAGCTCCGGGAGGCGGTGCGGGTCCACGCCGGGGTCATCGACCACCCCGAGGATCGCATCACCGAGGTCATGCGGGAGGCCTACCTCGACGCCACGCCGGACCTGCTGCACCGGTACCCGCACCAGCTCTCCGGGGGCCAGCAGCAGCGGATCGCCCTGGCCATGGCGTTCGCGTGCCGGCCGTCGCTGATCGTGCTGGACGAGCCGACCACCGGCCTCGACGTATCCACCCAGCGGCACGTCCTGGACACCGTGCGCAGCCTGTGCCGGTCCTACGGGGTCGCGGCCGTCTACGTCAGCCATGACCTCGCCGTCGTCAGCGGCCTGGTGTCCGACGTTGCGGTCATGTACGCCGGGCGGATCGTGGAGGCCGGCCCGACCACCCGGCTGTTCTGCGAGCCGGTGCACCCTTACACCCGGGGGCTGATCGGGGCCGTCCCTTCGCCCGACCGCGCCGAGGTGCTGACCGGCATCGACGGCCAGCAGCCCCGGCCCGGCCGGCGCGGCCCCGGCTGCTCGTTCGCCGCGCGCTGCGGCTACGCGATCAGCGACTGCACGGCGGAGGCGCCGGAGCCTGTCGTCATCGCCGGCCGGACCGTGCGCTGCCTGCGGGCCTGGGACATCCAGGCCACCCACCCCGAGCGCCCGGCCGTCGCGGCCGGGGCTGCCGCCGCGGCCGAGACGCCGGCCCTGTCGGTCCGGGGGGTCTGCGCCAGCTACGGCAGCACCCCGGTGCTGTTCGACGTCGGCCTCGACGTGCCGCGTGAGTCGTGCGTCGCCGTGGTCGGCGAGTCCGGTTCGGGCAAGACCACGCTCGCGCGCTGCATCGCCGGGATGCACGGCAACTGGACCGGCGAGATCGCCTTCCAGGGCACTCCCCTGCCCCGCAGCGCCCGGCAGCGGGGCAAGGACCTGCTCCAGCGGGTCCAGTACATCTTCCAGAACCCGTACACCTCGCTCAACCCGAGGAAAACGGTCGGCCAGATCGTGACCCAGCAGCTCAGGCAGTTCGAGAAGGTGGGTTCCCAGGAGTGCTCCGCACGCGTGACCCAGGTGCTCGAGGACGTGTCGCTGGGCCGGGACTTCCTGTCCCGCTACCCGGACCAGCTATCGGGCGGAGAACGGCAGCGGGTCGCGATCGCCCGGGCCCTGGTGGCCCGGCCCGACCTGCTGATCTGCGACGAGGTCACCTCGTCGCTCGACGTCTCGGTCCAGGCGATCATCGTGGAACTGCTCCGCCGGATCCAGCGGGAACGCCAGCTCGCCATGATCTTCATCACGCACAACCTCGCTCTGGTCCGCAGCATCGCCCAGTCCGCCGTGGTCCTGTGCGCGGGCGCGGTGGCCGAAGCGGGCCCGGTCGAGCAGATCCTGGAGCACCCGGTCAACCCCTACACCGTCCGCCTGATGGAGGACGTGCCGAAGCTCGCCGGGCTCGAGCGGCCGGGCGGCAGCGCTCCCGCGGCGGGCGGCGGCGGGCAGACCCGTCGCCCACGGCCCACGTAGTCGGCGGCGCGGGTTACGCTCTCGTGCGAGGCGAGTAGTTACCGAGTTCTGATAGCCGTCCTGGAGGACGTCAATGGTGTCCCTGACCTGCCCCGCCTGCGCAACCGAGGTCAAGCCGGACGACCTCATCTGCTTCACCTGCGGTGCCAACCTGCCGCGGAGGCGGCCGGACTCCGATCCGCCGGCGCCGATCACCGTCATGCAGGAGTACCTGCGGCGGGAGGACACGACGGGCTCCATCTCCCCCACGGTGCTGCGGCTCGCGTTCCCGACGGGCAACGTCGAGGTGCCGGCCGGAACCTCGCTGCTGCTCGGCCGCGACCCTCAGGAATCGCTGGTCGCCGCCGCCTTTTCCGGATTCGACAACGTTTCCAGGCGGCACGCGACGGTAATCGTCGACGACGCGGGCCGCGCGAGCATCCGGGACGAGCACTCCACCAACGGGACGTTCGTCAACGGCGACCGGGTCCTGCCGGGAACCACGGTACGGCTGGCCGACGGCGACACCGTGCGACTCGGGGGCGACGCCACCGCCGAGGTCCTGCTGCCCCGCCAGGAGCCCGATCCGGCCACGCTGAGCCGAGACCAGAGCCAGAACGGAGAATAAGCCGCTGATCGAGGCCATGAAGGCCTGACGGGCGTCAGGGTCCTCCCCGTGCCGCCCCGGCGGCCACCGGCGCGTGATCGTAGGCTGATCCGTATGAACGAGCCGCGGCGGCGGGATGAACGACGCATCCGGTCATGACGAATCTCGAGTGGTCCTGGCAGGAGGCCGCGCTCGCGGCGGGAGGCCTGTTCCTGGTCACCGTGCTGCTGCGCCGGCCGCGACGGCCGCGGCTGACCGCCGCCGCGACGTTCACCCAGGAGACCGCGCTGGTGCTGGCGCTGTTCGCGCTCTGGCAGTACGCCGGCTCCTTCTCGGTCATGGGCCCGGGCGGCGCGCTGGCGCGGTCGCGCTGGATCTGGCATCTCGAGCGGGTGCTGTACCTGCCCAGCGAGACCAGCGTGCAGCGGCTGTTCCTGCCCCACCCGCTGATCGTGCAGGCCTTCAACCTGTACTACGACGTCCTGCACTTCCCGGTCCTGATCGCGTGCCTGATCTGGCTGTTCGTCCGGCACCGGGCCCGCTACACCCGGATGCGGACCACGCTGGTCGTCTTCACCGGCGCGTGCCTGCTCATCCAGCTGGTCCCGGTCGCTCCCCCGCGGATGCTGCCGGGCACCGGCCTGGTGGACACCGCCGTGGTCTACCACCAGTCGGTCTACCAGACGCACGTCGGCTTCGACCCGGACCAGCTCTCCGCGATGCCGTCGGTCCACGTCGGCTGGGCGATCCTGGTGGCCATCATGGTGATCACCACGGTGCGATCGCGGTGGCGCTGGCTGGCGCTGCTGTACCCGGCGATGACCACGCTGGCCGTGGTGGTGACGGCCAACCACTTCTGGCTGGACGGGATCGTGGCCGGGCTGGTCCTGGCCCTGGTGCTGCTGGTGCAGCACGGCGTTTCCCGGGTAGCGGCCAATTCCGCCTTGCTGCGGCTGCTTCCGCATCGCCCCGCGTGGGATCATCGCGTTAACGGCGACCCCGCAGGTATCGGAGGCAGCCATGGCGGCAACGGCTCCGCAGCAGGCCGCGCCCGGGCTCCGGCGAGAAGCGATCGGCCTTCGTGAGGTCCTGTTCCAGAGCATCACCGACATGGCGCCCGGCGCCGCCATCGCCGCCTCTATTCCGGCGGGCGTCGCCTTCGCCGGCGGGGCGCTGCCGCTGTCCGTGGTCTTCGCCCTGGTCGCGTGCCTGCTCTGCGCGTGGTGCATCGGCCTGCTGGCCCGTGTTCACGACCTACGCGGTGGACGTGGTGTTCGGGCCGGCGGGCTTCGCCAGCTTTACCACCGGGAGCGGCAGCGCGTCCTGGGTGGGCCTGGCCCGCTCGCTCTACGGGCTCTTCTGGTTCTTCGTGTTCCTGGCCATCGTCAACTCGACGATCGCGAACGCGAACGCCGGAATCAACGTGTCCAGCCGCACCTCCTACGCGATGGGCCGCATCGGCGCGTTCCCGCGCTTCCTCGCGCTGGTCAACCCGAAGCACCGGTCCCCGGTCGCCAGCATCCTCGTCGCGTTCGCGGTCACGATCGCGGTCACCCTCGGCCTGGGCTTCGGCTATACCCCGACCGTGGCGTTCGCGATGGTCGGCACCGGCATCGTGATCGTGCTCGTCGCGATCTACATCCTGATGAACGCCGCCTGCATCGGGTTCTTCGCCCGCCGCGCCGGTGGCCTGGGCCGGGGCTTCAACTGGCTCTCCCATCTGGTCGTCCCGCTGCTCGGGATCGCCGCGTTCGTGCCCGCCTGGCTGACGGCGGCGGGCATCAAGGTGTTCTCGTTCGTGGCGCCGCTGGCCCCGCCGTACTCCTATATGGCCCCCGGCGTGGCCGGGTGGATGGTCGTCGGCGTGATCTACCTGATCTACCTCGGCCGCCGGTACCCGAGGCGGGTCACGGAGGTCGGCCTGGTCCACCTGGAAGCGGAGGTGGAGCCCGCCGGAGCGCCGTCCAGTCCGTCGGCCGGCTGAGCTGAGCTGACCTGCCCTCGAGGGCTGGTCAAAGACGCGCCAGCCGCAGCGCCGCGGCGGCGGCCCGGAACGCGGCCTGCGCCGGCTGGCTGTTCTCGATGTGCCAGTCCTGGTGATAGATCCCCTGGTCCTGGGCGATGTCGAACCACACGAGCCCGAGCGTCTGGTACTGGCGCATCCCGGCGAACAGGTCGCCGATCTTGGCGGGCTCGCCGGCCTGCGGCCCCACCGCGGTCTCGGACAGCAGCACCGGCTTGCCGGTCAACGCCCGGACCTGGGCGATGGTCTTGCCGAAGACGGTGGCGAACGTATCGGACCGACGGTAGTAGTAGCCGTCGATGCCGACCCACGTGACATATCCCGCGCCGGGCCACCAGGCGGCGATCGGCCCGGTGCTGGGCAGGTCCGCGTTGATCGTCCACAGCCAGGTGACGTTGTCGGCGCCCTGCCCGCGGAACAGGGTCACGACATGCCGCCACGCCGCCACGAACGTGCGCGCGGGCACGTGCCGGTAGCCCCAGGTGTACCAGGGGGCGTTCATCTCGTGCCCGAACCCGATGACCACGGGGTGACCGAAATTCCGGACAGTATCCGCATACAAGCGTAGATAGCCGTCATATACTCCGGCGGTGATCGCCGGAACGACGACGTCGGTGGGATCTATCTGCAGGATCGTGACCGCTCCGTGCCTGCGGGCCGTCTCCGCAAACGAAGTCGCGAACTGCTCCCCCCACCCGCTGTAATACCCGACCAGGTTCGGCCGCCGGCCCGTCGCCGTCGCGAACTCCGCGACCGGCTGGTACGTATGCGGCGGTCCCTTCTCATAGACGCCCAGGTAAGAGGCCATGCCGGTCGGCAGGGACACGCGCGCGGCCCCAGGGCGGGGCGAGGAGGAACCAACGACCTGGATGATCGCGAAGGCTACCGCGGCAGCGGCAACCATGATGGCCACGAGCGCCACGAGCCGGGATCTCATGCTGACTGGTCTCCGGAAAAAGTCGATAGGACTCACGATCGGCGAGCGTGACGAGCCCGCATGGACGGCTCCACCCCGTTACTGGTCCGGCTTCATCCCGTTCATGACGCAGGCCTCCTGTACGTCTTGGCGCGGTCATGGAACGCGGCAATGGCCGCGGGCCCGGTGAGGCGCCAATCCCGGGACCCCCTGGTGTCGAACCACACAAGCCCCAGCAGCCCGTAAGTGCGAACGCCGGCGAACAGCTCGGCGATCTTCGCAGGCTGGCCTGCGGCAGGCGACACGGCCGTTTCGGCGATGAGTATCGGGTCATTGGTGAGCGCGCGCACGGCGGCGACCGTCGATCCGAACAAGGGGGCGAACTTCCACGACGAGCGGTAATAATAGCCGTCAATTCCCACCCATGTCACGTACGATCTGCCGGGCCACCAGGGGGCGGGGCCGGGGATCTTGCGGCCCTGCATGTCGCTGATGACGTTGATCGTCCAAAGCCAGGTCACGTTCTTGGCGCCCACCGTGCGGAACAAGGTCACGATGTGCCGCCACGCGGCTACGAAGGCGGCCGGCGACGTGTGCCGGTAGCCCCAGGAATACCACGACCCGTTCATCTCGTGACCGAAGCTTAGGATGACCGGGCGACGGTAGGCGAGGACGGCTTCAGCGTAGGAACTCAAGTACCCGTCATAACGCCCGGCAGCGATCGCGGCGAGGCTGACGCCGGTCGGCTCGAGCTGCACGAGAGGCACCGCTCCGTGCTTGGCCGCGAGCGCGGCGAAGCTGGCCCGGAACGGCTCCAGCCACCCGCTGTAGTAGACGACCACGCCCGGCCTGACGCCAGTCGCAGCCGTGAACGCCGTCACGCCGGCGTACGACTCAGGGACACGTGGCACGTAAACCCCGAGGTATGTCCCGGGCGTGGCGGGAAGAGTGGCCGGCTTGGGCAGCGCAGCGGAGGTGGCGGACTTGTCGGCCGCGGATCTGTCGTGGCGGCTGGCCGTCACGATGACCGCCGCGGCAGCGATGATCGCTGCCCAGATTGCCACGACCCGCAGGACTTTCACCTAGGATGCACCTCCTGTGATCCGGGCGTGGTTGCGACGTGCGCCAAGTGCCATCCCGGTGATGACGCAGGCGAACAGGCCCGTGGCCAGGAGAGGGACGAAAGCCGCGCCGAAATGGATCATACGCCAGGCCGCCAGCGCCACCCAGGCGATTCCGGTGCCGCCATTCCAGACGGCCATGCCGACCCAGACTCGGCGTGTCCCGGCCTTCCGTTTTCCGCCGCCGGTGGTCTGCCACCCCATTCGCCTGCGGCGACAGATGTCCCACAGGGCGGCCACATGCGCCCATCCGTAGAGCAGCTTGCTCATGAGCGCCTCGAGCCCGAACCGGCAGCGGTGCCAAGCGGGAAAAACGACGAAGTTATAGATCATCGACGGGATGATGAATACGTAGTTGACCAGGCGCACTCGCTCCGGTATGACCGCCAGCATCACGAGCGGGATCGCTGGGGCGACGAACGTGAACACTGCGGTGTGCACGTAGTAGCAGAAGCCCGACAGGTAGCAGAAGCGGGTCCGCCAGCGCATCCTCGTAGCCCAGAACTTCCTCGAGCCGAGCAACGACATGGATCCGGCACACCACCGGTACTGCTGGGTCAGGAAGGAGTCCGGGTCGGACGGGCACAGCCCGGCGGCCAGCGGAACCGGGATGTACCGCAGCCCCCAGCCGGCCCGGCGCAGGTCGAACCCGGTGTGCACGTCCTCGGAGTGTTCTATGAGCGTCGTGCCTCCGTTTGTCGCCAGCGCTGCACGGCGGTAGATCGCGCATGAGCCTACGCAGATCGCGCCGTCGTGCCGGTCCCGGGAGACCTGCACGAGCCGGTAGAACAGCTCCTGCACAGCGCCAGCGCCACGTTCCATCCATGACATGCGCCGGTGGGTGCGGAAGTACTGCGGGGACTGCACGATGCCCAGCGCCCGGTCACGGCCGAAGTACGGGAGCATCTCGGCAGGCAAGTCGGCCCGTGGCGCGAAATCGGCATCGAGGATGAGGATGAACTCGCCGGATGACCGGGCAAACCCGTGCCGCAGGTTGCCGGCCTTCTTCATCCAGCCCCGGTCAGGCCGCACCACATAAGTGAATCCGAAGCCCAAAGCCATGGACCGGAGTCGCTCGTCAGCGCCGTCGTCGAGCACATAAGCGGTCGCATTTCCCGGATATTCCTGGACGAGCTCGAAGACGTGCAGCCAGGTGTTGCGCAGGACCGCGAGTGGTTCGCCGCAGACGGGCAGGAAGATATCCAGGGAAGGATAGCGGGTCGGCCGCCATGAGGCGACGAGCTTGCGATGTGCCGCCTGGTCGAATCCGCGAGTCCCGGCATTGATGCATAGCGAGATAAGGTAATAGACGATGGTGAACGCCACGAAAGGAAGGAACACCCACGTGAAGGCCGGGTTCAGGAACACGAACCTGGCCTGGCTGATCAGCAGGGCGGCGAAACTGGCCAGCGATGGGCAGATGATCAGCGCGAGGTTCCGGTCGGCATAACCTGTCTTCTCCTCATCCGTGGGCGCGGCGGGGAGGACGACTCCGTGTCTTCGGTGTCGTCCGGAGCCGCTGCGGGAAAGCGCCCGCTCAGCTGTGGCCATTCCGATGCCCGGATTGCTGGTTGGGCCGGTGCGCCCAGATTGTGTAGTGGCCAAAAGAGGAGGGCACCACGGCAACGATCTGGTAGCCGCCTGCCTGTTGCATGGCCGTGGTGATCTGGCTGTCCGTACCGGGCGTCGCCCCGAAGTCCAGCAGGACCAGCGAGAAGTAATGCCTGGTGATCGCCTCCCGGTAAGCCGCGGCACCGGTCAGCGGCCGACGGGCGCCCGGCGGAGTGTAGGAGAAGAACCAGGTGTCTGACCATCGAGGCCAGGGCACGCTGCCTTGCAGGTAATAGGCGGGGATGTCGTAATCCTCAGCCAGGTAGTTGCCTGGGTATGAACGGGTGAGAGTGCGAAGTCTGGCGATGACCGCAGCGGAATCGGGCCAGCCGCGGAACAGGCTCATGGCCTGCGCCGAGCCGACCGTCCCGACTGGCACGATGGCCGCTGCGGCGATCAACCCGGCCGCCGCGAAGCTCAGGCTCCTGCGTTTGCTGAATCGTGACAGCTGGGCCAGCGCGTACCCGGCGGCGGGAGCCGCGAGCCAGGCACCGAAGTCAACGTGCTTGTGCAGGGAGGTGATCGTATGAATGCGCGCCTGTTCCAGAGGAGCTAGCATCCCGGCCGTGGCCAGAATGGCCAGGACCAACGTCTGGACCCTGGTGCCCAGCCGCCAGCATATGATCACGCCGATCCAGGCGAGGATCCAGACGACACCTACCCACTTCCACGCGTCCTCGATCACCAGCGCAGGCGAGTTATTCCCTATCGCCCGGCCGAGCGTCGTGTACATAACGCCGGCCATGTACAGAGGGCCGCCCAGAGCCAGAAGCGCCGCGACCAGGGCGGCAACGACAGCGCCAATGTATCCAGCCCGGCCGAGCGCGGGTTTCGCGCCATGCCTCTGGGCGATGACCAGCGCAGCGAAGACGACAATGATCGGATCGAAAAGAGTCGTCGCGTACTTGGTGGCATTCGCGAGCGCGAGCACGACGGCGCCTGCCACCAGCAGCGCGGTCGAATCGCCGTGTTCTCTAGCCGCAACGACACACCATGTGGCGATCGCCATCAGGAACAACGCCATCGCGTCGTAGGTGGCCAGCGCGCCGAGAAACTGGGTCGGGCCGAGCACGGCGAACAGCGCCGCAGCGAAAAAGGCGGCCCGGCTGCCGAGTATCCGCGACGAAATATTCCATAGCAGAGCGGTCGTGCCGGTCATGAAGACGAGGCTGAGAATACGTGCCCCGACGATGCCGCCAATGCTGTCCGCGATAGCGCCGACGGGCGGATAGATGACTGGCGCGCCCGACAGCCAGGTCTGGAAAGGCGGCACCGGGGCGCCGTGCAGCCAGTGCGAGATCTCCAGATGACCGGCCCACAGGTAAGTTGCCTCATCGATATAGGCCGTATTGCTCCATACCAGCCGCAGAGATAGTACAGCCTGAACGGTCAGGATGGCTATGAGCAGCAGCAGCCGCGGGTGCGCACGGCTGTGGTCGTCGGGCCGGCCTGCATGGTCCTCCTCGGCCGCGGGAGCAGGCCTGGCCACCGACGTAGCTTTCGCGAGGCTGATCACCGCGGCGATCCCGGCTTGCTGTGACGCAGCGAAGTCTCCGGCGGCCGGGTCCGGCGACTGGCCGCGGCGCCAGGCGGCACCGTTGGCGGCCGTCACGCGTGACCGTGGCGATCCCTGGCCGGTAGTAGTCACAGCGCGGCCAATCGCCAGCTGCCGGGGATAAGTCCCGGAAGAATGTAAAAGTGCAATCCAGTGCCCCCCCAAGGGAAAACCTTTTAGCCGAATTATTCTGAATGATGCAATTTACTCCATCTCTGCCTGCCTTGCATAAGCCGTGACTGTGGTACGACTCGGTGTCCCGGCGGAATGCCGCCATAGCCGCGGGGCTGCTGAGGCGCCAGTCCCTGACGTGGATGTCGTCGAACCACACGAATCCGAGCAACCCGTACAGGTGGACGCCGGCGAACAGGTCGGCGATCTTCGCTGGCTGGCCCGTGGCTCGCGCTGCCGCGGTCTCGGCGATCAGGATCGGGTCGCGGGTCAGTGCGCGCACGGCCGCGATGGTCGGCCCGAACAAGGGAGCGAATATCGTGGACGAGTTGGCGTAGTAGCCGTCGATCCCGACCCAGGTCACGTACGAGCGGCCGGGCCACCAGGGGGCCGGGGAGGGGACGCCGACCCGGCTATCGATCGTGTTGACCGTCCACACCCAGGTGACGTTCTGGACTCCTGCGCGCACGGAAAAAGGGTGACGATGTGCCGCCAGGCAGCCACGAATATCGCGGGGGACGTGTGCTGGTAGCCCCAGGAGTACCAGTCGCCGTTCATCTCGTGGCCGAAGCTCAGGATGACCGGATGGCGATAAGCGCGGACCGCCTCGGCATAGGCGCCCAGGTAGCTGTCGTACCGCCCGGCGGCGATGGCGGCGAGGCTGACGCCCGTCGGGTTCATCTGCACCAGTGGCACGGCGCCGTGTTTGGCCGCGGTGGTCGCGAAGTCCTCCCGGAACCGCTCCAGCCATCCGCTGTAGTAAGGGACCAGGCTTGGCTTGACTCCGGTAGCCGCGGTGAACGCGGTCACCCCGCCGTATGAGTCGGGCACCCCGTTCGGGTAAAGCCCGATGTAGGAACCGGGAGCGGTGGGGAGGGCGAAGCGCCCGTGGTGCGGCCTGACCTGGGCCGGAGCCGTCGGACGGCCCCGGGGAAGGTAAGGACGCACTGCCACCGCGACGCTCGCGGCGGCAATGCGGCGCGGTCAGCCTCAGCCACGGACGTCGGACCGCCAGTCGCAGCGGGCCGTTCATGGCCTGGGGCTGTGATACGTGCTGGCGCCCTTGCGGAACGCGGCGATGGCCGGCGGGGCTGCCGATGCCGAACTGCTGGCCGATGGAGTTTGTGGAGTCGAACCACACGAACCCGAGCAGCCCGTAGGAATGAATGCCGGCGAACAGGTCGGCGATCTTCGACGGCTGGCCGGCGGCAGGCACCGCGCCGGTCTCGGCGATGAGTATCGGATCGCCGGTGAACTGCCGCACGGCCCCGATCGTCGGCCCGAACAAGGGAGCGAACTTCCAGTCTGGCTTGAGGTAATAGCCGTCGATTCCAACCCAGTTCACGTACGAACTGCCGGGCCACCACTGGGTCGGGCCGGGGATACGGCCGCCCCGCGTGTCGTTGATGATGTTCACCGTCCACAGCCAGGTGACGTTCCGGGCTCCCAGCGCGCGGAAGAGGCTGACGACGTGCCGCCAGGCGGCGACGAACGTCGCCGGGGTCGTGTGCCGGTAACCCCAGGAGTACCAGTCGCCGTTCATCTCGTGGCCGAAGCTCATGATGACCGGGTTGCGGTAGGCGCGCACGGCCTCGGCGTAGGCACTCAGGTAGCCGTCGTACCGTCCGGCAGCGATGCCGGCCACGCTGATGCCGTCCGGATCCATCTGCACGAGCGGCGCCGCGCCGTTGCTGGCTGCGGTCGCGGCGAACTTAGCCGGGAAAGGCACATACCATCCGCTGTAGTACATGGCCACGTCTGGCTTGGCCCCGGTGGAACTCGTGAACGCGGTCAGCCCGGCGTACGAGTCCGGGACCCCCTTCGCGTACACCCCGAGGTAGGAACCGGGCGTGGTCGGGAGGTGGACCGGCAATGGCCCGGCGGCGTGGTGGTCAGCGGATCTGTTGTAGACGACGACGCCCGCCGCGATCGCGGCCGCCGCGATGATCGCGGCCGCGGTCGTCATGATCCGCCTCGGCGCCTTGGCTTGCTGCTTGCGCCTGCTGTGATGCGTCACGGGTTCGCTCCTCGTACTCATGCTGCTACCTCCGCAGCCGTCGTCTCGGCGCGCTTCCAGACGCCCTTGCTCGGTGTCAGCAAGGGCGCCATCATGTAAAGCTGCACACCTCCCAGGACCTCGGTCGCCCAGTACTGATGCCAGCCGTACTCGTGGACCCGCAGCGCCAGGCCCGACCAGAGGAGCGCCTGAACGACCGCGATCCAGGTGCACAGGATCCGGTTCACGGTCACGGGCACCTGTCCCCGGTCGGGTGATGCGCCCGTCGGGACCCACTCGGCGACACGTCCTCGGATCGCGTACCAAACCGCGTACACGTGGCAGCACGAATTGATCATGCATACCCGCCAGATCGTGGGCCGCCAGCCGCGGCTCATCAGCGGGAACACGAAGAGGGTCGCGGCGAGCGCGGGCAGGATCGGCAGGTAGTTGTGCGGGTAGATGCGCTGCGGGAAGAACCAGATCATGGTCAGCGTCGGGAACGGCCCGGTGAGCAGCAACGCGGCCGACGACATGTAGTAAAGGAACGCGGCCCAGAAGGCGGCCCGCTGCTGCCAGGTGAACGGCGCTTCCTGGAAGTGCTTCTCGATCATCAGCATCATCGAGGAACGGCACCAGCGGGCCTGCTGGTTGGCCAGCGAAGCGAAGTCGGTGGGCGCCACGCCCTTGGCCAGGCAGAGGGGCAGGTACCGGGTCTCGTATCCGGCCCACCACAGCTTCACCCCGGAATGCACGTCCTCGCCGATCGGCACCTGCGCGAAGCCGCCCGCGGCCACCACGGCGGCGCGGCGGTAGATCAGGTTGGTGCCCGCGCAGATCGCCGCCTTGTAGCGGTCCCTGGCCGGCTGGATGAACCGGAAGAAGATCTCCTGCAGGGCCCCGGCGTAGCGCTGGATGTAGGAGAACGACCGGTCGGTGACGTCGAAGTACTGGGCGGTCTGGACGATGCCGACCTTGGGGTCGTCGAAGTAGGGCATGGTCTCGTAGAAGAACTCCCGGCGCATGGCGAAGTCGGCGTCGATGACCGCGATGAAGTCCCCCGCGCTGATGTCGAGGGCATGGGTGAGGTTGCCGGCCTTCTTCATCTCACCCGGGTTGGGGCGCACGATGTACCGGAACCCGTACTGGTTTGCCAGGTCGCGTACCTGCTCCCGGGCGGAATCATCGAGCACGTACACGGTCTTGGGCCCGCGCCAGGTGATCTTGCTCACGTACTTGAAGGTGTTGTCCAGCACCGCCAGCGGCTCGCCGCAACTGGGCAGGAAGACATCCACCGACTCGCCGTGCTCGCTGTAGCCGTCCACGATGGCCTGGTGCTCGGCCCGGGTCAGCCGCGGGTGGCCGATACGCAGCCAGAAATTGACGGCCACCGGCGGCACCATGACCATGAGCAGCAGCCACATGAACGGCGAGACCGCCCAGGCGTGCTGGGCCACGTGCACGTACCCGTAGAGAACCCCGACCGCGGCCACGAGCAGGCACGCGAACACCCAGCGGCGCTGCCTGCCGAAGTACGCGTACTTCTCCCGGCGGTCGGGCGGCTGCGGCAGGTACAACCCGGCCGATGAGGACTCAGCGACGGCCACGGTCCCCCCCGCCTCGCCCGGACGGCCCGGACCGCCCGGACCGCGCCGGCTCCCGCGACGCCCAGACGGTGAACCGGCCGGCCCGGGCCAGGACGTAGTAGCCGCCGGCGCGGCGCATGTCGGCGGTGATCGCGCGGTCGGCGGCCGCGGTGTCCCCGAAGTCGAGGATCACGAGGGAGAAGGAGTGACGGCCGATCGCCGCCTCGTACGAGGGCAGCCCGGGGGACGCTCCGGGGTAACTGAAGTAGTAGCTGCTGGACCACCGTGGCCAGGGCACCTGGGCCCTCAGGTAGTAGGCCTCGACGTCGTAGTCCTCCGCCAGGTAGTTGCCCGGGTGGTCACGGACGGCCAGGCGGAGGTCCTTGACCACCGCGGCAGAATTCGGCCAGACCTCGTACAGGGCCGCCGCCTGCCCCATGGAGCCGAAGAGCGTCGACGCGACGATCGGCACGGCCATGACCGGGGCCCACCCGCGGCCAGGGTCGACCCTGCTCAGCCGGGCCATTGCGTAGCCGGCCGCGATCGCGGCGAACCAGGCGCCGAACACCACGTGCTTGTGCAGGCTGACCGTCGTGTGCAGCCTGGCCTGCTCGGCCGGGACCAGCAGGGCGGCGGCGGCCAGCACGGCGGGTAGGAGCCGCTCGGGCCCGTGGCGGCGACTGGCCAGCACCGCGCCGAGCACGGCGAGGACCAGGATCAGGCTCGTCCACACGTACGCCCGTTGCAGAACGATCGTCACCGGGATGTCCGACGGCGGGCGGGTCAGCGTGCTCGCCTTGATGCCGTGCCAGTACTCGCGGCCGCCCGCGACGATGAGCGTGGTCACCGCCGCGAGCCAGGCAGCCCAGCACGGCCAGGCCTGCGGCCAGCCCCGCCCGGCCCCCGCGCTGCCGCCACATCGCCAGGGCCACGACCAGGAGCACCACCGGGCGTGAACAGGGCGGTGGCGTACTTCACCGCGTCGGCCGCGGCCAGGATGACGCCCGCGGCGGCGAGCAGGACCATCCGGATCCGGAATAGCCGGCCGTCAGCCGACCGGACGCCTAGCCACGCGGCCAGGGCCAGCAGGAACAACGCCATCGCGTCGTAGGTCGCGAACGCGCCCAGGAACTGCGTGCCGGCCAGGGTGGCGAACAGTCCTGCGGCGAGGAGCGCGGCCCGCCTGCCGTACAGCCGGGCCGTGGTGGCCCACAGCAGGCCGGTGACCCCCAGCATGAAGCACAGCGACAGGATCCGCGCGGCGGCCAGGCCACCGGCGCCGTCCGCGAGCGCGCCCACGGGCGGGTAGAGAACCGGCGCCCCGGAGAAGTACGCGGGGAAGTCGGGAATCGGCGTCCCGTGCAGCCAGCGGGCCCACTCCAGTTGCCCGGCCCGCAGGTACAGGCCCTCGTCCTGAAAGGCCGTGTTGGACCATACGAGCCGCAGCGACAGGGCCGCCTGCACGACCAGGACGACCAGCAGTGGCCACCGCGTGCCCGCTGCCGCGCGCTGGCCCGGCCGGTCCCGCATGGTCAGGCCATCCGGCCGCCGGGATCCGCGCCCCGACTGCGGCGGGCGGGCCAGCCCGGCTGGTGCAGGCGGCGGGACACGGTCGAGAACGGCCGCGCTCCCGGCGGATATCTCGGGCAGCCCCCCGGGCCCGCCAGCCGCCGGCCGGTCGGACCAGTCCGTGGACACCGGGTCCTGTGTGGCGCTCATGGAGTGGAGGTGGCCAGCGTCAGCGCGGAGAGGCCCAGCCGGAACGCGGCCTCGGCCGCCGAGTCGCCTTCGATCCGCCAGTCCTGATGGTAAAGGCCCTGATTCTGGTCCTTGTCGAACCACACGAGCCCGAGCGTCTTGTACCTGGCCATCCCGCTGAACAGGTCCTGGATCTTGACGTACTGCCCGGCATCAGGCCCCACGGCGGTCTCGGACAGCAGCACCGGCTTGTCGGTGAACCCTCGTACTTGATCAATGGTCCGGCCGAAGACGCTGGCGAAGGTGTCGGACCGACGGTAGTAGTAGCCGTCGATGCCGACCCAGGTGACATACTGCGCACCGGGCCACCAGGACTGGATCGGCCCGGTGCCGGAACTGTCGGCCTGGAGCGTCCACAGCCAGGTGACGTTGTCGGCGCCCTCGTCGCGGAACAGCGATACGATGTGCCGCCACGCCGCGACGAACGTCGACGCCGGGACGCGCCCGTAGCCCCACGAGTACGTGGGGGCGTTCATCTCGTGCCCGAAGCCGATGACGACGGCGTGGCCGAAATCCCGGACGCTGTCGGCATACAAGCGCAGGTACGGGTCGTAAACCCCCGCGGCGATCCCCGAGACAGAGGCGTCGGTGGGATCGATCTGCACGAACGGGCGGACGCCGTGAACGTAGATCGCCCTGGCGAACGACGTCGCGAACGGCTGCGCCCAGCCGCTGTAGTACCCGACGAGGTTGGGCTGCGCGCCCACCGCCCGGGCGAAATCCGCGACCGGATCGTAGCCAGGAGGTGCGCCGACCTCAAAGACGCCAAGGTACGAGGCCACCTTGGGCGGCAGGGTCGCATGCACGACCGGAGGGGGGGAAGCGGGATAGGAAGCGACGCGGGCGATCGCGAAAGCGATGGAAGCAGACGCGAGCGCGACGGCCATGAGCACCTGCAGGCGAGATCTCATGCTGTCCTGTCCCCCGGAAAAACCACACGGCTCACGACGGCCAGGTTGAGCAAGCCGAAGAACAACAAGACCGCGAACTGCCATGCGCCCCGTGCGCCCGGGGTCACCGTCCGCCATACGGCCAGCCCCAGCCACACCAAGGCCGCGCTGCCGCTCCACCCAGCGACCCCGATCCGGAAGCGACGCAGGGAGCTGCCCGGAGTCCGGGACGGATGCCAGCCCATGGACTTGCCCCGGGCGCCGTCCCATATGGCGAAGACATGCGCCCAGCCCCGGGCGACTCCCAGCGGCAGGACGCCGGGCCCGTAGCGGGAGCGGTGCCACAAGGGATACAGCACGAACCCGGTGAGCATGGCGGGGAGGAGGACGATGAAGTTCCGCAGCCGGACCTGGCTCGGGAGGAACGCCAGCATGACGATCGGGATGAGGGGTCCGAAGAACGTCAGCATGGCGGTGTAGGCGTAGTACAAGAACCCGGAGATGTATGACAACCGGGCCGGGATCGTCATCGGTATCGACCACAGTCGGCGGGAGAACACGATGCCGACGTTCCCTGAGCACCACCGGTACTGCTGGCGCACGAACGCGTCCAGGTTGTCGGGACAGATCCCCGTCGACAGCACGACCGGCAGGTAGGTCATGGACCAGCCGGCCCGGCGCACGTCGAGTCCGGTGTGCACGTCCTCGGCGTAGGGGATCAGGGTGGGGCCGCCCTGCGGCTCCAGTGCGGCCCGGCGGTAGACCGCGGAGGTCCCGCAGCAGATGGCCGCGTCGAAGCGGTCGCGGGCCACCTGGACCGTCCGGTAGAACACCTCCTGGATCGGGCCCGCCGAACTTTCGATCCACGTCTGCGCGGCGCTGCTGCGGAAGAACTGCGGTGTCTGCACGATCGCCATCGCGGGGTCGTCCATGTAGGGCAGCGTCTCGGCGAGGAAGTCGCGGCGCGGCGCGAAGTCTGCGTCCAGGATGACCAGGTATTCGGCGCCGGTGCGCGCGAAGGCGTACCGCAGGTTGCCCGCCTTCTTAAAGGCAGGCAGGTCAGGCCGGCGGATGTAGCAGAAGCCGAAGGACTCCGACACCGAGCGGGCCGCATCGGACGGCCCGTCGTCCAGCACGTAAGCCCGGGCTACTCCCTCGTAGTTCGCCACGAGGCCGGCCACCGCATGCCAGGTATTGCTCAGCAATTCGATCGGCTCGCCGCAGATGGGCAGGTAGATATCGACGGCCGGGTAGCAGGGCGGGCGCCACGCCCGGACCCGCGCCTGGTGAGCGGCCAGGTCGAACCCGGCGCCGGCAAAGTTCACCGGCAGGGTGATCGTCTGGTAGCAGAGGTAACTCGCGGTGAAGATCATGAACGGCCACAGCGCGCGGTCATTCGCCTCGAACCTGATCTGGCTGATGAGGAGGCAGCCCGCGCCGATCACGAGGATGGTCGTCAGGTAGGGCAGGTTCCTCTGGATGTAGGCGTGCTTCTCGTCGTCATCCGGGGGCCGGGGCAGGACCAGGCGACTCGGCGCTGGCCGCCTCTCCGCAGCGGTGACCGCGCTCACCGGTGGCCCCAGTGGCGCTTGCTCGGTCGTGCTCACTGATGTGACTCTTGGGGCGGCTTCGGAGGCTCGTAGCTCCAGATCACGTACGTGCCCTTGCCGATCGGCGGGACCTCGATCCCGTAGGGCACGACCTGGATCACGTGGTAGTTCCAGCGGCGGAGGTCGGCGTCGATGCGGAGGTCGAAAGATGTCGTGTCCGCATTGTTCAGTGCGACGAGGGAGAAGTAGTGCCGCTCGATGTACAGCTCGAAGGTGCCCGCGTTGCCGGCGCCGACGACGCCCGCCGTGCGCGGACGGGCCGCCGCTGCTGGCGCCTGACGGCAGGACGATGTTCCGGGTACTGGACCATCGCCGCCACTGGCTCCCGGCGGGCGTGTAGTACTCGGCGATGGACGGGTCCTCGACCAGCATCCGCCCGGTGCTGTGGTCCGCCAGCGGACGGAATATCGCGATAAAGCTGGACGAATTCGGCCAGCTGGTGGAGAACGTGTGCGACTGGCTGATCCCCAGGGAGAGGGGAAAGACCAGGGCGAGCACGCTGGCCCAGCAGGTCAGGGTCCGCGTCCTTCCCGCGGCCGCGTGCGCGATGAATCTGTCCACGGCGTAGCCCGCGGCGATGGCCGCGAACCAGGCGCCCAGGCCGACGTGCTTGTTCAGCGAGGCTGCGGTGTGCAGGTTCGCTTGCTCGGCCGGGCTCAGGATCGCGGCGATGGTCAGGACCGCGAGCAGCCAGGTCCGCGCGCGCCCCTGCCGGCCCACCCAGCTGACGACAATGCCGCAGACGGCCAGGATCAGGATGATCCCGGTCCATGACCACCCGTCGGCCAGCACGGACGGCGCGGAGGCGGCACCGGGGGCGCGTTCGAAGGTCGTCTCAGAGATTCCGTTGAGATAGGAGCTTCCGCCGATCAGCAGTCCCGCCAGCAGCAGCGTGACCACGACAGTCACCAGGATCGCGATCCGCCGGGCCGCGGTCTTGCCGCCGGGCTTCGGGAACGCGGTGAGCAGCGCGAGCAACACCACGATGGGGTCGAACAGGGCCGACGAGTACGCTGCGGCGTTGGCCAGCGCCAGCGCGACTCCCGCCGCGACCATCCGGCCGGTCGCGTCCCCGCGGTCTCCGGCGCGGATCACGCACCAGGCCGCCAGCGCGATGAGGAACACCGCCATGGCGTCGTAGGTGGCGAACGCTCCCAGGTGCAGAGTCGGCCCGTGGGCGGCAAACAGTGCGGCGGCGAAGAAGGCGGCCCGGTGCCCGTACAGCCGGTCAGCGGCGCCCCACAGCAACGCCGTGGCCCCGAGCATAAAGGCCAGGGACAGGATCCGGGCCGCGGTCAGGTTCCCGATGGCATCCGCCAGTGCCCCGATCGGCGGGTATATGACCGGCGATCCTGAAAAATAGGACGAAAACGGCGGGACCGGCGTGCCGTGGAGCCAGTGCGCCCACTCCAGGTGCCCGGCCCACAAGTAAGCGGCCTCATCCTGGAACGCGGTATCGGCCCGGACGAGCCGGAGCGAAAGACCCGCTTGGACGGCGAGCACGGCCAGCAGCGGCCACCAGCTCGGGGCATGCCGCCAGAGCGCATGTTCTTGCCGGCGTGAGCGTGTCGCGGGTGCGGCGGGAGCAGCGTCCAGCGTGAACGCCTCCGCCGACTGCGGGCTTGTCATGCTGTGATCCATAGGCCGCACCTGTCTTATCGCAGGCACGCGCCAGGGGTGCCTCGGCTCCCCCCGCTCATCCGCCTGAGGATGGCGGCGTCGCGTGCCGTGGCGATACCCCCCCTACAGGAATACCGCTTACGAAAAAGTACAGTCCGGTTCCGCACGAGGAGGGGTGTTTGCTGAATTTTCCGGATGATAGGGGTCAGCTCGGGAAACCTGTGACACCAAGCGCGATGTGAGGCTATCGAGACCGGGGCGCGCCGCCATGCCGACCCCGCCGTTCGCTGCACCGTGGTTCGCCGCGCCGTGGTTCGCTGTACCGTGGTTCTCTTCGGGGGGGCATATGTCACGTATTCGTGACAACAGGTCATTTCCCTTGAATAACGGTTGATCATGTGCTGCGCTGTTGTTCGGGTATCGCGTCATCCCGCGCGCGTACCCGGGGGGGTTTGTCGGCATGGGAGAAGACAAGAGCAGTCCGCCGCTGGCCCGGCGTGTACCGGGTGCGACCCGCGCCGCTCCGAGCCCGTCGGAGCGGCCGGTCCTGCCGGAGGAGTTGCTGCGGCGTATGCAGGCCGTGGTCAGCGCCGCGCACGCCCAAGCAGCAGAAGAGCAGCAGCTCGCGAACGAGCAGAACGAGCAGAACGGACAGAACGGGCGAGAAGCCCAGCGTGAGCAGGCCGCGAGGCCACCGGACCACGCGCCGCCCTCCTTGCCCCGGCGGTCACGGGGCGCGGCCAAGCGGCCGAACCCGCCGTCGGGAACGCCGACGACGTCAAAGCTGCCTTGGTCGGATGCGGACGACGACACGTCACCGCTCCCCCGCCTGACCGCCTCGGGAGCTGTGGCCCATCCGGCGGTCGACCACCTCAGCGCGCCGCCGGATCGCTCCGCCCGGCCGGACCACACGCTGAGGCACGATCGGGCGGCGAGGCGGGATCGCCACGCCGCGAAGCGCGAACGTGCTGCTCAGCAGGCCCAGGAACGCGCCGCACGCCAAGAACGCGAGCGCGCCGCCGAACAAGAACGCGCCGGCAAGCACAGGAACGCCAGCGCACCGCCGAACAAGAACGCCAGCGCGCCGAAAACGCAGCACAGAGAACGCCAGCGCGCCGCCGAACAAGAACGCCAGCGCACCGCCGAACAAGAACGCGCCGCAGCACAGGAACGCCAGCGCGCCGCCGAACAAGAACGCCAGCGCGCCGCCGAACAAGAACGCGCCGCAGCACAGGAACGCCAGCGCGCCGCGGCCCGCAAACGGGAACGTCCGCGCGCGGCCGGAGCACCCCCTGCCCGCCGCCGCCGTGCGGGCCCCGCTGGACCTGCTGGAGCACCCGCCGCGTGGGCGTGAGGCACCACCAGGTCCTCGGCGGTACCGCGCGGCCGCCCTGATCGCCTCGGCGGTGGTGCTGGTCGCGGCCGGGTCGCTGGCCATCGTGGCGGCCTCGCATGGCGCCAAGCCGACGACCAGCAGGCACCCTAGCGCGGCGACGGCTCGCGCCCTGGCCACCGCCTGGGTCGCCCGGCAGGTCAGCCCGACCGCCACCGTGTCGTGTGATCCAGCCATGTGCCGGGCACTGCGGGCGCGCGGCGTCGACAAGGTGCTGCCGCTCGGACCGGCGACGCCCGATCCCCTGCATTCCCAGGTCATCGTGGCCACGGCCGCTGTTCGTCAGGAACTCGGCGCCCGCCTGAACTCCGTCTACGCCCCGGCCGTCATCGCGAGCTTCGGCTCAGGGAGCGCCCGGATCGACATCCGGATGATCGCGCCGGACGGGCCCGGCGCCTTCCGCTCGGCGCTCAACACCGACCTGCAGAGCCGGAGGCAAGCAGGGGCCTTGCTGCTGACCAACTCGCGGGTCACGGCCTCGGCCACGGCCCGGCGGCAGATGCTCGCCGGCCAGGTGTCCGGACAGCTACTGATCTTGATCACGAACATGGCCGCGGCGCATCCGGTGGACATTCTGGCCTTCGGCGGCTCTGCTCCAGGCGCCAGCCCGGGCATCCCGCTCCGCTCGGTCATGGTGGCCGAGACCGGCACCGCGGATGTGCGTTCCATGTTTTCTGTCTTTGATGTGCAGGTCGGCGCGTTCCGTCCCGCGCATGTCGTGACGACGCGGCAGGACGGACACCCGGCTCTGCTCATCGAGTACCTCGCTCCGAGCCCGCTGGGGCTGGTCGCGTCCTCCTGACCCCGGGCTCAGGCGCCCTGCTCGCTGTCCAGGGCGGCCATCTGGCCGGGCTCGTATCGATCGCCGGCCACCTGGCCCGGAGGGATCGCCGCCTCGAGGGCGGCCAGGTCGGCCGGGGTGAGCCGCAGGTCGAGCGTGCCGAGCGCCTCGGCCAGCCGGCCGCGGCGCTTGGTGCCGATCAGCGGGATGATGTCGGTGCCGCGGGAGAGAACCCAGGCGATGGCCAGTTGGGCCGTGGTGACCCCGTGATCCTGCGCGATCTTCTCCAGGGCGGCCAGCAGGTCCAGGTTGCGGCCGAGGTTCCCGGCCTGGAACCGGGGAAACCTGACCCGCGGGTCGTTCTCGCCGATCTCGCGCGCGCTCGCGGCGGACAGCAGGCCGCGGGACAGCACCCCGTAGGCGGTCACGCCGATGCCCAGCGCGCGGACCGTCGGCAAGATCTCCGCCTCAATGCCCCGGCTCATCAGCGAGTACTCGATCTGCAGCGCGCTGACCGGGTGCACGGCGTGGGCGCGCCGGATCGTGGCGGCGCCCACCTCGGACAGGCCCAGGTACCTGACGAAGCCCGCTTCGATCATCTCCGCGATCGCGCCGACCGTGTCCTCGATCGGAACGCGCGGGTCGAGCCGGGCCGGCTGGTACAGGTCGACGTGGTCGGTGCCCAGCCGCTGCAACGTGTAGGCCAGGAAGTTCTTGACCGCGCTGGGGCTGGTGTCCTGCCCGATGAACGCACCGCGGGGGTCACGCTGGCCGCCGAACTTGACCTGGATGAACACGCGGCTGCGGTCGGTTCCGCGCAGGGCCTCGCGCAGCAGCATCTCGTTGTGGCCCATGCCGTAGAAGTCGCCGGTGTCGAGCAGCGTGATCCCGGCGTCCAGCGCCGCGTGGATGGTCGCGATGCTCTCCGCCTCGTCGGCCGGGCCGTAGATGCCGGACATCCCCATCAGGCCGAGGCCGACCCTGGATACCTGCGGTCCGCCGCTGCCCAGCGGGACTGACTCCATCCGCTCCTCCATCGTCGGCCGCAGCATGCTTACGTAGTTACAACCCTAACCGGCGTAGACCTGCGCCGACCGCGATGATCCGGTCGCTGCGCACGGCGACCGCGCTGGCGGGCGGCCTGGCGCCGGCCGGCGGCCGCGTCCGGGCAGCCACGAGGCGGCGCCGGGACGGATCGGGGGTATAGACGGCCCCGCCGGTGAAAACCACGTCAGCGTGCGTGCCCACGCGCCCACATGGTAGCGATGGACGGGTGACTTCTCGGGCTCGGGCGGGCTGGTGGCAATGGATCCGGCTGGCCCTGGGCCCCGCCTCGGCGCTGGGGTTCGCCCGCTTCGCCTACGGCCTGCTCATTCCCGCGATGCGCAGCGAGCTGCACTGGAGCCTGGCCCAGGCCGGACGCTGACCACCGCCAACGGCCTCGGGTATCTGCTGGGCGCGGCGGTCACGGCTCCGGTGGAGCGCCGGCTGGGCCTGGCGGTCACCTTCCGCCTGGGCATGGTTCTCACCGCCGTGTCGCTCGCCGCTACCGTGGCGAGCGGCCGCAGTTACCCGGCGCTGCTGCTGACCCGCGCGGCGGCCGGGCTCGCCGGCGCCCTGGTGTTCATCACCGCCGGCGTCATCGCCTCCCGCGGCGCGGCCAGCACCCGGTCCGCCGCTCCCTCACGATCTGCTTCGCCGGCGCCGGGCTGGGCATCGTGTTCAGCGGCGCGGTCATCCCACCCCTGCTCGGCCAGCACCCCGGCCGGTGGCCGCTGGCGTGGGGCGTCCTGGCCGCCGCCGCGGGCGTGGCCACGGTCATCAGCTGGACCGCGGCGCAGGGCGGCCGGGATACCCGCGCCGTCGCGGTCCTCATTCACCTGCACAGCGTCACCCGGCTGTGGCCGGTCGCCGTCGTCTATCTGCTGTTCGCCGCCGGGTATATCGCGTACATCACGTTCCTGTCGGCCTACCTGGCCGCCCACCACGCCAGCGTCGGCCAGATCGTGCTGACCTGGGCCGTGCTCGGGCTCGCCGCCATCGTGGCTCCCGCCCTGTGGAGCCGGCCGATCAACACCTGGGCCGGCGGCCGGGCCCTCGCCGCGTTGCTGGCGGTGCTCAGCGCCGCGGCCGCCCTGGCCCTGGCCACGACGGCGCCGGCCGCGGTCACCGGATCCGCCGTCGGCTACGGCATCACGTTCCTGGGCGTCCCCGCCGCCATCACCGCGCTCATCCGGAACGCCGTCCCGTCCGGCGAATGGACCGGGACCCTGGCCGCCTTCACCGTGGTCTTCGCGGCCGGCCAGATGGCCGGCCCGTACCTGGCGGGCGCGCTCGCCGACCGCTACGGCACCGGCGCCACGCTGGCCTGGACCGCGGCCCTGTGCGCCACAGGCGCCGCGCTGAGCGTGGCTATACGCCCCGCGCGAGCCAGGGCCGGGTCAGGCCACGTTGGCCCGGGCGATGAGGCGCAGGCGGCGGGGGCCAACGTGACCTGACCCAGGGCTACGAGGCGAGCGGCTTCACCGTGAGCTGGTAGTCCTCCCGAATGCGATCCTGCTCGTCGAGGACGAGGAAGACGCGGGCGGCCCAGGCCAGGTCTCCGGCATTGCCGCCGCTGGCGGAGATCAGCTGGATGGTGAACGTGACGACGTCGTCATGGCCGGTCGCGTCGTGCGCGGACGTGACGGCGTATTTCCCGCTCTCCACGAACTCCTGGCAGGCCTCTGCGATCCTGGCCTCGAGCTGCTCGTGCCCTCGGAACTGCGCGGCCTCCACGAACTCGACGCCGTCAGGCGCCCAGAGGCCGGCCACGGCCTGCCGACGCGCTTCGGGGTCGGTCTCGCTCCACACGGCCAGGTAGCGGCCGACCACCGACGCGATATCGATCGGGCTCGCCACCGGTTCGGTCCTGTTCGTCATGGCTGTCTGTCCCCTTTCCGCCGGCCGGTGCGGCCGGTACGACCACGTTCGCTACTACCGCCACGGAAAGGTCAAGGCGGAATCCCGGGGGAAACCCTCCCACCGTGGGACCTGGGTTCGACATAATTCGGCGGGCCTAGAGGCCGGATACCGGGGGTGACCTGGGAAGCGCGTCGTGGCACGCCGCAGGGGCGTGTCTCTAGGGGTTTGAAGATCGTTTCGGGGGTCGGGCGGGCTCGAGCTCGACGATCTGCTTCGGCGGGGTGATGGCGAGCTTGGCGAGCAGGTCGCGCTGCGGCTTGGTCAGCTCGGTGCGCTGCCGGAAGGTGCCGGCCGGGCCAGCGAATGTGCCCACGTGCAGGCGGTCCAGGTGGCGGCGGATGTTGCTCCACGTGTCGCCGGCGGTGGTCTCGATGATCCGTATCAGCAGCAGCGCCAGCCAGCACAAGATGACGTGGGCGCGGATGCGTTCTTCGAGCCTGTGGTAGACCGGCCGCAGGTCGATGATCTGTTTCATGTCCCGCCAGCCGCGTTCGACTTCCAGCAGCTGCTTGTAGCCGAGCGCGATGTCCTCGGCGGGCAGGTGCGGGTCACTGCAGCGCAGCAGGTACTTGCCGTCGAGGTTCTCCTCGGCCTTGATCTTCGCTTTGTCGGTGCGCAGCAGCCCGCCCGGGGTGACGCGCAGGTACCGGTTCAGCCCGGGCTTGACGGAGATCTTCCCGCGTAGTTCCCCGCGTTTCATGGCGGGCAGCGCATCGGAGCCGTCGATCAGTTCTTCCAGCTGCGCGGCCATCTGGGCGCGCATATGGGCATCGCGGCTGGCAGCTTCGGGGTTGAAGCAGATCACGAACCGTTCATGGTCGCTGATCCGCACCTCCTTGACCCGCATGTTCCCGGCGATATCGGTGTAGCGGCCCTGGCGGGACAGCGCGGCCTTGACCTCCGCCGATCCGGAGCGCAATTTCTCCCCGATGATGTAATGGTGATCACCCGATCGCAGGTACCGGCGGTTCTCCGCTGAGGAGAACCCGCGGTCGGTCACCCACACGATCCTGGATAGGGTCCAGTCCCGCATCTCGTCCTTGACCTGCCGGATCACCACCTGGTCGCTGGCGTTGCCGGGCCAGCACCAGCACCGCACCGGGATCCCGTCGCGGGTAACGGCCATCCCGACCACGATCTGCGGCAGGTCATCCCGGGAGTCCTTGGACTTGCCGTGGGTGCGGAACCCGGCCGCCTTCCCCGGATCCACGTCGTCGCCGGAGGCTTTCTCCCCGCGCCAGTTCCGTGCCACTTCCTCGTCGGCTTCCTCCAGCTCGAAGTACGTGGAGGTGGTATCGAAGAACAACAGGTCGACCTCGAGATTCAGCAAGGTGGCCACCTTGCCGAACACCCCGGCCTCCAGGTGCTCGCGCGCATCGTGCAGCCAGTCCATCGCCCGGTAGCAGGCCTGCTCTCCGATCCCGGGCAGATTCTCGATATGCACGTCGTGGGTTATCCAGTCGGAGGCGGCCAGTTTCGAAGACGGCGCCAGCGCCCGGCTGGCGACCAGGCCGAACAGCACCCGCTCGGTGGCGGCCACATCGCGGGGCCGGCCCCGCCGGGGCGTGCCGCCCAGGCCGGTGATGACCTTATCGATGCCCAGCCGCCGCCACAGCGCATCGAGCACGAACACGCCGCCGAACGGCCGGGACTCCAGGAACACCAGGTCAGAACCTGCGGTGGCGGCGAGCACGTCGGCCGGGTCCAGCAGTTTGGATAGAGACGCGACCAGCCGCTTGATCGCGGCCCGGTCCAGGGCGTCCTCGCGGCCGAAACTGAACAGCACCCTGGGCACCGACCGGCCTGCGGCCGGGTCCCACTCATTGTGGGCCAGGTGCAGGTAGCGGACCGGGGTGCCGTCCTTGTTCGCCCGGCTGGTCGTCTTCACATACATCGTCTCTAGACGATACCGGGCAAGCTCGGGCTCTTCCAGCTAACACGCCCAAAGGCGTGTCTCTAGGCGATTTGGCGTCTGCGAGCCGACGGCGGCACGCTGACCTGCGCCTTCATCTCATCGGACCCTCTAGCCAGCCCGAATTATGTCGAACGCAGGTGGGAGGCCGCAGAATGGACTGCGTGACCGCGCACCTGTCCATCGGCGACTTCTCCCGCGCCACCCACATGACCGTCAAGATGCTGCGCCACTACCACCAGATCGGCCTGCTCGAACCCGCCGACGTGGACCGGCACAACGGCTACCGGCGGTACAACGCCGAGCAGATCCCCACCGCCCAGGTCATCCGTCGCCTGCGTGATCTGGATATGCCGCTCGAGGAGATTCAGGCGGTGCTGGCCGCGCCAGACGTCCCCACCCGTAGCGAGCGGATCACCTCACATCTCAGCCGCCTGGAAGACGACCTCGCGCGACGGCAGCGCGCGGTCGCCTCGCTGCGCGGCCTGCTGGCACCCGCCCCGGCCGATGCCCCGGTCGGCATCGAGGTGCGCAGCGTGCCGGCCGTCCCCGCAGCCGCGGTCACCGAGGTCGTCGACGCCGAAGACTCTGGGTCCTGGCTCCAGGGAGCACTCGGCGAGCTGCAGGCGACCCTGGCCGCGCAGCGCCTGCCCGCCGGCGGGCACGCCGGCGGCATCTTCGCCGACGATCTGTTTACCCACTATCGCGGCCGGGCGACCATCTTCGTTCCCTGCGCGGGACCCGTCCGGCCGATAGGCCGGGTCGTCCCGTTGGAGGTACCGGCCGTCGAGCTGGCGATCATCGAGCACGCGGGACCGCCCGCCGACGTCGACCGCGCCTACGGCACCCTGGCCGCCTACGTGGCCCGTCACGCCATCGCGGTCGATGGACCCATGCGCGAGTACTACCTCGTCGGCCAGCGCGAGACCCCGGATACCTCCCGGTGGCGAACCGAGATCGGCTGGCCGGTCTTCCAGATCGGCACGAACGCCCATCCGATTGCGGGGGGCCCGATTTCAGGCTCTGGCGCCGATTCCGTGACGGGGGCGACGTCCGCTTCATGATCTTGGAGACTTATGTGCAGATAGCGCACGTAACTCTCCACGATCATTGAGACCAGTCGCCCATGCGCTCCTATCGCCCCCCGGCGACTGCGGTACAGGGTCCCCGGCGGTCAGCCTGGTGGTCAGCGGGCTGCGAATCGGGGCGCGGCGGAGCCCGCCCGGCGCCCTGGCCCGTAGGGTGTCCATGATCTATGCCCTGAATTCCGGCATTTCCTGCATTTTGGGTCCTGCAAGTCCGGTGAGCCGGTTCCCGAGCCGGCGAAGCCGGGATGAATGTGAGTCTGCTGTACACGGGTGTCAATGCCGCGTAGTTAAGGATCCCGGGCCGGTGTCAAGTGGTTGGTGGTGTTTGGGCGTGTCGGGGTGACAGGTGGCAGGACCTCTGGTAGATCGGGTCAACCCATCACGATCTTCCCGTCACCAGAGGTCCTGTTGCGTACTGAGTCTGCCATGGTCACTGTCACGCGTGCGGTCACGGTCGCTGCGGGGGTGCTCGCCCCGGGGCATCTGGGGGAGCTGACGCCGTGGCTGCCGTTCGAGCTGGTTGATGACGTGCTGGCGCAGACGCGGACGGTGCAGCGGCGGCTGCGGGTGCTGCCGTCACGGGTGGGGGTGTATTTCGTGGTGGCGCTGGGGTTGTTCCCGGGCCTGGGGTATGGCCAGGTGTGGGGGAAGCTGACCGCGGGGCTGGATGGCCTGGGGTTGCCGGCGGTGTCGGAGAAGGCGCTGCGGGATGTGCGGCGGCGGCTGGGCCCGGCGCCGCTGAAAGCGCTGTTCGAGGTGGTGGCCGGGCCGCTGGCGCCGCCGCGGGTGCCGGGGGTGAGCTGGCGCGGGCTGCGCACGGTGGCGTTCGACGGGTGCAGCTCGCTGCGGGTGCCCGATACCGGCCGCAACCGGGCCTGGCTGGGCCGGATCGGGCATAAGGCCGGGTTCGCCGGCTACCCGCTGCTGCACCTGGTGGCGCTGGCCGAGACCGGGACCCGGGGGCTGCTGGGCGCGGTGCTGGGCGCGGCCGCCGACGGGGACGAGCCGGCCCTGGCGGCCGGCCTGCTGCACCTGCTGGGCGCGGGCATGCTGGTGCTGCTCGACCGGGCCTATGACGCGGGCACGTTCCTGCAAGCCGTGGCCGGGACCGGGGCCGGGTTCCTGGCCCGCGGCAAGGCCTCCCGCTGCCCCGCGGTCTTGCGCGTGCTGCCCGACGGGTCGTACCTGTCGCGGATCGGCGAGCTGGACGTGCGGATCATCGAGGCCAGCGTGCAGGTCGCCGGCGCCGGCGGGTCGAGCCTGCGCGAGGCTTACCGGCTGATCACCACGCTGACCGACCACCACCGCTACCCCGCCGCCGACCTGGTCCGCCTCTACCACGAACGATGGGAGATCGAATCGGCCTACTACGCGCTGCGCCACACCCTCCTGCAGGGCCGGGTCCTGCGCTCGGGCGACCGGCCCGGCCTCGAACAGGAAACCTGGGCCCTGCTGACCGGCTACCAGCTGCTGCGCATGGTCATGACCGACGCCATCGCCACCCGCCCCGGCACCGACCCCGACCGGGCCAGCTTCACCACCGCCCTGCACACCGCCACCACGACCATCACCGCCGCCGCAGGGATCAGCCCCGCCGCCCCCGCCGCCCTGCCCGCCACCAGCCGCGCCGTCCTAGCCACCCTCCTGCCCCCCCGCCGCCCCCGCTACAGCGCCCGCAAAATCAAAAGCCCCCGCTCCCGCTACCCCGGCCGCGACAACCCCCGCCCCGCCCTGCCCGAAACCATCACCACCATCACCATCACCATCCACACCCCGCCCCCCGCAACACACCGCCCCCGCCCCCGCCCCCGCAACCGCCAAAAACCCCGCCCCGGCAGCCACCGCCACCACGTCACCGCACTCATGACCACCAACCCCGGCCGCACCTGGACCGGCCACGAGCTCGCCGCCCGCCTCCACCTCCCGCCCGCCACCATGCTCAGCCACCTCGCCCACTGGGCCCAGGCCGGCTTCCTCACCCGCACCGCCCCCGGAACCTACGCCCTCCCCAACCCGCCCTGAAACCCTTGACAAACCCACCAGACCCTTAACTACGCGGCATTGACACGGGTGTACACCAAAGCCGCATTCATGCGGCCGGGATGCCGGGGCGGCGGGGCGGGATGCCGGGGCGGCGGGGCGGGATGCCGGGGCGGCGGGGCGGGATGCCGGGGCGGCGGGGCGGGATGCCGGGGCGGCGGGGCGGGATGCCGGGGCGGCGGGCCTGCGGCCGGGACGAAGACCATGAAACAGGGGCAAATGGTTGGACGGCGGCTAGCGGTCCGGCCTGGCGCCTGCCCCCGGCCGGGCGCGGGCCGCGCCCGCCAGTTTCGCCGCGCCCGCCAGTTACGCCGCGCCCGCCAGTTACGCCGCGCCCGCCAGTTACGCCCGCCGGCCTGCGCCGCCTGACCCGGCGGCCAGCCGGACACCAGGGCCGGAACCGGGCACGGCCAATTCGCCGGAGCAGGACTAGCCGGAACACCGGGTGACATGACAGAGTGCGCCCATGCAACCCACCGTGACCACGAAATACGGGAAGGTCCGCGGCCAGGTGCGGGACGGCGTGGCCAGCTTCCTCGGCATTCCGTACGCGGCCAGCCCGACCGGGCCGCTGCGGTTCCTGCCTCCGGCTCCTCCCCCGGCCTGGGACGGGATCCGCGCCGCGGACAGGCTCGGCGCGACCCCGCCCAAACCTGACTACGCCGCCCCGTTCGACGTGCTGCTGCCCGAACCCAGCATCGCGGGCGATGACTGGCTGAGCGTGAACGTGTGGACGCCCGACCCGGGGGGAGCGGGCCTTCCGGTCATGGTCTGGATCCACGGCGGGGCGTTCAGCAACGGTAACTCGGCTATCCCGGTCTACGACGGTTACCCGTTCGCGCGAGACGGGGTCGTGCTGGTCAGCCTCAACTACCGGCTGGGCGTCGACGGGTTCGCGCTGCTGCCCGACGTCCCGGCCAACCGCGGGCTGCTGGACCAGATCGCCGCGCTGGAGTGGGTACGCGACAACATCGCGGCGTTCGGCGGTGACCCGGGAAACGTCACGGTCTTCGGCGAGTCCGCCGGCGCGATGAGCGTGACCACGCTGATGTCGCTGCCGCGGGCCCAGGGCCTGTTCACCAAGGCCATAACGCAAAGCGGCGCGGCCCAGGCCGCGGCCGACCCGGCCGATGCCGCGCTCGTGGCCAAGGAACTGGGCCTCGCGCTCGGCCGGGAGGCCACGGCGGCGAGCCTGGCCGGGGTCGGCCTGCCCGAACTGATCCAGGCCCAGATCGTCGTGCGCGACGCCCTGGTCGCCCAGCCCGATCCCGGGCGGTTCGGCGCGACCATCGTGGCCAGTTCGATGGCGTTCATCCCGGTTATCGACGGTGACCTGATCCCCGGTCACCCGCTGACGGCGATAGCCGGGGGCGCTGGATCCGGGGTGCCCCTGCTGACCGGCACGACGACCGATGAATACCGGCTCTTCCTCGTCCCCACCGGGATCGCCGCTCTCATCACCGACGAGGGTCTGGCCGCCATCTTGCCCATGCTGGGGATCGGCTCAGCGGTGGCCGATCTCTACCGGGCCAGCCGGCCGGATGCCTCCCCCGGCGACGTGTTCGCCGCCATGCTCACCGACCGCTTCTTCCGGCTTCCCGCGCTGGCCGTGGCCGGAGCCCGGGCGGCCGGGCCGGCACCTACGTTCGTCTATGAATTCGCCTGGTCGAGCCCGGTAGACGGGCTCGGCGCCTGTCACTCGCTGGAGATCCCGTTCGTGTTCGACAACCTCTCGGCGGAAGGGGCCGAGCCGGCGCTCGGGGCGAGCCCGCCCGCGGCGCTCGCCGGCCGCATGCACGCCGCCTGGCTGGCCTTCGCGCGCTACGGCGACCCGGGTTGGCACGCCTACGACGACACCTGCCCGGTCATGGTTTTCGACGATCCCGGAGGGGGACCTGAGGCTGACCCGCGCGGCGACGAGCGCAGGATCTGGCTGCCGGGGTGAGGGCACGCCAGCGCACGCGCACGGCGGGTGCCGTGCGCGTGGTGCGGCCTCGCGGCCCCGGCCATCACAATGCTGGACCGGCCTAGGCCGCGCACTCCCGGCAGACAAGCCGGCCGCCGCGGGTCTCCGCGAGCTGGCTCCTGTGGTGCACGAGGAAACAGCTTGAGCACGTGAACTCGTCGGCCTGGCGTGGGATCACCCGGAACGAGAGTTCCTCATTGGACAGGTCCGCGCCCGGAAGCTCCAGCGACTCGGCCACATCGTCCGGATCGATGTCGATCGCGGTCGATGACTTGTCCATGCGACGTGCCTGAAGCTCCTGCAGACTGTCCTCGGTCAGCTCGTCGTCTGTCTTCCGCGGGCTGTCGTAGTCGGTAGCCATGTGGCCCTAACCCCTCCATCTTCTTCACCTATCGCGCGGGTGTAACGCTCAGGAAGCCTCGGTTGTGCCCGAATCCGGGGGGGAATTCTGTCACGTCCCGTCGCCTGGTACACGTACAGAGCATCTCCGGCGGTTCGTGTGGTCGTCAGGCTCCCTCAGAAGATCGGGCGACCACGTCACTTTCCCCCTAAAAACCCTCCCGGTATGATGCACGATCACCTCCACTAGCTGGCACAAAGTGCGTATGGTACGAACCGCACAACATGTCCGCCAGCATGACCTCGCGGAGACGAGTTATGCCCCACGTCACGCCGCTGCATGCCGACGACCCGACGCGCGTCGGCCGCTATCGGCTGAGCGGGCGCATCGTGGGGATGCCCGTCGCCGGCCCGGTGTATCTCGCCCGGACGGTCGACGGCAGCGAGGTAACCGTCACGCTGCTCGGCGGTGACTGGGGCCGGGACAGCGCGGCCAGGGACAGGTTTACGGCCGAGGCGAACGCAGCCCGCCGGGTCGCGCCGTTCTGCGCCGCGCGGATACTGGGGGCCGGTTTCGACGGCAGTGACGCGTTCCTGGTCAGTGAGTACGTCGCCGGGCCCTCGCTGCGGGAGTTCGTGACCGAGGAAGGGCCCTGGGAGGGCGGTGACCTCCAGGCCCTGGCGGTCGGGACCGCGACCGGCCTGGCCGCGATCCACCAGGCCGGGCTGGTCCACGGGCAGTTCGGTCCCGAGCACGTCGTGCTCGGCGCGGACGGCCCGCGGGTCATCGAGTTCGGGATCACCCCGCCTTATGGCGCCGCTACTCCGGGCGCGGACATGCGGGCGTGGGCGTTCACCGTGCTGTACGCGGCGGCCGGCGGGCCCGTCGACCCCGCGGACCTGGAGATGCTGCCCGAACCGCTGCGCGAGCAGGCCACCCTGTGCCTGAGGTCAGGGCCCGGCGACCGGCCGACCGCGCGATCGGTCGTGGTCGAACTCCTCGGCGACGCCAACCCGCCCGCGGGCGTGCTCGGGGAGGGGTCGAGGCGCGCGGCGCGCGCGGCGGTGCGGCCGGAGCCTCCTCCCCCGGCCGCCGAGCCGCGGCCCCGGCCTCAGCCTCCGCGCCGGGCCGCGACGATACCGCGCCGGCCGGCCACGATCTGGTGGGTGGTCGGGATCGCGGTGTGCCTCGTGGCCATCGTCGTGGCCATCCGCGCCGCGCAGAGCCAGAGCGGCGCGCCGGCGGATACGGCCAAGCCCGCCACGACGAGCCAGCCTTCGGCCACCACGACGCCATCGGGCCGGCCCCGGGGGTCGCCGACGCCGCCGCCGACCGTGCCGCCCGGCCTGGCCGGTACCTGGTCCGGCCAGGTCAGCCAGACCAATCCGTCCGATGTGTACCACGTCGTGCTGACGCTGGTGCCCGGCTCCGCCGGAGGCAAGGTCCAGTATTCGGGCACGTCGTTCTCGTGCTCCGGCGAGCTCAGCCTGATGTCCAGACTCTCCAGCACCCTGACCCTGGACCAGGGGATCATTCAGGGCCAGAACAAGTGCGCCGATGGCGTGGTCACCCTGGTCCAGGGACCGGCGAACACACTGCAGTTCAGCTTCAAGGGGCAGGCCGGGCCCGCCGCCACGGGGACGCTGGACCGGTAGCAGGCGGCTCGCTCAGCCGTCCCGCTCAGGATCCAGGCTCGCCAGCAGGTCGTGCAGTTCGCCGAGGAGCGGAGCGGCCGCTGCCATCGTCATCGACGGACTCGCTGGCCTGCCGTGCAGGCCGGTGACCTGGGCGCCCGCCTCGATCGCGATCAGGCTGCCCGCCGCGATGTCCCACAGGTTCACGCCGCGCTCGTAGTAGGCGTCCGCGCTGCCCGACGCCACCGAGCAGAGGTCCACGGCGGCCGACCCGCCCCGCCGGATGTCCCGCACCCGCGGCAGCACGCCCCGCAGCACCTCGCCCTGGACCACCCGCCGTCCGGCCTCGTAGCCGAAACCGGTAGCCACGAGCGCCTGGCCGAGCGGTACTCCCTGGTTGCAGGCCAGCTTGACGGGCGGCGCCGCGTCCTCCCCCCGCGGGTCCAGCGCGTTCGAACTCAGCCACGCACCCCGGCCTCGTTCGGCGCTGAACAGCTCATCGCGCCGGGGCACGAACACCGCGCCGGCCACCACGGTGCCGCGCACCTCCGCCGCGATGCTGACCGCCCAGTCCGGCAGCCCGTACAGGTAGTTCACGGTCCCGTCCAGCGGATCCACGATCCAGCGCACGCCCGACGGCCGGGACCGCGGGCCGACCTCGCCGCCCTCCTCGCCGAGGATCCTGTCGCCGGGCCGCACGGCCCCGATCAGGTCTCTGATCAGCGTCTCCGCGGCGCGGTCCGCCTCGGTCACCACGTCGGTCGGGCTCGACTTGGTCGCCACGACCTCGGCGCGGCCGCGACGGCCGGTCAGCAGCCGTCCGGCGGCCACGGCCGCCTCGCAGGCGAGCCCGAGCAGGGCCCCCGGGTCGCCCCGGTCACCGGCCCCGGGCTCGCTCACCGAGATGCCCGGGGACCCGCGACGGGCCGGGCGGCACCGGCCCCGCAGCAACCGCTGCCGCACGTCCCGAGGGCCGTTCCGAGATCTCCGAGCGCCCGGGGCGGCTGCCCGTCCTGCCGTTCCCGGACCAGCTCTGTGATCATCGCGACGAACCGGGGGTCCGTGCCGGGCGTCGCCGCCCGCGCCAGCGGCAGGCCGAGCCGCTCGGCGGCCTGGGCCGCCTCGACGTCCAGGTCGAAGACGATCTCCATGTGGTCCGAGGTGAAGCCGACCGGGACCAGGACCACGGCGCTTGATCCGGACCTGGCCAGCTCGGCGAGGCAGTCACCGACGTCCGGCCCGAGCCAGGGGACTGACGGAGGGCCGCTGCGGCTCTGGTAGGCCAGCCGCCAGGATCGAGCGCCGGCGACCCGCTCGGCCACCAGCCGGGAAGCCTCGGCGAGTTGCCGGGGATACGCGTCGCAGGCGGCCCGCTGGCGGCCGCCATCGCCGCGGGAATGCTGTGCGCGGTAAAAACAAGATCAAAACCAGCTTGAACGGGGGTCGGCAGCGACTCCGCCGCGGCCCGCGCCGCATCGGCCAGGGGCTCGATAAAACCCGGGTGGTTGAAATACGGCCGCAGCTTGTCGATCCGCGGGGCGGCCGGCCCGGCCTGCGCGCGCGCCCGCTCGATGTCGTCGAGATACTGCCGGCAGCTGGAGTAGGAACTGTAGGCGGACGTCACGAACGCGATCACGCGCCGCCTGCCGTCCGCGGCCATCGCGGCGACGGCGTCGGTCAGGTAGGGATCCCAGTTCCGGTTGCCCCAGTACCCAGGCAGGTCGACGCCGCGGCCGGCGAAATCCTTCTCGACCGCGGCGAGCAGGTCCCGGCACTGCTGGTTGATCGGGCTGACCCCGCCGAACCGGTAGTAGTGCTCGGCCACCTGCTCCAGCCGGTTCCGCGGCACGCCGCGGCCGCGGGTGACGTTCTCCAGGAACGGCATCACGTCGTCTCGGCCCTCGGGGCCGCCGAAGGACACGAGCAGGAACGCGTCGTAGGCCGGCATGGGACGAACCTAGCCGTAGTTGCGGGCGTACTCGGCGGCGAGGGCGAGCACCTCGTTCACGTACCAGTCGGCGTGGTTGTAGGCGAAGACGGCGGCGGCCAGGCCGCTGCTGCCCGCCGACGCGCCGTCGGCGCACAGCATCCGGGCGGCCGACGGCACCGCGTCGTAGGGGTTCAGGATGTCCGGCGGCCCGGTCTGGCCGAACCCGTCGATGCCCCAGGCCGCCCACGTGGACGGCAGGAACTGCATCGGCCCGAGCGCGCCGGCGCTGGACGGGCCGTCGTTGGTCCCGTCCGCGCTCTCGATCTGGCCGATCGCGGCGAGCACCGTCCAGGACAGCGTGGGACAGTACCTGGCGGCGGACGCCTGGAACAGCTGCAGGTACGTCGAAGGCAACTGGTTCGACGTCACGCCGGAGACCGGGAGTTGCTGCGGCTCCTGCTGCTGGCGCAGGCTGACGATCTTGCCGGACGGCCCGAGCACCTTCCTGACCTTGGCGGTCAGCGTCGCCATGCTCAGGGCGGGCGCGCTGATCAGCGCGGCGACCTGGTGCAGCAGGCCGAGCTTGCGTGAGGTCCCGGTGTTCACCAGCAGATCCACGCCCGTGATGCCGAGCGCGGCCGCGGCGCCGAACGTCACGACCTGCCTGGTGCTGCCGGTCAGCGTGTAGCTGGACCCCCGGTGCAAGCCCAGGCTGCTGGTCGTGGCCTGGGACGCCACGAAGTCGCCGCTCGCGAGGGCCGTCCAGAAGGACTGGTCCGAAGCGGTCCGCAGCGGCACCCAGGACCGGAACGTGGCCGGGTTCACGCCGATGACGCTGACCGGCCGATCGCCGGCCTTGATCTGCGCGCCGTCGAACGCGATCAGGTCGCGGATACCGGTGATCTTGTGCAGCGCGGCGAGTTGCGGCTGCGTGAGGCCCGTCGGCGCGACGATCAGCAGGTCGGGCAGGATGATCTGCCGGAACGAGGCGGCCGCGCTCGGCGCGGCCGCCGCCGACGCTGCCGTGCTCAGTGTGCTCGCCGATCCCCCCGACCCGGGCACGGGCATCCGGGCGCCGCCGCCGACGGCCAGCAGCAGGAACGCGCCACAGCCCGCCACGCTGCGAAGCCCGGGCGTCCTCCAACGGCCTGCGGCAGTCGCCGTGGCGGGGGTACGTAGTCCTCTGCACCGGATCAGGCGTCCCATCGCGATACACCCTAGCCCGGCCCGGTGACGCTTTGAAAGCCGCGAAACCAAGCCAGCAAAGCGGTTGACGAGCCTGATATACCGGCAGGACGGAGGTCAGCGAGTTCGTGACGCAGGTCAGGGAGCCAGAGCAGCGGGTCGGCAACCCCTTCCACGCGGTGCTCTCCCGGCCGGGCGCGCTGCGATTCTCCGCGGCGGGCTTCGTCGGCCGGATGCCGATGTCCATGTTCGGCCTCGGCACCGTGCTGCTGATCGCGTCGGTGACCGGGCGCTACGCGCTGGCCGGGATCGTGGCCGCAGCAGGCTCGGTCGGCTACGCGCTCTGCGCACCGCAGGCCGCCAGGCTGGCCGACCGGTTCGGGCAGCACCGGGTGCTGCCGCCGCTGACCATGTTCTTCACGGCGAGCACGATCGCGCTCATCGTCTGCGCGGAGTCCCGGGCGCCGCTGTGGACGATGGTGGCGGCCGGCGGGCTGGCCGGAGCGTCGATGCCCTCGCTGGGCTCCATGGTCCGGGCCCGCTGGAGCGCGCTGCTCGGCGACTCCCCGCTGCTGCACGCCGCGTTCTCGCTGGAGTCGGTCCTCGACGAGGCGATCTTCGTCATCGGCCCGGCCCTGGTCACCCTGCTCGCCACCGAGGTCTATCCCGCCGCCGGCGTCGCGGTGGCGATGGCGGCGTGCGTGACCGGGACGCTGCTGTTCGCCGCGCAGCGTCGTACCGAACCGCCGGCCGGCCGCGCGCGGCCCGGCCCGGCCGATCCGCCGCGGCCGCCGGGCACCGCCGCCCGGATCTCCAGGATCGCGGCGCCCGGGCTGGTCACCCTGGCGCCGGTCTACCTCTGCCTGGGCGCGATGTTCGGGACCATCGACCTGTCCATCGTGGATTTCGCGCAAGAACACGGGCACAAGCCGCTGGCCGGCTTCATCCTCGGTGCCTACGCACTGGGCAGCGCGGTCGGCGGCCTCTGCTACGGGTCGCGGACCTGGCACACCCCGGTGCACCGCCGGTTCGCGGTCACGCTGTGCCTGGTCGTCGCCGGAACCTCGACGTTCTGGGCCCTGCCCGGCCTGGCCGTGGCGTCCGTGGTCATCTTCTGCTCCGGCCTGGCCATCTCGCCGACGTTCATCGCCGGGTTCAGCCTGATCGACCAGCAGGCCCCGGCGCAGCGGCGGACCGAGGGGATGGCCTGGCTCACCTCGGCGATCTCGGTGGGCGTGGCGGTGGGATCGGCCGTCGCCGGGCGCCTCATCGACGCCCACGGGGCCCGCTGGGGCTTTGTGTTCGCCGCAGGCTGCGGCGCGGTGGCCGCGGCCTGCTGCCTGGTGGGCCTGGGCCGGCTGCATGAGCGAGCCGGAGGGGCGCGGTGCCGCCTGGACTGAGGAGCGAGGAACGAGCGACGAGGGAAGGCGGTGCAGTGAAGGGGGAATGGGGAGGCGGGCGGGGCCCCGCCGGGGAGCGGGAAACGCTGCGCGTGCCGCGACCGGGAGAATGGGCCGATGCGAAAAACTGATCGGCCGGGCGCGCCGCGGGCCGGGCGCGACCGGCCGGACTGGCGGAACTGGGCGGGCAACGAGTCGGCGCGGCCGCGCCGGGTCGTTACGCCCCGGTCGGCGGACGAGGTGGCGGCGGAGATCCGCCGGGCGGGCGCGGACGGGCTGACCGTGCGCATGGCCGGCACCGGGCACTCGTTCACGCCCGCCGCGGTCACCGACGGGGTGCTGCTCCTCCCGGGCGGCCTGACCGGCATCAGGTCTGTGGATGCGGCGGCCGGGCTGGCCACCGTCGAGGCGGGGTGCCCGCTGCACGTGCTCAACACCGCGCTGCTGGCCCGGGGGCTGACGCTGGCCAACATGGGCGACATCCAGGTCCAGACCGTGGCCGGAGCGATCCAGACCGGCACTCACGGCACCGGCCGCGACGTCGGCGGCATGGCGGCCCAGGTGGCCGGCCTCGAAATGGTCCTGGCCGACGGCACGATCGCGACCTGCTCCGCCGACCCGCCATCCGGGCTTTTCGGCGCCGCGCGAGTGGGGCTGGGCGCACTCGGAGTGATCACCGCCGTGACGTTCAAGGTCGTGCCGTTGTTCTTGGTGGAGGCGCGCGAGGAACCGATGCGGTGGTCCGAGGTGATCTCGAGGCTGGACGAACTGACGTCGGTCAACGAGCATTTCGAGTTCTACTGGTTCCCGCACACCGAGGGCTGCCTGACCAAGCAGAACAACCGGTCGCCGGGGCCGCCGCAGCCGCTGGGGCGGCTGCGGTACCTGCTGGATGACCAGTTCCTGTCCAACACGGTCTTCGGGGTCACCTGCCGGCTGGGCCACGCCGCCCCCGCGGTGATCAGGACGGTCAACGGCGTGGCCGGGAAGGCGCTCGGGTCGCGCCGCTACGTCGACGTCCCGTACCGGGTGTTCACCAGCCCGCGCCGGGTGCGGTTCAAGGAGCAGGAGTACGCGATCCCGCGTGAGTCCCTGGCCGACGTGCTCGCCGAGGTGAGGGCCCTGTTCGCGCGGCGGGACTGGCGGATCAGCTTCCCGATCGAGGTCCGGGTCACTCCCGGTGACGACCCGTGGCTGTCCACGGCCTACCGCCGCCGCAGCGCCTACATCGCGATCCACGTCTACCACGCCTCGCCGCACCGGGAGTACTTCCGTGACGTGGAAGCCGTGATGACCGCGGTCGGCGGCCGCCCGCACTGGGGCAAGATGCACACCAGAAGCGCGGAGTACCTGGGCCGGGCGTACCCTAGGTTCGGTGACTTCGTCGCGCTGCGCGACGAGCTTGACCCCGAACGCCGGTTCGGCAACGCTTACCTGACCCAGGTATTCGGCCCGTGACCACCCCGGTAATGGGATATTGTCCGCCGTCGGCCGGGACTAGTCTCGCAATATGGCCTCGGAAGCCGCCTGCGACCCGACGCAAGAGGAGAGCACGCTTGAAGAAACCGCGCAGGGTGGCAGCCCGGACCGGGAGGCGCTAGTGGACGCCAAGACGGCGATGCTGGGCCGCCCAGACGGCCAGACGAGCCGGATCCGGCCGTCCCTGGATGGCGGCACGCCCGCACAGGAACGCGAGCTGGGCCGCCAGGGCCGGGAAACGGTGCGCAAGCTGCTCGAGGCCGCCCTGGCCGAGTTCAACGAGAAGGGTTTCCAGGCGGTACGCGTCGACGACGTGGTGCGCCGGGCCAAGACCTCGCACGGGACTTTCTACCTGTACTTCGCTAACAAGGACGATCTGTACCGGACGCTGCTGCGGGACGCGCTGCGCGACATGGAGATCATCACCGGGGACTTCCCCGTGGTGACCCACAACGAGGCGGGCCGGGACGCGCTGCGGAACTGGGTCCGGCAGTTCTTTGACACCTACGCGGCCCACGCCCCGGTGATCCGGATCCTCAGCTCGGCAGACGACGTCAACAACGACGTCTACGGCGAAGGGCTGCAGGTGTTCTTCCGCATCGCCGAGGCCATCACCCAGGGCATGACCGCGGCCGCGGCGGCCGGGCGCGGCGGGGATGACCAGGCGGCCGACATCCCGGAGCACGCGGAACTGACCGCCGTGGCCTGCCTGATGATGCTGGAGCGCGTCAACTACCTGCTGAGCGTCGACGTGGGGCTGCCGAGGGAAGAGATGGTGGACCGGCTCAGCGCGATCATCTACGCGGCGTTCAACTCGGCGTGACCCGGGGCGCGGCGGCCCGGGCGTGTTCGGCACTCGCCGGCCGGGGGCAGAATCGATAAGTGCGATTCCTTACCGAGCATCTACCGCCCCATGACCTCGCCTACAGCGACGTGTTCCTGGTGCCGAACCGGTCCGCCGTCGCGTCCCGGCTGGACGTGAACCTGGCGACCGGCGACGGCAGCGGCACCACGATCCCGGTGGTCGTGGCCAACATGACGGCCGTCGCCGGGCGCCGGATGGCCGAGACCGTGGCCCGGCGCGGCGGCGTGGCCGTGCTCCCGCAGGACATCCCGGCGGACGTCGTCGCCGACGTCGTGTCCTGGGTGAAGAACCGGGACCTGGTCCACGACACGCCGCTGACGCTCGGTCCCGAGGCCACCACCGGGCACGCGCTCAGCCTGCTGCCCAAGCGGGCGCACGGCGCTGTGGTCGTGATCGAGGAGGGCCGCCCGGTCGGGGTGGTCACGGAGGGCGACTGCCACGGCGTGGACCGGTTTACCCAGCTTCGCCACGTCATGTCGACGGAACTGCTCACGCTGCGGGCCGGGACCGACCCGGAGCATGCGTTCGGGCTCCTGCACGAGGGCCGGCACCGCCTCGCGCCGGTGGTGGACGACAGCGGCCGCTGCGTGGGCATCCTGACCCGGACCGGCGCGCTGCGCGCGACCCTGTACCAGCCCGCCGTGGACGGCCGCGGGCGGCTGCGGATCGCGGCCGCCCTCGGCATCAACGGTGACGTGGCCGGCAAGGCCAAGCTGCTGCTGGACGCGGGCGCGGACATGCTGGTGGTCGACACCGCCCACGGTCACCAGGACAAGATGATCCACGCGCTGCGCTCGGTGCGGGAACTCTCGCCCGCGGTGCCCGTGGCGGCGGGCAACGTCGTGACCGCGGCGGGCGTCGCCGACCTCGTCGAGGCCGGCGCCGACATCGTCAAGGTCGGCGTGGGACCGGGTGCCATGTGCACCACCCGGATGATGACCGGGGTCGGGCGCCCGCAGTTCAGCGCGATCCTGGAGTGCGCCGCCCAGGCGCGCAGGCTCGGCGCCCGGGTGTGGGCGGACGGCGGCGTCCGGCACCCCCGGGACGTCGCGCTGGCGCTCGCGGCCGGCGCGTCCAACGTCATGATCGGGTCCTGGTTCGCCGGCACCTGCGAGTCGCCGGGCGACGCGTTCCGCGACGCGGACGGACGGCTGTACAAGGAGAGCTTCGGCATGGCGTCGGCCCGGGCGGTGCGGCTGCGCGCGGCCGCCGACTCGCCGTTCGAGCGGGCGCGCAAGGAACTGTTCGAGGAAGGCATCTCCAGCTCGCGGATGTATCTGGACCCGCAGCGGCCCGGGGTCGAGGACCTGATCGACTCGATCACGGCCGGGCTGCGCAGCGCGTGCGCCTACGCGGGCGCCAGCGATCTGGAGGAGTTGCACCAGCGGGCGGTCATCGGCCTGCAGGGCGCCGCGGGCTACGCCGAGGGCATGCCCCTGCCGTCAGGCTGGTAGGCACAGCCTGCGGGCATCAGTGCGGCCGAGCGCCTACGGTGGGTCCCATGACAGCGACGACGGGCGCTCCGGGGCGCGCCCTGGCGCCGGATGACCCGGGACCGAGCGTGCTCGTGGTGGAGGACGACCCTGGCATCGCCACGCAACTGGTCCGCGGGCTGAGCCGGGCCGGGTACCGGGTGGACCACGTGCTGACCGGGGGCGAGGCTCTGGCCTGGGGCGAGCCCGACGTGGTGCTGCTGGACCTGGAACTGCCCGACTCCGACGGCGTGCACGTCTGCCGGCGGCTGCGGGAGAAGTCACGTGCGGCGATCATCGTCGTGACCGCGCACGGCGAGGAGACCGACCGCGTGGTCGCGCTGGACGCGGGCGCGGACGACTACCTGGTCAAGCCGTTCGGCCTGGCCGAATTGCAGGCCCGGATCCGCGCCGTGCTGCGCCGCGTCCGGCCGGACGGCGAGGTGACCAGGCACGGCCCGCTGACCGTGGACATGCGGACCCGCAAGGTGAGCGTGTCCGGGCAGGAAGTCGCGCTCACGCCCAAGGAGTTCGACATCCTCGAGTGCCTCGCGGCCGACCCGGGCCGCGTGGTGAGCCGGCCGGAGATACTCGAAAGCGCCTGGGACTCGCACTGGTACGGGCCGAGCAAGGTGCTCGACGTGCACATCGCGGCGCTGCGCAAGAAGCTGGGCCTGCCCGGCCTGATCGAGACCGTCTACGGCCGCGGGTTCCGGCTCGGCAAGGTCTGATGGCGCGCCGGATCGCGGCCACGGTCGTGGCGCTGATCGCGTTGCTGCTCGGGGTGGTGGCGGTGCCGCTGGGGCTGATCACGGCCGCGCACGACGGCCACTCCTTCGACGCCGAGGCCGTGACCGCCGCTACGTCGCTGGCCAACGTGGCCGAGGAGAGGCTCGCCGACCACAGCAGCGGCCCGGCCCTCGACCGCGTCATCGGCCAGCTACGCCAGAGCGGTGACCAGATCGCGGTGTACGACAAGTCCGGCCGCTGGCTCGCGGGAACCCTGGCCCGTCCCGCCGCCCCGGCCGGCGTGGTCACCCGGGCCCTGGCCAGGCTGACCCCGGCCACGTACCCGGCCGACGACCGGCTGCTGGTGCTCGCGCCCGTGCTGCGGGACGAGAGCGGCGCGACCGTGGGCGTGGTCGCGCTCTCGCGTCCCACCGCGCCGCTCGATCACCGGGTCACCGTCCTGTGGATCTTGCTCGGGGCGGTGTCGGCCGCCGGCCTGCTGGCCGCGGCCCTGATCGCCACGGCGCTGGCGCGCTGGGTGAGCCGCCCGCTCAGCACGCTCGAGGCGGCCGCGCAGCGACTCGGCGCCGGCGCGCTGGACACGCGTTCGCCGCTCGGGTCCGGTCCCAGCGAGGTGCGCAGGCTCGCGGCCAACTTCAACACCATGGCCGGGCGGCTCCAGGCCCTGGTCGATGGCCACCAGGCCATGATGGCGGACGTGTCCCACCAGTTGCGGACGCCGCTCGCGGCGCTGCGGCTGCGCCTCGACGTGCTGGCGCAAGACTGCGACGAACCCGTCGCCGTCGAACTGGCCGGGGCGCAGGAAGAGATCGCCAGGCTCTCCCGGATGGTCGACGGGCTGCTCGCGGTGGCGCGCGCGGAGAAGGTCGTGGCCGAGCCCGCGGAAGTCCGGCTGGACCTGGTGATCAGGGACCGGACCGCCGCCTGGCGCCCGGCCGCGGAGGAACGCGACGTCACGCTGACCACCGTCGGCCTGGACCCGGTCCGGGCCAGGCTCGGCGAGGGCCACCTGGAGCAGATCCTGGACAACCTGCTGGCCAACGCCCTCGACGCGGTCCCGTCGGGCGGGAAGGTCAGGGTCAGCGCCACGGCCGCCGCCACGGGCCCGCAGATCGTCGTCGCCGACAACGGCCCGGGCATGAGCCCGCAGCAGCAGCGCGCCGCGTTCCGCCGGTTCACCAGCACGACTCCGGGCGGTACCGGGCTCGGCCTGGCGATCGTCCACCGGCTGGTGACGTCCAACGGCGGCTCCGCGGTGCTGTCGGATACGCCGGGCGGAGGGCTGACGGTGACCCTCAAACTTCCCGCGTCACCGCGCGACCGCACCCCGCGCCGGCCGGCGGTCATCTCATCCTGAAGCCTTGGTCATCGGCGGCCCCGGACGTCCTCATGATCCGGCCACCTTTACCACTTCTGAAGCTTTCCTGAACCGGTTCCGCGAACGTCACCGGGCAGGCTTAGAACGCGCCAGCAGCGGGTGACCGAGCGACCGGACCATCGTCATCGCCAGGAGGAGTGTTACCACATGCCACTGCCAGCTGATCACGCGGCCCGCCGCCGTGACCAGAGGCTCGCCCGGGCTCGCCGGGTGACGCTGTGGGCCGCCGGGGGCGCGGCGGCGGCCTCCCTCGGCCTGGGCGCCGCGTTCGCCCATGCCCTCCCCGGCCACCACCACTCGTCCGCCGCGGGCGCGGCGTCGGGCGGCACCCAGGCCCAGACCCAGCCCCAGACCCAGCCGGCCCGCCGCCGGCCAGCGCCCAGCCCGCCGGAACCCGGCCTGCCGGCGCTCCCGCTTCGACTCCGCCGCAGCAGATCTCGCCGCCGGCCCAGCCCCCGGCGACCACCACAGCGCCGCCGCAGACCGCGTCCGGCGGGTCATGACCGGGCCGAGCCCACTGTGGTACGCCACGCGAGCCACCGGCGTGACGGCGCTGGTGCTGCTGACCGCCACCGCCGTCCTCGGGGTCGCGGGCGTCGCCAGGTTCGCCACGCCGCGCTGGCCGAGGATGGTCACGGCCCAGCTGCACCGCAACCTGTCGCTGCTGTCGGTGGCCTTCGTGGCCGCGCACGTCCTGACCACGGTCCTCGACACGTACGCGCCGGTCGGCTGGATCTCCGCTGTCGTGCCGTTCGCCTCGCCGTACCGGACGTTCTGGCTGGGCCTGGGCACGGTCGCCTCCGACATGCTGCTCGCGGTGGTGGTCACGAGCCTGCTGCGGGCCCGGCTCGGATACCGCACCTGGCGGGCGGTGCACTGGCTCGGCTACGCCTGCTGGCCGGTCGCGCTGTGGCACGGGCTCGGCACCGGCACGGACAGCAAGCTGCCGTGGCTGCTCGCGCTCGACGCGGCCTGCGTCGCGGCCGTGGCCGGAGCAGCCGGCTGGCGGCTGTCCCTGGCCCGGGACCGTCCGGGCCCGCTGACCTGGCTGGTGACCTGCGCCGCGATGCCGCTGGCCACGGCCGCGTTCGTGGTGGTAGGCCCGCTGCAGCCGGGCTGGGCGCGCCGCGCGGGTACTCCGGTGGCGCTGCTGGCGGGCAGTGCGGCCCCGGCCGCCGCCGGAGCGTCACCGGCCGCGCCGGCCGGCGGCAGCTTCACCGGGCGAGTGGCCCGTACCAGGGCCGCGGGCCAGGTCACCATCACCGTCAGCGCGCAGACGAACGTGCCGCAGAGCCTGGTCATCACGCTGCGGGGGACACCGGACGGCGCCGGGATCTCGCTGGCCGCCGGCACCGTGAGCGTGGGCCAGGCCGGGGCCTACTCGGGGCCGGTGATCCTGCTCGACGGCCATCGCCTGGTGGCCGACCTGCACGGGCCCAGCGGGTCGACGGCGCACGCCGACATCACGCTGGTCATCCGCGGGGCCGTGGCCACCGGAACGCTGACCATCACCCACGGAGACGACGGATGACCGCCCCCGCGAGGCTGACCGCCGGGTGGCGCGAAAGCGGGCGTCCGGCCACGCTGCGTGAGCACCTGGACCGTTACGGGCCGCTGCCGCAGCACGACCACGCGACCGGCGCGCTGGCCGGGGCCGTCGCGGCGGCCGGCCTCACCGGCCGCGGCGGCGCGAGCTTCCCGACCGGGACCAAGCTGCGTGCGGTGGCCGGGCGCAGCGGACCGGCGGTCGTGGTGGCCAACGGCATGGAGAGCGAGCCGGCCAGCGAGAAGGATCAGGCCCTGCTCTCCCGGGCACCGCATCTGGTGCTCGACGGCGCCGAACTGGCCGCCGAGGCCGTCGGGGCCGACGTCGTGCACGTGTGCCTGCCGCGGACCCGGCCCCGGCTGGCCGAGCAGGTCCGCGGCGCGGTCACCGACCGGCAGCGGTCCGGGATCAGCGGCACACCGGTCCAGGTGCACGAACTGCCACCGCACTACGTCTCGAGCGAGGAGACCTCGCTGGTCCGCTGGCTCAACGGGGGCGAGGCCCGGCCGTCCGGCGGCCGGGAGCGCCCGTTCGAGCGCGGCGTGCGGCGGCGGCCGACGCTCGTCGACAACGTCGAGACCCTCGCCCACGTCGCGCTCATCGCCCGCTTCGGCCCGGCCTGGTTCCGGCGGGCCGGGCTGCCCGATGCCCCGGGCACGATGCTGGCCACGGTGTCCGGCGCGGTCGACCACCCGGGCGTCTACGAGATCGAAGTCGGCACGCCGATCGGCGACGTGCTGGCCTGGAGCCGGGTCCGGCCGGGCGTGGCGACGGTGCTGGTCGGCGGCTACTTCGGCACCTGGCACGAGCTGCGGGCGGTGGCCGGCCTGCCGATGTCGGCCGAGTGGCTGCGGCGCGTCGGCGCCTCGCCCGGCGCGGGCGTGCTCGCCGCCCTGCCGGAGGCCGCGTGCGGCCTGACCGAGACGGCCCGGGTGCTCGGCTACCTGGCCGACCAGAGCGCCGGGCAGTGCGGCCCGTGCGCGTTCGGCCTGCCCGCGATCGCCGAGGACTTCGCGCAGCTGGCGGCAGGCCGGCCGGCCGGGGCCGTGCTGGAGCGGCTGGAGCGCAGGCTCGGCGTGCTCCCCGGGCGCGGTGCCTGCCGTCACCCGGACGGCGCGGTCCGGCTGGCCGGCTCGGCGCTGACCGCCTTCGCAGCCGACGTACATGCCCACGCACGCCGCCGGCCGTGTGCCGCGGCCCGCCGCGGCACGGCCGGCGGAGGAGTCCTGCCGATCCCGGCCCGGTGGTCAGGCGGAGAGCCGGCGGAGGGAGACTGGAATTGATCAGCAAGCTGCACCTCGACCCGGCCACGTGCACCGGGCACGGGCTCTGCGCGGACCTGCTGCCCGAGCTCGTCGAGCTCGACGAGTGGGGGTTCCCCATCGTGCACGCCGACGTGGTCGGCCCCGAACTGCTCTCGCACGCCCGGCGCGCGATCAGCGCCTGCCCGACCCTGGCGCTGAGCCTGCTCCGGTCCGGCGGGAGCCGGAAGCCGGGTCACCGGTGAACCTGACGACCAGCGCCCGGCACCGCCGTCGGGCCGAGACCGGCGGCGGCGTGGCGGGAAACGAGCGGCTCACCGCGATGACCGGGGCCGTGCTGCTGGTCCTGTTCGCGGCCGAGGGCGTGACGCTCCTGCGCCTGCACGAGTTGCTGACCGTGCACTTCTTCGTCGGGATGCTGCTGCTCGGCCCGGTGGCGCTGAAGGTCGCCTCGACCGGGTACCGGTTCGTCAGGTACTACGCGGGCGCCGGGCCTTACGTGCGGAAGGGGCCCCCCGCCCCGATCATGCGGATGCTCGGGCCGGTGGTGATGGCCACCTCGCTCGCCGTGCTGGGCACCGGCGTCGTGCTCGCCATCGTCGGGCCGGGCGACGGGCAGTGGCTGTTCCTGCACAAGGCCTCGTTCGTGCTCTGGTTCGGCGCGATGACGATCCACGTGCTGGTCTACGCCCCGCGGCTGCCCAGGCTGCTGCTCTCCCGCGATGCGACCGGACGCACGGGCGCCGGACGCACCGTAGCCAGACGCACGGCGGCCGCGCTGAGCGGCCGGGGCACCCGCTGGCTGCTGCTGGCCGCCTCGCTGGCCTGCGGCCTGCTGATCGCGGCCGCGACCGTGCACCTCACCTCCAGGTGGGGCTAGCAACCTCGTGAGCTTGCGGCCCGGGGCAGCGAGCCGGCCGGGGACGCCGAGCCGGCCGGGGACGCCGATGAATGTGAAGATGCTGCACTCAGAAGTGCACTGAACTCGCATTCATGGCCGTGCGGTGCTGCCCCGCGCGGCCGCTGACGCGTTCCGTGACACGGCGTGTATTGATCGTTACCGAACGGGGCGGTATTACGATCAGCAGGACTCCCCCGTCCCCCCGAACCGCCGGAGCCGCTCGTGCGCACGCGCCGCCTGCTCACCGTCATCTCGGTCGCCGCCAGCCTGGTCGCGGCGGCCTTAGTCTCGCTGGCACCGCCGGCGGCAGCGGCCGCCGCCCGGCCAGCGCCGGCCGCGCGGCCCGCGTCGGTCCCGGTCTTCGCGCCGGCCGGGGTGCAGGCCCGAGGGGCCGACCTGGTGAACGCGGCGACGGGACGGCGGCTGTGGAGCCGCGGCCTGGACGCCGAGCGGCCGATGGCCAGCATCACGAAGGTCATGACCGCGCTCGTGGTGATCCGGGCGGGCGGCCTGGACCGGGAGATCAGGATCTCGGCGGCCGACGTCAGCTACGCGCGGCAGCACGACGGGAGCAACGCGGGCCTGCGCGTCGGCGACGTCCTCACCGCGCGCCAGTTGCTCGAGGGCATGCTCCTGCCGTCCGGCTGTGACGCGGCCCTGGCCCTGGCCGGCGCCTACGGGCCCGGCTGGCGGGCGTTCGTGCGGAAGATGAACGCCACCGCCCGGGCACTGGGCCTGGGCGGCACGCACTTCGCCAACTTCGACGGGCTGCCCTGGCCGACCGAGTTCTCCACCTACTCCACGCCCAGGGACCTGGTCATCCTGGGCCAGGCCGCGATGCGGCTGGCCACGTTCCGCGACATCGTGGCCCAGCGGACGCACTACCTGGCGGCGACCGGGCTGCACCATGCCTACTTCTGGAAGAACACGAACCAGTTGCTCGGCTCCTATCCGGGCGTCCTCGGCATCAAGACCGGGTTCACCCACGGGGCCGGGTACAGCCTGCTGTTCGAGGCGCGGCGGGGCGGCCGCACCCTGGCCGGCGTGGTGCTCGACAGTTCCGGCACCGACCCCACCGCGGCCTTCGCCGACGCGGCCCGCCTGCTGAACTGGGGCTTCGCCGCACTGCGCTAATCGGCGGCGATCGCGTCCACTTCCAGATCCACCAGCCCTGGGGGAAAGCCCCCGCGAGAAGACGGGCGGTAGCCGGATGCCGCGGGGGCGGCCGCATCCGTAGCGTGATCTTCCGAAGGCACATGAACGGAAGGAGCCCCGGTGATCGAGGCACGGAGTCTCACCAAACGATACGGGCCGACGGTGGCCGTCGACGCGCTCAGCTTCGACGTGCGGCCGGGCACCGTGACCGGCTTTCTCGGCCCCAACGGATCGGGCAAGTCCACCACCATGCGCATGATCCTGGGGCTGGACACGCCGGACGCGGGCCAGGTGCGGGTCGGCGGGCGCCGGTACCGCGAGTTGCGCTGGCCGCTGCGCGAGGTCGGCGCGCTGCTCGAGGCCAGGGCGTTCCACCCGGGCCGCAGCGCCCGCGGCCACCTGGCCGCGCTGGCCGCCAGCAACGCCGTCCCGCGGGCCCGGGTCGACGAGGTGCTCGGCCTGGTCGGCCTGGTCGACGCGGCGAGCCGGCGGGCCGGGAAATTCTCGCTGGGCATGGCGCAGCGCCTCGGGATCGCCGCGGCGCTGCTGGGCGATCCCGGGGTGCTGCTGCTGGACGAGCCGGTGAACGGGCTGGACCCGGAGGGCATCCGCTGGATACGCAACCTGCTCAAGTCGCTGGCCGCGCAGGGCCGCACGGTGTTCGTGTCCAGCCACCTGATCAGCGAGATGGCGCTCACGGCCGAGCGCCTGATCGTGATCGGGCAGGGACGGCTGCTCGCGGACACCACGGTCGCCGATCTGTCGGCGGGGTCGGCCTCGCTGGAGGACGCGTTCTTCCGGCTGACCAGCGAGGCGGTCGAATACCGGGGGAATCTCGCGCCGGGGAGGGCGTCATGACGACCAGCTCAGTTTCCCGCTCGCCGCGCGGCCGCTACGGGCTCGCGCAGGTGGCCCGGATGGAATGGATCAAGCTGCGCAGCCTGCGCTCCACCTGGTGGACCCTGGCGGTCACGGTCGCCGGCACCATCGGCATCGGCATCGCCGTGGGCCTGGACACCCGGAACGCGTCCGGCGACCTGACCAACAACGCGCTGGCCGGCGTCGTCCCGGGCCTGCTGCTGGCCGGGGTGCTCGGCGTGCTGACGATGACCAGCGAGTACACCTCGGGCATGATCCGGGCCACGCTGGCCGCGATCCCGCGGCGCCCGCTGGTCCTGACCGCGAAGGCGGTCGTGTTCGGCGCGGTCATGCTGGCCGTCGGCGAGGCCGCCTCGTTCATCTCGTTCTTCGCGGGCGGCGCGGCGCTGCGGCACGGCATCGCGGCGCCCGCGCTGGGCCAGCCGGGCGTGCTGCGCGCGGTGCTGCTGTCCGGGGCGAGCTTCTGCCTGATCGGGCTGCTCGGCCTGGGCCTCGGCGCCATCATCCGGCACAGTGCCGCCGCGATCGCCGTGCTCGTCGGCGGCGTGTACGTCGTCGCGACGTTCGCCGGCGATCTCTCGCATCGGATCGGGGCGTTCATGCCCATCATGATCGTCGGGAACTCGCTGAGCACGACCAAGCCGGTGACCTGCGGCGGCAGCGCGGCGAACTGCGGGCACCCGCTGCCGGCCTGGGCCGGGCTGGGCGTGCTGGGCCTGTACGCCGCGGTCGCGCTGGCGGCCGGCGGATGGCTGCTGGTCCGGCGGGACGCCTGACCGGGCCGGAGCGAGCGACAATGAGGGCATGGCGGCGACCGGCCAGGAGCGCGCGGTGAGTGCGGCGTCACCGGGCGGCGGGCCCGCGAGCGGCGAGCACCCAGGCGAGCACCCAGGCGAGCGCCCGGGCGGCGCCGGGCCGGCCGCGGTCCTGCGGGCCGCCGTGCGCGCGCCGTGGTCTGCCCGGGCCCGCCGCGAGTTCCTGTTCTGCCTGGCCGGGCTGCCGTTCGCCGCGGCGAGCCCGCTCGTGATCTTCGCGGTCGCCGTGGGCCTGATCCAGCTGGCGACGCCGCACCGGCCGCCGAACCCGTCCGGGCCGGATCTGGTGATCGCCTGGGCGGTCCTCGCGGTGCTGCTGGCGATCCTGGTGGCGACGGGTGCGGCCCGGGGGCTCGGCTCGCTGCAGCTCCGGCTGGCGGCGCGGCTCCTCGACCCGCGGATCGAGGCTTCGCCTCCGGGCCGGCGGCCTGCGGCTGGCGGCCTGCGGGCCGGCCGGGCCGGCCGGGCCGGCCAGCGCCGGCGTCCGCGACGGGAGCGGCTGGCGCGCCGTGGCCTACCTGGTGCTGAAACTGCCGGTCGCCGTGCTCGAACTGTACGCCGTGTTCTTCTGGGTCGCCGGGGTGGTCAACCTCAGTTACCCGTTCTGGTGGTCGGGGTTCCGTAACCACCCGCCGGGCGTCCGGCTGAGCCCCGTGCCCGTGTTCACGCCGGTCGGCTGGTTCGGCCAGGGCACGTTCCGGGTCGCCACCCTCCCCGGCACGTTCGCCGCGTTCGCGGCGGGCGCGGCGATGCTGCTCGCCGCGCCGTGGGTGACCCGGGCGGTGGCGTCCGCCGACGCCTGGCTGATCCAGGGCCTGCTCGGGCCCGGCCGGCTGGCCCAGCGGGTCCGTGACCTGGAGCAGAGCCGGGCGCTGGCCGTGGACGATGCCGCGGCCCTGCTGCGGCGGCTGGAACGGGACCTGCACGACGGCGCGCAGATCCGGCTGGCCACCCTGGCCATGAACCTCGGCATGGCCAAGGAGAAGCTGGGCGACGACGGCGACGTGCCGGATCCCGCGGCCGTCCGCGAACTGGTCGACGCCGCGCACCGCGGCGCCAAGGACGCGCTCGGCGAACTCCGCAACCTGGCCCGGGGCCTCCACCCGCCGGTGCTCGATCACGGGCTGGCGGACGCGCTCGCCACCCTGGCCGCCGACAGCGCGATCCCCGCCGGGCTTTCGGTCAGCATCCCGGTGCGGCCCACCCCCGCGATCGAGACGATCGCCTACTTCTGCGTGGCCGAACTGCTGGCCAACGCGGTCAAGCACAGCTTCGCGAACACCATCGAGATCCAGGCGACCGGGCGGAAGGACGTCCTGGTGCTGGGCGTCAGCGACGACGGTACCGGCGGAGCCGACCCGGCCCGGGGCAGCGGGCTGTCCGGGCTCGCGCAGCGGGTCGCCATGGTGGACGGCCGCCTGACGATCGTGAGCCCGCCCGGCGGCCCCACCCAGATGACCGTCGAACTGCCGCTACGCGCATGAACGAGCCTGCGGCCCTGCGGGTCGTGATCGCCGAGGATGCGGCCCTGTTCCGGGCGGGCCTGGTCCGGCTGATCGAGGACCACGGCCATCGGGTGTGCGCCGCGGTGGCCGACGGCGACGCGCTGCTGGCCGCGGTGGCCGAGCATCACCCCGACGTCACCGTGGCCGACATCCGGATGCCGCCGACGCACACCGACGAGGGGCTGCGCGCCGTGCTCGAGATCCGCCGCGAGCACCCGGAAACCGGGGTGCTGGTGCTCTCCCAGTACATCGAGACCAAGTACACGGCCCGGCTGCTGGAAGGCCACGCCGGGGGCGTGGGCTACCTGCTCAAGGAGCGCGTGGCCGACGTGGCCGAGTTCGCCGGCGCGCTGGAACGGGTCGCCGCCGGCGGAACCGCGCTCGACCCCGAGGTCGTCAGTCAGTTGCTGCGGGCCAGCCGCCGCGCCGGCGGCCTGGCCGCGCTCACCGCGCGCGAGCGCCACGTGCTCGCGCTGATGGCCGAGGGCCGGTCCAACGCGGGCGTGGCCGGCGCGCTCGTGGTCTCGGAGGGGACGGTGGAGAAGCACGTGGCCAGCATCTTCGCCAAGCTGGGGCTGCCGCCGGACGAGGGCGACAACCGCCGCGTCCTCGCGGTCCTGCGCTACCTCGGCTCGTAGGCCGCCCCGGCGTCGGCCCGGCCCGCGGCGACCGGACCGGGAGCGACAGGGCCCGGAGCGCCGCCGCGGTGGTGCCGGGCTAACCCAATCCGGCGACTGCGTTGGGGCTGGCCGCCACCGTTATGGCCTCGCGGACCCAGCGGCCGATCCGGTCCAGCACGGCCGGGGCCTCGACCGCCCCGGACTCCGCGTGGCCGAAACCGGGCACGATCCACAGTTCCTTGGGATCGTGGGCCGCCTCGTAGATCTGCTCCGCGTGGTCGACGGGGAAGTAACCGTCCCTGTCACCGTGCACGACCAGCAGCGGCGTCGGCGCGATCTTCGCCGCGGCGTCCGCGGGCGGGACCGGGACCGGGTCCCACCTCCCGTTGCTGATCCTGGTGTTCAGCATCGTCCTGACCACCAGGCGGCCGGCCCGGTGCTCTACCGCCCAGTGCACCTTGCGCATCGGCTTGGTGCCCCGGTAGTACCACCGGCCGGGACCGCTGACCGAGACCACGGCGTCGGCCCCGCCGATCAGGCCCGCGTGCCGCAGCACGATCGACGCGCCCATGGAGAACCCCACCGTGGCGACCCGCTGGTAGCCAAGCTCGCGCGCGTAGCCGAGCACGACGTCGACATCCCGGATCTCCCGGTCGCCCAGCGTGGACACCCCCCCGGAGCGGCCGTGGCCGCGGAAGTCGAAAGTGATCACCCCGCAGCCCCGGTTCAGCCGGGTGGCCGCCTTCCAGACCGCCCCGTGCTGCCAGTTCAGCGTGAAACCGTGCGCGAGCACGATCGCCACGTCGTCAGCGCCGGCCAGGTGGACGGCGTCGATCCCGACGCCGTCGTCGGTCACCAGCGTCACAGCCTTCGGGATGGGTCCCGTCATGAGTTGTCTCCTGCTCGCCTCATACCCCCATTCTGCGTGACGGCGGCCCCGGCCACGCGCGGCCTGGCCGGCTTGCTCCCTGCTGAGCCCGGCTTCCCCAGCCGGCCCGGCGTACGGCAGGCTAGGTGCGTTCGCGGCGGATCACCCATGCCCACGGAGGCCACCATGCCCGTGCTCGACGCCCTCATCTCAGCGATCCGGGACGCCCGCGTCGAGGTGATCGACCTCACCTCGCGGCTCGACTCGGCGACTCCGGTGATCCGGCTCCCGGAACCGTTCGGCAACACCCAGTCCTTTGCCCTGCACGAGATCAGCCGGTACGACGAGCGCGGGCCCGCGTGGTACTGGAACGACATCAGCACCGGCGAGCACACCGGCACCCACTTCGACGCGCCGGTGCACTGGGCCACCGGCCGGGACGGCGAGGACGTCGCGCAGGTGCCGGTGACCAGGCTGATCGCCCCCGCCGTGGTGCTCGACTTCAGTGAGCAGGCCGCCGCCGACCCCGACTTCCTGCTGGAGGTCGAGCACATCAGGAAGTGGGAGGGCGAGCACGGCCCGCTGCCGGCCGGGGGGTGGCTGCTGTACCGGACCGGCTGGGACGCCCGCTCGCACAGCCAGGAAGAGTTCCTGAACGCGAACGAGACCGGGCCGCACACGCCGGGCCTGTCGGTCGAGTGCGCCCGCTGGCTGGCGCGGGACGCGCCGGTGATGGGGCTCGGCGTCGAGACCGTCGGCACGGACGCCGGGGCCGCGCACTCGTTCGCCCCCCCGTTCCCGTGCCACGCCTCGCTGCTCGGCGCGGGCAAGTACGGTCTCACCCAGTTGCAGAACCTGGCCCGGCTCCCGGCCGCCGGCGCGGTCGTGATCGCGGGGCCGCTGCCGATCGCCGGCGGGTCCGGCAGCCCGTGCCGGGCGCTGGCCCTGGTCGAGCGCTCCTGACCCGATGCTGGTCACCGACGCCGTGGCCGCCACGCTGGCCGACCTGGGCGCGGACACCGTGTTCGGGGTGGTGGGCAGCGGCAACTTCAAGGTCACCAACGCGCTGATCGCCCGGGGCGCGCGGTACGTGGCCGCCCGCCACGAGGGCGGCGCGGCGGTCATGGCCGACGCGTGGGCGCGGATGACCGGCCGGCCGGGCATCCTGTCCGTGCACCAGGGCCCGGGGCTGACCAACGCGCTGACCGGGATCACCGAGGCCGCCAAGAGCCGTACCCCGCTGGTGGTTCTCGCGGCCGACGTGGCCTCGGCCGCGGTCCGGTCCAACTTCCGCATCGACGTGGCCCGCCTGGCGGGATCGGTGGGCGCGGCCGCGTTCCGGTTGCACTCTCCCGGCTTCGCGGTCGACGAGACCGTGCGGGCCTACCGGACCGCGGTCACGCAGCGGCGCACCGTGGTGCTGGCCATGCCGCTCGACGTGCAGGCCGGGGCGTGCACCTGGCCGGGCGTCGACCCGATCGAGCCGCCGCCGCCGGTGACGCCGGCGGCGGCGGCCGCGGGCGCGCTGGCCGAGGCGCTGGCCCGCTCCCGGCGGCCCGTGTTCATCGCCGGGCGCGGCGCGCGAACCGCCGGGGCCCGGGCCGACCTGGAGCGGCTGGCCGACCGGTGCGGTGCCCTGCTCGCCACGTCGGCGGCAGCCAAGGGCCTGTTCCGCGGCAGCCCGTGGGACCTGGACGTCAGCGGCGGCTTCGCCTCTCCGCTGGCCGCCGAGCTGATCAGCGGCGCCGACCTGGTCGTCGGCTGGGGCTGCTCGCTGAACATGTGGACGCTGCGACACGGCAAGCTGATCGGCCCGGAAACGACCGTGGTCCAGGTGGACCACGACCCGGCCGAGATCGGCGCGCACCGGCCGGTTCAGCTCGGCGTGACCGGTGACGTGGGCGTGACGGCGCGGGCGGCCGCCGGCGCCCTCGCCGGGGCGGCCGGGCACGCCGGGCCGGCCGGGCACGCCGGGCACGCCCCGGCCGGCGGCGCGGGGTCCGGCGGCGAGGTGGGCTACCGGTCGGCGGCGCTGCGGGACAAGATCGCCGGGCAGGTTCGCTGGCGGGACGTGCCCTACGCCGACGAGAGCGACGGGACCCTTATCGACCCCCGCACGCTGACGATCGGCCTGGACGACCTGCTGCCCGCCGAGCGGATCGTGGCGGTGGACTCGGGGAACTTCATGGGCTACCCGAGCATGTACCTGTCCGTGCCCGACGCGGACGGTTTCTGCTTCACCCAGGCCTACCAGTCGATCGGCCTCGGACTGGCGTCCGCGATCGGCTCGGCGATCGCGCGGCCCGACCGGCTGACGGTCGCCACTCTGGGCGACGGCGGCGCGCTGATGGGGGTCAGCGAACTGGAGACCGTGGTCCGGCTCGGCCTGCCGATGGTCATCGTGGTCTACGACGACGCCGCCTACGGCGCGGAGGTGCACCACTTCGGGCCGGACGGGGACGATCTGGACACGGTCAGGTTCCCGCCCGCCGATCTGGCCGAGATCGGGCGCGGCTTCGGCTGCGCGGGCGTCACCGTGCGCCGGGCCGAGGATCTCGGCCCGGTGCGCGACTGGCTGGACGGGCCGCGCGACCGGCCGCTGCTGATCGACGCCAAGATCGCCTCAGGACGCGGCTCGTGGTGGCTGGAGGAAGCCTTCCGCGGTCACTGATTGCGGCCGGCCGGGCCTCTCGTGATCGCCCCCGGCCAGGGCGAGCCCGGGCACCCGCGACGGCCAGTCCGCGGGTGCCCGGGGTCCGATCTCTGGCGCACTCGGGGGTTACCCGGGTGCACTCAGGTCCTCAGTGCTCCTCCGTGAGTACTGCCCCGTGATGGTGCCCGTCCGGAACGGGCTCGCCGGGGATCTCGCCGAACGGCGGCTCGACATCCGGTTCCTCGTTCGGGTAGGCCACCTCGCCGTGGAGTTCGATGTCGCCCGCGAGCAGGACCGAGTCGGGCTCGCGGAGCTTCATGAACAGCCCGATCCCGCGCAGGATCAGGAACGTCACCAGGCCGTCCCAGACGATCACGGTCAGGGCCGCTTCTGCCTGGATCAGCAGCTGATGGGCGTTGCCGTAGAACAACCCGGCCGTGGTGACGTTCGGGGCCTTCCCGATGCCGAGATAGACGATCATCTTCGGGTCGGCCAGCAGGCCCACCATGAGCCCGCCGAACAACCCGGCGAACCCGTGCGTGTAGACGACGCCCAGCGCGTCGTCGACCTTGTTGAACGGCCAGACCTTCCGCGGCAGGTAGCCGAAGAGCATCCAGACCAGCGCCGAGTCCACCACGCCGATGATGATCGCGCCGACGCCGTTGACGTAGCCGGCGGCCGGCGTGATGCCGACCAGCCCGCAGATCATCCCGTTGACGCCGCCGAGGAAGGTCGGCTTCCGCTCCTTCCCCCACGCCATGTCCATGATGATCCAGGTCATCATCGCGCAGGCCGTGGCGAGGTTGGTGTTGACCACGGCCGCGGTCGCGTCGGCCCCGGCGAAGTACGGGTCACCGCCGTTGAACCCGTTCCAGCCCAGCCACAGGATCCCGGCGCCGACCGCGACGAAGAGCAGGTTGTTGGGCACCGCCTTCTGCCGGTCCCGCTGCAGCCGCGGTCCCACGACCGCGGCGGCGACGAAGCCGGAGACGCCGGCCGCCAGGTGGATCACGTAGCCACCGGAGAAGTCGAGCGCGCCGTGTCCGGCCCAGTAGCCACCGCCCCAGAGCAGGAACGCGTTCACCGAATAAGCGAACGTGATCCACAGCGGCACGAAGATCAGCCAGACCTTGAACTTGATCCGCCCGATCACGCTGCCGATGAACAGGATCGGCGTGATGGCCGCGAACACGAACTGGAAGTAGACCAGCGAGCCCTCAGGGAACCTGAAGTGCGGCATGGAGACCAGGGGGATGTTGGCCTGTGCCTGCTCGCCGCCTGATCCGACGACCGTGCCGGGCTTGCCGACGAGATGGAGGCCGCCGCCGATCCACGGCGACCCGAAGCCCATCTTGAAGGCCCACAGGACCCAGACGATGAGGGTCAGGCAAAACGCGCTGAACACCATCATCATGGTGTTGACCGCCCACTTGCGCTGGACGATGCCGCCGTACAGGACCGCGAGCGCGGGGATGCTCATCAGACCGACGAGCGTTGCCGCCGTCATCTGCCAGGCGTTGTCGCCTGAGCTGAGCCAGCTAGCGTAGGGAATCAATCTGCCTCCAGTGCCTCACGCGGTACGGCCCCCCTGGGCAGGCCGCACCCGTCCATCGGGGTGCTGTATCCATGTGTCCCACAATGTGGTTTCACTGACGTTTCCCGTTTGTTACGCGCCTGCGACGCGAAAACCCCGTGTGTTAAGCGCGTGTTTCGGTCCGGCCCCGGCGACCTATCCGGCCTGCCCGGGCAGAGCCGAGCGGGACCGAGCGGGGACGGGCTCGGGCGGACCGGACCCGCCCCAGGTACGGCGATCCGTCCGGGTGGCTCGCGGGCCGGACGGGCCGCCGACATCCCGTTGTTGCATTCCGGTAACAGTGTCGGCCCGCACTCTTGAGGACCGGCCCGCGAAAGTCTTAGGCTCCAGGCGACCCGGTAAGCGCTTACCCTCCCTGGGCAAAGCCATCCGGGGTCGCAAACCAGAAGCCAGGCATGGCCTGCCTGGCGCGATGCGGTAAGCGCTTACCTCATGGGCGCCGGGCTTCGGAAGGAGCGCGATGGCGGACACCAGCGAGATGAGCGCGCCGCCCACGATCTACGACGTCGCGCGGGTCGCTGGCGTATCGATCGCTTCGGTCTCGCGGGTGCTCAACGGGCGCCGCAATCCGCGCGAGGAGACGCGCGAGCGCGTGCTCCAGGCGGTCGCCGAGCTCGGGTTCGTGCCCGACGGCGCGGCGCGCGCGCTGAGTGCCAGGCTCAAGGAGGTTGTCGGGGTCGTCATCCGCCGGGTCCGCTGGGTGCCGCCCAGCGAGGGCGGATTCGCCGAGGAGGACGAGAGCCAGCAGTACCCCGACATGATCAACCGCGGCATCGAGCTCGCGGCCCAGCGCCAGGGCTTCAACCTGCTGCTGAGCTCGGTCGATGCTGAAGACCACGACGTCAGCGGGCGGCTGCTGGCCCTGGCCCGGAAGAGCGACGGGCTGATCCTGCACGACCGGCTGCTCGAACCGGACCAGCTCGAGCAGCTCTCCCGGCGGGTGCCCATCGTCACGCTGGCCAACGTCGCCACGCCGACCACGACCAACGTGCACGGCGACAACCGGTCAGGCATGCGCGAGCTGGCCAGGCACCTGCTAGCCGACCACGGATACCGCAGCCTCGCGTACCTCGCCGGGCTGGCCGACAGCCCGGACAGCCTGGCCCGCGGCGAGACCATCGCGGCGGAGGCCGCGGCGGTCGGCGCCGCGCTGCTGACCGGACCGCGGTGGCAGGGCAACTACTACGCGGCGGGCGGCGCCCGGGTGATCGACCGGCTGATCGCGGGCGGAGACGACCTGCCGCGCGCGATCGCCTGCACGAACGACCAGACCGCGCTGGGCGTCATGTACACACTGGCCCAGCACGGCGTCGACGTGCCGGGGGACGTCGCGGTGACCGGCTTCGACGACATCCCGATGGCCAGGCACCTGCGACCGCAGCTCACCACCGTGCGCCAGCCCATGCAGGAGATCGGCGCCACCGCCTTCAACGTGCTGCACTCGATGATCAGCGGCAACGCCCCGGCGGAACGTGATGTCGTGCTCCCCACCCGGCTGGTCCTCCGGGAGAGCTGCGGATGCCCCTCATCGTCGGCTTCGCCCGCGTGGCGTGCGGCCTGAACGGAGCCCGGGGCCATGCGCGTGATCAGCCGGAGGATCGGGTTCTACATCATCACGGCCATCGCCGCGGTCACCGTCGACTTCCTCATCCCCCGGGTGATGCCGGGCAACCCGGTCGACGCCGTGCTCGCCCACATGCAGGGCCAGGTGGTCACGAAGGCGACGCTGCGCGCGCTGGAACTCCAGTTCGGCGCGAACACCCGGGAGGGCATCTGGGGCCAGTACCTGCATTACTGGAGCAACCTGGCGCACGGGAACCTGGGCATCTCGACCAGCAACGGCCTGGTCCCGGTGACCACCGTGATCCGGGGCGCGCTGCCGTGGACGCTCGGCCTGGTCGGCACGGCGACCTTGATCAGCTTCGCGGCCGGCACACTGCTCGGCGTCCTGGTGGCCTGGCGGCGCGGAAGCTGGCTGGACAACCTGCTGCCGGCCACGACGTTCTTCCAGGCCGCACCGTACTTCTTCCTGGCCTTCCTGGCGATCGACCTGTTCGCCATCAGGCTGGGCTGGTTCCCGGCCGGCAGTGCCCGCAACAACCTCGACTTCCCGGCCATGAACTGGACGTACATCAGCGACGTCCTCGATCACGCGGTGCTGCCCGCGCTGACGATCGTGGTCGCCTCCGCGGCGGGCTGGATCGTCGGCATGCGGAACGTCATGATCACCACGATGGACGAGGACTACGTCCTGATCGCGCAGGCCAAGGGCCTGCCGAAGCGCCGGGTGATCTGGTATGCCGCCCGGAACGCGATCTTGCCGAGCATCTCCAGCTTCTCGCTGGCGATCGGCTTCGTGGTATCGGGCGCGCTGCTGACCGAGATCGTCTTCAGCTACCCGGGGCTCGGCTTCATCCTGCTCAGCGCCGTGCAGGACGGCGACTACGCACTGCTCCAGGGCATCTTCCTGGTCATCACCATGGCCGTCCTGGTGGCGAACCTAACCGCCGACTTCGTCTACGTGTTCCTCGATCCGCGTATCCGGCGGGAGGCCTGAGCCATGGCCATCGGTACCAGCACGGACCTGGGCGGCGCGCCCGCCGCCGACCCGGGCGTGATCCCCCCGGACGCCGTCGCCCGCCACCACCGGCTGCCCCGGTCACCGAAGGTCCTCATCGGCCTGGGGACGCTGGTCTTGTTCCTGCTTCTCGCCGTCTTCGGGTCCTGGATCGCGCCCTACGATCCCAGCCGGACCTTTTCCACCACGGTCAACTTTCCGCAGCCCCCGTCCGCCGCGCACCTGCTCGGCACCACCCAGCAGCAGCAGGACGTGCTCTCGCAGCTGCTCGCCGGCGGCCGGAGCACGATCCTGGTGGCGTTCGTGGCCGGGCTGGTCGCGACCGTGCTGTCGGTGGTCATCGGCGTGACGGCGGGCTACGCGAGCGGCCTGTCCGATGACCTGCTCTCGATGCTGGCCAACTTCTTCCTGGTGATACCGGCCCTGCCGCTGCTCATCATCGTCTTCGGCTTCCTGCCGAGCTCCCAGGGCAGCGACGACCTGCTGATCGGGCTGATCATCGCCATCACCGGCTGGGCCTGGGGCGCGCGCGTGCTCCGGGCCCAGACGCTGTCGCTACGCAGCCGGGACTACGTGGAGTCGGCGCGGATCATCGGCGAGCGCGGCTGGCGGATCATCGGCTTCGAGATCCTGCCCAACCTGATTCCGATCCTGGCCTCGTCGTTCCTGTTCACCGTGCTCTACGGGGTCGGCACCTATACCGCCCTGGCCTTCCTCGGCCTGGTCAATCCCAACCACCTGAGCTGGGGCGGGATGCTCTTCTACGCCCAGGAGGCCGGCGCGGAGCAGAGCGGATACTGGTGGCTGTTCCTCCCGCCGGGGCTCGCCGTGGCCTTTCTCGGCACCGCGCTGGCCCTGCTCAACTTCGGGATCGACGAGTTCATCAACCCGCGGCTGCGCGCAGCCGGGCTGTCCCGCCGCCGTGCCCGGCGCGCGGGGGTACCCGGGGCCGCCCGCCTGCCCAGGCGCTTCGTGCTCGGGGTCACGCCGGTCGTGGCTTCCACGCCGCTGACTGCGGTCAACGGTGCGGCATCGACGCATCCCCCAGAACGCGGCGGAGGCGGGGCGGACCTGCTCGCCCCGAGCCGGGCCGGGAGCGGCCGCGGCTGGCGCGGGCTGGGCCCGCGCGGCAAGAACTCGCGCGGTCCGGGCTCGCGCGGCGGGGGGCCGCAGTGAGCGGCCGCCGGGCTGGCCAGCCCCTGCTCGAAGTGGCCGGCCTGTGCGCGGACTACGGTGCGGGCCCGGACGCCGTGCACGCGGTCATCGACGCCGACCTGGTGCTGCACCACAGAGAGGTGCTCGGCCTGGCCGGAGAGAGCGGCAGCGGCAAGTCCACCCTGGCCTACGCCATCACCCGGCTGCTCCGGGCCCCCGGAATGATCACCGGCGGCAGCGTGGTCTACCACCCGAGTCCGGGCAGCACGGTGGACCTGCTCGCCGCCGACGAGGGCGCGCTGCGCGCGCTGCGCTGGTCGCAGATCTCCGTCGTGTTGCAGAGTGCCATGAACGCGCTCAACCCGGTACTGTCCATCCGGTCCCAGCTCACCGACGTGCTGCAGGCGCACCGGCCGGGCCTGAGCAGCGCCGAGCGCCGGGCGCGGACCGCCGAGCTGCTGGCGATGGTCGGCATCAACGCCGACCGGCTCGGCAGTTATCCGCATCAGCTCTCGGGCGGCATGAGGCAGCGGGTGATGATCGCGATGGCCCTGGCCCTGGAGCCGCAGGTCGTGATCATGGACGAGCCCACCACGGCGCTGGACGTGGTCACCCAGCGGGAGATCCTCGAGGAGCTCATGGCGCTGCGCGAGCGGCTAGGCTTCGCCGTGCTGTTCATCACCCACGACCTGTCGCTGCTCATCGAGATCGCGGACTCGATCGCGGTGATGTACGCCGGCCGGGTAGTGGAGCGGGCCGACGCCGCCGCGCTGTTCCGCGCGCCCCGCCATCCCTACAGCCTCGGGCTGCTCCGCTCGTTCCCGGCCCTGCGCGGGCCGAGGCGGCCCATGACCGGCATCCCGGGCTCGCCGCCGGACCTGCGGCGGCGGCCGGCCGGGTGCGTCTTCCACCCGCGCTGCCCGTACGTGATGGACCGGTGCCGTACGGACGTACCACCGCTGCTGCACCTGAACTCCGGCCGCGGCCGGGTCGCCGCGTGCTGGCTGCAGGACGGCACCGCGCCCGCGCCCGCCGAGCTTGCGGTGCCCGCGCCCGGCCAGGCCGACACCACGAGCCCCGGCCCGGCCACCACCGCGCGACCCGCCGCGCCCAACGTGGGGAGCCGACCGTGACGCAGCTCGCAGGGACCGCGCCGACGCCCGAGACCGGGACGCCGCTGCTGGAAGCGCGCAACCTCACCAAGCACTTCGCCACCCGCCACGCGGTGTCCGCCGGCCGGCTCGGGACCCGCCGAGGGCGGCGCGGGCCGGGCCAGGCCGGGCGCGCCAAAGGGGGCGACGTCGTGCACGCGGTCGAGGACGTGTCGCTCGCGCTCGCCGAGGCACGGGTCACCGCCGTGGTCGGCGAGAGCGGCTCGGGCAAGTCCACGCTGGCCAGGCTGCTGTGCAGGCTGCTCACGCCGACCTCGGGCCAGCTGCTGTTCGGCGGCCGCCCGATGCCGCCCTCCGGCCGCGGCCGGCGCGAGTACGCGCGCCAGGTGCAGATGGTCCTGCAGGACCCGTTCTCCTCGCTCAACCCCGTGCACGAGGTCCGTTACCACCTGGCCCGGCCGCTCCAGGTGCACGGGCTGCTGACCCCGGGGGTCAGCCTGGACGATGCGATCGCGGGCCTGCTGGAGCGGGTGGCGCTCACCCCGGCGGATCAGTTCGCCGGCAAGTACCCGCACGAGCTGTCCGGGGGCCAGCGCCAGCGCGTGGCGATAGCCCGCGCGCTCGCGGTGCGGCCGCGGGTGCTGCTGGCCGACGAGCCGGTCTCGATGCTGGACGTCTCGATCCGGCTCGGCGTCCTCAACCTGCTCAGTGACCTGCGCGACCGGGAGCGGCTCGCCATCCTCTACATCACCCACGACATCGCCTCGGCCAGGTACCTCGCCGACACGATCGCCGTGATGTACGCCGGCCAGATCATCGAGTCCGGGCCGGCCCAGGCGATCACCGACCAGCCCGCGCATCCGTATACCCAGCTGCTGCTCAGCGCGGCGCCCGACCCGGACCGCACCGAGCCGCCCGCGCTCGGCCGCCGCGGCGCCCCGCCGAGCCTGGTGGCGCCGCCGCCAGGGTGCCGCTTCCATCCGCGCTGCCCGCACGCGATGGCCATCTGCGCCGATACCGCCCCGGACGGGTTCGACGTCGGCGCCGGTCACGTCAGCGCCTGCTGGCTGCACGCCCCCGGCCTGGACGCCGCCCAGGCCAGCCCGCTCACCCGCCCGCCAGCAGACGATCAGCTCCCGCACAGTTCCGCACCCGACCCTGGAGAAGAGAAGAAGGAGGAGCCGTGACGAACCCGGACGCCCCGTAGCGGGCGCCAAACGCAGTCCGCGAGCAGTACAGCACCAGACGCAGGCCGGCACAGGGGCACGCCCGGCCGGCCGGCGCCGCCGAATTGACAACAGACCCCGACACGGTCGTTCACAACAGGCCGGCAACAAGCCGGCCGGGCACAACGGAGTTTAAGCAATGCAACATGCAGTGATAAAGAGCCTGGCTGTGGGCGCCATCCTGAGCATCGCGGTGGCGGCCTGCAGCAGCTCGGGCTCGAGCAAGCCAAGCACCTCATCATCAGGCACCGGCAAGCCGCTCGTCGTCGACGACACCCCCCTGTCGCCGATGACCGACACCTTCAACCCGTACTCCGCGACCTCCACCGGAGGGCCGGGCGGGGTGACCGCGGAAGGCCTGTACAACGAGCCGCTGTTCATCTGGAACATCCTGAACCCCAGCGAGGCGCCCTTCGACGTCCTGGGTACCGGGTACAGCTGGTCCAACAGCGGCAAGACGCTGACGATCACGACGCGCTCGGGGGTGAAGTGGAACGACGGCAAGCCGTTCAGCGCCAGCGACGTCGCGTTCACGTTCAACATGATCAGGACGAACCCCGGCCTGGACACCGACGGGACCCCGGTGCCGGCCAGCGCCTCGGCCCCCAACTCGACCACGGCGGTGCTGAACTTCAGCGCGCCGGAGTACGCCAACCTGTTCCTGATCGGGCAGGTCTACATCGTGCCGCAGCACATCTGGTCGAGCGTGAACCCGGTCACGTTCGCCGACCCGAACCCGGTCGGCACGGGCCCGTACATGCTCGACAAGTTCACGCCGCAGGGCTTCACCCTCAAGGCCAACCCGTACTACTGGAACAAGAGCGCGGTCCACGTCCCGGAGATCTCCTATCCCGCTTATAACCAGAACTTCAACATCGTCAACCCGCTCGCGACCGGCCAGATCGACCTGGCCGGCAACGACATCGCCAACGTCCAGGGCGTCTACCTGGCCAAGAGCCCGGACAACCACACCTGGTTCCCCAGCTCTCCCTACCTGACCGCCAACAACGTGGTGTCGCTCTTCTTCAACGTCACCAAGGCGCCGCTGAACGACCCGGCCGTCCGGCAGGCGGTCAGCTACGGCATCAACCGGCAGCAGCTCTCCGCGCAGGGGGAGACCGGCTACGAGCTGCCGGAAACCTCGACCAGCGGGCTGCTGCTCCCCGCGGCGAACAGCTACCTGAGCCCGTCGCTGGCCAACAACCTCCCCTCGGGGGGCGACGCGGCCAAGGTCAGCTCCATCCTCACGGCCGACGGCTGGAGCAAGGCCGGCGGCAAGTGGACCAAGAACGGCAAGACGATCAGCTTCTCGATCTCCGACCCGATCCCCTACAGCGACTACTACCTCGATGCCCAGGACATCGCGAAGCAGCTCGACGCGCTCGGGTTCAACGTCACCGTCAACGGCATCGGCAACCCGACCGTCTGGCAGGGTGACATCACCAACGGCAACTTCGACACCGCGATCCACTGGAGTAACCAGGGTCCGACGCCGTACCAGGTCTACGACGGCAACCTGGACGCGAGCCTGACCGCTCCGGTCGGCAAGCCGGCCGCGACCAACATCGGGCGCTGGAACGACCCGACGACGCAGGCCGCGCTCGCTCAGTTCGCGGGCAGCAACGACCCGTCGGTCCAGCAGGCGGCGATCACCAAGCTGGAGAACATCATGACCACCCAGGTCCCGGTCGCCCCGCTGCTCTACGGCGCGGCGTGGTGGGAATACTCCACCCGGGACTACACCGGCTGGCCGTCGTCGAGCAACCCGATCATGAACCCGACGACCAACTCGCCGTACCTCGAGGAGACGATCCTCCACCTCAAGCCGGTCTCCTGACCGGGCACCTGACGTCGAGGCGCAGGAACGACGGGCCACGATGACAACCCAATTTAACGGGCGCCCGCCCGGCCGGGACACCGGCCGGGCGGGCGCCGGGGAGGCCGTGCAGGCCGACCCGATCGCCGCGCTGTCCGTGCAGGAGAAGGTGCTGCTGCTGACCGGCGCGGACAGCTGGCGCACGCAGGGCGCCGACGTGCTCGGGCTCCGGCCGATGATCACTTCGGACGGCCCGGCCGGGGTGCGGGGCATCCTGCTGGACGAGCGCCATCCATCGTCCAGCCTGCCCTGCCCCTCCGCGCTCGGTGCCACCTGGGACCCCGACCTGGTACGCGAGCTCGCCGCGGCCCTGGGCGCCGAAGCGCGGGGCAAGGGCGTCGACGTGCTGCTCGCGCCGACGATCAACCTGATGCGCACGCCGCTCGGCGGCCGCGGCTTCGAGTGCTTCTCCGAGGACCCGGTGCTGACCGCCAGGCTCGGGGTCGCGTTCGTCCGCGGCGTGCAGAGCGCCGGCGTGGCCGCGACCGTCAAGCATTTCGTGGGCAACGACTCGGAGACCCAGCGCTGGACCTACGACGCCCGGATCGACGAGCAGGTGCTCCGCGAGCTGTACCTGGCCCCGTTCGAGGCCTGCGTACGGCAGGCCGGGGTGGCCCTGGTCATGGCCGCCTACAACAAGGTCAACGGCATCCCGATGACCGAGCACGCGTACCTGCTGCGTTCGGTGCTCAAGGACGAGTGGGGCTTCGACGGCGTGGTCACGTCCGACTGGCACGCCGCCCGCAGCACGGCGGCCACGGCGCTGGCCGCGCTCGACCTGGCCATGCCGGGCCCGGACGGGCCCTGGGGGGCACAGCTCGCGCAGGCGGTCGCCGACGGCGCGGTCACGCCCGAGGTCCTGGACGACAAGGTGGCGCGGCTGCTCCGGCTGGCCCGCCGGGTCGGCGCGCTGACCGTATTGCCTCGGGGGGGACGACCCCCCAGACCCCCCCGCGCGCCATCCGCTCGGGCCGACCTCCAGCCGGCCGTCGCGGATGGCGCCGGCTTCGCCGCCTCACCCCTTCCGGTTCCGTCCACGGTGTCCGCTCTGGAGGGGTCGTCCCCCCGAGGCAACTCAGCGCTCGTGGACAGGGCGCTGCTGCGCCGCGCCACGGCGGCGTCGCTGGTCCTGCTGCACAACGAACGCGACGCGCTTCCCTTCGATCCCGGCGCCCTCAGCCGGATCGCCGTGATCGGCCCGAACGCGGTCCGCCCGGCCATCCACGGCGGCGGCAGCGCGGTCGTGAAGCCGGTGACCGTGTCCACCCCGGCCGCCGCCCTGGCCGAGGCCCTGGCCGGGCAGGCCGAGGTCACCGTGGCCGAGGGATGCCAGACCTGGATGATGGTCCCGGAGCCCGCGGCGGAGTCGCTGCGCGACCCGGGCTCCGGCCAGCCCGGCCTGCGCCTGGAGTTCCGCGCCCGGGACGGCGCCCTGCTGGCCGCCGAGCACCGGAACTCGACGGCGCTGGCCTGGTGGGATCAGGTCCCGCCGGGCATCGGCTGGGGCGAGGCCGGGAAGATCGTGCTGATCACGTCGTTCCGGCCGGACTCCGGCGGGCCGCACGTGCTCGGCGTGGCCGGCGTCGGCCACCTCACGCTGACGGTCGACGGCACGGTCGTCGCCGACGGGGCGACCGTCGTCCCCGACGATCCCGTGGAGGCCATGGCCCGGCCCGGCGAGATCCGGGCCACGGTCGGTCTGGAGGCCGGGCGCGAGACGCAGATCCGGCTCGAGTACAGCCCGGCGGCCGACGGCGAGGGTCCGCTGGCCGTGCGGCTCGGCATCGTGCCCGTGGCCGATCAGGACGGTCTGCTCGCGGAGGCGGCGTGGGCGGCGCGCCAGGCCGACGCCGCGGTGGTGGTGGTCGGTTCGGCCGAGATGGCCGAGAGCGAGGGTTTCGACCGTGACACGCTCGCGCTGACCGGCCGCCAGGACGAGCTGGTCCGCCAGGTGGCCGCGGTCAACCCGCAGACCGTGGTGGTCGTGAACGCGGGGATGCCCGTGCTCATGCCCTGGGCGGGACAGGTCGCCGCCGTGATCTACGCCTGGCTGCCCGGCCAGGCCATGGGCGAGGCGCTGGCCGACGTCCTGCTCGGCCGGGCCGAGCCGGGCGGGCGGCTCCCTGTCACGCTGCCGGCCAGCGAGGCCGACTGCCCGGTCCTGCACGCCGTGCCGCGCGACGGGCTGATCACCTACGACGAGGGCCTGCTCATCGGCTATCGCGGGTACGACGCGAACCTGTCCCGCCCGCAGTTCCCGTTCGGCCACGGCCTCGGCTACACCAGCTGGGCCTACGAGTCGCTGCAGGCGGCGACCACGGACCTGGCGGCCGGCGACGACCTCGAGCTGACGGTCACGGTGCGTAACACCGGAACCCGGCGGGGACGTGAGGTGGTCCAGGCCTACCTGGCCGGGCCGCCGGGCGACCCGGGCCGGCCGGTGCGGGAGCTGGCCGGGTTCGGGGCGGTCACCGCGGGGCCCGGCGGGTCGGCCGAGGTGACGCTCCGGGTGCCGGCCCGGGCCTTTGCCCGGTGGGACGAGCGCACGGGCGGGTGGTTCTGGCCGACGGGACGGTTCACCCTGCACGTCGGGAGGTCATCGCGAGACCTGCGGCTGACGGCGGCGATCAGGCTGATGCCCGGGCGGGGCTGAGCTGGCGGCCCGTCAGCCCCCTGCGGGGGCGGGGCCCGGGCTCGGGGCCACGAGCTCGGCCTCGAAGCCGTCGGCGTTCTCCAGGTAGGCGGCGTAGTGGCCGTCTCCGCCCGCGTACGGGTGACGGTCGGCGAACATCAGCCGCCAGCCGTTGGTCGGCGCGACCGCCACCAGCTTCTCCACCTGCTCCTGGTCGGCCACGTGAAAGGCGAGATGGTTCAGCCCGGGGCGGCACCGGTCGTGGCGGCTGGCGGTGCGGTCCGGCGACTGCTCGAGGACGATGTAGGTGCTGCCGGCCCGCCAGCTCCGGCCGCCGGGCCAGTCCCCGAACGGCTGGTAGCCCAGCTCGTACAGCAGCCAGCCCCAGCTGGCGACGGCCCGATCGAGGTCGGGCACCCAGAACTCGATGTGATGGATGGTCCCGGTGACCACCCGCTCGGGCGCTTCGGCGCGGCCGCCCTCGGGCCAGGCCGGGGCCTGCCCCGGGTCAGGCTGGGCCGTCGCCTGGACGTTACGGGATGGGCCGGTGGGGCCGCTGTCCGGTGACATACGTGATCAGCTCGAAAAGTCCGTCCTTGTCGTGTCTGCAGCATGCTAACGGTTGGACCGGGCCGTCTGGCACGAACCAGATCACATGGTCAGATTATGGGCCGACTCTTAAGGGGCGGGGAGGTTGACCAAACCGGCGAGCGACGCCCGGTGCCGGTCCGCGGTGCCGAACCCGATCGAAGCGCTCTTCGCGCGCTTCAGGTACAGATGCGCCGGATGCTCCCAGGTGAAGCCGATGCCGCCGTGCAGCTGCACGCACTCCTGGGCGGCCCGGACCGCGATGTCCGAGCAGGCCGCCTTGGCCAGCGCGACGGCCACGAGGGTGTCGGGGTCGTCGCGGGCCAGGCAGGCCGCCGCGTACCGGGCCGCGGCGCGGGCCTGGGTCACGCCCACCCACAGGTCGGCGGCGCGGTGCTTCAGGGCCTGGAACGACCCCACCGGGCGGGCGAACTGACGTCGTTCCTTCAGGTAGGCCACGGTGATCTCCAGGCACCGCTCGGCCGCGCCGAGCAGTTCGGAGGCGAGCACAGCGGCGCCCGCGGTCAGCGCGGCGCCCACCGCCCGCTGCGCCGCCTCGCCCGAGGCGATCCGCCGGCCAGGCGCGTCCTCCAGCGTGAGGTCCGCCAGTTGCCTGGTCATGTCCAGCGACACCACCGGGGCCAGCGAGACCCCGGCCGCGCGGGTCCTGACGGCATAGAGCCCGTAGGGCACCCCGTCGGCGGGCACCAGGAGGACGTCGGCGGTCAGCGCGTCGGCGAGCCCGGTGACGGTTCCGGTCAGCCAGTAGCCGCCCTCGTCGCCGGCAGGCGGAGCGCCGAGCCGCACGGTCGGCTCGGGCCTGGCCCCGGGCGCGGCGGTGAACGGGACGGCCAGGGCCGCCGTGACCGTGCCGTCGGCCAGGGCAGTCAGCAGCTCGCCGTCGCCCGCGGCCAGCAGGGCCGCGGTCGCCACGACCGCGGAGCCCAGGTACGGGACGGGAGCGACCGCGCGCCCCGCTTCCTCGGCCACCACGGCCGCCTCACGATACGACGCCCCGGCGCCGCCGCTGCTCTCCGGGATGAGCAGGCCGGCGCAGCCGATGTCGGCCGCGAGCGTCCGCCACAGCCCGGTGTCGTACGGCTCCGGAGTCTCGATCCTGGTCAGCACCTCGCGCCAGCCGCTCCGGTCGTCGAACAGGGCGCGGACGGCCGCCCGCAGGTCGGTCTCGGCCTCGTCATACAGCAGGTCCGGCATACCGGCGGCGGTACTTCCTGGTTCGCTCGCCCCGGGGCGCGCTTGAAGCACCCTCGGCTCGCTCACCGTGTCCTCCGCTCGCCTCCGGGGCGCCCTTGAGGCACCGCCTTCCCTCGTCCCTCGTCGCTGCGCTCCTCGCTCCTCAGTCCAGGCGGCGCCGCGCCCCTCGGCTCGCTCACCGTGTCCTCCGCTCGCCTCCGGGGCGCCCTTAGGCACCGCCTTCCCTCGTCCCTCGTCGCTGCGCTCCTCGCTCCTCAGTCCAGGCGGCGCCGCGCCCCTCGGCTCGCTCACCGTGTCCTCCGCTCGCCTCCGGGGCGCCCTTGAGGCACCGCCTTCCCTCGTCCCTCGTCGCTGCGCTCCTCGCTCCTCAGTCCAGGCGGCGCCGCGCCCGTCGGCTCGCTCACCGTGGCAGGTCCTTCCATGGCACGTCCTTGTCCACCCGGATTTCCGGCGGCAGCCCGAGCACCCGCTCGGCGATGATGTTGCGCAGGATCTCCGAGGTCCCGCCCTCGATCGAATTGCCCTTGGCCCGCAGGAAGCGGTACCCGGGATCACGGCCGTAGAAGTTGGCGCCTTCCGGCAGGCGCATCGTCCAGTCGTCGTAACGCAACCCGTCGGGGCCGGCCAGCTCCACTTCGAACTCGGATATCTCCTGGTTCAGCCGGGCGAAGACGAGCTTGGCCCCCGACCCTTCCGGGCCGGGCTTGCCCGCGGCCAGCTGCTGCCGCAGCCTGACCCCGGCCAGGCGGGCCACCTCGGCCTCGGCCCATAGCCGCAGCATCCGGTCGTGCAGGCCCGGCGTGCGCCGTTCGGGCCGCTGCCGCCAGGCCCGGACCGCCGAGCCGATCATGCCGCCCTCCCGGGGCGCCGCTCCCCCGCCGATCGCCACGCGCTCGCTCATCAGCGTCGCGGTGGCCACCTTCCAGCCCTCACCGACCGGGCCGATCCGGTCGGCGTCGGGAATCGCCACGTCGGTCAGGAAGACCTCGTTGAACTCGGCCTCGCCGGTGATCTGGCGCAGCGGCCTGACTTCCACCCCGGCCGCGGTCATGTCGCAGGCGAAGTAGGTCAGGCCCTGGTGTTTGGGCACGTCCGGGTCGGTACGGGTGAGCAGCAGCGCCCAGCGGGCCCGGTGCGCCGACGAGGTCCAGACCTTCTGCCCGGTGACGACCCAGCGCTCGTCGGCCTCCTGCTCCCCGGCCCCGTGGTCCCCCGCACGGCCGGGTGCCGCCCGGGTGGCCAGCCCGGCCAGGTCAGAGCCCGCGCCTGGCTCGCTGAACAGCTGGCACCAGATCTCCTCGCCGGTCCACAACGGGCGCAGCCACCGCCGCTGCTGTTCCGCACTCCCGTAGGCCAGGATCGTGGGGGCGGCCATGCCCAGCCCGATGCCGTTGCGTTCCGGCCGGTTGGTCGGGGCGCCGGCCGCGGCGAACGCGCCGTCGACGGCCGGCTGCAGGTCGCGGGACAGGCCCTGGCCGCCGAGCCCGGGCGGGTAGTGCACCCAGGCCAGCCCGGCGTCGAAGCGAGCCCGCAGGAACTCCAGCCGGTCCGTCGACGCCGGGTCGTGGGCGGACAGGAAGTCGCGGACCTGGCCGCTCAGGTCGTCGGGGTTTACCACGGTGCGGCTCCCCGCGTCGGCACGGTCCTCATCAGCACGGTCCTCATCAGCACGGTCCTCATCAGCACGGTCCTCATCAGCACGGTGCTCATCAGCCGTGCTCATCAGCACAAGGGCCCGCGGCGACGTAGATCACCTGGCCGGAGACGAACCCCGCGCCCTCGCTGGCCAGGAACGACGCCACGTGCGCGACGTCGTCGGGCTGGCCGACCCGGCCCGCGGGGATCTGGGACGCGGCGGCCTTCTGGAAGTCCTCGAAGCCCATGCCCAGCCGGGCCGCGGTGGCCGCGGTCATGTCGGTGACGATGAACCCGGGCGCGATCGAGTTGGCGGTGATCCCGAACTTGCCGAGCTCCTTCGCGAGGGTCTTGGTGAAGCCCTGCAGGCCGGCCTTGGCGGTGGAGTAGTTGGCCTGGCCGCGGTTGCCGAGCGCCGAGCTCGACGACAGGTTGATGACCCGGCCGAAATGCTGGTCGACCATGTACTTCTGGGTCGCACGGCTCATCAGGAACGCTCCCCGCAGGTGCACGCCCATGACCGTTTCCCAGTCGTCGTCGGTCATCTTGAACAGCATGTTGTCGCGGGTCACGCCCGCGTTGTTGACCAGCACCGCGGGCGGGCCCAGCTCGGCCGCGACCTTCTCCACCCCCGCCGTGACCTGGTCAGCCTGGCTGACGTCGGCACCGACGGCGACCGCGCGCCCGCCCGCGGACGTGATCGCGTCCACGGTCGCGGCGGCGTCGTCCTCCTTGAGGTCGAGCACGGCGACCGCCATCCCGTCCCCGGCCAGGCGGCGGGCGATGGCCGCGCCGATGCCGCGCGCACCCCCGGTGACGATCGCGACCCGCTGCGTGCTCGCTGACTCCTGCGTCATGTTTGTCTCCCTATGGGTGTCGTTACTCCCGCGTGCCCCGCCGTTTCCTAGCTGTACTTCCTCAGCTCGCGCCGGGCCAGCGAGCGCTTGTGTACCTCGTCCGGCCCGTCGGCGAACCGCAGCGACCGGGCGCTGGCCCACAGGTGGGCCAGCGGGAAGTCCTGGCTGACCCCGGCCGCGCCGTGCACCTGGATCGCCTTGTCGATCACCCATTCGGCCATGACGGGGGTTGCGATCTTGATGGCCTGTATCTCGGTGTGCGCGCCCTTGTTGCCGACCGTGTCCATCAGCCAGGCGGTCTTGAGCACCAGCAGCCGCGCCGACTCGATCCGGACCCGGGCTTCGGCGATCCAGTCCTGGATGACGCCCTGGCTGGCCAGGGGGCCGCCGAAGGCGGAGCGCTGGGTGGCCCGGCGGCACATCAGCTCCAGCGCCCGCTCCGCCGCGCCGATCTGGCGCATGCAGTGGTGGATACGGCCCGGGCCGAGCCGGGCCTGGGCGATCGCGAAGCCGTCGCCCTCGCCGCTGATCAGGTGGTCGGCGGGCACGCGGGCGTCGCGGAACGCCACTTCCGCGTGCCCGCCGTGCGGCCCGTCGGTGAAGCCGAACAGGCGAATCCCGCGCTCGACCGTGACCCCGGGGGTATCCCGCGGCACCAGGATCATCGACTGCTGACGGTGCCGCTCGGCGCCCGGATCGGTCTTGCCCATGACGATGAGGATCTGGCAGCGGGGGTCCATCGCCCCCGACGACCACCACTTGCGGCCGTTGATCACGTACTCGCCGCCGTCGCGCTCGATCCGGGTCGCGATGTTGGTGGCGTCCGAGGAGGCGACATCGGGCTCGGTCATGCAGAACGCCGACCTGATCTCCCCGTCCAGCAGCGGCCGCAGCCAGCGCTGCTGCTGCTCGGCGGAGCCGAACTCGGTGAGCACTTCCATGTTGCCGGTGTCCGGCGCGGCGCAGTTGAGGGCCTCCGGCGCGATGTGCGGGCTGTGCCCGGTGATCTCGGCCAGCGGGGCGTACTGCAGGTTCGTCAGCCCGGCGCCCTGGGGGTGGTGAGCCAGGAACAGGTTCCACAGCCCTCGCTTCCTGGCCTCGGCCTTCAGCTCGTCGATGACCGGCGGACGCTCCCAGGCCCGGCCGGCCTCCGTGGCCTCGGCCACCTGGTCGGAGAAGACCTTCTCGGCCGGGTAGATGTGGGAGTCCATGAACGACAGCAGCTGCTCACGGAGTTCTTCGGTACGCGCGTCGTACTCGAAATCCATCTGCCGCCTCCAGGAGTCCGCCCAAGGGTACCTACCCTCTGGTATGACGTAACGCTACGGTCTTGGCATGACGCAGGTCGAGACCGCCCGGGGGCCGATTGACGTGGCCCGCCTCGGGACGACGCTCATGCACGAGCACGTCTTCGTGCTCAACGAGGAGATCCGGCAGAACTACCCGGCCGACTGGGACGAGCAGGAGCGGGTCACCGACGCGGCGGCCAAGCTGAACGCGCTCCGGCAGCGCGGGTGCGACACGATCGTCGACCCGACCGTGATCGGCCTGGGCCGCGACATCCGCCGCATCCAGCGGGTCGCGGCCCGGACCGACATCAACATCATCGTGGCGACCGGCCTGTACACCTACGGCGACCTGCCGTTCTACTTCCGCTACCGGGGCTCGGAACGCGAGTCAGCCAGCTCTGACCCGATGACGGCCATGTTCGTCTCCGACCTCACCGAGGGCATCGCGGGCACCGGGGTGAAGGCCGCGTTCCTGAAGTGCGCGATCGACGATCCAGGCCTCACCCCCGGGGTGGAGCGCGTGCTGCGCGCGGTCGGCGCCGCGCACGCGGCGACCGGCGCGCCGGTGACCGTGCACACCCATCCCGGGTCCGGTTCCGGGCTTGAGGTCCTGCGGATCCTGACCGCCGAAGGAGCCGACCTGACCAAGGTGGTGATGGGCCACAGCGGCGACACCACCGACCTGGGCTACCTGGCCACGCTGGCCGACGCGGGCTGCCTGCTGGGCATGGACCGGTTCGGCCTGGACATCATCCTGCCCTTCGAGCAGCGGGTGGACACCGTGGCCGAGCTGGCCCGGCGCGGCTACTCCGACCGGATGGTGCTCTCGCACGACGCCGCGTGCTTTATCGACTGGTTCCGGCAGGACCTCATCCCGGCCTTCGCGCCCGCCTGGCACTTTGGCCACCTGTTCGACGAGGTGCTGCCCGCGCTGCGGGAGCGCGGCGTGACCGAGGCTCAGATCGAGGCGATGCTGGTGACCAACCCGCGCCGCTACTTCTCGGCCTGAGCCGCCGGGCCCCGCCGGCCGTCGTCCGTCTCGATCTCGACCCGCTCCCGGCGGATCTCGTCGCGCAGTATCCGGTCCTCTCCCACCTTCTTCACCACCAGGCGGACCCGCTCCACCGGCACTGCTTCCTTCCGGACGACAGGCCGCTCCTCGTGCAGGATGACCTCCCGCTCCCCCTGCTCGCCGTCGGCGATCACGCCACGGGCCTGCTCCTCCGGAGTAAGGGGCACCCGCTCGACCTCGTACTCCTCGTGGAACACGCGGACCGTCTGCTCGACCGGCTCGACGTCGACGTACTTGCGCAGCCGCACCCGTCCCGACTCCCGCAGCTCGGTACCGACGTCGGCCCGCTCCTCGGCGCAGATGAGCCAGGCCTCGCCGTCCCGGGCGCTGACGTCCGGCGGCCCGGCCTGGGCCGGCACGGTGAGGTCGAAATAGCGGTTCAGCTGGGCCGTCTCGGCTTCCGTCAGGTGCCGCTCCGCGCCGACGTCGGGACCGCCCATGATCCGCTTGGCGTCGAACGGGACGCTGAGGCCGTCTTTGGTGACCCGGCTTCCGCCGAGCGGCACGAACCGCTCCTGCGTCCCGGCCCGGACCCGGGCCCAGACCGGCCTGCCGTCGCTGTCGTCGTTGAAGATCTGCCGAACCGTGCCCACTACCTGCCCATCGCCACCGGTTACCTGGGTGCCGATGAGTTGCTCCGTCTGCATGGTCATGGTGAACTCTCCCCCCGAGTCGCCTGCCACCTAACTTACTCAGTGTAATCACTAAGGCACGAAAGGTGGCAAGCACCCCCTACCTGAGCAGCAGCCCGCTGATCCGCCGGCCTGCGACATACAGGCCGGCCAGGCCCATCAGCGCCAGGTAGGCCGCATGCCAGAGCAGGCCGGGGCCGACCACGCCGAGGGTCAGCCCGCGCATCAGGGCGACGCCCTGGTACAGCGGCGTGCACTCCACCACGATCTGGATCGGCCTCGGGTACACGCTCAGCGGGTAGAACGTGGCCGAGAACAGGAACATCGGCAGCGTGGCCAGCATGATGAACTCGAAGTGCTGCCAGCTGCGCATGAACGTGGTAGCGGTCATCCCGGCCGCGGCCGAGCCGAAGCCGATGAGCAGCGTGACCGGCAGGTCGGCCACGGCCCAGACCGAGTGCACCAGGCCCAGCGCGAGCATGACCACCATGAACGCGATCCCGTAGAGGCCGCCGCGAATCAGGGCCCAGCCGATCTCACCCAGCGCCAGGTCGCCTGGGCGCATCGGCGTGGCCAGCGCGGCGTCATAGAACTTCGCGTACTTCAGCCGGAAGAACACGTTGAAGGTGGAGTCGAGCACGGCGCCGTTCATCGCGGACGTGGCCAGCAGGGCCGGGGCCACGAAGCTGGTGAACCCCACCGGGTGACCACCGGGACCGGCCACGGTTCCGACCAGCTTGCCCAGGCCGATCCCGATGGACAGCAGGTAGAACAGCGGCTCGAAGATCCCGGACACCAGGACCAGCCACGTATGCCGGTAGACCCGGGCGTGCCGCTCGATCAGGTGCACGCTGCCGCGGCCGCCCAGGGCGGACCGGCGGGTGCGCAGCAGCGGCAGCGGCAGCACCCGCAGCGGAAGCTCGCGCAGCGACGGCGCGGTCAACGGACGCGGCCTTCTAGACGCACAGCCGCCGCCGGTAGGTCCGGTCCCCGACCGCGACGCTCACGGCGGCCAGCGCCGCCAGGTACCCCACATGCGCCAGCGCGCCGCCCAGGCTGGGGTGGCCCAGGCTGAGCGACCGGCACAGCGCCACGCCATGCCACAGCGGCGTGACGTACGCGACCGGCCTGATCCAGGCCGGCAGCTGGGTCACCGGGAAGAACGTCCCGGAGAACAGGAACAGCGGGATCATCCCGAACCGGAACACCAAGGCGAACGACGTGTCCTTGACCACCGTGATCGCCCACGCCTCGACGGGCGCGGCGAAGGCCAGCCCGGTCAGCACCGCGACCGGCAGCGCGGCCAGCGCCCAGGGCGAGGCGATGGCCCCGAAGGCGGCCATCACCGCCAGGAACATGGCCGCGTTCATGGCCAGCCGCATGGTCGTGAACAGCAGGTGCCCGTGGAAGATGTCCGCCGGGCGCAGCGGCGAGGCAGCGGCCGCATAGTAGGTGCGGCGCCACTTCACCGAGCCGAGCACCGGGTAGGTGGACTCCTCGATCCCGGCCTGCATGGCGGCGGCGGCCAGCAGGCCGGGCGCGAGGAAGGCCAGGTAGCTGACGCCGCCCAGGCGCGTGGTGCCGTGGGCGTCGACCAGCGTGCCCAGGCCGAGGCCCATGGCGCCCAGGTACAGCACCGGGGAGAGCACGCTGGTGTATACCGACCCGCGCCAGGTGCGCCGGTAGTTGGTCAGCCAGTACCGGAACTCACGCACGGCAAAGGACCAGGTCATTCAGTCCTCCAGCCGCCTGCCCGTCAGCCGGAGGAACACGTCCTCCAGCGTGCTGCGCCGCACCAGGGAGGTCAGCGGCTCCAGGCCGAGGATCCGGACGGCAGCCAGTGCGGCATCGCCGTTCTGGGTATAGAGCAGGATCCTGTCGGCCAGCACCTCCAGCCGTTCCGCGGGACCATCCGCGAGTTTGTCCGCCGCCTGCTGATGCTCGGCCGGGTCGAACCTGAGCTCGAGCACCTCGGGCGTGGAGTACCGCTTGATCAGCTCGCGGGGGGAGCCCTCGGCGGCGATCAGGCCCCGGTCCATCACCACCAGCCGGTCGCACAGCTGCTCGGCCTCGTCCATGTAGTGGGTGGTCAGCACCAGCGTCACGCCCTGCTGCTTGAGCCGGTACAGCCGGTCCCAGACCGCGTGCCGGGCCTGCGGGTCCAGCCCCGTGGTCGGCTCGTCGAGCAGCAGGATCTCCGGCTCGTTGATCAGCGAGCGGGCGATCGTGAGGCGCCGCTTCATCCCGCCCGACAGCGGCTCGACCTGATCGCCGGCCCGGTCGGTGAGCTGCACGAACTCCAGCAGCCTGGCGGTGCGCTCGGCGATGACGTCCCGGGACAGGCCGAAGTAGCGCCCGTAGATGAGCAGGTTCTCCCGGACGGTCAGCTCCACGTCCAGCGTGTCCTCCTGCGGGACCACGCCCAGCCGGGCCCGGATCGCGGGCCCGTCGGCCACCGGGTCCAGGCCGAGGATCGACAGCTCGCCGCCGCTGGGCGGCGAGACGCAGCCGATCATGCGCATGGTCGACGACTTGCCCGCCCCGTTCGGCCCGAGGAAGCCGAATGCCTCGCCGCGGCGCAGGTCGAAGTCGATGCCCGCCACCGCCACGGCGTCTGCGAATTTTTTCGCCAGGCCGCGGGCATGTATGAGCACGTCCGGAGCGGGCATCCTTGAGACACTACCCGGCAGGCCCGGCAATTCCGAACGGATATCCGGCCTGCGGCAGGGCAAGAGCAGGTATACGCGTCGTCTCGTTTTCGGCGGGTTTCGCCAACCCGTGGCGCGTTCAAGGTACCCTCACTTCAGTCACCTCGGCGGGCCTGAGGGGATACGGGGAAGGAAGGCGGCCAGGTGAGTCTCGTCAGCGGGTTGTACCAGCGGTTCAGGCACCTGATCCACGAGTTCGCCAAGTTCGGCGTCGTCGGCGGGATCGGGTTCCTGGTCACCGAGCTGGTCTTCAACCTGATGATCTCCGACCACCAGGCCACATTCACCGCGAACGCGGTCGCCACGCTGGTCGCGGCGGCCGTGACGTTCGCGGGCAACCGGTACTGGACGTTCCGGCACCGCGAGCGCACCGGCATGGGCCGCGAGACCATCATATTTTTTGCCCTGAACGGTGTCGGGGTGCTGATCCAGCAGGCCTGCCTGGAACTGGCCAAGCATGAACTCGGCCGCCACGACAAGCTCACGCTGAACGCCGCGTTCCTGGTCGGCGTCGGGCTCGCCACGCTGTTCCGGTTCTGGTCCTACCGCAAGTTCGTGTGGCTCGCGCATTCGGACCAGGGCCCCGACGGGCCTTCGGACGTGGCCCTGGTCCCGCCGTCCGGCGCGGTACCGGGCCGGTACGAGGCCCGGCAGCCTGCTCTGGTGCCGTCCGAGCCGATGCCGCCGCCTGCCAATGGCCGGGGCGGGCCGGGGCACAATGGCCAGGGCCAGGCTGGTCAGGAGCGGGCGAGCGGGCCTCGGCACGCCCGTCCGAGATAGCTTCCTTACGGGCCCGGGCAGCCCGGGCCGCCCTGGCCCGCGTGGGCGACCAGGCTCGGCAACGGCACTGCGAGGGCGGCGCGGCCCTGCGCCGGAGTCAGCTTCCCCGTCGCGACCAGACGGCCCACGACGTGCACCTCGCGGGCCCGCGCGTTCGCCGGGTTGGTCAGCGGGTCGTCCACGGACGGGCCCTGCACCATCCCCGCCAGCAGCGCCGCCTGGGGCCAGGACATCCCGGCCGGCCGGACCCCGAAGTACCCGCAGCTCGCGGCGGCCAGGCCGTAGGACCCATTGCCGAAGTAGGCGACGTCGGCGTACATCTGCAGGATCTGCCGTTTCGTGAAGGTCAGGTAGAGCTTGACGGCCAGGGCCACCTGCTCCGCCTCGTCCGCCGCGCTGGCGGAGCTCCCGTGGGTGTAGAGCAGCTTGGCCAGCTGCTGGTACAGCGTGGCGCCGCCCTGGATACCGTGGCCCGTCACGTAGGAGATCGCCACCCGCCCGACCGCGAACAGGTCGATGCCCGGCTCGGAGTAGAAGCGCTTGTCCTCGGTCGCGACCAGCGCCGCGGCAAAGCGATCCGGCACCGGGGGCCCCGGGTAGGCCACGTGGCGGGCCAGGTCCTGAGCCCGGGCCAGCGCGGGGGCGTTGGCGACGGACGGGGTGACCAGCAGCAGGCCGCCGAAGGCCATGATCGCCAGCAGGCTCAGCGCCGCGACCGCTCCGGCCGCCCGCAGCAGCACCCTCCGGATCCGGTGCCGCCGGGGGGCGGCCGGGCCGACCGTGCCCAGGCCGGGACGGCCGCTCGTGACCGGGCCGGCGCTCGTCACGGGGGCGGCGCTGGCCCCGGGCAGGTCGCCAGCGGGCAGCGGAATGGTCGCGTCATTCCCGCGGCCGCCGTCGCCCGCTGGCCTCCACACCGTCATAGCGCCCGCCCCGAGTCTGGCCCCGGTCGGCTCTGGCCAGGGACAAGACGATTCTTCCGCACCATTCCGTAACGCAAACGAGCCGGCCCTCCGCGCGGTGCCCGCCCCGGGGACGCCAGCCCGGGCCCGGCGCGGATCAGGGATTTTGCGTCGCGGCGATGCCGTCGAGGTGGGCCGTCACCTCGGCGATCCGGTAGCCGACCCGGTGACGGCGCGGTCCGGCCCCCCCTCCTGCCACGGGCGGGGACCGTCGAGCGGCCGGTACTCGACGCCCGCGGCATCCAGCCGGCGCGCGTGCGCGGCCAGCCGGCCGCGCAGCGGCGCGCCGGTGGCCGGCGGGCCCGGGGTCTGCGGCGATCCGGCGCCGGCGGACCACCAGGCCGGCCCGCCGGCCCAGGCCACCTCGGCGAACGCGCAGGCGCGCGGGAACATCATGTATTCGAGCGCCCGGCTATCGGGGATGTACTCCGTCCAGACCTGGAACTGGGTGCCGATCAGCCGCTCCGCCGCCGCGGCGGGCCAGTCCGGAGGAGACGGGCGGAACGCGGCCACGTCCTGCACCCGGACCGGCCCTCCGATCGCGACCGGCTCGCGGTGGTCATCGGCCTGGCAGTAGTCGAAGTACGTGGGGAACACCGGGGCCGCGATCACGTCGTGACCCGCTTCGGCGGCGCGCCGGGCGATGTTCATGCCGCGCCAGGCCATCACCACGGTGTCGGGCCGCAGCCCGCCGCCTGGCGCACCCGAGCCGCTGGCGAAGCCCTCGTCCCAGACCACGGCGCGCACGCCGAACCGGTCGGCCAGCAGGGCAGCTGTCTGGCCCAGGAAGTGCGCGTGCAGTTGCTCGGCGCTGGCCAGGCCGAGTTCCCTGCGGTAGGCATCGATCCGCGGGTCGGCGCGCCAGGCGTCGAGCACGCACTCGTCCCCGCCGATGTGCACGAATCCGGTCGGGATCGCGTCGAGCAGTTCGCCGAACACCGCCTCGAGGAACCTCGTGGTCTCCGGGAGCGGGGACATCAGCTGCGGGAGTACCCCCCAGTCGGCCGCCACCTCACGCGCCCCGGCGGCGGCGGCACCGAGTTCCGGGACCGCCGCGAGCAGGGCCGTGGCGTGACCGGGGACCTCGATCTCGGGCACGACGGTCACCATCCGCTGGGCCGCGTAGGCAGCGATCTCGGCCAGGTCGGCAAGGGTGTAGTAACCGCCGTGCGGCGTCTCGTCGTAGACGGCGGGCCGTTCTCCGCCGAGGCTGATCCGCGACCGGGTCCGGTGCGCGCCGATCTCGTGCAGCGCGGGGTAGCTGCGGCTCTCGATCCGCCAGCCCTGGTCGTCGGTGAGATGCAGGTGGAACCGGTTCAGCTTGAGGGCCGCGAGGGTGTCGATGATCGTCAGTACCTCACGCTTGGGGAAGAAGTGCCTGGCCACGTCCAGGTGCGCGCCACGCCAGCTCAGTGCCGGGGCGTCCTCGATCTCGCCCTGCGGAACCGACCAGGCCGGGCCCGGCACCGGCGCGGCGCGCCAGGCGTCGTCGGGCAGCAACTGGCGCAGGGTCTGCGCCGCGTAGAAGGCGCCCGCCGCTCCCCCGGCCGCGATCCGGATCCGCCCCGGGCCGATGTCCAGCCGGTAGCCCTCGGCCGGCCGGGCCGGATCGGTCTCCACCGTGATCTCCGGGCCTGGGGGACCACCCGGGGGACCATCCGGGGGACCATCCGGGCGGGCCTGCCCGGGGTCGTCCGGCCATGGCCAGGACGCGAGCGCCCGGCGCACGGCGGCCGCTGCCGAGGCGGCACCGGGACCGGCGGCGACCGAGGCTCGCCCGCCGAGAGCGAGCGATCCGGGCCGGGGTCGAACCGAGGTGGGCTGGGGCAGCAAAGACGCGAGGCGATCGTTCACCGTCCTCCCCTCAGCCGGCATGGAGAAACTCGGGCCCGTAATACCTTATAGGCGGTTTCGCTGCGCATCCGTGATCAGGGCGGTAGCGTCATCGATATCCGCATTGAGGGGGACTGGCAGGATCTCCAGGCGCTGACGGCTGGGGTTTCACGGGCAACTTCCAGGTCATGGTCGGCTTCGGCCGTCCCCCAGGAGGACAATAGTGTCAGCCAGGCGTGGCCGCACGCGCCGTCGCGGCCGCATCACCTCGGTGGGTGAGGTCAAGGCTCCATCGCACAGAGGCGTTATCTGGATCTCTTCTCTGCTTCTTCTGCTTGGCGTGGCGCTGGCCGCGGGAAGCACCCGGCCGGGGAAACACGCCCTCCTCGCGGTCCAGCGCTTCTTCCTGTTCTACTCGGGAGTGTTCGCGCTGATCGCGCTGACGGCGGCGGTCGGCGTCGGCGTGCTGGCCGCGGATCGCATCATCATGGTTTCCCGCGGCCGGGTCGTGGCGCAGGCGGTGCACCGGGCCGTGTCCTTCGCCGCTCTCGCCTTCATCGCAACTCATGTGGCCCTCGAGATACTCGCGCACAGATCCCGTGTCTCCGACGCGCTCGTACCGTTCCTGGCCCGCGGGCGCACGTTCTACCTGGGCCTGGGCACGCTCGCGTCGGACCTGGTCGTGCTCATAGTGGTGACCGGGATTGCCCGCGGCCGCTTCGCCGGGAGGCGGCCGTGGGCATGGCGCGCGATCCACGCCGCCGCGTACCTGGCCTGGCCGATGTCGATCGGGCACGGCCTGCTCGCGGGCCGGACGGCGAAACCCTACGTGGACTGGAGCTACGGGGCATGCCTGGCTGCGGTCGGGCTCGCCCTGGTGATCAGGCTCGTGGCCGCGGTGCGCGGCGGGAAGCAGACCGCGGCGCATCCCCTGCCGCGCCCGGCGTCACCGCCCGTCGCCATGCCCGCCATGCCCGCCATGCCCGAACGGCTCCACGGCCTGGGGGCCGGCCCGCCGCGAGGCCAGGCGCCCCGCGCGCTGCCGTCCGCGCCGGGCAGTCAGCCGCCGCATCCCCAGGCACCCCCGCAGCTCGCGGCGCGTCGTCCTTCGGCGCCGCACCCGGATCAGCCGGGCCACCCGTCGGGACCGTGGCGGTACCGGCCTCCCGGGCCGGCGCGGGCGCCCTACCCGTCGTATCCAGGCGGAGAGGGATCATGACGCCGCCGGCCGGGCCCGAGGTCCTGTGCATCGGCCAGGCCCGCCTGACCGCCGGTCTCGACCGGATCCAGCGGATCGACCTGACCGCGCACCAGGCGGTGTTCGGCCCGCTGCCGCGCCTGACCATCGACCAGCTCATCGAGATGGCCGAGCAGGTCGGCCTGCGCGGCCGCGGCGGCGCGGCCTTCCCCGTCGGCCGCAAGTTGCGTGGCGTGCTTCAGTCGGCTCGTCAGCGACGGAAGAGGACCGTTGTCCTGGTGAACGCGACCGAGGGCGAGCCGGGCAGCGCCAAGGACACGACGCTCCTGCTGCGGTCGCCTTACCTGGTCCTCGGCGGTGCCCTGGTCGCCGCCCGGGCGCTGCGCGCGAAGCAGATCGTCGTCGGCGTGACCCGGCGCGACGTGGCCGATTCGGTCAGCGCTGCGGCCGCGGCCGAGCCGGATCTGAACCGCCTGGTCCGCGTGGTCCGGGTCCCGGACCGGTTCGTCTCCGGTGAGGGCGGCGCGCTGGTGAATGCCGTGAACGGGAAGGCCGCGCTGCCTCCCGGCCGCAAGACCCTGCCCAGCGACAGCGGGGTCGATGACCTCCCGACCCTGCTCTCCAACGCCGAGACGTTCGCGCAGATCGCCGTGCTCGCCATGCTCGGCCCGGACGGCTACGCCTCGGCCGGGACGCCGGACCAGCCGGGAACGGTCCTGCTCACGGTCGGTGGTTCGGCGGAGCGTCCTGCGGTCGTGGAGGTTCCGGCCGGCCTGCCGCTCGGATACGTGCTCGACCTGTGCTCGGCGTCACCCGCGGACGGCGTCCTGGTGGGCGGATTCCACGGAATGTGGCTGCCGACCGAGGCCGCGTACCGCGTGCCGGTCAGCCGGGCCGGCCTGGCCGCGGCCGACGGCACGCTCGGCGCCGGCGTCGTGCTGCCGCTCGGCGAGGGCACCTGTCCCCTGGGCGAGGTGGCCAGAGTCGCGGGCTATCTCGCCCAGGAGTCGTCCGGCCAGTGCGGGCCGTGCAAGCTCGGCCTGCCGGGCATCGCGCGCTCGCTGACCGCGCTCGCCGACGGCTCGGGCGGGGTCGACGCCCTGGACACCGCGCGCCGCGGGGCGGCCGCCGTGCGCGGTCGCGGCGCGTGCGCCCACCCCGACGGCGTATTCCGGTTCGTCCTCTCCGCGCTGGACGTGTTCACCGACGACCTGACCGCGCATCTGTTCCGCGGAACCTGCGGGCGCCCGGTCCAGGGGGTCCTGCCGCTGCCGCCCGAAGAGGGCGAGACCCGCCTGTCGGTGGACTGGACCCGGTGCCGCGGCCACGGGCTGTGCACTCACCTGGTCCCCGAACTCGTGCAGCTCGACGGTCAGGGCTACCCCGTCTTCCTCGACATGCCGGTGCCGCACTGGCTGCGGACCCAGGCGCAGCAGGCGGTGCAGATGTGCCCCTCCCTGGCGCTCAGGCTGACCAGCCCGGCCCCCAGGGAGGCCGCGAAACCTGCCGTCGCCAAGCGGAGCAGCAACCTGAAGCTGATCGCCAGCAGGCCCTCCGAATCCGGCCTGGACGTCAGCGAGGCCTGGATCGCCGAACTCTCCGACGTAGGCCGCCAGATCCCCCGCCCGATCAGCTAGTGCCGCATCAAGCTACGTTTGCCTTGTCGACGATGCGGCGGAGCCGTTCGTCGTAGGCGTGGTTGTTGCGCCAGATGATGTACCGGCGGATCATGCTGGCCTGCTCCTTGTGGCTGGCATGGTCGGTGCCGTCCAGCGTGAAGTACCGCAACGCCATGAATTGCGCCTCTATGCGGTTTAACCAGGACGAATTGGTCGGCGTGTAGGCGATCTCGACGTTGTTCGCCTTCGCCCAGGTGCCGACTCGGCGGTCCTTGCGTGTGCTCAGGTGCGGGCTGAAGTTGTCGCAGATGATCGCGATCCGGATAGACGACGGGTAGAGGGAGCGCAGGTAGCGGCAGAACTCCAGGAACCGGGCCCGGGTCTTGCGCGGCTTGATGTGCCCGTACAGCTTGTCTTCGCCCAGCTCGTAGGCGGCGAACAGGTGCCGCACCCCGGCGGTGCGGGTGTAGGTCGCGCGCATCCGCGGACGCGGCGCCCGGCCGGGTTCCTTGCCCTTGCCGCCGATCGCGGCCCACTGCCGCCCCGGGCGGGGCTGCAGGTTGAGCGGCCCGAACTCATCAACGCAGAAGATCACCTCCGGGTCGCCGCCTGCCGCGGCCGCTTCCCGGTCGGCGATGGCGTACAGCTGCTCGACCCGCGCCTTCTTCTCCGCATACCGCGGGTCCTTCGACGCCTTCCACGTCTTCAGCCGCTGAAAGGTGACGCCCTCCTGGCGGAGCAGGACCCGCAGGCCCTCGTGGCTGATGTCGTCGACCACCCCCTCGGCCACCAGGAAATCGGCCAGCTTGGCCAGGCTCCAGGTGGAAAACGGCAGGTCATGCTCGGCCGGCTTGGACTTGGCGATCTTCTTGATCTCGCGCCGGTGCGCCAGGGTGAACTTCGGCGGGTGGCCGCCCTTGTATCTCGGGTAGAGCGAGCCGAACCCGTCGGCGTTGAAGTTGCGGATCACATCGCGTACCCGGTCCTGGCTGGTGAAGGCCACCTTCGCGATCGCGGCCACATCCATGCCCTGCGCGGACAGCAGCACCATCTGCGCCCGCCGCCAGGTCACCACCGACCCGGCGCCCCGGCGGATAATCCGCACCAGCCGCTGTCCTTCATCATCGTCGATCTCACGCACACGCAGGCGATCTGTCACTGGCCCAGTCTCAGCGATCAGCACCTGCAGGGAAAGGCCGCTGCCGGTGAACCTCACCTGCTACGGCACTGCCGCAGCAAGCTGCGGTCGCCCGGTCGCTGACGTAGCGCACCGGGGATCGTGGCAGCAAATGCGCTGACGCTCCGTGGACTGGCTGGCCTACTGTCCAGCCATGGACGATGCCGCTCCGCCCCTGCTTCTGTTCGTTGTCGGCCCGCCTGCCGTAGGCAAGATGACCGTCGGGCAGGCCATCACCGAGCGCACCGGCCTGCGGCTGTTGCACAACCACATCTCCATCGAGCTCGACGCGATTCTGGTACGACGCTGCTCAGGCCGCTGAAGCCGAGTTCATGAGGAACGCGGCGCTTCCCACGACGTACTCGGAGTAGTTACTCAAGACTATGTGGACACGCCCGGCGATCGCCCGGCTGGGGATCAAGTACATAGTCAGATCGCCGTCCAGGATGAAGAAATAATCCACCAGGTCGGGATCATAGGGGATCAGCGACGCCCGGTTACCGACCGAGTAGGGGCGCCGTCCCACCTGCACCACCCAGCCCTTGTCGTTGTACGTGGTGGTCTTGACCTGAACTCGTTTGATCCCATCCGGCATGGCCACCAACAGGTCGTAGACTGTTGGCTCCATCGGAATGGACGCGTCACATCCACACAGCAGAAACCACGTCGCCGCCATGGCAGTGCCCGCATCGCGCAGGTGCTTGACATCGGGCTTGCCTACAGGCCGCGCCGCACTATCAGTGCCTGGTGCGTCGAGTCGGCTCAGGTCGAGGCCGAGGCGCGCGGCGTGTGCCTTTACCCGAGTGTGATCGTCTGTGCTGCCAAGGACAAGCCCTAGCTCCGACACCAACTCGGGCCACGAGCAGGCACCGGCGACTGCCCGTCTGAGCTGCGCGTCGGACCAACGCCGCTGACCGCGGAAATGGGCGGTGTCGAGGCCAAGCCGGGTGACGTGCCGCTTAACGATACGAATGGACCCCGCAGAGGTCGCGCATAGGCCGAGTTCGCGCATGACACCCCGCCACGACCTGGATGCCGCCACTGCGGCGACTAACTGGGCATCAGACCAAGCGCGTTGGCCGAGAGAATTTTCTGTCATATTGAGAGGCTAGCGCGAGGGTCTGACAAAACGCTGTAACAAGTGTCGCGTGAGCAAACACACTAAGTCGGGACGAGCGGATTTGAACCGCTGTTCTCCTGACCCCCAGTCAGGCGCCTTAACCAAGCTGGGCCACGTCCCGCTGCCTTGTCAGACACCCAAGGCTAGCGCATAGAGGCGTGCCCTGCCCACACGGCACGGGGTCAGACCCGACCGGTGCGCTGGGGCGACCCGTCGTGGTCGGCCAGCGCGTGGTCCGCGACGATACGGTGCTGGTCAGGAACCGGACAGAGCGACACACGGCTGGTTGAGCTCCGGGGTGACCTGAGTGGCCGGTGAGCGGTCGTCGACGGAGACGATGCGGACCGGACGCTCAACCCGGCCGCCGGTCAGCCGCCAGGGACCGCCCGCGGACCGCGGCCGCGGCGGGCGCGGTGTTCCTGGAATACCCCTGCCGGGTTTATTGAATACCCCGGCGGGGTTTCCAGACGGGAATGAAACTCGCTGCCGCGATTCACGCTGCGGCAATAGTGCTTGCCCAGCCTTATGAAGGCCACTTAGTAAACATTCACGTCCCTGGTGCGCCTGAGTGGCGCATGCCGGGGCGCGGGGCGGCGGGGGTTTATGGCGGGTCGGGAATGGGCGGCATCCAGGGGTGGCCGGCGAGGGCGTCGCGGACGGCGGTCAGGACGTGGTCGCCGTGCTTGGCGACCGTGGAGATGTAACCGCGGATGGCGTACCGGTCGCGGGTGGCCTGCTCGGAGCGCAGCCGGCCGGAGATCTTCTGCTGTGTCTTGGCTGGCCGCAGGTCGCGTTCTGCCTGGTTGGAGGTCGGCGGGATGCGCAGGTCGGTGGTGAACCGCAGCACGTCGGCCTGGCGGTCGCGCAGGCATTCGAGCAGGTCGCGGCAGGGCTCCTGTTTGCGGCCAGGGACGCGGGGAATCTGGGACAGTCCGACCAGGACGCCGTGCTTGAACGCGTGGATCAAGGGCGCGGCGATGTCGCCGGGAATGGCGGGAAGGCTCCGGGCACGGGCGGTATTCGCGGCGTGGATGAGGCCTTGCAGGGCCTGGCTGGCCTGGAGGGGCCAGTGCGCATCGGGGTAGGTCTCGGCGGCGCCGGCCAGGTCGCGCAGGATGTGCTGGGCGCAGAGCTGGTGGATCAGGCCGGGGATGGCGTCGTAGTTCTGGTACCGGTCGTGCACCACCACCGTCCCGCCCATGTCCGGGAGCACGAATGCCTCGAAGGTCTTCATGCTCCGGTCGCCGAGGAAGTAATAGGTGAGCAGGTTCGTGCAGGCGACGAGCAGGTACTTCTTGCGGGTCTTCGGGCCCGGGCCTACCCGGAGGGGGGTCTCGTCCGCGCTGATCACGTGCGCGAGGATGATCAGAGCGCGGATGGCCGTATTCGCCGCGGCCATGGCCGCGGCGGCGCGGGCGATCACGGAGTGCACGAACCCGGGAGAAGGCTCCGCGCCCGTCAGCGCCTCGATGAGCTCCGCGCAGCGGTGCACCGGGATGGCGTGCGCGGCGATCAGGTAGACGCACCACGCCTGCAGGGCCAGGCCGTAGGTGACCGTTCCGGCGACGCCAGCCCCGGCCGGCGCGGGAGCGCGGTGCACCCGGCCGCACCGGCAGGCCACTTCATGCAGGTCATGCTGGGTCACCGTCGCGGTCTCCAGCGGGATGTCGATGATCTGGTGGCTGGCGGCCACGCCCAGGTCGGCCGCGGCGGCCAGGTCCGCGCCGCATGCGCAGGGCCCCTGCGGGAAGTGCGGCACCATGTCATCCGGGCTGGCCGGCCAGGCCAGGTGCGATCCCGGGGCGCCCGGCTGCCCGCCGGGCTTGCGCCCGCCCCTGCCGCGCTTCGGCTTCGCCGGCGGTGGCGTGCGGCCGGGCAGGTCATCGGCGGACGGGGCCATCGAGGAATTGCCGCTGTTGCGGCCCAGCCGGCGCCGCAGATCCCGGACCTCCGCGGCGAGCGCCACCACGTCGGCGCGCAGTTCCCCGATCGCCGCGGCCTGCTCTTCCAGCACCCGGGCCTGCTCTGCGATCAGGGCATCCCGGGCGGCGCACGACGCGCAGCCCGGCGCGGGAGGCGGCAGGCCGGCCATAACCGGCCATCATCATCGCCAGTCTTCAGTAATCAACACGACACGCCCGGCCGGCGCCAGGAAAATCGGCTCACGGCCAGCCGGGCGCCGGCCACGTCGCCTCCGCTTCCCAGCAGACCGCGAATCCGTGTGAGCGGCCGGCGGGCCAGGGCCGGCAGCAGCCGTTCGCAAATGACCATGAACAGCGCGAGCCGGCAGCAAGCAAGCCGGAACGCTGGCCAGCTCCCGGAAGATCACCAGGCAGCCGGGGGAACCTGCCGAAGGACTGCCCCGATCACGGCCTCTTCGGCCGCCCGCGGTATCCGCATCCCCAGCCGTCTTTCCCACTCATCGCGCGCTGCCCGGTAGCCGGTAACGGCCAGCTCGAGAGTGCGGGGGGCGGGCATGACCCCCAGCGGGCCAAGCAGATACTCGTGCAGCCTGCCAAGCTCAGCCGCGACCAGGCCCCGCCTGCCAGCCGCCTGCTTGGACCGCAGCCACAACGCCCAGTCCCAGAAATGATCGTCGATCCCGCGCAGAGTCGACGCGCCTGCCCGCCACGGCGGCAGCGCCGCGTGCGGCTGACCGAAGATCAGGTCCACCTTCGCCGGGCCGCTCAAGATGAGCATGTAGCACCACGTGCGGCTGAGCCGGTCCCACTGGGCGACGACCGGCCGCAGCGGAGCCACGAGCTCAGGCAGGACACCCCGGACCTCGTCAAAGCCGGCCGCCACGACCCTGAAATCCCAGTCCGAAAGCGGCGTAGCCCGGCCGCTGGCACGAGACCCGGTCAGCTCAACGCGCTCAATGACCGCAGCCTCGCCAAGCACGCGCATCACGTCATCGGGCAGCACCACAGGCTCTGAAGGCACGGGCACACAACCATAATGCCCGTCGGCCTACCCCCGGGAAGCACAGCCCACCCGCCGGGCCAACCCACGGAGGTGAATGCTTACGCCACTTACTCTCAGGCTATTAACCGGAGGGGATTATCCACGATGGGCGATGGCATCGCGACCCGCGGCGGCGCCGCGGGTCTCAGCGGGGCGCATGTCGCCTGGCGGGAGCCCGATACGGGGCCGCCCGGGCCCGGCCCCGGATCTCACCCGGGGCACCTCGGCCTGCCGGGGACCTGGACGGCCCCGGACGCGCGCCTGCGGCTGCAACTGGTGCTGGCCGGCTTCTGGCTGCTCGACGCCGTGCTGCAGTACCAGTCGCTGATGTTCACCAGGGCGTTCGCGCGCATGCTCGGCGGCGCGGCGCACGGCAACCCGGCGCTGGTCGCCGCGCCGATCACCTGGTCAGCGCGCCTGGTCGACCATCACGTCGCGACCATGAACGCGATGTTCGCCGCCATCCAGCTGCTGCTGGCCCTCGGGATCGCGTGGCGGCCCACGGTCAGGATCGCGCTCGGCGCCTCGGTCATCTGGGCGCTGGCGGTGTGGTGGCTCGGGGAGGGCTTTGGGCTGGTGCTTACCGGGAACGCGAGCCCGGTCAGCGGGGCCCCCGGCGCGGCCGTGCTCTACGCGCTGCTGGCGGTCCTGCTGTGGCCGGCCGTACGGGACCGGCCGTCGCCGTTCGTGGCGGGCCGGGCGGTGGGCGCCCGGGCGGCGCGCCTGGCCTGGCTGGTGCTGTGGGGCAGCCTCGGCTACCTGGCCCTGCAGCCCGCGGTCCGGACACCGCAGGCCCTGAGCAGCGCGGTATCCGGGATGGCGGCGGGCGGGCCCGGCTGGCTCGCGGCCGTCGACCGGCACCTCGGCGGGCTGCTGAGCCACCACAGCCTGGCCGCCTCGGCGGTCCTCGCCGCGGTCCTGGTCGCGGTCGCGCTCGGCGTCTACCTGCCGCCGCCCGCGGCCCGGGTCGCGCTCGCGACGGCGGTGGCCGCGGCCGCGGCGATCTGGATCGCCGAAGGACTCGGCGGTGCCCTCAGCGGTTCCGGCACCGACCCCAACTCGGGTCCGCTGCTCGCCCTGCTGGCGGTGGCGTACTGGCCCGCGCCGGTGACCGATAGCCCCGCCCCGCCCGCCCCCGCCGCGGCGCCCGCCGCGCCGGTGCCCGCCGGGGACCGGTGACGTGACCGGACCCTCCTGGCTCGCGGAGACGCTCGCGGTCGTCATGCTGGCCACCGCCGTCTACTGCGCCAGCCGCATGGTGGCCGCGTGGCGGTGGCGGCGGCCGACCGAGTACGACGTCGACGGCGTGCACATGCTCATGGGCGTGGCCATGAGCGGGATGCTGGTGCCACGGCTGGACCCGTTCCCCGGCCGGGGGTGGGCACTGGCGTTCGGCGGTGCGGCGGCCTGGTTCGGCGGCCAGGCGATCCGCGGCCTGAGCCGCAGGTACGGGCGGCAGCGCGCCGCTCATCACGTCCAGCACCTGCTCGCGAGCGCCGCGATGCTGTACATGGCCCTCGCGGTCTCCCCCGCCAGGACCGGCGGGCCCGCGCCCGGATTGTCCATGGCCGGGACCTCGGCAGGCCCGGCCAGGGTGCCCACGCTGGCTCTCGTTCTCGCGACGGCCCTGCTGGGGTACGTGATCTGGACCACGGACCGGCTCACCTCCCTGGGCCCGGCGGCGGTTCAGGCCGCCTCCGCGGGGGCGGCCGGGAGCCCGGCGCCTGCCGCGGTGGCGGCCGCGCCCCCGATGTCGGCGCGCCTGGCCGCCTGCTGCGAGATCGCGATGGGTGTCACGATGGGCTACATGCTGATCACGATGCTGTGACGGCCCGGGGGGGTCAGGATCCGGCGGTTACCGCCCACCGCGGGTGGGTTCCGAGCAACTGGTCGAGCAGGCTCTGCCCGTCGAGCAGGGCCCACTCGACGTCGCGCAATCGCACCAGCCGGGCCGGGCCCCAGCCGCTGCCCTGGACCAGGGCGACCACATCGGCCGGGCTGATGCCGTTGCTGTGCGGCAGCGCGCTGATCACGCGGTCGGGGTAGTGGCCGTGATGGTCCGGTTGGGCGCCGCGGACCCGCCTGGCCAGCGCCCGAGCGCCGGCCCGCAGACCAGTGATCCCGCCGGTCTCACCCCAGCTTCCCTCGACGAGTACCAGGCGCCCCGCCGGAGCCGCCCCGCGCCAGGCGGCCAGGGCGGCACCGGGGTCGGGCAAGGTCCAGAGCAGGTGACGCTCGACCACCGCGTCGAAGGGGCCGCCGGGCGGGCGGGTCGCCTCGGCCTGCACGGCCTGCACGTCGAAGCCGAGCCGCTGGGCCTTGGTCCGCAAGACCTCCAGCATCCCGGCCGACAGGTCCATCGCGGTGACCTGATAGCCCTGTCCGGCCAGCAGCAACGCGAGAAAGCCCGTTCCGGCCCCGACGTCGAGTACGCGCGCGGGGGGATCGGGCAGCAGGGACCGCAGGGCGCCGCTCCAGGCCGCCTGCTCCTGGGGGCGCCGCGGGTTGTGCGACGGCGAGTTGTCATAGACCGCCGCGTCCTCGTCCCAGAACCGCTCGATCTCCGCCGAGATGCTGGCTGTCGCCATGTGCCGGTCTCCCTATCTCGTTCACGCGTGGCTCAGACCGCCGCGGCGCGGATCTCTCCGGCGAGATCGCGGGCGCGGGCGGCCGCGGCCGCGGCCCCGGACCCGTCGGCCGTGCCGGTCAGCAGCGAGGCACGCTTGGACCACGCGTAGGTGTTGCATTCCCGGACCGAAAGCCGCTCGCTGACCAGGGCCAGCGCGAGATCCGTCCGCGAGGCGCGGATCGCGGACTCGAGCAGCGTGCGCTCGACCGCATCGCGCTGGGCGTGGCTGCCGCCGAACTCGTGTACCCGAGTCCGGATCGGCAGCAGCTCGTCCAGGACCTCCAGGTAGCGACCCTGGCCGAAGTGCAGCAGGCTGCGGCACACCGGCAGGCCCACGCCGCTGGTCATCTGCCAGCCCGTCGTGGCCCGGTCGCCTTCCGCCACGACCCGTTCCAGCGCGGTGACGACCTCCTTGGCCCGGGCGAGATCGCCGACGCCCACGAACGCCATGATCGCGTGCATGTCGTTGAACGGGTAGAAGCCCGGCGTGAGCAGCCGACCCCACGCCTCGGCCAGTGACGGCCAGCGGCCCCCGGCCGATATCCCCTCGAGCTGCAGCCGCCACAACAGCGCGGTCGCGTCGAGCAGTTCGAGCGCGACGTCCTGCGATCCGGCGTGGTGCAGGACGCGGTCGTAGACGGCGAGCGCTCCCGCCACGTCGTTGCCCTGCAGCAGGTACACCGCGTAATGCCAGGAGTTGTGCACGTTCAGGAAGTTGCCCGTCTGCCACTGCGGCTCGCGGGTGCGCAGGAAGCGGATCCCCTCGGGAATCTGTCCCTGCATCTCGTGGGTGTGCACGACCGCGTGGATCCCCCAGACGTCATCGGGGTTCATCTCCACCGCGCGCTGGCCCGCGTCGGCGGACAGCCCGTAGAGGTTGCATTCCTCCAGCCCGAAGGCGTGCATGCCGTGGAGGAAACCGAGCTGCGGGTCGTCGCCGTGCCAGGCGCCGAGTGCGCGGCCGATCCGGCCGGCGAGGTTCACGGCGTCGCCGGTGAAGAAGTCCACCTGATGGCCGACCGCCAGCGCCAGCAGGTCGCGGGGATGGTGCACCGAGATCTCGCCGAGGAGCGCCCCGGCGCCGGCCATATCCCCCGCCGCCCAGCGCCGCGCGGCGGCCAGGTGGGCGCGCTCGCGCGGCAGCAGCGAGGCATCCCCCGAACCCGCCGGGCCGATCGCCTCCCGCGCGTCGGCCACCGCGCTTTCTTCGGTGGACATCAGCTCCAGGTAAGCGCGGAAGACCCGGGCCATGGGGCAACCGGGATCGGCCGCCCCGGCCGCCCCGACCGCATCCACCACCTCGGGCTGGAACCGGATCAGATGGTCGATGGCCCGGTCATAGGCGGCCACGGCCTCCGCCGAGCCCGTCATCTCCAGGCCTCGCCCGTCAACCGCCATGACGAACCTCCGCGTGGCGCTCCGTTCGCGGCCCTGCTCAGACCGCGCCCGTTCCCATGGTCGCATCAGCTCCGGGCGCGACACCAACGGTCTCCGCATTGGACCATCGGGCCTTTGCCGCGGCCGGAACCGCGGCAAAGGCCCGTTGATGTGGCCGTGCCCGCCGTCAGCCGGCGAGCGGCCGGGTCAGGAGGCCAGGACGGCCTCGATCTCCAGGTGCAGGGCGATCTTGTCGGCCACGACTACCCCGCCGTTCTGCATCGGAGCGCTGAAGTTGACGTTGAACTCGCGCCGGTTGATCTCGCCGGTGGCGGTGAATCCGGCCCGGGTGCCGCCGAAGGGGTCGGGCCCGAAGCCGTTCAGCTCCAGGGTCAGCGGCACGCTCTTGGTCACGCCCTTGAGCGTGAGCTCGCCGTCGAGCACGTACTCGTCGCCGGACACCCGGACGCCGGTGGAACGGTAGGTCATCGTCGGGTAGGTCTCGACCTCGAAGAAGTCGGCCGACCTGATGTGGTCGTCACGCTGCTCGTTGCCGGTGTTGATCGACTTCAGGTCGATCTCGGCGGTCACCGAAGAGCTGAGCGGGTCGTCGCCGGTGACGATCTCGCCGGAGAAGGCGGTGAACTTGCCGCGGACCTTGCTGACCATCATGTGCCGGACCGAGAAGCCGACCTCGGAGTGCACCGGATCGATGGTCCATGTCCCGGCGACGTAGCCGGGGATGCTGGTCGCCGTGGTAGCAGCGGTCATGTCTCACTCCTGTGGTAGTTGGTTGAATAATCAATTACTATCACGGCGGCCACTGGTTGTCAAACGCTCAACTATCGTGGGCTATACTGGTGCGGTGAGCACGGAAGAGACGCGGTGGCTGAGCGCCGACGAGCAGCGGGCGTGGCGGGCGTTCCTGACCGCCTGCCAGGCGCTGTTCAGCGCCATCGACGCGGAGCTTCTGCACGATTCAGGCATTCCGCACGGTTACTACGAGATCCTGGTGCGCTTGTCGGAGACCCCGGGCCGGGCGCTGCGGATGACGCAGCTGGCCGAGGCGTCTACGTCGAGCAAGAGCCGGCTGTCGCACGCCGTGGCGCGGCTGGAGGAACGGGGCTGGGTCCGGCGGACGGACTGCCCTACGGACCGGCGCGGTCAGATCGCTCAGCTCACCGACGAGGGCTTCGCCGCGCTCGCCGCCGCCGCGCCCGGGCACGTCGAGCAGGTCCGGCGGTCCCTGATCGACCAGCTCAGCCCGGAGCAGGTCGATCAGTTGCACGAGATCAGCACCCTGATCATCGCGGCGGGCGGGACGCAGCGGGCGACCGGCGGCTGCGCCGGCGAAGCGGGCACCGGCGAGCCCGGCACCGACCAGTCCGCCTGCTAGGGCGCGGGCTGGCCCGCGGCCTCGATCTTCGCGGCCATCTGATCGGCGATCAGATTCGGCCCGGGACCGGCCTGGCCCCGCAGGCCGGTGACCACGCCGACCTGGTCGGGCGCGCTCCGGTTCTGGCTGAGCTTCTCCTTGGCCTCGACCGTGGTGATCTCCAGTTCGACTCCGACGATCGCCTTCAGCTGGCCGTTGACGTACTCGGGCGGCGCGTCGGTGACCGCCCACGGCCGGGGACGTGGCTCCTCGTGCCGCCGGGTCAGCCGGGTCACCAGCGTGCGCAGCCACTCGGGATCCCGGTGGAACGTCAGGCGGCCGGTGAGGTGAACCGCCTGATAGTTCCAGGTGGGCACCACCCGGCCGTGCCGCGCCTTGCTCTCGTACCAGGACGGCGAGATGTAGGCCTGCGGTCCGTGCACGATCGCCAGGGCCAGCGCACCCGGCTGCGCCGTCTGCCACTGCGGGTTGGCCAGAGCGATATGGCCGAGCACCCGTCCGTAGGCCGGGGCGGATTCGTGCTCTCCGGCGGATTCCGGGAAGTCCGGCGGGCGGTCCCAGATCACCGGCAGCAAGGTGGCAACGGGTTTGCCGCCATCGAACGTCACGAGGTCGGCCGCTTCGGCGGCGTCGACGAACGCGGTAATCGCGCGGAGATCGGTGACGGTGAAATGGCGCGGCAGGTACACGCGCCCAGGTTATGCGCCCCGCCCGCCTCCCGGCCCCCCGCCCGCCTCCCGGCCTCCGCCCGCCTCCCGGCCCCCCGCCCGGCTCCCCGGCCCCCCCGCCCGGCTCCCCGGCCCCCCCGCCCGGCTCCCCGGCCCCCCCGCCCGGATCCCCGCCCGGCTCCCCGCCCGGCTCCCCGGCCCCCCCCGCCCGGCTCCCGTAGCGGATACAGTGGTGGCAACGCGTTGACGGAGACGAGTAGCACCGGATCACGCGAGCCGAGAGAGCCGCCGGCAGCTGGGAAGGCGGCCTCGCGCCCGGGTGCGAAGACCCTCCCGAGCACGGGGAGGAACGGCGGCCGCAGCCGGCGGCAGGCCCCATGCCCCGTCGGTTTGCCCCCGTGATCGGGCCGGAACGAGGCCGCCCCGGAGAGCCGACGGCGGCGAAAGTGCGGTGGCACCGCGAGTTCCCTTCTCGCCCGCACCCCCAAGGGGTCGTCGAGCACATCCCCGGAGGAGTGCGATGATCTCCCGTGTTCTCGCCGCCGACCTGCCCAGGCACGTCGGTGAGCAAGTCAAGATCGCCGGATGGCTGCACCGCCGGCGCGAGCTGAAGTCCGTGACATTCCTGATCGTCAGGGACCGTTCCGGGCTGGCCCAGGCCGTCCTCCCCGCCGGTGAGGCCGCACCGGACCTGCCGGAAGAGACCGTCATCCAGGTCGCCGGCACCGTGACAGCCAACCCTCAGGCGCCGGGCGGCGCCGAGCTCACCGACCCGGTGGTCACGCCGCTGTCCGGGCCGGCCACGCCACCGCCGTTCGATCTGTACCGGCCGTCGGTGACCGCCGGCCTGCCGACCATCCTCGACCACGCGCCGACCACGCTGCGGCATCCGGCGCTGAAGGCCGGGTTCGAGATCGCCGCGGCCAGCGTGGCCGGCTTCCGGGAGGCCCTGGACGGCCTGGGCTTCACCGAAGTGCACACCCCGAAAATCGTGGAATCGGCCACCGAGTCAGGGGCGAACGTGTTCGGCATCGACTATTTCGGCCTGCCCGCGTACCTGGCCCAGTCGCCACAGTTCTACAAGCAGGCCCTGGTCGGGGTGTTCGAGCGGGTCTTCGAGGTCGGGCCGGTCTTCCGGGCTGAGCCGCACGACACCGCACGGCACCTGGCCCAGTACACCAGCCTCGACGCGGAACTCGGCTTCGCCGACCATCACGATGTCATGGAGGTGCTGCGGGAGACCATGGCCGCAATGGCGGCGGCCGTCACGGACCGCGGGCGCTGCGCCCTGGATGTGCTCGGGATCAAGGCCCCCACGGTCCCGCGCCCGATTCCGGAGATCCACTTCGCGGACGCGCAGCGGCTGATCGCCGACCACGCCGGGCGCGACCCCCGGGGGGAGCCAGACCTCGCGCCGGCGGACGAACGGTGGCTGTGCGAGTGGGCGCTGCGCGAGCACGGGTCCGAGTTCCTGTTCGTGACCGGCTATCCCATGACCAAGCGGCCGTTCTACACCCAACCTGACCCGGGCCGCCCCGGCTACTCCAATGGCTTCGACCTGCTGTTCCGCGGGCTGGAACTGGTCACCGGCGGGCAGCGGTTGCACCGGCATGCCGATTACCTGGCCGCCCTGGCGGAGCGCGGCGAGGACCCGCGGCCGTACGCCGGGTACCTGCAGATCTTCGAGCACGGGATGCCTCCGCACGGCGGCTTCGCGATCGGGCTGGAACGCTGGACCGCACGGCTGACCGGCGCCGCGAACGTGCGCGAGGTCACCCTGTTCCCCCGGGACCTGCACCGGCTCCGCCCCTGACCGGCCGGCGACGAAGATCCCCTATGAGGAGCCCGTGACTGAGCAGGAAGCCAGGCCCGCGTGCAGGCCGGGGTGCGTCAGCAGCGCGCCTTACTGGCCCGGCGTCGCCAGGAAGCCGTGATCCAGTCCGGCGCCGGCCTGATCACCGTCCGGGAACGATGAGGACCTTGCCGACCGCGCCGCCCGCGACCGCCTCCTGCGCCGCGGCGATCTCGTCGAGGCCGTACCTGATCACCGGCAGCTCGGTCAGCGCCCCGGCGGCAAGCGCGGCGGAGACGCCGCGCGCCGCCTGCTCGAGCGCCTCCGGGGGCACCCCGTACAGCAGCACGAACCTGAGCACCACGTTGGCGTTCATGCACGCCCGGACCGGCAACACCGGGTCGGCGGGCTCCGCGGCATAAGTGATGATCCGGGCGCCGGGCCGTATCACGGCCAGGTCCAGCTGCAGGTCCGCGCCGAGGGCCAGCTCCACCACGTGATCGACGCCCCCCGGGCCGGCGAAGGAGCGGATCTGGTCCGCGGCGCCGGGCTCCCGGTAGTTCACTACCAGGTCCGCGCCCGCCTTCGCGGCGAGCTCGCCCTTCTCCGGCCCGCTGACCGTGGTGATCACCCGGGCCCCGGCGTGCTTGGCCAGCTCGATGGCGAAGTGCCCGACCGCGCCCGCCCCCCCGGCGACCATTACCGTCTTGCCGTTGACCGGACCGTCGGCGAACAGGCACCGGTGCGCGGTCATCGCCGGGACGCCGAGGCTGGCGCCGAGCTCGGCCGAGGCGTTCTCGGGCAGCGGCACCGCCTGCTGCTCCGGGACCACAGTCCACTCCGCCGCCGTGCCCCAGCGGCGCCCTGCCGCGGCCATCCAGAGCCAGACGCGCTGGCCGATGCGCCCCCGGTCCACGCCCTGGCCGACCGCGTCGATCACGCCGGTCCCGTCGTGGTGCGGGATCTGGAACCCGTCGATCGGCCGCGGCGTCGCGCCGCTGCGGGACTTCCAGTCCGTCGGGTTGATGCCGGAGAACTCCACCTTGACCCGGACCTCACCCGCTCCCGGCTCCGGGCGCTCGATCTCCTCGACCCGCAGTACCTCCCGGGCCGGTCCGTAGTGGTCGTACAGCGCAGCTCTCATCGCTGAGAACGCCTCCAGACTTGTCCGACTCCTCGCCTGTCCGATCCTAATGAGTCTTAGCTTGTCGCCTAACCTGCCCGGCTGACCTCCCGGGCCGCTACCAGGATTCTGTCCAGCCGCGACCCGAAACAACGGCCAAGCTCGTGACCAGGCAGAACATCAGGCGGGCACCCCAGAGCTACCCGAATCATCGGAGTTCTCGGGAAGCACGTAGACCTTGCTCCATCCGGTCTTCTTGGCCTGGCCGAGGGCAGTATCGGCCGCGCCGATCAACTCACCCAGCGCGTGCCTGGACTCGTTCAGGAGGGCGACCCCGATGGACACCGTCAGGCGGAACACGAAGCCTTCCTGGCTACCGGACTCGATGGCGATCGGCTCGGCCGCGATATGATCACGGAGCCTTTCGCTGATCCGCTGCGCTTCGGTGCGGCTCGTCTGGGGCAGCAATATCGCGAACTCCTCGCTGCCGAACCGGCCAATCAGGTCATGGCCCGGCAGCTGATCTTTGAGCATGCCTGCTATGTCACGGATAAGCTGATCACGCACCACCTGCCCGGCCATGTCGTTCACATCGGTGAAATGATCTATGTTGACCATGGCGAGGGCAAGCGGCGTGTGGCTGCGAAGCGCGCGGAAGAACTCAGCCTCGGCTTCGCGCTGCCACGTACCGGCGTTGAGCAGCCCTGTTTTGGCGTCGATACGGGCATGAGACACAAGCTGGGCACGCATGATCGAGCGCTTACAGAGCACTACCGACGGCAGGGCGAGAGCCATAAGAACGGGGTTGATCCTGACCACGAGGGTCAGTGAGACCGCCAGGCTGAGTTCGAGCAGGTCAGAAGTGATCGATTCCCTGCTGCCCACCAGATCGCGGACCCGCACGGCGGGATCAGAGATCTTGATCGCGCCGACCACGAGCCCGCCGTTTATAATCCAGCCCAAGACGCCGCACGCGGCTACGCTGGCAGTCCATGTGAGTGCGTGCCGACCACTACCCGGGAACATGCCCGCGACCGAGCCCGGAATGGAATGAAACACTACAGACACGCATCCATAGCCAAGGCTTAGGGTGGCGTTACTCACCACCCGCCGGTAGATCACGAGGTGTGGCACGCGCAACAACTTGTAAGCCATAAGCAGAAAAGGCGCGAGGAATGCGAACACAGGGGGCAGCGTGACCGCGATCGCCAGGAACCACACCGACTGCAGGTCCCTGATGGCCTCGCCGTGAGCCTCTTTCACGCTGCGTGTTGATTCGATCGCGACGACGCCACAGGCGACCAGCGCAGCGCCGAGAAGCAAGTCGGAGCCTCGGAGGCGGGTATGCACCAGCGCCAAGCCGAGCGCGCACAGGGCCAGCGCATCAATGCCCAGCACATACCAGCGAATCGATCGCGGCAGGGTCCATACCTGCCACCTGCGGATACTTCGCCCCGCATGCAGCAATCCGCCCGATACTTGACTAAGCGGGCGGAGCGCGGCCATGACTCCCCCAGCCATAAGTTGGAGCGAAGCTTTCAGTGGGTTACGGGCGGTAAGTAATCAATGTCACATGGTCACAGAGAGCTAGCTCAGCTGTCAAGGCGGCAGCCGCTCAGGTATCACCTTCGGCCCGGCCACAACCCGCACCCAGACCGAAGGGAGACGGCATGCGCCGCATGGAGTGGGGCTAGACCAGGCCCCCCGCGACCAACCCCGCACCCAGACCGAAAGGAGACGGCATGCGCCGCATGGAGTGGGGCTAGACCAGGCCCCCCGCGACCAACCCCGCACCCAGCCCGAAAGGAGACGGCATGCGCCGCATGGAGTGGGGCTAGACCAGCCCCCCCGCGACCAACCCCGCACCCAGCCCGAAAGGAGACGGCATGCGCCGCATGGAGTGGGGCTAGACCAGCCCCCCCGCGACCAACCCCGCACCCAGCCCGAAAGGAGACGGCATGCGCCGCATGGAGTGGGGCTAGACCAGCCCCCCCGCGACCAACCCCGCACCCAGCCCGAAAGGAGACGGCATGCGCCGCATGGAGTGGGGCTAGACCAGCCCCCCCGCGACCAACCCCGCACCCAGCCCGAAAGGAGACGGCATGCGCCGCATGGAGTGGGGCTAGACCAGCCCCCCCGCGACCAACCCCGCACCCAGCCCGAAAGGAGACGGCATGCGCCGCATGGAGTGGGGCTGATTCACCGGTCACCGCAGCATGACCATAAGATCACAGGCCAGTCCCTGTGTTGGTCAGCTGATGAGTTGTGCTTATCGCCAGGGCGGCGGCCAGGACCGCGCCTAGGCCGCCGCTGATGGCGATGGCAACGGCGGGCGAGATCGCGTGCGATGACGCGGCCGCGCCTGCGACGATGATCCACAGCCCCTGAGTCACCTGCATGCCGCCGTTGGCCAGGCCGAAGGCCTGGCCCCGGCGTTCGGGCGGGACGGTGGTCACGAAAGCGGCGTTGGCCGCCAGCTGGTAGGAGGCGCATGCCCCGGAGCCGGCGATGATCAGCAGGGCGGCGACCATGCCCGGCTGCAGGCCGCACAGCACCAGCAGGCCGCAGGCGGCGACCGCTAGCGGGCCCATCAGGCGCTGCCGCGCTGCCCGCGGGACGATCCGGCCGAGTACCACCGATCCCAGGGCCGTGCCGAGCGGCCCGGCGGCGAACACGAGCCCCGTACTGATCGGGATCGGGAGCGAGGTGTGGAAGCTGGCCCCGTACGGCGCCGCCAGGCCCATCGGCACCACGTAGAAGGCGACCAGCCAGCCGAGCAGCATCAGCGTCCGCAGCCTGCGGTGGCCGAAGACGAGGCGAACCCCGGCGGCCAGCTCCGCGAGTTGTGACCGCGTGCCCGCGACCGGGTGTGCAGCGACCGGCCGCTGGCGTACCCACAACCGCACCAGCGCGGCCGAGGCCGCGAAGGTGGCCGCGTCGGCCAGCAGCGCGGCTCGCACGCCCACAGCCGCCACCACGACCCCGCCGACGGCGAAGCCGGAGACCATGCCCACCTGGAGCGTGGTCTGCGTGATCGCGGTGCCGAGGACGTACCGCTCGCCCGGCAGCACATCGGGCATCATCGCGGACCGCGCAGACTTGAACGGGGAATCCAGCAGCGTCACGACGAACAGCAGCATCACCATGATCCACAACGCGATACCGGGCGGCGCCTTGAGGCTGACCAGTGCCATCAGGCAGACCAGCAGCATGCGAGCCACGTCGCAGGTCACCATCACCTGCCGCCGGGGCAGGCGGTCGGCCAGCCCGGACAGCGCCAAGCCGCCGATAATCCACGGCAGGAACGTGACCGCGTAGGTAAGCGCCGTCCAGAGCGCGGAGTGCGTTCGGTCGAAGACCAGCACGGTCATGGCGACCCGGGCGAGCTGATCGCCGGCCACCGACAGCAACTGCGCCAGCCATAGGGCGCGGAACTCGGCGAGCCCGAAGATGTCGCGGAACGTCGGCTGATCGAGGCGGGACGGCGGGTGACCTGTGACGGTCCGCCCCGCACCATTCACCGCGGTCTCCAACTCCATTTCTCAGCCCGCTGGGCAAGCCGTTCGCCTCATGATGGCTCAACTCCACCCAGCCTGCAACTAAAGGTGGCCAAAACCTTACTCAGCGCGAGCCCGATGAGCCCGACCGCGGCCGTGCCCTTCCGGCCGGCATGTCGGCCCTCGGTAATGTCCCAGCAACCTCCCAGCCAAGGGCACTGGTCCTCTAGGCCCGAGGTGGGCAGAATCAGCTAAAGAGATGGCAAAAGACACGCCTCGCGCGCGGCAGCGCGGGTGACCGACCTGCGAGGAGGGGCTGGATGCGCCGAGGCATCACGCGTCCCGGCGCTGCGGTGCGCCTGGCCGTGGTCTTGGCCATGCACCGGGCGATCTGGCTGGCGAGCGTGATCGCGACGGCGGTCGGCGCGTACATCGTGTCCCCGGCCGCCCAGGCCGCGGGCCAGCCCGCCGCCCGGCGGGGCATCCCGGTCTCTTTCCCCGGCACGGCGCCGGTCGGGGCGCTGTTCACCAGCACCGACGGCCGGCTGGGCTCGCATTTCTGCACCGCGAGCGTGGTCAGCAGCCCCGCAGGGAACCTGCTCATCACCGCGGCCCACTGCCTGCAGGGCAAGTCCCTTACCCCGGTGGGCAGCATCGTCTTCGCGCCCGGCTATCACGACGGCAAGTTCCCCGACGGCCGGTGGGCGGTCACGGCGGAATATGTCGACGCCGCGTGGTCGCGGAACCAGAACCCCGACGACGACGTCGCCTTTCTCGTCACGGGGCGCAACGGCGCCCGCATCCAGAGCCGCACCGGCGCCGAGACCCTGATGATCGGCCAGCCGGCGCAGCCCGTGCAGGTGATCGGGTACCCGGATCAGACGAACGAGCCGATCAGATGCGCGGCGCCGGCGGCGGGTTTCGGCCCGCGCGAGATGGTGTTCGACTGCGACAACTTCACCAACGGCACGAGTGGCGGGCCGTTCCTCGCCAACGTCGACGCCAGCACCGGGGAGGGCTGGGTGATCGGCGTGATCGGCGGCTTCGAGCAGGGCGGGGACACCCCGGACGTCTCGTACTCGCCCAGGTTCTTCTCCGGCATCCTGGCCCTCTACCAGATCGCGATCTCCGGAGGCTAGCCCGCTTGCGCGCCGGTGAAGCCCGCGATGAATGTGGAGATGCTGTACATGGGTGTACACCGAACTCACATTCATACCGAAAAGCAGAGGAATGGCGGATGAAAGGGGGCCGGACGGCGCGCGATGGGCAGGGGACGAAGGGAACGAAGGGAACGAAGGGACGACGGGGACGGACGGCGCGCGATGGGCAGGGACGAAGGGAACGAAACGGACGACGGGGTATCGCGGCGGTTAGCTGCCCGGCTGCGCCGGGCCGGGCACGATCCGGTCCAGGTCCGCGAGCTCGTCAGCCGACGGTACCCAGCTCCCGGCCGCGGCATTGGCCTTGACCTGCTCCGGCGAGGTCGCTCCGGCGATCACCGACGAGCAGCCCGGCTGGGCGGCCAGGCCGCCGACGGCCACGTCGAGCACGGTGACGCCGCGCTGCCGCGCCCAGTCGATCAGCGCTTCCACCCGGTCGAGCTTGTGCTCGGTGATGTAATCGGGCCGCCCGGCCAGCCTGCTGCCCTCCGGCGGCGGTACGCCGCGCCGCACCTTGCCGGTGAGCAGGCCGTTCGCCAGCGGGAAGTACGGCAGCACGCCCAGGCCGTAGTGCCGGGCGGCCGGCACCACCTCGGCCTCGGCCCCGCGCTCCAGCAGGGACCAGTGGTTCTGCGCCGAGACGAACCCCGCGGTGCCGAGCAGTCGCGCCGCTCCGGCCGCCTCGGCCAGCTGCCAGCCGGAGAAGTTGGAATGGCCGAAGTAGCGCACCATGCCCCGGGCCACCAGGCCGTCCAAGGCGGCGAGGGTCTCCTCGACCGGCGTGGCCGGGTCGGGCGTGTGGATCTGGTAGAGGTCGATGTGGTCGGTACGCAGCCGGCGCAGCGAGTGCTCGACGGCGCGCAGGATGTAAGCCCGTCCGCCCTTGGCTCCCGCCGCGGGCCCGTAGCCCATGTCGACGTTGCGGTGCCCGAACTTGGTGGCCAGCACTACCTGGTCGCGACGTCCGGCCAGCACCTGACCGAGGATCTCCTCCGACCGCCCGGCGCTGCCGTAGGTGTCCGCCGTATCGAGCAGCGTGATCCCGGCTTCGATGGCCGCGTCCACCACGGCGCGGGTCGCGTCGACGTCCAGCCTGCGGCCGAAGTTGTTGCCGCCGAGGCCGACCACCGAGACGACGAGCCCCGACGTACCCAGTGACCTGTAGCGCATCGCTCGCCTTCCGGGTCCGCGTCACCGCCAGCCTCTTGATCGTAGCGATAGGCCAGCGCGTCGGCGAAACCGCGCGTAGAGTCGACGCCTGTCACAGTCGTCACTCGAGACAGCGTCCCCGGGCAGGCCAGGCCGCGGATCTGGCCGCCATCCGGGTGAGGTCGGCTAGCAGCAGACTTAGGGGTAGCATGAAATCGCATATGCGATATCATGTGGTAAGCGCCGCAAACAGAACACATCCATGACGCAATTGTCCCGGAATCTATCTGCAATGCGCAGCTAGCCCGACTCACAGGCGTGCCGTCCGCGGCCTGGTACGCAGCGTGAGCGGGGTCCGCAGCGAGACCTCGGGGCGCGAGCCCTGAGATCTGACCAGGAGGGAGCGCGACTCATGGTAGAGGGGGCTGGCGGGCCGACAGTTCTGCGTATCCTCCTCGGCACACAGCTACGCCGCCTGCGCGAGGCACGTGGGGTGACCGCGCAGGAGGCCGCGCGGGCGATCAGGGGTTCCGAATCCAAGATCAGCCGCATCGAGCTGGGCCGGACCTCGGTCCGGGAGGTCGACATCATCGACCTGCTCAGCCTGTACGGGATCACCGACCCCGCGGAACGGGAAGAGCTGTTGACCCTGGCCGGTCAGGCGAATCAGCCCGGCTGGTGGCATCAGTACCAGGATGTGCTGCCGGGCTGGTTCCAGGCTTACATCGGCCTGGAGGAATCAGCGGAGTCGATCCGTAGCTACGACTCGCAGTTCATCCCGGGCCTGCTGCAGACCGAGGATTACGCGACCGCTGTCCTCGCGCTAGGCGAGTTTCCCCCCGGTGAGGCCGAACGCCTCGTCTTCCTGCGCAAGGAGCGGCAGCGCCGGTTCGCCTCCGGTGGCCTGCGGCTGTGGGCGATCGTCGACGAGGTGGCGCTGGCCCGGCCGGTCGGTAGCACCCAGATCATGCGCGCCCAGCTCGACCACTTGTCCGATGTATGCGATCAGCCGGGCTTCGCCCTGCAGGTCGCACCCGACTCCGCTGGCGCCTACCTGGTGCCGGGCAGCTTCAGCATCTTGCGCTTCGCCGTCCCGGACCTGCCCAACGTGGTCTATGTGGAGCAGCTGACCAGCGCCATGTACCTCGACAAGCCGGTCGACGTCGACCGGTACGCCACGGTCATGGACAAGCTCAGCGCGACCGCAGCACCACCCGAGGAATCCAAAGAGATCATTCGTGCCCGGCTCGAGGATATGGAGCGATCCCCATGAGCGGCATTCACAACGGCATGGCCGCGAGCGCCCTGGTCGACGCGACGTGGATCAGGAGCCGCCACAGCGGCCCCACCGGCGGCAACTGCGTCGAGGTCGCATTCCTCCCCGACGGCGAGATCGCTATGCGCAACTCCCGGCACCCGCAGGGCCCGGCCCTGATCTTCACGAGGTCGGAGTGGGACGCGTTCCTCGGCGGCGCCAACGACGGCGAGTTCGGCCGCCCCGGCTCACCCTGAGGACCCCGAGAACAGCAGGCCGACGCCTCCCGCGCTCCCCAGCCACGGGCGGGGCCGGGGAGGCCCCCGGCCGCGGGAGGCCGCCAGCGTAGTTCTGGCGGTCTAACTGACCGGCAGGTCGAACTCGCCGTTCTTCACGCCTGTGATGAACGCCGACCACTCCTCGCGGTCGAAGACATGCGCAGGCATGCTTTCGTCCTTGGAATCACGGACCGCGACGCTGCCGCCTGCCAGATGCGCTACTTCCACGCAGCCATCGGTGCTACAGGCGCGGCTCCTGACCCAGCGGGCTTCACTCAGATCGTGCTTCATGCGGGTTTCCTTTCGTGTCAGACAATCTCCCCGGCCAGCTTGGCGATGAGGTCGGTGGAGTCGGCTGGGGACAAGGCAGCCGCGCGGAGCAGGTCAAACGCCTCGGCACGGGCACGTACGTCTCTCTCGCGCTCGAGGTAGGCCTGTCCGCCGACACCTTCGGTATAGACGACATCGGGATCAAAGCGCTCCGGAAACTCAATTATCGCAAATGGCCCGTTCAGGCATGGATGCGGCCCGCTGCAGAACGGCAGCACCTGCAGGGTGACGTTCGGCCACAGGCTGGCGTCGGCCAGGTGGTTAAGCTGCCCGCGCATGAGCTCCGGCGCGCCCATGGTTCTGCGGATCACTGCCTCATCGAGGATGAGCCAGAGCTGGATGGGGTCGGCGCGGAGGATGACCTCCTGGCGCTGCATTCGCAGCGCGACCAGGCGCTCGATCTGGTCCGGAGTCTGCCTCCGGCGCACCGTCGTCATCACGACGCGGGCGTAGGCCTCGGTCTGCAGCAGGCCGTGGACCACCAGCGACTCGTACGCGCGCAGCGACGCCGCCTCGGCTTCCAGGCCAACGTAGACGTCGAACCCGGTGGGCAGCACGTCCTCCCAGGCCGCCCACCAGCCCTTGCGATGGCCCTCGCGGGCCATGTCGATCAGCACCTGACGCTGCCCGGGCTCATCGACGCCGTAGAGGTCAAGCATGGCCGACAGGTAGGCGGTCCTCGTGGGCGCCTTGCCCGTCTCGATCCGCGACAGCGTCGAGGCCGCGAGCCCCAGCTTGTCGGCGACTTCCTCCAGCTTGATCGAGTGCGCCTCGCGCAACCGCCTTAACTCGGTGCCTAGCCGACGTCGGCGTACCGTCGGGCCGATTGACGCGGTCATTCGGCCTCCCCTCCTAGAGGGCACGCTGTGCGGTTCCCGGCTCCGACCGGAGCGGCGGGCCCCACCGTGCGGCTACTGGGCTCTCGATCATGATAACGGAAAACTGGGCCAGATGGGATCCCAATTGAGATTTCGTCTGTCAGACTTGTACCACGCACTTGCGTGGCATGCACTCCCATACCATGATGAGTTCTAGCGTCCCGAGCCCGCGCCGCGCCCACCGGCGCCCCGGCCGCGAGCCCGGTACGGTCAGCGATGACGTGGCCAGCAACGACGTTCCGCGTAGCCGGCTCACGCTGGGGAGGGAGCGGACTGAAAGATGGCGGCACCTTTAGCCACCCGGGCCAGCGAGGTCACCCGGAATCTGGCCATGATGGCGAGGGCCTCGGTCCTCGGCGCCCTCACGATCCCCGGACGCCCCGAGCACGTCCGCGCGGCGCGCTCCTTTGTGGAGAAGGCCCTCGGCGAAGCCAACCGCGCCACGGACACGGCGGTCTTACTCGTCTCCGAGACCGTCACGAATGCGGTGCTGCACAGCAACTCGCGCCACCCCGGCGGGACCGTCACGATCACGGTCATCGAGATCGGTGGCGGCACGCGGATCGAGGTGACCGACGAGGGCTCGGAGCTGAGCTCCCCGGTGGTCAAGGGCCACGGCTGCGTTTCGGGCGGGCACGGGCTCTTCCTGGTGCAGACGCTGGCCGACCAGTGGGGTTACGTCCGGGACGAGCTCGGGACCACGGTATGGTTCTGGCTGGCCCGAGCGGGCTGACGGTGGCGCGGGCGCCGCGGCTACCCGCTCCGGCGTGACCTCGCCTGGCGGCCCGGCGATCCGGCGCGCTTCTCCCGCAGCCGCATCGAGATATGCACCGGACTGCCGCCGAAGCCGAATTCCTCCCGGAGCCTGCGCTCGATGAACCTGCGGTAGCCGGCCTGCAGGAAGCCGGTCGTGAACAGGACGAAATGCGGCGGCCGGATCCCGGTCTGGGTGGCAAAGAGGATCTTCGGCTGCCTGCCGCCGCGCACCGGCGGCGGGGTCGCCGCGACCAGCCCGGCCAGCCACCCGTTGAGGCGGCCCGTCGGCACTCGTGTCTCCCAGCCCGCCAGGGCCAGCTCGAGCGCCGGGACCAGCCGGTCGGTGTGCCAGCCGGTCGCGGCGGATACATTCACCCGCGGCGCCCAGCGGGCGGTGTGCAGCTGCCGGTCGATCTCGCGCTCCAGGAAGTGCCTGCGGTCGGCGTCGACCAGGTCCCACTTGTTGTAGGCGATGACCAGCGCGCGCCCGGCCTCGATCACCATCGAGACGATCCGCAGGTCCTGCTCGGCCAGCGGCTCGCTGGCGTCCACCAGCACGACCGCGACCTCCGCGCGCTCGAGCGCCCGCTCGCTCCGCATCGCGGCGAAGTAGTCGGCCCCCTGGGACTCCCGCACCCGCCGCCTGATCCCCGCGGTGTCGATGAAGCGCCACGCACGCCCGCCGAGTTCGATGAGCTCGTCCACCGGATCACGTGTGGTACCGGCCGTCGCGTCGACCAGTACCCGCTCCTGGCCGGCCAGCTTGTTCAGCAGGCTCGACTTCCCGACGTTGGGGCGTCCGAGCAGCGCCACCCGGCGCGGGCCGCCGTCGGAGGGCAGCGCTTCGGCCGGCGCGGCCGGCAGCGCGGCCAGCACCTCGTCGAGGAGATCTCCGCTGCCCCGCCCGTGCAAGGCGCTGACCGGAATCGGCTGGCCGAGCCCCAGCGTCCAGAGCGAGGCGGCGGCGGGCTCTCCCGGGGCGTCGTCGACCTTGTTGGCGGCCAGAACGACCGGCTTGCGCGAGCGGCGCAGCACCGCGGCGACGGCCGCGTCGGCGTCGGTGACGCCCACCACGGCGTCCACGACGAACAGGACGGCGTCGGCCGCGTCCACTGCGACGCGTGCCTGGGCGGCCACCCGGGCCGCCAGGGACTCCGAGCCCTCCACGGACGGCTCCCACCCGCCGGTATCCAGCAGCGTAAAGGCGCGGCCGCGCCAGGTGGCATCGTAGGCGACCCGGTCCCTGGTCACCCCCGGCGTGTCCGCGACGACCGCCTGCCTGCTGCCGAGGATCCGGTTCACCAGGGTCGACTTGCCGACGTTCGGCCTGCCGACGACGGCCACGACCGGCGCGGGTTCCTCGAGTCCGTCGAGCGCCCCGGCGTCCGGGGGCTCCCCGCGGACATCCGCCGAACCGGGCCCGACCGCGCTCACCTGGTCCACACTCCCGCCCTCCGGCCGTCCGCGAGCACGATGATCTCGCGGATGACCTCGTCCAGGCCCAGGTCCGTGGTGTCGATCTCGACCGCGTCGGCCGCCCTGGCCATCTGCCGAGCGTCGGAGGAGTCCCGCCGCGCCTGCTCGGCCCGGGTCACCGCCACCGTGACCGCTGGGTCGCCAGCGAGGTCGGCGGTGCGCCTGCGGGCCCGGACCGCCTCGCTGGCGGTCAGGTATACCTTCACCGGCGCGTCGGGCGCCACGACGGTCCCGATGTCCCGGCCCTCGGCGACGATCCCCGCGCCGGCCGCCAGCGTATCGGCGATGATGGCCTGCTGCATGGCGACCAGGCGGCGGCGAACCTCCGGGATCGCGGCGACCGCGCTGACCGCGTTGGACACCTCGCGGGTCCGGATGGGCCCGGACACGTCGCTGCCGTCAACGCCGATGGCCGGGGCGTCGGGATCGGTGCCCACCTCGATCACGGGCCGGCCGGGATACCCGGTCACCGCGTCCGGTTCGGAGACGTCCACGCCCCGGGTGAGCAGCCACCAGGTCAGCGCCCGGTAGGTCGAGCCGGTGTCCAGGTAGCGCAGCCCCAGGGCACGGGCGACGCCCCGGGCCGCGGTGGACTTGCCGGACCCGGCCGGGCCGTCGACCGCGATCACAAGGCCTGCGTGCTCCGCGCCGGGGACGGCCGGGCCGGGGTGATTGGTCACGAAGGCGATGCTACCGGCGAACCGGCCAGCCGCCCGCGGCGAGCGCCTCGATGAGACGCTCCGCGGCCTGGGGCCGGACCGCGATCTCCGCCACGCCCGCCGGCAGGCCCGGCGAGTGCTCGATCCGCACGTCCTCGATGTTGATCCCGGCGTGGCCTGCGGCCTGGAAGAGCCTGGCCAGCTCGCCGGGCCGGTCGCCAATGACCACACTGACGATGGCGTAGGCGGGAGCGGGGCCGCCTCGCTTGCCCGGGATTCTGGCGACCCCCGCTCCACCGCGCTCCAGTAGCCCGGTCAGGTCCTTGACCGACTCCTCGTCGCCCTCGGCGATCCTGGCCAGCGTGCCCGCCGCCGCGGCGAGATCGGCGGCCAGTTCCGCGAGTACCTGGCCCGCGTGCGCCGCGTTGGCCGCCAGGATCTGCGTCCACAGGCCGGTGTCCCCGGCCGCGATCCTGGTGACGTCGCGGAGACCCTGGCCGGCCAGGGTCAGGGCATCCTGGGACGCGCCCTCGAGCCGGGCGGCCATGGCCGCGGCGGCCACGTGTGGCGCGTGCGAGACCAGAGCGACCCAGCAGTCGTGATCGGCGGCGGACATGAGCACCGGCTGCGCGCCGCAGGCCCGGGCCAGGTCGACGACGGCCGCCACGGTGTCCGGCGCGGTCTCCGGCAGCGGGCAGATCGCCCACGGACGGCCGAGGAACAGGTCGGCCCGGGCCGCGGCCGGGCCCGAGCGCTCGCGCCCGGCCAGCGGGTGCCCGCCCGCGAAGTGGGCCAGATCGCAGCCGAGCTCGCGGGCCCGGGCCAGCGGCAGTTCCTTCACGCTGGCCACGTCGGTAAAGCAGCGAGCCAGGCGCTGCTCCTGCGCCGCGGCGAGGGCAGGCGCGATGGCCTCGGGCGGCATGGCGAGGACGGCCAGATCGGCCGGGCCGCCGGGCGGGCCGCCAGCGGGCAGTTCGACACCCGCGCCGATGTCGGCGGCCAGCCTGGCCGCCGACGGATCGGAGTCCGCCAGCCAGACGCTGGCGCCCCGATCGCGCAGGGCCAGGGCCACCGAGGTGCCGATCAGCCCGGTGCCGATCACCACCACCTGCCGGGGGGCGGCGTGCTCCCCGGGCCGGCGTCGCGGGCCGCGGACGCGGTCACTGCGCGATATCCAGGCGCAGCGCGGCGGCGCCGCGCAGGTACACGTGCTGCACGGCCGGACGCGGCGACGCGGTCTCCACGTGCATCATCAGCCGGACCACGCGCGGCATCGCGCCCGGCACGTCGATCTCCGTGCAGCACAGCAGAGGCACGTCCTGGAAGCCGAGCTTGCGCACGGCGAGCGCTGGAAACTCCGCGTTCAGGTCGCTGGTGGCGCTGAACATGACGCTGATCACGTCGGCCGGGGTCAGCCGGTTGCGCGTCATCACTTCCGCCACCAGCTCGGACGTGGCCTCGAGGATCGCCGCGCTCTCGTTCGCGTCGACCTGGACCGCGCCACGGATCGCCCTGACCGCCACCAGCCTGCTCCTTTCCCCCGCCCTGCCCGCCCTGCCCGCCCGGCCCGCCGCCCGGCCCGTCCTCGCCGCCCGGCCCGCCCTCGCCTCGGCCGGGTTACCAGGTTATAGACCGACCGCCGCGTACAGGTCGCCTATCTCCCTGACGGACAGGCGCCGGGTGGTCCCCGGCCGGAGTGAGCCGAGTGCGACCGGTCCCACGTGAGTGCGTACCAGCCGGCTGACCGGGTGGCCGGCCTCGGCGAGCATCCGCCGCACGATGTGCTTGCGCCCTTCGTGCAGGGTGATCTCGACCAGGGCCCGGGTGCCCGCCCGCTCCACGACCCGGAACCTGTCGGCGCTCGCCACCCCGTCGGACAGCTCGACCCCGGTGATCAGCTGGCGTCCCAGGTCCCGCGGCAGCGGGCCGGCCACGTCGGCCAGGTACGTCTTCAGGACGCCGTACCGGGGGTGCGCCAGCCGGTGCGCCAGTTCCCCGTCGTTCATCAGCAGCATGAGGCCTTCGGTGTCGAAGTCCAGCCGGCCGACGTGGAACAGCCGTTCGGACCGGTCGCCGAGAAAGTCGGCGATCGTCGGCCGGCCCCGGGCATCCGACATCGTGGTCAGGACCCCGGCGGGCTTGTTCAGGGCGACGTAGACGAGGTCCTCGCGCGCCGGGATCCGCCGGCCGTCGACCCGGATGACCTGGCGCTGCGGATCGACCCGCGCGCCGAACCTGCGTACGATCTCGCCGTCGACCTCGACGCGGCCGTCGGCGATCATCTCCTCGCAGTGCCTGCGGCTGCCCACGCCGGCCGCGGCCAGCACCTTCTGCAGCCGGATGCCGCCCGGAACGTCGACCAGCGTGTCGTGCCCCTCACCGCGGGGCTGGTCGCCGCGGGGCCGGTTACGACCCTGCTGACTCATGGCCCGCGTCCGGTTCGTCGTCGACGTGATCGGGAAGGAACGGGGCGAGTTCGGGCAGCGCGTCGAGGCCGGGCAGTCCGAGTCGCTCCAGGAAGTACGCCGTGGTCGCGAACAGGATCGCGCCGGTCTCCGGGTCGGTGCCTGCCTCTTCCACCAGCCCGCGCAGGACCAGGGTGCGGATCACGCCGTCGCAGTTGACGCCGCGCACGGCGGAAACCCGGGCCCGGCTCACCGGCTGCCGGTAGGCGACGACGGCCAGGGTCTCGAGAGCCGCCTGGGTCAGCCGGACCTCCTGACCGTCGCTCACGAACCGTTCCACCACGGGGGCGTATTCCTCGCGCGTGTAGAAACGCCAGCCGCCTGCTACCTCCCGCAGGTCGAAGCCGCGCCGGTCCGCGTTGTAGGACGCGGCCAGGTCGCGCAGCATCCCGGCCACCTCGGCGCGCGGGCGCTCAAGCACCTGGGCGATAACGACCTCGGAGACCGGCTCGTCCGCCACGAGCATGATCGCCTCCAGGCTGGCCCGCAGGTCAAGACCATCGTCTCCGCCCGACTGGCCCTCCGCCTGCGCGGTGGCGGGCTGGCCCTCCGCGGGTGCGGACGCGTCGCTCAGGTCGCCCGCGTCGGGGCCGGATCCGTTCTGCATCGGCTACTCGTCGACTTCCTCGGTGATGGTCACGCCGTCCTCCTGATCGCCGGCCGTCCAGCTCACGTAGAGATCCCCGAGCGGGACCACCTGGTCGAACGAGACGCGGTCACGCCGGTACAGCTCGAGTACCGCGAGGAACCGCGCGACGATCTCGTAGGTGTCGACGCAGTCGGCGGCGAGCTGCCGGAACGTGGCCCGGCGGAGCTGGATCAGGCGCTCGGACAGCAGGTTCAGCTGCTCGCGAACGCTGGTGCGGGGTATGTGCAAGTGCGCGGTGGAGACCACGGGCGGCCGCTTGGGCGCCAGGGCGCGGGCCGCGATCGCGGCGAACTCGGCCGGGCCCAGGCCGAGCAGTACCTCGGGCAGCAGGTCGACGAAACGCGGCTCCATCGGCACCCGCCGCGGGAACCTCCGGCCGGCCGCCGCCATCCGGCTCGCCAGCACCGCTGCCACCTCCTTGTACGCGCGGTATTGCAGCAGCCGCGCGAACAGCAGGTCCCTGGCCTCGAGCAGGGCCAGATCCTCCTCGTCGTCGACCTCGCCCGCGGGCAGCAGCCGCGCTGCCTTGAGGTCGAGGAGGGTGGCGGCGACCACGAGGAAGTAGCTGGCCTGGTCCAGGTCCCATCCGTCCGCCCGGGCCCGGATATAGCCGATGAACTCGTCGGTGACGCTGGACAGCACGATCTCGGTGATGTCCAGCTTGTGCTTGGATATCAGGGCGAGCAGCAGGTCGAAGGGACCCTCGAAGACGTCAAGGTGTACCTCGAATCCGCTGGCCGTCCGGGCGTCGCCTGGCTCCGCGATCATCGTCACTCCGGTTGGATCCCTTCCCAGAGCCTGCGGGCGACCAGGCTCCGGTCGCCCTCGGCGTCCAGGTCGGCCAGCAGGACGGCCAGCGCCTCGCGGACGATCCGGCCGCGGTCCACGGTGATGCCGAAGGCGCGGAGGGTGAGGCGGGCTCGCTCCAGGTCGAGAAGTTCGCTGCCGGACAGGTAGACGGTGATCTTCTGGGTGTGGCGCTCCCGGCCGCTGGCCTGGCGCTGGGCCTCGACCGCGGTGCTCCGTACGACGGGACGGAGCAGCTCGGCGACTCCCGGCAGACTTACCCGCCGTGAACGGGAACCGCGAGTTCGGCCTGGCGCCACCGATCCAGTACCTCCTTCGCGAGCTCGCGGTAGGAACTTGCCCCGTTGGATGTCGGGTCGAAGCGGGTGATCGGCTCTCCCGCCACGCTGGAGTCGGGGAACCGTACCGTCCGGCTGATCACCGTGTGGTAGACCTTGTCGCCGAATCCCTTCACCACGCCGGCCAGGACTTCCCTGGTGTGCAGCGTGCGAGAGTCGTACATGGTCGCCAGCAACCCGTCGAGCACCAGCTTGGGGCTGATCCTGCTCGACACCTTGTCGATCGTCTCCATCAGCAAGGCTACGCCGCGCAGCGCGAAGTACTCGCATTCCAGCGGCACGATAACGCCGTCCGCGCAGGCCAGCGCGTTGACCGTGAGCAGCCCGAGCGAGGGCTGGCAGTCGATCAGGACCACGTCGTATTCGGGGATGATCGGCTGCAGCACGCGGCCGAGCACGAACTCCCGGCCGACCTCGTGGACCAGCTGGACCTCCGCGCCGGACAGGTCGATGTTGCTGGGCAGCAGGTCCATGCCGTCGATGCTGGTCTTGAACAGCACGTCGTTGACGCTGAGCGCGCGCTCCATGAGCAGGTTGTAGATCGTCGCGTCGAGCTCGTGCGGCTGGATGCCCAGGCCCACGGACAGCGCGCCCTGCGGGTCGAAGTCGACCAGCAGCACCCGGCGGCCGCGCTCGGCCAGCGCGGCACCGAGATTGATCGTCGTGGTGGTCTTGCCCACCCCGCCCTTCTGGTTGCAGACCGCCACCACCCGCGCCGGGCCGTGCGTCAGCAACGGCTCGGGGTCGGGGAAAACTGGTACCGGCCGACCCGTCGGGCCAAGCACTCGGGGCCTGACCTCCAGTGTTCGGGACGCTGCCACAGCCTACTGCACCTCCCAGGCGGGGACCCTTCCCGGTGGCCGCCCGCATGCGCCCGCGGAAATCCCGGACTCTAGCGCGAGGCTAGGGCCTGGGCTGGGCGGCGGCAAGCCGACTCACCGTTTGCGCGGATACAGACCGCGCGGAGCTTGCTCCGCGCGGGGGGTTGAAGGGGGGTCGTCCCCCCTAGGGCAGACACAGACCACGCGGAGCTTGCTCCGCGGCGGGGGGTTGAAGGGGGGTCGTCCCCCTGGGGCAGACACAGACCACGCGGAGCTTGCTCCGCGGCGGGGGGTTGAAGGGGGGTCGTCCCCCCTAGGCTCGAAGGGCTCGGGGGTGGGCACTGGCGTAGACCTCGCGCAGCTTGTCCACGGTCACCAGCGTGTAGACCTGCGTGGTCGTGACCGAGGCGTGCCCCAGAAGCTCCTGGACGACGCGGACGTCGGCGCCGCCGTCCAGGAGATGGGTGGCGAAACAATGGCGCAGGGTGTGCGGTGATATCCCGGCGATCCCCGCCCGCTGCGCCGCGGCCCGCAGCACCGCCCAGGCGCCCTGCCGGGTGAGCCGCCCGCCGCGGGCGTTGCGGAACACCGCCGGGCTGGCCGAGGTCCGGCGCGCCGCGGTGGCCAGGGCCGGACGGCCCCTGACCAGGTATTGCTCCAGAGCCAGCCGGGCGTAGCTGCCGACCGGGACCACGCGCTGCTTGTCGCCCTTGCCCGAGAGCCGAACCGTTCCCTCGAGATCGAGGTCGTCGACGTCCAGCGCCGTCGCCTCCGAGATCCGCGCCCCGGTCGCGTAGAGCAGTTCGAGCAGCGCGCGGTCCCGCAGCGGCCGTGGTCCGTCGCCGGCTCCGCCGCCTCCAGCAGCCGCTCGACCTCGGCCACGCCAATCGCCTTGGGCAGCCGCCGCGGCGGCGCTGGCGGCCTGACCGGCCGGGCCGGGTCGGCCGGGGCCAGCCCCTCGGCCACCGCGAACGCGTGCAGGCCGCGCACGGCGACGACGGCGCGCCCGGCCGAACTGGCCGCGAGCGGCCGATGGCCGGGGCCTCCCTCGCGCAGCCCGGCCAGGAAGTCGGCCACGTCCTGGGTGGTCACCTCGCCGATGCCGGTCCGGCCCGCGGCGCCCAGGGCCGTCGCGTAGCGCGTCAGGTCCCTGCGGTAGGCCTGCAGCGTGTGGGCGGCCAGGCCGCGCTCGACCGTCAGGTGGTCGAGGTAGCGCCTGATCGCGCCGTCGACGCTCGGGGCCGGGAGGGCTTTCAGTTGAGCGCCTCGCTCGTCGCTATCCAGGGCAGGCCGTGCGCCTCGGCGACCCCGCGGTAGGTGAGGGCGCCTTCGTGCGCGTTCAGCCCGGCCGCGAACGCCGGGTCGGCGCGCAGCGCGGCCCGCCAGCCGCGGTTGGCGATCTCCAGCGCGTAGGGCACGGTGACGTTGGTCAGCGCGTAGGTCGAGGTGTGCGGCACCGCCCCGGGCATGTTCGCCACGCAGTAGAACACTGACTCGTGCACCTTGTACGTGGGGTCGGCGTGCGTGGTGGGATGCGAGTCCTCGAAGCAGCCGCCCTGGTCGATGGAGATGTCCACCAGTACCGAGCCCGGCTTCATGCGCGACACGAGGTCGTTGGAGACCAGCTTAGGCGCCTTGGCGCCCGGGACGAGAACGGCGCCGATGACCAGGTCGGCGTCGTTCACCGCGCGCTCGATCTCGTAGGCGTTGGACGTGACGGTCTGCAGGTGTCCCTGGTAGATCGCGTCCGCCGAGCGCAGCCGGCCGACGTTCTTGTCGAGGAGCAGCACTTCGGCCTGCATGCCGAGCGCGATGGCCGCGGCGTTCATGCCGGACACGCCCGCCCCGAGCACCACGACCTTGGCCGCGTAGACCCCGGAGACGCCGCCCATCAGGACGCCCCGCCCGCCGCCGTCACGCTGCAGGTGGTGGGCGCCGACCTGGGGCGCCATCCGCCCGGCCACCTCGGACATCGGGGCCAGCAGCGGCAGCGACCCGTCGGCGAGCTGGACGGTCTCGTACGCGATCGCCGTGATCCCCGAGTCGAGCAGCGCGTCGGTGCATTCCCTGGACGCGGCCAGGTGCAGGTAGGTGAACAGGACCTGGCCCTTGCGGAGCCGGTGGTACTCCTCGGCGATGGGCTCCTTGACCTTGAGGATCAGCTCGCCGGTCCGCCACACCTCGTCGGCGTCGGGCAGGATCGTCGCCCCGGCGGCGGCGAAGTCGTCGTCGGGCAGCAGCGAGCCCGCCCCCGCGCCCTTCTGGACGAACACCTCGTGCCCGGAACGGACCAGCTCGTGCACGCCGGCTGGCGTGATCGCGACACGGTACTCGTGGTTCTTGAGTTCCTTGGGGATGCCGACCTTCATGCCATCGGTGTCCTTCCTGGTCTTCGTGGCCTCCCGGCCCCGTTGCCGGGCAGGTCCACTCCGGGCACCGCTTCGATGCCGCGCTCAGCGCTCGGGGGCGCCCGCGTCCCGCAGGGCGGTGAACCCGCCCTGGCGCGCCGCGTACGCCGACAAGATACCTATGCCCGTGACGCCATTGTGCAGCTCACCAGCCAGGAAGCGGGAGACGGCCTCGTCCAGCGACAGCCAGGCCAGCCTCAGGTACGCCTCCTCGTGCTCGGGCACGTAGGAACGCTCGGCTGCGGGGACCTCGACCAGGTCGCGGGCGAGGAAGATCCTCAGCCGCTCGGTGCTGATGCCCGGCGTCGAGAAGGAGTCGGTCAGCACCCGCCAGGTCGCGGCCCGGTACCCGGCCTCCTCGAGCAGTTCGCGCTGCGCCGTGACGTGCAGCGGCTCGCCGGCGACGTCGCGCAGGCCGGCCGGGATCTCCCAGAGCAGCCGCCCGACCGGATGCCGGTACTGGCGGATCAGCAGCACCCGCTCGTCGGCGTCCAGCGCCACCACGGCGACCGCGCCAGGATGCTCGAGGATGTCGCGGCCCACCACCTCGCCGTCCGGCATGCGCACCATGTCCCGGCGCAGGCGTACGAGGCTCCCCTCGCCCAGGACCGCCGACGAGGTGACCGGCCAGCGCTCGGCCGCATCGCGGATCTCCACTTCCCCGGTCGCCCCCGCGGCGCCGCGCCCCTTCGGCTCGCTCATTACGCGCTGGCGCGGCGGCCGGCCGCCGCCAGGGGGTCGGCCGCGGGCACGGCCCGGGAACGCTCGAGCGCGGCGGCCACGAGCCCGCTGAACAGCGGATGCGGCCGGGTCGGCCGGGACAGGAACTCCGGATGCGCCTGGGTCGCCACGAAAAACGGATGGACGCTGCGCGGCAGCTCGACGAACTCCACCAGCAACCCGTCCGGCGACAGGCCGGAGCAGACCAGGCCGGCCCGCTCCAGGATCTCCCGGTAGGCGTTGTTGACCTCGTACCGGTGCCGATGCCGCTCCTGGACGATGTCCGTGCCGTACAGCTCGCGGACCAGGCTCCCCTCGGCGAGCAGGGCCGGGTACAGGCCCAGCCGCATGGTGCCGCCCATGTTCCGCTCCCCCGCCACGACGTCCTCCTGGCCCGCCATCGTGGCGATCACCGGATGCGGCGCGTCGGGGTCGAACTCCGCGCTGTTGGCCCCGTCCAGGCCGGCCAGGTCGCGCCCGACCTCGATCGCCATGCACTGCAGGCCGAGGCAGAGCCCGAGCACGGGGATGCCGTGCTCGCGGGCGTGCCGCACGGCCCCGATCTTCCCCTCGATGCCGCGCACGCCGAACCCCCCGGGCACCAGCACCCCGTCCGCCCCGTCGAGCTGCCGCGCCGCCCCCTCCGGGGTCTGGCAGTCGTCGCTGGGCACCCAGCGGATGTTGACCCGGCAGTCGTTGCCGAACCCGCCCGCGCGCAGCGCCTCGGCCGGGGACAGGTACGCGTCGTGCAGGTCCACGTACTTGCCGACCAGCGCGATCGTGACGCTGCGGGCCGGGCGGTGCACCCGGCGCAGCAGGTCGTCCCAGTCGCTCCAGTCCACGTCACGGAACGGCAGCCCGAGCCTGCGGACCACGTACGCGTCCAGGCCCTCGGAGTGCAGCACCTTGGGAATGTCGTAGATCGACAGCGCGTCGACCGCGGAGACTACCGCTTCCTCGTCCACGTCGCACATGAGGCTGATCTTGCGCTTAAGCCCGCCGCTGATCGGCCGGTCCGAGCGGCACACGATCGCGTCGGGCTGGATGCCGATGCTGCGCAGCGCGGCCACCGAGTGCTGGGTGGGCTTGGTCTTCAGCTCGCCGGACGGCCCGATGTACGGCAGCAGGGAGACGTGCAGGAAGAAGCACCGGTCCCGGCCGATCTCGTGCCGGATCTGCCGGATCGCCTCCAGGAACGGCTGCGACTCGATGTCGCCCACCGTGCCGCCGACCTCCGTGATGACGACGTCGGTCTCCGGGCCGCCCATGTCGAGGATGCGCGACTTGATCTCGTTGGTGATGTGCGGGATCACCTGCACCGTGTCGCCCAGGTAGTCGCCGCGCCGCTCCTTGGCGATCACGCTGGAGTAGATCTGCCCGGTCGTGATGTTCGCCGACCCCTGCAGCCGGGTGTCCAGGAAGCGCTCGTAGTGCCCGACGTCGAGGTCGGTTTCTGTGCCGTCGTCGGTAACGAACACCTCGCCGTGCTGAAAGGGGTTCATGGTGCCCGGGTCGACGTTGAGGTACGGGTCGAGCTTCTGCATGGTGACCCGCAGCCCGCGCAGCTTGAGCAGGCGGCCGAGGCTGGAGGCGGTCAGGCCCTTGCCGAGACTGGACGCCACGCCGCCGGTGACGAAGAGATGCCTGGTAGAGACGGGCCGTGATGAGCGAGCTGGCGTGGCCAAGTAAGGCTCCCGTGGTCATTGCCCTGCGGTAAGTCCGCCGGTCCACGGGGTCTCAGGATATCAGCCGGCGCCGCCGCGCCGGTCCGCAACACGAACGCGACCAGGTCATACTCCGGTGAGACCGGCGCTGACCAGGGACAAAAGCGGTCAAAGGCGCCCCGCAGGCGAGCTGGGAGACATGGCCTGGGACCGATCCCGGGAACGCGAGGACGCCTGCCCGGGCGATCCGGGTTCTCGCTGTTCACCAGCCTCGCCGAAGCGGGCCAGGGCCACCGCGCTGGCCACCGCGAGGACGAAGCCGAGCACGGCCACCCCGGTCAGGCCGTGCCGGGTGGTGTCACCGAGGAACAAGACCCCCACCAAGGCGGGCGGTACGGTCTCGACCAGGACCACGGCGGCCGTGGCCACGGTCACGCTGCCGCCTTCCAGGGCCGTGGCGTAGAGCATGAACGACACGATCCCGGCCGCCGCCAGCGTGTACGTGGCCGGGTTGCGCACGAGCTGCTGCGGCGCGAATCCCGGCAGGATCCGGGCGGAGACGGCGAGCACCGCGTACCCGAGTCCGGCGCAGGCGCCGAGCACCGGCGTGCGGGCCGGGTTGGGCAGCTTGGCCGCGGCCATTCCGGCCACGGCGACGCCGGCCACCGTGACCATCAGCGCGATCTGGAAGGGGGGATCGACATCCGCCGCGCCCTGCGCTCCGGCCGAGGTGCCGAGCAGGCCCACCCCGAAGACCACCCCGGTGACCGCCAGCCATTCCCGCAGGCCGAGCCGGACCCGCATGAACCACGCCGCGAACACCGCGGTAACCGCGAGGTTGGACGCGATCACGGCCTGCACCGCGAACAGCGGCAGCCGCCGCAGCGCCACGAGTTGGGCCAGGAACCCGATGATGTCGATGCCGAGGCTGGCCAGGAAGCGCCACTGGCCGAGCAGCCGGACGATCAGGCCGGGATCCACCCGGCCGGCGGCGGGATTCCCGTCCCGGATGCGGGCCGGCCGAAGGCTCGCCGAACGGACGGCCATGGCCTGCATGACCGCGGCGACTCCGTAACAGAAGGCCGACACCAGCGCGGCGACCAGGCTCGCCAGCATAGTTACGACCCTACGCTGCTCCTGGAGCGCCCGCTGGGGCCGCGTTCTCCGTAACCGGCGCAGAAGGCCCCGGACCGCCCCAGACCCGCCAGGGAAGCCGCCCCGGGCCGTCCGGGCCCGGCGGCTCGGCTCAGCCGCACGCGGCCAGCCGGTCGGCGACCGCCGCGCGTACCCCAGACGGACTGGTGAACTGCACCGACCGCAGGCCCAGGGCGGCCGCCGCCGCCACGTTCACGCCGCGGTCGTCGACGAAGATGACCTCGTCGGGCCGGGCCCCGATCCTGGCGAGCGCGCGCCCGTAGCACTCCGGATCCGGCTTCGCGGACTTCAGCTCACAGCTGAATATCAGATGTCCGAAATGCGCGGCTATCGGCAGCTCGCTGATCGCCTCGGCGAGATCGTCGGGCGCGTTGGACAGCATCGCGAGCGGCCGTCCCGCGGCCGCCAGGTCCTCGATCAGCGCCACCGTTCCGGCCTGCAGCCGCAGCCACGCGGCCCGGTCCAGCCGGACCAGCTCGGAGATCTCGGCCTCGCCGTAATCGCGCCCCAGGCTGCGCCCCACCTGCCGCCAGTATCCGGCTGCGTCCAGTTCCGCGAGGTCGTAGGCGCGCCGCCAGGACCAGTACGCCTCCATAAGGGCCGGAACGGGGGCCTGCGCCACTGCGGCCAGCGAGGCGAGGTGCTGCTCCGATGGCGGGTGCGAGACCACGCCCCCGTAGTCGAACATCACCCAGGTGGCGCAGGTCTCGCGGGTCGCACGGGTCACATACCCTCCTCGGGGCAGGCGGCCCGGTCGCCGGGCCGGCTAGCGGACGGCCGCCGCGGGCGTGAGCACCGTCCCGGCGGGCGTGTACACCGGTGGCCCCGGCGGTATCCGGCCCACGGCCCTGGTCAGCGTCTGCCAGAACGCCGGCGACGTGGCCCGGCGGACCGGGCCGACCCCGGTGACCGCCTCGCAGCCCGTCCCCTGGATGCTAACCGTCGGAAGCGGACGGCCGTTCACCGTGAAGTGAAGGATATAGCTCGTGCCGAGGAACAGGGCCGGGCAGTGAAGCACGTCGCGCGGCATCGGCGGCAGCCCGCACAGCGCCCGGGCCAGCGCCCGCACCAGGGTCGGGTTGGTGACGACGACCTCGTTCGGAATCCCGGTCTGCAGTTCCGGCACCCGGCCGTGCAGCCGGGAGATCTCCACGCTGGTGACCGTCGCGGCGTCCTGGCACAGCGGGACCTGCGCGGACGGGCCCGCGCTGGTGGCGGACGGGGACGGCGACCCCGAGCCCGCCCGTGGCGGACGGCTGGACCGACGGTGAACCCCCGCCGGACGCGCCCCCCGAGCCGGACGCGGCGACGCTGCCGCACGCGGCGAGCACCACCGCGCCGAGAGCCGCGGCGGCGCACCGCAGCACCACCCGGTTCCCGTTCAGGCGCCTTTTCCCGCATTTTCCCCGCGGCCGGATCATCTCGTGCATGGCTGCCTCCAACCCTTGGACGGCAGAGATGAGCCCGCCGGTTCCGCCGGCCGCGGCCGAAGTTACACGCCGGCGGCCTGCATGCCGCGCAGCTCGTGCTTCAGTTCCTTGATCTCGTCACGGATCCGGGCGGCGATCTCGAACTGCAGCTCGGCCGCGGCGACGTGCATCTGGTCGGTGAGCTCGGTGATGAGGGCCATCAGGTCCTCGCGCGCGGGCCCGCCGCCGCGGTGCCCGCCCTCCCCCGCGCCGGCCGCGGCCGCCCTGACCCGCGAGGACAGGCCGGGCACGGGCGCCTTGCCCCGGCTCTGCTGGCGGCCAGATCCGCCGAGGAGCTTCTCGGTGTCCGCGTCCTCGCGGGCCAGCTGGTCGAGGATGTCGGCGATGCGCTTGCGCAGCGGCTGCGGGTCGAGGCCGCGCTCGGTGTTGTAGGCGACCTGCTTGGCCCGGCGCCGGTTCGTCTCGTCGATCGCCCGCTGCATCGAGGGAGTCACCTTGTCGGCGTACATGTGCACCTGGCCGGAGACGTTCCGCGCCGCGCGCCCGATCGTCTGGATCAGTGACGTCCCCGACCGCAGGAAGCCTTCCTTGTCCGCGTCGAGGATCGACACCAGGGACACCTCGGGCAGGTCCAGGCCCTCGCGGAGCAGGTTGATGCCGACGAGAACGTCGTACTCGCCGAGCCGGAGCTCGCGCAGCAGCTCGACCCGGCGCAGCGTGTCCACCTCGCTGTGCAGGTACCTGGCCCTGATGCCCAGCTCGAGCAGGTAGTCGGTGAGGTCCTCGGCCATCTTCTTGGTCAGCGTGGTCACCAGGACCCGCTCGTCACGCTCGGCGCGCTCCCGGATCTCGTGCACGAGGTCGTCGATCTGGCCCTTGGTCGGCTTGATGATCACCTCGGGGTCGATCAGCCCGGTCGGCCGAATGACCTGCTCGGTCACCTCGCCGCGCACCCGCTGCAGCTCGTAGGGGCCCGGGGTGGCCGACAGGTACAGCGTCTGGCCGATCCGGTCCCCGAACTCCTCCCAGGTCAGCGGCCGGTTGTCGATCGCGCTCGGCAGCCGGAACCCGTGCTCGACCAGCATCCGCTTCCGGGAGACATCCCCCTCGTACATGGCGCCGATCTGCGGGACCGTGTTGTGCGACTCGTCGATGACCAGCAGGAAGTCCTCGGGGAAGTAATCGAGCAGCGTGTTGGGCGGGCTGCCGGCCTCGCGCCCGTCGATGTGCCGCGAGTAGTTCTCGATCCCCGAGCAGCTGCCCACCTGGCGCAGCATCTCGATGTCGTAGGTGGTGCGCATCCGCAGCCGCTGGGCCTCGAGCAGCTTGCCCGACTGGTCGAGCTCCGCCAGCCGCTCCTCGAGTTCGGCCTCGATGCCCGCGATGGCCCGCTCCATCCGCTCCGGGCCCGCCACGTAGTGCGTGGCCGGGAAGATGTACAGCTCGTCGTCCTCGCTGATCACCTCGCCGGTCAGGGGGTGCAGCGTCATCAGCCGCTCGATCTGGTCGCCGAACATCTCGATCCGCACGGCGAACTCCTCGTAGACCGGGATCACCTCGATGGTGTCGCCGCGCACCCGGAACGTGCCGCGGGTGAAGGCCAGGTCGTTGCGGGTGTACTGCATGCCGACCAGCTTGCGCAGCAGGACGTCCCGCTCGATCGTGTCGCCCACGTGCAGGCTGGCCATGCGGTCCACGTACTCCTGCGGCGTGCCCAGGCCGTAGATGCAGGACACGGACGCGACGACGATCGTGTCCCGGCGGGTGAGCAGCGAGTTGGTCGCGGAGTGCCGGAGCCGGTCCACCTCGTCGTTGATCGAGGAGTCCTTCTCGATGTAGGTGTCGGTCTGCGGTACGTAGGCCTCCGGCTGGTAGTAGTCGTAGTAGGAGACGAAGTACTCGACCGCGTTGTTGGGCAGCATCTCGCGCAGTTCGTTGGCGAACTGCGCGGCGAGGGTCTTGTTCGGCAGCATGACCAGCGCCGGGCGCTGCAGCCGCTCGGCCAGCCAGGCGACCGTCGCGGTCTTGCCGGTGCCGGTCGCGCCGAGCAGCACCGTGTCCTGGGCACCGGACTGGATCCGCTGCTGCATCTCGTCGATGGCCTGCGGCTGGTCCCCGGCCGGTGTCATGTCGGTGATGACCTCGAAGGGGGCAACGCTCCGCTGCAAGTCGGTTACCGGACGCATGACTCCCTCCAAGGCTGAACCCTCACGCTAACAATGTAGGGCGGCCTGCCGACATTCCCGGCGGCCCGGTCACTTCAGCGCGGGAGCAGGTCCTCGGCGCGTCCGATGCGGAATCCGAGCATGTCCACGGCGACCCCGCCGGACCGGCCGGCCAGCGCGAGCGCCGCCTCGCCGATCTTCAGGGCCAGTTCGCGCGGGGCGCGGCGAGCGCTGGTGCCCCCGTGCAGGTCCCAGTGGTGGAGCGGGTGGGGGCGGATCGAGCCGACCGCGGGCGGCGCGTCCCGCTCCCGGTACAGCCGCGGTGACCAGTAGGCGACGTAGAAAAACGTCCCGTGGCCGCTGAGGCTGTAGGAGTCCGCCTTCTCGTCCTCGACCCTGAAGTTCCCGCCGTAGGGCCGCAGCACCTCGATCACCTGGTCCGCGGCCAGGGCCTGCTCGCTGTACACCGACGCGAGCAGCGCGAGGCTGGGCTGGGGGCCGGCGTACTTGACGGTCCCGCCCAGCCGCTCGGCCAGGCCGCGCACCAGCCGGTCGCCGTCCTCCATCTTCGCCTCGTGGCTGCGCTGCTGGCTGGTCTGCTGCCCGGCCGCGGCCGTGTACCAGGCCACCGCCGTCCCGGCCGGGAGCCCCGCCTGCTGCTCGAGCTTGGGCGTCACCGCCACCGGCCCGAACAGCAGCACGCCGTTGCGGAACACCAGCCGGCCGTGCCATCGCCGCACCTCGGGGTCGTACAGCCGCGCCGCGTCGAGGAGCGCCTCCCCGGGGTCGGCAGTGAACAGCAGCGTCGTGCTGCTGGCCAGCTTGCCGGCCGAGCGGTCGAACAGGCCCATCCGCTCCTCCCGGCTAGAACAGGGACGTGATGCCGTGCCACACGCTACTGGCCGCGTGGCCGGCATCCCCGGCCAACTGCTTGGTGTCGTCCCAGGTACCGACGCCCGCAGCCCCGAAGTCGGTGACGATCCCCAGCACGCCGTGCTGGTGCCACTGCGCGCCGAAGTCCTCGATGTAGTTGTGAATGTAGTCGCCCACGCCGTAGGCGACCACGCCGCCGACCGCGACCCCCGCCGCCACGCCCAGCACCGGCGCGCCGGCGATGGACAGCCCGGCCACGGCCCCGCCGACGACCGCGGCGACCGCCGTCCCCGCGGCGATGCTGGCCACGGTGCCGCCGGTCTCGAGCGGGTAGGCCAGCCACCCCGGTACGCCGTGCTGCTCGTCCTGCTGCGCGTTGATGACGGTGGCGATGCCCCCGGCCACGATGTCGATGACCGGGACGTCGAGGGCCCGGCCGAGCAGGCCCGAGTCTTCGACCCCGTCGGCCACCTTGCTCAGCCCCGGCAGGTCGGACACCTTGGTGCCGAAGAACTTGGTGAACGCGTTCTCGCCTTCCTCGGCCTTGGCCAGGTCCCCTTCCGCGGAGGCGAGTTCGGTCTTGGCGTCGCGCAGCGCCTGCTTGACGTCGTCGGGCATCACGCCGAACCGGCCGTTGGCCTGCCGGGCGGCCGCCTGGGCGGCGAGCCAGGCCTGCCTGGCCTTGGTCGCCTTCTCCCCGAGTTCGGCCACCGTGGCGGCGACCTGCCTGGAGTACGCGGTGGGCGTGGCCAGCAGGTCGGCCAGGTAGTCGGCGAGCGTCGAGCCCTCGCCGATCTTTCCGCCGATGCCGGGCGCGTCGGCCGTGCCGGGCCGGCCCGAGGTCATGGCCCCGTAGACCTGCTGCAGGGCACCCGCGGCCTGAACCCGGGCGTTCTCCGCGGCCGCCCGGCACTGCTGGTAGAACGAGTCGTAGCCGAGCCGCCAGTCCTCCTGGGTCCGGTTGCCGTAGCAGACCTGCGGCGGCTGCCCGTTGCCGCCGATCTGCACGCCGTGCGCCGCGGCCTGGTCGGCGGCCTGCTCCAGCGCGTTCTCGATCTTGGCCAGGTCCACGGCCAGCTGGTCGACGATGCTCCCGGTCTGGATGATCACCAGCCCGATCGCGTTGGTCTCGGCCGAGACTTTCTCCCAGTTGCCGGTGAAGGCCGACGCGGCGGCGCCCTGCCAGCCCGCGTCGCCGACGATCTGGCTCACCTTCTGGTTCAGGGCGGTGATCACGTCCTCCATCTGCGGGACGTAGCCGTAGAGCGTCCCGGCGAACCCGGCGAGTCCGTGGATGTCGCCACCGACCCAGTCATGGGCGAACGGCGCCAGGGGAGCCAGGGCTTTCGTCGGCAGAGTAGCGGTGGCGGCCACTGCGCTTCCCTTAGTTGATCTTGAGGGGGGAACTGATCTGCTGGCAGAGCTGAGTCAAGCTCTCCTCGGTATGGGCGTAGTTGTCGTGGGCCTGCTTCAGCTTGGCGGAATCGCTCTCCATGACGCCGGCGGCCTGCAGGTGCAAGGCGGCGATCATCTGCACCACGACCTGAAGGTTCTGGTCGAAGGCACCGTCTCCGCCGTCCGGGCACGACGGGCCGCCGTCCGGCATGATCGCCTTGAACGTCGCGGCCTCGGAGCCGAACGTGGCCGACGCGTCGAGCAGGTCCGACATCACCACCTGGAAACCGTTGCCGCCGCCACCGCCGACCAGCATCACTGCCTCCGTTCCCGCACTTCCCGGGCTTCTTGCTCTTCCCGGGCTTCTTGCTCTTCCCGGGCCTCCAGCGCCTCCAGGTCGCTGGCCTGCCAGCGCCATGCGCCCGGCTCGGCCCCGGGGTCGAGCACGACCCGGTCCACCCCGGCGCCACCCACGATCACCTGGACGTTGCGCAGCGGGAGCGCCACCCACGGCTGCTCGTGGCCGAGCGCCGCCACCAGCCGGTCGAGCGTCGTGAACGCCGGCAAGGCCCGCCCGCCGTCCGCGACCGGGCGCACCTCGAAGATCACGTCGCCGTCGCGGTCGGGCCGGACATCGGGGCGCGCGGGCACGAACACGATCTCGGGGACCTCGCCGTCCGACGCCGCAGACACCTACGAAACGTATCAAGGTCACCGGGCGGACAGGTGCCTTTCGCGGGCGGGCGCCTTTCGCGGGCGGGCGCCTTTCGCGGGCGGGCGCCTTTCGCGGGCCTTTCGCGGCGCGCTCAGCGGGTCGAGACGGACGCGCGCCGGCGCAGGTCCGCCCACAGATCGCCGACCTGCCGGTCCAGTTCGGCCAGCGAGCCGGAGTTGTCGATCACGATGCCGGCGATCGCCAGCCGCTGCTCCCGGGTGGCCTGAGCGGCCATCCGGGCCGCGGCCTGCTCGCGGTTCATGCCCCGGTGCCGCACCAGTCGCTCGATCTGGACCCGTGGCGCCACGTCCACGACCACCACGACGTCGTAGGCGTCGGCTAGGCCGTTCTCGGCGATCAGCGGAACGTCGTGCACCACGATCGCGCCGGGCCCTGCCTCCCGCTCCCGTTCGGCCATGCGGGCGCCGACCCGCGGGTGGATGATCGCGTTGAGCCTGGCGCGCAGGTCAGGGTCGGCGAACACGATGTCGCCCAGCCGGGTCCGGTCCAGTTCCCCGTCCGGGCCGAGCACCTCCCGGCCGAATGCCTCGATTACCTCGGCCAGGCCGTCCGTCCCGGGCGCGACGACCTCTCGGGCGATCGCGTCCGCGTCGATGACGACCGCGCCCTGCGCGGCCAGGCGCCGTGACACCTCGCTCTTGCCCGCGCCGATCCCGCCGGTCAGCCCCACCCGCAGCACATCACCGATCCTAAGCGGACCGGGCCCGCCGAGACCCCCGATGAATGTGAACATGCTGCACGTGGGTGTACACCAAACGCGCATTCACGCGGCCAGGACGGCGGGCCGGCGGCCAGGACGGCGCGCCAGCGGGGCGGCGCGCCAGCGGGGCGGCGGACCAGCGGGCGGGATGCCGGGACGGCGGGGCGGGATGCCGGGACGGCGGGGCGGGATGCCGGGACGGCGGATGCCGGGACGGCGGGACGGGATGCCGGGACGGCGGGCCAGATGCCTGGCCAGCAGGCGGGATGCCGGGCGGCGGGCGGGACGAAAGCCCCCGAAACGGGAAAAGGGTACCGCGGGGCTGGCTGCCGACCTGGCGCCAGCCCCGGCCAATCGCATGGTTAACGACCGGTGCCCTAGCTCTGGCCGCCCGAGAGCTTGTCCCGGAGCGCCGCGAGCGCCTCGTCGGAGGCCAGCGTGCCGGTGGCCTCGGCCTCGGGCTCGGCCTGCTGCCGACCGCCGTGCTCGCCGCGCTCGCCACGGTCGCCACGCTCGCCACGGTCGCTCGTCCCGGCCTCGGCCGCGTCGGACCGCCGCGCCTCGGCGACCTGCGCCTGGTGCGCCTCGTACCGGGAACGCGCCTCAGCGTACTGGTGCTCCCAATCCTCGCGCTGCCGGTCGTATCCCTCGAGCCACTCGCCCGACTCGGAGTCGAAGCCCTCGGGATAGACGTAGTTGCCCTGGTCGTCGTAGGTGGCCGGCATGCCGTAGAGGGTCGGGTCGAAGTCCTCGCCGACGGCCTCGCCGATCGTGCCCTCGTTCGCCTGCTTCAGCGACAGGCTGATCCGGCGCCGGTCCAGGTCGATGTCGATGATCTTGACGAAGATCTCGTCGCCGACCTGTACCACCTGCTCGGGGATCTCCACGTGCCGGTCGGCGAGCTCGGAGATGTGCACCAGGCCCTCGATGCCCTCTTCCACCCGGACGAAGGAGCCGAACGGCACCAGCTTGGTGACCCGGCCAGGCACGACCTGCCCGATCTGGTGGGTGCGGGCGAACTGCTGCCAGGGGTCCTCCTGCGTGGACTTCAGCGACAGCGAGACCCGCTCGCGGTCCATGTCCACGTCGAGCACCTCGACCGTGACCTCCTGGCCGACCTCGACCACCTCTCCGGGGTGGTCGATGTGCTTCCAGGACAGCTCGGACACGTGCACCAGGCCGTCGACGCCGCCCAGGTCGACGAACGCGCCGAAGTTGACGATGGACGAGACCACGCCCTTGCGGATCTGGCCCTTCTGCAGCGTGTTCAGGAAGTTCTGGCGGACCTCGGACTGGGTCTGCTCGAGCCAGGCGCGGCGGGACAGGACCACGTTGTTGCGGTTCTTGTCCAGCTCGATGATCTTCGCCTCGATCTCCTTGCCCACGTACGGCTGCAGGTCACGCACCCGCCGCATCTCGACCAGCGAGGCGGGCAGGAACCCGCGCAGTCCGATGTCCAGGATCAGGCCGCCCTTGACGACCTCGATGACGGTTCCGGTGACGACCCCGTCCTCTTCCTTGATCTTCTCGATCGTGCCCCACGCCCGCTCGTACTGCGCGCGCTTCTTGGACAGGATCAGCCGGCCTTTCCTTGTCCTCCTTCTGCAGGACCAGGGCTTCGATGTGCTCGCCGCTCTTGACGACGTCGTGCGGGTCGACGTCGTGCTTGATCGACAGCTCACGGGACGGGATGACGCCTTCGGTCTTGTAGCCGATGTCCAGCAGGACTTCGTCTCGGTCGACCTTGACGACCGTCCCCTCGACGATGTCGCCGTCATTGAAGTACTTGATGGTCTCGTCGATCGCGGCGAGGAAGGCCTCCTCGGAACCGATGTCGTTGACCGCTACCTTGGGGGTCGAGGTGGCCTCGGTGCTGCTGGTCGTCATGTGTAGGTGGGCTCCGGATACGGACAGGGATGTGCGGACGCGCGCCATGCACAGTTCAATCCGCCATGGGCGGCCAGGAGTGACTGGACTTGCCTGGCCAGCGTTAACCGGCCGCGGCCTGCCTTTTGACGGCCCGCGGACTGCCTGACCATGGCGGACTGCAAGAAACACAGCGCAGCGATCAGGATATGAGAGTGCGGCCTACCGGTCAATCCGCAGGCTCCAGCCGACCGCTCACGCCAGGCATGTTACCGGCTGGTTAGTGGGCGGCTTCGGCCCAGCTTCGGCCGGTGCCCATCGACACCTCGAGCGGCACCGTGAGCTCGAACGCCCCGCACATGGCGGCGTGGACCAGCGCCTTGAGCCGGTCAAGCTCGCCGGGCGCGACCTCGAACAGCAGCTCGTCGTGGACCTGGAGCAGCATCCGGGACCGCAGCCCCTGACCGGCGATCCGGCGGTGCACCGCGAGCATGGCCACCTTGATGATGTCGGCGGCCGAGCCCTGGATCGGCGCGTTGAGGGCCATCCGCTCCGCCATCTCCCGGCGCTGGCGGTTGTCCGAGACCAGATCCGGCAAGTAGCGGCGACGGCCGAGGATCGTCTCGGTATAGCCGTCCTTGCGTGCCTGCGCGACGATCTCCTCCAGGTAGTCCCTGATGCCGCCGAACTGCTCGAAGTAGCCGTCCATGAACGCGGTGGCCTCGTCCCGGCTGACCCGGAGCTGCTGCGAGAGCCCGTAGGAGGACAGGCCGTAGGCGAGCCCGTAGTTCATCGCCTTGATCTTGCTGCGCAGCTCGACCGTGACCTCCTCCGGAGGCACGCCGAACACCCGGGACGCGGTCTCCGCGTGGAAGTCACGCCCCGACATGAACGCCTCGGCGAGAGCCTGATCCCCCGACAGGTGCGCCATGATGCGCAGCTCGATCTGGCTGTAGTCGGCCGTGAGCAGGGTTTCGTACCCGGCCCCCACCACGAACGCCTGCCGGGTGCGGCGGCCCTCCTCGGTCCGGATCGGGATGTTCTGCAGGTTGGGATCGGTGGACGAGAGCCGGCCGGTGGCGGCGATCATCTGGTTGTACGTGGTGTGGATGCGGCCGTCGACGCCCGCCATCGGGATCAGCGAGTCCACGATGCTCTTCAGCCTGGCGACGTCCCGGTGCCGGAGCAGGTGCGCCAGGAGCGGGTGCTCGGTCTGCACCAGCAGGCTGGTGAGCGCCTCGGAGTCGGTCGTGTACCCGGTCTTGATCCGCTTGGTCTTCGGCAGGCCGAGCTCGGTGAACAGGACCTCCTGCAGTTGCTTGGGCGAGCCGAGGTTGAACTCGTGCCCGGTGACCGCGAAGGCCGCCTGCTCGGCCTCCTTGACCTCGCCGCCCAGCGTGGCCGACATGTCGGCCAGGAGGTCCACGTCGGCGGCGATCCCGGCCCGCTCCATCTCCGCGAGCACGCCGACCAGCGGCAGCTCGACGTCGGCGAGCAGCCGGGTCGCGCCGCGCCGCTCCAGGTCGGCGTCCAGGGCGTCGGCCAGCTCGGCCGTGGCCCGCGCCCGCTGGGCCAGGGCGTTGGCCGCCTCGGCCTCGCCGTCGTCTTCCATGTCCAGGGTGAGCTGGCCAACCGCGGTATCGCCGCCGGTCAGCTCGCGGCCCACGTAGCGCACGGCCAGGTCGGCCAGGTCGAAGGAGCGCTGGCCGGGCAGCGCCAGGTAGGCGGCCAGCGCGGTGTCACTGGTCAGGCCGCCCAGTTCGAGGCCGCGGGCGGCCATCGCGTGCATCGGGCCCTTGGCGTCGTGCATCGCCTTGGGCTGTGCCGGGTCGGCCAGCCAGCGGGCCAGCGCGCGCTCGTCGTCCTCGGTCAGCGCGGTCGGGTCGACGTAGGCGTGGGCGCCGTCGGGAGTGGCCAGCGCCAGACCGTCGAGCACGCCCGTGCCGCGCCCCCAGCTCCCGCTGGCGGCCACGCCGACCCGCCCGCCGCCGCAGGCGTGCTCGGCCAGCCATTGCGCGACGTCCTCCGGGCCGAGCACAGCCGCCTCGACGTCGAAACTCCCGGCTGGTGCCTCGGGTCCGGCGGCGTCGCTGGAGGCGGTGGGGGCGATCCCGTTCGGGAACGTCGTCTGGAGTCGCTCACGCAGGACCCGGAACTGCAGCGTGTCGAAGAGCTGGTTGATCTTCTCCCGGTCCCAGGGGGCCGGGCTCAGCTCCCGCGGCGCCGCCTCGACGGGCACGTCCCTGGCCAGCTCGGTGAGCTGGCGGTTGCGCAGTACGCCGGCGAGGTGCTCGCGCAGGTTGTCTCCGGCCCGGCCCTTGACCTCGTCGACCCGGTCCACGAGCTGGGCGAGGGAGCCGAACTCCATCACCCACTTGGCCGCGGTCTTCTCGCCGACCCCCGGGATGCTGGGCAGGTTGTCGCTCGGGTCCCCGCGCAGCGCCGCGTAGTCCGGGTACTGGGCCGGGGTCAGCCCGTACTTCTCGGTGACCGCCTCGGGCGTGAACCTGGTCATGTCGCTGATCCCGCGCCGGGTCATCAGCACGGTCACGTCGTCGTTGACCAGTTGCAGCACGTCGCGGTCGCCGCTGACGATCAGCGCGCTCATGCCGTCGGCCGTCGCCTGCGTGGCGAGCGTGGCGATGATGTCGTCGGCCTCGTAGCCCGGCACCGACAGCCGCCGGATGCCCAGCGCGTCCAGCACCTCGAAGATCAGGCTGAGCTGGCTCCTGAAGTCCGCCGGGGTCTCTCGCCGGTTCGCCTTGTAGTCGACGTACTGCTCGTGCCGGAACGTCGGCTCGCCGCGGTCGAACGCCACGGCGACGTGCGTCGGCCGCTCGTCGCGCAGGACGTTGATGAGCATCGCGGTGAAGCCGTAGACGGCGTTGGTGGGCTGCCCGGTGGTGGTCGAGAAGTTCTCGGGGGGCAGTGCGAAGAACGCACGGTAGGCCAGCGAATGCCCGTCCAGCAGCAGCAGCCGGGCGCGGTCGCCGGACCCGGAACCTCCGGGATCTGTGCCTGCGGGCCTGTTCGCCTGAGCCGGCTTCGTCACCACGCAGGCAGTCTAGTGGCCGGGTCTGACACCGGCAGGTAACCCGGGCAGGCACACGGTGGGCGGGAAGTTGGGCTGGCTGGGCGAGTCCGGGAAGTGCTGGGTCTCGAACGTGTAGCCTGCGCCCTGCCGGTAGGTGTGGCCGCTGATGCCCACCAGCGTGCCGTTGAGGAAGTTCCCGCTGTAGAACTGGACGCCCGGCTGGTCGGTCCAGACGGTCAGCTCACGGCCGCGCATGGGGCCAGATGGCGTATCTGGTACCGGTGTGACGCAGGGGCCGCGGACGGGTCCGGTCCATGCCGGACTTTTCCCGGCTCCTAGGCTTCGTCCTGCGCGAACACGAGCCCGTCACGAACTCGCGGAGGTAGCGGTGGGAGACGACCAGCAGCAGCGGATCAGGGACGCCTACAATGAGGCGACCGCGGACTCGCTCCCCGGGCGCATGGGCATCAAGATCCTCGAGGCGTCTCCCCGGCGGGTCGTCGGCACCATGCCGGTCGCGGGCAATACGCAGCCCTACGGGCTGCTGCACGGCGGCGCCTCGTGTGTGCTCGCCGAGAGCCTCGGCTCCCTCGGCTCGGCCCTGCACGCGGGCCCGGGCCGCGTCACGGTCGGGATCGAGATCAGCGCCACGCATCACCGGGGCGCCGCGGCAGGCGAGGTCACCGCCGTGGCCACGCTCCTGCACGGCGGCCGGACCCTGACGACGTACGAGATCGTCATCACCGATGAACTCGGCCGCCGGATCTGCACCTCCAGACTGACCTGCCTGCTGCGAGATGCGGTCCCCGGCGAAGGCAGGCCGCCGGCGTTTCATCCCTGGACCGACTCCCCGGAAGACGCGCCGTAGCCTCCGCAGTTTCCGCGCCGTCACTTGCCTCACGCAATTGAGCAGCGCCGCAGGTTAAGGGATCTTTAACCCATACCGGCCAGTGAATGTCGGTGCCTTTGCGCGACCCGGTGAGGCATCGCTACCGTGGTGGGCAGAGCCCGGCGATGCCGAGTAGAGAACGTGCCGGCCCGGGGAAGGCTGACATGGCACCAAAGGTTCTTCGGGCTCCCTGCTGCCGGCCGTCTCAGGCCGGCAGCGGCACAAGCGGGCGGGAGCCGGCCTGCGTACGGGGGTTGTGCAGCCGGTCCCGCCCGCTTGTTCAGGCCTCGCTTCCGCCGGTCTCGCCCGACCCGGCCTTTCCGTCCTCACCGGCCTGCCCGGCGGTGGCCTGCTCGGCGGTGGCCTGCTCGGCGGTGCCCTGCTCGGCGGTGGCCTGCTTGGCCTTCTGCAGCACTTCCTCCGCCACGGCGCGCATGGTCATCCGCCGGTCCATCGAACTCTTCTGGATCCACCGGAACGCCTCGGCCTCGTTGATCCCGCGCTCGGCCTGGAGCAGCCCCTTGGCCCGATCCAGCAGCTTGCGCACCTCCAGCCGGTCCTTGAGGTTCGAGACCTCGGACTCGAGGGCCGAGACCTCCTGGAACCGGCTCACCGCGATCTCGATCGCCGGGACCAGGTCTGCTTTGGTGAACGGCTTGACCAGGAACGCCATCGCGCCCGCGTCCCTGGCTCGCATCACGAGGTCACGCTGCGAGAACGCGGTGAGGATGACGACGGGCGCTAGATGCTCGGCCGCGATCCGCTCGGCGGCCGAGATACCATCCAGCCCGGGCATCTTGATGTCCATGATCACCAAGTCCGGCCGGAGGCTCTCGGTCAGCTTGACGGCGGCTTCGCCGTCAGACGCCTCACCAGCGACGACGTAGCCGTCCTCCTCAAGCATCTCCTTGAGATCGAGGCGGATCAGCGCTTCGTCCTCAGCGATCACGACGCGGAACGGGGTCTGGCTCACCCGCTGAGCGTATCGTGACCCGGTAGATTGACATCTGGCCGCACCTGCCCCCCAGCTAGTCCGGCCGCGTGACCTGGTCGAGCTAGCCCCTTAGTCCGAAATAGCACAGAACATGCCGGAATGGCGGAATGGCATACGCGGATGCCTCAAAAGCATCTGCCCGAAAGGGCGTGCGGGTTCGAGTCCCGCTTCCGGCACCAGTCAGGCGGCCACAAGCTAGATCAACGGAATTCGAGGCCCTGGAACGTGCCGGACCTGCGCCACTGGTCGATTACCTGAAGTAGGCCACCGGCCCCTGCGGGTAGCCGACGTTGAGCCGGCTCCGCCGCCTGCTCCGGGAGTCGTGCCTGACGCCGTCTATGATGACCCGGTGCCGCTGCGCGCCATAGATTTCCACGTACACCTGCCCACGCCGGACTGGCTCGACGGCAGCATGGCCGGCTACGTCGAGGCGGCCGAGGCGTACTTCCGGTCGCCGGTGCAGCGGGCCTCGCTGGACGAGCTCGCGGCGAGATACCGCCAGCTTGGTGTGATGGCGGTGCTCCTCGCCTGGGACGCCGAGACCGCGACCGGGCGGCCGCGCGTGCCCAACGCCACGGTGGCGCAGGCATGCCGCGCGTACCCGGACGTGTTCACCGGGTTCGGCTCGGTGGATCCGCACAAGGGCGACGCCGCCGTGGCCGAGGTGGCGCAGATCGCCGCGGCCGGCCTGCGCGGGGTGAAGTTCCACCCGTCGTTGCAGGCCTTTGCCCCGGACGATCCCGACTACTGGCCGATCTTCGCCGCGTGTCAGGATCACGGCCTCCTCGCCCTCTTCCACACCGGCACCAGCGGGATCGGCGCGCGCCAGCCGGGCGGCCAGGGCATCCGGATCGATTACGCGCAGCCGCTGCGGCTCGACCCGGTCGCCGCCGCCCACCCCGGCCTGACCATCGTGGCGGCGCACTTCGGCTGGCCCTGGCACATGGAACTGGTCGCGATCGCGCTGCATAAGACCAACGTGTACATCGACATCTCCGGCTGGTCACCGCGCCGGATCCCGCCGGAAGTGATCAGCGAGCTGCGCGGGCGGCTGTCCGGGCAGTTCCTCTGGGGCAGTGACTTCCCGTTCCTGACTCCCGAGCGCTGCCTGGCCGAGTTCGACGCCCTGGACCTCCCCGGCGACGTGTCGGAACAGGTGCGCCACGGCAATGCCTCCCGCATCCTCGGCCTCAGCTGACGAGGCCGGACTTCGCCTGCGCCGGCGAGCCGCGGGCTAGGCCCGCACCACCTTGACGGCCACCGCACGGCCCGCTAACGAGAAGCCGAGAAACACCCGGCCCATGCCGCCCGCCCCGAGACGGGCGCGCAGCCGGTATTCACCGACCGTGCGCGGGTCTTCTGTGGCTAACGGCTCCATGTCCGTCAGTCTGCCGGTATATCTACGTATTTGTCGGCAGATTCACCGACCCGCCGGCCGCGCCTGGCCGCGGCCGGGAACGGCGGGCAGCGCCCCTGCCTGGCGCAGTGCCCTCGCTATCTGCACGGCGACCGCCCGCGGGTTGTCGCGCACCACGAACGCGGGAAAGCGCAGCACCCGGTACCCGTCGATGGTCAGTTCGTTGTCCCGCCGCATGTCCGCCCCCGGATGCACATCCTCCGCCCCGAGCCGCCGCGAGCGGTGCACCACCGCGCCGGGCAGCACCGTGCGCCACTGCCGGGAGCTTGGAATCAGCAGGTAGATCCGGTGATCGTCGAACCCGGCCAGGCCGTCGAGGCGCGCCGCGGTCAGGCCCCCGAGGACGGCTCCGGCACCGGCGGCTAAGACCGCGACCCAGAGGCGCTGCTCCTCGGTCAGCGGCCCGGACTGCGTGACGAGCATCCTGGACCCGACCAGCCGCCATCGCCCGCTGGTCAGCCGCCATCGCACCGCGGACCGGCCCAGGTAGCGGGCGGCCGATGACACGGTGAGAACGCCCGCCTGTCCCTCGCACAGCCGCGCGAACTCGCCACTGAGAACCCTGGCCATAGTCCGACGATCCCGGTCGCCCCGCCGCCCCGCATCCGGGCGCCGGAAGCTGTGGATGACGGCCTCCAGTCGCGCCTCCTTGTGGATAACCCCGGCTCCGGAGCCGAAAAGTGTGCCGAATTGGTCGTTCCCACAGCCACTTATGACCACTTTTCGCTGGAGGGGTCAGGCGACGGGGGCGGGCGGCGGCGGGTCAGCCAACGGGGCGGGCGGCGGCGGGGTCAGGCGAGGGGGCGGGCGGCGGCGGGGTCAGGCGAGGGGGCGGGCGGCGGCGGGGTCAGGCGAGGGGGCGGGCGGCGGCGGGGTCAGGCGAGGGGGCGGGCGGCGGCGGGGTCAGGCGAGGGGGCGGGCGGCGGGGGGTCAGGAGAGGGGGCGGGCGGTGGGGGGGATCGCGGCGGGGAGCAGCGTGTCGCCGGCCAGGTAGCGGTCGACGGCCGCCGCGGCCGACCGGCCCTCGGCGATGGCCCACACGATCAGCGACTGGCCCCGCCCCATGTCTCCGGCGACGAAGACGCCGGGGACCGACGTCGCATAGGAGTCGTCCCTGGCCACGTTGCCCCGCGCGTCGAAGTCGACGCCCAGGCCGCGGGGCCGGCGAGCAGGTTGCTCCGCTCCGCGCCGGTGAACCCCATGGCCAGCAGGACCAGGTCACACCGGAGCTCACGTTCGGTGCCGGGGACCGGGCTGAAGCCGCGCCCCGACGGCTCCACCGCAACCAGCCGCAGGGCCCGCACCCGTCCCGCCTCGTCGCCCGCGAACTCCTGGGTGGAGACCGCGTAGACCCGCTCGCCGCCCTCCTCGTGCGCGCTGGACACCCGGTAGATCATCGGGTAGGTGGGCCACGGCTGGCCTTCGGTCCGCCGCTCCGGCGGCCGGGGCATGATCTCGAGCTGGGTCACCGACGCCGCCCCCTGCCGCAGCACGGTCCCGAGGCAGTCGGCGCCGGTGTCGCCGCCACCGATGATCACCACGTCGCGGCCCCGCGCCGAGATCGACGGCCCGCGGCCACCCGATGCCCCGGCCAGGCCGTCGGCCACGGCCCGGTTGGCCTGCGGCAGGTATTCCATCGCCTGGTGGATGCCGTCCAGGTCGGCGCCGGGCACCGGCAGGCCGCGCGGCACGGTGCAGCCGCCCGCGAGCACGATCGCGTCGCAGCCGTCGCGCAGCTGGCCGGCGGTGAGGTCCACGCCGGCCTCGATCCCGCACCGGAACACGGTGCCTTCGGCCAGCATCTGCACCAGCCGCCGGTCCAGGTGCCGCTTCTCCAGCTTGAACTCGGGAATCCCGTAGCGGAGCAGCCCGCCGGGCCGGTCGGCCCGCTCGTACACGGTCACCGCGTGACCGGCCCGGGTAAGCTGCTGCGCCGCGGCGAGCCCGGCAGGCCCGGAGCCGATCACGGCCACCCGGCGGCCCGCCGCGACCGCGGCGGCCGAGGCCCGCTGCGGCGGCACCCACCCCTCGGCCCACGCCCGGTCGATGATCTCGACCTCGACCTGCTTGATCGCCACCGGCTCGGCGTTGATGCCGAGCACGCAGGCGGCCTCGCACGGCGCCGGGCACAGCCGCCCGGTGAACTCGGGGAAGTTGTTGGTCGCGTGCAGCCGCTCGGCCGCGGCCCGCCAGTCGCTGGCCCAGACCAGGTCGTTCCACTCCGGGATCAGGTTCCCGAGCGGGCAGCCGTGGTGGCAGAACGGGATGCCGCAGTCCATGCACCGCCCGGCCTGCCGCTCCAGATCGCCCCGGCTGAACTCGGTGTAGACCTCGCGCCAGTCCTGAATCCGCACGTCGACCGGCCGCCGGGCCGGAGTCTGCCGCGGCGTGGTCAGGAAGCCCTTGGGATCCGCCATCGTGACCAGCCCCCTCAGCCCCGCGCCGCGGCCATGACGGCCTCGTTCACGTCGAGCCCGTCGCGTTCGGCGCGCTGCGCCGCGGCCCGGACCCGCTTGTAGTCCTTCGGCATCACCTTGCCGAACCGGCCGAGCGCCGAGGCCCAGTCGGCCAGCAGCCCGGCCGCGACCGCCGAGCCGGTCTCGGCCAGGTGCCGCTGCACCAGGTCGCGCAGGAACTCGGCGTCTTCGGCGTCGAGCGGCTCGAGGTCGACCATCTCCGGGTTCACCGCATGCGGGCCGGGATCGAGCAGGTAGGCGACGCCGCCGGACATGCCGGCCGCGAAGTTCCTGCCCACCGGGCCGAGCACGGCCACGCGGCCGCCGGTCATGTACTCGCAGCCGTGGTCGCCGGTGCCCTCGGCCACCGCGGTGGCGCCTGAGTTCCGCACGCAGAACCGCTCGCCGACCACGCCGCGCAGGAACATCTCGCCGCTGGTCGCGCCGTAGCCGATCACGTTGCCCGCGAGCACCTGCTGCTCAGCGGCAAAGGTCGCCGTGGGCGGCGGCGCGGCGATGATCCGCCCGCCGGACAGCCCCTTGCCGAGGTAGTCGTTGGCGTCCCCGGCCAGCCGGAGGGTCACGCCGCGGGGCAGGAACGCGCCGAACGACTGGCCAGCGGACCCGCGGAACGAGATGTCGATGGTGTTATCGGGCAGGCCCGCTCCTCCCCACCTTCTGGTCACTTCGTAACCGAGCATGGTTCCGACGGTCCTATTGACATTCCGAACGGGGAGTTCCATGGTGACCGGGGTCCCGTCGGCCAGTGCTCCCTCGGCGAGCTGAATGAGCGTGTTGTCGAGGGCCCGGTCGAGGCCGTGGTCCTGGCCGATGACCGCGTGGCGGGCGGCGTCCGGCCCGAGTTCGGGGACGTGCAGCACGGGGGCGAGGTCGAGGCCTGCCGCCTTCCAGTGCTCGACCGCCGCCGCGGCGTCCAGCAACTCGACCCGGCCCACCGCCTCCTCCAGCGTGCGGAACCCGAGCCGGGCCAGGTACTCGCGGACCTGCCGGGCGAGGAACTCGAAGAACGTGACCACGAACTCCGGCCGGCCGGTGAACCGCTGGCGCAGCTCGGGGTTCTGGGTCGCCACGCCGACCGGGCAGGTGTCCAGGTGGCAGACCCGCATCAGCACGCATCCGGCCACCACCAGCGGCGCGGTCGCGAACCCGAACTCCTCCGCGCCGAGCAGCGCCGCGATGATCACGTCGCGGCCGGTCTTCAGCTGCCCGTCCACCTGGACCACGATCCGGTCCCGCAGCCCGTTGCGCAGCAGGGTCTGCTGGGTCTCGGCCAGCCCGAGCTCCCACGGGGCCCCGGCGTGCTTGATGCTGGTCAGCGGCGCGGCGCCGGTGCCGCCGTCGTGCCCGGAGATCAGCACCACGTCGGCGTGCGCCTTGGACACGCCCGCGGCCACGGTGCCGACGCCGACCTCGGCGACCAGCTTGACGTGCACCCGCGCGGCGGGGTTGGCGTTCTTCAGGTCGTGGATGAGCTGGGCGAGATCCTCGATCGAGTAGATGTCGTGATGCGGCGGCGGCGAGATCAGGCCGACTCCGGGGGTCGAGTACCTGGTCCGGGCGATCCACGGGTACACCTTGTGCCCGGGCAGCTGGCCTCCCTCCCCCGGCTTGGCGCCCTGCGCCATCTTGATCTGCAGGTCGCTGGCGTTGACCAGGTACTCGCTGGTCACGCCGAACCGGCCGCTGGCCACCTGCTTGATCGCGGACCGGCGCAGGTCCCCGTTGGGGTCGGGCAGGTACCGGTCCGGGTCCTCCCCGCCCTCACCGGTGTTGGACCGGCCGCCGAGGCGGTTCATCGCGATCGCCAGGGTCTGGTGCGCCTCGGCCGAGATCGAGCCGTACGACATCGCCCCGGTGGAGAACCGCCGCACGATGCTGGCCACCGACTCCACCTCGTCGATCGGCACCGGCGGCCGGGCGGGCGCGGAACCCGGGCCGGGCTCGTCGATGCCGCGGATGCGCAGCAGGCCGCGCAGGGTCATCAGCCGCGCCGCCTGGTCGTCCACCAGGCTGGTGTACTCGGCGAAGATCTCCTCTCGCCGGCTGCGCGTGGCGTGCTGCAGCTTGAACACGGTCTCCGGGCTGAACAGGTGCGGCTCCCCCTCGCGCCGCCACTGGTACTCACCGCCGGTCTCCAGCCGCCGGTGCGCGGGCCGGGCGCCGCGCGCCGGGAAGGCCCGGGCGTGCCGCGCCGCCGCCTCGGCCGCGAGCTGATCGAAACCGACGCCGCCGAGGCGCGATGACGTGCCGGCGAAGCAGGACTCGACGACCTCCTCGCCGATCCCGATCGCCTCGAAGATCTGGGCGCCGGTGTAGGAGGCGACCGTGGACACCCCCATCTTGGACATGATCTTCAGCAGTCCCTTGCCGAGCGCCTTGATGAGGTTGGCCACGGCCTTCCGGGTCGTGATCCCGTCCAGGGCCCCGGCGCGCACCATGTCCTCGACCGACTCGATCGCCAGGTAGGGGCACACGCAGGAGGCCCCGTAGCCCACCAGCAGCGCGATGTGGTGGCATTCGCGCACGTCGCCCGCCTCCACGATCAGGCCGACCCTGGTCCGGCTCCGCTCCCTGATCAGGTGGTGGTGCACCGCGCCGGTGAGCAGCAGCGACGGGATCGGCGCGAGATACCCGGTGTGCTGGCCCTGCTGGCCCGGGGGGACGACCCCCCAGGACCCCCCCGCGTACCGTCCGCTCGGGCCGACCTCCGCGCCGTCGCGGCCGGCACGGCTCCGCCACCCCCCGGCGTACCCCCGCCCGCCTCCCCTTCCCCCTTCATGGCCGACCTCCGGCCGGCCGTCGCGGCCGCCGACCGGGCGGCCACCGGGGCTGGCCCGGTCCGACAGGACGATGATCCGGGCACCGCCCGCGATCGCGGCCGACACCTCGGCCCGGATTTCGTCCAGGCGCTGGCGGAGCGCCGGGCCGCCGCCGGTGACCCGGTAGCGGCCGTCCACGACGTGGACGGCGAAGCCGGGCAGGTCGCCGTCGTCGTTGATGTGGATGATCTTGGCGAGGTCGCCGTCGCTGATCACCGGGTACGGCAGCGCGATCTGGCGGCAGGACGCCGGGCCGGGGGCGAACAGGTTGTGCTCCGGGCCGGTCGTCGACGCCAGGGAGGTGACGAGCTCCTCCCGGATCGCGTCCAGCGGGGGGTTGGTGACCTGGGCGAACAGCTGCGTGAAGTAGTCGAAGATCAGGCGCGGCCGGTCGGAGAGCGCCGCCACGGGCGTGTCGTGGCCCATGGACCCGAGCGGCTCGCCGCCGGTGCGGGCCATCGGCGCGAGGATGACCCGCAGTTCCTCCTCGGTGTACCCGAACAGCTGCTGCCGCGTCGCCAGCGTCTGGCCGCGGTAGCGCACCAGGTCCCGGTCGCCGGCCCGGTCGGGCAGCGCGTCGAGGTGCAGCAGCCCGGCGTGCAGCCAGTCCTGGTACGGGTGCTCGGCCGCGAGCTGGGACTTGACCTCCGCGTCCTCGATGATCCGGCCCGCCGAGGTGTCGGCCAGGAAGATCCGGCCCGGCTGCAGCCTGCCCTTGCGGACCACGGTGGCGGGATCGATGTCCAGCACGCCGACCTCGCTGGCCAGCACGACCAGGCCGTCGCTGGTGATCCAGTACCGGCCGGGCCGCAGCCCGTTGCGGTCGAGCACCGCGCCGATCACGGTCCCGTCGGTGAACGCGATCAGGGCCGGGCCGTCCCACGGCTCCATCAGGGTCGCGTGGAAGCGGTAGAAGGCCCGCAGCTTGGGATCCATCTGCTCGTGGTTCTCCCACGGCTCCGGGATCATCATCAGCACCGCGTGCGGCAGCGGGCGCCCGCCCATGTGCAGCAGTTCCAGGCACGCGTCGAAGCTCGCCGAGTCGCTCGCGGACTCGTCCAGGATGGGCAGCAGCCGCTCGATTCCCCGCCCGTTGGCGTCGCGCCCGATGACCTCGGTGTCCAGCAGCGCCTCGCGGGCCCGCATCCAGTTGCGGTTGCCGCGGACCGTGTTGATCTCGCCGTTGTGCGCGATGAACCGGTACGGATGGGCCAGCGGCCAGGAGGGGAACGTGTTCGTGGAGAACCTGGAGTGCACCAGGGCCAGCGCGGAGGAGTACCGGGGATCGGACAGGTCCGGGTAGAACGGCTCGAGCTGGAGCGCGGTGAGCATCCCCTTGTACACGATCGTCGCCGACGACAGGCTCGCGAAGTACGCCGCTGACTCGTGCTCAGCGCGCTTGCGCAGGCAGAACGCCCGGCGGTCGAGAGCCAGCCCGCGCTCGCCCCGCGGCGAGGCCACGAAGAGCTGGGCCAGATGCGGCAGCACGGCCCGGGCGCCCCGCCCGCAGCGCGCCGGGGCGTGCGGCACGTCGCGCCAGCCGAGCACGGTCAGGCCCTCCTGCGCGGCGATCCGCCCGACGGCGGCCGTCACCTCGGCGCGCTGGCCCGGGTCGGCGGGCAGGAACGCCATCCCGGCCGCGTAGCCGCCCGGATCGGGCAGGCCGAACCCGCACACGGCGCGGAACATCTCGTCCGGGATCTGGGTCAGGATGCCGGCCCCGTCGCCGGTATCCGGGTCGCTGCCCTTGGCCCCACGGTGATCCAGGTTCCGCAGCACGGTCAGCGCCTGGGCCACGGTGTCGTGGCCGCGCCGCCCGGACAGGTCGGCGACGAAGCCAACCCCGCAGGCGTCGTGCTCGAAACGGCTGTCGTAGAGCCCCCGGGTTCGGGGGCCTGCCGCAGGCGCCATCAATACTCCTGTCGTCCGGTCCGCCATCGTGTGTGCCATGCGGGTCGGGACAACATTGGCCCTGCGGTGAGCTCACTGAGCGCGCTAGCTGCTCAGGGCTCCGTTCCTATTGTAACGAGAATGTGTCACGGGTTGCGATCTGCCAGGTCACGGAGTCGCGACGGCGCCGGCTCGGTCGCGCACGCCGGCGGCGAGGTCCGCGGCCAGGTCGCGGACCGCGGCGATCCCGGCGTCAGCGTCCTCGGCGTCGAGGAGGCGGCTGACGAACGCGGACCCCACGATGACCCCGTCGGCGAAGCCGGCCACCTCAGCGGCCTGAGCCCGGTCGCGGACGCCGAGCCCGACCGCGACGGGCAGGCTGGTGCACTCCCGGACCCGCCGGACCAGCCCGGGCGCCTGGCCGCCCACCGCGTCCCTGGCCCCGGTGGTGCCCATCAGCGAGGCCGCGTACACGAAGCCGCCGCACACCGAGGTGATCAGCTTGATGCGCTCGGCCGACGAGCTGGGCGCGACCAGGAAGACCGGGTCGAGCGCGCAGGCGGCCGCGGCCTCCAGCCACGGCCCGGCCTCTTCCGGGGTCAGGTCGGGGGTGATCAGGCCGCTGCCCCCGGCACCGGCCAGGTCCCGCGCGAACGCGGCCACGCCGTAGTGATCGACCGGGTTCCAGTAGGTCATGACCAGCACCGGCACCCCGGTGCCGGCCACGGCCTGTACGGTGTGCAGCACGTCGGCGACCCGGGTCCCCCCGGCCAGCGCCCGGTGGGCGGCCTCCTGGATGACCGGGCCGTCCATCAGCGGGTCGGAGTACGGCAGGCCGATCTCCACGATGTCGGCCCCCGCCCCGGCCATGGCCGTCGCGGCCGCGATCGCCCCGGGCACGGACGGGAAGCCCGCGGGCAGGTACCCGACCAGCGCGGCCCGGCTTTCGCGCGCGGCGGTCTCGAACGCGGCGGAGATCGTGCTCACCGGAGGTGCCCGAACCACTGGGCGGCGATGTCCACGTCCTTGTCGCCGCGGCCGGACAGGTTCACCAGCAGCACCGCGCCGGCCCCGAGTTCCGGTCCGAGCTGCAGCGCCCCGGCCAGCGCGTGCGCGGACTCGATGGCCGGGATGATCCCCTCGGTCCGGCACAGCGTGGCGAAAGCGTCCATCGCCTCGGTGTCGGTGATCGCGCGGTAGCTGGCCCGGCCGGTCTCGCGCAGCCAGGCGTGCTCGGGCCCGACCCCCGGGTAGTCGAGGCCCGCGGACACCGAATGGGTGTCCAGGGTCTGTCCGTCGGAGTCCTGGAGCAGGTAGGTCCGCATGCCGTGGATCACTCCCGCTGACCCGCCGACCAGCGTCGCGGCGTGGCGCCCGGTGGCCAGCCCGTCACCGCCGGCCTCGCAGCCGATCAGGGCGACGCCGTCGTCCGGGATGAACGCGTGGAAGACGCCGATGGCGTTGGACCCGCCGCCGACGCAGGCGATCACGGCGTCGGGCAGCCGCCCGGCCTTGGCCAGCACCTGCTCCCGCGCCTCGACCCCGATGACGCGCTGGAAGTCGCGGACCATGACCGGGTACGGATGCGGGCCCATCACCGAGCCGATGCAGTAGTGGGTGGACTCGACGGTGGTCACCCAGTCCCGGAACGCCTCGTTGATGGCGTCCTTCAGCGTCCGGCTGCCGGCCGTCACCGCGATGACCTCGGCGCCGAGCATGCGCATCCGCGCCACGTTCAGGGCCTGCCGCCTGGTGTCCTCCTCGCCCATGTAGACCGTGCAGTCCAGGCCGAGCAGCGCGCACGCGGTCGCGGTGGCCACCCCGTGCTGGCCCGCGCCGGTCTCGGCGATGATCCGGCTCTTGCCCATCCGCCGGGTGAGCAGCGCCTGGCCGAGGACGTTGTTGATCTTGTGCGAGCCGGTGTGCGCCAGGTCCTCCCGCTTCAGGAATACCCGCCCGCCGCCCGCCTCGGCCGCGAACCGGGGCACCTCGGTGAGCAGCGTCGGGCGGCCGGCGTAGTCCCGCAGCAGCGCGGCGAGGTCGGCCTGGAAGCCGGGATCAGCCTGGGCCGAAAGGTAAGCGGCGGTCAACTCGTCCAGGGCGGACATCAGCGCCTCGGGCGCGAGCCGTCCGCCGAATCGTCCGAAGTGCCCGGCGGAGTCGGGAACCGCGGCGTCGTGAGCCGCGGCCGTCGCGTTGCTCAACCCCGGTCACCGCGCAGCGCTGGATGTGAGCCCGCGGTCACCAGGTCGGCCACGGCCGACCGCGGGTTCTTGCCGGTCACCAGGCTCTCGCCGACGAGCACGGCGTCGGCGCCCGCGGCCGCGTAGGCGAGCAGGTCATGCGGGCCGCGGATCCCCGACTCGGCGATCTTGATCACCCCGTCGGGAACCCGCCGGGCGAGCCGCGGGAACACGCTGCGGTCGACCTCGAGCGTGGCCAGGTTCCGCGCGTTGACGCCGATGACTTCCGCCCCCGCCTCGAGCGCGCGGTCAAGCTCGGCTTCGGTGTGCACCTCGACCAGCGGGACCAGGTCGATCGAGCCCGCCCGCTCGACCAGGGACACCAGCGCGTTCTGCGGCAGCGCCGCCACGATGAGCAGCACCATGTCCGCCCCGTGCGCCCGCGCCTCCCAGAGCTGGTACGCGCTGATCACGAAGTCCTTGCGCAGGACGGGCACCTGCACCGCGTCCCGGACCGCGGCCAGGTCCTCGAGGCTGCCGCCGAACCGCCGGGTCTCGGTCAGGACGCTGATCACGCGCGCGCCGCCGGCCTCGTAGTCCATGGCCAGCGCCGCGGGATCGGCGATGGCGGCCAGCGCGCCCTTCGACGGGCTCGCGCGCTTGACCTCGGCGATGACCGCTACGTCCTCGCCTTTGAGCGCAGCCAGGACGTTACGGGGTGACGGGGCCCGGGCCGCGGCCTCCTTCAGGCGGTCGAGCGGGACATCCCGCTGCCGCGTCACGAGGTCAGCACGCACTCCCTCGAGGATCTCGTCGAGCACGCTCACGCGGTTCTGCCGCCCCCTCGGGTGGGATGCCTTGCGTCCCCGATGTTAGCGAGAGCGTCACAGCTATCGGTCACGACCCCTGCCCCTGACCGGAGACGGCCGCCTCAATCCGCGCCCGTGGGATCCTCGCCGCGGCTCAGCGACTCCCAGATCGACGCGGAATCCCCGCCCCGGTAGCCGCGATCCCCCGCGGGGACGGCGGGCGGCGCTCCGGCCGGCCGCGCGGGCCGGTCGAACCGGCTGGACATCACCGGCAGCCGCTGCGCCCGCCAGGTCACCAGCGCGCCCGCGGCGATCACCGCGAGCGCGCCGATCAGGGCCGCCCCGCGCCAGGGAAAGCTGGCCCAGACGACGTGCCCGGAGAAGCCGGACAGGGGCGTTCCGGCCGCGCCGGCCGACCCGGCGCCGGTGGTCGACCCGGCGCCGGCGCCGCGCCGGCCTGGGAGCCGACGGCGGCCGCGGCGGCCGCCCGCACGTCGGCCGCTGAGATCCCGGCGCTGACCGCCGCGGCGATGCCCGCGCCGAACCCGGCCAGCACGATCCCGGCGATACGGCGCAGCGTCCGCCGGGTGGCCAGGACGGCCGCCAGGCCGGCCAGGGCCGCCAGCGCCAGTGCGCTCGCGGCGGGCACCAGGGCCTGGCCCGATACCGTCATGACGCTGGCCGGAAGCGGCCGGGGCGCGGCCGTCTCGACCTGCGCCCAGCCCTGTCGCATCGCCAGCAGCACCAGGCCCGCGCCGGCCGCGCCGAGCAGGAGCACCAGCGCCAGCTCCTGCCTCGGCTGGCGGCGAGCCGAGGCTGCGGGACGGCGCGCGGTCATCGGCGGCTCCCCTCGCTCGAGCTCGCTCCGGGCCCCCTGGCCTCGCGGACACCAGCGGGCATACCTTCGCCGCCAGCATAAGCCGGACGGTCCGCCCCGCTCGTCGGCGCTCGTCAGCCATTCCCAGCCGCGGACCGGTGCCCTACGATCGCACGATGAGGTATGCCCGGGATGAGCGCGTTGCCCTATGCGCCCTGCTCGACCGGGCGGGTCCCGGGGAACCGACCCTGTGCGAGGGGTGGACCACTCTCGATCTCGCCGCGCACCTGGTGCTCAGGGAGCACCGGCCGGACGCCGGGGCAGGCGTGCTGGGAGGGCCCCTGGCCGGGCACACCCGCAGGGTCCAGCGCACGCTGGCGGAGCGGACGCCGTATCCGCGCCTGGTGGAGACGATCCGGAACGGGCCGCCCCGGCTGTCGGTGTTCGGGCTGCCCGGGATGGACGAGCGGGTCAACCTGGTGGAGTACTTCGTCCACCACGAAGACGTGCGCCGCGCCCGGCCGGGCTGGGAGCCGCGCGAGATCACCCCGGGCCTGGCCGAGGAACTCTGGCGGCGTCTCGGCCTGGCCAGGTTCCTGCTGCGGAAGGCGCCCGTCGGGGTCGAGCTGGCCCGGGACGCGGCGCCGGAGCCCGGGCCGGGAACCAAGGTCGGGTCGCGGGTGCGGATCACCGCCAAGGCCCAGACCCCGGTGGTGACGGTCACCGGGACCCCCGCCGAGCTGACGATGTGGGCGTTCGGCCGGACCGCCGCGGCCCGGGTCAGGCTCGACGGCAGCGAGGCGGACGTCAGCGCGCTCAGCGCCGCCGGCTGGCGCCGGTAGCGCAGCGGACCAGTTTACGCCAGGGCAGCCCCGCTGAACAGCACGACTGTATTGCGCATTTCCGCCTTAGTCATTAACTTCACCTGAACGCCCGACAACCAAGACGGATACATAAATTCCTTCTCTGGTTCGCCACCGTTAGCGAATCAGATGGCCGATATCCCACTAACGGACATCTTTCCGTCACATTCCCCCGCGACGATGCTCGCGTCCTGACCATGTGGTTGTGCAGGTCGTAGGGGGAAAGGGTGCTAAAGAAGAAGAAGAAGAAGACGGTTGCTGCCATTGCAGCGATGGCTGGCAGCGTTGTGCTGGCCGCCGGATGCAGCAGCAATAGCAGTGGCGGCTCAGCGAGCGGATTGAAAAGCTGGGCGACGGCCGACACGGCGGCCGCGGGCGGCGGTATGGCGGCGCTGGTCAAGGCGGCCGAGCAAGAAGGTCACCTTAACGTCATCACGCTGCCGAGCAACTGGGCCAACTACGGCACGATCATGAGCGACTTCAGCAAGAAGTACCACATCAAGATCACCGACGCCAACCCCGAGGGCTCCAGCGGCCAGGAGATCACCGCCGTGGAGCAGCTCAAAGGCCAGAGCCGCGCGCCCGACGTGGTGGACGTGGGCCCGTCGTTCGCCGTGGAGGGCGCCAACGACCACCTCTGGGCTCCGTACCAGGTGGCGACCTGGAGCAACATCCCGGGTGACGCCAAGGACGCCAACGGCGACTGGTACGCCGACTACGGCGGCTACGTGGCCATCGGCTACGACCCGGCCAAGGTCAAGGTGGCGCCGACCTCGTTCGCCAGCCTGACCAACCCGGCCTACAAGAACATGATCGGCCTCAACAACAGCCCGACGACGGCCGGCGCGGCCTTCGCCGCGGTCTACGCCGCGGCACTGGCCAACGGCGGCTCGTTCGGCGACATCGAGCCGGGCATCAAGTACTACGCGCACCTGAAGGCGATCGGCAACTTCGTCCCGACCGCCATCGGCGGGCCGACCACGGTGCAGAACGGCACGACGCCGATCCTCATCTGGTGGGACTACCTGCTGGCCTCGGAAGTCTCACCGGTGGTCAAGGGCTTCAAGATCGTGATCCCGTCGGACGCGTCGTACGCGGCCTACTACGACCAGGCGATCAGCGCCACCGCGCCCGACCCGGCCGCCGCCCGGCTGTGGGAGGAGTACCTCTACTCGACCGAGGGCCAGAACCTGTGGCTGGAAGGCTTCGCCCGCCCGATCGAGCTGTCCACGCTGGTCGCCAACGGGTCCGTGAACAAGACCGCGTACGCGGCACTGCCCCCCGCCCCGCCCGGCACGCTCACGTTCCCGTCCTCGGCGCAGTCGGCCGCCGCGGAGAACGTCGTCACCCAGAACTGGCCGACGCAAGTCGGCGGCTAGTCGATGGCGGGAAGCGCGACCCAGGCCGTCGCCCCGGAGGCGCCCGCCTCCGGGGCCCGGCCTAGCCGGGTATCCACAGCGCTCCGCGGCGCGCTCAGGTGGCTGGGCGTCGTGCCGTTCGGCGTGTACGTCGCCCTGGGCCTGGCCGCACCCACCGTCGCGATCGCGATCGCCTCGTTCCGGAGTTCCAGCACCGGCGCCTTCACGATGAGCAACATCAATACGGCGCTGCACGGCACCTACCTGCTCGGCCTGAAGACCTCCATCCTGCTGTCGATCGCCTCCTCGATCGTGCCGGGGATATTCGGGCTGCTCGTCGCCTACGCGATCTACACGGCCAGGCGCGGCAACGTGCTCCGCCAGGTCGTGATCACGGCGTCCGGCGTGTTCGCCAACTTCGGCGGCGTCCCGCTGGCCCTCCTGTTCATCGCGACGCTCAGCACCACCGGCATCGTCACGGGGTGGATCAAGGCCGTCTTCGGCGTCGACATCTGGAACCACGGCTTCACGCTGTACAACGCGTTCGGCGTGTTCATCGTCTACATGTACTTCCAGATCCCGCTCATGGTCCTGGTCATCCTGCCCGCCCTGGAAGGCCTGCGGCCCGCCTGGCGCGAGGCGGCGCACAACATGGGCGCCCGGACCTGGCAGTACTGGCGCTACGTGGGCGGCCCGGTGCTGCTGCCGTCGTTCCTCGGCTGCCTGCTGCTGCTGTTCGGCAGCGCCTTCTCCGCCTACGCCACCGCCGAGGCCCTGACCGGCGGCACCGTCGCGCTGACGCCGATCCAGATCGGGGCGCTCCTCAACGGCAACGTGGTGGCCGGGCAGCAGAACCTCGGCTATGCGCTCGGCCTGATCATGGTGGCCATCATCGCGATCGTCATGATCGGCTACGTCATCCTGCAGCGAAGGGCGGCCCGATGGCTGCGGTAGCGAGCGCTGAGACCGGAGCGCAGACGCCAGCGCCGGCCGCCAGGCCGGCCTCCCGCAGGCACAGCTACCCGGTGTGGCGATGGGCCATCCTGCTCATAGCGGCCGCTTACTTCCTCATCCCGCTCTACGCGGCCCTGCGCTTCGCCGGCCTGCGCGCGTTCACCAAGGTCGTGGGCTATACCGGCTTCACGTCCGCGATCGGGCTTTCGCTGCGCCTCGCGGTGGTCACCACGCTCCTCACGCTGGTGCTCATGGTGCCCACCACCGTCTACGTGCACCTGCGGCTGCCGCGGATACGGCGCATCATGGAGGCGATCACGATCCTGCCGGTCGTCATCCCGCCGATCGTGCTGATCATCGGCGTGCTGAAGGTGGCGCCCGGGTTCCTGCTGAGCACGCCGTACCTGCTCGCGCTGGTGTACGTCATCCTGGCGATGCCGTTCGCTTACCGGTCACTCGACGCCGGCCTGCGCGCGTTCGACCTGAAGACCATGGTCGAGGCGTCGAACTCGCTCGGGGCCGGCTGGCCGGCCACGCTCTGGCGGGTCGTGCTGCCCAACATCAGGACCGCGATGCTTTCGGCCACCGTCCTTACGGTGGCGCTGGTGCTCGGCGAGTTCACCATGGCCAGCCTGGACGAATACGTGACGTTCCCGGTGTGGATCGTGCAGTTCGAGCAGAACGCCGGGCCGGTGTCGACCGCCGCGTCGCTACTCGCGCTGTTCGTCACGTGGATCCTGCTGATGCTCATCGTGACGGCCGGCGGCCGGAGCGCACGCAGGCGGGGCGGGGCCCAGGTGGCCCTGTTCACCGTCGCCCCTCAGGAAGCCAACCTCACCGCGGGGGAGCCGGAATGACCACGAACGCCCGAATGACCGCGAACACGGGGGCGGGCACCGGGGCCGGGGGCGGCGTCTGAGCCCCACCGGTAACGCCGCGGGCGCGCCGGTCGTCCTGCGCGCCCTCAGCCGGTCCTACGGCGCCGTGCGCGCTCTCGACGGCCTGTCGCTGGAGATCGCGCCCGGCGAGTTCGTGGCCCTGCTCGGCCCGTCGGGCTGCGGCAAGACCACCGCGCTGCGCATCCTGGCCGGGTTCGAGACCGCCGACGCGGGCTCGGTCACCGTCGACGGCCAGGACATCTCGCCGGTCCCGGCGGCCAGGCGCGACATGGGCATGGTGTTCCAGAGCTACAGCCTGTTCCCGAACATGTCGGCCCTCGACAACGTCGGGTTCGGGCTGCGGATGCGCAAGCTGCGCGCGGCCGGGCGGAACCAGCGGGCCGGCGAGCTGCTGGACATGGTCGGCCTGACCGACCAGGCTAAGAAGTACCCGCACCAGATGTCCGGCGGCCAGCAGCAGCGCGTCGCGCTGGCCCGGGCCCTGGCCATCGAGCCTCGGGTGCTGCTCCTCGACGAGCCGCTGTCGGCACTGGACGCGAAGGTACGGCTGCAGCTGCGCGAGCAGATCCGCTCGCTGCAGCGGCGGCTCGGCACCACCACGCTGTTCGTCACGCACGACCAGGAGGAGGCGCTCTCGATGGCCGACCGGGTCGGCGTGATGAAGGAAGGCAGGCTCGAGCAGGTCGCCGTCCCCGGCGAGCTCTACGCCCAGCCGGCCACCGCGTTCGTCGCCGAGTTCGTCGGAACCATGAACCGCGTGCCGGGACAGCTGCACGGCCAGGACCAGGTCAGCGCGCTCGGCGCGGTCGTGCCGGTCGACGCCGTCATGGCCGCCGGCCTGTCCGGGGAGGTCGACGTGCTGGTCAGGCCCGAGAGCCTGCACATCGTGATCCAGCCCGCCGGCAACGGGATCGTGACCGACCTGACCTTCCTCGGCTCGGTAACCCGCGTCAGCGTGCGGCTGTCCGGCGACGTGACCGTCAAGGTGGACCGTCCGACCAGCGAGGCAGTCGCCATGCCGCCGGGGGCATCCGTGCAGGTCAGCCTGCCGGTGGCGCCGGTCCTGGTCACCGGGCGCCGGTGACCGCGGAGCCGCTGACCACGGGGCGCCGGCGCCTGGTTCCCGGCGAGCCGGGCCCGGGCGGATACCGCGGGCTGGTGCCCGCGGACGGCGAGCAGCGCGCCGTGCGGGACGACCTGGCCAGCGGCACCTTGCGGTTGGCCTGGCGCCGGTCGGCCCGGCCGCTGCTGGTCATCGCCCAGCTGTCGGACACGCACGTGATGGATCACCAGTCGCCCGGCCGGGCCGAGCTGCTGGACCGCTACTCCGACCCTGACTCGCCGCTGCGGGCGGCGCTCGGCATCGTGGGGACGTACCGGGCCCAGGAACTGTTCACCTACCAGGTGGCCGAGGCCATGGTCCGTGCGGTGCGGGCGATCCGGCCGGCTCCGCTGTCCGGCGCACCGATCGACTTCGCGGTCGTGACCGGCGACGCGACGGACAACTGCCAGCAGAACGAACTGCGCGCCTACATCGACCTGCTCGACGGCGGCCGCGTGCGGCCGGACTCGGGCGACCCGCAGCGCTACGAGGGCGTGGCCGGGCCCGACGTCGGGGACGAGCGGTACTGGCATCCCGACGGCGGCGGGCCGGACCTGCCGAAGAGCCGGTACGGGTTCCCCGAGGTACCCGGCGTGCTGACGGCGGCCCGGCGGCCGTTCCTGGCCACCGGGCTGGGCCTGCCCTGGTACGCGGTGCACGGCAACCACGACAACATGCTGCAGGGCGGCTGGCAGGGCTCCCTGGACGCTCAGCAGCTCGGCTGGCTCGCGGCCGAGCTGCGCACGTGCGCGACCCGGCCCGTGCTGCTGTTCAGCCACCATCCGCTGGAGACGCTGGTCAACGACCGGCGCCCGCCCGGAGCCGACCGCCGGGTCCTCGCGGCCGAGCTGCGCGACCTGCTGCTCGGTCACCCGTGCGTGGTCGGCTGGGTGAACGGGCACACCCACGTGCACGCGATCAGCGCGGTCCGCGAGGACGGCCGGCCGGGCGGTTTCTGGCAGGTGACCACCGCGTCGCACATCGACTGGCCCCAGCAGGCCCGCGTCATCGAACTGCTCGAAACCGACCAGGGCCTCGCGATCGGCTGCACGGTGATCGACACTGCCGCGCCGGCCAGCCACCGCGGCCCTGACCGCGATGATCTGGCCGACCCGGGCGTCCTGGCCGCGCTCGCGCGCGAACTCGCCGCGAACGACTGGCAGGTCCGGGACCAGATCACCTCCGGCGGCGGCGCGGGCGCCGGGACCGCCGCCGACCGTAACGCCGTGCTCGCGATCGACTGGCCGCGGCCGGCGGGCGGCTAGGGCGCGCCGCCGAGGCCGAGCCGCGGCAGCAGGTCGGCGATGGTGTCCAGGATCACCGGTGCCTTGGCCCGCTCCAGGTCTTCCCGGCTGGCCGAGCCGGTCAGCACCCCGGCCACCAGGCCGGCCCCCGCCCGCAGGCCGGACTCCACGTCACTCGCGGTGTCCCCGGCGACGGCCAGTTCGCTCACCGCTCCCCCGCCCAGCCGCAGCAGCGCGGTCAGCGGCAGGTCGGGCCACGGGCGCCCCCGCCCCGCGTCCGCGGGCGAGAGCGCCAGGTCGATCAGCGGCCGCCAGCCCAGCGCGTCGAGCAGGGCATCCCTGGTCGCCGGCGAGAACCCGGTGGCCAGGCAGACCTTGATCCCGGCGGCCCGCAGCGCCGTGAGGGTCTGCTCGGCGCCGGGCAGCGGGGCGACGGCGCCCGCGCGTACCGACGCGGCGTAGTGCTCCTCGAAGGCGCCGTTGGCCTGCTGCGCGATCTCCTCGGCACCGAGGATGTGCCGGAACACCTCGATCTTGGACTGGCCCATGGTGGCGTGCACGTAAGCCAGGGCCTCGTCGTAGCCGGGCGTGCCCGTGGGCAGCCCGAACTGCTCGACCGCGGCGGAGAACGCGGCGATGACGCTGCCGTCGTCGGCCACGGTCGTGCCCGCCATGTCCAGGCAGGCGACGGTGATCGGTCCGGCCGGCGCGGCCGGTGTCGCGGATGCCAGTGTCACGCGAACGTCTCCTCGGCGATAGCGGGCGCGCAGGTCATGCCCCGGCCGCCGGGGCCGGTGACCAGGACCACGCCCGGTGCGATCTCGGATCTGTGATACAACTCCGGGCCCGTGGCCTGGCTGTAGACACCCGCCCAGCGCCGCTGCGTGCGCGGCAGCGGCGACCCGAGCAGTTTCTCCGCCTGGCCGCGCAGGTGATCGTAGGCGTCCTCGTCCACGTCGAACGCGAACGGCTCGGTGTAGGAGTGCGTGTCACCGATGGTGAGGCTGCCGTCCAGCCGCTGGACCAGCAGCAACTGCGCATGCAGCGCGGCCGCGGGCGGGGGCTGCGGCGGCAGCCGGTGACGGCCGGGCAGGTCGTAGGCCGGGTAGTAGCGCAGCGAGTCGCCGTCGGCCACCGACGTCGTGAGCCGCCCGGCGAACGGCGCGGTCTGCATCATCTGCAGCCGCACCCGGCGGACCGGCGGATGCGGGTAGCCGGCCAGGTGCGGGCCGGCGACACCGGTGTGGGCGGCGCCGGCGCAGACCACGACGAGGTCCCCGCGGTGCCATTCACCGGTGTGATCGCGGACCGCGTACGGCGCGGCCTCGGTCGCCTCGCGGCCCGGGCGCCAGTCGTACCCGGCGGCCCGCTCGCCCCCGGCCCGCAGGTGCCCGCGGACGGCCGGCAGGACCCGGCGCGGTTCGACGATCGCGTCCCGGCGGCAGCGCAGGGCTCCGGCGAACTCCCCGCGCAGGGCCGGGTTGGCCTCGCGGGCGGCGGCGGCGTCCAGAAGTTCGTAGCCGCGCACCGGGGCGTCCGGCCGCGCGCATGCCTCTTTCAGCAACTGCAGTTCAGCCTCGCCCTCGGCCAGCGTCAGCGACCCGTGCGGCCGGAAGCCGATGCCGGGCACCTCGGCGGCCAGTTCCTCCCAGGCGGCCCTGGCCCGCAGCGCCAGGCTCAGCTCAGGTCCGGCCGCGCGGCCGGAAACCCAGATCAGGCCGAAGTTGCGTACGCTCGCGCCGCGCGGATCCGGCTCGCGCTCGATATGCAGCACGTCCAGGCCACGCCGCCGGGCCGCCAGCGCGTGCATGGTGCCCAGCACCCCGCCGCCGACCACCACCACACGCTCCATGGCCCGGTGTCCTTCCTGCCGCCAGCCGGCCGGGGTGATCGCGGGACGGATGAATCCGAGCCCCGGCAGATCCCGAGCCCGGCGCCGGTCACCACCGCCCAGTCAATCGTGCCGTGGTGACGAGCCGGTGAACAGCCCGCCACGCCCCGGTACCCTCGCCTGATGGGCGAGATCAGGTGTTTCGGCTGCGGTGCGCTGGCCCCGGACATCCGAGGGCCGGGGCACGGCTACATGCTGGCGGCCCCGGGTTGCTGGTCGCTCTACACCGGGCTCGAGGACTGGAAGGCCGGGCTCTCCGGGCCGCGGGGTGTCGACGCCGCCCAGTGGATGATCGACTCGTACGCCGTCCAGCACGCGACCAACCCGGAGCCCCGCAACCGCCAGTCGGTAGCCGTCCACCTGATGAGCCTGTGCGCCGCCCTCGAGCACGATGCCCCCGGCGTCAGGCTGCGGCGGCTGCTGGGCACGTGGGTCCGTCGCCCGGGTGGCTACCCCATGCTCGAGCCACGTCCCGCCGGGTACGCGATCACGGTCAGGGACGTGGCCGACGCCGACGCCCAGGCGCGCGCCGGCGTGGTGCGGCTGTGGGCGGAGATGACGTGGTCGGCGTGGTCCGTCCATCACGAGCAGGTGCGTTCCTGGCTGGCCGCGACGACCCGGCCGGGCCTCGGCTGGCCGCGCTAGCGTCGGGGCCCGCCAGTATCCGGCGCGGGCGACGCTGGCCGTTCCGCCGGCTGGCCTACGCTTGTCCCGCAACCCCTTCCAATTCGGGACACCCCGGAGGTCCCCATGGCTTATGTGCTGGGCGTTGACATCGGCGGGACGGGTATCAAGGCCGCGCCGGTGGACCTGGATACCGGGACACTGGTCTCGGAACGGGTCAAGCTGGACACCCCGCGCCCAGCGGAACCCGCGGCGGTGGCCAGCGTCGTCCGCGAGCTGGTGAGCCGCTTCGCCTGGACCGGCCCGGCGGGCATCACGTTTCCCGGCGTCGTGGCGGACGGGGTGATCAGGACCGCTGCCAACGTCGACAAGGCGTGGATCGGCACGGACGCCCGCGATCTGTTCGGCACGGCCACGGGCCTGGCGGTCAGCGTGATCAACGACGCCGACGCGGCCGGGCTGGCCGAAATGAGATTCGGCGCCGGCGCCGGCCAGAAGGGGACGGTGCTGATGCTGACCCTGGGCACGGGGATCGGCAGCGCCCTGTTCATCGACGGCATCCTGGTGCCGAACACCGAGTTCGGCCACATCGAGATCCGCGGCAAGGAGGCCGAGAAGCGTGCTTCCGAGATCGTCCGGGAAGAGCAGGAGCTCAGCTGGGGCAAGTGGGCCGGCCGGGTCGACGAGTATCTGGAGCACATGGAGATGCTGCTCTGGCCCAGGATGATCATCATCGGCGGCGGCATCAGCCGGAAGTCCGGCAAGTTCCTGCCGCTGCTGACCAGCCTGCGCGCCACGGTGGTGCCCGCGGCGATGCACAACGACGCCGGGATCGTCGGCGCCGCCATGGCGGTCACCTGAGACGCCGCGCTGGCTCGCCCCCGGCGCCGGCCGCAAGCCGGACCCGGTTACGACTTGGGCCGAGTTCTATCACATAATGTAGCCACCCTGTTACTATTCGCGAGAAGCGGGGGTCCATCGGCCTTCCCCGGGGGCAGTGGCCCGGCCGTGAAATGCGGCCGGGTCACCCGCGGCGGGCCACCCGAGCCCTGGGCTAGTCCCGGGGGTCGGCGGCCTGGCCCGGCTCCGGCGGCCCGGCCAGCCGGCGGGGCGCTTCGCGCGCGGGCCCGTACCGGCCGGCGGGCAGGCAGGCGTGCAGCGGGGCGGGCCGGCGCTGACGCTCCCCGAGCCAGGCGACCAGTTCGATGCCGCCGACCGTGAAGGCCGGCGGCGAGTGGCCAGAACGCGAGCGGACCGTGCCCGCCCAGCATCAGCGGCACGCGCAGCAGCGTGCCGGGCCAGGCCGGCCGCGAGGCTGTGGTTGAAGGCGGCCGAGCCGGCATGCTGGCCGATCCACTTCGCGATGAGCGTCGCGGCCACCCCCCCGCCCAGGACGCCGGCCATGGCCAGCGCGCCGTGCCGCCGGACCGCGAGCGCGTATCCGAGCAGCCCGGAAACGAGGCCGCCGATCACGGTCAGCAGCGTGAACCAGCCGTCGGCGGCGATGAACGCGCTCGTCTCCGGGTTCACCACGTTGGCGGAATCGCGGCCGATCACGACGGCCAGGGCCCGCGGCGCGAGCGTCGCCCACAGGAAGCCGGCCGCCACGCCCAGCACCGCCGTCCCCGCGACCACCGCGAAGGCAACGACCAGCGCGGCGAGCGCCGGATGACCCCGCCCGTCGCCGGGCTGGCGCCCGCCCCGGCCGATCTGGCCGCCGCCGGGCTGGCGGCCAGCGCCGGCTGGGAGAGGAAGCTGACTGGGTTCGGCCATTCTCCGCAGAAGCGTACGTGACCGGCGGCCCGCCGGGTCAGCCAGGCCCGGCGCCGCCGCCGTGCCGGCCGGGCGCGCGGCCGGCCGTCAGCCGCGCGTCGCCGCCGTGCCAGCCAGGCGCGCGGCCCGGCCGTGGCACCTTGGCCAGCCGCCGGCGCGCCGCTCTGCCCGGAATTTGCGATCATGCCCAGATCTGCGACAATTGACGGGAAGAGCACGGTCCCGGTCTGGGCGCCAAATCAGTTTGACGGGTTCGCGCCATTATTGATATCACTTTTTACCGGGACGTCGGCCGGACGTTCCCGGGGCCGCGGGGAGCCTTGCTAACTTAGGCGTGAGCAGAGCGGTCGGCCCGGCACAGCCTTGCGACGAGGAAGTAGCTGCATGATCGAGGTACGCGATCTGACCAAGCGCTACGGCGACAAAACGGCCGTCGACCACCTGAACTTCACGGTCGAGCCGGGACGGGTAACCGGGTTTCTCGGGCCCAACGGCGCGGGCAAGTCCACCACGATGCGGCTCGTGCTCGGCCTCGACCATCCGAATGCTGGAACCGCGACGATCAACGGCCGCCCCTACCGTGACCTGCCCAGGCCGCTGCGTACCGTCGGCGCGCTGCTCGAGGCCAAGTCGGTGCACGGCGGCCGGACTGCCCGCAACCACCTGCTGTTCCTCGCGCAGACCCAGGGACTGCCGCGCCGCAGGGTGGATGACGTGCTCGGGCTGGTCGGGCTGCAGGATGTGGCTGACAAGCGGGCCGGCAGCTTCTCGCTGGGCATGAGCCAGCGCCTCGGCATCGCCGCGGCCCTGCTCGGTGACCCGCAGGTGCTGCTGCTGGACGAGCCGGTCAACGGGCTGGACCCCGAGGGCGTGCTGTGGATCAGGAACCTGATGAAGCAGCTCGCCGTGGAAGGCCGGACGATCCTGGTGTCCAGCCACCTGATGAACGAGATGGCCGTCACCGCCGATCACCTGATCGTGATCGGCCGCGGCAGGCTCCTCATCGAGTCCAGCACCGAGGACGTGATCGCCCGCAGCGCGGCCAAGTCGGTCCGCGTGCGCAGCCCGGAGGCGGCGCGGCTGGCCAAGTTGATCGAGTCGGCGGGCGGCACGGCGGCACTGGCCGACAAGGCGGTGCCGGCCAGCCTGGTCACGCCCGCCGGGGCAGCTGCCGGCAGGGCGGCCGCGGACGGGGCAGCCGCCGACGGCGGGCCGGCTCAGGCCAACGGCGCCGGCCTGCTGACGGTCACCGGCCTGGACGCGGCGCGGATCGGCGAGATCGCGGCGTCCGCCCAGATCGTGCTGCACGAGCTGACCCCGCTGGCCTCGCTGGAGGAGGCGTTCATGGAACTGACGTCCGGCAGCCTGGAGTTCGGCCGGCGCGAGCCGGAACCGCTGCCTGCTAGCGACGGGGGTGCCCGATGACGACCGCCCCGGCGACCTCAACCCGCGTGCCGCCGGTTCCGGCGGCCGGGCGCCGCACGCTGGCGGCCGACCTGCTGAGCGCCGAATGGACGAAGATCCGCTCGGTGCGCTCCACGGTCTGGACGCTGATCCTCTTCGTCGTGATCACGCTCGGCCTCACCGCGCTGTTCACGTGGTTGACCGTGGCCAACTGGACCGGCCCGCATGCGGCGGACCGGGACGCGCGGGTCGCCATCGACCCCGTCGGCTTCATCCTGGGCTCAGGGCTCGGGCTCGGCCAGCTCACGATCTGCGTGCTGGGTGCCCTGGTGATCACCACCGAATACTCCACGGGGGTCATCCGCGCCTCGCTGCTGGCCGTGCCGCGGCGCCTCGAGATGCTGACCGCCAAGGTCGTGGTGTTCGCCGCGCTGCTGATCGTCGTGGCGGAGATCGTCGCCTTCGGCTCGTTCTTCATCGGCTCGGCGATCCTGCACAGCCGGGTGCCGGTGTCGCTCAGCGACCACAACGTCACCCGCGCGGTCGTCGGCGCGGGCCTCTACCTCACCGTGCTCGGCTTGTTCTCCCTGGCGATCGGCGCGCTTATCCGGCACACCGCGGGCGCGATCACCACGGCCATCGGCGTCGTGTTCGTGCTGCCGATTCTCGCCGGGCTGCTGCCGAGCAGCTGGGGAGCGCACGTGAACGGCTACCTGCCCGAGCAGGCCGGGACGCTGATCGGCCAGCAGCATCCGCCGGCCGGCGGTGACGTCCTGTCCGCCTGGGAAGGGTTCGGCGTGTTCTGCCTGTGGACGGCGGTGCTACTGGCCGTCGCCGCCTACCTGCTGCACCGCCGCGACGCCTAGCTCTGCTCCGGCGTGCACGTCGAGGAACCGCTGATAGGCGCGGTGGACATCGTCGCGGTCGGACTCCTCGCCGACCGACGCGTCGCTCAGCCGTTCGATCATCGCGGCCTGGTCGAGTAGTAGCTGGCGGTCTTCGGGCGCGGCCGCCCGTTCCATGATCTTCGCGAGCGCGTCGAGCTGCCTGATCATCACCGCGGGCATGCCGCGGCCCGCCTGGCGGACCTTCTCGAAGGCGCGCTGGACCAGCCGCTCGTAGCTGATCTCGGTCGAGATCAGCCGCACCGCGCCGGCGGCGTCGCAGTAGACGCGCGTGGGCTGCCACCGGCCCGTCACCTTGCACAGGCTGTCCCCGATCCAGTCGATGCAGGTCAGGGCCGTGAAGGTGTCGTTGATGGCCGGGGAGAGCGCCCGGATGCAGATCTCGACGAGCTGGTCGACGCCGAACGCGACGTCCTGGGCCAGGGTCCGGTACGGGCCGGTGACGTGCGCCCGGGCCAGTTCGCGCGCCACCTGCCCGGCGGCGCTGGCCGGCCACACGGTCGCGTAGGGGTGACCCTGGACCAGGAAATGGCCGGGCCGGTAGCGCACGTGGATCACGGCGCCCTTCTCGGTGGCGATCCGGACCAGGGTGCGGTGCTGGACGTACTGCAGGTAGCCGCTGCGCGGCGCGGCGACGTCCCCGCCGGGCCCGTCCATGTCCGCGATCAGCAGCGTGGCGAGCTGCGCGCCGGCGCCCACCGTGGGGTCGCCGGCCTGCAGATCGATCGCCTGGGCCAGGTCGCCGGCGATGCCCGCGATCACCTGGGGGAGCTGGATCTGGACGGCGATGTGGTGCAGGAAGTAGATCAGCACCGCGAGGTCGGCGACCATCAGGGCGAGCATCACCGTGATGCTGATGTGCGGCACGAAGTTTCCGTGCGCGCCCTCGCCGATCGACCCGAGCGCCAGGATGGCGTAGACGAACGTCGCCACGAACGTCCCGAGCGTGAACTGCGTGCCGCGGTCGCGGATGAAGTTGCGCAGCATGCGGGGGCCGAACTGGGTGGACGTCAGGGTCAGGGCGACGATCACGATCGAGAACACGACGCCCACGACCGTGATGATGGCCGCGGCGATCGCGGTCAGGATCTGCCGCGCGGCATCGGCCGACCCGCTGATCGTCCACCCGGGTACCCGGAACACCCCGGCGTAGGCGGCGCGGTCCAGCGCGTAGGTGCCGGCGAACAACAGCACGGCGGCGGCGACCTCGACCGCGGGCACCAGCCACAGGTTGGTGCGCAGCACCTCACGGCGCCAGTCCGAGCCGCGCAGGAACCTGCGGATCACCGGGCCGGCCCCTGGCGGCAGCGGATAGATCGCACGGCGAGCCCTCCCCAGGAACGCAACGTAATGCCGACCAGGCTTCCCGGCTCACCGTGCTCGATTCTAACGCGTTGCATACGGCAGGCCGCGCGCGGGGCGGCCGCCGGATTCAGCCCGCGCAGCCCGGGCCGAGCAACTGCTTCAGGTCGGCCAGCAGCGACGGCGACGGCCTGACCCGCAGCTTGTCATCCAGCTTCACGACCTTGGCGCGTGAGCCGGTCAGCAGCTTCAGGTGCACCTCGGCCGGCCCGGGGTGGGTGCTCAGCACCTCCCGGAGCCGCTCGACCACCGGAGGCACGCAGCGTGCCTCCATGATCGACACCACGAAAGGGCCCTGGTCGCCCGCGGTCAGCTCGGGGACGCTCACCTCCATCGCGACCAGCTTGGGCACGTCCTCGCGCCGGTCCAGCCGCCCCTTCACGACCACGATCGCGTCGTCGATGACCATGGTCATGCAGGTCTGGTAGGTAGCCGGGAAGAACAGCACCTCGATCGCGCCCTCGAGGTCCTCGAGCGTCGCCGCGGCCCAGGCTGCCCCCTGCTTGGTGATCTTGCGCTGCACGCCGGAGAGGATTCCCCCGACCGTGACCGTCTGGCCGTCGCCGCGGTCGGCACGCTGGGCGCGTTCTGCGTCTTCTTCGGCGGAGCCGATGAGCTGCGCGATCGAGCAATCGGTCGCGGCACCCATCACGTGCTCCAGGCCGAGCAGCGGATGATCGGAGACGTACAGGCCGAGCATCTCGCGCTCGAAGCCGAGCAGGGTGGGCTTCTCCCACTCCCCGTCAGGCACCGGGACGTCGAACGCGGCCGCGGCCTCGGTGTCGTCGCCGAACAGCGAGTCCTGGCCGATCGCCTCGTTGCGCTTGACGTCGATCACGGTGTCGATCGCCTGCTCGTGGATGAGCAGCAGGCCCTTGCGCGGGCTGCCGAACGAGTCGAACGCGCCCGCCTTGATCAGCGACTCGATCACCCGCTTGTTGCACACGTTCACCGGCACCTTGCGCAGGAAGTCGGCGAAGCTCTCGAACGCGCCCTTGGACTTCCGCGCCGCCACGATCGACTCCACCACGGCCGTGCCGACGTTGCGTACCGCGGCCATGCCGAACCGGATGTCATCACCGACCGGCGTGAACATCGCCGTCGAGGCGTTGACGTCCGGCGGCAGGACCTTGATCCCCATCCGCCGGCACTCGTTCAGGTACAGCGCCGACTTGTCCTTGTCGCCCGCGACCGAGGTCAGCACCCCGGCCATGTACTCGGCCGGGTAGTTGGCCTTGAGGAACGCCGTCCAGTACGAGATCAGCCCGTAGCCGGCCGCGTGCGCCTTGTTGAACGCGTAGCCCGAGAACGGGACCATCACGTCCCAGATGGTCTTGATCGCGCCGTCGGAGTAGCCGTTGGCCTTCATGCCGGCCGCGAACGGCTCGTACTCCTTGTCCAGGATCTCTTTCTTCTTCTTGCCCATGGCCCGCCGCAGCAGGTCGGCCTTGCCCGGCGAGTACCCGGCCAGGCGCTGCGCGGCGAACATCACGTCCTCCTGGTAGACCAGCAGGCCGTAACTGTCGCCCAGGACGTCGCCCAGCGGCTCAGCGAGCTCCGGGTGGATCGGCGTGACCGGGGCGCGGCCGGTCTTGCGGTCGGCGTAGACCGGGGCGCTGGCCATCGGTCCCGGCCGGTACAGCGCGATGACCGCGGCGATGTCGCCGAACTTGTCGGTCCGCATGGCCCGCAGCAGCCCCCGCATCGGGCCGCCGTCGAGCTGGAACACCCCGAGGGTCTCGCCCCGGGCCAGCAGTTCGTAGGTCGGCTTGTCGTCCAGGCCGAGCGTGTCCAGGTCGATCACGATGCCGCGGTTGTCGGCGATGCCGCGGATGGCGTCGTCGATCACGGTGAGGTTACGCAGGCCGAGGAAGTCCATCTTGAGCAGGCCGATGTCCTCGCACGAGGGGTAGTCGAACTGCGTGATCACCGCGCCGTCGGCCTCGCGCTTCCACACCGGGATGTGGTCGAGCAGCGGCTCACTGCTCATGATCACCCCGGCCGCGTGCACGCCCGCCTGCCGGATCAGGCCCTCCAGGCCGCGCGCGGTGTCGATGACCTGCTTGACCTCGGCCTCGGCCTCGTACAGGGCACGGATCTCGGCGGCCTCGCCGTACCGCGGGTGGTCCGGCTCGAACACCCCGGACAGCGGCATGTCCTTGCCGAGGATGGGCGGGGGGAAGGCCTTGGTGATCCGGTCGCCGAGCGCGTAGGGGAAGCCGAGCACCCGGGAAGCGTCCTTGACCGCGGCCTTGGCCTTGATCGTGCCGTAGGTGATGATCTGGGCGACCCGGTCGTCCCCGTACTTCTCAGTGACATACCGGATGACGTCGCCGCGCCGGCGCTCGTCGAAGTCGATGTCGACGTCAGGCATGGACACGCGCTCGGGGTTCAGGAACCGCTCGAAGACCAGGCCGTGGACGATCGGGTCCAGGTCGGTGATGCTGAGCGCGTAGGACACGATCGAGCCGCCTGCAGAGCCGCGGCAGGGGCCGACCCGGATCCCGTTGTCCTTGGCCCACATGATGAAGTCGGCGACGACCAGGAAGTAGGAGCAGAACCCCATGGTCTCGATGACGCCGATCTCGTACTCGGCCTGGGCGCGGCGCTGCTCGTCGTACCCGTCCGGGTAGCGGCGGTCCATGCCCCGCCAGACTTCCCGGCGGAACCAGCTCGCCTCGGTCTCCCCTTCGGGCAGCGGGAACTTGGGCATCAGGTTCGACTTGGTGAACTCGACGTTCGCGCGCTCGGCGATCAGCAGCGTGGAGTCGCAGCCGGCCTGCCATTCCTCGTCCGCGCTCAGCGCGCGCATCTCCTGCGGGCTCTTTACGTAGTAGCCGCCGCCCTCGAGCCGGAACCTGTTCGGGTCAGCCAGGTTCGTGGCCGTCTGGACGCACAGCAGCGCCTCGTGGGCGATCGCATCGCCCTCGCGGGCGTAGTGCAGGTCGTTGGTCGCGAGATACGGCAGCGAGAGATCCCTGGCGATCCGCCGCAACCCGCTGGCGGCGCGCCGCTCGATGTCGAGGCCATGCTCCATGAGCTCGACGAAATAGTTCTCCGGCCCGAAGATGTCCCGGCAGGCGGCCGCCGCCTCCATGGCCTGGCGGTCCTGGCCGAGCCGGAGCCTGGTCTGGACCTCGCCGCTGGGGCAGCCGGTGGTGGCGATGATCCCCTTCGCGTACCGGGCCAGCAACTCCCGGTCCATCCGCGGCTTGCGGAAATAGCCCTCCAGCGAGGACAGCGAGGCCAGCCGGAACAGATTGTGCATGCCCTCCGTGGTCTCGGCCAGCAGGGTCAGGTGCGTGTAGGCGCCCGCGCCGGAGACGTCGTCGTCCCTCTGCGCCGGGGTGCCCCAGCGAACCGGCTGCTTGTGCCCGCGGTGCTCGGGCGCGACGTAGGCCTCGATGCCGATGATCGGCTTGATACCGGCCGCGCGGGCCTTCGTCCAGAAGTCGTACGCGCCGTAGACGTTGCCGTGGTCGGTCATGGCGATCGCCGGCATGCCCGACTTCTCGCACTCGGCGAACAGGTCCTTCAGCCGCGCGGCCCCGTCCAGCATCGAGTACTCGGTATGCACGTGCAGGTGCACGAAGCCCCTGTCCCCGGCCGCCGATGCCGATGACCCCGTGGCTGGCGCCATGAAAGTACCGCCTCCTTCGGGGCATGCGTCACTGCGCCCGCGCGGGGCGTTCATGAACGGAGCCGGGGGAAGTGACCGCCGCGCAGCACCCGCGGCGCTGGCCGTGAGGCCACCGCGGGGCGCGCGCGCCGGTCCGGCTCATCGAGCCTATCGGAACCCGCCGACACCGCAGACGCGACACACCGGACGCGCCGAAGGCCCCGGAACGCGCGCCCCGGCCCGCAGTGCGCAGCAGCCCGGCGCGCCTGCGATCCTCGCCTGATCCCCTCAAATCCCGCGGGGCCCCCGGGGCTGAGATCAGGCGAGGCGCGGCCCACCTCGCCCTGAGCTTGATGGTCGTGGTTGATCGAATGCGGAACCCGTCACCAATCCACCACGATCATGGGCTGCGGCCGACGTCATCTGGCCGGCCGCATTCCGCAGGATTCAGAACGGAGCATGCCATGGCCGGTCCCCCGCGGCCGGAGGTGGCGCCGCGGCCGGCGCGCACGCCCGCGCCGGTGGAGTACGCGGTCGCGGTCGACTGCTACCTCGCCGAGGCGCCGCTCGGCCCGGCGGGGCTGGACGCTGAACCAGCTACGCCAGGCCGGCCCGGCCGCGCGCGGTCAGGCGGGCTGACCGATCACGACTCGCCGCGCAGCACGTCCAGCGCGTGGGAGAGATCAGCCGGGTAGGCGCTGGCGAACTCGACCCGGCGCCCGTCCGCGGGATGGGCGAATCCCAGCCGCACCGCGTGCAGCCACTGCCGGGTCAGGCCGAGCCGCGCGGCGAGCACGGGATCGCCCCCGTACAGCCGGTCGCCGACGCAGGGGTGCCGGATCGCCGCCATGTGCACCCGGATCTGGTGCGTACGGCCGGTCTCCAGGATGATCTCCGCCAGGCTCGCGGCCCGGAACGCCTCGAGCGTGTCGTAGTGCGTGACCGAGGGCCGTCCTCCGGCCACGACCGCGAACCGGCCATCGCCGGACGGGTGCCGGGCAATGGGCGCGTCCACCGTGCCGCGCAGCGGGTCCGGATGTCCTTGCACCAGGGCGTGATAGGTCTTGTCGACCTCACGCTCGCGGAACGCGCGCTTCAGCGCGCTGTAGGCCTGCTCGCTCTTGGCCAGCACCATGAGCCCCGAGGTGGTGGCGTCCAGCCGGTGCACGATGCCCTGGCGCTCGGCCGCGCCGCTGGTGGCGATCGAGTGGCCGGCGGCCAGCAGGCCCTGCAGTACGGTCGGCCCGGTCCAGCCGGGCGTCGGGTGCGCCGCGACGCCCGGCGGCTTGTCCACGACCACGATGTCGGCGTCTTCGTACACCACCACCAGGCCGGGCACGGGCTCGGGGCGCGGCCGGGCCGGCGGCGGCGGCAGCGTCACGTCCAGCCACTCCCCGGCCGGCACCCGGTCCGACTTGGCGGCCGGCCGCCCGCCGACGAGCACCAGGCCGCCGCCGATCAGCTCGGCGGCCCTGGCCCGGGACAGGCCGAACATCCGGGAAAGCGCGGCGTCCAGACGTTCGCCGTCCAGACCATCCGGAACGGGGACCCGGCGCTGGTCCGGCGACGTCATCCGCTGCCGCCCCCCGAGCGATGCTCCTGGCGCGGCTGCTGCGGGCGGGCGGGGGGCCCGGGTGCGGACCTCATCCCGTCGATCCTGATGCCGCGCGCGGCGATCAGGACCATGAGCACGCCACCGCACACGATCGACGAGTCGGCCAGGTTGAAGACCGGCCAGTGCGGCAGCTCGATCCAGTCCACCACCCAGCCGCGGAACAGCCCGGGCGCGCGGAAGATCCGGTCGCCCAGGTTCCCCATGGCCCCGCCGAGGAGCAGGCCGAGCGCCACTGCCCAGGCCAGGCTAAAGATCCGGCGCGACGCGCGGACGATGAAGATGATCACCCCGACGGCGATCGCGGTGAACACGATGGTCTCCGACGGCCCCCCGATGCTGAACGCCGCCCCGGGGTTGCGTGACTCGCACAGCTTCAGGAATCCGCCGAGGAGCCAGATCGGCGCGGACGCGGAGTGTCCGCCGACCGCACAGTTCCGGTCGGACAGCGTCGACACCACGACGGCCTTCGAGGCGATGTCCGCGGCGAGCACGGCCGCGGCGATCCCGAGCAGCCAGACCAGCCGGCGCGGCCCCGCCGGATGTCCTGGGGGCTCTTGATGCGCTGGATCCGCTGGATCCGCTGGGCGCGGCGCGCCGGGCACGTCTGGCCGGTCCGGCCCGGCCGCCGCCGGGCCGGTCAGCGGCGCTCCTCGCGCTGCTTGCACGCCACGCACAGGACCGCGCGCGGGAAGGCCTGCAGCCGGGCCTTGCCGATCGGCTCCCCGCACGACTCGCAGGTGCCGTACGTGCCCGCGTCTATCCCGGCCAGCGCGCGCTCGGTCTGCGCCAGCAACTCGCGGGCATTGTAGGTGAGGGCGAACTCGTGCTCACGCTCGTAGGTCTTGGCGCCCACGTCGGCCTGATCATCCCCGGCGTCACCGACCGCGTCGCCGAGCCGGGACGCGATGTCCGACTCGGCCCGCTCGATGTCGGCGCGCAGTTCCCCGGCCTCCGCGGCCAGCTTGTCGCGTACCTTGGCGAGCTCGGCCTCGGTCCAGCGCCGTTCCCCCGGCCGCACCGGAAGCGCGGCAGCGCCTGAATGCGCGGCAGCGGTCATTTCCGGCCCTCCTCGGTACAACTCGGTAATGATCTTCGTTCTGAGCAGTCACGAGAGGATAAGTGGTGAGCGGGGGCCACCGCAAACACGCCCGCCGACCAGGCCGGGGAAAGACCGGCCTCCGGGTGCGCGAGCCGCCCGAAGCAGGAGGTAAACGGGTGCGGGGCGCGGCCGGGCATCGGCTATCCTGGCATCCTGCACGGCACTGATGGGGACAGCTGCCGCTGCGGCGTCCAGGAGCGACCGGGGATGGTGCGAGCCCGGGGATACGTGCAGCGGACCAGATCACCCCGGAGTCGCCGGAAGAACGGCCGCCCGCGCCGGCCCCACCAGGCCGGGAGGCGGTCAAGTAGAACCGGCAGCAGAACGAAACGGAGAGGGTCGCGCCACCGGGCCAGCAGGCCACGATCGCGGCCAAGGAGGGTGGTACCGCGGGGCCGCCGCCGGCGCGCCTCGTCCCTCCGGCGACGCCGCGCGAGAGGGCCCGGGCGGGGGTCCGGGGGTCATCCCCCCGGGCTAGCACGGTCCGGACCTGATCGGCGCGACAACCCGCGAGAGGCCACCCACCATGCCGCGCCCAGATGACCCGCGAGCAGCCGCCAGCCCGTCCGCCGCGCCCCAGCCGCCCGCCCCGAAGCCCCCGGCCGCCAAGCCTCCGTTCCCGGAACTGCCCGCGGTCGTCGACCTGCCGACGCTCGAGCGCGAGGTGCTGGCCCGCTGGCGGGACGGCGGGGTCTTCGAGCGGTCCCTGGAGCAGACGTCGGCCGGGACGCCGTGGACGTTCTACGAAGGACCGCCGACCGCGAACGGGATGCCCGGCACGCACCACATCGAGGCGCGGGTGTTCAAGGACCTCTTCCCCCGCTTCAAGACCATGCAGGGATTCCGGGTGGCGCGCCAGGCAGGCTGGGACTGTCACGGACTCCCGGTCGAGGTAGCGGTCGAGAAGGAACTCGGGCTGTCCGGGAAGAAGGACATCGAGGCGTACGGCGTCGCCCAGTTCAACGCCCGGTGCCGGGAATCCGTCCTCCGGCACGTGGACGCGTTCGAGGCGCTGACCGAGCGGATGGGGTACTGGGTCGACCTGTCCCACGCCTACCGCACCATGGATCCGGGCTACATCGAATCCGTGTGGTGGTCGCTGAAGGTCATCTTCGACCGGGGCCTGCTGATCCGGGATTACCGGATCAGCCCGTACTGCCCGCGGTGCGAGACCCCGCTGTCCGACCACGAAATGGGCCAGCCCGACGTCTACCGGATCGTGTCCGACCCGTCGATAACGGTGCGGTTCGGCCTGGTTACCCTGCCGGAGGGGGCGCTTCCGCAGCTCAAGGACGCCGACCTGCTGGTCTGGACGACGACGCCGTGGACTCTGGTGTCGAACACCGCGGTCGCCGTTCACCCCGACGAGACCTACGTCGTCGCCCGCAAGTCCGGCGACGGCGACCGGGTCGTGGTCGCCGAGGCCCTCTTCGCGCGGGTGCTCGGCGAAGGCTGGCATATCGTCGCGCGCGTCCAGGGGGCCGACCTGGCCGGGGCCACGTACCGGCCGCCGTTCAGCCTGGTGCCGGTCTCCGGTGCGCACCGCGTGGTGACCGGGTCGTTCGTGACGACCGAGGACGGGACCGGCCTGGTGCACCTGGCCCCGGCGTTCGGCGCCGACGACATGGAGGCCGGGCGGGCGCACGGCCTTCCGGTGATCAACCCGATCCGCGGGGACGGCCACTTCGAGGACGGCGTGCCGCTCGTCGGCGGGATGTTCTTCAAGGACGCCGACGCGCTGCTGATCAGCGACCTCGCCGATCGCGGGCTGCTGTTCGCCTCGCACCTGCACGAGCACAGCTACCCGCACTGCTGGCGGTGCCACACACCGCTGCTCTACTACGCCCTGCCCTCCTGGTTCGTCCGGACCACGGCGGTCAAGGAGCAGTTGCTGGCCGAGAACGAGAAGACCAGCTGGCACCCGACGACCATCAAGGAGGGCAGGTACGGCGAGTGGCTGCGCAACAACGTGGACTGGGCCCTGTCACGGACCCGGTACTGGGGCACGCCCCTGCCGGTCTGGATCTGCCCGCAGGACCACGCGACCTGCGTGGGGTCGCTGGCCGAGCTGAGCGAGCTGGCCGGGCGTGACCTGTCCGGGCTCGATCCGCACCGGCCGTACGTGGACGAGGTCGTGATCGGCTGCCCGGGCTGCGGCGAGCAGGCGCGCCGGGTGCCGGAGGTGATCGACGTCTGGTATGACTCGGGGTCCATGCCGTTCGCGCGGCTCGGCGCCCCGCGCCAGAACCAGGCGGAGTTCGAGCGCGCCTATCCCGCCCAGTTCATCTGCGAGGCGATCGACCAGACCCGCGGCTGGTTCTACTCGCTGATGGCGATCGGCACGCTCGTTTTCGGCCGGTCGTCGTACGAGAGCGTGCTCTGCCTCGGGCTCCTGGTCGACGAGCGGGGCCGGAAGATGAGCAAGCATCTCGGTAACGTGCTGGAGCCGATGCCGCTGATGGACACCCACGGCGCGGACGCCGTCCGGTGGTTCTTCGCCGCCACGGGCTCGCCGTGGGCCACCAGGAAGATCGGGCACGGCACGCTCGAGGAGATCGTGCGCAAGGTGCTGCTCACCTACTGGAACACCGTGTCGTTCCTGGTGCTCTACGCGAACGCCGCCGCGGTGCAGGGCGAGGCCTGGACCGCCGAGCGGATGCCGCAGGCCCCCCCGGCGGCGGCCAGGCCGGTCCTCGACCGGTGGCTGCTGAGCGAGCTGCACGCGCTGGTGCGCGACGTCACGACCGCCCTGGAGGACTTCGACTCCGCCGCGGCGGGCCGCAGGATGAGCGCGTTCATCGACGACCTGTCCAACTGGTACGTCCGCAGGTCGCGGCGGAGGTTCTGGGATGGCCCTGGTACCCAGGACGGCGCGGCGGCCTTCGCCACGCTGCACGAGTGCCTGGCCACGCTGACCAGGCTGATGGCGCCGGTGACCCCGTTCCTGACCGACTACATCTGGGGGGTGCTGCGCGATGACAGCTCCCCGGACTCGGTGCACCTGACCTCCTGGCCCACGGCGGAACCCGGGCTGATCGACGAGCGCCTCTCCGCGCAGGTGGCACTGGCCCGGCGGATCGTGGAGTTCGGCCGCTCCGCACGCGCCGCCGCGGTAGTGCGGGTTCGCCAGCCCCTCGCGCGCGCCCTCGTCGGCGCGGCCGGCTTCGCTGATCTGCCCGCCGAGCTGCGGGCCCAGGTCGCCGAGGAGCTCAACGTCCACGAGCTCGACACGCTCGACGCCGTGCCCGAGGGCCTGGTGGACTACACGGTGAAGGCGAACTACCGCTCCCTCGGCGCGCGTTTCGGCAAGGGCACCCCGGCGGTGGCCGCGGCGATCGAGGCCGCCGACGCGGCGGCGCTGGCGGCCGCGCTGAGCTCGGGAGCCAAGGCCTCGGTCGAGGTGGACGGGGCGCCGGTGAGCCTCGGACCCGACGACGTCATCGTCACCCAGGTCCCGCGCTCGGGCTGGGCGGTGGCGTCCGGCGCCGGCGAGACGGTCGCGCTGGAGATCGCCATCACGCCGGAGCTGCGCCGGGAGGGCCTCGCCCGCGAGGTGGTCCGGCTGGTGCAGGACGCGCGGAAGGGCGACGGCCTGGACGTGAGCGACCGGATCTCACTGCGCTGGAGCACCGCCGATCCCGAACTCGCCGCCGCCCTGACCGAGCACGGGGCGCTGATCAGCGCCGAAGTGCTGGCCGTGGACTACGGCCCCCGGGACGCCGAAGGCACGCACCCGAGCGCGCGCGAGCACGTCGAGGCCGACCTCGGACTCGTGTTCTGGCTCCGCCGCGTCGAGCCTGGCGAATAGCACACGCCCCGGGCCACCGGTGACCTGGCCGACGTTCTAGCCCTGCCGTCATGTAGCCGGTCCCGGTAGCCGGCCCGTAGCCGGCCCCGGTAGCCCGTCCCGGTAGCCCGTCCCGGTAGCCCGTCCCGGTAGCCCGTCCCGGTAGCCGGCGAAGCCGGCAGCCGCTTCCCGTAGCCAGCGAAGCCGGCGATGAATGTGGAGATGCTGTACATGGGTGTACACCAAAGTCGCATCCATAAGGCCGGGATGCCGGGGCGGCGGGCGGACGGACGGGACGAAGACCCCGAAACGGGGCAAATAGGTATAACGGCGACTGGCCGGCCTAGCGCCAGCCCGTGCCGACCGCGTGGTCACGGACCGGCGCCCTAGCCCGGCTTGATTCGGCGAAGCCGGGAAGATCGGGTCAGATTTGGTGATCTTGAGCTTGGTTATGCGGCAAGGTGCAGGCCCGCTCGGGCGGTCAGGTCGTCGATGGCTGCCTGGTATGCGCGGGAGGCGTGCTGGATGCGGCTGCTGGTAGCGGGTGCGGTGAGTTCGGCCAGGCCGGTTGTCAGGAGGCGGTCGTGGGCGCGGGCGAGGAACATGGCGCGGGCCAGGCCGGTGTCGGTGACGCGGTAGCGGTGGCTGTGCGGGATGCGCCGGATGAAGCCGTGGTCTTTCAGGCGGCGCAGGTCATAGGTGGCCTGGCCGGGTGTGATCGTGCCGGGCGGGCGGCCGAGGTAGTCGGCGAGCAGGGCGCGCAGGTCGGCGTTGATGAACCCGTTGGGTTGCAGCCGGAAGATGAGCAGGATGTGCAGCAGGGCCTGGGCGCGGGGGTCGGTGAAGCGCAGTCCGGCGGTGCGGGCGCCGTCGTCGCGGATGACCGGGTCGCAGGCGGCCTGGAAGGCTTCGGTGCCGCTGATCGGGTCGTGGCTGAGTCGTTGGGCGTCCAGTAGGCGCCGGTTGGCGGTAAAGCCGATCTCCCGCAGGGCGGGCAGATTGGTCAGCCGTCTGCCGACCGAGAAGTCGTAGCTGTTGTTGATCGTGGTCTCGGTCCGCAGAGCGCGTCCTTCCTTGTGGTACTGCTTGACCCGGGTGCTCTTGTAGTCGACGTGCAGGCTCGGGGTCACGCCGTCGGTGATGACGCGGGTCCGGAACTTCCCCGGCGTGGGCCGCGATTTGCGGGCCATCAGGCGGCGGCCGAAGACCAGGGCGATCTGGTCGGGGCGGCCGATGTCGAGGTTGTCGCGGATGATCTGCTCGAAGAAGACCCGGCCAGATACTGGCCGGTCGAGCATCTGGGTGAGGGAGAATTCCGCCTGCAAGACGGAGATGTCATAGCGGTAGCCGGCGGCCCGGTCGGCCGGGCTGAAGGGGTGCGGCAGGCGGGCCAGCCACTTGCGGGCCAGCCGGTCGATCGCCGGGGCGCCCATGCCGTCGCAGATCCGCTGGACCGCGCCGGCGTCACCGACGGAGGCGAAGGCGTTGTCCAGCGCCTCGAACGCGATCCCGGCCTTGGCGGCCTGGCGCTTGGCGTACTCGTTGCCGTTGAGGCACAGCTTGGCGTTGTAAGGGAAGTAGCCTGCGAACTTCAGGAAGAACGGGCCGAAGTCGTCGTCGTAGCCGTAGAAATACCAGTGATTGACCATCGCGGTGGTCTTGACGATCCACGGGTAGGTGCTGCCGTCTGCCCTGCGGCGCTTCTCGGTCCGGAACACCGGGGTCTTCTCCTGAGCCCGGCCGATGAACAAGACGCCTTCCCGGCGCCCGCCGGCCAGGAAAAGTTCCAGGTACTGGTGCGCGACATCGTCCTTGCGCTGCCCCTTCATCAGGTGCACGACCGCGATGCCCTGCGCGGCGGCGAAGGCATGGATGGCCTTCTCGAACCGGGCTGACACCGCCGCCAGCGGAGCGGTCGAGGCGATCGGCAGCCCCAGCTGGGTGTGCACGTAGCCGACCAGGGCCCGCGGGTGCTGCAGCGTCGGCACGTACAGGTTCAGCAGCAGCCGGTCGATCGCCTCGATCTCAAACAGCGTGTGCCCGGCAAGGACATCGCTGACAGCGCGCGGTAGCGTCATGACAGGCTCCGGTCGGACGACTCGGCCCCAAGCGGCCAACTACCGCCACAGGCGGTCCATTACGGGACACAGCGTGTCACCGTCTGTCGCCGACCGGAGCCCACTCAGCCAAGCTCAGCCACCCGGCATGGCTCGTCGGGCTGGGGCGAAGCCCCGTTAGTCCTCGTCGGCCAGTTCCTGCTCGGGCCGGCAGGCCCGGCAGGGGACGTAGCTGGCCGCCTCGGCGGCGCGCAGGGTCATGGTCTCCAGGTCTTCGGGGCCGAGGAAGCGGATCAGGATGCACTGGCTGCGGTGATACCTGGTAATTCCCGGGACGACCGTGACCTCGGTGCCTTGATCGCGCGGGATGTACCCGTCACCGTCGGATGATGCCGTGGTGCCCGCCCCGTCGGCCGACGGTTCGTCGCTGATCTCGGGCCGGTCCGCCGCGTCCGGCGTCGACGCCAGCACGGTCGCCTGCTCAGGCCGGTCCGCCGCGTCCGGCGTCGACGCCAGCACGGTCGCCTGCTCGGGCCGGTCCGCCGCGTCCGGCGTCGACGCCAGCACGGTCGCCTGCTCGGGCCGGTCCGCCGCGTCCGGCGTCGACGCCAGCACGGTCGCCTGCTCGGGCCGGTCCGCCGCGTCCGGCGTCGACGCCAGCACGGTCGCCTGCTCGGGCCGGTCCGCCGCGGCAGGCTCTTCCGCCGCGGCGGGCTCCCGCCATTCAGCGGGCTCAGCAGCCCCAACAGCCCCAATAGGCTCAGCGAGCTCACCGGGCCCAATTGCCTCAATGGACTCAGCGGCCTCAATTGCGCCAATAGACCCAATTGCCTCAGCGGACTTGGGGGGCTCAATTGTCTCAGCGGGCTCGTCAGCCTCACGAAAGCCGCGAGCCTCGCCGGCGCCTTCGCGCGCCGGGGCGGGCTTGCCCGCCTCGGCGCCCGTCACGGTGTCGGCGCCGCCGCCCTCGCCCGTCACGGCGTCGCCGCCGCCCTCGCCGGCCCCGGTGACGGTCTCCGCCGGCTCCGGGGGGCGGGTGAAGAACGACCAGGCCATCGTGGTTCGCCCGCCCGCGTCGGCCCCCTCGCGGCCTGCGGGTGGCCGGACATCGGCCGGAGCGGGAGGCTGGTCGGACTCGTGCTCGTCCCCAGGCCGCGGCCCCGGGACGAAATCGGGCGGGGTACCGGACGGTGACCTGACGGCGCGTTCGGCGCTGAGGCCTGGCGGCGCCGTCGCGGCCAGTCGCTGCGGTTCCTCCCGCTCCGGGCGCTCCTCCTGGTCCGGGGGTTCCGGCTGGTCCGGGGGGTCCGGCTGGTCCAGGAGGTGACGGTCCGGACGCCGCGACGGCGACCCAGCGTGCTCGGCCCCCGGTGCCAGGACGGTAGCCGGCTGCTCGGCCTGCCCGGGCCACGGTGACAGGACGGTGTCCGGCTGCTCGGCCTGCCCGGGCCACGGTGACAGGACGGTGTCCGGCTGCTCGGCCTGCTCCGGCCACAGCGACCGTGCGGCGGCGGGGGGCGGCTCCATGGCGAGATCGTCATGGAGCGCTACGCCCGCTGCGGCCAGGTCATCGGGGGCAGCAGCGGCGGCCCGCCCCGCCACCGAACTACTCGGCGCGGGGCCACTGGCCGCCACCAGCGCGGGAGACGGGGCCGCCACCTGCTTCGCGGCCCGCTCAGCGGGCGAGCCGCCGAAGACTTCGCCGCGCCAGATCACCACGCCGGCCGTCAGCATCACCGCGGCCAGGGCCGCCGCGCCGATGGCCAGGTAGACCAGCAGCAGGCTGTTGGCGAGGACCCCCCCGGCGAGCAGACCCATGGCCGTCAGCACGACCGTGAGGACAACGCCGAACCGGATCACAAGCGGACTCCACGGGCAGTGCTAGTTGAGCGGGGCCCAGCAGGGTCTGGACTGGGCACACCGGCTGGGCTTGCGCTAGCGGCGGTCGTGCGGCGCGGAGTCGGCCGGGTGGAACCCGCCGTGGCTCACCGGCTCGGGCGGGGCCGCGTACGAGCCGGTCACGGCCGACTGCCCGCCGTTGCGGGCCTCCATGCGGCCGATGCCGGCCGGCACGGGCGCCTGCGGCCCGGTAACGGCAGGAAAGACACCGCTGTCCGCCGCGCCTGCCTCGAGGTCGCGCAGTTGGCCTTCCAGGTACGCCTTGAGCCTGCTGCGGTACTCGCGCTCGAAGGCACGCAGGTCATCGACCCGGCGCTCGAGTTCCTCCCGCGACTGCACGAGCGAGCCCATGGCCTGGCGGTGCCGTTCCTGAGCGTCGCGCTCGAGGCTCTCCGCGCGGGCGCGGGCATCGCTGGTGATCTGCTCGGACTGGCGACGGGCCTTGGTGAGGATGTCGTCGGCTTCGCGCCGGGCGCGCCCGAGCGTCTCGTCGGCCTCGCGCCGCGCATCGGCGATCGCCTGGTCGGCGGTCTGCTGGGCCAGGGCGAGCACCCGGGCGGCCGTGTCCATGTTGTCCTCGACCGGCCTGGTGGGCATCATCACCGGCTCGGGGGGCGCTAGCCGCTCCGGCTCGTGGCGCGGCGGCTCGGCCATGAGGTCGGCAGGGGCCTCGGCATGCGGAGCATTGAGTGCGGGCACCTTACCCCCACGCAGCACCTCGGCCAGCTTGGCCCGGAGTTCCTCGTTCTCCTGGATAAGCCGGTCAAGTTCCGCTTCGACCTCGTCGAGGAAGGCATCCACTTCCTCTTCGTCGTAGCCGGGCCTGAGCCTGGTCGTGCTGAACTGCTTGTTCCGCACATCCGCGGGCGTCAGTGGCATCTCGTCTCCTTGGCGCGTCGAGCTTGGTGCGTCGAGCGTGGTCCCTTGTGGACGCTACCCGATCAGATCAGCTGCACGGCCTGCAACAGGACAAGGATCACCAGGAACAGCACCATGAAGCTGAGGTCCAAGGCCACAGTACCGAGCCGGAGGGATGGAATGTAGCGCCTTAGCAATCTCAGTGGCGGATCAGTCGCGGTATACGCGGCCTCGGCGATCACCAGCACGATCCCGGTCGGATGCCAGTCGCGCGAGAATGTCTGTATCCAGCTGAGGATCAGCCGCACGATGAGAATCAGCAGATACAGCCAGAGCACGTAGTACAGGACGAGCTTTAGGATGTTCACTGCGCCGCCCCGCTGCTCCTGCTCTCACGCCGCCCGTGCGCTGGCCCATCACGGTAGCCCCGCGCGTAGTTCGTAGCGTTCTGTCTAACTCTGATTGAAGAATCCTCTTTCCGCGATCCGGGCCTTGTCCTCGGCGGCGACCTCGACGTTCGCCGGGGACAACAGGAACACCTTGTTGGTCACACGGTCGATGCTCCCGCGCAGACCGAAGATCAGGCCGGCCGAGAAGTCCACCAGACGCCGGGCGTCACTGTCGACCATCTCGGTCAGGTTGATGATCACCGGAGTGCCCTCGCGGAAGTGCTCTCCGATCGTACGGGCCTCATTGTACGTGCGCGGGTGCAGTGTGGTGATCCGAGCCAGATCGGTCGTGTGTATCTGCACGACAGGCTCGTGCTCCGGCAGTCTGCCGGCCGGGTCCAGGCCACCCCCAGGCAGGCCACCCCCAGGCAGGCCACCCCCAGGCAGGCCGCCATCCGCGCGTCCCGGCTCGCGGGAGTCATCGGTGTCGATGAACTCGGCACCGTACTCCTCGTACTCTTCGGCGCCGTATTCGTCCTGGTAGTGATCGTCGTAGCGGTGGTCGTCCTCTACCAGGCCGAGATAGACCGCCATCTTGCGCATCGCGCTGGCCATCTTGTGTCCTCCGTCATGCCTGTCGTGCAGCCCCGCTCACGCCGCGTGCCACGCGTCGGACATTACCTGACGAAGGCGCGCCGGCCGCCGAGCAACGCCGTACCGACACGCACGTGTGTCGCGCCGGCCTCGATCGCCGGCTCCAGGTCATCGCTCATGCCCGCCGAGATCATCACCGCGCCCGGATGCGCCGATCGCACTGTCTCAGCCACTCCCCTGAGTTTTCCGAACGCCACGGCGGGGGGCACCTCGAGCGGCGCCACGGCCATCACGCCCCCGAGGACCAGGCCGCGCTCCCCCGCCACCGCGTCGGCAACCGCCATCACCTGCGCAGCGACGGCGCCACCCCGCGCCGGATCGCCGTCGAGACTCACCTGCACCAGGCAGGTCACGGTGCGCTGCGCCGCCCTGGCCCGCTTGCCAAGCGCGCTGACCAGGTGCAGCCGGTCCACCGAGTGGATGACCTGCGCGTAGGAGACCACGCTGGCGGCTTTGTTGGTCTGCAACTGCCCCACGAAGTGCCAGGTCACGTCGAGGCCGAGGGCGGCGGCGGCCGCAGCCTTCGGCGCGGCCTCCTGGTCCTTGTTCTCGCCGATGTCCGGCACGCCGAGCTCGTACAGCAGCCGGATGTCGGAAACGGGCCGGGTCTTGGTCACCGCGATGAGCGTGACCTCGCCGTCGCCGCGGCCGGCGGCACGGCATGCCGCCGCGATCCGGGCCCGCACCGCGCTCAGCCGCGCGGCGATCTCGTCCCGGCGCTCTGCCTCGACGGCAGGTCCCGCGCCCGGCGACCCCGGGTTCGGTGGCACCGGCGGCTCAGTCGTCACCGGTACATCATGACCGGCCGATCATTGCGCCAGCCAGACCAGGCCCGCGAACCGGCCGGTCCGGCCGTCCCGGCGGTAGGAGTACAACTCCGGTGTCTCGGCGGTGCACCGCGGATCGGCGCTGACCGTCCGCACCCCCGCCCGGGCCAGCTGGGCTTCGATCCCCGTCCCGACGTCGATCCCCGGGGTGCCGGCCCGGGTGACGCAGGCCGCCTCGGGCACCTGGTCCGCTACCCGGTCCCGCAGCGAGGCCGGGACCTCGTAGCATCCGCCGCAGATGTGCGGGCCGATCACCGCGTGCACCCGGACGGGATCCGCGCCCGCGCCCGACATCGCGGCCAGCAACTCGGGGACCACGCCGGCCGCCATCCCCTCGCGGCCCGCATGCGCGGCGCCGACGATCCGCGCCTCCGGATCGGCGAGCAGCACCGGAGCGCAGTCCGCCACGAGCACCACCAGTGCCCGCGCCGTGACGTCGGTGAGCATCGCGTCCGCCTCGGGCGGCCGCCGGTGAGGCGTCGCGCCCACGTAGCTCACAGCCGAGCCGTGCACCTGATGCATCCAGTTCAGCTGTTCCGGCCGGAGCCCGCAGGCCCGCGCTACCCGGTGCCGGTTGGCGGCCACGGCGGACTCCCGGTCACCCGATGACGCGCTCATGTTCAGCGTGTCGTACGGCGCCGCGCTCACGCCTCCGCTGCGGCTGGTGAACAGCACCCGGACGCCCGGGGCCAGTTCGACGGGCGGCCCCGGGCCGTCGACGCGCGGCAGCGTTACGCTCACCGTGCTTCCCGCTCGCCAGCGGGGCGCCCAGAGGCTCTCGGCTCGCTCACTTGAGGAAGTCGGGCACGTCGAGGTCGTCGTCTTCCTCGAACACGACCGACCGGCGCCGGGTGCTGACCGAATCGGGGATCCAGCCGCCGCCCGCTCGGGCCGCGGTCAGCGACGATTCATGGCTGTCGGCCACGGCGGGAGCCTCCGCCGCACGCGGCGGAGGAACGCCGTTGTCCGCGGGCGCAGGGTCATGGCCGACGGGCGCGGCGCCCGGGCCGGCCGAGGCGGCCGCGGCGGAGCCTGGCTCGGCCAGCGCGACCGCGGGCGCGGGCGCGGCCTGCTGATCGCCGTCCGCCGACGACGGAGGGGTCTGCGCGGGGGCCGACTCCGTGATCGGCGGTCCCGCGGCCGACGGTCCCGCAGCGGCGGTCCCGCAGCGGCGGTCCCGCGGCCGCGTTGTTACCGCCGGGCGGTGACCGCCAGCCACCGCCCGCCGTGAATTCGTCGGCCGGGCTCGACGTCCCGCCGAAACTGGCCGCCCCCCGCACCGGCCTTACCCGGCCGAGCTGGGATTCATCGAAACCCGCCGCGATGACCGTGACCCGGACCTCGTCACCCAGCGCGTCGTCGATGACCGCGCCAAAAATGATGTTGGCGTCGGGCGCGGCCGAATTCGAGACCAGCTGCGCCGCCTCGTTGATCTCGAAAAGGCCGAGATCCGAGCCGCCCTGAATGGACAGGAGCACCCCATGAGCACCATCGATACTCGCCTCGAGCAGCGGGCTGGAGATCGCCATCTCGGCCGCCGCCACCGCGCGGTCGTCGCCGCGGGCCGAGCCGATTCCCATGAGCGCGGAACCCGCGCCCGACATCACCGACTTGACGTCGGCGAAGTCCAGGTTGATCAGCCCGGGCGTAGTGATCAGGTCGGTGATGCCCTGGACACCGGATAGCAGCACCTGGTCCGCCGCCTTGAACGCGTCCAGGACGCTCACGTGCCGGTCGGAGATCGACAGCAGCCTGTCGTTCGGTATCACGATGAGCGTGTCCACCTCGTCGCGGAGCTTCTCGATCCCCTCGTCCGCCTGAGCGGCCCGGCGCTTGCCCTCGAACCCGAACGGCCGGGTGACCACGCCGATCGTGAGCGCGCCCAGCGAGCGCGCCACGTTGGCCACGACCGGCGCGCCCCCGGTGCCCGTCCCGCCGCCCTCGCCCGCGGTCACGAAGACCATGTCGGCGCCCTTGAGCACCTCCTCGATCTCCTCGCGATGGTCCTCAGCGGCTTTCGCGCCGATATCGGGATTCGCGCCGGCGCCCAGGCCCCGGGTGAGTTCCCGGCCGACGTCGAGCTTGACGTCGGCATCGCTCATGAGAAGAGCCTGGGCGTCCGTGTTGATCGCGATGAACTCGACGCCCTTGAGGCCCTCCTCGATCATCCGGTTAACGGCATTGACGCCGCCCCCGCCAATACCGACGACCTTGATGACCGCCAAATAGTTCTGCGGTGCTGCCACGAGGAGGAAACCTTTCCGCTCGTTTATCTTATCGCGCTTTTACCGGCCGCCTTGGCCGCCAGTTACCCCGCCAAACTCGAAAAACTAGGTGTTAGCAGTTCGCTGAAATACGCCCCCAATAGCATCGGCCGGGTACGGTCCGCTGCTTTCAAGCACGTCAACTCTCACCTTCAAGTTGAGATTTAGAGTTATGTCAAGCTGCCGATTAGTACGGACAGTAGAGTTGTCCGCCACCTGCGGTCAACTAACCGCGCCGCAGCGATCCCCGGCGTTTTCGCCGCCGACCGCGCCGGTGACGGTCGGTCAACGGCCGTGCCCGCATCGCCAGCCCCCGCCATCAGCCGCCGGTCACGGCGGTGCCCGGGTCGCTGAGGTCATAGGAGGTCGCCCTCGTGCGCATCAGGATCGCCAGCTCCGCAGCCTTGGCCGCGGGCCGGTCGGTGCCGCCCCAGAGCACGGTGACCCCGCCCCGCAAGTCCAGCGTCACCGCGGTCGGTGACGGTGCGGCCACGGCGCGCACCAGGAGGCGGAACAGCGCCGGGAGTTGCTGCAGCACGGTCACGGCGGCGCGGATCGCCGGGCTGCCGCGCAGGACGGCAGGCGCCGGCGCCAGCACGACCATACCGGGCGGCCGCCGGGCCACGCGGCTGACCGCGACGCCGAACTTGTCGATCAGCGCGTACCCGCCGCCGGACGCCACCGCGAGCGCCGGCGTCCGCTCCCGGACCGCGATCACGACCGCGTCCGGCCAGTGTCTGGTGACCTGCGCGGACTGGACCTGGGTGATCTGCTCGACCCGGCGCGCCACGAGGGTCGTGTTGATCCGGACGAGCGGGGTGCCTGGCTGGATGCCGGCCGCCCTGAGCACCTGGGCCCTGGGCACGAGGTGGATCCCGGTCACCGTTACGGACCGGACGACGAGCAGGCTCGAGCCGAGCAGGGCCCACACGGCCCCCGCCACGATGGCGACCGCCGTGAGCGTGAAGAACGCCGCCTTCCACGGCCCGCCGGGACGGCCAGCGGCGGGACCGCGCTCCTGGCCGCCGGAAGGCTGGAGCCCGTCCGCCGGACCGTGCTCGGGGTCACGCGGGCGGGTTCCGCTGGCGACCTCTCGTCCCCCGCCCGCCTCTATACCCCCGCCCGTCCCTATTTTCCCGCTCGCCTCCATTCCCCCGCCCGTCTCTATTCCCCCGCCCGTCCCACCCTTGCGGATCACCGACCGCCACCGCCGCGTTCCCGCAGCGCGGCCACGATCATGGGCCCCAGCGTGGTGACGTCGCCCGCGCCCATAGTCAGGACCAGGTCCCCGGGCTTGGCCAGGCCGACGATCGTGTCGGGCACCGCGGCGGCGTCAGGGACGAAGCGGGCCCGGCCGCCGGGCACCGCGGCGGCGACGATCATCCCGGTGACGCCGGGCTCGGGATCCTCGCGGGCCGCGTAGATGTCGAGCACAAGTACCTCGTCGGCCAGTCCGAGTACCGCGCCGAACTCGGCGGCGAAGATCCGGGTCCGGCTGTACAGGTGCGGCTGGAACACGGCGATCACCCGCCCGCCCTCGGCCACGTCCCTGGCCGCGGTGAGGTCGGCGGCCAGTTCGGTCGGGTGGTGCGCGTAGCTGTCCAGCACGCGCACGCCGTCGGCCTCACCCTTGGGCTCCATGCGCCGGCGTGCGCCGCGGTAGGCGGCCAGGCCCGCCACCGCGGTCGCGGCCGGGACGCCGAGTTCGACCGCGGTCGCGAACGCGGCCGCCGCGTTGAGCGCGTTGTGGCGGCCGGGTACCCCGATCTCCAGCGTGACCGGGCCCGCGGTCCCGCCGGACGGCCCGGGCTGGCCCGGGCTGGCCACGGTCAGCCGCGTCGTCATCCCGTTCGGCGTTATCCCGTGCACCCGGTAGTCGGCGCCCGCCGACTCCCCGTACGTACGCACGCGTATCGGGAGCCCGGCCGCGGCCGTCGCCAGCGAGGCGGCGCCGGGGTCATCGCCGCACAAGACCAGCAGCCCGCCCGCGCTGATCTTGCCGACGAACGCGGCAAAGGTCGCCTCGATCTGGGCCAGGCTCTCGTAGTTGTCCAGGTGGTCGGCCTCGATGGAGGTGACCACCAGGGCGCGCGGCGACAGCATCAGGAACGACCCGTCGCTCTCGTCGGCCTCCGCGACGAACACCTCTCCGGTGCCGTCCTCGGCCCCGATGCCGGTCTCGGCGAGTATCCCGCCGATGACGTAGGAAGGATCCGCGCCGGCCTGCCGCAGCACGGTGGTCAGCATCGAGGTGGTCGTGGTCTTGCCGTGTGTGCCCGCGATCGCGATGCCCTGCCTGCCGATCATGATCGAGGCCAGCGCCGCCGCCCGGTGCAGGATCGTGATCCCGCGCCGCCTGGCCTCGACGAGCTCGGGGTTGTCCGGCCGGATAGCCGTCGTCATCACGACCGTGTCCACGTCACCGAGGTTCGCCGCGTCGTGGCCCACGCGGACCACCGCGCCGAGGGCGGCGAGCTCATTGAGCTGCGCCGAAGGGGCCCGGTCGCTCCCGGACACCGCGACCCCCCGGGCCAGCAGGATCCGGGCGATCCCGGACATCCCCGCGCCGCCGATGCCGACGAAATGCACCCGCCCCAGCTGCCCGACCGGCACCGGCGCTACCGGCGTGACCAGGCCCATGTCAGCCTCCCCCCACTCTGTTGTCCCTGCCCGCCCACCCTGCCCTGCCCGCCCACCCTGCCCTGCCTGCCCACCCTGCCCTGCCTGCCCACCCTGCCCTCATCGGCGGCGCCGCCCGCCGCGCCGGCCGGCGCCCCGCTCCACGTCGATGACCTCGGCGGCGAGCCACCGGTCGGCGTCCCGGTGTCCGATCTCCGCCGCCGCGTGCGACATGGCCGCGACCAACTCGGAGTCGAGCACCACGGGCAGCAGCGTGTCCGCGATCCATTCCGGGCTCAGCGCGGCGTCATCGACGACGATCCCGCCGCCGACGTCCTCGATCGGCGCGGCGTTCAGACGCTGCTCGCCGTTGCCGTGGGGCAGCGGTACGTACGCGGCCGGCAGGCCCACGGCGGTCAGCTCCGCGCAGGTCATCGCGCCGGCCCGGCACATGGCGAAGTCGGCGGCGGCGTAGGCGAGGTCCATCCGGTCCAGGTAGGGCAGCGTCACGTAGGGGGTCTGCCCGCCGGGCGGGGGGACGTCGATGTCGGAGCGCGGCCCGATGATGTGCAGCACCTGGACGCCTGCCTCGCGGATCCAGCCCGCCGCGCCGACCGCCGCCCGGTTCAGCGACCGGGCGCCCTGCGAGCCGCCGGTGACGAGCAGCACCGGGAGGTCGGGCCGGAGCCCGAAGTGCGCGCGCGCCTTGTCCCCGAGCGCGAGCCGGTCCAGCCCGGCGATCTCGCGGCGGATCGGAATGCCGATGCAGGTGGCGTGCGGAAGCCGGATGCCCGGCTGCCCGGTGAACACGTGGCTGGTCAGGCGGGCGCCGATCCGGTTGGCCAGGCCCGGCCGGGAGTTCGCCTCGTGCACGACGATCGGGATCCCGCGACGCCAGGCGGCGAGGTAGGCGGGCGTGGCCACGTAGCCGCCGAACCCGACGACGACGTCAGCCGCGGCCCGGTCGATCACCTCGGCCGCGGCCCCGACCGCGGCGCCCAGCCGGCCGGGCACCGACATCAGCTGCGGAGTGAGCGAGCGCGGCAGCGGGACGGCGGGAATGAGCGCCAGGTCGTACCCGCGGAGCGGGACCAGCCTGGTCTCCAGGCCGCGCTCGGTGCCCATGCAGGTGATCTCGATCCTCGGGTCGGCGCGTCGCAGCGCGTCGGCGAGCGCGAGCGCGGGCTCGATATGGCCGGCGGTACCGCCGCCCGCGAGGACGACGCTCATCGGCTGGCTCGCCTCCCCTCGTCGTTAGCGGCCCGTCGCCGGGCTCAGCCGCGCCGCCCGCGAGAGTTGCCGTTGGCGAGGCCAAGCCAGCTTAGGGCGCGCAGCGCCGGTCCGGGGCCAGCAGCGGCGAGTGCCTGGCTGGCTCCGGGCTCCCGCTTCGCGAACGACATCAGCATCCCGAGCGCGGCCAGGGTCACCAGCAGCGACGACAGGCCCGCCGAGACCAGCGGCAGCGGCACGCCTTCGACCGGCAGCAGCCCGATGACCGCGCCGATGTTCACCAGGGCCTGAACGACGATCCACGCGGTGGCCGCCGCCGCCGCCAGGCGCATGAACGTGTCCGGTACCCGCCGGGCGATCCTGATGCCGGCGTAGGCCAGCCCGCCGTAGAGGAACGTGACGCAGAGCGTGCCGACCAGGCCGAGTTCCTCACCGATGATCGCGAAGATGAAGTCGGTGGTGGCGTTGGGCACCCACCCCCACTTCAGCTTGCCTGCGCCCAGGCCCACGCCGAACCAGCCGCCCGAGCCGACCGCGAACTTGCCCTGGATGGCCTGATACCCGGCGGCCGAGGCCTGTGCCTGCGGGTCGAGGAACCCGGTGATCCGGTCCCACCGGTACGGCGTCACGATGATCAGGATGAGCATCGCGAACCCCATCAGCCCGAGCATGGCGACGAAGAGCCTGGCCGGCGTGCCGATCACCCAGAGCAGGGCGAGGAAGATCACCAGGAGGATGAAGGTGGTGCCGAGGTCATCGCCGAGCATCACCAGCATGCTGATGATCGCCGCCCCGGGCAGCAGCGGAATCAGCAGGTGCCGCCATTCGGTCAGCCGCCCCGCCTTCTCCTTGCGGGCGAGCAGGTCGGCGCCCCAGAGCACGAAGCGCGAGCTTCGCGAACTCCGACGGCTGGATCTGGAATCCCAGGACCTGGATCCAGCGCTCGGCGCCGTTCACCGTCTGGCCGACGGCGAGCACCAGCATCAGCCCGAGCACCGACACCGCGACCATCGGGTAGGCCGCGGCCCGGAACAGCACCGGCGACGACTTCGCGGCGATCCACATCAGCGGCAGCCCGACCACGACGCCGACCAATTGCTTCTGGAACCCCGCGTACGCCGACCCGCCCTGGGCGAGGGACACGGCCGACGAGGTGGACAGCACCATGACCAGGCCCAGGGCCAGCAGCAGCACGGTGATGCCGAGGACGAGGTAGTACGACGTCAGCGGCCGGTCCAGGAGCCTGGCCCTGGCGGCGGCCCGCGGCCGCGGCGGGAAACCGGCCGCGGTGGATTCGCCAGCCCCCGTGCCGCCCGCCCGGGGGTCCCGCGGCGCCGCATTCCGCACCGCGCGGACGGTCACCGCGACTCCGCCAGCCGCCCGACCGCCGCGGCGAACGCGTCGCCGCGGGCTGGGTAGTTGCGGAACATGTCGAACGACTGCGCGGCCGGCGCCAGCAGCACGGTGTCGCCGGGCACGGCGAGCCTGGCGGCCTCCGCCACAACGAGATCCATGGCACCAGTGTCGGTGCCCGTAGCCTCCACGACCGGGACATCCGGCGCGTGTCGCGCCAATGACCTGCGGATCACCCCCCGGTCGGCGCCGAGCAGCACCACGGCGCGCAACCGCGGCGCGACCGAGCCGACCAGGTCGTCGACGTCCGCGTCGGCGCCGCGGAACAGTCCCCCGGCGATCCACACCACCATCGGGTACGAGGCGAGCGCCGCCGCCGCCGCGTGCGGGTTGCTCGCCTTGGAATCGTCGACGTAGTCGACCCCGCCGACGCGGGCGACCATGGTCATCCGGTGCGGCTCCGGCCGGAAGGCGACGAGCCCGGCCCGGACCGCCGCGGGCGGGGTCCGGTACGCCCGGGCCAGCGCGGCCGCGGCGAGCGCGTCGGCCACGTTGTGCGGCGCCCGTGGGTGGACGTCGCCGACGGCGGCCAGGGTCACGTCGGCCGGGCCCCGACCGGCGTCCGCGCCGAAGGCCCGGTCCAGCAGGACATCGCCGGCCACGCCGAGCTCGCCCGGGCCGGGAGGGCCGAGCCGGAAGGCCACGACCCGCGCGGGGTCGGGGGCGGCCGCGGCGAGTTCCACCGAGCGGCGGTCGTCGGCGTTGCACACGGCCACCGTGCCCGGCGCGTAGATGCGCCCCTTGGCCCGTGCGTAGGACTCGATGTCGCCGTGCCAGTCGAGATGATGCCCCGCGACGTTCAGCACCACGGCGGCGAACGGCCGCACCGACCGGATCCAGTGCAGCTGGAAGCTGGACAGCTCGACCGCTATGACCGGGTACGGCTCCGGCTCGGTGACCGCGTCGACCACGGAGAGGCCGACGTTGCCCGCGGCGACCGTGCGGTGCCCCGCCGCGCCCAGCATGGCGGCGAGCATCAGCACGGTCGTGGTCTTGCCGTTGGTCCCGGTCACCGCCAGCCAGTCCTGCCGTGCGCCGTTGGCGAGCACCGGGCGCAGCCGCCAGGCCAGCTCCACGTCGCCGATCACCGGGATGCCGGCCGCGGCGGCCGTGACGAGCAGCGGCGTGTCCGGCCGCCAGCCGGGCGTGGTGATCACGAGCTCGGTCCCGGCCGGAAGCTGCGGCGCGGCGTCCAGCGCGACCGTGACGCCGAGTCCGGCCAGTTCGTCGGCTACGCGGCGGTTGGCGTCGTCGTCGCGCGCGTCGACCGCCGTGACCTGCGCGCCACGGGCCGCGAGCGCCCGCGCGACCGGCGGCCCGGACACGCCGAGCCCGTTGACGCACACCGCGAGCCCGGCGAGGCTGCCGTCCAGGCTGGCCAGCAGCCGCTGCGTTCTGGCCCCTGCTGGCATGCCGCCTACCCCGGCACCGGTAGCCAGGCGACGTAGAAGATGCCGAGGCCGAGCGCGATGAACAGGCCGGCGATCAGCCAGAACCTGACCACGATCGTGGTCTCGGCCCAGCCGAGCAGCTCGAAGTGATGCTGCAGCGGGGCCATCTTGAACACCCGTCGGCCGGTCAGCTTGAACGACCCCACCTGGATGATCACCGACAGGGTGATGATCACGAAGAGGCCGCCCAGGATCACCAGCAAAAGCTGCGTCTTGGTGCACACGGCGAGCCCGGCGAGCACGCCGCCGAGCGCGAGGGAGCCGGTGTCGCCCATGAAGATCCTGGCCGGGGGCGCGTTCCACCACAGGAAGCCGAAGCAGGCGCCGAGCACCGTCGCGGCCACCACCGCGAGGTCCAGCGGATCCCGCACCGCGTAGCACTGCGCGGCCAGGAAGTTGGTGCAGTCGTTCTTCTCCTGCCAGATCCCGATGATCACGTACGCGGCGAGCACCAGGATGGCGGCGCCGGTGGCCAGCCCGTCGAGCCCGTCGGTCAGGTTCACCGCGTTCGACCACCCGGCGATCATGAGGATGATCCACAGCACGAACGGCAGCACCCCGATGGCCGGGCCGACGTCGCGCAGGAACGAGATGTGCGCGTCCGCCGGGGTGAGGTCGAACCCGTCCGGGTGGCGCAGCACCTCGACCGCGAACACCGCGCCGACCACGGCCTGGCCGGCCAGCTTGGCCCCGCTGCGCAGGCCGAGGCTGGTCTGCTTGTAGATCTTCATGAAGTCGTCGATGAAGCCGACCCCGCCCAGGCCGGTCATCAGCCCGAGCACGAGCGTGCCCGACATCGTCATCGGGTCGCTGGTCAGCTCGTGCCCGACGAAGTACCCGATCAGCGTCGCGATGACGATGACCGCGCCGCCCATCGTCGGCGTGCCGCGCTTGGTGGCGTGCGCGGCCGGGCCGTCCTCCCTGATCTCCTGGCCGTAGCCGCGCCTGGTGAACATCTTGATCGCGAGCGGCGTGCCGAACAGCGCCAGCACCAGCGCGATGGTGCCCGACAAGAGGATGGTCTTCACAGCGGCACCTCCCCGGTCAGCGCCAGCGCCACACGCTGCAGGTCCGCCGCACGCGAGGCCTTGACCAGCACCATGTCGCCCGGCCTGACCCGCTCGCTGACGGCGGCCACCGCCGCGGCGGCGTCGGGCACCTGCAGCAGCTCGCCCCGCCAGGACGGATCCGCCTTCGCCCCGGCCAGCATCGGCGCGGCCTGCTCGCCCACCACGATCAGGCCGGCCAGGCCCGCGCGCGCCGCCTGCCAGGCCCGCCTGCTCGTGCAGTTCCTCCGCCTGCGCGCCCAGCTCGGTCATGTGGCCGAGCACCGCGAACGTGCGCCGGCCGCGCGCCATCGCGGCCAGGGCGGCCAGGGCGGCGCGCATCGCCTCGGGGTTGGCGTTGTAGGCATCGTTGATGACCGTTACCCCGTCCGGCCGCCGCGTCACCTCCATCCGCCACCGGCTGCGGGCGGTGGCCGCGGACAGCCCGGCCGCGACAGCGGCGACGTCCAGGCCGAGCTGGCCGGCCAGCGCCGCGGCGGCCAGCGCGTTCGCGACGTTGTGCTCGCCGTGCAGCCGCAGCCGGACGGGAGCCGATCCCGCGCCGGTGACCAGCTCGAAGCCGGGCCGGCCGGCCTCGTCGAGCACGACGTCGGCCGCTCGGACGTCCGCCCGCGGCGACCGGCCGAAGGTCACCACGCGGGCCGCGGTGGCGGCGGCCATGGCCAGCACCCGCGGGTCGTCGGCGTTGAGGACGGCCACGCCGTCGGCGGGCAGGGCCGCGGGCAATTCGGACTTGGCCTTGGCGACCTCGTCGATGCTGCCGAACTCCCCCGCGTGCGCGTGCCCCACGCACAGGACGGCGCCCAGCCGGGGCGGCGAGATCTCGCACAGCGCGGTGATGTGCCCGGTGCTGCGCGCGGACATCTCGGCGACCAGGTACCTGGTCTCCTCCGTCACCCGCAGCACGGTCAGCGGGTGGCCGATCTCGTTGTTGTAGGAGTTCCGCGGCGACACCGTGGGGCCCAGGGACTCGATCAGCTGCGCCGCCAGGTCCTTGGTGGTCGTCTTCCCCGCGGACCCGGTGATCGCGGCGATCGTCAGGCCGCTCGCGCGGTCCACGACGGCCCGGGCCAGGGCGGCCAGCGCGGCGGGCACGTCGGGGACGATCAGCGCGGGCACGCCGGCCGGCCGGGAGGCGAGCACCGCGGCGGCTCCCGCCGCCACCGCCTGCGCCGCGAAATCATGCCCGTCGGCCCGGCTTCCGGGCAGGGCGGCGAACAGGCTGCCCGCCCGGGCCTGACGCGAGTCGATGACTACCGGCCCGGTCACCAGGGCGCCGCGGTCGGCGGCGGGATCGGCCCGGGCGCCGGTGATCTCGGCGATCTGGGCCACGGACAGCGGGATCATGGGCCCACCCCGGACGGCGCGCCCGAAGCGGCGAGACGGCGCGCGAGCGCCTCGGCCGCCACCTCGCGATCGTCGAACGGGATCACCGACGTGCCCGCGTACTGGCCGCGCTCGTGCCCCTTGCCCGCGATCAGCAGCACGTCTCCCTTGCCCGCGCCGGTGATGGCCAGGCCGATCGCGGCCGCCCGGTCGGGCTCGATGATGACGTGCGCGCGGTCGCGCGCGGAAACGCCCAGCGCGCCGGCGAGCATCTCGGCCAGGATCGCGAGCGGATCTTCCGAGCGCGGGTTGTCGCTGGTGAAGATGGCCACGTCGGCCAGGCCGGCCGCCGCGGCGCCCATCAGCGGCCGCTTGGCCCGGTCCCGGTCGCCGCCGCAGCCCAGGACGATCGTGAGGTTGCCCAGCGTCACCGGCCGCAGCGCGTCCAGCACGGCCCGCACCGCGCCGGGCTTGTGCGAGTAATCGACGAAGACGGTGAAATCCTGTCCGGCCTCGATCCGCTCCAGGCGCCCGGGCACGCCGGGGCACGCGGCGACTCCGGCCACCGCAGTCGCGATCCCGACGCCCGCCTCGACCAGCGCGACGATGGCCGCCAGCGCGTTGGCGACGTTGAACGGGCCGGGCAAGGCGACCGTCGCGTCGGCCTCCACGCCTCCCGGGCCGATGACCCGGAACGCGCTCCCGTCGGCCCCGCCCCGCGCCTCGGCGGCCCGCCAGTCCGCCTGGGAGTTACCGGCGGCCGAGTAGGTGGTGATCGGGATCTGCGGCGCGGCCGCGAGACGCCGGCCGTGCTCATCATCGATGTTGACCACCCCGGCCCGGGCGTAGCCGGGCGTGAACAGGGCGGCTTTCGCGGCGAAGTACGCGTCGATGGTCTCGTGGAAGTCCAGGTGGTCCTGGGACAGGTTGGTGAACAGGGCCACGTCGTAGAAGGTCCCGGCGACCCGGCCGAGCGCCAGCGCGTGGCTGGACACCTCCATCGCCGCCGCGGTCACGCCCCGCTCCACCATGGCGGCGAGCACGGCCTGCAGGTCGGTGGCTTCCGGGGTGGTCAGCCCGCTGTCGGAGGTGACGTCGCCGACGCGGGTCTGCACGCCGCCGATCAGGCCGGTCAGGTGGCCCGCCGCCCGCAGCCCGGACTCCAGCAGGTAGGTCGTGGTGGTCTTGCCGCTGGTGCCGGTCACCCCGATCAGCGTGAGCTGCTCCGACGGGCGGCCGTAGACCCAGGACGCGACGTCGCCCAGCCGCGCGCGCGGGTCGGCGATCACGAATACCGGCAGGCCGGACCGGATCGCGAGTTCCTTGCCCGCCGGATCGGTGAGGATCGCGGCCGCGCCCGCCGAGGCCGCCTGCCCGCAGAACCTCCCGCCGTGGTGCTGGCTGCCGGGCAGGGCGACGTAGAGGTCGCCGGGCTGGACCCGGCGTGAATCATGGGTAATCCCGGAAACGCCGCGAGATGCGTTCGGGCTGGTCAGCGGGCCGGGCCCGGCCCGGCCCGCGGTTCTCACCCCGAGCAGCCCGGCGAGTCCCCCGAGCGAGCGCAGGGGGACGCGGCGTGGACGCAGATCCGCTGGCACGGGCAGAGATTACCTCCGTTCACGTGCCGTCGTTCACGGTGCCGACCTTCCTGTGACCATGAGCCTGACATCCGGCCGCTTGGCGCCGTCCGGCGGGATCTGCATGGTCTGCAGCGCAAACTCGGCCACGTGGTAGAAAACCGGCCCGGCCACGGCGTCCCCGAAGTAGCTGCCGCGCGTGGGATCCTGCACGTTCACGGCCACGACGAGTTGCGGGTCGCTGGCCGGGGCGATGCCGATGTAGCTCGACCCATATTCGCACAGGCAGCCGCCCCGCTGGGGATCCGGTACCTGGGCGGTGCCGGTCTTGGCGGCGATCGAGTACCCGCGGATCACGCCCCACGGCTCGCCGCCCAGGGCGTCCACCACGGGCACCTGCTGCAGCATCGCCATCAGTTCCTGGGCGGTCTTCGGCTGCAGCACCCGGGTCCGCCGCGGCGCCGGCGCGGGCGTGAACGTCCCGCTGCCGCTGGTCGTCCCGGCCACGATGGAGGGCGAGACCCGGACCCCGCCGTTGGCGATCGTCGCGTAGACGCTGGCCATCTGCGCGGCGTTGACCGCGACGCCCTGCCCGAAGGACAGGGTGTAGCGCGTGTCACCCCACCACTGGCCGGGGGCCGGCAGGAGGCCCGGACTCTCGCCCGGCAGGTTCAGCCCGGTGGGTTCGCCGATCCCGAAGGCCCTGAAGTACTGGTACTGGACCGCGGGGCTGACGTGCTGCACCACCTGGACCATGCCGTCGTTGAGCGAGTTGGCCAGGATTCCCGCGACCGTGTACCGCGCCGTGGGGTGGGTTTCCCCGTCGTGGAAGGCGAAGCCGTCGACCACGATCTGGTCGGGGACGGTGTAGGTGGTCATCGGCGTCTGGCCGCCGTGCTCGAGCGCGGCGGCGACCGTGATGACCTTCGCCGTGCTGCCCGGCTGGAACACGTCCTGCACACCGATGTCCGCGGTCGCGGCCTCGCTCTGCGGGCCGGCCGGGCTGAACGTCGGGTACTGGGCGAGCGCCAGGATGTGCCCGGTGCGCGGCTGCATCACCACGACCGAGCAGTTCCTGGCGTGCGCGGCCGCGACCTCGGCCGCGCACTCCTTCTCGGCGTACCACTGGATGTCGGCCTGGATGGTCAGCCGCAGGTTGCCGGCGGGCACCGGCGCCCGGACGATCTGCTCGGTCTGCGGGATGGGCTGCTGCGTCGGGCCCATCTCGACCTCCTCGCTGCCGTCCCGGCCGGCCAGCAGGGAGTTGTACTGCGACTCGAGCCCGGCTCGGCCCAGCATGTCGCCGCCCGTGGCGTCGGCGTCGGCGAAGCCGATCAGGTTGGCGGCGAGATCACCGTTGGGGTAAGCCCGCGAGTAGCTGGACTTCTCGGCGATGCCGGGCAGTTGCAGCGCCGCGATGCGGGACCCGGTCGCGGCGGGGACGGGCTTGAGCGCGACGTACTGGGGCGAGGTCGGATGCTCGATCAGCGCCAGGATCGCGGACGGCGCCATGCCGAGCGGTCCGGCCAGCGCGGCCGCGACCTGCGTGCGCCTGCCCGGCGGGATCAGGGGCGGATCGGCGTAGACCAGGTCGGTCTGCACGGTCATGGCCAGCACCGTGCCGTCGCTGCTGGTGATGGAGCCGCGCACGACGGGGATGGGGATCGGCCGGGGGGGCAGCATCTGCTGCTGTGCCAGAGTCCGGTACTGCGACCAGTGCAGGCCCTGAAGCTGCACGAGGCGGACGGCGAACAGGGTGAGGACGACCCCGATGCACAGCAGCGAGGCCTTCAGGCGCCGGCCGGGCCGGCCAGGCGCAGGACGGCGCGCACGGGGCGAGGGGCACGCACGGGGCGAGCGGGACGCGGGGGGGCAGCGGCTCGCGCGGGACGAGAGCGAGGGCCGGGACGGGTCGGAAGACCGGGACGGGTCGGGGCGGGGGCAGACTTCCCCCGGTCGCGCCGGTCACCCGCGTCGGCTCCCGGGGGCGGCCGTCTCCGGTCGCCGGACCGCCGGTCCGAGCGCGGCCCGTGCGGCCCTCGCGGCCCGCCGGGCGGGCCGCCCGACAGCGCGGAACGCCGGGCCGGGCGCCGCCCGGGCCCCTCGTCACGGCCGCCCGACCCACGGCCGCCCGAACTCCCGCCACCCGGACCCCCGCCGCCCGAACCCCCGCCGGGCGTCACGGGGTGTATCCGGGCACGGCGTACATCCCTCGCACGCGGGCCGGCATGGTGTACCTGCGGCCGGTCTGCAGGTCGATGAAGTTGAGGGTCGGCTGCATGCGCAGGCCCAGCCGCAGCGCCCGCTGCTCGATCGAGTTCGCCGACGCATCGGTCGACACCTGCTGCTGCAGTTCCTGCGCGCGCTGGACGGCGTCGGTATTCTCCCGCTGGAGGTTGCTGATCTGGAAGGACGCCGCCGCCAGCGTCGTATTGATCACCAGCAGGCAGATCAGCCCGCAGCCCAGCAGCGCGAGCACCAGCAGGATGAACGGAGTACGCGACGTAGGCCGCCGCGCCGCGGCCGGGACGCCCCCGGCCGCCGGGACCGCCACGCGAGCCGGCCGGGTACGGGCCGCCGGCCGGGTCGCCGGACCCGCGGGCCGGCCCGGGCGGCCCGGGCGGCCCGGAACCTCGCGGCGAGGATCGTCGCGGCGCGGAACCGGGCGGCGCGGCGCGAGGGTGCCCGGCCCGGCCCCGGGGGTGTCCGTACTCACCGTGTTCATGCGGCTCGCCCGCCCTCCTCGTCGCGTCCGGCTGTGCTTCCCGCTCGCCTGCGGGGCGCCATAAGACCCTTCGGCTCGCTCATGCGGCTCGCACCCGCTCGGCTGCCCTCAGCCGCGCGGAGGCGGCGCGCGGGTTGGCCGCCAGCTCCTCGGCCGTGGGCCGCTCGGCGCCCCTGGTGAGCAGCCGGAACCGCGGTCCGCTGTCGGCGAGCGGCACCGGCAGGCCAGGCGGCGTCGTGTCCGCGGCACCCGCCGCGAGAGCCCTCTTGACCGCGCGATCCTCGAGTGAGTGGTAGGCGAGAACCACGATCCGGCCGCCCACCGCCAGGGCATCCAGCGCTGCGGGCAGGGCCTGGCGCAGCGCCTCGAGTTCTCCGTTCACCTCGATCCGCAAGGCCTGGAAGGTGCGCTTCGCCGGGTTGCCCCCGCTGCGCCGGGCCGGAGCCGGGATCGAGTCGCGGACGATGTCGGACAGGCGCGTGGTCGAGGTGAGCGGGGCCTTCGATCTTTCCCTGACTACCGCGTCCGCGATGCGCCGGGCGAACCGTTCCTCGCCGTACTCGCGCAGCACCTGCGCCAGCCGCGCTGCGGAATAGGTGTTGACGACGTCCGCCGCGGTCAGCGGCCCGGTCTGGTCCATCCGCATGTCCAGCGGGGCGTCGCGGGAGTAGCTGAACCCCCGGCCGGGGTCGTCGAGCTGCGGGGACGAGACCCCGAGGTCGAACAGGACCCCGCGCACGCTCGGGTGGCCGAGCCCGGCCAGGATCTCGCCGATCGCGTCGTACCTGGCCTGAAACAGCGTGACCCGCCCAGCGTACGGCGCGAGCACGCGGCGCGACTCCTCGATCGCGGCCCCGTCCGCGTCCACGCCGATCAGGGTCAGCCCGGGGTGCTGGCTCAGCAGCGCCCGGGCGTGCCCGGCGCGCCCGAGCGTGGCGTCCACCATGATCGACCCGTCCGGCTGCAGCGCGGGCGCGAGCAGGGCCAGCACCCGGTCGGTCATGACCGGCTGGTGCCCTGATCCCGTCGTGGCCATCGGCCCCCCTTCTCTCGTGCCCAGCCACGCCGAACGCGGCAGGACGCAGCGAGCGCCCGCTGGCGCGTTGCCCGGCCAGGTCCCCATCCGCGCGATGCGCCGATGGGCACTGCGCTGATGGCCCGGTCGTGCCGCCTGGCGCCGGGGAAGTGACGTCAGCCGGCCCTGGCCACCCAGCGCGGGTGGAGACCTCGCCGGGCACCCCGTGATCGGGGCGCCCGCTCACAGAACTCCGGGCAGCACCTCCTCGGATGCCTCGGAGAACGCGTCCTCCTGCTGACCCAGATAGGTCTCCCAGGCCGCGAAGTCCCAGATCTCCAGGCGCGTATTGGCCCCGATCACGACGCAGTCGCGCTCCAGGCCCGCGTACTCGCGCAGCGCGGGCGGAATCATGATCCGGCCCTGCTTGTCCGGCACCTCGTCGGAAGCGCTGGCGAAGAAGACCCGGCTGTAGTCCCGCAGTCCCTTGGCGGTCACCGGCGCCGTCCGCATCGCCTCGGTGATCCGGACGAACTCCGCCTCGGGGAACACGTAGACGCAGCGCTCCTGGCCCTTGGTCAGGATCAGTCCCGGCGCGAGCTCGTCGCGGTACTTGGCGGGCAGGATCAGCCGCCCCTTCTCGTCCAGGCGGGGCGTGTGAGTGCCGAGAAACACCGACGCTCACCTCCCGAATCCCCCACCCGTGCTGACCTGCGGAGCCCTGTCGCCCCACGGTCCTCCACTCTACTCCACAATCCCCCACGGTCAACGATCAGGCGGCCCGGATCGGGCCCAATCTGCCGAGGATGCCGAGGTCACAGCGGTGGAGTGAAGTGGAGCGCGATGCTCCCGCCGGACCTCACGGTGACGCCGGGGTGACCTGCATGCACGGCGCGAGGCAGGATGCTGCCCATGGTGTTACCTCGCTGGAACCAAACCGACGTCGCATTCGCTCCTCGGCACGACGTACTGTCTGAACGCACGGTGCCTGGGCAAACGTTGTATGGACGCACGGGGCCTGGACGCACGGGGCCTGGACGCACGGGCCCGGTACGCACGGGGCCTGAGGATCGCGCCGCCGGTGACGCGAGGAGGACATGTGGTCATTGACACGGGGAACGACGCCGACCGGAAGCTGGACGAACTCGTGCCGGTGGCCCATCGCGTCAGCGCGGCCGTGGAGACGGTGATCTCCGGCAAGCCCGAGGCGATCAGGCTGGCGATGACCGTCCTGCTCGCCGAGGGGCACGTGCTCATCGAGGACGTGCCCGGCGTCGGCAAGACCCAGCTGGCCAAGGCGCTGGCCCGGTCCATCGACTGCTCGGTCCGGCGGGTTCAGTTCACGCCGGACCTGCTGCCGGGCGACCTGACCGGGGTCAGCGCCTTCAACCAGGAACTGCGCGAGTTCGAGTTCAAGCCCGGGCCGATCTTCGCCAACATCGTCCTCGGCGACGAGATCAACCGGGCGTCGCCCAAGACGCAGTCGGCGCTGCTGGAATGCATGGAGGAACGCCAGGTCACGGTGGACGGCGCCACCTATCCGCTGGAGCTGCCGTTCATGGTGATCGCGACGCAGAACCCGATCGAGATGGAGGGAACCTACCCGCTGCCGGAAGCGCAGCGGGACCGCTTCACGGCCCGCATCTCCATCGGGTACCCGGACCGGGACGCGGAGCTGGCCATGCTGGACTCGCACGGGTCGTCGTCGCCGCCGCTGGACGAGCTCGAAGCCGGTCGCGCACGGCAGCGACATCCGCGCGCTGATCGCCGCGGTGCGCGGCGTGCACGTGGCCCAGTCGATCAGGCAGTACGTCATCGGCCTGGTCAACGCCACGCGATCGTCCCCGGACCTCAGGCTCGGTGCGTCGCCGCGTGCCACCCTGCACCTGCTCCGGGCCAGCCGCGCCTACGCGGCGCTCGACGGCCGGGACTTCGTGATCCCGGACGACGTTCAGGCCCTCGCCGGCCCGGTGCTCGCGCACCGGCTGCTGCCCACGCCCGAGGCTCTCGTGAGCCACGAGCTTCCCGAGCACGTGCTGGAGCGCCTCGTGGACCGGCTGCCGCTGCCGGCCAGATAGGTACATTGGGACGGCAGGCGGAAGGAAGGGCGGGACATGAGGTCATGGCTCGCGGCGTTCACCACGCGTGGTACCTCGTTCCTCGCGGCCGGGACCGCCGCGGCCATCGCCGGGCTGTTCCTGGGTGAGCGCGACCTGGTCAGCGTCGGGGTGCTGCTGATCGTGCTGCCGCTGTTCTCGGCGCTCGCCGCCGGCCGCGCGCGCTACCGGCTGAGCTGCCACCGCAGCGTCACCCCGCCCCGGGTCGCGGCAGGCCAGACGGCGCAGGTGCGGCTGCGGCTGGAGAACGTCTCGCGACTGCCGACCGGGCTGCTGCTCGCCGAGGACACCGTCCCCTACGCGCTGGGCACCCGCCCGAGATACGTCCTGAACGGGATCGAGCGCGGCGGGACCCGCGAGCTGAGCTACCCGTTGCGCTCGGACCTCCGGGGCAAGTTCGAGATCGGCCCGCTGGAGATCCGGATCGCCGACGCGTTCGGCCTGGTCGAGCTCGGCGCGGTCGTTCTCCTCCCGCACGGCGTTCGTGGTCACCCCGAAGGTGGTTCCGCTGCCGCGGGCGGTGGTCAGCGGGAGCTGGCTGGGCGACGGCGACGGCCGGGCCCGCACCGCGTCCGCGGCGGGAGAGGACGACGTCGTGCCGCGCGCGTACCGGGACGGCGACGAACTGCGCCGGGTGCACTGGCGCTCGACCGCGCGGTACGGCGAGCTCATGGTCCGCCGCGAGGAGCAGCAGTGGCGGAACCGGGTGCTGCTGCTGCTCGACACCCGGCGCGGCGCCCACGCCGGCACCGGGGCGACGTCGTCGTTCGAGTTCGCGGTCAGCGCCGCCGCGTCCATCGGGGTGCATCTCGCCCGCGAGGGCCTGGACGGCCAGCTGATCACCGACACCGGGGCGCTGACCGCCCCCGGCATCTTCGAGGACGTGCTGCTCAACTCCCTGGCCGTGATCAAGCAATCCCGGAGCCGCGACCTCGACGCCGGCGTCGCCGCGCTCCGCGGCTACAGCGGCCTGATCATCGCGGTGACCGGACGGCTGTCCGCCGGCACGGCCCGGCAACTCGCCACGAGCCGCCGCGAAGCCGGGCCGGCGATCGCCGTGCTGCTCGCGGCGTCGACGTGGGGTCCGGCTCAGGACCGGGGCTCGGCGGACGGCCGGGCCGCGCCGGGCCGGGACACACCGCGCCGGGCCGCGCCGGGCCGGGACACACCGGGCCGCGCCGCGCCGGGCGGGGCCGGGAACGCCCGGACCGCCGACGGCCGGACGGCCGACGGCCCGGGCCCGGCCGGGGCGAGCGAGACCGATCAGGCCGCGGGCATCCTGCGGGCGGCAGGCTGGCGGGTGGTCAGCATCGAGGCCGGCACCCCGCTCGCGACCGCCTGGCAGCACCTGGCGATGTTCCCCACCGCTCCGCCCCCCGCCGCCCCTCCGGCCGACGCCTCCCCGGCCGCCGCCGGCGCCGACGCGGCGGCCGACGCCATCCCGTCGGCCGCCGCCGCCCCGCCGCCCCGCCGCCCGGCCGCCCCGCCGCCGGTGCCGCGCGCGGGAACGCTGCCGGGAGCCGCCGTATGAATCTCCGGCTCACCGTGACCGCGGCCGTCGCGGTCATCCTGGCGTCGGTGTCGGTGTACCCGCTGATCCAGGGCGGAACGTGGTTCTGGGCCGGGGTGGGCGCCGTGATCGCCGCAGCCGTCGCGGGGACGCTCACCCGGCGGCCGCCGCTGCAGGCGGCCATGGCGGCCACGGTGCTCGCGCTGATCGCCGCGTGCCCGCTGCTCACCGACCCGGCCTGGTCCTGGAAGGCCGTCGGTGCGGTGATCGTGGCGGCCGCCGCGGTGAGCCGCCCGAGAATCCGCGTCTCGCAGGTGCTGGGCGGCCTGATCACTTACCTGGCCGCGCTGCTGATCTACCTGAACGCCGTGTTCGCCGCCCACCTTTCCGTGGCCGGCGTCGTGCCCACCACGAATTCGGTCCGCTACCTGTGGACGCTGGCCGGGCAGGGCCTGGCGGAGCGGGCCGACATGCCTCCGGTTCCCGGCATCATCGGAGTCACCCTCCTGACCGCGGGCGGCATCGGCCTCATGGCGGCCGCGGCCGACCTGCTCGCGGTCCGGCTGCGCAGCCCGGCGGTCGCGGGCCTGCCCCTGCTCGCGCTGTACAGCGTCCGGATCGCCACCAACACCAAGCAGGGCGGCGTGGGCGCCACCGTGGTGTTCTGCCTCGTCATGATCGGCTACCTGGCGCTCCTGGCGGCCGACGGCCGGGACCGGCTGCGCATCTGGGGCCGGCTGGTCACCGTGTGGCACGGCTCCGCCGCCGAGCCGGCCGAGACGACCCAGGGCCCTGACACCAGGGCCCTGGCCGCCTCGGGCCGCCGCATCGGGCTGGCCGCGGCCTGCATCGCGCTGGCCTTCCCGCTGCTGATTCCCGGCGTGCGCGTGCATGATCTGTTCGCCTCCCACGGCACGGGCCCGGGCAGCGGACCGGGCGGGCCCGCGATCAGCCTGCCGAACCCGCTGGACCAGATGAACGGGCAGCTACTCAAGTCGGTGCCGCAGACCGTTCTGACCTATCACACCAGTGCTTCCGAGCCGCAGCAGCAGTACCTGCAGGTATACGTGCTGAACTACGACGCCGACCAGGGATTGTGGAGCCTGGTGACGCCGCAGGACAACACCCAGGTCGGCAGCAAGCCGCTGCCGACCGCTCCGGGGGTGGCACCCGACATCCAGGAGATCACCAGCAAGACCGAGGTCAAGCTGGCCCCGGGGGTGGCCGGCTACAGCGCCCGCTCCCGGCTGGCCGTGCTTCCGCTGCCGTACGCCCCCGCGTCGCTGCAGGTCACGGGGAACTGGGACGAAGACAACGCCACCTTGATGGTGTACTCCACGTCGCAGCAGCTGTCTGGCCTCAGCTACACGGTGACCAGCACGCAGCCCCAGCCGGACAGCCGCGAGCAGAACCAGCGCCCCCCGCACAGCATCGCCGACAACTACCTGTTCTTCCCGGCCGGGACCCACGACGAGCTGGCCAAGCTCGCCGAAACCATCACCAAGAACGCGACGACCCCGTTCGCGAAGGCGGTGGCGCTGCAGAAATACTTCACGTCAGGGAAGTTCACCTACAACGTCGACGTGACGCTGCCGCCCAATGTCGCAGGGCTGATCCAGTTCCTGAAGACCAGGCAGGGCTACTGCCAGCAGTTCGCGTTCGCGATGGCCGCGCTGGCCCGCCTGGTCCACATCCCGTCCCGGATCGCCGTCGGCTACACCGCGGGCACGCAGGAAGCCCACAACACCTGGAAGGTCACCACCGGGGACGCCCACGCCTGGCCCGAGCTGTACATCCCGGGGGCTGGCTGGCTCCGCTTCGAGCCCACCCCCGGCGGCACCGCCGGCCAGGACACGGCCACCACGCCGGATTATCCGGGTTCCGGGCCGCCCGGCACGGGCATCCCGACGGGGATCGGGTCGACCGCCGGTGTCGGCGCCAGCCTCAAGGCCGGCGCCAAGGGCAGCGGCACGAAAATCCCGCACAACATCCACGGGCCGGGGGGCTTCGGCGGGGCCGGCGGGGCGCGGGCCCTGCCGCGCGGCAGCATCATCGCGCAGGTCCTGCTGGCCGTGGCCGTCGTCCTCGCGCTCGCCCTGACCACGCCGATGGCGGCCAGGTGGCTGATCCGCCGTCGCAGGCTCAGGCTGCTGGGCCGGTCAGACCGGCGCCAGCCGGGCGGGGCGGGCTTCGATCCCCGCGCCGGGAGCCTCGCCGACCACGCCCTGGACGCCGAGCTCGCGCACGCCGCGTGGCGCGAGCTGCGCGACAACCTGGCCGACTACGGGCTCGCCAGCCGGGTCAGCGAATCACCCCGCGCTCTGGCCGGCCGGGTCGCGACCACCCTGCACCTCGACCCGGCGACCCGCCAGGCCCTGGACCGGATCGTCCGGGCCGAGGAGCGGGCGCGCTACGCCGCGGCCCCGCTCAGCCCGGGAACGCTGCGCGCCGACACCGCCGACGTGCGGCGGGCGCTCTCGCAGGAGGCGGACCGGGCGGCGCGCTGGCGCGCGCGGCTGCTGCCGGCCTCGACGCTCGCCCCGATCCGGCAGGGACTTCAGCACTCGCTGGACGTGTTCGGGTGGATGGACGCCGCCGGGCTCAGGCTCCGGGACCGCCTCCGCCAGCAAGGCTGAGGCCCCGGGCCCTCGGCCCGGAGATCAGCGATCCCGCTCCTGGCGCCGGCGCCACCGCTCTTCCAGCCGGTCCATCATCCCCGTGCCGGCCGCGCGGCTGGACCGGCCGGAGCGCCGCTCCTTCGGCTTGCCCGGTCCCCGCGGCTTGCCCGGTCCCCGCGGTTTGGCCGGTCCCCGCGGTTTGGCCGGTCCCCGCCCGGTGGCGACGCCGTTCATGTGCCGGTAACTGGTCAGCGCCCACATGCTGCAGGCGAGCATGACCACGAAGCCGGCCACGCCGATCCAGATGTACTTGGTCACCACGCCGGCCAGGAGCATCCCGACGCCGAGCAGGAACCCGAACGCCGCCTCGATGACCCGGCGCTTGTAATGCACGCGCGGATCGCTCGCGCGGACGGCGTTCGCGAACCGCGGATAATCGGCGTAGAGCGCCTGCTCAATCTGCTCGAGCTGGCGCTGCTCGTGCTCCGAGAGCGGCACGGTGCCTCCCATGAGACTTGCGCGCGGGGACGCGGCTCGGTGAGCCTCTCCTCACGGCCTGGCTTACCCTCCAGAATACGAGCGCCGGCGTGTCCTGCGGAAGGGTACGCCGGTCTCGGCCCTGAACCGGCCCGGGCGCTGGCTGGCGGACCACTCGCCCGGTTACCGGCATATCCCCAGAAATCAGGAGCCAGAACGCGTGCCGCGGCTGGTGCCAGCCCGCCGGCCCGCGCCCGCCCGGGCGGGGCGGCCTCGCGCGATCATGTCCCGTCCCGGTCGCCGTCGACCAGGATGGCCGGGCGCACGGTGTCGGTGCCGAACCGCCCCGCGATCCGGTCCACGGCCCGCTCGGCCTCGCGCCACGAGACCGGCCGCTCCCCGAGCGCGAGCTGCGTCCCGGCGTCCGCGGCCGGGACCAGTCCGGCCGCCCGCACCCCGACCAGCCGCAGCCGCGCCCGGTCTCCCAGGCCCGCGGCCGCGTAGAGCTCGCACGCCACGGCGTAGATCTGCCGCGCCACGTCGGTCGGCTCGGGCAGCGTCCGCGACCGGGTGATGGTCTTGAACGTGGCCAGGCGCAGCTTCACCACGACCGTCCGGGCCGCGCAGCCCGCCGCGCGCAGGCCGCGCGCCGTCCGGCCGGACAGCCGCAGCAGCTCGCGCCGGATCACCTCGGGATCACAGACGTCACGGGCGAAGGTCTCCTCGGCGCCGATGCTCTTCTCCTGAGCGCCCGGCACCACCCGGCGCTCGTCGCGCCCCCAGGCCAGGGCCGACAGGTGGGCCGCGGTGGCCGGCCCGAGGGCCTGCTCCAGGGTGCCGACGGGGGTGTGCGCGAGGTCCGCGACCGTGCGCAGCCCGAGCCGGGCCAGGACCTGGCCGGTCTGCCTGCCGACCCCCCACAGCGCCGCCACGGGCAGCGGGTGCAGGAACTCCAGGACGCCGTCAGCGGGAATCACCAGCAGTCCGTCGGGCTTGCCCTGCACGGAGGCGAGCTTGGCGATGAACTTGCTGGTCGCGACGCCTACCGAGCAGGTGATCCCCTGCTGCTCGCTGATCTGTGCCCGGATCAGCCGCGCGATCCCGACGGGCCGTCCGAGCCTCCGGAGCGCGCCCGAGATGTCCAGAAACGCCTCGTCGAGCGCGAGTGGCTCGACTTCCGGGGTTATCGTCTTGAAAACCGCCATAACCTCCCGCGACACCGCGGCGTACAGCCGGTGCCGGGGCGGGATGACGACCGCCTGCGGGCACATCCGGGCGGCCCGCGTCATCGGCATCGCCGAGCGCACCCCGAACGTGCGCGCCTCGTAGGAAGCCGACAGCACCACCCCGCGCCCGCTCGTGCCGCCCACGATCACCGGCCTGCCCGCCAGTTCCGGCCGGTCCCTGGTCTCCACGCTGGCGTAGAACGCGTCCATGTCGACGTGCAGGATGTGGCAGCCCGTGTCATCCGGGGCCGGCCCGCCGCCGTCGCCCCCGGCACGTCCGTGCGCCACCGGCGCCTCCTCCTGCCGCTCCGGGAGCCAATGTACTGCCGGCCACCGACAATCCCCAGGCGCGGACCGGCCGCGCCGCCGGGCCGCCGGGCGAGCGGCCGTTACGCCAGGTCGATGGAGACGGCGGGCGGGACCGCGAGGCTGTTGTGCACCGTGCAGTGCGTGGCCACGGCGCGCAGCGCGGGCCACCGCTCGGCGGGCAGGTCGGCCGGGGGCCGGACGGTCAGGCGGATGCTGGCGACCCGGGCCGGGCGGTCGGCCGCCATGTCGAAATCGGCCGATACGACGAGGCCGTCACGGCCGTAACCGTGCCGGGTGAGGTACCGCCCGGCGTAGTAGGCGACGCACGTGACCAGCGACCCGACGAAGAGCTCGACCGGGGTCGGCGCGCTGTCGTGCCCGCCCGCCTCGGCGGGCTGGTCCACGAAGACCCGGTGCCCGCGCACCGTTACCTCGTACGACTCCCCGGCCACGAACCTGGCCTCCATCAGCCGGGCGTCTTCGGGCCGGGCGGGCGTGACCGTCGGCGTTAGCAGTTCCATGTCAGCACTTCCCACAGTGGACGCAAACCGTAACTTCAGTCCAGGCCACGCGAGGGCCCGGGGCCAGGTACAACGGTCCTGGCCGAGGAGGCCCTTGGTCCTCACTGCTCGGCGGTCGGCTCCAGGTCCGGCTTGAGCTCGAGCAGGCGGGCGAGTAGGCCGTTGACGAAGGCCGGGGAGCCGTCCGTGGACAGGTCCCGGGCCAGCAGCACGGCCTCGCTGATCGCCACCCCGTCGGGCACGCCCGGGCTCCAGTAGAGCTCGTACAGCCCGATCCGCAGGATGTTCCGGTCCACGGCGGGCATGCGGTCCAGCGTCCAGCCCTCGGCGTGCTCGCTCAGCAGCTCGTCGATCTGCTCACGGTGCGCCTGCACGCCCCGGACCAGCTCCGCGGCGTACCCGGAGACCGGCGGGCTGCCCCCGGCCGCCGTGCCGCTCCCGGCCGGGCCGGCGGCGGACCGCTCGGCGAGCAGGTCGAGCACGGGCTCGCCGCGGATCTCGGCCTCGTAGAGGAGGTCGAGCGCCCGCTTCCTGGCCTTACTGCGTGCTGGCATGATCGACCGTTTCCTGAGCGGGCGGGCAGGCGGAGCGTGCAGGAGCGAAGGTCACGCCCGGCCGAGGTACTGGCCGGTGCGCGTGTCCACCCTGATCTTCTCGCCGGTGGTGATGAACAGCGGGACCTGGATCTGGGCGCCGGTCTCCAGGGTGGCCGGCTTGGTGCCGCCGGTCGACCTGTCTCCCTGCAGGCCGGGGTCGGTCTGGCTGACGGTCAGCTCCACGGCCGCGGGCAGCTCGACGTACAGCGGGACCCCCTCGTTGAAGGCCACGACCACGTTCTGCTCCTCGAGCAGGTAGTTCGCGACGTCGCCGACGGTCTGCGCGGGAATGTGCGGCTGGTCATAGTCATGGGTGTCCATGAAGACGAAGTCGTCGCCCTCGCGGTACAGGTACTGCATCTCCCGCCGGTCCACGCTGGCCTGCTCGACGCGCACCCCGGCGTTGAACGTCCGGTCGACCACCTTGCCCGACATCACGTTCTTCAGCTTGGTGCGCACGAACGCGCCGCCCTTGCCCGGCTTGACGTGCTGGAAGTCCACGACGTTCCAGAGCTGGCCGTCGATGTTGAGGGTCATGCCGTTCTTGAGGTCGTTGGTGGTGGCCACTGGTCGTGTCTCCTGCGTGCGTGCGGGGCCGGCTCGTCCCGGTCTACAGAACGAGGAGTTCCCTCGTGGTCGTGGTGAGCATCTCGGGTGATCCCGCCGCCCCGTCGTCAGAACGCACCACCAGGGTGTCCTCGATCCTGACGCCGCCCCTGCCGGGCAGGTAGATCCCGGGTTCGACGGTGACGGGAACCCGGTTTGCCAGTGTACCGGTCTTCCCGTACCCGATGGTCGGGGCCTCGTGCACCTCCAGGCCCACGCCGTGGCCGAGCCCGTGCCTGAAGTGGTCGCCGTGGCCGGCCGCCGTGATCAGGTCGCGCGCGGCCGCGTCGGCCGCGCGCACGTCCGTGCCGGCGGTCGCGGCCTCGATGCCGGCCTGCCTGCGCCTGCGCCACCAGCGCGTAGATGTCACGCTGCCACGCGGCGGGCGCGCCGAGCGCGACGGTGCGGGTCATGTCCGCGTGGTATCCCCCGTACCGGGCACCGCAGTCGATCGTGATCAGGTCGCCCGGCGCGAACGCCCGGTCGGCCGGCTTGTGGTGCGGTATGGCGCCGTTCGGTCCGCTGGCCACGATCGAGGGGAAGGCCAGCGCCTCCGCGCCGAGGTCGATCATCGCCCGTTCCAGCAGGATCGCGAAGCCGCGCTCGGTCCGGCCCGGCTCGATGCCGGGCAGCGCGGCCGAGAACGCCTCGCTGGTGATCGCGCACGCCCGGGCCAGCAGGGCGATCTCCTCCTCGTCCTTGACCATCCGCAGGTCCTCGACGATCCGCCCGGACGGCACCAGCGCCGGCCCGCCGTCGAGCGAGCTCAGCTCCTGATGCCGTTCCACGGTCATGTCCTGTGCCTCGAAGGCCACGGTGCGCAGGCCCCGGCCCACGGCCAGGCGGGCCAGCGCCGGCTCGATGAAGCGCTCGCAGACCAGTTCCAGGTCCGGGCAGTCGCGCCGGGCCGCCTCCTCGTACCTGGAGTCGGTGGCCAGCACGGCGGGCCCGGCCGCGGGCAGCAGCAGCGCGGCGTTGGAGCTGACCAGCCCGGTGAGGTACCGGACGTTGACCAGATTGGTGATCAGTGCGGCGTCTGCGCCCAGCGCGGCGATCTTCTCCTGCGCGCGGGCCCGGCGGGCGGCCTGTGTCACGGGCATGGCGTCACGCGGCCAGGTCGCGGATCTGCTCGATCAGCCGCACCCGCTCGGCGTGGGTGCTGGCGATGGGCGCCACGTTGAGGATGGTCACGCCGGACTCGCGGAAGGCGGCGACCCGTTCTGCGACCCAGGAGTGCGGCCCGATCAGCGAGGTACCCTCCAGCAGCGAGGCCGGCACCAGTGCCGCCGCCTCGTCCTTGCGGCCGTCGAGGTAGGCGTCCTGGATCGCGGCCGCCTCGGCCTCGTATCCGTACCGGCCCACCAGGTCGTTGTAGAAGTTGCGGCCCTTCGCGCCCATCCCGCCGATGTAGAGCGCCTGCATCGGCCGGCCCAGATCGCGCAGCCCGGCCACGTCATCCCCGATGGCCAGCCCCGCCGTGGCCGGCACCACCTCCAGCGGCCCGAGCGACGGGTCGCGCTTGGCCTGGCCCGCGGCCAGGGCCGCGCCCCACACCGATTCCGCCTTCTCGGGGAAGTACCAGATCGGCTGCCAGCCCTCGGCCATCTCGGCGGCGAGCTCGACGTTCTTGGGCCCGAGCGCCGCGACGAAGATCGGGATCCGGTCCCGGACCGGATGGTTGATCAGCTTCAGCGCCTTGCCGAGCCCGGTGCCCTGGTCGGGCGGCAGCGGGATCGTGTAGTACCGGCCGTGGTATTCCAGCCGCTCCCGCCGCCACACCTTGCGGCAGATCTCGATGATCTCCCGGGTGCGGCCAAGCGGCGCGTCGTACGGCACGCCGTGCCAGCCCTCGATCACCTGCGGGCCCGACGCTCCGATGCCGAGCACGAACCGGCCGCCGGACACGTAGTCGATCCCGGCCGCGGTCATCGCGGTCAGCGTCGGGGTCCGCGAGTAGAGCTGCAGGATGCCCGAGGCCAGCTGCAGCCGCTCGGTCTTCGCCGCGACGTACCCGAGCTGGCTCACCGCGTCGTAGCTGTACGCCTCGGGCACGAACACGATGTCCAGGCCTGCCTTCTCGTAGTCGGCGAGCTCGGTCACGGTCTCGGCAAAGCCGCCCGCGTAGTTCAGTGACATCCCGATGCGCATGTGGGCAGATCCTTTCACCAGTTCGAGGGCCCGGCGGGTGCCGCCATCGGAACCCGCGGCGGACCCGGTTGTCAAGCAGCGTCCCCCGGGCCCGCCGCGGACAGCGCGGCGACCGCCCGGAGCGCCAGCTCGTACGACAGCACGCCGAACCCGGCCACCGTGCCGTCGGCCACCCCGGCCACCACGGAGGTGTGCCGGAAGGTCTCCCGGGCCGCCGGGTTGGTCAGGTGCACCTCGACCAGCGGGGCGGTGCGCATCGCCAGCGCGTCCCGCAGCGCGTAGGAGTAGTGCGTGAACGCCGCCGGGTTGAGCACCACCGGCACCCGCCGGTCGGCCGCATCGTGCACCCAGCCGACCAGCTCGGCCTCGTCGTCGGTCTGCCGGACCTCGACGTGCAGGCCGAGCTCGCGTCCCAGAGCCCGGCACGCCTCGGCCAGGTCATCGAACGTCGCTGTGCCGTACACCTCGGGCTCGCGGGACCCGAGCCGCCGCAGGTTCGGGCCGTTGAGTACCAGGACTTCCCGCATCAGCCGCTCACTCTGCTTTCTGGCCCCTTCGGGGCGCCATAAGGCCCTCCCGCTCGCTTATTTCCGCGTACGCCTGCTCCAGCAGATCCTCGGGCGGGTCGTTCAGGATGCCGGGCCGGGCCAGCCCGTCCAGCACCACCAGCCGCAGCGCCGCGGCCCGGGCCTTCTTGTCCACCGCCATGGCCTCCCGGAGCCGCGGCCAGGCCCCGGCCGGGTAGCTGGCCGGCAGGCCGGCCGCGGCCAGGATCGTCCGGTGCCGTTTCTCGGTCGTCTCGTCGAGCCGCCCGGCCAGGCGGGCCACGGCGGCCGCGTACACCATGCCGATCGCGACCGCCGCGCCGTGCCGGATGCGGTAACCCTCGACCCGCTCGATCGCGTGCCCGAGGGTGTGCCCGTAGTTGAGCATCTCCCGGGGCCCGGCCTCGCGCAGGTCGGAGGCCACCACTGCGGCCTTCACCCGCACCGCGCGCTCGATGAGCTCGCGTTCGCCCGGCCCGCCCGGCCGCGCCGATCCCCGCGGGTCGGCCTCGATCAGCTCGAGGATCGCCGGGTCGGCGATGAACCCCGCCTTGATCACCTCCGCCAGGCCGCTCGCGTACTCCCCGGCAGGCAGTGACGCCAGCACCGCCGGGTCGGCGAGCACCCCGGCCGGCGGGTGGAACGCCCCGACCAGGTTCTTGCCCTCGGCGATGTTGATGGCCGCCTTGCCGCCGACCGCCGCGTCCACGATCGCGAGCAGCGTCGTCGGCACCAGCACGAGCCGGACGCCGCGGAGCCAGGTCGCGGCCGTGAACCCGGCCAGGTCGGTGGCGGCCCCGCCGCCGAGGCCGACAATCGCGTCGCGGCGGCCGAGCCTGAGCGCGGCGAGCCGCGACCACAGCCCGGCGGCGACGGAGATGTCCTTGGCCGCCTCGCCGTCGGGAATCTGCTCGGCCCGCACCAGGTACCCGGCGTCGCGCAGGACCCGGCAGGCCGGCCGGGCGGCCTGGCCGAGGCCGCCGGGGTGGATGACCACGACCGTGCGGGCGTCCGGGCCGACGACCGACGGCAGTTCGCCGACCGCCCCGGCGCCCACGATCACCTCGTAGGGCCGTTCGCCGCCGACCGCGATCCTGGTCAGGCTCACTGTGGTGGCCCAATGATCTGGGCCGCGACGTCGGCGGCGATCTCGTCCGGGGCCGGCCGTCGGTGGTCACGGTGATCCAGGCCAGCTTCTCGTAGATCGGCAGCCGCTGCTCGAGCAGTTCCCTCAGCCTCGCGCGCGGGTTGCCGATCAGCAGCGGCCGCGGCGTGTCCATGCCCACCCGCTTCGCCGCCGCGGCGAACCCGGTGGCCAGGTAGACCACCGGCCGCCCGGCCAGCAGGCGCTGGGTGCCGGGGTCGATCACCGCGCCGCCGCCCAGGCCCAGCACGCCGGCGTGGCTGGCGACCGCCCGGGCCACGGCCTCGCGCTCCAGCGCGCGGAACGCCGGCTCCCCGTCCTCGATGAAGATGTCGCCGACCGGTTTGCCCGCGGTCGCCTCGACCTGCTCGTCGGTTTCCAGGAAGCCGACCCCCAGCCGCGCGGCGAGCAGCGGGCCGACGGTGGACTTCCCCGCGCCGGGCGGCCCGATCAGGATGGCCACGGGCCCGCCCGCCCCCGCCACAGGCCCGCCCGCCCCCGCCACAGGCCCGCCCGCCCCCGCCACTGGCCCGCCCGCCCCCGCCACAGGCCCGCCCGCCCCCGCCACAGGCCCGCCCGCCCCCGCCACAGGCGATGAATGTGAGTCTGCTGTACCTGGGTGTGCACCAGGCTCACATTCATCCCGGTGCCGGCCCGGGGTGGTCATGAGATCACCAGCGATTCCAGGTAACCGCGCAGGTTGCGGCGCGCCTCCTCGACCGAGTCGCCGCCGAACTTCTCGATCGCCGCGTCCGCGAGGACCAGCGCGGCCATCGCCTCCGCCACCACCCCGGCGGCCGGGACGGCGGTGACATCGCTGCGCTGGCTGATGGCCTTGGCCGGCTCGCCGGAGCGCACGTCCACGGTGTCCAGCGCCCTGGGCACCGTGGAGATCGGCTTCATCGCCGCCCGCACGCGTATCACCTCGCCGGTGCTCATGCCGCCCTCGATCCCGCCGGCCCGGTTGGTCCGCCAGCGCGCAGGCGCGGCCGCCCTCGATCTCGTCATGCGCGGCCGAGCCGCGGCGGCGCGCGGTGGCGAAGCCGTCGCCGATCTCCACTCCCTTGATGGCGTGGATGCTCATCAGCGCTCCGGCCAGCCTGCCGTCGAGCCGCCGGTCCCAGTGCACGTGGCTGCCCAGCCCGGGCGGCGCGCCGTAGACGGCCACCTCGACCACGCCGCCGAGCGTGTCGCCGTCCTTGCGCGCCTGGTCGATCTCCGCCTGCATGGCCGTGCTCGCCGCCGGATCCAGGCAGCGCACCGGGTCCGCGTCCACCCGGGCCCCGTCCTCGGGGCGCGGCACTGCGCCTTCTGGTGCGCACACCGGGCCGATCGACACCACGTGGCTCACGATCTCGATACCGAACGCCTGGCGGAGGTAGCGCCGGGCCACCTCGCCGAGCGCCACCCGGGCGGCGGTCTCGCGCGCGCTGGCCCGCTCCAGGACCGGCCGCGCGTCGCGGTGACCGTACTTCTGCATCCCCGCCAGGTCCGCGTGCCCGGGACGGGGCCTGGTCAGCGGGGCGTTCCTGGCCTGGTCGGCCAGGACAGCGGCGGCCACCGGGTCGGCCGACATCACCGTCTCCCACTTCGGCCACTCGGTGTTGGCCACCCGGATCGCGACCGGCCCGCCGAGCGTTACCCCGTGCCGCACCCCTCCGGTGATCTCGGCCTCGTCCTGCTCGAACTTCATCCGCGCGCCCCGGCCGTACCCGGCGCGCCTGCGGGCCAGGGCGGCCGCGACGTCCGCGGTGGTGATCTCCACGCCGGCGGGCATGCTCTCGCAGATCGCCACGAGCGCGCGCCCGTGCGACTCCCCCGCGGTCAGCCAGTGCAGCATGCTGCCGATCCTGCCATGTCACGCGCCCGGTACGACGGCGCGGGCTCCCGCGCTCACTTGAGGAAGATGAACCCGGGACAGTAATACACGCTGATCGGGAGCACCGTGGCGGGGCCTGATGTCTTCTTGACCTTGATGCAGTGCCTGGCCACCCAGGCCAGCCGCGGGTCGGTGGTGGTCGGCGACTGTATGAAGGTGCGGACGTCATTCATCTCGATCAGGTCCTCCAGCGCGTTGCGGGAAGGCTCGGGGATCGTGCCGGTGAACCCCCCGATCGGGAGCACCTCCCTGCCGCTGGCCCAGATCAGCGGTGCGGCCAGCGCCGAGGTCTGGACGGCCGCCAGGTAAGGGATGCCGCGATTGGCCGCCTCCAGCGTCGGCAGCACCTGGGCGACCTGGAAGCCGGCGCCGAAGAACACCCTGGAATCGATAGTGACCTGCCGCGGCTCAAACGGGGTCTCGAACGGGCCGAGGCCGCCGGAGACCACCGATGCCGACGCGACCGCCGGCACGATCAGTGCCGCCAGGACAGTCAGCGGGACCGACACGGCGGTCAGGAGCTCCCATGACGGCCGCCAGGTCAGCGCGGCCAGGCAGCATCCTGCGGCCAGCACGAGGCCGATCAGCGCGGGCCTCAGCCACGGCGGCAAGCCGGTCCCGCCGGCCGGCAGCAGCCACACCGCGTAACCGGCCGTCGCCAGCAGCGCCACGCCCAGGGCCAGCCGAGCCCGGGCCTGCTTGCGGTTCTCCCAGGCCAGCGTGAGACCGGTCCCGATGAGCGCGGCCACGGCGGGCGAGAGCGCGGCGGTGTAGTAGGAGTTGATGGCCGACGACAAGCTGAACACCACCGTCAGGACCGCCAGCCAGGCACCCCACAGCACCGCGCAGGCCCGGACCAGGTCGCCTCGCGGACGGCGCCTCCGGGCCGCCAGGCCCGCGATGAGCGCCACCAGCGCCGCCGCGAGCAGCCAGCCGGTGTCACGCCCGAGCTGGCCGGTGAGCAGCCGGTCCCAGCCCGGCGGGGGTGACGGGGGCAGCCCGAGCCTGATCGACTTGTCTAGCAGCTGATTCGGTGAGGCCTGGTCCAGCCTGCCGAACCCGTTGTACACGAAGACCTGCTGAAAGACCGAGTTGTCGTGGCTGCCGTCGATGTACGGACGCAGCGAGGCCGGCCAGATCGTGACCGCCGTCATCCAGCTCAGCGACACGGCCGCGGCCACCAGGCCCATCGCGGCGGCCCGCCGGACCCGCTGCGGCCAGCCGCCGGGCGCGGCCAGCAGGTAGCAGCCGGCGATGGCCGGGAGCACGAGCCACGCCTCGATCATCTTCGCCTGGAACGCCAGGCCGACCCAGACCCCGGCCAGCAGGATGGGCCGCCGCCGCCCGGTGACCACTGCGGTGACGGTCGCGTCCGCGGCCAGCACCGCGAGCAGGATCATCAGCGTGTCGGAGACGTTGCCCCGGTTCAGCGCCACGGTGGCGGGTGAGATGGCCAGTATCCCGGCCGCCAGCACTCCGGCGGCCGGGCCAGCCAGCCGCCGCACCGCGTGGTAGAGCACCAGAACCGTGAGCGCGCCCTCGATGACCTGGGGCAGCACGAGCGCCCACGTGTGCGCCCCGAACAATCGGAGCGATACGGCCTGCACCCAGAAGGCGCCTGGCAGCTTATCGGTGCTCACGGTGCCTGCCGGGTCGAACGCCCCGAACACCAGGTTGTGCAGGTTCATGGACATGCTGCGGACGGCGGCCGCGTAGTAGATCTCGATGTTCACCGGGGTGCTGGCGCGCCAGGCATACGAGAAGGCGCAGATGGCCGTGATGACCAGCAGCGCCGGCCTGGCCCAGCCGGGCTGGCCGTCCGGCGAGCGCCAGATCCTGGGCCGGCCTGCCTGCCGGGCTGAGGCCGCGCCGGGCGCGGCGCAATCCAGGCTCATGACTGCGGCTCCCGCCGCCCCGCCGACGAGTCCGCTTCCAGCCAGTCTCCCATCCGGCCGAGGTCCGCCAGCGCGGTCAGCACCCTCCGGGTCGTGGCCAGGTCCTGGCGGCTGACTTGGTCCGCCAGCATCCCGTCTACCCGGGTGATCGCGGCCCGGAGCGCGCGGGCAGCACCGTGGCCGCGGTCGGTGAGCTTGAGCACCACCCGGCGCCGGTCGCTGGGATCCGGCAGGCGGGCGCAGTACCCCCTCGCCACCAGGACGTCCACCAGCTGGCCCGCCGCCTGCTTGGACATGGCGAGCGCGTCGGCCATGTCCTGCAGGCTCGAGCCGCCCCGCGCCAGGCTGCCCACCACCCGGTAACCGGTCCTGGGCATGTCCTCGAATCCCGCCCGATCCAGTTCACCCAGCACCGCCGAGCTGTACGGCCGCAGAGCCGCACCGAGCAAAGCAGGAAATGTGATCTGAGCGGGCGGGCGGGAAGAAGCGGCAGCAGCGTCACTCACGGCATCGGAGACTACTGTCCCGATTATTGACCGTCAATAGTATTTACTAATGAACTGGCCATCTGAAACCTGGACGCCTGACCAGCAGCGCGACCGGCTCCGCGGCAGAGCGCCGACCCTGATCGGCACGCCAGCCTCCGCCGTGGCCGTCATCGGGATCCCCGGCGACCGGCCGGCGGAGCATCAGGATCCCCGGCGACCGGCCGGCGGGGTCACGGAGATCGCGATGCCGCGACGCAGCCGGCCGCCAAGCTGCGCCATCAACGCGGCTCCCAGCAGCCGGATCACCTCGGCGCCGGCCGCCGGGGCGCAGCCGCCCGCCAGCGTCACCTGGATCTGCAGGTCGCTGGCGGTGTGATCGGCGGCGGTCAGCCCGCCGCCGAGAGCGGCGGCCGCCGGGTCGCCACCGGGACCGACAGCAATGCGGAGCCCGGTGATCGCCCGGTGTTCGGCGGCGGCAGCCCGGACGGCGGCCAGCACGTCCGGGTCCTCATGCGGCAACGGAACCGGCCTGCCCTCGGCGAGGGCAACCAGTCGGGCGCCGTCGATGGCCAGCGGGACCGGCCCGGCGATGTCCACGACGACGGCGCACGCGTCGTCGACCGCGGCCCGCCAGACCAGTGCGGCCAGCACGGGCACGGGGCGGCCCTGCGGACGCCACCTGGCCAGCGCGTCCTGGCAGGTGAACGCCGGCACGGCTCGCCTGCCGTCGCGCCCGACCAGCGTGGGGAGAGACATTTCGCTGTCCTTCTCACCGCCCCCCGCGGCGACGACCGGCACCAGCAGCCGCGAGCGCGCCAGCGCGGTCAGCGCGGCGTGCTCGCTGCCCGCGGCGGAGGCGAACGCCGCCAGGGCGGCGGCCGCCCCCGGGTCGGCGGAGCCGTCGTCGTCACGGAACCGGGGGTCACCACCGGCGAGTACGGGCGAGGTCACGGTCTCACCTTAGGCCCGCACCTGCGGCGGTCCGGGCTCCGGCCGGAGTCTGCGCAGGTAGCCTTGCTGCCGTGTACCCAGCGGGGTCAGCCGAAGCAGTTGAGGACGCATTTCACAGTGTGAGACTCTCAGGGAACTGCATCAGTCGGGACCGACAGGGGAACGCGTGCGGCAGGTTGACCAGGCATCCGTGGCTATCCGGCCGGGGACGCTCATGCAGAAGGCGATCCCGCCGCGGCTCGTCGAGCCGTACCTGACGGGCCGCCGCGCGGTCATCGCCGGATTTGTCTACCGTGTGCAGGACAGTTCCTTCGCCGGCCCGGCAGAGTACTACGAGGCGCTGGACCTGGGCTACGAGGGCTCGGACTTCGGCCCGGGCCTCGCGGAGGTGTACGTGTTGCGCTGGAACGCGGTCGGTCCCGAGTCATACCAGGTCCCGTACTCCTCCGAGATGGGCGGTGACTGGTCAGGCAAACCGCCGTTCACCGGAACCGGCTACACCTCCTCCCGCTCGCACGTGGTCGCCGAGTTCTACCTCGACCCGGCGCCGGTCCCCATCGGCGCCGAGATCTACCGGATCACCGCGGGCGGGACCGAATTCATCGCGCGGTACGACGGGCAGGTGTGGCTGCGCCCGGTGGGGACGGGCTGAGTCGTGCGCTACCGGCTGATGGCGACCTACCGGGGGGTCCCCTACGAGGCGGGCATCGGCCCCACCGACGGGGACGTTGTGCTCTTCGCCGCGTGCCCGCCGCCGGAGGAACTCGGCTTCGAGCCGGCCACCGGCCACTGGCGCAAGCAGCTGCGGATCCAGGACCTGCAGGCGCTGTGGGAGTCCCGGCCGATGGGCACCTTCCGCGGCGACCGCTGCATCGTGCTCGACGATCTCGGCGACCGGCTGCACATCGCCTACCGGGGTCACGACGCCTACCAGGCGGAGAAGCTCGGCTACTGGCAGGTGGACCGCGGCGTGTTCGAGCTGGTTACGCCCCGCGAGGAGGTCAGCGAGATCGTGGAGGAGCGCCTCGACTACCCGCGCCGGGCGGGGGCCCGGGATCCGCTGCCCGGGGCGCCCACGGAGCCCGGGGAGCCCGGCCTCGCCGCCAGCCGCCCGACCAGCCCGGCCACGACCAGCCCCTTCCCGACCAGCCCGGCCACGACCAGCCCCTTCCCGACCAGCCCGGCCACGACCAGCCCCTTCCCGACCGGCCCGTTCCCGACCGCCGCGGCCGACTCGCAACCGGACCTGGCCGTGATCCCGCCGACCAGCGAGCCTCCCCTACCGCTGGAGGCGGCCGCGCGCCGCGCCGCCTCCGCCCGCGCCCGGCCGCCGGCCGCCCAGGCCCCGCCGCCGGCCGCCCAGGCCCCGCCGACCCAGGTGCCCGAGCCCGGAGAGGCGCCCACCTCGGGCCGCCGGCGCCGGCGTTCGGCGCTCCGGCGGCTGGCCACACAGCGGATCTTCTCCGAGCTGGCCAGCCTGGCGGCGATACCTCCGTCCGCCTACGCGCTGGGCGAGGAACTCGACGGGGCCATGTGCCTGATCCAGACCCCCGACGGGTTCGAGGTATTCAATGCGGCCGCCGGATCGCGGCACGAAGTACGCATTTTCGACGACGAGGAGTCGGCCTACTTCTACCTGTTCGGCGTCTTGGCCGCCGAGGCGGTCCGGACCGGTCGGCTGGCCCCGAAGGACTAGCCCGAGGGCCCGGCCGGCACTCGCCGACGCGAGGCCGGAAGCGGCCCGCTACCTGAGAACTACCTCTGGTTGTTGGCGAAGTTCGCCCGCATGCGGCGCCGGGGCCGCTATCGTGCAACTGCCGGCGGGGCTGAAGGTCCCCCGCTCCCCAAGCAGCCCCGCCGGCACTCGATACCGGGGCCCGCTCCCCGGCCGCGGCGCCGCAGACCGCAAGATAGACGGCATGACCAAGCTGGCCTCGATCCCGCTCACGGGCACGCAGTTCCGGATATCAGCAGGTGGCTATTCGGCCACGGTCACTGAACTCGGCGCGGGTCTTCGCGAATTCCGCTATCACGACCAGCCGGTTATCGCCGAATACGAGCCCGACGAGGTCCCCCCAGCCGGATCGGGCCAGTTGCTCGTGCCCTGGCCGAACCGTATCGACGGCGGCCGCTACGCGTTTGACGGGGCCCGTTACCAGCTTGACCTGAGCGAGCCCGCCCGCGGTAACGCCATTCACGGCCTGACCCGCTGGGCGGGCTGGCAGCCGGCCGGGCAAGCGGCCGACGCGGTCGAGCTGAGGCATGTCCTGTACGGGCGGCCCGGGTACCCGTTCTGCCTGGAGCTGACGGCTGAGTACCGGCTCAGTGCCTCCGACGGCCTGCGGGTCAGCGTGACCGCCAGCAATGCGGGCAGCCATCCCGCACCGTACGGCACCGGTGCCCACCCCTATCTGACCGCAGGCACCACGCTGGTCGACGAGTGCGAACTCGAGCTGCCTGCCTCCCGGTGGCTGCCGACCGACGATCGCGGCATCCCCGAGGGCCAGCCCGAGGACGTCACCGGAACGCCCTACGACTTCCGGGTGCCGCACCTGATCGGCGACACCAAGGTCGATCACGCGCTGACCGGCCTGGCCGCCAGCCCTGACGGCCGCGCCTGGGCCCGGCTCAGCGGCCCGGGCGTGCAGCTGGCGTTCTGGGCCGGCCAGGGCTACCGGTGGCTCCAGGTGTTCACGGGCGACAGCCTGGATCCGGCGCGCCGCAGGCGGGCGATCGCTATCGAGCCGATGACCTGCCCGCCGAACAGCTTCGTGACCGGGACGGACCTGCTGATCCTGCAGCCGGACGACAGCATCACGCACGCCTGGGGCATCGAGGTGACCCTGTGAGGTAGCGGTCAGTCCTGGTCCGTGGCTGCCTCGCGGGGCCGGACGAGCCGGGCCAGCCGGTCCAGATCGGAGCGCGTGTCCAGGTCGTCCGGGCTGCCGGTGTCGCCGCACTCCACCGACATGACCAACTCCGGGTGCGCGCGCAGGAACGGCCGCGCCCCGGCGTCGCCGACGGCGAGGGCGACGACCCCGGCCCAGTGCTCCCGGGCCAGCAAAACCGGATTACGGGGCGCCCCGTGATAGGCGGCCACCACGATGCTCGCGCCCGCCGCGTGCGCGGCGATGAGGCGCCGCACCGCCTCGGGCCCGACCAGCGGCTGGTCGACCAGGGCGATCACCGCGGCGGAGCAGCCGTCCGGCACGGTGGCCAGGCCGGCGGCGAGCGACGAGCCCATGCCGGTGCGCCAGCCCGGGTTGTGCACGGCCAGGACGCCGGGCAGGTCGACAGCGACCGCGCCGATCACCACCACGATCGGCGCCGCACCTCCGGCCCGGAGCAGGGCGACGCCGCGCTGGGCGAGCGGCTCTCCGCCGATCTCGACCAGCGCCTTCGGTTGTCCGAGCCTGCTGCCCTCGCCCGCGGCGAGCAGGACCCCGGCGACTCCAGCTACCGGCACGCCTGCCAGGCTACGGCGCCAGGCCGCGAGTCGGCCAAAGTTGCGGCCGCGTTCACCCGATGGACCCGTCACGGTCGAGGTCGCGTCCGGCGGCCCCGGTATGACTGGTCGGTCAGCGTTCCCCCGCGCAATCCGGAAGCGAGGCCACATGCTCCCGACCACGCGCCGCGCCGCGAAGATCCTCGCCGCGGCGGCCGTCGTCCCCGCGGGCCTGCTCATCGCCGGGACCGCGGCGGCGGCCGCCGCGCCGGGCCGGACCGCCGCAGCCACCTGGCCACACCACGCGCCGCACTACCAGGTGCGGCAGATCTTGTTCGGCAGCAAGCTCCGCCACACGTTCGTGCCGTCCGGCACGAACAAGCGCCGGTCCGGGCCGCTGACGCAGCCCGACGACATCACCCACATGGGGCGCGATCTGTTCACCGGCTTTCAGAACGGTATCGGCCCGCAGGGCCAGGCCAGCACCGACGGCAACCTCGACAGCACCATCGTCGAGTTCACCACCGCCGGCCGGGTGATCCGGCAGTGGGACATCAGGGGCAAATGCGACGGCCTGACCGCCGATCCCGCCCGGCACCTGGTCATCGCCACGGTGGACGAGGACGCCAACTCCAGCATCTACACGATCACGCCGGGAGCTCCGCCCGGCGCACAGGTCCAGCATTACCGGTATAGCCACGATCCGCTGCCGCATCACGGCGGCACCGACGCCATCTCGATCTACCACGGCCTCGTGCTGGTCAGCGCCTCGGCGCCGGGAACGACCGGGGCGGCTGCCCCGCAGCCGGCTTACCCCGCCGTGTACGTGGTGGCTTTCGACCGCGCCAGCCACGTCGCGTTCGTCTTCCCGCTGTTCTACGACGAGGCGCTGGCGACGGTCGGCAACACCGGCCGCCCCGGTCACGGGAAGGTAGTGCGCCTGGCGCTGACCGATCCCGACTCCAACGAGGTGGTCCCGGGCTCAGGCCCCAGGTTCGCCGGCGACTTCATGCTGACCAGCCAGGGCGACAAGGAGCAGATCTTCGCCTCGTTCCGCGGCGGGCCCGGCCTGCGGCTGTCCGTGCTGCGGCTGTCCCAGCCGGTCGATGACACCGCCTGGGCGACCGGCCGGGACGGGCGCCTGTACGCCGCGGACCACGACGGCGACACCGTCGACCTGGTGACCGGGCCGTTCCGGGTCGGGTCCGTCTTCGTCGCGGTTACGCCCTGCGACGCCGACAACGCGCCAGCGACCTGCCCCGCGCCCGGGTTCCCGGCGAACTACCTGGGCTCGCTGGACCCGTGGACCGGCCAGATCAGCCGGGTACCGGTGACCGGACCCAGTCTCGAGCCCCAGGGCATGATCTTCATCGCTCGCTGATCTCGCGCCGGGTCCGCCGCGGCTCAGCTGTGGTGGATCCGGCCCGTGGTCGCGGTGAGCGGCTGCCCGGAGCCGCCCCAGCGTAGCTGGATCAGCTCTGCGGCGATCGCGACCGCGGTCTCCTCGGGTGTGCGCGCGCCGAGATCGAGCCCGATCGGCGAGCGCAGCCGGGCCAGCTCGTCCTCGGAGAGCCCGGCCTCGCGGAGCCTGGCCAGCCGGTCGTCGTGGGTTCGCCTGCTGCCCATCGCCCCGATGTAGCCCGCCGGGGTGCGCAGGGCCACCTCGAGCAGCGGCACGTCGAACTTGGGGTCGTGGGTGAGAACGCAGATGACCGTGCGCGCGTCCACGCTCTGCCCGGCCAGGTACCGGTGCGGCCAGTCGGTCACCACCTCATCCGCGTCGGGAAAGCGCGCCCGCGTCGCGAATATCGGCCGGGCGTCGCACACCGTCACCCGGTAGCCGAGGAACTTGCCCGCCCGGGCCACGGCCGCGGCGAAGTCGATCGCGCCGAACACCAGCATCCGCGGCGGCGGCGCGAACGACTGGACGAACACCGACAGCTCGTCCCGCCTGCGCTCGCCGTCCGGGCCGTACCGGCGGACCCCGGTCAGGCCCTGCGCCAGCATCCCGCGCGCGTCATCGTCCACGGCCTGGTCCAGCCGGTCCCCCGACCCCAGCGTGCCCGATGACCGGCGGCCGTCCGGCCCGGGCGCACCGTCGGCGCCGTCCGCGTCGCCCGCCGACCAGATCACCCGCCGGGCGCCCACCTGTCCCGGCCCGGCGATCACGGTCGCCACCGCGACCGGCTCATCGGCCCGGACCGCCGCGGCCACCTCGCCGAAATCAGGGAAGGACTCCCGGCTGACCGGCTCGACAAAGATGTCGATGATGCCACCGCAGGTCAGGCCGACGGCGAAGGCATCGTCATCGCTGATGCCGTAGGTCTGCAGCACCGGCCGCCCGGCGGACCGGACCTCGCCCGCCAGCTCGTACACCGCTCCCTCGACGCAGCCGCCCGAGACGCTGCCCACCACCTCGCCGTCCGCGGCCACCGCCAACGCCGCGCCGGGCTCCCGCGGCGCGCTGCTGAACGTCCGCACCACGGTAGCCAGGCCGAACGTCTCACCAGCATCCCACCACTTGGAAATCGGATCCAGGATGTCTCGCACGATCTGTCACCTCGGCCGGTATCGGTATGACCTCAGGTTACGTGCCCCGCCCGCGCGCCCCGCGCGCCCCGCGGGCCGATCCTGAACCGAGGTCCCAGATAGGTGACGATGACGGCCGTCAGGTAGACGACATAGATCACCAGCTGGAGCGGGGTGGGCGCGTCGCTGTAGCCGAAGAAGCTGTGCAGGACGTCGCCGAAGGCGCTGCCTTCCGACAGCAGGCTGGTCGTGTGCCACATCGGCGAGTTCAGCACCGGCAGCCAGCCCAGTTGCTGCATGTTCTCCACGGAGTCGGCGAGCAGCCCGGCGGCGAACACCATGAGCAGCACGCCGATCACGGTGAAGAACCGGGCCAGGTTCAGCCGGTGGCCCAGCCGGTAGATCACGAACGCGACCGTCAGCGCGCCGGCCAGCCCGAGCGCTGCGCCGCCCAGCGCCCCGGCGGTGCTGGTACTGAACACGATGGCCAGCGTGAAGACCACCGTCTCCAGGCCCTCGCGGCCGACCGCCTGGAAGGCCAGCAGCCCGAGCCCCATCCGGGCGCGGCCGTCGAGCGCCGCGTCCGTGCGGGCCCGCAACTCGGCCGAGAGGGAACGCGCGTGGTTGCGCATCCAGAAGGTCATGTAGGTGAGCACGCCCGCGGCGAGCAGGTAGGTGCCGGTCTCGAAGATGGTCTGCGCCCGGGAGCCGTCATAGCTGCGGATCGTCTCGTAGGCGGCGACCCCGCCCGCCGTGGCCAGCACCAGCGCCGCGCCCACGCCGGCGAACACGTCACGGAAGCGGTCACGCCGCCCGATGCGGTTCAGGTAGGCCAGAAGGATCGCCACGATCATGCTAGCCTCGACTCCTTCGCGCAAGAAGATGACGAGCGTGGCAAGCATGTCAGCGGCCTCCCGCGGCTACTAAGGGTAGCCATACCTTAGTGCCTGTCGCACCGCCAGCAAAACTCCCCCCGCAAAAATGGCCGTGCGCGCAGGCGCCGTGCGCGAGGGGCAGCGCGGCACCGTGCACGGCTCAGGGCGGGCGCCGCGCGCGGCTCAGGGCGGGCGCCGTGCGCGGGGCTCAGCGCAGGCTGCGCAGGACCAGCGCTGTCTCCAGGGCGGCGAGGACGGCATCCCAGCCCTTGTCCTCGGCCGCGCCCTCGGCGCCGCAGCGGTCGCGGGCCTGGTCGAGCGTGTCGCAGGTGAGCACGCCGTTGCCGACCGGCGTGCCGGTGTCCAGCGGCACCCGGGACAGGCCGTAGGTGACACAGTCGCAGACGTACTCGAAGTGCGGGGTCCCGCCGCGGATGACCGCGCCGAGGCAGGCGACCGCGTCGTGCCGCTTGGCCAGTTCCGCCGCCACCACGGGCAGCTCGACCGCGCCGGGCACCCGGACGACGCGCGGGGCGGTGATCCCGCACGCCTCGGCGGCCGCCACCGCCCGCCGGACCAGGGTGTCGGTGACCTCCGGGTGCCATCGCGTCGCCGCGATCCCCAGGGTGAGCCCGGCGGCGTCCACGGCTCGGCCCGGCGGCCGCCCTCCGCCGCTCACCGCACCGGTGCCTGACGGGGAAGAGTCGGGAGCGCCTGTCCGTTCTGGAGCGAAATATCGCCGAGGTGGTGGCCGAGGCGGTCCCGCTTGGTGATCAGGTAGCGGAGGTTGTCCTCCGTGGCCGCCACCGGCAGCGAGACCCGGCCGGTCACCTGGATGCCGAACCCGGACAGGCCGCGCACCTTGGCCGGGTTGTTGGTGAGCAGCCGGAGCGAGCGGACGCCGAGGTCGGCCAGCATCTGCGCGCCGGTCGAGTACTCGCGGGCGTCGGCGGGCAGGCCGAGCTCCAGGTTCGCTTCCACGGTGTCGGCGCCCGCGTCCTGCAGCTGGTAGGCGCGCAGCTTGCTGAGCAGCCCTATGCCGCGCCCCTCGTGACCGCGCAGGTAGAGCACGACGCCGCGGCCCTCGGCCGCGATGGCCGCCATCGCGGCGGTCAGCTGGGCGCCGCAGTCGCAGCGCTGCGAGCCGAACACGTCGCCGGTCAGGCACTCCGAGTGCATCCGGACCAGGATGTCGTCCGCGGGTTCGGCAGGCTCGCCCCGGCCGTCGAGGTCGCCGAGCACCAGCGCCAGGTGCTCGGTCCCGTCGACCGAGTTCAGGTAGCCGTACGCGCGCCACTCGCCGAACTGGTTCGGCACCCGCGTCTCCACCACGCGCCGGACGGTCAGCTCGGAGTGCCTGCGGTACTCGATCAGCTGGGCAATCGAGATCAGCGCGAGGCCGTGCTCGTCGGCGAAGGCGCGCAACTGCGGGAGCCGGGCCATGGTGCCGTCGTCGTTGAAGATCTCGGCCACCACCCCGGCGGGCGTGAGGCCCGCCAGCCGGGCGAGGTCCACCGCCGCCTCGGTGTGGCCCGCCCGGCGCAGCACGCCTCCCTCCGCGTAGCGCAGCGGGAAGACATGCCCGGGCCGGACGATCTCGTAAGGCTCGGTGGCCGAGTCCACCAGGGTGCGGATGGTCCTGGCCCGGTCGGCGGCGGAGATCCCGGTGGTGATGCCGTCGCGCGCGTCCACGCTGATCGTGAACGCGGTCCCCATGTGCTCCTGGTTGTCGCTGGTCATCGGCGGGAGCTGCAGGCGGTCCAGGTCCTCACCGAGCATCGGCACGCAGATCAGGCCGCGGGCGTAGCGGATGGTGAAGGCCAGCAGCTCGCGGGTGGCCTTGCTCGCGGCGAACACGATGTCGCCCTCGTTCTCCCGGCTGGCGTCATCGACCACGACGATCGGCCGGCCCGCGGCGATCTCGGCGATGGCCTGCTCCACCGTGTCCAGCCCGACCCCCGGCGTCGCCTCGTCCGCGATCATGACTGTGACCTCCCGGTGAGCAGCCGCTCCACGTACTTGGCGATCATGTCGACCTCCAGGTTGACCGTCTCGCCGGGCTGCTTGCGGCCCATGGTGGTGCGCGCGAGCGTCTCCGGGATCAGGCTGACCTCGATCCAGCCGTCGCCGAGCCCGGAGATCGTGAGGCTGACCCCGTCGACGGCGATCGAGCCCTTCTCCACGACGTAGCCGGCCAGCCCCGGCGAAAGCGATATCCGCACCACATCCCAACGGTCGCCCGGGCGGCGCTCCAGGATCGTGCCGGTTCCGTCCACGTGGCCCTGGACCAGGTGCCCGCCGAGCCTGCCGTCCAGCCGCAGCGGGCGCTCCAGGTTCACCGCTGACCCCTGGCCCAGCGCGCCGAGGCTGGACCGGCTCAGGGTCTCGCCCATGACGTCGGCGCTGAATGTGCCGTCCGACGAGCCGGTCACGGTCAGGCACACGCCGTTGATGGCGATCGAGTCGCCCGGGGCCGCGCCCGCCGTGACGAGCTGGCCGCGCACGGTCAGCCTCGCGGCGTCAGGGAACGTCTCGAGGGCGACGACCTCGCCCAGTTCTTCCACTATTCCGGTGAACACCGTACCCACCTCGTTCTCCTCCGGAGCCACCTGCCTGCCGCAGGCTCCGGGGATCGCGGCGGGACGCGCCGACGCGAGCACGGCCGGTGGGACCGCTTACGGCCCGGCCGCGCACGTGCTTCCTCCCATCCGGACTGTTACCGTCGGTCCCGGAGTTCCACCGGGTCAGCCGGCCGATGGCATCGGCCGGGTCGCGGACTGTCACCGCCGGTTCGGAGTTTCACCGACCCCGGAGCACGCGTTATCTGCGCCAACCAGTGTGCCACGCCGGGTATTCCGCCCGCGGCACGGGCCAGCCCGGCCGGCGTTCAGTTGGTCCCGGCAGTGGTGCTGCCCCGGCGGGCCAGGGCGTCGAGCAGGACCGCCGCCAGCAGTACGGCCCCGGTCCATATGTACTGGCCGGCCGCGCCGAGCCCGAGGATGATGACGCCGTTGTAGATGACCGCCACCACGAAGCCGCCCAGGACCGCGCCCAGCATCCGGCCCCGGCCGCCGAACAGGCTGACGCCGCCGATCACGGCGCCCGCGACCGAGTACAGCACGTACTGGCCGCCGTTGACGTTGTTCGAGATCGAGCCGAGGAGCGATGCGAACAGGATGCCGGTCACCCCGGCCATCAGCCCGCAGAGCGCGAAGGCCAGGACCCGGATCCGGTTCAGGTTGATGCCGGCCCGCCGGGCCGCCTCGGCGTTGCCGCCGATGGCGTACATGTACCGGCCGAACTTGGTCCGGCCCAGCAGCACGGTGGTGACCACGAGCAGCCCGAGCACGACCGGCACCACCCACGGGACGCCGCTCAACTGGGTGAGCAGGGTGCCGCGGTTGTGGTTGAGGATGAGCACCAGCACCACGCCGACCGCGGCCATCACGCCGATCTTCAGGAGGGTGACGCTCAGCGGTGGCGCGACCAGGCCGTGCGACCGCCTGCGCCGGTCCCGCGCGATCATGAAGACCGCCGCGAGCACGACCACGGCCACCAGGATGATCCAGCTGACCGTGGGGCTGATGTTGTTGGCCACGATGCCGTTGATAAAGCTGTTGTGGTTCTGGATGACGCCGCCGAGGCCGACGCTCCCGGTCTGCTCGTAGAGCCAGAGCAGCACCCCGCTCAGGGTCAGCAGCCCGGCCAGCGTGACCACGAACGACGGGACCTTGAGGAAGGCCACGATCGCGCCCTCGATGGCGGCGATCGCCGTGCTGACGGCCAGGCCGGCCAGGATCGCGACCCAGGTGGGGAACGGATGCGAGACCGACACCATCCAGATCGTGATGGTCGCGCCGACCGCCATGTTGTAGCCGACCGACAGGTCGATCTCGCCGAGCAGCAACACGAACACCTGGGCCATGGCGATGGTGATGATCCAGCCCGCCTGCCCCATCAGGTTGGCGATGTTGCCCGCCGACAGGAAGGCGCTGCTGCGCGCCTGGAAATAGGCCCCGATGATGATCAGCCCGATGATGACCGGCAGCGCGCCGCTCTCACCATTGCGAACCCGCCGGAGCCAGACCCGCGTGTACTCGCCCAGCGACTGGGCCAGCACCGCCGGCGCGCTGGTCAGTGCTATCTCTTCGGCCTTCTCGGATGCGGCGGTCTCACCGACAGGCGCGGCGGGCACTTCTGCCGTGTCGCCGGATTCTGTCCTTGCCATCCTTCAGCCCTCCGAGCCGCTGCCCAGCGGCGGGGTTTGGGGGGGTGTTCCCCCGGGGCCGGCGCTGACGTTGGGCGGGTCCGCGGCTTCTCTCGTGCTGCCGTTGCCCAGCTTGCCCGACGTGCCGGTGGTCATCAGCTCCACGGCCGACTGCGTGTCGAACTCCGCCGCAGGCCCCACCGCGACCAGCCGTCCCAGGTAGAGGACCGCGATCCGGTCCGCGACCTGGAACACGTCGATCAGGTTGTGCGAGATGACCAGGACGGCGTGACCGGTGCTGGCCAGCCGGGCGATGAGAGAAAGCACGAGCTCGGTCTGGCTGACGCCGAGCGCGGCGGTCGGTTCGTCCATGATGACGAGCCTGACCTCCTGCATGACCGCCTTGGCCACCGCGACCGCCTGCCGCTGGCCACCGGACAGCGAGCCGACCGGCTGCCGGATCGATCGCACGCTCGTGACCCGCAGGTCCTGCAGCGTCTGCTTGGCGGTCAGCTCCATGTTGACTTCGTCGAGCAGGCCAAACCGCGTCGGCTCGTGGCCGAGCTGCATGTTCGCCACGATGTCCAGGTTGTCACAGAGCGCGAGGTCCTGGTACACGGTGGCGATGCCGAGGCCGGTCGCGTCCCGCGGCGAGTGGATGTGGACCGGCTTGCCGTTCCAGACTATCTCGCCGCTGCTCGGCGGCCAGATGCCCGCGATGGTCTTGATCAGCGTCGACTTGCCGGCGCCGTTGTCCCCGACCAGCGCGGTTACCTGGCCGGCCGGGATGTCGAGGTCGATGCCGGTCAGCGCCTGCACCGGACCGAAGCTCTTGCTGATGCCCCGCAGCCGCAGCAGCGGTGTGTCGCCGTCGGGCGCGTTCATCACCGCGCCCGGATCGCCGGACGGCACCCGGCCCGCGTCCGCGGGCCGGGTGCCGTCCTCGGAGCCGTTCGTTACCACCTAGGCGCTCCCGCCTGGTTGTACGTGCTCATCGTCATCCAGAAATACCGTACTTCGTGCAGTCCGCCGCGTACGAGCCGGAGCACAGCTGGGAGGCCGGCACGAACCCGTCCTTGATGACGGTTGAGTTGATGTTCGCCGGGGTGACCCACTCCGGCACCAGCAGGATCGAGGGCACGGGAACGTGCGCCGTGACGTCTTCCGCCGTGCCGTTGACCAGCGCCGACGGCGGGGTGTCGCCCGCGCGCAGGTACATGGCCAGCGCGACCGCGGCCTGCGCCTCCAGGTAGATCGGCTTGTACACGGTGCCGCACTGGTAGCCCGCGATGACGTTCTGCAGGCCGGTCAGGGTGGCGTCCTGGCCGGTGACCGGGAACGTCTGCGGCTTGATGCCCCGCCCGATCAGGTAGTGGATGATCGGCGCGCCGTTCTCGTCGTTGGGCATGAGCACGGCGTTGATGTTCGGGTGTGACGTGTACGCCGCCTGGAACTCGGTCAGCGCCGTGGGCGGGTCCCACGTCCCGGCCGGGTTGGCCACGTCGACGTAGGTCTTGTTGTCGAAGTACGGCTTGAGCACGGCGTCGTAACCGTTGGCGAACAGCGTGGCGTTGTTGTCGGTGAGGGCCCCGTGCATGACCATGACCTGCGGCGGCTTCTTGACGTGCCAGGCCGTGATGCAGGTGACCAGGCCCTGGCCGAGCAGGGTGCCGACCTTGACGTTGTCGAAGCTGACGTAGTACTTGCGGCTGCCGCCGAGGGTGAGCCGGTCGTAGTCGATCACCGGGACGCCGTGCGAGCCGGCGTAGGTCTCGATCTTTGCGCCGACGCCGGAGTCGAGCCCGTCCATGATCAGGACGGTGGCGCCGTTGGTGATGTCCGCCTGGGCGTCGGAGTACTCGGTGGCGTCGCTGCCCAGGGCGTTCTGAACGATCTGGTCAGACGAGCTGAGGCCGGCGAGCGTCATGGCCTTCTTGAGATACGGGGCGTCGAACTCCACGTAGCGGGTCGACGACACGGTGTCGGGCAGGATCACCGCCACCTTCCCCTTGCCCTTCGCGGCCAGCGGCTTGATCGTGCTCATGGCCGAGAAGCTGAGGTTGAAGTCCGAGCTACTGATCTGCGGCACGGCCGACGAGCTCGGCGTCGCTCTTTGATGAGGTCGAGCTTGGGCTGCTGCTGCCGCAGGCGGCGGCGACGAGGGCCGCGCTCGCGGCCACCGCCGTCAGGGCGATTCTTCTCTTGTTAAGAAAGTCCAACGAAACCACCTCGTCTTGTCGGCTCGGATGCAGGTACAAACGGGGCATCACGGGCCTGGTTCGTTCTGAGAACCAGCACTTAGACCTGTGACCTAGACCCTAGACTTCGAAGAATTAACGTGCCCGTAAACATCGCCGCCCCGACGTTAAAAAATAGTTAACGCGAAACGCGTGATGACGTCCCCACCAGGAGAAAGTTCAAAACGAGACCAATTCGACATGCGAATGTTACTCCGCCGCGATCCGATAGCCGGCCCGAGGCTGGGTCAAGATCAACGGCGTGGCCCCGGCGACCTCGAGCTTGGCCCGCAGCCGCCGCACGTAGACGCGCACGTACTCGGTTTCCGTCTCGTAGCCGTGGCCCCAGACCCGCCGGAGCAGGTGGGCGTGGGTCAGCAACTTGCCGCGATTGGTGACGAGCTCACGCAGCAGCGCGAATTCCGTCGGGGTGAGATGGACCGGCTGCCCGCTGCTCGTCACCTGCTGGCTGGCGAGATCGATCACCAGCCCGCCGATGTTGATGGCCGCCGATTCGGTCTCCGCCGCCCCCGCCGGCCGGGTCCGGCGGAGCGTGGCCGTGATCCTGGCCAGCAGTTCCTCGATGCTGAACGGCTTGGTCATGTAGTCGTCCGCGCCCACGTTGAGCGCCGTGACCTTGTCCCGCTCGCCACCGCGGGCCGAGACCACGATGATCGACACCGAGGAGCGCTCGCGGATCTGGCGGCATAGCTCGAAGCCGTCGACCTCGGGCAGCATCAGGTCGAGGAGCACGATGTCGGGCTGCTCGGTCTCGAGCAGTTGCAGAGTGCGGACGCCGTCGGCCGAGACCACGGTGTCGAAGCCCCTGACGGCCAGGTTCGACCGGATCAGGTCGACGATGTTGGGGTCATCCTCGACCACCAGCGCGCGCGTGGCCGGGTGCTCAGACACCGCGGATCCCCGTCCGCCGTCGCCCGGCCGCATCGTCGGCGGCGCCGGCGTCGTGGCCGTCTCCCGCCGCCAGCCGCCTGGCGCCCGCCACGAACATGGCGGACCCGGCCTCAGGCCGGGCCGGCATCTCGATGGGAAGCTGGACCCGGAACCGAGTCCCCTTCCCCGGCTGTTCCAGCACGATGCTCCCCCCATGGGCCTCGACAATTCCCTTGGCGATCGACAGACCGAGCCCGGCACCCGCCGCCGGCGTCCGGCGCCGCCGCATCGGCTCGAACGGCGCGCAGGCGATCTCACTCGGCATCCCGACACCATCATCGAGCACGCTGACCGCTATCCCGTCCTGCCCGGCCGCCGCGGCACTGATGCTCACCCGGGTGCCGGGCGGATTGTGGCCGAGCGCGTTGTCGAGCAGGTTCACGAAAACCTGCTCCAGGCGGTCATGGTCGGCCCAGACCGCCGGCAGGGCAGGGTCGCAGGTGACCTCGATCATCGCGGCGCCGGCCGGGGGCAGGCAGGCGATGGCCGCGTCGAGGACCAGGGAGATGTCGCACCAGTCGCGCTGCAGGCGCAGGATCCCCGACTCGATGGCGGAAAAGTCGAGCAGGTCCCCCACCAGTCGCCCGAGCCGGGCCGACTCGGCCGCGATCCGGTGCAGGAACCGCTGCTGCGAGTCCCCGTCCCAGGTCACATCGGGTTGCATCAGGCTGGACGCGTAGCCCCTGATCGCGGTGAGCGGCGTGCGCAGTTCGTGGCTCAGCCGGGACAGGAATCCGCGCTGCAGTTCCTGCGAGCGGCGCAGCGCCGTGGCCTCCTGGTGCGCGAGCCAGGCTTCCTCGCGCTCCAGCGCCAGCCGCAGCGAGTGGGCGGCGTCCTCCATCAGCGCCGTGGCGTCGGCGGTGGGCGGCTCGCCCCGCCAGCCGGCCAGGAGCACGGTGGGCCCGGCGGGCGCGGAGAACGTCACCGCCAGGAACTGCTGCCCGGCGATCTCCACCCGGCTCGCCACGTCGTCGCGGCGCGGGATCACCAGGAGCCGCGCGGCCGCCTCCAGCAGGGCGGCGGGAGGGGTGCTCGCGCCGTTCTGCCTGCCCTCCGAGAGGACGTACGCCCGGCAGCACGGCGCCGCGTGCGGCACCCGGGTCAGCAGCGCCGCCTGGTCAGCCTGCAGGCCCCGGCTCAGGGCGTGCAAGGCGACGGTAAGCCCCTTGGTCACCGGGATCGGCCCGGCCAGGGTCTCCAGCATCTCCCTGATCGTCTCGAGCACGCGGTTGCGCGCGGTGACCTGGTCCAGCAGCCGGTCGCGCTCGATGGCGCTCGCCGCGTACCCGGCGTAGAGCGTGACCAGGTCAAGCTCGTCGCGGTGCGGCTGGCCGGTCACGCCGCGGAAGACCGTGATGACCCCGACCGGGCCGCCCGGGCTGATCACGGGAACCGACCAGGAACTCGCCACCTTGGCCGCCCGGGCCAGGTCGCTGAACGGCGCCCAGGCCGCGCCCGCCCGCACGTTGTCCACCACGGGCTTCTCGGTGGCCGCCGCCAGGCCGGCCTGCTCCGGCCGGCCCGCGGGGCAGCCGCGACCACGCGGAGAGCAGCGCGCCCGGCAGGCCGAGCGACGCGGCGCAGACCAGCGTGTCGCCGTCCAGCAGGTGGATGCACAGCTGCTCGCTGCCGAGCGCGGCGCCCAGGGCGGAAAGGATCAGCGAGAGACTGGAGGACGGTTCCGCCGAGACCAGGCGGTCGGCCAGCCCGTGCAGGCGGGTGAGCTGGCGCCGGGGCGACGATTCGACCTGCTGGCCTGCCACCAGTGCCGCGACGTCATCGGGGTGCACCTGGGCCGGGGCCACGTCCGCTACGACCCGGCCGTGCCGCAGCACCACGATCCGGTCGGCCAGCCGGAACATCTGATCGATGTCGTGATGGGCGAGCACGATCGTCGTGCCCCGGTCGCGCAGGCGGGCGATCAGCTCTTCCACCTGCGCGGATTCGCTGACTCCCAGCGAGGTGGTGGGCTCGTCGAGCAGCAGCAGCCGGGGCGTGCGGGCCATCGCCCGCGCCACGGCCACCAGCTGACGCTGGCCCCCCGACAGGGTCCCGACGCTCCGGCTGGTGTCGCGCAGCGGGATCTCGTATTCCCCGAGCACCGCGGCCGCGGCGGTGTGCAACCGGACCTCGGACAGCAACTGCCTGCGGCGCTCCCGGCCGAGCAGCAGGTTGGAAGCAACGTCCAGGTTGTCGCACAGGGCCAGGTCCTGCCAGACGACGGCGATCCCCTGGCATGCGGCCGCCAGCAGGTCGCGCGATACCGGCCGGCCGTCGAACTGGATGTCCCCGCTGGTCGGCCGGATGTCGCCCGCGATGCAGCGCACCAGGGTGGTCTTGCCCGCTCCGTTCTCGCCCGCCAGGGCCACGAGCTCACCGGGCCGGACCGCGAGATCGACGCCGTCAAGCGCGCACAGCGCGCCGAAGCGGACCGCCAGCTCCGACACTCGTACCAGCGGCTCCGATGACCCCGGGGCAGTCCCGGCGACAACAGTGCTCATCTGCATATTGTGGTCAACATGCCGCCTGACTACCACTTGGCGGTGGTGACCTCGGCGATCCTGCGGGCCAGGAACGCCCGCTCCGCGTCGTTATCGGTCAGTTCCAGCGCGCTCTGGTACGCCCGGGCCGCGTCGTCCCGGCGGCCGACCCGGCGCAGCAGGTCGGCCCGGGCCGCGGGCAGGTACCGGTAGCCCGCCAGGCGGCCATCCCGCTCGATGGCCTCGATCTCGGCCAGGGCCGCCTCGGGCCCGTCGACCATGGCGAGCACCACGGCGCGGTTCAGCGCGACCACGGGCGTGGGCCAGGCCCGCCGCAGCCCGTCGTACAGCCACAACAGCCGCGGCCAGTCGGTCTCGGCGTAGCTGGGTGCCTGCGCGTGCACCGCCGCGATGGCCGCCTGCAGGGCGAACCGTCCCGGGCGCCCCGGCCGGTCCGGCGGGGTTGACGGCTCCGGCGGGGTTGACGGCTCCGGCGGCTCCCGGCCGCGCATGATCTCGGTGACGAGCCGGGCTCCCTCGCCGATCGCGGCCTGGTCCCACCGCGACCGGTCCTGCTCCTCGAGCAGCAGCAGCCGGCCGTCGGCGGCGGCGCGCGCGGCCCGGCGCGCGTCGGTCAGCAGCAGCAGCGCGAGCAGGCCGGCCACCTCGCGCTCGTCGGGCATCAGCTCGCGCAGCAGCCGGGCCAGGGCCAGGGCGCGCTCCACGAGGTCGGCGCGGACAAGCTCCGTCCCGGACGGGGCCGTGTGGCCGGTGGTGTACAGCAGGTGGACCACGGTGAGGACGGCGTCGAGCCGGTCCGGCAACTCCGCCGCGCCCGGCACCCGGTACGGGATCCGGGCCGCGGAGATCTTCTTCTTCGCCCGGGTGACCCGGGCCGCCATGGTCGGCTCGGACACCAGGAACGCCCGCGCGATCTCGGCCGTGGTCAGCCCGCACACCAGCCGCAGCGTGAGCGCCACCTGGGCCTCCCGGGCCAGGGCGGGATGGCAGCAGGTGAACACCAGCCGGAGCCGGTCGTCGGCGATCACGCCGTCGCCGGGGTCCGGGCCCGCGGGCGGCGCGCCCGCGGGCCCGGCCTGCCCGTCGGGCTCGATCAGCAGGGGCAGCTTGGCCCGCAGTGTCCGGTCCCGGCGCAGCCGGTCCAGCGCTCGCCGCCGCGCGGCCGTGGTCAGCCAGGCGCCGGGATTGCGGGGCACCCCCTGGCGGGCCCACGCCTCCAGCGCGGCGAGGTACGCATCCTGGACGCATTCCTCGGCGACGTCGATGTCGCGGGCCACCCGCGCCGTCGCGGCCAGCACGAACGCCCACTCGCGGCGGTGCGCGTCCGCGACGGCCGCGCCGACGTCCGGGTCAGGAGCGGACGGCTCGGTCACGGCTGTTTCGGCCGGCCACTACCCCGGCCCCCTAACCCATCGAGCCCGACATGTCCATGATCGGCCGCACCTCGACGCCGCCGTACGGCGCCGGGCAGAGCCTGGCGATGTCCAGGGCGTGGTCGAGGTCGCGCGCCTCGATCAGGTAGTAGCCGCCGAGCGCCTCCTTGGTCTCGGTGAACGGCCCGTCGGTCACGACGTCGTCGCGGATCGACGTGGCGGTGGCCGTCGGCTGCAGGGCGTTCCCGCCGAGCATCTTGCCGCCCTTCTCGCCCACCTGCGTCGCGAACCTGCCGTGCGCTTTCCCGGCCGCCTCCCAGGCCTCCTGCCCGCCTTCGGCGTAGCCGCTCTCCCGCTCGTAGATGAGGATCAGGTACTCAGCCATGTTCGTTTCCCTTTCGCTGTCTCGATTCGGTCCGGTACCTAGACGACGAACGGCCTCCGCCAGATCGACACCCAAGCCACGATTCTCGCCGAGAACTCCGCCCGCGCCGCGCCGCGGCGCGCCGCGCGGGCCCGGGCCGGGTGGCCCGCGAGCCTTGTCTCACGATCAGGAGGCGTGCCGGGCGGCCTGACCGGCCATCTGCCGAAGTTCCTGAACGGCGGCGACGGGGTCGGCCGCACCGAACACGGCGGTCCCGGCCACGAACATGTCCGCACCCGCCTCGGCGCACCGGCCGATGGTCTCCTCGGTCACCCCGCCGTCCACCTGGAGCCACACCGAGCCTCCCCGGGCGCCGATCAGTTCGCGGGCGCGGCGGATCTTCGGCAGCACCAGGTCCAGGAAGTGCTGCCCGCCGAACCCGGGGTCGACCGTCATGAGCAGCAGCATGTCGAGCTCGGGCAGCAGGTCGGCGTAGGGCTCGACAGCGGTGCCGGGGTTGATGCCGAGCCCGGCGCGCGCGCCGGCCGCCCTGATCGCCCGCAGCGTCCGCACCGGCGCCGAGGCGGCCTCCGCGTGGATGGTGACGTTCCGGGCCCCGGCCTCGGCGTACCCGGGCGCCCAGCGGTCCGGGTCCTCGATCATGAGGTGGCAGTCCAGCGGCAGGGCCGCGTGCTTGAGCAGGGCCTCCACCACGGGCAGGCCGATCGTGAGGTTCGGCACGAAGTGGTTGTCCATGACGTCGACATGCAGCCAGTCCGCAACGTCCGCGACCACTGCTGCCTCGTCCGCTAGCCTGGCGAAGTTCGAGGCCAGGAGGCTCGGGGCAATCTGCACGCTCACACCGCGAGTCTAGGACCAAGGGAACTGTCAGAGCCGCCCGCTAGCGTTCGATCCTGTATTCGAAGCCCCAACCTCCGAGGAGGACGCAATTGAACACCGAGGCATCGGGCAGGCTGCTGGACCGCGTCCGCAAGCTGCTGGCGAAGGCAGAGGACGAGAGCGTGACCCCGCCGGAGGCGCAGGCCCTGACGGCTAAGGCGGCGCAGCTGATGGCCAAGTACGGGATCGACCGGGCGCTGCTGGCGGCCGACCGGCCGGAGACCGACCAGCCCGCCAGCCGCATGCTGGACATCGGCAACCCGTGGGCGCGGGTGAAGGCGCACCTGCTGTGCGGCCTCGGCTCCGCCCTGCGCTGCCAGTGCATCCTGCTGTCGAGCGCGCACCCCGGCACCCGGATCCACGTCTTCGGCTACGCATCGGACATCGAGCGCGCCGACGTCCTGTACACGTCCGTGCTGATCCAGATGTGGCACGGGCTGTCCGGCGCGCAGGTGCCCGCCTGGTCCCGCAGCCCGAGGGCGTGGCGGCGTAGCTGGCTGCTCGGCTTCGCGACCGCCGTGATCTCCCGGGTCCGCGCCGCCGAGCACGCGGCCGCCTGCCAGGCGACCGGCCCGGGCGCCGCCGCTGGCTCGCGGACCGCCCTCGTCCTCGCCGACCGGGCCCAGGTGATCCGCAGGGAGGCCGAGCGGGCGTACCCGCTCACCCGCACCGCCCGGGTGACCTACAGCGGCACCGGCTACCAGGACGGGTACGCCCAGGGCCAGCGGGCCGACATCGGCACCACCCGCCTGAACCGCGAGCACGGCCGCGCGCTCACCGGCGCGGTCAGGTAGCTCCCCCGCCCGGCCGCGCGGTCAGCCCCGGCGCCGCAGCAGGGCCAGGAACATCGCGTCGGTGCCGTGCCGGTGCGGCCAGAACTGAGCGAAGCCGCCGTGCGGCTCCGGGCAACGGAGGCCGGGAACCTCGGGCAGCGCGGCCGGCGCGTCGAGCACCTCCGCGTCGCCGCGCCGGGCCAGGACGTCGGTCACGACGTCGCGGGTCTCGGCCAGGTGCGGGGAGCAGGTGACGTAGGCCACGACGCCGCCCGGCGCGGCGGAGTCCAGCGCCGCGGCCAGCAGCGCCCGCTGCAGCGGGCCCAGCGCGGCGACGTCCTCGGGCGAGCGGCGCCACCGGACCTCGGGCCTGCGGCGGAGGGCACCGAGCCCGGAGCACGGTACGTCGGCGAGCACCCGCCCGAAGGTGCCGGCCCGCCACGCGGGGGCGGTCCCGTCGGCCACCACCACGCCCGCGCCCGGGCCGGGAGGGCCGCCGACGGCCGCGCGGACCAGCCGGGCCCGGTGCGGACGCACGTCGGCGGCGAGCAGCCGCGCTCCGCCGGTTCCGGCCAGCCCGGCGAGCAGCCGCGCCTTGCCGCCCGGTCCCGCGCAGAGATCGAGCCACCGGGCGTCCGCCCTGCTGCGGCCGTCCCCGCCGCGGCCCGGGTCGGTGACCGTGATCGCGGACGGCCCGGCCACCCGGGTCAGCGCGAGCGCCACCAGCTGGCTCGCCTCGTCCTGGACCGCCGCCCGGCCCTGGGCTACGGCCGCGACCTGCGCCGGGTCTCCCCCGGCCAGGTAGGCGCCGAACGGAGACCACCGGGCGGGCGACCCGCCGCTGGCGGCAAGCTCCGCGGGGCCGGCCAGGCCCGGCACGGCGCAGAGGGTGACCCGCGGTCGCTCATTGTCGGCGGCCAGGGCGGCCTCGGTCTCGGCCAGGCCGCCGCCGGGATCCTCCCCCAGCGCGTCACTCAGCGCGGTGACGATCCAGCGCGGGTGGCTGTACCGGACGGACAGGTGGCCGACCGGGTCGTCGGCCCGGCTCGGGGCCGCGATCTCCATCCAGGCCGAAAGATCCCGTGTCGCCACGCGGCGCAGCACCGCGTTGACGAACCCGGCCGGGCGCGGGCCGGCCACCGCCCGGGCCAGGTCTACCGACGTGGCGACCGCGGCGTGCGCTCCGATGCGGGTGGCCAGCAGCTGATGCGCGCCCAGCCGCAGCACCGGGCGCAGCGGCGGGTCGATCCGGTCGAGATCCCGGTCACAGCAGAGGGCGAGGATGGCGTCGTACCCGCCCTGGCCGCGCAGCGCGCCGTAGGCCAGCTCGGTGGCCAGGGCCGCGTCCCGCCCGGACAGCCCGCGCTCGGTGAGCAGCGCCGGCAGCAGCAGGTTCGCATACGCGTCCCGGTCGGCGACGGCGCGCAGCACATCACAGGCGGCCCGCCGGGCCGGGTCCGCCCGGCCGGCATTCCCGTGGCGACCGGTGCCCGGCCGGTTCTCCTTCGCCCGCCGGGTCTGGCCGGAGCCGGAGCTGGACCCGGAGCTCGAGCGGGATGCTCGGGCCATCTCAGCCGAGCACGACGCCGGAGGCGTCCAGCCGCAGGCCGCGGGCCCAGTCGGCCGCGGGCATCTGACGCTTGCCGTGCGGCTGCACCTGGCCGAGCCGCACCGGATCGGTCCCGGTGCCGACCAGCACCCGGGAGCCCCGTACGCACAGCTGCCCGGGGCCGGGCGCGACATCGTGGTCGAGGGCGGGAACCTCGGCGAACGGCCACACCTTGAGCCTGGCGCCGTTCAGCTCCGTCCACGCGCCCGGGACGGGGGTGCACGCGCGTACCTGGCGGCTGACCGCGGGCGCCGGCTGACCCCAGCGCACCCGCGCATCGTCCGGAGTGATCTTCGGCGCCAGGCTCACCCCGTCCGAGGGCTGCGGGCGCGCCGTCAGCTGGCCGGACTCGATGCCGTCGACGGTCGCGACGAGGAGCCCGGCTCCGGACAGGGCGAGCCGCGCCAGCAGGTCACCGGCCGTGTCGGAGGGCTTGATCGGCTCGGTCACCACGCCGTAGACCGGACCCGCATCGAGCTCGGCCACGATCCGGAACGTGCTGGCGCCGGTGACATCGTCGCCGTGCAGGATGGCGTGCTGCACGGGTGCCGCGCCGCGCCAGGCGGGGAGCAGCGAGAAGTGCAGGTTGACCCAGCCGTGCGCAGGAACGTCCAGGGCACGCTGCGGGATCAGCGCGCCATAGGCGGTGACCGGGCAGCAGGCGGGCGCGATCTCGCGCAGCCGGGCCAGGAAGTCCGGGTCGCCGGGCCTGGCGGGCTTGAGCACCTCGAAGGCCGGCCGATTCGGCGCGCTGCGCCACGGGGCTCGGGGCCACCTTGAGGCCGCGGCCCGCCGGGGCGTCCGGCCGGGTGACCACCGCCGCGACCTCGTGTCCGGACCCGAGCAGCGCGTCCAGCGAGGGCACGGCCGCCTCGGGGGTGCCCGCGAAGACCAGGCGCATCCGTCAGTAGGCCTTCCCGCGGGTCGGGTGCGGCGACGCCTTGACCAAGGGAACCGGCTCTCCCCACCACTCGGCGGCGCGGATCTCCTTCATCGCCAGCTTGCGCTGGGCCGGGTCCAGGCGGTCGATGAACAGGATGCCGTCCAGGTGGTCGGTCTCATGCTGCACGCAGCGGGCGAGCTGCGCGGTGCCCTCCAGCGTGACCGGCTCGCCGTACATGTTGAACCCCCGGGCCACCACGCCGTGGGCCCGCCTCGTCGGGTACTGCAGGCCGGGAAAGGACAGGCACCCCTCGTCGTCGGTCTCCTCGTCCTCCGAGAGCACCAGCGAGGGATTGATCAGGTGACCCAGCTGATCATCTACGCAGTAGGTGAAGACGCGCAGGCCCACGCCGATCTGCGGCGCGGCCAGCCCCACGCCCGGTGCGTCCTGCATCGTCTCGGTCAGGTCCTTGACCAGCCGGCGCAACTCGGCGTCGAAATCACGCACCGGCTCGGCCGGCGTGCGCAGCACCGGATCGCCGAACAGCCGTATCGGCTTGACGCTCACCAAGTTCCTCCCGCTGTCGGGCACGTATCGCCAGCGCGCTCAATAAACCCTATTCAGTCTATGGAGCCCGGCGCGGCTTTCCTGCCGACGGCGAGCGGGCTTTGAACGCCGCCTTGCGGGCGGCCCGGGCCACGGCCGGATCGGGATGATGCTCGCTGAGCGCGGTCAGCAGGTCCGTCACCCCCGGGTGATCGACCCGCCACAGCCCGGCGACCATCTCCGCCTGGGCCCCGGCCGACACCTCGGGCAGCAGTTCGGCCACCACGTCTCTCGGATCGGCCTCCTCCAGCAGCCCGGCGCCCAGGTCGACGAGCAGCCAGGTCCGGTCCTCGGCTCGCAGCTCGGCCTGCTCGCCGTGCTCGTGCAGCCAGACCGAGGCATGGGCGCGCAGCAGCGGCTCGCCCAGGGCGGCACGAACCTCGGGGATCGCCGCCTCGCCGATCCGGTCGAGGACGGCGAAGGCGGCGCCGCGCAGGCCGGGTGAGCCGCTGCCCGCCGCCTGGACCAGCTCCGCGGCCGCCCGGGCCGGGGCCCGCCCGGCGAGCCAGGAACTGATCTCCGCCTCGCCGTCCTCCGCGTCGCAGCTGGCCAGGGTGGCCAGGAGGCCTGCGGCGCCGGAGCGGCCCGCGCCGCCCAGGACGGGCACGTGCCATCCCTGAGCCCGCAGCCTGCGGTGCACGCCCCAGACGCCGAGCGGGGACAAGGCGACCGTCAGCCCTCCGGCGGCCTCCTCCGTGCCGAGTTCCACGACGCCGAGATCGGCGAGCGTCTCGAGCGCCGCCGACAGCTCGGCGGCCTGGTCCGGCTCGGCCGGCCCCGGCGGTGGGGACCCCGGCCGCGGTGACGCTGGCTGGCCCGATCCTCGCCGGGACGGCTCCGGCTGGCTCGGCCTGGTCCCCGCGGCGGCGGCGTACGCCTCGAACAACCCTTCCATGCGGACCGGCCCGCCGACCGTGTACAAGGCCGTGGCCAGCCCGTCCAGGTCATCGGCCGCGAGCGTCGCCTCGAGCGCCGCGTCCCAGACGGCGAGCACCTGCTCGGCGTCTCCCGAGGCGAGGACGTCGCCGGGGCGAGGCGATCCGTCCTGGCCCGGCTCGGTGTCGAGCATCCCCGTCGCCGCGGCCACCCGCCACGCCGCGTCCGCCTCCGCGGGGGTGAGATCCAGGTCAGCGGCGGCCGCCGCGGCCGCCTCCGGCCGCAGGACGCCCCCGGCGGCCGGGTCGGCGGCCTGCCGGGCCCAGCGGGCCACCTCGCGCGCTGCGCGAAGCAGCGGTGCCACGCGTGCGGCCGCGGCCAGCTCGTCCCGCGGCGCCAGGCGCACCGGCGGCAGCCGCGGCGCCCGGCCGCGGCGCTGACCGTCGGCCCCGGGCGCGCCCAGCTCCCCGGCGCCCCGCCCGGCCTGCCTGTTCCCGGGCTCCTGCCTGCTCCGGGTGCCTGTGGCGGCCGCTCGCTCGTCCCCGGCCGGCCCCGGCGAGCCCGATCTCGCACCGGGGGTTCTTCGTGAGGTGGCCACTCAAGCACCCTAAGGCCTGCGCGGCTGTTGTCAGAGCAGCTCGGCCGGGTCGAGCTGGAGTCGGACCAGGCCGGCGTCCTTGCGGGCGCTGCGAGCCGCCTGGGCGCCGCGCAGCGCGGCGGCGAGCGCCGTCCCGTGGCGGCGGTCCACCCTGACCAGCATGCGCGCGGCCTCGGGCCTTGGATCGCCGCCATCGGGCTCGCCGTCGCGGTGACCCTGGCCGGCCGGGCGGCGACCGTCGGCGACGGGCACCGGCCCGATCACGTCCGCTCCCGCGGGCAGGTCGGCCGCGGCCAGGACCTCGCGCACCGCGTCCTGCGGCCCGGTCAGCGAGGCCAGCCTGATCGTCGGCGGAAAGCGGAGCTCGCCGCGTTCGGCGAGCTCGCGCTCGGCGTGCGTCACGGGGTCCCAGCGCACCAGCGCCTGCACCGGCGGCAGCGCGGCGTCGGCGACCACGACCACGGAGCCTCCCTCGACCGCGGGCCGGACCAGCGCGGCGGCATTGAGCCAGCGCCGCAGCGCTTCCTCGGCCGCGCGCAGGCTGGCCCGGCCGAGCAGGGCCCAGCCATCGAGCAGAACGGCCGCCGCGTAGCCGGTCTCGGCGCGTGGCTCGGCTCCCGGCGTCGCCACGATGACCGCGGGATCCCGGCCCACCTGCGCGATGACCTCGGCACCGCCCGAGGTGCGCACCGTCGCGGCGGGAAAGGCCCGCCCGAGTTCCTCGGCGGTGCGCCGCGCCCCGACGATCAGCGCCCGCAGTCCGGCCTGCCCGCATCGCGGGCATTGCGGGTCCGGGGCCTGGCCGCACCAGCCGCACACCGCCGTGGTTCGCGCCCCCGGCAGGGACACCGGCCCGCCGCACCGCGAGCAGCGGGCTCGCGCGCCGCAGCGCCCGCAGGCGACGGCGACGACGTAGCCGCGGCGAGGCACCTGGAACAGGACCGGCCCGCTGGCCAGCGCGTCGTGCGCGGTGCGCAGGGCCAGGCCGGGCATCCGCGCCGAGCGCGCGGCCTCATCCCGGGCCAGCTCCGCGTCATCGCCGGCCGCGGTGATCCGCGGGGCGTAGCGGCGGACCGTGGCCCGGTCGGCGGCCAGGGCGGCGGCCCATCCGCCGGCCACCAGCTGGGTCACTTCGGCCGTCCGCGCGAAGCCGCCCAGCAGCGCGGCCGCGCGGCCGCGGTGCGCCCGGAGCGCGAGCACCTCCCGGGCGTGCGGGTACGGGGCCCGCGGCTCGGCGTGCAGGTCGTCGCCGTCATCCCAGATCACGACCAGGCCGAGCTCGGCGACCGGGGCGAACATCGCGGACCGGGTGCCGGCCACCACGCGAAGCTGGCCGCGGGCGACCGCGAGCCAGCGCCGGTAGCGCTCGGCGGGGCCGAGGTCGGCCGCGAGGCAGGCGTGCCGGCCGGGGCCGAGCACGCGGGCCAGCGCCGCGTCGGCCAGGCCGAGGTCCCGGGTGTCCGGAACGACGATCAGCGCCCCCCGCCCCGCGGCCGCGGCGGTGGCCGCGGCCCGGGCGATCTCGTCCGGCCAGTGCGGGCCCGGCAGCGCGGACCAGGCCGCGCGCGGGGCGCGCCCCTGGGCCAGCGCGGTGAGGAAGGACCGGCCCGCCGGGTAGCGCGCCCAGGGGCCGGGCTCGGGGAATCCGGGGCGCGGCCGCGGGAGGTCCTCCGACGGGGCGGACTCCACCGCGGCGTGGCGGGGCGGGATCGCCAGCCGCAGCACGTCGGCCAGCGTGCCCCCGTACCGGTCGGCCACCGCGCGGGCCAGCCCGAAAATCTCGGCCGTCAGCACCGGCTCCGGCGACACCACCCGCTCCAGGAAGGCCAGCCCGCCGTGGTGCTCGCTCGCCTCGGCCCGTTGCAGCAGGTAGCCCCCGATCAGGCGGCCGGCGAACCTGACCCGGACCCGGCACCCGGGCACCGCCTCCGGCGAGAGTTCCTCGGGCACCAGGTAGTCGAAGGGCCGGTCCAGATGCGGCAGCGACACGTCGACGGCCACGCGCGCCACCGGCAGCCCGGCCGCGGCGACCTTCGCCCTCCGCCGCTGCGAGCCCCGTACCGCCGAACCTGCCACGGCTTCTGTCCTACCAGACAGCGCCCCCGCCGCCGCCCCGCCACGAGCGGGCCGGCGTCCGGCCCCGCTCAGGTCCCGATCTGGTCAGAGACCGGCCGCTGAGCGCAGGGCGTCGGTGCGGTCGGTGCGCTCCCAGGAGAAGTCGGGCTCCTCGCGGCCGAAGTGGCCGTAGGCCGCGGTCTGCGAGTAGATGGGGCGCAGCAGGTCCAGGTCCCGGATGATCGCGGCCGGCCGCAGGTCGAAGACCTCGAGCACCGCGTCCTGGATGCGCTCGACCGGGACCTGCTCGGTGCCGAAGCACTCGACGAACAGGCCGACCGGCTTCGCCTTGCCGATGGCGTAGGCGACCTGGGTCTCGCAGCACTCGGCCAGTCCGGCCGCGACGACATTCTTGGCCACCCAGCGCATCGCGTAGGCGGCGCTGCGGTCGACCTTGGAGGGGTCCTTGCCGGAGAAGGCGCCCCCGCCGTGCCGGGCCATCCCGCCGTAGGTGTCAATGATGATCTTGCGGCCGGTCAGCCCGGCGTCGCCCATCGGCCCGCCGATCTCGAACCGGCCCGTGGGATTGACCAGCAGCCGGTAGTTGGCGGTGTCGATGTCGAGGCCGGCCAGCACCGGCTTGACCACGTGCTCGGCCACGTCGGGGGTCAGCAGTTCCTTGAGGTCGATCGCCGCGGCGTGCTGCGTGGAGACCACGATCGTGTCCAGGCGCACCGGCTTCCCGCCCGCGTACTCGATCGTCACCTGGGTCTTGCCGTCCGGCCGGATGTAAGGCACGTCCCCGCTGCGCCGGACCGCGGACAGCCGGCGGGCCAGCCGGTGCGCCAGCGTGATCGGGAGCGGCATCAGCTCGGGTGTCTCCCGGCAGGCGTAGCCGAACATCAGGCCCTGGTCCCCGGCGCCCTGCCGGTCGAGTTCGTCGGCTCCCTCGCCCTCGCGGTGCTCGAACGCCTCGCGCACGCCCTGCGCGATGTCCGGCGACTGGGAGCCGATGGACACCGACACGCCGCAGGACCTGCCGTCGTAGCCCTTGGCCGACGAGTCGTAGCCGATCTCCAGGATCTTGTCCCTGATCAGGCCCGGGATATCGACGTACGTCGAGGTGGTCACCTCTCCGGCGACGTGTACCTGGCCCGTGGTGATCAGCGTCTCGACCGCCACCCGGCTGCCGGGGTCACCCTTGAGCATCCCGTCCAGGATCGCATCGCTGATCTGGTCGGCCATCTTGTCCGGATGCCCCTCGGTGACCGACTCGGATGTAAACAGACGACGAGCCACCTAACTCCCCTTTATTTCTTGTTGACGAAAGCCTCGCCGAAGTGTAGCCGGGCCAGCCGCCGGCGCGTGGCCCACCCGGCAAGTGGCCCGTAAGCTTGGCCGGCGCACCGCTCAGGCCAGCCTGCTGGCCACGAGATCCCAGACGACGTCGGCCACCGCCTCCTTGGCCCCCCGGGGCACGGTGGTCTCGGTTCCGTCCGCCGCGAGGATCACCGCCTCGTTGTCGCTGGTCCCGAAGGCCAGGCCGCCGCCGACCTGGTTCACGACCAGGAGGTCGCACCCCTTGGCCGCGAGCTTGGCCCGGCCGTTGGCCAGCACGTCCCCGGTCTCCGCGCCGAACCCGACGACGACCTGGCCGGGGCGCGCCCGGTGGCTGGACAGCTCGCGCAGGATGTCGGGGTTCGGCACCAGGCGGAGCGGCTCCGGAGCCCCCCCGGACTTCTTGATCTTCGAATCGCTCCTGGTCTCCGGCCGGTAGTCGGCGACCGCGGCGGCCATGACCACCGCGTCCGCCTCGGCCGCGGCCGACAAGACCGCGTCCTTCATCTCACGCGCCGAGGTCACGCGCACGACCTGCGCCCCGGCCGGATCGGCCAGGTCCACGTGGGCGGCCACCAGCGTCACCTTCGCGCCGCGGGCGGCCGCCGTCCAGGCCAGGGCGTACCCCTGCTTGCCGGACGACCAGTTGCCGAGGAAGCGGACGGGATCGAGTTCCTCCCGGGTGCCGCCCGCCGAGACCACGACCCGCCGCCCGGACAGATCGAGCCCCAGCCCGTCGGCACCGCGGGCGAGCACGCGCAGCGCGACCCGCAGCAGCTCGGCGGGCTCGGGCAGCCGGCCCGGCCCGCTGTCGGCGCCGGTCAGGCGCCCGGAGGCTGGATCGAGTACCACCGCGCCCCGGCTCCGCAGCGCCGACACGTTGGCCTGCGTGGCGGGATGCTCCCACATCTCGGTGTGCATGGCGGGCGCGAACACGACCGGGCAGCGCGCGGTCAGCAGGACCGCGGTCAGCAGGTCCGAGGACATGCCCGCGGCCGCGCGGGCCAGGAGGTCGGCCGTGGCCGGCGCCACGAAGACCAGGTCAGCCGCCTGGCCGAGCCGGACGTGCGGGACATCCGGCACGTCATCCCAGACACCGGAGGAGACGGGCTCGCCGGAGAGCGCCGCCCAGGTGGCCTCGCCCACGAAACGCAGGGCATCCGGCGTGGGCACCACCCGGACCCGGTGCCCGGACTCGGTGAGCAGCCGCAGCAGCTCGCAGGACTTGTAGGCGGCAATACCCGCGCCTACCCCCAGGATGACGCGCATCGGCACCGGCCCGGGCCGCGGTCAGGCGGTCAGGACTCCGGCTCCTCCGCGCTCACCAGCCCCTCGGCGATCTCGCGCAGCGCGATCGAGAGCGGCTTCTCCTGGACGCGGGTCTCGACCAGCGGGCCGACGTACTCGAGCAGGCCCTCGCTGAGCTGGGCATAGTAGGCGTTGATCTGCCTGGCCCGCTTCGACGCCATGATGACGAGGCCGTACTTGCTGTCCACCACCTTGAGCAGATCGTCGATGGGCGGGTTGATAATGCCTTCCACGGCGGGAGTCCCTGCCACGTTGTGCCTTTCGGAGATTGCCTGGCGTGCGGTTCCCGTGATGGAACCGCCGCGATGACGGCGGCGCTACTGGCCAGCCGGAGCCAACATCAAGGCTACCAGCTCACGGCAAACATCCTCGACGGACGTGTTAACCAGCGTGACGTCGAACTCGGGCTCGGCGGCCAGCTCGACCCGCGCGGCCTCCAGCCGCCGCCGGATGACCTCGTCGGGCTCCGTGCGCCGGCTGGTGAGCCTGCGGACGAGTTCCGCCCACGACGGAGGGGCCAGGAAGACCAGCAGCGCCCCGGGCACGGCCCGGCGCACCTGCCTGGCTCCGGCCAGGTCGATCTCGAGCAGCGCGGCGACGCCTTCGCGCAGCCTCTCGGCCACCGGTTGCTTCGGCGTACCGTACCTGTGGCCGGCGAACTTCGCCCATTCGAGCAACTCGCCCTTAGCGACCATCCGGTCGAATTCGCTGTCGCTGACGAAGTGATATTCGCGGCCGTCGGCCTCGCCCGGCCGCGGCGCCCGGGTGGTGACGGACACCGACAGCCAGATTTCCGGGTAGTCGCGCCTGAGGCGCGCCACCACCGTGCTCTTCCCGACGCCGGACGGCCCGGAGAGCACGGTCAGGCGGACAGGGGCCGGGGCGCCGCCGAGCAGGGCTGCGGCGTGCCCACGATCTGTGGACGGATCGGCTGTGGACCTGCGTCCCCCGCCCCCGCCCCTGCCCCTGCTGCCTGTCGCGTCAGTCAGACGTCGCCGCCGAACTCGGACTCCAGGGCGGTCCGCTGGTTGGCACCGAGACCGCGGACGCGCCGCGACTCCGCGATGCCGAGCCGCTCCATGATCTGCTTGGCCCGGACCTTGCCGACGCCCGGCATCGACTCGAGCAGAGCCGACACCTTCATCTTGCCGACGACGTCATCGGTCTGGCCCTCCTTGAGGACCTGCGGCAAGGTTGTCGCGCCGTGCTTCAGCCGGTTTTTAACCTCGGCACGCTCTTTGCGCGCCTTGGCCGCCTTCTCCAGGGCTGCGGCCCGCTGATCGGGGGTAAGTGGAGGAAGAGCCACGCGTGGTCACCTCGGGTTTCGTATCGAAAAACTCGCTCCGCGTGGGAAAACTAGCGAGTTCAGCCCGTCACGGCAACGCGAACCCCCGTTTGTGGCGTCACAAATTAACCATTATTACTACCCGAACTCATCCGAGTACCCAGTGTAGCCGAATGTCTGCTCGGGCGCAGGCTCAGGTAACACGGACCGTAACGTCCCGCCCGGGCTCAGCCGGACGTCACGGCGGCTTTCCGCAGCGACGCGCCGATCGCGGCCGCCGCCGCCCCCGGATCGGGGGCGTCCGTGATCGGCCGGCCGATCACCAGGAGATCGGCCCCGGCCCGCAGCGCCTCCTCGGGCGTCGCCACCCTCGCCTGATCGTGGGCCTCCGATCCGGCCGGCCGCACGCCGGGAGTGATCAGCGTGATGTCCGGCCCGACCTCGGCCCGCACGGCCGCCACCTCACGCGGCGAGCACACCAGCCCGCGGGCGCCCGCCTCGACGGCCAGAACGGCCAGCCGGCGCACTGCATCCCGGACCGGGCCGGCCAGTCCGATCATGGCGAGATCGTCGTCCCCGAGCGAGGTGAGGACGGTGACCGCCACGATCTTGGTGTCCGGCACCGCGTCGACGGCGGCGCGTACCGCGGCCGTCCCGCCGATCGCGTGCACGGTCAGCAGGTCGGGCCGGAGCCTGGCCACGGCCCGCGCCGCGCCGGCCACGGTCGCGGGGATGTCGTTCAGCTTCAGGTCGAGGAAGACCCGGACGTCGCTGGCCCCGCGGACCGAGGCCACGGCCTCGGCACCGTAGCGGAGGTAAAGCTCGAGCCCGATCTTCACCGTGCTCACGTGCGGCGTGACCAGGCCGGCCCAGCGCGCCGCGGTGTCCAGGCTGGGCGCGTCCAGCGCGACGGCGATCGGCGCGGGATAGCTCATGCCGTGTCTCCCGCTCGCTCTGTCATAGGTTCCACTCCTACAGCACGTTTCCGGTGAGCCTGCGCCGCACCGCGCCGCCCGGCTCGTGAGCCAGCCCGACGACATCGGACAGGCGCTCGATGCCCCGCTGGGCCAGTTCCTCTTCGAGTTCGCGCACGATGCGGACGCACGCCGAAGGATCATGGAAGATCGTGGTGCCCACGCTGACCAGCGACGCGCCGGCCAGGATGAGCTCCAGCGCGTCCCGGCCGGTGAGCACGCCGCCCATGCCGATGATCGGGACATCGGGCAGCGCCTCGCGAACCTGCCAGATGCACCGCACGGCCACGGGCCGGATGGCGGGCCCGGACAGCCCTCCGGTCGTCCCGGCCAGGACCGGGCGCATCGTGTCCACGTCGATCGCCAGGCCGAGCAGGGTGTTGACCAGCGACAGCCCGTCCGCGCCCGCGGACACGCAGGCCCTGGCGATCTCCGCGATGTCGGTGACGTCGGGCGAAAGCTTGGCGAACACCGGGATGTCGTAGCGGGTCCGGCCGCGGACCGCGTCGATGACCGCCGCCGCGGCCCCCGGGTAGCAGGCGAACACCTGCCCCCGGTGCTCCACGTTCGGGCAGGAGATGTTCACCTCGATCGCGGTGACTCCGGCCGCGTCGGACAGGCGCCCGGCGAGGTCGGCGAACTCGTCGACGGTTCCCCCCGCGATCGAGACCACGGCGCGGGCGCCCCGGGACAGCAGCCAGGGCAGGTCCCGCTGCAGGAAGGCCTCGATGCCCGGGCCCTGCAGCCCGATCGAGTTGAGCATGCCGCTGGGCGTCTCCGCCATCCTCGGCGTAGGCCGGCCCGCGCGCGGCGCGAGCATGATCGACTTGGTGACGACGGCACCGATCTTGGAGACGTCGAAGAACTGGGCCAGTTCGCGCCCGGCGCCTGCGCACCCCGAGGCGGTGAGGATCGGGTTCGGCAGCTCGGCCTGGCCGAGCCGGGCGCGGAGGTCAGTCGCCACGGGCCTGGCCTCCAACCGGCTGTCCGGCCGCGCGCCGGGACCTCGGCTCCCAGCCCGGCGCCCCGAACGCGTCGAACGGGATCGTCCCCACGTCGTCCCAGCGCACCTGCTCGCCCCGGAACACCGGGCCGTCGACGCATGACCTGACCATCCGGGTGATCCCGTCGGTCCCCGTCACGGGCAGCACGCAGGTCATGCAGACCCCGATGCCGCAGGCCATCAGTTCCTCCACGGCGACCTGCACCGGGATGTCGTACCGCCGGGCCAGCGACGTCACCTGGCGCAGCATCGGCATCGGGCCGCAGGCGTAGATGACATCGGTCCTGGCCTCGTGGATGATCTGGCCCATCAGGTCGGTGACGACGCCGCGGGCGCCCAGCGAGCCGTCCTCGGTGGTGATCGTGGCCGTGCGCCCCATGCGCCGCGCGGTCAGCGCGCCGAAGACCCGGTCGCCGGTCGCGGCGCCGAGCAGGAAGTCGACCGAGCACCGGCGCTCGCGCAGCCGGCTCGCCAGCGAGAACAGCGGCGCGCTGCCGTAGCCGCCGCCGACCAGCAGGCAGCTCACCGGATCGCGGGGAACCGGGAACGGCCGCCCGAGCGGGCCGGTGATGTCGAGGACGTCCCGGGCGCGGCAGCCGGCCAGCCACCGGGTGCCCGCGCCGGCCGCGGCGAACACGAACTCCACCGTGCCGCCGTGATCGGGCCGGACGTCGTGGATCGAGAACGTGCGGCGCAGCAGCATCGACGTGACCGGGCCGCCCACGGCCACCGCCACGAACTGGCCCGGCCTGAAGCGGGCGGCGATGCCGGGCGCCACCACCGTCATCGCGTAGTAGGCGTCCACCCGCCGGACCGTCAGCACGGTCCCGCGCACCTGGACCGGGCCGGCCTCGGCCTCGCCTTCCGCGTGCGTCATGACAGCCCGCCTGCCTGGTTTCCGCGCCGCAGGGCCGGGTCGCCCCGCAGCCTTACCGCGTGCTCCTGCAGTGACCGCACGCCCACCTCACCGGAGTTGATCGCCTCGATGCCCTGCACGGCCGCCGCCAGGCCGGCCGTCGTCGTGATGCAGGGAATGCCGCGCCGCACGGCGGCGGTGCGGATCTCGTAGCCGTCCAGGCGGGGCCCGGACTGCCCGGGGCTGCCGAACGGCGTGTTCACGATGAGGTCCACCTGGCCGGCCAGGATCCGCTCCACGATCGTCGGCTCGCCGTCCGGCCCCGGACCGTCACTGTGCTTACGCACGATCGTGGCACGGACCCCGTTCCGGCGCAGCACCTCTCCGGTGCCCGCCGTGGCCCAGATCTGGAAACCCAGGTCGGCGAGGCGCTTGACCGGGAACACCATCGAGCGCTTGTCCTTGCTGGCCACCGACACGAACGCGCGGCCCTTGACCGGCAGCGACCCGTACGCGGCCGCCTGCGACTTCGCGAACGCCGTGCCGAACACCTCGTCGATCCCCATGACCTCGCCGGTGGAGCGCATCTCCGGGCCGAGCACGGTGTCGACCCCCTCGCCCGCCGCGTTCCGGAACCGGCCGAACGGGAGCACGGCCTCCTTGACCGCGATCGGCGCGTCGAGCGGCAGCGTTCCCCCGTCGCCCGAGGCGGGCAGCAGGCCCTCGGCGCGCAGCCCGGCCACCGTCGCGCCCAGCATGATCCGGGCCGCCGCCTTGGCCAGCGGGACCGCCGTGGCCTTGGACACGAACGGCACCGTGCGTGACGCGCGGGGGTTCGCTTCGAGGACGTACAGCACGCCCCCGGCCAGCGCGTACTGCACGTTCAGCAGGCCGCGCACCCCGACCCCGCGCGCGATCGCCTCGGTCGAGCGCCGGATCTCGCGGATGTACTCGCGGCCCAGGGTGATCGGCGGCAGCGCGCAGGCGGAGTCGCCGGAATGGATGCCGGCCTCCTCGATGTGCTCCATCACGCCGCCCAGGTAGAGTTCCCGGCCGTCGTACAGGGCGTCCACGTCGATCTCGATCGCGTCGTCGAGGAACCGGTCGATCAGCACCGGGTGCCCCGGGCTGGCGTCGGTGGCCCGGGCGACGTACGCCTCCAGCGTGCCGTCGTCGTAGGCGATCTCCATGCCCCGGCCGCCGAGCACGTAGGAGGGCCGGACCAGGACCGGGTAGCCGATCTCCTCGGCGACCGCCTTCGCCTCCGCCAGCGACGTCGCCGTGCCGTACCGCGGCGCGGGCAGCCCGGCCGCGGCGAGCACCGCGCCGAACTCGCCCCGGTCCTCGGCCAGGTGGATGGCGTCCGGCGACGTGCCGACGACGGGGACGCCCTCGGCGGCCAGCGCCCGGGCCAGGCCCAGCGGGGTCTGCCCGCCCAGCTGGACGATCACCCCGGCGACCGGGCCGCTGGCCTGCTCCGCGGCCACGACCTCCAGGACGTCCTCCAGGGTCAGCGGCTCGAAGTACAGCCGGCCGGACGTGTCGTAGTCGGTGGACACGGTCTCCGGGTTGCAGTTGACCATCACGGTCTCGTAGCCCGCCGCGGCCAGCGCGAACGAGGCATGGACGCAGGCGTAGTCGAACTCGATGCCCTGGCCGATCCGGTTCGGGCCGCTGCCGAGGATGATCACCTTCGGGCGGTCGCCCGCGGGCACCTCGGTCTCGGCGTCGTAGGTCGAGTACAGGTAGGGCGTGCGCGCGGCGAACTCCGCTGCGCAGGTGTCCACCGTGTGGTAGACGGGCCGCACGGCCAGGCGGTGGCGCAGCGCCCGGATCTCCGCCTCGGTCGTGCCGCGGATCTGGGCGACCTGCGCGTCCGAGAACCCCGCGCCCTTCGCATCGCGCAGCACGCCGGCGTCGAGTGACCGGCCCGCTGCTACCCGTTCAGACATCTCTTCGATGCCTTTGATCTGGTCGATGAACCACGGATCGATCCCGGTCGCCCCGGCCAGCTCGGCCACGGTCGCGCCGGCCCGGATCGCCTGGTGCACCGTGGCGATCCGGCCGTCGTGCGGGCTGGCGCAGCGCCGGACCAGATCAGCGGCGTCGCCGGGCGGCTCCGGCCAGCTCAGCGGCGCGCCGGGGTGCTCCAGCGACCGGAGCGCCTTCTGCAGCGCCTCGGGGAAGCTGCGGCCGATCGCCATCGCCTCGCCCACCGATTTCATGTGCGTGGTCAGCACCGGGTCCGCGCCGGGGAACTTCTCGAACGCGAACCTCGGCACCTTGACCACGACGTAGTCGAGCGCGGGCTCGAAGCTGGCCGGGGTCTCGCCGGTGATGTCGTTGCGGATCTCGTCCAGGGTGTAGCCGATGGCGAGCCGCGCCGCGATCTTGGCGATGGGAAAGCCGGTCGCCTTCGAAGCCAGGGCGCTGGACCGGGACACCCGCGGGTTCATCTCGATCACGACCATGCGCCCGGTTTCCTGGTGGACCGCGAACTGGATGTTGCAGCCGCCGGTGTCCACCCCGACCGCGCGCGCCGTCGCGATCGCGATATCGCGCATCCGCTGGTACTCCCGGTCGGTCAGGGTCATCGCGGGCGCGACCGTGACCGAGTCGCCGGTGTGCACGCCCATCGGGTCGATGTTCTCGATCGAGCAGACGATGACCGCGTTATCGTGGCGGTCGCGCATCAGCTCGAGCTCGAACTCCTTCCAGCCGAGGATCGACTCCTCGAGCAGCACCTCGGTGACCGGGCTGGCGTCCAGGCCTGCCCCGGCGATCCGGTGCAGGTCCCGTTCGTCGCGGGCGATGCCGGACCCGGAGCCGCCGAGCGTGAACGACGGCCGCACCACCAGCGGGTAGCCAAGCTCGGCCGCGGCCTGCTCGCATTCGGCCATCGTGTGGCAGATGCGGCTGTCGGGAACCTCGGCGCCCAGGCCGGTGACGATCTCCTTGAACCGCCTCCGGTCCTCGCCGGCCCGGATCGCCTCGATGCCGGCGCCGATCAGCTCGACCCCGTAGCGGGTCAGCGTGCCCGCGTCATGCAGGGCGACCGCGGCGTTCAGGGCGGTCTGGCCGCCGAGCGTGGGCAGCACGGCGTCCGGGCGCTCCTTGGCGATCACCCTTTCCAGCACGTCCAGCGTGATCGGCTCCACGTAGGTCGCGTCGGCGAACTCGGGATCGGTCATGATCGTCGCCGGGTTGCTGTTGACCAGGCTGACCCTGATGTCCTCCTGCCGGAGCACGCGGCAGGCCTGGGTGCCCGAGTAGTCGAACTCGCAGGCCTGGCCGATCACGATCGGCCCGGAGCCGATCACCAGGACCGAGTTCAGGTCAGCGCGCCTCGGCACGGCGCCCCCCTCCCCCGCATACGTCGGCTTCATGATCCCGGAGCATCGGGCGCGAATAGCGCGCCTCGTGCTCCGGGATCATGGAAAAGCCGCTCATCGGGCGCCCTCCATCAGGTCGCAGAACTCGGTGAACAGGCCCGCCGCGTCGTGGGGGCCCGGGGCCGCCTCGGGGTGGTACTGGACGCTGAACGCGGGGGCGTCCAGCAGGCGAAGGCCCTCGACCACGCCGTCGTTGAGGTTCACGTGGGTGACCGCGGCCGGGCCGAAGGCCGTGTCGAACCGCGCCGGCGAGTCAGCCCGCGGGCCCAGCCCGCCGCTCTCGCCCGGCATCGCCACCGCGAAGCCGTGGTTGTGGCTGGTGATCTGCACCCGCCCGGTGCGCAGGTCGGCGACCGGCTGGTTGACGCCGCGGTGCCCGAAGCGCAGCTTGTAGGTGCCCAGGCCGATCGCCCGGCCCATGACCTGGCTGCCCAGGCAGATCCCGAACACCGGAGTCCCCGCGGCGAGCACCCCGCGCATCGCCTCGACCGCGTAGCCGGCCGCCGCGGGGTCGCCGGGCCCGTTGGAAAAGAACACGCCGTCCGGGCCGGACGCGAGGATCTCCGCGGCGGTACTGGCCGCGGGCAGCACCGTGACCTCGCAGCCCAGGCGGGCCATGGACCGGGGCGTCGCGGTCTTGATACCGAGGTCCACCGCGGCGACGCGGTACCGCGCCGGCGTGCCGTCCGGCGGGCTCACCACGTAGGGCCCGGCCGTCGACACCTCGCGGGCCAGGTCGGCGCCGGCCATCCGCGGGCTGGCCAGGACCCGCTCCAGCAGCGGAGCGGGGTCGGACTCCCGCGTGCTGATCGCGGCTCGCATCGCGCCGCGCTCGCGCAGGTGCCTGGTCAGCGCCCTGGTGCCGGTGATCGCGATGCCGGTGATGCCGTAGGCGCGCAGTTCGTCGCCGAGGCTGCGCTCGGCCCGCCAGTTCGAGAAGATCCTCGCGGGCTCGCGGATCACGTAGCCGCTGACCCAGATCCGCCGCGACTCGGGGTCGGCGTCGTTCACGCCGGTGTTGCCGATGTGCGGCGCGGTCATCGCGACGATCTGCCCGCAGTAGGACGGGTCGGTCAGCGTCTCCTGGTACCCGGTCATCCCGGTGTTGAAGACCATCTCGCCGAACGCCTCGCCGTCCGCCCCGTAGGCCACCCCGCGGAACACCGTTCCGTCCTCGAGGACCAGCATCGCCCCGCCCGCCGTCATCGGCCCGTCCCCGTCATCGGCCCGTCCCCGTCATCGGCCCGTCCCCGTCATCGGCCCGTCCCCCGTCACCGGGCCAGCTTCCCGTCCATGACGGTCGGGCTTCCGCGCAGGAACGTGGCCGTCACCCGTCCCGGCAGGACCATCCCGGCAAACGGCGTGTTGCGGCTCCGGGAGGCGTGCGCGGCGGGGTCGACGGCCTCCCGGGGCGACGGGTCGTACAGCACCAGGTTGGCCGGGCCGCCCGCGAGCAGCCGGCCGTGCCCGTTCAGGCGGCCGATCGCGGCGGGCCGGGTCGACATCCGGTCGGCGACGCCCGCCCAGTCGAGCAGCCCCGGCTCCACCACCGCCGCGTGGACCACCCGCAGCGCGGTCTCCAGGCCGGTCATGCCGAACGCCGCGGCCACCCACTCGGTCTCCTTGTCCTCCAGCGGGTGCGGGGCGTGGTCGGTGGCCACGCAGTCGATCGTCCCGTCGGCGAGCCCGGCCCGCAGCGCCGCGACGTCCTCGGCGGTGCGCAGCGGCGGGTTGACCTTGAACACCGGGTCGTATCCCGCGGCCAGATCCTCGGTGAGCAGCAGGTGATGCGGGGTCACCTCGGCCGTGACCTGCCATCCCTTGGCCTTCGCCCAGCGGAGGATCTCCACGGACCCGGCCGTGGAGACGTGGCAGACGTGCAGGGCGGAGCCCACGTGCGCCGCGAGCAGGCAGTCGCGGGCGATGATCGCCTCCTCGGCCACCGCAGGCCAGCCGGTCAGGCCGAGCCTGCCGGAGATCTCACCCTCGTTCACCTGCGCGCCGTCGGTGAGCCGGGGCTCCTGGGCGTGCTGCGCGATCACTCCCCCGAACGCCCGGACGTACTCCAGGGCCCGCCGCATCAGCACCGCGTCGTGTACGCACCGGCCGTCGTCGGAGAAGACCCGGACCCGGGCCGCCGAGTCGGCCATGGCGCCGAGCTCGGCGAGCCGGCTGCCGCCCAGGCCCTCGGTGACCGCGCCCACGGGCTGCACGTCGCAGTGACCCGCCTCGCGGCCGAGCCGCCAGATCTGCTCCACCACGCCCGCCGTGTCGGCCACCGGCTCGGTGTTGGCCATCGCGTGCACCGCGGTGAAGCCGCCGAGCGCGGCCGCCGCGGTGCCGGTGAGCACGGTCTCGGCGTCTTCCCGGCCGGGCTCGCGCAGGTGCGTGTGCAGGTCGACCAGCCCGGGCAGCAGGATGAGCCCGTCCGCCTCCAGCCGCTGCGCGCCCGCGCCGTCCAGGTCGCGCCCGATCTCGGCGATCATGCCGTCGCGGACCAGGACGTCGGCTGGGTCACCGCCCAGCGGCCTGGCCCCGGTGATCAGCCACGTCCCGGTCACCGCTGCTCCCCCGATCCCCCCAGGAGCAGGTACAACACGGCCATCCGGACGCTGACCCCGTTGGCCACCTGCTCGACGATCGTGGACCGGGCGGAGTCGGCCACCTCGGCGGCGATCTCCACTCCCCGGTTCATCGGCCCGGGGTGCATCACGATGCCGTGCTCGGGCAGCAGCGCCATCCGGCGGGCATCCAGTCCGTACCGGCGGCTGTACTCGCGCACGGTCGGGAAGTAGGCCGCGTTCATCCGTTCCTGCTGGACCCGCAGCATCATCACCACGTCGGCCTTGGGCAGCGCGGCGTCCAGGTCGTAGCCGACCGAGCAGGGCCAGCCGCCCACCGCGACCGGGAGCAGCGTCGGCGGCGCGACCAGCGTGACCTCGGCGCCGAGCGTGCTGAGCAGCAGCACGTTGGACCTCGCGACCCGGCTGTGCAGCACGTCGCCGACGATCGTCACCCGGAGCCCGTCCAGCCGGCCCAGCCTGCGGCGCATGGTGAACGCGTCGAGCAGGGCCTGCGTCGGGTGCTCATGGGCTCCGTCGCCGGCGTTGACGACACTGCCCTTCACCCAGCCCGCGAGCCGGTGCGGCGCGCCCGACGCGCTGTGCCGGATCACCACGGCGTCGGCGCCCATGGCCTCCAGCGTCAGCGCGGTGTCCTTCAGGCTCTCGCCCTTCGCGACGCTGGATCCCTTGGCGGAGAAATTGATCACGTCGGCGGACAGCCGCTTCGCGGCCGCCTCGAAGGAGATCCTGGTCCGCGTGGAGTCCTCGTAGAAGAGGTTGACGACCGTGCGGCCGCGCAGCGTGGGCAGCTTCTTGACCGGCCGCTCCGCGATGAGGTCCAGCTCGTCGGCGGTATCGAGGATCAGGAGCGCATCGTCGAGGCTCAGATCCCCCGCCGAGATCAGGTGTCGGTTCATGAATCCTCCCGCCCGGACGGGCTGGCGCTCAGCAGCACCGCGTCCTCGCCGTCCACCTCGGCGAGTAGCACCCGGACCGTCTCACGCTGCGAAGTCGGCAGGTTCTTGCCCACGTAGTCGGCCCGGATCGGCAGCTCGCGGTGCCCGCGGTCGACGAGGACCGCTAGCTGGACCGCGCGCGGGCGGCCGAGCTCGCCCAGGGCGTCCAGCGCGGCCCGGACGGTACGGCCCGAGTAGAGGACGTCGTCCACCAGGACCACGATCCTGCCGTCGATGCCGGACGCCGGGACCTCCGTGTGGCCGAGCGCCCGGGCCGGCCGCAGCCTCAGGTCATCCCGGTACATGGTGATGTCGAGCGATCCGGCCGGAACGGGGTGGCCCTCGACGTGCTCGAGGCGCTCGGCCAGCCGCTGCGCCAGCGGCACCCCCCGGGTCGGGATGCCCAGCAGGACGACATCACCCGCACCGTCGGTGCGCTCGAGGATTTCGTGGGCGATCCTGGTCAGCGCCCGCCTGATCTCGGCGGGCTCCAGCACCGCCTTGGCCAGCTCCGCCCCGCGCCGCGCGGCATCCCGTCGCGGATCATCGAGCCGGGCGGCGGCTGGGGGGCGGGCGGGACGGGGATCGCGCCCGGCCTGGTCGGCCGCATGCATCATCGGACCTCCTTTCCCGCCTCACCGGACGGGCCTTAAAGGACGTCAATCCGGACCACGGTACCAGTCAGGAGGTCGTGAACCGTGCCGACTCGCCTGTACGCCGCGTGACTATGAGTGACTTTTATCACACGATGTCCGAATCTAACGGCATCTCGTTCGCGCCAGCGGTGATTCGGGGCGATCGCAGCATCCCGGAAACCCTTGCCCCGCCGGGCTTCCCGCGATCTGGAACGGACGGCCGGCCCGCGTCGCGGCGATGCGCCACGGCGCGTAAGTTCATCCGCTTTTTGCCATTCGGCTTGACCTTGTCGCCCTCGCGGCCTACCGTCACTGTGCGTAACCATCACTATCAGCTACGACAAGGCCAGGGGGCCAGGGACCATGCCATCTGACTATGCGAAGACTCTCGGGGCGCGGCTGCGCGCTATCCGCACCCAGCAGGGACTCTCGCTGCACGGAGTTGAGGAGAAGTCTCGCGGGCGCTGGAAGGCCGTGGTCGTTGGTTCCTATGAACGCGGCGATCGCTCCGTCACCGTACAGAAGCTGGCCGAGCTGGCCGAGTTCTACGGTGTCCCCGTATCCGAGCTGCTCCCCGGGGACGTGCTGCCGACGCTGCTGGCCCCGTCCCCCAAGCTTGTGATCGACCTCGAGCGCATGGCCCAGCTGCCCAAGGACAAGGCGGGGCCGCTGGCGCGCTACGTCGCGACCATCCAGAGTCAGCGCGGCGACTACAACGGCCGGGTGCTGTCGATCCGCCAAGAAGACCTGCGCTCCCTCGCCGTCATCTACGACAAGTCGCCGACCGACCTCACCGAGGAACTGATCAGCTGGGGAATCCTGGACTCCGAAGCCCGGGGCGCCATCGAGACATTCTGAGCCGGCCGGCGCACGCCGCGTCCCGGGCCTGGGCGTGCGCCGTCAGCTATCCCGCGGTCAGCAGCGGCAACAGCGGCTGAGCGGGCACCCCCAGCGCATTCTCGGCCAGTGACAGGAACGTCTCCGCGTCGCGGAGCAGGTCGTCGGCCTCCCGGAGCGACACGGCACGGGGCAGCCCGGCCTCGGCTGCCGCCCGCTTGGCCGCGCCTGCGGCAAAGAACGCGGCCCACTCGGACAGCGCGGGCTCTACCTTCGGCAGCAGCTCCCAGACGCTCAGCGGCTTCCTGCGGCGCGTCGAGGTGCCCGGCTCGGCCCGGGCCGCCACGACCGCCGCGGCGGCCCGGAGCGCCGCCAGGTGAGCCGATACATACCGCGCGCCCGCCGAGGCCTCGCCCTCGGCGGCCGCCAGCCCGTACCTCGCCGACTCCAGGAGGGCCAGCGCGGACGGCGCGACCCGGCGTGGCCGGGGGCCGCTCCCGTCGCCGCCCGCCGGCGCGGCTGTCGTCATAGCGGCAGTACCCACTGCAACTCCTCCCATCAGTGGCGCCTAGCTGGCGCCCCGCCCCTGGCCGGGTGGAGCGCTTCCCCACGCCCCACCCGGTCAGTGACGGCCCGGCGGCCCGCGCGGGGCGGATCTCGCCGGACTGCCTCTTCTCAGGTATTCGAACATAGGTTCGTTCGACTGTCCAGCCAATTGCAACCTGCGTTCGAAGTTACAAGGGGGGTCCGACAAAACGGGGCCGACCGCCGAGCCGCGCCCCGGGAGTCTCGATTACGCTGGCCGCCGTGCGATGCTCAATCCCGCCGCGGGAACTCAGCCGCGCGGCCTTCGTGTCCGAACTCGGCGCGCTGACCGCGGTATACGCGGCTGCGATGCGGCCCGATCCAGGTCAGCTACCCGGCCGGCGCTCGATCATGGAGCAACACGCGGGCTACCAGGGGTTCCGTGCGCTCGCCGTGACCGCCGACCTCCCCGGCCCGGTCGACGCCCCCGGCCCGCACGTGAGGCCCGGCCCGTTCGGCCAGATCATCGGCTTCGGCTACAGCTTCAGAGGCGCGGACGGCCAGTGGTGGCACGACGTCGTCGCCACCGCGCTCACCGTCCGGACCGGAGCGGCGGTCGCCGCCGCGTGGCTCGCTGACTCGCTGGAGATCGCGGAGGTGCACGTCCACCCGGACTATCACCGCCGTGGCATCGGCCGGAGCCTGGTGCTCGGCCTCGCCCAGGGGCGGTCCGAGCGCACGGCGGTGCTATCGACGCAGGATGCGGACTCGCCAGCCAGGCGGCTCTACCGCGGCCTGGGTTTCACCGACCTGCTGACCGGCTACAGCTTCCCCGGGAACGCCGTTCCTTACGCGGTGATGGGCGCCGCGCTCCCGCTGCGGCCACCCGTGGCCGCCTCATCCTGGCGGGCCCGGTCGCCGAGCCCGAGCAACTGGTAGATCTCCTGGGTGGCCCGCGAACCGTTGAGCGTGTAGAAGTGCAGCCCCGGCACGCCCTCGGCGAGCAGCCGGTCACACATGGCCGCGGCGAACTCGACGCCGATCTTCCGCACGGCCGCGCGGTCGTCGGCCTCGGCGTGCAGCCGCTCCGCCAGCGACCGGGGGAACCGCGCGCCCGACATCGTCACCATGCGCTCGATCATGGCCGCGCTGGTAATCGGCATGATGCCGGCGATGATCGGCACCTCGCAGCCACGGACCGCGACCCGGTCCCGCAGCCGCAGGTAGTCCTCGGGGAAGAAGAACATCTGGGTGATGGCGAAGTCCGCCCCGGCCCGGCACTTGGCCACGAAGTACTCGACATCGGAGTCCGCATCGGCCGACCTGGGGTGCCCCTCGGGAAACGCCGCGACCCCGACGCAGAAGTCACCGTGCGACTTGATCAGGCGGACGAGTTCCTCCGCGTACCGCAGGCCCTCGGGATGCGGCAGCCAGTCGTCGCCGGGCGCGCCCGGCGGGTCGCCGCGCAGGGCGAGCACGTTCCGCACGCCCACCGCCGCGTACGAGCCGATCACGTGACGCAACTCGGCCACGGAGTGGTTCACGGCCGTGAAGTGCCCGACCGGGGTGAGCGTCGTCTCCTCGGCGATCCGGCCGGTGACCCGGACCGTCCGGTCGCGGGTCGAGCCGCCCGCCCCGTAGGTCACCGAGACGAACGTCGGCCGCAGCGTCTCAAGCTGGCGGACCGCCCGCCAAAGCTGCCGCTCGTCCGCCTCGGTCTTGGGCGGCATGAACTCGAACGAGAACGACTCGGTGCCCGAGGCCAGCAGGTCCCTGATCGCTGGCGCGGCTTCGAGGTGGCGCGGCGGCATACCCACCAGGCTAGCGTGGATCGGCCGGCTCCCGGGTGGTGGTGGGCACACCGGCCCTGGGCCAGGCACCACCCGCGCACGTCGCGGCCGGGCTAATCTCGCCAGCATGGCGACCAGCCAGGCCGACCTTCGGCGCATCCGCGATCAGGTCGGGCGCGCGCTGACGGACTTTCTCGGCCAGCAGCGCGACGCGCTCGGCGACATCGGCCCGGACCTGCTCCCGTGGCTCGACGCGATCACCGAACTGCTGTCCGGCGGCAAGCGGCTGCGCCCGGCGTTCTGCTACTGGGGCTGGCGCGGCGCAGGCGGCGAGGACTGCCCGCAGATCTACGCGGCCGCGGCGGCGCTCGAACTGCTGCACGCGGGCGCGCTGGTGCACGACGACGTCATGGACGCCAGCGACACCCGGCGCGGCCGGCCATCGGTGCACCGCCGCTTCGCGGCCCGGCACGCGGCCGGCGGCTGGCGCGGGTCAGCCGACGCGTTCGGGACCGGAACGGCGATCCTGATCGGCGATCTCCTCCAGGCCTGGACCGATCAGATGTTCCACGCCAGCGGGCTGCCGCCCGCGGCGCTGCGACGGGGCCAGCCGGTGCTCGACGCGATGCGCGCCGAGGTCACCTCCGGCCAGTACCTGGACCTGCTCGGCCAGTTCGCGGGGGACGGCACGGTCGACAGCGCGCTGCGGGTCGTCCGGTACAAGTCGGCGAAGTACACCGTCGAGCGCCCGCTGCACCTCGGGGCGGCGCTGGCCGGCCCGCACGGCACCACGGCCGGCCCGGACGGCACCACGGCCGGCCCGGACGGCACCACGGCCGGCGCTTTCACCCGTTACGGCCTGCCGCTCGGCGTCGCGTTCCAGCTCCGGGACGACGTGCTGGGCGTGTTCGGCGATCCCGGACTGACCGGGAAGCCGCCGGCGACGACCTTCGCGAGGGAAAGCGCACGGTCCTGGTCGCGCTGGCCCGGGACCGGTCCAGCCCGGCCCAGCGTGACCTGCTCGACCGACGCCTGGGCGACCGGCTGCTCGGCGACGAGGGCGTGGCGGAAGTCCGCTCGGTCCTCACCGGCACGGGAGCCCTGGCCGCCTGCGAGCAGATGATCGACGCCAGCGTCGCCGAGGCGCTGGCCGCGCTCGACGACGCGCCCATCACCAGCCAGGCCAAGCGCGCGCTGGCCGAACTCGCGGTGGCCGCGACCGCGCGCAGCGACTGACCAGCGGTCAGAACGCGAGCGCCTGGGCCCGCCGGTTCACTTCGGTGCCCCGGTGCTCGGCGATCGCCTGGATCGGCGTGCCGGGCAGCGAGTCGTCGGCCGTGAACAGCCAGCGCAGCGCTTCCGCCTCGTCGAAGCCGCAGTCGAAGAGCAGGGTGAGCGTGCCGTGCAGGCCCCGGACGACCTGATCGCCGTCCAGGAAGGCCGCGGGCACGCAGAACGCGCCGCTGGGGCGCTGGACCGCGACCAGCTTGCGGTCGCGCAGCAGTTGCTTGACCCGGCTCACGGCGAGCCCGAGCCGCTCAGCAACCTCGGGAACGGTCAGCCAGTCACCGACGATGGCGTCGGCCGGGGGGTCGATCTGTGCCACGTCAGAAGAGTTTCCCACTTTCCGGCCCTGGTCAAACACCGATCATGCCGGGGGCGGCCGTGCCGCCCGGCCGGCGGGCCGGGCGCCTGTGATATACGGCAAAACGTGCACTCTCTGGATCGTCCCCCGGCCCTGCGCCCTGGCGACCGGGTCGCCGTGCTGTCGGTCAGCAGCCCGCCCGACCCGGAGCGGCTGCCCGTCGGGCTCGACACGCTGCGATTCGCCGGCCTGGACCCGGTGCTCTACCCGTCGGCCCGGGATCGGGGCACCCTGCGCCCGTACCTGGCGGGCGACGACCAGCTGCGCACCGCGGACCTGCGCGCCGCCCTGACCGACCCGGGCATCGCCGGGATCATCTTCGCCACGGGCGGCTACGGCGCGCAGCGCACCCTGGAGGCCATGGACTGGGACGGCCTCGCCGGGCTGCCGCCGAAGGTGCTGGCGGGCTACTCCGACGTGACGGCCGTGCTCGAGGCCGCGGCCAGCAAGCTCGGCTGGGCCTCGCTGCTGAGCCCCATGGTGGCCTCGTCGGGGGCGGCCGGGCATTACTCGTTCGGCTCGATGCTGCGCGCGCTGATGCACCCTGAGCGGGCCACCGACCTCCGCTACCCGACGGCTACCCCCGTGGTCGGCGGGCACGCCCGCGGCGTCACCCTCGGCGGGAACCTGAGCCTGCTGACGTCGTCGCTCGGCACCGACACGTCCTGGCCCGCGCGCGGCGGCATCCTGCTCGTGGAGGAGCAGAACGAGGCGGACTACCGGCTGGACCGGATGCTCACCCAGCTCCGCCGCTCCGGGTACCTCGACGGCGTCGCCGGGATCGTGACCGGAACGTTCGTCGGCTGCGGCGAACCAGCGCCGGTCGAGGAGATACTCCGCGAGCGCCTCGGCGGCCTGGGGGTGCCGATGATCGCGCGGGCGAACGTGGGCCACGGCGGTTACTTCCAGGCCTTCCCGATCGGCATCGCGGCCGAGCTCGACGCGGACGCCGGCGCGCTGCGGCTGCTCGAGCCTGCGCTGCGGCCGGCGTCCGCGCTGCCTGGTTCGGGCCCGGCCGCGCGCGAGCGGCGGTAGGCCACGACGCGCGTCCTGCTGGCACACCGGGGCGAGCAGTACCGGCGGGGGGCTCCCCGGCCGAGATCCACGAACGGCTTCTGGCAGCCAGTCGCCGAGCACAGGCCGCCGGGGCGTGATTGCCGGTCAGCGAGCAGCGTCGCCAGCGCCAGCGCCGACGAGGCGGCCAGCCATCGCGCCCATGAGGCTGCGTCGCCGGCATCGACGTGGATGTGCCAGGCGGTGCTGTCGTGGTCGGTCAGCCGGGGCGGTGCCGCGGCCCGGGCGAGCATCCGGTTGAGCCGGCCGGCCGCGGCCGCGGTGTCGGGCGCCGCGAAGACGGCGAGCAGTTCGCCCGCCACGGCGCGCATCTGCGCGATGTCGGCATCGGTCAGCTCGATCGGCTCAGGCTCCCCATGGTCGCGGAGCACCTGGGCGACGTCGGCGGCTGACACCAGCGCGCCCGGGTCGTCGGGACGCAGCACGGCGGTGAGCGCCGCCGTCCGCTGCGCCGCGGCCGCAGGCGAGCCCTCAGGCCGGAGCATGAACGCCCTCCCTCATGTAACGTGCTTGATATGCTAGCCCGTTACAGGTCGCTGGCCTACTTCGCGGGGGCCACGACCGCCCGGACAGCGGATGAGATGTCAGCCCCGGCGCTGCTGTTGCTCGGCCTGGCCGTGGCCGGCTCGGCGCGCACCGCGTCGCTGCTGTATGCGGGCCTGACCATCACCGCGGTAGCGGGCGGCCCGCTCCTCGGCGCGCTGCTGGACCGCGCCGCGCGCCCCGGACGGCTGCTGGCCAGGGCACTGGCCGGCTACGCCGCCGGGCTGGCCGTCATCGCCGTGAGCATCGGGCACGTCCCGGTCGCCGTGCTCATCGGGGTCGCGGCAGCGGCCGGAATCCTGGCGCCGGCGCTGACCGGCGGGTGGACCTCCCGGCTGGCCGATGTCGTGCCGCCCGGCAGACTCGGCCGGGCTCACGCGCTCGACGCGGGGACCTACAACCTCGCCGGCCTGGCCGGGCCCGCGCTGGCCGGGGGGATCGCCGCCGCCGCCGGGGCCCGCTGGGCCATGGCCGCCGCGGTCGCCCTGCTGGTGCTCGCCGCGCCGGCCGCGGCCCGGATGCCATCGCGCTTTCCGTCCCGTTCCCCGCTCCGCGCGCCAGCCTCGCTGGTCAGCGATCTGCGCGCCAGCGCCGCCGCCATCATCGGCAGGCCGGCGCTGCTGCGAATCACCCTGGCGTCGACCATCGCCTACGTCGGCATCGGCATGCTCGTGGTCGCCTGTCCCCTGCTGGGCCGCCAGTTCCTGGGCGGCGCCGCCGAAGGCGCCCTGCTGCTGCCGGTCCTGGCCGCCGCATCGCTGGCGGCGACCGCGGTCATCGCCCGGTGGCCGCCACGGCTCAGCCCCGACACCGTCTTCCTGATCGCCACCGCCGTAGCCTGCTGCGGCCTGACCGCTCTCGCCTTCGCCGCCGCCCCGGCTCCGATCATCATCCTCGCCGCCGTCACCGGCCTGGCCGACGGGCCGCAACTCGCCGCCGTCTTCGCCGTGCGCCAGCGCGAGGCGCCGCTCAGGCTCCGGGCCCAGATATTCACCGGCGCCGCCAGCCTGAAGATCAGCGCCGGAGCGCTGGGCGCAACCCTGGCAGGCACCCTCGCGCAGCACTCAGTCACCGTGGCGCTGGCCGCGGCGGCCGCGACTCAGGTGGCCGCGCTGATCACCTACCTGGCCGTGACCCGCTGACGGCGTCCCGCACCGGCACCCCGGGGTCGCCGAGCCTGGCCGCGTCGACCGCCGCTCCCGACTCGATCACGCGCCGTCCCTGCGCCTGGTCGCGCGGTGAGTTCACGGTCAGCAGCGCCGCGAGCAGGTCTCCGGCCAGCCAGCACACCGCCCACCGCTCCGCCGCCGGGTCGCCGCGCACGATCATGCGGTCGGCTCCCCCATGAAAGCCGACATACTGAATCATCCGTCCAAACTGCTCAGACCAGAAATACGGAACGGGGTCGTAGGGGTCGGTCCCGCCCATCAGGTTGCCCGCCAGCACGGCCGGTGCCCGCAGCGCGGTGTCCCAGTGCTCGAACCGCAGCCTGCGCCCGTAGCGCCGGGACCAGAACGCCATGCAGTCCCCGGCTGCGAACACGCCAGGCACCGACGTGCGCAGCCGCTCGTCCACGACGACGCCGTTGTCCAGCGCCACGCCGGAGCCCTCCAGCCAGCCGGCCTCGGGCCGCACCCCGACCGCCGTGACGACCTCGTCGGCGGCCAGCCAGCCGCCGCCCGCCAGGGCCAGGCCTCCGGGCTCGACCGACCCGACCGGCTGGCCGAGCCGCAGCTCGACCCCGGCCGCTTCGTACCACGGGGCGGTCAGCCCGCCCACCTCGGCGCCCACGGCCGCGGTCAGCGGCGCCGCGGCCGCCTCGACCACGGTCACCCGGGCGCCGCGCGCGGCCGCGGCGGTGGCCAGCTCGGCCCCGATCCAGCCCGCGCCCACGATCGCCAGCCGCAGCCCCGGGCGCAGCAGCGCCCGCAGCGCCAGCGCGTCGTCGAGGGTGCGCAGGAACCGCTGCCGGCCGGTACCCGGGAGGGTGACCGGCGCGGCCCCGGTGGCCAGCACCAGCCGGTCGAAACCGTGCTCGCCCCGGTCGGTGCGCAGCACGCCGCCGCCCGGCCCGGCGGGCTCGAGGCCGGTCGCGGTCTCGCCCAGCCGCAGCCGGGCCCCGAGCGCGTCCAGGTCGTCGCGGAGCGTGGTGTCGGCCAGCTCGCCCTTCATCACCCGCTTGGACAGCGGCGGGCGGTCGTACGGCGGCCGGTCCTCGGCGCCGACCAGGGTCACCGCGCCCGCATACCCCCTGGCCCGGAGCTCCTCGACGGTGCGCAGGCCAGCCAGGCCGGCGCCCGCGACCACGATCCGTTCCGGCCGGGCCCGGCCCGTCGGGCTCGCGGGGCTGGCGGGCGTCATCGCATCACCTCGGTTACTCGACGGGCGCCGTCTCCCGCCGCCGGATGGCCGCTGAGGGTCCCATAAGGCGCACAAGCAGGCGTGACGGCGCTTACACTTCTCCCGATGGATACCACCCTTTCGCGTCCCAGCGCCGGGCAGCTGCTCGACGGCAGGTACCGGGTGGGTTCCTGGATCGCCCGGGGCGGCATGGCCACGGTCTACCTGGGCATCGACACCAAGCTCGATCGCACGGTAGCACTCAAGATCGCCCACACCGAGCTGGCCGGCGATCAGGAATTCGTGCGGAGGTTCACCGGCGAGGCGCGGTCCGTGGCCCGGCTGTCCAGCCCGAACGTCGTCGCCGTCTTCGACCAGGGCTGCGACGGGGATCTGCTCTACCTGGTCATGGAGTACGTTCCCGGCCGCACGCTGCGGGAACTGCTGCGCGAGCGGGGCAGGCTCGGTCCGCGCGAGGCGCTCGACATCATCAACGGCGTCCTGACCGGACTCGCCGCCGCGCACCAGGCCGGGATCATCCACCGCGACGTCAAGCCGGAGAACGTCCTGCTCGGCGAAGGTAACACGGTCAAGGTCGCCGACTTCGGGCTGGCCCGGGCCGCGTCAGGGGTCAGCCACACCAGGACCGGGATGCTCATCGGCACGGCGGCGTACCTGGCGCCCGAGCAGGTGTCGCGGAGCACCTCCGACGCGCGCACCGACGTGTACGCGGCCGGGGTCATGCTGTTCGAGATGCTCACCGGGACCCAGCCGCATACCGGCGACAGCCCGCTCGCGGTGGCCCACAAGCACGTCAGCGACGTGGTCCCGGCGCCGTCCAGCGTGATACCCGGGCTGCCGCCGTCCCTGGACGCGCTGGTGGCCCTGGCCACCAGCCGGGATCCTGACCTGCGGCCCGCGGACGCGGGCCAGTTCCTGCGCGCGATCGGCGACGTCCGGCACGGGCTGCCGATCGGCAGTTTCGAGGCAGCCCCGCTCGCCGCGCAGGCCGCGCCGCTGGCCGGCGCGGAGGGCGCCGGCGAGCCCGCGGCGTACGCGGCCGGCCGGACGAACGGCTTCCCCGCCGGACCCGGGGCCGACTTCTCCCGCGGGCCGGCGAACGATTTCTCCGCCGGACCCGCGAACGGCCTCTCCGCCGGACCCGCGAACGGCCTCTCCGCCGGGCCCGCGAACGGCCTCTCCGCCGGGCCCGGGGCCGACTTTTCCGCCGCGCCCGTCGGGGTATTCCCCGCCGGGCCGGGGACGCCCGGCCCGGCCCCGTCCGGATTCCCGTTCTTCGACGAAGCGCGCGGTCCCGACGGCCCGGGCGGGACGAACCATACGCTGATCGTCCCGGCCGGCGGCCTCACGCAGGACGGCCTGCCCTACGGGGGGGTCCCGTACGGCGAGGGCGAGGAGCCCGACGGCTACCGGGGACGGCGTTCGGGAGGGCCGCGCCGGCCCGGGTCCGGTGAACCGCTGCTGCAGCGCTGGCTGTTCAGCCGCAGGCTCGTCTACGCCGCGCTGGCGCTCGGCGCGGTCCTGATCATCGGCCTGATCACCTGGTGGGTCACGGACGGGCAGTACGTGACCGTCCCCCCGGTCCGCGCGATGGCGGTCGGCACCGCGCGCGCCGAACTGCAGAATCTCGGCTTCGCCGTGAAGATCGGCTCGAGCCAGCACAGCAACGCGATCCCGAAGGGCGAGGTCATCCAGACCAGCCCGGTGATCGGCGCCAGCGCCAAGCGGGGCGCGGTGGTGACCATCACCGAGTCCACCGGCCCGGTCATGATCAGCGTCCCGCAGGTGACCGGCCTGTCGCAGGCCGGCGCTGAAGCCGTGCTCAAGAAGGCCGGCCTGACCCCGGGCCCGGTGACGACCGCCGGATCGTCCACGATCCCGGCCGGCATCGTGATCAGCACGAACCCGGTGGCCGGCACCTCGTGGCCGCAGCCCAGGCCGGTCGGCATCACGGTCAGCGCGGGCCCGCCGCTGCCCAACTTCGTCGGCCAGCAGGTCGGGGCCGCCCAGGCCGCGGCGTCGCAGGGCGGATACCAGCTTCAGCCGGTGGCCGACGCCACCAGCAACCAGCCCCAGGGGACCATCACCAGCCAGTCCCCCGCGCCGGGCACGCCGATCACCAAGGGCGAGGTCGTGACCGTGCACGTCTCGAACGGCCCGCCCCAGGTCAGCATCCCCGACGTGCGTGGCCTGCCCGTGGGCCACGCCACGCAGATCCTGGAGCAGGCCGGATTCACGGTCTCCGTCACCCATGGCGTCTTCGCCAGCCGCACCGTGATGGGCGAATCTCCGATGGGCACCGCCCCCAAGGGCACCACGATCACCCTGGTCCTGGGCTTCGCGTTCCCGTAGAGCCCCGGTGCACGGCCCCCCGGCGCGGCGCCGGCCGATCGGCGCGCAGGCCAGGGACATCGCGGCCCCGCGCGCGTTCAGGGACGAAAGTCAGAGGGGCGGGCCCTCGCCGGGTAGCTCCTGATAGGAGTAACGCTGCTCACGCCACGGGTCGGCGCGGTTGTGGTAGCCGCGTTCCTCCCAGAATCCCCGGCGGTCCCTGGTCAGGTACTCCACGGCGCGAACCCACTTCACGCTCTTCCACGCGTAGCGGGACGGAACGACGAGCCGCAGCGGATAGCCGTGCTCCGGCGTGAGTTCGGCGCCGTCGCGATGGGTGGCGAACACGGTGTCGTCGGCCATGAAGTCGGCGAGCGGCAGGTTGGCGCTGTAGCCGAAGTCGGCCCAGACCATCACGTGCGTCACGGCGGCCGCCGGGGGAGCGACGCGCAGCAACTCGACGGCGGCCACGCCCTCCCAGGCGATCCCGGGAACCGTGAACTTGGTCACGCAGTGGAAGTCAGCCACGACCCGGGTCCGCGGCAGCGTGCCGAGCTCGGCCCAGTTCCACCGGTACTCCCGGCCCGACTCGGTCGTCCCCACCACGCGCAGATCCCAGGTGCCGGGCTTGAACGTCGGAACCGGGCCGTAGTGCAGGACGGGCCAGCCCGGCGGGACGTACTGGCCGGGCGGAAGCCTTCGCTCGGAGGAGGCGGCAGGAAGCTGGTCCCCGGGGGTCCGCTTCCTCGCGCCGTCCCGCCGCGCGGCCCCCAGGCGCCGTCCCCGCCAGGAGATGCCGACCGCGGTCTCGGACGCGCTTGCCTGCTGCGCACCGATCTCCGGATACCTCATGTCCGGCTGACCTGCTCCTTCCTGCTCCCGGCCGCGCTACTGCCCGGCCCGCCTTACTGCCCCGCCCGCCCTCTCGCGGCACCCGCCTCGCCGGGGCCGCGACGCACTCGGCCCCTCGTCCGCAGGTGGAGCTATCTTGCCACCTCGCCCGCGGGCCGCGATCCGGCCCCCGCCACCTGCCCGGGGTGGACGGGGGTGGGCTCGGTGCGCGGAGTGCGCCAGGTAGACCAGAGTGCGCCAGGTAGACCAGAGTGCGCCAGGTAGACCAGAGTGCGCCAGGTAGACCAGAGTGCGCCAGGTAGACCAGAGTGCGCCAGGTAGACCAGAGTGCGCCAGGTAGACCAGAGTGCGCCAGGTAGACCAGAGTGCGGCGGGCAGACCGGGGTGCGGCGGGCAGTCGGGGTGCGGCGGACGGGCGGGGCACGCTAGGGTGCGGCCCGTGGGCGACGAGTGCTGGTTTTCTCGCGCGGCTGGCCGGATCCCCGCGCTCCGCCGGAGCCGGCCCTGGACCTGACCGAACCGGACGCGCGGCGGCGGCTCGCCGACGCCCGGGTGGCCACGCTGGCCACGGTGACCGAAACCGGCCGGCCGCATCTCGTCCCGGTCACGTTCGCCGTGGACGGTGATCACATCTACCTGGCCGTGGACGCCAAGCCCAAGACGACCCGCAACCTGCGGCGGCTGCGCAACATCCGCGCCCGACCGCTGGTCGCCGTGCTGGCGGACCGTTACGACGACGACTGGGCCGCGCTGTGGTGGGTGCGCGCCGACGGCCGGGCGGCCATCCTGGAGAGCCCGCCGCAGATGGCCGGCCCGATCGCCCTGCTGGCGGGCCGGTACCACCAGTACCGCGTCGACCCCCCTGCCGGGCCGGTGATCGACATAACCACCGAGCGCTGGACCGGATGGGCCGCTTCACCGCGGGGGGTCTCGCCGTGAGTCACCGGTCGGCGCCGCCCCGGCCGTATTTCACCCTCCCCCGGCCGCCGGCAAAGTTCCCGACCAGCGGCGGAAGTCAACGGATCTGGTAGTAACTTGGGACCGGCTTTCCCGTGGCTTTGTCGTGATCTAGTCTGACGCTATTCGACCGATATTTCCGTTGCCTTACCGCCGAGCGGAGACCCGCGATGACCAGAGCCCGCCGCGCGGCCGCCGTCGTCGGTTCCCTGTCCGCCGCCGCGGCGATCCTGGCCTCGGGCCTGCCCGCCTATGCCGCCGGCGCCGGGACGCCCGGCTGGCAGATCGTCGCGACCGTCCATTACGGGCCGGGGGGAACGCTTCGGGCTACTCGGCGGTCGTCGCGCTGGCCAAGAACGACGCCTGGACCTTCGGCGGAACCAATCCGGGCGGGGCCAGCTCGCCGACGGCCGAGTTCTGGAACGGTATCCGGTGGCAATCATCGCCCCTGCCGGCCGGGCTGAGCGGCTTCATCGCCGCCGCGGACGCCTCGTCCGGCCGGAACGTCTGGGCGGTGGGCGACGGCTACGCGCTGCGCTGGAACGGCGCCAGGTGGTCGGTCGCGAAGACGTGGCCGCAGTCCGGGCAGCTCACGTCGGTGGCCGCGATCAACCCCGACGACGTGTGGGTCTTCGGGTCCTCGGCCTTCAGCGGCGAAGCCAGCCTCGGCACCTGGCATTTCAACGGCCGGGCCTGGATCAGGGCCGCCGGGATGGCCAGCTCGATCTACCGGGCCAGCGCCGTGGCCCGCCACGACATCTGGGCGATCACGGTCAGCCCGCGGGGTGGATCGGTCGCCCGCTACGACGGCCATGGCTGGGAGCTCGTGCGCGCGGCCGAGGCGGCGCTGGCCGATACCCAGCTCGATGACGTTCTGGCCCTGTCCCGGACCAGCGTCTGGATATCGGGCACCTCTCCGGCGAGCGGGGAGGCCGGGCACCTGGTGCTCGCCCACTGGGACGGCGCGCGCTGGAGGAGGTTCGTGGCGCCCTGGACGGTGCAGCAGCCGGAGCGCTTCGCCTCGGACGGCGCGGGCGGAATCTGGATCCCGGTCGTGACCGGCGGAACGGATCCGCTGACCTGGATCGTGCACCTGTCGCGCGGCGGCCGGTGGGCGCGAACACCGATCGCCGCGGGTCCCGGAGCCGGCGTCGGCGTCGGCGACCTGGCGCTGATACCCGGTACCACGTCGCTGTGGGGCAGCGGCGGGCTGCTGACCACGGCGGGCGGGGACGCCACCATCTGGGCGCACCTGGCGGCGCCCGGGCGCTGGATCGTCAGGACCAGCCAGAACGGGGCCCCGGCGGCGGGCGCTATCATCCGGGAGCACTCCGTGCTGTACCACGGCGCCATGAGCAGGCCTGGTACCGTCCCGGACCACGACCGGGTCCGCCGGGCCGCGGCGGACCACGACGCCGACATCGACTTATCCCAGGGTCAGGAACGGTCCGGGGTGTGCTCCTGCGCGGCGGCGGCCAGTTCCTCGGCCAGGTCGTCGGCATCGAGCCGGGCCTCGATCCGGCGCAGGTCCTCGATCCGCGCCCGGGTCTCGACCTGGCGCGGGGTCAGCAGCGAGCAGCAGTCCTGGTCGGGCAGCTCGGAGATGTGCAGCGTGGCGATCCGGCGCGCCTCCGCCATGATCTCGGTCTTGTCGAGGCCGATCAGCGGGCGCAGGATCGGCAGCGTGACCGCGTCGTCGAGCGCGGTGATGTTGGTCAGCGTCTGGCTGCTCACCTGACCCAGCGAGTCGCCGGTGACCAGCGCCGCCGCGTGCAGCCGCCGGGCCATCGCCTCACCGGTCTTGAGCATCAGCCGCCGCTGCGCCATGATCTGCAGCCGGCCGGCGCCGGAGGAGGCCAGGCGCTGCTGCGTCCGCCCGAACGCGACCACGAACAGCCTCGATCCGCCCTGGAACTTGTCCAGCTCGCGCACCAGGCCGTACGCCTTGTACACCGACTCGGGCCCGGTCAGCGGCATGCCGGAGAAATGCAGGAAGCTGCAGCGCAGGCCGCGGCGCATCATCCGGTAGGCGGCCACCGGCGAGTCGATGCCACCCGACATCAGGACCAGCGCGCGGCCGCTCATGTTGACCGGCAGCCCGCCCTGCCCCGGCAGCCCCTGGGTGAACACGAACACCTCGGACTGGTCGACCTCGACGAACACCGTGGTGTCGGGGTGCGACAGGTTGACCGGGTAGCCGTGCGCCTGCTGGATCCGGGTGCCGATCAGCGTGGCGAGCTGCGACGAATTGATCTCGAAACGCTTGTCGCGGCGCCTGGCCCGCACCGCGAACGTGCCCGGCCGCCCGGCGGTCAGCCGCACCGCGACGGCGGCGGCCGCCTCTGGATCCTTGGCGACCCGCACCGCGCGGCAGACCCGGGTGAGGCCCATGACGTTGCGCATGCGCTCAGCTACCAGGTCGGCCGCGGCCTCGGCGCTGGCTGCCGCCGCCGCGGCGGCGCCGGCATCCCCGTCATCCCCGGCGGGGGGTGGGAGGACGCGCAGCACGATCACGCCGTCGCGCTGCCAGATCTGCACGCCGATGTCGCGCACCGCGCGCCTGATGTTGTCGTGCAGCAGCCGCTCGAACTGCTGGCGGTTCTTGCCCTTGAGCACGATCTCGCCCAGCTTCAGCAGCACGCACGGCTCATCGAGCGGCGCCGGAGCGTCGGGGCGCGCTTCGCGGGAGGTTAGGGGCAGCGCGGACATCCTCCCAGTCTGCCAGGATCGGTGGCATGAACTATCCCGTGCGGATTGATGTGCGGTCGGCGGACGGGGCTCCGGGGCTTGATGCGTTACAGCGGGCGGGCGCCGTATCGCTGATCAGCGGTGCGCTGTCGGCCGTGGCGGCGGCCGAGCGCCCGGGCCGCTTGAGCTTCGGCCTGGCCGGCTTCCGGGTCACCGCCCGCGCCGAGGGTGCGCTGCTCGCGCTGTCACTCGACGCGCCCGCACCCGGGCTGGCCGGGCGCGCCGCCCGCCAGATCGCCGAACAGGTCCTGCGCAGCTGCGAGCCGCTGTCCGGATGGCGGGTCGCGGCCTGCGAAGTGGACCAGTCCCGCGACCGCGCGGCGGTCCCCGTGCCCGCAGCCGACAGCCCCGCCCTCCCCCAGCCCGCAGCCGACAGCCCCGCCCTCCCCCAGCCCGCAGCCGACAGCCCCGCGCTCCCCCAGCCCGCAGCCGACAGCCCCGCCCTCCCCCAGCCCGCAGCCGACAGCCCCGCCCTCCCCCAGCCCGCAGCCGACAGCCCCGCCCTCCCCCAGCCCGCGCCGTCGCGGGACTGGGGCGAGATCATGCAGGCCCGGGCCCGGATGGCCGCGGGCGCGGCGCGGCTGCGGGCGTTCGGCCCGGAGGCGTTCGGCTACGTCGAGGACGACCCGGGCTCGGGCGTGAGCCGCGAGGCGGCCGAACTGGCCGCCGGCGCCCTGATCGGCAGCATCGGCCCGATGATCGACACGCTGTTCGACGACACCGAGTTACTGCGCGACCGGTCCTTCGCCCGCAGGTTCCTGGTCGCCGCCGCGAGCGTCACCGGCCGGCTGGCCCAGCCGGCCTGGGAGCCGCCCGCCTGTGCCGCCGAGGAACTCGCCCTGCGGCTGCTCATCGACTGGGCCGACGCCAGCCTGGCAGAATCTCACCTGCTCAGCGCGGCCGAGCGGGAGGCCGCCTTGGCCGCGTTCGCGGGTCACGCCTTCGACAACGCCGACCATGAGTTCCGTTTCGCGCCGCAACCCGGCCGCGCCGGCTCCGATCCGTCCGCCGCCTCCCGGGCCGCCCTGCCCGCCGGCGTCACGCAGTGGTTCGCGCCGTTCAGCGAGCACCGGCCCGGGCACCTTTACGCGCTGGGCCCCGAGCCCGGCCAGACCCCGCGTAACGGCGCTGGCCCCGCCGACCCCCGGCGACCCCGCCGACCCCGGCGACCCGGCCGACCCCGGCGACCCGGGCGACCCCGGCGACCCGGCGCGGGAGGCGGAACTGATCGGCCGGATGCTCGCCGACCGGGTCGGCATCGATCCTGACCGGCTGCGCCCGATCGCGGACCTGCTGGCGATCGGGCTGGTGCACGCCTGCTGGCGGAACGGCCGCGTCGAGGAGTGGCACGCCAGCGGCCGCCTGTCCGACGCCGACATGCTGCTGTTCACCAGCCACCTGACCAACCGGGTCCGGGAGCACATCGGAGCGTGGGCGGCCGAGAAGGGCCTGTCCGTCGACGGGCCCGCGGCCCAGCTTGACGGCCTGGCCATGCCGGACGTCGAAGATCTGGCCCGCGGGCTGCTCGGCCTGCTGACCAGTCCGGCCCGGCGGCTGCCGAACGGCACCACGCTGGCCGGACTCGCGGGCGGCGAACTCGGCGCGTACGAGCAGGAGGTGGACCGGGCCCTCGGCCGCTTCACGGCCGACGCCCAGGCCCGGGGCATCAGGTACGCGGTCACGCGGTGGGCCGGCCACGGCGGGCTGGCCTGCCCGCACTGGTGGGGCCATCCCCGGTGGGCCGCGCTCGTCGGCCGGTTCATCGCGGTCCTCGACGAGCCGGCCAGCGATCACTGGGGGCCGGGCGGTGAGTGGCGGAAGCAGCTGCCGCCGGAGCCCGGCCTGGTTCAGGACCGGGACGAGCTGCGCCGCGTCCTGCTCGCCGGGCCGTGGCAGCTCGACGCCGACGCCGCCCGGTGGATCGCGGCGGCCGGCCTTGGGCTGCTACGGCACCGGCTGTGACAAGTACGCTTGACACGTCGGCACGTCGCCCGCATCATGGAGCACGTGACAAGCGAACTTGACAGGCGGGCGCGGCGGTGAGGAACGACGTCCGCGAGCGCCGCACCGCCCAGGGACTGGCGCAAGGCGAACTGGCCCGGGAGTTGAGCGTCTCGCGCCAGACGATCAACTCCATCGAGACCGGCCGCTACACGCCGTCCCTGCCCCTGGCCTTCGCCATCGCGCGGTTCTTCGGGGCCGCCATTGAGGAGATCTTCCATGCAGACAACCGCTAAGACCAGCCGCCAGTACTGGGCCACCCCGATCCTCGGGGTGGTGATCGGGCTCATCTACCTCGTCGGTTTCTCCATCGGCGGGAAGCCGGCGGACGGGGCGATCGGCCTGGGCGTGATGGCCGGCTTCAGCGTCATCATCGCGCTGGTCGGGTTCCGCAGCGAGACCGTGCGCGGACTACTCGACCACCGCGACGAGCGCATCACCGCGATCGACCTCCGGGCGACGGCCGCCACCGCCCTGGCCATGATCATCGCCGTCCTGATCGGCTTCGTGATCGAGGTGGCGCACGGCCACAGTGGCTCGCCCTACGACATCATCGGTGCGGTCGGCGGCCTGTCGTACGTGGCCGCGGTCGGCTACTTCCGGATCCGGACCTGAGTTGGCGGCCCGCCGAGGGTCACGGGCGGGGTCGTCATGGGCGTGGCCCTCGGCGCCGGCGTCTCCCGGCTGTCTTCCGCCACAGCCGGTAGCCGACACCAGACCACTTTATCCCATTTCATGGCGTTCGTCCGGCTCATCACCCACCGCTCCAGCATCCACCAGGGTATGAATGTGAGTTCGGTGCACACCCATGTACACCATCGCCACATTCACGGCGGGGTTGGCCGGCGCGCGGCGCTCAGCGGCGGACAGCACCGGGCGCGGGGCCCCTCAGCGGCGGACGACACCGGGCACGGGGCGCTCAGCGGCGGACAGCACCCCGGCGCGGGGCCCCTCAGCCGGCGGACGACACCGGGCGCGGGGCCCTCAGCGGCGGACAGCACCGGGCGCGGGGGCCCTCACCGGCGGACGGCGCCGGTTACCAGCCAGCGGTTCCCCCGGGCGCGCAGCACCAGCGTGACGAACCTGGCCAGCAGCCACAGGCTGTAGGCCAGCCACAGCGCCACCAGGCCGCCGTGCAGGACGCGCACCAGCAGCACCGCGGGCAGGTAGACAGCCAGCGTCACGACCCCGGCGACGGCCAGGTACCGCTGGTCGCCCGCGCCGATCAGCACCCCGTCGAGCACGAAGACCACGCCCGCCACCGGCTGCTGCAGCGCCGCCACGACCAGCACGGCCAGCAGCAGCCCCCGTACCGCGGGGCTGGCGGCGAACAGGCCGGGCAGCAGCGGCCGCGTGGCCAGCAGGATCAGGCAGAAGCCGGTCCCGTACACCGCGCCCCAGCCGATCATGCGGCCGGTGGCCGCCCTGGCCCCGGCGACGTCGCCCGCTCCGAGGCAGCGGCCGGTGATCGCCTGGCCGGCTATCGCGATCGCGTCGAGCGCCAGCGCGATCAGGATCCAGATCCGGAACGCGACCTGGTGCGCGGCGATCGCCGCGTCCCCCTGCCGCGCGGCGACCGCCGTGGTCACCACGAGGACGACCTGCAAGGACAGCGTGCGCACGATGAGCCCGCCCGCCGCGAGCGCGGCCGCGCGCAGGCCGGCCCGGTCGAACGCGAGGCCGACCCCGGCCCGGCGGGCCCCGCGCGCGATCATCGCGACGTAGGCGACGGCGCCCGCGGACTGCGCGATGACCGTGCCCGAAGCGGACCCGGCCAGGCCCAGGTGCAGTCCCAGGACCAGGGTCGCGTTCAGGACGACGTTCGCGGTGCTCGCGGCCACGGCCACGATCAGGGGCGTGCGCGTGTCCTGCAGGCCCCGGAGCACCCCGATCCCGGCCAGGATCACCAGCATGGACGGCGCGCCGAACAGGCTGATCCGCAGGTACGTCACCGCGCCGCTGCTCACCGCGGGCGACGCGCCGAAGACCCGGACGATCTGCGGCGCGAGCGGCCAGCCGACGGCCAGCACGGCGACGCCGATGGCGGCGGCCAGCCAGAGCCCGTCGATGCCCTGCCTGACCGCCTCGCGGCGGCGGCCGGCGCCGATCTGGCGGGCCACGGCCGCCGTGGTCCCGTAAGCCAGGAAGATGGAGATGTTGACCAGGGTGGTCAGCGCCTGGCTGGCCACGCCGAGGCCGCCCAGGGGGACGGTGCCGATCCGGCCGACGATCGCGGAGTCCGCGAGCAGGAACAGCGGCTCGGCCACCAGGGCGCCGAACGCCGGCACCGCCAGCCGCAGGATCTCCCGGTCCTCGGCCCGCAGGGCCACGCGCCGGAGACGGCCAGTCCGCGGCGCTGCCCCGGCGGCCGCGCGGCCGGTGCCCGTGGTGCCCACGGTACCCGTGGTTCCCGCTGGGCTGGCGGGCTCGGCAGCGGGCGGCACGCGGCCCTCCTGTAACTGGCTATCATCGTTTCGGCAGTAACGAAGCTAAGCGGCGAGGACGTAACTGGTCAAGTGAATTTCACCAGTCACCTGGACGCGGTCGTGACCGTGGCGGTCCGGCTCGTCAACACGCTCACCCCCGGCGAGGCGCACGGCCGGCCGTACGTGCCGCCCGAGGGCGAGGCCGCGCCGCCCGCGGTCGCCGCCGCGATCAGGATCGACGCCCGCGGACCCGTCCGGGTGACCCCCGGCGAGGCGGCGCAGCTGCGCGCGGTGGCCGAGTCGCTGCGCATGGTGTTCGACGCGTCCGCCCGCGGAGCCGTCGACGCCGCCGCGGGCCAGGTCAACGCCATGCTGGCGGAGACCGGAGCCCGCCCGCAACTGGACCGGCACGACGGAGAGCCCTGGCACGTCCACTTCCACGGGGCCGGGGACTCGCTGGCCCAGAGCTACGCGGCCGGCTGCGCCACCGGCCTGGCCATCGTGCTCGGCAGCCAGGCGCGCGACCGGCTCGGCGTCTGCACCGCGCCGCGCTGCGACCGGGTCTACGTCGACACCTCGCGCAACGCGACCCGCCGCTTCTGCTCTACCTCATGCCAGAGCCGGGTCAAGGCCGCCGCGTTCCGGGCCGCCCGCCGATGACGGGCCATGACGACGGACCCAGCTCCAGCTCAGCCGAAGAAGAGCTCGGCCTCGGCGTAGCGCTCCGGCGGCACCAGCTTGAGCTCGCTGGTGGCCGACGCGATCGGGACCCGGACGATGTCGGTGCCGCGCAGCGCCACCATCGAGCCGAACGCGCCGTCGGCCACCGCGCGGATCGCGTGCACGCCGAAGCGGGTGGCCAGCACCCGGTCGAAGGCGGTCGGGGTGCCGCCCCGCTGGATGTGGCCGAGCACGGCGACGCGGGCTTCCTTGCCGGTGCGTTCCTCGATCTCGCCGGCCAGCATCTGCCCGACCCCGCCGAAGCGGACGTGACCGAACGCGTCCAGTTGCTCGTCGATGAGCGCCTCGCCCCCCTGTTTGGGCTGCGCGCCCTCGGCCACCACCACGATCGGCGCGTACCTGGTCTGGAACCGGTGCTCCACCCACCCGCAGACCTGCCCGATGTCGAACGGCTGCTCCGGGATCAGGATCACGTTCGCCCCTCCGGCCATCCCGGCGTGCAGCGCGATCCAGCCGGCGTGGCGGCCCATCACCTCGACGATCAGCGCGCGGTGATGGCTCTCCGCCGTGGTGTGCAGCCGGTCGATGGCCTCCATCGCGATGTTCACCGCGGTGTCGAAGCCGAACGTGTAGTCGGTCGCGCCCAGGTCGTTGTCGATGGTCTTCGGCACGCCGACCACGTTCACGCCCTGCTCGTGCAGCCTGGCGGCCACGCCCAGGGTGTCCTCGCCGCCGATCGCTATCAGCGCGTCGACGCCGAGGTCCGCCAGGTTGCCCGTGATCCGCCCCAGGCCGGAGCGGCCGCCGGAGGCCGCGCTCTCGCCGAGGGGGTTGGTCCGGGACGTGCCGAGGATCGTGCCGCCGCGGGGCAGGATGCCGCGGACCGCCTGCACGTCCAGCGGCATGGTGTCGCCCTCGAGCGGGCCGCGCCACCCGTCGCGGAACCCGGTGAACTCATACCCGCACTCCTCCACGCCGGTGCGCACGATGGCGCGGATGACCGCGTTCAGGCCCGGGCAGTCACCGCCGCCGGTCAGGACTCCGACTCGCATGGATCTTCCTCTCGCGTGGGTCCGCGTCTCGCCGCTTCGCCCGCAACACTAGTGGCCCGGCCCGCTGCTGTCCCGGCCCCGCGAGTGGCCGCGCTAGGGCAGGTTCCAGTGCTCAGCGGCGGTGTCCGCGCAGCGGCTCAGGTCCAGCCAGGTTCCGCTCGGCCCGGCACCCGGGCCGGTCAGGCACAGGCCCGACCGCGGGTCCACCAGGTGACCGTGGCCCCGGGCCCGCCACACCGCGCCGGAGGAGCCGCAGCGCGCCAGCACGGCCTTCCGGCCGGCGCCCGGGCGGCCGCCGGGCACGGTCACGCACCTGGCCGGAGAACCTGCCTTGACCAGCCTGATCCGCAGGGTGCCGCCGGCCTGGGGGCTGACCGACCAGACCTGGGCCCGGCTGTGGTTGCACCGGTAGATATCGATCTTGTTGCGGTCTGCCGTGCCGCCGCGCCAGTCGTCCAGGCACTGGCCGGGCCGGCGTGAGGTGACGGCGCCGACCGATCTCACGGCCCACGTGAACGACACCGACGCGGCCACCCCGGTGCCGTCCGTGGCGTGCACCCGGACCGAGTAATAGCCCCAGGCTCTCGGCGTGCCGGAGATGGCGCCGCCGGGGCTGATCGACAAGCCCGGGGGCAGCCCGCTGGCGGTGAACCTCAGCGCCTGCGCGGCGTCGGTGTCCCTGGCCGCGACCTGCAGCGGGGTGATCTTCACGCCGGTCCTGCCGTACCGGGTGCCCGGGCTGGCCACGGTGACGGCGTTGTCGACCGCCGCGAAGGCACCCGTGCCGTCGGGCGTTCCCCACCCGGTCGGGCCGTCGTAGCCGACCTTGGCCGTGCACAGGTAGGAACCGCCGCACGAGCCGTCGCGGCCCGACGTCACGTCGTAGAGGCGGCTGGTGTGCTGGTAGGGGAACTCGACCGGATTGGTCCCGGCTCCCGGCGGCCCGGCCAGGGCGTAGGTCGCGGCGATCATCGGGGAGCCGACCGACGTCCCGCCGAAGACCTCCCACCCCTGGTTGGAGCCGTAGGTGTCGTAGACGGCGACGCCGGTCACGGGGTTCGCGTCGGCGGCCACGTCGTCGTCGGTGCGGTGCGAGCAGCCCGGGTCGGTCTGCCAGCGCGGCTTGGCCTCGTAGGCCGAGCATCCCGAGCCGGTGGATCCGCTCTGGTTCCACACGGTCTCGCTCCAGCCGCGGGCGGTGCGGCTCGCGCGGACCAGCGAGGTGCCGCCGACCGCCGTCACGTACGGGGAGGCGGCTGGGTAAGAGACGCCGTAGCCGCTGTCGCCGGCCGCCGCGGTCATGGCCACGCCCGGGTGGTCGTAGTAGGCGGCGTCGTCGCGGGTCTCACCGGGCGTCTCGGCGCTGCTGTAGCTGTTGGACACGAACCGCGCGCCGAGCGAGACCGCCGTGTTCACCGCGGCACCGAGACTGCCCGTGCCCGCGTTGTCCGCCTCCACCAGGATGATGTGGCAGCTCGGGCAGATCGCCGACACCATGTCCAGGTCCAGCGACACCTCCTCGCCCCAGCCGCTCCCGGCGGCCCCGCGCGGCAGCGGGCTGGCCGCGCCCTGCTGGTTGACCTGGCGCAGGCAGCCGCTCGCGATGGTGCAGGCGGGGAGGTGGTACTGCGCGCGGTACACCGCCAGGTTCGACGCCGCGTCCGGGTCGTTGAAGGCGTCCACGACCGCCACCGTCTCGCCCCGGCCCGCCGCGGCCGAGGCCTGGGTCAGGTTGTAGGCACTGCGCAGGCTGGCCGGACCGTACCCGGCCGGGGCGGCGTTGCGCATGATGCCCGCGTACGACGCCAGGCCGGTCCGGACTAACGCCAGGCACGTCGCCTGGCCGGGCGGCGGCACCGCCGGGCAGGCGTGCCGGAAGCCCGGAGCCTGCCCCGGCCGGGCCGGCCCGGCCGGGCCGGCCACGGCGCCCGTGGCCGGCCACACGGCCAGCGCGAGCACCGGCAGCACGGCGACGCCCAGCTTCCTGATCTTCACATCGGCCCCCTCGCAGCGTCGTGAGAAGAACCCAGCAGTCATGGGACGACTACCGGCACTGCCAGGTTGACCTGCGCGGTCACTGTGGCCCTGTACTTACCGTTCAGGCTATTCGTCGGGAGGCTCGTCCGTGCTCGCGCTGACCGCTACCGCGTCGGCGGGGGCGGCCGCAGCGTGACCGTCCGACCCGCCATCTCCCGGCCTGCCGGGCGCCCGCGCGAGCTCCAGCGCGGCCTTGGCGCGCTGGGCGTACTCGTCGACGTACTCCTGGCCGGAGAGCTTCATGAGCGCGTACATGATCTCGTCGGTCATCGCCCGGAGCACGATGTGGTCGTTCTCGAGCCCGTAGTAACGCGAGAAGTCGAGCGGTTCGCCGAACCTGACGCCCGGCCGGACCCTGAGCCTCGGCCTGATCCGGCCGGGCGGCTGGAACTCGAAGCCGCCGATCATCGCGCAGGGAATCACCGGCACCCGCGCCTCCAGGGCCAGCCGGGCCACGCCGGTCTTCCCCCGGTACAGCCGCCCGTCCGGGGTGCGGGTGCCCTCCGGGTAGATCCCGAGCAGGTGGCCCTTGGCCAGTACGCGCAGCCCGGTGCGCAGGGCGCGCTCGCTCGCCTCGCCGCCGGACCGGTCCACCGGAATCTGGCCGACGCCCCGGAAGAACGCCTTGCTGACTAGGCCCTTGAGGCCATGGCCGGTGAAGTACTCCGACTTCGCGAGGAAGACGACCTTGCGCGGCAGCGGCAGCGGGGCGAAGAAGTGATCAGAGAACGACAGGTGATTGCTCGCGATGATCGCCGGTCCCTCGCGCGGCACGTTCTCGGCGCCCTCCGCCCAGGGCCGGAACACGATCCTGAGGAACGGCCAGAGTATCGCCTTGACCACCCAGTAGAACACCTACACATGTTCCCACGTGAACGCGGTCTTGGGGATGCCCTGGCCGCCGCGGTCTGCGACGATGCGGATGGGCGGGAGTGAAATGCCCGACCGCGCGGCACGTGGAGAGGATCCGGCTATGCCCGTGATGCCAGGCGCAGAACCGTTCACGCACGTCGGCGGGGCCACCGGTGCCCTGCTCTGCCACGGATTCACCGGCAGTCCCCAGTCGCTGCGGCCGTGGGCGGAGTACCTGGCCGGGGCGGGCCTGAGCGTCTGGCTGCCGAGGCTGCCCGGGCACGGCACCACATGGCAGGACATGGCGCACACGCGGTGGGAGGACTGGTATGCGGAGGTCGACCACGCTTTCGACGAGCTCCGGGCGCACGCGGACGAGATATTCGTCATGGGGCTGTCGATGGGGGGCTGCCTCGCCCTGCGGCTCGCCGAACTGCGCGGACCCGCGATCAGCGGAGTGGTGATCGTCAACCCGTCGCTGACCGCCGACACCCGCCTGTTCCTGCTCGCACCCGTGCTGAAGTTTGTGCTGCCCTCGCTGAAGGGAATCACCAGCGACATCAAGAAGGACCAGATCAGCGAAGTCGGCTACGAGCGGGTCCCGGTCAGGGCGGCGGCGACTCTGCCGGGCCTGTGGCGCGCTACCCGGGCCCAGCTGGGCGACGTGACCCAGCCGGTCCTCGTGTACCACTCCGCGGTGGACCACGTGGTCGGGCTGGCCAGCCTCCGCGTGCTGCGCGATGCGTTGCCGCCGCGGCAGCTGGAAATCCGGGAATGCCCGGACAGCTACCACGTTGCAACTCTCGACAACGACGCGCCGGCCATCTTCGCGGGCAGCCTGGCGTTCATCGGGGCGCACGGCAGTGCGCGGGTGAGCCCGCCGGGCGAGGAAGGCAGCGCGCCGGGAGACGACGGCGGCAGCACGCCGGGCAGGGAAGCGCGAGGGTAATGACGTGAGTGGTGAGAACGCTAGCGGCGGGGACGCTGGCGGCGGGGGCGTGACCGGGGACGAGGCGGCCTGGCGCGACCTGATCGCGCGGTACGACCGGCCGGCGGGCGGCGAGGCCGCCGCGGTGCCATGGCCGGAACGAGAGGACCTGACCGCGCGTCCCGCCGACGCCGGGCCCGGGCCGACGCCGACGCCGGGCCCGGGGCCGGGGCCGGGCCGGACCCGACCGGGCCCGCGTCATCCGGCCGGCCACGCCGCCCTGGGGTCCCGCGCCCGACCCGGCCGCGCCCGGCCCGGCCGCGGACCCGCCCGCGGCCGGGGGGACGACGAGGAGCACTACGTCCCGCCACCCCCGCCGCCGCTGCCGCACCTGGACCCGATCGCCAAGGGCGCCTGGACCGCGCTCTTCGGCGGGCCCGCCTACCTGCTGGTGACCTCGCTCATCGGCTGGACCGTGCCGGGCTGGGCGGCGCTCCTGGCCGTCATGGCCTTCGTCGGCGGGTTCGCGGTCGTGGTCATGCGCCTCGGCGACGGGCCATCGGGCGGCGAGGGACCCGACAACGGAGCCGTTCTGTAAAACTTAGGCGCGGCGCGCGAGGTCGGCGGCCCCGATCACGCCGGCGTCGGCGCCGAGCTGCGCCAGCTTGATCTCGGCGTGCGTCCGGTGGGCCCCGCCGGTGAGTCCTTCCGCGAACGCGGCCCGCGCCGGGCCGATCAGCAGGTCACCGGCGTCCGATACCCCGCCGCCGATCACGAAGCAGCCGGGGTCGAGTATGGCCGCCAGCGCCGCCATGCCCTGACCCAGCCAGCCGCCCACGATCTCGAAACAGCGCAGGGCGGCGGCGTCTCCCTCACGCGCGGCCTGGGTGACTCCCGGCCCGCTGATCCCCGCCACCGCGCCCCCGCCCAGTTCGAGCAGGCGGGCCGCCGCGCCGGGCGAGCGCCTGGCCAGCTCGCGCGCCTCCGCCACCAGGGCGTTCCCGCTCGCGTACTGCTCCCAGCAGCCGCGGTTGCCGCACCCGCAGAGCCGTCCTTCCGGAACGACCCGGTAGTGCCCGGGCTCCCCGGCGATCCCCCACTGGCCCCGGTACAGCTGGCCGTTGATCACGATCCCGGCGCCGATGCCGGTACCGATGGCGATGAGCATGACGTGGTCCTGCCCGCGGGCGGCGCCGAGGACGGTCTCCGCCCAGACCGCTGCGTTCGCGTCGTTCTCCACCACCACCGGAAGACCCACACGGTCCTCGATCTCCTTCTTGAGCGGCTCGTCGCGCCAGGCCAGATTGGGCGCGAACAGCACGCTGGAGCGGATCGCGTCGACGAACCCGGCGGCGCCGATCCCGACGGCGGTCGCCTGATGGCGGCCCAGCATCTCGGTGACGGCATCCCCGACCACCTGCGCGGTCTGCTCGGGGCTGGTCGAGGGCGTGGAGTGCTTCAGCTTCTCGATGATGTGCCCGCGCTCGTCGACGGCACCGACGGCGACCTTCGTGCCCCCGACGTCAACCCCGATCGTCAGGCTCACGATCCGGCCCTCCGGGAGCCGTGCCCGCCGGCGGCCTGCCGCCCGGGGGGTCCGGCCGCGGGCGCATCGAGAGGATCGTGTCGAAGGCGGACAGCGCCTCCTGCACGGCCGAGGCCACGGCGTCGCCGGCGCCGACGATCTGGCCGCCCAGGCCGGGGCCGTTCTCCCTGATCCGGCGAGCCGCGCGGCACACCGGGCACCAGGCGCACTCGGGCGCCTCGCCCGTCTCATAAGGCGGTGGTTCCGTCGTCGCGACGTCCCAGACGTCACCCGGTTCGACCCGATCCGAGCCGAAGGTCCGACGGAACTGCCCGGTTAGCTCTCGGCGCATGCTGCGAGTTCCTGAACGGATGAGCCACCGCTGGATCCCGGCCGCGAGGTCGCTGCCCGGAGGGCGGGGCTGGCCACCCGGCCGGGGCTGGCCGCCGGGGCGGGACGGCGCGCCGGAACGGGCGCGGCTCCCGCCGTCCGCGGTGCCGTCGTGATCTTGGCCCGGGCTGGCCGGCGGCGCGGTCATCGGGTGCTCCCCAGAGCCTCGGCGCGTGACTTGAGCCCCTTGAGCGCGGTGTCGATGATCATTTTCTCGGCCCGGCGCTTGACCATCCCGAGCATCGGTACCCGGATGCCCACGGCCAGCTCGTAGGTCACCTCGGTGCTGCTGTCACCCCGGTCGGCCAGCGTGTACGCTCCGGTCATCTCGGAAACCATCGTCCCGGCCTCGGCGAGGTTCCAGCGGACCCGCCGGTCGCCGTCCCAGTCGTAACCGAGCACGTAGCTGTCCTTGATCATCCCGGCGTCGAGCCGGAACCGGACCGCGCTGGCGCGACCGCCGGCGTCCCGCGACAAAACCTCCGCGGAACGCACCGCGGTCGCCCACTCAGGGTACGCCGCGAAATCTGCGATCACCGTCATGACATCCTCTCGCGGCACCTCGACCAGGATGCTCGAGGTGGTCTTATCCGCCATGATCGGAGCGTACCTCCAGCGCCGCGTGAACCAGGCCAGGGATCATGGCCATGGGGGTTTTACCACTCGAGCGCATAGGGCGTCCCGGTAGCGCGGAAATGCCCGACGTTGATGCATTCGGTCCGGCCGATCCGGACCCGGCTGGCCAGTGGCTGATGCACGTGCCCGAACAGCATGTACCGCGGCTGCGTCGCCCGCACCGCCTCGAGCAGGGCCTGGCTGCCGCGCTCCATCCTGCGGGCCACCGTGTCGAACAGCAATTCGGGCACGTCCGGCGGGATATGCGCGCACAGCACGTCCACCTCGCCGACGGCGGCCACCTTGGCCGCGAAGATGTCGTCGGCCAGCTCGTTGGGCGTGCGGTACACCGTGCGGAGCCCGCCGCCGACGAAGCCGAATGACCGGCCGCCGATCTCCGCCCGCTCGCCGTCGAGCACCTGATGGCCGGGCCGCAGGTGCGGGGCCCACATCCGGGGCAGGTCGACGTTGCCGTAGGTCAGGTACGACGGCGAGGGCAGCGCGGCGAACAACTCCGCGTACTGCCGCGACGCCGCCGCCTCCACGTGTGCCCGCGGGTCGCCGTCGAGCCCGGCCCACAGTCGCGCCGACATCTGCCTGGCCTCGTCGAACCGCTGCGCGGTCCGCAAGGCGATGAACTGCCTGGCCGCCTCCGTGCCGAACAAGTCGGGAAAGATCCCCTGCCCGTGATCGGCGTAGTCGATGAACAGCAGCAGGTCACCGAGACAGATCAGGGCGTCTGCACCTTTGGCCGCAGCCCGGAGCGCGTCGGCACGGCCATGCACATCGCTGACCACATGCACCCGCATGCACACACCCTAGGCTGATACTGCACGCGGAGCTTGCCCGCGCCGGGCCGCGTGCCGGAATGAGTAGCTGGCTGGTGAGGTACGTTCCAAGATGATCCGTGCCGACCGCGGCCAGCCAGAGGAGGCCCCGTGCGCGAGTACAGCATCCCCGCCCTGGTGGACGTTCCCCCGGGCGCCAGCCTGGCCGACGTCGTCTTCACTCGCGCCGCGCGGGATCCGCACACCGTGGTGATGCGCAGGAGAACCGGTCCCGGCCGGTGGGAGGACGTGACCGCGCGGCAGTTCCGCGACGAGGTCGTCTCCCTGGCCAAGGGGCTCGTCGCGGCGGGGATCGAGCCAGGTGACCGGGTCGCCCTGCTGTCGAGGACCCGGTACGAGTGGACGCTGATCGACTACGCCATCTGGGCCGCCGGCGGGATCACGGTCCCGATCTACGAGACGTCATCCGCCGAGCAGGTTGAGTGGATCATCGGCGACTCGGGCGCGCGCGCCGCCTTTGCCGAAACCAGCCAGCACGCCCAGACGATCGGCGAGGTCCGCGGCCGCGTTCCCGTGCTCGAGCACGTGTGGCTGATCGACGCCGCGGATGGCCAAGGCCTGGCCGCGGGCTCCGGCGCCGCGAGCATCACCGACGACGCGCTCGAACAGCGCCGGGCGGCCCGGAAGGCCGCCGACCCGGCCACGATCATCTACACCTCCGGCACCACGGGACGCCCGAAGGGCTGCGAGATTACCCACGGCAACCTGCTCTCCGACGCCCGCAACGCCGCCCGCGGGGCTCTCCCCGAGATCTTCGAGGCCGCCGGGAGCTCGACGCTGCTCTTCATGCCGCTCGCGCACTCCTTTGCCCGCATCATCCAGGTGGGCTGCCTGGAGGTCGGCGCCATCCTGGGGCACTGGCCGGACACCGGCACCCTGACCCAGGGACTGTCCGAGTTCCAGCCCACATTCCTGCTCGCCGTGCCCCGGGTGTTCGAGAAGGTCTTTAACACCGCGCAGCAGCAGGCCTCGGACAGCAGGGCGAAAAGCCGGATCTTCGCCGCCGCGGCGGAGACCGCGATCGCCTGGAGCAGGTCCGGCGGCGCCGAGGGCCCGGGCCACTCGGCCGGACCGGGCCTGCGGCTGCGCCGCGCACTGTTCGACCGGCTGGTCTACGCCAAGCTCAGGGCGGCCGTCGGCGGAAAGGTGACGCACGCGGTCTCCGGCGGAGCACCGCTCGGTGAGCGGCTCGGCCACTTCTTCCGCGGAGCGGGCATAACGGTTCTCGAGGGCTACGGGCTGACCGAGACCTCGGCCGCGGCCACCGTCAACCGGCCGCGCCGCAACAAGATCGGCACCGTCGGCCTGCCCGTGCCCGGCGTCGCCATCAAGATCGCCGATGACGGGGAGATCCTGGTTCGCGGCCCGAACGTCACCCCCGGCTACTGGCACAACGAGGCGGCGTCGGCCGAGACCATGGACCCTGAAGGCTGGCTGCTGAGCGGGGACCTCGGCCGCCTGGACGATGAGGGCTTCCTGCGGGTCACCGGGCGGAAGAAGGAGATCATCGTCACCGCGGGCGGCAAGAACGTGTCGCCCGCCACCCTCGAGGACCGGCTCCGCGCCCACCCGCTGATCAGCCAGAGCATCGTGGTCGGCGACGGGCGGCCGTACGTCGCCAGCCTGATAACCCTGGATCCCGAGGCCCTGGAGTTCTGGAAGAAGCAGCACGGCCGCCCGGCCGGTGCGGACGTGAGCGACGACCCGGAACTGATCGCGGAGATCCAGCTCGCCGTGGATGACGCCAACCGGGCGGTCTCCCGCGCCGAGTCCATCCGGCGCTTCCGCATCCTCCCCTCGGACTTCACCGAGGACAACGGCTACCTCACGCCGTCACTCAAGGTCCGCAGGAACCTGGTCGCCAAGGACTTCGCCGCCGAGGTCGAGGCCATATACGCCTCCCCGCATCCTTAGCCGGCCAGGATCTGGTCCAGCCGCGCGGCGACCAGGTCCCAGCGCCACTCGCGGTCGACCCAGGCCGCGCCCTTCTCCCCCATGGCCGCCGCGCCCGCCGGGTCGGCCAGCAGCTCACCGATCCGGTCCGCGACCGCGGCGACGTCGCGGCCCGGCACCACGTAGCCGGTCTCGCCGTCCAGGATCGCGTCGGGCGCCCCGCCCGAGTCGCCGCCCACCACCGGCAGGCCCGACGCCGAGGCTTCCAGGTAGACGATGCCGAGCCCCTCGACGTCCAGGCCACCGCGCCGGGTCCGGCACGGCATCGCGAACACGTTCCCGGCGTCGTAGCAGGCGGGCAGCTCCGCGGCCGGAACCGGCCCGGTGAACACGACGGAGTTCCCGACCCCGGTCCGCTGGGCCAGGCGACCGAGGTCCGCGCGGTAGGGCCCGTCACCGACCAGCAGCAGCACCGGCCCCCGGTCCGGGTCAGCCCCGGCCGCTGGCCCCGCCGCCCCGGCCGCTGGCCCCGCCGCCCCGGCCGCTGGCCCCGCCGCCCCGGCCGCTGGCCCCGCCGCCCCGGCCGCTGGCCCCGCCGCGCCGCCCGCGGCCTGGCCGCCGTCCCCGCCCGCGGCCGGCTGGCCGCTGGCCCCGGTCCCCCCCGCCACGGCCGCCAGCACCCGCGGCCACGCCCGGATCAGCGTGTCCTGGCCCTTGCGCGGGACCATCCGCGACACGCAGACCACCACCGGACGGCTGCCCAGGCCGAACCGCTCCCGGACCTTGTCCCCGCCGGCCCCCGTCCGGAACGCGCTGGTGTCCACGCCGGGCGCGAGCCGCACCATCCGGGCGGCCGCCTCGGCGGAAAGCGCCCGGGCCAGCCGCATCCGGAAGTACTCGCCGAGGTAGGTGACCACGTCCACCTGGTCGCCGATCCTGCGCAGCACCGCCCGTGCGCCGGGCAGCGCCGCCCAGCCCGCCTCGTGCCCGTGCGTGATCGCGACGATCCGCCGGGCCCCGGCCCGGCGCAGCGACGGCGCGAGCAGCCCGAGCGGTGCCGCGGCCCCGAACAGCACCGTGTCGCAGCCATGCTCGGCGAGGATCCGGGCTGCGCGGCGTGCCACCGACGGCACCGGCAGCATCAGCGAGGTCGGGTGCCTGATCACCGGGAACGGCTGCCGGGCGTCGAACGCGGCGGCGCCCTCCCAGGACGGCGCGTAGACGACCACCGCGCCACCCGGCATCCGTGCGGCGAGCGCGTGCACGAACGACTGGATCCCGCCGCGCCGGGGCGGGAAGTCGTTGCTTACGATCAGGACCTTCGGCACCCTGCTCCCCTGCCACATGACGTCGGCATCGCGTTCATGCCGCGGCCTGAGTGTAGTGGCGGGCGAGGCGGCGCAGTCCCTCGCGGTAGCTGGGCGACCTGACCGTCCAGCCGAGCTCGGTCGCGGCGCGGGCGCTGGACACCCGCAGGCCGCGCGCCGATGACCCCGGGCGAACTTCCCGCGACAACGCCGGCCAGGTGGCGGATGTCTGCCCATCGGCAGCGACGGCACGCTGGCTAGGACCGAGACACGCGTCGGGAATGGCGCGCTAGCCGGCCGCCAACGACCCGGTGCCATGACCGCCCAGCACAAGGAGCCCCGATGATCACTGACGACGTCACCAGGCACGTCACGTCTACCCGGCTGGCCCGACCCGGAGGCCATGTCGACTTCACGATGATGTACGCGGCCCGCGGCCCCTCGTCGGGGCGTACCTGGAGTCGGCGGGCGGGGCCCGTTCGGAAATGAGGCCGGATTCGCTATCCCGGCAGGGCACCCACCGAGTCTGCGTAGAACGACGACTCCGCCACGTGGAACGCTACCTGGCGCAATGTCCAGGCGTCGCCCTCGGGCGCGTCCAGCCGCTCGTCGCTGAGCGAGCGCAGGCGGACGTCCCATATCTGCGCCAGGCGCCGCAGCCGGCTCCTGGCCTCGTCCAGGTCGTCCGCGGTGAAGGCCGCCAGGTCCGCCGGCGTGGTGACCATCGAGCCGTGCCAGGCGTCCGGCTCGGTCGGCTGGCCGGCCACGCGGGCGTCGAGTTCGGCGAGGTGATCGACGAGGTGATCGGCCACCCGCCGCACCGCCTTGTGCGGGGTGTAGGTCCGCGGCGCTTCCCCCTCGACAGGGACCTCGAACGGCCTCCCGTCCCACCGTGGCCAGGTCGCGGCCAGTTCGAGCACATGGTTCACCATTTCCGTGATGACGGCGGCGGGATGCCGATCGTCCACGACCGGTCCGGGATCCGTCATGGCCTCAGCGATGAGCGCGGGATCTGTCATGGCCTCAGCGATGAGCGCGGGATCTGTCATGGCCTCAATGATGCAGCGGGGTGCTGACATTCTTGACTTACCCCGCTGGCCTGCTGCCCGGCGGCGAGCCATGCCCACCAGGAGGCGCCGGCGCCTGCCCGCTGGCTTGCTGCCGGGCGGTTCGGCCCGTAAGGATGGCGACGGTAGCTGACTTGGGAGGGGCCATGGCCGATCAGACGGTGACGATCCCCGCACGCCAGGGCCGGGCCGCACGCGTGCCTGAAGGATCCACGATCGAGATCATCAACCCGGTCGGAACGCAGGTCGTGGACCTCTGGGCGCTGTGCCCGCCGAATTTCGCCGAGCACATGTCCATGGAGCACACCCGCGTGGCCCTGGGGCGCCTGGTCCCCCGCATGGGCGACGCCCTGTACAGCAACGAGCGCCGCCCCCTGATGACGCTCACCGCCGACACCAGCCCGGGAATCCACGACACCTTGATGGCCAGCTGTGACGCCACGCGCTACCGGATGCTCGGCTATCCCGGCTATCACGACAACTGCCACGACAACTTCGCCGCCGCACTGCGGGAACTGGAAATTCCTCCGCCGCCGTTGCCCGCGCCGTTCAACCTCTTCATGAACGTCCCATGGACCTCCGACGGAACCCTGCGCTTCGAGGCACCGCGCAGCCGGCCGGGCGACCTGGTGCAGTTGCGCGCCGAGACCGATCTGATCGTGGTCATGTCGGCGTGCCCACAGGACCTGACGCCGGTCAACGGTCAGGGCCAGCGGCCATCGGACGTGTCCTACCGGATCCTGACGCCGGATGCGGTAGATCACGGCTGAGCACCGAAGCCCCCGGCGGAGTCGATGGATCAGGGAAGCCTGCCACGATCGTGGTAGCGCGAAGATACGGTACGCGGGCGACGACAAGCTGACCCGCGACTGCGATCGTCAAGGCATGATCACTCTCCCTTCTGCCCTCGCCCTGATCGCGAAGCTCACCGCCCGATTCAGGTTCGCCGCAGCAGCGACGTGGCTCCGCTGGCTGGTGATGTTCACGGGTGTGGCCGTGGCGGTGACCGGCTGCAAGATGATGGGGTGACCGGCGCTCGGCTCAATCCAGCGCTTGCTCTGGCTTGTTGGCCGCCACCTGCCGCCCGCCCCTGTCGCGCGGGCCTCCGCGCACCACCTCCGACGGCGCCACCCTTTCGTCCGGTGACGCCACGGCGTTCATGTGCGGTCGAGGGCTACACCGGGTGGACGTCGGGGCGGGTGGTGTAGTTGCGTCCGCCGGGGGCGGTCCAGGTGAACTGGCCGGGCGCGGTTTGCTGGAGTTTCCAGCGGGGGTGTTGTTTGAGCTGGTGGTCGGCGCGGCAGGCGCCGCCGATGTTGCACGAGCAGGTCCGGCCGTTCTGGTCCCAGGGGATGGTGTGGTCCAGGTCGGCGCGCCAGGCGGGCTGGCGGCAGGCGGGGTTGCGGCAGGTGACGTCGCGGGCGATGACGTGCTCGCGCAGCCGCGGCGGCGGCCGGTAGGCCGGGGACTGGCCGGCGTGCGCGCAGCCGCCCGCGGCCTGGTCGGCGGCGGCCTGGTCCCGGGCCCGGGCCAGCGCCCGGGCCGCGGCTTTCAGCGCGGCCGCGGCGGCCGGCGCCAGCGGCCCGGACGGGCCGGGCAGCCCGGGCGGCCCGGACTGGGTCCGCGACTCTGCCCGGGTCCAGCCCAGGCCTGCCCGGGGTCCCCGGTCCGCCCGGGTCCGCCGGTGGAGGCCGGTGGTGATGGTGTCGCTGGTGATGGTCACGGTGACCCGGCCGACCAGCCCGGCCCCCGGCGGCGGGCCGTCGCGGCACGCGGCCGGGCCGTCGCGTGCGCCGCCGGGGCCGCCGGGCCGTCGCGGGCCGGGCGGTCGCGGGTGCCGCCGGGGCCGTCGCGGGTGCCGCCGGGGCGGTCACGGGCCGGGCGGCGGCGGGTGCGGCGGGGGATGCGGGTGACGGCGAGGGCTTGCCCGGCGGGGTTGGTGACGATGACCCGCCACTGGGCGGCGGGGTCGCCCTGGGCCGCGGCGGCGAGCAGGCGGGCCTGGGCGGCGGTGACCGGGCCGATCCGGCCCAGCGTCCCGGGCCGCTCGGCGAGCCCGGCGAGGGTGGTCCAGGGCAGCAGCACGTCCAGCAGCCCGGGCACCGGCCGCCCGTGCCCGCCCGGCCGCGCGCCGCGCTCCCGGCGGTCACCGCCGGGGCGGGCGGGCCGGGCCGGGCGGCGGGCCAGCGCGGGCGGGATGACGCCCAGCTCCGGCCAGTGCGGGGCGGGACCGGTCCCGTACGGGTCGTCGTCCTCCTCCGCCGGATCCCAGAACGCGCCCGCGCCGTCGCCCGCGCCGTCGCCATCGAAGCCGTCGTCGGGCGGGGCGTCCTCATCCCGCGGCGCGGGCAGGTCGTCGTAAGGGCCGGGATCAGCAGGACCGCGACCGCCGGGGTCAACAAGACCGGGGCCGCTGCCGCCAGGACCGCGACCGCCGGGGTCAACGAGACCGGGGCCGCTGCCGCCAGGACCGCGACCGCCTGGGTTAGCAGGACCGCGACCGGCGGAGTCAGCAGGACCAGAGCCGGGGCCGGGCTGGCCGGGGCCGGGCTGGCCGGGGCCGTCCTGGCCGGGGCCGTCCTGGCCGGGGCCGTCCTGGTCCGCGGGGCCGGGACCACCGTCGGCTGCGGGCCCGGGACCGGGGTCGCAGTCGTCACCGGGCGGGGGCTCGCCGGGGTCGGGCGGCGCGCCCTGGGCGGGCGGGATCGGCGGCAGCGTGCCCAGCAGCAGGGCCAGCATCACCTGGGCCCGGTAGCGGTCCAGGCCGCCCCGGACCCCGGCCGCCGCCTGCATCGCCCGGGCGATCGCGGTGATCCGCGCCATCGCCGCCGCCGCGTGCACCGCCGGCAACCTCGACCCGGCCAGCGTCGCGGTCTGATCCTCATCCCCGTACAAGCTGACCTTGGCCTGCCGCTCCGCCGCCTCGCGGCGCCGCTCCGCACCCTCCGGGTCGGCCGCGATCACCGCCCGCCGCGCCCGCTCCTGCACATACGCCTTCGTGACCGTCCCCGCGCCGGGCAAGATCTTCGCCTCCACCGCCCGCGCGGCGTCCTGGTCCAGCACCGACGTCGCCGCGGCGATCACCTCGGCCCGGCCCAGGTCGATCCGCCCCGCCGCCAGCGCCGCCCCCGTCGCCCGCAGCCGCCACGCCAAGGTGATACCGAGGCTGGCCCAGTCCGCCGCGCCGTACCCGGTCAGCATCAACGCCAGCTGCACCTGCCCGATCGCATCCCGGCACAACCGCACCGGCCGCCCGTCGGACTCCACCCCGATCCTCCGGTCGGCGGCGGCGGCCCGCGCGGTGATCTGGGCGACCGAGCCCAGCTCGCACGCCTGCGCCCACGACCCCAGCCGCCGGGCCGCGACCGCGACCCCGGCCAGGGCGCCCTCATCCAGCCGGCCCGCGGCCGCGGCGGCCACGCCCAGCCACCCCGCCTGCGCCGGGCCCGGATCCATGAACTCCACCACCCCCGCCGCGATGACCGCCGGGTCACACGCCAGCATCCGCCCCTCCGCCTCGGCCGCCTCCCGCTCGGCGATCTCCGCCTCCTGGTTGTCGGGGTCGGTGTCCAGCGCCCCCGACGCCGCCAGCGCCTCCAGCAGCGCCTGGTAATCCAGGCCCTCCGGCAGCCCCGCCGCGGACAGGCTCCCCGGCTCCGGCCCTGCCTCCGGGCCGGCAGCACCGCCGGGCGGCAGCTCGCCATCGGAGCCGGAGCCGGGATCAGGCATCGGGGCGGGCATCGGGTTCACCTCCTCGCCGCAGGCGGTCTGGTGGTGTGGGTCTACGAACCACGCTATCGGCCGGCACCGACAAAACAGCCGAGCTGAGTGACTGTACCGAAGATTTCTCGAAAAAAATTTTGGAACTTATGTCGGCGCTTGCGCTGGTCATGCAGACCCGCCCGGCGGATGCGGAGCCGGCCATGATCGGCCCGGATCGATCAGTGGGCCGCAGGATTATGCAGCTGCGGCCGGGGCCACCGACCACCGGGCCGCCGGGGCCACCGACCACCGGGCCGCCGGGCCGTCGCGCCGGCCCTCAAGGACGCATCACGACCGGGAGGCCAAGGTGACGACTCCCAGCCGACCGTCGGCACCCGACCGCCGCACCCGGCCATCAGCCGCGCCCTGAACGCCGCCGGACCGCCGGGCCGCCCCCCGCCGGGCCGCCCCCATCGGGCCGCCCCCCGCCGGACCGCCCCCCGCCGGACCGCCGGGCCCCCCGCCGACCGCCGGGCCCCCCACCGGACCGCCCCATACCGGCCGGCCAGACCGGCCGCACTCACCCGGGCCGGATCTTCTCCCGGGCGGAGTCCGCGGCCGAAACCGCATCGGGCCGGCCGTCGCGCTCACCCGGCCGGGACGGCCACCAGTTCCACCGCCCGAGCAGCGCGACGGTGGAAGGCACCAGCAGGGTCCGGACCAGGAACGTGTCCATGAGGATCCCGAGCCCGATGCCGGTGCCGACGTCGATGACCATGCTGCCACCCGACCCCCGGCCCCCGACGATCGCGAAGACCGCGAAGGTGCCGGCCAGGACCAGGCCGGCCGACGTGACCGTCGTGCCGGTGGCGTTCAGGGCGCGGGTGATGGCCGCGCCCAGCGGCATCTGCCGTGCCTCTTCCCTGATCCGCGTCATGACCAGGATGTTGTAGTCCTCGCCGAGCGCCAGCAGGAACAGGAACATCAGGAACGGCAGGATGAAGTCGAGCCCGCCGGACCCGTGTATGTCGATGAACACCAGTACCGAGAGGCCGAGCGCCGCGAAGTAGGACAGAGCCACCGAGGCGATCAGGTACCACGGCGCGACCAGGCTGCGCAACACCAGGGCCAGCAGCACGCCGATCACCACGATCGCCAGCGGGATCACCCGGGCGAGGTCGCGGCTTGACGTGGTGCTCACGTCGTACTGCGCGGCGGCCGGGCCCGCGACGCCCCAGGCGACGGCCCGCATGGAGCGCGCCACCGCGGCGGTGTCCGCACGGACCGCCGGGATGGCGTTCATCGCCGCGGTCGTGTCCGGGTCCCCGGCGGCCAGTCCGACTTCGAACAACGCAACCCGGCCGTCCGGGCTGACGTAGTTCGCGGTGGCGCGGTAGGCCTCGTACACGGGCGCGGCGACACGGGTACCCGGCGGCGGCGCGGCGGGAAGCGCGACGGCCGGGCCGAGTGCTGAGCGCAGCACGGCATACTCGGCCGGGGTCAGCGACGCTCCCGCCGGGTCGAGCGGGCCGCTCACCCCGCGCAGCAGGGCGCTCTGCGTCAGCAGGCGGGTCGCGGCGGCCAGCGCGGCGGCCTGGTCCGGCCGCCAGGCGGGCGCCGGCAGCCTGAACACGAGGTTGGTCGGGTTAGCCGTGGCCGCAGGGAAATGCCTGGCCAGCAGGGCGTTGCCCGCGGCGGAGTCGCTGCCGGCCGGCCCGGTCGCCTGCCCTCCGAATCCGCCGGCCCGGTAGCCGAGCGAGGCGGCGGCCAGCAGGCCGAACACGATGACCCCGCCGGCCAGGGTCAGCGCGGGACGGCGGACGATCCGGGCCGCCCACGCCCCCCAGAGCCCGGCCCGCCCGGCGCCCGGGCCCGGGCCCGGGCCCGGGCCCGCACCCGCACCCGCACCCGTGCCCCCGCCCGCGCCCGCCGCTGTCGCGCTCGGCCAGAACACCGCCCGCCCGAAGATGGCCAGCAGCGCGGGCAGCAGGGTGAGCCCGGCCGCCAGCATCACGCCGATCCCGATGGCCAGCGGCAGCGCCATGTCCGAGTACAGGCCGAACGTGGCGGCCAGCAGCGAGAGCAGCGCGGCGACGACCGTGGCCGCCGAGAACGTGATCGACTCGCCGACCCGGGCCAGGGCCCGGGCCACCGCGTCCCTGGGCGCCAGCCCGGCGCGAAGCTCCTCGCGGGTCCGGAACACCAGGAACAGCCCGTAGTCGGTACCGGCGCCGAGCACCAGAACGATCAACAGCAACTGGGCCATGCTCGACACCTTCAGCCCGTGCCGGGCGGCCTCGGCCACCAGGCCGCCCGAGACGCTCACCGACAAGAACGCGGGCGCGAGCGTCAGCAGCGGCGCGAGCAGCGACCGGAAGATCACCACGAGCAGCACGACGATGAACACCGCGGCGATGTTCAGGATGCCGTTCCCGGTCGAGTTCGAGCTCGCGTTCTCGTCGACCTGGCCGGCCAGGTCACCGGCCAGGTGTACCTGAAGGCCGGCCGGCAGCGCCGCAGGGGGGATCTTGGCTCGCAGCGCGTCCACCAGGACGGTGGACTGGTCCGACATCATCCCGCCGCCCACGCGCGCCAGCACCAGCAGTTCCTCGGCCTCCCCGTCCGGCGACCGGCCGAGGTCGCGCACGCTGGCCACTCCGGGCACGGTCCGCAGCCGCTCCCGCAGCGCGCTGACCGCAGCGACGTCGGCCGCGGTGAGTTTCAGGCCCGAACGGGCCGCCACCACCGGCACCGGTTGCACATCGTTCATGCCGAACGGGGCGGCCAGAGACGCCGCTCGCACGCTGGGCGCGCTGGCCGGCAGGAAGTCCTGGTTGTTGTTTTGCACCTGGTTGCTCAGGCTCGGCAAGAACGCCTGGACCGCGAACGCGGCTACGACCCACGCGACCAGGATCGGCCACCGGAACCGCACGGCCAGCTGCCCGATCGCCGTAAAGACCCCATTCACGAATCGCTCCCCACAGGTGACGGCACTCACGCACTGGGCCCCCACGATGCCGGGGCGGGAGGCTCACGTCGTCGTGCCGGCAGCGGCTTTCCCGGCTACCACGGCCGCGGTACCTGACCATCCGCGGCGCCGCAGCCGCGGCAGCGGCGAGTACCACGCCCGGATGATGCCGCCCAGGCCGGCCTGCGCATACGGTTGGTTGCGTGCGGCGAGCGGAGGCACCGCGAAAAGGAGACACAGCGTGAGCGCCTGGGGCCAGTTGCGCCGCGCCGCCCCGCGTCATCCGCTCGCCACGGACGGTGCGGCCGCAACCGTCATGTGCGGGCTCACGCTGCTGTTGACCGCGCTGGGCCCGGAGCCCGTGCGGGGCAGGTTCACCGTCGCGGCGATCGGCGCCGCCGTGGTGGCCTGGGCGGCGCTGCCGTGGCGACGGCGGTGGCCGATATCGGTGCTGGTGGTCAGCACCGTGGGCGCGGCCGGCTACGACATGGTGACCCAGGTGCACGGGCTGATCTTCGTCGCCCCGCTGATCGCGCTCTACACCTCGGCCCGGTCGCAGGGCCGGCGCCGGGCCCTGGCCATCGGGGTCATCGTCCTGGTCGTGCTGGCCGGGGCCCACCTGATGTTCAGGCCGTCGCGCGGCTGGATCGGCTGGGAGACGCTGGCGGTGTTCGCGGCCGGCGGGCTGGCGCTGGCCGCCGCTGACGCGGCGAGCAGCCGCCGAGCGCACATCGCCGCGATAGAAGAACGCGCCCGGCGTGCGGAACTCGGCCGCGAGCAGGAGGCCCGGCGGCGGGTGACCGAGGAACGGCTGCGGATCGCCCGCGATCTGCATGACGCGGTGGGCCATCACCTGGCGCTGATCAACGTGCAGGCCGGCGTGGCCGACCAGTTGCTCGCCGACGACCCCGACCAGGCCAGGCGGTCGCTGGCGCACGTCCGCCAGGCCAGCCGTGCGGCCCTCGACGACCTGCGGGACACCATCGGCCTGCTCCGCCAGCCCGACGAGCCGGCCGCCCCGGTGCAGCCCACGGCCGACCTGGACGACCTCGATGAGCTCATGGCCTCGTTCAGCCGGTCCGGGTTGCGGGTCGAGCGCACGGTCGAGGGGGCGGTCCGGCCGGTTCCCCCCGCGGCCAGCCTGATCGCGTACCGGGTGATCCAGGAATCGCTCACCAACGTCCGCAAGCACGCCGGGGCGTCCACCGCGAGGATCAGGCTCAGCTACCGGCCGGCCGCGCTGCGGGTAGAGATAGAGAACGGGACCAGCGGCCGCCCGGCGAACACGGCCGCCCGCCATGGCGGCGGGCCGGCGGGCGCGGGGCCGGGCCAAGGCACCGGGCACGGCATCACGGGGATGCGGGAACGCGTGGCCGCCGCGGGCGGCAGCCTGGCCGCTGGCCCGCGGCCGGGCGGGGGTTCCGGGTCAGCGCCCTGCTTCCGCTGCCCGCGGGGGGCTCCGGCGGGTCGCGCCCCCGGGCCGGCACGGCGGACGGCGGCTCATGACGATCAGGGTCCTGATCGCCGACGACCAGGCGCTGATGCGAGCGGGATTCCGGGCCCTGATCGAGCACTCACCCGACCTCGCGGTGGCCGGCGAGGCCGCCACCGGCCGCGAGGCCCTGGATCTGGCCCGGCAGTCCCGCCCCGATGTCGTGCTCATGGATATCCGCATGCCGGACCTGGACGGCCTGGCCGCGACCAGGCTGGTCACCGCGGACGAGGACCTGGCGGGGGTCCGGGTGCTGATCCTCACCACCTTCGAGATCGACGAGTACGTGTTCCAGGCGCTGCGCGCGGGAGCGTCCGGGTTCCTCGGCAAGGGCGCCGAGCCCGCCGAGCTTCTCGCGGCCATCCGCACCGTGGCCCGCGGCGACTCGCTGCTGTCCCCGGCCGCGACCCGGAGCCTGATCGCCAGGTTCCTGGCCCATCCCGACCACGGCCGCCCGGCTGACCCCCAGCGGCTCGCGCTGTTGACCGAACGCGAGCGTGAGGTGCTGGTCCTGGTGGCCACGGGCCTGTCCAACGACGAGATCGCCGAGCACCTCGTGGTCAGCCCGGCGACCGCCAAGACCCACGTCAACCGGGCGATGACCAAGCTGGGCGCGCGCGACCGCGCCCAGCTGGTCGTGGCCGCGTACGAAAGCGGCCTGGTCCAGCCCCCAGGTCAGGGCTACGGCCGCACCGCCCCGTCGTAGGTCTGCTGGTACCAGCCGCTGAACGCGACCTCCTCCACGTCCAATCCGGTGTGCGGAGCGTCGACGATCATGCCGTGCCCGACCCACATCCCGACGTGTCCCGCGCCGTTGAACACCATGATGTCGCCCGGCTGGAGGTCCGACTCAGGGATGTGCGGGAGCTGGGCCCACTGCTCCTCACTGGTGCGCGGGATCGCCACGCCGGCCGCGGCCCACGCGGACTGCATCAGCCCGGAGCAGTCGAAGCCTTGCTGGCATGGGCCGGTACCACCGAACACGTAGGGGCAGTGGTCGTCCAGCTGCGTAAAGACGTACGCGACCGCCTTGCCGGCCTGGCTGTTGGCCGGCACCGGGTCGGGCGGACCACTCGGGCCCGTCGGGCTGCTCGGAGTGCCGGGGCCGGTGCCCGTCTGCTGGGCCGGGGTGAGCTGCGCGAGCAGCGCATTCTGCTGGGCGATCGTCTTTTCCACCGAGCTCTTCTCGCCGGCCAGCTTGTTCCTCAGCTCGGTTTCCGCCTCCTTGGTCCGGCGCGCGGCCTGCTGCGCGCCGGCCAGCAGGCGTGCGGCCGCGAGGAACTGGACCATCGTGGCGTTGTTGGACGACGACAGCTCCTGCAGGATCGAGGCCTGGTTGAGGATCTGCTGAGCGTTACCCGAGGTGAGCAGCACCACCGGCGACGTCAGGCTGCCCTCTTCATACGCGGTCGCGGCGATCTCGGCGACCTGGGACCGCATGGTGTTGAACCGGCTGAGGTACCGCGCCGCCTCGTTGTTCACCAGGGTGAGCCGCTGACTGGCCGACGCCAGTTCCTGCTGCGCCTGGTCATATTGCTGATCGAGCTGTTCGAACTTCGTGTTCAGCTGGTTGAGCCGCGCCTGCACCTGGGAGATCGTGGGCTGCGGCGCCGCGCTGGCCGTGACGCTGGAAAGGACGGAGAGGACCAGTGCGCCCACGGCGAGCAGGCCGAGCGGGATGGCCGCGCCGCGGCGCCTGAGAGTACCGATCAGAGCCGTACTACCCGATGGCCGCGTATGCACGTGCGTGACACGCTCCTTCTCCCACTGTCCGCCTACCGGGTGAGCTGACGGGTTCGGGCTGTGGAAGCGCGCCCTACGGCCTGGTCCTGCTGTGACGGACCGGGCCGATTCACCCCTGGAGCACCTCCTGGTGGCGTACGGCGGTTCTCCGGTGGGTCCCCGGCTCTCCGGCCGGCCGGTGAGGCCAGGTCGGAGACTCGGCGGCGGCCGATCGCCGTCGCCTAGGCGGCGACTGCTGAGCGATGCGGCTCGATGCATGAGACTAGTGATACCGGGGTGGTGTATTCAACCACTTCGCGCACTCTCGCAGGAGGCGGCCGGGCGGGCCGCAGTGTTCCCCGCCGCGGGCGGCGCGCCTGGGCCAGACTGTCGGTGCCTCGCCCTACCGTGAGCGAATGACCATATGGGAACCGGTCACGCCGTCCCCCGCCGAGGCGGCCCGCCCGCTCGCGCACGTCGACTTCGTGATCGTCGACGTGGAGACGACCGGCTGGCTGCCGGACCAGGCCGGCATCACCGAGATCGGCGCGGTCAGGATCGGCGACGGCCAGCCGCCCGCCGAGTTCTCCGCGCTGGTCAATCCCGGCCATCCGATTCCCGCGGACATCACGGCCCTCACCGGCATCACCGATGCGATGGTGAGCCAGGCCCCGCCGGTCGGCGCGGTACTTCCCGGGTTTCTCGCCTTCGCCCGCGGCTGCGTCCTGACCGCGCACAATGCGCCCTTCGACGTCGGCTTCCTCACGGCAGCGTGCGGCGACTGCCACCTTCCCTGGCCGGCGTTCTCGGTTCTGGACACCGCGGCGCTGGCCCGCTCGGTGCTCGACGAGACCGAGGTACCCGACTGCAAGCTGGCCACGCTGGCCGGTTTCTTCGGCGCGCGGACCAGGCCGTGCCACCGCGCCCTGGCCGACGCGAAGGCCACCGCCGACGTGCTGCAGGGACTGCTCGCCCGGCTGGCGTCGACCGGCGTGCGCACGCTCGCGGAGATCGGCGCCTGATCGCGGACGGACCGCGGACGAGGCGGTACGCTACTCGCGCAATCGCGGCCAACGGCTGAGGAGGCGGCAGTGGTCACCGCTATCGTTCTGGTCCGGGCGGACGTCGCGCGCATTCCGGAGACCGCCGAGGCGATCGCCCAGATACCGCAGGTCACCGAGGTCTACTCGGTGACGGGAGAGTTCGATCTGGTGGCCATGGTGCGGGTACGCGCGCACGACGAGCTTGGCGACGTCATCCCGGGCACCCTGAACCGGATCTCCGGGGTCACGCACACCGAGACCCACATCGCGTTCCGCACCTACTCGCGGCACGACCTCGAGGCGGCGTTCGCGATCGGCTACTCCGAGTCCGCCTGACCCGGGCCCGCCCCGGCTGGGCACGCCCGGCGCTGACCCGGGCCCGGCCGTCCCGCGGCCCGGCCGGGAACGCCCGGCGCTGACTCAGGCGCGCTGCGCGGCCAGGCGACGGCTCGCCTCGACCCAGCGTTCCAGCAGGGCCCGCGCCGCGCCGGAGTCCACGGCGCTCGCGGCCCTCGCGTAGCCGTCGGCCAGCACTGCCGGCAGCCGGTCCGGGGCGGGCACGCCCGCCTCGGCGGCCAGCGCCGCCGCCGCGTTGAGCAGCACGGTCTCGCGCACCGGCCCGGGCTCGCCGCCGAGCACCGCCCGGGCGACCTCGGCGTTGTGGGCCGGCTCGCCGCCGAGCAGGTCCTCCGGCGCCGTCCGGCCGATCCCGATCGCCTCGGGATCGAGCACGGTCTGGCTCACCGTGCCGTGATGCACCACCCACACCGTCGACGGAGCCGTCGTCGTCAGCTCGTCCAGGCCGTCGTCGCCGTGGAACACCAGCGCCGAGCAGCCGCGGCCGGCCAGCACGCCGGCGATCACCGGACCCATCCGCGGGTCGGCCACGCCGACCGCCTGGGCGCCGGGCCGGGCCGGGTTCGCCACCGGGCCGAGGAAGTTGAAGACGGTCGGCACGCCCAGTTCTCGCCGCGGAGCCGCGGTATGGCGCAGCGCCGGGTGGTACAGCGCCGCGAACAGGAACACCACGCCGGTCTCCGTCATCAGCCGCTGGGTCGCCTCCGGGGGCAGGTCGATGACCACGCCGAGCGCCTCGAGCAGGTCCGCGGCCCCGCACATGGACGAGGCGGCCCGGTTGCCGTGCTTGACCATGCGGGCGCCGGCCGCCGCCGCGACGATCGTGCCCATCGTCGATATGTTGACCGTGCGCGCGCCGTCACCGCCGGTGCCGACCAGGTCGACGGTGCGACCGGGGATGTCGATCGGCGTCGCGCGGGTCAGCATCGTCTCGGCCAGGCCGCCGAGTTCTCCGGGGGTTTCGCCCTTCATCCGCAGCGCGACCCCGAACCCGGCGATCTGGGCGGGCGTGGCCGCCCCCTCCATGATCTCGTTCATCGCCCAGGCGGTCTCGTCCGAGGCGAGGGTCTCTCCCTTGGTCAGCGCGCCGATCAGGGCCGGCCACGTGGTGCGCGCGTCCATTCTGGCGCCCGCTCAGGCCTGGGCGGCTGCGACGGCCGCCGCGCGCTGGCGCATCAGCCCGGCGAGGGCGTGCGCCAGCGCCGCCGGGTCGATCGGGTGACTCACCACCGCGTCGGCCCGGGACCAGGTGGCGAGCCAGCCGTCGTCCGGCCGGCCGATGATCAGCAGCACCGGCGGGCAGTCGAAGAGCTCGTCCTTGGCCTGGCGGCAGACACCCATGCCGCCTGCGGGCTGCGCCTCGCCGTCGAGCACCATGACGTCCGCGCCGCCCGCGTCGAGCAGCCGGATCATCGCGGCATGGGTGGCGACCTCGATCACCTCCGCCTCCGGCACGTCGGGGGCGGGCCGGCGCCCGATGGCGAGCCTGATCCGGGCTCGCGTGTCGGCGTCATGGCTGTACACAACGACCTTCATGGAACTGGATGCTACCGACCCGGGGGTCGGGCGTGCACCGCCTACGCGGTGTCGTGACAGGGGGCCGGACGTACGGCGCCTACGCCGTGTCGTGACAGGGGCCGGACGTGCACCGCCTACGCGGTGTCGTAATAGGGGGTCGGGCATACGGCGCCTACGCCGTGTCGTAATAATGGGCCCCGTGGCCACAGCAACGACCGAGGTGACTCCCCGCACGCCCGCCAGCAGGCCGAGTCTGGTCAGCGTCGGGACGATCGTCTGGCTGTCATCGGAGCTGATGTTCTTCGCCGCGCTGTTCGCCATGTACTTCACGATCCGCTCGGTGGACAAGGGCCTGGGCAAGCCGTGGCCGGTGGTCAAGCTCGACATACCGCTGGCCACGACCAACACCCTGGTGCTGCTGGCCTCCAGCGTGACCTGCCAGATGGGCGTGTTCGCGATCGAGCGCGGCCAGGTCCGGCGCACGGCCAGCATCTTCCGGCCGATGCGCTGGGGCCTGCGCGAGTGGTACGCGCTGACGTTCCTCATGGGCCTGTACTTCGACTGCGGCCAGGGGTACGAGTACATCTTCGACCTCATCCGCAAGCAGCACCTCACGCTGTCGTCCAGCAACTACGGCTCCGTCTTCTACCTGACCACCGGGTTCCACGGACTGCACGTGGCCGGCGGCCTGGTGGCGTTCCTGTTCCTGCTCGGGCGGACCTTCGCGGCCAAGCGGGTCACCCGTGAGCAACAGGTCAGCGCGATCGTGGTGTCGTACTACTGGCATTTCGTGGACGTCGTGTGGATCGGCCTGTTCTGCACCATCTACCTGATTCACTGACCGGAGACTGGGGACAGCAGTGAGCTGGATCACCGCAAAGCGGCGGCGGCCGGTCGCGAATTACGCCGTCGTCCTGCTCGGGCTGATCCTGGTGGGCGCGGTGTACGCGACCATCACCGGGAGCGGCAACTCGGCCGCGGCCACGAATCCCACGGTGTCGCAGGCGCAGATCGCCAAGGGCCAGCAGATCTTCCAGCAAACCTGCGCCACCTGCCACGGCCTCGAGGCGCAGGGCACCGCGGCCGCGCCCAGCCTGATCGGGGTCGGCGCGGCGGCGGTGGACTTCCAGGTGAGCACCGGCCGGATGCCGCTCAAGGAGCCCGCGGCGGAGAGCGACCGCAAGCCGGCGCAGCTGACCCCGGCCGAGACCCACGCGGTCGCCGCGTACATCCAGTCCCTGGGCGGCGGCCCGCCGATCCCCACCGCGGCGCAGGTCGACACGTCCGGCGCCGACCTGGCCCTCGGCCAGGAGCTGTTCACCGCGGACTGCGCGCAGTGCCACAACTTCGACGGCGCGGGCGGCGCGCTGACCTACGGCAAGTACGCGCCGTCGCTGAACGCGTCGACGCCGACCCAGATGTACGAGGCCATGCTGACCGGCCCCGAGTCCATGCCGGTGTTCAACGACACCACGATCACCCCCGGCGAGAAGCGGGACATCATCGGCTACGTCACCGCGACCCGGGCCCAGGGCAACCCCGGCGGCTTCAGCCTGGGGCGCGTCGGGCCGGTGACCGAGGGCCTGGTCGCGTTCCTCGGCCTGCTGTTCTTCATGGTGCTGGCCGCGATGTGGATAACTGCGAAGCACAGGAAGACCGCCGATGAGTGACCCCAACGTCCCTGACGAGCTGCCCGAGGCCGCCGCGGGCCCGCACCGCGTGATCGGGACCCCGCCGCCCGCCGAAGGGCGGACACTGCTGGGTGACGGCCGCGGCGACGGGAGCGACACGCGGCCGGTCCCGCGGGAACTGCCCGCCGATCCGCCCGACCTGCGCCGGGCGAAGAACGCCGAACGCCTCGTCGCGGCGCTCTTCATCCTGGCCACGCTGGCCGGCATCGGCTTCATCGCCGCCTACGTCGGTCTCGAGGTCGGCTCGGTCGACGCGGTATTCCGCTCCAACCTGGCCCTCGGCCTGTCCATGTCGGTGGTGTTCCTGGCCCTCGCGGTCGGGGCCACGATCTGGGTCCGGCACATCATGCCCACGGTGGAGCTCACCGAGGAGCGCCATCCGCTGGCCTCGAGCCCCGAGGACCGGCAGGCGTTCGCCGAGACCTTCGCCGAGGGCGCGGAGGCCAGCCAGTTCGTCAAGCGGCCGTTGCTGCGCCGCACCCTGATCGCGGCGACCGTCCCGCTCCTGGCGGCCCCGGTGGTGCTGCTGCGGGACATGGGCCCGCTGCCCGGGACCACGTTGCGCCACACGGTCTGGCGCAAGGGCATGCGGTTGCTCACCTACGGCGCCAACACGCCGATCCGGCCGGGCGACTTCAGCTCTCCCGGCGGCATGATCACCGTGGTTCCCGACGGATTCCAGGACAATCTCGATGCGCTGGCCTCGGCCACGGCGATCATCATCAAGTTCGCGCCGGGCGAGTTGCAGTCACCCACGGTGATGAACTGGACGGTGGACGGCATCGTCTGCTACTCCAAGATCTGCACCCACGTCGGCTGCCCGGCGGCGCTGTACGAGGAGACCACCCACCACATTCTCTGCCCGTGCCACCAGTCCACCTTCGACGCGCCGCGCGGCGCCACGGTGCTGTTCGGCCCGGCCCCGCGGCCCCTGCCGCAGCTGCCGCTCACCACGGACGCGGAGGGCTACCTGGTCGCGCAGAGCGACTTCCACGAGCCGGTGGGCCCGAGTTTCTGGGAGCGCGGATGACTACCACCACCGAACGCCTACTCGAAGGCACGGGCCGCTGGATAGACGACCGGTTCCATGCCGCCCGGGGCTTCCGGGTCCTGTTCCGGAAGATCTTCCCCGACCACTGGACGTTCCTGCTCGGCGAGATCGCGCTCTACTCGTTCATCATCCTGCTGCTGACCGGGACGTTCCTCACGCTGTTCTTCCAGCCCAGCATGACCGATGTGGTGTACCACGGCTCCTACACCCACCTCGACGGCGTCCACATGAGCGAGGCCTACGCCTCCACGCTCAACATCAGCTTCGACGTGCGCGGCGGCCTGCTGATGCGCCAGATCCACCACTGGGCAGCGGACCTGTTCGTGGCCGCGATCTTCGCGCACATGCTGCGGATCTTCTTCACCGGCGCCTACCGCAAGCCGCGCGAGACCAACTGGCTGATCGGCCTCGTGATGCTCACGCTGAGCTTCTTCGAGGGGCTGTTCGGCTACTCGCTGCCGGACGACCTGCTGTCCGGCACCGGGCTGCGGATCACCGAGGGCGTGCTGCTGTCCGTCCCGGTCGTCGGCACCTACCTGACGTACTTCCTGTTCGGCGGCCCGTTCCCGGGTCATGACATCATCCCGCGGCTGTACATCATCCACGTGCTGCTGCTCCCCGCGATATTCCTGGCCCTGATCACCGCGCACCTGTTCTTCATGTTCCACCAGAAGCACACCCAGATGCCGGGCAAGGGCCGGACCAACACCAACGTGGTCGGCGCGCCGACTTACCCGTACTTCATGGCCAAGACCGGGGCGTTCTTCCTCTTCACGTTCGGCGTGCTGGCGCTCGCATCCACGTTCGTGCAGATCAACCCCATCTGGCTGTACGGCCCCTATACGCCGGTCGGGATCTCCGCGGGCTCGCAGCCCGACTTCTACATGGGCTTCCTCGAGGGCTCGCTGCGCATGATGCCGAACTGGACCTGGGACCTGGCGGGCCACACCGTGGTCTGGAATACGTTCATTCCCGCGTTCGTGCCGCTCGGCATCATCTTTACCGCGGCCGCGCTGTGGCCGTTCCTGGAACAGTGGATCACCGGGGACAGACGCGAGCACCACATCAACGACCGGCCGCGCAACGCGGCGACCAGGACCGCGCTCGGGATGGCCGCGGTCACGTTCTACGGGGTGCTCTGGCTGGAAGGCGCCAACGACGTCGTCGCCGATCACCTGGACATATCGCTGTACCTCACCACGGAGATCGCCCGGTGGGCGATCTTCATAACACCGGTCGTGGCCTATATCCTGACCAAGCGGATCTGCCTCGGGCTGCAGCGCAAGGACCTGCACCTGCTGGAGCACGGCGTCGAGACCGGGATCATCCGGCAGCTGCCCTCCGGCGAGTACATCGAGGAGACCAGGCCGCTCGACGAGGAGGAGAGCGCCGCGCTGGCGATCGACTACCGGCAGCCGGCGCCCAGCCTCCCCGCGGGCGCCACCGTGGCCAGCCAGGACGTGCCGCCGCCCGGATTGCGCGGCGGCGTGGGTCAGGTGCGCGAGCGGCTCGCCGGGGTGCTCGCCGAGAGCGTGCCGTTGGACGGCCACGGCAACGGCTACGGCGGCCACGGGAACGGGCACGGCGACGGGCACGGCGACGGCCACGCGGAGCCTGCCGCGATTCCGTCCGGCGGTGACCGTTCATCCGACGCCGCCGACGGCTCCGGAGCCGAGGGGCCCGGGTCGGCCTGACCTGGCCGGGCCTGACCGGGCCTGGCCGGCGGACGGTCAGGCCCGCTCCCCCGGCCACAGCGGCTCGGAGACTTCGAGGCCCAGGTCCGCTCCCCAGGTGTTGCGGTAGGCGATCTCGTGCACCGGACGCCGCGCGGCCACGCCCCAGCGCCCGGTCGGGTAGCCGAACGACACGCAGCACACCATGCTCCAGTCGCGGTCGGCGGGCACGCCGAGGATCTCCAGGGCCTCCGGGCCGTGGAACGCGCCGAGCACCGAGGTCAGGGCGCTGCCGACACCCTCGGCGCGCGCGGCTAGCTGGGCGCTCCACACCGCGGGGAAGATGGAGCCGCCCGACCGGTCGCCGCGCGAGAACGCGATGAGGAACAGCGGCACCTCCTCGAAGTGGTCGGCGAGGTGCTGCGCGGAGGCGACGATGCGGAGCGTTTCGACGCTGGCCGCGTCCTGCGGGGCGTGCCGGGCCTGTTCCACCCGCTCGCGGTAGGCGGTGGCCCACAGCTGGCTCAGGCTGTCGCGGTACAGCGGCCCCAGCTCCGCCTTGACGGCGGGATCGTCCACCAGGATGAACCGCCAGCCCTGCGCGTTGCCGCCGCTGGGCGCCCGGATCGCCGCGTCCAGGATGCGCGCCTGGACGGGGTAAGGGATGGGGTCGGGCCGGACCCTGCGCATGGCCCGCGTCGTGTACAGCGCCTCGTAGATGTCCACCTGGGGGATCAGTGCGGGGTCAGTGCGCGTAGTGGCCGCGGTAGTACTCGAAGACGAAGCCGATGGTCGCGAGCAGGACGCACAGCATCCCGATCAGGAACAGCCACCAGCCGATCGCCACCCCCATCGCGGCGGTCGCGGCGGACAGGCCCAGGAACAGCGGCCACCAGCTGTGCGGGCTGAAGAACCCCAGCTCTCCGGTGCCCTGCGGGATCTCGCCTTCCCGGTTGTCCTCGGGCCGCTCGGGCAGCCGCCGCCCGGTGAACAGCACGTAGAAGCCGATCAGGAAGGACAGGCCGACGGCTATCGCGAGCGCGGTGGACCCGGTCGGGTCGTGCGAGAAGTACCAGTAGACGTAGTCGGTCGCGCCGAAGAAGATGGCGCAGCCCAGGAACAGGTAACCCTCGACCTTCATGACGACATCCCTACTCGGAGCTGCTGCCCGTGGAGGCGCCTACCGCGAGCCGCTCGGCGTGCCGGTCCCGGCCGGATCTGATGCTCGGGTAGTGCAGGTCGAACGCTGGCCGCTCGGACCTGATGCGCGGTATCGAGGTGAAGTTGTGCCGCGGCGGCGGGCAGGACGTGGCCCACTCCAGCGAGTTGGCGAAACCCCACGGGTCGTCGGCGGTGACCTTCTCCCCGCTCCGCCAGGTCTTGTAGATGTTATAGAAGAAGATGAAGTTCGAGGCGCCCAGAATGAACGCTCCCACCGAGGAGATCTGGTTCAGCGTCGTCACGTTGCCGGGCAGGAACGCATAGTTCGCCACCCGGCGCGGCATTCCCTCCATGCCGATCCAGTGCTGCACGAGGAACGTCATGTTGAAGCCGATGAAGACGCTCCAGAAATGCCACTTCCCGAGCGTGTTGTCCAGCATCTTGCCGGTCATCTTCGGCCACCAGAAATAGAACCCGCCGAACATGCAGAACACCACGGTGCCGAACAGCACGTAATGGAAGTGCGCCACCACGAAGTAGGAGTCGCTGACCGCGAAGTCGAGCGGCGGCGACGCCAGGATGATCCCGGTGAGCCCGCCGAACAGGAACACGATCATGAAGCCGAGTATGAACAGCATCGCGGGCTCGAACGTGAGTTGCCCGCGCCAGATCGTGCCCAGCCAGTTGAAGAACTTCACCCCGGTCGGCACCGCGATCAGGAAGGTCATGAACGAGAAGAACGGCAGCAGCACCGCGCCGGTGGTGAACATGTGGTGCGCCCACACGGTCAGCGACAGGCCCGCGATCGCGATGGTGGCGCCGACCAGGCCCTTGTAGCCGAACAGGGGCTTGCGGGAGAAGACCGGCAGGATCTCGGTGGCGATGCCGAAGAACGGCAACGCCACGATATAGACCTCCGGATGGCCGAAGAACCAGAACAGGTGCTGCCACAAGATCGCGCCGCCGCTGGAGGCGCTGAAGACCTGCGCGCCGAGCTTGCGGTCGATCTCCAGGACCAGCAGCGCCGCGGTGAGCACCGGGAAGGCCAGCAGCACCAGCATGCTGGTCAGCAGGACATTCCAGGTGAACATCGGCATCCGGAACATGGTCATGCCCGGCGCGCGCATGCAGAAGATCGTGGTGATGAAGTTGACCCCGCCCAGGATCGTGCCGAACCCGGCGAGCACCAGCCCCATGATCCACATGTCCCCGCCGATCCCCGGCGAGTACAGCGAACTGGTCAGCGGCGAGTAGGCGTACCAGCCGAACGCGGCCGCGCCACCCGGCGTTATGAAGCTCACCAGCAGGATCAGGCCGCCGAACAGGAACGCGTAGTAGCTGAACAGGTTCAGCCGGGGGAACGCGACGTCGGGCGCGCCGATCTGCAGCGGCATGATCTCGTTGGCGAACCCGACGAACAGCGGGGTGGCGAACAGCAGCAGCATGATCGTGCCGTGCATGGTGAACAGCTCGTTGTACTGCTGGTCCGACACGATGTGGTTATCCGGCCCCATCAGCTGGGCGCGCATGACCATGGCCATCGCCCCGCCCGCCATGAAGAAGAAGAACGAGGTGATCAGGTACAGGTGACCGATGATCTTATGGTCGGTGGACGACAGCCAGTCCGCGAGGATCGAGCCCTTGCGGTAGCCGCCCGGCGCGGCGATCGTGGCTGGCTGGACGGGCTGGGCCGGCTGGTCGACGGCGGTCATAGAGCACCCCCAGATGCGGTCTGCTGCGCCTGCTGCGCCATGATCCACTGCCGGAACTGCGACTGCGTCACGATCTTCACGTTGAACAGCATCCGGCTGTGGTAGACGCCGCAGAGTTCCGTGCAGCGGCCCGTGAACGTGCCGGTCCGCGTCGGCGTCACCTCGAAATGGTTCGGGTGATCAGGAATCACGTCGCGCTTGAACTCGAACGGGACGATCCAGAACGAATGGATGACGTCTGTTGATGTCAGGTTGAACCGGACGGTCTCCCCCACCGGGATCTCGAGCACCGGAAGCTGGTTCTTGTTGCCGGGTATGTCCCCGTTCCACATCTGGCCGAGCTCGGTCACCGACCCGTACTCCGAGTGCGGCACCTTGTACTGCGGGTACTGGAACTCCCAGCTCCACTGGAATCCGACCACGTTGACGACCACGTCGGGGTGGGCCGAGAGCTTGTCGATGTAGTTCTCGTCCCGGGCCGTGAAGTAGAACAGCACCCCCACCATGATGAACGGCAGGACCGTGTACATGACCTCGATCGGCAGGTTGTAGCGCACCTGGTACGGCACGCGGTCCGAGCGCTTGCGGTGGAACAGGACCGCCCAGAGGATCAGGCCCCAGACCACGATCCCGACGATCCACGCGGCGACCCAGGATCCCCGCCACAGGGTCAGCGTCACCTGGCCCTGCTTGCTGGCCGGCGGCAGCATGCCCATGCGGTTGAAGGCGTTGGACTGGCAGCCCGCCGTGGCGAAGAGCACGGCCGCGCCGATCGCGGCACGCGCCAGCCATCTTCTCACCGGGTGAGCCTCGTGGCGCGGGTCGCGCTGGTGCGGCGGCGGGGCGCTGCGGTTGGGACTCAAGGGGTTGCCTTCCCAGCGGGTTAATCCCGGCTCAGGGGGCCGGTCATAGCACGTCCTACAGCCTGTCGTGGAAACAGTATCGCGAACCCCGGCGGCGCCGCCGGGTACCCCCGCCGGAACGGTTCGGTGTCTCCCCTGAGCTGCGCGATGATGGAGTCTGCGAGACACTGTGACTGCGCCCAGGCACCGTGCAGAACCGCGCAGAGCCCGCAGGCCCGACCTGGAGGTAACCCGCGTGACCCCGCAGCCCCCCGCCGACACGCCCGCCGCGTCCGGGCCGACCGCGGCGCCAGCGCCGTCGCTGACGATCGACGCCCTGGGCCGGAAGTGCCCGATCCCGATCATCATGCTCGCCGAGCGGATCAGGGAGGTGCCGGTCGGCCACGTCGTGGCGGTACTGGCCGACGATCCCGCGGCGGAGACCGACGTGCCCGCCTGGTGCATGCTGAAGTCCCAGGAGTTCATCATGGCGGCCGACCTGCCCGGCGACGGCTGGGCCTTCCTGGTCCGGCGCAGCTACTGACCGACATCACCCGCCGGGCCGGCCCCGGCTGACTAATCGCTGCCGTCATCGACCGGCTGGAACCGGCCGGCGAATCTCGGGTCAGACTCCCACCACGGCCGGTCGGCCGGCCCGGGACCGACGGCCTCCCCGGCGGCGCCGGCCGGCGCGCCCGCCGGCTCCGCGGAACGCGCCGCGTCGCGGGCGTCCAGCTCGGCGTCGATGACCACGGCGTCGGCCTCGTCCTCCCTGATCATCTGGATCAGCTGAGCGGCCAGGAACGGCAGCCCCACGATGTCACCGAGTATCCACAGCGTCCCGCCGCCGAGCACCTGGTCCGTGGCGAGGCTGGGTCCCCACGGCCGGGCCAGGGCGTGGTAGTAGGCGCCGGCGATCAGGCCCTGGTCGGCGATCACCGCCAGGCCCAGCACGGCGTCTCCGACCACCTCCGCACCGGTGACCCAGAGCGCCACCAGGTACGGGTAGGCCTTCGGCACCGGGTCCACCCGCAGCAGCGTCCAGAAGAACACGAACCCCGGGGCCATCAGCGCCAGGTGGGTCAGCTCCCGTACCGCGACGCTGTGGAAGCCCGCGGCGTACCACGGCGTGAAGTACACGGTGAACGGCACGATCACCAGGACCATCGTGGTGATCGCGGGGAAGGTGAGGACCCGGGCCGTCCGGCTGCGTATGCCCGCCTCGACCCGCGGCCCCAGCCGGGGCAGCGCCTCGATCACCAGGGTCAGCGGCCTGCCCAGCGCGAAGAACAGCGGCACCGCCAGCAGCAGCAGGATCGTCTGCACCGACCGCACGTAGAACAGGACCGGCTGGTACACGCCCACCCAGGACATGGTCGCGATCACGAAGCAGCCGAGCCCGAGCCCGCAGAACGCCACGGCGCGTCCCGCCCGCCACGCGGTTCCCGACCGGCGTGCCCGGCGCACGCCGGCCAGGTAGAGCCCGCCGAGCAGCAGCACGAACCCGAGCGCCCACGGATCCAGGGTCCATTCGGTGAACGCCCGCGCCACGGTCAGCTCCGGCGGCCCCTGATACCCGGAAGCAGCGTGGTAGACGGAAGCAACTCCGGCCGCCGTCGCGCTCGTCGCACCCATGCCGCCACGCTACCGCGCCGTCGCCGGCGGCCTTCCAGGCGTCCCGGCGCCCGAGCGCGGTCCCGGGCCGCGGCCCGCAAATTTGGGGCCGCGCACCGGCATAGAAAGCGGAAATTCGTATTGAACAGCGAGCCTTTTTCATCCTGATCTTGGAGTAATCCGGCGCACGGGCTGATCAGGGGCAACGTGTCGCCTGCGGGTCTCCGGCGCCATTCACGTCCGTCAGGCCCGCGAGATTGCCGGATGAAAAACAATCAGTGTTTCCACGGCGTTTTTCCTTGCGCACCGACTTGCCGAGAGCAGACTCTGAACGCTGACCAGCCGAACGAAAGGATCGCGGATGCCGCGTGTCATCCGGCTCCGGGCCGTCAGCGCCCTGGTAGCCACCGGGGCGCTCACGCTCGGCGGCCTCGCCCTGACCACGGCCGCTCAGGCCTCCGCGAGGCCCGCGATCGCGGGCACCCATCCCGGCTGGGCCACGTCATCACGCCGGGTCGGCACCCGGGCGGTGACCGCGGGCACCGTCAGCGCGCGGATCTACCTGGCTGGCCAGGACCAGGCCGGGCTCACCTCCTATGCCGCCGCCGTCTCCACGCCGGGCCATGCGCTCTATGGCCACTACCTCACGCCGGCTCAGGTCCGGACGCGCTACGGCCCGACCGGCGCTCAGATCTCCGCGGTCGAGTCCTGGGCCCGCTCGGCCGGGCTCAAGGTCACGGGCGTGGACCGCCAGATGGCCGGCTACGTCTCGGTGACCGGCTCGGTCACGGCTGCGCGCGAGGCCTTCGGGGTCAGCTTCGGCATGTTCCGGGCCCCCGACGGCCGCGCCTACCGGGCGCCGCAGCAGGCCGCCACCGCGCCAGCGCCGGTGGCCGGCGACGTCCTGACCATCAGCGGCCTGGACACCGCACCGCACATGATGAAGCCGGCGCAGCTCCCGCCCCCCCGGCCGAATTACTGGGTCGGGCCGCCATGCTCGGCCTACTACGGCCAGAAGATCGCGACGACCGAGCCGACGGCGTACGGCACGCACCAGCCGTGGAACAACTGCGGCTACACGCAGCGCCAGATCCGCGGCGCCTACGGGGTGACCAGGTCCGGGATGACCGGCCGGGGTCAGACCGTGGCGATCGTGGGTGCGTACGCCTCGCCCACGATGCCGGGCGACGCGAACAAGTTTGCCGAGGCCACCGCGGAAAAGCCGTTCCGCCCCGGCCAGTACGCCCAGCACCTGGACACGCCGTTCACGCAGGCCGGCCCGGACGAGTGCGACGCGCCGGGCTGGTACGGCGAGGAGACGCTCGACATCGAGGCCGTGCACGGCCAGGCGCCCGGCGCGAACGTGCGGTTCGTGGGGGCGGCCAGCTGCCAGGACCCCGACCTGGCCGACGCGCTGGCCTACATCGTGAACAAGCACCTGGCCAGCATCGTCAGCGATTCCTGGGGCGATCCGGTCGACCAGGCAACGATTACGAACGTATATGACCTGATCTTCAAGGCGGGTGCCGCCGAGGGCATCGGCTTCTTGTTCTGCTCGGGCGACAGCGGGTACGAGTCACCGGCCGAGGACCCAGGCTCCGACCAGATTCAGGTCGACTATCCGGCATCGAGCCCGTGGGTGACCGCCGTGGGCGGGACCAGCCTGGCCATCGGCAAGCACGGCCACTACGAGTGGGAGACCTCCTGGGGGACGCTGCTCGACCCGCTGGCCAGCAGCGGCACGTCCTGGTCGTCCGCCCCGCCCGGTCAGTACCCGGCCGGCTACGGCGGATCCGGCGGCGGCGGCACGTCCACGCTGTACCGGCAGCCGTTCTACCAGGCCGGCGTGGTACCAGCCGCGCTGTCCCGCAGGCTCCCGGACGGCACGATCAGCCCGACCGCGATGCGCGAGGTGCCCGACGTGGCCGCGCTCGCCGACCCGAGCACCGGCATGCTGGTCGGGCAGACGACCCTGCAGCCGAACGGGAAGACCTACGGCTTCGCGCTGAGCCGGATCGGCGGCACCAGCGTGGCCAGCCCGACATTCGCCGGCATCGAGGCGGATGCGCAGCAGGCCGCAGGCCACCCGCTCGGCTTCGCCAACCCGGCGATCTACGCGAGGTACGGCACGGCGGCGTTCCACGACGTCACCGACCACCCGCTCGGCCCCGGCCACCTGGCCCAGGTGCGCAACAACTACACCAACCCGGCCACGAAGCAGCGACCGCTGCTCACCTACCTGCGCACGCTCGGCATCAACGGCGAGGGCGCCGCCGCTCTGCACGCCACCAGAGGCTACGACGACGCCACCGGCGTCGGCTCCCCCCGCGACTACATAGAGTCCTTCAGGCACTGACCGGCGGCGCCGGGCGGGTCCATCGAGCGGCGACCCGGCCAGGTCCGCGTCACAGCGGTCAGCCGTAGTGCGCGGCCAGGTCCTGGGCGGCTTCGGGCCCGTACGCGGCGGCGAACCTCTCGGTCAGCGGCCCCGGCTTCAGCTCGTAGTCCTGCGGCCCGACCGCCTCCAGCGCGTGCACGGCGATCAGGTTGCCCAGTTGCGCGGCGCGCTCCAGGCTGAGCCCCCAGGCGACCGCGGCGAGGAAACCGGCCCGGAACGCATCGCCGGCGCCGGTCGGCTCGACGGGCTCGACCCCGGTGATCGGCGGGACCAGGATCGGCGGCTCGCCCCGCCGGTCCACCCGGGCCCCGGCCGCGCCGAGCGTGGTCACCCGGATGTCCACCCGCGCGGTGACCTCCTCGTCGGACCAGCCGGACTTACGCTCGGTCAGCTTGGCCTCGTACTCGTTGCAGAACAGGTACGCCGCCCCGTCGATCAGGTCGCGTACCTCCTGGCCGTCCATGCGGGCCAGCTGCCACGAGGTGTCCGCCGCGAACGGGATCTTGTGCTCCCGGCACTGCCGGGTGAACGAGGCCATGGCCACCGGGTCGCTGGCGCCGACCAGGACCAGGTCAACCTGCCCCGCCAGCTCGCCCACGTCGATGTCGGCGTCCTCGCTCATGGCGCCCGGATAGAACGAGGCGAAGTGGTTGAGGTCGGCGTCCGTGGTGCTGATGAAGCGCCCGGTGTGGTGTACCGCCGACACCCGGACCCCGCTGGTGTCGACGCCGTGCGCCTCGAGCCAGTCGCGGTACTCGGCGAAGTCAGCCCCGACGCTCCCGACGAGCAGCGGCCTGAGCCCGAGGCAGCCCATCCCGAACGCCATGTTCGCGGCGACGCCGCCGTAGCGGATCTGCAGCGAATCCACCAGGAAGGACAGCGCGATCTTGTCCAGCTTGTCCGGGATCAGCTGGTCGACGAACCGGCCGGGAAAGGTCATGAGATGGTCGGTCGCGATCGATCCGGTGACGGCAATGCGCACGGCGGCACTCTCTCTGCAGGACGGGACCTGACGGGGGCGGGCTCAGGTTACCCCGTCCCGGGCCACGCCGGCACCCGCATCGGGGCGGCGCGGCCGGCGCCCGCCATCCGGCCCGCCGGCTGAAGGCGGCCCCGCCGTCAGTGGAAGGAGTCGCCGCAGGCGCAGGACCCGGTGGCGTTCGGGTTGTCGATGGTGAAGCCCTGCTTCTCGATGGTGTCCACGAAGTCGATCGTGGCCCCGCCCAGGTAGGGCGCGCTCATCCGGTCCGTGACGACCTGGACGCCGCTGAACTCGCTCACCAGGTCACCGTCGATCTGGCGCTCGTCGAAATAAAGCTGGTAGCGCAGGCCGGAGCAGCCGCCGGGCTGTACGGCGATGCGCAGCCGAAGGTCGTCGCGGCCCTCCTGCTCCAGCAGGCTGCTCACCTTGGCCGCCGCCACATCGGTAAGGATGATGCCCTGCGTCGTGGCCTGGTCCTGAACTGTCATCTGGATTAGCTCCCGCGTCGACTGCCGTCGCCCTTCCGGCGCGGCCTCACATCACCACTGCCAACCATATCCCGGCCCTCGTCATTCCGGCCCTCCGGCTGCCTTCCTGCAGCCAGGCGGCCCGCGGGAGCCGGGTCACAGGCCCGGGGCGCCCCAGACGGGAAACCACCGTTCCAGGTCCGGCTCGATCTTGAGATCGTCGCTCAGCGTGCCGCGCACCTGAAGTTCGATGGCGTTGTCCCGCCGCTCCCCCGGCTGCGGGACGAACGGGTAGAACGTCCCGCGCTTGTACAGGTACACCAGCCCCAGCCGGTGGGAAGCGCCGTCGCGGAAGCTGAGGATCGTGCACAGCAACTGCGGCCCGAACCCGGCGTCCTGCAGCGACGAGTTCACCGCGTGCAGGTCGGTGACCAGCCCCTCGACGTCGTCGGCGGCGTGGTGGCAGACCAGCCAGGTGAAACCGTAGGAGTCCGAGGTCACCTCGACCGGGGTCTTGTTCTCGCCCATGTTGAGCAGGTCGCGGACCTCGGTCTCGATGTCGCTGAACGCCCGGCCCTCGGCCGGCCGGAAGCAGACCGAGCCGGTGCCGGTCGGCTTGAAGTCGGTGGCCACCTGGAGCGTGATCGCCGCCGAGGGCAGCGCGAACAACGCGTCCAGGTTCGGCGGCACCGGCTTGGTGCGGCCGAGCAGCGCGTCGAGGAACCCCACGTACGGCCTAGCCCGCCCGGCCGAGCTGCTTGGAGATCTTGTCGAGCTGCGCCAGCCGCTTCTCCAGGCTGGGGTGCGTCGAGAACAGGTTGGACAGGCTCGTCTCGCCCCGGCGGCCGGACAGCGCGGGCGTGAAGTAGAAGGCGTTCAGCGGCTCCGCCTGGCGCAGGTCGCGGACCGGGATCCTGGACATGTCCCCGGTGACCTTGACCAGCGCGCTGGCCAGCGCCGAGGGCTGGCCGGTCAGCAGCGCGCCGGACCGGTCGGCGCTCAGCTCCCGGTAACGCGACAGCAGCCGGATCAGCAGGAAGCTGATCGCGTAGACCACGATGCCGACCACCATCACGATCAGCATGATCGGCAGCGCGTTCTGGTTGTTGCCGCGGCCGCCGCCCCGGCCCCGGCCCCCGCCGAAGAGCTCGGCGTAGAAGCCCATCCGGACCAGGAGCGCGGCGATGATGCCCAGGAACGAGGCGATCGTCATCACCGCGACGTCCTTGTGCGCCACGTGCGACAGTTCGTGCGCGAGAACGCCCTCAAGCTCCTTGTCGTCGAGCCTGTCGAGCAGGCCCTGGGTGACGCAGACCACCGCGACCTTGCTGTTGCGGCCGGTGGCGAAGGCGTTCGGCATGTTCATGGGCGAGATGGCCACGCGCGGCTTGGGCATGTCGGCGAGCGCGCAGATCCGGTCGATGATGCCGTGCAGCCGCGCATCCTGCTGCGGCGTGACCAGCCGGGCGCGGGCGGTGTTGAGCGCGATCTTGTCGGACCAGTAGTACCCGCCGAACGCCACGGCCACGCCGATCAGCACCGAGAACACCACGATCCCGTCGCCGCCCCCGCCGCCGCCGTGACGGTTCCCGTAGTAGAAGAGCACAAAGTACAGCGCAATGACGAACCCGGTGAACACGAGTCCGAGCAGGAACATCGTCGCGCCCATCCGCGCGATCAGCCCCCGGTCGCTGGCATAGCGAGTGTGCGCCATCTGCGGCGCCTCCGTTTCGTAGCGGCTCATCTGGTGAGCCGTCTCACCCCATTACATCCCAGCCGCCGGAGTGGTTTGCGCCAAGCCGAGGGGGCTTGCGCAGAGCATCCTGCCGGATGGTCGTTCACCATGTACAACGGACGGGGGGCCAGGCTGATTCCAGGGTTCGCGCCGCGGGGCCGGTGGCCCGCTCACCCCGGGTTCAACCTGGTCAGCCCGGGATGAGTCCCTCGTCGCTGAGCAGCTTGCGTACCTCCGTCATGGTCGCGCCTTCCTGGGGGATGATCAGCTCGGACGGCGCCAGCGCGTCTGCCGCCAGCGGCCTGCCGAGGGCGCGGATGCGCCCCAGCAGCCCGTCGAGGGCCGCCCTGAAGCCAGCCTCGTCGCCCCGCTCGACGGCCGCCTCCAGCTTGGCGTCGAGGTCGTTCAGCTCCTCCGCCGCGGAGCCGTCGACCTCCAGCTGACCTTCCCCCAGGATGCGGACGATCACTGGGCCTCACCGGCCTGCGGCTGATCGACCGGCCCCGCGTCCGTGGGCTTCATGTCCACGGGCGGCGCGACGCGCGCCGGCTGCCCGTCGGCCGCGTCGGCCGGCGCGGTGCCCTCGATCTGCTTGGGCGCGCTGCCCTCCCCGAGCTCCCCCTTCAGCCGCTCCAGTTCGGCGTCCACGTCGTGGCCCGCGCCCATCCGGTCCAGCTCGGCCTGGATGTCGTCGCGGGGGCCGCTGACCATGTCGTCGAGCGCGCCCGACGCCATCAGCTCGTCGATCGCGCCGGCCCGGGCCTTCATCTGCTCGGTCTTGTCCTCGGCCCGCTGGATCGCCATGCCGACGTCGCCCATCTCCTCGGAGATGCCGGTGAAGGCCTCGTTGATCCTGGTCTGCGCCTCGGCTGCGGTATAGGTGGCCTTGATGGTCTCCTTCTTGGTGCGGAAGGCGTCCACCTTGGCCTGCAGCCGCTGCGAGGCACCGGTCAGCTTCTCCTCCTCGCCCTGCAGCGAGGTGTACTGCGTATTCAGGTCGCCCAGCTGGCTCTGGACCCCGGCCCTGCGGGTCAGCGCGTCGCGGGCGAGATCTTCCCGGCCCGCCGCGAGCGCGTCGCGGGCCTGCCGGTTCAGCTTGTCCGACGACTGCTGCAGCTGGTTGATCTGCAGCTCGATACGCTTGCGCGAGGTCGCGACATCAGCCACGCCGCGGCGGACCTTCTGCAGCAGCTCGAGCTGCGTCTGGTAGGAGTAGTCCAGGGTCTCCCGGGGATCTTCCATCCGGTCCAGGGCCTTGTTGGCCTTGGACTTGAAGATCAACGAGACCCGTTTCATCACGCCCATAAGCGCGACCATCCCCTCATCCTGTACACCGTTGCCGTTCGGCGCGGCGGCGCCGCAGAGTGGCTTGCTGCGTAGGGCAACGGAGGTTGCCTGCAAATGCTCGCTTCCACCCTACGACGGCCGGCAAGGGCAGTCATCCCGGTGGTGCCAAGGAGGCCCGCGACCGGGCCTGACCGCGGCCGGGCCTGGTCGTCCGCGGGGTTCGCCCCGGTATGCTGTGCCCGTGTTCCGACGACGTTCCGCCGACGCCCCCGAGGTGGCCGGCCTGGTCGACCAGGCTGACCAGGTCGACCAGGTCGACCAGGCTGACCAGGACCAGGCCGACCAGGGCCAGCAGCCCGGCGTGACGCCGGGCAAGGGCAGGCCCACCCCCAAGCGCAGCGAGGCCGAGCGGCGGCGCCGGCAGCCCTACTCCGCGCCCGCGGACAGGAAGGCCGCCACCCAGCAGTCCCGGGACCGGGACCGGGCGTCCCGGGCCCGCCGGATGGAAGCCGCCAAGCGCGGCGAGACCTGGGCGCTCCCGCGCAAGGACCAGGGCCCGGTCCGGGCGCTGGCCCGTGACTACGTGGACTCCCGGCGCGGCCTCAGCGAGTACTACATGTTCGGGGTGCTCATCCTCGTGGTGCTGCTGTTCGTCCCCAGCCTGCGGAAGTCGGCCGCGGTCGACATCGTCGTGCTGGCGATGCTGCTGGTGATCGTGGCCGAGAGCCTGTTCGTCAGCAGCCGGGTGATCAAGCTCGCGCAGCAGCGCTTCCCCGGGGAGAGTACCCGGGGCGTCCGGATGTACACGGCCATCCGCGGCACCCAGTTCCGCAGGCTGCGGATGCCGGCCCCCCGGGTCAAGCCCGGCGACAAGATCTGACCCCGCCCGGCCGCCCGCCCCCGCCCCCGCCCCGGCTCCGCGCCCGCCTGGCCCACTAGGGTCCATGCCATGGAATATCGTCATCTCGGCCGCAGCGGGCTGAAGATCAGCGAGATCGCCTACGGCAACTGGATCACCCACGGATCCCAGGTCGAGGAGGAGGCCGCGGCCGCGGCCGTGGCCGCGGCGCTCGATGCGGGCATCACGACCTTCGACACCGCGGACGTCTACGCGGGCACCAGAGCCGAGGAGGTGCTCGGCCGGGCCCTGCACGGCGTCCGCCGCGAGTCACTGGAGATCTTCACCAAGGTCTACTGGCCGGTGGCCCGGGGCGCGAATGACCGCGGCCTGTCCCGCAAGCACATCATCGAATCCGCCCATAACTCGCTCCGGCGGCTGCGGACCGAATACCTGGATCTCTACCAGGCGCACCGCTACGACCACGAGACGCCGCTGGAGGAGACGCTCCGCGCCTTCGACGACCTGGTCCGCCAGGGCAAGGTGCTCTACGTCGGCGTCTCCGAGTGGCGGGCCGACGAGATCGCGGCCGCGGTCCGGATCGCCGGGCAGATGGGCTTCGACAAGATCGTCTCGAACCAGCCCCAGTACAACATGATCTGGCGGGTCATCGAGTCCGAGGTGATACCGCTCTGCGAGAAGGAGGGCATCGGCCAGGTCGTGTGGTCGCCGATCGCGCAGGGAGTGCTCACCGGCAAGTACCGGCCGGGCGCGGCCGTGCCGGCCGGCTCGCGCGCGACCGACGCCAGCGGATCAACGTTCATCAAGGGCTACCTGACCGACGACATCCTGGGCCGGGTGCAGCAACTCCAGCCGCTCGCCGAGGAGGCCGGCCTGACGCTGGCGCAGCTGGCCGTCGCCTGGACGCTGCAGAACCCCAACGTCGCCGCCGCGATCGTCGGCGCCACCCGGCCCGAGCAAGTGCGCGAGAACGCGCGGGCCTCCGGCGTCCGGCTGGACCCCGGGCTGATGCGGCGGATCGACGCCATACTCGGTCCCGTGATCGTCACCGACCCGGCGCTGACGGCGAGCCCCCCGGCCCGCTCCTGACCGCAGGCCGGCCCCCGGTCCGGGCCGCCCCCCTCACTCGGGGTGCAAGCTCATCGGGCCGTACTCGGCCCGCCCCTCCTCCAGCAGCGTCACCTGGTCGACCCCGGCGTCCAGCAGGCTCCGCCAGTTCTCGCCGATCCAGCTCTCCGCGTCGCCCTGGCTGCTGAAGGTCTCTCTCGGCAGCCCGCGTGCCACGAGCACGGTCCCGTCTTGCTTCTCCATCTGCCAAGTCCAGGTCATCCTAGGATGATTCCATGATCAGGCTTGACGACGCGCACGCAGGGGACTGCGGCACAGGGCCTGGCTCGAATCTCGGGCCGATCACGTCGGTCGCGGGCAGTCGAGGGTCGGGGCAGGGGTGGCGATGGAGGTCCGGCTGGCCGGCACGGGGGGCAGCGGCGGGTGGCCGCGGCCGGGCTGCGGCTGTGCCTCGTGCGCCCGGGCCCGGGCGGCCGGCCGTCGCCGGGCCCTCGCCCGGGTCCTCGTGGACGGCGTGCTGCTGATCGAGCCGGGCCGGCCTCCGGGCGCGGCCGGGTACCGCGTCGAACGGCGGCCCGGAGGCTGGGACGTCAGCGGGCCCGGCGGCGCCCGGCTGCTCGTCGGCGACGAGCAGGCCGCGCCGCCGGGCGAAGGGCCGCGCGAGGGGCGCGGGGCCACGGGGCCAGCCGGCCGCGCCGGGCCTTACGACATCGTGCTGCTCGACATGCTGGGGAATCCGGCCCAACTCGGCGCGCTCCGGCGCCGGGGCCTGGTGCACGCCCGGACGCTCGTCGCCGTGTGGCCCGTCGACCACCGCGTCTCCACCGAGGAGGAACTGGCCCGGCGGGCCCGGTTCTGGGACGTCACCGTGCCCGAGGACGGAGACGTCCTGGCCGCCGCCACTCCCGCCACTCCCGCCACGGCCGCCACTCCCGCCACGCTGGCCGGCCCGGAGAACGGTCCGGGCCAGCCGCGGCGGGTTCTGGTGCTCGGCGGGGCGCGGTCGGGTAAGTCACGGCACGCGGAGCTCAGGCTGGCTGCCGAGCCGCGGGTGACCTATCTGGCCGCGGGCCCGTACCGGCCCGGCGCCCAGCCCGCCGAGGACGCCGAGTGGACAGAGCGGGTGGCGGCGCACCGCGCCAGAAGACCCCCGTGGTGGCAGACCGTGGAGAGCCTCGATGCGGCCGCGACCATCCGTTCTGGATCCGGGGCGATTCTTTTCGACGGGGCGGGCACGTGGCTGGCCGCGGTGATGGAGGAATCCGGAGCCTGGGCCGAGGACGACCCGGGGGGAAACGGCGTCGGCGTCTCCGCGGCGCTGGCCCGCGCCGAGGCCCGGGTCGCGGCGAGGGTGAACGACCTGGTCGCGGCGTGGCGGCAGACGCAGGCCCGGGTGGTCGCGGTGAGCGACGAGGTGGGCTCCAGCGTGCACCCCCCGACCCGCGCCGGACGGATGTTCCGTGACCAGCTAGGGTGGCTCAATCAGCGGCTCGCCGCCGAGTCCGAGGAGACGGTGCTGATGGTCGCGGGCCGGGTCCTGACCCTGCCCAGTTGACCGGAATCGCCACTATTCACGGTTTCGGAACGCGAACGGTAACAGAGTCCGGGTGGGAACTGTTAAGTTCTATCCGCTAGCACCCATGCAGCCTGGCGCTTCGGGCAAGCGCTCTGCGATCAGCCCGTGATCAAGGTGGTGACGACATGACGCGTGTTGTCGTCGTTGGTGATCTCATGACGGACACGGTCGCCCATGCGGCGCTGCCACTGGCCAGGGGCAGCGACACGCCGGCCACCGTGACCATGCACGGCGGAGGTTCCGGGGCGAACATCGCCGCCTGGCTCGCCGTGGACGGCGCCGAGGTGGCGTTCGTCGGCCGGCGCGGAGCCGACATCGCCGGCCGGAACCGGGACATGGAACTGATGGGCTACGGCGTGGACGCCCGGCTCGTCATGGACCCGGAGCGGCCCACCGGGACCTGCGTGGTGATGGTCACCCACAAGGGCGACCACACCATGCTCTCCGACCCCGGCGCGAACGCGGCACTGTCCCCCGATGACCTGCCCAAGGACCTGTTCACGCCCGGCAGCCACCTGCACATCTCCGGCTACACGCTGCTGAACGAGACCTCCAGGCCGGCCACGCTGGCCGCCTTCAGCCACGCCCAGCGCGCGGGCATGACGATCTCGGTGGACGGCGCCTCCTCCGCGCCGCTCGAGCGCGTCGGCGCCGAGCCGTTCCTGCAACTGACCAACGGGGCGACGCTGCTGTTCGTGAACGGTGACCAGGCCCGCGTGCTCACCGGCCGGGACCAGCCCGAGCAGGCCGCGCGGGTGCTGAACGCCTGGTATCCGCAGGTCGTGATGAAGCTGGGCGCGGACGGGGCCCTGTTCTACGCCAACGGGCGGCCCGAGCCGTTCCGGGTGCCCGGGCCGCCGATCGAGCGGATCGTCGACGGGACCGGGGCCGGGGACGCGTTCTGCGCCGGATTCCTGCCGGCCTGGCTGGACAAGAAGCCCCCCGGCGAGGCGCTGGCCAGCGGCTGCCGCCTCGCGGCCCGGGCCCTCAGCCTGGTCGGCGCGCGTCCCGCCCTCTAGCCGGGCGGCCGGCCTGTAGCGGCCGCCGTCCCGGTGACACCGGCCGGGAATCTGGCTGGCGGTGCCGGGTCATAGTCAGCCAGGCGCGGGAGAATCCCCGTCATGAACGAATACCTCGCCGGCCTGTTCTCGCTCGACGGCCGGGTCGCGGTCGTCACCGGCGGGAGTTCCGGCATCGGCCGGGCGATCGCGCGGGCCCTGGCCGGGGCCGGGGCCCGGGTGGTCCTGGTCGCGCGCGGCGCCGAGGCGCTGGACGAGACGGCCGCGTGGCTGCGCGCCGCGGGCGCGAAGGCGGCGTGGGTCAGCGCAGATCTCGGCGACCGCCCGGCGCTGGCCCGCGGCGCCGAGCAGGCGGCGGCGCACTTCGGCGAGCCCGACATCCTGGTCAACTGCGCGGGCATCAACCTCCGGCCCGCGCTGGGCGCCCTGACCATCGCCGACTGGGACCAGACGATGGCGGTCAACCTGACCGCCCCGTTCCTGCTCGGCCAGCGGTTCGGCCCGCCGATGGCCGAACGCGGCTGGGGGCGGATCATCAACGTCGCGTCGCAGCAGGCCGTCCGGGCGTTCGGGAACAGCGGCGGGTACGGGGCGTCCAAGGGCGGCCTGGCCTCGCTGACCCGGTCCCAGTCCGAGGCCTGGGCGCCGCGCGGGGTGCGGGTCAACGCGGTCTCCCCCGGCTTCGTGAGCACGCCGCTGACCAGGGAGGCCGCCAGCGACCCGGCCCGCTCCGCCGCGCTCGCCGCGCGCACGATGATCGGGCGCAACGGCGAGGCCGGCGACTTCGAGGGCATCGCGGTGTTCCTGGCCAGCCGGGCCAGCGACTACGTGACCGGGCAGCTCATCTTCGTGGACGGCGGCTTCTCCGCGACCTGACGCGCGCGCCGTCGCCCGCGGTGTCGGCTCTGGGCGGCACAATGGCGGTCATGGCCAGACGCACCACGACAACCCCGCCCCCCGAGGACTTCGAGGAAAACATCATCGACATCGACGTCACCGAGGAGATGCGCGACAGCTACCTCGAGTACGCCTACTCGGTGATCTACCAGCGGGCCCTGCCGGACGCCCGGGACGGGCTCAAGCCCGTGCAGCGCCGGATCCTCTACCAGATGCGCGAGATGGGCCTGACGCCGCAGCGTTCGCACACCAAGTGCGCGCAGGTCGTCGGCCAGGTCATGGGACGGTTGCACCCGCACGGCGACGGCGCGATCTACGACGCGCTGGTCCGGATGGAGCAGCCCTGGGCGATGCGCCTGCCGCTGATCGACGGGCACGGCAACTTCGGCTCGCCGGACGACTCCCCGGCCGCCTACCGGTACACCGAGGCCCGGCTGGCCGCGGCGGCCATAGAGATGACCGGCTCGCTCGACGAGGACACCGTCGAGTTCGTGCCGAACTACGACGGTACCCAGACCCAGCCGGAGGTCCTCCCGGCCGCGATCCCCAACCTCCTGGTCAACGGGGCCGCCGGGATCGCCGTCGGCATGGCCACCAACATGGCCCCGCACAACCTGGGCGAGGTCATCGCGGCCGCCCGGCACCTGATCGCCAGCCCGGACGCCAGCCTGGACGACCTGATGCGGTTCGTGCCCGGGCCGGACCTGCCCACCGGCGGGAAGATCATCGGCCTGGACGGGATCAGGGAGGCGTACGAGACCGGCCGGGGAACGTTCCGCACCCGGGCGGCGGCCCGGATCGAGAAGCTCACCCCGCGCCGGACCGGGATCGTGGTCACCGAGCTGCCCTACGGGATCGGCCCGGAGAAGGTGGTGGCCAGGATCAAGGACCTGGTCCAGGCCAGGAAGCTGGCCGGGATCTCCGACCTGAAGGACCTCACCGGCCGGCAGACCGGCGGCCTGCGGCTGGTGATCGAGGTGCGCAGCGGGTTCCATCCCGAGGCGGTACTCGAGGAGCTGTACCGGCTGACCCCGATGGAGGACTCGTTCGGCATCAACAACGTCGCCCTCGTCGACGGGCAGCCGCGGCTGCTCGGGCTGCGCGAACTGCTGCAGATCTACGTCGATCACCGGATCGAGGTGACCCGCCGCCGGACCGCGTTCCGGCGCCGCAAGCGCGAGGAGCGGATGCACCTGGTCGACGGGCTGCTCATCGCGCTGCTCAACATCGACGAGGTCATCCAGGTGATCCGCACCAGTGACGACGCCGCGGCCGCCAAGGACCGGCTGATGCAGGTGTTCGACCTCTCCGAGATCCAGGCGCAGTACATCCTGGACACCCCGCTGCGCCGGCTGACCCGTTACGACCGCCTGGAGCTCGAGCGCGAACGCGAGACCCTGCAGCGCGAGATCGCCGAGCTCACCGCGATCCTCGACTCCGGGCAGCGGCTGCGGGAGCTGGTCTCGGCCGAGCTGGCCGACGTCAGCGAGCGGTTCGCGACCCCGCGCCGCACGGTGCTGCTGGAGAGCAGCGGCGCGGCCAGGACCGCCGCGGTGCCCATGGAGGTGGCCGACGAACCGTGCCTGGTGCTGCTGTCGTCCACCGGGCTGCTCGCCCGGACCGCCAGTGCCGGACCAGACCAGGAGCCTGAACGGTCATCGGTCCCGGCTCCCGCCCGGCCGGGCACCGCGACCAGCGGGGGGCCGCGCGCGGCCCACGACGCGATCGTCTCGGCCGTGGCCACCACCGCGCGCGGCACGGTCGGCGTGGTGACCTCGCAGGGCCGGCTGATCCGGCTCGGCGTGCTGGAACTGCCGGCGCTGCCGCCGAGCGCGCACTCCCCCGGGCTGGCCGGCGGCGCGCCGGCCAGCGAGTTCGTGTCCCTGTCGCCCGGCGAGACCGTGGCCGGGATCGTGGCGGCAGACGGCTCCGGCCCGGGCACCGGCGCCGGGCTCGCGGTCGGGACCGCGGGCGGCGTGGTCAAGCGGGTGGCCCCCGACTACCCCCAGAACGCCGCCGAGTTCGAGATCATCGCGCTCAAGGACGGCGACCGGGTGGTGGGCGCGGTGCAGCTCGCCGACGAAGCGCACGACCTGGTGTTCGTGACCAGCGACGCGCAGTTGCTGCGGTTCGGCGCGGCGGTGGTCCGCCCGCAGGGCCGGTCCGCGGGCGGGATGGCGGGGATCCGGCTGGCACCGCGGGCCCGCGTGGTCTGGTTCGGCGCCGTCGACCCGGCCGAAGCCGGGTCTGGCCGCCCGCCCGGCGCCGGGCCCGCCCCCGTCGTGGTCACGGTCGCGGGCAGCGCCGGCGCACTGCCCGGCACCTCGGCCGTGACCGTGAAGGTGACGCCCTACGCCGAGTACCCGCCGAAGGGCCGGGCCACCGGCGGCGTCCGCTGCCACCGGTTCCTGAAGGGCGAGGACGAGCTGGTGCTGGCCTGGGCCGGCCCCGGTCCCGGGCACGGCGCGACCGAGGCGGGCACGCCGGTCGAGCTGCCGCCGCCGGACGGCCGCCGGGACGGCTCGGGCACCCGGGTGCGCCACCCCCTGGCCGCTCTGGGCGGGCCGGTCCCCTCCTGATGGTGTCCGTCGACGAGATCCGGCAGGTGGCGCTGTCGCTCCCGCGGACGGAGGAACGGCTGGTCCGCGACCGGGTCACGTTCCGGATCGGGCGGATCGTCTACGCCTCGATCTCCGCCGACGAGACGCTGATGGGTTTCGGCTTCCCGCGCGAGGAACGCGCGGCCCTGGTCGCCGCCGAGCCGGACAAGTTCCTGATGCCGATCCCGTCCGACGAGCGTTTCCAGTGGGTCCGGGTTCGCCTGGCCGCCATCGACGCGACCGAGATGACCGAGCTGGTGACCGACGCGTGGCGGATGTGCGCGCCCAAGCGGATCGTCGCCGCCCACGACCGGAGCCGGTCTCGCTGACCCGTCCGGGCAACCGTAGTCGTACCTGCGGTAGCGGGTGCCGGTAAGAAACGTGTCACCAGGGGCAAACGAGCGCGACCAGGAGCGTTGGGGGGACGATGGCGGCGAGTCCGGCGTCTAACACTATCGGGGCTTCGCCCCAGCCCGACGAGCGTGCCGGTGCTGGCTGAGGTAGGTGAAAGAGCCCGGCCGGCGACGAAACGGTGCCACGATGTGCCCGTTCATGTGCCGCATGCAGCGGTTAGGTGGCCCGCGCGGGCGGGCCGAGTCGCCGGGCCGGAGCCTTCCATGACGCTACCTCGCACTGTCGCCGACGTCCTGTCCGATCACGTGGTGTTCGAGATCGAGAGCATCGACCGTCTCTACCTCAACGTCTTCCAGCCCAGGTTGCAGTACGGCGGCGGGGTGCAGCAGTTCTTCACCGGCCACCGGGGGCACAAGTATGCGTCCTCGGTCTTGATGCGGCCGGTGACCGAGGCGTTCGTGGCGAACATCCACCATTACGTCGCCGCTCATGGCCTGGACCTGGTGCACTTCCGTAAGGGAGAGCGCAAAGACGACATCGCCAAGCGGTACCTGGCCGAGGCCGCCAGGGCCGACGGCAGCATCCCGGAGGGGATCTTGTTCGTCGGCCGGGCGCAGGAGAAAGCGCTGGTGTTCGGCACCCAGAAGCGCCGCAACCCGGTGACCGGGGCCAGCTACGCGTGGCTGGTGCGCGAGTCGGTCCTGGTCAATCACTTCTACTTCTACGGGTTCGATGATGACTTCGGCCCGTTCTTCCTGAAGTTCTGCAGCTACTTCCCCTATACCGCCCGCTGTGCTGCAACGGCAACGAGTACGCCAAGCGCCAGGCCGCCAGGGCCGGGATCGGGTTCACCCCGCTCGATAACGCCTTCGCCGCCGTCGACGATGTCGCCGCGGTCCAGGCGATCTGCGACGGCCTGGACGCCGCGAAGATCGAGGCGCTGGCCGCCAAGTGGCTGGCCCGCCTGCCCTACCCGTTCACCGACGAGGACACCGCCGCGGACTACCGGTATGAGGTGTCGGTCCTGCAGGCCGAATTCTCCCTGACCCAGATGCTGGACCGGCCGCTGGCGGGCCGGGTGTTCTTCGAGCAGATGATCCGCGACAACCTCGACATCGGCCGCCCGGACAAGGTCGGCCTGGTCTTCGACCGGCAGATCCACCACGGCCGCAAGAAGCCCACCCCCGGCCGGTTCCGCACCCGGATCATCTCCTGCGACGTGATCCCCAGCGTGCACATCGACTACAAGAACACCACCGTGAAGCAGTACCACAAGGAAGGACGAGCCCTCCGGACCGAGACCACGATCAACAACCCGGCCGATTTCGGCCTCGGGAAGCGGCTGTCTAACCTGCCCGCGCTGCGGCAGGTCGGCTTCACGGCCAACCGGCGCCTGCTGGGCGTCCAGCGGATCAGCCACGACCCCGCCGAGGGCAACGCCGCGTTCGAGGCGGTCAGCAACCCCGTCATCGCGCCATCGGGTACCCGCATCGCCGGGATGCGCATCACCGACCCGCGGGTCCAGGCCCTGCTGGCCGCCGTCTGCGTCTTCAAGCTGACGCCCGGCGGCTTCACCAACCGCGACCTGCGCAACTGCCTCGCACCGCTGCTGGGCCGGCATCCCGGGAACATGACCAGCGGTCAGATCACCTACGACCTGCGGCGGCTTCGCGCGCACGGCATCATCGAGCGCATCCCGCGCACCCACCGCTACCAGATCACCCCCGGCGGCATCCGCCAGGCCCTCTTCCTCACCCGGCTCAGCCAGCGGTTCCTCATCCCCGGCATGGCCCAGGTCACCGGCCCCAGCCCGCCCGCCGACTCCAGGCTCCGCATCGCCGCACGCGCCTACGAAGCCGCGATCGACGACCTCGCCCGCCACGCTGGCCTCGCCGCCTGAACACTCAGAAGGAGAAACAGCCCGACTCTCAAACTTGACTCGATCATGGCGACTTTGGTCGCTTAAGGTTCCTTTGGTCGCTTAAGGTTCCTATCGGGGCTTCGCCCCAGCCCGACGAGCCATGCCGGGTGGCTGAGCTTGGCTGAGTGGGCTCCGGTCGGCGACAGACGGTGACACGCTGTGTCCCGTAATGGACCGCCTGTGGCGGTAGTTGGCCGCTTGGGGCCGAGTCGTCCGACCGGAGCCTGTCATGACGCTACCGCGCGCTGTCAGCGATGTCCTTGCCGGGCACACGCTGTTTGAGATCGAGGCGATCGACCGGCTGCTGCTGAACCTGTACGTGCCGACGCTGCAGCACCCGCGGGCCCTGGTCGGCTACGTGCACACCCAGCTGGGGCTGCCGATCGCCTCGACCGCTCCGCTGGCGGCGGTGTCAGCCCGGTTCGAGAAGGCCATCCATGCCTTCGCCGCCGCGCAGGGCATCGCGGTCGTGCACCTGATGAAGGGGCAGCGCAAGGACGATGTCGCGCACCAGTACCTGGAACTTTTCCTGGCCGGCGGGCGCCGGGAAGGCGTCTTGTTCATCGGCCGGGCTCAGGAGAAGACCCCGGTGTTCCGGACCGAGAAGCGCCGCAGGGCAGACGGCAGCACCTACCCGTGGATCGTCAAGACCACCGCGATGGTCAATCACTGGTATTTCTACGGCTACGACGACGACTTCGGCCCGTTCTTCCTGAAGTTCGCAGGCTACTTCCCTTACAACGCCAAGCTGTGCCTCAACGGCAACGAGTACGCCAAGCGCCAGGCCGCCAAGGCCGGGATCGCGTTCGAGGCGCTGGACAACGCCTTCGCCTCCGTCGGTGACGCCGGCGCGGTCCAGCGGATCTGCGACGGCATGGGCGCCCCGGCGATCGACCGGCTGGCCCGCAAGTGGCTGGCCCGCCTGCCGCACCCCTTCAGCCCGGCCGACCGGGCCGCCGGCTACCGCTATGACATCTCCGTCTTGCAGGCGGAATTCTCCCTCACCCAGATGCTCGACCGGCCAGTATCTGGCCGGGTCTTCTTCGAGCAGATCATCCGCGACAACCTCGACATCGGCCGCCCCGACCAGATCGCCCTGGTCTTCGGCCGCCGCCTGATGGCCCGCAAATCGCGGCCCACGCCGGGGAAGTTCCGGACCCGCGTCATCACCGACGGCGTGACCCCGAGCCTGCACGTCGACTACAAGAGCACCCGGGTCAAGCAGTACCACAAGGAAGGACGCGCTCTGCGGACCGAGACCACGATCAACAACAGCTACGACTTCTCGGTCGGCAGACGGCTGACCAATCTGCCCGCCCTGCGGGAGATCGGCTTTACCGCCAACCGGCGCCTACTGGACGCCCAACGACTCAGCCACGACCCGATCAGCGGCACCGAAGCCTTCCAGGCCGCCTGCGACCCGGTCATCCGCGACGACGGCGCCCGCACCGCCGGACTGCGCTTCACCGACCCCCGCGCCCAGGCCCTGCTGCACATCCTGCTCATCTTCCGGCTGCAACCCAACGGGTTCATCAACGCCGACCTGCGCGCCCTGCTCGCCGACTACCTCGGCCGCCCGCCCGGCACGATCACACCCGGCCAGGCCACCTATGACCTGCGCCGCCTGAAAGACCACGGCTTCATCCGGCGCATCCCGCACAGCCACCGCTACCGCGTCACCGACACCGGCCTGGCCCGCGCCATGTTCCTCGCCCGCGCCCACGACCGCCTCCTGACAACCGGCCTGGCCGAACTCACCGCACCCGCTACCAGCAGCCGCATCCAGCACGCCTCCCGCGCATACCAGGCAGCCATCGACGACCTGACCGCCCGAGCGGGCCTGCACCTTGCCGCATAACCAAGCTCAAGATCACCAAATCTGACCCGATCTTCCCGGCTTCGCCGAATCAAGCCGGGCTAGGGTCATTCGTCTGCCGAGCTGGGGACCTACGTCCCTGGACTGGCTTGCGTCAGGGGTTCCGATCCTGAAGCTGGCAGAGATCTGAGCTATCACCGGCTCCCGGAACTGAGGAGGGGGTCGAGATGTCGAACGTTACGCATCAGGGGTCCCTGTCCAGGGACTCACGTGCTTCCGGCCACAGTGAAGAGCATCATGGTGGGCCCGTTGCAACGCGAAGCCGGGTAGCCGGCTTCGCCCCGGGTCTCGATCGCGGGGCTGCTGTCGAGGTTGCGCATCTCCGCAAGGCGTACGGTGCCACGGTTGCGGTCGATGATGTCTCGTTCTCGGTCGCCGAAGGCGAGATCTTCGGCATCTTGGGTCCGAACGGGGCGGGGAAGACCACCACGGTCGAGTGCGTGATCGGGCTTCGTTTCCCGGACGCGGGGACTATCCGGGTGATGGGCCTGGACCCGCACGTGGATCGGGAGGATCTCCACGCGACTGTGGGGGTACAGCTGCAGGCGAGCGCGCTCCCGGCCTGCCTGAAGGTGGGCGAGATCCTGGATCTTTATCATTCGTTCTACCGTGAGGCGGCTGACCTTGAGGAGATCGCGGACTCCCTGGGGCTGGCGGAGAAGCGGAACGCCTACTGCCGGTCGTTGTCGGGCGGGCTCAAGCAGCGGCTGTCGGTCGCGCTGGCGCTCATCGGCAATCCCAAGATCGCGGTGCTCGATGAGATGACCACCGGGCTGGACCCGCAGGCCCGCCGCGACACCTGGCACCTGATCGAGGGCGTCCGCGACCGGGGCGTGACGATCGTCCTGGTGACCCACTACATGGACGAGGCGGAGCGGCTGTGCGACCGGGTCGCGCTGCTGGACCGGGGACGGATCGTGGCCATCGATACCCCGGAGGGGCTGGCCGGCCGGGCCGCGGTGGATCAGCGGGTGCGGTTCGTGCCGTCCAAGCCGTTCGATGATCGCTTGCTGACCGGCCTTCCCGGGGTTGACAGCGTGGAGCATGAAGGCGAGCACGTCGTCGTCACGGGCTCGGGAGAGCTGGCCAACAGCGTGATCCTCACCCTGGCAGCAGCCGGCGTGACCGCCACCGAGCTGCACCTGGACACCGCGAACCTGGAGGACGCGTTCGTCGCGCTCACCGGCCGCCACCTCCACGACGAGATCGGGAGGATCCACCGATGAACACTCACGCTGTACTGCTACCCGCCCGGACCCCTCGATCGGCGTTCGGCAAGCTCCTGCAGAGCGAAACGAAAATCGCCTGGAGAGTGCCGCTCGGACTGATCTTCGGAGTCGCTATCCCGGTCCTGGTACTGGTCATCTTCGGCTGCATCCCGGCCATGAAAAAACCCGCCGCCTCGCTCGGCGGCCTGACCTACTTCAGCGTCTATTTCCCGATCCTGATCGGCTTCGCCCTGGCCGGCCTGTGCCTCATCAGCTTGCCGATCCACCTGGCCAGGGACCGCGAGCAGGGCATCCTGCGGCGCATGTCCACCACCCCGGTGCCGCCAGCCTGGATGCTCGCCGCACAGGTCATCATCAACCTCGCCATGGCCGTCGTAACACTGGGCCTCCTGGTGCTGGCCGGAACCACCCTGTTCGGCCTGGGCGCCCCCCAGCAGGCAGGCGGGTTCACGCTGGCGCTGGTGCTGACCATCGCCGCCATGTTCGCCATCGGCCTGTGGATCTCAGCCATCGCCCGGACAGCCAGCGGCGCAAGCATCATCGGGCAACTGCTCCTGTACCCCCTCCTGTTCTCCGCCGGCCTGTATTTCCCCCAGCAACGCATGCCACCGGTGCTCCGGCAGCTCAGCGAGTCGCTGCCGCTCGGCGCCGGGGTGCACGCGATGCAGACCTCGATGCAGGGTGCCTTCCCCGCCGCCACGTCGCTGCTGGTGCTGGCGGCCTGGGCGGCGGTCTTCAGCGTCCTGGCCGTGCGCTTCTTCAGATGGGAATAGGAGCCGCCTGTCTTACTGATATCCGCAGAACGAGGAGGCGGGCAGAATGTCCACAACAACAGTCAGCCGCGACATGACCCTCGAAAAAATCCAGCGTGCTCTGAGCGACGCGCTCGGACCGGCCTACAAGGTGACCGCCACCTCCGACTCCACCCTGAAGGTCCAGCGGTTCCCCCTCATGACGGCCAGGGTCGACGTGAAATGGGACGAGGATCAGACGACCCTCCACGCCGCCCCCGGCGAAGTGTGGATCCTCCAGGGCATCAACGCGCTCACCATCTACCCAAAGGTCCGCCGCGCCCTCTCCCAGGCATTCACAACAGCATCATGACAGCCGCGGAAAGGTTGACCTAGACAAAATTTCGTCGATCGGGATCGGGACCATGACAACGCAGAACCGGGTCGCGATTACCGTTCACCTGAAGGATGGCTCAGCCGGATCTTACGAAGTGAAAAGGCAGTCGCAGCAGAAGGTTCTCGAGCTTCTCCAGCCCGTCGCGACCCAGCTAGGCATCCGGATCAGCGAGGAAGCGCCCGGGGGTGGGCGTCTTACCCTGGCCACCCGCCCTAGTCGGCGTTTCGCGGCGAGCGGCCGGTGGCGAACCTCGTGAGGCGTGACTCCGCCTCTACGCAATTTCAGGAATTCACGGTGCCGACTTGGTCGCAATTTGGAACGATTTTTGGTGATTTGGCACTCGACAAACGCCTCTACATACACGATGCTGGGCTCGGCTGGCTGCGGTTGCTCGCGGGCAGCTTCATCCGGTCAACCTCAAGCCGGCCGCTCGGCCTGGTGCGACTGGGCTAGCTCGGAGCATCGACCTCCGGTCGCGCACAATCGCGAGTGTTAAGGAGACCCACATGTCTTCGAATGACAGCATTCGCCCCTTCCAGATCGAGATCCCGGAAGAGTCGCTCCAAGAGCTCCGCCGCCGTGTGGCGGCGCCCCGCTGGCCCGACCGTGAGACCGTCAGCGATCGCACCCAGGGCGCGCAGCTGGCGAAGGTACAGGAGCTCGTCGACTACTGGGCCACTGATTATGACTGGCGCAAGCTCGAGGCCAAGTTGAATGCGCTCCCCCAGTTCATCACGGAGATCGACGGGCTCGATATCCATTTCTTCCACGTCCGCTCGCCGCATGCGAACGCGCTGCCGCTGATCATGACCCACGGCTGGCCGGGCTCGTTCCTCGAGTTCGTGAAGGTGATCGGGCCGCTGAGCGATCCCGAGTCCCATGGAGCTCGCGCGGAGGACGCGTTCGATCTCGTCGTGCCCTCAATGCCCGGTTTCGGCTTCTCAGCCAGGCCGCAGGCGACAGGCTGGAATCCCGATCGCATCGCCGGCGCTTGGATTGAGCTGATGAGGCGGGTGGGCTACGGGCGCTACGTCTCCCAGGGTGGCGACTGGGGTGCGCTCGTCACGGACGTGATGGGCCGCCAGGCGCCGGGGGGTCTGGTGGGTATCCACGTCACCACGTTGCTCGGCGCGATCGAACGGCCACCAACGCCGAACATGCAAACGGCCGTGCCTCCCGAGGTCGCGAACGCGCTCAAGAACGGTGAACCGGCGCCGGCGGGCCTGTCGGCCGAGGAAACGATCGCCTATGAAGGATCTAAAAACTTTGCCGCGAGCGGCTCGGGCTTTCGGGCGATGAATAGCACGCGCCCGCAAACGATCGGCTACTCGCTCGCGGACTCGCCGGTCGGCTTGGCCGCTTGGCTTTACGAGAAGTTCGCGGAATGGACCGACACGGACGGCGAACCCGAGCGCGAACTCACGAAAGATGAGATGCTCGACGACATCACGCTTTACTGGCTCACGAACACAGCGGCGTCCTCGGCCCGCATTTACTGGGAGGACAGCGCCCACAAAACCAAGGTCGGCGGCGAAGTCTCGATCCCTGCGGCCGTGAGCAGGTTCCCGCGAGAGATAATCCCCGTACCGCGCAGCTGGGCCGAGCGCGCCTACCCCAACCTCGTGTACTTCAACAAACTCGAGAAGGGCGGTCACTTCGCCGCCTGGGAACAACCGGAACTCTTTGCGGGCGAGATGCGAGCGGCGTTCAGGTCGCTGCGCTGATCGGTGCACATCGGCGTCAGTCACCTCCGCAACAGACACCGTCTGGGCAGGCGAGCGCGCCTCGCCCACACGGGTGCGCCAGTCTGGTCAGGCGTCGATGCGCGACGGGTCGAGCTCGGCGGCCCCGCCGATGATGAAGTCCCGGCGCGGCGCCACCTCGCTGCCCATGAGCAGGTCGAATATCTCGGTGGCCGCGGCCGAGTCCTCGATCCTGATCCGGCGCAGCGTGCGGTGCCTGGGGTCCATGGTGGTGTCGGCGAGCTGCGCCGCATCCATCTCGCCCAGGCCCTTGTACCGCTGCGGCGGCTCCTTCCAGCGCTGCCCCCGCCGCTCGAGCTGCAGCAGCACGCGGTGCAGCTCGGCGTCGGAATAGGTATAGACGTACTTTGACTGGCCCTTGCGCGGGTTGATCAGCTCGATCCGGTGCAGCGGCGGCACCGCGGCGAACACCCGGCCCGCCTCCACCAGCGGCCGCATGTAGCGGTGGAACAGCGTAAGCAGCAGAGTCCTGATGTGCGCCCCGTCGACGTCCGCGTCGGTGTTATGAGTGAGCAGGCCGCCAGTACCCGAGATGAAGTTCTCGTCATCAGGAACGGACACATCATAGACGTGACCGTCATAGTCCAGCCTCTCGACCTCGCGAATGGGAAGGGCGACCAGATCTGGCGAGACCTGCTCGCAGCCCGGCCGGGTTATCCCGTTGGCGATGCGCCTCGCGTACACGTCAGCGGACGGCGTCTGCCGCCACAGCCGTCGGAGCCGCGTAAGTCCGTCCTTAGAGCTGACAGTGATCAGGTAGCTCGGCTTGGTCGAGACCTTCTCCCCTCGAATGCGGGATTCCGCTCCGGCCCGCCTCGTCACACCCGCCAGTACGCCGAACTGGCCCAGGAGGCAGAGCAACCCGTCCGCGAGATCTCGTGAGGACGTCGCGAAGGCCAGGACCCGTCCGTGTACGTCCTTCGTGCCATCGCCGAGGAAGTAGCCCTCAAGGAAAGCCAGCTGACGTTGCTCGTCGCAGTTCAGCAGCAGGTCGGGAAGGCGCTTGTGACATGCCGTTCCGCCCATGCCCAGGGCCTTGATGGCCCTCGCCAGGATCGGCGAGTGAACGTACAGGTGCCTGGCCTGCGGGCGACCCGCAGGCCGAGCGGTCACTGGTGAACGGCCGGTCACCCGCTCGATCGCGGCGGCCAGACCAGCCAGGTACCGGTCATCGTCAGCTCCGAGCGCGAAGTTGAGCCGCGACCCTTGACAGCTCAGGGACCCCGCTGCGAGGTACCAGCCGAGTACGTAGCACAGATCGTCGGTGACGTGCAGATGCCTCGGGATTGCGGCATCCCGGTGAGCCCGTGCGTACAACGCCACATCCCGTCCGTCGCGCTGGGCGCCCAGCCAGGATAGATCTTCTTCGCTCAGGTCACGGAGCCAGGCAGAGGGTGCGACGCTGCGGTAGCGCTCATTCCCGGACAGCCGTTGCCACTCGGACAGCGGAAGGTGGACCCTCCGGGACGACCGGCGCAGGTGAGCGGGCTGGCGTTGGGCCGCTTTGCGCGCGAGCAGCCGCCGGACGGCCTCCCCTTCGACGCGTACTGCATGATCCTGACCAGCGCCGCGCAGCAGGACGGCGAGGTCGATCTCCCGCTGCGGGACGGGCCGGGGCAGCTGGCGCGGCGCGACGACCATGTCGCCGACCCTCAGCTCGCCGGCGGGCTTGAGCGTCAGCTCGCCGTTCTCGCAGGTGAAGACGGAGTGTCCCCCGGTGACCGTGACCGAGCGGCCGTAGGCGGTCGTGATCCGGTACATCGTTCCCCGGTGTTGGTGACGGATGAATTGCTTCACCGGACTCAGCCTCGTACTGCGATCTTGCAGGTCGACGCTGACCGTGCCGCTGACGCCGTCCAGACCGGCCGACTCAATCCGCTCATCGACAGCCTCGCCGATCCGGCGCAGCGTGAACCGGCCGTCAGCGTCCGTGAACAGGACAGGCTCGTCAGGCGCTACGGACATGAGTACCACCCGCTGATACCGGGCCGAGTCCAGGTCGAAGGCGGCGCCGGAGCCGGCGCCGACCACCTGGATGATCGCCGCGCACTCGGCGTTCTTGAGCATGTCGGACAGCGACGCCTTCTGCACGTTGAGGATCTTGCCGCGGATCGGCAGCAGGGCCTGGAACTCCGAGTCCCTGGCCACCTTGGCCGTGCCGAGCGCGGAGTCGCCTTCCACGATGAACAGCTCGCTGCGGTCGTCGGCCGAGCGGCAGTCCACCAGCTTGGCGGGCAGCGCCGAGGTCGCCAGCGCTGACTTGCGGCGCTGGTTCTCCCGGTGCTCGCGGGCGGCGATCCGGGTCCTGGCCGCGGCGGCCACCTTGTCGAGCAGCGCCCGGGCCTGCTGCTTGCCGCCCCGCCCGCGCGCCTCGAAGAAGGCCCGCAGCTCCCCGGTCACCACCTGGTTCACGATCTGGGTCGCCGCCGGGGTGCCGAGCACTTCCTTGGTCTGCCCCTCGAACTGCGGCTCAGGCAGCCGCACCGCGATCACCGCGGTGAGCCCTTCGAGTATGTCCTCCTTGATGACCGGCGCGTCCCCGTTCTTCAGCAGCCGGACCGCGCGCAGCTGCTCGTTCAGGGTCTTGACCAGGGCCCGTTCGAAGCCGGTCAGGTGGGTGCCGCCCTTGGGGGTGGCGATCACGTTCACGAACGAGCGGGTCACGGTGCCGTAGCCGCCGTCCCAGCGCAGCGCCACGTCGACGGCGAGCTCCCGCTCGACGTCGGTGGGGACCAGGTGCCCGTGGCCGTCCAGCACCGGCACGGTCTCGGTGAACCGCCCGGAGCCGGCCAGCCGCAGCACGTCGGTGACCGGCTCGCCGCCGGACAGGTGGGCGCAGAACTCGCTGATCCCGCCGGCGAAGCGGAACTCGGCTTCCCGCTCGCCTTCGTCGTCCCGCTCGCCTGCGCTCAGCGGCAGGGCGGATACCCCGGGGCGGGCGTCGTCCAGGCCGGCGTGGCCCGCGGCATCCTCCGAACCCGCCCGGTCCGGACCGGAGCCGTCGAACCGGGCGCGGGCCCGGTCGGCGTCGGCCCGCTCGTCCACGATCCGGATGGTGAGCCCGGGCACGAGGTACGCGGTCTGGCGGGCTCGCTGGGCCAGTGCCTCGAAGCTCCACAGCGCGCCGCGCACGAAGACCTGCTGGTCGGGCCAGAACCTGATCCTGGTGCCGGTCAGGGTCTTGGCCACCCGCCGCACCTTGCGGAGCCCGGTGGCGGGCCGGAACGCCGCGTCCGGGCCCGGCCCGCTGAACTCGCCGGGCACCCCGCGGCGGAAGCTGGCCGCCCACTCGGCCCCGTCCCGGTCGACCTGCACGTCTAGTCGACCAGCCAGGGCGTTCACCACCGACGCGCCCACGCCGTGCAGCCCGCCCGACGCGGTATAGGACCCGCCGCCGAACTTGCCGCCCGCGTGCAGCCGGGTCATCACCAGCTCCACCCCGGTGAGCCCGGTCTTCGGCTCGATGTCGACGGGGATCCCGCGGCCGTTGTCGCGAACCTCCGCGGAATGGTCGGCGTGCAGGATGACCTCGATGCGGGTGCAGTGACCGCCCAGGGCCTCGTCCACCGCGTTGTCGATGATCTCCCACAGGCAGTGCAGCAGACCGCGGCCGTCGGTGGACCCGATGTACATGCCGGGGCGCTTGCGCACCGCCTCGAGCCCCTCCAGGACCGTCAGGTGGCGCGCGGTGTAGCCATCCGCGGAACTTCGCTTCGGCGCGCGCTCGCTACTGAGGGCGGTCACGGGGGAGTCTCCTGACGTGCGGGGGCGGAAATGACGCCTGAACGCAGACTAGCGGGCCGATCCGACAGCCCGGTGCCGCCACGCCGCCGGCCGGGCCGCGCCCGCGGCCTCGTCCCCGCCTGCTGTTCGCCCTCGGCGTACCTCAGGGCGGTGGGGAAGAGGAGGGCCTGGCCCGGTGTTGTGATGCATGAATGCAGGCGACAGGGTAAGTGGAGACAACAGGGATGCAAGGCCGGTCGACGTCAGGAAACCGGACCGTACGAGGTGAGGGAGGCGACATGACCGCTGCGATGGCCCCGAGCAGGCCGCTCAACGCCACCGATCTGTGCGACCGGTGTGGCGCGCAGGCCTATGTACGCGTCGTGCTCCCCGGCTCAGGCGAGCTGCTGTTCTGCGCCCACCACAACCGCGAGCACGCCGAGGCGCTGGCCAAGGTCGCGATCGAGATCCAGGACGAGACCGACCGGCTGTCGCGCCCGCAGGACCCCGACCGGTAACCGAGCCGCGCTGGTCCCGGATCAGCCTCAAGGCCTGTGCGTGAGTCCCGCGCTCAACCGCGAGCGCGGGACTCATCACGTCAAAGCCGGTCCAGCGGCTCAGTCGAGGTAGTCGCGGAGCACCTGGGACCGGGACGGGTGCCTGAGCTTCGACATCGTCTTCGACTCGATCTGCCGGATCCGCTCCCGCGTCACCCCGTACACCTTGCCGATCTCGTCGAGCGTCTTCGGCTGGCCGTCGGTCAGGCCGAACCGCATGGACACCACCCCGGCCTCGCGCTCGGACAGGGTGTCGAGCACCGAGTGCAGCTGCTCCTGCAGCAGGGTGAAGCTGACCGCCTCGCCGGGCTGGATCGCCTCGGAGTCCTCGATCAGGTCGCCGAACTCGCTGTCGCCGTCCTCGCCGAGCGGGGTATGCAGGGAAATCGGCTCCCGCCCGTACTTCTGGACCTCGATGACCTTCTCCGGGGTCATGTCGAGCTCGGCGGCCAGCTCCTCGGGCGTCGGCTCCCGGCCCAGGTCCTGCAGCATCTGCCGCTGCACCCGGGCCAGCTTGTTGATGACCTCGACCATATGCACCGGAATGCGGATCGTCCGGGCCTGGTCGGCCATGGCCCGGGTGATCGCCTGCCTGATCCACCAGGTCGCGTACGTCGAGAACTTGTAGCCCTTGGTGTAGTCGAACTTCTCCACCGCGCGGATCAGGCCGAGATTCCCCTCCTGGATCAGGTCCAGGAACAGCATCCCCCGGCCGGTGTACCGCTTGGCCAGCGAGACCACCAGGCGCAGGTTCGCCTCCAGCAGATGATCCTTGGCGCGCCGCCCGTCGTCCGCGATCCACTCCAGGTCCCTGCGGCCCTCCGGGCGCAGCGAGCCGGCGCCCTCGGCCAGCTTCTCGTCCGCGAACAGGCCGGCCTCGATGCGCTTGGCCAGCTCGACTTCCTGCTCCGCGTTGAGCAGCGGCACCTTGCCGATCTGCTTGAGGTAGTCCTTGACCGGGTCCGAGGTCGCCCCGGCCACCGCGACCTGCGCGGCAGGCAGGTCCTCGTCGTCGTCGCCGTAGACGAACGCCTCGTCCTCGATCTCGTCCCCGGCGGGTTTGCCCGACGGGCCAGCGCCTTCGGCCGTGGGGGTCGTGCTCAGCCCCGCCCCGCCCCCCTCGTCCGGCGCGGACTCGCCGTCATCCTGGCTTCCGTCCGCGTCGGCGGCACCGGAGACGTCGCGCTCGTCGATCTCCAGCTCGATGACCACGTCGTCGGCGTCGTCGTCGCTGACCTCGAGGTCAGCCAGGTCCACCTCGACGTCCAGTTCGGCGACGGCGGCCAGGTCCGGCTCGCCGTCCAGGTCGTCCTCGATGTCCAGGTCGTCGCCGGCCGGGTCGGCGAAGTCCGCATCGGCCTTCAGGCCATCGTCGAGATCCTCGTCGCCGCCGCCATCGGCCAGGTCGGGTTCATCGTCGGCGTCGGCGTCGCCGGGCCGCTCGCGGACGGCGGCGGGCCGGCCCGAACCCCGGCGCGAACCTCGCTGCTGCGAACCCTGGCGGTTGGCCGTCGGCGCCGCAGCGGAGGCACGCGGGCTGTCTGCCACCGGATCGTCGCTTATCAGCGCGACCGCGGAGTCAGCTCGATTTCCCGCCCCGTCCGACGCGGGCTGTGCGGCAACGCGTGCGCCCCGCCCCGAAGGACCCTGGCCCGAAGGACCCTGGCCCGACGGCCGTGGCTGCCTCCGCGCTGCGGAGCTGGCAGCGCTTGCCACCGCGGTCACCCCTTCCTTAGCTGGATGGCGGCCGCCCACGCCGCGATCGACCCCTGGCTGACCGAACTAGCAGGCGACACAGACACCTCTCCTGCAACCGTATGGCGAGAAACGGACCTTACCGGACAGGCCCTGCTCCCAAGACCGTGCCGGAGGCCGGGCGCCTGCCGCGGAGCACCGCGGCCCACGCCGGCTTGCCTCCCGATCACCACCTTAGGCGCAGGCGGCGAGTAGGTCGTACCGCAGCGACCGCTGGCTGCGAGTTCTCTCGCGAAACGACTGCCCCGCGCGCAGGTATGGTACCCACAACCGTCATGCCTTGCCCTTTCTCGCCGCCTCGCCCGCCCGCGCCGCCTGCACCCCGCCGGGCCGCCTGGCCGGTACTCCGGCGTCGCGCCGCGGGCTGTGCACCACGAGCACGGTCACGTCGTCGTCCTGGTCGTAGCCGACGAGCATCCGCTCCACCAGGTAATCCAGCAGCATGGCCGGATCCTCCACCGCCGCCGCAGGCGCCTGCGCGGCCACCGTGACGAGCTCTTCCAGGCCCGCGTCCAGGCCGCGCCTGCGGTTCTCCACCAGTCCATCGGAGTACAGCACCGCCGTGTTGCCGGGCGGCAGCCGGAAGGCGTACTGCTGGCGCGGGCTGGCCCAGCCCAGCGGCGTGCCCGCCACCGCCTGGTCGAGGTGCGGCGGGGCATCCACCGACAGCAGCAGCAGCGGCAGGTGCCCCGCGCTGCCGGCCGAGCCATCTCCGGTGACCGGGTCGAGCACCAGGTACGCGACCGTCGTCACCTGCTCCTCGAGTTCGGTGGCGATGAACAGCCGGTCGAGCCCGGCCAGGACGGCCGCCGGCCTCGGATCGGTCAGCGCGAGCGCGCGCAGCGCGTTGCGCACCCGGCCCATGCCCGCCGCGGCGGTGAGCCCCTTGCCCATGACGTCGCCGGCCGCCACCGCCAGCTTCCCGTCGGGCAGCCGGAACGCGTCGTACCAGTCCCCGCCGATCTCCATGTTCCTGGTCACCGGGAGATACCGGGCCTCCAGGATGATCCCGGGCACGGTGGGCAGGCTGTCGGGCAGCAGGCTGCGCTGCAGCGTCTCCGCCGTGTTGTGCTCGCGCTCGAACAGCGCGGCCCGCTCCAGGGCGAGCGCGCACTGGCCCGCCAGCGCCTCCAGGAAGACCCGCTCCTCATCGGTGATCTTCCTCGGCCTGGTGAAGGAGAACCGCAGCGCCCCCAGCGGCGCGCCGGAGGACAGCAGCGGCAGGCCGACCCAGGCCTGCTCGTCGCTGTGCTGCAGGAACAGCTCGACGCCGGCCTGGTCGTCGAAATAGCGGCGCAGGTCATCCGGGCTCTCGACCAGCAGCGGGCGGCGGGCCAGGATGGCGGCGGTCATCACGCTGGGCATGTCCAGCGGCATGTCCCCGGTCGGGCCCCCGGGGCTGTCCGGCAGCCCGGCGGGATTGACGGTGCGCAGCCGCAGCCGCTCCGGGTCGAGCATGGCCACCGCCGACCGCTCGGCGCCGATCGCCGAGCGCCCGACCTCGGTGATGACCTCGACCACCTGCTCGACGGTGATGGCCTCGGCCAGCATCGACGTCGCCTGCTGCAGCCGCACCGTGCGCAGCGCCGCGGCCGAGAGTTGCTCGGTCAGGCGGCCGCGCATCTCTTCCGCCTCACGCTGGCCGGTGACGTCCGTGCTGGCGCCCACCCACTCGATGATCTTCCCGTCCCGCTCGATGGGGACCGCGCGCACGTCATAGTGGCGGTACGAGCCCGACTTGGTCCGGACCCGGTAGCGGCTGTCGAAGATCTTGCCGGTATCGACGCAGTCCAGCCATTCGCGCTCGACCCGCTCCCGGTCCTCCGGGTGAATCGCGTCCAGCCAGCCGCTGCCCAGGTACTCGTCCACGGTCTGGCCGGTGATCCAGCGCCACGCGGGAGAATCCTCCGCGATCTTGCCGGTTGGCGACGTCACCCAGACGACCTGCGCTCCGGCCTGCACCAGCGAGCGATACCGCTCCTCGCTCCGCCGCAGCGCCTCCCGCGAGTTCCTGCGGTCGGTGATGTCGACGGTGATCAGGACCACACCGGTGACCTCCCCGTCGGGATCGTGCGCAGGGAACCACGAGAACGCCCAGTGCCGGTCCTGCTCGCCCGCGACCACGGCCTCGTCCGCCTCGACCACGGCCTTGCCGGTCTCGAGCGCGTGCCGCACGGCCGCCTCGGCCCGCGTCCCCAGGTCCTCCGGCCAGACCTGCGACGGCAGGCGCCCGACGTAGTTACCCGCCTCGATCCCGTACAGGCCGGCCAGGGTCCGGTTCACCCGGCGGAAGCGCAGGTCAGCGCCGACGAAGGCAAAGCCGATCGGAGCCTCGCTCAGCAGCGTGGCGAGTAGCGCGGAATCCGATACGTCCATACCGGACACGCGGGGCTTCGGCACGGAGGTGCCGGTGCTCAACGGGACCACCCCGTACCCGTGCGAGCACGTGCCATGAACGGTTCCTTCCTGCTCACTGCAGACACAAGAAGGCTAGCGGCAACAACGCGCACAAGAGAGCTAGCGGCGACAACTCAGCCGTGAGAACCTACGCCCGCCGCGCCGGCGGGCGCCTGCCGAGGATCGACGCTGACCCGATCGCGTACTCCAGTGAGCAATAATGTCCTCAATGCCAGAGTATTGCCGTTAATTTCCAATGATCCAGGCCGCCGGACCGGGTCCCGGCCCGGCGGCGGCGCCTGGCCCCCGGTGGTTGCGGATGTGTCCGTAACGCCCGCCACGCGCGCCGCAGTCGCATCTTGGCAACCGGATCTCCTGCTCTTCTGGCACGATAGATGGAGCTGAGCCTCATCGTCCACCCGGCAGACTGTATGGGCGGAGTCTGGCAGTGTGCGGAGAGAGCCCGGTATGGGCGGGTATGGGTGGAGGCGAAGAATGGGTGGAGGCGACGACACGGGCGGAAGCGACGAGGGGCGCGGAGGCGGCGACACGGGCAAAAACCGTCGGCGCGCCGCGCCGGAGCATGGCATCGGACGGCGCGCATCTGAAAAGCTAGCCACGTGAATCCGCCGAGCCGACGCACTGAGCCCCCCGGCCGGCCGGGCCATCACGGTCATTCCGGTCCCCCGCGGAAGCGGCCGGCCCCCGCGGCGACGTCCGCTTCGCCGCCTAATGCGCTGTTCGCCGAGATGCTGAAGGCCGCGCGGGAGCTGCTGGCCGTCCGCAGCCCGCTCGACGCCGAGCTGATGGTCAGCGAACTGCTCGGCACCTGGTGGGGTCAGCGCTCGACGCGGCCGGGCGCGCGAGGGCGGGGCGGACTGCGCCGCCGGGCCGACGTCGAGGAACTGGTCGGCGAGGGGCTGGTCGCGTACGCGGCCCAGCAGGGCAGCCCCGCGGCACTGGCCCTGCTGTCCGGCATCGCCTGCCTGGGCACGCCACGGCAGGCGGCCAGCGCCGAGCAGGCGGCCCTGGCGCTGATGGAGCGCGGCGTCGCCCGGCCGGGATGGGCCGAGCACGTCGGCGCGGTCGTGGCGGCCGAGTGCTACCTGAACTCCGACGCCTACGGAGACCACGACGAGGTGGTCTGCGTATTCAGCTACGCCGGCCAGGAGCAGCACGCGCTCGTCGTGGTCGTCGACTACAACGCGGGCGGTATGGGGCGTGACGGCTGGGTCACCTCGCAGGTGGGCAAGCTGCTCGACTACTGCGGCCAGTCCGCGTCCACGTTCACGCAGGTCCAGCCGCCCAGCGCCCGCCGGCTGCTCGAATCGGCGCTCGCGGTCACCGAGGCGGCGGCCGACCCGCCGGTCAGCAGTTCCTTCCCCTCCTACCACGCGTTCATCAGGGCCCGGGTGCGCACGCTGCCGCCGACCCCGGGGCGGGGCGCGTCACGCGGCGGCGCCGGGCCGCCGGAAAGCCTGCTCTCGCCCGGAGCCGCGGCAGGCGCCCGGCGGCAGGCCTGGCGCAAGGACCGCCGGGCCATGCTCGCGGCCGGGTTCCTCGCCTCCGACGAGGCCGAGGATCTGTCCGACCGCGAGGCGGCGAGCCGCTGCGCCGACCACATCGTGGACTACGGCTGCGACCGGGACTTCGGCCGCCCGCTGCGGATGAGCCCGGCGAAGGCCGAGACCTTCCTGCTGGACTGGCTGCCGCGCAAGGTCATGCTCTCGCCGGCCGAGCAGCACGCGATGCCGCACGTGCTCGCCGCCTGGGTCCGCTGGGCGGGCGCCCGCGAGGGCCGGAAGGCCGAGGAGATCGCGACGACGCTGGACGCGGTGTTCGACTCGATGGGCACGTTCACCCGCGTCTACCACGACCCGGCCTCGTTCGGGCTCGAGCCCGGGCTGGTGGCCCGGCTGCTGCCCGACTCCGACCTGGAGGCGCTGGCCCGCCGGGTGTTCGCCTGCGGCGTGCTCCAGGGCAGTTACCGCGGCACGGACCTGGGCACGCTCGACCCGGCGCGCCCCGAAGACCGCCGGATCCTGCTGGCCGCTGACCACGACGACCCGACCATGCGGGGAAGAACCGACGACAGCCACCTCAGCCGTCACCTGGCGCTGGCCGACCGGCTCTGGCGCGGCGACCCGCCGGAGCTGTGGGACGCGGCGCAGCGCCTGCTCGACCTCGGCGAGGACCGGCACTCGGTGCTGCACACGCTCATGGACACCATCCAGTCGGCGGGCAGCACCGAGAAGGACATCGCCGCCGCGCTCTACGAACTTCCCCCGGAGGAGCCCGGCGGCTGGCCCGGGGTGATCGGGCCCTCACCCGGCCGGTGACCCGTATCCGCCGCCGCCCGGCGTCTGGATCACGAACACGTCTCCGGTGGCCACGGCCACGGAATCGCATCCGCGCATCAGGGTGACCGAGCCGTCGGCACGCTCGACCCAGTGCCGCCCGAGCGCGCCGGGTTTCCCGCCCGCCATCCCGTAGGGGGGAACGCGGCGGTGGCTGCTCAGCGTGGTGACGGTCATCGGCTCCAGGAAGCGGAGTTCGCGGCGCGCGCCGTCGCCGCCGGGCCAGCGCCCCGGCCCGCCGCTGCCGGGCCGGATCTCATACCGCTCCAGCCGGACCGGATAACGCCATTCCAGCACCTCGGGGTCGGTGAGCCGGGAGTTGGTCATGTGGGTCTGTACCACGTCGGTGCCGGCGAAGCCGTACCCGGCGCCCGATCCGCTGGCCACCGTCTCGTAGTACTGGTAGCGCTCGTTGCCGATGGTGACGTTGTTCATCGTGCCCGAGCCCTCCGCCATGACGCCCAGCGCCGCGTACAGGGCCCCGGTGATCGCCTGCGAGGTCTCCACGTTCCCGGCCGCCACCGCCGCCGGGTACTCCGGCGCCAGCATGCATCCCGGCGGGATGATCACGCGAACCGGCTTCAGGCAGCCGGAGTTCAGCGGGATGTCGTCGGCCACCAGGGTGCGGAACACGTACAGCACGGCCGCCATGGCCACCGACGAGGGCGCGTTGAAGTTGCCCGGCAGCTGCGGCGAGGTCCCGGTGAAGTCGACCTCCGCGGTGCGGGCCGCGCGGTCCACCCGGACCGCGACCCGGATGACCGCGCCGTTGTCGAGCGCGTAGGCGTACTCGCCGTCGCTCAGCGCGGCGATGACGCGGCGCACGGCTTCCTCGGCGTTGTCCTGGACGTGCCCCATGTAGGCCCGCACCACGTCCAGCCCGAAGTGCGCGGTCATCCGGCGGAGTTCCTGCACCCCCTTCTCGTTGGCGGCGACCTGCGCCTGCAGGTCGGCCAGGTTCACCTCCGGGTTGCGGGACGGGTAGGGCGCCGCGCGGAGCAGGTCCAGCGTCTGCGCTTCGCGCAGCTCCCCGCCCCGCGCCAGCAGCCAGTTGTCGATGAGCACCCCTTCTTCCTCGACCCGGGTGCTGAACGCGGGCATCGAGCCCGGGGTGATGCCCCCGACCTCCGCGTGGTGGCCGCGGGACGCCACGTAGAAGAGAATCTCCCGGCCGGCGTCGTCGAACACGGGAGTGACCACGGTGATGTCCGGCAGGTGCGTCCCGCCGTGGTAGGGATCGTTGAGCACGTAGACGTCACCGGGCCGCATCCGCCCGGCATTGCGGCTGACGACGATCTTGATGCTCTCCCCCATCGAGCCCAGGTGCACCGGAATGTGCGGGGCGTTGGCGATGAGGCCCCCGCCAGCGTCGAAGATGGCGCAGGAGAAGTCCAGCCGCTCCTTGATGTTGACCGAGTGCGCGGTACTGCGCAGCCGCACCCCCATCTGCTCGGCGACGGACATGAACAGGTTGTTGAAGATCTCCAGCATGACCGGATCCACCGCGGTCCCCGCCTGGCGCCGCTCCGGCCGCGCCGCCACGCGGGTCAGCAGCAGGTCGCCGGACCCGGTCAGCTCCGCCCGCCAGCCCGGCTCGGTCACCGTGGTCGCGAAGTCCTCCACGATCAGCGCCGGCCCGTCCACCCGCTGGCCGGCCCGCAGGTCCCGGCGGCGGACGAGCGGCACGTCCGCCTGCGCGCCGGCCACATACATCGCCACGGTGGCTCCCGTTCCTTCCGCCTGCTGCGGCCCGGGCGGCCGGCCCGGCGCGATTCCGCCCGGCGGCGGTGCGGCCAGCGCGGCGGACGCGGCGACGAGCTCGACCGACACCGCCTCCACGAGGATCGTCTTGCCGCGCATGAGGAAGGAGAAATGCTGCCGGTAGGCCTGCTCGAAGCCGGCGACCATCTCGGCCATGCCGCCGAGCGGGACCGGCAGCGCGGTGTCGGTGCCTTCGTAACGCAGGTGAGCCCGTCGGGCCGGCCGGGCCCGGCCGGGCCCGATTCCCTGCTGAGCCAGCTCGGCGAGCGCGTCGGCTTCCAGGCGGCCGGCCACCCGGTCCAGTTCCGGGAGCAGCCGGGCGGCGAGCGGTGCCTCCACCGCGGTCTCGCGCATCGCGGTCACGTCGGCCAGCCCCATCCCGTAGGCGGACAGCACCCCGGCCAGCGGGTGGATGAGCACCTGGGTGATGCCGAGCGCGTCGGCCACCGCGCAGGCGTGCTGGCCCCCCGCCCCGCCGAACGTCGCCAGCACGTACCGGGTCACGTCATAGCCGCGCTGGACCGATATTTTCTTGATCGCGTTCGCCATGTTCGCCACCGCGATCTCCAGGAAGCCCGCGGCCACCTGCTCCGGTGAGAGGGACCCGCCGGACCGGGAGGCGGCCCCGGCGGATGCCCGCGAGAGCGGGAGGCCGCCGGCCGCCGCCCGGATCCGCGCCGCCAGCGCGGCGAACTGATCCCGCACGATCCCGGCATCCAGGGGCTGGTCACCGCTTTCGCCGAACACGCTCGGGAAGTGCGCTGGCTGGACCCGGCCGAGCATGATGTTGGCGTCGGTGACCGTGAGCGGGCCCCCGCGCCGGTAGGCTGCCGGGCCGGGGTCTGCCCCGGCCGAGTCCGGGCCGACCCGGTACCGGCTGCCGTCGAAGTGCAGGACCGACCCGCCGCCGGCGGCGACCGTGTGGATGCTGAGCATCGGCGCCCGCATCCGTACCCCGGCGACCTGCGTCTCGTACTGCCGCTCGAACTCGCCGGCGTAATGGGACACGTCGGTCGAGGTGCCGCCCATGTCGAATCCGATCACCTGGTCAAAGCCCGCCGCCCGCGCGGTACGGGCCATGCCGACGATGCCGCCCGCGGGCCCGGACAGGATGGAGTCCTTGCCCCGGAACAGGCGGGCGTCGGTGAGGCCGCCGCTGGACTGCATGAACTGCAGCCGGACCCCGTCCAGCTCGCCGGCGACCTGATCCACGTAGCGGGCGAGCACGGGAGACAGGTAGGCGTCCACCAGCGTGGTGTCACCCCGGGACACCAGCTTCATCAGCGGGCTGGTGGCATGCGACAGGGACACCTGCGTGAACCCGGTCCGGCGGGCTATCCCGCCGATCCGGGCCTCGTGCGCCGGGTACCGGTAGCCGTGCATGCACACCACCGCCACCGACCGGAATCCCTCGCGGTAAGCGGCCCGCAGGTCGCGCGCGACCGTATCGGTGTCCAGGGCGGTGATGACCTCGCCACGGGCCCCGATCCGCTCGGTGACCTCGATGACCCGCGAGTACACCATCTCCGGAAGGACGATCTGCCGGTCGAAGATCCGGGGCCGGTCCTGGTAGGCGATCCGCAGCGCGTCCGCGTAACCGCGGGTGATGACCAGGACCACCGGCTCGCCCTTTCGTTCCAGGAGCGCGTTGGTCGCGACCGTGGTGCCCAGGCGGACCACGGAGATCCGTCCGGCGGGAATGGGAGCGCCTTCCGCCACGCCGAGCAGCCGCCGGATGCCCGCGACGGCGGGATCGGTGTACCGGCCCGGATCCTCGGACAGCAGCTTGTGCACGGCGAGCGTGCCATCCGGGCGGCGCGCGACCACGTCGGTGAACGTGCCGCCCCGGTCGATCCAGAACTCCCAGCCGCTGTCCACCAGCGGAAGTTAACACGTCGCCGCGGTGCCGGCCGGCGTCGGCCGCCGTGCGCCTCGCGCTCAGCCGGGGCTGATCCCGCGGTAGGCGGTCAGCAGGTCGGCCGCGGACACCGTGGTGAGGTCGGCGGCGCTCGCGGCCTCGCCGAGCTGCGCGACCCGCACGTCCCTGACCGCGCAGGCGCGCTCGAACAGCGACCGCGCGAACCGCCCGTTGCCCAGCTCGTCGATCTTCCGCTGCTCGCAGGCCGCGCTGAAGATCTGGTCGAGCACCGGCAGCGCGTCGTCGTCGAAGCTGTCCCCGGCCTGCTGCGCGATCACCTCGGCGATGCTGGTCAGCTCCTGCGGGGAGTAGCTCGGGAACGAAATCCGCGCGCTGAACCTGGAGGCGAGGCCCGGGTTGCTGCGCAGGAACCTGTCCATGTCGGCGGTGTAGCCCGCCAGCACGATCACCAGCCGGTCGCGGTCGTCCTCGGCCCGCTTGAGCAGCGCCGCGGTCGCCTCGGAGCCGAACGCGTCGCCGCCCGAGTAGCCCTCGTGGTAAAGCGCGTAGGCCTCGTCGATGAACAGCACGCCGCCCAGCGCCGAGTCGATCAGCTTGTTGGTCTTGATCGCGGTCGAGCCCAGGTGCTCGCCGACCAGGTCGGCCCGGTGGGCCTCGACCACGCTGGGCCGGACCAGCAGCCCGAGGGCGGCGAAGATCCGGCCCAGGATCCGGGCCACGGTCGTCTTCCCGGTGCCCGGGGGGCCGGTGAACACGAAGTGCCGGGCCGGCGGCTGGCTGGTCAGGCCGTGCGCGTCGCGGAGCCTGGCCACCCGCAGCTGCGCCGCGATCTCGTGCACCTGGCGCTTGACCGGCTCGAGCCCGATCAGCGCGTCGAGCTCGGCCAGCGCGCTCTCCAGCGTCGGCGTCTCGGCGTACCCGCGGAACCTCGTGGTCAGCTCGCCGAAGGCCTGTTCCAGGTCGGCGCCGCGCAGGGTCACCAGGTCGGCGGATGAGGGCTCGGCGGCCGCGCCCATCACCCGGACGTCCCTGGCCTGGCCGGCCTTCTCCAGCAGGCTGCGCACGAACCGCCCGTTCCCCAGCTCGTCGGCCAGCTTCCTGCGGCCGACGTCCTCGAACATGCGCCAGAGCACGGGCCTGGCGTCGGGGTCGAGCAGCTCGCCCCGGCGCTCGATCGCCAGGTCGGCCAGGGACAGCAGCTCGGCCGGCGCGTAGCCGGGGAACTTGACCCGCACCGCGAACCTCGACGTCAGCCCGGGGTTGGTGGCCAGGAAACTGTCCATCTGGCGCTCGTATCCGGCCAGGATGATGATCAGGTCGTCGCGGTCGTCCTCGGCCCGCGTGAGCAGGGCCTGGACGGCCTCGTTGCCGAACCTGTCACCCTGCCCGTCGCCCTCGTTCACCAGGCTGTAGGCCTCGTCGATGAACAGCACCCCGCCCAGCGCCGAGTCGATCAGCTCATTCGTCTTGATCGCGGTGGCGCCGAGGTACTCGCCGACCAGGTCGGCCCGGTGCGCCTCCACCACCGTCGGCGTCTCGAGCAGCCCGAACGCGTAGAAGATCTTGGCGACGATGCGGGCCACGGCCGTCTTGCCGGTACCCGGCGGGCCGAGGAACACCAGGTGCTGCATGGGCTTGTCGGTCGCGTACCCGGCCACCGCGCGCCGGCGTGCCGCCTCGATCGAGGCGGCGATCGAGCGGACCTGTTCCTTGACCGCGGTCAGGCCGATCATGTTGTCCAACTCGGCCATGGCCTCGTCAACGGTGATCTCCGGGGGCCGGGCGGCGCCCCGGTCATGGGCGCCGTCGGGACCCGGCGGGGGCTGGGAGCCGTCAGCGGCCTGAGCGCGGACCGCCTCGGCCGCCGCGATCCGGCCGTTGCCGCGCGGGCGCCGCCCGGCCGGCCCGGAAGGCCCGGACGGCCCGGACGGCCTGGTGCCGTCGCGCGGCGCCCGGGTCGACGGCCAGGCGTAGGGCGCGGCCAGAGCGCCGCCACGGGCCTGCTGGCGGCCGAACTCCCGTTCCTCCTGCCAGGACTTGGCCAGCCGCCAGCCCAGCACCACGCACGCGATGAGCCAGCCGGCCGCCGGGCCGATGGCCGGCTGGCTCTTGGCCAGCCGCCAGAAGAGGATGGCGACCGGCACCGCCCAGGCCAGCGCCCAGGCGACGGTGCGGCACGGCACGAACCAGCGGCCCAGCGAGCCGACGTGCGCGGCGGCCACGACCGCGAACGGGAGCAGGAGCAGCAGGGCCAGCCACGGCTGGTAGCCGCCGGACAGGCCGGTGATCGCCGCGACGCCCCAGATGGCCACCGACAGCGACGCCACGACCGTGCGGTGCGCGGCCGAGACCGCGAACGGCGCGTACACGAGCGCGGCCACCAGCAGCACGGGGAGCACGATCCCCAGCCCGAACGGGAACAGGAAGACCAGGGCCGCGACCATGAGGATCTTGATGATCATGGGAGCGGCGGAGAAGCCGCGGCGAATGCGAACAAGCCCGCCCTGCACGATCCGCAACCCGGGCAGGGACAGGCTCCCCTCGTCTGTCCGCATTTCGCTCCCTCGCACTAGCAACCTGTATAGCGCATTACCGACTGCATACGAAGACGCACAATCGGATACTGCAAGAAAATTTGGCTCCGCTCCGCACCGCAACGGCCGACGGGCAGGCCTCCGCCGGGGCGGCCAGGCCTTCGCCGGGGCGGGCAGCGGGAAGCGATGATCGCCGTGGGACCATTGCGCGGGATTGGCTGATGTATCGGATTTCGGCCAGCGGACCGGCGGAGGACCATGGAAAGGATCGCGGCCAGCCTGCTCATCCCCGGCCGCGGGCGCCCGGTGCCGGACGGGGTCGTGGTGCTGGACGGTCCGGCGATCTACCCGTCCGGAGCGATCCTCAGCACCACGGGCGGCCACGGCGACCTGCATGCCTACCCACTGCCGTGGATGGACGAGTTCGCCAGGCTGAGCGGGGAACTGCGCCTCGCCGACGGCGCCGACGACTGCATGCGCGCGGTCCGGGAGCAGCTGCGCCGCAACGCGCGCGTGATCAAGGTCTGCGCCTCGGGCGGGGTGCTGTCCGAGGTGGATCACCCGGTGCATCAGCAGTTCACCCGCGGCGAGCTGCACGCGATCGTGGAGGTCGCCGGCCTGGCCGAACGGGTGGTCGCGGCGCACTGTCACGGCAAGCCGGGCATCATGGCCGCGGTCGAGGCCGGGGTCCGCACGATCGAGCACGGCACCTACCTCGACGACGAGTGCTGCGCCGCGATGCGGGAGACCGGCGCGATCCTGGTGCCGACGCGGACCATCATCGAGGACATGCTGGCTCACCTGGACGCGGTGCCCGGCTACGCCGCCGCCAAGCTGGTCGCGATCGCGGAGGTGCACGCGCAGGCCATGGCCCGCGCCCTGGACCAGGGCGTCACGATCGCGATGGGCACGGACATCGGGCTCACCGGCCCGGACCGGCCCAACTCCTGGGGCCAGAACGGAGCCGAGCTGGCCCGCCTGGTCACGCTCGGCATGACGCCGCTGCAGGCGATCGAGGCGGCGACCGCGACCGGGCCGCTCACGCTCGGGCCGCAGGCACCGCGCAGCGGCAGGCTCGAGGCGGGCTACGACGCCGACGTGATCACCCTGGACGCCGACCCGCTGGCCGACATCGCCGTGCTCGCCGACCCCGGCCACGTGACCGGGGTCTGGACCGCGGGCCGCCAGGTCAAGCCGGCCGCCGGGATCCGGCCGTAGGGAACCGCGTCAGGGCCAGAGCCTGACCCGTGTCCAGGCCCGGCCGGCGCGCTCGTAGCGCAGCCTGGTGTGCCGGCGCTGCGCGTCGGCCTGCCAGAACTCGGCCTCGCCCGCGCTCAGGGCGTACAGCGTCCAGTCGGGGGCCACCAGGCCGGGAGTGGCGGCGATCCGGGCCCGGGCCTCCTGGAACGCGACCTCCGCCTCGGCCGGGTCGGCCAGGACCTCGGACTGGCGGCCGGCCAGCGACTCGGCTCGCGCCTGCGGTGACCGGGCCAGGAAGTCGGCGGCACTGCGCTCGGCGCCGGCCGGGCTGACCCCGCCCCGCAGCCGGATCTGGCGGCCCTGCTGCGGCCAGTGGAACGCCAGGGCCGCGCGCGGGTTGGCCTCCAGTTCGCGTCCCTTGCGGCTGGCCGCGTTGGAGGCGAAATACCAGGTCCCGGCCGCGTCGACGTCCCGGCAGATCAGCACGCGTGACGACGGCCGTCCTTGCTGGTCGGCGGTGGACAGGGTCATAGCGTGCGGCTCGGGCACCTGGCCGCCGATCGCCGTGGCCAGCCACTGGACGAACAAGGGGACCGGATCGGCGGGCGCCGCCCCGGGGTCGAAGCCCGGCAGGTCGCCGGCGAACCCGGGGATCGCGCGCAGCAACTCCCCGACCGGGCCTGGTTCGGCCGGCCGTTCCCCGGCCATCAGGTCAGGCGCCGTTCGGCCGCCCACCGGGTGAGCTGGTGGCGGGTGGAGAGCTGGAGCTTGCGCAGCACCGAGGAGACATGGCTCTCCACCGTCTTGACCGAGATGAACAGTTCCCGCGCGATCTCCCGGTAGGTGTAGCCCCGGGCGATCAGCCGGAGGACCTCACGCTCCCTGGGCGTGAGCTGGTCGAGCTCGGGGTCGAAGGACGGGCTGTCCCCGGGGGCGGCCGGCAGGGCGGCGAACGCGTCCAGGACGAACCCGGCCAGCCGCGGCGAGAACACCGCGTCCCCGGCCGCCACCCGGCGCACCGCGTCCACCAGGTCGGGACCGGAGATCGTCTTGGTCACATACCCCCGGGCCCCCGCCCGGATGACCGCGATCACGTCCTCGGGGGCGTCGGACGCCGACAGGGCCAGGAAGCGCACCTGGGGGTGCGTGGCCTTGATCGCCGTGACCACCGCCTGGCCGCCCCCGCCCGGCAGGTGCACGTCGAGCAGCACGACGTCGGGGACGGTCTGGGCGATCAGCGCGATCGCGGGCTCGACGTCGTCCGCCTCCCCCACCACCTCGACCTGCCCGCCGAGCTCGGACCGGACGCCGGAACGAAACAGGCCGTGGTCGTCGACGAGGAAGACCCTCGGGCCGGCACCGCCTCCCGTGCCACCGATGGGCGTGCTCATGCCGTGTCTCCTGCCCGCCTCATGTTCTGCTCGCCTCGCGCTCGCCGGCGACCCGGGGCATCGACAAAGACACCTCGGTGCCCTCACCCGGGACGCTGCGAATGGTCGCGGACCCGCCGCGGCGCGCCATCCGGGCGTGCACGGACTCGGCCAGCCCCTTACGGTCGCCGGGTACCGCCTCCGGGTCGAATCCCTGCCCGCGGTCCCGCACGAACAACGACACCGCGGTCGGCTCCACCTCGGCGAAGAGCGAGACGACGTCGGCGCCGGACCACTTGGCCGCGTTGACCGTGGCCTCGCGCGCGGCCGCCAGCAGGGCCCTGAGGTCATCGTCGAGCTCGCAGTCGCCGACCGTGACGGCCTCGACGGCTATCCCGTGCTGGGCCTCCACATCCTGCTGGATGAGCCGCACCCCGTCGGCCAGGGTCATGCCCGCCTCGTCCATCGAGCCGGGCGCCCGGCCGTCGAACAGCCACGACCGCAACTCGCGCTCCTGGGCCCGGGCGAGCTGGACCACCCGCTGGGGGTCGTCCGCGCGCCGCTGGATCAGGGCGAGCGTCTGCAGCACCGAGTCGTGGACCCGCGCCGCCATGTCGGCCCGCTCCTCCGCCCGGGCCCGGGCCTGCCGCTCCAGGACCAGGTCGCGGGCGATGCGCAGCCACCAGGGGCCGAGCATCACGACGATCGCGGCGATCACCAGGGCCACCCCGCCCAGCGGCCGCAGGAACGCCGTGCGGTGGTGCCCGGACAGCAAGGTGACCAGGCCGCCGGCCAGCAGCAAGGCGGCGGCCAGCACGCGCAGCACGATCCTGGTCAGCCCTCCGCCCCCGGTCACCGACAGCAGCGACCCGGCCAGCCTGCGCATCGTCTCCTGCTCGTCCCCGGGGGCGTTCCTCCAGATCAGCACGATGCCGATGGCGCACAGCCCCACCGGCCAGGCCAGGCTGCCCAGCCAGCCGGCCACGAGCACCTGGGCGATGATCCACACCGCGAGGGTCAGCGACCCGACCCCGGCGGCGACCGCGAGTCCGCGGCCGTCGGTCACGGCCTGGCTCGCGATGTTGCCGTCCGCGCCATCGGCCGGCACCAGGAGCCAGGCCATGACGTAGCCGACCGCGACGAAGCCTCCGGTCACCACCGTGGCCACGATCAGCGCGAGCCGCACCGCGTTGGCGTCCCAGCCCAGCCGCGACGCCAGGCCGGCCGCCACCCCGCCGGCCAGCCGGCCCGACCGCGCCCGCCGCCACGGACCGCGGCCCCGCGGGCCCCGGGCCCATCCGAGCAGGCCGTGGCGGCGGCGGTAGCCGGGCCAGCCGGTTCGTTCCTCCATTCCTCCATCATCGCGCCGCGGCGGCGCGTGGTGCCATCCGGACGAACCCTGATCCCGCCGGCGGATCATCAGGGTCAAGCCGGGGGTCTTCCCGATAGCCGCGGCGGGCTCGCGGCCGCAGGCTGGAGCCATGAACACCACCACGGCAAACCCAGAAGCCCACCACCAGTCCGCCGTCCACCCCGAAGCCGACCTGCAGGCCAGGCCGCAGCCGCTGCGCCGGCCGTTCCAGGACCGGATGCTGGCCGGCGTCGCCATCGGCATCGCGCACTACCTCGACGTCGACGTGACCGTCGTCCGGATCGTGCTGGCCGTGCTCACCGTCGTCGGCGGCGTTGGCGTGCCCGTCTACCTGGCCGGCTGGCTGCTGATCCCCGAGGAAGGCCGCGAGCAGTCCATCGCGAGCGAGTTCATCCAGTCCCTGCAGGCCCGGTCGCGCTAACCAGCAACTTCGCACTAGCCAAGGAGTCGTACCGAAATGTCAGCGCCGTATAGCCCGCTCTGGACGCGCGGAACCGGGCCCCGCCGGGGCAGCTATGCCCACCGTGACCTGCGCATCTCTGACGCCGAGCGCGCCGAGGTCGCCGACCGTCTCGCCAAGCACTACAGCGACGGGCGCCTGGACCAGTCCGAGTTCGACGAGCGCGTCGATCAGGCCATGAGGGCCAGGACCCAGTCGGACCTGAGCGGGCTGTTCGACGACCTGCCGCCCATCGACGAGCCCGGGACGGCTGGGACGTCGAAGACCGCCAAGGCGGCGCCGCGGCGGGATGAGCGCGCGCACCACCATCGCCACCATGTCCTGTTCCTCGCGCTCATGATCGTGATCGCCGTCGCCCTGGCCCACGCGCTCGTCCACGTCTACATCCCTTGGCTGCTGATCGGGCTGCTGGCCGTCTTGTGGCTGGTCTACGGCCCCCGCCAGCACCGCCCCTAGCCTCCCGCGGCCACCGGCGGCCGGGTCCTGCTGGCGCCAGGACCCGGCCGCTGGCCGGGATCACGGGAGCAGCAGGGTCTTGGCCACGGTGACGCGGGCCTCCATGGCAGCGTGCGCGTCAGCGGCCCATTCCAGCGGGAAGGTCTGCCCTATGACCGGCTTGATCCGGTGCGCGGCCGCTTCTGCCAGCGCCGCGGTGGCCAGCCGCCGGAACTCGGCGGGCGCGTGCTGGCCGATCCCGTGCACCGTGATCCCCCGGCGCTCTGCCTCCTCCGGGCCGAAGCCGGCCACCCCGCCGCCGCGCGTTCTGGCGGCGCTGATCTTGGAGTGGCTCGGCAGAAGACGCAGGCCCGATAGGCTGCCTGTGTGGTAGAGATCGGTACGGAACGACTGATCATGCGCGGCTGGCGGGAGTCCGATCTGGCCCCGTGGGCGGCGATGAACGCCGATCCGGAGGTCCGGAAGTACCTGGGCCCGCTGCTGACCGTCGAGCAGGCCTCGGCGTGGGTTCTGAACTTCCAGGACGACCTGGACCGCCATGGCTTTGGCTTCTGGGCCGTGCAGGTCCGCGCGTCCGGCGAGTTCATCGGCTTCACGGGGCTGGGCACCGTGGACGACGAGATGCCGTTCACCGGTACCGAACTCGCCTGGCGGCTGGCGCGGCCGGCCTGGGGCCACGGGTACGCCACCGAGGCAGCCCTGGCCGCGCTGCGGTACGGCTTGGACGTCCTGGGGCTGCCGGAGATCGTGGCGGTCACCATGGCCGCGAACCTGCGCTCGCGGGCGGTAATGGAGCGGATCGGCATGACCAGCGATCCCGCGGAGGACTTCGACGACCCGGACGTCGACGAGGTCCCGCTACGCCGGCACATGGTCTACCGGAAACCACGGGAGCCGGGTCACCCGCCGCCGTTCTAGCCTGTGCCGGGCGCCACCGGGACTATGCCGTTCGGTGCAGCTGAGCGTGATCACACATGGATGACTGCGATGCGCTGCGCCTTCGGCCGCTCTGGTTCTTCGACAAGCCGACTGAGGTCATCAGGGTCGCTGGTGAGCAGCACAACTGGTCGTCCGAGATCAAGGGCCGTGGCTGCCACGACCGCATCGATGGCACACCCATGGCCCGAAAGCCCGGTCGCGCCGAGCAGTTCGCCAGCCCGGCGTGCGATCTCGACAGTCACTGGCACGACGTTGATCCTGGATAGCACACGGTGCACGGCCGCATCGCGTGGGCCGCTCCAAACTAGACCTCGGTCCCCGTTGCACTCAATGCATCAGGCAGCTCTTAATACTGGCGCGGAGCAGTTATTCGGAGGGTGCGGTATTCGCCATCCGTGTCCACGTCGCGGAGCGGCCGGTTCCGTCGGCCCGGACCTTGCCTTCGTTCTTTAGGTGTTCCAGGACGAGCCGGATGGTCTGGTCGCTGACACCGGGCACTGCCGTCCTGATATCGGCGAGGCGGAACGTGACCGGCGCACGGCGCAGGATGTGCTCGCGGACGCGCTGCTGCTTCGTCCCGGGGGTCTGGGCCGCGGCCGCGCGATCGGCGAAGACGGCATAGGCGCCGGCGATGACGGTGGTGAAGTAGCCGAGCCAGGGCCATGGGTCGGCGGTGCCCTCGTGCCAGCCGTGGGTGGAATCCAATAGCGCCCGGTAGTAAGCGTCAGCCGATTCGACGATCACTTGCTCGAGGCTCACGTAGCGGCCGACCGTGTAGCCATCCTCGCTGAGCATGGCGTTGGTGAGCAGGCGAGCCACTCGTCCGTTGCCGTCCTCGAAGGGGTGGATGACGAGAAGATCGAGGACGAACAGCCCGGACAGGAGCACCGGATGGTGCTCGCCCGCCGCAACCGCGTGCTTGTAGCGCCCTATGAGGTCATCGATGGCGAACGGGGTGCTCGCGGCAGACACTGGCTTGAAGCGAACGGTCGTCGAGCCGTCTGGCGAACGGTCCACGACCAGGTTGTCCTCCGTCTTGAACGCCCCGCCGGGCACCGCCGTGTGAGCGAACAGCAACCGGTGCAGGTGCAGGATCAGGCCGGCGTTCAGCGGACGCCAGTCCTGCTGGAACAGGTAATCCTGGGCGTCGCGGTAGCCGGCCAGTTCCTGTTCGCTGCGGTTGCGCAGCGTCGTCGTACGCCGGCTGATGATCCGCTGGGCACGGTCGGCATCTGCGACGATGACACCCTCGATCGCGGACGAGGCGGTGATGCTCTGGACGCGGGCCCGGTCGGCAAGTTCGGTGAGCAGCCCGGGCATCTGGTCCCGGTAGAGCGCCTCCGAGCCCCGGCCGAAGTCGATCGCGCGAAGCCGGGTGACGACCTGGGCGGGCACCAGCCCGATGAGCGCGTCAAGGTCAGCGAAGCTGCGCAAGAAACCCTCCAACCAACCTACTAAACAACCTAATTCTAGTTCAGATTAGCATGTTTAGAAGGTTTGTTTAGCGGGTTTCCGGCTGTCGATGCCTTCGGCGTCGTCGGCCGCGCACTGGCCGACGTAGGCGGCCCAGTCTCGCTTGGCCCACTGGGACCAGCGTTCGGCGGTGCTGATGCTGATGCCGGTCAGGTCGGCCAGCACCGCATGAGCCGATGCCCGTCCATGGCGAGATAAGTGGCCTGGCCCTCCTCGATCACGTCGTCATGCCGCGACGCGACCTAACGGAATGTTGCATCTGATGCAAATACCGCTCACTTTCAGCTGCAGCCGCTGGTGGAGCCGCAGCCTTCGCAGACGTAGCAACTGCCGGCGGGGCGCATCTTGGTGCCGCAGTTGAGGCAGAGCGGCGCGTCGGCGCTGCGCCCCTGCTGGGCCTCGATCAGCTCCGTGGAGCTGTGCGGGGACGCGGGCGACGTGGCGGCGGATGCCCGTTCTGCCTGCGGGTCGGCCGGGTGCTGCGGATGTGCCGTTTCCACCGGTACCGATTGCGCCATCTCGTCCGGGTCGACCTCGTCGGCCCCGGCGGCCGGGTCCTCGCCCGCCAGCACGGCGGAACGCTCCTGGACGGACAGGATGCCCAGCTCGGAGCGCTGGTCGTAGGACAGGTGGTCCAGGGCCAGGCGGCGGAAGATGTAGTCCATCACCGAGCTGGCCATGCGGATGTCCGGGTCGTCGGTGATCCCGGCCGGGTCGAACCGCATGTTGGTGAACTTGGCCACGTAGGACTCCAGCGGTATCCCGTACTGCAGGCCCACCGAGATCGCGATCGAGAACGCGTCCATCACGCCGGCCAGGGTCGAGCCCTGCTTGCCGAGTTTGAGGAAGACCTCTCCGATGCCGTCGCCCGGGTAGCTGGAGGCCGTCATGTAACCCTCGGCCCCCGCCACCGAGAACCGCGTCACCGTAGCCGAGCGCTGCTTGGGCAACCGCCGCCGTACCGGCCGAACCTCGTGCGGAGCCGCATGCTCGGCCGGCGGGGCCGCAGCCTCGGCCGGCTTCTTCTTGGCCACCGACAGCGGCTGGCCCACCTTGCAGTTGTCGCGATAGATCGCCAGCGCCTTCAGGCCGAGCTTCCAGCCCTCGAAGTAAATCTTCTCGACGTCCTCGATCGTGGCTGATTCGGGCATATTTACAGTTTTGCTCACAGAACCGGATAGATGGTGCTGAACCGCTGCGAGCATATGGACGTGGCCCATCGGGGTGATCGAGCGCTCGCCCATCGCGCAGTCGAAGACCTGGTAGTGCTCCGGCCGCAGCCCTGGAGCGTCGACGACGTGCCCGTGCTCCGAGATGTACTCGATAATGGCCTCGGCCTGCTCCGGCTGGTAGCCCAGGTTCTTCAGTGCCCGCGGAACCGTCTGGTTGACGATTTGCATGGAACCGCCGCCGACTAGTTTCTTGAATTTCACTAGGGCCAAATCCGGTTCAATCCCGGTGGTATCACAATCCATCATCAAGCCTATGGTTCCGGTCGGCGCGAGTAGGCTCGCCTGAGCATTTCTGTAGCCATTCTTTTTACCTAGCTCCAGGCATTCCGTCCAGCTTTGGTTCGCGGCGGCGAGGATGGTCTCGTCGATGCCGCCGAGCGGGCGGATCTCGGCGCTGGCGGCGGCGTGCTTGCTCATCACGCGCTGGTGCGCGGTCGCGTTGCGCGCGTAGCCGTCGTACGGGCCCACCACCGCGGCCAGTTCGGCGGAGCGCCGGTAGGCGGTGCCGGTCATCAGCGAGGTGATCGCGGCGGCGATGGCCCGGCCGCCCTCGGAGTCGTAGGCGTGCCCCGTCGCCATCAGCAGCGCCCCGAGGTTGGCGTAGCCGATGCCGAGCTGACGGTAGGCGCGGGTGATCGCCGTGATCTTTTCCGTCGGGAAGTCTGCGAAGCAGATCGAGATATCCATCGCGGTAATGATGAGCTCGGTGATCTGCCGGAACCGCTCGACGTCGAAAGTATCGTCCTCGCGCAGGAACTTGAGCAGGTTAATGCTGGCTAGGTTGCAGGACGAGTTATCCAAATGGACGTACTCACTGCACGGATTACTTGCGGTAATTCTTCCTGATTCCGGGCAGGTGTGCCAGTCGTTTATGGTGCTGTCGTACTGAATGCCGGGGTCAGCGCATTCCCAGGCCGCTTGCGCCATTTTCCGGAACAGGGACTTCGCGTCGACGGTCTGCACGGTCTCGCCGGTGCGCCGGGCAGCCAGGTCGAAGGTGGTGCCCTGCTCGACGGCCTGCATGAACTCGTCGGAGACCCGCACGGAGTTGTTGGCGTTCTGGTACTGGACGCTGACGATGTCCTTGCCGCCGAGGTCCATGTCGAAGCCGGCGTCGCGCAGGACCCGGATCTTCTCCTCCTCGCGGGCCTTGGTCACGATGAACTCCTCGACGTCGGGGTGGTCGACGTCGAGGACGACCATCTTCGCCGCGCGCCGGGTGGCCCCGCCCGACTTGATCGTCCCCGCCGAGGCGTCGGCGCCGCGCATGAACGAGACCGGGCCGCTGGCGGTGCCGCCCGAGGAGAGCAGTTCCTTGCTCGACCGGATCCGGGACAGGTTGACGCCGGCACCAGACCCGCCCTTGAAGATCAGGCCCTCCTCCCGGTACCACTCCAGGATCGAGTCCATGGTGTCGTCGACGGCCAGGATGAAGCAGTTATGCACCCGGAGGCCTGCCGAGCTGCCGGAAAGGTACTCGCCGCTCTCGGTCTGGATGTCGTAGACGTTCATCGGGCCGAGTTGCTCGATCTTGCTCACCTGCACGAGGGTGCGGTCCGAGCCGCCGACGTCCGGCGCCACGTGCAGGAGGTGGTCGCCGACGCGAAGGAACCCGGCCACGGTGAACTCGCCGATGTCCAGGTCGGTAGCGCGCCAGACCAGGTGATCCGCGGTGACGTCGAGGGACTGGCCGTCCCTCGTGTGCAGGCGCAGCACCTCCTTGACCCCGTTGGCCTTGACCGCGACGATCCGGGTCGTGCCGTGGGCGTCATGAACCTTGGTGCCGACGGCGTGGCTGTCGACCAGGCTGCCGATCGGGACTGCGCCGGCCGGGGTGCTGACCAGCGCGTCGTAGGGCTGGCAGGCCGACACCTGCTGCGGCGACGAGGTGCCGACGTTGAACCAGACCGGCGAGTTGAAGCTGAAGATCTGGTGCACGAGAGCGTACGAGAGCTCGTGCGAGAAGATCTCGGCGTCCGCGTCGGTGGCGAAGTAACCGTGCTCGCGCCCGGCCGCCACGTAGGTCCCCACCACCCGGTCGACAAGCTGCTTCAGGCTCCACTCCCGCTGTGGCGAGCCCACCGCGCCGCGGAAGTACTTGGTGGTGACGATGTTGGCGGCGTTGACCGACCAGAAGTCCGGGAACTCCACGTCCTTCTGCTCGAAGTTCACCGAGCCGTCACGCCAGTTGGTCATGACAACGTCGCGGCGCTCCCAGGTGATCTCGTCGTAGGGATGAACGCCCTCGCGGGTGTTGATGCGGCCGATGGTGAGGCCCTTGCGCGCTCCCCTGCCGTCCTGCGCCGCGCCGCTGGCCGTGGTCTCGGTCATGTCCTCCCCCTTCAGGGATCCGTCTGGTCCCGTCGCGGGCCTCGCCTGGCCCCGTGGTTCCGCTGATGTCCGTGCTTCGGTCCGGTGTTTCCGCGCGGCCCGGTTCACGTGGCCCCCGCGCGCTGGTCCTGCTTAACCGTGCGCTCTAGCTTGGTCGTGGGTTCCTGCTCAAAGCCGGGATAACCGGGATCGCCGGCGTGTCGTGCCTGACCGCGTTCTGAACGCAGGGCGGCTATCTCTTCCTCGAAGTCAGCCAGCGACTCAAAACCCCGGTAGACGGAGGCGAACCGCAGGTAGGCAACCTCGTCGAGCTCGCGAAGCGGTCCCAGGATCGCGAGGCCGACCTCGTGGGACGGAACTTCTCCGCTGCCGCGGCTCCTGATCACGTCCTCTACCCGCTGGGCCAGGATCGCGAGCTGATCCTCGCTGACCGGCCTGCCCTGGCAGGCGCGCCGGACGCCTCGGACGATCTTGTCCCGGTTGAAGGGCTCGGTGACGCCGCTGCGCTTGGCCACCATGAGGATGACCGTCTCCTGGGTCGTGAAACGGCGGCCGCATGCCGGGCAGGACCTCCGGCGGCGGATCGCCGCGCCGTCTTCGGCCGTCCTGCTGTCGATGACCCTGCTGTCAGGATGCTTGCAATGCGGGCAGTACACGCGACCCACCTCCCCTCAGGTGTCCCCGTCGCCTACATCACATCAACACAAGCGCTGGGAAATTACATCCCTGTAACTCCTAGATATTGTGGTCACCGCGGCCGCGGGATGCAAGTGCTCTGGCGCATCGCGCCGAATGTCCGGGTTGACGAGGGCGGCCGACGGCCCCCTGAGCGGCGGCGCGTCGCGGATTCAGGCCCGGTGGCCGGCGTGTCGCGGATCAGCCCCTCGGAACCCACAGCAGCTGGCCGGCCTGGATCTGGGCGCCGTTCAGGGCGTTCATGTCGCTGATCTGCTGCATCACGGCCCATCGGCTCGCCGACGGCTCCGCCGCCGCGGCGATCGACCACAGGGTCTGGCCGGGCCGGACCACGATCTGGGTCATGCCCTGGTACGCAGATCTCAGCCGCGCGCCAGGGCCGGGCGCCTGCGCGCCGCCCGCCACACTCGTCCAGGCCAACATCGCCGCGCTGACGATGACCAGCATCACGAATCCCGTCAGGACCCGGCGCCCCCGCCGGGTGAGCCGCAGCCCGCCCGGGCGCACGCTGGTCCCGTGCGCGCTGACCCGCCCCGCGCTGGCCCGCCGCACGCTGACCCGCTCCCCGCTCACCCGCGCCGCGCTGAGGTGTTCCCCGGCCCCGGGTCCGGTCGCCCCAGGCCGGATGACCTGCGACGGGCTCACCCCGCGCCCGCCGGCCCGCACCGTGCGGGTGCCGACCTCACGAGCTACGCGGACCTGCGTGACGCGCAGCTCGGTGGCGACGAGCCGCAATCGGCGTTCGTGCCGCGCGGGCGGGTACGGGTCGGCCTGTGCCGAGCGCCCGCCCTCATGGTCCGCTGCCTGGCCGGCGCCGTGCTGGTCAGCCTCTTCCCTTGCCATCCGCGGCCCCCGGAGGAGGATCTCCGGGCTGGCGTCGCCCGGCCGGCCTGCCTCTGCCGCGCTCATCACGCTCATCCTGACCTCCCGCACACAACCGAATGACAGTTCGATCGTACCTCTGTTCTATCAAATTATCGTTCGATCGAACGAAGGTACGGTATAGTCATATCGTAGGGGTCCGACACTTTCGGCGGATGTCGAACAGATGTTTGAGATCCGCGGCCGCGACCGCTAGCGTCGGCGTTGACAACATCCACCGAGCCGGAGGCCCGAAGATGAGCAGTACGAACGAAGACGGGACGACTCTGGGGACCTCACCCGAAGAAGGCATCGACACCGTGCTGGCCGAGAGGCCCAAGGGACGGCCGGGACGTAAGCCGAAGGGCAGTGTTCCCACGGTCGTCGCAGACCTGCCCGACAAGCCCGACCCGGACCACGTGCTGACCTGGCGGCAGCGCAAGGTGCTGCAGGTCATCCGCGATTCCGTGCAGCGGCGCGGCTACCCGCCGTCCATGCGGGAGATCGGCGAGGCGGTCGGGCTGACCAGCACCTCCAGCGTCTCGTACCAGCTCTCGACGCTGCAGCGCAAGGGCTACCTGCGCCGGGACATCGGCAGGCCGCGCACGGTCGAGGTGCGGCTGCCCGGCCACCCGGCGGTCAGGCCGGATCCGTCCATGGACGAAGAGACGTCCATGGACATCGCCTCGCAGGAGGCGGTCTACGTCCCCATGGTGGGCCGGATCGCGGCCGGCGGCCCGATCCTGGCCGAGCAGCACATCGAGGACATCTTCCCGCTGCCCAAGCAGATCGTCGGAGAGGGGACGCTGTTCCTGCTGAAGGTCGTGGGTGACTCAATGATCAACGCGGCGATCGCCGACGGGGACTGGGTCGTCGTCCGCCAGCAGCCGGACGCCGTGAACGGCGACATCGTGGCCGCCATGATCGACGGCGAGGCGACCGTGAAGACGTTCAAGCGTTCCGACACTCACGTCTGGCTGATGCCGCACAACCCCGACTACACGCCGATCCACGGCAACGACGCGACGATCCTCGGCAAAGTGGTGGCCGTGCTCCGCCGGGTCTGAGCCTGGCTCTGCTGAACCTCGGTCCGGCACGCCGCTGGCCCGGGCCGTCAGCCCGCAGGCCCAGGAACGCCGCCCGGGTCAGGATCTGAGCTCGGCTAGGCCCCGGCGCAGCCGCAGGCAGGCGGTGGTGCCGGCCGCAGCGGCGATCGCGCCCAGGACAGCCGCGGGACCGAGTGTTCCGGCGGCGTCGCCGCGGACGGCGGCCTTGAGCATGCTGATCGCCCAGTAGCCGGGCGAGGCATGCGCGACATGCTGGGCGATGGACGGCATCATGCTCAGCGGCAGCAGCGCTCCGCCGAGGGTGCTGAGCATTATCGCGCCGATGCTGGTGAGCACGGCTAGCTGGCTGTGGCTGCGCACCAGGGTGGCGAGCAGTGACCCTGCGGCCAGCAGCGTGATGCTCCACACCAGCATCGCGAGCAGCAGCAGGAACGGCCCGGCAATGCTCAGGCCGGCCACTGCCACGCCGTAGCCGATCACCACGGCCTGCTGGAGCAGCAGCATTGCCAGCACCGGGGCCGCTTTTCCGATGAGTAGCTCAGTGGGGGTGGCGGGCGTCGCGCGCAGCATCTCCCAGGTCCGCCAGGTCCGCTCGGACAGCAGTGACATGCCGGCAATCTGCAGCGACAGCGTGGAGGAGAACACGAGCGGGCCGATCACATCCTGCGCGGTGCCGCCGTCTGGCATCAGGCGGATGAGTAGCGGCTTCGTCAGCCACATCAGGATCACCGGAATGATCATGTAGGTGATGAGGTCCGCCGGGTCGCGGCGGCGGAGCAGCAGGTTGTGCCGGGTCAGCGCGGCCACCCGGAGCGCGCTTGCCCGCAGGCTGGAGCCGTCATGCAGCACTGGCGACCGCCTGGTACAGGTCGTCGAGCGACGGCTCGGTGACCGACACCCCGCGCAGCGGCTTGCTGATCGTGGTGAGGAGCTGGGCCAGGGCGGCGGCGGTGTCGGTGGCGGGCACCCGGAGCACCTCGTCGCCGAGATCGACGGTGACCTGGCCGGGCAGGCCGGACAGCAGCTGCTGCGCGGTGCCGCGCGCGATCACCCGCCCGCCCCGCGCGACCGCGAGGGTGGCCTGCAGGTCGGCGAGCTCGGGCAGGTAGTGCGTGGTGTAGACGATCGCCGCGCCGTCGGCGGCGCGCTGGCGCAGCGCGGCGAGCAAGGCCCGGCGGGTCTGCGGGTCCACGCCGGCGGTCGGCTCGTCCAGCAGCACCAGCGGCGGCCGGTGCAGCAGGGCCACCGCCGCCTGGGCGCGCCGCTGCTGCCCGCCGGACAGGCTGGCGATCGGCTTGTCCAGGAAGCCGCCCAGGCACAGCGCGTCCGTCACCTCGCCGATCGCGGCCGCGAGCGGTTTGCGCCGCAGCCCGTGCAGACCGCCGAACACGCGCAGCGACTCCCGCACGGTGACGGCCGGGTAGAGCGAGATCTCCTGCGGTGCCACGCCGATGAGCCGGGACGCCTGCCCCGGCGGCAGCCCGGCGATGGTGACGTGGCCGGCGTCGGGCGCGGCCAGGCCCGCCACGATCCGGGTGAACGTGGTCTTGCCCGCGCCGTTGTGCCCGACCAGCCCGGTGATCTCGCCGGGCGCCACGCTGAGCGTGAACCCGTCCAGGGCGGTGACCTGCCCGTACCGCTTGACCAGCCTTGTCGCCTCCAGCACGCTGGCCACCTCCCAGTTTCTATACGGCGTATAGAGACTTTATCTCGTATACTTGGTAGTGTCCACCATTACCTTGGGGGTTCCGGGCATGGCACTGCGCAAGCCCAAGGCCGAGCGCCGGGCCGAGATCCTTGACGCCGCGATCGCGCTGGCGGACGCCGAGGGCCTTGCGGCAGTAACGATGCGCGCCGTCGGGCAGCGGGTGGACGTCACTGCGATGGCGCTGTACGGCTACTTCCCGGACAAAGACAGCCTGCTGGACGAGATGACCGACCGAGTGATCGGCGAGGTCTTTCCCGGCCCATCATTTCCCGCCCAGGGCGGGTGGCGGGACCGGTTGCTGGCGGCGGCCGAGCTGGCACGCGTCGTGGCGCGCGAGCATCCGTCGGTGATCCAGTACGCGTTCACCAAGCCCGCCGAGACCCCGCGCACGATGCGGGTAGTCGAGTTCACCTACCAGGCGCTGCTGGACGCCGGTGTGCCGCACGCGGAGATCCCGCGGCTGGAGCGCTTTGTCAGCACTTTCGTTATCGGCTGGGCCCTGTCCGAGGCAAGCGGCCGGTTCGCAGCGAGCCGGATGAGCCGCCGGGAACGGCGGGAGCTGCTCGGCCCGGACGAGATGCCGGCCTATGACAAGGTTGCTGCCGTCCACGACACCCACACCGACTCAGACGCCGAGTTCCTGGCGGACCTCACCGGCATCCTCGACCTCATCGAGGCGGCCAGGCGCTCATAGCGAGTGACGCAACACACGCCACTTTGTCTCTGTCACTGTGCGTCGTCTGTATCGAGACACCGCCACTCAGCGACTCTCCCGTTATGTCCGCGTGTCTGCCCGGATGACCTTTACGCCGCGACTGCCCCACTCACCCCGACTGAGAAAACCTTATTGGTAGGTAAGAAGGTCCACCCGCTGGACATGCAGAACGTCGGTGACCAAGTTCCCGGGCATTGGATGCGCATTTTCTGGCCGGACATAAGGCACGACTGTCAGGGTAAATGTCTCGCCGGGAGCGACCATCTGCCGAAGCTTGTCGGTCACGATAACGTGGTAGCTCATCACGGTGAGCTGGTGCTCGGGGCGAAAATCGAACGGGCGCCGGGCATCCGGGACTTCGCAATGCCCCGCATCGCCGGCGCATCCGCCATGGCCGAACACCCAGAAGGAACCAGCATAGTGATGGTCGTCGTCGGTCGGCGTGCCGGGCACCGCACCGGCGTTGTTGATAAACAAGCGACCCTCGAAGCTGGCCTTGGAGTGATCCACGCCGTGCAGCGCAATATCGGCTCTGCGGTAAGGCGCCTTCGGCGCCTGAAGCGTCACGGTGATCGGATTCGGAACGAAGTCTGCCATAGCTGCCCCCTTTAGGGCACTGCCGAGCTTGCGGCGGCGGCGTACGTGTAGCCCAGCTTGCCGATGTCGAGGGTTTTCCCGACGTTCAGCGTCGGGAACGGCGCCAGCGGGTTGTCCAGAGGCACGACCCCGGCCCCGGCGCCCGGATGCTTTTGCTGCCACAGAGCCCAGAGGCGATCGATCATGGCATGGTGTGACCAGAAGATCGGATCGAAGGCCGCGATCGGAATCAGCCCCATGGTTCCGCCGACCCACACGTGCACCTGATTGTGAAGCTGTTCAACCTGGCTCGTGAAGTCCGAGAAGTCGTCGAGCGCGAGCACCGCGGCCACGTCCGCCGCGGTCGGAAGCGAACCTTCCTGATCTGGCTGCCGGTAGGTTTCAGCGACCGGAGGAGTACCCTCCGCCGCGAACTGGTTGTCCGGGATCCCCCGTATCGGTGCCGAGGCGAGAGGGTTGTCCGTCCCGTCAGGCAGCTTAGGCTGGTCATACACGTACGGGATCGCCTGGTTATCCGCCCAGTCCCACCACGGAATGCGGACCGTCGCCTCAAAATCCATGAGATATTGCTCGAAGAAATAGAGGTAGGCGCGGTGCCAGGGCAGGAAAAGCGGACTTCCGTGAGTGCAGGATATGGGCAGCGGCAGTCCGTGTATGCCAGCCCAGTGTTCGTAACCGCGATCATCCCTGATAGCGAGCATCTTCGTCACGCCTGAACGCAGAGCGGTTATCTCCTCCGAAGTCAGCGAGCCAATGCTCTTGCGAATGCCGAGCAGGCTTGCTCTTTTCTTGCCCGGCGTTCCGCATGACACGCTGCTACTGTCCGCCATGGCTCAGATACTAACTGCAGGAACCGCCCTGCCAACTTAGCTTTGCGCTATGTCCCATTCTTGAACGGCCGCGCTTTATCGGCAGACAGCAGAGGATAATTGCGATTTTAGGCGGAGGCGGCACCGGCAGCGCCGGGCCGGCATCGGTCAACGTCAGTCGGGCACCACGTTGACCAGCTTCGGCGCCCGTACGATCACCGTGCGTACGCCGCGCCCGGCCAGCGCCCGGCTCACCCCGGCCGCGGCCAGCGCCAGGTCGCGCAGTTCATCCTCGGGGATCGCAGGCGGGACCTCGAGCCGGTCACGCACCTTGCCGCCGACCTGGACGACGCACGTCACCAGGTCCTGGATCAGCAGCGCGGGGTCGGCCGACGGCCAGCCCGCCGTGGCGACAGAGCCCTGGTGCCCGAGCAGTTCCCAGCATTCCTCCGCGGTGTACGGCGCGAACAGCGACAGCAGCACGGCCAGGGTCTCCGCTGCCTCCCGGACCGCGGGGTCTGCCGCCCCGGGCCCGGAGTCGATCGCCCGGCGGGTGGCCGTGGCCAGCTCCATGAGCCGCGCGACGGCCACGTTGAGCCGACGGGACTCGACCAGCCTGGTGACCTCGTCAATGGTGCGATGGGTCACCTTGCGCAGCTCGCGGTCGCCAGCTCCGGCGGCGGGCGGCGGCGATACCGGGGACACAGTCGCGGCACCGGCCTCTGACCTGGCCGCGGCGCCGGCCTCGGCCGCGATCCGCCAGGCACGCCCCAGGAACTTGACCGAGGCTTCGGGGCGCACGTCCGCCCAGTCGATGTCGTCGGCCGGAGGGCTGGCGAAGATCATCGTAAGCCGGATCGCGTCCACGCCGTGCGCAGCGAGCTGCTCGCCCAGGTCGACCCCGTTGCCCAGTGACTTGGACATCGCCCGGCCCTGGTTGATCACCTGCCCCTGGTTGAGCAAGCGGGTGAACGGCTCGTCGAAGTCCAGCATCCGCATGTCGTGCAGGACCTTGACGAAGAACCTGCTGTACATCAGGTGCAGGATCGCGTGCTCGCTGCCGCCCACATACAGGTAGACCGGGTTCCACCGGCGGACGGCGTCGGTGTCGAACGGCCCGTGCTCATACGACGGCGAGCAGTAGCGCAGGAAGTACCACGACGAGTCGACGAAGGTGTCCATCGTGTCGGTGTCGCGCGTGGCGTGGCCGCCGCACTTCGGGCATTCGGTACTGACCCAGTCCGCGGCGGCGGCCAGCGGAGATACCCCCTTGGGGGCCAGATCCCGGCCGCGCAGATCGGGCAGGACCACCGGAAGCTGCTCGTCGGGGACGGGTACCTCGCCGCACGACGAGCAGTAGACGATCGGGATCGGCGTGCCCCAGAACCGCTGCCTGGAGACCAGCCAGTCGCGCAGCCGGTAGCTGACCGCGGCGTCGCCCAGGCCCCGGCCGGAGAGGATCCGGGTGATCGTCGCGATGGCCTCGGCCTTCGGCAGCCCGTCGATCGGCCCCGAATTGATCAGAGTCCCGTCACCAGGAGTCGCCACCCCGCTCTGCGCCGGATCGGGCTGATCCGTCTGCACCACGACCCGCACCGGCAGCCCGAACGCGCGGGCGAAATCCAGATCCCGCTGGTCGTGCGCGGGAACCGCCATGATCGCTCCGGTGCCGTAGTCCGGCAGCACGTAGTCGGCGGCCCACACCGGGATCCGCTCGCCGTTGACCGGATTGATGGCGTACCGGCCGAGGAAGACGCCGGTCTTCTCGCGCTCGGTGGCCTGACGCTCGATGTCGGTCAGCTTGCGCACCTGGGTGATGTACTCGTCCAGTTCGCCGCGCCGCTCGGGAGCGCACACCTCCTCCGCCAGCGGCGAGTCGGCCGCGATCACGAAGAACGTCGCCCCGTACAGGGTGTCCGGGCGCGTGGTGAACACGGTGACCGGCTCGTCGCGGCCCTCGATGGTGAACTGCACCTCGGCGCCCTCACTGCGCCCGATCCAGTTGCGCTGCATCAGCAGCACCGGGTCGGGCCAGTGCCCCTCCAGTTTCGCCATGTCCTCCAGCAGCCGGTCAGCGTACTCGGTGATCTTGAAATACCACTGGGTCAAGACCCGCCGGATCACCTCCGAACCGCACCGCTCGCAGCGGCCGGCGATCACCTGCTCGTTGGCGAGCACCGTCTGGTCGACCGGGCACCAGTTGACGTAGCCGTCCTTGCGGTAGGCCAGGCCCCGTTCGTAGAAGCGCAGGAACAGCCACTGGTTCCAGCGGTAGTAACCGGGGTCACAGGTGAACAGCCGCCGGGACCAGTCGAAGGAGACCGCGTACCGCCGGAACGAAGCCGCCTGGGTCTCGATGTTCGCGTAGGTCCAGTCGGCCGGATGGGAATTGTTCCTGATCGCGGCGTTCTCGGCCGGCAGGCCAAAGGCGTCCCAGCCGATGGGATGCAGCACGTTGTCCCCGCGCTGGAAGAAGTAGCGGGCGACGGCATCCCCGATGGCGTACGCCTCCGCATGTCCCATGTGCAGGTCGCCGGACGGATACGGGAACATGTCGAGCAGGTAGGTGCGCGGCCGTCGGTCCTCGGCGTCGTCGCTGGCCCGGAACAGGTCCATCGTGGCCCAGCGTTCCTGCCACTTCTCCTGAACCGCGCGCGGGTCATATTGCTCCCGTGCGGCGTCGCGTCCCGCCCGATCCGCGGCGGCGCGCCGCTCCAGTTCCGCGTCCTCAGCCGCCTTCATTGGTCCCTCGCGATATGGCTAGATCCGGTTGCGTCCCGGGCTGACTCTGCTTCCTCGAAGCCGTACTTCAAAAAAACTGCCCCTCGGTCACGAGGGGCAGCCGCGCCAACGACGGGTCAGTCAGCGCGGCTAGGTAAGGAGCAGCCGGGCGAAACGCACGGTCTCAGGGTAGCGCACCGTCGCCACCGGTGCGCCAAGCCTGACCCAACCGTCCCCGCCGCGGGCGCGCCGCTCCGGCCCGGACCCGGCCCGCCGGCCACCAGCCACCAGCCACCAGCCACCAGCCACCACGAGCCGGGCTCCAGCACACCAGAACGATCACCGGTTTCCGCAAAAGGCAGGCAATCCAATCCTGATACCTGGCCTCGGCGCCTCAAACATCGCGTTCCGGATTTCATCTTGACCGCCGGACGCGCCGCCAATAATGTCGTCTCACCCATCCACGATGCTGTCCGCGTCACCGCCGCTGGGGAAGGCGGGGATCGGCGGGAATGCCCGTCAGTGCTGGCCGTGGGTGCTTTCGTGGCTGGGGCGGGGCCCAGGGGGAGATCAGGCCAGTTTCGGGGGGATAATGGATATTCGGTCGCGCGCGGAGTCCTTGCGCCCAATTCGGTATATTTTGAGTCATCGGCAGCGTGATCTCGAATTTGATTCTGCCGATCCGCGATCCCGGCCGGACGGGCCCTACGGCGACCCGGGGAGCCAGAACGCCTACCGGTGGCGCCAGGCCGCCATGGCGGGAACGGAGACCGCGACCGGTGCCCCGTCGATCGCGATCGTCGGCATGGGATGCCGTTTCCCCGATGCCGACGACCCGGCCGCCCTGCTCGACCTGGTGCTGACCGGGCGCCGGGCGTTCCGCAGGCTGCCGCCGGGCCGGCTCGAACTGGCCGACTACTACAGCGCCGACCGGGCCACGCCGGACGCGACCTATAGCGCCCGGGCGGCCCTCCTCGAGGGCTGGCAGTTCGACCTGGCGGCCTTCGGGGTGCCCGGCCCGGTCTATCAGGCCGCCGACCCTGCGCACTGGCTCGCGCTGGAGACCACGGCGCGTGCGCTGGCCGCGGCCGGATTCGTCCAGGGCGAGGGCCTGAGCCGGAGCCGCACCGGAGTCATCATCGGCAACACCCTGACCGGCGACGCCTCGCGCGCCGCCGCGCTGCGGCTGCGCTGGCCGTACGTTCGCCGGGTGCTGGCCGAGTCGCTCGCGGCCGGCGACATCCCGCGGGAGCGCGCCATGCCGGTGCTGCGGCACGCGGCGCAGCGCTACCTCGCGCCGTTTCCCGTCACGACCGACGAGACCCTCACCGGCAGCACGTCCGCCGCCATCGCGTCCCGGATCTGCGGCTACTTCGGGTTCCGGGGCGGCGGCTACGCGGTGGACGGCTCGCACGCATCGTCGCTGCTCGCGGTGGCGTCCGCGTGCACGGCGCTCGCCGCGGGCGATCTCGACGTCGCCGTGGCCGGCGGCGTGGACCTCAGCCTCGACCCGCTCGAGCTCGTGGGACTGGCCAAGACGGGGGCCCTGGCCCGGGGTGACATGCGCGTCTACGACGAGAGCCCCACCGGGTTCCTGCCCGGAGAGGGCTGCGGGATCGTCGTGCTGATGCGGTCCGCCGACGCCCGCCTGACCGGCCTGCCCGTGTACGCCGAGATCGCCGGCTGGGGCGCGTCGTCGACGGGCCAGGCGAGCATGACCATGCCCGATCCCCACAGCCAGCTCCTCGCGCTGCGCCGGGCGTACGAGCGGGCCCGGATCGCCCCGGCCGACGTGCAGCTGATCGAAGGGCACGGCGCCGGCACAGCGGCCGCCGACACCACCGAGCTTTGCGCGCTCGCCGAGCTGCGGTCCGGTGCGCGCCAGGCCGCCGCGCTCGGCTCGGTCAAGGCCAACATCGGGAACACCAAGGCGGCAGCGGGCGTCGCGGGCCTGATCAAGACGGCGCTCGCGATGAGCACCGGCATCATCCCGCCCGCGACCGGGTTCAGCCGGCCGCACCCGCTGCTGCGCGGCGGGGACGCCGTCCTGCGGCTCCCGGGCGCGCCCGAGCCCTGGCCGGAAGGAGCCCGGATCGCGGGGGTCAGCGCCATGGGCCCCGGCATCAACGTTCACGTGGTGCTCCACAGCGAGCCGTCCCGCGGGCGGCACGAGCGCAAGCCGCGCGCCTCCACGCCGACCCCGCGGACCGCGGCCGGGCCTGCGGTCGGGACGGCCGCCACGGCCACGGCCGCCGACGGCCCGGCCCAGCCCGCCGCATACCTGCTGCACGCCCCGGACCGGGATGCCATGGACGCGCTCCTGGCCCGGATCGCCCACATTGCGCCGTGGCTGTCCGACGCGGAACTCGGCGACCTGGCCTGCCAGCTCGCCCGCGACGCCGCGCGCCAGGGACCGGTGCGCGTGGCGATCGTCGCGTCGAAACAGGAGCAGCTGGCCAGGCTGGCCAGCCAGGCCGCGGCGCTGCTGCCCGCCCTGACCGGCGGCCTGGTCACGCGGCCGGGGATCTTCGCCGCCGACGGCGCGGCCGGCCGGGTGACCCTGCTGATTTCCGAACCCGGCCAGCCCGGTACTCCGTTCCGGCCGCTGTCCGCGCTGCGCTGGCTTGATCTGCTCGGCGTGCGGGCCACCGCCGCGGTCGGATTCGGTCACGGCGAGCTCGCCGGCCTGGTCTGGGCCGGCTGCCTGAGCGAGGCGGCGGCCTCGGCGCTCACAGCCAGACGCACCGAGATCCTGAACGCTCCGGTCGCCTCCGGATCTGACCCGGCGGCCGACTCGGCCGGCCCGCCGCCCGCGGCCGGCGATCGCTCCGGCCAGATTCGCGAGGCCATCCGCCGCCTCGCGCTCGCCGGGCCGCGCCACCGTCTGATCTCGTCCAGCATCGGGCGCGAGATCGCATCCGCCGACGACATCGCGGACCTCCTGTGTGCCGATCTCGAGTGCCCGGCCTTACTTGACCGTGCCCTGCACTTCGGCGCCGCCCAGGCGAGCCTGCTGCTGGAGACCGGACCCGGCCAGGTCCTGATCGATGCGGCCTCCGTGCTGTGTGAGATCCCGGGTGTCAGCCTGGGGGCGGGCAGCGGCGCCGACGCCGCCCGCGCCGCGGCCGCCCTGTTCGCGGCGGGCGCGCTGGAGCATCCCGGCCGGTTCTACGCCGGGGCACCGTGGCGGCCGATAGACATCTGGCGGGATCACACGTTCATCACCAGCCCCTGCCAGGCTGTGCCGCCCGTCCCAGCACCAAGACCGGCCGCGGGGGAAGCCGCGGGTTCGGCGCAGGCGGCCACGCGGGGCGCAGATGTTCCGGCCGCCGCGCCGCTGGCCGCGGCGGCCGCGGCGGCCCAGCGCGCGGTCGCGGCGGGCTGGGCCGCAGCATCCGGCCAGACGCCCACGGCCCCGCATACGGCCGACACCGGACCGGGCGCCACCGCCGCGGAAGGCGCCGCCCGCCCGGCGGCTCCGGCGGTCGCGAGTGACCCGCCCGCGGTCGCGAGTGACCCGCCGGCGGTCGCGAGTGACCCGCCGGCGGTGGCCGGGGTCGCGCCCTGGATTCGCTGCTACGTCGAGGAACTTCGTCCCGCGCGCGCCACGGCCCCCCCGGAGGATGGCCAGCCGTGGCGGGTGCGAGCGGCCACGCGGAAGGCGTTCGGGCCTTTGGTCGGTGAGCTTTTCCGTGATGACCCCGCGGCCGGGCGCGCGCTCGCGATCGTCGGTGACGCGGCCAACGCCGATTCATGCGCCGTGGCGCTCGCGGCGGCGCGTGACGCGATCAGCACCGGCCGGCTGGTGCTGATCACGCACGGCCCCGGGTTCACCGGATTCTGCGCGAGCCTGCACGGGGAGCATCCCGAGCTTGGGATCACGGTGCTCCGGGTCCCGGAGAGCGAGGTCGGGCTGCGGGCCGCGCGGCGGTTCGCCGGCGCGGAATCCGGCCAGTTCCGGGAGATCGTGATCGACGCCGCCTCCGTCCCGCACGAGGCCGTGATGGTGCCGGCCGACGCGGCCGGGTCCGGGGCGTTCCCGCTGGGCCCGTCCGATGTCGTGCTGGTCAGCCGGGGCTCCGGCGGGGCGGGCCTGGCTCTCGCCCAGGTGCTCGCGTGCTGTGGCTCCGCGGTCGCCCTGGTCGGGCGGGCCGGCCTGGGCGAGACCGCCGAGGTGCGCGCCGAACTGGAGCGGCTCAGGTCGGCGGGGGCGCGGATGACGATCGACGACGTCGACATGGCCAACCCGGCGGACCTGCGGTTCGCGCTGCAGCGGATCGAGCAGAGCCTCGGGCCGGTGACCGCGATCGCGCACGCGGTCGGCGCCGGCCGGCCCCTGCCGCTGGCCGAGCTGACCGAAGATGAGCTGCGCGCGCGCATCTCGGCCGAGACCGTGAGCCTGAACGACCTGGTCAGCGCGCACATGGCCCGGCAGATTCGGGCGATCGTCACGTTCGGCTCGGTCGTCGGGCGCTACGGGCTGGCCGACGAGGGCCTGCTCGCGCTGGCCAGCGGATCGCTGGCCGAGCGGGCCGCGCGCATAGCCGACGACATCCCGGGGTGCCGGGCCGTGCACGTCGACTGGCCGGCCTGGGCGGGAGGAGGACTGGGCCAGAGGGGCAGCCTGGTCGCCAGGCTGACCCGCTCCGGGGCGGCCGCCATCCCGGTCGCCGGGGGCTCCCGGCTGCTGCTGAAGACGCTGGGCACGCCCGGCCTCCCGGACCGCGTGGCCGTGCACGGCCGGGTCGGCGTGCCGGCGCCTACTGCGATCGCCGCCGCGGCCCCCGGCCGCCTGCCGGACCCCGAGCTGGGCCGCCGGTTCCTCGAGAACGTCCGGGTGTACTACCCCGGGGTCGAGCTCGTCTGTGAGGCCCGGCTGACCCTGGCGACCGACCCGTACCTGGCCGATTACCGCGTCGACGGCATGCCGGTCCTGCCGGCGGCGATGGCGCTGGAGGCCATGGCCGAGGCGGCCGCCGTGCTGGCCGGGCGGCCGCTGCGCCAGCTCACCGACGTCTCGATGGACGCGCCGATCGTGATCCCGGGCGAGACCGGCCACGAGCGGGCCCTGATCCGGGTGTGCGCGCTCGCCGACGGCGGGTCGGTGACCGCCGTGCTCCGGTGCGAGGACAGCGGGTTCGCCACGGACCACTTCCGGGCCACGTTCCGGGGCGCGGACGACGCGGTGGCCGTCGCGGCCCCGTCGCGGGCCGCTGGCCTGCCCGAACTCGACGAGATGCCCGCCAGCCACGCCGGGATCGTCGACGGCACGGAGCTGTACGGGCCGATCTGCTACCAGTCCGGGCGGTTCCGGCGGGCGGCGCTGCTGCCCGAGGTCACGTCGCGTTCCTGCCGCGCCCTGGTGCGCGGCGGCGACAGCCAGCCCTGGTTCGGCAACGTCGACGGCACGGGCGACGCGGCCCTGATTCTGGGCAGCCCGGGCCTGAACGACGCGACATGGCACGTGCTGCAGGCCTGCATTCCGCACCGGAGGGTGCTGCCGGTCGGATGCGAGTCCGTCACGTTCAGCGGCCGCGAGGCCGACGGGGCGGTCGAGATCCGGGCCGCCGAGATCCGGGCCGCCGAGAACCGGGCCGCCGAGAACCGGGCCGCCGAGAACCGGGCCGCCGACCGGGCGAAGCGTCCGCGCGCGGCGGTGCCCGGGCCGCGGCCGGCCGTTCCGGCACGGTCGCGGCCGCCGGCTCCCGTGGTTCCCCGTCAGGGCGACGGCGCCGACGCGGCCCGGCCGTCCGCACCGCCCGCCGAGTGCGTCTGGGATGTCGAGGCGGTCGACGCGGCCGGCCAGCCGCTGGTGACCTGGCGCGGGCTGCGGCTCAGGGACGCCGGGCCGTTGCCGCGGCACAAGGCCTGGCCGCCGTCGCTGCTGTCGGTCTACCTGGAAAGGAGCGCGGTCGCGCTCGGATTGCACCCCGACCTGCGGGTTACGGTTCAATGCGGGCCCGATGGCGCCGCGCCCCCGGCCGCCCCGGTCGCGGTCGTGCCGCGGCCATCTCCCGCACCCGACCGAGAGCGTGCCGCCCCGGTGGCACCGGGCCGCGGCGAGCTCGAGGGGCTCACGCTGAGCATCCGCGCGCCCGAGTCCGCGGCCTGCGGCTGGGAGGCGGCCGTGCCGGTGACCGCCGGCGCGCCTGACCCCGGCCGCGCCCTCAAGGACGTAGCCGACCAGGTGCGCGGCCTGCTGAGCGAGCCCCCGTCCGTCGTCAGCGCGCGGCTCAGAGCCGTCGCCGCTTGCCTGTCCCAGATGGGCGCTCCCCTGGTCTCCGCCGTCATGGCCGACGGCGCCGCCGGGACGGACTGGCTCGTGCTGGCCGCGGCGGGGAACACGGTCGCCTGCACGGTGGTGGAGATCAGCGGTGTCTCGTGCCCGGTCGCGATCGCCATCGTGACCCGGGCCGCCGACCGGGAACCCGGGCAGGGTTCCGAGCGGCATTCCGGCGGCCGGGCACCGGGCCGACGGGCGCCACGGCACAGCGTGACCAGGTCCTGAGGGCGGCCGTGGGCATCACCTGGGTGGCCCAGCCTGGTCGCGGGGGGACGCCCTTCCCCGTTGGCCGGCCGCGGTGTCACTATGGGGAAACCGAACGGAGTTCTGATCCGGAAGGCGGCCCTCGTGACCAGTCCGCATCCCGCGCCCATGCCCATCGCCGGCGACCTCGACATGTCGCAGAACGCCTTCTGGGAGCAGCCGCCCACGTGGCGTCATGCTGCGTACGCGCGGCTGCGGGCCCTGCCGTCGCCGCCGTACTTCGATATACCGGAAAACCCGTTCGGAACCGACGACCGGGGTTTCTACGCCCTGGTCCGGCACGCGGACGTGGCCGAGGCGAGCCGGAACTCCGAGCTGTTCTCCTCGGCCGCGGGCGCCACGAGCATGATCGACCTGCCGACAGAGTTCAACGAGTACTTCGGGTCGATGATCAACATGGACGACCCCAGGCACGCCCGGCTGCGCCGGATCGTGTCCCGCGCGTTCACCCCCAGGATGATCAAGAAGTTCGAGGACGACGTGCAGCGGACGGCCTCCGACATCGTCGACGACCTCCTGGCCACCGGGCCCTGCGACTTCGTGCAGTGCGTGTCCGCGCGCCTCCCGCTCAAGATCATCTGCCAGATGATGGAGATCGGCGACGAGCACTACGCGATGGTGCTGAAGAACACCAACATCATCCTGTCCGGCGCCGATCCCGAGTTCATCAGCGAGGACATGAACGAGGCCATCACCCAGATCCTCACCGCCGGCCAGGAACTCGCCGAACTGGTGACCGGCCTGGCCGAGCAGCGCCAGGCCAGCCGCGGGGACGACCTGGTCTCCGCGCTGGCCACGGCCAACATCGACGGCGAGCAACTCACTCCCGCCGAGCTGGCCTCGTTCTTCATCCTGCTGGTGGTGGCCGGGAACGAGACCACCCGGACCGCGATCTCGCACGCGCTGGCCCTGCTCACCGAGCACCCTGACCAGCGCGAACTGCTGCTCGCCGACATCGAGGGCCGGATCGGCGCGGCGGTCGAGGAGATCGTCCGCTACGTCTCGCCGGTCATCTGGATGCGGCGCACGCTGACCCGCGACACCGTCATGAACGGGCACGCCTACCGCGAGGGTGACAAGACCGTGCTCTTCTACCAGGCGGCCAACCGCGACGATGCGGTCTTCGCCGACCCGGAGCGCTTCGACATCACCCGGTCGCCCAACCCCCACGTCGGGTTCGGGTCCGCGGGGCCGCACTTCTGCCTCGGCTCGCACCTGGCCCGGCGGGAGATCAAGGCCATGCTGCGGGAGCTGCTGACCCGGATCCCGGACATCCGCGCCGCGCAGGAACCCGACTACCTCCTGTCCAGCTTCATCAACGGCATCAAGCACCTGCCCTGCGAGTTCGGCTGAGCAAGAGCCAGCCAACCCAGCCTGCGACCGCGGGCCGTCTGGACCCTCTCGCCGGCGGAGTGGAGCTTACTTCGGTTGGTCATCTGGCCGATGGCTGTGAAGGGTCCGGCGTGGCCAGCTCATTGGTCTCTCCGCTCGGGGGGCACGGACGCTGGAGGGGCCATCTGGGTTGCGGTCGTGGCCGGTGAGCACCGCGATGGAGGAGATGATGCCCGTATCCCTGTCTCCGACGAGTTCCCACGTGCGCGCGATTCCGATGATCAGCAAGGCGATGAGGACGTTGCTGAGGAGCTCTCCGGAAGATGGCACGCAATGGAGACTCCCGGCCATCGATGGCGAAGGTGGAGCAGACGACCTCATGCCCGGCATCGTCGGAACCGCGTAAGGTACAGCCCCGTCAGGCGCGGGCCGCTGACAGGGCGGTAAGGACCGTGAGGGTGATCAAGACGGTGGCGGCCAGCCCGTGCAACACGATCAGCCCGGGCGGGAAGGTCCAGGCGCCGCTGAGGTGACGCCTGGCCGCCTGCCGGTTTCTGGCCAGCCAGCTCAGCCCGGCTCCGAGCGTCACGACCAGGATGCCGAACGAGATCCAGGCGAACGGGTGGTCGTGCACGAGCACGAATACGAACCAGCAGGCCAGCCCGGTGAGAGCGAGCGCCGGATGGCTGAACTCGAGCAGCGGGTGCTCGCCCGGAGGCGTCGTGACCTTGACCCGGGGAACCGGGGGTGGCTTCCCCTCGTCGGTGAGCGGGATCGCGGCGATTCTGGCGGGCGGCGGCGCCGTCGGCGCGGCGCGGGCCGCCGGGCGCCGGGCCCTGCCGCCCGTACTCAGCAGGGATACCCCCGCCGCCGCCGTCACCACCCACAGGACCAGCGTCACGATCGCCAACGCTGTCCCTCCGCACGGTCGTTCCGCCCCCCGCGCCTCAGGCTAACCGACGCCGACCCGAGCCGGCGCGGCCGGTTTGGCTCCGGAAGCAGGCCCGCCGCCGACCGGGCCCCGATTTCCCTGATCTAGGGCTGAAATGCATGAAATGGGCGCGCGCCGATGATCAACACGCCGGTTTGATCATGGATCCGGCGCCCGGTTCCGTGACCCAGGCGCCGGTCAGCGGACAACGCGGCTGGCCGGGGCTGGCGCCAGGCCGGACAGCCAGCCACCGTCCAACCATTTGCCCCTGTTTCGCAGTCTTCGTCCCGGCCGCAGGCCCGCCGCCCCGGCATCCCGGCCGCCGCCCCGCCATCCCCGGCCGCCGCCCGCCGCCCCGGCATCCCCGGCCGCCGCCCCGCCATCCCCGGCCGCGCCCGCCGCCCCGGCATCCCGGCCGCCGCCGGTATCCCCCCGCCCGCCGCCCCGCCATCCCCGGCATCCCCGCCATCCCCGGCCGCCGTCCCGGCATCCCGGCCCCGTGAATGCGCCTTTGGTGTACACCCGTGTACAGCAGACGCACATTCATCGCCGGGTTCGCCGGGAACGGGAGCCGGCAACGGCACCGGCGGGACCGAAAACGCAGTAAATGCCGGAATTCAGGGCATAGATCATGGACATCGCGCCGGCCAGGCGCCGGGCGGGCTCCGCCGCGCCCCGGTCCGCAGCCCCGCTCACCACCAGGCCGACCGCCGCCAGGCACAGCAGCGGGTTATTTCCGCGACGAGCCCAGGACACGCATTTCGGTTCTAGATCACGAAGGCGTGGACCCGTGGCCGGCCTGGACCGCCCGTCTGGTGTCGCCGGGCAAGACGGGCTCACCGCACGACTCACAGACCAGCCGGGCCGTGAGCTGGTGACCGCACCGGTGGCTGAAGATCGCCGGCGGGCCGCCGCCGCCCGCCAGGTGGCGGTCGCCCCATTGCCGCAGGGTAGTGATGACCGGGTGGAGATCCTGGCCGACCTCGGTCAGGTAGTACTCGAAGCGGGGCGGGTGGTCGGAGTACTGCCGGCGTTCCAGGATCCCGGCACCGACCAGGGTGCGCAGGCGAGCCGCCAGGGTGTCTCGCGGCGCGCCGGTCTTCCGGACCATCTCGTCGAACCGGCGGTTGCCGAGGAACACCTCGCGCACGGCCAGGAGAGCCCACTTCTCCCCGACCACGTCGAGCGTGCGGGCCACGGAACATACCCGCGGCTGGGTCGATGAGCGCGTCACGGCTTCAGTGTACCTAGTAGGTCGGCTTTCTGGACGCACCGCCGGGCCCGCCGCCCGCACCGCCGGGCCCCCCCGCCGCACGCACCGCCGGGCCCGCAGTCACGCACCGGAGGGGCGGTCATCGGCTCGGGCGGGCAGCGCGACCTGCGGCCGCGTCGAGGCCAGCGCCGGCCCGGCCTCCGCGGCTGGCCGGCCGGTGAGCAGGCCAGCCGAGACAGCCCCGGCGGCCACCATGAACGCCATGACCAGGATCACGCCGTGCCGGTATACGTCCACCGGGTCACCGGGAGCCACCTGGGAGAGGATCGCGATCAGGCCGGCGACGCCGAGGACGGTGCCGATCTGGCGGGCCATGTTGAGTATCCCGCTGCCGGCGCCGAACCGGTCGGGGGTGAGCGACGCGGTGCCGGCGCCGATGAGCGAGGGAATGGCCAGGCCCACCCCGACGCCGCCGATGATCTGGGCGGGGAGATAGTGGGTCAGGTAGGCCGCCTGGGCCTGGATCCGGATCAGCCAGAACATCTGGCCGGCGGCCTGGACGACGCAGCCGATCACCGCCACCCGGCCCGCGCCGCGGAGGCGAACGGCCAGGCGAGGCGCGACGAACCTGGCCACGGGAAAGACCATGAGGGGCCCGGGGGCGATGGCGAGACCGGCGCGGATCGCGCTGTAGTGCCACACGCCGGTGAGGAACTCGACCGCGTTGAGCACGAAGGCCCCGAAGCCGGCGTAGTAGAGGATCGAGGCGCCAAATGCGCCGCTGAACGTCCGCGAGCGGAGCAGCCCGAGTTCGATGACCGGCGCGTGATGCCGCCGTGACCGGGCCACCATGGCCGCGCCGCAGGCCAGCGAGGCCAGCAGCAGGCCGGCGAAGCTGGCCGAGCCCCATCCCCATCCGGGTGCCTCGACGAGGGCCAGGGCGAGCAGGCCGACCGCGGCCGCGAGCAGGACGGCCCCGGGCAGGTCCGGACGGGCCCGGGCGTGCTCATCCCGGCTCTCGGGCACCACCCGGGTGGCGAGCAGCACGGCGACCAGGCCGACCGGCAGGTTGATCCAGAACACCCAGCGCCAGCTGAACTGCACCAGGCTTCCGCCGATCACGGGGCCGAGGGCCGCGCCCAGGGCAGCCAGGGCGGACCAGGTACCGATGGCCTGGCCGCGGGTGGCGGCCGGGACCGAGGCCAGCAGGAGCGACAGTGAGGCCGGCACCATCAGCCCGGCGCCGAACGCCTGGATGACCCGCGCGACGATCAGTTCGGCCACCCCGGGAGCCAGTCCGCAGAGCAGGGAGCCCAGGCTGAACATGACCAGGCCGGCGACGAGGAGCCGGCGACGCCCGACCCGGTCGGCCCAGCGGCCGGCCGGGACCAGCACGGCCGCGAAGACGATCGTGTAGCCGTTCAGGACCCAGGACAGGGCGCCCAGGCTGGTGCCCGGGTACTCCCGGCCTATGTAGGGGAACGCCAGGTTGACGATGAACAGGTCGAGGCTGGACATGAACACCGCGAGGGAAAGCGCGACGATCAGCCACGTCACCTGGCGCGTGCCCGAGGAACCACGTGGCCCGGCACCGGTGGCCGGGAGGCGGAAGCTCATGAGGTGCCCCTGGTTCGTTCCCGAGGTAAGTCCGGAATCTGGACTCACTGTACCGGACGATGCTTCGGTGCGTCCAGAACTTCGACTCACTGGGTCCGGGGACTCGCCTCGGCGGCGCCGTTACTGTGATGGCACCGGTTCTGACCTCAATCTTGTAACTAGCTGTAGTCAACTGAGCACAGCGTGTATAACTAGAACCCCACGCGGCGCACGTGGCCCGGCGAGCCGGGCCAGGGGGACGGCGCCGCGGCGGAAAGAGGGGACCGCGAGTCGCGGAGGGGGACCGTCGTCCTAGGGCCGGGAGGTCCGGCGAGATCGCCCGGCTGGCGGGCGCCGGCGTGATCGTCGGCGCCGCTTGCGCCGGCGGACGAGGGTCGTGACGAGCGGAGGGGGATCTTCGTCCCGTGGGCGGCGCCACCCGGGGGCGTGGCGCCGTCCACGGACGGAGCCACCCGGGGACCCGGCGCCGTCCACGGGCGGAGGCCGGCCGGCCGGCGTCAGCCGAGCGCGCTGATCTTCCCGGCCAGGTCGAAATCGGCCGCGGTCAAGCCCCCGGCCGAGTGCGTCGACAGGGTCAGCGTCACCGTGTTCCACTGGATCAGGATGTCGGGATGGTGGTTGGCCTGCTCGGACAGGTAGGCCACGGCCCCGGTGAACAGCATGGCCTCCCGGAAGTCACGCCGAGTCACCACCGCGCTGATGCTGCTGCCCGCGCGTTCCCAGCCGGGCACGCTGCCCAGCCGGGCGGCTATCTCATCCTCGGTAAGCAGTTCCATGCCTCCCGACTATCACACACTCCCCCGACCAGGGCCATGACGCGCCGCCGCTTCTCCCGCGTTCAAGCCACCAGGGCCTCGCCTCCATGATCATGGTGGATAGATGACGGCAGCCGTACCGAACCAACCACGATCTTGAACGGACGGCCGGGGGCGGGCCGGGGCGGCCAAGGCCGGGCGGCCAGCGGCGAGGCAGCCGGGGGCGGGCCGGGCCGGCCAGCGGCAGGGTGCGGCGAGGCGGCCAGCGGCGGGGCGGGGCGGGCGCTGGCCAACGGAACCGGGTCCGCCTCGATAGGCTGGCCCCAGCCGGAGAGCACCGACGCTGCCGCTCAGCTTCGCCGCCGACTCGCGTGGGCAGCATTCGGCCTGACCAGATGCCGCCCGGCCGATGGAGCGCAGATGACTGACCCGCACCCCCCGCTGCGGCGGACCCCGCTGACCGGCGTGCACGAGCGCCTCGGTGCCACGCTGACCGGCTTCGCCGGGTGGCAGATGCCGTTGCGGTACGGCAGCGAGACCGCGGAACACAACGCCGTGCGCACCACGGCCGGGCTGTTCGACCTCTCGCACATGGGCGAGATCGCGGTCACCGGCCCGGGCGCCGCGGCCGCGCTGGACTACGCGCTGGTCGGACAGCCGTCCGCGCTGGCGCCCGGCCGGGCTCGTTACACCATGATCTGCGCGCCGGACGGCGGGGTACTCGACGACCTGATCGTCTACCGGCTCGCCGATGACGAGTTCCTCGTGGTCGCGAACGCGGCCAACTCCGAGGTCGTGCTCGGCGAGCTCACCGGCCGGGCCAGCGGCCGGCCGCGCGGCGCTCAGGTCACGGACCGGACCGACGACTACGCGCTGATCGCCCTCCAGGGCCCGAACGCGGTGCGCATCCTGGCCCCGCTCACCGACGCCGACCTCGCCGCGGTGAGGTACTACGCCAGCTACCCGGCGACCGTGGCCGGCTGCGGGCTCCTGCTGGCCCGCACCGGCTACACCGGCGAGGACGGCTTCGAGCTCTTCGCCGGGCCGCAGGACGCGGAGCGGATATGGGCGGCGCTCACCGCGGCCGGCCAGGCGCACGGGCTGGCCCCCGCGGGCCTGGCCGCGCGTGACACGCTCCGGCTGGAGGCCGGGATGCCGCTCTACGGCAACGAACTCGGGCCTGACGTGACCCCGTTCGACGCGGGCCTGGGCCGGGTGGTGAAGCTCGACAAGCCCGGGGACTTCGTCGGGCGCGCGGCGCTCGCCGATCGCGCCAGGGCCAAGCCGGAACGCGAGCTCGTGGGGCTGGTCGGCCGGTCCCGGCGGGTGCCCAGGCACGGCTACCAGGTGTTGTGGGACGCGGCCCGCTGCGGCACGGTGACCAGCGGCGCGCCGTCCCCGACGCTCGGCAAGCCGATCGCGATGGCGTACCTTGAGGCCGACGTGGCCCGCCAGGCCCGCCAGGCCAGCCAGGCGGAACTGGACGGCGAGCCCGGCCGGCTCGCCGTCGACGTCCGGGGCAGCGCCGAACCCGCGACCCTGGTGCCGCTGCCGTTCTACCACCGGCCGGCCTGATCCTCCGATCACACCCATCCCCGGCAAGGAGCCATCATGACGACAGTTCCGGAGGAGTTGCATTACACGCCCGAGCACGAGTGGGTAGCCATCAACGGGTCCACCGCCTCGGTCGGCATCACCGACCACGCCCAGAACGCCCTCGGGGACGTCGTCTACGTGTCCGTACCCGCGCCGGGAAGCAAGGTGACGGCCGGCGAGCCGTGCGGTGAGGTCGAGTCCACCAAGTCGGTCAGCGACCTGTACTCCCCCGTTGACGGCGAGGTGACGGAGGTCAACCCGGAGGTCGACGAGAACCCGGCCCTGGTCAACTCCGACCCGTACGGGGCGGGCTGGCTGTTCAAGGTCGCCCTGCCCGCCGAAGGCGCCGAGCTGCCGTCGGGCCTGCTGTCCGCCGCCGAGTACGAGGACCTGATCAAGGAGGATGCGGGAGACGGCACGTGAGCTACGCCGCCGTCAGGCCGGATGACCTGGAGCGCTACGACACGGCGACCGCGCACCTCGAGCCGCCGTTCGCCGTGGTGGACCTGACGGCGATGCGCGCCAACGCCGAGGCGATGACCCGGCGGGCCGCCGGCAAGCCGATCCGGCTGGCGAGCAAGTCCGTGCGCTGCCGCGAGCTGATGGACCAGGTGCTGGCGACCGACGGCTTTCGCGGCGTGCTGGCCTTCACCCTGCCCGAGGCGCTCTGGCTGGCCCCGTGGCTGGCCGGGCGCGGGCGGGGTGACGACATCCTCGTCGCCTATCCCACCGCCGACCATACGGCCCTGGCCCGGCTGGCCGGCGACCCGGCCGCTGCCGCCGCCATCACCGTGATGGTCGACTGCCCCGAGCATCTCGACATGATCGAGAAGGCGGCCGCGAGCACCGCCGAAGCGCACCCGGTGCGGGTCTGCATCGACATCGACGCCGGCTACGTCGTGCTGCACGGGCTGATGCGCGCGGGCGCGCGCCGGTCCACGATCCGCACGCCCGGCGAGGCCGCGGCTCTGGCCCGGGCCATCCTCGCCCGGCCGGGGCTGCGGCTGACCGGCCTGATGGCGTACGAGGCGCAGATCGCCGGGCTGGGCGATAACCCGGCCGGACGGCCGCTGTACGCGACGGCCGTTCGGTATATGCAGCGAAGGTCCGGCGCGGAGCTGGCCCGGCGCCGGGCGGCGATCGTCGCGGCCGTCCGCGCGGTCACCCGGCTTGAGTTCGTGAACGGCGGCGGCACCGGCTCGATCGAGAAGACGGCGGCCGAGCCCGCGGTGACCGAGATCGGCGCCGGGTCGGGTCTCTATCAGCCCCGGCTGTTCGACAGTTACCGCGGCTTTCACGGCCTGCCGGCGGCCCTGTTCGCGCTGCCCGTGGTGCGCAGGCCCGGCCGGGGCGTGGTCACCGCGCTCGGCGGCGGCTACCTGGCCTCGGGCGCGGCCGACCGGGCGCGGCTGCCGAGCCCGTACCTTCCGGCCGGGCTGCGGCTGGACCGGCAGGAGGGCGCGGGCGAGGTGCAGACGCCGCTGCTCGGCGCGGCGGCTGATCGCCTGCGGATCGGAGACCGGGTCTGGCTCAGGCACGCCAAGGCGGGCGAGTTGTGCGAACGGTTCAACGAACTGCACCTGATCGAGGGAAGCACGGTGGTCGCGACCGCCCCCACCTACCGGGGCGAGGGCCAGGCATTTCTATGATCATGTGATATCACCCCGAACACTGCGTTTTGCTGGTCCAGCCCGCGGATGGTAGGCGCCCATGGCACAGGACGACGTCACGACGCGGGTACCGCCAGCAGAGTCCGGCCGGCTCGGCGTCGGACGGATCGTCTTCTGGTCCCTGTTCGGGCTGGCGGCGGCGGCGCTGGCCGCCAGCATCGCGGTGCTGATCGTGATCACCCGGGTGTACTCGATCTCGACGCCGACGATGGAGAACACCGTCCGTCTCGGCGATCAGGTCTACCTCGCCCCCGGATCCGGCATCCGCCGCGGTGACGTCGTCGTGCTCCGGGTCCCGGTCAAGGTCTCGGGCACCACCAGCGTCTTCGTGAAGCGCGTGATGGGGCTGCCCGGTGATCACGTGGCCTGCTGCGACGCCCGGGGCCGGGTCACCGTCAACGGCAGGCCACTGGACGAGGGCTACCTCTATCCCGGGGATCCGCCGTCGCGGCTCACGTTCTCGGTCACGCTCGGACCGGGGCAGATCTGGGTCATGGGCGATCGGCGCAACGTCTCCCTTGACTCGCGAAAGTGGGGCCCGGTCCCGCTCGGCGGGGTCGCGGGCCGCGTCGTCCTCGTCGCTCACGGGCTCTCGTTCACCGCGCTGCACACCCCGGGAACGTTCGTGACCGACGGCCTGACCCCCGCCGACACACGTCTCGACGTCTATGCGCTGCTGGCCATGCTGGCCGGCCTTTCCGTGCTCGCCCTCGTGGTCCTGACGGTCTTGGGCCTCATCCGCCTCGCGATCCGGGAGCGACGTTCCCGGGTCCGGCCCAGCCCTCCCCCGTCCGCCGCGGCTCCCCCGCCCGCGCCGGCCCCTCCGCCTGCGGCGGCCTAGCAGGCCCGAAGCCCAGCGCGCCCACGGCCCAGCAGGCCGACCGGCCCAGCAGGCCGCGGCCCAGCGCGCCGGCGGCCCAGCAGGCCGACCGGCCCAGCAGGCGGCCGGCGGGCGGCCAGCAGGCCGGCGGCCCAGCAGGCGGCCCGGCCGGCGGCCAGCAGGCCAGCGGCCGGCCACCCGGCTCATCCCGCGCGGCTCGGGTGAGATCCCGCCGCCCGAGGCCTACCTCCGGCGCCGGCCCCAGATCCGGAGGATCGCGATGCTGACGACCGCCAAGCCGACCGCAGCCGCCGCCAGGCGCACCTCGGGCCGGCCTGCTCGAGGGCGCGCTCGCGCAGCCGGCGCATGTTGCCGGCCGGGCTGACCCGCTCCGCGAGCGTGTCGATGGTCTGGGCCAGGTTCTCCCGGGTGCGCTCGATCTGGGCGACCAGCGCGTCCGGATTGCTCGTCACCGTGCCATGCACGGCAACCGTGCCGTGGACTTCGACAGCACTGTCCGGATCGGCCATCCCCATCGTCTCCTTCTCCGCTACCGCCCCCTTGGCGAGTCACGAGTTCCCGCTAGTCTCCCAGGCGGGCCTTGGCCCCGCGCGGCCGGCCGGCCAATCCGCGATCAACATTTCGCGGACCTCGCCCCGGCCCGATTTCATACCTAGGACTCAAATGCACGAAATGGGCTCGTCGCAGAATAACCCGCTGCTTTGCCTCCCGGCGGTCAGCCGTGGTAAGCGGGGCTGCGAACCGGGGCGCGGCGGAGCCCGCCCGGCGCCTGGCCGGCGCGGTGCCCATGATCCATGCCCTGAATTCCGGCATTTCCTCCGTTCTGGGTCCTCCGGTCAGGTAAGCCGGTACCCGTTCCCGGCGAACCCGGCGATGAATGTGAGTCTGCTGTACACGGGTGTACACCAAAGCCGCATTCACGGGGCGGGATGCCGGGGCGGCGGCCGGGGATGGCGGGGCGGCAGCCGGGGATGCCGGGGCGGCGGCCGGGGATGGCGGGGCGGCGGCCGGGGATGGCGGGGCGGCAGCCGGGGATGGCGGGGCGGCGGCCGGGGATGGCGGGGCGGCGGGCCTGCGGCCGGGACGAAGACCACGAAACGGGGGCAAATGGTTGAACGGTGGCGGGCTGTCCGGCCTGGCGCCAGCCCCCCGGCCAGCCGCGTTGCCCGCTGACCGGCGCCTGGGTCAGAGAACCGGCGCCGGATCCATGATCAAACCGGCATGTTGATCCTCTGCGCGCCCAATAGATGGGTTTAGGTCCTAGAAAACATGCGCCGCTTCGCGGCGCTCCCGTGGGACACGAAAATAGGCCCATGCGTAACTGTGGCCACAGGAGCACCAGTGGGGCCTATTTCCGTGTCAGATCACGGCTCCGCCGCGGCGCCTGCGGCTGCTGGAGCTCTGGAGCTCTGGGGCTCTGGGACTGCTGGGGCTCTGGGACTGCTGGGGCTCTGGGACTGCTGGGGCTCTGGGCTCTGGGGCTGCTGGGGCTGGCCTAGCCGGCGGCCCCGGGAGCGACTGCTCCCGGGGCCGCCGGCCGCGGGCTGGCCCGCCGGTCAGCTCGCGGAGCTGGCCAGCTTCTGCGCGCCGTGATTGACGAGCTGGCAGGCGAGGATCTGCGCGCCCACGCCGCCGATCGGCCGGTCGCCGAACGCGGCCCCTTCGAGCTCGCCCTTGATCTGCTCAGCCAGCCGGTCCCGCACGACCTCCAGGCCCCGCAGCGCCTGGTCGGTGCGGAGATACACCTGGTCGCCCGGGCTGCTGCTGTTGATCGCGCTGGTATCGGCCTGGAGCGTGGCCGCGGCGAAGTCGCCCACGCTGGAGTTGAGCTGCTTGTAGCACTCGCCCAGGCTGGTCACGCCCGGGGCGCTGAGGGCACGGTCCGGATCGCTGAGGATCTGCGTGATCACCCGGCCGTCGTGCTCGTAGTCGTCCCGGAGCCCGGTCAGATACATGATCGTCGGCCGGATGTCGGTCTCGTCCGCCCACGGGCCGGAGAAGTGGTCCTGGGCGACCTCGATCTGGCCGCTGTCCGGCCCGGACGACGTCGTGCCCTGGTTCGCGCCCGGGCCGTCCAGACCCAGATGGCGGACCCCCGGTCCGACGAACGCCACGTAGTTGGTGTTGATCTCGGCGGCGTAGTCACCGTGGTCCCAGGCGAACCCGGTGTTCTGCTGGACGCAGGCACCGCTGCAGGGGACCGGGCCCGTCGACAGGTAGTAGTCGGGCTTGGCGAACATCGCGAGCGTCGGCGTCCGCGCCGGGTCCGCGTCCACGAAATGCAGGATGGCCTCCTCGGTCGGGTCGGCCAGGTAGTTGTCGATCTTCTGGGTGGTTCCGGTGTACGGGTTGGCCGCGGTGAGCCCGGAGACGGCGTGCTCGAAGGTCCGGACCACGGGCGTGTCCGGGCCGGGATCGCCGGTGAGGTAGAACTCCGGCGCCGTGTCGGCTTCCAGGCCGAACTTGGTGGTGTTGCCCGCGGCCGCCAGCAGTCCGGTGACGTTGGCGTCCAGTTCGCCGAACGATCCGGCCGGGTAGGTGCACTCCACGCCCGGGATCACGGTGCCGCCGCTCACCGTGCCGCCGTTGCAGTTGGCCGGCGTGGGCTGGATGGCCCGGCCGACGTTGGCGCCCGCCTCGTGGTCGCCCTCGTCCGAGCTGACCACGAACAGCGTGTTCCGCGACGTCATCCCGTCGGCCGCCAGCCGCTGGAAGAACGCCCCGAAGGCCTGGTTGTAGTACGCGGCCTGGGCGAGGTAGCACGCGCTGCCGCTGCCGAGCGCGTCCGGCGCGTGGAAGCACGGCCCGCCGGAGCCGTCCAGGGCCGGGATGAACTCGTTCCCGTGCAGGTCCGCCAGGTAGATGTTGGTCACCTGCACCCCGTTCTCCAGCATGTCGGCCGCGTAGGCGAGCGCCTGCGAGGCGTTGATGTTGCTGTAGCCGGGGAAACCCGGGTAATTGGTCAGGAACGCGCCGTTGATCTGGTTCCCGTTCAGGTCCACGAGGTTGCCCGCCGCGTTGGTTACCTGGTAGCCGTCGTGCGTCAGGCTCGGGGTCCCGCCGCCGAGCTGCGGCGCGACGTACTTGTGCCCGAAGAGCGCCTGATAGCCGGCGTAGCCGCCGGGCTCGTCCGGCAGCACGTCGGCCACGGCCGTGTGCGAGGGCGTGGTCTGCCCGAACTTGACCGCCTCGGCGTTGGCGCAGAACGCGCTGCCCTTGGCGCAGTGCACGGCCAGGCCGACATAGTCGGCGGTCTCGGGATCCTTGAACGAGTCAGGGTCCGCATTGAGCTGCGCGACCTCGGGCGAGTTGGCGCCGAACACCTCGGCCAGGTCCGGCGACGGGTTCTCCAGCTCCTGGTTCACCGTGGCGATCTCGCCCACGTTGCAGCCGGCCCGGGTGTACGGCACCCAGGGCGCGGGCGCCACGGTGTCCGGCTTGGTGGGCGGGCTGGAGGTGGCGGGCGGCGTCGGCGAGTACACCAGGTTCGGGTTGGTGTCGTGCCCGGCGTTCGGGTGCGACGCTGTGTCGTCGATCGCGTCGTTCCAGTAGGTGAACACGGTGGCCGGGTCGGTCGTGCCGTCGGCGTTGTAGGTCTGGTAGTCGTTGGCGATCCCGTCGCCGTGCCGGTCACCGTACAGGCCGGTGGCCGTGGTCAGCAGGTCGTCGCCGGTGTGGGCGATCAGCGGCGTATGGCTGTTCGACAGGAACGTGCCGTTGCCCTCGAGGAAGCTCAGCAGATTCGGCATCAGCTCCAGGTCCGAAGGCACGTTCGGGTTGTCCCGGAAGAAGTGCACGTTGTCGAAGCCGATCTGGACCACGTGCTTGATGCCATTGTCGAGACGGCAGCTGTCCGCCGCCGAATGATCACCTGCGGCGGCGGGCCGGCTGGCCGCGGCCAGCCCGGGGGTGGCGCTCGCGGCCACGCAGAGCGCGCTCACGAGGGCCGCGCTCCCCGCCACGGCGGCGGCTCGCACACTCAGGCGCCGCCTGCCCAGCCGCCCGGCACCCTGCCGTCCGGCACCCAGGCGCAAGCGACGCTGCCCGTATGGATGCTGCATCCGGTCCTCCTTCTCGGGCCGACCGTCCGGCCGCGAGGGCCGGACACTCCAGCCGGTGACGCTAAGGGAACTGACCAAACTTCAGGCGACGGGAAGGCAGCCAGAAAGACAACCTTTGCGCGCCTGTGCCGCCCTTTAGCCTGAACTATGATCACGCCCGACGCAATATCTGCCCTAGGGGCGACGATCCCCCGTCAACCCGCCGACGCGGAGCAAGCCCCGCGACCAGTACGCCCTGGTGTCACAGCATCGGGGATTGCCCGGTAATGGACCGGTCTCGCTGGGCGGTAATGGCGAACAGCAGGGAGTCGATGAGCGCCAGGTACTTCACCGCGTGGTCCTTGGTCACCCGCGCCGGGTCGCTCGCGGCGAAGTTCCTGAGCGTGACCGCGCCGTCGACGGCACGCACGACCGACTCGGGCACGAGCCCCTGGTCACGCGCGAACCGGGCGACGGCCGTCGGATCACCGGTCCCGACGGGCACCAGCTTGCCGCTCGACCCGAGCAGTTCCCGCAGGGCCACCTCGACGGCGCCGAAGCTCTGGGTGATGGCCGACGCCGGATCGTCCTCGGCGGCCGTCGCGAACCTGAGCAGCACCGGGATCGCCGCCTGGCGTGACCCGCCGGCCGACACCGAGGCGGTCAGCTCGGCCTTCATCTGGCCGGCGATCCGGTCGAACTCGGCGTCGGACTGCCCGGCGCGCAGCCGCCGCAGGCCGGAGGCCAGCTGCACCAGGATGTCCACGATCGGGCGGCGCAGGAACACCACGATCACGACGATCGCGGCCGGCCACGCGAGCGCTTTGACAAAATCGACGACGAATTGAAACCCGGACATAGTTCTACGGTAGCCGAAATGGCCGTCCTGGCACCCCCAGGATCAGCCGCCGTCAGCACCGTCCGTTTCCTGGGCCAGGGTCACCAGCAGGTCGTTCAGCCGGCTGACGAATGCCGCCGGATCATCGATGCGGGCGCCGAGCGTGAGGACCGCCTGGCTGAAGAGCACATGGGCCCACTCGGTCAGGCGCGGGTCGTCGGGATGCCGGCTGAGCCTGGCCACCAGGGGGTGCCCGGGGTTGATCTCCAGCACCGGCTGGGCCGGCAGCCCCGAGCCTCTCATCCGCTGCATCATGCCGATCTCGGTTTCCGGCTCGTTGGCCACGATGCAGGCCGGGGAGGTGGTGAGACGGCTGGTCACCCGCACGTCCCAGGCCTGGCCGGCCAGGATCGCCTTCATCCGGGCGACCAGGTCGGCGCACTCGGCCGCCGCCCGCTCCGCGGCCTTCTGCTCGGCTTCGTCCTCCAGCGCGCCGAAATCGGGCGGGCCCTGGGTGACCGACTGCAGCCGCCGGCCGTCGAACTCCGGCAGGCTGGTCACCACCCAGTTGTCCACGGCGTGTCCCAGCAGCAGCACCTCGATACCCTTTTTCCTGAACGCCTCCAGGTGCGGACTCGCGCCTGCTGCGGCCAAGGTCGGGGCGAGCAGGTAGTAGATCTTCTCCTGGCCCTCCTTCATCCGCGCCACGTAGTCGCCGAGCGAGACGTCCTGCTGTTCCCCGGCGCCGGACCTGGTCGAGTGGAAGCGCAGCAGCTTGGCGATCTCGTCCCGGTTGGCGTAGTCCTCGGGTATTCCCTCCTTGAGGGTCGCGCCGAATTCCGTCCAGAACGTCGCGTACTTCTCGGGCTCGCTGGCGGCCATGTCCTTGAGCAGCTTCAGCACCCTTTTGACCGCGCTCGAGCGGATCTGGTCCACCGCCCGGCTGCCCTGCAGCATCTCCCGGGAGATGTTCAGCGGCAGATCGCTGGAGTCGATCACGCCCCGGACGAACCGCAGGTACGTGGGCAGGAACTGGCCCGTGTCCTCCATGATGAACACCCGCCGGACGTGCAGCTTGACGCCACGGCGTGACTCCGGCACCCAGAGGTCCCACGGGGCGCGGGCGGGGATGAACAACAGCAGCGTGTACTCGTAGGTCCCCTCGATCTTGCTGTGCAGATAGGCCAGCGGCTCGGCGATGTCGCCGGTGATATGCCGGTAGAAGTCCTTGTAGTCCTGGTCGCTGATCTCGCTCTTGGCCCGGCCCCACAACGCCGACGCCTGGTTGACGACCGTCGCCTCGGCCTGGCCCTCCCCCTCCGCGGGCATCAGGATCGGCAGGCTGATGTGGTCGGAGTACTTCCCGATGATGGAGCGCAGCCGGTAGGCGCTCAGCAGGTCGTCCTCGCCCTCGCGGAGGTGGAGCACGATCTCGGTGCCGCGGGCGGGCCGGTCGGCCGTCTCCAGCGTGTACTCACCGGTGCCGTCGGACTCCCAGCGGACGCCCTCGGCGGCGGTCAGGCCGGCCCTCCGGGTCGTCAGGGTGACCCGGTCGGCCACGACGAACGAGGAGTAGAAGCCGACGCCGAACTGGCCGATGAGCGCCGCGTCCTTGCGCTGGTCCCCGGTGAGGGCCCGGAGGAACTCGCGGGTGCCGGACTTGGCGATGGTGCCGATGTGCTCGATCACCTCGGCGCGGCTCATCCCGATGCCGTTGTCGCTGACGGTTATCGCGCGCGCGGCGCGGTCGAACGCCACGTGGATCTGCAGCGTGCCCTGGTCCTCGTCGAGCTCGGGCCGGGTCATGATCTCGAAGCGCAGCCGGTCGATGGCGTCGGAGGCGTTCGAGATCAGCTCGCGCAGGAAGATCTCCTTGTTGCTGTAGAGCGAGTGGATCATCAGGTCGAGGATCTGGACGACCTCGGCCTGGAAGCGATGAGTCTCCTGCTCGGCCTCGACGCTCATCGGACGGCGCACCTCCCCGGGAACCTGCCTGCGCCGGACTATAGCCTCACTGCTGCGGCGAGGCGATCCCGTGCCGGTAGGCGTAGGTGACGGCCTGAGCCCGGTCACGAGCGCAGATCTTGGCCAGCAGGTGGTTGATGTGGCTCTTCACCGTCGCCTCGCTCACCACCAGCCGGCCCGCGATCTCCGGGTTCGACAGGCCGTCGGCGATCAGCTGGAGCACCTCGGCCTCGCGCGGCGTCAGCCCGTCGGGCAGCGGCCGCCGGCGGGTCGCGGGGTCGGCGGCGCCGGCCGGCGGGTCCGGGACGGGTGCGGCGATCGCGTCCACCAGGTGATGCTGCACGGCGGGATCGATGACGGCCTGCCCGGTGAGCACCTGCTGCAGGGCCTGCCGGATCTCCTCCGCGCCGGCGTCCTTGGTCAGGTAGCCGCGGGCCCCGGCCCGCAGCGCCTCGATGACCGAGCGGTCGTCGGCGTAGGTGGTGAGCACGATCACCTTGATCCCCGGATCCCGGTCGCGCAGCCTGCGGGTGGCCTCGACACCGTCACATCGCGGCATCCGCAGGTCCATCAGGGCCACGTCCGGCCGCAGCGCCGTGGCCAGCGTCACGGCCTCCTCGCCGTCGGCCGCGGCCCCCACCACCTCGACCTGCGGCAGCAGCCCGAGCAGCAACGCCAGCCCCTCGCGCACGACGCGCTGGTCGTCGGCGATCAGCACGCGCACCGGGGCCGTCATGCTGTGTCTCCCGCCGGCACCCACAGCTCGACCCGGTAGCCGCGGTTCGCCGGGGTCACGGTGAGCCTGCCCCCGAGCAGCTCGGCGCGCTCCCGCATGCCGGTCAGCCCGTAGCCGCGGCTGCCCCCGCCGCCGTTTTCGTTCCCGTTACTCGCCGCGGCGGGCGGCGGGGCCAGGCCATCGGCGCCGAAGTCCTCGACCGTGAGCCGGGTACCGTGCGGCTCGTACCCCAGGTGCACTTCGACCCGGTCGGCGCGGGAATGCTTGCGGACGTTGGTGAGCGCCTCCTGGGCGACCCGGTACAGCGCGAGCCGGGCCTGCGAATCGAGCTCATGCTGGTCGCCGTCGACCGTGAACGCGCAGGACAGGCCGCTGTCGCGCGCGAACTCGGCCGCGAGCGCCGCCAGCCGGTCCGGGCCGGGCAGCTCCTCGTCGCGGAGCATGCCGATGGCCCGCCGGGCCTCCTGCAGGCCGGACTTGGCCAGGTGGTGCGCCCGCTCGACCGCGTCGGCCAGCCGGGGATCGGCCGGGCCCTTGACCGCGAGCAGCCGGGCCCCCTCGAGCTGGAGGGCCAGGCCGGACAGCGAGTGCGCGAGCACGTCGTGCATCTCCCGGGCCAGCCGCTGCCGCTCGGCCAGCGCCACCGCCCGCATCTCCCCCTCCTGGGCCTGCTCCAGCTCGGCCAGCAGCCGTTCCATCTGGTAGCTGCTATCGGTCAGCCGCCGGACCAGCCACACCAGCGTGTAGACGGCGATCAGGCCGAAGCCGCCCAGGACACCCGGCAGGTCGGGCGTGTGCTGGGGCTTGCTGATGGTCTCCGCAACGACCAGGAAGATCAGGCCCCCGACCACGAAGCTCAGCGCCAGGCGCGGCGCCATCAGGCGCTGCGCCACGGCCACCGCGAGGAAGAACCCGATGAGGCCGGCCCCTTCGGCTGCAGCCAGGCCAGCGTCGCCGAACCAAGCATGAACACGGAGAGGGCCGCGATCTGCAAGGCCTGGATCTCGCGGCTCGCGGGCACCCGCGTCAAGGGCGGCCCTTGCGCCGCTCCGCGGCGGCGCCGGCCGAGCGTGCCCAGCACGCCGACCGCGATCCCCAGGACCGCGAGCAGGACGCCGAGCGAGCCGCCGTGCAGCCCGGGACCCGGGTGATTCCGGAACGCGCTGACCAGCACGACCACGACGGCGAGCAGGCCCAGCGGCATCATCCGGCGCAACACCATCTCGCGGTGGGCCCGGGCCCGCCGCACCGCGGCCAGCGTCGGTGTCGCTGGCCCATCGGAGTCCATGCTCAGAGCGTACGGCTCCCGGCGCGGCCCGGCGCCGGCCCGGCGATGGATCACGAGCCGGGCGGCTCCACCCGGAAGCGGCCGGACTCCACCCCAGGGTGGAGCGCGAATTCGCCGCCCGGTTCAATCCCTGCGCCGAAGACCGGACCGGCTCACGATCGCGATCCTGATCCAAGACCGGCGGCAACCGCCCCGGCCCCGCAGACCACGGATATGGAGAATCCGATGATCTTCCTCCTGTTCGGCCGGCGCTACCCGTTCATCTCGGTCGTCGTCGGCGCAGCGCTGCTCGTCATCGGGATCGTGCTGGGCAAGGCCCTTCTCGACCTGGTTGGCGGCGTCGTGCTCGCAATCGGCTGCTATCGCAGCCTCACCGCGCTGCGCGGGCACAGCGTGATCGGCGGCAAGGGCGACAGCGGAGCGCTGCGTTGACCGCCATCGAGGTCCGGCACCTGGTCAAGCGGTTCGGCGGCTGCACCGCGGTCGACGACGTCAGCTTCGACGTCCCGGCCGGCCAGGTGACCGCCGTGCTGGGGCCGAACGGGGCGGGCAAGACCACGACGATCGAGATCCTGGAGGGATTCTTCGCCCCCAGCGACGGCACGGTGCGGGTGCTCGGCTGCGACCCGCGACGCGGCGGCCGGGCGGGCCGCGCCTGGCGGGCCCGGATCGGGCTGGTGCTGCAGTCGACCAGCCTGGACGCGCAGCTCACCGTGGCCGAGGCGCTCACCTTGTACGCCGGGCTGTTCCCGCAGCCGATGGCCACCGCCGGGGTGCTGGAGATGATCGGCCTCGGCGGCGACGCGGGCACCAGGATCGGCGCGCTGTCCGGCGGCCAGCGCCGCCGGGTCGACCTGGGCCTGGCCGTCATCGGCCGCCCCGAGGTGCTGTTCCTGGACGAGCCGACCACGGCCCTCGACCCCGAGGCGCGCCGCGACCTGTGGGCGGTCATCCAGAGCCTGGTCGCCGCCGGGACGACCGTGCTCCTGGCCACCCACCACATGGAAGAGGCCCAGCGCCTCGCCGACCGGGTGATCGTGCTCGCCGACGGCCGGGTGGTCGCGGACGCGAGCCCGGATCAGTTGCGGGCGCGGGGGGCCGCGCCGGTCATCCGGTTCCGGCTGCCGGCCGGCGCGCCGGCCGGGGGCCTGCCCCGGTCGCTGGCCGCCTACGTGGACCCCGAGCGGCGCGAGTTGCTGGTGAACTCCGCCGACGTGACCGGTGACCTGGCCGCGCTGGTCGGCTGGGCGCGCGACAACTGGGTCGACCTCACCGGCCTCGAGGTCGCCCCGCCGAGTCTCGAGGATGCCTACCTGGCCCTCACCGAACCCCCGCACCGAGAGAAGGTCTCGTCCCATGGCTGACCCGCTCGTGACCCGTACGGCTCCCCGGCCGGCCGCCGCCGGGCCGCTGCTCGCCGCCCAGATCCGCTACCAGCTACGGCTCCTGGTCCGCAACCCGCGCGCCATGATCATGGCCCTGGTCATCCCGGTGCTGCTGCTGGCCCTCCGCTCGAGCGCCGCCCACTCCGGTCCCCGGGCGGCGGCGGCCGTGCTGGCCGGGGCCGCGGTGTTCGGGCTGGTCGTGACCGCCTACGTCAGCCACGCCGTCGGGCTGGTCAGCAGCCGGGAAGAGGGAGTGCTCCGGCGGTGGCGGGTCACTCCGCTGCCGACCTGGTGCTTCTTCGCGGGAAAGATCGTCGCGACCGTACTGCTGGCCCTGGCCAGCGTCGCGGTCGCGATCACCGCCGCCGTGGCGCTGTTCAAGGTCAGGCTGGCCGGCGACGCGGTGGCGAGCCTGGCGGTGACGTTCGCCCTGGGCGCGGCCGCCTGCGCGGCGGTCGGCACCGCCGTGACCGCGTGGATCCCCGCCACGCAGAGCGCCGCCCCCATCCTCATGATCACTTATCTCCCGGTGATCCTGTTCTCCGGCGGGGTCGGCTCGACCACCGGCGAGCCGCACTGGGTGAACACGGTGCTCAGCTACTTCCCGGCCCAGCCCCTCATCGACGCCGCCACCGCCGCGCTGCGGCAGGCCGGCGGCGGCCTGGTGTGGATCTCGGGCCGCGATGCCGCCGTGCTCGCCGCCTGGGCCGTGGCCGGCGTTCTCGCGTCGGCCTGGTTCTTCCGGTGGGACCCAGCCGGCCCCGGCACGCCCGGGCGGCGGTCACCGCGCCCGGCCGTCCGGCGGGATCGCCGGGCCACGGCCGCGCATAAGATGTGGATCATGACTGTGCAGCGGGCCCGGGTGCGTGCGGTCATCTTCGACTGGGGCGGGACGCTGACCCCGTGGCACACGGTGGACCACGCGGCGCTGTGGCGGGAGGTCTGCGCGGCGCACTTCGCCGGCGAGCGCGCGCAGCAGCACGCGGCGGCCATTCACGCCGCCGAGCGGGAACTGTGGCTCGCGGCAGAACGCGACCACCGCAGCGCCACCATCGACCACGTCTTCGAGCGCGCCGGGGTGGTGCCCACCGCGGCGTTCCTGGCCAGCTACTTCCAGGCCTGGGAGCCGCACACCTGGACCGACCCGCAGGCCCGTGACCTGTTCCGGCGGCTGCGCGCGGACGGGATCAAGATCGGCGTGCTGTCGAACACCATGTGGCCGCGGGACATGCACGAACAGGTCTTCGGCCGGGACGGGGTGCTGGGGCTGATCGACGGCGCCGTGTACAGCAGCGAGATCGACTGGACGAAGCCGCATCCGGAGGCGTTCCGGGCCGCGATGGCGGCCGTGGGCGTGACCGACCCGGCCGCGTGCGTGTTCGTCGGGGACCGGCCCTACGACGATGTGTACGGCGCGAAGCAGGCCGGGATGCGCGCGGTCCTGGTCCCGAACGCCGACGTGCCCGCGTTCGCCGACGCCGAGCCCGACGCGGTCATCACGCGGCTGTCGGACCTGGTGCCGCTGATCGACGCCTGGCAGGACGAAGCGGCCGGACGCTGAGCCGCGCCAGCCCGGGACGACCCGGGCTGGCCCCGGGCCGGGCTGGCCCCGGGCCGGGCCCGGCGTCAGCCGAAGAAGTACACGCGGAGCGTGATGATGACGGCGACCAGCGCGATGGCCAGCAGCGCCTTGACGGCCAGGCCCTTTTCGTAACGGACGACGGCGCGGATCTCGTCGTCGAAGGACGGAGCCGAGGGCGGGGCGCCCGGGAACGCCGGCTCGTCTGGGCGCGCTGGCTGGTCCAGGTGGCTGGTCACGCGGGCGCCGCCACCTTGCCGGTCTTCTCGGTCTTGTCCCACTTCTGCTCGGCGCCCCGGAATTCCTTCCAGTAGGCGGCCGTGGTGATGGCGCAGAGCAGCGGGCCGTAGCCGCCGACGTAGACGAAGAACGGGCTGAGCACCCGGCCGAGCCGGCGCGGCTCGGCGACCTTGCCCAGGTACGCGACGCCCATGCAGGCCGCGAGCCAGATGTAGGTGAACAGTTCGATGCCGTGGACCCAGCCGCTGGTCGGCGTGAACCCGGCCGCGCCGAGGATCTCGCGGGACAGCCAGGCCATGGGCCCGGGCAGTACGGCGGTCAGCAGGATCAGCACGTTGACGACCCCGGGGAACAGCAGCCCCTGGCGCCAGACCCGCCGCCCGACCACCGGGTCGATGAGCAGGGCGAAGGACGTGATGAAGATATAGGTGATCACGTTGGTCAGCCACAGGATGTGGAAGGCGGTCCAGGCCAGCGCGAAGTCGATGAAGTACAGGGTGACCAGCGACGCCGAGGCGCAGACCATGAAAACCGGCAGCAGCAGCAGGCAGAACCAGATGAGGCCGAAGCTGATGCTGCCGAGCCGGTTTCCGGCCTGGTGCCGGAACCAGACGCGCTTGAACATCCTGGTGACCTGGACGTTGCCGCGGGCCCAGCGCAGCCGCTGCTTCCACAGCCCGACGATGTTGCCCGGCTCCTCGGCCCAGACGGTGGCGTGCGGCTCGAATATGACCGTCCGCCCCGAAAGCTGGGTCCGGAACGTGGTGACCGTGTCCTCGGCCAGCGTGCTGGTGTCGACCCGGCCGCCCACCGCCTCGACGTTCTCCCGCGAGTGCAGTTGCGCGCCGCCGGCCAGGCAGGCGATCACGCCGAGCACGTCCTGGCTGCGCCGGGCGGCGGCCTGGGCGGTGATGTACTCGTAGCCGATGAACCTGGTCATGAAGTTGCCGGGCTGGCTGCCCTCTTTGATGTAGGCGGTGACCGAGCCGACCTTGGGATCGGCCAGGTGCCTGGTCATCTTGCGGAGGGAATCGGGCTCGTAGATGACGTCCGCGTCCATGATCAGGATGGCCTGCATCCAGTCGTCGGCCAGGATGACGTTCAGGCCGTGGTTGAGGGTCGCGGCCTTGCCCTCGCCGCCCTGGTTCCGGCGCAGGTGGAACACGCTGCCCGGATACTCGGCCGCCTTGGCCTGGATCACCTGCGGGGTGGCGTCGGTGCTCGCGTCGTCGACCACGTAGATCCGCAGGCGGTCCCGCGGGTATTCCAGCTTCATCAGGCGGTCGATCGACGGCCCGATGACCGCGTGCTCGTTCCACGCCGGGATCAGGATCGCCATGCGCGGGAAATACGGCCGGCACTTGCCGTAGTGCAGCCGCCGGAAATGCACCGCGACCAGCAGGAACTGGTAGTTGGCGACCAGCAGCGGTACGGCGCCGAGGAGCACGAACGCCACCAGCAGCCACTTGACGCCGAGCAGGAACTGGGTCATCACGGCCCCGCGCCGGAGAACGCGCCGTCCGCGATGTGCCGGACCGCGGCGTACACGCCAATGTCACGGCAGTCGTGGCTGTCGGTGCTGGCCACCAGTTGCACGCCGGCCTCGGCGAACGCCCGGACCGTGCGAGCCGACGGGCAGGACCACTTCTCGTTGACCTCCAGCCGCGCCCCGGCGAGCCGGGCCTGCCGGGCCAGGTGAGCGATGGCGTGGTCCGGCACCGCGGACTCGTCCAGGCCCATCTTGGGCAGGACGCTGAACAGGTGGGCGAGCTGCGGCTGGTCCGGCACCGTCAGCGCGGCCGCGGTCGCGTCGACCAGGCATTCGATCACCTCCCCCGCGGTGACCAGGCCGCCGAGCACCGCGTCGCGCATCCGGGAGGGATCGACCGGCCCCAGATCGCCGGGAAACTGATGATCAGCAATCAGAACGCGATCCAGCCCTCCGATCCCGTCCGGCAGGTCCAGCCGGCCGGTTCGGTCCAGGATCTTGGCTTCCACCCCGGCCAGGACGGCCAGGCCGGGCACGGGGCGCAGCGCGTCCACGGCGTCCAGGAACTCCGGCACCCACGCCGAGTCGCGGCGCACGTGATCGGTCAGGCAGATCGCTCGCAGCCCCCGCCGCCGCGCGGCCTCCACGTTCTCGGCCGGCGTGCTGACCGCGTCGTCGGAGAAGGTCGAGTGGACGTGATGATCTTCATCCAGCGGAACGAGGATGGTCACGCTCTGCCTCCCGCGCGCTCGCTCACGCGGCCACCTTCTGGACCTCGCCGAGCTCGATGAACCGCTCCTCCAGGTAGCGGACCATGGCCACGTCACGGAAGTCGGCGCGGGCGGGCAGTGGCTGGCCGCGCAGCGAGTCCAGGGCCATCAGCGGCATGTCGACGCCGCTGGCCACGGTCAGCGGCATGGTCCCGGGGAAGCGCGGGTTCACCTCGAGCAGGGCGGGCCGCCCGCCGGCGTCCCGGCGGAACTGCACGTTGGCGACGTAGGTCAGGCCGGTGGCGGCGGCCACGGCGGCCCCGAGCCGCTCCAGTTCGGGGTCGTGCAGCGTGCGGCCGGCGACCGACACCCCCGAGTCGACCCGCTCGCGGACCCTGGGCACGGACGCCACCACGTGGCCGGTGACGTCGGCGAGCACGTCGATGGAGTACTCGGTGCCGGGGAGGTACTCCTGGACCAGGAAGTCGGCCGAGGCGTCCATCCGCGCGAGGTCCCGGGCCGACCTGACCACGCAGATGCCCCGCGATCCGCTCCCGCGGCGCGGCTTGACCATGACCGGGTAGGCCCACGACTCGGGGTCAGCCACCTGGTCGAGGCGCTCGGTCCGCGGCACCGGCACGGGCCCGGCGCAGCGCCCGGCCAGGGCGAGCTTGTCGAGGCACACGTCCAGCGCCTGATCGGGAGCCAGCAGCAGTTCGACGCCGGCCTGGCGGAAGTCAGCGCGGGCTCGGCCGAGCGGACGCAGCTCGGCATCGCACGTCGGGATCAGCACGTCGATGCCCATCGCGGCGCACCGGGCCAGCGCGGCCTCGGCGAACCCCGGCTCGTCACCGGCCGGGACCAGCGTCCGCGCCTCCGGGGGCACCAGGTAGAGGCCCGCCGCCCAGGGATCCATGTCCGCGGCGACCAGGGTCACCGACGGGTCGGCGCTCAGCGATTTCATGACCGAGACCGCGGCGGGCCCTCCGGCGCCGGTGACCAGGACCCTGACCGACCGGAGCGGAACATTCGCGGCACTACGTGGCATGCGGCACCTCCGAGTGATCGCGGGTTGCCCCGGGGGGCTCTGACCCCAGGGTGGCCAGGCTCCCGCCGGCGCCGGGGGGGCCGTCTGGTTCGCCCGACGGCACCGCCTCCGCCATGCCCGGAGCCGGGCCCGCGGGCTGGCCGTCGGTGGCGGCCTCGCGGACCACCTCGAACGCCTCGGCGTAGCGGCCGCCGCCGAAGCGCGACCAGTAGCGGGCGGTGGACTCGATCAGGTCCGGCTCCAGGTAACCCCGGATCTGCGTCTGCGAGCCGAACGCCTGGATGGCCAGCAGCTTGCGCTCGAGCTGGTCGTCGATGGTCACGAAGCGGGTCGGCCGGAATTCGACGGTGGCCGACGGGGACTGGAAGCAGTAGACGCGGTTGACCTTCCTGGCCGCCACCATGGCGGCCTGGTGCACGTTGCGGTGATCCTGGTGCACGTCATGCAGCGAATGGGTGTAGATCACGGTCGGCCGCACGGCCTCGACCACCCGGCTGATCACGCCGATCGTGGGGTCGCCCTCCCGGATCTGGGTGTCCTTCATGTCCTCCAGGTACAGCGTGGCGCCCAGGGTGAGCGCCGCCATCTCGGACTCGCCGGCCCGGGTGGCCTCCGTGCCGCCGCGGGCACCGCGGCTGAGGGTGAGGATCGAGAGCTCATGCCCCAGGGCGCGGTGCACGAGCAGCGCTCCGGCCGCGCCGATCTCGACGTCGTCGGGATGCGCGCCGATCGCGAGCACGGCCTGCCGCGCCGCGAGCCGGGCGGCGCGCGTCCTGGCCACGACCGAGCCGACCGCGTCGAGCAGTTCCTCCGGCGGGAGCGACTTCTGCAGGAACTCGTCGGCGCGATCGCGCAGCGCGGACACCGCGTAGTCGAGCGACGCGTGGCCGGTGATCACTACGACCGGGAGGCCCGGCGCCGCCCGGCGCAGCGCCTCCAGGAGCTCCAGGCCGGTCATGCCCGGCATCTCCACGTCGGTCAGGACCAGATCCCAGTTCTCGGTGCTGGCCCGGTGCAGGGCGATCACCGGATCGGGGATGTGGGTGACGTCGAATCCGCCACGGTCGCCCAGCAGCCGGGTGAGGAAGCGGCCGGTCACCGGATCGTCGTCGACCACCAGGATCCGCCCCGCCGTTTCGCCGTGATCGCTGGTAGCCATGCGTCTAGATCACCCTCCAGTCGCCCCCGAGACCGTACGCAGTGACCGCTTGCTGTTGCAATTAGCTACGTCATAACTACATTACGTGATATCTTGCGGCCGGGCTACCCCGGGGGGCGGCAGATCGTCATGGCTGCCCGCCCCGCCGGCCCGGCCCCCCAGCCGCGCGCGGCACGCCCCGGCTATGTCGCCGAGGTCGACCTGCTGGAGCATCTGGGCGTGCCGGTCGTCGTCCGGGTCGAGCGTGCGCAGGGCCAGCTCGTAGGAGCGACGCGCCGCTACCGTGTCACCGAGTGCGTCGTAGGCCCGGCCGAGGGCGAACGCCGCGAGTCCGAAACCCGGGTCGGCGAAGACCGCCTTGCGCAGCGCCGCCACCGCTTCCGCCGGGCGGCCGGCTTCCAGCGCGACCAGCCCGGAGACGAAGTGCGCGTCGGCGTCGAGCGGGTCGTCGGCGAGCAGCGCCGCCGCCTGCGCCAGGGCGCGGTCGCGGTCGCCCTGATCCGCCGCGTCCAGCGCCGCGGCCAGCCGCTGCTCACGCGGCACCGGCGGCTCGCTGCGCAGCGGCCGCCTGGATGGCCGCTCGGGCGCGGTGACCGCGCCCAGGCCGGGCCGCGCCGCGGGGCCGCCGGGCCGCTGCAGCGCGTCCGCGGTACCCAGCACCAGCTCCCCGTCCGGCCGCAGCGACCGCTGTAGCGACGCGATCACCTGGCCGACGACGCGTTCCTCGAGGTAGATCAGCACGTTCCGGCACATGACCAGGTCGAAGCCGGACTCGGCGGGCGGCGGGATCGGGTCCCGGCTCAGGTTGTGCCGGCGCAGGCGCACCAGGTCGCGCAGGCCCTTCCCGACCAGGTAGCAACCGTCGTCCTGCCGGTCGAGGTAGCGGCGGCGCAGCCGCGGCTCCAGGGCGCGCACCGCCCGCTCACGGTACCGGCCGTCCGACGCCAGGCTGAGCGCGGCGCCGGAGATGTCCGTTCCGAGCACGTCGACCGGGGGTCGCGCCGGGGCGAACGCCTCGGCGGCCAGCAGCGCCAGCGTGTACGGTTCCTCCCCGGTCGAGCACCCGGCGCTCCACACCCGGATGGTGCCCGAGCCTGCCGCGCGGGCGACGCGGTGCAGGCCGTGCCAGTCGATCGCGTCGAGTTGGTTCCGGTCCCGGAGGAAGGCCGTCTCCTGGACGGTCACTTCGTCGATCAGCCGGTTCACGAGGTCGCGATCGCCCCGCGGGCCCGACGCCGCGCGCACGAACGCTCCGGGATCGAGCCCGGGAGCCGCCCGCTCCAGCGCGGCGAGAATGGCCCGCTTCCGCGCGACCGGCAATGCGATCCCTGTTTCCTGGCGGACCAGCTCCGCGAGCTCGGCGAGCACCGTCACCGTGCCCCCGGCAGCGGCACATGGCGCAGCCGCAGCAGGCATTCGGCGATCTCACCGGGGGACAGCACCAGGTCGACCCCGCGGTCGATGGCCGCCTTGGGCATGCCGAACACCGCCGAGGTCTCCTCGTTCTGGGCGATCGCGAGGCCGCCGCCGCGGCGCACCGCGGCGGCACCGGCGGCGCCGTCGCTGCCCATCCCGCTGAGCACCACCGCGACGCCGGTCCGGCCGGCCGACGCGGCGATGCTCTCCAGCAGGACGTCGCCGGACGGACGGTGGCGTCCGGCCGGGGTCCGGCTGTCGAGGGCCAGCTCCCCGGCACTGGTCAGGGTGAGGTGCGCGCCGTGCGGTGCGATCCACGCCCCCGGGCGCGCCCGCATCCCGCCTGCCGCGACACCGACGGGTGGCGAGACCGCGCGGTCGAGCCACCGGACGAGCCCGTCGGTAAACCCGGCCGCCATGTGCTGCACGACGAGCAGCGGGATCGGGTAGTCGGCCGGCAGCGCGGTGAGCAGGAACATCAGCAGCTCGGGACCGCCGACCGACGCGCAGATTCCGACGACCGACGCTCGATGCCCCCGGCCCGCGGTGGCGGTTCCGGCCGCGAGCCTGACTCCCGGATGCCGGATCACCCGTGACTGGCCGAGCATCCTGACCCGGCGCCGGAACGCGGCTCCCGCGCTGCCGGCCGGGTCGTGCAGGTCCAGTTCGTCCTTGTCGACGGCGTCGAGTGCTCCGGCGGCGAGCGCGTCCGCGACCTTGTCGCTGCCGGGGCCGACGTAGCTGGACAGCACCAGGATCGGCAGCGGCCGGCCGCTCATGATCTCGCCGACCGCCTCGAGCCCGTTCATGCCCGGCAGCTCGACATCCATGGTCACCAGGTCCGGCTTGGCCCGGGGCAAGGCGGCGATGGCCTCCTCGGCGGTGGCGCAGACCGCGCAGACCGCGATATCGCCGTCGTACTCGAGCATCCGCTGCAGCGCGACGGCATAGACGCGGGAGTCCTCGCACATCAGCACCCGCAGCGCCGCCACCGGTCACCGCCCCAGCAGTCGATCGACGCATTCGAGCAGGGCTTGCTGATCGAAGCTGTGCTTGGCCATGTACGCGTCGGCGCCCGCCTCGATCCCCTTGCGCCGGTCCTCCTCGGCTCCATGCGAGGTGACGATGACCACCGGCAGCGACGAGCGCGCGGGGTCACCGCGGATCGCCCGGGTGAGCTCGATCCCGTCCAGCTCGGGCATCTCGAGGTCGGTGATCACCAGCCCGATCCGGGGGTCGTGGTCCAGGACATTCAGCGCGTCACGTCCGTCGCGCGCGGTCGCCACCGCATAGCCCGCCGCCTCGAGGATGCTGCGCTGCAGCTCGCGGACGGTGAACGAGTCCTCGACCACGAGCACCTTCGGCGCGGCGGCCGGCCCGGCCGCCGCGCCGGGGGCGGCCGTCTCGGAGGCACGCGGAGATCGTCTGGTCAGGACGGTCGGCTCGATGAGGAGCGCGATCCGGCCATCGCCGAGGATGGAGGCACCGAGGTAGCCCGCCGCGCGGGCCAGGCCGAGCGGCTTGATCATGACTTCCTCGGTCCCCAGGAGCACGTCGCACGTCGTGATCACCCGCTGGCCCCCGGTGGAGATCACGACCCCCGGTGACCGGGCCGGGAGCGGAGGCGCTTGCGTGCCGATGATCTCGGCGACATCGACGACCGGCAGCGATCTCCCGTGGACCTCCAGGGCGGGCTGGCGCTGCAGCGTGAGCGTCTGCCCCACCATCACGACCTCTTCGACCGAGGCCATGGGAACGCCGTACGCCGCCCCGGCGCGTTCGAAGAGCAGTGCCTCCACGAGGGCCAGGGCCACCGGCAGCAACAGCACGACATCCATTCCCCGGCCCGGCTCGCTGCGGATCTCGAGGCTGCCGCGCACGGAGATCACGTAGTTCCTGACGGCATCGAGTCCGACGCCGCGTCCGGCGAGTTCGGTCACCTCCCCCGCCGTCGAGTACCCGGCCCGGGTGAGCAGGTCGACGAGCGACCCCTCGTGCCGAGCCTTCTCGATCACCTCGGGCGAGACGCCCCGGCCGTCGTCCGCGACCACGATCTCGACCATGCTGCCGCGGGGCACCGCGCGCAGCTCCACCCGGCCGCACCGGGCCTTGCCGGCCTGCTCCCGCTCGGCCGGGGACTCGATGCCATGCCCGACGGCGTTGCGCAGCAAGTGCGTGAGCGGCTCGGACAGGCTCTCCAGGATGACCCGGTCGATCTCGGTGCCGGCCCCGGTGACGACGAAGTCGACCTCCTTGCCGGCGGCGTGCGCGATGTCCCGCACCGCATGCGGCAGCGGACCGGTGATGGCCGAGATCGGCAGCGTCCGCAGTCCGACCGCGGTGTCTCTGAGATCATCGAGCATGCCCGCGCCGCCGGAGAGCATCTCGGACATGGCGGGGGTCAGCGACGACTGCTGGGCCAGCGAGTGAACCATACGGCGCCGGTACTGCATGAACTCGCCGAAGGCGTCGACCAGGTGATCGATCTTCTCCGCCGGAACCCGCATGGTGCGCTGTGCGCCCGCGGTCCGGACGGCCTCCGGGACCGGCGCCTCCGGGACCGGCGCCTCCGGGACCGGCGCCTCCGGGACCGGCGCCTCCGGGACCGGCGCCTCCGGGACCGGGGCCTCCGGGACCGGCGCCTCGGGGACCGGGGCCTCCCCCGCGACCGGGGCGCCGGCGCCGCCCCCGCCGGCGAGCGCCTCCCGGGTCTGGGCCAGATCGTTGAGCAGGCCGTCGATGGGTTCCCCGGAGCCGGCCACCAAGGCCCGCAACGTGGCGGTCGCGCGCAGCAGTGGCGCCGCGATTTGCGGAGGGAAGGCTCCCGACTGGCGAACCGGGGCCAGAATGTCCTCGGCAGCATGGGCGAGTGTCTGGATATCGTCGAGGCCGAGCATGCCGGCCGCGCCCTTGATGGTGTGCGCATCGCGGAACAGCGAGTCCACGGCCCCGGCGTCCGCATGGCCGGACTCGATCGCGAGCAGGACCGCGTCCATGTGGTCGAGCCGCTGCGTCGCCTCGTCGCGGAAAATGTCGGCCAGGTCGCTGTCGGGCTCGCTCACTGCCGTGTCCCCGCCAGCGAATCGAGTACCCGCGTCACGTCGATGACACCGATGAGGTCACCCTCGCTGAGCGTGGCACCAGCCAGCAGGTCGCAGTCGGTGTCCTCGCCCGGATCGGGAAGGTCGCCGATCCCGCTCACCTCGTCGACCGCGAGCCCGGCCCGGCGCCCGTCCGCCTCCGCCACGAGCAGGCGGCTCGGCGGCGCGGTTCGCGGGATCCCGAGCAGCAGCGCGAGGTCGAACACCGGCAGGATCTGGCCGCGCATGTTCTGGATCCCCAGCAGCTCCGGCCGTGCTCCCGGAACGGCCCTCACGTCACCGAGGTCGGCCACCTCCCAGACGTGCTCGACGGGTACCGCGTAGGCCTCGGAAGCCACTCTCAGCCGTATGCAGACGCTCACGGGCGTTCGTCCCGTCGTGCAGATTGCAGGGCGCTGCCGAGGTCGTCCACCAGCGCCTCCAGCAGGCCGGCGGCGGCGGCCCACTGCGACTGCTCGGCCGCGAGCTGGTTAGCCGAATCCCGGATCTGCTGGATCGCGGTGTCCACCTGGTCGGCCGCCGACTTCTGCTGCTGCGTGGCCAGGATCGACTGCTCCAGCATGACCGCCGTCGACGTCATCAGGTCGCCGACCTCGCGGGACTGGCGGGTGCCCTCCTGGGCCGCCGTGATCGTCGCGTTGGTCTCGTCCCGTATCCCGGTGATGATCACGCTGATCGACTCGGTGGAGTGCACCGACCGCTCCGCGAGCTGGCGCACCTCGGCCGCGACCACCGCGAAGCCCTGGCCGGCCTCGCCAGCCCGCGCCGCCTCGATCGCGGCGTTCAGCGCGAGCATGTTGGTCTGCGCCGCGATCTCGCTGATCAGCTTGAGGATCTCGCCGATCTTCTGCATGCTCTGGCCGAGCGCGAGTATGCGCTCGACGAAGACCTCGCTCTTCTCACGCGCCTCGCGCGTCACGTCGCCGGTCCGCTCGGCCGCCTTCGCCATCGCGCGCGCGTTGTCGGCGATCGAGCCCGCGGTCGTGGCCAGTTCCTCGATCGTGGCGGACGTCTCCGCCACCGCCGCGGACTGCTGGCTCGCCACCGCCTCCGCGTTCTTCGCCGCCAGCCGCAGCTCACCGGCGACCCCGCCCAGCACCGCCGACGTCGACCGCAGGCGGCCGAGGAGCTCGTCCCGGTCGCTCAGCCGCCCGAGCGCTTCGGTCAGTTTCCGCTCTCGCTCGAAGGCCTGGCCGAGCAGCCGGATCGCGAAGAGCGCGTATCCGATGCCGGCGGCCAGGGAGAAGATGATGGCGCCGATCCCGATGGCGCGCGCCTGACGCGCTGATGCGGCGGCAGCCACTCCGGATGCTTGCGCGCGCTGCGAGAGAAGTTGTTCCAGCCTGCTCAGGGGTCTCGTCACGGCGGGCACGACGGCCTCCAGCCGGGTACTCGCGGCGATGCTGCGCTGCGCGCCCTGGCCCGCCTCGGCACGGAGCCGGGCGAAGAGGGAGGCGTAGCGTGCCTCTCCGGTCACGGCCTGCGCCAGGGATCGTTTCTCGGCGTCCGTCGTGGGGGTCCTTTCCAGGTTCTCTGCCAGCCGCCGGAACTGAGCCCGTTCCGCGGTCATGCTGGCCAGGAACGCCGGCAACGGGGTGAAGACGTAGGCGTCCACCGCGAAGCGTTCATCCAGGAAAGCGGCGGTGAGATCCGCCGTGGCCTTCGCGGCCGCCTGCTGGACGCGCGCCGTGGTTGCGCTGGAGAGGGCGGCCTCGTAGCGCCAGCCAGCCAGGCCGCCGGCGACAGATATCACGACGACGACCGCCACCGCTACCGCGGCGACGCGGCGACGCGGCGTCTCAAGCATTCCTTCCTGTATTCACTCGCATGCTTCCCCCTGTAGCGGCAGGCCTCGCGGCGCCGCGTGCCGGAAGACCTACCCGTTGACAGCACATCCGTATCGTCTGGTAACGCTCCGTAGCGTCTGCCGGGGCACGATCCGCCCCTTATGGCGCTCACGGGCCGAGATCCCCGTCGCCGTCGTGCAGGGCGCTGCCGAGGTCGTCCACCAGCGCCTCCAGGCGGCCGGCGGTGGCGGCCCACTGCGACTGCTCGGCCGCGAGCTGGTCGGCCGCCTCGCGGATCTGCTGGACCGCGGTGTCGACCTGGTCGGCCGCTGACTTCTGCTGCTGGGTGGCCAGGATCGACTGCTCCAGCATGACCGCCGTCGACGTCATCAGGTCAGCGACCTCACGGACCCGGGGGCCGCCGGCCTCGATGGCCATGATCATCGCGTTGGTCTCGTCCCGTATCCCGGTGATGATCACGCCGATCGATTCGGTGGAGTGCACCGACCGCTCCGCGAGCTTGCGCACCTCGGCCGCCACGACCGCGAAGCCCCGGCCGGCCTCGCCGGCCCGCGCGGCCTCGATCGCGGCGTTCAGCGCGAGCAGGTTGGTCTGCGCCGCGATCTCGTTGATCAGCTCGAGGATCTCCCCGATCTTCTGCGCCCGCTCGCCCAGCGACAGCGCCCGCCCGGCGATCGCCTCGACATCCCCCCGCACGTCGCGCATGGTGTCCCCGGTCCGCTCGGCCGCCTTCCCCACGGCGCGCACGTTGTCGGCGATCGAGCCCGCCGTCGTGGCCAGCTCCTCGATCGTGGCCGACGTCTCCGCCACCGCCGAGGACTGCTCGCCCGCCACCGCCTCGGCGTTCTTCGCCGCCAGCCGCAGCTCACCGGTCACCCCGCTGAGCACCGCCGACGTCGACCGCAGCCGGGCCAGAAGCTCGTCCCGGTCGCTCAGCCGCCCCACTGCGTCCGTCAGGTCCTGCTCCCGCTCGCCGGCCCGGCGCAGCAACCGGACCGCGAAGATCGCGATGGTGATGCCGGCGGCAACGGCGAGGAGCAGGGCGATGATCCCGATGGTGAGGGCCTGAGCCGCCGCGGAGTCGGCCGACGCCTTCGCCGCGTCCGCGCGCAGGTTGTCCAGGCTGTCCAGGTGGTTCAGGGGTGGCACCACGCCCGGCGCGGCTGCCTCCAGCCGGTCGATTGCCGCATGCGAACGGATCACGCCAGTGCCCGCAGCGCCACGGAGCCCCGTGAAGACGGCGTAATAGCGCCCCTCCGCCGCGACGGCCTGAGCCAGGACCCTCGCGTCCGCGGCCGTCGAGACGCTCCGGATCTGCGCGGCCAGCCGGTGGAACTGATCCCGGTACTTGACCACAGCCGCGGACGTCACGGGTGACGGGCCGCGGTCGAGGTAGGCGTCCAGCGCGTTGCGTTCCTCCCAGAACGTGGTGGTGAGCTGCGCCGTGGTCCTGGCGTCCGTGCGCTCGTCCAGCGCCGCGGACGCCCGGGAGAGGGCTACCTCGTAGCGCCAGAACGACAGGGCGCCCGTGGCCGCGATCACGGCGACGACGACCACGCTCAGGCCGGCGAGCCTTCGCGCCGACCCCTTCAGCAGCTTTTTCTGCATTCGCCCGTGCGCTTTCTGCCCGTTGCCCTGGTCCGTGCGTCACCGTTCACGGGGGTCCGCTCCGTTCCCGTCCTGCAGGGTGGCGTCGAGGTCGTTCACCAGCGTCTCCAGCCGCCCGGCGGTGGCGGCCCACTTCGCCTGCTCGGCCGCAAGCAGGTCGGCCGCCTCACGGATCTGCTGGATCGCCGTATCCACCTGGTCGGCGGCTGACTTCTGCTGCTGCGTGGCCAGGATCGACTGCTCCAGCATGACCGCCGTCGACGCCATCAGGTCGCCGACCTCGCGGGACTGGCGGGTGCCCTCCTCGGTCGCCATGATCGTCGCGTTCGTCTCGTCCTGTATCCCGGTGATGATCACGCTGATCGAGTCGGTGGAGTGCACCGACCGCTCCGCGAGCTGGCGCACCTCGGCCGCCACGACCGCGAAGCCCCGGCCGGCCTCGCCGGCCCGGGCCGCCTCGATCGCGGCGTTCAGCGCGAGCAGGTTCGTCTGGGCGGCGATCTCGTTGATCAGCTCGAGGATCTCGCCGATCTTCTGCGCCCGCTCGCCCAGCGACAGCGCCCGGCCGGCGATCGCCTCGACCTTCTCCTGCATGTCGCGCATGGTGTCCCCGGTCCGCTCGGCCGCCTGCGCCACGGCGTGCGCGTTGTCGGCGATCGAACCCGCGGTCGTGGCCAGTTCCTCGATCGTGGCGGACGTCTCGGCCACCGCCGCGGACTGCTCGCTGGCCACCGCCTCCGCGTTCTTCGCCGCCAGCCGCAGCTCACCGGTGACCCCGCCCAGCACCGCCGACGTCGACCGCAGGCGGGCCAGGAGTTCGTTCAGCCGCCCCAGCGCCGCCGTCAGGTCCCGTTCCCGCTCGCCGGCCCGGCGCAGCAGCCGGATCGCGAACAGCGAGGCCACCACGCCGGCCAGCACGGCCAGCACGGCGGCGATGATCCCGATGGCCGTGGCCTGGCCCGCGGACGAGGCCTCGGCCGCCTGCCCCGAGTCCGCGCGCACCGACTGGGCCGCGTCAAGCTGGGCCAGCGGCACCAGCACGCTCGGCTCGGCGGCCGCCAGTCGTGACAGCGCCGCGACCTCGCGGGGCACCGTCGTTCCCGCGGCCCCTCGAACGGACGTGAGCAGCGTGACGAAGGCGTCGTCCCCCGCCGTCGCCCGCAGCCGGTCCCCGGTCTCGATCGCCGTCTGGGTCTGGCCCAGCGAGGCCGAGGTGGCCAAGAACTGACCGTGCCGCACCGTGATCTCGTGCCAGATCGCCGGGGACGGGTGGAGCAGGTACTCGTTGATCGCCTCGTGCTCGTGCCAGAACGTCGCGACGAGCAGTTCGGTGAGCCTGGCGTCATGGCGGGCGTCGAGCGCCGTGTCCGCGCGGGAGAGGGCATCTTCGTAGCGCCAGATGGTCACGCTGACCGCGACCGCGATCACGACGATGACCAGCGCGCTCATCACCGCGAAGCGGCGCGCCGACCCCGTCAGCCCCTGTCCTGGCATGCGCTCGTGCGGCCTTCTGCCCGTCCCCGACGAACCCCCCGCGGTTTCGCCCTCCCGGACGGCATACCCACTGATCACGAATATGTATCGAACAACTACTTTACGTTATCGAGCGGAAAGCCAGGCTCAGGCGGCCCGCCGTCACCAGGTGGCCGACGTCTCCGCGGCGTCATCATCTGCGCCCATGCGTGTACATCGGCGATGGCCGAAATAGTGCTCGGACTGGCTGCGAAGCACGCCCCTTCGATCACGCAGATGCTGGCGATGCTCGGACTAAAGAGTTCAGGTGGCCGCCGCGCAAGTATTCGGCTGGAACCTGACAATTATGGTATACACATCGCACTTTTTGCACGACGCTGGCGTGCAGGCAGGACCGTGTGAGCAGTTTGACAGAAACGTTCGCAGGGCGGAACCGGGCGCGCCACTGCGAGCCACCTCTCACGTGATCGTGCGGGTGGGGGGACTCGAACCCCCACGATGTTTCCACCAGCAGGACCTAAACCTGCCGCGTATTCCTATTCCGCCACACCCGCTCATGTGCATAATAGCGGGATAGTTCCCCGCCTCCCGGGGCCGACAGTCCCGGCCGCGCGGGTCAGGTGACGCCGAGGTCCTTGCGGAGCCGGGCCACGTGGCCGGTGGCCTTGACGCCGTAGTACGCGTGCTCGATCCGCCCGTCCGCGCCGATCACGAACGTGGACCTGATCACGCCGACCGTGGTCTTCCCGTACATCATCTTCTCCCCGTACGCCCCGTAGGCCTTGAGCACGTCCCGGCCGGGGTCGGAGAGCAGCGGAAAGGTCAGGCCCTCCTGGTCGCGGAACCTGGCCAGCTTGGCCGGGGCATCCGGGGATATGCCGAGCACGGTGAAGCCCGCGTCGGACAGGTCGGCCTTGCTGTCGCGGAAATCGCAGGCCTGCTTGGTGCAGCCGGGTGTCATGGCGGCCGGGTAGAAGTAGACGATAATCCCCCGCCCGCCTCCCCTTCCCGCCTCACTGCGCAGCGCCGAGAGGCTCACCTGGTTACCTTCGGCGTCGGACAGGGTGAAATCGGGCGCAGGGTCACCTGGCGCCAGCCGCTGGTCGCTCACGCGCGCTCCCTTCTGGCCGTCCGGCGGCACCCGGACCCACCCACGCTACCGGGCATCGCGCTACCGGGCATCGCGCTACCGGGCATCGCGCTACCGGGCATCGCGCCACCGGGCATCGCGCCACCGGGCATCGCGCTACCGGGCACCCGGCCGGGCCCGGCCCGGTCAGGGACCGGCCGGGCGTGCGGCGAGCAGTCCCGATGCCGGCTAGCCTGCCGTCATGACGCTGCTTTCGACGTATTCGCCCCTTAACGGCAGGGGTCAGCGGCGTGCCGCTGCCGTCGCGCTGTGCGCCGGGGCACTCACCATAGTCGCGGGCTGCTCCTCCGGGCCAGCGAAGCCGCTGAGCGCCCGGGCGGCGATCGGCCTGGCCGCCGACGAAACCCAGCACGTGAACTCGATGGCCGCCACGTTCTCGGCGCAGGTCAACGGCTCGGTGAGCGAGACCACGACGGGCACGATCCGGATGCAGATCAAGCCGGCCCTGCTGCTCGACGAGACCGTGGACGTCTCGGCCGCCGGGCAGTCGTTCCCCATGGACGAGATCGTGACCACCAAGGCCGCCTACCTCAAGTCGACCCTGTTCTCGGCGCTCACCGAGCAGAGCGGCAAGCCGTGGCTCGAGATCCCGTTCTCCGACCTGTCCGGCAACCTGGGCTCCAGCCTCACGAACCTGCTCCAGAGCGTGCAGAACGGCGACCCGCTGACCCAGACCAAGATGCTCGCGGCCTCCAAGAACGTCCACTCCGTGGGGACGCAGGTCATCGACGGTGTCCGCACCACGCACTACACGGGCAGCTTCACCGCCTCGGCGGCGCTCGCCGCGCTGCCGGCCAGCCTCCGCACGCTGCTCGCGCCGCTGATGAAGTCGGTCACCGGTGACATCAGCTTCAACGTGTGGATCGACGCCCAGCACGTGGCGCGGCGGGTCACCGAGGTCGAGACGGTCATGGGCGAGACCGTGAACGTGACCATGAACGTGACGGCCGTCAACCAGCCCGTGCACATCGCGCTGCCGTCGGCGAGCCAGGTGACCACGCCGCCCAGCGGCGTGCTCGGCGGCGCCTAACCGGGCAGGGCGGCCGCGACGACCGGGGCGAGCGCGCGCAGCGCGCGTCCCCGGTGGCTGATCGCGTCCTTGGCCTGCGCGCTCATCTGCGCCGTGGTCAGTTCCGCCCCGTCGGGGACGAAGATCGGGTCGTAGCCGAACCCGCCCGTTCCCCTCGGCTCGCGGGTCAGCCGGCCGTACACGGCGCCCTCGCGGACGTGTTCCGGCCCGGCCGGCAGGACCAGCGCGGCGGCGCAGGTGAAGTGCGCCCCGCGGCGGCCGTCGGGCACGTCGGCAAGCTGGGCCAGGACCAGCCGCAGGTTGGCTTCGTCGTCCCTGTGCCGCCCGGCCCAGCGTGCCGAGAGCACCCCGGGCATCCCGTTCAGCGCGTCGGCGCACAGGCCGGAGTCGTCGGCGACCGCGGGCAGGCCGGTGAACAGCGCCAGCGCACGGGCCTTGAGCAGCGCGTTCTCGGCGAAGGTGGCCTCGGTCTCGGGGACCTCGGGCGCGCCGGGGAACTCGCCGAGCCCCGCGAGGTCCACCCCCACCCCGCAGGCGGCCAGGATCCTGGTCAGCTCGGCGAGCTTGTCCTGATTCGCGGTGGCGAGGACCAGCCGTGGCCGCCGGGATTCACCAGGGCCATCCCGTTCTGGAATCATGTTGTGGAAAGGGCCCGGCGCTGCAGTTCCGTCAGCTCGCCGCAGCCGGCCACGGCCAGCGCGAGCAGTTCGTCGAGCAGTTCGCGGCCGAACGGCTCGCGTTCCGCGGTGCCCTGGACCTCCACGAAGCTGCCGTCGCCGGTGCAGACCACGTTCATGTCGGTCTCGGCGGCCACGTCCTCCTCGTAGCAGAGATCGAGCCGGGCCTGCCCGCCCACGATCCCGACGCTGACCGCGGCGACCGAGGTGACCAGCGGGTCGCCCTTGGTCCGCTTCTTGGCGCGCAGCCAGCCGACCGCGTCGGCCAGCGCCACGTAACCCCCGGTGATCGCGGCGGTGCGGGTGCCGCCGTCGGCCTGCAGCACGTCGCAGTCGACCGTGATCGTGTTGTCGCCGAGCGCCTTGGCGTCGACGCAGGCCCGCAGGGACCTGCCCACCAGGCGCGATATCTCCATCGTGCGGCCGCCGAGGCGGCCCCGGACCGACTCACGCTCGCCGCGCGTGTTCGTGGCCCGCGGCAGCATCGCGTACTCGGCGGTGACCCAGCCCAGCCCGCTGCCCCGGCGCCATCGCGGCAGTTCCTCGGCCACGCTGGCCGCACACAGCACGCGGGTGGCGCCGAACTCAACCAGCACCGACCCCTCGGCGTGATCGAGCCAGCCCCTGGTGATCTTTACCTCACGCAGCTGATCGGGGCTGCGCCCGTCCGGTCGCGACATGCGGGCCAGCGTACCGGGAACTCTCAGCAGGCGGCGCGGTCGGGCGCGCCCGCCTCGATCCACTGGTATACCCGCCGCACCCCGTCGGCCAGGGGGACGGCGGGCCGCCAGCCCAGGTCGCGCTCGGCCCGCTCCACGGCCAGTGCACTGCGCTGCAGTTCGCCGGGCCGGGCGGGCGCGAACTGCGGGTCGACGGCGCGGCCGGCCGCCTCGCCGATCAGGGCGGCCAGGTCGAGGACGCTGACCTCCACGCCGGTGCCGAAGTTCCAGATACCGGGCCGGCCCTGGTCGGCGGCGGCCAGGAAGGCCGCGACGGCGTCGCTCACGTAGACGTAGTCGCGGGTCTGCTTTCCGTCGCCGTAGATGACCGGCCGTTCCCCCGCGAGCACCCGGTCGCAGAAGATCGGGATCACCCCGGACTCGCCCGCCGGATCCTGCCGCGGACCGTACACGTTGGCCAGCCGCAGGATCGTGTGCCTCGTGCCGTGCAGCCGGTTGTACAGGCCGACGTACTGTTCGGCGCAGTACTTGGCGACGCCGTAGGGCGACTCGGGCAGCGGCAGCACGTCCTCCAGCGACGGGATGGGCGCGTCCCGGCCGTACAGGGCGCCGCCGGTGGAGCAGAACAGCACCCGCGCGTCGGCGGCCCGCGCCGCCTCCAGGACGTTCACGGTCCCCACCGCGTTGGTCTGCGCGTCGTCCGCCGGGGCGGCCACCGAGACGCGGACGTCGATCTGCGCGGCCAGGTGACAGATCAGTTCGGGCCCGATCTGCTTGACCAGCGCGGCCAGCGAGCCGGCGTCGGTGATGCTCAGCTTGTGCAGGATCACCTGATCGTCCAGCCGGGCGAACCGGCCCCGGGACAGGTCGTCGACCACCGCGACCTGGTCCCCCCGGGCCAGAAGGGCATCCGTCAGATGTGAGCCGATGAAGCCGGCGCCGCCGGTGACGAGAACACGCATGGGCAGGAGTGTAGGGCGCCGCGCCCGCTTATCCTGGCCAGGCGACACTAACCGGTAACACCTGTCTGAGCTGCGTAGATTCGTCCCCCGGGCGGGTCAGTCGAGCACGAACCCGAGCCCGGGGGCGGCCAGCGACAGCGGCCCGCTGAAGGCCCGGTCCGCCTCGTCCAGCGCCCGGCTCGCTTCGTTCCAGGGCACGAGGTGGGTGAGCACGAGCTGGCCGAGCCGGCCCGCGCAGCGTACCGCCCGGCCTGCCGGCCGGTCAGGTGGAGTCCTTCCGGGAGGGCCGGACCTCCCGGGCCGGGCTCGACCAGCGACGCCTCGCAGACCAGCATGTCGGCGTCCTGGGCCAGCCGGACCAGCGCGTCGGTCTCGCCGGTGTCCGCCGAGTAGGCCAGCGACCGACCGGCGTGTTCCAGCCGGAACCCGAACGTCTCCACCGGGTGGTTCATCCGCTCGGCCGTCACCCGGAACGGGCCGATGTCCATGGTTCCCGGCGTGATCGTGGTGAAGCTGAAGGCGTCCGTGATCCCGTGGCCCGGGTTGGCATCGGCGGCCGCCGCGGCAGGATCGGCGATGAGGGCCCGGCCGAGCCGCACGGCCGCCTGGGACGGCGCGTATACCGGTATCCGCGGCCGCGGGCCGTCCGGGTGGTAGGTGCACGCCACCGCGTAGCCGCACAGGTCCAGGCAGTGATCACCGTGCAGGTGGCTGACGCAGATCGCGTCGATGTCGTCCAGCCCGGCGTGGCGCTGCAAGGGCCCGAGTGCCCCGCTGCCGAGGTCGACGAGCAGCCGGAACCCCTCGGCCTCCGCCAGGTAACACGAGGACGGGCTGTCCGGCCCGGGGAAGCTTCCCGAGCATCCGACTATGGTGAATCGCACGGTCCTCCAGGCTACGCGCATCGCGCCGCTACCCGTATTGTCGCCGGATGGCGGGCGCCTGGGCCTGGCGCCTGGGCCTGGCGCCTGGGCCTGGCGCCTAGGCCTGGGAATCGCGCTGGCGGCTGCTGCGGCCCACCCGCGCGATCTGGCGGCTCTGCGCGACCAGGCGGCCCGCGGCGTCCCAGACCTCGGCCTCCTCGTCGAACCAGCCGCCGCTGACGTGCCGGCACCGCGTGGCGACCCGGAGCGGGCCGGGCGAGGGCACCGCCCGCATGTGCCAGGTGAGCTCCACGGTCGGTGACCACCCGGCGGCGCCCAGGCCGAACACCACCGGCGGCAGGCCGTCCACGGCCAGCGCGAGCGTGTACGCGTCGGGATCACGGTCCTCGCGCAGCCTGAAGTACCCGCGCATCTCCGGGATGCCCGCGGGCTGGCCCTGCCGCCAGCCGACCGTCGCGGGGTCCAGCCGCAGGTCAACCTGGGCCGCGTCGCCGGCGGCTCCGTCCGGGCCGAAGGTGCCCGCCCAGTGCCCGAGGTCGACGCACTCCTCGATCGGCGGCAGCTGCGGCGGCTCGCCGGTCCAGCTCAGCTCGCCGTTGGCCGCGGGATGGGACGGCAGGCTGCCGGTGGTCACGGTCACGTCGAGCACCGGCAGCGAGTCCTGGACGACCGCGGCGCGCGCGGTCGCCGCCGTCCGGCCCCGCTTCAGCCAGGTCACGTGGATCTCGGCGGGCTCCAGCTGGGGGACGCGCAGGAAATGCGCGCTGGTCGCCACCGGATACGGATGCGGCGACGTGTCCAGGACGGCGCGCAGCGCGGTCGCCACCATCACCCCGCCGTTCATCGCCGGGGGCACCGAGCCGCCGGGCGCCACGACGGCGAACCGCCGGTCGGGCCGGACCTCATACCGTCCCTCGCCGGACCGCCGGACCGCCGTGGCCTCGTCAAACACGCTGTGTACCGCGCTCGCCTCCGGGGCGCCCGCCGGCTCGCTCATGCCGTGTCCCCCGGCGTCCCCCGTGTCCCCGGCGTCCCCCGTGTCCCCCGCGTCCCGCGTTCCCCGCCCGCCGTTACGCCCACAGCTGGCCCTCCAGGCGAGCCTCGGCCTCTTCCAGCGTTCCCGAGTAGGCGCCGGTCGACAGGTATCTCCAGCCCGCGTCGGCGATCATCACGGCCACGTCGGCCCGCCGCCCCGCGGCGGCGGCCTTCTCCGCCATGGCCAGCGCCGCGTGCAGCGCGGCTCCCGACGAGATCCCGGCGAACAGGCCTTCCAGATCAAGCAGTTCCCGGGTCCGGCGCAGCGCGTCGGCCGAGGTCACGGAGAACCGTGAGGTCAGCACGGACTCGTCGTAAAGTTCCGGAACGAAGCCCTCGTCGATGTTCCGCAGCCCGTAGACCAGCTCACCGTAGCGGGGTTCGGCCGCGACGATCTGCACCCCGGGCACGTGCTCGCGCAGGTAACGGCCGGTGCCCATCAGGGTGCCGGTCGTGCCGAGCCCGGCGACGAAATGCGTGATCGACGGCAGGTCCTCCAGCAGCTCGGGCCCGGTGGTCTCGTAGTGGGCCAGCGAGTTGGCCTCGTTGCCGTACTGGTACAGCATGACCCAGTCCGGGTTGTCGGCCGCCAGTTGCTTCGCGACCCGGACCGCCTCGTTGGAACCGCCGGCCGCCGGGGAGGAGATGATCGAGGCCCCGTACATCTCCAGCAGCATCCTGCGCTCGGCCGAGGTGTTCTCGGGCATCACGCAGATCATCCGGTAGCCGCGCAGCTTCGCCACCATCGCCAGCGAGATCCCGGTGTTCCCCGAGGTCGGCTCCAGCAGCGTGGACCCCGGCTTCAGCAGCCCGTCCTTCTCCGCCTGCGACACCATGTAGAACGCCGCCCGGTCCTTGACCGAGCCGGTCGGGTTGCGGTCCTCGAGCTTGGCCCACAGCCGCGTCGTCGGCCCGGGTGACAGCCGCGGCAGCCCGACCAGAGGCGTCCTGCCGACCGAGTCGAGCAGCGAGTCGTAACGCATCGGGCTCCAGCCGGCCGCTCAGCGCTGTGTGCTGCGCTGCGAGCCGTCGTCCTGCGTGCCGTCGTCCCGCGTGCCGCGCTGCGTGCCGTCCTGGCCGCCGGCCACGGCGGGCAGGACGGTGACCGTGTCGCCGTCCTTGACCGGGGCGTCAAGCCCGCCCAGGAAGCGCACGTCCTCGTCGTTCAGGTAGACGTTCACGAACCGGCGCAGCCCGGCGGTACCCCCGGAGTCGTCCACGAGCCGCTCCTGCAGCCCGCCGTGGCGCTGGTCCAGGTCGGCGATCAGGTCGGCCAGCGTGTCGCCCGAGCCCTCGACCGACTTGGCTCCGCCGGTGTAGTTGCGCAGGATCGTCGGGATCCGTACCTCGATGGCCATGGGTAAGTGCTCCAGATCAAATACAGGTCGGTATGCGGTTGGGTATGCGTAGGGTACGCGGAGGTGTGCGAGAGTCCGTGCGGTCCAACCTTCGGCCGGCCAGGATCATTCCGGAGCCGCCCGTACCGGGTCGCCCCGGTCGCCCAGATCACGCGGGTCGCCCGGATCGCCCCGGCCACCCGGATCACGCGGGTCGCCCGGATCGCCCCGGTCACCCGGATCACGCGGGTCGCCCGGATCGCCCCGGTCACCCGGATCACGCGGGTCGCCCGGATCGCCCCGGTCACCCGGATCGCGCGGGTGGCCCGGACCGCCTTCGGTGATGCGCACTTCCTCCTCGGTGACGACCCCGTCCACGATGCGGAACGAGCGGAACTCGGCCTCGTCTGGATCTCGCGTGGATACCAGCACGTAATGCGCCCCGGGCTCGCTGGCATACGCGATGTCGGTGCGGGAGGGGTACGCCTCGGTGGCGGTATGCGAGTGGTAGATGACCACCGGCTCCTCGTCCCTCTCGTCCATCTCCCGCCATACCCGCAACTGCTCCATCGAGTCGAACCGGTAGAACGTCGGCGACCGCTCGGCGTTCGTCATCGGGATGAACCGCTCCGGGCGGTCGCTGCCCGCTGGGCCCGCGACCACCCCGCAGGCCTCATCCGGATCGTCGGCCCTCGCGTGGGCGATGATGGCGGCGCGCAGAGCGCCTGGCAAGGTCAGCATGCCCGCGAGCGTAGCCGCCCCGGGCGGCGCCGTGCCCGCGCGGCGCCCGTGCTCGCGCGGCGCGGCGGGAGCGCGGCGCCCGCGTCACGACAGCGCCCGGACCAGGGTTTCCTGCAAGAACGCCAACCACTGGTAGACCCCTATGTAGGCCGCGCGAGGATCATCCGGCCCGATGTCCTCGACCTGCTCGTCGAAGTCGTCGGTGACCTCGAGGTGCACGCCGAGCGCCAGCCGGACGTCGTTGAGGGCGCGCAGCCACGCCTGGGCTTCCGGCTCGGACAGCCGGACGCGGCCTCCTCCCGGCGGCAGCGTCGCCAGCACGGTCCGTGCCGCCGCGGCCTTTCCCGAGCGCAGCCCCTGCTCGGTGTACCGGCGAAACTCTCCCGACGCCTCCGGATCCTCGCGGTAGGCGTCAGGAAGCAGCCGGGCCAGAACGGGATCGTCAGGCAGCGTGGTGTGGTCCGTGAACCCGATCATCGCCGCGAGTTCGTCCGGGCCGATCGGCCCGTTATCCGGCCAGCCCGATCCGCCGCCGGTGTCGCCGGTGTCGGCGGTGTCGGCGGCATCGGCGGCATTCGGGCCGGCCGAGGCACCGCGGCCCGGCCGGTCGTCGCTGATGAGTTCCGCGATCTGCCCGACCAGGTCGCGGATGATGGCCGCCTGGGCCGCGCCGAATCGAGCGGTGGCACCGCCCGAGCTAGCGCGGAAACCTGCCATCAGGTCCTCCAGGTCGCTGCCCTCGTCAGGCTCCTGTCCGCCGGCGGTCACGAGTCGTGGCTGATCGTGGCCCACAGCCCGTAGCCGTGCAGGGTCTCCGCATCGTGCTCCATGGCCTCACGCGCCCCGGAGGAGACCACAGCCTTGCCCTTGTGGTGCACGTCCAGCATCAGTTTCTCCGCCTTCGGCTTCGCGTAGCCGAACACGGTCTGGAACACGTACGTGACGTACGACATGAGGTTGACCGGGTCGTTCCATACGATCGTGACCCATGGCGAATCGGGGACCGCCTTCTCCTCGGTCTCCGGCCGCTCAACCTCAGCAGGCGCAACGCTCACGGCCGTCCACCTCCCCAGTACGTACTTGGGTGCGTAAACACCCAGTCTGCCAGGACAGTAGCGTGCCGGCGACGCCGGCGGGCGACAGCCGGGTGACGGCGAGATGACGGCGGAGGCCCGAAACCTCGACACGACCGACGGCCACCGGCTCCGCGCCCGGTGCCACCTTCCGGCGCCACCAGCGCCGCTGGCCTGAAGCCAGCCTTCCCGCGACCCGCCGGTGAAACCGCCTCGAAAAACAGATCGCATATCTTGGCATAGCTTGGTAGTGTAGTCGAATACGTTGACTAGCTGCTTGGGAGGGGACGCCATCACCAGCCCTCGCCACCCCGGGCCGGACGGCCCCGCAGGCCAGCGCCGCGAGCCGGACGGCCCCGCAGGCCAGCGCCGCGAGCCGGACGGCCCCGCAGGCCAGCGCCGCGAGCCGGGCCGCATCCCGCCGCGGCCCGCGAAGCGGGCCCCGGTGCGCGGCGGCGGCGAGCCGGCGGCCGGCGAGCCCGCCGCGCCAGCCGGTCCCCGGCCGCTGACGGCCGGGGAACGGGCGGTACTGGCCAAGCTGGATGGCGGTGAGCCGCTGACCGTCGCCGACGAGTCCGCGCTGGACCGGCTGGGCGATCACCTCTGCGGCCCCGAAGCCGGGGACGACGATCCCGGCTGCTGGCCGCCCGAAGCCGACGCCGGCTGCTGGCCCCTCGGCGAGGATCACGCCGGGCTGGCCGGGCTGGCCGGGCTGGCCGGGCCGGCCGGTGATGACGTCGCCGGCGGCCCGGCGGCGGTGGCGGCGGACCTGTTCGATGCCGGGTTCACCCACCGCGGCGGCACCGGCGGAGCCGGGTTCGCCGCGGGCGGGGTGCTGGACCGGCTGGAGGCGGGCTGGCTGCTGGCCCGGGCGGGCGACTGGTCCTGGGCCGGCGGCCTGGGCCGGCTGTCCGATGACGAGCTGGCCGGGCTGCTGGCCGCCCAGCGCCGGCTGGCCTCCCGGGCCGCCGCCGGGGAGCTGGCGGTGATCACCGAGCTGGCCGCCCGCCGCGCCCGCCCCGGCGGCGCCCCCGGCGAGTACCTCGCCGACGAGATCGCCGCCGTGCTGACCTTGACGGGCTGGGCCGCCGACCGCCAGGTCACCCTCGCCGCCGCGCTGGCCCGGCTGCCCGCCGTCACCGCCGCGCTGGCCGCCGGGCGGATCGACGCGGCCAAGGCCGGCGTGTTCGCCGACGAGCTGGCCCTGGTCGGCGACGACCGGATCGCCGCCGCGATCGCGACGGGCCTGATCTTGACGGCGGCCGGGCGGACCACCAGCCAGCTCCGCCGCCTGCTGCGCCGCGACATCGCCCACTTCGACCCCGAGGCCGCTGCTCGGCGCAAGGACCAAGCGCGCCAGCACGCCCGGGTGGACGTGTGGATCGACCCCGACGGCACCGGCGCCCTCGCCGGCCGCGGCCTGGACCCGGCCGCCGCCATCCTCGCCGGGGAGAACCTGGACGCCGCCGCCCGCTGGCTCCAGGCCCGCGGCGCCCCCGGCACTTTGGACCAGCTGCGCGCCCAGGTCCTGCTGGCCCGCCTCAACGGCCACGACCTCACCAGCCTGCTCCCCCCGCCCCCTGCCGCGGAAAGGACCGGCGCGAACAGGACCGGCACCGCCGGGACCGGCGCGGACAGGACCGGCGCGGACAGGACCGGCGGGGGCGCCCCCGGTGCGGACACCCCCGGCGTGGGCGGGACCGGCACCGCCGGGACCGGCGCGGGCGGGACCGGCCCGGACACCCCCGGCGCAAGCGCGGACGGGCCCGGCGGCCTGGGCGGGTCGGTGAACCTGACCATGCCCGCCGCCGCCTGGCTTGGCCAGTCCCAGGCCCCCGGCCACGCCGACGGCTACGACACCATCGACGCCGCCACCAGCCGCGACCTCGCCGACACCCTCGCCGCCGCCACCGGCCCGGTCCGCTGGTGCCTCACCCTCACCGACCCCCACGGCCGCGCCATCGCCCACGGCTGCGCCCGCGCCGGACCCGGACCCCCCGGCCCCGGCCGCGCCGCCTGGCTGGCCGCCATCACCACCACCCCCATCGAGACCGGCACCTGCACCCACCGCCGGGAATCGGCCGGGCTACCGGCCCTCGGCGGCCCTCCGCCACATCATCAAGATCCGCTCCCCCCGGTGCGGCCACCCCGGCTGCGCCCGCCGGGCCGAACGCTGCGACGACGACCACACCATCCCCCACCACCAAGGCGGGCGCACCTGCGAATGCAACCTGTACCCGTCATGCAACTCTTAACTACACAGCTTGTTTCCGCTCACACCAGGCTTTGCGAGTTCGCCTTCAAGGACTTGGCACACGTCAGGCCAGGGCAGTTGGGGCAGGCTCGTCAGTGACCAGTAGGCATACGCTGAGCGGACCGGGGCGCTCAGCCCAAGTGCGGCGCTGGCGGCAGGGATGGACCTGACCAGCCGCCTCAGGGCGCTGCCGGGCCCGCGATCACTGGGCTGGATTCCACTCGCAGCGATCAGGGTGGCAGCGCGGATTCTGTCAAGCACGGCCGGATCGGCGCGTTCCGTGAGAGAGCCGTGAACGACCAACGGCCAGGCGGTGCGGGTGATTGCCCACCGCAGCCGCTCAAGCCCGGACCCGAGGTCAGTGGCCATGAACCATGGGCTGCTTGCGTTCCATAGCAAGACGATGTCCCCGATTTCGAGGCCGTCGTGAGCGACGCGCAGCGTGATCCCCTGCACCTCTCGTCGCTGCCATGGGATAGTGGCGCCGTGGATTTCCAGGTGGCGGGCATGCAGGCCGAGCCGCGATAGCACGGTCAGCCAGGTGTCGAGGATCTTCGCGTGCTCGGATAGGTCACGGATCGGAAGGACGCAGGAGACGTTGACGAACGCGGTGAGGAATCCGTCGGCCAACTGGCCCGAGTTGTCGCGTTCCCCCGTGAACCGGATGACGGGCTGGGGCAGGTAGCCCTGCCGGTAGGAGTATGGGCGGCATTGTTTCAGGTAGGGGTCAAGGGCCTGGATCGCGGAGATCGTGAAGCCGGTTTCGCGGTTCCACCGAAGCGGCAGCGGGGGCACTTGCCGGATGCCATGCTCGGCGAATGTCGAGGCGAGGACGCCGAGCATCTCCTGCCAGCCGATTGGCCTGCGCCGCGGCCGGTAAGGCGTGGCTGGTGCTTGGTAGCGAATGCACAGGCGGTCGCCTTGGGCGTCAAAGGACCAGCGCATGCCGAGTGAGCGTCGCAGCGCGTTCACTAGCTCACTGGGATGGTTCAGCATGGCGGGAAGCGAGCGCTTGAAAGTGCCTGACGGGATCGAATCGTGCCTGACCGACCTCCTGCACATGCGCTGGCTTGAGCAACGCCGCCTGTTCGATGGCCTCTGCCAGTGCGGATGCCGCCTGGTGGTCGTCGGTCCCCGGAGCCACGGTGGCCACCGCTCCGGTGTCGTCGCACAGGGCAGCCTGGGCGCATGTTCCCTGCTTCCAAGCGAGTGCGGCGACGGGAGTCCCGGCCCGCAGGGATTCCCCGAATACCGCGGCACCGGCTTCCACGTAGTGCCGGGCGCACGAGTAGACAAGAACCCGCCCGGTGTTCAACGCGGCTGTTTTGGCCGCGCCGCCGAGCTCGCCTGCGAACTCCACATGGTCAGCGCGGAACAGCTCACGATGGAGGGTTACGTAGTCTTCGTCGAAGACCGGCCCGACAATCCGTATCCGGCGGCCCAGCAGGGCCGCAGCCATGATCGCGAGGTGGGGCGCTTTCTCTGCATCGATGCGCCCAAGCCACACGAGGTCGCAGCCATCGACGGCGGTTGGTTCTTCTTCTCCGAACCCGAGGTGCGCGGCAAGTTCTGCCCGGGGATGGTCCGCTAAGTACCGTTCCGTCATCTCCGGTGAGTAGCAGTACAGCCGGGAGCGGCAGCCATCGAACGCGCCGGGACTGTGCCGGAAGTCCGGCGCGTGCTGGAAAGTCGCGACATCGCAATCCAGTTCCTCCCATGCCCGCCGCCAGGCGGGAAGGGATGGATACTCGTGGCCGACGATGAGCAGGTCATAACCGGCCCTCCGCAGCTGCGGGAGCTGACGTGAACCTGATGTCAGGGTCTCCAAGCGCACGGGCTTGGTAACCCAGCCATCGCCGAGGTCTGGCCGCCACGAGGGGCCGAGGAGGTGGACGTCGGCGCCTGCGCGGCGCGCTCCTACGGCGGCGGCCCACAGCCACCGTTCGATGCCCCCGTACCCGGCAGGCGGGAATGCGTAGCTTCCCGGGAAGTCACAGACGCCGACCAGCATCACATCTGGGGCGTTCCGTCCGGGCCGAGCGCCTTGAAGCCCAAGTAGGGGACGAGCGCATCCGGCATCGATACCGAACCGTCCTGCTGCTGGTAGCTCTCCAGGATCGCGGCCATGGTCCGGCCGATCGGCAGGCCAGAACCGTTCATCGTGGCGACGAAGGACCGCGCGCCGTCTGCAGTCCGGGTCCGGATGTTCGCCCTGCGGGCCTGGAACGTGCCGCAGTCGGAGCAGGATGAGATCTCCCGGTAGCGGTGCTGGCTGGGCAGCCACACCTCCAGGTCATAGGTGACCTGCGCAGCGAAGCTCATGTCACCGGCGGCCAGCACGATGACCCGGTAGGCCAGGCCCAGTTCCCTCAGGCACGCCTCCGCGTGGCCGATCATCTTCTCCAGCTCGGCCTGCGACTGGTTCGCGGCGCAGATCCGCACCATCTCAACCTTCGTGAACTGGTGCAGCCGCAGGATGCCCCGGGTGTCCTTGCCGTAGGACCCCGCTTCGGACCGGTAGCACGGGGTGTGCGCGGTGAATGCCAGCGGCAGCGCGGCCGGATCGATGATCTCGCCGGCGTGCAGGTTCGTCAGTGGCACCTCAGCGGTGGGGATCAAGAACAGGTCGCGCGATCCGACACTGGTCTTGAACAGATCTTCCTCAAATTTGGGCAACTGCCCGGTGCCGGTCATGGTTTCCCGGGTGACCAGGTTGGGCAGCGAGTACTCGGTGTAGCCGTGCCGCCGGGTGTGCAATTCGAGGAAGAACGTCGCGAGGGCGCGCTCCAGCGCCGCACCGGCGCCCCGGGCGATGCTGAACCGTGGGCCGGAAAGCTTGGCCGCCCGGGCGAAGTCGAGGATTCCCATCGCCTCACCGAGGTCGACGTGGTCCTTCGGCTCGAATGCGAACGCTGGGGGGTCACCGTGGCGGCGGATCTCCACGGCGAACTCCTCGCTGTCGCCGTCGGGAACCGCGTCCAGCGGCAGGTTCGGGATGCCGAGCAGCAGGTCCCGCAGCTCAGCCCTAGCCCGGTCCTTTTCGGTCTCTGCCTGGCGGATCTGCTCCTTGAGCCGGCGTGCCCGCTCCTTCAATTCCGAGACATCTCCGCCCTGCCGGGCCGCCTGCTGCACTTCCTGTGTCACCCGGTTGGACTCGGCACGGAGCTGGTCGGCCGTGGTGATGCTGCTGGTGCGCCGGGAGAACAATTCCTCAAGCCGTGCGAGGTCCAGCGTGTAGCCACGGCGGGCGAGGCGGCGAACAGCGTCGGCGCCCATGTCCAGCAGGGCGCGGGGATCATGCATCAGCGTCCCTCAATCTCCATCAGGTCATCTGCTGTCGAACCTAGCAAGCCTTCGGCCTGTCTCCGGTCGCAATTACGCTGGCCGCCGCGGTCGCGATGGGCTCCCGGCCGAGATCCGTTGCCAGCGCATCGATGGTCCTCCGCAGGTCTGCGTCAACGACGACGATCGGTGTTGCGCACGGCGCTTCGGAAAACAATACGACTCCCTCAGTCAGCTCGTGGTGCTGCCGCCAGGAGATCACCGATAGCGCCAGGCCGTGGGTCACCACGATCCGGGGGCCAGGAAGGGTAAGGGCCGACCGCATGCCGTCAAGCATTCGCCGGATGGCTTCTCGCTGCGACTCGGTCGCGCCGGGTGGCCTGGCATGGGGACCATGCTGACAGAGCCAGGCGGCGTACTCGCCGAACGGGCGGGCTTCGAAGGCGCCGTAGTCGAGTTCGTTAAGCCGCTGATCGGCTGTTACCGGGACCTTGGCGCTCTGGAGGATGAGCTCGGCGGTTTCGATGGCGCGGGGGAACTCGCTGCTCACACAGGACCGGACTTCGGCTACCGGGATCGCGATCCGCGCTCGCTGGCACTGCTCGCGGCCTGTTTCATCCAACGGGACGACAAGGCGCACATCGCCGTTGACCCGGTAACTCGCACTCAGGGATGTCTGCCCGTGTCGCAGCAGATAAGTGATCACGCGCAGACCGCCTCCCAAGCATCGCCAAGTACCGTCATGACCTCGATCATCCGCACTACCCGCGGATCGGCCGTCTCGACGTAATACAGCAGGCCATCCAGGCACAACGTCAGACACCAGGGCAGCAGCCGCGTGGGGCAGATGCCGCCCACGCGGGCCGCGGTGAGCAGCCGGTGCGATGGGTCGCGGGTGAGGTCGTAATACACGGTCCAGAAGGCCCAGTCGAACACCGGGTCGCCGGTCATCGGCAACGGGTCGATGAAAACCGGCCGGCCGTCGTGGTCGAACAGGACGTTTTCCCGGTAGAGATCGGCATGCAGGAGCAATCGCTCCTCCAGCCGCATTGACAGTCGGTTCACTGCTGCCATGCCCCATATCAGGCAGGATTCCGGGATCTTGGCGCCGATGACTGACGCTCGGCGGTGAATCCTGGGCCGCACCTCGCCATCGATGTAGCCATCCAGGCCCGGGAATCCCTCCGGTGCCGCTGTGCGGGAGTGCAGCCGGTGCAGGCTGTAAGCCACTGCGTCGTATTCGCCAGCCGGTGCCGCCGCACCGCCGGGCCGGTCAGCGACCAGGCGCAGCGCCGCCATCGCCAGGTGATCAGCGGCGTGCGTCACGGCGGGGGCCACTGGCGGACCCCACAGGCGCAGCGCCGCGATCTCGCGGCGGTATCTGTCGGGGTCGTACCATGCTTTGATCACGCGGGATACATGGTCGCCATCGCTGGCGTGCGCGATCACCGAGGCGCAGCCGCTGTCGTGGTAGCCGGTTACGGTCAGACTCCATTGCGCGGCAGCGTCAGCGATGGCGGTGGGCACGCTGTTCAGCCATTCGTTGGCGGCCGCACCATAGTGGCCGGTCAGCCGCTGACGGGCGCCGGTTGTGACCGGGCCCGGGCTGGCGTTCATCAGCTCAGCATCAATCCGATGGCGAGGATCTCCTCGGTCAGTGCCGGGAATCCGTCCAGCGCCTCGAAGATCACGGCATGCACCTTGTTGAGCTGGGGGTCGGTAGCGGCGAGCCGGACATGTACCCGCCAGGGGCGATCCAGCCGCTGCCCCGTGGCGCTGATGAGGTGGACCTCGGCATAGCCGCCTGTCGTCTCCGCGAGGCGCGCGGCGATCCGATGCGCGGCGAGGTTGTAGAGCTTGCCCACGTGGTAGACGGGGTTCTTGCCGCTGGCACCCTCGATGTTCATCGGCCGAAGGGGAGTGATCAGGCCGGTTACCCGGTTTCCTCGCCCGACCACACCCTCGTCTCCGGACTCGATGGAACTTCCGGTGTAAGTCAGGTAAAGCTCATCGCGGTCGGGGATGTCACGCACGTTGACCCGGAACCGGACCGGGGCCTCACCCAGGCTTTCCGCCGCCAGCCGGTGACACTCCGCCAGAAGCCGCTCCTTGTTTTCCGCGTAGGCGGCGCGGCTCGGCACGTACCCGCACTTCTGCGGCACGCACAGCACCAGGTCGAGATCTCCTCCGGCGCCGTAACCCATCAGCTTGACATCCGAACCGCACCAGGGATGTTCCGCTGCCAGGCCCTCTGGGGCGGACAGCCAGTCGACCAGATCCCTTGCGAAGCCTTCGAGGTGGTTCTCGGGTGCCCATCCGGTGCCAAGCGAGGTGTCGTTGGAGAGCCGGACCCGCCGCTCACGAAGATCGTCCAGGCAACGAGGGGCAAACCATAGTGACCGATCCGGAGGGCCCGTGCCGGTCACCACGGCGCCGGGACTTGGGTTGCTGGTGACGTTCAGCTCGATGCGCAGATTCCCGTCTAACTCCGGCAACCGCCTCGCGAAGAACTCCCGCGTGGTGTCGATGATCAGATCGTCTACTGGAATCTGACGGCCCCCGCAGGTGCGCGCAGCGCGGCCGTTCACCAGGACTCGCACTGGCGAGGTGATGCGCCCCGCACCGTACCGGACCTCGCTCGCGCCGCCGAGCAGGGCGAGCTTGTCGAAATTATGGTGGAGAACGGCTCCGAACTCCCGCAAAGTGTGGCGGCTGTAAACCTGCGACAGGCATTCAGCCAAATGGTCAGCCAGCGTATCGGGATGACCCCATCCCTTGCGCTCAACCACGGTCACATCAGCAGGTTCCGGGACCCCCGAGTCGACCACGATGACGCTGCCGTCGACCTCAGTTCTGGTACGCCGCATGAGACCCTCATTCCCGCGAATCGAAGCGCCCAGACCGGGGCCGGGCAGCCGACGAAGCCTAACATTTGCTAACACATCGTGTTAGCTCGAACACGCAATCACAGGATCCGGTACATCGGAAGCGCTGCGGTTATTCGCCTTTGCTGCGGTAGGCCGCCACTCTTGGCCTTGGCCAGGAAGCCCTGCCGCTCCTGGTTAGCCCAGGTGATCGTCACCCATGAGAAGCTCATGGTGAACTCCTCGGCGGGGGTAGAAGCCCCGGTACTCCGCCGAAACCGCGATGCTGTCCTCGTTCCCGGTCCACGCAGTACCTCCGGTCGCGTTCCCGTGGTGTCAGGGCCGACGGTGGCCCGACGCCAGTTCCGGTTGCTTATCGTGATCCTTCCTGCCTGGAGGTAGTCGAGGTGACACATCTTGTGTCACCTCAGAGAGCCAGGCTGCTGGGTAGGCTGCGCTTGGCTGATAGCGAGCGAGGGAGAGGCGCCGTGACGATCCGGGCTGTGGTCTTCGACATCGGGGAGACCTTGCTCGATGATTCGCGCGAGTTCGGCGCCTGGGCTCACTGGATAGGTGTACCTCGCCACACGTTCTCCGCAGTCCTGGGGGCGGTGACCGCTGACGGCCGAAACAACGCTGAGACGTTCCAGTACTTCCGGCCGGGATTCGACCTGGCCGCAGAGCGGCAGCGCCGAGAAGAAGCCGGTATCGGTGAACAGTACGGCGAGGAAGACCTCTATCCCGACGTCCGGCCCGCGCTGTCGCGGCTGCGCGAAATAGGGCTATGGGTCGGCGTCGCTGGCAATCAGACTGTCCGGGCCTGCCAGATCCTCCGTGGCCTGAACCTGCCCGCCGACCTGGTGGCCACCTCCGGCGAGTGATACCGCCAAGCCCGATCCCACCTTTTTCGCGCGTGTCCTCGACGTTGCACCCGGGCAACCTCACGAGATTGTCTACGTGGGTGACCACCGGGACAACGACCTGGAGCCAGCCAAGGCGGCGGGCCTGCGCACCGCCCACATTCGCCGCGGTCCCTGGGGCTTCTTGTGGGCTGAGGACCCGAAGGTGCTCAAGCTGGCCGACTGGCGGATAGATTCCCTCACCGAGCTGCCCGCCCTGATTGAAACGGCGCAAGGGTGTGCCGGCTCATCAGGCACCAGGCCGCACACCCGGCGCGTTCACAAGCGGCGGATTGGCGGGTACAGTCGTCCCCGGGCGCACGGAACGGAGTCAGCGTGTCACCTGGCGGCGGCCACGGTATGGGCGAACGGATCGCCGCCACCCGGAAACTCCGCCGCATGACGCAAGCTCAATTAGCAGAGGCCGCCGCAATCTCCGTCAGCCTGTTGCGGAAAATCGAGCAGGGCAGCCGACCTGTCACCCCCGGGGTCTGGTCTTCGATCGCCCGCGCACTTGGCCTGGAAACCGCTACCGCGGATGAGGCGCGGTCCGCTGACAGGAGGGTCAGCGCGGCAATCCCGTACATCAGGTGCGCCCTGGACTGCTACGACCTTCCCGATGATGGCCCCATCGCGCCGCTGGCCGATCTCCGCGCCGCCACAGAGAAGGCCACCGTCCGCAGGCTCGCCGCGCACTACGCCAGCCTGGCGGACACTCTCCCCGGGCTCATCTCCGAGTCGACTCGCGCGGCGCATGGCCACACCGGTCGTGATCAGGAAGCCGCATTTGGGCTGCTGGCGCTGGCCTACCGGGCGGCAGACGCGCTCTGCGACAGTTCGGTTATCTCGATCTGTCCGCCCGCACCAGCGAATTGATGCGCTGGGCGGCCGCGCGATCCGGGCCACCCATGCTCGTCGGCGTGGCCGCCTATGTGCGTGCCGGACCTTCTTCTCCAACCAGCGTCCCGCTGCCGGGCTGCGTGCGCTCGAAGCTGCCAGCGAGCCGCTGGCGGCCGGAGAATCGCCTGAGGCGCTCGCCATCTATGGATCGCTGCACATGCGCGCGGGCGTCCTGGCTGCCTGCGCCGGCGTGCTGGCGGCGGCAGCATCGCACCTCGCCGAGGCCCGCGGCATCGGCCATCACGTGCCTGATGCCGCCTACCGTGGCACGGCCTTCGGCCCCTCCAGCGTGCGGATACACGAGATCGCGGCAGCGGCCGAGATGGGAGACTGCACAGCCGTCCTCCGTAAGGCCGCCGGGTGGCAGCCATCACCCACGGTGCCCGCCGAACGTCGCTCCCACTACTTCATCGAGCTGGCGCGCGTGCAGCTTTGGGCCGGGCACCGCAATGATGCGCTCGCCTCGCTCTGCGCCGCGCGCCGGATCGCTCCTCAGCACACCAGGCACAACCCGCGCGTCCACGAAACAGCCCGAACTCTCACACGCCTCGAACGGCATTCCAGCGACACACTGCTGGGATTCGCTCGATGGGCCGGAATCGGCAAGTAGAAAGACGGGGCACAACCGATATTCGTTACAGATGGCCGGGGCGCACGGGCACATCCCCAGCTTCGTCGGAGCGGATCAGGCCCCCGGACGGCTGGCCGCCTTGCCCGCCTGCAAAGCCGCCCGCGTCATCAAGGTCAACCCGGATAAGGCCCAGTTCGCGGTCCGGGCACGCACTGGCCGACGGCAAGACGATTTACATGGCCGTCCCTATGCTCGCCTCCGAGAAGCCCTTCAACCTGCTCGACCCCGAGATCCTCCTCGTCCTGCCTGGGGAGGCTGCGACCAAGGAGACCGCCGCACGTGTCGCGCCCCTGGTGGCTCTCAGCGAGATGCGGCCAGTTGACCTTGTCGTGGCCGGCAGCGCGGCCGTCAACCATCAAGGCGTGCGGCTCGGCAAAGGTGCCGGCCATTCCGACATCGAAGTCGCGTTGCTCACCGAGGGAGGGCTTCTCCGCCGCCCCGAGACAGTGATCGTCACCATGGACCTCTGAGTGACCTTGTAGGGACCTGGCGGGTACTTACGAGCCTCCGCGGCCGGGGCCTGACCATAAGGCACCCGTGACGTTGGGATTGGCTTTGCCCGGCGCGGCTTGTCAGGCCTGGCGGCACCGGGCGGGCTGGGCTCCATCCGGCCTTCTTTCGGTAACGATTCAGCCTCCCCGTTGAAAAACACCCCCGAAAACCGGATTTCCCTTGCTGAGGAGGTGTTTCACACTGACCGATCACTGCGCCCGCTGCGGGGCCCGCTGGCCTGGTGCGGACGTTCGCCCTGGCTGGTGGGGCGGACAGTGGGCCGGTAACTTGCCCGGACCACCAGAACATCCGGCCCGGTTGCCGGGGTGGACAGGGCTAAACCCGCTGGCCTGCGGCGAGATGACCCGCGGCGGGTTACCGGGGCTGATGACTAATGTCAACACATTATTCCGCGCAGGGACGCGGCGCCGGGCGGTGCGTACTCCCGGCGGGGCCTCCGACCAGGCGGTGCTGGCCGCTGCCGCTCACCTCACCGCTCGTGACCGGCTGCTGGTGCGGGCTGTGGGGGAGCACCGCGTATTCACGACGAGCCAGCTCGCCGCGCTCGGGTTCGGCAGCGTGATCACCGCGCGGCACCGGCTCACCGTGCTGGCCGAGGTCGGGGCGTTGCGCCGCTTCCGGCCGCACCGCGAGGTGGGGTCCGCGCCGTGGCACTATCTGCTCGGCCCGGTCGGCGCCGCGCTGCTGGGCGCCGAGGATCGCGACGACCGCAAGTGGGTCACCGCGGTGCGTGCCGATCGGCAGCTCGCGCTGGAGCACTCCCAGCGGCTGGCGCATCTGCTCGGGGTGAACTGGTTCTTCGCCGCCCTGGCCGCCCATGCCCGCCAGTCCGGCGGCGATTGTGGGCTGCGGATGTGGCTGAACGAGACCGATGCCCACGAGTGGCTGTTTGAGCGGGTGCTCGCAACCTACGACCACCGCGACCTGCCGAACCCAGATGGTCTCGGCACCTGGGCCGAGGATGGCCGTGAGGTCACGTTCCTGCTGGAATACGACAACGGCAGCGAGCACCTGCCTCAGCTAGCCGGCAAGCTGGGCGGCTACGGCGGCCTGGCTAAGGCGATGGCCACCTTGGGCCACGTCTGCCCGCTACTGCTGTTCTGCTTCCCGACGCCACGCCGCGAGCAAGCCGCCCGCCGGGCCCTGGCCGCCTGCCAAGACGCGCCCGCGATGCGGATCGCCACCACCGCCATCAACCCCGAGCACACCAGCCCGGCCGGGCCGGTCTGGCTCCCGCTGGGGCGCGTGGGCGACAGTGTCGGCCAGGTGGCCCTGTCCGCCCTCGACGCCGCCCTGCCCGACCCCGGCTCGATACCGCGCCGAACAGGAACAGCGTGCCAGCAGGCAGCACAGGCCCGCCAAGCCCTGGCCGGGCACTGGGCGTACCACTACGAACAGGCCAGGCCGCTCCTGATGACACAGAAGAGCTCCCGGCGTGACCCTACGCTTCGCTGGCGGCGTTGAGCTCCGCTGCCCGCGCCATCGTCCACGCGCTACCGGTGGTGGCGCTGCGCCGATCGCGGGCGTAAGGTCGTTCACCCACATCCGAACACCGCCGCTCAGCACGGCCAGCGGGCCGACCAGGCCGTCCTGCAGGCCGTCCCGGCCAGGACGACGGCCCCGCGTGCCGTCCTCGGCGGACGGTCGACCCGGACGGACTCGACACGCCGCCTCGCTGCCTCGGCACGCCGGCCGCCGCCGAGCACCAGCCGCCGACACGGCAGCCGATTACTCGCTACGCACTGCCCGCCCGGCTCGCATCTCCAACCAGCTCGCCTCCGACCTGCTGCGCCAGATCCGCGCCCCGGCAACCAAGATGATGGCCCGCTACTCAAACCCGGCCTGACCCAGCGCGATTCTCAACGCCGCAGGTCAGCGGCGAATAAAGCACGAAGACCACAGGAAGGAGGCGCCTAACGCGATTGGCCGCAGGCCCGTCCGCGCACCTGGGAAGGAGGTGACCGCCGCACGCCCGCTGCACGCCGCCCCTCGCGATCTGCCGTCTCCGCGATCAGGGCATCACGACAGCGTGACCGCTGTGAGAACCACACCGCCCACAAGAACGGCGATGACGACCTCGATGCCTACATCACAGAACTGGTCGCCCGCGCACCCCCACTGTCCAGCGAGCAGCGCGACAAGCTCACCCTGCTCCTAGACAGCTCCCGCCGCTCCGCATGACGCGGCACCCAGTGCCCCGCCGGCCCAATCGGCGGGGCCTTATCGCAGTCCAGCCCAGTGCGCGAAGGCAGGCCGTAGCGCCCAGGTAGGGTCAGTGTGGCCGAGGCCACGGGCAAGACTGACGGTGATGGCCTGCGCGTCATCCGCCGAGCCGAGCAGGACGACCTTAGCGTTCGTAACCTCACGCCGTTGCTGGCTGGAGGTGAAGCTCACCGGTATGAGCATCGAGGACGACATCCGCAAAGGCGCCGAACAAGCACGCCGCCAGAAGGAACACGAGCAGCAGCAAGCCGCCGAGCAAGCCCGGCAGGCCGCGCAGCGGGCCAAGCGCGCTACGAACCTGTGGGTGTACCTGGAACCGTACCGGGATGCCGCACGAAGCAAGTACGGCCCGAAAATGATCGAGTGCGTCACGCGGAAGCTGTTCCGCCGCGAAGACAAGATCATCTGCCGCGACGCCTGGCTGATCAGCTCGCACCACGGAGGTCTCGACAACATCGGCCAGACGATCACCTACCGGCTATGGCTGGATAACGACACCTGCTGCCTGTGGTGGCAGCACCACCCTCACCCCGCACGCCGCATCACACTGTGCCAGGCGAACCCCAACCTGTCTGCCGAGGAAAACCAGGCGCTGGAGCGAGCCGAGAACGACATGCCCGGCAACCTCGGCGCGCTGGCTGAGCGGCACGGCGTCGAGATTCTCGCCCCACGCGAGTAATACCACCCCCGGCACAGCACTGACATCAGCCCGCCTGCCGCTGCGGCGCTTCGTCCTCTTCCTGCCCGTTCTGATGCCAGGCGATCTGGACGGTGGCCGGGTCGAAGCCGCGCCGCGCGCCCTTGCCGGGTGAGCGCAGAGTTATGGTCATCAAGGTCTTGATGATCGCCCGCTTACGTGCCAGGTCGAGCGCTTCCCAGACCTGGTCGGCGTTTTCGGCCGCGATCAGCGGGGCCAGCACGCTTTCGCGCGCCGCCTCGGCCAGCTCATCAGCGATCTCTGCCAGCCGGGCGTTGCCCTGGTCGGTCGCGGCCAGCATCTGGGCGCGGCTGATCCGCCCCAAGGCGCGGTCGGCGCGCCATCTCCTCCAGGTTCCGCGCGGATGGCCGCCGCCTCGGCGCGCAGCCCGGCCACATCCACCCCGGAGCCCGGAGCGGCGATCAGGTCAGCGAGCATCGGGCTGGGACAGGCGGGCGATCACCGCTGCGCTCGATGAACTCCTCCACCGGGGCGGCCTGCCGCGCCACATGCCCGCCCTATGGGCAGTCGTTGCGGGTCGAGCGGGGCGCACCGGTAGATGTGATGCCCGGTATGGGAGGGCATGCCGGTGACCACGTTCCCGCACGGGCACAACGCGAGCCCGCCGAGCAGGGTGCGTACCCCGCGCGGCGGCTTACGGGCCGGGTCATCCAGGATCGCGCGGACCGCCCGCCAGGTCTCCTCCGTGACGCAGCAGGGCTCCCACTCGCCGGTGCCGACGATCTCCCCCCGGTATACGCTCAGCCCGGCGATCCGCGGGTTCAGCAAGATCGTGCGGATCACTGGTCCGCGTCCACCGGCCGGTCTTGGACTGCGGCGGCACCAGGCCCGCCTTGGCCCATTCCCGCATCACCCCGCTCAGCGTCCCCCCGCCCAGCAGTGCCTTGCACGCATCCTCCACCGCGCCGGCCTTGGCCGGGTGGCGGGTCACGTGGTCGTTGGCGTACCCGAACGGGCGGGGCGTGCCCGTCCGGCGCTTGCCGGCGCGGGCGGCCTGCTCGTTGGCTTCCCGGTGCCGGGCGCCCTTGCGCTCGGTCTCCGCCTTCGCCACCGACGTCAGCAGCCGGGCCACCAGCCGACCCTGATCATGCGACAGGTCGATCTCTCCGGACGCCGCGACCAGCGCCGCGCCGGTCTCCAGGCAGATGTCGATCACGTCTTCCAGGTCGCGCAGGGTGCGGAAGAACCGGTCCACCACCGGGATCACTACATAATCGGTCTGCCGCCCGGCCAGCATCCGCAGCACCTCGGCATACCCGGCGCCCTTGTTACCGCCGCTGGCCCGCACGTCGTTGTCCCGCAGCACCCGGATCACGGTCAGCCCACGGGCATCACACAGCCGCCGGCACTGCTCCTCGAAGCGTTCCACAGCGCGAGCGTCGCCCCAGTTGTCGAGGGACTCACGGACGTAGATGACAGCACGGTTGCCCCGCGACCGGTTCACCCGGTCTGCATGCATGGGTGCCATGTGTGTAATTATAGCACCCTCTATCCCTTGTGCCGACGGCACCACCGGTGCAAGCAGGAACACGGCTGGCACCTGGCCCAGCCAGAACCCGGCATCCTGACCTGGACACTGCCCTGCGGACGGCAGGTCAACGTCACCGCCGAGCCCTATCCCACCTAGCAATGGTGATGGGCAGGTGCCGGGCCTGGCGCGGGCCGGCGGGCCGCGAAGCCTCGACCGATGGGACCGGTCCACGCGGCAGGTCCGTAGGCTTCCCTCGTGACAAGTGACCTGGCCGGCAAGAGCCGGCCGACCGTCGCCGGCCCGCCAGCCAGCACCGGCCTGCTGACCGACCATTACGAGCTGACGATGTTGCGCGGAGCGCTGCGCAGCGGTGCGGCCGAGCGACGGGCGGTCTTCGAGGTCTTCGCCCGGCATCTGCCCCACGGCCGACGCTACGGGGTGGTCGCGGGCATCGGCCGACTGCTCGACGCGGTGACACAGTTCCGGTTCGGCCCGGACGAACTCGACTTCCTGGTTGAGACCGGGGTGGCCGATGAGGTCAGCCTGCGCTACCTGGAGTCGTACGCCTTCAGCGGCGACATCTGGGGATACGCGGAGGGTGACTGCTACTTTCCGGGATCACCGATCCTGGTGGTCGAGGGGACATTCGCCGAGGCCGTCGTGCTGGAGACGCTGGTGCTGTCGATCCTCAACCACGACTGTGCCATCGCCTCGGCCGCATCCCGGATGGTGACCGCGGCCGGTGACCGGCCCCTGATCGAGATGGGCTCACGCCGCACCCATGAACGCGCCGCCGTGGCCAGCGCCCGGGCCGCGTACATCGCCGGGTTCGCCCTCACCTCCAATCTGCGCGCCGGATTCGACTACGGCGTGCCTACCAGCGGCACGGCGGCGCACGCGTTCACGCTCGCCCATGACAGCGAGCGAGATGCGTTCGCGGCGCAGATCGATGCGCTCGGCCCCGGCACCACCTTGCTGGTCGACACCTACGAGGTGGCCGCCGCCGTGCGCACGGCCGTGGAGGTGGCGGGCCCCGGCCTGGGCGCGGTGCGCATCGATTCCGGCGACCTGCTTACGGTCGCCCGACAGGTACGCGCACTGCTCGACTCGCTCGGCGCGAACAAGACCAGAGTGGTGGTCAGCGGCGACCTCGACGAGTACTCGATCGCCGCACTGGCGGCGACGCCGGTGGACGGATACGGGGTGGGCACGTCTGTGGTCACCGGATCCGGGGTGCCGACCGCAGCGCTGGTGTACAAGCTGGTGGCCCGGGCCGACGAGGTCGGGCCCACGGCGCCGCTGCTGCCGGTGGCCAAGCGCTCGGTCGGCAAGCCGGGACGCGGCGGACGCAAGTGGGCGGTGCGCAGCCGAAACAAGGCCGGGACGGCCCTGGCTGAGCTGGTGACCACTGTGCCCGCCGATCCAGGACCCGGCGACCGGGTGCTCCTGCGGCAGCTTGTCCGGGGAGGGGAGGTCATCGGCCGGGAACCGCTGGAAGCGGCGCGGGCCCGGCACCGGGGGGCAATGGCGGAGCTTCCCGAGTACGCCCTGCAACTCTCCCGGGGCTACCCCGCCATCCCGACGGTGTTCGGCCCGGACGGCGATTAGCAGGCTCCCGGCCACCGCGCGCTGGAGTCCGGCGGCACGTCCAGGTAACTGGCCAGGCCGGCCGCGCGGCCATCGGCGGCCATCCACAGCCGGCGAAGCCGGGGATGAATGTGAAAAAGATTCACATAGGTGTACATCAGCCTCACATTCACCCCGGCCGGGACGTGCTGCGAACCGGGGCGCAAATTCGCACGACCGCCCGCCGGCATCCGGCTAGCCTGGCGCCATGCATGCCAACGCCAGCCACGTCGCCCGCGTGCTCCGCGAACTCGGCGTCCCCGGGCAGGTCAGGGAGCTGCCCGAGCCCGCGCCGACCGCAGCCACCGCAGCGGCCCAGCTCGGCTGCGAGGTGGGAGCGATCGCCAACAGCCTGGTCTTCAACGGCGACGGCGAGCCGCTGCTGATCCTGACCAGCGGGGCGCACCGGGTGGATACCGGAAAGGTGGCGGCGCTGCTGGGGATCGGATCGCTGCGGCGCGCCGATCCCGAGTTCGTGCGCGCCAGCACGGGCCAGGCCATCGGCGGCGTCGCGCCGGTCGGCCACCCGCGGCCGGTCGCCACCGTGGTCGACATCTGGCTGGACAAATACGACGTGGTGTGGGCGGCGGGCGGGCACTCACGCACGGTGTTCCCGACCTCGTTCGCCGAGCTGGTGCGGATCACCGGGGGCAGGCCGGCCGAGGTCGGATAGGCGTGCACGGGCGGCCAGGGACCGAACCAGCCGGGCCGGGGCATCCGCGGGCACGGGTCGCTCGTTAAGCTCGGCGTGTGGCCCGAGCGCTGGTGATCGTGGACGTACAAAACGACTTCTGCGAGGGTGGCTCGCTTCCCGTGGCCGGGGGCGCCGCGGTCGCCCGGGCCATTAGCAGCTACCTGACCGGCCCGCAGGGCAGCGGATACGAGCACGTGGTGGCCACGCAGGACCATCACATCGATCCCGGCGCGCATTTCTCCCCCGAGCCGGACTTCGTCGGGACCTGGCCGGCGCACTGCGTCGCGGGCACGCCTGGCGCGGATTTCCACCCCAGCCTGGATACGAGCGCGATCGAGGCGGTGTTCCGCAAGGGCGCGCACTCGGCCGCCTACAGCGGCTTCGAGGGCGCAGACGCCGAGGGCACTCCGCTGGCCGCCTGGCTCAGGGACCACGGCGTCACCTCGGTCGACGTGGTCGGCCTCGCCACCGATCACTGCGTGCGGGCCACCGCCACCGACGCGGCGACCGCTGGTTTCGACACCCAGGTGCTGCTGGGCCTCACCGCGGGGGTGGCCGAGGACACGACCTGGGCCGCTCTCGACGAACTGCGCACGGCGGGCGTCAAGCTCACCGGGAGCGTCTATTCGTCGCCTTCCGGCAAGGACTCGTAGATCTCCTTGCACTCGGGACACACGGGAAAGCGCTTGGGATCCCGGCTCGGCACCCAGACCTTGCCGCAGAGCGCGACCACGGGCGTCCCGGTGACGGCGCTGTCGACAATCTTGTGCTTGTCGACATAGTGGGCGAATCGCTCGTGATCGCCGTCGCCGTGGGAGAGATCCGGGAGGGTCCGGGTGTCTTCCCTGATGTCGCTTCCTGTGCTCACAAGGAGCGAGTCTACGCTTCCCCCGCGGCGGGCTCAGCGGAGGGCGAACCTGGCCGGCCAGGATCGGTCCGGCCAGGATCAGCCCGGCCAGGATCAGCCCGGCCAGGATCAGTTGAGCATCGGATCGTCCGGATAGGTGGCCACGATGGCGAACTCGCCGCCCTGCCGCCGCAGAACCTCGGGCCAGAGCCGTTCCGGCTCCGCCAGGAACGCGTCCGTCGGTTCGCCGACGAGCACGTACCAGGCACCCTCCTCGATCTCGGCCTGTAGCTGGCCGGGCCCCCACCCGGCGTAGCCCGCGAAGACGCGCAGCGAGGTGATGCCCCCGGCGAGCAGCTCGGGCGGGGCCTCGAGGTCGACCAGCCCGATCCTGGACATCAGGGCGGACCCGTCCAGCGAGCGCCAGCCCAGGGGCTCGTCCTCGCCCTGCGCCAGGGCCAGCGCCAGGGCGCTGTTCGGAGAGACCGGCCCGCCCTTGAACACCACGGTCGGCCCGGTGACGAGCTCCGTCCACGACTCAAGCACCTGCCCGACCTGGACCTCGGTCGGCCGGTTCAGCACGACGCCGAGCGTTCCCTCTTCCGGCTCGTCCTCCACGATGAGGATCACGGTGCGCCGGAAATTGGGGTCACCGAGCAGCGGCGTGGCCACGAGCAGCCGGCCGCTGAGGGATTCAGCCTCCATATACCAATGATGCGACAGGATGCTGAGCGTTGGTGCAGCGCGGCCCGGAGGAATGCCGAGGCCCACCGATAACCCGGGGGGCACGTAGGCTCTTAGCGTGTCCCAGGTAAGCGCCGGAGGCAGTGTCACCGGCCCGCACGGCCGCGGCCCGAACGACGGCCCGCACGGCCGCGGCCCGAACGACGGCCCGCACGACGGCCCGCACGACGGCGGCCAGCAGGTCGACGTCACCCGGCTCCGGGTGGCGATCGCGCGGCTGTCCCGCCGGCTCCGCAAGCACGAGCTGGCCGGGCTGACGCCGACGCAGCTCGCCGCGCTGGCCACGGTCGAGCGGGCGGGACCGCTGCGGCTCGGCGACCTGGCCGCGGCCGAGCGTATCGCGCCCTCGACGCTGACGCGGCTGGTCAGCGTCCTGGAGGACCACGGCTACGTGCAGCGGCGCGCGGTGCCAGGTGACGCTCGCGCGTGGACGCTGGCCGTCACCTCGCGCGGGCACGAGGTGATGGAGAGGATCAGGCACGAAAGCACGATCCTGCTCGCCGACAGCCTGCTGACGCTGTCCCCGGACCAGCTCGCCGCGCTGGCCACGGCCCTGCCCGCGCTCGAACAGCTCGCCGAGGTCGTGCCACGCGACCGGGCGCCGGCGGGCTGACCGCGCTCAGCAGAATCAGAACAGCAGGCTGGACAGCGCGGCCCTGGCCTTGGTGACCCGCGGGTCACGGGGCGGGAAGACGTCGAACAGTCCGAGCAGGTGCACCCGGGCCCGGTTCCGCTCATCGCCCGAGGTCACCTTGATCGTGTTGAGCAGCCGGTCGAATCCGGCCTCGATCCTGCCCATGACCACGTCGATATCGGCCACCCGGCTCTGCGCGTCCGGGTCGGCGGGATTGTCCTGCGCCTCCCGGCGCGCCTTGGCCTGGTCGTAGGAGTTCACCCGCCGGATCAGGTCCACCTGGGCGAGCCCCATCACGGCCGCCGGGTGCCCGGGCGCGGACGCGAGAACCTTCTCGAACGCGGCTGCGGCGCCGTCGAGGTCGCCCCGCTCCATGGCCTGCTGCGCTTCGCCGAACCCCGGGTCGGCGAAGGCGTCGCCGGGGCCGGGGCCACGACCCATGCCGGGTCCGGGGCCGGGCGGCCCGGCCGCGTGCTCGGCGGAAGCCGGCTCCGCGTCCTGCCCGTCGGCCTCGCCTCGATCAGCGCCGGGGCCGGGCAGCCCCATCTGCTCGGCGACCTGCATCACCTGGGCGATCGCCGCCCGGGCTTCGGCCTCGGGCACAGCGCCGAGGAAGAGCGGAAGCGCCTGCCCGGCCACCACCGCCACCACCATCGGGATGGACTGTACCTGGAGCGCCGCACTGAGCTGCGGATTGGCGTCCACGTCCACCTTGGCCAGGATCCACGCGCCGTCGGCCTCGGCGGCGAGCTTCTCCAGCACAGGCGACAACTGCTTGCACGGCCCGCACCACTCGGCCCACAGATCCATGATCACCGGTACGGTGCGCGACCGGTCGACGACGTCGGCGTTGAAGGTCTGGTCGGTGACGTCGATCACGTAGCCCGTGGCCCCGGCCTGATCGCCGGAGCCCGAGGCCGTGGCCGCCTGCTGCCTCCGCTGCGCGGCGGTCTGCCGGGCACCCAGGTCAACGGCACCACGAAGGGAGAAATCCCGCGGCTGCTGCATGTCTCTATCCTGCCGTATCCCGAGGACCAACCCGGCACCCAGGGAACCGTCAGTCACCCGCGGATCCCGCCACCCGGGAACCCGGTGGGGCCTAGCCCGCCGGGGCGACGGCGCGGCGGCGGTCGCGCCGCAGCGCGCGCAGCACCGGCAGCGCGGCGAAATAGGACCCGGCCGTGGCGATGCCGCCGACGGCGAGGTCGACCGAGATCCGGCCCTGCCGGGCCCAGTACACGTCCTTCAGGTCCAGCAGCAGCGCGAACTCGTCGATGATGAGCGCCAGGCCGGACCCGTAGCTGACCGCCACCGCGGGGTGCCTGCGATGGGCCTCGTCGCCCCGGACCGCGACCGCGCCGACGCCGGTCAGCAGCCCGATGCCCCACATGTAGTGGTGCAGGTGCTCTCCGCCGACGCTGAGGTTGCGCAGCGGCCCCTTGCCCACCCGGATGCTCCAGGTGATGCCCCGCACCGCGGTGAATGTCGCGGTGAACGCGAGCCAGCTGAGCAACGCCGAGCGCTGCCCGGCGTCGAGTTCGGTGTGGTAGGCGGCATGCACCGCGCGGGCCTGCGACGGAAGTGCGTTGGTCACACGCGCACCATACGCTTCAGAAGGCCGGTGCCTCGGAGTAACCGCCCCACTCCTCACGCAGCGCGTCGCAGATCTCGCCCAGGGTGGCCTCCGCGCGGGCCGCGTCCAGCATGGGGCCGATCATGTTCTCCCCGCCGCTAGCCGCGGCCAGCATCGCGGCCAGCGCCGCGTCGACCGCGGCCTGGTCGCGCGCCCGCCGCCGCCGCGCCAACTCGCGCACCTGCGCGTGTTCGACCTCGTGGCTGACCCGCAGGATCTCCACCGGCTGCTCGACCGTGTCGGTGTAGGCGTTCACGCCCACGACCCGCTTGTCGCCCTTCTCCAGCTTCTGCTGGTAGCCGAACGAGGCATCGGCGATCTCGGCCATGAGCCAGCCGTCCTCGATGCCGCGCAGGATTCCGCCGGTCATCGTCCCGTCCGGGCTCATCGCGCGGATCTTGGCGAAGTACTCCTCCGCCTCGGCCTCCAGCCGGTCGGTGAGCGCCTCCAGGTACCACGAACCGCCCAGCGGGTCGGCCACGCTGGCCACGCCGGTCTCTTCCATGATCACCTGCTGGGTGCGCAGCGCGATCTCGGCCGCCTTCTCGCTCGGCAGCGCGAGCACCTCGTCCAGCGCGTTGGTGTGCAGTGAGTTGGTCCCGCCGAGCACCGCGGCGAGCGCCTCCACCGCGGTCCGGACGATGTTGTTGTCCGGCTGCTGGGCGGTCAGCGAGACCCCGGCGGTCTGGGTGTGGAACCGCAGCCACTGGGCCCGTTCGGTGCGCGCCCCGTACACGTCGCGCATCCACCGCGCCCAGATCCGGCGCGCGGCGCGGAACTTCGCGATCTCCTCGAAGAAGTCGATGTGCGCGTCGAAGAAGAACGACAGGCCCGGGGCGAAGACCTCGATGTCCAGGCCCCGTGACAGCCCGAGTTCGGTGTACCCGAACCCGTCCGCCAGCGTGAACGCCAGTTCCTGCGCCGCCGTGGCGCCCGCCTCCCTGATGTGGTAGCCGGACACCGACAGCGGCTTGTAGGCGGGAATGCGCTCGGTGCAGTACTCCATCAGGTCGCCGATCAGCCGCAGGTGCGGCTGCGGCGGGAACAGCCATTCCTTCTGGGCGATGTACTCCTTGAAGATGTCGGTCTGCAGCGTGCCGTTCAGCTTCCCGGGGTCGGCGCCCTGGCGCTCCGCCGCGGCCAGGTACATGCAGAAGACCGGAACCGCCGGGCCGCTGATCGTCATGGACGTCGTGGTGTCGGCGAGCGGGATCCCGTCGAACAGGATGTCCATGTCCGCGGCGGAATCGATGGCCACGCCGCAGTGCCCGACCTCGCCCGCCGACCGCTGGTCGTCGGAGTCCCGTCCCATCAGGGTCGGCATGTCGAACGCCACCGACAGTCCGCCGCCCCCGCCGCGGAGCAGCATCTTGTACCGCTGGTTGGTCGCCGTGGCGTTGCCGAACCCGGAGAACTGCCGGATGGTCCAGGTCCGGCCGCGGTACCCGGCCGGGTAGAGCCCGCGGGTGAACGGGAACTCCCCCGGCCAGCCGATCCGCTCGAACCCGGGCACCACGGCGCCCTCGGGCGGGCCGTACACAGGGTCGACATCGAGGCCGGACAGGGTGCTGAAGTCCGCGTCGCGGAGCCGAGCCGCGTCGTACCGGCGCTGCCAGCGCTGCCTGCCGTCGTCCGGGTCCATAGCAACCTCCGGCGCCACGCGGGCGAAGTCGCGATAGTAGGACGTCCTACTATCTGTTCCAGTCTATGTCAGGGTCTTGAACGGAAAGTCCCCAGCCGGTGCCAACCGCACGCGCAACTGCGTCGTCTCAGTACCCAGGGGGCGCCCGGGCGCCGCGGGGGCCGCCCGGGCCGCCATCCCCAGCGACGCGCTGAATGTGTGGTACAACGAATGCAACATCGCGCAGGTGACGCGGGCCGCGCCGCGGTTCTCGGCGACGTCGTGACCGTGCCTGAGCCGCGGGCTGGGCGGCCGGCTCCGGCGGTGAGGCAAGGAAACTCGGTGGCCAGGCTCCAGACAGTCGACCGCGACGCGGCCGAGGATCTGTTCAACGCCTGCTACCCCCGGCTGGCCGGCTGGGTCCGCCGGCTGGTGGACGACGATGACACCGCCCACGAGATCGCCTCGGAGGCCTTCACCCGGCTCCTGGCCCGGTGGTCCGGTCTCGACAACCCGCAGAGCTACCTCTACATGATCGCGACGAACCTGGTCAGGGACCACTGGCGCCGGTCGGGCCGGGAGCGGCGGGCGATCCGGAGCCTGACCGCGGCGGCCCCGGCCGACCCGGCGTACCACCCGGCGCAGGACGTGGACGTGCGCGCGCTGATCGAGGGGCTCCCGGTGCGCCTGCGCAGCGCGTTCCTGCTGCACCACTACGCCGGCTTCGGCGTGCGCGAGGTCGCCGCGATGATGGGCCGCCCCGAGGGCACGGTCAAGGCGGACCTGCACCACGCCCGGGCGCGCCTGAAGGCCGCGCTGGACGACGGCCGGGGAGTTTCCGATGGGTGACCCCGGGGACAGGATCGACGCCTGGCTGAACGCCGAGGTCGAGCCGCTGGCGCCGCGGCCCGGAACGTTCGGGCGGATCAGGCACCGTGCCCGCCGGCGGAGGGCGGGCCGGGCCGTGATGTCCGCCGCGGGCATCGTGATCGTCGTCGCGGCCGCCGTGGCGGTCCCGCGGATCGTGCCTACCTTGGTGCAGGCCCACCACGGCCGGCCCGGGCGGCCCGTGGCCGCTGGCCCGTCGCCCTCGGCGCGGCCGTCGCTCGCCGGCGGCGGCAACGGGACGGAGAACGCCACCCCCAACGGCCGGGTCCCGCCGCCCGCCTCGTCCCTGTCGCCCGAGGGCTCGGACGCCCCGGTGCCGCGGAACTTCCAGCCCACCTCGGTCACGTTCGTCGGCCCGAACACCGGCGCCGTGATCGGCCAGGCCGGCACCCCGGGCCACTGCCCGATCGTCCGTGCCGACTGCACGTCACTGGCGGGGACCTCGGACTACGGGGCTACCTGGTACGGCGTGAGCGCGCCGGTGACCGGCGCGCCGGACGGGCCGGCCGGCGTCGGCCAGGTCCGCTTCCTCAACACCCGCGTCGGGTGGGCGTTCGGCCCGCAGCTGTTTGTCACGGACGACGGCGGCGCGCACTGGGCTCCGGAACATACCGGCGGGATGCGGGTCACCGACCTGGAGACGGCCGGCGACCGGGCCTTCGCCATCTTCGCGGCCTGCACCGGGACCGGCCCGGCCTACGCGGCCCACTGCACCAGCGTCTCGCTCTATTCCTCCGCGGCCGGCAGCGATCAGTGGCGGCCCGTGCCCGGTCCGACCGCCGGCCTGCGCGGCCCGGCGGCCGGGGCGGGGCAGCCGGTGTCCGCCAGCCTGGTCCTCGTGGGCGGCCCGGACGGCACCGGCTACCTGCTGGCCCCGTCCGGCCAGCTGCTCAGCGGCCCGCTCACCGGCGCGCCCTGGACGGTGGCCAGCCCGGCGCTGCCGTGTCCGCCGGGGCCGCCCGGGCCGGAGGGCCAGCCGACCGGTGCCCTGCTCGCGGCCAACGCGAACCTGCTCGTGCTGGTGTGCACCAGCGCGACCAGCGCGACCAGCGCCACCAGCGCGGCCAGCCCGGCCAGCGATACCCAGGCCAAGTCGGTCGCGGAGTCGACCGACGGCGGTGTGCACTGGTCCAGGGCCGCCGCCGGCCCCCGGGCCGGTACCGCCACCTCGCTCGCGATCCAGGCCCAGGCCAGCCTGGTGGTGCTCGCCACCGATGCGGGCATCTACCAGTCCACCGACGGCGGCAGCGCCTGGCGGCTGGCCCAGCCGGGCCCGGGCGGCGCCGCGGCCGGGCAGACCGGGTTCGGCTACGTCGGAATGACCAGCCTGACCAACGGCGTCGCGCTACCCTCCAACCCCCGCCTGCACGAGGTGTTCATCACCACCGACGGCGGCACGAGCTGGCGGCCGCGGATGGTGAGCTTGCCCTGAGTCAGCCGTCCTGGAAATCCCCCGCGGCCACCCGCAGCCCGCGCAGCATGCCGAACATGTCCTCGAGCTGGCCGGAGTCGTAGCCGTCCAGGCCGAAGTCGGCCGCCATCAGGTCCGCGGTCGCGCGCTCCACCAGCTCGCGGCCCGCCGCGGTGATCTCGGCCAGCGTCCCCCGCCCGTCGGCCGGGTTGGGCCGGCGCGCCACCAGGCCCTGAGATTCCAGCCGGTTGATGATGTTGGTCACGCTGGTCGGGTGCACCATCAGCCGCTGGCCGATCAGCCGCAGCGACAGCGCGCCCTCCCGGCTGAACCGCAGCAGCACCAGCGCCTCGTAACGGGCGAACGTCAGCCCGTACGGCCGCAGCAGCGCGTCGAGCTCGGCGATCAGGATCTGCTGGGCCCGCATGATGGACGTGACGGCGGCCATCGCGCGGGAGTCCCCGAACCTGCGCTCCCAGATCTCTGCCGCGCGCGCGATCGGATCGAACGGCAGGTCCAGCGGTTTAGGCACAGGCACAAGGTACCGGCCGCAACCCGGACAGCAGCCGCAACCCGATCAGCGAGCCGCAGTGAAGGGGGATGGGGAGGTGGGTGGGGCCCGCAGTTGGAGCGGGAAACACGGCCGCGGCCCGTGCACCTGCCCTGCCGCGCAACGTAGTATGCCTGCTGGGGAACGTGTGGCCGACGAGTCTCGGGGGAACGTGTGCGGTCGGGTCACGCCGTGGTGGCTTCGACGCCTGTGCTCGCCGCGGGGGTGGGCGTGCGGCACGGACGCGGCTGGCCCCTTCGCTCGGTGAGCTTCCGCCTCGAGAACCCGGTCTCCGGCCGGACCGGCTTCGGCATCGTGATCTCCCCGCCCGGCAGCTCCGAGGACGGGACCGCGCTGATCGATCTGCTGGCCGGGCTGCTCCGGCCCGCCTACGGCGAGCTGCGCGTGCTGGGCGAGGACATGACCACCGCCCGCGGCCGGTCCGCGGTCCGCGGCCAGGTCGGGGTGGCGCGCCGGATGGCCAGGCCGCAGCCCGCGTTCCGGGTGCGCGGGCTGGTGGAACACGCGGCCAGGCTGGCCCGGCTGCCCCGCCGGGACCGGGGCCCGCTGGCCGCCGCGATCGTGGACCGGCTCGCGCTGACCCCCTGGGCCGACGTCCCGCTGCGGGCGGTGCCGGACGTGATATGCCGGCGGGCCAGGCTCGCCGCCGCCGCCGTGCACCAGCCTGACCTGCTGCTGGCCGACGGCCTGCTCGACGACCTGTGCCCGCGGGACGCGTCCGCGCTCGCCGACGCGCTCCGCGACCTGGGGCGGGAGACGACCGTCGTCGTCACCGGACGTGATCCGGCCACGCTGGCTCTGGCCTGCGGCGAGGTCCTGACGATGGCCGACGGGATCCTGGTCCGGCCCTGAGCTGGCAGTAGGCTGCGGAGATGGACTGGAGCCTGCTCGCCTGCGGACGTTCGGGCCATGTGACGTACGCCCCCGCGGAGCCTGGCGTGCGCGAGCGGCTGACCGCGCAGACCGAATCCGGGGAGGCCTGGCGCTGCCTGCGCTGCGGGGCGTTCGCGATCGGGGACCCGCAGCGGTCCGGGCCCGCGGCGCAGGCACCGTACGTGCGCCGCGGCCAGGAGGTGCGCAGCACGCTCATTCTCCGGATCTTCGCGATCGAGCGTTTCCTGCGGGCCCTGGCCGTCGGCGCCGTGGCGTTCGCCGTGTGGCGGTTCCTGTACGCCCAGGTGTCGATCGAGCAGGCCTTCAACCGCGATCTCCCGGCCGTGCGCACGCTGTTCCGCGAGTTCGGCTACGACGTCGACAAATCGGGCCTGGTCGGCCTGATCCACCACGCGCTGACGCTCCGCCCGACCACGATCAAGCTGCTGGCCGGAGGGCTGGCGCTTTACGCGGTGATCGAACTGATCGAGGGCACCGGGCTGTGGCTGGCCCGGCGCTGGGGCGAGTACTTCGCGATGGTGGCCACGTCGGTCTTCCTGCCCTACGAGATCTACGACCTGACCTTGAAGGTCACCGTCACCCGGGTGCTGTTCTTCGTCATCAACCTGGTCCTGGTGCTGTACCTGGTGATCACCAAGCGCCTGTTCGGCGTCCGCGGCGGCAAGCGCGCCTACGAGGCCCGGCTGCGCAGCGAGTCCATCATGCAGGCGGCCATCGACGCCGCCGCGGCCGCCGACCAGACCGCAGGCCTGGCCAGCCGCAGCCAAGCCCCCGCCGGCGCGACCGCCACCAGCCAGCCCGCCACGACCACCAGCCAGCCCGCCACGACCGCACCCGGCCGGGAGGACGGGGCCGACGCCGACCGGCCCGGCGGGCCCGCGGCCGCCCCGGCCGACGGGCCGGCGGATCCCCGCCCGGACGCACGCTCTGCGACCGACCCCGCTCCTCCCGCCGCCGCGGCCGATCCCGATCCCGCCCGGACCACACGCTGACCCTCGGTCGGGTGTCGAAAGTTGGTCTTCAGCGGCTGTTATCACGACCACTCGTGACCAACTTTCCTTCGGGACTCCCGCCCGGAAGCACCCCGTATACCCGGGCCGGATGCGGGGCTCGCGTTCCGCGGGGATCAGGCGCCGGTGAGTTTGTCGGCGGCGGTGTACGGGTCCAGGTCGCCGGAGGCGACCTGCGCGGCCAGTTCCTCTAGCTGGGACTCGCCGGGCAGCGCGCCGAAGCGCTCCCGCAGCGCGGCCACGGCGATCGCCGAGATCTCCTCCCTGGCCCGGGCCAGGCGCCTGCGGTCCCGCTCCCCCGACTCGCCGAGCCACGTGCCGTGCGCCTCCAGGCGGGCCACGAGGTCGTCGATCCCCTGGCCCGTCGCGGCGGTCGCGGACACGATCGGCGGCTTCCAGTCATCCGGGCCGTAGCGGGCCATGGCCACCATCGTGCGCAGGTCCCTGACGGTCTCCTGGGCGCCCGGGCGGTCGCTCTTGTTCACCACGAAGATGTCGGCGATCTCCAGGATCCCGGCCTTGGCCGCCTGGATGGAATCGCCCATTCCCGGGGCGACGATCACCAGCGTCGAGTCGGCCAGGGAGGCGATCTCGACCTCGGCCTGGCCCACGCCCACGGTCTCGATCATGATCACGTCGAACCCGGCGGCGTCCAGGATCCGCAGCGCCTGCGGTGCGGTCCAGGACAGGCCGCCGAGATGCCCGCGGCTGGCCATGGAGCGGATGAACACCTCGCGGTCGGTCGCGTGGTCCTGCATCCGCACCCGGTCCCCGAGCAAGGCCCCGCCGCTGAACGGCGAGGTGGGGTCCACGGCGAGGACGCCCACCCGCAGCTCCTGGTCCCGGTAGGCGCGGATCAGCGCGTCCGTGATCGTCGACTTTCCGACCCCGGGCGCGCCGGTCAGGCCGATGATCCGGGCCCGCCCGGTGAGCGGCGCGACCAGCTTCATGACCTCCCGCAGCTGCGGCGAGGCGTTCTCGACCAGCGACACGAGCCGGGCCAGTGCGCGCGGGTCGCCGCCGCGCGCGGCCGCGACGAGGGCAGCGGGCTCGCCGCGGTGACCGCGGCCGGTGGCGGTCACCGGTACCGCCTCACCACGGGCCGCCTCACCACGGGCCGCCTGACCACGGGCCGCCTGACCACGGGCCGCCTGACCACGGGCCGCCTCACCACGGGCCGCCTCACCACGGGCCGCCTCACCACGGGCCGCCTCACCACGGGCCGCCTAACCACGGGGGGCGGGCACCCGCAGCAGCAGCGCGTCGCCCTGGCCGCCGCCGCCGCAGAGCGCGGCCGCGCCCAGGCCGCCGCCCCGGCGTCGCAGCTCGTGCACCAGGTGCAGGGCGATCCTGGCCCCGGACATGCCGATCGGATGGCCGATGGCGATCGCGCCGCCGTTCACGTTGACCTGGTCCGGACCGACGCCCAGGTCGCGCATGGACTGGATGACCACGGCGGCGAACGCCTCGTTGATCTCGATCAGGTCCAGGTCGGCCACGGTCAGCCCGGCCCGGTCCAGGGCGCGGGAGATCGCGTGGGCCGGCTGGGAGTGCAGTGAGTTGTCCGGGCCCGCGACCACGCCGTGCGCCCCGATCTCGGCGAGTGCCGGCGCCCCGGCGGCCGCGGCCGCTTCCGCCGACATCACCACGACCGCGCACGCGGCGTCCGAGATCTGCGAGGCCGAGCCCGCGGTGATGGTGCCGCCGGCGCCGAACGCGGGGCGGAGCTTGCCCAGCGCCTCCACGGTGGTGTCGGCCCGTACGCCCTCGTCGGTGTCGAATCTCGTCGGCTCGCCGCGCCGCTGCGGCACCGACACCGGCGTGATCTCCTCGGTCAGCAGGCCGTCCTTGATCGCCTTGGCCGCCCGCTGGTGCGACCGGGCCGCGAACTCGTCCTGCTGCTCGCGGCTGATGTTCAGCCGGGCGTTGTGCCGCTCGGTGGACTCGCCCATGGAGAGGTGGTCGAACGCATCGGTCAGGCCATCACGGGCCATCGCGTCGACCATCTCGGCCGAGCCGAACCTGACGCCCGAGCGCAGCCCCGGCACCAGGTGCGGTGCCTGGGTCATCGACTCCATGCCCCCGGCGACCACGATGTCGAACTCCCCCGCCCGGATCAGCTGCGCGGCCAGGGCGATCGCGTCCAGCCCGGACAGGCACACCTTGTTGATCGTGAGCGAAGGGACGGTCATCGGGATCCCGCCCGCCACCGCCGCCTGCCGGGACGGGATCTGGCCCGCGCCCGCCTGCAGTACCTGCCCCATGATCACGTAGTCGACCCGCTCGCCGGGCACGCCCGCGCGCTCCAGCGCCGCCCTGATCGCGATCCCGCCCAGGTCGGCGGCGCTGAAGTCCTTGAGTGAGCCGAGCAGGCGCCCGACCGCCGTCCTGGCCCCGCCGGCTATGACCACATCTCGCATGCCTGAAACGATACCTACGACGTGAGCAATGACCGGATGGAGACCGCCTGTGCTGAGTCCCCTGCTGACCCGCATCGATCACGTGGGCATCGCCTGCCGTGACCTGGACGCCACCACCGCCTTCTACGAGTCGACCTTCGGGCTGATCGTCGCCAGCCGGGAGGTGAACTCGGACCAGGGCGTCAAGGAGGCGATGCTGAGGGTTGCCGACGCGCCGGCGGGCGCGTCGTACGTGCAACTGCTCGAGCCGCTCGGGCCCGACACGCCGGTCGGGCGCTTCCTGGCCCGCCACGGTGCGGGAATCCATCACGTCGGCTACGGGGTGACCGACATCGAGGCGGCGCTGGCGTCGATCGGCGCCACGGGCGTACGGCTGATCGACGCCCGGCCGCGGCACGGCTCGATGGGCGCCTCGATCGCGTTCCTGCACCCCAAGGACGTCGGCGGCGTGCTCACTGAGCTAGTCCAGGCGCCCCAGCCCGCCTGATCCCAGCGGCCGCAATAGCCTCACCTGTCTCAGAATCACCCGCCAATCCCGCACTCCTCGCTACGCTGGGGCAAAGGTTTGTATATGTCATAAATAGGATCTTTACCAAGAGCACGTGCGAACGGGCCGCCAACCCCGCAGTTGGGGAGTACGCTGCCAGGCACCGGGCGAGCGGAATTGCGTGTCGGCCGGGCGGCGGCGGCATGGATCCGGCACCGGCCCGGCGGGCAGAATCGTGAGGCGATCGCCCGGGCGTGCGTATTCCCCTGTCGACCCCGCGTCTACCCCAGGATTAGGCGAAATGCAGCCACCCGACATTGATGCCCAGCTCAGCAACTTCTTCGAGGAGACCCCGCAGCGCGACTTCGCGAGGGTCATGCGCGGATACGACCCGCACCAGGTCAACGAGCACCTCAAGCAGCTCGACGGCGAACTGCGCCAGCACCGGGATCAGGTCCAGGCGCTGCACAGGGAGCTGGCCGACGCACACCGCCAGATCCAGGAGCAGGAGCGTCCCACCTACTCCGGCCTCGGCTCGCGCATCGAGCAGCTGCTCAGGCTCGCGGAGGAACAGGCTACCGAGATCCTGCAGGAGGCCAGGACCGCCGCCAACGAGTTCAACGCGACGGCCAAGGTCGAAGCGGCCGAACTCCGGGCGGCGGCCGAGAACGAGGCCACCGAGCTGCGCGCCAACGCCAAGCGGGAGACCGATGACCTGCGGTCGTCGGCCGAGCGCGAGGCCGACAGCATCAGGACCGCGGCCCGGCGCGAGGCCGACGAGCTGACCTCCACCACCGAGCGCGAGGTGGCCAAGCTCCGTGCCACCGCCGACCACGAGGTCGCCGAGAAGCGAGCCGCCATCGAGCGCGACATCGCCAAGCTCCGCACCACCACCGAGCGCGAGGTCGCCCAGATGAAGGCGTCCTCCAAGCGGGAGCGCGACGAGATCCTGACCACCTCCAAGCGCCAGGCCGACGAGATGCGCAGCCAGGCCCAGCGGATCCTGGAGGAGAGCGAGGCCCAGCGGGCTCAGGCCGAGGCGGAGTTCGACATCCAGCTCGCGTCCCGGCGCGAAGAGGCCGAGCGGCAGGAGGCCGAGCGGCTGGCCGCGGCGCAGACGGCGACCCAGAAGATGGTGTCCGAGGCTGAGCAGCGCGCCGCCACCGCCGAGCAGCGGGCCAGCAAGGCGAGCGCCCAGGCGGAGCAGACCCGCCGGGATGCCGACCAGCACTCGCGCCAGCTCGTCAGCAACGCGAAGAAGAACGCGGACCAGATCGTGGCTCAGGCCAAGTCGCAGGCCGATCAGCTCCTGGCCGACACCAAGGCCGAGGCCGACCGGGTCCGCACCTCCGCGCAGCGTCACGTCGACGAGCTGAACAAGCAGAAGGAGAGCGTCGCGGCGCACCTGGCCCAGATCAGCCAGTTGCTGGGTGGCCAGATGCCAGGAATCGCCGACGCGCTCACGACCAAGTCCGCGCCTGCCGTTCAGGCTCCTCCTACGAAGGCCGTGACCGCGGCGTCACCTTCCGGCAACGGCGCCCCGCCCACCATGGCCGCGCCCGCGCCCAAGGCCCCCCCGCCGCCCACGACCGTCGCGCCGATCCGGCCGGAGGCCCCGGCCGGGCAGCACGCCGCCCCCGGCCGGCCGGACAGCCCCCAGCAGGCTGCCCCGGCCAAGCAGACGGCCAACGCCAAGGCCGGCAAGGGCGACGACGAGCAGGAATGGTGGACGGAGTAGCCTCTTCTGCCTGGTAACGGCGCGCGCCCCGCTGGCCGGGGCGCGCGCCGTTGTTTGCGCGGGAACCGCGTTGCGCGGGAGTTACGCTCCGGCGGTCTGGCCGCCGTCGACGATCAGGACCTGTCCGGTCATGTAGGACGACGCGTTGCTGGCCAGGAAGACCGCAGGCCCGGCCATCTCCTCCCGCCGCGCCCACCGGTGCATCGGCACCGTGGCGATCGTGGCCGGGCCAGGCCGTGGGATCCTCCCACAGGTTGCGGTTGAGCTCGGTGGCCGTCCAGCCGGGGCAGAGGGCGTTGACCCGGACGCCGTCGGCGGCCCACTCCACGGCCAGCGACTTCGTGAGCGAGATCAGGCCCGCCTTGGCCGCCCCGTACGGGGACAGGAACGGCGACGCCGCCACCCCGGCGACCGAGGCGACGTTGATCACCGATCCCTGGCCGCGATCCAGCAGGTGCCCGGCGAAAGCGTGGCAGACGTACACGGCGGAATCGAGGTTGAGCCGGATCAGCTTCTCCCAGCCAGACAGCCGCAGGTCGCGGAAGCCGACCATGAAGTTGGACCCGCCCGCGTTGTTCACCACCACGTCCACCTGCCCGAGCCGGTCGATCGCGGCGGCCGCCGCGCTGGCGACGGCCTCCTGGTCGGTGACGTCCGCGGGGATCACGAACGCCTTACGGCCGATGGCGTCGATCGCCTCCGCGGTATCGGCGAGGCCGCTGGTGCTCCGGGCCACGAGCGCGACGTCGGCGCCGGCCTCGGCCAGGGCCACCGCGATCGTCTGGCCGATCCCGCGGGACGCGCCGGTGACGAATGCGTTCTTGCCGGTGAGGTCGAAGAGGCTCACGGTCAGTCCTTCCATTCGGTGGGAAGCGGCCAGGCGCCGGGATTGACCCGCCGCACGATCTCGTTCAGCACGATGCGGACGTAAGGCTCCCCCACCCACAGGTGCTTGGCCTTGTCCACCGCGATGATCTCCGCCTGCGGCACCCGGGCGAACCTGGCCCGGGCCTCGTCCGGCGGCAGGTAGTCGTCAAGCTCGGGCACCAGCACCAGCAGCGGGCGGCCCGAGGCCGCCCAGCCGTCCAGGTCCGCATCGCCGGCCCGGTGCAGCGCGGGCGAGAGCAGGATTGCGCCCTCGACCGACGGGACGTTGCCCCATTTCAGGGCCAGGTCGGCGCCGAACGACCAGCCGAGGAGCCACCGCAGCGGCAGTCCGGTGGTGACGCAGTATCCGATCGCGGCGGCCACGTCGTGACGCTCAGGCTCACCGTGGCCGAACTCACCCTCGCTCGCCCCGTGGTCGGACGCGGTGCCGCGGGTGTTGAACCGGAGCACGGCGAGATCGGCCAGCGCGGGCAGCCGGTAGGAGGCTTTGCGCAGCACGTGGCTGTCCATCATCCCGCCGACCGTGGGCAGCGGGTGCAGGCCGATCAGCGTGGCCGCCGGGGCCTGGCCCGCGGGCAGCGCGAGCTCGCCGACCAGGTTCAGGCCGTCGGCGGTGCGCAGCGTCAGCGGCTTCCTGTCGGCGGGCAGGACCGTGCCGGCCCGTATCTCGCTCATCGCTGTGTCTCTGCTTCCTCACTGGCGGGTCCTGCGGCCCGGTCCCGGCCGACGCGGCCGCCGCTGCCAGCACGAATTGTGCCAGTGCCTGCGCTCGGCCGGACCAGGGGCCTGGCCCGGCCACACGACGACGTGCGGCACGCCGGGCCGGATCTCCTGATCGCAGCCTGGGCACCGGTACGTCTTCGTGGCCGCGGCGCCCGGCACCTGGCGGACCACCCACTCCCCGTCCGGCCAGGCCTGGGCCTGCGGCGGCCCGAGCCCGGCCGCTGGCGGCCCGCCCGCGGCCTCGCCCGGCCCCGTGCCCCGCCCGGCCGGCCCTGCCGCCCGGCCGGCCCGTGCCCCCGCCCGGCCGGCCCCCCGCGGGCCGGCGCGGGACGTCGGCGGGCAAGCGCCGTGCCTTACGGGGGCTCACGGCCGTCAGGTTATGGCATCGCCCCCGGCCGGCCGCGCGCCGCTAGAGTTGGCCGATGCGGCTTGTCATCGCCCGGTGCAGCGTGGACTATGCGGGGCGCCTGTCCGCCCATCTTCCGCCGGCGCCGCGGCTGCTGATCGTCAAGGCGGACGGCTCGGTCCTGGTGCACTCCGATGGCGGCAGCTACAAGCCGCTGAACTGGATGTCGCCGCCCTGCCGCCTGGTGGAGGAACCGGGCCGGTGGGTCGTGACGGGCAAGGCGGGCGAGGCGCTGACCGTCGAGATCGAGGAGATCCTCAGCGACAGCTCGTTCGAACTCGGAGTTGACCCGGGCCTGCGCAAGGACGGGGTCGAGTCGCACCTCCAGGAACTGCTGGCGGCGCAGGTGCACGTGCTGGGCGAGGGCTGGCGGCTGGTGCGGCGCGAGTACCCGACCGCGATCGGGCCGGTCGACCTGATGTGCCGGGACGCCGGGGGCGCCTGCGTGGCCATCGAGATCAAGCGGCGCGGCGAGATCGACGGAGTCGAGCAGCTGACCCGCTACCTGGACCTGCTGAACCGCGACCCGCTGCTGACCCCGGTGCAGGGCATATTCGCCGCGCAGGAGATCAGGCCGCAGGCCCGCGTTCTGGCCGAGGACCGGGGCATCCGCTGCGTCATCCTGGACTACGACGCGATGCGCGGGGCCGACGACGGCGCGCTACGGCTGTTCTGAGGCGACCCGGGTGACCCGGGTGACCCGGGCGGCCTGGCTGACCCCGGCGGCCCGGCTGACCCCGGCGGCCCGGCGACTCAGGCGACCCCGTCGATCTGCGTGCAATCCCACCGGATCCGGGATTAGCATTTGAAGGTCCATATCCGCATCTGACGGATAGCGGGACGCCCGCCGGGTGTGGACCGTGAGAGGGGTCTGCGAAGACCGTGCGGAAGGCAAGACGCAGCCAGCGGATCCGGCGGCTCGAGAACGAGGTCGCGGAGGCCAGAGCAGGCCAGGCCGAGCTCGAGCGGCGGGTAGAACTGTTCGAGAAGATCGCCGCGGCGGCCGGCGTGGAAGTCGACGATCCGGGGCCGGCCGATCCCGTGCCGCCGTCGCTGCTGGCCGCGGCGCGGGATCCGCGCCGCGACGGCGCCCCGGTGCACTTGCACGTGGACGGCCGTGAGCTCATCGCCGTGGTGGGCGGCGAGGGCGGTGATCCGCACGAGTGGTGGTCCGCGATCCGTCGCCTGGCGTCCCGGCTGAGAAGCGCGTCATGATCCGCCTGGAACGGGTCGTGCTGCCCGAGGGGCTCAGGGCCCTGGCCTACCGGGACCACCGCGGCAACCTGGTCGTCTACGTGTCCGACCGGCTCGACGCCCGGGGCCAGCGGACGGCCGTGATGGAGGCGGTCCGCGCCTCACGGCGCGCGGGCTGGCGGCGGACCGGGCTGCCCCCGGTCGGAGTCGCCCTGTTCCTGGCCATCCGGGCGCTGCTTCGGCAGGCCGGACGTACGGTCGGCACCCGGTCCGTGGCCTGGGGCGCGGCCGCGACGGCCACGGTGGTGGGAGCCTCGGCCGCCGCGGTGTTCGTCGTGGCGGCACCGCATCCGCACGGCCCGTCCGCGGCCGGCCTGCCGACGCCCGGGCGCAGCGCCGTCCGGTCGGCCCGGCCGTCGGCTCAGCCGTCCGGCGGCAACGCCCCGCATCGGCGCCAGGCCCGTCCGGTCGCCGTCGCGAGCGTCTCACCCGGGGCCGGGCGGCCCGCCGGCACCGGGCAGCCGCGCCCGGCCCCGACGTCTCCGGCCGGCCCGGCGCCCGCGCCCGCCCCCGCGCCCGATCCGGCCCCGTCGCCGACCTCGACCCAGCCCGCTCCGGCCCCCTCGCCGTCGCCATCACCGTCCCCCTCGGGAGGCGCGGGGGTCTGTGTCATCGTCCTGGGCATCAAAGTGTGCCTGCCGGCGCTCTCGGCCGGGGCCTGACCGGGTTCGGCGGGGCCCGCGGTCAGGCCCCGCGGCGCTGCGACTCCCCGCGCTCGTCCTGCTGCTCGCGCCAGTTCCGGGCCAGCGCGATCAGGCCGCGCACCACATCGGGGGGCAGCCCGGGCGTCTCGGCGATGTGCTGCAGCGTCGGATCCTGGTACCGGGGCTGGCAGGCCGGGGCCGACACGATGACCGGCTCCCCGCCGGTCAGGATCCGGCGGCATGAGCCGGGGGCCCAGCCGAGGTGGTTCTCGACCGAGCCGAGCGTGCTGGCCGACACGCGCTTGCCGTTCTCGAGCTTTCCGAGCGTGCGGTCGGTCACGCCGGTCGCGGCGGCGAACGCGCGGCGGTCCCTCATGCCGAGTGCGGTACGCCTCGCCACCACGTAGTCGCCGAGCCGCTCCCAGTTCTCACCTGCCATGACCACATCCTGCCGGAACATACCGGAAGAATCCAGAGCGCAGCCCTTCCGCATAATCGTACTTGCCACGTAAATCGGGTCATATATTGCCTACTTATGGCTCTAGCTTCGCTATATGTTGCCAGAATCTTGACATTCCTTACGCTCTCTTCCTAGCCTGAAGACGTACCGTCCCCGGGCGCGCCGGCCTGCCTGGCCAGCGCGGCGGGCTGAGATCCCCCTAGGTCAGGCCGATGTCTGCAATCGCCATCCGCGCACCGCGCGTAGCTGCCTGCCCGAGCCACGACGTTCCGGCTCCGTCGGACGTCGATCTGGCGATCACCGCGATGTACAGCACCGAGTACTCCTCGCTCGTCCGGATGTCGGTCGTCCTGGTCGGAGACGTCGGCACCGCCGAGGAAGTGGTGCAGGACTGCTTCATCGCCATCCACGGCGCCTGGCGCCGCCTGCGGGACAACGACAAGGCCGTCAACTACCTGCGCCGGTCGGTGGTGAACCGGTCCCGGTCGGTCCTGCGGCGCCGGATCGTGGCCGACCGGCACGCGCCCAAGCACGAGCCCGACGTGCCCAGCGCCGAGCAGGGCGCGATCACGCAGCTTGAGCGCCACGCGGTGGTCGCGGCCCTGCGCTCGCTCCCGCCCCGGCAGCGGGAGGCGCTCGTGCTCAGGTTCTACCTGGATCTCTCGGAGGAACAGGTAGCCTCCGCCATGCAGATCAGCCTGGGCGCGGTCAAGAGCCACACGGCCCGGGGCAAGGCCGCCCTGCGCAGCGCCCTGGAGCCGGAACGGTGCGGACGGGGGCTCAGCCGGGGAACAGGTGGGCGTTCACCGAGCGCGCCAGCTCGGCGAGCCAGGGAATCTCGGCCACGGTGACCCCGGCCTGCCGCAGCGCGGCGCCGCCGCCGCCCGCGACGAACAGGGGCGGCTCCAGCCAGGCGATGACCACCCGGCCGATCCCGGCGTCGATGATGAGCTCGGCGCAGGAGCGGGGCCGCGACGCGCGCGCCAGGCACGGCTCCAGCGAGCTGTACAGCGTCGCTCCGGCCAGCAGCGGATCACCCGCGGCCCGGGCCAGCGCGACCTCCTCGGCGTGGTCCTTCGGGTCGCGCTCCCGGGAGTAGCCCGTCGCGATGACCCGGCCCGCGGCGCTGACCAGCACGGCCCCGACGGAGAACGCCGACGCCGACGGCGGGCAGCGCCGGGACAGCCCGATCGCCTCACGCAGCCAGCGCAGGTCCGCGCCGGGCTGGCCGGGCGGTGCGCCTGGCTGCTCCGTGTCGGCATGCTCGGTCAATGCGGCACTCCGGTAGTTTCAGGAGAGCAGGTGTCGCTAACTCAATACCTATCTTCCGCCCGGCAGGAACATACCCGGCCCAGAACGGTGGTGCACGGCGATGGTGACGACGCTGCGGACGCAGGGCCAGGCCCGGCCCGCGCCGACCTTCGACACGCTGAATCCCGCGACGTCCGAGGTCATCGCCACCTTTCCGGTCTTCGGCGAAGACGAGGTGGCCGAGACCGTCGAGCGCGCGCACCAGGCCGCCTCCTGGTGGGCGGGCCTGCCGGCCAAGGACCGGCGTACCCGGCTGCTCGCCTGGAAGTCGCACATCATGCGGTACATCGGCCGCCTGGCCGAGCTCGTGCACAACGAGACCGGCAAGCCGCTGGCCGACGCCCAGCTCGAGATCCTGCTCGCGGTGGTGCACATCGACTGGGCGGCCCGCCACGCCCGCAAGGTCCTGCGCCCGCGCCGGGTCCGCAGCGGCCTGGTGGCCATCAACCAGGCCGCCACCCTCGAGTACCAGCCGCTCGGCGTGGTCGGCGTCATCGGGCCGTGGAACTACCCGGTGTTCACGCCGATGGGCTCGATCGTGTACGCGCTCGCGGCCGGCAACGCGGTGGTGTTCAAGCCGAGCGAGCTCACCCCCGCGGTCGGCGGCTGGCTGGTCAGCTCGTTCGCCGAGGTGGTGCCGGAGCAGCCGGTGCTGCAACTGATCACCGGCGCGGGCGAGACCGGCGACCGCCTCGCCCGCAGCGCGGTCAACAAGATCGCGTTTACCGGCTCGGCCGCCACGGCGAAGAAGGTCATGGCCGCCTGCGCCCAGAACCTCACCCCGATGGTCGCCGAGTGCGGGGGCAAGGACGCGTTCATCGTCGCGGCCGACGCCGACCTCGACGCCGCGGCCGACGCGGCGGCCTGGGGCGCGGTGTCCAACGCCGGGCAGACCTGCGTCGGCATCGAACGCGTCTACGTGGCGGAGGACGTCTACCATTCGTTCCTCGAAAAGCTGACCGAACGGATGTCGGGGGTCCGTCCCGGCGAGGACCGCGAGGCCGACTACGGGCCGATGACCCTGCCGGGGCAGGTCGACGTCATCGAGCGGCACGTCGCCGACGCGCTGGCCCGAGGGGGCCGGTCGGTCGTGGGCGGCCTGGCCAGCATTCGCAAGCCGTTCGTGGGCCCGGTGCTCCTCACCGACGTTCCCGAGGAGAGCCGGGCGGTCACCGAGGAGACCTTCGGCCCCACGGTCACGGTCGCCCGGGTGGCCGATCTCGACGAGGGCGTCAGGCTGGCCAACGCCAGCCGCTACGGGCTCGGCGCGTCGGTCTTCGCCGGGAACAAGAAGGCGGCGATGGCCGCGGCCCGGGCGCTGCGCAGCGGGATGACGGCGGTCAACTCGGTGATCTCGTTCGCCAGCGTGCCCTCGCTGCCGTTCGGCGGGTCCGGCGACTCCGGGTTCGGCCGGATCCACGGCGCCGACGGGCTGCGCGAGTTCTCCCGCCCGAAGGCGATCACCAGGCAGCGGATGAACCCGCCGGTCAACCTGACCTCTTTTACCCGTACCGACCAGGACATGAAGAAGGTCCTCACCCTGGCCACCATGCTGCACGGCCGCCGCCACAAGTAGCGCTCCGGTGGCGGCCCCGGGATCGGCGCGCCCGCTAGGGCCCCCGTTGGTGTCTGATACGTGCGATACTTCCGGTTCGAGGGGAGGGGCATGGCGGGCAGGCGGGACGTGGTGGTGGTCGGCGGGGGGCATAACGGGCTGGTGGCCGCGGGCTACCTCGCCCGCAGCGGTCTGGACACGCTGGTCTGCGAGCGCCGCGGCGTGCTCGGCGGCGCCGCGGTGAGCGAGCACCCGTTCGGGCCCGGCTACACGGTGACCTCGCTGTCGTACGTGGTCTCGCTGCTGCCGCCGGGGCTGGTCCGCGACCTGCGGCTGGCCCGCCACGGCTATCACGTGTTCCCGCAGGGTCCCTACTTCGCGCCGCGCGCGGACGGGCGGTACCTCAGCCTGCCCGACGATCCGGCGGCGCGCCGGGCCCAGATCGGGAAGTTCTCCGAGCGGGACGCCGCGGCGTACGGCCGGTATCAGGCGCACCTGGCCCGCATCGGCGCGATCCTCGGGCCACTGCTCGAGCAGATCCCGCCGCGGCTTGGCTCACGGCGGCCCGCCGACCTGTGGCGGCAGGGTCTGCTGCTCGGGCATCTGCGCAAGCTCGACGAGCGGGGGGCCGTCGACGTCACCCGCCTGCTCACCGGCAGCATCGCCGATCTCGTCGACCGCTACTTCGAAAGCGACGCCATGCGCGGGCTGCTGTCGGTCTCGGGCGTGATCGGGACCTGGGCCGGGCCGAGGTCGAGCGGCACGGCCTACGTGATGCTCCATCACCACGTCGGCGACACCGGCGGCCAGGCGGGCGCGTGGGGCTTCCCGCGCGGCGGCATGGGCGGGGTCACCCAGGCGCTGGCCGGCGCGGCCCGCTCGCTGGGCGCCGAGCTTCGCGCCGGCGCCGAGGTGGCCAGGATCCGCACCCGCGCGGGCCGGGTGACCGGGGTGACGCTGGCCAGCGGCGAGGAGATCGACGCGGCGACCGTGGTCACGACGGCCCACCCGCAGATCTCGTTCCTGCGGCTGCTCGACCCGGCCGAACTGCCGGCCGGCTTCGTCGACGACATCCGCGGCTGGCAGACCCGCAGCGGCACGGTGAAGATCAACCTGGCGCTCGCCAGGCTGCCGGTGTTCGCCAGCCATCCCCGGGTCGACCCGCAGGTGCACGGCGGGACGATCGTGCTGGCCGAAAGCCTCGACGACGTCGAGAACGCGTTCCAGGACGCCGTCTCGGGCCGCCCGTCGTCGGTCCCGTTCGCCGACATCTGTATCCCGAGCGTCTTCGACGACTCGCTGGCCCCGCCGGGACACCACGTGATGTCGCTGTTCACCCAGTGGGTGCCGCATCAGTACGCCGACGCCCCCGACGCCGACGCGCTGGCCGGCTACGCCGACCGGGTGATCGCCCGGGTGGAGGCGGTGGCGCCCGGCCTCACCGACTCGATCCTGCACCGGCAGGTGATCGGGCCGCACCTGATGCAGCAGGAGTACGGCCTGGTCGGCGGCAACATCTTCCACGGCGAGCTGAGCCTGGGCCAGATGTTCCACGCCCGGCCCGCGGCCGGTTACGCCGACCTGCGCACGCCGGTCCGCGGCCTGTACCAGGCCGGGTCGGCGACCCACGGCGGCGGCGGCGTCACCGGCATACCCGGCCGCAACGTCGTGCACCAGATCCTCGCCGACCGGAAGGCCGCCCGCTGGCGCAGCCGGGCCCGCCCCGGGAGCCGCTCGGACGGGAGCCGAACGCGATGACAGTGTCTGCCCGGCCGGCCACGATCGCGGTGCTGGGCGCCGGCGCCCGCGGCAGCGTCTTCGCCGGGTTCGCCGAGCAGTTCCCGGACCGGGCGCGGGTGGTGGCGGTCGCCGATCCGCGCGCCGACCGCCGCGACGCGCTGGCCGGCCCGCTCGGCGTGCCGGCCGACCGGCGGTTCGGCGACTGGCGGGAACTGGCGGGCCGCGGCCGGCTGGCCGACGCGGTGGTCGTGACGACCCCTGACCGCGAGCACGTCGGCCCGGCGGTCCGTTTCGCGGAACTCGGCTACCACGTGCTGCTGGAGAAGCCGATGGCGCCGACGTGGGCGGAGTGCCTGCAGGTGGTCGAGGCGGCGGAGCGGGCCGGGGTGATCCTGGCGGTCTGCCACGTGATGCGGTACACGGCCTACACGGCGGCGGTGCAGCGGGTCCTGGCCGCCGGCCGGCTGGGCCAGATCGCCGGCGTGGAGCACCTGGAGCCGGTCGGCTGGTGGCATTTCGCCCACGCGTACGTGCGCGGCAACTGGCGGCGGGCGGACGAGTCCGGGCCGAGCGTGCTGACCAAGTGCTGTCACGACCTCGACTGGCTGCGCGCCATCGTCGGCAGGCCGGCGGTCACCGTCTCCAGCCACGCCGCGCTGCGCCATTTCACCGCGGCGAACCGGCCGGACGGCGCGGCCGACCGCTGCCTGGACTGCGCGGTGGAGCCGACCTGCCCGTACTCGGCCACCCGGCTCTACCTTGGCTTCCTGGGCGACGAGAAGCGCCGGCGCTGGCCGCTGGCCGTCGTCACCGCCGACCTGACCGAGCGCGGGGTGCGGCAGGCGCTGCGCAGCGGCCCGTACGGCCGCTGCGTCTACGCCTGCGACAACGACGTGGCCGACCACCAGGTCGTGACCATCGAGTTCGACGGCGGGGTCACGGCCACGCTCACGATGAGCGCGTTCACGCCGTTCGGCCGGCGCCGCACGCGGATCATGGGCAGCCGCGGGTTCCTCGAGGGCGACGGCACGCAGGTCACGGTGACCGATTTCGTCACCGGGCTCGCCGAGGCGGTCGACGTGGCCGGGGCCGGGGGCGGTGCCGGGACCGGGGCCGGCCCGGGAGATAGCGGCGGGGGCGGTCACGGCGGCGGGGACTTCGGCGTGATCGGCGCGTTCGTGGACGCGGTCGCCTCCGGCGACCGCTCGCTCATCCGCACCGGGCCCCGGGAATCGCTGGACAGCCACCTGATGGCGTTCGCGGCCGAGCGCAGCCGGCTGACCGGCACCCCCGTGCGCCTGCCCGCGCTAGCACAAGACGGGCGATGAATGCGGAGTTGCTGCACACGGGTGTGCAGCGGACTCACATCCACGACGGCCGGGCGGGTTACCTGCCGGCCAGTTCCACGTCGGCGGGCTCCACGGCGGCGAGCGGGGCCCGGCCGCAGATCAGGTCCGCGGCGCGCTCGGCGATCGCGATCGTCGGCGCGTTGGTGTTGCCCCGGGGCACCGCAGGCATGACCGAGGCGTCGACCACCCGCAGCCCCTCGATCCCCCTGACCCGAAGTTCCGGGTCGACCACGCTGGCCAGCCGGCTCGCCGCGACCTTGGAGTCACCGCCCATCGCGCAGGTGCCCACGGGATGACAGATGGTCGTGAGGTTGCGCCGGACGAAGTCCCTGATCTCGGCGTCCGTCCGGACGTCGCCGCCCGGCGCGAGTTCGGACGCGCAGACCTTGGACATCGCCCGCGCGGCCGCGAACTCCCGCGCCATGCCGAGCCCGGCGACCAGGGGGTCCAGGTCGGACCCGTCGGACAGGTAGGCGGGGTCGATCAGCGGCTTGTGCCGCGGGTCCGGGCTGCGCAGCCGGACCCGGCCGCGGCTGCCCACGGCGACCAGGGTCACCAGCAGCGACAGGGCCCGGATCGCAGGGTCGGTGAGCCCGCCGTTCTGGAACGGCGCGGGCACCGCGTGCCACTGCAGGTCGGGGGCCGGAAGCTCCGGGTCGGATCGGCTGAACCCGCCGGACTCGGCCAGGTTCGTGGTCAGCGGCCCCGAGTGCCTGAGCTGCCACCAGGCCAGGTGCTTCGGGCCCGCTTGCTCCCACACCTCACGCGACTTGGGCGTGTGCCACATGGCCGCCACGACGGGGTGATCGGACAGGTTCGCGCCGACCCCGGGGCTGTCCGCCAGCACGGCGATGTCATGGGCGCGCAACTCGTCGGCCGGGCCGATCCCGGACAGCATGAGCAGTTGCGGGCTGCCGACGGCGCCGGCGGCCAGGATGACCTCGCTCTCGGCGCGGGCCGTCTCGGCCGCGCCCCGCCGCAGGTAGTGCACGCCCGACGCGCGGCCGCCGTCCAGCGCTATGCCGGTCACCAGGGCGTCGGTCTGCACCGTGAGGTTGGGCCGCCCGGAACTTGGGTGCAGGTACGCGTCAGCCGCCGACCAGCGCCGCCCGCCCCGCTGCGTCACCTGGTAGAAGCCGGCGCCATCCTGCCGCGGGCCGTTGAAGTCGTCGTTGGCCTCCAAGCCGGACTGCCGGGCCGCGTCGACGAACGCGGCGGCCAGTGCCGACTTGTGCCGCAGGTCCTGCACGCTGAGCGGGCCGGAGGCCCCGTGGAAGGCGGAGGCGCCGCGGGAGTTGCCCTCTGCCCGCAGGAAGTAGGGCAGCAGGTCGGTGTAGCCCCATCCCTCGCACCCGTATTCGTCGCGCCAGGTGTCGTAGTCGTAGCGGCTGCCGCGGATGTAGATCATCGCGTTGATCGACGACGACCCGCCGAGGGTCCGGCCCCGCGGCCAGTAGATGGAACGGCCGGCCGCGCGCTCCTGCGGCACGGTCTGGTAGTTCCAGTCGTACGTGCTCTGGAAGAGCCGGGTCAGGGCCGCGGGAACGCGTATCTCGTCGGCGTCATCGGGCGGCCCGGCCTCGAGCAGCAGCACGCGGGTCGCCGGATTCTCGGTCAGCCGCGCGGCGAGGACGCAGCCAGCGCTGCCGGCGCCCACGATGACATAGTCATACACGGCCCACCTCCGGCCCGCAGTTCGGACATAGGCATAGATACCATACGCTGGCCCATCATCGGATCGTCGCGCACTGTGCCGACGGATTCGGTGGCCGCTGACGACGGATACCGTAGCCGAGGCCGGTGACTGCCAACGGATTGCGCAATACAAGCGCGCCCCCGGCCGATCGGGCCGGGGGCGCGCTCCCCCCACAGTGACGGCCGCTCCGGCTCCGGCGGGCCCCCGAGATCCGCCGGGCGCGAGCTGGCCTGCGGGCCATGCGACAGGCCCGCCCCCCAGGCCTCGTCCCCCTGTTTCGGCCTGGTCAGGGTCATCGGAGTAGGTGACCGAAACCGCATCTTCAGCGACGACGGCCGGTTCCTTCCGGCGATCACCCTTCGTACTCCTACGATGCCACATCGTGGTGTCTATGTGAATACCCCAGGTCAGGAGGCTAAACCCTGAATCGAGATCTTTCCTGCTCCCATCTCCCGGTGACCGCTGAATCCCGTGCGTCACAGCCGTTTCGGCGCGTGATTTCGGATATCGGGGGCGCGTTCTTCGTCCGGAACCCGGGCAGGCAAGGGCCCCCGATACCGTGGAGTCCATGGCACATGACCGCCGGGAGACCCCTGTCGTGCTCTCCCGCATCTACACCCGCGTCGGGGACGACGGCACCACGGCGCTCGGGGACGGGAGCCGCACGGCCAAGACCGATCCGAGGCTCGCGGCCTACGCGGATGTCGACGAGGCGTCCTGCGCGATCGGCGTCGCCGTGACCATGGGCGGGCTGCCCGGCGACATCACCAGCCTGCTGCTCAGGCTGCAGAACGAGCTTTTCGACGTGGGCGCCGACCTGTGCAACCCGGTCGCCGAGCACCCCCCGTACCCGCCGCTGCGGATCGGCGAGGACTACGTGACCCGGCTCGAGCAGGCGTGCGACCAGTACAACGAGGGCCTGCCGGTGCTGCGTAGCTTCGTGCTGCCGGGCGGCAGCCCGGGTGCCGCGCTGCTGCATACGGCCCGGGCGACCGTCCGGCGCGCGGAACGCAGCGCCTGGGCCGCGATCGAGGCACACGGGGAAACCACGAATCCGCTGCCGGCCAGGTACCTGAACCGTCTCTCCGACCTGCTGTTCATCCTCGCCCGGCGGGCCAACGAGCCCGACGGCGACCTGCTCTGGACACCGGGCGGAGCACATCCCACGAGCCAGAACGGATAGTCGCGGGGCACCCCGGAGCCCGCCGCGACCTCCCGGAAACGGGTGATCTTACCGGAAATCAGGCGCGGGGCCCGGCGGCGCGGCTTCCAGCCAGGCCAGGAACCCGGTCAGCGCGTCCTCGCCGAGCGCCAGCTCGATCCGGCCGCCCGCGGCGCCGGTGTCGCACTCCACGATCACCGTGCCCGGCCCGAGGCTCGTCATCTCCACCGGGTCGGCGGGCCGCCGGGACACGACGCTCAGCGCCCGCCGCGCGAACACCTCGCGTGGCCGCAGCCGGAGCCCGAACACGGGGTACCAGCGCAGCTCCTCGGGCCGGTACGCGGCCAGGCCGAGCCGCCAGCGCCGGCGCGGGCCGCCCCGCAGGCCGCAGTCGACGCCGCCCCCGCCGCGCTCGATCAGGGTCCTGCGGGCCGCGATGACGGTAGCGCAGGCGACCGCGAGGACCAGGACGACGACGAGGAGCCAGCCGGCGTCGAGTGCGAGCCGCCCCCCTGCCAACCCCGGCCCTCTCCGCGCTGACCCTCGTCAGGCCCGGACGGCGGGCTCGCCAGCGGCTCTGAGCAGCGCTCTGAGGTACCGGACGTCCGCCGGCTCCTCTTCCCCGGCGGGCCTGCCCTGCAACTCCTGTAGCGCCTTGTCGAGCGCGGCGCGGGCCGCCGCCGCGTCCACGTCGCGGCCGAGCTGAGCCTGACGGGCCAGGATCGATACCCGGTCGTCGGCCACGGCGAAGAAACCGCCGTCCACGGCCGCGACGATGTCGTCGGCGTCCGCGCCCTCCGCGCCCTCCGTGCCACCGCCGGACCTGATCGTCACCACGCTGGCCTCGGCCAGGATGCCGAGCACGGGCGTGTGGCCGGTCAGCACGCCGATGTCCCCGTCCAGGGTCTTGGCGATGACCAGCCGGGCCGGGCCCGACCACATCTCGCCGTCCGGGACGACGAACTCCACCTCCAGGGTCACTGTGCCCCCTCGCGCGACTTCGTCACGGTGCCAGTTTTGCGCGCCAGACTTCGTCACGGTGCCAGTTTTGCGCGACTTCGTCACGACCGCTCCAGGTCCTTGGCCTTCTTCTCGACGTCCTCGATCCCGCCGACCATGAAGAACGCCTGCTCGGGGAAGTGGTCGTACTTGCCCTCGGTGATCGCCTTGAACGACGCGATGGTCTCGTCCAGCGGGACGAAGATCCCCGGCTGGCCGGTGAACTGCTCGGCGACGAACATGGGATGGGACAGGAACCGCTCGATCCGCCGCGCGCGCTGCACGGTGACCCGGTCCTCCTCGGACAGCTCGTCGATGCCGAGGATCGCGATGATGTCCTGAAGCTCGGTGTAGCGCTGCAGGATCCGCTGCACCTCGCGCGCGACGTCGTAGTGCTCCTGGCCGACGTAGGCCGCGCTCAGGATCCGCGAGGTCGAGGCCAGCGGGTCCACCGCCGGGAAGATGCCCTTCTGGGTGATTTCCCGGGACAGCGCGGTCGTGGCGTCCAGGTGCGCGAACGTCGTGGCCGGCGCCGGGTCGGTGTAGTCGTCGGCGGGCACGTAGATCGCCTGCATCGAGGTGATCGAGTGGCCGCGGGTCGAGGTGATCCGCTCCTGCAGTTCGCCCATCTCGTCGGCCAGCGTCGGCTGGTAGCCCACCGCGGACGGCATCCGGCCGAGCAGCGTGGACACCTCGGAGCCGGCCTGGGTGAACCGGAAGATGTTGTCGATGAACAGCAGCACGTCCTGGCCCTGCACGTCGCGGAAGTACTCCGCCATGGTCAGGGCGGACAGGCCGACCCGCAGCCGCGTGCCCGGCGGCTCGTCCATCTGGCCGAAGACCAGCGCGGTGTCCTTGATCACGCCGGACTCGGTCATCTCGATGAACAGGTCGTTGCCCTCGCGGGTCCGCTCGCCGACGCCCGCGAAGACCGAGACGCCGCCGAAGTTCTTGGCTACCCGGGTGATCATCTCCTGGATCAGCACGGTCTTGCCGACCCCGGCCCCGCCGAACAGGCCGATCTTGCCGCCCCGGACGTACGGGGTGAGCAGGTCGAGAACCTTGATCCCGGTCTCCAGGATCTCGGTCCTGGGCTCGAGCTGGTCGAAGGCCGGCGGGTCCCGGTGGATGCTCCACCGCTCGGTGATCTTCAGCGACGACGTCGGCACGTCCAGGGTCTCGCCGAGGACGTTGAACACGTGGCCCTTGGTGACGTCGCCCACCGGCACCGATATGGGCCCGCCGGTGTCGGTGACCGGGGCGTCGCGCACCAGGCCGTCGGTCGGCTGCATGGCGATCGCCCGGACCACGTTGTCGCCGATGTCCTGGGCGACCTCCAGGGTCAGCGTCTTCTCCTGGCCGCCCAGGGTCACGTCCACGTGCAGGGCGTTGTAGATGCCGGGAATCTGCTCGGCCGGGAACTCCACGTCGACGACGGGACCGATGACCTGCGTGACTCGGCCGGTGCCGGGGGCGGCCGCCGCGCCCTCGCTGGCGGTGTTCTCTGCGGTTGCGGTCATGGTGTCGCTCAACTCCCTGAGGTCGACTCGGCCAGCGCGTTGGCGCCGCCGACGATCTCGCTGATTTCCTGGGTGATCTCGGCCTGCCGGGCCTTGTTGGCTTCGAGGTTGAGCTGATCGAGCAGCTCGTTGGCGTTGTCCGTGGCGGCCTTCATGGCCCGGCGCCGGGCGGCGATCTCCGCGGCGGCCGCGTCGAGCAGCGAGTGGAAGATCCTGCTCTCCACGTACCACGGCAGCAGCGCGTCGAGCACGGCTTCCGGGGACGGCTCGAAGTCGTACTGGGGCACCGGCCCGGTGGGGGACTCCTCCGTCGTCTCCACGATCTCCAGCGGCAGGATCCGCCGGATGACCGGGCGCTGCGTGAGCATGGACACGAACTCGGTGTGCACGAGGTGGATCTCGTCGACCCCGCCCTCGCTGGCCGGCCGCTTGTAGGCGGCCAGCAGCGCGGCCGTGATCTCGCTGGCGTTCGCGTGCGCCGGGGTATCCGAGAAGCCGCTCCACTGCCCGGCCATCTCGAGCTGGCGGAACCGGTGCCAGATGATGCCCTTGCGCCCGGCCACAAACAGCACCGGCTCGATGCCGCGCCCTTCCAGCAGCGCCCGCAGGGCCTGCGACTCGCGCAGGACGCTGGCGTTGTACCCGCCGGCGAATCCGCGGTCGCTGGTGAGGATCAGCACGGCCGCCCGGGTCCGGCTCTCCCGCTCCGTGGTGAGCGGATGACGGATGTTCGCCGACCGGCTGACCACGGCCTCGACCGCCCGCGAGATCTCGCGGGCGTACGGCTCCGCCGCGTGCACCCGCTGCTGCGCCTTGATGATCCGCGAAGACGCGATCAGCTCCTGGGCTCGGGTGATCTTGGCGGTGGACTTGACCGTCCTGATCCGCCGCCGGACCAGGCGAAGCTGCGCTCCCATGGCTGCGCCCTACTTCTTCTCGTCCGGCTCGGGGGGGGTCACGCGCTTCTTGAGCTGCTCCTGGCCGACCTCGGACTCGTCGGCAGGCTCGGCGGGCTCCTCCGTGACCAGCATCTCGCCGCTGCTGGTCTCGAAGCTGCGCCGGAACTCGTCGATCGCGTCCTTGAGCGCGGTGGTGGTGTCGTCGGACACCTCGCCGGTCTCCCTGATCGCGTCGTAGATGCCCGCGTGCGACCGGTCCAGGTAGTCGAGGAACTCGGCCTCGAACCGGCCGATGTCCTCGACCGGCACGTCGTCGAGGTACCCGGAGGTGCCGGCCCAGACCGAGATCACCTGCCGCTCCACCGGCATCGGGCTGAACTGCGGCTGCTTGAGCAGCTCGACCAGGCGGGCGCCCCGGTCGAGCTGGGCCCGCGAGACCGCGTCCAGGTCCGAGGCGAACGACGCGAACGCCTCCAGGTCGCGGTACTGCGACAGGGCGAGCTTCAGGCCTCCGGCGACCTTCTTCATGGCCTTGATCTGGGCGTCGCCGCCGACGCGGGACACCGACTGGCCGACGTTGATGGCCGGGCGGACGCCGGAGTTGAACAGGTCGGTCTCCAGGAAGATCTGCCCGTCGGTGATCGAGATCACGTTGGTCGGGATGTACGCGGAGATGTCGTTGGCCTTGGTCTCGACGATCGGCAGCCCGGTGAGCGACCCGCCGCCGATCGCGTCGGACAGCTTCGCGCACCGCTCGAGCAGCCGGGAGTGCAGGTAGAACACGTCACCCGGGTAGGCCTCGCGGCCCGGCGGCAGGCGCAGCAGCAGCGAGATGGCCCGGTAGGCCTCGGCCTGCTTGCTCAGGTCGTCGAAGATGATCAGCACGTGCTGGCCCTGGTACATCCAGTGCTGGCCGATGGCCGACCCGGTGAACGGGGCCAGGTACTTGTACCCGGCCGGGTCGGACGCGGGCGCCGCCACGATCGCGGTGTACTGCAGCGCGCCCGCGTCCTCGAGCGACTGACGGACCTGCGCGATCGTCGAGCCCTTCTGGCCCACGGCCACGTAGACGCACTTGACCTGGCGCTTCGGGTCGCCGGAGTCCCAGTTGCCCTTCTGGTTGATGATCGTGTCAACGGCGATGGCGGTCTTGCCGGTCTGCCGGTCACCGATGATCAGCTCGCGCTGGCCGCGCCCGATCGGGGTGATCGCGTCGATCGCCTTGATCCCGGTCTGCAGCGGCTCGTTCACTTTCTGGCGCTGCACCACCGAGGGCGCCTGCAGCTCGAGCGCGCGCAACTCGGTGCCCTCGATCGGGCCCTTGCCGTCCAGCGGCTTGCCGAGCGGGTCCACCACCCGGCCGAGGAAGCCGTCGCCCACGGGAACGGACAGGACCTCGCCGGTGCGCTTGACCCGCTGGCCCTGGTCGATCTTGCTGTATTCGCCGAGGATGACCACGCCGATGTCGCGCACGTCCAGGTTCAGCGCGATGCCGCGGGTGCCGTCCTCGAACTCGAGCAGCTCGCTGGCCATGGCCGAGGGCAGCCCCTCGACGTGCGCGATCCCGTCGCCCGCCTCGGCCACGATGCCGATCTCCTGGATGGCTGTGGCTTCCGGCTCGTACGCCTCGACGAAACGCGCCAGCGCGTCCCGGATCTCCTCCGGCCGGATTGTCAGCTCCGCCATGGTCCTCGCGTTCTTTCTGTGCTGCGTCTGGGTCTAGGTCTGGTCGGGATCTCAGGAGGCCAGCCTGCGCCGGAGCCCGGCCAGCCGGCTTGCCATGCTGCCGTCGATGAGCTCGCCCGAGATCTGCACGGTCATGCCGCCGATGACCCGGGGGTCGAGCACGATGTTCAGGTGTATGTCACGGCCGTAGGAGGCCGCCAGGGCCCCCGCGAGCCGGCGGCGCTGCGCCGCGGTGAGCGCGATCGCCGCGTGCACCTCGGCCACGAGCCGCTCCCGGCGCTCGGCGGCCAGGCGGGCGAACTCTTCCAGGCTTGCATCCAGGCTACGTCCCCTGGCCTGCACCGCGGCCTGCGTGACCAGCCGCAGCGTCGGCTCGGTCACCTTGCCGGCCAGCAGCGCGTCGAGCAGCTCGACCTTGCGCTCCGCCGGGACGAGATATCCGGACAGCGCGGTGCGGAGCTCTGGATCGGCGTTCACGACCCGGCCGAACCGGAACAGCTCGTCCTCCACGTCGTCCAGCGTGCCCTGCTGGTCCGCGATCTCGATGACCGTGAGCGCGGCGAGCTGCTCGGCCGCGTCGGGGAGGTCCCCGGGCTCCGACCAGCGCGCGCTGACCAGGCCGCGGACCAGCTCCAGCGTCGCGGGCCCGATCCTGGACCCGAGCAGCTGCTGGACCAGGCCGGTCTTGGCCCGGGCCTCGCGGGCCGGGTCGGACAGCATCCGGCGCAGCCCGCCCTCGCGGTCGAGCAGCCCGGCCACGGCGAACAGCTCGTCGCCGAGCTGGCCGAGGTCGGCGCCGCCGGCGATGGCCGCGGTGAGCTGCTCCTTGGCCTCGGCGAGCGACGCGCGGCTGGCTCCCCTCACCGGACGGCCCGGCTCATCGGGTGGCCCGGCTCATCGGGCCGTCTCCGGCGCGCCAGCGCTCCGGGACTGCTGGTCGAGCTGGGCCAGGAACCGGTCCACGGTGCGGCGCTGCCGCGCCTCGTCGTCCAGCGACTCGCCGACGATCCGGCTGGCGAGCTCCACCGAGAGCGAGCCGACCTCGGTCCGCAGCGAGATCAGCGCCTGCTGCTTCTCGGCTTCGATCTGCGCCTGCGCGGCCGCCGTCAGCCGGTCGTACTCGGCCTGCCCGTCGGCGCGCATCCGCGCGATGATCGCCGCGCCCTGCTCCCTGGCCTCCTCGCGCAGCCGCGCGGCCTCGTGCCGGGCCTCGGCCAGCTGATCCTGGTACTGCTTGTACAGCTGCGCCGCCTCGGCCTGGGCCTCCTCGGCGCGCTTGAGGCCGCCCTCGATCGCGTCGGTGCGCTCCGCGAGCATCCGGGTGATCCTCGGGACCAGCAGCTTGGCCATAACGCCGAAGACGATGAAGAACACGACCGTGCCGATGATCAGCTCGACCAGGTCCGGGGTCAGCGGGTTCTGCGTGGCGGCTTGCGCCAGGTGCATCATGACGCGCTACCTCTCCGACGCCTCACTTGATGAAGAACGGGACCGCGATGCCGATCAGCGCGAGCGCCTCGGTCAGCGCGAAGCCGATCCACATGTACGTGGTGATGAGGCCGGTGGCCTCGGGCTGGCGGGCCATCCCGTCGATGGCGTGGCCGAAGACCAGGCCGATGCCGATGCCCGGCCCGATCGCGGCCAGGCCGTAGACGAGCGCGCCCAGATTCTTGATATCGAGGTTGGTGGTCGTGCCCGTCGCTAGGACGCTGGTCAGACTCTGCATGTGCTGGTTTCCTTTTTTCTGGCCGGCGGCTCTTCCCGCCGGAGGCTTTCGTGAGCTCGTGTCGGTCAGTGCGACGCTTGCATCGCATCCGCGAAGTAGAAGGCGGCCAGCGTCGTGAAGATGAACGCCTGCAGGGCGGTGATCAGCACCTCGAGGAACGTCACGAGGATGGCGACCACGAACGAGGTGGCGGAGAACAGCAGGCCGATCGACAGGGTGAACAGGTACCAGGTGGCGGCGTAGAACACCAGCAGCAGCAGGTGCCCGGCCAGCATGTTGGCGAACAGCCGGATCGACAGCGTGAACGGCCGCACGATGATGTTGGACAGCAGCTCGATCGGGCTCAGCAGCGGCAGGATCCACCACGGCGCGCCCGACGGGACCGCCATGTTCTTGAAGTAGCCGATCGGCCCCTGGTACTTGATGCCGATGGACATGTAGGTGACCCACACGACGAGCGTGAGCCCCAGCGGGATCCCGAATTTCGACGTCGCCGGGAACAGGATGCCCGGGATGATCTCCCCGATGTTCATCAGCCAGATGAAGAAGAACAGCGTGACCAGGAACGGCAGGTAGCGGTCGCCCCGCTTGCCGAGCTGGGGCCGCAGTATCTGGTCCCGGACGAACAGGACGCCCAGTTCGGCCACGTTCTGCGCGCCGCGGGGGACGCGCTGCGGCTTGCGGAACGCGTACCAGAAGAAGCCGAGCACGATGGCGCCGGCCACGATCGCGAGCAACTCCGGCTTGGTGAAGTGGAAGGAGCCGATCGAGAAGATCGGCTTGAAGAAGAAGTTGTCGATCGACGGGGCGGGGTAGCCGCACGCTCCGGAGCCGAAATGGACCGTGTCAGGGTCGCATTTGGGCGCCGTCGTGATCGCCTGGATATCAATCACCGCATGCTCCTCCGGCCGCTCGCGCGCCGCTCCGACGCGTGGCCCGGGCTACGTCAGTATGCCGGATGCTCCGGCGGACGACGGCTGTGTGTCGCGGCGGGGCGGTCAGTGCCTTCCGTACCGCATGATGATCATGGCGATCGCCAGGCCCAGGCCGGTCAGCATCCCGACGGGGAACAGCACCGCGATCCCGGTCCACCGGCCGATCAGCCAGCCGAGCGCGCCGTAGAGGGCCATTCCCCCGATCATGTAGCTGAGGATCGTCCAGCCGGCACTCGCCCCGTGCGGCACGCCGGGGGGCTCGCTCGGCTGGCGCTCCTTCCCCGGCCGCTGGCCGCCGCCGGCCCCGCTCACCGGGGCCCGCCGCCGCAGCGTTCCGCGTGGGCCGCGTTACGCCGTCCAGGTCCTGACTGTGGCCCACGAGTCACCGTTCGCCAATGAAGGGGGGAGGGGAGGCGGGCGGGTCGACGTACAGCGTCTTCAGCCGCATGGACCACATCACCTGCGCCGCGCTGTAGACGATGATGCACACGATCGCGGTCAGGCCGAACATCCGGGGGTTGAACGCGGTCGAGTCCTGGAACTGCCCGACCAGGAAAAGCAAGATAACGATCTTGACCAGGTACGTGGTGAGCGCGGTCACCATCATGACCTGGGGACTCACCCGCGCGGCCCGGCTCACGGCGAGCACGCTGATCCCGAAGAACACGGTGACCACGCCCACCCCGATCGCGGCGCCGATCAGGCCTTTGCTGCCGGCGAATCCCGCGGCGAGCGCGACCATCACGGCGGCGGCCACGGCAGCCACCGCTGCCGACCGCCGGACGATCGGGACATAGTTCGCCACCATTACCAGGCTCCGGGAGAGCTCGACCGAAACTTCCTGACCCCCGCGGACACATCGGTACCCGGGGGGCACCATACCGCGTCACCACAGCGGCGGCGCCGCTGCGTCGCCAGGTGAGCGAAACGTATCACGGGCCTCTTACTCATCGTCGGGTGGGCTGCTCTTGTGAAAGATATCACAAGCTCCCCGACCTTGGGGTCATCAGGTCACCTAACGTGACGAAAGTAACTCATCGGGGCCGGTGCGCCGCCTGGCGCGGTAGCCACCGCACAGCCCTCCGGCCCTGACCGCTCAGCGGGGACGTGCGGGAACACCCGGGGCGGCGCGGGTAACGCCGTTGCCGCTCGAGCCGTTGGTGGCGCTGGCCGCGCCGGGCGCCGCCTCCTGGGGCTCCATCCCGGGCCGGGGCACGCCGGCCCGGGGCACGCCGGCCCGGGGCGCCACCATCGGCCTGGCGGCCAACTGGTCCGCCACGACCGCCCGGGCCGCCGCCGCGGCCCTGGCCCGGCGCTCGCGCTCCCACCACCGCAGCCTCGGCATCGACATCAGCAGCAGCATGAGCACGGCCGCCACCGTGATCACGGCGAACACGAACAGCGGGGTCTTCGCGATGGACAGCCAGACCACGAGGCCGGAGAACAGCGCCGCCCACAGGTACATGATCAGCACGCTGGAGCGATGCGAGTGGCCGATGTCGAGCAGGCGGTGGTGCAGGTGCTTGCGGTCCGGGGCCAGCGGCGACTGCCCGGCCCGGGTCCGCCGCACCACGGCCAGCAGCAGGTCCGCGTAGGGGATGACCAGGATCGTGGCGGGCAGCAGCAGCGGCAGGATCTCGGGGAACCGGTTGGCGGCCCGCGGCAGGCTCCCGGAGGGGAGCGACGCGATGCTCGAGATCGGGACGTAGGCCAGCAGCAGCCCGAGCAGCATCGAGCCGGTGTCGCCCATGAAGATCCGGGCCGGGTAGAAGTTGTGCGGCAGGAAGCCCAGGCACGCCCCGACCAGCACCGCGGCGGCGAGGGGCGAGACGCCCAGGTCGGACAGGTGCGGCTGCACCACTTCGGTGAGCCGGTAGTAGTAGACAAAGAAGGCGATCGCCGCAATGCAGACAATCCCGGCGGCCAGGCCGTCCAGGCCGTCGATGAAGTTGACCGCGTTGATCGTCGCCACGACGACCAGGATGGTCAGCGCCGTCGAATCGTTCGCGGACAGGCCCAGCGTCTGGCCGTTGGGCTCGGGCAGCCAGCCCAGCTGGGCGCCGCTCCAGACCAGGATCCCGCCTGCGCCCGCCTGGCCGGCCAGCTTGACGACCGGGGCCAGCCCCCACCGGTCGTCGATGACTCCTACACCGACGATCAGCCCGCCGGCCAGCAGCAGCCCGGGCGCCATCCGGGGGCTGTCCTGGAACAGGACGCGCAGCGGCGTGATCTGGCCGGCCACGATAAGGCCCGCGGCCACTCCCCCGTAGATGGCCAGCCCGCCCAGCAGCGGGATCGGCACGACGTGCACGTCCCGGTCGCGGGCGGCGTGAATCGCGCCCCCCGCGACCGCCACGCGGCGCGCCAGCGGCGTCAGCAGGTAGGTTACGGCCGCCGTGATCAGGACGGTCAGGGCGTACTCACGCACAGTGACCACCAGGTCCGGACGGGTGCACCGGGATGTACGGCATTACGGTCACTCTAGAGCACCACCCGGGCCGCCGCGCTGATCACCCGCCGATCACCCGCCGATCAGTTCCGGATCGGCCCGCTAGGCGTCGCCCGTGGCGGACGGCCCCGTGGCGGACGGCCCCGCGGCGGACGGCCCCGCGGCGGACGGCCCCGCGGCGGACGGCCCCGTGGTGGACAGCGCCGCCACCTCGCGCAGCCGCCCGATCGAGACCGCGCCCGCCCGCAGCAGCCGCGGCACGTCCCCGGTGAGGTCCACGATCGTGGACGGAACATCCGCCTGGCACGGCCCCCCGTCCAGGTAGACCGAGACCGCGCTGCCGAGTTGCTCCTCCGCCTCGGCGGCGGTGGCCGCGGCGGGGGCGCCGGTGCGGTTGGCGCTGCTGACCGCCAGGGGGCCGGTCTCCTTGAGCAGGTCCAGGGCGACCCGGTGCAACGGCATCCGGACCGCCACCGTCCCGCGCGTGTCGCCCAGGTCCCAGTTCAGCGTGCGGCTCGCGCGGCACACGATGGTCAGGCCGCCCGGCCAGAACTCGTCGATCAGGTCCTTGCCGTACGGCCCGAGGTCCTCGATCAGCGCGGTGGCCGCCCGTACGGTGCCGACCAGTACCGGCGGCGGCATCTCCCGGCCCCGTCCCTTGGCCGCGAGCAGGGCCCTGACCGCCGCCGGATGGAAGGCGTCGGCGCCGACGCCGTACACGGTGTCGGTCGGCAGCACGACCAGCTCGCCGGTGCGCAGCGCCAGCGCCGCCGCGGCGAGCCCCTCGGCGCGGGCCGGCGGGTCCGCGCAGTCATACCTGGTGCTCACGGGCGCACCCCCGCTCGCCTCCGCATTCCCCCGGCCCGGCCCTCCGGCTCGCTCATGGGCGCTCATCATTCCATGCCGCCGTGACGAAACGGTCACGGCCGGCCAGATCGCAGTGGTTGCGGGTCCCGCGCCAGCCCTGCTCCTCCGCGAACACCCAGTAGACGGCCGCGCCCTGCGGGGCGCCGTGCTCCACCGCGACCAGGCCCCCGCCACGGAGCAGCCGCCGGGCCTCGCGCTCGATTACCCGGATCGAGTCCAGCCCGTCCTGGCCTCCCCACAGCGCGGTGGCCGGGTCGTACTCACCGACCTCGGGCGGCACCCAGGATCCGGCCGGAATGTAGGGCGGGTTGCTGATGACCAGGTCGACGGCGCCGTCGAGGCCGGGCAGCGCGGTCGCGAAGTCGTCGCCGTGCAGGGTGACCCGGCCCGCCGTATGCGGCGCCGCCGCGGCGCAGCCGGCGATGTTGCGCTCGGTCCACTGCCGCGCGAGCGGGTCGGCCTCGACCGCGTGCACCCGGGACCCGGGGACCTCCTGGGCGATCGCCAGCGCGATCGCGCCCGAGCCGGTGCCGAGATCGGCGACGACCGGCTCGGCGATGTCCATCCCGCCGAGCGCCTCGATGGCCCAGCCGGTCATGACCTCGGTCTCCTGCCGCGGCACGAACACGCCGGGCCCGACCTCGAGCTCCAGGTAGCGGAAGTACGCCCGGCCGGTGATGTGCTGCAGCGGCTCGCGCGAGGCCCGGCGCGCGACGTCGTCCCAGTACCGGGGGTCGAAAGCGGCGTCGGGCACCGTGTGCAGGGCCCCCCGGGCCACGCCGTGCACGTGCGCCGCGATCAGCTCGGCGTCGGTGCGGGGCGACTCCACCCCGGCCTCGGCCAGCCGGGACGCCGCCACGGCCACCTCGTCGAGCAGCAGGTTCACGGGGTCGGCCCCGCGGTGGCCGCGATCTTCTCCGCGCGGCCGGCCGCGGCCAGGGCGTCGATGACCGCATCGAGGTCCCCGTCGATGACGTGGTCCAGGTTGTAGGCCTTGTAGCCGACCCGGTGATCGGAGATCCGGTTCTCGGGGAAGTTGTAGGTCCGGACCCGCTGCGACCGGTCGACCGCGGCGACCTGGCTCCGGCGCTCGGCCGAGGCCTGCGCGTCGGCCTGCTCTTGCGCCTGCGTGAGCAGCCGCGCGCGCAGGATGCGCATGGCCTGCTCCTTGTTCTGGAGCTGGCTCTTCTCGTTCTGGCAGGACACGACGATGCCGGTCGGCAGGTGCGTGATCCGCACCGCGGAGTCGGTGGTGTTGACGCTCTGGCCGCCGGGCCCCGACGAGCGGAAGACGTCCACCCGCAGGTCGCCGGGGTCGACGGTGACCTCGACCGGGTCCGCCTCCGGCATCACCAGCACCCCGGCGGCCGACGTGTGGATCCGCCCCTGCGACTCGGTGACCGGCACCCGCTGCACCCGGTGCACGCCGCCCTCGTACTTCAGCCGCGACCACGCGCCGTCGCCGGGCGCGACCCCGCGCCGGCCCGCCTTGATCGCGACCGTGGCGTCCTTGACGCCGCCCAGGCCGGTCACGGTCGAGTCGAGGATCTCGGTCTTCCAGCCGTGCCGTTCGGCGAACCGCTGGTACATGCGCAGCAGGTCCCCGGCGAACAGCGCCGACTCCTCGCCGCCCTCGCCGGCCTTCACCTCGAGGATCACGTCCTTGGCGTCGCTGGCGTCCTTGGGCACCAGCAGCTCCTGCAGCCGGCCGGCGAGCTCGGCCCGGCGGCGCCCGAGCTGCTCGGCTTCGACCGCGAACGATGAGTCCTCGCCGGCCAGCTCTCGCGCGGTGGCCTCGTCGGCCGAGACCTGCTGCCACTCCCGGTAGGCGTGCATGACCGGGCCGAGCTGGGCGTAGCGCCGGCCGACGGTCCTGGCCCGGTCGGGGTCGGCGTGCACGGCCGGGTCGGCAAGATCCCGCTCCAGGGCCGCGTACTCGCCCGCCAGCTCGTCGAGCCGGTCAAACACGTTTTCCTCCAGTTGCTGCGCCCCCGGGCCTAGACGCGCCGAACCCGGCGAATGTACGGGTACATTCACCGGGCTGCGGTACCTACTTGCTGTTCGGCTGCTTCTTGCCGAAGCGGCGCTCGAACCTGGCGACCCGGCCGCCGGTGTCCAGGATCTTCTGCTTGCCCGTGTAGAACGGGTGGCAGTTGGAGCAGATGTCGGCGCGGATCACGCCGTCGGCGGCGGTGCTCCGGGTGGTGAAGGTGTTCCCGCAGGTACAGGTCACCTCGGTGACCACGTAGTCGGGGTGGATATCAGACTTCATGTCAAGACTCCTGGTTCTCGCGGTCGCCGGGTCGCCTGGCCACGAGCCTGCCGTGGCGGGCGTGAACCGGTACCGCATCGTGGTTAGCCAGTATGCCAGCGCTTCTAACGCGCGCCGGGTCCTGGAGATTCCCGCAGGGAGCCCCGGGGCGTCAGGGGCTCAGGCGCTCAGGTGCCGATCGTGGTCTTCTGCACCTGGAGCAGGAACTCGGCGTTGCTCTTGGTCTCCTTCATCCGCTCCATCAGCACCTCGAGCGCCTGCTGCGGCTCGAGCGCGTGCAGCACCCGCCGGAGCTGCCAGACGATCTTGAGTTCCTCCGGGGTCATCAGCAGGTCTTCCTTGCGGGTGCCGGACGCGTCCACGTCAATGGCCGGGAAGATCCGCTTGTCGGCCAGCTCGCGGCGCAGCCGCAGCTCCATGTTGCCGGTCCCCTTGAACTCTTCGAAGATCACCTCGTCCGCGCGGGAGCCGGTCTCGATCAGCGCGGTGGCCAGGATCGTGACCGAGCCGCCGTGCTCGATGTTGCGCGCCGCGCCGAAGAAGCGCTTCGGCGGGTACAGCGCGGTCGAGTCCACGCCTCCGGACATGATCCGCCCGCTGGCCGGGGCGGACAGGTTGTAGGCGCGGCCCAGCCGGGTGATCGAGTCCAGCAGGACGACCACGTCATGACCCATCTCGGCCAGTCGCTTGGCCCGCTCGATGGCGAGCTCGGCCACGGTGGTGTGGTCCTCGGCCGGCCGGTCGAAGGTCGAGTAGATCACCTCGCCCTTGACCGTGCGCTGCATGTCCGTGACTTCCTCGGGCCGCTCGTCCACGAGCACGACCATGAGGTGGCATTCGGGGTTGTTCTTGGTGATCGCGTTCGCGATCGCCTGCATGATCAGCGTCTTGCCCGCCTTGGACGGGGACACGATCAGGCCGCGCTGGCCCTTGCCGATCGGGGCGATCAGGTCGATGATCCTCGTGGTCATGTTGCCCGGCTCGGTCTCCAGCCGCAGCCGCTCCTGCGGGTACAGCGGGACGAGCTTGGAGAACTCCGGACGTGACCTGGCCTGCTCGGGGTCCAGGCCGTTGATCTTGTCCAGCCGGACCAGCGCGTTGAACTTCTCCCGGCGCTCGCCCTCTCTCGGCTGCCGGACCGCGCCCTCGATGACGTCGCCCTTGCGCAGGCCGTGCCGGCGCACCTGGGACAGCGAGACGTAGACGTCGTCCGCCCCGGGCAGGTAGCCGGTGGTGCGGACGAACCCGTAGTTGTCGAGCACGTCCAGGATGCCGGCGATCGGGATCAGCACGTCGTCCTCGGAGATCACCGGCTCGACGTCCCCGCCGCGCTCACGGCGCCCCCGGTTGCTGTTCCGGTTGCGGAACCTGTCCCGGCCGCGGCGGCCGCCCTGGCCGTCGCGGTCGTCGTCGCGGCCGCCCTGCTGCCCGCCCGCGTCCCGGGAGTCGCGCTGCCCGCCGGCGTCCCGGGAGTCGCGCTGCCCGCCCGAGTCCCGGGAGTCGCGGTGCTGCTCGGAGCCGCCGTCGCTCGCGGCGCGGGGCTGGTCGTCACGCCGGCCCTGGTCGTCACGCCGGCCCTGGTCGTCACGCTGGCCCTGGTCCTCGCGGCGGCCCTGGTCCTCGCGGCGGCCGTTGTTCCCGCGGCGGCGCCGGCTGTCCCGCTGGCCATCCCCCTGCTGCTGGACGCCGTCTCGCTGGCCGTCCCCCTGCGGCTGGACATCGTCCCGCGGCGCGCTGACCTGGTTCGCGGGGTCGCTCACGGCGGCCGGCGCCGGAGTCTCGGCGGGCGCCACCGCCACGGCGGCTCGGCCGGCGCCATCACCGCCCCCGATGCCCGCGGCGGCCGCGCCGCCCTGATCCGGACCTGCGCCGATTCCGCCCGCGTTTACGCTGCCCAGGCCGGGCTGCGAGGGTGTCTCGAATTCCATGGCGTCCTGCTCAAAGGGGCGGGTAGCGCCGGCTCCCGCAGGCACCCCCCGCTGGACTGACTTCTCGTTCTCCGCGCCTGGGCTGCCCCGGCCCGGGCGTTCCGCGCCCGTGCCGCCGGCGCCCGGCTGCCCGGGCGGCGTGGCCTGACCGCCCTGCTGCCGTGCCTCGATCGCGGCGATGACCTGGCCCTTGCGCATCCGGCCCGTGCCCATGATGCCCATCGACTGCGCGAGCCGCTGCAGTTCGGGCAGGAGCATCGCGGACAGCCCGGTGCCACCACGGCGACCCGGTCCGGCCGCCTGCGCCCCGTCGGAACGCGGTGCCTGATCGGTACGCAGGGCCGCCTCACCGGCACGGGCGTCCCGCCCTGGCTGTTCCGGCCAGGAGCGTACCGCGCCCGCCGGCTCGGGGAAGTCCCGGCCGGGGCCGCCGAGTCCTGCCCTTTACCGGGCAATCCGGACACGGCGGGGGTCTCCTCAGGCAGGCCAGAGGAGCCGGTCATCAGATCGGTGGTGTTGCTCACGAGGGGTCCTTCCCAGGGCGCGGGGACCGGCCGCAGACTCGGCCGCTGCCACCCGCTGTCACGCTCCGGCCGATCGGCCGGGCCAGTTGTCGTACTATCCGCCATCCCCGCGCTTCCCCGTATTCCGACGGTGTGCCGTCGCGCTCGGCTGCCACGCGGGGTCCGCCGCTCGCGGCCTGCCCGGCCTTCGCCGAAGCTGGCACCGGCGCTGGTATCAGCACCGGTACCGGAGAGTCACGGCACGCCCAGACCGCGGGGCCGACTCGCACTGCGTCGCACCTGGCGTCCCCAGACTCCCCAGCGCCCCGAGCCGCGGCGTACCGAGCCGCTTCGCATGCGGCTCCGCCGTGCACCGTCCGCGCCTGGCAGGTGTGGTGGTGCGAGGATGGGTGAGTGTCTGTGGCAGCCGCGGCCCTCCGCTGGATGCGGACGGGGGCTGGCGACGAACTGGCGAGCACCTGTCCCCATGGCGGGGCATCTGGTGCGGCATCCAGCTTAACACCATGAGCGCCCACGGCATTCCTTCGGTGCTGTCTGTCTGTCGCGGAAGAAGCCGGCAGCCCGTCGCGAGCGGTCCAGGATCACCTGAGAACGCTCCCCCGGCGTGGTTCCGGGTACGCTCTTGCCGGCCGTGAACGGGGGTGAAGGCCCGGCAGGAGAGACAGGAAGCCACGTCGTGGCTGTCGACATCCAGGGGGGCTTACATCGCATGCGGTACCCGTTTCGCTGGCGATCGAACCGCCTGGTCGCCAATCCCCCCGGCCCCGTCGCCCGTAGCAGCATCAGATGCCCAGGAAAGTTACTTCAATCACGGCCATTCTCACAAGCCCTCGGTCCGGGGTACTTATAGACGCTCCGGCGCGGCCAGGCCGAGCAGCCGCAGGCCCGTGCCCAGCGCGGTCCGCGCGGCGGCCGCCAGCCACAGCCTGGCCGCGGCCTCGGGCCCGTCCCGCGGCGCGGCACGGCCGCCGAACGGCAGCGCCGGGCAGCGCTCCCGGCAGTCGAGCCACGCCCCGGCCAGGCCCTCCAGGTACCGCGCGAACGCGTCAGGCCGGCGGCGGCGGGCGGCGGCCGCGACGCGTTCTGGCATCCAGGCCAGGGCGGCGAGGAACTCGCGCTCGCTCGGGTGTCCCAGCCGGCCCGGCCGGAACGCCTCCGGCCCGCCGTGATCAAGACCGAGGTCGGCGGCCCACCGCAAGACCGACGCGGCGTGCGCGTGCGCGTAACGCACCGCGAAGAACGGATGGCCCAGATCATTCCGGACGCACGTTCGCGCGTCGATCGCCGCCGGCCGGCCGGGCCGGGTCCGGGCGAGCGCGTAGCGAACCGCGTCAGCGCCAGCGAACGCGACGGCAGCGGCTGGGCCGGACAGACCGGGGCGCGGTGCCCGTTCTGGCGCTTTCTGGGGTTTGACCTTGGCCCCGGCGGCCGCCGCCAGCCGGCCGGCCACCGCGTCGGCCACCTGCCGCCTGGCCTCATCCCAGCCGGCCGCCGACGCCGGGTCGGCGGCCGCCGGCGCGGTCAGTTCGCTGCCCCGCAGGGCGTCGCTGGCCGCGCAGGCGGCGCCGGCCGCCGGGACGCGCACGGCCAGGCTCGCGAGCGCGGCCGGGGTAACGGTCACGGTGAGGTAGCCGCCGCCGGTAACGGACGCGGCGCTGATCCAGTCCACGGCGCGCAGCGTGCTGGCCAGGCCGGCGGCCACCTCCGGCGGCTTCCGGCCGGCCGCGCTGGCCAGCCGGAACGGCAGCGACGTGGCAAAGGTGCCCGGCGCGCCGCCCGCCCCGCGCGGGGCCAGGCGCCACGTGCCGGACGCGCTGATACCCAGCGCCGCGGCGATGTCACCGGGGATCACGGGCCCAGGTTACGGCCCGCGCCCGCGGCGGTGCTCCCGCCGCGGAGCAAGCTCCGCGAACCGGATCAGTCGAAGACGCTGGCCGGCGCGCCCGCCAGCTCGCGGACCACGCGGATCATCTCGCCCGGGTCGAACGGCTTGGTCAGGTAGGCGTCCACGCCGATCTGGCGCCCCCGGGACCGGTCGTCCTCCTGCGCCCGCGCCGTGATCAGCACGACCTTGATGCCGGCCGTCTGCGGGTTCCGGCGGAGCTGGGTCGCGGTCACCCAGCCGTCCAGGCGCGGCATCATCACGTCCAGGGTGATCACGTCGGGGTTGGCCTCGACCACCTTGTCCAGGCAGTCCCTGCCGTCCACGGCCGTGACCACGTCAAACCCCTCAAGCGTGAGGTTGACGGCGATAAGCTGCCTGATGACCTCGTCGTCATCGACAACCAGCACCCGCCCCAGTCCGTGTGTCACCCGCGCGAGGCTATCGCCTCCGCCGCCGTGATGCGCGCCGATCGGCATCGTGTCCCAGATCTTCGGGACTGGTACCCTAGCTCCGGCCCCGCAGGCGCGCGCCCGCGGGAAACATCTGAGCCCCCATAGCTCAGGGGATAGAGCAACGGCCTCCGGAGCCGTGTGCGCAGGTTCGAATCCTGCTGGGGGCGCCCTGGGTTACCGACAGAACTGCCGGTGTCATAGCGACAGAACTGTTTCGGTGACCGCTTGTGAGTATGCCCGGAGGGTCTGACGTTGGTTCTGATCGCCGGGTCGTCATGTTTGTGGGGTTCTGGCGGGGGCTGTTGCGTCGCCGCCGGCCTGCTGGGGGCGTGGCTGCCTGGCCGGAGTTCGTGCTGGTCAGTGATGGCGTTAGGGCTGCGCGCGTTTTACCCGTCGGGGAGGTAGTCGCGCAGGCTGGTCCGGCGCCGCCGTGCCCGGCGGGCGATCGTGGTTTTGTCGGCGGGGGTGAGTTCCCGCCAGGCGCGGATCTTGCGGATGCTGGCGGCGGCCAGCAGCAAGGCGGTGAACACCGACTGGGCGGCGATGCCGCGGACGCGGCGGCGGCCGGGCTGGGCGAGTGCCTCGTGCGCGGGGTCTTTGACGAATCCGTTGAGTCCTTCGATGGTGTTGCGCAAGGTGGCGTAGCGGGCGTGCCAGGCCTCGGATCCGTAGGGCAGGGCCTGCCGGTAGCGGGCTCCGGCGTCGGGCGGGATGGTGATCGCCGCCTGCTGGCAGATCCTGGGTGGTTCTTCGGGCGGGGTCAGTATCTGGGCCGGCCGTCGCGCGGGCTGAGGGAGCCGGGGCGCAGCGGGCAGGCCAGTGGGGGGTGGCTGCCGAGGGCGGGGCAGGTCAGGCGCTCGTAGCCGTCGGCGTCGGGGCCGTCTTTGCGCTTGAGCGGGTAGGGGGCGCGGGCGGCGATCCGGGCCTGGTAGAGGTCACGGTCGATGGCGTGGCTGCGCAGGTCGGTGGTGGCGGTGACGAGCGGCTCGGGCATCGCCGGGCAGTACCAGCTGCCTTCGGTGAGGATCGCGCCGCCGGCGCTGCCCTGGATGCCGAGCTGGTCGATCTTGTAGTCCATGACCGGCTGGTAGCCGAGCGCCCGGGCGGGCAGGTGGAAGCGCCCGGGGAGCGCGTCGGTGTAGGCGCGGTCGTAGCCGAGCCAGCCGGTTTTGTGGCCGCGGGCGGCCGCGCAGGCCAGGACGCGGGCGCCGGTGCCGCCGGGGTCGGCACCGGGCCGGGTCAGGGCCAGGCCGGCGGCGAGGTTCGGGCAGGCGGGCGGGGCGCCGGGCGGCCGGGCCATGGTGGCGATGGTGGCCTCCAGCGCCCAGACGATCTTCCGCAGTGGCTTGCCTTTGTCGTCCTCGCGCTCGCGGTGGTCGCCCTCGCGGACGTACCAGCCGCCGTCGGGGTCGCTGGCGCACAGCCCGGCCCGCCGGGAGGGGCCGCGGGAGAACAGCGGGACCGGGGTGGCATCCAGCCCGGTAGAGCCGTCATAGGCCGCGAGCTCGTCGCCGGTGAGGGCGGAGATGCTGGCCTCGGCCAGCGCGTTGATGAACGTTTCCAGCCGGGCGCGGGCGGCCTGCGCCTGGCCGGGAGCCATGCGCTTGGTGCGGGCGGTGAGATCCTGCTCGGCTAGCCGCCGGTTCTTCGGCAGGCCCGAGGGGTCCATGACGGACAAGATCGCGCGGAAGCAGTAGCGGAGGCGGCGGTAGGCGGCCAGGAAGCCGCGCCGGCCGCTGGCGGTGCCGGGGACCCCGAGCAGGGCCCGCGAGCTGGCGGAGATCTGCTGGAACAACAGCCGGGTGGCGCTGGTGAGGAACGGCGGCCGGTCATCGAGCACCAGGCACGCCAGCGCGGTGAGCACGGCGCGCACCGGCAGCGGGCGGGGCCGCCCGGTCGTCTTCGCCAGCGCGGCCTCGATTTCCGGGGCCTTGCCGCTGCGGTCGATGAGCTCGGCGGCGAAGGCCACCATCTCATCGTCGCTGGCCCCGGCGCCGGCGGGAGGAAGGCGCAGCCCGCCGGTCACCGCGTGCGCTCCGTGCGCCAGCGGGCCCGCAGCGCCGCCTTCGACGAGCTCACGCCGGGGACGCGGGCGGCGTAGCGGGCCAGCGACTCCGCCTCGGCGATCCCGGCGATCGCCAGCAGCGCCGGCAGCGGGGTGCCCGCCGCCAGGTGGTCGCAGATAAAGCTGGCCCGGCACCGGCTCGCCGACAGCGCAGGCGCCGACGGGTCACGGGCAAGGCGCTGGGCGAACAGGTTGACGAAGTTCTTGCCGGCCCGGTCGGCCGGGCCGGGCCGGAACACGAACCCGGCGCCCGCCTCGCGAGCGAGATCCAGCGCCCGGCCCGCGTACCGCGCCGCGACGGGCACCGTGCGGGGCGCCGGGCCGGCGGTGACCTCCACGACGACCTGGCCGCCGCGGCGGGTGACGTGGCTGCCACGCAGGCCGGCCAGCTCGCCAGGCCGCAGCCCCGCGCCGACGCCGAACACCACCATGGCCAGCGCCGACGCGCACTTGGCCGGGCCGCGCTGGGCGCGGGCGATCGCGGCGAGCTCGGCCCGCTCGGCCGGCGAGTACGGCGCCGGCGCCCCCGCAAACGGGGTGGCCCGGCAGTCCGGCCTCCCGTGCACCGGGGCGGCCAGCTGGTAGAGCACTGACCGGTAGGTGCCCCGCGTGGAGGATGCGCGCCCGGCCAGGCCGGCCACGCAGAACGCCTCGATCACGTCCCAGTCCAGCAGGCATCCGGGTGCGGGCGAGATCCCGCGGCGCGCAGCGAACCCCGCCAGGCCCGCCAGCACCGACCGGGCCCGCGGCCGCTCCCGCGCCGCCATGCGCGCGCTCGCCAGCAGCGCGTCCTGCCATGATCTGGCCGCCGTCATGACTGCCCGCCCTGGGTCACCCGGCTTCTGACAGCCTATATACTGTCCGATTCCGGATGATGGAAGACACGCCCGCCGGCGGCAAGGATGAGACCATGGCCGACGATCTCGACCAGCTCGCCCGGCGCTACCGGGCACTGGCCGCCCGCCTCGGCGAGCTCGGATACATCAGCCCCGGCAGCCTGGTCCGCCGCTACACCACCTGCGGCAAGCCCGGCTGCCGCTGCCAGGCCAGCCCTCCCCAGCCCCACGGGCCCTACTACCAGCTGACCCGCAAGATCGCCGGCAAGACCACCACCCGGCGGCTGACCAGCGACCAGGCCGCCCGCTACGCCGAATGGATCAGCAACCAGCGCGAGCTGCGCCGCACCGTCGCCGAGATGGAAGAGATCTCCCGCCAGGCGGCCGAGCTACTGCTCGGCAAAACACCCAAACCGGAGAAAGCACCGGGAGACCAGCCCGCCTAGCACGGGAACTGCACCTCAAAACAAACCCATATCAGCAGGTCACCGAGTTCTGTCGTTGACCCGCACTACAACTATCAGCGAAAAGTTGTCATGACCAGGCACGATGGAACATGGGCGCCTTTTCGGCTCCGCCGCCTCCCGCCACGGTGAGTTTCCGTCCGCCAGATTCCCCGCCCCATGCGCGCCCACACGGTCACTGTCGGGTCGGCCGCTAGGCGCGAGCACTGTACGGTCGGCGTGGGCCAGCATTCCTGGCCTTTCCCTTCTCCATATCGGTCACGGTCGGCGGGACGGAGCACGGCGTCCATGCGGGCGATCCAGACGTCCTCCATGCCGACCACGCAGCGGGCAGTGCCGTGACCGTCCCCATTGCCCCGCCTCCGGTCTATCGCACAAAAGCTGTGGGATTCGCCCCGCCGCGGCGACCGCAGATCCGCGCCTGTGACTTTGGCCAGTAAGTGGCGGCGGACTATCGGAGCTATTTGGCAGCCCACCGCTGTCCCGGACTCTTCCCTGCCGATTCGGAGCGCATAAGAACTGCGCCGGCCATGGGCGCGTCGCACCCAGATCAACAGTTCTGCGCGTCCTTGGGCCCTGCTGGTCTTTGCCCGCGTTCTACCTGGCCGGTTTCATCACCATGCTGGCCACCGGCACCCGCCGGCAGCGCATCGGCGATCTCGCGGCCCGCACGGCCGTGGCGCGGGCCGGGCCGGTGCGCCGCCGCGGCCTGGCGCTCATACCGCTGGCCGTTGTCTTGCTGGCCGCAGCCGGCCTGCTGGCGTACCGGGCGACCTCAGCCGGGAACACCCTGACCTACCGAGCGCATGGCGTCTCGTTCGACTACCCGGCAGGCTGGCAGGACGAGACCGCCTATAATACGGGCACGTCGGGCGCTGTGCCGGCGCTGTGGACCATCGTGGTCGGCCCCGGCACGCCACATGACGCGATCGTGGTTCAGGCCACCCGGCTGAGGCTCGCGGTGACGGCGCAGAACATCGACGACGCCGCCCACCAGCTGGAAAGCCTCGCGCAGCAGACGGGGCTGGCCGTGCAGGGCACCCCGGAGAAGATCACCATGGCCGGGCTGCCTGGCCTGCGGTTACGGGTCACGGAGACCGGCAGCGCGAGCACCCCGGTGTTCGCGTTCAACGACACCATCGAGTACGCGCTGGACTGTCAGTACACGGCGGGGATGGCCGCGGAGGTGACGCGGGCCTGCGACCAGGTGGTCGGCAGCTTCCATGTAGGCAAGGCCAGTGCCGCCCAGGGCAATCCGCAGCCGCCCCAGGCGCAGGCGAGCACCCAGGCGGAGCAGCAGGCGCAGGGCGATCTGGCCACGCTTCGGCACGATGACAATTTCGCCAGCGATCTCCGCACGCTCAGTTCGGACGCGCAACCGGCCGGCCCTGATCTGGCCACCACGAAAAGCGACGCAGCTCTCGGAAACGACTGCTACAACGTGTCAACGGTCAAGCTTGACGCCTCCAACGTCGGCGCTGACGCCTCCATCGTCAGCCTTGATCTGGACTTGCTGACCGCTGACATCGGTACGGCAACGCAGGACATCGCGACCATGAAGAACGACCTGGCGGATCTCAGTGCCAGCGGGCTGCCGGCAGCACCGGGAGCCCCGGCGGCCATCGCCGCCGCGGGCACAGCCATCAGGCAGGCAGCCGCGAAGGCCAACGGCGAAATCGATCAGGTGAACGCGGACGTGACCCAGGCCTATTCGGTGGCTAACGGCATGGCGACCGGCTCATGCTCCCGCGATGGGCCAGGCCATCCGCCCGCGCCGATCCGCCACATAGCCAGCAAGTAATCACCAGCACGCTGCCGCCGAGAACCTGGTGCTCCGCCACGATGCAGCCTCAGAGCGCATCTACCTCGATCAGGGCCTGAACCGGCACCAGCCGCGCCCGCCCCGGCCTGGACCAGGCCCTGGCCGCCGTCCGCGGCGGCGGCCAACCACCTCGGCGGCGGGTCCGGGCAGAATGGGCGACACTGAAAGTGGCGCCTCATCCCGGGAAGTGAGGAAGATGAATCGGAGGACGCGGAGGCTGACCGCGACCGTGGCGGGGGCGGCGGCTGCGGGTTTGGCCGCTCTTGCCGCACGTCCCGTGGTCAGGCAGGAGGCGCGGCGGGCAGGCCGGTTTGCCCGGCCACTGCGGCGCGGTGCGCCTGTGGCGCCGGTGCCGCCCTGGCTTCCGCCCGGCCGGGTGATCAACCTGCCCGGCCGGGGCGAGGTGTTCGTCCGCGACTCCGGCGGCACGCCTACGGTTCCCGCGGTGCTGCTCCTGCACGGCTTGACGGTCAGCGCTGACCTGAACTTCTTCGCTGCGTACGCCAGCCTGGCCGAGTCCTACCGGGTGATCGCGCTGGACCAGCGCGGGCACGGGCGCGGGATGCGGTCAGCCGAACCGTTCACCCTGGAGGATTGCGCCGACGACGCCGCCGCGCTCCTGGGCCAGCTTGGCGCCGGACCGGTGATCGTGGTCGGGTACTCGATGGGCGGCCCGGTAGGGTTGCTGCTGGCCCGGCGGCATCCTGGCACGGTCGCGGCCCTGGTCATGCAGGCCACAGCGCTCGAGGTGCGCGGCACAGCCCGGGAGCGGCTGGTCTGGCGCCCGCTGCTGTCAGTGTTTGAGCTGAGCCTGCGGCTCGGTGCCGGGGGCGGCTTTGCCGAACGGGTCCTTCGCCAGGCAATCGAGGAGCAGCCCGGCCTCGGCCGCTACCGGCCGTGGCTGGCCGCTGAGTTCCGCCGCGGGCTCACGCCCGAACTCGCCGATGCGGCACGGGCGGTGAGCCGCTATGACGCCCGGCCGTGGGCGGGTCAGCTGGGCCTGCCCACGGCCATGCTCATCACCACCCGCGACCAGGTAGTGCACCCTTCCAAGCAGCGGGAACTGGCCGATGCGCTGCAGGCTCAGGTAATCGAAATTGACGCAGACCATGACCTCCCGCTGGTCAACGGGGCGGAGTACGCACGCCTGACCAGGCTCGCCGTCGACACAGCCGCCGCGGCCGCCAAGCTCAAGATCGGCACCTGAGCTAGAGCGCCGGTCAAGTAGCGGGCCTGGATTCGGGCGTGGCGGCGGCGGACTGTGGGTGTGTGTGCTAGTTCCTGTTCGTAGCGGGTGGTGATGTCCTGGCTATGAGCAGGGAGGTTGCTGATGCGTCCGGTTGTCTGGCGTCCGCCGGTCGAGCCGTCGCCGGCGGAGCAGGCGGTGATCAGGGCGGTGCGGCGGGCGCGGTTGTTTGTGTTCTTGCGCGAGCACCGGCATGAGCTGTTCGACGAGGAGTTCCAGGCCAGGCTGGCAGCGACGTACGTGGACAGCCCGAAGGGGCATCCGCCGGTGCCGCCGGCGAGGCTGGCGCTGGCCACGATCTTGCAGGCGTATACCGGAGTGTCCGATGACGAGGTGATCGAGGCGACGGTGATGGACCGGCGCTGGCAGCTGGCGCTGGATTGCCTGGATGCCGGTCACGCGCCGTTTTCGAAGGGCACGCTGGTGGGGTTCCGCAAGCGGCTGATCAGGCAGAACCTGGACCGGGCGCTGGTGGACCGCACCGTGGAGCTGGCCAAGACGACAGGGGGGTTCGGGGCGCGGGCGCTGCGGGCGGCGCTGGATTCCTCCCCGTTGTGGGGGGCGGGCCGGGTGGAGGACACGATCAACTTGATGGGACACGCCCTGCGCAGGGCCCTGGGCGTGATCGCGGTCTCGCAGGGGCGGGGGCAGGCCGCGGGGATGGCCGTCGTGGCGGCGCAGGCGGGAGTGCCGGCCCTGGCCGCCTCCAGCCTGAAGGCCGCCCTGGATGCGGACTGGGACAACGGCGCCGCCCGGGATGCGGCGCTGGCCCGCGTGCTGGGCTTCCTCGATCAGGTCGAGGCCTTCGTCGCCGGCTATGCCGGGGAGCAGACCGCGGCCGCGGCGGTCGCCGTGGCCCGCCAGGTCCGCGACCAGGACGTCGACCTGGCTGGCGTGGCACCGGTCCTGCGCCGCGGCGTGGCCACAGACCGGCGGATCAGCGTGGAAGACGCCGACATGCGCCACGGGCGCAAAAGCAGGTCGGTGCTGTTCAACGGGTACAAGCGGCACGTGCTGCGTGACCTGGACACCGGCCTGATCCCGGCCGTGGGCATCACTGCTGCCAACGCCCCGGAGGCCAGCGTCACCGATTCCATCGCCGCTGATCTAGACGCTGCCGGGCACCGCCTGGCCGAGCTGCACATCGACCGGGCCTACCTGTCCTCGGACCTGGTCCGCGACCGCGGGCCGGACCTGGCGATCTACTGCAAGGCCTGGCGGGTCCGCAACGTCTCCGGCCGCTACGCCAAGGACCAGTTCACCCTCGACTTCGGCTCCGGGCAGCTGACCTGCCCCGCCGGGGTGGCCATGCCGTTCACGCCCGGCAAGACGGTGCGCTTCCCGAAAGCCACCTGCGCGACCTGCCCGCTGCGGGACCGCTGCACCGCAAGCCCGGCCGGGCGCAGCATCGCGATCCACCCCGACGAGGCGCTGCTGGCCGAGCTGCGCCAGCGCCAGGCCACCCCCGGCGGGCGGGCGAAACTACGCGAGCGGGTCCAGGTCGAGCACGCCCTGGCCCACGTCGGCCACTGGCAAGGCCGCCGCGCCCGCTACATCGGCACCCGCAAGAACCTCTTCGACCTGCGCCGCGTCGCCGTGGTCCACAACCTGCACGTCATCGCCCGCCAGCAAACCGCCGGAAGCGAGGGCTACGAGCTGGCCGCCTGACGACTACTTGACCGGCGCTCTAGCGGCGCAGCAGCCATTTCTTCACGGCGGGGGTCTTGTGGTTGGGCTCGCAATGTCGTGACGGTCCCCATCGGTCCATCTCCGGCCTATCGCGTAAAGCTGCGGGAGTCGCGCCGCTGCGGCGGGTAGTCTCTGTGATTTTGGCCGGTGAGTGGCGGCGGACTATCGGCGCTATTTGGCAGCCCACCACTGTCCCGGACTCGGACAGCTCTCTCTGCCGACTCTGCGCTCCATGGCAGTGACCCAGGCAGAAGGCTCAGGCGGGCCAGATCACCCGTTCTGCTCACGGCTCGCTCGCCAATGCAGCTGCGTAGGAGGGATGCTGGGGTTTCACCGGAGCAGGTCGCTGACGGCGGCGATGCCCTGTTCTATTGCTTGCTCGGTGAGGTTGCCAAAGCCGAGGACCAGCCGTGGGGGTGTGGTGGCGCCGTCGAAGCGGTAGGCGCTCATGCCGTGCAGGCCAATCGAGCGGGTCTGGGCGGTGGATGTGACGGTTTGCTCGTCGGTGGGTTCGGGCAGGCTGGCGACGGCATGGAATCCCGCGGCTAGTCCGGTGATCCGGGTGCTGGGGGCGTGGGTGCGCAGCGCGCGGAGGAGGGTGTCGCGGCGTGCCGCGTAGATCGTGCGCATCCGGCGCAGGTGCCGGTCGAAGCGGCCGGATTCGAGCAGTGCGGCCAGGGCCAGCTGATCGAGGGCCGGGCAGCCGCGGTCGTCGTAGCGTTTGCCGTAGGCGAGTGGCCCGGCGAGTTGCGGCGGGCAGACGATCCAGCCGAGCCGGAGCGCGGGGGCCAGGGATTTGCTGACGCTGCCGAGCAGTACGACCCGGTCGGGCGCCAGGCCCTGGAGGGTGCCGATGGGCTCGCGGTCGTAACGGAACTCGGAGTCGTAGTCGTCTTCGATCACGACGGCGTCGTGGTGGCGGGCCCAGGCCAGCAGGGCGTGCCGCCGTTCTGGGGTCATGACCGCGCCGGTGGGGGCCTGGTGGGCGGGCGTGACGACGACTGCCCGGGCGCCGGTGGCGGCAAGCGCGTCGACCTTGAGGCCGCGCTCATCGACCTGCGTTCGACATAATTCGGGCTGGCTAGAGGGTCCGATGAGATGAAGGCGCAGGTCAGCGTGCCGCCGTCGGCTCGCAGACGCCAAATCGCCTAGAGACACGCCTTTGGGCGTGTTAGCTGGAAGAGCCCGAGCTTGCCCGGTATCGTCTAGAGACGATGTATGTGAAGACGACCAGCCGGGCGAACAAGGACGGCACCCCGGTCCGCTACCTGCACCTGGCCCACAATGAGTGGGACCCGGCCGCAGGCCGGTCGGTGCCCAGGGTGCTGTTCAGTTTCGGCCGCGAGGACGCCCTGGACCGGGCCGCGATCAAGCGGCTGGTCGCGTCTCTATCCAAACTGCTGGACCCGGCCGACGTGCTCGCCGCCACCGCAGGTTCTGACCTGGTGTTCCTGGAGTCCCGGCCGTTCGGCGGCGTGTTCGTGCTCGATGCGCTGTGGCGGCGGCTGGGCATCGATAAGGTCATCACCGGCCTGGGCGGCACGCCCCGGCGGGGCCGGCCCCGCGATGTGGCCGCCACCGAGCGGGTGCTGTTCGGCCTGGTCGCCAGCCGGGCGCTGGCGCCGTCTTCGAAACTGGCCGCCTCCGACTGGATAACCCACGACGTGCATATCGAGAATCTGCCCGGGATCGGAGAGCAGGCCTGCTACCGGGCGATGGACTGGCTGCACGATGCGCGCGAGCACCTGGAGGCCGGGGTGTTCGGCAAGGTGGCCACCTTGCTGAATCTCGAGGTCGACCTGTTGTTCTTCGATACCACCTCCACGTACTTCGAGCTGGAGGAAGCCGACGAGGAAGTGGCACGGAACTGGCGCGGGGAGAAAGCCTCCGGCGACGACGTGGATCCGGGGAAGGCGGCCGGGTTCCGCACCCACGGCAAGTCCAAGGACTCCCGGGATGACCTGCCGCAGATCGTGGTCGGGATGGCCGTTACCCGCGACGGGATCCCGGTGCGGTGCTGGTGCTGGCCCGGCAACGCCAGCGACCAGGTGGTGATCCGGCAGGTCAAGGACGAGATGCGGGACTGGACCCTATCCAGGATCGTGTGGGTGACCGACCGCGGGTTCTCCTCAGCGGAGAACCGCCGGTACCTGCGATCGGGTGATCACCATTACATCATCGGGGAGAAATTGCGCTCCGGATCGGCGGAGGTCAAGGCCGCGCTGTCCCGCCAGGGCCGCTACACCGATATCGCCGGGAACATGCGGGTCAAGGAGGTGCGGATCAGCGACCATGAACGGTTCGTGATCTGCTTCAACCCCGAAGCTGCCAGCCGCGATGCCCATATGCGCGCCCAGATGGCCGCGCAGCTGGAAGAACTGATCGACGGCTCCGATGCGCTGCCCGCCATGAAACGCGGGGAACTACGCGGGAAGATCTCCGTCAAGCCCGGGCTGAACCGGTACCTGCGCGTCACCCCGGGCGGGCTGCTGCGCACCGACAAAGCGAAGATCAAGGCCGAGGAGAACCTCGACGGCAAGTACCTGCTGCGCTGCAGTGACCCGCACCTGCCCGCCGAGGACATCGCGCTCGGCTACAAGCAGCTGCTGGAAGTCGAACGCGGCTGGCGGGACATGAAACAGATCATCGACCTGCGGCCGGTCTACCACAGGCTCGAAGAACGCATCCGCGCCCACGTCATCTTGTGCTGGCTGGCGCTGCTGCTGATACGGATCATCGAGACCACCGCCGGCGACACGTGGAGCAACATCCGCCGCCACCTGGACCGCCTGCACGTGGGCACATTCGCTGGCCCGGCCGGCACCTTCCGGCAGCGCACCGAGCTGACCAAGCCGCAGCGCGACCTGCTCGCCAAGCTCGCCATCACCCCGCCGAAGCAGATCGTCGAGCTCGAGCCCGCCCGACCCCCGAAACGATCTTCAAACCCCTAGAGACACGCCCCTGCGGCGTGCCACGACGCGCTTCCCAGGTCACCCCCGGTATCCGGCCTCTAGGCCCGCCGAATTATGTCGAACCCAGGATCGACGGGGACCGGGATGGCTTCGATTCGTGCGCGGCCGGCGACGATCTCACGGTAGGTCCTGCGTTCGACATAATTCGGGCTGGCTAGAGGGTCCGATGAGATGAAGGCGCAGGTCAGCGTGCCGCCGTCGGCTCGCAGACGCCAAATCGCCTAGAGACACGCCTTTGGGCGTGTTAGCTGGAAGAGCCCGAGCTTGCCCGGTATCGTCTAGAGACGATGTATGTGAAGACGACCAGCCGGGCGAACAAGGACGGCACCCCGGTCCGCTACCTGCACCTGGCCCACAATGAGTGGGACCCGGCCGCAGGCCGGTCGGTGCCCAGGGTGCTGTTCAGTTTCGGCCGCGAGGACGCCCTGGACCGGGCCGCGATCAAGCGGCTGGTCGCGTCTCTATCCAAACTGCTGGACCCGGCCGACGTGCTCGCCGCCACCGCAGGTTCTGACCTGGTGTTCCTGGAGTCGCGGCCGTTCGGCGGCGTGTTCGTGCTCGATGCGCTGTGGCGGCGGCTGGGCATCGATAAGGTCATCACCGGCCTGGGCGGCACGCCCCGGCGGGGCCGGCCCTGCGATGTGGCCGCCACCGAGCGGGTGCTGTTCGGCCTGGTCGCCAGCCGGGCGCTGGCGCCGTCTTCGAAACTGGCCGCCTCCGACTGGATAACCCACGACGTGCATATCGAGAATCTGCCCGGGATCGGAGAGCAGGCCTGCTACCGGGCGATGGACTGGCTGCACGATGCGCGCGAGCACCTGGAGGCCGGGGTGTTCGGCAAGGTGGCCACCTTGCTGAATCTCGAGGTCGACCTGTTGTTCTTCGATACCACCTCCACGTACTTCGAGCTGGAGGAAGCCGACGAGGAAGTGGCACGGAACTGGCGCGGGGAGAAAGCCTCCGGCGACGACGTGGATCCGGGGAAGGCGGCCGGGTTCCGCACCCACGGCAAGTCCAAGGACTCCCGGGATGACCTGCCGCAGATCGTGGTCGGGATGGCCGTTACCCGCGACGGGATCCCGGTGCGGTGCTGGTGCTGGCCCGGCAACGCCAGCGACCAGGTGGTGATCCGGCAGGTCAAGGACGAGATGCGGGACTGGACCCTATCCAGGATCGTGTGGGTGACCGACCGCGGGTTCTCCTCAGCGGAGAACCGCCGGTACCTGCGATCGGGTGATCACCATTACATCATCGGGGAGAAATTGCGCTCCGGATCGGCGGAGGTCAAGGCCGCGCTGTCCCGCCAGGGCGCTACACCGATATCGCCGGGAACATGCGGGTCAAGGAGGTGCGGATCAGCGACCATGAACGGTTCGTGATCTGCTTCAACCCCGAAGCTGCCAGCCGCGATGCCCATATGCGCGCCCAGATGGCCGCGCAGCTGGAAGAACTGATCGACGGCTCCGATGCGCTGCCCGCCATGAAACGCGGGGAACTACGCGGGAAGATCTCCGTCAAGCCCGGGCTGAACCGGTACCTGCGCGTCACCCCGGGCGGGCTGCTGCGCACCGACAAAGCGAAGATCAAGGCCGAGGAGAACCTCGACGGCAAGTACCTGCTGCGCTGCAGTGACCCGCACCTGCCCGCCGAGGACATCGCGCTCGGCTACAAGCAGCTGCTGGAAGTCGAACGCGGCTGGCGGGACATGAAACAGATCATCGACCTGCGGCCGGTCTACCACAGGCTCGAAGAACGCATCCGCGCCCACGTCATCTTGTGCTGGCTGGCGCTGCTGCTGATACGGATCATCGAGACCACCGCCGGCGACACGTGGAGCAACATCCGCCGCCACCTGGACCGCCTGCACGTGGGCACATTCGCTGGCCCGGCCGGCACCTTCCGGCAGCGCACCGAGCTGACCAAGCCGCAGCGCGACCTGCTCGCCAAGCTCGCCATCACCCCGCCGAAGCAGATCGTCGAGCTCGAGCCCGCCCGACCCCCGAAACGATCTTCAAACCCCTAGAGACACGCCCCTGCGGCGTGCCACGACGCGCTTCCCAGGTCACCCCCGGTATCCGGCCTCTAGGCCCGCCGAATTATGTCGAACCCAGGCAGGTGGGTCCTGGTTCTTCCACTGCTACGCGCCGGATCTGTTCGGCTGCCAGTGCCCTGAGGATCAGGGCGAGCCCTTGAGCGAACCCGGCGCAGATCACCATCCGCCCCGGGTCGGCCACCGCCCCGCGTACCCGCCGCAGGTACGAAGCGAGGACCTGTCGCAGCACGTCGCTGCCGCGCGGGTCACCGTAGGTGAGGTCATCCTTGGGTGCGGTGCGGCTCGCCTCGCCCTGGGCCCACAGCCAGTCGCGGCGGGGAAAGCTGGACAGGTCAGGCACCCCGGGCCGGAAGTCGATCTGCAGGCTGGGAACCGATGCCATGGCGTGCGGGGCCGGGGGTACCGGGCGGGCGTCGATGGCTACCCGGGTCGCCGACCCGACATGGCTGGCGAGGTATCCCTCCGCCGCGAGCTGGACGTAGCAGTCCACTACCAGCCCCCGTGAGACACCCAGTTCCGCGGCCAGCCGCCGGGACGGCGGGAGCAGGTCCCCGGCCTGCAGGCGGCCGGACTGGATGCTGGAACGCAAGGCCTGCTCCAGCTGGGAGCGGAGCGGCATCGGGGAACCCCGGTCCAGCCGCAGCAGCAGGCCCGGGATCGGATTGGTCCACTGAACTGCCATCCCATTGGACCTTACAGCAGACCGCTTGCCTGGCACATTCTGGGACGCAGACCGTCCACCGGTGGATGCCCGCATCTCCTGGCACCAAGAGACTCCCGGAACGGAGCACAAAGATGGCAGCTCAACAACCCGCGGCCGGCACGCAGCCACTCCGGGACGGCCCGGACAAGGTCTTCATCCACTTCACGATGTCGCTGGACGGCTTCATCGCTGATGCCGAGGGCAGGGTGGACTGGGCGTTCGGGTTCGGCGGGCCGTCGCCGCAGGAGATCAAGGAGATCACCGCCTCGATCGGTGCGGCGCTGGGCGGCCGCCGCGGTTACGACCTGGGCATGATGCGCGAGGAGGCGAAGCTCTACGGCGGTGCGTGGAGCGGTCCGCAATTCGTGCTCACGCACCGGCCCGGCGACGCCCCGGCTGGCCCCTCGATCACCTTCCTGTCCGGCGGCGTCCGCGACGCCGTCGAGACCGCGCGCGCCGCCGCAGGCGGCAAGGACGTCGTGGTGGTAGGGGCCAGCATCGCCCGGCAGTGCCTGGCCGAAGGGCTAGTCGATGAGATCCTGATACACCTCGTGCCGGTGCTGCTCGGCGGCGGCATTCCCCTGTTCGGCAGCCGGGCCAGCGGGCCGGTCAACCTGGACAAGCTCAGCATCGCCGAGTCCGGGCCAGTAACCGGCCTGCGTTTCAAAGTCCTCCGGTAGCGCCGGCATCCGGCCGCCCCGGCCCGTTCCGATCCCCCAGGCAGCCCCAGGAGTGAGCAATGACCCTCACCGCCGCCCATGCCCGGGCCGGGCTTTCCGGGCTCATCACCGCCGTACGCGGCGCAGTTCAAGCCCGGACCGGCTGGCCCTGCTGGAGTCGGCTGCGGTGCTGCACGACGTGGGATATGCCCCGAGGCTCGCGGTAACCGGCTTCCATCCGCTCGACGGCGCACGGTTCCTGCGGCAGGTCCACCAGGCCGATGAGCGGCTGGTGCGCCTAGTACTACAGCAGCGGGCTGTGATGTCGGTCGGCGCGGCTGCGTGATCTGCGGGTCCTGAGCGGCCAGGCTTGGGGGCATGCTGGCTGTCGTGGATGACGCGCGGGTCCGGGCTGCTGACGGGCATGCCGCGTGGTCGGAGTCGTTCAATGAGATGTTCGCGGTGGTGGCGGGTGATTTCGGGAATGCTGCGGTGCGCCGTCACGGGCGGGCGTACCTGCTGGGGCTGCTGTCGCATACCGAGCGGAAGAACTCGTGGTCACTGGCAGAGTTCGCCGGGGACGTGTCGCCGGACGGGCTGCAGCGGCTGCTGAACTTCTCGCCGTGGGATGAGGATGCGTGCCGGGACGCGGTGCGCCGCTACGTGGTCAGGCACCTGGGGGATCCGGGTGCTGTGCTGGCGGCGGACGAGACGGGGTTCCTGAAGAAGGGCAGGATGTCTGCGGGCGTGGCGCGCATGTATACGGGGACGGCGGGCCGGGTGGAGAACTGCCAGGTCGGGGTCTTCCTCGCGTACGTGACACCCGGCGGCAGCCGGGCGCTGATCGACCGGGAGCTGTACCTGCCGGAGAAGTGGGCCGGTGACCGGGAACGGTGCCGGGCCGCCGGGATCGGCGATGAGGTGGCGTTCGCGACCAAGCCGGAACTGGCCCGGCAGATGATCGAGCGCGCGGTGCAGGCGGAAGTCCCGTTCGCGTGGGTGGCCGGCGACGAGGTCTACGGCGGCAACCCGAAACTGCGCGAGTGGCTCGAGAAGGAGAAGATCGGCTACGTGCTCGCGGTGGCCTGCAGTGAGATGATCGCCACCCCCGCGGGCTCCAAGCGCGCGGACGAGCTGGCGGCCCTGGTCCCCGCAGCCGGGTGGCAGCGGCTGAGCTGCGCCGACGGGTCCAAGGGGCCGCGCCTGTACGACTGGGCGCTCATCGCGACGGCCCGCGCGGATCACTGGCTGCTGGCCCGCCGGTCCCTGCACCCCGGCGAGAAAGGCGAGCTGGAACTGGCGTTCTTCCGCTGCTGGTCACCACGCCCGGTTGCGCTACCTGAGCTGGTGGCCGTGGCGGGCGCGAGGTGGGGAGTGGAAGACTGCTTCGGCGAAGCAAAGAACGAGGCCGGCCTGGACCATTACCAGGTCCGCAAGTACCGCGCCTGGTACCGGCACATCACCTTGTCCATGCTCGCGCACGCCTTCCTCGCCGTCACCGCCCGCGCGATGCGGCCGGCCGCTCCGCCGGACCGGTTCCCGGCCGGCGCGGACGCTGGCAGTGACACCGGCAAAAAGGGGACCTGACGCCTGTGGACAGATCTTCGCCCCGCCGAGGACATACACCCCGCCAGCATTCATAACTGATGAAACCGGGCGCGAGCTGATCCCGCTGACCGCCGCCGAGGCCCGCCGCTTGTTCAACCTGCACACCCGCGTCACCCGGCCCGCGGCATTCCACGAGTACTGGTCAGACTGGAGACGCTACCGCCAGGCCAGCGCCCGCAAGTCGCATTACGCACGCCGGACCAGAGATCACGAGACGCTGTTGTAGTACTAGTCCGAAGTTCCCCCTGATGAGCCTCTGATCAATCCGGTGATGGTGCTGTGACCAGGTGAAGCACGCTCGCTGACAGCCGAAAACGTAGTCATGTAGATCAGGTTATTGATAGCGATATCAGCGTGTTGTGCTGCCCATACGCGGTATGATCCGTTATCATTGTCGTCATGTACGTGGCTAAGGTGCCGAACCGGGGCTCACCGCCCGCGGTGCTGCTGCGGGAAAGCTACCGCGAGGCGGGCAAGGTCAAGAACCGCACCCTGGCCAACCTGACATCCTGGCCCGAGGCGAAGGTCGACGCACTGGCGCGGGTGCTGAAGGGCCAGCTCGCCCCGGCCGCCGCCGTGGAGGGCACGTTCGAGATCGCCCGCAGCCTGCCGCACGGGCACGTCGCCGCGGTGCTGGGCACGGCGCGGGCGCTGGGCCTGGAAGAGCTGATCGACCCTGCCCCGTCCCGGCAGCGGGACCTGGTGACCGCGATGACGGTCGCGCAGGTGATCGCGCCGGACTCCAAGCTGGCCATCGCCCGCGGGCTGCAGGCTGAGACCGCGGCCAGCTCGCTGGGCGAGGTGCTCGGCCTGGGCGGCTGTGATGAGGATGACCTGTACGCGGCGATGGACTGGCTCGCCGCCCGGCAAGACCGCATCGAGGACGCGCTCGCGGCCCGGCACCTGGCCGGCGGCACCCTGGTCCTTTACGACGTGTCCTCCGCCGCGTTCGAGGGCCGGACCTGCCCGCTGGGCGCCATCGGCCACCCCAAAGACGGGGTCCGCGGCCGGCTGCAGATCGTCTACGGGCTGCTCACCTCCGCCGGCGGCGTCCCGGTCGCCATCGAGGTGTTCGAGGGCAACACCGGCGACCCGAAGACCGTCGCGGCCCAGGTGGCCAAGGTCAGGGACCGGTTCGGGATCACGAAGGTGGTGCTCGTCGGGGACCGGGGGATGCTGACCGCCGCAAGGCTGCGCGAGGATGTGGGCCCGGCGGGCCTGGACTGGATCACCGCGCTGCGCGCCCCGCAGGTCAAGGCCCTGGTCCGCGACGGCGCGCTGCAGCTAGAGCTGTTCGATGAGGCGGACCTGGCCGAGATCACCCATCCGGGCTACCCCGGTGAGCGGCTGGTCGCCTGCAAGAACCCGTTCCTGGAAGCCGAGCGGGCCCGCAAGCGCGAGAGCCTCCTGCAGGCCACCGAAGCCGACCTGGCCAAGATCACCGCCGCCACCCAGCGGGAACGGCGGCCGCTGCGCGGCACCGGCAAGATCACGCTGCGCGCCGACCGGGTGCTGCGCCGCCGCAAGGTCGCCAAGCACTTCACCACCAGCGTCAGCGACGATCACTTCAGCTACGCCCGCAACCAGGACTCCATCACCGCCGAAGCCGCCCTCGACGGGATCTACGTGCTGCGCACCACCGTCACCGGCGCCGAGCTGGGAAGCGGTGAGGTCGTCTCCTCCTACAAGGCCCTCGCCCAGGTCGAGCGGGCGTTCCGGGCCTTCAATACCGACCTGGACATCCGCCCGATCCGCCACCACACCGCCGAGCGGGTCCGCGCGCACGTGTTCTTGCGGATGCTGTCGTACTACCTCACCTGGCACATGCACGACCGCCTCGCGCCCCTGCTGTTCACCGACGACGACAAGCCAGCCGCCCAGGCCGCCCGCACCAGCCCCGTCGCCCCGGCCGCCCGCTCCCGGCGGGCACTGGCCAAGGCCGCGGCCAAGCGCACTGACGGCAATCTTCCCGTGCACAGCTTCACCAGCCTGCTCGCCGACCTGGCCACCATCTGCCTCAACCAGATCCAGCCCGCCGACCCCGCCCTGCCCGCCTTCCGGCTCGTCACCACACCCACCCCGCTGCAGCGCCAGGCCCTCGACCTGCTCGCCGTCAGCCACCGCCTCGCGGTCGCGTAGTCAGAAGCCCACCCAGCACCACCCAGAAACCCCAGGTTAACGGCCATGCACGCGGATCACAGCGGGGAACTTCGGACTAGTGGCGAACCACTCGTTCGCGCTGCTGGAAGCTGAGGAACGTGGGTTGCGGAGCACGCTCGAGGAGGAGTTCCCGCTACTCGAGAATCGGTTCCTTGTGGATGCGCTGGTGTGGTGCGACATGACGACCACGCCGGGCGGGCAGCCAACCACCGCGGCCGAACGGATAGCGGAAATCGTCAGCCGTTACGGGCCGGACAGCGTGGTGGGGCGATTCAGCCGCCGGGCGGCACCGGAGATCTATGCAGCCGTCGGACGGGTGGAAACAGCGCTGGCGGATCAGATGAGGGGCGGGTAGGTGCCGGCGAGGTAGTCGCCGATCTGCTGCCGCATGCTCGGGTGGATGTCGTAATCGTCAAGCTCTGCCGGGCTGACGAAACGCACAGCGTCGGCCTCGTCGTTGACCGTGGGCTGGCCGCTGGCGGGGCGGCCGATGTAGGTGGTCTCGTACTGCTGGCGGATCTCACCGTCGCTGTAGGCGACGATGTGCCGCGGGTTCGTATAGACACCAAGGAACCCCGTGATCTCAGCCACGATGCCGGTCTCTTCTAGGCACTCCCGTACCGCACACTCGGCGGCTGTCTCCCCGATGTCCTGGGCACCGCCGGGCAGCGCCCACTGCCCGGTGTCGCGGCGCCGCTGCAGCAGGATCGCGCCCGCCTCATCCACGACGAGCAGATTGCTGGCCGGGATGAGGCTGTTGGCCTGGGGCGCGTGCGGGTCGTAGTAGTACTCAATCCTGCCCATCTGCGGGGGTTCCTTCCTGGCAGGGTGCCCAGAGTCGCGCACGGGCCCAGACAGCGTCGAAACTCTCGGTATAGCTCTCGAACCAGTCGCTGGCTTCTGTCCGCCGGAGGTGGAGAACTGGGTTGGCGCTGGCCGGCTGGCCAAAGATATGCGGATTAACCAGCAGCTGATCGTCGTAACGGAAGAGGGAGCTGTACAGCGTGGTGTCGTGGAGCCGCACCTCGCAGCCCTTCTCGGGCAGCAGCGGGCGGTAGTAGGTCAGGGAAGCGCGGATCTTGGCGGCGAGGGTGTCGCCGATGCCTTCCTCGTGTCCGCGGACGGCCACGGCGTGCCCGGCCGGGTCGCCGAAACACAGCCGTACCCGGAGCCGTTGGCCGCTCGTTCAGCGAGCATCCGGGCGACGTGCGGGGTTGGACTGGGCGGAGAAGGTTCCGGAGAAGACGAGCACGTCGATCCGCTCAGATGCTTCCTGCAGCATGGTGAGCCAGGTTTCGCGGGGGACACTGGCCCGGTTGGGGTAAGTGCCGACGAGTTCGCTGGCTAACCCCCCACCCTGCCGTGTGCCGCGCGGCTGCGGGCCAGGCCAGAGGAATGTCTCCTCCACCCGGAGATACTGGGCGGCGCGGAAGCGGTGCCTTGGGTGCGGGACGCGCCCGCCGCCGGGGCACTCCCCGCGTTCTGCGGGATCGCGGTCCACGACTGCTGGTCCCCGTACGACACCTACGCTCATGTCACACATGCCCTGTGCCATGCTCACGGGCTCCGCGAGCTGCAGGCTGTCACCGACGCCGCTCCGCCCGGCCAGTGGTGCTGGGCCGCCCAGGCAGCGGACGCCCAGCGGGACATGAAGCGCCTGGCCGACGCCTCGCTGGCGATCACCGGCACCCTTGATCACATCGACCGGGCCAAGATGGCCCAGGCCCGCCACCGATATCACTGCGCCGTCCTCATCGGCCAGCAGCAGACCACCGCCCGGGCCGGGCCCGTGATGCGCAAGCACCACGCCCTGGCCCGCCGCCTCCTCCACCGGGAGGACGGCTGCCTGCGGTACACCACTGACCCGCGCGTGCCATTCGACAACAACGCGGCCGAACGGGAGATCAGGATGGCCAAGCTGCGCATCAAGATCTCCGGCTGCATGCGGTCCGTGGCCGGCGCCGAGGCGTTCTGCGCCATCCGCTCCTACTTGTCCACTGCCGCCAAGCACGGCATCAGCATGCTCGATGCCCTCACCCGCGCCGCAAGCGGAGCAGCCTGGGTGCCCGAAACCGCCTGACAAGGCGTCGCGGATTCGTTATGAACACCGAACGTCCCTCCGGACCCAAGACGGCCCGCTGGAAGGGCTTGACCGTAATCCCCGGCCGGTGCTCGTGATGACGCGGTGATATTCGCCGTGGCCAGGCTCCGGCCAGCCGGGGCCTGGCCCGGACCCTGTCACACCCCAGTGCGCGGTCGTCGCCCGGCACATGCAGACACGGGTGGCCGGGTCGATGCCGTGAGCTGCCTCGTCATCGAGCACGGCGGCAAGGCCAGCGGTGATCTCCCCGGGGGCCATATCACAGAAGCCAAGGCGCGCGTAGTAGGGGCCATTCCACGGCACGGCACGGAACGTCGCCAGGGTCAGCGCGTCAATGCCCTGCCCGGCAGCCCAGCGGTCGACATGATTGATCAGCATGCCGCCGATGCCCCGGCGTGCATGGTCAGGGTGCACGCTGACCTGCTCGATGTGCGCCCGGCCGTCGATAAGATCCACAACGATAAATCCGATGGGAACGTCCTCGCCCGATACCGCCACCCAAGCGCGCCCGGCCTGGTGGTAGGCAGCCAGCGCCCGGCCAGATAGCGGGGCGGAGTCGGCAATGGCCGCCATGCCGATCTCGCGGAACGCCGCGCCGGCCGCGATCTGGATCGCCGGCAGCAGTTCAAGATCGTCTTCTCTCGCGGCGCGCACCAGGGCGGCCGGGTCCGATTCCATGATGAGTGAGGCTACTTGGTCGCTTAAGACACTGATACCCGCGCTCACAGCGGCAACCGGGCGTCACCCGGAACAGGCAGGGCTTCCGCGTCAAATCTAAACCACGGGCTCAACCACCGGGCCAAGGCGAGCCAGCGCCGGCCGGGGCAGGACACCGACGCCCAGTCTCATCCGCCGCGAGGCAGCCCATCAGGGCTATGAAGGTCTAAGCCGATATGGAGGCAGTCGGGTAGTGGCCAGACCCTATCCAGTTACCTCGCCTTCTGACCGAGCCCCAGCCCCAGTCACCGCCGAATTGTCAACTACGGCGCGGTGTCCCATATGGAGCCGACCGGGATTCAATGACCAGGTAACCGCCCGTCCCGGCCGGTTCCCATGTTGTGGGTGCCTGGCTGGGGGCACCAGAAAGCATCAGCGAAAATGTGAATCCGCCCTGATCATCCGCTGATCCGGAAGCTGCTGCTCGTCGCCGAGGTGAGGGTCCCGTCGGTGGCCTTCAGCCTGTAGCTGCCGGCCCTGCCGGTGATCTTGCATCTTGCGAAGGACGCCACCCCGCCCGACGCGGTGACCGGGTTCTTGGTGCAGGACAGCGTCGCCCCGCTGCCGGGCTGGGAGGCGATCGCCAGGGTCACCGAGCTGGAGTTCCCCGTCACCACGTTGCCGCCGGAGTCCTCGATCGAAACCTTGGGCTGGGCGGACCAGGCGGTCCCGCTGAAGCCGCCGCCCGGCTGGGTCGTGAAGACCAGTTGGGCCGCCGCGCCGACGGTGACGGAGAAACGGCTGCTTGTTGCCGAGGTGAGGGTCCTGTCGGTGGCCTTGAGCGTGTACCTGCCGGCCCTGCCGGTGATCTTGCATCCCGCGAAGGACGCCACCCCGCCCGACGCGGTGACCGGGTTGTTCGTGCAGGACAGTGTCGCCCCGCTGCGGGGCTGGGAGGCGATCGCCAGCGTCACCGGGCTGGAGTTGCCCGTGACCACGGCTCCGGCGGCGTTCTCCACGGAAACCACGGGCTGGGTGGCCCAGGCCGTGCCGTTGGCGCCGCCACCCGGCTGCGTGGTGAAGGCGAGCTGGGTCGCTGGCGCCGCGCTGACCGTGACGGACTGCTGCACCTGGGGCGCGGCCGCATATCCGCTGCCCCCGGCCTGGTTCGCATCGACCATGCAGGTACCGGCGGCCAGGTAGTTCACGGTCGTGCCGTTGACGCCGGTCACGGTGCAGACCCCGGACCCGCTGGCCGGATCGACCGAGAACACGACCGGCTGGCCGGACGCGCCACCCGTGGCGGTCAGCGTGGCCGACTGGCCCACGACCCCGGGACCCGGGTTCGGGAACGTGATCACCTGGGAGCCGGTGACCACGGTGGCCGCCACGTCCTGGACCTCCGTCGACCAGAAGGCCGGCAGCGTGCTGTAGTCCGGTGGCTCGGCCTCATCATCGACGTAGACATGGCCGATGTTGTCCTGCGCGGCATCGCTGACGTCGGTGCCGACGCCCGCTGACGTGCCCGCGCTGATGGTGGCCGCGAACTCCGAGGCCGGGTACGAGGCCATCCAGCTCGGGAATGAGGTTGCGTCGAACTGCGCCTCAGATCCCTCGAACTGCTGGAGGATCTCGTCCGGCCCGAACATGTAGCTCTGCGGCGCAACGGTCCCCGGGTTGAACATCACGGTCTTCGCGCCGTTGGCAATGGCGTAGTTGTACAGGGACTGATAGTAGGAGACCTCACTGGCCGAGGTGGAAGTCCCGTCGAACATGGGGCTGCTGACGCCATACCAGCTGATCGCATTCTGCAATTCGCCTTCAACGGTGGCCAGCGGGGTAGCGCCGTAATCAGTCCATATATAGTAAAGCGGCGTAATGCCCGCTGCCCGCAGTTCCTGGATCGTCGGCGTCCAGACCGGGTTCGCCGCGTTCGCCGGCTGGCCGTTGCACCCTGATCCCGACCCGTTGGGCGCGCAAATGTCCACGATCGCAGCGCTGACGGTGGGCGCCTCCGATTCCACCTGTCCCCAGCTCGGAAGCGTTGGGTAGGCGTAGAGCGTGGTGATTATGGACTCATTTCCCGCGTCTGGCGACGCGGCGGCCGACCTGAGCAACGGCGCGGGATCAGACTTCGCAATGGCGGCTAACGACGCCGGAGCAAACCCGAGGCCAAGGCCAGAGATCAGAACGGGCGCCGCTGTGAGCAATATAGACCGTAGTGAACCCCGCATGGCCCCTTACCCCCGCCCCTTTGAAGCCCTGATCCCCGACATTACGCTGGATACCCGTGAACTGACCAGGCCGATACGCAAAGTGGTGTTGGTTTGGGGGAATAAAGGATGAATTGAAGATAATGAACTGACAGTACGAGGGTTATGCAAAACCCTGCTAATCGCTAGCGAACGGATCGCTGTCCGGAACTTCTAAATAGCTGGCGACACGCCGCGCAAGATAACGGGCAACGGCTTCCCGAAGCGATAGAAAGGAGGTTTCTCACGCCAAACCTTTCACGCCGGAGAAGCCGTTGCGGTTCGATCGTATGTCGGGACTTGACTCAGCGCAACTCGATGAACTTGAGCAGATGGTCAGCGAACTCCTCGAAGAGCCATGGGATAAAGGAGAAGGACGCCCCCGCGAGCTCACCTTACGGGAGGCGCTAGTTGTTACCTCCGGATATCTGCGGCAGAACATCATCGAGGATGTATGGGCCGACATCTTCGGCGTCGCGCAGTCGACGATATCGCGGTACATCACGTTTCTCACGCCATTAATAGAGAAGGCGACAGAAGAAGACCGGCCCACGGCAGAGGATGCGGCCGAGGCCACCAGGGACGCGATCGCGCTGGTAGATGGCACGCTGTGGCCGTGCTGGTCGTGGGATGGCGAAAGGAAGCTGTGGTCCGGAAAATACATGACCACGGGACACGGCTCCCTGATCGTCACGAATCTTCAGGGCCGCGTAACATTCGTTTCCGATCCTGTTACCGGCAACCAGCATGACATGGCGAAGCTCAAGGGATCAGATGCCGAGATGATCCTGAAGAGGGCGGGCGGGGTGTTCGGCGACAAGGGATTCATCGGGACCGATTACATCACCACCCCTATCCGTAAGCCGGAATGCCGCAAGCTATTGCAATGGGAACACGAGTGGAACAATCAGGTGAGCTCCTTCCGTGCGCCGGTAGAGCGAGCCATCGCCAACTTGAAGACATGGCGGAGTCTCTTCACCGATTACCGTCGGCCATTGAAGACCTTCAAGTCATCATTCCGCGCCGCAATCGGACTCTACTTCTTCAAGGAGAGTTTTGCATAACCCTCTACGACTGTAGTCAGCTAAATGCACATTTAAAAGACTTCTAAGCGGGCCCGGCGCGGCCCCTTGAAGCCGGAACGATAGAGCCGTTCCTGCCGATCGGACGGTACAGCCCCTATGATCGCCGAGGCTGCTCGGCGCGGCCACGGTCGCGGCGTCCGGCTGGCCAGCCGGCCGCCGCGACCGCGCACGTCAGACCCCGGCGATACCTACGTCAATCGCCCGACCGTGACGGCAAGAGGGAGCACCCACATCGATACAGCGTTCATGGGTCTCACCTCCTCGGACGGTGTCACGGCCGGCCTCAACCTACCAGTAGTAGGTCGACTACGACGCGCCCAACCCGGCCGGTCGCTCCGGTGACGAGCACCGGCGGCACTCGCGTCCGGGTCATGAGGACCCCGACGTCGTCCGTAGTGGGCGCACGGAGTGAAATCATGCCGTCTTTGGGAACTTGGCCTGCGTGGCACACTCGGAGTCGCTTGGCCAGCCCCTACTCCCCGCCCCAGAAGGAGCTCGCATGCCGTACGGCTACATCGGGTCCATGAAGACCCAGCCGGGAAAGCGGGAGGAAGTTGTCACCATCCTCCTCAGCGGCCTCGACGGGCTGCGGAGGGCTGGGTGCGTCCAGTACACCGTCGGTGTCTCCCCCGCCGATGATGTGACCATCTGGACCAGCGAAGTGTGGGGTAGCAAGGAGCAGCACGACGCCTCTCTTCAGCTTCCCGAGGCAAAAGAGGCGATCGCACGGGCCATGCCCATGCTGACCGGGGACTTCACGCGCACGGAGACGGCAGTCCGAGGAGGACTGGGCCTGTGACTCGCGTCGTCTGCCGTTGGCCGGCTGCGGGCAGGGAAAGAGACTGCGATCGGGTGTCGAGATACGGTCGGCCTGCTCGTCATCTTCTTTGACCGACCGGCTCCGGGCGAGTGGAGGACATATGCAGTACATGCTGTTGATCTACAACTGTGAACGGCCCGAACCGGATGATCCGGGCTTCGCCGAGGCGCTGGCCAGGGTGAACGCGTTCGCCGACGAGTGCCGCCGCCGTGGCGCGTTCGTGGCCGGGCATCCGCTGCGGCCCGAGCACACCGCGACCACGGTGAGCGTGCGCGACGGCCGGACTCTGATCACCGACGGCCCGTTCGCCGAGACCCATGAGCACCTTGGCGGTGCCTACATCCTCGATTGCCGCAACCTGGACGAGGCGCTGGAACTGGCCGCACTGTGTCCGATGGCCGAACAGGGCTCGATCGAGGTGCGGCCGATCGTCGCCGTGCCGGGCCTGGACCACACGCGCGGGAATGTGGCGGCCAGCAGCAGCGAATGAACTCGGCGCCGGTCCTTCAGCGGGTCTACGGCGAGCACCGGGCCCGGATGCTCGCCGCTCTGATCCGCGTGCTCGGCGACTTCGAGCTCGCCGAGGACGCGCTCCAGGACGCCTGCGCTCTGGCGCTGCGCAAGTGGCGTGACACGGTGCCAGACGATCCGGTCGCCTGGCTGCTGACCGCGGCCCGCAACAGCGCGATAGACCGGTTGCGGCGGGCCCGGCTCGGCCGCGAGAAGCTCGCCCAGCTCGCTGGACAGCCGGACACGGTGACCACGATGACGGATATCGGCGCGGACAGACTGCTCCGCATGGGTGATGAGCGGCTCAGCCTGGTCTTCACCTGCTGCCACCCCGCGCTGGCCGAGGACGCGCGGGTCGCCCTCACGCTGCACGCCGTGGCCGGGCTGACCGCCGGGCAGATCGCCCGGATGTTCCTGGTCAGTGAGCCGGCCCTGGCGCAACGCCTGGTACGCGCGAAACGGAAGATCCGCGACGCGGGAATAAGCCTCGACGTTCCCGCCGACCACCTGCTGCCCGAGCGGCTCTCCGGTGTTCTCGCCGTGGTGTACCTGATCTTCACCCAGGGCTACACCGCCGCCCACGACCAGCCCGAGCACCACACGATGACCCAGGAAGCGATCCGGCTCGGCAAGCTCGTCGCGACCCTCATGCCCAACGAACCCGAAGCGCTCGGCCTGGTCGCGCTGCTGCTGCTGCACGACTCGCGCGCCGCGGCCCGGTACAGCCCAGCCGACGACGTAATCTTGCTGGCGGACCAGGATCGTTCCCGCTGGGACCGCGCCGAAATCACCGAAGCCATCGGACTCCTGGACCGGGCATTGCGCCTGGGCGCACCGGGGCCCTACCAGCTGCAGGCCGCGATCGCCGCGCTGCACACCCGGGCCCCGACAGCCGGCCAGACGGACTGGCCGCGCATCGCAGCCCTCTACACCGAACTGCTCACGATGGCCCCGTCGCCGGTGGTGGCGCTGAATCACGCTGTGGTCGTGGCCATGGCCACCACCCCGGACGAGGGGCTGGCGCTGATCGACCGGATCGACGGTCTCGACCGCTACCACCTGCTGCACGCCGCCCGCGCAGATCTCCTGTGCCGCCTCGGCCGCACCGCAGCGGCCGCCACCGCGTACCGGCGCGCACACGAACTCGCGACCAATCCCGCCGACCGGCGCTTCCTAGCCCGCCGCCTGCACGACCTCGACGTCCAGGAGTCCCCATGAGACTGTCCGTTCTCGACCACGGCCACCGCCGCCGCGCCAAGCTGTTCCTCACGCTCACCGCCACGCTGTCCCGGGTGGACAGCCCGGACATCGTCAAGATGCTGCTCTACCGGCCGGGGTTCCTCACCGACCCGCTGCTGGAGCTGACCGCCAACGCGATGCGCGGGCCCTCGTACTGGACGGCCGGGGAACGCGAGTACCTGGCGATGTGCACCGCCCAGCTGCACCAATGCCCGTTCTGCATCGATACACACGCCGAGCTCACCCGCCTGGCCAGCCAAGGCGACATCGACCCGGAGGATCCCGCATCGCCGCGGCCCGAGCTGCGCGCCGTCCGCGACTTCCTGGCCACCCTCACCCGCGCACCGGACCGCGCCGACGCCGCCGGGATCGCCGGCCTGCCCGAGCATGCGGTCCTGGAGGCGCTGCACGTCAACCTGGTGTGGAACATCGTCGACCGGCTCGCCAACGCGTTCGGCTTCACCCTCCGCGAGGGCCAGCTGCACAGCGGTGCCCGCGCCCTGCACCGGTTCGGCTACCGCTTCCCGCGCTTCCTGCTCGCCGACGGCGAGACCACCGACCTCGGCGATGTCGTGGAGAACCTTCGCCACGCCGTGCTGGACGCGCCCGCCACCACCGACGCGGCGCTGCGTACGGCCGCCGCGAGCGGCGACCCGCTTCCCGAACCGTGGCAGTCCTACGCCACAACCGTCCGCGACGCCTCATACAAGATCACCGGCACCGACATCGACCGGCTCACCGCCGCCGGGCACACCGAGGACCAGATCTTCGAGGTCACCGTCGCAGCGGCGGCCGGTGCGGCGCTGCACAGTTTCGATTCCGGCCGGCGCGCACTCGGGCACCAGACCACGGCCTGAATCGGCGCGCCCGGCCGAGAACGGCGGTGGCTGTTCGTCCTCCGGCGGCCGGCCGGCGGTTCAGCTGGAGGTGACTGCCCGGGGTACGGCGGGTTGCGGACGTGGTGCCTTCTGGCCGTGGGTGGCAGCGTATTCGGTTGCCAGCCACGGTCCGAGGTCATCGATCAGCATGCTGAGCAAGGCGGCGTCCGCGGTTGGCGTGCGGGCCTTCGCGGCGGCGGCGCGCATCTGGCTGGCTCTGCCGGGATAGTAGTGGCCGAAGACCTGGGCGGATGTGGTGAGGTCGCTGGTCCAGCCGTGCCAGCGGGGCATGACCAGCGTGAAGCCGGTGCGCACGATCCGGCGGGCGGCCTCCCGGCCGAGGGACTTCCTCTCGGCGTCCGTGGTGGCTTCGGCCGCTCGCCGGCGCCAGCGGGCCAGGGCCAGGCCGAGGTCGCCGTTGGTCTCGCGGGCGAGCAGGGAGTCAGGCCGGTAGCGGGGCAGGTGCGCGGCGAGGTCGGCGCCCAGCAGCGGAGTGCACAGGCAGGCGACGAAGAAGCCGAGGTCGTGGCGTTCGAGTTCGCTCAGCACCGTGCTGGCGCTGAGCAGCAGGATGCCGGCGCCGTCGATCTGGGTGAAGGCGAGGTCGAGTGCGGCCTCGATCGCATCGGCGCCGGCCCGGTCGGCGTCCGTGGGCTCGTGGTGCAGGACGAGCAGCAGGTCGAGGTCGGACACTCCGGGGATGGCGGTGCCGCGCGGGATGCTGCCGTAGAGATAGGCGCTGTGCAGCTGCTTGCCGAATGCCGTGGCGGACTGCGTGCGGGCGGCGCCGGCCACGGGCGCGAAGCTCTCTGGCACCCGGCTCAGCGAGCCCTCGCGGATGATCAGCCCGTCCTGGTCCAGGCCCCGCTGACCCATGAGCTCATTCTGGCCGTCGGTGCGTGACGGCCACCAGCCATTAAACGCGGCCAGTCCGGCGAGGCCGGCCGGTGATGATGGACGGCATGGGAACTTCCGCAGACGCCGGTAACGCGCCGGCCGCGCCGGGACACGCACCGTCCCTGCCCGAGCCGACCGGTCCGTGCCCGCCCGGCACCACGTCCTTGTGCCTGACCGACACCTCCCGCCCCGATCCCTGGGTCGCGGGGGTGAACGCACGAGAGCTGATGGTCTCGCTGTGGTATCCGGCGGTGCCGTCGGACGGGCGGCGAGCCCGGTACATGACGCCAGCGGAGTCCGAACTCCAGCTCACGAGCAGGGGCATCGCCGGCGTCCCGCCGGACGCGCTGAGCACGGTCCGGACCAGCGCGGTCAGCGACGCCACGCCAGCGGGGCCTCAGCGCGCCCTCCCCCTCGTGGTGCTCTCACCCGGTTTCACCAATCCCCGCAGCACGCTCACCGCGCTGGCCGAGGACCTGGCCAGCCACGGCTACGTCGTGGCCGGGATTGATCACACCTACGAAAGTGCCGCCACGGCCTTCCCCGACGGGCGGGTCACCACCTGCCTGGCCCGTGAGACACGCCGCAGGGGCACGGGGTTCTGGGAGAAGGTGGCGGCAGGCCGGGCCGCCGATGTCTCCTTCGTGCTCAATGAACTGACCGGCGCACACCCGGCATGGCCGGGCGCCGGGCTGATCGACCCGTCCCGAATGGCGATGGCCGGCCACTCCGTCGGCGGCGCCGCGGCCATCGCCGCGATGCTGGCCGACTCCCGCATCCGGGCCGGCATCGACATGGACGGCGCCACAGTCGCCCTGATCCCGGACCACGGCCTGTCACGGCCGTTCCTGTTCCTGGGCAAGCAATCCAACTACACCCCGGGAAGCGGAGGGGGCATCCCCGGGAAGCGAGGCGGCCCCGCGAGCACCTGGGAGCGTGACTGGAAACTCCTGACCGGCTGGAAACGGTGGCTCCTGGTGGCCGGGGCGGTGCACGCCTCCTTCACCGACCTCGCGCTACTGGCCGATCAGGCCGGCATCGACATCGGCGCCGGCCTCTCCGGAGCCCGGTCCCTGGACATCACCCGCGCCTACGTCCGGGCCTTCGTCGACCAGCACCTGTGCGGCGAACCGCAATCGTTGCTGGACCAGCCGTCACCGCGCTACCCGGAGGCCACGTTCTGTTCCCCGCGGGGTGTCGCCCCCTCAGCCCGGGCGCGCCCGGGCTGGCCGCGCTGGTCATGATTCCTCCGGTGGGTGCTCACCCGGGAGGCTGGCCATTCGCGCGTCCATCGGCCGGGCCGGCGGCGGCATGTCGGCAACCTGCATGCGGAGCGTTTTCAGTGCCGGTTCGTAGATCCCGGAGAAGCTGGGGAAGGGCTGGATCGTGTCGCTGAGCACCTCAAGCGGTACGTGTGCGCGGATGGCCAGCGTCGCCTGTTGCATCCACTCACCGGCTTCGGGCCCGAGCGCGTAGGCGCCGGTCAGCCGCTCGCCGTCGGACAGCAGCGTCAAGAACCCGCCCGATTCGGCGTAGGCGTGGGTGTAGGTGGCGGTCTTTGGCACCTCTGACAGCGCTGCGGTGGCGCTGTAGGCCGCTTCGGCGGCGCCCACCGCCGCGGCCTGCGGGTCTGTGTAGGTGACGCGCGGAACGGCTTCGTAGTTCGCCGGGCGCGCATCGCCGCAGATGTTCGCCGCGACCACGTCGCCTTCGTATTCGCCGACGTGGGTCAGCGGCCAGATGCCGTTGACGTCGCCGATCGCCCACAGGCGCTCGCCCGCGCGCAGGTGCTCGTCCACCGGGATCCCGTGGGGGTTGGCCTCGACGCCGACCGTCTCCAGGCCGATCCCCTCCACGCGCGGCCGCCGGCCGGTGGCCACCAGCAGCCGGTCACCCCTCAGGTCCGCACCGCCATCGAGCTCCAGGACATACTCCTCACTCTCCCGCCGCGCGGCGGTGGCGTGCATCCCGAGCATCAGCTCGATCCCGTCCCGGCGCAGGCCCTCGCTGAGCGCATGGCCCAGTGGCGCAGCCTCGCGGGGCAGCACGCGGTCGGCGCCCTCGATGATCACCGCCTGGCCGCCGAGGCGCCGCACGACCTGCGCAAGCTCGACGCCTGCGGGCCCGCCGCCCAGCACGAGCAGGCGCCGCGGCACCGCCTTCATGCTCGTTGCCTCGCGGGTGCCCCAGACGCCCTCGAGGTCACGCAGTCCCGGGATCGGGGGCACGAACGGATCCGCGCCGGTGGCCACGACGATGTGCTCCGCGGTGTGGCGCACACCACCGACGTCGACGACGCCGGTGCCGGCCAGCCGGCCCGTGCCTCGCAGCAGGTCGATGCCCTGGCCCGCCAGCCAGCGCTGCTGGCCGGCGTCGGAATAGTTCGACACCATGAAGTCCCGCCAGGCCAGCGCGGCCTGGACGTCAACCTGCGCGCTGGCGGCGGCCTCGCGTGCGCCGTGCACCGCCTCGCCCGGGCGCAGCAGCGACTTCGACGGAATACACGCCCAGTAGGAGCACTCGCCGCCGACCAGCTCCCGCTCGACGACGGCAACGTGCAGCCCGCGGCCAGCCAGCGCCGCGGCGCAGTGTTCGCCCGGCGCCCCGCCGCCCATAACGATCACGTCGTAGTCGCTCACGTCGGCAGCTCCGTCCCGGCCTGCTCCGCCACCATGTACGCGGCATACCAGTCGGGCCAGTTCGCGTCAGCCTTCCCGATGCGCTTCTCATGCTCGCCGTGCGCGGCCGACGCGCGTCGCATCGCGTTCGCCAGGTCTGCCGTGGATGCGAAGGCCGTCTCCGCGGCGTCGATCCGGCCGGGCAACCGCGTCGTGACCTCTTGCAGCAGCCAGCCGTTGCCATCCGGGTCGCTGATCGTGGCGAAGGAGCGGTAGCTGGCGTGATCGGGCGCGGGACCGCTCGCGCGGCCGCTCGTGCCGTCGGGCTGGAACTGAGCGCCCGGCGTCCCGGCGTGGAACACCTCGCTGACCTGGGCACCGCGGGCGGTGAGCTCGCCATGCGCAGCCTCGATATCGGAGACGATCAGGTACAGGCCCTGGGCCGAGCCGGGCGCGGCCGACGTGACCTTTGCGCCGAATTGGATCGAGCTCCCCGAGCCGGGCGGGGTGAACTGGACGACCCGGACGCCGTTATCGAAGGGGAGGTCGGCGTCGAGCCTCCACCCCAGTCTCCTGTAGAACTGTTTCGCGCGGTCGACGTCCGAGACGGGGATGACGACCACCTCGAGCTTCATGTCCACGATGCCGGCTCCTCTCCCATGCGACGCATGCCGCTTCACCAATCTCATCAGTCGCTCGGAAAAGCATGGTGCCGGGGGTGGCACCGTCGATGCGATCGCCAGGTGCCGGCTGGGGGCGGATATCTCAGCGGTGTCGGGTGGGCCCGACGGGTGGTTCGACGTCGTCGTAGACGCGGGCCGCAGCCAGCAGCCCGTCCGGGCCGCGCTCGTAGACTCCCAGTCCCGCCTGGGGCGGCAGGGCGTGGCTGCCCCAGCGGACACAGTTGTACTCCAGCGCGCAGCGCACCCCGTCGTTGCCGACTGCCGGCGAGGTCACGCCGGGCACGAAGTCCGATGCCGTGTGTTCGCTGGGCTGCTGGACGGCGAGCTGCCGGACGGCGAGCTGTGCGGCGGCGATTCCGGTTTCGGCGAGCAGTCCCGGTGCGGCGGACTGATCGGTCGCGACCATGATGGTGTTGCCGCGGTCGATGCCCGGGCGGTCGCGCCATGTTGTCCCGGGCAGGTCTACGGCGCCAGTGCAGTGCACGCGCACAACGCCGCGTCGCCATCTGACCCGGGTGCGCCAGCCGGGCTGCGCCTGGTCGAGAAGGCGCTGCACGCGGCGTTCGGCATCGGTTTTTCGCTCGTGCGGAGCGCAGGCCGCGGCGATCTGCATGAGCTCATGACCTGGGGGCGCAAGGCCGGGGTCGGCGAGGTTGTAGCGGGCGGCGTAGATACGGTCATCGAGGTCCATGAGCCTGAACCAGCCTGGGCTGCTGCCGGAGCGCAAGCCCAGGTCGAAGGTCGCCACGCGGGCGCCGGGCCAGGCGAGTGATCTATCGCCCGTCAGCTGGCGTGCGGTGGCGAGGCTGGTGGCCAGGATCGCCGGGCCTGTCGGCAGGGCGTTCACCCGCGCCCTGGTCTGGACCTGCACACCGAGGCGGGCAGCTCGGTCGGTGAGCAGGCTGACCAGAGTGGACCACCCGCCGGTCACGTACCGTTCGCCGCCGGCCAGCAGCCGCTGCAGGCGCTCTTGGGCGAACGCGGCCGAAAGCCGCCCCGGATCGTGGTCGAAGGTGGCGATGAAGACCAGCCCGATGATCGCCTCCGCGAGCCTCGCCTCGATGTGCCTGAGCAGCCAGGCGCGGAACGATTCGGGCACCGGTGCCCGGGCGGGCAGCGCGGCGATGGCCCCGCTGATCTCCGCTGGCCACCGGCCGAGCCTGCCCGCAAACCGGACGAGGCTGGCATCTTGCGGTGCCGCCACCACTGGCGGCGCCAGGCCCCGGTGCTCCAGCCACGCCCACCATGGCCCGTCCACGTAGATCGCGTGCGGGCCGGTGTTGGCCTTGAAGGGAGCGGCCAGCGAGCGTGCCCGCCCGCCGGGTTCGGAATGCGCCTCGGCGACGATCACGCTGCAGCCGCGTTCGGCCGCCTCGATGGCGGCGGTCAGCCCGGTGACGCCTCCGCCGACGACCGTTATGTCCGGGTTCACTGCCGGGCTCCTTCCGTGAGGTGTCCATTGGGGAAGTTACGGGGAACCCCGGGAAGGTTCCCCGTAACTTTCCTTGGTGTGGACCCGGAGATCGTGGCCGCTGCCCAGCAGGGGGACGCGCTGGCGTTGGACCAGGTGCTCGACGAGCTCGCGCCCTACGTCCGCCGGTTGTGCGCGCGGGTTGCCCCGGCGGTCGCCGATGACGCGACGCAGGAGGCCCTGCTGGCTGTTTTCCGGGGCCTGCCCTCGCTGCAGGCGCCGGAGGCGATCGTGACCTGGGCCCGGGCGATTACCGTCCGGACGGCGATGCGCCTCGCCCGCCGGGCTGACCAGGAGGTCGCCACCGCACAGACACCCGCAGAACCCCCCGCCTCATCCCTCGAAGGACTAGTGGACATCGGTGATGCCCTGGCCCGGCTGCCGCTCCCGCAGCGAGTGGTGCTGGTCTTGCGGACCCGCGAAGGCCTCAACGAACAAGAAATCGCCGCCACACTGGGGATCCCGGCCGGAACCGTGAAATCCCGTCTGCACCGCGCCAGAGCTGCGTTCCGGGAGGTGTGGGGCTCATGAGCGACCCGGTTGAGCAGGCCGGGATCGACCCGGTGGATCGCCTGGCCATCCTCGCGGCCGCTCTGCCCGGTGCGGCTGTCCGGCAGCGACGCATCGCCGCCCCGATAGACGCCGTGTGGCAGGTCATCGCGGACCTTGAGCACGCCACCCCCCGCTACGAACCGGGTGTCGCGCGCATGCACGTCACCGAGCGGCACGGCCAGCGCCTGCACCTGCTGGTCGGCTACACCGACGGCCGCGAGGAACCGATGGACGTGAGGCTCCGCAGGGGCTGGTGCCTGATGCAGTCGCCGACTGTCGTGGTTGCCTTCGCCGCCCGCACGGTCGGCGGCCAGACCCTGCTGGCGCATCTCGAACACCAGCGCGCGGGGGCCCAGGTGTCCGGCCCCGGCCGGTCACGCCATCGCCGCGCCGCTCATGCGAAAATCGACCAGGAACTCCACGCCATCGAAAGGCTCGCTGTTCCCGGCCGCCCAGCTTGACGATTTCGGGATGGTCCTTGACGGCAACAGCCCGGCGGAGTGCTGCCCCAGAACCGAGCGCGCTACGTCGGCGGGTCCGCCCGGGCGAGGTGGGCCAGCACCCGGCGCAGCTCGCGGCGCGAATTGATTCCGAGCTTGGTGAACACGTTGCCCAGGTGCCATTCGACCGTGCGGGCGCTGAGAAACAGCTGGGTGCCGATCTCGGTGTTGGTCTGGCCGTCCCTCGCGAGCCGGGCGATGGACGCCTCCTGCGCGGTGAGTTCGGTGCGGGTCTGCGCCGCGCGCTTGTGTGCCGTCTCACCGGTGGCCAGCAGTTCGCGCCGGGCGCGCTCGGCGAAGGCCGCGGCACCCATCGGGGCCAGTATCTGGTACGCGGTCCGGAGTTGCGTGCGGGCGTCTGCGCGGCGCCCCTGGCGGCGCAGCCATTCGCCGTAGAGCAGATGGGCGCGGGCGAGTTCCGGACGGAGCCGGGTACGGCTCAGGCGGTCGATTGCCTGGCGGTACAGGCCGTCGGCGGCTTCACCGTCGCTGAGCAGCGCGCGTGAGCGTGCCTCCAGGCCAAGGCCGTAGTCCGTGCCGGCCGCTTTGGTGGTTTCCGCCAGCCGTTCCAGCGCATCGCCGGCTGTGCGGGTGTTTCCGCTGCGTACGGCGGCTTCGATCAGCTCGGGTAGCGCCCACATGGCGACATAAAGGGTGTCCTGGCGGGCTTGCTGCGCTGCGGCCAGCGCGGCGGCGTGGTGCCCGAAGCCGTTGTAGAGGATCGCGGCCATGCACTGCGCGAAGCTCACTGCGTGTCCCTGGCCCCGGGCTGTGCCTTCGGTGATGGTGGCCTCGATCAGCGGCACGGCTTCGGCCTCGTTGCCGGACAGGCAAGTGAGCCACAAGACGGCGAAGGGCGGGTAGCGGATTCCGGTGGCTTCCGACACGACATCAGCTTCCGCGATCAGGGAGGCCGCCGTCGGGAAGTCACCATGGCGTACGACCGTCACGGCCGCAGAGGCCAAGTCGATCGGCAGCTGATCCAGGGCGCCGGCGTCCCGGGCCAGCCGGGTCTGCCGGACGGCAATCGCGTGCCAGCCGTCCTCGTCCCACAAAACGATGGCGGCGGCCTGGGCCAGCCAGCCCCACCGGAGACCTTCTTCCGCGGAAACGTCTCCGCTGGCGAAGGCGCTCACGGCCTGGCGCAGCGCCGGTGCCGCAGCGGCCCGGCCGTCGGTGACCAGCCGCGCCAGGCCGTCCAGCAGCAGGTCGGCCAGCGGCGGCGGATCCGGCGGCGGATCCGGCGGCGGGGGCAGCGCCCGCGCGGCGCGGGAGACCTCGGCCAGGTCACCAGCGGCCGCCAGATGCCCGGCGAACATCGCTGCGATCCACGCGTTCAGGTAGGTCTTGCGCGCCAGGTCCAGGTCCAGCGGCTCGAGCCGCCTGGCCGCCTTCAGCAGCAGCGGCGGAGCGTCGCTGCCGAGGCCCGCGGCGAACGCGAGCTGCCCGCGCAGCAGGTCCGCCTGGGCGCTGGCGAACTCATCCAGCGGGCCGCCTTCCGCCGCGCCGAGCAGCTCCAGGGCCTTGCCGAACGCCCCGGCCTGCGTGCTGACCTGGACCGCCGCCAGCGCACGCTCGATATGGCGCGCCGGGTCGACGGTCAGCTCGACCGAACGCTCCAGGAACGCCGCGGCCGCGGCCAGCCCGCCGCGGGCCTGCGCCCGGCCCGCCGAGCGCTCCAGATCGGCCGCGACCTCCTCATCCGGCCCGGCTGCGGCCTGTGCCCGGTGCCAGGCCCGGCGATCCGGATCAGCCTGCGGGTCGGTGATCTCCGCCAGCGTCCGGTGCACCTGCTGCCTGGCCTCGAACGAGGCCGACCGGTAGGCCGCCGAGCGCACCAGTGGATGCCAGAACCGCACCCGCGAGCCGAACTCCACCAGCCCCGCCCCCACCGCCGACGCCGCCGCCTGAACCGGGATGCCCAGCCGCCCGGCCGCCTGCCACATCAGCGACGCGTCGCCGGACGGATCGGCGGCCGCCACCACCAGGAGCAGCCGGGTCGGGTCCGGCAGGGCCGCCAGCTGCCGGCTGAAGCTGTCTTCGATCCGGCTCGCCAGCGGCGCCGCGGCCGGCAGCCCGAAGCCGCCTGCCAGCTCCGCGGGCGTCAGGCCCCGCGGCAGCTCCAGCAGCGCCAGCGGGTTACCCCGCGTCTCCGCGACGATGAGATCGCGCACCCGGGCGTCCAGCGGGCCGGCCAGCACCGACTCCAGCAGCACCCGTGCATCGCGCTCGCCGAGCCCTCCCACTCCCAGTTCCGGGAGCCCGGCCAGTTCCGGTCCCGGAACCCGGGCGGCGAACACCAGGCCGATCGGGTCGGCGGCCAGCCGCCGTGCCGCGAACCCCAGCGCCTGCGCCGAGGCGCGGTCGAGCCACTGCTCGTCATCGATCAGGCAGATGAGCGGCCGTTTCCCGGCCACCTCCGCCAGCAGGCTGAGCACGGCCAGCCCCACCAGGAACCGGTCCGGCGGCGGCCCGGCGGTGAGGCCGAACGCGGTCCGCAGCGCCCCCCGCTGCGGCACCGGAAGCCGATCGAGCCGGTCCAGCATCGGTGCGCACAGCAGGTGCAGCCCAGCGAAGGCCAGCTCCATCTCCGACTGCACGCCCGCCACGCGCACCACCTGGCACCCCGACGCGCGCCCGGCCACGTAGTTCAGCAGCGCGGTCTTGCCTACGCCCAGGTCGCCACGCACCAGCAGCACCTGGCTCTGCCCGGCCCGGACATCGTCAATGAGCCGGTCGAGCACGCCGCGTTCGCCCCGCCGGTTGATCAGCGCTGGTATACGGCCCTGCAAACCGGATTGTGCGGCCATCGTGCCCGTAACGCCGGGCCCGTAGCGCCGGCCGTGGCGACGGTGCCCGCCGGGGCAGGCTCGTGCCCGAGCGCCGCTTTCGGGCCGCCCGGACGGGCATAACCGTGCATACGGCCTTCCCCCCTGGCCAGGTCACCTGCATGCGCCATGTCGGCCGGAGCCGCGTCATCGCATGCTCAACAGCGTAATCTGGCGGGCCAGCCCGGGGAAGCCCGGATGCCGGCTGGCGGCAAAGCCCGGTCAGCCGAGGAACGGGACGAGGTGAGCGTTGACCTCCTCGGCATGGGTCCAGCACAGGCCGTGGCCTGCGCCGTCGATCGCGACGAAGTCGCTGCCCTTGATGAGCTCGTGGGTGCGCGCGCCGCAGGCCTCGATCGGCAGAATGCGGTCGGCGGTGCCGTGCACGACCAGCACCGGGATGTCAATCTTGGGCAGGTCGTCGCGGAAGTCGGTGTACCAGGTCGCCACGCACGCGACCGTCCCGGCCGGCGAGGCGCTGACCGCGGTGTTCCATGCGTCCCGGACGGCTTCCTCGCTGATCCGGGTGCCGAGGGTCTGGTCCAGGTTGAAGAAATTCTTGTTCCACTCGGTGAAGTAGGCGAACCTGTCGGCGGTCAGCGCCCCGGCGATCTGGTCGAAGACCTCCTGCGGGACGCCGTTCGGCGTCTGGTCCGTCTTGAGCAGGTAGGGCGGGACCCCGGAGATGATGGCGGCCCGCCGGACCCGGTCGGACCCGTAGGCTCCCAGGTAGCGGGCGATTTCCCCGCCGCCCATCGAGTGCCCGGCGATATCGAAGTCGCGCAGGTCAAGGGCGGTGACGAGCTTGTCCAGGTCGGCGGCGAAGGTGTCGTAGTCATACCCGGCGGCGGGCCGGCCCGACTTGCCGAAGCCGCGCCGGTCGTAGGTGATGACCCGGTGGCCGGCCGCGATCAGCGCCCGCTCCTGACGCTCCCAGGCCCGGCCGGACAGGGGGAACCCGTGGATGAGCACCACCGGGCGCCCCGCGCCGTGATCCTCGTAATACAGCTCGACCGGCGCGGAATTCTCCTGGCCGGCGGTGATATGCGGCATTGCCGTTTCCTCTCTGTTCTCATCCGTGGTGCGCAGCGCCGTGCGCTCACGCCGGGACGACGTAGGGGAAGTCGCTAGCCCGCTGCTCCTGGGCGACGGACGGCTTGAGCCCGGAGGGCACCGCGGTGTTGGTGACCAGGGACAGCATCGCCTCGGGTGCGTTGTCGGCCATCGTCCGGCCGTTGCGGGCGGCGAACCCGTAGACCGCGGGCGTTCCGACCACGTACGACAGCAGGTCGGGGAACAGGTCCCGGGCCACCGTCCGGCCATAGCCCTCGGGGTCGTCCGAGGTCCCGCTGGCCGCCACCACGGCGGCGATCTGCCCGCCGATGTACGTGGCCGCGGCGGCGACGTCCTCGGACGGGTGCCGGGTGTTGGACGGGTCCGAGAAGTCGGTGTCGTTCGGCCAGAAGATCGGCCACATCATCGGGTGCCCGGCCCGGTTGATCTGCCGCCAGCCGCCCGCGTCGGTGGCGAGCTTGGTGGCGCACCACACGCCGGTGCGGGCCCCCGGCCGCAGCTGCGGGTGGGAGTGGGAGACCTCGAGCACGATCGAATCGACGAGGGTGCCGGCGAAGCTGTTCTGCGCGCGCTCCGCCCGCCACCCGGACAGGTCCGGCGCGGTCCCCTTGGCCACCGCCTCGTTGATGATGGCCAGCAGCGACAGGTCGATGTAGAAGGAGTCGGCGATGCGCCCGGCCCACAGCCGCACGCCGCCCCCGCTGGCCGCCTCGCCGGTCCGGCCTTCCAGCACCAGCTCGCCGGCCGCGGCGTCCTCGCGCGCCGCCTCGCCGGTCAGCGCGTGCAGCCGCAGGGCCTGCCGCCCGCCGGAGTCCGCCTCGCCGAAGGACACCCGGTAGGTCAGGGCTTCGAAGTCCGCGCCGTCGAAGTGCACCTTGAGCTCATAACGCGCCTCCGGGTGGAATCCCGGCTCGGAGTGCAGGCCGTTGACGTTCGAGTTGACGTCCATGACGAACACCGTGCTGCCCTCGCCGGGGAACACGTACAGGTCGTCGATATACAGCTGGCCGGTCTGAGCCGCCAGCGGCGTGTCCAGGTGATGGGACATCGGGACATTCCTTACTTTCCGGTGATAGGGGTGCCCGGGGCCGGTGTGCGGCGGGAAGCGGCGCCGGCATCCGCGCTGACAGAGCCAGTCTCGCGCCGGCCGGCGCGCGTCGGCCCCGGGATGATCCCGGGGTCGGTCCCCGGGGTTTGCCCGGAACGTGCCCCTCGGCAGCCCGCTCAGACAGCCAGCCCCAGCAACTCGTTCCCGTTGGTGGGCATGATCCTCCGCTTGTCCGGGCTGATAGCGGTTGAGCGGGGCGAAGGAGGCGTGCATGCAAACCGGACGTGCCGAGACACCGGTGTGGCCAGTTGTGCCGTTTGGCAGCGGGAGTGATATGCGCGTTGTTATGCTCCGCAGTATGACTGTGAGGCTTACCGTGTCGCTGCCCGACGACGTGGCGGCCGCGGTCCGGGAGGCGGCCGGCGACAACGTCTCCGGTTACGCCGCGCATGCGCTGAAGGATGCGGTGCTGCGCGAGCAGGTCCGCTCGCTGCCCGGTCCCGAGCCGCAGTGGACGGCGCTGGCCGAGGAGGCCCGCGGCTGGTGAGGCGCGGGCAGATTTGGCGGCTCACGGGCCTGCGCAGCGACCGGCTCGTCGTGATCGTCAGCGCCGACGCGGTCGCCGAGGTCTACCCCACGGTGCAGGCCGCGCCGATCTATGACGCGGCCGAGATCCGGCACACGATGGTGACCGTGCCGCTGGACACGCCGGAGGTCACCGGGATCATCAAGGCGGTCGACGTGGCGCCGGTCCTCAAGGACAAGCTGTCCGAGCGGTTAGGTGAAGTGCCGCCGTACGTCATGGACCAGGTGGCGGCGGCGCTGCGCACGCTGTTCGAGCTCTAGCCCGGACCGCTGCCCGGCGACGCGAGGGCGCCGCTGGCCAGGATGTCGGCGGCCTCGATGCGCATGAGATCGTCACGGTTCCAGCTACGCTCCCGGTCGGCGGCCAGCCGGTGCGCGTGCCTCAGGCGGGCCCGTTCCAGTTCGTTGCGGACGCTGCGGGCGTTGGCGAACCGTGGCTGCCGCATGCGGCCCGCGAGGTACTCACGGAACGCCACCTCGGCGTCGGCGGACAGGTAATAGCTGGCCCGCTCCAGCATCACCCGCAGCCCGACGGCCGCGGCCAGGATGCCCGACCCGATGGCCACGACCATGATGGCTTCCCCTCGTCGCGGTGCTCACCTAGCCATCCTGACAGCCGCCGGACGCCCAGCCAACGGCTACCCGCCGGAGCCGCCGGCGGCCTGCTCGCGCGAGCACCACCAGGTCGACCGGCCGCCGACCGTCCCGTGCCTCATCTCGGCGCCGCAGCGCGGGCAGGTGCCGCCGGGCCGCCGGGCCGCGACGACGTCGCCGGTGTGCACGCCGCCCTTGGCGGCCGCGGACCGCAGGGCCGACTGGAGGGCCCGGTAGAGCCGGTCGGCGTCGCCGGGCCGCAGCCGGTCGACGCGCTCCGCCGGCGACACCCTGGCCTGCCAGAGGGCCTCGTCGGCCAGCAGGTTCCCGACTCCGGCGATCTTGGACTGGTCGAGGAGGCGGGCCTTGACGGCGATCGTCCCCTTCATGATCAGGTTCCGGAACTCCCCCGGCGCAACCTCTTCGGCGTCCGGCCCGAGCGCGTCAACGTCGGGGTTGAGCCGGATCCGCCCCAGGCGGCGCTTGTCGAACAGCGCCAGGTGGCCGCCGTCAGCGAACTCGAGCGTGAAGCGGTTCCACGCGGCCTTGCGCGGCTGCGCGTCGGGGCGGGGCGGCTCGCCGGCCCCGGCGGCCTGGCCGTCCCCGGACACGACGACGACGCGGCCGCCCATGCCCAGGTGGATCCCCAGGTCGGGGCCGGGCCCGGCGGACCGGCCGGTCCCGGAGGTCTCGCACCACATCGTCTTGCCCCGGCGGCGGGCCGCGGTGAGCATCCGGCCGACCAGCGCGTCACGCAGCTGCCCGGGGGCATGCGGCCGGCAGACGAAGCTGTCGGCGTCATCGACGTCCACGATGGGCCGGCCCAGGGCCCGGTCGGCGATCAGGCGGCGGGCGGTCTCGACCTCGGGAAGCTCGGGCACCCACCCGTTCTACCGCCTGCCGGACCGCCCGCATCCGCGGGGCCTGCTACCGGACCTCGTAGCGCAGGTGCACGGCGCCTTCGCCCTGGACCGCCCCGACGCAGCGGAGATTCGCCCGCGCGGCGCCGAACAACGGCAGGCCGCGGCCGACGAGCACCGGCGCGACGTGCAGGCTGACCTCGTCGACCACCCCGGCCGCCAGGGCCTGCTGTGCGACGCTGACCCCGCCGGCCAGCAGCACGTCCTGGCCGCCGGCGACCGCGCGCGCCTGCTCGACCGCGGCCTCGATGCCGTCGGTCACGAAGGTGTAGCTGGTCCCGCCCTGCTTCTCGATCCGCTCCTGGCCCCGGTGGGTCAAGACGAAGACCGGGGCGCGGAACGGCGGGTTCTCGCCCCAGTGCGGGTAGCCGAAGTCGAACATCCGCCGCCCGACGACCTGCGGCCCGATCCGGGCGAATTCCTCGGCCCACACCCGGGAGTCGACCGAGTCCTCGCCGCCTTCCTGGCCCTGCTCCTGGCGCCAGCTACGCAGCGGGAACACCCAGCCCAGGATCGCCTCGTGGATCGCCATGGAGTCTGCGTCCAGCGCGCTGAAGTCCGTGTGGGCGACCCGCGGGCCCGCGATGCCGTCCAGGGACACCGACATGCCCACGATTACCTTGGTCATTTCCGACCCCTCTCTCGGTCCGGGCGCCTGCTGCGCCCGTTCACCGAGGGGTCGGAGCGGTCCCGCGGGTTCTCTACATCCGCGCCGCGATTATTTTCCGGCCCGTTACTTTCCGGCCAGGCGCATCGCGCGGTCGGCCAGGTACCGGCGCTCGGGCAGGCTGGTCGTCCGGCGCGCCGCCTCGCGGTAGCCGGCGGCCGCTTCGGCCGCGCGGCCGGACATCTCCAGCAGGTGCGCGCGGGTGGCCAGCAGCCGGTGATACCGGGCCAGCCGGGGGTCGGACTCCAGCGCGCCGAGCGCGTCGAGCCCCGCCGCCGGGCCGGCCACCATCGCGACGGCGACCGCCCGGTTCAGGGTGACCAGCGGGCTCGGGGCGATCTGGTCCAGCAGGTCGTAGAGCCCGAGGATCTGCGGCCAGTCGGTGGCGTCCATGTCCGGCGCCTCGTCGTGCACGGCGGCGATCGCGGCCTGCACCTGGTACGGCCCGACCGGGCCGTGCGGCAGCACCTCGCTGATCAGCGCCACGCCTTCGGCGATGCGCTCGCGGTCCCACGCGGTCCGGTCCTGCTCGTCCAGGGGGATCAGGCGCCCGTCCGGTCCGGTCCGCGCGGCCCGGCGCGCGTCGGTCAGCAGCATCAGCGCAAGCAGGCCGCTGACCTCGCCGTCGGCGGGCAGCAGCCGGTGCAGCCACCGGGCCAGCCTGATCGCCTCGGCGGACAGTTGCGGCGCGGTCAGGTCCGGGCCGGCGGTGGCCGCGTAGCCCTCGTTGAAGATGAGGTAGAGGACGTGCAGCACGATGTGCAGGCGCGCGCCCCGCTCGGCCGGCTTCGGCATCGAGAACCATGCCCCGCTGGCCTTGATGGCCTGCTTGGCCCGGCTGATCCGCTGAGCCATGGTGGCCTCGGGCACCAGGAACGCCGCGGCGATCTGCGCCGTGGTCAGCCCGCCGACCGCACGCAGCGTCAGCGCGATCTGGCTCGGCCCGCGCAGCGACGGGTGGCAGCACAGGAACAGCAGGGCGAGGCTGTCGTCGGCGCCGGAACCGGCCTCGTCCGGCGGCGCCGCCTCCGGGGTGCCCGCGGCGCGGGAGTACTCGCGCCGCCGCCGGGCGTGCTCGCTGCGTACCTCGTCGATCAGACGGCGCGACGCGACCGTGACCAGCCAGCCGCGCGGGCTGGCGGGCACGCCCTCAGCCGGCCACCGGGTCACGGCCTGCAGCATGGCCTCCTGGGTGGCGTCCTCGCACGCGTCGAACTGGCCGTACCGGCGCACCAGCGCGCTGAGGACCTGCGGCGCGAGTTCCCGCAGGAGCTCCTCGAGGCCCTGGTCCGCCACTAGTCAGCGGCGGACTCGTGCAGGACCGGCCACACCTCGACCGGTTCCTGATCGGCGAACGGCATGTCCGCCGCGATCTGGAGCGCCCGCTCCTCGCCCTCGCAGTCCAGCAGCCAGAAGCTCGCGAGGTATTCCTTCGTCTCCAGGTACGGCCCGTCCGTGACGGCGGGCAGGCCGCCGGCCCGCCGGACCAGCTTCGCGTTGACCGCGTCGGCCAGGCCGTACGCCCCGAGCAGCTCGCCGGTCTCGCGGTACTTCGCGTTGAACGCCTCCTGCCGGGCGATCGCCTCCGGCCAGGCCCCGGCCGGCATCGATTCCCACTTCTCCCGGTTGCCGTAGATCATCAGCAGGTACTTCACGGGCGGGATCCTACCGGGCCTCGCGCCCCTGCTGCTGTCTGGCGCGCTCGGCGAACACCTCGGCGAGGAAGGCGCGCGTCGCCGTGAAGGAACGCTCCTCGGCCCGCGCGTCGTAGGCGACGCCGGGCGCGGCCCCCGGGACCGCGCGGCTGTGGGTGAAGCCGTGCATGGCACCGCCGTACATATTCAGCTGCCAGTCGCACGGTACCAATGAATATTCGCAATATATCACAAAATTGTAGATTTTGGAAGGGGTGCCGCGATATCAGAGCCCGGGGGGCGAGGGTCGTTGCGGGCCATCTGGGCGGCACGCAGCCCGGCGTGCATCTCCCACGGAGCACGCGGCAGCATGTGGCCGGTCTCCAGCAGGGACTTGAGGTTGGCGCACACCGCCGGCCATCCGGCCGACACCGCCTCCAGGGCATCGCCGGACAGGTTCTCGTGCGTGACGGTGAGCCGGACGATCTCGTGGTAGGGCTCGATGTCGAAGGTCACCTTCGACGGCCCTCCCGCCGGGGCCTCGCCGGGGGCCTCGAACGTCATCGTGAGCCGACGCGGGGGTGCGGACGCCAGCACGGTACCGGTCACGTCAGCGATACCTGAGCCGTCGACGCGCCGGTGCTCCCACGGCGAGCCGACCTGCCAGTCGGAGACGTTGCTGTGCCCCCAGTACCCGGCGGTCAGATCCGGATCGGTTAGCGCTTCCCACACCCGCTCCGGCGAGCTTTCGATATAGGTCACGTACACGTATCCCGGCCGGTCGTCCACGGTGTCCTCCTCTGCCCGGTGCTTGATGGCGCTCAGCGCGCGCAGGCGGGGTCGTTCGAACTTCTCGATCCAGCGTTCCTGGATGCTCCAGAGGGGGACCGGGTTGAGGTAGTGCAGCCTCTCCCGGCCCCGGCGAACGGTGGAGATGAGGTTCGCGGCCTCCAGCACGCCCAGATGCTGGGTCGCCGACTGCCGAGCCATCTCAAGCGGCTCGCACAGCTCCCCGAGGGTCTGGCCGTTGCGTTCGCGGAGCCTGTCCAGCAGAGCCCTCCGCGTCGGATCGGCCAGCGCTCTGAACACCGCGTCGTCGTCGCCCACCGGAGCCATTATGCAGGTAAAAACCTGCATAAGTCAAAGCGGGCCCACGTTCTGAGGCTGAGACCGCGGCTCTGGGTATCTCCCGCTCGCTCACGCCGCCTGCGGCGGGCGCGAGGGCGGGGGCTTGGCCGCGAGCGCCTTGGGCAGGCTTTCGAAGATCGTGAAGACGTGAATCATGCCGGTCACCGCGAATATCTTCTGCACCGCCGGGGTGCCGACGACCAGTCGCAGGTCTCCCCCGTCGGCCTGGGCCTGTTTCAAGGCCGTGACGAGCACGCTGATCGCGCTGGAATCACAGAACTCCGTGGCCGTCATGTCCACGACGATCGTCGCGTGATCGCGGCTCGCCGAGGCCAGCGTCTCGCGCAGCAGGCCGGCGTTCCCGATGTCGATCTCAGCGGGCGGGGTCACGACCGGCAGGCCGCCCAGCGACCAGATCCGGAAGTCCCGCCCGGCCATGCCCTTAGCCACCGTCTCACCGCTCTCCCCAGGACAAGCTGTCCTACCGATGTCGCTGGCCTGCCGGCGGGGAGGCGCGAGCCAGCCTGATAGGACGGCTGGCTCATCGACCGTGCTTTCATGGTAGAGCGCGACGGCGGCGGCAGCCAGCGCTGATCGTGTAGCCGACCGCCGCGGTCCCGGGCGGATTGCGATGTCGGTGGCCTGAGTTACTGTGACCAGGTGCTCGCGTCGTTTCATCCGGCGGTGCGGATCTGGTTCGAACGGCGGTTCCCGGCCGGGCCGACCAGGCCGCAGGCTGAGGGCTGGCGGGAGATAGCGGCCGGGCGTCACACGCTGATCGCGGCGCCGACCGGATCCGGGAAGACCCTGGCCGCGTTCCTGGTGTGCATCGACCGGATCTACCGGGCGCACGAGGCGGGGGCCCGCCCGGACGACGGCCCGCAGGTGGTGTACGTCTCGCCGCTGAAGGCACTGGCCGTCGACATCCACCTCAACCTGGAGCGTCCCCTGGCCGAGATCGCCGGGATCGCGGCCGAACTAGGGCTGGGCGCCCCTACCATCCGGGTGGCGGTGCGCACCGGGGACACCGCAGCGGCCGAGCGCGCGGCGATGCTGAAGAACCCGCCCAATTTCCTGATCACCACCCCCGAGTCGCTGTACCTGCTGGTGACGTCGGAACGGGGGCGCGCCATGCTGGCCGCGGCCCGGACCGTCATCGTCGACGAGATCCACGCCGTGGCCGGGAACAAGCGGGGCTCGCACCTGGCCCTGACGCTCGAGCGGCTCGAGCACCTCGCCGCGGACGGGGAGGCGCGGGGGCTGCAGCGGGTCGGGCTGTCGGCGACCCAGCGGCCGGTCGAGGCCGTGGCCCGGCTGCTGGTCGGCGCGGGTGACGGACGGTCGCGTGCCGACGGGTCGCCCCGGTGCGCGATCGTGGACGCCGGGCACCGCCGTGACCTCGACCTGGCCCTGGAGCTACCCGGAGACGAGCTCGGCGCGGTCGCGTCGGCCGACCAGATGAACGAGATCGTGGACCTGATCGCCGGGCACGTGCAGCAGCACCGCACGACGCTCGTGTTCGTGAACACCCGGCGGATGTCCGAGCGGGTGGCGCACCAACTGGGCGAGCGGCTCGGAGAGGGCCAGGTCGCGGCCCATCACGGGAGCCTGTCGAAGGACCGGCGGCAGCGGGTGGAGTCCCGGCTGCGCAGCGGGGACCTGCGGGCGCTGGTCGCGACGGCGTCTCTGGAGCTGGGCATCGACATCGGGCCGGTGGAGCTGGTGTGCCAGATCGGGTCACCGCGCAGTTTCGCCGCGCTGCTGCAGCGGGTGGGCCGCTCGAACCATACCCGCGGCGGGACCCCGACCGGGCGGCTGTACCCGACCACGCGCGACGAGCTGGTGGAGTGCGCGGCCCTGCTCCGCGGGGTGCGGTCCGGGCGGCTCGACGCGCTGCTGGTCCCGGCCGGGCCGCTGGACATCCTGGCCCAGCAGATGGTGGCCGAGTGCGCGGCGGCTGACTGGGCCGAGGCGGACCTGCTGGCCCTGGCCCGGCGGGCGGCGCCGTTCGCCGGCCTGTCGCATGACGACTTCGAGCAGACCGTCGAGCTGGTCAGCGAGGGGATCCAGACCGGCCGCGGCCGCCGGGCCGCCTACCTGCACCGGGACCGGGTCGCCGGGCGGCTGCGGGGCAGGCGCGGGGCCCGCATCGCGGCGCTCACCTCGGGCGGCGCCATTCCCGAGCTCGGCGACTACCGGGTGCTGGCCGAGCCCGACGGCACCCTGGTCGGCACGGTGAACGAGGACTGGGCGATCGAGTCCATGGCCGGGGACATCTTCCTGCTCGGCACCACCTCGTGGCAGATCCGCCGGGTCGAGCCGGGCATCGTGCGGGTGGCGGACGCGCACGGCGCGCCGCCCTCGGTTCCGTTCTGGCTCGGTGAGGCACCGGGCCGTACCCATGAGCTGTCCGAGGAGGTCTGCGCCATCCGGTCGGGGGTCGCGGAACGGCTGGCGGCCGACCGGCCGGCCGAGGCCGCCGGCTGGCTGGAGGCCGAATGCGGGATCGGCGGCCCCGCGGCCGAGACGATCGTGGCCTACCTGGGCGTCGGCCGGGCGCAGCTCGGGGTGCTGCCGACGATGGACACGATCGTGCTGGAGCGGTTCTTCGACGAGGCCGGGGGGATGCAGCTCGTCGGGCACGCCCCGTTCGGCGCCCGGCTGAACCGCGCGCTCGGGCTGGCGCTGCGCAAGCGGTTCTGCGTCACGTTCGACTTCGAGCTGCAGGCGGCGGCCAGCGACGACGCGATCCTGCTTTCGCTCGGCCCGCAGCACAGCTTCCCGCTGGAGCGGGTGCCGAAGTTCCTGGCCTCGGCGACCGTCGAGCGCGTGGTCCGCCAGGCGGTGCTGACCTCGCCGATGTTCGCGGCGCGGTGGCGGTGGAACCTGAACCGGTCGCTGGCCGTGCTGCGGATGCGCGGCGGCAAGAAGAACCCGCCGGCGATCCAGCGGATGGAAGCCGACGACCTGATGGCGGCGGTGTTCCCGACGCTGGCCGCGTGCCAGGAGAACGTCGCGCCCGGCCCGCTGGAGATCCCCGATCACCCGCTGGTGGCCCAGACCCTGGAGGACTGCCTGCACGAGGCCATGGACATCGACGGCCTCCGGGCACTGGTCGAGGGGATCGAGTCGGGCGGGGTGACGGTCGTGGTGCGGGACACCACCGAGCCGTCGGTGCTCGCTCACGAGATCTTGAACGGGCGCCCGTTCACGTTCCTGGACGACGCGCCGCTCGAGGAGCGCCGCAGCCGGGCGGTGCCGTTGCGCCGGGGCCTGCCGGTGGCCCCGCACGAGCTGGGCCGGCTCGATCCCGCCGCGATCGAGCGGGTCGCCGCCCAGGTCCGCCCCGACCCCCGCGACGCCGACGAACTGCACGACCTGCTGATGACGGTCACGGTGATCCGGCCGGAGCCGGACTGGCAGCCGATGTTCGACGCGCTGGTGGCCGACCGCCGGGCGGCCGAAGTACACGGGGTCACCGGAAACCACGGGGTCACCGGGAACCACGGGGTCACCGGGAACCACGGGGTCACCGGGAACCACGGGGTCGCCGGGAACCACGGGCCGGCCGGGATGCTGTGGTGCGCCGTGGAGCGCCGCCCGGCGGTCGAGGCGTTGTTCCCCGACGCCGCGCTGGTCCCTGACCACCCCTGCCCGGTCCCGGCGAGCCCCGCCGATCCGGATGCCGCGGCGGCGGACATGCTCCGCGGCCACCTGGACGGCCGCGGCCCGTCGACCGCCGCCGACCTGGCTCAGGCGACCGGGCTGCCGGAAGACCTGACCGTGGCGGCGCTGGCCCGGCTGGAGGAGGAGGGTTTCGCCATCCGGGGCCGCTTCAGCGCGGCGGCCGGCGCGAGGGCAGACGGCGGCGAGGAGTACTGCGCGCGGCGGCTGCTCTCGCGCATCCACTCCTACACCCGGCAGCGGCAGCGGGCCGAGATCGAGCCGGTCAGCGCCCGGGACTTCATGCGGTTCCTGCTGCGCTGGCAGCACGTGGAGCCGGGGACCCGGCGCGAGGGCCGGTTCGGCGTGCTGTCGGTGATCGAGCAGCTTCAGGGTTTCGAGCTGGCCGCCGGGGCGTGGGAGACCGCCGTCCTCGCGGCCCGGGTGGACGGGTACCGGCGCGAGTGGCTCGACGAGCTGTGCCTGTCCGGCCAGGTCACCTGGGGGCGGCTGTCGGTGCGTGACAGCGAGCCCGACCCAGTGCCGCGGCGCAGCGGGCTGACCCCGTCCCGGGCCACGCCGATCACCCTGACCATCCGCGACGACCTGCCGTGGCTGCTGCGTGCCGCGCGCGGCGACCTGACCCCGGCCGAGCCCGGACCGGGCCGGACCCGCGACGTCCTCGACGCGCTGCGCCAGCACGGCGCGCTGTTCCGGCCCGACCTGGCCACCGTCAGCGGACGGCTGCCGGCCGAGGTGGAGGAGGCGCTGTGGGAGGGTGTGGCCCGCGGGCTGGTCACCGCGGACGGATTCCGGGCGGTTCGGTCCCTGCTTTACCGCGGTGGCCGGTCCGCCGCCCCGCCGAGACGCGGGCTGCGGCGCGGGATCGGCGCGGCCGGGCCGGCTCGACCGGGCGGTGGTGCCTGCTGCCCGCCCCGGACTCAGCGCCGGACCGGGACGAGCTGGCCGAGGCCGTCGCCGAGCAACTCGCCGCCCGCTGGGGCGTGATCTTCCGGGACCTGGCCCGCCGGGAGAGCCTGGCCGTGCCCTGGCGCGATGTGCTGTGGGCGCTGCGGCGGATGGAGGCCAGGGGGACCATCCGCGGCGGCCGGTTCGTGACCGGGTTCAGCGGCGAGCAGTTCGCCCACCCCGACGCGGTCGACGTCCTGCGCTCGGTCCGCAAGCAGCAGCACACCGGCCGGCCGGTCCGGATCTCCGCCGCCGACCCGCTCAACCTCACCGCCGTCGTGCTGCCCGGCCCGCGGATCCCGGCGATCCCCACCAACTCGGTCACCTACATCGACGGCGCGGTCGCCACCCAGGCCGTCATGGACGGAGTCTCAGCGCACGGGGGCGTCGCCCGCCAGCCCTGACCCCGCCGGACCAGCCAGCGTGATACCCCTCTTGCCCCGTTTAGGGGCCTTCGTCCCGGCCCTCGGCCCGCCGCAGGCCCGCCGCCCCGGCATCGCGGCCGTGTGAATGCGCCGTTGGTGCACACCCGTGTACAGCAGGTTCACATTCATCGCCGGTTTCGCGGGCTACGCCGGCTACCGGAACCGGCTACGTCACCGGCGTTCTAGCCCTAGCGGGCGATCAGCGCGTCGGTGAGCGGGTTGACCGCGGCGAGATTCCGTTCCAGGTCGGCGCTGAGCTGATACCGGGCGGCGAGCGTCGCGGGCGCGACGTAGGCGACCTTGGTCTGCCCGGCGTCGTCCCAGATCAGCACCTTGAGCGGCAGGTCGAGCGCGGCCAGCGGCGCGGCGTCCATGACGGGCGTCCCCGCGACGGGATTGCCGAAGATCACGAGCGTGGTGTCGCGCAGGCCGAGACCGACCCGGCGGGCCTCGGCCGTCTGGTCGATCACGGCGAACAGCCTGACTCCCTTCGCGCTGAGCATGTCGGTGAACCGCGCGACGGTGTCGGCCACCGGCCGGGGGCTGATCTTGGTGACGATGCCCGATTCGCTGGTGCCGGCGTCGTCGGTCACTGTTGATCCTCCTTCTCGGGTGTTCATTTCCCATGCCGCGGCAGTATCTGGCTGAGGCCGCCGGGGCTGCGGCTGAGGAAGGCGATGACCAACGCCAGCAGGGCCACGCCGACGACCGTCACCGTGACCAGCAGCAGCCGCTGAGACATCAGGCCGGGCCGGGCCGGGCCGCGGGTCGCGATGCGGCCGAGCGCCCAGATCAGCGGGGTCATGACCAGCACGATCAGGCCGGCCACCGGTTCCCGCCGGAGGATCACCCCGCCGACCGCGGCGAAGGCGATGGCGGTCCGCGCCCAGGCCAGCTGGGTCCGCTCCCGGGCCAGGCCGGGGTCGAGGTCCTCCACGTCGTCGGGCAGCATGCGGCGTCCCTACCGGACCGCCGAGACCAGCAGCACCGCGGCCGACAGGGCCGCGATGCCACAGATGGTGCCGGCCAGGACCCGCGGCAGCACCGACCGGGGCAGCGGATCGCCCCGGCGCAGCGCCGCCTGGTTCCGCCGCCATTCCCGGTAGGAGGTCACCGACACGGTCGCGCCGAGCACGATCAGCGGAACGCCGAGCATGTGCCGGCCCCAGGGGACGCCGGGGAACGGCGGCAGCAGCTGGACGATCGCCAGCCCGGCGACGACCAGGGCCAGCGCGGTCCGGTTCCAGGCCAGGAACGTACGCTCGTTGGCCAGCGTGAACCTGGCGTCCGGCTCCGTGCCGGGGTCCGATGATCCGCGATCACGAACGCCGTGATCGTCACCGGCCGGTCGTCGCTCCTCCACCCGCACCCCTTGCCTGCCTAGGCCACCCATGGTGGCAGACCCGGGCGCCCGCGAGGTCGGGCGGGATCGTCGCGGCTCCAGCCGGGTGGCTGACCCGCGGGACGGCCCGCGCGGATAGCTTCTCCCCATGAGAGCAGCGGGAGTACGCGCGATCGGCGGCGCGGTCGAGCCCTTGGAGCTGCCCGGCCCGCGCGAGCTGCGGGCCGACGAGATCCTGCTCGACGTCCGGGCGTGCGGGGTGGGCAACTGGGACGAGTTCGTCCGCACGGGCAGCTGGGATACCGGTGCCCGGCCGCCGATGGCCCTCGGCGTCGAGGCCGCCGGCATCGTGATCGCGGCCGGGGACTCGGTGACCGGGCTGGCCGTCGGGGACCGGGTGACGACCCATTCGGTGCCGCTGCGCGACCAGGGCACCTGGGCGGAGGCCTGCATCGCCGCCGCGGAGCACGTCGCGCCGCTGGCGCCCGATGTCCCGTTCGACGTCGCCGCGGCGCTGCCGGTCCCCGCGCTCACCGCCGACCAGGCCCTGGCCGGGGCCCTGGACGTCAGGCCCGGCCAGACGGTGCTGGTGAACGGGGGCGGCGGGGTCACCGGGGGCCTGCTGGTCCAGCTGGCCGCCCACCGCCGGGCCACGGTCATCGCGACCGCGAGCCCAGGCGACGCCGGCCGGCTGCTCGCGCTGGGCGCCGCGCACGTCCTGGACTATCACCAGCCGGACTGGCCGGCCCAGGCTCGCGCGCTGACCAGCGGAGGCGTCGACGCCGCGGTCAACGCGGCGCCAGCGGGCGCCCAGGACGCCGTGCGGGCGGTCAGGGACGGCGGCAGGCTGGCGACGATCACGGCGGATCTGCCGCCGCCGGAACGCGGCATCGCCCGGCATGATGTCGTGGTCGGGCCCGGCGGGGCCCGGCTGAGCCAGCTCGCCGGGCTGGTCGCGGACGGCGCGCTGACCGTGTCGGTCGGTGCGTCGCTGCCGCTGGAGCAGGCCGCCGCGGCGCTGGAGCAGGCCAGGCACGGCGCCCACGGCACGGCGATCGTGCTGCGACCCTAGCTGCTCGCCCGGGCCGGGACGGGCTGCGGGGGGGCGTCGATGCCGCAGGCCAGGGCGCACTGCTGAGCCGGGCGCAGCGCGACCGCGGCCTTCGAGGGATTGCGGATGATGGCCGCGGCGAGCAGGCCGCCGGCCACGCAGAGCCCGGCCGAGATCAGCGAGGCGGTGTGGAATCCGGCGGAGAACACCCCGGGGTCCCGGTAGGCGTTGCCCGTGATCCCGCCCGCCGCGGGCAGCAGGGCCACGGCGATGAGCGCGGCCGCCCGCGCCACGTCGTTGTTGACGGCCGACGCCATGCCCGAGTGCTCGGCCGGGACCGAGGCCAGCGCCGTCGACGTCAGCGGGGCCACGGTGACGGCCAGGCCGAAGCCGAAGACCACCACGGCGGGCAGGACCTCGGTCAGGTAGTCGCCTGACGCGGTGATCCGGGCGAACAGGCCGATACCGACGCCGACCAGGACAGGCCCGACGCTCATCTGCAGCCGCGGGCCGATCCGGGCGGCCAGCGCGCCCGACCGGGCCGACAGCGCGAGCGTGATGGCCGTCACCGGCAGCAGCGAGATCCCGGCTTCGAGCGCGGTGTATCCCGACACCTGCTGCAATTCGATGGGCAGCAGGAACAGCGCCCCGCCGATGGCACCGTAGATGATGAACGTGACCACGTTGGTGGCGGTGAACTGGGTGGAGGCGAACAGGCTCAGTGACAGCATCGGCGCCGGGGTGCGCCGCTCCCACCAGCCGAAGGCGGCGAGCAGCAGCACGCCGAGGATCAAGGCGGTCAGGACCGGCGCGGCGGCCCAGCCGTCGGTCGGGCCCTGGATCAGCCCGTAGGTCAGCCCGATCAGGCCCAGGGTGACCAGGGCGGCGCCGGGCATGTCGATCCGCCCGGTCGCCTGCGGGTCCCGGGACTCCGGCACGTGCCGCAGCGACACGGCCACGACCAGCGCGGCCAGGGGCAGGTTGATGACGAAGATCAGCCGCCAGGACACCGCCTGGACCAGCCACCCGCCGAGGAACGGGCCGACGGCGGTGCCGACGCCGCTGAGGCCGGACCAGGCGCCGATCGCCCGGCCCCGGTCGTCAGGCCGGAACACCGCCTGCAGGATGGCCAGGCTGCCCGGCGTCAGCAGCGCGGCGCCGACGCCCTGCAGCGCCCGGGCGGCGATCAGCGTTTCCGCCGTCGGGGCGACGGAGCAGAACAGCGAGGCCAGGGCGAACCAGACGATGCCGATCACGAATACCCGCTTGCGCCCGTACTTGTCGCCGAGGGACCCGGCGAGCAGGAGCAGCCCGGCGAGCGTCAAGGTGTACGCGGTGACCACCCACTGCAGGTCGGCCAGGCCGACGCCGAAGTCGCGGCCGATGGCGGGCAGCGCGATGCCGACGACGGTCGCGTCGATCGAGGCGACGGCCGACCCGAGGACCGTGGCGAGCAGGACCCACCGGCCGCGGGCGCTGGCGAAGCTCAGGCCCTCCTGGTCCGCGGACGCCGTCGCCGGTTCGCTCATGGTTTACATGCTCCTCCGGTGCTGACCGGCACTCCATGAGGCCTCTCGGGATCATCTCACCCCCGCGGTCAGCATCGGCTGTACCCGGAGACTGAGAAGATGACCAGCATGAGCGGAGAATCCGGCCGCACCGAGCCATTCGACCCGGTCGGCGTGATACGCGACAAGCGCGACGGCGGTGTGCTGAGCCCGCGCCGGATCGAGCGCCTCATGCAGGCGTACCTGGGCGGCGAGTTCGCCGAGGAGCAGATGGCGGCGCTGCTCATGGCCATCGTCTGGCGGGGCATGGCGTCCGGCGAGCTGTCCGCCTGGACCGAGGCGATGATCGCGTCCGGCCGGCGCATCGACCTCTCCCCGCTGGGCCGGCCGACCGTGGACAAGCACTCGACGGGCGGGGTCGGGGACAAGCTGTCGCTGATCCTGGTGCCGCTGGTCGCCGGGTTCGGCGCGGCCGTGCCGCAGATGTCGGGGCGAGGTCTGGGCCACACGGGCGGGACGCTCGACAAGATGGAGGCCATCGCCGGCTGGCGAGCCGGCCTGGGCCCGGACGAGATGCTCCGGGTGCTCGCCGAGGTGGGCGGCGTGATCACGGCGGCCGGCCCGGAGCTGGCCCCGGCGGACCGGCGCCTGTACGCGCTGCGCGACATCACGGCGACCGTGGAGTCGATCCCGCTGATCGCCAGCTCGATCATGTCCAAGAAGGTGGCGGAGGGGACGCAGTCGCTGCTGCTGGACGTCAAGGTCGGCACCGGGGCGTTCATGACCGACCTCGGCCGGGCCCGGCGGCTGGCGCAGACCATGGTGGAGCTGGGCGAAGCGCGCGGGGTGCGCACCGCGGCCATGATCACGGCCATGGACACGCCGCTCGGCCGGGCCGTGGGCAACGCGGTCGAGGTCCAGGAGGCCCTGGACGTGCTGGGCGGAGGCGGCCCGCGGGACGTGCGGGATCTGGTGCTGGCCGAAGCCGAGGCCATGCTGCGGCTGGCCGGGATCGGCGGGGACCCGGCGGCGGCCCTGGACGACGGCCGGGCCCTGCGGCGGTTCCAGGACATGGTCACGGCCCAGGGAGGCGACCTGGACCAGCCGCTCCCCCGGGGTCAGCTGCTCGGGACGGTGCCGGCGGAGCGAGACGGGGTGCTCCGCCGCCTGGACGCCCGGGCGGTCGGCATGGCGGCGTGGCGGCTGGGCGCCGGGCGGTCCCGGCCGGGAGAGGCGGTGTCGGCGGCGGCCGGCATCATGTGCCTGGCCAAGCCCGGCGACCGGGTGACGCACGGCCAGCCCATCGCGGACCTGTGGGGTGACGACCCGTGGCGGCTGGACACGGCCCGGGCCGAGCTGGCCGGGGCCATCGAGATCGGCGATGACCCGCCGCCGGCGCAGCCCCTGGTGATCGAGCGCATCGGCTGCTGAGGGGAGGCGCCCGTGAGCGCACCAGAGTACGACTTCGTCATCGTCGGCGGCGGTTCGGCCGGGTGCGCGCTGGCCAGCCGGCTCAGCGCCGACCCCGATCACCGGGTGCTGGTCCTCGAGGCGGGACGCCCGGACTACCGGTGGGACACGTTCATCCACATGCCCGCGGCGCTGACCTATCCCATCGGGAACCGGTTCTACGACTGGAAGTACTCCTCGCAGCCGGAGCCGTTCCTGCACGGGCGGCGGATCTATCACGCCCGGGGCAAGGTGCTCGGCGGGTCGAGCAGCATCAACGGGATGATCTTCCAGCGCGGCAACCCGCTGGACTACGAGCGCTGGGCCGCCGACCCGGGCCTGGAAGCCTGGGACTACGCGCACTGCCTGCCTTACTTCAAGAAGATGGAGACCTGCCTGGCCGGAGGGGGGAAGTGGCGCGGCCACGAGGGGCCGCTCGTGCTGGAGCGCGGCCCGGCCAGCAGCCCGCTGTTCACGGCGTTCTTCGCGGCGGTCCAGCAGGCCGGGTACGAGCTGACCGACGACCTCAACGGCTACCGGCAGGAAGGCTTCGCCGCGTTCGACCGCAACGTGCACCGCGGCCGGCGGCTGAGCGCCGCGCGCGCGTACCTGCACCCGGTCATGGACCGGCCGAACCTGCGGGTCGAGTGCCGGGCGTTCGTCACCAGGATCCTGTTCGAGGACCAGCGCGCGGCCGGCGTGCAGTACACCCGCGGCCCGGGCCAGCCCAGGACCGCGTCGGCCCGCGAGGTGATCTTGTGCGGCGGCGCCATCAACTCGCCGCAACTGCTCCAGCTGTCCGGGGTCGGGCCCGCGGCCGAACTCGAGCGCCTCGGCATCGAGGTCACGGCCGACCTGCCCGGGGTCGGCGAGAACCTGCAGGATCACCTCGAGGTGTACATCCAGTACGGGTGCAAGCTCCCGGTCTCCGTGCAGCCGGCGCTGAAGTGGCGCAACCGCCCGTGGATCGGGGCCAACTGGCTGCTGCTGCGCGGCGGCCCCGGCGCGACCAACCACTTCGAGGGGGGCGGCTTCGCCCGCAGCAACGACGACGCCGACTACCCCAACCTGATGTTCCACTTCCTGCCGATCGCGATCCGCTACGACGGCTCGGTCCCGGCGGGCGGGCACGGCTACCAGGTCCACATCGGCCCGATGTACTCCGACGCGCGGGGCTCGGTGAAGATCACGTCGACCGACCCGCGCGTCCATCCCGCGCTGCGGTTCAACTACGTCTCCACCGCGCAGGACCGCCGCGAGTGGGTGGAGGCGATCCGCGCCGCCCGCGACATCCTGAACCAGCCGGCCTTCGACCCGTTTAACGACGGAGAGCTGTCACCGGGCCCCGGGGTGCAGACCGACGAGCAGATCCTGGACTGGGTGGGCCGGGACGCGGAGACCGCGCTGCACCCCTCGTGCACCTGCAAGATGGGCACCGGCGACAGGTCGGTGCTCGACCCGGCGAGCATGAAGGTGCACGGGCTCGAGGGCCTGCGCGTGGTGGACGCGTCGGCCATGCCGTACGTCACCAACGGCAACATCTACGCCCCGGTGATGATGCTGGCCGAGAAGGCGGCCGACCTGATCCTCGGGAACACTCCCCTGCCGCCCGAACCGCTCGAGTTCTACCGCCACCGCAAGCCGGGCTGACCGCCTAGCCGCGCAGGAGCGCCTCCAGCGGGGAGGTCAGGCGAGCTGGCTGTGGCCGGCCCAGTACGGGGCGCGCAGCACGCGCTTGAGGATCTTGCCGGAGCCGGTCCGGGGCAGCTCCTCGAGGAACGACACCGACCGGGGCGTCTTGTACCCGGCCAGGTGCTCCCGGCAGAACGCCATCACGTCCTGATCCGACAACGACGCGCCGGGGGCGCGCACCACCGCGGCGTGGACCGCCTCGCCCCACTCCTGCGACGGGATCCCGAACACCGCGGCCTCGTAGACGGCGGGGCTCTGCTCCAGCACCGCCTCGATCTCGGCGGGGTAGACGTTCATCCCGCCGGTGATGATCATGTCGCTCTTGCGGTCGCAGATGTAGAGGTATCCCTCGCCGTCGCGGTAGGCGATGTCCCCCACCGTGTGGAAATCGCCGCGCCGCGCCGCCTCGTAGCTCTCCTTCCGCTTGTAGTACTCGTCGAAGACGACCGTCGCGCGCACGTACAGCTCGCCCGGATGATCCGGCCCGCTCCCGGTCACCTCCTCTCCGTCGACGTCGAACAGGCAGATCTCCACGCCGGGCGCGGGCTTGCCGCACGAGCCGGGCTTGCGCAGCTGGTCCTTCGGCTCCAGGACGCAGTTCACGCCCAGCTCGGTCGACCCGTACACCTCCCACAGCGAGTCCTCGGGGAAGTCGGCCAGGTACAGCTGCTTCAGCGCGAAGCTCCACGGCGCGGCGTTGGCGATCATCCGCTTCATGGACGACCGGTTGTACATGCCTTCACCTCGGGCGGCAGGCTGCACACCATCCGGATGAGCGCGGGAGCGCAGAACGTGGAGCTGACCCGGTAGGCGTCCACCAGGCGCAGCCAGTCCTCCGGGTCGAACTTCCGCTGCACCACGATCGTCTGGCCGAGGGCCAGGGCGCCGCCCATGAAGCCGCCGGGGCCGCTGTGGTACAGCGGGCCTGACGTGAGGTAGATGTCGTCGGGCGTGTAGCCGATCAGGCCGAACAAGCCCACGACCGCTGCGTCGATCGGGCGGCCGCGCCGGAGCGCGCCCTTGGGCTTGCCGGTGGTCCCCGACGTGTAGATCATGGTCCCCGCGACGCCGTCGCCGTCGCCGTCACCGTCGCCTTCGCCGGGCTCGGCGGGCGGCTCCGGCGAGGCCGCGGCCACGAAATCGTCGCCCAGCATGCCCGCGGGCGGCGTGCCGCCGTACACGATGACCTGCCGCACCTTGTCGAGCCGGCCGCGCAGCGCGGCGAACATCGGCGCGTGCTCGGCGTCCACGTACGCGATCGAGGCGTCGCAGTTGTCGATGACGTACAGCGCCTCCTCGGCGGTGAGCCGGTAGTTGAGCGGGACGGCGACCGCGCCGGCCTTCCTGGCCGCGTTGACGACGGCCACCACCTGCCGGGAGTTGGGACCGCACCAGACGACCTTCTCGCCCGGGGTGATCCCGAGCGAGACCAGCGCGTTACCCAGGCGGTTCGCCTCGGCCTCGAGCTCGGCGTAGGTCCAGCGGACCACGTCGCCGCCGCCCCGGTCGTCCACCACGGCCAGCTTGTCCGGCTGGCTCCCGGCGTAGATGCTCAACAAGTCCGGCATTCGCGCCTTCCCTCCTACCGGTGCCCAACCCTGACCAGCCTTCTACGTCACCCGGCCGGAGAGCAAGTGTTCATGATCCCGGGAAAAGTGTGCGGAAGTGGTCGTGGGAACAGCCACTTCTGCACAACTTTCGAGCAGTCGCGCCGCTCCGGCGGCCTCGGCCAGGCGACCCGCGTGGTGATGCGCCGGGCGACGACCTCGCCGGGCGCGTGACCCGGGTCCGCGGGAACGGCCGGAGCACCCGGGGAAGCCGCACCCGGTAGCGACGATGGCCGCTGGCGCCCCGGCTATCGTGAGGGCATGGCCCCGCGACTGGACACCGAGCGCCTGATCCTGCGTCCCTGGACGATTGACGACGCCGCGGCGGCGCTCGGCGCCTACGGCCACGCCGACGTCGCGCACTGGCTGGTGCCGGTGATGGACCGGGTGCTCGACGCCGCGGCCATGCGCCTGGTCCTGCAGCAGTGGATCGCCGAGGACGAGCGCCTGCTGACGCCCGCGGGCCGCTGGGCGATCGAACTGCGCGAGGACGGGCGCCTGATCGGCGGGGCGACCCTGCTGCCGCTGCTGCCGGACGACGAGTTCGAGATCGGCTGGCAGCTGCACCCGCAGGAGTGGGGCCACGGCTACGCCACCGAGACCGGGGTGGCCCTGGCGCGGTGGGCGTTCGACCAGGGCATCGAGCAGGTCATCGCGGTCGTGCGGCCGACCAACACGCGGGCCACGGCGACGGTCAGGCGCATCGGCATGGAGTGGGTCGGCGAGACCGAGAAGTACCATCACCTGCGGCTGCAGCAGTACCGCCTCCGCCCGGCCGACATCGCCAAGCCGGCCTGGTGACGGGTGACGGGTGACGGGTGACGCCGCTCAGGTCGAGCGCTCTTCTATGGGCAGCCCCAGCGCCCGCACCAGCTCGCCCAGGGTGGCGAACCTGACCCCGGCCGGGAGCGACGACACCAGGTCCACCAGGCGCTGGTCCGCCCCGCGCGCGGCCAGGGTATCGAGCAGGCGGGCCCGGGTCGCGGGGAACGCGGTGCGGTCCAGGTGCCGGGCCAGATCGCTGCGCAGCTCGACGGCATCCCAGTCTTCTCCGCCCGGTGTCCCGGCGAACCGGCCGTGCCCGGCCCAGGTCGCGTCCGGCCCGTCCTCGCCCGCCGACTCGGGGTCGGGCCACTCCGCGCCGTGCGCCTCCAGCTCGCTGCGGTCCTGACGCTTGATCGCGTCGTCCTCCGCCGGTCCGTGCGTCCCGCTGATCTGTTCGCTCACTGGCCTGCCTCGCTTAAGCGGCGGCCGGGCGCTGCCGTCCCCGGCCGGCTGATGAGTAGCCATCCTTGCCCACTGCGGGGGTTCAGGAAACCCCCGCAGGTGGCGCGGGGCACGCGGGTGCGCGGGTCGCTCGGGTGCGCGGGGTGCGCCAGGTGCGCGGCCGGCGCGCTCAGCCCGCCTCCACGCGCTCCAGGAACGCGTTGACCAGGCCGGTGAACTCACGCGGCTGCTCGGCGAAGCACAGGTGCGAGGCGTCCTCGATGATCGCGAGCTGTGACCCGGTGATCCGCCGGTGCATCTCCTCCAGGTGGGCCGGCCGGCATTCGTCGTACCGCCCGCCGACCAGCAGCGCCGGCACGTCGATCTCGCCGAGGCGGTCCATCACGTCCCAGGTCTTCAGCGTGCCGGTCACGGTGAACTCGCTGGGGCCGTTCATGGTGTTGTACACGGCGTAGCCGGCCTCGGCGAAGGACCGTTCCAGGCCCGCGGGCCACGGGGTGAGGCGGCAGACGTGCTCGCGGTAGAAGCCCAGGATGGCCGCCTGGTACTCCGGGCAGGCGGTGAACCCCGCCTCCTCGTGCTCGCGGATGACCCGGCGCACCTGGTCCGGCTGGGCCGCCAGCAGCTCGTCGCAGTCCTCGACCCACCTGATCATGCTCGCCGGGCTGCCGCACAGGATCAGGCTCTCCAGCTCGGGCCGGCGGTCGAGCACGTACTGCAGGGCCAGCATGCCGCCCCAGGAGCTGCCGAACAGGTGCAGCCGGCCGAGCCCGAGCGCCGCCCGGACCCGGGCCAGCTCCTCGACGAAGCGCTCCACCGTCCACAGCGCGGTGTCGTCGGGGTGGTCCGAGCGCCCGCAGCCGAGCTGGTCGTAGAAGATCACCTGCCGCCGGTCCGCGAGAGCCTCGAGGGGCTCCAGGTAGTAGTGGGTGAAGCCGGGCCCGCCGTGCAGGCACAGCAGCGGCGTCCCGCCCTCGCCGACCGAGCGGTACCAGACCCGCCCGCCGGGAACCTCGATGAACCCCTCCTGCGCCATGACGCTCCTTCCTGGCCCGGCCAGCGAGCCTACCGCGCCGCCGGCTGCCGGGTCGCCTCGGCCGCGAGCTGGGCCCGGGAGGAGATGTCGAGCTTGGCGAAGATGTGGACGAGGTGGGTCTGCACGGTGCGCCGCGACACGTACAGCCGGTCTCCGATCTGCGGGTTGGTCAGCCCCTCGGCGACCAGGCCCGCGACCGTCAGCTCGGTCACGGTCAGGCTCGGCCAGCCGGTCCGCGGCCGCCCGCGCGGCCCGCGGCGGCCCCGCCGGATGCCCAGGTCGCGCAAGGCCGACTCGGCGCGGGCCAGGTCCCGGGCGGCGTCGAGGCGCTCGTAGCCGGCGGCCGCCCGGCCGAGCAGCAGGCGGGCCCGGTCGGCCCGGCCGTGCCGGTCCATGGCGCGGCCGGCGTCCTCGGCGGCCAGGGCGAGCTCGAGCGGCCGCGGCCCGCGGGCGTAGGCGTCTACCGCGGCGGCCAGCAGCTCGGGGTCGTCCTCGGCCAGCCCCCGGCAGCGCAGCGCGGCCCCGGTCAGCGACGGCACCTCGTTCGCGGCCGCGACGTCCGCGACCGCGGCGGCCACGTCCCGCGCCCGCGCGGGGTCGCCGCGGTCGAGGGCCAGGCGGACCAGATCCGCGCCGAGCACCGGGTACTCCAGCGCCATCCCCCACCGGGCGTACCGGTCCCAGATCTCGGCCAGCGCCGCGAACGCCTCGGCGGGCAGGCCGGCCGCCTCGAGCAGCAGCGCGGGCGACCACATCGCGCCGAACGTGCCGTTGCGAGGGCCGGCGCCGGCCAGCAGCGCCGCGGCCGCCGCGGCGGCCTGCCCGGCGCCGGCCAGGTCGCCCCGGTGCAGCCGGATCAGGGCCAGCACGTTGTGGCCCAGGATGAGGCCGAAGGTCTCGCCGGTCTCCTCGGCCAGCCCGATGCCCGCCTCGAGTTCGGCCGTGGCGTCGTCCCACTCCCCCGCCGCGTAGTGGTTCAGGCCGAGCATGGCCTGGTTGGTCACCAGCGGCCAGCGCACGCCGAGTTCCTCGCTGACCCGGCGGCCGGCCACCAGGGCGTCCCGGGCGTCCTGGACCCGGTCCAGCCCGGTCAGGATGTGCCCCCGGTGCATCTGGACCGGGAAGCGGTGCCCCTCACGACCCGGGCTCTGGTCCGCGAGCCGCAGCGCGCCGTCCATGATCTGCAGCGCGTCGCGCAGCCGCCCGCGCTGTTCCGTCGCCTGCCCGAGCGCGGAATGGGCGATGCTGGTGGCCAGGTGATCCCCGGCCGCGGCCGCCTCGGCCCGGGCCTGCTCGCCCGCGCGGGCCGCGCCCTCCAGGTCGCCGAGCGCCCACCGGGACCCGCCGGCCCAGCCGCGGGCCGTGGCCCGCTCCGCGCCGGTGAGCAGGGGCGACTCGGCCGCCTGCTCGAGTTCGCGCACGCCGTCCTGGGCCCGCCCCTGGGTCAGCAGCACCTGGCCGAGGCAGATCCGGGCCGTGGCGCCCGCCCGCGGATCGTGGCCGCGGCCGAGCAGGCTGCGGCACGCCGCCTCGGCCTCGGGAATCCGGCCGGCCATCATCAGGCTGCCGGCCCGCTCGGCGAGCGCCTGGTCCCGGCCCTGGTCCTGCGGGCTCATCAGCCCGATCGCCCGTTCGAGCAGGTCGGCGGCGGTCTCCGGGGATCTCGGGGCGGCCTCGCGGGCGGCCCGGGTGAGCCAGCCGATGGCCTCGGTGTCCCCGGGGGCGGCGCCGCGGGCGAGCTGCTCGGCCACCTGCAGGGCGGGCCGGCCGGCGTCCGCCAGCCGCTGGCCCGCCTCCCAGTGCAGGGCCAGGCGCACGCTGCCGGGCAGATCCTCGTAGATGGCGTCGCGGATCAGGTCGTGCCGGAACCACAGCCGCCTGCCGTCGTCCTCGAGCACCCGGGCCCGGATCGCCTCGGCCAGGGCCTGCGAGAGGGCCAGGACCGGGCGGCCGGTGGTCACGGACAGCTCGGTGAGCGAGAAGCCGCGCCCGAGTATGGATCCAGAACGCAACACCTCCAGGGTGGCATCGGGCAGGAAGCTGAGGCGGCGCAGGATGGTCAGCCGCAGGGTCGGCGGCAGGGTCATCTGCCCCGCCTCGGCGCGCCCGCCCGCGGTCGGCAGGATCCCGTCCTGGAGGATCGCGGCCAGCAGCTCGGTCACGAACAGCGGGTTGCCGGCCGCCCCGGCCACCTCGGCCAGCAGCCCCGGGCCCGGCTCCCCGCCGACGGCCTCGGCGACCAGGTCGGACACGGCGCGCTCGTCCAGGCCGTCCAGGGTCAGGCGGCGCGCCCCGGCGCCGTCGAGCGCATCGAGGAGCCGCTGCAGCGCGGGAAGCCGCGGGGAGGGCCGCAGGCACGCGATGAGCGCCACGGGAAGGTCGCCCAGGCGCCGGCCGAGCGCGGCCAGGGCCAGCAGGCTGGACGGGTCGGCCCACTGCAGGTCGTCCAGGCCGATCACCAGGGGCCGGCGCACCGCCAGTTCCTCGGCCAGGTCGGCGACCGCGTCGACCGCCCGGAACTGGAGTCCCGGGTCGCTGCTCACCGTGATCGGGCCGGAGCGGCCCGCGCCGCGGCTGGCCAGCAGTGCCGCGATGGCCGACCGCCGGGGGTCAGCCGACGGCCGGGCGCAGCCCAGCGCGTCCGCGATCAGGCCGAACGGCCGGGTGCGTTCCAGCTCCTCGGCCCGGCCGGACTGGACCTGCATGCCGCGGTCCCGCGCGTCCGCCAGAGCCTCGTCCAGCAGGCGGGTCTTGCCGATCCCGGCCTCGCCCTCCACGAGGACGACCGCCAGGCGTCCGGAAGCCGCCCGGTCGAGGGCCCGGCCGAGCTCGCCGAGCTCGGCCCGCCGCCCGTGCAGACCTGGGGTCGGCGCGGTTGCGACCATAGACCGGATGCTACGTCCGGCCGGGCGGCCGGGCCCGGGCGCGGTCACCGCGGTCACGCTCAGCGCGGGCGCGGTCACGGTCACGGCTCGTCCGGGGGCTGGCCGGCCGGCGACCCGGTCACCTCGTAGAGCGCCCGCAGCAGGCCCAGCCAGCCGGTGAAGCGGAGTTCGGCGGCCGGGTCGCGGACGTGCCCCGGGCCGGGACCGGGAGTCGCCCACAGCCGCCCGGCCGGGGGCTCGATCGTGTCGAGGTCAATGCGGATCTCCACCTCCTCATCGTCATGGCCGGCCCGGCTGGCGGACATCGGCCAGATGGCGGATGTACCCGGGGCGGCCGCCCCCGCATGCTGGTCGTGCCCGCCCCGCCCGGGGACGGGGGCCAGGAAGGAGAAGATCATGCGCCTGCTCGTGACCGGGGGGAACGGCGTGCTCGGGCGGGCGTTCCGGCCGCTCGCCGAGGCGGCCGGGCACGAGGTGCGGGCCCCGGGGCGGGCCGGCCTCGACCTGTTTGACCCGGCCGCCGTGACCGCGGCCGTCCGCGACGCGGACGGGTTGCTGCACCTGGCGACGCGCATCCAGCCCCTGGACCGGATGCGGCAGCCCGGGGCGTGGCGCGAGAACGACCGGCTGCGCGCCGATGCCTCCGCCGTCCTGGTCGACGCCGCGCTGGCCACCGGGGTGCAGGCTTACGTCCAGCCGACGGTGACGTTCGTCTACCCGGGTGACCGGCCGGTGTCCGAGGACACGCCGGTCGGTGACGTCCCGGACATCCTGCGCTCGGCGCTCGCGGCCGAGCGGCAGGCCGGCCGGTTCGCCGCCGCCGGACGGCGCGGCGTCGTGCTGCGCCTCGGGCTGCTCGACGGCCCGGGCACGGGCCACGACCGTCCGAACCCGAGCCTGGGCGCCACGCTGGACGTCACGGACGCCGGCCGCGCGCTGCTGGCCGCGCTCGCGGTCCCCAGCGGGGTGTACAACGTCTGCCGCGACGGCGAGCGGGTCAGCAACCGCCGCTTCGCGGCCACGGCCGGCTGGCGCCCCCGCCGCTAACGACACGGCGGCGGCCCGCCGGGCGTGGGCAGGCCGGCGGTTACGGGACGGCCGGCTCCCCGGCGAAGAGCACCTCGTGCTCCCAGGCTCCTCGGGGCTGGGTGTGCAGGCGCCAGTACTCCTCGGCGATGCGGTCGGGGTCGAACCGGCTTCCCGCCGCCACGGGCCCGGCGACCGTGACGGTCGCGACGTGGACGCCCGCGGGCCCGTACTCCCGGTCCAGCAGCCTGGTGAGCGCCCGCACCCCGGCCTTGCCCAGCGAGAGACTGGTGGAAGCGGGGTCGGGGTCGGGCATCCCCCCGGTGATCACGATCGTGCCGCCGCCCGCCTCGGCCATCTCGGGCGCGAGGTGGGCGGCCGACGCCAGCGCGCCGAGGACGTTGACCGCGTACGCCGCCTGGTGCTGCTCGTAGCTGAGCTCGCCCGGCCGGTCGCGCCGGATCAGGCCCGCGTTGTAGACCAGCACCCGCGGAACGCCGAGCCGCCCGGCCAGCGTGTCGAGCGCGGCCGTGAGCTGTGCCTGCTGGCCGGCGTCCGCGATCGCCGCGACGGTGTCGGTCCCCGCCGCGGCCAGGGTCGCCCGGACGGCGTCGACGCTCGCCGCGGAGCGCGCGATGAGCCCGATCCGCAGGCCGGCGGACGCGAACCGGCGGGCCACGGACGTGCCGAGGCCCGGCCCCGCCCCGACCACGAACGCTCCGGGCCCGTGAGACCCGCTCACTTCAGCGCGCGCAGGTGCGCCCGGTACCCGGCGCCGTAGGCGGTCGGGGTGCCGGCGTAGCTGGTGATCAGGCTGGGCCCGGTCGTGCACGTCCAGTCGGCGTTCCAGGCCCAGGCCAGGTAGCTGGTGGCCCGCACGTCGAGCCACCGCATCACCGGGTTGATCCGGGCGTCGGAGCAGTTGGTCTCGCCGATCTCGCCGGCCACGACCGGGATCTTCGCGATCACCGGGGCGACCTGGCTGTTCCAGCACGACGCGGCGTTGCACGCGTTCCACGGGTAGAAGTGCCAGGAGGCGGCCAGGTTGTGGCCGGGATCCCTCGGGACGTGCGACAGCCACCCGGTGAGGTCGTTGCCGTACGCCAGCCCGCCGAGCAGGATGACGTTGCGCGCGCCGGCCGACCGGATGGCGGTGACCAGGGACTGCATGCCGGCCGCCGGGTATCCGAGCCCGACGCAGGAGCTGCCGCCGCGCAGCCAGCAGCGCCACGCCTCGGCCTCGGTGGCGCCGGCGGCCCGATTCGGGAACGGCTCGTTGAACACGTCGAAGATGACCGCGTTGTTGTTCTTGAACGTCCGGGCCATCGAGGTCCAGAACGGTATCGACTGGGCCGCGTCCGGCATCGGCTTCTGGCACACGGCCTGGGCCGTGGTCTTGCAGTGCGCTCCCTTGCCGGCGTACAAGCCGTCGGTCCAGTGCAGGTCCAGGATGGCCAGCAGGCCGTTGCGGTTCAGCAACTGGACGTACGCCTCGACCGCCCGGCGGTAGTTCGCGCCCCGGTACTGGGGCTTGACGTACGATTCGCCGTTCCAGCAGGCCTCGTTGAGCGGCACGCGGACGGCGTTCACGCCCCAGCTCTTGATCGCGGCGACCGCCGCCTGGTTCATCGGGCCGTCCCAGATCCCCCGGCCGTGCACGCACTCGTACTCGCCGCCCGGGCGGTTCACGCCGCGCAGCACCACCCGCCGGCCGTGCGCGGTGAACAGGCCCTTCCCGGACACGTGCAGGTCGGGAGCGGGGCTGCTCACCACCGCCGCGGTACTGATGACGGTGCTGGCCGGGGTGGACTGCGCGACCAGGCCGCCCGCGGCCAGCAAGCCCGCGCAGAGCACGCCGCCGGCCAGCTTGCCCGGCGTGGCGATGGGTATCCGGGGCCTCAACACGTCCGCCTTCCCGCTCTCGCGGCCAGCCGCGGCCCCCTCGCGCCGCCAGCGACAATCGCGACCTTGCCCGCCATTGGGGAGGAACCTAGCATCAGCGCGGCGGCGCTCTCTACCGAGCCGCGCGAAACGATGAAGGTTCCTGCCGGCGCCGGTCTAGACGATGTCGGGTCTGGTCCCTGCTCGCTGGGACACGCCCGCTCCGGCCACGAGCTAACCGCGGCCAATGAACGGCATCTTCGTGGCCATCAGGGTCATGAACTGGACGTTCGCGTCCAGCGGCAGGCCGGCCATGTGCACCACCGCGCTCGCGACCAGGCCGGCGTCGATCATGGGCTCGGCGCGGGTGCTGCCGTCGGGCTGCAGGGCCCCGGCCGCGAGCATGACCGCCAGGTCGGTGGCCGCGTTGCCGATGTCGATCTGGCCGCAGGCGATGTCGTAGGCCCGCCCGTCCAGCGACGTCGCCTTCGTCAGCCCGGTGATCGCGTGCTTGGTCGCGGTGTAGGGCGCCGAGTGCGGCCGGGGCGAATGCGCGGAGATCGAGCCGTTGTTGATGATCCGGCCCCCGCGCGGGCGCTGCTGCTTCATCACCCGGAACGCGGCCTGGGTGCACAGGAACGCCGCGGTCAGGTTCACCCCGACCACCGACTGCCAGTCGGCGAACGGCACGTCCTCGAGCGGCACCGGCGGCAGGCCCCGGCCGGCGTTGTTGAACAACAGGTCCACGCGGCCGAACTGCGCCTGCGCCTGGTCGAACAGCCTCCGGACGTCTTCGGGCTCGCCGACGTCGGCGGGCACGGCCAGCAGCCGGGATCCGTCCGCCGCGCCGTCGCTCACGGTCTGCTCCAGCGGGCCGGGCCGGCGCCCGGCGATCACGACCGAGTACCCCTCGCGCCCGAGCGCGAGGGCTGACGCCCGGCCGATGCCCGTACCGCCGCCGGTGACTATCGCGACCTTGCCCGTCATGGGGCAGGAACGTAGCACCGCGGGGTACCCCGGGCGGATGCCGGGGCGGCGCCCTAGGCCCGGGCCTCCTCGACCGTGAGTTCCGCCGCGGGGTCGGCCTCCAGGCGCTCGTCCGGTATCGGCTCGCCGCTGCGCACCGAGCGCCCGTACGTGCCGTCGTCCAGCCGCCGCAAGGCGCGGTCGATCGCGCCGAGCCGGTCACGCAGGCTCTCCGCGATCGCGTCGTCCATGCCCTCGGCGGTCAGCGACTGGGCCGGATCGGAGACGTCGACGCCCTCCTCGTCCTCGGTCTCCCGGTCGGCCTGTTCGAGCGCCTCGGTGTCCGCGAGCAGGCCGAGCACCTCGGTGCGCTCGGCCTGGAGCAGGGCCCGGGCCCGGTTCTCGTCCATCGGTACCTCCGCACGCGTCGGTGACTGGTGTACAGCATGCCGGAACGCGCGAGTGCGCGCCGGCCCGCCCAGTCTGCCCCGGCCCGCGGCGGGGGTTTCAGCGGGCCGGCACCGGCGGCAGTTCGCCGAGCCGTCCCTGGGCGGCCGCCGCGACCCCGCCGGCCACGTCCGGCCAGCCGAATCCGGCCTGCGCGAGGTCCCGCAGCGAGTCCGTCGCCTGCCGCCAGGCCTCGGGCGCCTCGGCGGCGAACGTCAGCCACCGGGCGATGTTGCCGGCGATCTCGCGCACGACGTCGGGGCCCAGCCCGAACGACAGCAGCGGGCGCAGGTTCTCGCTGACCGCCGGCCTCAGCACCGCGGTGACCTCCGCCAGCCCGGAGTGGGCCGCGGACACCGGCACCGATCCGCAGCATGCCGCCTCGGCCAGGACCATGCCGAACGCCTCGGGGAACGTGCTCGGCACGACCAGCGCCCGGGACGCCCCCATCAGCTCCGACACGTCGGCGTGCTCGATCCGGCCCACGAAATGCAGCCGCCGCATCGCCTCGGGCGCGGCCTTCAGGTACCGGGCTCGCTCCGCGCCGCGGAGGCTGTCCAGGAACGCGGCGAGGTAGCGAAGCTCGCCCGGCGGGCCGCCCTCGAGTTCCCGCCCGCGGCGGGCGATGTCGCGCGCGGCGCCCAGGTCCCCGTCCCAGATGGCGCGGACTAGCTGCCGCAGCCCGTCGCGGTACTCGCCGAACCCGGCGATGATCAGGCGCGCGTCGGGGACGCGGTCGACGACCAGCGGCCAGGCCGCGACGAGCAGGTCCACCCCCTTGGACACGATGAGCTTCCCCACGTAGCTGACCAGCCGGTCCCGGGTGGGGTCCACGGCCCTGAGCGCCTCGGCGGCGCCGGCTTCGCCGCCCCAGGCCGGCGGCTGGGCCTCCAGGCTGGCCGCGAGCGCCGAGAGCCGCTCCTTGGCCTCGGCCGGCGAGCGCGGACGGAACACGTGTACGTCGACGCCCGGCGGCAGGAGCCGGGTCCGCTCGGGCAGGCCCGGCAGCCCGACGACCTCCCACAGGCTCTCGGCGGTATGACGGGAGCCGACCAGAACCCCGGCCGCGCGCGCGAGGCCCTCCCGGGCGTACCGGCCGAAGCGCGCCGCATGCGGCCGCACCGTGTACTCCAGCGCGGACCCGTGGATCTTGACCGCATAGGGGATCCGGCCGGCCAGCGCGCGGGCCAGGATGACCGGGCCCATCACCACGTGGTTGGCCAGGGCGACGTCCGGGTGCACGTCCGCGACCACGTCGCGGACGGCCGCGACGTTGGCGGCGATGTAGTGCTCGATCTCACCGTCGGTCAGCGAGGGGAACGTCCGGGCGTCGAAGCCGGGGTAGCAGTCGGCCACGTAGACCGGCAGGATGCGCCCGATGTCGGGCAGGTAGGCGGTGCAGCGAACCGGCTCGCGGAGGACCTCGACCTCCAGCCGCCCGCCCCGCCACCGCCCGACCGCATCCACGAAGTCGTAGTCCGCGGCGTGCGCCTCCTGGCAGAACAGGTCAACCTGATGGCCGAGGCCGACCAGCGACCGGGCCAGCTCGGAGTTATAGATGTTGCTTCCCGTGCCGCGCAGGAGGTAGCCGTGGAAGATAAGAATGCGCAAGTCATCACGCCCCCCCGGGACCGTGATCTATGACGCTCAGTAGCTTTAATACTACCCGCAGTGCAAACCGCACACCTGAGGTGGCGGCGTGACGATAAGCCCAACGCAGGCGGGCCGGCCCCGCGACCCCGACGTCGATCGCCGGGTCGCTGACGCGGCGATCTCGCTGTTCGGCGAGGCGGGCTGGGCCGGCTTCAGCGTGGAGGCCGTCGCCAAGCGCGCGGGCGTCGGCAAGGCCTCCATCTACCTCCGCTGGCCGACCAAGGAAGCCCTCCTGGTGGAGGCGCTGCGCCGGCGGGTCGGGACCATCGCCGAGGTCGACACCGGCACGCTGCGCGGGGACCTGGTCATGCTGGCCCGCCAGATGCTCGACCTGTACCTCGGTGACGCGGGCCGCGCGGCGATGCGCCTGGAGCTGGAAGGCGACCTGATCCCCGGGCTGGCGGACCAGCTCAGCGCGCTGCACACGTCCCAGGTCCGGTCGGCGCGCGGCATCGTGCGCCGCGGCATCCGGCGCGGCGAGATCCCCGCGGACACCTCGATCACGCTGCTGCTCGACACGCTGGTGGGCGGCGCGACGACCCACGTCCAGGCCGCGCCCGCCGACCTGCGCGAGACGCTCCGCGCCGACGCCGCCCGGTACGCCGAGCAGCTGGTCGACTTCCTGCTCGCGGCGGTCCACGCCGGTTCCCGGCGCTGATGCGGGCATGACCGCCTACGCCGCCGGCCGCCGGTCGAGATCCTGCGCTGAGTGGCGGGCCGGGTCGAAGTACGGCCGGCTCCGGCGACGTCGTGCTCATCCGAGACGGTGGCCGGGTAGGATCAGACCACGTACGTTGCCCCGAGCAGCAGCGCGTCAGGGATCATTACTGCTGCGCCGTCGCCCCGCCCAACACCCCGGCGGTACATCCCCTCCGGTTTCGACGTGGCCCAGGAGTTCCGACGGCATCCTCCGGCGAGACAGCGACAGACCAGGCCTGGCCATCCCGGACGGCGAACCCCACGCCCGACACGGGGCCCCGCGGCAGCGAATACGCTCAGCTATCCCGGCGGATCAGGCAGGCCGGGCTGCTGGAGCGACGCTCGCGGTACTACATCTGGAAGATCGCGCTCACCGCCACGGCCCTGGCGGCCGGGTGGGCAGCCTTCGGCCTGGTCGGCAACTCCTGGTGGATTCTGGGGGTGGCGGCGTTCCTGGCCGTGATGTTCACCCAGGTCGGCTTCCTCGGCCACGACGCCGGGCACCGGCAGGTCTTCAGGTCCCGGCGGGCCAACTACGTCCTCGGCGTCCTGCACGGCAACCTCGGCATCGGGCTGAGCTACGGCTGGTGGGTCGATAAGCACAACCGCCATCACGCCCACCCCAATACCGAAGGGGCGGATCCCGACATCAGGCCGAGCGCGGTGGCCTTCTCCGCGGCCCAGGCGAGGACGGCCCGGGGCGCAGCCCGGCTGGTGTTCCGTTACCAGGCTTACCTGTTCTTCCCGCTGCTGCTGCTGGAAGCGCTGAGCCTGCACGTCGCGAGCATCCGCGCGCTGACCAGTGCCACCTCCCGGCACCGGCCGGCGGAGGCGGCGTTGCTCGCCGCCCATGTCGCCGGCTACCTCACCGTGGTCTTCGTGGTCCTCCCGCCGGTCAAGGCCGTGGTGTTCATCCTGGTCCAGCAGAGCCTGTTCGGCCTGTACCTGGGCAGCTCGTTCGCACCCAACCACAAGGGCATGCTCATACTGGACGCCGCCGATCGGACTGATTTCCTGCGGCGCCAGGTGCTCACCTCCCGCAACGTCCGCGGCGGCTGGCTGACGGACTTCGCCCTGGGCGGCCTGAACTACCAGATCGAGCACCACCTGTTCCCTTCCATGCCCCGGCCCAACCTGCGGCGATCCCAAGCCCTGGTCCGATCGTTCTGCGAGCAGCAAGGCGTGCCCTACTGCCAGACCAGCCTGGCGGGGTCCTACGCCCAGGCCCTGCGCCACCTCAACGCGGCCTGGCCTGCGCCGTTGCCCTAGGGCACCGTCCCTGGGGCACCGTCCCTGGGGCACCGTCCCTGGGGCACCGTCCCTGGGGCACCGTCCCTGGGGCACCGTCCCTGGGGCACCGTCCCTGGGGCACCGTCCCTGGGGCACCGTCCCTGGGGCACCGTCCCTGGGGCACCGTCCCTGGGGCACCGTCCCTGGGGCACCGCGGCGAGACCGGTCCGCGCGCCTAAATGCAAAAAACCGGGCCCGTTGCGTATCCGCCAAATTTCGCGGATACCGCCCGGGTCCGGAGCTGTGAGCCGCCCTACCGGCCGGCGATTCCCGGGTATATGGGTCCATGTGCGGAATTACGAACACGGAACAACCGGGAAATGCCATAACGACGACGAGCGCCAGCGGGGGCCACGGGGCCAGCGGGCGCCGAGGTGGCTCACCGGCTAGCTCGGGGCCAGCGGGGCCAGCGGGCGCCGAGGTGGCTCACCGGCTAGCTCGGGGCCAGCGGGGCCAGCGGGCGCCGAGGTGGCTCACCGGCTAGCTCGGGGCCAGCGGGGCCAGCGGGCGCCGAGGTGGCTCACCGGCTACCTCGGGGCCAGCGGGGCCAGCGGGCGCCGAGGTGGCTCACCGGCTACCTCGGCGCCCGCCGGCGGGCCGCTTGCCGCGGCAGGTCCGGATCGCGCGGCGGGCGGCAGGCTGGTCAGACCGGTCGGACCTGCTCAGCCTGGGGGCCCTTGGGGCCCTGTCCGGCGGTGAACTCTACCCGCTGGTTCTCCTGCAGGCTGCGGAACCCGTCAGCCTGGATGGCGGAGTGGTGAACGAAGACGTCGGCCGAGCCGTCATCGGGTGCGATGAAACCATAGCCCTTGTCGGCGTTGAACCACTTCACGGTGCCCTGAGTCATGTGCTTTCTCCTGATGAAACGATCTTCGGGGTCCACCTATGTGTGCCCCGGGCTGCTGCGACCGTCTGCCTTCCCAGGCCGGACTCTGAGCATCCGTGACGCCCGCTGTCAGAATTCCGCAGGCGCTGTGACACGTACACGAATTTTGACCACAACCGGAATCACTGTATCACCACCGCCTCGCGGCCGGCCCGGGAAACAGCCGGCCCGGGGTGCGCGGACCGGCGCCGCCGCGGTGGTAGCGGCGGATTTCGCCGTCCGTGGCCCGCAACGTATGGTCCGTCTGCGGATAGCGGCGATTCCCGGCTGGCTGGGAATGACCGGATGCAACGAGAGGATGAGGCATGCAGTTCACGCCGGAGCACGAGGCGCTGCGCGCGAGCGTGCGCGACCTGGTTGAACGCGAGATCAACCCGCACGTCGACGAGTGGGAGCGGGCCGGGCGCTTCCCGGCGCACGCGCTGTTCCCGCTCCTGGCCAAGATCGGCCTGTTCGGGCTGGAGTACGACCCGGCGTACGGCGGGGAGGGAGCGGACCACTCGTTCACCGTGGTCGCGGGCGAGGAACTCGGCCGCATCGACTGCGGCGGCGTCCCCATGGGCATCGCGGTGCAGATGGCCATGGCCACGCCGTCGCTGCACCGCTACGGCAGCCACGAGCTCAAGGAGCGCTTCCTCGCGCCGGCTATCCGCGGCGAGATGGTCTGCTCGATCGCCGTGACCGAGCCGGACGCCGGGTCGGACGTCGCGGGCCTGCGTACCCGCGCGACGCGGGACGGCGACGAGTGGGTGATCAACGGCAGCAAGCTGTACATCACGAACGGGGCGCAGGCGGACTGGATCTGCCTGCTGGCCCGCACCTCGGACGAGGGCGGTTACCGAGGGATGTCGCAGATCGTGGTCGAGACCGCCGGCCGGGCTTCCGGGTATCCCGCACCCTGGACAAGCTCGGGAACAGGTCCTCGGACACCGCCGAGCTGTCGTTCGCCGACGTGCGGGTTCCGGTCAGCCACACGATCGGCGAGATCGGGCGCGGGTTCCAGCAGCAGATGGAGCAGTTCCAGCCCGAGCGCATGATCGCCTCCTACCTTCAGGTCGGCGGGCTGCAGAAGGCGCTGGACCGGACCAGGGACTACCTCGCGCAGCGGCGGGCGTTCGGCCGGCCGCTGCTGGCCAACGACCACGTCGCGTACCGGCTCGCCGAGCTGTCGGCCGGGCTGGACCTGGTGCGGCACTACAACTACGCATGCGCCGAGGCCTACCTACGCGGCGAGGACACCACGCGCTTCGCCACGATCGCCAAGTTCGCCGTCGGGCGGCTGTCCCGCGAGATCGCGGACACCTGCCTGCAGTTCCACGGCGGCATCGGCTACATGGAGGAGACCTGGACCGCGCGGTTCTACCGGGACACCAGGCTGGTGGGCATCGGCGGCGGCGCGGATGAGGTCATGCTGGGCCTGCTGGCCCGCCTCGACGGTTTCTCCGCCTGAACCCGGCCACGGGCCGGGCTAGGCGCCGCCGCCCATGCCCCGCGCCGCCGCGAGGGCCGCGATCGCCGAGCCGCGCGCTCCCGCCATGTCCAGGTCGGGGACCAGCGCGACTGCTGAAACCCGCGCCTGCTCCTGGCGGAGCTTGGTGTGCTGGCGCACCTGCGCGAGGAACCAGTCGCGGAAGTGCGGCGCGGCCTCGACCACCCCGCCGCCGACGAAGTACACGTCCGGGTCGGTGAAGTTGGCGGCGATCGTGAACAGCCGGCCGAGCGCCATCGCCTGCTGCCGGAAGATCCCGAGCGCCAGCGGGTCACCGGCCTCGCCGTAGCCGCGCACCAGCTTCGCGGCCGTACTGGCCGGGCTGACCTGCCCGAGCTCGTGGTCAGGGAACCGGGTCAGCCAGTACGGCAGCAGGTTCTGCGCGATGCCGGTCAGCGACGCCACGCTCTCGGCGTCGGCGGACAGGCCGCAGTTGCAGGCGGGGGCCGGCTGCCCGGGGCCGAGCAGCCCTTCCATCGGGATCCAGACGTGCCCGAGCTCGCCGGCCATCCCGGCAGCGCCGCGCACCACCTGCCCGGCCTCGATCACGCCGCCGCCGAGCCCGGTGCCGACGATCGCCGAGACGGACGAGCGGCGCGCCGCCTCCGCGGGACCGAAGTGCACGTGGTGGGCGTACAGCGCCGCCGCGTTGGCGTCGTTGTTGTACCAGACGGGAAGTCCGAGCCGCATCTCGAGCGCCCCGCGGACATCGAAGCCGCACCAGTCGGGGTTCCCGAAGTTGGTGGCGCCCTGCAGCGCGATCACGCCGGCCGCGCTGACCGGGCCGGGCGTGTCAAGACCGATCGCGCGCACCAGGGCCCGCGGTGTCCCGGTGAGCTCGAGGACCTGCTCGAACGACCGGGCCAGGGCCTCGATCGCCTTTTCCGGCCCTTCCCGCACCAAGCTGGGAGACTCGGCCATCCGGTGCACCAGGAACCGGCCTTCGCAGTCGAGCACCGTCGCGTTGTTCGTCGTTCCGCCGTTGTCGAGGCCGACCACCACCCACGGTCCAGGGTCTCCCATCCCATGCCTCCTCGACCGCCCGCGGCCGCCTGCGCGCCGGCCCGCGTAGACGCCGACCCGGCCGGCGGCAGGGGCAGGCAGATTATGGCGTCGGTGGGTAGATTACCGGCCCGACGGCGTCAGCGGCGCCCGCGGACCGGCGGGCCTACAACGGCCCGGTGATCCAGCGCCAGCCGTGCGGTTCGTCATACGCCGGGCGCACCGCCACGGCCTCGGCCGCGTCGGACAACTGGGACACGACCCGGATGAGCTGACGATGAAAGTCACCAGGGGTGCGCGGCCCCTCGTGCATCTCGTGGGCCACGAGTGTCACATCCGCCCCGTCACCGCCCGCCAGCCGGGCCGTGATGTTGCCGTTGTAATCACGGCCGACCGCCACGATGGCCTCGGCGCGGACGATGTCGGTGCCATCGTCCTTGGTCACCCATACGTCAGGCGCCATCATGCGCCCACCTCCCGCCTCACCTAAAACTGCACCCAAGCCAAGCGGTCCGTCTCGAGCACGGCCATTGGCCCATTCTGGCCGGGGATGGGTCAGAGCCGCCGGGAGTCAGCGGACGCGAGCAGGGGTTCGGCGAAGCGGCAGATCTCCTCGGCCGCGTCGAACTCCTGGGTGCTCTGGCCGGCCAGCCCCGGCGCGGCGGGACACCCCGGCCAGGCGTGGCCGCCGCCGAACACGGTCCATGAAACTACCCGCGTTCCGCCGGTGCCGCTTCCGGAGGTGTTCCGGCTCGAGAACTCGGTGGTGTGCGTCTCACCCGTTCCGGGCGGGCACCGGTCGACGGTGCGCCAGTATTCGGCCGTATCGTCGAGGGAGAGCGTCTGCCCGCGCAGTTCCCCGTTGGGTCCGCGGTGCCGCGAGTAGCCACCGCCGATCGGGGAGAACGTGTCATCCGTGCCGTGGATCAGCATCGCCGACACCGCGTGCGCGGGCCGCACGTCGCGCAGGCTCGCCGGCAGCCCGCCAGCCACCGCGGCCAGCACCGCGACCTGATCGCTGGCTTCCAGCCCCAGCCGGTGGGCCATGAACGCACCGTTGGAGATTCCCGCCGCCACGGTGCGATCAGGCAACGTGCCGTGCCGGTCGGCCGACCAGTCGATGATCGCGCGAAGGAACGCGACGTCATCCACTCCCGCCTCGTCCGCCGTCGTTACCCCGCGGCCATCCGCCCAGCAGCCCCCGTAGCCATCGGGATAGGCGACGGCGAAACCCCAGGCGTCCGCCTGCTGGTCGAAGGTGGTCCAGTCGCGCATGATCCATCCACCGGCATCCGGATGGTTACCGTGCAGGACGAGCACCAGCGGGATTTCGCCGTCGGCGCTCAGGGGCAGACGCATCGTAAAGCCTCGCTCCCGCCCGCCGACCGACAGCTCACCCGCAACCAGATCAAGACCGCCTGCCATGCCGTCCCTCCATTTAGGCAGCTCAACTGTACAGTTAAACTGTACTATAGCAGGACCGGCACGGCCGGGGCGACGGCGCGAGACCGGAGGAGAAACGAGCATGGCGGAGGACGCGGAGGTTATCGCCGACGAGCTCCAACTCGTGGTCGGCGCGCTCGTCCGGCAGAGCAGATCACCGATACCCGGCAGGTCAACCCGGGCGAGGTCTGGGAGGATGCGGTCGGTATCGTCGGCGCGCGACATGTCACTGTCGCAGGTCTCGATACTGAAGCGGCTCGATCGCGAGGGACCGCACACGGTCGCCGAGCTTGCCCGGCTGGACAAGATCACCCACCAGTCGGTCACGGTCTCGGTGAACGCGCTGGCCGGCCGGGGCCTGGTGCGCCGCGTCCCGGACTCCGGCGACCTGCGACGCAAGTTGCTGGTCATCACCGGCGATGGCACGCAACTGCTGGCCGAGCGACGCGAGGCGGGACTGGAAAACCTCGCCAGCGCGATCGCTGACCGACTCAGCGACTCCGAGCGAACCCGGCTGTCACGAGCCCTTCCCCTGATGCGCCGCCTGCTCGACTGAGAACCGTCACCGGCACGGTACGTTCCGTCTGGATGGGCGGATCCCGCAGTCCCCGCAGCCCGCCCCGACCCTGCCGCGGCCCCCCGACCCTGCCGCGGCCCCCCGACCCTGCCGCGGCCCGCCCCAGCCTGCGGCGGCCCGCCGCGCTCCGCCACGGCCTGGCCTGGCCGGTGAGGAGTCGAGCTGGTCGGCTATACGGGGTGAATGTCGGGGCGGGTGGTGTATTTGCGTCCGCCGGGTGCGGTCCAGGTGAACTGGCCGGGCGCGGTCTGCTGGAGTTTCCAGCGGGGGTGTTGTTTGAGCTGGTGGTCGGCGCGGCAGGCGCCGCCGATGTTGCAGGAGCAGGTCCGGCCGTTCTGGTCCCAGGGGATGGTGTGGTCCAGGTCGGCGCGCCAGGCGGGCTGGCGGCAGGCGGGGTTGCGGCAGGTGACGTCGCGGGCGATGACGTGTTCGCGCAGCCGCGGCGGCGGCCGGTAGGCCGGGGTCTGGCCGGCGTGGGCGCAGCCGCCCGCGGCCTGGTCGGCGGCGGCTTGGTCCCGGGCCCGGGCCAGCGCCCGGGCCGCGGCTTTCAGCGCGGCGGCGGCGGTCGGCGCCAGCGGCCCGGACGGCCCAGGCAGGCCGGGCGGCCCGGACTGGGTCCGCGACTCTGCCCGGGCCGGCAGCCCAGGCCTGCCCGGGGGCCCCGGTCCTCCCGGGTCCGCTCGGTGGAGGCCGGTGGTGATGGTGTCGCTGGTGATGGTCACGGTGACCCGGCCGACCAGCCCGGCCCCCGGCGGCGGGCCGTCGCGGCACGCGGCCGGGCCGTCGCGTGCGCCGCCGGGCCGGCCGGGCCGTCGCGGGCCGGGCGGTCGCGGGCGCCGCCGGGGCCGTCGCGGGCGCCGCCGGGGCGGTCACGGGCCAGGCGGCGGCGGGTGCGGCGGGGGATGCGGGTGACGGCGAGGGCCTGCCCGGCGGGGTTGGTGACGATGACCCGCCACTGCGCGGCGGGGTCGCCCTGGGCCGCGGCGGCGAGCTGGCGGGCCTGGGCGGCGGTGACCGGGCCGATCCGGCCCAGCGTCCCGGGCCGCTCCGAAAGCCCCGCCAGGGTGGTCCAGGGCAGCAGCACGTCCAGCAGCCCGGGCGCCGGCCGCCCGTCCCCGCCCGGCCGCGCGCCGCGCTCCCGGCGGTCACCGCCGGGGCGGGCGGGCCGGGCCGGGCGGCGGGCCAGCGCGGGCGGGATGACGCCCAGCTCCGGCCACGCCGGCGCGGGGCCGGTCCCGAACGGGTCGTCGTCCTCCTCGGCCGGATCCCAGAACGGGACCGCGCCGTCGCCCGCGCTGTCGCCGCCGGGGCCGTCGTCGGGGCCGTCGTCGGGCGGGGCGTCCTCATCGCGCGGCGCGGGCAGGTCATCTGGCCAGCCGTCGCGAAGACCGGGGCCGCCGTGCGCGCCGCCGCCCGGGCCGCCGCCGTCGCCAGGGCTGCCGGGGCCGCCGCCAGGACCGCGACCGCCGGGGTCAACGAGACCGGGGCCACCAGGACCGGGGCCGCTGTCCCCGGCGTCGTGGCCAGCGCGGGGGCGGGGGTGGTATCCGGGGTCGTCCGGGCCTGCGGGGCCGGGGTCGTAGTCGTCACCGGGCGGGGGCTGGCCGGGGTCGGGGGGCGCGCCCGGGGCGGGCGGGATCGGGGGCAGCGTGCCCAGCAGCAGGGCCAGCATCACCTGGGCCCGGTAGCGGTCCAGGCCGCCGCGCGAGCCGGCGGCGGCCTGCATCGCCCGGGCGATCGCGGTGATCCGCGCCATCGCCGCCGCCGCGTGCACCGCCGGCAGGTTCGACCCGGTCAGCGTCGCGGTCTGGTCCTCATCGCCGTACAACCGCACGCACGCCCGCCGCTCGGCGGCCTCGCGGCGCCGCTCCGCACCCTCCGGGTCGGCCGCGATCACCGCCCGCCGCGCCCGCTCCTGCAAGTACGCCTTCGTGACCGTCCCCGCGCCGGGCAAGATCCTGGCCTCCACCGCCCGCGCGGTGTCCTGGTCCAGCACCGACGTCGCCGCGGCGATCACCTCGGCCCGGCCCAGGTCGATCCGCCCCGCCGCCAGCGCCGCTCCCGTGGCCGGCAGCCGCCACGCCAAGGTGATGGCGAGGCTGGCCCAGTCGGCGGCGCCGTACCCGGTCAGCATCAACGCCAGCTGCACCTGACCGATCGCGTCCCGGCACAGCCGGCCCGGCCGCCCGTCGGACTTGACCCCGATCTTCGGGTCGGCGGCGGCGGCCCGGGCGGTGATCTGCGCCACCGCGGCCAGCTCACCCGCCTGCGCCCACGACCCCAGCCGCCGCTGCGCGACCGCCACCGCGGCCAGGCCGCCCTCATCCAGCCGCCCCGCCCCCGCGGCGGCGACCTCCAGCCACCCCGCCAGCGCCGGGCCCGGATCCATATGTTCCACCACCCCCGCCGCGATGACCGCCGGGTCACAGGGCAGCATCCGGCCCTCGGCCTCGGCCGCCTCCCGCTCGGCGATCTCCGCGTCCTGGTCGTCCGGGTCGGTGTCCAGCGCCCCGGACGCGGCCAGCGCGTCCAGCAGCGCCTGGTAGTCCAGGCCCGGCGGCAGCCCCGCCTCGGACAGGCTCCCCGGCTCCGGGTCTGCTTCCGGGCCGGCAGCGCCGCCGGGCGGCAGCTCGTCATCGGGGCCGGCGCCGGAATCAGGCATCGAGGCAGGCGTCGGGTTCACCTCCTCGCCGCGGGCGGTCTGGTGGTGCTTGGTCTACGACCACGCTATCGGCCGGCACCGACAAAACCGCCCGGCCCAACGCATGTAGCCAAGATTTCTCGAAAAAAATTTTGAGATCCTTCGACTCGGCCAGCCTGGCCATGTGAGCAGAAGCCCCTTACGGACCTCGACACCCCAACCCACGACGAGACAGCAGACCGCAGACCGGCCGCAGACCGCAGACCGGCCGCAGACCGCAGACCGGCCGCAGACCGCAGACCGGCCGCAGACCGCAGACCGGCCGCGAGACCGGCCGCAGACCGCGGCCGCGCAGACCGCGCAGACCGCAGACCGGCCGCAGACCGCAGACCGGCCGCAGACCGCAGACCAGCCGCAGGACACAGACAGCAGGAGCCGCAGGCCGAGACAAGCCAGCGCCACAGAACGGAGACAGGCCGAGGGAGGCGTTTGCGGGAAGATTCGCGACGCCGTCGCACGGGGATCAGGCCGCCGCAACGCCCACGTGCACACGGCAACCGCCGCAACGCCTTCCGACGGGATCAGGTGCCGACGCGACGGCGGCGGGACGGGCGCGGGCAGGTTACGGCGCTGGCGTGGACATTACCGGCCCGGAGCCACGGCGAGGCTCTCGGCGTGGCGGGCGAGGCCGTCGACGCAGCGCTGCATGAACCGGCGCAGCAAAAACTCCAGCAGCCATCCCGTTCCGGGCCGCTTGGCCCGGAAGTCCTCGTGCCAGGTGATCGCCGCCCCGCCGTCGCGCTCGGCCAGCTCAACGTCGGCCCGGTGGGCCCGGATCGGCAGGCCAGAAAGCGATGCGTAGCTGAACGAGCGGTCCGGCTCGAATCCGACCAGTTCCTCGCGACTGACCACGCTGCCGGTGGTGAACACCCGGATCGCGCCCAGGCTCTCGCCGCCGTCGCTGCCCTCCCGCTCGAGCCGGAACGAGTCGATCGGCGACCACTGCGGCCAGGTCGCGCCCGAGCGGAGCAGGTCGTAGACCACCCCGGGACGCGCGGACGACCATGCCGATACCGAGAACGTGACCTGCCTGCTCATCGCGCTGCCTCCCTCGCTGATGTACCAGATGGTACAGCGTCGATGTACCACATGGTACAGTGCGGGACATGAAACCGCCGGCCGAGCCGCCGCGGGCCAGGTTGCTGGCCGCCGCGATCGAGTATCTGCAGGCCCACGGCCTGGGCGAGCTCAGCCTGCGGGAACTGGCCGCCGCGATCGGGACCAGCCACCGCATGCTCATCTACCACTTCGGATCGAAGGAAGGCCTGCTGGTCGCGGTGGTGCACGCCGTCGAGGCGGAGCAGCGCGCGTTCCTGGCCCGGCTGACCGCCGACCCCGCCATGGGGCCCAGCGAGGTCATGCGGGCGATGTGGCGCCGGCTGGCCGACCCCGGCCTGTGGCCCAGTGAGCGGCTGTTCTTCGAGATCTACGCCCAGGCACTGCAGGGCCGGCCCGGCACCGAGGGCTTCCTGGACCGCAACCTCGACCACTGGATCGACCTGGCGGCCGAGTACTCGGTGCAGCTCGGCGCTCCACCGGAGACCGCACGGGCCGATGCCCGCCTCTCGGTGGCCGTGGGCCGCGGCCTGCTGCTCGACCTGCTCGCGACCGGTGACCGCGCCCAGGCCGATGAGGCCTTCGAGCGCTTCGTCGCGCTGTCGGAGGCCGAGCTGTCGCGCCTCATCGGGGCTGCTGCCGCGCCGACTCGGGCGGAGCCGCGGCCTGATCCGGGCTGACCGACGCCATCCGCCGCGGGATGATCGCCAGGATGACCACGATCGTGGCGGCTCCGGCGACGACCAGGCCGATGTAGACGTCGTGCGTGGCCGCGGAGATGGCCGCGCGCAGGTACGCCGGCCACCGGCCCGTGGCCCCCGGACCGGCCGATGGCGGCGCTGACCTGGCTGACCCCGCGGGGCAGACCGGCCTTCAGCGGACCGGGCGCAGCACGCAGCCGTGCGTTCAGGCTGGTGTTGAAGATCGCGCCGAACACCGCGGCACCCAGGCTCTGGCCCAGATACCGGCAGAACATGACGGTGCCGGTGACCACGCCGCGCTGGTTCCAGCCCACCGTGGACTGGGGGCCCACCACCACGCAGACGGACAGCAGCCCGAGACCTGCGCCGAGCACGAACGTGTCGGCGACCGGCTGCCATACCTGCGCCCTGACCGGCAGCAGCAAGAACGCGGCCACGGCCGCGAGGCAGATCGCGGCTCCGATCAGCGCGGTGTCGCGGAACCCGAGGCGCAAGAACAGCTTGGCGGACTGCGAGGTGGCCAGCGGCCAGCCGAAGCTCATCGTCGCGAGCACCCCGCCCGCCGCGACCGCGCCCAGGCCGAGCACGAGCTGACCGTAGGTGGGCAGGAACGTGGTCGGGCCGATGACCAGCAGCCCGAGGCCGAGAGCGGCCAGCGCGGAACCGCTGAGCGCCCGGCGCCGCCACAGCCACGGCGGCAGGATCGGCTCGGCGGCGCGGCGCTCCGCGATCACGGCCGCGGCGGTGGCCGCGGCGGCCACCGCGAAGACCGCGACGCTCGGCGGCGACCACCAGGCCCAGGCCACGCCGCCCTGGAGCAGCCCGAAGACCAGGGCACCCGCGGCCAGCAGGACGGCCAGGGCGCCCGCAGCATCGATGCGGTGCCGGGTCCTGCTCACCTGCTCGTGCAGGTAGTGCGTGATCAGCGAGATCGCGACCGCGCCCAGCGGCAGGTTGATCAGGAATATCCACCGCCACGAGGCGTACTGGGCCAGCGACCCGCCCAGCGTCGGGCCGAACACCGCCGAGATTCCCCACACGCTGGACAGCCAGCCCTGGACGCGGCCGCGCTCCTCCAGCGCGTACAGGTCACCGGCGAGCGTGTTGACCGTGGCCATGATCGCGCCGGCGCCGATCCCCTGCAGCCCGCGGAAGCAGATCAGGCTCACCATGTTCCACGACGACGCGCACAGCGCGGACCCGGCCAGGAAGACGATCGTCCCGAAGATCAGGATGGGCTTGCGGCCCCACTGGTCGGCGAGCTTCCCGTAGATCGGGATCGTCACCGTCTGGGTCAGCAGGTAGCCGGAGAAGACCCAGCTGAACAGCGTGAACCCGCCGAGATCGCGGACCACCTGCGGGATCGCCGTGGCCACGATCGTGTTGTCCATGGCCGAAAGCGCCATGGTCACCATGAGACCGATCAGAACGGGGCGGCGGCGGACGCCGGGTGGGGAGGTGCGGGGCCTGGCAGTCATCTGCCGATGAGCCTAGCGGCGCGCCGTTCCCGCCCGCGGCGGTGGTCAGCGGCTCGCCATGGGGCCGGGCAGGCTGTCCCCGCTGATCCCCTGCTCGTCGGCGAGCCGCCGCAGCAGCGCCGCGAGCTGCCGGCGTTCCTCCCCGGTGAGCGAGCCGCCGATCTGGCGCTCGTGCCCGGCGCCGGCCACTTGAGCTTCCCGGAGCTTCGCCCGGCCCGCCTCGGTCAGGTACAGGGCGTGCGAGCGCCGGTCGTCGGGATTACGCCTGCGCTCGACTAGCCCGCGCTCCTCCAGCTCGTCGACCAGGAAGACCATGCGGGTGGCGTTCAGGCCCATCAGCTCGCCGATGGCCTGCTGTGACCGGCCCTCGTTCGCCGCCAGCCGGGTCAGCATGCCGAAGTGCCGCGGCTCCAGGCCGAGCGGGGCCAGCCGCTCACGGAACCCCCCGGCCACGTGAAAGCCGAGCTGGACGAGGAGGTAGGCGAAGTCCTCGTCGCCCCCGGGACCTCGCCGGGCCGTGCCGGGATCAGCCATCTAGTGAGAATATCACGTTGGACAATACTTGCGGTTCGTGATAGTTGTGGAGTGCTACTAGATGCTGAGAGGCGAGGTGTCCCATGGACCAGAACGCGCTCAGGGTGTCCGACGCCGACCGGGACGCGGTCGTCACCGAACTGGGCCAGCACTTTCAGGCAGGCAGGCTCGACCCGGCCGAGCTTGACGACCGCACCGGGCGCGCGCTGCGGGCCCGGATCCGCGGCGACCTCGACGTACTCCTCGCCGACCTGCCGCATGAACGGCAGGCGCCGGGCGGGTCCCCGCCGGCCGCGCTACCGCGGCGCGCGCTGGTCCCGTTCCTGTTCCCGGTGCTCGTCGCGGCCGCGCTGACCGTGGCGGCGCTGGCCGCAGGCGGCGGCGGTCCGCACCGGTGGGCCGTGGGCTGGGTCCTGTGGTGGGTGATTCCCGTGATGGCTCTGCGGATGCTGTGGTGGCGGCGGATCGGAGGGACCCGGCCGTGGAGGTGAGCCGGCGCGCGGGCGACCACGGAGGACCAGCGCGCCGCCGACCGCCGGCTGGAACGCCTGCGCGGGGCCAGCCAGGACGCCGCTGGCCGGGAACCGGGGGCCAGCCCGGGCTAACCCTGGGGGCGGCTGGCGGCACTATGAGGTGTGAGACAGCCGCAGGACCACCTGGCCTCGGACGCCGACCTGGTCCGGCGGGCACGGCTCGGGGCCAGGGAACCCTTCGCCGAACTCGTGCGCCGGCACCAGCGCACCGCGACGGCGCTCGCGGCCCGGGTGCTGGGCTCGGAGGACCTGGCCCGGGACGCGGTCCAGGAGGCCGCGGTGGCGGCGATGACCGGGCTGGACCGGCTGCGCGGCGCCGACCGGTTCGGCCCCTGGTTCTGCGGCATAGCCCTGAACGTCTCCCGGCGCTGGCTCCGGCAGCTCCGCTCGGAGTGGCCGGCGGCCAGGCCCGACCCGGCGCGTGACGGGGCCGGGCCGGACGAGCTCGCCGAGCTGGCCGACCTCGCGGCCCGGGTCCGCGCGGCGATCGCCGGCCTCGCGGACGGGCAGCGTGAGGCGGTGCTCCTGTTCTACCTGCAGGGCCTGAGCCACCGCGAGGTGGCCGCCGAGCTCGGCATCTCGGTCGGGGCGGTGAAGGCCCGGCTGCATCAGGCCCGGGCGGCCCTCGCTCCGAGGCTTGCCCCGCTCATCCACGTCGAGGAGGGAACGGCCATGTCAGCGACGACGGACGCGACGCAGTGGGTCGAGGTCTCGGTGGCCGCGGTGCGGCGCGCCGAGGGCGACGACCCGGTGGCGCGCAAGCACGTGATGGTGCTCGAGGCGGCCGGCGGCCACGGCCGGCTGCCGATCTGGGTAGGGACCGCGGAGGCCACGGCGCTGGCGCTCACCCTGGAGGCGGTCGAGACGCCCCGGCCGCTGACCTACCAGATGGCCGCCAGCCTGCTGGAAGCGACCGGCTCCCGGGCCGTCGAGGCGAGGATCACCGGCCTGACCGACGGCGTGTTCTACGCGGTGGTGGTCGTGGACGGGCCCGGCGGGCGGAGGGAGGTCGACGCGCGGCCCAGCGACGCGGTGACGCTGGCCGCGGTGGCGGGCGCGCCGATCCGCGTGGACGCCCGGCTGCTCGCCGACGTCGCCGCGGCCGACAGCCCGGACTGGGAGTCCTATCCCACCGGTGCCGCCGAGCTGGCCGCCGAGAGCGAGAGCGAGCGCCGGCGCCGGAGCCGGTGGCCGGAACGCGGCCAGGCCCGGCCGCCGGCGTAGCCCGAAGCCAGGCTCACCGGTTCACCGCGGGTCCAGCCGGTATACGCGGCGGGCGTTGGCCACCCCGACCAGGTGCCCGACCCGTCCGGCATCCGCCGCCGACCAGGCGCCGTCGGCGACGAACGCGCCGGTCACCCGGGCCAGGTCGCGGCGGAATCCGGTGGCGCCGAGGTAGTGCAGTTCGGGCAGGCCGAACGCGTCGGACGAGTACAGCATCTTGTGGAACGGCGTGAGCTCCATCGCCTCGGCGAGCACCTCCGGCGAGCGCGCCCCGACGTGGTTGAGCGCCTCGCCGACGTCCATGTACACGTGCGGGAACACGTTGGCGAGGTAGGCCGCCTGCCGGTGGTACGGGTAGCAGTGCAGCAGCATGATGGGCGGGCCGGCCGCCTGGGTCGCCAGCAGGAAGTCGTGCAGCAGCGACGGGTCGGCCCGGTGCAGCCGGACATCGGGATCGCCGAACCCGACGTGGAACTGCAGCGGGAGCCCGGTGTCGGTCCCGGTCCAGATCAGGTGCCGCAGCAGCACGGGGTCGTCCAGGCGGGTGTCCGGGTCGGCGGCGAGGGCCCGCAGCCAGCGCCCGGCCGCGGCCCGGACGTCGGCCTCTCCCGGCCGGGCCGGGTTGAAGTCCAGGCCGTAGCGGTAGGCGGCGATCGACTTCAGCCCCACCGCGCCGGCCGCGGCGGCCCAGAGCGCCTCCGCGAACCGGGCCGCGAACCCGGCGGCGTCGGTACCGCCGCGGCCCACCCGCTCGGCGACCGCCTCGAGCCTGACGATCTCGTGCGCCGGCGTCCCGCTAACCTGCGCCAGCTCGCCGGGGGTGAGGACCTCGCTGGTCTGGTAGCCGGTGTCCACCAGCCACGCGTCCACCTCCGCGGCCCGCAGCAGCCTGCGGTTGACCTCGGCCGGGCCGAGCTCGGCGCGCCGGCGCAGGTAGCGGTCGGCGGGCGCGGACGGCTCCAGGTCGAGCAGCGGCGCGCACCGGCGCCGCACCGCGAAGCCGAGCTGGCTGTCGAACATCGACGTGCCCGGAGGCGGTGGCCCGGGGGCCTCGGTGAGCAGCGCCTCCAGGCCGGGCCCGTCGAGCGTGACGTTGACCACCCCGTGGCAGTGGTGATCGATCAGCGCCAGCCGCTCGGCGGTCATCGCGGTCCCTCCGCATCGTCGGGTGGTTCGCGGCGCACGCTGACCTCGGTCTCCGGCTCGCTCACCAGCGCCACCGGGTCTGCGCGACGATCTCGTCGGCGTCCGCGTCGGCGAACAGCGCGGCCTCGGCCCGGCGCACCGCGAGGAACGCCTCGAACAGCGGATCGCCCATCGCCTCGCGCAGCACCGCGCTGGCCTCGAGGCACCGGGTGGCCTCGGGCAGCGACCGCGGCAGCCTGCGGATGCCGCGGGCGGCCCGCTCGCCGGCGGTCAGGCCGGCCGGGTCGCCGAACGCCTCAGCCGGAGAGGCCGGCCCCGCCGGCGATCCCGGCCAGCCCGGCCGCGATCAGCGAGCCGACCACCAGGTAGGGGTTGGCGGCCAGGTCGAAGCACTTGACCTCGAGGTTGGCCCGGGTGTCCTGTTCCCCGGCCGAGCCGGTGACCAGGCGCAGCGCCGCCTCCCGGTTCTCCCGCCCCCAGCACTGGAACACGCCCGCCCAGCGTGACGGCACCAGGCGCAGGTAGCTGGCCACGCTGGGCGCGCCCACCCCGGTGAGCGCGGGCAGCGCGGCCAGGACGCCCGCGGCGAACGCCTCGCCCTCGCCGGTCAGGCCGTGCGGCCCGGGCCCGCCCGCGAGCAGGTTCCGTCCGTCCCGCCAGAGGCTGAGGTGCACGTGCCCGCCGTTGCCCACCGATCCGGCCACCACCGCGGGCGCGAACGACGGCCGGAACCCGAAGGCCGCCGAGACCGCGCGGATGGTCTGCCGGACCAGCACGCTGTCGTCGGCGGCGGCGACCGGGTCGGCGGCGGCGACCGAGACCTCGAGCTGGCCCGCGGCGTACTCGGGGTGGAACTGCTCGACCGTGATGCCCTGCCGCTCCAGCGCCCCGACGACCTCCCGGCCGTAGTCGGACAGCTCGACCACGCGGGTCATGCCGTAAGCCGGGCCGGTGCAGGCCGGAATGAAGTCCGCGGAGCTTGCTCCGCCGGCCGCCCACTCCACCTCGAAGCTGGCCCGCAGCTCCAGGCCGCGCCCGGCGGCCTCGCCGGCCATGCGGCGGGCGAACGAGCGCTGGCACGCGGCGTAGACCCGGCCGTCCTGGGTGAAGCGGTCGACCGGGGCCCAGGCCCAGCCGCGCTGCCCGGCCAGCGCGGTCAGCCGGCCGGTGTCCGGGACCAGGCGCAGGTCCCCGCCGGGGCCGCCGATGTGCTCGCTCGTGGTGATGTCGTCGTTGACCACGAACACGTCGAAGACCGGCGACATGCCGACGCCCCAGCCCGCCGCGTGCTCGAGGCGCCCGACCGGGATGGTCTTGGCCCGGGCGATGCCGGCGTTGTCGACCCAGCACAGGGCCACCATCGTGACGCCCGCCGCGGCGAGCCGCCCGGCCGCCGGGGCCGCCCGCCGGGCCCGTTCGGCCCGCTCGGCGGTTCCCAGGACGACCGGCCCGATGCCGGGCGAGCGGTCAGACCCCGGGAGGAGGGCGGGCTCCATTTCCGCCACGGGCTGCCTCCTCACGCCAAGATGTTCGGACGTTACAAGCATGCCTGAACGGGCCCGGCCGGGCGGGTCGCGCCCCGCCAGCGGACTCGGCCGGGCGGGGCGGCCGGGCGGGGCGGCCGGGCGGGGCGGCCGGGCGGGGCGGCCGGGCGGGGGCGGCCGCCGCCCGCCGAGACCGGCGATGAATGTGGCGCCGGTGTACACCCGTGTGCAGCAGGTCCGCATTCATCGCCGTCCCCCGGGCCCGGCAGCCAGCGCCCGCGGAGGACTGTATTCCCGCTCGCCTCCGGTCAGGCCCCGGCCTGTTCCGGCACCCCGTCGGCGACTGACAGCGAGCGGTCGAGCACGCGCAGGATGGTCTCGAGTTCGTCGTCGCTGACGATCAGCGGCGGGGCGATGAACAGCGAGGTCTCCTCGGCGCTGGTGGCGATCAGCACGCCGGCGTCGAGGGCGGCCGCGACGATGCGGTCGGCGGGGGTCGGCTCGCTGGTGTCGGCGTGCCAGTCGCGCCAGTCGTTGCCGCGCAGTTCCATCGTCCAGTGCAGGCCGAGGCCGTCCACGCGCTGCACGCACGGGTGCGCGGCGGCGATCTCGTTCAGCCTCGCCCGCAGCACCGCGTCGAGCTTGGCCGCCCGTTCCACCAGGCCCTCGCGCCCGATGCGGCGCACGGTGGCGCTGATCGCGGCGACCGTCAGCGGATGACCGCGGAAGGTGCTGTAGGTCTGCCAGAGCTGGTCTTCCAGCATCCGGGTGACCCGCTGCGACAGGATCACCGCGCCGGCCGGCGCCACGCCCCCGGCCAGGCCCTTGCCGAGCGTGACGATGTCGGGGCGGGACTCCCCGCGCTGGAACGTCATCCACCGGCCCTGGCGGCCGAGCCCGGTGACCACCTCGTCGGCGATCCAGAGCACGCCGGCGTCCCGGGCCGCGCGGGCCAGCTGGTCCTGGTAGGCCGGCGCCGGGTAGATGCCGCCCTGGCTGTAGTCGATGATCACGGCGGCGGCCCCGCCGAGCGTGGCGGTCAGGTCGGCGGGCAGGCAGCGGCAGTGACCGTCGGCCGTGCACGGGGAGAGCACCCCGCAGCGCGGGGCCGGCAACTGGCGCACCTCCGCCAGCCGGGGCGCGGGACGCCAGCCCCCGTGGGCCGAGGAAAGCCCGCCGTGCCACTGCGGCTGGACGGTCATCTCGCGGGACAGCCCCACCATGCCGTGGTAGGCGCGCTCCCGCGTCACCAGCGGGGCGCGGCCGGTGAGCGCCTGGGCCAGGCTGAGCGCCTGGTCGTTGGCCTCGCTGGCGCTGGTGAAGAAGCGGACCGCGCCGACCCAGCCTTCCTCGCCGCGGAAGGCGTTCTCGAGCAGGTCGTCGGCGGCCTGCTGGCGGCCGGGCCAGGCCCAGCCCTCGTTGAGCGCCGGGCTGCCGGACGCGCCGCGGACGGCGGCGACGAGATCGGGGTGGCCGTGCCCCAGCGGCGCCGCGGTGTTGCTCGCGTCGATCACGCGCCGGCCGTCGGTCAGCCGGAACCAGACGCCGGCCGCGCCGGCGACCTCGATCCCGCCCAGCCCGAGGCCGGTCGACAGCACCCGGAGGTGCCGGGGGGGCGCGACATGATCCGAGGCCGGCGCGGTCATGACGTGACCTCACCGCCGAAGCCCCAGCGCTTGGGCGAGACGCCCTCGACGACGACCCACGTCTGCTCGCGCGCGGCCTCGCCGATCACCGAGCACAGGCCGTCGGTGACCGCGCGCACGATCCGCGCGGCCACCTCGTCGTCTTCGACCCTGCTCTCGAACAGCTTGATCTCTATGAACGGCATGTTGTTCTCCTGCCCGTCGGGGTAACCACGTCGGTCTCACGGGTCGGGGTGGCACCGGGTCACACATCCCAGCCCGCGTCGACCGGGATGTCGTGGCCGGTGATGTTCCTGGCCGCGGGCGAGACCAGGAACCTGATCGCGTCCGCCACGTCGGCCTCCTCCACGAAGCGCCCCAGCGCGGTGCTGGCCGCGAACTCGGAGAAGACCTCGGTCTCGGTCTTGCCGAGCCTGCGCGCCTTCTCGGCCACGATCCGGTCCATCCGGCCGCCCTTGGTGACGTTGGGGCACACGTCGTTCACGGTGATGTCGTGCGGGCCGAGTTCGAGGGCGAGGGTCCGGGTCAGGCCGCGCACGGCCCACTTGGAAGACGAGTACCCGACGCGCCGGGGGTACCCGCGCAGCCCGGACGTGCCGGCGATGTTCACGATCCGGCCGCCGCCCCGGGCGATCAGGTGCGGGATCGCGTACTTGCACGGCAGGAACGTGCCGAGCACGTTGACGTCGAGCACGTGGCGGAACTCCTCGGCCCCGTAGTCCTGGGCCGGCGTCTCGATCGGCCCGGTCACGCCCGCGGTGTTGACCAGGATGTCCAGGCCGCCGAAGCGCGCCACCGCCTGCCCGGTCATCGCGCGCACCGCGGCCTCGTCGGTCACGTCGCAGGCCACGGCCAGGCTCTCGCGCCGGGGGTACTCCGCGTCGAGATGGCGCGCCTGCGCGGCGAGCGCGCGCTCGTCCCGCCCGACGAGCACGACGTGGGCGCCGTCGCGGGCCAGGTACTCGGCGACCACGGCGCCGATCCCCTTGGCCGCGCCGGTCACGATGGCCACCTTGCGCGCCAGAGGCTGTATCTCCCCGTTCGCCTCCGGGGCGCCCTTTGGCTCGGTCATGGATGTGTCTCCTCTGCTGGCGTGGGCTCGGCGGCGGTCATGGGGTGGTCCGGCCGCCCGGCAGCGTGACCGGGGGGACGGCGAGGCCGAGGGAACGCGCGACGGCCAGCGCGGCGGCCTGTACCGAGGGCACGTCGCGCCGGAACCCCTCCTCGCTGAGGCGGGCGCTCGGGCCGGCGATGCCCACCGCGCACACGACGTCGCCGGAGGAGATCACCGGCACGGCGATGCCCCACACCCCGAGGTTGGTCTCCTCGTAGCTGCTGGCCCAGCCGCGCTCCCTGATCACCTCCAGGTCGCGCCGTAGCCGCCGCGGATCGGTGATGGTGGCGGCGCACAGCCGGTCCAGCGGCCGGCCGAGCAGCCGGGTGACCTCGCGTTCGGGCATGAACGCCAGCAGCGCCTTCTGCGAGGCACCCGCGTGCAGGGGCAGTTCGCTGCCCGGCTGCACGGACAGGCGGAGCGGCTGGCTGGTCTCGACCCGCTCCAGGCACACGCTGCGGTCGCGCTCGTGGCTGAGCACGGTGAGCACCGCCGTCTCGTCGGTGACCTCGGAGAGCCGCCGGAGCGGCAGCAGCGCGACGGCCCTCAGGTCGCTCACCGCGCGGGCGCGCTCGCCCAGTTGCATCGCCGCGCCGCCCAGGCGGAACCGGCGGGTCTGCTCGTCCTTGCTCACGTAGCCCAGCCGGGCGAGCGCTCCGAGCAGCCGGTGCACGGTCGGGATCGGCAGCTCGAGGTACCGGGCCAGGTCGCTCGTGGCCCACTCGGGGCGGAACTCGGTGAACGCCTCCAGGATCGCGAACGCCCGCTCGAGCACCTGCAGCGAGGGCCGGGCCGCTCCGGCCTCGGGATCCGGGGGGGCCGGCGCCCCGGGCACGACCGCGCGGCCGGCCTGGTCCGGCGCGGTCGGAGTGGCCATCTCCCCACCTCCCCGCGCCCTTGACGCCCCGCCGTCCCAGACGTTACCATCGTTTCTCGTGGCGTGAAAGAGTGTTTTACATCGCGATAAGCCTGAGTCTGTTGATTCTGTGCATCTGTGAATCTGGGGGCGCCGGTGGACCGTCCAGATCTCGATCTGCTCAGGGGCGCGATCGACATGCACGCGCACACGGCGCCCGCGCTGTTCAAGCGGCACATCGACGACGCCGCCCTGGCCGAGCACGCGATCGCGGCGGGCATGCGCGGGTTCGTGCTCAAGGACCACGACGCGTCGACGACCGGCCGCGCGTACTACGTGAACCGCATGTACCCGCAGGTCGAGTCCTTCGGGGCGGTCGTGCTCAACCGCTCGGTCGGCGGCCTGAACCCCTACGTGGCCCAGGCCGCCATCCACTACGGCGCCCGGGTCGTCTGGATGCCGTCCAATCACGCCAAGCACCACGCCGACTTCTTCGGCATCACCGACTACCCGCAGTTCGGCCGGCCGAAGAAGCAGCTTCCCGGCGAGGGCGTGACCGTGTTCGAGGAGGACGGCGCCACGCTCACCCCCGCGGCGCGCACGATCTGCGAGATCGTGGCGGAGAACGACGTCGCGCTGGCCACCGGGCACCTGTCCCTGGCCGAGATCCGGGCGCTGCAGGACGCCGCCGTCGCGGCCGGGGTCAGCCGGTTCATCGTCACCCACGCCAACTGGTCGCTGTGCAAGCTCGACCTCGACGTGCAGCGCGAGCTGATCGCCAAGGGGGCGACGCTGGAGTACGTCGCCTCGTCCTGCGTCTCCCCCATCTTCTGGGAGCAGCAGCCCGCCGAGCTCGCGGAGTGGATCATCGCGCTGCAAGGCGAGCACCTGGTGTTCGGGTCCGACCTCGGGCAGTACGCCGGGCCGCCGCACCCGGAGGGCCTGCGGATGCTGTTCGCCGCCCTGCTCGACTTCGGGGTCCCCTACGCCTACCTGGAGAAGATGGCCAGCCAGACCCCGGCCGAGGTGCTCGGCCTCGAGCCGGACTGGGCACCGCAGACGCCCGCCCCCGCCCTGGGTCACGGGCCGGCCCATCCCCCAGCCGGCCCGTGACCTAGGAGGCGACCCGACGCCGGTGTACACCCGTTCCTTCCGCTACGAGCGTGCCGATGACCTGCCGGGCGCCTGTGCGGCCCTGCGCCGGCACGGCGAGGACGCCAAGGTCATCGCCGGCGGGCAGAGCCTGCTCCCGATGATCAACGTCGGCCTGGCCGCCCCCGAGGTGGTGGTGGACATCTCCCGGGTCGGCGCAGGCCCGCGAGATCACCGCGAGCGACGGCTACCTGAGCGTCGGGGCGCTGGTCACGCACCGGGAACTGACCGCCAGCGAGGCGGCGCGCGCGGCGCAGCCGCTGCTCGGCGCGGCCGCGGCGCACATCGGCAGCGCCCGGATCCGCAACCGGGGCACGCTCGGCGGGTCGCTGGCGCACGGCGATCCCGCCGCGGAGCTGCCGGTGGCCATGACCGCCCTCGGCGCCAGCTACGAGCTCACCGACGGCCGCTCGGCCCGGGAGGTCCGGGCCGAGGAGTTCTCCGTGACGCTGTTCACGACCGTGCTCGAGCCCGACGAGCTGCTGGTGACCGCGCGCGTCCCGGTCCTCGGGCCGGGGTGGGGCTGGAGCTTCCGCGAGGTGTCCCGCAGGCGCGGGGACTTCGCCCTGGTGTCGGCGGCGGCGCTGGTGCGCAGCGCGCCGGGCGGGGGGGCGGGCGGAGTCGTCGTCGAGGCGCGGCTGGCCCTGGGCGGCGTCGCGGACCGCCCGGTCCGGCTCGGGGCCGTGGAGGCCGCGCTGGCGGGCGCCACCCGGGACGAGATCGCTTCCCGCGTCGGGCCGATCGAGGGCATCGACCCGTTCACCGACACCGGCGCGAGTGCCGCCTACCGGCGGCACCTGGCCCGCGTGCTTTCCGTTCAGGCCCTCGAGGAGGCGCACCGTCGCAGCGAGGAGGCCGCGTGACGTCGGCCGTCCCCGCCAGCCCGGGGAGTCCCGCGAGCCCGGCCGAGACGGTCACGATCACCGTGAACGGCAGCCGCCGCACCGCGACCGCGGGCGGGCACCTGAGCCTGCTGCGCTGGCTGCGCGAGGTGGCCGGGGTGACCGACCCGAAGTACGGCTGCGGGGAGGGGGTGTGCGGCGCCTGCGCCGTGCTGGTGGACGGCCTCCCGGTGGCGAGCTGCATCGTGCTCGCCGCCCAGGTCTCGGGATGCGAGGTCACGACCGCCGCGGGGCTGTGCGGCCCCGCGGGCTCGCTCGGCCCGCTGCAGCAGGCCTTCCACCGCAGCCACGCCGCGCAGTGCGGCTTCTGCACCCCCGGCATGCTGATCTGCGCCGCGGCCCTGCTGGCCGAGGGCAGGCGGCTGTCCCGCGAGCAGATCCGCGAGGGCCTGCACGGCAACATCTGCCGCTGCACCGGCTACGGCCCGATCGTCACCGCGATCGAGTCGGCCCAGCAGGAAGGCGGCGCGGGCGAGGACCGGGCGGGCGAGGGCGGGGCTGGCCCGTGAGCAACCAGGAGGTCCGGCGGTCCAAGGCGGACGAGCTGAGCGTGGTGCGCCAGCCGCTGGCCCGCCGGGACCAGGCGGAGAAGATCGCCGGCACGACCCGTTACGCGGGCGATGTGGTGCACCCCGGAATGCTCCGGGCCGGGCTGGTCCGCTCGCCGGTGCCGTCGGCCCGGATCGTCCGGCGCAGCGCGGCGGAAGCCGTCCAGGTGCCGGGGGTGGTCGCCGTCCTGTTCGGCGAGGACGTGCCGCACAACGAGGTCTGGGTCGACGTGCCGGGGCAGACGATCGAGGTCGCGCCGCTCAAGGCGAACATGGAGGTCCTCGCGACGCAGCAGGTCAGGTTCCAGGGCGAGCCGGTCGCGCTGGTCATCGCCGAGACCGAGGAGGCGCTGGTCGACGCGTCCGAGCGGGTCGAGGTCGATTACTCCGGCATGCCCGGGGTGTTCGACCCGGACGGCGCGCTCGCCGACGGCGCGCCGCAGGTCCACCCGCAGGGGAACCTGCTGGCCCGGTGGGACATCGACAGCGGCGACGTCGAGGCCGCGTTCGCGGCCGCTGACCTGGTCGTGGAGGGAACGTACACAACGCAGCCGGTGGACCACGCCTACCTGGAGCCGGAGGCGGGGACGGGCTGGCTGGACGACGAGGGGGTGCTCAACCTCCGGGTCAGCACCCAGGTCGTGCAGCACTACCGGGACGTGGCCCGGATCCTCGGGATCCCCGAGGCGCGGGTGCGGGTGATCGCGCCCTACGTGGGCGGCGGCTTCGGCGGCAAGGAGGACATGACCGTCGAGCCGTACCTGGCCCTGGCCGTCTGGCGCACCGGCCGCGAGGTGCGCATGGAGTGGACCCGGCAGGAGTCGCTGCAGGCGCGGGCCAAGCGGCACCCGATGCGGATGCGGTACCGGACCGCGGCCCGCCGGGACGGGACGATCACCGGCCAGGACATCGACATCACGGCGGACGCGGGCGCGTACGCCTACCTGTCGGCCCTGGTCCTGCTGTACTCCTCGGTCCACGCCTGCGGCCCGTACCGGGTGGCCAACGTGCGCCTGCGGGCCCGGTGCGCCTACACCAACAACCCGCCGACCTCGGCGTTCCGCGGATTCGGCGGGATGCAGGTGGTGCTCGGCTACGAGTCACAGGTCGACGAGGTGGCCCGCAGGCTCGGGCTGCCGCCCGCGGAGATCCGCAAGCGGAACTCCCTGGTCAAGGGCGACGTGCTGCCGGTGGGCCAGCCGATCGAGACCGAGGTGCTGCTGGCGCAGACCATCGACGCCGTGCTCGAGCGGGCCGGCCCGCCGCCCGTGCCCGCCTGCCCGCGCCGGGCGGCGGGCCGCGCCATCGCCAGCAACCTGCAGTCCTACGGGCGGCTGGTATGGCTGAACGACGCCGCCGCCGCGTGGGTGGGCTTCGAGCCCGACGGCAGCGTCCGGGTGCGGTGCGGGGTGCAGGATCTCGGCGGCGGGCAGGCGTCGTCCCTGGCCCAGATCGCCTCCGAGGTACTCGCGGTGCCGATGGAGCAGGTCATCGTGCACTTCGGCGACTCGGCGCTGAACCCCGTGGCCGGGACCACCACGGCCACCCGGCAGCTGCTGATGTCGGGCAACGCCGTGCACGACGCGTCCGCCGCGCTGCGCGACCTCGTGCTCGGCGCGGTCGCCGGGGACCGCGGCGAGCCCGCGGAGTCGCTGCGCTTCTCCGGCGGCGACGTGGCCGGCCCCGGCCTGCGCCTGCCGGTGCCCGAGGCGCTGGCCCTGTGCCGCAGGCGCAACGTGCCCACCGAGGCGCTGAGCACGTTCTTCGGGCCCAAGGGGGTGGCGGTCACCCGGGGCCTGCGGTCGCAGCGGGTGTTCCCGGACTTCACGTTCGGGACCCACCTGTGCGACGTCGAGGTCGACCTGGACACCGGGCAGGTCACGGTGCTGCGGTACATCGCCGCGCACGACGTCGGGCGCGCGATCAACCCGCTGTCGGTCGAGGGGCAGATCAGCGGGGCGGTGGCCCAGGGCCTGGGGATGGCGCTGCTCGAGGAGGTCGTGCTCGACGAGGGCACCAACCTGACCGCCGGCTTGTTCCAGTACCTCGTGCCCACGGCCACCGACATCCCGGACGTCGAGGTGATCGTCCTGGAGTCCGGGGAAGGGATGGGCCCGTTCGGCGCGCGCGGCATCGGCGAGCCGCCCATCGGCCCGCCCCTCGCCGCGGTCGCGAACGCGATCCGCGACGCGGTCGGCGCCCGCCCGACCGTCCTGCCCATCACGCCGGAACGGGTCCTGGCGTGCCTGCCGTCCACCCCCCGGGGGGCACCGGAGGAGCAGACCGATGACGAGCCCATCAGCCCCCGCCGCTGATGCCGGACCTGCAGGCCAGCCCGCGGCCAGCGACCGCGCGCTCGAGATCGAGCCGTACCCGATCGCCCAGATTCCCGAGGACGACGACACCGGCCCGGTTCCCGGCGGCCCGGCCCCCGGCGGCACGTGTGAACGGCGTCACCCGTGATCATGGAGAGTTGTCCGCGCTATGCGCCGAAAAGTCTCCGCGATCGCCAGGCCGAGGGAGGGGAGCGAGATGATGGGCGCTACGACAGGACGGGAAGATGGGCTGGTGGTCGCGGCCGCGCAGTGGCTGGCGACGCCCGGCGACCCGGAGGCCAACCTGGCCGCGGCGCGGCACTGGATCGGTCAGGCCGCCGCGGCCGGGGCCGACCTCGTCGTGCTGCCCGAACTATGGCCCTGCGGGTACGACATGGGCTCGCTGGCGCGCGACGCCGCCGCCGCGGCCGAGCCGGTGCCGGGCCCGCGGACCGAGGTGCTCGGCGCCCTGGCCCGGCAGCACGGGATCTGGGTGTTCGCGGGCAGCGTGCCGGAGCGGGACGGCGACCTGATCTGCAACACGGCGCTGGTGTTCAACCGGGACGGGGTCCTGGTGGCCCGGCACCGCAAGGCCCACCTGTACCGGCCGACCGGAGAGCATGCGCTGTTCGCGCCGGGCCGCCGCCTGACCTCGTTCAGCGATCCCGAACTCGGGCACGTCGCGGTGACCGTGTGCTACGACGGGGACTTTCCCGAGGTCGGGCGCGCGCTCGCGGCGCGCGGGGCCGACCTGGTCATCCAGCCGTCCGCCTACGAGTGGGAGGCCCACGCGTACTGGGACCGTTACTACCCGGGCGCCGCGCTGGCCAACGGGCAGTGGTGGGTGCTGGTCAACCAGTGCGGGACCACGGCCTCCGGAACCCTGCTCGGGGCCAGCAAGATCATCTCTCCGGCAGGCGAGGTGCTGGCCGAGGCGCGGCGCGCGGCCCCGCCGGCGGCGCCGGAAGACCCAGCCCAGCCCAGCGCGGCCCCGACCGACCCCGAACCCGAGCTGCTGCTGTGCCGGTTGCAGGAAACCAGGGAAACCAGGGAGGCCCGCCTCTTCGCCGAGCTACTGCGCCAGACCCGCCAGCCCGGCCTCTACGGCAGCGACGCGTGACGCCGGCCGAGCGGTAGCGGTCAGCCGGCCAGCGGCCAGCCAGCGGCCAGCGGCCAGCGGCCAGCGGTCAGCGGCCAGCGGTCAGGGTTCCTTCGGCTCTGACACCGCTTCCATGATCAGCGATTCTCCCCGGAACATCGGCGTCTGGCGGACCTGGCGCTCGATCGACTCCGCCGACATCGTGTAGCCGAGGAACAGCAGCAGCGACACCGCCTGGATGATGATCCAGACCCAGTACGAGTTGAAGGCGCCCGCGGCCCAGTCGTTGAGCGCGTGCAGGACGGCCGGGATCGACACGCCGAGGAGCACGAGCGGTATCCGCCGCCGCGGGTAGTTCACCGCCATGCCGATGAAGAACGCCGAGATCCCGGCCCAGACCGCATGCTGGAAGCCGTCCACGAACACGCGTTCGGCGAACGACAGGACCGCCCCGACCGCCTGGCTGGCGACCTGCGCCTGGTTGATGATCACCAGTTCCCTGGAGGTGTAGAGGGCGGCCTCCGAGACGCCGAACGTCAGGCCGGAAATGGTGCCGAGGAACATCCACATCCGCACGTCCAGCTTCGTCGAGCGGAACTTCAGCAGGATGAGCCCGGCGAGCAGGACCGGCAGCGCCTTCGTGATCTCCTCGTTGTACCCGACGCCCAGGGCGGCGGGAAAGGAGAACGCGTGGTTGGCCCGGCCCAGATGGTCGTTGATGTTGATCGTGACGACGTTGAGCCAGATCAGGACCCAGACGATGATGCCGATGCCGATCTGGATCTCCTGCGCCCTGATCGGCCCGGGCCGGATCAGGAACCAGAAGCCGATCGCCCACAGCGGCGCGACGTACAGGCCGTAGGCCCAGCCCGGGGTGGACAGGTTCCCCGACGACGCGAACAGCGCGATGAACACCAGCGGCAGCAGCGCGTACGTGATGACCAGCAGCCGCAGGCCCTGGCGCCAGCCGGGATTCGTGAGCCAGCTCCGGACCGGGATCAGCATCCGGAACGCGGCGACCAGTTCGTCGCCCGACGGCGCGGCCAGCGCGCCGGGCGGGGCGGGCGGGCCCGGGCCGAACCGGTGGGTGCCCGCGCGGGGCGGGGCGGCCGCCGGAAACGGCGGCGGGCCGGCCGCCATCGCCGCGGAACCCAGGGCGGCCGCGGGACCGACGCCACCCGCCGGGCCCGGCGCGGCCCAGGGGGCCGGGGCCGCGGGGGCTGGGGCAGCCACCGGAGGCGGGGCCGCCACGGCGGCCGGGGCAGCCGCGGGGGCCGGGCCAGCCGGGGCCGCCACGGGGGCCGGGGCCGCCACGGGGGCCGGGGCCGCCGCGGGGGCCGGGGCAGCCGCGGGGGCCGGGCCAGCCGGGGCCGCCACGGGGGCCGGGGCCGCCAGGGGGGCCGGGCCAGCCGCGGCGGCCGGCAGCGATGGCTCGATGCGCAGGACCGGCCCGTGCGGGGACCCCAGCACGAGCTCCACCGCCCCGCTCACGGCCACCCGCGTGGTGGACTGCCCGCCCAGGAACGTGGGCGCCTGGCCGACGTTCTCCCACACCCACCCGTCGCCGGCCCAGCTCAGCTGGGCGTGCTTGCGGGAGACGGCCGGGTCGCCGACCACCACGTCGCTGTCGGGGGCGCGCCCGATCCGGACCGGCCCGGCGGGCGGGAAGATGTAGGGCCGGCCTTCGAACGTGACGCGGACCTCGCTGGGCTGGGCGGGGAGGCTGTCCTGGGGTGGCGGCGGCGGCTGCCAGAACTCCCAGCCCGCCGGCGCGGGCGGCCAGGACGGATCAGGCGCCCAGCGCGGCGGCGGCTGCCAGCCGCCGGCGGCACCGGCCATCCGGGCGGCGGGTTGAAGACCCATCCCGCGCCCGGGGCGCCCGGGGTGTCGGGCTGCCGCTGGCGCAGACCTTTGAATACCACTCCCCCGCCTCCTGCCCTGCCCCGGCCGCGGTGGGCCCGCGCGTGCTCGGCGCACCTATTTCGCCAACATCATCACCTAAATGGTGCGGCGGCACTACCGGGCCGCGGCACCTCCCGCCGTTCGGGCCGGCGGTTTCGGATCTTCGCTGAGGTGATGCGCCGGTGTCAACCCGTGCCGGAACGGCCCCGGGCGCGCCGGGCCGCCCGGGCCGCCCCGCCCCGGTAAGGTCGGGAATCTATGACCGACGGGGTGCGCGCCAGCCAGGCGCAGTGGCGGCGGGCGCGCGGTTTCCTCAACGCTCGCCGGCACGATATGGCCACGGCCGCCCAGGACCGGTACCCCTCCTCGTGGCGGGTGGCGGGCACGCCGCTGCTCGCCCGGCCCGAGTGGATCCCGGCCGAGCCGGTCCCGCTGGACCGGGTCAGGCTGTCGTGGCGTCCCAGCCCTTCCGCCCGTGAACCCGGCGGCCCGGTGCCCGGCGGCCCGGTGCCCGGCGGCCCGGTGCCCGGCGGCCCGGTGCCCGGCGGCCCGGTGCCCGGCGGCCCGGTGCCCGGCGGCCCGGTGCCCGGCGGCCCGGTGCCCGGCGGCCCGGTGCCCGGCGGCCCGGTGCCCGGCGGCCCGGTGCCCGGCGGCCCGGTGCCCGGCGGCCCGGTGCCCGGCGGCCCGGTGCCCGGCGGCCCGGTGCTCGACGGTACCGAGCCCGAGACAGCGGCCGTGCGCCCGCTGCGCGACGACGGCAGCCGGTTCGGCTGCTACGCCGAGGCGCTCGGGGCCCTGGCCGGCCCGGCCTGTTCGAGAACCGCGCCTGCTACCGGCTGCTCGAGGTGAGTACCTCCGCGGGCGCGGCGGATCTCGCGTTCGGCCGGGGACGCTACTTCGAGATGATCAACACGTGCGAGGCCGCCGCCCATGAGTACGCGGCGGCCGCCCTGGCCCGCGGCGAGCCCGGCCGCCTCCCGGCCGGGCCCGTCCGGCTCCTGGCCGGGCCGCGCCTGCCGTTCCGGTCACTGATCGACGATCCCACCGATCTGCGGCGGCGGCCCGTGATGGCCGCCACGTGCACCCTGGTGCTGCGCGTCGACCGGGCCGCCGGCGACGCGCAGATGATCCTGCACTGGCGCGATCCGGCCCGGGTCGCCAGCGGCGGCGGCATGTACCAGGTAGCCCCGGTCGGCATGTTCCAGCCCTCTCACGACGCCGGGTGGAACGAGGCCAACGACTTCAGCCTGTGGCGCTCCATCGTCCGCGAGCTGTCCGAGGAGCTGCTGGGGGCCGGCGAGGACTACCACAGCGACACCGCGCCGATCGACTACCGGCGCTGGCCGCTGTACGCCACGCTGGCCGACGCCCGGCGCGCCGGGACGCTGCGGGCGTACTGGCTCGGGCTCGGCGCCGACCCGCTGAGCTTCGCCGTCGACATGCTGTCCGTGGCCGTGTTCGACGCCCCGCTGTTCGACGCGGTGTTCGCCGGCCTGGTGTCCGCCAACGATGAAGGCCGCATCGTCACCGACGAGGACGCGACCGGAGCCGCCGTCGGCATCCCGTTCCTGGCCGCGAACATCGAGCGGTTCACGTCGGCCGAGCCGATGCAGGCGGCCGGGGCCGCGCTGCTACGCACGGCCTGGCGGCACCGGGCCACTCTGCTCGCCCGCTGAGCGTCAGCGCGGTCAGCCCCGCGCTTGGCGGAGCCGCGTCCCGCCGCCGTCGCGGGACGAACGAGGCTGACCGCTCCCTCTGATATTGGCTTGACGGATGGCTCGCCGCTGCCGACGATGGTGGTCGTCGCCGGCGTGCCTGGCCGGCGGCAACGCTAGCTGACTGCGTACGAGAGGAGGCGAGATGTCTGCCCAGCTTCGAGGCTCTGCTACGAAAGGTCGTCAGACTTGTCGTTTCCTCGCTCGTTTCAGTGCGGACATTGCGGCGTAGACGTCTCACTGGACGCGCCCGGCACATCGCACCGCAACCACTGTCCCAGCTGCCTGTGGTCGAGGCACCTTGATCGCAACGTCCCCGGTGACCGGAAGGCCGGCTGCCCGGGCGGCATGGAGCCGATAGCGGTCACCGTCCGCGGCGAACGGCGGTGGATGCTGATTCACCGCTGTACGCGCTGCGGGCGGCTGCGGATGAACCGCGCCGCTGCCGACGACAACCTGCTGCTGTTGATGCAGCTGGCCGCGCTGCCGCTGGCTACCCCGCCCATCCCGGGCCTCAGTCCGGCCCCGCCGCCCAGCCCCAGCCCGGACTTCAGTCCGGCCGCGCCGCCCAGCCCCGGCCCCGGCCCCGGGCTCCGGCTCCGGCTCCGGCTCCGGCTCCGGCTCCAAGACCGCCAACCGGCCAGCCTGACGATCGGCTGGACTCGAATGCCGCCCTTGGCCTGCCGGGGCCCGATTTCAGGCTCTGGCGCGGATTCGGATTCGGTGATCGGGTCATGCGATAGAGGCGCACGGGCGGCTGGTCTCAATGATCGTGGAGACTTACGTGCGCTATCTGCACAGTGCACATAAGTCTCCACGATCATGAAGCGGACGTCGCCCCCGTCACGGAATCGGCGCCAGAGCCCGATTTCGTGATCTAGGGCTGAAATGCCTGAAATGGGCTCGTCGCGGAATAACCCGCTGCTGTGCCTCGCGGCGGTCAGCCTGGTGGTAAGCGGGGCTGCGGACCGGGGCGCGGCGGAGCCCGCCCGGCGCCTGGCCGGGGCGGTGCCCATGATCTATGCCCTGAATTCCGGCATTTCCGGCGTTTCGGGTCCCGCCGGTGCCATTGCCGGCTCCCGTTCCCGGCGAACCGGGCGATGAATGTGCGTCTGCTGTACACGGGTGTACACCAAAGGCGCATTCACGGGGTGGGATGCCGGGGCGGCGGGCGGGGATGGCGGGGCGGCGGGCGGGGATGGCGGGGCGGCGGGCGGGGATGGCGGGGCGGCGGGCGGGGATGGCGGGGCGGCGGGCGGGGATGGCGGGGCGGCGGGCGGGGATGGCGGGGCGGCGGGCGGGGATGGCGGGGCGGCGGGGCCTGCGGCCGGGACGAAGACTGCGAAACGGGGGCAAATGGTTGGACGGTGGCGGGCTGTCCGGCCTGGCGCCAGCCCCCGGCCAGCCGTGTTGTCCGCTGACCGGCGCCTGGGTCAGGGAACGGGCGCCGGATCCATGATCAAACCGGCGTATTGATCATCTGCGCGCCCCATACCTGGTTCTGGGTCCTAGCTCACCGGACACGGCCCCCGGCGGAGTGCGCCGGGCCTTCGGCAGCGGGCGCCAGGCCAGGCGGGGCAGCAGGGGGGCGGCGAGGCGTTCGGTCAGCGCGCCCCGGTAGACGCCGGCCCCGTAAGCGGCCTCGTCGGCCAGGTAGGCCAGGGCGAAGCGAACCGGGTCGAGCCGCGGCCGGCGGCTCCGCCAGGCGGCCGCGGGCGGCCCGGCGAGCAGGGACGCCAGCGCCAGCCGCCGGCCGATCCTGGCCCCCGGGGTGCGCCCGCCCGGCCGCACCAGGCCGGCCGCGACGACCGGGAGGGCGTACTGGACGCTCCACTGGCCCGCGCCGAGCCAGGTCTGCCGCACGGAGTCGGCCATCGGGCGCAGCACGCCCGTGGCCGGAACGCCCCACCCGCGCAGCAGCCGGACCAGCTGGCCAGCGCCGGCGCCGTACGCGGCCGCCGCGGCCAGGGGCCGGCGGGCCAGCAGCGCGGCGGCCGCGGCGGCCGGCCACGCCTGGAGGACCAGCGGCGGCACCTGGCCGGGATGCCGGCGGGCCAGCGGCGCGGCCGAGTTTCCGTACCGGAAGCGGCGGGCCAGCACCGCCTGCCAGCGGTCCGGCTCGACGTGGCGCACCTGCGCGGCCGGGTCGTACCGGACCCGCCAGCCCGCCGCGTTCATCCGCCAGATCAGGTCCACGTCCTCGCCGTAGCGAAGGTCCGCGTCGAACCCGCCGGGGATCGCCGAGCAGCGGGCCAGCAGCGCCGCGGTCGGCACGTAGGACAGCCGGGTCAGCGGGGCGACCCTGGCCGCACGCGGGCCCAGGTCCACCGGCGCCCGGGCGTCCAGGTAACGGCCGAGGGCGTTCGGCCCCGTCAGCGGGCGCACCCGCGGCGCGGCCGCGCCCACCATCGGGTCCGCGAAATGCGCCGTGAGGTGCTCGATCCAGTCGGACCCGGCCACGCAGTCGCTGTCCAGGAACGCGACCAGCGGCGTGCGCACCAGCGCCAGCCCCTCGTTGCGGGCCCGGCCGGGGCCGCCGGGCACCGGCCGGCGCTTCAGCCGGGCCCCGCGTTCGGCGCAGACGGCGGCCACGGCGGCCGGATCCAGCGAGCCGTCGTCGACCACGATCACCGGGTAGCGGCGGCCGAGCGCCGACAGGCAGCGGTCGAGCCCGGCGGTCCGGTCCCGGACCGGGATCACCACCGTGACCTCGCCCGGCTCCCCTCCGGCCGGCTCCCCTCCGACCGGCTCCCCTCCGACCGGCTCCCCTCCGACCGGCTCCCCTCCGACCGGCTCCCCTCCGACCGGCTCCCCTCCGACCGGCTCCCCTCCGACCGGCTCCCCTCCGACCGGCTCTCCCCCGCCCGGATCACTCCCTGCCGGAGCCCCCGCGGCCAGGTCTCCCATGGCCGGCGGGCCGGGGTGCGCCAGCCCGGCGTCGGTCAGCCGCCGGGCCAGCCGGCCGCCGGCCGCCGACCTGACCGGGCCGGCGCGCAACTCCGCCAGCGCCCGCACCCCCGCCGGGTTCAGCCGCATCAGCCGCGGCGGCGAGCCGCCGAACAGGACGTCGGAGCCGACGAACCGGGTATCGGCATCGAACGCGAGCCCGAACCCGGCCGGCAGCGGCACGGCCTCACGGGGCCGACTGACGGGTGCTACCGAGTCGCAGCCATGATCGTGGTGGCTCAGCGACGAAGTGCGCAACCAATCAACCATGATCATGGAAACAGGCCGAGACTGCCTGCTCACAGGGCCAGCCCGCCGTCGACCGGGACCACGGCGCCCGTCATCGCGCTGCTGGCCTCGCCCGCCAGCCACACCAGCGCCGCGGCCACCTCCGGCGGGCCCAGCAGCCGCCGCACCGGCTGGTGCGCCGCGAACGACGCCGCGCCGGGCAGGTCGTACAGCCGGGCGCTCTCGGCCAGCATGGCCGTGTCGGTGGAGCCCGGGCTGACCGCGTTCGCGGTGACCCCGGTCCCGCCGAGTTCCGCGGCCAGCGCCCGGATCAGCCCGGCCACCCCGGCCTTGGCCGCGCAGTAGGCGGCCAGCATCGGCAGCCCGCGCGTCGCGGCCGCCGACGCGACCGCCAGGAACCGGCCCTGGCGAGGTTCCGGCCGCCGCAGCAGCGCCGGAACCGCCGCCCGGGCCAGCGCGAGCACCCCGCCCAGGTCAACGTCGAGCACCGCACGCTCCTGCTCGCCGGGCAGCTCCCACTGCGGCACTCCCCCGGCGATGACCCCGGCCGCGGCCACCGCCGCGTCCAGCCCGCCCCAGCGCCGTTCGGCCGCGGCCACGGCGCCGGCCAGTTGCCCGCCGTCGCGCACGTCGGCCACCATGGCCTGCACCAGGCCCGCCTGGCCGGCCGCGGCGCAGGCCTCGCTCACCACCTGGTCCAGTTCATCCCGGCGGCCGAGCCGGTAGGGCAGGGCCGGGTCGTCGGCGCAGAGGTCGACGGCCAGGACGGCCCAGCCGTCCGCCGCCAGCCCGCGCACGGTGGCCGCGCCGATGCCGCGCGCCGCCCCCGTGACCAGCGCCACCCGGTTCATGCACCGAGCGCGCGGGTGAACCCGGGCGGGACCACGACGTCGTCCGGGGTCAGCTCGTGGACCGAGGCCCGGCCCAGGCCGAGCAGGGCCGAGTCGATGCCGCCGCGCAGGATGTCCAGCACGTTCTCCACGCCGGCCTGGCCGCCCGCGGCCAGGCCCCACAGGTACGCCCGGCCGATCATCGCCGCCCGGGCGCCCAGCGCCACGGCCTTGACCACGTCGGCGCCGCGCCGGACGCCGCCGTCCAGCAGGACCTCGACCTGGCCGCCCACGGCCTCGGCGATCGCCGGCAGGACCCGGATCGTGGCGGGCGTGCCGTCCAGGTTGTTGCCGCCGTGGTTGGACACCGAGATCGCGGTCACCCCGGCGTCGGCCGCCCGCCGGGCGTCGTCGACCCGGACCACGCCCTTGAGCAGGAACGGGCCGCCCCACTGCTCGCGCAGCCAGCGCACGTCATCCCAGGTCGGCAGCGGGGTCTGCATCCACTGGCCGTACGCGCCGAAGAACGTCGGGGCGTCCTGGCCCGGGCCCGCCATGTTCGGCACGTTCAGGCCCGGGAGGTGACCGGTCCGGGCCCATTCGAGCAGCCACCGCGGGCGCATCAGGCCCTCCGGCGCCAGCCGGACCATCGTCTTGAGGTCCATCCGCTCCGGGATGACCGGGCTGCCCCAGTCCCGGCCGTTGGCGAACGACCAGTCCAGCGTCACGATCAGCCCGACGGCCCCGGCGGCGCGGGCCCGCTCGAGGTAGCCCGTCATCTGCTCGCGGGTCCCGCACCAGTAGACCTGGAAGAACGTCTTCGGGTTGGCCGCGACGACCTCTTCGACCGGCTTGCTGGCGAACGAGCTCAGGCCCATGACCGTGCCGCGGGCCGCGGCCGCGCGGGCGACCGCCACCTCGCCGTCGGGGTGCACGGCCTGCACGCCGGTCGGCGAGATGATCACGGGCAGGGACACCGGCTGGCCCATCACGGTGGTGGCCAGGTCGCGCTTGGCCGACAGCCCGGCCAGGTGCGGGGCGAAGCCGATCTCGCCGAAGGCCCGGATGTTGTCGCGGACGGTGAGCCCCTTCTCCGAGCCCGCGACCAGCGCCCCGTACACCGACTTGGGCAGCCGCCGGCGCGCCCGCCGCTGCGCCACGGCCACCGTCTCGAACCAGGCATTACCCATCCGTCCATCCTCTCGTATCACTCAGCGTCAGCGGCCGAACAGCCCGGATACCGCCGGGGCGACGTCGCGGTCGCCGGCGCCCGGCCCGCGGCCACCGCGGCCAGGATCAGCTCGAGCTCGCGCTCGCGCCCCACCACCCGGGCCGCGATCCTGGCCCGCGTCTCCACGAGAAGGCCTGCCATGCCGCTCCTGTCCGATCGTGACCGGCCCGCGTCACCTCTTGTTGCTGAAGCCGGCGTCGACCGGCAGCGTGATCCCGGTGACGTACCGGGCCTCGTCGGAGACCAGCCACAGCACGGCGTTGGAGATGTCGACCGGCTCGACCATGTCGACCGGCAGGGCGTTGGCCATCGCGCCCGACCGGGCCGCCTCGGCCAGGAACTCCGCCATCACGTCGTTGACCACCATCGGCGTGTTCACGCCCGTCGGATGGACGGTGTTCACCCGGATCCGGTGCGGCGCCAGGTTGTTGGCGTAGGAGCGCATGAGCCCGACCAGGCCGTGCTTGGCGGCGGTGTAGCCGAGCCCGCCGCGGGTCGGGCCGCCGATGCCGGTGATGCCCGCGGTCGAGCTGGTGAGCACGATCGCGCCGCCCTGGCCGCGCGCGATCATGGACGGGATCGCGATCTCGACGGTGTTGAACACGCCGGTCAGGTTCACGTCGATCACGTCCTGCCACGCGTCGTGAATCTCGTGCACCGACATCGGCGCGATGCCCGCGTTGGCCAGGACGATGTCCGCCGGCCCGATCTCGGCCATGCCCGCCTCGAACGCCGCCCGCAGCCCGGCCTCATCCCTGACGTCGGCCTCCCGCGCGAAGATCCGCCGGTCCAGCGCCTCGACCTCCTTGACGGTCTCGGCGAGCTCGGCGGGGGTGGCCATGGGGTAGGGCACCGTGTCGATCTGGCGGCAGATGTCGACCGCGATGATGTCGGCGCCCTCGCCGGCCAGCCGCACCGCGTGGCTGCGGCCCTGCCCGCGCGCGGCCCCGGTGATGAAGGCGACCTTGCCTTCGAGCTTTCCCATGCTGACTCCCATCGTTTTCCAGAACGGATGCCGGTTGCCCGGCCCCGCCCCCCAGGCGAGCCCGCCCGCCGGCCCCCCGGTTACGCCCGGCCCCCCGCCCCCGCGGCGAACCCGGCCCAACGGCCCCCCGGTTACGCCCGACCCGCCGCCGCGAGGCGAACCCGGCCCAGCGGGCTCTCCCGGGCCAGGCCCGGCTCACCGCCGCGAGGCGAACCCGGCCCAGCGGGCTCTCCCGGGCCAGGCCCGGCTCACCGCCGCGAGGCGAACCCGGCCCAGCGGGCTCTCCCGGGCCAGGCCCGGCTCACCGCCGCGAGGCGAACCCTGCCCGGCGGGCTCTCCCGGGTCAGGCCCGGCTCGCCGCCCCTACGGCGAACCCGGCCAGCGGGCTCCCGTCACACGCCCGGCCGGGCGGCCGGCCCACCCCGGCCGGCGCACCCTCCGTCCTATCCGGCCCCTCCACCCCCTTCGCCACATCCGCCACATCCGCCCCAGCAATCACATCGTCGCTGCTCGCACCCACTCCCGCAGCGACATCGCCGGCGCGTTGATGTCGTGATAGCGACATCAACGCGCCGGCGATGCTGTTGTCCTGGGGCGGGCGGCGGGTGATGGCGACGGGCACCGGCCCCCGGCGGGAGTGGTCGGCGGCGGGGCGGGGGGCGGCGGCCGGGTCGGCCGCCCGGAGGGCCTCGGCGGCGTGGCCCCGGACGCACTCGGGGTCGGGGCCGTCCAGCGGCAGCCCGGTGAAGAACTTGGCCGCCATGCAGCCGCCGCGGCAGGAATCGAAGAACCCGCAGGAACGGCACGCCCCCCCGCCCGCCGGCCGCCGCAGCTCGGCGAACAGCGGCGACTCGCGCCAGACCCGCTGGAACCCGCCGGGCGAGCGGACGTTGCCGGCCCGGAACTCCTGGTGGATCGCGAACGGGCAGGCGTAGACGTCGCCGACCGGGTCGATCAGGCACACCACCCGGCCCGCGCCGCACAGGTTCAGGCCCGGCAGCGGCCCTCCGTAGGGCGCCAGGTGGAAGAACGAGTCACCGGTCAGCACCTGCTCGCCGCGGGCGGCCAGCCAGTCGTACAACTCCCGCTGCTGCGCGGCGGTCGGGTGCAGCTCGGGCCAGGTGTCGGCGCCGCGGCCGGACGGGCGCAGCCGGGTCAGCCGGAGCTGCGCGCCGTAGCCGTCGGCGAGCGCCTTCAGGTCGTCGAGCTGGCCGATGTTGTGCCGGGTCATCACGACCGAGAGCTTGAAGCCCTCGAACCCGGCCGCCCGCAGGTGCCCCATGGCGCGGATCGCGGTCGCGTACGAGCCCGCGCCCCGGACCGCGTCGTTGACCTCGGCGGTCGCCCCGTCCAGCGAGATCTGCACGTCGACGTAGTCGCTGGCGGCCAGCCGCCGCGCTGCCGCGGAATCGATCTTGATGCCGTTGGTGGAGAACTTCACGCCGACCTGGTGCGCGGTGGCGTAGTCGACCAGCTCCCAGAAGTCGGGCCGGACGGTCGGCTCGCCGCCGCCGATGTTGACGTAGAACACCTGCATCCGCTGCAGCGTGTCGATGACGTCCCGGCACTCGGCCGTGGTGAGCTCCCGCGGGTCCCGGCGTCCGGAACTGGACAGGCAGTGCACGCAGGCCAGGTTGCACGCGTAGGTCAGTTCCCAGGTCAGGCAGATCGGCGCGTCCAGCCCCCGCTCGAAGTGCTCGACCAGCCGCGGCACGGTCATGACGGCGTGCCTTCCGGCCCGGGGCGCTCAGTGATCATCCGCGACTCGGCCAGGGTCGCGAGGGCGCGCTCGTAGGCCGGCAACGCGGCCGCGGCGACCCCCGCGGCCGCGCAGGCCGAGCGCGCGCTGGGGTGATCGGCCAGCGACCGCACCACGGCCAGCACCGTGGTGTTCTTCAGGAACGACAGCCGCCGGGTCCCGAAGTGGTACAGCAGCGCGCCGAACGGCTCGGGCCGCACCGCCACCCGATCGTCCAGGCGCCATCCCCGGTCCAGGTCGAACCGGTTAGTAGACACCGCACATCCCGTCGATCGAGACTTCCTCGACCAGCAGCTCGTCCGCGATCAGCGCCTCGTCGGTGCCGTCGGTGCCCGGGATGCCCGGGGTACCCGGGGTGCCGTGGATGCCCGGGGTGCCCGGGGTACCCGGGGTGCCCGGGGTACCGTGGATGCCCGGGGCGTCCGGGGTGCCCGGGGCGTCCGCGGCCCGCTCCCGGGCTCCCTCCCGCGCCGGCCGGGCCAGCCCGGCTGGGGCTGGTGTCGCTTCCATCGTGGCCTGCTCGCTCATGACCGCCTCCGCCGTCTGCGTCCGGGTAAATGGCACTCAGTGCCGACGGTAAAGGCACCGAGTGCCAAAGAGCAAGAGCGTGGTTCCATGATCCCGGAGCAGCGGGTGCGGATATCGCGCTCAACGCTCCAGGATCATGGGAAACCGGTGGCCCGCGGGTCGCGTCTCGCCTGCCGGGTCCGCGTCGTGGCATGCTCCTGTCAGGCCGGCGCGGCGCCGGCCGTGAGCACCCCGGCGGCCGGCGTGCGGCCGCGGGTGCGGGCGAAGGCGGTGCAGGCGAGCGATGCAGGCGGCGGTGCGGGCGGCACGGGCAGCGCCGACGCAGATCAGGCGGGCGGGCCGCAAGCGCGTCACGTCCCGCGCCGAACTCGAGCACGTCGCCTTCGACCTGTTCGGCCGGCAGGGTTTCGACCGGACGACCGTCGACGACATAGCCGCCGCCGCAGGCATCGGCCGCCGGACGTTCTTCCGCTACTTTCCCTCCAAGAACGACGTTCCCTGGGGGGATTTCGACGCGGAACTGAGGCGGATGCGGGTCCGGTTCAGGGCCTGCCCGCCGCAGACCCCGCTGATGGACGCGATCCGGGTCGCGGTCGTGGACTTCAACCGGGTGGCACCCGACCAGGTCCGGTGGCACCGGCGCCGGATGGACCTGATCCTGCGGACGCCGGCCCTGCAGGCGCACTCGACCCTGCGCTACGCCGCGTGGCGGGAGGTGATCGCCGAGTTCGTCGCCGAGCGGACCGGCCAGCCGCCGGACGCCCTGGCCCCGAGGACCATCGCCTACGCCGCGCTGGGCGTCGCGGTCGCCGCGTACGAGCAGTGGCTGGAGACCGAGGACGCCGACCTCAGCGGCCTGCTCGACCGCGCGATGCGCGAACTCGCCGCGGCGTTCGCTGACAGCCGCGCCGCGCCGTAGACCGCCCGGCCGGGCACTGGATGCCCGGCTCCAGGGCGCCGGTCGGCGGGCGCCGCTGGGGTCCGGGTAGCGCCCGGCGTGCGGGCAGGCCACACTACCGGTCATGCAGACGCTGGTGGCCGACCATCCGCTCGTGGCGCACAAGCTGACCACGCTGCGTGACGTCCAGACCGAGACCCCGACCTTCCGCAGGCTCGCCGACGAACTGGTGACCCTGCTCGCCTACGAGGCGACCCGGCACATCAAGGTGGAGCCGGTGTCCGTGGAGACGCCGGTCGCCGTGGCCGACGGCGTGCGGCTGGCCCGGCCCGCTCCGCTCGTGGTCCCGGTGCTGCGGGCGGGCATCGGGATGCTCGAAGGGATGACCCGGCTGCTGCCGGGCGCCGACGTCGGCTTCGTCGGCCTCGCCCGCGACGAGCAGACCCTGATCGCCAGCACCTACGCCACCCGGCTGCCCGCTGACCTGGCCGGGCGCGATGCCTTCGTGCTCGATCCCATGCTGGCGACCGGGGGCACCCTGGTCAGCGTCATCGGCATGCTGGCCTCGCGCGGCGCCGCCACGGTCACGGCCATCTGCCTGCTCGCCGCCCCGGAAGGCGTCGCGCGGGTCGCCGAGGCGTTCCCCGACGACGCCGGCGTCACGGTCCGGGTGGTGACGGCGGCCATGGACCGGGCCCTGAACGAGCGCGGGTACATCGTGCCCGGGCTCGGCGACGCGGGGGACCGGCTGTTCGGCAAGATCTAGGATCGTTACCCCGCGCTGCCAGAACGCTACCCAAAGCTGACCAGATAGCACTTCGTCACCCCGGCGGCCGCGAACACGTTCCCGGCCGGCTACTACACCAACCTCGACCACGACCGCAGGCCCAAGGCCGTCCCCGACCTCCCGGTGATCGGGGCCCTGGCCCAGCACTACACGGTCCTCGACCGCTATTTCTGCTCGTTCGCCGGCGAGACGTTCCCGAACCGCTTCTACCAGCACGCGGCCCGGACCGACCGGGACCACAACAACGACACGATCTCGACGCTGCCGACCATCTGGGACCACCTGTCGCCCATCGCCAACACCCAGGGCGTCCCCACCGGCGGGTATTTCTTCCGGGACCTGCCGTTCCTGGCCCTGTGGGGCACGAAGTACTTCCCGTTCTGGCATCCGTTCGCCGCAGGCGACGTCGACGCCCTGGGCATCCCGGTGACCACGCTGCCGTTCCTCGACACCGTGGCCCAGGGGCTGCTGCCCAACGTCAGCTTCGTCGACCCGGCCTTCGACGCGCACGCCCGTGACCTGGGTGAGGTTCTCGAACGCCACCCCCGCCGCCCGGTCCCGCCCGGCACGATCCCGACCAGCAGCCAGGTCCTGGGGCCGGTCAGCGACGCCGCCGCGATCTGCAGCGCCGACAGCGTCCCGTCCGTCTCCCCGGCCCCGGTCCGCCGCGGCCACCGGCCCGCCGAAGCTCCGGCGCTGTCGCCGTCCGGGTTCCCCTCGGCCGCGGGGATGGTGAACTTCGGCCGCCAGCACCGCGGGAAGATCTAGAGCGCCGGTGCGCTAGATCCCCACCGGATGCCAGACGGTCTTGGTTTCCAGGAACGCCAGCAACCGGCGCAGTCCCGGCCCGGCGGCCCAGTCGTCCTCCGGGCCGGCCCCGCCGGGCGGGAACACCCGCTTGACGTTCTCGGCGGCCAGCCGCTCCAGGTCGGCCCGGCCGGCGGGCGGCACGCCGGTCAGGTCGATCGCGTTGACGTCCATGTGCCCGGCGAGCACCGGCGCGAGTTCCGCCGTCGGGCCGGTGAGCACGTTCACCACCCCGGCGGGCACGTCCGAGGTGGCCAGCACCTCGGCGAGCGTCACCGCGGGCAGCGGCCGCCGCTCGCTGGCCACCACGACCGCGGTGTTGCCGGTGGCGATCACCGGCGCGAGCACGCTGACCAGCCCGAGCAGGCTGGACCCGGCGGGCGCGACGACCGCGACCACGCCGGCCGGCTCGGGCACGCTGAAGTTGAAGTACGGCCCGGCCACGGGGTTCGCCGCGCCGGTCACCTGGGCCACCTTGTCCGGCCAGCCCGCGTACCAGACCCAGCGGTCGATCGTGGCCGCCACCGCCCGCCCGGCCGCCGGAAGATCAAGGCCCTCACCCGCCGCGACCGCCTCGGCGAACTGCGCCGCCCGGCCCTCCATCATCTCCGCGACCCGGTACAGGACCTGGCCCCGGTTGTAGGCCGTGGCTCCGGACCACCGCCCGAACGCGGCCCGCGCCGCGGTCACGGCGTCCCGCGCATCCTTGCGGGACGCGCGCGCGGCGTGGGCCAGCAGGACGCCGTCCGTTCCGGAAACCGGGTAGGACCGGCCGGATTCCGACCGCGGGAACGCGCCGCCGACGAACAGCTTGTACGTCTTGCGGACGTCGATACGGTCAGGCATCGAGGTACGCGGCGAGGCCGTGCCTGCCGCCCTCCCGCCCGAAGCCGGACTCCCGGTACCCGCCGAACGGGCTCGCGGGGTCGAACCGGTTGAAGGTGTTGGCCCACACCACGCCGGCCCGCAGCCGCTGGGCCAGCCACAGGATCCGGCTGCCCTTCTCGGTCCAGACCCCGGCGGACAGCCCGTACGGGGTGTTGTTGGCCTTCGTGACCGCCTCCTGCGGGGTGCGGAACGTGAGTACCGACAGCACCGGCCCGAAGATCTCCTCCCGGGCGATCCGGTGCGACTGGCTGACCCCGGTGAACACCGTCGGCGGGAACCAGAAGCCCCGTTCCGGCAGCTCACAGGGCGGGGACCAGCGCTGCGCGCCCTCGGCCTCCCCGGCGTCGGACAGGTCGCGGATCTTGTCGAGTTGCGGCCGCGAGTTGATCGCGCCGATGTCGGTGTTCTTGTCCAGCGGGTCGCCCAGCCGGAGCGTCCCGAGCCGGTCCCTGAGCCGGCCGACCACCACGTCGGCGACCGATTCCTGCACCAGCAACCGGGAGCCCGCGCAGCAGACGTGGCCCTGGTTGAAGAAGATGCCGTTCACGATCCCCTCGACCGCGGCCTCGACCGGCGCGTCGTCGAAGACGACGTTCGCCGCCTTGCCGCCGAGTTCGAGGGTCAGCCGCTTCCCCGTGCCCGCGATCGCGCGCTGGATCTGCTTGCCGACCTCGGTCGACCCGGTGAACGCGACCTTGTCCACGCCCGGGTGGGCCACCAGCGCCGCACCGGTCTCCCCCGCGCCGGTCAGCACGTTCACCACGCCCGGCGGCAGCCCCGCCTGCTGGCACACCTCGGCCAGCAGCAGCGCGGTCAGCGGGGTCGTCTCGGCGGGCTTGAGCACGCACGTGTTGCCGGCGGCGAGCGCGGGTGCCACCTTCCACGCGGCCATGAGCAGCGGGAAGTTCCACGGGATCACCTGGCCGGCCACGCCGAGCGGGCGGGGCGCCGGGCCGAGCCCGGCGTACTCGAGCTTGTCGGCCCAGCCCGCGTGGTAGAAGAAGTGCGCCGCGGCCAGCGGGACGTCGACGTCCCGTGACTCCTTGATCGGCTTGCCGTTGTCCAGGCTCTCCAGCACCGCGAACTCGCGGGCCCGCTCCTGCAGGATCCGGGCGATCCGGTACAGGTACTTGGCCCGCTCGGGGCCGGGCATCGGCCCCCAGACCTGCTCGTAGGCGGCACGGGCGGCCGCCACCCCCCGGTCGACGTCGGCCGGGCCGGCCTCGGCCACCCGCGCGAGCGGTTCCTCGGTGGCCGGGTTGACGGTCGGGAACGTCCGCCCGTCGGCGGCCGGCCCGAACTCGCCGTTCAGGAACAGCCCGTACTCGGGCTCGATCGACACGATCTCCCGCGACTCGGGCGCCGGCGCGTACTCCCAGTCGACCCGGCCGGAGGTCGCGGCTACCGCCTCGCCTGCGCCGCGCGCGTCCTTCCCGGCCTGCATCAGCGCTGTCCCGTCCTCCGGCGTCGTGACCCGGAGTCATTCTCGCACGCCCCCCGCCCCCTCCCTCCCCGCACGCCCCCCGCCCCCTCCCCCCCCGCCCCGCGCCCTCCGCCCCCCCCGCGCACCTCCCGCCCCCGCCCCCGCACCTCCCGCCCCCGCACCTCCCAACGGCATCGATGGACCCCGCCGGAGGGTTAGTTGCGGCTAGATTGCGGGTAGTCGTGGCCGGTCGTCACGTCAGGCAGAGGCGGGGAGACGGGAGGGTTCGTGCTAGCTGCGCTCGTGCTGGCGGGGATCATTGCCGCGCCGGTGGGTACGGCCGCGCTGCTCGTCGGCTCCGGGCATCCGGCCCGGACGACCGGGGCGTGGCCCGCGGCCCGGCGGCTCACGCTCGCGATCATCGGCACCGCGGTGCTGGCCGCGCTGGTGGCGGTGGCGATGCGGCTGCTCGGGGTGACCGAGCACAACACGATCGCCGGCGTGGCCGGCCTGGTCGCGGGGAGCCTGGTCTGGCTGCCGGTGACCAGGCGCTGGAACGCGCGCGGCCACATCTGCTGGTCGACCAGCATCTTCCTGTTCGTCACCTACCTGGCCTACGTGCTGGACTGGACGTTCTACAGCCATCTCGGCCCGGCCAGCGAGGCCGGCGGGCTGGTGCTGTGGTTCTTCGAAGCCTTCGCCGCGATCCTGGCCAGCGCCTACCTGTGGGAGATCTGCGACGCCATCGGCTCGGAGACCTGGCGCCGGCACGTCACGCCCGTCGCCACGGCGCAGCTTCCGGCCGCCCGCGACCTGCCGTTCGTCAGCCTGCACGTCCCGGCGCACAACGAGCCGCCGGACATGGTCATCGACACGCTCCGCTCCCTGGTCCGCCTGGACTACCCGAGCTACGAGGTCATCCTCATCGACGACAACACCGACGACGAGACCCTGTGGCGCCCGGTCGAGCGGTGGTGCGCGCGACACAACGTCAAGTTCGCGCACCTGGAGGACTGGCCCGGGTACAAGTCGGGGGCGCTGAACTACGCGCTGCGCGAGATGACCGACGACCGGACCGAGATCATCGGAGTGGTCGACTCCGACTACCAGCTCAGCCGGGACTTCCTGCGCCGGTGCGCGCCGCTGTTCGCCGAGCCGTGGGTCGGCTTCACCCAGTCCCCGCAGGACTACCGGGGCTGGGAGCGGGCCCGGTACTACCGGCGGCTGTACTACTCGTACTCGTACTTCTTCGCGGTCTCGCAGCCGTCGCGCAACGAGCGGGACGGGGCCATCTTCGCCGGCACGATGGGGCTGATCCGCCGGGTCGCCCTGGAGCAGCTCGGCGGCTGGGACGAGTGGTGCATCACCGAGGATGCCGAGCTGTCCCTGCGGCTGCTGCGGGCCGGCTGGACCGGGTGGTACGTGGGCCACTCCTACGGCAAGGGCATCATGCCGCTGACGTTCGAGGCACTCAAGGGCCAGCGCTACCGGTGGTGCTTCGGCGGCATCCAGATCTTGCGGATGCACTGGCGCTCGCTGCTGCCCGGCCGGGTGACCAAGGAGAACCACCTCACCACGGGGCAGCGGTGGGCGTACCTGTCCGGCGCGGTCCAGTGGTACGGCGACGTCCTCGGCCTGGTGTTCTTTGTCTTCCTGCTGGCCGGGGCGGTCAACCTGGCCAGCGGGGGCGGCGAGCTGTTCCGCAAGCTCACCGCGTTCCTGGTGGCCACGGTCCCGGTACTGGTGCTGCTCGGGCTGGTGCGGGCGGTCGCGCTGCTGCGCCGCGGGACCGGCGCGTCGTGGCGCGACGCGGTCGGCTCGTTCTTCATCTGGCAGTCCACGTCCGTGGTGGTGGCGCGGGCCTCGATACTCGGCCTGTTCGCCAAGAAGGCAGCGTTCCTGCGCACGCCGAAGACCAGCGAGAAGGCGAAGTGGTGGGAGGCCCTGCGGGCCAACTGGGCCGAGACGTCCCTGGCGCTGCTCGGCATGGCCGGCATCGCCGGCGCGCTGACCCGGGCCAGCGAGCTGGCCGGGCCGCTGCTGGCGGGCCTGCTGCTGTTCCCGACGCTCGGCATGGCCGCGGCGCCGATCAACAGCTGGGCGGCGCAGCGCGCGGCGCTGCCGCCGGACCTGCAGAAGCTGCGCACGATGGAGTGGCGGCGCGGCCAGCGGCGCCAGGCCTTCGTGCGCGGGGCCGCCGTCGGCGGGGTGGTCACCGTCTCGGGCGTGATCATCGGGGCCCTGGCCCTGTTCCTGACCCCGGGCCATCACCCCGTGCAGACGCCGAACCTGGTCCCGGCCGTTCAGCCCACGCACACGGCGAGCCCGACGCCGTCACCGACGCCGTCACCCGACGCCGTCACCGCACCCCGTCACCGACGCCCACGTCGACCCCGACCACCACGCCGCCCACCACTGCGCCGCCCACCACCGCGCCGCCCACCACTGCGCCGCCGACCACCGCGCCCCCGACGACGCCGGGCCCGGCCCGGTCCGCGACTCCGTCGCCGTGAGCCCGGGCTTCAGTCGACGGTGAAGTAGTCGGGTCCGGCGTAGCGTCCGGTGAGCTGCTTGCTGCGCTGCATCAGCAGGTCGTTGAGCAGGCTGGACGCGCCGATGCGGAACAGCTCCGGGGTCAGCCACTGCGGCCCGGCGGTCTCGCGCACCAGCACCAGGTAGCGGATCGCGTCCTTAGCGGTACGCACGCCGCCGGCCACCTTGACCCCCACGCGGCGCCCGGTGGCCTGGGCGTAGTCGCGCGCCGCGGCCAGCATGACCAGGGTCACCGCCGGCGTCGCGGCCGGGGTGACCTTGCCGGTCGAGGTCTTGACGAAGTCGGCGCCGGCCAGCATGGCCAGCCAGGACGCCCGGGACACGTTGTCCAGGGTGGCCAGTTCCCCGGTCTCCAGGATCACCTTGAGGTGCGCGACCCCGCAGGCCTCGCGCACCTGCCGGATCTCCTCGTAGACCTGGCCGTACCGCCCGGCCAGGAACGCGCCCCGGTCGATCACCATGTCCACCTCGTCGGCGCCGGCCGCCACGGCGTCCCGCACGTCGGCGAGCTTCACCGCCAGCGAGGCCCGGCCGGACGGGAACGCGGTCGCCACGGACGCCACCTTGACCGGGCTGCCGGCCACCCCGGCGCGGGCCACGCCGACCAGGTCCGGGTAGACGCACACCGCGGCCACCGGCGGCACCGCCGGGTCGGCCGGGTCGGGCCGACGGCCCTTGGCGCACATCGCGCTGATTTTCCCCGGCGTGTCCGCGCCCTCCAGCGTGGTCAGGTCGACCATGCGTACCGCCATGTCCAGCGCCCACATCTTGGCGTCCCGCTTGATCGACCTGGTGGCCAGGCCCGCGGCCCGCGCCTCGGTGCCCACCTGGTCGACCCCGGGCAGCCCGTGCAGCACCTGCCGCAGCGCAGCGTCCGAGGTGGCGATGTCGGCGACGGCGCCGGCCCACCGGGCCAGGCCCGGCTGCGTCAGCGACTCGATCCCCACGCCGTCGACGCTACCGCTCCGCGCCGCCGCGGTCACCAGCGCGCGGCTCCCGCGCCGCGCGGGCGAGGGCGAAGCCCGGCTTGATGATCGTGTTGATGATCTTCAGGCGCTCGTCGAACGGCGCGAACGCGCTCTTCATCGCGTTGATCGTGAGCCACTCGATGTCCGCCCAGCCGTAGCCGAACGCCTCGCAGAGCGCGTGGAACTCCGAGGTCAGGCTGACCCCGCTCATCAGCCGGTTGTCGGTGTTCACCGTCACCCGGAACAGCAGCTCGCGTAGCAGCCCGATCGGGTGGTCCTCGATCGACTTGACCGCGCCGGTCTGCACGTTCGACGTCGGGCACATCTCCAGCGGGATCCGGCGGTCCCGCACGTAGCTGGCCAGCCGTCCCAGCGCGGCGTGACCGCCAGCCGGCACCCGGATGTCGTCGATGATCCGGACGCCGTGCCCCAGCCGCTCCGCGCCGCACCACTGCAGGGCCTCCCAGATCGACGGGAGCCCGAAGCCCTCGCCTGCGTGGATCGTGTTGTGGAAGTTCTCCCGCGCCACGTACTGGAACGCGTCCAGGTGCCGGCTGGGCGGGCTGCCCGCCTCGGCGCCGGCGATGTCGAACCCGACGACGCCCGCGTCCCGGTGCCGCACCGCCAGCTCGGCGATCTCCAGCGACCGCGCCGCGGTCCGCATCGCGGTGAGCAGCGCGTAAACGGTGATGCCCCGGCCGCGGCTGCCGCGCCGGAAGCCCTCGAGCACCGCGCCGACCACCTGGTCCAGGCTGAGCCCGTTGGTCACGTGCAGCTCCGGGGCGAACCTCACCTCCGCGTAAACGACGCCGTCGGCGGCCAGGTCCTCGGCGCACTCGGCCGCCACCCGGATCAGCGCGGCCCGGGACTGCATCACCCCGACCGTGTGCTGGAAGGCCTCCAGGTACAGATCGAGCCTGCCGCGCTGGGCCACGCCGGTCATCCACCGCGCCAGCCCGGCCACGTCGGTCGTGGGCAGGCTCCCGTAGCCGGTCTCGGCGGCCAGCTCGACGATGGTCTCGGGGCGCAGGCCGCCGTCGAGGTGGTCGTGCAGGAGCACCTTCGGCACGCCGCGGATCTGGTCGACGGTCACAGACACGTCCCTATTCTCACAGACCCCATCAGCTGCGGACGCCTGCACCGCCGAGGCGTGCCGGCGAACCCGGCGCGGTGCGCCGGGGGCCCGGCAGGCGAGCCGTCACCAGGGCCGCCAGGCCCAGGGCGGCCAGCCCGGCCAGCGCGTACAGGTTGCCCGCGAGCAGCCACGGACCGTGCATGCCCCGGCCCTGGACGATCGACGCGGGCACGGCCCAGATCAGCCGGGAGAAGAACACGACGACCAGAGCCAGCACCCCGCTCCAGGCGGCACGCCTCCGCCAGCGCGGCGCGTCCGCCGCTGTCGCCCGCGTGGCGCCGTGCACGGCCAGGACCAGGCCCGGCACCATCCACACCCAGTGATGCGACCACGAGACCGGCGATACCAGCAGCCCGGTCAGCGCGCAGATGACCACGCCGGCCAGTTCCTGCTTCCGCTGAGCCGCCGCCGCGAGCAGCAGCCCGCCCGCCGCGACGATCACCACGGCTACGGCCCAGATCACGTGCGCGAGCCCCGGGTGGCCGACCAGCCGCAGCAGCATGCCGTACAGGGACTGGTTCCCCACGAAGCTGACGTTGCCGATCCGATGCGGGTCCAGGAACAGCCGCCCGGCCCAGTAGTGGTGCGACGAGGATGGGAGCCAGACCGCCGACACCGCGATGGTCGCCGTGAAGGTGGCCGCCGCGACCCCGGCCGCCCGGAACCGCCCGGTAAGCACCAGGTACGGGATGAAGATCAGCGGGGTCAGCTTGAAGCCCGCCGCCAGGCCGACCCCGGCTCCCTTCCACCACGCACCGTCAGGCAGGCAAAGGTCGGCCACGATGATCAGCATCAGCAGGATATTGACCTGCCCGAAGGCTAATGTCTGCTGAACCGGCTCGGCCCAGATCGCGAACGCGGCGACCGCGAGCGTGGCATACAGCCGCTCGCGGGACCGCGGATAGCCGAGCGCTCCCCAGCTGAGCCAGATCACGGCCGTCAGCGCGGCGACGCTCCCGGCGCTCGCGGCCCACTTCAGCACCGTCAGCGGCGCGTACGACAGCACCGCGAAGACCGCGGCCGCCATCGGCGGGTAGGTGAAACGGAGCCCATGGCCGGAGTACCTCAGGCCGTAGAGGTTTCCGGAGTGACGGGCGACGTGGCCGCCCCAGTCGTAGACCTGGAGGTCGAGCATGGACCACAGTCCGCCCGCCGCGGCCCAGTCCGCCGCGATCAGGGCGGCGAGCGAGACCGCGAACAGAACGCCCCCGGTCACCAGCATCCGCCTGGCCGTCACCGTTGCCCTCAATTAGTCACAGAGCCCCCGAAACGCCGAGCCTACCGCCCAGTTTTTTGCCGTGCTGCGGCTTTTTACCGTGCTGCGGCTTTTTACCGGGCCGGGATCAGGCCGGGGCGTCCCGCCGCGCGGCGAGGTCGGCGTCCGAGAACGCCGACGGCAGCAGGCCGCCCAGCTCGCGCGGCCCGCCCTCGGCGTCGATCAGCAGGCCCGGCCCGCCCGCCTCGAGCAGAAGCTGGCGGCAGCGGCCGCACGGGACTAGCGGGGCCCCGTCCGCCGCCACCACGCTGACCGCGGTCAGGGTCCCGCCGCCGCTCGCGTGCAGCGCCGAGACCAGCCCGCATTCGGCGCACAGCGTCAGCCCGTAGGAGGCGTTCTCCACGTTGCACCCCAGGACGATCCGGCCGTCCGAGGCCTGGCCCGCCGCGCCGACGCGCAGCCGGGAGTACGGCGCGTACGCCCGGCCCGCGGCCTGCACGGCGCGGGCCCGCAGCTCGGGCCAGTCGATCATCATGAGGAAGCCTCCCATCTTTATCATCCCAACGGTCTCGATTTCACAACAGCGCAGCCAGGACCCCCTTCGCGGGCTTTCGCGCAAGCCTGCACCGGGACTAGCCTTCGGGCATCCCGGGGGGGCCTGGACGGACTTTCCCTGCCCTAGCCGACCGGGGCCAGCGATCGAGTCGGTGTTCCTCCCGGCCCCTGCGGGGCGCCGGGGCAGAGGAGGTACATCTTGCGAGCGAATATCCGGATAGTGGCGGTTCTGGGCGCCGCGGCCCTGCTCGCGGCGGCCTGCGGGTCGTCCGGGAGCCCGACTAGCTCATCGACGCCCAAGGCATCGTCGTCGCCGTCGGCGAGCACCGGCGGGGCGGCCGCCAGCGGCGGCAAGTTCCTGGCGTGCATGGTCACCGACACCGGCGGCATCAACGACAAGTCGTTCAACCAGTCGTCGTACGGCGGGGTCCTGGCCGCCGCGGCGGCGGACAGCAACATCACGCCCAAGTACCTGCAGTCGACCTCGACCTCGGACTACGCCTCGAACATCACGGCGTTCCTCGGCCAGAAGTGCGGGATCATCGTCACGGTCGGATTCCTGATGGGCCAGGCGACCCAGACGGCGGCTGCGGCCAACCCCACCCAGAAGTTCGCGATCGTCGACTTCGGCTACAGCCCGGCGCTGAAGAACGTGGACGCCCTGCTGTTCAACACGGTGGAGGACGGCTTCCTCGGCGGCTACCTCGCGGCCGGGATGACCAAGACCGGCAAGGTGGCGACGTTCGGCGGGCAGAAGCTGTCCACCGTCACCATCTACATGGACGGCTTCGCCGACGGCGTGCAGTACTACAACCAGAAGCACGGCACGCACGTGCAGGTGCTGGGCTGGAACGAGGCCACCCAGAACGGTGAGTTCACCAACAGCTTCACCGATCTCACCGCTGGCCAGCGGATCACGAACACGTTCATCACCGAGGGCGCCGACATCATCTTCCCGGTCGCCGGAGGCGTCGGGCTCGGTGCCGCCAAGGCGGTCCAGACCGCCGACCAGGCCGGCCAGAACGTGAACATGATGTGGGTGGACACCGACGGCTGCATCAGCGCGGCGCAGTACTGCAAGTACTTCATTACCAGCGTCGAGAAGGGCATCACGACGGCGGTGAAGAACGCGGTGCTCAACGCGGCCCACAGCACCTTCACCGGCGGCAACTACATCGGCACCCTGGCCAACGACGGAGTGACGCTGGCTCCCTACCACGATTTCGCGAGCAAGGTGCCCGCCTCGCTCCAGTCCGAGCTGGCGCAGATCAAGACCCAGATCGAGAACGGGACGATCAAGCCCGCCACCAAGAGCCCGATCTAGTCCCGGCGCGCCGACGTGGCTTAGCGTGACCTGGCGGGACCCTTTCCGCCAGGTCACGCCGAGCTGTGACCTGACCCAGCCTGGAGGGAGGCCGACCGGTGCGGCTGGAGCTGCAGGGGATCACCAAGCGGTTCGGCTCCCTCGTGGCTAACGATCACATCGACCTGGTCATCGAGCCGGGTCAGATTCACGCGTTGCTCGGCGAGAACGGCGCGGGCAAGACCACGCTGATGAACGTCCTGTACGGACTGCTGCATCCCGACCAGGGCGAGATCCTGATCGACGGCCAGCCGGTCGCGTTCCGTTCCCCCGGGGATGCGATCAAGGCGGGCATCGGCATGGTGCACCAGCACTTCATGCTGGTACCGGTCTTCACCGTGGCCGAGAACGTGACCCTCGGGGTGGAGCCCACCCGCGGGTTCGGCCTGCTTGACCGGCGCCGGGCCCGCCGCGACGTGCGCGAGCTGTCCGAGCGCTTCGGCCTGAACGTGAACCCGGACGCGTACGTCGAGTTCCTGCCGGTCGGCAGCCAGCAGCGGGTGGAGATCATCAAGGCGCTGCTGCGCGAGGCCAGTGTGCTGATCCTCGACGAACCCACCTCGGTGCTGACCCCGGGCGAGACCGAGGACCTGTTCCGGGTGATCCGCGAGCTGAAGGCGGGCGGCCGGTCGATCGTCTTCATCTCGCACAAGCTCAAAGAGGTTCAGGCCATCGCCGACACGATAACCGTCATCCGCCGCGGGCAGGTGGTCGGCGAGCGCCCGCCGACCGCGACCGACGCCGAGCTGGCCGCGCTGATGGTGGGCCGGCCGGTGGAGCTCAAGGTCAGCAAAGGCCCGGCGCGGCCCGCGGAGACGGTGCTCGACGTCCGCGGCCTGTCCGTGACCGACGACCACGGCCATCGCGCGCTCAGGGAGGTCTCGTTCGAGGTCAGGGCGGGCGAGATCCTCGGGATAGCCGGCGTGCAGGGCAACGGCCAGACCGAGCTCTGCGAGGCGCTCATCGGCCTGCGGCCGGCCACCGCCGGCTCGGTGGTGCTGGACGGCAGGGACCTGACGCACGCCCCGCCCCGGGACCGGCTCCGGGCCGGCCTCGGCTACGTGCCCGAAGACCGGCAGGAGGACGGCCTGGTGCCTGACTTCTCGATCGCGGAGAACCTGGTCCTGGACGTTTATGACCGGCCGCCGTTCGCCTCGGGCCTCGCGCTCAAGCTGGACCAGATCGCCACCTTCGCCACGAAGCTGGTCGAGGAGTTCGACGTCCGGACCCCGTCCGCCGAGATGCCGGTCGCCGCGCTGTCGGGCGGCAACCAGCAGAAGGTCATCCTGGCCCGCGAGATGAGCCGGGACCTGCGGCTGCTGCTCGCCAGCCAGCCCACCCGCGGCCTGGACGTCGGCTCCATCGAGTTCGTGCACAAGCGCATCGTCGAGGAGCGCGACCGGGGCGTGGCGGTCCTCATCGTCTCCTCGGAGCTGGACGAGATCTACGCGCTCGCCGACCGGATCGCCGTCATGTACGAGGGCAGGGTCGTCGCGTTCCGGCCGCCGTCCGTGCCGGTCGGGGAACTTGGCCTGCTCATGGCAGGCGCGACCGCCGGAGCCGACGGCAGCGACGGCGGCCTTCCCCTCGACGGCGCGACCGGCCGTGGAGGCGGGCACGGCGGCGTGACGACGGCAGGCCAGTCCGATCCGGGTCAGGACGGGACGGGCGGGACGGGCGGCGCGGGCGGGACGGGCGGCGCGGGCGGCGCGGGCGGGGCGGGCGGGGTAAACGGAGCGGGGCCGTCATGAGCGAACAGCAACCGGCGGCGGCCCCGGGCGTCGGGCCCGCGGGCGAGGGCCAGGACGGCCCCCCGGGCCAGCCGCGGCGCTCCCAGCCCCTGCAGCGGACGAGCGACACCGCCCGGGTCCTCATCAACGCGGTGATGGAGGGCAGCCCCGCGGTCGTGACGTTCCTGGCCATCGTCGTGGCCCTGGTCCTGGGCGCACTGCTCATCGCGTTCACCAACACCACGGTCCTGCACGCCTGGAGCCAGCTCTTCTCCAACCCGGGCAACGCGTTCGCCCAGGCGTGGGACACGATCTTCGGCGCCTACCGCGCGATGTTCGACGGCGCGATCTTCAGCCCCGCCACCGTCGGGGCGGCGTTCCACGGCGGCCCGGTCGGCCCGATCTTCTACCCGATCTCGCAGTCCATGTCCGACGCGACCCCGCTGATCCTCACCGGGTTGTCGGTCGCGATCGCGTTCCGGGCCGGGCTGTTCAACATCGGCGCGGCCGGCCAGTGGATCGGCGGCGCGATCGTCGCCACCTACCTCGGCTTCGGGCTCAGCATGCCGCCGGTCATCCACGTGATCGTCTGCCTGATCGGCGGGATCGCCGGCGGCGCGGTGATCGGCTGGGTGGTCGGTGAGCTGAAGGCCCGGACCGGGGCCCACGAGGTCATCGTCACGATCATGCTCAACTACGTGATGTACAACCTGCTGTCGTACCTGCTCGGCACGCCGAGGGCGCTGCAGGCCCCCGGCCAGTCCAACCTGATCAGCCCGAACATCGCGGCCAACGCCCAGCTACCGCACGTGGGCGGGCCGCCTCCGGAGGTCGACGCCGGCTTCCTGGTCGCGCTGGCCGCCGCCGCCGCCGTGTGGTGGCTGCTGACCCGCAGCACCGTCGGGTTCCAGTTCCGCACCGTGGGCGCCAACCCGAGCGCGGCCCGCAGCGCGGGGATGAGCGTGGAGCGATCCTGGGCGCTGGTCATGCTGATCGCCGGCGGGCTGGCCGGGCTGAGCGGCGCCTCGGTGATCCAGGGCAGCGCGGTGCACGCCCTGACCTTCAACAGCTACGGCACCTACGGTTTCGACGGCATCACGGTGGCGCTGCTGGGACGGGCCCGGCCCCTGGGCGTGGTGCTCGCCGCGCTGCTGTTCGGCGCGCTGCACTCCGGCGGCACCACGATGCAGGCGGCCACCCAGGTCCCCACCGACATCGCCCAGGTGATCCAGGGGCTGATCGTGCTGTTCGTCGCGGCCCCGCCGCTGATCCGGGCGATGTTCCGGCTGCGTGAGGCCCGGGCCGCCGGCCTGGAGGCCGTCGCGAAGGGATGGAACGGATGACGACCCTGGCGGCCACGGCCGGCGCGCCCCTGGCCACGGTGAACCGCAGGCTCGTCGCGGCCGGCACCTTCGCCCTGTTCGGGCTCATCGACATCGCGCTGTTCGGGCTGTACTCGCACCAGGGTGACGCCACGTTCGCGCTGTCGCTGCCTACCGCCTCGGTCCACGTGCCCAGCATCCACGCGCCGGCCGCGGCGACCTGCTATGTGCTCGGCGCGGCCTCGATCGCCCTCGGGGCGTGGCGGGCCACCGCCCAGCCGGGCCAGCGGGCCCGGCGGATCAGCATCGCCGTGGTCCTGCTGTTCTTCGTGGTATCGCTGCTGTGCTGGGCGGATGCGGGCAACGTCATCCCGATCAACACCGTCAACCTGCTGCAGAACACCCTGGTCGGCTCGGTCCCGCTGATCCTCGGCGCCCTGGCCGGCTGCATGTGCGAGCGGTCCGGCGTCATCAACATCGCGATCGAGGGCCAGTTGCTGGTCGGCGCGTTCGCGGCGGCCGTGGTGTCGAGCGTCGCCGGGGTCTGGCTGGGGCTGGTCACCGGGTCGCTGTCGGGCGGCCTGGTCGGCGCGGTGCTCGCCGTGTTCGCGATCAAGTACTTTGTCGACCAGATCATCCTCGGCGTGGTGCTGAACGTGCTGGCGCTCGGTCTCACCAACTACCTCTACGACAGCATCCTGGTCACCCACCAGAATCTCAACGCGGCGAACACGTTCAACGTGATCAAGATCCCGGGCCTGAGCAGCATCCCGATCATCGGGCCGATCTTCTTCAACGCGAACATCTTCCTCTACATCACGTACGCGGCGATCATCTTCGTGCAGGTGGGCCTGTTCAGCACCCGGTGGGGGCTGCGGGTGCGCGCGGTCGGCGAGCACCCGACCGCCGCGGACACGGTCGGCATCCGGGTGCTGGGGATCAGGTACTCCAACGTGATCATGGGCGGCCTGCTGGCCGGGATCGGCGGCGCGTACCTGACGGTCGGCTCGGTCGGTACGTTCAGCCAGGACCAGTCCTCCGGGCTGGGCTACATCGCGCTGGCGGCGATGATTTTCGGCCGGTGGACGCCGCTGGGCGCGACCTTGGCCGCGCTGCTCTTCGGCTTTACCCAGGCCGCGGGCAACATCCTGGCCAGCATCAACGTCCCCATTCCTACCTACATCCTGGCGATGGCCCCGTACGTGGCGACGATCTTCGCGGTGGCCGGCCTGGTCGGCCGGGTCCGGGCCCCGGCCGCCGACGGGAAGCCGTACATCAAGGCGTGAGCGGGAGAATGAGCGGGGAGACAAGGTGCGAGCGGGAGACGCAGCATGACCACCGACGCTTACGCCGCCGCCGCGGTCAGCGCGGACCGGCTGGCGCACCGCACCGGCCAGGCGGCCCACGACGTGGCGGTGATCCTCGGCTCCGGCTGGGCGCCCGCGGCCGACGCGCTGGCCGGGCCGGGCGGGACGGTCGCGACCCGGGCCGAGGTACCGCTGGCCGACCTCGGCGGTTTCGCGCCGCCCACGGTCGCCGGGCACGCGGCGGTGGTCCGCTCGGTCGGCCTCGGCCCGCTGCGGGTGCTGGTCTTCCTGGGCCGGACCCACCTGTACGAGGGGCACCCGATCGCCACCGTGGTGCACGGGGTCCGGACCGCGGTCGCGGCGGGCTGCCGGGTGATCGTGCTCACCAACGCGGCGGGGGGAATCCGCGAGGGCCTGCAGGTCGGGCAGCCGGTGCTGATCAGCGACCACCTCAACCTGACCGGACGCTCGCCGCTGGCCGGCGAGCCACCCCCGGCGGGCTACGCCTCCCGGTTCACGGACCTGACCGACCTGTACTCGCCCAGGCTGCGCGTGCTGGCCCGGCGAGCCGGCCCCGATCTGGTCGAAGGGGTCTACGCCGCGCTGCCCGGGCCGCACTACGAGACCCCGGCCGAGATCCGGATGCTCCGCACGCTCGGGGCCGACCTGGTCGGCATGTCCACGGCCCTGGAGGCGATCGCGGCACGTCATCTCGGCGCCGAGGTGCTGGCGATCTCGCTGGTCAGCAACATGGCGGCGGGTCTGGCCGGCCCGGGACAGGGCCTGGACCACGCGGAGGTCGTGGCGGCGGGAAAGGCCGCGGCGGCCCGGATGGGGGTCCTGCTCGCCGCGATCCTGCCCGGCGTCCTGGGCGGATCCCGTGATTCCTGAGGACCTTCGCGCGCGGCTGGGCGCCTGGCTCGCCGACGACCCTGACCAGCGGGACCGGGCCGAGCTTGAGGCGCTCGCCCGCGACGACAGCGCGCAGGCGCGGGCGGAACTGGCCGACCGGCTCGGCGGCCGGCTGGAGTTCGGCACCGCGGGCCTGCGCGGAGCCGTCGCCGCCGGGCCGAACCGGATGAACCGGGCGGTCGTGCGCGGCACGACCGCGGCCCTGGCGCAGTGGCTGCTGCGCCGGCCCGTCTCGAGCCGCGAGGCCGGCGTGGTCATCGGCTGCGACGCGCGGTACCGCTCGGACGAGTTCGCCGACGAGGCGGCCCGGGTGCTGGCCGGGGCCGGGATCCGGGTCCACCTGATCCCCCGGCAGCAGCCGACCCCGCTGCTCGCGTTCGCGGTCCGGCACCTGCGCGTTGCGGCCGGGATCATGATCACCGCGAGCCACAACCCCCCGGCCGACAACGGCTACAAGCTCTACACCGCCGACGGCGCGCAGATCATCCCGCCCGCCGACGCCGAGATCGAGTCGGCGATCCGCGGGCTCGGCCCGCTGGCCCAGGTCCCGACCGCCGACCTGGGCAGCCCGCTGGTCACCCGGCACGGCGACGAGGTGGCCCAGGCCTACCTGGACGCACTCGCCGCGGTCTCCCCCGCGCCGCCGGGCGCCGCGTGGCTGCGGTTCATCTACACGCCGCTGCACGGGGTGGCGGCCGGGCTGGCGCTCCGGGCGTTCGAGCGGACCGGCTTCGCGGCTCCGGACCTGGTGACCGCGCAGGCCGCGCCCGATCCCGACTTCCCGACCGTCGCGTTCCCCAACCCGGAGGAACCAGGGGCGCTCGACCTGGCCCTGGCCCAGGCCCGCCGGTCCGGCGCCGACCTGGTGCTCGCCAACGACCCGGACGGCGACCGGCTGGCCGTGGCCGTTCCCGACCCGGACGCCGCCGGCGGCTGGCGGGCGCTCACCGGCGACCAGGTCGGCGCGCTGCTCGGCGCCTACCTCCTCGATCAGCACGCGCCGGACCCGGAGCGGCGGCTCGTGGTCACCACGATCGTGTCCTCCACGCTGCTGTCGCGCATCGCCGCGGCCGCCGGGGCTCAGTACGCGGAGACGCTCACCGGCTTCAAGTGGATCGTGCCGGGCCGGCGAGTCGCGCCCGGGCAGCCGTTTCGTCTTCGGCTACGAGGAGGCGCTCGGGTACTCGGTCGGCGACACGGTCCGGGACAAGGACGGGATCGGCGCGGCCGTGGCGCTGCTCGGCCTGGCGACGCGCGCCAGGTCCAGCGGCAAGTCGCTGCTCGACGTCTACGACGGCCTCGAAGCCGCCCACGGCGTGCACCTGACCGCGCAGCTTACGGTCCCGACCACCACCCCGGTCGAGGTGATGGCGCGGCTACGGGCGGCGCCCCCGGCCGAGCTGGGCGGGGAGCCGGTGACGTCGGTCACCGACCTGACCGGCGGCACCCGGGATCTGCCCTCAGCGGACGTGCTCCGCTACCAGATGGACGGCGCCCGGGTCGTCATCCGCCCGAGCGGCACCGAGCCCAAGATCAAGGCCTACCTCGAGGTGGCAGAGCCGGTGCTCGCCGGGCACCTGGCCGAAGCCCGGCGCGCCGCCGCCACCCAGCTGGCTCCGCTGCGCGAGGCGGTCCGGGCGCTGCTGAGCGACCCCGGTCCATGATCGTGGAGAGTTACCTGCGCCATAGGGGGCTGTGCCAAAGGGTAAATGGCGGTGCTGATGGCGGGCGGGGCGGGCTGGCTGGCTGCGGGTTCGGGGGTGCCAGGGGTGGTGTGGGCGGGGTCGTTGCCGGTGTCGGCCAGGAGCGCGGCGACGGCGTGGGGAGTGCTGGTGGTGATGGTGGCGAAGATGGTGACCTGGTGCATGTCGGGCTTGTAGAGGGCCTGGATGTCGAAGGCCTGGTAGAGAGCGGCCTGGATGCGTTCCGGCTGGAGGTCGGTGGTGTCGGCCAGGAGGGGCAGGTCGTCCAGGAGGGCGGCGGCGTCGTCGCGGGCGGTGGCGTGGTCGAGGTCGGCTAGCTGGGCCTGGGTGGTTTCGCGTTCGGCCTGGAGTTCGGCGAAGCGTTCGTAGCAGCGGGCGCGCATGGCCTGAGCGGCGGTGCTGGCCGGGTCCAGGGTTTCGATCTGGGTGATCTGAGAGCGCTGGGCCAGGTCGATCCGGGCCAGTTCTCTTGTGAGGCGGTCGCGGTGGCGGTCGCGCTGTTCTGCGGCTTCGGCGTGGCTGGCGGGGATCTGCTGCTCTATGAGGGCGCGACGGTCGGGGCCGAACACGCGCTCGGCTAGGCCGTCGCGGATGAGCTGGATGAGGGTGTCTTCGCGGATGGTGACGGTCCGGGGGTGGTCGGGGTAGGCGGCGGCGTGTTTGGGGTTGGCCAGGTCCAGGGAGCATTTGTAGTAGGTGTTGGCGTAGTCGGGGCCTTCGGCCCAGTACCGGGGGGAGGTGCGGGTGGTGCCGCACATGCGCCGCTGGCAGGTCCGGCACCGGACCCGGCCGCGCAGCGGGTAGGACCGGCGGGCCAGCGGCTGGGGCGAGGCGTCCGGGTCGTCGCCGGCGCTGCGGTGCGCGGCGCCGATGGCCTGGGCGGCGTCGAACATCTCCCGGCGACGTCCCGCCCGCCGAGGCGCACGATCCCGGCGTCGGACCGGCGGGCTGGCGGCGGGCCGGTGCCCGCCGCTGCGGTCACGGTGCTGGCGGCAGCGTTCATCCTGTCCGCATTGTACGCCTATGCGGCGCTCATACCCGGACCACGAAGCGGCTTTGCTGGGCTAGGACTGCCGGCGCCGCTCGTGTTCGGGGACAACGAAGGTGCCCTTGCCGCGGGAGATCTGGGCATAGCCGCTCTCGACGAGGATCATCACGGCACGGTGCGCGGTACCCCGGCTGATGCCGTACCGCTGGGTCAGCGTCAGCTCGGCTGGCAGACGGGTCTGGATCCGGCCCGCGTCGATGTCGGCTCGCAGCAGGGCGGCTAGCTGCTCGTAGAGCGGCACCGGGGAGTCGTGGTCGAGATCATCCGGCATGACGACCACGTTAGGTGACCTGCAGCAACTACTGGCTGTTAGGGGTGTCACATAGTGTTGATAGACGTCGATAGACAACTATGGGTAGTGTTCGGTCTATCACATCGGTCCCGGCTGGCGGTTGCGCACCTGGCCGGCCTGGACCGGGAAGGAGCCTGGCTGATGCCTGATCGTCTCGTCCCGCCGGTTGCGCCAGAGCACCGCGAGGTACTGCGCCAGGCTTTAGCCGACGCGGTGTACTACCGTGACCCGCCGGCGGAATGCCTGGTCTGCGAGGCGCTGGACAGCCTGTGCGCTGGCTGCGCGGCGGGCCTGGCTCGTGCCCGGGCCTACCTGGCCCTGGGCCGTGACCTGGGCCTGGAGGTGCCGACGTGAGCGCGGCCGAGATCGCGACGCGCGCGGTGCGGGTGCCGTGCGGGTTCTGCTGGGCACCGCCGGGGACGGCGTGCTCGCCCGACGGCTTGCACCTGGCCCGTTATCTTCGGGCCTACCGGCGGGGCCTGGTCAGCAGGGAAATGATGACCTCGGCGTGCCTGGCGCTGCCGGTGGTCAGCCCCGGGCAGCTCGTCGCGGAGATCACCGGGCCGGCGATCGGCGGCACGGCAGCGGGCGAATTCTGACCAGCAAGCCGCGCTGGCGCTGTTCCACGTTGGCGTAGTCCGTACCCGCGCCGTGGTTACGGTTGCCGGCTGCCGGGTTTCCTCGCCGAGATGGTTCCTGCCGGTACCACGGTTGGTTGTGCCCCGCGTAGCGGGGCCTCGGGCGGGCCCGGAAGGGGTAAGGAAAGGGGGGTTCGGGGGGAAACCTCGGGGGAACCCTGGGGCTGTCGGGGAAGGGTGCCCCCGTGGTGTCCCCCCGCCGAGCCGAAGGCTCGGATGCATTAGCTGGTTTAACGCAAGCTGTTGAGCGGCGGAGCCGTTCCTGACCTCACCCTCGGGGTCCCCTTGGGGTGGGGGTGAGGTCAGGAACGGCGGAGCCGCGCGGCCCGAAGGGCCGCTCCCTGCTCACAGGCATAGCCGATGCTCACCCGGGCCGCACAGTGGCCGCACGTCTGGTAGTTGCACTGTGCGGGGAGTGGGCGGCTGCTGTGCGGCTCATCCGGTAACAGCGCGAAAGAACTGTCCGCCGAAGTCGGTCCTTCGCATTAGGCCCATATCGAAACCGATTGTGGAGACGCCGGGTCGCTTGGAGAGCCGGATATATTCTGGGCGCTTCTCGACCCAGTCGTATGCATGGTCACCTGTTTGCCGCTCGGCGTAGGTGACACTCACGAGACCCAGGCGTTTCCAGTTATCGATCCAGGTCGGCCCCTGCGGCTGCTCGCTTGGCTCGCGCGTCGTGGTGTCGAGGGTTGGAATCAGATGTGACAACAGGACAATGAACGAGCCGGGTGGATCGTCGCGTTGATCCTTGACGCGCGCGGCAGGAGAAGCTGCCAATCTGAGCACTACGTTGAGCAGCTTTGCCTCGCTCGGGTCCAACTGCTTGATGATCTCGGCGAACGCTGGATGAGCTTGCCCTGCTCGCCGGTCATCGCTTGCGGTCGCCAGGAGGTTCAGGTACATCTCCTTGAGGCTGGGTTCCTCGAAGGTGTAGCTGAGGCCTTGAAGCGCGGGTACGGCAACGCTGGCGGGAGGCGTGACGAAGTTCTCGTCGGGGATATCGGCGATCTTGGCGCCCATCTCCTGAGGGAAGGTGTCCTCGAAGTACTCCCTGCTGACGCCCAGCATGCGAGCGAACGGCTGGTAGAGCTTGAGCTTGACCCGTTCTTTGACGGCCGTCCGGGCCGCCATGCTCCGGGCAGCGGCTCTCATCTCCGGCGTGTCCTCCGCGACTCGGAGGAGGACGTCCTTGGTCTTCGCGTCTTCGGCGAGCGCCTTCTTGCCGGCAGCTCCGACGACCTTGCTCGCGGCGATGATCTCCCCACCGGTCATGAGACTCAGCGTATGCGTTCGCGCGGCTACGTACCGTGCTGACGGACGTTGCGGTGTCGGGGTGGTCGGCCGCGATTCCGAGTGCCTCCGAGGATATGTCTGCGATGTGTGTCACGATGCCGACGTGGAAACGGAGCCGAGTCGGCGTTACCGAGTCGTGGGTCTGTTCGCGGGGATCGGAGGTCTCGAGGCTGGCCTGCATGCTGCCGGGCATGAGGCACGGTTGCTGTGCGAGGTGTGGGAGCCGGCGCGTGCGGTGCTGTGTGCCCGGTTCCCGGGGCTGGAGATCGAGCGTGACGTGCGGGAGCTGCGGACGCTGCCGGGCGACACCGATGTGATCACCGCCGGCTTTCCCTGCACCGATCTATCCCAGGCTGGGCGCACCGCAGGAATCAACGGGAGTCAGTCCGGGCTTGTCGCCCACGTCTTCCGGCTGGCCGACCAGCATGACCCTCGGTGGCTGATCCTGGAGAACGTCCGCAACATGCTGCCGCTCGATGCGGGGCGTGCCATGCATTACCTGGTTTCGGAGCTGGAGGACCGCGGATACAACTGGGCGTACCGCGTCGTCGACTCCCGATTCACGGGCGTCCCGCAGCGACGGCAGCGGGTTCTCCTGCTGGCGAGTCGCACTGAAGATCCCTGCAGCGTGCTCTTGTCAGATGATGCGGGCGAGCCCGCGGCTGAGCACTTTTCGTCTGATGCGTTCGGTTTCTACTGGACCGAAGGCCTGCGCGGGCTTGGATGGGCGCGGGACGCCATCCCGACGCTCAAGGGCGGCTCAACGATCGGCATCCCGTCGCCGCCTGCTGTCTGGCTCCCGGATGCGCCCGCGGGGCGGCAGCTCGTCACTCCTTCGGTTGAAGACGCCGAGGCTCTCCAGGGTTTTTCGCGGGGCTGGACCTCTGCGGCAGGGACGCAAGGGCAGAAGGGTGCGCGCTGGAAGCTGGTCGGCAATGCGGTGACCGTGGGCGTAGCCGCGTGGCTGGGACGGCGCCTGGCCGATCCCGGCTCATACGACCAGGCTGAGGCGGAGCCACTTGGTGACGGCGATCGGTGGCCGACTGCGGCATGGGGGCGTGATGGCCGCCGCTGGCGCTCACGTGTCTCGATGTGGCCGGAAGCCGGTCCGTACACGCATCTGAGGGATGTGCTTGATGAGAAGAGGCTGGTTCCGCTGTCCTACCGGGCGACGGCCGGGTTCTTTGAGCGGACGCAACGTGCGAAGCTGCGGTTCGACCAGGAGTTCATCCTCGCCGTGAAGCGGCACGTCGAAACGATGGCGCCTGGGACGTTGCGGATCATCTGACGCACTGGACTAGATCATCTAGGGTTTCCGCGGGAGGGAACCTACGTGGACGCACTCGACATCCTGGTCTGGGCACTTAGCGTGCCGGCCCCTATGGGACCGTCCGGGACGCCATGGCAGTATCACCCGCAGAGCGACCGTCACTCCAAGATCGCCTGCTGGGGAGTCCTCTTCGACCTGCTGCAGACCAGCGCTCTGCTCCGCTCGCACGTCGCGGCCGGCAAGGTGCACTTCGGCGTCAACCATCGCATGCAAGACTTCGAACACAACAAGACGAAGAGGCTCGACCTCGTGTTGTGCCGTCCCGGTGAGGCTGCCCCTGCACGTCGGCCGCCTCGGCCCGTCACGCTCTCGAGCATGGCTGCTGACCTGGGCATCCAGTTGACATCTCGCCAGCATGCAACGCTTGGCGCGCTTCCGGTGATTACCCGGGCTCCGGTTGGAGCGGTCTTGGTGGCGGTGGAAGCGAAGGCCACGATGACCGAGCACAGCAAGGCCGGCCCCGGCTGTACGACGAACTCAACTCAAGCCATCAGATCGTCCACGCGTCGTCGAACCGCGCTCTGTCGGTGGGGTTCTTCATGGTCAATGCTGCTGACAGGTTCGTGAGCCCGAATCGCAACAAGGGCCTCGCACGGCCAGTGGTGACAGTACACAGGCAGCCGGATGCCGCCGAGCATTCGATCAACGTCGTCAAGGGCCTGCCACGCCGCAGTGGCACCTCCGGGACGGGCTACGACGGCCTGGCCATCGTCGTCATCGACATGGTCAATGACGGCGTCACTCCCGTCACGTTGGTGACCGGGCCGCCGGCGCCGCCGCCAGGCGACATTTTCAACTATGACGCGATGCTGACCCGGGTCGCCAACGAGTATGACGCCGCATTCGCCCGGATCTAGCCGGGCCAGGGTGCCCGAGCCGTCATCGGCGGCGGCCCGGACCCGCATGGTCCGCCAGAAGCGATCCGACACCGCGCCCGAAGTCGCTCTCCGGAAGGAGTTGTACCGCCGCGGGATTCGCTACCGCGTCGACTACCAGCTACCGTTGCGCGGCGTGCGGCGGCGCGCCGACATCGCGTTCACGCCCCTGCGGATCGCGGTGTTCGTTGACGGCTGCTACTGGCATGCGTGCCCGGTGCACGCCACGTGGCCGACTGCCAGCGCTGACTGGTGGCGCGCGAAGCTGGAGGGCAACGTCCGCCGTGACCGCGACACAGACCAGCGGCTTGCCGAAGCGGGCTGGATCAGTCTTCGCATCTGGGAGCATGACAACCCGATCGCGGCAGCGGACCGCATCGAGTCGGCTCTGCGCACGAGGTAGCCAGCGGGGCTGGCGGCCGTTCCCGTGGTCATGGTGTCGGCGGCTAGGTGGCTTGTCGGTCTGCACGGGTGTCGTGTTCCTCATTGCCCTGTGACTGCGGGAGCGGTGACACCAGGGCTGGGCCTGGAGGGGGTAAGGAAGGGGGGCCTGGGGGGAAACCTCGGGGGAACCCTGGGGCTGTGGGGATCGGGTGCCCCCGTGGTTTCCCCCCAGACGAGCCGAAGGCTCGTGGGGGCGGGTGGTCGGGGGCTTTGGTTGGCGGGACCTCCGGAGGGGATTCGGTTCCTCGCCGACTTCGCGGCGGCGTAGCTGTCAGTGCCTTTCGGGCGGCCGCGCGAGAGTGCCTTTGATGAGCCTGCCCGCGCGGCCAGGCCGAAGTAGTGTTCTTCCTGCTGGCCTCCTGAGCACGGCGTGCTTGGCTCGGACCTCACAGCTGGGCGGTCCATTCGATGATTAGCCGCGAGGCCGGACCGGGTCGGGCTGATCTTTTGCCCTTTGGCGCAGCTCCGTATATGCGGAAAAGTCACCATGATCACGGGGTTTGCGAGCCGGTGATCAGTCGGCGACGGCCAGGATCACGTCTGAGGCCTTGATGACCGCGGTCACCTCGCTGCCCTCGGCCAGCCCGAGTTCCTGGGCCGCCTCCACGGTGATCGACGCCACCAGCCGGATGCCACCCGCGTCGAGAGCCACGTTGGCGGTGGCCTCGCCGTGAGTAATGCCCGTCACCCGTGCGTTGATCTTGTTGCGCGCGCTGAGCCGCATGCGCTGCTCCGTTCTGGATGGCTCGAGGACTGCCGACGACTTACTCCAGCACGCAGCGTACGCACGGCGACCACCGGGAGGCTGGCGGGGGGCCATCCACGACCCGCAGGCCGGGGGCCATCCACGACCCGCAGGCCGCAGGCCTGGCGCCGTTTGCCTTCGGCGCTGCCCGAGAGTCGCGAGGAGCGGCCGGGCGTGCGAAGCTCGTGAACATGACCAGCCTGAACGATGATCCTGCCTGCGATGTCGCGCACGGCGCCGCCCCCGACCGCGTGCCGGGGCGGGTCCTCCTCGCCGTCTTCGCCTCGCCCGTCGCCGAGTTCCTGCTGCGCTACGCCCGGGACGCCGGCTACCGGGCGGTGCTGGTCGAGCCGGATGCCGAACGCGCCAAGGCCGCGCTGGCCAGGGAGGGTCTGGACGCGGTCGCGGCCGTGGAGGACGGCGTCCGCAGCCAGCCGGACGGGCCCGCCGACGTGGTGGTCACCGATCACCACCGGCCGGAGATCGGCCCGATGCTCCGCGACGCGCTGGCCAGCGACGCGCGCTGGGTCGGGATCATGGGCAACCCCCGGGTCCCGGCCCCGCACATCCCGGCCCTCGCCGACCTGGGCGTCCCGACCGGCGAGATCGCCCGCGTGCACCGGCCGATCGGCCTCAACATCGGCTCCCGGACGCCGGCCGAGATCGCGGTCGCGACGCTGGCCGGCCTGATCGCCGAGCGCAACGGCCGCCCGGGCGGGTTCTCCTTCTAGCCCGCTACTGGCCGGGACCCTCGTGGTCGGCCGGCGCGCCGACGGAGGCGGGCCCCACCCGCGCGGCCAGCTGGTACCTGGTCCTGATGCCGAGCTTGGCGAAGATGTGCGCCAGGTGGTACTCGATGGTCTTGGGGCTGAGGTAGAGCTGGGCGGCTGCCTCCCGGTTGGACAGCCCGTCGCCGACGAGCCTGGCGACCTGCAGTTCCTGCGCGGTCAGGCCGGCCAGACCCGAGTCGGCGTCCGGGCGGCCGCGCAGGCCGAGCGCGGCCAGTTCGGCCGCCACCGCGTCGGCGAACGGCCGGGCGCCGAGCCCGGCCAGGACCTGGTGCGCGGAACGCAGCCGCGCGAGCGCGGCCGGGCGCCGGTGCGCGCGGGCCAGGCAGCGCCCGTACTCGACATCGAACAGCGCCCGCGCGAACGGGACCTGCAGGCGGTCCGCGACCGCGCTGCACGCCTCGAGGATGCTCTCGGCCCGCTCCGGCTCGCTCCGCGCGAGCGCCACGCTGGCCCTCAGCCGGGCGATGTGCACCAGGGCCTGGCGGTCGCCGCAGCCGGACGAGCGAGCCTCGAACGCGTCCAGGGCCGCGTCGGCCTCGTCGAGACGGCCGGTGCGGATCAGGGCCCAGATCCGGACCGGGTGCCACAGGCCGACGGTCGGGTCGCCGGCGGAGTCGGCGGCGAGCGCCGGCCCGTTCGGGATGCCGCGCAGCACTTCCGCGGGGTCGTCGCGGGCCAGGCCGAGCACGCCCCGGGCCGCGGCCGCGAACACCATCGCCGACCCGGTGCCCGCAATCCGCGCGGCCCGCGCGGCGGACCGGACATGAGCCGAGGCCAGCTCCCACTGCCCGCGGAAGGCCGCTACCCGGCCGGCGACGTTGTGCGCGAACGGCAGATCGCAGGATCGCCCGGCTTCCTCGGCCAGGGACACGGCCAGCTCGGCCTGGTCCTGGGCCTCGTCCCAGCGGCCCAGCCGGAAGGCGGTCTCGGCGAGATACCCGAGGGCCTGACCCGGGTAGCGGGGCCGCAGCCCGCCCCTGATCCGGGTCACGACCGCGGTCAGGTCGTCATCGGCACCCGGCTCGTCACCGGTCCAGAGCCGGAGCATCCCGCGGGCGGTCAGCGCGTCGGCCTGCGCGTCCGGCACCAGGGCCGGGGCGTCCGGCAGGAACGAGAGCATCCGCAGCGCCGGAGCGGCCTCGCCCGCCAGGGCGCGAGCCATCGCCTGCGCCGCCACGACCACGGATTGTTTACCCCCACCCAGCCCGCCCTCCCCACCCAGCCCGCCTTCCCCGCCCGGCCCACCCTGCCCGCCGTGCCCGCCACACCCGGCCGGCCCGCCCGCGCCCGGCCTGCCCTCGCCCTCGGACCCGGCCTGCATCGACCGTCGCGTCCAGAGCCGGCACTGCTGCGGGGACGAGGCGTTCCCGTAGACCAGGGCGAGGCCCGCCGCGGCCGCCGGATCCTGGCCAGCGTTCCACGCGGCGAGGAACAGCGCTTCGGCGGCCGCCGGCCGGGCCCTGAGCATCGCGAGCTGGCCGAGCACGACGTCCCGGCGCGCGCTGGCGGGCAGGTGCTCGGCCGCCGGCCGCAGCGAGTCGGCGCCGGAGGCGTCGGCCGTCTGCACGAGCAGCTCGAACGCGGACAGCAGCCGCCGGTCCCGTTCCGGGCCGCGCGCTCCGAGCTGGGCGGCCTGGACGAGATGGGCGGCCGCGGCCGCGGACTCACCGCGTTCGGCCGCGGCCGCGGCGGCCGCGTCGAGGTCGCCGGCCAGCGGCAGGTCGGACCCGGACGCGGCGGCCACGCGATGCCGGAGCGACTCGGCGCCGTCGGTCATCGCCGCGGCCCACCGGTGCAGTGACCGCCGCCGGGCCGTGCCGAGGTCGCGGTACACCGCGCGGCGGATCAGCTCGTGCGCGAAGCGCAGCTCCCGCTGGGCGGGCTGACCAGGCTGGACCACGAGGAAGCCCGCCGCCACCGCCTGGTCGAGCGCGTGGTCGGACTGAAGCACCCCGGCCAGGGCGACGGCGTCGGACACGGCGCAGTGCTCGCCGAGCACCGCGGCCGCGATCACCAGGTTCCTGGCCGCGGCGGCCAGGGTGGCCAGCCTCGTCGGGATCACCATGGCCAGCGACCGCGGGAGGTAGAGGCCATCTTCCGCACCCTCGAGCACGTGGTCGGGCAGTTCGGTCAGCATGGCCCGGGCGAACAGCGGGTTGCCCCCGCTGTGGTCGGCCACGCGCCGCAACCCGCGGCCGGACAGCGTTCCACCGCGGACGCCGGGGGCGCCGGGGCCGGTGGTGCGGCCCAGCGCCGCCGCGAGCTCCGCCAGTTCGGCGGCGCTCAGCCGGGCCAGGGCCAGCCGGCTGCACCGGCGGTCCCCGGTCAGGAACCTGGTCCAGCCGTCGCCGAGCCGGCCCAGGTGCTGCGGCCGGCCGGAAACGACCACGAGAACCTTGTCGCAGCTCAGGCGCCTGCACGCGAACAGCAGGGCCCGGGCCGAGGGCTGGTCGGCCCACTGCAGGTCCTCGATCACGACGGCCAGGCCGCTGCCCGCCGACCTGGCCGCGAACAGGCCGGCCAGCTCCGCCCCGACCGCCAGCGGGTCGGCGCCCGCCGCCGGGCCGCTGGCCAGCAACGGCAGGCCGCTGTCCGCCCGGTGCGCGAGCTGGCGGACCATCCCCCACGGCAGGGCCCGCTCGGACACCTCACCGCTCGCGGCCAGCACCGGCACCTCGCCGTGGCGGGACAGGAACTCGGTGATCAGTGACGACTTGCCCATTCCGGCCTCGCCTTCGACCACCGCGACCCGCGGCTGGCCCGCGACCGCGTCCGCGAGCAGTTCGGCCAGTCGGTCAAGCTCACGGCCGCGGCCGACGAAAGCCGGCCCGCTCAGCCCGCCATCGGGCCAGGCGGCCAGGTCACCGGGCCAGTGACCAGCAGCGTCGGGCCAGGCGGCCACGTCACCGGGCCAGCAGGCGGCATCGTCGGGCCAGGCGGCCAGCTCCTGGGGCCAGCCGCCCGCCCGCTCCGGCCAGCCGACGCCGCCCGGACCGCGGCCGGCCTCGACGCGCGGGGCGTCGGTCAGGGGGATGGTCACTGGGTTCCTCCGTTTTTCCTGCCGGTGCCTGTGACACGATCGGCGGGTCTGCTCGGTTCGCGGGCGGCCGTCGATAAGGTCCGGGAGGCCAGCGCCCGCCACGCGGCCGCCAGCATGGGATCCGCGTCGACGGCGGCCGCGAGCCGCACCGAGTCGAGCACGAGCACCCGCGAGCGGGTCCCGAGCCTGACGGTCACGCCGGACGGGGGCAGCGGGCGGCCGTCACGGGAAACATCCCCTACGAACGCCCCGCTCTCCAGGCTGCGCAGGGTATGCCCGCCCTGCTCGACCATGGCCGCCCCGTCGAGGATCACGAAGCACTGATGACCTGGCCGATGCTCGTCGGCGAGGCGGCTCCCGGCCGGCAGCACCGCGATGTCCCCGGTCAGATCCATCAGGCGAGCCAGGCCGTCGACGGCCGACGGCTCGTTCCGGTCGGGCGGCGTGCTCATCCTCCAGTTGTGCCTGATAGCTGTTACAAGTCAGTGACAAGCTTGAGTTACGCCTCCGACCAGGGGCGCTCAGAAGGGGGCGCGGCCATGACCAGCCAGCCTGCGGGGTACTCGGGGACCCCGCTGCCGCAGAAGCTCGGCATCGGGCCGGGGGACGCCGTCGCGCTGATCGGGGCGCCGGGGTGGCTGGAGGACGCCCTCGCCGAGGTGCCGGGCGTGGCCGACGTGCACACGGATCTGGACAGCCGCGTGCTGTACGACGTCATCGTGGTGTTCGTGTCCTGGCGCGCGGAACTCGAGGCGGAGCTCGGCAGGCTCCGCGATCACATGGCCCCGGCCTGCGGGCTGTGGATCGCGTGGCCGAAGCAGGCGTCGAAGGTACCCACCGACATGAGCGACAACGTCGTGCGCGACGTCGCGCTGCCCACCGGCCTGGTCGACAACAAGGTCTGCGCCATCGACCAGACCTGGTCCGCGCTCCGCCTGGTCATCCGGCGCGAGAACCGGTAAGCCCGGGACGTCAGTCCAGCAGGTGCTGGCCCTCGAAGACGCCGAGTTCCTCGCGGTAGAGCTCGAGCCCGATCCCGTTCGGATCCCGGAAGTACATGCTGTCGTCGGCGCCCCGGTCCGGACCCAGGTACTCGACGCCGGCCTGCTCCAGCTTCTTCCTGGCCGCGTCGAACTGGTCCGCGGAGATCGAGATGGCCAGGTGCTGCACCCCGCCGATGGTCTCGGTGAACGGCGGATGATCGTGCCCCGGGAAGTCGAAGAACCCGAGCAGGTTGCGGTTGCCGATGTCGAAGAAGAAGTGGTTCGACCCGGCGTAGTCGCGGTTCTCGACCAGCTCCACCAGCGGGAATCCGAGAAACTCCTGGTAGAACTGGATGGTCTGCTCGGTGTCTTGGCAGATCAGGGCCAGGTGATGCACGCCCTGCACCGTGGTCGGCGGCCGGGCGGCGGCCGGGCGCAGGTAGCGCCGGCGCAGTTCCTCGCGGCGGGCCCGGACCCGCTCAAGCTCGGCCCCCTCTGGCTGTGGCATGATCGCCTCCCCTGGTCGGTCGTCAGTACTCAGTTTGCGGCAGGCAGCCCCATCTCGTCAGGGCTCAGCCCGCGATGCCGGAACGCCCAGCCGCGGAGCCCGCGCCTGGAGGCTGCCCGGTGACCCGCTCACGCCGACGATGATCCGACGTACGCGGGACACTGCAGGCTCCTTCCAGAAGGGGATGCTTACCCACCCAGTAAATCCCCGGCCGCCGTTATCGGCCAAGGGGTCCTGAGGAGGCGCTAGCGCGGCCGGCGTTCCCATACGGGACCCTGGCACCCCGGCCACCCCGGCACCCCGGCCACTCCGGCACCCGGGCCACTCCGGCACCCGGGCCACCCCGGCACCCGGGCCACCCCGGCCACCCCGGCACCCGGGCCACCCCGGCCACCCCCGGCCACCCCCTCCGGAGTACCGGCAGAACATGCGTCGTACTCGTTATTGACAGTGACACTCAAAAAGTTGTAGATTTTCTTTGAGATGAGCTACCGAAAGCGGGTGAGCATTATGAAGAACCTGGAGCGGCGCTGGTGGGCGCTGGGCGCCCTGGCCCTCAGCGTCCTGGTCGTCGGCCTTGACCTGACCGTGCTCAACCTGGCCCTGCCCACGCTCGGGGCGGACCTGCATGCGTCAACGAGCGACCTGCAGTGGTTCATCGACGCCTACAGCCTGGTGCTGGCCGCGGCGCTGCTGCCCGCCGGCCTGCTCGGCGACCGGCTGGGCCGCAAGAAGATCCTGGTCCCGGCGCTGGTCCTGTTCGGCGTGGCGTCGCTGGCCTGCGCGTACTCGCGCTCCTCGGGCGAACTCGTGGCCGCCAGGGCCGTGCTCGGGCTGGGCGCGGCGGTCATCCTGCCGCTGTCGCTCGCGGTGATCCCGGTGCTGTTCACCCCCGAGGAGCGGCAGAAGGCGATCGCGGTCGTGATGGCCGCCGTGTTCGTCGGCTACCCGCTGGGCCCGATCCTCGGCGGCTGGCTGCTCGACAGCTTCTGGTGGGGATCGGTGTTCCTGATCAACGTGCCGGTGATCGTGGTCGCGCTGATCGCCGTGGTCGTGCTGATGCCGGAGTCGCGCAGCGAGCGGCGTCCCCGGCTGGACGTGACCGGCGTGGCCATCTCGAGCCTCGGCCTGACCGTCCTGGTCTACGGCGTCATCCGGGCCGGCGAGGACGGATGGGGCAACGTGGCCGCGCTGGCCACGATGGCGGGCGGGGCGGCGATCCTGGCCGCGTTCGGGGCCTGGGAGCGGAACGTGTCCCGGCGCCCGGACGGCCAGCCGCTCGTCCAGCTCACGCTGTTCCGGTCGGCGGGCTTCACCTGGGGCACGATCCTGGCCACCCTGGTGTCCTTCGCGCTGTTCGGGATCCTGTTCGCGATGCCCCTGTACTTCCGGGACGTCCGCGGGCTCGACTCGCTCGGCGCCGGGGTGCGGCTGCTGCCGCTGATCGGCGGGATGGTCGTCGGCATGATCGCCGGCACCAGGCTGCAGAGCCCGCCGAAGCCGGACGGCGCCCCCTCCGCCGGCAGCACGCCGGCCGAGCCCCGGGTCGGCGCCAAGGCACTGGTCACCGCCGGCTTCGCGGTGATGGCCCTGGCCCTGGCCGCGGGGGCCTTCACCAGCATCCGCAGCGGCACCGGCTTCGGCGCGGCGTGGTTCGCCGTGGCCGGGGCGGGCCTGGGCCTGGCCATGCCCGCGGCCATGAACGCCGCCCTCGGTGCCCTGACCGCCGAGCGAAGCGGCGCGGGCTCGGCCCTGATCACGGCGCTTCGCCAGGTCGGTGCCACCCTGGGGGCCGCGATCCTGGGCACCGTGCTGAGCTCCGCCTACCAGGCCCGCCTGGACCTGACCGGGCTGCCCGCGACGGCCGCGAGCGCGGTGCGGTCGGGCGTCTCCGGGGGGGTCCAGGTGGCGCGCGGCCTGGGTTCGGCGCCGCTGCTGCGCTCGGTGGACACCGCCTTCGTGCACGGCCTGGACGTGATGCTGTGGTGCTGCGCGGGCATCGCCGTGACCGCCGCCCTGCTCGGTCTGGCCTTCCTGCCGCGCCGGGCGGGCGCGCCCGGCGGGCCGCCCGAGGCCGGCGGACTGCCTTCCGGCGCGGAAATGCCCGGTGAGCCCGCTACGCCCCGCGACCCCGCGAGGGCAGAATGACAACCATGGACGAGACGGCGACCGAAGTCCGGACCCACGGGCTGCGGGAGCGGAAGAAGGCCAGGACGCGTGCTGCCATCCGGGAGCACGCGCTCCGGCTGTTCCGGGAGCAGGGGTATCACGCCACGACCGTGGAGCAGATCGCCGAGGCGGCCGAGGTCTCGCCGAGCACGTTCTTCCGGTACTTCCCCACCAAGGAGGACGTCGTCCTGCAGGACGACTTCGACGTGGTCGCGATCGAGGGTTTCGAGGCCCAGCCCGCTCACCTCGGCCCGATCGCCGCCTACCGCGCCGCGGCCGCGCAGATGCTCGGCACGCTGACCCCCGAAGAACTCGCCCGGTTCCGGGAGACCACCGAGCTGGCCTTCACCGTCCCGGAGGTCCGGGCCCGGGCGCTGGACGAGTTCGCCCGGACGATCGACGGGACCGCGGCGGCCATCGCGAAGCGGACCGGGCGCTCCCCGGACGACTTGGCCGTGCGCAACATGGCCGGAGCGGTGATCGGCGTCATCATGTCGGCGACCATGCCGTGGGTCAGCCAGCCGACCACGGACATGTTCGAGCGGATCGATGCCGCCCTGGCCCACCTGGAGGCCGGCCTGCCCCTGTAGCCACCGCCCCCGCGGGTCAGGAGGGCCGCGGCAAGGTGCGCTGCTCGCTGCGTAGGCCCAGCCGGGGAATGTTGCGCGTTCAATCATCGTTGGTGCCGGTGTATGCGGGCGAACGTCCGCCCAGCTAGGCAACGCCGACCGTCCCGAGGAGGATAAAGTCATGCCAGCGATCACCGTCGAGGACATCCTGCTGCTGCCCAGGATCTCCGAGCCCGACCCGGCGGTCGCGCAGGACCGTCCGGTTCTCGCGGTCACGACCGCGCCCTCGGCCTACGAGGGCGAGGGGTTCCCGGTCCGCCGGGCGTTCGCCGGAGTCGACCTGCGCGCGCTCGACCCGTTCATCCACATGGACCAGATGGGCGAGGTCAACTACGCGCCGGGCGAGCCGAAGGGCACCGCCTGGCACCCGCACCGCGGCTTCGAGACCGTGACCTACATGATCGACGGAACGTTCCGGCACCAGGACTCCAACGGCGGCGGGGGGCTCATCACCAACGGCGACACCCAGTGGATGACCGCCGGCGGCGGCATCCTGCACATCGAGGAGCCGCCGGAGGACCTGGTGGCCAGCGGCGGCCTGTTCCACGGCTTCCAGCTCTGGGTCAACCTCCCCGCCCGCCTCAAGATGGTCGGCCCCCGCTACCAGGACATCCGGGCCGGTCAGGTCGCGCTGCTCAGCTCGCCGGACGGCGGCGCGCTGGTCCGGGTGATCGCGGGCGAGGTGGACGGCCATCCCGGCCCGGGCGTGACCCACACGCCGATCTCGCTGCTGCACGCCACCCTCGAGCCGGGGGCCCAGCTGCGGCTGCCGTGGCGGGCCGACTTCAACGCGCTCGGCTACGTTCTGGCCGGGTCGGGCACGGTGGGCACCGACCGGCGCCCGGTGCGCACCGGCCAGCTGGCGGTGTTCGGCCCGGGTGACGTGATCACCGTCGCGGCGTCCGGCCGCGGCGACGGACCCAGGGCCGACGGGAGCAACCCGGGGCTGGACATCCTGGTGCTCGGCGGCCAGCCGATCAGGGAGCCGGTCGCGGCCTACGGGCCGTTCGTGATGAACACCAGGGACGAACTGGTCCAGGCGTTCGAGGACTACCAGGCCGGCCTGCTCGGCTCGATCCCGGCCGAGCCGCACCCGGGCCACGACGTTCTCTAGCCCGGTCAGGCCGGCAGTCCTAGCCGCTCATTGATGATCTTCAAGCTCGACGGCACCCGCCCCGCCGGGCCACGTTCAGGCACGTGCCCCTGGGTTTTCGCGGATGGCGTGACGGCCCGGTGATTAGCCGGAGAGGCGGCGCAGGGCGGCGCGGACCACCTCGGGGTTCGTGGTGGTCCAGAACGGCGGCAGCGACGCGCGCAGGAACCCGCCGTACCGCGCGGTCAGCAGCCGGGGATCGAGAATCGCGACCACGCCCCGGTCGGCCGTCGTGCGCAGCAGGCGGCCGGTGCCCTGCGCGAGCAGCAGCGCGGCCTGGGCGGCGGCCACGGTCATGAACCCGTTGCCGCCGCGGGCCGCGACCGCCCGTTGCCGGGCCGAGGCCAGCGGGTCATCGGGCCGGGGGAACGGGATCCGGTCGATGACCACCAGCTGCAGCGACCGGCCGGGCACGTCGACGCCCTGCCACAGGGACAGCGTGCCGAACAGGCAGGTGGCCTCGTCCTCGGCGAACCGGCTGATCAGCTGGGAGGTCGGGTCCTCGCCCTGGCAGAGCAGCGGGCCGTCGATCCGGTCGCGCAGCGCCGCGGCGGCCTGCCGGGCGGCGCGCATGGAGGAGAAGAGCCCGAGTGTGCGGCCCCCGGCCGCGGTGATGAGCTCGCGCAACTCCTCGAGGTAGGGCTCCGGCAGCCCGTCCCGGCCGGGCGGCGGCAGATGCCGGGCCACGTACAGGATCCCGCTGCGCGGGTGGTCGAACGGGGAGCCGACGTCGATCCCGGACCAGGTGAGCGGCCGCGGCTCGGCGAGGTCCCGGTCTTCGTCCCCGGCCGTTTCAGCGCGCGCGGCGTCCAGGGCCGCCGCGATCCCGGGCGCGCCCGCCGCGGGCAGGCCCCACTGCCGGGCCAGCGGCTCGAACGAGCCGCCGACCGACAGGGTGGCCGAGGTCAGCGCCACCGTCCGCAGGCCGAACAGCCGCTCGGCCAGCAGCGCGGACACCTCGAGCGGCGCGGCCCGCAGCGTCGGCGGGTGACGCGCCTCCGGGCCGTATCGCGCGTCACGGGCCTCCCGGTCGGCAGGCGCGTCGAGCCAGACCACGTCGGGACGGGCCGCGATATCGGGGCCGAACCCGGCCAGGATCCGGTCGGCGGCGCTGCGCAGCTCGTCGAGCGCGGCCAGGGCCGCCCGCCGCGCCGCCAGCTGCTCCAGGTCTTCCTCGCTGGTGCGTATCTCGGTGGCGCATGATCCGGCCGCGTCGCGCACCGCGGCCAGCGCGGTGGCCAGGTGCTCGGTCAGCACGTCGATGCGCCCGGCCGGGGCGTCGGCGAGGATCTGCTCGAGCCCCCGTCCGGCCTCCTTGAGCCGGCCCGCGGCGTCCTCGCTGACCTGGTGCCCGCAGCGGCGGGCGGCCGCGTCCACGGCCGGAACGGAAAGCTCGGCCGTGGCCACCGAGGTCACCCGGTCGACCAGGTCGTGCGCCTCGTCGATGATCACGACGTCGTGCTCGGGCAGGATCTGGCCGTTCTCCAGCGCGTCGATGGCGAGCAGCGCGTGGTTGGTGACGACGATGTCGGCCCGGCCCGCGATCTCACGGGCCCGTTCGGCAAAGCATCGCGAGCCGAACGGGCAGCGCTGGGCGCCGATGCACTCTCTCGCGGTGACCGCGACCTGCCGCCACGCCCGCTCGTCCACTCCCGGCACCAGCTCGTCACGGTCGCCGCTCTCGGTCGTGTCCGCCCACTCCCGCAGCCGCTGCACCTGCCGCCCGGTCTCCGTGATCCCGCGCGCGTCGAACAGCGCGTCCTGAGGCTCGTCCGCGGCGCCGCTCCCCAGCCGGTTCTTGCACAGGTAGTTGCGGCGGCCCTTGAGGATCGCGAACGTCGGCGCCCGGCCGAGCAGCGGTTCGAGCGCCGTCACCAGGCGCGGCAGGTCACGGTCGATGAGCTGGCGCTGCAGGGCGATCGTCGCGGTCGACACGACCACCGTGGCGTCCTGCGCCGCCGCATGCCGCGCCGCCGGGACCAGGTACGCCAGTGACTTTCCGGTGCCCGTTCCGGCCTGGACGGCGAGATGCTCGCCGGTGTCGATGGCGCGGCCCACCGCCAGGGCCATCGTGACCTGCCCCGGTCGCTCGGCTCCCCCGATCCCGCCGACCGCGGCGGCGAGCAGGGCAGCCACATCGGGGAGCTTTCTGGTCGTGACGGGCACGTCTGAAAGCTATCGCTCCAGTCCGACGATTGCCCGCCGCGAATCGCGTTATGGCACGACTATGACGGGGCAGCGGGCATGCCGCGTCAGCCAGCTGGGTATCGAGCCGGCCAGGTGATGCAGGCGGCGGCCCGGGGCGCCGACGACCAGCGCGTCGGCGTTGCTCGAGCAGACCGTGGCGGCGAGTTCCTTGGCCGCGTTGCCGCGCCGGGCGATCACGCTGACCTCCAGCCCCTCCCGGTCGCAGACCTGGTCGAACTCGGCCAGCAGCCACGACTCCAGTTCTCCGCCGTCCCGCGACGCGCAGATCACCTGCCCGGTCATCGGCTCGCAGTAGACGCCGAACGGGACCACGTAGACGATGAGCAGCGGCCGGGCGATCCGCCGGGCCAGCCCGGCCGCGTAGGCCAGCGCGTTGCGGCTCGACGGTGACCCGTCATAGCCGATCACGACCGGGTGCGCGGGACGCGCCGGCTCGCGCGCGCCGGGCGCGCGGCTCGGGTGGTCCTCGGGCCTCGGGTGGTCCTCGGATGCGGGCGGCCGGACCGGCTCCCGCTGGCCGGGCAGGTGCTTGGCACCCGGGCCGGGCGGCCGTCCGGGGCGGTCGGCCCGGTCGGGCTGGTCCGGTCGCGGTTGCGACCCTGCCTGCTCCATGCGCTCGTCCTTGCGGTTGCGTACTCCGCTAGTTAGAACATACCCAGTATATGACTTAGTTTGCACTAAGCAAATAGTCCTGACGGCGGCGAGAGCCGTGAGCGCGCGCGAGCCACGCGAGCCACGCGAGCCACGCCAGCCCTGCCGCCGACGGGATCTCCCGTCAGCCAGCGCCTGGTTGCCGACCATTATGATCTCCGCGCTAGTGCCATATGGCGCGTTTCCGGCCGCCCGTACCGCGCCCGCGGGATCTCCGTGAGACGGCATCGTCCGGCCTTTACCGGAGACAGTACGACGAGACAGCGTCCGCGGCCAGAGCCCGGCCCGATCCGGTCGCAGCCTGCGGGATCCGGAGGGGACTCGGTCAGGCTCGGCGGGGTCGCGCTACCTTGACCTCAGCGCATAGCTGCGCCCGCGATGGGCGGGCGCAGGTGAGTCAGCCGGCCGCAGCGCCGGTAAGGGGGGGTCGTTATGGACGCGGATTTGGCCGGGCAGGTAGCAGACATCGCCCAGCGGGTGGTCGCCAGCGGTGCGATCTCGGCGAACGGGCACGGCAACGTGAGCGTTCGCGTCCCGGGGGCCGAGGAGATGTACTTCACGGCGGGCCCGTCGCTGCGCAACCACCCCGCCTCAGCGGTCGTGCGGGTCGGGCTCGATGGCACCCTGCTGGAGGGCGACCTGCCGCCCATCCAGGGCGCCGTGGTCGCCATGCACACGGCCATGTACGCCGATCACCCCGATGTCGGCTGCGTCCTGCACACCCACTCGCCGTACGCCACCGCCTACGCGGTGGCTCACCGTCCCATCGGGTGCTGGGTGGAAGCCCTGGCGATGTTCGGCCTGGCCGCCGGGGTTCCGGTGACCGGCTACGGGCCGCGCGGGTCCGACCAGGCGGTGGCCGGCATCCGGGCTAGTGTCATCCCGGGAGTTCCCGCGGTGCTGCTGGCCAACCACGGCGTGCTGGTGTTCCACCGCACCCCCGAGCTGGCCATCCTGGTCGGCTCGGTGGTCGAGGAAGCCGCCCAGGCGGGCATCAACGCCGGCGGACTGGGCGGCCCGGTCGAGATCCCGGCCGACCTCCGGGCCGCGGCCTTGCAACGGGCGATGACCTTCGACAGCCGCGGAACGGTGCACGCCTAGTGCGGCTCAGTTCCGTGATCGTGATGGTGGCTTGGTGACGACTGTCGTCACCAATCAACCATGATCATGGAATGTGGCAGCATCGGGCTGGGCTCCCTCGTCCACCGGGTCCGCGCCGCGGTCCGCTGGTGGCTTGGTGGCTTGGTGGCTTGGTGGCTTGGTGCTTGGTGGCTTGGTCCGGCCAGGGAAGCCGGTCAGGATCGGCCGCCGTGGCCGATGAACGCACGGGCGTGGCCGACGAGCACCTGAGCCGCCGGGCTGGATGCCGTGACCGGGTTCCAGGCGAGTTCGAGCCGGGACCGTATCTGCGGACGGCGGATCGGCAGCACGTGCAGCTTCAGGTCGAGCGAGCGAGGGGTCGAGGCCGGCAGGATGGCCATGCCGAGGCCCATGGCGGCGAGGCGGGCGACCATGGGCAGGGCGCTGGCCTCGAGCACGATCCGGGGGGTGAAGCCCGCGTCCGCGCACGCGGCATCCAGCGCTCCGCGCACACCGGTGCCGCGCGGCAGGCTGACCAGCGGCTGGTCGCGCAGGCCGGCCACGGCGACGGAGTCGCTCGCCGCCCGCGGGTCGTCCGCGCCCACCGCCGCGACCAGCGCCTCGTCGGCGACGACCGCGGTCTCGAGGCCCGGGGTCCCGCCGCCCGCCGACCCGATCAGCGCGAGATCGAGACGGCCGTCGCGGAGCAACTCGATCAGCCGGTCCGAGGCGTCCTCGGTCAGGGTGATGCTCACCCCCGGATAGCGTCCGTGGAAGTCGGCCAGCAGGTCGGGCAGGACCTGAACCGAGCACCCGCTGACCATCCCGACCGTCACCTGCCCTCGCACCAGGCCGGTGAGCTGGTCGACGGCCAGGCGGGCGTTGGTGACCGCGTGCAGGGCGGCCCGGGCGTAGGGCAGGACGGCCGCCCCCACCTCGGTGAGCCGGACCGACCGGCCCGAGCGGTCGAGTAGCTGCTGGCCGAGCTCGGCCTCCAGGCGGCGGACCTGGGCGCTCACGCCCGGCTGGGCCACGTGCACCCGCGCCGCGGCCCGGGTGAAGCTGGCCTCCTCGGCTACCGCGACGAAGTACTCGAGCTGATGAAGTTCCATAAGCGCTGATTCTATGGCGCAGAGAATCTAGCTCTTCAACTTCTTGAACGGACCCCAGCGCGGCGGGAGCACAGCCTGCGGATCGTCGCCGGCTGGATCGTAGACCACGGCCATCGCCTGGCCGGCTACCACCGGGAGCTGTACCTCGACTACTGCCCGGACAACGCCAGCCGGGGCGTCACCGAACTGCAGCTGCCGGTCACGCGGCGTCGTGGAACACCAGTCCCAGGGTGAATCGCCGGCCGGACCGTACCACCGATACCCCGTGCCGGACCGGCGCGGCCGACCACCCCCGCTGCGACCGGACCGGCCGGTCGCGGGTGGTGAACACCAGCCCGTGGCCCTGCGGGATGAGCGTCGCGGTCCCGCGGGACTGGGCCCTCGGCCGCTGCTCGAGCAGCAGGAACTCGCCTCCGGTGTGGTCGGCGCCCGGACGGCTCAGGTTGATCACGACCTGCAGCGGGAAAACCAGCTCGCCGTACAGGTCGCGGTGCAGCGCGTTCCAGCCGTTCTGCTCGTACTTCAGCAGGATCGGCGTGGACCTGACCTGCCCGGCCGCGTGGCACATCTCCAGCCACTCGTCCAGCGTGTCCGGCCACGGCGCGGCGCGGCCGAGCTTGCCGTGCCAGTCCCGGGCGATCGGCAGCAGGCGCGGGTAGAGCGCCTGCTTCAGCGGCTCGACCGGCTCCGGGAACGGCCGGCTGAAGTACCGGTACTCGCCCTCCCCGAACCGGTACCGGCCCATGTCGATGGTCGAACGGAACAGCTCGTCGCGGTCGTAGAGCCCGGCGACGCCCTCGCACTCGGCCGGGGTCATCAGCGGCGGCGTGAGCGCGCACCCCAGTTCGTTGACCTGACTGGTGATCAGGTCCCAGTCGGCGCGGCCGACCCGTTCCGCCCACGGGCTGGTCGTGCTGGCCGCGCGGGTCGCGCGGGTCGCGCTGGTCGCGCTGGTCGCGCAAGATGCGCTGGTCGTGCGGGATGCGCTGGTCGCGCGGGATGCGCTGGTCGTGCGGGATGCGCTGGTCGTGCGGGATGCGCTGGTCGCGGCGTTCATGCTGCCTCCAGTTCCAGGCTCAGCAGGGCCTGCTTGGCTGCCGGCCCCCCGGCGTAGCCGCCGAGCGAACCGTCCGACCGGATCACCCGGTGGCAGGGCACCACCACCGGCAGGGGGTTGGTCGCGCACGCCGTGCCCACCGCCCGCACCGCCCGCGGGCTGCCCGCCGCCGCCGCGACCACCGCGTAGCTCGCGGTCCGGCCGTAGGCGATCTCTGGCAGGTGGCGCAGCACCACCTGGCGGAAGCCGTGCGCCAGGCGGAAGTCCAGCGGCAGGTCGAACCCCCGGCGCGTCCCGGCGAAGTATTCATCGATCTGGCGGGCCGCGGCGTCCAGCCGGGCCGGGGCGTGCAGGATCCGCGGGCTCACCTGCGCGGCCAGGGCCTGCAGCACCTGGTCGTGACCCTGGACCGGGTAGGCGACCCGGACCAGCCCGGCGCCGGTCGCGGCCAGCAGCAGCGACCCGACCGGCGTGTCCACCGTCCGGTAGGCCACGTCCAGCACCCCGGCGGCTTCCGCCCGCGCGCCCAGCCGGGCGCGCAGCGCCCGCAACTCCGCGTCGGTCACCTCCGGCAGCGCCGCCGCCAGCAGGGCCCGCGCCTGCGCCTCGTTCGCATCGTTCGCCTCGTTCGCATCGTCCGCCTCGTCCGCCTCGTTCGCATCGTTCGTCTCGTTGTCCGTGCTCATCGGCCCTCTCCCCTCGTCTCACCCGGAAGACGCCCCAGGTCACGCGATCGTGAGGTTAGTCCCCGGCATTCCCGGCCGAGCTTCTCCGAGCCCTTCGGATACTGCAGGAGCAGGCCGGCCTGGCCGCGCGGTCCGCGGACGGCCCGGCCGCGACGTGTTCTGGCGATCTGACGACTCCAAACCGTGTATTGGGCGCGCAGATGATCAACATGCCGGTTTGATCACTGATCCGGCGCCCGGTTCCCTGACCCAGGCGCCGGTCAGCGGACAACGCGGCTGGCCGGGGGCTGGCGCCAGGCCGGACAGCCACCCACCGTCCAACCATGTGCCCCCGTTTCGCAGTCTTCGTCCCGGCCGCAGGCCCGCCGCCCCGGCATTCCCACCGCCGCCCCGCCATCCCCGGCCGCCGCCCCGCCATCCCGGCCGCCGCCCCGGCATTCCCCCCCCGCCGCCCCGCCATCCCAGCCGCCGCCCCAGCATCCCGCCCCGTGAATGCGACTTTGGTGTACACCCGTGTACAGCAGACTCACATTCATCGCCGGGTTCGCCGGGAACGGGAACCGGCTCACCTGACCGGAGGACCCAAAACGTAGGAAATGCCGGAATTCAGGGCATAGATCATGGCCACCGCCCGGCCAGGCGCCGGGCTGGCCCCGGGCAGGCTCAGCGCAGGCTAGGCCGCGCCCCGATTCGCAGCCCCGCTTACCACCAGGCTGACCGCCGCGAGGCACAGCAGCGGGTTATTCCGCGACGAGCCCAATACATGCATTTGAGCCCTAGATCACGAACTCGGGCTCTGGCGCGGATTTGGATTTGGTGATCGGGTCATGCGATAGAGGCGCATAGGCGGCCGCTCTCAATGCTCGTGGAGACTTACGTGCGCTATCTGCACACAAGTCTCCAAGATCATGAAGCGGACGTCGCCCCCGTCACGGAATCGACGCCAGAGCCCGAAACCGGGCCCGCAAACCGGGATCACAGCAGGGACAGGCCGCCGGTGACCGCGTCTATCCGCGCGCTCTCCGCGGGGCCGATGGCACAGCACGTCGGCGTGCCCGGGGTGAGCTGGGTCCGCCCGGCGTCGCGGATGACGTGGACGGGCAGGCCCGCCGTGTCGGCCGCGGCCGCGATCGCGCCGAGTTCCTCCTCGTCGCTCACCCGCAGCACCACCTTCGGCTGTCCCTCCCCCAGCCACGCGGCCAGGTCCGGGCGGCCCGGGTCGCTCAGGTCGTTCAGGTCGCTCAGATCGCTCAGATCGTCGAGGTCGTCCTCGCCGTCCAGGAGGCCCAGGGCGGCCAGGGCCGCCACCACGGCGGCGTGGGCCACCTGGACGGCGAGCTTGCCCCGGCCCATGCCCAGGTCGGTCCGTACCAGCACCACCAGCTTGCTCGCCACACGGCGCACTCTAGTGCCGCTTGCGGGCCTTCCAGACCTCTTCGCTGGGCCACTGCCTGGCCCATTCGAGGGTGGCGAGGGGATGCGACGCGGTGGATCCGGGCGCGGGCCGGATCTCGATCAGGTCCTCGACGTCGAAGCCGCAGCGGCGCAGCACCCGGATCATGTCGCCGTGGCCGAGGTGGAACTCCACCGACACGTCGTCGGGCCACTCGAAGCGGTGCATGCCGAAGTAGGGCCGCATCAGCCGCTCGGTCGCGGGCACCCCGTCGGAGTCCGGCAAGCAGAGCATGAGCTGGACGGCGTTGACCAGAAAGATCAGCTGGCCGCCCGGACGCAGCAGCCGGGCGGCCTCGGGGATCCAGGCGTAAGGATCGCACCAGATGCTGGCGCCGTACTCCGAGATCGCGAGGTCGAACGCGGCGTCGGCACACGGCACCTGCTCGGCGCTGGCGTGCAGCAGCGGGAACCGCAGCCCGAAGCGCTCTTGCAGGCCGCGGGCGGTGGCCAGTTGCGCCGCGGAGTTGTCCACGCCGACCGGCCGCGCGCCACGGCGGGCCAGCCAGGCCGAGACGTAGCCGGTTCCGCAGCCGAGTTCGATGGTGTCGAGCCCGTCCAGGTCCGGCGGCAGGACCCCGGCGCGGGCGTCGGGGACGCTCCAGATCCCCCAGGTCGGCTCGTCCGTCTCCCAGCTGCGCAGGCCCGGCCCGGCGTAATCGGCGGCCCAGTGGTCCCACGCGGTGCGATTGCGCAGTACGTGATCAGTGGTCCCGGCCATGCCGCCAAGCGTCCCCGCCCCGGGCCTCCGCGTCAACGCGGTTTCCCGGCCCGGGGGCCACGTCAGCGGCGCTGTGCCCCGGCCAGGACCGGCTCGATGATCTCGTCCGCCACCCACTGCAGCGGGCGGCCCCCGAGGATCGCGGCGATGACGATGTGGGTGACGCCCGCGTCGATCATCTCGAGGAGCAGGGCGCGGGTGGCGGCCGGCGCCCCGGGATCCTCGCACCGGACGATCGTCTGCATCGAGCGGGCGATCTCGCTGCTGTCGCGCCCGATGGCGGCGCAGTGCTCGTCGAGGACCTGACTGCGCTCCCGGAACTGCGGCGAGGGCGGCCCGGGATAGTTCCAGATGTCGGCGTGCTCGGCCACGATGCGCAGGACCCGGTCGCCCTGGCCGCCGATCAGGATCGGGGGATGCGGCTTCTGGACCGGCTTGGGCTCGCACACCGCGCCCTTGAGCGCGATGGTGGGCCCGTCGAAGTCGAACGGCTCGTCCTCGGTCCACATCCGCCGGATGACGTCGCAGGACTGCGCGAGGTCCCGGACCGCCTCCCCGGGCGAGACCAGGGGCACGCCGTAGGCCTCGAACTCCCGCACCGCGGGGTTCTCGACGGCTACCCGGCTCCCGCCCGTCCCGATCCCGAGCACGAGCCGGCCCGCGGCGATGACGTCGACCGTCGCCGCCATCTTGGCCAGCAGGGTCGGGGAACGCAGCCGGTTGCTGGTGACGATCACGCCCAGCCCGAGCCGGCTGGTCTGGGCGGCCAGGGCGGCGAGCAGGGTCCAGGCCTCGAGGGCCGCGCCCTTGATGTCCCCCCGCAGCGGCACCATGTGGTCCCAGAGCCACGCGTGCTCGAACACCGGAATCCGGTCTGCCTCCCGCCAGATCCTGAGGATCTCCTGGTAGCTGACTCCCGGCTGGCTGGTCTTGATGCCGAAACTGAGCGGCCGGTCGAGTGCGGACATCGCCGGGCAACCTCCTCGTGTCACCACTGCTGATCGTCAGTAATACTGATCGTCACTTAAATTGATGATCAGCATAATGGGTAGGATCCTCGTGTGTCCAACCCGCGCCACGAGAGCCAGCCGCGGCCCGCGCCGACCGGCCGCCTGTACTACCTGCTGAAGCACGCGCAGATGCGGCTGGCCGATCTCACCGCCCCGGCCCTGGCCCCGTTCGGGATCAACGGGCGGGAGTGCGCGATGCTCATCGCCATCGACGAGCGAGCCCCGCAGTCACAGCAGGACGTCGCGGACCGGATGAACCTCGACCGGACCACGATGGTGACCCTGATCGACGACCTGGAGCGCAAGGGACTCGTGCAGCGCCGGCCGCAGCCGGGTGACCGGCGCAAGAACGTCGTGGCCCTCACCGAGGTCGGCCGCACCACGCTGGCTGGCGCCACCCGGGCCGTGGCTGAGGCCGAGCGGCGCTTCCTCGGCCCGCTGTCCGAGGACGAGGCCGCGAACTTCAGGGCCGCGCTCCGGGCCGCCGCCTTCCCCGCCTCCCCCGAGGCCGCGCCGCACGAGCCCGCCTCCCCCGAGCCCGCAGCACACGAGGCCGCGCCGCACGAGCCCGCCTCCCCCGAGCCCGCAGCACACGAGGCCGCGCCGCACGAGCCCGCCTCCCCCGAGCCCGCAGCACACGAGGCCGCGCCGCACGAGCCCGCCTCCCCCGAGCCCGCAGCACACGAGGCCGCGCCGCACGAGCGCTGACAGCCCCGGGCGGGCCGGCCTCACCTGGGCGACAGAACGCAGAACTCGTTGCCCTCCGGGTCGGCCAGCACCACCCACGACACGTCACCCTGCCCGACGTCGGCGTCGGTCGCGCCGAGGCGCCGCAGCCGGTCCGCCTCGGCGCGGTGGTCGTCGCCGCGGTAGGGCGCCACGTCGAGATGTACCCGGTCCTTGACCAGTTTCGGGTCGGCGCTGCGCAGCAGTTCGAGGTACGGCCCCTCGCCGCCGGGCGAGCGCAGCGCGGACAGGTGCCCGTCCCAGCCACGCGGCAGGAAGCCCGAGGCTTCGGCCCAGAACGGCGTCAGGGCCTGCGGGTCGGCGCTGTCGACCACGACCGCCGCGACGGGGCCGGTGTCGCGGTAGACGGGCCGCGGCTCGAGCACGCAGAACTCGTTGCCCTCCGGGTCGGCCAGCACCACCCACGGCACGTCACCCTGGCCGATGTCGAGAGGCGTGGCCCCGAGTTCCCGCACCCGGCGGACCAGCGCCTCCTGGTGCTCGGCCGAGGTACTGGCCAGGTCGAGGTGCACCCGGTTCTTCCCGGTCTTCGGCTCGGGCACCGTGAGGAAGACGAGCGGCAGCGCGGCCGGGCCCGGGTAGTCGAAGCCCGGCGGCTCCACGTCGACCTCATCGGCGTCCTGATCGGCCACGACCCACTCCAGGGCCGCCGCCCAGAACCGGGCCAGGCGGAGCGGGTCGGCAGAGTCAACCACCAGGTGCACCAGGCGTGTCGGCATGCCGCCAAGCTGCCAGATCGCCGCGGCTCCGGCAACCCGCTTCGCGCCGCCGACCTCAGCCCTAGGTCAGATCCTCGACCTGCTGGGAGAACACCGACATCTGGCCCATGAGCCGCTCGCCCAGGAACGCGCCGACGACGCCGATGTTCTCGACGATGAGCTCGCCCCGCGCCGTCTGCCGCTCGAACTCCTCGCTGCCGCGGACGCGCGCGAGCTTGTCCCGCTCCCCGCGCAGCAGGAAGAACCCGCCGAGTTCCCCGCCGTGCGGCTCGAGCAGGACCGGCTCGAAGCTCTCGATGTGGCCCTCCTGCTGCAGCCGCGAGTAGTACTCGAAGACCTCGTTGAACACCTTGATGGCCTGCCGTTCGCGGCCCCGAACCGGTGCCCCGAACCCGATGAACAGCCCGGAATCAGCCATGAATCCCCCTAGGTGGCCGGCGATGGCCGGATGCCCAGTCAGTACCCAGCCTCACCCAGCCTCGGTGTGAAGCCAGGCTATGCCCGCCGTGTGATTCACGTGAAGGGCCGATTCTTCCGTCAGGACAACTTGACGTCAAGGTAGCTTGACGGGATGCTGGGGTCATGGCTGCTCCCGAAGAGCTCGAGCGCCGGTTCACGCTGCAGACCGCCACCACGCGCTTCGACGAACTGCGCGCGCGCGAAGCCCTGGTTTCGGATCTGTCGCGGGACGAGGCGCTGGAACTGCTCGCGCTGAGCGAGGTGATCGCGCGGAAGGCGGGCTACGGGCGCCAGCTCTCGGTGCGGTCGGCCCGCCAGGCCGGCGCCTCCTGGTCGCAGGTCGGCGCCGCCCTGGGCACCAGCAAGCAGGCCGCGTGGGAGGCCCACGGCCGGTGGATCGATGAGCAGGCCGAGCAGCACCGCCGCAGCGGATTTGAGGGCCTGAACGAAAAGGAAGCCGCCGAGGCCCGCGCCCTGGCCGGCTCCCCCGGCGGGGAAGACCCGGCGTAACCAGACCGGGGGGCGGGCGAATATTCGGTGGCCCGCCGCCGCGGCTGGGCATAACGTGTCCGGCGACGACTCCGACCCGAGGAGAACGGCCTTGTCGATGGCCATGGTGATCCGTGGCAGGGCGGCCGCCGCTGGCGCCGAATCCTGCCGGTGCTCACTTCCTGCGTGACCGCGCGCTGATCGCCCAGTTGGTCCGCGCCTGCGGCGCAGGTGACGGCCGGCTGGTCCTCGATCTCGGGGCCGGCCGCGGGGCCATCACCGCGGCGCTGGCCGCGGCCGGGGCCCGCGTGATCGCCGTGGAACGCGACCCGCGCCTGGCCGCGGGACTGCAGCGGCGCTTCGACAGCGACCCGCGGGTCCGGGTGGTCGAGGCGGACCTGCGCACGGTCCCGCTGCCGCGCCGGGAGTTCCTGGTCGTGGCCAGCCCGCCGTTCTCGCTGACCACCGTGCTGTGCCGGCGCCTGCTCGGCGACCCGGCGGTCCGGCTCGCCGGGGCCGAACTCGTCGTCGAGTGGGGAGCCGCCCGGTGGCTGGCGGGCGCGCGGCCGCGTGACGCCGAGACCGCCTGGTGGGCCGCCCGCTATCAGGTGCGCCTGGCCCGGGCGGTCAGCGCGGCGGCCTTCGTCCCGCCGCCGCGGGCCGACGCGGCCCGGCTGTCGGTGCGCCCGCGGCCCATCGCGGCCTCGGCGCAGGGCCAGCGGCGGCTGCGGGCCCTGCTGCGCGCGGCCTACCGCCGGCCCGGCGCCCGGGCCGACCTCGTGCTGCCCGGCCGCAGGCGGCTGCTGGTCCGCGCGGGCCTCGACCCCAGGACCCCGGTCGCCGAGGTCACCGCGGAGCAGTGGCACCGCCTCGCGCTCCTGCTCGCGGACGACGACCACCGGGGCCGCGGCCGGGTCAGCTGGTCACGTCGGCGGTGGTGAACCGGGCCCAGGCGACCGAGCAGAAGATGAGCACGTACACCCCGAACGAGAGCAGCCCGTGCCCCAGGTCCGGCCAGTCCACCGGCGAGCGGAGCAGCGCGTCGAACGACAGCCACCAGTGCGTGGGCAGGTACGGATGCACCACGTCGAGCTGCGACACGCTGTCGGTCACCTCGCTGGCCACCGCGATCACCAGCACCGCGGCGATCGCGCCGATCGAGTGCTCGGTGAACGTCGAGATCGCCAGGCCGATCGCGCCGAGCGCCGCCATCGCGGCGGCGATATAGAGGACCACGAACAGCAGCCGGAGCAGCCCGGCGGCCAGCGGGATGGTCGTGCCGGACAGCAGCGTGACCGGCCGGACCGGGAACAAGATCGCGCCCAGGGCGGCCGCCACCGCGGCCACGAGCAGGCACGCGCACACGCAGAACGCGACCACGGCCGCGAACTTGATCCCGAGCAGCCGCGTCCGCCCGGCCGGGACGGCGAGCAGGTAGCGCAGCGTCCCCCGGCTGGCCTCGCCGGCGATCGAGTCTCCGGCCACCACCGCGATGGCCAGCGGCAGGATCAGCGTCATCTCCACGACCAGCGCGAGGAAGGCGAGGAACACGCCGTTGCCGGTGACCTGGGCGAGGAACGCGGGTCCGTCCCCGGTGCCGCCCGCGGGCTGGGGGGACGAGACCTTGAGCACGATGCCGAGCAGAACCGGGACCGCGGCGAGCACGGCCAGCAGCGCGATGTTGCGCCGCCGCAGGAACACCAGGCCGAGCTCGGAGCGCAGCAGCCTGAACCAGGGCCGGACCCCGGCCAGCCCGGACCCAGGGCCGGAACGCCTGCCCGCCCGGCCGGCCTCGTCGCGCCGGGGCTGGCTCGCGACGTCAGCCGTTGACATCGAAGCCCTCGCCGGTCAGCTCGACGAACAGGTCCTCCAGGCTGGCCCGCGGGGTGTCCAGCCCCGATACGGGCACTCCCGCGTGCACGAGCCGGGCGCACACGGTCTCCGGCGCCTGCTCGCCGAGCTGGGCGGTCACCTCCCGGCCGGTCACCGTGACGTCGGCCAGCCCGAGCCCGGCCAGCACCTGCGAGGCCAGCTCGGGCTCGCTGGTGCGGACCAGGATCCTGGCCGTGCCCCGGCCGCGCATCTCGTCCAGCGTCCCCTGGAACACCAGCTCGCCGGCGCGCATCACGCCCACGTGCGAGCAGATCTGCTCCACCTCGGCCAGCAGGTGCGAGGAGACGAAGACCGTGGTGCCGTCCGCGGCGATCTCCCGGATCAGCGCGCGGACCTCACGGGTGCCCTGCGGGTCGAGGCCGTTGGTCGGCTCGTCGAGGATCATCAGCTCGCGCGGCTGCAGCAGGCCCGCCGCGATGGCCAGCCGCTGCTTCATGCCCAGCGAGTACGCCCGGTAGCGCTTGCCCGCCGCGGCGAGCAGGCCGACCCGGTTCAGGGCCTGGTCGATCCTGGCCTGCGCGGTGCGCGGGCTGGCGGCCCGGTCCGCCGCGTCCAGCCGGGCCAGGTTGGCCCGGCCGGAAAGCTGCGGGTAGAAGGCCGGGCCCTCGACTAGCGACCCGACGCTGGGCAGCACGGTGTTCGCCCCGTCGGGCATGTCCGCGCCGAGCATCCGCTGGCTGCCGCTGGTCGGCTGGATCAGGCCGAGCAGCATCCGGATCGTCGTGGTCTTGCCGGACCCGTTCGGGCCGAGGAAGCCGTAGACCGACCCGCTCGGCACGGCCAGGTCGATGCCGGCCACCGCGAGCTGGCGGCCGAATTGCTTGGCCAGCCCGCGGGTGGCGATGGCCAGCCCGGCGGCGGCCGCGGGCGGCCTGCGCGCAGGCGCGGGAGAGTAGTCGCGGGCCTGCGCCCCGCGGCCGGAGCCGTCCTCGCCGTCCCCGGCCCCGCGGCCGAAGCTGACCTCGCCGGCCCCGGCCCCCCGGCCGAAGCTGACCTCATCGGCCCCCGCGCCGCGGCCGAAGCTGATCTCGTCCCCCGCGGGCGGCCGCGCGGCCGCGCTCACGAGAGCTGCGCCGCGTCGGCGTACAGTACGGAGGGCTGCACCGCGCCGATCAGGACCTCGCCGCTATCGGTGATCAGGACCGAGACCAGGCTGGTCCGGAGCAGGCGGCCGCTGCCCCAGGACCCGTGCACCGGCCTGGCCGCGCTCAGCAGCGCGCCGCCGAGGCCGGACACGCCGATGCCCGGCCCCGGCGACGCGGCGGCCGACGAGAACGTCACGGTCTGGCTGCTGCTCACCGACCCGGCGCTGCTCACCGACCCGGTGCTGCTGCTCGCGGATGAGGGGATGCTGTAGGTCACAGCGCCCTGGGGGAGCCCGGCGGAGGAGATCCCTCCCGCGGGCAGCACCACGACCGACAGCCAGCCCTGGCCCATGACCCGCGGTCCGGCCGGCCCGGCGACGACCGGCACCGCCCCCTGGCTCGGGCGCTGCGGGTTAACCACGATCCAGGCGCCCACCGAGGGCGGGGACGCCAGGCCGCGCTCGAGGCTCTGCAGCGCCCGGGCGCGCTGGGCCTTGGTCAGCGAGGCGGGCAGCTGCTGCATGAGGGTCGCCACCAGCCGCTTCCGCACGGCCGCGGGCATGGCCGGGACCTTCCCGGGCACCCCGCTCGCGGGCAGCAGCTTGACGGGCAGGGCCGAGCCGGGCGGGACCTTGCCGGCCGGCGGCGGCGGGACCACCGCGCCCTGGGGCACCGCGCCCTGGGGCACCGCGCCCTGGGGCACCGCGACGGGCGCGACGCCCGCGCCCGACGTCCCCAGGTTCTGGATGGCCGCGCCCGGCCCGCCCAGTTCCCCGTTGGCCGGGAGCATGATCGTCTTCACCTTGGCGCCGGGCGGCGGGCTGAAGGCGAAGTTGGACGCGGCCGGGCGCGCGAACGAGAGCGAGGTGTACCCCACGCCGAACGCCGGGCTGGACGCGCCGCGGGCGAAGACCTGCACCCGCAGCGGCAGCGAGTCCCGCGCGTCGATGGCGATCCTGACCTGGCCGATCAGCGACCGGCTGTCCTTGGGCGCCAGCGAGAGCTGGTAGGCCGCCTGGCCGGCCACCGTCACGTTGTCCTGCAGCCCGACCGTGGTCGTGGCGCCGACCGCGGCCAGAAGTTCCCGGGCCGCCTGCTGCGGCGTCGGCGCGGGTGCGGTGATGCTGGCCGAGACCCCGCCCGAATCGGGCGCGCCGGCCTGAGCGGGCAGCACGTAGTGGGTGGCCCGGTTGGTCTTGCTGTCCCAGAGCCAGACGTCGCGCCCGTCCCGGCGGATGTCGGTCTCGCCCAGGGTCACCGGGATCGCGATCCTGACCCGCGTCGGTCCGTCGTACCAGACGCGGAAGGTGTGCGAGCCGGACAGGAAGGAGAGCGGGGACAGCGGGTCCGCGGCACCGGGCAGGTCCGGGAGGCCCAGCGAAGCGGTCTCCTCGACCACGGCGGACATGGCGGACGGCACGGCCGACGGAGCGTCGACGGCCGCGAGCAACTGGGCGGTGGTCCGGGCGGGCAGCTGCGGGGCGGACTGGGTCCCGGCGATCGCGGATCCGGCGATGACCAGGCCGACCGCGGCCACCGCGGCCGCCGGTACCGCCCAGCGTGCCTGCCGCGGGAGCTTGCTGACCAGACCCGACCCGACCCTCACTGCCACCTCCGGCGGTTACCCGGCCCCCCGAATCCCGCTGTGCCTTCTGAGCATACGGCTCTCGCTGATTACAGAGCCGTATCGGCGGCCAAAGGTTGTGCCGTGCGGTGACCGGTTTCCCGGGCCGACGTCCGCTACCAGCGGCCCCAGGGCAGCAGGGCGGTCACGGCGACCGCGGCGAACAGCAGGCTCAGGTAGGCGATCGACTGGTGGAACAGCCGCATCGGGGCCCGGGAGTCGCCGACGGCGACCCGCGCCCGCAGCCGGTGCGCCTCGGCCAGGAACCACGCGCCGAGCCCGGCCGCGCAGCAGCCGTACAGCCAGCCCGCGTACGGGACCAGCGCCAGCGTGGCCGCCACCATCGCGTAGGAGTAGAACACGATCTTCCGCGCCACCACGGCCGCGGGCGCCACCACCGGCAGCATCGGCACGCCCGCCGCCGCGTAGTCGTCGCGGAACTTCATCGCGAGCGCCCAGAAATGCGGCGGGGTCCAGAAGAAGATGACCGAGAACAGCACCACGGCGGCCAGGCTCACCCGCCCGGTCACCGCCGCCCACCCCACCAGCACGGGGAAGCACCCGGCCGCCCCGCCGATCACGATGTTGGACGCGGTCCGGCGCTTGAGCCCGAGCGTGTAGACGAAGACGTAGAACAGGATCGCCCCGTCGGCCAGCGCCGCGGCCAGCCAGTTCACGAGCAGGCCCAGCAGCACGGTGGACGCTGCTCCCAGCACGATGCCGGACACCAGCGCCTCGGCCGGCCTGATCACCGCCTTCGGCCCCGTGGCCGCCAGCGGGCGCCGCGAGGTGCGCCGCATCACCGCGTCGATGTCCCGGTCGATGAAGCAGTTCAGCGTGTTCGCGCTGGCCGCGGCCAGGGCCCCGCCGGTCAGCGTCGCCACCATGAGCCAGGGCGACGGCACCCCCCGCCGCGCCAGCAGCATCGTCGGGAGCGTCGTCACCAGCAGCAGTTCGATGATCCGCGGCTTGGTCAGGGCGAACAGCGACCTGGCCACCAGCCGCGCCGAACCCGGCGTCCGGCGACGTAGCCGCCGGTCCCATGCCCGGGCAGCGTGCCCGCGGCTCCTGTCACTCGCTGGCCTCCGTGCCTTCGGCCGGTGTCGTGCCTTCGGTCGGTGCCGTGCCTTCGGTCGGTGCCGTGCCTTCGGCGGGCGTGGCGCCTTCGGCGGGCGCCGGCCGGCGCCGGGCCGCCGGGCCCGGCAGCAGCCTGGTACGTTACCGGCTCGCTGGTAGCGGCCGACACCGACCACCCGCTCGCCGGGTCACGGACCGCCCGCCGCCGTGGGCAGCCCGGAAGCCACCGCCGCGCGTGCGCCGCCTCGGGACTGGACGGCCCGGCCAGCGAGCGCGCGCCGCGGACAGGACCCAAGAGCATCGGCCGAACAGCACACGTACAGGACCGACGCTATGACGCAGAAGAGGATGATCGGGAACGCGAACGTCAGGTAGGCGCCGCCCTCGGCGTTGACAGGCACCGAGGCCAGGACCATTCCACCCAGAGCCACGTCCAGCCTCCTCGCAATCTCGCAAATTGCAGATCGTCGGCCACCGGAAGCCGGGCCGACTCGGCCAGCCAGCGCTACCCGGCCGGGCACGCCCGGAGCTGGCCAGCATCCGCCAGCCGGAGGCTTCCGGTCGCGCCTGGCCCGTCGCGGTCCCTCGCGGGAAAGCTCGTCAGATATCGTGCACCATCCAGCCCACGGCAGCGCCACCGTGGCGATGATCAGCGGCGGCAGCAGCGCATCCACAGCACCCCTCCGCCGACCTGCTGGTCCGCATCACGCTCAACGAATTGTGCCCGCCCGTCGGTAGGCCGGGTACAGCAGCCGGAACCGAAGACCAGCCCATGGCGAGCACCGTGTCGGCGCTGCGTGCCAACGAGCGAGCGCCAGCCGCCGCATCGGCGCGGCCGCCGGACGCAGCCGCCCGACCCGATGAGCTGCAGCCAGAACAGGACCCCCACCCCGAGATAGCAGTGACCCCTGGACGTACCGCACCCAGCGATGGCGGCGCAGGTCGTAAAGGACAGGAACGTGCCAACCCCAGCCAGGTCACGTTGAACGCGACCGTCACCGCGACCGGCCAGGACCGCCGCACCCGCCAGCGCGTGCCCGCGGCGCGGCCGGGCCGGACGGCACCGGCCGGGCGGCCGGGGCTCCCCGGCACCGGTCCGCAGTCCGGCCCCCGCCTGAGCCCGACGCCGCGCGCCAGCACGAGCCAGGGAGCACCCAGCACGATCAGGGCCGGCGCCGCCAGCGCGAGGAGCACATCCTGCATCGACCGCACCCAGATATAGGCCAGCCCAGTAGGCGACCGGCGAGACCAGCGCCACGAGCACCGCCAGCACGCCCAGGAAGAAGACGGCCGCCTGGATCACCGCGGCCGCCGGGAGCCCGCGTCCCTGACGCCGGGGTCCGGCGGCCGCCAGGTCCGCGCAGGCGCCCGACCGCCACCACGGCGCAGCCGGTGACAGTCACGAGCGTGGACTGGCGACCAGTCGAGGCGACCATGGTCATGGGGCATGGGGCCTTACGGTCAAGCCACCACGTAGAACAAGACCCAGAACACCATCGCGATCGCGGCCAGGTAGTTCCAGACGGCGGTGAACGCACTCAGCGACGCCTGGAAACGCTGCACGGCGAACGCCTCCGCGTAGGTCGGCGGCTGCTCCACGAAGGATATCGCCGGGATCAACCGCGACCTGGCCAGCAGCGTCTCCAGCCAGATCATCGCCGCGAACACCACGACGAGGAACACCGGGTAGCGCCCGAGAAGACGCTGGAGTAGCCCGCGCTGCCCGGCAAGAAGGGCAGGTACAGCAACTCGAGAATCTGCAGCGTGACCGCGCCGACCCCGAGCACCAGCGCCACCAGGCCACTGCCCTGCCACGCCTCTTGTTACCGGCCTTGATCCGCTGCAGTCCCGCGTACTGCACCCCCGCGCTGACCAGCACGGCGAGCATGATGACCGCGCCCAGGACACGGTTCGGCGGGAGGTACCCGGAGCCGTGCCACCGGCCCTCCGAGTTCGATCGAACGCAGGTAGAAGTAGGTGAACGCGAAGGCGCCGAACACGAACGACAGCCCGCCCAGGGCCAGCCGCGAACCCGTCCACGCCGCGTTCAGCGCCGACTCGTGGTAGAAGCCCGCCTCTTCGGCGGCCCGCTCGGCGGCCTCCTGCGCCGGCGGAGTGCCTCGGCCATGGCTACGCCCCCACTCCTGCGCTAGGCCCCGACGAGGCGTACGCGGCGCCGATCACGCCCACGGGCGGGTTCAGGTCGGCCACGGGCAGCGCGTCCTTCACGCCGTAGTCGTACGGCCCCGAGAGGATCACCGGCACGTGCTCGAAGTTCTCCGGGGGCGGCGGGGAGGAGACCTGCCACTCCAGGCTCCGGGACCGCCATGGGTTCCCGGTCTCCCTCTCCCGCCAGAACAGCGTCGACCACACCACGTTGATCAGGAAGATCAGCATCGACCCGCCCAGCAGGAACGCGGAAATCGACACCCAGTCGTTGAGCGTCTCCAGGTTGCGGGCATAGGTGTACACCCGCCGCGGCATTCCCAGCATGCCGAGCGCGAACAGCGGCATGAACGTCGCGTTGAAGAAGATGAACATGGTCCAGAAGTGCAGCTTGCCGAGTTTCTCGTTCAGCTTGATCCCCGTCATCTTCGGCAGCCAGTAGTAGACGCCGGCCATGAACGCGAAGATCAGGCCGCCCATGATCGTGTAGTGGAAGTGCGCCATCACGAAGAAGCTGCCGTGCTCGGTGATGTCGGCGGGCACGTCCGACAGGAACACCCCGGATATGCCGCCGATCAGGAAGTTGAAGTAGAACGCCAGCGCGAACAGCATCGGGATGGTGAACCTGATCTTCGCCTTCCAGAAGGTGCCCATCCCCACCAGGAAGATGAACCCGGTCGGGATCGAGATCAGCTCGGTGGTCAGCATGAACACCGGCCGCATGTCCGGGTTGATCCCGCTGTCGAACAGGTGATGCTGCCAGACGAAGAAGCTGAGTATCGCCGACCCCGATCATCCCGGCCGCAGCAATGCGGTAGCCGAACAGCGGCTTGCGGCAGAACATAGGGATGATCTCCGAGATCGACGCCGAAGCCCGGCAGCGCGAGGATGTACACCTCCGGGTGGCCGAAGAACCAGAACAGGTTCTCGTACAGGTAGCTGCTGCCCCCGAGCTGGTTGGTGAAGAACGCGGTCTGGAAGGTCCGGTCGGACAGCGCCATGAAGCACGCGCCGACCAGCACGGGCACCGCGAGCACCTGGAGGAACGAAACGGTGAACATCGACCAGATGAACATCGGCAGCCGGCCCCAGCGCATGCCGGGCGCCCGGTAGTTGATGATCGTCACGATGATGTTGAAGCCGGCCAGGATCATCGAGATGCCCATCAGGGCGAACGCGAAGAAGTACGCGTCCATGCCCTGCTTCGCCTGCGTGGCCAGCGGCTCGTACCCGGTCCAGCCGGTAGGGAACCCGCCGAACAGCACGCCGGACAGCAGGATCACGTAGGCCGCCGGGGTGAGCCAGAACCCGAGTGCCTCCAGCCGGGGGAACGCCATCCGCTTCGACCCGATCAGCAGCGGCGCGAAGTACTGCCCGAACGGCCCGAGGATGACCGACGACATCATCATCATCATCATCGTGCCGTGCTCGCCTACCACCATCAGGTACTCGTTGGGCCCCATGATGTGGTAGCTGGGCGACAGCAGCTCGGTCCTGATCGCCATCGCGAACAGGCCGCCGGTCAGGAAGTAGCCGATCATCCCGAACAGGTACTGGATGCCCACGACCTTGTGGTCCAGGGTGAACCGGAAGTACTTGGCCAGCCCGCCCGGAGGGGCGTGCTCGATGTCCCGCATCGGCTTGCCGAGAATCATCCGGCCCAGGTCGTTGAACACCCCGAGTCCGGCGAGCCAGCCGACGGTCGCGAACGCGTAGCCGAGCACGATGGGGACGTCGTTGGTGTCGGAGAGGGCGTTCTGCGGGTAGCGGCTGGACAGGAAGTTGCCGAGCCAGTGGCCGAGGAAGTAGCCGCGCGATCGCCCCGATGATGCCCGTGTGGAAGGCCGGCTTCATCCACCAGGGCCGGGCCGTCCCCGGGCCTCCTTCGACGGGCTGGAACCTCGCCGCGCCCGGCTCGATCTCGATGGCCATCCAGTCACCTCTTCACGGAATCATCGAAACGGCTGTCGGTGTGAGCCGCCGCCCCGGCGGCAGCGGCATCACGGCGACACCGGAGGACCAGCAGTGCCCGACTGGGGGCCCGAGTAGTAGTAGCCGTTGGCCCCGGTGATGCCCGCGACCTTGACCAGGTCCTGGCCGAGCTGGGGGATCACGGTGGGGTCGTACGTGAGGGCGTAGCCCGGCAGGCTGGCGATCAGTCCGTCCTTCTGCTCCTTGTTCTGCACCGCGGACGCCCAGGTGTTGAAGGCGGCCGGGGTCAGCACCTCGCCGGAGTTGTACATCGCGCCGTGCCAGATGCCGCACAGCTCGTTGCAGCGCACCTTGAAGACGCCGAGCTGCTGCGCCTTGGTGTAGGCGACGTTGTCCACGCCGGGGTTGGCGTCCGCCTTCACCCCGAGCTTGTAGGCCCAGAAGCTGTGGACGACATCCAGTGAGGTCACGTGGAACTCCACCGGCATGTTCAGCGGCAGGTCCAGCGTCGTGGACTCCATCCCGCCGAACTGCGGGTACCGGTAGGTCAACTGCCACTGCTGCCCGATCACCTGGATCTGGAGCATGTCGTTCGAGTTCGGCGTCCAGGACGCGGTCGCGTCCCGCTGAGCTGCCAGATCGGCGCCGGCCCCTCGCCCCCGCCCGCGCCGCCCGGCTGGACCAGCTGATACGTGCCGAACGCGAACGCCCACAGCACGATCGCCGAGGTGGCGAGGATCCAGCCGACCTGGATCCCGGTGTGCCCGTGGATGGGCTCGCCGTCGCCGTCGTCTCCCGGCCGGTCCCGCCACGTACGAGCGCGTAGCCGAAGTAGATGAACACGAGCAGCATGACCGGGGCGGCGGTCAGCGCGAGCACCGCGATGTCGAACTGCTGGCCGCTCGGCCGCGTCGCTCATGCGGCCGGGCGGCAGGTGCGGGTACCACACGAACCAGATGATCAGGTCGGCGGCCAGGGACAGGACGATCCAGATCAGGAAGATCCGCAACCAGTGCCGCGGCTCGGCCCGGCCGGCCGTCGCCGCGGCCTGCGAGTCGGCCATCATGCCACCACCATCTCGCCCATCATGTACCCAGAGTCTGCATGGGACCGCCGTTACCGTCGAGGAATCCGCCGCCGCACGGGACGAAGCACTGCCACCGGTACACGGCCCCCTGGCTGGGTGTCCTGAAGCTGAATTTCTCCAGGCTGTACGGGCCGGACGTGCACGGCGACACGCCGCACAGGCTCGCCGAGGCGTTCGGCGACGCTACCGGCACGAACAGGTGCAGATCGGGGATGGCAAACGTGTGCCCGACCGCGCAGTGCGCCCACGAGTTGATGACCGACTTGGTGCTGACCCCCCCGAGCGGCTGGCCGGTGTCCTTGAACTGCTGGACGGTCACCGTGCCGCCGATGGTGCCCTGGACCTGGCTGAAGTAGTTGTTGCGCAGCGGAGTGCACCCGTCGTACCCGAGGATCGTCATGTTCACCCTGGTGTCCGCGGGCACCTTGAACAAAGTGGTGTGCACCCACGGCGGGTCGCCGGGTCTTGCACGAAGTAGCTGACCCAGTCCGGCTTGGTCGAGGAGTTGTTCTGCGGATCTTCCTGCAGCATGACGTTGACCTGGCCGTCGTGCGCCATGGAGGTGTAGTCCACCACCGGCGGGCCGCTGCCCAGGTAGTGGAAGACGATGAACAGCGCGCCCGCGACCACCGCGGCGAACGCCACGAGCAGGGTCACGGCCCGGGCAGGCACAGACACCAAACGCACCTCGCTTCTTCGCGACAAGCAACACTGCCCGTCGGCCACGCCTGGCGTAGGGCCGCGGACCGGAAACCCACTTACTGATCCCGATCGTGCTCCCGGGAAACCAGCACCGGCAACATGGCGTGCCCTCAATGACGAAATTGTCATTTCGGGACGTACTGCAGGCCGGCCGTCGGCTCGGGAAGGGTGGTCTGCTGCCGGGCGGGGCCACGCTGCTCCCCCCGGCGCACGGTCACCGGCAGCGGCGGCGGTTCGGGCCTCCCGGGGGTTGCAACCGTTTGTCTTGGACGCTAACGCCTTGACCTCGGCGGCCGGCGGAGTACATCGTTGTGTGCTGAGCGCCGCCGCGTCGCTCCGGCAGGCGGGCTGACCTGCGCTGGCTCATTAGGCCGCTCTGGAAGTGAAGTGCTCTCAGTGATCACCGATAAACTTCCTGCTCACGCCGACAAACGCGCATCCCGCGCATACTGGTCGTGGATGACGAGCCCATGATCGTTGATTTCATGATCCGCGCTCTGGACGCGGCGGGATACGCAATCGATTTCGCAAACGACGGGTCTGCCGGGCTAGACCTGGCCCGCACCGGCGACTACAGCTTGGTGATCATGGACCTGGTCATGCCGGAGCCCGACGGCCACACGTTGCTTGACCCGGCTGCTGCGCGACGCCCCGAGCAGGCGGTCCTGGTGCTGTCCTGCCTGGCCGACGTCACCTCGAAGGTGCGCTGCCTGGAGCTGGGCGCGCACGACTACCTGACCAAGCCGTTCTCGCTGGATGAGCTGGTGGCCCGGGTGCGGGTCCAGCTGCGCGGTGACGGTCATCCCCGGAGCGAGATCATGCGCACCGCCGACGTCGTCCTCGACACCGGCAGGCTGCAGGCCGACATCGGGCACGGCCCGGTTGCCGCTCACCCGGCTGGAGTTCCTGCTGCTCCGGGAGCTCATGGAGAATGCGGGCCAGGCCGTGGCCAAAGAGCGCCTGCTGGCCACGGTGTGGGGCATGGATTTCGACCCCGGTTCCAACGTGGTGGACGTCTGCATCCGGCGGCTCCGGTCGAAACTCGGGTTCGAGCTGATCAGGACGGTGCGCGGTGCGGGATACCAGCTCGCGTCCTAGCGCCGTCGCGGCCGGATGGCGGGGTCGCGGCACCGCCCGCCTCCGGCTGGCTGCGGGCGCGGCGCTGGCTGACGGGCTCGCCGACCTGCGGCCCGGCGAGCGATGGCATGTCTGGCCCCGCTGGGTCGACCAGCTCGCGGGGTTCAGCACCGGACCTTCGGCCGGCGGGCGCCGGGGCACCGGGCTGGGCCTGACACTGGTCCGTGCGATTGCCCGCAGGTACGGCGGAGAGGTCCGGGTTCGGAACAGGCCGGGGGCTGGCAGTAGGTTCGACCTCATGCTTCCCGTCCCACCGTCCGCGAGCGAGGGCCGGCCGGAGATTCCCGTCTCTGCCCAGGCAGGCGATCCGTACGGCCAGGTGAACCTGCGATGACCGGCGGATCCGCCGATCAGGCACCGGCCAGGCCCGCGGTGGCGACCTGGGCCCGGCGGCTCCGCGGGTACGAGTTTCACTACCAAGATCGTATGCGGCGCGGCCGCGGCCGCTCTGGCCATCGCGCTGGTCTCACTGGCCGTCAGCGGCGGCCCGGCGACGGCTCGCGCGCTGCCTGCCGCCAGGAACTTTACGCTGCGCGCTCTCGCCGATCCTGGCCAGAAGATCGCTCTTGCCGGGTACGCCGGCCGGCCGGTGATCGTCAATTTCTTCGCCTCGTGGTGCCCCCCCTGCCAGCACGAGACGCCGCTGCTGGCCAGGTTCTACCGTGATTCCGGCGGGCGCACCATGATCATCGGCGTGGACGCCAACGACCAGCCCGGCCCGGCCCGGGCGTTCGTGCAGCGGTCCGGGGTTGCCTATCCGGTAGCCTCGGACCCGTTTCCTGCCGCGACGACCACCTCCTGGGGGGTGTACGGCCTGCCGCAGACGTTCTTCCTCGACTCCCGGCATCGCATCGTCAAGCGGGTACTGGGCGCGCTGACCATGAAGGATCTCCAGGCCGGCGTGGCGGCCCAGATGACCGGCGACCGCGGCTCGCCGACGGCATCGGGGCCGTGAGCCGCTCCGAGGATCGAGGCTGACCCCATGACCGCGCCCGTTCGACCCGACCCGCCGTACGTGCCGATCCGCCGTGGCCGGTGGCCGGTGAACCGGACCCCGCGCTGGCTGTTCCTGGCCGGAGCCGTGCTGGCCGCCGCGGCGGTCCTGGTCGGCCTCGCGCACCGGCCGTCGCCGCCGCAGCGGGCGGCCGACCTGCGCGGCTTCCTGAGCGACATGCGGTACGACATCGAGTCCTGCGCCGGAGGGGTGAGTGAGTCGCTCACCGCGCTCCGGCAGCTCGGGACCGAGGCCGGCGGCGCCCAGTATGCGCAGGACGTGCGGGACACGATCAAGATCGCGACATACGGAGCGAGCAACTGCTCGCCGGCCAATAACATGCAGATCGATGACCTGGAGCAGTACCAGGTATCTGAGTCGCTGGCCAGCTTCCACCTCGACCGCGTCGTCGCCGGGCTGGCTACCTGGGCGGCCCCCGACGCCATGGGCGTCCAGACCGGCGTCGTAAAGGTGCTGACCGCCCCCAGCGCAGCGGCCCGCAGCCAGGCGACGGACGAGTTGCAAGGAGCAATCAGGAAGATGGATGCCCAGCGTTCGGCCGTGGACTCGGTCGTGGGGGCCGCGAACCGGTCACTGAACGCCCATGCCGCGTCGTTGCCTCTTCCCGGCTGACCGGATAGGGGAGCACATGGCCCCTCGGAGGTCGCCGTGAACTACGTCCTCGATCACTGGTCCTATGACCCGTTCCTCATCGTGGCGATCATCCTGGCCGGGTGGCACGAGATCGGCCTGGCGCGGCTGGCGCGGCGCTCCAGGCCGGAGCGCACCAGGCAGCGCCGGCTGCGCTCGCTGTGGTTCTACGGCGGGCTCGCCGTCCTGCTCGTCTCGGTCCAGTCGCCCATCGACTACTGGGCCGACGATTACTTCTTCGTGCATATGATCCAGCACCTGCTGCTGATGTTCGCGGCACCGACGCTGGTCGTGGCCGGGGCGCCGTGGCAGCCACTGCTCGACGGGCTGCCCGGCCGGCTGGGCCGCAGCGTCACCCGGGGAGTCATGCGCGGCGGCTGGTCACGCCCGCTGCGGGCCGTGGGTCGCGCTGCCCTGCGGCCGTGGATCGCCGTCGCGCTGTTCAACGTCGCGATGCTGGCCTGGCACGTCCCCGCGCTGTTCGACCTCGCGCAAGACAACCAGGTCGTGCACATCTGGCTGATGCACGCGAGCTTCTTCGTCACGGGCGTGCTGTTCTGGCTGCAGTTCATTCCTTCTCCGCCGTTCCGGATGCGAATGCGGCCCGTCGCGCAAATGGCGGCCCTGGCGGGCACGAACGTCATCATGTGGGTCCTGGCGATGGCGTTGTCCATCCTCACCACTGGCTCCTGGTACCCGGCGTACGATCACGTCGCCGGAGTGACGCTGGCCCCGTTCGCCGACCAGCAGATCGGCGCCGGGATCCTGTGGGTGTGCGGTGACTTCTGGGCCATCCCGTGCATGATCGTCGTGATGCGCCGCCTGATCGCCGAAGACGGCAGCGTGGGCGCGGCGGTCGACCAGCTGCTTAGCCGCGGCGCGGGCGGTTCCGGCTGGGCCGGGCGTACCCATGGCGAGCGTCGAGCGGTAGGACCGCCGCGGTGGTAATCGGGCGGCGCGGCGATACGACCAGCGAGGTCACAGGACCAGGGCGGGCGGTCACGTCAGCTGTTGGTGATCACCGTCCGGGGCCGCGCCGTCCCGGCGCTCGCCCACGACCTAGCCGAGTGACGGCGGAGCGGAGAAGCCGATGCCCGGGATGAACTCCGGCCTGAACAGCGACAACCCGACGCTGGTCGCGGCGTTCCGCAGCGCGCTGCTGCATCAGGGCATCATCGCGCTGCTGGTGTTCGCGGTACTCGCGGTGGCCTGGGTCGGCGTGAAGGAGTGGCTGCCGGCCGCCCGCCGCCCGCGCGTCGCGCCGCGGTGCGCACGGCCGAGCCGGCCTGGCGCCATGCTCCGGATCGGCTTCGGCATCCTCTGGATCTTCGACGGCCTGCTGCAGGCCCAGCCTGCCATGGCCGTCGGCCTGCCCGTCGCAGGTCATCGAGCCCACCGCGGCGAACTCGCCGGCCTGGGTGCAGCACGTCGTGAACTGGGCGGGCACGAGCTGGTCATACCACCCGATCCAGGCGGGCGCATCGGCGGTCTGGATCCAGGTCGGGATCGGCGTCTGGCTGATCGCCGCGCGGCGGGGACCGTGGTCCCGGCTCGCCGGGCTGGCCAGCCTCGGCTGGGGCCTGGTGGTCTGGGTGTTCGGCGAGGCCTTCGGCGGCATCTTCGCCCCGGGCCTGACCTGGCTGTTCGGCGCGCCGGGCGCGGTGCTGTTCTACTGCGCGGCCGGGATGCTGATCGCGCTGCCCGAGCGGCACTGGCGGACGCCGCAGCTCGGCCGGACGATCCTGGCCGTCCTGGGCGCGTTCTTCATCGGCATGGCCGTGCTGCAGGCCTGGCCGGGCCGCGGGTTCTGGCAGGGAACGCCGCACGGCCACAGCGGCACGCTCGCCGGCATGGTCAGGTCCATGGCGGCCACGCCGCAGCCTGCGCTGTTCGCCGCGTGGGTCCGCGGCTTCGCGTCCTTCACCGCGGCGCACGGGTTCGCGGTGAACCTGTTCGCCGTGATCGCGCTGGCGGCGGTCGGGGCGGGCCTGGCCGCCGCCGGCGCGGGGCAGCCGAAGCTGCTCCGCCTCACGGTCATCGCCGCGGTGGTCCTCTGCCTCGCGGACTGGGTGCTGATCGAGGACTTCGGCTTCTTCGGCGGGCTGGGCACCGACCCCAACAGCATGATCCCGATGGTGCTCGTGGTCGTGGCCGGCTACCTGGCGCTGACCCGCGCCCCGGTCCCGGTGACCGAGCCCGTCGAGACCCCGGCGGCGGCCCCGGCGGCGGCCACGACAGCCCCGGCCGCGGCCCCGGCCGCGCCGCGGCCGAGCTGGCGCGGCCAGCTACGGCCGGCGCGCCTGGCGCGCGCGTTCGGCGCGGCGAGCACCCGGGCGGTCGTGGCGGCCTGGGCGGTCGCGCTCATCGTTCTCGGCGCGGCCCCGCTGGCGCTGGCCCAGGCTAACCCGAATGCCGACCCGATCATCGCCCAGGCGATCGACGGCAACGCCGCCCCGCTGGACTTCGCCGCTCCTGCCTTCACCCTGACCGACCAGGACGGCAGGCAGGTCAGCCTGGCCAGCCTGCGCGGCAAGGTCGTGCTGCTGACCTTCCTCGACCCGGTCTGCACCAGCGACTGCCCGCTGATCGCGCAGGAGTTCCGCCAGGCCGACCAGGTGCTCGGCGCGAGGGCACACGGCGTCGAGCTGGTCGCGATCGTCGCCAACCCGCTGTACCGCTCCGTGGACTACACCCGGGCCTTCGACCAGCAGGAGCGCCTCACCGGGCTGCCGAACTGGCTCTACCTGACCGGCAGCCTGGCCCAGCTCCAGCAGGCCTGGAAGAACTACGCGATCGCCGCCCAGATCCTGCCGGCCGGCGGGATGATCGGGCACAGCGACGTGGCCTACGTCATCGACGCGCGCGGGCATACCCGCACCGAACTCGACTTCGATCCCGGCCCGGGCACGGCCAGCTCGCAGTCGTCCTTTGCCGTCGAACTGTCCGACGCCGCCGAGCAGGCCCTGAAGTCCTCATGACCGCGCGCCCCGCCACTCCCTGCGCCTGGATGTGCCATCCGGCAGGCCCGAACCCGTCCGGCGGTACCTTCACGCGCGGGGCCCTGGCGGCACTCGGGGCCGCCTGCCTCCTGGCCGCGGGGACCCTGGCGGGATGCGGCAGCACGCCCGCGGCCGGAACGGCGCGAGCGGCAGCCCCGGCCGCGCCGCCGCCGCTGGCCACCTCGTTCGCCGACGCCGCGGGCTCCGGCTGGGCCGTCGTGCCGATGGGCGGCCCGGCCGCCCAGCACAACAACTTCTGGGAGCTGTTCGTGCGCCCGGCGGCAGCGTCGCGCTGGCGGCAGGCGACTCCGGCCGGCGTGGCCGATAACGGCGGCCTCGAGGTGACCGGAGGGGGCGGGTCGCTGGTGACCGGGTTCCGGCCCAGCCAGGACCTCACGTTCTCGCCCCTGGCGGCCAGCAGCGACGACGGCGTCACCTGGTCGCCGTCCGGCCCGGTGTACCCCGGCCTCGCCGACGCCCCCGACGCGCTGGCGGCCGGACCCGGCGGCCGCCTCATCGCGCTGACCAGCGGCGGGGGCGCTGAGCTCGGCACCGTGACGGGGGATGGGCAGGCGGGCGGGACATCCTGGACGCACCTGTCCAGCGTGAAGGCCCTGGCCGCGACGCCGGCGGGCCGGGCCTGCGGGCCGGCCGGTCTCACCGCGGCGGCCTTCGGCCGCTCCGGGGTCCCGATGCTGGGCGCGAGCTGCGGCCGCAGCGGAGTCGCCGGCATCTTCACCGACAGCGGCGGCTGGCACGCGGCGGGCCCGGCCGTGCCCGCCGCGCTGGCCCGCCAGGACATCGAGGTGCTCGCGCTGGCCAGCGACGGGAACACGGCGAACCCCGGCCTCGTGGCGCTGCTGCGGGCCGGGACCGGGCCGGGCGCGAGCGTGACCGCCGCCTGGTCGGCCGACGGCGGCAGCGGGTGGACCCTGTCCGCCCCGCTGCGGGTGGGCGCGGGCCCGCTGACCTCGACCGCGATCGGCCCGGGTGGCGCGGTCGGGATCATCCTGAGCACCGGCCGCGGCGAGACCGCCGCCGGCCCGGGGGCGTCGTGGCGTGCCCTGCCCGCCCTGCCCCGGTGGACGGCCACGCTCGCGCTCGGTCCGGCCGGCCAGGTGGACGCGATCGCGGCTCACCTGGGCACGTTCTCGGACTGGCGGCTCGCGCCGGGCCCGGGCGGTTCAGGCCCGGACGGGTGGAGCCTGGCGCAGACCCTGCACGTCACGATCCCGTACGGCTCGTCGGGATGAGCGAGCGCGAGGGACGTCTCCAGACGCGCCACGAGCGAGCGGGAAACCCGATATGAGCTACCTCATCGAGCACTGGTCGTTCGACCCGTTCCTGATCGTCGCGATCATCCTGGCCGGATGGCACGAGATCGGGCTCGCCCGCCTGGCCCGGCGTTCCCGTCCGGAGCGGACCCGGCAGCGCCGGGTACGCTCGCTGTGGTTCTACGCCGGGCTGGCGGTGCTGCTGATCGCGGTGGAGTCACCGGTCGACTACTGGGCCGACGACTACTTCTTCGTGCACATGGCCCAGCACCTGCTGCTGATGTTCGCCGCGCCGACCTTGATCGTGGCCGGGGCCCCGTGGCAGCCGCTGCTCGACGGCCTGCCCGGCCGGGCCTGCCGCAGCGCGACCGCAGGGGTCCTGCGCGGCGGCTGGTCCCGGCCGCTGCGCGCGGCCGGCGGCTGGCTGCTGCGGCCCTGGGTGGCCGTGGCCGCGTTCAACGCCGTGATGCTGGCCTGGCATGTGCCGGCGCTGTTCGACCTGGCGGAGAACAACCAGGCCGTGCACATCTGGCTGATGCACGCGAGCTTCTTCGTCGTGGGGGTGCTGTTCTGGCTCCAGTTCATCCCCTCTCCCCCGTTCCGGATGCGGATGCCCCCGGTCTCGCAGGCCGCGGCGCTGGTGGTCACGAACGTCATCATGTGGATCCTGGCCATGTCGATGAGCCTGCTGACCCAGGCCTCCTGGTACCCGGTCTACGACCACATCCCCGGGGTCACCCTGCCGCCGTTCGCCGATCAGCAGATCGGCGCCGGGATCCTGTGGGTCTGCGGCGACTTCTGGGCCATCCCCTGCCTGATCGTCGTGGTGCGCCGGATCATCAACGCCGACGGCAGCGTGGGTTCCGCCGTTGACCGGATACTCGGCCGCCGCGGCCCGGGCCCCGACCCCGGCACCGCCCGCAGCGGCACCGCCCGCAGCGGCACCGGCTGGGCCAGCCGGGCCGGCCGCTGAGGCCCGCTCGCCGGCCCGGCGAGCGGCCCGGGCGCCGGCCGACGTCCGGGTGGGTCCGGGCGGCTGACCTGGCCGGCGGCGCCACGGTGCTGCTGCACGACTCGGACGGCACCGCCCCGCCGGGCTCGCCGCGAGCCGCCCTCGGCGCGCTCCCGATGCTCCTGGACGAATGCGACCGCCGAGGCCTGCGGCTCGGCCGCCTGGCCGACCACGCCATTCCCCGCCGCGCGCCCCGCCTACCGTGAGCCCGCCCCCCGGCCGGGGCGGTTTTCGGTGATCTGACACGAAACTGGGCCCTCGCCGGCGCGCGGCAGCGAGGGCCCAGTTTCGTCCCCACGGGAGCGCCGCGAAGCGGCGCATGTTTTCTAGGGCCCAATCCCATGTATTGGGCTCGTCGCGGAATAACCCGCCGCTCTGCCTCCCGGCCGTCAGCCTCGTGGTAGGCGGGCTGCGAATCGGGGCGCGGCAGAGCCCGCCCGGCGCCATGGCCGGCGCGGTGCCCATGATCCATGCCCTGAATTCCGGCATTTCCGGCGTTTCGGGTCCCGCCGGTGCCATTGCCGGCTCCCGTTCCCGGCGAACCCGGCGATGAATGTGAGTCTGCTGTACACGGGTGTACACCAAAGCCGCATTCACGGGGCGGGATGCCGGGGCGGCGGCCGGGGATGCCGGGGATGCCGGGGACGCCGGGCCGGCGGCCGGGGACGCCGGGCCGGCGGGCCTGCGGACGGGACGAAGACTGCGAAACAGGGGCAAATAGCTTGACGGTGGCTGGCTGTCCGGCCTGGCGCCAGCCCCGGCCAGCCGCGTTGCCCGCTGACCGGCGCCTGGGTCAGGGAACGGGCGCCGGATCCATGATCAAACCGGCGTGTTGATCATGTGCGCGCCCATTTTGGGGGGGGTTTGGTCCTACGAGGAACGCCGGTTATCGGCCGGTCCGCAGGCGCGCGGCAGGTGACCACGAACGCGGGGCGGGCCAGCAGGGGCCGGGGGTCGGCCAAGAGGTGCCATCGGGCCAGCAGGGACCCGGGGCGGGCCGGGGCGCGGCGTCGGGCCAGCACGGCCCGGCCGCAGGCCAGCGTCGCGATCCCGGGCCCGACCGCGACTCCGGGCCCGACCGCGATCCCGGGCCCGACCGCGACTCCGGGCCCGACCGCGATCCCGGGCCCGACCGCGACTCCGGGCCCGACCGCGATCCCGGGCCCGGGCGCGATCCCGGGCCCGACCGCGCGCTGGAGGCGGACCGGGGTCCCGGACCCGGCGCGGGGGCCGGTCCGGGGCCACGTCCCACGCCGCCGGGGCGCCGGCCGCTGCCGGAGCGCATTACGCGCTTCGCTTGCGGTTACCTGCGATGGTGCCAGCCACCCCGGTCAGCCCGTAGGCGATGGCGCCGTGCCACACCGAGGTGAACACCCCGCCGACGAGGCCGCTGCTGCCGATCACCACCGACAGTACGAACACGACGATCGCCGCGGCCGCACCGGGCAGCACCGCGAAACGCCACGGGTTGGCGCGGGCCCAGCGCATCGCGCGGCCCGACTGCGAGCGCAGCAAGGCTCCGGCTCCGGCCACGGCGAAGAACGCCACGGTACCGGCCGACAGCGAGCCGAGCAGGCCGAGGTGGCCGCCCATGAGGTGCAGGACCAGATCGCCGCCGGTGACGACGGCACCCGCCGCACCGGCCATGCTCCACGGCGCGGCGGACATCGCCGCGCTGGAGACCGCTAGCTCGTCTTTCCGGTTCAGTCCCGGCTCCTGGTTGCGGGTTGGTGCCGACATCGTCTCTCCCTGGGTTGCGGGATCGGGCCACACTTAAGATATATCGCTTCTCGGAGTTGCGCTAGCTTTGGCAAGCGACACGCCGGGAGTGACCCCGTCATAGTGGGGAATCCTCAGTGGGCATTCAGGCAACGTCCAGACCGGTGGTGCTTACTGGAGATGTGCCAGAACTGCACCTGCGGGCGGCTAGCCGCCCGCGGGCTGGGCAATGACTGACGGTAAGTACGCTGGCTCGGGGCAGAGGTGATGGAGATGCAGGACGATCAGGACGGCAGCGAGAGCCAGAGGCCCGGTTACGTGGGCCCCTGGTCGCCGCCTGAGGACGAGGCCGCCACGTCGGCCGAGACCCGGGCCGGCCTGCCGTCGCCTGATCCGCCCTCGTTCGGTGCTCCCGATGCACCTGGCGCACCAGCGTCTGGCGCACCGTCGGCCGGCGCACCGTCGGTCGGCGCACCGTCGTCTGGCGCACCGTCGTCTGGCGCACCGTCGGCCGACGCACCGTCGTCTGGCGCACCGTCGTTTGGCGTGCAGCCGGGCCAGCCCGGTGAGACGGCTCCGCTGAGCATGCCTTCCGGCCCCCCCAGCGCCAGCGCCGCGGGTCCCGCCAGCCCTGCGGGCCAGCCCGGCGGATACGGTCAGCCCGGAGCCTACGGCCCGCCGTCCGGTCACGCCCAGCCGCCCGGCTACCGTCAGGCCGCGTACGGCGAGCAGGGCGGATATGGCCAGGCCGGAGGGTACAGCCAGGGCGGCCAAGGCCAGCACGGCGGCCAAGGGCAGCAGGGCAGCTACGGTCAGCAGGGCAGCTACGGTCAGCAGGGCAGCTACGCGCAGCAGGGCGGCCAGGGGCAGTACGGCGGCCAGGGGCAGTCAGCGGCGGCCACAGGGTCAGCAGGGCGGCTACGGTCAGCAGGGCGGCCAAGGGCAGTACGGCGGCTACGGGCAGTACGGGGGGTACAGCGCTCCGCCGGGCGGGTACGGCACGCCTGCGGACTATATCCAGCAGCCCCAGCCACCCCGCCCGGGCCGGGGCAAAGGCCTGCTGATCTATCTCGTCGTCGCGGCGCTGGCCGCCGGGATCGGCGCGGGGATCGTGGCCGCGGTGGAGAACCACGGCTCGACGCCGGTGTCGCAGGGCTCGCCGAACCCCGGCTTGAACCCCAACTCGGGCAACAACGCGCCAAATAACCCCTTCGGTAACGGCTCGGGCACGAACTCGGGTTCCGGCGTCAGCAACGCCCAGGAGCAGGCCGTCGCCAACGCCGTCGAGCCGGGAATCGTCGACATCGCGAGCAGCCTGCAGTACGCGGGAGGCAACGCCGAGGCCACCGGCATGGTGATCAGCCCCTCGGGCCTGGTGCTCACCAACAACCACGTCATCGACGAGACCACGGGCCTGACCGCGACGCTGGTCTCGACCGGCCAGAAGTTCACCGCGAAGTGGCTCGGCTACGACAAGACCGACGACGTCGCGCTGATCCAGCTCGAGGGCGCGTCCGGCCTCAGGACGGTTCCGCTGGGCAACTCCTCGACGGTGAAGGTGAGTGACCAGGTCGTCGCCATCGGCAACGCGCAGGGCGCGGGCGGGCGGCCGCGCGTGGTGACCGGATCGGTCACCCAGCTTAACCAGACCATCACCGCGAGCGACGAGCTCGGCGGCACGGAGACGCTGCACGGCATGCTGCAGACGAACGCCGACATCGTGGAGGGTGACTCCGGCGGCGCGCTGGCGAACACGTCCGGCAAGGTGATCGGCATGAACACGGCCGCGTCGTCGGGGAGCTTCAACAACCAGAACTCTGACGTCGGCTTCGCGATCCCGATCAACCGGGCGCTCTCCATCGCCCAGCAGATCAAGAACGGCCAGAGCAGCTCGACGATCAAGATCGGTCCCTCCGGGTTCATCGGCGTGCTGGTCCCGTCCCTGAAGGCCAGCTCGGCCAGCAGCCCCGCGCAGCAGCAGCAGCTCAGCCTGCAGGGCGGCAACAGCCTCGCCGCCCCGGGATCGGGTCAGACCTGCGTGCCCAGCAACCAGAACTCCGGAGTGCCGCAGAACATCGCCCCGGCCAGCAGCGGCACGCTGGTGCTCGGAGACCTCTGCGGAACCCCCGCGGACACCGCGGGCATCACCGCCGGGGACGTCATCACGGCCGTGGGCGGCCACGCGGTGGGCTCGCCGAACTCGCTGACCGCGATCCTGCAGCAGTACCGCCCGGGCACCACCGTCTCCGTCACCTGGGTGGACACCTCCGGCGGACGGCACGTCAGCAACCTGAACCTGCTCCAGGACCCGCCCTCCTGATCACGTCCTCGTGATCACGTCCTCCTGATCACGGGGGCAGCGCGAGGTCAGCCGGCGGCCAGCCAGGCCCGCATCCTGGCCTCGCACCCGGTGACGGCCGCGATCTCGACGTGCTCGTCCGCGCGGTGCGCGAGCTGGGGATCGCCCGGCCCGTAGTTGACCGCGGGCACGCCGAGCGCGTCGAACCTCGCCACGTCGGTCCAGCCGAGCTTGGCCCGCGGCGCGCCGCCCATCGCGGCCACGAACGACGCCGCCGTGGGGTCGGCCAGCCCCGGGCGGGCGCCGCCGGCCGCGTCGGTCACGGTCACCTCCCAGCCGGCGAAGACCTCCCGCAGGCAGGCCTCAGCCTCGGCGGGCGAGCGGTCGGGCGCGAACCGGAAGTTGACCGTGATCACGCACTCGTCGGGGATCACGTTCCCGGCCACCCCGCCGCGGATCCCGACCGCGTTCAGGCCCTCGTGGTAGATCAGCCCGTCCACCTCGGGTTCGCGGGCCTGGTAGGACCGGAGCATGTCCAGGACCGGCCCGGCCTCGTGGATGGCGTTGACGCCCGTCCAGGACCGGGCGCTGTGGGCGCGCTTGCCCGGGACCCGGATCTCGGCCCGCATGGTGCCCTGGCAGCCGCCCTCGACCACGCCGCCGGTGGGTTCCATCAGCACGGCGAACTCCCCCGCGAGCAGCTCCGGACGGCGGCGGCTGAGCCGGAGCAGGCCGTTGCGCTCGGCCTCGACCTCCTCGCAGTCGTAGAACACGTAGGTCACGTCCGGGCCCGGCTCGGTGACCAGCGCGGCCAGGCGGAGCTGGACGGCCACCCCGGCCTTCATGTCGCAGCTGCCGCAGCCGTGGATGAGGCCCTGCGCCGTGCGGGACGGGACATTGCCCGCGACCGGCACGGTGTCGATGTGCCCGGCCAGCACCACCCGCCGGGCCCGGCCGAGGCCGGTGCGCGCCACCACCGCGTTCCCGTCGCGGTGCACGGCCAGGTGCGGCAGCCCGCGCAGCGCCGCCTCGATCGCGTCGGCCAGCGGCTGCTCGCAGCCGCTGACCGACTCGATGTCCACCAGCCGCGCGGTCAGCTCGGGCGCGGCGAGGGAAAGATCTACCGTCACGGCGGCAGCCTAGTCTGGAACCCATGTTCCACGTCGACTCCGAGGTCGGGCGGCTGCGCCAGGTCATACTGCACCGGCCGGACCTGGAACTCAAGCGGCTGACCCCGGACAACGCGGCGGACCTGCTGTTCGACGACGTGCTCTGGGTGGCCGAGGCGCAGGCCGAGCACGACGCGTTCGCCGAGACCCTGCGCGCCCACGGGGTCCGCGTGCACTATTACGGGGACCTGTTCGCGCAGACGCTGGAGATCGGCGAGGCGCGGGCCTACGTCCTGGACCGCGTCTTCGACCCGCGGCGGAACGGGCCGCTGGCCGTCGACGCGCTCCGCGGCGCCCTGGACGGGCTCGGCGCGGCGGACCTGGCCCGGTTCCTGATCGGCGGCATCACCAAGCGCGAGATCCAGGAGTTCGGCGCCGAGCCGAAGAGCATCGCGTTCCACTCGCTGGACTCCGACGGCTTCGTCCTGGCCCCGCTGCCGAACCTGCTCTACCAGCGCGACACATCGAGCTGGATCTACGGCGGGGTGTCGGTGAACGCCATGCGGCGGCGGGCCCGGATGCGGGAGACGATCAGTGCCGAGGCGATCTACCGGTGGCATCCCATGTTCGCGTCCGGCGGGTTCGAGATCTGGCTGCACGGGGCCGACGCCGAGCCGGCCACCATCGAGGGCGGCGACATCCTGGTGCTCGGCCACGGCGCGGTCCTGGTCGGGATGAGCGAGCGGACCCAGCCGCAAGCCGTCGAGATGCTCGCGCACCGGCTGTTCTCCGCGTCGGCCGCCGACCGGCTGGTGGCGATCGACATGCCCAAGGCACGTGCGTTCATGCACCTGGACACGGTGCTGACCATGGCGGATTACGGCGTGTTCGTGAAGTACGCCGGCCTGGGCATGCTGCCCTCGTACACGGTCGAGCCCGGCAGCGGGCCACGGGAGCTGAAGGTCACCGACCATACCCCGGAGGACATGCACGCCGCGATCGCGGGCGCGCTCGGCCTCGGCAGCATCCGGGTGCTGACCGCCACCCAGGACGTGCGTTCGGCGCAGCGCGAGCAGTGGGACGACGGCTGCAACGTGCTCGCGCTCTCCCCCGGCCTCGTCGTCGCCTACGAGCGCAACGTCACCACCAACGCCTGCCTGCGCCGCAGCGGAATCGACGTGCTGACCGTGCGCGGCAGCGAGCTCGGCCGCGGGCGGGGCGGGCCGCGGTGCATGACCTGCCCGCTCGAGCGCGACGCCTGAGCGGGTTCACGGCCCGCCGGCCGCGGCGCGGGCCGGCCGGATCTCCGGCCCGGATCACCCGCCCTGGCGGCCGAACCGCTCGGCGGCCGCGTCCAGCGCCGTGAGCATCACCGCCACCGACGGCCTGCGCACGCTGGACGCCCGCGCCACCGCGTACACGTCACGCGCCTGCGGCGCCCCGGGCAGCTCGCGTACCGCCACCCGCCGGTCCCCGGCGGCCAGGGTGAGCCGGGGCAGCGCCGCGATCCCGATGCCGCGGGCGACCAGGCTGAGGATCGTGGACAGGCCCTCGAACTCCCACGGGGCCGGGGGCATCCCGCCCGTGCCGGCCAGCAGCCTGTCCACCGCCTGCCGGGAGGGCTCGCCGGCCGGCGCGGCCAGCCACGGCTCGTCGCGCAGCTTGTCCAGGTCGACCGGCCGGCCCGGGTCGGCCGCGGGGTGGCCGCGCGGGAGGACCAGCACCACCGGATCGCGGATCAGCGAGTAGAACCGGAGCACCCCGCTTCCGCCGCTTCCGCCGCTTCCGCCGGTTCCTCCCCCGGTGTCCTTGCTTCCGGGATCCGCGCTGGCCAGCCGCCCCGACCAGTCGGCCACCAGGGCCACGTCGGCCTCGCCGGTCCGGACCAGCCGCAGGCCCTCCTCCCGCTGCGTCTCGCGCAGCAGGAGCGTCAGCCCGGGGTGCACGCGCACCCGCCGGACCAGCGCGGGCCCGAACGCCACGGCGGCGGTGGGAAAGGCGGTGACGGTCACGCGCCCGGCCGGCCCGGCCGCGGACAGGTCGGCCTCGGCCGCCTCGACCAGGGCCAGGATGCGCTCGGCATGATCAGCCAGCCGCCGCCCGGCGTCGGTCAGCTCGGCCGCGCGGGCGGTCCGGTCCAGCAGGACCGCCCCGGCCTCGCGCTCCAGCGCGGCCAGTTGCTGTGACACCGCTGAGGGCGTGTAGCCGAGTGCGGCGGCGGTGGCCGCGATGGTCCCGCGCTCGGCGAATTCCCTGAGCAGGCGGAGCCGATGCGTATCCAGCATAAGCTAAGCTTAGTCTCTGCCACAGATATGCGCGCTTGTACTAATGCTCATATGGATAGACCCTGGCAGACGGAGTTGTTGTATCTGGTTGTGCCAGGACAGGGAGGTCCTGGGCACGCGCCACCCCCTCCCCCGCAGCTTGGAGTTCCCCCATGCCTTTCGCCGGGACTGTGAAACCGGCTCCCCTCACCCTGCCCCTGACCGCCCCCATCGCCGCGCCCTCCGCCGGCCGCCTGGCCGCGCCGCCCGGCACGAAGCCCATGCCGGTCTCGGCGACGCTCGCGGCGAACGAGGCGCTGGCCGCCCGGCGCCGCCGGGGACAGCCGGTGCTGCCGCTGGCGTTCGGGGAGGCGGGGCTGCCCGCCCCCGCGACGCTGCGGGACGCGCTGGCCGCGGCCACCGCGAGCAACAGCTACGGCCCCGTGGCCGGGCTCGCGGCGCTGCGCTCGGCCGCTGCGGGGTACTGGCGCCGGCGCGGGCTGGCGACCAGCCCGGACTCGGTCGTCTGCGGGCCGGGCAGCAAGCCGCTGCTGTTCGGCCTGCTGCTGGCGATCGGCGCGGACGTGGCCGTGCCCCGGCCCAGCTGGGTCAGTTACGCCGCGCAGGCCAGCCTGATCGGAATCCGCCCGCACTTCGTGCCCGCCGCGCCCGGCGAGGGCGGCATCTGCGACCCGGCCGCCCTGGCCGCGGCCGTCGCGGAGGCCAGAAGCGCCGGGCGGGAGATCCGCTCGGTGGTCGTCACGCTGCCCGACAACCCGACCGGCCGGCTGCCCCGGCCTGCCACGGTCCGGGCGTTCTGTCACGTGGCCGCCGAGCATGGCCTGATCATCATCTCCGACGAGATCTACCGCGACCTGGTGCACGACCCCGCGACGCCGGTGCTCAGCCCGGCCGCCGTGGCGCCGCAGCGCACGGTCGTCACCACGGCCCTGAGCAAGAACTTCGCCCTGGGCGGCTGGCGGATCGGCGTCGCGCGGCTGCCGGAGAGCCCGCTCGGCGACTGGCTGCGGGACCGGCTCGTCGGCATCGGCAGCGAGATCTGGTCCGCGCCCGCCGGGCCGATCCAGCAGGCTGCGGCCCTGGCCTTCAGCGAGCCCCGCGAGCTTTCTGAACGCGTATCCCGCAGCCGGTCGCTGCACGCCGCCGTCTGCCGCGGCGTGGCTGGCGTCTGCCGCGCCGCCGGGCTGGAGGTCCCGGCCCCGCAGGCCGCGTTCTACGTCTACCCGGACTTCGCGCCCTGGCGCCGGCACCTGGCCCGCTACGGGGTCACGACCGGCGCGGGCCTGGCCGGGCTCCTGCTGGACCGGTACGGCGCCGGGACCCTGCCGGGCAGCGCGTTCGGCGAGAGCGCGGAGACGCTGCGGCTGCGGCTGGCCACCGGATCCCTGTACGGGGACAGCGACGAGCAGCAGGAAGCCGCGCTGGCCGCGGCCGACCCGCTGGCGCTGCCGTGGATCGCCGACGAACTCACCCGCCTGGAGGAGATCCTCGCCGACCTCGCTCCCTGACCGGCACGAGGGCCGCGCCCGCCACTCCCGCCGCGCCGCCGCGTGGCCCGGGCCGCCGGGCGGCGGGCGGCGGGCCCGGGTAGGCATTTGCCTACCCGGGTGGTGGGCGCGGACCCATGGCGGCAGCCGCGCGCCGTCGGCCACCATGGTCCCCAGGCATCGGCCGGAGACATGGCTGAGGGAACGCGGGGAGCGCGGCATGGTGAAATGGGCGATCGTCATCGCGGCCTACGTCGCGGGGTGCATCTGGCTCAGCGTGCGGCGGATGGAGGCGGCCGGCGCCGGCCCGAAGACCCCGCGGGGGCGTCTTCGCGAACTCCGCTGGGCCATCGTCCTGCTTGCCCTGACGGTTACCGGGTTCGGCGGGCTGTTCGGCCCGGACCGCTGGACGCCGCTCGGCGCGATGGCGGCCGCCGGGCTCGTGCTCGTATTGCGGCCGCGGCAGGCGGGCACGCTGCTATCGGTGACCCTGATCGCCCTGGGGCTCTATGGCTTCTGGCTGTCCCGGATGTTCGAGCGCGGCTTCTACGGCCCTATGAGGAGCTGTACGGCGTGGTCCCGGCGGCGCCGTGGACCGTGGACGCAGAACTTGATCCTGCCCGAGGCCTACGTGTTCCTGATCACCGGCCTGTGGCTGCTCTGGCGCACCACGGTCAGGCCGTCCTGGCTGGGTGAGGCGCTGCTCGCGTGGCCGGTGCGCTGGCGCTGGCTGCTGCTCCCGGTGGCCGCGCTGGCCATGGAACTGCTCGGCCCGAGCTACTGGTTCAGCCCGGGCTGGTGGAACCTCCTGGGGAACGCCGTCCTGGTCGCGGCCACGCTCTACCTGGTGCTCCGCGTCCCGGCCACGGCGGCGGACCTGGCGACCGCCGGACTCGTGGCCCTCGGGGCCTACGGGATCGCGGTCGCCGTGCGCTGGCCGGCCTACACCGCGCTGACCCCGGCCTACGGGCCGGTGCGGCTCGGCCCCGTGATCGTGGACAGCGGGGTCGCGGCCAACCTGGCCGGGATCGAGGGGCTGCTGCTGCTCGCCTCCGGCCTGTTCCTGGTGCCCCGGACGATCGGCCCGCACCTGCGGGTGCTGCTGCGGCCCGAACCCGACGCTGAGCTGGCGGGCCGGGTGGAGCAGCTCACCCAGACCCGGGCCGACGCGGTGGACAGCGCCGCCGCCGAACTGCGGCGGGTCGAGCGGGACCTGCACGACGGGGCGCAGGCCCGCCTGGTCGCGCTCGGCATGAACCTGCGGGCGGTGGAACGCCTGATCCCGACCAGCCCGCAGGCCGCGATCGCGCTGGTCGCCGAGGCCCGGGAGACCTCGTCCCGGGCCCTGACCGAGCTGCGCGACCTGGTCCGCGGGATCTACCCGCCGGTGCTGGCCGACCGCGGCCTGGCCGACGCGGTCCGGGCGCTGGCCCTGGACGCGCCGCTGCGCACGGAGACCGACATCGACCTGCCGGGCCGGCTCGACGCGCCGGTCGAGTCCGCGTGCTACTTCGCGGTCGCCGAGGCGCTCGCCAACGCGGTCAAGCACTCCGCCGCCCGGCTGGTGCACATCCGGATCCGGCACACGGCGGCCCGGCCCGCCTTCGGCGCGCGCCTGCGCCCGGCCGTGCCCGGCATGCTGCGGATCGAGGTCACCGACAACGGCGACGGCGGCGCGGACCCGGCCCGGGGCAGCGGCCTGGCCGGGATCGAGCGGCGGCTGGGTACATTCGACGGCATCCTGGCCGTGAGCAGCCCGCCCGGCGGGCCGACCATGATCGTCATGGAGGTACCGTGCGCGCTGTCCTCGCCGAGGACCTCTTCCTCCTGAGGGACGGGCTGGTCCGGCTGCTCGAGGCGCACGACTTCGAGATCGCCGCCGCGGTCGACGACGCCCCCGCCCTGCTGCGGGCACTGATCAAGCACCAGCCCGACGTGGCGATCGTGGACGTGCGGCTGCCGCCGTCGTTCACCGACGACGGCCTGCGCGCCGCGCTCGAGGCCCGGCGCCAGGTTCCCGGCCTGCCGGTGCTCGTCCTGTCCCAGTACGTGGAGCAGCTTTACGCCCGGGAACTCCTGGCCGACCAGGAAGGCGGGGTCGGGTACCTGCTCAAGGACCGGGTGTTCAACGACGACCAGTTCATCGACGCGATCCGTACCGTGGCCGGCGGCGGCACGGTCATGGACCCCGAGGTGGTCTCCAAGCTGCTGGGCCGCCGCGCCCGCGACGAGCCGATCTCCCGGCTGACGGCGCGGGAGCGCGAGGTGCTCGAACTGATGGCCGAGGGCCGCTCCAACATCGCGATCGCGCAGCGGCTGTTCATCTCGGAGAAGGCGGTCGGCAAGCACAGCACCAGCATTTTCGCCAAGCTGGATCTCGCGCCTTCGACGGACGACAACCGCCGGGTGCTGGCCGTCCTGGCTTTCCTGAACTCTTGAGCGAACCGACGGCGGCTAGCCAGTGACTCTCCGGGCGGTCGGGCGTAGCGTGGTGGGCGGACCCGGGCGATGTCTTGAGCGAAGAGCCGGCCACCGAGGGTGCGAGCCGGCCACCTGGTGGGCAGCAGCCCAGCGTTGAGGTTCCCTCCGTGACACCCCGGGTCCGCCATGCGACCCCGTCTTGGCACCACGCCAGCGCTCGCCGCCGCCTCAGCCCTGACCCGATCGCCCGGCTGCCCCCGGTCATCCCGCCGGCTGGCCGGCCGGAGGCTGCGCGGCGACGGGGGTGCGGTGCGCCAGCACGACGATGCCCCCGACCATGAGCAGCAAGGCGGCTCCCGCGGCCACTGCCCCCGCGGCGCTGCTGGTGAGGCTCTCGTGCAGCCAGAGGTGGGCGAGGCCGATAGAGACCAGCGGGTCCATCGCGGTGATCACGGCCAGGACCGGCGCGATCAGAGTGCCCTGCTGGAACGCGTTCTGGTTGAGCAGGAAGCCCAGCGGGCCGATCACGGCGACGGCGTAGATCGGCCAGGCGGCCAGCATCTGGGGGATGCCGCTGAACTGTGACGTGATGAGCTTGACCAGGAACGCCGCGACGCCGTAGGCGATGCCGCAGGCCAGCGCCAGCGCGAGCGGCCGCACCTGCCGGTTCAGCCGGGACAGGACCAGGCAGCCGGCCATGGCCGCCGCCAGCCCGACGGCCAGCGGCAGCACGTCGGGCAGGCTGACGGTCGAACGGCCTTCGGTCGGCCGGGAGATCACGAGGAACCCGGCGACGCCGGCGGCACACGCGACGACCCCGGTGAGCATGACCGGATCCCATTGCCGCCGCAGGTACGAGGCGATCACGGAGGCGAAGATCAGGTCGCACACCAGGATCGGCTCCACGAGCGCGAGCGGCCCGAACTTCAGCGCGACGACCTGCAGGATGAAGCCGCTCAGATCCCCGCAGATGCCCACCAGCCACAGCGGCTGCCGGGCCAGGTCGACCAGCAGCCTGGGCGACAACGCCCGCCGGCGCGCCACGCGCTTGGTGCTGCGCTGCTCGGCGACCGCCGCGATCCCGAACACCAGAGCGGCGGCGACGGCCGTCACCACGGCGATGAGCGGGAACACGCGTCCGTCCCCCCGTCCGTCAGCCGCCGGCCACCAGGTGCGTCCTAGGGTCTACCCGTTACCCGATCCTTCAACTTCTGTCTCATGATCCGGCAACCTGGTTTCTGGACGTCGACGCGGATCATCGCGCCGGGCCGGTCGTACCCGCAGCGCCGTCCTGAGCGCCGTGAACTCCGGGCCCGTAGGGTGGGTCCCATGCCGGACGCCCCGCCCCGCCCCGGGCCGTTCACCCCGCAGGCCGCCCCCGCGGCGCTCGAGGACCTCCGCGCGCGGCTGCGCGCGACGCGCTGGCCGGATGCGCCCGAAGACGCCGGGTGGTCGCTCGGGACCGACCTCGGCTACCTTCGCGAGCTCGTCGCCTACTGGGCGGACGGGTTCGACTGGCCGGCGCAGGAGGCGGCGCTCGCCCGGCTCCCCCGCTTCCGCGTCCCGCTCGGCGGCCTCGGGATCCACTTCGCGCACGTCCGCGCCGCCGCGCCGGCCGGGCCCGTCCTGCCGCTGGTCCTCAGCCACGGCTGGCCGGACTCGTTCTGGCGCTACGCGAAGGTCATCCCGCTGCTGACCGACCCCGGCGCGCACGGCGCCGACCCCGCCGACGCGTTCGACGTGGTCGTGCCCGACATGCCGGGCTACGGGTACTCCGACCACCCGCCCGGCCCGCCCCTCGACGCCATCGCTGTGGCCGGCCTGTGGGCCGAGCTCATGGGCGTCCTCGGCTACGCGCGGTTCGGCGCGGCAGGCGGAGACCTCGGCAGCCACGTGAGCCGCTACCTCGGGCTCGACCACCCCGGCCGGGTCGTGGCCGTCCACCGCACCGACGCGGGCCTGCCCGTCTTCACCGGCGACCCGGCGGACCTCGCGCCCGAGGAGCGCGCCTGGCTCGAGGGCGCCGCGGCCTGGGGCGCGGCCGAGGGCGCCTACGCCGCCATGCACCGCACCAAGCCCCAGACCGCCGCCTTCGGGCTCACCGACTCGCCAGCCGGGCTCGCCGCGTGGATCGTGGAGAAGCTCCGGGCGTGGAGCGACTGCGACGGCGACATCGAGCGGCGCTTCACCAAGGACGAGATCCTCACGAACGTCACGCTCTACTGGCTGACGGGGACGATCGGCTCGTCGATGCGCATGTACCGCGCGAACGCCGCGATCCCGCCCGCGCAGCACGCCCGCCGGGTCGAGGTGCCGTCCGGCTTCTCGCTCTTCCCCGGCGACATCGTCCGCCCGCCGCGGGCGTGGCTCGAGCGCACCGCGAACGTCGTGCGCGTGACCGAGCCCGCGCGCGGCGGGCACTTCGCGCCGTTCGAGGAGCCGGAGCTCTACGCGGAGGAGCTGCGCGCGTTCTTCCGCCCCTACCGGGCGGCCGCGGGCTGAGGGCGCCGCCCGCCGCTGAGCTGCCCGCTGGGCCGGGCGTCCCAGGCCTAGGCGACGTCGGTGCCGGGCTCGGCTGGCTTCGGCCGGACCGGTCCCGGGGACTCGGCGGGCAACGCCGCGCGCCGCTGGATGACACCGAGGCTGTCCTCGATCGCCTGCCAGACGGTGCCGAGGCTGGCGCAGGCGGGCAGGTCACCGCGGATGGTGCCGGGCGGGTCGGCCTGGTCGCCTAGCGCAGCGAGCGCGGCGCGGCCGGCCTTGATGATCACCGGGTCGGCCGCCTCGATCGTGAGCCGCTCGTCGGTCACCCGGATCACCATCTGGCGCCGGCCTCTTCGGGCTGCTCGTCGCTGGTACCGGTGACGTCTGCGCGGCGCAGCGCGTCCCTGGCCTGGTCGAGGTCGACGCCGAGGGCCGCGAGGGCCCGGGCCGCGGCGGTGTCGGGATCGGCCAGGGCGGCGAGCAGCAGGTGGTGCGAGCCGACCGGATGCGAGCCCGCCAGGCGGGCGGCCTCGTTGAGGCTGGCGTCGGCGGCCGGCGTGGCGCGCAGTTCGGTCTTCTCGACCGGCTCGCCGGTCTCCTCGGGCTCGCCGGGTCCGGCCCCGGGCCAGCGCCGCAGCCAGCGGCGGCCCCGGGTGGCCTCCGCCTTGACCGCGGGCAGCAGGTCGAGCACGGCCATCCGGACCTGCAGCAAGTCGGCGTGTTGCTTCACGACCTCGACGCCGACGCCTTCGCCTTCCCTGATCACGCCGAGCAGGATGTGCTCGGTGCCGATGTAGTCGTGGTGCAGCTGGCGGGCCTCGCGGAGCGCGAGCTCGAGCGTCTTCTTCGCCCGGGGAGTAAACGGGATATGCCCGCTCACCGTCCTGCTGCCGGTACCGACGATGGCCTTGACCTCTTCCCGGGCGCCGTCCAGCGACATCTCGAAGCCCTCGAGGGCGCGGAAGGCGACCCCGCCGGGCTCGCCGAGCAGCCCGAGCAGGATGTGCTCGGTGCCGATGTAGTTGTGCTGTAGCCGCCGGGCCTCTTCCTGGGCGAGCACGACGGCGTGCCGGGCGCGGTTGGTGAATCGCTCAAACATGCGACCACGGTGCCTTAGCTGTCGTACCTAGTCAATACCATGCTATTAATAGGGTGAACGGAAGCCAGCGGGAAATGGCTGCGGGCAAGCCGCCACCGACCAGGAGGTGCGGCGTGGACTGGGAGGACCGGCTCGACGAATGGGAACTCGAGCTTCGAGCTGACCGCCCAGCTCGAAGGCTCGGACTGGGCGACGCTCGAGCGGGCGGCCGCCGGCACCGGGGTCTCCCGCGCCGCCCTGCGCAGCTGGTACCGGACCGGGCAGATCCCGTCCCGGCTCGTCGACGGGCCGCACGGGCCGCAGCGGCTGGTGCCCCTCGCGCTCGTCGCTGCTCGCGCCGAGGCCTCACCGCGACTTCGCCGCAGCGCGCAGCGGCGGCTGGCTGGCGAGGCACAGCTGGAGATCCTCCGGCACCGGATCGACCAGCTCGAACTCCGGCTGGCCGCTCTGGAACGGCAGCCGCCGGGGGGGCACGAGGAGCACGGGCCGCGGCCGGGCTGAGCCGCCGGCGCGCGGGAAGCCCGCGCCCAGCCCGCGCGTTACGCTGGGGAAAGATGGGTTCCGGATGCCGCGGCCCGATCCGTGACCGCGGGCTGATAGCAAGCAATAGCAAGCAGAGGTGAGGGTCACCATGGCATTGCCCCAGGACTCCGCGCCGAAGTTCGCGGACTACGCCCACCCGGAGATGCTCGTCTCGACCGGGTGGCTGGCCGAGCACCTCGACGACCCCGGTCTGGTGGTCGCGGAGTCCGACGAGGACGTACTGCTCTACGAAACCGGCCACATCCCCGGCGCGGTGAAGCTGGACTGGCACACCGAGCTCAACGACCCGCTCACCCGCGACTACGTCGACGGCGGCGGCTTCGCGCGGCTGATGTCGGACAAGGGCATCGCGCGGGACACCACGCTGGTGCTCTACGGCGACAAGAACAACTGGTGGGCGGCGTACGCCCTGTGGGTGTGCACCCTGTTCGGGCACCCGGACCTGCGCCTGCTCGACGGCGGGCGGGCGAAGTGGATCGCCGAGGGCCGCCCGCTCAGCACCGGCGTGCCGCGAGCGGCCCCGCACCGGCTACCCGGTCGTGGAGCGGGACGACGCGCTGGTCCGGGCGTTCCGTGACCAGGTGGTGGCCCACCTCGGCCGGCCGCTGATCGACGTGCGCTCCCCCGGCGAGTACTCCGGCGAACTGCTGCACATGCCCGACTACCCGCAGGAGGGCGCGGTCCGCGGCGGCCACATTCCCGGGGCCAGGAACGTCCCGTGGGCCCGCGCCGCGGCCGAAGACGCGACGTTCCGCCCCCGCAAGGAACTCGAGGACATCTACGCCGGCGAGGCCGGGCTGCGCCCGGAGGACGACGTCGTGGTCTACTGCCGGATCGGCGAGCGGTCCAGCCACACCTGGTTCGTGCTGCACCACCTGCTGGGCTATCCGCACGTGCGCAACTACGACGGGTCCTGGACCGAGTGGGGGAACTCGGTCCGGGTGCCCATCGCCCGGGGCGAGAACCCATGATGAGCGGGACGCTCCATCCCCGGCTCCAGGAGATCGCCGAGGATTTCGGCGCCGTGCCGGACCGGGACCGGCTGGAACTGCTGCTGGAGTTCTCCCGCGAGCTTCCCCCGCTTCCCGACCGGTACGCCGAGCATCGCGACCGGCTCGAACCGGTGCCGGAGTGCCAGTCGCCGCTGTTCCTGGCGGCCGAGGTGGCCGACGACGGCACCGTTCACCTGTTCTTCGACGCGCCGCCGGAGGCGCCGACCACCCGCGGCTTCGCCGGCATCCTGCACGCCGGCCTCGACGGTCTCGACGCGGACGAGATCCTGGCCACGCCGGGCGAGTTCTCCAGCCGGCTCGGGCTGACCGACCTGGTCAGCCCGCTGCGGCTGCGGGGCATGGCCGCGATGCTGGCCCGGATCAAGCGCCAGGTCCGCGAGCAGATCTCATGATCGGCCGCTGACCGCCACGGCGAGGCCGCTACCGGGGGCGCTGGGCACGCAGGCCACGCTCGGCGCGCTGGCCACGCTCGGCGCGCTGGCCACGCTCGGCGCGCTGGACGTCCTTGCGGGTGATCGCGAGGTAGGCCACCAGGCAGAAGATCGCGAGCGTGAGGACCAGGGCCACCCGCCCGTCGCCCCACCCCAGGCCGCTCACGGCCGCGGGCTTGCCGACCCAGTCGGCGAACGACGCGCCGAGCGGGCGGGTGATGACGTAAGCGGACCAGAAGCTGAAGATCGGGTTCCAGCCCAGCCACCGGTAGCCGATCGCGGGGATGACGATCACCGCGGCGAACAGCAGCATGGACTTGCCGTACCCCAGGTGCAAGGTGACCGCGGTGAGGTCTCCCACCGCGGTGCCCATCGCGAACGTCGCCACCACGGCCGCCCAGTAGAACGCCTCCCGGCGCGCGGTGTCGATGCTGTGGATCGAGAGGGTCTTCTCGGTCCGCTGCCAGGTCACGAACACGGCGGCGAGCAGCACCGCGTACAGCACCGACGACGCGATGTAGGGGACGCCGAAACCGACGTGGAGCACGTCCGCGCACATGGTGCCGAACACGCCGACCATCACGACGGCGAACCAGTAGGTCCAGGCCAGGTAGCGGCGCATCGAGAACTGCAGCGCCAGCGCGACCAGGAATCCGATGAACCCCAGGCCCACGGCGGGAACGGGATGGATCCGGTGGACGAGGTAATCGGATGTCGCCTCGCCCATGGCGGTCGACAGGCCCTTGATCACCCAGAAGTAGACCGTGATCTCCGGGACCCTGAGTACTCCCCGGGACATCGACGGTGCGGAGCGGGCATCCCCCGGCCCGCCGGCCGCGTGCCGCGGGACTCCCGCGGCGCCCCCGCTCCTGAACGCCATGGCTGGAGCGTACATATCCGGCCGGGTTGTCCGGGCCGGGCCAGCGGGTTCGGCGGTCGTCTTTTACCAACTGTTTACGCTGGCCGGGCCATGACCGCGCTCCTACCCGGCGGCGGCGGCCTCGGCCGCGGCCCCGGCGGCGAGCAGGCGCTCCTCGCTGCCCCACTCGGACACCAGCTGAAGGCTGGCCGGCAGCGCCCCCCGCGCGGGGACGGGAATCGCCAGCGCGGGCACGCCGGCCAGGTTGACCGGCAGCGTGCAGCGCCCCTCGAGCAATTCGTCCGCGACGTCCAGCTTCGGCGGCAGGATCGACAACGTCGGCGTGGCCAGCAGGTCGAACCGGGTGAACAGGACCGCAAGCTGGGTGCGCCAGCGCGTCCGGGCCTCGGCGGCCGCGGTCAGCGCGGCCGGCGTGACCTGGCGGCCGGCGTCCAGGCGGCGGGCCACGTCGGCGGAGAGCCGGCCGGCGTCGCGGTAGAATATGTCCCGGTTGGCCCGGTAGGCCTCGGCCACGAGCAAGGGCGGCGCCCATCTCGTGGCCGCGAGCCATTCGCCGGGATCGAGATCGCTGACCTCCCAGGAGGTCGCGCGCAGCGCCGCGGTGACGGCGTCGTCGACCTCGGGTGCGGCGGGGACCCGGAGCCGGCCCACCCGGAGCGCACCGGGCGCCGCGGCCACGGCGAATCCGGGCTCCAGGAGCTGCATGCCGGCGATCAGGCCCGCGACGTCGGCCGCCATCGGCCCCACGGTGTCCAGGCTCGGCGCCAGCGGCCGCACTCCCGCGACCGGGATGCGGCCCCACGTCGTCTTCAGCCCGCAGACTCCGCAGCACGCCGCGGGGATGCGGATGGACCCGCCGGTGTCGGTCCCGTAGGCCACGCCCGCCTCCCCCGCGGCCACCGCGACCGCTGATCCGCTGGAGGATCCGCCCGGCGCCAGCGAGGCATCCAGCGGGTTCGCCGGCGTGCCGAACCACGGGTTGATCCCGGTGACCCCCAGCGCCAGCTCGTGCAGGTTCGTCCGGCCCACGATCTGGCCGCCCGCGGCCCGCAGGCCCGCCAGGCACGCGGCGTCGGCCGCCGCCGGAACCGCGGCCTCGGCGAGCACCCGCGAGCCCGCGGTGGTCACCATCCCCGCCATGTCGATCAGGTCCTTCACCGCTACCCGCGGGCCGGGTCCCCGGGCGGCGAAGGACGTGATGAACGTGGCGGACACGGCGCCTCCCGGCCGACGGGGATCAACCAGACGCTGGCCAGTATGGCCGCCCCGCTCGACACCTGGCTGGACATCCGGTCGAGCAGCGTATTCGGTAGACCTAGGTACACCCGCGGTTCGGGGTTCAGCGTCACTGCGGGCCGGCCCGCGCGCCCGGCAGACTGGACCTGCATAGGCCGCGGCGAAGGAGGGCCATGGACGGCGGAACGAACGGCCCGGCCCGGCCGCGCAGGCTCGGGTTCGGTATCGGCGCGGGCCTCAGCGCCGCCTGGCACGGGCTGGCGCTGTGCGCGCTGACGCCGTCCGGGGTGATCTTGCTCGTGCTCGTGGTCTCCGCCCGGGGGGCCGGGCCCGGGAAACTGCTGATCGGCAGGAGCGGGGCCGGGCCCGGGCCCGGGTTTCTGCTGCTCGCCTGCGTGCTCTTGGCCGCGCTGGCGATCGCCGGCCTGACGCTGGCGACGCTGCTGATCCCCGGCACGCCGCCGGCCGTGCGCCGCCTGGCCAGCCTGCACCGGCGCCTGATCAGCGACTGGTGCGGCGTGCCGATCGCCGATCCGTACCTGACGCCGCCCGGCGGGGCCGACGCGCAGGCCAGCGCCGAGGAGCGGTTCGAGCGGCTGCTGAACGATCCGGCGGCCTGGCGTGACCTGCTGTGGCTGTCGGCGGGGTCGTGGGTGGCCCTGGTGCTGGCGGCGGCGCCTGCCGTGCTGACCGGGTACGGCGTGATCGGCTTCGGCGCCGAGCTCAGCGGTACCCGCGGCGCCGGACTGTCCGTCCCGCTCGAGGTCGGGGCCCTGGTGCTCGGGCTGGCGGCGGGCCCGTGGCTGCTGCGGGCCTACGGCCGGTTCGCCCGGCTGATGCTGGCCCCGACCGGGCAGGCGGAGCTGGAACTGCGGGCGCGGCACCTGGCCCGGACCCGGTCGGAGGCCATCGACAGCGGCGCGGCCGAGATCCGCCGGATCGAGCGCGACCTGCACGACGGCGCGCAGGCGCGGCTGGTGGCGATGGGCATGACCCTCAGCGCCGCCGACGAGCTGATGGACGACAACCCCGCGGCGGCGCGCGCGCTGCTGGCCTCGGCTCGTGACTCATCCGCCCAGGCCCTGGCCGACCTGCGGAACCTGGTCCGCGGGATCCACCCGCCGGTGCTGGCCGACCGCGGCCTGGCCGACGCGGTCGCCGCGCTGGCCCTGGACAGCCCGCTGCGCGTGCACCTGGCCAGCGACCTGCCCGGCCGCCTGCCGGCCCCGGTCGAGTCGGCCGCCTACTTCGCGGTCAGCGAGCTGCTGGCCAACGTGACCAAGCACGCCGCCGCGACCCAGGCCTGGGTCGACATCCGGCACCTGGACGGGATGCTGCGGATCGGGGTGACCGACGACGGGGCGGGCGGGGCCGATCCTGGCCGCGGCAGCGGGCTGCGCGGCATCGAGCGGCGGCTGGCCGCGTTCGACGGCGTGCTCGCCATCACCAGCCCGCCCGGCGGGCCCACCGCGGTCACCATGGAGATCGGATGCGCGTTGTCATCGCCGAAGACCTCTTCCTGCTGAGAGACGGCCTGACCCGGATGCTCGAGGCGCACGGCCTCGAGATCGCCGCCGCCGTGGACAACGGGGAGGATCTGCTGCGCGCGGTGACCGGGGAGCGGCCCGACGTGGCCATCGTGGACGTCCGGCTGCCGCCGACCTTCACCGACGAGGGGCTGCGGGCCGCGCTCGCGGCCCGGCGGCAGCAGGCCGGGCTGCCGGTGCTGGTGCTGTCCCAGTACGTTGAGCAGCTCTACGCCCGCGAGCTGCTGGCCGGCGGCACCGGCGGCGTCGGCTACCTGCTCAAGGACCGGGTCTTCGACAGCGCCCAGTTCGTCGACGCGGTGCGCCGGGTCGCCGCGGGCGGCACCGCGATGGACCCCGAGGTGATCTCCCGCCTGCTGGCCCGCAACTCCGGCGACGACGCGGTGGCCGCGCTCAGCCCGCGCGAGCGCGAGGTGCTCGGGCTGATGGCCGAGGGGCGCTCCAACGCGGCGATCGCCCAGCGGCTGGTGATCACCGAGCGGGCCGTGGCCAAGCACACGGCGTCGATCTTCCTCAGGCTCGGCCTGCAGCCCTCCGACGACGACAACCGGCGGGTGCTGGCCGTTCTGGCCTACCTGGGCCGCTGACCTCACGCGCCACCTGCTCCACTGCCGGCCCGCCCCGCGACGGCCTTACCGAGGTACGGCTAACCGGACGCCGCGGGGGCGGCCCGGTCCGGGCCGCCCCCGCGGCGGTGATGCCCGCTGGGACTAGATGGGCGCGTTCGGGGTCACCGCGCCCGGGTGACGCAGCGCGAACAGCGCGACCGTGTCGTTGTTGATCGCCTGCCACAGCTCGCGGCTGGCCCGGGTCCTCAGGAACACCGGCTTGGTCCCGCCCCGTTCCGGCGTGCCGTTGGTGGGCACGTCGATGGACACCCCGGAACCGGCCTGCAAGGAGGCCAGCCGCCGGGCCAGGCTCACGAGCTGGGAGTTGCTGAGGTTGCTGTCCACGCTGACCGCGTTGACGATCGTGTCGACCACGCTCATGCGCAAGAACAGGTGGTTGTTGGCGATCTTGCGCAGAATGGCCCGGAAAAGGTTCTCCTGCAGCTCCATCCGGCCGACCTCGCTGATCGCGACCTGGCGTACATAGGCCAGCGCATTGACGTCGGTGATGCGGTCCACTCCCTTGTTGAAATGGAACCCGAAGCTGTCGAAGGCGTAAGGCACGGTCACGTTCACGCCGCCTATCGCGCTCACGACCTGAGCCAGGCCGCCGAAGTCAATCACCGAATAATGGTCGATGCGGACGTTGGTGAGCCGCTCGATGGTTTCGATCATCAGGGACGGCCCGCCCAGTCGCAGGGTGTCGCCGAGTTCGACCCGCCCGTGGCCCGGCACCCGCACCTCGATGTTGGCCGGGAACGAGACGACCGCTCCGCCCCGCCCGTTGGCGTTCAGGTGCATCAGCTCGATCAGGCCGGTCTCCGTGTCCTGGTGCGGGACCACCTGGGAGTCGGTGAGGAGCACGTTCATGCTTCCCTGCGCCTCCCAGGGCTGGTGGGCGGCGGTCAGCGCGACGATGCCGTGGATCCGGTGGACGCGGCTCAGCAGGCTGTTGGCGTACACGTAGCCGACGCCGGCGACCGCACCGACCGCGACCACCAGGCTGAGGCCGGCCGCGATCGCGATCCGCTTCAGCCTCCGCCGCTTCCCCTTCCGTCCGGGCGGGCGGTCCGGCTCAGGCCCGCGAGCCTCTGCCGCCTGCTGGGTGTAGAAATCCTGTATAGACGTGTCGGACATTACCTGTTTCCCCCTCAAAGGCTCCCTGACATGACCCTGTATCCAATCTTGTCAGGCCGTTTTCTTTGCAGATACTTAGCGCAAGCTCAAGACCACGCAGAGTAATGTAGCGGACGCGGCGCCCGCATGCGAGATAGTGCGCCGCGTCATCGCGTTTTAGGTCGCCAAATTTAATGGGGGAATTCGTGAGTAACGGTGCGCTGTGTGGCGGTACGCCGCCGCGGCGGGCTGATATCGCTCGTATCCGGCGGCGGATGAGCCGGACGGCCGCGGAACTCGGCTACGACATCGTCACGTGGGCCTGCGGCCTGCTGGCGGCCGCCTGGGTCACCGGCGACGTCCCGGCGGCCGCCGTGGTGCCGTACTTCGCCGTGCGCGTGGCCGGGGCGGCCTGCGTCCTGTCCCCCGCATCCGGCCTGCTCGCCGGGCTGTACCGGAGCCGGCAGCAGCGCGGCAGCCTGCACGAGGTCGTCGGCGTCTGCGCGGCGGCCTTCGGCACGTGCGTCTCGCTCGCCGCGCTGACCATGTTCCTGGTCCCCGGCCAGCAGGCACCGCTGGCCACCGTGGCGGGCGCGGCGGTGTTCGCCGTGCTCGCCATGCTGGGCGCTCGTTACATCCTGTTCGCGGTGCGGCAGCGCATCCGGACCCCGGCGTCGGCCGCGACGGCGGTGAAGATCATCGTGTTCGGGGCCGGCGCGGCCGGCACCCAGTTAGCGCACAGCCTGGTGACGCACCCGGACTCCGAGTACCGGCCGGTGGCGTTCCTTGACGACGACCCGGCCAAGCGGAGGCTGCGGATATTCGGCGTGCCGGTCCTCGGCGACCGCACCGCGATGGAGCAGGCGGCGGCGAGAACCGGCGCGACCGTGCTGGTCATCGCCATCGCCCGGGCGAGCGGCACCGCGATACGCGACCTGACCGCGCAGGCCGAGCGGTGCGGGCTGGTGCCCAAGGTGATCCCGTCGATCACGGAGTTGCTCAGCGGCGTCGCGCGCATCGAGGGGGTGCGCGACCCCCGGATCAGCGACCTGCTCGGCCGCAGGCCGGTGCAGACCGACGTGGCCTCGGTCGCCGGGTACTTCGCCGGAAAGCGGATCCTGGTCACCGGGGCCGGCGGGTCCATCGGGTCCGAACTCTGCCGCCAGCTGCACCGGTTCGAGCCCGCCGAACTGATCATGCTGGACCGGGACGAGTCGGCGCTGCACGCGGTGCAACTGGCCCTGCACGGGCGCGCGCTGCTCGACGCCGACGGGTCGGTCCTGGCCGACATCCGCGACCCGCGCCGCATCCGGCAGGTCTTCGAGCAGTTCCGGCCGGAGATCGTGTTCCACGCCGCCGCGCTGAAGCACCTGCCGCTGCTCGAGCGCTACCCCGGCGAGGCGCTGAAGACCAACGTGTGGGGCACCGGCACGGTCCTGGAGGCCGCCGCGGCATGTGACGTCCAGTCGTTCGTGAACATCTCCACGGACAAGGCCGCCGACCCGGTGAGCGTGCTGGGGTACTCCAAGCGCGTGGCCGAGCGGCTCACCGCGCACATGGCCCACCACGCCGCCGGGACCTACCTGAGCGTCCGGTTCGGCAACGTGCTCGGCAGCCGCGGTTCGGTGCTGACCGCGCTGAGCGCGCAGGTCGCGGCGGGCGGTCCGGTGACCGTGACGCATCCGGAGGTGAGCCGCTACTTCATGACCGCGGACGAGGCGGTGCAGCTTGTCCTGCAGGCGGCGGTCATCGGCCGCGGCGGCGAGGTGCTCGTCCTTGACATGGGCGAGCAGGTCCGGATCGTGGACATGGCCCGCAGGCTGGTCGCGGCCGTGCCCCGGCAGGTGGACATCGTCTACACGGGCCTGCGGCCCGGCGAGAAGCTGACCGAGGACCTGCTCGGCCAGGGAGAATGCGGCGAACGCCCGTATCACCCGCTCATCCGGCACGTGCCGGTGTCCCCGCTGTCGCCGGACGCGGTCGCCGGCCTCGACCCCGCCGGCCGCCCCCCGGCCCTGCGCGCCGTCCTGGCCGAGTGCGCCCGTGTCGGGGCCGGCCCGGCCGTCGGCGCCCAGCCGGCCGTCGGCGCCCAGCCGGCCGTCGGGCGCCCAGCCGGCCGTCGGCGCCCAGCCGTCCGTCGGGGCCCACCCCGGCGGCCCGGGCCCGGTGCCCGGTCAGGTCAGCGACGACGCCGTCCTCGCCGGGGCCCCCGAGTGAGGGGGCCGGACCAGGGTGGCGGGCCGCGGCCGTTCCGGCCTGTGAAAAAGGTGAGCCCGCCCTCATCCGGCCGGCGCGGCGTGCCCCCAGCCGAGCTCGGCCAGCCGGCCGACCAGCCCGCTGAGGGTCGCGGCCGTCTCGGTGTACCCGCGCTGCGGCCCCCCGACGGGGTCGGCCACGTCGTCGGCGGGAGAGTCCCCGAGCAGGGCGGTCCGCTGCCTCCCGTGGTGGGCGCGGGCCAGCCAGTCGGCGAGGCTCATCCCGGGCGGCCGGGCCCCGATCGCCTCGCCGCGGCGGACCAGCTCTTTGAGCGTGAACGCGCGCGGCCACACGTCCGGCGCCACGACGACGGCGTGACGCAGATGCTCCCGCGCCATGGCGAGGGTCAGGTCGGCCCGCTCGAGATCCTCTGCGGTCACCCGGCGGCTGCGGTGGGCGGCGACGTCGAGGCCGTAGCCGGCCATGGCCGCGATCACCTCGGGACGCGGCGGCTGGCCGTCGTCGAGCATGCCGCCCGAACGCACCGCCGCCGCCGACCCCAGCGCCGCCAGGCGGTCGGTGAGCAGGGCTTTCGCCATCGGCGACCGGCACACGTTCGCGGTGCAGAGCACCAGGACTTCTGACCGGGAAACCGCCACCTACCCAGCGTAGCCGTAACTACACTCAACGTTGTGACTCACAGCGCACTAGGCCCCGGAGGGGGACGCATGACCGCCGAGTTCGGCTCAGACCCGACGCTTCGTTCCTACGCCCAGCTCGTCCGCAGGCGGAAGTGGTGGGTGATCGCGCTCGGCCTGGCCGGCTTACTGGTCAGCCTGGCGATCTCGTTCACCGAGCCCAAGCAGTACGCGGCCACCGCCCAGGTCCTGGTACAGCCGTCGAGCCAGACCAGCGCGCTGGGCACCACCCAGCAGCCGGTCACGCCGACCGAGGTGCAGACCATGCAGCAACTGGTCACCAGCGCCCCGGTCACGAGCGCGGTCCGGCAGAAGCTCGGCAGCGCGCCCGGCGTGTCGGCCGCCGAGGTCGCGCAGACGAACGTGATCGCGATCACCGCCGTCTCCGCCGCGCCGGCGCAGGCCGCGCGGATCGCCAACGCCTACGCCACGGCGTTCGTCGGCTACCAGCGGACCGTGGCCATCAGCAGCCTGGCCGGCGCCGAGACACAGCTACGGGGCCAGATCCGGTCGATCAACGCCCAGATCAGGCAGCTACGCGCGTCACCCGGTAACGGCGCGCAGGTGACCGCGCTGGTCAACCAGCAGGCGGTACTCCGCGAGCAGCTCACCCAGATGCAGGTCAACGGCACCGGGGACACCGGCGGCCTGGTGCTGGTGACGCCGGCCCAGGCCCCGGTCTCGCCGAGCTCGCCCAAGCCGACCGAAGACGGCCTGCTCGGCTTCGCGGCCGGGCTGGTCCTGGGCCTCGCGGCGGCGTTCCTGCGCGAGAGCCTCGACGACGCGGTGACCTCCAAGGAGACGGCCGAGGAGTTCGGCGGGGCCACGGTGCTCGCCGCCGTCCCGATGATCAACTCGTGGAAGAAGCGGGACAAGCCGCTGGTGGTGTCGCTGGCCCGGCCCATGTCGCCGGCCGCCGAGGCCTACCGGTCGCTGCGCACGTCGCTGCAGTTCGCCCGGCAGGAACGCGACGTGCGCACGATCCTGGTCACCAGCCCGGCCGCGGCCGAGGGCAAGACCTCGACCCTGGCCAACCTCGGCGCGATGTTCGCCCAGGCCGGGGAGCGCGTCGTGCTGGTCTCCTGCGACCTGCGCAAGCCCAGGCTCGGGAAGTTCTTCGGGGTGGACGAGCGCCTGGGGCTGACCACGGCGGTCCTCGGCGAGCAGCCGGTGGAGGAGCTCATCCAGTCCGTGCCGGGCGAGCAGAACCTGTGGCTGCTGGCCAGCGGGCAGCCGCCGCCCAATCCCTCCGAGCTGCTGGACGGGATGCGGGTCCGGGAGATCTTCGCGGCCCTGCGCCGGCACTTCGACCTGGTGCTGATCGACAGCCCGCCGGTGCTGCCGGTCACCGACGCCGTGGTCCTGTCCAAGGACGCGGACGCGACGCTGCTGGTCGTGGCCGTCGGCCAGACCAAGCGGGGTGACCTGCAGCGGGCCGCCGAGAAGCTGGCCCAGGTGAACGCCCGGGTGACCGGGATCGTCCTCAACGAGGCCACGCGCCAGGGCGGCGGTTACGGCTACCGGTACGGCTACGGCGGCACCTACACGTCCGAGCTGTCGATCCCGGCGGTCCCGCCGCAGCTCAACGGGTCCTCGGAGGCCGCGCACCGGGGCAGCCGCCGGGCCCGGTAGTCACTTCACCGACCCGGCCGTCATGCCGGCCACCAGGAACCGCTGCAGCAGCAGGAAGCCGACGACGATGGGGACGCTCACGGTCAGCGACGCCGCCATGATCTGGTTCCAGTAGACCTGGTTCTGGGTGGCGTAGCCCTGCAGTCCGACCGCGAGCGTCCGGGTCGAGTCGTTGGTGAGGACCGAGGCGAAGAGCATCTCGCTCCACGAGGTCATGAACGCGTAGATCAGGACGGCGACGATGCCCGGCACGGCCGCCGGGATCACCACCCGGATGAAGGCCCCCATCGGTCCGCTGCCGTCGACCTTGGCCGCGTCGTCGAGGTCACGCGGGATCGTGTCGAGGTAGGCCGCCAGCATCCAGATCGCGAACGGCAGCGTGAACGTCATGTAGGTGATGATCAGCCCGGTGCGGCTGCCGTACAGGTTGATGCCGGTCACCTGGCCGAGGTTCACGAAGATCACGAAGAGCGGCAGCAGGAACAGGATCCCGGGGAACATCTGGGTCGACAGCACGGTGATCGCGAACGCCTGCCGGCCGCGGAACCGGTAGCGGCTGATCGCGTACGCGGCGAGCAGGGCGACGAGCACGGAGGCCACCGACGCCGTCGTGGACACGATGACGCTGTTCACCAGGTACCGCCCGAGCGGGATCGTCGACCACATGTCCACGAACGGCGACACGGTGAGGCGGCTGGGGATCCAGCGGAACGCGCCCTCGACGTCGGGAAGCGGCTTGAGGGCCGAGGTGAGCATCACGTAAACGGGGCCGAGCGCGAACAACCCCAGCAGGGTCAGCCCGATCACCCGGGCCCAGCGGAACCAGGCGGGCTCACGCATGCCGCTCTCCTCTCCGCCCGACGGCCAGGTACGCCCCGGTGACCAGCAGCAGGAACAGCAGCAGCACCACCGACATCGCCGACCCGGTGCCGAAGTTCCAGCTGACGAACGAGTTTTCGTAGATGTGGATCGAGATGATGTCGGCCTGCGTGGGCGGGGCGGAGCCGAACAGCGTGAACGGCGTGGTGAAGTCGTTGAACGTCCACAGGAACAGCACCAGCAGCAGCACCCGGTTGACCGGCCGCAGCAGGGGCAGCGTCACGTGCCTGACCTGGCCCAGGACTCCCGCGCCGTCGAGCGCCGCGGCTTCGTACAGGTCGGTCGGGACGCTCTGCAGGCCCGCGGTCAGGATGAGGAAGGCGAACGGCCAGGTGCGCCACACCGCCACCGTCACCAGCGACCAGAAACTGTTCGGCCCGATCAGCCAGAACGGCGGGCTGCGCACCAGGTGCAGTGCCATGAGGATCTGGTTCACCGCGCCGGTGTCCTGCTGCAGCATGAAGTTCCAGGTGATGACCGATGCGAAGACCGGCAGCGCGAACGGGATCAGGAACACCGTGCGCACCAGCCCCCGGCCCCGGAAGGCTCGCTGGGTGAGAACGGCGGCGGCCATCCCGAAGGTCCACGAGATGGCGAGGACCAGGATCGTGTAGAGCAGCGTCACGGTGAACGAGTGCAGCAGCGCCTGGCCGGTCGCCTGGTTCAGGTTCAGCGCGACCGCGTAGTTGCTGGTGCCGGCGAAGGGCGCGGCGCGCCAGTTGCTCAGGTAGAACTCGGTGAGCCCGAGGAAGCTGATCCCCACGCCGGCCAGCATCGGGACGATGTGGATCAGCAGTTCCAGGATCACCGCCGGGAGCAGGAGCAGGTACGGAAGCAACGCGCGCCGCCGCCGCCGCGTACGCGGCGGCGGCGGCGCTGAATCCGCTACGGCTTGTTCGGCTCGGATGGTCTCAACCACCGAGTGTCAGCCTCCAAGTTGCTGCTGCGCCTGGCTGAGCGCCTGAGCGATCATGGTACTGGTCACCGTCTTGCCCGTGGCCGCGTCGGCGTACAGGTGGATGATCGCGGTCCCGACGGTGGTCTCGAAGTTAGCCTCCTGCGGCACCGCGGGCATGGGCGCCGCGGTACTGCTGAGGATGGACCGGAACGTGGTGACGGCCGGGGTGTGGAACGCCGGGTCGCTGTAGGCGGCCGACACCGTAGGCAGTGACCCGTAGGTCTGGTTCAGGGTCTCCTGCTCCGGCGTGCTGGTCATGAACTTCACGAACTGCTCCGCCGCGGACAGGTTCTTGGTGTTCTTGAAGATCGCGAGGTTGATGCCCGCCACCATGCTGGTGACCGTCTTACCGCCGGCCGGCATCGGCGACGGCAGCGGCAGCGGGGCAACGCCGACGTCGGCGGCGTTCATGCCCAGCTTGGCCAGCGACCCGGAGGCTGTCTGCCAGAAGACCATCGCGGCCTTACCGGTGGCGTAGTCGGTGAGCGCCTCGGTGCCCTTGGAGTACTGCGCGTCGCCCGGGCTGGCGATCTTGTCGGCCTGCATGAAGTCGATCATCTGCATGATCGCCGCCACGTTCTGCGGGGTGTCGAAGGTGGGCTGGCCGGCCAGTTGAAGAACGATCCCCCTTGCTGCTCGCTCAGCTCGAACGCCAGGTGCACGTTCTCCGGGATCTGGCCTGCCTCGAGCGTCAGGCCCCAGTGCCCGCCCGTGGTGAGCTTCTTGGCGTCGGCGACCAGCTGCCCCCACGTGGTGGGCGGCCCGCTGATGCCGGCCGCGGCGAACTGAGCCTTGTTGTAGTACAGGCCGTAGGCCGTGCTGTACAACGGGACGGCCGTCGGTGGCTTGCCAGGCTGCGCCGGTGGCCGAGAGGCTGCCGGCCAGGAAGCGGCTGGAGCCGCCGATCTGGTTCATGACCGACGAGGTGAACGGAACGAACGCGCCGGTCGCCTGGAGCGATGCGGACCAGGTATTGCCGATGTTGAGGACGTCCGGGCCCTTCCCCGATACCGTCGCGGCGGTGATCTGGGTGAGCAGGGTGGTCCACGGGATCACCTGGAAGTTGACCTTGATGCCGGTCTCCTGGGTGAACTTGGCGATCTGCGGGCTCAGCACCTGCCGGTCGTCCTGCAGGCTGGTGCCCTGATTGCTGGCCCAGTAGGTCAGGGTCGGGTGGGCGGACGAGCCGCCGGAGGAACCGCTGCTGCTGCAGGCGGCGAGCGGGGCCGCCGCGACTACGGCGGCGAACGTCAGGGCCGTGAGCTTCGTGGGTCTCATATGGTGTCCTTCCCCGAGCGGTGGACAGCGGAAATGCGGGAGAAGCCCGGCGATCTTTCACATCTTCCTATAAGACGTAAATTATGGTCGGCCCGGTCCGGGCGGCTGTCAACGTCGCGACGGCCTCCGTTTCCGTTTCGTTACCTAGCCGGCCGCCCGCCTCCGTTAAGGGCGCAGAGGATCAGCATGCCGATTTGATCATCTGCGGATCCGGGGCCCGGTTCCCTGACCGAGGCGCCGGTCAGCGGACAACGCGGCTGGCCGGGGGCTGCCGCCGGGCCGGTCAGTGGACAACGCGGCTGGCCAGAGGCTGGCGCCGGGCCGGTCAGCGGACAACGCGGCTGGCCGGGGCCGCCGGCGGGCCGGTCAGTGGACAACGCGGCTGGCCAGAGGCTGGCGCCGGGCCGGTCCGCGGACGACGCGGCTGGCCGGGGCCGCCGCCGGGCCGGACGGCCAGCCAACGTCAAACCCATTTGCCCCTGTTTCGTAGTTTTCGTCCCGACCGCAGGCCCGCCGCCCGGCATCCCCGCCCCCCGCCCCGCCACCCCGGCCGCGTGAATGCGGCTTTGGTGTACACCCGTGTACAGCAGACTCACATTCATCGCGGCTTCACGGCTACGGAACCGGCTTTACCTGACCGGCAGGACTCAAAACGCCGGAAATGCCGGAATTCAGGGCATGGATCATGGACACCGCCCGGCCAGGGCGCCGGGCGGGCCCCGCCGCGCCCCGGTTCGCAGCGCGCTCACCACGAGGCTGACCGCCGGGAGGCAAAGCGGGCGGGTTATTCCGCGACGAGCCCTTACCCCTGCCGATCGCCCGCCGTGCGACGCTGGCCGCGGCGACTACGCTCCGTATGACTTTTTCCAGGCCGTGAAGTAGGGTGCGTGCGAAGCCGCGCCTTCGCGGTCACTGCGGCAGTCAGGCAGGTCCATGCCTCGGGCCAGAACAACCACGGTGCGGGATCTTCGCAAGAGCAACCGGTCCCGCGCGCTGTGGCAGGTCTTCCTCAACGGTCCGCTCACGCGGCAGGAGGTCGGGGACCTGTCCGGCCTGAGCACGGCGACGGTGAGTAACCTGGTCGCCGCCCTGGAGGCGGAGGGCGTCGTCGTCGAGGTGGGCCTGGAGGACTCCAACGGAGGCCGGCCCCGCGGGCTGCTTCAGGTCAACCCCGGGTACGGCTACGTCATCGGCGTCGACGTCGGGGAGACCGCGTTCCTGGTCGAACTGTTCGACTTCCGCCTGCAGATGCGGGCCCGGCACACCTCGGTGACCGACATGGCCGTGCTGGATCCGCAGGACGCGGTCGACCACATCACCGAGGGCATCGAGTCAGTGATCGCGGAGACGGGCGTGGACCGGCGGGCGGTCCTGGGCGTCGGAGTGGCCGTCCCCGGCCTGGTCGAGCACCGCGAGGACGGCGTCGTGGACGGCCAGAGCGTCGGCTGGCACGCCGTCCCGCTGGAAACGATGCTGCGCGGCCGGACCGGGCTGCCCATCCTCGTCGATAACGGGGCGAAGACCCTGGGCCAGGCGGAGAAGTGGTTCGGCGCCGCCCGGGGCACCGACAACGCGATCATCGTGCTGCTGGGGATCGGCGTGGGGACGTGCATCATCAGCAACGGCGAGGTCTACCGGGGGGCGACGAGCAGCGCCGGGGAATGGGGTCACACCAAGGTGGCCGTGGGCGGCCGGACCTGCCGCTGCGGGGCGGAAGGCTGCCTCGAGGCGTACGTGGGCGCGGGAGCGATCGCGGCCAGGTACGAGGAGCTCAAGGGCCGGCGCGTGGCGACCAGCCCGGGCGAGATCGAGGCGCGGATCGCCGCGATCATCGACGCCGCCGGCCGTGACCGGGCCGCCGCCCAGGTGCTCGACGAGACCGTGACCTACCTCGGCGCCGGGCTCGCGGACCTGGTCAACCTGTTCAACCCGGAGCGGATCGCGGTCGGCGGCTGGCTGGGCCAGGCGCTCAGCGACGCGCTGCTGCCGGGCGTCCGCCAGGCCGCGGAGCGCCAGGCGCTGCGCCTGCCGTTCAGCCGGGTCGAGATCGTCAAGGCCGACCTGGGCAAGGACGCGGTCGCGCTCGGCGCCGCCACGCTGCCGATCGCCCGCCTGCTTACCGCCGGCGCGGTGGTGCCGGAACACCTGGGCGGCCGCCGCCGGATCCGGTCTCCCTCGCCGGCAGGCTGATCCCGGTCCCGGCGCAGGCCAGGACCCATCGGCTGGCCCGGTCCCGGCGCGCCCGCCCTTGACAATCTTTACTCAAGCCTTAGCCTAAGTACCGAACTAAGTCCGGCCTGGCGGGGTCAGCGGGTCTGCGGGGCCAGCGGGTCAGCGGGCCTGCGGGGTCAGCGGGGTCAGCGGGTCTGCGGGGCCAGCAGGTCTGCGGGGCCAGCGTCGCGGGGCCAGCAGGTCTGCGGGGCCAGCAGGGTCAGCAGGGTCAGCAGGGTCTGCAGGGTCAGCCGAATGTGCTCAGCGAAGGAGCAGCGGTCATTGTCCAGGCGCTTCCCACCGGGCTTCCACTTCGGCGCGGCGACCTCCGCCTACCAGATCGAGGGCGCGGTCGACGAGGACGGCCGCGGGCCCTCGATCTGGGACACGTTCTCGCGGGTCCCCGGCGCCGTGACCCACGGTGATACGGGCGCGATCGCGTGCGACCACTATCACCGGGTCGATACCGATCTCGATCTCCTGGCCGAGCTGGGCCTGACCGCCTACCGGTTCTCGGTCGCGTGGTCGCGGGTCGTTCCCGACGGCACCGGGCCGGTCAACCAGAAGGGCCTCGACTTCTACCAGCGCCTGGTCGACGGGCTGCACGCCCGGGGCATCGAGCCGGTGGCGACGCTCTATCACTGGGACCTGCCGCAGCCGCTGCAAGACGCCGGCGGCTGGGTCAACCGCGATACCGTCTCGTACTTCTGCGACTACGCCGGGGCCGTGCTGGACCGTCTCGGTGACGCCGTTCCGCTGTGGGTGACCGTCAACGAGCCGTTCTGCTCGGCCATGGTGGGTCATCTCGAAGGCCGCCACGCGCCGGGTGTCACCGATCTCGCCTCGGCGCTGGCCTCCGCGCACCACCTGCTGCTCGCCCACGGGCAGGCGGTCGACATCGTCCGGCGCAGCGCGCCCGGCGCCCGCGTGGGCATCACGCATCTTCTCTCCGACATCAGCCCGGCGTCCGGGTCCGAGGCCGACCGGGCCGCCGCCCGCAGGCTCGACGGGTACGAGAATCGCTGGTTCCTCGACCCGGTCTGCTCCGGGGAGTACCCGGCGGACATGCTCGCCTGGTATGGGCGCCAGGTGCCGATCGACTTCGTCCGCGACGGCGACATGCAGATGATGGCGGCACCCACGGACTTCTTCGGCGTCAACTACTACGAGACCAAGACGGTGGCTGACGACCCGCTCGAGCCCTACCACGAAGCCCGCGTCCTGCCCGCGCAGGGCCGGCTGACCGCGGGCGGCCTGGACGCCCGCCCGGCCGGCCTCGGCCGCATCCTGCGCCGCGTCCGCGACCGCACCGCCCTCCCGCTGTACATCACCGAGAACGGCGCCGCCTACCACGACTACGTCGATCCCGAAGGCGGCGTGGATGATCTCGAGCGGGTGTCCTACCTGAACGACCACTTCGCGGAAACGCTCGCCGCGATCCGCGACGGCGTCGACGTGCGCGGCTATTTCGTCTGGTCACTGCTGGACAACCTGGAGTGGGCCGACGGTTACAGCCGCAGGTTCGGCCTGGTGTTCGTGGACTTCGGCACGCAGGCCCGCATCCCGAAGGCCAGCGCCCGCTGGTATCAGCGGCTCATCGCCGCGCGCGGGCTCCCGGCGGCCGGGGACTGACCGCGCCGGTCACCCGGGCCTGTTTCCGCCCTCCGGGTGTCGCGGGCCGCCGTCCCGGTCTTCGGGCCCGGCCCGGCCGTCGTGCGTCCAGAGCCCGCGCAGCAGCCAGGCCGCGGCCTTGGGCTGGCGGTCGCGGGTGAAGACGCCCTTGTGGTTCCCGCCCGGCCGGTGCACCGCCTGCGCCGTGGCGAAGTCGGCGAAGTTCCACACGTGTTCACCGATCACCTCGGGGATGCGGCTGAACACGCGCAGCGACATCGAGATCAGGGCCGCCTGGTAATCCTCGGACCAGACGGTGGGCGGCAGAGCATGCAGCCCGGCCATGGCGTCCGCGCCGAACTCGCTCACCAGGATGGGCTTGCCCCGCCGAGCCCACGCCCGGAGCTCGTCTTCGAGATCTCGCTCGGCCCCCTCCAGGTCACCGGTGTCCGCGTACCAGCCGTAGTAGCGATTGACCAGCACCAGGTCGAACAGGTCCGTGACCACGTCGAGGTCCGGTGGCGCGGTCGCGACGTTGGCCAGGCAGACCGGGCGGGTCGAATCGATGTCACGCGCCGCGGTGACCAGCGGCGAGAAGTAGCCGCGCGAGGCTGGCTCGGCGGTGTCGGGCTCGTTCGCGATCGACCACGCGATCACGCTCGGGTGATTGCGGTCCCGGCCCATGAGCTCCCGGATGGCCGCCAGGTGCGCCGCCGCGGCCGGTTCGCTGATCGCATCCGGGCCGAACGTCCGCGTCCCGGGGTCGCCCATGTGCCCCAGGCTCAGGTGCAGGCCCACCGCGGGAGCCTCGTCGATGACCAGCAGCCCCTGGCGGTCGGCGTAGTCGAGAACCTCCTCGGCGTACGGGTAATGAGAGGTTCGGAACGAGTTGGCCCCGACCCACTTCAGCAGCGCAAAGTCGCGGACCATCCGCGCGTCGTCGTGACCCTTGCCGTGCAGCACGAAGTCCTCATGCATCCCGAAGCCGCGCAGCCGGACCGCCTCCCCGTTGAGCAGCAGCCGAGAGCGCTGCACCTCGACGGTCCGGATGCCGACCGGCAGCGAGTACTCATCCTCGCCGTGCTTGATGTCCAGCCGGTACAGGTACGGGTCGTCCGGGCCCCAGGGCCTGGCCCCGCCGACCACCAGGGCGCCGTCGCAGCCCGTGCCGCCCGCGACCAGATCCCCGTCCGCATCCCGGAGCGCCACCGAGGTCATTCCCGCGCCGACCGCATCGACGTGGTAGATCACGCGACCGGCACCCGTCTCCCGTTCAAAGAACGTCGTGACCGCCGCGTCGGCGACATACGCACGCGGGGTCGCGTACAGCCACACCGACCGGTGCAGCCCGGAATAGTGGAAGAAGTCATGGAAGTACCGTTGCCTGCGGCGGCCGCCCGGCGTGACCGAAATGACGCCAGGCGGAATCGTCGCCATCGTCAGCTCGTTGTTCACCCGGACGGTCACGCGCAGCCGATTCCCGCCCTGGGCCCGGTCCGTGATATCCGCCTCGAACGGCGTGTAGCCGCCGATGTGGTCCGCCACTTCGGCGTTTCCGACCCACACGGTGCCCCGGTGCGTCGCGGCGTCGCACCGCACAACGATCCGCCGCCCCGCCCAGGACGCGGGCACCCACACGTCGCGCTGGTACCACACGTCGCCGACGTGCTCCCGCTCGGCCGCGTCGACGACGAGGTCGTTAAAGCTGGCCGGGACCGGCATCTCGCGGCTGCCCGGGAGCGGCCCCTCCCACCAGCGCCGCGAGGTGCCCTCGCCGCCGGTATCGAACCGGAACCGCCACAGCCCATCGAGCCGGCGGCACTCACGGCTCCTGCTCTCTTGCGGTGCAAGCATCGCGGCGCCACTCCTCGCCCACCGTGCCCCGGCCTGCAGGGCACCTCGCCGGCCTGATAGCCGGGCCTGATTGACTGGCCCGGCCACGAGATTAGCCATCGACGGAGAGGGAGCGGACATGGATGTCGGAATCGGTCTTCCCACTCAGATCCCGGACGTACCGGGCAAGGTAGTCGTGGACTGGGCCGTGCGGGCCGAGGAGGCGGGCTTCAGCAGCCTCGGCACGGTGGGCCGGCTGGTCTACCCGAACTACGACGACCTGATCGCGCTCGCCGCGGCGGCCGCCGTCACCGACCGGATCCGGCTCACGACGTCGGTGCTGCTCGCGCCCCTGCACGCGAACGTGGCGCTGCTCGCCAAGCAGGCTGCCTCGCTCGACCGGCTCTCCGGCGGCCGTCTGGTGCTCGGCGTCGGCACCGGCGGCCGGGACGACGACTTCACGGCCAGCGGCCTGCCGACCGCGGGCCGGGGGCGGCGGCTGGCCGAGCAGATCGCGGAGCTGAAGCGGATCTGGAGCGGCGAAGAGCGCGGCCTGGCCGGCCCCATCGGGCCGCCGCCGGTGCGCGAGGGCGGCCCCGAGCTGATCGTGGGCTCGATGAGCGAGGCTGGCTTCCGCCGCGTGGCCGGCCTCGTCGACGGCTGGATCATGGGCGGCGGGACGCCGGAGATGTTCGCCCAGACGGGCGCCCTGGTCGACCAGGCCTGGCGGGACGCCGGGCGGCCCGGCCGGCCGCGCAAGCTGGCGCTGGCCTACTTCGCGCTCGGCCCCGAAGCGCGGGAGCAGACCGTCTCGACGATCAAGTCCTACTACGCCTGGCTCGGGGACGTCGCCGACCAGATCGTGGCGGGCGTGGCGGGCAGCCCGCAGATGGTCAAGGGCTACGTCGCCGGCTTCGCCGAGGCCGGCTGCGACGAGTTGATCTTCGCCCCGGGTTCGCCGGACCTGGATCAGGTCACGCTGCTCGCCGAGGCGATCGCGTAGCCTCAAGCGGGGCCGGCCGCCGGAGGTCATTAACCGCTCTTTGCCCGTTCCGGGGATTCGGTCGCCCGGGACCCGGTGAGCCTTCAGCGTTATGACCAGTTCGCCAGGTCAGGGACACTGCCGCCGCGTATGAGGCCGCCGGCGGCGGGGCGGCATGCCGGGAGCGGTCAGCCCGGCATTGCCGGCGGCTGCCGGTGAAGGCCGGACCCTTGGCCGGATATCTCAACGGCACGCTCGGCCTTCCCAGCCACCAGCCCCGGCACGTCACGGCCTGGCTGTCGGGCCGCCAGATCGTCATAGCGCTCATCGTCATCGCGGTCATGGTCGTCCTGCTCGTGGCTCCCCTCGTCGGAGGAGCCCTCGCCGAACTGGCCAGCCAGGGAGTGGAAAAAGCGGCACCGGGTACGTTCTTCCTGGGACTGGGCATCTTGGCCGTCGGCCTGGTGGCCGGGGTCCGGATTATCGACATCGCGGGCGCCAGCGTGGCCGGCGCCGCCGTGCTCGGCGTGATCCTGAACAACTACTTACTCCGGACCGTCGCCCGGGCGGACGTCTGCCGCCCTCCGCGCGGGCTGCCGTCCCGCAACCCGCGGGTGAACTACGGATAGATGTCGTGGTAGCCGAGGGCGAGCCAGGTCAGGATCGCGTCGCCGTCGGAGTCCGGGCCGATGGTGAACGGCGCCCGGCCGTCAGGGCCGGAGAAACTCCATGTCAGTGAATACACTTCGCCGATCTTGTGAACCCCACCGCGGCCCCACACCGCCGTCCCATGCCGTCTCCCGGCGGTTGCGGAATCGAACTGAAACCTGTTCTACTTTAGTTCCGTTCACCGCTCGGCGAGGCATCTATCGTGTCTGGGGTTCATCGAAGATGATCGAAACGCGCGCAGCGCTGCTCTACGGGCCCGGCGAGAACTACAAGATCGACACCGTCGAAGTCGACGAGCCGGGGCCCGGTGAGGTCCTGGTCGAGATGCGGGCCTGCGGGCTGTGTCATTCCGACGAGCACGTGCGGACCGGTGACCTGCCGCTGCCGCATTACCCGGTCATCTGCGGCCACGAGGGCGCCGGCGAGGTGACTCAGGTCGGCGAGGGTGTCACGTCGGTGGCGCCCGGAGACCACGTCGCGCTGGCGTTCGTCCCCTCGTGCGGCTCCTGCCAGAGTTGCCGCACCGGCCAGGCGTTCCTGTGCGACATGGGCATGAAGCTGTTCGACACCGGGATGATCACCGATGGCCGCATCGCGCACCGGATCGGGGATGAGCCGGTCGCGCGGTACGCGCAGCTCGGCGCGTTCGCGGAACGGCAGCTGCTGGCGGAGCCCTCGGTCGTCAAGGTGGACCCGGACATCCCCTGGCCGGCGGTCGCGCTGGTCTCCTGCGGGGTCGCCACCGGGTTCGGCTCGGCGGTGAACCGCGCGGGCGTCCGTCCCGGTGACACCGTGGCCGTCCTGGGCATCGGCGGGGTCGGCATCAACGCGGTCCAGGGCGCGCGGGTGGCCGGGGCGCGGCGGATCATCGCCGTCGACCCGGTGGAGTTCAAACGCGAGCAGGCCCTGCACTTCGGCGCGACCCACGTCTACCCCTCGCTGGACGAGGCCATCGCCGGCGTCGGCCAGCTCACGTGGGGGGAGATGTGCGATTCGGTCATCTGCACCTTCGGCGTCATGCGCGGCGAACTGCTCGAGCCCGCGCTCACGCTGACGGCCAAGGGCGGCACCTGCGTGATCACCTCGGTAGCGCCGATGGCCCAGGCCCAGGCCGACGTCAACCTGTTCTTCCTGGCCATGATGAACAAGGAGATCAAGGGCTGCCTGTACGGATCGGGAAGCCCCCGGGTCCAGATTCCCCGGCTGCTCAATCTCTACCGCGACGGCATCCTGAAGCTCGATGAGCTGATCACCCAGACCTACCGGCTCGACCAGGTCAACGAGGGCTACGCCGACATCGAAGCCGGCCGGATCCTGCGCGGCGCCATCATCTTCTGACCCGCGTTCAGGATGATCGCTGGCTCCACTCGCCGGCCAGCAGCCCGTATACGGCTTGGTCGCGGCGCTCGCCGGGGAAGGCGGCAGCTTGCCGCAGCAGGCCTTCTTCGGTGAAGCCGAGGCGGCGGGCGACGGCGCGGCTGCGCTCGTTGCCGGCATCGGTCTGCAGGATGACGCGGTCGATGCCGAGCGGGCCGAACGCCTGATCGAGCACGGCGGCTACGGCCTTTGAGACCAGGCCCCGGCCCTCGTAGCCGCCGTCGATCCAGTAGCCGATCTCCCCGCTTCGCGAATAGCCGTCTATCCGCAGGCTTACCGCGCCGGCCAGGCGCCATTGGCCGGCGTCGCGGACCGCGATCACGACGGGCAGTTCCGAGCCTTCGAGCCAGTTCCGCGCGCTTGCTTGCAGGAAGGAACGCGTCTCGTCCAGCACCGGGGGACTCACGGCCCACGGCTCCCACCGGGCCAGCCGCTCGTGGTTGGCGGCGAGGAGGTCATGGTAGGCCTCGGTAATCGACGGAGTCCGGAGGACGAGGACCGTGTCGTCGGATAGCGGGAAGCTGAACATCGGCGGGGGAATCGTCGTCACTTGCCTCTCCTACCGTGCGGCCGGCTGCCGGTCGGCGCCCAGACCCGGCCACGCCAGCGTCGGCACGGCAAGGACAGTAACAGGATTCCGGACGGGTTTCGGCCGCCGTGACGTACGGAGTTGATCCGGGGCACCTCGGTGCCCGATGCCGCCCGCCCGCTGGGGAAAGGTCCCCTCGTGGGGAGGGCTCCCCTTTCCCGGTAACGCCCGGGCCGGGCAGACCGAGGCCGGCGCGGGGGGGCCGAGCAGCGCGCCCACCCGCCCGCCGACCTCTGGCCGGACCCGCTCCAGCGCGGCCACCGCGTGCCGCCAGAACCGGGCCGGGTCGTTGTCCCCGGCGTCCAGCGACAGCCACGAGGCCGGCCGCTGGCCAGACCGGGCCCAGTCGGCCAGCAGCGCCGTCTTGCCGTAACCCGCCGGGGCACAGACCAGCACCAGGCCCCGGCCCAGTCCCGCATCGAGCTGTTCGGCGAGGCGCGCCCGGGGCACGAAACCCGGCCGCGGCCCCGGCACGTGCAACTTGGTGGCCAGCAGCACATCCCGCCACGACCCGCCCGCCTGCGCTCCCGCCGCCTCCGGCGGCACGGCCCCAGGCACCGCGGGCGGCTCAGCCATCACACACCCGCACCCTCAGCGCCTCCACCCGCATTCCGGCGTCCCAAAAATTCCACCCTACGCACACCTTCGGGTGACGCCGGGACCACCGCGCCTCCATAGCGTGAACGGCATGGCATCGAATTCGCGTTACGAGATCCGCGTCCAGGGAGTCCTGGACGGTCACTGGACCGCCTGGTTCGAGGGCCTGGAGGTCAGCAGCGACGGCAGCCAGACGGTCATCTGCGGCCCGGTGACCGACCAGGCCGCCCTGCACGGGGTGCTGAACAAGGTATGCAACCTCGGGCTCGTCCTGGTCTCAGTGCGCCAGCTCGATCCAGGGCAATGACCGCGCGCCTGGCGGAAAGCGCGACGCCGGGCCGACGTAGGCTCCGGTTTCAGGCTGCGTGGGTTTCGAACTCTACCGAGCCGAGGTCGTGGCCGGCGGTGAGGCGGACGTCAGCATCCAGGGCGGCGGCGAGACGCCGGAGCAAGGCGACGGTGGGCTCGGTGCCGCCCTCTTCGATGCACTCGATCTCGTCGGTGGTCATGCCGGCGCGCAGGGCGAGCTCGGCAATGGTCAACCCGAGGGCGATACGCCCGTCGTACAGGGCTTTGCCGAAGGCCAGAGCCTCGCGGATCGCGATCCGCTCCGGATCGTCGGCGGTCGGCACCTCGGGGCGCACCCAGCGGGTGTGGGAGCCGGTCATCACACCTGCCTCTCGTAGACCTGATCCGCTGACCGCCGGTGGTCACGCTCGCAGAGCTGTTGCGCCCGGACCGCCCGGTTGATCTGCCGATGGTCGTGCTGGCGTGTCTTGCGGAACACCGTCAAGAGCACGATGGTCCCGTCCGGGGCACACCAGTAGGTTACCCTGGCGCGTTTCCATCGCGCCCACGCGCGGGGGCGCGGCCCCTGAACGCAGGTCGGCCGCTAGCCCTGTGGTCGACCAGCAGCGCGATCACGTCCGACTCGGCGACGGCGACCACCTCGAGCCCCCGTGGCCAGCGAAACCGCGGTCGGCGGTCCGATTTCATGATCTGACACGGAAATAGGCCCCACTGGTGCTCCTGCGGCCGCAAAGCGCTGTCTTGCTCCACAAGCCGGGCAGCGGAAGACCTATGGCCCTGAACGTGGCCTTGAGGACGATGAATGATGTGATCCGGCGCCGGGGAGCGTCTAACACCCCGAGCACGGGAGGATTCGCATGACCTCGTTGTCTGAAGCTTCGGCTGCCCCGCTGCTGCCGAAGGCCTCGACCGGTATCCGGGGACTGGATGAGATCACCCGGGGTGGGCTGCCCCAGGGCAGATCCACCCTGGTGACGGGCGGCACCGGCACCGGTAAGACCCTGCTGGGCCTGCAGTTCCTGGTCGCGGGCGCCCGGGAGCACGGCGAGCCTGGTGTGCTGGTTACTTTCGAGGAGTCAGCCGAGAAGGTCACCGCCGACGTGGCCTCGCTGGGCTTTGACCTTGACGGGTTGCAGCGGGAAGGGATGCTGATAATCATCGCCTTCCCGGTGGAGGCGGCTGAGATTGTCAAGACCGGCGAGTTCGACTTCGGGCCGCTGTCCCTGGTGCTGGACGACGCGATCAAGCGTATCGGGGCCAGGCGGGTCGTGCTCGACAGCATCGAGGTGCTGTTCGGGGCGTTCAAGGCAAAGGCGATCGTCCGGGCTGAGCTGGGCAGGTTGTTCGGCTGGCTGGAGGGCCGGGAGGTCACTGCGATGGTGACCGGCGAGCGCGCTGACGATGGGCTGACCCGGCATGGGATCGAGGAGTACGTGTCGGACTGCGTGATCGTTCTGGACCACCGCGTCCACGAGGGGGTCGCCACGCGGAGGCTGCAGGTGATCAAGTACCGCGGGTCGACGCATGAGACCAACGAGTACCCGTTCCTGATCTCGGTCCGCGGCTTCGAGGTACTGCCAGTGACGGCGGTCAGCCTCGACTACGGCGCTTCCAGCGAGCGACTGTCGACCGGCGTGCCCCGGCTGGACCGCATGCTGTCCGGCGGCCTGTACCGGGGGTCAACCGCCCTGGTCAGCGGGGCGCCGGGTACCGGCAAGACCACGGTGGGAGCACACTTGATCGACGCAGCGTGCGCGCGGGGCGAGCGGGCCCTGCTGGTCCTGTTCGAGGAGTCGCCGGATGAGGTGATCCGCAACATGGGCTCGGTCGGCCTGGACCTGAGACGCTGGGTGGAGGCGGGTCTGCTGCGGATCTGGGCCGCCCGGCCATCGACATTCGGCCTGGAGACGCACCTGACGATCCTGGCCCGGCTGATGGATGAGCAAAAGCCGACCGTCGCCGTTCTCGACGGGATCACCAGCCTGACTCACCAGCCCACCCAGGCCGACATGGTCTCGATGGTGGCCCGCCAGATTCACCTGCTGAAGAGCCGAGGGATCACCGCTATGGCGACCACGCTGGTCCACGGTGACGAGGCGAGCGGGGCGGGCGTGTCCTCGCTGATGGATACCTGGCTGCTGCTGCGCAATGTCGAGTCCAACGGCGAGCGTAACCGGCTGCTGTTCGTGCTCAAGTCGCGAGGCACCGCCCATTCCAACCAGGTGCGGGAGTTCGTGCTTACCGACCACGGGGTGGAGCTTGCCGACGTCTACGTGGGCCCCGGCGGGGTGATGACCGGTTCCGCCCGCGTCATGCAGCAAGCCCGGGAGCGCAGCGACCAGCTGGAGCGCGAGGAGCAGCTGATGCGCCGTGAGCGAGAGCTGAAAGCGCACGTCGCGCAGGGGCAGGCTCAGCTCGCCGTACTGCAAGAAGAGCTCGCCGCGCAGCAGGCCGAGCTGGAGCAGATCGCGAGCCGCGAAGCACGCCTGGCGGCCGGTGCCAAGGCGGCCCGGGCGGCCCTGGCCGCTCAGCGCCGGGCAGATCCGGCTGGCCGCGATGACAGAGCGCAGTGATGACCCCGCCGCGCGACGCCGGTGGCGACACCGATGACGCGGTTCAGCCAGCGGCATCTGCCGAGGAGACCTGGGAGCTGAGGAGCAACCTGATGTCTGACACTGCTTCTCATCCTCGTGGAGGCGCGGCCCGACCGGGGGCGGCTCTGGCCGAGATTCCGCTTGAGACCCGGCGTTTCCAGGATCTCGGCCGCTACCTGCTGATGCCGATGATGCAGCGCGTGCGCGTGGCCCGGCAGCGCGCCGGTGAGCTGCTGGGCGGACGGACGGTGTGGATGGTGAACTCCACCGCTTTGGGCGGTGGAGTTGCGCAGCTGCTTCGTACGCTGCTGCCTTACTGGAAAGGTGCAGGGATCGACGTCCGGTGGGTGGTGCTGCGCGGTTCTGCCGAGTTTTTCCGGGTGACCAAGCGCTTTCATAACCATCTGCAAGGCCAGCCAGGCGATGGCGGCGTTCTGGGCACCGAGGAGCTGACGACGCTGGACCGGGCCGCCCTCTACCACGCCGGGGCGCTGGCGTCCCTGCTGTCTCCGGGAGACGTGGTGGTGCTGCACGACCCCCAGACCGCGGCCATGTCGGTGCCGCTCGAGCGGGCTGGCGCGACCGTGATCTGGAGATGCCACATCGGCATCGACCACGACAACGAGTACTCCCGGAACGCGTGGCGGTGCCTGCGGCCGCGCCTGGCCGGCGTCCGCCGCTTTGTCTTCAGCCGCCGTACCTCGCTGCCGGAGTGGCTGGGCGAGGCGGAGACGTCGATCTTGACGCCGGGCATCGACCCCGGGTCGACGAAGAACCTGCCGATGTCCTATGGCGCCGCCCGGGCGACCGTGCAGCACCTGGGCCTGGCCGCCGGGGTCCCGGCTGCCGCCCCGCGCTACGCCCGCACGGACGGTTCGGTGGCGACGCTCGCCGCTGGTCCCACGGTGGTGGACTCCGACGGCCCGCCGGACTGGGGCCGGGACCCGGTGGTGGTCTCGCTGGCCCGATGGGACGGGATCAAGGACCCGCTGGGGATCCTGGATGGCTTCGTAGAGCGGGTGGTACCGGCGACCGGCGCGCACCTGCTGCTCGCGGGCCCCGACGCGGGCCAGGTCGCCGATGACCCCGAAGCCGAAGCGGTGCTCGCCGGCGTCCGCGAACGCTGGCGGCGGCTGCCGCCCCGCGCGCGGGCCCGGGTTCATCTCGCCTGCCTCCCGCTCACCCCGCCCGAGGAGAACGCCGCGATGGTGAACGCGATCCAGCGCCAGGCCGCGGTGGTGGTCAAGAAAAGCCTGCAGGAGGGGTTCGGCCTGGGCGTGACCGAGGCGATGTGGAAGGCCCGTCCGGTCGTCGCCAGCGCGGTGGGGGGCCATCTGGATCAGGTCCAGCACCGGCACAGCGGGCTGCTGGTCGACGACCCTGCCGACGTGGCGGCGTTCGGCGATGCGATCGTCGAGCTGCTGCGTGACCCGCCGCTGGCGGCCCGGCTCGGCCAGGCCGCGCGCGAACGGGCTCGCGCGCTGTTCCTCAACGACCGGCACTTCGTGAGCTGGGTCGACGTCTTCGGCGCGGCGCTCGAGCCGCGGGCCGGCGCCAACAGATCGACAGGCCCCGGGGCGGGCGGGCCAGCGCCACCATGGCCCGGTGCCGCAGCGCTCGACCCTGCCGACCACGACGCCCTGACCGGCCTGTGGAATCGCCGGCGCTTCGAGAACGAACTCGACCGCGCCCGGCCAAACGCCGAGCGCCTCGCGCTCTTGTCCATGGACGTGGACCGATATAGGGAAGTGATCCGGCGCCACGGTACGGCCGCCGCGGAGGCACTGATCCAGAGCATCGCGCACGTGCTGGCCCAGCGCCTTCGGCCCAATGACACGCTGGCCCGCATGGGAGGCGACGAGTTCGCCGCCGTATTCCCCTCCGCGACGCCCTCGCTGATCCAGAGCCTGGCCGACGGGCTCTGCACCGCCGTGCGCGAGCAGACACACACCACCGGCACCAACTCGATCCCCGCCACCATCAGCATCGGCGCCGCCTTCTTCGACGCGGGCGCCCAGACCCGCCACGAAGCGCTGCGCGCCGCCGACGCCGCCCTGCATGAGGCCAAGGTCGCAGGCGGCGACTGCGCCATCGTGCACCAGTCCTGACCAGGGCGCAGTTAGCCCTCGGTGCGTCAACCGGATCCCGTTCCGCGTGCTGATCGAACGTCACATGCGGGTCTGGGTCCATTTCGCGAGGCGGGCGAGCGCGTCCTGCAGGACCTCGGGGCGCTTGCAGAACGCGAACCGCACCTGGGTCCGGCCGGCCTCGGGGTCGTCGTAGAACACCGCGTTGGGGATCGCGACCACGCCGGCCTGGTGCGGCAGGTGGCGGCAGAACTCGATGCCGTCGGTGCCGCCGAGCGGCCGGATGTCGGTGGTGACGAAGTAGGTGCCATCGGGCGGGTAGACCTCGAAGCCGGCCGCGGCCAGGCCGGCGCACAGCAGGTCGCGCCGGCCGCGCAGGTCCGCGCCGATCCCGCGGAAGTAGCCGCCGGGCATCCGCAGCGCCTCGGCGATCGCGTACTGGAACGGCCCGCCGCTGACGAACGTGAGGAACTGCTTGACCGCGCGGACGGCGGCGACCAGCCCGGGCGATGCCGTCACCCAGCCGATCTTCCAGCCGGTGAACGAGAACGTCTTGCCCGCCGAGCTGATCGACACCGTGCGTTCCCGCATGCCCGGCAGCGAGCCGATCGGCACGTGCTCCCCCGCGTACACGATGTGCTCGTAGACCTCGTCGGCCACCACGAGGAGGTCACGCTCGCACGCCAGGCCGGCGATCGCGGCCAGCTCGTCACGGGTGAAGACCGACCCGGTGGGGTTGTGCGGCGAGTTCAGCAGGATCAGCCGGGTCCGCGGGGTGATCGCGGCCCGCAGCGCGTCCAGGTCGGGCCGGAACGCGGGCGGCCGCAAGGTGACCGGAACCCGGACGCCCCCGGCCAGGGCCACGCACGCGGCGTAGGAGTCGTAGTAGGGCTCGAACGCGACCACCTCGTCCCCCGGCTCGACCAGCGCCAGCAGCGCGGCCGCGATCGCCTCGGTCGCCCCCGCGGTCACCAGCACCTCGCGGTCGGGGTCGAAGCCGAGGCCGTAGAACCGCCGCTGGTGCTCGGCCACGGCCTGCCGCAGCTCCGGGATCCCGGGCCCGGGCGGGTACTGGTTGCCCCGCCCGTCCAGGATCGCGGCGGCCGCCGCCTGCGCGATCTCGGCCGGCCCGTCGGTGTCGGGGAAGCCCTGGCCCAGGTTGACCGACCCGGTCGCGACGGCGAGCGCGGACATCTCCGCGAAGATCGTCGAGCCCATGCCGGTCATCCGCCGGTTCAGCAACGGTCGCTCCACCCCGCCATGAGATCACGCCCGGACCCGGAACGGCACGCCGCGTGGCTGCTGCGCCCCGCGGGCGGCAAAGTCGTTTGTGATCTGCGTCTCACAATGGGAGAACGAGGAGTGCGCGGGTCGCGGCGGATCGGCAGTCGGACCGCCAGCTCCAGCCGGATTCCCGGCCGGACGGACAAGGCTCATCCGACCGCGTAGTGAGTGGCTTACGCCAGCCTCGGCAGGCGGGCTACGGCCCGCCGGCCCGGCCGTAGGCCAGCGCCTCGGCCAGCACCGGGTCGTCACCGGCAAGCCAGTCATGCAACGTCGGCGCCACCGCGATGTCCGGGATGCCGAACCTGATCTGCGCCGGGTTGATCACCGCCGTCGTGACGTCAACAAGCACCCCGAAATACGGCAGCCTCAGCATGCGGGCGTTGCCGAACTCATCGACCTGGGCGACCTGCTGGCCGATGAGCAACGCGTTGGTGGCTTCGCGCAGCGTGTAGGAATCATAACCCGCCGATGAGCCTGTGAAATCGTTGATCAGGCCGAAGACCCTGCCAGGCCGGTCGAGAGCCGGATCGGACCAGATCCCGGTGACCAGCGCCAGGAACGGCCGACTGTCACCACCGAGATTGTCCCGCAGGTCTACGACCAGCCGGTAAGCCGGATGCGCCCGGAGCACGGCGAGCGCACGCGCGGCCAGCTGCTGAAACCCGGCACCGGTCAGGCACTGGTTGTACTTCAGGTAGACGGCCCGCTGCGGGCCAAGAACCCGCAGCCAGTAAGGCTCGGCCGCATTGCGCCGGTACAGCGGCGAGGGGACGTAGGCAAGCTGCAGCGCGCGACTTCCCGCATTGCCAGCCGCGGTCAGCCTGATCGTCCGCAAGCTGCCCGGCACGGTCAGCACGGTGAACTCCGCCGATACGGCCGAGCGGGTAACGCCCAGCCAGCGCAACAGGCTCGCGTCATTCAGATAGCCGGGGCGGCTCGGGCTCAGAAGATCCCAGCCGACCTCCCAGCCGCGCGCCACGGCCAGATCCTGGTAGTCGATCTCCGTGTCGAGCCCGGCGATGACCTCCCGGATCGGATGGCCGTCCACGGCGACCAGCCGCGCCCCCAGCAGCCACCGCTCAGCCGCCGGGACGCCGATGAGGTAGACGCCGTTGCCTATCCACCGGGCCGCGAACGGGTAAATCGCCGACGGCGGAAGGACAAGCCGGGTCTCATCATCTCGCAGCATGGCGACCATCCGCGCCATGCCCACGACCACCTGACCGTCGGTCAGCCGCGGCACCTGCCGCTCAAGCCGGCCCGCGGCAGCCATCCACGCTCCCCCGCTGACGTTGGTCAGCCCGCCGGCATGCACCAACGGCAACTCCCGGGCCAGGAAGGCGACATCCTGCTGCCAATTCCGGTCCCGGGCCGAGAGCGTCGGCCCGCGGCCGGCCAGCACCGCCGCCGACCCCGCCGCCAGAACCAGCACGGCTACCGCGGCGGCCACCAGCGGCCGGCGCCGCACCGCGGTCAGCGGCCGCCGCCCTCGGGCCGTCCGGCGCCATGCTGCGGTCAGCCAGGCCCGACCGCGTCGCCGCCCTTCAAGGACGACCCCATTCGTCGAGCCTGCCTGCCCGCTGGCCTGCTCACCGCCAGAGCCGCCCGGGCCGGTCATCTCTGAACTATGTCCGGTCTAGCGGAAGGGCTCAAGCCCGGCAGGAAGCAGCCGGCACTTTCCTGGTCTGGCCCTACTCGGCCGGCAATACGGCCACCCTGGTCTGGCCCTACTCGGCCGGCAATATGGCCACGAACAGCTTGACCTGCCCACCGGCCACGCGCGCAGGGCTGGGTCTTCGCGGCCGAGGGCGTGGACCTGGCGTCGTCGTACCGGGCCTTGCCCGCTAGCACAGGACGTAAGAGTGCAGCTCCCGTGGGTCTGAGTACCGGCATCGGCTCTCGGCCGCTCCCCTGGGGGTCTTCAGCGTCGCGGTATCCCCGGTGTTATTCCAGATGTACCAGGAGTGGCGCCAATAGAGATTGGCGGCGGTGTTGGCGCCGTGCCCGGTGTGGATCCTGACGTACGCATGCGCTCGCAGCGTGAACGGCCCGAACTGGTAAACATGACCCGCCGCATCGCGCAGCGTCCACCTGGCTAGGCTGATCGCCCCCCCGGTGTTGTTGTGCAGCTCGACCCACTCGTGGTTCAGGCTGGCGTTGGAGCCGGTGTCTCGGCCGGGCGAGTTATACCAGATCTCGGCGATGGCGATCCTAGGCCTGACCGCCTGAGGCGCGGCCTGCGCGGTCAGCGCCGGGGCCAGGGCTAATGTCGCGCCGCAGATGGCGACGCTGGCGGCAAGCAGGCTGGTCTTCCTCATCGGGTCCCCTCCGTTGCATCAGGCTCATGAACTGACAAACAGACGCCATGCCGGGTACCGCGGTTGTCAGCCGGGCGGGGACCTGGACAGGCGTCTATCCGCGGGTCAATCGCTACGTATCGTTGTCGCCGCCGCTAGTAACTTGCGACGTGCCTGGGGAGCCGCGACATCACCGCCGCCCTGGTCGGCCGCCAGGCCGGTCCGCTGGCAGACAGTAGAAGTATATAACTAAGGTCTGCAGAGCTTAGCTATATACTCCTACTATGAATGGGTACCCTAAGCCGGATCATGTCTTCGACCGGGACCGCGAGTGGGATGCGCTGATCCAGTTCGCCACCGCGGCGAGCACCGACGTCCGGCTCGGCATCGTCAGCGGGCGGCGGCGTCAGGGCAAGACCTACCTCCTGGACGCCGTGGCCGACTCGGTGGGCGGCTTCTTCTACACGGCGACCGACGCCACGCAGCACGAGGCACTGGCCGACTTCGGCGCGACGCTGGGCGGGCGGACCGGCGGCGGGCGGTACGCGTTCCGGAACTGGGACGAAGCCTTGGAACGGTTGTTCGCCTCGGTAACCGACGGCGTCATCGTCATCGACGAGTTTCCTTACCTGAGCAAGGCCAGCCCGTCCCTGCCTTCCCTGATCCAGCGTGCGCTGGGGCCGAGAGGTTACGGGCGGAACGGCAATGCCCGGCTCCTGCTGTGCGGTTCGGCCCTGGCCGTCATGGGGGGGCTGCTGAGCGGCACCGCGCCGCTGCGGGGACGGGCCAGCCTCGAGTTGATGATCAGGCCGCTCGGTTACCGCGAGGCGGCGCGGTTCTGGGGAATCGCCGATCCCCGTCTGGCCATCCTGGTCCATGCCATCATCGGCGGCACCCCGGCGTACCGCCGTGAATACGTGGCCGATGATGCTCCGGACTCGCTCGCCGACTTCGACGCGTGGGTGTTGCGAACCGTGCTGAACCCGCGGGTGCCCCTGTTCCGTGAGGCTCGCTACCTGCTGGCCGAGGACGCGGAGATCCGCGACACGGCTATCTACCACGCGGTGCTGGGCGCGATAGCCGCCGGAAACTCCACTCGCGGCGGCATTGCCAACTACGTCGGCCGCCGGTCACCGGACATCGGGCACCCGCTGACTGTCCTGGAAGACTCCCAGCTGATCACGCGCGAAGGCGACCCGTTCCGCAAGGGCAGGTCGGTGTACCGGGTCTGCGAGCCGCTCATCGTCTTCTACGAGGCCGTGATGCGACGGGAATGGACGCGGCTGGAGCGAGGAGACCGAGCCGCGGCCTGGCGCAATTCTCAGGCCACGTTCCTCGCTCAGGTGGTCGGGCCGCACTTCGAATCAATCTGCCGGGACTGGGCGATCTCGGCGGGGCCTGGCGTGTTCGGAGACTGGCCGGGCGAGGTCGCGGCCGCCGTGGTCGCCGACCCGGCTCGCCACACGCAGATTCAGGTCGATGTCACCGTGCTCGCCACCGACGATCCAGGACGCCCCCGCCGGGTTCTGTCCCTGGGCGAGGCCAAATGGGACAAGGTCATGACACCGCGCCATCTGGAGCGGCTCCGCCGCGCGCGTGACCTGCTCTCGGTACGCGGATATGACGTGCGGGCCACCAAGCTCGCCTGCTACAGCGGAGCAGGTTTCGACGCGGGCCTGCGCGACGCGGCGCGAGCCGGCCAGGACGTCACGCTGATCGGCCTCGATGACCTGTACCGCTGAGCCTAAGCCCCTCAGGGGGTCTGACCGGAGTGCCTCCGGGGCCCGGGCTATGCGACCCCGGCGGCCGTGCTTGGGGCCTCCGCTCCCGCCGGGGTTTCGGCGCGCGGAATGAAGATGGCCGCGACAAGGCCGATCAGGCCCATGCACGCGAGGGCAACAATGGCGTACCCGTAGGACTGGTGGCCCTCGCCGAGGTCGGCGACCAGGATGGTGCCCGCGATCGCGGTGCCAAGCGATGACCCCAGGTTGGAGATGCTGCGCGACAGCCCGGAGATCTCGCCCTGCAGGTTCTCCGGGAATGCGGACTGCACGATGTTGACCGACGGGGTGAGCATGACGCCGACGCCCGCGCCCATCAGGAACAGTCCCGGGGCGAAGTACCAGGGGCTGGGGTTGCCTCTCGCCATGACGATCAGCACGATCATGCCGGCGATGGCTACCACGAAGCCGGCCACGATGAGCGTCCGCTGCTTGAAGCGTTTGGCCAGGACGCCCTGGGCCAGCGAGGTCGCCAGGATGCCCACGGTCGCGGCGGTGAAGATCACGCCCGTCTGGATCGAGTTGTAGTTCCGGACCACCTGCAGGTAGGCGGACACGGCGAAGGCGCTGCCCAAGAGCATCGCCCACTGCACGTTCTGGGTGACCATGCCCAGGTTCGAGGTGCGGTTGCGGAACAGGCTGGTCGACAGCAGCACCTCCTTGCCGGCCCGTTGCCGGTTGCGAATCCAGACGAAGAACCCGGCCAGGATGATCGCCCCGGCGGCCATCAAGACAGCCATCAGCGCGAGGTTGCTGTCGGCCGCCATGATCCCGCCCACCAGGAGCACCAGGCCCAGCGCAGACAAGATCGCCCCCAGGACGTCGAAAGGGCGGTCCGGGTCCGCCGGCAGCGGGTCGGCCAGGCCGCGGGCGGCCAGCATGATGAGCGCGACGATGATGGCCTGGAAGACGAACGCGGCGCGCCAGCTGAGTGCCGTGGCGATCGCGCCGCCGATCAGCGGCCCGGTGGCGGCGCCGATTCCGCCCATGCCGCTGACCACCCCGAAGGCCCACGCGCGGGACTTCAGGTCCCGGAACAAGATCGTGACGAGGATGTAGACAGGCGGGATCAGCAGCGCGGTACCGACTCCCAGGAACAGGGAGTAGCCAACGGCGAGCACGCCGACGCCGGGCGCCACGGCGCTGATCAGCGCGCCGAGCCCGTAGATGGTCAGCCCGGTGATAAAGCACCGTTTGCGGCCGAACTTGTCGGTCAGCTTCCCGCCCGGGATCATGAGGGCGGCCATGACCAGGAGAAACAAGGTAATGCAGACCTGCACCGCCTGGATGGTGGTGTGCAGGTCGGTCTTGATGTCGTTGATCATGACGTTCATGTTCGAGCCGGCGAAACTGCAGATGAACTGCGCCAGCGCCAGCGGCATCAGCATCTTCCGCAGCGACGCCCGGTCCAGCGCGGCAACGGTGCTGGTCATCGCCGCACACCACCACGTAGCCGACGACCGGTTACCCTCGGCGGCGGCTCGCGCATGTACGCCATGGGCGCGAGTGTCCCGTGGACCCTGACGCGGCGCATCACCCGCCACGGGTGACGGCCGCGGCGCCGGCCCGGTCCGGCCGATCGCTTCCTGAGCCTGCCGCTCGGTCTCTGCGATCCGGGTCCCGGCGGCGCTTACCGCGGCGTCGGCCTCGGCCCGCTGGATCGCTTCGTCCGCGCTGGCCTGGAGCACGGCGACGCTGGGATCGAGTACGTCGTGCCCGGCCGGGGGTAGGCGCCACCTGGCCTCTTGCGCGGTGCCGGGGGGGAGCTCGGTGCCCCAGATGGCGTCTTGGTCCGTCCCCATGGCTGTTACCGGGTGCAGCCGGGCCCGGGTCCCGCCCGGGGCGCTAGCGCGCGCAGATGATCAACACGCCGGTTTGATCATGGTTGCCCCGCCCGGTTTCATGATCTAGGACTGAAATGTATGAAATACATGGTTTTGGGTCCTAGATCACGTGCGCCGCTTCGCGGCGCCCCCGCACGGGACAGGAAACCCACCCCAGGCGTCACCAGGGGCACAGGAGCACCAGCGGAGGGCTATTCCCGGGTCAGGTCACGCAGGGCCGCCCGGCCAGGCGCGGGACGGGGCTCCGCCGCGCCCCGGTTCGCCGCCCGCTCACCACCAGGCTGACCGCCGAAAGGCAAAGCGGCGGGTTATCCCTGTTTCTGGTGGGCCGGGAACCATCTGGAACTGCTCGGATCATGCCCCTGCGTCAGGTGGCGGATCGCGCGGGCCGGGCGGCCCGGACGGTCACGGCGGGGCGGTCTCGGTGAGCCGGCCGTCCAGCCGCAGCCACCGGGTGATCCCGGCCCCGCGCAGGAACGGCAGGTCGTGGCCCACGACGACCAGCGCGCCCCGGTAGGAGGCGAGCGCCTGGGCGAGCTGCCGGGTGCTGGTCAGGTCCAGGTTGTTGGTCGGCTCGTCCAGCAGCAGCAACTGCGGCGCGGGCTCGGCGAGCAGCAGCGCCGCCAGCGTCGCCCGGAACCGTTCGCCGCCGGACAGCGTGCCCGCGAGCTGGTCGGCTCGCTCGCCCCGGAACAGGAACCTCGCCAGCCGGGCCCGGATGGCGTTGACCGGCACGCCGGGCGCGGACCGGGCGACATTGGCGGCCACCGTGGCCGAGTCGTCGAGCAGGTCGAGCCGCTGCGGCAGGTAACGCCACGGCACCTCGGCCCGCACCGTCCCGGCCAGCGGCGGCACCTCCCCCGTTATGGATTGCAGGAAGGTGGTCTTGCCCGATCCGTTGGCGCCGAGCAGCGCGATCCGCTCCGGGCCGCGGATCTCCAGGTCGGCGACCACGCCGCCGCGCAGCCGCGCGGCGCGGGCGGTGAGCACGGTGCGCCCGGCGGGCACGGCGGTGGCCGGCAGGTCGACCCGGATCTCGTCGTCCGCCCAGATCCGGTCGCGCGCGCCGGCCAGGCGGTCCGCGGCCTCCCGGACCTTCTCGGTGTGCATCGTGGCGTGCTTGCCCGCGGACACCTGCGCCTGGCGCTTGCGCTCGGCCATGACCGCCTTGGGCTCGCGCTTGGTGTCCCACATCTTCTGCCCGTAGCGGCGGCGGCGGTCCAGCTTGACCCGGGCGTCGGCCAGATCGCGGCGCTGGCGCCGCAGGTCCGACTCGGCCGCGCGGACCAGCCGCTGCGCCGCTTCCTGCTCGGCGGCCACGGCCCGCTCGTAGCCGGCCAGGTTCCCGCCGTAGACCCGAAGCGCGCCGTCGCGCAGGTCCGCGACCTGATCCACCAGCGCGAGCAGCTCCCGGTCGTGGCTGACGGCCACCAGCACGCCGCCCCAGCCGGCCACGGCGTCGTACAGGTGACGCCGGGCCGCCCGGTCGAGGTTGTTGGTCGGCTCGTCCAGCAGCAGCACGTCCGGGCGCGCCAGCAACCGGGCGGCCAGGCCGACGAGCACGGCCTCGCCGCCGGACACCTCGCCGACCCGCCGGTCCAGGCCGATGCGGTCCAGGCCGAGCCGGCCGAGGACGGCCCGGGCCCGGTCGTCGACGTCCCAGTCCTCCCCGACCGCGGCGAAATGCTCGGGCGACGCGTCGCCCCGCTCGATCGCGCGCCGGGCCCGGCGCGCCCGCTCGATCCCCAGCGCCTCGTCGACCCGCAGGGCCGGCCGCAGGGGCAGTTCCTGCGGCAGGTAGCCGAGGCGGCCGGTGACCCGCACCGAGCCGCGGACCGGCGCGAGCTTCCCCGCGATCAGGCGCAGCAGCGTCGACTTCCCGAAACTTGGAGTATGGCACGATTAACTCGCACCGCCCGACGACCCTGGGCGGCCAGCCGGCGCCGGTGATCAGTCACGCCGAACGCCAGGTCCTGGCCCTGTGGACTGTCTCGCTGGCCGGCTACGCCGCCCGGAGCGACCCGAGGCCACCGGCGTCCAGGCCATGTCCCAGCCCTGCCCCAAGGCTAGGCATCGTGGCAGCCGTCGCCATCGCTTCCTAAGGCTTCCGTCGTCCTCGATGTCCAAATCAGCTGAGGCCGCTACAGACGGTGAACACCTCGGTAACGCTCAAGCGCTCGCGCGGCAACAGATCGCCGATTCCGGGCGGCTTTCTATGCGATAACGGTTCGCCATGCCGGGCACGCTTATTGGCCAGTTCTGGGCGGGCAGAAGATGGTACTCCCTGGCCACCAATACTGAACGCATAGTTCAGCCTGTCGCACAAATGCTTCGACATCTCATATTGCGAGATCAACCGATTGGCCAGGGCGGGATCACTACTCCATGTCGCTATGACCAGCATAAACTTAGGGTGCGTTGGACCACAGAGCACTCTAATCTCACCATGTGAGACAACTTCGGGTTTGTGCGACAGACTGAGTTGAGCTGCGCCCTGCCCCGGCCGGGGACGTCGCCGCGGTAGTGGCCATCGACCCGGCGGACGCGCGTTCGAATCGCTGTCGGGGCGCCCCATAAACCGTGTCGTGGCGACAGCAGTTGGGTGTCGCGGAGCTTTCGGCCGACGTGGCGTCGGCCCTCGAGGACCTGGCCTGCATGGTCGTCTCGGGGTAGCCCGACCGTCAAGGCGGTGCTGGCCGCAATGGACGAGCGTCTCCGCGGCGGCTACGGCACCTGGTGAGCGCCATCCTTCGCTCGAAGCTCGGGTGGCACGGGCCGGGTGGCTGAGATGGCGCCGAGGGTGCCGGGCCTGATCATCGAAGCACGACGTCCCCCGCAGATCAGCGGATCACGTCGCCCGGGTGACGGTAGCGGGAAGACGGCAGGAGCCGGGCCAACTGCCGGTCCGCGGGCTGGATCGTATCAGAGGCCGGCCGGCCAACCGGGCGGACCGGGCTACCCGCCCGGCGGCCGGTCCAGCGGCGCTGGAGCAGGCCGACCACTAGCGCGGTCAGCAGCGCGCACGACGTCCCCAGCAGGATCCCGGCGACGGCGTCGGACAGCCAGTGGGCCGCCAGGTAGGCACGTGAGGCCGCCATCAAGACCGAGAACGCTACCGCGGCCGCCCCCCAGGCCGCGCGCCGACGCCCCGGCGGGACCAGCGCGATCACCGCCGCGATGATCGTGACCGAGGCGGCGATGGAGTGCCCGGAGGGAAACGACGCACCGCTCGTGGCCACCAGCGACCCGGGTGGCCGCGCCCGGTCGTAGATTCCCTTCAGCGTGCCGATCAGGGCCTCCGACAGCACGATCGCCGCGACAAACGCCGCAAGATGCCACCAGCGTCGGCGCAGGGCAAGGAACACAGCGATGACGATCCGCACCGGCAGCGTGACGTAGACCAGTCCGAGCACGTTGAAGAACTTGGCGATCACGGTCACGGGCCTGGACCGGCTGGAGACCATGAGCCGCAGCCACGCGCTGTCGACGTGCTGGATATGGGCCAGCACGCCCCGCTCGGCGACCGCGACGAACACCACCGTGGTGAGCGCCAGAGTGACCGCGGTGAGCGCGATGTCCCGGCCCGGCGAGGCCACGAGCAGGTGCTCCGGCCGTCCCAGCTCCTTCTGCTGGCTCAGCCAGGACATGCCGCACCCCGTCCGCACAAGGCCAGGCCCTCGGTGTTCCTGACGTGCTGCACGAGCGTGGCCCTGGGCATGAAAGCCACCGCGCCGCTGACCGGGATCGCCAGCAGCGGGGACGCGCCACGGGAGAAATCGAACTTATACGTGACGCAGCCACCGGGGAAGGTGTAGAAGCGCAGCTCCGCGAACTGCGGGCGCAGGCTCAGCGTGCGCTCGAACCGGCGCGTGCCCGGCTGGTCGGACGGGATCTGCTGGGCGCCGGAGACGTCGCAGGTGGCGGACAGGGTGACGGTCGCGGCGTGAGTGCCGGCCTGATCGGAGTCCAGCCAGAACCGGGCGTGCCCGCTGACGATGTCAGCCCCGGCGGTATGCCAGCCGGAGGGGAGCGCGGCCACGCACGGCAGCAGCGCCGCCGACGGGACCGCCTGGGCAGACAAGATCATCGAATGGCCGGTACCGCAGATCGGAGGATAGGCCCCGATGTCCCGCGCAGGGAAGAACGCAGGCGCGGCGATATACACGGCGGTCACCGTGACCGCGAGCACGACACAGGCCAGCGCGATCCGCTGGATGCTCCAGCGCTGCAGCGGGATCGGCTCCCGGGGGGGCGCCAGGGCGCGGAAGGCGCCGAGCAGGTCGCGGGGGTCATGCCTCATGAATGCGCGCAGCTGGGTCGGGCTGGCCACCCCCCGGGTAGCGGCGAACGCCTCGGCGAGGTCGTCCGGGGTGAAGTAGCGCACCGCCCGCCGGTAGACCCGCTCGGGGTCGGTGCGGACGGCGAGCACCAACATCATGTTGCCCAGGTCGACCGCCTGCCGCCACGGCGAGGGCCGGACCTGGACGAAGCCCACGTCGATCAGCAACAGGTCCCCGCGGCGCACCATGAGGTTGCCCGGCTTGATATCCCGGTGCGCGATCCCGGCGTCCCACAGCTTGCGGACCAGCAGCAGCCCCTGGTCGATCACCTCATCGTCGACGACCGCGTCGCCGATCTCGACCGCGCCCGAGAAAAACTCGGTGACGAGCAGGTACTCGCGCTCGGGGGTGATCTCCACGATTCCGTACGGCCTGGCCGTGCGGATCCCGGAATCGCGCAGGAGCCGCAGCATGTGATCCTCGTACTCGGCCAGCCGGCGCACCGACTGGAAGGGCTTCTCGTCTTCCAGGGAACCGTACAGAATGCTCCGCGTGAGCTTGTACCAGCGGTCGGCGCGCACGTGGCCCTTGGTGAACAGCTTCGCGAAAACGAACTTCTCCGGACCTCCTTCAACGCGCAGCCGCAGCGGCATCGAGGCGGCCGACGAGGCGAGGCCAACCGGCTTGATCTCGAACACCGTCAGCCCCAGCTGGTCGCGCATGGCCGTCCGGATCGCCTCACCGCGCCGCCCGGTCACGTCCACATGCGCGCTCGAGCCCCGCCGGTAAACGACCGGGAACACCTCGTTGGGCGTGAAGAAGCGGAACGCGGTGACCGCGACCGCCACCGCGAGCACCACGCCGAACAGCACGTCGTCGGGGTGATCGACGGCCAGATACAGCCGGGCCAGGCTCAAGATGGCCACCATAACGGCGACCGCGATCTTGGCATAGGTCCGGGGGCGGCCCGGCACGACGAGGCAGTACACCGCACCCACCAGGAAGAACGTGAACACGAATACAACCACCGACGGCGCCGAATACCCGCCCCAGCCGCCGATGATCCACACGCCGTACGGGCGCGGCCGGGACAGCGGGAAGTAGATCCATTGCGCCCCGACGATCTCCAGGACAACCAGGCTTCCGATAAATACCAGCAGGTGCCGCCACCGCCGGAAGACCATGGTCAGCGCCACCACCGACAGCGCGACCACCGTGACCCCCCAGCCGGAGCCGATCGCGTTGACTGAGCGGGCGAGATCGGTCAGCCAGGGTGTCCGCAGATCGGCGAGCCGGAGCAGGACCCAGGTGCCGGCCTGATCCCCGATCCGGAGCCAGGGCGTGAGCCCGGAGAACAGGAACGCGCCAGCCAGGATGATGACCGCCAGCAGCAGCCACGCCGTGGTGCTGATGGTGATCGGGTGCGGCAGCGGCGGGGGCGCACCCGTCGGGCGGCGCTGGCGGCGCGCCCGGTGAGCGGCAGTGTCGTCGGCGGGGACGGACGGGACGGCCACGCCGGGCCCGGCCACGGCCCGCTCGACGTTCTCACTCACTGCGGCCCCGTCCCGGGCATCAGCGCCTGCCGATCCCTTTGTTGCAGCAAGCAAATTAGAGGGTACCCGCTTCCTTGGCGTGGTTCGCCAATGCCGGGCCGGAACCGGTCAAGGTCCTGGCACTCGCCGTGCCTGGTGAAATCGAAGGACATGTTCGCCGAGCATGCCGCCTACCTCGCCTCGGCCAAAGGGCCGCCAGATCCCCGGGTCATGGACGAGATCCCAGCCCGGCATGGCTGCCCCGCCGGTGGGCCGCCCATCCGGGCCGATGGCCCACCCGGGCGGGCGGCGATAACGCCAACGCCGGGCAGCCGCGCCCGTAATTGCTGGAAGTCGGGATACCTCACAGTCTCCTCACGGACTGGCCGGACTCCACCGGACTGCGGCGTCTGTACTGGGGCGTGGTGCTGCGCGTTGCTCAGCGTCTTGCCAACCCCGAGCCCTGGCTGGCGGCCGATCGGCATCGCCCGTGCCAGTTCCGTGCGAGAACGGGCAGCCATCAGGGGTCTTCAACGGTCATTCGCCGACAGTGCTAATCGGGCCAGCCAGGCTCGAAGCAGGTTGATGGACTTCCTGAGACGACCTTCGAGCGCGACCTGGCGGCGCTGCTCGACGGCATCGCCGCAACCATGAACATCAGCTGACACCCTGGCAGGCCTGACGGTGGTGCGACGGCGGCCGGTGAGAAGAGCCGAGGCGGCGCCACGCCTGGCCGCCGCTCACAGGCCGACGCGATCCTGACCAGGGCCAGCCCGTTGCGGCGGCACCGCTGGCCGCGAGCGCGGCGCCCGCCGCTGGGCGGACGCCGAGCGTCCCGGACGTCAGCACGATCGAGCCCCCTGGCCTGATGCGAGGGGCCGCGTACTTGACTGCGGCGATCGCTCCCCAGAACCGGACCTCGAACAGCTGCCGGGCCTCATCGAGGGAAAGGTCCATGAGCATGATCACCATCATGAGCCAGAACGGGGCCTGGCTGGCCGGTTGTGGCATCTGCTGCGCTCGCATTCCCATGAGGCCGCCGATCAGATCGACGCGGTCATGGAAGCGAGCAAGGAGGGCATGCGGACGCTGTGGATCTCCCTGGCTGTGCTGGGCGTCACCTCGTTGATCCAGGCGGCTGTCGTGGCGTTGCCCGGTTCGGTGGCGCTGCTGGGTGACACGCTGCATAACGCGGCTGACGCGCTGACCGCCGTGCCGCTGGGGGTCGCGTTCGTTGTTGGCCGTCGCCCGCCGACCCGCCGCTACACCTACGGCTTCGGCCGCGCTGAGGACCTCGCCGGGATCGCGATCGTGCTGACCATTGCCGCGTCCTCGGCCCTGGCCGCCTACGAGGCCGTCAGCCGCCTGATGCATCCCCGGCACGTGTCGGACCTGATAGTGGTGGCCGCTGCGGCACTGGCTGGGTTCGCCGGTAACGAGTTCGTCGCCGGGTACCGCATCCGCACCGGGCGGAAGATCGGTTCTGCGGCCCTGGTCGCTGACGGGCTGCACGCCCGCACCGATGGCTTCACCTCCTGGCCGTGCTGGTCGGCGCTGGCGGCGTCGCGCTGGGCTGGGACTGGGCAGACCCGGTCGTCGGGCTGGTCATCACGATCGCGATTTTGGCCGTCCTGCGCCAGGCCGCCCGGGAGATCTACCGCCGACTCATGGACGCCGTCGACCCCGCGCTCGTCGGCCAAGCCGAGCAAACCCTGCGGGCCACACCCGGGGTGCTGGATACCGGGCAGGTCCGTCTGCGCTGGATCGGTCACCAGCTCCGGGCCGAATGCGAAGTCATCGTCGCCCCAGACATCACCGCCATCCAGGCCCACCAGGTCACCGTCGCCGCAGAACATGGCCTGCTACACGCCATCCCCCGGCTGTCCGCCGCGCTCGTCCACGCTGACCCCCTACCCCACGACGGCGCGGACCTCCACAGGCCCTCGCCGCCCACCGGCAGCCAGCCGACCCGGCCTCCCCCCGGTGCGACGCAGGGACCGGCTGCGCACTCAAAGATCGGCGGATGCCGCAGACCGAGGTGGCCCGCCCGCATAGGGGCCCGACAGGCGGTGCATGGCTGGCTGGGGCCGGCATGAGCGGGAACGCTGGCCCGGGCTGGCCGACCACTCCCACCGCCCGTATTATCAGCGACCCGATGGCGCGCCATCACGCTGGACTGACCACCTTGTCGTCGGCGTATAGAGTCGGACGTCGGTCAGCCACGCCCAGCCACGCGCGTCGCCGCACACCGATCACCCCGCTATGCGTCGGCCTTGGCCAACGGGACCCCTCTTTCCGGGCATACCGAACGGCGGTTACACGCGCGGCTGCCAACCATCGGCAGACCACGCTCTGTGATCAGAGGCGGAGGTAAAGATCAGACACGCTCCCGGCAGCCAGCGTCTGCTGACGGATCCGTTGACGCGCTCGGCCGGCCCGACGTACCTCATCGCGGCGGAACAGCGTGGTTGACCGCGCCTGTCAGCGCTGCGGCGGCTCGATGATGCTGAGCCAGCGTGTGACGCAATCAGCTGCGCGCTCCTCCGCAACCGACCTGGCCCTACCCGCTCATGCGTCGCTTACGGAGCGGCTTACGGCCGGATCAGCTCCCATCCGCGCTCCCATAACCTGCCGCAAGAACGCGCCGAACTTCGTCTGACCTTTGCAAACGCGCCGGAGCCCGGCCGTAGAGCACTCCCCCTCATGGCCAGTGATCAGCGATCGGTTTGCTCCCGGCTGCTCGCGAGCAGCCCTTGGACCTGGGCGTGGGCGCAGCTGGGATCGAACCAGCGACCCCTCGCTTGTAAGGATTGTCACCACCACTCCCCCGCCCCTGGATACAGCCCGTCGACGCAGGTCAGCGCTAGCGGAGCCGAGCACAAGCGAGCCCAAGCTCGCACCGGTGAGCCGAACGCGCTCCCATTTGCGCTCCCATCCGCGGATCAGCGGCGGCTGCTGTGGCGCCTGGCCCTCCAGCGGACCTCCGGTCCCAGACCAGGGAACGATTGCCCCATCCCAGCTGCCGAGAATCAGACGATCTAGACATGGCGGTCACAGCCAGTGAGCATCCAAGACGACCACAGCCCGGCAATCTCACGCATAGCGATGCTCCTATGTTTGTCAACCCCGAGACGTCGTGGTTTGGCGGGCTCTGCTGGCGGCCTTCCTCGCCGCCGATTGTTGCCGCCGCATGCCGCACCTCCAGGTCGTTCGTCCTCGCTTCGCTGCGGGCGCTCCACCTGGACCTGCGGCCTCGCCGGCGGCCGGGATGGCAGCGATCGAGGAATGCCGGGGCCTGCCACCGGCGCGGGCAGGTCCCAAGCTAAGGGTCGTATGGCCACCTGGTGTCGGCGACCGGGGACTCGGGGTCGTAGCGCAACTGTGCTTCCTCGGGGCTGGTGGCCAGCGCGGCGGCGATCTGGCCCCAGGTGTGGCCGTTGAGCCGGGCATTGGTCACCAGTTCGGGCAGGAAGCGTTCGGCCTGGTCGATGAGGCTGGCGATGAGCGTGATGGCGGTCAGGTCGTCGCCGGGCCAGGCGCCGCGGCGCTCGGCGAGCGCGGCGAGGGCATCGTCGATCAGGTCGTAGGTGTCGTCGCCGCCTGCGCGGGCGCGGCGGGGGTGGTCATGGCTGTCTCCTGCCGGTGGTCACGGCCGGGTCCCGGGGTGCCGTCAGGACAGGGATGAGCCACGGGCGGGCACGCTCTTATCAGGACAGGCAGGCCCGGGCCCGGCGGAGGAGGCAGATGGCTGGCGGCGGGCCGGCAGATCGTTCTCAGGACGGCCCCTGATCAGGGGTGTCAGCCGATTATCGGGCCAGGCCCGCCGCCAGGATCGGGGTGCGTCTAGGGCCGGGGCAGGTGGTGGTAGACCTCCCGGGCGACATAGCGCTTGAGGACCCGGATCACCTCGGGTTTGGAGCGGCCCTCGCCCAGCCGCCGGGCCATGTAGGCCCTGGTGCGGGGGTCGTTGCGCAGGCGGGTGATCACGATTCCCCACAGGGCGCAGTTGGCCTGCCGGTCACCGCCGCGGTTGAGCCGGTAGCGGGTCACCTTCCCCGAGGAGGCGGGGATGGGCGCGGTGCCGCACAGGTGCGCCCAGGCGGCCTCCGACCGCAGCCGGCCCGGGTTGTCACCGGCGGTGACCAGCAAGGCGGCCGCGGTGTCGATCCCGACCCCGTGCAGCGTCAGCAGGCCCGGGGCGGTCCGGGTCACCAGCGGAGCGAGCAGCGCATCGATGCGCGCCTTCTCCTCATCCAGGGCCAGCACCCGCCGGCCGAGGATCCGCAGGGCGGTCTTGGTCGCGGCGATCGACCGGGTCCCCGCCTTCGCCCATGCTGCCTGGCCGCAGCGCCGCGCCTGGGCGGCCAGCTGCTGGCGGGAAACCCCCGCCAGCCGCTGCCGCAGCTCATCGGGCGAGGTGAAGCTGAGATGGCGGATCTGGTTCAGGGTCTGGATCTTGGTAGACCGGGCGGACCGCTTGGCCACCACCAGCGCCCGGATCGCCTCCACGTTCCCGTCCCGCGACTTCGCCGCCCCGCACGCCCGGCCGGACAGCGCCGCCCGGGCCGCCTCGATCGCATCCAGCGGGTCGGACTTGCCCGAGCGCCGCCGGGCCTGCCGGTTAGGGCGGTCCACCTCGACCACCTGCACTCCGGCCGCCCGCAGGAACCGGGCCAGCCCCGCGCCGTAGGAACCGGTGCCCTCCACCCCGCCCGGGCCACCGGCCCGAACCCGGCCAGCCAGCCCAGGAGCCTCCGGTGCCCCGCCGAGCGTGGCCGGAAACTCCGCCACCCCCAGCAGCCCGCCGACCGGATCCAGCACGGCTGCCACGTTAGGTCCAGATGCGTGTCCACCCCGCCCGTCACCAGGTACGGCGCGGCATCGAGATCCAGATGCGTGTTTCCGCAGCCCGTCACCGGGCGCGCGGCATCTACGATGGTCACTGTCATCCCTTCCGCTTGCAGGTGTCAAGGGATGGCGCCCGCCGCCCGACAGCGCGGCGGCGGTGTGATCGCCCTGTTGCCGCAGGGCGATCCGCCGCACTAAGGGCCATTGCTGGCGCCTCATCAGCCCGGGCCCGGCCGGCGAATCGTTCTCAGGACAGGCAAGCCGTCAGCCGATTCTCGAGCCAAGCCGGAACCCAAGCCAGGCCGACGTACACCCTTCACCGACCGCAAGGTGACGGATTGTCACCGATCAACCCTCTCTCCACCACTCCCTGCGATCGGCGACGGCATCGGCCTCTCTCCACATACTCCCTGCCGATTCTTTGCTGGTGACTTAGCGGGTGCCGGGATCGCCGTCGGCGCCCAGATCAACCATTCCGGCGTTCCAGCAGCAGACGTGGCATCCGGCCGACGCTGGGCGGGGTTGGGTAAGTTTCGTGCGCCACGTTCTTGTCAGCGGCTCCTATCACGGAGTAGGCCTGGTTACACCACGCAAGGCGGTGCGAAACGTGAGCGTATCTATCCCGGACCAGGTTTCGGTCAGGCTGGACTGGAGCGCGGTGGAGGCGTGCCCGGCGCAGCATGTCAACCAGGTCTTAGCGCAGCTGGGGCCGCCGTCGGAAAGCGGCATCCCGGACGGGGTCTATGTGGCTGTGGGCAGCATCTCCCCCCCGGTGATTCCCGCGGATCCTGAGGGACGCGCCGCGCGCGTCGCCGAGCTGACCGCGGGCGCCGTGAAGGTCGCTGTGTACGGCAGGGTCACCATGAGCCGGGAAGTCCTGGACGATCTCATCCGCCTGCTCAAGATGACTGCGGATCAGTACGACGCTGCCGTGGCGCTCGCCAGGCGTCCCAGAGCACGGGAAGGGGGCTGATCTGTCCATGCAGTCCACAGCCGCCATTTTTACCGCAGCGGCTAACGCCCGCAGCAGGATAATGATGCCCGTCGCCAGCGCCGGAACCGCGCTGCCCAGGCGGTTCCCCTGGCTCGCAGCCTCTGGCAGCGTTCCGGCGGGCGTCCGGTCTTGCCTCGGCGAGGAACTGGACGAGGAACTCGCGGTCTTCGCCGACCTGACTCGGGGGCGGGCGCAGCTCACGCTGCCCGGGGGGCTTGATGACTGGCTTGACGACGCCGCATCGGGGTGCGGGTGACGCGTGGGCGCTGCACGCGCCGGGAGAGAGCCATGTCGCGCGGTCTACCCTGAGGGAGGCAATGCGCGCGGGCCCGCGGAGGAACATAGGCGCGGGGCCCCCGCACTGCTTGCGCGCTTGACCTGCCTCGACTACCGGCGGCGTTTCACGCTCGTCGCCATCGACCCCGCCACCGGGCGCGCCGTGGCGATCGCCCGCTACGAGCCGGCCGGTGACGACACCGCCGAAGTCGCGATCGCGGTCAGCCCCTCCTGGCGCCACGTCGGCCTGGCGACCGCGCTCGTCTCGCTTCTGGCCCAGGCCGCGCTGGAGCGCGGCGTCGTCACCTTCACCGCCTCCTACCTCGCCGCCAACCGCCCCGTCGCCGCGCTGGTCTAGGACGCCGGAGGGCTCAGCAGAAAGGTCATCGAGCAGGGCATCGCCGAGTTCTCCGTCGCCCTCGACCATCCTGACACCACCGCGGCCCGCGCAAAGCCGACCGGGCCCGGGCCGGGGAACCAGCCAGGCCGTGCCAGGCACGGACACAGCCCAGGACACCAAAACCGCCGACCGCACCCACGGCCCCAGACGCAGGCGCAGAAGGGGCCGAAGACCCGGGCTGAGAGCCATACGACAGCAGGCCGACCGAACCGGCCACGCCACTTGCGGTGTGAACTCCCCGGGACTTTCGCCCCTTGCCTACCGCGCCCGGAGGCCGAGGATTGAAGGGACAAGGGAACACACTGGCCTCCGAAGAGGCCAGCCAACCGGTCAGGCCGGGTTCTGGGTCCCTGGCCGACGACGAACACGGTGCATGACCGGTGACAGCAAAGGTGACCAGCCATGGACCTGACCCAGGCGCTCGTGCTGTTGCTCGCCTTCCCGGTGGTGAGCGTCCTGCTCGTCGTGCTCACCAGCCTGGAGATGCGGCTGTTCGGCGAGCCTGGCCAAGGCCGACAGGGTCGGGCCGCCGCTCAAGGGCCCGTCCAGCCGCCATTCACGGCATCCACCCGGGCGATCGATGTTCACGCGCCTGATCTAGACGGCGTGGGCAGACAGCAACCGTCACCGCCGAGGGCCAGCGGGGTTACTGCTGCACCGCAGCATGAGCTGCCCTCGGTGACCTGCTCGACATCCTGGGCACACAGACGTGGTCGGCGCACCCCCCACGTTCAGCAATCCGCGTCCGGTCAGACGGCGGCGCGTAAAGCGCCGTCCGGAGCGCGATGAACGGGGTCGGAGCCACTGGGCCCCAGTGCTGGGGCTGGCGCTCGCTATCGTCCTCGGCTTTGCCATGTATCACTTCGTCTCAGGCACGCGTCGCGCGCCGTCCGCCCACCCCGCGGCTGCGGTCGGGGCTGGCTCCGCGACTCACCACCGCGCCAAGCACGGCGCGGCATCCCTCGCAGAAGCCCGCCTCGGCCGTGCAGCCCTACGCCCATCAGGTCGTCATAATCGAGATCCGCGAGAAGCGGAGGCGACTGACGGACGGCCGTTGCCCGCCAGAAAGCTGGCGGACAACTATGCGCAGTTCGCGCAGACCTGCCAGGACTCTGCCAGCGGCATCGTAGATGCGTGCGGCCCCAAATCCCCGGACTCTCACCGGGTGGTCTGGGGCCTCGCCGCACGTCCTCCGGTTCCCCCGGCGGGCTTTCCTCCGGCTTCCCGTTTGCCCGCCGGGTTCTTCCCCTTCCTCCGCCTTCCTCCGGTTTCCCTTCGTCCGGCGTTCTCCGGTTCGGTCCCTTCGGCCGTTGCCCGGTTCTGGTTCCCCTTCGGTTTCCCCCGGGGTCCCTTTCCCTTGAGCAATCTCCACCGTAGCGCTGCCGCGCGGCGGTTCCGCAGGCGTTGGTCCTGGGCGGCAGGGACCAAGGTCACCAGTAATGCCGCGCCCGCCTCGCTCGATCGCACGACCCGCCCGCGCTCCAGATGAGCAGCGGCCGGGCACGATGGGATGGCCGCCGCAGAATCACCTGTTACGAGCGGCCGCAAGCGCAGGACACCGCCGCCCCCGAACCGAGCCGGGGCAGCGGCCACCCGGGCACCTATGGCGATGGGAACTCGAGCCGGCGGGCGCGTCATGCACGCGAGTCACCCACACCTATGACTGGATCCAGCTGACCGATGAGAAGCGCTTCTCGCGTGCCCGGGCGACTACGGCCGAAAAGCTCCGGGCCTCGCTCGAGCGGCTCGCGGCGCTGGCTGAAGGATCCTGACCGCCCGCCGCGCAAGTAGCGGGCGCGGCGCGACAGCACGCTCAGCAGGGCCCCCCGGGCAGGCCGCGGACGCTGATGACCGTCGGCACGTTCGCAGGTAACCGCCGTCACCGGGGATAATCTCCGGGGGAGGCGAGTGATGGACCGTTCCACGGTGGCCACGAGGTACTGGCACCGCACCGTCGACGGGCGGGTGCAGTGCGATGTCTGCCCGCGTGCTTGCCGCCTGCGGGAGGGGCAGCGGGGATTTTGCTTCGTGCGGATGCGGCAGCAGGACGCGGTCGTCTTGACGACCTACGGGCGCTCCAGCGGCTACTGTGTCGACCCGATCGAGAAGAAGCCGCTGAACCATTTCCTGCCGGGATCGGCGGTGCTGTCCTTCGGCACGGCCGGCTGCAACCTGGGCTGCCGGTTCTGCCAGAACTGGGACATCTCCAAGTCACGGGAGATCGACACGCTGGCCGACGAGGCATCGCCTCAGGCCATAGCCCGGGCTGCTGCACAGCTCGGGTGCCGCAGCGTGGCGTTCACCTACAACGACCCGGTGATCTTCCTGGAGTACGCGATCGATGTGGCTGATGCGTGCCGGGAGCTGGGCGTCAAGGCAGTGGCGGTGACGGCCGGATACATGTCACCGGAGCCGCGGGCGGAGTTTTACCGGCACATCGATGCGGCGAACGTGGACCTGAAGGGATTCACCGGTGATTTCTACCACCGGGTGTGCCTGGCCAAGCTGGACCCGGTGCTGCAGACCCTCGTGTACCTCAGGCACGAGACCGGCGTGTGGCTCGAGATCACCAACCTGCTGATCCCGGGGGTCAACGACTCCGGCCGCGAGATCGATGCGATGACGCGATGGGTGGCGGGGCAACTCGGGCCAGACGTGCCGGTGCACTTCACCGGGTTCCACCCGGACTTCAAGATGCTGGACCTGCCGCCCACGCCGCCGGCCACGCTGGCCCGGGCCCGGCGCATCGCCCTGGACAACGGTATCCGCTACGCCTACACCGGCAACGTCCACGACCCAGCGGGCCAGAGCACCTGCTGCCATGCGTGCGGCGAGGTGGTGATCGAGCGTGACTGGTACCGGCTGGGCGCCTGGCGGCTGACCGGCGACGGCCAGTGCCTGAGCTGCGGCACGCGGATGCCCGGGGTATTTGACGGTCCCCCCGGGACCTGGGGGCCTCGGCGGCTGCCGGTACGGCTGGCTCTTCCCGCCCGCTCGGGGCAGGACTAAACACCATCGCCGTCACGTGGATCCAGCCACCCGAGGCCGTCGGCAACGCCTCGAACGCGCTACCGGCAGGCACTGGCGGGCCTCGACGCGACAGAACACCCCGTTATGCGTGGCCGTAGCCAACCGGGCGCCCTCTCACCCAGGTGTACCGAACGGCGGATATTTTGTGCGGCGGTGGTGACGAGGCCGATCACGGATCGTCACAAAGGCCGCAGCCGGGATCGCAGCCTGGACGTAGGTGACCGTCAGTCACTGCGCCCGGGTGCCGGCTGGCGCTGGCCGGGCGGCTGGCGTCGCAGCGCGGTGACACTGGCGAGCGTCGCTGTGCTGCCCGGCTAGCTCTGCAGGAGGCTGCCGATGGCGGGCACGACTTTCGTGGTGATGCTGAAGTGGCCGAGGTCATCGAAGATGACCAGGTTCGCGTTCGGGACGAGCTGAGCAGCGTGATGGGCGTGGATGACGTCGACGATGCGGTCGCTTCCGCCGTGCAGGACGGTGACCGGGCACCGGATCGTGCTGACATCGAAGGTGACCCAGCCGGGGCCGTCGGCCAGCCGGTCATCGGTGTAGCCCTCAAGGCCCTGGGCGAACATCGCCGGAAATGCGGCCGTCGCCGCCTTCATCCACTCCCGGTCCTGAAACAACGCCAGATCTGAGGGAGCGAGCGCGGCCGCCATCCCCGGCCCGCGCATCGTGCTTCCGCCCTCCCCGTGCGCGCCCGCCGCGGCGGCCAGCGCCGCCGCGCGGTCGGGTGCCTCCCACACGGCATGCGCGTGCGGACGGCTCATGGTCGCTCTGCCATCGGGCCAGCGCATATCGGTCATCGCGCAACAGGAGACGACACCCAGAACGCGCTCGCCAGCGAGCGCGGCCAGCGCCAGCGCGTACGCGCCACCGGTGGAGGTTCCCACCGTGACGAACTGGCCGATGCCCAGATGGCCGGCGACAGCAACCGCGCCGGGCACCCAGCCGCCGATCGTGCGGCCCGGCTGCACGGTCGACAGGCCATACCCGGGCCTGTCGATGCCGACGATGCGAAGCCCCGCGGCGTTGGCCCGCGATCTCAGGTGCGCCGGCTCGACTCTGCTGCCAGGACCGCCGTGGCACCACAGCACCGCGGTAGCCGCCGGGCTGCCGTAGTCGACAAATCCCACCGTACGGCTGTCGGCAACCAGAATCGCCTGATCCTCCACACCCATCTTCCTAGCACTCGCCCGACACAGATCGCCCAGTACGAGACACAGCTGAGGCAGCCATCCTGACGCTCGAGCTGCCGCGCAATAAGGCGGATATAGCACCCCGCCGCTGGGCCTGACACCAGCGAGCCGCAGGCTGAGTCAGCCGCCGAGCCGCCGCGCAGGCGGCCATACACTCCGCCGGACGAGCGTAAGTGTCAGTGCGAAGACTCGTGAACGGCGTCAGCCAATCGAGGTTCCCGCCGCCGTTGGCCCCGATCAGCCCGGTGCGGCCGGGGCCGAGGGCGAAGCTGACCCCGCCGAGCACGGGCTGGCCGTCGGGCCAGGTGAAGCCGAGATCGGTAGCCACGATGCCAGGCGGCATGAGCACCTCCGTGTGTCCGAAGTTCGCGACGACACGAGAGGCATCACGGGCGAGCTGGGGCCGGCGGGACGGCAGCGGTGCCGCGATGCCTCGGCTCAGATCCGCAACGTGGCTCCTGGCGGCTGGGGATAGGACGCTCCCGAGATTACCGGCGCGGGCGCGCCGGGGCGAATACGTTTCCGCCGGGGCCGCCGGCCGGGAGGGCCCTCAGCCCTCGAGCACCTCCCGGAGAGTTTTCCCGAACGCGTCCGGCTGGCCGGTCCGGCCGTATTCGCCGCCCAGGAACCCGTCGTGACCGCCCGGGAACGTGACCGGCGCAGTCCCGAGGCGTTCGGCGACGGCCACGGCGGCGCGGCCGGCCAGCATCTGGCCGGATTCGGCCCCGACGCCGACGACGACCCGGGTGGGCGCCGCGCGGAGCGCGTCGAAATCGTGGAAGTAGCCGGGGCACGACGGCATGTTCAGTCCGACGAGCGGGTCGTCGCGGGAACCGTCGTCCTGCCCCGGCAGCCCGAACATCGCCGGATCGGGGGCGGGCCGCCGGCGAACCCGGGCGGGATCGGGCCCTCGTGGCTGGCCAGCGCGATGAACTTGGCCATCGCCGGGCTGTAGCCGCTGCGCTCGTAGGTCTGGCGGATGTCCGCGCACGCGGCCATGACCGCCTCGTGGTCGGGCAGTTCCCGGGCGGCGGGCGGCTCGTGCGCCACCAGCGTGCGGACCTGCCCGGGGTGCCCGGCCACCAGGGCGAGCGCGTTCACCGCGCCGCCGCTGGTGGCGAAGATGTCCACCGGCCCGGCGCCCAGCGCTTCGATCAGCCGGCGCAGGTCGTCGGCGTGCTCGCCGACCGGGGACTCGCCGGCGCCGTCGGTGCGCTTGCTGCGGCCGGATCCGCGGGGGTCGTAGGTCACGACCGTGCGGTCGGTGAAGTGCCCGGCGAGCGTGCCGAACGCCGCGGCGCCCATGGGCGACCCGATGAGCAGCAGGACCGGCTCGGTGCTGGCGTCGTTGCCCCGCACGTCGTAATGCAGTACGCACCCCGGCGCGTCCACGGTGTGCGTCGTCGGCTCGGCCATGAGATGTTCCTTCCCGAGGTTGTCGCTCTCTGCCGATGGTGACGCATCAGGCCGACAGAACTCATCGCGACGGCCGCGCCTGCGCCGGGACCCGCGCGGGTGATGTCACATCCCGCGGCCCGGGGACGCTCTACGGTCACAGCCTCTGCCTGAGGCGGATTAGCTCGCGCAGCTCGCCCGGGCTCTCGGCGTGCACCATGACCGGCGGCGTGGTGCCGAGTAAGCGTGCGTGCCAGAGCCCGTTGACCAGCCCCTGCCAGGCTTCCCAGCCGGGAAACTCCTCGGCGATGGCCCGGATATGATCATCGCGCCCGGCCATGGGGCCGGGGGCCTGCCCGGTCTCGAGGCCGGTCATGACGTCGCCCGGAACATGCCCAGGTTCTCATCGTCCGGGCCGACCGTGCCGGACAGCAGGTCCGCCACGGCACGGGCCTCCCCGGGCAGCATGACGGCGAGTTCGCCCAGGTCGGCCTGCACCCCTTTGGCGGACTCTATGAGGGTGATCACCTCGGGGGCTTGCGACGGGACGGACCGGGGGCCGGACGCGCAGACCCCGTCATCGATCTTCATGCTGACATCCGGCTGATCACTAGGATCGGGCACAACCCCTCCTCGTAGGGGCCAGGGCACCGGGCTTGCCAGGCGCTTGATCGCCTGGCCGGTGCCCGCTTTTATGCCCAAACTAGCCGGCCAGTCCAAGGGGCTCCGAAGGACGTCCGAGTACCGCGCTGATGATCAGCACGGGCAACGTTCGTACGCCTGATCAGATGCCGCCCACAGATCCACTCCCGCCCTACAAGCGGATAGCGGATGACCTCCGCCAGAGAGATCGAGAGCCGGGGAGTTGCTACCCGAGGGCAGCCGATCCCGACCCAGTCAGAACTGCGACCGGCTTGAGTCGCCAGATCTACGGCATCTCCGGTCTATCACCGGTTGCGTGCCCTGGGCTGTCCTGCCGTGCCGCAGCGGACTGATACGGTGGTACCAGCTGATGAGAAGGTTCGGGCGTTCCTCGGGATCCGCAGTGGTGGTACCATCGATCCCGCGCCTGCAGCAGGCGCGGCCCTTCCGCCGCTGCCCGCCGCGCCACGCACCCGGCCGCCGCCGTCCACCGCGACTCGGCCTCCCGGCCGACCGCGACCCGTTGCAGTATTAAGGGGTTCAGCAGCCGATACGCGACAGGAGTCCCTTATGCACGTTGACGGCGAATCGATCGAGACCGTAGCGGTCCACGGCGGGGAGCGCTGGCCCGGGCCGGAGGGCTCGGTGGTGTTCCCGATCTACCAGAGCACGGTGTTCTCGGTGGAGCCGGGCACCGACTACCACGACATCTCGTATATACGGCTCAGCTCGACGCCATCCCAGCGGTACCTGCACGACAAGCTGGCCGCGCTGGAGGGGGCGCAGGCCGCCGTGGCCACGGCGTCGGGCATGGCGGCCGTCAGCACCGTCCTGCTGAGCGTCCTGCGCGCCGGGGATCACCTGCTGGCCAGCGACTGCCTGTACGGCGGCACCCACGACTTCCTCACCCACCACGCCGAGGACCTCGGCTGGCGCTACACCTTCGTCGACGTGCACCGGCCGGACACCTGGGCCGCCGCCCGGACCCCGCAGACCCGGGCGTTCCTGGCGGAGACGATCACCAACCCGCTGATGCGGGTGGGGCTGCTCGCCGAGATCGCGGAGTTCGCCCGCCGGGAGGGCCTGCTCACGGTGATCGACAACACCTTCGCCACCCCGGTGAACTTCCGCCCGCTGGCGGCCGGTTTCGACCTGTGCTTCCACAGCGCCACCAAGTACCTGGGCGGCCACTCCGATCTGGCGGCCGGGGCCGTGATGGGCAGCGCGGACCTCATCGACCGAGTCCGCCTGACACTGAACCACTACGGCGGCAGCCTCGACCCGCACGCGGGCTTCCTGCTCGCCCGCGGGATCAAGACCCTGGCCCTGCGGGTCCGGGCGCACAACGACAACGCGATGGCGCTGGCCGGCTTCCTCGCCGGGCATCCCGAGGTCGCCGCCGTCAGCTACCCCGGCCTGGCCTCCCACCCTGACCACGCGCACGCCGCGAAGCTGCTGTCCGGGTTCGGCGGGATGCTCAGCCTGCGCCTGCGCGGCGGCGAGGCGGCCGCCCAGGCCCTGCTCGGCGCGGTCCGGCTCGCGCGCCCGGCGGTCAGCCTCGGCGGCGTGGAGACCCTGGTCACCCAGCCCGCGGTCACCACGCACGCGGAGATGGCACCCGAGGACCGGGAACGCCTCGGCATCACCCCCGACCTCATCCGGGTCAGCTGCGGCATCGAGGCGGAGCAGGATCTCATCGCCGACTTCAGCCAGGCACTGGCCCAGGCTCGGGCGCCGGTAGCGGACTAGGCTGAGGTCGTGATGTCGGGCGAGCCTGCCACGCAGTTCAACATCCATGACGCGAAGACCAACCTGTCGCGGATCATCGAGCGGGTGGAGCACGGTGAGGAGATCATCATCAGCCGCGCGGGCAACCCGGTCGCGAAGGTCATACCGCTGACGGGCAAAGTAGAGCGGCGCGGGCGCGGCTCGCTGCGCGGCCAGCTCCAGCTCGCGCCGGACTGGGATGCTGACGTGGTCAACGAGTCCATCGCCGCCGACTTCGGCATGACGTCGTGAGCCTCTGACCTCAGGCCCGCCGCTATCCCCACATGCCGCGGGTGTCGTAGACGACCTTGCCTGCGAGTTGTGTCTTCTTGATGGCGCGGAAGCAGCTGTGGTCGACCAGCAGCGCGATCACGTCGGATTCGGCGATGGCGTGGGCGGCGTCGGTCATGGCCACGTTGCCGCATGCGTCGAGCTGGGCGGGCAGCGCGGACGCGTGCGGCTCCACGGCGAGGATCTTGACGTCGGGCAGGGCCGCGGCGATCCGCGCGGCGATGTCGACCGCGGGGCTTTCCCGCAGGTCGCCGACGTCCGCCTTGAACGACAGGCCGAGGCACGCGATCCGCGGGTCGCGGAACCGGCGGGAGGTGGCGACGATCTGCCCGGCGGTGTGCGCGGGCATCTGGTCGTTGACCTCCCGCGCGGTGCGGGTCAGCCGGGCCAGGTCGGGCGCGGACTCCACGATGAACCACGGGTCGATGGCGATGCAGTGCCCGCCCACGCCCGGCCCCGGCCGCAGGATGTCGACCCGGGGATGGTGATTGGCCATCTGCCTGATCTCCCAGACGTCCAGCCCGAGCCGCTGGCAGATCAGCGACAGCTCGTTGGCGAAGGCGATGTTCACGTCCCGGTAGGCGTTCTCGGCCAGCTTGGCCATCTCGGCGCTGGCCGCGTCGGTGACGATCAGCTCGCCGTGGCAGAACGTCTGGTACAGCTCGGCGGCCCGCACCGCGCAGGTCGGCGTCAGCCCGCCGATCACCCGGTCGTTGGTCGCGATCTCGATCATGATCCGCCCGGGCAGCACCCGCTCCGGGCAGTGCGCCACGTGCACGTCCGGCGGGACGTCCGGCACGTGCGGCAGGTGCAGGTCCGGGCGGCGGGCCGCGATCAGCTCGCTGACCCGCCGGGTCGTGCCCGGCGGCGCCGTCGACTCCAGCACGATGACCTCGCCGCCGCGCAGCACGCCCGCGACCGCCTCGGCCGCCGCGGTGACATAGCTCAGGTCCGCCGCGTGGTCGCCGGTGAACGGGGTCGGCACCGCGATCACGTACGCGTCCGCCGGCGGCATCTCCCGCTGCGCCCGCAGCCGCCCCATCGCCACCGCGCCGCTGACCGCGACCGACAGGTCCGGCTCGGCGAACGTCGCCTCGCCCCGGTTGACCCGCTCCACGATCTCCGGGTTCACGTCGACGCCGGTCACCTCGAGCCCCCCGGTGGCCAGCGAAACCGCCGTCGGCAGCCCGATATAACCCAGCCCGACCACGGCGGCGCTGGAGATTCCGGTCACGATGAGTGCTCGCATCGATACCGCATGTGCTGCAACTTATCGTAACCAGAATGCCACGGAACGCGTTTCTCGCAAGGGGCCGGGTCTCGCCGGTTCCCTGACGCGCGGTATAGGCAAAAAAATTCCAGGAAGTCGGCGGAATCTGTTGGCGCCAAACTGGTCGCGCGCTCTTACCTATAGGGGGTGAGCGGGACGCCAGGTTCAACGCGGAGGGGGTACGTGGTCCTGGCGTCCCGCTGCAGGCAAAACGGCGCGGCGTCACCTCGTCCGGAGTGTCGCCTCGTCCGTTTATGTCCGCATATCCGGTCGCGCCACTACGGTGGTGATATGCGTGACAGCGAGGTCGTCGCGGCTATCGTGGCGAGCGACCCCGCAGGGCTCGCTGAGGCATATGACAAGTACGCGGCTCCGCTGTACACCTACTGCGCGACGATGCTCCGCGAACCCGCCGACGCGGCCGACGCCGTGCAGGACACGTTCGTCATCGCGGCCGGGACCCTGAACGTCAGCCCGACAACGATCGATGTCGTGCCGCCGACGGAACCCGGGGTCGGCAGTTCATTAAGGCCCAGTGCTGGCGTCGGCGGAAGCCACCCGTCGCCCAGCGACGCGGCCGCGTAGCCGCGCCCATCCGCATCCGCGTCACCATCAGGTCAACCCCGGAGGCACGACGGTCACGGTCGTGGTCGGCTAGCACCGCAACCCCGCCATCGGCCTGGCCCCGTCGCCGTCCGGAAGCGGTCTGGTTTCAGCTTCCTGGGGGCCGGCCGTAGCTTGTCAGATATGCACGTCTCGACGACTGCGCCGGCGGCGTGGGCCGGATGACGTTCTCGCTCGGCCGACTCTCGCCCCGGCGCCGGATCTTCGCCGCGGCGCTCGTGGCCGTCCTGGCCGCGGCCGTGGCCGCGGTCACGCTCAGCGCGGTCCGGGCCGGCGACGGCCAGGGCTCACCGGCCGCCGGCGTCCCGCCGCAGGACCGGCCCGGGCCGGTCCTGCTGGTGCCCGGCTACGGCGGGAACACCGGCTCGCTGTCGGCCCTGGCCCGCCGGATCCGGTCGGCCTGCCGCCAGGCCACCGTGGTGCGCCTGCCCGGCAACGGCACCGGCAGCCTGATCACCGACGCCGGCGTGCTCGATGCCGCGGTCACCCGGGCCCTTAGCGCCGGCGCGCCGTCGGTGGACGTGATCGGGTACTCCGCGGGCGGCGTGGTCACGCTGCTGTGGGAGCGGCAGGACGGCGGCGTGCACAAGGCGCGGCGCGTCGTCACCCTGGGCTCGCCGTTTCACGGGACCGCGCTCGCCGCCGCGGGCGAGGGGTTCGTGCCCGGCGCCTGCCCGGTCGCCTGCCAGCAGCTCGTCCCCGGAAGCAGCCTGCTCCGCCAGCTCGACGCGGCCGGCGTGCCCGCGCGGCCCCGCTGGCTGTCGCTGTGGACCGCCGGCGACACGACCGTGACTCCGCCGGAGTCCGCACGGCTGGCCGGCGCGATCAACGTGCTCATCCAGTCTGTCTGCCCGGCGCAGCGGCTCACCCACTTCCAGCTCCCGTCCAGCCCGGTCGTCACCGCGATGGTGCTGCAGGCGATCGGCTCCGGGCCGCTGCGGCGCCCGACCGCGTCGGACTGCCGGCCGTGATCAGCTCGTGATGTCCTTGCTGGCGAAGTGCGCCCAGGCGGCCGCGAGGAACACCGCGACGTAGACACCCTGCACGGCGAAACCGCGCTCGATGTTCCGCCAGACAATCGGGTCGCGGAAGAAGTCGATCCAGGCCAGCCAGTAACGGGTGGGCAGGTAGGGATTGACCGCTGCCGCCGCGTTCAGCGTGACCAGCACCTCGCTGGCGACCAGCGCGGCCAGCGCGCCCAGGGCCGCGCCGAGGGCGGAGTCGGTGACCGTGGACAGGAACAGGGCGAGGGTGCCCACCCCGAGCATGGACACGGCGATGAACGACACCGCGCCGAGCGTCCGCAGCGCGATGTCGGCGGGGCTCATGGCGGTACCGGACAGCGAGGTCGCCGCGATGCCGGACGCCGTCGGGCCGCCGGGCGTCACGGCGACCGGGTGCGACCCGAAGAGCAGGATCCCGGTCACGTACGCGGTCACCGCGACCGCCACCACGGCGGCCAGCGTGTACACCGCGAGCGTCACCAGCTTGGCGGCCAGCAGCCTGGTCCGGCCGACCGGCCTGGCCAGCAGGTAGCGCAGCGTGCCCGAGCCGGCCTCGCTGGCGATGGAATCGCCCGCCACCACCGCGACGGCCACCGGCAGGAAGATCGGCAGCACGATGGCCAGCGCCGCGGCGGGGAACAGCGACCCGCTGGACAGCACGGCCGACAGCAGGGCCGGTCCCTGGCCCGGCGGCGGGGCCAGGTGGGTGACCGCGACGAACACCGCCACCGCCGCGGGCAGCCCGCACAGGAGCAGGATGCTGACCCAGTTCCGCGGCCTGCGCACCAGCTTCACCAGCTCGACCTTGATCATCGCGTGTCGCCGCTTCCCGTGCGGTACGCCCGGCCCGGCTCGGGGCCGTCCGGGCCGTCGAAGCGGTCGGAACCCGAGCCGGTGACGGACAGGACCACGTCTTCCAGCGAACGGCGCTCCGCGGCGATCTCGCTGACCCGGACCCCGGCCGACACCAGGCGCGCGTTGATCGCCGCGGGGTCCGCGTCCGCTACCAGCAGCCGGTCCGCGTCATGGTGCTCGACCTGGCCGTCGAGCACCGCGAGCGCGCGCTCCGCGTCGGGGGTGCGGATGACCGTGCGCCCGGTCGGCGCCCGGAGCGCCGCGAGATCGTCCTGCTCGACCAGCCGCCCGCGGTCGACGATGCCGACCCGGGTGCACAACTGCTCGACTTCGCCCAGCTGGTGGCTGGACAGGAAGACCGTGGTGCCGGCCGCGTTGAGCTCGATGAGCAGGTCGCGGATCTCGCGGATGCCCTGCGGGTCCAGGCCGTTGGTGGGCTCGTCGAGGATGAGCAGCGGCGGTGAGCGCAGCAGCGCGGCGGCCAGCCCGAGCCGCTGGCGCATGCCCAGCGAGTAGCGCTTGACCGGGCGGTTGTCGATGCCGCTCAGGCCGGCGCGCTCCAGGGCGGTGGCGATCCGGCTGGCCCGGGTGCGGCGGCCCCCCGATTTGCCTGCCGCGTCGATGAGGGCGAGGTTGGCGCGCCCGGACAGGTGGCCGTATGCGGACGGGCCCTCGACCAGGGAGCCGATCGAGGGCAGCACCTCGGAAGCCCGCTTCGGCACCGGCTTGCCCATGACGGTGATCTCGCCGCTCGTCGCGTACACCAGGCCGAGCAGCATCCGGATCACGGTGGTCTTGCCGGAACCGTTCGGCCCCAGGAAGCCGTACCGGTCGCCCTTCCGCACGTCCAGGTCGAGCCGGTCCACGACGAGCAGGCGGCCGTAGTGCTTGGTGAGCGCCCGTGTGACGATCATTGGCGGTTCCTGACCCTGGATCTGGCCGTCAGGCCAGAGACCAGGCCGATGGCGGCGTTCTCGAGCAGGGCCGGGGTCACCGCGCCCGCGAACAGGAACGTGGTGTGCCGGAAGCCGGCCTTCACCATGAACACGGTGAGCAGCGGTGTCCGGATCAAGGCGCCGGTCTGCCCGGCCACCGGCACCCCGGCCGCGCCGGCCTCGGACACGGCACGGAACGCGCCGGAGCCCACCGCGCGGGGCAGCGGCAGCAGGACGAACGAGGAGAACCCCGTGCCGTAGACCGCTACGCCCGGCGGGCCGCCCGGGATCGCGACGTGGCGGCGGCCGGCCAGCCGGGGCGGGAACGGGGTGTGATCGTTGTCGCCGTCACCGTCGCCGTTCAGCACCGAGGCCACGTCGGCCAGACGGGTCGTGGTGACCGGGACGCCCGGGGCGGGATGGGGGGTCACCACGGCGAGACCCGGCCGGCGCTGACTCAGCTGCAGAAAGCTGCTGCTGAGCACCGGCCTGCCGCCGCCCCGGCCGGTGATCTGGACCTCGACCGGCAGGCCGGTGCGCGGGTCGGCCCAGATGTCGACCGAGCCGATCGTGGTCGCGCCGCCGCCGGGCGTCACCCGCAGGCCGGCCGCGTCCACCCCGGCCACCCGCCGCGACGGCAGCCTCGAGATGCGGTCCGTGGCCGCGGCCGCGTCGAGCAGCCGGCGGGCCAGCGCCGGCGGCAGCAGGTCCGCGGCCCTCGGCAGCCGCACCGGCTGGGCGCCGACGACCCGGGTGAACAGGTCACGCCCGTAGTCCCACAGGTAGGTGACCGGGCCGTCGGCGTAGGTGTCTGCCTCGCCGGTCCCGGTGACGTCGTCCGCGCGCCAGGATGCCGGTGAGCGGTACCACACGTACTGGTTGGTCGTGCCGTCGAGCAGGTCGCTGACGTCCCCCAGGTCGGGCAGTTCCGGCAGGCCGAGGTTCACCGCGGCGTCCGCGTATCCCTCGTACGGCACGCTGGCCGAGGCCAGGACGCGTGCCCGCAGCGCGGCCGCGCTGATCGGGGATTCCGGCACCGGGAGCGCCCCGATCACGGCGGGAAGCGCGCACAGCACGACGGCCCCTGACGCCACGGCCGACCACCTGCGCCACGCCCCCCGGCCGAGCAGGCTCATGAGTGGCTGCACATCGCCGCTTCTGCCACCAGACCAACGTACGTCCCGCCGCAGGCCCGGCGCACCGGGCAGCGCCTCCCGTAATGTCCCCATAACAAGTCGGCCCCCGTTTCCCGGCCCGTGTCCCGCCGGGAGCCCGGCCGCGCCGGACGGGGCCGGCTCTTACGAGGTTCTTACCGTCGGTTCCCGGATCTGCCCGGGCCTGCCGCGCGCGCCTAGCGTCGGGGTCATGGCGCGGGCACGGGGACAGTGGCGGCAGCGTGCGGTCCGGACGCGCGGCGTGGCGGCGGCGCGGATCTCGGCCGGAAGGACCAGGGCCGCCGCCCTGGCCGGACGGGCCGCCGCCCTGACCGGACGGGCCGCCGCCCTGGCGCGGCAGGCGGCCGGCCGTCCGCCGCCCGGCCCGTTCCGGCCCGGCGCGTGGCGCAGCCCGCTGCGCGGCCTGTGGCTCACCTTGGTGCTGGCCGTGGTCCTGCTGGCCGGCCTGGCCGTCATGGTGGCGACCGGCCTGCTGTCGTACGCGTCCTACAACCCGCGTCTGCCGGGCAACGACCAGACGCCGGGCGCTGGCCTGCTCAAGTTCTACCTGTTCTCCTGGCCGACCCATCCCGCGTGGCTGTACCGGGTGAACCAGGGCGTCCACGTGACGCTCGGCCTGGCCCTGCTGCCGGTGGTGCTGGCGAAGCTGTGGTCGGTGCTCCCCCGCCTGTTCGCCTGGCCCCCGGTCCGCTCGCCGGCCCAGCTTCTGGAACGGCTCAGCCTGATCATGGTCGTGGGCGGCGTGCTGTTCGAGTTCGTGACCGGGATCCTCGACGTGCAGGACTACTACGTCTTCCCGTTCTCCTTCTACACCGCGCACCTCTACGGCGCCTGGGTGTTCATCGCGGGTCTCGTCGTCCACGTGACGCTGAAGTTCCCGCGGATGCTGGCCGGCCTGCGCTCGCGCAGCCTGTCCCGCGAGTTGCGCACCCCGCTGGCCGGCACCGGGCCCGAGGAACCCGACCCCGCCGGCCTGCGCGCGGCCAGCCCGGGCCGGCGACCATCTCCCGGCGCGGGCTGCTCGCCGGGGTGGGCGGGGCGTCGCTCACGCTGGCCGCCGTGGTCGTCGGCCAGTCGGCAGGCGGGTTCGCCCGGCGCGCGGCGTTGCTGGGCCCCCGGGGGAGTTCGGTGACGACGGCGACGGACCGGTTCCCGGTGAACCGGACCGCGGCCTCCGTCGGCCTGCGCGCCGGCAGCGTCGGCGACTCCTACCGCCTCGTCCTGACCGGAACGCGGACCGTCTCGCTCACGTACGCGCAGGTCCGCGCCATGCCGCAGTATTCCGCGGTGCTGCCGGTCGCCTGTGTCGAGGGCTGGTCGGCGGCGTGCCGCTGGACCGGGGTGCGCCTGGGTGACCTGGCGCGGCTGGCCGGGATGCCCTCGCCTGCCGCGGCGCGGGTGGAGTCGATCCAGCGGGCCTGCGTTCCGCTCGGTGGTGCTGTCGGGCCCCCAGGTGAGCGACCCGCAGTCGCTCCTCGCCCTGGCCATGAACGGCGCGGTCCTGCCGCTGGATCACGGCTATCCGGCGCGGACGATCGTCCCGGACGCGCCCGGGGTGCACAACACGAAGTGGGTCAACAAGATCACGTTCATGGAACGGATATGACGGGCGGGGCCGGGACGGGGCGGGCTGACCCTGGCCGGGGCGCGGGACCGCGGCCCGGCTCCGGCCGGAGAGCAAGCCTGGCCTGCCGGACCCGATGCTGGTACGGTGCCCATCCGCTGCACCTGCTGGCCCTGCTCGCGGCCTTCGGGCTGGCCGGCTGACGCGGCGGCGGCGGTGATCGCCGCCGGGCAGTGGCGCGGGTTCGCGGAGTGGTTCGCGGTGGCGATCGTCGCCCACGATCTGCTGTTGTTCCCGCTGTACTCGCTGGCCGACATGTCGCTTCGCCGCCTGCTGCCCCGGTGGGCGGCGGGCTCCCCGGCCGACCAGCCGGCGTCCCGTCCCCCCGCGGTCCTCAACTACGTGCGGATACCGGCGGCCATCTCGCTGCTCCTGCTGGCCGTGTTCTTCCCGCTGATCCTGGGCCTGTCCGGGGCCGCCTACCACCGGGCCAGCGGGCTGACGACGGCGCCGTACCTGGGGCGCTGGCTGGCCATCACCGGGCTGATGTTCACCGTCTCCGCGGTCTGCTACGCCGCGGCGTGCCGCCGCGCCTCGTCGCGCGGGCGGAAGCGGCCGGCGCCCGCCCCCCGCGCCCGCCGACCGCCCGGCGAGCCCGCCGCCACCGGACCAGCGAGACGAGGGCGACCAGGGCCAGGGACGCGCCGTAGCCTGCTCGGCCGGGACGAGGGGCACGAGCACGCCGGGCAGCGGTGCCGTGACCGCCAGGTACCTGACTGCCGCGAAGGAGAGCCACTCCGCCCGGCCGTCGAAGGCCACCAGCATCACGAGCAGGATCGCGTACCAGGTGAACGGCGGGGTCGCGACGGCCAGCGCCAGCCCGGTCATCACGACCGCGCCCCGCCACGGCTGGTCCGGGTCAGAGCGCAGCGCCACCGCGAGCGCTACCGCGGCGAGGACCGCGAGCGCCACCACGAGGGCCAGCCGCCCCGGCACGAGCAGGCCGATCAGCAGGAACCGGGTCCCGCTGGCGTACCCCTCCTGGTGCAGGTAGCCGGGCAGGAACCCGATCACGCCCGGGCCCGCGGCCAGGACATGCGGCAGGTAGACCGCCGCGGTCGCGGCCAGCGCGGCCGACGCCGTCGCGACCGGGCGGCGCCTCGCCGCCGCGGGCGCCACCAGCAGCGGCGTGACCTTGGTCCAGATGGCCAGGGCGAGCAGCACGCCGCCGGCCAGCGACGCGCGCGGCCGGCGTGCGCGGGCGAGGGCGAGCAGGGCCGCCGCCGCCAGGCCTGCCGCGAGCACGTCGACGTGCGCGTTGTTGCCCGCCTCCAGGGCGACCGTCGGGCACCAGGCCCACAGCACGGCCAGCCGCGGGTCCCGGCCCAGGTATCCCAGGCCGAACAGCAGCAGCAGGGTGACCGCGACCGCGCAGGCGGCCGCGGCGGCCTGGACACCGAAGACCCCGCGGCCCGGCGGGGACAGGTAGTGGACGGCGAGGAAGTACGCCTCGGCGACCGGCGGGTAGATCGTGGGCACGGTGGGCCGGTTGATCCTGGTGCAGCCCGGGGCCGCCAGCCCGCCCTGGCCCCCGTTCAGGCTGGTGCCCGGGGCCACGCAGTGCGGCCCCCCGGCCGGCCAGAGGAACGGATCGCGGAGCGAGACGAGCCGGGGCGCGGCGGGCGGGTACCGGTACGGGTCGATGCCCGCCGCCTGGACCCTCCCGTCCCAGACGTACCGGTACGCGTCGTCGCTGCCCCGCGGCGGTGCGGACAGCGCCGCGACCTGGACGGCGATCCCGCCGATCAGGATGAGGCCCAGCACCGCGCGGCCCGGCGTCCGGCGTACCAGCCAGGCGGCGGCGGCGAAGACCGTCCACATCGCCGCCGCCCTGGGGAGCGTCCCGAGCCGGTCGGCCGGCGGGACCGCGTGGACCGACAGGTACACCAGCCCCGTGATGATCGCGGAGCCGGCCGCGGCGCCGGCGAACCGGAGCTTCATCCGCATACGCGGGCCAGCGAGACGAACCACCGCCCGGAGTCCGTCCAGGTCTCGCCGGCGCGAGGCCCGCGCCGAGGCTGATGCGTGCCACCTGGCCGGCACCGACGGACGCCCACCGGAACCATTCACCCGGCGTGCCCGCGTGCGTCAGCCTGACCATCTCCCGCGCGAGAGGCGCGCCGGGCGGGCCCACCTCGACCAGGGCGAGGCCGCCAGCCTCAGCAGCTCGGCGACCCGGCCCAGCAGGGCGGCCGGATCGCCGCCGATCCCGATGTTGCCGTCGGCGAGCAGCACCCGGGCCCAGCGGCCGGTCCCCGGCACGGCGGAGAAGACGTCCCGGTGCAGCGCGAGCGCCCCCGATGACCGGGCCAGCCGCACGGTGAACGACGTGACGTCGATGCCCAGCGCGGGAACGCCGCGCTGCGCCAGCGCCACGGTGAGGCGCCCGGGCCCGGACCCGACGTCCAGGGTGGGCCCCTGGCAGCGGTCGAGGATCGAGGCATCCCCGGGGCTGACCCGCAGCCAGTCATCGGCCCTGAGCGGGGTCCGGCGGCCGTCGGCGTGCTCGATCTCCGGCCGGGCCAGGCCGGCCAGCGCAGCCTCGTAGAGTTCGCCGAGCACGTGGCCTCCTCCTCTGGCGCCGCCCGGGACCGGGCTCGTCTCGTCAGCCGCGGCGACGAGCCTAACGCCGGGGCCACGGAAAAGACCCTTACGGAGCTGTGACGGATCTTCTCCGGTCAGCGGCGCTCCGCGGGCTGGCGCTTACGGTGGGACCGTGACCAACAATCCCGACCGCCCGGGACGGATCGTCGTCGTGGACGACGACGCGACGCTGGCCGACGTCGTCGGGCGTTACCTGATGCGCGACGGACATCACGTGGAGCGGGTCGCCGACGGGTACGAGGCGCTGCGCCGCGTGGCCGCCGCGCCGCCCGATCTGGTCATCCTCGACCTGATGCTCCCGGGCATCGACGGCCTCGAGGTCTGCCGCCGGCTGCGCGCGCGGTGGCCGATCCCGGTGGTGATGCTGACCGCGCTGGGCGAGGAGACCGACCGGGTGGTCGGCTTCGAGACCGGGGCGGATGACTACGTCACGAAGCCGTTCAGCCCCAGGGAACTCGCGTTGCGCGTGCGGTCGGTGCTGCGCCGGGCGCGCGGCGGCGGACTGCCCGAACCGCCCGTGCTCGGGCTGCTCGAGGACGGGAACCTGGTCATCGACCAGGGCGCGCATTCGGCCGTCCTGCGCCAGACCCCGCTCGCGCTCACCTCGCGCGAGTACGACCTCCTCGTGTACCTGGCGCGGCATCCGGGCCAGGCGTTCAGCCGGGAACAACTGCTGGCGCACGTGTGGGGGTGGACGTTCGGTGACACCTCCACGGTCACCGTGCACATCCGCCGACTGCGGGAGAAGATCGAGCCCGACCCGGCCGTGCCCCGGCGGATCGTGACGGTCTGGGGGGTCGGCTACCGCTACGAACGGGGAGCGGCATGATCAGCCTCCCCGACCTCTGGGTCGTCTCCTACACCGTCGCCGGCATCGCCGTCGCCGCGTCCGCGGCCGGCCTGCTCGCCGTCCGCCTGCTGGCCCGCCGCTCCATGGCCGCGCTGCTGTCCGTCGGGGCGACCGTGGTGATCGTGACCTCACTGGCCGGGGTGGTGGTGATCGCCGTCAGGATGTTCATCTCCGTCCAGGACCGCAACGTGGTCATGGCGGTCGTGACGATCGCCGGCCTGGCGGGCTTCGTGGTGGCCCTGCTCGTCGGCCGCCGGGTCACCGCGGCCAGCAGGCTGCTGCTCGCCGCGGTGCGGGAAGTGGGCCGCACCGGCCGCTATGACCCGCCCGGTGCCGTCCTGCCGGCCGAGTTCGCCGCGCTGTCCGGCGAGCTGGCCACCGCGCACCGGCGGCTGGCCGAGTCACGCAGCCGGGAGCGCGCGCTCGAAGCCAGCCGCCGCGAACTGGTCGCCTGGGTCAGCCACGACCTGCGCGCCCCGCTGGCCGGGCTGCGCGCGATGGCCGAGGCGCTGGAAGACGGGGTCGTGACCGACCCCGAGACGGTCGGCGCCTACCACACCCAGATCCGCCGCGAGGCTGACCGTCTCTCCGCCATGATCGACGACCTGTTCGAGCTGGCCCGGATCCACGCGGGAGCGCTGCGGCTGTCCCAGCGCCTGGTGGGCCTGGACGACCTGGTGAGCGAGGCTCTCGCCAGCACCGAGCCGCTGGCCAAGGCCAAAGGGGTCCGGCTGCGCGGCTCGTCGGTCCCCGGGCTGCCGGTCCTGGTCGACGCCGACGAGTTCGGCCGGGCCCTGCGCAACCTGGTCACCAACGCGATCCGGCACACGCCGTCCGACGGCCTGGTCGAGGTCCAGGGCGACGTCCAGCGGGGCATGGCCTGCGTGAGCGTGGCCGACGCCTGCGGCGGCATCGCGCCCGACGCGCTGGGGCGCGTGTTCGACGTGGCGTTCCGCGGCGAGACCGCCCGCACGCCCGGGACCGGCAACAACGCCGGGCTCGGGCTGAGCATCGCGCGCGGCATCGTCGAGGCCCACGCCGGGCAGATCGCCGTGCAGAACGTCCGGCGCGGATGCGAGTTCGTCATACGGCTGCCGCTTGGCCGGGCGGCGCCGGCGCGAGCGGCCACGCCCGGCCGCCGGGCTGACCCGATCCGCTGCTCCCGGCCGGGAGGGGCGGCGCAGCGGTGCCCGGGCGAACCCGGCCATGCCGGCCCGGAAGCCCACCTCGGCCCGGAAGCCGAGGCCGCGGGCCGCGGCGTCGGGGGCGGCCACGATGTGCCGGACGTCGCCCAGCCGGAACCGGCCGGTCACCTCGGGCGCCGGGCCGCCGAACGCGTCCGCCAGGGCGCTGGCCATCTCGCCCACCGTGTGCGGGTGCCCGCTCGCGACGTTGAACGCCGCCAGCGCGCCCGGCACCCCACCGCGCAGCCCGGCCAGGTTCGCCCGGGCCACGTCGTGAACGTGGACGAAGTCCCGCAACTGCCGCCCGTCCTCGAAGACCTGCGGCGCCCGGCCGCCTTCCAGCGCGGACCGGAAGATCGCCGCGACACCCGAGTAGGGCGTGTCCCGCGGCATCCTCGGGCCGTACACGTTGTGATAGCGGAGCGCGACCGCCGACCCGCCGGTCATCCGCGCCCAGACGGACGCCAGGTGCTCCTGGGCGACCTTGCTGGCCGCGTACGCGCTGCGCGGGTCGAGCGCCGCGTCCTCGGTCACCGCGGCCGGCGTGAGCCCGCGGGAGCATTCCGGGCAGCGCGGCTCGAACCGGCCGTCGCGCAGGTCGCCGGGGCGCCGCGGCGCGGGACGGACCCGCCCGTGCCCGGCGCAGTCGTAGGCGCCCTCCCCGTACACGACCATCGACGAGGCGAGCACGAGCCGCCCGACCCCGCCGCAGCCCATCGCCTCGAGCAGCACCGCGGTGCCGGTGACGTTGACGTCGGCATATGCCGGCAGGTCCGACACGTCGACGCCGAGGCCGACCAGGGCGGCCTGGTGACACACCACGTCGGCGCCCGCCACGGCCCGGCGGACCGGCCCGGGGTCGCGGATGTCGGCCACGGCCAGGTCGAAGCCGTCCGGGAGGTAACCAGGCGGCCCGGCATGCACGGCGGGAGCCAGCGAGTCCACGCCCCGGACCTCATGGCCGGCGGCGCGCAGGGCATCGACGGCGTGGGAGCCGATGAAGCCTGCCGCCCCGGTCACCACTATCCGCATGCCAGCAGCGAATCACGGCCCGGCCTGCGCCGGCGCCGCGGCAGCCCATCCGTCACAGGTTCGTAAGGGTCGATCACCGATCTTCGGCGTTACCGTCGTCGGGCATGAGGATCGATGTCATCCTGCCGTGCCTGAACGAGGCCGCCGCGCTGCCGTGGGTGCTGTCCCGGGTGCCGGCGCCGTTTCATCCCATCGTGGTCGACAACGGGTCCACCGACGCGTCGGCCGCCATCGCGGCCGGGCACGGGGCGACCGTGGTCGCGGCCCCGCAACGGGGCTTCGGGGCCGCCTGCCACGCCGGCCTGCTGGCTGCCACCAGCGAGGTCGTCTGCTTCATGGACGCCGACGCCTCGCTCAGCCCGCGTGACCTCCCGCAGGTCGCGGGCCCGGTCCTGGCCGGGACGGCGGACCTGGTGCTCGGCCGCCGGCTGGCACGCGGCCTGGGCTGCTGGCCGCTGCATGCCAGGCTCGGGAACAAGCTCCTCGCCGCCGAACTGCGCCGCCGTACCGGCGCGGAAGTCCGCGACCTCGGGCCCATGCGCTGCGCGCGCCGTGACGGCCTGCTGCGCCTGGGGCTGGCCGACCGCCGGTTCGGCTATCCGCTGGAGATGGTTCTGGCCGCGGCCGCGGCCGGCTGGCGGATCCGAGAGGTCGGCGTGCCGTACCTCCCCCGCTCCGGGAGGTCGAAGGTCACCGGCACCGTGGCCGGGACCGTTCGGGCCATCCGGGACATGCGCCGGGTGCTGGCGGCATGACCGCGATCGCGGCCCAGGTGGTCGTCCTGGCCAAGGCGCCCGTGCCCGGCCGGGTGAAGACCCGGCTCACGCCGCCGTTCACCCCGCACGAGGCCGCCATGCTGGCCCGGGCGGCGCTGGCGGACACGCTGGACGCGGCGGCCGGCGCGTTCCTCGCGCGGCACGTGCTGGCCCTGGCCGGCGACCGCGCCACGCCGGGCGCGCGGCCAGCCGACGTGCCCGCCCGGTTCGAGGTCGTCACCCAGCGGGGCGACGGCCTGGACGAGCGGATCGCCGCGGCCCTCGACGACGCCTGCGCTCGCACGCCCGTCCCGGCCGTGCTGATCGGGATGGACACCCCGCAGGTGACCCCCGGGCTGCTGGAGAGCGCGGCCCGGCCGCTGGCCCGCGGCGAGGCGGACGCGGTGTTCGGCCCCGCGGCGGACGGCGGCTTCTGGCTGCTCGGCCTGCGCAGGCCCGACCCGCGCCTGGTCCTGGGCGTCCCCATGTCGCAGCCCGGCACCGGGGCGGCGCAGCTGGACCGCCTGCGGCAGGCCGGGCTCCGGGTCCGCCCGATGCCGGAACTCACCGACGTGGACACGGCGGCCGACGCGCTGCCGGTGGCCCGCGCGGCGCCCGGCAGCCGTTTCGCCGCCGCGCTGGCGCTGCTCCGCCCGGCGCTGCTCCGCCCGGCGCTGCTCCGCCCGGCGCTGCCCGACCCGCTGCTGCTCGACCCGCCGCTGCTCGACCTGTCGCTGCTCGACCTGTCGCTGCTCCGCCCGCCGCTGCTCGGCCCGCCGGGGCGGGCTCACCTGGCCGACGCCGCGCCGTGAGGCCCGCCCGCGGTGGCTCCCGCCGCGCGCTGCGTGAACAGGTACCAGATGATCAGCAGGCAGCCCCACGCCCCGGCGAGCGCCCAGCCGGCCAGCACGTCGGTCATCCAGTGGGCGGCCAGGTACAGCCGGGTCAGCCCGACCACGAGCGCGATCAGGGCCGCGCCCGTCATGAGCAGCGTCCGCGCCAACAGCGAGCGGCCCGCCATCAGCATGAGCGCCAGCATGCCCCAGGCGGCGAGGGCCTGCGCCGCGTGCTGTGACGGATAGGACCACCCGCCGAACGAGCCCAGCCAGTCCCCGCGGGGCGGGCGGGGACGGGCAACCAGGACCCTGATCAGCACGGACCACACCGCGGCCCCGGCCAGCGACAGCGCAGGCAGGGCCGCGGGCAGGGCCGCTGGCAGGGCCGCGGGCAGCCGCCGGCGGCGCCACCGCCACAGGACCAGGCCCGCCGCGATCACCACCGGCCAGAGCACGAAGCCCGAGCCGAGCCAGGTGAGCGCCCGGGCCAGGCCGGTGAGCCACGGCGTGCGGTCGCCGACGAAGAAGGCCAGGACACGGGGGTCGGAACGGGCGCTGTGGATGTGGTTGACCACGTTGAACGTCAGCGATCCCAGCGACCAGGCGCAGGCCCCGAGCGTGAGCACGGCGACGGTCAGCGCGAAGCCCGCCGGGATGCCCGTCCGGAAGCGCGCGGCGAGCCACCCGAGCTGGCCCGGGAAGCGGCCGCGCAGCCACGCGGCCGGGCGGCTGCCGGCCAGCCGCGAGACCTGCCGCCCGGCCCAGCTTTCCGGGTCGCGAGCCGTCCGCAGCAGGTGGCCGAGGACCAGCGCCAGCACCACGACCACGAACAGGGCGATGCCGACCTGGGTCGCGTAGCGGGCGGCCTGCTTCCAGCTCGCGCCCGCCAGGTACCCGACCAGCACCATCGCCGTGCCCCAGAGCGCGCCGCCGGCCACGTTGAAGGGCAGGAACACCCGGTAGCGCATGCGCGCCATGCCCGCCAGGCCCGGGACCAGGACCCGCAGGGCGGCGGTGAACCGGCCGAAGAACACGGCCCGCCCGCCCCGCCTGGCCAGGTAGGCCTGCGCCCGTTCCAGGCGCCGGGGCTTCAGGAAGCGGCGGAACGGCCTGGTCCCCAGCAGGCGCCGGCCGTACTCGCGGCCGACCAGGTAGCCAGCCGAATCCCCGATGATCGCGCCGGCGATCCCGGCGGCGAGCACCGCCCACAGGCTCACCCGGCCGTAGGACGCCAGCACCCCGCCGAGGATGAGCGCGGTCTCCCCCGGGAACATGAAGCCCAGGAACGCCGACGCCTCGAGGGCGGGAACGGCGAAGACGATCAGCAGCGCGACCCACCCGTTGAGGCTGAGGACGTGCTCGATCAGGCTGCTCATCGTGCGCCCCACGATACGAGCCCGGTGCCGCCCGGCGGCCGCGGCCCGGTGTCAGTGGCTCGATTCCCAGGCGGCCTCCTCACCGGCGACGTCCCGGAGCAGGTTGCCCAGGGTGAGCCAGTACTCGTAGCCGTGGTAGCCCCACGCCGGGCCGGTACCGCCAAGCTGGCCCACCGGGTCGTCGTTCACGACGGGCCGGGTGTGGCTGGTCCCGGCGAGGCTGGTGACCTGGAGCCAGGCGGCCCCGCCACCGTGCTGGCAGCTCGCCGCGTAAAGGCCGGGGTAGGTGACCCACGGGGTGGAGACCGGCTCGGTCAGCCGCCCGGAGTCCACCGGGAACCGGGTGGTCTGGGTGGCCGTCAGCAGGAAGGGGTCGAGGTCGCCGGCGCCGCCGCCCAGGGCCGCCGGGTTGACGCAGGCGACCTGCTGGCCGGCCGTGGCCGTCTGCCCGGACTGGAGGCTCGTGCCCTGGCCCGGCCTGCCGAACACCGAGTCCGGCGGCGGCTGCGAAGGGTACGACGAGAAGGCGATCGCGCACCCGGTCTGGGTGCCGGCGGTGCACAACGGGACCCTGGTGAAGGTGGCACCGGCCGTCTTGCCCACCGGGACCTGGAGGTTGCCGCCGACGAGGATCGCCACGACCAGGCGGCGCAGTACCGACGGCTCGTGATCGAGCTGGGCGGAAATGAGGTGGATGAGGACCGCCGAGCCCTGCGAGTCCCCGGCCAGGATGACCGGCTTGCCGCCGCTGTGGGCGAGGAACCACCGCCAGGCGGGGAGCACGCTGTCGTAGGCGACGGTGAAGGTCGAGCGCATGACCGCCTCGTCGCCGCCGAACCCTTTCCTCACGCTCGGCCAGGTCTGCGAGCGGTAGGAGGGCGCCCACACGTCACAGACCTGGGACAGCGGGGCGACCTGCTCGGTCGCGACGTAGATGTCCAGCCCGGTCGGCGCCAGGCCGGTGTTGGCCGTCGCGGCGAGGCTGTCGGTCGGGTGGACGTAGAAGCAGGCGAACTTCGAGGCCATCGCCGAATGCGGCCAGGTGGCCGGCTTCAGGGTGCCGCCCGCGGTGACCGTCGTGGCGGCCAGACCGGAGGCGCAGGGGTCAGCCGCCTGGCCGGGCCGGCACAGCCACACGGGGCCCGCCCGGTGCCCGGGCTGCTACCGCCGCTACCGCCGCCCGAGCAGCCGCCGGCGATCAAACCCGCCGCGATCACCAGCGCCGCGCCCGGCACCGCGGGCCGGCGGCGCCGATCGTCCTGGCTTGTCTGCTCATGGCTCATGCTCCCGGTATTCACGTCCTTGGACACCATCAGCCATCACGGTGGCACGGCAGGCCCGGCCCGCGGCAGGGGTGGTCAGGCGCCGAGCAGGTCGCGGCGGCGCGCGTACTGGGCAGACGGTTATGGCTGTTTGGGCCACTGGTCCTGGGGGGTGACGAAGGTGCCCCAGCCGGGCCGCACGGTGACCAGGCCTTCGTCGGCGAGCAGGGCTATCGCCTTGCGGACGGTGCCGCGGGCGATGCCGTAGATCTGCTGCAAGGTGGTGATGCTGGGGATCGGGCGACGGGGCGGGATCTGGCCGGACAGGATCTGCTCGCGCAGGATCGCGGCTACCTGCTGGTAGGGCGGCAGGTCAGAGTCATGATCCACGGTCACGTCCTGAACATAACCGGCCACGGACGACGTGATCAGTTCGTACCCCGTCATGGACGGTCATGACCCGGCAGGGCTATCGTGCTGCATATACGCCAGAACAGCCCGGTTCCGGGGCGGCGCGCTGCCCGGGACCTGACCGCACAAGGAGCCCGGCTCATGCCCGATCATCTCCCCCCGCCCGTCCCGCCCGCGCACCGCGAGACCTTGCGCCGGGCCTTAGCTGACGCGGTGTACTACCGCGATCCACCGCTGGAGTGCCATGCCTGCCAGGCGGTGAACGGCCTGTGCGAACAGTGCGCGGCCGGGCTGGCCCGTGCTCGCGCGTACCTTGAGCTAGGGCGGGATCTGGGCCTGGACGTGCCGGCGTGAGCGCGGCGGAGATCACAGCACGGGCAGTGCGGGTGCCGTGCGGATTCTGCTGGGCACCCCCGGGCACGCCCTGCACGCAAGAGGGCCTGCACCTGGCCCGTTATCTGCGGGCCTACCGGCGCGGCCTAGTCAGCAAGGACATCATGACCTCGGCGTGCCTGGCCTTGCCCGCGGTCAGTCCCGGGCAGCTTGTCGCGGAGATAACCGCCCCCGCGCTCGGAGGCCCGGGCGACGAACTATGACGGCGCGCCGAGCAGGCGCGCCGTCCGCCTGCCGCAGGAAGCCCTAGCACAGGACGTGGGAGCGCAGCTCCCGAGGGTCTGAGTACCGGCATCGGCTCTCGGCCGTTCCCTTGGCGGTCTTCAGCGTCGCGGTGTCCCCGGTGTTGTTCCAGATGTACCAGGAGTGGCGCCAGTAGAGATTGGCGGCGGTGTTGGCGCCGTGCCCGGTGTGGATCCTGACGTATGCGTGTGCCCGCAGCGTGAACGGCCCGAACCTGTAAACATGGCCCGCGGCGTCGCGCAGCGTCCACCGGGTCAGGCGGATCGCCCTGGCGGTGTTGTTGTGCAGCTCGACCCATTCGTGGTTCAGGCTGGCGTTGGAGCCGGTGTCCCGGCCGGGCGAGTTGTACCAGATCTCGGCGATGGCGATCCTGGGCCTGGCCGCCTGAGGCGCGGCCTGGGCGGTCAGCGCCGGGGCCAGGGCTAATGCCGCGCCGCAGATGGCGACGCTCGCGGCACGCAGGCTGGTCTTCCTCATCGGGTTTCCTCCGTTGCGTCAGGCTCGGGAACTGACACATAGACGCCATGCCGGGCACCGCGGTTGTCGCTCGGGCGGCCGCGAGCCACGGCGGTTTCCGGTGGCACGCATCCCCGCAGAGCCCCAGCACCAGGGTCCCGCCGCCGGGAAGCCATCGGCCGATTCTCCGGACAGGCGGGCACTGCTGATCTGCTGGAGACGCCTGCCCGGTGGATTGGGGCTCGGAAGCCAGTGGCGCGACGCCGAGAACCGCGACGCCGAGCGGCACTAGCTCTCGCTAGTGCCGCATTAGGCAACGTTTGCCCGGGTGACGACACGGCGGAGCCGTTCGTCGTAGGCGTGGTTGTTGCGCCAGATGATGTAGCGGCAGATCGTGCTGGCTTGCCGTGCCAGGGCCAAGGTTCAGGCGTCGCCGGCAGTCATGGTTCCCGGGTGGTGTACTCGTCTCCTTCCGGCATCGTGTAGTCGTCGCTGAACAGCGTGTTCTTGGGGTCGGGCGGATGCTCGTCGCGCGGCAGCTGCGCGCTCTCCTCCGGAGTGGGGTCGAGTCGGCAACCAATGATGATGCGGGTTTGCGGATCGAGGTCACGGAACTTCTCCAGGGATATCCGCACCTCCTCCAGCTCCGCGATGCGCAGCAGATGCTCGTCGCCGGACAGTTCCGCCACCTCGCGAATGCGATCCCGGAAGCGCGGCGATAGCGGCAACGTGGTCTCATAAACCCCGCCGGTCCGTTGCAGCACATCGCCCAGGGTCAGTCTCGGCGGGCATTTCGTGATCCCGGCCTCGAATGCCCTTGCTGCGATGTAGTCAGGCCTGAGCACCTCGGCGTAGGTCTTGAATGTCGCCACCGGCCCTCACCCGACCCTCGCTAAGGCAACAGGAGCCCGCCAGGCTAGACCGCTCCTTGCGGTGGTTCTCAGTCTGTCACGCCGAGATGGTCCGGGCCCTGGCGCGGATGGCCCGCGTGCCGTAGCCGATCACGTTTGTCCTGTGGTCTGGGCGCTGGCCTGGTGAACCGCAGTCTTTCAGACTGGGCCGGTGGCCGAGCGTGTGCGGGTGCGTAAGATCGATGATGATGAGGGCCGCCGGCTGGTGCGGATCGTGCGCCGTGACAGTGGGTCGGTGGTGACCTGGCGGCGGGCGCAGATGGTGCTGCTGTCAGCGCAGGGCATGGACGTGCCCGCGATCGCGAAGGTGGCGTTCACCAGCGAGGACCGGGTCCGCGACGTGATCCGCAACTTCAACTCCGACGGGTTCAGCTCCCTGTACCCGAAGTACAAGGGCGGCCGTCCGCCGAAGTTCACGCTGGCCCAGCGGCGGGAGATCAAGAAGATCACCAAGTCCAGGCCCGCCGAGCATGACCTGCCATTCTCGACGTGGAGCTTGTCGAAGCTGGCCGAGTTCCTGGTAGCCGAGGGGGTGGTCGACGACATCTCCCATGAGGGCCTGCGCGTGCTGCTCCGCGAGGAAGGCGTCAGCTTTCAACGGCTGAAACCTGGAAGACGTCCAAAGACCCGGACTATGCGGTCAAGAAGGCCCGGATCGAGCACCTGTACGCGATCGCCGACCGTGAGGTCATCCCCGAGGACGGCGAGCCGGAGGTGATCTTCTGCGTGGACGAGTTCGGGCCGCTCAACCTTCAGCCCCACCCGGGGCGGCAGTGGGCCGCGGTCAGTGGCAAGAACAAAGAACCCGGCCGCGCGCCAGGCCGCGCGCCACGGCCCCGCCGACGCGCCACCTATACCCGTACCGCCGGGGTGCGGCACCTGTTCGCCGCCTATGAGCTGGGCGAGGACAAGCTGTTCGGGCACATCAAGCCACGCAAGAATCGGACCCGGTTCCTGGAGTTCTGCCGCTACCTGCGCTCCCTCTACTCGCCCGAGGTCCGCATCGCGATCATCTGCGACAACTTCAGCCCGCACCTGACCACCGTCAAAGACGGCCGGGTCGGGGCGTGGGCGGCGGCGAACAACGCCGAGATCGCCTACACCCCGACGAATTCGTCCTGGTTAAACCGCGCCGAGGCCCAGTTCACCGCGCTGCGGTACTTCGCGCTCGACGGCACCGACCATCCCAGCCACAAAGAGCAAGCCAGCATGATCCGCCGGTACATCATCTGGCGCAACAACCACGCCCACGACGAACGGCTACACCGGGTCGTCGCCCGGGCAAACGTTGCCTGATGCGGTACTAGTAGTGTGTCGCAGCTAGTTCTTGCTTTGGTGGTGCAGTCTGGGATCTGGCAGATCTTCCTTCCCCCTCTGCCAGACAGGACGTTGTCATGCCGTCGCAGAAGAAGTATCCGGTCACGTTGGCCGCGGAGGATCGAGAGGCGCTGGAGCGGGTGACCCGGACCGGGGTGCATCCCGCGTCGGTGATCCGCCGGGCACGGTTGCTGCTTGCGCTCGACACTGCGGTGGGCGCGGTCGAGGACCGGGTGGTGATAGCTGAGCAGGCCGGGGTCTCGTGTGAGACGGTGCGGCTGGTCTCCAAACGGTTCGCCGAGACCGGTGGCGATGTGCGGGCCACGGTCGAGCGGAAGAGGCGCGAGTTCCCGCCGGTGCCCTCGCAGGTGACCGGCGAGGTCGAGGCCAGGCTGATCGCGCTGGCGTGCTCGGCCCCGCCGGCCGGGCATGCACGGTGGTCGCTGCGGCTGCTGGAGAAGCATGTCGCGCTGACTGAGGACATCCCGGACATGGATCACTCCACGATCGGACGGGTGTTAAAAAAACAGAACTTCGCCCTCACCTGAAGAAGTGCTGGACCATCCCGCCCAGAGCGAACGCGGAGTTCGCGGCGCGGATGGAGGATGTGCTCACGGTCTACCACCGCCCCTATGACCCGGCGCGCCCGGTGGTGTGCATGGATGAGAAGCCGTACCAGCTGCTCGGCCACGTCCGGGAGCCGGTCCCGGCCAGGCCCGGACGGGACCACCGGGAGGACAGCGAGTACGTCCGCCACGGCACCTGCTCGATCTTCTGCTGGGTCGAGCCCCTGAGGGGATGGCGCCGCGTCCAGGCCCGGCCGCAGCGCACCAAGGCCGACTGGGCACATCAGGTCGAGCACCTGCTGAGCCTGGACTACCCCGGCGCGGAGAAGGTCGTGCTGGTGATGGACAACCTCAACACCCACGGCCCCGGGTCGCTGTACGAGGCGTTTGAACCCCAGCAGGCGCATGCCCTGGCCCAGCGCCTGGAGATCCACCACACGCCCAGGCACGGATCCTGGCTCAACATCGCCGAGATCGAACTCTCCGCCCTGACCCGGCAGTGCCTCGACCGGAGGCTAGGCGACATCGAACTCTTGAACAGTGAGCTCGCTGCCTGGCAGAACCAGGTCAACACCGACCAGCGTCAAGTCGACTGGCAGTTCACCACCGGCGACGCACGCATCAAGCTCCGCCACCTCTACCCAACTCTAAGGCAAGAATAAGCAGCGACGGTCTACTAGTGCAGCACCGCGTAAGTCCTTGAGGGGTTTATCCCGCTACTGGGTGTGGTCAGTGACGTCTGCGAGGTAGAGGGTGCAGGCGGTGTCCAGGGCCAGGTTGGGGTGGCCGGTGAACTGCCCGTCAAGAAGGACTGCTTCGGTATAGCTGTCGCTGCTGGCCTGCCAGATCGCGAACGCCCAGTCGTCGGGGTCGCCGAGGTACTGGATGCGGCAGAGCTTGATGGTGTCGTCGTCGTCGTTGTCGCTGAGGTAGCCGGTCAGGTAGCCGTAGGAGCCGCGCCAGGTGATGGTGACTTCTTCCAGCGCCGGCCAGCGCTGGGAGGCGTGATGGTCGACGGTTCCTTCGATGAGGTCCTTGAGGCGCCGGGCGGGCACGGGCATGGGGTTATTGTCGCCGGGTGCGGCGCGCCGCCGCCAGGCGTGGCCGTTTGCCGGGCATTCTCGGGCGATCATCACTGATCACCCGGAGGTGGGGCATGGTGCGTGCCGCCAGCCAGGACATCGTGGTTTTAGGGTCGCGGCGCAAGGCGAAGCTGGAGGCGATCGTGCGCCGGCCGTCCTCGCCGCAGGCGCTGGTGCGCCGGGCCCGGATCGCGCTGCTGGCAGGCCAGGGCCGGGCGAACGCTCAGATTGCCGCTGAGCTGGGCTGCTCGGTGACCACAGCGCGGATCTGGCGGCGCCGGTTCGCCCGCGGCGGCATACCCGCTCTGCGTGACCGGCCACGCAGCGGGCGGCCGCAGGTGTACGGGCCAGATGTGCGGCTGGCGGTCGTGGCCACCGCCACCTCCGCGCCACCGGGCGGCGAGCCGGCGTGGACGCATGGCATGATCGCCGCGAGCCTGGCCGGCACGGGCATCTCGGTTTCCCAGGTCGGGCGGATCCTGGCCGGGCTGGACCTGGCGCCGCACCGGGTCCGGGGCTGGCTGAACCGCCGCGATGACGAGCAGTTCTGGGCCCAGGCCGCCGCTGTCTGCGATATCTATCTGCGCCCGCCGCCAGATACCGTGGTGATCTGCATCGACGAGAAGACCGGCATCCAGGCCAAGTGCCGCAGATACCCCCTGCAGCCACCCCGGCCTGGCCGGCTGGCCCGCCGTGAGTTCGAATACGTCCGCCACGGCACCGTCTCCGTCATCGCCGCGCTGCAGGTCGCCACCGGGCAAGTTGTCGCAGAGCCGATCGCGCGCAACGACTCAGTCACCTTCACCGGCTTCCTGCACCGCCTCGATCAGTGCACCGACCCGCGGCTGAGCATCCACCTGGTCATGGACAACGGCTCATCCCACACCTCCCGCGCGACCCGGGCCTGGATCGCCACCCACCCGCGGATCAAGGTCACCTACACACCGAAACACGCCTCCTGGCTGGACATGGCCGAACTGTGGTTCTCCGTGCTGACCCGCGGCCTGCTGCGCCGCGGCGAGTTCACCTCCCGCGCCGACCTCGCCGAAAAGATCACCAGCTTCACCGTCCGCTACAACCGCACTGCCCACCCCTATACCTGGACCTACGACGCCCGCGCCGATCACGCCCGCCACGCCAGGCACCCCAACTCCACGGCCCCTGGGCAACGCCCTGCACCGGTCAGCGAACTCCCCAGAGCCGCATGACCAGCACCAAAGCGCCGGACGAAACCCCGTCAAGGATTAATGCGGCGCTGCACTAGGCCCGTAAGCAAGTCGCTACCAAGAGTCCTTCGGGTTTAACTCCCCGGCTTGGTTCCTGTGACGGGCGGCCTGTTCGGCCTGCCCGATCAGTTCGGCCAGGCCGATGGGCGTAGCCGCGGTCAGCGCCGTGTCACGCCGGGTGCCCGGCAGCCGTGCGTAGGCGCGGAACTGGCGGATCTGCGCGAGCCAGATCACGATCCACTGCGGATGGTCGCGGCGCAGCCGCGCTGCCTCCTGCCACGGCTGGCCTCGTCGCCGGCGTCCGGGGGCGGGCTTGCGAGGGCCGGGGCGGGGCGATCGGTCATGCCCGGCCCCCGCAAGCCCGCGGCACGGCGGGTGCGCGCGCCTCGTCGATGATGACCAGGCCAGGCCGGTGCTTCACCGCTACCCGGCGCGAGGAGTCCCAGCAGCAGGCGCACATCGCAACCGACGTCCCCCACGACTCGGGCCACAGTGCCCCGCGCGCGTACGGGCTGGCGCCGGGGTCGTTGAGCGTGCCGTAGGTCACGATCACCTCAGCGGCCCGGCTCGCCCGCGCGCAGGCCAGGCTGTGGCACAGGCCGGGGACATCTGGCACGGTGAGGATGATCTCGTCATAGCCCGGCATCGCGGTGGTCACCGTGGCTGCCTGGTGGTGGCCAGCCCGGCGTACACATCGGCGCTGACGCCGTGCAGCGGGGCATGACCGGGCCGCCATTCGCTGACCGGGACCACCCCCGGCGCTACCAGCGGCAGCCCGCCGAACAAGGTGGTGACCTCGCCATGGCTGCGGGCGGTGATCCCGGCCGGGATCAGCGCGTTGTACGCAGCCACCCCCGACGACACCGCCTCCGGTGCGAAGTCGGCCGTCAGGTGGGAGATCGCGACGAAGCTGCCCGGCGCTAACGCGGCGGCCAGCGCGGCTACCACGCCCGCAGGGTCGTCGGCGCCGGTCAGGAAGTGCAAGACGGCTACGAGGATCACGGCGGCGGGCCGGGTGAAGTCCAGTGTCTTCGCGGCTTGTTTCAGGATCGTCTCGGGCTCGCGCAGGTCAGCGTGGACGTGCTCGCAAACGCCCTCGGGTCTGCCGGTGAGCAGGGCCCGGGCGTGGGCTAGCACCAGCGGGTCGTTGTCCACGTACACGATCCGGGCCTCGGGGGCGATGGCCTGGGCGACGGCGTGCGTCGCGTCCGGCGCGGGCAGGCCCGGGCCGATGTCCAGGAACTGCCCGATCCCGTGCCGCCCGGCCAGGTAACGGACGGCGCGGGCCAGGAACGCCCGGTTGGCCCGCGCCCCGGCCACCACCTGCGGACGGCGCACGGCGACCTCCTCGGCTGCCTTCCGGTCAGCCGGAAAATGGTCTTTGCCGCCCAGCCAGGCATTGTAGACGCGGGCCGGGTGCGGCACATGCGGGTCAAAATGGGTATCGGGGGTGGCATTTCGGGGACGGGCGAACGTCATGTCCCGGAACGGTAGTGACGGACCGTGGGCACTTGTTTCCGTTCGGAAACCTTGTCAGATCAGGTTCATCCGCCAGGCGATGCCGCGCAGGTCCCGGCCCCCGGCCTCGCGACGGGAGCGGGTCAGTATGTCGGTTACCAGCTCGCGGATGAGCGGATGATGGCGGGTTGCGCCGGTGACAGCCGCTCCGCCTGGCGGAGTTCGTGAACCGCGTCGGCGTCCTTGCCGAGCATCACGTGGGCACGCGCTTTTTCCATCCGGAGCGCGGCACGGCGGTTATTGGATGCCAGATGCCGCGGCTCGACGGCGTCGGCGTAGGTCAGCGCCTGCTCGGCGTTGTCCGCCTCCACGGCGAACGATGCCCGCCAGACGGCAACATTCGCCGGGCCGAACAGTTCGAAGGCATCCGGCTCGTCACCAAGGGGCTGGGCCACCTTCGCGGCTTCGGCGCCGTGCGCGTCGGCCTGACGGTGGTCGCCCTGGACGACGCAGGCGAGAGCGGCGGACAGATGGAGCATCCCGTACACCTGGTGCGCGAACGGGTCATCGCCGATCCGAGGTTCGAGCTCGTCGGCGCGGCGGGGGGTGGATAGCAGCGCCCGGGACTTGTTGGCCGCCGGCCGGGCCTGGGCGCACTCGAACGCAGCGGCGGCGCGCCAGATCGGGTCTCCCAGGAGTTCGGCGGCCTGCCGTCCTCGTTCAGCGCTGACCCAGGCCAGATCGGTCAGGCCGAAATGCCGCAGCGTGATCATGGCTGAGGCGCACGTCTGGATCAGCAGCCGCAGCACCAGTTCACGGCCGGTCCCGGCCGTGGTCGCGGCGTGCAACTGGAGGTCGTCGAGCAGGCCGGGCAACTCGCGCGTCAGCGTCTCGTAGTCGGCCTGCCGGAGCGCCTGGTCCTGCTCGGCGGTGAGATCGGCCAGAACGGAGACCGGCCGGGCGGGGGCCTCCCGCGGGTCGTCGATCGTCGCGTCCAGCAGCGATGCCCGCAGCGGCGCGAAGTTGTACGACCTGGCGTGCGGCTGGATTTCCGGTGCGGGCGTGCCCACCAGGCTGTCTGCTGATACTGCCAGGGCCTCCGCGATGGCGGCGATGTCCTGGCGCCGTTCCAGCCTGGCGTGCCCGTTCTCTACCTTGCTCAGCCATCCCTTGCTCAGCCATCCCTTGGAACGGCCGGTCAGGCCCGCCAGCGTCTCCAGGCTCATGCCACGCGAACGGCGGGCCGCGCGCACGTTCTCGCCGATGCGTGATTCGCCCTCGCTGCGGGGTGCCATCGGAAGCCCTCCCTCGGTCGGCCGCCTACCGGTCAGGATAGATCCGCCGGCGCGGGGTACGTCATCACAGGTTGCGCAGGAGACCCGGTGGCTCCGGTGCCGTGGTACCGGCGGGCGCCTCGCGGAGTTCGAGGATGTGCGGGCGACGGTAAGGCCTGTGGCACTGTGAGCCGACGGGACTACTGGCACGACCCGGACGCCCCGATGGCGAACTCGATACCGCCGGGGGCCGGCACGTTCATCCGCGACGACCGCGGCCGGATACTGCTGGTCCGCCGGGCAGACAGCGGGAACTGGAGCCTGCCCGGCGGGATGCAGGCATCGGGGAGACCATCACCCAGACCGCGGTACGGGAGGTGTGCGAGGAGACCGGCCTGGACGTGGAGATCACCGGCCTGGTCGGCATCTACACCGACCCCGGGCACGTCATGGCCTACGACGACGGCCAGGTCCGCCAGGAGTTCGTCGTCTTGTTCTTCGCCAGGGTCGCCGGCGGCGCCGAAGCGATCAGCGAGGAGTCAACGGGCTTGCTCTGGGCTGAGCCAGCCGAGCTTGACCACCTCCAGATCCACCCGTCAATGCGCCTGCGACTACGCCACGCGATCGAGCGGGACGGTGACCCCTTCCTCGGCTGAGCCTCCGCCGAGCTACCTATCCCGTCCCTCAGCCGGCGCAGGCGATCCACAGGATTCTGCTCGCCGGACCGCCTCGGCCGCTACCTGGCGGATCGAGCGCATGAACGCCTGCGGGGTGTAGGCCTCGGCGATGCCCCGGGCCGCGACCGCGGCCCTGATCTCGTCCCGCAGGCCCGGGTCGCGCAGCAGGCGCTCGGCGGCTCTGACGGCGCCTTCGGCGTCGGTGAACAGCAGCGGCGAGCGGGCGCCCAGGATCTCCGCCGGCCCGGCGGAGGCGTGGGCGAAGACCAGCATGCCGGCCGCGGTCATCTCCGCCACCGCCATGCCGAAGTGCTCGTTGCGCATCATGTGCAGCCCGAACCGGTGCCGGCCGAGCAGGCCGGCCAGGTCGGCGCGGGAGATCCCCCGGTGCAGCCGGATATGCGCGCGGCCCGCCGCCAGCGCCTCGATCCGGTCCGCGTACGAACCGGTCCCGCTGCCGACGATATGCAGGTGGACGTCGTGCCCGCGGCGGCGCAGTTCCCCGACCACCGCCACGGCCTCGTGCGTCCGCTTCTGCGGCGCCAGCCGGCCGACGCAGACGAAGCCCGGGCACCGGCCGGCCAGCGGCGCCGGCGCGGCCGGCGGAGCGACCACGGGCGGATAGATCACCCGCGCCCGCAGCCCGTAGGCGCGGCGCAGCGCGGCCGCGGTCCACGCGCTGTTCGCGACGCACACCGAACGGCGGAACCCCTCCTCGTCGAACCGCGACACCGCCCTGAACGCCGCGTCGCCGGCCAGCCGCCGCCAGCGTTCCCGCCCGGAACCGAGCTCACCGGCCAGGCCGCGGTGCCGCACGGGGCCGTGCACGTAGCTGGCCGCGGCGAGGCCGCCGAAGCTCATCTCGCCGGCGGTATTGAAGATCACGGCGTCGTCGTCCTCCGGGAAGCCGGCGTACCGCAACGCCGCGGCCAGCCGCAGCGACTCCCGCGGCCCGGCCGGCACCCGGCCCGCCCAGCACGGGACGGCCAGCGGCCGCAGCCCGACGCCGGCCCGGCGCAGCGACGTGCCGTACAGCGCGTCGAGCGCGGCCAGGTCCACGGCCGGGTCCGGCGTGGCGAGCAGCACGTCGAAGTCCAGCGACAGCGCCTGCAGGACCCACGCGGTAACCGCAGACGTGCCCCCCGCGTGATCGCCCATGCCCTCGTGGGTCACGTAGGCCCGCCTCCGGGCACGGCCAGGCGTCATACTCGGCCTCCGGGTTCGGCCCTCCCCCCAAGGCGGATAACTCGGTCGGCTACTTCGCCGCCGCGCGGGAACGTTACAACACCGCGCGACTTACCGTAAGCAAAACGCTACGCATCGTTGTCACCGCCGCTAGTATCTCCGGCGTGCCTGGGGATCTCACGAGCGTGCTGGCCGCGGTGGCCTGCGGGACTTTCGTCACCGTCGCCGAACCGTTAGCCACTCCGCTGCTGCGCAGGGCGGCCATCGACGTGCCGAACCTGCGGTCGTCGCACAGCGTTCCCACGCCGCGAGGCGGCGGAGCGCCGACCGCCGTCGGCGTGGTTGGATCGGCCCCCGCCTGGCTCGGGCGGGCCCGCGCGCTGCCTCACGAGGTCGAGGTCGCCTGATGAGTCCCGGCCGCCCGCACCGCATCCTGATCGTCACCCAGTTCTTCCCGCCCGAGGCGGGCGCTCCGCAGGCCCGGCTGTCCGCCCTGGCCGCGGCCTGGGCCTCGGGCGGGGACAGCGTCACGGTGCTGACCGGCATGCCGAACCACCCGACCGGCGTCGTGCCGCCGGAGTACCGCCGCGCGGTCCGCCGCCGCGAGCAGCGCGGCGGCTACCGGATCGTGCGGACCTGGCTGTACGCCACGCCGAACGAGGGCGTGGCCCGCAAGACCCTCTCCCACCTGAGCTTCATGGTCAGCAGCGTGCTGCTGGGCGGCCGCGCGTGCGGCCGCGCCGACACCGTGGTCGTGTCGTCGCCGACGTTCTTCTCCATCGGGTCGGCGTGGCTGCTCGCCAAGCTGAAGCGGGCCCGGCTGATCGTCGAGGTCCGCGACCTGTGGCCCGCGATCTTCGTCGAGCTGGGCGTGCTGACCAGCCGCCGGGTCATCCGCGTGCTGGAACGGCTCGAACTCGCCGCGTACGCCGCGGCCGACCAGGTGGTGGTGGTGAGTGACGGGTTCCGCGCCGACCTCATCGCCCGCGGCGTACCCGCTGACAAGGTGCACACCATCCGCAACGGAGTCGCGCTCGACCAATTCCGTTCTGGCCTTCCTGACTCGCCCGGCCGGCAGGAAACCCGCAGGCGCCTCGGGGCGCGGGCCGGCGACTGCCTGGTCCTGTACGCGGGCACGCACGGGATCTCGCACGCGCTGCCCCGCGCGGCCGATGCCGCCGCGCTGCTGGCCGGCCAGGCGATCCGGTTCGCGTTCGTCGGCGGAGGGTCGGACAAACCGAAGCTTGAACGGAGGGTCGCCGAGCTCGGCCTGGACAACGTCACGCTCGCCCCGGCGGTGCCGCCCGCCGAGGTGCCCCATCTGCTCGCCGCGGCCGATATCTGCCTGGTTCCGCTGCGGGACGTGCCGCTGTTCGCGACGTTCATCCCGTCGAAGATGTTCGAGTACCTGGCCGCAGGCAAGGCCGTGGTCGGCTCGGTGACCGGCGAGACCGCGCAGATCCTGCGCGAGGCCGGCGCGGTCGTCGTGCCGCCGGAGGACGCCGGCGCGCTCGCGGACGCGATCAGCGCGCTCGCCGCCGACCCCGCCCGCCGCACCGCCATGGGGCAGCAGGGCCGGGCGTACGTGGAGCGGTTCTTCGACCGCGACGAACTCGCCCGGGAGTACCGCAAGATCCTCGACGCTCCCGGCGGCCGCCGGTGAGGGCGCTCGTCACCATGTCCTTTCCTGGGATGGGGCGGATGGCGTGACTGGCGAGGAGCTTGCGCTGTTTGGCCGTACGGCCGTACATCTGCGGCCTTCCCAGGTCGCGCACCGCGCACGGCTGCGGACGCAGCGAGCCGCGCTGCGCCGCTGGCCGGTGCTGGGCCGAGGGCTACTGGCCAGCGCGACGGCGTGCACAGCGTCCGGCTGGCCAGCCGACTTCACCCCGCTGGATGCCCGGATACCGCAGTGCTGGCCCACTCTCGCCGACCTGGGTACCGGGAGGATTCGTCTTATCGGGAAAGCGCGCGACCTCGGCGACCCGCCAGAGTGGCTGCAGGCCGGCGCGCCCTTACTGTGGCGTTTCCACCTGCACTACTGGGATTGGGCATGGGGTCTGGCGGCCGACCCTGACCGCCGGGCCGCACGAGCCATCTTTGCCCGGCTGTGGCGGTCCTGGCAGGAGTCCTGCGTCTTCGGGCGCGGCGACGCCTGGCTTCCCTACCCTGCCGCGCTGCGGGCCTGGTCGTGGTGCGGGCTGTACCGCGGCCTGGTCGCAGGTAGCGACATAGAGCCCGAATTCATACGTGCCCTCTCTGCTCACGCTGCGTTCCTCCGCCGCCATCTTGAGTCTGACCTGGGCGGAAACCACCTCGTCAAGGATCTCAAGGCACTGGTCGGCCTGGGAGTATTCCTGCCCCGTGAGCAACTGCTCGAGCGAGCGCTGCGACTTCTAAGTCGCCAGCTAGCCATTCAGGTACTACCTGACGGCGGGCACTATGAGCGGGCGCCGGCCTACCACTGTCAGGTACTCGCCGACCTCATCGACCTGGCCGATCTGCTCACAGCCGTCGGCCGTCCCCCCGGGCCTGAACTCACCCAGGCCATCTCCCGGATGCGCCGCTGGCTCGGCGATGTACTCAGCCCGGACGGCGCAGTGCCGCTGCTCAATGACGGCTACCCGGTTTCCGATGCCCTGGTCGCCGCGCTAGAGCCGCCCCCGGCACCCGGCGAGCCGTTACTGTTACTGCCCGACACCGGGCTTGTCCGCGCTTCGGTGGGCGGCTGGCATCTTCTTGCCGACGTCGGTGCGCCTTGTCCCGACGAACTGCCAGGGCACGCGCATGCTGACACGCTCGGCTGCCTTGTCTACGTCGACGGGAAGCCGCTGCTCGTTGACACCGGCACCTCAACGTATTCCGCCGGCGAGGTGCGGAACTACGAGCGGTCGACCGCTGCGCACAACACCGCTGAGGTCGATGGCGCCGACTCCACCGAAGTTTGGGGAGCGTTCCGGGCCGGGCGTCGCGCCCGGGTACACGATCGAGCCACCTGCATCGACGATCACGGCTACGTAACCGCCGAGGCCGCGCACAACGGATACCGGTGGCTTCCAGGGCGCCCAGTACATCACCGCCGCTGGTCGCTGTCCGACTCTGGCCTGCGAGTAGACGACGAGGTGACAGGCAGCAAGCGGCACGCGGTCACCATCCGCTGGCACCTCACGCCCGGATCGACTGTCCGACTGCTGGCACGCGGAGCGGTGGTCAGCACCGCGGCTGGAAACTTCCCGGTCGAGATCAGCGCATCGGGACAAGCACGACTCGGTGTCGAGTCCAGGAATCTCGCCACCGGCTTCGAGGCCACGGCCATCGCGCCCGTACTGACGTGCCAAATAGACACGATCTTGCCGGTACGGGTCACCACACATTGGCAGCGCGGCCCGGCCCGGCAATAGCAGAGTTGTGGAGACACTATGAAGCAGGTCGTTCAGCCGCTCTCCGGCGGGGCCGTTGAGGTGCTCGATGTGCCCCGCCCGACCATAGAGTCGACCGAGGTACTGGTCCGCACCGTCGCATCCGTAATTTCCTCGGGGACCGAGCGCGCGGTCACCGGGCTGGCTCAGTCCAGCCTGCTCGCGAAGGCGCGGGCCCGGCCGGACCTGGTCCGGCAGGTCGTGCGCAAGGCCAGGGCCGAGGGCATCGCCACGGCCGCGCAGGCCGTGCGCAACCGTCTGGCCGAGGACCTGCCGCTCGGCTACTCGGCCGCGGGCATAGTGGTCGAGGTCGGCTCCGCCGTCAGCGGCCTGCGGGCCGGCCAGCTGGTAGCGACCGGCGGGGCGGGCAAGGCCAACCACGCCGAGTTCCAGGCGGTCCCCGGCCTGCTGTGCGCGGCGGTCCCGGACGGCGTGCCCGCCCAGGACGCCGCGTTCGCGACGGTGGCGGCCATCGCGCTGCACGGGCTGCGGCTGGCCGAGGCGGGCCCGGGTGCCAAGGTGGTCGTGATCGGGCTCGGCCTGGTCGGGCAGCTCGCGGCCCGGCTGGCCATGGCCTCGGGCTGCGACGTGGCGGGTATCGACCCGGTCCCGCACGCCCGCATCATCGCCGCCGGCTCCGGCGTCCTGGCCCTGGACGAGCTGGGCGACGCGACGACCGAGCAGGTCATCGCCTGGTCGCGCGGGCGGGGGGCGGACGCGGTGCTGGTGTGCGCGGCCAGTTCGTCCTCCGCACCGGTGACCCGGGCCCCCGCGCTGTGCCGGGACCGGGCCGCCGTGGTGATCGTGGGCGACGTCGGCCTGCAGCTCGACGCGGGCACCGTTCTACGAGCGGGAGATCTCGCTGCGGTTCGCCCGCTCCTACGGCCCGGGCCGCTACGACCCGTCGTACGAGGCGTGGGGGGTCGACTACCCGGTCGGGCAGGTCCGCTGGACCGAGGGCCGGAACTTCGAGGCCGTGCTCGACCTGCTGGCCGCGGGCCGGCTCAAGGTGTCCGACCTGGTGACCCACTGCTACGACATCGGCGAGGCCGCCGCGGCGTACGAGCTGATCGAGAAGGGCGCCGACCCGTACCTGGCGATCCAGCTCAGCTACCCGGCCACGGCCGCGGCCGACGCACCGGTCGTGCTCCGCCCGCCCGCCCCGTCTCGCGGCTCATCCGCGGGCTCGTCCCCTGGCCCGGAGCCGGGCCGGCACTCGGGATCGGCTGGATCGGCGCGGGCGCGTTCTCGACCGGGACGCTGATGCCGGCGTTCCGCCGGGCGGGCTTCAAGCGCTTCGTGGCCGTCACCTCGGCCAGCGGGATCACCGCCCGGCGGGCCGCGGAGCGGCACCGCTTCGAGAAGGCGGTCACCGGGTCCTTCCCGGTCATCGACGACCCGGACGTCGGCATCGTGGTGATCGCCACCCCGCACGACACCCACGCCGAGCTCGCCGCGCTGGCCCTGAAGGACGGCCGGCACGTCTGGTGCGAGAAGCCGCTCGCGCTGACCATGGACGAGCTCAGCGAGGTCGAGGCCGCCTGGCATTCGTCGGGCCGGCAGCTCATGGTCGGGTTCAACCGCCGCTGGTCCCCGGCCGTGCGCCGCGACGCAGCGCGCGCTCGCCTAGATGACCGGTCGCCCAAGTTCCTGGTCTACCGGGTCGCCGCCGGGCCGGTCCCCGACGGCCACTGGTACACCGACCGGCGCCAGGGCGGCCGGCTGCTCGGCGAGGTGTGCCACTTCGTCGACACCGCCCAGGCGCTGATCGGCGCCGACATCGCCGAGACCGTCTCGGTGCTGGCCGGCGACGGCCACGGCGGCCCGCGGCCGTCGTCCCCGGCAACGACGCGGTCGTGTCGCTGCGCTTCACCGACGGATCGCTCGCCACGATCTGCTACGGCAGCGCGCTGCCCGCGGCGGGCAAGGAATGGATCGAGATCACCGCCGGGCAGCGGCGCCTGGTCATCGACGACTTCCGCTCCGCCAGGCAGGACGGCCACACGCTCTGGAAGGGCCGCCAGGACAAGGGCCACCGTGCCTGCGCCGCCGCCTTCCACAAGGCCGTCACCGGCGGCTCCGCCCTGCCCACCGAGGCGATGCTGGCCACGATGCGCGCCACCATCCAGGCCGTCGACCCAGTATGAACGCTGGCACGCTGGCGTCCTCTGAGCTGGACTCGGGATCGGCGTCAGCGTCAGCGAATACTTCACCATCGACGCCCGCTTAGGCTCCTGGACCGGGCTATGCTCCGGCAACCACGAATCAGCCGGAAACGCCGCACGGGCAAGCGCCGCAACAGCACCTATAGTCCCTGCTCGTCGAGTTGAGGTGCTCTTGGTCAGCGGTCCGCCGCGACGGCTACCTCAAATCTCTCTACCACCGGTACGTCATGAAATTGTGGTGCCCGAAGAACCGTTTCTGCTGGGAGTCGAGATCAACGAACGCCAGGACATCCCTGCCGGGCAGCAGCGGCGCCGACGGGCTAGCTCAGCCAGGAATTCCCGGTGCACATTCTTCATCTGCCGTGCGTTCCCCCAGGTGAACGAGCGCAGGAACGACCCCAGCGTGGACGGCGCCCGCACCCCGGCGAACAGAGCCGGCATCGCGCCGTGCCGCAGCGCATGCAGGGTGGGCTGCACGGCTGGGCCGTGCAGCCTCCCTCCGAACCCGGCGTGCGCCGTTAAGCGCACCGGGCTCTCCAGCGATTTACGCCGCGTACGTAACGGGGTTCGCGTGGATGTAGTCATGGCATGCCGCGCAGACGATGAGCGTCTTGCGTCTCCTGCGCGCCATGAGGGCCGCCCACGCGGGTTGCCCAGTCCCGGGCGTGCCTAGCTGCCTGAGCCCGGCGACTTGGTGGACTGTCACCGTCGCGCCCTGCTCGCACAGCTCGCACCACCGTCTGAGGAGCCGTTGGATCAGCTCCTTGCGCGGGGCATGCACCGGGACCGGGACGGGATCTTGGATGACCGCCCGCCGATCTTGCCGCAAGGTAATCCCGCCGAACCGTGCTACCAGGTCCTTCCTGCCATCCCGCTTAAGGCTGGCCTCGAAGCATGTCCTGAGACCATCGCCGGTGACGACCTTCGCCTTGTAGCGGGCGGCCATCTTGGCGACGCTGGACTTGTGCTTGGCGGCCAGGGTCTTCAGCATGGACGTCTCGGCGTTCCAGCGCAGTGTGCTGAGCCACCCGACGTTCTGGGCAAGCAGGTAGTAGTTCACGACGCCCCGGTATTCAGCTCCGCAGACCCGCACGATGTCGTAATCGGGCAGGTTCTGGAGTTCTGACCGGTGCCACGGCTTGCCGCGCTGCCGGTACGGGGCGCACTTGGCCTTGATCACGTCCGGCGGGACACGCAACGCGACTATTCCGTTTGCCGCGCGGCGGCCTCTGGTGACTCGCGTATTGCAGTGCTGGACGGTGATGTCATAGCCGAGAAACCGCGCCGGCTGGCTGCGGGCGTGGGTGATCAAGGTCTTGTCCTGGTTCAGTTCCAGCCCGAGGGTCTCCCGGAGGAACGTTCCCAGGCTGGCCTTGATCTGCTCGGCCTCGGCCTTCGACCCGGTGAAACCCAGCAAGTGATCATCGGCGTATCGTATGTACTTAAGCCGCCGGTAACCGGGATCCATCGGGTCGCGTGAAGGGAGCTCGCGCAGGCGCTTGCCCAGCTCGCGGGCATCTGCCCGGTCGCCGCGCCGCCGCGCGTTCCTCAGCCGGTTCGCCGTTTCCCGGTACACGGGATTCAGGATCCGGCTAGCTCCCCGCGTGTACTGCGGGATCAGTTCCTGCTCGACAAACTTGTCGAGCTTGTCCAGGTAGATGGAGCTGAGGATCGGGGATACCACGCCGCCTTATGAGCAGTGCCGGGTTATGCGCAGCGCTGGCCCGCTGGCCCTGGTGGGGGCCGGATCGGCGAGCGAGCACTGAGCATAACCCCGAGGATTCCGATCATGTGGCCTGGCAGGGTGCCGGGCACCGCTTGATCGGAGGTCGGCCGGATGGTCGCTTTGTGTGCGCTGGTGTCTGGTCTGGACGTTGAGCTGGTGCGTCTGGGCTACAAGGACTCGACGATGGTGTGGTACCGGGGCTGCTGGCGCCGTCTGCAGAAGTACTTCGCGGCCCGCGGCGTCGGGGAGTTCTCCCTGGACGCGGCGATGGCGTGGGTCGACGACGCGTGCGGCTTCTTCGCCAAGGAGCAGGCCGGCACCTTGAAGCCGAACGACATCTGCATGTTCAGGGTCGCCGCCATGCTCGGCGAGTACGCGGCGCACGGGGCGGTGCTGCGCCGGTATAGCCGGTCGGTGAGCAAGCTCGACGGGCCCGGCGCTGAGACGGTCACCCGGTTCCAGGCGCACCTGCGCGCGGCTGGGCGCTCGGCGTCGACGGTGCGGACGTACGGGACGCTGGCCGGGGAGTTCGTCGTGTTCACCGGCACCCGCGGCGGGCTGGCCTGCTGTGACGCGGCCATGATCGGGGCGTTCGTCGCGACGCTGGCCGGATATCAGTTCAAGACGGTCGAGCAGAAGCTGTGCGCGGTGCGGTCGTTCCTGCGGTTCGCCTCGGCTGACGGCCTGGTCGATGGCGCCTGCCTGGAGGCGGTCCCGGCGGCACGCTCGGCCAGGCAGGCCAGGATCCCGTCGGTATGGGAGCCCGGCGAGGTCGCCAGGATCCTCGACGCGATCGACCGGGACAACCCGTGCGGGAAGCGGGACTACGCGATCATCCTGCTGATCGCAAGGCTCGGGCTGCGCGGCGTCGACATCCGGCGGCTGGAGTTCGCAGACTTCGACTGGGCCGGCAACCGGCTGTTCGTGGTGCAGGCCAAGACCGGTGACCGGGTGCAGCTCCCGCTGCTGAAAGAGGTCGGCTGGGCGGTGATCGACTACATCCGCCATGGCCGGCCGGACAGTGACTGCCCCCAGGTGTTCCTGCGGCACCTGGCGCCGATCGGGCCGTTCTCCGACCAGGAGCATCTGCATGGAATCCTGGTCAAGCACGCCCGGGTAGCGCACGTCCCGGTGAGCGAGAAACGCCGTCACGGCATGCACTCGCTGCGTCACACCCTGGCGACCAGGCTGATGGAAGGCGGCACACCGGTCGAGCAGATCGCCGACATCCTCGGGCATCAGTCGGTCCAGTCGACCGGCGTTTACCTGAAATCCTCGCTGGGCCTGCTGGCCAGGTGCGCGCTGGATCCGGACGCGCCGGCGCCGGGGGTGTCCCGGTGAGCCCCGCCGTCACGATGGCCGGTGCGATCACGGCCCTGGTCGCCGAGAAACGCGCTACGGGTTATAAGTACGACGCCGAGGAGCGGGTGCTGGCCCGCTTCGCCGCGTTCTGCGCCAGCCGGTTCCCCGAGCTGGAGGCGCCTGACCAGGCCTCGGCCGAGGCATGGATCGCGGCGGCACGGCAGCGGGGGGTCAAGCCGGCGACCCTGCATGGCCTGGCCGCGCCGGTGCGGGAGCTGGCCCGCTGGCTGGGCCGGCGGGGCGTGCCGGCCTATATCCTGCCCGGCGGGGCGCTGCCCAGGCCCGCCCGTTACGTCCCGCACATTTACACCGATCAGGAGCTGGCGGCCCTGTTCGCCCAGACCGACCGCTGTCACTACGACTCGCAGGTCCCGTTCCGGCACCTGGTCATGCCGGTGCTGTTCCGCACCATCTACGCCTGCGGGCTGCGGGCCTCCGAGGCCCGGCTGCTGCGCTTCGCCGACGTCGACCTCGAGACCGGTGTGCTGACAATCCGTGATGGCAAGGGCGGCAAGGACCGGCAGGTGCCGGTCAGCGCGCCGCTGCGCGAACGGCTCGCCAGCTACCACGCGCAGATCGCCGGGCGCACCGGCGGGGACTGGTTCTTCCCCGGCAGGAACGGACTCCCGCTGACGCTCATGAACGTCAACAGGAACTTCCGCCGGTTCTTGTGGCAGGCCCGCATTCCCCACGGCGGGCGGGGTCACGGCCCCCGAGTCCACGATCTGCGCCACACGATGGCGGTGAATAATCTGCGGTCGTGGTTCGCCCGCGGCGAGGACGCCGGCGCGTTACTGCCGGTCCTGCAGGCCTACATGGGTCATTGCTCGATCGCCGACACCGACTACTACCTGAGGCTGACCGCCGAGTCCTACCCGCACATCATCGCCCGGGTCCAGCGTGCCTTCGGGGACGTTGTCCCGCCCCTCAGGGCAGGGCAGTGCGATGGCGACTGACTTCGCGGTCTGCCTGCAGCGCTTCCTCACATCGCATCTGGCCGGGCTGCGGGGCTGCTCACCGAATACGATCGCGTCCTACCGGGACACCTTCAAGCTGCTGATTGCCTTCTTCGGCGACGTCAGGTCCATCCCGCCGGACAGGCTGACCCTCGATCACATCGACGCTGCCGCCGTCACCGGGTTCCTGAACTGGCTGGAGGCCGAACGGCACAACAGCGTCTCGACCCGCAACCAGCGGCTGGCCGGGCTCAGCTCGTTCTTCCGGTGGCTGCAATCGCAGGACCCCGCCCGGATGGCCGGCTGCCAGGACATCCTCGCCGTCCCGGCCAAGAAGAAGTCCCGGCCGGGCGTGAACCACCTCACGGTCGAGCAGGCCCGCCGTCTGCTCGCGGCGCCCGACCGGTCCACCCGGCGGGGCCGCCGTGACGCGACCCTGCTGGCCACCCTTTATGACAGCGCCGCCAGGGTCTCCGAACTCGCCGACCTCACCGTGGGCGACATCCGCGTGCAGCCCCCGCCGCTGGCCGTGCTGACCGGCAAGGGCCGTAAGATCCGCCACGTCCCGCTCGGCGGCAACACCGCCGCGCTGCTGAGCGCCTACCTGGCCGAGCACGGCCTCGACCAGCCCGGCCGCGCCGACCACCCGCTGTTCGCCAACCAGCACGGGACCAGGCTCAGCCGCGGCGGGATCGCCTGGATCATCGGCAAATACCAGGCTCAGGCCGGCGACCCGGCACTCACTGAGGCCGACCTCAGCCCCCACGTGCTACGCCATTCCCGGGCCATGCACCTCTACGAGGCAGGTGTGCCGTTGCCCTACATCCGCGACCTTCTCGGGCATGTCGAGCTGGCCACCACCGATATCTACGCCCGGGCCTCCACCGAGGCCAAGCGCAAGGCCCTTGAAGCCGCCTACACCGACGTCGTCGTCACCGACGACCTGCCCGAATGGAACCAGGACGCCGGACTTCTCAGCTGGCTCGCCAGCCTGTGAGCGGCCGCATCAACGAAGGGTTATGCTCAGTGCTCGCTCGCCGATCCGGCCCCCACCAGGGCCAGCGGGCCAGCGCTGCGCATAACCCGGCACTGCTCATAAGGTTCATTATGTTCAGCTGAACATAATGAACCTTGCGGCACGCCGCTGAGTGTGTCGTGATACACCCAGTCCTCCAGGTACCCGGCCTTGAGCATGTTGCGGATCAGCCGCAGAAACCGCTGATCGTCGATCTTTTCCGCCAGGATCGACAGGAGGATCTGATGATCCAGCGACCCGTAGCAGTCGGAGATGTCTCCCTCGATGAACCACACCGTCCCGGTCCAGGCATCGCGTACCTCCCGCAGCGCGGTGTGGCACCCCCGCCCTTTCCGGAACCCGTGCGACCGGTCCGAGAAACGCCGGCTCGTAGTACGCCTCCAGAAGCAGGCGGACCACCTCGCCGACGAGCTTGCCGGACCAGTCCGGCAGGCCGAGGGGCCGGAGCTTCCCGTTCTTCTTCGGGATATAGATGCGGCGGGCAGGCGGGAACCGGTACCGCTCGTGCCGCATCAGCTCGATAATCTGGCCGATCTTAGCCTCGGACATGCCGTCAGCGGTCTCCCCGCCGGCCCCGGCCGTCATCGCCCCCTGGTTGGGGTAGATGTTCCCGTACGCCAGCAGGTACAGATCCTTGTTGAACATCTGCCGGTACAACTGCGTGCACGGCAGGCCACGCCTGCCACGCTCACGGAGAACGCTCAGCACCACTGCGGCTTCCTGCATTGCGCATCCCTTGTGGCCGCTAGCTGTTCAATCGCCTGTGCCCCTTCGCCCTGTGGACCGGCGTTACCGGTCTCCAGATTGGCCGGACGTCACCCCGGCGACTACTACGGGCACTCCGTCACCCGGCCTGGCAGCCGGGTGATCCCACGTTCACACTGCCGTACGTATCTAGCGCGACTTAGGCGTCCCGTCCGCCTCCTTCAATGCCCGACAGGCATCGCTCCTGGCCCTGAAGGAATGCCACGGGTACATGGACACCCCGAGGCAAGGGCCGGCGCCGGTTACAGGCGTCTTTCCGGCGGGCGTCGATCTGCGCCTTCTGGAGACTGGGATTCAGGCAATCAGGCTTTCGCCATATCGCGCGGGCCGCCCGGCGCGCCGCCCCTAACGCCTGGGCACGACCCGCCGGTTTCCTGGCATGCTACGGTCCCTCTTTCCTCACGGATCCAGGTAAGCCATCAGGCCCACGGACACCTCCTCCAGTCCGCGCCCGCTGCGCGGGCGATACAGCAGTGCGCCTCGTGGCGCACCCATGTCATCGATGCTGTCCGCCCCGGCCGTCATCCCCGCGACTAGGCAGCCCACCTTCAGGCCCGCGTTCACCCCTGCCCGCCGCCGATCCGGACCTGCCGGCCGACCGGGCCCGCCAGCCCGCAGCGCTGCGCCACGGCCATCACCGTGACCAATCCGATCCGCGACACGAGATTCGGCTCATCGGCTCATCAAAACGATGCGTGCGTCTTGGCCACGCAGCGTGTCGGTGATGTTTACCAACCCCGCTCGATCGCGTTCACGGCTTGGTTCCGCGGCCGCTGACCACGGCCCCGGCCGTCCGCGCCATGATCTCCAGGTCCAGCCGCGTGCTGCGCCGGGAGATGTACTCCCGGTCGAGTTCGAGCTTCACGGGGATCGGGAGGTCGTCCCGGCCGTTGACCTGCGCCCACCCGGTCATGCCCGGGCGAACGCTCAATACCCCGCGCTGCTGCGGGGTGTAAGCGGCCACGATCGAGACCAGCTCCGGGCGCGGGCCGACCAGGCTCATGTGCCCGACCAGCACGTTGAACGAGCTGCGGCAGCTCGTCGAGGCTCCATCGGCGCAGGACCGAGCCGACCCGGGTAATCCTGGGATCGCGATCCTGGGTCAGCTCCGGTCCGATCCGGTGCGCGTTGGGGACCATGGTGCGCAGCTTGATGATCTGGAACGGGCGCCCGCCCGTCCCGTCCGCCACTGCCGGTAGACCGGCGAGCCGGGCGATTCGAGCACGATCGCCACGCATGCGGCCAGCATGACCGGCGCGGCCACGACGAGGAGCACGCAGCTCAGGACTACGTCGAGCCACCGCTTCAATGCCTCGGACGCGAGGCTCCGGCTCTGATACGGCGCCGCCTCGACGCGAGGCTTGGGCCCTGAGACGGCGCCGCGGGCGCGGCTTCGCCGGACCGCTGGGCCGGAACCGCAACGGGAGGGGTCAGGGTTCCGGCCGGCGGCAGGGTGTGCTCACCGCGCATAGCCGCTCACCAGGCTCGTCACGGCGCTGATCACGCGCTCGACGTCCGCGTCCGACATGGCCGCGTACAGCGGCAGCGACAGCACCCGCGCGCTGGCGTCCTCGCACACCGGGTAGTCGCCGGGCTGGAAGCCCAGCCGCTCCCTGATGTAGGACATGAGGTGAACCGGCTGGAAGTGCACGCTGATGCCGATGCCGTGCCGGTCGAGATCCTCGATGAGCTGGTCGCGGCCCTCCCGTGCGGCGCCCGCCAGGCGCAGCGGGTACAGGTGCCAGGCGGAGCGCACGCCCTCCTCCACGACGGGCAGCTCCACCAGGTCGCCCAGCGCGGCGAAGCGCGGCCGAGTACCTGGCGGCGATGGCCTCGCGGCGGGCCCGGATCTCCGGCTCCCGGCGCAGCTGGCTCAGGCCGAGCGCGGCCTGGAGGTCGGTCATGTTCATCTTGAACCCGAGCTCGGTCACGTCGTAGGCCCACCGGCCGCCCCGGTCGTAGCGGCGCCAGGCGTCCTGGTCGATGCCGTGCAGCCGCAGCCGCTCCACCCGGTCGGCGAGCGCCTGGTCAGAGGTAGTCGAGCATGCCGCCCTCGCCGGTGGTGATGTTCTTGGTGGCGTAGAACGAGAACGCGGTGACGTCCGCGATCGACCCGATGGGCCGGTCTCCCACCGCCGCGCCCAGGGCGTGCGCGGCGTCCTCGATCACCGGCACCCCCTGGGCCGCTAGCCAGCTTCATGATCTCCTCGATCGGGCACGGGTGGCCGCCGTAGTCGACCGCGATGATCGCCTTCGTGCGCGGCCCGAGCACCCGCTCGATCTCGGCGGGGTCGATCTGCAGGCGTGACGTGAGTCGACGTCGGCGAACACCGGCCGCGCGCCCACGTGCTCGATCACCTGGGCGTCCGAGCAGAACGTCAGCGGGGTGGTGACGACCTCGTCCCCGGCGCCCACGCCCAGGGCCACCAGGGCGAGGTGCAGCGCGGCGGTGCCGGAGGACAGCGCCACCGCCCGGCCCGCGCCGACGTGGGCGGCGAACGTCTGCTCGAATTCCCGGCACGCCGGGCCGTGCGTCAGCCAGCCGGTCTGCAGGCGACCGCCGGACGGCCGCCAGGTCTTCCTCGTCGATCGACGGGCGGTGGAACGGGATATACGTCGGGACCGGGCTGGCGGCACGCGACAACGCGGTCACGATGACGGCCTTTGGGTGGTCTCCAGGTCCCTCTCCTCAGCCGACGGGCGCTGGAAGGGGAGGTACTCCCGAGCCGGAATGGCGCTGCGCGGCTGGTCCTCGGCTTGCGCCACGATGTAGCCGACCCGCTGCCGGGTGCCGTTCCAGTGCACGTCGGGCAGGAGCGCCTGCTGGTGTTTGGCGACCCGCTCGCGGTGCGGCAGCAGGTCCTCGAGCATGATCCGCACCTCGGTCGCCACGTCGTGGGCCGGCCGGTAGCCGAGTTCGCGCAGCCTGCTCGTGGTCGGGCGCGTAGTGATGATCCTGCCGCTCGACCGCGGCCCGCGGGTTCTCGACGGGCGCGACGTCGACCTTGAGGCCGACGTCGCGGGCCGCGTCCTGGACGATCCCGGCCAGGTCGCGGATCTTGTACACCTCCTCGAACTGGTTGAACACCCGGTACTCCCCGTGCGCCGGGGGGTTCTCCAGCGCCAGGGTCAGGCACTGCATCGAGTCCCGCAGCGGCAGGAACCCCCGCGCCTGGCCGCCCGCGCCGTACGGCGTCAGCGGATGCTCCATGACCGCCTGGCAGGAGAACCGGTTGATCGCCGTGCCGAAGGCCTGGTCGAAGTCCAGCCGGGTCCGGAGCCTCGGATCGTCGCTCATCCCCTCGATCCGGGTGCCGAAGACCACCCCCTGCATCACGTCCGTCGCCCGCAGGCCCCAGATCTTGGAGGCGAACATGATGTTGTTCGAGCCGTGAACCTTGGACCAGTGGTACCAGCTTGGCGCCTGACGCGGGAACGGGACCCGGTCCTTGCGGCCGCGGAACTCCAGGTCGAAGAACCCCTCGGGGATGTCGGTGTTCGGCGTGCCGTACTCGCCCATGGTCCCGAGCTTGAGCAGATGCGCCCCGGGAGCCAGATCGCGTATGGCGAACAGCAGATTGAACGTGGTGGTCAGGTTGTTCATCTGGACGAACATCGTGCGCTCACGATCGATCATCGAGTACGGCGCGGACGGGCACTCCCCGAGGTGAATGACCGCCTCGGGCTGGAATTCCCGGAAGATGCGATCGACCAGGCCATAGTCACGCAGGTCCCCGCGCCAGAATGGCACGCTCTGCCCGGTATGCTCGCGAAGGGCGCCTAAACGATCGTCGATGTCCGCGATCGGAATGGCGCTGACCGACCCCATTTCGTCCACCCAGGACCGGCGCATCAGCGCATCAGCACCGGCGACCTCATGACCGCGCCGCGCCAGATGCTGGGCCAGCGACCAGCCCAGATAACCATCCATCCCGGCAATAAACATCCTCATGGGTATGAGCCTCTCCCAGGCGAAGATTCCTCGGGTCCGACGCCGCCATGCAGGGCGGCCACCGTGCCGGAACGCTACAACACGATGCGACTCACCGTAAGCAAAACACTACGCATCGTCGTCGTGCTCCGTGGCGCCTCACGCGCCAACATGACAGCGGCGAGTACCCTGATGCAACTTACCGTAAGCAAAACGCTACGCAGGGTTGTTCCACTCGCTAGGATCCCAGGCGTGTCCAAAGACCTGACGAACACTAGAACGGCAACGGCATCCACCGACGCGACCGCGGAGGAGAGCAGCTGAGATGCGCACCCTCCTCGTCAGCCACTACTTCCCGCCCGAGGTTGGCGCGCCGCAGGTCCGCCTGTCGACGCTAGCCCGAACGTGGGCCGGCGACGGAGACGCGGTGACGGTGCTCACCGGCATGCCGAACTATCCGACCGGTGTCGGTCTCGCCGCCGTACCAAGGCGCTCTCCGGCGGCTGGAACGTCAAGACGGTTACCGGGTGGTAGCGGCGGGCAGTGCGGACAAACTTCCTGGTAGACCACCCCGTCCAGCCTCCGTTCGCTCCAGGCCCAGGTCGAGCTCGTCCTGGCCGGCGGCCAGCCGCTGACGCGCGACGCCCTTAAGCACCTCGAGCTGCACGTCATCGCGGGCGGACCCGATGTGCCGATATCCAGCGACCCCCGACGGGAGGAATACACGATCCGCACCGCCGTCGCACCCGACGCGGTCTTAACCGTACGCACATACGCGGACAGCAGCCCACCCTACGAGCCAGGATTAGTGCGCAACTTCAACGATCGCGAACAACAGACTCGCAGGTCAGCGACCCGCAGAAGCGATCAAGGCCGAGGTGTGGCCCAAGTCGGATCATAGGGCCCGCATGTCGGCGGGAGTGGCCAGGCAATATACCGGGACCACGGGCGGGGTGGAGAAGCCGCAGGTCAGGTGTTCCTCGCCTAGGCCGGGCGGCCCCCCAGGTCGCTGATCGACCGGGAGCTGTACCTGCCGGGAAAATGGGCCGGTAACCCGGGCCGGCTCCGGGCGGCGGGAATCAGAGATGACGTCCCGTTCGCGACGAAGTCGGAGCTGGCCCGGCAGATGATCGAGCGGGCGGTGAAGGCAGCGGTCCCATTCGCCTGGGTGGCCGACGACGGGGTCTACGGCGGCAACCCGAAGCTGCGGGGATGACTGGAGGAAGAGGAAACCGGCTAGGTGCTGGCGGTGGCCTGCAGCGAGGTGATCACCACCTGCCGGCGCGGCGTGCGGACGACCTCGCGGCCCTGGTCCCCGCAGCCGGGGGGCAGCAGCTGAGGCGCGCCTGTGGATCCAAGGGACCCTGATCCCGGTCACAACAGGCCGAGGCTGCTGTAGTACCAGAGGTTCCGGGTGATGCCTATGCGTTCGGCTGAACCGCTGTCATCGCATCAATTGAGAAGATCTGCAACGAGCTGTCGGCGGCAGTCCGGGAGGACAAGGACGTTTGAGCAGATCGTATCTCTGATATCCCGGAGCCGCCGGAGTGGAAACCACCGGCCGAAGCGATCAATCGAGTAGAGCGACACCACATCGCGCGTTGAATCCCGAATCTCTGCTTCGATTTCATCAAAGGAGGATCCAACAGCATGTAGAAATCGCTCGTTCGCCTCCATCAGCCAGATCGGGGGCCGAGGTGACGCCAGCAGCCCACGCGCTCCCCGAAGAACCGCTAGCTCACCACCCTCTACGTCACATTTGACAAGGTCTACCTGGGATTCCTTGAGGTAGTCTGCCGCAAGCTGATCGACGGTCGCGGCGGGCACCTTCAGCGGTTCGCCAACGGCCCGTAGCGCGGAGGACAGATCACTGCTGGCTGCAGCGTAGAAGGTAGTGTCGCCGGGCTGTGATGCGGCTACAACGGGGATAACTGTGATTTGCGAGTGACGGGCTGCATTGGCACGAAGGTACGGAAGGACGGCGGGGTTGGGCTCGACAGCCAGGATTCGCCCGTCGGCGGGCAAGCCGCTATGAGCCAGTAGACAAGAATACCAACCAACATTTGCTCCTACGTCGATCACTGTTCGTAACCGTGGGGCGAGATGCGCGAGTAAGTCGCTCTCCACGTCTTCATGCGTCAATCTACCGAATACCAGAATGCTGCGAGGACCGTGATCACGAAGTGGCAGCTTCATCTGGCCGGCCTTCGTATCAATGGTAACGGATGCCCCTCCCCAGAGCCACGTGGGAGTGCGATCGAACAATACTCCGCAGCCACGTGGAGGAATAATGCCAGAACGATACGCACGTGTGACGACCCGCAGAATCGGTGTCGAAGAGCTTATCATCTCTATCCTATCAGGAGTTTGGGGAACCCAGCCTCGGTTAGCGCAGCCTTTGGAGTCAATGGCATGATACACGACCACGAGATCAGCCCAGAATTGTGTTAGCAACCCACTTCTTGATGTTGATGGTTCAGCTTTCGCTTCCGCACGCCGTATCTACGCCATCGGGCAGCACTGAGTAGACCTCCTGGTTTGTTGGCTGGACGTTCGCATTCGTTGGCTGTTCGGGCGACTCCGAGAAAAGGAATTCATCACGAACGGGTGATGAGCGTCGTTTGTATCGTCTTAACGCTGATGATTGGCGGGTCGTCGCCGAGAGGCCTGTAGGTTTTGAGGTGGATCGGCTGGAAGTCGACGCTGGCGCCGCCAGGCCGGTCGAGGTCTTCGATGAGCTGGTCGTGGCTGAGCGCGGCCCAGGCGTCGGTCATGTTCATCTTGAACCCGACCTCGGCAGCGATCGCCGCATGGCCGCCAGGTCGTCCTCGCCGAACGACTGGCGGTGGAAACGGGACGTACTCCGGCGCCGGGCGGGCGGCGGGCGGCTCGTCCCCGGCCGTCAGCGACCGGCCCAGATAGCCATCCATCCCGGCAATGAACATCCTCATGGGTATGACCCTCCCCCAGGCGAAGACTTTCTCGGGTGCGACGCCGCCATGAGGGCGGCCGTCGTGCCCGAACGCTACAACACGATGCGACTTACCGTAAGCAACTCGCTACGGATCGTCGTCGTGCTCCGTGGCGCCTCACGCGCCAACATGACAGCGGCGAGTACCCTGATGCAACTTACCGTAAGCAAAACGCTACGCAGGGTTGTTCCACTCGCTAGGATCCCAGGCGTGTCCAAAGACCTGACGAACACTAGAACGGCAACGGCATCCACCGACGCGACCGCGGAGGAGAGCAGCTGAGATGCGCACCCTCCTCGTCAGCCACTACTTCCCGCCCGAGGTTGGCGCGCCGCAGGTCCGCCTGTCGACGCTAGCCCGAACGTGGGCCGGCGACGGAGACGCGGTGACGGTGCTCACCGGCATGCCGAACTATCCGACCGGTGTGGTCTCGCCGCCGTACCAAGGCGCTCTCCGGCGGCTGGAACGCCAAGACGGTTACCGGGTGGTGCGGACCTGGCTCTACGCCGTGCCGAACACGGGTATCGCCCGCAGGACCCTGGGACACCTAAGCTTCATGATCAGCAGCGTCCTGCTGGGCTGCCGTGTGTGTGGTCCCGCTGACGTAGTGGTGGTCTCCTCGCCGACCTTCTTCTCCATCGGCGCGGCGTGGCTGCTCGCACGGGTGAAGCGGGCCAGATTCGTCGTCGAGATTCGTGACCTGTGGCCGGCGATCTTCGTCGAGCTTGGCGTGCTGACCAACCACAGGCTGATCAAGTTGCTTGAGCGGTTCGAACTTGCGGCTTACTCGGCCGCGGACGCGGTCGTCGTCGTCAGCGACGGGTTCCGCGCTAACCTGATTGACCGGGGCGTGCCGGCGTACAAGATTCACACGATCCGGAACGGCGTCAACCTCGACCTTTTCGACCGCGCGGTGAGTGCGGATCCGGCGGTGCGCGCCCACCTGGGCGCTCGGGACGACGATTGCCTGGTGCTGTACGCCGGCACGCACGGCATTTCGCAAGCCCTGCCCGTGCTGGCCGATGCTGCGGCGCGCCTGGCCGACGAGCCCGTTCACTTCGCCTTCGTCGGGGAAGGCGCGGAAAAGCACCTGCTGCAGCGCAAGGTCGAGGAACTAGGTTTACGCAACGTCACTCTTCTTCCGAGCGTGCCGCATCAGGAGATGCCCGCCCTCCTCGCCGCTGCCGACGTTTGCCTGGTGCCGCTGCGCAACGTGCCGCTGCTCTCCAAATCCATCCCGTCGAAGATGTTCGAGTACCTCGCCGCGGGGAAAGCTGTCGTCGCTTCGGTGGCCGGTGAAGCGGCGCAGATCCTGCGCGAAGCAGGCGCGGTCGTCGTCCCCCCGGAGGACACTGCGGAGCTTGCCGACGCCGTCGCCAAGCTCGCCGCAAACCCGGAGCGTCGCCGGGCTATGGGACAGCAGGGACGGTCCCACGTCGAGCGCTTCTTCGACCGGATCGAGCTGGCGCGCCAGTACCGCAAGATCCTCGCTGAAGTTGGCGGGAAGCAATGAGGCTTGGCGACGTGACAGGCTCCAAACTTGCACCGATGGCCCGGATGGCTGCCCAGCTGGAACCCGCACAAGTTGTGCACCGGGCCAGGCTGCATATGCAGCGCAAGGCATTGCATCGCTGGCCAACCGTGGGCCAGAGGCTATGTTCAGGGCCCCATCCAGCGGCCGCCGTCAGCTGGCCTCCTCATTTCCGTCCGATCGATGCTCGGATACCGGGACATTGGCCACCCCTGGCCGTCCTGGGCGCGGGAAGGATCCTCCTTCTCGGCATTGCGAATTGCCTTGATGATCCGCCCGACTGGAAGCAGGCCGAGATGCCCTTATTGTGGCGTTTTCACCTGCACTACTGGGACTGGGCCTGGGGACTGACCGCAGCCACCGAACGGGCTGACGCGCGTGCGATCTTCGCCCGGCTCTGGCGGTCCTGGCAAGCAGCTAACTCCTTTGGCCGTGGCGACGCGTGGTTTCCCTACCCGGCGGCACTCAGGGCATGGTCGTGGTGCGGGCTGTACCGCGACCTCGTGGCCGATAGCGACATTGAGCGCAGCTACATCCGTGAGCTTGCTGTCCACACGGGGTTCCTGCGCCGCCATCTCGAGACGGATGTTCGCGGCAATCACCTGATCAAGAACCTTAAGGCCCTGGCCGGACTGGCTGTGTTCTTCGCCGATGACCGCCTGCTGCGCTTCACGCTTCGCCGGCTGGTCGGGCAACTGCCTGACCAGGTTCTATCCGACGGAGGTCATTATGAGCGGTCACCGGCGTATCACTGCCAAGTGCTCGCAGACTTCATCGACGTCGATGCGCTGATCCAGGCGGCAGGTCATGCGGCTGTGCCCGGTCTGACCACGGCGATAGCGCAGATGCGCCGCTGGCTGGGCTGCGTGCTCGGACCGGACGCGAAGCTGCCGATGCTCAACGACGGCTACCCCGTCGCTGACGGGCTCCTCGACGCATTGCGCCCAGGTCCACCGCCAGATTCCTCGCTGCTCACTATGCCGGCCACGGGCCTGGTCCGGGCCAACGTGGGGGAATGGCACCTGCTGGCCGATGCGGGGGCGCCCTGCCCCGGTGGGCTGCCCGGGCACGCTCATGCCGATACGTTCGGCTGCCTGGTAGACGCATTTGGGGCGCCACTGCTCGTAGACACCGGGACGTCCACATACGAACCCGGGCCCGCCCGGGACTACGAGCGATCGACCGCCGCCCACAACACCGTTGAGGTCGATGGGGCTGACTCCACCGAAGTCTGGGGCGCGTTTCGCGCCGGACGGCGTGCCCGCGTTCACGGCCTGATGATCCAGCGTTTAGCGGACGGGGTGTCCATTGAGGCGGAACATGACGGGTTCCGGGCCCTTTCCGGACGTCCCTGCCACCGGCGGCGTTGGCAGCTAACCCAAGCTGGGCTGCAGGTGGACGATCTTGTTACCGGCCGCGGCCAGCATTCGGTCGCCGTCCACTGGCACCTGGCGCCGGGAGCGGCGGTCCGGCTCGAAGCCGGAGGGGCGTTGGCTACGACGGCCGGTGGCGCGTTCCACGTCCGCATCACCGCGTCGTGCCCGGTCAAGCTCACCGTCAGAACCGGCCAGCTCGCCGTCGGCTACAAACGCACGACCGCTGCACCGGTGCTCACCTGCCGCACGGAGGCCGCTCTCCCTGTGCGAGTAACTACTAGATGGCGTCACGCCCACGGCTTCTCAGGGGTGGCCAAAACCGAGGGGGTTATGTGAAGAATGTCGTCCAGCCGGTTGCCGGCGGGCCAGTCGAAGTGCTCGACGTCCCCCGCCCGACCGCCGGGCCGACCGAAGTGCTCGTGCGGACGGTGGCGTCGGTGATCTCCCCTGGCACTGAGCGGACGCTTACCACGCTGGCACAATCGAGCCTGCTCGCCAAGGCGCGGGCTCGGCCGGATCTGGTCCGTCAGGTGGTGCGCAAGGCTCGAACCGACGGCATCGCCGCGACGACACAGGTTGTTAGGAGCAGGCTCGCCGAGGATCTGTCTCTTGGCTACTCCGCGGCTGGCGTAGTGCTCGAGGTCGGGGCTGCGGTGAGCAGCGGCATAGGCGTCGGTCAGCTCGTTGCGACCGGAGGCGCGGGCAAGGCGAGTCACGCCGAGTTTCAGGCTGTGCCCGGCCTGCTGTGCTCGCCGGTTCCGCCGGGCGTACCCGCCGAGGATGCGGCGTTTACCACCGTCGCTTCCATCGCACTGCACAGCCTGCGGATAGCCGAGGTCGGTCCCGGCTCCAAGGTGATGGTGATAGGCCTCGGCCTCGTGGGCCAGCTGGCCGCGCGCCTCGCCATGGCCGCAGGCTGCGACGTGGCCGGCATCGACCCGGCCGAATACCCTCGCATCACTGCGGCCGACTCTGGCGTCCTCGCCCTCGACGAGAGCGGCGACGAGACCACCGAGCGCGTCCTTTCCTGGTCTCGGGGCCGAGGTGCGGACGCCGTGCTGGTGTGCGCGGCCAGTCGCTCGTCCGACCCTGTGATGCGCGCTACCGCCCTGTGTCGGGACCGGGCGCCGGTGGTTGTCGTCGGCGATGTGGGTTTGCAACTGCGCCGAGCACCGTTCTATGAGCGGGAAATCTCGCTCCGTTTCGCGCGTTCCTACGGTCCGGGCCGCTACGAGCTCTCGTATGAAGCCTGGGGAGTGGACTACCCGCCTGGGCAAGTGCGCTGGACCGAGGGTCGGAACTTTGAGGCGGTGCTTGATTTGATGGCCGCTGGACGATTGCGCGTTTCCGACCTGATCACTCACAAGTACGACGTAAGCGACGCTCTCGCCGCGTACCGGCTCATCGAGGAGCGAACCGATCCCTACCTGGCCATCTTCCTGACATACCAGGGGACGTCGGGCGCCGAAGAACCGATACGGATACGGCCGCATACCGCGCTCAGATCATCAGCCGGGGTGGGCTGGCTCGGCGCCGGCTCGTTCTCTACCGGGACGCTGCTGCCGGCCTTCCGCTCTGCTGGCTTTGACAACCTGGTGGCGGTCGCCTCGGCCAGCGGCATATCGGCGCGGCGTGCCGCAGAGCGACACGGCTTCGAGAAAGCCGTGTCCGGCGCGGACGCGGTGATCGAAGACCCGGATGTCGACGTGGTCGTCATCGCCACCCCGCATGACAGCCACGAGGAACTCGTGATGAAGGCGCTGACCGCGGGTCGGCACGTGTGGTGCGAGAAGCCGCTTGCGCTCACCGACGACGGCATCAAGAACATCGGGTGGGCATGGCGGGCATCGGGACGCCAGCTCATGGTCGGCTTCAACCGGCGCTGGGCGCCAGCCGTGCTGGCCGCGCAGCGGATGCTGGCCGGGGTGGCGTCGCCGAAGCTTGTCGTATACCGGGTCGCGGCAGGCCGGGTACCCGACAAGCATTGGTACCGCGACCGCCGTCAGGGTGGTCGCCTGCTCGGCGAGGTCTGCCACTTCGTGGACACGGCCCAGGCCCTAGTCGGCGCCGAGATATACGAGGTGACCTGTCTCCTGGGCGTCGGAGGTGCCGACGTGCAGCCGGGTGACGACGTCGCCGTGGTCATGCGCTTCAAAGACGGATCGCTCGCGACCGTCGCGTACGGCAGCGTGGCGCCGACGGCGGGCAAGGAGTGGATCGAGGTCTCCGCCGGGTCGCACCGGCTCGTCATAAACGATTTCCGCTCGGCCGAGGCTGACGGCAAGACACTGTGGAAAGGGAGGCAGGACAAGGGCCATCGCGCGCACGCGGCCGCCTTCAGGAGTGCTGTTCAGGACGGGACAGCATTGCCGACTGAGGCCATGCTGCACACGATGCAGGCCACCATCCAGGCTGCCGGAGGCGCGGGCCGTGATGGCTGATGAGCTGACCGATCATCCGAACCAGGTACGGCGATTGTTCGAGACCCCGGCGGTCACCTGGCCAAAAGGTTACGTGCCGGAGGGACGCTTGACTGGCCGGCTAGCGCTCTTAGCGACGGTGCTTGACTTCTACACGGCCCGCCGAAGCCACCTTCCAGATCTGGGCTGCGGAAACTACGAAATGGCTCGCCCAATGGCTGCCACGGGATTCCGGGTGACAGCCTGCGACATCTCTGAAAACATGCTTCGAACGGCACCGTCCACAAGGTGTGCTGACGCTGCCAAATGGGTATGCCTCGACCCGCATTGGCGGAAGCTTCCATTCCCCTCAAAGAGCTTCGAGGCCATAGTCGCGTCAAGCCTCTTTGAGTACGTCCGCGTACTGCGCTCAACTGGCGTGATGCTGTGCGCTATCCCAGACCCAAGGCAGTCCATCCGCCGGTTAGCCCAGCTAGCCAAGCTCGATGCACGCTTGCCGATCGCCCGCGCTGCGGGCCACCACTGGCCATCCATGGAGGTCTATATGACAAACCTTAAGGTCTCTAAACAACGGCACCCTATCCCGTGGTGGTTCACGGCCGCAGAACGGGAAGGACTCTTGCCGATTCACCATTTACCCGATATGGAGAGCCGCTCATCGCTTCGCCTTCTTCGATTCCGACGATCCCATAACACTGCGGACAAGTCATGACAAAGGAGACTGTGATTGTGGATGTCGCCGGCGGCCCTATGGGGGGCGCCGCGCGCTACCGAGACGAGCTGTATCGGCACCTGTCACGCACCGGGCGAGAGGATGTGCGGGTCATCGGGACGAGGCGATATGTCCGTGCGAAATGGCTAGTGCTGCGCGAGCTAGTAAGACCAGCGCGAGGCCGACGTGTGGCTCTCAACAACGTCAGCTTCGTCGGCGCGGGCAGCGAGCGGTGGACATTACTCGGCAATGCCCTCCACTTCCTCACGGACGGCGAGGAATCGCGTCTCGACCCGGCCATCGCCGCCAGCAACCGCCGCAAGGGGGCCATTGTCCGGATGGCGGCACGGCGATCAGACGTGCTGATCGTGCCCTGCTCGGCTATGGCGGAGCGCGTCACCTGGATTCTCCCGTGCGTACGAAACCGCGTCGTGGTCCGCATGCATCCTGTCTCGGCAGGACCGGCCCCAAGCCTGCCGCGTGATACCTCCATCTTGTGTCCAGTGTTTTTTAGACCGTACCGGCAGATGGTCGAGCGTCTCACAGAACTGGTGGAGGCGATCGATGAACACATCGATCCGTCGATCCGGGTGCGCGTGACGGCCGACGCGACCGAGATGCCCGTCTCCCTGGCCGCCCACCCCCGTATCGAGCTCGTGGGCCAGCTTGACCTTCCTGACCTGGAACCGCTGTGGGCACGTAGCCGCGTTATCTATTTTCCGACAGGTCTCGAATCGTTCGGGTATCCGTTGGCCGAGGCGCGGGTCCTCGGGCGGCCCGTCATTGCGCGCGATACTTCCCAAAACCGCGAAATTGCCGGATCAGCGCTGTTCGGATTCACCCTCGGTGACGCGGACTCCTTGCGGCATGCCACAGAACTCGCCCTGGCCACCGACGTAGCGCCTGAGCCGCAGCCCTTCGATCCCGATTCATATTTTGACTGGATACTGGGTCCCCAGCCCGTAGAGGGAAGGCCACGGTACGACCAGGGCAGTACCAATCGTTCCATCGTCCCAGAATCGAGATAGTGGAGCAGGCATAGTGCAGCGATGTCCAAGGCTTGGCATTCTCGCCTACGGGCCCATCCAGTACCACACGCCGCTTTACCAGCGACTGGCCAGGCGTGGGAATATAGAAATCGACGTCCTATTCCTTTCCGATAGAGGCTATCACCCCATGATAGACCGAGGGTTCGGTGTACCGCTCGCCTGGGACATCGACCTTCTCTCTGGCTATGAACACAGCTTCCTGACTACGGCCGAAAATCCCGTCGGCTTCTCCAGGAGAATCACAAAGCTCGCACGATGGCTTCCCGCACATGATGCGATCGTCGTTAATGGCTACACGAGTCCGTGGATGCTGTCGGCCATGGCCCTCTGCCGTTCGCGGGGACTGCCCTACCTTCTGCGTGCGTCCTCGCATCCGACCGGCCGGGCGACCGGAATCCGCCGCAACGTCCGCAACATCGGCGCACGAGTGATAGTGTCTGGCAGCGCTGGCGGCCTTTCTATGGGTCAGCTAAATGACCAGTTCTATCGCAAGTTCGGTGCTAAGAAAATCATCTTCGCACCAAACTCGGTAGACGATGAGAGATTTGCATCCCCGCCGCCGGTCGGGCGCTCGGAACTACTGGCCCGATGGGGGCTGAGCGACAGCAGGCCAGTGATCATTTACTGCGGAAAGCTCTATCCTGGCAAGCGTCCCCTCGACCTTGCCGTCGCGGTCGAACTCCTGCCATACGAGGTTACGACCATCTTTGTCGGAGATGGTTCGCTGGCTAAGCGCATCCGAACCTCACTTGATCCAGCCCGGGGAGCCGTTACAGGATTCGTCAACCAGTCGGAACTTCCCTCCTACTACCACGCCGCCGACATCATCGTGCAGCCGAGCCAGGCCGAGACCTGGGGCCTCGTCATCAACGAAGCCATGGCGGCAGGAGCACTACCCGTGGTCTCGGACCGAGTCGGTGCGGCCCCCGATCTGGTCAGCGGCTTTGGCGAAGTGTACCCATGCGGTGACGTCCCGAGTCTAGCCGCCGCGCTGAGCCGTTGCCTCGAGCGGATAAAGAATCCGGAGATCCGGCGCCAGGCCCAGCGTCATGTCGCTCGGTACAGCCTCGAACGCACAGCCGCGGGCTTTGAAGAAGCTGCTATGGCGACCAGGTGAGGTGTCACAGCAGCCAGTTGACCGCGCGCGACGCGTAGCGCGCCGGGGAGAAGCTCTCACACGCCCACTCGCTGGCCCGCTTGCTGCCCGCTTGCCCATCTGCGCGAGCCAGTCCGGATCACCCAGCCTCTTGTCGAGGGTCTTGGCGAGGGACCCGGCTGTCTCGTCCGTCGGAGTCAGGCCGGTGGTCTGGTCGACGTACGCATCGTGTGAGCCGCCATGGGCGGGCCCGACGACCCCGTATTGCTACTCACGGCGACCACGCGCACGCCGGGCCTGCGCATCAGGAAGTACTCGACACTCTGGCGCGGTCGATATCACGCACCCCACACATCACTGCCGTGGCATATTACCGAAATGCCGCAAACCGAGCGCTCACGGGCGAGCAACGACGCCAGCAGCAGCAGCGCTCGGTGCGCGAGGATGAGGCGAGTTGGGCGTGGATGAGCCCGGAGCTGCGCGCGAGCCTGCGCCAGCATCCGTGCGTGGACCCTGCCGCCAGAGCGTTGCAGGTCGATGCGCTGGCGGCAGGGTCCACGCCCTCTGATGAAAACGCCCACTCTAGAGTGTCTACATAGCGCTCGATGCCGTCGGCGAGTCCGCGGGATGGCGTCAGCAGCAGCGTGCTGAGTCACCTTGCAATCCGCCTCTTCATTTCCGCCGATCACCCGTCCTCGTAACTGCCGAGAGGTAGTGGGTGCGAAGAGGCCGCAAGCAAGCCAACGGGCCGTAGAGACCGGGCCAGACATCGCCGATGGCCCGCGCTAGCGGAGGCAGCAGCGTGATCGACTGGATCCGGATCTGAGCTGCGGGAAGAAGAGCGCGCAGGTCACGTCTAGTGATGGGAATGACATTCGGATTCCACGGACTCGGGAACCTGATGTCATAAACGAGCAGCAGCCCATCTTCACCGATAACCCTGTACGCCTCCTCAGCAACCAGTCGTCTGGTCTCGGCGTCGAGAATCGAGCTGAGCACGGTCGAGAGCAGTACCACCTGGACCGACCGGTCGGGAAATGGCAGCTCCTCTCCCCCACGGACCTCCACCTGTGCGTCCGGAACGGCCAGTTGGGCCCGCGCAATCCGGTCAGCGACCAAGTCAATGCCGAAGAGCTCGGCCCTGGGCAGCAGCCGTTTGATCCGTGCTAGATCGTCACCCTCGCCGCACCCGACATCCAGCACCCGGATCGCGGCGGATTCTGAGAACCGCGCGGCCAGGATCTCGCCGACAACCTGCCAGCGTTCCGACCGCATTCGCTGAACGCCCGGCCGCCGCGGATCTCGCTTGTGTTGCACACGATCCGACGCATCATAAAGACGGTAAACATCTCTGACGCGCTCGGCTTCTGACGCAGGGCTAGTCGCGTACTGACCTTTTGCCTGGTCAATCGGCCCGATCCTAGTCAAGCTAGAGCGCCGGCGCATGCCGTGCTCGCTACGCATAGCGGCGGAGCAGGTCGATGACCGATCCAGTCACCCTATCGATGTTCGCGTCAGACATAGCCGCGTACAAGGGCAAGGACAGAACGCGCGCGTCCACCCATGACCTGCGTAACAGCGCATCCGCCCCTGCAACTTCGCGCTCAGCGAGGTGTTGTGCCAGGAACCATCCGCGGGAGCCGTCCACGCCCGCATTTAAGATCCTCATTGAACACTCTCCGTCCTGATTCGCCTCGGTATGCAGCAGTTACTAACAGAGCAGCGCTGCTCTTAATATCGGCCGCTCATGACGGTAAAATGCGAGCCTCATGGCACTCGAAGGGCTCGCCGCCGCATAACGCTATAACACGCGGGCCTGATGACGAGCCGAAAAACTCAAAATTTTGGCTGGGCAGTATGCCCCGTATTTACCGGCGCGGAGCTGAAGAAAGGCGACGCCACCGTGGGGGTGGCCCGCCAGCATGCCGGGATCACCGGCCAGGTGGAGAACTGCCAGCGCGCACACCTTCGCCGAGCAAGCGGCGGCGGCGCGGGAGGGGCGCTGCTGGCCCGGACGTTCGCCGCCGCCGACCTGCCCTCGTCGGTGACCGGCACCATCGGCGCCGGCGGTGCGGGCGGGGCGGCTGTGACCGGGACAACGGCCGCCAGCGGGAACGCCGGCTCAGCCGGGGGTGCCACCACGTTCGGGGCCTATGCGTACGCGGGCGGTTACGCCACCGGGTCGACCGGCCAGGCGGGCGCTTCGACTGGCGGCGCGGGAGGGTCCGCGAGCACCAGCGGGCAGGGCACGGCTGCCGGGTCCAGCGGCGCCACGGGAGGCCGTGTGGCAGCCGGGACCGGCACCAGCCAGGCGTCCGCCGCATCCGGGGCGCCGGAGGCGGCGGGGCGGCGGCCTCGTCCCAGTACAGTGGCGGCACGTCAGCATCCCGGGCAACTCCGGCAACACGGGCACCGGGGGCGTAACCCGGCATGTCATCCCCGGCGCCGGCACGCAGCCCACGGCGCGGGGCATCCCTTCCTGCGGCGGCGGTGGTGTAACACCGCAGGGGGCACGGCCCCAGGACTCCTGACATAGAGAGTTAGTTCATGCAATGCCAGGGTGGGGTTTGACCTGGTAGCGCAAGACGAGATTGGTGCCGGGGTAGTGGCTTGCGGCTTGGTTGAGCTGGTCGCAGAGGGCGGCGAGTGCCTGGGTCTGGCGAGGGGCGGTGAGCGGGTCGAGCCGGATGAGCAGTTCGCCGTGGCCGGGGATGATGTCACCGGAGGTGACGAGGGCTTCGCGGATGAGGGCGCAGGCCTCGTCGCCGGCGCCTGCGTAGTGCCCGTCCAGCGCGTGGGCGAGGGCAGTTTCCGCGTTGCAGGCGGCCATCCGGATCGCGTGGGTGATCTGCTTCACCTCGGCTTCTAGCCGGGCCATGTCTGGGGCGATCTCGCCGGGGCGGATGCGGGCGGGGACGGCGGCCGCGGCGTCGGCGGCGGCTTGGATTTCGGTCCAGGCGGCCTCGACCGGGGCGTGCCGGGCGTTGATCATCTGGTTGGTGATGGTGACCGGCTGGCCGGGTGCGGGGTTGCGCAGTGCCGCCCGGCTGGCGTCGCGCTGGGCCTGGGCCGCGGCGGCGAGGACCTCGGCGTGGCGGACCTGGGCGGCGGCGTTTTTCTTGGCCGGGTTGGGGACCAGCCGGCCCGGGTCGTCCGGGGCGGCGGCATGGGAGTCCGGGGCGTCCAGGGCGAAGTGGGTGCGGGCGTAGCGGAAGTAGTTCTCTTCCCGCCATCGTGAGGTCAGCCGCCAGCAGACTTCCCCGGCGGCCAGGTCGGTGCGGGAGGTCAGCGCGTGGATCTGCCGTGTGCCGCCGTGCCGGGCGGGGACCCGGCGGGTGACCTGCCGCAGGCTGACCGTCTGCCCCTTGCGCGGCCCGTCGTGGATGCCCAGCGCGACCGTGGTGTCGGCTAGGTCGTCGCGGTGCTCCCGGCCGCGGTCATCGGCGCAGGTGATGGTGGTGAACTCGTCGGCGGGCAGGTCGGGGGCCGGGCCCTTGCGCCAGATGAGCAGGTCAAACCCGGCCTGCGTGATGTCAGCGAACAGGGCCGGGGACCAGCCGCCCCGGTCAAAGCACACCGTCACCCGGCGGCCCTCGCCGACGATCGCCCGCAGGCCGGGCAGCAGCCGGCGCAGTTCCCCGGCCAGCGACTCGGACGGCTCGGCCACGACCATGAACACCGGATCGCCGTGCTGGCTGGTGACCCAGGTCTCCTCGGTGGCCGGGGCGGGGAACTTCAGCCACGCGATGTGCATCTTCTGCACGGTCGGGGTGCCGTAGCAGGCGCGTGCGTGCCCGTCCGCGCAGAGGAAGCCCAGCGCCTGGGGACGGGCCGCGGCGTGCCGGCGGGCCAGCGCCATGATCAGGTCCGCTGCCTGGCCGGCCGCGGCGAGCTCGCCGAGCTTGCGGCGGATCGTCTTGACTTCCGGCGCCCGGTCCAGGCCCAGCACCCGGCCCAGCGCCGCGGGCGGGACCCTCGTGGCGCCCCCGGCCCGGGGCTCGCCGGCCAGGGCCAGGAACACCAAGGTCAGCAGCGTAGCGGCCAGCCCGTAGAACCCGTCCTTGAGCCGGCCGTAGACCTGCCGGGCCGCCTCCAGCAGACCGGTGCCCTCCAGCGCGGGCAGGGCCAGCAGCAGCCCGGCCAGCCGATACCGGGCACCGGGGGCGAACACCGCCTCGGCGCCCTCGCCGGGCAGCCCCCACCGGGCCAGCGCCCGCTCCCCGTCCCGGGGCACCGGATCGGGCAGCACCGGCAGCGGCTCATCCGCGGCCGCCGCCTCGCCGTCCCGCTGATCAGGCCCGCTGCCCTGGCCGGCCTCACCGCCGGCGGCCGGGGCCTGGCCGCCCGGCCGGACCCGGCCCAGCGCGGCCCGGACGGTGAACGTCGAGACCCCGGTCGCCGCGGCGATCTGCCGCAGCGTCTGCCCGGCGGCGTCCAGCCCGGCGATCCGCGCCGCCAGCGCGGGCGTCAGCTTCGACGCGCCCTTCGGCCCGCGGCGGACGGGGACCAGCCCGGCCACCCCGCCGCAGGCCAGCGCCTGGTCCCACCGCCAGATGGTGGCCGGGTCCACCTCGAACGCCTCCGCCACCTGGCCCTGCGGCGCGGCCCGTAGCCGCACCAGCTGCACCGCGGCCAGCCGGCGGCCCGCCTCGTCCCCGGCATCCCAGGCGAAGGCGGCCAGCCCGTGCACCGCGACCAGCCCGCCGTCCTCGCCGGCCAGCAGGCCCGCGCCCGGGGCGATCTCGGCCGCCCCGGCCGGCAGCAGCGGGAGAGGAAGCTGGCTGAGCATACGAGCCATCATCCACCATCCCGCCAGGCTGATTACCTTGCAGGAATTTTCTCACAAATCGGGCGCGAAGGGCGGGAACGAACGACACGCCGTAAATGCAGATCAGCCCGCCAGGATCACCAGACCCATGGCTCTATGTCAGGAGTCCTGGGCCCAGTCGGGCGCGACCGACTGGTACGGCGTCGGGGCGGCGGGGCGTATTATCTCGGTTCCGGCGCCGCGGTCACATCCGGTGCAGGCGGTACCGGGGACCCGGGTTCGCCCTGATCATCACCCACTTCGAGCAGGCCGGGCGCTCACTGCCGGCCGCGTTGCCGGACGGCCTCGCGAGCACCCCGGCCAGCCACGCCGCAGCCGCGATGACAGCAGCCGCGCGCAGCGAGACCAGCAATGTGGGAAGGCCGCCCTCGTAACTCAGCGCCGCCAGCGCGGACCCCGCGAGCATGACCAGCCGGGCAGGCGTCACACGGGCAAGCATCCAGCGCTCCGCCACTCCCCACGCCACCCCCAGGAACGCCAGGAAGACCATCAGCCACGGCGCGGTCATGTACCCGGCGTACAGGCCCGCCACTCCCGCCAGGTAGTTCACCGGGGCGAGCCCGAACCCGGCGATCTCCGCCTGATAGGGATCCAGCGCGTTCCCGGCGTCCGGCTTCGACGGCCACAGCACCTTCGGGACGGCGCCCAGCAGTGATTCCGGGACGGCGGACGGATCAGCATCCGGGTAGCCGAGCGCGCCGGCCTGCAGGATGCCGGCGGTGAAGGACGTGCCGTCCAGCCGCGTCGCGGCCTGCGCGACAATGCCCGGCGTGTCGCCGCCCGGCGGCGGGGGTGACGTCACCGCGTCGCGGAGCGCGGACATGCGCGTCTGGAGCCCGGTGTCCTGCTCGAACACTCTGCGCCCGTGCCCGGCCTTCGCGACGCCGATCACGGCCACCACCAGTATGGTCACCACCAGCGTGACCGTGACCTGCCGCCGTGTCGGCCGCATGCCCGCGCGGGCGCAGGTAATGACCAGCGCCGCGGCTGCCGCGATAACCGGAGTCCGCTCGCCGGCCGCGGCCAGTACCAGGGACTGGGCGGCGAGGACGGCCACGAGCCAACGCGGGCCGTGGCGCAGCAGGAACGACACGGCGGCGAGCGTCACCACGATGACGAAGAACGTGTCCGCCACGCTGGGGGACGGGAGCGTCCCGTGCACATTCCCCGCGTCACCGTTGAAGCCGCGGCCCTCGTACGTGAGCACCGCCAGCGGAACGCACGCGAACGCCAGCAGCCGCCAGTCCAGGATCCTCGCAGACAATGCCACATCCTCGGCGGAAGGCGGCTGCTGCGGACCGCGGCCGGTCAGCAGGAACCCCGCCGCGAAGGCCAGCATCCCCACGGACAGCAGCAGTGCCGCGTCATCCTCGTACGCCTGCGCTATCCCGTCGCGGAATGTGTCCCAGGCACCCACCGACGGGAACGCCAGCAACACCTGGGCCAGGCCGTCGTAGACCACCGACGCCAGCACCAGCGCCGTCGCCGGGCGCCGCAGCCACGCCTTCCCGAGCCCGAGGCGCAGCAGCGCCACCGTGACGAACTGCACGAGCAGGGCGAGCCACAAGGTCACGCTCATGCCATCTGATACTACTGGTGTTCACATGGCCACGCCTGGTGACCGGGGTAACCTGCCGTCGTGACCGTGATGACCCTCCCGCGCACCTCCGGTGACGAGCGCGAGGTCGCCGCCACCGGGGCGGGAGCCACAGCCGGGGCCGCACTCAGCGCGCCGAACTGGTCATCCTCGCCGGGATGGTACGGGAACTGCGGAAGATGGTCGCCGGGTCGCCCACCGCTAAGGATCACGTCCGCGCCCTCGTCGCGGTCTCCCTCGGCGAGGCCCGGCCCCTCCTCGAACCCCTGCCCCTGGACGAGCAGCGGATCCGCGCCGCCGTCCTCGCCGCCCAGCAGGCCGCCGCCACCCGCGTTCCGGCTCGCTGCGGACAGCATGCAGGCCACGACGGGCGAACTGTTCCGCCAGGCCATGGCCGCCGCGTTCACCGGGGCCGTCTCCCCGTTCACCCACCCGCCCCGCTCCGCCGCCGCGCTCCGCCAGTCGCAACTGGAGGCGCGCAGGACGTCGTGGACACCCTCGCCAATGGGATGACCTGGTTCACCGGCTCGGACGGCCGGCAGTGGGACGTGGCCGCCTACGCCCAGGTGTCGCTGCGGCTGGCCACCTCCCGGGCGCACCTCGACGCGCAGGTCCGGTCCATGACCACGGCGGGACAGGATCTCGTGTTCGTCGTCGGGCCGTCGGGGGACGCAACCTGCAAGCTGTGCCGCCCGTGCGCTGACAAGATCCTCTCGCTCGACCCGGTCCCGCAGGAGTCCGCGTCCATCACCGACTCACCGGGCATCGCGCGGACGCGGGAGATCGCCGGGACGCTGGAGCAGGCTATCGCCGAGGGGCTTATGCACCCGGCGTGCCGCCACGGTATCCAGCCATGGGAGGACGGCGCGGACGTACCAGCACGCGGCACCGGGCCCACACCGGACTACGCCGCGCAGCAGCTCCGCAGGCATTACCGTGACGCGAGGATGGCGCGGCGGCACGCGGCGGCGGCGCTCACCCCGTTCGCTCGCGAGCAGGCCTAGGCGCGACTGGCTTAGCGAACCCAGGATCTGCCCGTAGCCGCTGGCCGTGGTCACGGCCGAGGACACGCCGCATACGTAACCGAGCCGGCCGCTCCTGATCGCTGAGGCGACCCCCGTGCCGGAACCGATCGCGTAGAGGATCCGCGGTGCCGAAGGGCTGCGCACGTCGCTGGTGAAACGTCGGCCCAAGGCTCGCATCCCGCAAGCGGCAAGGCGCCGTACCGGGCTCCTGCCCACGAGATATCCGACGGTCCAGACGGTTATCCCCACCCCAACAAGCCACAAGGCACGCAGCACGCTGGATAGGGCGATCTGACTGGCCCGTACCGATCTGCGGCTGGATGAAGGTTATGCTGGCGAGCTCGGATGTGATGCCGTACCAGAGCAGGGTCCACGTTCCGAACCGCCATCCAGCTAGGCCGAGACCCAAACCATGGCGTGCGCCGACCAGGCACATGTAGTCGGCCGCGTAGACGGTAAAGCCAGCCCTCCCCGACGATGGCACATGTGGGCTGATCCGACGTGGCCAGCGCCGCCATGAGCAACACGATGGCGACGGCCAGCAGGACTACTCTCCGATGATGGCCGATCGTGACACGACCCTGATGCCGGGTCGCGCATCGGCAGGCACAGCGGTCATGCCACCTTTTCCAGTATGGTGGCGACCCGCAGATCGTAGGTGTGATCACGGTGAGCCCGCATCGCCGCAGCGTCGCCGATCCGGGCGCTCAGGCCCGCCTCGTTCAGCAGCCGGGTCGCCTGGTCGACAAGTTCGTCGAAGTCGCGGAAGGTCAGAACTTCCTCGCCCACGGCGAAAAGCTCCGGCACGGTGGGACGGAACTCGCTGAGGACGGCGGCGCCAGAGCCGGCCGCCTCGAAGAGTCGCGCGTTGACACCGGCTTCCTCGGCTGGATGCATGGTGTTAAGCACGCCAGCCGCTGAGCGGAAAACCCGCGCCTTTTCCTCACGAAATACGCACTGGCTCGTATGCGCGCTCCTGGCTGGGGTCTCGCCCAGCCAGCGAGGGAATCCGGCACCGTACAGCTTCAGCGGAATCCCCTTTTCTATGAGCCGCTCAAGCAACCGGACCCGGCTCGGATACATGTTGCCGGCAATGACGAGGTGCGGTTCGGTGCCTGCCGGCACGAGGGGGCGGTGCCAGCGGGGATTGCAGGCTTGCGGCAGGTAGTAGACGGGCAAGTCGAGGGTGGCCCGCAAGCGCTCGACAAGCCGCGGCTCCTTGAAGAAGACCGCGTCATACGATCCAAGTAGCATAAATTGCCGTTCGAGATTCGCAACATGATCCGGAAACCAGAACGCCATCCTCGCGCCTCTGCGCCGGATACGTTCCACAGCATCCGGAACCAGGGCTGCGTCGAGGGCGATGACGACCTCGCAGTCCGCCTCGCATGCTGCCCGGACGACCCGGCGCTGAGCCCGCTCGTCCAGAGGCTGCCAGGCTTGACGGGCAACCCTCGCAATGTTGGTCGTGAACCGGCTGCGACCGCGAGCGGCAGCCGGGCCGAGCTGGGCAACTCTGTGCCCGGCGCGTTGCAGCGCATCGCCAATATTGTCGGCGAAACGGTCAGGGGCTGACGGCCCGATGAGGCCAACTCGCATCAACATGCTCCTTAGTTCGCTGTTCCGTAGGTGTCAGTAGTAAGTCCCAGCACAAAGATATCAATGTAGCTGCATGTGATGGGTCGCTTCACTCAAATAGCCATCGGTACAAGCGCTCAGCTATCCGTACGGCAGCTATCGGGAGATTTATTTGAAACTGTAACCATATGATCATGAAAGGCGAACTACAGGAGGTGTGGACAGGCTCCCTTATGGCTTGAGTGCAGAGCCTGCGGGGAGGTCTGGCACCCAACCTCTCCCGCGAGCGTGACGCGGCAGCCGCCACAGCGAGCGCAGCATCGCGGCGAGCGCGATGCCGTAGGCGACGGTCGAGGCTATAGCCGCGCCAGCTACGCCAATAAGGGCAATAGTGCGAGGAGCATCACAACTGTGAACACCGCCGCCAGCCCTTGGGACCACGCCACCACGGTCGGCTGGTTCCTGCCCCGTAGCAGGTCGCCCACAACCTGGCCGCAGGCCAGGAACACTGCGCCGGGAGTCAGGATCCACAGGAGCGGCACAGCGCCCCGATAATCGGCCCCGAAGACCAGCGGGATCAACCAGTACGCGACCAGTGCAAGCGGCACGAGCATCCCTGCCGCCAGGCCGGCGCTGCCGAGGACGGCGAGTAGTTGCAGCCGGCGGGTAGCCTCGTTCACAATCTTGCGCGAGGCAAGGCGCGGGAACGCAACGTTGCCGATGGCCGAGACCAGCGGGATAGGCAGCGAGGTGAGAGTTACCGCGATCGCGTATCGCCCGAGGTCGGCCGATGCGACGGTCTGGGAGAGCACGAGCTGGTCCAGGTTGGCATTGAGAGCCGCGGGCGTCAGCGCGGCAATTTGCGCCATGCCGTAGGAAGCCAGCGGTCGGATCAGCCTGGCTTGCGAACGGCCAGGAACTAGCCCGTTCAGCCGACAGCAACGGTAGGCCCAGACAAGCTGCAGTAGCATCGTCACGCCGAGCGCAATTAGTGCGGCGCGGAGCGTCAGCAACCGGAAGTAGGCCAGTGCTCCCATCGCGGTGAGGCTGAGGATGGGCTGGATGACGCGTACCACGTTCCACCGATGCAGATCCCGCGCCTGCAGCGAGAAGGTATAACTGGCTCCGATGAAGGCCACTACTGAGGCGCTAAAGGCCAGCCGGTAACCCATGGCGACCTCTGCGTTCCCGCGAGCTAGAACGGGAGCGAGCAACTCACCGGCAATGAGCGTGAGGGTGCCCGTGGTAAGCATCATGGCCCGCGACGTCGCCACATATTCACGCGAGCGCAGCGGATCTCGGGCAACGTAAAAACAGAGCGCCGCGGGCTGGCCCATGCTGCCGACCATTAGTACGATACCGAACCACGCCGTAATGGCAGCGTATTCGCCGCGGACCGTCGGTCCGACCACGCGAGCCAGGATGACTCCACCTAAGCCGGCCGAGAGAACCGACGCAAAATTAAATCCCGCCGTCCGCCCGATCGCTCGTCCGGAACCGTGCCAGTGCAGCATTGCTGCGAGCCCGTGCAGGCGGCCTGGAGCAGCATGTGCGCTCAATGGAGCCCCCGAAGGCTTTTCACGAAATCAGAAAGGTTTCGCATTCGAAATTACGAAAGGCCGCGCAAATATGTCCGGACCGAAGCAGGCGTCGCGCAGCGGCATCAGGGTAGCGCGGTGGTCAGGACGAAACAGGCTGTATCTGTGCCTTGCCAGCAGGTCTGCGACAGGCGTGCGGTCCGTCCCGACGGCCTGAAGAGAAGTCCGGTTCCACTCGAGTTGGATCAGCTTGACGCGATGCTCGGACAGCATGCGCTCACACCCACGGAGCACCTCGATCTCGAAGCCTTCAACGTCTACTTTCATTCCGGCCACGGTGCGGTCCCCGATGACCGAGTCAATCGTCACCATCCTTGCCTCAACGCTCCCCTCGGGATCCACGCGGTTCACGCTGTCGAGTCCGACGGTAAACCGGGCGGTGCCGCAGGTCGCCCCAGCAACGGCCTGGATTGCCGTGATGGGATAGCCGTTGAGAGCTACATTCTCCGTGAGCAAGGCAAAGGTGTCCTCGGCCGGCTCGAGGGCGATCACCTCTGCGCCGAGTTCTGCGGCCCATATTGCGTAACTACCGATGTTGGCACCGACGTCGATGAAGAGATCGCCCGGCTGAAGAATCTGTCGCCATACAAGCATCTCCGGATGATCCGGCGGATTGGCGTACACCACCTTGGAGGCTCCAGTCCGGTGAAGGTCAGCCCAGACGCTTGACCGCTCGCCGAGCCGGGCGAGGGTCCGCCGGTGCAGGATCCTGCCAGAGACCTGGAACCGTACTGAGCGGAAAAGGGCCCGGCCCCGTGCGCCTTCATTTGCTGGATGCTCCCACACGAACCTTAGGACATCTGCGGAATTCGAGATGCCGATCACTCGCGCCCGGCCGTTAGCCATTGCGGACGGCGCGCTCGATAGCACTACGGGACACGTCAAGTCCTATATAGCTTGGATATTGTGCCAGGGAGAGTTGATTACCATCCCCGCACCCAAACTCGATGACTGATTCCACTGCGTGCTCGCGGACGAAAGCATTCAGGAAATCGGCCTTGCCGCAGGCGAGCTCGCCGTAGGAACCGCCACCGCTCGTTCCGCCGCGCTGATAGTTCCGTTCCCAGAAACTCGCCGAGCCCGTAAAAGCAAGTCGCTGACGCATCAACGACAGGCGGCGGACCCCTGGAATCGGGCGTATGAACTCATTGACCGGCATCGGACCATCCCTTTCAGCGTGCGAACACTGGGTCGGCTTTGAGATCACACCAAAATTCCCAGGCTATCGTCTTCGGCAGCTGCTCAATCAGATTTGCTTGCAACGAAGGTCATGTTCTGGGTGACCACGTGACCGCGGAATTTCCCTGTCTCGGCGGCGAGCGCGAATTTGTACAACGCACTGACTGGCTTCCATGCCGCTACTCGGGCGGCACTCATGAATCCATGGGCGACTGGCATGCAGGGTCGCACCGCGACGGAACTGAAGCCTGCCGCAGCAGCGAGCTGCCTGACGCTGCGAGCAGTGAAGGACGACTCATGAGTGAAATCGCCGTACCGGATGTGGCCGCCTAGCGGGCTGACAGCATTCGGTACTCGTGCGACAAATACTCCGCTAGGAGCCAGCGCCTCGATGACACGATCGAAGATTTCGAGGACCTCGTCTTTCGTCAGATGTTCTAGGAGATCTGTCGCGGTTACTGCGGTCAGCCAGTTCGCGCGCTCCATGAGCAAGTGCTTGTAGTCGCCGTGGCGTACCCGGTCTAAACCTGCTGCCTGTGCTATAGCAGCCTGCTCCGGGCTGATGTCAATCCCCTCCGCGTCATAGCCGTCGGCGAGCAGCAGTCGTACCAATTCTCCCTGTCCGCACCCGATGTCGATTACCCGCCCGGCTGACGGCAAGGGTAGCCAGGGACGGATATCGCGACGGTAGACGAGCGCGGCGGCCATACCGCCTCCAGAGCCGGGATGCTGGGACGCGTAGGCTTCGTACAGCCGGTCCCGCACTGTAGTTCGGTTCGCCGTCGTGGTCACGGAGAGGCATACGCAATAGCCGTGGGTCATAGCTTGCTTTCGCCAAATGCAGCAGCGCCGAGCACGCGGTTTCGGGCAGCGCACCGAGGTAACGGATACAATTCCGGCTAATCCAGCACCGATCGACCGAAATAGGCCCATAAGCTCGCCCGGGCAAGAGTTGATCTGCGGAATCCATAACACCAATCGAAGCCATGACTAGAATCAAGCGACGGGGGCTCGTAGATCATTCGAGGTAAAGTCGGATATATGCGTCGCATTCTCGATGAGTGCCTTACTAGGCTTCACAAGAGAGCGGAAATGTTGCAGATCGCCGATTCTCGTTACATCGCTATTATCGTCGGGATTCGCCCGGAGATAGTGAAGCTCGCGCCGCTGGTCCGGCTACGGCACGACGTCAAGTTGTTATTAATGCACTTCAGTCCGCACTCGGTCGAGTCCGGGGTGCGGAGCGACCTGGCCACGATCGCGACCGTCTTCAGCGACGTCTTCCTGCCGGCCGGTACCGGATGAGCGGCGACTCGATGCGTATCACCTACCTCGGCCACGCCGGCCTGCGCGTGGACGGCGCGGACCTGAGGCTGCTGATGGACCCCTGGTTGTCCAGGACCGGGGCGTTCCAGGCGGCCTGGTTCCAGTTTCCCGCCAACGCTCATCTCGACCAGGCCGGCCTGCTCGGACTGCGACTACGTCACGGTGTCGCACGAGCATCTCGACCACATGGACACCGCCGTCCTGGCCCGCCTGGGCCCGACCACCACCGTGCTCATTCCCCGGTATCCGTCGCCGAACTTCCGCGACCGGCTCGAGGCGACTGGGGTAGCCAACCTCATCGAGGTGCCTGGCCTGGCACAGGTTCCGGCTCAACGAACGCGGCGACTGGCTGACCTTTATCACCGAGCAGTCGCCCATGTGCCACGACTCGGCCGTTCTGGTCCACGCCGGGGGCGCGTCTCTGCTCCATTGCAACGACGCCCGGCTGACCGCCGGCCAGGCCCGCCGTGCGGCCCTGGAGTGCGGGGGGCGACTGGATATCCTCGCCGCGCAGACGGCCAGCGCCACCTGGCATCCCATCTGCTATGAGTACCCGCCCGGGCAGATGGCCGAGATCGCCGAGGCGAAGCGGACCGGGAAGTTCCGGGCCGTGGGGCGGCTCGTGAGGGTGGTGAAACCCGAACTCGTCGTCCCCTTCGCGGGGCCCATGTGCTTTCTCGATCCCGAGATCCGGCACAACAACCGCTGGCTGAAGCCCCCCGGCCTGTTCCCCGACCAGCGGCAGGCGGCGGACTTCCTCGCGCCGCGGCTGCCCGGCCAGGCCGTGGAGGTATGGCTGCCCGGCGACCAGTACGAGCCGCTGCTCCGGCGGCACACGGCCGACAGCATCTGGCGCGACTTCGACTTCGGCGACACCGATGAGTACCTGGACGCGTACGCCAGCGCCCGCCAGGCCGACATTGAGACGGTCCGCGCGGCCTACCGGGAGCCAGGCCCGGACCTGCGCGACGCCTTCGTCGAGCATTTCCGGCGGCTGGGCGAGTTCGGGCCGTACTTCCTGGACCGGATCGACATGACCGTGCGCTTCGAGCTGTCGGGAGCGGTCGAAGGTCGGTGGGATGTGGACCTGCGGCCAGAAGGCGTCCGGGTCGACCTGAACGGCCGGGCTCACCGCCCCGCCGAGTACGGCTTCCGGCTCGACGCGCGCTGGCTCGCGGCCGTGATCTTCGGCCGGATCGCCTGGGAGGACCTGTTCCTGTCCATGCGGTTCTCCGCCTGGCGCAACCCGGATATGTACAACGACTACCTCATCGGCCTCCTCAAGCACGCGGAGCCGCATGCCCTGCAGGCGGTGGAGGCCTACGAACGGGGACGGGCCACCGACGAGAAGATCGTCATCGACGCCCCGGCCGGCCGTTACGAGATTAGCCGCTACTGCCCCCACGCGGGTGAAGATCTCGCCATCGGAAGCACCGTCGCGGACAGCGTGATCCGCTGCCTCGGCCACAACCTGGAGTTCGACCTCGCCACCGGAACCTGCCTCAACGCCCGCTGCGATCCCTTGATCACCCGGAGCCTTGTGCAAGTCCCCAGTGAAGCGATCGATTCTCCAGAACTGGAGGCCTTCTGATACACGTGCGCATCGGCAACGGAACGCGGCGCTCCGCCGCCCTGGCACCACAAGGCAGCGACCCCGGAGGGGCGTGCCCGGACACCTGAGCCGCGCGTGGCCGACCAGGGAACAAGCCCCAGTCCCGCCCGCAGCCGCATCCACATGATCGCAATTATCAAACACTCACTTACTTTGGGCCCCGCCGCACAGCGACGGCGGAGGCATCCCTGGCGCGGGCGGCCCGCGAGCCGATGATCGGAGGTGCCGGGGCGACTACCTTGCGGTCGGACTGGGGGTTACGCCGTTGTCGGCGCCCCATCGCCGACTGTCTGGCTGGCAGGCCTGCCGACTGTCTTCATCACTTCGGTGCGCCCCGGCCTGGAGTAAGTGGTGCTGGCGCAGCTCGTAGGACCCGACCCTGCCCGATGTCCGGGATCACGAGGGCCGGCCCCGGCGGGCGTACTCGATCATCACCGACCTCACCGGGGCGCCGACTGGAGGCGACACTTCAGGAGAACGCCAGCCTGCTGGACCGGCTGCGTGAGGCGAACGTCCTCGGCGTGATGGTCTCCTCCGAGGAGGGACCTATGACGCCGACGACGCGTTCCTGGGCCTCATCGGCTACAGCAACGAGGACCTGGCGGTCGGGCGGATGTCCTACCGGTCGATCACCGCCGCTGAGTGGGCCGACCGCGACCGGGATGCTTGGAGCAACTGCTCGCCAAGGGGGCGTTCCAGCCGTACGAGAAGGAGTACCTGCTCCGGGGCGGCCACCGGGTGCCGGTGCTGGTGGGGCGGCGCTCAACGGCGACCCCCTCCGCTGGGTAACCTTCGTCGTCTACCTCAGCGCCCGGCAGCGGGCCGAGCAGGAACGCGCCAGGCTCTGGCCCGGCAACAGGCCGCCTCGTCCTCTGTCGCAAGTTAGTCAGGACTGGAGTACTGGCCGATGCTCGCGAAGACTCCTCGTGACTAACAGTCATTGCGTATGCTCTCTTCGTGAACGAGCTAGCGGATCGGACTACGTGGAGAAAAGCCGTCCATGGCCTTGGGGCCCCGAGTAACCATCTATGACAGGCCACAACATAGTGGATGGTCATAACGCACTCGATCAGAATATCTCGCGTGACGCTGGCTATAACTATCGTGTACCGAGACGATTGGTCGGGTCGTGCGCCTTTGAATTCCGTATCTCTCAAATACCACTTGAGTTACCTTATGTCCTACTCGCGACAACCTAGCGGGGCTCGCTAGCGCATGATATGCGGCGTTGTATTTGCCGAGAAGCTGTCCGTAACTCCTAGTATCGGGATGCTCTGCGATGCCCTGTCTGAATTATCAAGTGCTGAAGCTGTCCATCTTGGGCTAATGAGAGGAACTCGTAATGCTCCCTGTGCCTGCCTCACACCAAAGTAGGATTACTACCGAAAAAGAACTCGCCAGGGCCAACCACGTGCTTCTGCTGAGCCCATCCCGTGGGCTTGGTGGAGGTATTGAACGCTACGTGGAAACACTAGAATGGGCCTTTGCTGCACGAGGGGCTTCCTGCCAGCGAGTTGACCTGAGCCGAGCGGGCATCCGCGCCCATGCGTCGATGCTGGCGCACGGGCGGAAGTTGCTGCGCGCGAGCTCAGAACCTGCCCGTCTCGTTGTGGGCCACCCGGCTCTATTGCCGGTGGCGACGATTCTTGCCCGTGAGCCCACCGTCTGCGGCACGTGGGTCTTGTGCTATGGCGATGAAATATGGCCTGCGGGACTCCGGCCCCGCAGGATGCTTGAGCGCAGCCTGATGCGACGACGGGATGTGCATGTCGTCGCAATCAGCAGCTACACGGCAGGCGCTATCGGAGTTGACTGCCACGCGACGATCTTGCCCCCGGCTCTGTCCCAGAAGTGGTTTGATACACTTGTTGCTGCAGCTTCCTCTGCGCATCGAGCCCCAGGATTTCAGCTTGCCACCGCGTTTCGTCTCGCAGCGTGGCGGGAGAAGGGGCTCCCTCAGCTAATCGATGCCGTGGCCGCCATAGGTCGTGACGACATACATCTCACAATCTGTGGCAGCGGCGACCCACCCCCGGATCTGCTGCGCCTTCTTAAGGATCACAGTTGGTGCACTCTGCAGGAAGGGCTGACTGATGGTGAACTGGCCCAACAGCTCGCCGCTGCTGATCTCTTCGTCCTGGCGACCCGGACCAGCCTTGGTCGACGTACGTCCGGCGAGGGCTTCGGCCTAGTGCTACTAGAAGCGCAGGTCGCAGGTACTGCGGTGGTAGCGCCGGCACACGGCGGATCATCGGACGCCTATGTGGAGGGAGTCACGGGCATCGCCCCCACGGACGAGACGGCAGAGGCGCTGGCCAGAGTTCTCGACGAATTGCTTGGAAACCCGGATCGGCTGGCCTGGATGGGGAAGCGCGCCGCAGATTGGGCGCGCGAGTCATTCGCTCCTGAGCTCTACCCACAACTCGTCACCAGGAGGCTGCTATGAGCCTGCGCCTTAACGCAGAAAGGCGCTGAGTCCGCAGGACAGGGCTCCCAAGTAAGGAGACATTCTCGTGCCACGTGCTCTTATAACCGGTATCACCGGCCAGGATGGCTTGTACTTGTCCGAACTGTTGCTACAGAAAGGCTACGACGTCTACGGCCTGATCCGTGGCCAGAACAACCCGAAGGCTGGCCTCGTCGCGGAGACAGTTCCTGAGGTCAGAATCCTGGCCGGCGATCTGACTGATCTTTCAAGCGTGCTACGGGCGCTGCAAACCTCGCAACCGGACGAGGTATATAACCTGGGTGCCATCAGTTTCGTCGCGTATTCCTGGGAGCAGGCGGCGCTGACCAGCGATGTGACCGGCAAGGGCGTTCTGAACATGCTTGAGGCGGTCCGAATCTACGCGGGTCCGGACGTGGGCAAGGTGCGATTTTACCAGGCGTCAAGCTCAGAGATGTTCGGCAAGGCGCAGCAGGTGCCCCAAAACGAATCAACGTTATTGTGGCCGCGTTCACCTTACGGCGTGGCCAAGGCTTTTGGTCACCACATGACCATAAACTACCGGGAATCCTACGGGATGCACACCTCCAGCGGTATGCTCTTCAATCACGAATCGCCGCGGCGAGGCATTGAATTCGTCACCAGAAAGGTATCACTCGGTGTCGCGGCCATCAAATTCGGGCTGCTGGACAAGCTGGTTATGGGTAATCTCGAGGCACGGCGCGACTGGGGCTATGCCGGTGATTACGTGGATGCGATGTGGCGGATGCTGCAGCAGTCCGAGGGAGACGACTATGTCGTTGCTACCGGAGAAACCCATTCCATTCGAGATCTGCTTGAGGCTGCGTTCGACGTTGTCGGCATCGAGAACTGGGAGGACTACGTGGAGCATGACCCGGGCCTCCTGCGCCCGGCAGAGGTCGACGCGCTTGTCGGTGACGCGGCCAAGGCACGCCAGAAGCTCGGCTGGGCCCCCAAGGTGAGCTTTACCGAGCTAGTGCGGATGATGGTTGAGTCGGATCTGGAGCAAATGCAGGCCGGAAAGGTGGAGATCCCCGCGCTGGGAATCACCCGGTGATGACCACCCCGCCAAGGGCGCTCATCACCGGCGTCACTGGCCAGGATGGCTGGTATCTGTCGAGGCTGCTCATTGCCGACGGATATCAGGTGTTCGGGCTGGTACACCGGGACGACGGTGCGCCAGCCCCTGATGGTGTGGTCGGCGTCAGCGGCAATCTCGCCGACGCGGCGGATGTCCAGGCTGCTGTCGACTACGCCCAACCGGACGAGGTGTACAACCTGGCCGGTGTATCATCGGTCGCGCTGTCGTGGGAGCATCCCACGCTGACCGCGGAAGTAACCGGACTCGGACTTCTGCGGGTGATCACTGCGGTCAGCGCGCTGTCTGAGAGCCGTCGCGGGCAAAGCCGGATCGTGCAGGCGTCCAGCGCGGAGATATTCGGCGAAGCCCCTGGTCCCCAGACCGAACGTACCCAGATCGCTCCGGTGACTCCGTACGGTGCGGCGAAGGCCTTCGCTCACCACCTCGCACGTGTGTACCGCGGCGCAGGCGCATCAATATCTACGGCCATCTTGTACAACCATGAGTCACCCAGGCGCCCGGAGACCTTCGTGACACGCAAGATCACCCGCACTGTCGCCAAGGTCGCGCGAGGCGAAGCCGATCGGCTATGCATCGGCAACCTGGAAGCACGTCGTGACTGGGGTTTCGCCGGCGATTACGCACGCGCGCTTCAGCTGATCGGGCGCCACCCGGCAGCCGATGACTTCGTCGTCGCGAGCGGCGAAAGCCACACGGTTGCTGAGTTCGTCGCGACCGCGTTCCGGCGTATTGGCGTCGCCGACTGGCGTGCTCTCGTCGACCTCGATCCTAGGTTTCAGCGTCCTGTGGATCCGCCAGAGCAGCGAGGTGACTCGAGCAAGATCCGGCGAGAACTGGGTTGGTGCCCCTCGATTAGCTTCGAGGAGATGGTCAACGAGATGGTCGACGCCGATCTGCGGCTGATCGATTCCGCCTCGCCGTCGCCTGACTAACCCGAGGTTGCCGTAGCTCTCAGCAAGCAGTGCATCCTGAACAGCGGTCTCGGCGCCTGGAACCAACCGGGGCAACCTCGGGGTGGCCGGGCGTCCGCCGATGACATTTACGCCGCGATGGACTGGCTGGCCAGCAGGCAGGACGTGATCGAAGCGGACCTAGCCCGCTGCCACCTGGCGCCGGAGCGGAACCCGCTGCGGATGGCGTTGTTCGACCTGTCCCGCTCGTGACTGGCAGGCTCGCACTGCCCGCTGGCGGCCGCGGCTACTCCCGCGACGGCAAGCGCGGGAAGCTGCAGAGCAAGTACGGGCTGCTCATCGACCCGGCTGGCCGCCCGGCCGCGGTCCGGATCTTCCCCGGCAACACCGGCGACCCTGACGCGTTCACCGAAATCGTCACGGTGGTACGCGACAAAGTCGGCCTGGCCCGGCGAGCGGCTGGTCGCCTGCCGCAACGCCGTCCTTGCCGCTGACCGCGCTCGCACCCGCACCGAGCTGCTTGGCCGCGACCCAGAAGCTACTCCCCCATCATCTACTGGGCGCACGAGATCACCTCACTGGCGCCGAGCGGTCAGCCAATGCTGCCGGGTAATGTCGTCATCACCGGGAACAGTGATGGTCCCCGCCAGCGAGCGGACGACTACATCGGTGAATCCGCTTCTACGGACTAGGGCTTCCATCTCATCAATCGTTCTCCCGAAGCAGTTGAGGCCGTAACGCAGCCTTGCCCGGCCCACCACTGATCGATCTGTCGTCCAGTCGGCCTCGGTTCGGTAACTCCCTTGACTAGGTACGGCGAAATGAAGGAGAAGGAGCCCGTTCCGGCGGATAGCGGCCGCGAGGAGGTCGAGCATTCGAGTCAACCTATCGGTTCCCAGGTGTTGGACAACCGCGAATGAGTAGGCGAGATCAGCCGATTTCGCACTCTTTCGGAACTCATCCGGTTTAAGATATATGATGTTGGGCCGCCCGTTAAGCACCTTCGCGCATGCCAGAACGCCACCAGAAATATCTAGCGCATAAACGTGATTAACTCTATCTGCTACCGCGCGGGCCATGTATCCGGGTCCGCATCCGTAGTCGAGAACTTGCGTCGCGCTGGTCAAATGGGGCGCGATGAGGATATCTGTGAGTGCTTGCCGCGATCGTCGGTTTCGCTCAGCCTCGGCACGGATATCACGATCATAGAAATAGTGTGGAGAAAGCGATAGAAGCCGCAGTGCCACACCCTCCCGGATTGACGCCGGGGACTTGTCCACCACATGCTCCACCCACCGTGCTCCGAGGAAATTTTGGCTTCCGCCTTCAGTCGCCCGGGTAATCATTGCATCCCGAACCCGTGCGATCTTTGTGATAGACATGGCTTTAGCATAGCCCTAGCGGGCGCCGTTCCGGAGCCAAGTGCATTCAAGCGATTAACGCAACTTGGAACATAGTCCGCCATAAAAGTTTCCTGCGCGCCGAGCTCCTCGCGGGTGAGCGTGTCCAGCGCGACCTTCCGGTTGGTCATGATCTGGTCGGCGATGCGTTCGGCGTCCTGGCGGGGCAGGCCCTTGGCCCGGTAGATACGGCAGCTGTAGATCGTGACCTTGGCTGCGTAGTAGCAGGTCACAGCCACCGTCGTGGAGGCAGCGCGGCAGGCTTGACCGGCGCGCTGGTAACGGCTAGCTGAAGATGCGGGAAAGTGAGCGCGGCTGCCGTGATCATGCCAGTTTGTGGAACAGAACAATCCGACGACAGCCGCTGAGGCCACAGTAGATCATGACGCGCACGAGAGTCTCCTCGATGACCTGCTGGCGAGGGTCGCACCGTGCTTTGCCCGGCGGGAGACCCGCCTGACCTGCCGTGACATGGTGAACGGCTTCCTGATGGAACTCGAGGATCACAACTGCTGGACGATCGCGGAGGCGGCCGGGCACCCGGGGCCGCACCGGATGCAGCACCTGCTGTCCCGCGCCCGCTGCGATGACGGGCAGATGCTGGACACCGCCGCGGCCTGGGCCGCGGGCCACCTGGCCGGGGACAGCGGCGACGCGGTCCTGATCGTGGACGAGACCGCCGACGCGAAGTCGTCCGCGGACTGCGCCGGGGCGTCCCGCCAGTACAGCGGCACGATCGGGGACATCGCGATGTGCCAGGTCATGGTTACCCTCACATTCTCGGCCCCGGACGGGCATGCCCTGATCGGCCGGGCCCTGTACCTGCCGGACGACTGGGCCGCGGACGAGGAGCGCCGCGAGCTGGCCGGGATCCCGGACGAGGTCATGTTCGCCACCAAGCCGGAACTGGCCGGGCGACTGCTGCAGCATGCCCATGACCTGGGCATCCGCGCCGGGTTCGTCGCGGGCGACGAAGTCTACGGCGGCCTCGGCCTGCGCCGCTCGATCCGGGAGCGCGGCACCGGCTACGTCCTGGCCATTCGCTCGAACTACCGGGTGACCCTGCCCTCCGGCCGCTGCCTCACCGTGAAAAACGCCGCCAGCCTGGTGAAACCCGGCATGTGGCAGCGGATGCGCACCGGCCAGGCCACCAAGGGCGCCAAAGACTACGACTGGGCCATGATCGAGATCAGGCCCGACGACACCCCCGAAGGCCAGGACGACGGGCACGGCTTCCTGCTCTTGCGCCGGCACCGCTACACCGGCACCGTCAGCTACTTCCTGTGCTGGAGCCCCGGCCCGGTCCCGCTCGTGACGCTGATCAAGGTCGCGGTCACGCGCTGGAAAATCGAGGAAGATCACCAGATCTCGAAGCAGGTCACCGGACTGGACACCGGGCAGGTCACCACCTGGACCTCCTGGCACCGCTGGACCGCGATCAGCCTCCTCGCCGCCGCGTTCCTCGCCGTCGCCGCCGCCGGCCAGCGCGCCCTCGACACCGGCGCCGGTCTCCTCGAGCTGATCCCCGTCACCGTCCCCGAGCTGCTCAGGCAGCTCCGCGGCACCGTCATCCCCGGTCCCCGCCGCGACAAGGCCCACCGCGACGCCTGGACGCTATGGCGACGCCGTCACCAGTACCGAGCCCAGCAAGCCCACCAGCGCTGGCACGCCTACGCCGACGAGGTGCCACAGGCGGCATAACGAACTACAGCTGCCGTAGTAGAGCAGCACCAGCTCGTCGCGTTCCTCTTCGGGCTTCTCCTCGAGTTCCTGGGCCTCCAGGGAGATCTCCCGCTGGTACATCTCACGCTGGCTGGCCATCGACACGTACTCGCCGGCCGCCATCGAGAACGACCCGGCCAGCAGCCCGGCGATCCCGGCCAGCAAGATGACCTGGTGGGCCGTGCCGGAACCCGCGACGCCCATAACCAGCGCGGTGTTGGACACCAGCCCATCGCTCACGCCGAACACACCCGCCCGTAGCGCAGCGGTAGGACTGCGCGACGGCAGTCTGGCCTGGCGCGGTCTAGGTGAGGTCGAGTTCGTGAGCTTTGATGGCGGCAGTGAAGTCGCGCCACTGGCGGGCGGTGTAGGTGAGCGCCGGGCCGTGGGGGTCTTTTGAGTCGCGGACGGCGACGGCGGGCTCGTTGCCCGCGGCGGGGGTGAGCACGGCGATCTCGACGCAGCTCCCGCCGGTCCCATTGCTGTAGCTGCTCTTGCGCCACGTGGCGCGGGACAGGTCTGGTGCTGGCATCCCGCGCCTCCTTTCGCGTTCCAGGTCACGTCATGCTGCTGGCCACTTGGCTGATGAACTGCCGCGGAGCGCTCCGGGGAGAGCGCCGACGCTCGCAGGTGGTCAAACACGAGGGTATACCGCTCGATGTCGGCCACGGTCTCCAGATACTGGCTGGTTGTCTGGTCCTCGATGTAGACGATGGCGCTGTCTCCAGGCTCGGGGAACTGCAACAGCTCGAACGAGGTGCCCATCGACGCGTGCGCGCCCGCATCGAAGGGCAGTACCTGCAGGGTCACGTTCGGGAACGCTGCTATCTCCCGGAGCCGATTCAACTGCGCCCGCATCGTCGCGGTTCCGCCGACTGGGCGGCGAAGTACGGCCTCGTCCAGCACGGCCCGCACCTGCAGCGGGTTCCCCGCGGTCAGCAGGGCCTGACGGGTGGCCCTGGCGGCGAGCTGGCGCTCGACTTCGTCGGCACTCGCGGCGGGCTGTGCCGCGCGGATGACGGCGGCGGCGTAGTCCTCGGTCTGCATGAGCCCGTGGACGAGCTGGTTCTGGTAGGTGAACAGCGATTTCGCGCCGTCTTCCAGGCCGACGTAGTCCTCGAAGTACGCGGGGAGGGCATCGGAGTAGGAGTGCCACCAACCGCGGTGGGTGGCCTGGCGGCCGAGGGTCAGCAGGCCGGCGCGCGTCTCGTCGGTGACCTCGTAAAGGTCGAGGATTCGTTCCAGGTCCGGCTGGCGAATCCCGACCCGGCCGGTCTCGATGCGGCTGATCTTCGATTCTGACCAGCCGACGGCTTTGCCGGCATCATCGCAGCTCAGGTTCTGCGCTTCGCGTAGCTGCCGTAACGCCGCGGACAACCGACGGCGGCGGGCGGTGGGGCTTGGCCGGGGAGCCAACGCAGTGCCTCCAAGGTCTCGGGTAGAACCGTTCAGCAGGCTCGCGCATCACGCTTGTAATTCTGCATGATGCAGTCTACTGTGCATGCTATCTGAGTATCAGCATGCCAGATCATAACGCGTCGGGCTGACACAACCGGGTGCACAACGGAGGTCTCATGACGGACACGGCCAAACTCCGGGGCCCGCACGCCGGTTTCCGGGCCCAGGCGTGGACGCGGGAGTTCCCCGCGCGCCCAGACCAGGTCAGCCAGGCCAGGAGATTCCTCGCCCAGGCGCTGGAAGGCTGCCCGGCCGTGGACGACGCCGTGCTGTGCCTGTCGGAGTTAGCGAGCAACAGCGTGCTCCACTCCAGCAGCCGCAGGCCGGGAGGTGCGTTCACGGTTCACGCCGAGATTCAGCCGGGCGGCTACGTGCGCGTCGAGGTTCGCGACGAGGGCGGCCCGTGGGACGAGCGTCCCCGCCCGGACGGACGGCCGCACGGCCTGGCCATCGTGCGCAGCCTCGCCGCCGACTCAGGCACCGACGGCGACGCGCTGAACGGCTGGATCGCGTGGGCCAGGCTCGACTGGCGATCATGGACGGAGTCGTAGCCGATGAACGATCGTCCCGGCGCCTTCTCGCCTGAATCATTACCCAGGCCCGGTGAGGTCGCGCTGCTGACCGCGATCAACGCGGCGCTGGACGTTCCGGCGGGCGAGTTGCCCGGCCGGGTCGCGCTCGTCCGGCGTTATATCGGCGCCGCGCTCGACGCGGTCCCCGGCTCCCGCCGCGTCACGTTCCAGGTCGTCGCCCAGATGCTCGCCCGTGACGCCGGCCGGGACGCTCCAGCCGCCGACGACGATTATCGCGGCTGATCATCGGTGAGAGTGCCTCCGAACGCTGGACGGCACGATCCTCATCCAGGCCGCCGAGCAGCGGATCCGTGCCCGCGGCCTGCACCGGGCCGAGCTGGGCGTCGAGGAATGCAACCCTCGGGCGCGCGCGCTCTATGAGCGGCTCGGCTATCTCGCCTACGGGCGGGAACCCGCCACGTGGGATGAGGAGGCCCCGGACGGATCTGTCACCCGCTACGACACGCTGCTGACGCTGATGCGCAAGGAACTGCCCGCAGTCTCAAGCCGGCAGGTATTGAGCAACGCCTGTAGCCGGATCCAGTGCGATCTGCCCCCGACCGCGTGACCGGCCACGAGCTGCCGGCGGAAGGGACCGGGCAGCAGCGCGGCCATCCGCTCCCGGTCGATCCGGTAGTTGACGAGCAGCCGGCGCTCGATGACGCAGTCGATGTCCCTGGTCATAACTAGCCTGGCCGCTGTGGGAGTCTTCTCTGCTGCTGGCCGCTGGGACGTGACAACCCGCTCCCGGGTGGCCGCCCGGGGCGCTGCGGCTGACTCCCCAGCGACGGCTGGCCCGCCGCTGGCGCTGACCGTTGGGCAGGTGGCGGGGTGGGATGGCCCGCCGCTGGTGCTGTTCGTGGGGATCAGCACGAGCGGGTCGCTGGCCCATGCGGTGTTCGGGGACTGGGCGCGGGTGCTGGGCCGGCCGTGGCGGCTGGCCGGGGTCGACCTGCCCGCGGACACACCTGCCGGGACCTACCGGCGGCTGGCCGCGGCGATGCAGGCCAGCCCCGCGGTGCCGGGCGCGGTGATCACCGCCCACAAGCTGCGCCTCTACCGGGCCTGCGCCGCCGGCCTGGGCCGCCGTGACCGGCTGGCCGATCTCACCCACGAGATCAACGCCCTGGCCGCCGGAACCACCCTCGCCGGGTACGCGCGCGACGCGGTGTCGCTGACGCACGTCCTGCCCGGCCTGGCCGCCCGCAGCCCGGCCGGAACGCTGGCGGGGCTGCCAGTGCTGTGCCTGGGGGCGGGCGGCGCGGCCACCGCCTTGCTGCTCGCCCTCCACCTCGGCATCGGTGACGACGGGGCGATCCCCGCCCGGCCGGGCCCGCCCGGACATGTCACCTTCGCTGACACCGATCCCGCGGCCCTGCACGCCCTGCGCTTGGTGGCGGGGCGCGCCGGCATCGATCCGGCGCGACTGTCGTTCGTCCACGTCCGTGGGGCCGGCGACGGCGACCGGCTGGCCGCGCGGCTCCCCGCGCCCGCCCTGGTGGTCAACGCGACCGGCCTGGGCAAGGACCAGCCCGGCAGCCCGCTCACCCCGGCCGCGCCGCTGAGCCCGGCCACGCTGGCCTGGGACCTGAACTACCGCGACAGCCTGACCTTCCTGGAACAGGCCGCCGCCCGCGGCGCAGCCGTCGTCGACGGCTGGGACTACTTCATCGCCGCCGCGCTGGATGCGGTCCCCGGCAGCCGCCGCGTCACGTTCCGGGTCATCGCCCAGCCGCCCGCGGAATCCGGCACTGCGAGCTGCCTGCCCAGGCGGGTCAGTGCCGCCTGTGCCTGCTCGCGAGCTGGCTGCCCGGCGAGGACACCGGGCTGCCCGGTCAGGCGGATGATCCGCTGAAGCTGATGCGGCAGGCGGAGTATCTCGGCGTCGCCGATGGCGGCGGACAACATGCCTGCCGCGGTGTGCTCGTCTCCGGCTCTGGCCAGCATGTCAGCGGTGGTGATCCGCTCGATGACCCGCCATTGCGGGGTGGGCGGCCCGTCGCCGGCCGCGAAGCTTTCCGCGAGATTGACGGCCTCGCCGGTCCGGCCGGTAGCGAGCAGCCCGCGGAGGCGGACCTCGCGGACCGTGAACGTGCTGAACAAGACTTCTTGCCCCGGCGCGGTTCTCAGGGCCCGAACGCACGGCCCGGTGACCGCGTCGAACAGGTTCGCCTTCCCTGATTCGGCAGCGGCGCGGGCAAGCAAGACCAGCCCCGATCCCTTGCGAGCCGGGTGGTCATCGCCGATCTGCAGGGACTGCCGGAGCCGGACGATGCCGGCCGCGGCGTAGCCGGCCTTGCGGAGCTCGTTGCCGTGCATGCGCAGAACGGACGCGAGCAGCTGCGGGTCGCCGAGGTGCCAGGCCACACGCAGCGCCCGGCCGGTCCACCGGGCGGCGGTGGCCAGCCGCTCCTCAGGCAGCAGATGGCCCAGCGCCACCCCGAAGGACACCCGGGCCTCGGCTAGGAGCCTCATCGTCTCTGGTTCAGCATGCCCGGCGGCGACGCGGGCTTCCAGCCGGGTGATCAGCGGCCACAGCTCGCTGACCGCCTCAGCGGCCCGGCCGCTATGGCGGGCGACGCCGGCCAGCCGGATGACGGAGGTGCCGAACGCGAGCATCGCGGTAAAGTCGGCGTCGTCCGGGCCGACAATCCCGAGCACGTGCGGCGGGATCGCCAGCGTGCGGGCGATATGGGTCAGCGTGCCGCGGTCGCTGACGCTGCGGCGGCCGCACTCGATCATGGAAATGTAGGTCCGGTCGAAGCCCAGCAGGTCCGCCAGATGCTGCTGGGTCATCCCGCTGGCGTGCCGGTAGCCGCGCAGGATCGCCCCAAGATCCCCGCCTGGCTCGCTGCGGCCCGCCGCGGATAGCCAGAACGCTGCGGCAGCCACTATGCCCGCCGCTGGCAGCCGGGCGGGAATCCGGCAGGCTGCACAGGACGCCGGCACACCCGAGGGCAAGCCGGGCAACCCGCACCGCTGACAGGGCCCGCTCATCCTCGGCCCCTTGCCTAAGGCCCCGCCGGCCCGCCGTTGAGCCCGGCGCACCATGCGGCGATCGAGCGCTTATAGCCATCCGGCATGACCAGCCCCGGCACCTCCACGGGGGCGAACAGGCCAGCTCGCTTGTGCTCATTGCTGATGACCGGAGGATCGGTGCTCAGCACGCGGCAGCCGTAGGTGACGATCACGACGTCTCTGCCCTCACGGATGTGATACTGCCAGCAATCAAGCAACCGCCCGGCCGTGACCTGCCAGCCGGTCTCCTCGCTGATCTCGCGCACCACGCAGCCGACCGGGTCCTCGCCGAGTTCGAGCTTCCCGCCGGGCAGTTCCCACTCATCCCGCTCATTCTCCAGGAGCAGAACCTTCCCGGCCTGGACGGCGACGCCCTTGACCGAGACCGGGAACGCGTGCGCGACGGGATAGGCCGGTGCTCGCCTGCGCGTTTCCACCTGCCTGCTGGCTCCTTCCAGGTCGCTGCTGACCCGACCCTAACATCGAAGCCAGCGTCGCACCTGAGGCGACGCGTGACTGATTGTCACTAGGCATCGGCGATCGGCTACCCGCACTCTTGCGGTAATGAACCCCAGCCGCAGGAGAAGCGATGGACATCTTCCACGCGCACTACGCCGACATCCATGACCCCGCCCAGCAGCCCCGCGTTGCGGCGCAGCTGCGTGACCAGGGACTGGTGACCTTCAGCGGCATCGCGGATCGTGCCGCGCTGGTGGCGGTGGCGCGGCGGCTGATGACGATACGGCCGCACCGCGACGCCGGGCCGGATGGCGTCACCGTGATTGCCGACACCCAGACCGGGGCTGCCGGCTACGCGGCCTTCACTGACGCCGAGCTGGTCCCGCACACCGACGGATCGAGCGTGCCGGACCCGCCCGGACTGCTCCTGCTCGCCTGCCAGCGGCCCGCCGACGAAGGCGGGACAACGCGGCTCGCCGACGGTGCGCGCATCGTCGGGACACTTGCTGAGCGGTACCCCGCTGCCCTGCGGTCACTGTCCGCGCCGCGGGCTGCCTTCTTCGGGGCTGCGGGCGGCTACCTCGGACCAGTCTGCGAGCCAGCTGGACCCGGGCGGGCGCGCATCCGGCTCCGGCTGGACGACCTGGCCTGGTTCTCCGCCCACGCGACTGCTGCGATCCCGCTGCTGCGGGCCGCGATCACCGGGCACTTGGAAACCGTCCGGCTCCGCCCAGGTGAAGGACTGCTGCTCAGCAACACCCGCTGGCTGCACGGCCGGGACCGCTACACCGGCCGCCGCATCATGCTCCGCATTCTCGGCGATCCCCTGCCGAGCACAGGCGTCATGCCCGGATTCCCGTCACCATCGCCAGCGCCGGACGAACGGGCACCGCAAGCAGCGTAATGACCGCTGAAGACCTACGAGAGCCAAGCGAGCAGACCACCGGGAACCGCCCGGTGGCGTGCCCACATGCGGCGCTCACCGCGCTCGGCGTCGAGCTCGGGCGGGATGGAGATCGAGCGCTTCTTGCGGACGGCCATGGCCCGACGGTAGTACAGCGGTACGACAAATCATCATCGGCCAGCACCGATGGGCGTTCATCGACTGTTTTGCCGACGCTTATGGCCTCGACCAGGCCGAACGCCAGCGGCTCTTCCCAGGTTGGCCCGCCGCACCCCGCGCGATGCACGCCTTCCTCGCCCAGCAGGCAGCCAACGGCAGCCAGCCATGGGCCCGCCTCTGGCCAGCAAGGCCACGGCGGCGCCTGGCAAGCCGACACCGAATACACCTCCAGCGAGAGGACAGCTGACAGGAGGCAGGGCTTGCCGCTCGTCTGCCAACCGGTTCGGCCTGACAGTCGTCTCACTGGCGTGACAGTTGTCTCGCTGGCGTCCTATCGCCGCTGTTGTGAGAACGTGGAGTCCGCGTGGCCGAAGTTCGCGGCCCGGCGAGAGGAACGGTTAGCGCAGCAACGGCGGTACGGAACGGCCGCGGAAAAGGTGGCCGAGAACATCCTCGAAGACCTCTTCACGATGGTCCTGGACTGGCCGCTCACCGACATCAACAACCAGGTGGACTACGCCGACCTGGTCCTGACCCGGATGGGCATCAAGCTCCTGATCGTGGAGGTCAAGCGCCCGGGCGCGCTGGCGTGGAACGAGCGGTCGGTCAGCCTGGCCCTCGCCCAGGCCCATCGTTACGCCGATGAGCAGAAGGTGCGCTCGATCGCCGTCAGCGACGGCGTGATGCTCTACGCCCGGGACCATATTCCCGGCGGGCACCGGGACCGCGCCTTCGTCCGCCTCGATGGCCCAGAGGCCCCGCTGGATCTGTGGTGGCTCAGCGTCGATGGCATCTACCGGCCGCGGGAAGATCCCCCTGGCGCACGCCTGCGCCTGTTGCCGCAGGCCGAGGAGGGTATACCGTTCCGCGCTGACGCCGACTGGCCCGTTCTTGTGCATCCCAAGTACCACCTGCCCGCTTGCTGCTTTGCCTATGTCGGCAACGCGGCCGATCCCAGGACCTGGCATCTGCCCTATCTCCTGGTCACCGGCACGCCTGACCTGGCCAGGTTGCCCAAGGCCATCCAGGCAATCCTGTCGAACTACCGCGGCGCCCACGTCAGCGCCGTACCCGAGAACGCGATCCCCGAGGTCCTGGTGACCCTGGCCCGCGCCGCGCACGCGGCGGGCAGATTCCCGGCCGCCGGGCCAGGCTCGGCCCGGGCGTACCAGCAGCTCCAGGAAGCCCTCGACCAGCTCGGCCGCCTCGCCGATGTGATCAGCCCGCAGCATGCGGCGGCCGGCTGTCTCCCCGACGCGCCGAATGTCACAGTCCCTGAGGACCCGGGCGATTGGCCCGGGTAGCCGTTCGGGCCATCGATGACCATGCAGGTTTGTCGGTCAGCCGGTGGACATAACGCAAAGGAGGCGCGCCGGATGGACAAGGAAATTGCCTGCTATAACGTGGGACCTTTGCCCCTACCCAGACAACACGGCGTGATGCGAGGCTCGCGGGTCGTGAGCTATCCGAAGATCGCGGGGCTGATACTCGTAGCCGCGTTAGCCGCCGGGTGCGGGAGCGCGGCGATCTCGACGCCTTCGCCGACGCAGACCGTTGCGCCGGCGGCGACCACGTCGGCGTCGCCTGAGTCCCTCGCCTTCCGCCAGCCCCGCTCCGTCCGCCAGTCCCACTCCTTCCGCCACGGCGACGCGGACGCACTCGGCGAGCCTGCCGCCTGCCCCGGCTCCGCCGCCACTGGCGACCCCGCCGGCCGCACCGACCCCGGCCGCGGCGTGCTATCCGCTCAGCAACGAAGGGACGTGCTACGAGCCCGGCGAGTTCTGCCGCAACGCTGACCATGGCGCGTCGGGCCTGGCCGGCGACGGCAAGAAGATCGTCTGCGAGGACAACGACGGCTGGCGGTGGGAACCGGTCTGAGCGCGGCGCGCCCCGAGTCCATCCAGGCCGGCCGCCCACCGCCAGGCGCTCGTCTGGTTGACCTCTCCCGCGAAGCGCGGTTAGCTTACACTTCGGTCCCATGAGTAGGAATTCGGGCATCGGCTTGGCGACGTTCGGGATTGTGCTGGCCGTCGTCGGAGCCATCATGAGGCTGGCCACCTCAGTGCATACTTCTGGATTCAACATCCACAAGGCTGGCGACGTCCTGATTCTGGTGGGGGTAATTCTCGTCATCTTGGGTCTCATTATCATGCGAACGGGCGCCAGGAGCCGGAGCAGAACGCGAACGCAGCATCGGACCGGTCTATAGAAATTGAGATCAGAGAACGCGAGTGCTGGTTACTCATCCACGCACCAGGTGATCGCGCAGATGCTTGCCCGCGACGCCAGCGGAGGTCTGCGCCGAGCCCGCCCGGCTGGCCCTGCCGTTTCAGCGTGATCATCTCGTTTGGGCCCGACCGGTCCCCCGCGTCGTGGGCATCCTCCGGGCTGGGTAACCTGGCTGTGAAGGTGGCTTGGTCAAGGGGCTTCCGGTCGGCCCATGGCCGCCTGTTCGGCTTGCGCGGCGACGTTGATGAGCAGGTCCTCGCGCCCGTAGGCGGCGACGAGCTGCACGCCGATGGGAAGCCCGGCGCTGTTCCAGCTCAGCGGAGGCTGATGGCGGCTGGCCGGTGATGTTGAACGGCCTGGTGAAGGCGGTGTAGGCGGACTGGCCTGCTCTCCGCGCAGTCCGGATGAACCGGATCCCCGGCCGGGTAGCGGTCGAGCACCCCCACCCGCAACCCCCCCGCGTCAGCGTCGAGCTCGCGGACGTAGGGCCTGCCCGGCGGCGGCGCGATCACCCTGTCACCGACGCCGGGACCGCGCACCGCATCCAGCATCGCCGCGGTATCGCGGACCGTGCGGCTGACGCACCGCTCACACCGGACCGGACTCATCTAGCCGCCGATGCGGTCAGCAAGCTTTCTTTGGCCCGGTCCGACAGCTCGCTCACCACGCCGCGCCGGCCATGGCCATCAGCATCGCCTCGGCCGCACCGCGCACCTCCGGGCCCGCCCCGGCGGAAAACCGGAGATCGGTGGCGACCATACGCACTCCGCGGATACGCCACAGCCCGCCGATGTCGGCGATCAAGGCGACGCGCAGGCGGCAGCAGCCGTTCTGCAGGCGCGGCGCGGCCGTGCGAGCGCGCGGCGGATGTCTTGGTGGTGGATGAGCGTCTCGACCAGGCGACCCGGCCGCCCAGCGTCGCGGGCAGCCCCCGGGGTTGCAGGTGATCTTTCACCAGCGCCAGCAACTGCTCCGGGCTGCGCGTGCCGTATCGGGCCAGTGCGACAGCGTTGATGCGGCCGAGCTGCAACCAGCCCCGGCGGCGAACGCCAGAAGGCCGCCGCACCCCCAGGTCGTCGTAGCTGATGACGTGGCGACCACGTCACGCACCCGCCACGGCCGCGCACAGCGTCGGCGCCTGCCACTGCTGCGGCGACAGCGTGGCGAGAAACGCCGCGAAATCCGTTCGTTCCCCCCGAACTAGACGATGCACGTCCATAGCGGCCAGGCTAGCGAAATATTCAGAACAAATTCTGATGTCCGGTCGGCGCGGCTCGGTGGGCGGCGGGGCGTCCGCGGACGCGGATGATGGCCTCGCCGCCGACGGCGGCGGCGAGCAGGCCGCCGAGGACGGCGAGCTGGGCCTGGATGTGGGTGGCGGCGTAGACGAGCAGGCCGCAGGGAGGCGGTCGCAGGCGAGGCGCCGGCAGCGGAGGGCAAGCTCGACGAGCTGGTTCTATCGAGCCTGCAGGCGGCGAGGTTGACGGCGGCGAAGATGATCAGGAACCCGGCCGAGCCCATCAGGCTGATGCCCTCGATGTTGACCGTGTTGACGATCAGCAGCGTGCCCAGGCCGTGGTGGCCAGCAGGCCGCCGATCGGGCGGTTCCAGACCGGCTGGCCGAACCGGGCGGGCAGCTCGCCGTCGCGGCCCATCAGGTAGGTGAACTTGGCCGCGCCGTACAGGGTCGCGTTGATCGCGCTGGAGGTGGACACGACCGCGGCGATGGCGATCAGCGTGAAGCCGGCCGAGCCGAGGAACGGGCGGGCGGCGGCGGCCAGCGCGTAGTCGCTGTCGGCGGCGATGGCGTGCGGGGCGACAGGTTGCCCACGGCCACGAAGGCGACCAGCACGTACAACGCGATGACGCCGCCGATCGCGATCAGGTAGGCACGCGGCAGCGTCCGCTCCGGGTTGCGAGCGTCCTCGGACGCGTTCGCGATCAGCTCGAAGCCCTCATAGCCCAGGAAGATCAGCGCGCCCGCGTAGATGATCGCGCCAGCGACGGGAACGCCGCCGGCGACACCCGGGCGGTATTCACGAACGCCAGCCCGCCCAGGCAGAACACCAGCAGCACGGCGAGCTTGAAATAGACCAGCACCGACTCGGCCGGCCGACGAGCCGAGCGCCGGCCAGGTTGAGCGCGGCGAGCAGACCACTACCCCGCTGGCGAACACCCGCTGCCAGGCCCGCCCGGGTAGCCCGAGCAGGCCGCCAGGTAGGCGCCGAACGCGACCGCGTACAGGCCGAGCATGACGAAATAGCTCAGCCACAGCAGCAGGTTCAGCGGGCCCGCCGACACTCGTGCCGAACGCGCGGTCCAGGAACACCGCCGTCCCGCCGCGGCTGCGGATCCGCACCGACAACCCCGAGTACGACCAGCCGGTCAAGGCCGCAACAACCCCGCCCACGACGAACGACAGGTACGCGCCCTCCGCCCGCGATCTGCACCGTCAGCCCCAGCACCGAGAAGATGCCGCCGCCGACCATCCCGCCGATCCCGATCGACACCAGCGCAGCCAGCCCCAGACTCCCCGAGGCCTGCTCCCGCCGTTCACCCTGAACTCATCTCCCGCCCTCGGCACCATCATGCCGGGCCAGGGGATTCGGGCGAGCTTCTTCTGATACCCGGCCAGCGCGAGCAGGCGCGGCCAGAGGCTGCCGGGGCAGCTACCAGGCCGCGTGACCGCTCACCGGCCTGCCTCGATCCCCAGTTCCCGACGGATCCACGCCACGTCCATCAGGATCGGCCGGCCTGCCTCGGCCTCGCGGTCGTTGCGCCAGTCCATGTCGTCCAGCATCATCTCCACCTTCGGCGCGGGCGTCGCCGCCGGCCAGGGCGGCCTCGCGTGGCGTCATCCCGAGGTCGTCGACCGTCGTCCGCCACCCAGGACTCACGATGCGTACGCCGCATGTCCTGCTCTGGCTCCTCGGCGGAGACGAGGTAGCTCTCCACCACCAGGATCCGGGCCCGAGGGTGGGGTTCACCGCCCATGCGCTCGGCCTTCCGGCGCACCTCGCGGGCGGCTGGCGCGATCGCGCGCACGATCTCCTCGAACTCGGCGAGACGTTCCCGGGAGTTGGCCCACAACGTCCAGCGCCGGTCCTCCCTGGTGACCCTGCCCCGGCTGACGACCTTGCCGTCGTCGCTCGGCGTGCCACTCCAGGATGTCGTCGTCGATCTCCACCAGGCGATCGGCGAGCCGCGACCAGGCCAGCGGCTCGTCCGGCACCTCCCAGACCACCTCGGCGTCGTAGTAGTCGTGGCCGTCGGCGTTGAGCAGGTGCGGCTCGGGCCGCGGGGCGAAGAACTCCGCCAGCTGCTCCGCCGATGGCCGCCCGGCGAGCAGCGTGCTCAGCTCGCGGCGCTGCTCACGGGGGACACGCGCGGGGATCGCGAACATGCGCGGCCGCGTGCCGTCGTGCAGGATCCGGCCGCAGAACAGATCCAGACGGCGCGCGGACGTGGAGAACAGCCGGTCCTTGAGGAAGACCGGCTCCCCGCCGGGCAGCGGGCGGACCGTGAGGCCGACGCCTCGCTGGATCTCCCGGGCCTCGAACAGCCCGATCGGGATGTGCTGCCAGGACTCGGCCAGCTCCCGCTCGTCATCGCGGAGCCAGCCGCCGCGGGTCCGCAGGAATCGCTCGGTGAGCCCGCAGTCGGTGAGCAGCAGGTCGAGGCAGAGCAGCGCGCGCATGCGGGTTGCGCCGCTCCGGATGACGAGCCGGCTGAGCGTCTCCGCTGCGGCGGCGCGCTGCGCGTAGGCGGCCAGCAGTGCGTAGACCAGCCTCGGCCCGGTCGGTGAGCGGATGGCTGGCCTTGGCCAGGCAGCACATCTTGTACTTGCGGCCCGATCCGCAGGGGCACAGCTGATTGCGGCCCGCCGCCGTCTTCGGTGGAGCCTAGCTGGCGCTTGAGCGCCGCGCGCAGCGCCTTTGCGGGCGGGTGATCCGCTATGGCGCAGGTAGCCGTCAGCGGCCCGCGCGTCGCCGCGGCAGGCGGCGTACTCTCCCGCGTCCAGCAAGGCGGCGGGCAGATCCGGCTGTGCGTGTCAGCGCCTCGTGCACCAGGCGCTCCGCAGTGTCAGAATCTCCGCGTGCCCTCGGCGGCCCGCGCGGCGAGCAGCGTCACGGCCGCGCGCTCCGCGGCCGGTCTTCGCGATCCGCTGAAGCACGGCAAGCTGGTCGTCGAATCGGGCGCCCTCGGCCGCGCGGCGTTCCACCTCGTCCGCGACGTAGCCGACCACCGCGGGCGAGGGATCAGATAGTCGCGCAGCAGCGACGGCCCGTGCTCTGGATCTTCGTCGATCCAGGTCAGCAGCAGGCCGAGCGCCATCGTGCCCGCCACGACCTCCGCCCGGCCGAGCCCGCGGATCCTGGCCAGATTCCACGGCGTGCCCCGGACGCCGACGCTCCCGCCGAAGGTCTCCAGGCCAGCCGCACGCAGCGTCCGGGCCAGTGGCGGCATCGGCGGCGCGAAGATCTTCGGCTCCGTGAGCAGCAGCTCGAGGAGGATCTCGTGCAGCGGCGCGAACGGATGATCGGCCGTTCCCTCGACATAGCGCTTCAGCGCCTCGACCGCCGCGAACGCGCAGGCATCACGCAGACGACCGGCGCCGGCAGTCTGCTCCGGTGGCTTTCCTGCCGATATCTCCAGGGCGCTGTCGCGCAGCCGTACCGACAGCAGGTCTCCGGCCGGAAAGCCCGCCAGCCAGCCGTCCGGCCCGGTCAGCAGCTGCCCGATCATGCCCTGGCCCGGCGGGCAGATCGTCGCCGATGCCGGGCGGCAGATCCAGGACAGTCGTCGCCCGTCACCTCACCGCCGCCTGCCAGCGGCAGCCCGCCGACGGCGAACTGCGCCCACAGCGCCAGGTCGTCATCCGCGCTCAGCATGCCGGATGCCACCTCGGCCGCGCTCAGCTCATGCGTGAACGCCACGCCGTCGGCGAGCCGCAGCCCGCTCACCCACTCCCCCTCCGGAGTCGGCACCAGATAGGGATGCTCGTCCAGATGCCTGCGAAGCACGACAGGCGCGACGTTCACAAGCCGCGCCAGCACCTCCAAGGACAGCGGCCCCCTGGCCGCGAGCAGAGCCGCGATCTCATCACTTCGTGCAGGCGTGATCTCATCACTTCGGGCAGGGAGGTTGCCGGACACAGGAAAACCGTAGCGGCTCCGCACTGGCGCGGCGATCCGGCGGCAGTCTGGACCGCGGAAGCGGAGGGAGGCCGTCGCCGGGTCCGCCCCGCCAGTGCGGCTGAATCGAGACGAGCCCGTGCGTGTATCACGCGTGATACAATGCCGTCATGACCGAAGTCACGATCCGCGAACTGCGGAACCACGGCGGCGAGGTGGTCGATCGAGTTGCCCGGGGCGAACAGATAACCATCACCCGCGGCGGCCGACCGGTCGCTGAACTCCGACCGGTCAGCCGACGGCCGCTGACTGCTGAGACGCTGCTCGCCCGGTGGCATCGGCTGCCGCCGGTGGACTATCGCGCCATGCAGGCCGAGATCGACGAGGTCATGGACCCAGCGCTGTGACGAATTCCGGTGAGCGTCTCGCTCAGGGGATCCTGGACACCTCCACAGTCATTGCCATGCGCGACATCACCGACCCTTCAGCGCTGCCGGCAGAACCGCTCATCACCACGGTGACGCTCGCCGAGCTTTCGGTCGGTCCGCTGGTGGCACGGGATGAGCGGGAACGTGCCGCCAGGCAGGCACACCTGCAGGAGGCGGAGGCGGACTTCGACCCGCTGCCCTTCGACCGGGCGTCAGCACGCGCCTTCGGCCAGGTAGCCGCCTCACTGCGGCGATCCGGCAGGAAGACCACTGCGCGCGCCTATGATGCGCTGATCGCGGCGACTGCAATAGCTCATCACCTGCCCGTCTATACCTGCAACGCCGCAGACTTCCAGGGCATCGACGGCCTGCAGGTCGTGCCCGTCAAGCTGCCACAGGAGGCCTCAAGCTGACGTGCGGAGCACGGCGGGCGGGCCACGCGGGCCATCCGGGCGATCTGGTCCACGCTCACCGGGTCCGCGATGGAACGCAACGCCGATCGGCGGCGGCTGGCTCGCCTTCCACATCCCGGCAGCCGTGGCCACCGTCGGGCTCGCTACCCGCCAGGCCATGATCGCCCACCGGGCAGCACGGGAGGCATCAGCATCCATCAAGCACCTGAGCCAGAACGAGACCGCGTCGTGACTTCCACCGCCACTACCGGCCAGGCGCCCCGCGCCCTCGTCGATCATGTGATGGCGCAGCCGGACTGGCTCGGAACGGAGGATGCTGTCTCGGCCAGCCGGTCTTGAAGGAAGCGCTGTTCGGGCTCGGTCTGCGCGAGGTCGAGCGCGCGGCGGTACGCGTGGCGGGCCTCACTGTGCCGGCCTGCGCGACGCAGGAGGTCGGCACGCGTGGAGTGGAAGTATCGGTAACGGTCGAGGTCGAGGCGGTCCAGGATGGCCAGGCCGGCCTCGGGCCCGTCGATCTCGGCCACGGCGATGGCCCGGTTCATCTCGACGATCGGGGAGCCGGTCTGCTGGGCGAGCGTTTCGTACAGGGCGGCGATCTGTCGCCAGTCGCGGGGCTCATGCAGGTGCAGGTCCGCAATGGCCCCCTGGAGCAGGTAGGGCCCGGTGCGCCGGCGTGTCATGGCTCGCTGCAGCAGCGCTCGGCCCTCGTCGATCTGCCGCGTGTCCCACAGGGTACGGTCCTGGTCGTCGAGGGGGACGACCTGCCCGTCGCGCAGGCGGGCCGCTTTGCGCGCGTCGTGCAGCAGCATCAGCGCCAGCAGTGCGACTACTTCAGGCTCGTCCGGCATCAGGTCGGCCAGTGCCCGGCCGAGGTGGATCGCTTCCGCGGTGAGGTCGACGTGGCCGCCGCCCCAGCCCTGGTTGAAGATCAGGTAAACCACGGCGAGGACGGCCGCCAGCCGGTCGGGTAGCTGGTGATCGGGCGGCACGGCGAACGGGATGCCCGCGTCGCGGATCTTGTGCTTGGCCCTGGTCAGTCGCTTGCTCATGGTCTCGAACGGGACGAGGAACGCCAGCGCGATCTCGTCGGTGGACAGGCCGCCGAGGGTGCGCAGGGTCAGCGCCACCTGCGCCTCGAAGGCGAGCGCCGGGTGACAGCAGGTGAAGATCAGCTCCAGCCGCTCGTCCGGGATGGTGGCGGCGTCGTCCATGAGGGCCCCCGGTGGCTGTGGCCCGGTCTCGAGGTCGCGGGCGAGCAGCTTGGTCTTGTCGGCCAGGACCTGCTCGCGGCGCAGCTGGTCGATGGCGCGGTTACGCGCGGTCGTGATCAGCCAGCCGGTGGGGCTGGCCGGTTCCCCGTCGCGTGGCCAGCGCTCGGCGGCGATGGCGAACGCCTCGGCGGCCGCGTCTTCGGCGAGTTCGATGTCGCCGAGGATGCCGACCAGCGTGGCCAGCACGCGGCCCCACTGGTCGCGGAAGACTTCGTCAAGCGCCACGGAAGCGTCCGTCGAGGATGGGCCGCACCTCGATCGCGGTGCCGGGTCTGGTCTCCTGGAGCAGGTCCTGGGCGATGGCGAGTGCCCCGTCGAGGTTGTCGGCCTCGATCAGGATCAGGCCGGCGAGGTACTCCTTGCTGTCGATGAACGGTCCGTCGGTCAGCAGCATCCGTCCTTCGTCGTTGCGCAGCGTCGTCGCCGACTCGTCAGCGTGGAGCCGTGCCCAGCCGGTGACGTCCGGCCGGTCGAGCAGGGCGGCAAGGGTACCCGGAATCGGGCGCGTTGCCCGGTCCGTGTCCTCCGCCGTGGCGTAGACCAACAACGCGTACTGCATGAGTCCTCCTGTCACGGGTCGATGCCGCGTCAAGTATCAGACGAACAGCGTCGCCGTTGGGCGGACAGCAACCGCCAGCCGATTTTTCCCGGCGATGGTGTCCGTCCGGCGCTTGGCCGTTCGTCACTGCTGCAGATCCGCCCGAGAGGGGGCGGCAGGGGCGCTGGAGAAGCCGATGACCAATACCCGATCCCCGTCCACCGTGACCGGGGTCCGGCCGCGCTGGGTGCTGGGCCTGACCTCGATCGCGTACTTCATGGTGGTGCTCGACTCGCTGGTCGTGGTCACCGCCCTGCCCCGGATGCAGCAGGACCTGCACGCCGACCTCGCGGCCCTGCAGTGGACAGTCAACTCCTACGGCATCGCCTTCGCGGCCGGGATCATCACGGCCGCCGCGCTCGGTGACCGGTTCGGGCGACGGCGGGTCTTCACCCTCGGCCTGGCGCTGTTCGCCGTGTCCTCGGCCGCGTGCGCCCTGGCCCCCGATGCGGCCGAGCTGATCGTGGCACGCACGGTGCAAGGACTCGGGGCGGCCGTCGTCCTGCCGCTGAGCCTGACGATCCTGACCACCGCATTCCCGCCGCAGCGGCGCGGGCTGATCGTCGGCATCTACGGCGGTCTGGCCGGGCTGGCCGTCGCGGCCGGTCCGCTCGTCGGCGGCGCGATCACCGAGAGCCTGGACTGGCACTGGATCTTCTGGCTCAACGTGCCGATCGGGCTGGTCGCCGCGACACTCGGGATCCGGCTGCTTCCGGAGAGCCACGGTGCGGCGCAACGGCTTGACCTGCCCGGGGTCGCGCTGGTCACCGGCGGGGTCCTCGCACTGGTCTGGGCCCTGGTGCGGGCCAACGACCTCGGATGGTCGAGCCCGCAAACCGTCGGCACGCTGCTAGCCGGATGCGGGCTGCTGCTAAGCGACGCGTTCGCGGCCTACCCCGCCGGCGAAATCAGCCGCTGGGACTGAACACAGCCCGGGGAAGCGCCGGCCTGCCCATCCACGGGCCGACGCTTTACGCCGACCCAACCCAACCAAGCAAGGAGGATCGATGACCACCGAACCCAGGCACAGCCCGAACGCTGTGCGGCTCGAGCGCACGTACGACGCTCCGGCGGAGCTCATCTGGGAGCTGATGACCACCGCCGCCGGCCTCGAAGAGTGGTGGGCCCCCGACGGCTTCGAAACCCGGGTGAGCGAGCTCGAGCTCAGGCCCGGCGGTCAGCTGCGGTACACCATGACCGCGACCGCGCCGGAACAGGTCGCGTTCATGCGGAACGTCGGCAGTCCGCTATCGATCAAGTTGCGTAAGACGTTCACCGAGGTCGCACCGCCGGCCCGCCTCGCCTACCTGTCACTGATCGACTTCGTGCCCGACCAGGAGCCGTATGAGCACCTGACGACCGTCGACATCGAGCCCGCCGGTGACCGCACGAACGTGGCCATGACGGTCGATCCCCTCCACGACGAAACCTGGACGCAGGGGTACAGCGCCCATCGCAGCAGCGAGCTCGGCAACCTCGAGGCGGCGATCAGGCGACGCACAATGTGATCGCACATGCCCGAGCCGACGTGCCAATCGCGAGCAGCGCCACGACCGCTTATGGTCAGGCCAACGTGCGGCTCAGCCCGGCCAGGTCCACTGCGCGACCTCCGGGATGTCATCGCCGTACTCGCGGGTTCGGGAATGGTCAGGGCTCAGCAGGCCTGGTAACGCGCGTGGTAGTTAGCCGGAGCGTGCACGATCCGGTAGGTGCCACCGTTCGGCCTCAGGTACAGGGTGATGTCCCACGAAGTGCAGGAAGTACCGGTCGCGCTCTCGGCGGGCTGCTGGTGGCTGGTGAAGCTGACTGCCGCGGCCAGGCCGACCGCGGTCGGGGAGATCTCTGTGAGCACCGCGCCGGAGTCGTGCGTCGACCCGTAACCGTTCTGGAACTGCTGGGGCGTCGGCCGCAGCCTGGGCGCGAACAGGGACGAGTACCTGCTGTAATCGCGGGTGTTGATGGCCTGGAAGTAGGTCGCGAGGAACGCGGCGACCTGCGGGGCGCTGGTCTGCTGGCTGGCGGCCGGCGCGACGGCGACCGTGCCCTGGCCGGCGTCCTGCATCCCGCTGGCCGGTGACGCCGTACCCGACGGCGCGACCGGGGAGGAGGTCGCGGACGAGGGCCGGACTGTTCCGGCGGAGATATGCGGACCGGCGGTGCGGTGGACGGTCTCGTGCCTGAGCAGCATCCAGCCAGCCGCCGCGCCGCCTCCGAGCACGAGCACGATGGCCGCAATCGCGATGACCGCCCCGGCGCGACCGCCCCGCCTGCGACCGGGCGTCCGGAAATCGGCCCGCGGCCTGGCGTGCCCGCTTTCGGCGGGCGGCGGTGGCCAGCCAGAGGTGGGCGCGGGCCCGGTGTCGGCCGGTGCTGACGGCTGCGGTAAGGGGGCAGGTGTCCGCGGCCCGGCGCCCGCAGGCACCGCAGTCGGGGCCGGAGCGGCGGAGCCCGGCGGAGCCGCGGGCAGCCCGAGCCGAGCGCCGCAGCGAGTGCAGAACGCCATCTCCGTCCCTGCGGCTGTGCCGCACTGAGTGCAATATCGCATGCCTGCCCCTGGCGGAGTTCTCATCCGGCTACAGCAGAACGCTGACCGCGTGCTGAATCGCCACTACCGCGTTGGCGACCGCCGCCGAACTGGTTACCCCGGCCATCAGGGCCTGCAGCAGCCCACTCAGGATCCGCTTGTCCGGCTTGCTTCTTCGCGCCTCTCGCTGCGCCGAGACCGCGATCTCGGCGAGCGACTCGGGGTCGTCGACTCCGGCCGGGGCGGACCGTAGCTGCGCGACCAGCGCGGCGAGCGCCGCGCGCAGTTCGTCCAGATCGGCGGGGGCCCCGGAATACTGCGTGCTGCCCACGGCCGTCGCGCCGGTCCCGGCGGCCAGGGCGCCTGCGATGACCGTCGCCGATCCCTCGATCCAGATTCCGTCGTTATCGCCTTTGCGGGTCATTAGCCCTGCCCTTCTCCGGCTTCGCTGCCGCGCACGCGCGAAGCCAGGCGAGTGACCTGGGCGCCGAGGCCGCCGGCGGCGGCCTGCGCGTTGGCTCCGGCGGCGACCGCATGCGCGTTGACTGTCCCCCCGGCCGTGACCATCACGCCGTTGTTCACGAGTGTCTCGCTCCGCGACACCAGGCCCGAGGTGTCGATGCCGTGCTCTTCCAGCAACTCGACCAGCGATCGGAAGATCCGCTGCTGGATCACCTTCACGTAACGGGCGTCATCAAGGACCTGGAAGTACCGCTGCCACTTGCTGTCCGCCGCCTCTTCGCGGACGCTGAGCAGGGCGCCGTAGTCACCCGTTTCCTCGACACGGCGCCGCTTGCGCTCCCGCCGTCCGTCCGCGCCGAGCTCGTGGACGATGCCGGGCACGCTGCCGAGCAGCCGGGGGATCGTGCTGATCAGGCCGCCGCCGACGAGCGTGAAGAACTCGCCTGGCTGCATCTCCGGGTCCAGCTCGTCAATGGCCTTGAAGTCGGCCCGCAGCGGCGGCACCACGGTGTGCGCGGACTCGACGAAGAGGTCGCTGCGCGAGAGCAGGAAGCGGACGAACATCGTGACGGCCAGATCACCCTGCCAGCCGGTCATGCCGATCGTCAGATACGGCCGTGCCCGCTCCTCGGGCATTGCCATCAGCTTTCGCATCAGGTCCGTGCCGATGGAGGTCACCGGCGCCGCGTGCGGATCCGGAAGGAAGCGCCGGTCTTCCCTGATATCGCGGCCATTGACGAAAGCCCGGTCCGTGACCTCCATGCCCGGCAGGTCAAGCTCGCCGAGCCCGGCCTTGACGCAGTCATAAACCTCGTGCACGGAGAACGGCTCCGGGCGGGTCCCGCGCCGTGGGCGCGTGACGTCAACGGCGAATGACCAGCTCGTGCTGACACCGCCATAACCGACAAAGGGCGGGAACTTGCTGTAGATGGTGACATTGCCGACCGCACCGGCTGCTGCTATCCGCTTGAGTTGCCAGGCCTGCGTAGGAGTTACGCGCCGGGGAGGGTGCCTTGTCCGGGCTGAACGTCTCCGGCCGCAGGCCGCGCGCGGCCCCGTGGGAGTTGGCGTACCGCTCAATACAGGTGGTTAGCCAGGCGGCCGCGAGCAGCGACAGCAACACGATGGCCGAGCCGTGGACAAACCCCGTTACGATCAACGCGCAAAAGAGCACCAGGAGGACGACGTCGCGTATTACCTGCCGACGATGCGCCGCCAGCGCGTACTTCAGCACGGTGACCAGGTCCGCTCCCGGAGTCGTGACCACAGCGCGGTGCTCCTCCTCCAGGACATCCTCCAGTGCCCTCTGCCGCACCGTCGGGCTGAGCGCCACGGCGGCGCACAGGTAACGGGTCGCCGCGTTGTCGGAGCGATGCGCGCGCCGTCCGCCGTCTGGCGCGGCGGCTTGGTTCGCGGCTGCCTCTGGTGGTGTCCATGGCTGCTGCGCTGGCACCGAGCCAATCCGCGGCCTGGTCGGCGTTACGGAAGCTAACGACTGCGGAACTGGGCGGCCGCAGAAACCGCAGAATGCCGACCCCGGCGGGTTATCCCGCTCGCATCCTGGGCACAGCATGGGCTTCCCCCCCTACATCGGGCTGCTGGATGTTCATGGCCCCGCACGCCGAAGTCCCCACCGGAGAGTAAGCATATTCCTGAACACGTCCCATGTGTGAAGAAATGCCATTCTGAGGCTAACTATCGCGGGCAAAAGGTTGAAAACCGCCAAAAATTCGTGTTGCTAACCTGCGGCGCTGGCCTAGCCATGCGGCGGCCGGCTGTCTCCCCGACGCGCCGAATGTCAGAGTCCCTGACCTGGGCGATTGGCCCAGGTAGCCGTTCGGGCCATCGATGACGATGCAGGTTGTCGGTCAGCCGGTGGCGTCGTCCCGTAAGTCGGTGATGGTTCGCGATGACCGGCCTGCGGCGCCGTGTCCTCTCCCGCGAGGGGATGTCGGCCTACACTTCGGTCCCATGAGCAGGAATTCGGGCATCGGCTTGGCGGCCTTCGGGCTTGTGCTGGCGGCCGTCGGAGCCATCCTGAGGCTGGCCACCTCGGTGCATACCTCTGGATTCAACATCCACAAGATTGGCGACGTCCTGCTTCTGGCCGGGGTCATTATCGTCATCCTGGGGCTCATTATCATGCGAACGGATGCCAGGCGCCGGAGCAGAACCCGAACGTAGCGGCGGCTGACGGCTGCGGCGATGGCGAGCAAATCGAAGGTGAACGCCGCCGCTGGACGGCTCTTGGTGCCGGGGCTCTGGGCGAACTGGGCTGTCTCTCGCCGCCATTGGGGATGAACGGCTAGCATCGTTCTCGCTCAAAACCGTATGATTGGCGCGGGAACGATCATCTCGGGGAGCCACGGAAGTTGGCCAGTACCACCGACACAGTCAATACGGCGGCAGCGGTTGTCAGCGCCAGCGTAGCCGTGCTGACCTTGGTCGATCAGCGCCGGAGTCGGCGGCCGTCGGGGGCGGATCGCAGCAGGCGCGCAGGGCCGGCTCCGGCGAAACCGCCAGCTTCCGGGCCGGAAGCCGAGCCCGCAAGGCCAGCCCGGCCGGGCTGTACCGGAGACCGGAAAGGTCGCAGCCCGCGGAGTTCGAAGCGGCAAAGCGGTTGGCGCATTGGTGCTGGGCCTGTGGGGACTTGTGCTTGTCCTCTCGAACGGGCCCGGTGCCTCCGGCGGCCACTTCGATGATTACGTGCTGGGCATTGTGATGTCACTCTGCGCCGTGCCGGTCGCGATCTGGGCGATCTATGACATCTGGGTTAAGCCGGGCCTGCGCGGGCAATGGCTCGCCGGTATTGGTATCGCTGGCGGGACCGCCGGTTTTCTGGTGGCATTCGTAGTTAACTGACGGTATTGCCGTTCCCACGAGATTTACCGCTACACGGGGTTCTGGGCGTTCCACGCTGAGGATCAGGCCGCAGATCAGGCCCCGGTGGCCAGGCTTCGCCTCGTCACCATCGTCAGGCGCTGACGGCGGTACCCCCCGGCTGGATGTCTGCCGGGACTTCGTCGGTGAGCTGACGAACGCTGGGGACAAGAAGGAGCGAGAGGATGGCAGCCAGCTGGATCAGGCCAGTTCCCCAGAGCACGGTGTCGACCCCGAGGGCGGCGGCGACAGGACCCGCTACGGCCAGTCCCACTGGGTAGACGGCCAAGGACGCGAACCAGTCGTAGGAGCTGACTCGCGAGAGGGTCCGCTTGGGGACCTGGCGTTGCATGGTGGTGGTGAACTGGCTGTAGAACACGATCAAGCCGGTCCCGGCAAAGGCGGCGACCACGGCGATGGCGGGGAGCGGCAACCCGGCCGCGAAGGCAAGCGGTGGCAAGGGCAGGAGGCAGGAGGCGGATACGGCCAGGCGCAGGGGGTGGCGAGGCCGCAGGCGCAGGGCCAGCAGGCCTCCGGCTACTGAGCCGACGCCCCCAAGAGTGGCCACGGTTGCCCAGGCGGCCGACGTTGCTGGGTCCGCGTGGAGGTCGATGTCAAGGACAGCCGCTCGCAGATACCACCATGCCGGCGTCGACGGCCGCCCCAGCACCGGGTGAAAGGCAGCGCGAACGGCGCGAAGAACACCGGATCATCCACCCGCACCAGCTCCTCCGGCAGCGCAGGTGGCGACGGTCACCGAAAACCGGCAGCGGTGAACGATGTATAATGTGGTGTATGAAGCGGACCAACATCTATCTGGGCGAAGCCCAGTCAACCGCCCTGGAACAGGTGGCGCACGCCCAGGGAATTTCGCGCGCCGAGCTCATCCGGCAGCTCATCGACGCCGGGCTCAGCGCGCCCGGAACAGCTGATCTGGACGCTGATCTGGCTGCCATCCGGGAGTCCTTCGGCGCGCTCCGCGACCAGGACATCCCTCTGGCCCGCGGACCCGATGAGCGCGCCCGGCACCTGGAGCGCGTGGCCAGCCGTGATCCTCGTCGATAGCGACGTCTTGATCGCCAACCTGCGGGGGATACCGGCCGCCCAGGACTGGCTGCTTACCGCGCGGCGGGATACGGGTCCGCTCGCGGTGAGCGTCGTCAGCGTGACCGAAGTGGCCGGCGGCATGAGATCCCCCGAGCGGCGGCAGGTAAGCCGCCTCCTGTCCAGCATGCGCACGTTCCCCGTGACGGAGCGGATCGCCTGGCGGGCCGCGGAGTTCATGCGCACCCACCGGCGCTCGCACCAGGGGATCGGGCTCGGCGACTATCTCATCGCGGCCACCGCTGAGGTGGAAGGGCTCGACCTCGCCACCCTCAACGTGCGGCACTTCCCTATGATCGAAGATCTCAAGGCCCCGTTCCGGCTCTGAGCGCGCTAGCGGTGTACTTCCCTGTTCCGCTGCCGGCCGCCTGCTGCGTCTAGCTCGGGGGTCCAGCCGTCGCAGACGTCGACCGTCACGCCGGGTGGCTCTTGCTCATCGCGGCGACCAGCTGCGGCAGGGTCTCGAAGACGGCGGAGTAGATGTAGCCGACGCAACCGGTCAGCAGCTGCCCGATCATGCCCTGCCCCGCGGGCAGATCATCGCCGATGCCGGGCGGCAGATCCAGGACAGTCGTCGCCCGTACCGCACCGCCGCCTGCCAGCGGCAGCCCGCCGACGGCGAACTGCCCCCAGAGCGCCAGGTCGTCATCCGCGCCCAGCGTCGCCGGGTCCGCCCCGCCAGTGCGGCTGAATCGAGACGAGCCCGTGCGTGTATCACGCGTGATACAATGCCGTCATGACCGAAGTCACGATCCGCGAACTGCGGAACCACGGCGGCGAGGTGGTCGATCGAGTTGCCCGAGGCGAACAGATAACTATCACCCGCGGCGGCCGAGCGGTCGCTGAACTCCGACCGGTCAGCCGACGGCCGCTGACTGCTGAGACGCTGCTCGCCCGGTGGCATCGGCTGCCGCCGGTGGACTATCGCGCCATGCAGGCCGAGATCGACGAGGTCATGGACCCAGCGCTGTGACGAATTCCGGTGAGCGTCTCGCTCAGGGAATCCTGGACACCTCCACAGTCATTGCCATGCGCGACATCACCGACCCTTCAGCGCTGCCGGCAGAACCGCTCATCACCACGGTGACGCTCGCCGAGCTTTCGGTCGGTCCGCTGGTGGCACAGGATGAGCGGGAACGTGCCGCCAGGCAGGCACACCTGCAGGAAGCGGAGGCGGACTTCGACCCGCTGCCCTTCGACCGGGCGTCAGCACGCGCCTTCGGCCAGGTAGCCGCCTCACTGCGGCGATCCGGCAGGAAGACCACTGCGCGCGCCTATGACGCGCTGATCGCGGCGACTGCAATAGCTCATCACCTGCCCGTCTATACCTGCAACGCCGCAGACTTCCAGGGCATCGACGGCCTGCAGGTCGTGCCCGTCAAGCTGCCACAGGAGGCATCAAGCTGACGTGCGGAGCACGGCGGGCGGGCCACGCGGGCCATCCGGGCGATCTGGTCCACGCTCACCGGGTCCGCGATGCCGCCGCGCGGGCGGCAGAATGGGCCGATGCTGATCGTGCGGGGGACTAAGAAGTTGCTCGATCGCCTCGGTCCGCCCACCGCAAATGCGGGGCAGGCGTCCACCACCCGGCTGGGCGACTGGTATGCCACCGGCTGGTTCTGGCGCCCTCAGGTCGCCCTCCTGGTCAGCGAGGTGACGCTGCTGCCGGTGCTGATGCCGCTGGCTCCGGCAGCCACCCTCCTGCAGCGATTCGGCCCCCATCTGGCGGCCGTGCTCGCCGCGCACGGCACGCCCGCGGAGTTCATCGACGCCGAACTGCAGGAGATGGACCAGGTGCGGCTGGCCAAGACCGCCAGCCGGAGCGTCGTCGGGATCATGAACGAGTTCAGCTACCTCGCCGACGCCTGGCGCCAGGACGAGCCTGACCTGCTCGCGCTCGCGGTGCGCCTGGCCGCCACTCCCTGCGGCCCCCTGTACCAGCGGCACATCAGCCCCGACCGCGAACTCGCCGCTCTCGCCGCGGCCCAGCCTCGACCTCCGCGCTGAACCGTCCTACCCACATCCCCGCCTTGAGCACGTCCACGGCCCGCTCCCGGTCCGCGTCCGAGGCCCGGATGTTGCCGTATCGGCCGGCTGTCAGTTCCTGGCCATGTTCCGTGATCACCGGTGGCTACCTGTTCCATGTACGCCGACCAGCGGCCATGCTGGCTGTTCACGGGGCTGCCCGGCTTGCGGCGATCTTGTTGATGATGGCCGCCACAGCGCCAGGCCGGGCGAGCATGGGGTCATGCCCGCTGTCGATCTCGATGATGGCGGCGCCAAGGTGCACGGCGGTGGCGACCTGACGGCGGGGCTTGTGGATGCGGTCCCTCCGGGTGACCAGGTAGCTGCGGGGCAAGCCGGATGGTAGGGCCGTGTCCGGCATGGCGCTGGTGAGGAATCCCGGCGTATCGGGGACGAGCCGGTCGAGCAGCCGCCGTGCCTGCGTCTCGTCGAGGTCATTGGCCAGGCCGTTGCGGGCCCTGCGGGAGGACATCGTGAGCGGCGCCTGGCTGCCGCCCGGTCGCACGGCAAGTGCCGTGCGCGGCAGCCAGCGGAGCCCGTGAGGCCAGCTATCAAGGGCACACTCGCCCGGGCCGGGGACGTTCGCGGCGATGAGGAACAGGTGATGGACTTGCCCGGGCGCCCGGGCAGCGAGCCCGGCGGCGACCGCGCCGCCCAGTGAGTGCCCGACGATGACTGCCCGATCCCATCGTGTGCTGTGCAGGTCAGCGGCGGCCGAGGCGATCAGGTCGCCGAGGGTGAGCGGCCCTGGCGATGCGGACGGGCTTCCGGCGCGTTCCCGGCCCGGGAGGCTGACCGCGAGGTACGGCAGGCCGAGTAGCGGGGCCATATCGTCCCATACCCACGCCCCGTGATGGGCGCCGTGGATCAGCAGGACGCCGTCAGCACCGGGCCCGGTCATGGTCTGCTCGCGTCGTCTGGGATGAGGGCCGTGATCAGCAGCCTGGTCACATCGGCGCGGGCTACCTCGCCGTCGATGTCAGCCGAGTCAGGGTCGCTGAGCCGGTGGCTGGCGAACCAGACCACCGATTCCTGGTCGAAGCGATCTTGCGGTCTCTTGCGGGGCATGCCGTCATACTAAACTGACCGACTCAGTCAGTCAAATATTTCCAGTATGCCCGGGGCCGCGGTGCCGTCGGCGGCGACGTAGGAGACGATCACGACGAGCGCGCCGGTCGCGAACGTGAGCAGGCGTCCCGGGAGTTACCCGGGACGCTCCACGCTGCCGCGCATCTTGATCATCAGGCTGTCCGCCTTCGCGACCGACACGGGTCCGCCGAAGACGGAGTTCCTGACGATCAGTTCGCCCACCGTCGAGGAGGTGGACCACTGGCAGAGCGTCGCTGAGGTCGCTCTCGCGCACTCGGCAGCGCCGCCGTGCGGGCCGGCGCTGACCGTCGAAACGCGGGCGCCCTGATAGCTCTGGAGCACGATCTGCTTATTGAAGGTGCCGTTGAACCCGATGAACCAGACCAGGGGCCCCGACACCCCGTTGTAGGCGGCGCTGACCGAGGACTTCAGCGTGCCGTAGCCGGGCAGCCTGGTGATGGCGGACCTGGCCCCGGTGACGCCATCGCTCAGCCCCAAGGTGTCGAGCGGGCTCGTGTCGCGCTGCAGGCCGGCCGCGGTGCTCGGCGCGGTCAGCTTCCACGTGTGGCTTCGACGCAGGTTGGTGACGACGGAAACCACGATGATCACGCCGATGACCACGCCGACGCCGATACGGGCCCGCCGGGGGAACCACCGTCGCCGGCCCGGCTGATATCCGGCCATGCCAGGCGGGCCGTCCCACTGCGGGGCGGGAAAGCCAGGCCCCGGCGGCAACCCGTAACCCTGGCCCGGCCCGGCGCCCTGGCCGGGCGGAGGGACGTAGCCGGGTCCCGGCTGCTGCGGATCGGCGGGTACCTGGCCGGCGTCGCCTGGCCAGCCGCCCGAGCTTTCCGGAGCCGGATTCCCGTTGCTCATCAAATTTCCTTACGCCGTGGCATGCTTCCCGACATCCTCCCGGAACACCCGTGTTCCGGATAGCCCGATTTCTTCCTCAGGTGCCGCCCGGGCGGCGGGAGCCGCCCGCGGAGCGCGCTCGTCGGCCGCCTCACCGCGGTTGGACGACTGGTCCGGCATCTTGCCTGGACCTTCCGGGCGAGCAATCATGGAAGTCCGGTGCCCGGCGGCCGTCACGACGGCCAGCGCGGTAGCAGGGACAGGCGGATACCCGAAAGCCACCGGCCGCGGCAATCGTCAGGGGGGTCGATGACTCGCGATTCCTCGGTGCAGCGGGGTAACGGTCAGCCCGGGTTCTTAGTGCGGCAGCCCGGGCCCAGGCGAACCGAGAAAATGCTGTGGAGCGCTTTCCGCGCCGGACAGCAAATAGACCTGCGCGCGAACGGGAAGGCTGGCCGCAACGATCGTCACGCCGGGCGCGGAGCCGCGGTGCGGGCCGAGGTCATCGCCGCGATCCTCTGCGCCGAGCCGGGCCCTCGCGGCGGCTCGCGCCTCACTCTCCGCGGCGCCCGGATCACCGGCTCGCTGGACCTGAGCTATGCGCGGATCGAGCACCCCATCAGCTTCCGCGACTGTGCCTTCGACCGGCCCCTCGTGCTGGCCGAAGCCCGGCTCGGCGTATTGAGCCTCGACGGGTCCCGGTTCCCGGGAATCGAAGCGCCGAACCTGGAGCTTGATGGTGATCTTGGACTCAGCGGGGTCTCGTCTTCCCGGACGGTGCAGCTTACCGGCGCTCGCCTGCATCGCGATGTCCGGCTGCACGGTGCGCAACTGGGCCCCGGGGAGGATCAGGAGGTCGCGCTGGACGCGGATCACCTGGTCGTGGACGGCAGCGTCGCTGGCGGCGGCGGCTTCGCGGCTTCGGGTGCCGTCACCATGACGGGCGCGCGGGTGAACGGGTCCGTTCGGCTGGACGGCGCCAGGATCACCGCCAGCGGCGCGCGGAAGGTCGCGTTCGACGGCGACGGAATGACAGTCGGGCACGATTTCAACGCCCAGGGTCTCAGAGCAGCAGGCGAGGTGAGGCTGGTCGATGTCACGATCGCCAGCACCCTCGAACTTCGCGGCGCCAAGCTGATCAACGCCGGAGGCGTCGCGCTGCGACTCGACCGGGCCGAAATCTCGAGCAGCCTCTACTGCGATAACGGTTTCGCGGCCGTCGGGGAGGTATGTGCGATCGGCGCCCACGTGAAGGGCAGCGTCTACCTCAACAACGCGGAACTCGGCACGCCGGCGCGGACCCCCGGTGCCGCAGAGTCGGCCGCCCCCGCAGGCGCCCCAGGGCCGGCGGGCACCCGGAAGCCGGCGGCCACCCCGGCGCCGGCCGCCCCGAAGCCGGCCGACACCCCAGGGCCGCAGGCCCCCCGCGACCGACCGGAACCGCGCTGCGCCTGGTGCGCACGAAGGTCGACGGAGACTTCGGGTGCTGGGAGGGTTTCGTCGGCCACGGCACGATCGACCTGGCCAGGCTGTCGGTGGCCGGCGAGTTCAGGCTGGTTACCACCGAACTCAAGGGATATCCGAAGGCGGCCGATCTCACAAATTGCCAGTTCACCACGGTGGCGCTCAGCGGCGACCCTCCAGCCGGCTTTCTCGATTTTACCAAGACGAAGGCCGACTTTTTCCGGGATAGCGCGGCGCACCGGCAAAGCGGCGACATCGTTCTTGACGGATTCGAATACCGCTCAATCCAGATGACCTGGGTAACGGTCAAGCAGCGGGAGCAATGGCTGAGCCGCGCGATGGAGGCAAGCCGGCGCAAGCCCGGCGGCGACCACGACGGGTATCTGCCCCAGCCATACGAGCAGCTTGCCGCGGTGTACCGTAACGCTGGCGACGATCATGCTGCGCACCGCATCCAGCTTGCCAAATACCGGCAGCGTAATCGCGTGACGTCCTGGCGCCGCTGGTACAGCAAGCTGTGGAATATCCTGCAGGACGGCGTGATCGGCTACGGCTACGCTCCGCTCCGCGCTCTCATGTGGCTGGCCGGGCTATTTGTGCTCGGGGTGCTGCTGTTCCGGTATGGCGCCAAGCCATATTCGATAGCCAGCGGGCACCATGGCTTCGCACTCAGCAACTCGGTGGGTTACACCCTCGATCTGCTGCTGCCGACGAGCGCATTGCAGGAGCGGCAGGTCTGGCAATCCTCCAACGGACTGGGCGAGGTGGCCGCATCAAGCCTTGTGGTCTTCGGCTGGCTGCTCACCGCCACCGTGTTCGCCGCGGCCGCGCGCGTGCTGCAGCGAAACTGAGGCTACCGCCGCTACCGGGCACGCGGGCCCGGCCGACTGGCCGGTCGGCCAGGCCCGGGCCACGTCAGTACTTCAGCACGTAAATCTGACGGTGCCCCCCCTGAGTTTGGTCTTTTCGTTAGTGCCTTGAATCTCCGGTGACGAGCGTGTCCAGAAGTTCCTGTTTATCGGGATCGATGGCGGGCGGGAACGTCTGTGTCGCGCCGTTGATCGCGATGGTCGCTGAGCGCAGGGGCCGGAGCTGCCGGACCACGTTGCGCACGGCCAGGCCCGAGCGGTGCTGCACGGTGCGTGCCACGGCGAGGGCGGTGAACACGATGGTCAGGTGCGCTTCGATCGCGTCTTTGGTGCGCACGAACATGGGCCGGGCGGCGAGGTCGGTCTTGGACATCCGGAAGGACTGCTCAAGGAGCGAGCCAGACTGCATACGTAGGCGAATCGGGGCATGCTCCCCTCATCGGTATTGACGGCCTGCTGGCCGCGGTCGCGTATGTGCGGCGGTTGCGGGAGGCGCGGGCCGGTGGCGGTGAGGGAGGTGGGCCGCAGTGTCTGCAGACGCAGCGGTGCCCCCCAGTTAGCGACCCCGCTGGGCGGGGTTCCGGGCTGGGAGGCGTTTCCGGAGGTGAACCGGATGCTGGTGACGTGCCTGCTGGGGGTGCTGGCCGGGCGGATGATGACGCCGCCGGTGGACCCGGCGTGTGGCCGGGGCGGGGGTGAGCGGGATCAGCGCTCCGGCCAGGCCGTCTGAGCGGCTGGAGGGGAAGGTCGGGCCGCGGCATCGTGATCGCCTCGCGGCTGTTTATGTGCGCCAGTCCACCGCGCAGCAGGTTCAGGACCATCAGGAATCCACGCGGTTGCAGTATGGGCTGGCGGAGCGGGCGGCTGGGCTGGGGTGGGCACCGTCGAGGGTGCTGGTGATCGATGAGGACCTGGGTCATTCGGCGTCGGGGGCCGATGCCCGCCCAGGTTTCCAGCGGCTGGTGTCGGAGGTCGGGCTGGATCATGTGGGCATCGTGCTGGGCATCGAGATGTCGCGGCTGGCGCGCAGCGGCCGGGAATGGCATCAGCTGCTGGAGTTGTGTGCCCTGTCGGGGACCTTGCTGGGGGATCCGGACGGGATCTATGACCCGGCCGATCACAATGACCGCCTCCTGCTGGGGCTGAAGGGCACGATCAGCGAGGCTGAGCTGCACCTGATCAAGCAGCGGATGTGGACCGGGCGGCTGGCCAAGGCCCGGCGCGGGGAGCTGGCCGTGCCGATGCCGGCCGGTTCGTGCGGCGCCCCTCAGGTGAGGTGGCCCTGGATCCCGATGAGCAGGTCCAGGCTGTGATCCGCCTGATCTTCGAGTTGTTTGACCGGCTGGGCACGGTGAATGCGGTGCTGTGCTTCCTGGCTGACAACCACATCCAGCTCGGGATCCGGCTGCGGGAAGGACCTGAGCGTGGGGAGCTGGCGTGCGCGGCCCAGCCGGGTTGGGGTGCAGAACATTCTCCGCAACCCGGCTTACGCTGGGATCTACGCCTATGGCCGCAGCCGGGTTGATCCCCGGCGGCGGCAAGCCGGGCGGCCGTTCACCGGGCGGGTGCGGACCGCACGCGGGGACTGGATCGTCTTCCTGCCCGGGCTGCTGCCCGCCTATATCAGCATCGAGCAGTACGAGAAGAACATGCAGCGGATGGACGCCAACCGGTCCCGGTCCCAGAGCCTGGGCGCGGTGCGCGACGGCCCGGCCCTGCTGGCCGGGCTGGTGGCCTGCGGCCGCTGCGGCAAGAAGATGACGGTGCACTACCAGCGCGGCCCAGGCGGGAGGCAGCAGCCGGTCTATGTGTGCGCCCGGGAGAAGAGCGATTACGGGGCCGGGCAGTGCCAGCAGATCACCGGCTCGTGCGTGGACGCGCACGTCACCGGCCTGCTGCTGGCCGCGATGGCACCCGCCGCCCTCGAAGTCTCCCTGGCTGCGGCTGAGCAGGCCGAAGGCCAGCGCGCGCAGGTCGACCGGATCTGGCGGCAGCGCTGGAACGCGCCGATTTCGCCGCCAGCCGGGCCCGCCGCCAGTACCAGCTCGCCGAGCCGGAGAACCGCCTGGTCGTCCGGCAGCTGGAAAAGGACTGGGAGACCACGCTGGCCGAGCGGCAGCGGCTGGGCGAGGAGTACAACCGCTTCACCGCCGCCCGCCCCCGGAAGCTGACAGCTGCCGAGCGCGAGCAGATCCGGGCCCTGGCCACTGACCTGCCCGCGGTCTGGAACGCACCCACCACCACCGACGCCGACCGCAAGCAGCTGATCCGCCACCTGATCGAGCAGGTCCGCGTCACGGTGCTCGGTGCCAGCGAGAAGGTGGACGTGGAGGTCACCTGGGCCGGCGGCCACCGCACTGCCGGGCAGATCACCCGCCCGGTGGCCTGCCTGACCCAGCTCAGCTACTACCCTCAGCTCGCCGCCCGCGCCCGCGAGCTCGCGGACAGCGGGTGCACCACCGCGCAGATCGCCGTGCGCCTCAACGCCGAGGGCTTCCGCCCGCCCAAGCGCATCCCCGCCTTCACACCCAACGCGGTCACCGACTTGCTGCGGGCCCTGGGCATCCACCGCTCCCATGTCCCGGCCCGCCGCAACCGCCCGGCCCTGGCCCAGCACGAGTGGTGGCTGCGTGACCTGGCCGAGCACCTGGCCATGTCCGAGGTCACCCTCGACTCCTGGGTCCGGCGTGGCTGGGCCACCGGCTACCTGCACCCCCAGGCCAGGCTACGCATAGTCCGCGCCGACCCCGCCGAGGTCGAACGCCTGCGCGCCTTGCACCACGTGCCCCGGGGCCAGCACAACCGCCGCCCCTGGCTGAAAAACCAAGCTGCCTTAATGAACACCGAACAGGAAGGATCCCGCAGCGATGCCGAACAGCCGCGGCTATAACAGCATTGCGGCTTGCTCGTCTCCACGTGCCACAGGTCGTGGTAGGAGCCGATCACCTGGTCTGGGGTCATCACGGTGGCGGGGATGTTGGTGACGTAGCCCTTGAGCCGGCAAGCCTGCGAGCCCGCGCGAGCGAGGCTTCGTCCAGGGTCCGGGCGTCGCCCTTGATCGTCACGAACCTGGGTGTGCGTGCCGTCTTGTCCCCGTCCACGACGGCGCGGGCCCGGTTCTCCTGAGCGTTGAGGGTCTTGTTGTCACGGGCGGCGCGCCTGGCGGAGTACGCCCACACCGCCCGCCATGACGACGAATGGCTGTTACGGTTCCAGACGGGCTCGGCCCTCAGCGCGACGTTGTTCTCGGTGTTCTTGCCGGCGCGCGCGGTGAGGGTGTCGATGACCTGCCCGTCGGTGAAAGCGTCCCCATGCCACCGGAAATGGGACTCCAGGTCGACCGGCGCCTTCGTCGTGCGGGAGCCGACGATGAACCCGAGCCCGGCCTCGTCCAGCTCGCGCAGGTTAGCCGCCGACAGCATGCCCGCGTCGGCGACCACGACCATGCCCTCCATGCCGTGCCGGCCTGGAACTGGCGGATGACCGGCAGCAGCGTCAGCGTCTCGGCCCTGGACCCTTCGAAGCAGCCGATCTCCAGCGGGAAGCCGTGCCGGTCGACCAGCAGCCCGACCACGACCTGCGGGTCGACCCGCCGCTCCTTGGAGTACCCGACCTTGCGCAGGTCGTCCTCCTTCTCCGCCTCGAAATACAACGTCGTCACGTCGTAGAGGCACAAGGAGACATCGCCGCCGGCCCGCGCGCGGGCGAAGCACAGCGCGGCGAGCTGGTCGCGGTAGCCGTCCTTGCCGCAGCGGGCCAGGGCGCGGCGCATCGTCTTCTCTCTCGCCGGCCTGCGGCCCAGATCGGTCAGCACCCGCCCGGTGTCCAGGATCGAGGTCGGCTCCACGATCCTGGCAATAACCAGGTCCCGGAACACGTCGTCTCCCAGCGCGTCGAACCCGAGGGAGATGAACACCCCGGCCAGAACGTCATACAGCACCCGCGACGAGGTCGAGATCACCCGCGGGGCGGCGGCCGTCACGCGCGTGCGTGTCATGGTGACCGGGTCACCGAAGAGCGTGTCACCACCCGCCGGGGCCAGCAGCGGCGTCTTCGCCGCCACCGGCTCGATCCCCAGCTCGAACTCGCCCTGTCCCGGATCCCGCAGCAGCGCCCGGGCCCGCTCGACCAGCAACCCGAGCTCAGCCTCGGTATGCGCCGAGCCGACATGCGCGATAATCCGCCGGCGGCCACCAGCCGACTCAGCGATCTGCACGGCCGTCGCCCCTGAGGACGTCCGCACCCGCCGAATCCACGCCACGGGCCAACCGTAGGGCACCAGCTAGTGCCTCAGGAACGCCTCTGCCGCACCCATCACCCCAGTCAGCGCGCCGCTGATAATCGCTCCGCAGGCCGGTGACCAAACTCAGGTCCAACGGACTGGGCGAGGTGGCCGCATCAAGCCTTGTGGTCTTCGGCTGCTGCTCACCGCCACCGTGTTCGCCGCGGCCGCGCGCGTGCTGCAGCGAAACTGAGGCTACCGCCGCTACCGGGCACGCGGGCCCGGCCGACTGGCCGGTCGGCCAGGCCCGGGCCACGTCAGTACTTCAGCACGTAAATCTGACGGTGCCCCCGGGGGCACACGATCTCGATCTCGCGCTCCGGCGGCGGCAGGTACTCCTCGATGACGGCGACCGGTTCCTCTGGAAGTTCCACGGTCTCGTTGCAGCCAGGTTCCAGGCACAGGATCCTGGACATCTACAGTGCACCTCGATTCTCGTAGACCTGCTGGCTTCCCAAGACGCAAGCCCGCCACGTTCTCCTAGACCTGCGCCGGTGCCGCGGTGTCCGGGACCGCCCCGGCCACGGATGCGCCATTGCCTTCCACCGGACCTGCATGTTCGTCGACAAACTCAATGCAGACCTGATTGTCGTTGCAGATGTTCACGATCTCGATCGCGGTTTTGTATTCTTCCTCCGACATCTCCTGCGGATCCAGGCCCATATCCCTGGCTTCCGCTATGTCAATAGGAAAGCGGTGGTGAGTGTAACCGTAAACCAGCCGGGAAGCAATCCTTGCTGCTTTTCCCTGGTCCAGCTCGCCAGCCCGGCAGATGAGTATCTGAGCATACTTCTCGCCCATCTTCAGGCTGCGTCCCCACGCGCCGAAGTCAAGCGACCGGGTCTGGGAAAGCATCGGCGTGATGCTGCCTATCGCGAACTTCGCGGCCGCGTCGAGCGAATCGGTGAGCAGCAGCTTGCCCTGGGTCACCGCGGCCAGCTGCTTGAGTGCCTGCGAGAGCGTTGAAAACCCGAACTCCCGAACGTAATCAACGCTCTGGTAGCAGTCGAGGGCTGATATGTAGTCCGTTGGATTCCTGGGGTCCCTGATCTGGGTATCAAGCGGTCCCAGCTCGCCGAACGGCGACATAAAAATGCTATTTGCTGCCACGGCGACCAGGGTGCTGGCGCTCTTAGCCCTGCGCGGAACGTAGATATTAAGGTTCACGGCATACCTGGAAAGGTACAAGGCCGTCCTGAACGCACTATCGAGCGAACCACCGGTCGAGTCGAGTATGACGTTAATCGTTTCCTCGGGCACCGGCTTCGGGAATCCGAATCGTTCCTGGCATGCCAGCTGCACCCGGCTTTCCGTCGCGGTCCCCGGATCACCCACGCCGATATACTGGCCAATTAACAGAAGACAGGGACTGCCGTCCGTCAGCTCGGCAAATCGCCTGCCCGCAGCCTGGATTTTCCTTCGCTGATTCGAATCTATCTCGCGGTAAGAGACGGAGCCGCTGTCCACCAGCCCGATGGCGCCGTTCTGCCCGTCCGCTCCCGCAACAGATCCGTTGGCCGAGATCGTCATCTTTCCCCCTCAAGGTGAGCCGCCTCAAGCGCCCCACGGAGTGCGCACCGCCCCGTCGCCCGGCCGGGCAGAGTCCATGCTCCCACTTTTTGCGCTGAATGTCACTCTCTGTGACTGATTTATACGGTCCTTCAGACAGCACTCCGCTCGGCTCTACGAGCGGACGGCGGTGCTGAACCGGGAAGCACGGCGGCGCAGGTGGCGCTGCCAGCCGTACCGCCGCGGCCTCGCCGGAGCGACGGCGGCGGAGCGTAGAAGATCCGCTGGCCGCAGCCTCGACCGTACCGGCGAGCGCCACGCGTCACTTTCCTCGTCGTCGCGCAGATGCTCACCCGTGCAGCAGTGTGCTGGTACCTGGGTCGCAGCCGAACCCGTTTAGGCGAGCAGGTGGCCAGACTGGCCGAACAGTCACGCTATAAGCGCTACCGGCTGCAGATCTTGCCTCTACTGTGACGTGGATGAGTTCTGGTCGTCCAGGGTCTACGCCGACGGACGCGTACATAGCGTCGCTGGCGCGCAAGCGCATGGCGGCGGGTGCCTTATTCACCGACGAGGCGGGCAGGGTGCTGCTGGTCGACCCGGTCTACCGGGACACCTGGGACCTGCCGGGCGGGGCGGTGGAGGCTGAAGAGTCCCCGCATGCTGCGTGCCGCCGGGAGGTGGCCGAGGAACTCGGGCTGGATCGCCCGGTGGGGCGGGTGCTCGCGGTGGACTGGGTGCCATCGCAGCCCGAACGTCCGGAGGGCCTGGTCGTGGTCTACCACGGCGGCGTGCTCCCGCCGGCCGATATCGACGCGATCACCCTGCCGGACGGTGAGCTCGCCGGGTTTGCGTTCGTCCGCCCGGCCCAGGTGGCCGACCGGGTGACGCCACTGGTCGGCCGCCGGATCGCCGCGTGCCTGCAGGCGCTGACGAGCCGGACGGTGGTGTCGCTGGAGGGCGGCAGCCGGGTGGGCTGAGCGATGTCCTGGGCAGCGGAATCGCCACGGGCACGGCCGGGTCGACGGCGGTGAGCGCGCGGCCGGCGGCGCGGTAGAGCCTGTCATGGATGCCATCGGCGTACCGCAGCGCGCCAAGGTCACCAAGAGCCTTCGCCAGCGGCGAACCGGCCGCGAACCCACCGGCGCCGACTAGCAGCATGAGCTCGGCTGCGGCCGCATGCGCGACGTCGCACCCGTAGGCCTTGACGGCACATCCCCACATCACGGCCCGCCTATCGCCGGACTCCGACAGCCGCTGTGCGGTAAAGGCCGCCAGAAGCGCCGCGTTGATCTGCGCATACGAGCGGCCCAGCGTGATCAGGGCATTGTCCCGCAGATCTGTGATGACCCCCGATGACCGACGCACGCCCAGATGCGCGGCCACCTGGTCGTGAACGGCGGCGGCGGTGCCGAGGCCGGTGGCGGCGACCAGCGGCCGGTAGTGCGCGAAGTGCTCGCGCAGCAGCGTCATGCCCTCTCCCGGACGGCCAAGGAAATCACATGGCCGCAGTCGCGCGTCGCGCAGCCGCAGTTCACCCCACGTCCATCCGGCCAGCCCGGCTGGCAGGACAGCGCGACGCTGCAGGCCGACGTCACCCGCGTCAATGATGCCTGCGGTCAGGCGCCCGGCCGGGTCGGTGAAGAACACGATGAACACCGCGGCCTCCTCGAGACGGCTGATCCATGTCTTCGTGCCGGTGAGCCGCCACACGCCGTCGCGATGCGCGGTGGCCGCAGTCGCAGTTGCCTGAACCTGGCTGCCGCCGTGGGGCTCGGTGATCGCGATCCCGGGCAGGTCTCCGGCGAGCAGCCTGGGCAGCCACCGGCTGCGCGCCGACGGGGAGGCGTGGCGCGCGATCAGGCGGCCGTGGCCGAGTCCGGTCGAGTCGCGTAGGTCGGCATCGTGATACCCGCACACGAACTGCATCAGTGCCTGAATCACCGCCGGTCGGCCTGATCCCCCGTCCTGGGCTGGCACGGCGACGGCGAGAAGACCGCACGCTGCGAGTTCCCGGCGAATCCGCGCCAGCCGCTGGCTGCGCAGCCGCTGCTCGACGTCCGGCCCGATCGGATGGCTGGCCAGCAGCCCGCCCAGGGACTCCTCGAAGTGACGGAGCCGCAGCGTGTCCAGCTCGGTGAGCCCAGGGACGCCGCGTATCAGCGGGACCAGCCATCGGGTCGCGCCACCCATGGTGGTCACGGCGTGCCCGCCCGCACTGCGCAGCGGCGGACCCGGGCTGGCACGCCGTAGGCTACCGACCCTGCTGGTACATCACGGGTAACCACCGATCCCGCCCCGACCAGCGCCTCCTCGCCTACCGTGACGGCCGCGAGGATGACCGAGCCCGAACCCACCCGAGCGCCGCGCTCGAAGCATGGCGGTACCAGCTCCGGTGCCCGGTCCGGATCGCGCCAGATCAGCTCCCGGTCATTGACCGTCCGCACCCCGGCTCCCAGGAATACCCTGTCGGCCAGCACGCATGAGCTCGTGATGTGGCTACCGGGCGAGCAGCGCACGTTCGCGCCTATGCTGCTCGCCCGCTCCACCGTGAGGTGATGGCCGAGCTGGGATCCTTCCCCGACAGTGACGAACGACCGCAGCAGCGTGTGGTGACCGACCACCGTGGCGGCGCCGATCTCTGCTCCGGCGTAGATCACAGCACCGGAACGGACGACAGCCTCACCGCCAATGACGGTGTCGGCGCCGACTCCCGGGTAGATATGCCCGACCGCGTATCCGAGCTCCGGTTTCCCCACCATTGCGTGCTCTTCCACGCACACTTTGTCCTGCAGCATCGTGCCGCCCCAGATCACGGCATATGCCCCGACGATGCAGCCTGGCCCGATCTCGACCGGGCGCGCAGTACCTCGTGCATCGGCGGGTACGAACAGCGCATACCGGCTGACCTGCATTCCCTGGCCCGCCAGCAGCAGCCCCGACCGGGCCAGCTCAGCAGCACTTACTGCTTCGCCGGGCGCGAATCCATGCATGCTCACCATGCCGTCCTCCCATTGTGGCCTGCTTCCAGGAAGCGCCCCGAGAAACGAAGCCGGAAGAGCAGATGGCGGAGGCTGCCAGGCGCTTGCACACTCTGCAAACGCTCGTGCGCACAGTGCGAGCAGCGGCTACAGTCAAACGGGGACGTCTGTGCGGAGATGCCTATGAGACCGAATGAGCGTCTAAGGTCCGCACAGGCCGTGTCCGGTCAACCCGGCCAAGGCGCGGGCGCCATAGTCCGCGCCGCACGGCTGGCCGCAGGCCTGACCCTGGCCGAGCTTGGCCAGCGCTGCGGATATTCGGCCTCGCAGATCTCCCGTTACGAACGTGGCGTCCAGCCGCTCACCGACATCACCCTGCTACGCCGGTTCGCCGCAGCACTTCGGATCCCGCCAGAGATCCTCGGCCTGACGGCACTGGACGGTACCTGGCCCCGACGACACGCCGACGCTGGCCTTAAAGAACGCACCGCCTGCGCCTCTGGCCCTAATGTGAGCCCCGAGTTGCAGTCGGAAGGCGGTGAGGACCCGGTGCGACGCCGCGAGCTGCTCGCGCGTGCGGCTGGATTAGCCAGCGTCGCCGCGCTCGGCCGGGCGGCACGGCCGGCCCTTGTCACTCACCGATCCGCGCGCTCGCCTGGACGACCTTCTCTACGGGGGCGCAGGCGCCGAGCCCGTTTCGCTGGCCGCGCTCCGCAGCGCCACTGCCCAGGCGCGTGCCTGCTTCCAGACCGCCCGATACGACCACCTGACCGCCGTCCTTCCCCGGCTGATCGCAACTGCCGCCGCTACCCGCGACAGCGCTGGCGGTGATGAGCGAGCCACAGCCAGTGCGCTGCTCGCCGACTCCTATATCGTCGCGACTAACTTCATGGTCAAGCTCAACGATGATGCCTTTGCCTGGGCGCTGGCCGACCGGGCACTCCAGGCAGCCCAGGCCGGCAGCGACCCGCTGACCGTCGCCGATAGCCGCCGCGCCGTCGCCACGGTGCTGCGCCGCACCGGACGGCCGGCCAGGGCACGTGAACTGCTGATCCGTGCCGCCCGCGACATCGAGCCCAGCGGCGACACCAGCGCGGATCAACTTTCGATGTACGGCACGCTGCTCGAAGTCGCCGCCTACACCGCCGCGGTCGACGGCAACCGGCACGCCGCCCGTGAATTCATTGGCGAGGCCCGTGCCACCGCCACGCGGCTCGGCCGCGACGCCAACTACCGGTTCACCGCTTTCGGTCCGGCTAACGTCACTTTGTACCAGGTCAGCATCGCCCAGGTCCTCGGCGACAATGGCACCGCCATCGAGCACGCGAAAACGGTGCGCCCGGCCGCGATACCGACCGCTGAGCGGCAAGGCCGGTACTGGATCGACGTCGCCCGTGCCTACCATCAGTGGGGCAAGCCGGAGCCCTGTTACCGCGCGCTGCTGTCAGCCGAGCGTGCCGCGCCCGCCGAGGTCCGCTACCGGCCACCCGTCCATCGCATAGCCGAAGACCTCCTGCGAGCCGACCACCGCCACGTCCTTCCCGGACTGCCCGCCTTCGCCCGCCGCATCGGCGTGCCAGCCGATTAACTCCCCTTCTGACCGATCCATCGTGCTGACTGCTGTCCGTGATGCACCGGTAGGCCGACCTTATCTTGGGGCCTCAGGAGACGCTGGTGCCGATGAGGTGGCCGATGCCGAAGGTCACCAGGGCCGCCCCTCCGCCCAGGAGCAGCTGCCGCAACCCGGACCGCACCGGCGAACGGCCGTTCAATATCCCGATCCCGGCGCCGACCGCCAGCAGGGCCGCGGCCGCCAGCACGATGGCGGCCACCAGGGCCGCGGTGCCGCCGCCGATGAAGTAGGGGATGATCACCACCAGCGCGCCGATTGCGAACGTGAACAGGCTGGACACCGCCGCGGCCAGCGGCGATCCGAGCTCGGCCGGGTCCAGGCCGAGTTCCTCGCGGGTGAGCGTGTCCAGGGCGACCTTCCGGTTGGTCATGATCTGGCCGGCGATGCGTTCGGCGTCCTGGCGGGGCAGGCCCTTGGCCCGGTAGAGCAGCACCAGCTCGTCGCGTTCCTCTTCGGGCTTCTCCTCGAGTTCCTGGGCCTCCAGGGAGATCTCGCGCTGGTACATCTCACGCTGGCTGGCCATCGACACGTACTCGCCGGCCGCCATCGAGAACGACCCGGCCAGCAGCCCGGCGATCCCGGCCAGCAAGATGACCTGGTGGGCCGTGCCGGAACCCGCGACGCCCATGACCAGCGCGGTGTTGGACACCAGCCCGTCGCTCACCCCGAACACACCCGCGCGCAGGGCGCCGGAACGGTCCCCGCGATGCCATGGCTCCCGGCGGGCGATCTGCGTCTGAGGATCGGGGCGGCCTCCCTCGATGAGCTTGGCGATCGTCCGGGCATGGCCGTGCTCGTCCGCGGCCATCCCCGGGGCCGCGTCCGGGTCGCGGTCATAGAGCCCGGCGTCGGCCCGTTCGGCGCGCTCGATCAGCGGCAGCACCGCGTTCGACGACAGCCTGCGGGCGCCCAGGGCCAGCACCCGGGTGCGCAGGCTCGGCTTCCCCAGGGGCGGCACGGCGATGCCGGCCTGGCGCAGGGTGTCTTCCCAGTGCGCCGCGTGCCGCCGCTCGACCGCCGCGAGCTCCTCGAAGATCTTCCGCCGCTCCCCCGTCTCGCCCTCGGCGATCCGGCTGTACAGGGCCGCGGCATCACGCTCGCTCGCGAGCAGATCCTTCCACCGCTTGACGCGGCCCGCGTCCCCGGCATCGCTGCCAGCCATGTCCTCACCCCGCCAGGTCAGCAACGCGCATACATGGGTAAATTCCGCATCCCGGGCCGCCGCCCGGGACCAGGGCCCGGGACAAAACCCGCTCGGGCTCCGGGATCAAAACGGGCTTGCTTCCTGGCTCCGAGCCTACGCCGCAAGCGCGCGTCCAGGACCTCGCGAGCTATTGAGCTGCAATGACGCGGATCGGACAAGCTATGATGAATGTCAGGTGGCTTTGCCGAGACGCCCGGGGGGGTGCAAAGATCTCGGTTCCGGTCCCACGACGGGACAATGCGGCGAGCATGCCCGCTTCGACGCGGGATCTGCTGTCGAGCCTGCCCGCGGCCGTGGCCTACCTGGCCGGGCCTGACCTGGTCGTCGAGTTCGCCAACGAGGCCTATCGCCGGCTGGTCGGCGGCCGCGATGTCGTCGGGCTGCGGGCTCAGGACGCGCTGCCGGAACTTGCCGCCAGCGAGCGCATCGAGATCCTGCACCAGGTCATGGACACCGGGCAGCCGGTCAGCGGCCGCGAGAACGGGGTCTGGGTGCGCCGCGGCGACGGGCAGCCCGAGCAGCTCTTCGCGGACTTCGCGTACCGGCCGGTCCGCTGCGGCGACGGCGCGATCGCCGGGGTGCTGCTGTACGCCGCCGACGTCACCGCCCACGTCCGGGACCGGCGCCGGCTGGAGACGCTGACCGAGCAGCTGGCCGCAACGGAGGAGCGGTACCGGACCCTGTTCGAGACCATGCCGCTGGGCGTCATCCATTACAGCGCCGACGGGTCGGTCATCGGGGCCAACCCGGCCGCGTGCGCCATCGTGGGCATGGACGCCGCCGCGATGACCACCTGGCCGCTGCCGCCCGCCCGGCGGGCGGTGCGCGAGGACGGCTCGCCGTACCCGCCGGAGGACCTGCCGGCGGTTGTGGCGCTGCGGACCGGTCAGGTCGCCGCCGACGTGGTGCTGGGGGTGCCGCACGCGCGGACCGGTGAGGTGCGGTGGCTGCGGATCACGTCGGTGCCCGATGCCCGGGACCACGCGGGGCGTCCGCAGCGGGCGTACTCGATCATCGCCGACGTCACCGGGCAGCGCCGGATGGAGGCGGCGCTGCAGGAGAGCTCCGCGCTGCTGGGCCAGCTGCGGGAGGCCAACGTCCTCGGCGTGGTGGTCTCCTCCGAGCAGGGAGCCTATGACGCCAACGACGCGTTCCTGGCCATCATCGGCTACAGCCGGGAGGACCTGGCGGCCGGGCACATCTCCTATCCGGCGATCACCGCCCCGGAGTCGGCCGGCTACGACCGGGACGCGTTCGAGCAGCTGCTCGCCAAGGGAGCGTTCCAGCCGTACGAGAAGGAGTACCTGCACCGGGACGGGCACCGGGTGCCGGTGCTGGTCGGAGGGGCGGCGGTCGACAGCGACCCGCTCCGCTGGGTGACCTTCGTGGTCGACCTCACCGCGCGGCAGCGCGCCGAGCAGGAGCGCGCCGCGCTGCTGGCCCGGGAGCAGGCCGCGCGCGCCGAGGCGGACAGCACCCGGGAGCAGCTCACGTTCCTGCTGCGGGCCGGCGCGTTCGCGGCCGCCACCCGGAACCGGCACGAACTGCTCGAGCACGCCGCCCAGCTGGTGGTGCCCGGCCTGGCCGACCACTGCGTCGTGTTCCTGCCGACCGCGGAAGACACCCTGTACGCCGCGTCGCTCGCCCACCGGGATCCGGAACGGGCCACGGTTCTCGCCGAGTTCCGCAAGCTGAAGATCGCCACGGCCGGCCCGATGATGACCCAGGTCGCCTTCACCACCGGGACCAGCCAGGTGCTGCGGCGGGCTGCGGCCCAGCTACCCCGGTGGCACGAGCTGGGCCCCGACCTGGGCGATACCCTCGCCCGGCTGCGGGCCGACAGCGTGCTCGCCGCGCCGCTGATGGCCGGGCCCCGCCCGCTCGGGGTTCTCGTCCTGGCCCGCGACGCCAACCGCCCCGGCTTCGCCGAGACCGACGTGCGGGTGGCCGAGCAGTTCGCCCGGCTCCTGGCCGACGCGATGGCCAACGCGGAGACCTCGGCCCGCGAGCACACGATCGCCGAGACCCTGCAGCGCGCGGTCCTGCCCGGCACGCTGCCCGCCGTCCCCGGCCTGGACCTCGCGGTGCGCTACCTGTCCGCCAGCGACGGCGTCCACGTCGGCGGCGACTGGTACGACATCTTCCCGCTCGACGGCAGCCGCGTCGGGCTGGTCATCGGCGACGTGGCCGGCCACAGCATCACCTCGGCGTCGGTCATGGGCCAGGTCCGGAGCATGCTGCGCGCCTACGCCATCGACCACCCTCACCCCGTCGACGTGCTGCAACGGACCAACACCGCGCTGGCCCGGCTGCTGCCCGAGGCGATGGCGAGCACCGTCTACGCCGTTCTCGACCTGACCACCGGCGACCTCACCTACGCCAACGCGGGGCACCCGCCCCCGCTCGTCATCACCGGAGCCGGCCAGGCCGAGTACCTCGACGACGCACCGGGCGTCGTGCTCGGCGCCTGCGCCGACATCTCCCTGTCGGCCGGGCGGTGGCGGCTCAGGCCCGGTACCGGGCTCCTGTTCTATACCGACGGGCTGATCGAGGCCCGCGGCCGTGACCTCGACGAGGGCCTCGGCGCGCTCGCCGCCGCGCTGAGGCAATCGGGGGCCCGCACGGCGGACCAGATCCGCGCGGCCGCCGAGAGCGTGCTCCACGGCGAGCCGGCCCGCACGGACGACGTCTGCCTGCTCGCCGCCCAGCTAGCAGGCTGACCGCCGCGCCCGCGCCGGCCTGCGCGCTCCCTGGCCCGAACCCGCAGCGCCATCGCGCTGCAGCGCACCGGCCGCCGCCTCGTAACCTCACATGAGGACGGACAGATTGCGGCAGGCGAGTTCGTAAGCCGACGCCAGGCCGAGCACGCCGCCGCCGACGACCACGGCGTCGCAGCGTTCCGGCAGGCCGACAGGGCCAGCCGCCGGGCCGGACCGGGCGCTGGTCATCTCACGCCCGGACCAGACGCGGCGTGGTAGCGATGGTGGTACCCCAGCCCGAGCTGGACGGCGATCCAGAGAACCACGATGACGAGCGGGGTGATCCACAGCGACTGGATCGAGGATCCCGTGGCCCACAGGACCAGCAGCAGCGCCGCCACCGCCGCCGCCAGCTTCACGTGTGAGCTTCTCTTGATCATGACCTTCTCGATGGGGTTCATGACAGGCTCCAGTCCGGCGTAATGATGATTGCGTCTATCAACTAATGTACCATGGTCTACGTGAAGGCCAGCAGCGAGGACGTCCGCGCGATGGTGACCGCCCTGTTCGTGACGAACGCGGCACTCGATCGCGCCAGACGCCAGAAGAAGGGTGCGAGCACCCTGAGCCTGCTGCAGGTCGTCGCCGCGTCCCCCGGCATCCGCCCCTCGGAGATCGCCAGTGCGCAGGGCGTCCATCCCTCCCAGGTCACCCGCCAGGTCCGGGAGCTGGAGAGCCTGGGGTATGTGCAGATCACGGCCGATGCGGCCGACCGGCGCTCATGCCGGGTGACGCTTACCTCCGCCGGTTCCGATGAGCTGCAATCTCTGACCGAAGAAGGCCTGGACCGGTTCGCCTCGTTCGTGGCGGACTGGGAGCCCGAGGAGGTACGGATGCTGACCTCGCTGCTCCAGAAGCTGGAAGCGTCCAAAGCGGCCGTCGCCGCCCGGCAGCGGCCTCCCCCGGGTCGTTACTGGGCCCGGCAGGCCGGTTGACGACCCTGGGGCAGCATCCGGAAACCATGGCGAAACAAGCAGCAACTCGGCTGGCACGCGCTTCCGCGAAATCCCCCGTAGCGCTAGTCGACGTCGTGATTTAATTCAGCGACGGGGCCGGCAGAATCCGGCAAGAACGAGAAACGGGCGTAAGCACCGTATTCTCGTATTCTCGTATGACCGACTTATTATGCCGGCAAGAGAGCGGAAATGTTACAGAGTGACGATTCTCGTCATATTGCCATGGTCGTCGGGACGCGCCCGGAAATAGTGAAGCTCGCGCCGCTGGCCCGCATCCTGGGCCCCGCCGGGAGGCTGGTGCACACCTGCCAGCACGAGGACCAGGAGCTGTCCGGGGTGTTCCTCGCCGCGGCCGGGATCCGCCAGGCGCGGACCCTGGCCGGCATCTGCGGGGCACCGCGGCACGCGCAGGTCGGGCGGATCATCGAGCAGTTAGGGACCATGTTCTGCGCCGAGCCGCCCGCCGCGGTCGTGGTGCAGGGGGACACCAACACCGTGTCGGCCGGGGCGCAGGCGGCGAGCTACGCGGGCGTGCCGGTGGTCCACGTCGAGGCCGGCCTGCGGTCCCGCGACCGGGACATGCCGGAGGAGATCAACCGGTGCGTCACCGGCGTCCTCGCGGACCTGCACTGCGCCCCGACCCCCCGGGCCGTCGCCAACTTAAGGGCCGAGGGCGTCCCGGCCGAGAAGATCGAGCTCACGGGCAACACCATCGTGGAGGCCACCCTGGGCATGCTGCCCGACGACGCGGCGGCCCGCGAGATCGCAGCCGAGCTCGGCGCCGACCCCGGCCACTACGTCCTGGCCACGATCCACCGGCCGGAGAACACCGACGACCCGGCCCGGCTGGAGACCATCCTCGACGGGCTGAGCAAGCTGGGACTCCCCGTGCTGCTGCCGCTGCATCCGCGCACCAGGGCCGCCGCGGACCGGCACGGCCTGGCCGCGGCCCTCGACCGGCTCCGCCCGCTCCCGCCGGTCGACCACCGGACGTTCCTCGGCCTGGCCCGGCTCGCCCGGCTGCTGGTCTCCGACTCCGGGGGCGTTCAGGAAGAATGCACGGTGCTCAAGCGGCCCTTGATCGTGGTCAGGAACTCTACCGAGCGCCCGGAGTCCGTCGAGGCCGGATTCGCCCGCCTTGTCCGGCCCGGCCCGGCGATCGCCGACGTCGGCAGGCAACTGATCAGCGACGCCGGGCTGAGCCGGCGCCTGGCCGCGATCCCCTGCCCGTTCGGCGACGGCAAGGCCACCGAGCGGATCGCCGCCTGCCTGCAGCGGTTCCTCCGCTGACCACGAGTTGGTGATCACCACGCATGGTCCGTAGCTGACGATTTCATGATCGTGGCCGGCTGGCTACGCCCGCTGTCACTGGGCTACCACGATCATGACGCCGCCCGCGTCCGGTACCGCCTGGACCGTTACCAGTGCCCGGAATGTGAGTGTCTCGGGCCGCTCAAATCGCGAACAGCCCGTGGAAGTGCACCGGACTCAGTGGTATGCAGGCACTATCTGGCCTACTGATGAGTCAGCGGTCCGGATCCGCCGGGCGGGTCCGGCTCACCGGGGGAGGCTGTCATGGCCGAAAGAATCAGTGCTGGCGTGGGCGCGGCCGACCCGTCGCACGCGGAAACCGCCGCCGACGTCGTGGCCCGGTTCAACACGGCGTGGGGTGGTCACGACCTCGACGCTGCGCTGGCCCTGACCAGCGAGGACTGCGTGTTCGAGGCGACCTCGCCCGCGCCGGACGGCGCCCGTCACGTCGGCCATGCCGCCATCCGCGCCGCCTGGAAGCCGATCTTCGACGACGTGGCCAGCCAGTTCACGGTCGAGGACTCGTTCGCCGCGGGCTCCCACGTCGTGCAACGCTGGCGGTACGACTGGCCGGCGGCCACGTGCGGGGCGTCGACGTCTTCACCGTGAGAGACGGCAAGGTCACCGAGAAGCTCGCCTACGTCAAAGGTTAGCTACCCGGCGCCGACCAGCGGTGCTTTCGGGAGGCGCGGTGTCGTCATGCGGCCAGGAACGGGTTCTCCACCCTGACCCCCCGGATTTCCTGGCCATCCGACATGTCCTCCGAGTACACCCGGGCACAACCGGCCTGCCGTGCGGCCTCGATGATCAACGCGTCCCACAAGGACAGCTTCGCGGTCCTGGATGTATCGACGGCGGCCATGACCAGCGGTACGTCGATTCCTACGACGTCAAGCTTGGCCAGGCCGCGGATGGCTCTTGCGGCTCGCTCCTCATCCAGCGGATGGGAGAGCTTCCTGGTCACCGCGACGTAGAACTCCTGCAGCACCTGTGTGCTGATCACCAGGTCGTCGGGCTCGCTGGTCAGCAGCCGTACCGCTGCCTGATGTTTGACGCGCTCGTCGGGACTCTCGTCCACTGAATAGACCACGATGTTGCTGTCGACGAAGGACTTACCGCTCATAGAGCTCATCGCGCGTCCACGCGCGACCGCCGCGACCGCTGCTGGCACCAGACCCCTCGACCGCGGCGAGGAATTCGGCTATCCCCCCGGCGGCCTGCGATTCCCCGGCGAGCCGCTCCAGGTAGTCGCGGACGAGGGCGTTCACCGACGTTCCGCGCTGTAGCGCACGGATGCGCGCCTTCCGCAGGATCTCTTCGTCGACCGCCAGGGTTAGGTTGGACACCGCCACCGCCTCCTACGTGTAACACAGCATAAGTGTAGCACGTAAAATAAGTGGCGCTCTTTGGCCAGGAGGCGGCGGGGTACCCCGGGTAGCCGAGCGCGGGGCGGACCCTGCCGCGCCCCTGCGCCCGCGTACGACAAGACTGACCGGATGGAGGCAAGGCGGCGGGTTATTCCGCTGCGAATCCTCAGCCCGCCGGTCAATCGCTTCTGTTCTCGGCTAGCTGGGCCGCAAACGCCGCGGCCTGGGCGCGCCGCTGCATGCCCAGCTTGGCCAGCAGGGAGGACACGTGGTCCTTGGCGGTCTTCTCGGGCAGCGACATGCGCTCCGCGATCTCCCGGTTGGTTAACCCCTGGCCGATCAGTTCCAGGACCTGCTTCTCCGGCTCGGTCAGCACCGAAAGGGGGCCGACGGTGGCCAGCCGCTCGGTCAGCTGCTCCATGACCCGCCGCGCCGCGTCCACATCCAGCGTCGACCCGCCGGCGGCCACCGTGCGCACCGCCCGGACGAGGTCGGAGCTGCAGGTCTGCTTCGACACGTAGCCCGCGGCGCCCGCCATGATCGAGCCGAGCAGCGCCTGATCGTCGCCGTACGAGGTGAGCATCAGGCAGGCGATCTCGGGATGCGTGGAACGGATCTCCCGGCAGACCTGCACGCCGTCGCCGTCCGGCAGTCGCACGTCGAGCACGGCCACGTCCGGCCGCAGCACCGGTATCTGATCCAGGGCCGACGCCGCGGTCCCGGCCTCTCCGATCACGTCGATGTCCGGTTCGTCGGTCAGGAGATCCCGCACCCCGCGCCGGACGATCTCGTGATCGTCGAGGAGAAAGACGCTGATGCGCGCCTGTCCGCCGCTGGTCTCCGGCCCGCTGGTCTCCGGCCCGCTGGTCTTCGTCATCTGCGGCCCTTCCCGCGCGTCCGGCCGCTCGGGGGCGGCGCCGAGGGATCTGCTCGGGCCTGGCCCGGCAATGTCCCTTCTTACTAACCAGTCGTAAGCGTAATGCTACTCTGGGTATTCCCTGACCGCACCGCCGGTCGCGTCACGTGCGCGGCCCGGGTCGCGGCGAGCCGACCGCATTTCGAAGGGGTTGACGCCGTGACGGGTAGCCCAGGTGGCCGACGAGTTCTCGTGGTCGACGACCTCGCCGAGATCCGGGTCCTGATCCGCCGCGCGCTCAGCGCCGGTGGCTACGAGGTGGACGTCGCGGACACGCTGGCGACGGCCCGGGAGATGGACCCGGGCGGCTACGACGCCGTGCTGGTGGACGCCCACCTCGGCCCGGAGCGGGGCTTGGACCTGGTCGAAGCGCTGCTGGCGGAAGACCCGGCCGCGGCCGGGCGCTGCCTGGTGATGACCGGCGGAGCCGCTGGCCCGCTGCCGGACGGCGTCGCGTCCCTGTCCAAGCCGTTCAATCCAGGCCAGCTCATCGGCGCCGTGCGCGCCCTGGTCGGCGCGGACGGCGCGGACGGCGCGGGTCCGGTACCGCTCCCGCGTCCGGGCGCCGGCCAGGGCGAGCCTGCGGCCGCGCGGCGCGGGCCCGGTGCCGTCACAGCGCCCGCCCCGGAACCGGGATCCGTATCGCCGGAAGGGGATCAGCGGCCCGCCGACGAGTCCCGGGCCTGGCAGCTACTCGGTTTCGTCCGCCAGCTTCGCGCGCAGGAACGCTGTGAGCTGGTCGATTTTATCCACGACGGCCCCATCCAGGAACTCACCGCCTTAACCCTCGAGCTGCAGATGATCTCCCGGTCGGAGCCATCCGGCCTGGCCGCGCGCTCTGACGGCATGCTGCGGCGGCTGAACGCCGCTGCCGCGTCTTTGCGCTGGCTGATCGACGGGAACTGGCCGTTCCTCACGCCCGAGACCCAGCTTGCGCCCGCCCTGCAGCAGCGGACCGCATGGCTGCTCGCGGCGCCGGCCACCGTGGACGCCGGCCCGCTGGCGGCGGTGCCCGGGGCGGCCGAGGTACCGGTCATCGTCGATGTCGTCGAGTTGATGCTGCTCGTGATGCTGTCCGACGGCCAGCCCGTGCGCGCGCATGTCGCGGTGCGGACGCCGGAACCCCCGATCCGGATCGAACTGACCCTCACCGCTGCCGCCGGAGACGAGTTGTCCGGCGACCCGGCGGCGACGCAGGCCGCGCTGGCCGGGCTCGCCTGCGCGCTGGGGGCCAGCACCGAAGCGACGCTCGGCGAGCGGCAGTGGCGAGCCCGGATCGTCCTGCCCGGTCAGGCTGACCGTATCCCAGGTGCGCCATCACGGACCCGGGGCGGCTGGTGAGTCCCGTTCGATCATCGCCAGGTCCACGATCAGCTTCGCGGGCTCGGCGTCGAGGCGCGCCTCAGCGAAGGAGCCGACCAGGTTATCGAGCACCAGGTCCAGCAGAGGGCGATTCCCGCCGGGCTTGAAGAACTCGACGGACATAAAACCCGTCGTTCCGTGAGTGAGATCGTCCCAGGCCTTGGCGCCGACCTTACGCAATAGCTCGATGCTGGTTCCGTAATCAACCATATAGTAGACGTACGAGATGAGGCTGGACGGATCGAGCCAGGTGGCGGCCGTTCTATGTATGAGTTTCGCGGTAAACAACTCCACGATCCGAGGATGATCCACGAGCGATGCCTCGATCAGGAACAAATAGCTCTGCTGGCCTAGGACGACCTTGCGGTATATGCGATCCAGCAGGCGGAGCTCATCCGGCCTGGTGCTCGCCAGGTTCGAGCGCTTGCCTTCATAGACATTGCGAGCCGCGGACCGGACGTGGGCCGCCGTCATCTGGTCGGATCCCGCTGCTCGTTGCATGATCGTTGCCTGGCGGAAGACGTTGATGAAGTCGCGTGGTACGGCGCTCGAGGCGTGGCACAGTTCGGCCAGCACGCGCGGATCGTTCATTCTTTCGCTCAGGACATACTTGGAGAAGCTGTCGAGGGTCACGTTCGAGATTTCTGGAATCACAATTCCTATATGATGCTGGAGCAATGACATGAAGAACGCTGCCAGCTGCTTTATGTCGTTGTCAACGAAGACCACCGAATCGAGGTCGACGTCAGCCGTGATGTCGTCCCCGAGCTCAAGGCCGATGGAGTTTCGCATCCCCCCCGAAGCGCCTGGCAGGAAGAGCTTTGTTCGCCCTGGAATGCAGGCCAGCTTGAGGCATATCCCTCCTCGCGCGGTCAGCCGGAGAAGCTGAGCAAGCAACGGCTGGACCTCGTCGTTGCCCAGAGAGGACCACTCATCTATGAGGATGGCCAGAGTCGCGTCACCCAGCGTGGCCAGCAGCCGGCGGATGAGCTCCGTGACCTCGGCGAAAGGCAGGTAGGTCTCACCGCCCACCTTGCGGGTTGTCATTCTCTTCGCGGTCTTCTTCAGGTCTTTCTCGACGGACGCCTCCAGCTTTATCCCCAGCGACCTCGGATCCGACAAGGTCGCGGATGCATTTCCCCCGGCGGCCAGGCGGCGGCTCGACACTGCTTCGTCAAGGTTTTCGAATTCTGCCGATGCCTCCCCCATGGGAAGCATCCGGACCTTACCTTGTTCCAGCAGCCGGTCGAGGCCGCTCACCGCTTCGCGAACTTGGGCAAGCTGATCTCGCTTGGAGCCAGAGAAGAGCCGGTCGAGCAGGCCGGGCCGGAGCTTGCCGCCTATGAACAGGGAAAGCTCGCTGACCGTGCGCCGCAGCAGTTCCACATAGAGACCCAAAGCGATGGCAGCAGGATCACGATAGAGCGCTATGGACCCTTCGAGCGTGGCTCCGTCGACATAGACCGGCACTATTCGCAATTCGTCGAAACGAGTAAGCAGCTCATCCAGAAGGCGGCGGAAAAGGTGCGTCTTCCCGGTTCCGCGACGGCCGAAGATGATCTGGCTTCGCTTGTTCCGCAGCGTGGCCAGAAAGGCCGTGTCGACATAGGTGGCGGTTGGGTCGGTGAGATCCTCCGCCCGGTCCGCCAGGCTCGTCACCGCTTCATACCAGACCTCGGCGCTCGCGATATGCGACATAGCGCTCAAGCCCTACTGCGATCCGGCATTAGCTGGCCCGGTGGCGATAGTGAAGTAGAACGTGGCGCCCCCGTCGACCATGCCCTCGGCCCACGTGCGGCCTCCGTGCCGTTCCACGATCCGTCGCACACTGGCCAGGCCGATACCCGAGCCCGGGAATTCCGAGGTCGAGTGCAGCCGCTCGAAGGGCTGGAACAACTTGCCCGCATAGGCCGGGTCGAAACCGGCCCCGTTGTCGCGCACGTAGCAGCAGACGGCGCCGTCACCGGGGGGCATCGTGCCGAAATCGATGCAGGTCTCCGGCCGATGGGACGTGAACTTCCAGGCGTTTTCCAGCAGGTTCTCCGCCACGGTGCGGATGAGGCCTCGGTCAGCCCGTACCCACACCGCATCCTGGATGGCGAAGCGGGCGCGACGGCCCGGGTCGCGGCGCTGAAGGTCGTCGGCCACGCTGGTCACCTCGGCGCTGAGGTTCACGGCCTCCAGGTGCATCTCGGTTCGCGATATCCGGGACAGGTGCAGGAGGTCGTCGATGAGGCTGCCCATCCGCTCGCTGGCCGCCGAGATGCGGGCCGTGTAGTCACGCCCGGCATCACCGAGACGGTCGCCGTACTCTTCGGTCAGGGCGTCGCTGAATCCGCTCAGCGCCCGCAAGGGGCTGCGCAGGTCGTGCGATACCGAATAGGTGAATGCCTCCAGGTTCTTGTTCGACCGCTCCAGGTCGGCCGTGCGCTGCTCCACCCGGGTCTCCAGGTTGGCATTGAGCACGCGGATCGTGGCTTGGGCGGTCGCCCGCTCCCGCCACGCCCGGCCCAGCAGGAAAGCCCCGAAGAGGAGCGCGAGCGCGAGCGCGCTCGCGGTGGCCCCGACCGTCAGCCGGAGGCGGCCGGCCGCGGCGAACGCGGTGGACTCCGGGACGTCCGCGTGCACGGTCCACCCGAGATCGCCGGCGGGTGCGTAGCCAGACAGCGTCCGGACGCCGTTGACGACCACGGACATGACGCCGGCCTGGCCGGCCAGGGCACGGTGAACCCGCGGGTCCCGGGCGGCCGACACCAGTCCGGGGCGCTGTCCCGGCGCGGCCAGGATCACGCCGTGCTGATCGGTGACGGTGAGGCTCACCGCCTGCCCGCGCTCGAAGCCGGTGGCATACTGCTGGACGGCGGCGAGAGATAAGCCAGCCGACAGGTATCCGATGACCGGCGAGGATCCCGCCGAGGAGGACGGGACCCGGATCGGGGCGGCGACCGCTACCAACAAGGGGTGCCCGCTCCGTGCGCTTTCAACCGCCGAGGCTACGTAGGCCTTGCCCGTCCGGCTGACCACCTGGAACCAGTCCCGGTCGCTGAAGTCCCGCCCGATGAGCGAGGGCGCCGGCGGCGCATCAGCGACCAGTCGCCCCGACGGGTCGACAACTCCCATGGACGCGAACCCCGGATCGCTGGTCAGGACATGCTGCAACACGCCTTGCAGCGCCGGCAGGTTGCGGGAGTGCGGGTTGCCGTTGCCGAGGTCGGTGATCAGCGCGGGGCCCGTGGCACTTAATCCGACCAACGTACGAGTATCGTCCATCCGGACGGCAATAGCATGCGCCTCAAGCGCCGCCAGGTTTCGCACCTGCGCCTGCACTTGCTGCGTTATCGCATCGCTGCTCAACGTGACGGCCGTGTAGGTAAGGACTCCCAGGGGCAGCAGGGTAACGGCCGCGAAGAGTGCCATGACCCGAAGCGAAGATGGCCGTCGGGCGGCGGAGCGCTCCGCCGGGACCGCTCCGTCCTGATCCTCCCCGGAGCGGGCCGGATCCGTGTCGTCCAGAGCCAGAGCCGGTGCGTCCGCTTGCCCTTGACCGGGGGCCGCGTCCTTCTCGCCAGGCTCTGGTGCGGCGCGCTGGCGTCCGCCAATCACCGGGGACCTCATCGCTCACTCCGGTCGGGGATGACCGCGGTAACGGTCTCGTTGAGGAGCAGCCAGAACAGGCCGAGGGCACTCACCGCGTCGGCGAACTCGGAGAACTTCACCGGTTTCCGTACACCCCATTTCTGCCGGAACGCGAAACCCAGGGAATTAGGCTCTGCCATGCACAGCACGGAAAAGGGCTGCCGCCCGGGCCTTCCTTCAATTGTTATACCCGGTGGATCGGCTCGTCAACTGCAGTAATAACTGTCACTGTAGTGCGCTCTGATGCGCGGGATTTTTCGTTTAAGTCGTTAGGTCGTTTTTGCGCAGGTAATTCACTCTCACCCATATTTAATCACAGGGAGATGACTCCTCATAGCGGGCTAGTTGCACAATTACGACAGGACCTTTGACTCTTCCGGATCGACCTGGAGAGTGGCAATCTTTATTTGGCCGCATTCTTACTCAAGACAAATCTGTGACGCTCGACTCGCAGGAGGTGCCCATGGGCAACGCGGTCCTGGCGGGCTTGACTGATAAGGCGATAGGTCCGGAGTTGGCCAAGGCGCCGACGGGAGTCGCCGGGCTGGATCAGATCACCGGAGGTGGGCTGCCGCTGGGGCGGGTGACGCTGGTGGCAGGCAGCGCCGGAGCGGGCAAGACGCTGCTGGGCTTACAGTTCCTGGTCGCCGGCGCCCGGGAGAACGCCGAGCCCGGCGTGCTGCTGACGTTCGAGGAGCCGGCGGCCAAGGTCGCCGCCAACGTGCGCTCGCTCGGCTTCGACCTCGACGGCCTGCAGCGGGACGGGCTGCTCGTGGTGCTCTCGTTCCAGGTGGAGCCCACCGAGATCGTCGGGACGGGGGAGTTCGACCTCGAACCGCTGTTCGTGACCCTCGACGACGCGATCGGGCGGATCGGCGCGAAGCGACTCGTGCTGGATACCATCGAGGTTCTGTTCGGCGCCTTCGGCGACGATTCGATCGTGCGGGCAGAACTCGGCCGGCTGGCGCGCTGGCTCGAGGAACGGGGGGTCACCGCCATCGTGACCGGGGAGCGGGGCGAGAAGGCCCTGACCCGCCACGGGATCGAGGAGTACGTCTCCGACTGCGTGATCGCCCTCGACCATCGGGTGCACGAGGAGATCTCCACCCGCCGCCTCCGGGTGATCAAGTACCGGGGATCGACGCACGGCACCAACGAGTACCCGTTCCTGATCTCCGCCCGCGGCTTCGCCGTGCTGCCGATCACGTCGATCACCCTCGACTACGCGGCTCCCGACGAGCGGATCTCCACGGGGATCCCCCGCCTCGACCACATGCTGGGGGGCGGCCTGTTCCGGGGATCCACGGTCCTGGTGAGCGGCACGGCGGGCACGGGCAAGACCTCACTCGGCGCGTACCTGGTGAACTCGGCCTGCGGGCGGGGAGAGCGGGCGCTGTGGATCTTGTTCGAGGAGTCACCCGAGCAGGTCCTGCGTAACATGCGGTCGCTCGGTCTCGACCTGCGGCCATGGGTCGATTCCGGGCTGTTGCGCATCTGGGCCGCTCGGCCTTCCGCGTTCGGGCTGGAGACCCACCTGGCCGCCCTGGCCGGGCTGATCGAGGAGGTCGCGCCGTCGGTAGCGGTGCTCGACGGGATAGCCGGCCTCGCCTTCGGTGCCTCCAGCCCGGAGACGAGCTCGATGGTGGCCCGCCAGATCGACCTGCTCAAGGCGCGGGGAATCACGGCGCTGGCCACGGCGCTCGGCCGTGGCGACGAGACGAGCACGGTGAGCGTGTCGTCGCTGGTGGACACCTGGCTGCTGCTGCGCAATGCCGAGACCAACGGCGAACGCAACCGGCTGCTGTTCGTGCTCAAGTCGCGCGGCTCGGCCCATTCGAACCAGGTACGGGAGTTCGTGCTCACCGACCGCGGGATCGAGCTGGTCGACGTGTACATCGGCCCGGCGGGAGTACTGACCGGATCCGCCCGCCAGGCCCAGGCCGCCGCCGAGCGCGACACGGCGGTGCGGCAGGCCGACGATGTGGACCGTCGTCGGCGTGAGCTGCGCCGCAGCGTCATGGAGCACGAGGCCCACCTGGCTGCGGTGCAGGATCAGCTGGCCGCCGAGCGGGCGGACCTCGACCGCATCGAACTCCGCGGCGAGCAGCAGACGGCGGACGTCGAAGCGGACCGGCAGGCGATGGCGACCCGGCGCTGGGCCGACGCGGTCCCGAGTCAGGGGGGGCGCTGATGAGCCAGCCGTACACCACGGATGACCAGGCCGGCGCCGACGCTGCTCCTGGTGAGTCCTGGGATCTGCGCCTCTATGTGACCGGCAGGTCGCCCAAGTGCCTGCGGGCGATCGAGAATCTGCGGCGCGCATGCGAGGAGCACCTGGCCGGCCGCTACCGGATCGAGGTCGTGGACCTGCTCGAAAACCCGCGCCTGGCCGCCGACGATCAGATCCTGGCCGTCCCTACGGTGGTCCGCAGGCTCCCGGTGCCGATACGCAAGCTCGTTGGTGACCTGTCCGACACCGACCATCTTCTCGTCGGCCTGCGGCTCCGGCCACCAGGGAGAACAGCGACATGACCGATGACGCCGCTGCCGACCGCTGGGCCCTGACGCTCTATGTCAATGGCGCGTCCACGAACTCCATCCACGCCATCGAGGCCGTGCGCCGCATCTGCGACGACGAGCTCGGCGGCGACGTCGACCTGGAGGTCATCGACGTGCGGCAGCAGCCCGCGCTGGTCGTGCGCGACCAGATCATCGCCGCGCCGACGCTGGTCAAACGCCTTCCCGGCCCGCTGCGCCGGATCGTCGGCGACCTCTCCGACACAGCCCGGCTGCGCGTCGGGCTCGCCCTCGGCCCGGTCAGGGTCAGTGACGGGCCCCAGGACCCGGACGAGTAGCGCCATGACCCGATCGCCGACTCCCCAGGCCGCGGGACCGGGCCGCGCGGCGGCGGGGCCGTCCGAGGGGAACCGGGGCGAGACCACCGAGCTGGCCGAGCTACGGGCCCGGCTGCGCGAAGCGGAGGAGACGATCGAGGCGATCCGGGGCGGTGGCGTCGACTCGCTGGTGATCGGGCCGGCCGGACAGGAACAGATCTACGCCCTCGTCAGCGCCGACCGCCCTTACCGGCTCATCGTCGAGGCCATAAACGAAGGCGCCGCCACCGTTTCCCCTCGCGGGGTGATCCTCGACGCCAACCCGCGGCTCGCCTCGATGACCGGCCAGGCGGCCACGGAACTGGTCGGCACCGCCGCGGTTGACCTGATCGTCAGTGCCCACCGCCCCGAGTTCGCCCGGCTGCTCGACGTAGGTGTCGGTGACAGCGCTCGCGGCGAGGTGGAACTGACCGGGCCGGGCGGCACGACCGTTCCGGTGCTGCTGGCGGTCAGCGGCTTCGACCTCGACGGCATGCTCCTGCGGTGCCTGGTCCTGACCGACCTCACCGCGCAGCGCGCCGCCGAGGACCGGGCGACCGAGGCGAACGAGGCGCTGCGCGAGCAGAACGCCTTCCTGGAGCAGGCCCAGGAATCCGCGGGGTTTGGCTGGTGGAGTTCGGGTCCGGACCGGGAAAGCGACCTCACCTGGTCTCCGGCGGCCTACCGGATCTTCGGGCTGACCCCGGAGGAGTTCGACGGGAAGGTGGAGACCTTCTATCGTCTCGTCCACCCGGACGACGCGGCGGGGGTTTCGGACGCGGTCACCGCGGCGCTGGAGGGCCGCGTCCCCTACCAGTTCGAGCACCGGGTCGTCCGGCCCGACGGCTCGGTCGGGTGGGTGCTGCAGAGCGCGGTGGTGGAGCGGGACGAGGCCGGCGCGGCACGGCGGCTGCTGGGGATCTGCCTCGACATCACCGACCGGAAGCGGGCCGAGGAGGAGAATCGCGCGGCGGCCGCGTACAACCGGAGCCTGATCGAAGCCAGCCTGGACCCGCTGGTCACGATCGGCCCGGACGGGACGATCACCGACGTCAACATCGCCACCGAGCAGGCGACCGGGTGCGGCCGGCCCGAGTTGCTCGGCAGCGAATTCTCCGATTACTTCACCGATCCGGGTCTGGCTCACGCCGGGTACGAGCAGGTCTTCAGGGACGGAAGCGTGCGCGACTACGCCCTGGAGTTGCGCCACCGCGACGGGCACACCGTGTCCGTGCTGTACAACGCCTCGGTCTATCGGGACGCGTCCGGTCGTGCGTGCGGGGTGTTCGCCGCAGCGCGCGACGTCACGCAGATAAAGCAGGCGCAGGAGGCGTTGCGCGAGTCCGAAGGGCGGCTGCGCGCCCTGTTCGACAACGCCCCCGTCGGCATCGATGACATCGGGTCCGGCGGCGAGTTCGTCCGGGCCAACGCCCATTTCTGCCAGATCACCGGCTACACCGTCGAGGAGCTCCGATCCCTGCGGCTTCAGGACATCATCCATCCCGACGATCTCGCCGACTTTCTCGCCAACATGCGACGCCTCCAGTCCGGAGAGATCGGCGCCTATTCGATGGAGGAGCGCCTGCTGCGAAAGGGGGGCGGGGTCGTCTGGGTCGAGGCGAACCGGACCGTGGTCCGGGATCTGGACGGGACCCCCCGGCTGCTGGTCGGCTCCGTGCGCGACATCACCGCGCAGCGCCACGCCGAGGCCGAGGTCCGGGCGCTCAACGCCGACCTGGAGGCCAGGGTGGAGCAGCGCACGGCGGAACTGGAGCGGTCGAACCAGAACCTCGAGGCGTTCACCTACTCGGTCTCCCACGACCTGCGCGCCCCGCTGCGGGCGCTGAGCGGGTTCAGCCAGGCGCTGGTCGAGGAGTACGGCGACCGGCTCGACGAGACCGGCCGCGGGTACGCCGGGCGGATCCAGGCGGCGAGCGAGCGGATGGCCACGCTCATCGACGACCTGCTGCACCTGTCGCGGGTGTCACGCGCCGCGATGAACCTCGAACCGGTCGACCTGAGCGCGGAGGTAGCCGCCGTCGCCGCCGAACTGCGGGTGCATGACCCGGGCCGCCGGGTCCGCTTCGCCATCCAGAACGGCGTCCGGGTCACCGCAGACCGCGCCCTGATCCGCACCGTAGTGCAGAACCTCCTCGAGAACGCCTGGAAGTTCACCGGCCGACGCGACGAGGCCACCATCGAGTTCGCCACCACAACCGTCGACGACGCCCACGTCTGCTGCTACGTGCGCGACAACGGAGCCGGCTTCGACCCCGCCTACGCGGGCAAGCTGTTCCAGCCGTTCCAGCGGCTGCACGCCGCGAGCGACTTCCCGGGCACCGGCATCGGCCTGGCCAGCGTCGCGCGGATCATCGAACGCCACGGCGGACGCACCTGGGCCGACGGCGCCGTCGACGAAGGCGCCACCTTCTACTTCACCCTGGCTGAACGGGCGAGATAGCGGCTTCGCTGGTGGCGGCGGGCAGCCATGCGGTGACGGTCGTGCCGGCGCCGGGCACCGAGGAGATCCCGACCGTCCCGCCAGCCTGGCTGATGATGCCGTAGACGCTGGCGAGGCCGAGCCCGCCGCCCTCGACCAAGGACTTGCTGGTGAAGAACGGCTCAAAGACGTGCTCGAGGACCTCCGGCTCCATTCCGGCGCCGCTGTCGCGGGCGGTGAGGCGCACGTAGGCCCCCGGCGAGAGCATCACATCCGGTCCCGCCTCATCGTTTCCGATCGTCACGTTCTGTGTCTCGATCGAGAAGCTGCCGCCGTGGGGCATGGCGTCCCTGGCGTTCATGGTGAGGTTCAGCAGCACCTGCTCGACCTGGCCCGGGTCGGCGGTGACGGGCCACAGTCCGGGGGCCGGGGACAGATGGAGCTCGACGCCCGCGCCGGCCGTGCTCCGCAGCAGCTCGTCGATCCCGGTCATGACCTGGTTGAGGTCGATGAGCTCAGCGCGGACCGTTTGCTGGCCGCCGGCCGCGAGCAGCTGACGGACCAGCCGGACCACTCGCTGGCCGGCCTGCTCGATCTGCTCGGCATCGCGGCGGATGCCCGCCCAGACCTCATGGTCGGTGCCCTGCCGTGATCTTCCGGCCGCTTCGTCGCGTATGAAGGCCGCGTAGCCGAGCATGGCGCCCACCTGATTGTTGAATTCGTGGGCCACGCCGGCGGCCAGCCGGCCGAAGCTTTCCAGGCGCTGCGATCGCTGAAGATGAGCCTCCAGCCGGGCCAGCCGCTGCCTTTGGTCAGCTTCGGCGAGGGCGCGGCGGACGACCGGCACCAGGCGCGCTGGCCGGTCCTTCAAGACGTAGTCGGTGGCCCCGTGCCTGATGAGCTCGACTGCCGCTTCGTCGCCGATCACACCGGACAGGAAGATGAAGGGTACGTCCGGGCACCGCTCCTGCGCGATCTTAAGGGCGCTCTCGCCGGAGAAGCCCGGCAAGGCGAAATCCGCCAGGATCAGTTCCGGGCGGAAGTACGCTAGCTGCCGCACGAAAGAATCTCTGGTGTCGGCCACGACCGCGGTAAAGTCCAGGCCCGCACCGACCAGCAGGCGCTGCTCGAGCTCGGCGTCGGAAGGCTCGTCCTCGAGGATGAGGATGCGCCGCGGGCCCATCGATGCCGTCCCCGCCGCTGCCGGTGGCTTCATCCCTATCCCCGCACGTCCCCCGCTGGTGTGTCCGCTGCTGATGGCGAGACAACGACGGGCGGCGGCTCGCTGAGCAGCAGCCAGAACACGCCGAGGGTGCCGACCGCCCGGGCGAATTCGGAGAAGTTCACCGGCTTCCGTACGTAGGCGTTGGCGCCGTTCCGGTAGCCGGCGAGAATGTCTTCTTCCTGCCGGGATGAGGTGAGGATGACCACGGGGATGAGCCGGGTCCGATCGTCGGCCCGTATGCGGCGCAGCACTTCGAACCCGTCAACCTTGGGAAGTTTCAGGTCGAGCAGGATGAGAGCCGGGGGCATCGCGCCGGCCCCGTCGTCCCCGAGCAGGTGCTCCAGCGCCTCGGCGCCGTCGCGAGCCACGGTGACCTCGTTGAGGATGTTGTTCTTTTTCAAGGCCCGCAGCGTCAGCAACTCGTCGTCGGGGTTGTCCTCCACGAGCAGGATGGGACGGTATCGCATACGGTTTCCTCCGCGGCTAGGGTGAGGTAAAGGTCTGCTCTCAGCGGCAGCGCCGATTACCTATTGTTACTACTTTAACACTTAGAGCGATCATCTGGGAACGGACAGGACCTCGCGCAGCTTGGCCAGCAGCGATGCTTCTGTGAACGGCTTCTCGATGAGGTTGACTTCTGCGTCGAGGACTCCCTGCGAGTCCAGGGCTCCGGCGGTGTAGCCGGACATGAAAAGGACTTTTACCGCCGGGTACAGGGCCCGGATCTGTTCGGCGGCTTCCCTGCCGGGCATCTGCGGCATGACGACGTCGGTCACCAGCACGTCGATGCCGCCGGGGTGACGGGCGGCGACCTCGACGGCGTCGCGTCCGTTGACGGCGGTGATCACCTGGTACCCGTTGCGGGCCAGGATCCTGCGGGTCACCTCCCGCAGGGCGGCCTCGTCCTCGACGACGAGCACGGTCTCACCCTGACCGCCCCGGGGTGCGCGCTGGGGAGGCGAGTCCTCGGGGGCGGCCTGGCCGGTCGCGGGCAGCAGAATGGTGAAGGTGGTGCCGAGGCCGGGCTCGGAGTGGATGCTCACGTGCCCGCCGGCCTGGGTGACGATGCCGTACACGGTGGACAAGCCCAGGCCCGTGCCTGCGCCCTTGGCCTTGGTGGTGAAGAATGGCTCGAACGCCCGGTCAATGACGTCCTGGGACATCCCCGCGCCGGAATCGCTGACCTTCAGGCTGGCGTAGCGGCCAGGTGCCATGCCGACGTGGCTGGCGGCCTGATCCGCGTCCACCAACGTGATGGCGGTCTGGATCGTCAGCGTCCCGCCGGCGGGCATGGCGTCGCGGGCGTTGACCGCCAGGTTGACCAGGACCTGCTCGATCTGGCCGGGGTCGGCGAGCACCGGGCACAGCCCCGGGGCCAGGTCGGTGGTCAGCTCGACCTGCTCGCCCAGGGTGCGGACCAGCAATTGCTCGACGCCGACCACCACCTCGTTCAGGTTCAGCGGGCGGAGCTCGATCACCTCACGGCGGGCGAAGGCCAGGAGCTGGTGGGTGAGCCCGGCGGCCCGCTCGGCAGCCTGCTGGATCTGCTGGACGTCGTCGCGCACGGCCTGCCAGCCCTCCTGCTGTGACATTCCGGCGATCTCGTCGGCGACGAACGCGGCGTAGTTTGTGATCACGGACAGCAGGTTGTTGAAGTCATGGGCGACCCCGCCCGCGAGCTGGCCCAGGCTTTCCAGGCGCTGCGACTGCCGTAGCTGACCCTGCAGCCGGTCCCGCTCGGCCAGGGTTCTCAGCCGCTCCCGTTCGGCCTGGAGTTCCCGCCGCTCGCTACTGTCGCGGACGGCGGCTATGACGAGGAATCCCTCGTCGGTGTCGATGGTCGACAGGGAGATTTCGGCGGGGAAGGTGCTGCCGTCGCGCCGGCGGGCGGCCAGGTCCAGTCCCCTGCCCATCGGGCGCGGGCGCGGCTCGGCCACGTACTCGGCCCGGCGCGCCTGGTGCGCTGACTTGAGCGCGTCGGGGACCAGGACCTCCACCGGCTGACCGACCAGTTCTTCCCGGCCGTAGCCGAACAACCGCTCCGTCTGGGCGTTCACCAGCGCGATCTGCCCGTCCCGGTCCACGCATATCACCGCGTCGGGAGCGGCCTCGAGCAGCCCGAGGAACCTGGCCTCGGCGCGCTGCGTCAGCAGCCGGGCCTGCAGCTCGTCACGCTGCTGCTGTGCTTCCAGCATCTCGGTCACGTCGACGACCGTGCCGACATAGGTGAGCTGGCTGCCGGCGCCCAGCACCGGGGCGGCCTGGATATCCGTCCAGCGCAGTCCGCCTCCCTGCGGCACGATCCGCACCCGGCCGCGGTACTGCGCGCCGACCTCGGCCGCGGCCGCCCACCCCGCGAGCACGCGCTCCCGGTCTTCAGGGTGGATCAGGTCAGTCCAGGAGCGCGCGGTCGCCGAGTCCTCAGACAGGCCGCATATCTCCAGCACCCGCGGATTGGTGTAGGTGATCTCGCGGGCCAGGTTGAGGGAGAAGACGCCGACAGGTGAGGACTCGGTGAGGCAGCGGAACCTCGCCTCGCTTTCCTGCAGAGACTCCTGCGCGTCCTGCAGCTCATGGACCTTATCGGCCAGCTTGGCACTCACCAGCCGCAACTGCTGCTGGTGGAACTCATCGGACGGCGCCGGGGCCGGAGCGGGCGCGGCCGCCAAGGCCGCGTCCACGGCTGTCAGCATCGACTCAGGTTCGACCGGAATGGGCACGATCTGGTTCACGCCCAGGGCCGCGGCCGCCGGCCGCACCTCGTCCAGCAGGAAATTAGCGGTGCAGAAGATCACCCTCGTCGTCGCCAGGCGGGGGTTCGCCCGCAGTTCCTGCACGAGTTCGTAGCCGTCCATCACCGGCATGACCAGATCGGTGATGACGAGGTCGGGGGGCCGTGTCCGGGCGACCCCCATCGCCTCCGCCCCGTCGCGCGCTTCGAGCACGGTATGCCCGCGGGGGCGCAGGAGCGTGACCAGCAGGTTACGACCGTCCGGATGGTCGCCCACGACCAGGATGGTGGCCATGCGCCATTCGCCTCACGCAGTTCCCGGGTCTGCGTTGCGGCCGTGGAAGAAGGCGCCGGTCACGTGATGTTAGGCAGGAGTTGCAGGTAGGTAACGGGGCAGGCGTAGCCGAAGAAGCCGATCATCTCGGAGAGCGGGTAGCTGCTCGGGTTACCCGGCCCGCCGTGCGACACGACGGGCGGATTGCTGTGGTGCAACCCGCCCGCGAGCAGGGCCACGACGTGCAGGCCCGGATACGCGCCGAAGACCACGAGGTCGCCACGCCAGGTCTGCTGGAACGGGATGTGCGGGAGATGGTTGAGCATCGTGCCGGTGTAGCCCTGGCCGTCGAAGTCGTTGCCGTTCGGGTCCGGGTTTCCGCTCCACTTCGCCATCAGGGTCACGAAGCCTGAGCAGTCCGTGGTGAACGGCAAGGAGAACCTCGGCAGGTTGACCGGGATCGGCCGGACCTGGCCGTAGTGGATCTCGCTCTTGTGCTCGATCGCCCATTCGCAGTCGTTCACCATTGCCTGCCGGGTGTCCATGACTGTCGTCATTACGCGTCTCCCCGCTCGCCGAATAAAGATGCTTCCAACAGGGCATCGGCCCAGGGACACGGAACGATACGCCGTCACGATACCCGCCGCTAGACAATATCCGGGCGCTATCCGGCTTCTGTCAATAATGGATGAGCTGGCCGGCATGTGGACTTTTCTGAGGTAAGACTAAGGTCCCGCTAAAGCTCTAGGCTGGGGCGACTTCCATGACTATGCTGACGAACACGCAGCCCTCGGCAGGAGGCACCAAATGGCTGTACGGAGCGCACAAGGGCTCGATGTAAGTAATTACCAGGGAAAATATGACTGGTCCGGTACAACCGGCCTGTCATTCGGCGTCTACCGGCTTACCCAGGGCCTGGGCAAGAGCACCAACTCGCCGGACCCTGACGCACAGTGGAACAGCGAGCAGATCAAGGCAAAAGGGCTCGTACGCGGCGCGTACCACTTCTTCGATCCGACATTGTCGGGCCAGGCGCAGGCCGAGTACTTCGTCCACCAGCATGCGCTTATCGGTCTCGACGCCGCCGACATGCTGTGGCTCGACCACGAGACGTGCGGGGCATCGCCAGCGGAAACGTCCGCTGCCGCGCTGGCCTTCATGAAAGAGCTCGACAAGCTGGCGCCGCATAACCCGCGCGGGGTCTACACATTTATCAGTTTCGCTGCCGACGGTCACTGCGCGGGCCTCGGGCAGTGGCCGCTCTGGCTCGCCTACCCGGCCTCATCGGCCCCGGTACCTCCGCCTCCCTGGGCGAAATGGACGTTCTGGCAGTGGGGGCTGCGCAACGGGGTGGACGCGGACGCCTTCAACGGCACGGCGGCCGACCTGCAGACGTGGATCAACAGCTACGCGGCGCAGACGCCGCAGGCGTACAACGCTCCGGCGCATACGTCGATCCGCGCGGTGGCGCAGCAGCACCACCTGCCCGTGCAACAGGTCATCTGGCTGACTGCGACTCACCGCCCGCATGGTTTCGGCCCGCTGGAGAGCGAGTACATCGCCGCGGGCAACTGGGACGCGGCGATGCCGGTCGGAATGACCGTCTGGGCCTGACCGTCCGGGCGCCGGGACGGGAGCGCCGTGCTGTCACCGGGCGCAGGTCGGCCCGGCGTGCGGCGAGCGAGGCGGTGCCCACGGCCGGGCGCCATCTGCGTCGCCGGTCTCGACCCGGACGGCGGTCTCGACCCGGACGGCGATTTCGTAGAGCGCGACATGGCTCGGCCCGAAGCCAGTGTCGCGGCCGCCGCCGGTCGTCATGAGGCGCATGGCCATGTCGCGCGCGTGGCCGAGATGCTCATCGGCCGCAGCCGTGTCGCCGGCGCGGGCGGCGATGAGAGCGCGCAGCAGGACCAGCGCTCCGCGCAGGCAGACGGCCTCGGGGCGGCCGCCGGCGGCCTGCCGCGTCAGGGCGGCCGCGGCCTTCCTCGCGGTTTCCTCGGCGTGGGGGTAGCGGCCCACTTCCATCAGGATGCGGGTGAGCAGGTAGGCGCTGGCCGCGGCCAGCAGCAGGTCCCCGGCCCGCTGCGCGGCGGCCAGGGCGCGGCTGGCGGCTGCCTTGGCGCTCTCGTGCTCGCCGAGCTTGCACAGGGCCGCGGAGCACGCCTGGTAGGAGGCGGCGATCAGTTCCTCCAGCGTCGCGCGCTCCGGCGGGCCGGGGGCGCCGAGCCCGGCGGCGCTCAGTTCCGGCAGCAAACGGCCCAGCAGATCGGCCAGCTCGTCGTAGCGGCCGGCCCGGGCCAGGACCCACGACCGGTCGGTATCGGCGCGCAGGGCTGCCATGGGCACGGGGCTGTCCGGCGCGGCACGGTGCGGTGATCGATGGGTGGCCAGGAGCCGCAGCGCCCTGGCGGCGCTCGCCGCGCCGGTGCCGCTCTGGAAGCCGTCGGCCGTCCCGGCCCCGCGGTCCGCGCTCGTCCCGGCCCCGCGGGGCGGGTCGGCTGGCTGCGGGCCGGGATGCCGGGCGGGCAGCGGCGTGCCGAGCGCGCTGGCCACGGCTTCCAGCACCGGCATGGGCTCGGCCTGCGCCAGGCCCCGCTCGACCAGCGACACCCAGGCCGCCGGCCGGTCAAGCAGGCGGGCCAGCTCGGCCTGGGACAGCCCGTGCCAGCGCCGCTGCTCGGCGATCGCCCGCCCGAGTACGAGCTGCTGGTCCATCGCGCTCACCCGGCAACGCCCGGGCCGGTCAATAAGCCACTGAGCATGGCCGCTCCTGTAGCCATGGCGACGCTAACCGCCTTCATGTTGCGGATTGAGAGTTGCATACGAATTTGCGCCGCGCAAGTGCGTCGCCTCAGCGGTAGGGAAAGCCCTACGCCAATGCCAGCACGCATCGAAACCCGGCAGGTACGGCGGGACGGGGGCGGAGGGCGGAGGCCGGCCGGTTTGGATCGGCTGACCGGGGGCAGTGCGGGCGTGCCTCACCGCTAATGCGGCAGATCGAGATGAGGCGATACGAGGAGAGAGGAATCCCCCCATGTATATCGGCCTCGGAACGCTCGTGGTCATCGTGCTGATCGTGCTTCTCATCCTGTTCCTGAGGAGATAACCCCGGCCCGCCGCCCGCGGTGGCCGGCGATGAGCTTCGCCGGCCGCGACTTCCGCGTTGCCCGTCGGGGCGGGCCCGAGGTCGCGGTCCTGATCCAGGTTGCTCGCTGCCCTACCTGACCGTCCTACCCGGCCGGGCCGGGCCGGGCCGAACCCGCCGGAGCTTCGGACCGTTTCCTCATTGTGGCCCCACCCCAGGCTCAGCTTTGCGTCCTACACTGCGAGCACGGTCTCCGGGGTTCGGACACCGGCTCGCTGTCGCCGAAAACCACTGTGAGATCTGCTGAGCGGCACTCCCACGGGAGGGGGGTCCGGGATACTTACGGCATACCCCTATGCTTGCACCGCGCAGTCGATTCCTCACGCACAGTCGGCAGGCGGCACCAGCGCGGAACCCAGATGACGGAGTGATATGGACGTAGCAGACATCGTGATCGCGCTGGCAGCAGCGATGCTGCTGGGGGTCGGCTTCGTCCTGCAGCAGCATGCCGCCGAGCAGGCGCCGAAGGCCTACTTCCTGCGCCTGCGATTGATCACCGATCTGCTCCACCGTCCCCGCTGGCTGGTCGGCCTGGCCGTGATGATCGCCGGGCAGCTCTGCTCGGCCTGGGCCGTCGGGCACCTGGACCTGTCCCTGGCCGAGCCGCTGCTGGCCACGAACCTGATCTTCGCGCTGGCGCTGGCCGTCCCGCTGTCGCGGCAGCAGTTGCGGGCCACCGAGATCATCGGCGCGGTGCTGCTGAGCGGCGGCGTGGCGGCGTTGTCCCTGGCCCGGTCCCCGGGAACGCCCGACGTATCGTTCGGCTCCCCCGCTGACTGGCCGGTCGCCGCCGGGATCGCGGCCGTCGCTTACTGCTTCGTGCACGCGGGCCGGCGGCGTTCCGGCCGGCAACGAGCGCTCCTCACGGGGATCGCGGCCGGCCTGGTCTTCGGCGTCTCGGACGCGCTGACCCGGCGGACCGTGCAGATCATGGACGCGCACCGGTTCGTCACGCTGTTCACGAGCTGGCCCGCCTACTGCGTGATCGTGGCGGGCCTCATCGGCGTGTGGCTGATGGAGAGCTCGTTCAACGCCGCCCCGCTGCACGCCTCGCTTCCCGGGATCACCGCGGCCCAGCCGCTGACCGGCATCCTGCTCGGCGTGGTGGTCTTCGGCGACGTCATCCGCATCTCGCCGGCCATGCTGGCGCTTCAGGCCGCCGGGCTCGCGGCGGTGGTGACGGGCGTGATCCTGGTAGCCCGCGCGCCCTGCCTCAGCAACCTCCGGCCGGTGACGCCGGCCGTGCGCCGGGTGGTTCGTCACGGCGGCGCGGACCATCACGGCCCGGGCGCGCATCCCGACACCGTGCCCGCCGCCACAACCCCGGCCACCCCGGCCCCCGCCGCCACAGCCCCGGCCACGCCGGCCCCCGCTGCCACGGCCCCGGCCGCCACGGCCCCGGCCAAGGCGGTGTCGGATAGCGCCGTGCTAGCCAGCCCCACGGCCGCCGCCGGGCTGCGCCGGCACCTGGCGCCCCTGGTCTGGATCGTGGTCGCCGGGCACCGGGCACGGCCGCGCCGTCCGGGTTCCCTCGGCGGAGGATAACGGAGCCTCCCGCTGGGCCGCGGATGCGGCCGTCACGTGCTGTTGCAATGAAATTACGGATGGTCAGAGGTTCTGCGTTCTGCTGAAACTGTACGTGTATGCTCGTGCACAGAGTGTGCTCAACGGTGGAGGCCGACGCCGTGCCGAGGATTCTGGTGGTGGACGATGAGCCCGATCAGAGGTTCCTGCTCCGAAGGATCTTTGAGCGGGCCGGACATGAGGTGTCCGAAGCGAAGGATGGCGCCGCTGCGCTGGCGGCGGTGCGCGAGTCGCCGCCGGATCTGGTGGTGACCGACATGATGATGCCGGTCATGAACGGTGCCGAGCTGATCCGGCGGCTGCGTTGCGAGCCTGCGACGGCGGGCATCCCGATCGTGGCGGCCAGCGGGGACTCTCATCTGGCCGGTGACGCGGACGCGGTCTTAGCCAAGCCGTACTCGTGGCGTCGCCTCGTCGAAGTCGCGGATGCCTTGCTGGGAGAAGGACGTGACCTGCGTTGACGCTCATGGCGACCGGCATTCCCGGGCTGGATCTGGTGCTCGGCGGCGGCCTGAAGGGGGGCGCGGTCGTCGTGCTGGCCGGGGCACCGGGCACCGGCAAGACGATCCTGGCCCAGCAGGTGTGCTTCGCCAACGGCGTGGCGGAGCACAAGTGCGTGTACTACACGACGGTGTCCGAGCCGCATACCAAGCTGGTCAGGCACCTGGAGACGTTCACTTTCTTCGACCCGGCGGCCCTGGGCTCGCGGGTCGAGCAGATCCATCTGGGTGACTTCCTGCGGCCGGGAGCCGCAGACGGGCTGGCCACGCTGGCGTCGGAGATCGTCAGGAAGGCGCTGGAGGAGGAGCCCGCGGTCGTGGTGATCGACAGCGCCAAGATGCTGCGCGATTTTTCCAGCGAGCGCGAGTTGCGCGGCGCGCTGTACGACCTGACCAGCCGCCTGGCCGACACCGGCACGGTCCTGCTGATGCTGGGCGAGTACACGCCCGATGAACTGGAGAGCGGTATCGAGTTCTCCCTGGCTGACGCCATCATCCAGCTCGAGTATCAGCGCCGCGAGCCGGTCGACCGGCGGTCGCTGCGGGTCATGAAGGTGCGCGGCGCAAGCCAGCGGCCAGGCCGGCACACCTTCCAGATCGGCTCGGGCGGCATCGAGGTCTTCCCGCGCATAGAAACCCTGCACCCGGACCGGGTAGCGGCGGTATCGGGCCGGGACCACACCGGGATTCCCGGCCTGGACGAACTCATGGACGGCGGGCCGAAGACCGGCGACGCCACTCTAGTCATGGGGCCTTCAGGCGTCGGCAAGACCATGTTCGGGCTGCGCTGGATCGCGCAGGCCCTGGCGCAAGGCGAACGGTGCCTCTACATCACGTTCCAGGACACCCCGGATGAGCTCATGGGCATGGCCGCCACGTTCGGCTGGGACCTGCGGGCGGCCCGCGACTCCGGGCATCTGCACATCTTGTACGTACCGATGGGCAACCTCGACCTGGACGTCCTGGCCGGAGCCATGCGCGCGGAACTGGCCGCCCAGCCGGTCAGCCGCGTCGCCATCGACAGCCTGGCCGAGCTGATCTTCGCTGTCCGCGAGGCCGAGCGCTTCCCCGCCTTCCTGCGCAGCCTCATCGGGCTCATCCGGGCCTCGGGGACCTCATCGCTGGTCACGAGCGAAACACCGCCTCATGGGATTGATGACAATAACGGGCTGGCCCCCCTGATGTTCTTGTTCCACAACGTCATCGACCTGCGGTATATCGAACTAGGATCCCGGATCGGCCGTACGCTCAGCGTGGTCAAGATGCGGAACAGTCGGCACGAGATGACCCTGAGCAGCTACGCCATCACCGATCACGGCATCGCCGTAGGAGAAAAGCTCGATGGAGTCAGCGGGCGTCTCGGCTGGAGCGCGCTGCGCACGTAGCAGACGGTATGGTGCACCCACGGCCCGACGTGCCGGGCCGTGGATGCGCCGGCTACTTCTTGAACGCGTCCTTGACCTTCTCGCCGGCCTGCTTGAGGTTTCCCTCGGTCTGATCGGCCCGGCCCTCGGCCTCCAGCCGGGGATTGCCGACCGCCTGGCCAGCCTTCTTCTTGACCTTTCCCTTCGCGGCCTTGACCTTGTCGGAGGCCTTCTTCTCGGCTCCCATGACGGGGTCTCCTCTCATCTAGGCCTGGGCACGTCGGCTGCCCGGCGGCATTTCCGGCCAGGCATGCCCGTCAGCCCTGTCCGCGCTGGGCGGCATCAAACATGACGGAGGGGTTCGCCGGACGCCGCCGGCCCTCAGCGGGGCGGATCGCTCTCGGTCCCGCGGTGATCGCCCGCACGATGCCCGGCCGCACGAGCACGACGACCACCATGATCAGCGACAGCAGGCCCGCCGCTCCCGCGGTGGTCCAGCCGAGCCCGATCCGGTCGATGACCGGCCCCTGGACGAGCGAGCCGACCGGGTACGCCACCCCGAGGGCCACCAGGAAGAACGCGAGTATCCGGCCCCGGTAGGCCTGCGGGGCCCGAAGCTGGACGACGGTGGAGAGCCCGGAAAGCACCCCGATGTACACCAGGCCGACCGCGAAGATCCCCGCCGCCCCCTGCCACGGCCGCTGCGCGCTGCCGTAGGCGACGAGCACCACGGGCAGCAGGGCCAGGCTCCAGCCGAGCAGGCGGCCGCGGCCCAGGCGGTACGCCAGCGGCGCGAGGCACAAGGCGCCGACCACCGCGCCGACGCCCTGGGCGGTGGTGAGCAGGGCCGTCGTCTGCGCGACCGCCCGGGAACCGCCGTGGGTCAGGTGCCGGGCCATCACCGGCACCAGGGCGATGAACGGGGAGGCGAGCAGGGCCACCACCGCGATCGTGCCGATGGCGGCCCAGCACGACGGCTCACGGCGCGCGGCCCGCAGGCCCGACCACAGCGACGCGAACAGGCCGTCGGGCCGCCCGGCGGGCGGGGCCAGGCGCACGAACGCCAGGGCCACCACGACCGCGAGGAACGATACGGCGTTCGCCACGAACGCCACCGGATACCCGAACGCGGCCACCGTGGCTCCCGCCAGGGCCGGTCCCACGATGCGGCCGAGGTTGAACTGGGCCGAATTCAGGGAGATGGCCGCGAGGAACTCCGGTTGCGGCACCAGGTCGGGCAGGATCGCCTGCTGGAACGGCCCGATCAGGGCCGACGCCGAGCCCTGCAGCGTGACCAGCGCCACGAGGGCGGCCGGGCTGTCGTGGCCCGTGGCCACGAGAACGGCGAGCAGGAGGGCGGTCACGGCCGCGGCCAGGTTCCCGATGACCAGGAGCGGGCGCCGCGGCAGGCGATCGGCGAGCGCGCCGCCGACCGGTGACAGCAGGCCGATCGGCAGGAACGCTCCCGCGGCGACGAGGACCGCCCAGGTCGCCTTCCCGGTATCCGAGATGACCAGGGCGCCGACGGCGACGGTCTGCATCCAGGACCCGACCGTCGAGATGAGGCCCGCGGTCCACAGCAGCGTGAAGGCCCGGTTCCGGAACGGCCGCAGCGAGGCGAAAGCCCGCCCGGGCAGGCCGGCCTGCGGCCCGTGCTGCGGCCCGCGCTGCGGCTCCGGAGTCCCGGCCGGCACGTAGCGCGCAGCACGGCTCATGTGGCCACGCTACAAGCCGGCCCCCAGCTTGACCGGTTTTCTGTTCGTGGGTACATTACTCAACCAATGAACCAGTGAACTCACCAAGACGGGCCGACGGTGCTTGACGAGGGAACCCCGCTGTTCGCGCAGATCGCCGAGCGGATCGCCGACGACATCGCGGACGGGAGCCTGGCCGAGGGCGACCGCGTGCCGTCGACCAACGAGCTGGCCGCGTTCTACCGGATCAACCCGGCCACCGCGGCCAAGGGCATCAACGTCCTGGCCGACGACGGGCTGCTGGAAAAGCACCGCGGCATCGGGATGTTCGTGGCGGGCGGCGCCCGCCAGCGGCTGCTCGACGACCGCCGCCAGCGGTTCGCCGAACGCTACGTCGACCCGCTGGTCGCCGAGGCCAGCCGCCTCGGCATCGGCACCGACGATCTGGTCGCACTGATCCACGAGTCCAACCACGCGCAAGGAGGTGTCCGGACGTGACACCAGCGATATCCGTAGCGGGCCTGACCCGCCGCTACAGCGGCCAGCTCGCGCTCGACCGCGTCACCCTCGACGTCGAGGAAGGCTCGATCACCGGGCTGCTCGGCCGCAACGGCGCGGGCAAGACCACGCTGCTGCGCATCCTCGCCGGCCAGGAGTTCCCCTCGGCCGGCCGGGTCGCCGTCTTCGGCGCCAGCCCGGCCGAGAACGAGCAAGTACTGCGCCGCATGGTGTTCGTGCGCGAGGACCAGGTCTACCCCGACTTCAAGGTCCGCCACGCGCTGCGGGCGGCGTCGTGGTTCTTCCCGAACTGGAGCGCCGATCTGGCCGCGGGCCTGCTCGCCGACTTCGGCCTGCCTGCGGGCCGGCCGGTCAAGAAGCTGTCCCGGGGCATGCGGTCGGCCCTGGGCATCGTGATCGGCCTGGCCGCGCGGGCCGAGCTGACCCTGTTCGACGAGCCCTACGCGGGCCTGGACCCGGTGGCCCGCCAGCTCTTCTACGACCGGCTGCTCGCCGAACACGCCGAGTATCCCCGGACGGTGCTCCTGTCCACCCACCTCATCGACGAGGCGTCCGGGCTGCTGGAACGGGTGGCGGTGATCGACCGCGGCCAGATCGTGCTGGCCGCCGCCACCGACGAGCTGCGCGGCAGCGTGACCAGAGTGAGCGGCCCCGCTCTCGCCGTGGCGGAGTTCACGGCCGGGCGCCCGGTCTGGGACCGCCGCCGGGTCGCGTCGCGCGAGTCCGCGGTTGTGGCCGGGGGGCTCAGCGAGGCCGAGCGCGCCCGCGCCCGCGCACTGCGCCTGCACCTCGAACCACTGACGCTGCAGCAACTGGTGGTCCGCGCCGCCGGCGCGCCGGCCGCCAGCATGCCAGAAAGGACAAGCGCATGAGCACGCCGATCAACGTCGCCCGCTACCACCTGGTCCAGCCGACCATATCCGTGGTCCTGCCCTGGGCCGTGCTGACGTTCGTCTTCGTGATCAACCTGATCATTTTCTCGGCCATTCCGATCAGCCCCGGCCAGGTCCGTGACGTGGGCGGGCTGGCCGCGCTGTACATCGTCGTCTGCCTCTTCGGGGCCTTGATCATCTCCCGGTCGCTGCCGTTCGGCCTCGCCCTGGGCGTCAGCCGGCGCTCCTACTACGCCGGGACCGCGCTGCTCGTCGTGGCCACCGCCGCGGTCTACGCGCTCGCGCTGACCGCGCTGCAGGCCGCCGAGCGGGCCACCGGCGGCTGGGGCCTGGACCTGCACTTCTTCCGGGTGCCCTACATCCTCGCCGGGCCCTGGTACCTCACCTGGCTCACCTCGTTCGCGAGCCTGGCCCTGGTGTCCGTCTACGGCATGTGGTACGGGCTCGTCTACCGGCGCTGGAACGTGATCGGCCTGCTGGCCTTCATCGCCGCCCAGATGACCGTGCTGCTCGCCGCGGCGCTGGTCGTCACCTGGGCGGACGCCTGGGGCGGCGTCGGCCGTTTCTTCACCACACTGACCGCGACTGGGCTGACCGGCGTGCTCGCCGCGCTGGCGGTGATCCTGCTGGCAGGCGGGTACAGCACCATACGCCGGGTCACCGTCTGACCCAGGGGCCGTCCGTCCGGCCGGCGCGGCACGCAGGCCAGGTCAGCAAGGCGTTCGCCACAGGCATACTCGCCCGCGAAACGGGCAGTGAGACCATCCTGGCTGGAACGCCAGCCGGGTCGACCACACCCGAGGGCACGATGACGACGACTGCTGTTGACAACCGGGCTGAGTGGTGGTCACTCGCCGCCTGCCAGTCCGCCGATCCCGACCTGTTCTTCCCGATCTCGCCGTCCGGGCCCGCCGCCACGCAGGTCCAGCGGGCGAAGGCGGTCTGCGCCCGGTGCGCGGTGCAGCAGGACTGCCTGCGCTACGCGCTGGCCGCTGACCCGGTGCAGGGCGTGTGGGGCGGAATGAGCGAGGAAGAGCGCAGGCTGCTGCGGCGGCGCGAGCAGAAGGCACGCTCCCGCGCCGCGCGGCGGCTGGGGCTGCGGAGGTCGTGACGCCCGTGCGTCAAGCCCCGTGCGTCAAGCCCCGTGCGTCAAGCCCCGTGCGTCAAGCCCGTGCGTTAAACCCCATGCTCAGAGCTTGCCGCGGTTCTTGGCGGCCAAGATGATCTGGGTCACGAGGTACCGGCTCACGCCGAGCTTGTCCGCTATCTCGTCCGGCCGCTGGCCCTGCTCGTTGTAGAGGAGCGCGAGCTTCTCCTGCCGCCTGCTCCACGGCGGCCGGGGCGCCGGGCGGGCCGCCGGCCGACGGGCGGGCCGCGCTGGCCGCGCCGGCCGCGGCGCTCCGGCCGCGGCGGGTCCGGTGGCAGGCCGGGACGCCTGGCCGACGGACGAGGACGGGCCCACAGACGAGGACGGCCCCACGGACGAGGACGGCCCCACGGACGAGGACGGCCCCACGGACGAGGACGGCCCCACGGACGAGGACGGCCCCACGGACGAGGACGGGCCGACGGACGAGGACGGCCCCATGGACGAGGACGGGCCCACGGACGGGGCCAGCGGGCCAGTGGACGTCGAGGCGCCAGCGGGCCGGGGCCCGGTCCCGGCGGGTGATCGCGGGGCCGCCGGGCCGAAGGAGCCTCGTCGCTGGTCGTGGTACCGGCCGCTGGCCAGTTCCTCGCGGGTCTCCTCGTCGAGGATCAGGTACTGCTCGGCCGACTTGTTGACCCCGACGGCGACCATGGTCAGGCCCTTGGCGTTCTTTTCCTGGCACTCGGGCGCCATGCAGTAGTCGTACTTCTCGGCGCGCTCGGGATGCAGTTCGGCCCCGCACGTGACGCACCGCGCATATTCATTACGTTCCATAACCAAACGGTTTACAACGCTGGTCAGGACCGCGATGTTCCCGGCGAACCGGTTAGGCCAGAACTCCGCCCATACCCGCCGGCTCCCGTCGCCGGCGGATCCGGCAATGAATGTAAACCTGCTGTACTCAGGTGTACACAAAACTCACATTCATACGGCCGGGACGCCGGGGCGGCGGCTCAGCAGCCGGGACGAAGGCCACGAAGCGGGGCAAAATGGCATCACGGCGGTGGCGACCCGGCCCGGCCTGGCACCCCGGCCCGGCCTAGCACATCGGGCCCGGCCTGGCCTGGCCCGGCCTGGCGACCCGCCCCGGCTCGGGCACGCGCCCGGCCCGGCACGCGCCCCGGCCTGGCACCCCGGCCCGGCCTAGCGACCCGCCCCGGCTCGGGCACGCGCCCCGGCCCGGCACGCGCCCCGGCCTGGCACCCCGGCCCGGCCCGGCCTGGCCCGGCCTGGCGACCCGCCCCGGCCCGGGCACGCGCCCCGGCCCGGCCTGGCGACCGCCCCGGCCCGGCCGCGCCCCGCGCCTGCACCCCGGCCCCCGGCCAACCGCGTTGTCAACTGGCCGGCATCCTAGGGGTCCCAGGTCACCGGCAGCTCCTGCACGCTGGTGATGGCCATGCTTTCCTTCCAGCGCAGATCGTCGGCCCCGACGGCCAGACGCAGCCCGGGAAGCCGGCCGAGCAGGCCGCGGAACGCCTCCTGCATCTCGATCCGAGCCAGTTGCGCGCCGAGGCAGTGGTGGGCGCCGATGCCGAATCCCACGTGGGTGCTTGGCGCCCGGGTGACGTCGAGGGTGTCCGGGTCGGGGAAGACGGACGGGTCGCGATTCGCGATGGCGAACACCGGAAAGACCATCTCGCCCGCGGGGATCGTCACCCCGCCGAGCGTCACGTCCGCGGCGGTGACCCGGGCCGGCGGCAGGCTGGCGCTGAGCGGCACGAAGCGCATGAACTCCTCGACGGCCCCCGGGAGCAGGCCGGGGTCGGACCGCAGGCGGGCGAGCTGCGCCGGGTGGGCCAGCAGGGCGAGCAGCGACAGGTCGATCTGGGTCGCGGTGGTCTCGTGCCCGCCCAGCAGGATGCCCAGGCACATGTAGACAAGCTCGTCCTCCGAGAGCCGGTCCTCGCGGTCCCGGATCGCGATGAGCGCGCTGATCAGGTCGCCCCGATCGCCCCGATCGCCCCGGTCACCCAAGTCGTCCAGGTCGTCCCGGTCACGCCCGGGCGCTGCTCGCTTGACCTCGATCAGGTCCGCGAGGTAGCGGCGCATGGCGTCCAGGGCCGCCTCGATCTCGGCCTGGTCCCGGCCCCAGTCCCCCAGCAGCGCGTCCGACCAGCCACGGAACCGGTCCTGATCGTCGGGCGGGACGCCGAGCATCTGGCAGATCACCCGCATCGGCAGCGGCAGCGAGAACGCGCTCACCAGGTCGGCGGGCCGGGGCCCCGCCAGCAGCCGGCCGATCAGCTCATCGACGATGGCGGCGACCTGCGGGACGAGCTGGTGCATGCGCCGCGCGGTGAACGTGCCCGCGACCAGCTTGCGCAGCCTGGTGTGCTCCGGCGGGTCCAGGCCCAGCAGCGACTTGGCGATCACGATCTCGAGCCCGCGCTTCTCGCGGTCCGGGCTCGCCGCCAGCGCCCGGGAGAAGCGGGGGTCCACGAGGACCTGGCGAACCTGCTCGAAGCCGGTGACCAGCCAGCCGGCCGCGCCGCCGGGTAACGCCACCCGCAGTACCGGCGCCTGCCTGCCGACCGCGAGCATCTCCGCCGCGGGCTCGAACGGCCGCTGCGACCGGGGGAACGGAAACGTGACGACAGGGTGTTGCACGCGGTTCATCCTCCTCCTGGGCGCGCCAAACGCCCCATAATCCGACACTACGCCAGAAATCGGAACGGTACCAGGCGGCTGGCCCGGTCCGCCTCAGCGCCGGCCCCGGCGGCGGTACCTCAGCGCCGGCCCCGGCGGCCCTCAGCGCCGGCCCGGCGGCGTACCTCAGCGCCGGCCCGGCGGTCCTCAGCGCCGACCCGGGCGGCGGTCCTCGCCCGCCTTCGCCCGGGCCGTGGGCCAGCCCGGCGCGGCGCAGCGCATCGGCCATGGCCCCGCCGCCGCCCGCCGCACCCCCGCGCCCGCCGCCCGCCGCACCATCGCGCCCGCCGCCCGCAGCCGCCCCGCGCCCGGCGCCGGGCGGCGGGCCACCCCGCCTCCCCCGCGATGAGACCGGCTGTGGCGGACGGGGCTGGCCGCGGCCTTCCCGTTCAGGCTCGTCGTCCAGGCGCAGCGTCAGCGAGATCCGCTTCCGGGCGGCGTCGACGCCGAGCACCTTCACCCGCACGACGTCACCGGACCTGACCACCTGGCGCGGATCGGAGACGAAGGTCCGCGACATCGCGGACACGTGCACCAGGCCGTCCTGATGCACGCCGACGTCGACGAACGCGCCGAACGCGGCCACGTTGGTGACCACGCCCTCCAGGATCATGCCCGGCGCCAGGTCCTCGAGCGTCTGCACGCCCTCGGCGAACGACGCCGTGGTGAACGCCGGGCGCGGGTCGCGGCCCGGCTTCTCCAGTTCGGCGAGGATGTCGGTGACGGTCGGCAGGCCGAAGCGCTCGTCGGTGAACTGCTGCGGCCGCAGGGAGCGCAGCACCGCGGCGTTCCCGATGAGCGCCGGCATGCCGACCCCGGCCGCGGCCAGGATGCGCCGGACCACGGGGTAGGCCTCGGGGTGCACGCCGGAGGCGTCCAGCGGGTCGTCACCGCCGGTGATCCGCAGGAACCCGGCGCACTGTTCGAACGCCTTCGGGCCCAGCCGCGGGACCGTGGTCAGCGCCCGGCGGGTGCGGAACGGCCCGGCCGAGTCCCGGTGCGCCACGATCGCGCCGGCCAGGCCCTCGCTGACCCCGGAGACCCGGGCCAGCAGCGGGGCGGACGCGGTGTTCAGGTCCACGCCGACCGCGTTCACGCAGTCCTCGACCACCGCGTCCAGCGAGCGGGACAGCTTGATCTCCGACAGGTCGTGCTGGTACTGGCCGACGCCGATGGACCTCGGGTCGATCTTGACCAGTTCGGCCAGCGGGTCCTGCAGGCGGCGGGCGATGGACACCGCGCCGCGCAGCGACACGTCCATGCCGGGCAGTTCCCGTGAGGCGTACTCCGACGCCGAGTAGACCGAGGCCCCGGCTTCCGAGACCACGATCTTGGTGAGTTTCAGCTCCGGGTGCGCCCGGATCAGGTCGGCGGCCAGCCGGTCGGTCTCCCGCGAGGCGGTGCCGTTGCCGATGGCGATCAGCTCGACCCGGTGGGCCTGGGCCAGCCGGGCGAGCACCGCGATCGACGTCGTCCAGCCCGCCGCCGGCGGCCGCGGTCCGGCGGCGGCGGCGGACCGCTTCAGCTCGTGCGGGTAGATCGTCTCGGTGGCGACCGCCTTGCCGGTCGCGTCGACCACCGCGACCTTCACCCCGGTCCGGAACCCGGGATCGAGGCCCATGGTCGTCCTGGCCCCGGCCGGGGCGGCCAGCAGCAGGTCGCGCAGGTTGGCGGCGAACACGGCGACCGCGTCCTGCTCGGCCGCCTGCCACAGCCGCATCCGCAGGTCCACGCCGAGGCGGGTCAGGATGCGGGTCCGCCACGACCAGCGGACCGTGTCCGCGAGCCAGCGGCCGGGCGGCCGGCCCGGGGCGGCCAGGCCGAAGTGCTCCGCGACCATCCGCTCGTAGTCGCTGAACTCGCCCGCCGGCACCGGGGACGCCGGGGACGCCGGGGACGCCGGGCCATCCGGGGCCGCCTCCCCCGGATCCAGTTCGAGGTCGAGTATCTCCTCCTTCTCCCCCCGCAGCAGGGCCAGGACCCGGTGCGACGGCAGCCGGGTGAACGGCTCGGCGAACTCGAAGTAGTCGGCGAACTTGGCGCCCGCCTCCTGCTTTCCTTCCCGCACCCGCGAGACCAGCCGGCCGCGCGACCACATGCGCTCGCGGAGCACGCCGATCAGGTCCGCATCCTCGGCGAAGCGCTCGGCCAGGATCGCCCGCGCCCCGTCCAGGGCCGCCGCCACGTCGGCCACGCCCTGCCCGGCGCCGACGTAGGCCGCGGCCGCCCGTTCCGGGTCGCGTCCGGGGTCGGCCAGCAGGTCATCGGCCAGCGGCCCGAGGCCGGCCTCCCGGGCGATCTGGGCCCTGGTCCGGCGTTTCGGCTTGAACGGCAGGTAGATGTCCTCCAGCCGCGCCTTGGAGTCGGCCGCCGTGATCTGCGCTTCGAGCGCCTCGTCCAGCTTGCCCTGGGCGCGGACCGACTCCAGGATCACGGCGCGCCGTTCCTCCAGCTCACGCACGTACCGCAGCCGTTCCTCCAGCTTCCGGAGCTGCGCGTCGTCGAGCGCGCCGGTCGCCTCCTTGCGGTAACGGGCGATGAACGGAACGGTGGCCCCGCCGTCGAGCAGTTCGACCGCCGCGGTCACCTGCCCCTCGCGCACGCCGAGTTCCGTGGCGATCTTCTGGCTGACCGGCTGAGCCACGTCACCCTTCCTTTCTGGCGCGGCTGGGCGCGACGCGGGGCGGCTCGTCCGGCTGCTTGGGGTAGACCGGCGGCCACGGCGCGTCGAGCAGCCCGCTCGCCCGGTCCCGGGCGTTCATCGCCAGCAGCGGCTCCAGCGACTGCGGGTCGTCGTTCATGCCCTGCCACGGGTCGCCGGCGGCCTCGAGCCTGGCCCCCAGCGACGCGATCGTGAACTGGTCCGGGTGGATGTCGTCGATCTCGGCCCAGGCGAGGGGGGTCGAGACCTGCGCCCCCGGGCGCGCCCGGACCGACCAGGCGCCGAACACCGTCTTGTGCGGCGCGTTCTGGTTAAAGTCGACGAACACCCGCCGCCCGCGCTCCTCCTTCCACCACGCGGCGGTGATGAGGTCGGGCCTGCGGCGCTCGAGTTCGCGCGCGACGGCCACGGCGGCGGCGCGGACCTGGTAGGAGTCCCAGCGCGGCTGCAGCCGGACGTACACGTGCAGGCCCCGGTTGCCGGTCGTCTTGGGGTAGCCGGCGATGCCGGCCTCGTCGAGCAGGCCGCTGCAGCTCCCGGGCGGCCTGGCGGATCATGGTGAAGTCCACCCCGGGGGTCGGGTCGAGGTCGATCCGCAGCTCGTCGGCGTGGCCGGGGTCGGCGGCCAGGTAGGGCCAGACGTGGAAGCCCAGGCAGCCCAGGTTCACCGCCCACAGCACGTGATCGGGGTCCGCGGCGACCAGCGCCTGCGACGTGGTGCCGTTGGGCGTCGACACGGTGGTGGTCTGCAGCCAGTCCGGGATGTTCTTGGGCACCCGTTTCTGGAAGAACGACGGCCCGGCCGCGCCCTCGGGGAAGCGCTGCAGCAGCACGGGGCGCCCGCCCATCGTCCGCATCAGCGGCTCCGCGACCCGCAGGTAGTGCTCGGCGAGGTCGCCCTTGGTCTCACCCCGCTCGGGGAAGAGCACCTTCTCCGGGTGGGTGATCAGGCCGCTGCGCATGACGTCTCATTATTCCGCCTGCAGGACCTCGGCCGCAGGACGGCGGGCCCCGATGCGGGCGGGAATGGCGGTGAGCCCGGCACTTCCGGTCATGCCGCCGGTGGTTCGTGCGAGTGCTAGCAGGCGACGATAAGGGGCCGGTTCCCGGCTGCTTCCGCCAGGCGGGATAGGTCGCCGGGGTCACTGGTGAGGATGCGGTCGCCGGGTGCGGCCAGGTGCACGACCGTCGCGTCGATGGGGTCGGCCGTGCCCGCGCCGGCTTGCAGGACGCCGGCGTTTCGCCCGTCTTGCCGGGTGACCGCGCGCACGTCGACCGCGCGCAGCAGCCGGGCCAGATTTGCCTGCCGCCCATGGTGGTCACGCCAGACCTGGGCAATGACCATGCCGCATTGCTGCGCAGCTCCATCAGGTCAGGTGTGACGTGGTCTTCGCCGCGGCGGAGGTTCCGACAGGCCACGGGCGCCCTGGTCGGGTTCACGTTCGCGTTCGCGAACGCGGCGCTGTTCTCGCTCTGACATCGTGCTCGCCGACAAGGTCGCCAAGCGACCGCAGCTCAACGGCGTCGACGGCCTCGCCTTCGCGACGCTGATCGCCGCCGCGGCCGTCACCCCGATCGGCGCATGGCAAGCCGTGCGCGCGTTCACCGACCCGACCGCGCTGCTCGTCGGCGTCGGCGTAGGACTCTCCTGCTCGGTGATCCCCTACGGCCTCGACCAGCTCGCCCTGGCCCGCCTGCCGCGCGCCACTTACGCCGCCATGGCCGCCCTCCGACCAGCCTGCGCGACGATCATCGGCGTCATCGTCCTCACCCAGATTCCCAGCGCGATCGAGATCGCCGGCATCATGCTCGTCATCGCCGGCGTCGCCCTGCACCACCCAGCCGACCGAGCAACCCGCAACACGCGGGCCAGCGGTAATGCGTACCCATCGCCCATCCCGAAAGAACACTCCCGAAGAGAGCAGAGCCAGGTTGGATTAATTTCCTGACCGTCCGGCCAGGCCAGCGTGCCGACTCGTGATCAGCGAGGGCCGCAAGCTCGCCCTCGCCTCCCTCGTCCACCGAGTGGTTGTCAGCATATGCTGACGGTCATGGAGTCAGAATGCGCGGAAACGGACCGCTTGACACATGCCCGCGGACTATGATTTCTCCGTTTTGTAGTTAGCCGCGGGCGGCGCCGGCCCGGCCGTGGCGGGCCAGCCGGCCGGCCAGCCGTGCCGCCCTGTCGCCGTCGGCGTCGGCGTCGGCCTGGCCGAGTTCCCAGGCCAGTTCCGCAGCGGCTCGCTCCCAGGCCCGCCCGGGCTGCTGCGGATCCTCGGGGATCACGGTGTCGACCAGGCCGTCCGCGGCCAGGTCCGGGGCGCAGATTCGCTGCCGGGCGGCCAGCTCGGCCGCGTGCCCGGGGTCGCGGTAGAGGATGGCGCTGGCGCCTTCCGGCGGCAGGGCCGCCAGCCAGCTGTGCTGGAGCGCGAGGACCCGGTCGGCGGGGAACAGGGCGAGCGCCGCGCCGCCCGCGCCCTGGCCGAGCAGCAGCGACACCGTGGGCACGTCCAGGTTGACCAGCTCGGCCAGGGTCGCGGCCAGTTCGGCGGCCAGCCCGCCCTCCTCGGCCTGCTGCGACAGCTCGGCGCCGGTGGTGTCGATGACGGTCACCAGCGGCAGCCGCAGCTCCGCGGCCAGCCGCATGCCGCGCCGGGCCAGCCGCATCGCGGCCGGCCCGGGAACGGGGGCCAGCCGGTCCTGCCCCACCAGCACGCACGGGTTGCCGCGGAACCGGGCCAGGGCCAGCACGATCGTGTTCTCCTGAAGCGTCACCACCTCGGCCCCGGAGGCCGCGAGCAGCTGCTGCAGGCCGGGCCGGCCCGCGCTGCGGGTGCGCAGCACCGACTCCCAGGCGGAGGACGGCTGGACCTCCCCGGCGGGCGGCCGGGGCGCGCTGCGCCGCCGCGCGGCGGTGACGGACAGCACGCTGTCGACGAACCCGGCCAGCTCACCCGGCCCGACCACCGCGTCGACCAGACCGCAGGCGTGCAGGTTCTCGGCGGTCTGCACGCCTTCGGGCAGCGGGGCGCCGTGCAGGGTGCTGAGCACGCGCGGGCCGAGGAAACCGATGAGCGCGCCCGGCTCGGCCGCGGTGACGTGCCCGAGCGACCCCCAGGAGGCGAACACCCCGCCCGTGGTCGGATGCCGCAGGTAGGCCAGGTAGGGCAGCCGGGCTGCCCGGTACGCGCCGATCGCCGCGGTGATCCTGGCCATCTGCAAGAAGGCGGTCGTGCCTTCCTGCATACGGGTCCCGCCCGAGGCCGGCAACGCGATCATCGGGAGCCGCTGCGCGGCCGCCCGGTCGATGGCCGCCACCAGCCGCTGGCCCGCCGCCACCCCGATAGAGCCACCCAGGAAGCCGAACTCCGATGTCGCCACCGCCACCGGGCGCCCCCCGATCCGGCCCGAGCCGGTGATCACCGACTCATCCAGCCCGGTCTTGTCCCGGGCGGCAGCCAGCTCGGCCGCATACGCCCGATCCTGCCTGGCCTCAGCAGGCGGGGTGTCCCAGGAACTGAACGACTCGCGGTCGAGCAGGGCGGCGAGCATCTCGCGGGCGCCCATCGCGTCCGGCCGCCCGGTCCTGCGCTCAACCATCATGCTCCCCAATCGGCGGGCGATCCGGCTTCTGGCAGCACGTCCGGAACGCTCCCCGGCTCCCCCGCGGCCCGATCAGCCCGGCCCGGCACGGCCGGCATTTCCGGTGCGTGCCGGCCCGGTGCGCCCGCTCTGCTGCCATTGTCCTGGCTACGGGGGGCCAAGTCACCCCCCGGATGCCCCCAGCCCGCCCGCGCGGCAGGCACCGATAGCCCGGGCATCCAGCGACTAGCGTTAGTCACTGAACGTGACCACGTGCCACGACGTCAGCGTTCAGCGATAAGTCCCGGCCATCCCGCCGGTCTATGTTGTGAACGCTGCACCCGATCGCAGAAGGAGTCGTGATGCCCCGCACCCGGGTCCACAACATGAACGTCTCCCTCGACGGCTACGCCGCCGGCGACCATGTGACGTTCGACGCCCCGATCGGCGGCGCCGAGCGGCTGTTCACGTGGTTCGATGGCCGGGTAATCCATGGCGTCGATAAGGCGGATGCCCCCGTCACGCTGGACCGCGCTCTGACCAGCATGTGGAGCCAGGGCATCGGCGCCGAGATCATGGGGCGTCGCAAGTTCGGTCCCCAGGTTGGTGATTGGCCCGACGACGGGTGGCGGGGCTGGTGGGGCGACGAGCCGCCATTCCAGACACCGGTGTTCGTCATGAGCCACCACCCGCATCCCACGATTGACTTTCCCAACGGGACCAGCTTCCGGTTCGTGGACGGGCCACCGGAGGAGGTGCTCCGCCTAGCCCAGCAGGCTGCTGGTGGTCGTGACGTCCGCATCGGGGGAGGACCCTCGACGGTGCGTCAGTTCCTCCAGGCCGACCTGCTCGACTTCATGCACCTGGTGATCGTGCCGATTACCCTCGGGCGCGGCGTATCCCTCTGGGAGGGATCAAGCGGCCTCGAAGACCGCTTCACCGTCGAGTCGGTCACCTCGCCCAGCGGCCTTACTCACCAGCTGTGGAACAAAAACGACCACACCTGAACCCGGACCCCCAACCGGGGACTGCCCCCCGCGCCAGTCACCCAAGCAGATCGCAGGGGTGGCTTCACCGGCACGCCTCCGCGGCCGGGTGGCGGTCCGGGCGGTGACAGACGCCGGTCAATAGAGGACGGGGGTGGAGTGGCGGGGGTCCTCGTGGCGGGCCCAGTAGCGGTCGCGCAGGCGGGCGGTGCGGGGGCCGGGCGCGCCGGTGCCGACCGGCTGGCCGTTGACCGTGGTCACCGGCATGATCCCGCCGGCCGTGGAGGTGACCAGGACCTCGGCGGCCCGGCACAGGTCCTCGGCGGTCAGCCGCCCCTCCCGCACGGGCTCGCCGGCCTCGGCGGCGAGTTCGATGACCGAGCGCCGGGTGATGCCCTGGAGCGTTCCGGATCGCGAGGCTGGCGGCGAACCGGTCGAGGTGATCGCCCAGCCGGTAGAACCGCCCCCGCCAGACGTGCACGACGTCGTAGGTGCTGTCCGAGCGGGTGACGCCCAGGTCGAGCACGGAGATCTTCGCCTCCTCGACCGGGCGGTACTCCCCGTCGATCCAGGCCGCGCCGCCCGGCCAGAGCGCTACCACGGCGGGATCACCGGCGGCGGATGGTGGCCAGCCAGGCCTGCACCGTGGTGGCGCCGAAGCTCGGATTGACCTTGAAGGTGTCCGCCGTGATGCTCGCGACGGTCCAGCCGTCGCTGAACGCGGCGCGCAGCTCGTCCTGGCGGACCCGGCGCGGCCCGGAGTCGCCGGGCTGGCGGTCACTGAAGCACATCAGGTAGCAGGTGCCGCCCGCCGGCAGGACCGACGCCAGGCTGGCGACGTACCGGCCGCGGCCGTCGTCGTCGAACACGTGGAACAGCCCGCTGTCGATGACCGTGTCGAAGGCCAGGCCGAGCCGCCCGAGGTTCAGCGCGTCGCCGACCTCGAACCGGGCCGTCAGGCCTCGCTCGGCGGCCTTGGCGCGCGCCCGCTCGATCGCGAGCGGTGCGATGTCCACCCCGACGGCGTCCGCGCCGTGCGCGGCGGCCAGCAGCGTGTGCTCCCCCGTGCCGCAGCCCGCGTCCAGGACCCGCCCGTCCAGCCGGCCGCTGTCCGCCAGGCGGACGAACGGCGCCTGCGGCCGGCCGATGTCCCACGGCGGCGGCGCGCCCGCCGCATACGACCCGTCCCAGCCCGGGGCGCGGTGTCCCGCCGGCTCGCTCATGGGGCCAAAGATACGCGGCGGCCGGGCACCGGGCGGACGGGGCGAGTCGCTCGCGGGGTGTGACCCGGCGGGGTGGATACCGTTCAAAGCGGTCATCAAGGGTGCCGGCGGGCCGCTGGTAAGTTGGCCCGGAGGGGGCCGCACGCGGATGAGGAGGCGAGATGCCGAGCACGGGCCGAACGTTGGACGCCGCGGACCTGGAATCGCTGCGCAAGGATTTTGCCGCCAGCCCGGCCTACCGGCTGGCCCAGAACGCGGTGACCAGGGTCGCGGTCGACGACGTGGCCATCAACCGGGAGATCATCAACAACACCGACCATTCCCTCTCCACGTTCCTGGACGACTGGAAGGTCACCAATCAGCAGCGCAGCGGCCGGTGCTGGCTGTTCGCCGGGCTCAATCTGCTGCGCGTCGGCGCGATGAAGAAGATGGGCCTCAAGGACTTCGAGTTCTCCCAGAACTACGCGATGTTCTGGGACAAGATCGAGCGGGCCAACTACTTCCTCGAGGCCGTCATCGAGACGGCCGGCTGTGACCTCGACGACCGGACCGTCGCCTACCTCCTCGATTCGGTGGCCGACGACGGCGGTCAGTGGAACATGTTCGTGGCCATCGTCAGCAAGCACGGCCTGGTGCCCAAGGCGTTCATGCCCGAGACCCACAGTTCCTCCGACACGGGCCGGATGAACTCGGTGCTGCGCAGCCTGCTGCGGCAGGGAGCCAAGTCGGTGCGCGAGGTGGCCGCGCAGGGCCTGGACGCGGCGCGGGCCGAGAAGGCGAACGTGCTGCGGGTCGTCTACCGGGTGCTGTGCATCCACCTCGGGACCCCGCCGGACCGCTTCTACTGGCAGTGGCAGGACAAGGACCGGGAGTTCCACCGCGACGGGGAGATCACCCCGCAGGAGTTCGCGGCGAGGTACGTCGACCTGCCCCTGGCCGACTACGTGTGCCTGGTCCACGACCCGCGCCCGTCCAGCCCGGCCGGCCGGACCTTCACGGTCCGGTACCTGGGCAACGTGCTCGGCGCGCCGCCGGTCACCTACCTCAACGTCGACGTGTCGCTGATCAAGGACATCGCCGCGCAGGCCCTGCAGGGGGGCGAGCCGGTGTGGTTCGGCTGCGACGTCGGCAAGATGATGAGCAACGAGTACGGCGTGTGGGACGCCGACCTCTACGACCTGTCCTCGGTCTACGACACGGCCTTCACCCTCGGCAAGGCCGACCGCCTCACCTTCCACGAGACCCAGATGACTCACGCCATGCTGTTCACCGGGGTGGACCTGGTCGACGGCGTCACCCGCAAGTGGCGGGTGGAGAACAGCTGGGGCACGGACAAGGGCCAGGACGGCTTCTACACCATGAACGACTCCTGGTTCGACGAGTACGTCTTCGAGATCGCGGCGCGGCGCGGCGCGCTCCCCGAGGCCCTGCGCCGGGCGCTGGACACCGAGCCGATCGTGCTGCCGGCCTGGGACCCGATGGGATCGCTCGCCCGGTAGCCGGCAGCGGGTTCAGCCGGCAGCGGGTTTAGCCGCCAGCGGGTTTGGACCGCCCGCCGCCGGGCAGCGGAAGGCCAGGCGAGAGCACTGATCGCGGGGTGGGCGCGATGAATCCGATCGAGCGGGCGGTCCGGCGGGTCGACGCCGTGCAACAGCGGCACACGCCGATGGCGTTCGTCTACGCGGTGCTGAAGAAGTACGGGGACGACAACGGCGGCGTGCTGGTGGCCAACCTGGCCTTCTCCAGCTTCATCTCGCTGTTCCCGCTGCTGCTGGTCCTGGTGACGGTGCTGGGCCTCGTCGTCGCGGCCGACCCGGCGATCCGCCACGATGTCGTCAACGCCGTGGCCGGCCAGGTCCCGGTGGTCGGCCAGCAACTCACCGGTAACGTGCACGAGCTGCAGCGCTCCAGCGTGATAGGGCTGGCCGTCGGCCTGGCCGGCCTGGTCTGGGGCGCGACGGGGCTGGCCCAGGCCGGCCTGTTCACGATGGAGCAGGTGTGGAACCTGCCCGGCCCCGCCCGGCCCGGTTACCTGCAGCGACTCGGGCGCGCCGTGGCGTTCCTCGCCCTGCTCGGCCTCGGGGTGGTGGCGACGACGCTCCTGGCCGGCCTCAACACCTACGGCCGCAACGCCGCGATCCTGGTCGCGGTCGCGGAGGTGGCCGCCGTGGCCGTCAACACCGGCATGTACTTCGCCGCGTTCCGGGTGCTGACCCCCAAAGGCGTGCCGACCCGCAATCTGCTGCCCGGCGCGGTCATCGGCGGCGTGGCCTGGACCTTGCTGCAGGTCCTCGGGACGTACCTGGTCCATCACTTCCTGCACAGCAACTCGGCCTACGGCATCTTCGCGGTGGTGCTGGGCCTGGTGGCGTGGATCAACCTGGCCGTGCAGATGACCGTGTACGCCGCCGAGGTCAACGTGGTCCTGGCCCGGCGGCTGTGGCCGCGGTCGATCATGCAGCCGCCGCTGACCGAGGCGGACCGGGCCAGCCTGGCGCTGCAGGCGCTGCAGAACCAGCGGCGCGAGGAGCAGCGCGTCGAGGTCTCGTTCAGCGACCGCAGGCACGGGGCCAGCGCGCCGGGCACCACCCCGCGCACGCCGGACGAGATCGCGCCGCCCGCGAGCGGCGAGGCTACCCGACCAGGTCACACCGAGCGTCCAGGCCCGTGACCTGCCGAGTCACGGGGTGATGCGCTATCTGGCCCCGGACCGGACGTGGCGGCCGGCCCGGCGGCGGGCCGCCTCCGGAGCAGGCCGACGAGGCAGGCCCCGAGTTCGCCGGTGCGCGGGTCCTGCCACCACTGCGAGTGACGATGGACCGGCGGCGGGGTCGGATTCGCGTCCGGGACCAGGACGACGGGATCCCACGCGGGCTGGTCGACGTGATCGCGCAGGTCGCCGTCGTCGAGGCGGCACTCGGGCTCCGCGAAGACCCATGACCCGATGTAGTCGGTCCTGCGGCGCAGGTTCTTCCATCGCCCGGCCGGTGACCATCTTCCCTCCGTGGCCGTGGCCCGGGGTTCGCGTCCAGCAGACCAGCCAGAACGGTAAGTTGGCGGCGGCCGAAGTAGGCCGGGAACGCTCGCCCGTAGAGACGCTGCGCGGGGCAGGCCAGGGTCAGCAGCGCGACCTCGCCGCGGACGTCGGCGGGTAGCTGGGCGATGACCGCGGGCGCGATGACCGAGCCCTGGCTGTAGCCGGTGAGCAGGACCGGGCCGGGCGGACGGTGAGCCCGCGGGTGCGCGGCAGGTCCGGCCGCCCGGCCTCCAGGTGCAGCCGGGCCACGTCGTCCGGGTCGTTCCCGGCGTGGCCGGTGAGCAGCCGGATCCGGTCGACGACCTCGGGCACGGCCCGCTCGCCGTAGCAGGGCGGCGCGAGCGGGTGCACCGCCCGCGGCCAGAACGTGGCCACGTCCCACAGGGCGCCGATGGTCTTGCGCCGGGCCGGGTCCGAGTACGCCAGGCGCAGCAGCGTGACCAGCCACCCGGCCACCAGGACCCCGGCCACCGCGACCAGTGTGGCCAGGCCGTGCCACCAGCCGGCCAGCAGCGCGGGGTGGCCGGCCGGGCCCGCCGCGACCGCCGCGGCCAGCACGGCCGCGAGGGCCACGACCATGCTGCCGCCGACCGCCAGGGCCACCGCGGCCGGCGCGCCGTCGGTGATCAAGGCCAGCGACCAGGCCCGGGCGATCGCGCCGCGGTTGCTGTCGTAGGCGTTGGTGTCACCGTCGCAGCCGGCCGGGCCCGCCGTCGCCTGGGCGTAGGCGGCGGCCACCTCCGACCGGGCGCCTCCCGGCCGCGCCCCGAACGCGGCGGCGCGGCGCCGGTAGCGGGTGAAGAGCAGGATCGCCGCGGCCGCGACTCCGGCCAGCAGGCCGGCGCGGCGCCGAAGGCGTAGATCGGCCAGGGGACCGCGAGCGCGTCCGACGGCGCGATCGCGAACCGGAACCCGCTGGGCACCGGCGTGCCGAGCAGCCGGGTCACGCCGAAGCTGATCACCGCGGTCAGCATCCCGCCGAGCGAGAAGCCCAGCCACGCGATGAGCGCGGCGAGCCCGCCGCGCAGGTACGGCGGCTGTTCCTGGCCGAGGGGCGCGGGAGCCCGCCGGGCGAGCGCGACGACCGCGACCGTCAGCGCGAGGAGCAGCGCCGCCTGCCCGGCCAGCAGCACCGCGAGGAAACCGGTCAGGCCCGGCAGTGCCCCGGTCTGGGAGCCGTGCCGCTGGTCGGTCCACCCGCTCACCACGGCCGCGGTGAGCAGCGCGGCGACCGCTGCTCCCAGGACCCCCCAGCACCACCGGTCCGCCCCGCCGTCCGGCGGCCGGCCCCCGTGAGCCAGCGTGATCTCGTGCCGGCTGGCCAGCGGCAGCACGACCGAGACGGCCGCGGCGGCCAGCACCGCCGCGGCGAGGATCACCGCGACCCAGCGCGCGGCCGCCGGGCGGCCGGCGGGCAGGGCCGCGATCAGCGCCGCCGCCGCGCAGGCCGCCGCGGCGTGCAGCCTCCGCTGCCGGCCGACCAGGGCCTCGCCCCGCCAGAAGCCCGGCTGAGTCAGCGGCCACCACGCGTCGGGCGCCGACGGCGGGTTGCTGGTCCGCGCCTCGTACTTGCTGGCGGTCGTGACGCTGATCCACCACAGCGCCGCGACCACGGCCGCGACCGCGGCGAGGGCCGCGGCCATGCGCCACCCGGCGGTCCAGTCTCCGTACCACCCCATCCACCCCGGCAGCATGCCCGCCCGGCCGGCCGCCTGCCAGGCGACCGTGCTCAGCAGCACCGTCGCGGCCGCGCTCACGAACTGAACCGTCGCCGCCAGCCCCAGCAGCCGCAGCAGCCTGCCCGCGACCGCGTGATCCCGGCCCTGGCGCAGGTGCGCGGCCGGCCCGTCCGCCGTGGCCGGCCCGTCCGCCGTGGCCGGCCCGTCCGCCGTGGCCGGGCCGTCCGCCGTGGCCGGGCCGGGCCCGGCCTCCCCCGCCGCGCGGTCGGGGTCTCCCGCGGCGCGGCCGGCGTCTCCCGCCGCGCGGTCCGCGCCCCCCGCCTCGGGCGGCAGCATGAAGTACGCGACGTTGTACATCATGAACGGGGCCAGCAGCAGCCAGGACGCCGAGGCCAGCGGCTTCTCGGTCAGCCCGCCCCACGAGTAGGCCTCCAGCTTCCAGCCGACGCCGGGCGCGCCCCCGCCGTCCGGGCTCCACCGCCGGGAGAAGCCGGTCACCGTGTCCCCGGCGACCTGCAGCGCCCCCGGATGCTCGAGCATCGTCGGGGCATCCGACCCGGACACGCCGTGGATGCGCAGTTCGGTGACGGGCTCATCGCGCAGCAGCGCGGTGTCGATCAGCGCTCCGGCCGCGGCCGCCAGCGCCGGGCTGGTCTGGTCGGCCGCCGCGAACCCCCACGCCGCGTCGAAGCCGAGCACCACATCCGGGCCGGGAGGGCCGGGAGGGCTGGGAGGGCCGGGAGGGCTGTGGAGGGCCGGAAGAGGCCGCGTCCTCGGACATGGGGTCCCCCGTGCGCAGATCGTGGGAGCCGCGGGAAGGAAGCGGCGCTCGGGGCCGCCGCGGTCGCGGTTAGCCAGAAGTGTCCGGGAACCGGCGTGATCCGTCAATCCGCGGGTCACGGCGCGCGGGGCGCCGCCGGCGGGCAAGATGGGCTCATGCTCGATCACATCTCCATCCAGTGTGCCGACGTGGCCGGCAGCGCCGGGTTCTACGACGCGGTCCTCGCCACGGTGGGCGGAAGCCGCGTCATGGACTTCGGAGAAGTCATCGGCTACGGGGTCCCGCCCATGCCGCAGTTCTGGATCGGCCCGCAGAGCACCGGCGAGGGCTTCCGCGAGTCGCACCTGGCGTTCACCGCACCGGACCGGGCCGCGGTGCGGGCGTTCTTCGACGCCGCGGTCGCGGCCGGCGCCGACGTGCTGTACGAACCCCGCCTGTGGCCCGAGTACCACCCCAACTACTACGGCGCCTTCGTGCGTGACCCCGACGGCAACAACGTCGAGGCCGTCTGCCACGCCCCCGGGTAGCGAGTCCCGGCTCACCCGCGGCGCGGCAGGCCGCCGGCGAGCGCCCGGATGTGCCCGGGCCCGACGCCGCAGCATCCGCCGATGAGCTGCGCGCCGTGATCGGCCCAGGTGATCGCGTGGCGCAGGTACTCGTCGGGGTCCAGGCCGTCGAAGACCCAGTTCGGCGGCACCCAGTCACCGGTCTCGGCGTAGACCCCGACGGGGCCGGCGAAGCAGCGGCGGATGATGTCGATCGCGTCCAGGGTCACCTCGGGCTTGGCGTGCATCACGGTGACCGCGGCCAGCGCCGGGTCCGCCAGCGCGGTCAGCAGGTCCTCGAGACGGTCGCCGTCTCCTTGTTCGGGCAGGGCGATCAGCGTGCCGTCGTCGCGGCGGAACGGGCTGACGCCGAGCCAGACCGGCAGCCCGGTCTCCGCGGCGGCCTGCACGGCGGCGCGCCCGTAACCCCGGGCGTTGATCATCTCCAGGGCGATGAGGTCGACGCCCTCCTCCGCCAGCAGTCCCGCCTGCTCCCGGAAGTCGGCCAGGCGGGGAAACCGCGGATCCTCGTCGGCCGGGCCCGCGTGCGGCCGGCCCAGGGACCCGGGCGTCATGTCGTTCGGGCAGAACGACGACATCGAGCCGGCCACCGCCACCGGGCCGGCGGCCGCGGCCGCGCGGGCCCGCAGGGCGGCGCGGACCGCGCTGCGGTTGGCCTCCGCGACGTGGCGGCCGAGGCCGGCGGGCTCCAGGGCCGCGCGGCTGGCCGCGTACGTGTTCGCGATGATCACCTCGGCGCCGGCCCGGATGTACTCCTCGTGGACGCGCTGCACCGCGTCGGGCTGTTCCAGGTTCGCGCGGGCGCTCCACGCCACGTCGTCCATGCGCACGCCCTCGGCCTGCAACTGGCTGCCGGTGCCGCCGTCGATGATCACCAGCCCGCCGTCGGCGAGCCGCCCGAAGACGTCCTCAGCCACGCTCATCCGCGACCCCTCTCCAGCTTTCGGGCCTGAACGCGATGGCCCGGGCCTGCCTGGCCGACGCTAGCCGACCGCCCGGGGGCGTCATGGCCCAGGGGGGTCCGCGTGGTGCCGGAGAGGCGGCGCCGAGGCCGGGGTGCGGGCCGCGTAGCCGGTGGCGGCCTCGAACGCGTGCGCCACGGCGAGCAGGTCCCAGTCGCCCCGGCGCCTGCCGACCAGTTGCAGGCCCACCGGCCGGCCGTCGGCGGTGAAGCCCGCGGGCACGCTGACGGCCGGCAGCCCGGTCACGGAGATCAGGTACGCCGACGCCATCCAGTCCAGGTAGGTGCGCTGCGGCCGGCCGTTGATCTCATGCACCCAGTCCAGGGTCACGTCGAACGGCGCCACCGCGCTGACCGGGCAGGCCAGCACGTCGACCTCGGCGAAGAACCCGCTGATCCGCTCGGCCAGCTCGGCCCGCAGCAGGACGGCCCGGCTGAGGTCGGCCACGGTGAGCTCGAAGCCGCGCCGGATGTTCCAGGCCACGTTGGCGCCGACCAGGTCGGGATGCTCGCGCAGCAGGTCGCCGTGGAACGTGGCGAACCGGAACGCGCGGAAGGTGCGGAACGCCTCGTCCGCCCCGGACAGGTCGGGGGCCGCGTCGGTGACCCGGCCCGCCCCTCCGCCCAGGCCGGCCAGCACCTGCCGGGCCGGGGCCAGCACCTCGAGCACCTCGGGCTCGACCGGCAGGCCGAGGTCCGGGCTCCAGGCGATCCTGACCTCCCGCAGATCCCGGGTGAGCAGCGCGGCGACCTGCGCCGGGTCGGTGACCGCGGGCGGCGGCTGGTCCAGCGCCAGCGGGACCCGCGGGTCGGGGCCGGCCAGGACGGCCAGCAGCAGCGCGGTGTCGGCCACCGTACGGGCCATGGGCCCGGACACGCCGAGCTGGTCGTCGACGTCGCCGAGCGGCCAGCGGGGCACCCGGCCGGGGCTGGGCCGCATTCCGACGACGTTGCAGAAGCTGGCCGGGTTGCGCAGCGACCCGCCCAGGTCGCTGCCGTCCGCCAGGCAGATCAGCCGCGCGGCCAGCGCCGCGGCGGCGCCGCCGCTGCTGCCGCCGGCGCTGCGGCCGAGGTGGTAGGGATTGCGGGTCGCCCCGAACACCGGGTTCACCGTGTGCGAGCCCGCGCCGAACTCGGGGGTGTTGGTCTTGCCCACGCTGATCGCGCCGGCCTGCGCCATCCGGGCGACCACGAGCGCGTCGCGTTCCGGCACGTGCCCGGCGAACAGCGGCGAGCCGTAGGTGGTGCGGACCCCCGCGGTCTCGGCGAGATCCTTGTGCGCGACCGGCAGGCCGTGCAGCAGGCCGAGGGCCTGGCCCCGGGCCATCGCCTCGTCGGCGGCCGCGGCCCTGGCCCGGGCCGCGTCGAAGGTCCGGGTGACGATCGCGTTGATGGCCGGATCGAAGGCCTCGATCCGGTCGATGTGCGCGGATACGACCTCGCGCGCCGACACCTCCCGGCGGCGCAGCATTCCGGCGAGGCTGATGGCGTCCTGGAAGCACAGGTCGCTCACCGGCTGCCCCCTGGGCTACTCGAGGCTGCGGGCCTCCCGCGGCGTCCTGACCACACCTATCACGCCGGGGCGTCGATCAGGCCCAGGTGCCGGGAGTCGAGGCTGTGCGCCGCCGCCCGCGGTCATGAGCTGGCCGGCCCGGGCTGACCTCAGATGGCCGTCGAAATCGATCGGGAACCAGCCGCGCTGCCGGTCGTCGATCTGGGCGTCGACCAGGATCCAGCGCCGCTGGTCGGAGTGCCAGTACTCGCAGACCCAGTGGTCCTCGAAGAACCCGCTGGTGAAGTACCCGCCGAACCCGCAGCGCGCCCGGGCGGGCCGGCCCTGGGCCCGGAGCATGGCGACCATCAGGACCGTGAAGTGCCGGCAGTTCACGGCCAGCCGTTCCGCCACGGGCCGGGGGTCGGTGAGCGGGCGGGAGTCCCGGGCCGTTATCCGTTCCAGCATCTGTTCGACGGGGCGGATGTGCACGCTGGCGCGCTCCTCGTCGGACAGGGTCACACCGTAGGCCGGCGCCATGTGCTCGTGCACCAGCAGTCCCTGCGCGACCGCGGCGAGGCCGGCGACGTCGCCCGGCAGCGCGGCGAGCAGCGGCGCGAACCGGCCCGCCGAGGTCATGGCCGCCGGCCGGGTGTAGCAGGACAGCGCCGGCCGGGCGGCCGGGTTCTGTGCGGGGGTCATCTGGCGGACACTACCCGGCTATTCCTGACACCTCATGTCAGCGACGTGGTCGCGGTGCGGGTTGGCCTGCCGCCCGCCGGGGTCTAAGGTCGCGCCATAAGCGCTAACGCGCCGCGGGAGCGAGCGGGAGAACACAGCGTGCAGCGGTACGTGACCGACCTGGCCTTCAAGGCGATGACCCAGGCCCACCGGACGATCCTGCACCTGACCGGCGGCCGGGTGCTCGGCTCGGCCTTCGGGATGCCCGTCGTCGAGTTGCACACCGTGGGCCGCAAGTCGGGCCTGCCGCGCTCGACCATGCTCACGGCGCCGGTGATCGACGGTGACCGGATCGTGCTGGTGGCCTCCAAGGGCGGAGACGACCGTGACCCTGACTGGTACCGCAACCTGATCGCCCATCCCGACGCCGAGCTGATCATGGCCGGGCGGCGCCGGCCCGTCCGGGCCCGCCCGGCGGCGCCGGACGAGAGGGCCGAACTGTGGCCGCGCGTGGTCGCCGCCTACCAGGGCTACGCCGGGTACCAGCGCCGCGCCCACCGCGAGATACCGCTGGTCATCTGCGAGCCGCGGACCGAGCGTTCCTGACCCTTACCGGGGTCAGCGGAGCACGACGCGTTCCTCGCCGAAGTCCGCGATGATCTCCAGCCGGCCGCCCAGCGCCTCGACGTAGCCGGCCAGGGTGCGGACCTCGGTGGCGCCGGGCTCGGCGCGCTCGATGGCCGAGACCCGCTCCTGCCGCACGCCCATCCGCTGGGCCACCTGGGCCTGGGTGAGCCCGCGCTGAATGCGCTGCTCGGCCAGCGTGCGGGCGCGGTTCCTGGCGGCCAGCGCCGCCGCGCCGACCTCGACCTCGTCCGCGCTGCCCGGGAAGAACTCGTCGAGAAAGGACGGCACGTCGTCGAAGCCGTAGGCCGCCGCCTCCGGAGCCTGGCCCGCCCGGGCGCCCCGCAGCAGGTCCGCCGAGAGCACGACCGCCTCGTCACGCTGGTCTTCCACGGCCTCGCGGCCCTCCAGCACGGCGATGAGCAGCGCGGTCCCGGCGGGCTCGACGGCGAAAAGGATGCGGATGTCATCGTCGTCCGGGGCGCCAGGCGCGCCGGGCCGCAACTCCATCAGGTCTTCGGCCGAGACCTCGCGGGCCAGTTCGCGTTCGATCTCGGCGGTGATCTCGCGGAGCTCGTCCGCCGCCTCGCCGGCCGGGACGTCACGGCCGTCGTGCTGGCCGCCGCCGGGGGCGCTGGCGCCCCGGCCGGGGCCTGGGTCGGGGCTTGGGCCAGGGCCAGGGCTGTCGCCGGGGCCGGGGCCGGGGCCTGGGTCGGGGCTTAGGCCGGGGCCGGGGCTGTCGCCAGGGCCGGGGCTGTCGCCAGGGCCGGGGCTGTCGCCAGGGCCGGGGCTGTCGCCAGGGCCGGGGCTGTCGCCAGGGCCGGGGCTGTCGCCGGGGCCGGGGCTGTCGCCGGGGCCGGGGCTGTCGCCGGGGCCGGGGCCCGAGGCGGTGAAGGCGTCGTCCACCTCGCGCACGGCTCGGGCCGCCTCGTACGTCGCCTTCAGGACCTCCTTCCTGGTCCTGAACGCGTCGACCCGGGCCGCCAGCCGCAGGCTGGTCGCCTTGAGCTGCCGCTCGGCCTCGGTCACGCCGGGCAGCAGCCGACGCAGCTCGGCGAGCTGGCTCTGGGCCGTGCCCAGCTTCGCAACCACCTCCTTCGCGGCCTCCGGCCTCCCCTCGGCCAGCTCGCGCCAGCGCTGATCCTGGAGCTCTGCTTCCAGCGACTCCAGATCGGTGACCTGCTGCCGGATGTCCTGGGCCAGCGTCGCCGCATCGGCCGCGCGACGGCGCAGGATCTGCAGCCGTTCCAGCCGGTCCTGGTAGGAGTAGTCCAGGGCCCGGGGCCAGTCGGCCTCCCCGGCAGACCCGCGCAGGGAGTTGACCAGCGGGGCCCCGAGGCTGGCGCCCTCGCCGATCAGGGCGACCAGCGCCGAGCCGACCAGCATGGCCGCCGGGGGGTCGCTGTCGCGAAGATCAGCCAGCCAGTCGCGGATCTCGCCGGACATCCGGAGCAGGTAGCCCACGCCCAGCCTCCCTCACCGCCGCCAGTACACGTGGATACTGTCGCACCGGGCCACCCGGTGGGCAAGACGCCAGCGTGTCGCATGGGAACGATGAGAATTCGCGGGAATCCGCGACAGCGCAGGCTGGCCGCCGATATCGTACGGTGATTCGCCCAGCCTGCGAGGATCGTGCCGAACTCGCCCCCCCGAGTACGGCCTATCACGGTTGCGGCGACGGCTGTCCCCCTCGGCCCCGCCATTGCTCCCATGCTGGCGGGGTCAGCCATCTCCGCCACCATCCCCAACGGGCCGGGTCAGCCATCCCTCGGCACCCGTCGGCCGCCGCCATCCCCAGCGGGCGGGGTCAGCCATCTCCGCCACCGTCGGCAGCCACCATCCCCCACGGCCCGCACCCGCCGCTCCCCCACGGCCCGCACCCGCCGCTCCCCCACGGCCCGCACCCGCCGCTCCCCACGGCCCGCCCCGCCGCTCCCCCACGGCCCGCACCCGCCGCCTCCCCCACCGCCCGGCCGCGCCCGTATCAACACCACGGGCATGAACTGACACACTGGCCCCGTCAGACCTGCAGAAACTCCCTCGTCACAGATGTGTCACTGGTAACGTCGACCACAGCGCCCGGCTGACCGGGCCTATTGCCGCCTCTGACCGCAATCAAGGTGGCAAGCAGCGCGAGGCCGGTCCGGTTGGGCCGGCCTCTCGCCTGCCGGGCCCGACCTGAAATGGCCCGGGTCTGGAGCCGCGGGATCAGCCGAACTGATATCGGGGGGTATCGCTTGGGCTGGGGCGCAACTGTGCTGCCTGGCGCCGTGGCGCTTCTGTTGCTCTACGGCGCTGGGCAACGCAGCGGGCTGCGCCTGCCTGGCCCGCGCATGGTCTGCGGAACGCAGCGTCCGGCGACGGGTACCCGCTTATAGCTGGCGGATGCCGCGCAAGGTTCCACAGACCTCCGCGAGAGCGTCGCTTCGAGAGGGCACGCCCGGTAGGCGATCAGCTACAAAGGAACACTGTTGCGTCGACTATGGCGCCGCCAGCCACGTGCTCGAGGTCGGCGTCGGAGAGTTCGCCCTGCTGCGCGGACGCCTGGGCGTCCGCGATGTCCTGCGCGGTCACCTCGAGGCCAGCCGCCTTGAAGGCGGCGACCTGGCCGCCGGTGTCGGTGGCCGCCTGCAGCGCCTCGCGCAGGCTCGCGTCCTGCTGCACCTTGGTGATCATTTCAACGACGGTGGCCATGTAAATCCCCCCGATTCCTTCCCGTTTTGAACGGGCTCCGGTGCCCCGCAGGACGTTTGCCCGCGGGCTGGTTCTACCGCCACGCACGTGCGATGATTTCCTTATGTAATCATAATATGACAATGAGTGACCAGTTGGCAAACCACGTCAGGCCGCAGTGCCAGCCATGCGTTCCCAGGGCCATGCAGGCTGGTCGCCGCCCGGGCCCGGCACCGTACACCGCAGGCCGGCATCGTCGGCCAGTTGCCGCAGGCGTGCCCGCGCGATGCCCAGGTCCGGGGCCAGGATCTCCTGACGCCGTCAAACGCATATTCGATCATGAAGGCCCTAGCTGACCGGTCCAGGCGCAGGCCGTGAGCCGGGGCTGAACCGGGCGCTAGAGCGCCCACCAGTAGACAGTGCGGTTAGCCGGGGGTTGGGCGCCAAACCGCCAGCCACCGTGATACCTTTTCGCCCAGTTTCGGGGTCTTCGTCCCGGACGTCGGCCCGCCGTCCCGGCATCCTGGCCGCGTGGATGCGAGTTTGGTGTACACCCGTGTACAGCAAGTTCACATTCATCGTCGGCTACGGCGGCGAGCGGCTACGGCGGCGGCGGGCGGCTACGCGCGGCGGCGGGCGGCTACGGCGGCGGCGGCGGGCGGCTACGGCGGCGGCGGGCGGCGCGGCGGCGGCGGCGGGCGGCTACGGCGGCGGGCGGCTACGGCGGGCCGGCGACATGACCGGCGTCGTGGCAGCGCAGCGAACCGGGAACCGGCTCGATGCCCGGGCGATGCTCGATCACGGCCATCCGTGGGCGCACGGTCCGTGCAGACCAGGGGTGACGGATTGGGCATCGGGTGGATACGGAAAGTGCCCGCGGCATTCCTGATCCTCGGCATCGCCGCCCCAGATTCGCGCTGTGCCCAGGTGAGTCCGGCTGCTTCCGGCTGTGCACGGGCATAGAGGACAGCGCCCGCGATCATGAAGCCGGCCGGGTGGTCGGCATGGGCGGATCGCTCGGGGCCAGGAGAGGGAGCAAGCGACGCGCCGAACGGCTTGCTCCCGGATTCCGGATGGCCACCGTCCACAGACCTCGGCGAGAGCGTCTCTTCGAGAAGGCACGCCCGGTGGGCGATCAGGTCTCAAAAAGATACGCCGCGGCACCCTCGGCGAGGATGGCGCCGCCAGCCACGTGCTCGAGGTCGGCGTCGGAGAGTTCGCCCTGATGCGCGGATGCCTGGGCGTTCGCGATGTCCTGCGCGGTCACCTCGAGGCCAGCCGCCTTGAAGGCGGCGACCTGGCCGCCGGTGTCGGTGGCCGCCTGGAGCGCCTGGCGCAGGCTCGCGTCCTGCTGGACCTTGGTGATCATTTCAACGACGGTGGCCATGTAAATCCCCCCGATTCCTTCCCGTTTTGAACGGGCTCCGGTGCCCCGCAGAACGTAGCTGCCCGCGGACCGGTCTACCGCCACACGCGTGCGATGATTGCCGTACGTAATAAGGTTATAACAATGAGTGACCAGTTGGCAATGCTCGATCGCCCCAATCGTGGGCGCGACGGTCAATGCAGACAGGGGTGACGGATTGGGTATCGGGTGGATACGGGCAGTGCCCGCGGCACTCCTGATCCTCGGCGTCATCCTCGGCATCGCCGCGTGCGGTTCCGGGCCGGATAGCTCGGCTCCGGCCGGGGGCCGCCCGGAGCTGACGGTCGGTACCCTCTACGCAGGCGTCGGCGCGTTCGCCGAGCCGTCGCAGGCGCAGCTAGCCGGACTGCGCTTTTGGACTGACGAGGTCAACGCGTCGGGCGGCATGTACGTTCGCGCGTGGCGTCGCAGGATGCCGGTGCGCGTCGTCGCCCTTGACGACCAGGGCAGCGTCTCCACCGCAGCGCAGGAGTACCTCGATCTCGTGCAGCAACGCCACGTCGACGTGCTGGTGTCCGACTACGGCTCGCTTCTCACGTCGCCCGCTGTGCCCATCGCCCAGCAGAACAACGTCTACCTTTTCGATCCCACGGCCACAGATCCGAACTTCTTCACGACGAGCATCTTCGGGAACGGCGACAGCGACGCGCTCATGGTCGGCGATCCCAGCGACAGCGTGCTCCCGGGGGAGCTGGCCGGCGCGATCCATAAGCTGGGTGTGTCGAAGATCGCCATCCTCTATGACACGAGTCCTTTCGCGGAGTCACAATCCGCAAGCTTTCAGAATTCTCTCCTCGGCGAAGGGATCACGCCGGTCGCGGTGCTGCCGGTCAGCAGCCCGACCTCGAACGCGGCGGGCGCGGGGGGAAGCGCCAGCATCGGCACCACCACGAACTATTCGAAGCAGCTGGCGGCCCTTTCGCCCCTGCATCCCGGCGCAGTGGTCGAGATCGGCTACACCCAGGACGACATCTCCTTTATGCGGCAGCTTGCGGCGCGTCACGCGTCGTACCGGGTGGTGTTCACCGACAATGCCGGGACCGCGCTGTCCCAGCTCGAGGCGAGCGTGCCCAGGTGCGAACTCGCGGGCACCTACACGTACCTGGCCCCTCCCTTGCTGGCGTACCAGCATGTCGACGCGGGCCTGACGACCTCGCAGTTCCAGCGCCAGTTCCTCGCCCACCCGGGAACCTCGGGCGCCGCGGCGGCCGATGTGGCGGATGCGATTCCTGGCTACACGACGGGGCTGGTGGTGCAGGAGGTTCTTTCGAGGGCTCAGGGGCGGGATCCGGGGAGTCTGCAGAAGGCGGCACTGGCCCTGTCGGGCTCGCTGCACACTCTGGACGGCGCGTTCCGGATCGACGCGCAGGGAGAGCAGATCGGCGAGCAGTGGCCGGTCGTCCAGCTGAGGCAGACCGGAAGCGGGATTCAGCCGGCCGCTGTCGGTTCGGGGCAAACGCCGGGGCCGAGTACGGCGGCAGGCGAGGCGACGACGGGGTGCGGAGGGGCGCGATGAGTGAATCCAGCGAGACGAACGCCGACGGGCCAGCGAGGGCCGAACCGGGCCCGCAGACCGGGCCCGGCGCGGCCGCCAGGCCCGGCGCGGCCGCCGGGCCCGGCGCGCCGGCCGCGGCCGACCCGACGCCGGCGGGCAGGCCTCCGGGTCCGGCCGGAATGTTCCGCCAGCAGGCGCTCCAAGGGCTCAGCGCACGCGACACGCTGGACAACCTCCTGACCATCACATCGGCGCGCTTGTGGATCGCACTCACCGCTTGCGCGGTCGCGGTCGCCGCCGCCGTGATCTGGTCAATCGCTGGGTCCGCTCCGACGACGGTCAGCGGAACCGGGATCATCCTGCCCGCGTCCGGCGTCGTCGATGCGACTGCCCTGTCGCAAGGGACGGTTACGAACGTGCCCATCGTGACGGGAATCCAGGTCGCGGACGGGCAGCCCATCGCCTTGCTGACCAGTCCGACGGCGGGAACATCGGCGGTCGGCGCTCCCATTGCCGGCACGATCGCCGAGATCTACGTCACGCCCGGAACGTTCGTGGAGCCCGGCACGCCCATCGCGGAAATGCTGCCGCTCGGGTCGCCGATGTCGGCCCTCATGTTCGTCGGGGCGGGCGAGGGGAAGGCGCTGCGGGTGGGCATGCGCGCCGACATCTCACCCAGCACGGCCTCGTCGAGCCAGTACGGAAGCATAAAGGGCGTCGTGACCGACATCTCACCGCTGCCCATCACGCAGCAAGGGCTCGTGGCCCTGCTGGGCCAACGTCCCGGGCTGATCACCGCCGTCGATAATCTTGGGGAGCCGCTCGAGGTGACGGTTACCCTGCAGCGGAACCCGAATACGCCGAGCGGTTTCGCGTGGACCTCCGGCACGGGCCCGAGCTTCGGCGTCACGCCGGGCACCCTGCTTTCGGGAACGGTGCTCGCCTCGGAGCAGAGCCCGGCGTCGATCGCGTTCTCGAACCAGTAGGTCATCCCGGTGACGACGCCCACCAGCGTGCCACCGCCTGCCGACGCTGAAGCCGCGCCCCCGCCGCCAGCGGTGCAGCCGCGCCGGCGACGGGCGCGCACTCCCACCGTGCTCCAACTCGAGGCGACGGAGTGCGGCGCCGCGTCGCTCGGCATGGTGCTCGGCTACTTCGGGAAGATCGTGCCGCTCGAAGAGCTGCGGGCGGCGTGCGGGATCTCACGCGACGGCAGCAAGGCGGGAAATGTGATGCGTGCCGCGCGCTCATACGGTCTGGTTCCGCACGGCTTCCGCCGTGAACCAGAGGACCTGCACGAGATGAACCTCCCGATGATCGTGTTCTGGCGGTTCAACCACTTCCTCGTCGTCGACGGCTTCGGGCGAGGCAAAGTCCATCTCAACGATCCCGCGACCGGCCCCCGTGTCGTCAGCAACGAGGAGTTCTCTGAGTCGTTCACCGGGATCGTCCTGACGTTCGACCAGGGTCCCGGGTTCCAGCCCGGCGGCAAGCGGCCGGGCCTGTCCGCGGCCTTGCTCCGGAGGCTGGGACGCACCCGTGCCGGGCTGGCCTTTGCCGTCGCCGCCGGCCTGCTGCTCGTGGTGCCGGGGCTGGCCGTGCCGGCCCTTACCCGTGCGTTCGTGGACAGTTACCTCGTCGGTCAGCGCACCGAGTGGCTTCCGGCGATCATCATCGGCATCGCGGTGGCGGCGTTCATGCAGCTGGTCGTGTCGTCGTTGCAACAGGTGACGCTGCTGCGGATGCAGACGAAGCTGTCGTTGCGGATGTCGGCCGAGACCATCGACCATTTGCTGCGACTGCCAGCGGGCTTTTTCGGCCAGCGGGCGCCGGGCGACCTTGCCTTCCGGGCGTCCCTCAACGACCAGATCGCCCGGACGCTGTCGGGGCCGCTTTCGCAGGCGGTCCTCGGCGTGTTCACAGCCTCGTTCTACGCGCTGTTGATGGCCGTCTACGACCTGCCGCTGCTGGGCGTCGTGGCGCTCGTGGCGGCCGCCAACGTCGGGGTCCTGAAGTGGGGGTCGAGAGCGCGTGAGGACCTGTCCGCAAGGGTCAACCTTTCGAGAAGCGACTTGAACGGCGCGGTAGCCGGCGGCATCGCTCTCATCGAGTCGGTGAAGGCAAGCGGCAGTGAAGACGGCATCTTCGGTAAGTGGATCGGCAAGCTGGCTGATCTGGTTGAAGCCAGCCAGCGCTCGAATTTCGCCGGTATCGGGCTGGCCGTCGGGCCGGCCTTCCTCTCGTCCGTCTCGACCGCCGCAGTGCTCGGGATCGGGGCGCTGCAGGTGATGGACGGGACCATCTCGCTCGGCACACTGATCGCTTTCCAGGCGCTGATGGGCGGCTTCCTCGCTCCCATCTCGTTGCTGGTCGGCCTGGGCGGCACGATCGAGTCGATGGCTGGCAACCTGAACCGGATCGACGACATCCTTGACACGTCCGAAGCGCCGGAGCTGGCCGCACGAGTCCGGGTCACCGAGGCGGCCGCGGCGAACGGCGATCGGCCGGTTCGCGGCGAGCTGGAGCTCCGCGGCGTCACCTTCGGCTACAGCCCGCTGGACCCGCCGCTGATCGAGGGGCTGGACCTCCATCTCCTGCCCGGTCAGCGCGTCGCGCTCGTCGGCGCGAGCGGGAGTGGCAAGTCGACCGTGTCACGGCTCGTCTCGGGCTTGTACCAGCCGTGGGACGGAGAGGTTCTGATCGACGGCTTGCCGCGCCTCGCGCACGACCGCGCGGTCCTCGCGGACGGCATCGCGCTCGTTGACCAGGACATCAATCTGTTCAAAGGCACGGTGCGCGACAACATCACGCTCTGGGACGCTGGCGTGCCCGACGCAGACGTCACCGAAGCGCTCGGTGACGCTCAGCTGGCTGACGACATCCTGGGCAGGCCTGGTGGCCTCGCCAGCACGGTGGACGAAGGAGGACGGAACTTCTCCGGCGGCCAGCGGCAGCGCCTTGAGATAGCGCGCTCGCTGAGCCGCGGCCCGGCGCTCCTGGTCCTCGACGAGGCGACCAGCGCGCTCGATCCGCTCACTGAGGAAGCGATCGACCTCGCGCTCCGGCGGCGTGGCTGCACCTGCCTCATCGTGGCCCACCGTCTCAGCACCATCCGCGACAGCGACGAGATCATCGTGCTTGACCAGGGCAAGGTGGTCGAACGCGGCACGCACGAATCTCTCCTGGAGCTACATGGATACTACAAGCGGCTCATCGAGAGCTGAGGGCATGGCCGCGCCGGGAGCACCGGGTGCGGCGGGTGCGGCGGGTGCGGCGGGTGCGGCAGGTGCGGCGGGTGCGGCGGGCAGGTCCACCTTGTCGCACTCCGCGAACGCGTCGCGTCTGGCGGCCAACAGGATCCTCCGGCTCGACGACCCGTCGCAGGCCTGGATCGTAGAGGAAGGCGATGTCCTCGTCTTCGCGGCCGCGGCGTCTGATGATCAGATCACTGGCGATCGCTATCTGCTGGGAGCGTTCGGTCCTGGCGATGCCCTCCTGGGCATCGCACGTGGCCCCCGCTCCCGGATCGCTCTGCTGGCCACCGGCGTCGGTGAGGCATGGGTCCGGCCGGTCTCACTGGCTGAGTTCTGCGCGCGCGGACAGGATGCCGTCTCCGGCATCGAGCACTGGGTGTCGGCGCTGTGGCAACGGCTGGCGCACGATCGTTACGTGCCCTCGAGACTTGGCGTGCTGCCGGGCGAAGGCTCAACCGAGGTTGCTCCCTCGGACGCGGTACACCCCGAGACGGGCGTCTCCTGGGTGAGGTGTGAGGGAGATGCGTTCACGCTGGCGGGTGCCGACGCGGCCATGATCGAAGAGGACGCGGGCTGGACGCCGGTCTCGGCCAACGGCTGGATCGTGGCGCTCGGCCAGCTCGAACTCACGTCAGCTCCCACACAGGCCGTGCTCGCCGCGGGAGACGCCCCCGCAGGGCTCGGTGCCTTCATGGAGGCGGCCGCGGCAGCGCTCGCCGCGGACGTCGACCAGGGCCGGGCACGCCGCGTGGAAACGATACGCCGCAGCGTGGCCCGGGGCGTCGCGGCGAGTGACGCCGCTCTGCTCGAGCTCGCCGAGGTCTTGCCGACCGCCCGCGGTGCGTCACGCCGCGCCCCGGCCAGCGACCCGCTCCTGGCCGCGTTCATGGCGGTCGCGGCCGATATCGGCGTCGCGCTCGACGGCGCGGACCTCATGCTGCGCGACACCGCGGCCGGCACCGGTGCCCGCGAACGGATCGGGGCATACGCGGACGCGGCGAGCTGCCGGGTGCGCTCGTTGTCGTTGCCTCCGGGCTGGTGGGCGGCTGATTCCGGCCCGATGCTGTGCTCGGCCGCTGACGACGGGCGCCCGCTCGCGGTCACCCGCAAGTGGCACGGTTACGAGGCATTCGATCCCGCGCGGGGGACGTCCTGGAAAATAGACGCGAAAGGCGCGGCGGATATCGCGGGAGTGGCCTTCGTCCTGCACCGCGGGCTCGGCGGTGAGGTGCGCAGCGTGCGAGATCTCCTGCGGGTCGGCTTGCGGCACTCGGGCCTCGACCTCGGCAGGCTCGTACTCTTCGGCTCGTTCGCCGGAGTCGCCAGCCTCGTGACGCCGATCCTGACGGGCGTCATCTTCAACGAGGTCGTTCCCGACAATCAGCGCGGGCGGTTGCTCGCGGCGGTCACGACGCTGATAGTCGTCGCACTGTCGGTCGCCATCGCGTCGGTGGCGACCGGCGTCGCTTTCCTCCGGGTGGCCGCGCGCTTCCAGAAGGGGTCGCAGGCGTCGCTGTGGGACCGGCTGCTGCGGATGCCGGTCGGCTTCTACAACCGGTACCTCGTGGGAGATCTGACCAGCAGAGTGCAGAGCCTCGAGACGGTGCAGGACCTTATCAGCTACTCGACCGTCGCGATCGTGCTCAACGGCGTCTTCTCACTGTTCAACCTCGCGCTGTTCGGCACGGCGGGCACGGATCTGCTCCTGGTCGGCGCCGGGCTCGTGCTGATCGAGCTCGCCGCGATCGGGGGGCTGGGCATGGTGGAGATCCGGTTGTCCCGGCGTCAGCTCGCGACGACGAACCGTACCCAGGGCCTGACGCTCGAGCTGCTGCGCGGCATCTACAAGCTGCGCGTCGCCGCCGCAGAGTCACGGGCCTTCGCGGTCTGGGCCCGCGTATTCGCCGACCAGAGGCGTGTCACCTATCGGGCCGGACGGGTCGTGGCGGGGGTGGCCGTCTTCCTGACGGTGTGGACCACGCTCGGCACGCTCGCGATCGTCGCCGTGGTCGCGTCCAGAGGCCTCGGCTCGGTAACACTCGGCAGCTACATGGAGTTCACGGTGGCGTTCGCGCAGGTATCAGGAGGGCTCACGGCCATCCTGAGCTCGCTGTCCACGATCGTGGTCGCCGTGCCCCTGCTCGACCAGGCGCGGCCCGTGCTCGGAGGGCCCGTCGAGATCGGGGGCGGGCGGGAAGACCCTGGCGTGCTCACCGGTGCCGTCGAGATCTCGGGGGTCAACTTCCGCTACTTCCCGGAGGCTCCGCTGGTGCTCGACGGCGTGTCATTCTCGGCGGCACCGGGCGAGTTCGTCGCCCTGGTGGGACCGTCGGGGGCCGGCAAGTCGTCGATGGTGCGCCTGCTCCTCGGGTTTGAGTCCCCCGAGACGGGGACGGTCGCCTATGGCGAAAAGGACCTCGCCAAGCTCAACGTGGCCGCTGTCCGCCGTCAGATCGGTACGGTGATCCAGACAGCGCGCCTGCTTCCCGGCACGATCTTCAGCAACATCGCCGGCGGCGCGTCGATCACGCGCGAGCTGGCGTGGGACGCTGCGGAGAAAGCCGGCGTCGCGGAGGACATCAGGGCGATGCCGATGGGGATGGAGACCGTGATCGTCGAGGGCGCATCGACGATCTCCGGCGGCCAGCGGCAACGCCTGCTGATCGCGCGCGCCCTCGCCCAGCAGCCGCGGATCCTGATCTTCGACGAAGCCACGAGCGCGCTCGACAACCTTACGCAGGCCATCGTCACGGCGAGCCTCGCCCGGCTCCAGGTGACGCGCATCGTGATCGCGCACCGGCTCTCGACGATCCAGAGCGCGGATCGCGTATATGTGCTGGACAAGGGGAAAGTCGCACAGGTGGGCACGTTCGCTGAGCTGTCGGCCGTGCCGGGCACGTTTGCCGACCTCGCCCGTCGTCAGCTCGCTTGAGCAGGACCACGTAGGCCCAAGAGGCCCGGGACATGCCTGCTGCGGGCGGGTCAACGGCAGGTGGGCTGCGGCGGTCGCGGGCGTCGCGCTCTCGTACGGTGCTTGAGCTTCCGTGACTTGTCACCGCGCCAGCAACCTGCCGAGAACGGCCGGGTCAGCACCTGCTACGTCGACTATCTTCGTCCGGCTGGCCGCCCCCGTCACCAGCGTTACCGCATGACCGCGGACACCGAACGCCGTAGCGACCGCGGCCAGCGCTGCCGCCGTCGCCCGGCCATCGACGGCACGCGCGCTGACCCGGACGACCAATGCGCCGTCGTGCTCGCCGCCCACGCCCGCATGGCTGGCCCCGGGCCTGACCCAGATCGTGATCCGCACGACCCTAGTGTGCCGGGGCGGGACGGGCCTGCGGAGGCCCGTCCCGCGACTGGTTCGCGCCGGGTAACGCTGCTGCTTCCTGAGGATCAGCTACCCGACCCGGGCTCAAGGTAGAAGACCAGGGCAGAGCCGTCGTCGCGCACGTACCCGGTGGCCTCTCCGGCCCCTTGCCGAGGGGATGCGTTCAAGAACGCGAGGGCGGCCTGCACACCGTCAGGGCCGTGGAAGTTCTTGTACTGCCAGGTCGGTGCCGCGCTCGCACCCAGGCTGCCCGGCTCCAGCCAGAGCAGCCGCGTGGCGCCATTGCTGCGCGGGGTGACGCTGGCCTCGCCGGGTCCCTGGCGAGCGGGCGCGTTCAGGAAGTCGACGGCCTGCTGCTCGCTGTTCGGGGCGTAGTAGTCCGCATACTGCCAGGTCTGCGCCGTGCTGTTGCCCAGGCTGCCCGGCTCCAGGTAGATCACCCCGGCGCTGCCGTTGTCGCGCAGGCTCGCGGTGGCCTCGCCGCGCGCCTGGCGGGGAGGCGCGTTCAGGAACTCGACCACGTCCTTCTCCCCGTTTGGGGCGGGGAATTCCAGGACCTGCCAAGCCGGCTCGGTTGCGTTGCCCAGGCTGCCGGGCTCCAGCCACAGCAGCCCGGCGGTGCCGTTCTCGCGCAGGCTTGCGCTGGCCTCGCCGCGTCCCTGCCGAAGCGGGTCGTTCAGGAACGTGACCGCAGCGCCGCCCCCGTTCGGGGCAACGAACTCCTGGAACTGCCACTCCTGATCCGCCATTTCTGCCACTCCCCGTCTTTCTCCTGGCGCGCACAGCCTGATGGCCGTACCGGGACGATCCCGCACGCCAATCGACCAACTAATCACTGCCACGGAGGAGCGCAACAGCCCGCAAAATACAGATCGCCGCGAGATTCTGCTGACCTGGCCGGGCGAGGCGCCCGCCGGCGGTGGCGCGGATGCCTGGCCGCTACAGTGAGCCAGGTCTGGCCCGGGGAGAACTGATGATCAACGCCGTGCCGCTGGCCCGCGGGGCTGCCTACGGCGCGGCGGCCGCCGCGTTTGGCTACGCGGCGGTGAGCCTGTACTGGGCTGCCGGGGGCACGGCCGGGCTGAGCACCGTCGGCGGCACGGCACAGACGATGGCGCGCTCCGGTGGTGCCGCGGCGGGCGCGGTGATCACCGTCACCGTGCTGCTGAAGACCGCGGGCGGGCTGCTGGCCCTGGCGATGGTCATGCCGTGGGGGCGGCGCCTGCCACGCCGCGCCCTCTCCATGGCCGGGCTGGCCGGCTCGGCCCTGCTCATCCTCTACGGCGCGGTCGAGGTAGCCGGCGAAGCGCTGGCGGAGACCGGCGCCATCAGGCCTTCCGCGCCGGACTGGACAGCGCTTCGCTGGCATCTAGCGCTGTGGGATCCCTGGTTTCTGGTCTGGGGCCTGCTGCTGGCGGCCGCCACCTGGGGATACCGCCGATCCGCCCGGCAGGTCGAGAACCCAGCCGCCTGACCACGGCACCTCCTGGGGTGATGGATCATGTCAGTGTGGCTCGCCGTGTGCCGCCAACCCGGTATGCCCAGTCGGCTGGGGCCAAGATCGTCGCCGCCTCGGCCCGCAACCAGCCGCCGGATACCTGATTTCAGCGATGCGCGCCCGGCCGGGACCGGCGCATAGTCGGAAGTCCCGGACCGTTCACGGCCCGGTCGGGGGCTTGCGGACGACCGGTCAGGTGAAGGGGGACAGCGATGCCCGAAGCCGTGGTGCCAGGGGCGGCTGCCGCCGGGCTGGTCACACCCATCAGGATCGATGGCGTGTTCGACGATCCCGGCGTCGTCCGCCGCCTGGTCCAGCGCAACGGCCCGTACCGGACGATGGTGAGCTACCTGCCGGCCTCGGCGGTACGTGGCGGCCAGCCCGCAGCCGGCGACGGCGTGCCGGCGCACTTCCGGGCCGCCTGGGCGGCGGGCGGCCGCCCACGGGCAGACGGGGCCGAGGCCATCCTCGACAACCCCCGCCTGCTGCGCGCCGCCTCGCAACTGTTCGACGCCGAGGTGATCCCGAACACCGTGGCCGTCAACGTCACCGCCCCCATGGCCGCGGGCAACATCCACGTCGACGTCCCCTCGTTCCGCGGCGCCGACCGCGACCGCTACCCGATGCAACTTCTGCAGGCCATGGCAGCCTCCGGGCTGTTCGAGGACTGGCGAATCGCCGAAGCGGGCGCCGTGTGGTGGAACTACCAAGGGCCCGGCGGCGCCTACGACTACTGGCCGGACGGGCTCGACGGCCCGATGCGCTCCGAGCACCCTCCTTTTGTCAACTCCGCGCTGGTCGCCGACAACAACCGCATGTACCACCGGATCGGCCAGATCGGCGATCCCGCCGCCGCTCTTCCGGCCCTATCCGCCGCCGCCCAGATCAGCCACCACCCCGGCGGTGGCTGGACCATCAGCGACGCCGGCAGAGCCCCGGTCCGCTACGCCGACCGTGACGTACGCATCTCCATCCTCTGGAAGGCCCAGGTCCGCCCCGTCCCTGGCCGCGGCGCGGCGGCCCCGCTCACCCCCGAACTGATCACCGGGATCATCTGTGCCGACATCACCCGGCGAGGCGTCCAAGCGCCCGGACCGGTGCCGTCACTATCTGATCAAGACTGGCTGGACCTGGTGCACTCCACCTACTACGTCCCCGTGAGCACCGCGACGCCATGAATCGCCGGCACCAACCATCCCTCGACTGACCGGGACAAGCGATTGACGCCCCGGCCAAGGTGCCGGCGTGTGCGCCTGTCCAGCTGGGAGCGCCGCCCGGCAGCGTCGCTCCTCGTCACAGTTATGGCCGGTGCTCCCGGCCGTCCGCCTGGTGGCGGAGGGAGAAGATTGCTGCCTGGACGCGGTCTTGCAGGCCGAGTTTGGTGAGGATGCTGCGGACGTGGGTCTTGACGGTCTGCTCGCCGATCGCCAGGTCCCGGGCGATCTGCCGGTTGCTGTGACCGCGGGCGATCAGCCGTAGCACGTCGCGTTCGCGCGGTGAGAGCGGCCGCAGCGGGTCCGGCGGCGGCGGCCGGCGGAGCGCCTGGGTGAGCCGGGTCAGCAGCTCGGGGCTGAGGCTGGCGGTGCCGGCGGCGGCGGCGCGGACCGCAGCGATGACGTCCTCGGCCGGGGCGGTCTTGAGCAGGTAGGAGGTCGCGCCGGCGTGCATGGCGCGGATGAGGTGTTCGTCGTCGGTGGCGGAGGTGAGGACGACGACGGCGGGCCGGTGCGGCGCGTCGTGCAAGGCGGCGAGCACGGCGTGCCCGTCAAGGCCGGGCATGTACAGGTCGAGCAGCAGCACGTCCGGGCGGGTGGCGGCGACGACGTCCACCGCCTGCCGGCCGTCTCCGGCTTCGCCGGTGACCTGGATGTCTGGTTCCTGGCCGAGCAGGTAGCACAGCCCGTCCCGGACGACGCGGTGGTCGTCGGCGATCACCACCCGGATGGTCACGGTACCGGCACCCGGACGGTGAGCGCCGCGCCGCGCCCGGGTGCGCTGTCGATATGCACGGTGCCGCCGAGTTCGGCGACCCGGTCCCGGATGTGGGCCAGCCCGGAGCCGCGATGCGGGGCGGCCGGGTCGAAGCCGGTGCCGGTGTCGCGGACGGCCAGCACGGCATGGCCGTCCCGGCGGGCCAGGGACACGGTGAGCTGTCTTGCGTGGCCGTGCCGGACGGCGTTGGTGCATGCCTCCTGGGTGATGCGCAGCAGTGCGTGCTCGACGGGCGCGGGGACGGTGACCTCGTCCAGGCTGGCCTCGACGGTGACGCCGAGCCGGTCGTGGTAGGCCGCGCAGATCTCGGCCAGCGCCGGGGCGAGCCCGGAGCCATCCAGGCTGGCCGGGCGCAGCTCGGTCAGCAGCGCCTGCATGTCGCGCAGGGCCTCCTCGCTGATCCGCTCGATCGCTTGGGCCTGCTGGTTGTCCGGGTCGGCCCGGCGCATCCCGGCGGCGATCATCCGCAGGCCGAACAGGTGCTGGGAGATCGCGTCGTGGATCTCCCGCGCGATCCGGGCTCGCTCCGCGGCGCGCGCGTCGCCGGCGGCGCGCTGCCGTTCGGCGGCCAGCGCGGAGCCGAGCTGGCCGGTCATGGTGGTGAAGTTCGCCTCCAGCCGGCCGACCTCGTCCCGGCCGGAGACGGGCAGGGTGACGGTGTAGTCGCCGTCGGCGACCGCGGCGGTGGCTTGTTCCAGGCGGCGTACCCGGCGGACCAGGCGCCGCGAGGCAGCCAGCCCGAACAGCACGCCGACCGGCACGATGGCGATGAGCAGCACGGCGGAACTCGAGAGCAGCGGGCCGTTCTCGCCGAGCTGGCCCAGTTCGTCCCAGGCGCGGATGGGGCTGATGAACCCGGGCTGCGACCATGGCGCCTGGGCATAGACGTAGGCGACCAGTCCCGGGGCGCTGGCCGGCGGCTTGCTGGTGCCGGCGCCCGTCGTCCAGACCAGGTCCCAGAGCACGCTGCCGTGCGGCGTGGGCACGCTGGGGCGTTTGATGGTCGTGCGGGTGGCGCCGGACGCGATTGCCGCAGTCGCCGGGGCGGGGAGTTCGCTGGCCGCCGCCCGTCCGGGCGGGTACACCGCTGGCGCGGAGGACGCGATGACCGTGCCGTCGGCGGCGACCGCCACGACCGCGGTGACCGCCTGGTCGCTATGGACCGGGCCCGTGATCGCCGGGACGACCAGCGTGCCGTCCGGGGCTGGCCGGGCCAGGCCCGGCCGCGCTGCCTGGCGGGGGTCGCCGAGCACGGTTCCGGCCGGCAGACCGCCGGGATAGCGCTGGGAGAGCTGCTGGCCATAGCTCTGCGCGGTGGCGTCCACCTGGGCCTGCAGCTGGCCGTTATCCGCTAGTGAGGGTACCTGGAAGCCCAGCACGAGCGCCTCGACCAGCACCACGACGGCGAGCGTGACGAGGATGTAGGAGGCGATCAGCCGACCCGATAGCCCCCGCGCCCTGCGTCGCACGCGGTCCAGCACAGCTGCACGCTACCTCCGCGCACCCCTCCGGCGTATCCCTCCAGCGAGGGACCCGCGCTACCTCCGGCGCGTGATGCGCCCGCCGCCTCCGGCCGGGACGCTGGCTGCCATGACCTCACAGTCACTGCCACCCACGAGGAGGAGGCATGAGATGAACGTCATCGAGACCATCGGCCTGGGCAAGCGCTACGGCCGCACCTGGGCGCTGCGCGAGTGCACGCTGGCGATACCCGCCGGGCACGTGGCCGCGCTGGCCGGCCCGAACGGCGCGGGCAAGACCACGCTGCTGAACCTGGCGGTCGGCCTGGCGGCGCCGTCCGCGGGCGGCGTCACCGTGCTCGGCGGCCGGCCGCCCGGGTCGCCCGCCGCGCTGGACGGCATCGCGTTCGTCGCGCAGGACACGCCGCTGTACAAGAACTTGTCCGCCGCCGACATGCTGAACCTGACCCGTAATCTGAGCCGGCGCTTCGACCAGCCCTACGCGCAGGACCGGCTGGGAGAGCTGGGCATCCCGCTGAAGCGGAAGACGGGCAGGCTCTCTGGTGGCCAGCGGGCGCAGCTCGCGCTGACCCTGGCGCTGGCCCTGCGGCCGCGGCTGCTGGTGCTGGATGAGCCGGTGGCGATGCTGGACCCGGTGGCCCGGCACGACTTCATGGCCACCGTGCTGACCGCGGCGGCCGACGACGGCGTGTCGGTGGTGCTGTCTTCGCACGTGCTGGCCGACCTTGAGCGGGTAGCCGGCTATCTGATCTTGCTGTCGCAGGGCCGGGTGCAGGTGGCCGGCGAGGTCGAGGACCTGCTCGCCACCCACCGGGTGCTGACCGGTCCGGCCGCCGAGGCCGGCAGCTATGCCGGACGGCCGGTGGTGCAGGCCGGCCGGGCCGGGGCGCAGGCCCGCCTGCTGGTCCGGGCCACCGCGGACGATCCGGTCCCGCCCGGCTGGGAGGCTCGTCCGGTCGGCCTGGAAGAACTCGCGCTGGCTTACCTGCGTGAGCCCGGCGCCGCGGCGCCGGCCGCCCCGCCGAGAACACCGGACTCTGAGACGGAGGCGACGCGATGACCGCGCTGACCGTGCCCGCCCGTCCGGAGCAGGCCGCGAGCCCGCGGCCGCTGCCGTGGCGGCGGATGGCCTGGGTCACCTGGCGGCAGCACCGGGTAGCGCTGGCTGGCGTGGCCGCGCTGCTGGGTGCGTGGGCCGTGTACCTGTGGATCGCCGGCCTGCAGGCGCACCACGCCTACGCCGCCGTGACCGGATGCCAGCCGGCCAGCTCTCCTGCCTGCGCGGATATGCTCAACAACTTCAATTTCGCCTACGGCGACAGGGCGCTGGCAGCCTCGGTCATGCTGCAGACGGTGCCCGCGCTGACCGGGGCGTTCATCGGCGCGCCGGTGCTGGCCCGGGAGCTGGAGACCGGCACGTTCCGGTGCACCTGGACGCTGGGGTTCGGCCGGTGGCGCTGGGCCGTGGCCAAGCTGGTACCGCTCGCGGTCACGGTGGCGGCCGCTGCCGGGGTGACCAGCCTAGTGTTCTCCTGGTACGTCCAGCCGTTCTTCTCCGGTGGCAACAATTCCCCGTTCACTCCGGAGCTGTTCGACCTGCGCTGGGTCACGTTCGCCGCCTGGACGCTGGCCGCGTTCGCGATCGGCGCCCTGGCCGGCATGCTCATCCGCCGTGTCGTCCCCGCGATCGCCGCTACCCTGGCCGCCTATACCGGGCTCGCCCTCACAGCCGGCCTGTACCTGCGCTGGCGCTACGCGACGCCGCTGGTCACCAGCAACCCGAACGTGCCCAGTTCCGCGTGGATCGTGCGCCAGTGGTGGACCAAAGGCGGCAGGTTCGCCTTCCCCGGCCAACCCTCTCAGCAGCTCCTCACGCAGCTCTGCTCTCCCTCTTCGGTGGCGCCCGGCAAGGTGCAGGGACTCACCCCCACGCAGTGTCTGGTCCAGCACGGCTACACGCAGTGGACCAGCTACCAGCCGGTCAGCCGGTTCTGGCCGTTCCAGTGGATCGAGGGCGGCTGGCTGCTCGCGCTGGCAGTGCTCCTGATCGCCGCGACCATCTGGCTGGTCCGCCGCCGGGCGGCCTGACCGGACATCCGGCCATCCGGCCGGGCGGTACCCGGCCCGGCCGCGGGCGCACGGTCCCGGCAAGTGACATCCTCCAAAACGCCAGGAGCACAGCATGATCAAGTCTCGCGCGGCCGTCCCGCGCGGCCGGCGGCTGCGACTGCTGGCCGCGGCCATACCGCTGGCCGCCCTGCTCGCCACGGCCTGCAGCCCGGCCCAGACAGGCGCAGCCAGCAGCGGCGGACCAGCCCGGCAGCGGGCCGCCCCGCCGCCCAGCTCGGCCGCCGACTGCAACTCGGTCACCACCTGCTACACGCCGCAGCAGCTCCAGGTGGCCTATGGCGTCAAGCCGCTCCTCGACCGCGGGATCAACGGCCGCGGCCAGACCGTCGTGCTGCCCGAACTCGCCGAATCGCAGCTGAACCCGCCCGACGTCACCGACATGCGCCAGGACATGGCGGCCTTCGACAGCATGTTCCACCTGCCGGCCGCGCGGATACGGGTCATCACCACGCTCGCCGGCGCCCGCTCCCCCTGGCTGGCCTTCGGCGAGGAGGTGCTGGACGTCGAGATGGTGCACGCGCTCGCCCCCGGTGCCGCCCTGGTCATCCTCCTGCTTCCGTCGACCTCCCTGGACAACACCAGCAACGCGGTCTCCGCCGCCGTCGCCTCAGTCCGTCTCGGCAGCACCGAAGGCGGCGTCATGTCGATCAGCGCCGCCGGGCAGATCGGCGGCGAGCACTGCGTGAGCCAAGCGCAGGCCAGCAGCGTGAACGCGGCACTCCAGACCGCCGCCAGCCGCCACGTGACGGTGGTCGCCGCCTCGGGCGACATCGGGGCGGTGGCCGAACCGTGCGACGTCTACGGGGCGCTGACCGGCACCGGCACATTTACCCCGGTCAAGGAGGTCAACCTGCTCGCCTCCGATCCGCTCGTGCTCGGCGCCGACGGCACCAGCCTGACCGCCAGCCACACCACCGGTACCTGGCAGGGCGAGACCGCCTGGGGCCTGCCCGACGGCGGCCCGGGATCGGCCGTCCAGGCATCCGGCGGCGGGTTCAGCCGCCTGTTCCCCCGGCCCGGCTACCAGGACGGCGTCCCCGGCATCGGAGCCACCCGGGGCGTGCCCGACGTGTCGGCCGACGCCAGCGGCCACACCGGCATGGCGATCGTCCTCAGCGCCGACGGCACGACCATGGTCCGCGACAGCGGCGGTACCAGCGCCAGCGCCCCGATCTGGGCCGCGCTGATCGCCCTGGCCGACCAGTACGCCGGGCGGTACCTGGGTCTCGTCAACCCGGCCATCTACCAGATCGCCCGCAGTCCCCGCTACCACCAGGCCTTCCACGACGTCACCAGGGGAAACAACACCGTGCAGTTCCCGCCTGCGACGATCACCGGCTACCCGGCGGCCCCCGGCTGGGATCCCGTCACCGGCTGGGGCAGCCCCGACGCCCAGGTACTCATCCCGCTGCTCGCCCGCTACACGGTGCCTTAACCTCCGGACCGCACGGCACGGAACTTCAGAGCGATCCCGTCTGCGGAGGTGTCCCAGCGGCAGATCGCCGAACTCGGCGCCGCCCTGCGCCGTGCCCTCGCCGACTGAGATCCGGCGTTCGCGCACCCGGGCAGGTCAGATATGAGGTAGTCCGCCGGAGCCGCCCGGGGATGATCTACCCTGCCCGGCATGCGTATTCCACCCGGCGCGCGGGTCTACTTAACGACGATCATCAGCCTGGCCGCGGTCGCCCTGGCCACGTGGTCGGGCATGCAGGCGGGCGCCGCCGTGGCCGACCGGCGGTGGTGGACGCTGGGCGCCGTGGCCGCCAGCGTGACCGCGGCCGGGGTGCCCGCCTACGAGCAGATCCGCAAGGAGCGCCAGCGGGCCCGGGCGGAACGGGCCGCGGTGGACGCGGCGATCGCGATGCGCGTGACCATGAACGACGCCCTGGACCCGATCGTGCGCCAGCTCGGCCGCGTGGCCACGGCCGCGGGCAGGCGGGAGCGGGAAGCGCTGCAGGAGGCGACGGTGCCCATGGTCGTGGATTCGGCCGCCCATCTCGCCGGCTCGGGGCGGGTGCGGGCCTGCCTGTTCCGGCTCGCGCCCGGGACGCCCAGGGTCCTGGTGCCCGAACAGTACAGCGGGCGGGTGGACGACCCGCTGGCCCCGATCGCCGAGGGAACCGCCGAGGGAGACCTGGTCTTCGGCATGATCCGGCACAACCGCCACCTGTTCTGCCCCGACCTCGACGCCGACCCGCCGCCCGGGTGGCAGGTCACCGCGCCCCAGACGTACAAGTCGTTCGCCGCCGTTCCCGTGGCCGCCGGGCCGAACGCGTTCGGCATGCTGATGGTGGACGCGCTGGAGAAGGACGGGATCAGGCGGGCGGACGTCCCGCTGATCCGGCTGCTGGCCGGGCTGCTCGCCGACGCGCTGGCGTAAGATCTGCTGCGGCGCGGACAGTGACCTTCGGCCCGTTGACCCTCCCCGGGCGGCGGCTGACACTGAGATCGTGAGGAAGGGAACACAGGTGGCGGTCCACATCACGGTCGAGGACCACGACGACCGGCCCGAGCGGATGGTGCGCGACCCGGATCGCTACTTCGCCGAGGCCCGCAGGCGCGCCGAGCAGGAAGTCAGGCGCCAGGGCGACTGGCTGCTCCCGCCGCGGCGTCACCACCAGCAGGGCTGAGGCCCGCGCCCGCCGTGTGCGCGGCCGGCACCGGCTTCCACCTGTGGCGCATGCGCAAAACCGGCCGCCATAATCTGCCTGCGCTGGGCACCGCCGCAGCCGGTGACGCCCTGGGCGGGAGTACGCAGCGCGCTGTCCTACGGCAGCCGCTGCGCCCAGCTGCCCAGCACGAACGGGCCGCGCTTCGACGCCGAGGACTGCCTGACCGTCAACGTCTACGCCCCGGCCGTGATCCCGGCGCGGGAGAAGCTGCCGGTGCTGTTCATGATCAACGGCGGCGACCTGCTCAACGGCGCCGGCGACCAGCACGACGGCTCGCTGCTGGCCCAGGACGACCACATCATCGTGGTGTCGTTCAACTACCGGCTCGGCGTGTTCGGCTTCCTGAACCTCCCCGGGCTCAGCGCGGCGCCCGAGGCCGCGCACGGCAACTTCGGCGTGCTCGACATGGAGGCGGCGCTGCGGTGGGTGCGCGCGAACATCGCCGCGTTCGGCGGCAGCCCCCGCGACGTGGCCATCGCGGGCGAGTCGGCCGGAGCCGGGTCGGTGTGCGCCCTGCTGGCCTCGCCGGCCGCCCGGGGCCTGTTCAGCCGGGCCATCATGGAGAGCGGGAGCTGCGTCAGCGAGCCCGCCGCCGACGCCGAGCTGGCCTCGCTCTCGTTCGCGGCCAAGGCCGGCTGCCCGACGGCCGCGACCGCCGCCGCCTGCCTGCGGGCGCTGCCCGAGGCCACCCTGCTGGACGCGAGCGCCGGCTACGAGCCGCAGTTCGCCTCCGGCGGCCCGGAGCTGCCGGTCCCGCCCGCCCAGGCGATCGCCTCGGGCCGCTTCAACCGGGTCCCGGTCCTGCTCGGGACCAACCGCGGGGCCGGGCACGCCATGGAACTCGCCTACCTGTGGCCGAGCTTCACCAACGGCTCCTCCCTGTACGCCGAGCTGACCGGGCCCCAGCTCGAGCTGTCCCGGCAGATGATCGCGTACTGGGCGCGTTCGTGCGGGCCGGCTCGCCCGCGGCGGCGGGCCAGCCCGCGTGGCGCCGGTTCAGCACCCGGCTGCTGATGTCGCTGCGGCCCGGCGGGCAGAGCCGGGACATCGCCAGCACCGCGTTCGCCGCCGGGCACCGGTGCGCGTTCTGGAACACGGCCGGCCGGTCCGCGGAGGGAGTGCCCGGGGTACCGGGAGCGGCCCGGGTGCCCGGGACCCGCGCCCGGTCCCCCGTTCCGGCTCAATGGCTGCTGAGCGGCCGGAGCGAGTGAGCGCGCGGGAGACGGCATAGAACGTCAGGTCGTGATCTTAGGCGCGGGATCCCGCGGCGATCTGCAGCCGTGCCTCGCGCTCGGCCGCCGCCTGGCCGAGCGCGGCGACGCGGTCCGGGTGATCGCGGTCGACCGGTACCAGCCGCTGGTCGACGCGGCCGGGCTGGCGCCGGTGATGCTGTCGATGGACCCGGTGGAGATCATCACGAGCGAGGCGGGCCAGGCGTGGCTGAGCGGCGGCAGGAACCCGGTCAAGTTCCTGCGCAACTTCGCCCGCCTGGCGCGTCCGCTCGCCGAGCAGATCCTGCGGGAGGTCGCGGCCGGCTGCGCGGGAGCGGACCTCATCGTGGCGCCGACCCTCGGGTTCCTCGGCGAGCACATGGCGGAGCGGCTCGGCGTGCCGAGCGCCCTGATCCACGTCCAGCCGAGCCAGCCGACCGCCGCCTTTCCGCACCCGTTCGTGCCGCAGGCCCGGCGGCTCGGGCCGGTCGGCAACCGGTCAGAACGCATGTTCTGACAACAGGACATCCGGCCGCCGCGCGCAAACGGGCGTGCCCAGCCTTCAGCCGGCCAGCAGCGCGCAGGCCAGCGTGTGGGCGAGCCACCGCTCGTACTCGCCGGGGGCCCACCGCCGTTCGGTCACCAGGGCGTGGTGGGTCCGGGGGTTGGCCAGGGTCCAGATGATGTCGGTGGCGTGCGCCTCGGACAGCCCGGCGCGTAGCGCGCCCCGGCCGGACAGGGACCGGGCGAGGCGGCCCTGGTCCTGGTAGCGGGCTTGCTGCCGGTCCTGGTACATGGCCGCGATGCCGGGATCCGAGCCGGCCGCGGCCGCCATCACCTCGTAGAGGGCGGCGATGCGGTGGCCGATCCGGGTGGCGATCGACGCCAGCAGCGCGACCTGCCTGCGGGGGTCGGCCTCGCGCTCCATGTCCTGCCAGTCCTGCCGGTCCCGCAGGGACGTCCCCTCGTCGTCTCCGACGATGCGGACGTCGAGAAGCTCGGTGAGGATGGCCCGCTTGGTTCCGAAGACCGCGTACACGGTCTGGACGGCGACGTCAGCCGCGTCGGCGATCGCGGTGATGGTCGTGGCCGCGTAGCCGTCGCGGACGAACAGCGCCTCGGCGGCGCCCAGTATCCGATCCCGGGTGGCCCGGGCCTTCTGTTCCCGGCGGCCGGGGCGCGTCTTGACAGGCTCATCCATGTCAATAGAGTATCACTCTATAAATAGAGTCTTAATCTATCCATGGCTGAGGCGGAGGGAAAGCGTTGCGGATCTCGATCGTGGGCGGCGGGGCGGCGGGCCTGTTCGCCTCGCTGCTGCTGGCCCGGGCCGGGCACGAGGTGCTCGTGCTCGAGCAGGACCGGCTGGAGCCCGCACCCGACGTGGAGTCCGCGGCCGCGTCGGCCTTCCGCCCGGCCGCGCCCCAGATAGTGCAGCCCCACATCGTGATGGCCAGGGGCCGCGAGGTTCTGCGGCACCGGCTGCCTGACGTCTACGACGCGCTGCTCGCCGCCGGGGGGGCCGAGGCGCCGCTCTCGACGCAGATGCCGGCCTCGCTGGCCGACACGGCGCCCTGGCCGGACGACGAGCGGCTGACGATGCTGCTGGCCCGGCATTCGACCGTCGACTGGGTGCTGCAGCGCGCGGTCCTGGCCGAGCCGGGCGTGACGCTGCGTCACGGGGTGCGGGTCGACGGGCTGCTGGCCGAGCCGGGCCGGCCGCCGCACGTGACCGGGGTGCGCACCGGTCCCGGTGACCTGGCCGCGGATCTGGTGGTCGACGCCACCGGCCGCCGCTCGCTGATCGATCGCTGGCTGACGCAGGTCGGGGCCCGGCCCACGGCCACGTGGCGGGCGGAATGCGGACTGGCCTACTTCAGCCGTCACTACCGGCTGCGTCCCGGGACCGGCTACCCCGGTCCTGCCACCACGCGGGTCGTCGCGGCCCTGGACGAGTTCACCGCCGGAATCTGGGGCGCCGATCGCGGGGTGATGCAACTGGCCGTGGCCCCGCTGGCCGCGGACCGCCGGTTCCGGACGCTCAAGGACCCGGAGGTGTTCACCGCGGTGCTGCGCACCGTGCCGGGCTACGCCGCGTGGCTCGACGTCATGGACCCGATCAGCCCGGTCTTTCCCATGGCCGGGTTGCACAACACCCTGCGCCGCCTCACGGCGGGCGGCGCTCCGGTCGTCACCGGCCTGCACGCGATCGGCGACTCGGTGTGCACGACCAACCCGACCTTCGGCCGCGGCCTGAGTCTCGCGTGGTCCGGCGCCGCTGACCTGCTCGACACGATCGGCAAGCACGGTGACGACCGGTTCGCGCAGGCACAGGCGCTGGCGCTGGACGGACTGGCCGCCGATCATGTCGTGCCCTTCTACGAGCACCAGGCGGATAACGACTCGGCGCGGCTGGCGATGCTGCGGCATGCCATCCTCGGCGCGCCGACCCCGGAACCGCCCCCCGTCGTCACTTCCGGCCGGGTGACCCATGCGCAGTTGCGCGCGGCCGCACGGTTCGACCCGGCTGCCTTCCGCGCCTACTGGAAGATCATGGGCATGATCGGCCAGCCCGGCGAGATCTACGCAGATCCGCACGTCGTCGCGTGCACACGCCGGGTCCTCCGGCGTCACGGGAGCGGCCCGGCGATGGCTCAGCCCACCCGCGAGCAACTGCTCGCCGCGCTCGCGAGATAGCCGCCGGTGGGCCGCGACCGGACCGGTCGCGGGAGCCCGGCGACCACCGGGGATCCCGGTCGCGCCGCCGCCTGGCTAGGGCAGCGGCATCATTCCGTACTCGGGGAAGACGGCCGCCCTGGTGGCCACGATGGCCCGGTCGAGTGGGTCTGCCGGGTCATATCCGGATTCGAAGCTGGCGAATCCTGTCTCGGCCCCTTCGGTCATGAACTCGGGTGCAGGGCGGCCGGTGCCGCGGGCCGCGTGCTCGCGCCAGGCGGCCGGGATGCGCGCCCCGGGATCGATCGGGTGCCCGGCGGCCTCGGCCAGCAGGTGCGCCCACGTCCTGGGGACGACCTGGAGCAGTTCGTAGCCGCCTCCCCCGGTCAGGAGCCAGCGGCCGCCCGCCACCTGGTGGGCCAGCCCGTGGATCGCGGCGCCCGCGGCGCGCTGCGCGTCAATGGACAGCCGCAGGCCGGCCAGCGGGTCCAGCCGGTGCGTATCACAGCCGTGCTGGCTGATCAGGATCTGCGGCCGGAACTCGCGCAGCAGCGGCGGCACCACCGCGTGGAACGCGCGCAGCCACCCGGCGTCCCCGGTCCCGGTCGGCAGCGCCAGGTTCACCGCCGATCCCGGCGCTCCCGGCCCGCCCGTCTCGGACGGGAGGCCGGTGCCGGGCCACAGCGCCGCCGGATGCTGGTGCAGGCTGATCGTCAGCACCCGCGGATCGTCATAGAAGGCGGCCTGTACCCCGTCGCCGTGGTGCACGTCGACGTCGACGTAGGCGACCCGCTCCGCGCCCGCCTGCAGCAGCCAGGCGATCGCGATCGCCGGGTCGTTGTACACGCAGAACCCGCTCGCGCTGCCGCGCATCGCGTGGTGCAGCCCGCCCGCGATGCTCGCGCCGTGCTGCGCCGCGCCGGTCCAGACCGCCCGGGCCGCCGCCAGGGTCGCGCCTGCCACCAGCGCCGACGCGTCGTGCATGCCGGAGAACACCGGGTCATCCTCGGTGCCCAGGCCGAAGAAACCCAGCCTCGCGGCGTCCGGCCGGTCCCCGCCCGCCAGCCGTACCTCCGCGATGTAGCGCGGGTCGTGCACCAGCTCAAGCTCCGCGTCAGTGGCAGGCACCGGGCTCTGGACCGACACCCCGGCCGCGGCGAACAGGCCAAAGGCCCGCGCCAGCTCGATCGTCAGCTCGACCCGGACCGGCGCCATGGGATGGTCGGCCCCGAAGTCGTAGGCGCCCAGCGCTTGGTCCCAGGCCACGTGCAACGTGCAGGCCATGTGCTCACCCTCCAAGCCATGCGAACCCGGAGAGCTTGATCGCGGATCTCATCGGGATCTTCTTCCCAGCCAGCCAGCGGCTGGCCTGCGTGGCACCCGGCCGGCCGGCCGCTGCACAGCCTCATCCCCGTCCCAGTTCTCCAGTCTACATGGGAAATCTAAAACTAGCAATTAAATTCTGGAAATTATGATCCCACAGTTCGGATTGCCATCAAATTTCTGGAAAAACATTGCTAGTTTATTATTTCAGATATAAGATACGGCCAGGCACGGGAAACAGCGGCCGTAAAGCGGCGAGATGCCAGGTCCGCGAAGGGGACCGGCCAAGGTCTCAGCGACCCGGGTCCCCCTCGCGAAGGAAGTAACCCCATGACCGAACCAGCGGCACCACACGTCACAGCCGGCCCGCTGCCGTCCCCGTCAGCCGACGGCTCCACCCGGCCGCGGCCGGCCAGGCCGCGGGCGCTCCAGCCCGGGCGCCTGCACGAGGTCGCTGTGCCCGGGACGCCGGTCGCCGTGCTCGAGCCGGTCATCGGCACCGAGCGATGCGCGCGGCTGGTCACCGCGGCCGCCCGGTTCCGGGACCGGCTGGGGCGGCGGACCATCTGGAACGTCAACTCGACCGCAGTCGGCGGCGGGGTCGCTGAGATGCTGCAAGTGCTCGTGGGGTACATCGCGGGCCTGGACATCGCGGTCCGCTGGACGGTGATCGGCGGCGACCCGGACTTCTTCGCGACCACCAAGAGGCTGCACAACCAGATTCACGGCCAGGCCGGCGGCGCCGGGCCGCTGAGCAGCGCTGACGCCAGCCATTACGGCCAGGTCCTGGCCGCGAATGCGGACGAGCTGCTCAGGCGGGTGCGCCCGGGCGATATCGTGCTGCTCCATGACCCGCAGACCGCCGGCCTGGCGGCACCCCTGGCCGGGGCCGGCGCGCGGGTGGTGTGGCGCTGTCACATCGGCGTGGACTGGCAGAACGACACCACGCGCGCGGCCTGGGATTTCCTGCGGCCGTATCTGGCGCCCGCGCACGGCTTCGTTTTCTCCCGGCGGCAGTACGTGCCGCCGTGGATTCCCCCGCAACAAGCCTGGATCATCCCGCCGTCCATCGACCCGTTCTCCGCGAAGAACCAGCAACTCGACGCCGCCACGGTACAGGCGATCCTGGCCACCATCGGGGTCCTGGACCGCGAGCCGCCCCGGGCACCGGGGCGTTTCGCGCGCCGCGACGGGACGGCCGGGGAAGTCACCCGCGCCGGGCTGGTGACGGGCGAGGCCAGGCCGGGCCCGGCCGACCCTGTTGTCGTGCAGGTCTCGCGCTGGGACCGGCTCAAGGACATGTCCGGTGTCATGCGCGGCTTCGCCGAGCACGTGGTGCCCGGCGGCGCCGGGTACCTGATGCTCGTCGGCCCCATGATGAGCGAGGTTGCCGATGATCCTGAGGGCGCCCTGGTCCTGGCGGAATGCCAGGCGCAGTGGAGGAGCCTGCCCGCAGCCGCCCGCGCGCGGGTGCTGCTGGTGACATTGCCGCTTGAGGACGTCGAGGAGAACGCGGCGATGGTCAACGCGATCCAGCGTCATGCGCAGGTGGTCGTGCAGAAGAGCCTCGCCGAAGGATTCGGGCTGACCGTGGCCGAGGGCATGTGGAAGGGACGCCCGGTGGTCGGCTCGGCCGTCGGCGGAATACTGGACCAGATCGCCGACGGCACGGGCGTCCTGCTGCCCGACCCGGCCGATCTGGCCGCGTTCGGGTCGGCGGTGCGGCAGCTGCTCGACCGCCCGGACGACGCGCGGTTCATCGGCAAAGCCGCCAAGGAGCACATCCGGGAGAATTACGTCGGCGACCGCCACCTGGCCCGGTGGGCACAGCTCATCGACGCGATCAAGGGCGATTAGGTCATCCCGGTCCGGCGATCGGGTCCCGATAGGCGGATTCGTCGATGCCCGTCACCCGCACGCCGGCCGCGAGCAGCGCGGGCCTGGCGCACGGGTGCGGGAGACGCGGATCAAGGATCGCTCGTCTAGGGTTCGTGACATGACCAGTTCGGCGAGCTATCCGGAGCTTCCGGCCCCGGCCTTCCTGTTCGACCTGGACGGCACGCTCATCGACAGCGTGTACCAGCACGTGATCGCCTGGCGGGCGGCGTTGTCCCGGCTGGACATCGACCTGTCGGTGTGGCGGATCCACCGGCGGATCGGGATGAGCGGCGGGCTGTTCGTGTCGGCGCTGCTGCGGGAGACCGGCCGGACCCTGTCCGGGGAGGACATCGCCATGCTGCAGCGGGCGCACGGCGAGGAGTACCTGGCCCAGGCGGACTCGGTCCGGCCGCTGCCCGGGGCGGCGGAGCTGCTGGCGGCACTGACCGAGCGAGGCGTACCGTGGGCGATCGCGACCAGCGGCTACCGGGCCACCGCGGCCCACGCCCTGCACATGCTGGGCCTGCCCGATGACGCCCCGATGATCACCCGGGACATGGTCCGGCACGCCAAGCCGGACCCGGACCTGTTTCTCGCCGCCGCCGCTGTGCTCGGAGTGGATCCGGCGCACGCCTGGGTGGTCGGGGACAGCGTCTGGGACCTGCTGGCGGCCCGGCGGGCCGGCGCGCTGGGCATCGGCCTGATGTCCGGCGGGTACGGACGCGAGGAGCTGGAGCGGGCCGGCGCCTACCGGGTGTACGCCGATCCCGCCGACATGCTGGCCAGGGCGGACGAACTCGGGGTGCGCGACCTGGGGGTGCGCGACCTCGAGGACAGCGGGGTGCGCGACGTCAGCGGCGGAGCCAGAGGGTGACGATCATGCCCCGGAACTTGTCCTCGGCGATCCGGGTGTAGCGGCTCAGCAGCAGCTTGCCCTCGGCCCGGATGGCCGGGTTGGTCACGCGCGCCGACGGGGCCCGGCCGACCACCCAGATCCGCTGGTAGGTGAGCATGAGCGGGCCCACGGCCGAGAACGGCTTGTCGAAGCCGTTGAGCGTGGCCGACTTCTGCGGCGACACGGCCATGGCGAAGTCGGTGGTGTCCCTGAAGTCCCGCGGGTAGCCCAGCCTGATCTTGCGGTAGAACGAGTTGAAGAACAGCACCCCGTCGCCCGGCCGCGCGTGCGCCCCCACGTAGAAGGCGGGGTCGCCGTAGTCGAACTGGCGGGTCAGCGGGGTCCGGGCCCGCTGCTGCGGTCCGAGCTGCAACGGCAGCAGGCACAGGCACACGACGGCGCCCGCCACCCAGGCCAGCGGCGGCCGCCGGGCCGCGCCGCCCGGCCGCCCGGCCGCGCCGGCCGGCCGCGCCGCCCGGTCCAGCCACCCCGCCAGCCACCGCCCGATCCGGTCCAGCCCGGCGCCGGCCAGCAGGGCGGCCCCGGCCTCGCAGTAGAGCACGTAACGGTCGGCGTACAGCGGCTTGCCCACCAGCGACTCGCCGAACACCAGCCCGGCCGGGAGCACCAGCAGCGGCGCCGCCACCGTCGGGATGCTGATCTCGCCGTGGCTCCACCAGGCGGAGCGGGCCGCGGGCAGCACGGCCACGACGGCGCAGGCGAACAGGAACACCGCGACCAGGTTGGTCGAGCCGAAGCAGTCGTGGAACAAGATCCCGAGGTCGTGCAGGTGCGGGCGGGCGATCCAGCTCGCGGAGGAGCGCTGGAGGAAGCTGATCGCCACGACGGGCAGGACCAGCGCCGCGCCGGCGGCCCCGGCCGCTAGCCAGTGCTTGAGGACCCGCCGCCCCGGCCGGGCCAGCGCTGCCGTGACGGCGTGGGCGGCCAGGATCGACAGCGAGATCTCGTTCAGGTAGCCGCACAGGGCGATCAGCAGGCAGTACGCCAGCCACCGCCGCCGGATCTGCTCGCGGGCCGCCCCGGCGGCCTCGGCCTCCAGCGCCCGCACCAGCGCCAGCGTGGCTCCGAGCACGCACAGGGTCACCATGGTGTACGACCGCGCGGTCTGCGCGTAGAAGCTGGTGATCGGGGTCAGCGCCATGACCATCCCGGCGAACAGCCCGGTCCAGCCCGAGCCGGACAGCCGCCGGCCCAGGTACGCGGCCAGGGCCACGGAAGCGACCGCGGCGATCACCGACGGGATGCGGATGATCGCCGGGCTGGTGCCCAGGACCACCCAGACGTGCATGAACAGGTAAAACAGCGCGTGGAAGATGTCGGTGTGCAGGAACACCATGCGGGCGAGCTGGCCCAGGCTCAGCTTGGCCGCGTACTGGGTCACGATCTCGTCGTTGCCCATGGCATTGTGCCGCGGCAGCCCCCAGATGCCGAGGACGGTCATGGTCACGGCGGGCACGGCGATGGGCAGGTACCGGGCGGCCGCGGCCGTCCAGCCGCCCGCGCGCCCGGCGGTCCCGCCGGGCTGCGCCGCGGGGGTGACGGCCGTCCGGGTCCGGGCCGAGCTCACGGCGCACCTCCCCGGTCGCCCTGGTCGACCACGTCGCCCGGTTCGCCCGGGCCGGGGGCGGGCGCTTCCCGCCGGTCAGCCAGGGACGCCGCGAACGTCTCCCGCCACTTCTCCGGCGAGGTGAACTCGGCGGCCGCGGCCCGGTATTCGGCGGACAGCCGCGCCCAGCGCCGGCGCAGGCGGCGGTGGGCGACCAGGCTGCGCCAGCCCAGCGACCGGAACAGCTTCGGGTCGCGCTGGTACCACGAGGCGGTCGTGCCGTCCGGCGTGGACACCAGCGCGCTGTCCAGGTTGACCAGGACCCACCAGGACGAGTCCTGCTGCGGCAGGGCCATCTGCGGGCGCCGGCGCGATCCCTTCCGCGGCGGCCGGAGCTGCCGGGCGGTGCCCGCCAGGGCCTTGGTCAGCAGGTTGACCTTGTTGGTCGGGGTGGTGCTGTCCTTGACGGCTTCCGGCGCCCGGCGGCGCGGCGGCGGGAAGCTCTCGATGTCGGTCTCGCCCCGCGCGTCGGGGAACGTCGTGCGGAACTCCCGCAGCTGCTTCAGCTTGGTCCCGATCTCCCGGTGCAGGTGCGCCGGGCCGGTCAGCACGTCCTCGATCGCCATCAGCCGCAGCGCGGCCGTCGAGTACTGCATGGACAGCAGGTTCTGCAGCTGCCGTTCCAGGCTCTCCGCCAGCATGCTGCCGCCGTGGGGCTCCTGCGAGTGCAGCAGCGCGGCCACGATCCGGTTGCGCAGGTGGTAGTAGGCCGCCCAGTCCTGGGCGTCGTTCTTGTCCGTCCACGGCGCCTGCCACGCGGCCACGCCGGGCAGCGACACGGTCGCATATCCGTGGTCGCGGGCCCGCACGCCGTACTCCGCGTCGTCCCACTTGATGAAGACCGGCAGCGCCAGCCCGAGCTCGCGGATGATCTGCGTCGGGATGAAGCACATCCACCAGCCGTTGTAGTCGGCGTCCGCGCGCCGGTGCAGCCACGGCGTGTTGCGCAGGTTGCGGCGGCCGAAATCGTGCCGCCCCTTGGTGTTCGGCGCGGTTCCCCACCACCACCGGCGGGGCGCCACGGCCTCGGCCCACGCGTGCAGCACCGAGCGCTCGTACATGCTGAACATGTGACCGCCGACGATGGTCGGCCGCCGGGCCAGGTCGCCGAACGTCACCGCGCGCAGGATGCCCTCGGGGTCGAACTGGACGTCGTCGTCCATGACGAGCAGGTAGTCGCTCTTGCCCGCGCGCACCGTCTCGTCCATGGACCGGGCGAACCCGCCGGAGCCGCCGAGGTTCCCCTGCTCGATCACCTGTACCCGGTCGGCGAGCTTCTTGGCCGCGTCGGCGAAGCCCGGATGGCCGACCACCCGGTCGCTGCCCTGGTCGACGACGTAGACGGTGTCGAGCAGGTCGACGACATCGCTGGCCTCGCCCAGCGAGCGCAGTTGCTGGACCACGTCGTCGGGCTTGTTGAACGTGGTGATGCCGATGCTGACCCGGCCGGACGGGCCGGGCTGGGCCTGCCCGAGCCAGTCCGCCTCGATCAGCGTGGTCCCGCGCGGGCCGGCCACGATGTCGAACCAGTACCAGCCGCCGTCGATGAACGGGGTGAGCGGCAGCACGCGCTCGATCGTCTCCGGCTCGTCGGATTCGATGCTGATCGTCTCGATCGGGTGGCTGTGTCCCCGGGCCGTGGAGCGGTACAGGACGATCTTCGACTCGCCGGCCAGGCGGATGCGGAGCGTGACCGAGCTCACGGTGCTCCAGCGGCGCCAGTAGCTGGCCGGGAACGCGTTGAAGTAGGTGGCGAAGGAGACGCGGCGGCCCTCGCGGATCACCGCGCTGCGCCGCGGGCCGACCTCTTCGGTCAGGTGGCTGGGGACGTCGGCGCCGAAACGGATGCTGGACTGCGCCTCGCCGACGGCGGCGTTGGCCATCGGCACGGCGGCCAGCGTCTTGCCGCCGGTCTGGGACAGCTCGTGCATCTCCGCGGCGAGCTCGCCGGCGCCCCGGTCGGGATGGGTCTCCACGTAGAGCGGGACGACGTCGAGGTCGTCGCCGGGGAAGATGACCCGCTGCAGGACGCGCAGGGACTGGCCCGCGGAATTCGCGTTAGTCATGCTGAGGCATTTCGGGAGTGACCGTGGCAACCGGGGTGAGCGGCGCGCGTTCGGTGAAGAACGGACGCAGCCGGTTATCATACATGCTCAGTGCCGATCCGATCGCCATATGCATGTCCAAGTACTGATATGTGCCCAGGCGCCCGCCGAACAGCACGCCGGGCTCGCGGTCGGCCATCTCCCGGTAGGCCAGCAGCCGGGCCCGATCCTCCGCCGTGTTGATCGGGTAGTACGGCTCGTCGCCGCGGTCGGCGAACCGCGAGTACTCCCTCATGATCACTGTCTTGTCCTTCGGGTACCAGTCTCGCTCCGGGTGGAAGTGCCGGAACTCATGGATGCGGGTATACGGGACGTCGGAGTCCGCGTAGTTCATGACCGGCGTGCCCTGGAAGTCGCCCGTGGGCAGGACCTCCAGGTCGAAGTCCAGGGTGCGCCAGCCCAGGTCGCCCGCGGCGTAGCCGAAGTACGCGTCGAGCGGGCCGGTGTACACGACCGGCACGCTCCCCAGCAGGTCCGATCGCAGCGCCGAGAAGTCGGTGTTCAGCCGCACCTCGATCTTCGGGTGATCGATCATGCGCTCCAGCCAGGCAGTGTAGCCGTCGGCCGGCAGCCCTTCGAAGGTGTCGCTGAAGTAACGGTTGTCGAATGTGTACCGTACCGGCAGCCGCGCGATGATCTCGGGGGGCAGGTCGGCCGGGTCCGTCTGCCACTGCTTGAAGGTGTACCCGCGGATGAACGCCTCGTACAGGGGCCGGCCGACCAGCGACACGGCCTTCTGCTCGAGGTTGACGGCCTGGCCCGGCTGGACCTCGGCCGACTGCTCGGCGACCAGCGCCCGCGCCTCGTCCGGGGACAGCACCGTGCCGAAGTACTCGCACATGGTGGCGAGATTGATCGGCATCGGGTACACCCGGCCCTTGTAGACCGAGAACACCCGGTGCTGATAGCCGGTGAAGTGCGTAAAGCGGTTCGCATACTCCCAGACCCGGGCGTTCGAGGTGTGGAACAGGTGCGCTCCGTAACGATGTATCTCGATCCCCGTCTGAGGCTCGGGCTCGCTGAAGGCGTTCCCGCCGATGTGCTGGCGCCGCTCGAGGACGAGGACGCCCAGGCCCAGGTCGCGGGCACATCGCTCGGCGATGGTCAGCCCGAAGAAGCCGGACCCGACGATGGCGAGGTCGATATTCACGGGCTCACGGGCGGCGGGTCCATCGGCAACCCGGGGTCAGGCCAGGACCCGGCCGCGGACATCTCTGGATACTCGCATGCGTCTGGGTACTCCCACTCCGAGGGCTCCGATGGCGCCAGAGTAGCCAGTTCCTGGTCCAGGCGCGCGGTGTAGCGCGCGACGATCGGGCGGTACATCGCGCGGCGGCACCACCACGGGATCATCCGGTAGCCTCCGCGCACCATCACGTTGCGCACGTACTCGACCGGCGAGGTGAACCCGCGCCGCAGGAACTCGCGCTGCAGCCGTAGCTCGGAGCGGAGCAACTCGGTCCCCCCCCGCCGCTTGAACGCCTCCGCGCCGACCCGGTAGTAGACCAGCGGCTCGGCCACGTTGCGCGCCCGCGCACCGCCCGCGATCATCCGGGCGAACAGCGCGTAGTCCTCCATCAGCGGAAGATCACCGTAGCCTCCCGCGGCCAGGACGGCGTGCCGCCGGTACACGACGGTCGGATGATTGAACGGATCGTGCATCCGGGCATACCGCCGGATCTGACCTGGGTCGGTGGGCGGAACGCGCTGCCCCACGATGTTGTCGGTGTCCTCCACGAACTCGAGCAGGCCGGCCCCGACGATGTCCGCGTCCTGCATGAGCGGCAGTTCCACCTCGAAGCGGTGCGGCATCGCCACGTCGTCAGCGTCCATGCGGGCGATCACGTCGAACCAGCTCGCGGCCACCCCCCGGTCGAGCGCGGGCCCCAGTCCGCTGTTGCGCGGCAGCGGGACGAACGTCACCGGCACCGGGCTGCGGCGCTGGAACTCATCCAGGTACTCGGCGAGCTCGTCACGAACCGGCCCGTCGCGCACGATGACCACCTGGTCCGGGCGCACGGTCTGGTCGTCGACCGCACTGCGCATGGCCCGCCTGAGGTAGTCGGGCCGGTCCCCGTCGTACACCGAGACCAGGACCGAGAACGGTTCGTGCATCGGCAGGACTCGCCTTCCGTGTTCGTAGGATTACACTCCGCCGCGAGTTAGCGACCCCCCTGCAGGCGGCGGCGGGTATGAACTTAGACCATTGGGCGAACGTTGCCGGAACCAGAATATGTGTACTCTGTTCCCGGTTACTGTCAGTTCAAAGGACCGCGCGCCCGTCCGAAACGGTCACGCGACGTAATCATCTCATTACCCGATAAACCATGAGGTGCCCGGTTGGCAGCGCACGCCGTCAGCAAGTCCCGCGTCCCGGCGGATCCGGTGGCCGCCGCGGAACCGGCCGGCCTGGTGGACACCGCGGCCGCGCAACCGAGGGTCCTCCTGCATATCGGTGAACCGAAGACCGGCACGACCTGGCTGCAGCAGGTCATGTGGCGCAATCGCTCCGAACTGGCCGCCCGCGGCGTGGTGCTGCCGGGTCATCATCCGCAGGATCACTTTCGCGCCAGCCAGGACCTGCGCGGCATCCCGAAGCTGGCCGGCGATCCCGCCGGGTCCTGGACCGGCGAGTGGGAGATCCTGGCCCGTCAGGCGCAGCAGGCCCCGAGGGTGGCGGTCATCTCGCACGAGCTGTTCTCGGCCGCCGACGCCGAGCAGGCCGAACGCGCCGTGAGCTCGCTGCTCCCGGCCGAGGTGCACATCGCGATCACCGTGCGGGACATGGCCACGCTGCTGCCCGCGGAGTGGCAGGAGACCGTCAAGCACCGCAACACCCGGGGCTGGGAGGACTGGCTCGAAGACGTGATCGACCGCGAGTCCGTCTCGGCCGACCGCCGCCAGTGGTGGTTCTGGCGCGTGCACGACACGCTGGCGATCCTCGACCTCTGGTCGCGCCACGTCCCGGCCGGGCACGTGCACGTGATCATGGTCCCGCCGCGGGGATCGGACCAGGGCCTGCTGTGGCAGCGCTTCGCGTCGCTGCTGGACGTCGACCCGGCCAGCGTCGACCTGACCCGGGCCCGGCCGAACGCGTCGCTCGGGATGCCCGAGACCGAGTTCCTGCGGCGGCTGAACCAGGCCCTCCCGGCCGAGGTGCCCGACTGGTTCTACATGTGGAACGTCAAGGAGGGGGTCGCCCACCAGGCCCTGGCCGCGCGCCCGGCCCGCGCGCGCCTGGCCCTGCCCGCCGACCGGGAGGCCTGGGCCAAGGAGCAGGCCGGCGCTCTCGTCGCCGGGCTGAGCGGCTCCGGCTACGACGTCATCGGCGATCTCGGCGAACTGATGCCCCGGTCGCCCGCGGAGCCGTACGCGAGCCCGGCCGGCCAGCCGGCCGGGCAGGTGCTCGACGCCGCGGTGGACGCCGCGGCGGCCCTGGTCGTCAACCAGTACCACAAGGCATTTCCCGCGGCCAAGCCGCAGCGCGGCCACGACGACCGGGGCGGCCCGCGCGGGCTCGTGGACCGGGTCGAGTCGACCGTGGCGTCCTCGCCGTGGCTCAAGCGGACGGTGCGCGAGCTCAGCAGCCGCTTCCCCGTGGTGCGCCGGCTGCGCATCCGCGCCTGGCGCTCCATGGAACGCCGCCGGGCCGGCCGACCGAACGTTTGATCGAGCCGAAGGGGCACGGCAGTGAAGGGGATCCGGAGGCAGGCGGGGCCCCGGAGGCGGCCAGAAAACACCACGAGCCGAAGGGGCGCGGCGCCGCCTGGAGCGAGGAGCGAGGAGCGAAGCGACGAGCGACGAGGGAAGGCGGCGCCGCCCAGGCGCCCCGGAGGCGACCAGAAACACGGTGACCGCCGTCGTGGTCACGTATAACCGGCGGGACCTGCTGCTCGAGGCGCTGGCGGCGGTGCACCGGCAAAGCCGCGCGCCCGACGCCGTGATCGTGGTCGACAACGCCTCGGCCGACGACACCGCGGCGGCGGTGCGCCAGCACTACCCGTCCGCCCGGCTGACCGAACTCGCGCACAACACCGGCGGCGCGGGCGGGTTCGCCTACGGCCTGGCGCTCGCCCTCTCCGGCGGCGCTGACCTGGTCTGGCTGATGGACGACGACACGGTGCCCGAGCCTGACGCGCTGGCGACGATGCTCGAGGCCCGGGCCAGCCGTCCCGGCGGGCCTCCGGCGCTGGTCGCCAGCCGGGTGCTGTGGACCGACGGGCGCGCACACCCGATGAACACCCCCCGGGCCAAGCCGTTCGCCGCCCAGGCGGAACGCCTCGCCGCCGCCGCCGTCGGCTGCCTGCCGATCCGTTCGGCCTCGTTCGTGTCGATTCTCGTCGACGCCGGGGTATGCCGGCGGCGCGGCCTGCCCCAGGCCGACTACTTCCTGTGGAACGACGACTTCGAGTTCACCACGCGGATACTGCGCGGTAACCCCGGCCTGCTCTGCCCGGCCAGCGTCGTCGTGCACAAGACGCGAACCTTCGGCGCGACGGATGCCGACCCCGGGCCGCGCTTCTTCTACGAGGTCAGGAACAAGATCTGGACGCTCAGGTCCGGCGCCCCGCTCGCCCCGGCTGAGCGCGTGCTGTACACGGGCTCGACGCTGCGCCGCTGGGCGCGCACGTTCGCGAAGTCACGCGACCGGGGCACGCTCGCGCGCTCGCTCGTCCAGGGCGTCGCCGCCGGGGTGCGGACCAGCCCGCGACCCACCGAAGAGGTGCTGGCCGCCGCCGGCGCGCAGCTTCCGGCTCGCTAGCCGGACCCGGGCGGCGCTGCCGAGCCCGGGGCGGTACCTACTGGGTCGGGGCGACCGGGTCGGAGCCGAGCGCGGGCCCGGGGACCCAGGCCACGTCGGGCACGGCGATCATCCGCTCGCCCTGGGACTGCTCACGCCCCCGGCGCCGGCTGAGCCAGGCGGCGATGCCCAGCACGCCCGCGGCGGGCAGGATGACCAGGGCGGGGAGCTGGTAACGCCAGGAGAACTCGAACACGTCCGGCGCGACCAGGACCGTCGCGGCCGTCACGGTGAACAGCAGGCAGGCCAGGGCGAGCCCGTGGCTGCGGGATCCGCCCGAGCGGCGGGCCAGCGCCAGCACCGAGCCCGCCAGGCCCGCCAGGACGAACGCGAGGAACAGCGGCCCGGGGGTGTAGCCGCCGTCGAGCTGGTAGGCGCGCAGGAACGCGGCCACGGGCCGGTCGACCTGCGCCCGGCCGCCGTAGGCCGGCTTGAGCGGCTCGTACCGGAACGGCCCGAACGGCCTGCGCTGGAGGCCTACCAAGATCACGTTCCCCTGGCCCAGGGTGATCCACTGGGGGTAGGTCGGGTACCTGGTCTGGAACTGCCAGCGCGAGATCGGCTCCACTCCCCCGGTGGACTGGCGGCTCGCCGCGAACAGCCGCACCGTGTCGCCCAGGAACGAGCCGATCACCCGCAGCGGCTGCTGGTGCTCCACCGCCGTGGTCAGCCTGGAGACCAGCGCGGCCCGGCTGGCCCCGGGCGGGATCGCGGCGGCGTGCAACGGGGAGGCACTGGAATGCTCGAGCCAGTCGGGACCCTCGGCCTGCTCGCTGGGCGTCGGGCACAACGGCCGCACCGCGGCGGGCAGCCTCAGCGTGGCGCAGTCGGCGGCCGCGGCCATCCGGCCGGTGGTGCCCTGCCCGCGGGCCAGCCAGAAGTGCCCGTTCTGGACGACGGAGACGGTGCAGTAGCACAGGATCGGCACCGCGAACGCGGCCGCCAGCGCGGCCGAGGTGCCGACGGCCCGCCGCCACCCGCCCCCGCACACCAGCAGGTAGGCCACGGCGGGCAGGACCAGGATCTCGCCTAGCTGGTGGAAGGTCGCCGACGCCCCGAAGATCAGGCCCGCGACGACCGCGTAGCCCGGGGTCACGACGGGCCGCCAGAGCATGACGGCCAGCCCGGCCACGAGCAGCGCCTCGAACCAGACGTCGGGCATGATCATCTGTTCCGTCTGCAACTGGTAGGCGTCGAGCAGCACGGGCGCGGCCGCGACGGCCGCCAGCCAGCGGCCGGCCCCGCGGCGCAGCAGCACCACGTACAGCGTGGCCCCCATCGCGAGCCCGAGCAGGTGCTGGACCAGGGCGACGACCGTAAGGCCGCCGAACGGGATGATGAGGTTCAGCAGCAGCCGGTATCCGAGCGGGTCAGCGCCCGGCGACGCCCCGTACAGGTACTTCAGCGTGTCGACGTAGATGATCGCGGGACGGTAGGCGATCAGGGCCAGCACCCGCAGCACCAGCCCGGCGACCAGCAGCAGGCCGACCAGCCAGTGGCGGCGCGCCACGGTGACGGCCCGGGCCTGCCACGGCCGCCCCGGTGCGCTGACCGCGGCCTCCGGCGGCCCGGGTGAGGTGCCCCGGACCGGGGCAGACGGCGGTACGCCGGGCGGCATTCCTGGCTCCTTGGTAGCAGGCGACTTATGTCACTGTCCTGGCGCGGCTGTCGCCTTGGCAGCAAGTTATCCCACTTTTCGCGAGATCGCCGCGGAGTCGCGCCGCGGCGTCCCTGCTTCTTTACCCGGCGGAGGCCGCGGTAGGCGAAACGCTTACCGTGATTTGAGGGGTTCGCGGCGGGCGGTTCGGCTGGCCCGTGTCATCCTTTATCGCATGAGTTCGCGCGATCACTCGCGGCGGGCCTTCCTCGGCTTGGCGGCCGCCGTGGTGCCGGTGGCCGTCGCCGCGTGCTCCGACGGCCCCGGGGCGGCGGGCACCGGGAAGGCCGCGGCTTCGCGGCGGACCGCGCCGCAGCGCCGGGTGGTGAGCGAGAACATGCTGCCCGGCGACCCGGACTGGGACGTCAGCCACGTCGGCGCGCCCGATGCGATGGCGGGCTACGCGGGGCAGTACAGCGTGCTGCCGGGCGAGCCGGTCACGCTGTACGCATCGACCACCGCACGCTCGTTCGTGGTAAACGCGTTCCGGATGGGCTGGTACCAGGGCGACGGAGCCCGGCTGGTGTGGCGGTCGGGGACGGTGCGCGGCCACCGGCAGGCCCCCTCGACCCTGGTTCCCGGGACCAACACGGTGCAGACCGACTGGGGGGCGTCGCTCACCATTCCGACCGATGACTGGCCGGAGGGCTCCTACCTGCTGCGGATGGACGCCGAGTCCGGGGGGCAGCGGTTCGTCCCGGTCACCGTGCGGTCGGCGAGCACGGCGGGCAAGGTCGTGCTCAAGAACTCGACCGCCACCTGGCAGGCCTACAACACCTGGGGCGGCTACGACCTGTACAACGGGCCGGGCGGCCTCGCCGACTACGACAACCGCTCGCTGGTGGTCAGCCTGGACCGGCCGTTCGACCTGAACGGCGCGTTCTTGTTCCTGGCCCACGAGCGGGCGCTGATCGAACTCGCCGAGCGCATGGGCCTGCCGCTGGCCTACGTCACCAGCATGGAGATCGCGACCGACCCCCACCTGCTGGACGGGGCCAGCGCGCTGTTCTCGCTCGGGCACGACGAGTACTGGACGCCGCCGGAGCGGGCCAGCGTCACCGCGGCCAGGAACGCCGGGGTGAACGTCGCCTTCCTGGGCGCGAACTGCTGCTTCCGCCGGATCCGGCTGGACGGCTCGCCGCTGGGCCCGCAGCGCCAGGTCATCTGCTACAAGACCAGCTACCCGCAGGACCCGATGTACGGCAAGGACAACGCGCTGGTCACCAACGACTACCGGGAGCCGCCGGACCCGGACCCCGAGTCGTCGCTGACCGGCACGCTGTATGAGTCCAACCCCGCCAACGCCGACTACGTCGTCGCCTCCCCGGATGCCTGGCTGTTCGCCGGGACCGGCGTGCGGAAGGGAACCAGGTTCCCCGGCCTGGTGGGCATCGAGTACGACCGGGTGAACCCGGACTCGCCGGTCGAGCGGCCCATCCAGGTCCTCTCCCATTCCCCGCTGACCTGCCGGGGCGTGAACAGCTACGCGGACTCGGCGTACTACACCCACTCCGGCGGCGCCGGGGTGTTCAACGCCGGGACGATGCGCTGGGTGGGCGCGTTCACCCCGGCCACGTTCGGAATTGCCGGCTTCGGCGTGAACCGGCGCGGTGCCGCGTTCGTCAAGGAGGTCAGCGCCAACCTGCTGCGCGCGTTCGCCGACGGCCCGGCCGCGGCCAGGTACCCGGCGCACGACAACCTGGCCGCGATGGACGAGTGGGCCGGGGACCCGATCGCCGCCCAGCACGACCTCTGGTGAATCCGCGCTAACCGGGCGGCGGCGTGGTGCAGCCCAGGCAGGCGGTGCGGCCGGCGAAGTAGGACGGGACCCCCGGCGAGTCGGTCGGCGGGTTGGTGGCCAGCAGCACCGGCGGCCGGGGCGGCTGGCTGAAGTCGAAGTCCTCCACCAGGTTGCCGAGCAGCGGCTCGTCCTCGCGCACGTCGGGCCGCGGGTCGGGGCGGCCGTCGGTGCTGGGATTGAGCCGGCCGCCGCCCAGGAAGTCGTCCTCGATGAACTTCAGGTAGGCGTCGCTGCTGAGGATCTGGTGGTCGATGAAGCCCTTCCGGGCGTACGGCGAGATCACGATGCTCGGGACCCGCAGCCCGTAGCCGTTCCGGTCCACCGTGGGGGGCACCACGTGATCGTAGAAGCCGCCCCAGTCGTCCCAGCCCAGGAAGATCGCCGTGGACGTCCAGTCGGGGCTCTTCATCGCGGCGTTGATGACCGCGGTGACGTAGGCCTGGCCCTGGTGCACGCTGGCCGGGGGGTGCTCGCTGTTGTCGCCGGACGGGATGAGCCAGGAGACCGCGGGCAGCGTCCCCGCCCTGGCCGCGCGGAAGTACGAGGTGAGGTCCTGGATGTTGGGCAACTGGTGGTCCTGGTGGACGTCGCCGAACAGCGGCAGCGGGTTCCAGATGCCCGGCGTGCTGGCGCTCTGCTGCACCGGGGAGCAGGTCTCGGCCGAGTCGTTGCCGCAGTCGGGCTGCGTGCCGGCCTGCACGTAGTACCGCCAGCTCACGTGGTGCACGTACAGCAGCCAGGTGATGTCGGTCCAGGCCAGGTCGATCGACGTCTTGCCGTCGGTCAGCTCCTGCTGGACGGCCTGGTCGAACTGCTTGACCCCGTACGGCCCGATGACGTCGCTGACGCAGCTCATCGGCGAGCGGGTCCGGCACCGGGCCGACCAGGCGGACACCTGGTACAGGTGATCAGGCAGCGACCACGAGTTCACCGCCTCGAACATGTGGTCGTCGAGCACGAAGTCCCGGGCGTAGGTCCGGTAGTTGGGGATCTCCGCCGCGGTGTGGTAGCCCATCACGTCGGGCGTGCCGGCCGGAATGCACGCCGGGTCGTCCGGGATCTGGCACGTGGCCTGGGCCTGGTCCCGCTGCCGGATGAACCCGTTCATCCGCCCGCCGTTGACGTCGGCCACGGCGTTGGCGTACCCGTGCGGGCCGCCGCCGTTCACGTCGTGGATGTCGTGATAGGGCCGGGTGCACCCGCCGGCCGGGTTGGTCACGCATACGGTCGGCACCCCGTCGTGCATCGGGATGCCGTCGGCTCCGGGGTAGGTCCCGAAGTAGCTGTCGAACGACCGGTTCTCCTGCATGACGATGATCACGTGCTTGATCTTGTGAATTCCCGGGGGCACCAGGTACGAGCCGGTCGGGCCGCCCGCGACCCGGGCGACCCGGGCGACCCGGGCCGGCGGGGCCGGCTTCCGCTTCTTGGCCGCCGCCACCCCGGGTGAGGTGCACCCGGAAAGCACCACGGCCATCACCGCTCCGACGGCCACGACGCTGGCCGCCCATCGGCGGGGGCACCTCGTTCCCATCCGCGACCCTCCCGGGTACCGGCTCCGTTCCGAGAGCCCTCAACCGCGCTGATGTTCCGGCGATAAAGTACCTTAAATCGCTGGAAAGAACGGAACCAGGGAATCGTGATGCGGGAGGTGACGTCCGGTAATGCCCGGGCGCTTGGTAATGACTGAGTAACAGACGGGAAAAGAATTAGGGCCCGCGAGGCCCGGCCACCGGGGCCAACGGGTGCTCAGGCCCCGAGGAACGTCACCGTTTGCGGCGAAGGCCGTGCTGAGGGTGGGCCTGGAAGCCTAGCGTTCCATGATCGTCTCGACCGGATAACCCGAGCGGGTGGCGCTCATCGCGAATTCGATGACACGGTTCGAGCAGTCATACGTGGTCCGGGTGATCTGGAGCACGGGCTCATACGGCTGTAGCCCGAGTATCGCCGCATCCGGTTGGTCGACCGCGACGGCCGTGAATACCTGCTTCGCCCGCACGATGGTCACGCCGTAACGCGTCTCGATCATCGCGTACAGCGAGCCGTCCAGCAGCGGGTCCGCGTCCAGCCCGGCGAAACGCGCGTACGGCAGCCATGAATTCTGCACGATGACCGGGGAGCCATCCAGCAGCCGCATCCGCCGGACCATCACGGCGGCAGCGCACTGCCCGAGTTGCAGCGCCTCGCGGGCGGCGGGAGGCGGCTGCTCGACCGCCGCGCTGATCAGTTTCGTCTGGACCTCGTGACCCTGCCTGCGCATTTCCTCGGTGAAGCTCAACAGCTCGTCCGCGCTCCTCGTCGGGCGCCGGTCGACCGCGAAGGTTCCCAGGCCCTGCCGACGAACGAGGAGGCCCTCCGACGCCAGGACCCCGACCGCCTGCCGTATCGTCATGCGCGCGACACCGTACTGCCCGGCGAGGTCGGTCTCGGACGGCAGCCGCTCCCCCGCGGGCCACTCCTCGGCCATCAGCCGCGTCCTCAGGTCGTCGCGGATGCTGACGTGCACGGGCCTGTTCATCGGGTGCCCTGCGGTATTCCCGGCGACGTCGAGGGGACAACGGCTAACGCACTGGGCTCCGACGCCAGCCGGGAAGGTCTACTCGCCGTGCTCACTGTCCAGTACCTCAAGGCCTTCCAGCTCGTAAATAGCGGCGTATTTGGAGCGCCAGCGGCGGATACGAGCCCGCGGCCTCCCCCCGCGGCCGAGCCATGCGCTCTGGAAACACCCTTCATGGTACCAGTGCGTGAACTCATCCTCACGCTCGGGATCGACATCTGTCATTCTCGAGTCCACAATCGAATGGCCTTCCATCGGTACCATTGTGACCGATCTAGACCCTCGCCCCTTCCGTCTCGCGGACGTCGTCACCCGCAGGTGTACACGCCAAACATGAAGACGGCATTAAGATTTCGCAATTGGAGTTGCGGCCGCGCATCCCACTACACCTCACGCGGGCGCGGCCCGGTGACAGGGCCTTGGGCTTGACTGGCGCGGCCAGCCACAGCCAGGAGGTGCCGCTGCGTCGTGATCTCAGAGGAATGCCTGGTGCTGGTCCTGGAATTGGCTGGCCGCCTGATTTTTCACTGGGGTGACGGCCTCCTCTCCTTGATCGCGGTCCCGGCTTTTGATCATGGTTTCCTGTTCTCGGGCAGGTTCGGGCCCCGATCGTCGCGCCGGTTGCGCCGGGTTCCACGGCCCGGTCGGGTCTTTTCCTGTTCGCCGGATCGGCGTGCTGCTGGTCATGCCGGTGCTGGCAGGGCCTTGACTGCCCGCCAGACGCTGATCAGGTCGGTGGTCCAGGGCCAGTCGGCGCGGAGGTGGAGCCATCGCTTGCGCTGGCCCCTGGTCAGGCGGCCTGGCAAGTGGAGCAGCCGGTAGCGCAGCAGCTTCGGGGCCGCGTCGCGCAGTTCGCCGGCGGGTAATGCCAGGTGACGGAAGCAGGCCAGCAGGTTCGCGGCCAGGGCCACGATCTGGGTCCAGGCCACGTTGACCGCCCAGCGCCGCGAGGGCCACCGGTTCAGGCCGAGGTCCTTGGCCTGCTTGACGTTGTTCTCCACGTGGACGTGGGAGCGGTGGCGGGCGTCGAGCCAGGCGATCTGCCCGCGGCTGGTATTGGTGGCGATGAGCTGGTAGCGGCGGCCGAGCTTCTTCTCCCGTTCGGTGGCGCGCTTGCGGTAGCGGGGATGCAGCGGCTCGTCCCGGACGATGATCCGCAGGCCCGGGATCTTCTCCCGCCAGGTGCCCAGGTCAAGCAGCCCGGTCAGGTCCGCGACGAACGTGTCGTCCGCAGGTTCGCCGTCCTGGCCGATCCCGCCGGTCCAGGCGCCCCTGGGCAGCCGCTCGATCGCGTCCATCTCCTTGTCGGTGCATGACCAGCCGACGGAGAACTCCCAGGTACGTCCCCGTACTCCGCCGCCGGCGGCGATGTGCTCCAGCAGGTCATGGGAGAACCCGGCCCCGTCCAGCCGTACCAGCACCCGCCGCCGGTACGGTCCCGGCAGCCGGGAGACCGCCAGGTCCAGCAGCGCGATGTTGTCCGCCGCGCAGTTCGACGTGGCACCGCCCGGACGCGGGTCGATGGCCAGCATGTCGCCGGTGTTGTCGCAGGCAGCCAGGTTCGGGCAGAACCCGGTGCCGCCCTTATAGGTCGGCTGCGCGTTCTCCTTCTCCGACGCCGCGAACACGATCGACGCGTCGAGGTCCACTACCGTGATCCCGGTCAGCTCCCGGCCGGCGACCCGCAGCCACGGGAACCCCTCCCGCCGCCTGGCCAGCAGCCCCCACCAGTGCCGGCGGAACCTGGTCACTGCCGCATTGACCCGGGCCAGCTGCAGGTCCCCGGCCTCGTTCAGGGTCCGCCACACCGTGGGAGTCGACGGGACCGGCCCGATCACCGGCGACAGGTGCCGCAGGCCCTGGAAGTCGCTGATCGCCTCACCGCCCAAGATCAGCATCACGGCCAGGTCGACCAGGACCTGGCCCCGGTCATACACCGGGTCGAACCCCCGCCGGCGCATCGCGGCCGACAGCCCCGCCCGCAGGTCGCCCTGTTCGGCAAGCAGCCGCATCGGCAGCGCCCCGGCATACCCGATCAGCCGGTCATCATCGCCGGTGAACTCCAGCCCGCCGGCCCATGAAGTATTTTGCACGGAAGAGGTGCACCCGCCTTAGCAAGATCGCGATCGTAGAGAAATCGCATTCTTGCCTGTCAGGTGCACCTCGCCCTGCTTTGACCGCCGCTACGGTCGGCGTGTCGTCAAACCCAGTGAAAGACGCAGGCCGGGTCGGCGCCACTGGTGGTCCGAGCACCGCGCTTGCGCATTCCACATCTCCACCCGCCATGGTTGCGGAGCCAGGTTTCGGCCTCCCTGCCGATTCCGTGACGGGGGCGACGTCCGCTTCATGATCGTGGAGACTTATGTGCAGATAGCGCACGTAACTCTCCACAATCATTGAGACCGGCCGCCCATGCGCCTCTATCGCATGACCCCGATCCAAATCCGCGCCAGGGCCCGGTCAGGGCGCCGGCAAAGTCGTTCCGGCGGTGACAGGCAAGGTCGCGACACGCTCTCAGGCCCGCACCGCGGCCGGGCCCCGGATCATGGCCAGCCTGTGCAACCTTGTGATCGCCATCTTGCGGCTGGCTGGAGCCGCCAGCATCGCTGCCGCGCTGCGTTATCGCGCCCGCCGGCCCGGTCGCCCGCTACAAGCGATCGCGAAGTGCGGAGCGGCTTGGCCGGCCCGGCTGCCATGCCCGGCGGTGCTGCCGCCGGTTACCGGCGGCTGAGGGTGAGGTGGGTGACGCCGCCGGGGCTGTTCACGGCCTCGATCTGGAAGCGGTCTTCGAGCGCCTCCAGCCCATCCCACAGCCGTTCCCCGCGGCCCAGCACGATCGGCACCACGACGATGTGCGCGTAGTCGATCAGGCCGGCGGCCAGGAACTCGCGGATGGTGGATGGGCCGCCGCCGATGCGGATGTCCCGGCCAGCGGCGGCCTGGCGCGCCTGCGCAAGCGCCTCGGCGGGGCTGGCGTTGAGGAAGTGAAACGTGGTGCCGCCGTTCATCTGGACGGGGGGCCGGGGATGGTGGGTGAGGACAAAGACCGGGGTGTGGAACGGCGGGTTGTCCCCCCACCATCCGTTCCACTCCTGCTCGGGCCAGGGGCCGTGATGGGGGCCGAACTTGCCCCGCCCCATGATCTCGGCGCCGATGCCCGGCCCCCAGGCGCTGGCGAAAGCGTCATCGATGCCGGTGCTGCCGCCGGGCTGGCCTTGCATGGCGCGGAACGTGCGGGTCGGGAAGAACCACTCGTGCAGCCGGGTTCCCGCGTGCCCGAACGGGGCGTCCAGGCTCTGACCCTCGCCGGTGCCGAACCCATCCAGCGACACTGAGAAGTTGTGCACCCGGACCTGCGACACAGTGACCTCCTGACACGTTGGTTGACCGCGAGCCGGCCGTTGCCGCGCGCCCGCCCCGGTAAGGACGATCTGCCAGGCTCGAAGTCATCGCCAGCGCCTGGCCAGTGACCGGCACCTGCTGCAGGTCACGGCCAGGGTTTCATGCTGTCGTGGTCCATGTCCCCGTTGCCGCCGCGAAGCCAGCAGCCACCGGGAAACCTCGCGGCAACGCCGGCCGTCAGCGCGCCAGCGCGGCGCCTAGCCGGCGGATCACCTCGGCCTCCCCGCCGTCGACGTCGTCGCCGGGCGGCGCGTGCTCGGTGATGGCCGCGCCGATGATGTCGCCTACCTGGGAGACCAGGTCGATCAGTTGCTGCGGCTGCACGCCGTCCGGCTCGGGGTAGCAGGTCGACCCGAACACCGCGGGCTCCAGCACGTCGAGGTCGATGTGCACGTATACCGGGCCGCGCAGACCGTCAAGCACCCGCTCCAGATCACCGACGCCGTGCCTGCGCAGACCGGTCTTCGCGAGGTACTCGTGCTCGGACACGTCGCCTGCCCGTTCCCCCGCCGATGATGACCTGCTGTGGCGCCAGCGGTTGCTCCGGCGTGAGCCCGGCCGGCCCTTCGCCCAGCAGCGCGCGCACCACCATGCCGTGGAAGGCGCCCGACGGCAGGGTCTGCGGGCTGTATACATCCGGGTGCGCGTCGATCCACAGCACCGTCAGCAGGTCACCGTAGCGGGCCCGGGCAGCGGCGATCGGCGCGATGTCGACCGCGCAATCGCCGCCGACAGTGATCACCCGGTCGTCGATGCGGGCCAGTGCCTCCTGGATCAGCCGCCGGTTCTCCACGAGCACGTCGAGCGCGCGGATTCCGGCGGCCTTCTCCCCGTCGGCTTCAAGCACCCTTCTCCCGGGCCGCGCTGCTGGCCCGGGTCAGCCAGGCGCTGACGGCCGACGCCGGCCCGGGCGGACCTGAGCCGCCGATCCGGGCGACGCCCCGGGCACGAGCCGAGCCACCCGCGCGGGGAACGGCCGCACCGGAAGCGTGATCGCTGCCTCCAGCATGCCCAGCCGGCGCAGGAACGTGTAGACACACCAGGTAGGGATCCACAGCATGCTGCGCCACCGCCGCTGCCGCACCGCGAACGGCAGGCTGATCAGGACCGGCACCGCGCCCGCCGCGAGATACACCAGCGCGAACGTCGCGAGGTTCTGCCGGTAGCTGGGGTGGGTCAGCGCGAGTTCCAGCATGAGGATCGGGGCCACCAGGCCGGTCTGCAGCGAGAACCAGGAGAATCCCCGGCGCATGGTCCAGAACCACACCCGCGGGCCGGCCGAGCCGCTGCGCATCGGGACGTGCCGGGCGTAGACGTGGAAGCTGGCCCGCGCCCAGCGGGTCCGCTGCTCGACGAACTCGCCGGCGCTGCGGGGCACGTCCTCGTAGGACCTTATCCGCGGATCGACGATCGTGCGGTACCCGAGCCGCCCGAACTGCATGGTGAGGTCGGTGTCCTCGCCGTTCATCCCGACCGGGAACCCGCCGGTGATGACGGCGGGGGCCCGCCGGAACACCGTGAACGTGCCGGGGATCCCGATGGCCCCGTCGACCAGGCTCTGCGCCAGCCGGGTGAACCGGAACTGGTACAGCACCTCGATCGCGCGCAGGCGGTGGAACCACGTCACGGCATCGGCGCGGGGCTCCTGCATGGCACCCACCATGCCGATCTCCGGGTCGCGGAACCACGGGACCGAGTAGACCAGCGCGTCCGGGCCCATGACGCAGTCTGCGTCGATGCGGACGCAGATCTCCGCGTCGGTGACCGCGAGCGCGCGGTTGAGCGCCGCGGACTGGCGGCCGTTCGGCCCGGTCAGCACGCTGCCGCGGGCGAAGCGCAGGTTCGCCACCTCGTGGTGCGCGATCTGCGCCGTGGCGTCCTTCGAGCCGTCGTTCGAGACGACCACCCGCACCGGCCCGCCGTAGCGTCCGGCCGCGACGTCGACCGAGCGCAGCAGCCGCGCGATGTTGTCCTGCTCGTTGTAGGCCGGGATGATGACGTCGACGGGCGGCCGGTGTCCGTCGGGCTCCGGGAGCTTCCGGCTCACCCACCACAGCAGCCACAGCGGGACGAGCGTGGCCGACAGCAGCAGGCACACGGCGTACAGCGGCACGAGCACCTGCCACGCCGTGCTGAGGTTGGACGGCTCGGACAGCAGCGCGTAGGCCACGACCAGGAGCGCCAGCGCGGACAGCAGCGCGCAGCAGGTCACGAGGGTGTCCCAGGGCCAGCGGCGGCGGTACCGCGGCACCGCCGTCGCGCGGGGCAGGGCAAAGCTCGTGAACGTCAGGCGCATCACGACCAGCCCGCCCAGGAGCAGGTTAGCCAGCGTCGACTCGATGCCGAACGGCGCGACCAGCCACCGCGTGGCTACCCCGATGGTGATCATGAGCGCCTGGGCCAGCAGGCAAAGCGCCAGGTACAGCGCGGCGTGCCCCAGCATCGCCAGGCGCCGGGCCAGGCCCGCGCGCACGACCAGGGAGATGCCGACGATGTAAGCGACCGCCAGGAACAGCGTGGCCGGGTGCAGCCGCGCCACGTAGCCGTTCACGCTGGCCGGGTCGCGGGTTATCGCCACCGCCACGTCGCGCACGGCTGTGTCGTAGACCAGCGGAATGGGCGGCCGCTGCCAGCCGACGAACGCCAGGCCGCACACCGCGGCGATGCCCAGGAAGGCCCAGGTTCGCGGGCGGAATCGCGGGGTCGGCACGTAACGCGGGATCACGACCGTGGCCCGGCCGTCCCCGCGGTCGTCGGTGCTGTCCGCGCAGACCGGCAGGACGCAGGCCGCGGTCAGCGCGGTCAGCAGGCCGGCGGTCGCCGTCAGCAGCGGCATATCCATGAGCTGATTCCCCCTCGCCACGCCCCGCCTATCCGGCCCGTGCCCGACCTCCGCGCAGCGGCGAAGAACATACCAGAAATAGTTCGGGGTCAGGATTGTGACGTGGATAAAATCTCCGGTCAAGAATCTCGCCGATTCGCGCATCATCATCGTGTCCGTGCGGGTCGTCGTGTAGAAAGGACACTGGCCAGGGCAAGCCGGTAATTACCGAGTGCGGATCGCGGTCGGCGTGGTACCCGGTATCCGGTATTGACCCGGTTAGTGGGGTATACGCATCCGCGTTGACGCAAATGACCAGCTGATTGTCGAAAGCGGGCTGAATTGAATCCGTCCCTGATTGACGCCGACCACCAGAAGTCGGACGACCACGGGCCCTTGCGTGTGGGCAGCGGGAGCGGACTAAATGGCTATCCGCCCGGATTGCGAGCCGGGCCGCCGCGCCCGGGCTCGGGCCGGGCCCGCCGGCACATCACCCGCCTGCAGCGGGCCGGGGCGGCGCTGATCGCCGGGGCTTGCGTCTTCACCGCCGCGTGGTACGTGCCCGGGATCGCCGCCGCCGACGGTCGCTCGCTGGCTGGCACGGTGACCAGCGACGGGATCATCTACCTCAATTTCTCCGGCTCCGGGCAGCTCGCGACGATTAACGCCCGGCTCGGCCAGAAGGTACGCAAGGGACACCTGCTCGCGACCGAGGCGGCGCCCGCGACGGTCGCCGTCCTGGCCGCGGACCGGGCCGCGATCACGGCCGACCAGGCCCAGCTCGCCGCCGCGCAGGCGGCCGGGGCCTCGCTCGCGATCGCCACCGCGCGGGCGCAGTTCGCCAAGGATCAGGCCCAGCTCGCCGTCGACCGCGCCCAGGCCGCCGGGACGCGGATCATCGCGCCGGCCGCGGGAACGGTGGTGGCCGTCAACGGCCTGCCCGGCGAGACCGCCGACGTCGAGGGCATCCGCGACTACTCGTCCCAGCCGCAGGGCACGCCGGTCCCGCAGCGGCCGCTGTTCTCGCTGTTCCCGGAGGGACCACAGTCCGGCGCCGCGGACGGTTCGGCGGCCGCGGCGCCGCTGCCGGTCATCGCGCTGCGCACGTCGAGCACCTGGCAGGTCACCGTGCTGGTCCCGGAGTCCTCGGTCACGGGCGTCAGGCCGGGCCAGGCCGTCACGATCAGCGTGCCCGCCGCGGGCCTCACCGGTGTGCCCGGCCGGATCCAGGAGGTGCTGACCACGCCGGTGGCCACGTCGCAGGGCCCGGGCTACCAGGCCGTGGTGACCGTCCTCGATCATCAGCAGAATCCTCCGCCGAGCGGCATGGCCGCCGACATCCAGATCGGCTCATGAGCGGCCGGACCAATGATCGCCGAGCGAACCTCCGGGCGTGGATCGCGGCCATGGCGGCCGCGGCCACCGTGGGCGCGCTGGGCGGCTGCATGAACCAGACGTCGGCGGGCCACGGGTCATCGGCCGCGGCCCGCCTGCCCTCCGGACACACCGCGTGGATGGTGACCCGGTCCGCGCTCGCTCAGCTCGTCACCGACCCCACGGTCCGCGGCGAGCTCGGGCGCTCGAGGGTCTACGAGATCCTGCAACCCGGCCAGGTGCCGCTTCCGGGCGTGGACGCGACGCCGGTCGTCACGTTCCCGGCGGTGGCAGCGCTCAGCGACGCGCTGACCGGCGACCAGCTCCCGGCCGGGACGCGCGCCGTGCTGTACGACCCTGAGGCCTGGTCCTTCACGCCCGCCGACGAGCAGCGCGATCCGGTGCAGGCCGCCACCCGGGCCGCCGCGCTCGCACACGCACACGGCCTGCAGATCATCGTCGCCCCGGCCCTGAACCTCATGACGGTCCTGGTCCGGCCGGCTCCGCCGCGGGAGGCTCCGGGGCGAGCGCGGCCAGGTGGCAGCAGTTCCTCGAGTTGCGGCTGGTCGCCAGGATCGCGAAGGTGGCCGACGTCATCGAGGTGCAGGCGCAGAGCCTCGAGCGCAGCGCGGCCACCTACGCGGCGTTCGTCCGGGAGGCCGCCGGGCAGGCCCGCGCCGCGAATCCCGGCGTGAGCGTGCTGGCCGGACTGTCGACGAACCCGCCCGGCCCGGTCGTCACCAGCCAGCAACTCGCCGCCGCGATGCAGGCCAGTCACTCAAGCGTCGACGGCTACTGGCTCAACATTCCCAGCCCGGGCCCGCGCTGCCCGACCTGCAATCCCCCCCGCCCCGAGGTGGGCATCGCCGCCTTGCGGACGGTCCTGTAGTTTTCGCAGGCAAACCCCCGCCGCGGGCCCTCAGCCCCAGCCCCGCCGCTCTCCCGCCGCTCCCCGCCCGCTGAAAGTTGGTCTCTGGCGGCTGTCCCCACAACCTCCTAAGACCAAGTTTGGTGGCGGGCCGGGCGTGCGCCGCCCCGCGCCCCGGCCCCGCGCCCGCGCTTGCGCATGGATTCTGTTAGGGATCGCCGCGGCCCCGCTTGGGTTGCGCATGGGCCGGGTATTCGGCGCGCTCGGGGGCGTTTAACTGTGGCCCGTACGACTGATCCGCGAGTCCTGGACGGGCCGAGTCTGGACGGGCTCCGATGCTGGCCTGCCGTACCGGCGCACGACAGCCCTAGGAGGGCTCTATGCAGTGGTGGGACCTGTTCTATATCGCCATGACGATTGTCGCCTTTGGCGCGCTGTGGCTACTGGTCAAGGGGGTCGAGCGCTTTGAGCGTTGAAAACTGGATCGGCCTGATTGGTGGCGTCCTGCTGACGATCTACCTGTTCGTGGCCCTCGTCCTGCCTGAGAGGTTCTGATGAGTAGCACAGCCGCGGGCTGGCTCCAGTTCGCCCTGCTGTTCGCGGCCCTGGCCGCGTGCTACGTGCCGCTGGGCAACTACATCGCGCACATCTTCACCAGCGACAAGGACTGGCGGGTGGAGCGCGGTCTCTACAAGCTGATGGGCATCAACCGGGATGCCGACCAGAAGTGGAGCGTTTACGTCCGCAGCATCCTGGCGTTCTCCTTCGTCAGCGTGCTGTTCCTGTACGGGATCCAGCGGCTGCAGGCGTACTTGCCGTACAGCCAGGGCTTCGGGGGTGTCACGCCCGACACGGCCTGGAACACCGCCGACTCCTTCGTCACCAACACGAACTGGCAGAACTACGCCGGCGAAGCGACCCTGGGCTACGTCACGCAGACGGCCGGGCTCATGGTGCAGCAGTTCATGTCGGCCGCGGTCGGCTTGTGCGTGGCGATCGCCATGATCCGCGGCTTCACCCGGTCCCGGACCGACAAACTGGGCAACTTCTGGGTGGACGTGACCCGGTGCGTGGTCCGGCTGCTGATCCCGCTGGCCGTCGTCGTCGGTGTGATGCTCATCGCCGGCGGCGCGATCGAGAACTTCAACAACTACCACACGGTCACTACCCTCTCCGGCGCGCACCAGACCATTGTCGGCGGCCCGGTGGGCTCCCAGGAGAGCATCAAGGACCTGGGGAACAACGGCGGCGGCTGGTTCAATACCAACGCCGCGCACTCGTTCGAGAACCCGAACCCGTTCACGAACTTGCTCATCATCTTCAGCCTGCTGCTGATCCCGTTCGCCACGCCCCGGGCGTTCGGCAAGATGGTCAAGGACAACCGGCAGGGCTACGCCCTGGTCGCGGTCATGGTGATCATCTGGGCCGCCGCGGTCGGCGGGATCAGCCTGTTCGAGGCGCACACCAGCATCGGCGGCACCGCCACGGTGCTCGCGGGCCACGCCGCGGAGGGCACGCAGGTGATGACCGGCACGCCCGGCTGCTCGTTGTTCGCGGCGTCGACCACGGTGACCTCCACCGGCTCGGTGAACTGCTTCCATGATTCGCTGACCCCGTTCGGCGGCGGCATCGCGCTGTTCGACATCGCGCTCGGGGAGATCGCGCCGGGCGGCATCGGGGCCGGCATGTACGGCATCCTGATCCTGGCCGTCGTGACCGTGTTCGTCGCGGGGCTGATGGTCGGCCGCACGCCGGAGTACATCGGCAAGAAGATCCGCCCCACCGAGATGAAGTACGCGGCCCTGTACTTCCTGACCCTGCCGGTGGTCATCCTGACCGCGGCCGGGCTGTCGATCGGCACGCACATCGGGCAGAAGTCCATCTTCAACCCCGGGCCGCACGGCCTGACCGAGATCATGTACGCGTTCGCCTCCGAGGCCAACAACAACGGCTCGGCGTTCGCCGGCCTGGGCACGAGCGCGCAGTGGTACCAGATCATGGGCGGCTTCGTGATGCTGTTCGGCCGGTTCGCGCCGGAGATCTTCGCGCTCGGCCTGGCCGGGTCCCTGGCCAGACAGACGCCGGTGCCCGCGAGCGCCGGAACGCTCGACACCCGAACGCCGCTGTTCGTCGGGATGGTCGTCGGCGTGGTCCTGGTCCTGGTCGGCCTCACCTACTTCCCCGCCCTCGCCCTGGGCCCGTTCGCAGAAGGACTGCACTGAGATGGCTACCACAACGACACCCAGCGGTTCCCAGGCGCCCGAGGCCCGGGGCGGGAAGTCGGCGGCGGCTGAGGGCCGGATCAGCGGCGGCCTGCTCGACCCCAAGCTGCTCTTGAAGGCGACGCCTGACGCGTTCAAGAAGCTGGACCCGCGGGTCCAGATCAGGAACCCGGTCATGTTCGTGGTCGAGGTCGGCGCGCTGCTCACCTTGTACACCGCGATCTTCAAGGACACCCAGCCGGCCTTCAACTGGACGATCGTGGTCTTCCTGTGGCTGACCGTGGTCTTCGCCAACCTGGCCGAGGCCGTGGCCGAGGGCCGGGGCAAGGCGCAGGCCGAGACGCTGCGGCGGACCAAGCGGGAGACCGTGGCCCGGCGGCTGATCGGCTGGCAGCCGGAGCAGCGGGACGCGCGCGAGGAAGCGGTGCCCGGCACCGGCCTTCAGCTCGGCGATCACGTCGTGGTCGAGGCCGGGGAGATCATCCCCGGCGACGGCGACGTGGTCGAGGGCATCGCCTCGGTCGATGAGTCGGCGATCACCGGCGAGTCCGCGCCGGTGATCCGCGAGTCCGGCGGTGACCGGTCGGCGGTCACCGGCGGCACCAAGGTGCTGTCCGACCGGATCGTCGTGCAGATCACCTCCAAGCCGGGCGAGACGTTCATCGACCGGATGATCGCCCTGGTCGAGGGGGCGAGCCGGCAGAAGACGCCGAACGAGATCGCGCTGAACATCCTGCTGGCCGCGCTGACGATCATCTTCATGCTGGCCGTCATCACGCTGCAGCCGATGGCGTCCTACTTCGGCGCGGGGCAGAGCCTGGTCATCCTGGTCGCGCTGCTGGTCGCGCTGATCCCGACCACGATCGGCGCGCTGCTGTCCGCGATCGGCATCGCCGGCATGGACCGGCTGGTGCAGCGCAACGTGCTGGCCATGTCCGGCCGCGCGGTCGAGGCCGCGGGCGACGTGAACACGCTGCTGCTGGACAAGACCGGCACGATCACCATCGGCAACCGGGAGGCGACCGAGTTCCTGCCGGTGAACGGCGTGACCGCGGAGGAACTGGCGGACGCGGCGCAGCTGTCGAGCATCGCCGACTTCACCCCCGAGGGCCGTTCGATCACCGTGCTGGCCAAGAACGCCTACGGCCTGCGCGAGCGCGGCGAGGGCGAACTGCCCGGGGCGGAGTTCGTCCAGTTCACCGCCCAGACCCGGATGAGCGGGGTGAACCTGGCCGACGGGCGCCAGGTGCGCAAGGGCGCCGCGTCGTCGGTCGCCCAGTGGGTCCGCGACCACGGCGGCACCCCGCCGGATGAGCTGGGCCGGACGGTCGACGGCATCTCGGCCGTCGGCGGCACGCCGCTGGTGGTCGCCGAGCGGCGCGCGGGCGGGCCGGGCGGGCCAGAGCCAGCGAAGGCGCTCGGCGTGATCTACCTCAAGGACATCGTCAAGGAGGGCATCGCCGAGCGGTTCGACGAGATGCGCCGGATGGGCATCAGGACCGTCATGATCACCGGTGACAACCCGCTGACCGCCAAGGCCATCGCGGACGAGTCCGGCGTGGACGACTTCCTCGCCGAGGCGACTCCGGAAGACAAGATGGCGCTGATCAAGAAGGAGCAGGAGGGCGGCCATCTGGTCGCGATGACCGGGGACGGGACCAACGACGCCCCGGCGCTCGCGCAGGCCGACGTCGGCGTGGCCATGAACACCGGGACCTCGGCCGCCAAGGAGGCCGGGAACATGGTGGACCTGGACTCCAACCCGACCAAGCTGATCCAGATCGTCGAGATCGGCAAGCAGTTGCTGATCACCCGCGGCGCGCTGACCACGTTCTCCATCGCCAACGACGTCGCCAAGTACTTCGCGATGCTGCCGGCCATGTTCTCGGCCACGTTCGCTGGCCTGGGCAAGCTCAACATCCTGCACCTGCACAGCCCGGAGTCGGCGATCACCTCCGCGATCATCTTCAACGCGCTGATCATCGTCGCGCTGATCCCGCTGGCGCTGCGGGGCGTCCGGTACCGGCCCTCCTCGTCCCAGTCCATGCTCCGCAGGAACCTGCTGATCTACGGCGTGGGCGGGCTGATCATCCCGTTCGTCGGGATCAAGCTCATCGACCTCATCATCCAGTTCATCCCAGGGTTTAGGTGATCGGCATATGAACCGCCTTCCCGGCATCGTCCGGCAGCACATCGCGGCCCTGCGGCTGCTCCTGATCTTCACCGTGCTCACCGGGATCGTCTACCCGGTGGTCATGTGGGGGATCTCGCAGGTGGCGTTCAGCAAGCAGGCCAACGGCTCGCTGGCGACCTTCCACGGCCGCGTGGTCGGCTCCAGCCTGCTCTGCCAGGAGTTCGTGGACGCCAAGGGCAACCCGCTGCCGCAGTACTTCCAGCCGCGGCCTTCCGATGCGGTCGTCTCGGGCGTCAAGAATGACTATGGCTGCGACCCGCTCTACTCCTCCGCGTCGAACCTGGGGCCGAACAACCCCGCGCTGGTCACGCTGATCAAGCAGCGGCAGCAGCAGATCGCGGCGTTCGACCACGTCAAGATCTCCCAGATCCCGGCGGACGCGGTGACCACCTCGGGTTCGGGCCTGGACCCCTTCATCTCCCCGCAGAACGCCGCTATCCAGGTGAACCGGGTCGCCGCGGCCCGGCACGCCAGCCCGGCCGCGATCATGGCGCTGGTCCGGCAGAACACCCAGGGCCGCACGCTCGGGTTCCTGGGAGAGCCGCGGGTGAACGTGCTCAACCTGAACATCGCCCTGGACCAGAAGTACCCGGTGCCGTAGGCGCCCAGCGTGCGCACACGACACACAGGCAGCCAGTGATCCGGGTAACAGGGACAGTCATGACCGAGGCGCGCGGGCGGACGGGGATTCCGCCCGCGCGCCCCGACCCCGCCCTGGCCGCGCGGGTGCTCATCGTCGAGGACGAGCCCGCGCTGCTCCGCGCGCTGCGGATCAACCTGCGCGCCCGCGGATACGACGTCGCGACCGCGGCCAGGGGCCGCGAGGCGCTCAGCGAGGCGCGGCGGCACCCGCCCGACGTGGTCCTGCTCGACCTCGGGCTCCCCGACCTGGAGGGCGGCGAGGTGATCCGGGAACTGCGCGGCTGGTCCCGGGCCCCGGTGATCGTGCTGTCCGGGCGGGCGGGCTCCGGCGACAAGATCGGCGCCTTGGACGCGGGCGCCGACGACTATGTCACCAAGCCGTTCGACATGGAGGAGCTTCTGGCCCGGCTGCGGGCCGCGCTCCGCCGCGGCGATCAGGCCCCGTCCGGGGCCAGGTTCCACATCGGCCGGTATGAGATAGACCTCACCGCGCACACGATCGCCCTGGAGCAGCCGTCCGGCCCGGCCGGACCCCGCCCCGGGTCGTCCGACCGCCCCCCCGAGCCACCGCATCTCACGCCCACCGAATGGCGGCTGCTGGAGATCCTGCTCAACGCGCCTGGTCAGCTCGTCGGCTCCGATCGCCTCCTGAGCGAGATCTGGGGACCTGGGTTCGAGCGCAGCACCCACTACCTCCGGTTCCACATGGCCGGGCTGCGCCGTAAGCTGGAGAACGATCCGCACCGCCCGCGCCACCTGCTGACCGAGCCGGGCATGGGCTACCGTTACCAGCCTTGAGCCGTACCGCCTATTGTCGGCAGAGACACTGGTATTACCAGGTAGAACAGGGGTCGGACGGAAGCGTGATGAGCGAGACACCTCACGCCGCCTACCAGGACGGGTCAGGTCCCCGGGGCCGTGGCCAGCTGAGGATCTATCTCGGGTCGGCCGCCGGGGTCGGGAAGACCTTCGCCATGCTCGGCGAGGGCCACCGGCGCGCCGAGCGCGGCACCGACGTGGTGGTGGCCTTCGTGGAGACCCACGGCCGACCGCATACCGCCGCACTGGTCGAGGGCCTGGAGGTCCTGCCCCGCACCCGGCTGGCCTACCGGGGCACCTCGTTCGAGGAGATGAACGTCGGCGCCGTGCTGGCCCGCCTGCCCGAGGTCGCGCTGGTCGACGAGTTCGCCCACACCAACATCCCGGGATCGCGGCACGAGAAGCGCTGGCAGGACGTCGAGGAACTGCTCGAGGCCGGCATCGACGTCATCTCGAACGTCAACATCCAGCATCTCGAGTCCCTGAACGACGTGGTCGAGAAGATCACCGGCGTGCCGCAGCGGGAGACCGTACCCGACGCGATCGTCCGCGCGGCCGACCAGGTCGAACTCGTGGACATGACCCCCGAGGCCCTGCGCCGCCGGATGGCCCACGGCAACATCTACCCGGCCGAGAAGATCGACGCGGCGCTGACGCACTACTTCCGGGCCGGGAACCTGGCCGCGCTGCGCGAGCTGGCCCTGCTCTGGCTGGCCGACAAGGTCGACGAGGGCCTGCAGCGCTACCGTGCGGCGCACGACATCCACGGAACCTGGGAGGCCCGCGAGCGCGTGGTGGTCGCGCTCACCGGAGGGCCCGAGGGCGACACGCTGATCCGGCGCGCCGCCCGGATCGCCGCCCGATCGTCCGGCGGCGACCTCCTCGCGGTCCACGTGACCAGGTCGGACGGGCTGACCAGCATGGATCCGGGCGCGCTGGCCGCGCAGCGGCGGCTCGTCGAGTCCCTCGGCGGCACCTATCACCAGGTCGTCGGCGACAACGTGCCCGAGACCCTGCTGACCTTCGCCCGCGCCGAGAACGCGACCCAGCTCGTGCTCGGCGTGAGCCGCCGCAACTGGCTGTCGGCGCTGCTCACCGGGCCTGGCGTGAGCAATCGCACGATCCGGGGATCCGGTGACATCGACGTGCACATGGTGACGCACGCGCAGATGGGCCGCGGCCGGGGGCTGCCCCGGGCCCGCGGCGGGCTGCCGCTGCGGCGCCGGCTGGCCGGGTACGCCCTGGCCGCCGTGCTCGCTCCGCTGCTCACCCTGTTCCTGGCCAGCCTGCGCAGCGGGCTGAACCTGACCAGTGACGTCCTGCTCTTTCTCGTCGCGGTGATCGCGGTCGCGCTGGTCGGCGGGTTCGTTCCGGCCGTCCTGGAGGCCATCGCGGGCTCGCTGCTGCTCAACTACTACTTCACCCCGCCGCTCCACCAGTGGACCATCGCCGAGGCCAACAACTGGCTGGCGCTGGGCGTCTTCGTGGCCGTGGGCCTGGTGACCAGCTCGGTCGTGGACCGGGCGGCCCGGCGCAGCAAACAGGCGGCCCGGGCGAGCGCCGAATCCGAGCTGCTGGTCACCGCGGCCGGGAGCGTCCTGCGCGGCCAGCAGGCGCTCACCGCCGTCCTGGACCGGGTGCGGGAGGCGTTCGGGATGGAGTCGGTGACGCTGCTCGAGCGCGAGCCCGGCCCGGCCGGCTCGTCCCGCGGGCCTGCCGCTGGCTGGGCGCCGGTCGCGACCTCCGGCGGTCCGGCCCTGACCCGGCCGGAGGACGCCGACGTGGACGTCCCGGTCGCCGACAGCCTCTGCCTCGGGCTGCGCGGCCGCGCCCTGACCGCCAGCGACCGGAGGGTCCTGGGCGCGTTCGCCGCCTACGCCGCCGTCGCGCTGGAGCAGCAGCGGCTCACCGCCGAGGCCGAGGCGGCCCGCCCCATCGCGGAGGCCGACCGGATGCGGACCGCGCTGCTCGCCGCGGTCAGCCATGACCTGCGCACGCCGCTGGCCTCGGCCAAGGCGGCGGTGACCAGCCTGCGGTCCCACGACGTCCAGTGGGCCGAAGAGGACCGGAGCGAACTGCTCGCCACGGCCGAGGAGTCGCTGGACCGGCTCTCGCATCTGGTCGACAACCTGCTCGACATGAGCAGGCTGCAGGCCGGCGCGCTCTCGGTCTTCCCCCGGCCGGCCGACCTGGATGAAATCGTCTCCCGGTCGCTCGACGACCTCGGGCCGGCGGCCGGTCAGGTCATGGTGGAGATGCCCGCGACGCTGCCCGAGGTCCTGGTCGACCCGGCGATCCTGGAACGCGTCATCGCCAACCTGACCGCCAACGCGCTGCGGTACTCCCCCAGCGGGTCGCCGCCGTTGCTGACCGCGAGCGCGCTGGGCGACCGGGTCGAACTGCGCATCGTGGACCGCGGGCCGGGCATCCCCGAGGGCGACCGGGACCGGGTCTTCGTCCCGTTCCAGCGGCTCGGCGACACCGACAACACCACGGGCGTCGGGCTGGGCCTCGCGCTCTCCCGCGGCCTGACCGAGGCGATGGGCGGCACCCTGGAGCCGGAGGACACTCCGGGCGGCGGGCTGACCATGGCCCTCTCGCTCCCCGCGGCACCCGCGCCCGCCGAGGCCGACGGCGGCCAGCCGGCCCGAGCAGACGGCACCGAGATGGAGAGCCGCGTGGGACGGTGACCGCCGGCATGCGGGGGGTTCCGGAGGGTTCGTCCCCCTCGGGCGGCTCTGGCCCGGATGGGAGGGCCGGCCAGCGGCCGGCCCGAGCAGACGGGCGGAGGGTTCCGGGGGGTTCGTCCCCCTCGGGCGGCTCTGGCCCGGATGGGAGGGCCACGGCCCCGAGCAGACGGGCGGGGGGTTCCGGGGGGTTCGTTCCCCCTCGGGCGGCTCTGGCCCGGATGGGCCGGCCAGCGGCCGGCCCGAGCAGACGGGCGGGGGGTTCCGGGGGGCGAAGACCCCCGGTCTGGGGGTCCGGGGGTTACCCCCCGGGCTAACAGAGTCCTCGTCATCGACGACGAGCCCCAGATCCTGCGCGCGCTGCGGATCAACCTGCGGGTGCGCCAGTACGACGTGGATACCGCCGCGACCGCGACCGAGGCCCTGGAGCATGCCTCACGGCACCCCCCCGACCTGGTCATCCTGGACCTCGGCCTGCCGGACCTGGACGGTGTCGAGGTGATCCACGGCCTGCGCGGCTGGACGGCCGCCCCGATCATCGTGCTGTCCGGCCGGGCCGACAGCACGGACAAGGTGGAAGCCCTCGACGCGGGGGCCGACGACTACGTCACCAAGCCGTTCGGGATGGAGGAACTGCTCGCCCGGATGCGCGCGGTCGGGCGGCGCACCGCCGGCGACGGTGACGAACCCCGGATCCGGCTCGGCGGCCTGGTCGTCGACCTCGCCGCCAAACGGGTGGTCCGCGACCCGGCCGACGGAGCAGCGGCCGACATCAGGCTGACTCCGACCGAGTGGCACCTGCTCGAAGTGCTGCTCCGTCATCCCGGCAAGCTGCTCGGCCAGCAGTACCTGCTCAAGGAGGTGTGGGGCCCGGGATACGCCGACGCGACCGGGAACCTGCGGCTCTACATGGCCCAGCTACGCCGCAAGCTCGAGCCCGACCCGGCCCGGCCGCGCTGGCTGCTCACCGAGCCGGGCATGGGGTACCGCTTCGAGCCCGACCCGGGCACCGCCAGCGCGGACGGCGCCAGCATAGGCGGCGACGTGAGGTGATCTGACGGGCCCGCCGGTTGACCTGGAGCAGGTACTGGCCGACTACGCGGCGGTGTCCCACTCGCGCAGGGCGCGGTCCAGGCTCAGCGCCCGATGACGCAGCGGCCAGACACCCGGGCCGAGGCCCATCTCCCGGGCGCTGGGCTGCGGGATCGCCAGGACCGGGCACCGGGCGTGCGACAGGCAGTACCGGCTGACCCGGCCCCGCCACAGCCGCGACAGCACTCCGCGCCGTCCCGCGCCCACGACCAGGAGGTCATCGGCCGAGTCCGCGGTCCCCACGAGCGCCGGGCCCGGCTCGCCGCGGGTCACGACGAGCTTGAGGTCCAGGCCCGGCGGGACACCACCCCACGCGGCGCCGACCGCGTCCTCGAGGCGCTTCCGCGCGGCGTGCGCCCAGACGCGGCGCAGGCCAGCCGAGGGGCAGCGGCGTTCGGCGAGATCACCGCCGGGCGGGACCCAGGCCTGCACCGCCACCACGGGGACATCGATGCGGCAGGCCAGGTCCCGCGCGTAGCGCAACGCGCCGAGGCTACCGGGCGAGCCGCTCGCGCCGACGACCAGCCGCCGCACACCCGACACCATGTCGCTCATTCACCTGCTCCGGTACGCGAGAACGGATATTGACTTCGCGCCGACCAGAGCTTCCCGGCTCACCAGGAGACGATTTTAGTCCTCAGCGCACGACCACCGCGGCTGCAGGCCGTGAGATCCGTGTATGAACGGCGACTGCCCGCGTATGAACGGCGACAGTTTGCGCGCTTTCCGCGGCACGCCTCAGCGACCGAGCGAGGCCACGGCGTCTTCCGCTATCAGGAGCCCATGGACCCGCTCCAGGCTCTGACGGCGGCGAAGCTCCAGTTCCCCCGGTCCGCACCGCTCCGGCGAGACCGACGCCCGGTCCGCGCACCATTGCGACAGCAGAGGCAGGGACCGCTCATCGGCGTGGCCGAGGTCGACGAGCAGCGTCGCCTGCTCACGACGGGCAGGCCACTCGACGAGCAGCAGCACCAGTGCTCCCTCGTCGACGACGTCCTCCGGGACGACCGCGCGCACATGAAGCTCGGGCCAGTCGAGGGCGGAGACGGGCTCGGGCGCGGCGACCTTGGCGGCCAGCGCCAGGGCGTCCAGCGTGCCGATGTGCACCAGCCGTGCCGTCCAGGCCAGCCCGGCCGCGATGAACAGGCAGGCCCCGGCCAGCGCGGCAACCGCTATCACACCACGACAGTAAGCCGCGGCCGCCGCGTCGGCTAGCCCTGAACTTCTGCTGACTGGCCGGTACCGGCGGGCCACCTGATCCGCCGCTGCTTGGCAGGCGGGCCGGCGGGTTCTATGCTCGCAGTAGGTGCGCCGGGAAGCCTGGTCGGCGGCGACGTTCGTGACCGCCGGACTCATCCACCAGGAGGCACCGATGACCGTCAGCCAGGCACCTGCGAGCAGCTCCGCTGATGCGAGCCCGGCCACCCCCGCGATCCCGTCCCGCACTCTGCCGAGCCGGCCGTGGCGGCTGGCCGCGCTGCTGCTCGCCGGCGCCGCCCAGCTGATCACTATCTCGGCCCTGACGAGCGCCGACCCCCTCGCGGTGACCTGGGCATCGCTGCTGCTGGCCATCGCGCCCGCGCCGCTGGCCGCGGCAGCGGCCTACGCCCCGGCCCCGGCGGACCGGGCGGCCGCGGTCGCGGGGGTGGCGGTCCTGGTGGCGGGCATGGCCGGCGAGATCACGCACATCGGGTGGTTCTTCCTCCCGGCGCTGGTGACGCTGGCCGTCGGCGGCGTCATGCTCTGGCGCGAACCGTCCCCGGCCGCGCCGGCACCCCTGGCCCCGGGAGCGGATCAGGTGTAGGCACGGCTTATACACGGGTGCGGGCGAGCGGAGGCCGGGCCGCGAGATGACGGTCGGGATCGGGCTCTTGCTGGCGGTGGTCGGCGGCGTGGCGGCGCTGGCCGGGCTGACGGCGAGGGCCCGCGTGCGGCGGCTGCGCCGCAGCGGTGAGTCGGCCTGGGCGATGGTCGTGCCGTCGCCGGTCTCGCCGGTCTCGCCGGGCGAGCCGGCCAGCGATCCGCCGCGCCGCAACCTGATCCAGTACCCGCTCACGGACGGGCGGGTGATCGAGCGGCTGTGCCCTCAGCCGCTCCGGAAGGCCGCCGGGCCGAAGGCCGGCCAGAAGGTGCTGGTCTGGTACGACCCCGCCGATCCGGCGGACGTCCTCGTCAACGGCTGGGACGGACGGTACTCGGACCGGGTGCTCCTGTTGGCAGGGCTGTGCTTCATCGTCTTCGGCATGGCCCTGGCCTTCAGCCACTGACGCAGGCGCGGCCGGCCCGGGCCCGGACGCCGGCGTTCACCCGACGAGGCGCTCGCCGATCGGGCCGAGTATGAGCATGGGGAAGTAGATGAGCCCCCCGACGATCACGATCACGCCGAGCAGGAACACCACGAACGATCCCGCGCCGCCCACGGGGGTGTAGCTGTCGAGCGCCGCCCGACTCGCGGATCACCGGGGCCGACCGGTGACCGCCGACTCGTCGATGACGGCCATCCCCTCGACGACGTCGCCGTCGCCGGGAATGACCTGTCCCGCCTGGACAACTAGCGGCGTTCCGGACGGTCCGTAGCTGACGATTTCATGATCGTGGCCGGCTGGCTGCGCCCGCCGTCGCCGATCCACCACGATCATGACGCCGCAGGTCTATTCACAAGGCCGCCGTGGCCGGCCGATGATGGGCTGTGATGGGCTGGGAGCAAGTATTCGGCTGCAGTACCTGATCTGAGGCTGGTCGAGGCGGCTGGCACCGGTGGCCCGATGTTGTTTGACCTGCCAGGCTGCCGGTGCACTTTGGAAGGAGAGTGCAGATCATGACCGATGCCAGCGACGCGGCACCGAAGATCCTCGGTCTCCCGATAGGCCTGGACGCCACGGGGATGCGGCAGGAGTTCGACAGCCTGGGCACGGTGGAGGTTCCCGCGGACCGGTACTGGGGCGCGCAGACCCAGCGCAGCCTGCAGCATTTCAACATTGGTCACGACCGGATGCCGAAGGAGGTCTATCACGCCTACGGGTACGTGAAGAAGGCGGCGGCCGTGGTGAACACCCGGGCGGGCCGGCTGCCGGCCTGGAAGGGCCAGTTGATCGAGCGGGTGTGCGACGAGGTGATCAGCGGGGCGCTGGACGAGGAGTTCCCGCTGTATGTCTGGCAGACCGGGTCGGGGACCCAGTCCAACATGAACGTCAACGAGGTGATCTCCAACCGGTGCATCCAGCTGGTGGGCGGGAGGCTGGGCTCGCAGGAACCCATCCACCCGAACGATCACGTGAACATGGGGCAGTCGAGCAACGACAGCTTTCCCACCGCCATGCACATCGCCGCGTACAAGATGGCGACGGAGCGGACGATCCCGGCGCTGCGGCGGCTGCGCGACGCGATCGAGCGCAACTCCAGGAAGTGGGCCGACGTCGTCAAGATCGGCCGCACCCACCTGGAGGACGCCACCCCGCTGACCGTCGGCCAGGAGTGGTCGGGCTACGCCGGCGCGCTCGATGATTCGATCGCCGAGGTGGAACACGTCACCAACGGCCTGCTGAAGGTAGCCATGGGCGGGACCGCGGTGGGCACCGGGCTCAACGCCCCGGCGAGATTCGGGGAGGAGGTCGCGGCGCAGATCGCGTCGATGACCGGCGCCAGATTCGAGACCGCGGCCAACAAGTTCACCGCCCAGGGCACCCTGGACCGCATGGTGCGGGCGCACGGCGGGCTCAAGGACGCGGCGGTCACCCTGTTCAAGATCGCCAACGACCTGCGGTGGCTGGGCTCGGGGCCGCGGACCGGGATCGGTGAGCTGATCTTCCCGGCCAACGAGCCCGGGTCGTCGATCATGCCGGGCAAGGTCAACCCGACCCAGGCCGAGGCGATGCTGATGGTCGCCATCGAGATCATCGCCTCCGACGTGGCGGTGACCATGGGCGGCGCCGAGGGCAACTTCGAGCTGAACGCCTTCCGCCCGGTGCTGATCAGCAACTACCTCCACTCGGCGCTGATCATGGCCGACATGTGCGACCACTTCCGCGAGTTCATGGTCGCGGGGACCAAGCTCAACGAGGCCAAGCTGAAGGAGAACATCGACCGCTCGGTGATGATGGTGACCGCGCTGTCGCCGATCATCGGCTACGACAAGTCCGCAGCCATCTCCTACTACGCCATCGACCACGACCAGACCCTCAAGCAGGCCGCCCTGGCCAACGGCGTCAGCGAGGAACTGTTCGACAAGGTCGTCAACCCCATCGCCCTCACCCGCCCCGGCTCGGCCGACATACCGTCCGAGTCCGGGAAAGCGTGACATGGTCTCCTCGGCCCGTGATGCTGCGCCGGGGGCCGACCCCCCCGAGCCGATCGGCAAGGAGGTCCGAAGCCTGACGTGAAATCCCCGGAAACAAGGCACAGGGCGGCCGCCGGCAGCATGGAGCCGGTCGGCAAGGCGGCCCTGATCGCGTCGGTCGGCGGACAGAGAGGCTGGGCCGACTGGACCAATCCCGACCACCGGTTGCGGCGGCTGCTGGCCGAGTTCCTCGGCGTGGCGGGGCTGACGTTCATCCTGTCCGGGGGGGCGGCCGTCCTGGCCCGGTACGGCGGGCGGGCCCTGCAGCCCTGGCAGACCGTGCTGGTGCTGTCGACTGTCTCGGCGCTGTGGCTGGTGGTGGCCGTCTACTTCCTCGGCGACATCTCGGCCCACTTCAACCCGGCCACCACCCTGGCGTTCGCGTTGCGGCGGGACATGGACTGGGTGATGGCCGGCGCCTACTGGGTCGTCCAGTTCGCCGCCGCGGTCTGCGGGTCGCTGCTGGCCCGCGCCTTCTTCGGCCCGGCGGGGCACCTGGCCGCCACGATGCCCAAGCCCGGCCAGGACTGGCAGGCCGCCGGCTTTGAGGCCATCATCACCTTCGGCCTGGTGCTCATGGTCTTGAACCTGGCCAACGGGCCGAAGCTGAACGGGCCGTTCGTGCCGCTGGCTGTAGGCGCCTACATCCTGGCCTGGGGGACCATGGGCGGGCCGTTCGAGGGCGCCTCGATGAACCCGGCCCGAAGCTTCGGACCCGACGTCGCCCTGGGTAACCTGTCTACCTGGTGGGTGTACCTGGTCGGGCCGGTGGCCGGCGCCAGCATCGCGGTCGGCGTGGCGTACGTACTGCGCGGGCCCGCCAAGGCGCAGGAGGCCAGCGCCGCTCAGGGAACACCCCTCAACCGTGAAGCCTGAGCCGATCGCGCCACGGTGCTCGAGCGCATCGGGGCCCGGGCCGCGCGGGACGGCGACGACTTCAAGATCAGCACGGAACTCGCGGCCTTCTACTTCGATCATTTCGAGGTCCCCACAGCGGCGGAAGGACCTCTGACCACCATAGGTAAGACGCCGGGGAAGAGCAGCACATGACGCAGTCAACGAATACCGGCGATACCGCCGCCGACTTCGAAACGGCCGGAGGCGGCAGGACGATCGCGCCGGCGCCGTACGTGCTGGGCGACGCGCCTGGCCCGCTGAGCCGTGCGGAACTGCGGCTGCTCGATGCGTGGTGGCGGGCGGCGAATTACCTAGCGGTCGGCCAGATCTACCTGATGGGCAACCCGCTGCTGCGCGAGCCGCTGCGCCCCGAGCATGTCAAGCCGCGGCTGCTCGGCCATTTCGGCACGGTGCCGGGCCTGAACCTGCTGTATGTTCACGCGAATCGGCTGATCAAGGCGCATAACCTGGACGTGGCCTACGTCGTGGGCCCCGGTCACGGCGGGCCGGGGCCGAACGCCTGTGCCTGGCTGGAGGGCACCTACTCAGAGGTCTACAGCGGGGTGCCGCAGGACGAGGAGGGCATGGCGGCGCTGTTCCGTCAGTTCTCCTTCCCGGGCGGGGTGCCGAGTCACTGTGCGCCGGAGACCCCGGGCTCGTTCAACGAAGGTGGCGAGCTGGGTTATTCGCTGCTGCACGCCTACGGCGCCGCGCTTGATCACCCGGATCTGCTGGTGCTCTGCGTGATCGGCGACGGTGAAGCCGAGACGGGCCCGCTCGCCACGAGCTGGCATGGCAACAAGTTCATCAACCCGGCTCGCGACGGGGCGGTGCTGCCCGTGCTGCACCTGAACCAGTACAAGATCGCGAACCCGACGCTGCTCGCGCGGATTCCGGACGATGAGCTGCTCAGCCTGCTGCGCGGCTATGGCTACGCTCCGCACGTGGTCAGCGGCGATGATCCGGCCTTGGTGCATCAGGCGATGGCGGCGGTCCTGCAGACCTGCGTGAAACAGATCGGCGAGATTCACCGCACCGCGCGCACCCAGGGTGACCAGTCGCGGCCCGCCTGGCCGATGATCGTCATGCGAACGCCCAAGGGCTGGACCTGCCCGCCAGTTGTCGACGGGCAGCAGGTGGAGGGGACCTTCCGCGCGCACCAGGTGCCGCTGCCGGAGGCACGCACCAATGACGAGCACCGCCGGGCTCTCGAGGGGTGGCTGCGGTCGTACCGGCCGGAAGAACTGTTCGACGGCGCTGGCCGGCCGGTGCCTGAGCTCCTCGCGCTGGCGCCCGCGGGCGCCCGCCGGATGAGTGCCAACCCGGTGACCAACGGTGGCAGCCTACTGCGCGACCTGCGGCTGCCAGAATGGCGCGACTACGGGGTGCCGGTCGAGCGGCACGGCGCGACCCAGCATGAGGCGACACGGGTGCTCGGCGGGTGGCTGCGCGACGTCACCCGGCTCAACCCGGACAACTTCCTGACCTTCGCCCCGGACGAACTGGTCAGCAACAGGCTGGGCGACATTCTGCAGGTCACCGGCCGCGACTGGCAGGCGCGGATCGGCGAATACGATGACCGGCTCGACCGGCGCGGCCGGGTCATCGAGGTGCTGTCCGAGCACATCTGCCAGGGACTGCTGGAGGGTTACCTGCTCACCGGCAGGCACGGCGTGTTCACCTGCTACGAGGCGTTCATCCACAACGTGGATTCGATGTTCAACCAGCACGCCAAGTGGCTGGAGGCCAGCGCCCAGGTGCCGTGGCGGCGGCCGCTGGCCAGCCTGAACTACCTGCTGTCCTCGCACGTGTGGCGGCAGGACCACAACGGGTTCACCCATCAGGATCCGGGGTTCCTTGATGTGGTGCTGAACAAGAGCCCCGAGGTGGTCCGGGTTTACCTGCCACCCGATGCGAACACCCTGTTGTCCACTTACGACCATTGCCTGCGGTCGCGGCACTACGTGAACGTCGTCGTCGCGGGCAAGCAGCCGCAAGCCGACTGGCTGTCGGTGGAGGACGCCACGCTGCACTGCGCGCGGGGCGCCGGCATCTGGGAGTGGGCCAGTTCCGACGGCGGGTCGGACAGCCTGCCTGACGTCGTGCTGGCCTGTGCCGGGGATATCCCCACGCTGGAGACGCTCGCGGCCACATCGATCCTGCGCACCGAGCTACCCGACCTGCGGGTCAGGGTGGTCAACGTCGTCGACCTCATGCGGCTCCTCCCGGAATACGAGCACCCGCACGGCCTGCCCGACAGGGAGTACAACACGCTGTTCACCGAGGACAAGCCGGTTATCTTCGCCTTTCACGGCTATCCGCGGCTGGTCCACCAGCTCACCTACCATCGGCGCAACCATGACCAGATGCACGTCCGCGGATACCGGGAGAAGGGCACCACGACCACCCCCTTCGACATGGTGATGCTCAACGACCTGGATCGCTACCACCTGGTCATGGACGTGATCGACCGGGTGCCCGGCCTGGGCGCCCGCACGGCCCGCCTGCGGCAGCAAATGGCCGACGCCCGGCTGCGAGCCCGCGCCTGGACCCGCCAGTACGGCGAGGACCTGCCCAAGGTAGCGCAATGGACATGGCCGGAATCAGAGTGAAGCCTGCTTCGCGGGACCGTCGTCAGAAAGCCCCTATCGCGAGACGTACATCGCAGATGGGCTAACGCGGTTTAACGGCGGGGGTTACCAGGGTGCGGGACATCCCGTCGGCCACGCCGCCGGGCGGCGTTCATGCCCTTTCACCCTTTTCGTCCGCGTTCACGGCCGGTGGTTGCCGCGTCCAGGCGGGATGAATGTGAGCCTGGTGCACTCCCGTGTACACCATTTCCACATCCATCACCGACTTCGCCGGTTACGGCGGCCGGCCAGGCCACCGGCTACGCCTGCCGGCGCTCCAGCCCCCGGGCTGCTGAAACTCTGACCATTAAGAATGTTTAGTTCGCTTCTCGGCGCCCCGCTGCTCACTGGAATTAGTTATCCTCCCCTTCTCCCCCAGATAGATCCCGGCCACCGGACCATCACGCGACAGCAGCCCCCGCAGCCGCTCCAGCCGCGCATTCCGCCTCCCGTCCCCCGCGTCACACCGCCGCCTCCCGGGTCATGTCCTATTACGACGATCACGCAGTGACCGGGGCTCCAGACGCGCTACACCTGCCCGGATCAGGCGAAAGACCCCTGACAGTCAGGTCCTGTAACACCCGCGATCGCTAAAGGGAGGTGCTTCTATTGCATATTGTTCAATAAATTGTCATACAACGTACTAAGGTTTCCGCGACAATGACGGCATGGGAATTTCAAGAAATGCTGTTATACCAGTACTTCTCCCCATTGTCCTGCTGGTGTCGGCGGCGGCGCAGGACGACTCCGGCCAGGCCGCTGGGGCCGCTGATGCCCCTGGGGCCGCGGGTACCGCTGGGTCCGCTGGTACCGGCAGGTCCGCTGGGGCCGCTGGGTGGCGCACGGTGACCTTCGACGCGGTGAGCCTGCGCGTGCCGTCCGCGTGGCCGGTCCGGAATCTGAGCCTGGATCCGGGCATCTGCCCGCTGCTCGACACCCACGCCGTGTACCTCGGCGATCCCGGACCCGACCCCGCGTGCCCGGGCGCCGCGCTCGGTAAGACCGAGGCGGTGCAGATCGAGCCGGCCGACCCGCAGAGCCCCGACCTCGCCGAGGCGACGACCCCGACCGTGATCGGCGGCCGGGCGGCGTGGACCAACGGCGACGCCGCGCAGGCGCACACCATCGTGGACGTGCTGCCGGCCGCCGGGGTGGAGGTCAGCCTGTCCTACGGCGGCGACCCGTCCCTGATCCGGCAGATCGAGTCCACGATCACGATCGGCGCCGCCGCCCGGGCGGTCTCGCTGACCGCGCGGGCCGCCGGGCCGGCCGCCGCGGCGCAGCGCCTGTTCCAGGGCGCCGGGTTCGACGCCTGCGCCGCGCCCGCGGCCACGGCGATGAGCCGGTGGCTGGCCTCCCCGTACCGCGCGGTGGGCGTCTACATCGGCGGGGTCAACCGGGCCTGCGCGCAGGTCCACCTGACCGCGGCGTGGATCTCCGCGATCCAGGCCATGGGCTGGCATTACTTCCCGATCTATCCCGGCCCGCAGGCGTCCTGCGTCACGGCACGCGGCCTGGCCACGATCAGCCCGCGCCACGCCGCCGCCGAGGGCGTCGCCTCGGCGCAGGACGCGGCCACGCAGGCCCGTGACCTGGGCGTGCCGGGCGGAACTCCGGTCATCTACGACATGGAGCACTACGGCCGCTGCGGCTCCGAGGTGATCACCTTCCTGAACGCATGGGACCGGGAACTGCACGCCCGGGGCTACCGGGCCGGGGTATACGAGTCGTTCGGCAACATCGGTGACCTGGTCCGGGCGGCCGGGACGATGAGCGAGCCCGACGTGATCCACTACGCGGAATGGGACGGCCGCGCCACCACCCGCAGCGCCTACATGCCCGCCCGCATGTGGACCGGTCACCAGCGCATTCACCAGTACCAGGGGGCGCACAACGAGAAATGGGGCCGGGTCACGATGAACATCGACAACGATCAGCTCGACCTCAGGCTGGCCAGCCCCTGAGCCGCCGGGGCCGCGCGGCCGCCGATCCGCAGCGGCCCCCGGGCGCAGGACGTCCTCGAGCCGGGCCGACCCGATGGTCCTGACGATCCGCTGATCGTGATGACGGCGCGGGGCACGGGCCCGGCTGGTCAGCCGGGCCCGTGCCCCGCGCCGTCCGGCGGGCTGCCCGGCGCGCCGGCCTGGGTGCCAGCCAGCGCCGGCCGACACCGTCCCCAGGTGGTAGCGCAGCCTGCAGACCACCACGTTCACCGTGCCGCGCTGGATCGCCCGCTGGAGCACGAAGCCGCGCTGGTTGTGCAGGATCCAGTACCACCAGTGGGCCGGCTGCACCTCGGGGATCAGCACGACCAGGCGGTGATAGCGGTCCTCGTCCTCGACCTGCCGCAGGTACTTGACCACCGGCCGGGCCAGCGCGCGGCGCGTGGTGTGCAGCGTGACCAGGGGCACGTTGGGGTGCCAGGCCGCCCAGAGATCGCGGAACTGGACGTCGGCCTGCTCCTCCTCCGGGCCGGAGTAGCACACGGTCACCGCGATGACCTCGTCGCCGAGCGACAGCGCGGCCGAGATCCCCTCCGCGGTCAGCCGGGACATCCCGCCCACCGGGACGACGACCAGCGAGCTCATCCGCTCGGGCGGCGGAGGCTGCTTCCCGAGTTCGAGCAGGTCTCCGATCCGGTCGTAGGTGGCGTGGATCCGGCTGAACATCAGCACCAGCAGCGGCACCACGATGACGACCAGCCAGGCTCCCTCGGTGAACTTGCTGACCAACTCGATGGCCAGGGCGGCGGTGGTCAGCACAGCGCCCAGGCCGTTGATGAACGCGCGGCCGGCCCAGCCGTCGGCGTGCTCCTCATGCCAGTGCCTGACCATGCCGGCCTGGGAGAGCGTGAACCCGACGAACACGCCGATCGCGAACACCGGGATCAGCGCCTGGGTGTCCCCCCGGGCCACCACGAGCAGGATCGCGGCCGCGACCGCGAGCACGCTGATGCCGTACCGGTGCACCTGCCGGTCCGCGCGCAGCGCGAACAGGTGCGGCAGGTTGTTGTCCCGGGCCAGCAGGCTGGCCAGGACCGGCAGGCCGCCGAAGGACGTGTTGGCGGCCAGCGCCAGCAGCACGGTCGTGATCAGCTGGATCGCGTAGAAGACGACGTTCTTCCCCACGGCCGCGGCCGTGAGCTGGGCCAGCGTCGTCTCGGTCGCCGACGGGGCCAGGTGGAACTTGCGGATCAGGACCGAGATGCCGATCAGCATGACGCCGAGCAGGATCCCCAGCCACACCTCGGTGTGCTGCGCGCGCCGGGCCCGGGGCCGGCGGAACTCGGGCACGGCGTTGGCGATCGCCTCCACCCCGGTCAGCGCCGAGCAGCCGGAGGCGAACGCCTTGAGCAGCAGCAGGATGCCGACCGCCTCGGTGGCCTGGCCCAGGTGGCCGTTGAGCGAGGTCACCGGGTGAGACTGCACCAGCCCGCCCACGATCACGATCGCCATCGCGACGATGAACGCGACGGTGGGCACGATGAAGACCCGCGCGGACTCGGCCACGCCCCACAGGTTGACCGCGGTGATCATCGCCAGCACCGCGAGGCAGAGCCAGACCCTGGCCCCGTACAGGGGCGGGAACGCCGACCACAGGGCGGCGACCCCGGCCGACACTCCGACGGCCGCGTTCAGGACGTAGTCCACGATCAGCGACGCGGCGGCGATCAGGCTGGCCTGCCGGCCCAGGTGCCGGCCTGCGACCGCGTACGCGCCGCCGCCGCCCGGGAAGGCGGCGATCACCTGGCGGTACGACACCACCAGGACCGACAGCAGGACGACGATCGCGAGCGTCACCGGCAGCGTGTAGTCGAGGCCGACCGCGCCGGCCGCGGCCAGCACGATGACGATCGCCTGCGGGCCGTAGGCCACCGAGGACAGCGCATCGAGCGAGAGGGCGGCCAGCCCCTCGAACGCGGTCAGCCGGTGCCGCTCCTCCCGGTCCTCCTGCTGACCCCGGTCTTCCCGGTCTTCCCCCGTGCGGACGGTCATGACGGTCATACAAGCACGCGCGGGCAGCCAACAGGTGTCCGACCCGTCCCGGCCGCACCAGAAGTAGGTCTTGACCGCCCCCCGAACGAGCGGTCATCATCGGCTAGGGCCACGCTGTCGGGTTGTCCGCGTCCATGACGCCGGCGACGGCGCCGCTGTCATGGACCGCCCAGGAAGGGTTGTCCGGTTATGAAGCGTGTCTCACTCCTCGCTGTCCTCGGTGTTCTCTGCTACTTAATGCTTCCGGCCTCGGGCTCCCTGGCCGCCGCGACCGGGCCCCGCGCTCCCCGGCTCGTGACCTACCACGCCACAAGCGGCCACGCCGTGCGCCTGGCTCAGGCCTCGCGCGGCGTCTCGGGCCTGCGCGCGGTCAACTCGGCCTTCTCGGCGAGGGCACGCGGCCTCCTGATCCCGTTCCGGTCGCGGGGCGGGTCGGCCCCCGCGGCCAGGGCGGCGGGCCGGCCGGCGCCGAAGGTCGGCGCGACCGCGAGCATCGCCCGCGCGCCGGCCGGGCGGCATGACGGCGCCTTCGTCGCCCGCGCCTTCAACGGGCTGAGCCAGCTCAACTCCCAGAACCTCATCGGCCAGCCGGTGACCCCGCCTGACCAGGGCCTGTGCGTCGGCCGCGACCCCTCACTGCGCGGCCACCCGGAGGCCGTCTGGGAGCCGATCAACGTCGCGGCGCGGGAGACCACCGTGAACGGCGCGCCGCTGCGGCCGGACGTGTCGCTCAACACGCTGTTCCAGGACCCCTTCGCCGAGGGCGACGTGCGCTGCATCTATGACCCCGGGACCCGGACCTTCTTCTTCACCGAGATCGGGTTCCCCGTGGCCACCGGGCCGGCGTCGGACGACAACAACACCACCGCCGACGTCCTGGTGATGAACGCACGGGGCGTCGCGGCGTATCAGTTCGACACCTCGCTGGGCGGACCCGCCGCCGGGGACTGCTTCGGAGACCAGCCCAAGGCTGGCTTCAACAACAACGCCCTGGTCATCTCGACCGACGAGTTCTGCAACCCGACCGAGACCAACTTCGAGGGCGCGATCGTTCTGACCATCTCCAAGTCCCAGCTCGTACACGAGGCGGCGACGGTCAACGATTCGGTGCTCGGGCCGGTCTCCCTGGCCGGCAACCCGGTCACCGGGCTCGACCCCGCGATCAACACCGGTATCAGCACCGAGTACCTGGTGAACTCCGTCCCGTTCCTGGCCGACGGGAACAACAACCCGGTGGGCGACACCCTCGGCCTGTGGACCCTCAGGAACACCGGGTCGGTGACGAACGGGCACGGCACGCCGGTCCTCGCCAGCAAGGTCCTCCCGAGCGAGCCGTACGGCTTCCCGGTGCCCGCGACGAGCACCGGGAACGGCTCGACGTTCGTGAGCGGCATGTTCACCATCACGTCGGAAACCGCGCTCAATCCCGACGACAGCCGGATCAGCGGGCCGGTCAACGTGACCCGGACCCGCGACGGGATCCTGCTGTCGACGGCGCTGGACGCCGCGGTGACTCCGCGCGGGGACTCCGCCGCCCGGGACGGCGCCGCGTGGTTCCAGATCGACGCGTCCAGGCAGAGAATCGTCAGCCAGGGCTACGTGGCGGCGAAGGGCGCGTACCTGCTCTATCCCGCCATGCTGACCCCGCGGTTCGGGCCGGCCGCGATGGTGTTCACGGTCACCAGCGCCGCCATCAACCCGAGCGCGGCGGTCACCACGCTCGGCTCGCACGCGATCACGGTGGTGGCGGCGGGAGCAGCTCCGCACCAGAGCTTCTCTGACGCCCCTCCGTTCAACCAGGCCCGATGGGGCGACTACTCGTTCGCCGTACCTGACCCTGACGGGTCAGGTATCTGGCTGGCCACCGAGTACATTCCTCCGGCGGCCTTCCAGGCGGTCGACGACAACTGGGGTACGGAAGTGATCGAGGTGTCCGGGCACTAACCGAATCCGCCATGACTCCAGGCCGGTATCCCGGCCTGGAGTCATGGCGGCGAGCCCGGCCCGCCTGCGGTGCGGCGGGGCTAGTGGTTTAACACCTCGATCGCGATGATCGCGAGCACGACCGCCACGACGACGACGACCAGGGCCAGCAACGCGATCTTGCGGGCCGGCGCTCGCATGCTCCAGGGCGACTCGGCCTCACCGCTGGCCTGGTTGGCGAACGCACGAAACTCGGCGGTGCTGCGGGAGACGTCCGGGCTCGGGTAATCATCGTCGCCGGCGGAATTCTCCGTGCTGCCGGGAAACCCGCTGGCGGGGAAGCCGGTATCACGCTCAGACATGGCAAGACCCTAACCGATCTCCTGCGCGAGAATGGGCCGGTCAGCGTAGATCCGTGCGAAACCGGCCGCAGCGTCGCAAGCATGCCGGGCTGGCTCACCCAGGCTGGCTCAGCCGGCCCCGCCCGGCGGCACGGTGCCGGGACGGTGCACCAGCCGGGACAGCACGATCACGCTACGGGTGCGCACCACCAGCGGCTCCGCGCCGATCCGCTCGACCACCTGCTCGAAGTGGCGCATGTCGGCCGCCCGGATGTGCAGCAGCGCATCCGCCTCGCCGGTCACCGTGCAGGCCGCGATGACCTCCGGATGCTTGCCGACCGCCGCGGCGATCTCCGCGGGCGAGGTACGGCCGCGGCAGAACAATTCCACGTAGGCCTCGGTGGTCCAGCCGAGCGCCGAGGGATCGACCCGGGCCGAGAAGCCGGTGATGGCGCCCGAGGCCCGCAGCCGGTCCACCCGCCGCTTGACGGCCGGGGCGGACAGCCCCACCCGGGCGCCGACCTCGGCGTAGGTGGCCCTGGCGTCGTCCACGAGCGCGGCGATGATCCGCTTGTCCAGCTCGTCGAAAGCCATCTCAGCTCCTCAGCGGCCGAGTCAGCCCTGACGAGTTCATGATCGGGATCATACCGACCGACGGCCGGCGGGCGGGCGCTCCGGCCGGTCCTGCCGGGCCACCGTGCTTGACAAATCAATCGTGTGCTAGATATACTGAGCACAGAAGAGCAGAAGACAGGAACAACTGGAGGAGAGATGGCTGACACCCTTACCGTTGGCCAGGAGCTGGAAGGCCGGATCCTGGACGCGGTCAACAAGAGCAACACCGTGACCCTGGAGAGCGTGAAGGTCTTCACCGACGCGATCCAGCCGGCGGTGGCGGTAATCCCATCCGTGACCCCGCCGCTGGCCTACGATTTCGCCAAGCACCTGATCGCCAGCCAGCGCAAGTTCGCGGAGGACCTGCTGCACATGACGGTCAAGTTCACGCCGGCCGCCAAGTAACGCTCACGGCACCAGGCGACGCACGAGCAGCGCGGCGGGCCGGCCCCTTCCGGGCCCGCCGCGCCACCATGTCCGCTACTCGCGGACCGAGTCACGGGCGCCGCGCACAGTGATCACCGCGATCCCCGCGGCGAAGACCACGGCCGCGCAGATCGCCGCGCCGCCGACGCGCGCGGTTCGGCTGGAACCTCCATCAGCAGCCCCCGTCCACGTCCGCGCACCCCGCGCACCCCGCGGACCCGGCGTCCCCCGCGTGCCTCGCATGCTCCGGATCACGGTCACACCCCTGAATGGTCGCCGGCGGCCGGGGCGTTACCCGGGCAGGTCAGGAGCACCTCCGCCGGGGAACGCGGGTCCAGGCCCTGCGGTCATCATGGTGCAGTTTCCCCGGGCCGCGTAGTCGCGTACGGTGACGGCGTGGGCAGACTCCTCGACGCGCTGGGGATCCGGCTGATCGACGTCGGCGCCACCGCCGCGGTCGTCGCCGCGGTGGAGATCACGGTGGCCACCGGGAGCGGCCCCGGCGCTCACCCGCTGAACGCGGTCGCCTACCTGGCCGGCGCCGTCCTGGCCCTCCCGGTGCTGCTGCGGCGGAAGTGGCCGCTGCAGGTGCTGATCGCCTGCTCGGTCCTGCTGCTGTTCTACTACTGGTTCGACCGGCGCAACATCACCCCCGCGCCGCTGCTCTGCCTGCCGCTCTACGACGCGGCGCTGGCCGGGTACCTGGCCGTGGCGATCGTGATCCCGGTCTTCTTCATGTCGGTGGGCTTGTTGGTGGTGCAGCTCAGCACGCACGAGAGCCTCCTCACCCTGGCCAGCGACTTCCTGCTCTCGGTCGTGGTACTGGCCCTGGCCGTCATGCTCGGCGACGCGGTCCGCAACCGGCGCGCCCTGGCCGCGGAGACGGCCGACCGGCTGCGGCTGGCCGCCGAGGAACGGGAGGCCGAGGCCGCGACGCGGGTCGCGCAGGAGCGGCTGCGGATCGCCCGCGAACTGCACGACACGGTCGCGCACAGCATGGCCACGATCACCGTGCAGGCCGGCTCCGCGCTGCACGTGCTCGGCGAGCCAGGGCCCGAACGCCCCCCCGCGGCGGCCCGCCTCCGGGACGCGCTGGTCGCGATCCGGGACACCAGCAAGAGCGCGCTGGCCGACATGAGGGTGACCCTCGGCGAGTTGCGCGGCGGCGGGGCCGACGTCGACGGGGCGGAGATCCGGGCCGCGGGCCTGGACCGGCTCGGCTCGCTGAGCGACGCGGTGCGCGCCGCGGGCGCCCCGGTCAGCGTCGCGATCGAGGGCGATCAGGTGCCGCTGCCGCCCGAGGTCGATCACGCGGCCTACCGGATCCTGCAGGAGTCGCTGACCAACGTGCTGCGGCACGCCGGCCCGGACGCGAGCGCCGAGGTGTGCCTGGATTACGCGCCCGGCGCGGTGACCATCCGGGTGGCCGACAACGGCACGGCCGCGGCGGCCTGCCCCGGCGACGGTCCTGCGGGCAGCGCGGGGGGTCACGGGCTGACCGGAATGATCGAGCGGGCCGCCGCGGTGGGCGGCGAGCTGTCGGCCGGGCCCCGCGCCGGCGGCGGGTTCGAGGTCGTCGCCAGGCTCCCCGTGGCCAGCCCGCGGGTTCACCAGGACGCCGCCGCACGGGCGGGCGCCACCCCGTGATCAGGATCCTGCTGGCCGACGACCAGGCCCTGCTCCGCGCCGGTTTCCGCATGCTCATCGAGTCCGCGCCGGACATGGCGGTCGTCGGAGAGGCCCAGAACGGAGGTCTCGCGGTGGCTCTGGCCCGCGACCTGCGGCCCGACGTCGTGCTGATGGACCTGAAGATGCCCGAAGTGGACGGCATCACCGCGACCCGCCGGATCACCGCCGATCCGGCGCTCGCCTCGGTCCGGGTCGTCGCGCTGACCACCTTCGACGACGACGAGAGCGTGTTCGCCGCCCTGCGGGCGGGCGCGTACGGGTTCCTGGTCAAGGACCTGGAGCCGGACGAACTGCTGCAGGCGATCCGCGTGGTGGCCCGCGGCGACGCGCTGCTCGCGCCCAGCGTCACCCGGGCGGTGATCGGCGCCTTCACCGCCCGGCCCCCGGCCGCGGCCGCACCGCCCCCGGCCGCAGCCGCACCGCCCCCGGCCGCGCCGGAGACAGCCGCGCTGACCGAACGGGAGCGCGAGGTCGTCGCGCTGGTCGCCGCCGGGCTGTCCAACGACGAGATCGCCGCGCGGCTCGTGGTCAGCCCGCTGACCGCCAAGACCCACGTCAGCCGGGCCATGACCAAGCTCGCCGCACGGGACCGGGCCCAGCTCGTCGTGATCGCCTACGCCAGCGGCCTGGCCGCTCCGGGGACCCCGCCCACCGCAAATCGCTGACCGGGGCCCGGCCGGCGTTCTGACCAGCGCGCCTAGTCCTGCGCGGCGGCCGGAAGGGCGGCCAGGGCGGCGCGGGCCTCGTCGGCGATGGGCCGGGGCACGGTGATCGACAGCACGTGCCGCAGCGCCCGGCCGTAGGCGACGTCGTAGGCTTCCGCGGCCGGCACCGCTATGTCCGGTACCACGCCCGTGCCCTGCCAGTTCGTTCCGGTGACCGGGTTGACCGACCGCGCGAACGGCACCGAGATCGCCATGGTCGAGGAGATCGGCACCGTCCTGGTCGGGTGGGCGCCGCCGCCGGTCGTCTCGCCGACCAGCTGCGCGCGGCCCTGCGCCTGCAGCGTGTAGCAGAAGTCCTCCCCGCCGGAGAACGTCTCGTGGCTGGTCAGCAGGTAGACCGGCCGGTCCAGGTAGCGTGAGCCCGGCACGTAGGCCAGGCTCCAGAACTGCCTGGTCTCCCCGGTGTCGGCGTGGAAGATGTCGCTGAGGTGGGTACCGGCGCCGGGGAACAGGTAGCTGCACCAGAAAACCACGCCGTCCGGGGAGCCGCCGTGGTTGCGCCGCAGGTCGATGATGAGCGCATAGGTGCCGGAGACCAGCTCCATCGCCGCGGCGATGACCGGGCCGGCGTCCTGCGGGTCAGCCACCCCGCGCAGGTCCAGGTAGCCGACGTTGCCCTCCAGCCGCTCGGCGCGGTAGATGCCGTAGTTGAGCGGCCGTTCCCACGGCCGCCGGTCCGGCCCGGGACCAGGCGGCTCGGCCGGCGCGCGCCGGGCGGGCAGCGGCGGCATCGTCCGCACCCGCAGGTGCCCGTCCGCGCAGATCTCGTGTAGCTGGCCGGTAAGCCGCTCGGCGAGCGCGGCCTCGTCCAGGTCGTCGTACTCGCCAGCCGCCAGCCTGGCCTGGATTGCCGTCGCGGCCTGCTCGGCTCGGTCGGGAAACACGTAACCGGTGCGCAACAGCGCCAGAGCGGTCTCCACGATCTCGCGCGCGGACAATGGCTCCCCCGTCAGCGCGGGGTCGTCCGGCATGGTCATCCGGGGGGCGGCATCGGGATCGCCGGGGTCGTCTACGGTGAACTCCAGCAGCCTGGCCCTGGGCAGCCTCAGCGAGAGCTCGCGCCGCAACCGCCTCATCCTCGCCTGGTGCACCTGCGCCCACCCATCCAGGCGCTGCTGGTCGTCCTCCGGTCCGCCCGCGGCTTCGATGAACACCCGCACCATCAGCTCTCCCGGCTCGATCACCGGGTCGTCGCCGTGCTGCAGCAGGGCCACCCGCCGCACCGCGCCCGCCGGGAAGCGCGCCCTGACCTCGCGGTCGATCATGCGCTCCATACGGTCCATCTCGGTCCGTTCCACGCCCGCCTCCGTGAGTCACCCTGGCGATAGCTGGCCATCAGCCAGCCATCAGGCTAGGCAGTTGCGGTGGGCGAGCGCACGCGGTTATCGCCCGCCGACGGGCAGCCACGAGGGCACCCCGACTTGGGCCCTGACCTGCGGGCCGGGCGCGGGCGGCCACCCAGTCGCCGCGCGCAGCGGGCGCAGCGGTACATTCGTTTTCACGGCCGGTCCCGGCCACCGCGCGCATCGGCCGGTCCGATGCCGGGCCCGGGGGCCGCAGCCGGGCAGGCTCCTGCGCCGGCCCGTGTCTAACTCCCCCCCAAGGCACGGGCCGGGGCAGGCCAATCCGGTCCGGCCAGCGGATCATCCGCATCACGCCCGCTCCCCGCGCATCACACGCCCCGAACATCACGCCCGCTCCCCGCGCATCACACGCCCCGAACATCACGCCCGCGCCCCGCGCATCACACGCCCCGAACATCACGCCCGATCCCCGCGCATCACACGCCCCGAACATCACGCCCGATCCCCGCGCATCATGCGCCCCGAACATCACGCCCGCGCCCCGCGCATCACACGCCCCGCGCATCATGCGCCCCGCGCATCACCCCCGCACCCCGCGCCCCGCACGTCCCGCGTCCCGCCTCGAACACCCCCGTCCGCCTTCCCGGCCGCCCTTATGAATGTGAGTTTGCTGTACACGGGTGTACATCAACTCCACTTTCATCCCTGGGTTCGCCGGGCCCGGCAACCAGGCAACCAGGCCGGCGCTCTCTCGTACCCCCGCCCCGCGCGTACTGCCGTGGGAGTACGCCGTGGCGAGTAGCCGGCCGGCCAAGAGCCTCCCCGGGTACGACGCGTTCGGCCGGGTTGACCGCGAGCATGGACACCAGCCGTAACGACCCGCGCAGCCCCAGGAGACGGAACCCATGTCGCAGCCCCCGGCCCCGCACGGCCCCGCCAGCGCCACCCAGCCCCCCGGCGCCGGCCCCTCCGGCGCCCAGCGCTCAGGCTCCGGGCCAGCCACCGCCACCCAGCTTCCCGCCAGCCAGCTCCCCGCCACCCAGCTCCCCGCCACCCGGCCCTCCGGCGCCCGGCCCGCCGGGAGCAGCAGCCTCCTCGGCCGCCTCGGCCTCGGCTGCCACCGCCACCGCTGGCTCACCCTGATCGTCTGGATCGCGGGCGTGGCCTGCCTGATCACGCTGTGGACCAGGTTCGGCGCAGGCTACGACAACAACTTCGGCGGCAACGACCCCGGGCAGACGGTGCTCAACCAGCACTTCCACCGCCAGTCCGGGGACCAGCTCACGCTGGCGATCCGCTCGTCCCAGCCGATCAGCTCACCGGGCGTGCGGGCGCAGATCGCGGCGGCGCTGCCGGCGTTCCGGCGGGCGGCGGGGGTCACCTCGGTCACCAGCCCGTACCAGGCGCCGGGCCAGATCTCCCGCGACGGGCACATCGCGTTCGCGACGGTCCAGTTCGACGAGCAGGGCTCGGCCATACCCGACCGCGAGGCGCTCGCGCTGATGCAGGATGCCCGGACCGCCTCGGGACACGGCGTGACGTTCAGCCTCGGCGGCGACGTGGTCGACCAGGCGGAGACGCCCTACGGCGGTCCCACGGACGGGATCGGCGTCGGCGCCGCCATGATCGTGCTGCTGATCGCGTTCGGCTCGCTGCTGGCCATGGGCCTGCCGGTGGTGACCGCGCTGTTCGGCATCGGTTCCGGCCTGTCGCTGATCGCCCTGCTCGGGCACGTGTTCCCGGCGCCCTCGTTCTCGCCGATCATCGCATCCATGATCGGCCTGGGAGTCGGCGTCGACTACGCGCTGTTCATCGTGACCAGGTTCCGCGAGTCGCTCCGCGCGGGAACATCGCCGGACCACTCCATAGCTACCGCGATGAGCACCGCGGGGCGCAGCGTGCTCATCGCGGGCACGACCGTGGCCATCGGGATGCTCGGCCTGCTGGTGCTGCGGCTCCCGCTGCTGAACGGGGTCGCGATCGCCGCCGCCGCCACGGTCGCGATGACCGTCCTCGCCGCGCTGACCCTGCTGCCCGCGCTGCTCGGCTTCACCGGGACCCGGCTGGCGAAGCCGTCGCGGATCAGGGTGCCCCTACGGCGGCGGAAGGGGGGAGCGAATTTCCGTTCTGGCTCCGCCAGGCCTGCAGCTGAGCGGTGGGCCGCCGTCGTGCAGCGCCGGCCGGTGATCGCCGCCGCGGCCTCCACCGCGGCGATCCTCGTGCTGGCCGCGCCCGCGCTGGGCCTCAAGCTGAGCTTCCCCGATGAGTCGGCGGAGGCGCGGGGCACCATGGGCTACGCCAGCTACGCCACGATGGCCAGCGGGTTCGGGCCGGGGTTCGACGCACCGCTGATCATCGCGGCCATGCTGCCGTCCGGGAGCGCCGCGCCGTCCGGGAGCGCCGCGCTGCCGTCCGGGAGCGCCGCGGGCTCCGGGGTCGCGCGGCTGGCCGCGGCGGTGCGGGCGACGCCCGGCGTGGTCAGCCTGACGCCGGCCGAGGTGAGCCCGGACGGCCGGGCGGTGATGATGATCGCCTACCCGGCCACCGGCGAGCAGAACCCGGCCACCGACGCGCTGGTCAACCGGATCACCGCGGCCGTGCTGCCGCGCGCCACCGCGGGTACCGGCATCCGCGCCTACGTCACCGGCCCGAACGCGGGCAACGTCGCGTTCGCCAACACGGTCAGCACGCGGCTGCCGTGGCTGGTCGCGATCGTGGTCGCGGTCTCGATGGTGCTGCTGACCGCCGTGTTCCGGTCGGTGACCGTGGCGGTCAAGGCCGCGGTGATGAACCTGCTGTCGATCTCGGCCGCCTACGGGGTCCTGGTCATGGTCAGCCAGCACGGGTGGGGCCGGTCGCTGTTCGGGTTCCCCGAGACCGTGCCGGTGACCACGTGGGTGCCGATCTTCCTGTTCGTGATCCTGTTCGGCCTGTCCATGGACTACGAGGTGTTCCTGCTGTCGCGCATCCGCGAGGCCTACGACGCCACCGGTGACAACGCCGCCTCGGTGGCCCGCGGGCTGGCCAGCACCGCCCGGGTGATCTCGGCCGCCGCCGCGATCATGATCGTGGTGTTCCTCGCGTTCGTGCTGGGCGCCAACGTGTCGGTCAAGCAGGTCGGCCTGGGCCTGGCGGCCGCGGTGCTGATCGACGCCACGCTGGTCCGCCTGGTCCTGGTGCCGGCCGTGATGGAACTGCTCGGCCGGGCGAACTGGTGGCTGCCCCGCCCGCTCGCCCGGATCCTGCCCGCGCCGCGCGTCACGCCGGAATGAACGATGACGGCTGGCTGGCGCCGGGGCCGCCGCCTCACCCCCCGCAGGCGGGCGGCGCGGCCCCGGTCACCGGCATCCGCCAGGCGGCCGCCGCCGCCGCGATGACCTCGGCCGCGTCCCTCATCGTCTGCGGGCCGGTCACCCGCCCGTCGGCGAGGAAACGGTCGATCATCTGGTCCACGCTGGCCTCGCCGAACAGGCCGCCGTGCATGGCGGGCACCACGATGACGTTGCCCGGCAGGTCGCAGACGGGCAGGGTCACCGCGTCGGCCAGGGGTACCACCGCGAGCCAGCGGAGGCGCCGGCCGTGCCGGGCGGCCTCGGCGGTGATGGCCGCGCCGTCGCTGCCCACCGAGCCGATCAGGCGCTGGCCCCCCGATTCACCGAACGGTGACAGCGCGCCTGCCATCCGGACCAGCGCGCTGAGCGCGTCGCCCGGGACCGGATTGGCCTGCGGGTCGGCGGACGGGCCATGGCCCGCCTGGCCGGGATCGACGATCGGGCTGAGCAGCACGACCGACGTGACGGGAAGGTCGGGGTGACGGGCCAGCATCGCGTAGACGCCGAGCGTGCCCTCGCTCTCCGCGACGACCGCGACGGGCCTTCCCGTCTGCTGGTGCAACCGCCACACCTGCGCGGCGATCAGGTCGCCGAGCGCCGGGAGCGGCAGGTCCGTGTCGTCGGTGCCGTACGGGAGCGGCCTGCCCCGGGCGTCGAGCCCCCGGTAGGAGAACTGCCGCACCAGCGACGGAGGGCCGATCCGGCGCAGGGCCGCGGACGGAGAGCAGCACGATGACCCGAATCCCGGGACGACCAGCACCGCGAAGCCCTGCGTGCCCGCCGCCGGCCGGCCGGGCGCCCCGGCGGGGCCGGCGGCGAGAGCGGCCCCGCCTGGCGCGATGGCCGGCGACCCGCCCGGCTCAGGGGTATGAACGGCCAGAACGAAAACCAGCCGGGTCGCGCCGATGATCAGCGCCAGCGCCGCCGCGGCGGCCAGGGGCGACAGCGGGGCCGGCCATTCCCGGGTCCACGGGCGTCCCAGCGCGCTGCCCCAGGCGCGGATCCGGGCGCGTCGCGCGGCCCGGGCCGCCGGCGCCGGGCGCGGTGCCTCCCGCCGGGTGACCGCGGCGGCCAGCCCGTACCACGCGCGCGCGTTGACCAGGCCGGCCAGGCCGGCCACCGCCACCGCGGCCGCGGTGGGCACCGCGGCGATCGCGGCCGCCGCGGCCGACAGCACGACGAAACTGGCCAGCAGCCAGCCCACGGCCCGCGGCGGCGGCAGGGTCCGCCACCAGGAACCGAGCAGGCCGCCGTGCGCCAGCGGGATCAAGATCAGCAGCATGGCCGGCAGCGCCGCCAGGTACGGCCAGGAGAACGGCAGCAGCGAGACGCCGAACAGCACGGTGACCACCGGGGACAGGAGCACGCTGGCCGTCACGGTGAAGACGGTGCACCGGCCGAACGTGGCCCCCCACGCGGGCCGGGGCAACTGCCGCGGCCAGGCCAGCCGGATCAGCGCCGTGCTGACCAGCGCGCGCGCCAGCACGAGCGCGGCGAAGGTCGCGGCGAAGCCGTCCCAGGACCGGTTGTAGCCGAACAGCCAGCGAAGATCGTGGAACACCGCCAGCGGCGGAAGCGCCGTGACCTGCGGGGCCAGCGGCCGGGCGGCCGGAGCGAGGACCGAGAGCAGGCACGCCTGCGCCGCGGCGCCGCCAACGGCCAGCGCGATAAGTCCGCGATGCCGCAGGAACCCGTCCGCTGGCATGCCGCGCCCGGCAGGTTTCGTCCGCTCCCGCTGCGCTTCCACCTTGCCCGGTGAAACCGAACCAACGCAACGAGCATTCCGCGTCAGGCCTCTCGCATGCGGATGATTATTTGCGGCCTATGCGCCGTTTAGGCCGGTGCCAGACACCAGGCCGGGGTCAGGGCCGCGCCGGGATTCGCATGATCCCGGAGCGTTGAGCGCGATATAGGGCTTGTGCCAAATCCGAAAAATCGGGGGCCGGGGGTCCGTCTGCCGGGGCGGCGGTGGGGGTGTCGTCGGCGGCGGCGGGGTCTTGGCCGGCGGCGGCGATGATGGCGGCGACGGCGCGGGGGGTTGAGTCGGTGATGGTGGCGTTGATGGTGACCTGGTGGGTGTTCTTCTTGTAGAGGACCTGGATGTCGAGGGCCTGGTAGAGCTGCTGGTGGAGACGGGCTGGGGCGCGGGCGAGCAGGTCCCCGGCGTAGGGCAGCTTGTCGAGGAGGGCGGGGTCTCCGGGGCCGGGGTCGGTCTTGGCGAGGCTGGCGAGCTGGGTGTTGATCTGGGTGCGTTCGTCTTCGAGTTCGGTGAAGCGGGCCAGGATGCGGCTGCGCAGCGCGGTGACGGCCTTTGATGTGGCGTCGTGGGTGAGGGCTTCGATTTCGCGGGCGTGGGCGTTCTCGGCGGCGTCGATGTGGCGTAGCCGCTTGTGCAGGGCGGCGGTCTGGGCGTCGCGGCGGGCCTGGTCGTCGGCGGCCGAAGCGGGCAGGGCGGCGGCGAGCAGGTGAGCGCGGTCGGGGCCGAAGACGTGCTCGGCGCAGAACTGGCGGATGGCTTCGAGGAGGAGGTCTTCGCGGACGGAGATGGAGCGGGGGTGGCCTTCCTTCGCGGTGTGGCGGGGGTTGGCGGGGTCGTGGTGGCAGGCGTAGTAGGTGTAGGAGTAGTCGGGTCCGTCGGCCCAGTAGCGGGGGCCGGTGCGGACGATGCCGGACATGCGCCGCTGGCAGGACCGGCACCGGACCCGGCCGCGCAGCAGGTAGCTGCGGCGGGTGGCGGGGTGGGCGTTCGGTCCGGTGCCGTCGCGGCTGGTGGCGTGCTCGGCGCCGATGGCCTGGGCGGCGTCGAAAGTGGCGCGGGTGATGATGGCGGGGTGGGCGGGCTCAGGTGACCACAGCCACTCGCCCGGGGGGACGGCGACGGTGCGGCCGGACTTGAGGGTGCGCTGCCGGCCGAAGACCATGTAGCCGGTGTACTTGGGGTTGCGCAAGATGGCGTAGACGGTGGCTTCGAACCACCGGCCGCTTTTGGGCGGCGGGTAGTTGGCGGGGTCGGCGGCCAGCCGCTGGGCGATGGTGTAGGCGCCGAGCTTGTCCTCGGTCCGCCAGGCGAAGATCGCCGCGGCCGCCGGCGCGCGCTCCGGGTCGATGACGAGCCGGGTCTTGGTGCGGCCTTGGGATGCCTTCATCGGTACCGGGTGCGGCACGCGCTCGGCGGTGTACCCGTAGGGCGGGGTGCCGATGTTCCATCCGGCGAGGGAGTGCTCGCGCAGCCCGCGCCAGGCTTTCTCCTTGATCTGGAGGCGGAACCATTCGGCGACGCCTTGCTTGACCCGCCTTACCAGGACGGTGGTGGCGTTGGCGCCGGTGACGTCGATGGGCTCGTCGGAGGCGAACAGCGGGATGCCGGCGAGGGTGAGTTCCTTCTCAAGCTGGAGGGCGTAGTAGGTGTCGCGGCCGGATCGTTCGATGTCCTCGCAGATCACGGCGGCGAACCCGGGCGCGGGTGAGGCGGCTTCGGCGAGCAGGTCGGCCAGCCCGCCGTCGCGGGGGATGCCGATGTCAGGGAGCTGCTGGTGGGCGCTGCCGTGGCCGCGCTGGTCGATGGCCAGCCCGCCGGATTCGATGTCCCAGAAGTAGCGGGAGATGAAGAACCCGGGCGGCAGCTTGGCCTGGGACTCGCGGACTTGCCGGCGCAGCGAGGCGGCGGGGTCTTGCATGACCAGGGTGGAGGTGCGGCCGACGAACGCGACCGGGACCGGCTCGGCGGGGCTGTCGCTCACGTTCGGCGCTGGTGCTAGTGTCGGGATGCCCATTGCAGTAGCTCCATGATGGCCTGGTTCTGGCGGGCGTCGTAGCGGGCGGCGGCCGGGCCGGTGACGACCCGGACTTTCCACCGGACTTTGAGTCCGCCGGGGGTTTTCGTGTCATCTAGATTATACGCGTAAATAATGCTTTCCGGAATGGCACCCGGCGAATTCCGGCCGTGTTCTTCTGCTGATTCTGGTGATTTTCCTTGCTCCATGCCCATGGCCTACCTTCCTGCCTGTCACCGCTGTGACCTGCCGATATGCTCGTTCTGCCGGTGCGGGCGAATTGCGTTTCTGTCGTTTCCGGTGGCGCGGTGCGCTTTTGCGCGCGGGCTGTCGCGCGGTCGCGCTGCTCCCTTTCCCGATAGGTGCCGGGGTGTCCATTCAGGGGTGCGCCTGAACTGCAGGGTTGCTGGGGGTGGTCTGGGTCGATGGGGGCCCGCGGTGCGTGACACGCGGTGGTCGTGATGCTTGATCTCGGGCCCGCGGGTGCGCAAGATCCTGTGTTGTGTCCGGGGAGTCCGATCAGCCGCTGGTTGGTGGGCTTCGTGCTGAGATCGGGCGGTTGCGGTTGGCGGTAGGGGGCCCGGACGTCGAGTTGGTGGTGTTGCGTCACCTTCGGGATGTCGAGCTGCCCCTGATGTGGTCGGTGATCGAGTCGCAGGCGGCGAGGCTGGCGGTGCTGGAGCCGCTGCAGGGTCTGCTGGATGTCGAGGACCCTCAACTGCTGGCGGTGGTGAGGGCTCAGGCGCTGCGGATCGCGGAGTTGGAGCGTCGACTCGGGGCTGGCAGCGATGATTCGGGTGTTCCCTCCTCGAAGGAGTCGATCGAGGCGCGAGCGCGGGGCAAGGCCGAACGCCGGGAGCGGAGGGCGCAGCGGGACACCGGCGCCTCGTTGCGGGAGCGGTCGAAGGACCGCAGGCGTGGTGGGCAGCCGGGTCATCCCGGGCGTGGTCTGGTCCGGGATCTGGCTCCGCAGCATCGTGAGCGGCTTGACTCGCCGGTCGGGTGCCGTGGGTGCGGGGGCGAGCTGAATGATGCCCAGGACGCGGGGACGGCGTGGTCGCAGATCTGGGACGTGAAGGTGGTCCCGTGGCGGACGGAGTTCCTGCTGCCGCGGCGTAGGTGCGCCTGTTGCGGGAAGACCACCACGGCGGTGCCACCGGGCGGGTTGGTGAACGGGATCAGCTTCGGGCCGGTGCTGAATGCCGCGGCGGTGGCGTTGACCAGTTTCGGGAACGTGCCGGCCGAGCGGGCGGCCACCTTGGTCCAGATGCTGTTCGGGCAGAGCGTGTCGGCCGGGTTCGTCGACCGGGCCAACGCCCGTCTGGCGCAGACGTTGACCGAGGCCGGGTTCGTCGAGGCGATGAAGGCTGCCCTGCTGGCCGAGCCCGTACTTACAGCCGACGAGTCACCGGTCGAGGTGGTCACCCCGGCCACCGGCCAGGCCGACGACCAGGCCAGTGGGCAGCAGGCCAGTGATGAACCCCTCGCCGTGATCACCGATCCCGGCCCCGGCACGGCTGCCGGGAAGGCCCCGGGCACGGCCGCCGGGAAGGCGGAGCCGGGATCTCCGCACGTCTTGGTGACCCGTACCCCGGACGAGCGGCTGGTGTGGCTGAGCGGGTTGCGTTCGCGCCGCCACGAGGAGGTGACCGCCTTCCTGCGCGGCTACACCGGATTCCTCATCGTGGACGGGTTCCGCGGCTACCAGGGGTTGCTGACCTGCGAGAAACCCGTGCTGGCCGGGATCCAGCAGTGCTGTCAGCACATCTTCAGGCGCACAAAGCAGGTCGGCAAGCTCGGCCCCGGCGGCCTGCAATCGTGGGCCAGGAGGGTCGCCGACGTGCTGAAAGAGGCGCACACCGCCGTCGAGGCGGCCAAGGCCCGCGGGGACAGCGCCCTCGACCCGGGGTTGCTGGCCGGTCTGCGGGGCCGCTACGACGCCGCGGTCGAGTTCGGGATCACCCACAATCGCCTGCGTGACTGGGACGGCGACGGCAATCACCCCGGATACAAGCTGGCCGCCTGGCTGAAGGCCTACGCCGATCAGGTGTGGACCTTCACCCGTCATCTCAGCGTCGACTGGACCAGTAACGCCGCCGAGCGTGGGATCAAGCCCGCGAAGCGACATCAGGCGGTGTCCGGGTACTGGCAGACCGGCACGACCCTGGACCGATGGTGCCTGATCCAGTCCTACCTGATCTCGGCCCGCAACCACGGTCTGAGCGTCCGGGAAGCGATCGCCCTGGCCTTCGGCGGCAGCCCCTGGCTGCCCCGGATCGCGCTGCCCGCCCTCGCCGCAGCCTGATCGCATCAGGCCCGTCAGCACTACGCTGCCACTCATGGCCAAGAATGACGTGCCCACCACGACGCGCAAGTCCGGCTCTCGCCGCACCGGCCCGGGGCTGAACGACTTCACCATCCGGCGCCAGGGCAGCCGGGCGCTGACGCCGGCGCAGGAGCAGGCGTACGTCCTGCTGTGCGCCCAGACGGATCGGCTGCGCAACCACGACCTGGCCGCCGTCGAGGTCATGCACGCACAGGCCTGCGCGATGGACGCATTGCACGACGGCGTGCCGGTGGTGGTCACGGCGGCCTACGACCTGATCGAGACCATCCTGCGCAACGAGATCGCGGATGCCGACCGGCAGTGCACCTGCTGGCTCACCGCGGCCCTACGCGCCTTCGACATCCGCAACACCGTGTCCAAGGCGATGCTGATGCACTCCCTGCTGGCCCTGGCCAGCCACCCGATGGTCACCGCCCAGGCCCGCCAGCAGATCCGCACGCAGTTCGGGACCCGGCGGCCCGAGGTGACCCCGAAGGCCGTGGCCCACGCGGCGGCCTCGACACCAACCCTCGTAGACGCATGCGTGACCGGCGGCGTGATGGCAGCAGCACTCATCCAGGACACCCTCGACATGGCCGGCACCGGACCCTTCACCCACAGGTGAGGCTCCCCTCACCGGGTCGGACAACTACCCAGGCCGACCGACGAGACCCGTGAATGGACACGTGCCGGGTCTCGTGAGGAGCTGTGGCAGTCAAGGGTGGCGCGTGCGCCATCGCGTAGCGACGCTCGCTTGCGAGCGCCCTTGACGGGCGCGGGGACGATGAGACAATTGCCGGCGGGCCGGGGAAGGAAGCAGCCCAGGTCACCAGGGGTCACCGGCCGGGCGGCGGGGCCAGGTCACCGCGTGCGGTGAGGATCAGCCAGGTTGCGATGCCGGTGATCAGCCCGGCGGCCGGCGGGGTGCCCGCGCCAGCGTGCAGCACGGCGAACGCCAGCGCGGCGGCGGCCAGGACGCGCAGGGCCAGGCGGGCGGGGCGGCCGTGCCGGATGCGGGCGGGGACCAGCAGCGCGGCGCGCCACGGGCTGACCCGCGGCCGGGCGGCAGGAACCTGCGCGGCGGCGGGCGGGATGACCCGGACCTGCCGGGGCGGGGCGGCGGCCAGGTCGGCGTAGGCCTCCGACCGTCCCCACCCGGTGCGCAAGGTGGCGTAGGCGGCGGACGCGGCGGCGTACCGGGCCGGGTCGCCGCCGTCCTCGCGGTCGGGGTGGGCGGTGGTGGCGATGGCCCGCCACGCTGCGCGGACCTGCTCGTCGGACAGCTCCAGGCTGGGGGACAGGCCGAGCGCGGCGAACGGGTCCGGGGTGCTGGTCACGGGCGGGTCTCCTGCCCGAACACGTCATCCAGGTCACCCAGCGGCGTCGGCGCGACAGCTGCCGGGCGGGCCTCGGGCCGGGCCGGGGAGATGACCACGGCCTGGGGCGGGGGTATGGGGATCGGGGAGGGCCGGGGCCGGGCGATCTGGACCCAGGTGCAGCCCCCGGCGCGGATGTAGCCGGCCTGGCCTGTGGCCAGGCGGCGGGCGATGCCGGGGTCCACGTTCCAGGCGTGCTGGATGCGGGAGGAGCCCTCGTCGCCCCAGACGCCGCCGATGACCTTGGTCGCGGTCTCGATCACCCTGCGGGTCCCGGCCAGTTCGCACACCGGCTGGGGGTAGGGGGTGCGCATCAGCCAGATCCCGCCGTCCGCGGTGGCGCAGATCCGGTACCGTTCGTCGTCGTCGCGGTCCAGGCCTTGCCACGACTGGGCCGAAACCTGCACGCCCACGCCGAGGGACCGGCCGCGCTCATAGAGCTGCCACAACGGAACCCGGCCGGACACCGCCGAGTAGTCGTCGCAGGCCAGCAGGATGGCGCGGGGCTCGGCGTCGCGGGCGGTGGCGGCGTGGGCAACCAGCTCGGTCAAGGCCATGGCCTGGGCCTCGGCCACGGACTGCTCACGGGTGCCTTCCAGGATGAAATACCAGGCGTCGGCGTCGGCAAGCTGCCCGGGACCGTCGAGGGCGGGGCCGAGCCGGGACAGGAGGGTCTGGTAGCGAAGGCTGACATCAGGCAGGGCGCGGCGGGCGGCGGCCACGGCCGCCAGCCGGGACGCATCCCCCGCCCACGCGGTCTCCAGCCAGCCGGCGGCCAGTCGGTCCAGGAACCCGGCGGCGTCAGCCGGGGGGCTGGGCGGCGCGGTGACGGCGAGGGTGATCACGGCCTGGGTGACGTCGGCGTAGTACGCGGCGGGCCCGGTGCCGGTCTCGATGAGCTGGAACAGCGTCACGGCCAGGTCGGCGGGCGGCAGGCCCCACAGGGACACGGCGGCCTGGTCGGGCCATACTGCGACTCGGCGGGCGTCGGCGGCGTGCAGCAGTCGGCGGGTCCGCTCGGCCTTGACCCGGGCGTCGGGGCCGCCCTTGCAGTCGAACACGATCAGCAGCGGCCGGGCCGCGCGGTGGCGGTAGTGGTCGGTGAGGGCGGCGGCGTACCAGCCGGCCCAGGTGCGCATCATCAGGTTCGTCTTCCCGCACCCCGACGACCCGATGATGACCTGGTGCCGGCCCATTGCCGCATACGGGACGGCGGTGACCGGGTGCCAGCGGTGGCCGACCGCGCGGATGGTGGCGCCCATCACGATTCCCCCGCCGCTGGTGAGCGGGAAGGCACCGGGGGCGGCGACCCGGCCCCGGGCGGCGCGGGAGGCGCGGCGCCACTGACGGGCGTCGAACACCACCGGCGCGGTCGCGGTGCGGCCAGACAGCCCGGTCTCAATCGTGTAGATCCGCCAGGCCCACAGCCCGGCGGCGGCAGCCAGCCCGGCCGGGACCGCGACCGGCGCGGTCAGCGCGAACGCGATCACCACGTGCCCGGCGCTGGCCTGATCCCACGCCGCCCGCCAGTCGCGCACGGGGGCTAGGACGAAGTCGTACTAGGTGGCGGCTTGTAACCCGCGTGCGGTCAGGTAGGCGGCGGTCATCGTTAGCGACCAGCGGCGGCGCGGCGCATCCGGGCGGGCGGCCACCCGCGCAGCCACGCCCCCGCCAGCCCCACGGCGGTCACGATCGTGACCGGGGCGGCGGCGGCCAGCAGCGCGGCCAGGGCCAGCCAGCGGATCACCCGGCCGGCCGCGCGCAGCAGCCAGAGCGTGAACCGGGCCCGCAGGTACCACCACATCACAACGGCGCCCCTTCGGGCAGCTCGCGGACGGCCAGCCGGGCTCGGAGCGCGCCAGGGAGGGCGGCGGCGGCGCGCTCGACCACGCTGCGCGCGGCCGGGGCGGTCAGGTAGATCACCCGGTCATAGCGCGGCCCGGGGCCAGGGCGGGCGTCCGGCTGGTAGTCGGCGGTGCGCGTCAGCACGGCGGACATGATCGCCGTGGTGCGGGCCAGCGGCTTGGGGGTCAGCTCGGCCTCGATCGCCCAGCACTCGCCCGCGTACGGGCTGGCGGGTACCTCGGGCCAGGACACTTCGGCATCGGGGAAGTGGCCGGTGCCGACACGGGAGCCAGCGGCGGCGCGGATCCGGCGCTCGCTGCGCCACCACGCCCGCCCGTCCCGGTAGGCATCGCTATCTTGCAGCGACAGGCGGACCGCTAAGACCGCGCGGATGTGCGCCAGCCGTCCCAGCGCGGGCCGGGACGGGGCGAAGCGCTGGCCGGTGACCGCCAGCCCTTCGCGGGTCAGCCAGCACCACGCGGGACCCGGGCCGAGCCGGCCGGTCTGGGCATATCCGGCGTGACGCCAGCGGGCGACGATGGCGCGCAGCCGGGCCGGCTGCACGGTTAAGGATGCGGCGAGCAGGTCGTAGGGGGCGCCGTACATGTCACCGCACAGCATCAGCCCGGCGACATCACGCCCGCCGAGGCGCACAATGCCAGCGTCGGACCGGCGGGCTGGCGGCGGGCCGGTGCCCGCCGCTGCGGTCACGGTGCTGGCGGCAGCGTTCATCCTGTCCGCATTGTATGCCTATGCGGGGCTCCACCCACGCTTCGGAGCGGCTGGCTGGCCTATGCCTGCTGGGGTCGTTCGTCTTCGGGGAGGACGAAGGTGCCCTTGCCGCTGAGGACCTTGACGAGGCCGCGTTCTCGCAGTTCGCGGATGGCGCGGCGGATCGTCATCCGGGCTGCTCCGTAGTGCCCGGCGAGGTCGGCCTCGCCGGGTAGCCGCTGACCTGGGGTCAGTTCTCCGCGTTCGATCTGGGCGGCGATGTCGTCGGCGATGAGCATGTAGACCAGGTGCGGGCCGCGCGGGTCGAACCGCGGGCCGCCGTCCCGTTCTGTCATGGTGATCACCGTAGATACCGCCTGACGTGCATAAACACATGGCTAACCCTACAGGGTGATGTAGAACCCTCTAGACAGCTATAGGGTGAGGCCATCATCAGCGCCGGCGGGCGTGCTGCACGCCTGGCCGGGCCTGAACCCTGGAAGGAGGCCAGCTGATGCGTGATCGTCTTGCCCCGCCCGTCCCGGCCAGCGGGCAGGAGTTACTGCGCCAGGCGCTGGCCGATGCGGTGTACTACCGTGATCCGCCGCTGGAATGCCAAGACTGCGGCGCTGACGGCGGGCTGTGCGCCAGGTGCGCAGCGGGCCTGGCCTGCGCCCGCGCTTATCTGGCTCTGGGCCGTGACTTGGGCATGGACGTGCCGGCGTGAGCGCGGCTGAGATCACCGCGCTGGCGGTGCGGGTGCCGTGCGGGTTCTGCTGGGCGCCCCCGGGCACCCCGTGCTCGCCAGAGGGCCTGCACCTGGCCCGCTACCTTCGGGCCTATAGGCGGGGCCTGGTCAGCAGGGAGATGATGACGTCGGCGTGCCTGGCGCTGCCGGTGGTCAGCCCCGGGCAGCTCGTCGCGGAGATCACCGGGCCGGCGATCGGCGGCACGGCGGCGGGCGAATTCTGACCACCAGCCGCGCTGTCGCGGATCGTGCTGGCGCTGTTCCGCGCCGGCCTGGTTCGTGCCCGCGCTGTGGTTTCGGTTGTCCGTCACCGGCTTTCCTCGCTGAGGTGGCTCCTGCTGATACCACGGTTGGTTGTGCCCCGCGTAGCGGGGCCTCGGGCGGGCCCGGAAGGGGTCAGGAAAGGGGGTGCGGGGGGAAACCTCGGGGGAACCCTGGGGCTGTCGGGGAAGGGTGCCCCCGTGGTGTCCCCCCGCCGAGCCGAAGGCTCGAATGCCCTAACTGGTTTAACGCAAGCTGTTGAAGCGGCCCGAAGGGCCGCTCCCAGGTCACAGGCCCAGCCCATGAGCTGCAGGACCGCACAGTGGCCGCACGTCAGGTCGCGGCGCTGTGCGGCCGGTGTACGGATGCTGTGCGGAACCGTTACTGGTAGGCCCATCGGAGCGGGCCGGTTATCGCAATAGGTGCGGGAGTTGATCAAGAGCATTCCATGGATCGGCTATGCTTCCGTCTAGTACTACAGCAGCGGGCTGTGATGTCGGTCGGCGCGGCTGCGTGATCTGCGGGTCCTGAGCGGCCAGGCTTGGGGGCATGCTGGCTGTCGTGGATGACGCGCGGGTCCGGGCTGCTGACGGGCATGCCGCGTGGTCGGAGTCGTTCAATGAGATGTTCGCGGTGGTGGCGGGTGATTTCGGGAATGCTGCGGTGCGCCGTCACGGGCGGGCGTACCTGCTGGGGCTGCTGTCGCATACCGAGCGGAAGAACTCGTGGTCACTGGCAGAGTTCGCCGGGGACGTGTCGCCGGACGGGCTGCAGCGGCTGCTGAACTTCTCGCCGTGGGATGAGGATGCGTGCCGGGACGCGGTGCGCCGCTACGTGGTCAGGCACCTGGGGGATCCGGGTGCTGTGCTGGCGGCGGACGAGACGGGGTTCCTGAAGAAGGGCAGGATGTCTGCGGGCGTGGCGCGCATGTATACGGGGACGGCGGGCCGGGTGGAGAACTGCCAGGTCGGGGTCTTCCTCGCGTACGTGACACCCGGCGGCAGCCGGGCGCTGATCGACCGGGAGCTGTACCTGCCGGAGAAGTGGGCCGGTGACCGGGAACGGTGCCGGGCCGCCGGGATCGGCGATGAGGTGGCGTTCGCGACCAAGCCGGAACTGGCCCGGCAGATGATCGAGCGCGCGGTGCAGGCGGAAGTCCCGTTCGCGTGGGTGGCCGGCGACGAGGTCTACGGCGGCAACCCGAAACTGCGCGAGTGGCTCGAGAAGGAGAAGATCGGCTACGTGCTCGCGGTGGCCTGCAGTGAGATGATCGCCACCCCCGCGGGCTCCAAGCGCGCGGACGAGCTGGCGGCCCTGGTCCCCGCAGCCGGGTGGCAGCGGCTGAGCTGCGCCGACGGGTCCAAGGGGCCGCGCCTGTACGACTGGGCGCTCATCGCGACGGCCCGCGCGGATCACTGGCTGCTGGCCCGCCGGTCCCTGCACCCCGGCGAGAAAGGCGAGCTGGAACTGGCGTTCTTCCGCTGCTGGTCACCACGCCCGGTTGCGCTACCTGAGCTGGTGGCCGTGGCGGGCGCGAGGTGGGGAGTGGAAGACTGCTTCGGCGAAGCAAAGAACGAGGCCGGCCTGGACCATTACCAGGTCCGCAAGTACCGCGCCTGGTACCGGCACATCACCTTGTCCATGCTCGCGCACGCCTTCCTCGCCGTCACCGCCCGCGCGATGCGGCCGGCCGCTCCGCCGGACCGGTTCCCGGCCGGCGCGGACGCTGGCAGTGACACCGGCAAAAAGGGGACCTGACGCCTGTGGACAGATCTTCGCCCCGCCGAGGACATACACCCCGCCAGCATTCATAACTGATGAAACCGGGCGCGAGCTGATCCCGCTGACCGCCGCCGAGGCCCGCCGCTTGTTCAACCTGCACACCCGCGTCACCCGGCCCGCGGCATTCCACGAGTACTGGTCAGACTGGAGACGCTACCGCCAGGCCAGCGCCCGCAAGTCGCATTACGCACGCCGGACCAGAGATCACGAGACGCTGTTGTAGTACTAGCTCTAGACCATATTTCCATAGTCGATCGGCCGCACCGATATCACCGTGCTTCTTTAGAAGTTTAACCAATTCGACAAGCGCCGGGATTACTCCTTTGACATAATCGTCTTCCATGGCGTTGATTGCCCTTTGAAAAATTGCTCTCGCGGTACCATAATTGCCGTGCGCGCCATGAAGCCTTCCAAGCATCACAAGCGCATCGACTCTTCTGCCTGGCCTCTCCTCATCAGCGATTATCTTCTCGTAGTACTGCAAGGACCAGGCAAAACCTTCGTCATTAGCGCGCGAGAGCCTGATCATCTGTTTATGAATGCGCTCCAGTGCGCGGCGCGATTGCAGAAGGGAAGTCGCAGCCGTGATAAGCTCTGTGAATGTCTCGGTGTTCTCAAACTTCACGTAATGGCTCTCTAGTTGATCGACCGCAGAAGCGTCTCCCTCGTTCGCTGCTTGCTTAAGCCAGCGCCTAGCGGTCCTGATATCTCCCGTATCCTCGCATAGCCTAACTAGCCGCCACCACGCGCTGGAACGATCGTCAGAGTCGATGGGGTGATCGATGAGGATATCCTTAAATATCTGCTTCGCCGATTCAGTGTCTCCGGCTTCGTGTCTCAATTCGGCAAGATCCATGTGTGCGAGCAGCGATCCCCGGTCTGCGGCGATCTTAAGCACCTCTTCCGCGTCTGCCTTGTCTCCCACGCGGCGCCTGCAATCAGCGAGATATAGGAGACCGTTGATTTCACCAGCCTCGGCAGCCATAAGATACACTCGAGCAGCATTTCTGTATCGGCCACGGTGGTGTAGCTCGTAAGCTATGTCGAGGAGTTCAGAAGGCGAGTCTGCCCGATTTGAGATCGCATCCCAGAAGGTCTCTGGAGGCATGACAAACTGACGGGATTTACGGCCGCCATCTTCAAGAAAGTCCGCCAGCCTGTAGAGCGGCTCCCTGGGAGGCGGATTACTTGATCGTGAACGAACCCTGGTGAGAGGTCCACTGACTCCAAGACATGATCGCCCAGTATACTCTAGGCCTTTCGTCATCCAGTCATCACCGACTTCGCCCCACTCGTAATCAGTCAGATATCCCGGCGCAGCATCCTTCAGAAACGCTTCAGTCAACGTACTGCCAATGCCGAACCGGCTTGCGTCGATAGCCGCGTCAATTAGTGCATGAGAAGCGGCAGGCGCGCTCTCGTAGCGGGACAGGAGTTCGAACGCTCCAGCTAGGAACTGCGCAGCTCTCTTGTCTGGTCTGCTAAGGGCCTGCATAATTCGCTCATCCGCTTTAACCGTGTCGGGCAGCCCAGCGATATCCGTTTCTTCAAAGGTGTCAGGAATCTTTATCTTGTGACCATTCAGCAGTTCTCTGGACTGGGCGTAGCTATCGGACTCGTCCAGTCTAGGTTGTTGTGTAAGAGTGTCCCAGTACTCTAGCCAAAGCGTGCCAAGAACGAGAACTGGCGCATGACTCCGGTCTCTCAATAGTTCCCGCAGTCCGGCAGCGATTCTCTCACCAAGCCTAAGCTCGGGATCCTTCAGATAGTGCTGCATTTCATTTAGCCACAGAACGGTCTGGGGCGAAATTATGCCTTTGTCGAGAGCGTCCAGAAGCGCCTCGGGACGAGTAGGGTATATCGGATGCCACAATCTCCATCCTTTAAGACGCTGCACGGCCTCCCAGCATGAACGGGTCTTTCCTGTGGACGAGCCACCGACTAGTACAACAAGCGTGCTGTGCGTCTGCGCGTGATCCACTACGCGCCGAAGGTGACGATCATGTTCCCGCTCAATATATGTAGGCAATGCTAACGTGAATTCGCTGTTCTCATCGCTGATCGCACGATGGACTTCCAGATCGAAGGGATCAAGTTTCTCGTCAATAACCTGACCTAGCGCGGAGGGCTTGACCTCTGGGCCCAGAGGAGAAGATTTACGTGCCTCTGTCCACCACCTAAGCCATTGCCTCTCATCCAGCAACCCATGGCTGGTGTTATTAGTTTCTAGGCGCCTAGCCTTCTGTATGAGAACGCGGACCACGCTTCCCAGCTCGGTAAATGTCTGTGGTACATTTGTCCCTTTTTTCCACGCGCTAATTTTCTTGCCGGTTAGCTTTGCGGCTGACCGAGGTCGGTCTCCGAGGGCAGCGTGGGCAACGGCGTCGAGCGTTGGTGTCCCCGCAGCACGCCAAAGCTCGTCCAGGCGGTTGGCTAGGAGCGACCGAGGCTCCTGAAAATGATCGTTGCTCATGCCCTGGGTAATCCCTCCTGGCATCCGGTGTGATCCTGACAGGTCCGGACCGGACAACTCACTCAGGCTTACTCGCCTGGCCGAACGCTTGCAAGTTCAGTTAGGTCTGTTGCCAGATGCGAGCGCAATCGCGCTACTTGGTACCTGGCTCCTCCCCGGGGTCACAGGCCCTACCAGGAGGGACGATCCATGTCAGCAGTACCCACATCAGTTCATGTCGTTGCCGCAGTCAGCGGGCTGCTTTACGCCGCCTCCATAACCACCGTGGCGCTTACGGCAGTGCTCGGACGCGACCCCAAGCGCAGATCGCATGCGTGGGAGACCCTGAAGATCCTTCTACGACATCCGCCTAAGCACTGAACACCGACCCGTCGCACGGGCAAGCTCAGATATCGGAGGGCTTCGTGCGGTGTAACTGGTCAGGTATCAGGGTTGGCCAAGTGTGATCAGGCCGCGGCGGGCGGCCAGGGCCGGCCTTCGGTGAGCATGACGAGGGCATCGAAGAAGCTGAGACCGTGCTTAGCTGCGGTCGACAGGTACAGGGGTTGAATTGTCAGGGTTTTGATGATGTGGGTGTTGCTCGGCGTGTCGCGGTGACAGGGCGGGCTGCGGGGGCTACTGCGGAGTTATGAGGTATCCCGATGGTGGTGGCCTGACCGCCGCGGGGCGGGTCAGGCGTGAGGCGCTGCGGCTGCAGGCCGCGGCGTGGTTCGCGCAGGGGATCGAGCCGCCGGAGGTGGCGCGGCGGCTGCGGGTCTCGCCGAACTCGGCGTATGTGTGGCGGCGGCGCTGGCGTGCCGGCGGCGAGGCCGCGCTGGGCTCAAAGGGGCCGGGCGGGGCGGTGTGCCGGCTGAGCGTCGCGCAGCTGGCCCGGTTGCGGGCCGCGCTGGAGGGCGGCCCGGCCGTCTGGGGGTGGGGTGAGGACCAGCGGTGGACGCTGGCGCGGGTCACCGCGCTGATCGGCCGGCTGTTCCATGTCCGCTACACGCTGCGGGGCACCTCGTACCTGCTGCACCGGATCGGGTTCACCCCGCAGGTGCCGGTGCACCGGGCCGTCGAGCGCGACGAGGCGAAGATCGCCGCGTGGCGGGCGGTGACCTGGGCGAAGGTGCGAGGCTAGCGGCGGCGAGCGGAGCGTGGATCTGCTTCGAGGACGAGGCCGGGCAGAACCTGCGCCCGCCGAAGGCCCGGACCTGGGCGCCGCGTGGCCAGGTCCCCGTCATCAAGGTGTCCGGCAAGGGCTCGGGGCGGGTGTCGGTGGCCGGGCTGGTGTGCTTGCGGCCCGGCGCCCGGGGCCGCCTGTTCTACCGGGTCCGCGTCCACCGCGGGCGCAAGGGCGAGCGCCGCTCGATGTCCGAAGCCGACTACGCTGAACTGATCGCCGCCGCGCACAAGCAGCTGCATGCCCCGGTCGTCCTGGTCTGGGACAATCTGAACACCCACATCAGCGCCGTGATGCAGAAGTTCGTCCGCGCTCACCGTGACTGGCTGACCGAGGTACGGCTGCCCGGCTACGCCCCCGACCTCAACCCGGCCGAGGGCGCCTGGGCGAACATGAAAAACGGCCTGGGCAACCTCGCCGTCCGCGACGTGGACCAGCTCGCCGCGATCGTCAAGAACCGGCTCAAGCGCATCCAGTACCGGCCCGCCCTCATCGACGGATTCCTCGCCCAGACCGGACTGAGCCTCGAATCCCAGCCGCCGTAGAGAGGCCCAAATGCTGGCCTTTCAAGCTCTGTAGCTGCGGATCGCGCAGAATTGGCGGGCGCCGGTGAGGGTCCGCAGGCACCCGGATATTTTCTGTCTCAGCTTGATCATGCGGATGTCGCGCTCGGATCCGTTGTTGTCTGGTGGCACTCGCCAGTCCCGGGTGAATCTCAGGTAGTCGTCCTGGCGGTCGAGCAGGCGGCGGGCCAGGGCGTTGTGCTTTTTCATCAGCTTGCCGGAGCGGGCGGCGGTCTGGCTGGCCCCGATCAGGGCCGCTGAGCGGTAGGTCCGGGTCCAGGCGGCCAGCGCAGCCGGGTCCGCGGCGGCATGACCCTGGCGGATGGCCTCGCTGACCAGCTTCTGCATCCCGGTGATCGCCTCAGCGGCCTGAGCGGCCCAGCACCATTCACCACCGGGCGCGCAGTCGGTGACGGCCTGCAGTTCACGTAGCGCGTGCGCGCAGCAAAGCTGATGCTCAGGTGCGGTGTAAGTGTCGTAGGGGGCCCATGCGTCGTGAACGGCGATCCCGGCGAAGGACGGCAACACCCCCATCGCCTCCATAGCCTTCGTCCCCCGCCGGGGGTGCACCGTCAGAAGGGTGTACCTGCCGGTGCGGGCGCAGTGCACCCAGTGCAGCTTCCCCTCCACGCGGAACCCGGTCTCGTCGAAGCCGGCCACGGGGCTGGCGGCGATCTCCGTCCGTGCCCGTTCCAGGAAGCCGCCCAGGCCGGCGGCCCGGGCGGTGATCGCCGCGACGGTTCCCTGCGACAGCGGGACGCCGAATAGCTCGGCCAGCGCCTGCGCGGTCCGCTTCCTTGACAGGAACTGCCCGGTATAGAGGTAGATGACCATCGCGGCGATCCGCGGCCCGTACTGCACCGGGCCGTCCGCCCCCGCCGGGGCCGCAGCCCTGGTGCGGTGCCCGCAGCCGCATTCCCGCTCGATGAGCTGGTGCTCGGTCACCTTCACCGCCACCGGCGGCAGGTCGAACACCTGCCGGCGCTCCACGCCGGTGACCGGCCCGCCAGGCCCGCCCCGCACCTGCCGCAGCAGGCCTCATGCGGCACTTCCCGGTCCGACCTCGCCGCCTGCATTAACGTCCGGCCCTCATGGCCGTCCTGCCCGCCCGGCTTCCGCCCGCTCTTCTTCCGCAGCGACCGCGGCGCCGGCTTGCCCAGCCCTTCACCAGAAGGCGGCCTTGAGGAATTGCGCGGCGTCTGATTCAGCCGGGCCTCCAGCTCAGCGATCCGCTCCCGCGCCCGTCCCAGCCCGGCCCGCATCTCCGCCATGGCGGCCTGGGCGTCCGCCAGCTCCCGGCGCAACGATGCCGCCAGTGCCGCCAGCACCTCATACGGCGGCCGGCCGTCATCAACGGGCACACCCCGACACTACGAGACGAAGATCTACTACCGTTGGCATCTGAAGGTCACCGGCGTGCCAGCTCCGCCGGAACCTCACGCCAGGTGGCCCGGTGCGGCACAGTGGTCCCGTGGAGCGGGTCGTGGTGGCCGGGTGCGCGGGAAGCGGCAAGTCGACCCTGGCCAGGAGACTGGCGACGCGCACCAGCCTGCCCCTGGCCGAGCGGGACGCGCTCGGCACCCTCGGCTCGGGCGAATACCGGACGGGCCATCGCGAAACTCGCCAGGGAACCGAAGTGGATCCTCGACGGCGCGCCGTACTATGCCGACGATGTGATCTACCCGGTCGCTGACACGATCATCTTCCTGGACTATCCGAAACCAGTGGTGATGTGGCGGGTGCTCCGCAGAACCCTCGCCATCGAGCTGCTGCGCCGTCCGTCCGGCGCCCACCGGCCGCAGGGCCCGGCCGCCTGGCACGACAGCGAGCACCCGGTGCGATGGGCATGGACCTCCCACCGGGACCGCCGCCAGGAAGGCCTGGCCCTGACCGAGCGCAAGGACCTCGCCAGTGCCACCATCATCCGGTTCACTACCCCGGTCGCAGCCCGCAACTGGCTCCGCGGACTCTGACCAAGCCGGCCGCTTGTGGCGGCAGGCACAGACCAGTCACAACATCAAGACCCCGCTGCGTCTACACCACGCCGAATGCGGAGAGCTGACCAGTTACCGTGCGGTGAGGACGGCCAGTGTGGCCAGAGCGCTGCAACGGGACCGGGATAGTTACGGGTTACGAGGTGCCTCGTGGCCCCACTCAGGCTCGTCACGGGACTGGGAGACTCGGCCTTGCGCCAGCCTGGGACGGGCGGGCGTGATTGCGTTGAGCTGGGGTGAGGTGCTGCTGGGCATCGCTCAGGCAGGCCCAGCTTACGGCGGGAAGGGCTGCCCCACGACCGGCATCGGCGGAGGCGTGATCACAGTGAAAGTCACTGGCGGGAGGAGTGGCTCGTTGTTCCAGAACAGGCGGAACTCGTATGTGCCGGGCTTCTCGAACCGGATTCCTGTGAAGGGAATCGTGATGGGCAGAAGACTCCTTTGCCCGGCCTTGTGAAGCGGACTGTGGCCGATGCCGACCATGGCTGCTGCTCCCACGCCGAGGTCGTTGCCGTCCTCGTCTACGAGCTGCACTCGTAGCTCGCCAGTACCGGGCGCCTCGCTCGCGTCAGCGCATAGGAGCGTTACCAGCGCCATCGCCGGATGGGACGCAGGGAACTGCCGCACTACCACAGAGTCCCAGCCGCCGCCGTGGATGTATAGCTTTCCGTTGAAGGCGTCGGCGGCGTCCGCCAGCATGGCCGAGAGAATCTCCATGTGGTACGTTGTACCACATGACAGAAGGTGCAGGCAAGCCGGAGAGGCTTGACCCTGACCTGCTCGACCCCGAAGATCCTTTCGAGATCGATGACGGCAACAGGGCGCATTTGTACAAGCATCTTCCGGAAGACGACCAAGGGAGGTTGGTAGCCGTTGGCCCTGAAGACATCCTCGACGCGTACATCTATGGAGATCCCAGCTTCTACGAAGCCACCGAGGGTGGTGCAGCCGACTGGCTGATGATAGGCATGGTTCCAGGGCTCGTTATCTGCGTCCCCATCGCACCGCCGAACAGCGGGGATGCTAGGTTCTGTCGGCCCATTGGCATCTACAAGCCGTCCGGCGAGGACAGGCACCGCTACGAGCGGGGTGAGGGACTATGAGTGATCGTGACGACGCCGCTGCGGCGTACTACGAGCATCCGGAGAACCGCCAGCTCACAGGGCGCGGCCGCAAGCGGTCGGATCAGGTGCCACGGCTGACCACGCATGTGCCGGTCCGGTTCAGCTCTGCGGTCATCGAGCGGGTCAAAGAACTGGCGGGAGAGGACGGGAAGACCGTTAGCTCCTGGATTCGCGACGTGATCGACCGAGAGATCCTCCGCCGTGAACGGTCTCATACCGTGGGCGTAGCACCCATCTTCCGGTGGGAGCGGCGCACCCCTCTTGTGATGAGCAGCACAATCGCGAGCAGCGCGCAGAACGTAGAGGAGCTGCAGGAGCTGTCCAGCTAGTGCCGTCCCTATGAGGATATGAGGCGATCGGTAGCTAGCCTCTCCCAGTGCGCTCTCTGCTGTTCCTGTGATCTGGGGTCCTGCCGGTGCTGTGGTTTCGGTCTGTGCTGGCGTCGTGTTCCTCGCTGGCGTGGCTCGTGTTGTACCGCTGCCGCCCGGGCGGGCCGGGAGGGGGGAAGGAAGGGGGGTGCGGGGGAAAACCTCGGGGGAACCCTGGGGCTGTGGGGAAGGGTGCCCCCGTGGTTTCCCCCCGCCCGAAGTCAGTCGGCCGCAGGCCGTCCTTTGTAGGGGTGGGCGGTCGGGGGGTTTTGGTGGTGGGACCCCAGAAGGGGTGATCGCCCTGGTCGGCTGTCGCTGGGTTTCGGGGCTTGCCCTCGCGTCGACTGCCTATGCGTCGGATTCCGGCCAGCGCGGTGGTGGCCGGGGTCGGGGATGGGCGGCAGGTGCCTGCGGTTGCCTTGGTGTCTTCTTCTGCGTGCTAGCTCGTGGAGTCGGTCGGGCTGTCGGCGCTAGGCTCGTGTGCGGGATAGCTGGGTGGCAATCGGTGTCACCGTGGGACGGTGTTGCGCCGCATGGCCGGGAGCTGCGCTGTCCACTCGATGGTCAAGCATTGGGCGGGCTCGGCAGAGCAAGTTTTTTCGGATTTGTCATACGTCCCTATCCGCGCCTGATGCTCCGTGATCATGGGACGCCAGCCACCGGGCCGGAGTCGGGCGCCGGGCCGGCGTCGGGTACAGGCGCCGGGCCGGGCTCGGGCGCAGGCCCCGCGACGGGGTCCAGCGCGGGCGCCGGGCCGGGGCCAGGGGCCGGCGTCTGGCCGGGGCCGGGGGTCGGCGCCGGGCCGGGGTCTGGCGCGGGCGCCAGGCCGGGCGCCTGGGCCGGGCGACGGCAGTGCGCGATCACGTAGGCGATGTCTCGCGGGTAGTACCGCGTGGCGCCCAGCATGATCAGGCCCCCGAGCGCGTACAGCGGGCACGCCGCCACGATCGCCCAGCGCAGGCCGTTCGCGGTGTTCGGGGCGATCAGGTCGGAGATCACGCCGATCAGGTACGGCCCGGCCCACGACGCGGTCCGGACGACCTGCCGCACCATGACTCCTCTCCCCCGTAGCTGCGGCAGCACCACGTCGGTGCACAGCGCCTCCGCCGGCGCGATGGGGATCGTCAGCAGAACGCCGCCCGCGAACAGCAGCGGCGCGCTGATCAGCAGGTTGGTGCTCGCGAACGCCGGGGCCAGCACCAGCGTCGCGCCGATCGCGCCGTAGGCGGCCACCTGCACCCGGGCATTGACGTGGCCGCGGCGCAACCTCCGGTCGGCCAGCGTGCCGCCGGTGAGGATCCCCGCGGCGGAGCCGACGCCCAGGATGGCGGCCAGCCCGCCCGCGGCCGCGGGCCCCAGGTGGTGCACTCGCTCGAAGTACTCGACGCCCCAGAACGATATTCCGTTGAGCAGCAGTTGCGACACCGTGAAGAACATCGTGCCGAACCACATCGTGGGTATCCGCAGCAGTTCACGCAGCGCCCCGACCTGGCCGGTGACCTCGTCCGGCGCCGCCCGGCGCGGTGCCGGCAGCGAGATGAGCCCGCGGACGGCGAGGCTGGCCGCGTCGGGCCCGTCGAGCCCGCCGGCGACGCCAGCGGCTCCGGCCGCCACCTCGCCCGCCACCTCGCCCGCCGCAGCGACCGCCCCGGTCACCCCGCCCGCCCCGGTCACCCCGCCCGCCCCGGTCACCCCGCCGGCCCCGGTCACCCCGGTCGTCCCGTTCACGCCGGTCGTCCCGGCCGCCCCGACCGTCGCCTCGAAGGCCGCGTCCTGGTGGCCGCGGCCCGGCTCGGGCAGGAACACGTACCACACCGCGACGAGAACGCCGATCGGCACCCAGATGAAGAACGCCCACCGCCACCCGCCCAGCTGCACCGCCACCCCGCCGCCCACCAGGCCGATGAACGCGCCGACGATCGATCCCGCCTGATAGACGCCCATCGCCTCCGAACGCCTGCGGACGGGGAAATAGTCGGACAGCAGGCTGATCGCCACCGGTGGCGTCCCGTCGGCCGCGCCGGCCACCATCCGCGCGGCGAACAGCACGCCGATGCCGACCGCCAGCGCCCCCAGGCCCATGGCAGCGGTCCAGATAGCGCACACCGTGGCGAGCAGCCACGTGCGCCGGCCCCGGTCGCTGAGCACGCCCATGGGTATCCCGCCGATCCCCCCGCAGACCGCCATGCCGAACGGGATCAGGCCCAGAAGCTGGTCCGACGCGCCGAACTGATGCTGGATGCCGGTGACGGCCTGGGCGAGCGAGGACTGGTCCCCCTGGGCCAGCATCGTGGTCGCGGCGAGCGCCGCCAACGGCACGAGCGCGGCCTTGCCGCCGATCTGCCGCCCGGCGGCCCCGGGCGGCGGCCTGGCCGCCTTCCGCGTGAGCGACCGGGGCGACCGGGGCGGCCGGCCTGCCGCCTGTGCCGTCGGCAGACTGGCCCCCCTGCGTCGCATGATCAGACGCTACTCTCGATCATCGGGAGGATGACATGGTTCGACTGGGTGGATTGTACGGACCTGACGCCACTTTTCTCGGTGTGCCCCGGGCTGACCTGTCGGATCCCGCCGCCTGGGCCGGCACGGATGTCATGATCATTGGTGCTCCGTTCGACGGCGGGACGTCACACCGGCCCGGGGCCAGGTTCGGCCCGCAAGCCATCCGGTTCACCGACTACCTGCCCCATGACGGCTCCCGGCCGCACCTCGCGCTGCGCGTCGACCCGCTGGCCGAACTCCGGGTCGCCGACGCCGGCGACGTGGAGATGCCGTCGGGGGACACCGAGCCGTCGTTGCGCCGGCTGGAAGATGCGGTGCACCGCGCCTGCGACGGCGGCGCGATCCCGGTGATCCTGGGCGGCGACCACACGATCGCGCTGCCCGACGCGACCGGCGTGGCGCGCTACGTCGGCTGGGGCCGCCTCTCGATGATCCATTTCGACGCGCACGCCGACACCGGCGACACGCAGTTCGGCTCGCTGTATGGTCACGGCACGCCGATGCGCAGGCTGATCGAGTCGGGCGCGGTGCGCGGTGACCGGTTCCTCCAGGTCGGCCTGCGCGGTTACTGGCCGGGACCGGAGACGCTCGACTGGATGGCCGGCCAGCACATGCGCAGCTACGAGATGACCGAGGTCGTCTCGCGCGGCCTGGACGAGTGCCTGACCGAGGCGTTCGCGATCGCCACCGACGACTGCGACGGGGTGTTCCTGTCCGTGGACGTCGACGTGGTCGACCCCGGCATGGCCCCCGGCACCGGAACCCCCGAGCCCGGCGGCCTCACCAGCCGCCAGCTACTCGACGCGGTCCGCCGGATCGCCATGGAACTGCCCGTGGCCGGCATCGACGTGGTCGAGGTCGCACCCCCCTACGACCACGCCGAGGTCACCGCGTTCCTGGCCAACCGCGTCGTGCTCGAGGCCCTGTCCGGCATCGCCTGGCGCCGCCGGCGCGCCGCCGCCCCCGCCACCGAGCCCGGCCATGTCCCCGAGAAGCCGTTGCTTTCCGGCCGCAAGCCGACCGCCTGAAGGGATCCTGAACGCCCCCCGCCGACAGCCCGAGGATCTCCGCCTCTTCATCGCCCGGCGCCTTCGCCGATGCCGGGCCCGGGGATCGCCGCCGCCCCGATAAGCCTGCTAGCTGCTCAGATAAACCTGATCCCGTACAAAAAGGCGATCAATCGAGGCGATCTATAATCGGCGCATGCTGGACGTGACCAGGCTGCGCGTGCTCGTCGCGGTGGCCCGGCACGGCTCGGTGACCGCGGCGGCGCGGGCGCTGAACTACGCCCAGCCCTCGGTCAGCCACCACATCGCGCGCCTGGAGGCCGAGACCGGGGCCAGGCTGCTGCAGCGGGCAGGCCGGGGCGTCCGGCTCACCGACGCGGGCAGGCTCCTGGCCGAGCGGGCCGAGGAGATCCTCGGCCGGCTGGACGCGGCGGAGAACGAACTCGCGGCCCACGTGGGGCTGCGCGAGGGCCGGGTGCGCCTGGCGTCGTTCCCCTCGGCGCTGGGCACGATCGTGCCGGCCGCGGCGGCCCGGCTCGAGGCGGAGAGCCCGGGCACGGATCTCATGCTGACCGAGGCCGAGCCCCCGGAGGCGCTGCGCATGCTCCGGGCGGGATACGTGGACGTGGCCCTGGTGTTCCGCCACTACCAGCGGGATGCCGACCCCGGCCCGCCGGGCGACGAGGAGGAGGGAGCGCGTGGCCGGCTCCTGCTCGACGAGCCGATCCACCTGGTGACGCAGGCGAGCGACCAGGACGGCGACCCCGCGGCCTCATCCGGTCCGCCCGACCTCGCCGCCTACGCCCAGCGCCGCTGGATCGCCGGCTGCGAGCGCTGCCGCGGCTACCTGCTCCGCCAGTGCGCGCTCGCCGGGTTCACCCCGAAGATCTCCTTCACCACCGACGACTACGTGGCGGTGCAGGCCCTGGTGGCGGCGGGCCTGGGGGTCACCACGCTGCCGGGTCTGTGCCTGCGCGCGGCGCGCCATCCCGGCGTCCGCGCCGTGCCCCTGCCCGGGGCCCGGCGGCAGGTGTTCGCGATGACCTACGGCGAGCCACCCGACCCGCCGGTGACGGCCCGCCTGGTCGAGGTGCTCGCCCGGGCCGCGGGCGGCGAGGCTCCGGCCAGGGGCCCGGCCGGGTCCACGGGCGCCCCGCAGGCTCCAGGCGTCACGCAGGCCACAGACGCCCCCGCGCGCTGATCGTTCTCACGTGCTTCATTGAGGTGGAGGGCACCGTTAGATGGAGGTTCCGCGTTCTTCCCAGTAGGGGGCGCGGAGCTTGCGCTTGAGCAGCTTGCCGCTCGGGTCGCGGGGCAGTTCGTCCATGAAGTCGATGCTCTTGGGCCACTTCATCTTGGCCAGCCGGCCTTCCAGCGAGGCCAGGATCTCGGCCGCGAGTTCCGGCGAGCCGGTGAGTCCCTCCGCGGGCTCGACCACGGCCTTGATCTGCTCGCCCCAGTCCTCGTCCGGGATCCCGAACACCGCTACGTCGGCGACCTTGGGATGCATGATGATCTCGGCCTCGACCTCGGCCGGGTAGATGTTCGCGCCACCGGAGATGATCATGTCGGACTTCCGGTCGCACAGGAACAGGTAGCCGTCCTCGTCGAGATAGCCGACGTCGCCGACGGTGAAGAACCCCCGCAGGCGGCTGGCCGCGGTCTTGTCAGGATCGTCCTTGTAAGCGAAGTCGTAGAGCGCCATCTTCATGTAGACCGTGCCGGGCTGGCCGGGCGGGCACTCGCTGCCGTCGTCATCGGCGATCATGACCTCGCTGACGGGCCACGGGGTGCCGACGGTGCCGGGCCGGGCCAGCCAGTCCTGGGGGGTGACGATCGTCCCGCCCCCCTCGGTGGCCGCGTAGTACTCGTACACGCACGGGCCCCACCAGTCCAGCATCGCCTGCTTGATCCCGACGGGGCACGGCGCTGCCGCATGGATCAGCCACTTCATCGACGAGACGTCGTAGCGGCTGCGGGTTTGTTCCGGCAGCGACAGCATCCGCTTGAAGTGCGTCGGCACCATGTGCGTGTTGGTCACCCGGTACCGGTCGACGAGCGCCAGCGCCTGCTCGGTGTTCCAGCCGTCCATGCAGACCAGGGTGTGCCCCATGTGCAGCGCGCTGCCCCCGAACATGGTGACCGCCGTGTGGTAGTTGGGCGAGGAGACCAGGTGCACGTTGGGCGGCCCGAACGTGATCCCGAAGAACTGCAGCAGCGCGCTGGTCAGTTCGGCCGCATCGTCGGGATCCAGGCCGGACAGCGGGCGGCGCACCCCCTTCGGCCGGCCCGTGGTGCCCGAGGTGTAGTGCATGGTGGCGCCCGCGGTCCGGTCGGCGGGCATCGCCGGCGACTGACCCGCGCGGAGGTCGGCGACCGGGGTGAACCCGGGCACGTCGCCGTAGCCGAACCGCCGGCCGGCCGGGATCCCCGCTTCCTCGGCCGCTGCCGCGCCGACGGCGCCGAAACGCTCGTGCACGAACACCGCCTTCGCCTCGCAGTCCCGCAGGATGTAGGCCATCTCCGGCGCGGTGAAGTGCCAGTTGACCGGCGTGAGATACCAGCCGGCCTGGAGCGCGGCCAGGTACACCTCGAGCGCGGCGGCCCCGTTCGGCAGCACCGACGCCAGGCCGTCCCCCGCCTGCAGCCCGAGCGCCCGCAGCCCGCGGGTGATCTGGTTCACCCGGGCCAGCAGGTCACCCGCCCGGTGCTCGGTACCGTCCGCCTCGATCGCTGCCGTCCAGTCCGGGCTCTGCTGGGCCCGGCTCCAGAATCCATGCGACGCCACCGCTCAACCTCCCCGCAGGTCCGGTCCGGAACTCAGGTCGTGGAACTCACCGTCTCGTCGGTCTCGTAGGCGAAGTCGTCGTCGTCCGGCCGGCTTACGGTCAGGGTAATCCCGACCACCAGCAGGATGATGCCGAGGAGCACCGTGACCAACGGGCCGATGTCCTGGATTATCTCGATCTTCAGGTGCGACGAATTGGCGTGGCTCACGACGCTCGAGACGCTCTGCGGCGTCTGCGCGAGATCGCCGCGGAACAGGATCAGCCGGGTGGCGCCGGTCGTGTCCGCCAGCGAGAGCGTCTTGTCCTCCGTCACGTCGAGCGGAGCGCCGGTGACCGGGTCCACCCAGAACGTGTTCGTCTCCGTGAGGTACTCGGGCAGCGTCACCGACGGCTGGCCCGGCAGGCCGACCAGCCCGCCCGGCAGCGTCTGCGAGGCGAACGGCTGGTTGGTGACCTGTTCCACGAACTTGAAGGAGGTCATGCCGTCGGTCGTCGCCGTTCCGGCGTACCGGAACGGCTCGGGCCGGTGCAGGATGGGATCGAACATCTGGTAGGTGGTCTTCTGGGTCCCGATCGGCCACACGTAACCCAGCCCGGACTGGTGCCCGTAGGTCGTGCCGACGTTCGAGACCGTGACGAAGGCCCCGCAGCAGTCGATGACGAGCGCCCCGCGCCGGTCGAAGGCCGAGCGCTGATTCACGTACTGGATCGGCTGGTTGTGGGTGGTGTCCTCGACCGCCGTGAACTCGTTCCACACCGCCGTCGATGACGAGCCCGCCGCGACGTCACCCTCGGTCGTGATCGTGGCCCGGGCGGTGACGCCCGTGACCTCCGCCAGCTGGCGCTGGCTGAAGTAGCTGACGTTCCGGCCGGTGAGCGAGGTCACCTGGTACTCGTTCAGCGGCCACTTGATGACCTGGCCCGGGAGGTAGAAGCGCAGCAGCAGCGCGAGCGCGAGGAAGAACGCCCCTAGCCCGGTGAGGGTGACCCCGAGAACACGACGCATCGATCCCTCCCGGGATGGTTCGCCAAGCCTCCTGGCGTTGTGCTCGGTTCGTGCAAGTTCGGGAAATTTTACTGACTGGTAGCTTCGGCGTCATTGGACATCAGGACACATAACCGTAACGTGTCATGTCCTGGTGGCTGCCGGGTGAGCTGCGGCAGCTCCCCGATTGACCGGCCGCCGGGTTCTGGCGGCCGCTGATGTCACGGTCCGTAGTTAAACGGCTGCTGGTTCGCCGGGGCCGGCGGCGCGCTGGCCACTCCGGTGGTCGTGAACGCAGCCCCAACCGCGAGCACCACCCCGACCGCGAGGGCCGCGACGATCAGTGCGAGACGTGACACGGTGATCCTCCTTGTACCTGAACCCCGTCCTCCCTGGGACGAGGGTCACCGCACCGGGCAGCATGCGTGGCCTAACCCTAATGAGCTGACCGATGAAAAAACAATATGTTGACTCAATAGTAACTTTGCTCCGGCAAGCCGGACCTGACAGCTGATGACCGGCGCGTCGCCGGGGTTGCGGGCAGCCGGAACACGATCAGGTCCGGGCTGGCCAGCACGAGTTCGGCGCCCGGCAGCCGGGCGAGGGCGGCCAGTTCCCGGGCGGCCGGGCTCCCGGCGGCCGGGCTTCCCGCGGCCGGGCTCCCGGCGGACCGCGCCGAGCCCGCTCGTTTCAGCAGGGGCCCGGCGTCGACAACGACGTACAACACCCCCGCTTGCCGCAAGGCGCGGGTCAGCGGGCCGGGGGTGGTGACGATGCGGTTCAGCCGGATCGAATCGGCGCTCTCCTGGGTCAGGGTCAGGCTCCCGACGGCGAGCGCGTCGTTCGAGATCATCTCGCGGCCGGTGAACCGCGCCCACGGGTCGTACACCGCCTCGCCTCCGTTCCACGGATAGCGCCGGTAAGCGTCCCAGGGCAGCAGCAGCACCGTCCCCCGGGCCGGGTCGGTGTCGATGACCTGCCGCGCGCGCAGCCAGTCCGCCGGGTACTCGACCGGGCGCAGCCTCCCGGCCAGGCCCCAGGCCAGCCCCGGCAGCAGCACCACCGGCGCCAGCACGGCCATCGCCCCCAGCGCGGCCGCCGCTGACCGGGCCGCGCCCGGAGCCGCGCCGGTCGCGCCGGGTGCCGCGCGGGCGGCTCCCCTGATGACCCAGGTGACCAGGGCGCCGAGCCCGAACGCCTCGGCCAGCGCGAGCGGCGCCAGGTACTCCTGGCCGTCCCGCAGGTCCGCGAAGCCGGGCCAGGCCGTCACCAGGTCGCGCAGCACCGCCCGGCCCGGCGAGGTGACTGCGACGGCCGCGATGACCAGCCCGGCCAGCGCCGCGACGCCCAGGCCGACCCGCAGCCGCCGCGGCCGCGCCCAGAGCACGTACCCGCACAGCGATGCGACGACCACCAGCAGCCAGAACGCGGACGGGCCGCCCCCGTACCCGCGCGGAACCGTCTGCGCGTTCCAGATGCCGGACAGCATGAGCAGGCTGCCGAGCCGGCCGAACGGCGTATCCGCACGGGCGGCGAAGGCGTCCACGCCGCGCGGGTCGGTATGCACCGGCACCACCAGCGCCGGGATCAGCCACGGCAGGCTGAGCAGCGCCAGGACCGCCAGCACGGTCGCCAGCCGGAGCGCCCGCGCACGGCGGCCCCGGCCACGCGCCGATGACGCCAGCGCGGCGGGCACCGCGGCGAGCGCGGTCACGCTCATCGCCGCGAACCCGCCGACGGCCGCGGGGACCAGAACGAGGATCAGCCGGGCCGGCCTGATCCGTTCCGGGCCGGTGCACAGCACCTTGACCACCCACGGCAGGGCGGCGTAGCCGAGCAGCAGCGCCCACTGGCCGATCAGCAGCCGTTCGGCCACGTAGGGGTTCCAGGCGTAGCACACCCCTGCGGCCAGCCGGGCCAGCATCGGTGCGCTGGCCGGATCGCCGCCGGGGCCGGGTTCGCCGTCCGGCCTGCCGTCTGTTCCTCCCGCCCGGCGGGCCGCCGCCCAGGCGCTGTCGAGCAGGGCGGCGGCACCCGAGCAAGCCAGAACGAAGATCAGCAGCAGGATCAGCTTCTGCACGATGTCGGCGGGTATCGCCAGCGAAGCGACGGCCACGACGGCATCGCTGGGCACCGCGCGCGGGGGCCCGCCGGTCAGCCCCAGCAGCGCCGCGGAGAACGGCATCCGGGGCACGAACACCATGTCGTAGCTGAGCAGGTAGCCGCGGCCGAGCCCGGGCCCGAGCGCGAGCAGGCCGAGCCCCAGGCCGGTCAGGGCCGGCACCAGCGAACCGCCCCGGCCGATCTGGCGGATCCGGCCGGCCCGGCCGGCCCGCCGGGGCGGACGGCCGGGAGATTCCGGTGGCTGAGGGGCCATGCCGTCGGCCAGCGTACGCGGCGTCATGTCTTCCGGGCGTGGACCAGCAGGATCGAGGCCGCGCCGGGCCACGCGCAGAACGCCCGGTCCAGCGGGCGCAGCGGCTTGGGTACATCGTGATAACACGCACCCGTGACCCGGACGCAGCGCAGGCCCCGCGCGGCGAGCAGCCCCACCAGCGCCCGGCGCGTGAACAGGTGCAGGTGGCCGGCCACCTGGCGGCCCGGCCTGCCGTAGACGCCGCGCAGGCTCACCTCGGAGAACAGGGGTTGTATGCCGAGCGCGACCAGCCCGCGGTTGTACCACGCGGCGAGGTTCGGCGTGGACAGCAGCAGCGACCCGCCCGGCTTGAGCACGCGGACGACTTCCTCGAGGGCCGAGTCCGTGTCCACGAGGTGCTCGATCAGCTCGCTCATGATCACGACATCGGCGGCCTGCGAGGCCACCGGCAGGCCGGGCGGATCGACCCCGGCCTGGACCACGGTCAGGCCGAGTTGCCGCGCCTGGCGGAGGGAACTGGCCGACCAGTCCAGGCCGATCAGGTGGTGCCCGGGATTGCGCTGCGCCGCGAGCCCCGCCGCCGCGCCGTCGCCGCACCCCACGTCCAGGATGCACGCGGGGGAACTGACGTCGCGCAACGCCGCGGCGAGCATGCGGGCCATGCGCTGCGCGCGGTCAGGGCCGGAACTGGCCGGGACCTCCGGGTTCTCGTAGAACTGGCGCAGCGGGCCGGGAGCTACATGGTCCGGTGCCACCATGTCGGGTGCCCCGTGGCCCGGCGCACCGTGACCGGCTGCCCCGTGGTCAGCAGCCCCGCGATCCGGGCCGGCCGGGGCATCGGCGGCGGCGGTCACCGGCGGCATCGCATACCTCTCACCGGCGCCCGGCATCGCCGGCCCGGGCGATGGCCTCGTCGGCCACTTTGGCGAATCCGTCGACCGCCGCCGACCAGTGCAGCCGCAGCGCGCGCTCGCGCGCGGCGCGGCCCAGGGCCTCGCGGGTCCGGTGGTCGAGGGCGAGCGACGCCCACGCCGACGCGAACTGGCCCTCGTTCCTGACCAGCACCCCGGTCTCGCCGTCCACCACCGAGTCGCGCAGGCCGGGCACGTCGAACCCGATGCCCGGGGTGCCGCGGATCGCCGCTTCGGCGATCACGATCCCCCAGCCCTCGATCATGGCGGGGTGCAGCAGCATCCAGGCCGCGCACAGCAGCCGGTGCTTCTCCTCCTCCGACACCCGGCCCGTGACGACGACGCCCTCCCCGGCCATGGCCTCGATGCGGGCGCGCTCGGGACCGTCCCCGGCGATCACCAGCCGGCCGCCGACCACGTGCCGCACCCGCTCCCAGAGCCGCAGCAGCAGGTCGATGCGCTTATAGTCGGTCAGCCGGCCCAGGGCGAGGAACATCGGCTCCGGTGATCGCGGGGTCAACGGCTGCGGCGGCTCGACGCCGTTGCAGACCTGCCGGATCTGGTCCTTCCCGACCCCGATCTGGGTCAGCGCCTCGGCCGTGGAGGACGACACGGTGAGGAACAGGTTCTTCCGGTGCGCCCACGGCATGGCCGCGCTCTCGGTGAAGCGCCCGACGGTCGCGAACGGGGGCGGCAGCCGTACCCCCCACAGCTCGGTGTGGACGTGATTGACCAGGCAGACCATCGGGCGCCGGGCCCACAGCGGGGCGAAGAACGGCATCCCGTTGCAGACCTCGACCACCAGGTCGCAGTCCCGGAGCCGCCGGCGATACGCGAGCGGGGCCCGGAGGAACTGGGTGTAGCTGCCGCCGTTCCTGATCACCTGGTACGGGCGCGCGGCGGTCGGCCCGCCGCACAGCAGCGTGACCCGATCGCCTCGGGCCGTCATCCCCTCGGCGAGGCGGTCGACCAGCACCTCGGAGCCGCCGGCCCGGGGATTGGCCAGGTCGCGCCAGGCCACGAACAGGATGTGGCGCCCGGTCTGCTCCGCGGGACCGCCGTCGGTCACGGAGACCTCGCCCGCCTGCGGCCCGGCCGCCGGCCCCGGCACGGTCAGCGGTTCGGCGGCCTGCGGGGCCGGAACCACCGGCTCCCGAGCCTGGCCCAGGACCGCACCGGCCGCCCGGGCCGAGCCCGGGCTTACCGCAGTTGCCGTCTGCGCCGGCCTGCTGCTGTGCGACGCCTGACTCACGTGACCACGCTCCACCTCTGGTTGCGGCACGGGACCAGAGCTATCATTACTGGCAGGTAATGTCCACCGGACAATGGAGCATTATTCTGGTAATTTCGGTAAGTCGTCAATCGCTAGCCCCGAGGTCCCTGATAGCGGTTCACGACTGGTTCTGGCCTGCCAAGAACCAGTGAGCTCCAGGCGCAAGACGGGCGGCGCGGACCGTCGTATCGCCCGCGACCAGGAAGGGCGCGATCCGGAGGACGTCAATGAGCCTGCTGCCACCGTCTCTTCGCCGACCCTCGGCCCCCGCCGAACCTGGCCGACTCTCGGCCCCCGCCGAACCCGATTCACCCTCGCCCTCGGCCACCGCCGGACCCGACTTGCCCTCGGCCACCGCCGGACCCGACTTGCCCTCGGCCACCGCCGGACCCGACTTGCCCTCGGCCACCGCCGGACCCGACTTGCCCTCGGCCACCGCCGGACCCGACTTGCCCTCGGCCACCGCCGGACCCGACTTGCCCGCGCCCCCCGCCGAGCCTGGCCCGCCCCCGCGCGCGCCGGGAACCCGGCGCCGTCACCAGGGCCTGCTGAGGTCCGTGCGCCTGTTCCGGCTCTTCCGCCAGGAGCAGACCGACCCGGAGAGCTTCTACGCGGGCCTGGCCGAGGACACCGTGCGCCAGGTGGAGGACTACTGCGAGCTGCCGGGCCGCACGGTGGTCGATGTCGGCGGCGGGCCCGGGCACTTCACCGCGGCCTTCCGGGAACGCGGGGCGAATTGCTACCTGTTCGAACCCGATTCGGCCGAGATGCTCAGCCGCGGCGAGGCTCCTCCCGGCGCGGTCATCGCGGACGGCTACTGGCTCCCGGTGCGCGACGGCGGGGCCGACGTCTGCCTGTCCTCCAACGTCCTCGAGCACGTGCGCGACCCGCTCGGCCTGATCGAGGAGATGGTCCGCGCCACCCGGCCCGGCGGGCTGATCTACCTGTCGTTCACCAACTGGTACTCCCCGTGGGGCGGCCATGAGATGTCGCCCTGGCACTACCTCGGCTTCCGGTTCGCCGAGCGCCGCTACGTCCGGCGGCACGGCCGCCCGCCGAAGAACCGCTTCGGGACCTCCCTGTTCCCGGTGCACGTCGGATCCGTGCTGCGGCTGATGAGGTCACGCAGCGACGTCGGCATCGTCGACGCGCTGCCGCGCTACTATCCCCGCTGGTGCAAGGCGATCGTGCGGATCCCGGGGCTCCGCGAAATCGCCACCTGGAACCTCCTGCTCATACTGCGGCGCATCGAATGACCGCGCCGGCCATCCCCGGCCGGCCCGCTGGGTTCCTGCGCGCGGCCCCGGGCAGGCCAGCGGACTCGCAGGCCGACGCCGGCGAGCCGCGAGCCCGCCGGCCACCCGCATGGTCGTCGGCCAGCTGGCGCTGGTTCCTGCTGGTCTGGCTGCTGGCGCTGATCGTCTTCGCCGCGAACGACCCCGGCCGGATGATCTTCGACACGAAGCTGGGCGTCGACATCAACGCGGCCAGCTTCTTCGCGCGCCTGTGGCCACTGTGGAACCCGCTCGCGTGGTTCGGAACGCTGCAGAACCAGTACATCGGCTACGCGATCCCGATGGGCCCGTTCTTCCTGGCCGGGCAGTTGGTGCGGATGCCCGTCTGGCTGATCGAGCGGCTGTGGCTCTCGCTGCTGTTCGCCGTCGGGTTCTGGGGCATGACGAAGCTCGCCACCGCGCTCCGGATCGGCTCCGACGGCTCCCGGCTGCTGGCCGGCGTCGCCTTCGCCCTGTGGCCGACGTTCACCATCGTCATCGGTTCCACGTCGGCCGCCGCCGTGCCGGGCCTGCTCGCGCCGTGGGCGGTGCTGCCCCTGGCCACCGCGCTGCGCGACGACACGTCCATGGTCGGGGCCTCCGCTCGTTCCGGCGTCGCCGTCCTGCTGATGGGCGGGGTGAACGCGGTATCCACGATCTGCGCGCTCGTGCTGCCGGCGACGTTCATCCTGACCCACGCACGCGGCAGGCAACGCCTCAGGGCCTGCGTGTACTGGGCCGTGGCCGTGGTCGCGGCCACCGCGTGGTGGGCCGTGCCGCTGCTCCTCCAGGGCCGGTACTCCTTCAACTTCCTGCCCTACGTGGAGCAGTCGGCCACCACCGCCAAGACGATGTCGGGGACGGCCTTCCTGCGCGGGGCCGGCAACTGGACCGCCTACTTCAACCTGGGCACCCCGTGGCTGTCGGCCGGCTGGGCCATGGTGGCCAGCCCGGTCGCCATCGCCGCGGCCGCCATCGCCGCCGCGGCCGGGCTGTACGGCCTGGCCCGGCGCGACATGCCCGAGCGGCCCTGGCTGTGCCTGTCGGCCGGCCTCGCCGCGCTGGCGGCGCTGGCCGGCTACTCCGGGCCTTTCGGCGGCCCGCTGCACGGGCTCGTCGACAACCTGCTCAACGGCACGCTCGCCCCGTTCCGTAACGTCAGCAAGCTCGAGCCGGTCATCGCGGCGGTACTCGCGCTGGGCATCGCCCACGTGCTCGGCCGCACCCGGCAGCACGCGGTGGCCAGCCTGAGCCGGCCCCGCCGGCTGATCGCCGGCGTCGCGCTGGCCCCCGTGATCGCCCTGACTCTGGCCGGCCTGGGGCTGCCCTACCTGACCGGCCAGATCCTGCAGCCGGGCTCCTTCACCCAGGTGCCGGGCTACTGGTCGGCGGTCGCGGGCTTCCTGGCGTCCCATTCCCCGGATCAGACCGCCCTCGTGGTCCCGGGCGACAGCCACGGCATCTACCTCTGGGGCGAGCCGATCGACGATCCGCTCGAGTCGCTGGGCAACTCGCCCTGGGCCGAGCGCGGCCTGGTTCCCTACGGCGGCGCGGGCTCGCAGGTCTTCCTGGACACCGCGGAGAACGCCTTCGAATCCGGCCAGCGAGTCCCCGGCCTGGCCGCGTTCCTGCAACGGGCCGGCGTCCGCTATGTCGTGGTGCGTAACGACCTCAGCCCGGCCATACTCGGGTACATCTCGCCGCGGATCGTGCTGCAGACGCTGACCCTGTCCGGGTTCACGCGGGTGGCCTCGTTCGGCCCGCCGGTGCCCGGCGCCGTCACCAACCCCCGTGCGTCCCCGCAGGTCCAGGCCTACTTGCCGCGGTACCCGTCGGTCGAGGTGTTCCAGGCGGCCAGCCCCGCGCTGCGGCCGTACACCCCGGCGGTCGCGCTGCCGGCCAGCAGCACCGCGCTGGTCGACGGAGGGCCCGACTCGCTGCTGCAGCTCGAAGGCCAGGGCGTTCTGGGTCAGGAGGCCGCGGTCATCGCCGGCGATTCCACGGTCGCGCGGCCCGCCCTGTGGGCCGTCACCGACGGGCAGCGCCGGACCGACAACGCGTTCGGGCTGATCAACGCCAACACCTCGTTCACCTACACCGCCCAGGAAACCAACCCGCCGGACGATCCGCTCGGCGGAGCGGGCGGCCCGCCGCGGCAGATCCTGCCCGTGCCCGCCGCCGGCCACCAGACGGTCGCGGTGCTGTCGGGCGCCGCCAGCGTCACCGCTTCCTCGTACGGCTCCTGGCTCACCTACCAGCCGCAATACGATCCGGTCAGCGCCTTTGACGGCAACAGCGCGACCGCCTGGGCGGAAGGCAATCCGCAGACCCCGGTCGGCCAGTGGATCCAGATCACGTTCGATCATAAGATCAACTTGCCCGGCAGCATCGGCGCCGAGTTGCTCGACGACAACTTCAGCCGGTCCATCGCCAACCAGCTTGAGGTCAGCACCGCGGCCGGCCAGGTCACCACCACGACAGCGCCGACGAACGCCACGCAGCGGCTCGGGGTCCGGCCCGGCCCGACGAAGTGGCTGCGGATCACGATCACCGGCGCCAGCAACGTCATCCCGGGGAATCCCGGCGCGGGCATCAGGGAGGTCGTGCTGCCCGGGGTCCGCGTGACCCGCTACCTCCAGCCGGCGCAGACGGCGGTCCAGTCGGCCGCGTCGGTGGCGTTCTCGTTCCATCAGGCCCTGCCGGCCCCCGCGGGTGAGGCCGACCGCCCGGCGACCGTGCCGATCGCGCGCCTGCTGAACCTGCCGGTTCCGCTGGAGCTGCAGGTGACCGGGCTGGCCGTGGCCCAGCCGAGCACGGGCCTGGAACAGCTGCTCGGCAGGCTCGCTCCGCCGAAGAGATCGTCCCTGCTGGTGAGCGCCAGCTCGACGTGGGGATCGCTGCCGGAATTCGGGCCGGACAACCTCTTCAGCCACACCACGACCCCGTGGATCTCAGGCTCCTCCAATCCGGTCCTGTACCTGAACTGGCAGGGCTTCCGGCGGATTTCCAAGATCGTGGTGCAGCCCGCGTTCGGATTCGCGGCCGCCCCGGCCAAGATCAAGATCACCAGCTTCTGGGGGGACCGTGAGGCCACGATCGGCCTGGGCGGAGTGACAACGATTTCTCCCCCGCTGGTCACCGACCAGCTCGACCTGAGCTTCCCCGGCTGGTCGTCGGCCGCGCAGGCCGGCACGTCGTCCGAGCAGCCCACCCTGGGCCTGGCCAAGCTGACCATTCCGGCTCTGTCCCGGCTGCGCGTTTCCGCCCCGAGCCCGCAGACGCCGTTCAGCCTGGCCTGCGGCCGCGGCCCGGCCATCGCCCTGGACGGGCAGAGCTACCCGACGGCCGTCTCCGGGACGCTCGGGCAACTCGCCGGGAACCTGCCCGTGCAGGTGCGGCTGTGCACCCCGGGCACCCCGGGCACCCCCGGCTCACCCGGCTCACCCGGCTCCGAGGTCAGTCTCGGCAGCGGCCAGCACCGCCTGCTGGCCACGCCCGGGCTGTTCACGATGACCGATGTGACCCTGCAGAGCCCAGGAACGGGCCCGGCGACCGCGCCGGCCCGCACCCTCAAGGTGCTGAGCTGGCAGCCGGACAGCCGCACCGTGCGGATCGGACCCGGGCCGGCCTCGTACGTCGAGGTGCACGAGAACGCCAGCCCCGGATGGTCGGCCTCGCTCAACGGGCGCCCCCTGGCGTCCGTCCGGCTGGACGGCTGGCAGCAGGCCTACGTCGTCCCGGCCGGCGCGGGCGGCGTCATCGCCATGACGTTCACCCCGGCGACCCTGTACCACATCGGTCTCGCCCTGTCCGTCCTGGCCATCATCGCCCTGCTCGCGGTGGCCTTCGGCTGGAAGCGGTGGATCTGGTTCGTGCTTCCGCTCGCCTACTTCATCGAGATCGGCTGGAGCCTGCAGCTCAAGGCCGGGCGCGGGGCAGCGCTGTGGGTGCCGATCGAGCTTCTGGCCGTGCTCGCCGCCGCCGTGTTCGCCCTGGCCCTGGCCCGGTACCGGCAAAGCCATGCCCCGGCCCCCCGGAAGCCGGAAGCGCTGCGGCGCACCCAGGAGGTGGTCGCGAGCCTCACGGCCGGGCGTTCCGCCCGGATCCGGCACCGGACCGCCGGGCGCTGGGCGACCGCCCAGCGCTGGGCCGGCCCGCTGGCCCTCGGGGTCCTCGTCTTCCTCGTCGGCGGCCCCGTCGTCCTCGTCGTTCCGCTGCTCGTGGTCGTCGCGGCGCTGAGGCCGCGGTGGCTCCCGGTGATCGCCTTCGCGGCGATGCTCGCCGCCGGACTGATCGCCGCGACCGCCGCTTCGCCCGCCAGCACCGGCTCGGGCGCCTTCGGGCCCGCCGCCCAGGCCTGTGCGCTGACCGCGCTGGCGGCGGCGCTGATGCCGCGCTCGGCCTTCATGTCGAGCGCCGCCCGCGACGGTTGGCAGCCGTCACGCCCGCTGCCCGGCCAGGGCCGCAGGCTGCCGCTTCCGGCGTCCGAGCCGGCCCGGCCGGCCGGCATCGGCGGCGGTCAGTAATGCGGACCGAGCCGCGACCGCGCGCAGCCTGCGGCCAGGCGGAGCCGCTGCCGCGGGCACCCCACCGCGGGGCCGGGCCGCTCCCGCGGGCGCCCTTCGGCGTCGCCGACGAACTGAGCTGCTACTACGACGCGCCGGCCGAGCCCTGCAACGTGCACATCGAGGTGCGGGTCCCCGGTCACCTGGAAGAATCGGCGCTGCGCCGGGCCACCGGGGCGGCCCTGGCCGAGCAGCCGCGGGCGCTGGTCCGGCGGGCCCCGGGCGCATGGTGGCGGCCCAGCTACGCGTGGGAGCGGCCGGGCCACCCTGACGTTGACCCGCTGACCACCGCCACCTGGGCTGACGAGCAGGAACTCGCGCAGCGGCGGATGCGGTTCCTGGCGGCATCGCCGCCGCTGGACCGCTCCCCTCCGGTCCGCCTGCTGCTGGCGGCCGGGCCGCGCGAGGACTGCCTGATCCTCAACGCGCACCACGCGGCGCTCGACGGGCTCTCCTGTCTCGAACTGCTGCGCCGCGTCGCCCGGCACTACCGGGGCTCCTCCGGCCCGGCCGCGCGCGCAACGCCGGAGGCGGGCCCCGCCGGGGGTGCGGCGGGTGCGGAGGCGCCGGGACCGGACGGCTCCGCCCCGCCGGCCCCCGAGGACCCAGCCGGGCCGGCCCGGGCCGGCCCGGCGGCCATGCTGCCTCGGCCCGCCGCGAGGATCGCCCGCGACCGGCGTGATGACCCGCCCCGCCGTGGCCGTTCTGGATATGGATTCGAGTTGTTCACGTCCGAGTGCGCGGCGAGCCTGCGCCGCCCCGGATCCCATGCCACCGTCAACGACCTGCTCATCGCCGCGCTGATCATGGCCATCGGCGGCTGGAACGCCTCCCACCGCCGGCCGCCGGGCCCGATCCGGATCACCATGCCGGTCAACGCCCGGGCTCCCGGCCAGGCCGCCGTAGCGGGCAACCTGTCCCGCCTCACGGCCGTCACCGCGCGGCCGCCGGCTCACCCTTCCGACGTCCGGGCGCTGATCGCGGACGTGGCCGCGCAGACACGCTCGGCCAAGAACCGGCCCGGGCCGCAGGTCGATCCGCTCTGCCAGGCGCTGGCCGCCGCGTGGTGCCCGGCGCCGATCAAGCGCGGGCTGCTGCGCCTGGCCCTGCACACGGCCGGGCCGCTCATCTGCGACACGTCGCTGGTCTCCAACCTCGGCATCGTCGCCGGCCCGCCGCAGTTCGGGGATGCGCCGGTCACGCACATGTGGTTCTCGACGTCCGCGCACATGCCCCGGGGGCTGTCGGTCGGCGCCATCACGGTGGGCGGGCGGCTGCACCTGTGCCTGCGATACCGGCACGCCCTGTTCAGCGAGCCAGCGGCGGCCCGGTTCGCGGGTGCCTACGCGGCCGCGCTGAGCGACATCACGAGCCAGGAGGGCAGAACGTGACCGGCAGCACTGACGGCGGGCTGGCGCTGGCGCTCCTGGCCACCACGGCGTACAACTCCGGCCTGGTCGTGGAGAAGCAGGCGCTCGGGCGGCTGCCCATGACCGGCGGCCGGCGTGTCGTGTCCCTGGCCCTGACGCTGGCGTCGTCACCGCGGTGGCTGGCCGGGTTCGGCCTGATGCTGTGCGGGCTGGCGTTCCAGGTCCTCGCGCTGACGCTGGCTCCGGTGACCGTGGTCCAGCCCGTCATAGCCAGCGGCGTCGCCGTCGTCCTCGTGCTGTCCCGGATCGTGCTGCGCGAGCATCTCGGCCGCGGAGAGTACGCGTGCGTGGCGGTGATGGCCCTGTCCGTCGTGCTGCTGGCGCTCTCGGCCGGGAGCGCGGCCGCGGGGGTGGGCCACAGCTTCAACGGCACCGCGCTGGCGGCCGTGGGCACCGCATCGGTCCTGGTCGCCCTGGCGGCCGCGGGCAGCGCGCTGCGCGCGGGCTCGCGCAAGCACGGGCCGCCGGTGACCGGCGTGTCCTACGGCATCGCCACCGGCTTGCTCTACGGCGTGGCCGCGCTGGCCATCAAGGCGCTGTCCGGCGCGATCCTGCACCGTCACGGGGCCACGGCCCTCCTGATCGCGGTGGTGTCGTCGCCCTACCTGTACGTGATGGCGGGATGCTCGGCGGCCGGCCTGATCCTGTTCCAGACCGCGCTGCTGCGCTGCCGCATTTCCATCGTGGCTCCGGTCTCCAACGCGGGAGGCAGCATCTACTTCATGGTGGTGGGCACCTGGCTGTTCCACGAGCGGCTGCCCGCCAGTCCGGTGCTCCTGGCGCTGCGCCTCGTCGGCATCCTGGTCGCGGGCTGCGTGGTGCTGCTGCTGTCCAGGCAGGGGGCGAGGGAACCGGCCGGAGAGTCGGCACTCGCGCCGGCCGCCAGGCGAGACGATTCCCGCGTTGCGAAAGGAGAGGTTCATGGCCCTGGACGAAGCGCTGCTTGAGATCCTGGTCTGCCCCATCGACAAGCGCGGCCTGCTGTACTTCGCCGATGAGGAATTGCTCTATAACCCCCGGCTGCGGCGCGGTTACCGGATCGAGAACGACATTCCGGTGATGCTCGCCCAGCGCGCCGCGCCGGTCGCCGACGACGAGCACGCCCGCCTGGTCGACCGGGCCCGCCGCGGGGACGCCGTCGGGACCTCGCCAGACCTTCAGGACGAGGCCGGGATCACCGGGCCCGAGATCGAGGGCACCACGATGCCCGCCTCCATGTCACCGAGGCACAGCCCGGCCATGGCCGGCCCCGACACGGTAACGCTGTCCGCGCTCCCTCGCACCGAGAAGTAGGCGCTGTGCAGGCCCGGGCGCACGGTCAGCAGGTATGAGCTCTTCCCGTAGCTGACGGTCGCGTAATCGCCGTTCACCGCCGTCGCCGCGAGGTACGTGACGTGCAGGACCTTGGTGTGGCTCAGGGTCGGGGCCGGGAACCTGACCACCGCGCGCCCCTGGCTGACCTGCTGGCAGCTTTGACCCGCGGCCAGGGGAAGGCTGGCCCGGCCGAACACGGCCGCCTGGTGCAGCCTGCCCTCCGCGCCGAACACCCAGAGGTGATCGATCGTCCCGTCCAGCCGGGGCAACCAGCGGATCCTGGTCGTGGCCTGGGCACTCTCCATCGGCCCGATCACCTGGGAGGTATCGGCGTCCCGCCCGAACACGCCGAGCACGAGCCCGGGAGGCACCGGTTCGTCGGCGATCACGGTCCCGTCCGGCGCATCCGCCACGGCGACCCGGGCGTTGGCGATGAAGGTCCGGTCCGGAAGGCTCGACGTGACGTTCTGGAAGGCCTGGGCCGACCACACGGACCCGATGACGAACGCGCCGACCACGCCGGCGGCGGCCATGCGCCCTAGCTGGCCCGGGTTGGCGAGGTTGCCGAGGTTGCCGCTGGCCCAGCGCCTGGCCGCGGTGTCCGGGCGCCCGGTCACCGGCCAGAACGCCAGGCCCAGGCAGATGGCCAGGACGGGCACCGCGTCGGCCACATAGCGGGTCTCGAGCCCGAGCACCTTCGGGCCCAGTTCGGAGATCCGGCCCACCAGGACGGGGACGATGTCGGCCGCGACCAGCCATCCGGCCAGGATGGCCCAGGCCCGCCCGGCGCCGCGGCGGGACCAGATGCTGGCCCCGATGACCGACACGGCCACGATCAGGGACAGCCAGATCAGCGCGGCAGGCGGAGCCGAGTACGCGTACTCCGCGTCGCCGGACGGGAACCACTGCCACGGGCCGCCGATCGCCCCGGGCACGAAGGTGCTCTTCACCAGGTCCGAGATGAAGGTGAAAACCCCGGCGGAGGTTCCGGGAATACCCGGCTGCGACGATGACGAATGCAGCGACACCGCGAACACGGTCAGGTAGCCGGCCAGCACGGCCAACTGCAGCGCCCAGCCCCGCCAGTAGCTGACCAGGCACCGCCCGATCGCTCGCAGCCAGGGTCCGTCCATCAGGAACCCGGACGTGATTCCCAGCAGGAGCAGCGGCAAGACCACGGCCTTCTCGAAGAAGACCAGCCCGAACAGCAGCCAGGCCGCGACCGCGACCGCGTGCCGGAAGCGGCCGCTGCGCACGTAGTGCACTTGCGCGTTCAGCGCCATGAACGTGGCTATCTGCAGCGGCAGCGTCTCGATCGCCGCCGACCACCACCGGATGTCCGGCAGCGTCAGCGGGCTCAGCAGGTAGACGGCCAGGGGAATCAGGATCGCCGGCCGGTTCCCGAACAGCGTCCGGAGCAGGCGGAGCGCCGCCAGGTCGGCGGCCGCCAGCATGACCACGGTGACCGTGGCCGCGAGCGGCCAGCTGTACAGCGAGATCCTGGCCACCACCCAGGCGATCGCCCAGGCGCCGGGCAGCAGGTGACCCGCTTCGGCATACGTCAGGTATTTCCAGTTGAAGGAATTCCTGAGGGCCAGCTCCATGAAGCGGAAGTCGTCCTGCCAGAAGTAGAAATGCCCGAGGAAGAACGATTTCCAGATCAATTGCACCACGATCAGCGCGAGACCGCCGAGCATGACGCTCCGGCCCCGGACCCAGGCCGCGAGTTCCGGCCAGTCGACGACGCCCGGGGTCTCGCCATGGCGCTGGCCGCGCTGGTACGGGACCGGAAGGGCGTCCTGCCGGCGTTCAAGCTCTCCGCCCGTCTGATTCACGGCGCATAGCCTAACCCGCGTCTTCGGATGATTGCTACTAAACACCACCAGAATAGGATCTGCCGGATCTGGTGCTCTCTATGTTGCTCGTGACGTCACCATGACGTCGGGCAGCAGCCGCTCGTAGGATTCAAGGTCGACCTCTCCGGCCGGGTCCGCTGATGCGGCCAGCGCGACCGCGTGCGCGAGAGTATCCGGCCAGGACCAGCTCAGTGCGATACCGGGAACGAATCCCGCGGCGAGTGCGTCGCGGGACCCTGTGGCTCCGTCCCCGGCCACCCCGGCCCGGCCCCGCTGGCCGGCGAGTTCGGCGCTCCACTGCACGTCGGCGGTCACCGCGGTCACCTGGCCGCCGGACAGGATGGCCACGGCCCTGGCGCCGTTGGCGAGCAGCGCGGCCGGGTCGTCAGCGTCCGGCTCGGGGATGACCAGGGCCGGACGCCTGCTCACTCCGTGCCACAGGGCGCTGCCGCCCGCGCGGAGCACCACGGGCACGCCGGCCTCCGCCGCGTAGGTGGCCAGCGAGCCGTACGTCTCGGCGGGAAGCCCGGCCGGAAGGCTCCCGCACAGCACGGCCGCGGTCGCGTCGGCCATCAGCGAACGGTAGTCGGCGGCCAGCCGGCCCAGTTCCTCGGTGGTGATGTAGGGCGCAGGCTCGTGGAAGGTCGTGACGGCACCGCTCGGGTCGCCGTCCACCTCGACGACCCGCCGGGAGTCTCCGCTGATCCAGGTGAACTGCGTCGCGATCCCGGCCCGGGCCAGTTCGGCTCTGATCATCTCGCCGGACGCGCCGCCGGCCAGGCCGGCCGCCACCACGTCATGGCCGAAGGTGTGCAGCACCCGCGCCACCGCCAGGCCCGGGCCGCCCGGCCGGTAGCTGATCCGGCTGACCTGGTTGGCGCCGCCGAGCCTGATCCGTTCGGCCTTGTAGCCGACGTGCAGCGCCGGGTTCAGCGTGACCGTGACGATCACGCGGTGTCTCCCGCTCGCCTCCGGGCCGCCCGGAGGCGCCGCCTTCCCTCCTCGCTGATGGGACTCACTCGGCGAGCTCCGCTGCGACCGTGGCGCCGAGTTCCCAGCATGCCTCCAGGTCGGCGCGCCCCGGCGGGCCGGTCACGCAGACCGGCGGGCGGGCGCGGCGCCATTTCAGGCCGGCGGTGACGGATTCGACGGCCCGGACCGCGCCGCCGGTGTCGCTGGCACCGTGCACGTACAGGGCGTACGGCCGGCGCTGCGTCGCCTCCAGGCACGGGTAGTAGATGCCGTCGAAGAAGTGCTTCAGCGCACCGGACATGTAACCGATATTCGCCGGGGTGCCCAGCAGGTAGCCGTCGGCGGCGAGCACGTCGGCCGCGGCCGCGGTCAGCGCGGGCCGGATCACGACCTCGACGCCCTCGATGTCCTCGTGACCCGCTCCTGCCGTCACCGCCTCGAACATGGCCTGCATCGCGGGCGACGGCGTGTGGTGCACGATCAGCAGGCGAGGCATGGTCCCGGCTCTAGCGGCACTGGATGATCTTGGTCAGGAACGGCGTTGCGTGCATGTTTCTTGATACCCCACGACCGAACGTTAGCCCGTGCCCGCGATCCCCGACTACGTGCAGCCGATTCTCATGGCGCTGGCTATGGCTGCTTCGACACCATCGCTCCAGGGATTTCCGTGCCCGGGGAGCACGGCTCGGGCCTGAACGTTCTGGAGGCGCCTCAGTGAGGTCATGGCTTGATCGCTGCTCTTGTTCGATCCGCGGGTCTGAAGCTGCGGATCGGCGTGCCTGCCCGTGAACGGGCTGACGGTACAGAGCAGATCGCCGACGAAGACCACTGCGTGCTCTGGGAATTCGAACACGCAGCTGCCGTCGGTGTGACCTGGCGCATGGATCACCAGCGGATGGCCTGGCGCGTCGAGCGCCGACCCGTCCGTGATCGCGGTTGAGCGGGGCATGGGCGGGGGATGCAGGGCTCCCCGGGAAATGGCGTGGGCCAGAAAGGCGATCATGCCCGGGTAGTAGGCGTAGCGAAGGAGGTTCCGTTCCGGCGTGTTGGACCGGGGATGGGCGGCAAGCCGGGAATCCTCCGGGTGAAGGTAAAGGGCGGCCCCGAGTTCTGCGAGCGCGGCGGCCATGCCGATGTGGTCGATGTGACCGTGGGTCAGGACCACCGCCCGGACATCATTCCTGCTGCGGCCGATCTGGTACAGGGATTCGTCCAGGTGTCGCCGGTAGGCTGGCAGGCCGGCGTCGACCAGGGTCACGCCGTCCTTCCCCCCGTCGATGATGTACCAGTTCACGTAGCGGGTACCTGCGCGCCAGACACCAGAACCGACCTTCGAGACTGTCATCGGCTGTGCCTGCCTCTCGGGCGCACGATACTGGTATTGGCAAGCGGGGAGTGCGGCCGGCCCATGGCCTCGACATCGGCCTCGTGACGTTGATTCCAGCGCGGGCGGGCCGGGCCCGGTAGTAGTCAAGCTCGCCTGCCAATGGTGCCTCCCGCGCTGGAGCCGGCCTCGGTCCGCCTTGCGCTGACGCGGAACCCGACGCTACCATTGACCGGTCGGCCGGTCAATGAACTGATGCCGGAGGCACGAGAGGAGCAGCGCAGTGGCTCAGGTGCCAGGGCTCCGGGACGGGGCAGCCCGGAGACCGGGCTTCTCAGGTGAAGATCGCGTCGCGTTCGGCCTTGGTAATGGCGAGCCGCCGCTGGGCGTGGGCGCGGCCGGCTTTCTCGTCCCCGCCGAGCGCGAACGCCGCGATGTCGGCAAGCCGGAAGATGCGGCCACCGCCGCCCCAGGTTCCTTCGGGGACCTGGTGAGTGAAGACCCACACCCGGAACGGGTCTCGGGGGCGTCCTTCCGGCTCGGCGTCGAGCACGGCGTTGGTGACCGCCTCGACCATGCCGGCGCGGCGCTTGTCGTCGAGCTGGCCTTCGGGCACCGAGGCCACGATGCGGTAGCGGGGGTGCTCAGGGGCCTCGCCTCCCACGAAGACCTCGGCGGGACGCTGCAGGAACACCCAGGCGATCGAACGGGTAGCCTCGTCCGCCGGATCGGCGCCTTCCCAGCGGCAGGAGATCTGTGAGCTCGGCCAGCAGGGCTTTCTCCCGGGCGGGGTCGAGCGCGCCCTCGGGGATGCAGGCGTCGAGCATGGGCATGGCGTGACCTCTTCCGTTTGAGGATCTGACCGGCCAGCGGCGACCGGGCCTGCGGTCGATCTGTTAACGAGACTTACGATGACACAGTAAGTCTCGTTACGCAACCTATTCGTTCTCTTATAAGATTGATAGAGTCCGGGCATGAAGCGCAGCAACCTCGACCACCTCAACTGTTCGGTGGCTCGCAGCCTGGAGATCCTCGGCGAATGGTGGACTCTCGCGATCCTGCGCGACGCCTTCTTCGGCGTCCGCCGGTTCGATGACCTCATCGCCGACCTCGGCATATCCCGGGGGGTGCTCGCCGATCGCCTGACCACCCTGGTCGACCACGAGATCCTCGAGCGGCATCGCTACCAGGAGCGCCCGGACCGGTACGAGTACCGGCTAACCGACAAGGGACGCGACCTCTTCGACGTGGTGGTCGCGCTCATGGGCTGGGGCGACCGCTGGCTGTCCGCTGAGGCGGGCGGGCCGCCCGTGGTCCTCCGGCACCGCACCTGTGGCCACGACATCGCCGGCCCGCGACGCTGTGGCCACTGCGGTAAGCCGGTCGATGCGCGAGACGTCGCCATCGTCGCCGGACCCGGATCCAAGCCCGGCGACCGCCCGCCCGCCGGTCATCGCGCAAGCGCGCCCGCACGGGAGGAGAAGCCATGATCGATGTCGAACAGCGGGGCGATGTCTGGTTGCTGAGCATGCGCGATGGCGAGAACCGGATGAATCGAAAGTGGGTCGACCAGGTCAACCAGGCACTGGACGCGGTAGAGGCGGTCCAGGGTCCCGTCGCCCTGGTTACGACCGGCGAGGGGAAGTTCTTCTCGAACGGCCTGGACCTCGACTGGATGGCAACCGGGCCGGAGGCCGGGGCAGAGTTCCTCGATGACGTCCACCGTCTGCTCGGCCGGGTCCTTGGGTTTGCCGCGGTGACCGTGGCCGCCGTGAACGGCCATGCGTTTGCCGCCGGAGCAATGCTGGCCACGGCCCACGACTTTGTCGTCATGCGCCAGGACCGTGGTTACTGGTGCCTTCCGGAGGTCGACCTCGGACTCCCCCTCACGCCGCCCATGCATGCTGTGGTGGCGGCGAAACTTCCACGGGCCACCCTGCATGAGGCACTCATCACCGGACGCCGCTACCGAGCACCCGACGCCGCGGCGGCAGGCATCGTCCACGAGGTCGTGCCAGAGCACGCGGTGCTGGACCGGGCTGTGCAAATCGCAGGCGGGCTCGCCGCCAAGGATCGCCGGGTCATCGGCGAGCACAAGCGACTCACCTTCAAGGAGGCGCTGGTTATGTGCGCGCGCCCGCCTCAAGATCACTAGGAAGCCGCGGCGCGGGCCGGCCAGGCCGCAGCGCGGGCCGGCCAGGTCCCGGCGTGTCACAAAAGTGACCCGGAAACCGTCCTGTCTGCAGACAGAGATGGTGGAGGAGGCCATGGACCAATCGCCGTCGGCCGAGGCCTGGGTGCGGGCTGCCTGGAAGGCGCACCGGTCTTATCTCCTGGCCATCGCCGCCAGGATGCTCGGCGGGCCGGCCGACGCAGAGGACATCGTCCAGGAGGCCTTCGCCCGGCTGGCCGCGGGTCCGGCTGGCGGCGTGGATGACGTGCGGGGATGGCTGGTCGTCGTCACCCGCCGGCTGTGCCTGGACCGGCTGGCTTCGGCCGACGTCCGCCGGACGGTGCCTACCTCGGCGCCCCCCGAAACAGCTCAGGACAGCATCGACCCGGCAGATCGTCTGACCCTCGACGACGAGGTGCGCCGGGCACTGGCCGTCGTGATCGACCGGCTGTCGCCGGCCGAGCGCACGTCGTTCATCCTTCACGACGTCTTCGGCTTCCCCTTCGACGCGGTGGCCGAGCTCGTCGGCCGGACGCCGGCGGGATGCCGCCAGCTGGCCCGGCGGGCGCGCCTTTCGATCCGGTCCGGATCCTCCGGCACCCCGCCCGCGGCGGCCGAGCCCGGACCGCAAGCGGCGGCCGATCTGGCGGCACGGTTCATCGCGGTCTGCGCGGGCGGTGATGTCCGGGGGCTGGTCGACTTGCTCGATCCCGAGGTGGCCGGGCTGGCCAGGGTGACGGGGCTGCCGCCGCTCCCGCCCGTCCGGGGCGCGGAGACGGTCGCCCAGCGTGCGCTGGAGTTCCTCGGGCCGGCCGCGGGCGTCTCGCTCGAGCCCTTCGCCCTGGAGACGCGAGCCGCGGTGGTCGCTCGCCGTGGCGGCCAGGTCGTGGCGGTGATCCGGCTCGACGAGCGCGGCGGGCGGATCTTCCACCTGCACGCCATCGCCCGGCCGATCCGGCCCGCCCGCTGAGCAAGGTCCTGTCACTTTCCCGGCTGCTGCTCCGTCGTTGCATGGCGTGAAGACACATCGATCGCAGACGGCACGTTCCCGCCGCACGAGGAGGGTCTGCCAATGACCGCCGTGGCCCAGCATCCGCCGTTCCTGTCGACCCGCCGGGGCAAGCTCACGCTCGTCTTGTTGTGCGCGGTCGCGTTCATGGACTTCGTGGACGCGTCGATCGTGAACATCGCGCTTCCCTCGATCCAGCACGCCCTGCACTTCTCGGTGCCGGGGCTGCAGTGGGTGGTGAGCGGCTACCTGCTCACTTACGGAGGGTTCATGCTGCTCGGCGGCCGGGCCGCCGACCTGCTGGGACGCCGCAGGGTTCTCGTCGCCGGCGTGCTTGTCATCGGCTGCTCGTCGCTTGCGGGCGGCTTGGCCACCAATGCCGGCGTGCTCGTCGGCGCCCGCCTGGCCCAGGGATTGGGTGCTGCGATGACCCTGCCCGCCGCGCTGTCGATCCTGACGACGAGCTTCCCGGAGGGCAAGGACCGGCACTCCGCCCTCGGCGTGTGGGGTGCGGTGGGCGGCCTGGCCTCGGCCTTCGGCGTCCTGCTCGGTGGCCTGCTCACCGCGGGCCCCGGCTGGCGGTGGGTGATGTTCATCAACCCGATAGCCTGCGTCCTGCTGCTCGGGCCGATCTTCCGGCTCATCGGCGGTGAGCGGGGCCGGGCCCAGCGGCGGAACTTCGATGCACTGGGCGCCGTGCTGGCCACCGGCGGCCCGCTGCTGCTCGTCTACGCGCTGGTGCGAGCGCCCTCGGTGGGCTGGAGCAGCGCCCGGACCACCGGTGAGCTCACGGGCGCCGTCGTGGTGCTGGCCTTGTTCGCCCTCAACGAGCTGCGCCATCGCAACCCGCTCGCGCCACTGTCGATCTTCCGCATCAACGGGCTCGGGTTCTCGAACGTGACCCAGCTCACCGCCTTCGCCGGGTTCCTCGGGCTGTTCTTCTTCCTGACGCTGTACATGCAAGAGGTGCTCGGCTACTCGCCCGTCAAGGCAGGAGCCGCCTACCTACCGCTTTGCGGGGTGATCGCCGTCTCTGCCGGGATCTCCTCCCAGCTGCTCTCCCGCATCGGGACCCGGCCAGTGATCATCGCCGGTGCCGTCATCGCCGCGGGCGGCCTGTTCTGGCTCTCGCACTTGACGGTGCACGCGAGCTACCTGCCGGACGTGCTGCCGGGCATGCTCGTGGTCGCCCTGGGGTTCGGCCCGGTATTCGTGGGGACCACCACCGCGGCCAACGCCGGCGTGCCGCCCGACAAGGCCGGGCTGGCGGCGGCCCTGCTCAACGCCTCGCAGCAGATCGGCGGGGCGCTCGGGCTGGCCATCTTCACCGCCGCGGCCGCCGCTCGCACCCAGCACCTGATGGCGGTGCACACCCCGAGGGCTCAGGCGCTCACCAGCGGCTTCCATGTCGCCCTGCTGCTCGGCAGCATCTTCATCCTCGCTGCTGCCCTCGCCGCCTTCCGGGCCACGAACACCCGCGGCGAGAGCGCGCCGCCGGCGGCCCAAGCCGAACGGGAACACCGCAGCGACCACGCCGCTTCGCACGGCGTGGCGGCAGAGACGGACATCCCGGCAAGCCTCTAAGTAACGGACGTGAGTCGGATTGCCGGCGCCGTTCGGCCCGGGCAGCGCGACCGTCTGTCTCGGCCACAACTTCAGGGGTGAGTTGCCCGAGATCGAGGTACCCGAAGACGAGCGCCGGCGAGTTCTGGGTGCCCGCTGGCTGCTGGCGGGCTGGCCCGCCAGGAGAAGACGGGCCTGCGTCGCGGTTCGAGGAGGCTCCGGGGGTCTTGCTGGACCGGCGTCGCGGCGTCGCCTGGGGGGATGCTGGGTTCATGGACCTGATGATCAGCGGGCGGGCGTACTACGTCACCGGTGGCAGCAAGGGCGTCGGCCGGGCCGTCGTGGAGTTGCTGCTGGCCGAGGGCTCACTGGTGGCGGCGTGCGCCCGGACAGGGGCCGTGCTGGAGGACGCCTTTGGCGGGCATCCCGCGCAGTGCGACGGCCGGCTGCTGTTGCATGTCGCGGACGTCTCCGATGCGCCGGCCATCACCGGGGCGGTCAGCGAAGCGGCAAGTCGGTTCGGCCGTCTCGATGGTGTGGTCGTCAACGCGGGTGCTGGCGTTACGGGCGGTGTTCTCGACGCAAGCGAGCAGACGTGGACGGACCAGTTCCGTATCAAGGTGGTCGGGGCGCTCAACACCGTCCGCCCAGCCATTCCTTACCTGGCCCGCAGCGATGCCGGCCGGGTCGTCATCGTCAACGGCGTGACCGCCCACCGGCCAGAGCCGAGCATGGCGGCGGTCAGCGCCGCCCGCGCGGCTCTGCTCAACACGACCCGCTCGCTGGCCACGGAGCTGGCGGCCAGCGGCGTATGCGTCAACGCGGTCAACCTGGGCGCCATCATCACCGAGCGGCAGCGTGCCCGGCACTCTGCACTCGCGGCGGACACGCCCTTCGACGACTGGTGCGCCCAGGAGGCACAGCGCCGGGGAGTGTTGCTGGGGCGGCTTGGCACACCATCCGACGTGGCGCCGGTCGTGGCCTTCTTGCTCTCGCCCCTGGCTGGTTATGTGACCGGCACCTCGGTCGACGTCGCGGGCGGCGGAGGACGGCCGACCTGAGCCGCGCTGGGGTGGCTGTGTCGCCCGGCTGCGTTGCTGGTGCGGGGGGGTTATGGCCTTCGGACGTGCCGGTATTCGACGCGGGAGATGTCCTTGGCGTGGAGTTGCTGGCCGCAGGCTTCGCATCTCATTTCGGTGACCGGGGTGCCGCCGCAGCCGCGGTGCTTGTAGTCGGCTGGCGGGCCTCCCGGCGATAGGTGCCGGTCTCCCCATTCACGCAGCGCGGCGACGACCGTGGCCAGTTCGCGGCCGCGGTCGGTGAGCCGGTACTCATCGCGGGGCGGATGCGCCTCGTAGCGCTGGCGGGCGAGTATCCCCGATTCGACGAGCTGGTCAAGGCGGCGGGCCAGTGTGCTGGTCGGCGCGCCGAGGCGGGCGAGGAAGTCGTCGTAGCGGGTGATGCCATGCAGGGCGTCGCGCACGATCAGCAGCGTCCACCGCTCGCCGAGGATCTCCAGGGCCCGGGCGACGGAGCAGTCCTGCGTGTCGTAATTGCTGGGCAGCACGGTAACCAGTATAGACAGAGTAACTTGCATCATTGGAGTCACTCGCTTACGCTGCCGTCATCGAGCCGACGACGACGGGACATCGTGATGGACGACAGCGTCATTCGATACGAGACCACTGGTCCGCTCGCGGTCCTGACGATGGTGCATGAGCCGTATAACCTGCTCGACCTGCACCCGCTGATGGGCGCCATCCAGCGCACCGCGCCGCTCGCCGATTCGCCGCGGGGCACCGGGGAGATCGACACGCTCACCGAGAGCGGCGCCCTGACCGCCGCACCCGCGACGGTACCAGGCCGCCCGGCAGCGGCCGCCGAACCCGCCCCACCCCCGGCAGCCACCACCCGGCTACCCGCGTGACGGAAGGGATTACCGTGACAGACCTAGCCAGCACGGTCGGCGTCGCCCCCAGCGGCGGGAACGCCGAGGCCGAGATCGGCTACACGCTCAACGGACGGGCCGCCGCTGCAGTCGTCGAAGCTCGCCGGCTCCTGGTGCACCATCTTCGTGAGGACCGCGGCCTCACCGGCACGCACATCGGCTGCGACACGAGCCAGTGCGGCGCCTGCACGGTCCTGATCGACGGCCTCGCGGCCAAGTCTTGCACCGTGCTCGCCGCGCAGATCGACGGTCACTCGGTCACCACCATCGAGGGCATCGCCGACGGCGCCGGGCTCCATCCCGTCCAGCGGGCGTTCACCGCTCACCACGCCCTGCAGTGCGGGTTTTGCACGCCCGGCATGGTGCTCGCCGCCATTGACCTCATCGCCCGCCACGGCTCGCAGCTCACCGAGGCCGAGGTCCGGCACGGCCTGCACGGCAACCTGTGCCGCTGCACCGGCTATGAGTTCATCGTCGACGCGATCCTCGCGGCCGCATCAGATCATGGCCCCGGCACACAGCCGCCAGCCGACGAGCAGGACAGGCCGTCATGACCCACGTGGCGGGGACCGTCGCTGGCCGCCTGCCCGGTGACGCGGTCCGGCCCCGGGAGGACCCGAAGTTTCTCACCGGCCGGTCCCGGTTCGTCGCCGATATCTCGCGTCCCGGGCTGCTGCACGCGGTGTTCGTGCGATCGCCTTACCCGCACGCCAGGCTGAAATCGGTCGACACCGCGGCGGCTGCGGCAGCGCCCGGGGTCGCCGCAGTCCTGACTGCCGCGACGTTCCCGGAACTGCCGCCGATGCGCGCGGCGTGGATCCTTCCGGGGGCGGCTAACAGCTCACCGGGCACGCCGCCGCTCGCCGACGGCGTGGTCAGGCACGTGGGCGACCCGGTCGCGGTCGTCATCGCTGGTGACGAGTACCTGGCCGCGGACGCGGCCGCGCTCGTCGAGGTCGTCTACGAGCCGGTTACGGCGGTGACCGACGCGCGGGACGCCTGGGCCCCGGACGCACCGCAGCTGTTCGCGGCCACGCCCCGGAACGCGTCGTTCGAGCAGGTCCTGGCGACGGGGGATATCGAGGCCGCCGAGTCCAGCGCCGAGGTGGTCATCAGCGCGACGGTGCGCAATCAGCGGGTGGCAGCCTGCCCGATGGAACCCCGGGCGGTGCTCGCCGACTACGAGCCGGCGACCGGTCACATGACGCTGTTCACCTCGACCCAGGGCCCGCACAACCTGCGTACCCCGATCGCGCGGATGACCGGGATGCCCGAGCACCGGCTGCGGATCGTGGCCCCGGACGTCGGCGGCGGCTTCGGCGCCAAGCTGGCGGTCTACCGCGAGGACGTCGTCATCGCGCTGGCCGCGCTGCGGCTTGGCCGGCCGGTCCGCTGGGTCGAGACCCGCTCGGAGAACTTCATCGCGACCACGCACGGGCGCGACCACGTGCAAGAGGTGACGGTCTCGGCCAGCCGCGACGGCACCATCACGGGACTGCGGGTCGACTGCTACGCCAACCTCGGTGCCTACCTGTCATCCATGGGCCAGGGCGTGCCCGGCGTCAACTTCGCCATCATGGCGGGCGGGAACTACCGGATTCCCAACGTCAAGGTGCGCGTTCGCGGCATGATGACCAACACCACGCCGGTAGACACCTACCGCGGGGCCGGGCGCCCGGAGGCTACCTTCCTGACCGAGCGGGTCATCGCGCTGGTGGCACAGGCGACAGGCGTCGACCCGGTCACGGTTCGCCGGCGCAACTTCATCACCCGATTCCCCGCGCTCAGCCCCGCGGGCCTCATCACCTACGACTCCGGTGACTACCACGGCGCTCTCGGCAAGCTGCTGAAAGAACTCGGACTGGAGCGCGAGCGGGCGCGTCAGCATGCCCTGCGCGAGCACGGCAGGCTGCTGGGGATCGGGGTCACCGCCTACGTCGAGTTCACCGGCGCCGGGCCATCCGCGATCCAGCGCCGGCTGGGTTTCGGCCGGGGCGGGTACGAGTCGGCGATCGTGCGGGTCCATCCGGATGCCCGCGTCACCGTGTTCTCCGGGCTGTCCTCGCACGGCCAGTCCCACCACACCACGCTCGCCCAGGTCGTCGCGCGGCGTATGCGGCTGCCTGAGGACGACGTCGAGATCGTCCAGTCCGATACATCCGTCGTGCCGCCGGGCGCCGGCACCTTTAACTCCCGCTCCATGCCGGTCGGGTCATCGGCCATCCTGGTTGCCGCCGACCGGGTTATCGAAAAGGCGCGCCAGATCGCCGCCGTGCTGCTCGAAGCCGATCCGGGTGACCTGGAGCTCGCCTCGGGCGGCTTCTCGGTGCGCGGTGACCCCGCGGCCGTGGTGACCTGGAGCCGGATCGCTGCCGAGGCCAACCTGGGCGGGCTGGGTCACGGTATCGAGCCCACCCTGGAGGCGCAGGCGACCTTCGACCCGACCGGGACCCCCTGCGCGTTCGGCGCCCACGCCTGCGTGGTCGAGGTTGACCCCGATACTGGGACTGTCCGGCTTGATCGCGTCGTCGCGGTCGATGACTGCGGCAACATCATCAATCCCGTCATCGCGGCCGGCCAGGTGCACGGCGGCCTCGCCCAGGGCCTCGGACAGGCCCTCTGGGAAGAGGCCGCCTACGAGGAAGGCCAGCCAACAGCCACATCGTTCATGACCTATCGCCTGCCGAGAGCAGCCGACTTCCCGCGGTTCGAGACGCACCACACCATCACCCCCAGCCCGCTGAACCCGCTCGGCGTCAAGGGCGTCGGCGAGTCCGGCACCATCGGTTCCACGCCTGCCGCGTACGCCGCAGTGCTCGACGCGCTGGCGCATCTGGGGATTCGCGAGCTGGACATGCCACTGACACCCGAGAAGATCTGGCGGGCTATCCAGGAGGCATCGAAGTCATGATCCCCGCTCCAGTGAGATTCCAGCGCCCCGCCAGCATCACCGAAGCGGTCACCGCGCTCGCCAACGGCGGCGACGAGGCGCGGCCGCTGGCCGGCGGCCAGAGCCTGATACCCATGCTCCGCCTGCGCCTGCTAACCCCGGAGCTTCTGGTCGATCTGACCGGCATCCCAGGTTTGCGCGGGCTGCGCGCAGGTCCCGACGGGGTCACCATCGGCGCCCTGGCCACCCACCATCAAGTCATGACCAGCAGCCATCTCGCCAGCCTTACGCTGTTCGCCGACGCCGGGCGGCACCTCGGCGACCTCCAGGTCAGGAACCGTGGCACCTTCGCCGGGAACCTGGCCCACGCCGACCCGGCCGGCGACTGGCCCGCCGTGGCCCTGGCCGCCGGCCTGACGCTCGGCATCGCGGGCCCTCAAGGGGAACGCTCGGCATCGGCGGACGGCTTCTTCACCTACGCCTTCACGCCCGACCTCCAGCCGGGCGAGATCCTCACCGGTGTTACCGTCCCGGCGTTCCCGGCGGGACGCACGGTCTCGGCCTACGTCAAGCTCGCCAACGGCGCGTCCGGGTATGCGCTGGCCGGGGTCGCCGTGGTGGCGGTCGTCGACGACGGCATCGTGACATCCGCCAAGGCGGCCGCGACCGGCGTGGCGACTGCCCCGCTCCTGCTGCCCCGGGTCGCTGAGGTTCTGACCGGCAAGCCCCTTGACTCCGGAAGCGCGGTTGCGGCCGCGGCGGAAGCCCCCGAAGGCGTGCACGCGATGTCCGACCGGGCTGCGTCAGCTGACTACCGCCTGCACCTGCTCTCCGTGGCATGCCGCCGGGCCCTGCTGTCCGCAGCCGCACGCCTGCCGAGCGGAGAGAAAGTCCAGTGAGAAAGGCCTACCCTGGCCGCCTGGCGGTTGGTCCACTCGTGCCCGTTGACCTGTTAACATGAACTGCCGGACGTTGCCGCAGCTCAGGAGGTCCAGCCGTCGCGCTTCGAGCTCAGCGTGGACCGCTACGCCAGGCTGCCGGCGTCTTACGCTAACGCCGCGGCGCTCGATGAGGCGACCAGGGTGGCGTTCGCCGCGGACGTAAAGCGGGAGCTTGCCGCCGCCGGAACCGAGCGGGTGATCGCGACCAACCACATCTACGCGGTCGTGACGAGGAAGGCGCAGCTCCGGCGGTCGACGGTGCTGACCGCCAAGCAGGTCCCTCTGGTCGCGGGGCATACGAAGGGCAGCAGCCCTCGGGAGCCGCCCATGAGGAGCATCTTGGTAAACCACGTCTACTACTCGCCGGTCGGCCACGTTGCCGAGGCCCTGCAGTACGCCAACGGCTTCGGTGCCGCCAACCCGGGCGCCGAAGTACACACGCCCCACAGCGGCTTCTCGTTCCTCGCCCCTTGCGTCGGCACGCCATGGCTGACCCTCGGGCGGAAACTGGCCGGAGTCGTTCTTCAACGGCGTGCCGTTCTATTCGGTGCTCCCCGAAAACCCCGACTACCCCTACGTCGGTGCCTACGACTACGACTACGACTACGACGGGCCGACCATCCCCGACATGCGACCGGAAAGCGTGCTCACCCGCATTCCCGACCTACTCGACGGCGCCACCTTCCTCCTCGACCCTGCCACCACCTACCACGACGCCGTGGCCCGGCATCGCGCCAACGTCGCCCGGGCCCGGATACGCCACGACCGCATGCCCGCGATCCCCTGAGCGAACGACCAGCCAGCGACCCACGGCCAGCTCAAGGCTCGGGTCCATCTCATCGGAACGCGCCGGCTGAAGCCGCGTTGCCCTGGCGTTCCTCGGGCTGTTCCTGCTCGGCTGGCGGGCCGCGGTCACCGCCTAGTCCCGGCGCGGCCGTTCGCCCGCCGAGTGCCCCACCCGCCGCTAACCCGAAGTCGGCCGCAGGATTTCCTCGCCGATGCGATCACACCCCAGGGTGACGGTGGCTTATACGTGTAAGCCTCCGGTACGGCTCTTCCAGCTGACGAGCGCCCGGTCTCAGGGCCGCAATCCCTATCGTCCGGGGCTCAGGGGGCGCCAGGAGCGGTGACCGCGGCGTTCACGCGGACCTGCCCGGCGTGCCGGAAGGTGAGCGTGAGCGGAACTGTCATGTCCGTCTCGTACCGCACCGGATCCAGCAGCACGACGTCGGCACCGAGCGGGCTCAAAGTGATGCTGCTGTGGGCCGGAACGGCCAGGCCGGCCACGACCGGCCGGACGCCGTGGGGGCCCGGGGGCCCGGCAAGGATCACATGGCTGGAGATAGGGGTACGGACCGACAGCAGCTCGTCTGGCTCGCTGCTGAGGTTGCGGATAGTGAGATAGGTGGGCGCCGTGCGGATGGCGCTGGCCGCGCTGGCGATGTAAGCGCGCATCGGAATGGCGGCGAGGCCGACCTCAACCCGTATCCGGGAGACGGTCCCGGCGCCGCCAGTGATCACCCAGACCGACAGCAACCCGGTCACCAGGGCAGCGGCGATCACGGGAGCGGCCGCGGCCCGGGCCAGCTCGGCCAGCCTGCTGGGTGCTGTGGCGGCCGCGGAGCTTGGGTCGGCCGGCACGGTGGTCGTCATGGTGCGGCGGCGGAGGGCTGGGCGGCAGGCAGGACCCGCTGCGAGCGCGCCGGGCGCCGGGCGTGGAACCGCCGCAGCCGCAGGCTGTTGGTCACGACGATCAGGGAACTGGCTGACATGGCGATGCCGGCGAACAGCGGGTTGAGGTAGCCAAGCGCGGCCAAGGGGATGACGGCCAGGTTGTAGCCGAAGGCCCAGCCGAGGTTGACGTAGATGACCCGCAGCGTCGCGCGGGCGAGCAGGACGGCGTCGGCGATACTGACCGGGTCCCCGCTGACCAGGGTCAGGCCCGCGGCCCCGATGGCGGCGTCGGTGCCGGTGCCGACCGCCATGCCCAGGTCCGCCTGGGCCAGTGCCGCGGCGTCGTTGACACCGTCGCCGACCACCGCGACCCGGTCCCCTGATGCCTGGAGCTCGCGGACCACCGCTACCTTCCCGTCCGGCCGGACCCCGGCGACCACACTCTCAGCGGGAATGGACAACTGGGCGGCGACCGCCCGTGCCGTCCGCTCGTTGTCCCCGGTGAGCAGGACCGGGCGCAGGCCCAGGTGCTGGATGCGGGCCACCGCGTCCCGGGAGCCCGGCTTGAGCTCGTCAGCGACAACCAGCACTCCCCGCGCCCGGCCGCCCCAGCCGACCAGCACAGCAGTGCAACCGGCGCTCTCGGCCGAGTCCACAGCTTGACTCAACCCAGCGTCGATGGCCAGCCCTTCCTCGGCGAAGAGCCGCGGGCTCCCGATAGTGACCTCGCGGCCGGCCGCCCTTCCCCCTACGCCGTCACCTGGCAGGCTCACGAAATCAGTGACCGTGGGCAGGCCGCCGTGGCGGGCGGCGGCCTCCCGGGCGATGGCCTGCCCGATGGGATGCTCGGACGCATCCTCCACCGCGCCGGCGAGCAGCAGGACTTCCTTCTCGTCGGCACCTGGTGTCCCGTTCATACCCGGGGCCGTGATGATGTCCTGCACGATCATCGTTCCGGTGGTGAGGGTGCCGGTCTTGTCCAGGACGACGGTGCGGATCCGCCGGGCTGATTCCAGCGCGCGCATGCTCTTGACGAGAATCCCCAGCTCCGCGCCGCGGCCCACCCCGGCCAGCAGGGCGGTGGGGGTCGCCAGTCCCAGCGCGCAGGGGCAAGCCACCACCAGCACGGCGATGGCCGCGCTCCAGGCGGCGGCCCCGGGCAGGCCAGCGCCCAGCCAGAACCCGAGCGTGGCGGTCGCGATGCTGATGACGGCGGGCACGAAGATCGCGGCAATCCGGTCGGCGAGACGTTGCGCAGCGGCCTTGGTCGTCTGCGCGTGGCTGACCAGCCGGGTGATCTGGGCCAGCACCGTGTCCGCACCGACCCGGGTGGCCTGCACGACCAGCCGCCCGCTCATGCTGATGCACGAGCCGATCACCTCGTCGCCCGGTCCGACCTCAGCCGGCATCGACTCGCCAGTGACCAGCGAGGCATCGACCGCGGACCGGCCATCGACGACCACCCCGTCCGTGGCGATCTTCTCCCCTGGCCGGACCACGAACAGGTCCCCGGCGGCGAGCGCGGCGAGCGGCACCCTCTGCTCGCTTCCGTCACGCAGCACCGCGACGGTCTTGGCGGCGAGGCCGGCCAGGGCGGTGAGGGCGGCACCGGACTCGCGCTTGGCGCGGGCTTCCAGGTATCGCCCGGCGAGCACGGCGGCGGTGACGCCGGCTGCCACATCCAGATACAGCGTGTGCCCGCTGGCCGGCGCGAAGGTGAGGGAGTAGGACATCCGCATGCCAGTCATGTCGGCCCCGCCGAACAGCAGCGCATACAGTGACCACCCGAAGGAGGCGGTCACCCCCACACTGACCAGGGTGTCCATGGTGGCCGCGCCGTGACCCAGGCCCGCCCATGCGGCCTGGTGCAGCGGCCAGGCGCCCCACACCGCGACGATGCCCGCCAGCACCAGGCTCAGCCACTGCCAGCCAGGAAACTGCGCCGCAGGAGCCATCGACATGACGATGATCCCCACCGCCAGCGGCGCGCAGACGGCAAGCCGCCGTAGCAGCATGCGCGCGGCCAAGTCCGGAACGGGCTGCTCCGGCGCGGCGGGAGCCGGCCGCGCCGCGCGGTAGCCGACGGACTCGATCACGCTGATCAGCTCGTCCGGGTCGCGACCGCCGGTGCTGGTGATATACGCCCGCTCGGTCGCGAAGTTGACGGTCGCCACGACACCGTCCAGCCGGTTCAGCCGCCGCTCGATCCTGGCGGCGCAGGAGCCGCAGCTCATCCCGCTGATGACGAACTCGACCTGCTCGTGGGTGAGCTCTCCGGTATCACTCATGGCCGGCCGCTCCGGAGCCGCGCCTGCTGCGCCGGCTGCCCTCCTGTGCCCGTCGACCCTGTGCCGCCCATGTTCATGGAGCTTCCGCTGCTGCCGGACTGCGACTGGCTGGTCGTGACCGGGCCCAGATGCGCCCCCGCCGCATGCGCCCCGGCGAAGACGGCGGCGAGCAGGAGCAGGAAGCCGCAGAGCTTGACCCGGGCGCTCACGGAATCCCCCCGCCGTCGAGACTGATCATCTCCGCATCGCCCCGGGTAACCACGTAGCTGGGCACCCTGCCGGGGAAATCCATGACTGCGGTTCCTCGTTGCTCCTGGTAGCGCGACATCGGTGGTGGCTAGCTTAGCCACCCCACGCACGCTGCGCGGCTTCCGGGCCAAGGAGACGGCCTGCCCGTCGTCGCGCAGGTTCACGGTGACTCTGCTGGCCAGCACGCCGCAGGCCGTGCGGCGCAGGCCGCCCCGCCATCAGGCGCCTGGCCGCCGCTCCGAGACCCTGGCCAGGGCCGACATCGCAGGTGTTCGGTATATTCGGGGAGCGGTGTAGATTCTCGTCCACGGCGGCACTGCGGGTGCCAAGCCGGCGTCAGCAGCAGGTCCGTCCCCTGCTACGCGGTCCTCAGCGCGACCGCGGCGCCCGGGGAACGGCTGGCCCGGTTTCGTGCTGGAGGCCAGGATCAGGTGTCATCTGCGGCGGTTACGGGCGACGCGTCATCCGCAAGGCGGGAGGTCGCGTTCACGGTCGGCGGGATGACCTGCGCCGCGTGCGCGGCCAGGGTGGAGAAGAAACTCAACGCCATCGACCACGTCTCGGCCACGGTGAACTTCGCGACTGGGCGGGCCGTGGTCACGGCGCCCGGGTCGGTCCCGGTGCAGCGCCTGATCGAGGCGGTGACGCAGGCTGGTTATCACGCTGACGTGCGTGATGAGGAAAAGCCCGGTGACGGGCGCGCCGGGGCAGCGGGCGGCGAGGCGGACGCGGCACGAGTCAAGGAGCTGCGGAACCGGCTGATCGTGGCGCTGGTGTTCTTCATCCCGTTGAGTGACCTGTCGGTGCTCCAGTCGCTGTTCCCCTGGTCGCGGTTCCCGGGCTGGCAGTGGGTCCTGGTGGCAGCGGCGGCGCCGGTGGTGCTGTGGTCGGCGTGGCCGTTCCATGCTGCGGCGCTGCGGAACGCCCGGCACGGCTCGGCGTCGATGGACACGCTGGTGTCGCTGGGCATCACGGCGGCGTGCGGGTGGTCGGTGTACGCGATGTTCGTGCTGGACCGAGGCCAGGCGCGGATGAGCGTGGGACAGATACTGCTGCATGCCTCGGGCGGCGGCATCTACCTGGAGGTCGCGGCGTCGGTCACGACGTTCCTGCTGGCGGGGCGGTGGTATGAGGCCCGGGCCCGACGGGATGCCGGGGACGCGATGCGCGAGCTGGCCGCGGCAGGCGCCAGGGATGCCTGCGTCCTGGACGCCGACGGAACCGAGCGCCGGGTCCCGGTCGCCGAGCTGCGCGCCGGTGACCGGTTCGTGGTGCGGCCGGGAGAGCGGATCGCCGCGGACGGGGAGGTGGAGTTCGGCCAGTCCGCGGTGGACCGGAGCATGATGACGGGGGAGTCCGTCCCGGCCGATGCCGCCGAGGGCGACACGGTGGCCGCTGGCACGGTGGTGGTGGCCGGGCGCCTGGTCGTCCGGGCGGTCAAGGTGGGCAGTGATACCCAGCTCGCGCACCTGGTGGCCCTGGTGGAGCAGGCGCAGTCGCAGAAGGCGGCCGTCCAGCGGCTAGCCGACAGGATCAGCGCGGTGTTCGTTCCCGCGGTACTCGTGGCATCGGGGCTGACGCTGGCCGGGTGGCTGGTCGCGGGCGGCTCGGCCGAGCGGGCGTTCAGCGCCGCGCTGGCGGTGCTGATCATCGCGTGCCCGTGCGCGCTGGGGCTGGCCACCCCCGCCGCGCTGATGGTGGCCTGCGGGCGGGGCGCGCAGCTAGGCATCTTCATCACCCGGTACCAGGCGCTGGAATCCTCCCGTTCGGTGGACACCGTGGTGCTGGACAAGACCGGGACGGTCACCACCGGGATGATGGCCGTGACCGGGGTCGTGACCGCTGACGGCACCAGCCGGGAGGCCCTGCTCCGGCGCGCGGGGGCGGTGGAGCAGGCATCGGAGCACCCGGTGGCCGCCGCCATCGCCGAGGCGGCCCGGGCGGAACTCGGGGCGCTCCCGCGAGCGGACGCGTTCCTGGCCATGCCCGGCCTCGGGGCCCGCGGGACCGTGGACGGCCAGGACGTGATCATCGGCCGGGGAGACTTGTTCACCCAGTTCAAGATGACGGTCCCGGCCGGGCTGGCCAGCGCCTGCGGGGCACCGGAGCAGGCCGGCAGCACCGTTGTCCTGGCCGGGTGGGACGGGCAGGCCCGCGGGGCCATCACCATCACTGACATGATCAAGCCGACGGCCGCGGCGGCGGTCACCGAGCTGCGGCGGCTCGGCCTGCGCACGGTGCTCCTGACGGGGGACAGCCAGGCGACCGCCCGGGCGGTCGCCGCCCAGGCTGGCACCGATGAGGTGATCGCCGGGGCGTTGCCCGATCAGAAGGTCGCCGTGATCACCCGCCTGCAGGCCGGCGGCTGCCGGGTGGCCATGGTGGGCGACGGGAATAATGACGGCCCGGCGCTGGCCGCGGCCGACCTCGGGGTCGCCCTGGGCACCGGAACCGACGTAGCGATGAGCGCCGCGGACCTGATCGTGCTGCGCGAGGACCTCGGCGCCGTACCGGACGCCATCCGGCTGGCCCGCGCCACGCTCGCGGTCATCCGGGGCAATCTGACCTGGGCCTTCGGGTACAACATCGCGGCGATCCCGCTGGCCGCCGCGGGGTACCTCAATCCGCTGATCGCCGGGGCGGCGATGGCAGCGTCCTCCGCCTTCGTGGTGGGCAACAGCGTCCGGCTCCGCCACTTCGGCGCCCCCGCCGGGGCGCGCAGGAACGGGACACGGCCGCAGCGCGGCAGCCAAGGCCGGGATGGCCCGGGCGAGCCCGGCGCGCGCGCAGCGGGCAGCGAACCAGCCGGATCGCCAGAGCAGGCGGCTCTGATGCCGTAACTGCCGCGACGGGATTCGGCTGGGCGTCAGGGGCTGCCGCGGCGCGGCAACCGCTGGATCTAGATCATGATGATCAGCATGAAGGCCATGGTCACGCCCATCGCGATGCGGCAGCCCGCCGCCACCTTGGGATTGAGCACGACCTTGCCGCCGGAGTTAAGGGTGCTGCTGGTGGCACCACCGCTGACCGGGCCCGGTTGACCGGCGCCGACCGCCGGCTCAGGGACGGTGGTCACGCCACCGCCTTCGGCCCTGACCGGGGCGGCAGCAGCCTCGGCCGCGCCCGGGGAACCTCCGGCCGCCGCGGCGCCGGCCAGCGCGGCATCGGCAGGCGCGACGCGGGCGAAGTAGCTGCCGTGCGCGTGCGCGCTGGGGCCGGAGAGCCGGTCCAGGTCGAGGACCACATAGGCCGCCAGCCACAGCGCGAAGATGAGCGCCACCGCGGGCAGGCGAAGCGTCTGCATCGCCGCTGCGGATGATCCGCCCATGTCGCTCATCCCCGACCCGTGGCCTCCGGGTGCCGTGACCGCGGCGAACATGTACAGCATCGCGGCGCTGTGCACCAAGTGCGGTGAATGGTGGCTGTCCGTAAGAACACGGACGCCGTGTCGGCGCGGCTCCCGGTAGACACGCCAGGCGAACCAGGCCGTCAACACAGTGAAGATCACGTCCCAGACGCCGTTCGGCAGCGTGCTCAGGCTCGCCACCAGCGTTCCCGCCATCGCGATGCCCATCAGCAGGTGCGCGACGTCGATGTCGGCGTCCGCAGCGGCATGGCGCCACGGGCTCGCCACCACCAGCCGGGTCGCGCTGACCGCCGCGACTATCAGCATGACCGCCGCGAGGATGTCCAGGATCCAACTGGGGGTGATCATGCCGTTTGCCCTTCCTCTTCCCCTGGACGGCCGGCCGGACGCCCCGCTGGCCGCGGCGGTGACTCGGACGCCGTCCTGGTGGGCCAGTAGGTCAGCGCCAGCAGGATCAGCAGCAGGCCGGAGTTGGGGTCGGTCGCTCCCCCGGCCAGGATGGTCCCGAACGCCTGCCCGACCACCCAGATAACCGCGGCCACCACGATGGCCAGCACGAGGGTCGCCCGGGCGGCCGGGGACGGCAGGTAGACACCGATCCCGATCACCGCGAAGGCTATCGCCAGCACGATGGAAGCGGCCAGCCCCTGCTGGGCGACGAGCGCCGCCGCGCGGTTGTCGAGAGCCGACAGCCATCCGGGCTCGCCGCCGGCCATGCCCGCGATCATGTCGTGCAGCCCCTGCGGTGTCCGGTTCCCCGGCAGCAGGGCGAAGTAGGCCAGGCTCGCCCAGAGCACGAGCCAAAGCGCCCGGGCCGCCTGCGCGCCCACCGCCCGGGCCGCCGTGAACGGAGCCGTTGCCGCATAGCGGTCGGAGGGCCACAGCAGCACGGCGAGCAGCGCGTAGATGATCACGGCCCCCGGAGCACCACTGACCGGGCTCGCACCGGGAGTCAGCACCTCGCCCAGCCCTTCGCCGAACCACCACACGCCCAGGGCCCAGACGATCGAGGCGCCCAGTGCCACCCGGACCGTGGGCCGCCAGGCGATCCCGAGGGCCAGCAAGAGCTGGATCGTGGCGAAGATCGTGTTGATGGCCACGCCGTGCTGCTCGACGAGGCGGGCGTCCCAGGTGATGAGGCTGGCGATCACCGCCGGATTACCCGGGGCGGTCGCGGCGAGCATCTGACCGAACGCCTTGGTGAACATGAACGACTGGTACTGCAGCACGGCGTCGAGCAGCCAGACGGCGGCCAGGGCAAGCTGAAGCGCCCGCCGGGTATCCGGTGGCTGCCAGGTGCCTTCTGCCTCCACGCCCAGCCTGGCCGGCCGCGCGGCCAGGCCTCCCGCGACGGCGATGTCGCTCATCCCGGATGTCTCCTCAGCTTCTCGGCCCGGACCGGCACGTGCTGCCGGACCGCTACGTGCTTTATCTGCGGCCAGAATGCGTCACTCCGGCCGTTCACTCCCGGCAGGCATATCCCTGCACGTGGACTCACCCGGGCGCCCAGGCGTTATTTCCGGGACTCTCAGCGGTGGTAGGCAGAATAGTAGATCGCAGTTAGGAGCCACGGCAAGAGAGGCCGGCAAGAAGGCTCGGCATGTCCCGTCCTTACGGATGAAGCTGCAGCTAGACAGGGTTTGGTGATACGGCCGGATTGATTCGGCCGACGCGGAAAGTAAACCCCCCAGAGGTATCTCGAGGAACCGGGTAGGGGTATCGATAATACCCCGCGAGGGTATCTGGAGGTACCCGTATTGGCCCGGCAGGGCCTTGGCGGCCACGGAATTGGGACGCCTGGGCCGCCACTGGGCATCGCCGGAATTATTCAGGCGCCTTATAATCCCTGTGCCACCGGGTTCGGGTACCAATGGAGGTCAGCCGCGCCTGAGCGGCCAGAATCGAGGCGCTGTGGTGAGGACCTGCCATGAGTGAAACTGTGGTCACGGTCGCGGGCATGACCTGCGGGCACTGCGTGGCCGCCGTGCGAGACGAGATCGGCAAGCTGCCCGGCGTGACCAGCGTCGAGGTCGACCTGGAGACCGGGGCCGTCCGGATTGCCGCCGATCCGCCGCCGGACCGGGCGTCGCTCAGCGCAGCCGTCGACGAGGCCGGGTATCAGCTGACGGGCTGACCGGCTGGCGGGGGCTACCGCCTGGCGGCGCGGCCGAAGCTGAGGCTGCTCTCCAGGGGCAGGCCGGCATCGCGCCCGGCCACGACGCCACCCGCCAGGGGTGTCGATGCACAGCACCGCCGCATCGTCGTGGAGCGCCGGTCGGGCTGCTACCGGCGACGACTGTTATCGTTCCGACCCGGCCGATCAGCTACGGTCATCTCAGGATGGCCGCGCGTGCCCTATGGCGTTGTCTACGAGGTGGGGCTACCGCGGTCGATGGCGCCTGTCACCGACAGCACGTACCACAGGCCCATGTCTTCTGCCTGCCCGGTCGCCTGGCCAGGGCCCCCGTCGCCCTGCCAGAGATACAGCGGCCATCTGTTGTAGGTGACCTGCATCGTGCCGTCAGCGCGCCTGGTCGTCCCTAGCAAAGCTGCGCTGATCCCGGGTCCTGCCACAGGCCGGGTAACGCCCCTGGGCAGCAGCAGCGGCGGCCACGAGGATGCGCAGACGCCCGTGCACGTGGAGGGTCCCTGATGATCCGGCACGTACATGTAGAGCGTGAGGCCCGCTCCGTCGGCAAGTATCCTCCCGAGCCCTCCGATCGTGGCGGCACGTACCTCGTACCTGGGCGGACCAGAAGCCGGCGAGGCAGTGCCGCACGAGGTCACCGCCAGTACGCATGTCACGCACACAGCGGCGGACGCGGTCGCAAGCGGTCGCTGGACCACCCGCATGCGGACGCGGGACGAACCGGCCCGCTCCCAGCCGCAGCCTCCAGAACGCTCCATGCTGCCTCACCTGATCGCTTGGCCGCTCTGCCGCGGCCGTGATGGTGACGTGTCCCCGGCGCGCATATGACTCCGGGACGTGCTCCCTGTCCGGGCCGCTCGTTGCGAGCCTAGACCTGACCGGCTGAGGCGCTGCACGACGTCCTACCGGTACCCGGCCATCGGCCCCGGCTACCCTGGCCGCATGCGCCAGGAAGCATCCGCCCCCCGGAAGGGCGCAATCAAGCCATCGGTCGCGGCGTTCCTGGACGTGGGCTGCGTGCTGGCGTTCGTGGCCATCGGCCGGGCCAGCCACGATCATGGCGAGTCAGCCGGCGGCCTGGCCAGCACCGCGTGGCCGTTCCTGACCGGGCTGGCGGCCGGCTGGCTGGTGGCCCGCGCCTGGCGGCGGCCGGCCGCGATCGTTCCCGGCGGCCTGGGGGCGTGGCTCGGCGCGGTCGTCATCGGCATGATCTTGCGGGTGGTGGCGGGCCAGGGTACGGCGCTGGCGTTCATCGGCGTCGCACTGGCGTTCCTCGGGCTGTTCCTGCTCGGCTGGCGGGCCGCGGTCACCGCATGGTCCCGGCGCGGCCGTTCGCCAGCCACCCGCGCCCACCCGGCCACCCCCACCCGCCGCTAACCCGTCCGCAGCCGCGGGGCGGGCCGGGCGGGCCGGGCGGGCCGGCGCCGGGGTGCCGAGTGCGGGTAGGGCTGGTTGCCGACGCGAGGGCTCATGTAGACTGAACATTCAGTCAGATCGCGTGAGGGAGCGCGCAATGACCGAGCCGGCCGCGCCAACCGATCTAACAGGCGGTCCCGAGGCCCCACCGGGCAGTCCCGAGGCGTCACGAGGCAGTCCCGAGGCGTCACGAGGCAGTCCCGAGGCGTCACGAGGCACTCCCGAGATCGACAGCCCCGCCGAGAGCCCAGCCGATCCGGGGACGGCATCCCGCACCCACCCGGGACCGGCGTCCTGCGCCGGCTCCGGGGTCGGATCCCCTGCAGGCCCCGGAGCCGGTCTCCCCACAGGCACAGTTCCGGACACCGCCGCCCCGGCCAGCCCCGGCACCGCCGCCCCGGCCAGCCCCGGCACCGCCGCCCCGGTCAGTCCCGGCACCGCCACCCCGGCCAGTCCCGGCACCGCCGCCCGGCCAGCCCCGGCGTCAGCACTCCGGCCAGCCCCGGCGTCAGCACTCCGGCCAGCATCGACGACATCATCGCCCAGCAGGAAGAAATCTTCTCCGCGCGCCAGCCCGGGTCACGCCGGCTGGCCGACCGGGCGTGCCTCGCGCTCGCCGGGGGGGTCACCTCCAGCTGGCAGACCACGCGGCCTCAGCCGGTCTGGCTCAGCCACGGCAAGGGATCCAAGATCTATGACGTGGACGGCAACGAGTACGTGGACCTGCACGGCGGGTACGGCGCGGCCCTGGCCGGGCACGGGCATCCCGCGATCGTGGAGGCGGTACGCGGCCAGGCCGCGCTCGGCACGCACTTCGCCCAGCCCACCCCCGCGGCCATCCTGGTGGCCGAGGAACTGAGCCGCAGGTTCGGGCTGCCGCTGTGGCGGTTCGCCAACTCGGGCACCGAGGCGACGATGGACGCCGTCCACCTGATGCGCGCCATCACCGGCCGTGACCTGATCATCAAGGTCGAGGGCTGCTACCACGGCCACCATGACTCGGTCCAGGTATCGGTCTGTCCTCAGGCCGACGAGGTCGGGCCCCCGGGCAAGCCGAACCAGGTCCGGTCGAGCACCGGGATCCCGCAGGCGATCCTGGATCTCACCCTGGTCGTCGGCTTCAACGACCTCGAGGGTGTGGCCCGGCTGCTGGACGAGAACCCGGGCCGGATCGCCGGGATGATCATCGAGCCGATCATGATGAACGCGGGGATCATCCTGCCCGAGCTCGGGTACCTGGCCGGCCTGAAGGAACTGCTGCACTCCTCCGGCGCGCTGCTGACCTTCGACGAGGTCAAGACCGGGCTCACCGCCGGGCCGGGCGGGGCCACCCGGGTGACCGGCATCACGCCGGACATCATCTGCCTGGCCAAGGCCATCGGCGGCGGCGTGGCCGTCGCGGCCATCGGCGGCACCGAGGAGACGATGGGGCACGTTGCCAACGACGACTACGAGATGGTCGGGACGTTCAACGGCAACCCGCTGGCCATGGCCGCCGCCCGGGCCATGCTCTGCGAGGTCGCCACGCCGGCCGCCTACCAGCGGATCGAGGCGCTCCGGCGGCAGGCCGTCGCCGGAATCGAGCAGGAGATCAAGAACAACGGCCTGCGGGCGCACGTCGTGTCCGTCGGCGCCAAGGGCTGCGTGGTGTTCGCCGCCGAGCCGGTGCGCGACTTCCGCGGGTTCCTCGGCATTGATGATGCCTACAGCCACGCGCACTGGCTGTTCCAGCACAACGGAGGGGTCTTCCTGCCGCCCTGGGGGAAGATCGAGCAGTGGCTGATCTCGGTGCAGCATGATGAGGCCGACATCGCCCGCCTCACGGACAACTTCGCCGCGTTCGCCGCCGCAATCAGGACATGACAAGACTCCGTCGGTTGCCTGGCCCAGAGCTTTGCCGGCCCTCGCGATGGCACGGCGTGGATAACCGTCCTGTTACACGATAGGCCTTGTGCCCGAACTCTCGGGAGAGTAGGAGTAGTTGACGGAACATTCAGTCAGGGCGAGCGAGAGATCGGGGTGATGCGGCATGCATCCCAGAGAAGGCTGGCGAGCCGACGGCACACCACCTCGCCCCGGGCTCTCCAGGCGCGGTTTCCTGAAGCAGGGCGCCGCCTCCGGGCTGCTGCTCGGCAGCACGGGCTCGCTCCTGGCCGCGTGCGGCTCGGGCTCGGGTTCAGGTAGCAGCAAAACCCCGCTGACCAGCGGCGGGATACCGCTGCCCCGGCCCAACAACCCGGTCACCTGGCCGATCTTCGCCGACAACAAGCCGATCAAGAGCGGGCTGCTCCCGGAGCAGGGAGCCACCCTGAAGATCTACAACTGGGTCGCGTACGTCAACCAGCAGTGTCTCAACGACTTCGCCAAGAAGTACAACTGCCGGGTCGAGGTGACCACCTTCAACACGATGACCGAGGCCCTGGCCAAGCTGGCCAGCGGGCAGGTCAACTTCGACGTGTTCATGGGCGTCACCGTCGACGTGCTCGGCCGGCTGATCGAGCAGAAGACGATCCAGCCGCTCAACCACAGCTACATCCCGAACATCAGCCAGGCCTGGACCGACTTCACCAACCCGTTCTACGACCAGCACTGGCGCTACACCGTCCCGTACACGATCTATACGACGGGCATCTCCTGGCGCAAGGATCACGTGCCGGAGAACCCGTACACGATGGCCAATCCCTGGGCGATGCCGTGGCAGGCCAAGTACCAGGGCAAGGTCGCGATACTCGACGACTACCGCGAGTCCATCAGCCTCGCGCTGATGAAGAACGGGATCTTCGACCTCAACACCACCGACCCCACTCAGATCACCGAGGCCCAGCAGCAACTGCAGGACCTGGCCCAGCTGACCGGCGTGCACATCGACAACAACGACTACACCGAGGTCCCCAGCGGGCAGATCTGGATTCACCACGCCTGGTCCGGCGACATGGCCGCGGCTGCGCAGTACATGCCCAAGGGCGTCCCCGTCGACGTGGTGGGCTACTGGTTCCCCACCGACGGCAAGGGCCCGGTGGCGAACGACACCAACACCGTGCTCCACGGCGCGCAGAACCCAGTGCTCGCGCATCTGCTCCTCAACTACCTGGAAGACCTGCCGAACGTCCTGACCAACATCAGCTTCAACGGCTACATGCAGCCGATCAACGGCGTCACGCCGCAGCGCCTGGTCAGCGACGGCATCCTGCCGCAGAGCCTGATCTCCACCGTGGTCCTGCCGTCGTATTTCCGGCGCGGGGTCAGCGAGTTGCAGCTGCCGATCGCGGCCGACCAGCTGTGGCAGCAGGCCTGGCAGACCGTCAGCCACGGCGTCTAGGCAGGACGCGTGGTGGCAGGCGGCAGGCTGGCCAGGCGGCGGGGGGCCGGGCGCGAGCCTAACCGGATTTTCTGGGCGGCGCTGGCCGCGCCGGGCATCATCTGGCTCGCCGTGCTGTTCATCGTGCCGTTCTACGTCGTGCTCGCGATCGCGGCCGGGCAGCTGAACCAGCTTTACGGCACGCCGATCGCCGCCTACAACCCGCTCAACTGGAGCGCGACCAACCTGACCGGCGTCTGGCACGACACGGTCGGCGCCGGCGCGTTCATCGGCCCGATCTTCCTGAGGACGGTGTGGTACACCGCGGCGGCATCGTTCATCTCGCTGCTGATCGGCTATCCGGCGGCCTATTTCGTGGCCAGGTTCGCCGGCCGCCGGAAGGCGTTCTTCCTGGTCCTGCTCATCGCGCCGTTCTGGATCAGCTACATGATGCGCATGCTGGCCTGGATCGACCTGCTGCAGACCGACGGCTACGTGAACAAGGTGCTCACCACGCTGCACCTGGTCTCCCATCCGGTCGACTGGCTGGGCGGCCAGTCCTACACCGTGATACTCGGCCTGGTCTACGGCTACATCCCGTACCTGATCCTGGTGCTCTACGCCGGGCTGGACCGGATCGATGGCTCGCTGCTGGAAGCCGGGCGTGACCTGGGCCTGGGCCGGGTACGCACGTTCCTGCGCGTCACGCTGCCGCTCTCCAGGCAGCCGATCCTGACCGGCCTGCTGATCACGGTGCTGCCGATGCTCGGCGACTACTTCACCAACCAGCTGCTGTCCGGGACCCCGGGTACCGCGATGATCGGCAACGTGATTGACGGGGACCTGTCGACGCAGGCCTTCCAGGGCCAGGGCGCGGTCCTGTCGCTGCTGCTGCTGCTGGTGCTGGTGGTGCCGATGATCTACTACGTGGTGGCGACCAACCGGTCGTCGCGGGAGGCAGTGTGAGCGCCACCGCCGCCACCCCAGCCAAGCCGGCCGCGGGCACCGTGGCCGCCCGCACCCCGCTGCCGCGGCTGCGCCGCAATCCGTGGGGCCATCCCTGGTTCCTGGAGGGATTCACCTGGCTGTACCTGATCTGGTCGATCGTGCCGATCGCGCTCGCTGTGCTGTTCTCCTTCAACAACGGCAAGTCGCAGAGCGCGTGGCAGGGGTTCTCCATGCGCTGGTACTACTCCGACCCGGTCAACTCCGTCCTGCATGATGAGCAGCTGCGCCTGGCGGTCATCCAGACGCTCCGGCTGTCGGCCTACACCACGCTGATCGCGGTGCCGCTGGGCGTGGCGTTCGCGCTCGGCATCAACCGGTGGCGCGGTTACACCTCGGCCAGCTTCAACTTCGTGATGATCCTTTCGTTCGTCATCCCGGAGCTGATCTTCGGCGTGGCCATGTTCTTCTTGTTCACGTCGCTGTTCACCTCCGTGGGCCTGGGCACTCTGGCCGAGACCCTCGGCCTGGTCACCTGGAACGTCAGCTGGCCCGCGATCATCGTCCAGGCCAGGCTCGTGACGATCGGGAAACAGTACGAGGAGGCGGCGGCCGACCTCGGCGCGACCCAGCTGCAGACCATGCGGCGGGTGATGCTGCCGCTGCTCACCCCGGCTATCTTCGCCAGCGCCGTGCTCGTCTTCTCCAGCGTCATCGATGACTTCGTGATCGTGGACCTGCTGAACTCCAACGCGGCTAACACGCCGATGTCGGTCTACATCTACGCGCAGCAGCATGGCGGCAACGGCGGCCCCGCGCTCAATGCGCTCGGCACGATCATGCTGGTGATGTCTTTCGTGATCGCGACGGTCGGGTACTTCGGCTACCGGTTCATGACCCGCGGCGAGCGCGGCGACCGGAAGGAAGCACTCTCCACGATCGCCGGCATCTGACCTGCGAAAGGGCCGCGCGGGCCGCGCGCACCCCGGTCGGCGCGCGTACCCGGCCGGCGCGCGTGCCGCGGGTGACGCTACTGGATCAGCTGCAGGCCCGCATCGTCGGCCGCTTCTCCGGTGACCGCTGCCGCCGGGCCGGTGTCGGGCAGCAACCGCAGGGCGTCCGGGGCCAGGAACGCGTGGACCGGGGTACCCTGCGCCAGCTGAGTGTGCGAGCCGTCGTTCTGCACGAGCGCCTGCAGCAGCTCACCCGGCGCGAGCCGGAGCATGACCTGGGTGGCCGAGCCCACGTAGACCAGCCGCTCCACCATGGCGGGCACCCGGTTCGGGCCCGGCGAGCCGAACGGCTCGATCCGGACCCGTTCCGGCCGGATCACGCAATATGCCCGGCCGGGCCCGCCAGCCGGCCCCTGCTCGACGCTGAGCGCTGATTCGCCCAGCCGCACCAGGCACTTCGAGCCCGCCTGGCGCTCGGCTACCTCGACCGGCATGAGATTCGAGACGCCCAGAAAGTCCGCCACGTACGTGTCGACGGGCTCCTCATAGATCTCGTGCGGGTCGCCGATCTGGACGATCTTGCCGCTGCGCATGACCGCCACCCGGTCGGACATGGTCAGCGCCTCTTCCTGGTCGTGCGTGACGTACAGGAACGTGATGCCCACCCGTTCCTGCAACGCCTTGAGCTCGACCTTGAGCGACCGGCGGAGCTTGGCGTCCAGCGCGCCGAGCGGCTCGTCGAGCAGCAGCACGGCCGGGTTGAGCACCAGGGCCCGGGCCAGGGCGACCCGCTGCTGCTGGCCGCCGGACAGCTGACCCGGCCGGCGCTTGGCGAACGAGCCGAGATGGACGAGATCGATCGCCTCTCCCACCCGCCTGGCGATCTCCTGCTTGCCGAGCTTCCGGTTGCGCAAGCCGAACGCCACGTTGTCGAACACGGTAAGGAACGGGAACAGCGCGTAACTCTGGAACACCGTGTTGACGTTGCGCTTGTGCGGCGGCAAGAGCGTCACGTCGACGCCGTCCAGCAGCACCCGGCCGGCCGACGGCTGTTCGAAACCGGCGATCAGCCGCAGCGTGGTGGTCTTGCCGCAGCCGGACGGGCCGAGCAACGAGAAGAACTCCCCGCTGGCCACGGTGAGGTCTATGTCGTCGACGGCAAGCTCGACGAAGCGCTTGGTCAGTGACACCAGCTGGATGTGTCCACCGGGCATCTCGCCACCTGCCCTTCTACGGAGCCTCACGAGACTGATCAGCCTGGCCGTGACCGGCCGGCCGGGTTCTGCCGCGCCTGGCCCGGCCGTCAGGCCAGTCGAACCCCAGCTGATCCGCGATAAAGCGCATGCTCAGGTCGAAAGCCCGCTCCGGGCTGACCACCGGGTCGTCGAGGGCGATCTGAATGGCCAGCCCGTCGAGCAGCGCGGACAGGAGGATGGCGAAGTTGTTCGGGTCCACGGCGCGGAACTCGCCCGCCTCCTGGCCGGCGGTCACCAGGGAGCTGATCAGGTCCCGCCAGCGCTCGTCCGCTTTCTGCCGCAGGCCGGCCACCTCGGGATTGCGCGCGGCCAGCGCCCAGAAGTCCAGCCAGAGCAGCCACGAGTCACGCGGCTCCGGGTCGGCCTCGGGGAGGCAGCTCATGGCCACGATCTCCTCGACCCGCTCCGCCGCGGTGGGCAGGGCGGCGAGCCTGCGCTGGCCGCTGGCGTACCAGGTGTCCTCCGAGTACCTGATGGCCTCGGTCAGCAGCTGATCCTTGGTCTTGAAGTAGTAGATGACCAGGGCCGGGCTGATCCCGGTCCGCTCGGCCACGTCGGCGATCCTGGTGTCACCGTAGCCGCGGTCGGCGATGACCTCGAGCGCGGCGCGCAGCATCTGCTCCCGGCGGTGGTCGGCCGTGCCGGGGGCGCTTCCGGCGTCGCCAGCCGCTGCTGTCATCGCGCCATTCCTCGACATCCGCTGGATCTTCCTGGCCTCTTGTGGACACGGTAGCAGGTTTCTAGACTGAACATTCAGTCAACTTTTATGTGAGCCGAGACGGCGGGCGGGCTGCAGGTCACCGAACTCGCGGAAGGCGGACTCATGGCCGCAAGATACGACGCGATCGTAGTGGGCGGGGGCCATAACGGGCTGGTCGCCGCCGCATACCTGGCCCGGTCCGGAGCCAGAACGCTCGTGCTCGAAGGCAGGCACAAGACCGGCGGGGCCGCGACCACGGAGGCTCCGTGGCCGGACGCGCCCGAATTCAGCGTCACCCGGCTCTCCTACGTCATGAGCCTGATGCCGCCGACGATCATCAACGATCTCGAACTCGGCCGGCATGGCTACAAGATCTACCCGATGGGCCCTTATTACCAGGCTTTCCCCGAAGGCGGGTCGATCAAGCTCTACGCGGACGACGCCCGGCGCAACCACGAGGAGGTGTCCCGGTGGTCCAAGCAGGACGCGGACGCCATGCCCCGGTGGGACGCCTGGCTGGCCGGGCTGGCCGACGTGCTCGGCCCGTTGCTGCTCACCGTGCCCCCCACGCTCGGATCCCGCCGGCCGCGTGACCTCGCCGACGCGCTCCGGCTGGCCTGGCGGCACCGGGGGCTGGATGTGCGCACGATCGCGGACGTGACCCGGCTGATGACGATGAGCATCGCCGACCTGCTCGACGACTGGTTCACCTCGCCGCAGGTCAAGGCCGCGCTCGCGGTCAACGGCGTGATCGGGACCTGGGCCGGCCCGTACGAGCCGGGCACCGCCTACGTGATGGCGCACCACTCGATCGGAGACGTCGGCGACGGCCACCTGGGCAACTGGGGCTTCCAGGAAGGCGGCATGGGCGCGGTCGCCACGGCGATCGAGCGCGCGGCCCGCGGTCACGGCGCCGAGATCCGCACCGGCGCGCGGGTGGCCCGCGTGGTCGTCTCCGGCGACCGGGCCACCGGCGTGGTGCTCGACGACGGCGAGGAGATCGGCGCCCGGGTCGTGGTCTCCACGCTGCACCCCCGCACGGCATTCCTGGAGCACGTCGGCGAGGACCACCTGCCCGCGGACTTTGTCCGGGACATCCGCCACTGGAAGACCCGCAGCGGCGTCGTGAAGATCAACCTGGCCCTGGCCGAACTGCCCGACTTCACCGCCGACCCAGGCTCTGAACTGCAGGAACACCACACCGGCTCGGTCGAGATGGCGCCCAGCGTGGACTACATCGAGCAGGCTTTCCAAGACGCGCGCGAGGGCCGGCCGCGCGCCCGTTCAGCGACGGCGTGATCCCCACGGCGTTCGACACGACCCTGTGTCCCGAAGGCAGCCACATCATGTCGCTGTTCACCCAGTGGGTGCCGTCGGACTGGAACGCCGAGCCGCACACCGCGGAACTCGAGGCCTACGCGGACCGGATGATCGACTGCTACAACGAGCTTGCCCCCAACTTCAAGGCCTCGATCCTGCACCGCGACATCGTCGGCCCGTATGCACTGGAGCACGAGTACGGCCTGGTGGGCGGCAACATCTTCCACGGCGAGCTGTCCTTGGAGCAGCTGTTCCACATGCGCCCGGCCCCCGGCTTCGCCGACTACCGCACCCCGCTCCGCGGCCTGTACTACGGCAGTTCGGCCACGCACGCGGGCGGCGGCGTCTGCGGCATCCCCGGCTGGCAGGCGGCCCGGGCCGCGATCGCAGACCAGAAGGCAGCCCGCCGGGCGGCCCGGCTCCGCAAGATCACCCGGCGGTCATGACCAACGATCAAGTTCCAGAACGCGAAGACGCCCCCGCTCCCGCCCCGCCGCGCACTCAGCCCGCGGCCCGGTCCATCCACTCCGGTCACCACGCCCCGCCCGCCGCCCGCTACCCCGCTCACTCCGGGCACCCGCGCACGCAGCCCGCCGGCGCCCCCGCGCCGTCCGCCCCCGGCGCGCAGCCCGCCGGCGCCCCCGCGCCGTCCGCCCCTTCCCCTCCCGGCGCGCAGCCCGCCCCCGCCCCCCTCGCGTCGATGCTGGAGGCGCGCAGCGTCGCGCTGGTCGGCGCGTCGGCGCGGCCGGGGACGTTCGGGCGGCGGATGATCGAGGAGATGGCCAAGAGCCCCGCCCGGCCGGACGTCTACCTGGTCAACCCGCGGTACCGGGAGATCGGCGGGCGGCGCTGCCATCCGTCCCTGGCCGACCTGCCCGGCCCCGTCGACCTGGTGCTGCTCGGCGTGCCGGACGCCGGCCTGGAGCAGCAGCTCACCCTGGCCGCCCGGCGCGGCGACCGCTCGGCAGTGATCTTCGGTAACGCCCACGAGACCCCCGGGGACTCCGCCCCGCCGGTGCTCCGCGACCGGCTGGCCGCGATCGCGCGGGGGGCGGGCATGCAACTGTGCGGCGCGGGCTGCATGGGTTTCGTGAACCTGGCCCGCGGGCTGAACGCGATCGGCTACACCGAGCCCGACCCGCTGCCCGCGGGCCCGGTGGCCCTGGTCACGCACTCCGGCTCGGTGTTCTCCATGATGCTGCGGGCCCGCCGCGGGATCGGCTACACGATCGCGGTCTCCTCCGGCCAGGAACTGGTCACCGCCGCCGCCTCGTACCTCGACTACGCGCTCGGGCTGCCGGAGACGAAGGTTCTCGCCCTGGTCCTGGAGGCCATCCGGGAGCCGGCCCGGCTCCGCCAGGTCCTGGCCCGCGCCGCGGAACGCGACATCCCCGTCGTCCTGCTCACCGCGGGCCGCTCGGCCAGCGGGCGGGTGATGGTGGCCGCGCACTCCGGGGCGCTGGCCGCCGCAGACGGCGGCTGGGAGGCGCTGGCGCGGGCCTACGGACTGCACCGGGCGAGCGACCTGGCCGAGTTCGCCGACGTGCTCGAGTTGTTCGCGATCGGCCGGCGCGCGGCCCGCGCCGCCGGGGGCGCCGCGCCCGCGGGCATCGCGACCGTCCACGACTCGGGCCTGGAACGGGCCCACGTGGCCGACCTGGCCGAGGAGGCCGGGGTGCCGTTCGCCCCGATCGCCGACGCGACCAGGGCCCGGCTGGCGGGCATCCTCGACCCCGGCCTCACGCCCGCCAACCCGCTCGACGTCTGGGGCACCGGCGCCGACACCCGCGGCCTGTTCGCCACCTCGCTGATCACCCTGGCCGAGGACCCGTCGGTGGCGGCGGTCGCGCTCGCCGTCGACCTGGTGCCCGAACCCGACGGCGACCTGGCCTACCCGCAGGCCGTGCTGGACGCCGCCCGCCGGACGAGCAAGCCGCTGGTCGTGCTCAGCAACCTGGCCGGCGCGGTCGACCCGGACTTCGCCGCCGAACTGCGCCGGCACGGGATACCGGTGCTGGAGGGCATGCGCACCGGCCTGCTCGCGCTGCGCCACCTGCTCGCGCACGCCCGCCGCTCCCCCGCCGGCGCATGCGCCCCTGCCGGCGCACCCGGCACCACTGGCCCAGCCGGCCCCGCTGACCGCGGCGCCGGCCGCTCCCGGCGGGACCGGAGCGCCGCGCTCCTCGCGGCCGGGGTCACGGGCGGCGTGCCGTGGCTGGAGCTCCTGGCCGAGTACGGGATCACCGCGGCCGCCGCCCGGCCGGCGAGCGACGCCGAGGGCGCGCTCGCGGCCGCGCGGTCGGTCGGCTACCCGGTGGTGCTGAAGACCGCCGCGCCGGCCATCACCCACAAGTCGGACGCCCGCGGCGTGCTGCTCGACATCCGCGGCCCCGCCGAACTGACGCAGGCCTATGCCGACCTGTCGGCGCGGCTGGGCCCGGCCGTGCTGGTCTGCGCGAGCGTGCCGGCCGGCCCCGAACTGGCGCTGGGCATCGCCCGCGACCCGGACCTCGGCCCGCTGATCGTCGTCGGGGCCGGCGGGGTGCTGGTGGAAACGCTGGCCGACCGCGCGGTGGCGCTCCCCCCGGTCGACGAGCAGACGGCCGGCCAGATGATCGCCGAACTGCGGATCGCCCGCCTGCTGGCCGGGGTCCGCGGCGCGCCGCCCGCCGACCTGGGCGCGGTGATCCGCTCCATCACCGGGCTGTCCGAGCTGGCCCTCGACCTATGCGACCGGGGCGGCGAACTCGCGGCCCTCGACGTGAACCCGCTGATCTGCGGCCCGTCCGGCGCGACCGCCGTCGACGTGCTCGCGGTAAGAACTACACGTCGTGAGGCCGTCATCGGCGGTACGGGTACCCCCGGACCGCCGGCTTAGACCAGGCCCGTGCTGAGGGCGAGGCGGGTCAGGTCGGCCCGCCGCCGGCAGCCGGTCTTGTCCCGGATGCGGTCCAGGTGGGAACCGACGGTGCGCACGCTGATGAACATCTGGGCGGCGATCTGCGCGTCGGTGCGGCCCTGGGCCACCAGGGTGATCAGCTCGCGCTCCCGGGCGCTGAGCCTCCCCGGTCCGTCGGCCGCGGCCCGCCCGCAGATCCAGGAAGGCCATGTCCGTCAGCAAGTTCGACAGATTCCACAGGTCGCCCATGTCCCGGGAATGGGCCAGCCCGGCCGCGCAGGTCTGCTCGGCGGCGGCCAGGTCGCCGGCCTCGGTCAGCACGACCGTCAGGATGTGGCCGAACAGCCGGGCCAGGGCGCCGGGAACCTCGGCCCCGACCTGCAGTGCCTGCCGGGCCAGCCGCACGGCCTCGGCCCCGTCACCGGTGTGGGTGGCGGTCACCGCGAGGAACACCAGGGCCAGCGCCTCCAGGCCCCGGGAGCCGGCCTCGCGGGCCAGGGCCAGGCAACGGCGGCCATCGCCGGCCGCCTCGGCCGCCCGCCCCAGGTACAGCAACGCCCACGACCGGCCGCCCACCGATGTGGCCAGCGCCTGGGACGGCCCGCGGCCGGCGACGGCGTCCCGGACCGCGGTGTAGTGGCGCAGCGCCTCGGCCGGCGCCGCCGAGTACAGCGACGCCTGGCCGAGCCAGATATGCGCGGCGCACCAGGCGTCGCTGCCCTCGGCTGTCTTGTCGGCCGCCGCGGCCAGCAGCGGCGCCTGGCTGGCCAGGCGGCCCCGGACCAGCCACCACCACGCGAGCGCGAGCGCGAGCCGCAGTGCCATGGCCGGGTCGTGCTCCGCGGCCCAGGCCAGCGCGTGGCGCACGGTGGCGTCCTCGGCATCCAGATGCCGCGCGCCGGCCGCCTCCCCGGTGTCTGTCCCCAGCCCCGCCGCGGCCTGCTGGGCTACCTGCAGGGCGTAGCGGGCCAGCGCGGCGGCGGCCTCGTCGTCCTCGCCCGCCTCGGCCAGCAGCCCGGCCCCGTACGCCCGCAGCGTCTCCAGCATCACATACCGGCCGCGGCCATCCGGGCCGGCCCGGGGCGGGCTCAGCAGCGAGCAGTCCACCAGCCGCAGCACCGCCGGGCCGGCGTCGGCCCCCGCCACCGCCTCGGCGCCCTCCAGGGTGAACGGGCCGGGGAACACCGACACCGCCCGCAAGACCCGCCGCTCCCGCTCGTCCAGGAGCCGGTAGCTCCACCCCACCGCCGCCGCCAGCGACTGCTGCCTGCCGGCCGCCAGCCGGTCCCCGGCGACCAGCAACCCCAGCCGGTCATCGACCCGGTCCAGCAGCTGCGCCACGCCCAGCGCCTCAACCCGCGCCGCCGCCAGCTCGATGGCCAGCGGCATCCCGTCCAGCCGCGCCACCAGCCGCGCCACCGCCGGCCCGGCCCGCCCATCCAGCGTGAAACCCGCATCCGCCCGCCGGGCCCGGTCGGCGAACAACGCCACCGCCTCCGACCCGCCCCGCCCCATGACCCGGATCCGGCAACGACAACGGCCCCAGCCGGTACCGGGCCTCCCCGGCCACCCGCAACGGCTCCCGGCTGGTCGCCAGGACCCGCACGTCATCACAAGCCAGCAACAGCCCCCCGCACAACGCGGCGGCCGCGCCGACCACATGCTCGCAGTTGTCCAGCACCAGCAGCACCTGCCGCCGGGCCACGGCCTGAGCCAGCGCGCCGGCCTGCGCCGCCCCCGGCAGGTCCCGCACCCCCAGCGCCGCCGCCACCGCCCCCGCAACCAGAGCCGGATCCGACACCGCCGCCAGCTCCGCCAGCCACACCCCGTCCGCGAACCGGCCCGCCACCCGGCCCGCGACCTGGCCCGCCAGCCGGGTCTTCCCCGCACCACCCGGCCCGGTCACCGTCACCAGACGGTACTCCTGCAGCAAGCCCGCGACCGCCCCGATCACCTCGGCCCGGCCCACGAAACTCGTCAGCGCAGCCGGGAAACCATGCACACCTCCCGCCGCCGCCTGCCTCACGCGGTTACCATAACCGCCGACGCGGCCCGGGAGTGGTCAAGCCGCCCCCGGGAGGCCGGGCGCGCGGGCCCGGCCGCCCCCCCGGAGGCCGGGCCCGCGCCGGTCAGAACAAGACGTAGACCTTGCGGATGGTCTCGCGGATCTGCCAGGTGCCCGCCCAGCCGCGCGGGAACACCGCGGTGGCGCCCGGCCCGACCTCCTGCGGCGCGCCGCCGTCGGGGGTCACCGTCATCCGGCCGGACACGATGTGCACGAACTCGTTGGTCTCCAGCTTCCAGTAGGACGGACCCGGGGTGCACTCCCAGACCCCGGTCTCCTGGTCGCCGTCCTGCCACAGGGTGAAGCCGGAAGTCAGCATCGGATCGCCGGTCGCCTCCTCCAGCGGGCCCCAGTCCTCGAGTTCCATGGTCGCGGCGTCGGCCAGGTAGGGCAGGCCGGGAGCGGTCTCGGTCATGGCGGTCCTTTCGGGTTGCGGGCGGGCGCGGTGGGCTACGAAATCGTCAGCTGGCCGGGGGCCTGGGCTCCCGGAGCACGGGCCGGGAACGGAAGCGCGATCGGGTCGGTGGCCAGGCGGCTGTGGCCTTCCTCGTCGAACCGGTCCAGGCCCAGGCTGGCGGTGTCCACCACGTCGGAGCGGCCGGTGAGCGCGACATCCGCCGCGGCGCGAGCCACGCCAGGTCCCCACATCATCCCGGCGCCGCCGGCACTGGCCACGGTCAGCCCGTTCAGGATCTCCTGGTTGAGCCAGCCGGGGCCGATGATCGGCAGGTGGTCGGGGGTGTAGTCGATGGTCGCCGCCCAGACCCGCCGCAGGCCGAGCCCGCGCGTGACCGGGACCAGCTCGCCCAGGCGCTCGCGCATCCGGGCCAGGTAGCCGTCGTCCACGCAGGCCGCCGGGCCGGGCCGCTCGTCCGGGTTGCTCATCCCGAACAGCAGGCCCTTCTCCTCGGGACGCCAGTACAGCCCCGCGGACAGGTCGAAGACCATCGGCAGCCGGGACGGGTCGAGGTCTCGGTGCGGCTCGGTGACCGCGACCTGGTGCCGCACCCCGCCGGCCGGAACCCTGATCCCGGCCAGGCCGCCGACCTCGGCCAGTTCGGGCCCGCCGGTCAGCACCACCCGCGGGCTGTCGATCCGTCCCTGGCTCGTGTCCACCCCGGCCACGCGCCCGCCCCGGACGACCAGGCCGGTGAACGCCGTGTGCTCGCGGACGACGACCCCGCTGACCGCCAGCGCCACCGCGTAGGCGGTCACGTTGCGCGGCGGGGTGAGGTAGCCGTCCTCGGCGCAGTACGTGCCGCCGCGGGTGAGACCGGGCGCCAGGGTGGGGTTGAGCCGGTCGAGCTCGGCGGGTTCCAGCCAGCGGACCGAGATGCCGGCCGCGTTCTGCATGGTCATCCGGTCCCGGGCCGCGGCGACGTCGGCTTCGGTGAAGCACGGCAGCACGTAGCCCTGCGGGGTGAACCCGGAGTCGATCCCGAGCCCGGCCTGGCCCAGGTAGAACCGGCGGGACCACTCGCCGAGCCGGACCGCCCAGGGGGTGCCGCCCTGGGTCCGGACGATGCCGGCCGCGCGGCTGCTGGCGCCCTGGCCCAGGGTCCGCTTCTCCAGCAGGATCACCTGGTCCAGGCCGGCCTGGCGGAGGAAGTAGGCGCACCACGCGCCGACGGTCCCGCCGCCGACGACCACGGCGTCCGCGGCGTCCGCGGCGTCCGCGGCGTCCGCGGCGGCTGGAGGCATTGGCACGCCGTCGATTCTGACCTAGACTGAACGTTCAGTCAAGGTGCCCGACGCGAGTTAGGTGGCCATGTACGGCTTGTCCGATGAGGACCTGGATATCCAGACCCGGGCGCGCACGTTCGCCGACGAGCTGATCCCGTTCGAGGTCACCGCCGAGATGAACGGCGGGGAGCTGCCCGATGACGTGGTCGCCCGGCACGCGGCGCGGGCCAGGGAGCTGGGGCTGGCCGCGACGAACATGCCGAAGGAACTCGGCGGCGGCGGGTTCACCTCGCTGCAGCAGGTTCTGGTCCAGGAGCAGGTGGGGCGGGTCACCAACGCGCTGGCCTGGTCGGCGACCACTCCCCCGTCCTGGCTCCCCGCGGTGGCCACGCCCGACCAGATCGAGCGGTACGTGCGGCCGACGATCCGCGGCGAGCGCGAGGAGTGCTACGCGATCACCGAGGAGGGCGCCGGGTCGGACGTGGACGCGATCGAGGCGACCGCGCGCCGCCGCGGCGACGGCTACTTGCTGGGCGGCGAGAAGTGGCACGTGACGTCGTTCAACACCGCCGACTACGCGTTCTTCCAGGCCAAGCTGGACGGCGGGGCGCACGACGGCGAGCACGCCATGTTCCTGGTCGACCTGCCCAGCCCGGGAGTCCGGGTGGTGCGCACGCCCGCGTACTCGCACACGTTCAGCCACCATCACCCGATCGTCGCGTTCAGCAACGTCTGGGTGCCGGCCTCGAACCTGGTGGGTGCCGAGGGTGACGGGATGACGTTCGCTTACGAGTGGTTCCGGTTCGAGCGGCTGATGGTCGCCGCGCGCTGCCTCGGCGCGGCGGACCGGCTGACCACCGAGATCGCCGCCTTCGCGATCTCGCGGCGGGTGGGTGGCCGGCCGATCAGCGAGCTCGGCCAGATCCAGGCGATGCTCGCCGACTGCCTGACCGAGCTGTTCGCGGCCCGGTCCCTGACATACGAGACCGCGCGCGGGGTCGACGCCGGCCGTGACGTCAAGGTGCAGCACGCGCAGTGCTCGATGGCCAAGCTCTACGCCTCCGAGATGGCGGGCCGGGCGGCCGACCGCGCCGTCCAGGTGTTCGGCGGCCGCGGCTACATGCGGGAGAACGTGGCCGAGCGGTTCTCCCGCGAGCTGCGGGTGGAGCGGATCTGGGAGGGCACCAGCGAGGTCCAGCGCGCGATCATCGCCGACCAGATGGTCAAGCGCGGCCCGGGCGCCCTGGCCTGAGGCCGGTTCCTGCTCGCGCCGGGCTGGCCGTCCGCTCGGGCCTGCCCGGGCCTATCATGCGGCGTAGGAACCACTCGGCCGTTCAAGTGACCACGGGCATGGAGTCGGCATGGCGGAGACAGACTGGATGAGGGAGGCCCCCGACTCCGGCGGGCCGTCGGTTGACCTGCATACCGACCGGCCTCACCCGGCGCGGGTCTATGACTACCTGCTCGGCGGCAAGGACAACTTCGCCGCCGACCGGGCGGCGGCCCGGGAGGGCATGAAGGCCAACCCCAACTCGCTGGTCCCGCCGCGGGAAAACCGCGCCTTCCTGCGCCGCGCGGTGCGCTACCTGGCCCGCGAGGCAGGCATCAGCCAGTTCCTGGACATCGGCACCGGCATCCCCACCTCGCCCAACGTGCACGAGATCGCGCAGGAGGCCAACCCGCGGGCGCGCATCGTCTACGTCGACAACGACCCCATCGTCCTCGCCCACGCCCGGGCCCTGCTCACCTCCGGGCCCGAGGGCAAGACCTCCTACATCGACGCTGACCTCCGCGACGTGCAGCGGGTACTGGGCTCCATAGACCTGCGGGACACGCTGGACATGAGCCTGCCGGTCGCGCTGATGCTGATCGCCGTCCTGCACTTCATCCCCGACGCCGATGACCCCCTTGACCTGGTCGCCCGGCTGGTCGCCGGCCTGCCGTCCGGCAGCTACCTGGCGCTGTCCCACCTCACCGGCGACTTCGACCCGGCCGCCTGGGAAGGGGTCGCCGCGGTGTACCGGCGCAGCGGCGTGACCATGCAGGTCCGCTCGCGGCCCGACATCGAGCGTTTCTTTGCCGGCCTGGATCTGGTCGACCCCGGCTTGGTGTCGCTGCCGCGCTGGCGCCCGGACCCCGTCGATGCCGGCCAGAGCGATGCCGACGAGGCCAGCCCGCCCACCGACGCCGCCGTGTCGGTGTACGGCGGCGTCGCCCGCAAGCCGTGACGCGCCACGAGGAGACGCCGCCCGCCGGCCGTCCCCGGGCCTACCCGGGCAGGCTGGCCTCGATCGCGGCGACGAGTTCGGAGTCCTCGGGGTCGGTGCGCGGCCGGAACCGCCGCAAGACCGTCCCGTCCGGGCCGACCAGGAACTTCTCGAAGTTCCACTGAATGTCCCCGGCCTCGCCCTCGGCGTCGGGCACCGCGGTCAGCTCGGCGTAAACGGGATGCCGGCCCGGCCCGTTGACCTCGATCTTCTCGAACATCGGGAACGTCACGCCGTAGCTGACCGAGCAGAACTCGCCGATCTCCTCGGCCGTGCCGGGCTCCTGGCCGCCGAACTGGTTGCAGGGGAAGCCGACCACCGAGAACCCGCGGCCGGCGAAGCGCTCGTGCAGCCGCTCCAGCCCCTCGTACTGCGGCGTCAGGCCGCACTTGGAGGCGACGTTGACCACGAGCAGCGTCTGGCCCGCCAGGTCGGCGAGCGATCCGGGCTGGCCGGACAGGGTGTTCACGGGGAAGTCGTACACGGTCACGTGGCTGGTTCCTTCGCTGTCGAGAGGGCTCGCGCCAGAGGCTGACACGCATCGCCGTCAACAGCACCATCCGCCGATCTCTTCCGCGGCGGGCCCGGCCCGACCGCCAGCCGTCCCGCGAGCGGCGGCCCGCGAGCGGCGGCCCGCGCAGCGGAGCTTGCGGTCAGCCCACGGCAGGCACTTTCGCTGCGGGGCTCCAGGCCGACTGGCCGAGATAGCCGCGGCCGACCATGGTCACGAACTGGTACACCGCGTCCTCCTGACCCGACAGCGGGCCGGGCTGCGCGTGCTCCGAGGTGAGCCCGCGCTGCACCGACGCGCAGGCGTGCCAGTCCTGCTGGTTGGTGATGTCCCAGAACTTGACCGCGTAGTCGGGGTCGAAGCCGGCCGTGTCCAGCGCCTCGGGGGCGAAGGCCCAGGTGCACTCGATCATCGTCCGGTCCGCGGCGAGCGGTACCAGGCGGTGCGTCATCACGTAGTCGGGGTGCAGGCTCAGCAGCACGTTCGGGAAGATGTTCACGTAGATCACCGTGCGCAGGCCCTGGCCCTCCAGTCCGCGCAGCGGGACCCCGAGGCTGGCGCCGTCCAGGGACATGGTGTCCATGCCGTCCCGCAGGTCCATCCAGCCGCCGACCCAGGCGGCCTGCGCGGGATAGTTCTCGCCGCTCTTGGGCGGGCTGACCTTGCACAGCTCCGGATGGATGACCGGGCAGTGGTAGCACTCGTGATAGTTCTCGGTGAGGATCTTCCAGTTCGCGGCGGCGTCGTAAATATGCCGCCCGGCGATGACGAGCCGCTCCGGCTCGTACGGCGTGACCACGTCGTCGAGCGCCCGCAGCGCGTCCTCGACCGGTGCGGCCTGGCCGGAGCCGTCCACGAAGATCAGGCCGTGCCAGTCGGTCACCGGCAGTTCGGTCAGGCCCCAGGCTGACTCGTCGAAACCGCGACGGCCCTTGAAGCCCTGGGCGAAGCGGAGACCGCCGGACAGCGAGTACGTCCAGGAGTGGTAGGGGCAGATGATCGCGTTGCCCTGGGCCGCGCTACCGCACGGCAGTAGCTCATGGCCGCGGTGGCGGCAGGTGTTGGCGAAGGCGTGCAGCACGCCGTCGTCGTCGCGGGTGAGCAGGACGCTGCCCACGCCGACGGACTCGGCCCGCTGATCGCCGGGCTGGGCCAGCTGCGAGCTGAACCCGACGCAGTTCCAGCCCGAGCCGAAGAAGTGCTTCTGCTCCCAGGCGAAAACCGCCGGATCCACATAGGCGGCCCTGGGGAGCATCGTGGAGTCGCCGAACGGTCGCAGCGACCGCGCGAGACCGGCCGGATCGAGGGGGGCGGCGGGATACGAAGCCTGACTGATCATACAGTCAAGGGTAGATGGGGCCCGGTACGGTGTCCAGGCGCGACCGACACGGCCATATCGGCACCCCGCCCCGCCCTTCCCCGCCCCGCGGCCCGCACCGTCCTTCCCCGCCCCGCGGCCCGCACCGCCCTTCCCCGCCCCGCGGCCCGCCCGCCCTTCCCCGCCCCGCGGCCCGCACCGCCCTTCCCCGCACCGCGGCCCGCAGCCAGCCCGGCGCCGAAGCCGCCCTCCCCGCCGGCGAAAGATGGTCTTTAGTGGCTGTCCCCACAACCACTAAAGACCACCTTTCGCGGCGGGCCGGCGCCGGCTGCGGACAGCCGACCACGATGGGCTTGACCAAGAACATGGGGACCCCCGTCCCAGCCCGGGAACCGCATCGATGGACCATCGGTGCGGAAAGAGCAGCATCAATGGTCCATCGATGCGGTTTAGGGGATCCCGAGCCGGACGTGAGCCGAGCCGGACGTGAGCCGAGCCGGAGCGGGAGCGGAGCGGGGGCGGGAGCGTGAACCGGGGTGGGGCGGGATCCGTGTTCCTTGGGGCGCCGGTGAGGGCCCGGGCGAGGTTGCTCGCCGCGGTTGACTTGCCTGTAATACTGTAATTCGCCGATGCGGGACGCCTGGGTGACCCGGTACACGGGGGCGCGCGAACCGCAGCGGGCAGGCAGGCGGCGAAGACAGGTCACGGACGGCCCCGGGAGCGGGCCAGACACGACGAAGGACTCCAGTCATGACGAATGCCGAACAGACGGCGGACCGCGAGCCCTCCGGCGGCCGCGGACGCCTCGCCCAGCTGATCGCCACGCGCGGTGGCACGGCGGCGCCCGAGGCCCCGTTCGTGATCGAGCACCGGGAAGCGCTGATCTACATGCTCTGCGAGGCGGCCGAACTCGAGCACGGGATCATGTGCCAGTACTTGTTCGCGGCGTTCTCGCTGAAGCAGTCCGCCGACGAGGGACTGACCGAGGACGAACTGGCCGCCGCGAACCGCTGGCGCAAGCAGGTCCTGCACGTGGCCGCCCAGGAGATGCTGCACCTGGCGCTGGTCCAGAACCTGCTGACGGCGATCGGCGGCCCGCCGCACCTGGTCCGGCCGAACCTGCCGCAGCCCGCCGCCCACTACCCGGCCGGGGTCCAGCTGGCGCTGCTGCCGTTCGGCGAGGAGGCGCTGCGCCACTTCATGTTCCTGGAACGCCCCGAGGGCATGGATCTCGACGACGCGGCCGGGCTGGCCGCGGCCGGCCGGGCCGAGCCGCTGATGAGCGAGGGCGACATCGTTCCGCGGTCGCAGGACTTCGCCACGGTGGGGCACCTGTACCGGTCGATCGAGGCCGGCTTCACGCACCTGGCCGAGAAGTACGGGCAGGAGTGGCTGTTCGTCGGCCCGCCGCGGGCCCAGGCCGCGCCGGGGCACTTCCACTGGCCGGAACTGGTCACGGTCACCGACCTGGCCTCGGCCCAGCGGGCGATCGACACGATCCTGGAGCAGGGCGAGGGCCCGCGCGGAAACTGGCGGAACGCCCATTTCGGGCAGTTCGTGAACATCCTCGACGAGTATCAGCAGATGTGCGAGGCGAACCCGGAATTCAACCCCGTCCGGCCGGTGATCGCGGCCAACGTCCGCCCGCCGCAACGGGACGTCGAGGTCCCGCTGATCACCGATCCGGTGACGGCCCGGGTCGCCGACCTGTTCAACGTGGGCCAGGAGATCCTGCTGCAGATCTTCGAGCGCTACTTCGCGCACACCGAGGAGACCGACGCGCAGCTGAAGGCCCTGGCCGACGCGACCATCCGGATGATGGTCGGGGTGCTCGAGCCGCTCGCGAACGTGATCACCACGCTCCCGGCCGGTCCTGGTTACGAAGGGAAAACCGCGGGCCCGAGCTTCGAGTTGTTCTACGAGGCCGACTACCTGCTGCCGCACCGCGAGGCGGCCTGGACGCTGCTGACCGAACGGCTGGCCACCGCGGCCTCGTTCTGCGGATCGGTCGGCGGCGATTGCGACCCGGCCGTGGCCGCCCGGCTGGAACCGGTCACGTCGGCGCTAGGGGAGATCGCCCAGTCCCTGGGTGCTTACCTGCCCGCGGGCCGCTCTCACGCCATGCCTGCCGGGCTCGACCCGGGAGCTCTCGGCGCGCGGCTCGCGCGCGCCAGCGACCTGGTCGGTAAGGCCCGGGCCGCCGCCGGGGAGCGCGACCGCGACCTGACCGCCGGGCTGGCCGACCTCGCGGACGCCACCAGCCGGGCGGCCGTCCCGGGCTCCGGCCAGTCCCCGAGCGACCTGGTGTGGGAGGCGGCGAAGGCCGCGACCAGGCTGCGGGTTCGCGCCGGGCAGGCCGGCCTGCCCGCGCTCGAGCTGGCCGAGGCCACGGCGGCCCTGCAGGGCCTGGCCTGCGAGCTGGCCCCGGCCCGGGAGCAGGCCGGCCGCCGGGCCGAGCTCTGGCAACTCCAGGACGGCCTGAAGGCCGGCATCCAGGCCGCCAGGAACGGGCCGTACCTGGTCACGAACGTAAGGCGGCTGCGCGACCATCTCGGTGTAGAGATCCCGGCCCCGCCCCAGGTGGCCCTGTGCCGCTGCGGCGGCTCCGCGACCAAACCGTTCTGCGACGGCAGCCACGCCAGCAACGGTTTCACCGACGTGAAGGACCCCGAGCGGGTGCCCGACCGGCTCGACAGCTACCCCGGCGCGGCGCTGACGGTCCTGGACAACCGGGGCACCTGCCAGCACTCGGGCCTGTGCACCGACCGGCTGGCGACGGTGTTCCGGGCCGGGCAGGAGCCGTTCGTGGCGCCGAGCGGCGCCCGGATGGACGACATCATCTCGGCCGTGCGGAACTGCCCGTCCGGGGGGCTGAGCTTCGCCGTCGACGGCCAGGCCGCGCGCGGCCAGACGGACTGGGGCGGCACCCGCGAGCCCGCCATCGAGGTGAGCCAGGACGGCCCGTACCGCGTCACCGGTGAGGTCGCCCTCTCCGACGCCGCCGGGGCGGACGTGCCCAGGAACGAGGGCGCCTCCCGCGAGCACTACGCGATCTGCCGGTGCGGGCACTCGCAGAACAAGCCGTTCTGCAGCGGCATGCACTGGTACGTCGGCTTCCGCGACCCCGACCCGCAGCACGAGCCGACGCTGTTCGAGTGGGCCGGCGGGCGGCCCGCGCTCACCCGGATGGCCCGCCTGTTCTACGGGAAGTACGTGCCCGGCGATCCCGTCCTGGCCCCGCTGTTCGCCGAGATGCCGCCCAGCCTTGCGCCGGGCCTGGCGGCCTGGCTGGGCGAGGTGTTCGGCGGGCCGCCGTCGGGTGGTTCCGGGGGGTCGTCCCCCCAGGGGTACCCGGACCTGCTGGCCCGATTCCTGCCCAAGGGCTTGAACGAGGAACAGCGGGGCCGGTGGGCCGCCCTGCTCGGGCTGGCCGCGCAGGAGGCCGGCCTGCCGGCCGACCCGGAGTTCCGGGCGGCGTTCGTCTCCTTCGCGGAATGGGATGCCCGGGTGGGCCCGGCGGCCGGGGCACCGGTGCCGCGGTGGGACTGGGGCCCGGCCGGCCCGCCGAGCGTCAAGGCCGCGGAACCCGCCGCCGGCGGCGACGGCGCGGACCAGGCCCCGGTGACCCTCCCCGGGCCCGGCCAGCCGGTCAGCTTCGCCGCCCACATCAAGCCGCTGTTCCGCGAGCGCGACCGGCAGTCGATGAGCTTCGTGTTCGACCTGTGGTCGTATGAGGACGTCAAGGCGCACGCCGCGGACATCCTGGAACGCCTCCGCGACGGGTCCATGCCCTGCGACGGCGCCTGGCCGAAGGACCGGGTCGAGGCGTTCGCGCGCTGGACCACGACGCAGACGCCGCCCTGACCGGCGCGGGTCAGCCGCCCGGCCGGGGCATCAGTACAGCGAGCCGGAGGGGCGCGGCGCCGCCTGGACTGAGGAGCGAGGAGCTTGCGACGAGCGACGAGGGAAGGCGGTGCCTCAACGGCGCCCCGGAGGCGAGCCAGACAGCACGGCCTGGGTCTGCGTGGTCTGCCCGGCCGGCGGCCGGCGTCGTCGGTCAGGTCGGTGCGCACCACGATGAACGACCGGCCGACGTGCAGCGGGCGGGCGGCCGCGTGCAGCGTTCCGTCCCGGACCGCGCGGAAGAAGTTCGTCGTGGAGTCCACGGTGGCGGTGCCCGCGCCCGGCGGCAGGTTGAGCAGGGCGCAGACCGCCCCGACCGTGTCGGCCAGCGACATGAGCGCCCCTCCGTGCATCACCCCGCCCGCCGTGCAGCGCTCCGGTGACCAGTCCAGGCGGCCGCGGACGAGTCCCGGCGCCATCTCGTTCAAGGTAATTCCCAGGGCCGCCGCGTACGGCATGCTCGCGAGCAGGTCAGCGGCGGAAAAACCGGCGGCGGACTGGGCAGCGGCGGACGGCGGGGCGGCGTCGGGCATGCCAGGGACTCCTTGCGGTCACAGGCCGGCCGCCAGCTTCTCCAGCCGGTCGCGGGAGTCGTGGTCGGCCGGGGTGTAGACGATAAGCCTGGCCCCGGGGCGCGGGCCGAGCCAGTAGTGCGTGGTGTCCAGCCGGAGCAGGCCCACCTTCTCGTTCAGGACCAGCTTGGTCTGGTTCTCCGGGCCGAGCACCTCGTGCTCCTCCCAGACCCGGACGAAGTCCGGCGAGGCATCGCTCAGCCGGGCGACGAGCATCCTCCAGGCGGGCTCGCCGACGTGGTCGGCCATGGCCAGCCGGTACTGGGCCACGAGCCTGCGGGTGGTCTGCTCCCACTCGACCATGGCGCGGCGCCAGGCCGGATGCGTGAAGATCAGCCACAGCAGGTTGCGGTCCTCGAGCGGCAGCGCGTCCAGGCCACCGAACAGGGGGCCGTACACCGCGTTGCAGGCCAGCACGTCGAAGCGCGCGTTCAGCACCGCGGCCGGGATCGGGACCAGGCCGTGCAGCATCGCCTGGACCGGGGCGGAGACGGCCTGGCACTCGGCGGCGAGCCCGTGATCGGAGAACCCGGCCAGCGTCATCACGTGCGAACGCTCGTGCGGGTCGAGCTTGAGGGTCCGGCACACCGCCTCGAGCACGTGCGGCGAGACGTTGATGTCCCGGCCCTGCTCCACCCACGTGTACCAGGTCACCCCCACGCCGGCGAGCTGGGCGAGCTCCTCCCGGCGCAGCCCGGGGGTCCGGCGGCGGCCGACGGGGGTGAGGCCCACCTGCTGCGGCGCGATCCGCTCGCGCCGGTCGCGCAGGAACGCCCCCAGCTCCCGGCGGCGCAGCGCATCGCCCTGCCGGGCGGAAACCCCGGCGGCCCGAGTCTGCGTGGTCACCACACCCCCATCGTGCCTCGTCGCCCGGCCTGTTGCCAGGTGTCTGTGGATACCAGGATAACCAGGCTTCTGGTACCAGGCTAGGAACCGGCGCAGCCTGGTCTCATGACTCTTCGAGCCCATGAGATCACCGATGCCCGCGTCGCCGGGGACCCGGCCGGCGGCAGCGTCTCCGGCCCCGTGGCCGGGCCCGGCCGCCGGGCGGCCTGGCCCGCGGGCAGGCGCCCGGGCGCCGGGGAACCCCGGCCCGCCGCCCTGACCACGCTCGGGCTGCTGACCGTCCTGGTCGGCACGTTCCTGCCGATGACCGACTTCTTCATCGTGAACGTGGCGCTGCCGACCATCGACCGCGACCTGCTGGCCCCGGCCGGGATGCTGCAACTGGTGGTGGCGGGGTACGCGATCGCCTACGCCCTGCTGCTGGTCGTGGGCGGGCGCCTCGGCGACGCGGTCGGCCGCAAGCGGCTGTTCCTGCTCGGGATGGCCGCGTTCACCGTGACGTCGCTGGCCTGCGGCCTGGCCCCGGACATCGGGGCGCTGGTCGCCGCGCGGGCGCTGCAGGGCGCGGCCGCGGCCATGATGCTGCCCCAGGTGCTGTCCACGATCCAGGCCACCCGGTCCGGTCCGGACCGGGCCCGGGCGCTGGGCAGCTACGCGGCGACCGGCGGGATCGCCGCCGTGGCGGGCCAGCTTCTCGGCGGCCTGCTGGTGTCGGCCGACGTCGCCGGGCTGGGCTGGCGGCCCATCTTCCTGGTCAACGTCCCGGTCGGGATCGCCGGCCTGGTCATGGCCGTCCGGTACCTGCCGGACACCCGCTCGGACGATCCCGCCCCGGTCGACCGCCGCGGCACGCTGCTGCTCGCCGTGGCGATCCTCGCGCTGCTCATCCCGCTGACCGAGGGCCGGTCCCTCGGCTGGCCCGCCTGGACGCTCGGGCTGCTGGCCGTCGCGCCCTGCGCGGCCGTGGCCTTCGCCCGGGCCGAGCGCGCGCTGGAAGACCGCGGCGGCGTGCCGCTCGTCCCGGCCTCGCTGCTCCGGATCCGGAGCATGCGCCGGGGCCTGCTGCTCGCCGTGCCGTTCTTCGCCGGGTTCAGCGGGTTCATGTTCGTCGTCGCGCTGACCTTGCAGGACGGTACCGGGCTCTCGGCTCTCGCGGCGGGGGCCATCCTCGTGCCGATGGCCGCCGGGTTCCTGGGCGCGTCCCTGTCGACGGCCCGGCTGATGGCCCGGTTCGGGCGGCGGGTGCTGACCGCGGGGGCGCTGATCCAGGCCGCCGGGCTCGCCGCCGTTATCGCCGGGCTGGCCGGGTCCTGGCCGCATCCCGGCCTGCTCGCGATGGCGCCCGGGATGCTCGTGCTCGGCACCGGCCAGGGCCTGATCATGAGCCCGCTGTTCGGGGTCGTGCTCTCCGAGGTCCCGCCCCGGCAGGCCGGCGCGGGCAGCGGCGTGCTCGCCACCACCCAGCAGAGCTCGCTCGCGGTCGGCGTGGCCACGCTCGGCAGCCTGTACCTGGCGCTCGCCGCGCCCGGCGGGCTCGGCCCGGCCCGCGCGGCCCAGGTCATCCTCGGCGTCCTGGTGCTGAACGCCCTCGGGGTCGGGGCCATGAGCTGCCGCCTGCCCGGCCAGCAGGGTAATCCGTGAGTATCGGAACCGTCAGCACCAGGTCCGTTAGGCCAGCAGATCGGGAACATCGGACGTACTGTGGCTGAAGATTCCGCGCAATTCACCGCAAACGGAGGTGGTGGTAAGTATCGTCCCCACCACGGTCGAGCCTCCTGCGGTGGCCCAGCGCCCGCTTTCCCGTGGCGGGCGCGGCACCTTCTGGCTGATCGTGGGCTGCTACCTGCTGGGCGCGCTGGTCGTGACCGCGCGCCTGTGGGCCGACCCGGCGGACCGCATGCCGGCGGGCGACACCCAGGACGTCACGATGTTCGCCTGGTTCATGCATTACTCGGCCGCGGCGATCAGTCACGGCAGGCTCCCGGCGCTGGTCACGACCGCCCTGAACGCGCCGCGCGGCGTCAACGTGATGTGGAACACCTCGTTCCTCCTGCCCGGGATCGTCCTCAGCCCGGTGACCCTGCTGGCCGGCCCGCAGGTCAGCCTCACGATCGTGCTGACGCTGAGCATCGCCGGCTCGGCGGCCAGCCTGTTCTGGGTGCTGCGCCGGTGGGGGGCCAGCGTCTGGCCGGCCGCCCTGGGCGGCGCGGTGTACGGGTTCTCCCCGGCCCTGCTGAACTCCGGCACCGGGCACTTTAACCTGGCCCTCGCGGTGCTGCCGCCGCTGATCATCGACGCGCTGCTGCGGATCGTCACCGGCCGCGGCCCGGCCGACCTCGAGGGTCGACTCCCCGGGTCCCCCCGCAGCGGCGTCGTGCGCGCCGGGGCCTGGCTGGGCGTGCTGGCGGCCGCGCAGCTGTTCATCGGGGAAGAGGCGCTGGTCGACACGGCCATGGCCAGTCTCGCGCTCGTGGTGACGGTCGCGCTGAGTCACCCGCGCGCCGTGGCCGGCCGGATACGCGGCGCCGCGCTCGGCCTGGGGACCGGGGCCGCGGTCGCGCTGCTGATCACCTGGTACCCCCTGTGGGTGCAGTTCCGCGGCCCGCTGCACGAGCACAACGTCCTGGAACGCCCGTGGCCGGGTAACCTCGCCCTTTTCGTGGACCCGTCCAGCAACCTGCTCTTCCACACGGCGGCCAGTGAGGCTGTCATCACGCACTACAACCACGGGATCTCCGAAGTCCTGGCCTACCTGGGCTGGCCGCTGATCGTCGTCCTCGTGGTGGCCGCGGCCGGATTCTGGCGGGATCTGCGGGTCCGCGCCGCGGCCGTGGCCTGCGCGGTGCTGGAACTGTGCAACCTCGGCGGCGCCCCCCTGCCGGTCGGCGGCTTCCGCCTGCCCGGGGCGTTCCTGCCCTACCACTGGCTGCAGGGCCTGCCGGTCGTAGCCCAGGTACTGCCGGACCGGTTCTGCATCCTCGGCGCGGGCGCGGCCGGAGCCGTGCTCGCGTTCTCGCTGGACCGGGCGCGGTCGGCGGCACCGCAGGCCCGGCCCTGGCGGCGAGGCCTGCCCGCCGCGGTCGCGGTGCTCGCGGTCCTGCCGCTGATTCCGCTGCCGTACCACGCCGCACCGGTCCGCGCCGTCCCCGCGGGGTGGCAGGCGGCCTTCGCCCGGCTGCGGCTCGCCCCGGACGCCCGGGTGCTCGTCGTCCCCGTCCCGCTGATATCGGACACCGCGGTCATGCGCTGGCAGGCCGACACGGGCGAGCCCGCATCGCTGATCGGCGGCTACATCATCGAGCCCAGCCCGAACGGGGAGGCCGTGTTCAGCATCGGCCCCACCCAGTACGCCGCCGAGTACCTGAACCGGCTCTGGTCAGGACGAGCACCCTACCGCCACGACGGGCTGGTCCGGTCGGCCCTGGCCTACTGGCGGCCGGCCGCGGTCGTGGCGGTCACCAGGAAGAACTCGCGGCTGGGCCAGTTCCTGACCGCCCTGCTGGGCCCGCCCGCCTTCCAGGTCCGACGGATACTGGCCTGGCGGCTCTAGCCAGCCACCGCAGCCGGCGAAGCCGGCGATGAATGCGGAGATGGTGTACACGGGAGTGCACCAGACTCACATTCATCCCGGCCTGGACGGAGCGCCACTGGCCACGAAAGCGGATGAAAAGGGTGAAAGGGCATGAAGGGGCGGTGGGGCGCGCGGGCGCCCGGCCGGGACGCCGCCCCGGCGGCGTGGCCGACCGGATGTCCCGTCCGGGACGCCGCCCCGGCGGCGTGGCCGGCCGGATGTCCCGCGCCCCTGGTAACCGCCGCCATCAAAAATCGTTAGGCGACGGTGACCGGGAGGCTGTCGAAGCCGCGCAGCACCAGGGTCTGCCTGCGGCGCGGCTCGCCGGCCTCGGCCAGCGCCGGGAAGCGGGCCAGGATCCGCGGGAACGCTACCGCGGCCTCCAGCCGGGCCAGGGCGGCGCCGAGGCAGAAGTGCGCGCCGCCGCCGAAGCTGAGCGGCCCGCCCTCGGAGCGCATCGGGTCGAACCTGTCCGGGCGGGCGAACCGGCGCGGGTCCCGGTTCCCGGCGCCGATCAGCGGCACGATGAAGTCGTCCGGGGTGGTGGGCACGCCGCCCACCTCGACGCCGGCGCCGAGCCGGCTGGGCGCGATCTGGACCGGCGAGTCGTAGCGCAGCACTTCCTCGACGAAGGCCGCGACCGGGACCGACCCGTCGCCGACGGCCGCGCGGACCTGCGGGTCCTGCAGGATGATCCGCAGCCCGTTGCCGAGCAGGTTGGTGGTCGTCTCGAATCCGGCGATCAGCAGCAGGGTCAGGTTGCCGAGCAGTTCGCTGTCGCTCAGCCGGCCGTCGCCCGCGTCGAGGATCGCGACCAGATCGCTGAGCAGGTCATCGCGTGGTTCCGGCCGCCGCGCGGCGATCAGGTCGGTGAAGTACCCGTTCAGCTTCAGCGCGGCCGCGTCGGCGTCCGCCAGGTCGTCCAGGGAGGCGAACTCGAACGTGGTGGCCAGGGCCCGCGCGATCGGCCGGAAGCCCTCGCGGTCGGCCTCCGGGATGCCGATGAGCTCGCAGATCACCGTGACCGGCAGCAGGAACGCGAAGTCGTGCATGAACTCCACCGCGCCGCCGTCGGCGCCCCGGTCGGCCAGGCCGTCGAGCAGCCGGTCGGTCATCCGCGCGATGGCGGGCTCCAGCCCGGCCACCCGGCGCGCGGTGAACACCCTCGCCATCAGGTTCCTGATCCTGGTGTGCTCCGGCGCGTTCGTGTACAGGATCCATTCCTGGCCCTGGACCAGGGACGGGTGTTCCCGCCACCCGGGCAGGCTCGCGTCGAAGCCGGCGACGCCGGGGTGCCGGAACGCGGGGTCGCGGAGCACGGTGCTGAGCGCGTCGTACCCGTACACGAGCACTCCCCCGGGCCCCAGGCTGGCGGCCTCGCCCAGCTCGTGCAGGGTCGCGTAGTGCGGATAGGGATCGGCCTTGCCCTCGGGGGCGTTCAGCGCGGTCAAGATCTCTATGACGTCCATCAGGGCAAGCCACCCTCCCCGTCCGGCCCCCGGCCATGTGCACCTTTCGCCTCAAGTATCCGGCGTCACCGTCTCGGGCTGACCGGTTCCGGGGTTTGGCGGCCGTTGATCGGGCTCGTCACCGCGAGGTCAAGGTCGTGGCAATCTTTCACCAAATAACCGGGTTATACGGTTACGCCCAGCGGCCGGTCAGGAGATTCTGAAGTGCGGTGACGGCTGCTGATGCCCCACCAGCGGAGGTGGCGGTGAGCCTCGTCCCGCCGTCGGTCGAGGCGTCCTCGGCTGTCGGTCATCGGCCCTCCTGCGCCGAGACCAGGGCACGCTGGCTCGTGCTGTCCTGTTATCTGCTGGGCTCGGTGGCACTGACCGTCCGGCTGTGGGCCGACCCCGCAGGACGCGTGCAGGTCGGCGACCTGCGCGACGTCGATCTGTACGCCTGGTTCATGCGCTACGCCGCGACGGCGGTCAGCCACGGCAGGCTCCCGGCGCTGGTCACGACCGCTCTGAACGCCCCGCAGGGCATCAGCCTGATGTGGAACACGTCCTTCCTGCTCCCGGGCGTGCTGCTGGCTCCGCTGACGCTGCTGGCCGGGCCGCAGGCCAGTCTCACCGTGGCTCTGACCCTTGGCTACGCCGGCTCCGCGGCCAGCCTGTTCCTGGTCTTGCGCCGGTGGGGGGCCAGCATCACGGGGGCGGGCCTCGGCGGTGCCGTGTACGGCTTCTCCCCCGCCCTGCTGAATTCCGGTTTCGGCCATTACCACCTGGAGTTCGCGGTGCTGCCGCCGCTGATCATCGACGCGCTGCTGCGGATCGTCACCGGCCGCGGTGGCGTCGTGCGTACCGGGGCCTGGCTGGGCCTGCTGGTGGCCGCGCAGGTGTTCATCGGAGAAGAGCTACTGGTCGACACGGCCGTGGCGGGCCTGGTGCTGCTGCTGGCGCTCGCGGCGCAGCGGCCGCGGGAGGCCCTGCGTCGAGTTCGCGCCGCCGCGGGAGGCCTGGCCACGGCGGCCGCGGTCGTGGCGCTGATCTGCGGGCATGCCCTGTGGGTGCAGATCTATGGCCCGCTACGCGAGCACAGCGTCCTGCTCGGTTCGTTCTCGGGAGATCTCGCCTCGTTCGTGGTCCCGTCCGGCCAGGTGCTTCTGCACACCCCGGCGAGCGCGGCCCTGGCCGGCAGCTTCCAGCCGGGCGGGCCGTCGGAGTACCTTGGCTACCTCGGCGGGCCGCTGCTTGCCGTGCTGTTGGCCGCCACGATCCGCTTCTGGCGGGATCCGAAGGTCCGCGCGGTCGCCGTGACCTTCTGGATGCTGGAGCTGTGCTCCCTCGGCGGCGCCCTGATGATCTTTAAGTTCCGCTATCCGGGATATCTCCTGCCCTGGCACTGGCTGCAGGGCCTGCCCGGTCTGGCCCAGGTGATGCCGGACCGGTTTGCCGTCCTCGCGGACGGCGCGGGCGCCGCCGTGCTGGCCTTCTCGCTCGACCGGGCCCGCTCGGCGGCGCGGCCAGCCCCGGGCTGGCGCAGAAACGCCCTCGCCGCTGTCGTGCTACTGGCGATCTTGCCCCTCATTCCGATGCCTCTCCAGGCCGCCGGGGTCACGCCGGTGCCGGCCGGCTGGCAGGCGGCCTTCGGCCGGTTGCGGCTGAGCCCCGACGCTCGCGTGCTTGTCGTCCCCATCCCGATACTGCGCTGCACCCAGGCGATGCGCTGGCAGGCGGAGACGGGCCAGCCCCGCTCACTGATCGGCGGTTACTTCGTCGGGCCCGGCAAAACCGGGCAGGCCAGCTTCAGTCCCGGCCCGACCACGCTCGCCGCCCGTTACCTCGACGGGCTCTGGGCCGGGGGATCGTCGTCGGGTAGCTCCGTCACGGTGCAGCTCCGCGCCGATCTGGCGTACTGGCGGCCCGCGGCCATCGTCGCGGTCACCGGCCGGGGCTCGGCCCTCGAACATGTCCTGGCCGGCCTCGCCGGCCCGCCCGCGTTCCAGGTCGCCGGGGTGCTCGTATGGCGGCTGCAGCCGGTGGTGCCGGCCGCTGCCCGCGCCGCCGACCGTGACGTCCCCGGCCGGCTAGGCCGAGCCGCGCCCGCTGGCATCGAGCAGCTCCGCGAGGTGGACCGCGGGCCAGCCGGCGAGCTGACCGGCCTGGGTCCGGCAGGAGAACCCGTCAGCCAGGAGCACCGCCCCTTCCGGCGCGGCCCGCAGCGCCGGAAGCAGCGCCTGCTCGGCGACGGCGACCGAGACCTCGTAGTGTCCGCGCTCCATGCCGAAGTTGCCCGCGAGGCCGCAGCAGCCCGCGAGGGTCTGCGTGCTGGCGCCCGCCGCGGTCATGACGGCCAGGTCGGCGTCGTAACCCATGACCGCGTGCTGATGGCAGTGCGGCTGGGCGATGACCGTGCGGCCCGCGAGCCGCCCGGCCAGCCAGGACAGGTCCCGCTTCCCCCGGCCCGGGCCCGCTTCGGTCAGCGTCTCGGCCAGGGTCCTGGTGGCCGCGGCCACGGCCCGGGCCCGGGGGTCGCCGTCCAGGAGTTCGGTGAGGTCGCCGCGGAGCACCGCGACGCAGGGCGGCTCGAGCCCGACGATCGTCGCGCCCGCCTCGGCGTATCCGGCCAGGACGGCGACCGTGGCCCGGAGCCGGGCCCGCGCTCGCTCGAGCTGGCCGGTGGAGATCCAGGTCAGGCCGCAGCATAGGGAGCGGTCCGGCACGATCACCTGGAAGCCCGCCTCGTGGAGCACCGCAGCCGCCGACCCGGACACCTGGGGCGAGAACGCCCGGGTAAAGGTGTCGGCCCACAGCACCACCTGCTCCCCGGACCCGGGCCTGGACTGGCCGGCCGTACGGGCCGCGATCTGGCGGCGCAGGCGCGCGGGCGTGCCCGGACGCCGGGCCAGGGCCGGGAGCGGCCGCCGGGGATCGATCCCGCCGAGCCGCCGCGCGACCCCGGCCGCCGGCCCGCGGCGGAGCACGGCGTTGGCGAGTCCGGGCGCGGCGCCGGCCAGCCGGACCCAGCGCGGGAGCCAGCCCAGCGCGTAGTGGCTGCGCGGGCGCAGCCTTCCCCGGTAGGCCTGGTGCAGCACCTCGGACTTGAAGGTCGCCATGTCCACCGAGACCGGGCAGTCACGCGAGCACGCCTTGCACGACAGGCACAGGTCCAGGGCCTCGTGGACCTCAGGCGCGCGCCAGCCGCCGGTGACCAGCGAGCCGTTCGCCAGTTCCTGGAGCACCCGGGCCCGGCCGCGGGTGGAGTCTTTCTCGTCGCGAGTGGCCAGAAACGAGGGGCACATGAACCCGCCTGCGGGCCCGTTGTCCGCCCGGCACTTGCCGATCCCGACACACCGGTGCACCGCCCGCCCCAGGTCCCCGCCGTCGGCGGCGAGCGCGAAGCCGCCCGCCGCGGGCAGCGGGCGGGCGGCTGGCCGGCGCAGGTCGGCGTCGACCGGCCGCGGATCGACGATGACGCCCGGGTTGAGCAGCCCGCGTGGATCAAACAAGGCCTTGAACGCGGCGAACGCATCGATCGCCGCCGCCGAGTACATGATCGGCAGCAGCTCGCCCCGGGCCCGGCCGTCGCCGTGCTCACCGGACAGCGAGCCCCCGTACCCGGCGACCAGGTGGGCGGCGTCGTTCAGGAACGGGCGGAGCCGTTCGGGGTGATCCTCCAGCGGGAGGTCGATCCGCACGTGCACGCAGCCGTCGCCGAAGTGACCGTAGAGCAGGCCGTCGAGGCGGTAGCGGTCGAGCAGGGCGGTGAACTCCCTCAGGTACGGGCCAAGCCGTTCGGGAGGGACGGCGGCGTCCTCCCAGGCCGGCCACGCCGGGGCGCCCGCGGCGGTCCGGCTGCCGAGCCCGGCGCCGTCCTCGCGGATGCGCCACAGCGTCGCCGCCGCTGGCCCGGCCGGCACGACGAGCGTCTCGACCGCGGCGCAGGCCCCGGCCAGCGAGCGGGCCGCGGCCAGGGCCTCGGCCTCATGGGAGCCGCCGACCTCCGCGAACAGCCAGGCGTTCCCCCGCGGTAGCTGCGGCACCGCGGCGTTCGCGCGGTGCGCTCGGACCACGTCGACCAGGCGGGCGTCGAAGCCCTCCAGGGCCAGCGGGCCGTGGCCCGCCAGGCCGGCGGCGTCGTCGGCGGCGGCCGGCATGTCCGGGTAGCCGAGCACGCACAGGGCCGTCGCGGCCGGCCGCGGCACCAGCGCCACGGTCGCGCCGAGGATGATGCCGCAGGTGCCCTCGGTCCCGGTCAGGGCCCGGGCCAGGTGGCCGCCCCGCTCCGGCAGCAGGTGCTCCAGGGAGTATCCGGACACCTGGCGCCGGAACCGTCCGAACTCGCCGCGCAGCAGCGCCAGCCGCCCGGCGACGAACGCGTCGAGCCCGGGCACGACGTCGGTGCCAGCGCCGGCGCGCAGGCGCCGGCCCGCACCGTCGAGCAGGTCCAGGGCCACGACGTTGGCCGCCGTGGTCCCGTACGCGATCGCGTGCGCACCGCAGGCGTTGTTGCCGATCATCCCGCCCACGGTGCACCGGGAGTGCGACGAGGGATCGGGGCCGAAGCGCAGCCCGTGGCGGCGCGCCGCGCGCTGCAGGTCATCCAGGACCACCCCCGGCTGGACGGTGGCGGTGCCCGCGCCGGGGTCGATGCCGACCACCTGGTTGAGGTGACGGCCCAGGTCGAGCACGGCCCCGGGGCCGACGGCATTGCCGGCGATCGACGTGCCCCCGCCCCGGACGGTCAGCGGCGCGCCCAGGTCGCGGCAGACGGCCGCGGCGCCGAGGACGTCGTCGACGGACCGCGGGAACACGACCGCCTCGGGGACCACCCGGTAGTTGGAGGCGTCGGAGGAGTACTCGGCCCGGCGCCGCGGCGTGGCGTCCACGGCCGGCCCGAGCGCGGCCCGCAGCCGCCCGGCGAGCTCCCCCGTCGTCATCGACATCCTTCCGTTGGCAGAGCACGCCTGGTGAGCCCGGAGCAGGTTTGGCCGCTTTGCGCGGAGCCGCTCGGTCATCGGTTGAACCGCGCGGGGGGTCCATCCGTGAACATGGGTGGATCCTGGGCCCCTCCCCAGTATGGATCCAGCATGCCGTCCGGCGCTGCCGCGGATCGCGGGCAGGCCGGTACCGGCGGCCGCTTCCTGCTGTGGATGGGATGTGCCGATGGCGCTTGTTGCGCTGATCTCGTGGCTTGCCACGGCCAGTGCCGGCCTGTACCTGCTGGCCATCTGGCTCATCGAGTACGACGACGAGTTCCAGTCGGCGGCGGCTACGCGCCTGCCCGTGCCGGTGATCAGCGCGCACGTCCTGCTGGCCGTCGGCGGCCTGGCCCTGTGGGCGGCCTACTTGTTCAGCGACGCGTCCAGGTTCGCCTGGGCCGCCGCCGTGACCCTGGGCGTCGTCGCCCTCCTCGGCATCACGATGGCGGCGCGCTGGGTCGTGGTGTACCGCAAGCACGACGTCCCGTCGGCGACCCCGGTGCCGGTCGGCGCCCGCGGCGGTAGCGGCGGTGAGCTGAGCCAGGTCCCCGTCCCGCCCGAACGCCACTTTCCGCTGCCGGTGGTCATCGCCCACGGCGCCTTCGCCCTGACCACGATCCTCCTGGTGCTGCTGACGGCGCTTCAGGTCGGCGGGAGTTGACCCGCGCCCGACCCCGTACCGCCACCGCCCGGGCAGGCGGCCGGGGCTATCGTGGGTCCCGCTCGTCAGCTCGGTGCAGGTCGATGGCGAGAAGTCGGTGGAAGGAAGACACGTGGGCTTGAAGGTCGGTCAGCCGGCTCCGCGCGCAGAATTCGCCGTGCGAGGTCATCGTGATCAGCGGATCGGACGACAGCGCCCCGCTGCTGTGCGCTGGCGTCGAGATGGTCGCCGTCGGCCCGGGCCCGGGCGCCGCTCAGCTGGCCGACGGCCCGATGATCGAGCTCGGCAAGCGGTACACCGACGACGACGCTGGCATCGAGGTGCTGTGCACCAAGGCCGGCACCGGGCCACTGGTCTACGGCGAGCGCGAACTGGCGTTGAAGACGGCCAAGCCACTGCCGGCCTCCGACTGAACCGCAACGCCGGCCAGCCGCTAGCGACCCCGCCTGACCTGGCTGAACGGCACGTCCCGGTCAGCTCCAACGCGATCTCGGCGCGGCGTATCGCGCTCTCGCCGGTGAACAGGCAGCCTGGGCGTGCGGGAGCTCACGCTCGGGAGCGTCGACGGGGCGGCGGGCTTCTACGAGCGGTGCGGCTACCAGGGACGTCTCCTGCTCCAGTTCGTCCCGCCCGCGCGCCGCGACGAGGTCGCCCCGCTCTTCGCCGGCTTTGCGCTCCGGGAGACACAGTGGCAGGACATCCCCCAGCTCTGGGTACAGACGCCCGCAGTCGACTTCGCCCTGGCCGATCGCGTCAGGGGCCGGGACGGCGTCCACGCGCAATGGGTAATGAGCCGGGACCTGGACGCCCCTATGGCGGCCGCGCCTCGATCGTGAGGCCTGACGCTTGGTGATGAATAGCTACGTCTGCGTGAATAGCCACGGCAGAGGCAGCGGTCTCGCCGAGGTAGCGGGCAGGGCCCGGTGCAGCCCGGTGCAGGTGGCGCATGACCTGCGGATAAGCACCAAGTCGGCCTACCAGTGGCGGCGGCGCTGGCATGCGGGCGGCGAGGCCGCGCTGGCGTCGAAGGGGCCTGGCGGGGCGGTATGTCGGCTGAACGCCAGGCTGCTGGCGCGGTTGGCCGCCACGCTGGAGGGCGGCCCGGCCGCCTGGGGGTGGGATCAGGACCAGCGGTGGACCGTGGCCCGGGTCACCTGCCTGCCATGCCGCCCAGGCGGACAGTCGTCAGGAGCAGGTCGTTGCGCGACGCGATGCCCGAACGGGTTACCGCGCCTTGGGTGCCGGGGAATTGTCCGCAGCCGCCAGCGCCGGCTCCGGCGTGCTGGCCTGGCCTCGCTGGGGGAGGAACAGGCTGAGCGCGACGACGAAGGCCACGACTTTCGACCCTGCGTTAAACGCGAAGGGGAGCGGCGCGGAGGGGTAGCCCAATCCGAAGAGCGCCCAGACCGCGAAGATCAGCAGCATCAGCGCGAAGGCCAGGAAGGCCGCCCGGGACAGCCGCACCAGCGGAGACAGCGACAGGAGCGCCAGCGTGGCGAATTCGACGAGGAACAACGGCGCGAAGAACAGCACCCGGTACAACGCCGGATCGGGAGCAACGGCGGGGTAGGTCCGGGTCATGACGATGAGGTCGAAGGGGAACTCGAAGATCATCGGCGCGGCTATCGCACCGATAAAGGCGCCGCCCAGCCGGGCCTCCTGGCTCAGTGAGCGGCCCATATACAGGATGCCGAAGAAGAGGGCGATCATGCACGCGGCGGTAATCGGGAAGATCGGTTGCAGTGGCCTGGAGTGGATCAGGTGCTGCTGTATCAGCTGGTGCACATAAATGCTGAAGCAAACCAGGAACGCCACGATCGCCAGCCCCCAGGTCGCGAGCATGACCGTCCTGGCGGTCCGGCCGGGCCTGGGCAGCCGCACCGGGACCCGGAGCCGGAGCCCCGCCCCGGCCACCCCCGCCGCCACGGCCACCAGCACCACAGCCAGCACCACCCTGGCCACACCGCCGTAACTGAACCACCCCACCCGCCCCACGGGCGCATGTACCTGCACGACGATCGCATGTAGCTGCCCAGCGGCCTTGTGTACCTGTCCAGAGCTCATCTTCATGGCCAGCACGTCCCTTCCTGCCAGCCCCTCCTCGACTTTGTACAGCAGCCGCCCGTCTGTAGCAACCTTCGCGGTCGATCCCAATCGGCAGCTGGTCAACGGGCCAATTAATTCCACGTCAAAAGTTTGCGTCAGAGTAGAGCTCGAACTTGCGACGGTGGTTTTGCCCGACGTGCCGTTATGCCGTCTGACCTGGGTTTACCGCTCGTTGGTTTGCGTCGTTTATCGCTGCTGATCGGTATCTGGCAGAACACAGACGGAACGGGGCGTCGGGCTGCGGATCGACGCCGCGGCGAACTCGCGGTCGGAGACGTGGCCGATGACCTCCCTGGTGGGCCCATACAGGCCACCCGCTCTCACCGTGATGTCGGGCGCGCTTGCCCCACCCCTATCGGCCTGACCAAGGGCCGGCCCGCGAACAGCACCCCGACCTGGCCGACTTGCCGCTGACGTTTGGTGCTCGTGGCTGGGACAATCAGTTGTGGCGGCTCGCCGACGACCTTGTGGTCCGGCTGCCCCGGACCACTCAGGGCGCAGACGATCTGCTCCCCGCCCGGTTCCCTGACCCGGCGCCGGTCCGGGGACGCCGCGGCTGGCCAGGGCTGGCACCAGGCCGGACCGCCAGCCACCGTCCAAACCATTTGCCCCTGTTTCATGGCCTTCGTCCCATTCGCAGGTCCGCAGCCCCGGCATCCCCGGCCGTCGCCCCGCCATCCCGGCCGCGTGAATGCGGCTTTGGTGTACACCCGTGTACAGCAGACTCACATTCATCGCCGGCTTCACCGGGAACGGAACCGGCTTACTGAGCGGCAAGACCCAATAACGCACGAAATGCCGGAATTCAGGGCATGGGTCATGGGCAGGCACCGCCCGGCCCGGGCGCCGGGCGGGCTCCGCCGCGCCCCGATTCGCAACCGCTTACTACGAGGCTGACCGCCGGGAGGCAAAGCAGCGGGTTATTCCACGACGAGCCCAATACACGGTTATCAGTCCTAGATCATGAAATCGGGCCCCGGAACCTGGGCGCACGAGATCATGGACGTATATCAGGGAAACAGCGACACCCTCCGACAGTGCTCACGGTCTCCCCTGAGAATTCGTGGAGGTGGCGGGAATCGAACCCGCGTCCTTCAGTACCTCACCAGGGCTTCTCCGGGCGCAGCCTGCGTCGGCTTTCTCAGCCCCGGCGGTCATGCAAGCCTGCCGCCGACCGGGCTCAGCCGCTGTTAGGTGTCCCGTCTAGTCCCGCGGCCGGGCCAGACGGTGGATCCTCCTAGCTGATGCCAGGCACCGGGCCGGAGGCGCTCCCGGGCTGACAGCCTCTAACTCGCGGTTAGGCCGCGAGGGCGAGGCGAGTGCGCGTTGAGTTGGCACTTGTAACTGTGCGGTCACAGGATTTACGAGGTCACAACCGCAACCCTCGGCCCGCTTCCCCTGGATCAACTACCGAAGTCGAAACCAATCACCCCCAGGGTCACGTCTTGTTCAGTTGTATGGCCACCGTACCTGATCGGCACCAGCGAGGTGAACAACGGGTGCCGTCGAAATATGCCCAAACCGGCCCAGAGCACGACGCAGCGCGGACCACCCCAGCGGGGCGGTTCATCCGGGCCAGCACGGCAGAATGCCCGACGGGCTTCCGCCAGCGGCGGGTCCCATCGGGCATCCACGCGGGTGATGAGAAACCCCCGTGGGCGCTGGCGGTGGCCGAAAATCGCGCCCACGGGGGTCGACCGGCAGGGTCGGGGCCGGTCATATACGCCCGGACCTCCCCCGAGATGAGGTCCGGTTCTCATCACGCTGACTGGGCCGCAACCCCCCAAGCGGCACCCCAGTCACTAGGAAAGACGCCGACACGTACTCGGATGGTTGCTCCCCGTTACCAAAATGCAGGCCACGATGTGGTCACGATCCGGCTCGCACCTGGTTCAGGAACTGGCCGGCCACGACCGCCGCCGAGCCGCCGGTCGACCTGGTCAGCTCCAGCACGGCGAAGGCCACGGTCCCCTGGAATCCCACGAACCAGTCGGCCCGCAGGCCCCGGCCGCCCGAACCCAGCGGAGCGGTCCCCACCTGGCCGTAGACCGCCGCTCCGGCGACGTTGGCCGCCCGGCCCGCGCCGGTGGTCACCGTGCCCCGCATCAGCGTCCGCAGGGCGTCGACGACCTGGGTCCCGAACGGAACCGTCGGGGTCAGCCCCGGATCGGGCGGGCTGGTCACGAGCGAGGGCGGACGCCAGGTCCCCGACTCGACCACCTCGGCGGCGATGGCCATGTCCAGCGGGCTGACCTGCACGCTTCCGGTACCGACGGCATCCGCGGCCAGCTCGGCCTGGCCCGCGGGCAGGCGCATGGACCCGGTGAAGGACTTCAGCGGCAGCTCCCAGGGCTTGCCCAGGCCGAACCCTTCGGCGGCCTCCTGCAGGTCCTTGGGGTCGAGCCGGAGCGACAGGCCTGCGAACGCGGTGCCGCAGGCGTGCGCGAAGTCGGTGCGGAACGGGGGCCGGGGCCCGAGGTCCGGCTCCGGCGGATAGTTCGCGAAGCTCTCGCCGCCCAGGTCGTTCGACGCGGGGCAGGGGATCGGCGTGGTCAGGCTGACGCCCGCGCTGAGCAGCGCCTCGGTCGAGACCAGCGTGAAGGCCGCGCCGGGCTGGTACCGGCCGTTCAGGGCCTGAACGGCGGGCATGCCGCCCGCCTTGTGCTGGGCCACGGCCAGGATGCGCCCGGTGACGGTCGAGACGGCGACGATCGCCGCCGAGGCGTGCAGCGAACTCAGCGCGCGGTCGGCCGCGGCCTGCACCCGCCCGTTGATCGTGGTGGTCACGTCCGTCCCGTCGTGCCCGGTCCAGCGCTGCAGCACGGAAACCACCTGGCCGGCCGGGCTCTCCTCGACCACTTCCGTCGTCGGCGACCCGACGAGCATGCGCTGGAACGTCGCCTGCAGCCCGGACAGCCCCACGGTCGCGCCCGGCCGGTACGGAATCCCCTCCTGCTGCAGCAGGCCGGCCGCCTCGGTACCGACCGAGCCGGAGACCGACCCGGCGATGCTGTTGAGGAGCCGGATCCGCTGCGGCTCGATTTTCAGGCCCGGTACCCGGGAGAGCCTGCCGCTCAGCCGGTGGTAGGTCGCCCGGCTGAGCCGGACCAGCTCGAGGAAGTTACCGGCGGGCGCCTGGTTGACCCAGCTCAGCACCTGGCTCGCGGACAGGCCGGTCACTGCGGCCAGGCCGTCCACGGTCCGCGCCGGGTTCTTGAGCTGACCGGGATAGACCCCGACCGTGTAGACCAGCGTGGGCGGCGAGAGCGGCCTGCCCTCCGCGTCGAGCAGTAGCGCCCGCGGCGGCATGGTGGTCAGCACGGCCAGGCGAAGCCCGGGCCGCAGCCCGGGCACGATGACGGACGGGCTCCACACCACCTTCCAGACGCTGCCGACCCGGCGCAGCGGGAAGCGGCCCTGGTAGGTCCAGGGCAGGCCGCCGCGGCCGAGGTCGACGGACGCGCTGAAGCTCGCCGTGGCCGTGTCGCCCCGCTGCGAGATCGGTCCCATGCTGAGCGAGAGGGCGGCCGCGCCCAGCTGCTGGTAGGCCCCGTGCAGCGCCGCGGCCACCTCGGCGGGGGCGCCGGTCGTCTGGGTGGCCGCCGGCCCGTACCAGCCGTTCTCCCAGTCGAGCAGGAAGGCCTGCACCGTCGGCTCGGCCGATGGCTCGGGTGAGGCCCAGCCCAGGGCCAGGCCGAGCAGCAGCACGGCGGTCGCGCAGGATGCCGCCACCACCCGGGCCCGCGTCGAACGCGAGCGAACCCCACCCACCCGTCTGTCCCCGACTCGTGTGTTAGCCTCCCGGGCCCCCCTGGCCCGGGTCCCCCTGATCGACCAAGCCGACGTGCCCCGCCCGGTCAGCCGTGAAGCCGGCTGGCCGGCGTGCGCACCCCGGCTATGCGTGCGGGCCATGGCCCGGCACTCCGCTACCTTCGCCGCCGCAGGGCACGTTCGACCTCCCGGGCAGCATCCCTTCGCGCCAGGTCATGACGCTTGTCGTAGGTCCGCTTGCCGCGGGCCAGAGCCAACTCGACCTTGGCCTTCCCGTCTTTGAAGTACAGCGAAAGCGGGACCAGAGTCAAGCCTCGCTCGGCCGTCGCCGCGGCCAGCTTGTCGATCTCCCTGCGGTGCATAAGCAGCTTACGGGTCCGGCGCGGCTCGTGGTTGGTCCAGGTGCCCTGCTCGTACTCGGGTATGTGCACGTTGTGCAGCCACACCTCGTGGTTGCTGATCTGGCCGAACCCGTCGGCGAGCGAGGCCCGGCCCGCGCGCAGCGACTTCACCTCGGTCCCGGTGAGCACCAGACCCGCCTCGAACACGTCCTCGATGTGATATTCGTGCCTGGCGCGCCGGTTCCTGGCGATGACCTTCTTGCCCTGCTCGGAAGTCACATTCCTTCCCTGGGCATCACACGCGCAGGTAACGCCGCAGCGTGAGGAACGACGTGGCGCCGGTCAGCAGCACGCCGAGGATCATCGCCAGGATAATGACCTCGATGAGGTCGGTGCTCGTCAGCTGCACGTTGAACGGGAAATACTGCTGCAGCGTATCAAGCCACAGCGATTTCACCGCGATGAGCAGGCCGGCCGCGACCAGCCAGCCGAACAGGCCGGCGATCACGCCTTCGACCAGGAAGGGCAGCTGGACGTAGAAGTTGGACGCGCCCACCAGGCGCATGATGCTGGTTTCCCGGCGGCGGTTGAACGCCGACAGCCGGATGGTGTTCGCGACCAGCAGAATGGCCGCGATGATCAGGATGATCGCGATGACCACCACCGCGTTCCTGGCTCCGTTGAGCAGGTTGTAGAACTTGTCCAGGATGGCCGAGTTGTCCACGATCTGGTCGACGCCCGGGGCGCCGTCGACGGTCTCGGCCACGATCGCGGCGTCCGTCTGCGTGTTCTTGAGCTTCACCTCGAAGGAGTCGGGGATCTCGCTCGGGGAGACCGAGTTCACCATCGCCGGGAACTCCGCCTTGAACTGCTGGTACGCCGTGGCCTGCGACTCGTAGGTGACGGTGGAGACCTGCGGCATGCCGGTGAGCTGCTGGCGGATCTGGGTCAACTCCGCCGGGGTGGCCGGGCCGTTCTTGGCGCACTGCGCGCTGGAACTGGCCCTGGTGCACAGGTACACCGAGAGCTGGACCCGGCCCTGCCAGTAGGTCCTGGTGTTGTTGACCTGCTTGACGAACAGCAGCCCGGTGCCCAGCAGGGACAGGCTGATCGCGACCACCACGACCAGGGCCATCGTCATGGTCAGGTTCCGCCTGAGGCCGATCCATACCTCATGGAGGACGAACTGCGCTCGCATGTCGCTATCCCTCGGTAGTCGAATCTCGCGGAGCTTGCTCCGAATCTCGATATTGAAGGGGGGGCGTCGTCCCCACTGGGCCTGGGGCTGGCACCGCCAGCGGCCGGTCAGTAGGCCTGACCGTAGACCCCGCGCGACTGATCCCGCACCACCTTGCCGTACTCAAGCTCGATGACGCGCTTGCGCATGGAGTCCACGATCGCAGCATCGTGCGTGGCCATGACGACCGTAGTGCCGGTCCGGTTGATGCGGTCGAGAACTTTCATGATTCCGATCGAGGTCGCCGGGTCGATGTTTCCTGTGGGCTCGTCCGCGAGCAGGATCATCGGCCGGTTGACGAACGCCCGCGCCATCGCCACCCGCTGCTGCTCGCCGCCGGACAGCTCATCGGGCATGCGATCACGCTTGCCCTCGAGGCCGACCAGATCGATCACCTCCGGCACCACCTTGCGGATGAAGCGCCGCGGCTTCCCGATCACCTCGAGGGCGAAGGCGATGTTCTGGTACACGTTCTTGGTGGGCAGCAGGCGGAAGTCCTGGAACACGCAGCCGATCCGGCGGCGCAGGTGCGGCACCTTCCAGTTGGTGAGCCGGGCCAGGTCCTTGCCCGCCACGTGGATCCGACCGTCGGTCGGCCGCTCCTCCTTCAGCACGAGCCGCAGGAACGTCGACTTGCCAGACCCCGACGGCCCGACCAGGAACACGAACTCGCCCTTCTCAACGTCGAGTGTGACGTTCTCCAGGGCGGGACGGCCCTGATTGGGGTACGTCTTAGTGACATTATCGAAGTGGATCACTGGCCCATCACACGCGCTCGACGAGTTGCGGACTGCCTGCCATGGCGCAAATCGCGCCCCAGTTTGGCCACGGGACAGTCTAGGGGGGAAACTGGCCTGGAACGCCCAACATCGTCGAAGTGACTGGGTAGGCGCCGGCCCGGAGGGATCATAGATGAGCTGCGAGCACCTGATCTGCGCCCAGTGCGCCGGGCCGGTGGCGGAAGGCCGGTGCCCGGTTTGTGCCGCGGCGCGGGCCCGGATGCACCACCACCACGCCGGGCCCGGCATGACCCTGCCGCTGCTGGCCGTGGTGCTGATCGCGCTGCTGCTGATGCTGGCCCTGCACCTCGTGCCCTAGAGCCGGGGCGGACACGGCACTGGCGGCGGCGGCACCGGCCACGGCCGCCCGTTCCGGCCCTTTGGTCGGTTACAGGCCCTGGGTCCGGAGCCAGCGGATTTCGGCCTCGATGAACTCGTCGATCTCGCCGTCCATCACCGCGGCCGTGTTGCCGGTCTCGTAGCCGGTCCGCAGGTCCTTGACCTGCTGGTAGGGGTGCAGCACGTAGCTGCGGATCTGGGTGCCCCAGCTCCCGGCGTGATCCCCGCGCAGCTCGGCCAGTTTCGCCTGCTGCTCCTCCCGCTTGCGCTCGAGCAGCTTGGCCTGGAGCACCGCCATGGCACTGGCCCGGTTCTGGATCTGGCTGCGCTCGTTCTGGCAGGAGACCACGATCCCGGTCGGCAGGTGGGTGATCCGGACCGCGGAGTCGGTGGTGTTGACCCCCTGGCCGCCCGGCCCGCTGGACCGGAACACGTCGACCCGGATCTCGTCCTCGGGGATCTCGATGTGGTCGGCCTGCTGCACCACCGGGATCACGTCCACGCCGACGAACGAGGTCTGCCTGCGGCCCTGGTTGTCGTACTTGGAGATGCGGACCATCCGGTGCGTGCCGTGCTCGCCGCGCAGCGTGCCGTAGGCGTACGGGGTCTTCACCGCGAACGTGGTCGACTTGATGCCCGCCTCTTCCGCGTACGAGGTGTCGTAGACCTCGGTGGGGTAGCCGTGCCGCTCGGCCCAGCGCAGGTAGATCCGCCGCAGGCCTTCCGCCCAGTCGGCCGCGTCGGCCCCGCCCGCCTGCGCGTTGATCGTGATCAGCGCCTCGCGCGCGTCATACTCGCCGGACAGCAGGGTCCTGATCTCCAGCTGGTCGATCTCCCTGCGCAACGTGGCCAGATCCCGGGTCGCCTCCTCCCGGGCCCCGTCGTCGCTGTAGCTGTCCGCCAGCTCGAACATCGTCTTGGTGTCGTCGAGCCGGCGGTTCAGGCTCTCCAGCCGGGCCAGCTCGCCGTCGAGGTAGGACAGCCTGCGGGTGACGGCCTGCGCCTGCTCCTGGTCCTCCCAGAGGCCAGGCTCGCCCGCGCGCTCGCGCAGCCCGTCGGCTTCTTTCCGCATGGCGTCCGGGCCGAGGACAGCTTCCACACTGTCGAGTTTCGATGACAGTTCCGAGATTTCGCCCGCAGGGTCCGTAGCCATGCCGGAAAGCCTACGTCAGACGGGCATGTCCCCTTGTGGCCCCGTGCCTCCTGCGGGCTGGGCCCGGCGGGCGGCGCGGGCCCGGTCGCCGCGGGCGGCGCGGGCCCGGTCGCCGCGGGCGGCGCGGGCCCGGTCGCCGCGGGCGGCCGCGGCCCGCCGTTTGGCCGGCCGGGCGTGACGGGACGCCGGACCCGGCCGGACCCGGCTGCACCTGCGATTCCGGCACCGGCCGCGGGGCCCGCGGGCCTGGTTGACCTATCGTGTGGGTTTGGTAACCAACGTTCCCGTTCATGGCCACGGAAAGGACCGCAGATTTCTACTGACAGCGAACACGCGACCGGCCTCAGCATCGATCGGGTCCGCGCGGCCGCGGCCCGGGTGGCCGGCATCGCGCACCGTACCCCCCTGCTGACCTCGACCACCCTGGATAACCGGTGCGGGGGGAGCGTCTGCCTCAAGGCCGAACCCTTCCAGCGCGGCGGGGCGTTCAAGTTCCGCGGCGCGTACAACCGGCTTTCCCTGCTGGACGCCGACGAACGGGCCCGGGGGGTGGTCGCGTACTCGTCCGGCAACCACGGCGCGGCCGTGGCACTGGCCGCCGCGGTGCTGGGCATCCACGCGGTCGTGGTGGTCCCGGAAACGGGCTCCCCGGCCAAGCTGGCCGCGATCGAGGGCTACGGCGCCGAGATCCGCCGCTACGACCCGGCCCGCGAGCGCCGGGAGGTGGTGGCCGCCGTCCTGGCCGAGGAGCGGTCGCTGACCGTGATCGCCCCGTTCGACGACTACGACGTGATGGCCGGCCAGGGGACGCTGGGCCTCGAACTGGCCGAGCAGGCGGGCGAACTCGACCTGGTGCTGGTGCCGGTGGGCGGCGGCGGCCTGGCCGCGGGCGTCGCGACCGCGGTCACGGCGGTGATTCCCGGAGTCGAGGTCATCGGCGTGGAGCCGGCCGGCGCCGACGACACCTGCCGGTCGCTGCGGGCCGGCCGGCGGGTCAGCATAGAGGCGCCGGACACGATCGCCGACGGGCTCCGGGCCTCCGCGCCGGGTGAGCTGACGTTCCCGATCAACCAGCGGCTGCTCACCGACGTCGTCACCGTGGACGAGGCCGCGATCATCGAGGCCATGTGGTTCTGCTTCTCCCGGCTCAAGGTGGTCGTGGAGCCGAGCGGCGCGGTACCGCTGGCCGCCCTGCTGACCGGCGCGGTACGGACGAGCGGGCGGAGGGCGGCGGTCGTTCTGTCGGGCGGCAACATCGATCCCGCCGACTTCGCCGCGCTGCTCCAGACCGGCCGGCTCTAAGCGGGCTGCGAATCGGGGCGCGGCGGCGCCTGCGCGGAGCCTGCCCGGCGCCTGCGCGGAGCCTGCGCGGAGCCTGCCCGGCGCCTGCGCGGAGCCTGCCCGGCGCCTGCCCGGCGCCTGCGCGGAGCCTGCGCGGAGCCTGCCCGGCGCCTGCGCGGAGCCTGCGCGGAGCCTGCGCGGAGCCTGCCCGGAGCCTGCCCGGGGCGATGTCCATGCCCTGAATTCCGGCATTTCCTGCGTTTTGGGTCCTGCCGGTCAGGTAACCCGGTCCCGTAGCCGGCGAAGCCGACGATGAATGTGAGTCTGCTGTACACGGGTGTACAGCAAAGCCGCATTCACGGGGCCGGGATGCCGGGGCGGCGATGCGGGGCGGGCGGCCGGGATGCCGGGGCGGCGGGCCTGCGGCCGGGACGAAGACCACGAAACAGGGGCAAATGGTTTGACGGTGGCTGGCTGTCCCGGTCTCGCGCCAGCCCCCGGCCAGCCGCCTCGTCCCCTGACCGGCGCCTGGGTCAGGGAACCGGGCGCCGGATCCATGATCAAATCGGCGTATTGATCATGGGCGCGCCCGTTTCGCTCCACCTTCCAGGGTCGTCATGGAGACCGCCGCGTGCGGGCCGGCCCCGGACAGGGTGGGGCGTGCGGCCGCTAGTGCGGCAGGGCGCTGGCGGCGACCAGGGTGCGGACCGCGCGCACCGCGACCGACAGTGTGGCCACGGTGAACCGGTCGGTCTCCCAGATCTCGGTGAGCGTCTGCGCCGCGCGCCGCACCGCCGAGTCGTTCCGCAGCACCCAGGCGGCCAGCCGCTGGTCCGGGCTGCCCGGCCCGGTCACCTCGAGCACGTCCCTGGCCAGCGCCGCGTGCGCGCTGTACAGGTCGTCGCGCAGGGCGGCCCGCGCCATCGTGTTCCAGCGGTCGTCACGGGGCAGCGCGGTGATCCGGTCGCGCAACCGGGTGATCTGCAGCCGGTCGGCCAGGTCGAAGTACACCTCGGCGGTCTCATCCACCGGGCGGCGGATGCGCGCGGCGATGTCCACGATGTCGAACGCCGAGTACGCCGGGACCATGGCCGCGACCCGCTCGGCGAGTTCCGTCGGCACGCCCCGGGAGGTGAACGAGTCCCGGCGCTCGTCGAACCCGGTCAGGTCGGTGCCGGTGAGCAGCTTGGGCAGGCCGTGGCCGACGGTCAGCACGCCGTCGGCCAGGAAATCGATCGTCGACTGGATGTCGAACGGCGGACGGCGGCTGTGCAGCAGCCACCGCGCCGCGCGCTCGGTCAGCTTGCGGCCCTCGAGCAGGAGCAGGATCTGGACCGAGGTACCCACCTGGCCGTCCAGCGCCTCCACCTGTGACCAGAATCCGGCCATGTCGAAGACCTCACGCGCCACGCTCCAGGACGCGGCGATGTCCGGGACCGAGGCGCCGGTCTCCTCGTTCAACCGGAACGCGAACGTGATCCCGGACCGGTCCACCATGTCGTTGACCACCGCGGTGGTGATGATCTCCCGGTGCAGGCGGTGGGACTGCATCCGGTCGGCGTAGCGTTCCCGCAGCGGGACCGGGAAGTAGTCGGTCAGCGCCCGGCGCAGGTACGGGTCGTCGGGCAGGCCGGAAAACAGGATCTCCTCGGAGGCCGCGATCTTCGTCTGCGCGAGCAGAACGGAGAATTCGGGCCCGGTCAGCCCGGTGCCGGCGGACCGGCGCTCAGCGATCTCCTTCTCCCCGGGCAGAACGTCGAGCCGCCGCCGGATCTGCTTGTCGCGCTCCAGCTTGCGGATGTACCGGGCGTACACGTGCAGCATCTGCGTGGCCTGGGCCCGGGCCGCGGCCAGGGCCCGGTTCTGCTGGTAGTTGTGGACCAGCACCAGGCTGGCGACCTCGCCGGTCATCTCGTGCAGCAGCCGGTTGCGGTCATCGGGCGCCAGTTCGCCGTCGCGGACCACCCCGTCCAGCAGGATCTTGATGTTGACCTCGTGGTCGGAGGTGTCGACGCCGGCCGAGTTGTCGATGAAGTCGGTGTCCACCAGCCCGCCGCCCAGCGCGTACTCGACCCTGGCCTCCTGGGTCAGGCCCAGGTTCCCGCCCTCGCCGACCACCCGGACCCGCAGCTCGGACGCATCGACCCGGACCGCGTCGTTGGACCTGTCGCCCACGTCGGCGTTCGCCTGCGTGCTCGCCTTCACGTAGGTTCCGATCCCGCCGTTCCAGAGCAGGTCCACCGGCGCCCGCAGCACCGCCGAGATCAGCTCGTCCGGTGACAGCGAGGCCACCCCCGTGTCCAGGCCGAGGACCGCCCGGGCCTGCGGCGAGACCGGCACCGACTTGGCCGACCTCGGCCATACACCGCCACCCTCCGAGATCAGCGACCGGTCGTAGTCCTCCCACGAGGACCGCGGCAGCGCGAACAGCCGCTGCCGCTCGGCGAAGCTCGCCTCCGGGTCGGGCTCGGGGTCCAGGAACACGTGCCGGTGGTCGAACGCCGCCAGCAGGACGATGTGCCGGGACAGCAGCATCCCGTTGCCGAAAACGTCACCGGACATGTCGCCGATCCCGGCCACCGTGAAGTCGGCCTGGTCGACGTCGATCCCCATGGTCTGGAAGTGGAACCGGACCGACTCCCAGGCGCCCCGCGCGGTAATGCCCATCTTCTTGTGGTCGTAGCCTTCAGAACCGCCGGAGGCGAACGCGTCCCCGAGCCAGAACCCGCGCCGCTGCGCGATCTCGTTGGCGGTGTCGGAGAACGTCGCCGTGCCCTTGTCCGCGGCGACCACGAGGTAGGCGTCGTCACCGTCCCGGCGGACCACCCGGGCGGGCGGGACCACGCGGTCGGCCTCGATGTTGTCGGTCACGTCCAGCATCGCGCTGATGAAGCTCCGGTAGCAGGCGAGCACCTCGGCCTGGTAGGCGTCGCGGCCGGCCGCGTCGGGAAGCTGCTTGCAGACGAAGCCCCCCTTCGCGCCGGAGGGAACGATCACCGAGTTCTTCACCTCCTGCGCCTTGGCCAGGCCGAGGATCTCGGTGCGGAAGTCCTCGGTCCGGTCCGACCAGCGCAGCCCGCCCCTGGCTACGGAGCCGAACCGGAGATGCACCGCCTCGAACCGGGGCGAGTAGACGAACAGCTCGAACTTGGGCCGCGGGGCCGGCAGGTCGGGGACCTCGGCCGCGTCGAGCTTGACCACGAAGTAGGGGGGACTCGCCTGCGGCCCGTGCTCGTCGGTCCCGTGATCCCTGAGGCCGTGGTCCGCGGGGTCGTGTCCCACAAGGCCGTGGCCCATGGGATCGTGGTCCATCGGGCCGCGCTCGGCGAAGTAGTTGGTCCGCACCGTGGCCAGGATCAGGCGCCAGTAGGCGCGCAGGATACGGTCATGGTCGAGGCTGGCGACCTCGTCGAGCTCGCCCCTGATCTCCTCGACGATGGCCTCGCTGCGCTCCGCCTCCCCCGTGTGCCGGTCCGGGTCGAACCTGGACTCGAACAGCCGCACCAGGAGCCGCGTGACGGTGATGTTCGCGCGCAGCACCCGCTCGATGTAGCTCTGGCTGAACGTGCTGCCCGCCTGCCGCAGGTACTTGGCGTAGGCGCGCAGCACCACCACCTGCCGCCAGGTCAGATGCCCGTCGAGGACCAAGGCGTTGAACCCGTCATCCTCGACGTCACCGCGCCACAGCGCGGACAGGGCGCCCTGGAGCAGTTCCTTGACCGACGCGACGGACGACGGCACGCGCGAGGCCATGTCCCGGCCGGTCGCGCTCTTGCGGAGGCCGAAGTCGTAGATCCAGAACCGCGGCGCGGCGCCGAACTCGTAGGGATGCTCGTCGACCACCTCGAGGCCCATGTGCTGCAGCCGCGGCAGCACGTCGGTCAGCGTGATCGGGGAGGCGGTGCGGTAGATCGTCAGCCGCCATACCCGCGGGTGCCGCCGGGCGGACCCGCCGGCCCTCCCGGGCTCGTCCGTCGCGCGGGTCTCCCCGATCGGCACCCCGCCGACGTAGCCCTCGGATTCCCACAGGTCGAACGCGACGGTCTCGCCCGACTCGCGCAGCTGCAAGATCCGCGCCAGGTCGTCGGTAGCGGCGCTCGCGGGCACGTCGGCCTTGTAGGTCTGCGGGATCTGCTCGCCGCTGCACATCGCGAGCAGCGCGGCCGCGCGCTCCTCGCCGAGCTGACGGACGGCCTCCTCGGTCAGGTCGTCGTCCCAGGAGCGGACGGCGGCCGCCACCTTCGCCTCCAGCCCGGCGGCGTCCACGTCGGGCAGCAGGTGACCCCGCTCGGCCCGCACCACGATGTGCAGCCGGGCCACCGGTGACTCGCCGACCATTACGCTGTAGTCCACCTGGGCCCGGCCGTGCAGCGCCTCGCGCAGGATCTCCTGGGTGCGCAGCCGCACCTTGGTGGTGTACCGGTCCCGGGGCAGGTACACCAGGCAGGACATGTACCGGCCGTAGATGTCCCGGCGCAGGAACAGCCGGGTTTGCAGGCGCTCGCGCAGCCGGAGCACGCCCTCGGCCACGGGGATCAGCTGCGCGACCGGGGTCTGGAACAGCTCCTCGCGCGGGTAGCTCTCCAGGAACTCGGCGAGATCCTTGCCGTCGTGGCTGTCGGCGGCGATGCCGGTCCTCGCCAGCACGTTGGTGAGCTTGCGCCGCAGCACCGGAATCCGGGTGATGCTCTCGGTGTAGGCGTCGTGGGTGTACAGGCCGAGGAACCGGTACTCGCCAGCGACCTGACCCGCGCCGTCCAGGCGCTTGACCGCAATGTAGTCGAGGTAACTCGGCCGGTGCACGGTCGAGCGGGAGTTCGCCTTGGTCAGGATCAGCAGGTGCGGCTCCCGGGCCCGGGCCCGCACCTCGGGGGGCAGCGCCGCGAACGCGGTCGAGCCCTGCCGGTCGTGCCGCAGGATGCCCAGGCCGGTGCCGGCCACGGCGCGGAGCGCCATCCCGTCCGGCCCGTCCTCCAGGTCGTACTCGCGGTAGCCGAGGAACGTGAAGTGGCCGTCGGCCAGCCAGCGCAGCAGCGCCTCGGCCTCGGCCCGGGACTCGTCTCCCTCGGCCGTGCCCTCGCCCGCGAAGCCCGCCGCGGCCGATCCCCGGCTCACCGGGAACATGGCGAGCTGCTCGGCTAGCTGCACCGCCTTGGCCTGCATCCGGGGCCAGTCCTCGACGGCCACCCGCACGTCGCCGAGCACCCGCTCCAGGTCCCGCTGCAGGCCGGCCGCTGCCCCGTCGGGCAGCCGGGCGATCTCGATGTGCGTCCACGACTCTGCGATCTCGTCGTGGGCCGACCGGTCCGCGTCGACCAGCCCGAGCACCTGCCGCAACGATCCGGTGACATCCCGGCGGACCCGAAGCTGCGGGTGCACGATCAGGTGCGTGGTCGCCTCATGCCGGGCGAGTTCCATCGTCACCGAGTCCACCAGGAACGGCATGTCGTCGGTGACGATGTCGATGACGTCCCGGGCTGGCTCGCAGGCGGCTGCCTCGCCGCGGCGGACCCGGACCAGGGCCCGTCCCTGCGGGCGGTACGCGGCGAACCGGGCCTGCTCGACCGCCACGGCGGCCAGCCGCTCGGGCCCGGCCGGAGCCAGGTCGTCCACGGCGACGTGCCGGTAATAGGCCTGCAGGAAGCTCCTTACCTCCCCCACCCCGCCCGCCCCGCTTACCCCGGGATCGCCCGACACGGCCTCGGCTGCCGCGTCCAGCAGTGCGTGCCTGTCGTCGCCCGCGTTGTCAGCCATCGGTTCCCACTTCCTTGTGTCCCGCTGTGCTGCTGTGCTGTCCCGGGGCGCCTGCGGGGGGCGGAGCCCGTTCCGCTGTGCTGTCCGGGGGGGCATGCGGGGGGCGGAGCCCCCCGCAGGTGCCGCTACAACCAATCTCGCAGCTCCCAGAGCTGCGGGTAATACCGCATCGGCACTCTCTTGTGCAGATACGGCGCACCGGTCGATCCGCCGGTGCCCGATTTCGTGCCGATCTGGCGCTCCACCATCTGCACGTGCCTGGCCCGCCAGAGCCCGGCCATCTCGTCGTGGGTCAGCAGGTCCTCGGCGAGTTGCCACAGGTCATCGTGACCGGCCCGGTCCCTGGCGATGGCCACGAGCGACTCGAGGACCTGATCGTCGGTCGCGACCGGGAGTCCCCGGGACCTGAGCAGGTCGAGATAGGCGTCCCACAGCGTGGGTTCGGCCAGCCGCCGGGCCAGGCTGGCCCGTTCGGCCTCGGTGAGGGAACGGAAGCGGGCGACGAAGTGGGGGTCCTTGGCCCCGGACAGGAACTCAAGCTCGCGGAACTGGACCGACTGGAAACCACTCGCCGGGGCGAGAGCGGCCCGGAACTGCAGGAAGTCCTGCGGCGTCATCGTCTCGAGCACGTCGATCTGGCTGACCAGAAGCCGCTCGATGACGTGGGCGCGCTGCAGCAACTGCCGGGCCCGCCAGGTCTGGCCCGGCCGCATGGCGTCGCGGGCCGCGGTCAGCTCGTGCAGCAGTTGCTTGAACCACAGCTCGTAGGCCTGGTGCACGGTGATGAACAGCAGCTCGTCGTGGGCCGGCGGGATCACCTGCGGTTGCTGCTGCGCCAGCAGCTCAGGCAGCCGCAGGTAGCTGCCGTAGGTCAGCAGGCCGCCTTCCTCGCCGAAGCTCTTTCCTGTGTTCGCTCGCCTCCGGGGCCCTGCCCCCCACCCACCTCCCCGTGCCTCTCCACTTCCCGCTTCACGGCCCTTTGGCTCGCTCACGCTGGCGCCCCGGGGACGAAGGAGGCCAGCACCTCGGGATTGGCCAGCGCGTCCGGGTCGGCCGCGTCGGCGACCGGCGTGCCCAGCAGGATCTTCCTGACCGGGACTTCCAGCTTCTTGCCCGACAGCGTCCTCGGGATGCCGGGCACCTGATGGATCTCGTCGGGGACGTGGCGCGGCGACAGCCCCGAGCGCAGCCCGGACCGGATCGCGCCGACCAGTTCGTCGTCGAGCTCGTGCCCCGCGGCCAGCACCACGTAGAGGATCAGCCGGCCCTCCTGGCCCAGCCTGCCGGTGTCGATCACCAGGCTGTCGGCGACCTGCGGCAGCGCCTCCACGATGCGGTAGAACTCGCTGGTGCCCATCCGCACGCCGCCGCGGTTCAAGGTGGCGTCGGACCGGCCGTAGATGACGCATCCCCCGTCCGGCAAGATCATGATCCAGTCACCGTGCCGCCACACCCCGGGGTAGTCAGCGAAGTAGCTCTCCCGGTAGCGCCGGCCGCCAGGATCGTTCCAGAATCCGACCGGCATCGAGGGCATGGGCCGGGTTATCACCAGTTCGCCGACCGTGCCGATGACCGGCTGGCCCGCGGCGTCGTAGGCCTCGACGCTGGCGCCCAGGCATCGCCCCGAGATCACGCCCGCACGCACCGGGAGCAGCGGGGACGGCCCGACGAACCCGGTGCACAGGTCGGTGCCGCCGGAGTACGAGCCGAGAATCAGGTCTCTGCCCGGCCCGCCCTCCCCGCCCTTCCCGCCCTCCCCGCTCTCCCCGCCCTTCCCGCCCCGGGTGGCCACCGCGTCGTAGACCCAGCGGAAGCCCTCGGGCGGCAACGGGGATCCCGTCGACCCGACGCCGCGCAGCTTCGACAGGTCGTGGCCGGCCCGGGCCGCAGTCCCGCCTTCATGCAGGCCAGCAGGTACGGCGCACCGGTACCGAAGTACGTCACGCCGACCTGGCCGGCCAGCCGCCACAGCGCGTCGGTGCCCGGGTGGGTGGCGCTCCCGTCGTACAGCACCACGGTCGCGCCGACCAGCAGCCCGCCGACCAGGAAGTTCCACATCATCCAGCCGGTGGTGGTGTACCAGAAGAACACGTCGTCCGGGCCGAGATCCTGGTGCAGGGCCATCGATTTCAGGTGCTCGAGCACGATCCCGCCGTGGCCGTGCACGATCGGCTTGGGCAGACCGGTGGTGCCCGACGAGTACAGGACCCACAACGGATGATCGAACGGCACCTCGTGGAACTCCGCCGCCGCCGCGGCCCCGGCCGCGGGGTCGCCGTCCGGGAGCGAATCCCAGCGCAGCCGGCGAACCGGGAGGGTGACTTCCTCCCCCGGCGCACCCTGCCCCAGCGCCCCCTGCCCCAGCGCGCCCTCCCCCGCCACGGCCCGGTAGTCCACCATGACCACGGCTTCGAGGCCGGGCATCGCGGCCGCGACGTCCGCGACCTGCGGCCGCCGGTCGAACCACTTTCCCCCGTAGGGGTAGCCGTCGACGGCGAACAGCACCTTCGGCGAGATCTGCGCCAGACGGTCGATCACGCTGCGCGCGCCGAAGTCCGGCGAGCACGACGACCAGATGGCGCCCAGGCTGGCGGTGGCGAGCAGCGCGATCAGCGCCTCGGGGATGTTGGGCAGGTAGGCCGCCACCCGATCGCCGGGCGCGACGCCCAGCGCGCGCAGCCCCGCGCGGACCCTGGCCACCTCGGCCGCGAGTTCGCCGTAGCTGAGCGTCCCGCTCCGCCCCGACTCGGACCGGAAGATCACTGCCGTCCGGCCCGGCTGCGTGCCTGCGGTCCGCAGCGCGTTGCGCGCGTAGTTCAGCGTGGTCCCGCCGAACCAGGTGACGTCCGGCATCGGCCCGCCCGACAGCACGGGCCCGTCGCCGCGGCGGCCGATCACGTCGAAGAAGTCCCAGACCGACGTCCAGAACGCGGCCGGCTCGGCGACCGACCACCGCCAGATCTCGTCGTACCCGCTGAGATCGGGCCCGCGCCCGTCCCGCAGCCACGCGGCGTAGCCGGTGATCCGCGCCTCGCGGACGGAGCGCTCGCTCGGCGCCCAGAGCGTCGCACCGTAATCGCGGCCCAGCGCCGCCGCCGGGCCGGCCTGATCCGCTGGGTCCGTGCTCGCCCGGGGGGACGACCCCGCCAGGCCCTCCCGCTCGCCGGCCTGGGGAGACGACCCCTCCAGACCCTCCCGCCCGCCGGCGGTGACCTGGTCATCGGTTGGCATAGGCATCAGCATGGGGGGTCCGTTGCGTCCCCGCAACGAGGGGGCCCGGCGGCGGCAGAGCCCGCCGCCGAACCTCCAGCCACCGCATGCCGGAGAACTATAGCCAGACCCGCGGCTAGCCCGCCGACACCGCGCTCGTCAGCCGGTCGACGGCGCCGACCACGGCCTCGGTGTCGGACAGGTCGTCGAGCACCACATCGGCACCTGCGTCCCGCAGTTCGCCCGCGGTCGAGCGGCCGCTGGCCACCGCGACGCAGCGGGCGCCGCCGGTCCTGGCCGCCTCGACGTCCCGGCTCGAGTCACCCAGGTAGACGGCGGGAACCGTGCCGATCTCCCAGCCGTACTTCTCGGCCGCGCGGCCCCGGGACCTGAGCAGCTGAGCTCCCATCGGATAGATCTCCGACCCGTAGCCGCCGATCTCGAAGTCGAAGAACCGGTCCAGGCCGAAGGCCCGGACCTTCGCCGCGGCGTTGGGCCTGATCGTGCCGGTGAGCACTGACTGGACGACGCCAGGAAGCTCGGCCACCGCGGCCACGGCTTCCCATGCGCCCGGCAGCGCCCGTCCCTGGGCGGGGAGCAGGTCCAGCCGGGCGCCGAACGCGGCCTCGAGTTCCCTGGTGTACCCGGCCAGCAGTTCCTGGCCGCCCGCTCCGGTCGGGTCCGGGTCCGGTCCGGGGCTGGCCTCATTGAGGGCCAGGGCCTCGAAGAAGATCTCCGAGTCGGTCCGGGCCGTCGTCTGCGGCAGCGCCACCAACGGACGCCCGGTCACCCGCCGGAACGCGTCGGCGTAGGCCCCCCGCGAGACCCTGGCCACGTCGACCAGGGTCAGATCGATATTCCACAGGACCAAGCGGTCGATGTGAGGCCTCCGATGCGTCGGTCACGGCCGTGGCCTGAACGCGCGACCCGGCAGCTTGACGTTATCCGTCGCCGCCGAGCCTATCGGCCAGCCCGGTCAGCCCATGTACGGATAGCGGTAGTCCGTCGGCGGGACGAAGAGCTCCTTGATGGCCCGGGCGTTGACCCAGCGGATCAGGTTGAAGATCGAACCCGCCTTGTCGTCGGTGCCGCTGGCCCGGGCCCCGCCGAACGGCTGCTGGCCGACGACCGCGCCGGTGGGCTTGTCGTTGACGTAGAAGTTCCCCGCCGAGAACCGCAGCGCGTCGGTCGCCGCCGCGATCGCGGCCCGGTCCTGCGCGATGATCGAGCCGGTGAGCGCGTACGGGGCGATGTCCGCCGCCTGGGCTACGACGGCGTCGTAGTCGGCGTCGTCGAAGACGTGGACGCCGAGGATCGGGCCGAAGTACTCGGTGGTGAACACCTCATCCGTCGGGTCGGTGCATTCCAGCACGGTGGGCGGCACGAAATAGCCGTCGCCGCCGTCGGCCTCCCCGCCCGTGAGCACCCGGATCGACGGCCTGGTCTTCGCCCGGCTCAGGGCGTCGGTGTGCTTGGCGAACGCCCTGGAGTCGATGACCGCGCCCATGAACAGCGACAGGTCCGTCGTCACGTCGCCCATGGCCAGCGACTGGACCGTCGAGACGAACCGGTCCCCCATCCGGTTCCACACCGACCGCGGCAGGTACGCGCGCGAGGCCGCCGAGCACTTCTGCCCCTGATACTCGAACGCCCCCCGGACCAGCGCGGTGACCAGGACGTCCGGATCGGCCGACGGGTGGGCGATCACGAAGTCCTTTCCCCCGGTCTCGCCCACCAGCCGGGGGTAGCCGCGGTAGCCGGCGATGTTCTCCCCGACGGTGCGCCACAGGTGCTGGAAGGTGCCGGTCGACCCCGTGAAGTGGATCCCCGCCAGGTCCCGGTGCGGCAGCGCCACCCGGGAAACGGCCTGGCCGTCGCCGGTCACCATGTTGATGACCCCGGGCGGCAGCCCGGCCGCCTCCAGAATGCGCATCAGGTAGTGCGCGGACAGTTGCTGGGTGGGCGACGGCTTCCAGACCACGACGTTGCCGAGCAGCGCAGGCGCGCTGGGCAGGTTACCCGCGATGGAGGTGAAGTTGAACGGGGTAATCGCCAGCACGAACCCTTCCAGCGGGCGGTATTCGAGCCGGTTCCAGGAGCCCGCCGCTGACCCCGGCTGCTCGGCCAGCAGCCGCCGCGCGTAGTGCACGTTGTAACGCCAGAAGTCGATCAGCTCACACGCCGCGTCGATCTCGGCCTGGTACACCGACTTCGACTGGCCCAGCATCGTCGCGGCGTTGACCGTGGCCCGCCACGGCCCGGCCAGCAGGTCGGCCGCCCGGAGGAAGATCGCCGCGCGATCGTCGAAGGACAGCTCACGCCACCCCGGCGCCGCCTGACCGGCCGCCGCGATGGCCGACGCGACGTCGTCGTCGGTCGCGTTGCCCATCTGGCCGAGCACCTGCCGGTGGTTGTGCGGCTGGACCACGTCGACGCGCTCGCCCGCGCCCATCCGTTGCCGACCGCCGACGGTCATGGTCAGCTCGGCGCGCTCCCCGGCCAGCTCCTTGATCCGGTTCTCCAGCACGGCCCGCTCGGCGCTCCCCGGAGCGTAGTTCCTGACCGGCTCGTTCACGGGAAAGGGGACGTTCGTCACGGCATCCATCGCGGACAGCTCCCTGCATCGCCTGGCGTCATCGACAGCAGGATTATCGTCGCACGAGGTGTGGAAACAGGCTCAGCCGGTCACGTGCGCCAGCTCCTGGGTGGCGTACCAGAGCAGCTCGTGGCCCTCGGCCCCGTCGACGACGAACCTCGCGTCGTCATCGCCGCGGTCCGCGTCGGGCAGGGCCTCGACCGCCGCCCGGACATCGGCCGCGGCCCCGGGGTCGTCGATGTGGCCGGATACCACGTCACGGACCCGTACCGCCGCCTTGATCTCCACCAGGGCAGGCTCGTCGAAGCCCGCGATACCGGTCACCTGCTCCTCGGGTACCTCCGCGGCCAGCACCACCCGGCGGCCGGGCGCCCGGGGGTCGGCGTGCAGCAGCCGCAGCGAGGCCCGGGCCGCCTGGGTCAGGGCCACGTACTCGAGTTCCTCCTCGTCACCACTCGAGTACCACTCGCGCAACGCGGGCGTGACGGCGTAGCCGCGCACCGGCGGCGCGGCCTGGTCATCGGCGAGCAGCCGGGCCAGCGTAGGCAACGTAAACGGTAGATAGACGCGCATAAGGTCCCCGGAAAGCACGAGAGATGACCACGAGTGTGCCAGTGATACCGCCTTCCGGCGGCCGAATCGTGCGCTCCGGCGAAAGTGACCCGCCCCGCGCGACCCGCGCGCCCGCCCCGCTCACCTGGCTTACCCGGCCGACGGCACCCGTGGTGGCTGGCCGGGCTCACCGGCCGGCGTCAGCCGGCCCCGGGCGGCCGCCCGGTCACCGGGCGGCCGGACTCGTCCCGGCCTGGACGCGGGCGGCCGAGACCGGACCAGGGCCGCCAGAACCGCCGTCACCGCCGCCTCGAGCGGCTCGTGCTCCCAGACCCGGACCACGTCCCAGCCGGCCGTGGCCAGCGCGGCGTCGGCCGCCCGGTCACGCTCGACGTTGCGGCGCAGCTTGGGCTCCCAGTACCAGACGTTGCTCGCGGGCCGGGAGCCGTGCTCGGGGCAGGCATGCCAGAAGCAGCCGTCGACGAAGACCGCGACGCGCCGGGCCGTGAACGCGATATCGGGCCGGACTCGCTTGCCGTCGGCCAGATCAAGCCGGTAGTCCTTCCGGAACCGGTACCCCTGGCGGTGCAGGGCCCGGCGCAACGCCAGTTCGGGCTTGGTGTCGGTGCGCCGGTTGGCCCGCATGTTGGCCGCGCGCCCCTCACTGGACGGGTGCGGGTACTCGGCCACGCGCCTCAGGGTAGAGCCCCGCCCGCTTCCCGCACACCGCTTCGATCAAGAAGCGGCGACGCCGGATGGTCCCGCTGCGGCTGGGAGGGGCGGCGAGGGGGGGTGGGGCGGGTGGGATCAGGGGAGGGAGGGTGGGATCAGGGGAGGGAGGGTGGGATCAGGGGAGGGAGGGTGGGATCAGGGAAGGAGAGGGCGAGGAGGGCGGAGAGGCGTTCCAGGGTGGGGGCCGGGTCACGGTGATGCAGGCCGACCAGGCCGACGGCTTCCGCCGCGGCCACGTTGGCCTCGATGTCGTCGATGAACACGCACTCCTGCGGCTCGAGCCCGAGCAGCCGCGCGGTGTGCCGGAAAATCCTCTCCTCGGGCTTGCGCATGCCGACCTCGGCCGAGATCACCACGACGTCGAACAACTCGGGAAACAGGTGCCGGGGGTAATCGTCGGCGCCCCAGGAGTTGGACAGCAGCGCGGTGCGCAGCCCGGCCCGGCGCAGCGAGCGGACCAGGTCCAGCATCGCGGCCTCCAGGGCCGACGCGGCGAACATCCGGGCCAGCAGCCCGTCGGCGGCCACCGGCCGGCCGTCGAGGTGGCTCAGGTGGGCCGCGAGCTGCCGCTCGAACTCCTCGTTCGTGCACTCTCCGCGTTCCAGCGCGTGGATCGGGCTGCTGTCGCCGCCGTCGTACGCCTGCGCAACCCACAGCCGCATGACCGCTGTGTAGCTGTCCCTGTCGATCTGGTCCGTGCCGATCCAGTCGTTCACCGTGTCCAGGATGGGCCGGGTCAGCACCCCGCCCCAATCGATGATCACGCCGCGTATCCGGCGCGCGGGGGCGGAGGCGGCCAGGCTGGCGTCGGCGGGGGCGGGGGCGGCGGCGGTGCGCGGGCCGGGCAGGCCGGGCGAGGCGAAGTCGTCGGGCACGAAGTCGATCGTAGGTGACGCCCGCGATCAGCCGGGAAGCCCTGGCGAGCGGGCTGGCGGGCAGTCGCGGTCAGGCGAGCGGCGCAGGTCGAGCGGGGCGGCGCGGGGCGGGCGGCGCGGCGCGGGGCGGGGCGGCGCGGGCGGCGCGGGCGGGGCGGCGCGGGCGGGGCGGGGCGGGGCGGGCGGCGCGGTCAGGCGAGCGGGTGCGGGAGGGCGGGGCGGACGCGGCGGGTGAACTCGGCGCGGGCGGCGAGGTCGGTGTCCGGCGGGTAACGGACCTCTTCCAGGCACAGACCGTGCGGCGCGACGACGTGCACCGCGGGATCGCGGGTCCCGGCGGCGAGCACCTCAGCGAGCCAGCCGGCCGGGCGCCGCCCGTCGCCCACCGCCAGCAGGGCGCCGACCAGCGCCCGCACCATGTTGTGGCAGAACGCATCGGCGGCCACGGTCGCGACGGCCGTCCCGGAGGCGGTCCGCGCCCACTCCAGGCGCAGCAGTTCGCGCACGGTGGTGGCGCCCTCGCGGCGGCGGCAGAACGCCGCGAAGTCATGCTCGCCCAGGCACGACCGCGCGGCGTCGTTCATGCGCGCGATGTCGACCGGGCGGGGGTACCAGAGCGTGTCGTGCCTGCGCAGCGGGTCGGCGGCGACCGGGTCGTCGCAGATCCGGTAGGAGTAGCGCCGCCACAGCGCCGAGAACCTGGCGTCGAAGCCGTCCGGGGCGGCGCCGATCGCGCGCACCCGGACGTCGGGCGGCAGCAGCCCGGCCAGCCGGCGGACGGCGCAGGGGCGGGCCGGCGACCAGGGGTTCCGGCCCTCGGCGGGCCGGGCGGGCGAGACGTCGGCGGGCCAGGCGTCGAAGCCGCCAGCGGACCAGGCCGCCGACGGCAGGTCCAGGTGCGCGACCTGGCCGCGGGCGTGCACCCCGGCGTCGGTGCGGCCGGCCACGGTCAGCGCGGGCGGGGCCGGCCGGGCCAGGGCCAGGCCGAGCGCCTCCTCCACGACCTGCTGCACGGTCCGCAGGCCCGGCTGGCGGCTCCAGCCGTGAAAGCCTGAGCCGTCGTAGGACAGGTCCACACGCAGCCGGGTTGCCGTGCCCTCGGGCTCGCGGCGGGAACCCGCCAGTGTGCCGCTGAGCGCCGTGACCGGCCTACTGGCTCTACTCTCCCCGGGGGGGACAACCACCCCCCGGGGGCCCCCGTGATGCCAGCCGCTCGGGCCAGCCTCCGGCCGGCCGTCGCGGCTGGCTGTGCTCTCCCGGGGGGGACAACCCACCCCCCCGGACCCCCCCTGCCATCCGCTCGGGCCAGCCTCCGGCCGGCCGTCGCGGCTGGCCCGGCTTTCAGCCGGCATCCTCCGGCTCGCCTTCGGTCCCGTCCTCGTCATCCGGCTCGACGTCCTCGGCCGAGTCGTCGGCGTCCGCCACCGAGTCCTCGGCGTCGTCGGCGTCGTCGGCCGGCGCCTCGGCGTCCAGCACGGCGCCGGCGTTGGCCTGGTCGGCGGAGTCGGCGGGCGCGGTGCGTTCTGGCCCTTCGTCGGCGGGCGCGGCGTCCTCGGTCACGGTGTCAGTGGCCTTAACCCGGGCCGGGCGGGGGGCGGCGGGCTGCGGCCGGCGGGCCCGGCGCCGGCGCGGCCTCGCCTCCGCCTCCTCCCGGATCAGCTCGATCACGGCCAGCGGCGCGTTGTCGCCCTTGCGCGGGCCGATCTTCGTGATCCGGGTGTAGCCGCCTTCACGGGTCGCGAAGCTGGGCCCGATCTCGTCGAACAGCGTGTGCACGACGCTGCGGTCGGTGACCGTCGTCAGCACCTGGCGCCGGGCGTGCAGGTCGCCGCGCTTGGCGAAGGTGATCAGGCGTTCGGCCACCGGCCGGAGCCTGCGTGCCCGCGCCTCGGTCGTGGTGATCTTGCCGTGCTCGAACAGCGCGGTGGCAAGGTTCGCCAGCATGTGCCGCTGGTGGGCCGGGCTGCCGCCCAGCCGCACGGCCCTTGGTGGGCGTGGGCATCGGAACGTGTCTCCTCGGTTCGGTGCCGGGACGGTCGCGGGACCGTCAGTCCCGCTCGCGGAGCTTGCTCCGCGAGCGGGGGGTTGACGGGGGCGTCCCCGCTGGGGCTAATACTGCTCGGTCTCCACGTAGCTGTCGTCGTCGTCCGCCCCGTAGCTGTCGGCCGCGGTCCCCGGGTCGAACCCGGGCGGGGAGTCCTTCAGCGCGAGGCCCATGTCGATGAGCTTCTGCTTGACCTCCTCGATCGACTTCGCGCCGAAGTTGCGGATGTCGAGCAGGTCCTGCTCGCTGCGGGCGACAAGCTCGCCCACGGTGTGGATGCCCTCGCGCTTGAGGCAGTTGTAGGAGCGGACGGTGAGGTTCAGCTCCTCGATCGGCAGCGCGAGGTCGGCGGCGAGCGCGGCGTCGGTCGGCGACGGGCCGATGTCGATGCCCTCGGCGTCCACGTTCAGCTCGCGGGCCAGGCCGAACAGCTCGACCAGGGTCTTGCCCGCGCTGGCCACCGCGTCCCTCGGGCGCATGCAGGGCTTGGTCTCGACGTCGAGGATCAGCTTGTCGAAGTCGGTGCGCTGCTCGACGCGGGTCGCCTCCACCTTGTAGGTGACGCGCAGCACCGGCGAGTAGATCGAGTCGATCGGGATCCGGCCGATCTCCTGCCCGGGCTGCTTGTTCTGGGCGGCGGACACGTAGCCGCGGCCGCGCTCGACCGTCAGCTCCATCTCCAGCTTGCCCTTGCTGTTCAGGGTGGCGATGTGCAGGTCGGGGTTGTGCACCTCGACGCCGGCCGGCGGCGCGATGTCAGCGGCGGTGACCGGGCCGGGGCCCTGCTTGCGCAGGTACATCGGCACCGGCTCGTCGTGCTCGGAGGAGACGACGAGCTCCTTCAGGTTCAGGATGATGTCAGTGACGTCCTCGGTGACCCCGGGAACGGTGGAGAACTCGTGCAGCACTCCCTCGATCCTGATGCTGGTGACCGCGGCACCGGGGATCGAGGAGAGCAGGGTACGACGGACCGAGTTCCCGATCGTGTAGCCGAACCCCGGCTCGAGCGGCTCGATCACGAACCGGGACCGGAACTCGCTGACCTGATCCTCGGTGAGGCCTGGACGCTGGGCGATAAGCATGGACTGTCCTTCCCGCGATGCCCGTTATATGACGATCGCGACTCCTGCGGGGGGCAAGCCCCCCGCATGCCCCCAAAGACCTCGGGCGAGGTCCCTGCGGGACTGCCTCCTGCGGGGGGCAAGCCCCCCGCATGCCCCCAAAGACCTCGGGCGAGGTCCCTGCGGGACTGTCTGCTGCACGCAATCCCTCCGGGATTGCGTTACTTCGAGTAGTACTCCACGATGAGCTGCTCCTGGACAAGCGTGTCGATCTGGGCCCGGGCCGGGAGCGCGTGCACCAGGATCCGCATCTTGTCCGGGATCACCTCGAGCCACGCCGGGACCGTGCGCTCGCCCGCCTCGGCCCGCGCCACCACGAACGGGGTCATTTCGCGGGACTTGGCCGCCACCTCGACGATGTCGGCCTCGCTCACCCGGAACGAGGGGATGTCCACCTTGCGGCCGTTGACCAGGATGTGCCCGTGGCGCACGAGCTGGCGGGCCATGTCCCGGCTCTTGGCGAAGCCGGCCCGGTAGACCACGTTGTCGAGGCGGGTCTCCAGGATCTGCAGCAGGGCCTCGCCGGTCCTGCCGCGGGTGAGGCTCGCTTCCTGGTAGTAGTTGTGGAACTGCTTCTCCAGGATTCCGTAGATCCGCTTGGCCTTCTGCTTCTCCCGGACCTGGAGCAGGTAGTCGTTCTCCTTCGGCCGGTTCCGGCCGTGCTCACCCGGCGGGTAGGGCCGGATCTCGATGGGGCACTTCGGCGAGTCGCACTTGGCGCCCTTGAGGAACAGCTTGGTCTTCTCGCGGCGGCAGCGCTTGCAGTCCGCGCCGGTGTATCGAGCCATGGGTCGCCTTCTCCTTCAGACCCGGCGCCGCTTGGGCGGGCGGCAGCCATTGTGCGGAACCGGGGTGACGTCCTGGATCGAGCCGACCTCCAGGCCGGTCGCCTGCAGCGACCGGATGGCGGTTTCCCGGCCCGAGCCCGGACCCTTCACGAACACATCGACCTTGCGCATCCCGTGCTCCATGGCCCGGCGGGCGGCGGCCTCCGCGGCCATCTGCGCGGCGAACGGCGTGGACTTGCGCGAGCCCTTGAACCCGACCTGCCCGGACGAGGCCCAGGAGATGACGCTGCCGCCGGGGTCGGTGATCGAGACGATGGTGTTGTTGAACGTGCTCTTGATGTGGGCGTGCCCGTGAGCGATGTTCTTACGCTCTTTCCGGCGCACCTTCTTGACGGCGCCGGCGCGACTCTTCGGAGGCATCTGCGTTCCTCAGTTCCGGAGGTGATCGGACCGCTGTTCGCGCCGGGCCGCCCCGGATAGGGCCGCCCGGCGCCGCGGACTACTTCTTCCCGGCCTTCTTCTTGCCGGCCACGGTCTTCTTCTTGCCCTTCCTGGTGCGGGCGTTGGTCTGCGTGCGCTGGCCGTGCACCGGCAGCCCACGGCGATGCCGGATGCCCTGGTAGCACCCGATCTCGACCTTGCGGCGAATGTCGGCCTGCACCTCGCGGCGCAGGTCACCTTCGACCTTGTAGGTGGCGTCGATCCAGTCCCTGAGCCTGACGAGTTCGTCGTCGGAGAGGTTGTGGACCCGGGTGTCTCCGCTGACGCCCGTGGCCTCCAGGGTCTCGAGCGCGCGGGTGCGGCCGATGCCGTAAACGTAGGTGAGGGCGACCTCGAGCCGCTTGTCGCGCGGGAGGTCAACGCCGACGAGGCGTGCCATCGTGGGCAGTTCTCCTTCTGGTCGCGGAGGTCCTGCGCGCCGCTTCCCGCGTCCCCTCGTCCTGGCCCGGACGCGGCTCCGGCCTCCTCCGGAGGTAATCCGTGACCGGCGGGCGGCCGGTCACGGACTGCGGTGCGTGTCTTGCCGTGCTGTGCTCAGCCCTGGCGCTGCTTGTGCCGCGGGTCAGAGCAGATGACCATGACCCGGCCATGCCGGCGAATGATCCGGCACTTGCTGCAGATCTTCTTCACACTCGGCTTGACCTTCATGATGACTCCTCAGGATGCCCGGACCGGTGGCTTCCGGCCCCGGCCATCTCGTTATTTGTACCGGTAGACGATCCGCCCGCGACTGAGGTCGTAGGGGCTCAGTTCGACGACGACCCGGTCATCGGGGAGGATCCGGATGTAATGCATCCGCATCTTCCCGCTGATGTGAGCCAGGACCTTGTGCCCGTTGTCTAGCTCCACCCGGAAAAAGGCGTTCGGCAGTGACTCCACCACCGTGCCTTCGATCTCAATGGCGCCGTCTTTCTTGGGCATATCCTCCGCGCTTCGCTGATCGGTCGCTAGCCTGCCTGTCGTCGCGAGCTAGCTGGTTCGTGCTGGTTGTCGTGGCCCGGGCCCCGGCCATCGCTGGCCGTGCCCGCGCAGGATCGGGCGGTCGTCGGTGAGGCTGACCCCGGCCCGGCTCGTGCCTGGGGCACATAGTCCGGATCCCGGGCGGCCACGCTAGACGGCTGCCTTCGCACCGCAGGCTCACGCCATGCTGCGAAAGCAGCTCACGGGCCGGAGCAGAGTCTACGCGACCGCGGCGCCCAAAGCGAACCCGGGGCCGAGTCCTCCTGCGTGCCCCCGTTAACCCGCCCGGGGGGCCGGTTATTCCCCGGGCCCGATCTGGCCCTGCTCCCCGGGGGAACCGGGAGGATTGTGAGGATTGTGGTGATGGCGCTTGCCGCCGGGATGCCCGCCGGTGATCCAGGTCCCGAGCATGACCGCCCCCCACGGGGCGGCGACCCACAGCGGCCACGGGTACCCCGCCCCGCTGATCGCCCAGATCACGAACAGCAGCAGGCTGACGCTGAACCAGCTACCCCAGGCGGCCTGCCAGGCCGGGGAGAACCGGCCGTGCCCGTGGGCCAGGCCGCCGTGCGCCTGCGTCGCCTGCAGGTAGGAGCCCGCGCCCGGCGTCGGCCTGCGGTAGCGGGGCAGCGAGGCGTCGGGCAGCCGGTAAAGGTCCATGGCCGGCAGGTCCGACATGAGCTCGTCGAGCTCGCCCATGGTCTTGGCCTCGTAGGCCTTGTCGAGCCGCTCGTTGAACTCCTCGGCGGTCAGCCGACCTGCGGCGTGGTGCTCGCGCAGCAGCGAAACAACGCGGTCCCGGTCGTCGTCGGAAGCCCGGATCCTGGGGTCAGCCGCCATCAGGTCCTCCTCAGCTTCTCGCCCGTGTCCCGGCCGGTGCTGTGCTGGCCTCGGGGGGACGAGCCGCCCAGACCGCCCCGCGCGCCAGCCGCTCGAAGCCGGCGGCGCCGCCGTCCTCGGCCGTGAGCACCCAGGGCCCGCCGGAGGTGATGGCCACCGTGTGCTCGAAGTGCGCGGACCAGCTACCGTCCGCGCTGACCACGGTCCAGCCGTCGTCGAGCAGCCGGGTCTGCGGCCGGCCCAGGACCAGCATGGGCTCGATGGCCAGGGCCATCCCCTCGGCCAGCAGCGGACCCCGGCCCGCCGGCCCGTAGTTCGGCACCGGCGGGTCCATGTGCATCTCGGTGCCGATCCCGTGGCCGACGTACTCCCGCACGATCCCGTACCGCCCGCTGGCCCGCGCGCTCGTCTCGACGGCATGGGAGATGTCGGTCAGCCGGCGGCCCGGCCGGGCCATGGCCAGCCCGTGCCAGAGGGCCTGCTCGCATGCGCGCAGCAGGCCGGCCAGCTCGTCGCTGACCGGCCCGACCCCGACCGTGCGGGCCGCGTCGCCGTGCCAGCCGTCGAGGATCGCGCCGCAGTCGATCGAGATCAGGTCTCCGGCCGCGAGCCGGGTGCTGGAGCTGGGGATGCCGTGCACGATCTGATCGTTGACCGAGGTGCAGATCGTCGCGGGGTAGCCGTGATAGCCCTTGAATGACGGAACGGCACCAGCCCCGCTGATCTGGGCGGCCGCGATCGCGTCGAGTTCGGCGGTGGTGATGCCGGGCTCGATCGCCGCGGTCAGCGCGTCCAGGGTACGGGAGACCACCAGGCCGGCCTCGCGCATCGCGGCGAGCTCGCCTGGCGTCTTGAGCTGGATCGGCGGTTCCCGCCTGGTCCCCATGGCGCCTCCGGACTCTCTCCCGCCTTCAACGTTACCCGTCACCGGATGAAGCGCCGCAGCGCGCTCAGGGCCCGGTCGGTGACCTCCTCCACCGGCCCGGTCGCGTCGACCCCCAGCAGGATGCCCTCGTCGGCGTAGAACGCGATCAGCGGCTGGGTCTGCTGCTGGTACACGTCCAGCCGGTGCCTGATCGTCTGTTCCCGGTCGTCGTCGCGCTGGAACAGCGCGCCGCCGCAGTCGTCACACCGCTCGGTCCGGGACGGCGGGTCGAACAGCACGTGCCAGACGTGCCCGCACCGGCGGCAGGTCCGCCGGCCGGACAGCCGCCTGACCACCTCGTCGTCCTCGACCACGAGTTCGACCACGAGATCCAGCCGCGTGTCCCATTCGGCCAGCATCTTCTTCAGCGTCTCGGCCTGCGGGACGTTCCTGGGGAAGCCGTCGAGCAGGAAGCCCCCCTGCGCGTCGTCCTCGTTGATCCTGCTGGCCACCATCGCGATCGTGATCTCGTCGGGTACCAGGTCGCCGCGGTCCATAAAGGCCTTGGCCGCCCGGCCCAGTTCGGTGCCCTGGCTCACGTTGAACCTGAAGATCTCACCTGTCGAGATCGTCGGGATCGCCAGGTGGGAGGCTATGAACTGGGCCTGCGTCCCCTTGCCCGCACCGGGGGGCCCGACGAGGACGACGCGCACTACCTGAGGAAACCCTCGTAGTTACGCTGCTGTAGCTGGCTCTCGATCTGCTTCACCGTATCCAGTCCTACCCCTACCGCGATCAGGATGCTGGTGCCGCCCAGCGGGAACTGTTGCGAGGCTCCGACCAGCCCGATCGCTATCATCGGGATCAATGCGATGAGACCCAGGTAGACCGACCCCGGGGCGGTCAGCCGGCTGAGCACGTAGCTGAGGTACTCCGCCGTCGGCCGGCCGGGCCGGATGCCTGGGATGAACCCCCCGTACTTCTTCATGTTGTCCGCGACCTCGGTCGGGTTAAACGTGATCGAGACGTAGAAGTAGGTGAAGAACAGGATGAGCAAGAAGAACAGCAGCATGTAGTAGGGATCGTCGCCGTAGACCAGGTGCGACTCGACCCAGAGCGCCCATCCCTTCGGATGAGCGCCGTTGACGCCACCGAACAACTGGGCGGCGAGCCCGGGTATGTACAGCAGCGACGAGCCGAAGATGACCGGGATGACGCCGGCCTGGTTGACCTTGAGCGGGATGTAGGTCGAGGTCCCGCCGTACATCTTTCGGCCCACCATGCGCTTGGCGTACTGGACCGGGATCCGCCGCTGCGCCTGCTCCATGAACGCCACGAACGCGATGATCCCGACGCCGACCAGCAGGACGACGCCGAACACGAACGCGTGCTTCTGCCGTTCGATGCCGAGGAACTCGCCCGGGATCACGGCGATGACCTGGGTGAAGATCATCAGCGACATGCCGTTGCCGACGCCGCGGTCGGTGATCAGCTCGCCGAGCCACATGATAACCGCGGTGCCGGCGGTCAGCGTGATGACCATCGTGCTGATCGTGAAGATCGACGGGTTCGGGATCAGGCCCGAGCACTTCAGGTTGCCGGTTATGCCGGACAGCTCCCCGGACTTGGCTAGCGCCACGATCCCGGTGGACTGCAGGATGGCCAGGCCGACCGTGAGGTACCGGGTGTACTGGGTGATCTTCGCCTGCCCGCTCTGGCCCTCCTGGCGCAGCGTCTCCAGGCGCGGGATCACCACGGCCAGCAGCTGCAGGATGATGCTCGCCGTGATGTACGGCATGATGCCGAGCGCGAACACCGACAGCCGCAGCAGCGCGCCGCCGCTGAACAGGTTCACCAGCTGGAGCAGGCCGGCTTGGGAGTTGGTGCTCTTCACGTTGAGGCAGGCGTTGACGGCCTTCTCCGAGATGCCCGGGGTCGGCAGGTTGGAGCCCAGCCGGAACACCGCGATGATGAAGAGCGTGAAAAGCAGCTTCCTGCGCAGGTCAGGCGTGCGGAACGCCCGTAGGAACGCGGTCAGCATGCGAAGTCCTCTTCCTGAAGGTTCAACGTCACCTGGCGCCCCTTGCCGCGGGAGGGATGGCTGCCGGCCGCAAGGGCGACTCCCGCGCCGCAGTCTAGCTTGCTCTCAGCAGTCAGACAGCCACGCTCCAGGCCGTCTCACAGCTCGTGGACCGTGCCGCCCGCGGCGGTGATCTTCTCCCTGGCCGTGGCAGAGAACCGGTGCGCGGTCACTCGCAGCCCCGGGACGGCCTCCCCGGATCCCAGCACCTTGACCAGCTCACCCGGCCGGACCGCACCTTTGGCGGCGAGATCCTCGGGGGTCACGTCCCCGCCGTCCGGGTAGAGGGCGGCCAGGCGATCGACGTTGACCACCTGGTACGTGGTCTTGAACCGGAAGTTCGAGAACCCCTTGAGCTTGGGTATCCGCCGGTGCAGCGGCATCTGGCCGCCCTCGAAGCCGCCAGCCACCGGGCCGCGCGCCCTGGTTCCCTTGGTGCCCCGGCCCGCCGTCTTGCCCTTGCCCGCCCCGCCGCGGCCCACCCGGGTCCGCGCGATGTGAGCCCCGGGGGCCGGGCGCAGGTGATGAATTTTCAGGCCCCGCCCGCCCGGCGAGCGCCCCGGCCCGCTCGCGGCGTTGTCGCCTTCTGCCATGTCAGTCGACCTCCTCCACGGTGACCAGGTGGCGCACCGCCCGGACCATCCCCCGGATCTCCGGCCGGTCCGTCTTCACGACCACGTCGCCGATGCGGCGCAGGCCCAGCGAGCGCAGCGTGTCCCGCTGCACCTGGGTGCCGCCGATCCGCGACTTGACCTGGGTGACCCTCAGCTCGCTCATGACTGCTCCCGCTCGCCGGTTCCGGCGCCGGCAGCGGCGGTCGCCGCCGCGGCGGCCCGGGCCCTGAGCATGGCTGCGGGGGCCACGTGCTCGATCGGCAGGCCGCGCCGGGCCGCGATCTCCTCCGGGCGGTTCAGGCTCTTCAGCGCGGCCACCGTGGCGTGGATCACGTTGATGGGGTTCGACGACCCCAGCGAGCGGGACAGCACGTCGTGTACGCCCGCGCACTCGAGCACGGCGCGGACCGGGCCGCCGGCGATGACGCCGGTTCCCGGGCTGGCCGGCTTGAGCAGGACCACGCCCGCCGCCGCCTCGCCCTGCACGGTGTGCGGGATCGTGCCGGCGATCCTGGGCACACGGAAGAAGCCCTTCTTGGCCGCCTCGACGCCCTTGGCGATCGCGGCAGGCACCTCCTTGGCCTTCCCGTACCCCACGCCGACCAGGCCGTTACCGTCGCCGACGACCACGAGCGCGGTGAAGCTGAACCGCCGCCCGCCCTGGACCACCTTGGCCACCCGGTTGATGGCGACCACGCGCTCGAGGTAAGCGGTGCCCCGGTCGGCCGCGCCGCCGCGGCGGTCGTCACGGCGGTCACGCCGTTCGCCGCCGCCTCCTCCTGCGCCGCGACGCGATGCTGGTGGCATTAGATTTTCCCCTTCTTACTGTCCATGGTGGCGATCACAGTGTTCACCGGTTCGCTTCTCCCCCCGCTGCGCGTGCGTCGCTCACAGTGCCGCCGGTTCGCTTCTCCGCCCGCTGCGCGTGCGTCGCTCACAGGGCCAGCCCGCCTTCCCGGGCGCTGTCCGCGAGCGCGGCCACCCGGCCGTGGTAGGCATGCCCGCCCCGGTCGAAGACCGCCGCGGTGATGCCCGCCTGCGAGGCGCGCTCCGCGAGCAGCGCGCCCACCTGCTTCGCCTTGGCGGTCTTGTCCCCGCTCACGCCGCGGATCGCCGCCTCCAGAGTCGACGCCGATACCAGCGTGCCACCCACGGTGTCGTCCACGAGCTGCGCGAACACGTGCCGGGACGACCTGGTCACGACCAGCCGCGGACGGGCCGCGCTGCCGGTGACCTTCTTCCTGACCCGGAGGTGACGCCGGGCGCGCGCCGAGGCACGCGCCGCCGTGCGGCCGGTGATCCGGCCGTGCGCCAGGGTCCTGGTGCCTGACATCTCTTACTTCCCAGCCTTCCCGACCTTGCGGCGGATCTGCTCGCCCTGGTACCGCACGCCCTTGCCCTTGTAGGGGTCGGGCTTGCGGAGCTTGCGTATGTTGGCCGCGACTTCGCCGACCTGCTGCTTGTCGATGCCCTCGACCACGAACCTGGTCGGCGACTCGACCCGCAGCGTTATCCCCTCGGGCGCGGTCACCGGGACCGGGTGGCTGAAGCCGAGCGAGAACTCCAGTCCCTGGCCTTTGGCCTGGACCCGGTAGCCGACCCCGACGATCTCCAGCGTCTTGCGGTATCCGTCGGTGACGCCGGTGACCATGTTGGCGATCAGCGAACGCGACAGGCCGTGCAGGGCCCTGATCTCGCCCTCGTCGCTGGGCCGGGTCACCGTGATGACGCCGTCGGCCTGCTGGACCTCGATGGGCGCGGCCACCTGCATGCTCAGGGTTCCGCGCGGCCCCCGCACGGTGACGTCGCGGCCGCTGATGGTGACATCCACGCCGCCGGGGATGACGACGGGCGTCCGTCCGATTCGTGACATCTCTGTTCCTTTTAATGACGCCGGCGGCGCTTTCCGCCCTTTCCCTACCAGACGTAGGCGAGGACTTCCCCGCCTACGCCCTTCTTGTTCGCCTGCTTGTCGGTCATCAGCCCGCCCGACGTCGAGATGATCGCGACGCCCAGGCCGCCGAGCACCCGCGGCAGGTTGTCCTTGCGCGCGTACACCCGCAGCCCGGGCTTGGAGACCCGCTTGAGCCCGGCGATCGAGCGTTCCCGGGTCGGCCCGAACTTGAGCGAGATCACCAGGTTCTTGCCGACCTCAGCGTCCTGCACCTGAAATCCAGCGATGTAGCCCTCCTGCTGGAGGATCTCGGCGATGTGAACCTTGATCTTGGAATGCGGCATGACCACGGTGTCGTGGTAGGCCGAGTTGGCGTTGCGCAGACGGGTCAGCATGTCTGCGACCGGGTCGGTCATGGTCATGGCCTGGAGGCCCTCCTCGCCGCGGTTTCCCTGGGGACCTGCGGCGTGGTCGGTGGGCGCTGGTCGCGCCCAGGTCGGTCATCGTGCGGACGCGGTGGCGCCCGTCTGGTCTTCTCGCGGCGGTTACCAGCTGGACTTGGTGATGCCGGGAAGCTCTCCCCGGTGCGCCATCGTCCGGAAGCAGATGCGGCACAGGCCGAACCTGCGGTAGACCGCGCGCGGCCGCCCGCAGCGCGAGCACCTGGTGTACCCGCGCACGTCGAACTTCGGCTTGCGCTTCGCCTTGGCGATAAGGGCTTTCTTCGCCACTCGTCAGCTCTCCCTAAACGGAAATCCGAGCCGCCGCAGCAGCGAGCGGCCCTCGTCGTCGTTGGTCGCGGTGGTGACGACGGTCACGTCCATGCCGCGCTGCCGGTCCACCTGGTCCGGGTCGATCTCGTGAAACATAAGCTGCTCGGTGAGACCGAAGGTGTAGTTCCCCCGGCCGTCGAACTGCCGGTCGCTCAGCCCGCGGAAGTCACGGATCCTGGGCAGGGCCAGGGACAGCAGCCGGTCGCAGAACTCCCACATCCGCGTCCCGCGCAGGGTGACGTGCGCGCCGATCGGCATGCCCTCCCTGAGCTTGAACTGGGCCACCGACTTCCGCGCCCGGGCCACGGCCGGCTTCTGCCCGGTGATGATCGTCAGGTCCTTCACCGCGCCGTCGATCAGCTTGGCGTCCCTGGCCGCCTCGCCGACGCCCATGTTCACCACGATCTTGGACAGGCCGGGGATCTGCATGACGTTCGAGTAGCCGAACTCCTCCCGCAGCGCGGGCGCGACCTCGGTGCGGTAGCGCTCCCTGAGCCGCGGCGGCGGCGCTGGTGTGTCGTCCCGGGGCTCTCTGCTAGCCCGGGGGGCTGTGCTTGTCCCGGGGGAAGACCCCCCGGACCCGCCCTGCCGTCCGGCACGCTGCGCGCCTTTCGCAGCGGACGCTTGCTTCGTCTGTGCCGCCATCAGATGTCCTTACCGCTCGTGCGCGAGATCCGGACCTTCTTGTCGTTGTCGTCGCGCCGGTAGCCCGCGCGGGCGGGCTTCTTCGTGTCCGGGTCGATCAGCTGCACGTTGCTGACGTGAATGAGGGCCTCCTGATGGATGATGCCGCCCTCCTTGGCGCCGCGCCGGCCCTGGTAATCGACCTTGGTGTTCTTCTTGATCATGTTGACGCCCTGGACCAGCAGCTTCTGCTTGTCCGGGTAGGCGGCGATGACCGTGCCCTCGCGGCCGTTGTCCCGGCCGGCGATGACGATCACGCGGTCGCCCTTCTTGATCTTCATTCCGGGCAGCTTGGCCGGCCCGGACTTCTTGGCCACGGCAGGCTTCCTCGCCATCACAGCACCTCCGGGGCGAGCGAGATGATCCGCATGAACCGCTTCTCCCGCAGCTCGCGGCCGACCGGCCCGAAGATGCGGGTGCCGCGCGGGTCCCCGCCGTCCCTGATCAGCACGGCCGCGTTCTCGTCGAAGCGGATGTAGGAGCCGTCAACGCGGCGGCGCTCCTTGCGCGTGCGCACCACAACCGCCTTGACCACGTCGCCTTTCTTCACCCCGGCACCGGGCAGGGCATCCTTGACGGTCGCCACGATGACATCGCCGATACCCGCGTATCGCCTGCCCGAGCCGCCGAGCACACGGATGCACAGGATCTCCTTGGCACCCGTGTTGTCGGCGACCTTGAGCCGCGACTCCTGCTGGATCACGTCAACTCCTACTTCGACCCCGGCCCGTCCGGGGCCGGGTTGGTGTCCGGGCGGGGACTGCTCCTCCCCGCGTGGGCCGATTTACTTCGCCTTCTCCAGGATCTGCGCGACCCGCCAGCGCTTGGTGGCCGACAGCGGCCTGGTCTCCATCAGGAGCACCCGGTCGCCGATGCCGCAGGCGTTGGCGTCGTCGTGGGCCTTGTACCTCTTGGTGCGGCGGATGACCTTGCCGTACTTGGGGTGCTTGACCCGGTCCTCGACCTTGACCACGACGGTCTTATCCATCTTGTCGCTGACCACAAGGCCCTCACGGACCTTGCGGTAGCCGCGGGAGAGCTCGTCGCTGTGATCGTCACTCATCGGTTTCCGCCTCCTCAACGAACTCCTCCGCCTCGCTCACGATCCCGAGCTCGCGCTCCCGCTTCACCGTGTAGATGCGCGCAATCTCCTTGCGCACCGCACGGAGCCGACCGTGGCTTTCCAGCTGGCCGGTGGCCGCCTGGAAACGGAGGTTGAACAGCTCGATCTTCGCCTCCGCCAGCTTGGTGTCGAGTTCTTCTTCGGTCGAGCCCCGCAGATCAGCGGCGGCCAGGCCCTTGGCCATCACGCCTCACCGACCTCTCGCTTCACGAACTTTGCCCCGTCATAGGCACAGCATGGGGAGCTTGTGCGTTCTGCCATCACGCTTCTCCCACCTCGCGCTTCACGAACTTGCACTTCATCGGGAGCTTGTGCATCGCGCGGCGCAGCGCCTCGCGGGCGACGGGCTCCGACACGCCCGACAGCTCGAACATGACCCGGCCCGGCTTCACGTTGGCGACCCACCACTCGGGTGCCCCCTTGCCCGAGCCCATCCGGGTCTCGGCCGGCTTCTTGGTCAGCGGGCGGTCCGGGTAGATCGTGATCCACACCTTCCCGCCGCGGCGGATGTGCCGCGTCATGGCGATACGGGCGGCCTCGATCTGCCGGTTGGTCACGTACGAGTGCTCGACGGCCTGGATGCCGTACTCACCGAACGTCACCCGGGTCCCGCCTTTGGCGGCCCCGTGCCGGTCCGGCCGGTGCTGCTTGCGGTGCCTCACCCTACGCGGGATCAGCATGTCTCAGCCCTCCTCGCCCGCGCCGGCGGCACCGGCGCCCGTACTGCCGGCCGCCGTGCCTGCCGCCACCGACGCCTGCTCCCGGCCGTCCTGGCCACGGTCGTCGCCGCCCCGGTCCGACCCGCCGCGATCGGTCCAGTCGGGCCCGCCCGGACGACGCCGGCCCCGCTGCGACGAGCGATCACGGTCACGGTCACGGCCCGGCCGCTGACCGGCGCGCAGGGCCGCCGCGGCCGCCTCGCGCTCGGCCCGGGTCTGCGCGGCCTCGCCGCGGTAGATCCATACCTTCACGCCGATCCGGCCGAAGGTCGTCCGGGCCTCGTAGAATCCGTAGTCGATGTCGGCGCGGAGCGTATGCAGCGGCACCCGTCCCTCGCGGTAGAACTCCGACCGTGACATTTCCGCACCGCCCAGCCGGCCCGCGCACTGCACCCGGATCCCCTTGGCGCCGCCCTTCATCGCGGTCTGCATCGCCTTGCGCATCGCGCGGCGGAACGAGACCCGGCTGGACAACTGCTCGGCCACGCCCTGGGCGACCAGCTGCGCGTCGATCTCCGGGTTCTTGACCTCGAGGATGTTGAGCTGGATCTGCTTGCTGGTCAGCTTCTCCAGGTCGCCGCGGATCCGGTCGGCCTCCGCGCCGCGCCGGCCGATCACGATGCCGGGCCGGGCGGTGTGGATGTCGACCCGCACCCGGTCCCTGGTCCGCTGGATCTCCACCTTCGAGATGCCGGCGCGCTCCATGCCGCGCTGCAGCATGCGGCGTATCGCGACGTCCTCCGCGACGTAGTCCTTGTACAGCTTGTCGGCGTACCACGTGCTCGTGAAGTCGGTGGTGATGCCGAGCCGGAACCCGTGCGGGTTCACTTTCTGGCCCACTAGCGGGTCCTCTCCTCACGCTCGTCGGAAACGATGACCGTGATGTGGCTGGTGCGCTTGTTGATCCGGTAGCCGCGACCCTGCGCCCGGGGCCGGAACCGCTTGAGCGTCGGCCCCTCGTCCACCCAGGCCCGGCTCACCACGAGCGAACCGGCGTCGAGCGCCCGCGTCTGCCCGGCGTTGGCGATGGCGCTCGCCAGCACCTTGCCGACGGGGTCGCTCGCCGACTGCGGCGCGAAGCGCAGCGCCGCCTGCGCCTCCTCGGCAGGCAGCCCGCGGATCAGGTCCACCACCCGGCGGGCCTTACGCGGCGTGACGCGCACGTACCGCGCCTTTGCCCTCGCTTCCATTGGTATCTGCTCTCCGTTCTATTACCCGCGGCTGCGCGCTGTCCCCGCGTCTACCGGCGGCTGCGCCGGTCGTCCCGCACGTGACTGCGGAAGGTACGGGTGGGCGCGAACTCACCGAGCTTGTGCCCGACCATCGACTCGGTGATGAACACGGGCACGTGCTTGCGGCCGTCGTGCACGGCGATCGTGTGGCCCAGCATCGCAGGAACGATCATGGAGCGACGGGACCAGGTCTTAATCACGTTCTTGGTGCCCTTGTCGTTCTGGACGTCCACCTTCTTCATCAGGTGGTCGTCCACGAACGGGCCCTTCTTCAGGCTACGAGGCATTTACAGGTGCTCCTACCGCTTCTTCTTGCCGCGTCGACGGGTGATCATCCGGTCGCTGGGCTTGCTGGCCTTACGGGTGCGCCCCTCGGGTTTCCCCCAGGGACTGACCGGGTGCCGGCCGCCCGAGCTCTTGCCCTCGCCGCCGCCCAGCGGATGGTCGACCGGGTTCATGGCGACCCCGCGGACCGACGGGCGGCGGCCCTTCCACCGGCTCCGGCCCGCCTTGCCGAGCTTGATGTTGCCCTGCTCGGAGTTGCCGACCTCGCCGATGGTCGCCCGGCAGGTGGCGTCCACGCGCCTGATCTCGCCGGACGGCATGCGCAGCTGCGCGAGCTTGCCCTCCTTGGCCAGCAACTGCACCCCCGACCCGGCTGAGCGCGCGATCTTGGCTCCGCCGCCGGGCCGGAGTTCGATGGCGTGCACGACCGTGCCGGTCGGGATGTTGCGCAGCGGCAGGCAGTTGCCCGGCTTGATGTCCGCGCCGGGCCCGTTCTCGACCCGGTCCCCCTGGCCGAGCCCTTCCGGGGCGATGATGTAGCGCTTCTCGCCGTCGGCGTAGTGCAACAGCGCGATCCGGGCGGTGCGGTTCGGGTCGTACTCGATGTGCGCGACCTTGGCCGGCACGCCGTCCTTGTCTGCCCGCCGGAAGTCGATCAGCCGGTACGCGCGCTTGTGCCCGCCACCCTGGTGCCGGGTGGTGATACGCCCGTGCACGTTCCGGCCGCCGCGGGAGTGCAGCGGGCGCACCAGCGACTTCTCCGGCTCACTCCGGGTGACCTCGGAGAAGTCGGCGCCGCTCGCGCCCCGCCTGCCCGGGGTCGTCGGCTTGTACTTGCGGATTGCCATGTGCTCAAGCTCCTATGGATCGCCCGGCTAGCTGACCGGGCCGCCGAAGATATCGATCCGTTCTCCCTCGGCGAGGGTGACGATGGCGCGCTTGGTGTCCGGCCGCTTGCCCCAGCCGAAGCGCGTCCGGCGCCGCTTGCCGGGCCGGTTGACCGTGTTGACCCCGGTCACCCTGACCCGGAAGACGGTCTCGACCGCCTGCCTGATCTGGGTCTTGTTGGAACCGGGTGCGACGATGAAGGTGTACTTGCCGTCATCCGCCAGCCGGTAGCTCTTCTCCGAGATAACCGGCTTGACCAGGATGTCCCGCGGGTTGGCGATCTTGCTCACGACGCTGCGTCCTCGGGCTCGGAATCTTCGGGGGAATCAGGGGCGGCGGACCGGGAGCCCGACCTCGCCACGAACTGGGCCAGCGCGGACTCGGTGAACACCACGTGGTCGCTGACCAGCACGTCGTAGGTGTTGAGCTGGCCCGAGGCGAGCAGGTGCACGCCGCGCACGTTGCGCAGGCTCTTCCAGGTCACCGCGTCCTCGGCGGCGGCCACCACGAGCACCGCTGCGGCCGACGGCGCCGCGCCGATGACCGACGCCAGCACGGCGACGGCGTCCTTGGTCCGCGGCTCGTCGCCGTCGGTGAAGCCGGTCACCACGTGCACCCGGCCGTGGGCCGCCCGGTCGGACAGGGCCCCGCGCAGCGCGGCGGCCTTCATCTTCTTGGGCGTCCGTTGCGCGTAGGACCGGGGCACGGGGCCGTGTACCACGCCGCCGCCGGTGAACTGCGGCGCACGGGTCGAGCCCTGGCGGGCCCGGCCGGTGCCCTTCTGGCGGTAGGGCTTCCTGCCGCCGCCCCGGACCGCGCCGCGGTTCTTGACGGAGTGCGTGCCCTGCCGGCCCGCGGCCTGCTGCGCCACGACCACCTGGTGGATCAGCGGTACGTTCACCTTGGCGTCGAAGATCTCGTCCGGGAGTTCCACGGTCGCCTCAGGCGAGCCGGACGGGGACACCACGCTCACGGTTGCGGTCATCGGGTCTCCTCCTAACGGCTCGCGGCCTGGGCCGGGGTCTTGACGGCGCTGCGCACCAGGACCAGCCCGCCGGCCGGCCCGGGCACCGCGCCCTTGATCAGCAGCAGCCCACGGTCGGCGTCGATGCTGTGCAGGGTCAGGTTGGGAGCGGTGGTGCGGACGCCGCCCATCCGGCCCGCCATCCGCAGGCCCTTGAACACCCGGCCGGGGGTGGCGCAGCCGCCGATGGAGCCGGGGGCCCGGTGCTTGCGCTGGGTGCCGTGCGAGGCGCCCAGGCCGCGGAAGCCGTGCCGCTTCATCACGCCGGCGAACCCCTTGCCCTTGCTCCGGGCCGTGACGTCGATGAGCTCGCCTGCCTCGAACGCCCCGGCGGTGACCTCCTGGCCGAGCGTGTAGTCCGAGGCGTTGTCGGTGCGCAGCTCCACCAGGTACCGGCGCGGCGTCACGCCCGCCCGGACGAAGTGGCCGGCCTCGGGCTTGTTGACCCGGCGCGGGTCGATCTCGCCGTAGCCGAGCTGGACCGCGGAGTAGCCGTCGGCGTCCGGCGTCCGCACCGCGGTGACAACGCAGGGGCCGGCCGCCACGACCGTGACGGGCACCATGCGCCCGTCGTCGGAGAAGACCTGGGTCATGCCGAGCTTGGTGCCCAGGACTCCCTTGATCTGCTTGGTCATGTCGATGCGTCCCTCAGAGCTTGATCTCGATGTCGACGCCGGCGGGCAGGTCGAGCCGCATCAGGGAGTCGACGGTCTTCGGCGTGGGGTCGATGATGTCGATCAGGCGCTTGTGCGTGCGCATCTCGAAGTGCTCACGCGAGTCCTTGTACTTGTGCGGTGAGCGGATGACGCAGTAGACGTTCTTCTCGGTGGGCAGCGGCACTGGCCCGGCGACTCTCGCGCCGGTACGCGTCACCGTGTCGACGATCTTCCGCGCCGAGCTGTCGATGACCTCATGGTCATACGCCTTGAGCCGGATGCGGATCTTCTGTCCCGCCATTGTGGCTGGTGTCCTAACTGTTCATCGTGCTCTTATGTCCTGCTGTGCAACCCGGGGGTTAACCCGGGCCCGAACTGTCGCCCGGCCCGGGGGGTTAACCCCGGCCCGAACTGTATGCCGGCCGCGAGGGCCGGCCCGGGGGGTTAACCCCGGCCCGAACTGTATGCCGGCCGCGAGGGCCGGCCCGGGGGGTTAACCCCGGCCCGAACTGTATGCCGGCCGCGAGGGCCGGCCCGGGGGGTTAACCCCGGCCCGAACTGTATGCCGGCCGCGAGGGCCTGCGGGGTTAACCCCGGCCCGAACTGTATGCCGGCCGCGAGGGCCGGCCCGCCGGCCCGAGCGGGCGGCAGGGGGGCTCCGGGGGGCGGAGCCCCCCGGTCTGGGGGTCCGGGGGTTACCCCCGGGCTAATACGGTCCGGGGGTTACCCCCCGGGTCAACACGGCGGCCGGGCCCTGGTGCGGCCCGGCCGCCGTGTGCGGCTCGCTACTTGTTGATCTTCGTGACCCGGCCGGCGCCCACGGTGCGGCCGCCCTCCCGGATCGCGAAGCGCAGGCCCTCTTCCATGGCGATCGGCTGGATCAGGTCGACCTTCATCTCCGTGTTGTCACCCGGGAGCACCATCTCGGTGCCCTCAGGCAGGTGCACCACGCCGGTGACGTCCGTGGTGCGGAAGTAGAACTGCGGACGGTAGTTGTTGAAGAACGGGGTGTGCCGGCCGCCCTCGTCCTTGGACAGGATGTAGACCTGGCCCTCGAACTCGGTGTGCGGCGTGTTGGTGCCCGGCTTGATCACGACCTGGCCGCGCTCCACTTCCTCACGCTTGATGCCGCGCAGCAGCAGACCCGCGTTGTCGCCGGCCTGCCCCTCGTCGAGGATCTTGTGGAACATCTCGACCCCGGTGACCACGCTCTTCTGCGCCTTGTCCTTGATCCCGATGATCTCGACTTCCTCGCTGGTGTGGATCTTGCCGCGCTCGATCCGGCCGGTCACCACGGTGCCGCGGCCGGTGATCGAGAACACGTCCTCGACCGGCATCAGGAACGGCTTCTCGACGTCCCTGACCGGCTCGGGGATGCTGTCATCGCAAGCCTCCATCAGCTCGGCGACCTTCGCGCCCCACTCGGCGTCGCCCTCGAGCGCCTTGAGCGCCGAGACCCGGACCACCGGGACGTCGTCGCCGGGGAACTCGTACGTGCTGAGCAGCTCGCGCACCTCGAGCTCGACCAGTTCGAGGATCTCCTCGTCGTCGACCATGTCGGCCTTGTTCAGCGCGACCACGATGTACGGCACGCCGACCTGGCGGGCCAGCAGCACGTGCTCGCGGGTCTGCGGCATCGGGCCGTCGGTCGCCGCGACCACGAGGATCGCGCCGTCCATCTGGGCCGCGCCGGTGATCATGTTCTTGATGTAGTCGGCGTGCCCGGGGCAGTCGACGTGCGCGTAGTGACGCTTCTCGGTCTGGTACTCGACGTGCGAGATCGAGATCGTGATCCCGCGCTCCTTCTCTTCCTTCGCGTTGTCGATCTGGTCGAACGGAGTGAAGGGGTTCACGTCAGGGAACTTGTCGTGCAGCACCTTGGTGATCGCCGCGGTCAGTGTCGTCTTGCCGTGGTCGATGTGTCCGATGGTGCCGATGTTGACGTGCGGCTTGGTCCGCTCGAACTTGGCCTTCGCCACTGTGTCTCCTTGCGATCGTGATTCTGTCGTGCGTTGGTTCTGGCTGGGTGTTACTCGCCGCGTGCCTTGGCGACGATCTCCTTGGCGATATTGGGCGGGACCTCGGCATACGAGTCGAACTGCATGCTGTGGTCCGCCCGGCCCTGGGTCCGGCTGCGCAGGTCGCCCACGTAGCCGAACATCTCGGCCAGCGGCACGAGCGCCTTGACGGCGCGAACGCCCGACCGCTCCTCCATGGCCTGGATATGGCCGCGGCGGCTGTTCAGGTCGCCGATGACCTCGCCCAGGTAGTCCTCGGGGGTGCGGACCTCGACGGCCATGACCGGCTCAAGCAGCACCGGGTCGGCGTAGCCTGACGCCTTCTTGAACGCCATCGATCCGGCGATCTTGAAGGCGAGCTCGGACGAGTCCACCTCGTGGTAGGCGCCGTCGGTCAGCGTGACCTTCACGTCGACCATCGGGTAGCCCGCCAGCACGCCGAACTCCGCGGCCTCCTGGCAGCCGGTGTCCACCGACGGGATGTACTCCCGCGGCACCCGGCCGCCGGTGATCTTGTTCTCGAACTCGTAGCCTCCGCCGTCGCCGCCGGTGGGCTCCAGGTTGATGACCACCTTGGCGTACTGGCCGGCGCCGCCGGTCTGCTTCTTGTGGGTGTACTCGACCTTCTCGACCTTCTTGCGGACGGTCTCCCGGTAGGCGACCTGCGGGCGGCCGATGTTGGCCTCGACGCGGAACTCCCGCCGCATCCGCTCCACCAGCACCTCGAGGTGCAGTTCGCCCATGCCGGCGATGATCGTCTGGCCGGTCTCCTCGTCGGTGCGGACCTGGAAGGTCGGGTCCTCCTCGGCCAGCCGCTGGATCGCGATGCCCAGCTTGTCCTGGTCGCCCTTGGTCCGCGGCTCGATCGCCACGTTGATCACCGGCGCCGGGAACGTCATCGACTCCAGGATCACCGGCTTGGCCTGGTCGGAGAGGGTATCGCCGGTCGTGGTGTCCTTCAGGCCCATGACCGCGACGATCTGGCCCGCGATGGCGGTCGGCCGCTCCTCGCGCTTGTTCGCGTGCATCTGGTAGATCTTGCCGACCCGCTCCCGGCGGCCCTTGGTCGAGTTCAGCACGGCCTTGCCGGCCTCCAGCGTCCCGGAGTAGATCCGGAGGTAGGTCAGCTTGCCCAGGTGCTGGTCGGACATGATCTTGAACGCGAGCGCGGCGAGCGGCTCGGACGGATCGGCGTGCCGCTCGATCTCGTCGGCCTCCGACCCCTGCGCGTGGCCCTTGATGGACGGGACGTCCAGCGGGCTCGGCAGGTAGTCCACGATCGCGTCCAGCATCGGCTGCACGCCCTTGTTCTTGAACGCGCTGCCGCACAGCACCGGGGTGACCGCGCCGGCGATCGTGGCCCGGCGGATGGCCGCGATGAGCTGCTCCTCGGTCGGCTCCGTGCCGTCGAGGTACAGCTCAAGCATCTGCTCGTCGTTCTCGGAGATGGTCTCCACCAGGGCGTCCCGCCACTCGCGGGCCGCCTCCAGGTAGTGATCGGGGATCGCGACCACGTCGTAGGTCTCGCCCCGGCCGTCGGTCGGCCAGATCAGCGCGCGCATCTTCACCAGGTCGATGACGCCGCGGAAGTCCGCCTCGACGCCCCACGGCAACTGGATCACCAGCGGCGTGGCGCCGAGCCGGTCCGAGATCATCTCGACGCAGCGGTGGAACTCCGCGCCCACCCGGTCCATCTTGTTCACGAAGCAGATCCGGGGCACGCCGTACCGGTCCGCCTGCCGCCAGACCGTCTCGGACTGCGGCTCCACGCCCGCGACACCGTCGAACACCGCGACGGCGCCGTCGAGCACCCGCAGCGACCGCTCCACCTCGACGGTGAAGTCGACGTGGCCCGGCGTGTCGATCAGGTTGATCGTGTGATCACGCCACATGGCGGTGGTCGCGGCGGACGTGATCGTGATTCCGCGCTCTTGCTCCTGCTCCATCCAGTCCATCGTGGCGGCGCCCTCGTGGACCTCACCGATCTTGTAGTTGATACCGGTGTAGAACAGGATCCGCTCGGTGGTCGTGGTCTTGCCCGCGTCGATATGCGCCATGATCCCGATGTTGCGGACCTTGGCGAGTTCGGTGGCGGTCTGGGTGGCGGCCACGGCTCGGATCCTCTTTCCTTGCTGAGTCAGCGGTTGTGGTTCGTTCTGAAAATCTTTGGGGGTGACCTGCGCGCTACCAGCGGTAGTGCGCGAAGGCCTTGTTGGACTCGGCCATCTTGTGGGTGTCCTCGCGGCGCTTGACGCTCGCCCCGAGCCCGTTGCTGGCGTCGAGCAGCTCGTTCATCAGCCGCTCGGTCATGGTCTTCTCCCGGCGCTGGCGCGAGTACGTGATCAGCCAGCGCAGCGCGAGCGTGGTGCTGCGGGAGGCCCGGACCTCGACCGGCACCTGGTAGGTGGCGCCGCCGACGCGCCGGCTGCGCACCTCGAGGGTGGGCTTGACGTTGTCCAGGGCGCGCTTGAGCGTCACGACCGGGTCGTTGCCGGTCTTGTCCTTGCAGCCGTCCAGCGCGCCGTACACGATGCGCTCGGCGAGCGACCGCTTGCCGTTGCGCAGCACCTTGTTCACCAGCGCGGTGACCAGCGGCGAGCCGTAGACGGGGTCGGTGACCAGCTGGCGCTTGGTCGCGGGGCCCTTGCGCGGCATGTCAGCTCTTCTCCTTCTTCGCGCCGTAGCGGCTGCGTGCCTGCTTGCGGTTGCGGACGCCCTGGGTGTCCAGGGAGCCGCGGATGACCTTGTAGCGCACGCCGGGAAGGTCCCGCACCCGCCCGCCGCGGACCAGCACGATGGAGTGCTCCTGGAGGTTATGGCCCACGCCGGGGATGTAGGCCGTGACCTCGATGTGGCTGGTGAGCCTGACCCGCGCCACCTTGCGGAGCGCCGAGTTCGGCTTCTTGGGCGTGGTGGTGTAGACGCGCGTGCAGACTCCGCGACGCTGCGGGCTGGCCTTGAGCGCCGGGGTCTTGTTCTTGGCTACCTTGTCCTGCCGGCCCTTGCGGACCAGTTGCTGGATCGTGGGCAACGCGTCTCCATCTGCTCTGCGCGCCCGTGGTGGCGCGGTGTCCGTGTCTGTGACGCGCATCCGGCGCGCCCGTCCTTCATCTGCACATGCTCTGGCCTGCGGGTTTCCTCGCCTGCCCGGCCCCCGCGGTCGGGCGTGTCACCGCGGTTGCGGAACACCCCGCCCGGTCATAGGCCCGTAGCCGAGCCCGGTCGACGAGAAGGGGAAAGTCCTCCGCACGTCTGGCCCGCGCGACCCGGCGCCTTCCGGTCACCGGGATCACAGTCCACAGACGTGCCGCACCCGCAAGTCACGGGCACGGAGAGCAAGATTACCCAACGCCTGGCGCAAGCGTCAAAGCGAAGCGGTAATCCCAGCTCCTCTGTTAACCAATCGTATCCCAGCTTTCATTCCCCCGGGCGGTATTTCCCGGGGGGGACGACCCGTAGGACCCCCGCGCGCCATCCGCTCGGGCCGGTCAGAGCCGGCCGTCGCGGGCTGGCCCGGCTCCGCCCGGACCCACCTTCCGGCGGAAGCCCTTACCTCGGCCCCCATCCGCTGCGGCACCCCCGGCGCTCATGGCCGGTCCCGGGAGGGGGCCCATGGTCACCGTGGCGCCTGGCGGTGGCAGTACCGGGTGCACGGTCACGGCCCGGCGGGGCCTTTTGGAGCCGCCGCGATCGTCCGGCGCCATTCGAGATTGGCGGCGCCAGGCCTGCCAGCCACCGTGATAGCCTTTTGCCCCATTTCGGGGTCTTCGTCTCGGCCGCCTGCCCGCCGCTCCGGCATACGGGCCGCGTGAATGCGAGTTTGCTGTACACCCGTGTACAGCATCGCCACATTCATCGCCGGAGGCTTCGCCGTGACGTACCCATTACCGGCTAGCAGTGCCGTATAGGGCCGTACCCAGGCGTGCACCGCGCGCGGAGGTTCCGCGATCACTGTCATGCGGCGGGGGAGGGGCAGAGCCCGTCCGGCGATGGGTGCGCAGCGCGGAGGCCCGCCGACGGCAGGGCCGGCGGGCCTCCGCTACGAGCCGCTACCGGTTGTAGGTGCCGAAGTCGTACTCCTCCAGCGGGATCGCCGCGCCGGTCGCGGACGGTCCCTGGCCGAACGGGGGACGGGGCACGCCGTCGCCGCTGGTGCCGTAGCCGTCGGTGCCGAAACCGTCGGTGCCGTAGCTGGCGGCCCCCGGGTACAGCGAGGACCGGGCCTCCTCGGTCGGCTCCACGCGCAGCGTGCGGTACCGCTGCATCCCGGTGCCGGCCGGGATGAGCTTGCCGATGATGACGTTCTCCTTGAGGCCGACCAGCGAGTCCGACCTGGCGTGGATCGCCGCGTCGGTGAGCACCCGGGTGGTCTCCTGGAACGAGGCGGCGGACAGCCACGACTCCGTGGCCAGCGACGCCTTGGTGATCCCCATCAGCACGGCGCGGCCGGACGCCGAGGTGCCGCCCTCCTCGATGACCGCGCGGTTGACCTCCTCGAACTTCGGCCGCTCCACCAGTTCACCGGGCAGCAGTTCGGTGTCGCCCGACTCCAGCACGTTCACCCGCTTGAGCATCTGGCGGATGATGATCTCGATGTGCTTGTCGTGGATCGACACGCCCTGAGACCGGTACACCTCCTGCACCTCGTGCACCAGGTGAAGCTGGACCTCGCGCGGGCCCATGATCCGGAGCACCTCGTGCGGGTTGACCGCGCCCTGGATCAGCTGCTGGCCGACCTTGACGTGATCCCCGTCGGAGATCAGCAGGCGGGCCCGCATCGAGACCTGGTAGGCGACCTCGTCCGAGCCGTCGTCCGGAGTCACGATGATCTTGCGGGCCTTCTCCGGCTCCTCGATCCTGACCCGGCCCTCGACCTCGCTGATCGGCGCCAGGCCCTTGGGGATCCTGGCCTCGAACAGCTCCTGGATGCGCGGCAGACCGTGGGTGATGTCCAGGCCCGCCACACCGCCGGTGTGGAAGGTCCGCATGGTCAGCTGGGTGCCGGGCTCGCCGATCGACTGGGCGGCGATGATGCCGACCGCCTCGCCGACGTCCACGCGCTTGCCCGTGGCCAGCGACCGGCCGTAGCACTTGGCGCAGACACCGTACTTGGCCTGGCAGACCAGGACGCTGAACGTGCGGACGGCGCCCACTCCCGCGGCCACGAACTGATCGATCATGCCCTCGGTGATGTCGGATCCCGCGGCGGCCAGGACGTTGCCGTCGGAGTCCTCCACGTCCTCGGACAGCGTCCGGCCGGTGCCGGTGTTCTCGATGTTGGGCAGCTTGCGCAGGCTGCCCGCGGCGCCGGAGTCGGCGATCCGCATGGAGATCGAGCGGTCGGTGCCGCAGTCCTCCTCGCGGACGATGACGTCCTGCGCCACGTCGACCAGGCGCCTGGTCAGGTACCCGGAGTCGGCGGTGCGCAGCGCGGTGTCCGCCAGGCCCTTGCGGGCGCCGTGGGTCGAGATGAAGTACTCGACCACGGACAGGCCCTCACGGAAGCTGGACGTGATCGGCCGCGGGATCGTCTCGCCCTTGGGGTTGGCGACCAGTCCGCGCATGCCGGCGATCTGCCGGACCTGCAGCGGGTTGCCGCGGGCCCCGGAGTTGACCATCATCCAGACCGGGTTGGTCTCCGGGAACGCGGCCTCCATGTCCTGGGCCACGTCAGCGGTCGCGTGGGTCCAGATCTCGATCAGCTCCTGGCGGCGCTCATCGTCGGTGATCAGGCCCCGCTCGTACTCCCGCTGCACCTTGTCGGCGCGCTTCTCGTACGTGTCCAGGATCTCCGCCTTGTGCGGCGGCGCGACCACGTCCTCGATCGCGATCGTGACCCCGGCCCGGGTGGCCCAGTGGAAGCCCGCGTCCTTGAGCGCGTCGAGCGCGGCCGCGACCTCCACCTTCGGGTAGCGCTCGGCCAGTTCGTTGACGATCGTCGAGAGCTGCTTCTTGCCCACCTCGTAGTTCACGAACGGGTAGTTGTCCGGCAGCGTCTCGTTGAACAGGCACCGGCCCAGGGTGGTGGTCAGCCGCAGCGGCTGGCCCTGCGACCAGCCCTCCGGCGGCGTGAACCCGAACGGCGGGGCGGTGTTCCTCAGCCGCACGTCGATCTTCGCCTGCAGGTCGAGCTCGCCGCGGTCGTAGGCCATGAGCGCCTCGGCCAGGTTCGCGAACGCGCGCCCGGTCCCCGGCACGTCCGGAGCCTCCCGGGTCAGGCAGTAGATCCCGATCACCATGTCCTGGGTGGGCAGGGTCACCGGCTTGCCGTCGGCGGGCTTGAGGATGTTGTTGGTGGACAGCATCAGGATCCGGGCCTCGGCCTGCGCCTCCGCCGACAGCGGGACGTGCACCGCCATCTGGTCGCCGTCGAAGTCGGCGTTGAACGCGGTGCAGACCAGCGGGTGGATCTGGATCGCCTTGCCCTCGACGAGCTGCGGCTCGAACGCCTGGATGCCGAGCCGGTGCAGCGTCGGCGCGCGGTTCAGCAGCACGGGGTGCTCGGTGATGACCTCCTCGAGCACGTCCCACACCACCGACTTGGCGCGCTCCACCATCCGCTTGGCGGACTTGATGTTCTGCGCATGGCTGAGGTCGACCAGCCGCTTCATCACGAACGGCTTGAACAGCTCGACCGCCATCTCCTTGGGCAGGCCGCACTGGTGCAGCTTGAGCTGCGGGCCGACCACGATGACCGAGCGGCCGGAGTAGTCGACGCGCTTGCCGAGCAGGTTCTGGCGGAACCGGCCCTGCTTGCCCTTGAGCATGTCGGACAGCGACTTCAGCGGGCGGTTGCCCGGCCCGGTCACCGGCCGGCCGCGGCGCCCGTTGTCGAACAGCGAGTCCACGGCCTCCTGCAGCATCCGCTTCTCGTTGTTGACGATGATCTCGGGCGCGCCCAGGTCCAGCAGCCGCTTCAGCCGGTTGTTCCGGTTGATGACCCGGCGGTACAGGTCGTTCAGGTCGGAGGTGGCGAACCGGCCGCCGTCGAGCTGCACCATCGGCCGCAGGTCCGGCGGGATCACCGGGATGCAGTCGAGCACCATGCCCAGCGGGCTGTTGGTGGTGTTGAGGAACGCGGAGACGACCTTGAGCCGCTTCAGCGCGCGGGCCTTGCGCTGGCCCTTGCCGGTGCGGATGGTCTCGCGCAGGTTCGCCGCCTCGGCCTCGAGGTCGAAGCTGCCGACCCGCTCCTGGATCGCCTGGGCGCCCATGCCGCCGCGGAAGTAACGGCCGAACCGGTCGCGCATCTCGCGGTAGAGCAGTTCGTCGCCCTCCAGGTCCTGGACCTTGAGGCTGCGGAACCTGTTCCAGACCTCCTCGATCCGGTCGATCTCCCGGCCCGCCCGGTCGCGGATCTGCCGGCACTCCCGGTCGGCGCTCTCCCGCACCTTGCGGCGCGCGTCGCCCTTGGCGCCGGCCGCCTCGAGCTCGGCGAGGTCCTTCTCCAGCTTGGACTGCCGGGCCTCGATGTCGGCGTCGCGGCGCTGCTCGAGCTGGCCCCTCTCAACCGTGATCTTCGCCTCGAGGCTGGGCAGGTCCCGCTCCCGCGCGTCGGCGTCCACGTACGTGATCATGTACGCGGCGAAGTAGATGACCTTCTCCAGGTCCTTGGGCGCCAGGTCGAGCAGGTAGCCGAGCCGGCTGGGCACGCCCTTGAAGTACCAGATGTGCGTGACCGGCGCGGCCAGCTCGATGTGGCCCATCCGCTCCCGCCGCACCTTGGCCCGGGTGACCTCGACGCCGCAGCGCTCACAGATGATGCCCTTGAACCTGACCCGCTTGTACTTGCCGCAGTAGCACTCCCAGTCCCGGGTCGGCCCGAAGATCTTCTCGCAGAAGAGCCCGTCCTTCTCCGGCTTGAGCGTGCGGTAGTTGATGGTCTCTGGCTTCTTGACCTCGCCGTGCGACCAGAGCCTGATGTCGTCGGCGGTCGCAAGGCCGATACGCAGGTCGTCAAAGAAGTTGACGTCTAGCACGTGTTTTGTCCCCTGGGGTAGTTCGGATCAGACCTCTTCAACGCTGCTCGGCTCGCGCCGGGACAGGTCGATGCCAAGTTCCTCCGCCGCGCGGAAGACATCCTCGTCGGTTTCGCGCATCTCGATCGCCGCCCCGTCGCTGGAGAGCACCTCCACGTTGAGGCAGAGCGACTGCATCTCCTTGATCAGCACCTTGAACGACTCAGGGATGCCGGGCTCGGGGATGTTCTCGCCCTTGACGATGGCCTCGTAGACCTTGACCCTGCCGAGAATGTCGTCGGACTTGATGGTCAGCAGTTCCTGCAGCGCGTACGCGGCGCCGTAAGCCTCCAGCGCCCAGACCTCCATCTCGCCGAATCGCTGCCCGCCGAACTGCGCCTTGCCGCCGAGCGGCTGCTGAGTGATCATCGAGTACGGGCCGGTCGACCGCGCGTGGATCTTGTCGTCGACCAGGTGCAGCAGCTTGAGGATGTAGATGTAGCCCACCGAGACCGGGTCCTTGAACGGCTCGCCGGTACGTCCGTCGAACAGCCTGGCCTTGCCGCTGGCGCCCACGAGGCGGTCGCCGTCCCGGTTCGGCAGCGCGCTGCCGAGCAGGCCGGTGATCTCCTCCTCCTTGGCGCCGTCGAAGACCGGGGTCGCCACCGCGGTGCCCGCCGGCGCCTCGCCCGCGCCGATCTGGCGCAGCCGCTGCTGCCACTTGTCGTCGCCGTCGACCTTCCAGCCCGAGTTGGCCACCCAGCCCAGGTGGGTCTCCAGCACCTGGCCGACGTTCATCCGGCCGGGCACGCCGAGCGGGTTCAGCACGATGTCGACCGGCGTGCCGTCCTCGAGGAACGGCATGTCCTCGACCGCGAGGATCTTCGCGATCACTCCCTTGTTGCCGTGCCGCCCGGCCAGCTTGTCGCCGTCGGTGATCTTGCGCTTGGCCGCGACGTAGACCCGGACCAGCTCGTTCACGCCGGGCGGAAGCTCGTCGCCGTCCTCCCTGGTGAACACCCGGACCCCGATGACCTTGCCGGACTCGCCGTGCGGCACCTTCAGCGAGGTGTCGCGGACCTCGCGGGCCTTCTCACCGAAGATCGCGCGCAGCAGCCGCTCCTCCGGGGTCAGCTCGGTCTCGCCCTTGGGCGTGACCTTGCCGACCAGGATGTCACCGGTCGTCACCTCGGCGCCGATCCGGATGATCCCGCGGTCGTCGAGATCCGCGAGGACGTCCTCGGAGACGTTCGGGATGTCGCGGGTGATCTCCTCCGGGCCGAGCTTGGTGTCCCGGGCGTCGACCTCGTGCTCCTCGATGTGGATCGAGGAGAGCACGTCGTCCTGGACCAGCCGCTGGGACAGGATGATCGCGTCCTCGTAGTTGTGGCCCTCCCAGGGCATGAAGGCGACGAGCAGGTTCCGGCCCAGCGCCATCTCGCCCTGGTCGGTGCACGGCCCGTCCGCGATCACCTGGCCGGCCTCGACCCGCTGGCCCTCCTCGACCACCGGCTTCTGGTTGAAGCAGGTGCCCTGGTTGGACCGGCGGAACTTGGCCACCAGGTAGGTGGTCCGGGTGCCGTCGTCGTTCGCGACCGCGATGAAGTCGGCGCTGGCCTGCTCGACCACGCCGCCCTGCTCGGCCACGATCACGTCGCCGGCGTCGGTCGCGGCCCGGTACTCCATGCCGGTGCCGACCAGCGGCGCCTCGCTGCGCAGCAGCGGCACCGACTGACGCTGCATGTTCGAGCCCATCAGGGCCCGGTTCGCGTCGTCGTGCTCCAGGAACGGGATCATCGCGGTCGCGACCGACACCATCTGCCGGGGCGAGACGTCGATGTAGTCGACGTCGTCGGGCGGGATGTAGTCGACCTCGCCGCCCTTGCGCCGGACCAGGACGCGGTCCTCGGCGAACGTCCCGTCGTCGCCGATCGGCGCGTTGGCCTGGGCGATGACGTGCCGGTCCTCCTCGTCAGCGGTCAGGTAGTCGATCTGGTCGGTGACCTTGCCCGCCACCACCTTGCGGTAGGGGGTCTCCACGAAGCCGAAAGCGTTGACCCGGCCGTAGGAGGAGAGCGATCCGATCAGGCCGATGTTCGGGCCTTCCGGCGTCTCGATCGGGCACATCCGGCCGTAGTGGCTGGGGTGCACGTCCCGGACCTCGAACCCGGCCCGCTCCCGCGACAGGCCGCCGGGGCCGAGCGCGGACAGCCGGCGCTTGTGGGTCAGGCCGGCCAGCGGGTTGGTCTGGTCCATGAACTGGGAGAGCTGGCTGGTGCCGAAGAACTCCTTGATCGACGCGACCACGGGCCGGATGTTGATCAGGGTCTGCGGCGTGATCGCCTCGACGTCCTGGGTGGTCATCCGCTCCCTGACCACGCGCTCCATCCGGGCCAGGCCCAGCCGGACCTGGTTCTGGATCAGCTCGCCGACGGTGCGCAGCCTGCGGTTGCCGAAGTGGTCGATGTCGTCGGTCTCGACCGGCACGACGCCGGTGGACGACTTCATCTCCTCCTCGCCGGTGTGCAGCCGGACCAGGTACTCGATCGTGGCGACGATGTCATCCTCGGTCAGCGTGCCCTGGCCGATCGGCACCGACAGGCCGAGCTTCTTGTTGACCTTGTACCGGCCGACCTTGGCCAGGTCGTACCGCTTCGGGTTGAAGTAGAGGTTCTCCAGCAGCGCCTGGGCCGACTCGCGGGTGGGCGGCTCGCCGGGGCGCAGCTTGCGGTAGATGTCCAGCAGCGCGTCGTCCTGGCCGGAGGTGTGGTCCTTCTCCAGGGTGGCCCGCATCGACTCGAACTGGCCGAAACGCTCCAGGATCTTCGCCTCGTCCCAGCCGAGCGCCTTGAGCAGCACGGTGACGCCCTGCTTGCGCTTGCGGTCGATCCTGACCCCGACGCTGTCGCGCTTGTCGATCTCGAACTCGAGCCAGGCGCCCCGGGACGGGATCACCTTGCAGCTGTAGATGTCCTTGTCGGAGGTCTTGTCGACCTGGCGGTCGAAGTACACACCCGGCGAGCGGACGAGCTGGGACACCACGACCCGCTCGGTGCCGTTGATGATGAACGTGCCCTTGGGCGACATCAGCGGGAAGTCGCCCATGAACACGGTCTGGGACTTGATCTCACCGGTGCTGTTGTTGATGAACTCCGCCGTGACGAACATCGGGGCGGAGTAGGTCATGTCCTTCTCCTTGCACTCCTCGGCGGAGTACTTGGGAGGCTCGAACCGGTGGTCACGGAACGAGAGCGACATGGTCCCCGTGAAATCCTCGATCGGGCTGATCTCCTCGAAGATCTCTTCGAGGCCAGACTGATCGGGAAGATCCTTGTCTCCGGTCTTCTTCTCCGCTTCGATCCGGTCCCGCCAGCGGGCGTTGCCCAGCAGCCAGTCGAAGGAGTCGGTCTGCAGGGCCAGGAGGCTGGGGACTTCAAGTGGTTCGTTGATGCGGGCGAAGGAAACACGACGCGGACCGGAGGTAGTGGCTGAGGCGCTGCGCGAGGCTGCCAACAGGGGTCCTTCCGAGCTTGAGGCGGACGGCTAGCGCGCGCACGCGAAACGCCCTGCGGACACGCCGCGAGGGGTTATCGAGGTGGCCGAGGACGTCACAGTGCAGCGCAAATTAGCAGTGTAGCCGACGGGCACACCGCTGGTCAAGTGTACGTCACCATGATGTTCACGGTTGCAACGCAGCATCGCTCCTCCGCCGCGAAACGTCAAGCCCACAGGCCGTAGAGTGGGCCGGTCAGGCTACGTGACGAACATCACAGGCACGTCAAGGTTTGATGTCCATCCGGACCGGGTATGCCGAGCAGTCGGCCTGCTCGAGGCAGTGTACTGCCGACCAACCCAGTGGCACCGAGTGTCGCACGTAATCGCCCGTCCTCGTCGCCGTCGCGGCTCATCCTGGCGGCTCATCGCGCCACGCCCACACCCCGGCTGATGGCGGACGCGCGCCTGCCCGCCACGGGAACTCCCGTGGCGGGCAGGGCGGCGGCCTGACCTGCTTACTTGACCGTGACCGTGGCGCCGGCGCCCTCCAGGGCGGCCTTGGCCTTGTCCGCGGCCTCCTTGTTAACGTGCTCGAGCACCGGCTTCGGCGCGCCGTCCACCAGGTCCTTGGCCTCCTTGAGGCCCAGGCTGGTCAGGGTCCGGACTTCCTTGATGACCTGGATCTTCTTGTCGCCCGCCGCCTCGAGGACGACGTCGAACTCGTCCTTCTCCTCGACCTCCTCGGCCGCGCCGCCACCGGCGGCGGCCGCCGGCCGGCCACGGCGACCGGAGCCGCCGCCTTGACGTCGAACGTCTCCTCGAACTCCTTCACGAACTCAGAGAGCTCGAGCAGCGTCATCTCCTTGAACGCGTCGAGCAGTGCGTCGTTGCTGAGCTTCGCCATCGCGTGCTTCCTCTTCCTGTTCCCTACGTAGTGCCGGTGACCTGCGCCACCCGCGAGTCCTTGGGCTCAAGCCGGTCCCCAGGGTGGGCCCGGTCAGCCTTCCTGGTCTTCCGCGCCGCCCTGGTCCTCCGCGCCGCCCTGGTCCTCCGCGCCGCCCTGATCCTCCGCGCCGGCCGGGCCATCCGCGCCGGCCTGGTCCTCGGCGCCCGCCGGTGCCTCGCCCGCCCGCTTCTCCTCGAGCGCCGCGAGCAGCCTGGCCATCTGGGACGGCAGCGCCGCGAACGTCGCCGCCGCGCCGGCCATCGATGCCTTCATGGCGCCGGCCAGCTTGGCCAGCAGCACCTCACGCGACTCGAGATCGGCCAGCTTGACGATCTCGTCCGGCGTCATGACCTTCCCGTCGAGAAGGCCGCCCTTGATCACCAGGAACGGGTTCGCCCGCGAGAAGTCACGCAGCCCCTTGGCTGCCTCGACGACATCGCCCTGCACGAAGGCGATGGCCGAGGGACCGATGAGCAGTTCGGTCAGCTCGCCCGCCACGCCCGCCTCCGTGGCGGCGATCTTGGTAAGCGTGTTCTTCACCACCGCGAACGTGGCGTGCTCACCGAGCGATCGCCGCAGTTCGCCGAGCTGGGCCACGGAAAGGCCGCGGTACTCGGTGAGCACCGCGCCCGACGAGTTCTGGAAGCGCTCGGTCATCTCGGCGACCGCGGCCACCTTCTCCGCCCTCGCCATGGGCCTCCCTTCTCATTCCGGTCGGCCCCGCAGGGCGGGACCCCGGCTCTATCCGGCGCCGGCGAAGGGCAGGTGAATGACGAACGCCCCGGGCGCAGGCGCACGGGGCGTGGGCCGCGATCCAGACTGACGTAGCAGTCCGGCGGCTCAGCTCGGTCGCCTGCGCGGGCCGCCCGCACTCGCGGGGCCTTCGGTCACCGCAGGTGCGGTGACGGCCGACGGTCTTTGGCAGCGACCAGGATACGCGGCCCCCGCCTCCGCCGCCAATCGGCGCCGCCGCGGCTCAGATCCAGCAGCATCGGCGGAACATCGATGCGGGGCCGGGGGCGAGCGGGGAGCGGGGAGCGGGGAGCGGGGAGCGGGCTGTGCGGGCGGGGTTAGCTGGCGGCCGGTTCGAAGTCGTCGGCCATGCCGCGGGTGACGCTCGGGTCGACCGGGACCCCTGGGCCCATGGTCGTGGTGAAGGTGACCTTCTTCAGGTAACGGCCCTTGGCCGCGGCCGGCTTGAGCCTGACCACCTCGTCGAGCGCGGCGGCGTAGTTCTCCACCAGCGCCCGGTCGGGGAACGACGCCTTGCCGATCACGAAGTGCAGGTTGCCGTGCCGGTCCACGCGGAACTCGATCTTGCCGCCCTTGATGTCGCTGACGGCCTTGCCGACGTCGGTCGTGACCGTGCCGGTCTTGGGGTTCGGCATCAGCCCGCGGGGTCCGAGAACCCGGCCGAGCCGCCCCACCTTACCCATCAGGTCGGGCGTGGCCACCACCGCGTCGAAGTCCAGGAAGCCGCCCTGGATCCGCTCGATCAAGTCGTCCGCGCCCACGTAGTCGGCCCCGGCCGCCTTGGCCTCCTCGGCGCGATCACCCGTCGCGAACGCCAGAACGCGAGCCGTCTTGCCGGTCCCGTGCGGCAGGTTGACCGTCCCGCGGACCATCTGGTCGGCCTTGCGGGGGTCCACGCCGAGCCGCAGCGCGACCTCGACCGTCGGGTCGAACTTCGTGGTGGAGGTCTGCCTGGCCAGCGCGACCGCCTCGGCCGGGGTGTACAGCCGGTTCTGGATGAGTTCGTCGGCCTTGCGGTAGGCCTTGCTGCGCTTCATGCTCTGTCTCCTTCTCGAGCGGAGGTCGTGGTCAGCGGGCCAGCGCCTGGCCCTGCCACTGGTGAGGGCGGGAGGGTGGGAGGGTGGGGAGGGTGGGGTGGGTAAGCCGGACGGGCGGGAGGTCAGTTCACGACCGTGATGCCCATGGAGCGGGCCGTTCCGGCGATGATCTTCTCGGCCGCTTCCATCGAGTTGGCGTTCAGGTCGGCCATCTTCACCTGCGCGATCTCGCGAAGCTGGGCCGTGGTGACCGTGCCGGCCTTGGTCTTGTGCGGCTCGCCGCTGCCCTTCTCGACGCCCGCGGCCTTCTTGATCAGCTCAGGGGCCGGCGGCGTCTTCGTGACGAAGGTGAACGACCGGTCTTCGTAGATGGTGATCTCAACCGGGATGATGTTGCCGCGCTGCGAGTCGGTGGCGGCGTTGTACTGCCTGCAGAAGTCCATGATGTTGACGCCGTGCGGGCCCAGCGCCGTGCCCACCGGCGGCGCCGGGGTAGCCACTCCCGCATTCAGCTGCACCTTGACGACCGCAGCGATCTTCTTCTTCCTCGGAGCCATGTTCGGTGGTCCTTTACCTCACTGGACTGACTGGTCCTACGATCTCGGCCGCCTGCGATCAGATCTTGCTGACCTGATCGAAAGACAGCTCGACCGGTGTCTCCCGGCCGAAGATCGAGACGAGCACCTTGAGCTTCTGGGTATCGGGATTGATCTCGTTCACGGTCGCGGGAAGCGTCGCGAACGGGCCGTCCATAACGGTAACGGACTGACCGACCTCGAAGTCCACCGAAGCTGCGCGCAACGTCTCGGCCTTCTTCGCCGCCTTCTCTTCGGGCTCGGGGGCGAGCAGCACCGCCACCTCGTCCAGGCTCAGCGGCGACGGCCGACTGGACAACCCTACAAACCCGGTGACGCCCGGAGTATTCCGGACCGCGGCCCACGACTCGTCAGTGAGGTCCATCCGGACGAGGATGTAGCCCGGCAGCACCTTCTCCTGGACCTGTTGCCGCTTGCCGCCCTTGATCTCGGTGACCTCGTGCGTGGGCACCTCGATCTGGAAGATGTAGTCCTCCATGTTGAGCGACTGGGTGCGGCTCTCCAGGTTGGTCCTGACCCGGTTCTCGTAGCCGGCGTAGGAGTGCACCACGTACCAGTCGCCGGGAAGCAGCCGCAACTCGCGCTTGAACTCGCCGACGGGGTCGGCCTCCTCGGCGTCGGCCTCCTCGGTCTCGTCGTCTCTCGCCGACGGCCTCCTCGGTCTCGTCGCCGACGGCGGCCTCAGGCTCGGCCTCCGCCGTGGCGGCCGCGTCGGCGGCAGCCTCGGCGTCGGCGGCAGCCTCGGCGTCGGCGGCCTCGGCTTCCAGTTCGGCCCCGGCCTCGGCTACTGACATGGCCTCAGGCTCGGCGTGGTCGCCATGGTCGCTGCGGTCGTTGTGGCCGCTGGGCGCACCATCGGTGGGACGGTCGGACGCCAGATGGCCGTCCTGCAGTTCGGACTCGGACACGATAACTCTTTCTCTGCGCTCTTCCCCGGGCTCTTCCCGGCGGGCTGATCCCGGCGGGAAGCCCCGGTCTTCCCCGGCGGCCCCGCCCTCGGACCTCGCCGCCGGGCTCGCTGTGATCATGCTGCCACCTCGGCAGGCAGATCACCGCTCAGCCAGTCAACACCTCAGCCGAAGACAGCAATGATCAGCTTGGTGAACCCGTAGTCCAGGCTGGTCACGATGGCCACCATCACCAGGATGAACACGAGGGCGACCGTGGTGTACGTGACAAGCTCGTGGCGGGTCGGCCAGATGACCTTGCGCAGTTCCGCGACGACCTGCCGCACGAAGACCACCGGGGTGGTCCGGTCCGGCTTCGACGCCGGGCGTCCCGGCTTGGCCGGCTTTCCCGCCGCGGTGCCACGTGTCTGAGTTGCCATGTCCTCACCTGAACAGCAGTAATCACTGACCACTGACCCGTGGGCCCGCAGTGATCACGGACCACACTCGCAGGGCAGGAGGGACTCGAACCCCCAACCGCCGGTTTTGGAGACCGGGACTCTAGCCAATTGAGCTACTGCCCTGTGACGGCACGGCCGCGACAGGTGCGTCCCGTGATGGGCCGCGGGCATGCACCAGCCACCTGGTGGACCGCCACCAGTTGCTGAAGTCTACGTTGCCGGGACCCCCGCCGTCGAACCGCAGCCGCAACAAACCCGGCCGCACGCCGATACAACGCCGCGGCCGCGGCGCTGATTCCGGGTCCGGCGCCATCCAACCCCCGACCCGGCCGCATCCGACCCCCGCGGGATGCCACCATGTATGACATGGCTTCCTCGCAACACAGGATCTCGGCCAGGGTAGGAGCGATCACCGAATCGGCCACGCTGGCGGTGGACGCGAAGGCGCGCGCGCTCAAAGCCGCGGGCCGGCCCATCATCGCCTTCGGCGCCGGGGAGCCCGACTTCCCGACCCCCGATTACATCGTCGAGGCCGCGCAGCGGGCCTGCGCTGACCCCAAGTTCCACAAGTACTCCCCCGCGCCCGGCCTGCCCGCGCTGCGGGAAGCGATCGCGGCGAAGACCGAGCGCGACTCGGGGTACGAGGTGAAACCCGGCCAGGTGATCGTGACCAACGGCGGCAAGCACGCCGTCTACGAGGCGTTCGCCACGCTGCTCGACCCCGGCGACGAGGTGCTGCTGCCCACGCCGTACTGGACCACCTACCCGGAGGCGATCGCGCTCGCGGGCGGGACACCGGTCATGGTGATGACCGACGAGAGCTCGGGCTACCTCGCCTCGGTGCAGGATCTCGAGGCGCACCGCACCGAGCGCACCAAGGTGCTGATGTTCGTCTCGCCGTCCAACCCGACCGGCGCGGTGTACCCGCCCGGCCTCGTGGCCGAGATCGGCCGCTGGGCTGCGGCCGCGGGCATCTGGGTGATCACCGACGAGATCTACGAGCACCTGGTGTACGGCGACGCGCGGTTTGCCTCGATCGCCGTGGCGGCGCCCGAGATCGCGGACCGGTGCGTGGTGCTGAACGGGGTCGCCAAGACCTACGCGATGACCGGCTGGCGGGTCGGCTGGCTCATCGGGCCGCCCGACGTGGCCAAGGCCGCCGCGGACCTGCAGTCCCACATGACGTCCAACGTCTGCAACGTGGCCCAGGTCGCCGCGCTCGCCGCCGTGTCGGGCGACCTGTCCGCGGTAGCCCGGATGCGCGAGGCGTTCGAGCGCCGGCGGCGCGTCATGACCAGCATGCTGAACGAGATCCCCGGCGTGATCTGCCCGCTCCCCGACGGTGCGTTCTACTGCTACCCCTCGGTCAAGGGGGTACTCGGCCGCCAGGTCGCCGGGCGGACGGCGGCCAGCAGCAGCGAACTAGCGGAATTGCTGCTGGACGAGGCCGACGTCGCCGTGGTGCCCGGCGAGGCCTTCGGGACGCCCGGATACTTCCGGCTCTCGTGCGCCCTCGGCGACGCCGACCTGGAGGAGGGAATCAGCCGGATCGGCAAGCTGCTCGGCCAGGCCCGCTGACGCGGGCCGGGCCGCCCCAGGGGCCGGAGGGGCGCGGCGTTGTCGGGACCGAGGAGCGAGGGACGAGCGACGAGGGAAGGCGACACCGCCAGGGCACGCCCGCTCGCCGAGCTGCCCAAGGCGCACCTGCACCTGCACTTCACCGGCGCGATGCGTCACTCCACCCTGGCCGACCTGGCCCGCGAGCACCGTGTCCACCTGCCTGAGGCCCTCGCCGCCGACTGGCCGCCGCGGCTGCGGGGCACCGACGAGCGCGGGTGGTTCCGGTTCCAGCGGTTGTACGACATCGCGCGCTCGGTGATCAGGACCGAGGCCAACGTGCGGCGGCTGATCCGCGAGGCCGCCGAGGACGAGCGGGACGAGGGATCGGGCTGGCTGGAGATCCAGGTCGACCCCTCGGGCTACGCGGCCAGGCTGGGCGGCCTGACGCCCGCGGTGGAACTGGTCCTGGACGCCGCCGCGGCGGCCACCGCGGCCACCGGCGTCGGGATCGGCGTGGTCATCGCGGCCAACCGGACCAGGCACCCGCTCGACGCCCGCACGCTGGCCCGGCTGGCGGCGGCCCACGCCGGGCGCGGCGTCATCGGCTTCGGCCTGTCCAACGACGAGCGCCGGGGCGCTGCGGCCGAGTTCGCCTCGGCCTTCCGTATCGCCGCCCGCGCCGGGCTGATCGCCGTCCCGCACGGCGGTGAACTGGCCGGCCCCGCCAGCGTCCGGGCCTGCCTGGACGAGCTGCACGCCGACCGCATCGGCCATGGCGTCGCGGCGGCCGGCGACCCGGCGCTGATCCAGCGCATTGCCTCGGCCGGCGTCACGCTGGAGGTGTGCCCGGCGTCCAACGTGGCGCTGGGGGTCGCCGCCACCGCGGCCGACGTCCCGCTGCGGGTGCTGCTCGACGCGGGGGTTCAGGTGGCGCTCGGGGCCGACGACCCGCTGCTGTTCGGCCAGCGGCTCACCGCCCAGTACCGGCTGGCCCGGCAGGAGCACGGGCTGTCCGACGCCGAACTCGCGGAACTGGCGCGCATGTCGGTCCGCGGCTCGGCGGCCCCGGCCGAGGTCAGGTCGCGGCTGCTCGCGGGCATCGACCGGTGGCAGCGCCCGGTGCCCGGAGCCGGCCGCGGGCCAGTCCGGGCCCTCCCGGCGGGGAGCCGCGGCGATCGGTGAGCGGACCCTGGGCTCGCGCGGAGCTTGCTCTGCGGCGGGGGGGTGCGCAGGGGTGCGGCGGAGCCCGCCCCGCGGCTAGAGGCTGCGGGCGAGCGAGCGGGCGATGGGGACCAGCGGCGGGGCCGGGTCCCCGGCCGACATGTCGCAGGCCACCATCACCAGCGCGTCGTTGCCGACCCGGGCGAGGAGGATATCCTGCTCGCCCAGCCCGCCCGCGGCGATGCCCGATACCGGCCGCATCCTGACGTAGAAGCTCTCGTTGCCGACCCCGGGCACCGGCGTGCGTGTCGTCCGGTACGTCTCGTGCAGGAACTCCAGGCTCGGGCACCTGGCCGCGAATTCCCGGAGACTGCTAAAGTCCGCGCTGGTCAGAGCGGCCGAGGCCGACTCGACCAGCCAGACGTGTATCTCGTCGCTGTTGTCGTCCGAGGCCTGCTCGTCCGCCTCGGTCGTGACGTTGGGGTCGAACTCGATGAAACCCTGGTCCCCGAAGTCCGGCAGGTCGCGGCAGGGCAGCGACCCGGGCCGGCTGTACGGAGGGGCATCGTTGCCGCTTTCGTACTGGGGAGTGGTCTGGTAGAACGCGCTCGGGAGGCCGGACCGGACCGGCAGCAGCGCCTGAAGCTGGCCGGCGGTCAGGTTCGGGCTGGGAACCGGGGCCGGGCTGGCCGCCCTGGGACTGGCCGGCGCCGGCGCGGCCGAGACGGCCAGCGACGAGGCCGAAGGCAGCCTCCTGGCCACGGGGCCGGCGATCCCCGACAGCGAGGACAGCAGCAGGCCGGACGGGGCCGCACACTCGATGGCGATGAGGTCGTTGCCCACCCGTACCACGAGCGTGTTGCGGCCGAAGACGGGCGCGGTGACCCCGCCGGTCGCCGTCGGCGTCACGTGCACGTCGAGGCTCTGGTCGCCGAGCCCGGGCACGGGCGCGGCCGTCACCGAGTAGGCGATGGGCCCCGAGGTATAGGACGAGCACCGGCCCACCCACGCCTTTACCGCGTTGATCGCCTTGGCCGCGTCTGCGGGCAGCACGCCGAACAGGTCGATCCGGAGCATTCCCGGACCGTTATAGGCGGTCTCGGACGCCACGGACAGGAAGGTGTCGCCGGCGACCCCGAGGTCGAACCCGGTGTTGAAGTCGTAGCAGGCGGTCAGCGGAACCGGCGGCTTGGACCCGGCCTGGACGTAGCGCGCCGGCGCGGGCGCGTACGTGACGCGCCACCCCGCTGGCAGCGCCTGGGTCTTGGGCAGCAGCTCCCGGAGCTGCGGACCGCTCGGGACGCCGGGCGGCACGCCCGTACCGCCACCGCCACAGCCAGGAAGGGCCACGGCGGCGAGGACCATGGCCGCCGCGAGCAGTACCGCGCCGCCGCCGGGGCGAACCCGCGGCCGAGCGCACCGGGCGGGCTGGGATGCCCCGCCTGGCGCGCTGCTGTCACAGCCGGAGAAGAACCGGTCAGGCACCGATCAGCGACGGGTCCGGCGTGGTCTCGCCCTCCCACATGTCCGCGTCCTCGGCCATCCAGGCCTGGCGGTAGCGCTCGTTCTCGCGCCGCTGGCCGCCGGAACCGCCGGTCACCGGGAGCCCGCCACCGGTGTCGGTGGCGGCGTCGTCGGCTCCGACGAACCCGGTCGCGCCGGTGTTACCGGGCCCGAACTCGCCGTCGGCGATGCCGCCGTCGATACCGGGGCCGGCGCCGATCATCCCGTCCGAGCCGACGACCGCGCTGTCGCCGGAGGGGAACCCCACGTCCTCGCCGATCAGGCCTTCGCCGCCCGCGCCGCTGCCGCCGGCACCCGGCTCGCCGCCGAGGCCGCCGGCGCCCGGCTCGAGGCCGACGCTGCCGACCGGGAGCGGCTCGGCGCCACCGGGAACGCCGCCCTCGCCCGGGACACCGCCCAGCCCGGGCGGCTCACCGCCCTCGCCGGGCACGCTGCCGACCGGGACCGGATCGGCGCCGTCACCGGGCACGCCGCCCAGCCCGGGCGGCTCACCACCCTCGCCCGGCCCGCCGGGACCGGGGGGATCGGTGCCCCCGCCCGGCACCGGACCCAGACCGACGGTGCCCGGCCCGCCCGGGCCGCCGGGCCCGGCGGGAGGAGGAGAACCGCCGCCGGGCACTCCCGGGCCGGTGCCCACGCCGGGGCCGGTGCCGCCGCCCGGGGGAAGGCCGGCGAGATGCGTGGGTGGCGGAGTGGGGCCGCCAGGACCCGGCGCCACGCCGCCGGCACTGCCGCCGGGGCCGGAGCCGCCCGGCGTGACGCCGGTGACACCTCCGGGGCCGCTGCCGCCCGACGGGCGGACGCCTCCGCCGGGGCCGCCGGCGAGGCCCACGCCGGCGGCGGCCGCGCCGGCCCCGGCCGCGGGGCCGATGCCGCCGGTGGTGGCGGGGGCGCGGGCGGCCGCGCCGATCTTCGGCGGGTCGAACGTGACGCTGGGCGGCAGGGCGGCGTTGGCCTGGCTGAGCCGGTCGTTGAGCCGCTGCATGACCTGCTGCGCCGCGATGTTCGCCGGGTTGTGACCGAACCAGCTCTCGACCGTGCCCACGACCCCGTTGCCGGGCGCCTTCCAGTTCTTGTAGTAGGGCAGGATCGTCTCGCCCAGCCAGGTCAGCACCTGGCCGGTCTGCGCGGAGGCCTGGGCGAGCTGCGTGGTCGCCTGGTGCAGCTGGCGCAAGGCGCCGACCGATCCCTGCGCCGCGGTTCCGCTCCAGCCGCCGGCCAGCGTCTGCGCGTGCGTGATCAGGCCCTCCGCGACGGAATGCAGGGTCTGGGCCGCCTGGGTGTGCGCCCTGCCCGCCTCCGCCACGGCCGAGGGGTCGAGGGTGGAGAACAGCGCCTCGACCTCCGACGCCGTCATCCCGGCGCCGGACGCGGCCGGGACCGCCATGGTCTTGATGTGATAGGTGCCGCCGGTAACCGCGGCCCACGAACCGCCACCATCAGGGGCGCGCATCTTTGTGGCGTCCTCTCTGCCGGGTCAGCCCAGCCCGCTGCCGACGTTGTTGGCCGCGGCCGTGGTGGTGTCCTCGGCGTCGGCATAGTTGGCCGCCGTGTCGTGCAGGTACCCGATCACCTGGTCGACCACGTCGTTGAGCTGCCCGTGGTAGGTGGAGATCCCGAAGTACGCCTGGCCGGAGTTGTTGCCCATGCCGTCCGCGGTCTCCCAGCCGCCGAGCGTGGCGCCGCCGGCTCCGCCGCTGTTCAGGTTGTTCAGGCTGTTCTGCAAAGCGGTCAGGTTCTGGCCCACCTGGCCGGCCACCTTGGTCAGGGTGTCCCGGTGCACGCTGAAGTCCCCGCCGGTGCTCAGGTGGGCGGGCCAGGTCGACTGCGGCAGCGCCGACGGGTGGAAGTCGTTGGCCTTGCCCGACCCGTCCGCGTTGTACGCGCTCTTACTGGCCGCCGCTGCCTGCTGGTCGAGCTTGTCCTGGTCGGTCAGCGCCATCCGATCCTGGATCGCGCCCATCATGCACCTCCGCAGTCCATGATCGTCCTATCGCCTCGCGCCGTCGCGTGCTCCTCGGCGGGCGGAACGGGCGCGGCGCGGCGCCGCCGACCCGCCCGCGCGGCACCGCGCCGGCGTCACCCCCACATCTGCGTGTTGGCCCTTTCGGCGCCGGTGTAGTTCTCGTTGGCGACGCCGACCACCTGGCTGAGCTGTCCCACCACGGTCGCCATGTCGGCCGCGGCGGCATCCCACTTCGCCTTGGCCGCGTAATACGCCTGCTGGGCCGCGCCGGTCCACTGGCTCAGGCTGCCCTGGAGCTGGCTCTCCAGCGTGCTCAGGGTGCTCTGGAGCTGCTGCTGGACCGAGGCGAAATCGCCCTCCGCGGCCGACATGGCACCGAACTGCACTGCGGTGTATTCACTCATCGCTGGTCTCCTACTTGTTCAGCAGGGAGGCGAGCTTGGTCGCCGACTGCGTGTTCGCGTTCTCAACGGTGTTGTAGTTGGCGTGGCTGCCCACGAGGCGCTCGTGGATCCCGTTGAGGGCGTTGATCACGATGCTGAAGTCCTCGTTGAACCGGTTGAAGGCGTTGGTGAACGCTGCGGACGCCTCGCCCTTCCAGGTGCCGCCCAGCGTCTCGTGGATGCCGGCCAAGCGGGCCTGCTGACCCTTGATCTGCCCGAGCGCGTCCTCCGCCTGCTGGGCAGCGGTCACCATCGCCGCTCTGTTGACAGTTACCTGTCCAGCCACTGCCTACCTCCTGCCTCTGCCTGCGTGCTCTGCTGGGCACGTGGCCTTGCTGGCGTGCCCCGACGTTTGCGTGCCTGACGTTGCCTGCCCCCGGGGCCGGTCGCCAGGCCGGTATCCCTGCCTCGTTCGGCTCCGGGCAGGCGGCGTACGGCTTCCCCGCGCGGAGCACGACCAATTCTGGCCAAGTCGCGACAATGGTGTCAACCGGGACAACCAACGACGCTCGGCGGTTAGCGAAGCACGCCACGCGGGGGAGCCGCTGGCGGCGTTTTGACCTGCCGCCATTCGACCGTTCGGAAAATGGCGTCACGAAAACGTCACCGGACTGTCATCCGCCGGACGGCGCCGGCCTGGTGGCCTGGGCCGGATCGAGCGGGGGGCCCGCGGGGACCAGGTCGACCACGCCCGCGGGCAGCAGCACCGCCTGGGACAGGCTGTAACCGAGCATGCCGGCCACCTCCGTCTTCGCCAGCGCGTACCTGCGGCCGTCCGCCACCAGGAAGAAGCTGATCACGCCGCTGTCCGGGCCGGTGCCCGGATCGGATCCCACCAGCGCCCCGGCCCCGGGCGGGAGCGTCACCTGGCCGACGTCGGCCGGAATGTTCGTCGGCACGCCGCCGGATGGCAGCCGCCCCCCGGTCTCGACCTGCCCGGTCAGGGCCGTGCCCCCGCCGGAGTAGACCACGCACCAGGGGGCGGAGGCCCCCGGCGCCGCGACCGCGGGGACGGCGGCCGGCAGACCGCCGCCGGGCAGCGCCGGGGTGGACGCCGACAGGTGGCCGGGGACCTGCGACGCGCCCAGCGGAGCCAGGCCCAGGCCGGGCGCGGCCGGATCGAATTGCAGCAGCTTCTCCTGCGCCTGAGAGATCCGGGCCAGGCCGCCCGGCAGCAGCACGTAGTACTGCGGGCCTCCGGCCACGGCCACCTGGTAGACCTGCCCCACCCGCGCCGGGCCTGCCGGGCCGGTGACTGCCTTTCCGGCATCCGTGATCGCCGGCGGCACGAAGGCCGTGCCCTGGGGCAGCGCGTTGAGCCACACCGGCGGCACCGGGACCGGCTGCTGGCCGCTGAACAGGGCCGTGAGCATGGCCCGCTGGACGGCCATGCGCTGGCCGTCCCAGATCACCCAGTCCTGGTTCAGCGCCGTCGCGAGGAGCGCGCCGCCGCCGATCGGCCGGCCGCCGACCTGGGTGCCGCCGGCCAGGACGGTGGCGGTCTGGGTGCCGAACGGCCCGCTGGTGGTCTGCGTGCACACCGACCAGGGCTGCCGGACCAGGAGGCCGGATGTGGGGAGCGGCTGCGGCAGCCCGGGAATGCCGATCAGCGGGCCGCGCGCGAACGCGCTCAGCGCCGACTGGTCCACCGTCTGCTGGTTCAGCGGCGAGCCCCCGAGCGCCAGCCGCGCCGAGGCGTAGTTCACCACCGGGCAGAGCTCGGTCCTGCCGCCGAACCTGCAGAACACCAGCGGCGTGCCGGTCTGCTTGTCGATGACCAGCGCGCCCGCCTGATCCTGCAGCGCCGACCCGCCGTGGCCGAGCAGGCCCCAGATGAAGAACAGCCCGGTCACGATCACGGCGACGAGCACGCCGGAGAACGCGGCGACGTTCAGGCGGCGCAGCGGCTGGTCCGGGACATCGGGCTCGCCGCGCAGCAGCGCGAGCGACGCCCGCTGGGTCATCAGCCGGTGGGCCTGGAACAGGTCCCTGCGGCTCTGCATGGTCATGGTGGTCTCCGCCGCCTCGTCGTCCGGCGGTCAGCGTCTCCCGCTCGCCTCCGGGGCGCCCTTGAGACGCCGCCTTCCCTCGTCGCTCGTCGCAAGCTCCTCGCTCCTCAGTCCAGGCGGCGCCGCGCCCCTTCGGCTCGGTCAGCCGCCCAGCCCGCGGGCCTTGCCGAAGACCCCGGCGAGGCCGAGCGCGACCGGGAACAGGCCCACGTTGAGCACGGTGTCGGAGATGTCGGCCACGCGGCCCCAGAACGGCGACGGGCGGTGCCCGGGCAGCCACAGGCCGACGCCGACGACGAGCGCGGTCCCGGCGACCAGCGGTCCCAGCGCGAGCGCGAGGTGCCGCGCCTGAGTCGTCCCGTGAATCGTGCCCGCCGCCAGCAGGATCAGCCCGCCGAAGCCGGGAATCAGCAGCCACAGCCGCTGGGCCAGGCCCTGGAACAGCCGGCAGCGCAGCAACAGCACGCAGGCCAGCGCGGCACAGGCCAGCACGGCGAGCCAGCCGCGGGAGAAGGCCAGCGCTGCCTCCGCGACGGCCGCCACCAGGCCGATGGCCGACGTGGCGCCGGTCACGAACCTGTCGGCCACGGCGGTCCGGTCGAAGACCTCGGCGCCGTCGATGGTCAGCGTGTCTCGCCTCAGGTCGTCGGCGTGCCGTGGCACCTGCGGCAGCGCCATCCGCGCCATCCGGAACGAGACCGCGGGGATGAGCGGGGTGAGGGCCAGCGCCGGGACCACGATCACGGCGGCGGCGGCGGCGAGACCGATGCCGAACGCGTATCCGACCCACGCGCCGAGCACTCCGAGCAGGGCCGCGACCACCGGGCCGAAGAACAGCGGCACCTCCGCCGATGCCGCCGCGGCCACCACCGCGGCCAGCGCCGCCGCCGCCAGCGCCGACAGCAGATGCACGGCGCCCAGGTGCGTGAGCGCCGACGACCTGGCCGGCACCAGCAGCCCGGCCAGGAAAGCGTACGGGATCGCCGCGTAGCCCAGCACCGCCGCGGCCCGTGAGTCACCCGCGGCCCTGGCCACGGCCGCGACCGCGAGCAGCAGCGCCACGGCGATGGCCGCCGCCGCGCCCGCGGGCACCGGCCACGGCGGCCCGGAACCTGCGATGAGCACCGCCCCGGCGGCCAGCGCCGCGGCGCCCGCCCCCAGGGCCACCCAGCGGGCGTGCTGCGGCGCCCACCGGCCTGGCCGGTCGCTCAGCCCGCTCGCGATCACGTCGGCGACATCGTCGAACGACATCCGCGGCAGCTGCTCGCGGTGCGGGCGGAGATAGATCATCTCTCCGTCGCGCAGGCCCGCCTGCAGCGGGGTCATCGCCGGCGAGAACGGGTCCTGGCCCAGGCGCTGCAGCACCCAGCCGCCCTTTTCACCGACCACGTCGGGCCCGTCGAGGCCCGCGTACCTGGCCACCATGGGAAACAAGTCGGCGAACGACACGTAACCGGGGAGCGCGATATCGACCCGCCGGGACGGCCCGACCACGGTGATCCGGCACAGGTCTGTTCCGCCTGGCGAAGTCATCTGCCTCCCTCGCGGCCACGCCTTCCGCGCACCGCCCGCCTTGTCGGAAATGCGGCCGTAGAATGATAACTCGCCCCAGCGCGGACCAACCGGTCCAATCGCGCGCGCACGACGGCCGGACAGGGATATCAGGAAGGCAGCGCCCGTGAGCACCGTCACCGTCCGCCGGACCGAGCGGCCTGCCCCGCCGGAACTGCCCCGCGGCGAGATCCTGCTCCAGTCTCCGCCGGAGATCCCGGAAGCCACGTCCGACAGCTTCCGGCAGACGCTGATGTACCTGCCGATGGTGGCGATGATGGTCGGGATGGGCGCCATGTTCGCCGGGAACAGCTCCAACAAGATCGTCTATGTGGGCGGCGGAGCGATGGCCCTGGGCATGGGCGGCATGATGATCGCCCAGATGGGGCGAGGCAGCGGCGAGCGGAAGTCCAAGCTGAACGGCCTGCGCCGCGACTATCTGCGTTACCTCGGTCAGGTGCGGCGCAAGGTGCGGACGGTCGCCGCGGCGCAGCGGGAGGCGCTCGAGTGGGTCAGCCCCCCGCCACGTGCGCTTCCGGCGCTGCTCGTCGACCCCGAGCTGCGGCGGATCTGGGAGCGGCGCCCGTCCGGCGAGGACTTCGCCAAGGTCCGCATCGGTACCGGGACGCACCGGCTGGCGGTCCGGCTGGTGCCGCCGGAGACCAAGCCGGTCGAGGATCTCGACCCGCTCTGCGCCGGCGCGCTGCGCCGGTTCGTACGGGCCCACAACAGCGTTCCCGGCCTGCCGGTCGGCATCTCGCTGCGCTCGTTCGCCCGGATCGCGCCCACCGGCGAGCCCGAGGCGGTCCACGGCATGCTCCGCGCGATGATCGCGCAGCTCGCGATCTTCCACTCCCCCGACGACGTCCGCATCAGCGTGTGCGCCTCGCGGGACCGGATGGGCTGGTGGCAGTGGATCAAATGGCTGCCGCACAACATGCACCCCACCGACGTCGACGCGGCGGGGCCGGTCCGGCTGATGGCTCCCAGCCTGCCGCACCTCGAGGCGATGATGGGGGCCGAGCTCGCCGCCCGCCCGCAGTTCACGCCGGGCAGGTCGGCCGCCCTGCCGTTCCACGTGGTGATCCTCGACGGAGGCGAGGGAGTGACCGAGTCCCGGCTCGGCACCGACGGCATCGAGGGCGCCGTGACCATCGACCTGTCCCCCGCGGCGGCGGCGGCCGCGCCCGGAACGCCGGCCGCTCCCGCTCTCCGCCTGAACGTCACCTCCGGCGCCACCGAGATGCTGACCAGGGACCGGACCGGTGCCGAGACGCGCTCGTCGGTCGGCTTCCCGGACAAGCTGTCGCTCGCCGAGGCCGACGCGCTGGCCCGCCAGCTCGCGCCGCTGCGGCTCGGCACCGGCGGGCCGGTCGACGACCCTCTGGCCGCCGACACCACGCTGACCTCGCTGATCGGCATCTCCAGCCCGTTCCTGCTCGACGTCCCGGCCCTATGGCGGCCACGGCCGCCGCGCGGCCGGCTGCGGGTGCCGATCGGCAGCGACGCCGACGGGCAGCCGGTCGAGCTGGACATCAAGGAGTCCGCGCAGGGCGGGATGGGCCCGCACGGACTGGTCATCGGCGCGACCGGGTCGGGCAAGTCCGAGCTGCTCCGGACGCTGGTGCTGGGCCTGGCCCTCACCCATCCCTCCGACGTGCTCAACTTCGTCCTGGTGGACTTCAAGGGCGGTGCTACCTTCCTCGGGCTGGAACGGCTGACCCACGTGTCCGCCGTGATCACGAACCTGGCGGACGAGCTGCCGCTGGTCGACCGGATGCGCGACGCGCTGAACGGCGAGCTGGTCCGCAGGCAGGAGCTGCTGCGCGCGGCGGGCAACTACGCCTCGCTGCGCGACTACACGCGGGCCCGGGAGCAGGGGGCCGACCTGCCGCCGGTGCCGTCCCTGTTCGTGGTCATCGACGAGTTCTCCGAGCTGCTCTCGGCGCGGCCGGAGTTCATCGACGTGTTCGTCATGATCGGGCGGGTGGGCCGGTCGCTCGGCGTGCACCTGCTGCTCGCCTCGCAGCGCCTGGAGGAAGGCAAGCTGCGCGGCCTGGACACGCAGCTGTCCTACCGGATCGGCCTGCGCACGTTCTCCGCCATAGAGTCACGCGTGGTCCTCGGCGTGCCCGATGCCTACGAGCTGCCGCCGCAGCCGGGCAGCGCGTACCTCAAGTTCGGCACCGACGACATGACCCGGTTCAAGGCGGCCTACGTCTCCGGGCCGGCCGCCACCGGGCCCGCCCGCACCCAGCGCCGGATGCGGCCGGCGATCGTGCCCTTCGGCCCGGGGTACATCCGGCCGGAGCTGGCCGGGGACGAGCCGCGGCCCGGGCAGGCCGGGCCGGATGGACCCGCCGGGCCCGCGAGGCACGCCGGGCCCGCCGGTCCCTGCCACCGAGTCCGCGGAAAGCCTGCTCGACGTCGTGGTCGCGCAGCTCGCATCCTTCGGGGCCGCCGCGCACCAGATCTGGCTGCCCCCGCTGGACGTGCCGCCCACGCTGGATCAGCTCCTCCCGCCGCTGTCGATCACGCAGCAGTATGGATGCGCGGCCGAGAACCCGGACTGGCGCGGCAGGCTCCGCGCGGTCACCGGGATCGTGGACCGGCCGGTCGAGCAGCGCCGCGACCCGTTCTGGGCGGACCTGTCGGCGGCCGCCGGCCACGCGGCCGTGGTCGGCGCGCCGCGCAGCGGCAAGTCCACCGCGCTGCGGACCCTGATCTGCTCGCTGGCGCTGCTGCATACGCCGCGGGAGGCCCAGTTCTACTGCCTCGATTTCGGCGGCGGGTCGCTCGCCGTCCTGACCGGGCTGCCGCACGTCGGCGGGGTGGCCGCCCGGCTGGATGCGACCCGCGTCCGGCGCACGGTCGCCGAGGTGCAGGGCGTGCTGGTCCGCCGGGAGAAGGAATTCGCCGAGCGCGGCATCGAGTCGATCGCCGCGTACCGGAAGATGCGCGCCAGCGGCGAGATCGCCGGGGACCGGTTCGGCGACGTGTTCCTCGTCGTGGACGGCTGGCTGACGCTGCGCCAGGAGTTCGAGCAGCTCGAGCAGGACATCACGGCGATCGCGGCCCGGGGCCTGGGCTATGGCGTGCACGTGCTGGCCTCGGCCGGCAAGTGGTCGGAGTTCCGGCCCGCCGTCCGCGATCTGTTCGGCACCCGGCTGGAGCTGCGCCTGGGTGACCCCTACGAATCCGAGGTCGACCGGAAGCTGGCGGCGAACGTGCCCGACTCCGCACCGGGCCGTGGCCTCACCCGGGACGGCCTGCACTTCCTGACCGCCCTGCCGCGCATCGACGGCCAGCCGACGGCCGATAACCTGGCCGAGGCGGTGCGGAAGCTGGCGGAGACGGTGGCGGTGGCCTGGCCCGGGGATCTGGCGCCGCCGGTACGGCTGCTCCCCGAGACCCTCCCGGTGACCGCGCTCCCGGGGGCCGCCCAGACCGGAACGAAGATCCCGTTCGGGGTGGACGAGAGCAGCCTGTCGCCGGTGCTGCTCGACTTCGGCGCCGACGCCCATTTCCTGGCCTTCGGGGCCACCGAATGCGGCAAATCGAACCTGCTGCGCCTGATCGCCGAGAGCGTGGTCGACCGTTACTCGCCCGAGCAGGCCCGGCTGCTCTTCCTCGATTACCGCAGGTCGTTGCTGGACAGCGCGGACACCGAACACCGTATTGGTTACGCCGCGTCGTCTGCCGCCGCGGCCCCGCTGATCAACGAGGTACGTGAGGCGATGGTCCAGCGTCTGCCGCCGCCGGACCTGACGCCGCAGCAACTGCGCAGCCGGTCCTGGTGGGAGGGGTCGGACCTGTTCCTGATCGTCGACGACTACGACCTGGTCGCCGGGGCCACCAACCCGCTGCTCGCGCTGGGCGACCTCATCTCCCAGGCTCGCGACATCGGGCTGCACCTGATCCTCGCCCGGTCCGCGGGCGGTGCCGGGCGGGCCCTGTTCGACCCGATCATCCAGCGCGTCCGCGAGATGGGCTCACCCGGAATGATCATGTCGGGCAGCAAGGAGGAGGGCGCGCTGCTCGGCAGCGTCAAGGCGCAGCCACAGCCCCCCGGCCGCGGCTTCTTCGTCGATCGGCGCACCGGCAGCCGGCTCGTCCAGGTAGCGCTGCTGGACGACGGCATCATGCCGGCCCATGGTGCGCACCACGCGAGCCAGGCGCCGGCGGCCGGGAACGACTTCGGCGCCGGCCTGCCGCCGGCCACGCCGCACCGCGAGCGCGCGGCTAGCGCCGGCGATCGTCGGCGCCGTGACGTCCGTCTGCGTCCAGGTGCAGGCTCCCCGCGTGCCAGCGCCGCCTGCGGCCCTCGCGGATCACCACGGCGCCGAGGGCCACCAGGGCGGCCGCGACCAGTGAGCCCGCGACCACCTCGAGCGCGGCGGCGCGGGCGGCCAGGTCGGGCGGCGGGGCGCGTTCCACCGACACCGCCCGGGGGCTGGGTGTCGGCAGCGGGCTCTGCGCGGCGGCGGGCGCCAGCATCGCGCTGACCGCCTGCAGCGGGTTGACCAGGCCGTTACCGGTTCCCGGGCCGGCCGCGCCGTTCGCCGTGTCCTCGATCCTGCGCACGACCTCGGCCGCGCTCATGGCGGGATACCGGGAGCGCACCAGCGCGACCACCCCGGATACGAACGCGGTGGCGTAGCTCGTCCCGTCCAGGACGTTGACCTGGTAGCCCCCGGGGCAGGTGCTGGTGACGCCCGCCCCGGGCGCGGTGACCGCCACGTCGGAATGCTGGTCGGAAAACGGGGCCAGCGAGCCGTCCTGGGCCACCGCCCCGACCGACAGCACGCCCGGATAGCTCGCGGGATAGAACGGGCCGACGCCGGTTTGCTGCGTGTCGTTGCCGCCGGCCGCCACGATGACCGCGCCCCGGCTGAGCGCATACGCCACCGCCGCGTGCAGCGCGGGAGTGTTGGCCGAGGTTATCGAGACGTTGATGACCTGCGCGCCCTCCTGGGCGGCGTCGTGGATGCCCTGGGCCAGGATCACGGGATTGCCGGTGTCCTGGCTGTTCACCTTCACCGAGAGGATCCTCGCGCCGGGCGCCACGCCCTCGAACGGGTTGCGGTGCGCCTGCATGTCGCTCGCCGCGATGATGCCCGCGATCTCCGTGCCGTGGCCCTCGCTGGAGCAGTCGGCGAATCCGGTCCCGGTCAGGTCGATGGCCTTCACCTTGCCCCTGAGCTGGGTGCTGAAGTCCACGCCGCTGTCGACCACGGCGACCGTGATCCCCTGGCCGTCCGTCATCGACCACACGCTGCTCCAGTCCAGCGCCTGCTGGGCCCACGGCACCGAGGTGACTCGCGAACTGGCCTGGCCCGGGCCCGGGCATTGCTGCGTGGGCAGGGGCTCCGTCGCCACCGGCGTGGGCACCGCCGGCGGCGCGGGCCGCGGCGGCGGGCTGGGCGATCCGTCCGGCGACGGCTTCGGGGACGGCTTGGCGGACGGCGTGGCGGACGCTGCGTGCGGCGGTTGGGCCAGCGACCGGGACGCCGCGGACGCCGGAGCCTGGAGCGGCGCGGCGAGGACCGCCAGGGCGAGCACGGCCACGAGCGCCGCGCCCAGCGCCATGACAGCGATCCGGTTCATCACCGCCGCCTCCGTGGCCTGAAAAGATCCTTCGAACCCGCCGACGCATAGGCTAGGGGATCGTGGCACGCCGGTCGATCTGGTCGATCTGGTCGATCCGGTCGATCCGGTCGGCCCGGTTGTATCCCTCCTCAGGCCCCCGATTCCCCATGACACAGGCTATTCTGGCACAAAACGCCCTGGACGGCAGCCGAGTGCGCCGTCCGGCCCGCGCCGTGAGCCGGCCGCACTCCCCGGGCCGGCCATGAGCCGGCCGCACTCCCCGGGCCGGCCGTGAACTGGCCGCTGGTGGCTGGCCTGGCCGCCGCGGGTCTCGTGGTCGGCTGTGGCCTGCGCGCCGCCGTGTTCCGGTATTCCGTCCCCGCCGGGGAGGGGCCGCGGCGCGTCTGCCCCGGGTGCGGGAACCCGCCCGCGGCCGCGGGCGCGCGGCGCAGGCTGCCGTGGCCCGCCCCGTCCCCGTCCGGCCGCTGCCGCACGTGCCGGGCGCGCATCGGACCGCCCCCGATGACATCAGAACTGACCACCGCGGCCCTGTTCGGCGCGCTCGCGGCGCGGGTACACCCCGCCCTCGTGCTCGCCGCGGCCTGCTGGCTGGCCGCCTGCGCCGTGCCCCTGGCCTGGATCGACGCCGCGGCGCAACGGCTCCCCGACGTGCTCACGGCCCCGGCCTACGCCGGCACCGCCGGCTTGCTGCTGCTGGCCGCCGCGGCCGGCGGACCCTGGTCCGCCCTGCTCCGCGCCGTCCTCGGCGGCCTGGCCCTGGCCGTCGCGTTCCTGGCCGTCACCGTGATCAGCCGGTCCGCCCTGGGCCTTGGTGACGCGAAGCTGGCCGCCAGCCTGGGCACCCTGCTGGCCTGGCCGGGCTGGCGCACACTGCTCGCGGGCACGTTCGCCGGCTTCCTGCTCGGGGCGATCTACGGGATAGTCCTGCTGGTATCCCGGCGCGCCACCCGCCAGCAGCGCATCCCGTTCGGCCCGTTCATGATCGCCGGAGCGTTCCTCGCCCTCATCGCCGGCGGCGCTGCAGTTTCCTAGCGCCATGCCGGAGTGGTCAGGCAAGTCGGGCTCGCCCGGCCGCGCGGGTGAGCCTGGCCGCCAGCACGCCGACGTGCTCGGCGAGTTCCGGCGGCTCGAGCACCTCGAACTCGGCGCCGATCGCGGCGACGTAGGCCGCGATCATGTCCAGGGCCTGGCCGCCGGTGTCCAGGATGCAGGCGTGCTCGCCGTCGGCCTGCAGGTGGCCGACCGTCGGCGGGACCCGTTCGGCGACCGCGGCGACCGGGGCGTGCAGCCGGACGCGGGCCTGGTACCGGTACGGCGCGGACGACACCGACCTGGACACGTAGGCGGCGGCGTCGCCGCCGGGCGGCTCGCGGGGCGGGAACCGCGGCCCGGTGATCTCAGGCGCGGCGATCCGGTCGGCCCGGAACGTGCGCCAGTCGTCGCGCCCGGTGTCCCAGCCGAGCAGGTACCACCGGCGCCCGGTGTACACGAGCGTGTGCGGTTCGGCGGCGCGGCGGCCCTGGGTTCCGTCGCGGCTGGTGTAGCCGAACCTGATCCGCAGCCGGTCCCGCGCGGCCGTCGCGATCACCGTCAGGACCTCAGGGGCGACCGGCGGTCCCGCGCCGGGCAGCGGGGTCGTGACCGAGTGCAGCGCGCTGACCCGGCGCCGCAGCCGCGCCGGGAACACCTGCTCCAGCTTGGCCAGCGCCCGGACCGAGGTCTCCTCGATCCCGGTGATCGTGCCCCCCGCCGCCGTGCGCAGGCCGACCGCGACCGCGACGGCCTCGTCGTCGTCGAGCAGCAGCGGGGGCAGCACCGCACCCGCCCCGAGCCGGTACCCGCCGGCCGGGCCGGGCGAGGCCTCGACCGGGTAGCCCAGGCTGCGCAGCTTGTCCACGTCGCGGCGCAGCGTGCGCGCGCTCACGCCCAGCCGCCCGGCCAGTTCGGTCCCCGGCCAGTCCCGGCGCGCCTGCAGGAACGACAGCAGTTGCAGCAGCCGGGCCGAGGTTTCCAGCACGACCCGAGTCTGCCAGCAGCCGCGGACAGAACCTGACCGCAATTCCTCAGATCCAGGGCCTGAACGGAGAGCTTACGGGCGGGTCAGCACCGGCAGCAGGATCTGGGTCGGGTGCCGGACGTCGTGGTAGATCTCGAACCGGCAGCGCAGCGCCCTGGTGGCCGCGCCGAAGGGCTCGGCCGTCCCGAAGTTGCGCGGGTATCTCGGGAACGCGCCGCCGCTGACCTGCACCCGGATCCGGTGCCCGGCGCGCATCCGGTAGGCCGTCGGGTACAGGACCACGTCCACGGCGAGGATCCCGTCGTCGCCGGCCTGGACATCGGGGGCGGGTACGGTCTGCGGGCTGAGCCGCCGGATGCCGTCCACGACGTTGCGCGAGACGCCCTTGGCGTCGACGTCGCAGACCCGGACGAACACGTCGGCGTGCTCGCGCCCGGTGCGCAGGAACACGCGGGCGCTGACCGGTCCCACCAGGTCCTGGTCGGCGGCCAGCGGCTCGCTGGTGAAGGTCAGGACGTCGGGCCTGGCCTCGACCGCCGCGTTGTCGGCCTGCTTGCCCGGCGGCGCCAGCAGGGGCCCGCCCGGCGACGGCGTCGGGTCGGCCGGGTCGTAGACGAACCGGTCGGGCGGGGCGTCGCCGGGCTCGGCCTCCGGGCTCAGGCCGCCCGCGGCGCGCAGGTAGTAGACCCGGCCCGCGACGCCCGGCGGCGGCCACCCGTCGAAATCCAGCCAGGTGCCTGCGTGCTGCAGGAAGACCCGCACCGGCGGGCCTGACGGCGCCGGGCCGCCGTTCAGGTGGTGGTCCAGCCAGGCGATGTCCTGCTGCGTCACCTCCCTCAGCTCGCCGGGCTCGCCGTGCAGCCACGGCCCGACGGTGATCCGGGCCGGGACGCCGGCCGCCCGGATCGCGGCGTAGTCGCGCAGTTGCAGGGGCACGAACAGGTCCCACCAGCCCGTGACCATGCTCACCGGGGGGAGCCGGGTCAGGTCGGCGCCGTCGTGGTCGATGCCGGCCCAGAACTCGTCGCCCGGGGCGGCGTGCTCGACGAAGTCGCGCCAGAACGCGACCGGCGCGCCCGCCACGTCGACGTCGGCGGCCTGGAGCGGCACCTTCCGCAGGGCCCGCTTCAGCCGGGCCATCTGGCGCGGGTTCGGGATGCCGCCCAGCACGCCCCGCTCCTGCCGGCCGACGAGCCCGATCCAGCTCAGCGTGTTCTGCAGGCTCGGCGCGCCGTGCTGGTAGAAGGCGGCGCTGAACTTCGCGGCGGTGATGTTGAGCGAGACCGAGTGCAGCGGCGGGTCGACGTACGGCGCGACGGCCCACTGGGTGTGGCCCAGGTAGCTGCCGCCGGTCATCGCCACCCGGCCGTCACACCACGGCTGGTCCCGGAGCCAGGCCACCGTGGCCAGGCCGTCGTCCCGCTCGGGCAGGAACGGCCGGAACTGGCCGCCCGACCCGAACGTGCCGCGGGTGCTCTGGATGAACACCTGGAAGCCCCGGCGGGCCAGCGGCGCCGCGAACACGAACCCGCTCAGGCCCGCCCGGCCGTAGGGCGAGCGGATCAGGACCACGGGGAGCGGCCGGTCGTCACCGGCGGGCCGGTAGTGGTCGCCCAGCAGGACCACGCCGTCCGGCATCGGCACCCCGACGTCGGGCCGGACCGTGTACGGCGTCGCCGCTGAGGGAAGACCGAGCGCGCGGTCAGCGGCTACGCCCGCGATGCGGGACAGCGGGTTCATAGGCCAGCCTCGAGGGAGGAAAGGATCACCACTGCATGATCCGACCAGGTTACCCAGGTCGGGGTCATCGGGGTCCCCGTCCGGATCGCTCGGCATCGGCAGCCTCAAGGGCCGCTGACGCGAAGCGCGTGCCGCCCGGCGGAGTCACCGGGCGTTACCCCGGAGGTATCAGGACTCCCGTTCCAGGCTCTTGTCCGCAGGGGCCACGACGAACGGGGGGCTGTTGATGCAAGCCGAAGTGATGTTCCTGGACTGCCCGGCGTACCTGGACCGCCACGGCGGGGCACGGTGCGGGCTGCCCGCCGAGGTGGAGTACTGGTACGCGATCGGGTCCACCGACGGGATGCTGGAGAGCGCGAGGATCCGGTGCCCGCGCGGTCACTGGTTCAACGGCCCGGTCGAGTCGCTCACCTGCGGCGGGCCGGAAGGCGGGACAGCCTCGCCGCCGCGGCCGCGACCTGAGCCTCGAGCGTTGCCGTCGCGCCCAGGCGATTATCGATAGCCACGTGCGGGGCGGCCGGCTCGGCGTCGAGCCGCATGCTGGCCGTGAACCTGTCGAAACCGGCCAGCTTGGCCGAGTCCCGGCCTGACCCGCGCGCGGCCAGGCGGTGGCGGAGGGTGGCCGCGTCCGACCGGACCCACACCAGGTGCACCGGCCCGCCGCCCAGGCCGGCGACCCAGGACCGCCACCGGCGGGCGTCGTGGATCTGCTGGGTGAACGGGGCGGACAGCAGCACCGGGCAGCCGTGCTGCCGGATCTCGCGCGCGGTCGCGGTCATCCCGGCGTACTCGTGGATCTTGACGTGCTCGTCGTACCACGGGCCCTCGCGCTCGCCCGGGGGCCGCCCGGCCGCCGCCAGCGTCGCCGCCACGAACGAGCCGTACATCGTGTCCTTGTCCAGCAGCGCGGGCGCCGGCCGTACGGCCGCGAGCAGCAGCCCGGCCACCGTGGTCTTGCCGGCCCCGGGCGGCCCGGCGACCACCCACGCGGTCGGCGGGACGGTCATGGGCCGACAGTACCGGCCGGCGCCGTGGCGGCCCGCCGCGCGGTCGCCGCTCCGGTTCTCCTGGCCTAATGCCGCCGGGCACGGCATGATCGGCTCAGTGGCCGCCGGGAGGCAGGGGCGGCCGGCGGCGTGGGGAGGGTCCAGGATGCCCGTGGTGCAGGCGAACGGCATAGACATCAACTACGAGACGGAGGGCGCCGGCGAGCCGATCGTGCTCATCCCGTATCTCGCGGCCGACCAGGCGTGCTACGCGTTCCAGGTGGCGGAGTACGCCAAGCACTTCACCTGCGTCAGCGTGGACCTGCGCGGCGCCGGCCTGTCCAGCAAGCCGGAGGGCACCTACAGCACCGAACTACTCGCCGACGACGTGGCGGCGTTCATGCAGGCGGTCGGCATCGACCGCGCTCACGTGTTCGGGCTCTCGCTGGGCGCGGCGGCCGGGATGCACCTGGCGGCCCGGCACCCGGCCCGGGTCAAGACGCTGTCGCTGCACAGCGCCTGGCCCCGCACCGACCCGTTCTTGCGCGTGGTCGTCGAGGGATGGCGGATCATGGCCGAGGCGCTGGGCGACGTGACCGAGATGGTGATCAAAGCGATCTTCCCGTACTGCTTCACGCCCGAGCTTTACGCCGCACGGCCCGAGTACATCGAGAGCCTGGCCGAGTTCGTGCGCGGCCGCCCGATGCCGCCGGTGGACGCGTTCTTGCGCCAGTCGGAAGCCGTGCTGACCCACGACGCCCAGCCGGTGCTCGGATCGGTCCAGGCGCCGACCCTGGTCACGTTCGGGCGGCACGACACGGCGACCTCGACCCGGTTCGCCGGCCCGATCCGGGACGCGATCCCCGACTCGGAGCTCATCGTGTTCGAGGACTGCGCGCACGCGCCGATCTACGAGAACGTCGAGGACTTCAACCGGCAGACCCTGGACTTCCTCCACCGCCACTCCGGCTGAGCGCCCGGTCACCGGCCCGGCCCCGTGGCCCGCCCCCCGTGGCCCGCCCCCCGTGGCCCGGTTACCGCGCGCCGCGCCCGACGCCGTTAGCGTGGAGACTTTTCGTCGCATATGCACGGAAAGTCTCCACGCTAATGCGATCTAGCTGGGGCGAAGGTTATGCCGGGATTGCGGGGATCTGCGGGACCGGGCTGGACGGTCTGCGGGACCGGGCTGGACGGTCTGCGGGACCGGGCTGGACGGTGAGCGGCCGGGCTAGGTGGTGAAGATGTCTTCGGGCAAGAACGCGGACACCAGCATGTTCGGGGCGTCCACGACCTGGCTGACCTTGAGGTCCACGGCGACGCTGCAGATCGCGTAGGCCTGCGGCCGGGTCCAGCCGCGCTCGGCCAGGTGGTCGATCATGTTGAGGAGCGCGTTGCGGGCGGCGAGGGTGATGTCCTCGGAGTGGTTGACGCCGTCCCGGGTGACCGAGATCCCGGTGGTGGCGTAGAACCGGCGCGGCGCGGCGTACTCGGGCGGCAGGTAGTAGTCCTCCCGGGTGAACCGCAGGTCGCGGAGGTTCCTGGCCGCCGCCTCCCCCTGGCGCACGCCGAAGCGCACGTGCACGGTCGCGCGCATCTCGATCGCGGTGCCGCAGGTCTCGCCGTCGCCCTGGGCGAAGTGCGCGTCGCCCGCCGAGAACAGCCCGCCCGGCGTGTCCACCGGGATCAGCAGGCGCGCGCCCCGGCCGAGTTGCTTGATGTCGACGTTCCCGGCCTGCTCGCGGGGCGGGATCGTGCGCAGGCCCTCGGCGGCCAGGCGCGGGTCGCCGGGGACGGCGGAGGCGGGCTCCGGCGGCGACACGAAGCCGCCGCGGTCCAGCAGGGCCTGCTCGCGGGCGATCGTGGCGGCCAGCAGTTCGTGCCCGGGGGCCAGGCCGATCGTGCCCATGAACGGCGAGCCGGGGATGCGGACCCCGGGGAGGTCGGCCGAGGTGGCCCAGCCGTCGGCCAGGTCCCAGTTGACCTTGAACGGCTCGGGGAAGACGTCGCGGAGGAACCCGAACCCGGGCACCTGGACCGTGTACCCGTAGCGGTCGGGTTCGACGTCGAGGATCTCCACCTCGAGCACGTCACCCGGCTCGGCCCCTTCGACGTACACCGGGCCGGTCAGGGGGTGTACCACGTCGAGGTTCGGCGCGGCCACGACGTCCGGCGGGGCGTCGGGGCCCATCTGCCCGTCGAAGGCGTCCCGGGTCTCGAGGATCACCTCGTCGCCCGGGGCGCAGCGGATCGCCGGCGGGATATCGGGGTGCCAGCGGTTGTGACCGGTGCCGGGCTCCTCCGCGAGGGTCTTGCCGTAGTCGACCCGGATCTCCCGGATGGCCATCTCGCCTCCTCAGCCGCGCTCAGCCCGGCAGGGCCTCGAGCAGGAAGTACACGTCCGTGCGACGCTTCGCCGGGTCGTCGTCCCAGTCACCGTAGACTTCCCAGCTCACCCCGGCCGGCCGGCGCCCGTGGTCCAGGCACCACCGCTCCAGGGCGGCGTAGGCCTGGGCCATATCCGAATACTCGCCGTAGTGCGCGGCCGTGGCCACCTCGCCCGATGGCGTCGACGTGTGCCGGACCTCGCCGCGGTCGGCGAAGTCGGTGAACGCCTCAACCCCCACGTCGACGGTCAGCGCCTGAGCGGTTCCCCCGTAATAGATGACGACGTTGTGCCCGGTGCGGACGCGCTGCTCGCGCAGCACCGGCCAGACCATGTCCAGCATCCGGATGATGTCCGGACCCAGCTGCAGGCGGGTAGTTGTCGCTCGTATCGCCGCGAGCGGGCGCGGGCCGACGCGCTCGGCCTGGACGTCGTTGGCCACGGACCCGGACCGTACCACTGAGGCAGACGGGGAGCAACGGCCCAGGCTTGGCCGTGCGCTGCTCAGAGCTCGGCGCCGACCAGCACCGGCTCGCTGACCAGTTCGACGCCGAAGGCCTGCCGGACGCCGTCGCGGATTTCCCTGGCCAGCCGGACCAGGCTGGCGGTGCTCGCGCCGCCCGGATTGGTCAGCGCCAGCGTGTGCTTGGACGAGATGCGCGCGCTCCCGTCGCCCGGGTAGCCCTTGCCGAAGCCCGCGTGCTCGATCAGCCAGGCGGCCGAGACCTTCACCTGCCCGTCGCCGGCCGGGAAGTGGGGAACGCTCACCTCCTCCCCCGGCCTCCCCGCCCGGACCGCGGCCCTGCGCCCCACCTCGGCGAACTCGCGGCGGTCGAGGACCGGATTGGTGAAGAACGAGCCGGCGCTGCGGGTATCCGGGTCGGCCGGATCCAGCACCATGCCCTTGCCGCGGCGTAGCGCCAGCACCGCGGAACGGGCGTCGCCGAGCGGGACCCGCCCGCCTTCGCTCACGCCGAGGACCCGGGCCAGCTCGCCGTAGCCGATGGGCGCCGACAGCGGCTCGCGCGCCAGCCGGAAGGTGACGCCGAGCACGATGAACCGCCCGGTGGCCGCGGCCGGGCTGGTCGCCGTGCGGCGACCGTCACGGAGCCGGCCCCGGCCTGGCGCTTGAACGCGCTCGTCCGGTACCCGAAGCCGCAGTCGGCGTTGGTCAGCGCGACGCACGTGTCCAGCAGCCGGTCGTAGGCGCGCACGGCGACGATCGTCTCGGCGACCTCCTGGCCGTAGGCGCCGACGTTCTGGATCGGAGTGGCCCCGGCCAGGCCGGGAATGCCCGACAGGCACTCAAGCCCGGACAGCCCCTCCGCCACGCAGAACTCGACCAGCGAGTCCCAGTCCTCGCCGGCCGCGACGGTCAGCGCGGTGCCGTCGTCGCCCGCCGTGACCTCCACGCCGCGGGTAGCCAGGTGCACCACGGTGCCGGGGAAGCCCTCGTCGGCCACGACGAGGTTGCTCCCGCCGCCGAGCACGAGCACGGGCTCACCGCTCAGGTCCGCGTCCCGGACCACGCAGATGACCTGGTCATCGTGGCCGGCCTCGATGAAGCGCGCGGCCGGGCCGCCGAGACCGAGCGTGGTGTACCCCGCGAGCACGACCTGCTCACGCACCGTCAACGTTGCTCTCCCCTGGTCACGAACGATCTGGGTTTCCGCCGAGGTCTGCGGCGGATCCGAGCCGGTGAGGCCCGGGAACCGGCCGCAAGAATATCCGCCGGTGTGGTCATCTTGGTGGAGCGGCCGCCAGGCTGGCGTCGACCTCGACCATGGGGAGCCGGCGGCGGGCCGCGGCGATCGCGTCGGGGTTCGCCGATTCATCCGTCATGACGGTCCCTCCTCTTGTTTTCCGCGTGCGCGGCTTCGGCGAGCCGTTTGATCGCGCCGAGCCGCCGGTCCCATTGGGCGGCGAGGTCAGCCATGGCCCGGGTGGCCTGGTCGAGGCGGTCGGCTTCCACCTGGTAGAGAACTTCCCGGCCCTGTTTGCGTCGGCTGATCAGCCCGGCCCGTTCGAGCACGACCAGATGCTTGGAGACGGCCTGGCGGGAGAACGGCACCCGTCCGGCCAGCCAGCTGGCGCTGACGTCACCGTGGCTGACCAGGAGGTCGAGGACCCGGCGACGAGACGGGTCGGCGATGGCCGACCACAGCTCATCATCGGTCTGCGCCGTCATGGCGATCAGCGCTCCGCGAGCACGCCGGCGAGGCGGTCCAGGTACTCGGCCCAGCCGCCCCGGTGCTCGTCGGCATAGCGCTGCTTTTCCGCGTCGGGCCAGGCGCGCAGCTCGTGGCCGCTTTCGACCACACGAAGACGGGTCCGCTCGTCGCCCTCGGGCGTCAGCGTGAACTCGACGAGCATCGAGTTGCCGGCCACCGGCTCCTCCCCGCGGGGATGGTTCCAGCGGAATGAGAAGCGAGCCGGCGGGTCGACCGTCTCCACGACGACCGGGCCGCCCTGGTCCCCGAACTGCATATAGCCATGAGCGCCGGGTTCCACGACCAGTTCCACCCGGTCGGCGAACCACTGACTCATCTGATCGGGCTCGGTGATCGTGCGCCACACCACATCCGCCGGCGCCTCGATCAGAACTTCCCGCTCAATCACCAGGTCTGCCATCAGTATCCGATCCCTCGCTGATATCTGCAACCGACAGTAGCACGTCAACCGAAGAGATGCAACCGATGATTGCAGTTCCTGCGTGCCCTCGCCGGCCCGGATCCGCGATCTGCAACCATCAGTTGCACATCTCCGGAAAACGCGCTACCTTCGGTTGCACATCGAGAAGGAGGAACCATGAAGAACGTGCTACTCACCGAGGGGGCCGATGCGCCGCTCACCAGTACGCGGCCCGCCAGCCCGGCGGCCCGGCGCGCGAGCCGCCGGCCTCCGCAGATGGCACGTCAGCGGTGGAAGGCGTTCGCGCTGCTGGTCGTGACCTACTTCATCACGATCGTGGATTTCACGATCGTCAACGTCGCCCTGCCCACCATCGGCCGCGAACTGCGTTTCCCCGAGTCCGACCTGCAGTGGGTGGTCACCGCCTACGGGCTGACCTTCGCCGGCTTCCTGCTGCTCGGCGGCCGCGCCGCTGACCTGCTCGGGCGGCGGCGCCTCCTCATGGCCAGCCTGGTCGTCTTCACCGCCGCCTCGCTCGGCGGCGGCCTGGCCACCTCGGACACCTTCCTCATCGTGATGCGAGGGGTTCAGGGACTCGGGGCGGCGCTCGTGCTGCCGGCCGCACTGTCGACCGTGACGAGCATGTTCCCCGAGGGAGCCGAACGCAACAAGGCCCTCGGCATCTGGGGCGGCGTGGGCGCACTGGGCGGGACGGTCGGCCTTCTGGCCGGCGGAATCCTCACCACCTACGCCGGATGGCAGTTTATCTTCTTCTTCAACGTCCCCATCGGCGCAGCGGCGCTCGCCCTGGCCCCCAGGGTGGTGCCCGACAGCCGCGCCCGCAGCGGACCGCGACGCTACGACACCTTCGGCGCCGTGTCGATCACCGCCGCCCTGCTGGTGATCGTCTACGCCATCTCCCAGGCCCCCCAGGTCGGCTGGGCGGCCACCCGGACCGTCGCCATGTTCGCCGTCGGCGCGGCCCTGCTCGCCCTGTTCCTCCTCGTCGAGACGAAGGTCGAGGCACCCCTCCTGCCCCTCCGGCTCTTTCGCCTGAGCAGCGTGGCCGGGTCGAACGCGGCCGGCTTCCTGCTCGGGGCGAGCTTCCTCACCTTCGTGTTCCTGGGCACCCTCTACATGCAGCAGGTGCTCGGCTTCTCCGCTCTGGCGACGGGTGCGGCCTGGATGACGGCGTCGGTGACCTCGCTGGCCTTCGCCGTCTCCGGGCTCTCCCAGGCCATCGTGACGAGAACCTCGCCCAGGCCCGTCATGGCCTTCGGCATGGTCCTCATCGGAGCCGGGATCCTGTGGGCCGCCCAGGCCCCGGCCAACGGGAACTTCTGGCCCGACCTGGCCGGGCCGTTCTTCATCGCCGGCATCGGCACCGCCTTCGCGTTCATCCCGATCTCCATCGGCGCCCTCACCGGCGTCACCGAACACGACGCGGGCGTCGCCTCGGGCCTGCTCAACACCTCGCAGAACCTCGGCGGAGCGATCGGCGTGGCCATCGCCTCGTCCATCGCGGCCTCGCGCTTCCACACCCTCATCCACCACGGCTACCCAACCGCGGACGCGCTCACCGGCGGCTTCCAGCGGGCCCTGTGGATATGCGGACTGACCGGTCTCGCCGCCGTCCCCGTCGCCTTCGTACTCATCCGCCGCACCCGGCAGGAGCGGAGTAGCGTCTGGGCTGTCCCGGAATTGTGAACCTGGCGGTGTCCCGTGCGCTGCTGATCGTTCGTCGTTTAGGTGGGAGCCCACTGACTGCGGAGGTTGCGATGCAGTACGCCATGATGATCTATGCCGAGCCCGGTTACGGCGAGGCGCTGCCGGAGGCGGAACGTGAGGCGGTGCTCGCCGAGTTTGCGGCGCTGGCCGATGACGCCCGGTGCGTCACCGCGGCTCAGTTGCAGCCCGCGGAGACGGCGACCTGTGTGCGGGTGGCCGGGGGCCGGACGCTCTTGACCGACGGCCCGTTCGCGGACACCAAGGAGGTGCTCGGCGGCGTCTGCCTGATCGAGGCGGCCAACCTGGACGAGGCGATCGAGATGGCGGCGCGCGTCCCGGTCGCCCGGCACGGCGGGGTGGTGGAGGTCAGGCCGGTGGTGGCGCGCTGAGCGCGCTGGAGGAGGTCTTCCGGGACGAGTGGGGCCGGGTGCTGGCCTCGCTGGTCGGGTTCCTCGGTGACTTCGACAAGGCCGAGGACGCGGCGGCCGAGGCGTTCGCGATCGCGGCGGAGCGCTGGCCCGCGTCGGGGGTGCCGGCCAACCCGGGTGCGTGGCTGGTGACCACGGCCCGCAACCGGGCGATCGACAAGATCCGCCGGGAGCGCACCCTGGCCGGGAAGATCCGCCTGCTGCCGGTACCGGAGCCTGTGATGGACGTCATGGACGAGTTCGGCGACACCGTGATCAAGGACGAGCGGCTCGAGCTGATCTTCACCTGCTGCCACCCGGCGCTGCCGCTGGACGGGCAGGTGGCGCTCACGCTGCGGGCCCTGGGCGGCCTGGAGACCGCCGAGATCGCCCGGGCGTTCCTGGTCTCGGAGGAGACCCTGAAGCGCCGCCTGTCCCGCGCCAAGGCCAAGATCAAGGCGACCGGGATCCCGTTCGCGGTTCCCGGCGCGCACCTGCTTCCCGACCGCCTCGACGCGGTGCTGGCCGTCATCTACCTGATCTTCAACGAGGGCTACAGCGGCCGGGTCGACCTCGGCGCCGAAGCCATCCGGCTGGGGCGGGTGCTGGCCGCGCTCATGCCGGACGAGCCAGAGGCACACGGGCTGCTCGCGCTGATGATGATCCACCATGCCCGGCGGCGGGCCCGGTTCGCCGGCGACGACCTGGTCCTGCTCGACGACCAGGACCGTTCGCTGTGGGACATGCCCCAGATCACCGCGGGACGGGCGGTGCTCGACCAGGCGATCGCCATAGGCGGGCGCGGCGCCTACGTCCTCCAGGCCGCGATCGCGTCGCTGCAGACCGCCGAACCGATCGACTGGCCGCAGGTCGCCGAGCTGTACCGGCGGCTGGCCGCAATCACCGGCTCGGCGGTGGTCGAGCTCAACCACGCCGTGGCCCTCGCCCAGGCCGGGGACCCCGCCGCGGCTTTGCGCGCCGTCGACCGCCTCGACCTGGACGGCTACCTCTACTTCCACTCCACCCGCGGCGAGCTGCTGCGGCGCCTGGGCCGCGGCGACCAGGCCAAAGCGGCCTACCGCCGGGCGCTGGAGCTGGCTGCCACGACCCCCGAGCGGCGGTTCCTGACCCGGCGGCTCGAACAGCTCTGACCCGGGCTGTCCCCCGGGCGGCTGTTCGTTCGTGGACTGGGTATGAGCGACAACCTTTCCCGCCCTCCGCGCGAGCTGCGCAGCCGCACCAACGCCGACCCGGCAATCCTGGAGGAAACCATGCACCCCGCCCCCGCGACCGTCGCGATCCCCGGCTACCGGGCCGGCACCTGGAACGCCGACCCGGCCCGCTCCGAGATCAGCCTGTCCGCCCGGATGCTGCTAGCCAGCAAGGTACGCGGCCGGTTCACCCGCTACGACGTCACGATCGTCACCAGCGAGGACCCGCTGGGCTCGTCGGTTGCCGCGACGATCGACCTCGCGTCCGTCAACACCGGCAACCAGCGGCGCGACCACCACCTCCGCTCCGCCGACTTCTTCGAGGCGGAGAAGCACCCGACGATGAGCTACCGCTCCACCGCCATCCGCCGGACCGGCGACGGCTGGATCATCGACGGTGAGCTGACGCTGCACGGCGCCACCCGGCAGGTGCCGCTCGCCGTCGAGACGAACCGGTTCAGCCGGGACCCGGGCGGCGGCCAGCGCGCCGCCTTCACCGCCACCGCGCAGATCAGCCGGGCCGACTTCGGCATCGACCGGTGGTCCGGCGGCGGCGCCATCATCGGCGGCAAAGTACAGATCAGCCTCACGATCGAAGCCGTCCTCCAGCAGTGACCAGGCTGACCCGACCCGCCGGACCTGGGTCCGCGGGACGGACGTAGAGTCACCGACCGGGACGGGAGGTGAGGGCGATGCCTGACGCCGAGTGCGACCTGGTCGTCCGCGGGGGCACGGTGGTGACCGCGGGCAGCGCGGGCGAGTGCGACCTGGGCATCAGCGACGGCAAGATCAGCCAGATCGGCGGGTTCCCGCGCGGCCGGGCCGAGATCGACGCGGCCGGCGCGCTGGTCCTGCCCGGCGGGCTGGACATGCACGTCCACCTCAGCTCGCCGGAGCCGCCGCAGCCTGGCGTTCCCGCCTGGGCTGACGACTTCTCCAGCGGCTCGGCGGCCGCCATCGCCGGGGGCGTGACCACGATCGGCAACATGACGTTCCCCGGGGAAGAACAGGCCCTGCGCCAGGCCCTGGCCCGCGACCTGGAGGCCGCCCGCGGGGCCGCGGCCGTCGACTACGTGCTGCACCCCGTGCTGCACCGCCCCTCGCCCGAGGCCCTGGCCGAGTTGCCGGTCCTGGCGTCCGAGGGGCACACGAGCCTGAAGCTGTTCATGACCTCGGCCGAGTTCGAGGCGCACGCCGACGGGATGATCGCCGCGGTCCGGATCGCCGGGCGCAGCGGGATGCTGACGCTGATGCACTGCGAGGACGGAGCGCTGGTCCGCTTCGCCGGCCAGCAACTGCTGGCGTCGGGGCGCGGCGGCCTGGCCGACTGGGCCGAGAGCCGGCCGGTGCTCGCCGAGCGGGCCGCGGTCGAGCGGGCGGTCGCGATCTGCGAGGCCACCGGGGCACCCGTCTACATCGTGCACCTGTCGTCGGCGGCCGCCCTGCGGTCCGCGCGCCGCGGCCGGGCACGCGGCCTGCCGGTCTTCGTCGAGACCCGGCCGCTCTACCTGTACCTGACCAGCGCGGCGCTCCGGGAGCCGCAGGGCGGGAGGTACATCGGGGCTCCCCCGCTGCGGGAGCCCGCAGACGTGGCGGCCCTGTGGTCCGGCCTCGCCGACGGGTCCGTCCACACGCTCGGCAGCGACCACGCGCCCTGGTTGCTGCCCGACAAGGTCGATGACCGGCTGGACGTGACCACGGCCCGGCAGGGCGTGGCCGACCTCGAGACGATCATGCCGATGCTGTTCTCGGAAGGCGTCCGCACCGGCCGGATCTCCCTGGCCCGGTTCGTGGCGCTGACCTCGGCGAACGCGGCCCGCCTGTTCGGGCTCTACCCGCAGAAGGGGACGATCGCCGTGGGCAGCGACGCCGATCTCGTCGTCCTGGATCCCCGGGTTCGCCGCACGATCGACGGCCGCTCGATGCGGTCGAACGCCGGCTACTCGGTCTACGACGGCCGCGAGGTCGCCGGGTGGCCCCGGTTCACGGTGAGCCGCGGAGAGGTCGTCCTGGCGGACGGGCAGGTCGTGGCCGAGCCCGGCCGCGGCCGCTGGCTGCGGCGCGAGCCGACGGCCGCCCCGTAGCCGGTCCGGGCCGGATCCGGGGTATCGGTTGCCGCTACGGTGGGCTCCGTGGGTATCCACGACGAAATTCCGGAACGGCACCAGCGGCCACCCCGGTCCGCCCGAGGCGGGTCTGACATGGCTGACGGACTAACCGCCCACGGCCTCGCCCGGCTGCACTCGGCGGCCGAGCAGCACGTGGGTCCGAAGCGCATCCCGGGCCTGGTCGCCCTGGTCGCCCGGGGCGACCAGGTGCACGTAGAGGCGCTGGGCGAACTGTCGGTCGGCGGCGCGCCGGTGGTCCGCGACTCCGTGTTCCGTATCGCCTCGACGACCAAGCCGATCACCGCGGCGGCCACGCTCGCGCTGGCCGACGAGGGCCTGATCGCCCTCGACGAGCCGGTCGACCGGCTGCTGCCCGAGCTGGCCGGGCGCCGGGTGCTGCGGCGGATGGACGGGCCGCTGGACGACACCATCCCGGCCGCCCGCGCGATCACCGCCCGGGACCTGCTGACCTTCACCTTCGGGTTCGGCGCGGCGGTGGAGATGTTCTTCGCGCCCTCGCCCTGGCCGGTGGTCGAGGCCGCGGCCGCGCTGCACCTGGCGACCATCGGGCCGCCGGACCCCGGCACGCAGCCCGACCCCGACACGTCGATCGCCGGCCTGGGCTCGCTGCCCCTGCTGGCCCAGCCCGGCGAGCGCTGGCTGTACAACACCGGCGCGTCGGTCCTGGGCGTTCTCATCGCCCGCGCCGCCGGGGCGCCGATCGGCGAGGTCATGCGGTCACGGGTGTTCGCGCCGCTCGGCATGCGGGACACCGCGTTCTTCACGACCGCCACCGACCGGCTCGCGACCGCGTACCAGCCGACCCCCGGCGGGCTGGTGGCCTGGGACCCGCCGGACGGTGCCTGGAGCCGTCCCCCGGCCTTCGGCGACGGGGCCGCCGGCCTGGTCTCCACCGCCGACGACCTGCTGGCGTTCGCGCGGATGCTGCTGCGCGGCGGCGCCCCGGTGCTCTCGGCGGACGCCGTGCGCGGCATGACGACCGACCAGCTCACGCCGGCCCAGAAGGCCCGCGGCGGCCTGGGCGCCGACTTCTTCGTCGGCCGGTCGTGGGCGTTCGGCCAGTCGGTGCTCGACAGCGGCGCCTACGGCTGGGACGGCGGCCTCGGCACGTCGTGGCTGGTCGACCCGAACTACGACCTGGCCGTGATCGTGTTGACCCAGGTCATGTTCGAGTCGCCGGCCACGCCGCAGGCGCACCGCGACATCCAGGTCGCGGCGTACGCGGCGCTGGCCTGACCCGCGCCCGCCCGGCCCGGAGGGAGAGGCAGGCTGTGACCGCGACCAAGGCCCGGGCCGTACGCTAGCCGCCCGCCGGTACGCCAGCCGCCCGCCCGGTACGCCAGCCGCCCGCCCGGTACGCCAGCCGCCCGCCCGGTACGCCAGCCGCCCGCCCGGTACGCCAGCCGCCCGCCCGGTACGCCAGCCGCCCGCCCGGTACGCCAGCCGCCCGCCCGGTACGCCAGCCGCCCGCCCGGCGCGGCAGCCGCCCGCCCGGCGCGGCAGCCGCCCGCCGTAGCCGGCGAGACGGGGGATGAATGTAAATCTGCTGTACACGGGTGTGCACCAACGGCACATTCATAGTGGCCGGGACGGCGGGATCGCGTGTCGCGGAGTGGGACGAAGGTCGCGAAATGGAATGAACCTCCAGCAGCCACGGGGCGCGGGGCTCTAGCTGCCCAGCAGACAGTGAGCGCCGGGCCCTTCCTCGCCCAGGACGTCACCGGGGTTGGTGAGCTGGCACGCGTCGATCGACAGGCAGCCGCAGCCGATGCAGCCGGTGAGGCGGTCGCGCAGGCGCTCGAGCTGGCTGATGCGGTCGTCGAGATCTTTGCGCCAGGCGGCGGACAGCCGGGCCCAGTCCTGGCGGGTGGGGGTCCGGTTTCCCGGCAGCCGGTCGAGGGCATCCTTGATGGTCCGCAGCGGGATGCCCACCCGCTGGGACGCGCGGATGAAGGCCACGCGGCGCAGCGTGTGCCGGGGATAGCGACGCTGGTTGCCGGCGGTACGCCGGGCGGAGATCAAGCCCTCGGCCTCGTAGAAGTGCAGCGCCGACACGGCCACGCCGCTGCGCGCGGAAAGCTGGCCCGCAGTCAGCTCGTGAACGTCCGCCCGATCCTGCGCCATGGTCCCTGCCTCAACGTTACTTGAGGTATTCAGAGTACCCGGGATTCGCGGAGTACGCGGGATGCCCGTTCAGGGCCTCAGGGCAGGCGCACGACGGCCCGCGCCCGGGTCAGCACCTTGGTCCCTTCGGACTTGGCGGTCAGCGCCAGCACGACGCGGTTGTCGTCGAGTTTCTCCTCGACCGTCGCGCTGACCTCGATCGTCGCCCCGACGTCGTCGTCCGGGACGACCACGGGGGAGGAGAACCGGACGCCGAACTGGACCACCGCGGCCCGGGGCCCGGCCCAGTCGGTGACGAAACGCCCGGCCTCGGCCATCGTGAACATGCCGTGCGCGATCACGTTCGGCAGCCCGACCGACTTCGCGATCCGCTCGTTCCAGTGGATCACGTTGAAGTCGCCCGACGCGCCGCAGTACTTGACCAGGCTGAGCCGCGTGACCGGGAAACTGACCGGGGCAAGCTCCTCACCCGGCTTGACATCGGAGTAGCTGACCTGAGCGGTCATGCGGCGCCACCTCGTTCCACCAGCGTCCCGTGGGCGGTGCACACGTGCTCGCCGCCGACCGTGCGGATCTCGGTCGTGGTGGTGAGCAGCACGTTGCGGCCCGCGTCCTTGATGTCCGAGATCGTGACCTGCGCGGTGACCACGTCGCCCGCGCGGATCTGGCGGGAGTACTCGAACCGCTGCTCGCCGTGCACGACCATGGCGTAGTTGACGCCGAGACCGGGGTCGCCCACGGCGCGGGCGCTTCCGGCCATGGTGATCACGATCGGGAACGTGGGCGGCGCGATCACGTCCGGGTGCCCGGCCGCCTGCGCGGCGGCCCGGTCCCGGTAGAGCGGGTTCGGGTCGCCTATCGCGTCGGCGAACTCAGCGATCTTGACCCGGCTGACCTCGTACGGCTCGGTCGCGGCGAACGTACGCCCGAGATAGTCACGGTTGATGGCCATGAGCGTGCGCGGCCGGCTCTTATCGTGTCTCCCGGTGCGGCCGGTGGCAGCGGCAGTTCGGGCAGTACTTCTTGAGCTCGAGCCGGTCGGGGTCGTTGCGCCGGTTCTTGCGCGTGATGTAGTTGCGGTGCTTGCACTCCTGGCATGCCAGCGTGATCTTGGGCCTAACGTCTGTAGCAGCCACGATGGAGTGCCTTTCTCCCGTATCGACTCATCAGCCCGGCTCGCGGGCACCATGAGGCATCCCGCGAAATCCACCCTAAGGATAGCGGCCCGCGCAATGCGCGGGCGGTAGCGGAGGCCGGACTTGAACCGGCGACACAGCGATTATGAGCCGCTTGCTCTGCCTGACTGAGCTACTCCGCCTGACCAGCCATACGGCCGGAGCTTCCCGGCCGCCGCCGGGAACCCAACTAGCTTACCGGGATCCGGACCCTGCACGATGACACCATCAGGTCACGAGTGTCCCGGGAGCCGAGATGCCGAGCAGACCAGAACGAATCTGACCAGTCACGTCGGAAGCCTGCCCCGCCCCGAGGAGCTGATCGCGCTCAATCATCGGCGCGCAGCAGGCGGCTTCGCCGACGAGGAGGGCTATCAGCGCGAACTCACGGCCGCGGTGGCTGACGTCGTCCGCCGCCAGAACGGGATCGGCATCGACGTCGTCAACGACGCGCTCCGGCCGTTCCGGATGCACGGTTCAGCGGCCAATCGGCGATCTGAAAGGATCGGGCGCATGACGGACTCCAGCATCAGCTTCCCTCGCCAGGATGCTCGCACCATCGGGTTCAACCTGGGCATCCCGTACGCCTTCGCCATCGCGCCGGACGGCAGCCGCATCGCGTTCCTGCGGGCGCGGTCGGGCACCGACCGGAGCACCGGCCTGTGGGTGCTTGACCTGGCCGCCGGGGCCGACCGGCTCGTCGCCGACCCGGACGACCTGCTGTCGGGCGGCGAGGAGGAGCTGCCCCCGGAGGAGCGGGCACGCCGGGAGCGGGCCCGTCAGGCCGCGGCGGGCGTGGTGTCCTTCGCCGCCGACGACGCCGTGCGGACCGTGGCGTTCGCCCTGTCCGGGCGACTGTTCGTGGCCGACCTGGCCGACCCGGACGGTCCCCTGCGCGAACTGGTCGTGCCGGGACCGGTGCTCGACCCGCGTCCGGACCCGACCGGGACGCAGATCGGGTACGTGGCCGACGGCGCGCTTCGCGTCGTCGCCGCCGACGGCGCCGGTGACCGGGCCCTGGCCGTTCCGGAGGCCGAGAACGTCACCTACGGCCTCGCGGAGTTCGTGGCCGCCGAGGAGATGGGCCGGACCCGCGGGTTCTGGTGGGCGCCTGACGGGCAGCGGCTGCTGGTGGCGCGCGTGGACACCACCCCGGTCGCCCGCTGGTACCTGTCCGACCCGGCCAACCCCGGCCGCCGGCCCGCCGAAGTCGCCTACCCGAGCGCGGGCACCGCGAACGCCGACGTCAGCGTCGTGCTCGCCGGGCTCGACGGAACGCTGACCCCGGTGCGCTGGGACTCCGCCGACGCGCCGTACCTGACTGCGGTGCACTGGTCGCGCGGCGGGCCCGCGCTGCTCCAGGTGGCCTCGCGGGACCAGCGGACGATGCGGGTGCTGGCCGTGGCCGACGACGGCTCAGTCGAGGTGATCTCCGAGGACACCGACCCGGCCTGGGTCAACGTGGTCCACGGGACGCCGGCCTGGACGCCGGACGGCCGGCTGGTCCGGGTGGTCGCCCGGGACGGCGCCTACCGGCTGATGATCGGCGACGACCCGGCCACGCCGACGGGCCTGAACGTCGCCGACGTCCTGGACGTCGGCGACGACGTGCTGGTCACGGCGGCCGGGGAGGACCCGGCGCAGCAGCACGTCTACACCAGCGGGCCGGACGGCACCGTCCAGGTGACCGGCGAGCCCGGCGTCCACTACGCCGCCCGGAGCGGCGACGTGCTGGTCACGTCGTCCAGGTCGCTCGACTGGTTCGGCCCGCGGGTGCAGGCCTGGCGCGAAGGGAAGCCGATCGCGGAGATCACGTCACTTGCGGAGACCCCCGTGCTCACCCCGGAGGTGACGTTCTTCACCGTCGGCGAGCATCAGCTGCGCTGCGCGCTGCTGCTGCCGCGCGGGCACCAGCGCGGCTCGGCCCGGCTGCCGGTGCTGTGCGACCCCTACGGCGGGCCGGCCGCCCAGCGCGTGGTTGCCGCGCGCAACGCGTACCTCACCTCGCAGTGGTTCGCCGACCAGGGCTTTGCCGTGCTGATCGCCGACGGCCGGGGCACGCCCGGCCGCGGGCCGGACTGGGACCGGCGGGTCCTCTACGACGAGGCCACGCCCAACCTCGAGGACCAGATGGAGGCGCTGCAGGCGGCCGCCGCGGCCTACCCCGACCTGGACCTGACCCGGGTCGGCATCCGCGGCTGGTCGCACGGCGGGTACCTGGCCGCGCTCGCCGTGCTGCGGCGGCCGGACGTCTTCCACACCGCGGTGGCCGGAGCGCCGGTCACCGACCAGCGCCTGTACGACACCTTCTACACCGAACGCTATCTGGGCCACCCGGACCAGCACCCCGAGGCTTACGCCCACAACTCGCTGATCGACGACGCGCCGAGGCTGGAGCGCCCGCTCATGCTCATCCACGGGCTCGCCGACGACAACGTCGTGGTCGCGCACACGCTGCGGCTGTCCTCGGCGCTGCTGGCCGCCGGGCGGCCGCATACCGTGCTCCCGCTGTCCGGCGTCACCCACATGGCCCGGCAGGAAGAGGTCGCGGAGAACCTCATGCTGCTGCAGGTGGAGTTCCTCAAGCGCACCCTCGGCATGAGCCCCGGCTGACGCTGACCATGGCCCGTTCCCTCGCATCCCGGAAGGGGACCGTCCGGAATAAGCCCTAACGTGCTCACCATGACCGACAACCATGAAGGAACGCTCCGGGAGCCGCCGGCCGCCGGGAACGAAGCCGACACCCTTCTCGGCTCCCTGGAACGCCAGCGCAGGATCCTGGCCTGGAAGTGCGGCGGACTGGACACGGCCGGCCTGCGGGCGACCGTCGGCGCCTCGTCGGTAACCCTGGGCGGGCTGCTCAAGCACCTGGCCCTGATCGAGGACGAGTACTTCTCCCGGCGGCTGCTCGGGCGGGACATGGGGGCGCCGTGGGACACGGCGGACTGGGACGCCGATCCCGACTGGGAGTGGCACTCGGCGGCCGGGGAGAGCCCGGAGCAACTCCGGGCGCTCTGGCAGGACGCCGTGGCCCGCTCGCGCTCCGCGCTCGCGCAGGCGCTGGCCGACCGCGGCCCGGACCAGCTGATCCGGTTCACCTGGCCGGACGGCCGGACACCGAGCCTGCGGCGGGTCCTGATCGACGTGATCGAGGAGTACGCGCGGCACGCCGGCCAGGCTGACCTCATCCGGGAGTCGGTCGACGGGCTCGTCGGGGAAGACCCGCCAGACTGACGCCGCCCGGGCCGTCGTCCGGGCCCCCGGCCATTTACAAGATCTGGATTGCCCGGTACCTGACCATGGCCCCGCATGTGGTTCTGTGATGCACTGGTGACGCCGGCCGGGCGGCCGCTCGCCGCCCCCGGCACGGGCAGGAGGCCGACCCGCGCTACGGCCAGGTGGCGGGTCTAGCCGGGAAGGCGGCCAGGGCGAATGACGCAGTTCACCATAGAAGCCGACGTCCGCTGCAGCGACGGGCCGTGCGGCAAGGTCAGCCGGCTCGTCGTCGAGCCCGGAACCCAGGCGGTCACCCATCTGGTGGTCACGCCGGGGCACCGGGCCGGACCGGGCCGGCTGGTCCCGGTGGACCTTGTCGAAGCCACGGCGGGCGAGATCAAGCTCCGGTGCAGCCGGGCTGAGTTCGCCCAACTCGACCCGGCCGAAGAAACGGACCTGCTGCCCGGAGGCAGCGGTTACCCGGTGTACCACCCGGATCTGGACGCGATGGGCACCCACGTATCCGGCCTGACCATGTCCAGCCTCTCGATAGGGGACGGTGCGCGGGTCGTCACCCACGACACCGTCCCGGCGGGAGAGGTGGACGTGCGCCGCGGCGAGCCCGTCTACGCCACCGACGGTGAAATCGGGCGAATCCAGGGCCTGGTCATCGACCCTGGCAGCCAGCACGTGACTCACGTGCTCCTGGAGGAGGGGCACTTGTGGGGCCGCAAGGAGGTGGCTATCCCGATCAGCGCCGTGACCAGGGTCGGCGAACTCATCCGGCTCAACATCGGCAAGCAGCAGGTACAGGACCTGCCGCCGGTGGACGTCGATCACCCCGCGCTATAGCGACTCCCGGCCGCCGGAGGTGCGCCCGTGAAGGCCCTGGCCGGTACCCCTGGTCTGGCCCAGCGGGCCCCGGCCCGTGCCGCTCCGGCACCGCCGGCACCTCACCCGGGTGAACGCCAGGGTCCGGCCGGCGCGGCGGGACCTTCGCCTCTGGCCCGCCCGCTTCCCGGGTGCCCACCGTGGATGGAAGGCGACGGGTGAAGAGGTGAGCGTTATGGCGGTCCTGGTCGCGTACGCGAGCAAGCACGGTGCCACCCGGGAGATCGCCGCGCGGATCGCGCAGACGCTGGCGGCAGCGGGACAGCCGGCGCAGGCACGTCCGGTCACGGCAGCGGGTGACCTGGCCGACTACGGCGCCTTCGTGGTCGGCAGCGCCGTCTATATGGGACACTGGCAGAAGGATGCGGTGGAGTTCGTGCGCCGTAACCGCGCCGTGCTGGCGGCCCGGCCGGTGTGGCTGTTCAGCAGCGGGCCGCTGGGCAGCGAGCCCGCCGACGCCCAGGGCCGGGACCTGACCGTGACGGCCGAGCCCAAGGAGGCCGCCGGGTTCCAGGAGGCGATCACTCCCCGCGACCACCGCGTCTTCTTCGGGGTGCTGAACCCGGGCGGCCTCGGGCTGGGTGAGCGGGCGATCAGGAAGCTGCCCGCGGGCCGCGCCATACTCCCCGAGGGTGACTTCCGCGACTGGACCCAGATCGAGGCCTGGGCCAGCGACATCGCCCGCGACCTCGCGGCGGGCGCCGGCCCGGCGCGGCCGGCTGCGGCGTCCGGGGAACCACAGGCCCGCCGGTAGCCTGACTGCGCGGGCGGATACGGCCGGACCGGCACGGCGCTGGCCTGCCTGGCCGTGCCCGGCGGAGTACCCAACCGCGAGGCCGTCGCCTACGTCAGGAAGCATCATGCTCCGCGCGCCGTCGAGACCCCTGGCAGCGCCGCCTCGTCGCCCGTTTCCCGTAGGAGAAGAACATGCGCCGTGCCCGCGAGGCGGTCGGCGTCCTCGCCGTCCTAGCCGTCCTGGCGACGGCCGGATGCGGGGCGACGTCCACCGCCGGGACCTCCCCGGCGGGAGGATCGCCCGGCCCGCGTCCGGAAAACTCGGCCGGCCGCTCGCGCCCGCCGAGTCCGGCGGGCACGCCGGCCCCGCCGCCCCAGCCCGCTCCCGGGCCGGCGCGGGTCGTCCTGGCCCGCTTCCACGCCGCGGACGGTTCGGTCATCACCCTGGCCCGCTTCCTCGGTGACGCGACCTTCCGGTTGCACGGCGGTAGCCAGGACCCTGGTTATCCGGCGCTGGCCACGCTGCACGCGGGGCCGGCCATCCGCGCCGGGGAGCGCCGCAGGCTGGTCGCCGCGTTCAACAGCGGGTTCAGGCTGTCCGCCGGGGCAGGCGGCTACGAGCAGGAGGGCCACGTCATCACCCCCCTCGTGCGCGGGATGGCGAGCCTGGTGATCGATCAGTCGGGCACCGCGACGATCGGCGTCTGGAGAGACGGGCTGCCGCGCCCGGGCGAAGCGGTCGAAAGCGTCAGGCAGAACCTGACGCTGCTCGTCAGCCACGGGCGCGTCGCCGCTTCCGCGGCGGACTGGCAGTCGTGGGGAGCGACGCTCGGGGGCGGCGAGTACGTCGCGCGCAGCGCCCTCGGCCAGGACGCGGCGGGCCATCTCATCTTCGCGGGCAGCATGTCAGCCAGCCCGGCCGATCTCGCGGCCGCGCTCGTCCACGCCGGCGCGCGCGACGCCATGGAGCTTGACATCAACCCCGAGTGGGTACAGCTGGACGTCGCCGCGCGACCGGGTCACGCCCTGATCGCCGCCATCCCCGGCCAGGTGCGCCCGGCCAGCCAGTACCTGGCCGGCTGGACCCGGGACTTCATCACGGTGCTGTCGGCGCCCTGACCGCCGGCGATCAGCCCCGGGGGGCGCGGTGGCTGACCGGGCGGGACGGCGCCTCGTCCCTGGCTTCGCGCCGTACCTCGCGCAGCCGGTGGATGATGAAGGCCGCGATCGCCACCACCACGATGAACGCGATCACGTACCCGGCCACGGACAGGTCATGAGCCATGCGGTGCCACGCCGACCCGAGGCTGTACCCGACGCTGGAGACGACCGTGGCGTAGATCGCCGTGCCGATCAGGCTCAGAATCCCGAAGCGCACCGCGGGCACCCCGGCCAGGCCGGCGGCCAGGGAGGTGAACGCCCGCACGATGGGCAGCGCCCGGCCCAGGGGGATGGCCCAGATGCCTCGGCCGGTCAGGAACCGCTCCGCCCGGTCGATATCCGCCTTCGTGATCAGCAGGTAACGGCCGAACCGTTCGATCACCGGGCGCTCGGCCACGCGCCCCACGCCGTAGGACACGTACGAGCCGGCCAGCTCGGCGAGCGTGCCGATGACGATGACCAGCACCAGGCTCAGTTTGCCCTGGGAGGCCAGCACGCCCGCGAAACCGAACGTGACCTCCGAGGGGATCGGGACGCAGCACGCCTCGAGGAAGCCGAAGAGGATCAGCGCGCCGTAGCCCGCGTTGACGAGAAAGCTCTCCATCACTGCCTCTCACACGGCAACCAGGGGTAACCAGGGACGCCCGGGGGACGCCAGGGGCCACCAGGGTATCGTCGCCCGCGATCTTCTACATACTTGTAGATACTGTACTCCAGCCGGGCCGCGGCCGGGGCCAGCCCGGGCAAGGTCCGGGAGCCACCATATCCGCTATATCCGCGAAGCCGGATCGAGCCAGTTGGTGACCCAGGTGGTGTAGACCCACAGCAGCCAGACCATGATGAGAAGGAGGCCGGCCCGCAGGGCTCCGGCGAAACTCGGATGGGCGAGGAGGTAGTGCGAAAGCTGGGTCACAGCGAAGACGTAAACCAGGTCGAAGAACAGTTCGATGTTCGTGACCTGCCCGGCGGCGGGCTCGCGCATCAGGTTGATCTGCCTGGCCTGCGGCACGAAACGCTCCTGCCTGTCCTGGACGATGCCCTACCGGGGCCAGGGGGGTTGGCCCCCTGGTATTTGCCTTGTCCCGCCGGCCAGTATCCGGTAAGACAACAGAGTCAAGCGAGGGGTGACAGATGCTGACGGTGGGGCCGGACCGTCCGCGATCCGGCAGGCCAGCGCGAACGCATGGCTTCGCGCTCGACCGCCGCGCCTTGGTCCTCACCTACGTGGCCTTTGCCGCCTTCGCCGGGCTGGTCGCGTTGTTCAGCGGCGGTGACGACGGGGTCTGGGGGGCCTGGGCGGTGGGCGGTTACGCCGTCACGGCCGTGGCGGTGTGGCGCTGGCCGGACTCGGCGGCGGTGCTGCTCCCCGCCCTGATCGGCGGCCTGGTGGCCCCGCTGGCCTGGCTGGTGCTCCGCGCGCCGGTGACCGCTGACGTCGAGACGGTCAGCCGGTCGGCGATCCTGTTGCTGCACCACGGAAGCCCGTACCTGCCCCCGGCCCAGCTGGTCAGCTGGAGGTCCTACAACCCCTACCTTCCGGCGATGTCGATCTTCGGCATGCCCAAGGCGGCCGGGCTGCCCGGCCTCATCGGCAACCCGGGCACCTGGCTCGCGGTCACGACCGCGGTGGTGCTCGCCATGGCGTTCGGCCTGGGCATGCCGCACGACGCGGTGCGCTGCGGCCCCTGCCGCGGGTCGGTCCTGCGGTACGTCGTGCTGGCGGTGGCCTCGCCGCTGCTCGCGCTGCCGCTGGCGGTCGGCATCACCGACCCGCCAGTGGTCGCGCTGATGTGCCTGGGGCTGGCCCTGACCGCCCGCCGGTCGCAGCCGGCCCTGGTGGGCCTGGCGGGCCTGGCCATCGGTGTGGCGTGCGCGATGAAGTCCGTCGCCTGGCCCGCCCTCCCGGTGATCGCCGTCATGCTGGCGAAACGGGACGGCGCGCGAGCGGCGGCCCGCTTCTGCCTCACGTCGCTGGCCACGGCCGTCGTACTGGTGGTCGCGATGGCTCCGGCCCTCCTGATCAGGCCGTCGGGGTTCTTCCAGAACACCGTGGCGTTCGCGCTCGGCGTGACGCACCAGCACACGCCGGCGGCCAGCCCGCTGCCCGGCCACCTGCTGGCCATGACCGGGTCGGCCGGGCACGCCGCCGCCATCGGCCTGCTGATCGTCGTCGCCCTGGCGATGGCGGCGTCACTCGTGGTCCGGCCGCCCGCCGACACCCGGGCCGCCACGTGGCGCCTGGCGGTCGGGCTCGCCCTCTTCTTCGCGTTCGCCCCCAACGCCCGGTTCGGTTACTTCGCCTACCCCGCCGTGCTGCTCGGCTGGCTCGCCATCACCAGCCGCAGCCGGGCCGCCGCCGCGGAAACCGGCCCGACGGGCGCCCCCGCAGCGGAGGCCACCAGGACGGCGGGAACCACGACAGCCGGAACCACGACGTCGGGAGCCGCCCGGGAAGCCGCCGAGCCGGTCCCCGGCCGGATGGTCCCGGACCGGCCGTTTCTCCCCCCTGGCCCGCCGGTGGTCAAGGCTTGGCTGCGGTTCTGGCGCGCCTGGCGCTCGCGGCCCGCCGCGGGCAACGCCAGCGGCGGCCGCTGATCCCGCGACGGCGAACCCGGCCGCGCCGGCGCGGTACGCTTCGACCAAATACAACAGCACTGTTATAATTTTGGCGTGAACGGCACCCCGTTGGTACTCGGGCTGGGCACGCGCCTGCGGCACGCCCTCGACCTTCTCGACGGCGACGTCGCGCAGGTCTACGCCGACCTCGGCCTGTCCGGCTACCGGCCGCGCTTCAGCCCGGTCGTTCGCGCGCTCGTCGCTCTCGGCCCGAGTTCGATCCGCGACCTGGCGCACGCGACCGGGGTCACGCATTCCGCCGCGAGCCAGACCGTGGCGCAGATGAGCCGGAGCGCCCTGGTCACCCAGGAGCCGGGCGCTGACGCGCGGCAGCGGATCGTGCGGCTGACGGACCGGGCCCGGTCGCTGCTCCCGGTGATCGACGCGGAGTGGGCGGCGACCGGGGCGGCCGTCGAGGCCATGGACGCCGAACTGCCGGTTCCGCTGGGCGAGATGCTGGCGGCGATCCTCCGCGCGGTCGAGCGGCGGCCGATGCGCGAGCGCATCGGCGACGCGGCGCGGGCGCTCGGCGATCCCGCGCTGGCGCCGCTGGCGGCTCGCGTCGATACCCGGTGACCAGGCCGGGGCCGGAGCCGCGCCCGCGGCCGACCGGATCAGAGCCAGGCATCGGAGGTAGCCGATCATGACCGGCCCGCCCGGCCCGCCCAGGCCGCGCCGGAGCCTGCTGGCCGACATGCGGCCGCTGCGGGAGTCGCCGCCGCTGCGCCGGCTCTGGATCGGCACGACGGTGTCGTCCCTCGGCGGCTCGATGACCGCCTTCGCGGTGGTCCTGCAGACCTACGACCTCACGCACTCCTCGGTCGCGGTCGGCGCGATCGGGCTGGTCCAGGCCATCCCGGTCGTGCTGCTCGGGCTGTTCGGCGGGTCGTTCGCCGACGCCGCCGACCGCCGCCGGCTGGTGCTGGTCACCAGCAGCGCCCTGGCCGCGGTGTCCGTCGCGTTCGCCGCGCAGGCGTTCGGCGGCCTGCGGCAGCTCTGGCTGCTCTACGCCCTGGCCGGCGTCCAGGCCACGCTGGAGTCCGTCGACGGCCCGGCGCGCCGCACGTTCCTGCCCCGGCTGGTCCCCGCCGAACGCGTCCCGGCCGGCGTCGCGCTGAACATGCTGTCGTTCTACATCAGCTTCCTGATCGGCCCCTTGCTCGCGGGCACCGTGAGCGCGGCCGCGGGCCTGCGGGTGTGCTATCTCGTCGACGCGCTGAGCTTCGGTGCCTCCCTGTACGGCGTCGCGAGGCTGCCCGCGATGCCGCCCCAGGCCGGCCAGGCCCGGCCCGGGTTCCGGGCCGCCGCCGCGGGCCTGCGCTTCATCTGCCGCCACCGGATCCTGACCGCGGTGTTCCTGGCCGACCTCGACGCCACGGTCCTCGGCATGCCGGTGGCCCTGTTCCCGGCCCTGAACGCGGCCCGCTTCGGTGGCTCGCCGCAGACGCTCGGACTGCTCAACGCCGGGCTGGCCGCCGGCGGCCTGCTCGGTTCCGCCCTGTCCGGCCCGGCCGGGCGCGTCTCGGGGAAGGCGCGCGCGATGCTGTTCACCGTCGCCCTGTGGGGCGCCGCGATCGCGGGGTTCGGCTTCGCCCGGGTCCTGTGGCTCGCGCTGCTGATGCTGGTCCTGGCCGGCGCGGCCGATACCACCAGCGTGATCTTTCGCGGCAGCGTCGTCCAGGCCGTCACCCCCGACCGCCTCCGCGGCCGTGTCATGGCCGTCGACTACGTGATCGGCGCGGGCGTGCCCCGGCTCGGCAACTTCGAGGCCGGCGCGGTGGCCTCGCTGACCTCCCCCGCGGTCAGCGCGGTCAGCGGCGGCCTGGCCACCGTGGCCGGCGCGCTGCTGATCAGGCTGGCCTTCCCGGCGGTGGCCCGCTACCCCGGGCGGGCCGGGCCGGCCGCCGCGGCGCCCCCTCCCCAGGATCGTGGAGCCCTTTCGGCAAATAGCGCCGGTAAGTCTCCACGATGAGCCTTTTTCATCCTCCGTTCGCTTCGCGGATCCGCAATACGTGGATGGCTTTTGCGAGTTGTCCGGCGCGCCAGGGGCAGCAGCGCAGCGTCGGCATCGCGCTGGCCAGCTACCCGCAGGCGCGCAAGCTGTATAGCCACGATCCGGTATCTGGCTGCATGCCGGGCACGCCCCGGAAGCTCTGCGGGCTGGACCGCCAGCCGCGGTCCTGGCAGCCACTATCTATTTGCCACGTGTATACGCTGAGTGTATGCTCTCGGGTATGAGTGTTCCGCTGACCCTGCTGGGCCTGCTGGAGCGGGAGCCGAGCCACGGCTACGACCTCAAGCGGGATTACGACGCCTGGTTCGGCCGCGGCAAGCCGCTGCCCTACGGCCAGGTCTACGCGACCCTGTCCCGGCTGGCCCGCGACGGCAAGGCGATCGCCGGGCCGGCCGAACCCGGCGAAGGGCCGGACCGCAAGCGCTACGCGATCACGGAGGCAGGCATCGCCGATGTCGAGCGGTGGCTGTCGGAGCCAAGCCCGCCCGAGCCGCACCTGCAGACGGTGCTGTTCGCCAAGGTCGTGCTGGCGCTGATGCTGGACCGCCCGGCCGACCGCTACCTAGATGCCCAGCGCGCGGCGCACCTGCAGCGCATGCGCGAGCTCACCCACCTGAAGGAGCGAGGCGATCTGATGGACACCCTGCTGGCCGACTACGGCCTGTACCACCTGGAGGCGGATCTGCGGTGGATGGACCACACCGCGGCCCGGCTGGACATGCTCGCCCAGGTGGTGCGGCCGTGACCGGGCGGCAGGCATTGCGGCCGGGCCACGCGCCCGCCGCCGACCACGGCGAGGTCGCCGTGGCGGCTAGGCCGCCGGCGGTCATCGAGGCGCGCGGCGTGGTCAAGTCGTTCGGCCAGACGCCTGCGCTGCGCGGCGCGACGATCGCCGTGGGCCCGGGCGAGATCGTGGCGGTGATGGGCCCGAGCGGGTCCGGCAAGTCGACGCTGCTGCACTGCCTGGCCGGCATTCTCACCCCGGACGAGGGTGAGGTCTGGTTCGCCGGGCAGCGGCTGGACACCACGGGCGAGACCCGGCGCAGCGAGCTGCGCCGGGACAGGTTCGGGTTCGTGTTCCAATCCGGCCAGCTCGTCCCGGAGCTGACGGCCGAGGAGAACGTCGCGCTGCCGCTGCTGCTCGGCGGTACCCGCCGGGCAGCAGCGCTGGCCGAAGCCAGGGCCTGGTTCGGCAGGCTCGGCCTGGACGGGCTGGGGCGCCCGGCGGTCCGGGGAGCTGTCGGGCGGGCAGGCACAGCGGGTCGCGCTGGCCCGGGGCATGGTCGCCGCGCCGCAGGTGCTGTTCGCCGACGAGCCGACCGGCTCGCTGGACTCGGTGTCGGGCGAGCTGGTGATGAGCCTGATGACCCGGGCTGCCCGCGAGCAGGGCACCACGGTGATCCTGGTCACTCACGACGCGCGGGTCGCCGCCTACGCCGACCGGGAGGTCGTCGTCCGCGACGGCAAGGTCAGCGCGCTCACCGCAGCCGCCTCCGCCGGGGCAGCACAGTGATCCGCCTCGGCCTGCGGCTGGCGGTCAGCGGCGGCCGCGAGGCCGTCACCCGCCTGGTCATCCTCGCCGCCGCGGTGGGAATCGGCGTCGGCCTGCTGCTGACCGTCATCTCGGCCGTCAACGCCGTGGGTGTGCAGAACGACCGCTACGCCTGGCTGGACACAGGGGCACCAGCGGCCTCGGGCGGCGCGACGACCGCGGCCAGCCGCGACCCGCTGTGGGCACTGTTCACCGCCGATCTATTCAACGGGCAGGGCATTTACCGGGCCGACGTAGCGGCCACCGGCCCTGGCGCACCGGTGCCGCCGGGGATCCCCCGCGACCCCGGGCCGGGCCAGTACTACGCCTCCCCGGCGCTCAGCGCGCTGATACGCGCTACCCCGGCGGCCGAACTGGCGGACCGTTATCCCGGGCACCAGGCGGGTCAGATCGGCCAGGCGGGCCTGCCGTCCCCCGACTCGCTGATCATCGTGGTCGGACGGTCGGTCGTGCAGATGTCGCACCTGCCCGGCGCCGCGCAGGTGACCAGCTTCAACACCACTCCGCCCAGCGGCTGCGGCAGTCATAGCACCTGCGTGATCCGGGGCGGCCTCGAACCGGCCGGCGTCGACCTCGTCCTGTCGGCGGTGGCGCTGGCGCTGCTGCTGCCGGTACTGATCTTCATCGGCACGGCCACCCGCCTATCCGCAGCCCGCCGGGAGCAGCGGTTCGCCGCGATGCGCCTGGCCGGCGCGACACCCAGGCAGGTGTCGCTGATCGCGGCCGTAGAGTCCGCGGTGGCCGCGGCGGCCGGCGTCGCCATCGGTTTCGGCCTGTTCTTCGTGCTGCGGGTGCCGCTGGCGGCTATCCCGTTCACCGGCCAGCCGTTCTTCCCCGCCGAGCTGTCGCTCAGCCTGCCCGACATCCTCGCGGTCGCCCTCGGCGTGCCCGCGGCCGCCGCCGTCGCGGCCCGGCTGGCGCTGCGGCGGGTGAACATCTCCCCGCTCGGCGTCGCCCGCCGGGTGCCCCCGGCGCCGCCGCGGGCCTGGCGGGTGCTGCCGCTGCTGGCAGGGGTGGCCGACCTCGGGATCTTCGTCGTGCACGGCAAGCCGGCGAGTTCTGGCGGGCAGATCGAGGTGTTCGTGCCCGGCTTCGCGCTGATCATGGTCGGCCTGATCATCGGGGGGCCGTGGCTGACGATGGCGGCCGCCCGGGTCCTGGCCCGGCGCGCCAGCCGACCCGGCGCGCTGATCGCCGCGCGGCGGCTGGCCGATGACCCGCGGGCCGCGTTCCGGGCGGTCAGCGGCCTGGTCCTGGCCCTGTTCATCTTCACCGTGGCCGCCGCGCTGCTCGCCACTCAGAACACCAAGGCGCCCGTCGAGCCCGACGGCGCGGCGGCCAGCAATATCCTCGCCGACCAGTTCTCGAACTATGTCTACTCCAACTCCGGCCAGAATCTGGCGGTGGGATCCGCGCCGCCTCCGTCCGCAACGGTGCTGACGCGGCTGCGGCAGATCTCCGGCGTCCGGGGCATCGTCGAGTTCCGGGCTGACCCGGGGCTGACCCCCATCACCCAATCGCAGCTGCAAGACGTCCCGGCCGCGGTCGTGTCGTGCGCCCCGCTCGCGAGCGTTCCTGGCCTCGGCCGCTGCCCGGCGAGGGCGGCAGCGGTAAAGGTCCCCGCCACCCTCAACAACATCGGCCCCGAAAACCTGGCGGAGGTCACCTGGCCGGCCGCCGATATCCCCGCCCGGCGGCTGGACAGCCTCCCGCTGGTCAGCCTGGACGTGGCGACGAACGGGTCGCAGCCCGTGATCGAGCAGGCCAGGACGATACTGGAAAACGCCTACCCGACCGGCACCGGCTCGCCGCCGCCGCCGCAAACGGTCAGCGAGTACAACGCGGCCGGCAACTCGGCGAACAACGCCTACCAGCAGCTCGCCGAGGTAGTGATCCTGACCAGCCTGACCGTCGCCGGCTGCACCCTCGCGACGAGCGTGGCCGGCGGGCTGGCCGACCGCAAGCGCCCGTTCAGCCTGCTCCGGCTCACCGGCGCCCGGCTCGCCATGCTCCGCCGCGTCATCGCCCTGGAAAGCGCGGTCCCGCTGCTCGCCGCCGCGGCGGTCGCGATCGGCGCCGGGTTCGGCGCCTCCGCGATGTACGCGACCATGGAGATGAGGCTCTCCCTGGTATCACCGGGCGCCGCCTACTACCTCCTGACCGCTGCCGGGATCATGCTGGCCCTCGCCGTCATCCTGGCCACCTTCCCGCTGCTGCGGCGCATCACCGGCCCGGAGACCGCCAGAAGCGAGTGACCCGCTAAGTCACGCGGCCAGGAGGACGGCCGCAGCAACGCCCGCCGGCCCGCTGCCAGCCCACGCGTCATGCGATGGCGGCAGCCTGCCCAGGGGACGGACAAGAAAGGGAGAGTGCCCCTCAAACCAGATGAAAAGGGCTCAATGATCGGGGCGCGCTCCCGTTCAGATGTCTCCGGCGAGTTCGGAGGTCCAGACCACGACCCGGGTGCGGTCGCCGCGGAACAGGTCACGGGCGAACTCGAGCGGCTCGCCGGAACGCGCGTACGCGGTGCGCTCGACCAGCATCAGCGGGGCCCCCTCCGCGACGTCCAGCGCCTCGGCCTCGCGCACCCCGGCGGTCACCGGCTCCAGGCTCTCCCGGGCCCGGTGCGGCCGCAGCCCGTACTTGACCTCGAGCAGCTCGTAGAGCGAGCCGTCCAGCCGGCATTCCAGCATGCCGGGGAACCGGGCGGCCGGGAACAGGGAGCGCTCCAGGACGATCGGCCGGCCGTCGGCCAGCCGGATCCGCCGGACCTCGTACACCGGGTCCCCCTCGCCGATCTGCAGGGCCGTGCCCGCGGCCGGGCCGGCCGGGCGCTCGCTGGCGGTCAGCACCCGGGCGCCGGCCACCATCCCGTGGCGGCGCAGCTGCTCGGAGAACCCGGCCAGCGTGGTGAGGTCCTGCTCCAGCTTGGGCGCGGCGACGAAGGTCCCGCCGTGCCGCCCCACCGCCCGGGTCACCAGGCCGCGCCGGGCCAGTTCGGCGAGCGCGTGGCGCAGCGTCATCCGGCTCACCCCGAACCACGCCGCCAGGTCCTGCTCGGTGGGCAGCCGGTCGCCGGGCACCAGCGCGCCGACCACGATCTCGCCGGCCAGCCAGTCCTCGATCTGGGCGTGCACCGTGGTACCCGGCCCGCGCACGCGACCCGGATCACCTATGTGGGCGAGCTCGGCTGGGAGCTGTACGTTCCGGCCGAATTCGCCGTGGGCGCCTACGAGGACCTGACCGCGGCCGGCGCCAGCCTGGGCCTGGTGAACGGCGGGTACTACGCGATCGAGTCGATGCGGCTGGAGAAGGGGTACCGGGCCTTCGGCCGCGAGCTGACCCCGGACTTCAACCCGGTCGAGGCCGGGCTGCTGTTCGCGTGCAAGCTCAGGACCGACATCTCGTTCCTGGGCCGGGAGGCGGTCGAGAAGGCCCGGGCCGACGGGCCGCGGCGCAGGCTGGTCTCGCTCGTGCTGGCCGACCCGGGCGCGATGATCTGGGGCGGCGAACTGGTGCTGCGGGACGGGGTCGCCGTCGGCCAGGTGACCTCCGGCGCCTGGGGGGAGGCGGTCGGCGGCGCCGTGGGCCTGGCCTACGTGCGCCACCCGGGCGGGGGCGTGCTCACGCCGGACGTCGCGCGGGCGGGCTCGTACCAGGTGAACGTCGGCGGCCGGCTGTACCCGGCCACCGTCCACCTGCGCCCGCCGTTCGACCCGGCCGGCGAGCGGGTCAAGGGCCGCTACGAGCCGAGCCACACCCTCCGTCGGCGGCGGGAAGGCTGACCCGGATCGGCTGACTGCCCTGTGACGTGCGCACCTGCAGGGGAATGCAGCCCCGGAGGTCGGTGACGTAACCCTGCCAGAACAGCGTCAGCCCGGGCGCGTAGCTCTCCGGGATATCGGTCCCGGCCGGACCGGCGGGGCAGCCGGCCAGCGTCAGGCCCGGAGCGCCCTCGGCCAGGGTGTATGGCGTCCCGCCGCCGTTGAAGCTGGCGAGGAACCGGAAGCGTCCTCCCGTGGCGGGGGCCGCCGTCACCACGGCGGTGCGGCCGTTGCTGATCGCGATGACCAGGGCGGAGGCGGTCAGCTTCCCGGCGGTCAGTCGCTGACCGGACCGCAGGTTGCCCTGGGGCCGCGCGTAGATGAACCACACCGGGCCGGCGCGCACGCTGTCTGCCTCCCAGTTCGCGCCCAGCGTGCCGTTGTCATTGGACTGGCAGTCCCGCAGCACGGTGCCCGGCGCCGCGGTGGGCGTGCTGGTCGGCACGGCCGGCGGGCTGCTGGCGGCCGGCGCGGGCGGGCCCGAGCCAGCCCGGCCCGGCAGTATCCCGCGTGTGACCAGCGGGGCCGCGATCCCGACCGCCGCCACCGCCACGACGCAGGCCGCGCCGACCCGCCGGACGTGGCGCCGGTGCCGGCGGCGGATGCCGTCCAGCAGCCCGGCCGGCGCCGGCTCGGCGGCGGCCGCCATGGCCGCCCGCAGCCTGCGCTCGAAGTCGGTCATGGCGCACCGTGCCTTTCCTGGTGCCGGGATCCCGGGTCGCCCGCCTCGCCGGCCCTGTCACGCAGCCGGGCCAGGCCCCGCGCGGCCTGGCTCTTCACGGTGCCGACGCTGCAGCCGAGCATCGTCGCCGTCTGGGCCTCGGAGAGGTCCTCGAAGTACCGGAGCACGAGGACGGCCCGCTGCCGGGGAGGAAGCGCCGCGAGGCCGCGCAGCACGAGATCACGGTCCGCGACCGCTGCCGCCGGGTCCGCAACGCCCGGATCGGGTCCGGTGACGACCAGCGGAGCCTCCGGGCGGCGCCGCAGCCGCCGCCACCGGTCGACCGAAGCGTTGACCAGGATCTGGCGCACGTAGCGTTCAGGATCATCCCGGCGGGAAATCCGTCCCCAGCGCCGGTAGGCACGCTCGAACGCGCCCTGGAGCAGATCCTCGGCTTCGGCGCGGTGCCCGCCGGTCAGCAGCTTCGCCATCGTGAACAGGCGGGCTGACGAGCCGGCGACGAACTCCTCGAAGGATGTGTCGTCCAAGCCGATAACGTCGGGCGACTCGGCCTCGCTCATCACCCGCCCCGCAGCACTTCCCACATAGTTATTGCACGACGCGCCGGGTCAAAAAGTTGGCTGCTGCTCAGCACCATCGAACAGCCCGGCCGGCCGTCGCCTCCTGATCCGGGCGCGTTCCCGGCACCGGACCGGCCCGGACGAGTTCCGCCCGGGCGAGCAGCGGGGCCGCGAGCGGCGGCGCCGCGGTTATGCTGCCGCGGGCGCCGGGCATGAAGGCGAGAGCCGACGGCATCCGCGCCAGGGCCTTCCGCGCGAAGACGCGAGGCGGGCGGGCCGGGGCCGGGCCGGGGGTCAGCGTTCGAGATATTACTTGACATCGCTCACCAACGCGATACATCGTATGTCTCGGGCACCGGCCCGCGGGGGCGGGGGCCGGAACTCGACGGGAGGATCGCATGGCCGGGTCGCGCACGAGCATGGCCAGCCGGATCGCCGCACTGCCGTGCGGGAAGCGCACCAAGTACCTGGTGGTCGTGTTCTGGGTGGTGGTCATCGCCCTGACCGGCTCCCTGGCCGGCCAGCTGCAGGGCGCCGAGAAGAACGACGCTTCCTCGTACCTTCCCGCCAGCGCGGAGTCCACGCAGGAACTCAACCTGCAGGCCAGGTTCGTATCCAAGAACCTGAACCCGGCGGTCGTCGTCTACCAGCGGCAGTCCGGCGTTACCCCGGCGGACCTGCGCAAGGCGCAGGCCGACGCCCGCAGTTTCGCGGCCCGGCCGGCCGTGCACGGGCGGGTGATCGGGCCGATACCGTCCCGTGATCACCAGGCCCTGGAGACGATCGTCGGAGCGGACCTGGGCTACAACGCCAACATCAGCGGGTTCGTCAACGGACTGACCGCGACGGCGTCGGCAGGCGACCCCGGGCTTACCGTGCACGTCACCGGGCCCGCCGCCAACGCCGCGGACGAGGTAAAGATCTTCAAGGGGATCGACACCACGCTCTTGTTCGCCACGCTGGCCGTGGTCGTCGGGTTGCTGCTGCTCACCTACCGCAGCCCGGTGCTGTGGCTGCTGCCGATCATGTCCGCCGGCGTGGCGCTGACCGTGGCCGAGGCCGTGATCTACCTGTTGACCCAGCACGGCCTGACGGTCAACGGCCAGAGCGGCGGAATCCTGGTGGTGCTGGTGCTCGGTGCCGGAACCGACTACGCGCTGCTGCTCATCGCCCGTTACCGTGAGGAACTGCGCAGGCACTCCGACCGGCACGAGGCGATGGCGGTCGCGCTGCGGCGGGCCGGGCCCGCGATCACGGCCAGTGCCGCGACCGTGATCGCCGGCATGCTCTGCCTGCTGGTGGCCGACTCCGCGGACATCTCCGGCCTCGGCCCGGTGGCCGCGATCGGCATCACCGTAGGCCTGGTCGCCATGATCACGCTGCTGCCCGCGCTGCTGGTGATCTTCGGGCGATGGATCTTCTGGCCGATCCGGCCGCGGTACGGCTCGGCCGAGCCGACGGCCAGCGGCGTGTGGGCCAGGACGGGCCAGGCCATCGCCCGCCGCCCGCGCCTGGTCTGGACGGTCACCGCGGTGCTGCTCGGCTGCGCCACGCTCGGCCTGATCGGCTTCAAGGTCGGCTCGCTCACCACCGCGCAGTCGTTCCGCGGCACGCCGCCGTCGGTGGCGGGCGAGCAGGTGCTCGCCCGGCACTTCCCGGCCGGCGCGGGCGAGCCGGTCACCGTGATCGGCAACGCGGCAGCGGCCACGGCCCTGCAGCACGCCCTGGCCACGACCCCGGGCATCGCCGCCGTGACCCCGCCGGTGACCTCCGGCGGCCTGGCCTACCTGCAGGGCACGCTGGCCAGCCAGCCGGTCAGCCAGGCCGCGTACGCCACGGTCGACCGGGTGCGCACGGCCGTGCACCAGATTCCCGGCGCGGACGCCAAGGTGGGCGGCGGCACCGCGGTCACGATGGACGTGGAGAGCTACGCCACCCGCGACCGGAACATGATCATCCCGCTGGTGCTCCTCGTCGTGATGATCATTCTCGGCCTGCTGCTGCGGGCCGTGGTCGCCCCGCTGGTGCTGATCGGCACCGTGATCCTCTCCTTCGGGGCGGCGCTCGGCCTGTCCGCGCTGGCGTTCCGCTACCTGTTCGGTTTCGCGGGCGAGGACACCTCGGTGCCGCTGTTCATCTTCGTGTTCCTGGTCGCCCTGGGCATCGACTACAACATCTTCCTGATGACCCGGGTCCGCGAGGAAACCATCCGGTCCGGCACCCGCCGCGGCGCCCTCACCGGGCTGGCCGCGACCGGCGGCGTGATCACGTCAGCGGGCCTGGTGCTGGCGGGCACGTTCGCCATGCTCGGCACCCTGCCGCTGGTGACCTTCACCGAGATCGGCTTCGCGGTGGCGATCGGGGTCCTGCTCGACACGCTCGTCGTCCGGTCCGTGCTGGTCACCGCGCTGACCCTGGACATCGGGCGGTGGATGTGGTGGCCAAGCCCGCTGGCCCGGCGTTCCGGCCGGGAGGCCAGCGACGTCGTGGCGCCGATGGCGCAGGTGCGCTGACGGATCGGCGCTGACGGATCGGCGCTGACGGATCGGGCGTTGACCGGCGGGCGGAGGTTACCGGTGCCGGGTCCAGCCGGGGCCGATGGAGGCCCAGTCCGCCGCCCAGTCCGCCATCCGCCGGCGGTTCAGCAGCCAGCGGACCGCGCAGGCCAGGCCGGACAGGAGCCCCGCCAGGGCCACCGGGGCCAGCGCCTCGGCGCCGAGCACCCGCCGGGTCAGCTCGGAACCCGCCAGCGGAGGCCCGGCGGCCCGGCCGGCGCCGTCCACCCAGACCAGCACCACCTGGCCCGCCGGGCTGCCGGTCGGCGCCTGAACCTCACCGAACCGGTACTGCCCGCCGGGCCCGCGCCACCGGGCCGGCACCTGGGCGGTGTTCTCCCAGGCCAGCCGGAACTCGAAGGCGGGCATCGGGGGCGCGGCATGCAGCAGCACCGCGGGTACCTGATGCCACGACTGCTGGGCCCGCTGCTCGCTCAGGCCCTGGTGCTGCATCCACCGGCCGACGGCGACCGAAGACAGCGGCGCGCCGATCAGGAACACCGCGAGCAGGCCGGCGCTGACCCAGGCCTCGATCCGGTCCGTGCGGCGCCGCAGCGGGTTTCGGCCCAGGCCCATCCGCCGGGCGAGCCGGGCCAGCCGGCCCGTCCCCCCGAGCCACCCGATCCCCGCGAGCCGCCCGTTCCGCACCGATTTCTCCTCCGCTGACCAGCCCCCTGCCCCTTGGCCATTGTTACTCCGGCCGCTCCGCCGCCGGCGTCCGGGGGTGCACCCATCTGCACCCTGGCGGGGTCGTTCAGAACGAGATCACCGCGGCCCCGGTGACCCGGTCGGCGGCCAGGTCAGCCAGGGCCTGCTCCGCCTGGCCGAAGGGGTACGGCGTGACCGTGACCCGCAGCCGGAGCCGCTGGGCCAGGCGGAGGAACTCCTCGCCGTCGCCCCGGGTGTTCGCGGTGACGCTGCGCAGCGTGCGCTCCTGGAAGAGATGATTCGCGTAGTTCAGCGGCGGAATGTCGGTCAGGTAGATCCCGGCGATGGCCAGCGTCCCGCCGCGGTCCAGGGCGGCGAGGCCCGGCAGGACCAGGTCCCCGACCGGCGCGAACAAGATCGCCGAGTCCAGGGGTTCCGGCGACGGGTCCCAGGAGTCCTGCGCGGACGCGGCGCCCAGCCCGAGGGCCAGCTCGCGCGCTGACTCGGCCCGGGTGAACACGTGCACGGCGGCGCCCTCTGCGATGGCGATCTGCGCAGCCAGATGCGCCGAGCCGCCGAATCCCCAGATCCCGAGCCTGCCGCCGGGCGGCAGCTCGGCGCGCCGCAGCGCCCGGTACCCGATGATCCCCGCGCACAGCAGCGGTGCCAGTTCGGCGTCGCTGAAGCCGCTGGGCAGCGCATAGACGTAGGCGTCGGCCGCGACCAGGTACTCGGCGTACCCGCCCTGGATATCCCAGCCCGTATACACCGAGTGCGGGCAGAGGTTCTCCTGGCCCCGGCGGCAGTAGCGGCAGGAGCCGTCCGTGCCCGCGAGCCAGGCCGCGCCGACCCGGTCGCCCACACCGAACCTGACGACTCCCGGCCCGGCCGCGACTACCTCCCCCACGACCTCGTGGCCGGGCGTGACGTCCGGCGCCCTGGGTTCGAGGTCTCCCTCGGCCAGGTGGAGGTCGGTCCGGCAGACGCCGCAGCGCAGAACCCGGATCAGCAGCTCGCCCGGTCCCGGATCCGGGACCGGGCGGTCGACGAGACGCAGCGGGCCGGTCGCGATCGGCCCGGGCTCGTGTACCACCCACGCTTTCATGAGACCAACGCTACGCGGCCGCGGGCCGGCGGCTCGCCCGCACCAGCGCCGCCACCATCGTTACGTCCAGCGGGACATCCTGCGTTGCCTCAAGCGTTGCATCCAGGTAAGCCAGCACGAGGTCTATCCTCGAAGTGACGGAGTAGGCGTCCGGTCGATCTGATGTAGCCGTTACTTCTGACCCCGCACTGTGGCGGTGATCACCCGAGCACAACAGCGGCGAAGGAGGTTCAGGTGGCTGATGCGCGTGGCCCGGGCGAGGAACCGGTTGCGGTCCTTGGAACTGGAATTATGGGCTCGGCGATGGCCCGCAACCTGGCCGGTGCCGGGATGCGCACGACCGTCTGGGACCGGTCGCCGTCGGCGGCGGCAGCGCTGGCCGAGGCCGGCGCCCAGGCGGCGGCGTCGCCGGAAGAGGCGATCCGCGGTGCGCGCCTGGTGATCACCATGCTGCCCACCGCCGCCGTCGTGGAGTCAGTGATCTTCGGCGGCGAAGCGGCGGCGGCGTTCAGCCCAGGCGCCGTGTGGGCGCAGATGGGCACCATCGGCGTGGCCGCGACAACCGAGATGGCGGGCCGGCTCGGCCAGCTTCGGCCTGACGTGATGTTCGCGGACGCGCCGGTATCGGGCAGCAAGGCCCCGGCCGAGGCCGGCCAGCTGCTCATCCTGGCCTCCGGCCCGCGCGAGGCGGAGGCCATCGCGGCACCGGCGTTCTCGGCGATCGGCCGCAAGACCGTGTGGCTGGGCGAAGCCGGCCAGGGCAGCCGGATGAAGCTGGTCGTCAACGCCTACATGTCCACCCTGATCGAGGGCGTGGCCGAAGCCCTCGAGCTGGCCAGCCAGCTGGGCATCGACCCCGCGGGGCTGGCCGAGATCATCGAGGACGGGCCACTTGACGCTCCGATCGCGGACGCCAAGCTGCACAAGATGGAACGCGGCGATTTCGCGCCCGAGTTCCCGCTGGAATGGGCGCTCAAGGACGTGGACCTGGCGATCGGCGCCGCAGCCGACGACACGCTGCCTCTGCTGGCCGCGCTGTCCCGCCAGTGGCACGCAGCCGTTGACGCGGGCCACGGCCGGGAAGACGTGAGCGCCGCACGCCTGGCCCTGGGCCACGATACGCCCGGTGGCCGGCCGTAACGCCCGGCCACAAAACCCCGGAAAGAAATGAGGCGGACATGACGGGATATCCAGGCGAGCAGGGCCCTGACGTTATGGGCGGCCCCGAGCCCGACGAGGAGGGGACCGACCTCCTGGGCGGGCCCCAGCCCGGGACCGACGAGCTCGGCGGCCCCGAGCCCGATGAGGAGGGGACCGACCTCCTGGGCGGCCCCCAGCCCGGGACCGACGAGCTCGGCGGCCCCGAGCCCGACGAGCAGGGGACCGACCTCCTGGGCGGCGCTGAGCCAGGGAGGTAAGCGCTCCCGGCAGCGTCACGACGTCGAACCTGGCCCAGGACGACGTCTGCGCGCTGGCGTTTGCGCGGGGCGGGGCGCGCGGGCAGCGGGGCGGGGCGCCCGGGGCGCGCGGGCACCCCGGGCGCGCGGCCTGGCCGCGGCATCTGCGCGGGCTAGGCCTCGAGCAGTCCCAGGGCCCGTTCCAGCACGTCCGCGCGGCTGCGCGCAGGGTGATCGGCGGCGATGGAGTGGTTGCCGATCAGCAGCGAGAAGAAGAGCATGCAGCGCGCCTCGATGTCGTCGGGGTCGGCGCAGAAGGCGGCGAGCAGCGGGCGCAGGTGGTCCATGCGGCGGTTGTCGACGCGCCGCAGGCGCTCGGCCACCGCCGGGTCGCGCCGGGCCCAGTCGCGGACGGCGAGGTCGGTCATCAGGACGCTGGAGGAGGTGAGCGCGAGCAGCCGCCGGAGCCTGGCCCGGGCGTCGCCGCCCTCGCGCTCGAGGCGCTCGGCCACCTCCTCGGTGGTCGCCCGCTCCCAGGTGTCGAGCATCTCCTCCAGCAGCGCGCTCCGGTCGGTGAAATGCCAGTAGAAGCCGCCCCGGGTGACGCCGAGTGCCTGGGCCAGCGGCTCGATCCGGACGGCGTCCGGGCCGCCGGCGGCCAGGGCCCGCAGCCCCGCTTCGATCCACTTGCTGCGCGGGGTGCGGGTCGGGGGGGCCATCGTCCATCTCTATCCGATTCCGCGCGGCATTGACAGCATCCGCGGACCGTGCCTACAGTCGATCCATACACTACTGTATGGATCGGCGAAGGCGCCCTGCGGCGGCGGGCCCGCTGCTCGAGACGGCTCAGGAGGCAACGAACGCATGAGCGACTACCAGACCATTCGCTACCAGCGCCACGCGGACATCGCCACCCTCACCCTGGCCCGTCCCGGCAAGCGCAACGCTCAGAACCCGCTGATGTGGGAGGAACTGGCCCGGCTGGGCACCGAACTGCTGCCCGACGAGACCCTCCGCTGCCTGGTGGTGACCGGGGAAGGGCCGGCCTTCTCCGCCGGCATCGACCTGGTCGAGGGCATGGCCGGGCTGCTGGCCGACACGGCCGGGCGGCCCGACGGCGAGCGCACCTTCGCCGCGGGCCTGGCCGTGGTGGGGACCTTCAGCTGGATCCACGACCTCGGCTGCGCCAGCGTCGCCGCCGTGCGCGGCCACGCCTACGGCGCCGGCCTGCAACTGGCCCTGGCGTGCGATTTCCGCATCTTCGCCGAGGGCACCAAGGTGGGCCTGACCGAGACCCGGTACGGAATCCTGCCCGATATGGGCGCCACCGTCCGGCTGCCCCGAATCGTCGGCGAGAGCCGGGCCCGGGAGCTGATCCTGCTCGGCGACGTCATCGACGCCGCCGAGGCCCTGCGGATCGGGCTGGCCAACCGGGTGGTCGCCGGAGCAGACCTCGACGCCGCCGCGGCCGAACTCGCCGCGCGCCTGGCCGCCCAGCCACCGCTGGCGGTGCGGGGGGCGCGGCGAGCGATCGACGCGGCGTGGTACCGCAGCCCCGAGGAGAGCGTCCGGGTAGCCCTGGAAGAGCAGCTCCGCTGCCTCAAGTCCGAGGACTTCACGGAGGCCCGCCAGGCGATGGCCGAGGGCCGGAGCCCGCAATGGCGGGGACGCTAGCCGAGGACCAGCGGGCCGAGGACCAGCACGCCGACGCCGACGCGGCTGCGGCCGACGCGGCTGCCGCCGACGCGGCTGCGGCCGACGCGGCCGCGGCCGGTTACGCGCGGCTCGCGGCAAACTCGCTCAGCGCGCGCGCCAGCGACTCGCGGCCGTCCGGAGTCAGCGACTCGAGCACGTAGTCAAGGACGGCGCGGCGCTGCTCCCGGATCCGGGCCACGACCCGCCGGCCGCGGGCCGTCGGGACGATCATGATCACGCCGGTGCCGGCGCCCCGGCCGCGTCGCAGCAGCCCGGCCGCTTCCATGCCGTCGCACATGCTGCTGGTGGCCGGGGTGGAGGCGCCCAGCGCGCCGGCGAGGCGCTCCAGGCTCACGCTTCCGGCCCTGCCGACGATCAGCAGGGCGCGCAGCTCGTCCGGCGGCATCTCGCCGACCAGTTCCTCGATGGCACTGTCCCAGATCTCCAGCAGGGCCGTGAACCCGGCCTCCACGAGATCCCCGGCCAGCTGGCCGCCACCGCAGCCCGGTACCAGTGTCAGCCGCCCGCTGCCCTCCATACCCAGGAAAGTAGCCACCGGATGAACCCCGGCAGCAGGGACCATCGGCCCTTTGCGGGCGACGAAAGTCTCGGCTTGCCGCCGGCCGAACTGGTAGAATCGCGTCATGCTTCATGGCCGCGTGACGACGACGCCGGGCGAACCCCGGCGCGACGCCGCGTGACCTGACCACGACGAATCGGCCCCGGGAGCAGCCATCCCGGGGCCTTTTTGGTGCATGACCGGGCGGGATGGTGCCGGCGGGGCCTCGAACCAGGAGGAATCAGGAGGCACCGATGCAGTCCAGCCAATCCCGCGCCGACCAGCCGCGGGCCGACCACCGGCGGCTCGGCCGCGATCTGAAGCTGTTCGCCACCGAGCCGCTGGTCGGCGCCGGGCTGCCGCTCTGGCTCCCCGACGGCGCCGTCATCCGGGCCGAGCTGGAACGCCTGGCCGCCGAGGAGGCGGTCCGCGGCGGCTGCCAGCAGGTCTACACCCCCGTTCTGGCCAAGCGAGAGCTGTACGAGCGATCGGGACACTGGGCCAAGTTCGCCGACGACATGTTCCCGCCGATGAAGGTCGGCGAGGAGGAGTACGTCCTGCGCCCGGCGAACTGCCCCCATCACGCGCTGGTCTACGCCAGCGAGCAGCGCAGCTTCCGTGACCTGCCGATCCGCCTGGCCGAGCTGGGCGCCATGTTCCGCAGTGAGCTGTCCGGCGTGCTGGGCGGGCTGTCCCGGGTCCGGCAGATCAACCTGGACGACGTCCACGTGTTCTGCACCCCGGAGCAGGTCCAGGGCGAGATCACCCGCGGCCTCGAGTCGGTCCTGCGCTGCTACCGCCTGCTCGGCCTCGACATCACCCGCTTCCGGCTGTCCCGCCGCGGCCGCGGCGACGGCTACCTGGGCGGCGAGGACCTGTGGGCGGGAGCAGAACGCCAGCTCGCCGCGGCCCTCGCCGATCTCGGGCTGGACTACGAGGACGCCGGGGGGGAGGCCGCGTTCTACGGCCCGAAGATCGACGTCCAGGTGACCGACCCGGCGGGTCGCGAGGAGACCCTGTCGACCGTGCAACTCGACTTCAACCAGCCTGAACGCTTCAGTCTCGGCTACATCGGGTCGGACGGCCGGGCGCATCGGCCGGTTATGATCCACCGCGGGGTGCTGTCCGCGATGGAGCGGCTGGTCGCGCACCTCATCGAGACCTGCGACGGGGCGTTCCCGCCCTGGCTTGCGCCGGTGCAGGTGCTCGTGCTGCCGGTCGGGGACCAGCACGCGGCCCGCGCCCGCAGCGTGACCGACCAGGTCCGCGCGGCCGGGCTGCGCGCCGACTGTGAGCCCGCCGACGCCACCCTCGGGGCCCGGATCCGCCGGGCCCGCGGCCGCAGGATCCCCTATCTCGCCGTGCTCGGTGACCGGGAGGCCGCCAGCGCCTCGGTGGCGCTGCGGTTGCGCGACGGCCGGCAGCTCGACGCGGTCGCCGTGGAGCGGCTGGTCTCGGAGGTCTCCCGGCAGGTCAGCGAGCGGTCAGCCGGGCTCGGTTTCGCCGGCTCTAGCTAACCGGAGGGCCATCCCCGGTGTCCGCCGGTCGGGACCTCTCGGTCTGGTCGTCTCGCGCGAGCCGCGCGGCCCGGTCGACGCGCCGGTGGGTCATCTCAGCGACGGCCGACACCAGGCCGGTGTCCCGCGCGCCGACGAGCTGCCAGGCTCGCGCTATGGCGAACAGGAAGTAGAAGATGGCGAGCGTGCCCAGGTTGCTGACCGCGCCGACGTCGCGGGCAGACGCGTCGAGCTGTATGCCGTAGGCCAGCTGCAGGCCGTACAGGGCGATGAGGGCCAGCAGCAGCACGACCTGGCCGAGCCCGATCCGCTCCTGGTGCTCCCGGTAGAGAAGAATGATCAGGCCCGCGCTCGTGCTCAGCCCGGCCGAAGCCAGGATGATGGCCGCGAGACCGAGGCCGGTTCCTGGCATGAGCGCCACCAGGGCGATCACGAGGGTGTTGACGAGCGCCGAGAACGCGGCTCCCGCCTTGACCTGGTGGTCGACGCTCGCCCGGTCGCCGGCCAGTTTCTCCGGGGAGACCGAGATGGCGACGAAGAGCAGCCCGATCAGCGCGCCGGCTATGGTCGCGCAGCCGCTGAAGAAGTCGTGATAGCCCAGGGGGACCACCGGACAAAACTATCCTGGCGCCGAAATCTACAGACGAAGGTGATCGACATGAGTCCCTCCGCGCGGCAGAACGGCACCTCCGGCCGTCGATCCGTGGTTCCCCGGGCGGGCTTCTGGCGGGGCTTCTCCTTCGCCGGGCAGGGCGTGTGGCACGTCGTGCGGACCCAGCGGAACATGCGGGTCCACCTGGTGGCGGCGTCGGCCGCGGTCGTGGTCGGCCTGGTCCTGCGGATCACCGCCGTGGACTGGGCCTGCGTCCTGACCGCCATCGGCCTGGTCCTCACCGCCGAGGCGCTGAACACCGTCATCGAGGCGCTCACCGACCTGTATACCGAGGAATTCCACCCGCTGGCGAAGCTCGCCAAGGACACGGCGGCGGGGGCCGTGCTGATCTCCTCGGCGGCGGCCCTGGGCGTGGGCATCGCGGTGTTCCTGCCCCGGCTGCTCAAGGGAGCGGGCTGAGGTCGCAGCCGGGCGCTCCAGCCAGCGAAGCCGGCGATGAATGCGGAGAAGGTGTACATGGGTGTGCACCAGACTCACATTCATCCCGGCCCGGGCGCACCATGCCGCCCTGCGAGTGCCACGGCCGGGCGCGGTCACCCGGCCGCCGGGCCGTGGCGCGCCGGGGTCGCGGCGGGCCGTAGGGTCTGGGGAGACGGGGGGCCGATCAGGGGGAGGGCATGAAACTGATCTCGTGGGTGGCCGCGGGCGGCGTCGCCGGGTGGGGGGCCGCCCGGCTGGCGGGGGCCGATCGCATCCGCCGCTTCGAGGCTCCCACGGCGCCCCTGCTGTCGTTTACTCCGCACGTGACCGCGGCCGCCCTGCTGAGTTCGCTGCTGCTGCGGCGCAAGGGCGCGGCCACCACCGCCGCGGTCACCGGCGCGGCGCTGGCCGCCGTGGTGCTGCCGCGGGCGATCCGGCGCCCGCAGCCGGCCGCCAGCGGGCCGGTGCTCCGCGTCCTCACCGCGAACCTCCTGGCCGGGCAGGCCGCTGCGGAGACCGTCGTCGGCCTGGTGCGGCGACTGGACGTCGACGTGCTGTTCCTCCAGGAACTCACCGATACGGCGGCGGCCCGGCTCGCGCAGGCGGGGCTGACCGACCTGCTCCCGCACGAGAGGACCGACCTCAGGGGCGGCAGCGCGCGGGGCTCCGGCCTCTACGCACGGTTTCCGCTGGCCAGCGGGCTGCAGCTCAGGCCCATTCACCACGCCCAGCCCACGGCCCGGCTCGAGCTTCCGTCCGGGCAGCGGGTAGAACTGGTCTGCGTTCACTCCCACCCCCCGAACCCTCCCTCGTCGCGACCGAAGGTGGCCCGGTGGCGCGAGAACCTGGCCGCGCTGCCGCCCGCCGCTGACCCTCCGCGGGTGCTCGCCGGGGACTTCAACGCCACGGCCGATCATGCGCACTTCCGCACGCTGCTGCGCCAGGGCCACGTTGACGCTGCGGTCGAGATGGGCCACGGCCTGGTGCCTACCTGGGGTCCCTGGGGCGAGCCCGCGCTCCTCACGCTCGATCATGTCCTCGTCGATCGTCGTTGCGCCGTGCTCGCGACCTCGGTGCACGCCGTGCCGGGCAGCGATCATCGCGCGGTCTTCGCGGAGTTCCGCCTCCCTGCCTGACCCGCCCGCCGCGCTCGGCCTGCGTGGCCTGTCGGTCACGGCCGGTATCGTGCTACCTGCTGGGGATCACGTAACGGGGCAGGGAGGCAATGATCCTCACCGTGGCGTTCGCCGTTGCCGCCGCCTTCTCCAACGCGGTCAACGTGATGACGCAGCACTGGGCGAGCGTGAGCGCGCCCAAGCAGGAGAAGGGCTGGCGTCTGGTCGCCTACCTGCTCCGCCAGCCGGTGTGGCTGCTCGGCTGGATCGCGGCGGTCGGCGGGTTCGCGTTCCAGGCCGTCGCCCTCCACGCCGGGCAGATCTCGGTGGTCCAGCCCATCCTCGTCACCGAGCTGGTCTTCGTCCTGGTGCTGCGCCGGGTGTGGATCCACCAGGACATAGCCCGCGCCGCGTGGGCCGCCGTGCTCGTCATCTGCGTGGCCCTGGCCGCCTTCCTCGCGGTGGCCGAGCCCACGGGAGGGCGTTCGAATCCCGATACCGCGGAATGGCTGTCCGCCTTGGTGGCGTTCGGCGCGGCCATCGCCGTCCTGGCCGCGGCGGGGATGCGGGGCACGCCCGTGCGCCGGGCCGCGGCGTTCGCCGTCGCGGGCGCGCTGGCCTGGGCGCTGATGGCCACGTTCATCAAGTCGACGACCGACGCTCTCGCCACGTTCGGTATCGTCGGCATGCTCGCCCGCTGGCCGGTCTACGCGCTCGCGGCGGCCGCGGCCGCGGGCACGGTGCTCGAGCAGGCCGCCCTGCACGTCGGGCCGCTGAGCGTGTCCCAGCCGCTCCTGGTCGTCATCAACCCGCTGGCCAGCATCGCCTTGAGCATCTGGCTGTTCGACGAGCGCTTCACCGCCAGCCCGGCGAGGATCACCATCGCCATCCTGGCCTTCGCCGTCATGGCCGCCGGGGTCGTCGAACTGTCCCGTTCGGCGCCGCAGGACCTCGCGCCGTCGTGACCGGACCGGCCGCCAGCCCCGCGCGAGCCCAATAGCCTCCCTGGTGCTCCTGTGCCCATAGTGACGCCTGAGTTCCCCCCGGGATCGTGTCGCATACCTGCCAGACCTCACCCGGTCCGCAGGCCAGAGTGAAACCAGAGTGGCGGTCAGACATCGGCGGGCGAAGGGCATGCAGGCCACGCTGGCGCACGGCGGGCATTACGACAACGACTACTGCTTCATCTTCGAGTTGGAGAACGGGCTCATCGAGCGCGTCCGCGAGTACATGGACACCCAGCGGGGCGCCCGCTGGTTCGGTCAGCCGAGTCCTCCCGGTCCTTCCGGCCTGCGCACGCGGTAGTGCAGGTGCGTCACCCGGTCCGCCTGCTCCCGCGCGAGTTGCTCGAGCCAGTCGCGGCTGGCTGCCGCGATCCGCGCCGGGATCCCCAGTTCGCCGAGCAGTTCGGAGGCGGCGGCCATCTCGTCCGCGCGCCGGACGGCGTGGGTGATGCTGCCCTGCTCGAGGCGGTCAACCATCGCCAGGCCCAGGTCCTCGGCGATGTTCTCGCGCAGCCAGCCCTCGCACCCTGCGGCGCGGCCGGCCCGCAGCGACTCGACGACGGCCGCGGCCATCCCCTTGTAGAACACGCTGCGGACCAGCTTGCGCGTGGCGGCCGCGCCCGGCGGCCCCGGGAGGACCTCGGCCCGGCCGCCCAGGTGATTGAGCGCCGTCACGACGTCGGCGGCGGCCGGGCCGCTGACCAGCATCGGCGTCCGGATGCCGCGGCCCGGGACCGGCGACATCATGGCCACGTCCGCGAACCTCGCTCCCTGCGCCTCGGCGAGCGCCGCGAGCCGCAGCTTGAGCCCGGCCGATGACGTGTTGAGGTCCGCGTACAGCACCCCCGAAGCCAGGCCCGGGACCGCGGCACGCCAGGCCGCCTCGGCCTCGTGCGCCGTGGTCAGGCTGAGCACGAGATCGGCTCCCTCGCAGGCCTCCGCGTCGCCGCCGGTCTCGATGATGCCCTCGGGCCCCCGGGCCACCGGGTCGAAGCCGCGCACGGTCGCGCCGGAGGCCAGCAGGTCATGGCTGATCGCCGTGCCGGCCTCGCCGAGCCCCAGCACCGCGATCACGGTGTTCCCGGCTCGCCTCCGGCGGGCGGCTGGACGCCGCCCCGTCAGCTCGCTCATGGTGCCACGTCCAGCATGACGTCGATGACGAGGGGCTGGTCGCGATCCCGCAGCGCGGGCATCACCTCGTCCAGAACCTCGACCAGGTGCTCGCGGGAGGAGACGCGGACCGCCCTGACCCCGAGGGCCTCGGCCAGCCGGTCCACGCGGACCCCCTCGAGCGACGGCCACGGGATCTTGCCGCGGCGGGCGGTCTGCCGGTCCATCACAAGGTAGCGGGCGTTGTCCATCACGAAGAACACGACGCCCACGCCGTAGTGCGCGGCCGTCCACAGCGCCTGGATGCCGTAGATGGACGACCCGTCACCGATAACGCCGAGGACCGGCCGGTCGGGCCGGGCCATCCGGATGCCGATCGCGGCGGGCATGCCGAACCCGAGCCCGCCCATGGCCGGGCTGAGGAAGCCCAGCGGGCGCCGGGCCGGAACCAGCAGTTGCAGCGCCTCCCGGCTCGACGGGCTCTCCTCCACGACCACCGTGTCGGCGTCGGCCCGGGCAGCCAGCTCGGTGAACACGGTCTCCGGGGTCAGGCCGCTGGCGCGCGCGGCCAGGTCGCCGCGGAGCCGGTCGGCCTGCCCGGTCGGGCTCGGGCGGCCGGCCCGCGGCGGCGCCGGGATCACCGCGCCCGCCAGCGCCGCGACGGCCGCGGCCAGCGGTGCCACCAGCCCGACGTCGACCGGGCTGCGCCCGACCTCGGCAGCGTCTTCGCTGATGACGGCCGTCCGCGTCCCCGGCGCGAACAGCGGGCCGGGTTCGTAGAGGTACTGCCGCAGCATGGCCGCGCCGACCACGACGACCGCGTCATAAGGGTCCAGAACGGTCCGCAGCGTGGCGCGTCCGGCCGGAAGGATGCCAGCGAACCTGGGGTGGTCCTGCGGGAACCCCGCCCGCGACGTGAACGGCTCGCAGAACACCGGGCAGTCCAGGCGGTCGGCGAGCGCGGTGAGCGCGGTCCAGGCGCCGGCCGAGTCGGCGCCCGCCCCGGTCACCAGGACCGGGGAGGCCGCCTCGCCGAGCAGCGCGGCGATCGCGGTCACGTCGGCGGGATCGACTCCCGAGGCCCGGCCGCTGGCCAGCGGCGCCGGTACCGCGGTGTCGTCCATCGGCTCGTCCCAGTCGTTCATCGGGACGATGACGATCACCGGCCCGCGGCCCGCGGCGGCCACGTGCCCGGCCTGGGCAACGCATCCCGGCACGTCCTGCGCCCGCGGGGGCTGGAACACCTCGAGCGGGTACTCGCCCGCCAGGCCCGCCAGCCGTCCGGTGAGGAACGGCTCGGCCAGCAGGTGCCGCCGGTCCTGCTGGCCGACGACGACCACCAGCGGAGCCCGGTTGACCCGGGCCGTCGCCAGGGCGTTCACCGCGTTGCCGAGCCCGGCCGTGGTGTGCAGGGAGACCAGCACCGGCCGGTCCGAGGCGATCGCGTACCCGGCGGCCGTGCTCACGGCCGCGTTCTCGTGCAGCGCGAGCACGTAACGGATGTCATCCGGCAGGCCGGCCAGCAGCGCGACCTCGGTCGACCCGGGGTTGCCGAACCAGATGGTCATGCCGTGCTGCCGGGCGACCTCGAACGTGGCTTCCCGCACCGATCTCATGCGCTCCCTCCCGGGGGCTGGCTCCATCCTCGGACGGTACCGCCCGCCATAATGCCCGGGTGGCCAGCTCAGCTGCGGACGCCGCGCGCCGGATCGGGATCAAGCTCGCCGCGCTGGCGCAGGACGGGCTCACCTACGCCTCCAACGACTACGACCTGGACCGGTACCGGCAGGTGGGCCGGCTGGCGGCCGACCTGCTCTCGGCGCTCAGCGGCCGGCCGGCGAGCTCGCGGTCGAGCTCGGCCGTGACTCCGGTTACGCCACGCCGAAGATCGACGTACGCGGCGCGATCTTCGACGACGAGGAACGCGTGCTGCTGATGCGGGAAAAGATCGACGGCCGGTGGTCGCTGCCGGGCGGCTGGGCCGATCCGGGCGACGCGCCGTCCGCCGCGGTCACCCGGGAGATTCTCGAGGAGACCGGGTACCACAGCTCGGCGGTGAAACTGATCGCCTGCTGGGACCGTGAACTCCAGGGCAATCCGCCGCCGCTCCCGGTCCACGTCTACAAGCTGTTCTTCCTCTGCCGCCGCGACGGGGCGGTGCAGCCGCCTGCGGCGCTGGAAACTCTCGAAGTCGGCTGGTTCGGCCTGCACGCGCTGCCGCCGCTGTCCCTCGGCCGCGTCAATCACCACCAGCTCGAGCGGGCCCTGGCCCACCACCGCGACCCTTCCCTGCCGAGCGAGTTCGACTGAGCTTCGGCCCGGCTCTAGTCACCCTAGTCACTCTGGGCACTCCGTACGCCCTAGTCACGCAGGGCGCTCTAGTCACCGGGGTGACCCAGGATGACTATCTCCGGGTGACCCGGGCGCCCGCGGCCCGGCCGCCGCGGCCGCTCGCCCGCGGCGATCCCGGCCGGGCGCGCCCCGCGCGGGAAGCACGCTCCGGTAAGGCTCCGGGGCCGCGTTCCGCATTCCGCCGGAACCGGTCTATGGCCGGATGAGTTACCGAATTTAGGCTTTGACCAGGTCATAGTCCCCATGGGTCATTTACGCGAAAAAATCTGCACTGGGGAAAGCGCCCTGCCAAGCTGCCCCGTGGGAGCGAGAGTCAGGTCTGGTGAGAGGCACAGTCTGCCGAGTAGCCGGGCGCAGTTCCGGCGTAAGGCAGGTTTGTGAGCTCAGCCGAACACGGCAGGACGAGGAAGACCAGGAGGAGGGGGCGGCACTCGGCGCCCTCCACGATGCGCAAGGTGGCGAGGGTGGCGGGCAAGGCCGCGCCGACCGTCGCGGTGGTCGGCGCGCTCACGGCCGTGCCGCAGGTGCGCGACTTCGTGACCGGGGCACCGTCGGCCACGGCCGGGCACCCGGCCGCAGCTCAGGTGACCGGCTCCGGCCAGGTGGCGAGCGCCGCCGACGACGGCAACCCGGCGTCCTTCAACGTTCGCCCGTACCTGCCCCGGCACGCCGCGGTCGCCGCCGGCCGCAGCGCCCCGGCCACGCGGCGGCCCCGCCGCCCCGCGCATGCCGTGGCCCAGCCTTCCAGCGCCCCGGCCACCCCGGCCATCGCGACCAGCGCGTCCGGCTCTTCCAGCACTTCCGGTTCCTCCAGCGGTTCGGGCGGCGCCAGCCACGGGCTCCCCGTGTGCACCGGAACCCAGGGGCTGCTCCCGGACAACTACGGCGCGATCGTCGACTTCCTGGTCGCGCACGGGTACAGCGGCTTCGCGGCGGCAGGCATCGCCGGGAACATCTACCAGGAGTCGAAGGGAAACCCGGAGTCCGTGGGCTCGGGCGGCGGCGGGCTGATCGGCTGGACGCCGCTGCCCGCGGGGTTCGTCACCGGCAACCCGTCGGCCGACCTGCAGACCCAGCTTCAGGCCCTGCTCACCTACAACCAGCAGTGGTCGCAGTTCATCCCGGCCCTGAACGCCGCCACCAGCGCCCCCGAGGCGGCCGACATCTTCATGGACGACTTCGAGCGCCCCGGCCTCCCGGTCGCCGCCAACCGCGAGGCGGCCGCCCAGGCGGTGGCCACGGCCTGCGGGATCTGACCCGGCTATCGGTCGTCGCATTTCACCCTTGAACGGTCCCAGCCGGCCGGCCGCTCCGGGGAACGGCCGGCCGACGGGCGGTGAATTCGAGGCGGCCGGCTCGTCCTACCCGTGATCAGCCGGCGGTTTTTTTGGTTCGCCTGCACCGCGGCCCAGCCGGTATTTTCGTTGAGCGCGGACATGGACGGGGCGACACAAGAGGATGACGGGGTGGCGCAGATGAACTCGGGGCCGGCGATCCTGGCGGAGGGCCTGGTCAAGTCGTTCGGCGAGGTGCGCGCGCTGCGCGGCGTCGACCTGTCGGTGCCGCGCGGCACGGTGCTCGGCGTGCTCGGCCCGAACGGCGCGGGCAAGACGACCGCTGTGCGGATCCTGACCACCCTGCTGCTCCCGGATTCCGGGCGGGCGGTGGTCGAGGGCCACGACGTGGTGCACGCGGCGGCCGCGGTCCGCCGCTCGATCGGGCTCTCCGGGCAGTCGGCCGCCATCCAGGAGGAGCTGACCGGCCGGGAGAACCTGGAGATCATCGGACGGCTCTACCACCTGAGCTGGCCGACCGCCCGCAGCCGCGCCGTCGAACTGCTGGAGCAGTTCGACCTCGGCGACGCCGCGGACCGGACGGCCAAGACCTACTCCGGAGGCATGCAGCGCCGCCTGGACCTGGCCGCGAGCCTGGTGGGGCGGCCGCATGTCCTGTTCCTCGACGAGCCGACGACCGGCCTGGACCCGCGGTCAAGGCTGGGCATGTGGGAGATCATCAGGTCGCTCGTCGCGGGCGGAACGACCACGCTGCTGACCACGCAGTACCTGGATGAGGCCGACGAACTGGCCGACGAGATCGTGGTCATCGACCACGGGCAGGTCATCGCCGCGGGCACGGCCGAGGAGCTGAAGGGCCGGGTCGGCGGGGACGTGATCGAGTTCACGGTGCCCGACCGCGACCTGCTGGGCGATGCGGCCGCGGCGGTCGCGAGCATCGGCGAGGCCGAGCCGCACGTGGACAAGGAGACCGGCGTGATCAACGTCTGGGTGGGGAGCCGCGGCTCCGACGCGCTCGTCGAGGCCGTGCGCGGCCTGGACGCGGCCGGGGTGCACACCCGCGGTCTCGCGCTGCGGCGGCCATCCCTCGACGACGTGTTCCTCGCCCTGACCGGGCACGCGGCCGAGGAGGACGATCCGGGCGGGCGGAAAGGCCGCCGGAGAGGCCGCAAGGACCCCGCGAAGGCGGTGACCCAGTGAGCGAGCCGGAGGGACGCGGCGCCGCCTGGACTGAGGAGCGAGGAGCGCAGCGAGGAGCGACGAGGGAAGGCGGCGCCGCAACGGCGCCCCGCAGGAGCGAACCGGGAGGCACAGTGACCGCCGTCGCCGCGCAGGCCGGAGGGGCGGCCGGCGCGCCCAGCTCGCCCGCCTCCCCCAGCCTGTTCACCCAGGCCCGCTGGGCGGTGAGCGACACGCTCACGATTACCCGGCGCAACCTGCTGGTCTGGATGCGGGTGCCGGCCTACATCGTGTTCACCGTGATCCAGCCGGTGCTGTTCGTGCTGATGTTCCGGTACGTGTTCGGCGGCGCGATCAGCGTGCCCAACATCCCGGGCGGCTACGTCAACTTCCTGATGCCGGGGATCATCGCGCAGACCGCGGCGTTCGCGACGTTCGGCACGGCCATCGCCCTGGCCCAGGAGCTGAAGAAGGGCGTGATCGACCGGCTGCGGTCGATGCCCATGGCGCGGTCCGCCGTGCTGACCGGCCGGCTGGTCGCCGACACCGCGCGCATGCTGATCGTGATCCTGATCGTCATCGGCGTGGGCTATGCGGTCGGCTTCCGGTTCGAGAACGGCGCGGTCCCGGCCATCCTCATGGTCGTGCTCGCGATCGTGTTCGGGGTGTCGATCTGCGTCATCGCCGCGTTCACCGGCCTGGCCATCGGCGACGAGGAGTCGGTGCAGGCGTTCGGGCTGATCTGGCTGTTCCCGATCACGTTCCTCAGCTCGGCGTTCGTGCCGATCGCGACCATGCCCGGCTGGCTGCAGGCGTTCGCCAACAACCAGCCGGTCACCTACGTTGTCAACACCATGCGCGCGCTGGCGCTCGGCGGCCCGATCGAGGCCAACCTGTGGAAGAGCCTGGCCTGGCTGGCCGGGATCTTCATCGTCTTCACGCCGCTGGCCGTCCGCGCCTACAAGCGGGCCGGCTGACCGGCCGCGCCGCCCGGAGACGACGATGACTCGATCACGGCGGGACCGGGTGATCGCCGAGTGCGGCGCCCGTCCGGGCGCGGCGGAGGACTACCCGTTCGGCGACGGGGTGGCGGTGTTCAAGGTCGCGGGCAAGATGTTCGCGCTGGTGTCGCTGGGCCCGCCGCCCGGCGACGTCAGCCTCAAGTGCGACCCGGAACTCGCCCTCGCGCTGAGGGCTCAGTATCCCGCGATCACCGCGGGATACCACCTCAGCAAGCGGCACTGGAACACGATCACGCTGGATGACTCGGTGCCCGACGACGAGTTGCTCGAGCTTGTCGGCCACTCCTACCAATTGGTGGTGGCCAGCCTGACCCGGGCGCAGCGGGCCGCGCTGGCCGCGCGACACCCGGATCAGTCATGAGGTAGTGTCGCGCGCCGGTCGTCACTTCCCCGGTCCGGGCCGGATCACGCGGGCGGTCGCGGTCGCGGTGGCCAGCACGTCCCCGGCCTCGCTGCGCAGTTCCCCGGCCAGGAACGCGATGGATCCGCCGCGGTGTACCACCCGGCCCGTGCCGATGATCCGACCCGGCGCGGCCGGCCGCAGGAAGCTGACCTTCAGCTCCAGGGTCGGCGCGAACTCGCCGTCGGCCAGCGTGGCCACGAGCGCGGGGCCGAGCGTGTCGTCGAGCATCGCCGCGAGGAATCCGCCCTGCACGTTGCCCATCGGGTTGGTGAAACCGTCGCGGGCCTCGAAGCGGACCTCGATCTCGCCGCGTTCGGGAGCCACCCACGACAGCTCCCAGCCCAGCGTGACGGCGGCCGGCGGCGCGGGCCGACGGCCCGCCAGGAACTCCCAGAACGGCCCGGACCGGCTCACCGGTGACTCGGTCATGGGGTGTTCCCGCTCATATCCGCAGGGTCGCACACGTCGCCGACAATTGGGCCGGCATCGCCGACACCGTAGCCGTGTGCCGACCAGAGGCGGACCGCGTCCAGCCGCGGACCCGGAGGCGCCCTCGCGCGCCTACCGCCACCATAGCCAAGGTGGCCGCGGTCAGGGAGTCCGGAACTGATAGCCCTCGTGCAGCAGGCGGGGCAGGACGATCCGCAGCGCCGCCACGGTCTGCGACCGGTTGCCGCCGCCGTCGTGCTCCAGGATGATCGACCCCGGCTGGGTCTTGTGCATGATGTCGCGGACGATGCTGCGCACGCCGGGCATGGCCCAGTCGCGCGGGTCCACCGACCAGTCGAGCGGGACCATCCGCATCTGCTCGCACTCCCTGATCACGTCCCGGGTCCAGGCTCCGTAGGGGGCGCGGAACAGGCCGGGATGCACCCCGGCCGCCGCGTGGATCGCGTCACTAGCGCGGCTGAGCTCACTGTGCACGTGGAGGGTTCGCATGCCCGCGAGGTCGGCGTGGTTCCACGTGTGATTGGCGATCACGTGACCAGCCTCCGCGACCGCGCGGGCCAGGTACGGGTACGCCGCCACGCGCTGGCCGATCATGGAGAACGTGGCGGTCACGTGGTACTGCGCCAGCAGGTCCAGGACCTGCGGCGTGTATACCGGATCGGGGCCGTCGTCGATGGTCAGCGCGATCGCCTTGGCGCCGTCGTCGATGTAGTACAACGGCCGGTCTAACGGGTAGGACGGCGCGCCGGGAACCTGGCCCCGGTGCGCCCGGCGGTGATGGACCCGGCCGTGATGAACGGGCCCGGCGTCTTCGGGCCGCAGCCGCGGCCAGACCGGGGTCGGGGCGCTGATCAACGACATGCCGCCGATGGCCAGCAGCACCTGGCGGCGGTTGACGGCTGCATCTCGATTGATCATCTGTACCAGCATGCAGGAAACATGCCGCGCGATCCGTCAGGTCCCTCGCCGTGTCGTGAAATTTCTTGCCGCCGCAGCCTAAGGCCGACACGCGGCCGTCGTCCCTTGCTCCAAGCCGGGCCGGGCGGGCTACCATGCGGCCACCATCGGCGAAGCCCTGGGGCCGCTCCCCCGACGCTGACCTGGACGGCTGGGTTGCCCGGAAGGGCGGCGGGTAGATTCAAGCGGTGAAGAAGCTTCTCGAACTGATCGTCTGCCTGTTCCATCCGATCGCGGTCATCCTCATGTGGATCGACCTGGCGACCCGCCCGGGCATGAGCACCGGCGCGAAGGTGGTGTGGGCCATCTTCGGCCTGATCCCGCTGGTGCCGTTCCTTTACGTACTCACCGGTGGCGACCTGTGGTGAGGCCGCCGCGGTGCTCGGCTGACCAGGCCTAGCCTACGGCTCCGGTCTGGACGATAGGCCGGCCGGTCTCGGTACGCCACCGGGACTCGTCGGCCGTGTCGTGCGGGCCGACGAGGTAGTACTCGCGGATCGGCGCCCTGGTACCAGGACAGCGCATCCGCGACGTCGATGACCTGGCTGATCGCGGCGGCCGGGGCCGCCGCGACGCTGCGGTGCTCGACGGGCGCGCCGGGCGCGGGATGCTGCAGCAGGTCACGCAGGGAGGCGACGGCGCTCTGGGTCCGCGCCAGACCGTCCTCCAATCGGCATCGCCGGCGCGTCGGTGTCGCCTGGGCGACAGCGACGCGCCGGCGATGTCGCTGGGCTCCCCGGGCCGGCCGCGAACACGCCGGCCGCGGAACCACCGACCCGGCGAACGCGGCCGACGGGCGCGGGCTACGGTGACGGTGATGCGCTTCCACGGTTTAGTGCTCGCAGCGGCCCGGACCGGCGGCGAGGTCGTGCCGGCCCGCGCGCAGATGGCCACCACCCTCGGGTTCCACATCATCCTGGCCTGCATGGGGATCGCGCTGCCCGCGATCGTGCTGACCGCCGAGTTCATCGGTTTGCGTCGCTCGAACGAGGTGGCCCTGCTGCTCGCGCGGCGCTGGTCGCAGGCGATGGGCGTGCTGGTCGCGGTCGGCGCGGTCACCGGGACCGTGCTGTCCTTCGAGATGGGCCTGCTGTGGCCCGGGCTGATGCGCCGGTACGGCGCGGTGCTCGGGCTGCCGTTCGGCGTCGAGGGCTTGTTCTTCTTCCTCGAGGCCATCTTCACCGCCATCTACCTGTACGGGTGGCGGCGCCTGCCCGGCTGGGCGCACTGGTGGACCGGGGTGCCGACCGTGGTGAGCGGCATCCTCGGGGCGATGTCGGTCGTCGCGGTCAACGCGTGGATGAACCAGCCGGGCGGCTTCACCGCCCGGGGCGGCAAGATCGTGTCCGTCGACCCGTGGCAGGTGTACTTCAACCACGCGGCCCTCTACGAGATGCCGCACATGATCCTGGCCGCCTACTTGGTCGCCGGGTTCAGCGTCGCCGCGGTGTACGCGGCCGGCATCCTGCGCGGGCGGCGGGACCGCTACCACTACACCGGCTTCGCGATCCCGTTCGTCATGGCCGCCGTGCTCACCCCGTTCCAGATCTTCGTCGGTGACACCGCGGCCCGCGCCATCGCCCGCGACCAGCCGGTGAAGTTCGCGTCGATGGAGTACGTGGCCCACACGTCCCGTGACGTTCCCGAGTACCTGGGCGGGGCCTACCTCAACGGGCACGTCTACGGGGGACTGCGGATCCCGGGCTTCGACTCGCTGCTGGTCGGGTTCGGCACCGGGACCAGGGTCACCGGGTGGGACAGCGTCCCGCCCGCCGACCGCCCGCCGGTGCCCTGGCTGATCCACCTGTGCTTCGACGCCATGGTCGGCCTGGGGTTCCTGCTGCTGCTGGCGGGGCTGTGGGCCCTCTACGGGTGGTGGCGGCACCGCCGGATGCCGCGCCAGCGGCTGTTCTGGCTGCTCGGCGCGGTCAGCGGGGTGGCCGCGACCGTGGCCATGGAGTGCGGCTGGGTGGTCACCGAGGTCGGCCGCCAGCCCTGGGTGGTGTACCGCCTGCAGACCACCGCGGCGGCGGCCACGACCAACGGCGGCGTCATTGCCAGCCTGAGCGTCGTGGTGGCCCTGTACGCGGTGCTCGGCGCCGCGACGATCATCATCCTGCGCGCCCTGGCCCGGCGCTGGCGCCGCGGCGACACCCTGGAGCCCGACATCCCCTACGGCCCCCCGCCGCGGGCGGAGGACCGGTCGCTGGGCCGGGCCGGGACGTGATCGCGGCCGCGGTCGGGGCCATCCTGCTGGCCGCGATCACCCTGTACGCCATCCTGGGCGGCGCCGACTTCGGCGGCGGCCTGTGGGACCTGCTGGCCGGGGGTGACCGGCGGGGGGATGCGCCGCGGCGGCTGATCGACGAGTCGATCACTCCGGTGTGGGAGGCCAACCACGTCTGGCTGGTGTTCGCGCTGGTCATCTTCTGGACCGCGTTCCCCGACGCGTTCGCTGCCGTGATGACCGTGGTGGCGCTGCCGCTCTGGCTCGCGGCGGGCGGAATCGTGCTGCGCGGCGCCGGGTTCGCATTCCGCAAGGAAGCCCGGCCGATCGCGGTTCAGCGCGCGCTCGGCGGGGTGTTCGCCTGTTCCTCGCTGGTGACCCCGTTCTTCATGGGCACCGTGATCGGCGCCATGGCGGCCGGCCGGATACCCGCCGATGCCGACCGGGCCAGCCTGGCCGCCTGGACCGGGGCGACGTCCCTGCTGACCGGGTTCCTGTTCGTCGGCGCGTGCGGCTATCTCGCCGCGATCTACCTCATCGGCGAGGCCACGCGCCGGGGCGACCGCCGCCTGGCGGCCTACTTCACCCGCCGGGCCCAGGCCGCCGGGGTCGTGACCGGGGCGCTGTCGCTGGCCACCCTGGCGGCACTGCACGGCTCGGACCCTGCCCTGTACCGGCACCTCACCGGGCCGGCGCTGTCGCTGGTGATCATCGCCGCGGTCACCGGCGTGGCGGTCCTGGCCCTGCTCACCACGGGCCGCCCGCGCGGCACCCGGATCCGCTCGGGCGCCGTGCGGGCCCTGGCCGCGCTCGGCGTGGCCGCGGTGATCTGGGGCTGGGGCGTGGCCCAGTACCCGACCCTGCTGCCCGGCACGTCGGTGACCCTGAGCAACGCCGGCGCCCCGCACACCACCCTGGTCGCGCTGGTGGTCCTGTTCGTCGCGGTCGTCCTGATCGTCGGCCCTTCGCTCGCCCTGCTGTTCGCCCTGCAGGGCCGCCAGGTCCTGCGAGCCGACCACGGGGCGATGGCGCTGGCCCGGGTCGCGGGCGACGGCGCGCACCGGCCGCCTGCACCGCCGGGGCGGACGGGGCGGACGGGGCGCGGCAGCCGGGCGGCCGCGCTCGGCCTGGTCGCCGTCGGCGCCGTGGTCCGAGCCCTCGGCCGCCGCCGCGGTCGCTGAGCCTCTCGGCTGGCCGCCCGGGCCTCGCGCCGGGCCGCGGGTTCGCTGACGGAGCCGCCGGCTTAGCACCCGGCGGGCCGCTCGGGCATGATCGAGGTAAGGCCTTCTGGGCCGAGCGACACCGACCGAGATGCCCGGAAACGGAGCGGATCATGACCGAAGCCCCAGCGCAACAGCCGTCCTCACCGCCACCCCCTGCCACGCCCACGGCCGCGGACGTCATGCGGCCGGCGCTGTCCACGGTCGAACCGGAAGACCATGTGGCCGCGGCCGCTTACCTGATGAAGCACGCGGGCGCGACCGCCCTGGTGGTAGTGGACGACGAGGAGTCCAAGCGGCCGCTCGGCCTCATCACCGAAGCTGACATCGTCCATGCGGTGGCGGACAAGAAGAACCTGAACGAGGTCCGGATCCGCGACCTGATGACCCGTGCGCCGACCGTCATCCCGGCCACGACGAGCGTCCGCGCCGCTGCTGAATCCATGGTGGCCGGGCACTTCCGGCACCTGCCGGTCGTGGACGACGGCAGCCTCATCGGGATCGTCGATATCGGAGACGTCTGCCGCGCGCTGCTGGACCTGCCCGCAGGGTGACCCGGGCTGGCCCTCCGGCCGGGCGGGCCATGGGCGCGCTGGTACGCCCTCAATCGCGCCTGGTCGACCCGCGCCCGAGGCCCGCCCGCGCCGGGTTACCGCTCTTGCTCGGTCGGGCGGATCAGCATCTCGTTGACCGCGACATGCCGCGGCCGGGTCACGATATAGGTGATCGCGTCGGCGATATCCTCGGCCGCCATCGTCTGGCCGAACTGGTTTCGTATGCTCGCCAGTACCTCGGGCCGGTTGTGGCTGGCCAGCTCCGTCGCCGTCGCGCCCGGCTCTACCAGGCAGACGCGTACGTACTTCCTGGTCACCTCCTGGCGCAGGGACTCGCTGAACGCGCCGATCCCGTGCTTGGTCAGCGAGTAGACGCCGTTGCCGTTACGGGCCGCCCGGCCCGCCACCGAGCTGATGTTCACCATGTCCGCGACCTGGCGCGGCCCGCCCTCGGCGGCGCGCAGCAGATGGGGCAGCGCCGCGTGCGCGCAGTACAGCAGGCCCAGCACGTTGAGCTCCACCATCTGCTGCCACTCCGGCGTCGGCGCCCCGGCCACCGGGCCGAGCAGCATGACCCCGGCGTTGTTGATGAGCGTGTCGAGACGGCCCAGCTCGGCGACCGTGCGCTCAACCGCCCCGGTCGCCTGCTGCTCGTCGGTGATGTCGCACTCCAGCACCACCGCAGTGCCACCCTGGTCCCTGATGCCGGCGGCGACCGTGTCCAGCCGGTCGAGGCGCCGCGCCGCCAGCGCCACGGCCGCGCCCTGGGCAGCGAGGGCGGATGCCGTGGCCGCGCCGATTCCGCTCGAAGCTCCGGTCACCAGCGCCACGGTGCCATCCAGTACAGGCTTCACCCGAACCTCACTCTCTCGCCCGTCACGGCCTTCGCTCCGGCAACACCGAAGGTACCGGTCTCCCGGCGCGCCAGAACTTACGGTGCCGGGATGTTGCCGAGCCCTGGCGCGGGCGGGATGACCCACGGCAGGCGTACGGTGGGCAAGGCCGATAGGCGAGACGGCGAAGGGCGGAAGCCATGAACGATCTAACGGACGAGGACAGGGAGATCGTGCTGACGGCCGGGAAGCTGGCCGACGCCTGCGGCTCCGCTGACCGCGCATACCGCCAGACGATCGAGGGTAAGCCGTTTGACCGCGACCGCATCGAGACATGGATGGCCTATGTGAACGAGGTGAGGCAGGCCGCCACAGCTCTTGAGCTGGCGCTAGACCCCCTCTACCCGCTCTGACCGCCTGCGTGCGCGCCGCATCCACGCCTCCTCGGCAGTACTGTGCGCGCCTATCGGCGAAAGGGGAATACTGCCGCGGCGTGGACCAGGTGGCCGACCGATCAGGTCACGGTGGCGCAGGCCCGCTGGAAAGCGTCGACGGCGGCGCCGATCGCCGGGCGGGCGGCGGCGCTTTCCCGCCAGAGGGCGAAGATGCGGCGCGCGGGCGGCGGGTCGATCGCCACGAATCGGACCGACGGCGGCGTGGGTTCGCGGCCGAGTCGCGGGATCACCGCGGCACCCAGGCCGGCCGCAACCAGCGCCAGCTGTGTCGAGTGTTCCGAGACGGTATGCAAGATACGCGGCCGCGCGCCGTCGGCTTGCAGCGTACGTACCAGCCAGTCGTGACAGATCTGGCCGGTGCACCAGCTGATCCAGTCGTCGCTGGCGAGCTCGGCGACCGCGACGCTGCGACGGCCGGCGAGTGGGTGATCGGCGGGCAGCGCCACGTCGAACGGGTCGTCCATCAGGTGCCGCCGCGACAGCCCGGGCGGCACGGCCAGCACGTCGTCGGCCCAGTCCTGGACGATCGCGACGTCGAGGTGGCCGCGGCTCAGGGCCGGGATCGCCTCGTGCGGCTCCTGCTCAGACAGCGACACTGACAGGCCGGGGTAGCGCGACCGCAGGTCCCGCAGCACGCCTGGCATCAGGCCGCGGGCGGCGGTGGCGAACGCGGCGACCGCGAGCGTTCCGGCGACAGCGCCGCGGTGTTCGGCGAGGGCGGCCTCCACCCGCTCGACGCGGCTCAGCAGATCAGCGGCGTCGAGCGCCAGAAGCGCGCCGGCCTCGGTCAGCCGGATGCCCCGACCCTGCCGTTCGACCAGCCGCTGGCCAACCTCCCGCTCCAGCCGTCCTAGCTGTTGGGAGATGGCCGAGGTGGTCACGTGGAGGGTGCGCGCGGCGCCGGCGACCGACCCGGCCGCTTGCACCGCGTGTAGCCGCCGGGGCTGGTGATCGCCACCAAGGGCGGGCAGGTCAACCTCGGCCGCGAGTGGATCTCCCTCGGGCGCCCGGAATACCTGCGCCAGCAGGCGGAGCTGAGCCTGCGCCGGCTGCGACTAGACCGGATCGACCTCTATCAGCTGCACCGGGTTGACCCGGCGGTGCCGCTCGCTGACCAGATCGGCGCCCTCATCCGGCCGGGAACATAGTGACCAATGGCATGGTCTTCCGGGACCCTTGCACCTGGCTGGCGAAGGCAGCCCGCGCGGACGATCGGCGCAGATAGTCGGCATGCACAGAGGCGGAGCCGGGGCTATGGCCAGAGCATGGACGCGGATCATGGGCGGCGCGGGCCTCGCGGCCGGCGGCGCCGCGGTCAGCTACCCGCTTTTCCTGCGACGCCGGTGCCTGGAATGGGGCGCGCGGCCCGGAGAGGTGACTGGCGAGCTGCCCGGTGATGATCTGCTGGCCGAGGCCGATATCGTCTCGACCCGCGCTGTCACCGTCCAGGCGCCTCCCGCCGCGATCTGGCCCTGGCTGGTCCAGATGGGCAGCGGCCGGGGCGGCGCGTACACCTACGACTGGATCGAGAACCTCCTCGGCCTGGGCATGCACAGCGCCGACAAGATCCTCCCGCAGTTCCAGGACCTGAAGACGGGCGATGAATTCCAGCTCGGACCGAACCGGCCCAAGATGCGCGTCGAGGTCCTAGATCCTCAGCGAGCGCTCGCGGTGCGCTTCGAGGACGGGAACTGGGTGTGGATCTTCGCGCTGTTCCCCGAGATCGGCGCGACCAGGCTCGTCAGCCGGAACCGGATCGCCACACCGGGCGCGTCCGCGCTTACGCGGCTGTTCAACCTGCTGATCATGGAACCAGGCAGCCTGGTGATGGAGCGGAAGATGCTCCTCGGAATCAAGGACCGCGCCGAGCGCCTCGCCCGGGAAGGCGAGTCAGCGACACCCCCGGCCCCGGCCGCCACGTAGAGCGCCGCGTCTCATCCCGAGGGGAGCAGGTCGGCGCGCTCCGGCGGGGTGGCGGCGGGCGGGCCAGCGGGCTCGCGCAGGTTCCACCGGCCGGACAGGCAGAGCGCGACCAGCCCGGCCGCGGCGGCCAGCAGGACCAGCGGGACCAGGGCGTACACGATGATGTTGTGGGCCACGATCACCAGGTGACTGGTGCCGGACACCATGATCCCCGGCGGGTTGCCCGGGACGTTGGCGATGGTGCCGGCGGCGAGCCGCCCCAGCACCAGCCAGTCGAGCCGGGAGGCGGGGTAGAGCACGAGCACGCAGATGATCATCACGTCGTACCAGGGGAACTGGTAGGGCCAGAAGAACAGCCAGGCCGCCGACAGCGCCAGGGCCGGGCGGATGGCCGGCCGGGCCCAGGCCCCCTCGGGCAGGCGCCACAGGGCCAGCACCGCCGAGGCCACGACCAGGACGACCGCGACCAGCGCGAGGTGGGATCGCCAGTGCGGGTCGAAGACGAGCAGGCGGTAGAGGGTGTCCGCACTGATCTGGTTGCGGCGGTTGGCGATGGCCCGGACCGAGGGCACCCCGAACCACGCGTAGCCGGGCACGAGCACCACGAGCGCGGCCCCGGCCGCCGCGGCCAGCGCGGCCGGCGACCGGCGCAGGGCCCAGGCCAGGGCCAGGCCGAACAGGACATAGTTGATCTTGATGTCCGCCGCGACCCCGATGAGCGCGCCCGCGGCCAGCACGCGCAGCATGGGCGGGCGGCCCGCGGGCGACTGCTCGCCCCGCTGCTCACCAAGGACCAGGAGCCCGATCAGGCCGGCCGCCGCGGCGAGCACGTCGAGGTGCCCGGCCGCGACGATGCCCCAGAGCAGCAGCGGGTTGATCGTCCAGAGCAGATGGGCGCGCAGCCGCCGGGCCGGGTCGGAGCGCAGCAGCCGGTCCGCGACGAACGCGACCACGCCGAACGCGATCGCGTTCCACAGCTTCAGCCAGAACACCATCCGCGCCGCGGAGACGCCGCCGAGCTTGGCCGCCAGGAACTGCTCCACCGTGGCGAGCGGGCCGTAAACGCTCACGAAATGCTGCCAGACCTCCGGCACGGACTGGGCAAAGGCGTTGTGGGCCAGGCGCAGGTGGTACGGGGTCATCACGTACGGGTTGTGGCCGAGCACCACGATCCGGCCGTAGGCGGCGTAGTCGAACACGTCCGACGACCCGGCCGGCGGCAGCACGGTCAGCGCGGCCACGGCGAGGACCGCCGCGATGAGCACCGCCCGGAGGCTCGGCCTCGCCCCGCGCTGGACGGCATACAGGCCGGCGCCCACGCCGCCCGCGCCGGCCAGCATGGCCAGCCAGAGGGCGATGGTCGCCACCCCGGCGGACACGTGCACCGACCGCAGGTCCCAGGGTGGCGCCGCGCCCGACCCCGCCATGGGCGGATACATCCAGCTATCCCGTACCACCGACAGGGCGATCATGATCAGGATCGAACACCCGATGCCCGCCACGGCCAGCCCGGTGAAGACCCGGGTCCGGTCCGCCCCTGACGTCACCCGGCCGGCCACGGGCGAGCCGGAACTCGCTCCGGGGGCGCTGGGCATGCGACTGCTCCTCGTGCCTCAGTGGTCAGCTGACTACCAGCCGAACGCGCAACGACCGCCGCGCCGAGAACGGCACGGACCTACCTGTGCGCCGGCCTGACCCGGTCGCCAAGCCACGCGGCCCGGCCGCTTACGCTGGCCAAACGTCCTGGATCTTGATCCAGGACTCATCCTAATGACCTCGGCGGCATGCTCAGGCCGCATTCCTGCTGGATTCCGGGACTTTGCCGGACGATCACGTCTGGTTGGCACGGGCCCGAGCACTTCTTTTCGTTGACCTGTATCCCGGAAGCGAGGGCCGCCTCTCCAAGGAGAGATGGCTACCTGGCTAGCGGTATCCCGTCGCGGATGAGACCCTTGCTCTCGGCGGAGGGGACAGGAAAGGCTGCGGCCGTAAGTGCGTGTGCGATCACGCGACCAAGTCGCGGGGGGTCCGGCTGGTCAGGATGCAGACCAGGCGGTGGCTTTGCTCTACCACCGGCACTACCGTCCCCTGACCCGGCTGGCCGCGCTCCTGGCGAGCGACGAGGCGATCGCGGAGGAGATCGTCCGGGACGCGTTCGTCGCCATGCACGGCGCGTGGCGGCACCTGCGGGACAGTGACGACCGAGCCCTGTGCTACCTGCAGGAAGCTGTGGTCCGCCGGTCGCGCTCCCGCCGGGGGCCCAAGCCAGCCTCGCCCAACGGTCAGCCGCACGGCAGCCGGCCGGACCAGCCGCACGACAACCACCAGCCGGACCGGACGCACAGCAACCACCAGCCGGACCAGCCGCACGACAACCACCAGCCGGACCAGCCGCACAGCAACCACCAGCCGGCGGACGAGCCGGAGGCTGCTGCGTGCCCAGGACCGAGCCTGGTCGCCGCGCTGCGCTCGCTGCCGGCCCTGCAGCGCGAAGCCCTGGTGCTGCGGTACTACGCGGACTTGCCGGAATCCCGGATCGCCCTGGTGATGGGCATCAGTATCCGCGCGGTGAACAGCCATCTCGCCTACGGCATGTCCTGCCTGCAGGCTGTCCTGGGACCGCATTAGTTTCTTGGTATGGCCGCAGATGCAGTGGAACTCCAGGTCGGGGGCCGTACGGTGCGGATCACCCATCCGGACCGGGTGTACTTCCCGGCCCGCGGCGAGACCAAGCTCGACCTGGCCCGGTACTACATGTCGGTCGGCGACGGGATCGTGCGCGCGCTGCGGGAGCGGCCGTGCATGATGCACCGCTTCCCGTCCGGCGTGGCCGAGAGCCCGGAGGGCGGGCAGGGCGGGGCGAAGGGCGGGCAGGGCGGGGCGAAGGGCGGGCAGGGCGGGGGAAAGGTGCACCAGAAACGGGTGCCGCATGGCGCCCCTCCGTGGCTGGAGACGGTGCGGGTGGACTTCCCGCGCTACGGCAGGCACGCGGACGAGCTGTGCGTGACCGAACTGGCCAGCGTGGTGTGGGCGGTCCAGATGTCCACCGTGGAGTTCCATCCGTGGAACTCACGGCGGGCCGACACCGAACGGCCGGACGAGTGGCGCATCGACCTGGACCCCATGCCGCGCTGCGGGTTCGACGTGGTGCGCCGGGTCGCCCACGTCGCGCACGAGGTCCTCGACGAGCTGGGCGCGGCGGGCTGGCCGAAGACCTCGGGCGGCCGCGGCCTGCACATCTACGTCCGGATCGAGCCGCAGTGGGGCTTCGCGGAGGTCCGGCGGGCCGCGCACGCCTTCGCCCGGGAGGTGGAGCGCCGGACGCCGGGCGAGGTGACGACCACCTGGTGGCGCAAGGACCGCGATCCCGGCAAGCTGTTCGTCGATTACAACCAGAACGCCCGCGACCACACGATCGCCAGCGCCTACTCGGTGCGCGGCGTGCCGGAGGCCACCGTGTCCACCCCGGTCACCTGGGACGAGATCGACGACGTCGACCCGCGTGACTGCACCGTCGCCACCGTGCCCGAACGCTTCGCCAGCCTCGGCGATCTGCACGCGGGCATCGACGACGCCGCCTACCGGCTCGACACCCTGCTCGAGTGGGCGGACCGCGACGGCCTCGACGAGTGAGCCTGCTGCCGTAACCAGCGAAGCCGGGGATGAATGTGACGATGCTGTACAAGGAAGTGCACCTGATCCACATTCATCCCTGCAGGAGCGGCCGGGATGCCGGCGTGGCGGGCCGCGAACATGGATAAAAGCTACGAAACCCGACGCGCATTAAGGCTCCTAAACGTCTTCCGGCTTCTTCGCCGCTCCTATCAGGAGCCTGAACGCCAAGCCCGGTGGCCAGCCCGCGGGGCGGGCGGCCGGTGGAGCCCGCCCGCGCGCGGGCTAGCGCCGGATGCGCTAAGCCGCCGACCGGGCCGGGGTCCGGGTGGTGACCAGGCCGGGGTCCAGGTGGTGACCAGGCCGGGGTCCGGGTCGTGACCGGGCCGGGGTCACGGTGGTGACCGGGCCGGGGTCCGGGTGGTGACCGGGCCGGGGTCCGGGTGGTGACCGGGCCGGGGTCACGGTGGTGACCGGGCCGGGGTCCGGGTGGTGACCGGGCCGGGGTCCGGGTGGTGACCGGGCCGGGTCAGGGTGGTGACTGGGCCAAGGTCAGGCCGAAGTCGCCGTCTGGGTCGGTCCAGAACCGCAGGGTCCGCAGGCCGGCCGCGGCCAGCTCGGCCTCGATCTTGTCCCGGCGGAACTTGGCCGAGATCTCGGTGCGCAGCTCCTCCCCGGCCGCGAAGGACACCGTCAGGCCGAGATCGCCGATCGTCACGCGCTGCGCGCGCTCCGGGCGCAGCCGCATCTCGATCCATTCCTGGACCGCGTCCCACACGGCGACGTGGCCGAACTCCGCGACCGCGAAGTCGGCGTCGAGCTCGGCGTTGACGACCATCAGGATGTTGCGGTTGAACTCCGCCGTCACCCCGGCCGCGTCGTCGTAGGCCCGGAGCAGCCGGCCGGGGTCTTTCACCAGGTCCGTGCCGAGCAGGAAGGTGTCCCCGGGACGCAGCGCGGCTGCGACCTGATTCATGAACGCCCCGCGCGGTGCCGGCTCGAGGTTGCCGACGGTGGAACCGAGGAAGGCGATCATGCGGCGTCCCCCGCTCGGGATCGCCGGCAGGTCACGCTCGAAGTCGCCGAGGAACGGCTCGATGCGCAGGCCGGGGTACTCGGCGTGCAGCGCGTCGCTGGCCTCGGTGAGCACGACCGGGTCGACGTCGAACGGCACGAACTCGCGCAGGGCCCCGCCGTCGAGCAGCGCGCGCAGCAGCAGCCGGGTCTTGGCCGAGGTGCCGCTGCCCAGCTCGACGAGCGACTCGCACCGCGACAACTCGGCGATCTCCCCGGCGTGGCGCTCCAGGATCGCCGTCTCGGCCCGGGTCAGGTAGTACTCCGGCAGGCGGGTGATCTCGTCGAACAGCTCGCTGCCGCGCGCGTCGTAGAAGTACTTGGGCGGCAGCGTCTTCGGGGTCGCGGTGAGGCCGGCCCGCACGTCCGCCCGCAACGCGTCGAGATACCGGCTGGGATGAGCCTGGACACGGTTTTCCGCTGGCATAAAGTCAACCCTCCAGATCCAGATCGGTGACGGTCACGGCGTCGGCCGTGGCCTCGACGAGGTGGTGCTCGGGCACGTCGGTCCAGCGCGGGTCGTCGTCGTAGGGCTCGCTGGCGACCACGACGCCGTTGTCGGCGGCCAGGACGCTCAGCGTGTCGTGCCACCGGGTGGCCAGGATCCGCTGGCCGTCGGCGAGCAGGAGGTTCAGCCGCGCGCCCGGATCGCGCTGCGCGAGCCCGGTGACGAACTCCCCGAGCCGCTCGGGGCCGAACGCGAACAGGTGCGCGGCCAGCACCGCGGAGTCACAGACCGACTCGGCCGCGGGGTGGGGGCCGAGCACGGCCCGGTCGATGACGCCGTTGTGCGACAGCAGCCACCGCCCGGACTGAAACGGCGCGGCGGCCGTCTCGTCGGCCGGCATGCCGGCCGTGGCCGAGCGGACCGCCGCCAGCACGCAGGTCGACGAGATCACCGGCGCTACCGACGCGAACGACGCGTCGGTCCACAGCGGCCGGTTCGAGCGCCAGCGCGCGGGCTCCGGCCGGGAGGCGGCATAGAACCCGACGCCCCACCCGTCGGCGTTCATGAGGCCGTTGGCCTGACGGCGCGGGGCGTACGACTGGACGAGCAGGCCGTGGTCAGGTTCAAGCAAGAGATCGCCGAGCGAGCGCGGCGCGCCCAGCCAGGCGAGATGGCGGCACACTCAGGCGTCTCCCCCGGCGTCTGCCCAGCCGTCTCCCGCGTCCCAGGCCAGCCGGACGCCGGTGAAGATCTGCCGCCGGACCGGGTGGTCCCAGTTGCGGAACGAGGGCCGGATCGCGGACGGGGCCACCGCCCAGGAGCCGCCGCGCAGCACCTTGAAGTCCCCGCCGAAGAACGGCTCGCTGTACCTGCGGTAGATCATCGGGGTGAAGCCCGGCCACGGGGTGAAGTCCGACGAGGTCCACTCCCACACGTCCCCGATCATCTGCTCGGCGCCGTAGGCCGACGCGCCCGCGGGATAGGCCCCGACCGGAGCCGGCCGCAGCCCCAGCCCGCCCAGGTTGGCCAGGTCCGCGCCGGGCGCCGACGACCCCCACGGCCAGCCGCGCCGGGCCCCGGTGGCCGGGTCCCACGCGCAGGCCTTCTCCCACTCGACCTCGGTCGGCAGGCGGGCTCCGCGCCACCGCGCGAACGCCTCCGCCTCGAAGTAGCACACGTGCTGCACCGGCTCGTCGGGCGGCACGTCCTCCTCGACGCCGAACCGCCGCCGGGCGCCGTCGGCCGTCCAGAACTTCGGCCGCTCCAGGCCGGCCTCGGTCCGGTGCGCCCACCCGCGCCCCGACCACAGGCCGGGCCGCGCGTAGCCGCCGTCGGCGATGAACTCAGACCACTGCCGGTTGGTCACCGGCACCCGCCCGATCCAGAACGGCGCCACGTCGACGGTGTGCGCGGGCCGCTCGTTGTCGAGCGAGAACGGCTCGCCGGCCGCGTCGACGCCGAGCACGAACGGGCCGCCGGCCACGAACACGCGCTCGCCGGCGACCGGGCGGCCCTCCGGCAGCGGCCGGCGCGCGATGAGCACCGGCGGCCCGTTCCGGATCTGCAGCGTCGCGAGCATCGTCTCGTCGTGCATTTCTTCGTGCTGTACGACCATCCCGGCGGTGAACAGATCATCCGCAGGAGTGCGTTCAAGCAGGTCAAGGACCCGGCCTCGGATCTCGTGGCCGTACGCGCGGGCCTGTACCGGCGGCAGCAGCGGCAGGGCCGGGCGGTCGGCGCGGCGGTGCTTGAACGCGTCGTAGAGCGAGTCGACCTCCGGAGCGAGCATCCCCGGCCGGGCGGGGTCGCCGCCGCGCAGCAGCCACAACTCCTCCTGCTGGCCGATGTGCGCGAGGTCCCAGACCAGCGGGCTCATCAGCGGGTCGTGCTGGGCCAGCAGCGTCGGGTCGTCCAGGTCGGTGAGCTGGAGGGTGCGAGCGCGGGCCCGCTCGAGGTCGCGGACGACGGCGTCATGCATGGGATAGCTCCTCGAATGCGGCGTGCGGTCCGATCTCGGCGATGCGCTCGGCCATCAGGTCGCCCGGGCATCGCCCGGACTCGACGAGCTCGGCCAGGTCGGCGACCGCGGGACCGAGCGGGGCGGGGACCCGCGAGGCCGCGATCGCCACGCAGCGGCGGGCGGCGTCGGCCAGCACGGCGTCACCCAGCCCCTGGCGCGCCGCCCTCGTCCAGAGCCCGGCGGCCCGTTCCGTGGCCTCGGTGGCCATGTCGGCCGCGACCGGGTCGTCCATCAGCGTCGTGACCACCGCGGCGATGGCCGGCCACCACCGCGGCGGAGTCATGTCGAGGTAGCGCAGCTCGAGGTAGCCGCGCAGCCGGACCGGCGGGAACAGCGTGGTCAGGTGGATATCGAGATCGGCGGCCGTCGGCCCCCGGCCGCCCAGGCGGACCTCGCCGCTGGCCCACCGCTCGAACGGGACGCACGCGCCCACCGCCGCCACGTCGTCGCCGCGGGTCCGGACGAAGGCCACCGGCGCGCGCAGGGCGAAGCGGGCCCAGGCCGAGGCGGGGTCGAGGGTGGCGTCGGACGCCGCGCCCGGCGCGAGGCACCCCGGCACCGGGCCGCACGCCCGCTGGTCCAGGCCCCCCCACGCCCGCTGACGCGCCGACTTCCAGCCGGTATCGCGCCCGCGCAGCCAGGGTGAGCTCGCCGAGATCGCCACCAGCGCGGGCCCGAGCCGGTGCGCGCGGGCCACCCGCCCCGGCCAGCCCCCAGGTGGCCCGGCCTCCAGGTTGACCTGCATCGCCGCGGTGGAGTTCATCATCACCGCGGCCGGCTCGGCCTGGCCCGTGGCGGCGTAGTGCTGTTCCATGGCCCGGTACCGGGGGCGCGGGTTGACCCGCCGGGGCGGCCGGAGCGGATCGGCTCCCGCGTGGGCGATGCCGAGGCGGAACTCGGCCAGCGCCAGCCGGGCGCGCTGCCCGTCCCGGCGCAGTTCGGTGACCGTGCTCAGGATGTCGGAGGCCGGCGGGCCGGACAGCTCGATCTGGCCGCCGGGCTCCAGGGTCACCGCGCACCGCCCGGCCGCGGCGCAGACGGCGCCCGGCAGCGGGTCGACCCGGTCCCAGGCCACGCGGTCGGCCACCGAGTCGAGGTCCACGAGATGGGTCTCGATCTCCAGGCCGACCGGGCCTACCACCGACGGGGTGAGCGCAGCTTGGTGCGACCGGGCGTAGGCGGCGTCGACGGTGAGCGGTTCGGCCTGGTCGAGGGCGTCGTCAGCTACAGCGTTCGGGACGGTCATTATGACCCCCTCCAGGTCCGGGCCGGCGGACTGAACCCAGTCCGCCGCGGGTCGGTGCGGGGGCGACCGAACTGCAGCCGTCCTCAGTGCTGTCTCCCCGGCACCAGGGCCGGGGCTGTGATCACAGTTTATCGCGGACTCCGCAGGGGACTGACCCGCCCCGGGCCCCGGGTGCGGTCTCACGCCGGGGCACGCGGGATACGCGGGGGCACGCGGGATACGCGGGGGCACGCGGGATACGCGGGGGCACGCGGGGCACGCGGGGCACCCCGCGCACCTCCTGGCGCAGAGCCGGCCGCCGCCGCGCCCGTCGATCCTGCGCCCGCGTCAGCGGACCGGTGCGGTCATCTGCTCCCAGGTCATCGGCAGGTCAGAGCCGGAGATGGGGAAGAACTCGAACCGGGTCGGGCCCATGCGCGGCCGCAGCCGCCCGATGATGCGCCGGTGCGGGTCGCTGGCGGCGAACCTGTCCAGGCTGGCCTGGTCGTCCCAGACCGAGAAGGTCCAGAACGTCTTGCGGGCCAGGCCGGCGTTCAGGGCGTAGCCGACCAGCCCGGGGGTGTCCGCGAGCTGGCGGCGGATCCGCAGGGTGTCGCGCAGGAACCCGGGAATGAAGCGGTATGACCGCAGCGGCAGGCGCGACGCCATCGCGACGTACTCACGGTCCGGCTCGATCTGCTGACGCTGGAGCCACGGCAGGGCAGGCATGGGAATCCTCCTCGAATCGCTCGATCTGTCCGCTGGAAAGACTATCTATCCAGCGGTAAGATCTCAACGTGATTTCCGCGCCGCGCCCGTACCATCACGGCAACCTCCGCCCAGCCCTGATCGCGGCGGCCGTCCAGGAGATCGAGGCGTCCGGGCCCGCGGCGATGAGCCTGCGCGCGGTGGCCCGCCGCGCCGGGGTCACCCACGCCGCCGCCACCTACCACTTCGGCGACCGGGCAGGCCTGCTCACCGCCGTGGCGGCGGCGGGCTACCGCCTGCTGGCCGACGCGCTCCGGTCGGCCTGGGAGACGACCGGCAGCTTCCTGGAGGTCGGCGTGGCCTACGTCCGGTTCGCTGTGACGCACCGGGCCCATTTCGAGGTCATGTACCGGCCCGAGCTTTATCACCGCGACGACGCCGAGCTGGGGCGGGCCCGGGCGGCCGCGGCCGTGCTGCTGTACGGGAGCGAGGAGGTCGACGCGGAGCGCCTGGCCGCGGGGGTCGCGGCCTGGTCGATCGTGCACGGGCTGGCCACGCTGTGGCTCAACGGCAACCTTCCGGCGCAACTCGGCGACGACCCCGAGGAGATCACCCGGATCGTGGCCGCCCACCTGCGGCCGACGAGCCGCTGACCGTTCGCGCCCGGGCGCGGTCACCTGGCCTGGCACAAGATCTGGGCGACGTCGATGGAGCGACGTTCCAAGCGGGTCAGCGCACCGGTGAGGTACATGTGCCACGCCCGGGCGCGCTGCTCGCCCTCGAGGCGGACGCACGCGTCCCAGTTGGCCAGCAGGTTGTTCGTCCAGCAGCGCAGGGTCGGCGCGTAACTGCTGCCGCAAGAGTCCACGGACAGAACCTGAAAGCCGGCCCGCTCGAGATCGCGCATCTGGTCGGACAGCGACTGCAGCTGCACGTTGGGAGAGATGTACCGCCGGACGAAGCCGTTGGCGCGAAAGCGCCTCGGCCCGCTTTCTCCGCGCACGATGCCCTGGTTCAGGTACATCGCGCCGGGCCCGAGCGAAGATCTGATCAGGGTGAAGAACCGCCGTGAGTGGCCGCGGCCGACGTACTCGTAGACACCGACGCTGGCGGCGGCGGTTACGCCGGTAACGGGCAGGATCTGGCGGTAGTCACCGTAGGAGACGGTGAGGCCGGGCGGCGTCAGCTCGCGGCAGTCCTGCCACGCCGCGTACTGCGCTTTCGAGGCTGTCATGCCGATGCCCTGGCACGAATGATGCCGAGCGGCGTACCGGAGCAAGGCACCCCAGCCGCAGCCGACGTCGAGCAGGACCGAATCGCGACCGAGCCGGAGTTTCCGGCATATGGTCGCGTGCGCGAGCTCCTGGGCGGACTCGAGCGACTGCGCCGGCGCGGTGAAGATCGCGCAGGAATAGGCCAGGGAAGGGCCGAGGAGATATTTGTAGAAATCCAGTGAGCGGCCATAGTGGAACTCGGTCTCGGTGAGATCGCTCAGGATCGAGTGGTGGCCGGGCCTCAGGTAGCGGTATTCGATGGGCGGGGGCCCGCTGGCGGTGACGTGGCGAAAGCGGAACGTCGGCGCGAGCCGCAGCGCGGCAGCGGCCGCGGCGAAGTACAGTTCCCGATCCTGCAGTGCGGTCTCATGCTGCGTGACCTGGTGCAGGTCTCCGGCAATGTCGATGGTCCCGGTCACCCACGCGCGAGCCAGGCCCAGCCCTCGCGGGGCCCGCAACAGCTGAATGAATGCCACCGGACTGTTTATCGAGAGCACGGTATCCGATTGCGCGGGCCCGGCGGAGGCTCCGGTGTACGCGGTGACCGAGGTGCCGGGCAGACGCGCGGCCAGGGCATCGACGAGCCGCTGGATGGGAGGTCTGCTCGCTGGCATACTGCAGTCTCCCTAGCCGGCCTGGACCCCGCGGATCGCGCCATAGCTTCTCATTTGAGTTGCCGGCGCGCAACGGCGAGAGGACGTGCGTGACCAGCCAGCAGGTGGCCAGGCAGGCGATGGCCAGAACGCCGCAGTCCAGGGTCACGAGCCGGGCCTCGGCCCGGCTGAGGTCGCTCCGCGGTGCCATGTGCCTCCTCCTGACGCTCCGGGCCGGGATGATTACGGACGGCGGTTACGCGGGGGTAACAGTCACGCGCACGTCACGAAAGCGTCCCAGCTGGGAGTATTCCTCACAACATCCTGGACGGGGCCAGCCGCGGCGTGCTGCAGTGAGCGATACCGATCACGTAGCGTGATCGGCGCCAGGCTTGTACCGGGCCTGGTTCGCGGCACGCGGACCCCCGGTCTCACCATCCTGGTCGGCGGGCCCGGAAGGAACCACATTCATGAGGTCAGTGCGCGCGCAGCAAGGTAGATCGCGATCGAGAATCCGTGCCTGGATGCTGGCGGCGGGCGTGGGGGCGCTGGCGCTCGTCGCGGCCGCCTGCAGCAGCGGCGGCAGCGGTTCGGCGTCGACGTCGGGGGGGACCCCGGTCAAGGGCGGGACGGCCGTCTGGGCGGAGCCGCCCGCGAACCTGCCGACCTACATCTTCCCGTACATGAGCAGCGCCTACATCAGCAACCTCAACCTGTTCGACTTCCAGTACCAGATGTACCGGCCGCTGTACTGGTTCGGCCAGAACGGCCAGCCGACGGTGAACAACGCGCTGAGCCTGGCCAACCCGCCGACCGTCAACGGCAGGAACGTGACGATCACGCTGAAGCACTACGTGTGGTCCAACGGGACCCAGGTCACCGCGCAGAACGTGGTCTTCTGGCTGAACATGGAGCTAGCCGAGCCGGCCAACTACGGCGCCTACACCGGCTTCCCGACGAACGTGTCGGACATCAAGGCGGTCAGCCCGACCGAGCTGACCATGACCCTGAACAAGCCGTACAACCCGAACTGGTTCCTGTACAACGACCTGAGCCAGGTCACCCCGATGCCGACCGCCTGGGACCGGACCGCGTCCGGGCCCAGCAGCTGCAGCACGACGGTCAAGGACTGCGCGGCCGTCTACAACTACCTCAACGACCAGGCCAAGAACCTCACCGGCTACGTCACGTCGCCGCTGTGGAGCATCGTGGACGGGCCGTGGAAGCTGAGCGCGTTCAGCTCCGACGGGCACGTCACGTTCGTGCCGAACAAGTCCTACTCCGGCCCGGTCAAGCCGACGCTGTCGCAGTTCCAGGAGGTACCGTTCACCACCGACGCGGCCGAGTACAACGTGCTGCAGTCGCCGAGCGGATCCACCAAGATCGACTTCGGCTACCTGCCCAACCAGGACGCCCCGCCGAAGCCCGCCAACGCGACGGTGGGCTCCAACCCGCTGGCCTCGCACGGCTACACGCTGGCCCCGCTGTACCCGTGGGGCATCGACTACTACGCGACGAACTACCAGTCCTCGGTCTCGGACCACGCCGCGATCATCAAGCAGCTGTACTTCCGCGAGGCCCTGGCCTACCTGATGAACCAGGAAGCGATCATCGCTGGCCCGCTGCGCGGGTACGGGGCCGTGACCGTGGGCCCGGTGGCCGCCACCCCGGCGACCCAGTGGCTGTCGTCCACGGGCAAGAAGGGCGACCCGTTCCCGTTCAACTCGGCCAAGGCCAAGAGCCTGCTGACCAGCAACGGCTGGACGGTGGTCCCCAACGGGACCTCCACCTGCACCGACCCGGCCAAGTGCGGGCCCGGGATCACCGCGGGGACGCCGCTCAGCTTCAACTTCATCTACGAGTCCGGGGTGTCCTGGGTCCAGTCGGAGATGACGGCGCTCCAGTCCAACGCGTCGGCGGTCGGGATCAAGCTGAACCTGGTGCCCAAGCCGTTCAACGACGTGCTCGCGGTGGCCGGAGGGAACTGCGTGGTCGCTAAGATCCCGTGCAACTGGGACTTCGCGAACTGGGGCTTCGGCTGGTCGTTCTCCCCCGACTACCTGCCCACCGGCGACCAGCTGTTCGAGTGCGGCGCGATCGCGAACTCCGGCGGGTACTGCGACAAGACCAACGACTCGATGATCCAGCAGACGCTGACCAGCAGCGACCTGAACCTGTTCTACAGCTGGCAGGACTACCTGGCGCCGCAGCTCCCGGTCCAGTACCAGCCGAACGCGGCGTACACGCTGAGCGAGGTGGCCAACGACCTGCACGGCGTCCTCCCGCAGAGCCCCACGCTCAGCATCACCCCGGAGTACTGGTACTTCGTGAAGTGACGAGGCCGGCCAGGCCGGCCCGGGCAACCGGGGCGACCCGGCCGACCTGGGCGGGGAGCCGGACGGCAGGCGCCGAGGCGCCTGCCGTCCGGCTGCGGGACAGCTGACCAGGCAGGGCGGTTCTCACGTGCGGGTGTTCGACACAAACTGGATGCAGATCGAGGAGTACCTGAAGCGGGACGACCGGATCGTGCTGCCCGCCGGCTCGACCGAGCAGCACGGCTACCTGTCGCTGGGGACCGACGCGATCCTCGCCGAGCGGGTGGCGGCCGAAGCCGCCGAGCCGCTCGGCGTCCCGGTCCTCCCGGTGCTCCCGTTCGGGATGGCCCCGTACTTCGCGGCCTTCCCCGGCAGCATGAGCCTGCGGATCACGACCTACGTGGAGGTGCTCAGGGATCTCCTCGACGGCCTCGCGGCGCAGGGCTTCCGCCGCATCGCGATCATCAACGGGCACGGAGGCAACGCGCCGGTCACCGGGTTCCTGCGCGAGTGGGTCTGCCTGCCGCGCCCGGAACGGGTGCAGGTACTGTTCCACAGCTGGTACAACGCGCCGCAGACCGCGGCCGCCGCCGACCGGTTCGACCGCGATCAGATGCACGGAGGCTGGGTGGAGAACTTCCCCTGGACCCGGCTGCCCGGGGTTGACCTGCCGGCCGGCCCGAAGCCGGTCGTGCCCCGCGAGCTCATCGGGCTCCTCGACGCCGAACGGGTCCGGGCGGTGGCGCCGGACGGCGTGATGGGCGGCGCCTACGCGCGCCCGGACGAGGACATGCGGGTGGTCTGGGCGGCCGGGGTGGCCGAGGTCAGGTCCCTGCTCGAGAGCGGCTGGGCCGCATGACCGCCCCGGACGCGGCCGCGGGCCAGGAGAAGACCACGGGCCTGAACGCAGCCCCGGGGCTGGCCGGCCGGACCGCGGTGGTCACGGGCACCGCCCACGGCATCGGCGCCGCGATCGCCGCCGCCCTGCGCGGCGACGGCGCGACCGTGCACGGCGTCGACAAGGACACCGCGGACCTGGCCAGCGCCGGCGCCGTGCGCGAGTTCTTCGGGACGCTCGGCGCCGTCGACATCCTGGTCAACAACGCCGGCGGGGTCGGCGGGCAGGTCGGGCGCCCCCTGGAGGAGGTCACGGACGGCGACTGGCAGGCGGTGGTCGACGCCAACCTGACCAGCACGTTCCTGTGCACGCGCGCGGTCGTGCCGGCCATGAAGGAGCGCCGCTGGGGCCGGATCGTCAACATCTCCTCGGGCGCCGGGCGCACCGTCAGCCTGACCGGGATCCAGGCGTACGCCAGCGCCAAGGCGGCCCAGATCGGGTTCACCCGGCAGATGGCCCACGAACTCGGGCCGTTCGGCATCACGGTCAACTGCATCGCGCCGGGTTTCATCCTCTCCAACCCCACCACGGAGCGGCAGTGGGCGAGCTACGGCGAGGCGGGCCAGCAGAAGCTGGTCCAGGGCATCGCCATGCGCCGGCTGGGCCGGCCCGAGGACATCGCCAACGGCGTGCAGTTCTTCGTGGCCGAGCGGTCCTCCTGGGTGACCGGGCAGACGATCTCCATCGACGGCGGCCATGCTTTCCTCTGACCAGGGGCTGTCCTTCGCCCCCGACGACGCCGGCTACCTGCGGGAACTCGCCGAGTACGTGGCCGTGCCGAGCGTCAGCCGGGACGCGGACGCCGATACCATGCGCGCCGCGGCGCACTGGCTCGCCGGGCAGCTTGAGTTCGCCCACGGCCGGGTGGTCGAGACCGAGGGCCATCCCGTCGTGCGGGGCGAGTGGCTCGCCGCCGACGGGGCGCCGACCGTCCTGGTCTACGGGCACTACGACGTGCAGCCGACCGGCTCGCAGGCCGAATGGCTGACTCCCCCGTTCGAGCTGAGCGTGGACGGCGACATCGCCCGCGGCCGGGGCGCCACCGACGACAAGGGGCCGGTCTTTATCGTGCTCAAGACCGCGCAGGCGTTCCTGGCCCAGGAGGGCCGCCTGCCGCTCAACGTGAAGTTCCTGTTCGAGGGCGAGGAGGAGATCGGCAGCCCGCACCTGGCGTCGTTCGTCACCAGTCACGCCGCGGACCTGGCGGCCGACCTGGTGATCTCCGCGGACGGGGCCATGTGGCGGCCCAGCGAGCCGTCCCTGGCGCTGATGTCCAAGGGCCTGGTGTCGATGGACATCACGGTCGAGGGCGCCCGCACCGACCTGCACTCCGGGCGCTACGGCGGCACGGTCGCCAACCCGCTGCACGCGCTCAGCGAGATCCTGGCCAGCCTGCACCGCCCGGACGGGACGGTCGCCGTCGACGGCTTTTACCACGGCGTCCCCGGGCTGAGCCCGCGGCGCCGCCGGGAGATAGCCGATGTTTCCTTTGACGCCGCCCGGTATCTCCGCGAGCTCGGGCTGGCCCAGGGGCACGGCGAGCCGGGATACACCACCCTGGAGCGTCTCTGGGAGCGGCCCACGCTGGAGATCAACGGGGTGCGCGGCGGCGGGAAGTACACCGTGATCCCGCACGTCGCCGTGGCCCACGTGTCCTGCCGCCTGGTCCCCGGCCAGGACCCGGACGCGGTGATCGAGGCCATCGTCGCGCACGTCCGGGCGCAGCCCGCCGAGGGCGTGCGCGTCGAGGTGCATCCCGACGAGGCCCGGGTGCCGGCCTACACGATCCCGGCCGGCCACCCCGCCATCCGGGCGGCCACCGCCGCGCTGGCAGCGGTCTACCCCGGCGAGCAGGTCCTGCTGGCCTGCATCGCCGGGACGCTGCCGGCCACGGACCTGTTCGAGCGGGTGCTCGGCGTCAAGACGCTGTTCTTCTCGTTCTCGACCTCGGACGAGAACCTGCACGCGCCCAACGAGTACCTGCGCATCCGCCGGCTGCGCGAGGGCATGCGGGCCTGGGAGCAGCTGTGGCGCCTGCTCGCCGACGGCCCGCACCGCCTGGCCGCCGCCGGGGGCGGGCCGGACCGTGACTGACGCCACCACGCCCGACGCCGCCGCCAGCGGCTACACGGCGTACTCGTATCTCACCGCGGGCGAGGACTTCCGCAGTTTCGAGCTGGCACCCGAGTTCGGCCGGGTGCCCCCGTACGCGGCCGGCCTGACCGCGCAGGAGCAGGAGCGCGCGCGACGGCTGCTGCGCGACAGCCTGGTGATCAGCCTGCACGACCATCCGGTCCGGTTCCCGCTGCGGATGGAGGAGACCCCCGAGTACAACCGCACCGGGCGCCAGCACGCGGCCTACGCCGGCCTGGCCGCCTCGGGCCTGACCGTCGTGTTCGACAACATGATGGACGGCACGGCCTGCGTGACCGGGAACGCGCCGTGGCGGTGGGACGACGTGATCACCGACCTCGGGATGCGCCAGGCCGACCTCGCCCACTCCCGGGAGTTCATGACGATCCGCACGGTGGCCGACATCGACGAGGCGCACCGCTCCGGGCGCGTCGGGCTGGTGTTCGGGCTGGAGGCGGCCACGCCGATCGAGAACGAGATCGACCGGCTCGACGTCCTGTACGGCCTGGGCCTGCGCCAGATCGGCATCGCCTACTCCGACGCCAACGCGCTCGGCAGCGGCCTGGCCGAGGCCGCCGACGGCGGGCTGACCGCGCTCGGCCGCCGCGCGGTGCGCCGGATGAACCAGCTCGGCCTGGCCATCGACGTCTCCCACTCCTCCGACCGCACCGCGCTGGACACCTGCGAGCAGAGCGACCGGCCGGTGTTCGTGACCCACGCCGGCGCCCGGGCGGTCTGGGACACCCCGCGCATGAAGCCCGACGACGTGCTGCGCGCGGTGGCCGGGACCGGGGGCGTGATCGGCATGTCGGCCGCCCCGCACACCACGCTGTCGGCCGCGCATCCCCGGCACTCGATCGAGTCGGTCATGGACCACTTCCGCTACTGCGCCGACCTGGTCGGCCTCGACCACGTCGGGTTCGGGCCCGATACGCTCTACGGCGATCACGTCGCCCTGCACCGGATCTTCGCCCGCCTGCTGGCCATCGGCGCCATGCGGGGCCCGTCCTTCGACCCGGTCGCCTACGTCGACGGGCTGGAGAACCCCACGGAGAACTTCGCGAACATCTGCGGCTGGCTGGTCCGGCACGGGTTCGACGACGACGAGATCCGCGCGGTCCTCGGCGGGAACGTCTACCGGGCCCTGCAATCGGCCTGGATCGGATGAACGCGATTGGTGATCTTCGAGCGGTCAGGCGTCGCGGGTGGCCATCCGCCAGGCGCCCAGGGCTGACCAGCCGACGATCCAGCCGGCGATGACGGTGATCATCGCCCAGGCGGGCATGGACGGTATCTGCAGCCCGACGCCGCCGCCGCCTGGTCCGACCGTGTGGCCTCCGGCCAGCGCGGCCGGTTTCAGCTGGTCCAGGGCGACGCCGACGACGAGGCGCTCGCCGTTGAGGAAGTAGGGCAGCGCGTGATCGGCCAGCGCCGGGGTGATGATGATCTCCAGCGCGATGAGCAGGATGACCGGCACGGTCCGCTGGCCCATGAGCGAGCCGAGGCCGAGCCCGACCATGAACCCGATGACCAGGTCGAGCTCGAGCCACAGCCCGGCGCCGATCATGGCGCCGGGCGGCAGATTGACTGCGCCGGCCGCGTGCGGGCTGCCGAGGAACGCGGTCACCAGGCAGGCCATGGTGAACCCGGCGGCGGCGAGGGCGAGCAGGATGGACAGCCCGGCCGGGATGCGGGCCAGGTAGAGCGCGAGCCTGGACCGGCCGGTGGTCACGAGGTGGCGGAACATGCCGTCGGTCAGGTCGGTGGTCCCGGCTGTGGCGCCGAGCATGGCGGCTGCGATGAATCCGAACTCGGCCATGAGGGTGCCGATGGTGGCGAAAGCATTCGGGGCACCGGCTGGCGCGTAGCGCGCCGGGTCGCCCAGGTGGTACACCAGCCGGATGCCGTAGAAGATGACCGGCAGGCCCACGGTGAACGCCACGGTGACGATCATGAGGGTGCGGCGTTTGCGAAGTTCAAGGAACTTGGCGCCGATCAGGGGCATCGGCGGCAGCCACGAAGTGCGCCGACCGGCGATGAGGCGGTACTGGGTCATTGTTATCCTCCGAAGCGGCTTGTCACGGACAGGAACCAGTCCTCCAGGCTCGCGTGAGTCGGCCGGAGGCTGTAGACGGAGATGCCGGCCTGGACCAGGCAGCGCTGGATCTCGGCGGCCTGCTCGCGCGCCGGCCCCGCGGCCATCGTGACGGTCAGCCCGTCCTCGGTGAGGGCGATCCGGGATGCGGCCGCCGTCTGGCCGAGGGCGCGTGCCGCCGCGGGCGGGTCGGAGCACTGCACCTCGACGGCGGCCCCGGCGCCTCCCACCAGCTCGTCGATCGGGCCCTGGCGGATGACCTGGCCATGGTCCACGATGGCTACCGCGTCGCAGGTACGTTCCACCTCGTCGAGCAGGTGCGACGACAGCACGACCGTCCGTCCCTCGTCGACCAGGCCGCGGAGCATGTCTCGCATCTCGTGCATGCCGGCCGGATCCAGCCCGTTCATCGGCTCATCGAGGATGAGCAGTTGCGGGTCCGCCAGCAGGCAGGCGGCCAGGCCCAGGCGCTGGCGCATGCCCATGGAATAGGCGGAGACCTTGTCGTCGGCGCGCTGGGCCAGTCCCGTCCTGGCCAGCGCCGGGGCGATCTGGTTCTCGGCCCCTCCGCCCCTGGCGGCGGCCAGGATGTGAAGGTTTTCCCGTCCGGTGAGATGGCCGTGGAACCGGGGTTCGTCGACGATCGCGCCCACCCGGGCCAGGGCGCGGCTGCGCTGGCTGGGGACGGGGACGCCGAGCAGCGCCATGGTGCCGCGGTCGGCTCTGGTCAGCCCGAGCAGGACTCGGATCAGCGTGGTCTTGCCCGCTCCGTTCGGCCCTAGGTAGCCGAACGCGGAGCCCCGCGGTACGAGCAGGTCCACGTGGTCGACGGCGACCTGGGTGCCGAAGTGCTTGGTGAGTCCGTGCACCTCAACGGCCCAGTCGCCGTCCGGGCGCGGCATGGGCTCGTCAGCGCCCGGGTGCGGGCTCTCGGTGCGCTCACCGGCGATGGTCATGTGCCTGGTCATGTGTCTCCTCCTCTTCCGGGATCATGATCGGCTGGCGGGCGGTACGCGCGCGCCGGCCTGCCGGCGCTTCTTCCGGGTACCGCCGGCGGGGTACGGGCAGGACCTGCGGCGGCGTTCGGTCGGCGCGGGGATGTACGCCCGCCATCGGCCCGCAGGCCGATGCGGTGCCGACGGGCAGGGCTTATGGTCGTCGGTGATGGACGAGCTGCACCTGCCATTCACCGAGCGGCTGTCGACCCGCCGGCAGCTCGTCCTTGACGTCGTTCTGGCGGCGCTGCTCGCCGCGGCGTCGAGCGCCCAGATCGCGGCCGGCGGCCTGATGGTGCCCGCCGGTTCCGGCTGGACCGTGCTGCGCTATCTGGCGGTGGCGGCGGCCTGCGGGTCGCTGCCGTTCCGCCGGCGCTTCCCCGGACCCGTGCTCGGTGTCGTCACCGTCGCCCTCGCGCTCCTCAACGCTCTCGGGGGGCGCGGCGGCCTCGCCGCCGCCGGCGGCGGCCTGGCCGTGCTCGCCGTGATGCCCGCCGTTTACAGCGTGGCGGCGACCTCGACCAGGCGGGAGTCGCTGACCGGCGCCGGCGCGGCCGTCGTGACGATCGAGGCCGGCGCGCTGGCCGCGGTGGGCGGGCCGGACTGGGGCGCCGCGCTCCTGGCGCTGGCGCTCGCCGCGGCCGGCTGGCTGGCCGGGGAGAACACCCGGGCCCGGCGCACGTACCTGCGCGGCATGCTCGAGCGGGCCGCCGAGCGCGAGCGCGAGCGTGACCAGCAGGCGCGGCGGGCGGGCGCCGAGGAACGGCTGCGGATTGCCCGGGAGCTGCACGATGTCGTCGCCCACGCGATGAGCCTCATCGCGGTGCGATCGGGCGTGGCCCGCGTGGTGCTCGACGCCCGGCCCGACGAGGCGCGCGAGGCACTCGGCATCATCGAGAGCACCAGCCGCCAGGCCCTGGCCGAGATGCGCCTGCTCGTCGGCGTGCTGCGCGGGTATGAGACGCAGGACGCGCAGGCCGACCGGGAGCCGGCACCGGGCCTGGCCGATCTGCCCGGCCTGGTCGGCCGGATCAGCGAGGCCGGCGTCTCGGTCGACCTCCACGTCGAGGGTGAGCCCCGGCGGCTCTCGCCGGGCGTGGATCTGTCCGCCTACCGGATCGCCCAGGAGGCCCTCACCAACGTGGTCCGGCACGCGGCCCCGGCGGCGGCCGAGCTGACCCTGCACTACCGGCCGGCCGAGGTCGTGATCGAGGTCACCGACGACGGCCGCTCCCGGCCGCGTACCGCATCGGCGGGGCCCGCCAGGGACGGCACGGGACACGGGATCGCGGGGATGCGCGAACGAGCCGCCGTCTACGGCGGCGGGCTGCTCGCCGAGCCGACCGCCTCCGGGTTCCGGGTACTCGCCCGCATTCCGACCGAACAGGCCGGCTCGTGACCATCAGCGTGGTCATCGCCGACGATCAGGCCCTGGTCCGGGGCGGCTTCCGGGTCCTCGTCGACACCGCCGCCGGGATGGCCGTCGTCGGTGAGGCGGGCGACGGTACCGAGGCCGTCGCCCTGGCCCGCCAGCACCACCCTGACGTGGTGCTCATGGACATCCGCATGCCCGGCCAGGACGGGATCGAAGCCACCAGGCAGATCAAGGAAGCCGACGACACCGCGGGGGTCAGGGTCCTCATCCTCACCACCTTCGACCTCGACGAGTACGTCTACGCCGCCTTGCGGGCCGGGGCCAGCGGCTTCCTGCTGAAAGACACCTCCCCCGAGCAGCTCCTCGAGGCGATCAGGGTCGTCGCCTCCGGCGAGGGACTACTCGCCCCGACCGTCACCCGGCGGCTCATCGAAGCCTTCGCCGCCCGCGCCGGGCCCGCCCTGGTCGCTCCCGCTGCCCTCGACGCCCTCACCGAGCGCGAACAGGAGGTCTTGCACGAGGTGGCCCGGGGGTACTCCAACTCCGAGATCGCCGAGCGGCTGCACATGAGCTCCGCCACCGCGAAGACCCACGTCAGCCGCCTCCTCATGAAACTCGCCGCGCGCGACCGCGCGCAACTGGTCGTCGTGGCCTACGAGACCGGCCTGGCCCGGCCGGGGCTTTTCGCTGACGGCAACTGACCGCGCTGCCCGGCTAACTCTGGTCAGGGTCGCGGCGCTCGAAGGCCAGGGCCTGCTCGACCAGGCTGGCCGCGGCGAGCAGCGGCAGGTCCGTGCCGCGCCGCGCGGACAGCTGGATCCCGACGGGCAGCCCGTCGGGATCCCACCCGCAGGGCAGCACCAGCGCGGGGTCCCCCGTCACGTTGAACGCGGCGGTGAACAGCCCTTCCAGCGCTCCCTCGGGCGTGTCCACCGGCGGGGTCGTCGCCGGCGCGGTGAACGGGGCGGCCGGAGTAAGCAGCACGTCCGCGTCCCGGTACACCTCGGCCGCGCGCGGCCGCAGTTCCTCACGGCGGCGGCACGCGGCCCGGTAGGCCTCCTCGCCGACCTTGGACGCCGTGACGAGCAGCCGGAGCGTCTCCGGGCCGTAGCGATCCGGGTGGTTCTCCACCTGGTCGCGGTGCACCTGCCAGGCCTCCCACAGCAGGATGTCGTCGAACGTCCCGGCGATCTCGGTGAGCGCGGCGCCGTCCACGTCGACGACGGGGAGGTTCTGGCCCAGCCGTTCGATCGCCGCGTGCAGGGCCGCGGCCACCCCGGGCTGGACGTTCAGGCTCTCTATCTGGGGGCGGACGACACCCAAGCGCAACGTCCCCGGGCTGGCGGCCACCGTCTGGCCGGTGAGGCCGGCGAAGACCCGGGCGGTGATCGCGACGTCGGCGCCGAGCAGGCCCACGTGGTCGAGCGACGGGGAGAGCGGCTGCACCCCGGTGACGCCGATCGCGCCGAACGACGGCTTGAAGCCGACGATCCCGCAGTAGTGCGCGGGGAGCCGGATCGAGCCGCCGGTGTCGGTGCCGAGGGCCACGTCGCACGCGCCGGCGCCGACCAGCGCGGCCGAGCCGCCGCTGGAGCCGCCCGCGGTGCGGCCGGGGTCGAACGGGTTGCGCGCCTCGGGGACGCCGGGGTGGACCGCCCCGGCCGCGTACTCGAGCAGGGACGTGGCCGCGAACACGTCGGCGCCGGCCTCGCGCAGAGCCGTGATCACTTGGGCATCGCGTTGCGCCGGCGGGCCGGCCATGTCGTGCGGGTTCCCGTTGCCGCGCGGGTGGCCGACGATGTCGATCATGTCCTTCACCGCGACCGGGACGCCGTGCAGGGCGCCGGCCTGCCGCCGGGCGGGCGCGGGGAACACGCTGACCACCGCGTTCAGCGGCGGGCCGAGGCGCAGCGTCCGCTCGCAGGCGGCCAGCAACTCGAGGTTGGCGACCTCGCAGGTCCGCTCGCCCCGTTCGATCGCGCGGATCAGCTCGCCGGCGTAGGTGGTCAGCGGGCCCTTGAGGTCCCGGAGCAGGTCGTCGACCTCGGTCTTGCGCTTGCGGACCATCAGGTCGCGGTAGATGCCGCTGTGCGACTTGGCGGTCTCGCGGTTGAAGGTGACCAGGCGGGTCAGGGAGCCCTCGAGGTCGCCGGGCTCGAAGCCGTCGAAGCCCTCGGGCCGGACCGGCGCCTGGGCCAGCACCTCCCGCGCGATCGCGAGCATCAGCGGCTGCCACCTCGGGTCCTCGAGCGAGTCGGCGATCGACAGATCCGACACCGCCCCGGCGTACAGCATGGCGCCGTACGCCTCCTTGCCCCACAGGAAGCCCATGATGTTGTCGGTGGCCTGCGCGTAGGGCAGGGCCTCGGCGAGTTCCCTGACCCGTTCGGTGATGACGCCCCCGGCCGGTTCCCCGACCCGGAACGTGCCGACGTTACCCTGCATGATCCGCCCGGGCTCCAGCCAGTCCGCCCCGAAGTTGACGAAGCTCACCAGCACCCGGTCCGGCCCCACGACCGCGGACAGGGTGGCGGCGGTCAGCCCGTTCTGGAAGCTCACGACGTATCCGTCGGGGTCGAGCCGTCCGCGCAGCAACTCGGCCGCGGCCTCGGTGTGATGGCTCTTCACCGCGATGGCCGCCCTGGGCAGCGACGCGGGAAGGTCGGCCGGCAGCACGGCCCTGGCCCGGACCGTGAAGTTCTCGACCGGCCCGCAGATGGTCAGGCCCCGCTCGTTGATCGCCGCGACGTGGGCGGGATCGGCGTCGCAGAGCAGGATGTCATGGCCGTCGCGGATCATGTGGGCGCCGATCGTGCCGCCGATGGCGCCGGCCCCGATGATGGTGAGCTGCACGAAACCCCGCTTCCGTCAGTGGGAACCTACCAGCCGCGGGAGCGAAGGCGCGCTGGCCGGGCGGCTGGTGGCTGGTGGCTGGTCGGGGCCGGTAGCCCCGGTGGAGCTCCGGGCCTCGCTGCCGGGCGGTCGCGCCCGGGCCTCGCTGCCGGACGGTCCCGTCCGGGCCTCGCTGCCGGGCGGTCGCGCCCGGGCCTCGCTGCCGGGCGGTCGCGCCCGGGCCTCGCTGCCGGGCGGTCGCGCCCGGCAGGATGCCACCCGTCGGGGCCTTGCTGACGAGGGTCGTGCCCGGCAGGATGCGATCATGTCTTCGCTGCCCGACGGCGTCCAGGCCTGCGACGTCGCGACCTCCCGGCTGCGCACCCACGTCCTGCGGTCGGGACGGGGGGACGCCCCCGCCCTGGTGCTGGTGCACGGCAACGTGTCCTCGGCGCGGTTCTTCGCCGAGACCATGGCCGTCCTCGGGGAGCGCAGGCTCTGCCTCGCGACCGACCTCCGGGGCTTCGGCCGGTCGCAGCGGGTACCGGTCGACGCCCGGCGCGGCCTGCGGGACTTCGCCGACGACCTGCACGCCCTGCTGGACGAGGGCGGCCTGGTGCCCGCGGGCCGGCCGGTGCACCTGCTCGGCTGGTCGCTCGGCGGCGGCGTGGTGATGCAGTACGCGATCGACCATCCGGGCGCGGTCGCGTCGATTGTGCTGGAGAGCCCCATGTCGCCGTTCGGCTTCGGCGGCACCCGGGACACCGACGGCACGCCGTGCTGGCCGGATTTCGCCGGGTCCGGCGGCGGAGATTCCAATCCGGACCTGGTGCGGCTGATCGCGGCGGGTGACCGCAGCGGTGATGACGCGGCCTCGCCGCGCCGGGTGCTCACCACCCTGTACGGCATGCCTCCGTTCGACCTGGCCCCGGACCTCGAGGACGCCCTGGTCGACGCCATGCTCGAGACGGCTACCGGGGACGACTGGTACCCGGGCGACCTGGTCGCCTCACCCAACTGGCCCGGCACGGCCCCGGGAACCCGGGGCGTCAACAACGCGATCTCGCCGCGGTACTGCGACCTGGCCGGGTTCGCGGATCTGACCGACCGGCCGGACGTGCTGTGGATCCGCGGCGACGCCGACCAGATCGTCTCCGATGCTTCGCTGGTCGACCTCGGCCACCTGGGCGCGCTGGGCGCGGTACCGGGCTGGCCCGGTCAGCACGCGTTCCCGGCCCAGCCGATGGTGAGCCAGATGCGCGCCGTGCTCGACCGCTACCGGGCCGCGGGCGGCAGGTACACCGAGCGCGTGCTGCCCGCTTGCGGCCACTCTCCCCACCTGGAGCACCCCCGGGAGTTCACCAAGATCGTCACGGAGTTCCTGGCCGCCACCGAGTAGCGCAAGCCGGCTGCGGAACATCGGGTCGCATGCCCGCCGCCCGCCCGCCGCACCGCCGCACCCCGCCGCACCGCCGCACCCCGCCGCACCGCCGGTCAGCGGACAACGCGGCCGGCCGGGGGGCTGGCGCCAGACCGGACAGCCAGCCACCGTCAAACCATTTGCCCCTGTTTCGTGGTCTTCGTCCCGGCCGCAGGCCCGCCGCCCCGGCATCCCCGCCCGCCGCCCCGGCATCCTCGCCCGCCGCCCCGGCATCCTCGCCCGCCGCCCCGCCATCCCGCCCCGTGAATGCGGCTTTGGTGTACACCCGTGTACAGCAGACGCACATTCATCGCCGGGTTCGCCGGGAACGGGAGCCGGCAACGGCACCGGCAGGACCCAAAACGCAGGAAATGCCGGAATTCATGGTATAGATCATGGGCGCGGCCTGGCCGGCTGACGATGCACATCTGCGCCAGCCCGTACTTAGCGCGCGGCCTGGCCGGCTGACGATGCACATCTGCGCCAGCCCGTACTTAGCGCGCGGCCTGGCCGGCTGACGATGCACATCTGCGCCAGCCCGTACTTAGCGCGCGGCCTGGCCGGCTGACGATGCACATCTGCGCCAGCCCGTACTTAGCGCGCGGCCTGGCCGGCTGACGATGCACATCTGCGCCAGCCCGTACTTAGCGCGCGGCCTGGCCGGCTGACGATGCACATCTGCGCCAGCCCGTACCTGGTGCGCGCTCTGCCCGGCGGCCGACCGGGCGGTAATCAGCAATTACCCGCGACGGTGGCGGCCTCGTGTGCCCAGTAGCTGGGCATGGCGCCGTACGGATTCCCGGATCCCGGCAGGTCGGTGACGAACAGGTAGCCCGCCCGGCGGGACCGGGACAGGCTGACCGCGCTGGCGAAGTCGGACTCGGGCGTCGCATAGATCACGTGCGCGAACTGGCCGGGCTGGTAGTGGCTGACCCAGCTTGGCACCTGGTTCTGGAGGTAGGAGGCGTACGAGCCCTCGAAGACCATCACCACGTTGGCGATCGACATAAAGCTCGGGTCCGGGTAGTCGCCGGGATTCAGCCAGATCACGGCGTTCGGCACGGTCGCCCGGATGTAGCTGGCGAGCTGCTGGTAGTAGGAGAACTCGCCGGGCGTGCCCTGCGTGAGGTCCAGGAAGATGCCGTCGATCCCGTACCACGCCTTATAGTCGCGGACCTCGGCCTCGACCGACGCGATCGAGCGCTGGCCGTAGACGGTCGACGAATAGCCCAGGACGGTGATGCCCGCGGCCTGCGCCTGCCGGACCAGGCCCTGGAAGTGCGAGAGCGGAGCCGTCCCGACGCCGTTGTCGACGTTCAGGAGCAGGACGCGGGGCGCCGGCCTGATGTCGATGGCCTGGGCCCAGACATTGCTCGCATAGAAATAGGCCGGAACGAAGATGCTCTGGCAGCCGCCTGCCGCCGATGAGCCCGTCGGCCCCGACAGGGCGGGCGCCGGTGACGGCTGGCGGGATGGCGACGAGGCTGGCACCGCCCTCGGCCGGCGCGACCGTGGTCGCGGCTTGGGCGACGGCGCTGGCGACGGCGCTGCGGACGCGGACGGTGGCCGCGACGGCGACGCGAGGGCGGCCGGCCGGGCCGAGGTGCCGCAGGCGCACACGGCGATCGCGGGCAGCGCGATCGCGACCGCGGCCCGCAGGATAATCGGGATCTTGTCCAGAACGCGAAACCCCCGGTGCTCGCCCGCCGCCCCCGTCTTCCCGACCGCCATGTTCTGTGACACAACGTCCACCGGCGCATCATTGCCCATGGTGACCCGGTAACGAGGGTGAATTACGTGATCCATCGATATACGGCTTATGTGCCGGGCGAGCGGTTCATGCGGTAATGGCGGCCGTATCAGCCGTAGTGGTGACCCTACCTACCCTAAAGGGCTATTGCCGGAGCCGTTGCCCCCGCGGACCATGACTACTGGGGATCGGTCAGGGGAGGGTCGGCATGGTGGGGAATTGCAGGCTGGGGATCCGCGGTCGGTGGGGCCGTACCGGTTGCTTGGCCGGCTCGGCGCCGGCGGGAGGGTCAGGTGTACCTGGGCCGCTCGGCCGGGGGCGGGCTGGTGGCGGTCAAGGTGATCCGGCCGGAACTGGCCGGCGAGGCCGGCTTCCGCATGCGATTCGCGCGGGAGGTCGCCGCGGCCCGGAACGTGAGCGGGCTGACTGCTACCCGGTGCCGAACGTCATCGGGCTGACCGAGTCGGCGGCCGTGTCCACGCTCGAGCAGTCCCACTTCAGCAACGTGTACTGGGGTGTACCTGTGTCTGGACTCCTCAGACATCGGCGGCGTGGTGACCCAGACACCCGCCGCTGGCAGCAGCTACGGCGATAATCAGCAGGTGACGATCACGCTCCTGGCCAACAACTGCGCGTAGGCATCCCGCCGACCCATGGCCGCTGCAGACCAGGGCGACGCCGTGCTGGCCCACGCCGTCGCCGCCTACCGGGACGCGCTCGGTTCGCGGCTGGTCGCCGGCTACGCGCTGGGCAGCCTCGCCCACGGCGGCTTCAGTCCGCTGGTCAGCGACGTCGACCTCGGGCTCATCCTGCGGGACCCGCTGAGAGCGCCCGACCGCGCGGCCGTCGCGGCCGTGGCCGACGCGGTCCGGGCCGGGGGGACGGCACTGCACGAGCGGCTGTCGGTGTTCTGGGGAACGCCGTCCACCCTGGCGGGCCGCGCCCCGGGCGGCCGGTTCCCTCCGTTCGACCGGTTGGACCTGCTCGAGCACGGCCGCCTGCTCACCGGGACCGACGCTCGCCCGGCCGTCGCCCGGCCGGACCGGACCGAACTGCTGGTGGCCGGCGCGCAGTTCGCGCTCGGCTACCTGGCCGGGCCGGAAGGCACGGCCGCAACGCCGCCAGGCCGAGGACCAGGCCCGGGCCCAGGACCAGGCCCGGGCCCAGGACCAGGCCCGGGCCCAGGACCGGCCCGGGCCCAGGACCCGGCCCGGCCCAGGACCAGGCCCGGGCCCAGGACCAGGCCCGGGCCCAGGACCAGGACCGGGCCCAGGACCAGGACCGGGCCCAGGACCAGGACCGAGTCCAGGACCAGGACCGAGTCCAGGACCAGGCCCGGGTCCGGCACCGCCCGCGGACGACGCCGCCCGCGCCGAGATCACCGCGCCCGCCCGGCTGGTCTCCCGCGGGCCCCGGCGGCTGACCAAGATCGTGCTGTTCCCGGTCCGGTTCCTGTTCACCGCGGCGACGGGCCGGGTCGCGGCGAACACGGAGGCGGCGGACTTCTACCGGTCCCGCAGGCTCGCGCCCGCCGCCGGGCTGGTCACGGCGGCGCTGGCCTGGCGCGAGCAGCCGCCGACGGATACCGAGGCCGCAGCCGCGCTCGTCGGCCAGGATCTGATCCCGCTCTACCTCCAGTACATCGACGACCACACGGCGCGGCTGGCCGCCGCGGGCCACGACCTGTTGGCCGACCGCTTCCGCGGGTGGCGGACCCGCCTGGAACGATGAACGCCGACGCGGCCCCGGGCGACCTGGGCCGACCTGGGCCGGGGCCACGGCGGCTCACGCCCGGCCCGGCGTTCAGGCCGCGCTCTCGTGGTCGGCGAGTATCTCCTCGATGACGTGCTTGGTGTACGCCGCGTCCTCGGGGTCGTCCTGCAGCGCGCCGACGAGGACGATCATGGCCTTCCAGATGGCCCAACCACGCCCGCGCACCCAGGTCGCGCGGTCCACCGGAAGCCGGTCTCTGAACGCCCGCCGGCCGTCGCCGGACAGGAACGTCCAGGCGAGAGCGGTGTCGCAGGAGGGATCGCCGACACCCGAGGTGCCGAAGTCGATGACGGCACTCAGGCGGCCGTGGTCCACCAGCAAGTTCTCGGGGCTGACGTCGCCGTGGAACCAGACCGGGGGCCCGTCCCATGGCGCGCTGAGGGCAGCCTGCCAGACCTCGGCCGCGTGGCCGGTGTCGATCTCGCCGGCCAGGGCGGCCAGCGCCTGCCTGGTTTCGCCGTCGTAGACCGTCAGCGGGCCGCCGCGATAGAAGTTGTGCAGGCCCGGCGGAGGACCGCCCGCCGGGTCGACCCGGTACAACGCGGCAAGGAAGTCGGCCACGTCGGCGCCAAACCGGACGGGATCCGTGATCCGATCGAGGGTCGCGGTCTCACCCGGCAGCCACCGGTAGACCGACCACGGCCTCGGGAAGCCGGCGCCGGGTGCCCCCTGCGCCAGGGGTTCGGGGATCCGCACCGGCAGCCGGGCGGCCAGCACCGGCAGCCACCGGTGCTCCTTGTCCACCTGCAGGGCGTACGCGTCACCGCTGGGCAGCCGCACGGACATGTTCTCGCCCAGCCGGAACGTGGCGTTGTCCCACCCGTCAACCTCGACGGGCCGGACCGGGAGATCAGCCCACTGCGGGAACTGCTCCGCTACCAGCCGGGACACCAGCCCGGGCGTGATGACCGCTTTGTCCACGGACGGCATGATCGCACGGCTGCCGCGGTGCCGTCCTCGCGTTTTCGCGGCCGGAAGATCCTCGGGTTTCCCGGCGGGAAGATCGGCCAGGCCGGGTCGCGGCTAGGCCTGCGGCTGGGAGATGTTGACCAGCCAGGGCACGCCGAACTTGTCGACGCACATGCCGAACTCGTCGCCCCAGACCTGCTTCTGCATCGGCATCGTCGTCGTTCCCCCGGCGGACAGCTTCTCCCAGTAGCCGTGCAGGGCGTCGGCGTCGTCGCCGCTGAGGCTGACCGAGGAACCGGCCATGGGCTGGTATCCCATCTCGCTCGTGATGTCGGCAGCCATGATGGTGTAACCGGCGTCCGTCTCGAGCATCCCGTGCATGATCCGGTCGGCGTCGGGCGAGCCCTGCGCGCCGAAATCGGCGAACGTGCTGAGGGCGGGGCTGCCGCCGAACACGCTCGCGTAGAACTCCAGCGCCTGGCGGGCATTGCCGTTGAAGTTGAGGTACGGGTTCAGCCGTGAGGACATTGTCTTCTCCTCCTGTCGTGCGGCGGGTGGGCGCCCGATGGTCTCGTGCTTCAGGCCTGGTTCGGAACTTCGATCGATTTGCACGACTATAGCAGCGGGTTCTGACGAAAAGCCGTCGCGGGGGAACGGCGCGGCGGGCGGGCGGATACGAGCGGCCCGCTGCCACCCTGCCGCCCGCGTAGCGGCAACGGGACGGACGGGCGGGATACGAGCGCCCCGCTGCCACCCTGCCGCCCGCGTAGCGGCAACGGGACGGACGGGCGGGATACGAGCGGCCCGCTGCCACGCCGCCGCCCGCGTGGTGACAACGGTCGCTACCGGGCCGGTGTGGCCAGGGCCGGGGTCAGCACGCCACGGGGTTCACGCCTGGCGGCCGAGCGACGGGCCGAACGAGCGCTCCACCTGGTCGGCCAGCCGGCCGAGTTCCCACGGCCCGGTCCCGATCAGGCGGATGACCGGCTGCGGGTCGCTGTACAGAGACACTTCGTAGCCGGCCGAGTGCACCACGTGGCCGTTGATCCAGCCCGACCGCTCGCTGGCGAGGTAGGCGACGACCGGAGCCACGTTGTCCGGGGACCGCTCGTCGGCGGACGGGATCTGGGCGCGGCGGCGGCCGGTCGGCACGGAGTCAGTCATCCGGGTCGCCGCGCCAGGCGAGATCGCGTTCACGGTCACGCCGTACTTGGCCAGCGCGTGCGCGGAGGAGTACGTCAGCCCGACGATGCCCATCTTGGCCGCGGCGTAGTTCGGCTGGCCGGGCGCGCCGTGCAGGCCGGAGACCGAGGTGAAGTTGATGATGCGGTTCTGGGCCGACTCGTCGCGCAGCGACCGCCAGTGCGCCGAGGCGAACTTGGTGGTGTTGAACGTTCCCTTCAGGTGCACCCGGATGACGTCGTCCCACTCCTGCTCGGTCATGTTGAAGACCATCCGGTCGCGCAGGATCCCGGCCACGTTCACCAGCACGTCGAGCCGCCCGAACTCGCTGATCGCGGTCTTGATCAGGTCCTCGGCCGCCGCGTGATCGGAGACGTCGCCGGTGCTGGCGACCGCCCGGCCGCCCGCCGCGGTTATCTCGCCGGCCGCCTGCTGCGCGGGCCCCGCGTCGCTGCCGGAGCCGTCGAGCGCGGCGCCGATGTCGTTGACCACGACGGCGGCCCCCTCGCCGGCCAGCAGCTCCGCCACCGACCTGCCGATCCCGCGTCCCGCCCCGGTGACGATCGCCACCCGGCCGTCGAGAGTCCCCATCTGGTTCACCAGACCTTCCGCGCCGAGGCGCTCGCCGCTTCCCGTGCCTAGAATAGAATTTGATTCTAATTTTGGCAGCCTAAGCTACCCGGAGCGGGCCGCGACGTCCCGTTCAGGAATCTCACCGTGAGCAGGCAGCGGGCACGACAGTGACGACGCCGGGGAGGCCGGGGAATGGAACTTGACCTTGGCCCAGGGATCGCGCAGTTCCGCGCGGAGCTGCGGGACTGGATCGCGGCGCAGGCGCCGGACGGCCTGCCGGGCCTGGCCGACTGGAACATGGCGCGCACCGGCGGCGGCTACACCGACTCCCGGCTGGAAGAGGCGACCGCCGACCCGGCGTACCGGGAATGGGAGGGCCGGCTCCTGGCGGCCCGGCTGATCTGCCCGCAGTGGCCGGAGGAGTCCGGCGGCCGGGGCATGGACGCGGCAGGCGTCGCGGTGCTGAACGAGGAGTTCCACCGGGCCGGGGTGCCGCGGGTGCGCCGGGGCATGGGCGAGGCGTTCGTGGGGCCGTCGGTGATCGTGCACGGGACGCCGGAGCAGCGGGCGTACTTCCTGCCCCGGATCATCTCCGGTGCGGACGTGTACTGCCAGGGCTTCTCCGAGCCGGGCCACGGCTCCGACCTGGCCGCGGTGGAGACCCGGGGCATAGTGGACGGCGACGAGGTCGTCATCACCGGCCAGAAGGTGTGGACGTCCGGGGCGGCCCGGGCCACGATGATGTTCGTCCTGTGCCGGACCAACCCGGAGGCGGAGACGCACGCCGGGCTGTCCTACGTGCTGATCCCGTTCCCCGGGGAGGGCGTGGAGTACCGGCCGATCCGGCAGATGTCGGGGGCCGCCGAGTTCTGCGAGGACTTCATCGACGGCGCGCGCGCCCCGCTGTTCAACGTGATCGGCGGGCTCGGCCGCGGCTGGCGGGTGGCGATGACCACGCTGGGGTACGAGAGGGGCGGCGAGGCCACGACCGCGCACCTGGGCTACGAGCGCGAGTTCTGGGAACTGGCCGAGGCCGCGCGCAAGCACGGCAAGAATACCGACCCGCTGGTCCGCCAGCAGCTCGCCTGGGCCTTTACCCAGGTCCAGCTCATGCGCTTCAGCGGGCTGCGCACGCTGGCGCAGGCGGCCGAGGGCCGCGCGCCCGGCCCGGAGGCCTCGGTGGCCAAGCTGTTCTGGAGCGAGTACCACAAGCGGCTGGGCGAGATCGCCATCGACATCGAGGGCAGCGACGCCCTGCTGCGGCCCGAGGGTCCCGGCTACCCGACCAGCCCGTGGCAGAACGTCTTCCTCGGCAGCCGGGCCGGGACCATCTACTCGGGGACCAGCGAGATCCAGCGCAACATCATCGGCGAGCGGGCGCTCGGCCTGCCCAAGGAGCCCCGGGTCGCCGGCTGAGGGCGGCCGCCGCCGCGAGTGCCGCGGGTACCGCGGCGCGTGCGGCCGGAACTCGCCGACCAGGCGGGCCCCGGCCAGGGCGTTCAGGAAGCCGACCGGGCCGTCGAAGTCGGGCATCTCGAGGTAGGCGGCGCCGATCCCGTCGGGGTCGTGCGCGTCGGAACCCGCGCCGCCGGGCAGGCCGAACCGCGTCGCGACCTCGGCGGCCCGGCGGTTGACCGCCGGGTCGGCGATCTTGGCGTTGAACACCTCGACCACGTCGACGTGGCCGCCCTCGCACAGTCCTTCCAGGGCCGGGCCGAGGCTGGAGCGTCCCTGGTCGAACGGGTGCGGCACGTAGACCAGGCCGCCCTGGCCCCGGATCCGGCCGACCACCTCAGCCAGCGGCAGCACGTACGGGATCCGCTCGGCCAGGAACAGCCCGATGACGTCGCCGTTCGGCGTCCTGACCTCCTCTCCGACGATGACCCGGGCACCGATGCCCTGCTCGGCGGCCGCCACCGCCGCGCTCGTCACGTTGTGGTCGGTGATGCAGACGACGTCGATCCCGTTCTCGGCCACCCGCGCGGCCAGCTCGTCCACGGTGGTCACCGCGTCGCCCGACGCGACCGTGTGCAGGTGGCAGTCGACCCGGACCCAGCCGGGCGGGACCGGCGGCGGGGTCGGGCCCGAGGTGTTCACCCAGCTCTCACGTGGGCGCCGAGGCGGCGGTGCCAAGCTCGGCGAGCAGGTCCCGGGAGGAGGTGATCCGGCCCGTCAGGCTGCGGGGGTCCCGGTGACAGAGCGCCAGCGCGGCCTCGGCCATCACCGCCGGCGGCTCGGCCTTGCTGTCGTCCGCCGCCGTCACGTGATGGAAGATCATCCCTGGCGTGGGAACCACCTTGCTCGGCGACAGCGCGTTGACGGCTACGTTGTCCGCGTAGACCTCGGCGGCCAGGCCGGTCGAGAACCGCTCGAGCGCCGCCTTGCACATCCCGTAGACGGTGCCGCCCCGGTGCGGGCGGGGGCTAGGCGGAACCTTCGGGTGCCGGGCCGCGGCCGAGGAGATGTTCAGGATCCAGCCCGCGCCGTTCTCCCGCATGCCCGGCAGCACCAGGGCGGCCAGGTGAACCGGTGCCTGGACCTGGACCTCGAACATCAGCGCGTACCGGCGCGGGACGAAGTCCTCCACGCGCGCTAAGTACGTGACGGCCGCGTTGTTCACCAGGATGTCCGGCGGGCCGAGTTGCCGGGTCGCCTCCCGGACGAGCCGCTCCCGGTGGGCCGGCTGGGCGAGGTCGGCCGCGATGGCCACCGCGGTTCCGCCTTCCGCGCGGATCTGCCAGATGGTCTCGCCGATCGTGCCGGGCAGCGGCGACGTGCCTGGCTTGCTGGTCCGGGCCGTCACCGCCACCACCGCGCCCTCGGCCGCGAACCTCCGCGCGATCTCGGCCCCGATGCCGCGGCTGGCGCCGGTGATAATCGCTACTCGTCCGTCCAGCACGCCCACGCAGACCACTCCTGGAAGCCCGGCAAGAGTTTAGAGCACAATACTAGAAGCTGGTTCAGTTTCCCTCGGCCCGGGCGGACCGCAACTGCGCCCGGGCCGATTTCCCGCGGTCCCCGTGTCGCTCACGCTGCTGGCTATTACGGTCGTCAGCGTGGCTGCGATCGAATTCGAAGAACGAGACCTGGAAGCACGAGTGCCCGACCTGGCCGCGGGCGGGGCCTGGACCCGGGTGCGGCTGCGCTGGCGGCGGGACCCGCTGACCGGGGCGAGCGCCCGGATCCTCACCGGGGTGAAGCTGCAGCCTTCCGACCGGCCGGACCTGACCGAGCTCGCGGCCCCGCCTGCGTTCTGCCCCTTCGACAGCGACCGCCTCGAGACGGCCACGTTCCCGTTCCCCCCGAACTCACGGCCGAGGGCCGCATCCGCTGCGGGAAAGCGGTGGTCGTGCCGAACATCATGGCCTACGCGACCCACAGCGCGGTCGGTATCTACGACCCCGGGCGGCATTTCCTCGACCTGGACGAGCTCACGCCTGCCCTCCTCGGGGACGCCTTCGCGGCCATGGTCCGCCACGCTCAGGCGGTGCGGCGCTTCGACCCGGCGGCCGTCTGGAGTTCGGTCAACGCCAACTACCTTCCGCCCTCGGGCGCCTCGCTCATGCACCCGCATCTCCAGTCCGCTCACGACGCCCACGGCCTGACCCTCCAGCGCCAGCTCGCCGAGCGGTCGGCGGCCTGGCAGGGGCGGCACAGAGGCTACTGGGCCGCCCTGGTCGACCAGGAGGCCAGCGGCCCTCGGTGGGTGGGGCAGACCGGCCGGGCCGCCTGGCTGACGCCGTTCGCGCCGACGGGATTCCACGAGGTGTGGGCCGTGGTCGACGGGGCCGCCGATATCACCGACCTGACCGAGGAGGACAGCCGCGCCCTGGGGCAGGGGCTGTCCCAGGTCCTGGCCGCCTACAAGGCCTGGAACCTGACCTCGTTCAACTTCGGCCTGATCGGCGGCGGCCCGCAGGGGCGCGAGAACGGCTACCAGGTCGTGCTCAAGCTGGTCAGCCGCTCCAACCCGGAGCCGTTCTACCGCAGCGACGCCACGTATTTCGAGCGTCTCTGGGGAGAAGCGCTGATCGACCTGAGCCCCGAGGAAGTGGCCGAGGGCCTGCGGGCCAGGTTCTGACCCGCAGGCCGTCATACGACCATCGTGATCAGGTCCTCGGCTATCTCGGCCGGGTCGGACACCGAGTCGAACGAGACCACCTTGACGTGGCACTTGCCGAACTTGTCCTGGGCCTGGTTCTTCCTGGCCCCTTCCTGGTAGGCCTGCAGGGTGGCGTCGTGCTTGGCGCCTTGGCCGACGATCGCGACCACGAAGACCCGCTTGGCGGTCGCCTTCTCCAGGACAGGCTCGAAGTCCATCCAGTCGTCGGCCTCGCCGTCGGTGACGACGACCACCTCCATGACCGGCTGCTCGTCCGGGTCCCGGTCGCCGAACTCCTCGTCGTAGTCGGCGAGCGCGGCCTTCCAGGCGGGGATGATGTAGGTCCGGCCGCCCCATTGGATGGAGTTGAGCCTGCGCTCCAGGTTCGAGCTGTTCAGGTCGCCGATCTCGATGTGGCCGTTGGCGAACCCGTGGGTCATCAGGCCGCCGCGCTCGTCGCTGCCGCCGGCCTGCTCGGTCGCCGCCTCGCTGTCCTCGCTCTCCAGGGCCCGCACGAGACGCGAGAGCGCGCCGATCACGATCGCCCGGCGGCTGCCCTGGTCCGGCCAGTCCGGGCCGTTGTCGTCGGAAGCGCTCCAGTCCATGCTGGTCGACAGGTCGAGCAGGAGGACGGGTTCCTTCTTGCGGTTGGCCGACACGGCCGGGCCGATTTCGCTGCGCGGAGTCCGGTTCGGTCCGCCGGTCTCCTGACGCTCACCCGGCGGCGCGGTTCCGGCGGCCTCCGGCGGGACCTGTCCGCCGACCTGCGGCGGGACCTGTCCGGCGGCCTCCGGCGGGACCTGTCCGCCGACCTCCGGCGGGACCTGTCCGCCGACCTCCGGCGGGAACTGATCGCTCACGATGCTTCCCTTCCACAAGACGTCCAAGACCTATGCTGATCGCCCGACGCCGCCCGTGCGCCCGGAAATACCGCTGTGAACCCTACCAACGAAGCCACGCCCAGACCGGTTCCACGGCCGTTGTTCATGCCGCGTTCGGCCGCCCGGACCGGGAACCGGGACCGCGGGCCGCGGGCCGAGGGCCGGGGGCCGCGGACCGGGGGGCCGGGGGGGCGGGGGCCGCGGGCCGGGGGCCGAGGGCCGGGGGCCGCGGACCGGGGGCCGGGGCCGCAGCGGCCCGGGCGGCCCAGGCGAGAACATATCCTCGACCGCCATGGAGACAGTGGTCACGGAAGACCCCGAAGGCCGGCCCGGTGGACCGTCTCGGTCTCGACCGTCCGCGGCCGGCGGCGGCCCGTTGACCACCGGCCACCGCGAGAGCGACCGCCGGTTCCTGGGCCTGGACGTGGCCGACGACGGCCGGACCGGGTCGTTCGTGATCCGGCCGCTGCTGGTCAACCCGAACGGCCGGCTCTTCGGCGGGACGGCCGTCGCCGCGTCCGTGGCCATGATGGAATCCCTCGGGCATGGCGAGGTCGCGTGGCTGACCACCCAGTTCATCGGCTCGGCCGGGGTCGGGGAGACGGTGCGGCTCCAGACCGTGGTGTCGGCGGGCGGACGGCGCACCGCCCAGGTACGGGTCACCGGATCGGCGGACGGCCGCGAGATCTTCGTGACGCTCGGGGCCGTCGGCGCGGCCCGGCCCGGCCCCGATCCCGCGCAGTGGCTGGAGATGCCCAAGGTCGCCCCGCCGGAAAGTTGCCTGCCCTATGCCGGCCTGCGCCCCGGGAACCCCGCGCGCGCCGCCCTGGTCGAGCGCCTGCACGCGGTGCCCGTTGACCCGCGCGATGACCAGCCCAACCGCGTGGCCCTCTGGACCCGCATCCGGGGTCAGGTGTCGACGACACCGGCCATGCTCGGATGGCTGGCCGACATGGTCGGGCTGGCGATCAGGAAGGCGGCCCCCGGCGCGTACGACGGTGCGACCAGCCTCGACAATACGCTGCGGATCAGCGGCCGGACCCACGGCGAATGGGTGCTGGTGGATCTCCACGGCGAGTCGGTCCGCGCCGGCTACGGGCACGGCCGGGCCCTCCTGTGGAGCGCCGACGGCCAGCTTCTGGCTACCGCCAGCCAGACGGCCGTGATGCGCCCCGCCCGAAATTCCCGTTCCTGAACGCTAAGGGCTCGGCCCGACTTCGTGATCTAGGACAAAAAGCACGAAATGGGCGCGCAGAGGATCAACATGCTGGTTTGATCATGGATTCGACGCCCGGCTCCCTGACCCAGGCGCCGGTCAGCGGACAACGCGGCTGGCGGGGGGCTGGCGCCAGGCCGGACAGCCCGCCACCGTCCAACCATTTGCCCCTGTTTCGCAGTCTTCGTCCCGGCCGCAGGCCCGCCGACCCGTCATCCCCGGCCGCCGTCCCGGCATCCCCGCCCCGTGAATGCGCCTTTGGTGTACACCCGTGTACAGCAGACGCACATTCATCGCCGGGTTCGCCGGCTCCGGGAACCGGCTCACCTGACCGGAGGACCCAAAACGCCGGAAATGCCGGAATTCAGGGCATGGATCATGGGCACCGCCCGGCCAGGGCGCCGGGCGGTCTCCGCCGCGCCCCGATTCGCAGCCCGCTTACCACGAGGCTGACCACCGGGAGGCAGAGCGGCGGGTTATTCCGCGACGACCCCAAGACATGGTTTCGGGTCCTAGAAAACATGCGCCGCTTCGCGGCGCTCCCGTGGGACACGAAAATAGGCCCATGCGTAACTGTGGCCACAGGAGCACCAGTGGGGCCTATTTCCGTGTCAGATCACATGCGCCGCGCCGGCCAGGCCCGGGGCGGTCTCCGCCGCGCCCCCCGCGGGCCCCGCCGCGCGCCCCGCGGGCCCCGCGTACCATGAGGCCGACCGCCCGGAGGCAAGGCAGCGGGTTATCCCGCTGCGAGCCCTAAGCCGGCCCGTTCGGCCCGTCCGGAACCGGCGGGCCGCATCGGGCGCGGCAGGGCGTGGCCATGGAGATCATGGCTCCAGGCCCTGGCCCGCGACCAGGGCCGAGACGATCACCTCGGGCGGCCCGGCCAGGAGGCCCCTCAGCGCGCCGCCCAGGATCTTCAGCGGCTCCCCCGACTGGTGCGCCGAGAGCGCGTCGGCGTCCCGGTACAGCTCGTAGAACCGGACGACGTCCGGCTCGCGGTCCGAACGGTGAATCAGGTAGAGCTGGGTGCCGCCCTCGTCGGCGATAGCGGCCAGCGCGCCGACCGCGGCCGCTTCGACGTCCCGGCCCTTGCCCTCGACCGCCCGCAGCGTGGCGAAGACCCCGACCTTTCCTGGCATTGCCGCCCTCCTCTGCCGAGCCTGCGCGCCCGGCCTGCCGCGTAGCTGCCCCCGCTGGCGCTCTACCGCCCGAGGGGATGGACCCGTCAGGAAGAATGGTCCTGCGCCGCGATCTGCTCGCGGTTGCGCGCCATGACCTCGATCCGGCGCTGCTCGAGACCGGACCAGTCGGGAACGTACTGGGCCGCGATCTCCCGCTCGTGCGCCAGCGCGGGTCCCACCGTGGTCTGGGCTGCCCCGACGTACATCTGCTTCAGGGCCCGGATGACCTCCGGTGGCACCTCGGCGATGGCCCGCGCGCAGTCCATGACCGGCGGGATCAGCCGGTCGTGCGGGACGACCTCGGTCACGAGCCCGAACCGCTCGGCCGTCACCGCGTCGATCACCTGGCCCGTCATGGACATGCGCAGCGCCCGGGCGCCGCCGACGGCCAGCGGGAGCCTCGCGGTCATGCCGCCGCGCGGCAGGATGCCGACCCGGGCGTGCGTGTCAGCGAAGACCGCCCGGTCCGATGCGATCAGGAAGTCGCAGCCCAGCGCCACCTCGAGTCCGCCCGTGAACGCCGCGCCGTTGATCGCGCCGATGACCGGCTTCGACAGCAGGCTGACCTGGGCAATGCCGTCGGCCGTGGCGAGGCGGCGGAAGTAGGCTTCGCCGTCGCGTGCCGCCTCCTTGAGATCGACGCCCGCGCAGAACGCCGGATCCGCCCCGGTCAGCACGACCACCCGTACCTCGTCATCCGCATCGGCGGACAGCAGGGCCGCCCGCAGCCCGGCCACGAGCTCGCCGTTCAGCGCATTCCGCGCCTCGGGCCGGTTCAGCGTCAGCAGCCGGACGCCGTCGGTGTCTTCCTGCAGCAGCACGTCGGTCACGTCGACCCCTCGGTCGCGGGATCAGCCGAATTCGGCAGCGCCCACCAATTTACCTCCAGCGCCACGACCGGGATACCGGCCGCGGGTCAGTCGTCGAGCCCGTGCGGGGGCCCGGTCAGGGTGACCCCATGACGTTCCGCCGCCTCGCGGAGCGCGGCGTCGCCCCTCTGACGACGGCAGGCGGATGTGAGAATGGCGTGGTGGAGCGCACGGCGGGTTTCTTCCCGACGGGGCGCAGCCGCGGCGTTACCGTGGCCGTAGACGGCTTTTTCGCGTTCGTATGGTTCGGGTGGGGCCAGGCGGCCGCGCCATCCTGGCTGGTGGTTCCCCTGGCCGTCGGCAGCGCGCTGGCCGTGCCGCTCGCTGCGGCCGGGGTCGTGATGGCCGCGCGGGCGGGCGGCCAGCTGCCGGCCATGACCGATCCGGTTGTCCGCCGGCGGTACGGCGTAATCGTGGGCGCCGAGTTCGGGCTGCTGGGCGTCGGCGCGGCGGTCCTGGGGGCGGCCGGGCGGTACCCATGGGTTGCGGCGTGGATCTGCTTCGGCGTCGGGGTGCACTTCTTCCCGCTCGCCTGGGCCCTGCGGAATCCGTCGCTGCGGCCCCTCGGGGTGCTGCTCGTCGCGGTGGCCGCGGCAGCGCTGGCGGCCGGCCTGGCCACGACGGTGGCGCCGTCGACGATCACCGGCCCCGGGGCCGGGCTGTGCCTGCTGGCCTTCGGCCTGGCTACGCTGCTGGCCGACGGCACCGGCCGGGGTCAGACGGAGTTATCTGCGGGCGGCGAGCAGGCCGGCGGCCGGCGTTCGCGACTGACTCCCGTCCACCACGTCGCCTCGGCGTCATCGGACCAGCCAGCGGGCGCTGACCGCGAGCGCGGCCACGGCGAGCAGGCCGAAGACCGCGACCCAGGCTCCGGCAGGCACCGGTGTCAGGCGGGCTAGCTGATCGGCGTCCGAGCGCCGACCCCGGCCCCGGCGCCGCTCGTGCGCCAGTTCGGCTACCGGCCGCACCGCGCCCAGCAGCAGAAGCCAGGTCATCGTGTAGCCGAACCCGGCCTGGACCCGGGCCGAGGCGAAGAGGCAGACCGCGGCGACGGCGCCCGCGGTGACCAGCACGGCCAGCAGGCCGTAGGCGTTGCGGACCGCGACCGCGACGGCGGCCAGCAGCACCAGGCTCAGCAGCAGCATCCCGGTCAGGTGCCCGATCGCCAGCAGCACCGCCGCACCCGCGCCCAGCAGCGACGGCGCCGGGTAGCCGGCCGCGGCGGTCAGCACGATGCCCGGGCCGCCCGCCCGCCCCGCCGAGACGGTCTCGCCCGCGGTATTGCGATACAGCCGGATCCCGGACAGGCGCCGGCCGGTGGCCAGCGCCATCAGCGCGTGACCCGCCTCGTGCACGATCGTCACCACGGTCCGCGCCACCGGCCAGGCCCGCGAGGAGGCGACGACCGCGAGCGCGAGCACACCGCTGCCGACCACCAGCCACCGCGGCGGCAGCGGCTGAGCCGTGAACGCGTGGTGCCACACGACGTCGGCGCGCTGCCCGAGGCCGCTGAGGACCGCGGCCAGGCCATGCGGCGGGCTCGCGGCCTGGCCACGCAGCAGGCCGACGGCCGGGCCCGGCGCCCCGCCCGTTCCCGTTCCCGTTCCCGTTCCTGGCATCCACCCTGCCCTGAAGTAAACGGCGGGCCCGGCGCCCGGCTTCCGGCTTCCGGCCGCGCGCCGAGCCGGGGTCGGCGAATCGGCCTTACGCCGCTTCTTTTCGTTCCGTAACGCTTGTACCGGCTGAGCCTAGCTCACAATCGAATCGTCGCTGGTCACGCCAACTTCCAGATTTCTGGAAAAAGCATAGGCGCGGCGCATACCGGACCCGGCTCCGCCGGTCCTGGGTATGCTTCATCCCAGGTGCCGGACCGAGATAAGGGCTAGGCAATCGCGACTGGCCGTCTCTTCACATCTTGAACAGACGATGCTGACGGAGGTCCAAATGCGCATCGGATCGGTGCTTCTTTTTATCTGGCTGGTCATCGGCGGCGTCGCGGCCGGGCAGCGCGGCGATTACAAAGGGCCCATCGGAAGCTGCAGCCGGGCCGGCACTATCGCGGTGACGATCCTCGCCGGTCCACTCAACTACGCGGGCGTGAACCCGGACATCAACTGCACCACCCCGCGGCCCAGCAGTTAGCGGACGGGGGCATCAGTCGAATGTCTTCGCCGGTGTCAGTCGATCCCGGCCGACTCCAGCGAATTAGCCGTCGCCGACCTGGCCGGCCGTCGCCGGCCGGGGCAGCAACACGATCCCGTCGTCGTCGGCGTGCAGGATATCGCCGGGATGGAACGTGACGCCGCCGAAAGTGACCGGGACATCGACGGCGCCGGCGCCGGCCTTGGCGCTCGTGCGCGGATTCGTGCCGAGCGCCTTGATGCCGAGGTCGAGCGCGGACAGGGCGGCGCTGTCGCGGACCGCGCCGTACACGGCCAGGCCGGCCCAGCCGTTGGCCAGCGCCGCGCCTGCGATCCGGTCGCCGACCAGTGCCGTGCGCAGGGACCCGGCACCGTCGACGACCAGGACGCTCCCCGAGCCCGGGGTACGCACGAGCTCCCGCAGCAGGCCGTTGTCCTCATGGCAGGAAACGGTGCGGACCGGGCCAGCGAAGCCGCGGCGCCCGCCGAACTGGCGGAACTGAACATCACACACGCACAGCTCCGAGCCGTACCTGTCGACCAGGTCCGCGGTGGGAACGGGGGTTTCGGTCATGCGGCCCAGTCTGGCCGGTCAGCCGGCGACGGTGACCAGGGCCCCGTAGGTGAGGTAGGGCCACACCTTCCGGGCCTCGCTGAGCGGCAACTCGACGCAGCCCAGGCTTTGCGGGGAACCGAAGGAGCGACGGTTCATGCTGTGCACCGCATAATTGCCCTTGAAGAACGACACGAAGTGGGCCGGGTCGGCGTAGGGCGCCCCGTTCGGCATGAGCCCGCGCATGACCTGGAAACTCCGCCGCAAGTACACCGGGAAGGTGCCGTCCGCGGTGGGCGTCGCAGGAGCGCCGGTATTGGCTAGCCCATGGACGACGACGCGGCCGTTGTGCCAGACGGTGATCGTCTCCGGCAGGGTCTTGCTCACCAGGGCGTAGGTGTACCCCTGCGGGTTGTACTCACCTTGGGCCACGGCGTTGAGCAGCGCCTGCCACAGGCTGCTGGTAGCGGTGCCGGTCATCGGCAGCCCATGATCGGCCTCGAAGGCCATGAGTGCCCCGGTGAGGATGACGCCGGGCCGGCTGGGCTGCCACTGGCTGGTAAGCGCGGCGGGATACCCGCCCTTCCAGCTGAATACTCCGTTCAGGCCCGTGCCGGCGGCACTGCGCGGTTCGGTGTAGCTGACGGCCACGGGGCCGCTGCCCGCCCGGCCGCCGGATCCGGGGCCGTTCAGCGGGGCCCAGTTCAGCGGGAGATAGCCGAGTTGGGCGAGCAGCCGTTCCAGGCGCAGCATGGACCAGCCTCCGGCCTGGAACACCACGGTGGCCGGCGTGGCGAGCACGGCGCCCGTGGCCGAGCGCACGCCGGAGGAACCGGCCGGAATCCGCAGCGTCACCTCGGTGGCAGGCGCGAACGGGACCGCCGGGGTGAACACCATGGCGTCGTCGCCGTCGGCGCGCCACGTGCCGGCGACCGCGGGCCTGAATCTCGGCCGCGGAGACGTGGGCGCCAGCGCCGCGGAGAAGACCACCCGCACCGGGTCGGTGGCGGTCACCGGATCGGCGCTGTTACCGGGGGAAACCGACAGCACCCGCAGCGCCGCCGGTGCCGAAGCCGGTGCCGGCTGCCGCCGGGCGCCCGCGTCCGGCGGCCTGGGCTGCACCCGCCGACGCCGGGACGGTCTTGCGGTGGGATGCCGCGGCGTGGCTCACCGCGAACAGCGTGCCGGCCGCCAGGACCGCGCCGGTCCCCGCGGCCAGCATGACAACCTTGACCCGGGGCCCGGCCCCGCGCCCATCCTGGCGCCTCGTATGCCCTTCGTGCCGCCGCGCTTGTCCCCCCGCCAGCCTCCCGGCCGGCGGAACGTCGTGCCCGCCATTGCCGGCGTCGTCCCGAAGGGCGACGAGCGTTCTTGTTCTGGACATTATTTCCCCGTTGTTGTGCGTACCCGCAGCCGACCGGAAGCCTAGCGAACCCGGGTGGCTGCCCATCGTGGACAATATTCAAATGGCAGAAGGCAAACTGCTCTTCCTGGCCAAAACTGGGCTAAGCAGCCAGCACGCCCCCCGTGAATCTAGCTGCTAGCTGATTCCCAAGAATGGCTCGCCATGAAACATCGGGCTCGGCCCCGGCATCCGCAGAAAGAACGGCGAAAGGTCGGTAGCCGATCGCGATACCAAAAGTCCGGCATTGTGCCCGCCAGCGGATCTAAAGCCCGAACGGCGCCCGGGGTTGGCGTCGTGCTAGAGACCAAGCCGCTCGGCGAGTTCGAGTGCCTGCCGGGCCCAGCGGGCGTTGAACTCCAGAACGCGGCTGCGCTCCCGGAACTTGAAGGCCGGATCGATCTCGCCGCCTCCGCCGTAGCGGTACTGCCGGGCGTGCCGGACCTCCGCCAGGATGAGCGCGGCCATCCAGTCGTACTTCACCGCCGCGGACCACATGCCAAGCTGAACCAGCCGCGGGTCGTCGTCCCAGCCGGCTGCGCGCAGGCCGCGCAGGTAGCCCTCGAACACGACCTGCTCGAGGCGAGGCAGGTCCCCGGCCGCGATGAAATGATCGAAGGCGGCATCGGGTACGAGGTTCCCGGCGTCCTCACCCAAGGCCCCGAGGCCGGCGAAGCTCCAGTCGATGAGGGCGATCTGCCCCCCGGGCTGGCGGATGAGGTTCTTGGGCCAGAAGTCGAGGTGGCACAGCGTGCGCGGCAAGGACTCGCTGATGCGGTACAGCCGCTCCCGGTGGGCATGGACGAACCCGACGCCGTCCCGCAGTCCGGCCGGGAAAGTCTCGCGCACGACCGGGTGCTGCCACGCGTCGTCATCGTCGAGCAGATCCCACTCCGCCGGCTTCTCCGAGCTGTATTCGCGCAGGAAGCCCCGGCTCAGCCACGAGACCGGCGGAAGCGGCCGGCCGCAGAGAAACGGAGCCTGGGCGCGGCCGAGTGCCTGCGCAGCCGGGCCGTAGGACGTGACGGGCCAGGACTCACCGGGCTCGCCGCCGGCCCATTCCAGCAGCAGCAGCGCCTCCCGGTCATCGATACGGACCCCCAGGCAGGCCGGCGCCACGATGCCGCTGCCGGCGTAGGCGTCGGCGAGATGGTGCTGGTAGGCCAGCGGTTCCCGGCACCAGTACGTCCACCGGTGCGGGTCGTGATCCCGGGCCGTCCAGTGCGCGTCCCACGGCGTGGCGCCCTTGCTCCGGTCAGACGTCGTGTACTTCAGCACCGCCGGCTGGCCCGCGCCGGTGCGGACCCGCCAGACCCCGGAACTCAGCCACGGATTGTGCGGCAGATCGCCGGCGGTGACTTCGCCCGCACCGAGCCCGACGCGCTCCAGCAACACCTCGACCGTCGGCACCACCCCGACAGCCTGTCCCACCCGCGCCAGGGCGGCAACCGGGTTTCCCGGACGGGCACCCATGGACCCGGCGTAGGTACCCGCGCTGGGGGATGGTCTCGACGAGCCCCTCGTCGGGCAGCACCTGGACGGCCCGCCGCCCGCGAGGGGCGCAGCGCGTCACGTGCGGCTCAGCGCGACGGTGCCGCGCTGCCCGGCCAGGATCTGCTTGAGGGCCGGCACCCCGCCCTCGCGCACCGCGAGATGGACGTCGATGAGCTGGCGCTGGGCCGCGGCGTCCCCGGCGAACGCCGCGCAGGACAGTTCGGGCTCGACGTTGGCGATGGCCAGGATCGCGCCGGTGCCGCCCAGCGGTCCGGCCAGGGCTAGCAGCGCCGACGACCCGACGTAGGTCCGGCCGGGATAGTGAGCGATCTCGGCCAGCAGCCGGTCCGGATCGCCCGAGGAGTCCTTCACCCCGGCCACGGGCAGGTCGGCCAGGACAGAGACCGGGATGCCCGGCGACGAGATCCACGGGATGTGGTAGGCGAGCACCGGCAGGCCGCCCGCGGCCCGGCCCACCTGCGCGTAGTAGCCGGCCAGGTCGTCGCAGCCGGGCGGCGGCCAGGCCAGCACCGCGTCCGCGCCCGCCCCGGCCGCGGCGGCCGTCAGTTCCGCCGCGCGGGCGGGGCTGGCGGCGCCGGTGCCGGCCAGCACCGGGACGTGCGGCGGCACGGCCTCGCGCACCGCGCGGATGACCTCGAGGCGTTCGGCGTCGGTCAGGGTGGCCGGCTCGCCGGTCGTGCCGCAGGCCAGCACCGCTCGCATCCCCCGGTCGACGAGATCGGCCGCGAGCGAGCCGGTGGCCGCCGGGTCCAGGCCGCCCGCGTCGTCCAGGAGGGTCACCAGCGCCACGCCGACTCCGGTGTGCAGGTCCATCAGCGACTCCGCCCCGCCAGCTCCGGCCCGGCCGGCCCTGGCCAGCCCGCCTCCCTGGCGCTTATAGTAATTTTAGTCGACAATCGACAATAGGACTGAGAGAGCAGCGGCGACTGACCGGGAGGTCCCGTGCCGGAGGCACGCTCCGACGGCGTCCCGCCGGAGGCACGCCCCGACGGCACCGCACCGCACGCACGCCCCGACGGCACAGCACCGCACGCACGCCCCGACGGCACAGCACCGCACGCACGCTTCGACGGCATGGTCGCCGTGGTCACCGGCGGCTCCAACGGGATCGGCCGCGCCATCACCCAGCGCTTCGCGGACGAGGGCGCCCGGGTCGTGGTCTGCGATCTCGCGGACTCCGGGTACTTCGCCCAGAACCCGCGCGTGACCACGGTCACCGGGGACATCGGCCGGCGGGGGCTGGCCGACGAGGTGATCGCGGCCGCGGCCGGCCGCTGGGGCCAGGCGGACATCCTGGTCAACGACGCGGCCTCCTATCCCGACGGTACCCTGCTCGACATGCCGGCCGACGCCTGGGACCGGGTCTTCGGCGTGAACGTCACCGGCACCTTCATGATGACGCAGGCGTTCGCGCGGCACTGCGTGGGGCGCGGCGCCCGAGATGCCGCCGTGGTCAGCATCTCGACCGGGTCGGCCAGGAACCCCCGGCCGGCGGGAGCGGCGTACAGCGCGTCGAAGGCGGCGGTCGAGACCATGAGCAAGGTCTTCGCCATGGAACTCGGGCCGCACGGGATCCGGGTGAACGTGGTCGCCCCGGGCTACATCGACGTGCGCGGGTGGAGCGACGCCCATCCCGACCGCGCGCCCGACGAACTGCGCGCGGCGCTGGTCCGCTCGATCCCGCTCGGCCAGGCCGGGCATCCGCGGGACATCGCCAGCGCGGTGCTGTTCCTGGCGTCCCGCGAGGCCGGCCACATCACGGGCACGGTCCTGGAGGTGGACGGCGGCTCCAACGCCGGCCGGTTCTCGATGCAGGCCCACGTCGGGCAGAGCCGTGACCGCGGCTAGCCAGGCCCCGGCGTCAGACGCGGACGCGAACGCGGACACCGAGGTGCCGATCATCGAGACCATCGAGGTCGCCAAGCACTTCTCGGCCGGCCGCGACGCCGTGGGCCGGGCCAGGCCGACGCTCAAGGCCATCGACGGCGTGTCGCTGACGATCCGGCGCGGCGAGACCCTGGCCCTGGTCGGCGAGACCGGCTCGGGCAAGACCACGTTCGGCCGGCTCCTGCTCGGCCTGTACCGGCCGACCAGCGGCGACATCCGCTACCACGGCCAGAGCATCCTCGATCGCCGCAGCCCGACCGCGCGCGCGGTGCGACGTCAGGTCCAGGGCGTGTTCCAGGACCCGTACTCGTCGCTGAACCCGACGATGACCATAGGCCAGTCGCTGACCGAGGTGCTCAAGGTGCACCACGTGGTGGACCGCAAGGAACGCGCGGACCGGGTGGCCGAGCTGTTGACCACGGTCGGGCTGTCCACCGCCCAGGCCGCCCGGCGCCCGCACGCGTTCAGCGGCGGCGAGCGGCAGCGCGCGGGGATCGCCCGCGCGCTGGCGGTCCAGCCGGAGGTCGTGATCGCCGACGAGCCGCTGTCCGCCCTTGACGTCTCGATCCAGGCTCAGGTGCTGAACCTGATGATCCGGCTCCAGGACGAGCGCGGCCTGACCTACCTGTTCGTCACGCACGACCTGGACGTCGCCCGGCACATCAGCCAGCGCACGGCCGTGCTCTACCTGGGCCGGGTCGTCGAGCAGGCGCCGACGGCGGCCATCTTCACCGAGCCGCTGCACCCGTACACCCAGGCGCTGGTCCGGGCCGCGCCGCGGCTGACCACCCAGCGTAAGACGATCAAGCCGGCGCTGACCGGCGACATCCCGAACGCCATCGAGCGGCCGTCCGGTTGTCATTTCCACCCGCGCTGCCCGATGGCGATGCCGGTGTGCCGGGTGCGCGAGCCTGCCCTGATTCAGCTGCCCGGCGGCCGTTCGGTCACGTGTCACCTGCACGATCCTGACGTGATGGCGGAGCGCCATCACGGCTCGGGAAACCCGCCAGGTAATGGTCCCGCAGCTCCTGACGGAACCGGGTGAAGTCGCCGTCGCTGACGGCCTCGAGCAGGCCGCGGTGACGCTCGACCGCTTCCAGCAGGCCGATTCCCTGACGGTCGATCTCCGCTCGCATCAGCGCGCCCATCTGGCTGTTGAGCATGCTCCACAGGTCTTTGAGCCTGCGCCGCCCGGAGACGTCGACCAGCAACTCGTGGAACCGGGTGTCGCTCGCGACCAGCGCATCCATGTCGTCGGTCCGAGCGGCGACGGACATGTGCTCGAGCGCCAGCCGCAGGTTCCTGGCCAGCTCTTTCCGGTTCGGCCCGAACCCGCGCCCGAAGCTCGCGTCTTCCAGCACGTACCTGGCGAAACACACGTCCTCGGCGTCCTCGGGCGACATCCGCGTCACCACGCTGTACCGGCGCGGGACGATCGCGATCAGGCCCTCGGCCTGCAGGCCGCGCATGGCGTCCCGGATGGTCCCCCGGCTGACCCCGAATTCGGCGGCCAGGTTCGCCTCGACCAGGCGGGTTTCCGCGGGCAGCTCATTATTCAGGATGCGGTGGCGCAGCGCCCGGCCCACCGCTTCCGGGAGCGAGACGTGCTCGAGTGTGGATCCCATCCTCCCCTACCTGTCGTCCGTCACTGTAGCTTCAGCATCGCCGCGGTCAAGCCGACGTGACGGTCCGCATCCGGCTGCGCGTGCACGCTGCGGGCCGGGCCGGTCAGGATCGGCGTGATGCCGGGCCCGTGCCCGGGCAGCGGGCTGGCCCCGTGCCCCACGATGCCGACCGTCACCCAGCCCCGGCGATATCCCATGTTGTACCGGGCGTCGATGTCGGTGACCGCCACCAGGTCGCCCAGCACCAGGTTGGCCGGCGCCGGGGCGTCGGGCGGCGGAAGCTGCAGGTCGAGGTCCCAGGCGACCGCCGGCCGGCCGATGCCGTGGCCGGCCAGCCGGCTCGGCACGATCATGCGCACGCCGACGGTCACCGCCGCGCCGGCCCCGTCCGCTTCGGCCGGGGGCAGTTGGATCGGCAGCAGGTCCAGCACCCCGGGATCCAGATTCATGAACGCAACGCCCGGGGCCAGTCCGGGTATCCGCAAGCCCTGGCCGCAGGCGCGCACGGCCATCTCGTCGCCTGGCCGCAGCCGGGCCAGGTCGGTCTGCGCCAGGCCGACGATGACCCGCTCCCCCTCGCCGCGCTGGCCGAGGACCGCGCCGCGCGCGCCCGCCGCCTGGCCGGTCCTGACCCGAACCTGGTTGCCGACGCAGGCGTAGCTGGCCAGCGCGTGCCGGCTGGCCGGGTCCGGGTGCACGAGGCACGCGCCGGGCGCGGCGTGGTCGCCGAGCCTGCTGAACACCGAGTCGCCGAGTCGCAGGTCCAGCACGATCCCGCCGTCCCCGGCCGGCACGTACGGCCGGCCGTCCCGGTCCACCCGGTACGGGGTATCACCGAGGCCCGGGTGCTCGACCACGCCGAGCAGGTTCACGGCCACCAGCCGGGGCGCGGGCTGCCCGGTCACCGCGACCTCCGGGGGGAGGGAACGGCCCACCGCGCGTCGGCCTGCGGGTGGAGCCAGCGGGCCAGGTTGGCGTCCGGGTCGTCGACCAGCCAGAAGGCCTCGGCGGGCCCGCTCAGCAGCGTGCTGGGGCCCGGCCCGTGCCCGAACAGCAGGCACTGGCCGGTGGAGATGACCCCGACGGTCAGGTAACCGGAGCGGTACCCGCGGCCGAACCGGTGGTCCGCGTCGGCCAGGGCCACGACGTCGCCGATCCGCAGCCCCTCGAGGCCGAGCGACAGGTCCTCGCCCAGGCCCTGGTAGGCCCCCATCAGGTCGGTGTTGGCGTACTCCGAGACCATCCCGGCCCCGGCCCCGATCGCCTCGGCCGGGACCCGGGCGGCCACGTGCACCTCGAGGCGGCCGTCCGGCCTGGTTCCGCCCGGCATCCGGGCCAGCAGGTCAGGATCGCAGTTCTTGACCGTGATCGACCGGTGCTCGGGCAGCGCCAGCCCCTGCCCGGTGGCCAGAACGGTCACCGCGTCGCCGGCGGCCAGATCCGCCGCGGCCTGCCCGGGGAAGTCGGCGAGCACGTAGGCGTGCTGGCCGATGACGTGGCCGACCGCCCCGGCGGCCGGGCCGGAGGCCACCCGGACCTGATTGCCCACGCAGGTGAGGAACTGCAGCGCCATGTTCGCGCCGGGGTCGCGGTGCCGGATCGACGCGCCGGGCTCCAGGTGGTCGGAGGCGTAGCCGGCGGCCGGGTCCCCGCAGTGCACGTCCAGCGTGACCCCGCCCATGCCCGGCAGCAGGAACGGCTGCCCGTCGGGTCCCACCCGGTAGGCGTGCCGGTCGGCGAGGGCAGGCCAGACCTCCCCGGCGAGCACCTGGCGGACCAGGTGACCGGCGTTGGTGGTGACCTTCACCGGACCGGCGCCGTGACGGCGGCGCCGAGCGGGAAGCTGACCCAGGCCCGGCGGCAGAACGACGCCTCGAACGCGTTGATGGTCTCCTGGACGAGCGCGCCCTGGGCGAAGTCGCCCTGGCCGGCCCGGCTGCCGTCGAGAATCTCGCTGGCGAAGTCGCTGACCAGGTTGGAGTAGAACAGGTAGTCCCACGGCTCGCCGGAGTGGCCGCCCGGCGGGAAGTACCGATCCGGGATCGGCTCCTCGACGAACTCGACCGCGTCCTTGCGCGCGGTCTTGATCGTCTGGCAGATGCCGAACTCGTCCACCAGCCGCACGATCACCGCTCCCTCGGAGCCGTACAGGCGCGCCTCGATGCCCGGGTAGTTGCCGACGGTCACGTACGAGGACTGGACGGAGGCCAGCGCCCCGCTGGCGAACTCGGCGATCCACATGTCGCCGTCGTCGATGTTGGCCCGGGTCATCTTCCCGGTGTCGCGGATCACGCGCTCCGGGACGAAGTTGCGCATGGCTCCCACCACCGCGGTCAGCGGCGCGTCGAGCCACCAGTGCATGATGTCGATGATCGGCGCGCCGTACCCCTCGATCGAGGACACGGCGACCTGGCCGGGATCGTCACCGGGGTCGAACTGGCGCAGCGGCGTGGCCGGGTCGATCCACTGACTGTTCTGCTCGAAGCCGTTGAAGATGTACGGCTCGCCGACGAAGCCCGAGTCGATCAGGTCCTTGGCGTACCGGGCGGCCGGCGCGTGCCGGAACGTGAAGCCGAGCTTGGTGCGCAGTCCCCGGGCCGCCGCCAGGTCCGCGGCCTCCCGGGTCTTGCGGTAGTCGGTGTGCACGGGCTTCTCGCAGAGCACGTGCTTCCCGGCCGACAGCGCGTCCCAGGAGATCTGGAAGTGCGGCCGGTTGCCGGTCACCACGTCCACGACGTCGATATCCGGGTCGTCGAGCAGTTCGCGGTAGTCCGCAGCGGTGCGGGACACCGAGAACCGGCTGGCCGCCGCGGCCAGCGCGGCCTCGTCCACGTCGGCCAGGGCGACCACCTCGGCCCGCGGATCCCGCTGCCAGCCGGGGATGTGCGCCACCTGCGCCCAGCGCCCGGTGCCGACCACCGCGACCCGGATCCTGTCTCCCGTCATGATCTCTCCTTCTGTGTTTGCCCCGGGGGGACAACCTGTGTTTGCCCCGGGGGGACAACCACCCCCCGGACCCCCCGCGTGCCGTTCGCTCGGGCCAGCCTCCGGCCGGCCGTCGCGGCCGGCACAGCTTCGCCGCTCAGTAGCCGGCCGCCCGGTCGTAGACGTTGCGCAGCGGCCGGCCGTCCAGCCAGCGCCGCAGGTTGTCGGTGAACAACTCGGTGATCAGGGCGTTCTCGGCCGGGACCGTGGCGGCCGAGTGCGGCGAGATGATCACGTTCTCCATCTGCCACAGCGGCGATGAGGCGGGCAGCGGCTCGGCCGCGAAGACGTCCAGGAACGCGCCGCCCAGGTGGCCGCGGCTCAGCGCGCCGATCAGCGCGTCCTCGTCGATCACCTGGCCTCGGCTGATGTTCACCACGACGGCGCCGGGCCGCATCAGCGCCAGCTCGCGCTCCCCGATCAGGTGGTAGGTCTGGTCGGTCAGCGGGCAGGCGAGGATCAGCGCGTCGACGTCGGGCAGCGTCCCGGGGATCTGGCCCGCCGAGACGAACGAGGTCACGCCCGGCGCGTCACGGGCGCGCGCCGTGCGCGCCGCCCCGACGACCTCGACGCCGGCCGCCGCCAGCAGCCTGGCCACCGCCCGGCCGACACCACCCAGCCCGACCAGGAGCGCCCGGCTGCCCGCGACCTGGCGGCCGGCGTGCCGCTGCCAGCGCCGCTGCTCCTGCCAGCGGCCCAGCTCCGGCAGGCCCTTGGCGAAGTACAGCAGCCCGAGCAGCGCGAACTCGGCCAGCGGCGTGCCGTGCACGCCCGCGGCCGTGGTGAAGACCAGCGACGTGCGCGCGAGCCCGGTCCGGTCCAGGAACCCGCCGATACCCGCGCTCGTGCCCTGCACCCAGCGCAGCCGCGGGCAGTTGCGGGCCATCTCGGCCGGTGCCTGCCAGTCGAAGTCGAAGCTGACATCCGCCTGGCTGCGCAGTGACGACCAGCGGTCAAGCTGGGCCGCGGACAGCGCCCGCGGGACCCCGGTGTGATCAGCGGGATAGCGGGGCACGGGCAGCAGGTCCGGTTCGTACAGCACCGACACCCGGGGATCGGCGGCCTCGATCCGCGCGGCATGCTCCGGCTCCAGCGGCGTGGCCACCAGGACGCGCAGCCTGCCCGCGCCGCCTGCCCGTTCGGACGTCATCCATCCCCGTTCGCCGGGCCGCTGGGGCCGATTCAGATGATTGTCGACAATCAACCATTGTTCCTGGTCAGATCGACTTGCGTCAAGCCCGGAGCCCGGCCGCGGCGCCGGTCCGGCTCATATACCCCAGACCTGCCTGTAAAGAGGCGGTAACGGCCGGCGGCTGAGTATTGACGGGCCGACCGGGCGTTTCTACAGTAAGGCCAAGTTGTCGACAATCGACGAAAAGGGCCGCGAGATGTTCAGAGCCACCCGGTCACGGATACTCGGCGCGGGCCTGACCGCGCTCGCCCTCGGCGCGGTGGCCGCGGGCTGCGGCGGCGCGGCCACCCCCAGCGGCACCGGCACCGGCACCGGCACCGGCACGGGGCCGACGGTCAGCACGATGACCATCGCCAACGCGGTCAAGGTGGACACGCTGGATCCCGAGGCGAACTCGGTGAACGAGTCCATCTGGCTGGACCAGAACCTGTACAGCCGGCTGCTCCAGCCCAACTCGACCGGGACCGGCCTGCTCCCCGACCTGGCCTCGTCGTGGGACACCTCGGCGAACGGCCTGACCTACACCTTCCACCTCCGCCCGGACGCCAAGTTCTCCAACGGCAGCCCGGTGACCGCGAGCGACGTCGTGTTCTCGATCCAGCGGTCCCGCGCGTTCACGGGCGGGTGGGGGTTCCTGCTGACCGCGGTGAAGACCGTCACCGCGCCCGACCCGCACACGGTCGTGATCACGCTGTCGCAGCCGCACGCCCCGCTGCTCGCCGACCTCGCCATGTACGCGTACTCGGTGCTGCCGGCCAGCCTGGTCAAGGCGCAGGGCACCTCGTTCTTCCAGCACCCGGTGGGCAGCGGGCCGTTCATGGTCACCTCGTTCAACCCCGACAGCGAGGTGGACCTGGCCCGCAACCCGTACTTCTACGGGACCAAGCCGAAGATCAGCAAGGTCCGGGTCCTCATCGTGCCCGACGACAACACCCGGGTGCTGATGCTGGAAAGCAAGAAGGCCGACGTCATCGAGAACCCGCCGGGAAACCTGGTCAGCCAGATCGACAAGACGCCCGGGCTGAGCGTGCAGCTTTACCCGTCGACCCGGGTGGACTTCATCCAACTCGACGAGCACTTCGCTCCGTTCAAGAATCCGCTGGTGCGGGAAGCGCTGAACTACGCGATCAACCGGAACGCGATCATCGGCCTCGCCTACCAGGGACACGCGACCCCGGGCGCCTCGTTCATGCCGTACAAGATGAAGTTCTTCGACTCCTCGATCACGCCGTACCCGTACGACCCGGCCAAGGCCAGGCAGTTGCTGGCGCAGGCCGGTTATCCGCACGGCTTCAACACGTTCCTGATCACGGTCAGCGGCGACGTCGCCGGGCAGGCCGAGGCCATCGTGGTCAAGTCGGAACTCGCGTCCGTCGGCATCAACGTCAGCATCCAGGCCTACGAGCTGCTGACCGCCTACAACAAGGAGGACAACGGCCACTCGGAGATGGGCGAGCGGTACTGGACGAACGACATCATCGATCCCGACGAGGTCGCGACGTTCGGCGCCGACTGCCAGGGCGGCGCGGAGGCGTTCAACAGCTACTGGTGCGACAACCAGGCCAGCAGCCTGGTCACCTCCGCGCGCGGCGAGCTCAACGACAGCGCCCGGCAGCAGATGTACGACCAGATCCAGCAGATCGTGTACCAGCAGTCGCCGTTCGTCGTCACCGACTACAGCCCGTACCGGTACGGCGTCGGGGACTGGGTGCACGGATTCCACGTGACACCGCTCGGGAACTACGACCTGTCGCTGGAAACGCTCACGGTCACCTCACCGTAGGGCGGCCATCATGAGCCGCTTCGGGTCGCTGCCCCGGCGTCTCCTCCACCTGGTCATCGTGCTGTTCGGGATCACGCTGGTGTCGTTCTTCCTGCTCCGGCTCATCCCGGGCGATCCCGCGCTGGCCATCCTGGGCAGCAGCTACACCCACTCGCGGGCCGTCGCCATCGACAGCTTCCTCGGGCTGAACCGGCCCATCTGGACGCAGTACGGCCTGTTCATGGGGCGCCTGTTCCACGGCAACCTGGGCTTCTCGTTCTTCTACGACGAGCCGGCCACGACCGTGATCGCGCAGCACATCGCGCCGACGCTGTTCCTCGTGGCCTACAGCGCGGTGCTGGCCGCGCTGATCTCGTTCCCGGTCGGGTTCGGCGCCGGGCTGCGGCGCGGCGGCGTGCTCGACCAGACCTCGCGGATCTTCTTCACGCTCAGCTTCGCGATGCCGGCGTTCTGGCTGGGGATCATCCTGATCCTGCTGTTCAGCGTGCACGTGCACGCGTTCCCGCTCAGCGGCTTCGGTTCCGGGTTCATCGGCCACCTGTACTACCTGTTCCTGCCGGCGCTGACCATCGCGCTGGGGTTCTCGACCGTCCTGGTCCGCAGCCTGCGCGCGGCCACGATCGCGACGCTGCAGGCGGAGTTCGTCGACACCGCCCGGATGAAGGGCGTCCCCTGGTCGCAGGTGCTCTGGCGACACGTGTTCCGGAACGCGATCCTCGCCGTGGTCGCCGTCTACGGCGTCAACCTCGCCTACCTCATCAGCGGGACCGTGCTGGTCGAGAACGTGTTCTCGCTGCCCGGCCTGGGCACCCTGCTGGTCAGCTCGGTCTCGGACCGCGACTACCCGGTGGTGCAGGGGGTGACGCTGCTGTTCGCGGTGCTGATCGTGGCCATCAACCTGCTGACCGACATCGTCCAGGCCGCCCTCGACCCGCGGGTCGGTCAGGAAATCGGCACATGACCACGAGCGAGCCGGAGGGGCGCGGCGCCGTCTGGACTGAGGAGCGAGGGAGCTTGCGACCGAGCGACGAGGGAAGACGGCGCCTCAAAGCGCCCCGGAAGCGAGCGGGAAGATGAGCACAGCCTGGACGGCCAGCCCGTCCGAACTGCTGCTGCGGGCCGCGACCAAGGCCGCGGGCCGGCGCCGCAGCATCACCCGGCGCCGGCTCACCCTGATCGCCGGGCTGGTCCTGCTCGGCATCGCGATCCTGGCCGTGCTGCTCGCCCCGGTCCTGGTGAGCCAGTCCCCCACGACCATCGACCCGCTGCACCCGCTGGCCCCGCCGCTGACCCCCGGCCACCTGCTCGGCACCGACCAGTACGGCCGCGACATCCTCGCCCGCATCCTGTACGGCGGCCGCATCGACCTGGCCATCGCGTTCGGCGCCACCAGCGTCACCCTGGTCGGCGGCACGTTCGTCGGCCTGGTCGCCGGCTACGTCGGCGGGCGCGTCGACAGCATCCTGATGCGCCTGGTCGACCTGTTCTTCGCGTTCCCGTTCCTGGTCCTGATCATCGCGATCGTGGCCATGCTGGGGCCCAGCATCTTCAACATGTTCGTCGCGATCTGGATCACCAGCTGGGTGGCCTACGCGCGGATCATGCGCGCCCAGACCGTCGTGGCCAAGAAGCAGCAGTACGTGCTGGCCGCCCGGGCCCTCGGCTACGGCTCGCTGCGGGTCATGTTCCGGCACATCCTGCCCAACACGGCCTCCGCCGTGATCATCTTCTCGATGGTGGACGCGGTCGGGAACATCATCCTGGCCGCCTCGCTCGGCTTCCTCGGGCTCGGCGCCCAGCCACCGACCCCGGAATGGGGGGCGATGATCTCCGACGGCCAGAACTACATCCTGACGTCATGGTGGCTCGCCACCATACCCGGCCTGGCCGTGGTCTTCGTCGGGGTCGCGTTCAGCCTGATCGGAGACGGCCTCGCCGACCTCCTCCGGGCAGGCGACCGGTGACCCCGACTCTGCTCACGGTCCGGGACCTGCGCAGCTACCTGGCCACCCGCCAGGGCGTGGTCCGCGCGGTCGACGGCGTGTCCCTGGACGTGCGCGAGGCCGAGGTCCTCGGCATCGTCGGCGAGAGCGGCTGCGGCAAGACCGTCACCTGTCGCACGATCATGGGCCTGATGCCGGCCAGCACCCTGCACGCCAGCGGCGAGGTCATCTACCATCCGCACGGCGAGAAGAACATCCTGAACGCCCGCCCGGCCGAACTCCAGGCGCTGCGCGGCTCCGACCTGGCGATGATCTTCCAGGACCCGATGACCGCGCTGAATCCGGTGCGCAGCATCGGGGACCAGTTGCTGGAAGCCGTCAACGCGCACGCGAAGCTGTCCCGGCCGGAGGCGCGGGCACGGGCCGTCGGGCTGCTGGAGCGCGTCGGCATCCCCGCCCCGGCCCGGCGGATGCGCGACTACCCGTTCCAGTTCAGCGGCGGGATGCTGCAGCGGGCGCTGATCGCGATCGCGCTGGCGTCCTCCCCGCGGCTGCTGCTGGCCGACGAGCCGACCACCTCGCTGGACGTGATCATCCAGGACCAGATCCTCAGCCTGCTGCTCGAACTCCAGCAGGACACCGGCATGAGCATGATCCTGGTCAGCCACGACCTCGCGGTGATCACCGAGGTCTGCGACCGGATCATCGTCATGTACGCCGGGCAGGTGGTGGAGGAGGGGACCGCCGCCGACATCATCACGCTGCCCCAGCACCCCTACACCCAGGCCCTGCTGGACGCGCTGCCGCAGGCAGGCCAGCGCGGGCAGCTAAACAGCATCCAGGGGTCGCCGCCGAGCCTGATCGACGTGCCGGACGGCTGCCGGTTCGCTCCCCGGTGCCGGCACGCGGTCGCCGAGTGCCGGTCCTGGGACACCGAACTCATCGACACGGGCGAGCGCGATCACGCGGCCCGCTGCTGGCGATACCGCGAAGTGGGGAGGTCGCAGGCATGGCAGGACACCGGCTCGGCGTAGGCGTGGTCGGCGCGGTCGCGCGGCTGGTCGAGGAGTTCGGCATCTGCGAGACATTCGGGATGGCCAGGCCGGATGATGTGGAATTCAACGCGGTGGAGATCTCACACCACGAGCACCGCTGGGTCGACCTGCCGCTTGATTCCCGTTCTCCCACGAAGGAAGGCTGAGATCATGACCACGCCGGGACAGGTGCGCTGGGGCATCATCGGCACCGCGAACATCGCCCGCGCGGTGTTCCTGCCGGGCCTGCGGCAGGCCGGGGGCGACCCGGCGGCGGTGGCCGGCCGGGACGCGGCCCGCGCCGGGCAGTTCGCGCGCGACAACGAGATCCCCCGCGCGGTCGACGGCTACCAGAACCTCATCGACGACCCCGCCATCGACGCGCTGTACATACCGCTGCCCAACGCGCTGCACGCCGAGTGGACCATCCGCGCGCTCGAGGCGGGCAAGCCGGTGCTGTGCGAGAAACCGCTCTGCGGCACGCTGGCGGACACCGAGCGGGTGCTCGCGGCCGCCCGCCGCACCGGGACCCTGCTCTGGGAGGCGTTCTCGTTCCCGTTCCACGCGCAGTTCGAGCGGGTCAAGACCCTGGTCGCCGACGGCGAGATCGGCGAGCTCATGGAGATCAAGTCCAACTTCCACTTCGAGCTCACCCGGCCCGGGAACATCCGGTACTCCCGCGACCTGCAGGGCGGCGCGCTGCTCGACGTGGGCTGCTACCCGGTCCGGCTCGCCGCCGAGCTTTTCGGCTCCGCGCACGAGTCCGCCTGGGCGCGGGCCACGTGGGGCGGCCTGGACGTCGACGTGGACACCTGGGGCGTGCTCGACTACCCGGCCGGGCGGCGGCTGCTGCTGTCGTGCGGCTTCGGCCGCAGCTACGACACGTTCTCCACGCTGGAAGGCACCAGCGGGCAGATCCACCTGAGCAACCCGTTCCATCCCGGGCCGGCCGACAGCTATCAGATCATCGCCGGGCGAGCGGAGCCCCGCACGTTCCCCGCCGCTCCCGACGAGCTGTCGTTCACGGCCATCATCCGCCACATCAACGCCGTGCTCCGCGGCGAGCAGGAGCCCCGGCTGCTGGCCACCGACACCGCGCTCGCCCCGGCCCGGGCCCTGCACGAACTCGCGGAGTCGGCCGAGCGGCACCGCTGAGGTTCCTGGCCCTGCGTATCAGGCGTCGGGCTGGCCGCCGAGCTAGCCGGGAGGTATTTTCCCGCGCCCTCTCGCCTCTTTGACGGCAAGCCAGGAGGCGAGATCACACCGGAGGCCGCACATGCCCCATCACACGCTGTCGCACGAGACAAGACGGGCGCTCGACAATCTCAAGGCGTATCTATCGGGAGGAAACGAGGCCGTCCAGTACGCGTTCAGCTACCTGGCTGACCTGGTCACCCAGAGCGCGAGCGTGATCCTCGGCGGGATTCCCGCGGGATCGGTGCCGCCCAGCGAGGTCGTGACCGACCCCAACGGCGAGGTATACGTGCTCGGTTCGACTGCCGCCGGCACCCCCACCGGCTCGATATCCCTGAACCTCGACACCGGGCAATTCTCCGCGTCCTGGACGATCCAGGGGACGACGTCGTCCGTCACTGGCTACGTGCGGTGCGTGGAAGACCTCAAGCCGCCGCCCAGCGACCGGTTCATGTTCGTCATCCCGCAAGATGACGCGGGCTTCTACGTCCTGACCACGACGAACATCTGACGCGCTACCGGGTCCGGTCGCTGCTGGCGGCGGCGATGAACGCGTTGCCGCGCCCGCGGAGCGGCCAGAAGCGTGCCCATGCGGCAGCGCCCGGATGCCGGGCGGGGCGGCCTTCCGTCCGGAACTGTGGTCAGCAAGCGCCGCTCCACCTGGGGTGCCGGCCGCGAGCCGGCCGCCGGGGCAGGACGCCGATGGATGTGAGTCTGCTGTACACGGGAGTGACCTGAACTCACATTCATCGGGGCCAAGGCGCCTCCGGGCGGGCCGCTCGCCAGAATGAAGGCCGCAAAACGGGGCAAAGCCCCGCCTGGCCGCCCGCCACCTGGCCACCTGGCCGCCTCGCCGCCTCGCCGCCTCGCCGCCTCGCCGCCTGGCCGCCCGCCGCCTGGCCACCTGGCCGCCTCGCCGCCTGGCCACCTGGCCACCTGGCCACCTGAGCAAACCAAGATCACCAGCTGCGCGACAGCCTGCGCCGGCGGGCATCGTCATACCTTCAAAAATCGGTCATCTGACCGATGTCTCGCACTGCAACTTGCAGCAGTATTTGTGGTGCAACCGGCGCTATCCGGCGCCGACAGTAGGATCCCCGCCCGGACTGGCCGCGCAGAGCGCTCTGCGCGGCCAGACCAAGGGATCTGGCAAGGAAACCAGATGGACACGATGGCGCCAAGCCGCCCGATCGTGCAACGCGAGCGGCGCATCTCGCTAACCGCAGAACCGGCCGCAGCAGCCGCAGCCCGCAACCAGGTCCAGGCCGCCGTCTGCGCCTGGAACGTCCCCGTCGACCCATCCGTCGCGGTCCTGCTCACCAGCGAACTGGTGACCAACGCCATCCGGCACGAGACGGGCGATACGGTCACGGTCGTCGTCACCTGCGCCTGGGACCAGTTACGAGTCGACGTTCACGACACGTCGCGCTCGATGCCCATGCCGATGGACGCGGCGGCCGACGAAGAGGCCGGCCGGGGCCTGATGCTGGTGACCACCCTGTCGGCCGAGTGGGGCTTCTACCGCACCCCCACGGGCAAGGCCGTGTACTTCACGCTCGCGTTCCAGGCCGATCTCGACAAGGATCCTGAACGCCCCCTGCAGGGCGATCGTGCTTGGGTCCGGTGAATCGTGTGCCCCCCGGCGATTCACCGGGCCCGCCCTGGGCTGTGTCGTTCTCGCTCCGCGCTCACCTCGACGCGACGCTGCGCAAGGCCGCCTCGCGGGCGATGTCGGTACGCGAATGGGCGTCGAGCTTTTTGAGGATGTGCGAGACGTGGGTCGCCACGGTCCGCCGCGAGAGCAGCAGCTTGGCGGCGATCTCCGGGTTGGACAAGCCCTCTCCCACCAGAGCGGCGATCTTGGTCTCGGTCGGCGTGAGGCTGTCCCAGCCGCTTTGCGCCTGCCGGTGCTTCGAGCGGGGGCCGCGGCGGATGCCATGAGCGCGGAACCTGGCCTGTAGCCGGGCCACGTCCGCGACCGCACCCAGCGAGGAATAGACCTCCACGGCCCGGGTGAAGGCCGCCCGCGCCTGGCCGCGATCGTCGGAGCAGACGAACTCTCCCGCGGCCGCCTCCAGCGCCTTGGCGCTCAGTAGCGGCCGACCAGCGTCACGGTACCGTTCCGCGGCCGTCAGCAGCCGGATGGCGTCGTGGTCCAGGACGCCCTGGCAGTAGAGTGCGTTCGCCTGCCGGTGGGGGATTTCTGATTCGGCGGCGAAGGCCGCGGCGTGACCCGTGAGGGCTTTCGCGATGCCTAGGTCGCCGGTCTTCGTGGCGAGGCGGACGGCGTCAGCAAACAGGTCCTCGATCTCCTCGAGATCTTCGGTGTTGTCGGCGAAGCCAGCGGTCAGGACGGCAAGTGCGTCCGGCAGCGCGTCGGCAAGCTCACAGTCCTGGCTGCGGGCGAGGGCCAGCGGGCCGACCACTCGGTTCCCGATCCGCTCGGCGTGCGGGACGGCAGCAGCGAGGTGCCGTCGTGCCGTGATGGCATCGCCGCGATGGAAGCAGATCACAGCGGCGATGCCGAGGTCGGAGCAGGCCGCCGCGGGCTCCTTCAGGTCCTCGTGCAGGACCTCCACCTCCGCCATCGCGTCGTCCCATTGCCCCGTGTCGAAGAGCAATTGGCCCAGGGCGCTGTGCGCCTGACCCAACCGGATCGCGGTGCCGGACTGGTCCGCGAGATACCGTGCCTGCCGGGCCGCGGCGAAGGCCTCCTCGTACCGGTCGAGGCCGGCCAGCGCGACGGCCTGGTTTATCTGCAGCAGCAACCGCAGGTCGGTCAGGGCCGGATCGGCCTGGGTCACGGCCAGCGCCCGGTCGAACAGCGGCAGCGCGTCAGCCATCTGCCCCTGCACCGAGGTCACGATGGTCAGTACGTGCAGCGCCCAGCCCATCGCCCAGTTGTCGCCCGTCTCCGACGCTGCTGCGAGCGCCGTGGCAGCGACCTGGCCCGCCTTCTCGACCTCGCCGAGGTTGCAGTGCGTCCGTGCCGCGAGCACGAGCAGCCGGGCACGGTGCCGGGCCGAGATCCGGGGGGAGGCCAGCGCCTGGTTGAGCGTGGCCAGGGACTCCGCCGACAGGCCGGACCGAATGCGGCACTGCGCCAGCGTCCAGTGCAGGTCAACGAGGAAATCGGGCTCGACGGCATACATCAAGGCCTGGTTGGCCACCTGCTCGGCCTCGGCTACGTCGCCGGCCCGGTAGAGAGCGTCAGCGAGCCGGCTCACCAGACAGTCGTGCTGGGCCGTGCCGACCGGGGAGCTCACGACAGCCCGCCGCAGGAGTTCCGCCGCCACCCGGGGCGCCTGGCCGACCAGCGGCTCTGCGGTGCGAGCCAGCCAGTCCAGGATCCAGCCGTCCATCGGCTCGGTCCTCACGCTCCGGCTATCCACGGCCCACAGCAACTGCCGGGCTACCCGGTCCGCTGGTGCACCGGCCTCCGCGAGCGCACGCCCGGCGTCGCGATGCCAGGCGGCGCGCACCGGCAGCGGCATCTCGTCGTACAGCGCCGCCCGGATCAGCGGATGCCGGAAGGCCAGACCGTTACGGGACTCGGTCAGCACGCCCGCGACGCGTGCCCCGTCGATGGCCGGGATCAGGTCGGCCACGCCGCGGCCCAGAACGATCGCCAGGTCTCGCACGGCAAAGTCCACGCCGAGCAGTGCCGCTGCTCGCAGTACCTCACGAACGGATCCGGGAACAAAGCCCAGGCGGTCCGCGATGGCCGCCGACAGCGAGCCTGGCGCGGTGCCGCTCGTCAGCCTGGCGGTTCCCGCGCTGGTAAGAGTCACGCTGGAGCTGCGAGCCAGCGCGTCGACCAGCTCAGTGATGTAGAGCGGGTTACCTGCTGCGCCGTCCGCGAGCCGCAGCAGCTCGTCGTCGGGCTTGCCGCCGGTCAGGGCCGCGACCAGCTCGGCGACCGCTGCCTCGGCGAGTCCGGTGAGCTGGAGCCGTGCGGTGTCGCTGGCCACTCGCCGCAGCGCCAGCAGGTCATCCCGCTGCGGCACCGGGCGCATGATCCCGACCAGCAGCAGCGGCACCTGCCGCACCGACCTGGCCAGCCGCCCCCACAGCGTGATGCTGGCCTGATCGGCCCACTGGAGATCGTCGATGACCAGGACCGTCGGCCGCACCGCGCAGTCGTCGGCGATGAGGGCCAGCAACTGTTCCGCCACCGCGGTTGACACGTCCGTGCCGCGATCGGCGGCGGCCTCGCCGCGCAAGAGCCGGATGATCGTTTTCCGGCGGGGACTTGTCGAGGGCTCGCGTACGCGTAGTCCCTCGAGCAGGGGCAGCAGGGGTAACGCCTGCCCCAGCTCGTCACCGGTCCCCCAGAACACCTGACAGCCGGCCTCGGCCGCCCCGGCCAGGGCCGCGCGCACCAGCGCGGACTTGCCGATTCCCGGCTCGCCCTCGATCAGCACCGAACTGCCGCGTCCCGATGTCACGTCCGTCACGAGCCCAGCCAGCGTCGCCAGCTCGCTATCGCGGCCGATCAGTGCGCAGGCCGGGGTCACGGTGGGCACGAAACGAACCCTACTACTCGAACATTTGGGGAACAAGCGGAGTTATCGGATGCAGAATCATCGCCTTAGAAGTGCCTTATAATAACGACATGATTGCCAACGCCCCCGGCCATGAGATGAAAGTTGCAGTGGTTCTTTCTGCGCACGGGTCCTCAATATTTTCCCGGCAAGAACGCTGAACCTTGCATTGCAATTAATAATGTCAGTGGCGACGAGAATATTAGTTTCCAAAAAAGCTCATCCCAGTGCATGGAATTGGTGAAGTCCGGGAAATACCTCCACATGAGACAGATGGGCCGTTTAGGTCATCAGCGCAGGTCACCTGGCTACTGACCTGCGGAAACGCCATGGAGGAGTCATGCGCATCGGGCGAGCTATCATCATCCCCGCTATCCTAGCGCTCGGCGTGGCCGGATCGGCCCTGTCTAGCTCAGCAATTGCCGTGGCGTCCGTGAACGCGCCGGGTGTCCACGTGCAGGTAAGTGCCGCTTCCGCCGGGCCCCAGACTTTCTACCACAGTTAACTAGCAGGGTCGGTAACCGACGGCCGTACGGCTCCAATCAATCCGCGGCAGGCCGATCGTGAGATCTTCTGGGCGCGGCCAGTTCGTCGCGGTAGGCGCGACTGACCACCGAGGCTTCGGTCGCGGCTCCGGGTTTGGGCAGCAACTGTAGACGCGTTTCTTCACAGTCACCCCACTCATCACAAGCCGCACCGCAATCTCGGCGTTGGATAGTCTCGCGATAAGCACAGTTACGAGGCGAGCCTCGCACCCCCATCGGGCTGGATCGCTGTTTCGTCCACGGCGCCTGCCGCTTCGCGGCGACCAGGGCTGCCCGGCTCGCTGACCCCCGAGTTCTCCGCGGCCTCACGTCCGGCCCCTGATCGACGTCGGCCGGAGCCGGAGGCGGCGGGCCGTACCCCTCGCTCGCCGTCTCCTGCTGCCCTGCGGTCGGCGGGCTGGTAAGGGCGGATGTAGATCATCGCCTGGTCTGCCATGCAGCGAGCCTGCCCTGCGATGTGCGCTCGAAAAACACCTCTGGCTGATGTTTGGCCAAGGGCCAGCATGGCGGTTCGGGATAGGCGGCATGGCCGCTTGCGCTGCGGCGGGCGGACCCTCAATGTGCGCTGCGCTGAAAATTTCATTACAGTTTTTCTATAAATCTGCGTGCCTGTCACGCTGGTTCCGTTCTGGCGGCACCGAGGAGGGATGCCGTATGACCGTGCCAGGAAGCCCCACGGTACGGCGGCGCCGGCTTGCCTCGGAGCTGCGCGAGATCAGGGAGAGCAGGGGCAAGAGCGGGGATGCCGTCGCTGCCGCGTTGAACTGGTCGCCTTCCAAGATCAGCAGGTACGAGCGGGCCAGGACCGGCTTGCGGCCACGGGAGGTCGCGAGGCTCCTCGACTACTACAAGATCACCGGATCTCGCCGCACGCTCCTCCTGGCCCTCGCCGAGGACGCGGCGCAGAAGGGCTGGTGGGAAGAGTACGGGGATGGCCTTTCCGCCGACTATCAGCAGTTCATTGGCCTTGAGCATGAGGCAAGTTCTATGGATATATGGCACCTCGACGTTGTGACCGGCCTTTTACAAACAGAAGCTTACGCCAGGCACATAATTAGCAGCTACGCCCGGGTCGAGCCGAACCCGCCGGGCATGATCGGGCGTCTGGTCAGGGTCCGGATGCAACGCCAGCAGGTGCTCGACCGGGAAGGGCTTCAGTTGTCGGTCGTGCTCGACGAGTCTGTCCTAAAGCGCCGGGTCGGCAATGATTCGGTGATGTACGAACAGCTTCAGCGGCTCGCGCGTGAGGCTGATCGGCCGAACCTGACATTGCAGATCCTCCCCCTCGACGCGCAGGACACGATCTTCGGGGAGTCGTTTGTTATCTTCGGCTTTGGGACAGATAATGACGCTATGCTCCAGGATGTGGTCTGCACCGAGCATTTGAGGACCGGTTTCTCCCTGGAAGGCGAGAGAGAGACCTATCTGCACAGGATCGCTTTTCGGATGCTCGCCCACGCGTCGCTCGACCCGGCGTCGTCCAGGGCGCTCATCCTCGAGACGGCGCAGGAGCATTGGTCAGGCGACAGCCAGCGAGCCCACTGATGTGCACCTGACGTAGATCGTCTTATGGGCCGTTGCGGTGATGGCCCTCCAGCGAACGCGGCCGTTCCACAAGATGGCTGGCCGGCGACCCGCCGCCGGGCCGCGCCGGAAGATGATCTTCTCGATCAGCCGCTCCCTCTCGTGATTCAGAGACACCAGTGGCCTGTTCCCGATGTCAGAGGCACCAGCCGTCCCCCGTCATGACAGAGACACCAATAGTTCCTTCTCGTGCTCAGAGACACCAGTAGTCTCCTCTCGTGACGAGAAACGCGAGATGTCAGCGGTGTCCGCCAGTAGCGATAGCGCGCACGTTCAGTAGCTGGTAGCTTACCGCAAGTAGTAGAAGTTATAGGCCCTAAATAAGACGATATTCAGCGAGGTGGGACCATGAGAGGACTTACGTCCGGGAAGCGCTCGGGAAGATCGAGTTCAGATTCGCGCTGGATCAAGAGCTCCCTGAGTTTCGCCAACGGTAACTGCGTCGAGGTGGCGAGCCTGCCTGATGGCCACATCGGCGTTCGCGACAGCAAGGACCCTGAAGGCACCGTCCTCCGGTTCACATCAGACGAATGGCACGCATTCCTCGGAGGCGTGCGAAGCGGAGAATTCGACAGTTTCGGCAGAATGTGACTGCTGCGGCCGAAGCACCGTAGGATCATGCTTAGGCGAGCCGTCGATCAGAACTCAGGCGAAGGCCCCTTTAAGGCACTAAGGGGCCTTCGCCCTATTAGGAGAGCAAGGCCGGCCACTATGGCTTGAGTATCTCAGGGCGGGCGAATCGCCGCGCGGGCCGGCCAAGCAGGCAGAAAACGGCCGCACACGACAGCATGCCGCCGCCGCCGCCCGCGACGAACCCGCCGAAACTCCACAAAGCCAGGTAGAGGCCGAAGCAGGTCATAAAGCATTCCAGCGCGATCGCAGCCACTCGCGCGCCCGCCCGGCGATGCTGGAGGCCCGCCGCCACGAGCGCCGACCCGCCCGCCAGTCCTGCGGCCGCGGCCAGGAGCGCCACGTCGAGCACGAAGGCCGCCACTCCGTGCGGTGGCGCGCCATGGCCGGAGATGATCCCCCGCGCGTTGACCACCAGGGCCACGAGGCGGGCCGCCGCGACGAATCCCCAAAGAAGCGCCTGGATAACCAGCAGGATCAGGGGATACGACAACGACCGCGGGACGGCCGGTTCCACGCCGCGCCCGGGCCCCGGATCCGGTGACTCGGACATGACACGAGTATGTCCCACCCGTCCTGTCCAGGTTCGGCAGCAGGCGGCCGAGCCAGCGTGGCAGGTACCAGGCCCGCTTCCCGGCCAGGGCCAGCACCGCGGGCACCGCCGTCATGCGGACGAGCAGTGCGTCGCACGCGACTCCGGCGGCCACGGAGAAGCCGATGTGCTACCCGGCCGGGAGGCACCTCAGACCGGCCGAAGGAGCAAGGAGTCGTACAGGTACCAGCCGATCGTGCGGTCCGGCCAGACGATCAGGACGGCCAGGCCGCCGCGGATCCTGGCCCAGCTCACTACCTGGCACGGCCGCCAGCTGCTGTCGCTGTAGAGCGCCTCCGCCGCGTTGCGGCCGAGGCCGCGCGGCGCGATGCGCAGGATGCCTGCCAACTCGACGGCCGCCACCGCGTTCAGCGTCGGCGCCGTAGGACCGGCAGGGCCGAACCCGGCCACGGCAGCGCGCCTGCGTCCGATTTCTTGGTGTTGCCTGATCATCGTACTCGCCCCGTCCTGGGCGGTCATGGCCTCAGGCTTGCCCTGAGGCACACCGCTTGACCAGGGACTCCGGACTGGCTTATGGGGGGACCTTGGTCCCGAGAATCACGTCCGCGGCCGACGCCGGCGACCGCCGCACCCGGCTGCCCGAGCTCAGGGTTCGTGGTTCGCCGGGAGCGTGGTGACGAGGATGTCGGATACGGGCGAGCCGGGCCGGGGATCGCGCGTCCGGGCGACCTTGCGCCAGCCCCAGTTCTGGAAGGCGTTCTGCGCCGGGACAGCCGCCGGCAGCACGGTCAGCGTCGCCCGTTCCTCGCGGCGGCGGCTGAGCATGAGGTCGTGCAGGGTCTGGCCGATGCCCTGCCGCCGCCAGGACGCGCGCACCAGCAAGTCGGTCAGCGCGAACGTGCGGCCGGGATGCTCGGCGGTAACCTCGTCCGGAAGCGGGGTGGTCAGCTCCCGCCACCAGGAGGTGGACGGCCGCAGCGGCATCCCGGCCGCGTAACCGACCAGATAGCCGCCATGGCGGGCCTCAGCCAGGACGAAGCCGGGCTGGCGGCACTGGACCCGGAACCGGTCGGCGAACAGGGCGGGATCATCAGCCCTCCGGTACGGCGCAGCGGCGTAGACCTCGGCGTGCAGGGCCTGCAGTTCGTCCCGCTGCGCAGCAGCCTGCGCGCCGTCGAGCAACCGGAACGCTATGTCGGGCGCGGCCACGACCTACCTTCCCCTGACCAGGCACGGGCCACTTCGATGAGCCCTTTCTCCACCACGCGCGCTCCCGAAACGCTACGGAACGCGGTCCGGTCACGGCTCGGGCCCGGCTGCCATGATCGTGGTGGCTCAGTGACGGATCTCGTCACCTATCAACCACGATCAAGAACGTTGGCTGGGCCGCGGGGCGAGGCGCCGCCTCGCCTACCCGTACGTGGGATGCTGCGGCCAGCCAGGCGGGGAATCTTCCCAGTCCTCCTGGCGTCCGTACGGGGCGAGATCGAGGATGTTGTTGACGAACAGGAGCCGGTCCACGCCGCGGGCGGTGGTGCAATAGGTCCGGTAGACATCCTCGCCGTCGCGCAGGAACACGTTGAGCATGAAGCCGCCACTGGCGCCGCAGTCGCCGGCGAACGTCGTGCCGTGCGACGACACGAACGGCATCGTCCAGCCCTTCCGCGCCTTGTAGGCCTCGATCTGGGCGAGCGGCATGTTGGACACGGTCGCCCAGGCGACGCCGTTCTCGGCCAGCGTGGCCAGGTCGGCGACGTTGTTGGTGAAGTGGGTGCAGCCCGGGCAGTAGTCGTCGGGCCCGTTGTCCATGAACTGGTAGACGACGAGCTGAGGCTGCCCGGCGAACAAGTCGAGCAGCGTCTTGGGGCCAGTTGGCGTGTCGAACACGTACCTGTCGTTGTCGAACCTGACCATCGGGAGCCGGCGCCGCCGCGCGGCGAGCGCGTCGACCAGGCGGGTGGCCTCCTTCTCGGCCTTGAGCAGCTCGTCGCGATCCTGCTGCCACTTCTCGGCCGAAACGATCTCCGGCATGTTGGTCATGCTTCACTCCTTCACCGTCGTCGGCGATCCCGCGACGGACGTCACCTCGGGCCAGCGGCGCTGGCTCATGGCGGGGGCTGCCCGCACACGGTCAGACGCCCCGGCGCAACGGAACTCATCGGCGTGACCGCCAGTCGTCCCAGCCGACCCAGGTGAAGGCGGCGTCCCGCGGGCAGTTAGGGTTGCGCCGGAAGGGGGCAGGCAGATGAGTTACGCGCGGTACGTCGCGCTCGGCGACAGCCAGACCGAGGGCCTGGGTGACGGGGACGAGGCCCGCGGCTACCGCGGCTGGGCGGACCGCTTCGCCGAGTATCTCGCCGCGGGTAACCCGGGCCTGCGTTACGCCAACCTCGCGGTGCGCGGGCGGATCGCCGCCCAGGTCCGCGCCGAGCAACTCGGCCCCGCTCTCGAACTGCGCCCCGACCTGGCCACGGTCATGGCCGGAATGAACGACCTGATCCGCCCAGGCTTCAACGCCGCCGAGGTGACCGGCCATCTCGACGAGATGTTCGCCGCGCTGACCGCCGCCGGCGCGCACGTGGTCACCGTCACCTTCCCCGACATCAGCAAGATCGCGCCGTTGGCGCGCCCGCTGCTGCCGCGGGTGGTGGACGTCAACGCGCGGATCCGCGACGCCGCGGCCCGCCGCGGCGTCACCGTCATCGACACCTTCCCGCTCGCCGTCATCACCGACGCCAGGATGTGGAGCGCCGACCGGCTGCATGCCAGCCCGCTGGGGCACGCCCGCTTCGCCGCCGCCATCGCCGCGACGCTCAGCCTGCCCGGCACCGACGACACCTGGACGCTCCCGCTGCCCCCGCTGCCCCCGTCTTCGCCGTGGCGGGCCGCCGCGACCGAACTACGCTGGCTGCGGACCTTCGCCGGCCCCTGGATCTACCGCCGCATACGCGGTCGGTCCTCCGGTGACGGACGCACGGCCAAACGGCCTCACCTCGCCCGGGTAACCCTCTCCGCTTCCAGCGGGAACGTTAGCTGACAGCGTGGCCGGCCCCCGCTGGCCGAGGACCGGCTGGTGCGGTGGCCGCGCCGGGCGTTCCCGTTCCTGGTTGTGACGCCTCCTCCGGAGCGATGATTAACGAATCCGAAACCGCAGGAACGGGCGGGGGGCGATACGGTGCCGGCTGGGCGCGGTGGCCACCAGCGGAGGTGGCTGCGGGCACTGCCCGTGATGCAGGGGCTGCGGCCCGTCGACCGGTCCAAGGTTCCCGCGGACGTGCTCGCCGGCATCACGCTGGCCGCCCTGGCCATCCCTGAGGTTCTCGGGTACGCGAAGATCGCCGGGATGCCGGTGGTGACCGGCCTGTACACGATGCTCCTGCCGTTGGCCGTGTTCGCCATCCTCGGCTCGTCGCGTCATCTCGTCGTCGGCGCGGACTCGGCCACCGCCGTCATACTCGCCGCCGCACTGACCGGGCTCGCGGCCGCCGGGTCGGAGAGATACGTCCGGCTGGCCGGGCTCGCGGCCCTGCTGGCCGGCGGGATGCTGCTGCTGGCCCGGCTGGCCCGGCTCGGGTTCCTGGCGAATTTCCTTTCCCGCACCGTCCTGGTCGGATTCCTCACCGGCGTCGGTATCCAGGTGGCGGCCGGCCAGCTTCCCCAGATGCTGGGAGTGACGGCGACCGGCCAGAACACCGTGACCAAGCTCCTGGACGTCGTGCGCGCGCTCCCGCAGCTACGCCGGTCTGACCTGGCGTTGTCGATCGGGGTCATCGTGGTCGTACTGGCCGCGCGGCGGATCACGCGCAAGATCCCTGGGCCGCTGATCGCGGTGATCACCGCGATCGGCGTGAGCCGGGCCGTGAACCTGGCCGGCCACGGCGTGGCTGTAGTCGGAGCCGTCCCGCGCGGGCTGCCGCACCTCGGGCTGCCCGCGCTCGGCTGGCACGACGCCACCTCCCTGCTCAGCGCCGCCGCAGCGATGTTCGTGGTTATCCTGGCCCAGAGCGCGGCGACCTCACGCGCCTACGCCGGAAAGTACGAGGAGCCGTTCAGCGAGGACACCGACCTGGTCGGCCTGGGCGTCGCCAACGTGGCCGCCGCGTTCTCCGGCACCTTCGTCGTCAACGGCAGCCCGACCAAGACACAGATGGTCGACGACGCGGGCGGGCGCAGCCAGCTGGCCCAGCTCACGACCGCCGCGGTGGTCCTCATCGTCCTGCTCCTGCTCACCGGGCCGCTCGCCTACCTGCCGGACGCCGCCCTGGCGGCAATCGTCTTCCTCATCGCCATCGAGCTCATCGACATCAGCGGGATGCGGCGCATCCTGGCCTGCCGGCGTCGTGAGTTCGCCATTGCCCTGCTCACGACCGCCGCGGTCGTGGTCCTGGGGGTCGAGGAAGGCATCGTGCTCGCCGTCGTCGCCTCGCTCATCGACCACCTGCGCCACAGCTACAACCCGCACAGCAGCGTGCTGGTGAAATCACCGGCCGGGCACTGGCAGCCCGCCCCGGTCCGGCCGGGCGCGCGGACCGAGGAAGGACTGGTGGTCTACCGGTTCGGCACCAGCCTCTACTACGCCAACGCTTCCCGGCTCCTCGACGACGTCACGGCCCTCGCCGGGCAGGGAAGCCCGCTGCGGTGGATGGTTCTCGACGGCGCGGCCATCGGCGACGTCGACTACACCGCGGCGGCGGTCCTCACTCGCGTCATCGAGCACCTCCGCCAACGACACATCCACTTCGCCGTCAGCACCATCCTCGGCCCGGTGCGCGAGCAGCTCGACCGCTACGGCATCAGCGCTGCGCTCGGCCCCGGCGCCTACTACGACACCCCCGGTGAGGCACTCGAGGCCTTCCACACCGCAGCAGGAGCTACCGGCGAGTAACCGCACACCGGGGTCTGGCTAGCGGCACCACGGGGAGACCGGTCCGGGGTCGGCGGTGTGCCCGCGGGCGGCCGGGCGCACCGGGCGGCCGCCCTCGTCGGACACGAACGCGTCCTGGCCGTGGTTGGCCAGCACGACCTGGCGGGGGGCGTTACCGACGCGGATGATCCTGGCCAGCTTATCGGTCGCGGTGTTGATAACGCCGAGCTCGTTGACGCCGTTGAGCGCCACGTAGAGCCTGTGGCTCGGGCCCAGGGCCATCCCCGAAGGCAGGTCGGGCACCACGGTCTTGCTGGTAGTGGTCACACTTTGCTCGAGCGGAATCGTGACCGGGGCGGAGACCTTGCCGTCCGGGGCGACGCTGAAGCGGACCAGGTCGGTGGCCTGCGGGAACCACAGCGTCCTGCCGTCAGCCGACCACAGCGGGCCGTCGGCGGCGACCGTGCCGTCGCCGATGTTCTTGTCGCTCCCGACGCCGGTACCGACCTGCTGGATGACCTTGCCGGTCTTCAGGTTAATGATGGTCAGGAAGCCGTTGCCGATTCGTACAGTGCTGACTGGGAGGAAGTTCCAGGTCAGGGCGGCCAGGAAGGTCCCGTTCGGGCTGATGGACGACGACAGCAGTCGGCCATGGCGATCCAGGATCCGGGTGCCGATCGGCTTGACCCACTGGTTGGTCGGCAGCAGGATCCCCCGCGCGTAGGTGTGGCCGACCTGCTCCCGGCCGAACCCGCCGCCGGGCGCCCTGGCCGCCGCCACGGCGATGGCGAGCCCGCCGATCACGACTGCGCAGATCCCGGCACCGGCCACCACCCGGATCCCGCGCCGGTGCTCGTGGCGCCACCGCGCGGATGCCAAACGTCGCATGTGGATCTTCCTTTCCTGGCGGGATTCAGTCGCTGAGGTAGCCGGCGGGCAGGTTGTGGCCGGGGACCTGGCCGGGCGGCAGGATCGTCTTGTCGCCCGGGTAGGGCACCCGCCAGCGGTGGGCGCTGTACCAGTCGAAGCGGGTGAGCTGGGCCGGGTTGGCCCAGTCCGGGACGGCGGCCGGCCCGCTGAACCGCTGGTTCCGGCCCCAGGCCACCCACTGCTCGTAGATCCCGCGTTCGGCGGGCGGGATGCCGAGCTGGGCGGGCGTGGCCGGGACGTACGTGGTCACGCCGGTGGCCGATGTGGTTGCTGCCAGCCCCATGTACAACGGGATCTGGCTGGGGCGGACGTTGTAGGGGGTGAAGTCGGGGGTGTTGGTGAAGGCGTCGAACATCGGGTAGGCGGCCCGGTCTTCCTGGTTCATCGGGGCGATGCCGAGGATCTGCTCGATGGTCTTCAGCATGTTGAGCTGGGTGTAGTAGGTGCTGTCGGTGATGCCCCGCCGGGCGTACGGGCTGGCGATCAGCAGCGGCCCGCGGTGGCCGTCGACGTGGTCCGCGCCGAACTGGCTGTCGTCTTCGACCACGAACACCGCCGAGCTCTTCCAGAACCGGGAGTGCGAGATGGTGCCGATGACCCGGCCGGTGGCCAGGTCGTTGTCGGCGACCTCGGCGACCGGGTCGGGGACACCGGCGGCCGTGCCCAAGCCGGTGTGGTCATCGGGCAGGTAGATCAGCTCGAGGTTGGGCAGCCGGCCGCTCTTCAGGCTCTGGGCGAACGACTGCTCCCAGATGTCGGCCCGGTACTGGTCCGGGATGCCGAGGCTGAACGTCGGGTAGGCGTGATCGTCGACGGCGTTGAGCGAGGGGATGTCGGAGTAGCTCGACGTCCCCGATACCGGTACCGGCAGCGGTCCCTTTTTCCTGCCCTCGAGGATCTGCGAGTCCTGGTAGTACTCCGACCATGTCGGGATCTGCTGAGTCAGGCTCTGAAGATGCTGGTTCAGGTAGGCGTTGTACTCGCCGTATACCTTGACCGTCTGCCCGGCAGTCTCGGCGGCGTTCCAGAGAAATCCGTCCCGCTGGTAGACCAGGGCGTCGCCGCCCTGATCGGGATAGCTGCGGTAGAAGGTGCCGAATTCCCTCTCCATGTAGTCGTTCGCGTCGGCCTGGACCAGCCAGTTATGGCCGTCGCTCGAGATCGTCGCCGGGTTGTAGAAGTTGTCGAACAGCCCGAAGGTGTCGGCTAGCGCGTGCTCGTTGGGAGTGATCGTGGCGCCGAACTGGGTCAGGGCCGGGTGGCTGCTGCCTTTGCCGATGTCGCCGAGGTCCTGGTCGTAGCCATGGTTTTCCCGGATGATCAGGAACACGTGCTTGATCGGGGACGGGCAGCCGAGGCGCTGCGGCACGGCGGCGGGGGCGGCCCTGCAGTTGCGCAGGGGCCTGCTGGCCAGCAGGTGCTCCCAGCCGTTGTCGACGAACACCTGGTGGGTGTAGCCGCCGAGCGCCGCCATGCTGGGCATCGTGAACTCGGTGACCGAGCCGGTGTCATCGTAGGTTGAGTGGCCCTTGACCTGGCTGCCGGCCGGGGCGGTATGCGGGCCGAAGGGGAGGCCGAGGGTCTTGGGTCCGCGGGCGCCGATGCCCTTGTCGTTGGTGACGACGACCTTGCCGAGGGCCTTGTCGTAGGCGGCGCCGACCGGGTAGAAGTCGGTGGGCAGCAGGCCCTGGTACGTCACCGGTGTCCGCGGCCCGTGATAGCCGTAGACGGCCAGGGCGTTGTCCCGGCCGATGCTGACCAGGATGTGGCCGGGATCGGGCATCGTGATCGCGTTGGGATAGCTGCCGACGGTCGACCCGGGCAGCGGGTTGACGTTCACGGTCTGCACGACCCTGGCCGTCCTGGTGTCGATCAGCGAGAACGTGTCGTCGTTGGAGTTGGCCACCATCAGCGTGCCGTCGGGCGCCAGGTACTCCGCGGTCGGCTGCAGGCCGACGCGGATCTCCTTCACCTCCTGGCCGGTGGCCAGGTCGACCTCGGACACCGTGCCGGTGGTCGCGGCGCCGGTGGACCGGCTGGCGACGATCGGCGTCCCGGCGGAGGAGTTGGTGAAGTCGCCGGGCCGGGCCGGGCGGCCCCCCTCGTTGGACACGAAGGCGTCCTGGCCGTGGTTGGCCAGCACAACCTGGCGGGGGGCGTTGCCGACCGGGATGGTCTGGATGAGCTGGTTCGTCGCGGTGTCGATGACGCCGAGTTCGTTGACGCCGTTGAGGGCGACGTAGAGCCTGGTGCCGTCCGGGCTCAGGGCCATGCCCGAGGGCAGGTCGGCCGCCGTCTGCGTCGCGGGCAGGGTCGGACTGATGCTTCCGTTGGTGGTGGTCAGCTTGAGCGTGATGATCGTGGCCGGGACGGACACCCTGCCGTCCGCGGCGACGCTGAAGCGGGCCAGGTCGGTGGCCTGCGGGAACCACAGCGTCCTGCCGTCGGCCGACCAGAGGGGGCCGTCGGCGGCGACCGTGTAGTCACCGATGACCTTGCCGTTTTCGATGTCGGCACCGAACTGCTGGATGACCTTCCCGGTCTTCAGGTTGATCATCGTCAGGAAGCCCTTGCCGACCGGAATAAAGCCGTAGCGTTTCGTCTGGATAGGGAGGAAGTTCCAGGTCAGGGCGGCCAGGAAGGTCCCGTTCGGGCTGATGGACGCCGACAGCAGGCGGCCATGGCGATACAGGATCCGGGTGCCGATCGGCTTGACCCACTGGTTGGTCGGCAGCAGGATCCCGCTGGCGTAGGTGTGGCCGACCTGCTCCTGACCGAACCCGCCGCCGAACCCGCCACCGGGCGCCCCGGCCGCCACCGCGGCGCTGGCGAGCAAGCCGGTCACGGCTGCGCAGATCCCGGCACCGGCCATCGCCCGGATCGCGCGCCGGTGCTCGTGGCGCCACCGCGCGGATGTCAAACCTCGCATGTGGGTCTTCCTCTCACTGGCCTGCGGTCAAAGAGCATCCAGAACGGTTTCAGGTGGTGTTGAAGCAGCCGTCGATCAGTGACAGGGGGTTGATGACCTGCTGGTAGCCCGGTCCGGTGATGGTGGGTGAGCCGTTGACCGAGGCCGGTCCGTCGCCGTCGGCGGCGTAGCAGCCGTCGGTCTGGACGTCGACGTTGTATCGGGCGATCACCGGGTAGCCGGGCCCGGCGACGAGGTAGGTGATCTGGCAGAGCCAGACGCCGGAGCCGTCCTGGGGAATGTCGGGGGTGCCGCCCTTCTGGCAGGCGGCGCGGCTGTCGAGGCTGCGGGCCGCGGGGCGCGGGTTGCCCTGCTCGGCCTGCTGGAGCACGTACAGGTTGGCGAACGTCGCGGCGATCGAGGCCTGCAGCCGCCCGGCGGTCAGGTTCGTCGATCCGCACCCGGAGATCGTGAGGGCCAGGGGCAAGATCGCCGCGGCGGCGATTGCCGCCCGGCGGCGGCCGCGGGCGCCCGGGCCGGCGCTGACCCGCGCCATCAGGACGCCCCGCCGATGGTCCGGCGCCGGAACACCAGCCACGACGCGGCGGCGCAGACCGCGAACCACCCCGCGCAGGTCACCAGCCCCTCGCGGAACGGGCCGTAGAACGCCGGCGACGTCCAGAAGCCGTGCCAGGCCAGGAACGGCGTGCTGAGCAGCGCCTGCTGCGCCCACTCGGGCAGATTGACCAGGGTCACGATCTGCAGCACCCACGCGATCAGCACGGGGATGCCCACCCCGGCGACGGGGTTGCGGGTGGCGACCGAGGCCAGCACGGCCAGCGCGGTGAATCCGAGCACGGGGGGAAGCTCCGAGGCCCAGCTGGCGATGACCAGTTCGGTGGCGTGGCCGGCCGGCACGAGCTGCCCGCCGAGCCCGACGACGGGCTGCGTGCCCGCCAGCAGGCCGGCGGCCAGGTCGGAGGCGGTCAGCAGCACCATCACGGCGACCGCGAAGGTCACCGCGGCCAGGAACTTGCCGGTGAACAGCTCACCGCGGGTGCGCGACCGGGTCACGATGGTCTTCCAGGTGCCGAAGTGGTCCTCGGCGGCGAAGATGTCGCCGGCCACGACGGCGGTGAGCACGGGCAGCAGCCACTGGGCGCCGAAGCCGAGGATGACCATGGGGATGGCCAGCCCGGACACGTGCACCCACTGGCCGAACGGCGTGTCGCCGGGGGTCGCACTCTGCAGGTTCAGGCCCGCGACCGCGAGGAACGCGGCGATCACGCAGAAGACCGCGATCGCCCGCACCCGCAGCAGGCTGGCCAGCTTGGCCAGCTCCAGCCGCCACACCACCATGACGCCCGGACGCCTCCCGGCGCCCACGGCGGACCCGGCGAACTCCGGCCACCGGCCGGCGGCGAGCGTCACCGGACCTCCTGGCCGGCCGGCTCGCGCTCGCGGTGCTGCGGGTGAGCCCGGAGGGACGGCCCCCCCGGGCTCCCCCGCCCCGGCTCCCCGGTGAGCTGGAAGAACAGCGACTCCAGCGACGTGACGTCGAGTTCCAGCCCGCGGACCGCGACGCCCGCCCGGCCCAGATCCAGGACGTAGGCGTCCAGACGGTCCTGGGCCGCGTGCACCACCAGGCCGCCGTCGCGGCGGCCGGCCTCGACCCCGCCGGCCTGCCCGGCCCGCTCCAGCGCGGCGTCGTCGTCGCTGGTGCGCATCTGCCAGACCGGGTCGGGGGCGTCGGCCTGCATCACCTCCAGGCCCCCGGCGAACACCACGCGGCCGTGGTGCAGCACGGTCACGCTGTCACAGATCTCCTCGACCTGGGCCATGTCGTGGCTGCTCACCACCACGGTCACGCCGTCGCGCGCCAGACGGCGCAACGCGGCCCGCAGGTCCCGGATCCCGGCCGGGTCCATCCCGTTGGCCGGCTCGTCCAGGATCAGCAGCCGCGGGCGGCGGATCATCGCCGCGGCCAGGCCCAGCCGCTGCCGCATGCCCAGCGAATAACCCCGCACCTTCCGCCGCCCGGCCTCCGCCAGGCCGACGCGCTCCAGCGCCGCGTGCACCAGGTCGGCCGCGTCCCCGCCGTCCAGGCCGGCCAGCACCGCCAGGTTCCGCCGGCCGCTCAGGTACGGGTAGAACCGGGGCGTCTCCACGAACCCGCCCACGCCCTCCAGCCACCGCGATCCCGCCTCCGCCCGGGTCCGCCCGAACAACCGCACCGAGCCCTCGTCCGGCAGAACCAGGCCGAACAGGGCCGACAGCAGCGTGGTCTTGCCGGCGCCGTTGGGGCCCAGCAGCCCGTGGACCACGCCCGGGCCGACCGTGAAGTCCACCCCGTCGAGCGCCGTGGCCGCACCGAACCACTTCGACACCCCGCGGGCTTCCACGGCAAACCCGGCTTCCGTCATCACGATCACCGTTAGAGTCGTTATTGGCCATAGCGCGAGCAATTCAGGACCATCAGGCAAAGGCCCTGGATTCAGCGGCCCGGCCGCAGGGCGGCAGGGCGGAACAATGTTATGACCAGGTCAGCCGCGCCGTCTGATGAATGCCGATGACAATGTCGATGAATTCACGCGGGTGTCGACGGCATGAATTCCCGGATTCCCGTGATTGCCCGGCGAGGTAGATAATGCGCGCCGACCTACATCGATGCCCTCAATCGTTCTCGACCACGAAATCCCACCGGGCAGCGATATTCCGCCCGTCCGGCGCCCAGCGCATCAGCCCTTCCCCGGCAGCCTCAGCGGCCCGCAACTCGAACCTGACCGTCGTGCCGGGCCGGACGATCCCCGGCGGCACCCGCTGCCCGGGGACGAAGGCCGGACGGTAGACGCGGCCCAGGTCGTCGATGCCGGTGAACTCGGCCGCCGAGATCGGCACCGGCCCCGTAGCCCTGGACACGGTCACGACCCAGGTGCAGGCCGTGACCGGGGCCGGGTACGGCAGGCCCTCGCCGGGCACCCGGGGACCGGTCACCACGATCAGCGCCGACCAGTGCCGCGTCTTCACCTCCACCCCGTCACCTTCCGTGGTCAGGGCCTGCGCCGGACGGTACCGGTCAGCACGATGTCGTCGCGGTGGGGCCGGGCGCTGCCGCCCGAGGTGAGCGCATCCAGGCGGGCCCGGCCGTGGCGGCGCGGGTTGCTGAACACGTCACGGCCGAACGGCCGCAGCCCGATCTGCGCCGCGTAGCCGATGTGGCCGCGCCCGTCGAGGCCGCCGGACACCGTGCCGGCCGGGAGCCTGGCGTGGTCGTGGCCGGCCGCGACGTCGAAGATGTCCTCCATCGTCCGCAGCCAGCTGTAGTGGTTGTAGTAGACCGTCGAGACCGACCCCGGCCTGATGAACGGGCTGATCAGGACGCTGCCGCAGTCCCCGCCGCCCGGCGTGGGGCCGGTGGCGTTGAACAGCGGGTCCGGGGTCTGGCCCGGGACCAGGTCGGACGGGTCGCCCTCGGCGCTGAGCCTGATGCTGGTCACCGGGCCGGCCGGGCGGACCGGACGGCCATCCTGGCTGACCAGCTGGAACGACCCCGTCGTCACCGAGCCCTGGTTCGTGGCCGGGAAGAGCGGCCCGGTGTTGCTCACGGCGCCGACGAAGGAACCGGCCGGAATGCTGGCGCCGGTCACCTCCCGGCCGGTGTCGTTAGCCAGGATCGAGTTGTCGGCGATGACGTTCGATCCCGGGCCGCCGGTCACGGTGTCGGTCCTGGCACCCGGCGGGCTGCCCGCGCCACCGCGCACGATGCCGGGCACGCAGTCCGCGGGCACCCGCGTCGGGGCCGTCCGGATGCAGGCAGGCGGCCGGTCGATAAAAGCGTTGCCGCCCGGGCCGGGGTAAAGCTGGTCGCCCCGTGCGTCGGTGCCCAGGGTGGAGTTCGGCCCGGTCGGCTCGTAGTGGACGTTGCGGCCGTAGAGGTTCTCGCCGGCCGAATCGGACTTCAGGCTGCTGGTGAAGTTCGGCTGGTCCGACGAGGTCGGGCCGTAGTCGTTGGCGTTGTTGAAGCTGTTGCGGGTGTAGGTGAACGGCGGGAACGCCTCGTCGAACGTGACGTCGATCAGGCCGCCCTGCTTGAACGCCGGCGACTGCTCGATCATCGGGATGTAGTACTCGAGGAACAGGTCGGAGGCGTACAGGCCGCCGGTGAAGTTCTCCGGCTTGGTCGACTCGGGGTTGTCCGGGATCGGCGAGTCGTAGTCCGGCGTCCCGTCGGCGTGGAACGCCCCGGAGAGGTTGTTGCCCTGGCAGACGGCGTCGTGGGCGTCGCTGCACATGTCCGGGGTGATCCAGCTGAAGTCCGGGGTCGTCCTGGCCCGCTGCAGGTCGTGGTAGAGACCCCTGGCGGGGCTGTCGAGATTGGCGATGTGACGCGAGTCGCAGTTGGTGCCGCCGCCCGCCGGCTCGTTGAGCGGCGGGGTGGTCCTGCCGTCGGCGCGGACGGCGCCGGTCAGGGCCTCGAACCACGAGAACGGGAGGTGCTTGGCCACGTACTGGTCGTTCGGCTGGGCCGCGGTGAGCGTCGTGACCCCGGGCGGGAAGTTGCCTGCCATGTCGGTGGGGTTGGTGTCCGCGTTGTTGGCCGGCGTCCCCGGCCCGCCGCAGGCCGCGGCCTCCCGGTCCGGCACCCTATTCGGCCGGAACCGCGTGGAGCCCGGCTTCTGGGCGCCGCCGAGATCCTGGGCGTATCCCTTCCAGGTCACCCCGGCTGCGTTGAACTGGTTGAACAGCGTCGGGACCTTAGTCGGGTACACGCACCCGTTCTCGCCGGGCGGCGCGTTGGCGCCGCTCGGCTGGGACGCGTTGGCCGGGGAGTTCATCTGGCCGTAGTTGCGGTTGGTCCGCAGCGAGCCGGAGTGCAGGATGCCGGAGTTCGGCCCGATCAGCCTGGCCGAGACGCCGCAGTCCGCCTGAGTGTCCTCCTCCGGGGCCTGCCCGGACACCAGCGACAGGTAGTTGTCCATGCTGGAATGGCCGGTCCCGTAGTAGTTCTTGAGCAGGACGCCCTGGCGCGGCAGGGTCTTCCACAGGTAGCTGTTCTGGTTGAGGCCGGTGAACGTGGCGTCGTAGGACTTGTTCTCCAGGATGATCAGCCATACGTGCCTGATCGCCCCGGGACGCAGTCCCGTGCTGGTGACGGTGATCCCGCCAGCGTGCGCGGGGGCTGCGGCCTCGGCCGAGGCCGGGACCGCGAAGCCGGCCAGGGTCAGCCCTATCCCGCCCGCGGCGGCCGCGGCCAGAATACGATGACTTACGGCTGGAAGCTTCATAACCACGTCCGGATGCTAATGTCAGCCTCGTTACGCGGCAGGCACTTGGCAGGTAAGACGCGGGCCATTCTTCGGCAAAACCTGTACTCAATGAGGCAGGCTCTGCTTATCAGATCTGCGGAGGGGATGGTTATGCGTGAGATCGCTTACACGGTTCGGGGATTTCTCACGGTCCGCAGGGATTCCCTGCGCGTGCCCCTGAGCGGTTCGCTCACCGTCCGCGCGCATCCGGACTCCGGCCTGTTCACCGGGGACCTCGTCCTGGACCAGTCCGCCGCCAGCCGGACGGTCCTCGGTGCCCGGCTCTTCAGCGCTACCGTCCAGATCGCGGCCGAGTCCCCCGTCATCGGCGTGGTCGACGGCGAGGGCCGGCTGTTCGCGACCGTCATGGTGGACGCGGTCATCGCCGCGGTCCACGCCGCCGGCCGGATGTTGCTCGGCGGCGGTTCATGCCGCACCGCCACTCAGGCCGTCGTGCCGCTGCGCTCCAAGCCGGGCTTCGACCTGGAGCAGGGCGGTCGCCTGGTCGGTGAATACCGCCGGCCGCCCTTCACCGGGTGCGGGTGGATCACTCCGCTCGTCAACCTATTGATCGCTGGTCCGGGGAACTCCGTCGTCATCGACCTCAGGCCGGTCACGTTCTGAGGGCAGAACGTCGCGCCCGGGCGGGCGCGATCCCGGCCGCAGGGTGTCCCGCAACGCCTCGAGCGCGGTGAAGCGGGGGGCCCAGCCCAGTTCCCGCTTCGCCCGGGTCGTGTCCATGATCGCCGGGTGGCTGGCCGCCTCCACCCACTGCGCGACCGGCGGCAGGAACGGCAGGGCGGCGGCGGCCCGGGCCGCGGCCTGCGCGGGGCCCGCGGGGAGGGACAGCGGGAGCATGCCGAGTTCGCGGGCAATGCCGGCGGCGGTGACGATCCCGTCGGCGGCAATGTTGTAGGCGCCGGGCGGCCCGGCGGCCACGACGCACCGCAGCAGCGCCTGCCCGACGTCCTCCTCGTGCACGAACTGCACCGGCAGGTCCGGCACCAGCACCGGCACCGGCAGCGCGAGCCGGCCAGCCGGCCCGACCAGGCGGCGGCCCAGCGAGGCCAGTGGCCCGGGCAGCAGGTCCTTCGCGCCCATGGTGTGCGGCCCCAGCACGATGGACGGGCGCAGCAGGTAGAGGACGGGCCCGTCGGCCCGGGCCGCGGCCTCGGCCCGCAGCAGGCGCTCGAGTTCGGCTTTCTCCTGGGCGTAGAACAACCGCGCGGCGGGCCGCACCGGCCAGTCCTCGGTCATCCCGACCGGGTTGTCGGCATGGAAGCCGTAGGCCGCCACCGAGGAGGAATAGACGAAGCGGCGGGCGCCGGCGCCGGCTGCGGCGCGGAACGCGTTCAGCGTGCCTCCGACGTTGATCGCCCGGATCGCCTCACTCGACGCGGCGCCGGTAACCAGGAACGCCAGGTGCACCACCACGTCGGCCTGGCTGAACGCGTCACGCAGGGCCGCGGGGTCGCGGACGTCCCCGCGGCGGTACTCCATCTTCGTCCAGCCGTACGCGGCCGGGTCGAACGGGCGCCGGGCGATGCCCACGATCCGCGTCACCCGGTCGTCGGCCTGGAGCCAGGGCATCAGGCCGAAGCCGAACGTGCCGGTCGGGCCGGTCACCGCGACCGTCAGATCCCTCTCGCCGCGCTCGCCGGGCATGAGGACAGTGTCGCACCGGACATCCGGGGTGTTTCAGGGTCGAAGGTCCCGGCAGACGCCGGCGTCCGGCCGGTGCGGGCCGCCCGCCGCGCGGCTTACCCTGCGAGGAGAAGAGGAATGCAGTGTCCGCTCAGCCCAGCGGCGGAGCGGCGCAATCGCTGTTGCCCGGGGAAAGGGGGCGTCATGGACAGGCTGAACCCGCTGGACGCCCTGTTCGTCGAGGCGGAGGACAAGGACCCGCACACGTCGATGGCGATCGCGTCGATCGCGGTGTTCGAGGGCCCGTGCCCATCGCAGGAGGAGGTCCTGGCTCACCTCGCCGGGCGCTTGCCGCTCGTCCCCCGATACCGCCACAAGCTTCGCACCGTGCCGCTGCGCCTTGGCCGGCCGGTCTGGGTCGACGACCCCAACTTCGACCTTCGCTACCACGTCCGGCGCACGGCCCTGCCGGCGCCCGGAGGGGATCAGCAGCTCGCCGACCTGATGGCCCGGGTGATGTCCCAGCGGCTCGACCGCGATCACCCGCTGTGGGAGTACTGGATCGTCGAGGGGCTCGCCCAGGATCGCTGGGCGCTGATTTCCAAGGTGCACCACTGCATGGTCGACGGGGTGTCCGGCACCGATCTGTACCGCGTGATCTTCGATTTCTCGCCCGAGCCTGCGCCGCCGGCCGCCGCCGATGACCGGGTCGCGGGCCCGGAGCCCTCCTCGCTGGAGCTGGCGGCGCAAGCCGCCCTCGACATGGTCGTGCTCCCGGTCCAGGAAGCCCTCGCGCTGGGCGGTGCCGCCGCCGACCCGGGCCGCGCCGTCCGTGAGGCCGCCGAGGCGGCGCGGGCCTTCGCGAAGCTCGCGCCCGCCCTGTGGCCGGCCACCGGGTCCTCGCTGAGCGGGCACATCGGCCGGCAGCGGCGCTACACCTGGGCCCGGGCGTCGCTGGAGGACGTCAAGAAAGTCAAGCGGGAGCTGGGCGGCACGGTGAACGACGTCGTCCTGGCCGCGATCAGCGGCGGTTTCCGCGCGCTCCTGCTCGCCCGGGGCGAGCAGCCAGAACCGCACATGGTCCGCTCGCTGGTCCCGGTGTCGGTCCGGGCCCCCGGTGAGGAGAACATCTACGACAACCGGGTATCAGCGCTACTGGCCGATCTCCCCGTCCACGTGGCCGACCCGGTCGAGCGGCTCGCGGCCGTCCGGGCCCAACTGCAGGACCTGAAGGCAGCCGACGAGGCGAAGGCCGGCGAGGCCCTGCTCGCCCTCGGCCGCTTCACCCCGTTCCCGTTCCTGTCCTGGTGGGTCAGGCAGGCGTTCGGGCTGCCGCAACGGGAGATCGTCACCGTCACCACGAACGTGCCGGGTCCCCGCCAGCCGCTCTACGGGATGGGCCGCAGGCTCGTGGAGATCATCCCCTACGTCCCGATCGCCACCACGGTCCGCACCGGGATCGCGATCTTCACCTACTGCGACGACGTCACCTTCGGGATCACCGGCGACTTCGCGGCCAGCCCCGACCTCGACGTGCTCACCCACGGCATCGAGGACGGCCTGTCCGAGCTGCTGGCCGCCGCCGAGCACCACGCAGCCGCCACGAACCGCCCCAAGCCCGCAGCAGCCGCCACGAACCGCCCCAAGCCCGCAACGGCGGCCGCGAACCGCCCCAAGCCCGCAACAGCGGCCACGAACCGCCCCAAGCCCGCAACAGCGGCCACGAACCGCCCCAAGCCCGCGACAGCCGCCACGAACCGTCCCAAGCCCGCGGCGGCCGCCAAGAACCGGCCCCGGCCAGCGGCGGCCGGCGACGGCCAGCCCGCTGACTAACCGTTCGGGCCCTCGGTCTGGTGTCCCGGCCCTGGCCCCGGCGGCCGGCCGCCTATGCTTGCGCAGGTGGATGCTGCGGGCCGCGCCGCGGGCGACGGGTCGGCCGCGCGTGAGTACCGTATCGGCGAACTCGCCCGCGAGGCGGGGATCACCGTCCGCACCTTGCGGTACTACCAGGAGCGAAGGCTGCTGCCGCCGCCGCGGCGTGAAGGGCGGATCGGCTGGTACTCGCAGGCGCACCTGGACCGGCTGCGGGTCATCGGCCAGATGCTGGAGCGCGGCCACACGCTCGGCGGGATCGGCGAGCTGCTCTCGGCCTGGGAGCAGGGCTATGACCTGGCCGACCTGCTCGGCTTCGAGCGGGCGATGACCGCCCCGTGGTCGGACGAGGTGGCCGTGCCGGTGACCGTCGCCGGTGTCTCAGCCCTGCTCCAGGGCCAGCTCACGCCCGACGTGCTCGCCGAGGCGGTCCGCCTCGGCTACATCGATGTCGACGGAGATCGCGTCATCCACGTCAGCCGCAGGCTGCTGGATACGACGGCCGCCCTGGTGCGCGAGGGCATCCCGCTGCCCGCGATCCTGGCCGCGGGCCGGGAGCTGCAGGCGGGCCTGGACCAGATGGCGTCGTTGTTCGTGGAGCTGGTGACCAGCCACGTCCTCGACCGGGGCGGTGCGCCACTGCCGCACGAGGTCGCGCGGCTCGCCGAGACCATCGACCGGCTGCGGCCGGTCGCGCGGACCGTGATCGACGCGGAGTTCGGCCGGGCCATGGACCGGCGCGCCCGCGCCACCTACGGCGAATTCATCCGGCTGCTCGCGGCGCGAGATCGCCGTGGGACGGGGTCCGAGCCGGGTCGGTGACGCCCGCCCGCGGGGCCGGCGTGGGCTATCATCCGATTATGCCAGTAATTACTGGCATCGATAGCCGATCAGCAGGGGGACGCGAGCATGAGCCCGGCAGGCCACGACCCGGCGATTGTCATCATCGGATCCGGATTCGCGGGCCTGTGCATGGCGATCCGGCTGAAGCAGGCCGGCTACCACCACTTCCTGATCCTGGAGAAGAACGACGACCTCGGCGGGACCTGGCGGGATAACCAGTATCCCGGGTGCGCGTGCGACGTGCCGTCGCACATGTACTCGTTCTCGTTCGAGCTCAACCCGGCCTGGTCCCGGATGTTCGCGCCGCAGACCGAAATATGGGAGTACATGCGGCGGTGCGTCGACAAGTACGGCATCGCCGCGCACATCCGGTTCGGCCGCTCGGTGGAGCGCATGGAGTGGGATGACGCGATCGGGCGGTGGCGCATCGCGACGGCGACGGGCGAGGCGTACACGGCCCGCGCGATCGTGTCCGGCATCGGGGCGCTGCACGTGCCGTCGATCCCCGAGATTCCCGGGGCCGACCAGTTCGCCGGCCCCGCCTTCCACTCGGCGCAATGGGACCAGTCCTGTGACCTTTCCGGCCGGCGGGTCGCGGTCATCGGAACCGGGGCCTCGGCGATCCAGTTCATCCCCGAGATCGCCCAGCACGCTGCCCGCGTCCACGTCTTCCAGCGGACGCCGCCGTGGATCCATCCGAGGCCCGACTTCGAGATCCCGCCCGCGGTCCGGGCCACCTTCGCCGCCGTCCCCCCGGTGATGCGGGCGTTCCGTGACGGGATCTACTGGCTGCTCGAGGCGCGCGCGGCCGGCTTCGCCGTGGACCCCCGGCTGATGGCGCCGTTGCAGTGGATGGCGCAGCGCCATATCGAGCGCCAGGTCCGTGACCCGGCCCTGCGCGCGAAGGTGACACCGGACTACACGATCGGCTGCAAGCGGATCCTGCTGTCCTCCGACTACTATCCGGCCCTCACCAGGCCGAACGTCGACCTGATCACCGACCCCGTCGCCGAGATCACGCCGGCCGGCCTCACCTGCGCCGACGGCAGCTCATACGACGCCGACGTGATCATCTACGGCACCGGATTCAAGACCGTCGAGGCGGTCGCGGAACTCAATGTGGCCGGGCGTGACGGGGTCAAGCTCCAGGACGTGTGGCGCGGCGGCGTCGAGGCCTACCACGGCATCACCGTCGCCGGGTTCCCGAACTTCTTCCTGCTGCTGGGCCCGAACACGGGCCTGGGGCACAACTCGGTGATCTTCATGATCGAAAGCCAGGTCCAGCACGTGCTGAGCTGCCTGCGGATGCTGGCCCGCCGCAGCGGGGAGACGATCGAGGTCCGGGCGGCCGCGCAGCGCCGTTTCACCGACGGGATCCAGCGCCGTCTGCGGGGCGCCGTGTGGAGCGAGGGCGGCTGCACGAGCTGGTACCTGGACGCCGAGGGCGTCAACCGCGCTCTGTGGCCGGGATTCAGCTTCGAGTACTGGGCGCGCACCAGGCGCGCGCGCCGCGCCGACTACGTGATCCGCTGACGAGCGGCGGCCCGGTCAGGCGGGCACCCCGGGCGCCCCGGGCGCCCCGCTTCCCACCCCTGCGCCGGGCGGCTCTTGCGGCTGCGCGGGCGCCCAGACGCGGTCGAGGAACTCGCCGATCTCGGCGGTCAGCCGGCCGGGCCACAACCACAGTTCGGCGAACGTGCGGGTCCGGATCAGCCTGGCGTTGGGGAGCTGGCGCGCGAGCCGCCGCGCGTCGGTGAACGAGTGGATCAGGTCGATCCCGTGGCCCAGGACCAGCGCCGGGGCGGTGATGGCCCGCCGCTGATCGCCGGTCGGGGCGATCGGGCCCACCAGGACGCCGTGCAGCACGGCGGCGATCTCGTCCGGGTCCTCCGCGGCGGCACTGACGAACGAGCCGAACGGGCCGAACCTTTCCGCGGGCAGGCGGGAGGCAGCCCAGGAGACCCAGCGCAGCGGGGTCCGCGCGTAGTGCGCCTGGAACAGGAGCGGCAGGAACACCAGCGCCGCCGCCGGGACGGCCGACTCCAGCACCGGCATCTCCAGGACCAGGCCGCGGACCCGCTCCGGGGCGCGCACGGTGGCGAGCAGGCTCACGTTGGTACCCAGCGAGACGCCGCCGAGCACCACCTGATCCACGCCGAGCTCGTCCAGCAGGCACAGCACCTGCTCCGCGTAAAGATCCATCCGGTGGGCGCCGGCGTGACGGGGCTTCTCGCTCCGGCCATGACCCAGCAGGTCGAGCAGCACGACCCGGTTGCCCTGGGCGGCCAGCCTCCGGGCCAGGCCGCGGCTGAGGTTGGCGTCGAGCAACAGGCCGTGCAGCCACACGAGTACCCGGTCGCCCGAGCCGTAGACCTCATAGGCCAGCCGGTACCCGCCGTAGGCCAGCGTGTGGCGCGTGCCTTCGATGCCCGGGCCGCCCTCCGCCGCCACGCTGAGATGGGGATGGGGCCGGGCTGGCGTGCCGGGCCTGACGGCCCTCGACTCATGACGTTCGCCCCTACCGTCGGGTACCGAACGCCGGAAAACTTTCATACATGATCATAGCGCTGTTGGCCAGGCGTTAGGGGCATGGAGGGGGACGATGACCGAGACCCTTGGCACGCAGCCAGACCACTGGCTGGCCCTCGAGTCGCCCGGCTCCGGCGGCTCCTGCGGGTGCCGGATCGAGAGCGTGGGCGTGAAGCTGCCGGCCGAGCGCCTGACGACCAGGAGCCTGATGGAGCGGACCAGCCACCATACCCGTATCCAGCTGGAGCGGCTGACCGGCATCCACGAACGTCACGTCGTCGGGCCGGGCGAGAACTCCTTCACCCTGGCCGCCGGGGCGGCCCGTGACTGCCTGGCGCACTCGCAGCATCAGGCGTCGGACATCGACATGATCATCAACACGAGCATCACCCGGTCCAAGGGGCGGTCCGCCCAGTCCTTCGAGCCCCCGCTCAGCCTGTACGTGAAACAGGCGATCGGCGCCGCGCAGGCCGTGAACTTCGATCTCTCCAACGCGTGCGCCGGCATGCTCACCGGGCTGTTCATCCTCCAGGACTTCATCACCCGGGGTGAGATCCGCTGCGGCATGGTGGTGTCCGGCGAGTACATCTCCCACCTGAGCTGGAACGCGGCCAAGCAGATCCGGTCGGTGTTCAGCAGGCAGCTCGCGTCGCTGACGCTCGGTGACGCGGGTGCGGCCGTGATCCTGGAACGCGCGCCCGAGGGCGCTCCCGGCATCGACGTCATCGGCTTCACCACGCTCGCCGAGCACAGCCGGCTGTGCCTCGCCTTCCCCAGCACCGTGGGCCCGGGCGCTCAGATGTACACCAAGTCCAGGAGGCTGCAGAAGGTGGCGATCGAGGATACGGCGCCGCTGGTCGCCGAGGTGATCGGGAAAGCCGGGATCGACCTGACCGACATCGACTACCTGATCCCGCATCAGACCTCCGCCCGGGCCATCCGCCAGGGCACGAAGGCATTCGTCGAGCGCCTCGGCGCCAAGCCGAAGCACGTGGTGGTCAACCTGGAGGAGTACGGCAACACGTCGTCGACAACGCTGTTCGTGGCCCTGCACAAGTACCTCGAGGAGCAGCGGATCCACCAGGGAGACCGGGTGATGCTGCTGGCCATCGCCTCCGGCCTCGAGATCGGCATGGCCATATTCACCATCGACAGCCAGGTGGACCGCTATGGGCACACGCATTGACGCCGCCAGCGCGCTGACCAGCCACGGGTTGCGCAAACCGACCGCGCGGCGCCTCGCCGACGCCGCCGCCCAGGCCTGCCTCGCGCAGGCGGGAAAAGAGCCCGGCGCTGTCGACATGCTGATCAACGCCGGTATCTACCGGGAAGACAACATGGGCGAGCCCGCGCTCGCCGCCCTCATCCAGGAGGACATCGGGGCCAACCTCGGCCAGCCGCCCACCGGCGGGCACGGCACCTTCTCGTTCGACCTCATGAACGGCACCTGCGGCGTGATCAGCGCCATCCGCATCGAGTCTGGCCTGCTGCGTTCCGGCGTCATCCGGCTCGGCGCGATCGTGACCAGCGATGTGAAGCCGGATCTCGCCGACCCCGGAACGGCCCCCTTCCGGCAGGCCGGCGGCGCGATGCTCCTGGGCTGGGACGACGGGGTCGCCGGGTTCACCGACTTCGGCGCGCAGACGTTCCCCGAGTACGAGGATCTGTTCGTCAGCGGGCTGGTGTGGCAGGAGCGGCACGGGCTCCGGGCCCCGCGGGGCGGAACCGGCCGGAGCCAGATGGTCATAGAGGCCAAGCCCGGGTACCACGCCCGCCTGGTCGACTGCGCCGAGGAGGCGACCCGCGGCTTCCTGCGCCGCCTGGGGATGGACATAGGCGATATCGACCTGCTCGTCCCGGCTCCCGCCGCCGCGGACTTCATTGACCCCCTGAGGCAGAGACTGGGCGTTCCGGGAGACCGGGTCGCTTATGTGGCGGAAGACCTGGAACATGCCTACACCACCGGGCCCATCGCCGCGGTGGCGGCGGCCATGAAGTCGGGCCGGCTCGGCGAGGCCCGGAACACTCTCCTGCTCGCGGCCGGGGCGGGCATCACCGTCACCCTCGCCCTGTACCGCCAGGCACCGCCCGAAGAGAAGGCGCCGTCAGCGGGAGGCAGAGGGGGGTAGTGATGCAGGAACTTTCGGTGCCCGTGGCCTACGTCGTGAAGCGCGAGGACAACGTCACCGATGATGTCTTCGCGAATGCGGAGAACTGGCCCGACACGGTCGGTCTGCGGCGAAAAGTGAACGGCACCTGGACGCCGGTGACCTGGCGCGAGTTCGCCGGGCAGGTGCGCGACATCGCCGCCGGGTTCATGGCCGCCGGCATCCGGCCGGGTGACCGGGTGGGACTGATGTCGCGCACCCGGTTTGAGTGGACCGTCCTCGACTACGCGATCCTGACCGCCGGCGGCGTCACCGTCCCGATCTACCCCACCTCCTCGCTCGGGCAGGTCGAGTGGATCCTCGGCGACTCCGGCGCCGTCGCCGTCGTGGTCGAGACCGACGATCACGCCGAGGAGATCACCGCGGTACGGGCCGCGCTCCCCGCGCTCGCCCACGTGTGGGAGATCGACGGCAGCCGGTTCGGCGGGCTCCCCGACCTCGAGGCGCGCGGCGCGCAGGTGACGCCGGAGCAGGTCGAGGAACGGCGCCGGACCCGGGGCGCCGGCGACCTGGCCGAGATCGTCTACACCTCCGGCACGACCGGGCGTCCGAAGGGCTGCATGCTGAGCCACGGCAACATCGTCGCCAACGCCCGCAACTGCATGCAGAACGACGGCTTCACCCGGGTATTCAACGAGCACCATTCGACGCTGCTGTTCCTGCCGCTATCGCACTGCTACGCCCAGGTCATCCAGTACGGCGCCGTCTACTCGCGGACCGTGCTCGGGCTGGCGGACATGTCCGACGCCGTGGCCGAACTGCCCGCCTTCCGGCCGACGGCGGTGCTGTCGGTGCCGCGCCTGTGGGAGAAGGCTTACAACAGCGCCAAGCACCGGGCCGCCGCCGAGGGGCACGGCAAGATCTTCGCCAGGGCGGAGGCCACCGCCGTCGCTTACAGCCAGGCGCTGGACGCCGGCGGTCCCGGCCCCGTGCTCCGCCTGAAGCACGCCCTGTTCGGCCGGCTCGTCTACGCCAAGCTGCGGGCCGCGCTCGGCGGGGCGGTGCAGTACTCGTGGAGCGCGGCCGCCCCGCTCGGCCCGCGGCTCGGGCATTTCTTCCGGGGCTGCGGCATCAACGTCCTCGAGGGCTACGGCCTGACCGAGACCAGCCCGGCGACCAACTCCAATACTCCCGACGCGCAGAAGATCGGCACCGTGGGACGGCCGATCCCGGGCTGCACGATCCGGATCGCGGCCGACGGCGAGATCCTGGTCCAGGGCCACATGGTCTTCCAGGGCTACTGGAACAACGAGGCCGCCACCAAGGAGATGATCGACTCCGATGGCTGGCTGCACACCGGCGACCTCGGCGTCCTCGACGACGAGGGGTTCCTCGCGATCACCGGCCGCAAGAAGGATCTCATCATCACCTCGTCCGGCAAGAACGTCGCGCCCACCGTGCTCGAAGACCGCCTGCGCGCCCACTGGCTGGTCAGCCAGTGCCTGGTCGTAGGCGACGCCCGGCCGTTTATCGCGGCGCTCGTGGCCGGCGACCCGGAGACGCTGGCCCAGTGGAAGGCGGACCACGGCAAGCCGGAGTGGGCGACCATGGCCGACCTTCGCGACGACCCCGCCCTGCGGGCGGAGATCCAGGCCGCCGTCGACGAGGCCAACCAGGCGGTGTCGCAGGCGGAGGCGATCAAGAAGTTCGCGATCCTCGACGAGGATTTCACCGAGGCCGCCGGCCAGCTCACCCCGACGCTCAAGGTGCGCCGCAACGTCGTCATGGAGCAGTACGCGGCCCAGATCGCCGCCCTCTACGACGACGGCTGACCTGGCCGGCCAGGCTGACCTGGCCGGCCTGGCCGTGATGATCAGGCGATGTCGAACCGGTCGAGGTTCATCACCTTGCCCCACGCCGCGACGAAGTCGTTCACGAACTTCTGCTTCACGTCATCGCTGGCGTAGACCTCCGCGAGCGCGCGCAGCTCGGAGTTCGACCCGAAGACGAGGTCGGCCCGGCTGCCGGTCCACCTGACCTCGCCCGTGGCGGCGTCGCGGCCCTCGAACGTGTTCGCGTCCTCGGACGTGGCGTGCCACGTCGTGCCCAGGTCGAGCAGGTTGACGAAGAAGTCGTTGGTCAAGGACCCGGGGGTCGTGGTGAGGACGCCGAGCTTCGACCCGTCGTAGTTCGCGCCCAGGACGCGGAGGCCGCCGACGAGGACCGTCATCTCGGGGGCGCTCAGGGTCAGCAGGTTCGCCCGGTCGATCAGCAGGTACTCGGCCGGCAGCCGGATGCCCTTCCCGAGGTAGTTGCGGAACCCGTCGGCCCTGGGCTCGAGCACGGCGAACGACTCCACGTCGGTCTGATCCGCCGACGCGTCGGTGCGGCCCGGCGTGAACGGGACCTCGACGTCGTAGCCGGCGTTCTTGGCCGCCTGCTCGACCCCCGCGCCGCCGGCCAGCACGATCAGGTCGGCGAGTGAGATCTTCTTCCCGCTGGCCTGGGCGGCGTTGAAGGACTCCTGGATCCCCTGCAGGGTGCGCAGCACCGTCGCCAGCTCGTCGGGGTTGTTGACCTCCCAGCCGCTCTGCGGCTCGAGGCGGATGCGCGCGCCGTTGGCGCCGCCGCGCTTGTCGCTGCCGCGGAACGACGACGCCGACGCCCACGCGGTGGAGACCAGCTGCGAGACCGACAGGCCCGCGGCGAGTATCTGGCCCTTGAGAGCGGCGATGTCCGCGGCGCCGATGAGCTCGTGGTCCACCGCCGGGACGGGGTCCTGCCAGATCAGCGTCCCGGACGGCACCTCGGGCCCGAGGTAGCGCACGATCGGGCCCATGTCGCGGTGGGTCAGCTTGAACCACGCGCGGGCGAAGGCGTCAGCGAGCGCCTCCTGGTCCTCCATGAAGCGCCGCGAGATCGGCTCGTAGACCGGGTCGAACCGGAGTGACAGGTCGGTCGTCAGCATCATCGGGGTGCGGCGCTTCGACGGGTCGTGGGGGTCGGGGACGGTACCCGCCCCGGCGCCGTCCTTCGGCTGCCACTGGTGCGCGCCCGCGGGGCTCTGGGTGAGCTCCCACTCGTAGCCGAAGAGGATCCGGAAGAAGCTGTTGTCCCAGGTGATCGGGGTGTCGGTCCAGATGACCTCGAGGCCGCTGGTGATCGCGTCGTCGCCCGCCCCGGTGCCGAACGTGCTCTTCCAGCCCAGGCCCTGCTGCTCCATCGGGGCCGCCTCCGGGTCGGGGCCGACGTTGTCGTCCGGGCCCGCGCCGTGGGTCTTGCCGAACGTGTGACCGCCCGCGATCAGGGCGACCGTCTCCTCGTCGTTCATCGCCATCCGGCGGAACGTCTCGCGGATGTCGCGGGCCGCGGCGAGCGGGTCCGGGTTGCCGTTCGGGCCCTGCGGGTTGACGTAGATGAGGCCCATCTGGACCGCGGCCAGCGGCTCCTGCAGTTCGCGGTCGCCGCTGTAGCGCTCGTCGTCGAGCCAGGTGGTCTCGGGACCCCAGTAGACGTCGTCGTCCGGCTCCCAGACGTCCTCGCGGCCGCCGCCGAAGCCGAAGGTCTTGAAGCCCATCGTCTCCAGGGCGACGTTGCCGGTGAGGACCATCAGGTCGCCCCAGGAGATCTTCTGGCCGTACTTCTTCTTGACCGGCCACAGCAGCCGGCGGGCCTTGTCCAGGCTGACGTTGTCCGGCCAGCTGTTGATCGGCGCGAAGCGCTGCTGGCCGGTGCCGGCGCCGCCGCGGCCGTCGTTGATCCGGTAGGTGCCCGCGAGGTGCCACGCCATCCGGATCATGAGCGGGCCGTAGTTGCCGAAGTCGGCCGGCCACCAGTCCTTGGAGTCCGTCAGCACCTCCGCGATGTCGCGCTTGACCGCGGCGAGGTCGAGGGTCTTGAACTCCTCGGCGTAGTTGAACTCCCGGCCCATCGGGTTGGCCACGTCGGGGTTCTTGGCCAGGATCTTCAGGTTGAGCCGGTTCGGCCACCAGTCCCGGTTGGGGTCACCCATGGTGGGGTGCGTGAGGCCGGGCACGACCGGGCATCCCCCGCTCTCCGGGGTCGCGCCGTCGGCGACTACTGGATCGTGGTGCTCAGACATGGGAATCCTTCCTGACTAGGCGGATCACGGTGCTCAGGAACTGCGGGCGGTGGAACAGCCGGGGCACAGGCCCCAGTAGATGACCTGGGCCTCGTCGACCGAGTAGCCGCGGTCGTCGGACGGGGTCAGGCAGGGCGCCTCGCCGACCGCGCAGTCGACGTCAGCGACGGCACCGCACGACCGGCACACCATGTGGTGATGGTTGTCCCCGACGCGTCCCTCGAACCGGGCCGGGCTGCCGGCCGGCTCGATGCGGCGCACGAGCCCCGCCCCGGTGAGCGCGTGGAGGGCGTCGTACACGGCTTGCAGGGAGATATGGCCGACGCGATCGCGCACCCCGGAGGCGATCGCCTCGACGCCGAGGTGGTCACCGTCCCGGACGGTCTCGAGCAGTGCGACGCGGGCGGCCGTCACCCGCAGGCCGGCACCGCGCAGTTCCTCGGCGATGGTCGGGGGCTGGGATGCGGACACGGCGCCCAACCTACCGCCATAAACACGAACGATGCAAGACAACGAATAGTCCAAGTGTAGCCGCCCCGGGTCGGGACACCCGGGGCGCGGCGGCGCCTAGGCATCCCGCTGCCGGGCCCGGTACGCGATCACCCCGACGCTGACCCAGCCCACCGCGACGGAAAGCCAGAAGCTGACCAGCCGGTAGGCCAGGGCGGCGGAGATCGCGGGGATGTGGCCGGTGCCGTAGGCGGCCAGGATGACCGCGAGGCTGCCCTCGATGATGCCGAGTCCCCCGGGAACGAGCGGCAGCGAGCCCACCACCTGCGCGGCGCCGTAGGCCAGCAGCACGCCGTGCCACGGGACCGCGGCGTGCACGGCGCCGAAGGCGCACAGCAAGCACAGGAAATCGCACGTCCACACGACGACGGCGTTGACGATAACCGACGCCGCCGACCGCGGGCTCAGCGGGATCTCCCGCATCCGCGCGAGCGCCGCCTCGACGCGCGCGCCCGCGTCCGCCCGGGGATGTCCGGTGACCCGCTGCGAGAGCCGGATCAGCCGGGCGACCAAGCGCAGGACCAGGTCCCGGCGGATGAGCACCGCGCCGGCCGCGAGGATGATGACCAGGCCCACCGCGGCCAGGCCGGCGCTCCGCACGCTGGCGCTGGCCAGCATGGCCACCAGCACGCCCACCAGCAAGAGCAGGGACATGCTGATCGCCTGGGCGATCAGCACCGTGAAGATGGTCCAGCCGGCGCTGGCCCCGCTGGCGCCGCGCTTGCGGTAGTGCCGGTAACGGTAGACGCAGGACAGCGCGGGCCCGGCCGGCACGGTGTTGGCGATGGCCTCGTTGGCCAGGCTGAGCGCGACCAGGCCGGGCAGCGCGACGCGTGCGCCCGCCAGGTGCAGGACCCGGTGCTGGAGCAGGCCGAATGCCGTCAGTGAGGTGCCCTCGGCCAGCACCGCGGCGGCCATCCAGGCGATGTCCAGGTGACCCGCCTCGTGCCGGGCCGCCGCGAGTTCCCCGCGCTGGCCGAACAGCAAGGCCAGGACGCCGATCCCGATGGCCACGCCCAGCGCGTAGCGGACCACCGCCCCCGCGCTGCGCCCCTCCTTGGGTGCAGCGAGGTCATAGGCCACATATTCAAATTACCCAGCAATGAATGGGAAATCTCGGTCATAACCCGATTAACCTGCCGCGATAACCCGCGCGGCGGGTACCGTCGGGGCGGGCGAGCCGGCCGGGCGGCTCGCGGAGAGGGGCCGCGGACGTGGGACGGGACTTCGGCGGCCGGATCGGCCGGGACTGGCGCGACTCGGTGCCCTGGTGGCCGCCCGAGCCGGCCCCGCCGCCCGGATCGCCCAACGTGCTCCTGGTGGTGCTCGACGACGTCGGCTACGCGCAGCTCGGCTGCTACGGCTCCGACATCGAGACCCCGGTGATCGACGGCCTGGCCGCCGGCGGCGTCCGGCTCGCGAACTTCCACACGACCGCCCTGTGCTCGCCGACCCGGGCCTGCCTGCTGACCGGGCGCAACCACCACCGCAGCGGCATGGGGCGGGTAGCCGACCTGGCCATCGGCTATCCCGGCTACCGGGGCAAGCCGCCGCGCGAGAACGGCTACCTGTCCGAGATCCTGCGCGCGGCCGGCTACGCCACCTACGCCGTCGGGAAATGGCACCTGTCCCCGGAGGACGAGACGAACATGGCGGCCTCGCGCGCCACCTGGCCGCTCGCCCGGGGCTTCGACCGCTGGTACGGCTTCCACGGCGGCGAGACGCACCAGTTCGTCCCCGCCCTGTACCACGACAACCACTCGGTCCGCCCGCCCGCCTCGATGCAGGACGGCTACCACCTCACCGAGGACCTGGCCGACCACGCGATCGAGTTCATCGCGGACCTGCGCGCGGTCGACCCCGGCAAGCCGTTCTTCCTGTATCTGGCGACCGGCGCCTGCCATTCGCCGCACCAGCCCCCGCCGCGCTGGCGCGAGCACTACCGCGGCCGGTTCGACCTCGGCTGGGATGCCTGGCGCGAGAAGGCGTTCGAGCGCCAGCGCTCCGCCGGCCTGGTCCCGGCGTCGACGGTCCTGTCCCGGCGGCCGGACTGGGTCCCGCGCTGGGATTCGCTCAGCAGCCCGGAACGGGCCGTCGCGGCCCGCCTCATGGAATGTTTCGCGGGCTTCCTGTCGCACGCGGACGAGCAGATAGGGCGGGTACTCGGCTTTCTGGACGGAACGGATGACCTGCGCAACACCATCGTCGTCGTGGTCTCCGACAACGGGGCCAGTGCCGAGGGCGGCGCCTCGGGGTCGATCAACGACGTCCGCATGCTGAACCTCGACCCGGCGCCCGGGCCGGAGATGTTCGCCCGCCTCGCCGAGATCGGCGGGCCGCTCACGCACAACAACTACCCGTGGGGCTGGACCATGGCCGGGAACACGCCGCTGCGCCGGTGGAAGCGCGAGGTGCACGAGGGCGGTGTGGCCGACCCGTGCATCATCTCCTGGGCGGGCGGGTCCCTCGACCGCGGCGGCATCCGCGGCCAGTTCACGCACGCCATCGACGTCGCGCCGACGCTGGTCGAGCTCGCCGGGCTCGGGTACCCGGCCGAGATCGACGGCATCGCGCAGACCCCGGCCGACGGCGTGAGCTTCGCCTACCTCCTCGGCGCCGGCGGCGAGCGCGCGGCCGGGCGGCACCAGACCCAGTACTTCGAGATGTTCGGATCGCGGGCCATCTACCACCACGGATGGAAGGCGGTGACGTTCCACCCGGTCGGGCCGCTGTACGACAACCAGGATCCGAACGCGCCGTTCGACGAAGACGTATGGGAGCTGTACCACGTCGCGGAGGATCTGTCCGAGTCGCGGGATCTCGCGGGGCAGCACCCGGAGCTGCTGCGCCAGCTCATCGAGCTCTGGTGGGCCGAGGCCGAGCGCAACCAGGTGCTCCCGCTCGACAACCGGGTCCTGTGGGCCCTCGTGAACCCCAAACCCGATCACCGCCCGCCGCGGGAGGTGTTCCGCTACTTCCCGGGTGCCGCCCAGGTGCCGGAGCCGGCCGCGGTGAACGTGCGGAACCGCTCGCACGCGCTGATCGTCGACGTCACCGTCCCGGGCTCCGGGCCGGCCGACGGCGTCCTGCTGGCGATGGGTTCCGCCCTCGGCGGGTGGTCACTGCACATCCTCGGCGGGCGGGCCCGCTACGTGCACAACCTCTACGGCAAGGAGCGGCACGCCATCTCCTCGGCCGCGGCGCTGGCTCCGGGCGAGCACCGCATCGAGTTCGCCTTCACCAAGGACGAGGGCCCGGGCGGTACCGGCGTGCTGAGCTGCGACTCCCGCGAGGTCGGCCGCGGGGTGATCCCCCGGTTCACGCCGTCCGGGTTCAACGGCGCCGGCGCCGGGCTCACCTGCGGCTACGAATGGGGTCCCGCCATCGGCACCGGCTACACGGCGCCGTTCCCGTTCCGCGGCACGATCCGGCGCGCCTGCGTGCAGACGCGGGGCCCGGTCGTCCGCGATCCGCTGGCCGAGCTCGAGGCCATCCTCTCCGAGCAGTAGGGCGGACCGGAGATAACGACGCTACGACGCGCCGTCGGAGGCTCCTGCGGTCGCGGTGATGGCCCCGGCCGGCGTCCGGCGCTTCACCGCGAGGGCCGAGATGGCCTGCAAGACCGCGCGGTTGGCGTTCTGCGCGGCCAGATCTGAGCTGTCGTACGGCGGGCACACCTCCACCACGTCCATGGCGATCACGTTGGTGGCCTCCACGAGCCGCTGAATGGTCCACAGCAGGTCGCCGGGGGTCATGCCGCCGGGCTCCGGGTTGGTGCATCCTGGCGCGAAACCCGGGTCCAGCACGTCGATATCGAGGGAAATATAGATCATCTCCGGCCCGTTCAGCGCCTGCTCGATGGCCTGCTCGATGACCGCCTCGGTGCCCACGGTCCGTACCTTGCTCATCAGGTGCCACTGCATGCCCTGCAGCTTCATCCAGTCCAGGATGTCCCGCGGCGGCCAGTAGCCGCGCAGCCCGATCTGGACGAAGTTCTTGCCCGGCACTGCCCCGCTCTCGATGAGCCGGCGCATGGGCGTGCCGTGCGACCACATGTTGCCGAACATCTCGGGGACCGTGTCGGCGTGGGCGTCGAAATGAATGACGCCCAGCTTGCCGTGGCCCACCACGTCGGCCACGGCCTTGGCGGCCGGGTAGGTGATCGAGTGCTCGCCGCCGAGGACGACCGGGAAGATGCCGCGCGACGCGACCTCGGTGACCCGCTGCCAGATCGCGTGCTCGGCCACCTCGCTCAGGCCCGGCGGGCACACGGCGTCGCCGTAGTCGACCACCCGCAGCTCGTCGAACGGCGCCACCTCGAGGTCCAGGTGGTAGAACGGGTAGGTCCAGTTGGCCGTGCGGATCGAGCGCGGGCCGAGCCTGGTGCCCGAGCGGAATGATGCGGTCGAATCCCACGGGGCGCCGACGATGGCCACATCGGGCCGGATCTGGTCCAGCTCACCGGGCTCGAACAAGCCCAGCGTCTTCATGAACGTGCACGGGCCCATATAGGACGGCCCGTCCATCTGCTCGGCCCGGTTGGGCGAAATCCACTCGTGATCCCGAAACATGTCGTCCAGACCTCCCTGGTGTTCTGCGCCCGGCCGCGGCCTGGCCTGGCGCCTCGCTAGTCGCCGACCTCCTCGGGAAGCTCGTACCACCGCGTCCGGTCGCCGATCTTGGCCCGGGTACGCCATCGGAGTCCCTTCGGCGCCTGCTCGACCCGATCTCGCAGGCGCTGGATCTCGCTCACCGCGGCCGCCGCCAGATCCGGGTCCGCGATGGACGCGGCGTAGCCCTCGACCTTGGCGAGCGTCTCGGTGGCCGTCCGCCACCAGCCCCAGTCGGCGGCGAGCACGGCCGCCACGCGGACGGCGTCGACCGCCCCGTCCAGCAGCAAGGCGACCGCGTCCTGGAGGTCGCGCTCGTTGGTCTCGACCACCTGCAGCTTCATGAGCAGCAGGTCAGCCGTGGGGAGCGTGCTGCCCTGCAGCCTGAGCCGGGGCCGCAGGTCCAGCGAATGGCACATCGCGAAATGATCGACGATCACGTCGAGCGGGCGGCCGTTGACCGGGTCGGCGAACAGCAGCCGGGTCCGGCCGTGCAGCGCGTTGAACTCCCGGGCGGGCACGTAGCCGATAGCGGCGAGGAACCTTTCGAGGTGCCGCTTGTGCTCCCGGCCCGTGGCCAGGTCCACGTCCTTATACGTCCGGCGCAGCGCGGGGTGGCCGACCGCCTGGCAGGAGATGGCCACGGCCACCCCGCCAAACAGCCTGACCTCGATCCCGCGTGCGGCCGCGAGCGAGACGATGCGCCGGCCCTCCTCGACCGGATCAGCGAGCGGCTCGCCCTCGACGGTCACCGGTGTCCCGCCTGGTCCTGGGCGCGGCTTGCGCCCCAGGCGCCGACGTTGCTCCGGTAGAGCAAGCGCAGGTAGTAGAAGACCTCGCAGTGCTCTATGCCGTCGATCTGGCCGATCAGCTCCTCGACCGTCCGCACCAGCTCTTCTTTCTCCCGGCTGACGAGTTCCGCCATGAGGTCGTAGCGGCCCGTGGTGGCCACGACGTAGTCGATTCCGTGCACCCGGGCGACCTGCTGAGCCACCTTCCCGCTGTCCAGCTGGGGGCTGCACTGCATCGCGAGCCAGCACCGGGTCCGGTAGCCGAGGGACTCCGGGCTTCCCACCGCCATCACCCGGACGAGCCTGTTGTCCGTCAGCCACCGGAACCGCTGTGAGATCAGCCGTTCTGAGATGCCGAGGCTGTCGGCGATCGCCCGGAACGGAAGCCGCCCGTCTATCTGCAGCTGCCGGATGATCTCCTTGTCGACCGGGTCCAGCGGTTCGCCTGGCACCTGCTGGCCGAGCCCGACCACGGCGCTGCCGGACAGGTCGTCGTCGCCCCACACGAACTGCTGATGCAGCATCGCCAGGTAGGTAAAGGTCTCGGTGCGCTGCACGCCGGGGATCTTGCGGATGGCCGCCAGCGCCTGGCGCAGCTCCGGCTGGTCGTGGCAGCCGAGTTCGGCCATCACGCCGTACCGCCCGCTGGTCTGGACCACGTAGGTGACTTGCGGGAAGCTGACCAGCTCCCGGGCGACCCGGGACGCGGCGCGGGGATGAACCGACAGCGCCGTCCAGGCCATCTGATCGAGGCCGAGGAGCCGCGGGTCGGCGACGGCCGTGATGGCGAAGACGCCGTCCTCGATCAGGCGGGCCACCCGCCGCCGTACCGTGACCTCGGATACCCCCAGCTTTCGCGCGAGCGCGGAATAGGGCGCCCGGCCGTCGGCCTGCAGGCTCTGGAACAGCTGCGAGTCCAGCCCGGAGAGGATCCCCGAGGCCTGGCCAGCGTCCGGGTCGCCCAGCTGCATGCTGCCGGGGCTCACGCCGACAGGAGCTGCCATGAAGCCGGCCGCCCGCTCGCTGCGAAGTCGATGACCGCCGAGCGCAGCACTCCCTCGCCGTACTCGCTGCCCGGGTTGACGCACACGGTGCGCCCGATCTTCATGATCCCGCTCGACTCGTGAATATGGCCGTGCAGGCCGATCGCCGGCTGGTAGCGCTCGATGACCGCGCGCACCGCGGTCGACCCGGCGTTGATCTCCTCGCCGACCAGGGGCCGGGGCGGGTCGACGGACGTGTCGAGCTTTGCGCACACGTCCAGGCCAGAGCCGAACGGCGGCACGTGCAGGTTGAATATCGCCCGCTCCGGGTCGGACAGCTGGCTCGCCATCTTCTCCAGGCGGCCGGCGAGTTCCTCCTCGCTGATGTCGCGCGGGCACGGCCACGGCGTCGGGTTCCCGTATCCGCACGAGATCATCTGGACTCCCGGCGCGATCTCCAGCACCTTGCCGTCGGCGTTGACCGCGTAGCTCGCGCCGTCGAGCACCGCCTCGATCGAGAAGTAGTCGTCGTTCCCGCCGGTGACATACAGCGGTACGCCCAGCGGCTCGAGGCGCTCCGCGCCCAGCGCGAGCCACTCTTCCACCTGGAGCAGCGCCTCGGCCTCGAACCGCCGGGCCACCGCATCACCGTCGCCGAGCAACTCGGCGTACTCCTCCTGCGTCACCACAATCGGATACTGGCCAAGGTCGCGTATCTGCCGGACCACGGCCTTCAGCTCATCCTCGTCGGCGGCGATCTGCTCCCGGCCGAGCACCTCGGCGCGCCAGCCGCCCGCCTGCTCGACCACGGGGGCGAGCCGCTTGCCGGTCAGGTCCCCGCCGATCACGGCGACATCAGCCTCGTAGACCGAGACCGCGTTGAGGAACTTGCGCAGCACGACGTCGCCGGCGTGGAAGTCCGTGGCGTAGAGCAGCCGCCAGCTCCGTTCGGCGGGCCGCCTCGCGCGGCCCCTGGGCCTCAGCCGCATGGCGGGCTACTCGGGCGGCACATACCGGAACGCCAGTGAGGTGTCCACGCCTTCGCGACGCCGGTAGACGCGGACGGCCGCGTACACGACGGCGCCCGTCACGAATGCCCCGCCGAGGACGAGGTGCGCGCTCGTCGATGTGAGCCCGAGCGAGCTGTTCACCAGCGCCACCACCACGAGGGCGCCGGTCATGACGGTTCCCAGCACTCCCATGACGGTGATGAGCGGCACCTTCCCGAGCTTGTACCGGCCGCTGGGCGAGGCCCGGAAGATCTCCGGGGCCCGGTAGGGGAAGACCGCGGCCGCCAGGCAGGTCACCCCGACCACGATGACGCTCCCGATCGCGCCGCCGATCAGCACGATGGTGAACCAGCTCGGGACGTAGCTGAAGATCGCGCAGACGCCGAGCGCGCAAACGCTCCACAGCGTCGCCGCCTTGACCGGCGTGTGATGCCGCTCGGAGACGTCGGAGAAGAACCTCGGCAGCGAGCCGTCCAGGCCCATCGCCATCATGACCCGGGCCGAGTTGACGAAGACGACGTTGGCGATCGCGAATCCTCCGACGATGAAACCGAGCGCCACCAGGGCCACGATCACCGGGTTCGACGTGAGCATCGACAGGAACACCCCGATGTTGGGCAGGTAGGCCGGGTGAATCAGCCCGGCGCCATAGGCCCATGCGTACTGGCTGAGGAAGTTCGAGCCGACGATGTGACTGATCAGCACGAACGGCAGAGCCAGCAGGATCAAGGCCAGGATCACCCCGCCGGACAGGAACGTCAGGTACAGCCGGTTCAGGCTGCGCGCACCTTTGACCTCGCCGAGCAGACCCTGCGCCGAGTACATCGAATACGGGACGTAGGCCGCCAGGACGGCGATCCAGATGAGCGTGTGGCTGAGGCTGACGCCCGCCGGGTGGTAGCCGGCCTTGGCCGCGGCGGCCGCCACCTGCCGGGTGGTCAGCGCCGGGCTCTGGAAACGGTCGAAGTCACGGCTGAAATTCGTGCCGAAATTGGCCAGGGTCAGGCCGATGATGGTCAGGACGGAGATCACCAGGCCCGGCACCAGCACGTACCGCTGGATCCGCCGGTAGAGGTGCAGGCCCGCGACGGTCAGCGCCCAGCACGCGACGACGATGACGGCCGAGACAATGAACACGCCGTTCTCGCTGACCAGCCAGGAGACCACGCCCGGGGCGCCGGCCGCCTGCGCGATCGGCACCAGGCCGAAGGTGCTGAGCACGTATGCGCCGGCCGGCGGGAACGTCAGCCAGAACAGCAGCTGGCAGGCCCAGGGCACGGTGAACCCGACCAGCGGGTGCAGCGAACGGGTCTCATAAAGGTAGTCACCTCCCGCCCGGGGCATGGCCGATCCCAGTGCCGCGTAGACGAAGTAGACGACCACGCCGTAGAGCAGCGTGAGCAGCAGCATCAGCGGGATGTTGATGCCCGGGGAGAGGTACTGGGGAGTCGGGAACAGGTAGACGAACCCGAAGAGGGCCCCGCCGGAGAAGACCCCGTACCACACGGTGTCGCTGAACGAAAGCTCACGTATCAGTCCGGACGACGCGCGCGAGAAGAGCCGAACCGGGGGCTGGCCCGTGCTTCCGGTCGTTGCCGCCATGCTTCCCCCTGACCGAGATCGCCGCCGAACGAGGCACTTGTGGAGGGATGCTGTATAAATTGCGCTAAAATTAACATGACCCGTCAGCTCGTACAAGATATGCAGACGAATCATGCTGGCGGGCCGTCGGCCGGGCGCGGCCGCACGTCACCCCGTGGTTGTCCCCTGGCCGGCGGCGGGAATCAGGTCGTACGGGAAGCTGGTGAGCACGTCGGCGCCCTCGTCGGCCACGACGCGGCCTGCACCAGCTCGGAGGCGAAGCAAGTTGACAGCGGCTTTAGTATTACCCCATGGCCACAGTAAAAGGGGTTAGCCCGCCAGACGACGCCCCGGCGGGAGCCGACAGCAAACCGGTATCTCCGATCGTGTTCGGGCTCGACCCCGGCTCGGGCGTGCCGACCTACCTTCAGCTCGTCCATCAGGTCGAGCACGCGCTCCGCCTCGGCTACCTCGTGCCCGGCGATCAGCTTCCACGGGTGCGCGACGTGGTCGCGGAGCTCGCGATCAACCCGAACACCGTGGCGAAAGCCTACAAGGAGCTGGAGACGAAGGGCCTCACGGTGGGACGACCGGGTCAGGGCACGTTCATCGAGGCGACGCTCAGCCAGGTGGCGCTCCCCGAGCTCACCGAACTCCGCCGCTCCCTCGTCTCCTGGGTGGCGGCGGCCGACGCCGCAGGGCTCGACGAGGACGGGATCGCGGCGCTCGTCGCGAACGTACTGCGAGATTCTCGTGAGCGTCGCGGGCGTGCAGCCGACCGGCCCGGCGCGGCGCGACACGAGGCGGAGGACGTGGCGTGAACGTCATCGAGACCCATGCCCTGGGGAAGTCCTACGGCTCGACGAGAGCACTGCACGACTGCACGCTGGCGATCCCCGACCGGCACGTCGTCGCCCTCGTCGGGCCGAACGGTGCCGGAAAGACGACCCTGCTGAACCTCACGGTCGGGCTTGTGCTACCGACCACCGGTGAGGTGACCGTGCTCGGCGGACGCCGCGCCGGTGCTCTCGCCGCGCTCGACGGAATCGCGTTCGTGGCGCAGGACGCGCCGCTTTACAAGAACCTCTCGGCTGCCGACCTGCTGCATGAGACCCGCAACCTCAATCGCCGCTTCGACCAGGACTACGCCGAGCATCGCCTCGGCGAGCTCGCCATCCCCCTGCGCCAGAAGGCGGGGAAGATGTCAGGCGGCCAGCAGGCCCAGCTCGCGCTGACGCTGGCGCTGGCGCGCCGGCCGCAGCTCCTCCTACTCGATGAGCCGATGGCCATGCTCGACCCGATCGCCCGGCACGACTTCATGGCGACGGTGATGACGGCGGCCGCGGAGGACGGAGTCTCGGTCGTGCTCTCCTCACACGTCCTGGCGGAACTCGAGCGGGTCGCCGACTACCTCGTGCTCGTCTCGCACGGGAACATCCAGGTAGCGGGCGAGGTCGAGGACCTTCTCGCGACCCACTGGATGCTCACCGGCCCAGCTTCCGAGTCCGAGCGGTATACGCGGCAGTGGAACGTCGTGCACGCGAGCAGCGCTGCGTCACTGGTCCGCCTGCTCGTCCGCTACGACGGCACCTCCGATCCGGTGCCACCGAGATGGGAGGCGCGCGCGGTCACCCTCGAAGAGCTGACCCTCGCGTATCTGCGGAAGCCCGGCGCGGCGGCGCTCCCCGGCCCGGCCCGCGGCTGGGGCGCCGAGCCGTCGGAGGTGACGAAATGACCGCGTTGACCGCACCCGCCCGTCCAGCGAAAGAGGCGAGCCTGCGGCCACTGCCGTGGCGGCGGATGGTCTGGGTCAGCTGGCGGCACCACCGAATCGCGCTGGGCGGCGTGGTCGTCTTCCTCGGCGCGCTGGCGTTGTGGCTGTGGATCGCCGGCCTTCAGCTGCACCACGCGTACGCGTCCGCGGCTGCCTGCCACCCCTCGGGCTCGGCTGCCTGCCAGAACCTGATTGCGGCCTTCCAGAGCACGAACGTCATTCTGAAAGGTGGCTTCGTCCTGCAGCCCGTGCCCGCGCTCATCGGGGCATTCGTCGGGGCGCCCATGCTGGCTCGTGAGATAGAGACCGGCACCTTCCGCTACGTGTGGACCCAGGGGTTCGGGCGGTGGCGCTGGACGCTCGCCAAGCTGGTGCTGGTCGGGGTCGCGGTGGCCGCCCTCGCCGGCGCCTTCAGCGTGCTGGTCTCCTGGTACTACCAGCCGTATCTCGCCACCGGCAACGGGACCGTGTTCTCCTCGCCGTCCCCGCTCTCTCCCGGGCTGTTCGACCTGCGCAGTGTCGCGTTCGCGGCCTGGACGCTGGCTGCTTTCGCGATCGGCGCCCTCGCCGGCATGCTCATCCGCCGGGTCGTCCCGGCGATCGTCGCCACCCTCGCCGCCTACACCGGTCTCGCCTTGCTGGCGGGGAACGTGTTGCGCCAGCACTACTTGACACCGCTGGTCGCGAAAGGTTCGAACCTGCCCGATTCCGCGTGGATCACGAGCGAGTGGTGGACCAAGGGCGGAAAGTTCGCGTTCGGCGGCCGACCCCCGATCGACCTACTCCAGCAGCTCTGCCCCGCGTCCTTCGTTACTGGACCTGGCGGCGGAATAGCCGTAAGAGGCACCTTTAGCCCAACGACGTGTCTCGCCCAGCACGGCTACACGCAATGGTCCGACTACCAGCCGGCCAGCCACTTCTGGCCGTTCCAGTGGATCGAGGGCGGCTGGCTGCTCGCGCTGTCGGTGCTGCTCATCGCCGTGACCGTCTGGCTGGTCCGCCGTCGGGTGGCCTGAAGCGAGCAGCCTGGACATCGCCGCCTTACCACGGGGACGTCGAGCGATGTCCATCGGGTCGACGCCACCAACAGAGGCGGGCCGAATACGAAAGGAGAATCCGACGTGCGCACTGACCACTCTTATGATCCGCTACCTGGTGATGCAGAGCCGTTGAAGGTGCCGAAGTGACGACGCTCACCATTCCCACTCCTCTGGAGAAGGACGCGAACCCTCGGCCGCTGCCGTGGCGGCGTATGGCCTGGGTCACCTGGCGGCACCACCGAATTGCGCTGGGCGGCGTGGTCGTCTTCCTCGGCCTGCTAGCGGTGTGGCTGTGGCGCGCCGGCCTTCAGCTGCACCACGCCTACGCTGCCGCCATCGACTGCCACCCTGCGGGCTCGACTGCCTGCAGTGAGCTGGTCATCAACTTCGATACCACCGGCGGGATCCTGAAAGGCGGCTTCGTCCTGCAGCCCGTGCCCGCGCTCATCGGGGCCTTCGTCGGGCCACTGGTGCTGGCCCGTGAGCTCGAGACCGGCACCTTCCGCTTCGCCTGGACCCAGGCCTTCGGGCGGTGGCGCTGGACGCTCGCCAAGCTGGTGATGCTCGGGGTCGCGGTCACCGCCATCGCCGGCGCCTTCAGCGTGCTGGTCTCCTGGTACTACCAGCCGTACCTCGCCCCCGGCAGGCTCTATTCTGCGGCGTCCCCGCTCCATCACTGGCTGTTCGACCTCCGCGGGGTCGCGTTTGCCGCATGGACGCTGACCGCCTTCGCGATGGGCGCTCTCGCCGGCATGCTCATCCGCCAGGTCGTCCCGGCGATCGTCGCCACCCTGGCCGGCTATACCGCTCTCGCCGTCGTAGTCGGGGACGTCCTGCGTGCCAACTACCAGCCGGCCAGCCACTTCTGGCGAGTCCAGTGGATCGAGGGCGGCGGGTTGCTCGCGCTGTCAGCACTGCTCATCGCCGTGACCGTCTGGCTGGTCCACCGTCGCGCGGCTTGAAACACCAAGTGAGCCAAGCGAGCGGCGTCGGGTGCCTACAGAAGGAGGGAGATGTCCCTTCAAGTGCCTCTGGACCGGTCACCGTGACCAAAGGACTCACGAGCAGCGTAGAGGTTGACTGCCAGGAGATGTAGTGGTCAGCGACCGAGAATTGGAAGATCGGCCCTACCATACCCACCCGCCCGGTACGGCCGCCGAGGCGGTTTTCGGTGGAATAACCCGCTGCTTTGCCTCCCGGCGGTCAGCCTGGCGGTAAGCGGGCTGCGAACCGGGGCGCGGCGGAGCCCGCCCGGCGCCCTGGCCGGTGCGATGCCCACGATCTATGCCCTGAATTCCGGCATTTCCTGCGTTCTGGGTCCTGCCGGTTCCGTCGCCGGTTCCCGTTCCCGGCGAACCCGGCGAACCCGGCGATGAATGTGAGTCTGCTGTACACGGGTGTGCACCAAAGCCGCATTCACGGGGCGGGATGCCGGGGCGGCGGCCGGGGATGCCGGGGCGGGGGGCGGGGATGCCGGGGCGGCGGGCCTGCGGCTAAAATCGGGCGCCGCAACCGCCTGCGCGCCCCTGCAATCGCCTGTGCGCGCTAGACGCCACGCGTATCCTTCCTTGCCATCGCGGGGAGGATGCTCTATGACAGGTGTCGCATACCCAGCAGAATTCATGGCCGAAATCGCCGCCAAGTACGCGGTGCTGGACGACGCGGCGGCGGGAGAGTTCATCGATGGCTTGCCGGAGCGGGCCGGCGAGCATCCGGCCGCAGCGGTGGTGGCGCGGCAGCTGGTCGGCCTGCTGGAAATGACCACGACCCGCGCTGCTGACGTGGCCGACGCCTCCAGGCGGCATATCGAGCTCGCGCTCGCGTACCTCGATTGGCAGCGCTGCGAAGCTGCGCTGGCCGAGGCCAGCCAGGTACCCCAGGAGGACGCCGCGCTGGGCGGAATGCCGACCATGCTCGCGCAGGTGAATATCTTTGCCCGGCAAACGATGGGTGAGTACGAGCGCGCGGACGACCTGACCCAGCAGCTTGGGCGAGATGCCCGGGAGCAGTCGGAGCCGTACTTTGCGTACCTGGATCTCATGGTGGCGGGATTTGCTGCCCGCAGGGCGGGCCATTTCGCCCAGGCCAAGTCCTTTGCGGAGGCGGCGGGCGAACTGCTGCCGGATCTTTCCGAGGAGGTTAGGACCGACGCGGCGAGCGGGGTCGCCATCCAGAAGGCATGGGCGCTGATCGGGATGCATGAGCCGCTGGCACCGTATTTCACCCTCGCCCGTGCCCTGCACTGCCATCTGGTGGCATTGCAGGGCTGCTGGGAGCAAGCGGTCAGCGTCCTGAAAGAGCTGCACGAACAGTACCCATACGATCAGCCCACGCTCTTTGAGCTTGCCTTTATCCAGCTGGCCTGGCACCACTATGAAGAGGCCGACTCGGTGGCAGAAGAGCTGAGCCGCGCCTACCGCGTCAACTCGGGTGCCTACCAGCTCAGGGTGGCCGCCCTCGCCCGCAGCCGCCAGCTGGACGCCGCGCAGGCCGTGGCCGCCGAAGGGCTCGAGCGCTTCCCCAGCAGCGACGGCCTGCGCGTGCAGCGGGGCTGGGTGCGGTTCGCGCAGCTGGACTTCAGCGGTGCACACGACGACTTCCAGTCTGTCCTGGATGCGGCGCCGCTGGCACCACACGCAAAGACCGGCATCGCCGCCGTCCACTTCCAGCAGCGCGAGTACCAGCCGGCTCTCGAGCTGTTCCGAGAGGTCGCCGCCGGAAGTACTGACTCCGGACCACACGCCAACCTCGCCTGGGCGCTGACCGCGGTCGGCGAGTACGAGGAGGCCGGGCGCGAGTGCGACCTGGCCCTGGAGCGAGGTGTGCCCTCGGCATCGGCCCTCACCTGCCGCAGCGTCCTCGCCTTCCGGGACAACGACCTGGGGCAGGCGCTACGGAAGGCTAGGGAGGCTGTCGACTGCGACCCGGCCGACCTGTCCTGCCAGGTGAACCTGGCCGCCTTGCTCAGCGAGAACGGCGACTACGAGGCCGCGCGCCGCCTCCTGGAGGATGTGCTGAGCGAGGACCCGCTCTTGGCGTATGCGCACTTTGAACTGGGCGTACTGGATATGAAGACCGGCAGCCTGACGTCCGCCGGGCGGCGCCTGCGGCGCGCCATCGACGTGGACCCGAAGCTAAGTGGCTGGCCCCGTAAGTAACTGGGGGGTTGACGGCTGCGAGGTCGGTGGTCTAGCTGTCGTGGTCGGCGAGGTGTACTACGCAGGCGGTGTCCAGGGCTTCTTCCGGGGTTCCGACGGGTGATCCGGTGATTAGGACGGCGTCGTCGTAGCGGCCGGCCGCGGCCGAGTAGATCGCGAAGCCGAAGGAATGCGCGGAGCCGCCGTAGCGCAGTCGGCAGAGCGGGAGCTCGGTGCTGTCGGGGAGCACGCCGGTGACGTAGGCGAATGGGCCGCGGAATTGCGTGGTGACGCGGGCCAGCGCGGGCCAGCGGTCACGGCCGTGGTGCAGCAGCCGCAGGGTGATGGAGTTCTGGGTGGACTGCGGGATGGCGGGCATGTCCCTCATTGTGCTGGCGAGGCCGCCGGCCCGCTATGATCATCGCCGTCCAGGGGGGATTACCTGAGCGTAATTTACCCCGGGAGCCGTGATGCCGCGGATGCGTGCTGTGCCGGTCGTGCTGACCGCCAGCGGGCGGAAGACGCTGAAGAAACGCGTGTATGGCCGCACGACGCCGTTTCGGGACCGGTTCCGCGCGAGGATTGTGCTGCTGGCGTCGCGGGGCTGGCCGAATGCCAGGATCGCCCGGGAGCTGGGTACCACCGAGGATATGGCGCGGCTGTGGCGGCGCCGGTTTGCTGAGGATGGGCTGCCGGGGCTTTCGGACCGGCCGCGCAGCGGCCGGCCACGTCAGATTACCGCGCTGGAGCGGGCGCAGATTTGCGCGCTGGCGTGTCAGCTGCCGGCCCAGACGGGGGTGCCGCTGGCCCGCTGGACCGGCCCTGAGCTGCGTACGGAGTTGCTGGAGCGGGGCCTGGTGCACGCAGTGTCGGTGTCGTCGGTGCTGCGGATTCTGGCGGAGAATCCGGTAAAGCCGTGGCAGCACCAGTCGTGGATCTTTATGCGGGATCCTGATTTCGCCGCGAAGGCCCGGGTCGTTCTCGATTTGTACGAGGGCTGGTATCAGGGGGAGCCGCTGGGCCCCGATGATCGCGTCGTGTCGGTCGATGCGAAACCGTCGATCCAGGCGCGGGCCCGCTGCCACCCCAGTACGCCAGCGCGGCCGGGTAAGCCGGCGAAGGTCGAGCATGAATACCAGCGGGCAGGCGCGCTGGCGCTTCTGGCCGGCAAGGACATCCACTCCGGCGAGGTCACCGCGACGTGCCCGCCCACGACCGGGATCGCGCCGTTCATGGCGCTGATGGACATCTACATGGCACAGGATCGCTACCAGAAGGCCCGGCGGGTGTTCGTAATCGTCGATAACGGCTCCGACCACCGCGGGAAGAAAGCGATCAAGCGGCTGAACGACAAGTACGCCAACTGCATCATGATCCACACGCCGCTGCACGCGTCCTGGCTGAACCAGATCGAGATTTTCTTCTCGATCATCCAGAAGAAGGTCATATCGCCTAACAACTTCGCGAACCTGGCCGAGCTGGCGTCCACGCTGCTGGCCTTCGTCAAGCGGTACAACAAGACCGCCAAGCCGTTCAACTGGAAATTCACCAGCACCGACCTCACCCGGATGCTGAGGCGGATCGAGACCGAGACGCCCGCCCCGGCAGCCGAGCCGGCTACCACGCTACTGGCGGCCTGACAACCCCCCAGTTACTTACGGGGCCAGCCACTAAGTGAGGCCTATCAGGTCCTGGGCGAGCTTGACCTGCAGGCTGGCCGGCTGGCCGCGGCGGAGACGCGCTTGCGGGAAGGGCTCCGCTGGGTCGCGCCCGGCGATGCGACTTTGTACGTCACGCTGGGTCAAGTGCTGCGCGAGCTGGGCGATACCACTGAGATCGACGACTATTACCAGGAAGCGCTGAAGGAGCTGCGCACTGCCCGGCGGCGGGACCCGAAGAACAACATCGCGCTCTACGAGCTGGGCGCCATCCGCCTGCGCCTGAGTGACATCCCCGGTGCCCGCAAAGCCTTCAAGCAGATGCTGGACAACGACGAGAACGACCCGCACGCGCAGGTCATGTACGCCCGCACCAGCAGGATCAGCCCCATGGAACTGCCGCGGCTGCGCGGGTGGTCCCTGAGCCTGGCCGGCCTGGCCGTCGTCCAGGCGGCCGTCGCCTGGACCGTCTTCGTGCTGGGAAAGCTGTCGGTGACCGGCCTGATCAGCCTTATCTCGCTCTTCGCGGTGCTGGTGGTGGTAGCCGCACTCCTGCCGAACCTGGCGCGAGTACGGCTCGCAGGCATGGAAGCTGAACTGGCGCAGGTGCGAGTCGACTACCCGAAGCCGCAGCTGATCGCCCGGCCCACGCCCGCCTTCGGACTGGCGCCGGCCGCACCCGCAATCGCCTCCGCGATATGGATCTTCGATTGATGGCCGCTACCGCACCCCGGCGGCCGCGGATGCGCCGCCGCCCGCCCCGTCAGCGCTTGGCGTAGTCTGCGAACCCTTGCCAGTCGATCACCACGCACGGCTCGTCGCCGACGATCCACGCGTCGTGTCCCGCCGGGATCACCGAGAAGTCGCCCGCGGCGAACTCCATCTCCTGGCCGTCGTCCATGACCACCTTCATCCGGCCGGAGATGAAGTAACCCAGGTGCGCTCCCTGGCAGCTTTCAGTACGCGCGATCGGCTTGACGTGCTTGGACCATCGCCAGCCCGGCTGGAACGTGGCCCGGCCGACCGGGCCGGCCTCGGTATTGACGAGCTCAAGTTGGCCCATACCGTCCTCGAACGGCCTGGTTTCCTGCGGCGCGTCCAGGCTCATGCGGATCATTCCCGCCATCGCTGCCACCCCCCTGGCCAGCTGTGCCACACGGCTACGTGTACCCACCGTAACGCCACCGGGGCAGGCCAGCCCAGTTGCCCCCGCGGGTAAGCCTCCTCCGCCTGCGTGCCTCTGGCCAGCTCATGACCAGCCCCGCTGCGCTCGGAGCGCATCGTCACCGCCAGCCATCGCCTCCTCGGTCACGCCAGGCGCCGGCGGATCAGCGGGGGCCGCTGGCTGCGCCGGATCCAGGGCACGGGCAGCGGTCCGGGACGTGTGCAGGTAGTGGCGCGGCCTGATCCCGGGCACCCGGTGCGAAGCGGAACAGGCCCGCTCAGGACTAGGTGGGCCCCGGAAGCGACACCGGCCGCCCCGAACTTACGCTCGCCAGAAAGTCGGCCCAGGGAGGGACATCGTGAGCACCGTCGACCAAGCCGTCGCCATCGACGGCGACAAGCTGATGCAGTTCGTGTTCCGGGCGGTGGAGGAAGTCGGCGCCACCTTGAACACGGCTCTGGTGGTGATGGGCGACAGACTCGGCCTCTACCGGGCGCTCGCCGGCGCGGGCCCGCTGTCGCCCGCCGAACTGGCCGAGCGCACCAACACTGCCGAGCGTTACGTCCGTGAGTGGCTGAACGCCCAGGCGGCGGGCGGCTACGTCGAGTACGACCCGGACAGCGGCCGGTACACCTTGCCGCCGGAGCAGGCGGTAGCACTCACCGAACCAGACAGCCCTGCGTACCTGCCCGGGCTCTTCCAGACCGCCCTGGGCTCGTTGCTCGACTCTCCGAAGATCGCTGATGTGACCCGCACCGGCGACGGATTCGGCTGGCACGAGCACGTGCACGACGTCCACGAGGGCTGCGAGCGCTTCTTCCGGCCCAGCTACAACGCCCACCTGATCTCCGACTGGCTGCCCGCACTCGACGGGGTCATGGCCAAGCTCGAGCGCGGGGCGCTCGTCGCCGACGTCGGCTGCGGTCACGGCGCCTCGACGATCCTGATGGCGCAGGCGTTCCCGAACTCGACCTTCGTCGGCTCGGATTACCACGACGGCTCGATCGAGACGGCACGCCGCCGCGCGCAGGAGGCGGGCGTGGCCGACCGGGTCAGCTTCGACACCGCCCGGGCGGCGGCCTACGGCGGCACCGGCTACGACCTCGTGACGATGTTCGACTGCCTGCACGACATGGGCGACCCGGTCGGAGCCGCACGGCACGTCCGCGGAACGCTCAAGCCCGACGGCACGTGGATGATCGTCGAGCCGCACGCAGGCGACCGGGTCGAGGAGAACCTCAACCCGGTGGGACGTGCCTACTACGGGTTCTCCACGCTGCTGTGCACCCCGGCGTCGCTCTCGCAGGAGGTCGGGCTCGCGCTCGGCGCCCAGGCCGGTGAGGCGAGGATCAGGGACGTCGTCAACACCGGCGGCTTCACCCGGTTCCGCCGGGCCGCTGAGACGCCGTTCAACCTCGTCTTCGAAGCGCGCCCCTGATCACCCAGATCACCACGGTTCGACCGGGCCGCGCCAGCAGGCAGGAGCCTGCTGGCGCGGCGCCGTGTCCGCGCTGATACGACGCTGGCCGTGAGGCGAGCCGCGCGTGGTGCTCATCACCGGGCCTGCTCCCCGTGGTACCACCAGGTGGCTGCCTGGAAGATGATCCTCGCGATGGTGAGGATCATCAGCCAGCGGCCTGGCGTGGCGTGCGTGGTGCGCAGGTGCCTGCGCCGACGGCGGTTCTGGGGCATGGCCGGCCTGACCTGGCGTGCCGTGGGCCTGGCTGGCCGATCCACGGGCCGGCGCGGCAGGCTGGCGACCGGCGCTGGGGCACCGTTGCGTCGGCCGGCGTCCCCTGGGCACGGTGCGGCCAGAGCGCTTCCTGGTCACGCAGCCGGTATTTCCCATAAAACCTATTGACATAATAGACTACTGGCCGCAGCATAGACCCATGGCCGGCCTGATCGAGGAGTACGCCTCGCTCCGCATCACCGAGTTCCCGCCCACTTGCTGAACACGCCTGCGGAGCGGATGAGCGCGCTGGCTGGCGACCCGGATCACCTGCTCCGCTGGGCCGCCGCGGCCGGTCTCGGTGACCTCGTGTTCCTGCCCAGGCAGGCCTACGGCCGCTACCTGCGGGCCACCCTGGCGCAGGCGCAGCGGGAGGCGCACCCCCTGTCCCGGGTCACCGACATCACCTCGGACGTGCTGGCCATCCGGCGTGGCACGCACGGCCGCCCGCTGCGCCTGCTGCTGGCCGACGGCAGCATCGAGGCGGATGTCGCGATCCTGGCGGTCGGCGCCCTGCCGGCCGCACCGCCGGTCCCTTTCCCGGCCAGCCCCCGGTGCATCGCGGACCCGTGGGCGCCCGGCGCGCTGGACCCCGCCAGCGACGGCAGCCCGGTGGTCATCCTGGGCAGCGGCCTGACCATGCTGGACGTGGCCACGACGGTGACCAGCGGCCACCCGCAGACCGTCGTGCACGCGGTATCGCGGCACGGGCTGCTGCCCCAGGTGCACCGCGGCCCGGCCGCGCCGGGCCACGGCATCTGGCTGCCCGTCCTCGCCGACCAGGGCCCGGTCCGGCTGCCAGACCTGCTCTGGCAGGTCCGCACGGCGATGGCGGCCCGGCCGCAGCACTGGCAGGAGATGATCGATGCGCTGCGGCCGCACGTGCCCGGCCTCTGGCAGCGGCTGCCTGCCCGGGACCAGCGGCTGTTCCTCCGGCACGTGGCCCGCTACTGGGAGGTGCACCGGCACCGCATGCCACCCGGGACGGCCCGCCGGATCACCGAGCTTCGGTGCACCGGGCGGCTGTCGGTGCACCGGGGCCGCATCACCCAGGTCACCGCGGGCACCGGGCGGGACGAGCCGCTGCGCGTCCGCGTCGGCGAGGGCCCGGCGGCCACCTGGCTTGACGCGGGCTGGCTGGTCAACGCGACCGGACCGGGAGCCGACATCACCCGCAGCGCCGACCCGCTGCTGCGGGACCTGCTGGCCCAGGGGATGGCCCGGCCCGACCCGCTCGGGCTCGGCATCGATGCCAGCCTGCCCGGCGCCGTGCTCGATGCGTCCGGCGCACCCAGCAGGACCCTGTTCATCCTCGGCCCGCCGCTGCGCGGGCTGCGCTACGAGACCACCGCGATCCCCGAGATCCGCGACCAGGCCGCCGCGCTGGCCGGGCACCTCACCGCCGCCCTCAGCGCGGCCGAGCGTCCTGGCAGCGCCGCCTGAAGACGGGCGAGGAGGACGCTCTAGAGAGCGAGGGTTTCCGGGTCTACCGTGTCGGCCATGGCCTGGGCGCCCTTGTCGTTGAGGTGCATGCCGTCGCCGCTGTCCAGGGCGGGGTGGATGTAGTCGGGGGCTTCGCGGTTCTCAACAGCTCGGGCCACGTCAAAGACAGCGTCGAAAGTGCCGGTGGTGCGGATCCAGTCGTTCACCGCGCGTCGGGCGGCGAGGCCCTCGGGGGTACTGATCCCGGGGTAGACGGCGCCCGCGAAGGGGCCGATGGTGGCGGCGAGGATCTTCAGGTCGGCCTGGCGGGCGCGATGGGCCAGGGCCTTGAAGCCCTCGATGAGGGCGCCCACGGCGGCGGGCGGCTCGCCGGACATGCCGGGGAGGCCGAGGTCGTTCAGGCCGAAGTGCACGAGGACGTGGGTCAGGCCGGGAATCGAGAGCACATCGCGGTTGAAGCGCGCCAGCGCGTGCTCGCCGACCTCGTCCCGCAGTAGGCGGTTTCCGGCTATGCCCTGGTTGACGACCCATCCCCGCTTGAGGCGCCGGTTGAGGAAGTCCACGGAGCGGTTGTTCGCGCTGGTCGTGGAGCCGACCCCTTCGAACCAGGAGTCGCCGAAGGCCACGGCGATCGCGGTGTCGTCCGGGGTGAGCACGTCGACGCCCGAGACGTAGAACCTGGCTTCTACCTGCTCGGCCTCAGGGAGTGCGGGAGAGCTGACGTGGTTCCCGCCGACTATGTGAGCGGTCTCCATGGGCCTGTGGGAATAGGTGGCCAGGCCCGTGTCCTCAGGGAAATAGAGGCTGAGGAATAGGTCGCCGCCGGGGGCGACGGGCAGATCCATCGGGTCGCCGGCGGCCTCTTCTCCCGGCGGGATGGTGAGTTTCTCGGCGCCGTCGAAGGTGAGGGCCGCCTGCCCGTGCTCGGTGACGGCCGCCGCGGCGGCGATGGTCAAGGGGGTGCGGCCGTAGCGGTTCGTCAGGCGTACGCGGAGGCGTTCTCCGCCGCCGGCCATGTGAAGCACCTGGCGCACCGTCTGGTCGGCGAAGCCGCGTGGTTCGGTGAGCTGGATCTGCTCGTAGGGACTGATCACTGCCGTGCGGAAGCCGGCTGTCCAGATCATGCTCGCTCCATTCGTTGCTATGCGGAATATGCCGCTCAGGCGGGGGTCAGCACGGTCTTGCCGGCCAGTCGTCCGGCGGCGGCCCGGTCGTGGACGGCGGCCAGGTCGGCCAGCGGCCGCCGCTCGGCCACGTTGATCTCCAAGTCGCCGGCGTCGACGCGGGCGACCAGCTCGGCGAGCTGGGCGGCGTCGCTGCGCACGAAGACCCGCACTGCCCGCACCCCGCGCCCGGCATCTTCTGGGCCGGGGGTGGTGGTGCTGACGAAGGCTCCGCCGTCGGCGACCAGGCCCGCCAGCTGCGCGGCCTGCTCCGGGCTGGTGGGCGCCAGGTTCAGCACCACGTCGAACCGCTGCCCGGCCACCGCCTGCAGCACGGGGGCAGCGGTGTAGTCGACGATCCGGTCCGCGCCGTAGGAGCGGATGCGGTCGACGCTGCGCGCGCTGGCGGTCGCGGTCACGGTGGCACCGGCCCGCTTGGCGAGCTGGACGGCGTAGCCGCCCACCGCGCCGCCCGCGCCGTTGATCAGGACGCTCTGCCCGGTCTTCAGGCCGGCGTGCTCGAACAGCGACTGCCAGGCCGTCAGCCCGGCCGACGGCAGGGCCGCAGCGTCGGCGAGTTCGACGGCGCCGGGGGCGGCGGCCAGCGTCTCGGCAGGCGCGGCGGCGTACTCGGCGGCCGCACCCGGCCCGGTCAACGGCAGGAACGCCACCACCGCGTCCCCGACGCTCCAGCCGCTCACGCCCTCACCGACCTCGGTGACGACGCCGGCCACGTCGAAGCTCGGGACGTGCGGGAAGGCCACCGGGAACACCTCCTGCAGCACGCCCGCGCGGATCGCGACGTCCACCGGGTTGAACGAGGTGCCGGCCACCCGCACCACCACCTGCCCCGCACCCGCCACCGGGCGGTCCGCCTCCTCGTAGACCAGGACGTCGCTGTCGCCGTAGGAGTGGTAACGCACTGCCTTCACGATCTCTCTCCTTCACTTGCTTCGAAGTTGAATCACCAAGGATCCTAATCTGCTTTGACTTCGAAGCACACCCTTTTTTGGGTGTGACGATCGACACAGTGCTTTGGATTCGAAGCTGTACCGTAGGGGGGTGACCGGCCCCCACCCCGGCGCCGGCGCCGGCGGCGGCGCCCAGGCGCTCGATCTCCGGCAGCTGGGGGCCTACTTCGCGCTCATGGAAGCCGTCAGCCTGCTCGAGCACCGCATCGAGCAGCACCTGCGCACCGAGGGCGACCTCAGCTACGTGCAATTCCAGCTCCTGGCCCGCCTCGCCGACGCCCACGGCCCACTGACCATGACCCAGCTGGCCGACGGCGTCGTCTACAGCCGCAGCGGACTGACCTACCAGGCCGGGCTGCTGGAGAAGGCCGGCCTCATCACCCGCGCCCCCTCCCCCGACGACGAGCGCGCCACCCTGGTCACCATCACCGACAACGGCCGGGCCCTCTTCGGCCGCGTCCTGCCCGGCCACATCCAGGTCGCGCGCCGCCTGCTGTTCGACGCCCTGTCCGATGACGACCTGCGCTCTCTCGGCGACATCATGACCCGCGTCCGCGACCACATGCGCGCCCAGCCACCCCGCTCCGCCGCCCCCCGCAAACGCCGCCCCAGCTCCACCTCCCCGCCCCCGGCCACGGGGCAAGCCTGAACCACGACCCCGACCCGACCCGGCGCCGAGGCTCGTTGGAGGCGGACGGCTTGAAGCCGGTGATCACCGAACAGGCCGCCAGCGCCGCCTGACGCCGCCGGGCGCGAACCGGCTCCCGGCAACGGTGCCAGTGCGAGATGACCCGGCCCTGAGGCCAGGGTGCATTCTGCCGGTCAGCGGAGCGGCGGCGGCTGGCCTTGGTCTGCGTCCGCCCGCGGGCCGAAGATGCGCCGGTCAGCCTCGGCGATGGGCACATCGAAGCCCAGCGACATCCAGGCGGTCGGGATGGACGACATTCGGGATGCCGCCGGGCCCCAAGCGGATCTGTCAGTTCTTCCCGTGAGGATCAGCCAACGATGTTTAAGGGCGGGGGGTTACCAGGGTGCGGGACATCCGGCCGGCCACGCCGCCGGGGCGGCGTCCCGGCGGGCGGCCGCGCGCTCCACCGCCCCTTCAGGCCCTTTCACCCTTTTCATCCCGCGTTGCGGCCGGCGGTTGCCGCGTCCAGGCGGGATGAATGTGAGCCTGCTGCACTCCCATGTACACCATTTCCGCATTCATCACTGACTTCGTCGGATACGGCGGCCGGCCAGGCCACCGGCCGGCGCTGCAGCGCGCCGGGCTGCTGTAACTCTGACCATTAAGAACGTTTAAGGCCTGCCTGGCCCGGCGGGACGAGAACTAGCTCGCCGCCCGGCGCGCCGCGTCGAGACCCCCCGGCAGCGGGTTCTGGCCGTCTTCGCCTTCCTCGGCGAGTGGTTCGCCACGCCCGACTTCCGCGGCTGCGCCTTCGTCAACGTGTTCGGCGAGCTTGGCAGCAGTTCCATCGCCGCTGCGCAGATCACTCGGCGGCAATGCTGGCCGCCCAGCTGCTCATGCGCTTGAAGCACGTGCCCCACGGGCCCGGGGTGTCAGCGGCGGAGGATGTCGCGAAGGTGCTGCACGGGCCATCGCCGGTCGAACAGGGTCGGGTCGTCCCGGTCCTCGGCGCGAAGGTGCTCGATCAAGGTCACATAGTCGTCGAGGTCGAGCGTCCTGATCAGGGTGAGCAGGTCGGCCGCCTCGCCGGTGACAGGGGCGACCGGTGCGACGAACCGGTCGTAGAGCTCCACGACCTGGTGAACCATCGTCAGGTGGCGCGGCCCGGGCTCGACGGAGGGGAAATTCGTCGCGGCGAAGTCCTCGGTGAAGACGATCGGCTCGACGGCCAGGGCCTGTGGTCCGTAGTGCTGGGCGAGATGGATGAGCATCTCGACGTCGAAGGTCTCGTTGAAGGACGTCATCTGCCGGATGACCGGTCCGAGCGCGGCCCCGTCGAAGACCTTGAAGCCGGCCTGGGTGTCGAGCACCTGGGTCAGGGCCGGGATGAGCAAGGCCCGGACGAAATGGCGGAACAGGACGATGATCTTGTCCGGCTTGTCGCTGGTGCTGTGCGGCTCGGTGACCGGCCCATCGGCCCGGACCAGCACCGCCCCGTCGATCCCGTAACGCTGGCCGAGCGCGCCGACCACCTGGTCACCGGCCAGCACCGGCGCCGCCAGCGAGCCTAGCTGGGCCAGGTTCGCGGACAGATCCGCGTCGGTGTAGCAGACCACATGCCAGCCGGCCCCGTTCGCCCGCGCCGGATCGGCCCCGACCGCGGCGGCCAGCCCGGCCAGTATCGATCCGCCCTTGCGGGACTGCTCGGTCGAGGTGAGCCGGTCGAATGCGGGGCTGACCGGGATGTCATCCCCGATCACCTCAGCCAGCCTGAGCACCGTCACGCTGCGGTGACCTTTCCCCGGGTAGCCCTCCGCCCCCGCGATGTCCGTCATGAGGTCGGCACTCGAGGGCCGGTCCGGGCACCCGTCGTCGCAGGCGATGATGCTCCACGTGACGCCGGGCAGGCCGTCGGTCAGCCAATCGAGCTGGCGGACCTTGGTCCGTACGAAGTCCTCCCCGTGCAGGTGCGCCGTACGGGGGACCATGCGGCCTGTCTCGCCGTACATGGCCCATACCACGGTCAGGTGGACCGGCCCGATGAGCTCGCCCAGTCGCCGCCGCGAGCGAGCCGCAGCCATCGCTTCGGCCGCCACCGCCGGACCGTGGCTGTCCGCGATACGCCCCGCCGCCGCACGGCCCTCGATCAAGGCGGAGGCCGCGTCGAGCACCGCCTGGTTCTGATCAGAGTCCGTGAGGTCGCGCACGGGCACCAACACATTGTCCATAGCCCGAGGATGCCAGGTCCCCCGGCTCCCGAGCCCCCGGACCCGGGTGCTGGAGCGCCGGCCGGCGCAGCCGGTGGCCTGGCCGGCCGGCCGCGAACACGGACGAAACGCGGACGAAATCAGTAGGGTGCAGCTCGTGTGAAGGGAGTGTTTGACCAGCAACTTGATGGTTGGGCTGCTGCACGTGGTTGTTGTCTCCTACCGTTTCGATGAGGGTAAGGAGGCAGTTGATGGGGTCGCTGATTGATGAGCTGCAGCGCCGGGAGGCGGCGGCCCGTGAGGAAGCGGAGGGGCTGCGCGGGCAGATCGCGCAGCTGACGGGGCGTCTGGCCGGGGTCGAGGAGCGGCTGTCGCGGCTGGTGATCGCCCGGGAGACGGTGGATGAGGTGCTGAGCGAAGCCGGCGCGGAGGCGTCATCGGCGGTAATGCCGGACGGGGCGGTGGCGTCGCGGTCCGGTCACCTGTCGCCGGTCGGGGTGCTGGCGGTGCCGCCGTGGCGGGCGGGACTTGAGGCCTCTGCGCTGCCGGAGGCCTACCGGGACCTGCTGGAGGTGCTGGAAGATGCCAGCCGCCCGCTGCGGGCGGTGCAGATCGCCGCGGCGGCCGGGGCTCAGCACGGACAAGGCGAAGGTGGAAGGCCTGCGGTCGAAGCTGAAGCGGCTGGTGGAGCGGGGCTGGCTGGCCGAGGAGGCCGGGCCGGGGCTGTTCGGGCTGGCGGCCCGCAACGGTACGGGGGAAGCGGCAAAACCGGGATGATAGCGGGCTCTTCTTCCTAGGTTCGAAGGTGCCAACCCATACGAACCTCACAGGAAGAAGAGCCCTATGGAACCGTATGCCCCGATCGGGGGTGCTGACCCCTTCGCTGCCTCGATGAAGCTGGTCACCGCGCTGGTCGCGGAGCTTCAGGCCCCCGAGGCGGCCGGGCTGACCGCATATGAGCTTGAACAGTTCGTCGCCGGCCGGGGGCGGGAGGTGCAGCGGCAGATGGTGCAAGATCACCTGGACCTGCGCGCGGCACGGGAGGAGGAGACCGCCCGGGAGCACGGCACGGCCGTGGCGGGGGCGGACGGGATCACGCGGAACCGGGTGGAGACCGGCCACCGCAGGCTGCTGGCCACGCTGTTCGGCACGGTGCAGGTGACCCGGTGCGCCTGGCGCCGCCCGGGGGCAGGCAACCTCTACCCGGCCGATGCCGCCTTGTCGCTGCCGGCGCCCCGGCACTCCCGCACCCTGGCCCGCCTGGCCGTCCAGGAGGCAGTACGCGGCTCGTTCGAGACCGCGCACGCCGCGATCACCAGCCGCTGCGGGCCGGTGATGGGCAAGCGGCAGATCGAGCAGGCCGTGGTGAACGCCGCCGGGGACATCGCCGCCTTCTACGCCGCCCGCGTCCCGGTGCCGTGCACCGCCTAGACGCTGCTGGTGATCTCAGCCGACAGCAAGGGAGTGGTGATGCGGCCCGGGGCGCTGCGCCCGGCCACCGCCAAGGCCGCCGCCCGCCAGGGCCGGATGCGCACCCGGCTGGCGGCCGGGGAGAAGCCGAACCGCAAGCGGATGGCCACCCTGGCGTGCGTCTACGACGCCGAGCCGGCCCCGCGCCGCCCGCACGACGTGATCGCCCCGCCCGGCGGGCGCCACGGCCACCGTAAGCTCCGGCCCAGGCCCAAAGCGAGAGCCAAGTGGCTGGCCGGGTCGGTGGAACACGATCCGGCCGAGGTGATCGCCGCCGCGTTCGACCAGGCCGAAGCCCGCGACCCGGCCCGCCAGCGGACCTGGGTCATCCTGGTCGACGGGGCCGAGCACCAGCTCGGCCTGATCCGCGCCGAGGCCGCCCGCCGCGGCATCACGATCAGCATCCTGATCGACCTCATCCACGTGCTGGAATACATCTGGAAGGCCGCATGGTCCCTGCACACCGCCGGGGACCCCGCCGCCGAAGACTGGGTGGCGGTCAAAGCGCTCGCGGTACTGGCCGGAGACAGCGCCCGGGTAGCCGCGGAAATCACCGCCGAAGCGGACGCCGCCGGCCTTACCGCCGGCCAGCGCAACGGCGCGGACACCTGCGTCCGCTACCTGACGGGCAAGCAGGAGCTCCTGCGCTACGACCAGGCCCTGGCCGCGGGCTGGCCAATCGCGACCGGGGTAATAGAAGGAGCCTGCCGCCACCTCATCGGCGACCGGCTCGACATCACCGGAGCACGGTGGGGACTGGACGGCGCCGAAGCCATCCTCACCCTGCGCGCGGTGATCAGCAACGGCGACTTCGAGGAATACTGGCCCTTCCACCTCGCCCGCGAGCACCAGCGGCTCTACCCCGGCACAGCGCAGGGCCAGTACACGCTCGGGGCCTGATCCATCAGTCACTCGAAACGAGCCGCACCCAAATCAGTATCCGCCTCCGCCGGAACTGGTGGAGGCGGAGGGAGCGGGTGCCGCCGCGCCGTTAGCGGTGACTTCGTGCCATACCCCGCCCGAGAGGTTCAGGTTGTTGCCGCTGGCTTGCCCGGGGGCGGTATCGCCCTTGTAGGTGTAGAGGGGATGCCCGTTATAGGTGGCCTGGGTGGAGCCATCGGCCCGGGTGATCGTGCCAAGCTTGCCGGTGACGCCCGGACCGGCGGTGGCGGGTCCCTTCACCGGCGGCCAGTACGTGGCGCAGGAGCCGTTGCACTTGGACGTGGTGGGGGTGTCCGGGGCGAACCAGTACAACGTGAAGCCCTGGGCGTTGGTCAGCACGGTGACCCCGCCGATCGTCGTGGTCTTCAGCGCATTCCCGCTTGCCGCCGGCGCACTCGACGTCGTGGCGGCGGGCGCGGTCGCGCCGCCCCCACTGCTCGGGCTGGTCGAACTGCCGCAAGCAGCGATCACCATAGCGGCAGCGGCGAGTCCAGCCGGTGCCAGCCATCTCTTGCCCATGGTGTCTCCCCATTCAGCAGGAGTCAGGTCCCTTAACCCGGACCACGTGGCTGCGCATCCGTTCGTTCACGCGTCGGTCCTAAGCCACCAGTTACCCAACCGGGCGTGCCGTCAGCGGGTAGCGGCATTGCCTGCTCACCGGGCGAGGATGCCGCGAGACCTGCCATGTCCGCTAGAACGTCTGGCCAGGCGAAATGGTTCATGGTGGCCGGAAGGTCACCGGCCGTGCGGCGAGACCTCTGCAGGCCAGCTCTGCGACCGCACGTCCAGGGCGCTCGCCACGGCACTGGGCACCGAGCCCGCGATGTTCCCCGGCGGCCACATCGGGTTCGCCGAAGACCCGGACGGGTTCGCTACCCGGCTGCGCTCGGTCCTGCGCGCGGGCTGACCGGCTGGAACGCCGGGCCGCTCGCCATGCGGCGGATTCGCAATCTGCCGAGGATGCCACTGGTTGTCACGGCCACCCGATCAGGCCTTCATGCGCGGCGCTGGTCGCTGATGGCGCCGCGGTGCAGGTCGCGCAGTTCGATGATCCGCCGCCTGCGGGCCGAGACCAGCAGGCCGGGCGAGCCCAGGCGAACTGTTGGGTAGGCGCTGGCGGGCGTGATTCCGGCTGCGCGCATGATCTGGTAGCCGCGTTCGGAGACGGTCGATTGGCCCAGGCCGAAGTGGCTCATCAGGTCCTTGACGCGCAGCTCGCCGGGCCCTTGGCCCAAGCGCTGGTTGCCCCTGCCGATCACCCAGCACCCCGCCGCCGCGATCACCTCGGCCTTGCTTGTCCCGCGGAGCATGCTGGACAGGCCCGGCACGGCCCGGGCCAGCAGGCGCCGGCACGCCGTCTTGTACTCAGCGCCGAGCAGGTTGTCGCAGCACCGGTCGCAGGCGGCCAGCACGTCTGCGACCCGGTCGCGCAGATCTGCGGATACCTGGTCCCAGGCGAACTCCTCCTCCGGCAGCGGAGTGTCGTCCAGCGAGTCAAGCGCGCCCTGCCCGCCAACCTCCTCGGCGAGCTGGTCAAGAAGGTGCTGGTGGAAATCGAACGGCTCGTCTTCCCAGGACCGGCTATCGCCGAGCACGCCCAGCTTCGCGAGCAGCGCCGCGGGCCCCTGCGGCCGCGGGGAGCGGATCACCCGTTGGTACTCCGGCTCCTGCTCGCCTACTGCGGCCAGCGTCTGGTCGGTCAGCCCCGGCCGGATCTTGCGCTCGGCGTGGCAGAACCGGATGTACGCGCGCAGCAGTCCGGGGGCTTTGCTGAGGTAGGAAACGTCGGCGACGATCTTGCGAGGGATCCAGTCGGCCAGCAAGATTTCCACCGCCACCGGGCTCCACCGCAGCGGGTCACCCGGCCCGTAGTCGGTGCCAAACCATAGGACCTGGTCCAGCAGATGCCGGTGGTCGCCATCGTCGAGCGGCCTGCCGAATTGTGAGCCGAAGAACCGGTTCGCCAGCTTCTTCTTCCTAGCCTCGCTCCACTGCGGGCGGATGTAGCCGGTGCCGCCCTCGGGCATCAGCCGCAGCAGCCACTCGGTCAGCGGCCGCGAGGCCGGCCAGGTCTCGGTCTCAAACGGCGGGAACATAACCGCGCCCACCTCGATCGCCTGGGCCACCCGGGCCCGCGCGTCGGCCAGGCCGATGTCGCGGAACGTCACATCCGGGTCGTCCGCCGGCTCCCGCAGGCGACCCACCACGTCGGTGACCGGGCCCGGCGCCGGGAAGGCGTCCTTGACGACCGTGCCCAGGTTGTGGTCTATGTAGATGACCGCGGTCAGCTCATAGCCCGGCAGCCGCGCGCCCAGCAGCACATTGTCCCCGTCGCCGAGCACATGCGTGCTCTCCACCGCGCGGTATACCGAAGCCTCACCCAGCCGTGCCAGCCATTCCGGGAGCGGATGCGGCCGCGCCGCGAGCGCCCGCCGGGCACGGGCACGAGTCAGCTCATCCGGGCCGACCTCGGCCAGCGCAGCCAGCAGCGCGGTCGTTTCCGGCAGCACGACCTCCGCGAAGGACTCGGCGAGCGTCGACAGTGCGGCGTGGTCCGGTCCGCCTTGATCGCGCTCGAACGGGTTCTCCCCACGCGGATCAACGGCCGCCAGCAGGGTGCTCACGTAACCGAGGAAGTCCAGCGGTTCGCCGCTGGCCAACTGCTGGCGGACATCCGCCAGCAAATCGCCCGGGCCGCGCCGGTGCGCTGCCGCGGCCCGCGTCTGCCGCTTGTGCTTGCCCTGCCGTCTATGGTTCTGCGGGTGCCGTCCGCGCTTGGCCATAGACGGCAACCTACCGACAGATGTGCGATCAGCGCTCCGCAAGTGCAGCGAGAGCGTGTCCAGCTGACCTCAACGAGCCGAAAGCGCGCAGGTCCGCCCTCAGGCTCCGCCCGGGTCGCCGTGAGTCGTCTTGAGTTCGGGCGCGATCTCGGCGAGCAGGTCGTCCAGCGACCGCGCGGGGCGTCCGGTGAGCCGCTCGACGGTACCGGTGACCTGGGCCGCGTAGCCGTCGGTCCCCGAGCGGCGATAGTCCTGGTACAGGCCGACCAGCGCGTCAGCGAACCACGCATTCAGGCCGGCGCCGAGCAGCCCGTCACGCACCGCCTGGTCGGGTGCATCGACATAGGTGACCTGGCGTCCCAGTGCGCGGGTGAGCTGGCCGGCGACATCGGTATAGGAGAGGGCCTCGGGCCCGGTTACGTCGTAGCGGGCGCCAGCGTGCCCGGGCTCGGTGAGGACCACGGCGGCAGCCGCGCCGACGTCGCGGGTGTCGACCATGCTGATGCGCGCCTGGCCGGCGTTGACGTAGAAGGCCCCGGACGCGTCGATGGAGGGGATCGTCGACTCGGGGATGTTCTGCAGGAAGAGGTTGGGACGCACGATCACATAGGGGAGCCCGGAGTCCTCGAGGTAGCGGTCGCAGGCGGTGTGGGCGCCGATGAACTCCGCCGGGGACTGCCGGTCGGCGCCGATGATCGAGCTGCGCACCAGCAGCTGCACATCCGTCCGCCGGGCCGCGTCGATGGCGTTGCGATGCCAGCTGATCGCGTCGGGGTGAGGGCTGGAGAGCAAGAACACCTTCTCGATCCCCTCCATCGCGGTCACCAGCGAGCCCTCGTCCGCCAGGTCGCCGGTAACAGTCTCGACTGCTTGGGCCAGGCCCTCTGCCCGCTCACCAGCGCGAACCAGCATCCGCACCTGCTGGTCCCGTTCCAGCAACCCGTCGATCACGGCTGCGCCGATCTTGCTGCGACCTCCGATGACCAGAATCAATGTCCCGTCCCTTCCGAGCCTGCCACGTCCATGGCCACCAATCTGCGGCATCGGAACCGGCCGATCAATGGAAGATCGCTGATCGGATCAATTAGAATCTCTGATCGATGTGGCGTGACGTTGAACTGCGCGAGCTGCGGATCTTCCTGGTGCTCGCCGACGAGCTGCACTTCGGTCGCACGGCTGAGCGCCTCGGCATCTCCCAGCCGGGGGTGAGCGAAGCCGTGCGCGTCCTCGAGTCCCGTCTCGGAGTGAAGTTCTTCGACCGGACGAGCCGCCGCGTCGGCCTCACTCCGGCAGGCGAAGAACTCCGCAGAAAGCTCGCGCCCGCGCTGACAGCTTTGGAACGGGCGCTGGCCGAGACCAGCGACCTGTCCGGTGACATCCGCGGGCTGCTGCGCATCGGGTTCGTCCTCACCACCGAGGGACCGGCGCTCAGCCGGCTCGCCGCGGCATTCCATGCCCGTTATCCCGCCTGCGAGGTCCGTCTCCAGGAGGTCGAGACCTTCGACGCCTACCGGGCACTGCGCCGCGGCGAGGTCGACGTCCTGTGCAACTGGCTGGCCGTCGACGAACCCGATCTCACCGCGGGTGACGCGTTCGCCCACTACGACCGGGCGCTCGCCGTAGCCCCATCGCATCGCCTCGCCGGCCAGACCACGGTGTCCATTGAAGATCTCGCCGAGGAGGAGGTGGCGTTGTTCCCTCCCTCCACCCCATCGGCGGTCTACGACCTGCTCGTCCCTCCGCGCACGCCGTCAGGACGCCCGATCCGCCGCACCCAGCCGATACGGACCATCAACGAGATCCTCTCGTTCGTGGCCCGCGGGCGTATCGTTCACCCGACCAGCTCGACCGTCCCGATCTTCGACCGCGACGACGTCGTACTCATTCCCATCGACGACCTGCCCCCGATACCTCTCGGCTTGGTCTGGTGCACCGGCCGCGAGAACTCACGCATCCGTGCTCTCGACGAAACCGCCCGATCTATGGTCGCGGCATCCGTCCGGCGGGCTACGCCGGAGCACGGCGTCCGGAGCCATCGGCGCGGCCGGGATCGATACTGACGGCTGGCTGCATACCGGTGACCTGGGCTCGATGGACGTCCACGGCAACTTGCGGATCGATCAGCAAGATCCAGAAATTCCAGCTCCAGCACGATCTGGACGGCTGATCCCCCGCCAGCGCGGAATAAATCCGTGAGGCTCCTCATTATGAGAGCCATCAACGTGATGCCCGTCAAGGACAGAGCGGCGGCACGGATGTCAGAGGGCGGCAATGATCACTGCTGAGCAGCTGGGCGAACGGTATCTGGCCGTCCAGCACCGGATGTTCCGTTCGGTGAGCGACCAGATGAGCGGATGCGGCCTGTCGATGGCCCGGACCAAGATGCTGAAGCGCCTGAGCGAGCAGGGGCCGGCCCGGCAGGGCTCGCTGGCAACCGACTTCGGGCTGTCCCCCCACTCGATCACCGACCTCGTCGACGGGCTCGAGCGCCATGGCCTGGCGGAGCGGCGGCCGGACCCCACCGACCGCCGGGCCAAGCTCGTGGCCATCACCGAAGCGGGCGAGGTGTCCCTGGAGGTGGCGAACGCCATCCGGGAGCGCGCCCTCACCCAGATCTTCGGCGCGCTGAGCGAGGAGGACCGGGCAACCTTGCTGCGCCTGCTCGACAGCCTGGACGAAGCGGCCGGGAAACTGACCCCGGCACCGTGCAGCTCGGCGGTCCCGGCATGACCGCCCGACGCGTCCCGGACATCCCCCCCACCAGCCACCTCTCTCCCACGGAGGCCAGCTCGCCATGTCATCCATAACATCCGCCATTGCTGCCCGGCGTTCCGAGGGCAGCGACCATCGCTGGCTCATCCTGGTCATCGTGGCCATCGCCCAGCTCATGGTGGTGCTGGACGCCACGATCGTGAATATCGCCCTGCCGTCGGCCCAGCACGCCCTGGGCTTCCCGAACAGCGACCGGCAGTGGGTGGTGACTGCCTACGCCCTGGCGTTCGGCAGCCTGCTGCTGCTTGGCGGACGGCTCGGCGACATGTTCAGCCGCAAGCGGGTGTTCATCACCGGCCTCATCGGGTTCGCCCTCTCCTCGGCGCTCGGCGGTGCCGCCGTATCGTTCGGCATGCTGGTCACGGCCCGGACGCTGCAGGGCGCATTCGGCGCCATCCTCGCGCCGTCCGCACTGGGCACCCTGGTCAGCACGTTCCGCGACCCGCGCGAGCGCGGCCGGGCGTTCGGCGTCTTCGGGTCCGTCGCGGGCGGAGGCGGCGCCGTGGGCCTGATCCTCGGCGGCGTGCTCACCCAGTACTTCTCCTGGCGCTGGACCCTGTACGTCAACCTGTTCTTCGCCGCGATCGCCGTGGCCGGCGCGCTGACCTACATGCGGAGCAGCCGGCCCGCCAGCCGCCCGCGGATGGACTGGCCCGGAACCGTGCTCGCCTCGACCGGGCTGTTCCTCATCGTCTTCGGCTTCGCCCGCGCCGAGCTGGCCGGCTGGACCGCGGCCCTGACCCTGGGCTCGCTCATCGCTGGCGTGGTCCTGCTGGCCGCGTTCGCGCTCGCCGAGCGCCGGGTCAGCCACCCGCTGCTGCCGCTGCGGGTCATCACCGACCGGATCCGGGGCGGCGCCTACGTCTCGGTCGGGCTGACCGGGATCGCGGTCTTCGGCGTCTTCCTGTTCCTTACCTACTACCTCCAGCAGGTCAAGGGCTACAGCCCGGTGACCAGCGGGCTGGCCTTCCTGCCGATGATCGCCGGCATCCTGCTCGCCTCGAACAGCTCCAGCATCGTGCTGCTCCCGCGGGTCGGGCCGCGGGCGCTCGTGGTGACCGGCATGCTGCTCGGCGGCAGCGCCATGGCCTACCTGACCCAGCTCACCGTGACCTCCAGCTACGCCGGCAGCATCCTGCCCGCGCTGCTGGCCCTCGGCCTGGGCTTCGGCCTGATCTTCGCGCCCGCCATCAACACCGCCACCACTGGAGTCGCCCGCCAGGACTCCGGCGTCGCCTCAGCGCTGGTCAACACCATGCAGCAGGTGGGCGGCTCGATCGGGACCGCCGCGCTGAGCACGCTGGCGCTCACGGCGACAGCCACCTACCTGGCCGCGCACCACGCCGGACCGCTGGCCCCGGCGACGGCCGCCGTGCACGGCTACAGCGTGGCGTTCACCGTGTCCGCGGCGCTGTTCGGGGTCGGCGCGCTCGTGGCGGTCCTGCTGGTGCCGTCCCGGCGCCGGATGCGGGCCCTATGGGACACCCCGCTGACCGACGGCGCCGACGGTGCACCCACGGCCAGCCGGGTCCCGGCACGCACCCTCGCCGCCGACGACGTCGCCCAGGCCGCCGCTGGGGCTCTTCCCGCGCCGGGACCGGCCGCGACGCGCTGACGCTGCGGCTGGCCCCGGACGCCCGGCGCCGTTACTGGCTGGGCGAGCGCCGGGACGGCCGCTCCGCCGGGACCCGGGGCTGACGCGCTCCCGGGGGCCTCGGGGGTGGAATCACGCCAGCGTCACGAAGGTTGCTACTGCCATGAATGTCGAAATCTGGTCTGACGTCGTGTGCCCGTGGTGTTACATCGGCAAGCGCCGGTTCGAACGCGCGGTTGCCTCCTTCGGCCACCCTGGCGAGGTCACGGTCACCTACCGGTCCTTCGAGCTCGACCCGAACGCGTCCGCGCAGCGCACCGGAACCCATGCCGAGCATCTGGCCCGCAAGTACGGCATGACGATCGCCCAGGCCGAACAGGCCAGCCAGCAGATGACCCAGCGCGCGGCCGCTGACGGCCTGGAGTTCCGGTTCGACCTCATCCGCGGCGGCAACACCTTCGACGCCCACCGGCTGCTCCACCTGGCCAAAGACCACGGGCTGCAGCCGGAGATGAAAGAGCGCCTGCTGCGCGCCACCTTCGCCGAAGGTCTCCCGATCGCCGACCAGCCCACGCTCGTGCGCCTGGCCACCGAGGCCGGCCTGCCCGCCGCGCTGGCCCAGGCCGTCCTCGACGGGGACGCCTACGCCGGCGCGGTGCGAGCCGACGAGCAGCAGGCCGCGCGGTACGGCATCACCGGCGTGCCGTTCTTCGTCGCCGACGGCAAGTACGCGGTCAGCGGCGCACAGCCGCCCGAGGTGCTCCTGCAGCTCCTGCAGCGGGCTTACGACGAGACAAGCCAGCTCACACCCGTGGCCGTCACGACCGACAGCAATCCCGAAGCCAGCTGCGACGGCGACTCCTGCGCGGTCGGCTGACGCGTCCGCCCCGGTGGATCAGCAGTGACTTCACGAGCCCTTCATCGCCCCGGCCATCGTGCCCTGGCATACGGCCGGCGCTGTCTGGGGGGATGCCCCGCCGGGCGCGGCCGGGTGCAGCCTGCGCGCGGCCTGGGTGATGGCCTGCAATAGCCCGGGCACCGCGGAAGCCAGCCGGGCCGCCTGCTGGTCGGCGTGGTGGATCTCACCCGGGCCCTTCGCGCGTTCGGCCTGGTAGAGCCGGTAGGTGTCGTAGGGCATCATGGTCGTCACTCCTGTCAGGGCCACCGCAACCTGCCCGCGCCGGCCGGGTACCGGACCGCAGGCGGCGTGCGGATTGTTCGTTCATGACCGGTGCGCCGGCGCGCGGGACTCAGGCGGCCCTCGGGCCGCGCAGTGACCGGGCCGCTGGCCGCAAGGCCGGCGCGCGCCCGCCACCCGGGAAGCGGGTGAACCGCCAGGTGCGGCCGCCGGGCCGGGACCGGCGCAGGTGGCCGGCGCGCCTGGCCGCAGCGGCCTGGGCGTGCAGATCCCGGACTCGTTCCGCGGCGATGGCCTGGGTAATCACCGGATGCATGACATCCTCCTCGCGTGCGCGACCACCCGGTTCGGGCGCCGTCACTGACATTGTTCTTGAGGGGTATGACAGTCCGGCAGCGCCAGACTCATCGGTCCGCTCGAGGAATGCCGCCGCAAGTCAGGCAGGCGGACGGGCCCAGGGCACAGCACGGTATCTCCCGGTCGCTCATGGGCGTATCCCGTGGGCTGCGGCCCATCGCTGGCCATCGTCGGAGGTCTGGTCAAAGGTGACATGACCGTGGCGGCGAGCCTGCCCCAGGGTCCATGTTCCAGTCGCCAGTGACATCGCGGTGACGGTGTCGGTAAGGACGATGTCGGTCGGCTGTGCGCCCGGGTCGCCCACCCACGTCGTGGCCCGGCCGCGCTCGTCGTGACGGGTGCAGAACGACTCCGACTCAACGTGAGTGACCGAGAGGAGCGTGCCGGTCAGGGGGGTGGCAGCATCAGCGCGGGCCCGTAGCGCGTAGGCGGCGAACGAGGGCCGGTAGACGGTCGCCGTTCCGGTAAGCGGGCGCAGGCGCTCCAGGCCGAAGCGAGTCAGGGCATGGATCGCTGAGGCGAGCCGCTGCCCCTGCTCAGTCAGCGTGTACCCCTCCTCGATCAGGCCGGCTGCGCACAATTCACGCAGCCGGTCGGCGAGGCGGGCCGTGCTCACCCCGGGAAGACGCTGCTGCAACTCGCCGTAGCGCCGCGGTCCGTCGAGCAACTCGCGCACCACAAGCAGCGCCCACCGCTCGCCGGCGTCGTCCAGCGCTTGGGCGAGGGGGTCGTAGAGCCCGTACGTCCTGGCGGTCATGCTGCTAGGGTAGCTCCGGTCACTTTCACTTCGAAAGTAGGGAGCCGGGATGATCACCGGGGTCAAGAACGTCAGCGTCTATGTCACCGACGTAGACCGGGCTATCGCCTTCTACACCGAGGCCCTCGGGTTCGAGAAGCGCTCGGACGCCCGGATGGGGCCGATCCGCTGGGTGGAACTCGCGCCGCGCAAAGGCGAGACGGTCATTGCGCTGGCCAGTGAGGGGTATCCGATCTGGTCGCCGGAGAAGGTCGGCGGCTTCAGCGGCATGACCCTGGCGGCCGACGACAGCGAGGCGACCTACGCACGGCTGCGTGAAGCCGGTGTCCGCTTCGAGCAGGAGCCGGAAACCACGGCCTGGGGGGCGCAGGCCATTATTGCCGATCCCGACGGCAATACCTTCGTCATCGTGGCGGTCTGAGAGCCTGCACGCGCTGCCACCGGGGCTGCACCCTCGGCCTCTCCCCGCGGGATAAGGCCGACGCGCCGTCGGCGCCCCCGGTAGCGGATCCGGTCTCGGCGGTGAGGAACGCCTCCACAATCGCTGCCATACGTTCGGGCTCTGAGACGAGGTCAAGGTGCCCGCCGTGGTAGATATTCAGTTCGCTTCGGGGGATCAGCCGATGCATGATCCGCGCATTGGCCAGCGGGGTCAGGGGGTCGTCGTCACCCGCGAGAATCAGGGTGGGCTGACGCACCAGCGGCAGCAGCGGGAGGCTTGTCCATCCGACGGCGGCCAGCAGCTGGTAGTAATAACCCCGGCCCGGTCCGGATCTTGTCGTCGCGTGCAGCAGCTCCCTGGTGCGCGAAGGGTCAGCGCGCAGGCTGCCACCGTAGATCTCACCGGCGATGTCGGCCGCGTATGACGGGTCTCGATGGCGTCGCGGCGTCAGCATGTGCCGCAGGACGCGAGGGTGTCCGGGCACCATCAGCGCTCCGGTGGCCGTGGCCACCAGCACCAGCCGGCGCACGCGCGCCGGGTATCGGACGGCGAATTGCTGCGCGAGTCCGCCACCCCAGGAGATGCCCAGGACGTCGGCCTGCTGGTAGCCGAGCTGGTCGAGCAGATCGCTCAGCAGCGGCGCCAGCGTCCACAGATGGTAGGGCATGACCGGCGGCGGGGACCCGCCGATGCCCGGCATGTCGAACCGGACGACTTCCCGCCGCGGGTCAAGCGCGTCGACGAACGGCTGCAGTAGTTCAAGGCGGGCGCCGATGCCGTTGCACAGCAGAAGTGGCGGCCATTCGGGTTTCCCGGGCCTTACCGCGACCCGCAGGGCCCGGCCAGGAAGCTTCAGTGTCCGTATGCGCTCAGGCGCGGGGGCGCGCCGCCGCCAGCCCTTGGCCATGGCGCGCAGCCCGCGCCGCAGCTGGTGGTCCCCGACGGCCCCCGGCGCGGGCGGGTTAGTGGTCACAGACGTATGCCCCCTGGCGACGCCGACGGCGGCAGCAGCCCGCTGCCGCGAGTTCCGCGGGGCCGCTTCGTCCCCAATGTAGCGCTCGGCCAGCCATGCTGCGCGGTCCCGGCGAAGACGGTGATCGTCGGATATGGCTCGGTCCCCGCTGGGCCTCCTGCATCCGGGCCCGGCTCAGCGTCGCTCCTCAGCGCGCTCTCATCGCGCCCTCGCGCAAGTACCGCAGGTGCCATGACAATGCCTCGCCGAGCAGATGCGGGGTGTGCCTGCCGGGTCCGGTGGCCGTGGCCCGGTCGAGATAGTCCTGCAGGGCCGGCCGGTAGCCGGGGTGCGCGCAGTGGTCGATGATTTGCTGGGCGCGGCGCCGCGGCGGCAAGCCGCGCAGGTCGGCTACGCCCTGCTCGGTGACGATGACGTGCACGTCGTGCTCGGTGTGGTCGACGTGGCTGACCATCGGCACGATGCATGAGATCGCTCCGCTCTTGGCGGTCGAGGGAGACAGGAACATCGCCAGGTGGGCGTTGCGGGCAAAGTCGCCGGAGCCGCCGATTCCGTTCTGCATGCTCGAACCCATGATGTGGGTGGAGTTCACGTTGCCGTAAATGTCGGCCTCGATCATCCCGTTCATGGCCAGGCAGCCGAGCCGGCGTATCACCTCCGGGTGGTTGCTGATCTCCTGCGGGCGCAAGATGATCCGGTCGTGGTAGCCGGCGATGCCGGCCCGCAGATCGGCGAGGCCGGCCTCGCTGAGGGAAAAGCCTGTCGCCGATGCGATGGTCATCGTCCCTGAGCGCAGCAGCTGCAGCATGCCGTCCTGGATCACCTCGGTATAGGCGGTCAGCGGCGCGAACGGCCCGCCGTCAAGCCCGGCGAGCACGTCGTTGGCGATGTTGCCGACACCCGATTGCAGCGGTGGCAGCGTGGCGGGCAGCCGCCCGTACCGTACCTCGTGGGCCAGGAAGTCCACGACATGACCGGCGATCAGCTGCGAGTCACCGTCGGCCGGCCGCGACGGCGCGCTGTAATCCGGGCTGTGCGTCGGGACAACGGCGATGATCTTCTCTGGGGGGCAGTGCAGGTAGGGCACGCCAATCCGGTCGGAGGGCCGCAGGATCTGGATCGGCACGCGGTGCGGGGGCAGCGCGCCGTCCTGGTAGATGTCGTGCATGCCCTCCAGCTCGGCCGGCTGCCAGGAGTTCACCTCGAGGATCACCCGGTCGGCCAGGTCGATCCACGTCGTGTTGTTGCCCACCGAAGACGACGGGATCAGCGCCCCGCCGTCGGCGATCCCGGCGACCTCGATGAGCGCGACGTCGAGGTGGCCGAAGAACCCTTCCGACACCATCGGCGCGACGTGCGACAGGTGCACGTCCACGTAGTCGAGCAGCCCCGCGTTGATCTTGGCACGGGTCACCGGGTCGGACTGGTAGGGCATGCGCAGGTCGATCCCGTCGGCAGCCGCGAGCGCCCCGTCCAGCTCGGGTGCGGTAGACGAGCCAGTCCAGACGCTGACCGCGAACCGGTCTCCGCGCGCGGCCGCCTCGGTCACCCGGCTGACCAGCGCAGTCGGCACTGCCTTCGGATGGCCAGAACCGGTGAACCCGCTCATCCCGACATGGTCACCCGGGGCGATGAACCCGGCCGCCTCCTCAGCCGACATCACCCTCTCAGCGAAAGCCTTGCACCCACCAAGACGTGACCGGTCCGCCATCTCCACGCTCCCGCCCGCGGGATGACGACCAGCTGAACGGGTGAACACGCCGTCAGGGCACCCGCTTGTTCGCCTTCTCCCAGCGTCGCAGCGGCGGTTAGAGCCGATCCACCGCACTTACGTCCACACTACGCTGCGCCGGCGGACGCGCTGATCCATGCTGCTGGCCAACCTCGGCCGCCCCCGGAAGCCGTCCCGGGCGCCGGACCGGATCGCCGAGCCGGTGATGCCGGACGCCGTGACCGCGTCCCGTCAGCTCGAGGGCGTCATCACGCTGCCCGTCCGGGAGGCCGACCTGCCCGGCTTGCGCCGCCTCCAGCGTTTCGCCGGCCCGGCGGCCGAAGCGCTCCTGGACGGTGACCTGCCCAGCCCGGGTGTGCTCAACGAGCTCGCCGGCCAGAGTTCTGCCCGGATCCGGCTCACCGCAGCCGGGGGTTCCCTGCGTCAGGAACTGGCCTGGGACGACGGGTCCGTGGTCGCGCAGCTGGCGCGGCGCCTCATCGGGGAGCTGGCCGACCTCGAGTCGGCCCGCCTGCGCCGGTGCGCCCGAGAGCAATGCGGCCTGAACCGCTACCCTACGCAGGTGTCCTCCAAGAGGCGGAGTTCCGCCAAGCGCACGGCTCACCGCCAGGGCCTCAGCGGCAACCCGCAGCGTCGCGCGCGGCAGCTGGGCCAGGATCGGCGGGCAGGCCCGGAGGTGTCAGCGTTCGGGAACCCGCTGACGGATCGGGATCGGGCGACACTCCGGGATATGGCCTATCGCCTGGCTGGCGGCGCGCTGACCGAAGCGTGGTGGCGGGGATCCCACGGCCGCATCCTCGCCCGGGCCCGCGCCCTCACCTGGCCGACCCGCCTGGTCGACGTGGAGACGCTGACCTGCCGGATCGTCGGTGACGAGTTCTACGATCGCCTGCAATCGCCGGCCACCGGCCTTCATCCGGCCCAGTGGCTGCGCGCCCTCGCGGAGGCGACCGGGACGGCGCTGGACACAACGCCGGACCAGGACACTGATGACTGGCCGAAGCTCTGGGCGCTGCTGTGGGGGCTGGCCCTGACCACGCCGAGCATGCCTCCCGCCGTGGAGTACGAGACCCTCCGCGAGCAGCTTCCGGAATTCCCCGACATCAAGGATCCCCTGGAAACCGCGCTGGCCCAGGCCGAGAGATTCGCCAAGCTGGCGGCGGACCGCGGGATCGAGCCCGACCCCGGCTACCCGGCCGGCGGCAGCCAGCCTGCTGGCGAGCCGCTGGTTGCCGGAGACGTGTACGGCAGCCGCCGTCTGGTCCTGGCCCCGTTCAGCTACGACGGCGGCGCGCCGGATCACTGGTACGCCTGGGACATCGACTTGTGCTGGCTCGCCGAGGTCGTCGGCGCCGGCGCGTTCGCCACAGCCGATGACGCGCTGAGTGAATGGCGCGAGGCTGTCGGCGCCCCGGCCTCCGGGGCGGAGCTGTCCCCGTGCCCGGCGGGGATGACCGCCGCGCTGCTGGGCCCCAGCCTGAGGACCGGCTTCATGGCGGACATGCTGCGCGGGAATGAGCCCCGCGGCCTTATCCGCGAGTACTACCGGCTCCGGCGCCGTGCCCGCGACCTCACCGGATCAGCAGACGCCCCAGCGGACCCATCCTCGTTCGATGCCGGCCGTGCGCCGGAGGCGTTCCTGGACTGGTACGCCGCGCGGCACGATGACGTCCCCGCGGCAGTGACCGAGGCCGCCGCCACCATCCATGAGGAATGGGGGCACACGTATCCGGACGAGCGCTCCTTCTACGCTTGCTCGCCGCACCGTATCGAGATGGCGGCCCACCTCATGCGCAATTCCTACGAGGCTGACTACGCCAACCCGGCGCTGCGGCTGCTGCCGGAGTGGACGCAGTGGTGCATCGAGCGAACCGGGCTCGACGGTGACGACGGTGACGCCGCCGCCCGGTCCCGCGAAGCGGCCCGCTCCGCGGCTTCAGCGCTCGTTCACGAGGAGGATGACGAGCCGGCTGCCGAGGACGAGGCGCCATTCCGCCGCCAGGAGTGAGCCGGGCGAATGATGATGAACGGTAACAACCAGGTGACCGAGCTGCTCGAGCGGCTGGTCGCGGCCGACTCGGTGAACCCGTCGCTGGTTCCGGGCGGCGCCGGGGAACGTGCGGCCGCGGGCCTGGTCGCCGAGTGGGCCGCCGAGGCCGGCTTGCGCGCAGAGGTCAGCGAGCAGACCCCGGGGCGGCCCAGCGTGATCGTGCGGTCCGGCAGGTCCGGCGACGGCGCGACCTTGCTGTTGTGCGGCCACCTGGACACCGTCGGCGTGGCGGGGATGACCGACCCGCTGGTCCCCCGCGTAGACGGCGACCGCCTCTACGGCCGCGGCAGCTACGACATGAAGGCCGGCCTGGCCGCCGCCCTGGTCGCCTGCCGCCAGGCCGCGCAGGCCGGGATCAGCGGTGAGGTCATCGTCGCCGCCGTGGCCGACGAGGAACACTCCAGCATCGGCGTCCAGCAGGTCCTGACCCAGATCAGCGCCGACGCCGCCATCGTCACCGAACCCACCGAGCTCACCATCGCCACCGCCCACAAGGGGTTCATCTGGACCCAGATCCACGTGCAGGGTAAAGCGGCACACGGATCACGCCCGCATCTCGGCGTCGACGCGATCATGAAGACCGGTCCCCTCCTCGTCGCGCTGGAGCAGATGAACCAGGACCTGCGCGCCCGCCCGCACCCCATACTCGGGCCCGGCAGCGTGCACGCCTCGATGATCAGCGGCGGGCGCGAGGAGTCCACCATCCCCGGCCACTGCCTGCTGACCATCGAGCGGCGCACCCTGCCCGGGGAGACGCTCACCAGCGTCGAAGCCGCTATCGCCGACCTCATCGCCGGCTGCCACACCAGCGACCCCGACCTGGTCGCCTCGTCCCGCACCATCCTGGCCCGCGACCCGCTCGAGACCGGGCCGGCTCACCCCCTGGTCACCACCATCGCCGAGGCGGCCGCCGACGTGCTCGGCCGGCCAGCCGACCTCGGCGGCGTCAGCTACTGGGCAGACTCCGCCTTCATCTCCGCCGCCGGCATCCCCGCCATCCTGTTCGGCCCCAGCGGCGACGGCGCACACGCCGACACCGAATGGGTCAGCCTGTCCAGCACCACCGCCTGCGCCCGCATCCTCACCGCCACCGCCATCCGGTACTGCCACTGATTCCAGCACAGCCGGCCACCGCAGGCCCACGAGCCCGCACCCTCGGCACGGGCAGGATCGGGGTTGAAGCTTCGCAGTCCTTCGAGTCAGCCCCGGGCCTGGAACGGTTCGATGAGCTGCTCGGCGATAAGCAGCAGGGCCGGCCCCGCCGAGTCGTCCTGCTCGACCGGGACCGGCCGGCCGTCCAGGCCGGTGCGACCCGCGCCAGCGCTGCGGGCGGGGAACCTCGCACGGCCGGCCAGGACGTCCCAGATCGTCAGCACGACGCCGAGGTTGGCCCGCTGAGTGTCCGGCGAATGGTGCAGCCGGTGGTAGGCAGGGCTTACGATCACCCGGCCGACCGGGCCGAAGGTCCAGCGGAGATTGGCGTGCTGGAGGGTGCCGATACAAACGTAGATCGTGATCAGCACCGGGGCTATCGGACGCGCCGGAAGCAGGGCCACGACCGGGATAGTCGCCAGCAGAAATCCCGTGGTGTGCATGAGAGGGTGCGCGCGGAATGACGTGAGGACGCTCAGCTCCTCTTGGCTGTGATGAAGGGCATGAAAGCGCCAGAGGGGGCCGAGCCGGTGATCGGCATAGTGCGCCAGCCAGTTGGCTCCGTCCATGGCCACAACGGTGAGGGGGACGAGCAGCCAGCCCGGCCACTGCTCCGTCGATCGCAGCTCGATCCAGCCGGCATGACCACCGATCAGCGCCGCCGCCTCGACGCTGAGCAACGTCATCAGCGGGATCACGACGATGGCGTGCAAGGCCACGAAACAGGCATCCTGAACGTGGCCGCGGGCCAGGACGGGTCGAGGCTCCGCCGGCCATATTCGTTCGCAAATCCCCGTCACGATCACGAGCGCGACGAGAAGGGGAGCGGCGAGCTCGGCCCAGCCTGCTGAGAGCACAATTTCGAGGCGGCCCTGCCTGAGCAGCCCGGTGACAGCCACCCAGAGGAGAAGGACCGTCAGCCCGGCCAGGACGAACGAGGAGGGGCATAGCCGTCGCCACCCTGCGGGCCGAACTCCGGTCTGCCCGGGTACCGCGGCCCGGTCCTGGCGGGAAGCGACCAGTGGCACGCCGTCTTCGGTCGCTCTTGCTCGCGCCTGCACCTGCGAAGCGGACACCGGAGCTCCTCGACTCGTGCTGGGCGGGCGCGACTCTCACGCGTGTTCATCTGAAGATTACGACCAGTGGAATTTGAGATCGATCGGCAGGCCGCAGTCGCCACTGCCCGTCCGTGCTCGCGCCGCCGTCGGACGGCGTTGGGCCTGGAGCGGACCCGCGTAGTGGATCTTCGTGCTCCGCTCGCAGCTATGGACATTTCCGTCCAGACCTTGGCCCATGTGATCCACGACTCGTTCAGAACCTTGACGGCATCGTCCACGGCCGCTTCTTATGCCCTTTCACCCTTTTCGTCAGTGTTCGCGGCCGGTAGTGCTGCGTCCAGGCCGAGGATGAATGTGAGTCTGGTGCACTCCCGTGTACACCATTTCCGCATTCATCGCCGACTTCGTCGGTTACGGCGGCCGGCCATGCCGCCGGCTTCGTCGGTTACGGCGGCCGGCCATGCCGCCGGCTTCCTCGGTTACGGCGGCCGGCCATGCCGCCGGCTTCTCGGTTACGGCGGCCGGCCATGCCGCCGGCTTCCTCGGTTACGGCGGCCGGCCATGCCGCCGGCTTCTCGGTTACGGCGGGCGGCCATGCCGCCTGCGCCAGGCGCTCCAGCGCCCGGGCGGCTGTAACTCTGACCAGGGCAAACCGGGAGCCGCTCTCCTGGTGGTTTCAGAATCCGATGGCTTCGCGGAGCAGCAGGACGGTGCCGCGGCCGGGGTGGGGTTCTGCGTTGAGGATGAGCAGGCGGTTGATGGCGCTGGGCTGCCCGTAGGCCACCTGGGCGCGGGCGGTTTCCAGCGGGAGGGCGTGGTCTTCGACGCGGCGCAGCGCAGTGGCCAGGTCGGGGACCACCTTCTGCGCCCCGACGATCCAGATCGCGCGGGCGGCGCCGCCGGCGTAGCCGGGTAGCTGGCTGCCACTGGCCGAGGCGATCACCAGGGAGCCGGTTTCGGTGACCGCGGCGACGCTGCCCACGGCGACGTCGGGGCTGGCCAGCAGGCGGCGGATGTCGTCGGCCTCGGTGGCGCGGTCCATGGCCAGGACGCGTGGCCTGATGGCCTGGTAGCGGCCGCTGGCGTTGATATCGGCATCGATGCCAGACAGGCGCAGGGTCTCGCTGGCCCCGGTGAACACGCTGGTGCCCTCGGGTATCAGATCTTTGACGCGGGCACGCGCGGCGGCGGCGTTGTCGAGGATTTCGACGGTGAATCCGTGTGCCGTCAGCGCGGCGGCCGCCCGCTCCAGGGTCTGCGCGGGCGCCGGGCCGGTGAACGGTGGTGCCGGAATCGGGGTGGTCATGGCGCCTCCTGGGCTGGTCATTGGTGTGGCGGGTGGTAGGGCGCCGGTGGCGCCGGATCGGCGGTCAGCCGGTCATACCCGGGCGACGAACGAACGCGCGCGGGGGGGACAAACCCGGGTCAGAACTGGTCGAGCCGCCGGCGTCAGGCACAGAAAATCCGCCGCAGGGTGTCACAACGGAGAGGGCGCCTATGTCCAATCCTTCGTCGGAACCACCGAGGCGAAGGTGAGCGCGGAAAGTGTCTACGCCAGACGACATCAAGACGGTCCAGGTCCTTGACTCCTGGATCGCCTACCGTGAGCGGTCGCCATACCGGCCTGAAGTGCGCAATGGTCAGCGTCACCCCGGCGCCCGGAACGGAGCACCGAGGTTTACACGATCGCCGCGGCTTTCCCGGGCCCCGTGGCCATGGCGGCTGTGCTGCCCCGGGCGGCCTGTCATTCTGTCTGGTCGTATCTTGGCTATTCGGTCCACAACAGCAGCGCGGTGGGCGTGCGGGCGGCGACGCGGCCGGGAATTACGGCCACGAGGTTGGCGAACACGATCGCGCCGAGGGCCACCACTACCATCGGCAGGACGGGCACAGTGGGATAAGGAACGACCGAGATCCCCCGGGCGAACAGTGTCCAGAGCCATCGCCCGAAGGCGATGCCGAGGGGGAGGCCGAAGATGACTCCGACGATCGCGGGCACAGACGACTGCCAGGCCACGGTGGCGGCCAGTTGCCGCTGGGTGAAGCCCAAGGTCTTGAGCAGCGCGAACTCGCGCCGACGGCGCCGGACCGAGGCGATCAGGGTGAGTCCCAGCGCGCCGATCGCGCCGGCGGCGAGGATGGCGGCGAGCGCCGCGGGGGTGGAGCCGACGGTGTGGTAGTCGGCGATCTCGGCCGGGCGGAGGACGGCGACCACGCCTCCGACCGGGGCGTCGGGGTCCGATGACCGGTTGAGAACCGCGGTGACCCGGTCGAGTGAGCGCCGCGCCGCGGCCGGGTTCTGGCCGGGGCGGGCCGTTATGAACACGGCCATCGGGCCCGGCACGGCACTTCCTTGCGGGTTGAGGGCCTGAGCCGGGAACCGGTCCGCGGCCACGATCGCGCCCGTCCCCATCTGGAGCGAAGGGCTCCCCGAGCTTCCGATGGTGGGCAACGTCGCGGTGCCGACGATGCGCAGGCGGACCGGCGGCCGCTGCCCGGTGTCGGCAACGACCGTGTCGCCGACGTGCTTGTGCAATTGGGCCAGGGTGACAGGCCCCAGCACTACCTGTGACGCCGCCTGCAGGCCGTGCCCGGACAGCAGCGGCGGGCTGACCGGGGCGTTCGGACTGCTGGCCAGGACGGGCACGTCCTGCCCGTCCAGCTTCAGATGCTCGAAATACACCCCGGCCCAGTGAGCCACCACCGGGTCGTGATCGAGCAGGGAGGCGGTTTCGGCGGCCGGCAGGTTCTCGGCGGCCGAGAACCCGGCCAGCAACGCGTAGTCCCAGTTCCATCCGTAGAGCGCGGGACGAGACACCAGGAAATTGAGGCTCGACCCGAACGTGATCGAGACGACCACCACCACAACGGCGATCACCGCGCCGAACAGCGCGGAGCGCACCGGGGCGGCCGCGCCCCCCGAGCCCGAGCCGAGGGCCGAACGGATGCCGGTCACCGCGGTGGGCGGCAGGCCGCAGGCCGCGGCCGCCCGGGCCAGGCTGGAGCTGCGCTCGACGTCACCGCCGGTCCGGCCGGCCCGGTGCGGCGATGCCCGATACGCCACGGCCACGGCCGATCCGCTCAGGACAACCACCAGGAGGACGAGCCCTAGACCCAGCACCGTCCAGTCGGCCGCGACGCCCCGATCCGGGTACACCGACCGGACCGGCCCGATCGGCGCCAGGGGCGACAGCCCGACGGCCACCCCCACCGCCAGCAGGGATCCGGCCACGACCGCGCCGACGACACCGATGAGCCCGTCGGAAACGGTCATCGCCGGCCCGGCCCCCAGCGCCCGCAGGACCGCGCCGTCCTGAGCGTCGCGGCGCACCAGGCGGCTGACTACCTGACCGCTGATCACCAGCGCGGCCAGGGCCGCGATGAGCCCGAACGCCCCGAAGGCGATGGCCTCGGGCCGGATGGTCCGCTCCGCCTCCGCCACGAGCGGCGCGCTCGTCTGTGACCCCCCGGCTTGCCCGAGATCCGGCGTGATCTTCCTGATGGCCGAGTCGACCGCCGCCTCGTGCCGCATCCCCCCGTCGAGCTGCAACGAGACGTACGAGTAATAGGCACAGCACGACTCCAGCCGCCGGGTGAGCGCCGGGGTGAGCACGGCCAGCTGGTCACCGAGAGCCGAGTCATCGTCCTGGACGATCTGCGCGCTGTCCTTCACGATGCCGACCAGCTTCAACGTGATCACCAGATGGGGCTTGTCCGCCGGGTAGCCGGCGAACGACGACGAGTTCACCTGGGCGGCGGTGAAGAAGGCCAGGCGCTCGGCCGACCCCAGATGCAATCCCTCCTCGGCAGCGGCACCCGCCGACATGACCACCTCATCGCTGCGAGAGGGATCGGCCATCCGGCCTTGCACCAGGCTGACGCGGTCCTGCGTGAAGTACTCCCCGTCGGGGCTGCCCTCGACCGACGGTGGTGCCTCACCAGGGGCTCCGCGCTGGCGGCCCGGCCCGAGCGGTTGCAGCGTGCCGTCGAAACCGATGACGTCCACGGCGTGTTTGACATACCGGACCCCGGCGATCGCCCGGTCCACCCTCGGCGAGTAGCCGGTGCCGGTAATCGGGTCGAACTCGGTGTAGGCCTGCAAGTCCCCGGGGTTGGTACTGGCCAGATAAGCGGGAAACGAGGACTGCGTGCGGCGGGCCCCGGCTACCGCCGCCATCGCCACGCCGCCCACGAGACCAGTGAGCAGGACCAGCACCAGGTACCCGCCCCACCGCCGGCCGAAGCAGGCCCGGAACCGGTAGCTCGCCTCACGCAGAACGCTTGCGGTCAACTATCACGCACCGCCCAGCACCTACCCCCCCTGCACGCCTAGCCTGCTGCGTCCTTCCGGCTCGTACGGTCGTTACCGGTGCAGTCTGGCTCAGCCGCGCGACAGATCCAAGCCAGGTAGCCCGTCGGGCCCGCCTCGTGCTAGCACCCCCGCAGAATCGACGGGAAACCCGTCACCATCAACCGTTCCAGGCCTCGTTAATATGCGGAACGTAGGCTACGGGTGTATCGTACCGATATTCTGCTGATTGTCAGAAGATCATTGGCTGCGTGGGGCGGCGCACCTTGATGGGCGACACGGCGGCGTGCTGATACCCACCGATTGGTTCAAAGGGCGAATGACATCGGGGATGAGCCGGGATGAGTGATCGTTCTGTCCCCGGCGGCGGAACCCCGGGAGGCGGAACCCCCGGCGGCGGGGATGCCGGAATCGGGGCTGGCTCGGGCCGCTCGCACCCGGATCCCGCGGCCGACGCCGAAGGCCCGGCCGAGCACCACCGGGATGCGCTCTCTCGTCGTGAGCTCGCCGCGAAGGTATGGGCTGGCACCGGAACAATCACTGTCACTGCCGCCGCAGGAGTGATCGTCGGTGAATTCAGTCACGGCCTATTACCCGGCATCCTGACCTTTGTGATCGCGGTGGCCGCCGCAGCGATAGTCGCCTTGTTCATATCTTATTCGCCTCGCCTGCGTCGTCTTCTCCGGTTCCAGCGGCACGCACCAGAAGGAACGACGGGTCCCGCTCGTGCCGATGCTGGGAAAACCGTTGAATCCGCCACCCCAGCGGTTCGTGTACGGGCCGCGACCTTAACGCTCGTCTGTCTCGCCGCCTTGACCGGGATCAGCTACGGCGTCGCGCGCGCGTTCGCCTGGGGCGCGCTGCCTGGCGCGGTGAGCTTGCTGGCGGCGGTGGCCGTGGTCGGTGCCACTGCGCTGCTGTGGCGGCTACGCCGGTCCTGGTCGAGCTGGCTGCGCCAAGTCCTTCCGAAACTCCTGCCCCGCTCCCGGAAGGCCGAGGCAAACCACGAGACTTCGGTAGCGACCGGCGAGCCTGACGGCGCCAAGGGCTGGATCGCGTACCCCAGAGCCCGGGTGGTCATGGCTTGCGTGCTGGCGACGGCCGCCGTGACGACCGGGGCCGAGCTTGGCTTCAGCGTTCACGCGGCGGCATGCCCGATGCCGGCGGAACTGCGCATCCTCGCCTCGCCGGAGGACCTGCCCGCAATCCAGGCCGCCATCCCTATCTTCGAGCAGAGCGAGCCGAAGTATGTGGGTTCGACCTGTTTCGCCGTCCAGCTAACCGCCTACGCCCCGGAGGATGCGCCGGACCCGGCGCAGTTAACGACAGACTTTCAGTCCCGCTGGGACCAGCAGGCACTGAGCAGCATCGGTCCCGAGCCAGACATCTGGATACCCGACTCCACGGCCGAGGTGCACGCGGTCGAATTCACCATGCCGCGCGGCGGTCCGACGTTTGGCCAGCCCCGTCCCGTCGGCTACTCGCCGCTCGTCATCGCGGTGCCGGTCGACCTGGTGGCCGCCGATTCGCTCGAATCCCTGGAGCAAACCCAGTCCTGGAAGACTCTCTACGCTGATTTCAGAGGCCTGGGGATCAAGCTGGCTCTGCCCAGCCCCGACCGGTCAGAGGTCGGCCTGTTCGAGACCGCCGCGCTCTACGGTGCCCTCAACAACTCCGCAGACGAGCAGCGCATCGAAGCCTCAGGAGACTTCCCGCTGGACAGCGAGAGCCTGCTGTGCCAGGCCAGCCAGACCGCTGGCCAGTCGGCCGGCACCGCCTACCTGGTCTCCGAGGCAGCGATGGCCGACTACAACCACAGCACTGTCGACCCGACCGAAGACCCCTGCTCCACGCCCGGATCGGTGCAGCCTATGCAGGCCTTCTATCCGGCCGGAACCGCAGCGCTGGATTTTCCGTTCACCACTGTCAACTGGGGTGGCAACCAAGGTGCGCAGCGGCACCGCTACGAGGAGGATTTCTACAATTTCCTCACCAGCCCCGCCGGCATCGCCGCGGTTGACAGCCAAGGGCTGCGGCCGCCCGACTGCGGGACCGGCGGAACCATCAACCCGGCGGACGGGATCGAGGAGTTCGACCCATCCTGCGAGAACCCGCAGACGCCATCGGCGACGGCGACCGCGTCTGCGCTGAACGCGTTCAATGATGCGCTTCCCGACGCCAGTGTGCTGATCGGCATCGATGATTCCGGGCCGATGAAGCCGAACCTGGCCCAGATAACGTCGGCCCTCGATACCGTTCTAAATCCCCATAATGCGCCGCCATTCGTGACCGGGGACCACTTCGGCATCTGGGATCTGCCGGGGAACGGCGAGGCCACCTATGCCTCGCTGGTGAAGTTCGGAGCAGCGACCGCCGCCAGACTTCAGCAGGTCGACAAGCAGTTGGCCGACGTAGCGGCGCACCTGCACTCGGCCGACTACGACATGCTGACCGACGCGGCCCATGTGCTGTACGCCCAGCCGCGGGTGCTGCCCGGCACCGGCACGCCGCCGGTCAACTCGGTGGTGCTGCTCACCGATGGCGACGGCTATTCCGGCCATGATCCGCAGGAGGGCACCGCCTTCGGCGTGCGAAAGCTGTTCACCAGCGCGCCGCCCTTCGGCGAAGGACGCATCACGCTGTACATCATCGCGTTCGGGCCGGCGGGCTGCACGCCCACGATGCTGAACCTGGCCGATGCTACGCACGGCGCGTGCTACCCCGCGAACGGCGGCGATCCCCGCCAACTGCTGGGGCAGACGCTCGATCAGATCGCCGGAGGAGGGTGAGCCGCATGCGCCGGCATCGGATACTCGGCCGCGTTCCGGGCATGCTGGCCGCCGCGGTAGTGCTCGTGTCGGTCGCCAGCTGCACGTCGGCGGCGGGAACGCAGTGGCCGACCGGCATCCCAGGCGCGCAGATCACGATCGTGTCCGGCTCCGACACCAGCCTCAGCCCGGGCAACGCTCCGCTGTCTCCGGGCGCAAACGATAACGGCATGTACCAGCAACTGGTCGACTACTGGAATGCGTACGAGGCGCCGAAGGACGGCTTTTCGGTGAAACTTGACGTGGTTCCAGGCGGGGCGACCGCGGAGCACAGCGAGATGCTGGCGGCGGCCCAGGCCGGCGGCGAGAACTACGACATTTACAACCTGGACAGCCAGTGGGTCTCAGAGTTCGCCGACGGCGGCTACATCAGGTCTCTGCGGGGGATGGTGAACGAGAGAAACTTCCTGCCCACCCCGCTGCGCTCCGCCATGAACGCGTCCGGCCAGCTCTACGCCGTGCCGTTCACCACGGACGTAGGCCTCCTCTACTATCGCTCCAATCTGGTCGACGCCGCTCAGGTGCGGGGACTGCACACGTTCCAAGCGATGATCAACCGGGCCAGGTCAGCGATGCATCATCCCGGAGTGACCGAAGGCTACGTGGGCCAGTTCGCGAGCTACGAAGGGCTCACGGTGAACACCCTCGAGGCAATCTGGGGGCATGGCCGCCAGGCCATCGCCAGCAACGGCACCATCCGGGACAGTGCGGCGGTTAAGCAGGGCCTGGAAGATCTGGTCAACGCGTTCGCTCCGGGCCAGACCGGACGACCGGTGGTCCCCCCGGGGGAGCTTTATTACCAGGAGGAACGAGCGTTCCAGGACTTTGCCACCGGCCAGGCCGTGTTCATGCGCAACTGGCCGATCTACTACGAGAAGCTGGCCGCGGGGGAACCCGGCACGGTGCCGATGAAAGACGTCGGGTTCGCGCCACTGCCGTTTCCGTCCGCGCTCGGCGGCCAGGATCTGGCCATCGCGAGCAGCAGTCCCAACCCCCGCCAAGCACTGGAATTCATCAAGTTCCTGACGTCTCAGCCGGCCGAGCGCTGCCTGTACGCCGTGGGCGGCTTCCCCGCCACCGTGAAGACGGCTTACACAGCGAAATCTCTGCCGCGCGGCCCGGCCGGCAAACATCGGCTCTGCGGGACGAAGGCCGATGCCTCGGCCCAGAACGGCGACTTCGGCAACACCATCCTGGCTTCTCTCCAGACCGCAATTTCGCGCCCGAGCACGCGCTACTACACCGAGTTCACGACCCTGTTGCAGAGCCAGGTCTGGACAATGCTCTCCCAGGCCAGCCGGGGCGACACCACCGACGTCGCCTCCGTGGTGAGCGACCTGGCCGCCGACCTGAGCGCCGCCGCAACCGGACACGCCCCCTCAGAGCCGTGACGACTCTGCGTCTTGATAATCGTCGCGTCTTGATAATCGTCGCGGTGTCAGATGGTGAGCCCTAGGCCGCCGTCGACCAGGAGTGCCTGGCCGGTGGCGTAGGGAGTGGCGATGAGAGCCAGGCACGCGTCGGCGATGTCGTCGGGCGTTGCGACGCGGTGCAGCGGCGCGATCAGCTCCACGCCAGCCTTGCGCTCATCCCACCCTTCGGTCCACGGGGTAGCCACCAGGCCCGGCGCGACGGCGTTCACCCGCACCCCGCCCTGAGCGTGCTTGGCCAGGATCGTGGTGAGGTGGTTGAGGGCGGCCTTGGACACGGCGTAGGGCAGCGAACTGCCGGTCTGCCGGATCCCGGCCAGAGAGGTGATGTTGATGATCCAGCCATCGCCGGCCTGGCGCAGCAGCGGCAGCGCGGCCTGGCTGACCAGGAAGGTCCCGATGACATTGGTGCGCAGGACCTTCTCCCAGTGATCGGCGGTGACCGCGGCGATATCAGGCATGGGCACCTCGATCGTGACCCCCGCGTTGTTCACCAGTCCGTCCAGACGGCCCCACCGCTGCTCGGCGGCCGTCACGAGAGCCACCGCTGTGGCGGGGTCGCCAATGTCCCCCTGGACGTACACCGCGTCGGGAAGCTCAGCGGCGATGCGCTGGCCCGCTTCGACCGATGCGGCGGAGTTGACGACGATTCCGGCACCCAGACCAGCCAGGCGTCGGGCGAGTGCCTCACCGATGCCGCTGGTGGAACCGGTGACGATGATCGCTTTACTGGTGAGGTCCACGAAGGGTTTCCGTTCAGCAGGCAGCAGCGCGCTCGATCGCGAGCCTAGCCACCGGCAGTACGTTCCGGTCATCAAGGCGGCCGGAGGCCTCGCGCCACAGCAGATACAACCGTGACAGGCGCCCTCCAAACCTCGATTCCGGCGGCGCCGGGTTCCCCTGCACCTCCCCCGCCGGAATCTGGGCGAACAGCCCGGATGACCTGGCCGGGGCAGGTAGCGACGTGGTGAAGGTATTTGACCCGGGCGCCGACCGGCCGACTGGTCGTGCCGGTAAGCCCTGACCTGGCGTAACGAGGTAGAACGCCGTGTCAGTGGTCGTGTCAGGAGCGTGTCAGGGTCGTGTCAGGGGCGGCGCCGATGCTGGTCGCATGAGAAATTCAGCGATTGCAGTCTCAGGGCTGCGCAAGGCGTACGGGGACAAGACCGTGCTCGATGGCATCGACCTGGATGTTCCTGCGGGCACGGTTTTCTCCCTGCTCGGCCCGAACGGGGCGGGCAAGACCACGACGGTGAACGTGCTGACCACGTTGATGAGGGCCGACGGCGGGACGGTGCGAGTGGCCGGGCATGATGTTGGCACCGAGGCGCGGGCGGTGCGCGCGGTGATCGGGGTCACCGGTCAGTTCGCGGCGGTGGATGACCTGCTGACGGGGCAGGAGAACCTGCAGCTGATGGCGGATCTGCATCATCTGCGGGCCGGCGAGGGCCGGCGGGTGGTCGGCTCGCTGCTGGAACGGTTCGATCTTGTGGAGCCGGCGCAGAAGATGGCGGCGACCTACTCCGGCGGGATGCGCCGGAAGCTGGATCTGGCGATGACGCTGGTCACCCGGCCGCAGATCATCTTCCTGGACGAGCCGACGACGGGACTGGATCCGCGCAGCCGCCGCACGATGTGGAACATCGTCCGCGAGCTGGTGGCCGACGGCGTGACCGTCTTCCTCACCACCCAGAATCTCGAGGAAGCCGATCAGCTCGCCGGCCGGATCGCGGTGCTCGACCACGGCCACCTGGTGGCGCAGGGCACTCCCGACGAACTCAAGCGCCAGGTTCCTGGCAGCCACGTCCGGCTCCAGTTCAGCGACGCCGGAGAACTCGACGCGGCGGCGCGGGTCCTGACCGGCTCCACGCGGGACGACGAGGACCTGACCCTGCGGGTTCCCAGCGATGGTAAGGCGAAATCGTTGCGGGCTCTGCTGGGCCGGCTCGATGAGGATTCGATCGACGTCGAGGAGTTCTCCATGCACATGCCGGACCTCGATGACGTTTTCCTGGCCCTGACCAGTCACGCAAGCACAGAGGAGAACGCGCGATGAGCACCACTTCAGTACCGTTGACCGATTCGCGGATCATGCTGCGCCGCAACGTCAAGCACATCATCCGGAATCCGGTCACGCTATTCAACGGGGCCTTGATGCCGGTCGTGATCATGCTGCTGTTCGTGTACGTGCTCGGCAACGCATTCAATGTCGGCGAACACTACATCGAATACGCGACACCAGGCCTGATCGTGCTGGCCATCTGCTACGGGTTGTCGGGCACTGCGGTATCGGTGAACTCCGACATGACGAAGGGCATCATCAACCGGTTCAAGGTGATGAACGTCTCCCGCGGTGCCGTCCTGAACGGTCACGTCGCGGCCACCATGCTGGGCAGTTTGATCGCCATTGCGGTCATCATCGGAATGGCCTTCGCGCTGGGATTCCGGTCGCCTGCGACCCCCCTCGAATGGCTCGGCGCCATCGGTATCATCGTGGCGACAGCCTTCGCGGCGGCCTGGCTCACAGTCGCGCTGGGCATGGCTGCGAAAACTCCGGAATCCGCAGGCATGACCGTCGTGCCGCTGATCCTGCTGCCGTTCGTGAGCAGCGCGATCGTGCCGGCCGCCACGATGGGACAGGGTGTCCGGCAATTCGCGGAGTACCAGCCCTTCACGCCGATCATCGAATCGTTGCGCGGATTGCTCGCCGGCACTCCGTCAGGCGGCTATGCGGCCGCCGCCCTCGCCTGGTGCGCCGGGATCGCCCTCGTCGGGTACCTATGGTCGCGTGCCACGTTCAGCAAGCGAGCGTGACCCGCCGCCCACCAACACATCAAGTACGAGACAGCAGGAGAGTTGTCATGCCTACATTCGTCACGCCAGGGCCCATCATCGCCACCGTTGTGGTCGCCGGCGCCCGGGTGCGGGTCACCGCGAGCGACCGGACCGACACCGTGGTGCTGGTCGAACCCATCAACAAGGCAAGCCGGTCGGACGTCAGAGTGGCCAGCAAGACCAAGGTCGACTTCGCCGACGGTCAGCTATCGGTCAAAACGACCGTCTCCGGGGACAAGAACGGTTCGGTCGCCATCACGATCGACCTGCCCGCCGACTCCAGCCTGGTGGCGTACCTGGCGCACTCGGATGTTCACGCTGACGGCTCATTGGGCGAGTGCGAGCTGCACCTGGCCTCGGGCCGGGTCCAGCTGGATCGCATCACCGCGCTGCAGGCCAACATCGCGGCCGGTGAGGTCGCGATCGGCCACATCGCCGGGCGCGCCAACATCGACGGCAGCTCGGTCGACATGCGGATCAGCGAGATCCAGGACGCCGTCAGGCTCTCGAGCTCGGGCGGGCAGATCTGGATCGGCCACGCCTCGGCCGACCTCGACCTCAGCAGTGGCAGCGGCGGCTTCGACATCGACCGCGCCGACGGCAACGTCGCCGCCAAGACAGGCGACGGTGCCATCCGGATCGGCCGGCTGACCCGCGGCCAAGCGGAGCTGTTGAACGGCTCAGGAAACATCGAGGTCGGCATCAGCGAGGGCACCGCTGCACGGGTGGACGCCCACAGCGAGCGAGGGTCGGTGCGCAACTCCGTTCCGCCGCAGGAAAACCCCGAAACGTCCGACAACCAGGTCACGGTCCACGCCCGCACGCGCCACGGCGACATCATCATTCAACCCGCAGCAAACTGACCTCAATGCCCTCGCCGGGTACTTGTGGTCGCGTGCCACGTTCAGCAAGCGAGCGTAGCTTCGACCAGCTCACGCCAGCTCGCCTGCGCCCCCTCCTGCATCGCCTCGGCGAACCGCGCTTCGCCGAGGCGGTGCCGCGCGGCCTGCTCGATCCGGGCCACATCCGGTTGCGACCGATCCGCCAGTCCGCGCACGCCGACGCTGGCCGCGAGCAGCCGCGCGGCCTGCTCGTACTGATCGCAGCGTAGGGCCAGGTCTGCGATCCCGACGAGTACCTGCGCGATCACGACCGCATACCCGGCCTCCGACGCGGCCTGGAATGCGGCGACGCGGTGCTCGCGGGCCTCGGCGAGGCTGTCGGCGAGGTAGCCGAGCAGGTCGTGCGTCACTGCCCGGATGTTCGCCTGCTCCGCTTCGTCGCCCAGCATGGTTGTCTCGACGCCGAGTTGCCGGTATGCCTCCTCGCGGTCGCCGCCCCAGCGAGCGAGTTTCGCCTTCGCCAGGGCCAGCTCGGCCAGCGCATACGGCCAGGTGACCTGTTCAGCGCACCGTTGCGCCTCGGCTATGGCAGCCGCGCTGGAGTCTTCATCACCCAGCAGCCAGTACAGCTGAGCCTGCCGCGACCGGATCCGGATGACATCCTCGATGGCGCCGACCTCGGTGACGACCGCGATCGCCTGTTCGTAGTGCTCGCACGCACCAGCGAACTCGCCGCGCGTGGCGATCCGGTCCGCCAACTCGTTCAGGGCGAACGAGATCCCCCACCGCTCGCCGAGTACCCGGAACTCGGCGAGCGCCATCTCGAGGTAGGCATCCGCATCCCGCCCGCCCTGGCCGAGCACGATCCGCATCTTGCCGAGCTGCAGCCTGGCCAGTGCGCGTACCCACGGGTCGTCTTCGGTGAGCAGCGGTTCGAACGCGGGCAGAAACTCGTCCGGCCCCTGCAACATGCGCTGCAGCGCGGCGACGAGCCCCAGCAGCGGGTTGCGGCGCTGACTGCGCTGGCTGAACCGGAATGCCTGGTGAATCCACTCCTCCACCTGGTACTGGTCGCCCGGACCGTCGGTGATGAACATCACGACAAGCGCATACACCATGGCCCGGATCTCATCGCTTACCTCGCCGGGCGTCTTGGTGGCCGCGATGAGCAGCTCGATGCCCTCGGCCTTGTGCCCGCCGAGCCACCAGTACCAGCCGGCGCCCGCCGCGAGCCGCATCGCCGCCTGCGCCTCGCCGCCGGCGAGCGCGGCACGCATCGCAAAACCGATGTTGTCGTGCTCGGCCTCGAGCGTGGCGAGCCATTCCAATTGCTCGGCGCGGCGAAGATGCGGCTCGGCGGTCTCGGCGAGTTCGGTGAAGTAGCCGAGATGCGCACGACGCGCCAGGTCCGATTCGCCCGCCTCCGCGAGCCGGTCCCGGGCGTATTCCTTGATCGTGTCGAGCATCCGGTAACGCGGTGCGCTGTCGCCCTCGGCGAGCAGCAGCGATTTCTCGGCCAGCGCGGTCAGCAACTCGAGCACTGCCCCCCGCTCGACCGCATCGCCGACGCAGACCCGCTCGGCCGCGTCCAGGCTCGCCCCGCCGGAGAATACCGAGAGCCTGCGCAGGACCATCCGTTCGGCATCGGTGAGCAACTCCCAGCTCCAGTCGACCACCGCGCGCAGCGTCCGGTGCTGTGGCAGCGCGGTGCGGCTGCCGCCGGTCAGCAGGCGGAACCGGTCATCGAGACGGTTGGCGAGCTGATCGAGGGACATGGTGCGCAACCTGGCCGCGGCCAGTTCGATCGCCAGCGGCATCCCGTCCAGCGCCCGGCAGACGCGCACCATCGTCGACAACGTGCGGGCGTCGACCGCGAGATCCCTGCGCACCGCGCCGGCCCGGTCCCGCAGCAACTGGACGGCCGGCGAGGATTCGATCTCACCGGGGCTGGCGTCCCCCTCCGGCAAGCCCAGCGGCTCGACCAGCCACAGCGCCTCACCGGTGATGCCGAGCGGTTCCCTGCTCGTGGCCAGGATCCGCAGCCGCTGGCACTCCCCGAGCACCCGGTAGGCGAACGCCGCCGCCGACTCGATGACGTGCTCGCAGTTGTCCAGAATCAAGAGCGTTTCGCGCTCGCGGATCGCGGCGATGAGCCGGTCCGGCGGTTCCGCGTTCGGCGTCCCGCCGAGCAGAGCATCCCGGAGGCCGAGCGCGGCGAGCGTCGACTGCGCCACGTCACCGTCCGCGCCGATGGCTGCGAGCTCCACCAGCCAGGCCCCGTCCGGCAGGTCGCCGAGCAGCGTGCGCGCGGTTTCCGTGGCCAGCCTGGTCTTCCCCGAGCCGCCCGGCCCGATCAGGGTGGTGAGCCGATGTTCGGCGATGAGTTCGCGGACCGCGGCGACATCGGCGTCCTTGCCGACGTAGCTGGTCAGCTCGGCGCGCAAGTTGGTCTTCCGGTTTTCCTCGCGCCGTCCCAACTCGCCCCGCAGCAGCGCGACGTGCAATGCGGACAGCTCCGGTGAGGGGTCGACGCCCAGCGCGTCGGCCAGGGCTTCTCGCGTGCGCTGGTACACGAGCAGCGCCTCGGCGTCGCGGCCGGCCGCGACGAGGGCACGCATCAGCGCAGCGACAAGCCGTTCTCGCAGCGGATGCGCGGCCGCCAAGTCGGTCAGTTCCGTGACCAGGTCCACACCGTGGCCGAGGCTGATCTCCGCATCGAACCGATCCTCCATGGCGGTCAGGCGTAGCCGCTCGAGCCGGGTGACCGCCGCGTCAAACGCGGCACTATCCTGCAAACCGACGTCCTGCATGGCCGCACCGCGCCACAATGCGAGGGCCTCGCGCAGCAGCCGTACCCGCCGCGGATCCTCGTCATTGCGGGCCTGGCCGACGAGGCGTTCGAACCGCACGGCGTCGACCGCGTCGGGTTCCACCCGCAACCGGTAGCCGTTCGTCTGCCCCTCGACCAGCCCTTCCGGCAGCACCTTCCGCAGCCGGGAAACCAAGCGTTGCAGGGCATTCGCCGCGTCGGAGGGCGGGCGCTCACCCCAAATCCAGTCGACGAGCGTCGCATTCGGGACTGCGTGACCTGGTTCGAGCGCGAGGGCGATCAACAGCCCGCGCAACCGGGCACCCGGCACGTCGGCGAGGACGCCGTCGTCCGTGCGAACCTCGAGGGGTCCGAGCATCCCGACCTGCACCTAGCCGATTTTGCCACGGGCGACTGGCAGGCCTCCAACTGCTGACGTGGCGCAAGAAGTCGCCGAGGTGGTGCCGGGCAGGGGCGGGCCGAGTGTCGGTCGCGGTCAGTACGCTCCGGCCATGGCCAATTTCGCGGTGCGGCTGGTCCACGGCCCGGGCTGGGACCCCTCACGTCAGACCCGGGACCAAGACGCTTGGGATGAGCACGCTGCATTCATGGACGGGCTTGTCGATGACGGCTTTATCATCCTCGGCGGACCAGTCGGCGACGGCGAGCAGACCCTGCACGTCGTCGAGGCCACAGATGATAACGAAATCAAGGCACGCCTTGCGGGTGATCCATGGGCTTCGGCCGGGCTGCTGCAGATCGGCACGATAGAGCCTTGGGCGCTCTGGCTCGACAGCAGATGATCAACACGCCGGTTTGATCATGGATCCGGCGGCCGGTTCCCTGACCCAGGCGCCGGTCAGCGGGCAACGCGGGGGGCGGGAGCTGGCGCCAGGCCGGACAGCCAGCCATCGTCCAACCATTTGCCCCGTTTCGCGGTCTTCGTCCCGGCCGCAGGCCCGCCGCCCCGCCATCCCCGCCCGCCCGCCCCGGCATCCCCGGCCGCCCCTCCGGCATCCCCGGCCGCCACCCCGGCATCCCGCCCCGTGAATGCGACGTTGGTGTACACCCGTGTACAGCAGACGCACATTCATCGCCGGGTTCGCCGGCAACGGGTACCGGCTCACCTGACTGGAGGACCCAAAACGTAGGAAATGCCGGAATTCAGGGCATAGATCATGGCCACCGCGCCGGCCAGGCGCTGGGCGAGCTCCGCCGCGCCCCGGTTCGCAGCCCGTTTGCCACCAGGCTGACCGCCGCGAGGCACAGCAGCGGGTTATTCCGCGACGAGCCCAAGACATAGTTTCGGGTCCTAGATCACGTGCGCCGCTGCGCGGCGCTCCCGCGCGAGACCGGAGCCGCGCCCCTAGCGGCGCGGACGAACCGGCCTATCGACGTTCGGTAGCCGATGAACGAGGATGAGTTGAGCGCCGTGGCGGTGGTGCCAGGACGGACCGGGCCATGCTGAGCCGAGGAGGTGTCCGGCATGACGGTTCAGCTGCCCTTTGAGCAGGCTCATCCGCTGGGGGTAGCGCCGTTACTGCGCCAGTTGCAGCTAGATGGCGTGGTCCACCGGGTCCGTACCGCGGTGGGCGACGACGCGTGGCTGGTTACCGGCTATGAGGAGGTACGCCGTCTGCTGGCCGATGAGCGGCTTGGCCGCTCTCACCCTGACCCCGCCAGGGCTGCCCGCCAGGGGAAGTCGGCGCTGTTCGGCGGGCCGATGGGCAACTACGACACCGAGCAGGCCGACAATGCCCGCCTGCGCTCACTGCTGCAGCCGCATTTCTCCCCCCGGCGGATGCGCGCACTCCGGCCCCAGGTGGAAAACCTGACCGCAGCCCTGCTCGATGACCTGGCCGGGCACGGGCCGCCTGCCGACTTGCACCAGGCGCTGGCGCTGCCGTTGCCCATCCAGGTCATCTGCGAGCTGCTCGGAGTGCCGTACGCCGACCGTGACCAGTTCCGCGCCTGGAGCGAGGCGACCGGTGACGTACGCGACCGGGCCCGTTCCGAGCACGGGCTGGGTGAGCTGTTCGGCTACGGGCGGCAGCTCGTGGCCAGCAAGCGCAAGCAGCCAGGTGACGACATCATCTCCCGGCTGTGCGCGGATGACCTCGGTGATGACGAGATCGCCATGTTGTCGATGGGCCTGCTGTTCGCCGGTCATGAGACGACGGTGGTGGCGATCGGCATGGGCGCCCTGTACCTGCTGGCCAATCCAGGCCAGCAGCAGGCTCTGATCAATGATCCCGACCGGATTACCCCTGCAGTGGAGGAGATACTGCGGGCCCCGGGCCGCGGTTCCGGCGGCGTCCCCCGCTACGCCCGTACCGACCTGCAGATCGGTGAGGTCACCGTGCACGCAGGCGACCTCGTGCTGCTCGACAACCGCGCCGCCAACCACGATCCCGCCGTCTTCACCAGCCCCGACAGCTTCGATGTCACCCGCCAAGGGCCGGCCCATCTCACGTTCGGGCACGGCGCCCACTACTGCCTCGGCGCCCCGCTCGCCCGCATCGAACTGCAGGCTGTCTTCTCCCAGCTGCCGGCGCGCTTTCCCACGATGCGGCTCGCCGTCCCAGCCGGGCAACTGCGGCTGCGCCGCGACACGGTGACCGGCGGCCTGACCAAACTGCCCGTCGAATGGTAGGACCCTGCCAATCTCGGCGCGGATCGAGCGGCAACCTGGCGGCAGGCGGCGGGCACAGACCCGCGGGCGAGGATGGCGGGCATGCGTGCTACGTCGGCACCTGAGCCGAGGGCGCCACCTGCACGAGGCCCACCAGGACCGGGACCGCAGCTGCGCAAGCGGCAGGTCCGGCGGCGGCAGCCGGCCGACCAGCGCCTCCCGCACGTCGTCGAGCAGCTGGGCCGCGGCCGCCGAGGAGGTCGCGTACCCGATCCTCGGCGACCGTCCGTCGCACCAGGTCGGCCGTGCAACCGGGTCGCGACCCCGCCCACGTGCGGCAGCACGTCCAGGTCGGCCAGCGTCCCGCCACCGAAGTCCAGGATGTAGAACCGCGCCTGATCGGGGGTGGGTGAAACCTCGTGACGGGGTCCCATGGTCATTTACTGGGCCTGGTGAGACGGTAGAGGCAGGCGTGCGAAGGGATACGGACATGAGCATGCGCTTGGAGTCGCAGACGGGCGCTGGCCCCCGTGGCCGGGTCGAGACCGTGCTGGACCAGTTGGCCGGGCCGTGGTGGATGTTCCTCGTCACCGGGATCGCGTGGCTGGTCATCTCGCTGATCGTCTTGCGGTTCCGGCTCGCCTCGGTGGTCGCCGTGGGCGTGCTAATGGGCGTGGTCTTCCTGGGCGGCTTGCTCAGTGAGCTCCTCATCGCGTCGATCCGGTCGCGGTGGCGCTGGGCGCACGTGCTGATGGCGATCCTGTTCCTGTTCGCGGCCTGCTGGTCATTCGCGAGCCCGTTCGGCGCGTTCTGGGCGCTGGCCACGGTCTTCGGGCTGCTGCTCATCTTCCGCGGCAGCCTCGACCTGATCACCTCGATCTCCTCGCGGGAAATCAACCCCGCCTGGTGGCTGGGCATGATCGCGGGCGTGCTGGAGATCCTTCTCGGCTTCTGGGTCTCCCAGCAGGAGTCCCCCGCCCGGGCGCTGCTGCTGCTGATCTGGGTCGGGTTCTTCGCGTTGTTCCGGGGCTTCTCCGATATTCTTCTGGCGTTCGAGGTGCGCGGCCTGCAGCGCGAATAGCCCGCAGTCAGAGCCAGCAGGACGGAATACCGAATCGGCGAGATAATCCCTGGTCCGGGCACCCGGCCGACCATCACCTCACTGTCGGCGAATGAGGCCCGCGAGCGCCTCCGTCGTACTGGCACCGCCTGGACGTAGCCCAGCTCGTCGAGCGGGAGCAGATCGGGTCGGATCGGGCCAGCTCAGGCCCGGAGGTTCTCCGCGTGGCCAGTATCGTCTCGGGTGCTGTGAGTTCGTCGCGCTCCTGCGGCGTAGCCGATTGGACGCAGTGAGGAGACGTTCGAAGGCCAACGGCAAACCAGCCGTACCCGCTGCTGTTCACGCTGCTCGGCTGGCCCCCGATCCGATCAGGAATCGAGAAGCGCCAGGGTGTCGTCAAGCCTAGCCTGGCCGCAGATGGCCGGCATCGTGCCGAGCCTTGAACGTGGGAAAGGAGCCCGAGAATGCCTGCGAAGAATTCCAAGACCGAGTCCGGCGGCTTCACCGCTGAGGAGCGTGCCGCGATGAAGGCGCGCGCCGCCGAGCTGCGCGCCGAGGGCAAGAAGGGCGCCAAGAAGGCCGACGGGCTGCAAGAGGTCCTCGACAAGATCGCGGAGATGGCGCCGGACGATCGTGCGCTCGCCGAGCGCGTGCATATGACGGTGACTGCTACCGCCCCGGATCTGTCGCCCAAGACCTGGTACGGGATGCCCGCCTACGCGAACGCGGACGGCAAGGTCGTCGTCTTCTTCCAGGACTCGGCAAAGTTCAAGTACCGGTACTCGACCCTGGGCTTCCAGGAAGCGGCCAACCTCGACGACGGGGACCTGTGGCCGGTGGCGTACGCGTTGCAGAAGTGGAGTGCCGTGGTAGAGAAGAAGGTCGCCGAGCTGGTGAAAGCTGCGGTCTCCTGACCGTTGCCGCGACCGCCGCGTGGCGCTGCTCGGTTAGCGGTGCGGACGGCTCCGCCTCGGCACCTGCGACGCAGTCGCCACTGACCTGCCGGGCACGCCAGTGGCCAGCGGGGTGGTCACAGGTCGAGGACCAGGTCGTCGCGCGGCTGCGAGCAGCAGATGAGTGCGCTGCCGTCGGCAGGGTCATCGACCGGGGCTGGGTCATAGCGGACTGTTCCGGACATGACGGCTGTCTCGCAGGTGTGGCACACTCCGGTGCGGCATGACCAGCGCACCGGTACGTCGCAGGCTTCGGCGAACTCGAGCAGGCTGGCGTAGCCAGGGTCCCAGCGCGCGTTCAGGTCGCTGCGCGCGAACGCGACCAGGGGGCCGCTGCCTGGCTGGCCGGCGGGCGGGTGCGGCCGGCGTGCGGCCGCGGGTGCGATGCCGGGTGTCTGCGCGGGCCCGGCACCGAAGACCTCGGTGCGGATACGGGCAGCCTCGATGCCGCCCGCGGCCAGGGCAGCGGACACATCTGCCATGAACGCGGGGGGGCCGCACAGGTAGGCATCGGCGTCGCGGGGCAGGTCGAGGGCGGCAAGGACCGGCGCCGACAGGCGTCCCGCCGTCTGGTAGTCGCGGCCCTGGATGTCATCAGGGCCCGGGCTGCTGTAGCAGATGTGCCGGTGCGCGCGGGGAAGCGCGGCCAGCAGGGCGCGGGATTCGGCCGCGAACGGCTCATCCGCGCGGCGGCGCGCGCCGTGCAGCCACCAGATGTCCCGGCTGGACCGGGCTGCGGCCAGAGCGTGCAGCATGGCCAGCACCGGTGTCGCGCCGACACCCGCGCTGATCAGCAGAACCGGCGCCTGGCCCGGGCGCAGGGTGAAGGTGCCGCGCGGCGCGGCTGCCTCCAGCAGGTCACCCGCCCGAACCCGGGTGTGCAGGAACTGGCTGCCGGCGCCGTGTTCCTCCTGCTTGACACTGATGCGGTAGTCGCGGGCACCCGGGGGTCCTGACAGCGAGTAGCTGCGCAGCAGCGGCCGCCCGGCGGGGTCAGGGTGCAGGCGCAGGGTCAGGAACTGTCCGGGCCGGGCAGCCGGCACGCTCCCGCCCCCGGGATCGGCCAGGTGTACCGAGATCACCGTCTCGCTCTCCCGGCCGATTCCGGTCACGGCGAGCGGCCGGAACCCGGGCCACGCCGGCGGCGGGCTCGCTTCGGTTAGGCCCGCGTTGCCGGCGGCCTGCCCGGGCTGGTCGAGCATCTCCTGGAACGAGGCTTTCCACCCGCCGCTGAGCGCCGGGATGCGCAGCGCGCGCAGCATCTGCTGCCGGGGATGCCCGGGCAGGTACAGCAGGGCGTCCATCTCCGCGACCGTCATACCTTCCGGGCCGGAGGCAAGCCTGATGATCTCCTGTCCGGCCTCCACCGCGCCCTCGGTCAGTACGCGGAAGTAGAACCCGGGCCGGTGATGGGAAACCAGCAGCGCGGGCATCTGTGGATCATCCATCCGGATACCTACCCGGAAGCAGGTGACCCGCGGCTGGGTTACCTCGAAAATCGCGCCGCCGATCCGGTACCGGTCGCCGATGCACACCTGGTCGTCGGCCAGTCCCTGCAGGGTGAAGTTTTCCCCGAACTGCCCGTACTCGAAGTCATCTCGGCCCAGCTGCTCCTGCCAGTACCGGTAGGACTCGATCTGGTAGACGAACACGGCCCGCTGCTCGCCGCCGTGCCCGGCCAGATCACCCTGCCCGTCACCATCGATATTGAGCCGCCGCACCATCCGCGGCCCGGCGACCGGCCTCTTCCACACCGCCGTGCGCACCGTCCTGCCGTGCCAGGTCACGTCCTGCGGCATCCCCACATTGACCGACAGCAGAACGCCGACCCGCTGCCCCGAAGTCACCACCAGCTCACCTTCTCACGCAAGCGGCCGAGCGGGTCACCCACAGCGGGGCGACACGTTCGCCCCGCCTGCCATGACCGCCCTGGGGTGGTTGCGTGCGGATGGCCTGGGCGGTGGGACTCCGGGTATGCCCATGACGGGCCTGGGTGAAGTGATCGGCCGGGACGGCGACCTGGAGCGCCTCGCTGGCCTGGCTGGTGCTGTGGCGGCCGGCCAGGGCCGGCTGGTGCTGATTGAGGGCGAGCCGGGTATTGGCAAGTCCTCGCTGCTGCGGGCGTTCTTTGAGAACACCGCTGGGCTGGTTTCCTGGCAGGTGACTGGTGCAGCGGAGGAGTTCGACCGGCGGTTGCCGTTCGCGACGGTGGATTCGTGCCTGGAGCCGCTGGCAGCCGGTGACCCGCGGGTGGCGGAGGTCCTGGCGCTGATCCGCGGCGGCGGTGCCGAGTACCCGGTGGTCGAGTCGGTCCTGGGGCTGGTCGAGCGGTGGTGCGCGGCGAGGCCGGTGGCGGTGGCCGTCGATGACGTGCATTGGGCGGATCCGGCTTCGGTTCTGCTGCTGCACCGGCTGGGGCGGGTGGCCGGGCAGTTGCCGCTGCTGCTGGTCGCGGTGCGGCGCAGCGGCGCCGGCGGTCCGGACGTGGATGCCCTGGCCCGTGACTGGCTGGAGCATGGCGCGGCACGGATTGTGCTGGGCCCGCTGCCGGACACAGTGGTGAGCCAGCTCGTGGCCGGCCTGGCGGGGGGGCGGCCCGGCCCAGCGCTGCGCGGCCTGGTTTCCGGCGCGGCGGGAAACCCGCTGTACATTCAGGAGCTGGTGGGCGGGCTGGCTCAGGGCGGGCGGCTGAGGCATGTCGGCCGGATGGTCGATGTCGACTCCAGCAGCGATCACCTTGGCGTGTCTCCGACGCTGGGCGCCGCGATGGCCCGGCGGCTGGGCTTCCTGTCGGCGGGGACCCGGGAGTTTCTTCAGGTCGCCGCGCTGCTTGGGTTCGCGTTCAGCGTCGCCGATGTGGCTGCGGTGCTGGACCGGCCGGTCACGGACCTGCTCGGCCAGGTCAGCGAGGCAATGGACACCGGCGTGCTTGCGGCATTGCCTGACCGGCTGTCGTTCCGGCATCCGCTGCTTCGCGCCGCGCTGGCGGACGCCTTGCCGGCGTCGGCGCGCCAGGCCCTGCACGGGCAGATCGCCCAGGCGCTGACCACCCGCGCTTCCCCGGAACGGGTCGCCGAGCACTTGCTCGCCGCCGGGCCGACCGCCGTGCCGTTGCTGCCCTGGCTGGCCAGTGTGGCGGACGACCTCGCGACTCGCGCTCCGGGGCTGGCGGCCGCCCTGCTGCGGCAGATTCTGGGCACCGGCACCGTGCAGCAGGAGGAGGTCTCCGCCCGCTTGCGCACCGCGCTTGCCGCGGCGCTGCTGCGGAGCGGCCGGCCGCAGGCGGCCGAGCAAGTAGCCCGGTCGGCGCTGGCCTCGCCGGTCAGCCCTCGGACTGAGGCGGCCTTGCGGTGGACGCTGGCCAGCGCCTGCGCGGGCCAGGGAGGCATCGACCGCGCGGTAACCGAGGTCGCCGCCGCTTTCGCCACGGGCCGGCTCACCCTGGCTGAGCAGGCCCGGTTCTACGGCCTGGACGCCTTGTGCCGGATCACGCTCAGCCAGCCGGCCGCCACCAGCACGTCCTGGCGGGATGGCGTCGCTGCGGCGCAGGCCAGCGGCGATACCGAGGCACTCGCGTATGTCATGGCTGCGGCGGCCCGGGCGCGGCTATGGGACGGCTGGGTTGAAGAGGCTCTCGGCTACACCGATACCGCGATCACCGCCACCAAGGCGTTGGGCCCGCGGGCCGGCGCGCAGCTCGCTCCGGATGTGTCCCGCGGCATCTGCCTGGCCGAACTGGACCAAGACGCGGAGGCGGAACGTGCGTTCGAAGATGCGCTTCGGCTAGCCGAGCGCGGGGTGGGCACCGATTTCCTCGCCTGGCGGTACCTGTGTGCGGCCCGGCTGCGGTTCTGCCAGGGGTGCTGGGAGGAGGCGCTGGCCGAGGTTCAAGCAGGCCTGGACCTGGCCGATCTCCTCGACATGGGGCGCCATCTGCGAGGGGTGGCCGCACTGATCGCGGTCCATCGTCGTGACCGGGCTGCGCTGGCCGCCCTGCTGCCCGCCCTGCGGGCCGAGCCGCGGGCCACCTCGCCCGGCCGCCAGTCGGCGCACATGCCGGCCTGGGCGCTGGCGCTCGCTGCCGAGGCCGATGGTCGGCCCGGTGACGCGGCCGCCATCCTGGGCCAGGCCTGGCCCGCGGATATCGCCCAGGACCGGCTGTGGTACCTGCGTCATTACCTGGTGCCCGGCCTGGTCGCGGTCACGCTGGCGGCCGGCGACCCGGCGGCGGCCCGCCGCGCGGCGGACAGCATCAGCTTCTATGCGGCACAGCACCCCATTCCCGCTCTGCGCCGGTCGGCGCGGCATGCCCGTGCCCTGGCCGACCAGGACGCGGACGGTCTGGCCGAGGTCGCCGCCGAGCATCAGAGGGCCGGCCCCTGTTCGCCGCCCAGGCCCGCGAGCAGTCCGGGCGGCTGCTCGCCGCGGCAGGCCGGGGCCGTGAGGCGCGGGCCGCCCTGCTCAGCGCGGTGTCCGGGTACGAGTCCCTGGAAGCCAGCTGGGACCGCGCGCGAACCGGGACGCTGCTGCGCGCCCTGGGCGCGCACCGCGGCGTGCGCGGTCCCCGGCGGCGCCCCAAGACGGGGTGGGAAGCGCTCACCGACACCGAACGAACCGTGGCCGTCCTAGTGGCGGAGGGGCTGTCCAACCCGGCCATCGTCGGCCGCATGTTCCTGTCCCGCCGCACTGTGCAGGGCCACGTATCGGCCATCTTGGGCAAGCTCGGCGTCGCCTCCCGCGTCGAACTGGCCGCGCTGGTCGTCCGCCGCGGCGCCGCGCCCGCGGCGGGGAGCCCCGGCCGGTCCTGACCAGCCGCGGCCTGTCAGGCATGACCGCTCGGCCTGCCTGCGGCCGGACCGCAGACCGGCGATACCCCGCGAACCCGCGCTCAGGCGCGGACAGGCTCCGGCAGCGGCTGGGCTTGGCGCTCCTGGCTCACGGAGCCCGCCACCGGTGGTGAGGCGGGGACGAGCTGCCCCCGGCGGGCGGCGATCACCGTCCGGGCTGCGATCGCGGAAATCAGGATCGTGATCGCCGCGAGTAGCGTGATGGCCCAGGCGGCCGCGGCGGGCGGCCGTTTCAGCGTGATCCAGTCCAGGGCATCGGTCACGGCAGCCGCGTAGGCGAACGTGAACGCCCAGAACCCCGGTGAGAACTTCAGCCTGGTGTAGCGGGGCAGGAAGCGCAGCTGGACCAGGGCCATGAGCACCGTGTACCCGCCGAGCGCGCTGGCGATGACATTGGTGGCCCCGCCGGCCGCGATCGTCACCACCAGGGAAACGATCACTAGCATCCGCCCGGCGCCGGGCGCGTAGGCCGCCAGCGCGGCGGAAAGGATCATCGCGGTGATCGGAGCCACCGGGACGAACGGTGCCAGCACCGGATCCCGCAGGTCGGCCAGCACCTGGCGGAGGCCTTGCGCACCGTACCCGAGCACCAAGACCAGCCACACACTCGCCGCCACGAGATCGATGGCGCCCGGGACCGCGCGGGAGACCCCCAGCAGCGGCCCGGCCGCACGCCAGGCCCCCGCCAGGCCGGCCAGCCCGAACGCGATGCCGACAGGTTCGGCGGGATCCTCACGCCCGGTCGGCGGGGAACTGGGGTAAGTCGCCGGATCATGGCTGGCCTCCTGCCTGGACGATGTCACCCGTGACGGGCCTGGAACCGGGCGGTCTGCGCCGCGGCGGCGCCGAGCAGGGCCGCCTCGTCGAGCCCGCTGCGGGGCACGACCGCGAGACGGCAGCTGGTTTGCGCGCGCACGGTGACGTGATCTTTACTTTGCGCAGTTCGCAGCACCGGGTCGAAAAGGGCGCCTGGGCCGGCTTCGGCCGCTGGCTGCTGATCGATCTCGATGAGCAGTAGGCCGTCGAGCAGCAGGTGCATCTCTGTGTCGGCGATCGTCAGTTCGCTGAGCAAGGCGCCGGCAGGCAGCCGGTGCTGGCGGTAATCCCCGGACACGAGAATCGCGTTCGCCAGAGACCGCTCGCCCGCCGAGTTCACGCTGGCCACCGGGACCGGCCCCGGCGTGGCGTCCCATGGTGTGGCGTGTTTGTCCGATTCCCGCAGCCAGTCGTGATACCGGAGCAGGGCGCTCTTGTGCGTCAGCCGGCCCGCCGTGTCGTAGAGGTAGTGGCGCGGGAACGGGCTCGCGCTGGTGAGCCGGGCCTCCGACGACCCGTTGGCGTGCAGGGTCAGCGTGATCGTGGACCAGGCAAGCGGAGCGGTCAGCCGCCAGAAGGGCGGGTGCGCCACCCGTCGGGGCACCGCGATGCCGGTGTGGCCGCCCGCGGTCTGGGTGAAGCGGACCCGCTCCGCCTCCACCTCGGGCGGCGGGGCGATATCGGGCAGGGCCACCCCGGCGAAGGTCAGGCCGTGCGAGCCGAGCCGCACGGTGGTAGAGCCCAGCCGTCCGCTCCCCGACATTCCATGCCTTACGATCCGGCCGTCGTCGGTCTCGATCCAGGCGTGCAGCTGGTTGGCGAACCGGATGGCACCGGCGGCGAGCAGCGCGTCGATGTCTGGTGTGTTATCCGGCGGCGGCTCGTCGTAGTGGGCGATGCCCAGGCCGAACGGCAGCCCGAACACCCCCTCCACGGCCGTGGGCGGGATCCACGACAGGCAGGCCGCGCTGGCTTCGGTGCGCATCAGGGCTCTCCTTCGGTGTGGCCGAGCAGGCCGTGCGGGTCATAAACGGAGCGACCGCCGACGATGGTGAACACCGGGCCGAGCGCGGCCAGGACGTCGGCGCCGGCGGTGAACGGGTCGGCGGGGTAGGCGGCGAGGTCGGCGAGCTTGCCCGCGGTGATGCTGCCCAGCCGGTCCGCTTCATGGTTGAGCCGGGCACTGCCCATGGTGTAAAGCTCCAGCGCCGTGGCCACGTCAATGGCGTGGGCAGGGCCCTGGACGCCCGCGGACTTGGTGCCGCGGGTGACCATGCCCCACACCGCGGTCATCGGGTTGAACGGCCGGGCGATGTCGGTCCCGGCGGCCAGGTCGGCGCCCGCGGCCAGCCACTCGTCCAGCGGGCTGACATCGCGGGTGCGCTCGGGACCCCAGGCGGCCAGCATTTCGCTGCCCATGTTCCACAGCAGCGGGTGCTGTACTGTCACCCCGAACCCGCTGCGCACTACCCGCGCCCGCGTCGCGGCATCCGACAGCAGCGCGTGCTCGATCACCAGCGTCCACGGCGGCAGGTCCCCGACTTGCGCGGCTACCGCCTCGTACACATCCAGCACCGTCCGCACCGCCCGGTCGCCGGCGGCGTGGGTGCCGATCCGCCAGCCGCGGCGGACCGCCTCGGTGCATACCCGGGTCATCACGGCCGGGTCCCAGTTCAGGTGGCCGGTGTTGTGCGGGTCATTGGCGTACGCCTGGTCGGTCGCGCCGCCCTCGACGCCGCCGTCCATGACGAGCTTCACCCCCCACAGCCGCAGCCAGTCGTCCCCGAAACCGCTGCGGCCGCCGAGCCCGCGGATCACGTCGAGCGCCTCGGGCTCGGACAGCTCGTTGCCGACCCGGATCATCGGCCGCACCCGCACGCTCAGCAGCCCCAGCTCGGCGACGTCCTGGTAGGCCAGTAGCTCCTCCAGGTTGATCATCGCCTCGCGGATGGTGCCCACCCCGAGCGCCGCGTAGGCGGCCGAGCCTCGGCGCAGCGCTTCCACCAGGTCCGCCCGTCCGGGGGCCGGGGCGAACGCGGCGACCTGGTACACCGCGCCGCCCTCCAGCAGCCCACTCGGGCGGCCGCCGGGAAGCCGGCCGATCTTCCCGCCGGGCGGGTCGGGCGTGCCCGGCCCGACGCCGGCCCGGTCCAGGGCGGCGCTGCTGGCGATAGCCAGGTGCCCGCCGCGCCGGGCGAACACTGGGTGACCTGGCGCCGCGGCGTCCAGTTCCGCCCCGGAGGGCAGGCGGTTCTCGGCCAGGTTGGACTCGTGCCAGCCCATCGACGTGACAATCCAGGACCCCGGCGCGGCGTCCCGGGCGGCCGCGGCGACCATGGCGGTGAACTCGGCGATACTGCGGGCCTGGTCCACCTGGACCAGCAGCGTGTTGCGGCTGGCCTCCAGCAGGTGCTCGTGCGAGTCGCTGAACGCCGGCAACAGGGTGAGGTCCCCGGCGTCCACCGTCACCGTCCCCGCTCCGGCTAGGCCGTCCAGTCCGTGCGGGTCGCCGGACACGGCTGCGATGCGATCGCCGTACAGGCCCACGCAGCGGTGCAGCTCTCCGGTCATGGAATGGATCGCCCGCGCCCGGATCAGCCGGTCCAGCCGCAACGGCTCCGCCCGCGGTGGCGTCACCGCAGCGTTGACAGTGGTCTGTGACGTGTCCATGCCTGCCCGCCTTTCTGCGTCGCGGCGATGTGCTGGGCAATGCGGGCGGCGTCCGCGGCCACCCCGTACAAGATCCCTGAGCCCTGGGTCGACAGCCACGGATAACCGGCCACGTACAACCCGGGATAGGCGGTGATGCCCCGGTTGTGCACGGGGAGGCCGTCGGCGCGCATGACGGGCACGTTCACCCAGGCCGTGTCCGGGCCGAAGCCGATGCACCAGACGAGCGAGGTGATCCCCTCCGCCCCGATGTCCACGATCGGCGGAGCTCCGGGAGCTGCGGGCCAGGGGAGTTCGGCGGGGTCGGTGTCCGGCGGCGCTGCCACGATCCCGGCGCGATCCACGTAGGAATCCACTGCGCGGCGGAACCCGGCTGCCCGCTGATCGGCGTATTGCATGTTCTCGGGCAGGTCCGCAGCGAACGTGAGCTTGGTGTCCTCGGCAGCCACCAGCCGGCCCAGGAGGCGGACGCCGTCGCGGGCCAGTTGCTGCAACGCGAGGGTGTGCCCGCCGCGGGCACCCGAGAGCATCGGATGGGGCTCGCGGAACTCGGCCGGGTCGGTCACCGACTCGGTGGCCTGGTCGTACAGGCCGAGTTCGACGCTCCACTCATGGACGTCACGCCCCCGGTACCGGCGGGGTACCCGCGCCACCCGGCTGGTGGCCAGCAGCACCTCGCGGCCCGCCACGGCCAGCTCATCGGCGATCTGTGCCCCAGACTGGCCACTGCCCACCACCAGCACCGCACCCGGCGGCAGGCCCGCCGGGCTGCGGTACCGTGCTGCATCGCACTGGTGCAGGCCGGCAGCCCTGCGGCGAGCGCGGGGACCACGGGGATGCGCTGCCCGCCGCCGGCGATCACCACCGCCCGTGCCAAGAACTCCCGGTCCGGCGTGGTCACCAGGTAGCCGCAGCCGCCGACCCTGACCGAAAGCACATCCGTGTCCTCCTCGACCGGCAGGCCCGCGGCGAACCGCTCCAGCAAACCCACCACGGCGTCCCGCGAGATGAAGTCCGCTCCCGTGCCCGGTGCCAGCTGATACCCAGGGAGCCTGGTCATCCAGTTCGGCGTCACCAGCGTGAACGAGTCCCAGCGCGCGCTGCGCCAGCTTTCCCCCAGGCGGCCGCGCTCCAGCACCACATGCTCAATGCCGAATGACCGCAGGTAGTAACTCACCGCCAGGCCCGCCTGGCCCGCACCCACCACCACCACTTCAACCGGCTCGGTCCCCGGACGCCCACTCAGCAGGTCCATCGTGGCCCTCTTCCGCGATCCCGGCGCCTGCCGCCGGCTCATCGCTCCTGTCCCGCAACGATGCGCCCGCACCGCCCCGAAAACACCCGCCAACTGGCCCGTTTTATGTGCGCTAACGCCCCGCGGACCTTCTTCGCCCGCGGGGCCGCGACCGGCAGCGACCAGGCAAGACGCTGGCCGACCCGGCGTTTGCCGTTCGGTCAGGGAACCAGTGCGCCCCGATGACCGCGGCCAGGCATGGCCACGGGAGGGGACAATCGAGCCATCTGTGGGCATCGCCCGTGAGGGATTGGAGCCGGCGCCATGGACACCCATCCGCAACCAAGCCAGGCGTTCATGTCGGCCCTGGTCACCGAGCACTTCGTGCTGCAGTCCGCGCGCAGCACGACCGTCAGCGAGGCAGTCGGCCGGTCCGCCGTCTACCTGACCTGCGTGTCCAGCGCCGTGGTGGCTTTCGGTTTCTTCGCTGCCGCGATCCACCACCTGGCGCCGGTGGTCGCCACCGTCCTGCCCGCCCTGATCATCCTGGGCATCTTCACCTTCGTCCGAATGGTGGAGACCAGCGTGGAAAACGTGGTCTTCCTGCGGCGTATCGAGGCCATCCGCCGCTACTACGCCACGCTCGACCCGGCGGCCGCCACGTTCTTTGCCTCCACCGACGGCAGCGACGCCGCGGCCGCGCTGGCCAGTACCGGCATGCGCGCAGGCGTGATCGAAATGCTGTTCACCGGAGCAAGCATGATCGCCGCAGTCACCAGCATCCTGACCGGCGCCGGCACCGCCCTCCTGCTGAACACGGCGGGCGTGCCTCTGTCCGCGGCTGTCGTCGTCGGCATCGCCGCGGCCTTCGTGGCATTCGGCCTGCACATGCTCTGGATGTATAGGCGGGGCCAGTCAGTCATGGCCTCAGGCCCCTAACGCGAGCTGCAACCGGAGCATCCGCGAAGGAAGAAGATCCCGTCCTCGCCCGGCCGCGCACGACACAGCGACCCAGGTCCCGGGAGTACGGGACCTTCGGCAGTGTCCCGGCCACATTGAACCGGGCAAAGTGGATCGTGCGGGACTTTAGCCGTGACCATCGGCCTAGCCTTGGCCGCGGGGCGTGATCGTATGCTGCGTCAGTAGGTTCTCGGCAGGGAGAAGCCAATGTTCAGCGCCAAGCTTGTTGATGACCAGACAGGAACAAGTCTCCCCGGGCTGGCCGAATGGGTCCGCGACATCTCGGAGCTGACCAAGCCCGATGACGTCGTCTGGTGTGATGGCTCGGAAGCGGAGTGGGGCAGGCTGACCAGCCTGCTGGTGGAGAACGGGACCTTCATCCGGCTGAATCCGAAGCTGCGCCCGAACAGTTTCTGGTGTGCTTCGGACCCCAGTGATGTGGCACGCGTTGAGGACTGCACGTTCATCTGCTCGGAGAGCGAACAGGACGCGGGCCCGACCAACAACTGGATCGCGCCCGACGAGATGCGCAAGATTTTTGCGAAGATCTTCGACGGCTGCATGCGCGGCCGCACCATGTACGTGATCCCGTTCTGCATGGGCCCGCTCGGCAGTACCATCTCCCGGCTCGGAGTGCAGGTGACTGACTCTGCCTATGTGGCGGTGTCGATGCGGATCATGACCAGGATGGGAACGCCGGCGCTGCGCTTGATCGAGGAGAGCGGGTCGTTCGTCCGCGCTGTCCACTCGGTCGGCGCCCCGCTGGAGCCGGGCCAGGCGGACGTGCCGTGGCCCTGCAACGCCACCAAGTACATCTCACACTTCCCCGAGACACGGGAGATCTGGTCCTACGGCTCCGGATACGGCGGCAACGCGCTGCTCGGCAAGAAGTGCTACGCGCTGCGGATTGCCTCGGCGATGGCTCGGGATGAGGGCTGGCTGGCCGAGCACATGCTCATCCTGAAGATCACCCCGCCGGACGGGGAGCCCAAGTACGTCGCGGCGGCCTTCCCGTCCGCGTGCGGCAAGACGAACCTGGCCATGCTGCAGCCGGCCATCCCCGGCTGGAAGGTCGAGACCATCGGCGATGACATCGCCTGGATGCGGTTCGGCTCGGACGGCAGGCTGTACGCCATCAATCCGGAGGCCGGCTTCTTCGGCGTCGCGCCCGGCACCGGCATGAAGACCAACGCCAACGCGGTCGCGACCATGTGGGGCAACAGCATCTTCACCAACGTCGCCCGGACCGACGACGGCGACGTGTGGTGGGAAGGCCTGACCGACGAGCCGCCCGCGCACCTGATCGACTGGAAGGGCAGGGACTGGGCCCCGGACTCGCCCGAGCCGGCGGCGCACCCCAACGCCCGGTTCACCACCCCGGCCAGCCAGTGCCCGATCATCGCGCCAGAGTGGGAAGACGCCGCGGGCGTGCCGATCTCGGCGATCCTGTTCGGCGGCAGGCGCGCCAGCACCGTGCCGCTGGTGATCGAATCCTTCGACTGGGACCACGGAGTGTTCCTCGGAGCCAACATCGCCTCCGAGAAGACCGCCGCGGCCGAAGGCAAGGTCGGTGAGCTGCGGCACGACCCGTTCGCGATGCTGCCGTTCTGCGGCTACAACATGGGCGACTACTTCGCCTACTGGCTCAAGATCGGCCAGACGGCCGACCCCGCGAAACTGCCTCGGCTGTTCTACGTCAACTGGTTCCGCAAGGACGCCAGGGGCAAGTTCGTGTGGCCCGGCTTCGGCGAGAACATCCGCGTGCTCAAGTGGATCATTCAGCGGCTGTCCGGCGACGCCAAGGCCACGACGACCCCGATCGGCTATCTCCCGGCTCCCGGCTCGCTGGACCTCGACGGCCTGGACATCAGCTGGGCTGACCTGGACCTGCTGCTCACAGTGGACACTGAAGCGTGGAAGCTGGAAGCCGAGCACATCCCCGAGTTCTTCCGCACCTTCCACCAGCACCTGCCCGCCCGCCTCCGGGGCCTGCACCAGGAGCTGGTCGACCGCCTCGGTTGACGTTCGCGCCCGCCCGGCAGGGGCAGAATGGTCAGGCTCAGCGGCGTGATGACCGCCGTTCCCGGCCAGGCCCGGGCAGCCCTTGGCCGCGGCCAGTGCTTCATCCTGGACGGCATCGTGGCCCTGATGACGGAAGACGCCTGGCTGCGCATGCCGCCGGTGCCGCTGGAGTACCAGGGTCGCCAGCCTGAAGCTGCCGGGACGCCGGACGAGGCTTGCCCGGCGGATCTAGGCTGGTGGCGTGGCTGCTGAGGAGCCGCGCCCGGCACCGCTGCCTGGGCTAGGTTTCAATCCCGAAGCGCCGGCGAAGCCTGCCGGGCTGCCGGTCAGGCTGGCCAGAGACGGCAGAACCTGGCGGATCGGGACCGACGCCGAGGTCGCGTGGATCGCCGGCGGCACATCCGTGAGCCGGAGCATCACCGCCGCCATCCCGCCGGTCTTCGACGCCTACGCCACGGTCGTGCTGCCGGACAGCGACGAAGAACGGAAACAGCGTGACCTGGCCGTGTCGGCGCTGCTGACCGAGCGCTCGGCAGGCCAGCCGTGGTGGCTCGGCTATCTCGACACCGGCGTAGATGACGTTGTGTTCCCGGGTGCGCCGATGGTGACGTTGTATTCCGGATGGCATTACGTGCTGGTCGAGGCGGGGCCGGAGCAGGCCGCCACCTGGCGGAGGAACGACTCCGGGTCGTACGGTGCCTTGCCCAACTTGATGTTCCCCGCCGACCGGTCGTGGCTCGTTTCCACGTTGTGGGACGACGACTGGAGTTGCGTCGGCGGACCCGCCGGACTCGTGGGCAGATTCCTGCGCCACCCTGACCTCCAGGCCAGGCCGGTCATGCTCGGCCAAGACGCCACACCACCAGGTCACCAGGCGCTGTGACGCGCGACGGCGATGCCACCCGATGGCATGTCTGCCTTGCGTCACTGCCGGGCGATCGCGGCAGTGCGGATGGGCAGGCCCGGCTCGGGAATTGCGCGGTCGACCGGACAGGCCGGCATCTGGCAGGTCGGGATGTCGCACAGCCGGCAGATGTGGCGGGCATCCCAGCGGTCACTGGTCAGGGCGCCGAGCAGTTTCTCGATCACAGGTTCCAGCTGGCGCCGTTCGGCCGCCGTGAGCGGGGAGAGCATCTGGTCGAGGATCTTGAGCCGCTTCCTGGCTGCGGCCAGCGCTGCCCGCTGGCCGGCGGAGGTTAGGACCAGAGCCCGCGATCTGGCGTCATCCTCGTCCGGCCGCCGCTCGACCAAGCCTTCAGCCTCAAGCCGATTGACCACCCGGACGGTGGCTGGATGCGAGATGTGCAGCAGCCGGGCCAGGAAGTCGATGTTCTGTCCGGGCCGCAGGCGGAGGTGGTTGAGGGCAGCGGTCTCCGTCAGGCCGCGGCCGTCATCATGGGCTCTTGCCTGGTGCAGCCGGTCGACGATGGCGATGGCCAGCGCGCCGAGGAGGTTCGCCTGACGGGAGGCGCGGCGAGATGTATGCATGCGGTAGGTATCTGGGCCGCCTGATCGGCGCGCCGGCAGAGGAGATCATCCTCGGCAACAGTGCATCATGGGGGCTCCAGGTACTGGCCAACGGCCTGCCCTGGCGGCAAGGCGACGAGGTCCTCGTGCTGGCCGACGAGTTCCCGGCGACCGTGTTTCCCTGGCTGGTCACCGAGCGCCACGGCGTGATCGTGCGCCAGCTCGAGCTCGGCGAGCCGGTGCTTGAGCCCGAGCGCCTGCAGCAGGAGCTGTCGCCGCGGACCCGTGTCGTCGCCGTCAACTGGGTCCGCCCCCGGACCGGCCACGTCGTCGACGTTGCTGGCCTGCACGAGGTCTGCGAACGCTCCGGCGTGCACCTGGTTGTCAACGTGACCCAGGGCCTGGGCGCGCTGCCGTTCGACGTCCGGCGGCTCCCGGTGGCCGCGATCTCCTGCTCGGGCTTCAAGTGGCTCTGCGGCCCCTACGCCACCGGCTTCGCCTGGGTCCGCCCCGACGTCCTCCGCACCACGCACCCGGTCCAGGCCTACTGGCTTGCCCTGCCCGACAACGTCGAGCTCGACCTCAACCGAGAAGGCGAGCATCGTCTGCGCGACGAACTCGGCGCCCGTGCCTGCGACGTCTTCGGCACCGCTAACTTCCTCAACTTCATCCCCTGGGCCGCGGCGCTCGAGTACCTCCTGGCGCAAGGCATCGAGGCGATCGCCGGCCATGACCAGGCGCTCGTCGAGCAGCTGATCGGGCTGCTCGACGACAGCGACTACCGCTTCATCAGCCCCACCGACGCCGGTCAGCGGGCGGCGATCGTCGTCATCAGCGCGGCTGACCCCGGGGACAACGAGGCGGTCTACCAGCGCCTGACCGACGCCGGTATCGACGCCGCTCTTCGCGCGGGCAACATCCGCCTCTCCCCGCATCTGTACAACACCTCCGACCAGATCCAGTACGCGGGGGCAATCCTCGCCGATGCGACGGCCACGCCCGGGGCGTGGAAGAGACGGGCGTGACGGGAAGACGAACGTGGCTCGCCGGGCCATACGTGGCGCGCAGAACTTCCGGGTCTGCGCCAATCAGCAGTGACGCCGTCCAACCCCGCGACCGCGCCGAACGGCGGCTGCTTGCGGGTTGGCGCGGACCAGCGCATATCAGTGAACGTGAGTCGCTTTTCGGCTGACACGACGCCGGATCGATCCCTGCCGATTACGAACGGTGTCGTAGTTGTGTCGGTCGTGCGCATGCGGGCCAGCCGATTACCCGGTTCTGCGGGCCTGGGTCGCTGGATCTGGCCGTCCTGGTCGCGGCGGAGGAGGTCGTCTTCCGGGGATCGGCGTGTGCCGCAGCGTCAGACCGGCTGGGGTCAGGTGACGGGGTCAGGGTGGTGAGGTGGGTCGTTCGCGATCTGGACGATCGTCTTTCCGGCGTTGTCGCCGCGCAGCACGCCGAGGAATGCCCCGACGGTATTTCGAACCCGTCAACGAGTTGCTCGCCGGCTCTGAGCGCACCGGAGCGAAGGAGGTGGGATTCGCTGACAGTGCCCGGATTGCTGCCTTCCGCGGAATCCTGACGCTGGGTAATGTGACTCAACTGGAGCCTGCGGCTGAACGGCGGGGGGGGGCCGGACGAGCCGACCCGCGCGGATCGTCAGCATATGTTGACGCCCGGTGGTTGTCAGCATATGCTGACGGTCATGGAGTCAGCACTTGAGGTCGCTGAAGGTGCCGCCAGCACCGACCCTGACGTGGGGCTCCGTGCAGTGGCGGCCTTGCGGACGCTCACCGAGCGGCTGGAGATCCTCCAGGTCGAGAACGCCCGGACGCTGGGGTGGTCCTGGCAGGACATCGCTACCCGGCTCGGTGTCACCAAGCAGACCGTGCACCGCAAGCACGGCAAGCGGACCGGGGCGCGGTGATGGAGCCTGCCACCCCCGAGGCCCTCGCCATCCTGACCCTCGCCCTGGAGCATTCCGGCCGGCTCGGGCACCGTTACATCGGCGGCGAGCATCTCCTGCTCGCTCTGGTCTCTTCCGGCCAGCTAGCGGGCGCCCTCCTGGCCGAGCGCGGCGTCACACCGCAGCGCGTTGAGGAGGAGATCGTCCGTCATGCCGGTCACGGGGCCGGGGCCGGCCTGTTCGGCAGCCTTGACCGGGACGCGCTCGCGGCCATCGGGATCGATCTGGGCGCCGTGCGCGCCAGGATCGAATCGTCCTTCGAAGCGGATGCCCTCGCGCACGCCGGCCGGGCCGTCGAGCGAGGTGCCCGCCCGGCCAGGCTGAACCTGCCCCGCCCCCGCCGCGACGTGGCCGCCTGGCTCATGGCCCGCTGGCACCGGCGCCGCGCGGCGGCCAGGGAACCGATCCCCCTGCGCGCAGCCACCGGACTGTGGCGGCACGAGGACCGAACCCCTGTGTTCATCCCGTTCACCCCCAGCGCCCGCGAGTTCTGGGAGAACGTCCGCCATGAGGCGCGGGCCCAGCATGCCCCGGGCCCCGGCACCGAGCACGTCGCTCTCGCGATCATCGCCATGAACGACGGGCTGGTACCTCCCATCCTGTCAGCACTTGGCGTGTCAGCACCGGCGCTGCGCGCGGCAATCCTCGACCGCTGCCGGCAGGCGAGCTGATGCCCTTCCCCGACCACCATCATGGTGCGGCGTCGGAGCGGTAGGCGCTGACGTACTCGGCGCGTGCGCGCTGGAGAAGACCTTGCGTGCCTGTAGCGGGTTGTTCACCTGTGGAGGGCTGGCGGGGGCTTCATGCCAAGCAGGAGCCGGGCGGGGCGGAATCGCCGTACTGCCAGCTCATACAGGGCGAGCGTGGTGGCGAAGGACACGATCACCAGCGCCGTGTACTCGGGGAGAGCCGGGGCGTGCCAGCGGACGATGAACCAGGCAGCCGCCACGATGACTGGCTCGTGCAGCAGGTAGAAGGGCAGCACGGCCTGGTTGCCGTACCGGGCGGCACGCTGCCATCGAGGCTCGGGCGCCGCGGCGGGCCGGGAATCCGCGCTGGTCTGCGGGTGTGGTCGGCGGGCGGTAATGGACCCCGCGAATCCCATGATCGCCACGATCCACGCCCAGCCGGCCAGGCCCTGCAGGGCGCTCCAGCCTGGCGGGACGCCGGCGCCGAGACCGGCGCCCGATCCGCTCAGGGCACCCGCCCACGCCACCAGCGCCCCGGTCGCCGCGCAGCCAACCGCCAGGGCCGGCCAGCGGGAGCGCCGCAGCGCAGCCTCGAACCGCGGGTCGGAGGCGATCAGGAACCCGTACAGGAACGGGAACACATACACCACGCGTTCCCAGCCTCCGGTGTTGACATCCGGGCCGAACACCGCCTCGACAACCATCATGGGAATCGCGGCCGCGAGCACCACGACGGTGCCATGGCAATCGGCGAAACCAGCCAGCCGGCCGGTGAGCGGCCTGCCCCGCGGGCCCCGCAGGTAGGCAAACAGCGGCAGCAGCGCGACCGAGAACACCAGCAGGACGTACAGGAACCACAGGTGCGCGGGGTCGAAGTTGACGCCCCCCGATATCCACGACCCGCGCGGCAGCAGCCCGCGCGCGATAGCCGGGACGTTCACGAAGCTGAGCCAAAAACGCCAGAACGGCTGGTGAAAGGCTGGCTGGCCGCGCCTTTCGATATAGAACATCGGCGGAACCAGCACCACCAGCCCGAATATGAACGGGACCAGCAGCCGGGCCAGCCGCTCCCGGGCGAACGCTGCCGCAGAGCGGGTCCGCATCGCATACCGTGCACCCATCCCGGAGACCAGGAACAGCAGCGGCATCCCCCACAACGACCCCCACAGCAGGAAGACGGCGAACCCGGCGCTGGGCTGCGGATCCGTCACGAACCAGGAAGCGCCCGAGGCGAACACCACGGCGGAGTGGAAGACCACCAGCCCGGCCACCACGAACCCGCGCATCACGTCGAACTCTGGCCGCCGGCCGGCGGAAAGGCCGGACAACGACTGCCCGGCGGCCGTACGCGCGGCAACAGGTGCCATCACAGGGATCCGCCGGCCCGCCGGAGCCGGATCGGCCGGCTCGAACTGGCTGATGTCTGGCGCTGTCATCGGGCTGACCTCCTTATGAGTCTCGGCCGCCGGGGCTGTCGCATTGGCGTCAGCTCAGCGCGGCTGCCGTCCGGTCGCAGGGCGAGTACCGTGCGCGGCAGCCAGCGGAGCCCGTGAGGCCAGCTATCAAGGGCACGATCGCCGTCCCATACCCACGCCCCGTGATGGACGCCGTGGATCAGCAGGACGCCGTCAGCACCGGGCCCGGTCATGGCCTGCTCGCGGCGTCTGGGATGAGGGCCGTGATCAGCAGCCTGGTCACATCGGCGCGCGCTACCTCGCCGTCGATGTCAGCCGAGTCAGGGTCGCTGAGCCTGTGGCTGGCGAACCAGACCACCGATTCCAGGACGAACCGGGCCGTCACCCCGGGATGCTCGACGGGCCGGAACTCGCCCCGGCGCGCGCCTCGTTCAAGGTAGCTGGCCAGGCTGGCGATCAGCTGGCGGCGGAATCCGATGTAGAAGACCTCAGCCAGTTCCGGCCAGTCACGGGCAGACCGTTCGATCATGTCCGCCCCGCGACGGGTCGCGGCCAGCAGATCCCACAGTTCGCCGATGATCCCGGCCAGCTCGCCGCCGGCATCTGCCGGGCCGCGGCGGCCCAGGGCGGCTTGCAGCGCGGGCAGCGCGCCGAGCTCTGCTATGCGGTCGCGGACCCGGGCCAGCAGCTCAGCCTCACTCGGCGCTGCTATCGGCAACGGCGGGAGCGGCAGCGATCCCGGGCGCATGATGCTCTCCAGAGCCAGGGCGAACAGCGCCTCCTTGCTGTCCACGTAGCCGTAGAGGGTGCCTTTGGCGACGCCCATCTCCGCGGCAATGTCATCCATCTGGGCAAGCCGGAATCCCGTGCGGCCGAAGACGGTCAGCGCCGCGTCCGCCAGCTGGTCGAGGCGATCTTCCGGTCTCTTGCGGGGCATGCCGTTACAATAAATTGACTGACCTAGTCAGTCAAATATTTTCCTACACGCATACTCCAGCACGGCGACAGCGGCGGTGCAGAACTCATCCAGGAGCGCTGTCGGATCCCGACGCTAGCCAAGACAGAATGCCCCGTTATGCGCCACCAGGTCGCAGTATTTCCATCCCTCCGTATCTGCCCATAACTGCGGATCTCCGCTGTGGATCCGACCCCACCCTGACCGAGATCGGCGCCGCCCACGGCAAGTCCGTCGCCCAGGTCGTGCTCCGCTGGCTCACCCAGCGCAACATCGTCGCCATCCCCAAGTCGGTTCGACCCGAGCGGATGGCGCAGAACCTCGACCTCTTCGGCTTCACCCTCACCGACGACGAGATGGCCCGCATCGCCGCCATGGACACCGGCGCGACCCTGTTCTTCGACCACCGCGACCCCGCCATGGTCAGCGCCATCGGAAACCGCCCCATCCACGACTGACGACCCACCTTCGCAGTCATCTTCGGCGCCGGCGACGCCATCGACCGATGGCTCCGGCGCTCAGGCCTCACCACGCTCTGAGTCTCGGCGTCTGCCGAAGAGCGCCGATCACCCCGGGCCGGCTGGTATGGGGACCTGGCCGGCCAGAATCGTCGCCGAGCCGGTGCAGTAGCGGACATACTTGTTGTATGCGGTTATTACGCACCGACGAGGCGGTCGGCTCCGCCGCCCGGCGGCTAGCCGCGGAGCTGGGCGCGGCTGGCCTGGGCCGGGCCGTCGCCGTTTATTTCCGCGAGCCGGGCTTTGCCGGGATGACGTTCAGCGACCTGGGCCGCAATCCGCCCGGTCAGATCGTTGCCGACGACCTGCTGGCCGTGGCGCTGCTGGACATCACCTGGCGCCCGCAGGTAGTCCGCATCCTGCTCGGCAGCGACGGGCAGCGGCTGTCAGCGATGCTGGCCGCCATCCCGCAGGACACTGACTTGCAGGATGCCGGGGATGACACTCTAGGGCGCGTCGATGTCTTGTGGGATGCGCTGACGGCGATCGAGGGCATCGGCACCGCCAGCGCCACCAAGCTGCTGGCCCGCAAGCGCCCGCGGCTGTGCCCGATCAGCGACAGCGTGGTCATCAAGGCCATCGGGGTCCCCGGCAGGACCCTGGACGTGCTGCGCTGCCTGATGCAAGACCCTGCCGCCCGGGCCCAGATCGAGGCGCTGCGCCCCGCCGTCGCCGCCGGGGCCACCATGCTGCGCATCCTTGATGTTGCGCTGTGGGTATCTCATAGCGAATCGGCAGCAGCCCACTGGGTACGGGAGCAAGCCGGGATGACCCTCCCGTAACGCGACAGCATTCTCCTCCGCGTGCCGCGCTTGGCGTGCCCAGCGGTGACACGGCCTGATCTCCCGCAGCAGCTGAACAACAGCCGGTGCCGACGTTGGCCGGGGACGCAGGTGGCCGGGGACGCAGGTGCCGGGGCGCCTATGCGACGATCTGCGCGAGCGTATCCGTGGCGATGTTGCCGCCGCTCACAACCGCGACGACGTTGCCGTCGACGCCCGGATGCCGCGGCAGAAAACGGAACGGTCTGCGCCACGGCTCAGAAGATCGCGGGGGCGGCCTCTGGCGGAAGGAGCACACGCCCGGTCCGGGACGTTCGCCCCTGGCCGGACCGTGAGCAGGCCGTGAGGCTGGCGTGGTGGCTGGCGACCGCGGGAAGCCGCAGAGCCGACGGGGCACGGGAGCCGCGGCGCGCCGGAGCTTTGGCCGCGGCCGTGTCGCTGGCCGGACATGGCGTCGTGCGGTTCCCCCGGCGGCGCGCGGGCTCGGGCCGCGCCGGGTGCCGGCGGCCGGGCAGCTGAGGATCTGGGCGTTATGGAGCGGCTGAGCCCCGGGGATCTGGTCAATCTGCGGGTGGAGGACCGCGGCCTGCCGATGCACGTTGCGGCGCTGATCATCTTCGACGGCGCTGTTCGCGCGGGCTTGGCGGACTGCGGCCGCGCTGGCCTGGCGGGTCCGCGGGACCTCGCGCGCCCGGCCGGCCTGCTGGATCTCGATACCCTGCGGGTGATCGTGGCGCAGCGGCTGCATCTGGTGCCTCGGTTGCGGCAGGTGCTGTACCGGCCGGGGCTCGGCCTCGGGCCTCCCGTCTGGGTGGACGCCGCCGGCTTCGACATCGGGGAGCATGTGCGCGCCCGGCCGGTGCCCGCGCCGGGCGACGAGGCGGCACTGCTGCGGGTCTGCACCGAGCTGAACCAGGACCGGCTGGACCGGTCCCGGCCGCTGTGGCAGATGTGGCTGCTGACCGGGCTCGCTGATCACCGCGCCGGGCTGCTGGTCCGCCTGCATCATGTGGTCGCCGACGGGATCGCCGCGCTGGCGATGCTCGCAGCCCTGTGCGACCCCGATCCGGGCACGGCGGCTGCGGACGTCCCGGCCTGGGCGCCCGAAGCGGTCCCGTCCGGACGCGAGCTGGCCGCCGACCAGGTGCGCCGGCGGGCGCTGGCCGTGACCGGCGCCGTGCGCGCCGTGCGGCGTCCCTCGGCCGTGGCCGCCCGCCTCGGCGTCCTGGCCCGGCAGGCCGGCCAGCTGGCGCGCGACGGCCTCGCCCCCCGGACCTCACTGAACGTCCCGGTCAGCGGGCAGCACCGCCTGCTTGTGGTCCGGGCGGACCTGGAGCGCGCCCGGGCGGTCGCGCACGCGCACGGGGGAACGGTCAATGACGTCGTCCTGGCGGCAGTGGCAGGCGGGGCCGGGAGCGTGCTGGCCGCCCGCGGTGAGCTCACGCCGCGGCTGGTCCTGCGGGCCTCGGTGGCCGCATCGGTGCGAGCCGCGCCGGATCCGCCGGCCACGGGGAACCAGGTCGGCATCATCCTCGTCCCGCTCCCGGTCGCAGAGGCCGACCCCGCCCGGCGGCTGGCGCAGATCGCCGCAGCCACCGCGGCCCGCAAGCGCCAGCCACCGATGAGCGGGCCGAACGCCAGCCTGCTGCAACGACCGATGATCAGCATGATGTCGCGGCAGCGCCTGGTCAACCTGCTCGTCAGTAACCTCCCCGGCCCCGCCTCCCCCTTGTGCCTGGCGGGCGCGAGAATCCGGGAGATGTACCAGATCGGCATCGTGCAGGGCAACGTCACCGTAACCGTCGGCGCCCTGTCCTACGCGGGCCAGCTGAACATCGCCGTCGTCGGCGACCCCGAGGCGGTCCCTGATCTGGCCGTCGTCGCCGCCGGGATGGCAGACACGCTCGAGCAGCTCGGCGCCGCCGTTACCTAGCCCCGATCTGCCCGAACCGGAGCGATATGGGGATGAGCCACCGTTTGTGCCCTGCGGTCGTCACCGCCCGGCCGATTCGATGTTGCGCTTGAGGTTGGCGAACTGGCGTGTCTGCCCCACCAAGTGGACCAGCGGGTGGATCCAGAAGTTGATCAAGCGCTCGAGCCAGCGCGGACGAATGGCCTGATATCCACTTTGCACCAGCCGCGTGCGATCACCGGGTAGCTCCTTGAGCAGGAATCCCCACAGGCCGTCGATGTAGGCAGAGGGCCTCGGCTGGGCCGGGTCGAGACGACGGACCCGCAAATCGGTCAGCCCGCGCAACCCCAGGAACCGTCCGGGTTCGATCGCTGCCACCTGCCAGGGGTACCCGCGGCCAGCTGGCGACCCGGCCGACAGGTAGTCCCCGACCGAGAGGTCCTGCCACTCAGGGTGAACCTCCCTGGCACTTGGGCGGCCTCCGTTGTCGATGCGATCCCAGGAGTACCAGCCAGCCCGGCCATATCCCATCTGGACCAGCCACGGCCACACGCTGGCGGGCGGAGCCTCGATCGTGACGGCCATGGTCGAGGACCGGACGCCGTCAGGGATGAGTTCACGCCCGGGGTAGGTGTCCTCCACCTCCTCGTCGGTGGCCCCCCAGCGATCCATCCGAGGGCGCAGGACGAGCCCGTAAACGGCGGCGGTTAAACCGGCCAACCCGGCAAGCTTGCGACCAATCGCCATACAGCAACCGTCCTGCGGCTGGGCCTGCCGCTCAAGAGGCCAAAGGTCCTGTAGGCGGGGCGGCCGCGCACAGCTTGGGGACCTGTCCCCCTCCCGCTAATTGGTTGCTGCAGTGACGGCGGGACTGGAATCTGTCGAGTGTCGGTCTAGGCGTCGTCTAGGACCTGCGCGAATGCGATCACTACGCCTCCGGTGGCGTGCTCGAGGGTAGCGCCGACAAGGGCGGCCGCCTCTGCGGCGGCGTCGCTGGCCGCCGCGTAGTCGGCAAAGTACAGGTCCAACAGTCGGTATGCCGGGGTCGGGCTGCCGTCTTCCTTAGGCCAGACCTTCGACGTCTGCAGCCGAGTCAGGCCGGGGAGCTTCCGCGCCAGCGCAAGCTGCTCGGGGTAAGCCGCCTCGAAGGCGGCCGGGTCGGTGGGGTTGGAATATACGAAGCTGATCTTGGTCGGCTTGTCCTGCACAGCTTCACCAGCTCTCGATGTCATGGGTTCTGTTTCCTTTCTGGTCGAGTTACGTCTGTCCGGTGCGATAGGTTGACGCAAGCGAGCGGACCCAGACCTGGACGAGAATGTCGGGCGAACTTCCGATGGCGTGGGTGCTTCGCCAATGGAAGAAGTTGACACCTGACAGAGCGCCCCAACGTGGTCCCAAGCCCCTCCGATTGGTCGCTCCACTCACTGTTCGTCGAACGTAGTCCAAGGAATGCGTAGAGACAATGACCGCTCCGCCGGAACATCTTGCCGATCGTCCAGCGACGCCAGCCGATTTGCTCCGACCGCCGCGAGAGTTTGCCGATCCTCCAGCGCTCGAGGACGCCGCGCTCGGCCTCGGCGCATATGGCCAGCCGCACGACTTGCTCTCGGAGCTGCTCCGGAGCGTCCGTCTGAGCGGAGAGCGGATCGTTGCGTACGCTCCGCTGCGGACTTTCTCGATCAGCTTCGCCGATATCGGCACCCTGCACATCCTTGAAGAGGGCGAACTCGTGCTTCGGATCGACGGCGACCCGCACGTCGAGCACGTGAGTCGCGGCGATGTCATCCTGCTCCCGCGCGGCGACCCGCACCACATCAGCGACGCAGGCAAGCGCCCGCGCGCGACCGTGCGCGCCGACGCATCCGAGCACGACGCGCCTGCACCCGAGCCGGCGCGCTGGCTCTGCGGAACATTCACGATCGGCGACCCGCAGGCGAGCCACCTGCTCGCGAGCCTCCCGGCCGTGATCATCCTGCGCGGCGCCCGCGGCCAAGCGCTCGAAGGGCTCGAAGTGGCCCGCAGGATGCTCCTATTCGAGATGCAATCACCCTCTCAAGGATCGGCGGTGATGGTCGCCCGCATCCTCGATCTGCTCTTCATCCAGATTCTGCGCGCCTGGGCCGCTGGCGCGGACGCGCAACCGAACTGGCTGGCCGGTGCGCTCGACCCGCAGATCGGTCTGGCCTTGAGCGCTATCCATCGAGACCCCGGCCACGACTGGACAGTCGAGGAGCTGGCCCGAGTGTGCAGCCTTTCCCGGTCGGCGTTCGCTGCGCGGTTCGTCGCTCGCGTCGGGAAGCCGCCGGCCACCTATCTCGCGCACGTACGCCTGGACGCCGCCACCGACCTGCTCCGCGACACCTCCCTTCCGGTCACGCTCATCGCGGAGAACGTCGGCTACACGTCGGAGGCGGCATTCAGCCGCGCGTTCAAGCACCGCTACGGCACGCCACCGGCTCGCTGGCGACGAGACATACGAGCGAAACACTCGTGAGCGGCCCGTGCGCCACGAGGTCGCTGGTCACCTGTCTCGTCAACCACCAGCGCCGCGCCCGGGTCGCCTAAATGCCCGGGGGTCGGCGCTGATCCGAGCAATGCCAGCCTCGGGGCTGGCTACCCCTGGCCTTGGTCGAACAGGCGCCAGCCGGCGGGGGTTTTGACAAAGCACAGGCTCCACGGCTGCCACCCGGTCGGCATGCTGCCGTCCGAGCTGCCGTGCGTGTACATCTCGAAGGCGACGCATTCTTCGTTGCGGCCAGCCTCGGATGCTGGGACGTGGTCGGGGCTTCGCACCGACCGATAGTCCAGCAACTTGGGGTCGTCGCACCAGTTCCAGGTATGGGGCAGGGTGAGTTCGGCGGTCAGCTGGCAATTGCCGGTGAATGCGGCGCGGAGATAGACGCGAGCAACTCGTTCGGGCGATGCGGCGACTGGCGGATTGGGAACGCCGGATGCTTTGGACGTGCTTGAACAAGCCACGAGGAGACCGGCGAGGGACATCAGCGTTAGCGCGCACGCGAGTCTGCGAACCACCCCGATCACGATATGAATCTAACCACAGGCGCGTCCGCCTGATCAGTGCGGTTGTTCGGGTCTACTTCGGCTGATTAGGATGCTGCTCGCCGTGGCTTCCCTGAGATTGCACGCGCCGATGCCGGGCGGCTCACTCACGGACGGACCGGGTGCCGCGGCATTAGCGGCGTGGCAGCCGCAGAGACAGCACGCTCACCGGCGCATGAGCTGCGGGCCGCGCGGCCGGTACCGTGGCCCGGTGACGGTCTACGCGATAGCTCAGCTCACCATTAACGATCGCGCTAGGTACCAGCGGTACGTAGCGGCCTTTATGCCGATCCTCACCCAGTACGGCGGGCGGCTGCTGGCGGCAGACGAACAGCCCGAGGTGACCGAAGGACAGTGGGATGGTGACAAGGTCGTCCTCATGGCCTTCCCGGACCGCGAGACGTTCACGGCCTGGTTGACGTCGCCGGAGTACCGGGAGATCTCCAAGGACCGCCTGGCCGCGGCCGAGACCATCGGAATCCTCGTCCGCGGCTTGAGGAACGCCGATTAGCCGGTTGTGGCGTCGGCCGGGAAAGCCCGGCAAGCAGGAACAGCCGGGGCTCTGCCGCGCAGGCGAGGCCCCTTGGCACCGACGGCGTGACAGACTCCCGCGAGGGATGTCCGGAACGACCTCGCGGCTCCGACGTCTCAGCCGAAGGGCGCCGGCCAGCGGCGCCCGCACCGGAAGGAGACGCTCATGAAGTACATGATCCTGGTGTACGCCTCGCAGCGGGACTATGACGCCATGGTCGGCAAGCAGGCGCCTGGCGAGCCTGGCTGGACCGGGGCGGATTTCGCGGCCTTGGGCCAGTTCATGGAGCAGTTCGCCAGGGATCTCGCGGAGTCCGGGGAACTGGTGGACACCCGCGGCCTGACCGCCCCGTCGCAGGCCAGGCGGATCCGGCTGGCCGGCGGCTCACCGGTGGTCACCGACGGCCCGTACGCCGAGGCCGAGGAGGTGCTGGCCGGGTACTGGATCGTCGAGTGCGACAGCCTGGACCGGGCGACCGGCATCGCCAGCCGGCTGGGCCGCGCCCCCGGGCCCGAGCACGTCCGCGTCCGGGCGTACGCGGACGTCCGGCCGCTCGCCGAGTCGCGGCACGAACTGGAAGGCTGACGTGCCCGAGCCAGGGGCGAGGATCGAGGACCTGCTGCGCGACCTCGCGCCGCAGGTCCTCGGCGCGCTGGTGCGACGATACCGGCATTTCGACCTCGCCGAGGACGCCGTCCAGGAGGCGCTGCTCGCGGCCGCGAGCCAGTGGCCGGCCGGCGGAATCCCGGCCAGCCCCCGTGGCTGGCTGATCACCGTCGCCGCCCGCCGGCTGACCGACCTGTCGCGCGCCGAGCAGGCCAGGCAGCGCCGGGAGGAGGCGGCGGCCCGGCAGGTTCCGGCCGGCCACTGCCTGGCCGCGGACGCCGACACGCCGCCCGACGCCGACGACACACTGGTCCTGCTGTTCTTGTGCTGCCACCCCGCGCTGTCGGCCGCCTCGCAGGTCGCACTGACCCTCCGCGCGGTCGGCGGCTTGACCACGGCCGAGATTGCCCGCGCGTTCCTGGTGCCAGAGGCGACGATGACCCGGCGGATCACCCGGGCCAAGCAGGCCATTGCCGGCAGCGGCGCCCAGTTCACCATGCCGGAGCCCGGCGAGCGCTCTGCCCGGCTCGCTGCGGTGCTGCAGGTCATCTACCTGATCTTCACCGAAGGCTACGCCAGCACGTCCGGGCCGAGCCTGCTCCGCCCGGACCTGTGCGCCGAGGCCGTCCGGCTGGCCCGGATGCTCCGCGCGCTGCTGCCGGGCGATGCCGAGGTCACCGGGCTGCTCGCGCTCCTGCTGCTGACCGACGCCCGGCGCCCGGCCAGGACCGGCCCGGGCGGGCTGCCGGTGCCGATGGCCGAGCAGGATCGCGGTAAGTGGGATGCCGCCCGGATCGCCGAGGGCACGGCACTGGTCACCGAGGCGCTGCGGCGCGGGCCGCCGGGCGCATTTCAGATCCAGGCGGCGATCGCCGCCTTGCACGACGAGGCGCCCACGGCCGAGGAAACCGACTGGCCGCAGATCCTGGCGCTGTACGAGGTGCTGATGCAGGCCAGCGACAACCCGGTTGTCGCGCTCAACCACGCCGTGGCCGCTGCCATGGTGCACGGCCCGCGTGTCGGCCTCGACCTGCTAGAGAACGTCGGCGCGGACCAGCGGATCGCGGCCGCCCACCGGCTGCACGCCGTCCGGGCCAACCTGCTGGAGATGGCCGGTGACCAAAACGCCGCCCGGCACGCCTACCTGCGTGCCGCCGAGCTGACCGCCAGCCCACCACACCAGCGCTACCTGAACGCCCGCGCCGCCCGGCTCGCCGGCCAGGCAAGCTGACCGCCGCCCCCCGCAGCAACCAGCCTGGCCCGATGCCGGATCACCCCCGCCCATCAAGACATTGCCAGATCAGCGCGGGGTTCTGGGAGACCGGCCAGGCCTGGGAGCACAGGTGCTCGCTGGCTCCGGTCGCGGCCGCCTGCGAGGCAGGGTTCACCTCGGTACGCTCTTACCTCGTTGGTTCACTGAGCGGTTTCATCGACACGGGCCGGGCGAGAGGAGCCCGATGTCAGAGGCAGGGAGGTCCCGCCGCGTGGGATGGCGTAATCCAGTAGGTCGGCCTGGCACGTCCGGAGGCCGCTGGCCCGCATCGGCGCCGGCATGAGCCAGCCCCGGCACGACGATCCGGTCGCCGCCCTCAACCAGGTGCTCAGCGAAGTCATCGACGCGGTTCTGGACGTGCGGCAGGCTCACCGAAGGGTTCCCGAGGGGCACGCCCTTCACGGGGTGCTCGACCAGCTCTTCGACGATCTGCGGACCTGGGCCCGATTGCTTGCAGACCAGGACCAGGCACTCGGCGTGTCGCCGTTGGCGAACATGCCGACCGCGGCTGGCCGAACGCCGCCGCACTCCTGGCATGGAGCCGCGAGCGACGAGGACGTTCGCCGTGTCGTCGGCGAGGATCTCGACCGGCTCGGGCAACACCTGGCCGCAGCGCTCGCGGAGCAACACGATGACAAGGTGCGAGCGGCCCTCGCCGAGGTGAAACGCGGATTGCTGATCTATAGGCGGGCGCTCAGCGAGCTCTGAGGTGCGCGCTCCTGCGTCACCGGGCTGCCGGGAGCGTGGAACCGTAGTATGGCTCGGTGACCTCGCCTGGATATCTGAGATTCCCGCATGTCACCAACGATCTCGTGGTTTTCGTCGCTGCCGATGACGTGTGGCTGGCGCCGCTAGCTGGCGGGCGGGCCTGGCGGTTCACCACGGACGAGGCACAGGCGGCGACGCCGCGGCTGACGCCGGACGGCACGCACGTGGCCTGGGTCAGCGCCAAGGACGGCAGCCCGGAGATCTACATGGCCAGTCTCGCCGGCGGGACCAGCACCCGGCTCACCTACTGGGGCACGTCGTGGGCTCGGGTCAGCGGCTGGACCCCGGCGGGGGAGGTACTGGCCGTCAGCGCGGCGAACCAGCCGTTCGGGCACTACGTCCGGGCCCGCGCGCTGTCGACCGCGCTGTCCGGCAGCCCGGGCGCAGAACGGGTGCTGCCGTTCGGCCCGGTCTCCGATCTGTCGCTGGGCACAAGCGGGGACGGCAGCAGTGGCGACAGTGCCGCCGCCGGCGGCCGCGGGGCTGGCACGGTCGGGCTGCTGACCGGCACCTGGGGAAGCTTCAACAACGATCCGGCCCACTGGAAGCGCTACCGCGGTGGCACGGCCGGACGGCTGTGGGCTGGCCCGGCAACGGCGATCGTTTCCGATGCGCCGAGTGCGGCTGGCCGGGTCCCGGGTCTGTTCCGGCGCGTGCTCGCGGACCTGCCGGCCCAGTTCGCCAGTCCGATGATCGTCGGCGGACGGCTCGCGTTCATCAGTGATCACGAAGGCACTGGCAACGTCTACTCCTGCGCGCTGGACGGCAGCGACCTGCGACGGCACACCGATCACGAGGGCTGGTACGCACGGCAGGCCAGCACCGACGGGCAGCGGGTCGTCTACGCGCGTGGCGGCGAGTTGTGGCTGCTCGATGATCTGCAAGCAGCCGGGCCGACCCGGCTCGGCATCACCCTGGGCTCGCCCGTGCGCGGCCGGGCACTCCGCCTGGTGACGGCCGAGGACCACGTCGGCTCGCTGTCCGTCGACCATGGCGGGCGGGCCAGCTCGATCGAGGTTCGCGGGACCGTGCACTGGCTGACTCACCGGGATGGGCAGGCTCGGGCGGTGTCGGTTGTTCCCGGCGCCCGGGCGCGTTTCCCGCAGGTACTGGGGACCGGCGGACAGGTCATCTGGGTGACCGACGCCGATGGCAGCGACGCCCTGGAGATCGGCTCCGGCGACCCGGCACGCCCAGCCGATCCGGTCGCGGTTCCGCGGCGGATCGCGGCCGGCCAGGTCGGTCGCGTCACCGGGCTGACGGCGGCGCCGGACGGAAGGAAGGTCGCAGTCGCGTCGCAGGACGGGCGGCTGAGGACCGTCGATGTCGAGTCCGGCCAGGTGCGGGAGATCGCCGCGTCGGACAACGGGGCCCCGACCGGACTCGCCTGGTCGCCGGATTCTGCCTGGCTGGCGTGGTCTCAGCCGACCGACCACCCGATCGGCATGAACTTCAACCATCTCCGCCGGCTGCGCCTGGCGCGGGTCGCCGACGGCCAGGCCTTCGACGCCACGGACGGGCGGTTCACCGACAGCGAGCCGGTCTTCACCCTCGACGGCAAATACCTGGCGTTCCTGTCGATGCGCGACTTCGATCCGATCTACGACGCACACTTCTTCGACCTCACGTTCCCCTACGGGGCGCGCCCCTTCCTGCTGCCCCTCGACCGCATGACTCCGTCACCCTTCGCACCCGAGCTTGGCGGGCGGCCGATCGGCGAGCCTGCGGACAAACGCGCGGGGACTCCGGCGGCCGGCGGCGAATCGGCGAGTGCTGGCGGCACCGCCGCCGATGCCGCGGCCGACGGTGACAGCCCGCCCGTTCTGAAGGTGGCGGTGGAGACCACCGGGATGGCCGACCGTATCGTCGCGCTCCCGGTGCCCGAGGCACGGTACTCGGGCCTGCGCGCGGTGAAGGACGGTCTGGCCTGGCTGCGTGAGCCAGTGACGGGCGCCCTCGGCATCGGCGGCGCACTGCCGGACGACGACGCGCCCCGCCCGGCGCTCGAGCGATTCGACTTCGCCAGGCGCGAGGTGTGCGAGTTCGCCGGGGAGGTGGACTGGTTCGAGGCCAGCGGAGACGGCACCAGGCTCGTCACCAGCGATCATGGCAAGCTCACCGTGATTCCGGCGGAGCGCAGGGCCGACGACGAAAACCCCGACGACAAGATCGAGATCGACCGGAGCCGGGCCAGGTTCCTGCTCGCTCCGCCCGCGATGTGGCGCCAGGCCTACGCCGAGGCGGGCCGCATCGTGCGGCACGATTTCTGGGTGCCCGACATGGCGGACGTGGACTGGGACGCCGTGCAGGACGAATACCGGCCGCTGCTCGACCGGATCACCACTGGGTCCGAATTCCTCGACCTGCTCTGGGAGATTTTCGGCGAGCTTGGCACCTCGCATGCCTACGCACACGCGCCGGACGACGGCAAGCCAGCCGCCGCGCCCGGCCTGCTCGGCGCGGACATGGACCGCAGCGGGGATACCTGGCTGCTGACCCGGGTGGTGCGCGGGGACACCTCCGATCCGCGGGCCCGCGCGCCGCTGGCGGCGCCCGGCGCCGGAATCGCCCCCGGCGACGTGCTGCTCGCCGTGGATGGCCGGCCGGTCGGGCCTGACGGGCCCGGGCCGCTGCTGACGGGCGCCGCAGGCAAGCCTGTCGAGCTCACCATCGCACCCGCCGACGGGAGCCGGCCGCGTAGCGCGCCGGTGGTGCCGCTGCGAAGCGATACCAGGCTGCGCTACCTGGACTGGGTCAGCGCGAAGCGGACGCAGGTCCGGGAGCTCAGCGAGGGCCGGCTCGGTTACCTGCACGTGCCGGACATGGTGAGCCAGGGCTGGGCGGACCTCCACCGGGACCTGCGGGCCGAGATGGTCCGCGATGCGCTGATCGTGGACGTGCGCGGCAACACCGGCGGGCACACCTCGCAGCTGGTGGTGGAGAAGCTGGCCCGCAGAGTGATCGCCTGGGATGTCCGGAGAGGCCTGATGCCGTCTACCTACCCCGAGGACGCGCCGCGAGGACCGGTCGTCGCCGTTACAGACGAATGCTCGGGATCCGACGGCGACATCGTCACCGCTGCCATCCGCCTGCTCCGGCTTGGCCCAGTGGTCGGCGCCAGGACCTGGGGCGGCGTCATCGGTTACGACAACGAGCACGAGCTAATCGACGGAACGCGGATCACCGTGCCGCGGCTGGCCTTCTGGTTCGAGAAGTACGGCTGGGGCGTGGAAAACTACGGCGTCGACCCAGACGTCGAGGTCATCATGTCGCCCGACGACTGGGCTGCGGAGCGGGACACTCAGCTGGAGACCGCGGTCAGGCTCGCGCTGGAAGCCCTGCAGCAGCGGCCTGCGGTGCGGCCTCCTGACACCCGCACCAGGCCCTCCAGGCGCCGGCCGCCGCTGCCGCCGCGAACCTAGATCGGTCCTGGGGCCGTAGTCCACCTCTTCAGAATCTCGCACATCCGGCAGCTCAGGAGATGAACGAGGTCGGTCCGCCGCGGCCGGCGAACGGTACAGCGCTGGCCCCGCTGGCTCGGAATCGGGCTCTGGCGCCGATTCCGTGACGGGGGCGACGTCCGCTTCATGATCGTGGAGACTTATGTGCAGATAGCGCACGTAAGTCTCCAAGATCATTGAGACCGGCCGCCCGTGCGCCTCTATCGCATGACCCGATCACCAAATCCAAATCCGCGCCAGAGCCCGGAATCGTGATCCGGCCTGCCGCCGCCGGGGCTCCCGGCCGCCTTGCCGCCGCACGATGATCTCGATCTTTCCATCGCCGCCAGCCCTGCGGCCTGTGCCCTTGGTGTTTCCGGCGTCGTGCTGGGACACTAGCTTGGGTTCCCGCGGCGGGCTGGTTACCTGCCGGGCAGCGTCGTGATCAACCTCAGTGACCAGAATGGGGGCAGGGCAGGGCATGACGCAGATCGTCGCGCTGCCGGGCGGGCGGGCTGCCAGTTACGAGATCATTGGCAGCGGCAGGCCGGCGCTGATGTTTGCGGGCGGTCCCGGGTTCTCAGCCGCCTACATGAACGGCGACGGGGAACTGCTGTCGGATGTGCTGTGTTCCTATCTGATCGATCCGCATGGCTCGGGATCTTCCACTCCCCCGGCTGATCCCGTTGACTACTCCCCCGAGGGGCACGCCCGCTTTTACGAGCAGGTGCGCCAGGCGCTGGCGCTACCGGACGTAGTGGTGCTGGGCCATTCGTTCGGGGCGACCACCGCCTTGACCTACGCCGCCCTGTTCCCGCAGAGCACGGCGAGCTGCGTGGCCGTCGCTGCCTTTGGCGTCGGGCCCGACGCCGACGCCCAGGACGGCGGCGAGGCTGAAGCCGAGGCCGAGGCGCTGCTGGCCCGGCACGCCAGCTCGCCGTGGTATGAGGCGGCGCGGCCGGTCATGGATCAGTGGACCGAGCGGCTGCTAGCCGCCACCGACCCGGCCGAAATGGAACAGATGATGGCGACGGTCCTGCCTTTCTACCTCGCCGAACCGGACAAGCCCGAAGTGGCGGCCGGGCTGGCCGCGATGAGCCGGGTCATGAAGGCAAACCTGGCCGCGGGCAAAGCCTGGGAAGGCGGCCTGTACCAGTCGGTGGACCTGCGTCCGCTGCTGGGCCGCATCAGGTGCCCCACGCTCATCGTGGCCGGTGAGCTTGACTTCATTTGCGGCCCCGCCCAGGCTCAGCCCATCGCCAGCGCCGTCGCCGGATCCCAGCTCGTCATGCTTCCCGGCTGCGGCCACATACCCAGCATCGAAGCACCCCAGAAGTACCATCACGCGGTCGTGGAATTCCTCCGGCGCTGACCGGCACGGCAATTACCCGTTCCCTTCATTCCACCCCGCATCCGCCGCAAGCGCCGTCGCGCCATCGCGGTGGGTCGGCGGGCCGCCGCCGGCTGGCGCGGGGGAATGGCTTCAGGAGGTGCGGGTCAGGAGTGCCGGGCGTCCAGACGCTGCAGCAGGTCGTGGGCGGCGAGTTCGATGTCCTTGTGCCGCCACTCGGCGGCCCGGTACCAGCAGGCGATGATGCCCATGCGGTGCAGACGACGAAAGTCGCCGTAGACGAACGCGTACCTGGCCTTGGTCTCATCGCGTGCGCCGTCGGTGAGCCCGAGGTGCCACCGGGCATACTCCGGCCACGAGTGCGACTTCAGGAAGGCATTCTGCTGGCTGGCGCGGGGCTGGGCTTTGCCCCAGTCGCTGTCGGGCACGTACTGGCCGGCGTCGATGAGATGCCGCGCCCACGCCACGCCGTCTGGGTTCACCGAATACGAAGGCACTGATACAGCCTGCCCCGGCACGACGCTGGTATTCCGCCAGCGCAGGCGCGCAGCCCCGGTCAGTCCTGCCGGGTCAGCATGAACACCGGAATCTGTCGCGTGGTCTTGGCCTGGGCCTCGTCGAGTTGGGGATACTGCGCGACCAGCTTCGGCCACAGCTCGGCGCGGGCGGTGTCGTCGAGTTCGTCCGCTATTACCGTGATCGTCTGGGTGCCCACCTCGGCCCTGATCCTCGGGTGGGCTTTGAGGTTGTAGTACCAGTTTGGGGATGTAGGCGATCCTCCATTGGCGGCCCAGATCGCGAAGCGGCCGTTTCCCTGAAGGGAGTAGGCCAGCGGCGAGACGCGATCGACCCCGGATCTTGCGCCGGTGTGGTGGATGAGGATCAGCGTGATGCCGGCCCATGGCCCGCCGACGCGTCCCCCGTTCGCCCGGAACTCCTCAATGATCTTGGTGTTGTAGTCGGTCCCGCTCGGACCCGGGTTCGCCATGATGTCCTCCAAACCGCAGAAGCGGCGCAGCCTGATCAAGCACTATCGCCACCCGACTTCAATCTGCAACCTACGGTAGCACATCATGCACAGACGTGCAACCGATGCTTGCAGTTGGTGCACGGTGCACCGTCCGCGGATGCGCAACTTGTTGTTGCACATCTGAGTTCCACTTGCTACCATCGGTTGCACATTGAGAAAGGGAAGACATGCAGGACGTCCTGTGCACTGGTGCCTCACCCGCTGGTACCCAGGGCCGCCTGCGGGTCTCGGGGCTTCCCGCAAGGGCTGGCACCACTTCGAACCGGCAACTCGACGACCGGAGGCAAGGCAATGACTGCACGCAACGACCAGATGACGAGCTTTACCTACACGACCTACATCCACGCCACGCCCGAACGGGTCTGGCAGGGCCTCACCGACCCCGCCGTCACGGAACGCTACTGGCGGCACCACAAGGCTGGTGCGAAGACCTTCCGCTCTGACTGGAAGCAGGGATCGACCTACGACTTGGCGCACGAGGAAGTGGGGCTCGTCGTGAGTGACCCCGAACAGGTGATCCTCGAGTCCGACCCCTGTCGCCGGCTGGCCTACACCTGGCACACCATCACGCCCGAGTGGGCCGCCAGTGTCGGCATGGACGAAGCCACCGCTCACGCCTGGCGCGCTGAGCCCCGCTCCAAGGTGACCTTCGACATCGAGGACGCAGGGCAGGGTGTGGTCAAGCTCACGGTCGCCCACGAGGGCTTCGAGCCTGGCAGCGACGTCCTGCAGGGAATCTCGAACGGGTGGCCCGCCGTCCTGGCCAGCCTGAAGACCCTGCTCGAGACAGGGTCAGCCTTGCCCTGGACGTAGCGGATTGGCCAGGTCAGGAGCCGTGGAAGCCCCGCCCATCGTCATCCTCACTTCCAGCGCCGACCGCATGGTGACGTGCGCAAGGCACCGGTCTCCGGCCTGAAGGGATAGCCGGGTAGCCAAAGCAGGGCCTGGACCCCTCAGCGCCGAGCACCTCAGCGAGCTAGCTCGAGGCCACCGCCGTGAAGACACCCCGTAGGCGGTCCAGGGCAGTTAGCCTGCGTGCGCTGTTGGCTCCGGCTTGATGGCGCGGGTGGCGAAGTAGCCAGGCATGTACCGCGCCGTGGCGTCCGCGTGGTGCGGGGCGTCGGTCAGATGGGTCAAGGTAAAGCCGACGGCCAGCTGGCCACCGATCTGCTCCGTGAGCGAGTGGCTGTACTCGATCGGGCCGGTTCCATAGCAGCGCCGCCGCTCGGCGGCGGGCAGTTCGAGGGTGCTGAACGGGAGCCGGTGGCGCACCACCAGCTCGCCCCGGTCATCCAGCGCCGCGACGTCGAAGATGAAGATGTCGGGGTTCATGAACCCGGCCAGCAGCACGCCGCCCGGGCGCAGCACGCGAAACGACTCCCGCCACACCGGCGCCAGCTCGGGGCAGAACACGTTCGACACGGGGTTGAAGACCACGTCGAAGCTGGCATCGGCAAACACGCTCAGGTCGCGCATGTCGCCGAGCACGGTGCGTATGGCCAGCCCCTCCCGGGCTGCCACCTGCTCGTCGCGGCTCAGCTGCCGAGGCGAGTTGTCGAACACCGTCACGGCCGCACCCGCTGCTGCCAGCACCGGGCCCTGCTGCCCGCCGCCGGACGCCAGGCACAGCACCACGGCTCCCGCCAGCTCGGCCGGGAACCAGTCACGCGGCACGGGCTGGTAGCCAATCAAGACGACCGACCAGTCCCCGGCACGCGCCCGGGCGATGACCTCCGGCCCGGCCGGCCGGGTCCACTCGTTGTCTTTGTCCACTTCGCGATCCCAGGCGGTGCGGTTATACGCCACCGGATCAAAGCTCTCCGCCACGACAGAACAGCTTAGGCACCCGGCCGCCGGTGACCCCGGGAAGGCGCTAGCTGCCATCTGGGCAGTTGTTACGCGTGCATCACGGTCAACACGGTCGCGCCGGGTTTTGTCCCGGTCGAGCGGCGCGCGGACGTGACGGCAGAGACCAAGAATGCGGACCCGCGAAGCCACTGGCGGTGCCGCCGCAGCCCGGCAGCCCATAGGCGGTTCACCATGCCCGGCGCCGTCTGGGCACGCGTTCGCCGGCCTGCTGCCCGAGTCTGACCAGGCGATCGAGCGCATCGGCGGCTGGCTGCGGGCGCGCTGCCCGCGGGACTGAGCTGGCTTGACCGCGGCGGTACGGGCAGGGAAGTAAGCGAACGACCTGAGAGCCGCCGCGCGCCGCGAGCGATGAGGCTGTCCGCTTCCCGAGGGCAGTGGGTAGTCTCCGACCATGATTGATCGCGCGGCATTCGGCCGGACCGGGCGTGCGAGTAGCCGTGTCATCTTCGGCGCGGCGGCGCTGGGGTCGATGCGGCAGGAGCGCGCCGACCAGGTCCTTGCGGCGCTGCTGGAGTTCGGCGTTAACCACATCGACACGGCGGCGTCCTACGGCGACTCGGAACTTCGGATCGCGCCGTGGATGGCAGAGCACCGGGAACGGTTCTTCCTGGCCACCAAGACGGGAGAGCGCTCGGGCGACGGCGCGCGCGCCGGCCTGGAACTTTCGTTGACCCGCCTGGGCGTCGACTGCGTGGACCTCATCCAGCTCCACAACCTGGTCGAGCCAGACGAATGGGAGGTCGCACACGGCCCGGGCGGCGCGGTCGAGGCCCTGTCCCGGGCCCGGGACGAGGGGCTGGCCAGGTTCATCGGCGTGACCGGGCACGGGCTGCGGATCGCGGGCATGCACCTGCGGAGCCTCGAGCGGTTCGACTTCAGCTCGGTGCTGCTGCCGTACAACTACGCCGTCATGTCTGATGACCGGTACCGGGCTGAGGTGGAAGCGCTGCTGGGGGTGTGCGAGCAGCGCGGCGTGGCGGTGCAGACGATCAAGTCGGTCGCGCGCCGGCGCTGGCCGGAAGGAGCGGGGCCGCAGTTCAGCTGGTATGAGCCCGTGGCCGATGCCGGCGCGCTCGTTCGCGCCGTGCGTTACGTGCTTGGCCGCCCGGGCCTGTTCCTCAACTCCTCCAGCGACGCCCGCCTCCTCAGGCCGGTCCTCGAGGCCGCCCTCGCCGGCGGCCGGCGCCGGCAGAGGAGGAGATGGCCGCCGACGTCAAGCGGCACGGGATCGAGCCGCTGTTCGACGGAGCGGCGCTGGAGCGGATCTAGGCGCTCGAGCCCGACAGAGGCGCGCACGCCAGCCAGTCACGTTTCCGCAGGTAAACTTGCAAGCCGGCGCATGACATATGGTCCGGGCCGACCGGGTCCGATGGCGCCGCGCAGCTGTTTTCGTCACTGATCTCTGGAGAATGATGCCCAGGAAGGTTCAGCCCTACGGCTCCGGCGAGGACGCCGAACATGCCGCGCTCGCCCGCTCCGGGCGGGAGCCGGCGGCGAGCTTCGTGAACGACCTGGCCGCCACGATGACGACCCGCGAGGTAGTCGCCCAGGCTGTCGAGGCCGTTCGCGCGCTGAACCAGCTGACATCAGACACCAGGGAACTGACGGACCCTGACGAGGTACGCGGCGTTGTCGGCGGCCTCGCGCTGATGGGCCAGCAACTGCCACAGCTGTGCGAACAGCTCGCCCGGTGCCTGGTGGCGCAGCGCGAGGACGGGTGGATCGCGCAGGGTCCGGCGCATCATCTCGACCTCGTGCTCGTCGAGGTATCCGATGCTCTCACCGCTGCCGGACGGGCGGCCGACATGATGGCGGCGGCCTTGACCGAGGCTGGCACAAAGGCGGCCGACTTGAACGCTCCGTCCCGGTAACCGTTCGTGCCAGGCCGCAACTGTCCAACCTCCCCAGGACGGTGCGGATCCTTAATCCGCGATCACGGCGATCTCCTGGCTGCCAGTCCTGCTAAGCGGACTTGCCCTATTGCGTACTATCTCAAGCGTCGTTACTATCCCCATAGCCGTGTGACTGCCGTCACAGACGCCGGCAGGCACGGCGTGTCCCAGGAGGAACGGGCATGCCTGTCACGGATGACTACGTGCGCGAAGAGATCATGCAGGTGGGCGGGACGCCGCTGCGCGTCGCGATCCGGCCGGGCACCGGGACAAGGCCTCCGCTCCTGCTGTGCAACGGCATCGGCATGCGACTGGAAGCCCTGCGGCCGTTCGTGGATGCACTCGACCCGGCCATCGAGGTGATCCGCTTCGATGCCCCCGGCGTCGGCGGCTCTCAGCTACCCAGCCTGCCGTACCGTTTCACCACCCTGGCCCTGCTCCTGCGCGAGATGCTGCAGAACCTCGGCCACCAGCAGGCCGACGTCCTGGGTATCTCCTGGGGAGGCGGGCTGGCCCAGCAGTTCGCGCTGTGCAACCCGCGCCGGTGCCGGCGGCTGATCCTGGTGGCGACCTCAACCGGGCCGCAGACGATGGTGCCGCCCAACCCGCTGCCGCTGGTGAAGAACCTCATCCTGCGCCGCTATGGCGACCTGTGGGGAGGAAGCGCGAAAACCGACCCGGACGCGCTGACCAGCGCCCTGCGCAAGGCGCGGATCAGCCCGCTCAGCATCGGTTACCTGTACCAGAACACCGCCGCGCTGGGATTCACCACGCTGCCGCTGCTGCCGCTCATCCGCCAGCCCACCCTGGTGCTCACCGGCGACCAGGACCCGATCATCCCGGTGGCCAACGGCCGCATCCTAGCCGCGGCCATCCCGCACGCGACGCTGCACGTCTACCACGGCGGCCACGTCGAGCTCGTGACCCGCCCGAGCCTGCTCACGCCCCTGATCACCAGGTTCCTCGCGTCATGACCTAGGCACTTGCCGGTCGGAGGTCCTGGAGCAAGAGATCGAGCGTGAGTTCTTCCTCGATGCGGACATTGCGATGTCTCATGGCGGAGGCGAGTTCCGGATCCCATGGCGTCGTCGCGGGCTCGCCGGCGAGCGGCGTCAGCGGATGTGCCGCCGACACTGCGGCCTGGTAGGCCCGGTGGTCGTACCGCCACGGCCGCCAGTTCACCCGCTGCAGCACGGTACGGGCAATCCGGACGCCACCCCAGTCGAAGTCACCGTGGTAGTCGAACTGAGCTCCACCGGCCGCGAGCAGCTCTAGCAGCCGCCACACGGCAGCGGAAGGCTGGCCGCCGACGCAGACCAGCGGCTGACATCGGGCGCCCAGATCGTCGGCAGCAGCCGCGACCACCACCGGGTTCTCGCACATCCGCACCCGAGCGGCGCGCAACGGCTCGTCGTGACAGCGGAGCTGGCGGAGCGTGAGCACCGTTGGCTGTCCCGCCTCGCGGCATGACGCCAAGACCCGGCCCACACCCGTACGCGTGTCGCCGGGCAGGCCGATGCAGAGCACCAGCGACGACAGCTCGTCGAGGTGGACTCCGACGGCGGCCCACGCCGCCCGGCGGGAATCGGCGGATCCCTCCGCCGCGAACGCCAGGCCGGCCAGCGCGCGGACCGCCGACAGCACGAGCGTGCCGACCGGGCGTCCGTCGTCCAGGGCGTGCGCGTCACCGCAGCATTCGGAGGCGAGCCGGCCGATGGGGATGCCGCCCGAGGGCAGCCGCAGCAGCACGGTCGCCACCTGCGCGAGGAGCAGCCGCGCCTGGTCGGGTTCGGGAGCGAGACGACGCACCACGCCGGTGGTGTCGAGCCACTCCCGCCACGGTGACAGCTCGTCACGGCGGTTGACGGCAGTGTCCAATGACGCGAACGCGGCGGTCCAGGCAGCCGCCAGGTCTGCCCGCTCGCGGTTGCGATCCCGGAGCGGACCGGTCAGGCGCGTTACCGCCTCGGCCAGCCCGCCCGGCGCGGTGCCGCTGGCGCGCAGGATCCGGTCGACTTCGGTCAGCGACACCGATAGCGACGTGCCGGAACTGGCTGCTCGTCCGGTCAGCCGCTCAACCGCGCGCCTTTGCTCCAGCGTGGCGGCAGACAAGGTGACCGTCCCGGTCAGCGGACGCCCAGCCTCAAGCCTGTCCCGTGCCCGCTGCACCAGCCACGCGACCGGCTCGCTGCCGAGCAGACGGCGCAGCCTGTCGTCGGTGTCGGTCACAGCAGCGCCGGTCACACCGCCGCGCTCCCAATCGGCCGGCGTTCCCGCCCGTCCCACCGCCACGGCGTGACCAGGACCGCGTCGACACCGTCCTGGCGGGCAAGCTGGCAGATGGCCAGCCCGGGTACCTGCGGGTAGCACCCCCACTCGCGCTCGCTGGTCATGACCACGTCCATGTCGAACGTGGCGAGCAGCCCCAGGCACTTGGCGCGTGAGTCGTCATCGACTCCCGCGAAGGCCTCATCCAGCGCGATCAGCCGCGGCGCATGAGGGTTGCCCGCAGACTTGTAGTACGCCGACGTCGCGGCGAACAGCGGAACGGAGGCCACCAGGGCCCGCTCGCCGCCCGACGCCGGACCGGTGGCGGGCCGCCACTGCCCGTCCTGATACCGCTGGATCACGAACTCATGCCACCTGCGGTAATCCAGCGCGGCGGTCAGCGCCTCCGCCCACCCGGCCGCGGGATTGCTGGCGTGCTCGGCGGCGATGCGCTGCTGAAGGAACGACCCGACGGTGGCCCGGTCATCGGCAGACCAGGCGTCGATCGTCTGCCGGAGCTTGTGCCGGACCTGGTCCAGGCCGTCCGGCGCCTCCCGCGCCTGCTGCCAGATCAGCCGCAGCTTCATGCCAGTCGACGTCGGCCGGGATTCGAGCTCGTCGTTCATGGCCCTGACCTCGGCCTCGGCCGAGGTGATCAGCTCGTGCAGCGTGCCTGCCACCTCGTTGAGCAGGTGGTTCTCGAGGATCTCCCGTTCCCTGGCGGACAGCAGCCGCGCCCGCTGCTCGACCTCCTCTCGGAGCGCTTCGGCGAGGCCCGGTATGTCGTGGCTGCGGCCCTGGAAGACGACGTCCACCACCATGATCCCGTCGCGCACCGTCAGACCCGCCGAATGGCCGTGCCGGGCCATCGCGTCCGCCAGCAGCTTGTGTTCCTCGGTGACCCTGCGCTGTACCCGGTCCCAGGGGGCGTCCGCGTCGTCGGTCTCCTCCAGCGCCGCGTTGACCGCCCGGGCCAGGATCACGGCGGGAGTCGGCGGCCACGGCTCGGCCGGGTCGGGAACTTCCAGCTCCGGCAGGGCGATCCGCAGCACCCCGGTCGCGGCGAAGGACTGGAACTCGGCGACGGCCGCGTGGCGCACCCGGGTCGCCTCCTCGATCTCGGTGCGCAGCGTGTCCCGTGTCCCCTCGGCGTTACCGCGGTCGCTGATCGCCTGCTGCTCGAGCTTGCGGGCTGCCCTCTCGTCGGCGTTGCGGCGTTCGGTGTGCCTGCGGAGCTCGTCCAGCTTCCGGTTCAGCTCCTCGACGGCAGCACCGGCGGTCTCTAGCAGAGCCTCATAGAACGCCTTGGCGGCGGCCGCTCTCTCCCCGGCCGCCGCTGCCCGCTCGGCGGCCTCGGTGAGGCGTTGCTCTGTCTCGGCGAGCTCCTCTGCGGCTTCGGCCGCGCGCTGGCGTGCGGTCTCGAACGCCTCCGCGGCCGGCCACAGCCCGGCCAGCGCCACCCGGTAGTCGCCCAGTCCCTCCCTGACGGCAGCCAGCTCCTCCGGGTCCGCGGGCAGCGCGGTATCGGCGGCGAACTCGTCCGCCGCGATCCGGGCGGTCTCCGTCGCCTCCTGGCGTGCGGCGCGCACCTGTTCCGCCTCGGTGCGGGAGTCCCGCAGCTCCTGGCGGCGCTTGCGCTGCTCCGCGGCCCTGGTGTGCGCCTCGCGCACCGCCGCATCGGGCGGCGCCGCACGGTGCTCGGCGGCCAGCCGCTCCCGGCGCCTGCCCAGCTCGCCGAGGGCACCGTCGAGCGCGGCGATCGCGTCTTTCGCCTCGGCCAGCTCGGCGGTCAGCCGGGCGATCCGGTCGCGACGTGCCGTCTGTCGCGCGCCCTCCCCGATGTAGCCTGCGGCGTCCTTGTGCCAGCTTCCGGCCAGCACGCCGTTCGCCCAGCGCCCGTCGGTGGTCACCCATGTGGTTCCTGCGTCCCGGCCCAGGCCGATCGCGGACAGCGCGGCCCGCACGGCGGCCTCCGGCAGGGCGGCGGCCCGCGGGTCGCCGGTGTTGACCGCCGGGACCAGCACCGTTTCGCAGGACGGCCCGGTGACCGGGTGACGCCCGCTGACCAGGACGACGTCGCCCGCGATGAGGTCACCGTCGGGAGTGAGCCATGCGTCGAGGATCCCTGCCGCCTCCAGCGCGGCCTCCAGCCGCGCCCGGTCTTGTTCGGCCACACCGGGTGCGAAGTCGGTCACCTTCCACAGCGGCGCACCCGGCCGGGTGTCGCGGACCAGCGGATCCCTGGTGTGCGGGGCTGGCGGGGCGTCGTGGCCACCGGCCTCCAGGCGCGCGATCTCTGCCGTCAGCTCGGCCGCCTTCGTCGTGAAGGCGTCCCGGCTGGCCGTGAGCTGCGCGTCCTGGCGGCCCAGGGCGTCGACCGCGCACCGGGCCGCGTCGTCGATCATCCGCCGGGCCGGGTTCTCCCCTTCAGCGGCCGCCGCCCATTCCTCAAGCCGCTCGATCAGCTCGTCCGGGTCATCGACCCGCAGTTCGACGAGCCCGGCCTGATAGGCGCGGTAGGCGGCGGTCAGCTCCGCGGCCCGCGCGACCGCGGCCTGCTCCGCCGCGGCGACCCGGTCGGTGGCCACATCGATTTCCCCGGTGAGCCGGTCCACCTCGGCGCGGGCCGCCTCGAACGCCGAGCTGCGGGCGACGACGTCTGCCAGCAGTCGGTCCAGCTGCCCGATCGCCCCGGCCTGCCGGTCGGCGACCTCCTGCGCGGCGCGCCTGGCCCGCGGCAGGTCCTCGCGCCAGCCCTCTGTCGCTGCGCGGTGACCCGGCGCGCATCGCGCCGCCGCGGCCGCGGCGCCAGCGGTGTCCTGCGCGGCGTGCAGTCCGCGCTCCGCGGCCGAAGCGTGCCGTCCGGCCTCGTCGGCCTTGGCCGAGCGACGGGTCAGTTCGGCGGTCAGCCGGCCCCTGGCCTCCTCGCGTTCCCTGGCCGCCTCGGCCTGCTGTCTCGCGCTCTCGCGGCGGCGGTCCAGCTCCCCGGCGTCGCGCATCGCAGGGTCCTGTTGCAGCGCCTCGCGCCGCGCCTCCAGCCTGGTCCGCTCCCGCTCGAGTTCCTCGAGCCGGCTTTGCGCCGCCTGCAGCTTCGCGTCCGCCGCCGCGTACCTCTCCTCCGCCGCGGTCAGGTCCCGGCCGAGCTGCTCGTATCTGCTCTGCGCCTGACGTGGCCCGGTCGCCTTGCGCTTGGCGGCGACCTGCGCGTACTTGCGGTAGTGGCGCAGGAACTCGGTCGCGGCGCCGCGCGCCTCCGCCAGCGCCCGCAGTGCGTCGCGTTCCTCGTCCAGGCCGCGGAACGCCTCGGCCACCGTTGTCACCAGGCCCGGGCTGAGTGGCGGCAGTGCCTCGGTGAGCGCGCGGGACAGCAGCCTCTCGTCGGGCTTCTTGGACAGCTGTGGCTGCCGGAGCTGGATCAGCAGGTTGACCAGCGTCGCATAGCGGTGCTCGCCGAGCCCGAACAGGGCCTCATCCACCGCCCGCCGGTAGTCGGCGGCCCGGTCGTATACGAGCCCGTGTCCGTCGATCTCCTCGCGCAGCTTTTCCCTGGTGAGCGGCACCCGGCTGGCGGGCAGCAGATGGAGCTGCTCGCCCACGCGCTGCGTCGTGACGAAAAACCAGTGGCGTGCGATGCCCCGGCCAGCGACGGCTTTCAGGCCGCAGCCGATCGTGCGGAACTTGGTGGTCCCGTCGGCGGCCCGGCGTCCGAACTCGAGCCACGCGTACCCCAGGCGTTCAGGATGGGGGTGCCTGCCACCCAGCAGCAGATTCCACTCCATCTTCTTCTGCCGGTCGCCGTCCGGCTCCACCCGGTGCGGGGCGAGCTCGCCATCCAGCAGGAACGGCAGCGTCAGCGCGAGCACCTTGGACTTGCCGGTTCCGTTGTTGCCACGCAGCAGCAGCCGACCGTCGTGGAACCAGAACTCCTCGGCGTCGTAGTAGAACATGTCGACCAGACCGGCCCGCAGCGGCTTCCACCGCTCAGAAGAGGGCACTGGCAGCATCGGCTGTCGCCTTTCTCGTTTCCCGGATGGTGGGCTCGTCGAGGGCGAAACGGGCGATCGCCGGCCGGCTGCGGACCACATGCCCCTCCACCTGGACCAGGCGGAGCGCGGACAGCTTCTCCAGCGCGGTGGCCAGCAGCTCCGTTTCCGCGCCCGGCTCCGTCACGCCCTTGCGCCAGTAGCCGGCGTGCTCGGCGGCGGCCTGCCGGACGAAGGCGTGCAGCCCGTCGAGCGTGGCCTGCTCCCGGCGAGCGAGGTACTCCGCGACCAGCAGCGTGACGTGCCCGTCGGTGCGCTGCTCGGGCATCCGGACGTCGGTCAGCTCGTCGTCCGGGTCGACCATGGCGATCCCTTCGGCGCGCATCTCAGGGATCAGCCCGCTGGCCTCCTCTATCCGCCGGGTGATCGCATGCCGCTGGGACAGCAGGTAGGCGCGTTCGTCGTCGTCGAGCTCGTCGTAGTACACGACCGGGTCTTCGAGCAGCCGCCGGGTGAGCCGCCTGCGCAGGGCCTGATTGCGCAGGTCATCGCTCTCGACGACGGGTTCCGTGGTCAGCTCGGTGAGCCGCGCGGAAAACGTCCCGGCCATCACGGTGGACGGTCCCCGGGTGCCGGACAGCAGCACGCCCAGCACCGGCCTGCGCACGTCGTAAAGCACATCGGTCCCGGCGGACAGGTACGCATCCTCGTCCCCGGCGACCCGGCTCAGGACCCCCCAGCCGAGCAGCAGGCGGACCACCGCGACCAAGTCGGACCGGTCTGCCCGGCTGTCCAGGGTCAGCGTGAACCCCGCGGCGGCCAGCTCCGGCTCGGCGGCAGCCGTCAGCACGTCGTCAGCGAGGCTGCCGAGCGTGGTCTGCGCGTCGGCACGGGCGAGTGCCGACAGGGCCAGGCACAAGGTGACGTACCGGCGCCGGCCGAACCGCTCCTTGTTGTGCCCGCGTGCGGGGTGAGACGCGTCTGACAGCACCGTGGCGGTCTTGAACAGCCGGGCCGTCTCCGAGTCCGCGACGAGACGCCATCCGGTCTCGCGGTTCAGCCACTCGCGCAGCTCGGTCAGGTGCCGCCGGATCAGGACCAGCGCCTCACCGTCCGTGTCCGCGACCAGCAACGGCTTGGCCAACAGGGCGCGGAGCGCAGCCCGGCGCTGGGCCTGCTCCTCGGCCGGGATCATGGCGCCCTCATGGGGCAAGGTCCGTGATCTCGATGACGTGCTCCGGGCCGGTGAGCGTGCCATCGGCGGTGCGGATCGTCGCCGTTCCGCCGTCCGGGACCAGCGAGAGCCGGACCTCCAGCGTGCCGTCGCTGGTCACGGTCTTCACCTCGGTGTCGCCTGGCACGCGGGCCGCCAGCGCGTCGCCGAGCAGCGCCAGGAATAGCCGGAACGCCCGGGGGTCCAGCACGCCGAGGTCGGACAGCAGTGTCGGCCCGGCGGTGGCCAGATGCCGCCGGGCCGCGGCGGTCTCGGCTGCCTCGCGTTCTGCCCGCCTGCGCAGGAACTCCCGCTCCGCTGACCTGTCCCGCACCTGGTTAGGCTTGCCGCGCCGCTCGTAGGCCCCGGTCTTCCTGAGCTGCGGGGAAATGCGGATCGGCGGTGCGTCTCGCCACGCCGTCCCGATCGGGAGATCGTGCCAGGCGTCGGCGGTCTCGCCGGTAACGGACAGGTGCCGTGCGGGGCACAGGCCGAACGCCGCCCGCCACAGGCGGTGGGCGGCATCGTCGTCCGGTGCCTCGGCGAACCACCGGGCGAGCGCCCGGAAGTCCGCCGTGCGGTCGGACCGCCCCGAGCGCCGCTCGTTCAGCAGACCCACCGCATCGATAAGTTGTTTAATGGCGGTCACGGCAGCCTGCCGTAGCAGCCGCGCCTGCGACGGGTGCGCCGCGTCCTGCGACGTGAACCAGTCGTCCAGCCCGCGCCACCGGTTCCGCCACGCATCCAGCGCCTGTTTCTCCGCCCTGGACAGGGATTCGGCGGCGTCCTCACCCTCGGGAACCGCGTCGGCCGCCTCTCGTCGCGCGGCGAGCTCAAGCAACCGGTCGTGGCCGGCGGCTTCCAGGTCCCCCAGCAGCACCGCGATCCGGGCGCCGGAGTTAGCCAGGTCCGCGATGAACCTGTTGATGTAGTCGATCAGGCGTTCTTTGTAGGCGAGGAAGCCGTCGACGTCCCCGTCGGAGAAGTCGATCGCGCGCCGCAACGCGGACATGAACGCCTGCGCGTTGTCGGCCAGGGAGGAGAACCGCTCCGCCACGGACAGCAGCAGCAGGTGGACCTTGGCCGGATCGGGGTCATGGTGCGCGGCGAGGACTCGCAGCGACCGCAGCCGGTCGGCGATGTCGGCCAGAGCGACTGACTGGAGCTGGCCGCGCCGACCGATGGCTTCCTCGTAGAAGGCGATGGCCTGCTCGGCTGCCTGCCCGGCGCCGGTGAGCTGGTAAAGGCATCGCTTGCGGTGGAAGTCCTCCACCGTGGTCACTCGGCTGGTGTCGACATCCGCGCGTAGGTTCCCCCATGCCACGAGCTGTTCCAGGGCCTGGGTGAGCTGCTCGTCGGCATCGACTCGCAGTTCAGCAGCAACGTCCTCCGGTCGCAGATGCACAATGAAGCGCTCCTTCGCCCGCGCGAAGGTACGCAACAAGCTCCGGTAAAGGTCAGCGTTCGGGACGCCCAGGTGCGTGAACGGTTGTGGTTCGGCTTGGCCATGCACCGGCTGAGGGGCTCCGACTACCACCGTTACATCCTGCTGCACGCCACCGACAGAAAGGACGCGGCTCGCCGTCCATCGCGGACATATCCGCCGCCCATCGCGGACCTGTCCAAGGATCAGCCGGGCGCCCAGGTCCGCCGCGGTCCCTCTACCCCCGCCACGCTCGAGGTCGTCACGTACCGCGTCCGGATCGATCTCAACAGGGACGAGGCCGCCGCTGGGGCGTCGGCTCATGCTGGCGTCGGACCTGTGTCTCGACCAGGTCCACGAGGTCATCGAGGTGGCGTGCGGCTGGGCCGACAGTCACCTGCATCAGTTCGGCTCCGGGCCGGGTCGTTCCGGCCCGGAGACCGAGCGCTACTTGTACCCGTTCCAGATGGAAGACGGCGAGACGGAAACCCCCGAGGAAGACGTGCGCCTGGACGAGGTGCTGGCGATCAATTGCCGCCAGAAGCAATACTCAGTATAGTACTCGGCATGAGATCTGGTATGGCAGCTCATGAGCATATGGCATGTGTTGCTCGCGCTGCTGAGCGAGGGACCCAGTACGGGTTGCGGCTTAGCGAGGAGTTCGAGGACAGCCCCGGCGAGGTCCGGCCGCTGAATGTGAGCCCGCGGTTCTGGCCGTTCCAGCTCATCGAGGGAGGATGGCTGCTCGTGGTCGCCGTGCTCCTGCTCGCGGCGACCGCGCGGTTCATGCGTCACCGCGCGGCGTGACTCCCCCAGCTGACCTCACTCGCGGACGCCGGCGGGTGCCGGATGCTTGACGCACCGCTCGAGCCGCAAGGCGGGGCGTTGCTCGAGCGGCCGGCTGACCGCCGGACCGCGCGCCGCTCCCTCTCCCGCTGGGCGGTCCATCTCGGTCTGCTGTGCTCGGCCGCGGCCGCACTCGGCCCACTGGACCTTCTGCACGTGCGGATCGCCATCCACACCGACGTCGGCCTTGTCTTCGTCGGGCTGGTGGTCGTGCACCTGGCCCAGCGCCGCCGGACCCTCGCCCGCATGGCCACCCAGGTCGTCCGGGCCCGGACGATCGTCGGACGGAGGATCCGCCTCACCGTTTCAGACCTCCTGCTCATCTTCATCACCCTGAACGTGCTCGTGTCAGGCCTCCTGGACTGGAGCCGCGGCGTGCCGATACAGCTGCCGCTCCCCCGGCCCTTCGACAGGTGGCACCTCGACTCCGGGCTCATCCTGGTCGTCTACCTGGCGGTGCACGTCTGGCACCGGAGGAAGCGCCTCCGGCGGTCGAAGATCAGATAGCAGGCGATGCCGGATGGCGACCCGACCTCGCAGGCCAGCGCCTATCCGCGGCCCGATTTCAACCTGCGAGTCTCGTTGATTCTGCCCGGAGAGACGCTTCCGGTCCCGATATAGCTCAGGAACCGAACCCTTGAACGGAGCCCAGGCCGATAGCAGAGGGTGCTTAGCCAGCCGGATATTCGACGATGGTTCCGTGGCCGAGTGGCGCGAACGACGGATCTCGACGGCCTGTGAACGCCTTGACGCCTTCGGCGAAGTCGGGACCCTGTGTGGTCTGCCGCATGAGACGGTTCGCGTCTCGCAGGGCATCGTCGGCGGTTTGGAACGGTGTACGCGCCAGTTGCCATTTCATCGTCGCGAACGATACCGGGGACGATTGCGTGGCGAGCTGGCGGGCGAAGGTTCGGGTGTGGTGCAGAAGCTCGTCGAGCGGCAGCGCGCCGTGCACGACACCGAGGGCGGCTGCCTCCTCGCCGGTGAACCGGCGCCCGGTGAGCAAGAGCTCCCTTGCCGTCGCGTATCCACAGGCCTGTGGCAACGTCCATGACAATCCGTGTTCGGCGACGAGGCCGAGCTTTGCGAATGCGGTGGTGAGCTTAGCCTCTGCCGCGGCGAATCGGATGTCGCAGCTCATTGCTACGGCAAGTCCGATGCCTGCGCAGGCGCCGTTGATGGCGCAGACGATCGGCTTCGGGACGCTCAACGCGTACGTGATCGGTCGGGTGTCGGCAACGGTGCCGGAGGGGTTTAGCGAGCCTTCGGCCAGGCTGGAGAGGTAATGCATGTCGGCACCGGGGCAGAAGCCTCGTCCGGCTCCGGTGAGCACCATCACGCGCACGTGGGGATCCTCGGTCGCCGCGTCCATTGCGTCGAAGAGCGCCGTCTGCATCAGCGGTATCCACGCGTTCGAGACCTCCGGCCGATTCAGGGTGAGCGTGAGAACCCCTATCTCGTCGAGGTCGGAGAGTACGTAGGTGGCATCGGACGGGTTGCTCCCGCTCACGTGTCTCGCTCCTTCATGCCGCGCCTCCCACTCGGAGTTGACCAGGCCTTCGCTTTCGAGCCGGGCAAGCATCGGGTACAGCGTCCCGCTGGGCAGCCTGGCTGCCTTCATCAGGTCATAGCCGTATCGGCGCGCCGACACATCGGCGAGGAACACCTGCAGCACGCTCCAGCGGGCCGGCGAGCTTCACAGAAGCCAGCCTACACATGTAGACTACATATGTCGAACACCTCCAGGCGCCAGCAGGCACGCGGCATGGGAGGAGGGCCGTGAATGCACAGCGCTTCGCGATCAGCTACGGCAAGACGGCCTCGCTGGCTCCACCGATGGCGGGAGCGGTGGCTCATTCTCTATCTGCCACCACAGGGCGTCCGCAGGCGAGCAGATCAATTACCGGCTGCTAGAAGGTGAGACATGACGCCGTGAAGAGCAAGGCAAGTATCTATAATGACGGCCGGATCTCCTGTGACGATGAGGGGATAACCATCCGGTGGTACTACCTGTGGGGCGCCAAACGGATCCCGTTCCAAGCGATCCGCTCGGCTAAGGCCTTCCCGCTCAAGCCAATTCGTGGAAAGTGGCGGGTCTGGGGGTCGGGGGACTTCGTGCACTGGTACAACCTCGACAGCAGCCGACCGGACAAAGAGACTGGCATTGAGATCGACGTGGGCGGGAGGGTCCGCCCGTGTATCACGCCCGACGACGTCGAAACGGTGACCCGGATCATCGCTGAGCACGTGGCACCATAGGGCAGACGAGCGAGGTACTGGCGTGTCCCTGGCTGCGGCAGAGTCGGCTACCGCTCCTCCTGCGCAAATGATCCACTTCTCCAGCTGGGCTGGCTCGGCGGCGGTGAGAACGGCGAGGGCTTCGCCGGGGGATCGGGCCTGCTGGATGAGATCCCGGCTGGCTGGCTTGAGCAGCCCGGTGCTGACCATCCGGTCCAGCTGGACGATCAGGGGGTTCCAAAAGCCCTCGACGTCGAGCAGCACGACGGGTTTGCTGTGCAACCCCAGATGTGACTCACCGCCAGACTGTTCGGCTACGTGCCGCGCAGCAGCACGATGAGACTTGGCCGCGGCCGACGTCTGTATCTCGGCAGGCGACGGGATCGCTCAACGGAATCCATGACGAAGGGAACTGGCATGCGGCCGGTGGTATTGCAAATGGGCGTCACCCTCGACGGCTTCGTGCATGGCGCGAAGGGCTATGAGGACTGGGGACTTCCGCCAGAAGACGAGGAGGTCGTGGCGTGGAAGGTCGCATCGCTGCGTGGAGCAGGCACCCACATCATGGGCCGGGCGACGTATGAGGCGATGGCGTCACTGTGGCCGAACACGACTGGCGTGTACGCCGAGGTGATGAACGAGATCCCTAACCTCGATCTTTCGTGATCTTGATTGGTGACCTGAGGCTGCGGCCCGGAGCCCGTTTTCCGGTGGCCGGTCAGCGTTTCGCCCGGCTGTCGCGCCGGGTGTGCGGGGTTCCACGGGCCCGCGGTGTCCTTTCCTGGTTGCTGGGATGTTTTCGGCTGGTCAGCCGGGTTCGAGGGCCTGGAGCCGTGCGATTCCGGCGGTGATGTCGCGGGCCCAAGGCCATCGAGCGGCGAGGCGGAGCCGCAGGCGCCGCCCGCCGCGGACGATGCGCCCGGCGACGGAGAAGATCCGCAGCCGGAGCCGCTTTGGTTCCCACCGGCGGGCGGCCCCGGTGAGGGCGAGCATCTGGGTCCAGGCGAGGAGTTCGCAGGCGAGTGCCACGATCTCGCACCAGATCTTGTTCTGGGCGTAGCCGTGCAGGGCAGGTTGCGCAGGCCGGTGTCTTTTGCGCAGCGGATGCGGTCCTCGCATCTTGCCCGCCGCCTGTGGCGTAGTTCCAGGTCAGCGAGCTGGCCGCCTTTCGTGCTGGTGGCGAGGCAGGTGAACCGGTGGCCGTCGATGTCGGTGAACCGCAGTTGCGCGCCGGGGTGGGGGCGTTCCTTGCGGACGATGACCCGCATCCCCTTTGGCCATGCGGACAGGTTCAGCATGCCGGTGATCTCGGCGACCCAGGCGCCGGGCCGGACCTGGCGCTCAGCGTCATAGGCGGGCGTCCATGCTTCTGCGGGGATGGCAAGGATGGCGTCCTGGATGTCCTCGGTGATGGGGAACCCGACAGAATAAGCCAGGCGGCGCCCTGGCTTGGCCAGCCAGTTGAGGAAGTCCTGGGTGCCGCCGCCGGAATCGGCGCGGATCAGCACCTGGCGGCGCAGGCCGCGGGGCAGCTGCGCCAGGGCCAGCCGCGTGGCGTCGATGTGCTCACTGGCGGTGTTCGAGCCGGCGTTCCCGGGCCGCAACAGGAAGGTCAGCGGCTCGCCGGAGCCCTGCGGGCCATGGTCGGCGAACACCGTCAGCGGGTGGAAGCCGAAGGTTTTCTTCCAAGTCGGCGTGGCCTGGTCTTTCTCTAACCCGCACAGGTTCGCGTCAAGGTGTGCAAGGCGGCGCCTGCAGCGCACGGGTTGGCTGGCGGCCGATGCCGGGGGTGCGTTCGAGGCGGTCGCTGTCGACGTTGCCGGCGAGGTAGCGGACCAGCCCGGCGTCGCACATGCCGAGAGCTGTGGCGGCCAGCTTGGGATCCAGGTCGGTGACGAGCTGGGAGACGCGGGTCTGGCGGCAGAGGGCCGGGGTGGTGCCCGCACGCCGGAGGACCCTGGTGAGGTAGCTCTGGTGCGCGGGGCTGTCGCCGGTGCGGGTGGCCATGGTGACAATCACATGCGGGTTGAGCGTGCGCAGGGCCTCGCGGTGGCGCAGGCAGTCCCCGAGTGCCGCCCAGCTGACCGGGTCCAGGGGCGCCGGGAATGGCCGGCCGGCGAGGCTCAGTGTCCGCTGCGCATGGTTCGCGTCGCCGATGGTCAGGCCGCGGATCTGGGCGTTGGAAGCGGCGTGCAGCAACGCGAGCAGGCCGGTGAGTCGCTCGTGCGGGTGAGCGGTGCTGCCTGTCCATCGCCGGAACAGCGCCCGCTGGGCGGCGGCGTCAAGGACGGTGCCGGTGAAGGCCGGCTGGCTGCCCAGCCGGAGCGCCGTGGCCGGGTCGACGAGGATGAGCTTGCGGTGTTTCGCCCAGCCGAAGAAGCCGCGCAGCACGTAGGTCCTCTGGTGGCGGTTGCCGGGGCTGTGGCCGAGGAATCCTTCGAGGTCGGCGGTGGTCACCTGGGACCAGCCGGTCACCGGCCCGGCGGAAGTGAGGTGGACGGCCAGGTCCCGGAGGATCCTGCGCCTGGTCTCCAGGGTGATGTCGCTGAGCGGGTGCCGTCCGCCCCGCCGGGCTCGTTCCTGTTCTGCGAGCTGGCTGCGGTTGAAGGCCGCGACAGCGGCGGCCAGGCAGTCTGGAACGGCGTCGAGATGACGGCGCCGCCGTGCCGCGGCGCGGCGCTGTTTGTCGTCTCCGGGCAGTGTCAGGCCGCGGCTGGTGAAGAATGCGCGCAGGGCCCGCCCGGCTGTGCCGGTGGCCGGCGCGCAGCGGTCCAGGAGCTGCTGCGGGCTGGCATCAGGGTCGGCGCCGACCAGCCGTCCGGCCTCACGCAGGATGACGATCGCGCCGCTGGGGTGGTGGCGCGCGACGGCGAAGGCGGTGAGGTTGTCCCACCAGGCCGGGACCGGGTGCAGCCGGCCGGCCATCGCGGCGGAGTAACGGAAGGGCCGGTCCGGGTCGGCGAGGCTGCACCGGTTGCACAGGCCCTGCCGGGCATTGCGCCGCTGCTCGCCGCAGCGGGCGCAGGCGATCGTCTTGGCCGGCCTGCCCGGCACGGTGCCACGTCCGCAGATAACGCAGACGCCAGATTCCCCGAGGTGCCGAAGCTGGTCACAGTCCGGGCAGCGGCGTTTCAGCGCGGCGCGGGTGACCCTGCGATGACAGACGTGGCAGCGGACCCGGTCACCGAACTTGACCGGTGCCGGGCAGTCGAGGCAGGTCCGGTATCCGGTCACAGCGGCGGCATGGAACGACCCCGGGCGGCTTTCGGTTCTGGCCTGGCGCTCGCCGGCCTGACGGCGGGTGCCACCGGCGTGGTGTCCACGTCGAACAAGTCGTTGGGAGTGCACTCCAGAGCGGTGCACAAGGCCAGCAGCGTGTCCAGCTTCACCTGCGCCGGCTGCCTTGTGAGCAGCGCGGACACCGACGCTGACGACAGCTGCAGCCCGGACCGCTCGGCCAGCAGGCGGCGCAGCTGCGCGCCGGTCCACACTTCCCGGTGCGCCGCGGCCAGCCGCAGCCGCCATCTAATCTCCATCACCGTCTCCTTCCAGGCCCGCCAGCGTGCCAGAGACCGCGCGGCGATAGGCGTCCTCGATGAACGTCGCCGACGTAACGGCACAGTTGGTTATTGGAACTGTCTGAATACCTAGTCCGGCGGCATGGGAGCGGGCAGGGCTGGTCACGGCTGGCCTGGCGTTTCGTGACGTGACGGAACGAACTGTTGAGGGGGCCGGCGGCTGACGTCGGCGGCGTAGGCGGCCCAGTCGCCTGCGGACAGGCGCTGCCAGGTGACGGCGACGCTGGTGCTGATGCTGAGGGTGCGGGCGAGGATGGCGGCGGGAACCTCGGCGGCGAGCTGGAACAGTGCCGTGCTGCGGGCCTGGCGGGGGCTGATCCCGAGCGCGTCGAGCCGCTTGGTGAGCCTTGCGCCGCTGATCGGCTGTCCGGGCTGCCCGCCGGGGAACAGCCAGGGCGATGGCCTGGCGGCGCCGATGGTGGCGTGGCCCTTGCGGTTGGCCGCGACGGTGAGGGCGATCGAGGCGACCGGCTCTGGCAACTGGACGGGCACCCGGCCGAGCTGGAGCCGCACGGTGCCGTCGCCGCTGGCCTGGACCTGGCCGGCGGTCATGCGGCTGAGCGCCGTGACGCCCTGGGCGTAGAGGAGGACGAGGAGCCCGGCGAGGCGGTCTTCGGGCCTGAGCGTGTCACCGTGCAGGAGACGGCGTGCGATGTCCCACCGGTCTTCGCCGTCGAGGATGGCGGAGGGACCGGTCCAGCGGGCGGCGGAGGGAAGGTAGCAGGAGGTGAGGCGGGCGGCGTGCGCCCAGCGGATGAGCCGGCGCTTCTTCCCGGTAGACGGCCTGGCCGCTGGCGAGCCAGCGATCGAGGTCGGCCTGCTGGCAGGTGCCCATTGTGAGGCCGGCGGAGTCGAGCCAGTCCAGGAACGCGATGGCGCCGCGGGCCAGCCTGCGGGTCAGGAGGGCTTGCTGCCGGGTGGCGGGTTTCCCGTTGTTGCGGCTGCGTATGCGCCTGACCAGGTGCCAGATCAGGTAGCGGTGCAGGACCCTGCGCCGTTCCGGGTCGGCCTGGAAGTCCAGCAGGCCGTGGAGGAATGCCTCGAGCCGGGTCATCTCCTCGTCGCGCCACGGCAGTGCGCCGGTGGCGACAAGGGTCTGGCGCAGGTGGGCGAGGGCCGGGCGCTGGGGCAGCCCGTCGAGTGCCTGGTGAGTGAGCGGGATGCTGCCGTCGGCGAGGCCGGACAGTACTGGCGCTATGGACGGCTTGGCCGCCCAGCGCATCGCGGTGACCGCGTGCTCGGCGCCGGCGATCTCGCGGCGCAGCGCCTGCAGGCCGGGCGGCAGCTTGCCGGCGTCGGGTCCCATCAGCTCGTCCAGCCTGGCGTTGACGATGCAGCGGGCGCACGTGCCAGGGCTGGGATGATCCGGGTCGCTGCAGACAGGGCAGCCTGCCCAGGGCGGCGGCGGAGTGCAGCCGGCGCAGAGCGGGCGGTTCAGCGTGCCGGAGGCGACCGGCTCATGGCGTCCGCAGGCTGAGCACGCGGCCCGCCGGCGCTGGCAGGGCGGGCACCATGGCAGCCCGGTTGCCCGGGAGATCCCGCAGGGCACCGTCTGCCCGCAGGCCGAGCAGGCCAAGACCGGAAGGGAAGGGCACCGGGAGCAAAGCGGCCCGTCCGCGGTTCGCCGCTCGACCCGGCGGACCCGGCCGCAGCCGGTGCAGGTCTCCAGGTTCTCCGGGGCGATGACGAAGCAGTTCGCGCAGATCGGCCGGCCCTGCCCGTCGCGGGTGACGGGCTCGCCGATGGCTCCGCAGCGTGCGCACGGCTCGGTGCGGGAGTGCGCGATGCAGGTCCGGCAGACCCGGACGCCCTCCAGCGGCTTGTCGATGCGCACCACGCGGCCGCAGCGCCCGCAGGCCGGGCGGACCACCCCGGCGACGCCCGCGCCGTGGAGCATCTCGATGAACCGCGGGATCGCGCGCAGCGGCGCGAGATGTCCGTCCCCGGTCAGCAGCGCCGGATTCTCCTCCAATGCCCATGCCAGTTTCTGCTGGTATGAGGGCCGGGGAGCAGCCTGGCGGACGGCGCCGACGACTGTTTCCCGCCCTGCGCCGGGATCCAGGGCGGTGATGATGCCATGGATGACGGTGACCGGGTCACGCCCGTCGTCGTCCGGGCACTTCGCGCACCGCGGCCGGCCTGCCCGGTCCCGGGCGGCCACGGGCCGGTCCTTCCCGCATGCGGCGCACGGCTCGTCGCGCCGCGTGCAGGGCGTGCAGTACCAGTCCTGACCGCGGCGCTGGAATCCCCTGACCTGCCTGCCGCACCGGGCGCAGGCCGGCAGCGGGATGTCCCGGGCACCGGCATCATGCAGGGCGACGAGCAGGTTCGCGACGGCCCGGGGTGCCGGTGACCTGCCATCGGCGAGCACTGCGGGCCGCCCGGCCAGGGCAAGGGCCAGGCGGCGTGATTTCGCGCGCCCGCCCGCGACGGCGGCGACCACCGCGTGGACCTGATCACGGCCGAGCTGGTGCTCCTTCACCGTGACCAGGTCGGTGATCAGCCCGGCCGGGTCCGACATGGCACGATCGTGATGCGCGGCGTCCACGGTCACCGCGTTCCGTGGATGCGGGCCCGCCGGGGCCTCAGCTCGCCGATCCCGGCCTCCACGCCGGCGGCCTTCTTCTTCCGGTCAACCGCGCCGGGCTCGGCTGCCGGCTCGATCAGGTCGTCTATCGTGCAATCCAGGATGTCCAGCAGCGCCATCAGGACCTTCAGGCTCAGCCGTTCCGGCCGCTCGGCGACCAAGCGGTAGACCTGGCTGGACGACAGCCGGATCTTCCGCTGGGCCAGCGGGCCGATCAGGTCGGTGGTGGCGAACATGCCGCGGCCGGCCATCACCTGGCGCAGGTTCCACTTGTAGTCGAGCCGCCGTGTCATCGCTGCTCCTTCCGCCGTCCGGGATCCCCGAACGCCGGCGCGAGGGCCTTGCGCAGCGCCGTGTTCATGAAATCGTCGCTGACGTGCGTGTAGATGGCCGTCGAGCTGTCGCACTCGTGGCCGACCTGGACCTGGATGAACCTGCGGTCCACGCCGTCCTCGGTCAGGTGCGTGACATACGAATGCCTCAGGGAATGAGGCGTGAGAGCATCCGGGAGGCGGAGGGCCTCCCGGTAGGACTCGAAGCGGGAGTTGATCTCCGCCGGCTTGACCCTCCCGCCCCGTTCGGTCACCCACAGCGCCGGGTGATCATCGAAGCCGAACCTCGGGCGGACGTTCTCGGCGTAGTCGGCGACCGCGTCCACAGCCCAGCCCATCACCGACGCGACGTTCCGGCGCCGCGGCGGCTGGCCGCGCTTGGCCTTGCCGTAACGGACGTGCAGCATCCCGTACTTCCCGAACTCGGGCGCCGACGCGTTCCGGCCCCAGTCCGTGATGTCGAGCTTCGACGTCTCCGTCCTGCGCAGGCCCCACCCGTAGATGACCTTGAACAACGTCGCGTCCCGGTAGGCGGCCAGCGCCCCCTTCCGCTTCGCATGCACGGCGCGGTCCACCTGATCATCGGCGTAGTCCAGGAACCGCTGCAGCTCTTCCCTGGTGAACGGCCGCGCTTCCGGGTTCCCCTCGTAACCGTAAAGGTGCGCGATCGTGTTCCACTCATGGCAGACCGGCACCGGATGAGACCCGTGACCGAATTCCTTCTCACAGGCAGCCGCCCACCCGTAGCGCCCGTCGCACAGGTACTCGCTGAACAGCCGCAGGTCCATCTGGTAGCCGCGGATCGTCGACGGGGCCAGGCGCCGCTCGCTCGTCAGCACCTGCGTCCACTCATCGACGTGCGACGGCCCCCAGCTCCACGGGTACTCGTTCGTGAACTCCAGGAAACGGCGCACCAGCCGCTCCCGCGGTGTGATCGTGTCCTCCCGCAGCCCCCGCGCGACCTGCTGAGCCTTCCAGCCCCGCAGCATCGCCTCGAACATCGCGTCCTCCGGGCGCAGCTGCACCACCCCGGACACCAGCTCCAGGTGCGCAGCGCCCGCCACATCTCCCCGTCCCACCCGAACCCCCGAAACGGCAACCGCCTGATGGAGGGATCATGCATCCAGCGGGATGCCCGCACAACAACCCCGGCCACGAAACGTAATCGTGTCGCCCGATCGAGTTATTCAGGCTGCCTGCATAGCCACGGAACCGGGCAAACGTCGCCCGTCAGATGCAATTCCCGAGAGTTGGGTGACATACCGCATCGTGGTCCCCACATGCCAGTGCCCGAGCATCTGCTGGATGGCGACCAGGTCCACGCCACGCTCATAGTTCCGGGTGGCGCAAGCATGCCGCAGCGAATGCGGGCTGAACCTCACCCGAGCGCGGTCGCCGCCGTTGCCAGTCCCGGAGGCGGCTTGTTCCAGGCCGAGCAGGCAGGCCAGCCGGTTGCGGACCGTGCCCCGGTGCATCCGGCCGCCCCCCTCGTCGCAGAACAGCGCCGGGCCGTCACCGAGCCGGGGACGGATCTCCTCCAGATACCACCGCAAGATCAGGTCCAGGCCATCGAGCATCGGCACCCACCGCGGCCGCGGGCCTGACGTCAGGGCCCCCTTGCCGAACCGCACATGCAGCTTGCCGAACGGGCCCCGGCCGAAATGCACGTCAGCCCGGTCCATCGAGGCGGACTCCTCCGCGCGCAGCCCGGCCAGATACAACGTCCGGTACAACGCGTAGTCACGTCCCGCCGCGGTGTACTTGCGGGCACCGGCTATCCGCTCCTTGAGGAAATCGAAGAACTCCTCCATCCGCTGCGGGTCCGGCGGCGGGTTCACCGACGGGGAGTCCGAGCCGACGTGCCGGGCCGCGTTGAACTCATCAACCGGGTTGACCAGCCGGACCCCGAACGCCGCCTCGATCTCGCTCGCCTTGCGCGCAACAAGGAACGCGTGGAAGCCCTTGAACGCCTGCACGTAACCCCGCCGGGTCGAGGCGCCCAGCCCCTGCGCGCACAGCCCCGCGACCACCCGGTCCACATCTTCACGGGTCACGTCCCACCGGCCGGCCGCACGCAGCCAGGAACCGTTCCAGGACCCCGGCCCTGTTGTCCATCGAGGTCCGGCTGAACCCGCGGGCAACCTGCGACGCCTCGAACGCCAGCAGGCAGCCATCCTGGAACGTGACCGGATCAGCGGCAGGCCCGCCGGGTGCGACGCCTGGCACACCACCCGGCACCAGCCGAAGTCCGTCTCCCACCACGGGGCACCTTCTTCCGGCCTTGTGAATTAAGGTGTCACCTTACAGATAAGTGCGTGACCTTGAGGACCGCGACACGCCGGAACGAGGTAACGGACCAGCTAGCAGGCGGTCTGCCGGTCAGGAACGTGTGCCAAGTGCAGATGAGCACGACGTCACGATCGTGGCATCGATATCGACGGTGATCAGCTTGCCGTCCGCGCCGGGTGCGGCGTCGCCGGCGAGTGCCCAGGCCCGTTCCCGGGCAGCGGCCCGCGCCCCGCGGATCGCCTTCAGCGCTCGCGGCGCCTCCGTGGCCAGGCTGGTCACGAGCCGGGAGACCACCGGGTCGGAGGCCACCGGCCCGAACAGGCTGGGCTCGGCGCGGAGCATCGCGATATCAGCCAGGCAGTCACCGCCCAGCGCCAGCGTCACCGCCAGGTCGGCGATGATCTTCCCCGGGTCATGCACCGCCCGGCCCGGCCGCCACCGTCCCAGCGCGGCAGTAAGGCCCGCGTCCAGGCCAGTGGCCCGCAGTGTCCCGGTCAGCAGCACCGCGCCCGCCTGGGACACGATTCCCGTCCCGTCAGCGGACACAATGATCTTCGGGCGAGCAGCGGTGTTCTTCACGTGGAAAGTGCCTTCGGCTGGTGGCGGACAGGTCCTTAGACAAGTCCTATTCTCCCAGGCCAAAGGCACTTTTTCTGTTTAAACGATCAAGCTAGGCCACACTCAGGCGAAAGCCCGAGGCTAAGGTGGTCTTCTCGAAGACGCTGACCCGCGCCGAGTGGGCGGAAAGCCGGATCGCCGACGGAGACCTGGCCGAGGACATCGACCGGCTCAAGCGCGAACCAGGCGGTGTGATCCTCGCCCACGGCGGCGCGACCTTCGTCGACGCGTTGATCCACGATGGACTGATCGATGAATATCGGCTGGTGATCCACCCGGTAGCGATCGGCCACGGGACCGGCCTGTTCAGTGCGCTCCGCGAGCCGCTACGGCTCGACCTGATCGAAGCTCGCAGGTTCCCGAGCGGGACCGCCATCTGCGTCTACCGGCCTACGGAGGGGAACCGATGAGGACGTTGCACTTCGGCCTGCGTGTCGCCGATCTCGGCCGGGCGCTGGCGTTCTATACCGCCGTCGGCTACGAGATCGTCGGCAGCGTCCCCGATACCCCCCTGGGCCACCTGACCGTGCTCAAGCTGCCGGGGGACGAGTTCGTCACCATCGAACTCGTTCACGATCCCGCCCCAGGTAAGGCCAGCTTCGGCACGGGCCTCAGCCATTTCGTCATCAAGGTCGAGTCGCTGGATGCAACAATCAGTGAGCTTGCGGCGCGGGGCATCGGTGCCGAGGCGCCCGTATCACCGGATGGTTCAGACGAGTTCCGGACGACATGGGTGATTGATCCCGACGGCAACCGGATCGAGCTGGTCCAGTGGCCGCCTGGTCACGCCGACGGCATCACTGCCGCCGACTGGGCGGGGTAAGGGGACTGCGGGCACCCCGCGCTGAGCCGCCCGCCCGAGCTGGCGGACCGCATCGAGGCATCCGGCGCTGAGCAAGGACTGCTCGGCGGCCGCTAGCATCGCGGCATGCCTTCCCATGCGCTCAGGATTCCTGCCGGTCTCCCGCGAGCTGACCGGCCCCGGCGGGCCTGAGCGGCGGGGTGCCATCCACGATGGACGCCGGCTACCAGCACCGCCTCAGCGGCTACGACGCCGAACTGCAGCGGCACAACGAGGTACTGCGCCGGGCCTTTAGCATCCAGCTCCACGACCACGTCCTCGACATCGGCTGCGGGTCCGGGCAGACGACCCGGCAGGCCGCGCGCACGGCCCAGGCAGGCAGTGCGCTGGGGGTCGACACCTCCGCCACCGTCATCGAGCGCGCCCTCGAGCTCGCCCGGGCCGAGGGGCTTGGCAACGTCACCTTCGAGCATGCCGATGCACAGGTCCACCGCTTCCCGCACGAGCGCTTCGACCTGGCAATCAGCAGGTTCGGCACGATGTTCTTCGACGACCCCGGTGCCGCGTTCGCTAACATCATCACCAGGCGCTGCGCCCGGCCGCGCGCCTGGTGATGATGGTCTGGCAGGCCCAGGTGCGCAACGAGTGGGACGTCACTATCCGCCAATCCCTCGGGGCAGCCGAAGAGCCCGTGGCCATCCCTTCCGGGGAACCGGATCCGTTCTCGCTCGCCGACCCGCCGACCGTGAAGAAGCTCCTGGAGGCGGCAGGGTTCGCCGGCGTCGCCCTCACCGACGTCCACGAGCCGGTCTACTACGGCCCGGACGTGGCCGCCGCCCTCAACTGGGTCCGCGGCTTCGCGTGCACCAACAACGTAATGAAGCGGCTGGATCCCGCCGCCGCGGCGCGCGCGGCCGGACGCCTGCGCGAGGCACTCGCCGCGCACCTGAGCGGCAACGGTGTCTGGTTCGACTCCCGCGCCTGGATCGTCACCGCCCACCGCCACTGAGACCGGACACCACCGCGCTCAGCCAGATGATCAACCCGAAACTGTCAGTACCATCGCATGGCCCGGCCAGGAAGCCGGAACCGCGCCCACCGATTTACGCCGGATTTCGGACGCCACCCCGGCCCGCAGGCGCCGCTGCGTTGCTCACGCGGGGCTGCCCGGCGAGGTTGCCGGGCCGGGGCGGTCTTGCAGGTCGGCCAGGACTAGGACCAGCCGCGTCCAGGTTCCCTCGGCGTCGGGCTCGGCGAACCGCGCGGCGATCTGGGTGAGGTGTCCGCGCAGTTCGGCCAGCGCCTCGTCGGTCAGCCGCAGCGCAGCCCGGGTCACGTCGACCTCCCGGCGGCGGCCTGCCTGCTTGGCCTGGAATGCCGCGGTGATGTCCATCGCGGTGACCTCCAGCATGGATCCGAGGAATGCGGCGGTCTCCTGCGGGCTGGCATCGTCGCCGGGGGGCTCGGCTTCCGCCGGCGCGTACACTCGTTCGGCCTTGCCCCGGGCCAGCCGCCGGTACTCGGCGACCTCGATCAGCCCGGCCTGCTCGAGCTGGCCGAGGTGGTAGTAGAGCCGGTCGGCGGGCAGGCCGGCGCAATCGGCCAGCTCCCGCGCCGACCGGGGCCGCTCCATCAGCCACTCCACCAGCCGGATCCGCAGCGGGTCGGCCAGCGCCTTGTGCACGCCCTGCCAGGCCTTCGCCGCGGCCGGACGGGCCGGGACCGGGCCGCCGCCGGTGCTCACCTGAGGGCAGCGGCGGCGGCCGCCCCGGCGATGATCAGGATCCACGCCCAGTTCGGGATACCGGCCAGCTGCCGCCGCGGCAGCCACCCGCCGCCAATCCCGCGGCGGGACAGCAGCCAGTAGCCGACCCCCGCCGGCGGGCAAAGACACAGGAGCAGAAACAGCAGACACGGGTTCAGCGCCGTGGCCGGCCGCGCGGGCCGCACGTCCGCGCCGGGCAGGTCTGCGGTGAGGGCACGCAGCTGGTCCCTGGTCCGCGCCGCGAGGGCGGCGCCCACCCGTTCCTCGAGTTCGGCCTGGGTCAGCCGGCCGTCGGCGAAGTCACGCTGCAGCAGCGCCACGACCTGGTCCCGTTCGCCGTCCGAGGCGCGAATGGCCTGGCCGGCCTGCTGTGTGATGGCATCGCTCATGCGGGGCTCCGTCGCGGGATGTCGGGTTCTGGGCCGCCAGGCGCCCTGGGTGCGCAGTGCCGGGCCGGCGGCATCGGCGGCTCACCGGGCGAGCTGCCCGCAGGCAGGGGCCGCGGCACCCTGCGAGCTCATTGCTGGAGCATCTTCCTTTCATTGAAAAATATTACAGTACATGCTGTCCGTCAAGCTGGCCGGGCAGTGCGGTGGCGGTCTCCTGCTCTGCTCGGCCCGTGCCAGAACCTGATGTTCGGTGCTCGCCTCGCCTGGACAGGCGAAGTCATCGACTTGACGCCCGATTCGGCGTTCGGGCCGCTCGCGGGGACCATGACTTCCACATCCGTGGTTGCGCACCGTACCAAGACCGGCCAGGCGCGATCCCCAGGTCCGCGCACTCGCTTTACTCCCGCCGCACCGTGACACCAGGATGGCACCCAGGGGTCTGCAATGGCGCAAGACATATCGGGAGCCAGGGACGCTGGCGGCGGCACCACTCTGGTCATTCCTGGTGAGATGGCAGCCCGGGTTGACCGCCCGCCCATGAGCACGGTGGCCTGGGAGTTAGCCCTGCTTGTGCAGGTGGGCTGGGCGTGCTCGGCATCGGTCGACGGGACCGCCGCGAGGCTGTACTCGTTCATATGGCTGCCGCACCACGTCATGGGTTCATTTGAGTACTCGGTCCTGTACGCCTTGGAGACCGGGATCAGCGTCTTGATCGGTGGCTATGTCATCGGCTGGCTCTCCGACAAGATCGGCCGGCGCAAGGCACTGATCCTGTCCTCTGTGCTGGCGGGGGTGTTCACCTGACCATTCGCGTACGTGACGAACTATCCGGCGCTGGTTGTCCTCTCGATCGCCGACACTCTCGGGTTCGCTGGGTATCTGGCCATCAACGTCGTGTACATGCGTGAGATGATGGGGCCGACGGTCCGGAGCAAGGTGATCAGGGTCGCCCAGGTTCCGATCAGCGTCCTGGCCCTGACAGCCCGGATCCCCCCGGCACACACCTATTTGAAAGATGGCCAAGACTGGTAGCTGGGGCTGGCTGCGGTGCCATTGATCAACATCCCTAGGCCCTGCCGGTTCCGCTCGGCGAGAGTACGGAGGGAGCTTCCGGTGAAGCGAGCAGCTGGCGGCCACCGCACGACCACCTTCGACGGCCAGATTCTTACCAGCCCGGCTTCCATAGCCTGACCCGAGTTGGGCGAAGTTAGTGCGCAAGTCAGCTGGCGCGGTTGATGGCTTCGAGTACTTGGCGGAGGTCGTCGGGTAGGGGTCGGCGACGGTGATGGCATCCGGATCCGCCTGGATCTCGATGGTGCCGTATCGGCGAGCGGTGCGGACGAAACTTCTGATTGACCAGCCGGTCCGGTCCTCGTTTCATCGGCTGACCGCCAGGGCGTCGCAGGTCGCTCTCGGACATCCGGAAGGATTCTTCTGTGGAATAGTTGGTGGTAGGCGCCGACCACGACTCCTTGTTCGCCTCATCGCGCTCTGCTATGCTTTTAGCATTTGCCGAAGAAAGGAATATCGCATGGCATTCGATAGATCTCTAATTTGCGGCGACTGGGCTGGGGCCGGAGATAACGCCAATGTAAGCTTGGCCTTAGACGATGACGGCGCGTTCGAGCTGCACAGAAAAGGAGGAAGCGTGTTGGATCAATTGGCCGCTGGCACGCTCAGAGGGGATTGGAGTCTGGCTGGGGATGAGCTACATCTCAAAGTTGAGGGTCGGCTCAGCACCGGTCCCGCTATTAGCATTTTCAATCATATACCCCATATTGCCCTCCTTCACATCCTAAGAAACTGGACTGGGCTGAGCACCGTGAAGTACGCGATTGAGCGTCTCACAAGCTATGAACTCTGGATCAAGCCAGAGCAAGGTCGCGATATTCTTAAATTCGATAGAGAGCGATGAAAGCCACGAGTTGACATACGGCACAGGCCGCTCTACGGGCCAGGCTTAGTGCGCAAGTTCGGCTCCCACGAACAGGAAGCCAGCAGGTCAGCGCCCTGCGGCATCGGTCACAGGAGAATCGTGGCCCAAGCCAGGGCCAGATTCTTACCAGCCCGGCTTCCATAGCCTGAGGGACGAAGTGGCCGTCACGATCTTCAGAGTACTCCGCAGCGCCGGGCTCGGTGCAGAAGACCTGAAACACCACACTACCGACAGAAAACATGCCGACATGGCCGATGGGTTCGCGGTCATCAAGCAAGGATCCGGACTGCATATACGAGACGATCGTCCTTTGCGTGTCAAGACACCCCAGCCATACAAAGGAACGTCCGCAATTGCCGCGATGACGCTCGCCCCGTGGCGGTCCGAGCCGCGATTTTCCCGGCATTTGGTCGCTCCCAGCCTACCCCAACGTCGGTAAGCTCTCCGCCGGGCCACCACGCGTAGGCCTCCCAAGGGTTGCTGGCCCTGTTCTTGGGATCGGCGGGAGTAAATCTCGATACTTCTGTGGAGGCCCGATCTGGTCGCTAGCTCGGCGGCGCCGCTGATATACACCGCGCGGGCAGCGCCTGGTTGCACGCTCGAATCGAAGATCACGATGCTTACCTGCGGCCGGGCCTCAATGTTGCGCGAGTGCCGCGCCTGTGGATGTGACACCCAGAAGAACTCGCGGTAGCCCGCGTGCGCATACCACACCGGCGAGACCCAGGGGACGCCATGCTGGTCTGCGGTGGCCAGTACCAGATACTGGTTGGCGTTGATGACCTCTCGTGCCATGGCGGCGAGGCCGGGATCGTCTGTCACCGCATTCCTCCCGTGGTCGATGTATACCGCGCACAGCAGCTCAGCTAATCCTGCGATAGGTGATCGCGAGGTCGTCCTGCCAGGTGGCACCGTCATCGCGCGATAGCTGTCCCTGACCGTTGATCGCGTCGTCGCTGAGCGTGCCGGTGAATCGCTGCGAGAACCCGGGGGTGTCGTTCCAGAATCGCCAGGTGTCCGCGGTGATGTCGACCGCGAGAACCCGGTGCACGCCACGCGAGTCGAAGTAGTGCATCGACGGCTTCCCGTCGATGATCCCGGCGACCGCGATCGCATCGGGAATCTCTGTATGGTCGTAGTGCGAACGCTGGATCAGAAACCGCTGATCCTCAAGCCACTCGAACGTGGCCTGTCCGCTCACGACGGTGCCGGGGAACGCCGGATGGGTGGCCTCGGTCGCCCACCTGCCGACCAGCTGCTGCCAACCCTGAAACTCGGAGTGCTGAGTCTGTGGCTGCATCGAATCCTCCATCTCTGTGATCACGCGGCTGGTGCCTGTACAGCACGATCCGTGCCATCGGCGATCTCCGTTCGGTCGGATGGTCAGATCGACTGGTGGAAGTGCAGCAGGCGCTGCGGATCGTAGGCGTGTTTCACCGCGGCCAGGCGGGCGTGGTTGCTGCCGTGGTAGGCCTCGGTCCAGTTGGCCAGGTCTGGATCGGGGAAGTTGGGGTAGACCCGTCCCGAGCCCCACGGATGCGCGGTGGCCCATGACTGCTGTACCCAGGGCGCCGCGTCCGCTCCTGCCGCAGCATGCTCGAGCAGGAACCGCTCCGAGCGGTGCACGAAGGCAGTCGCCTCCGCTGGCACCCGGTTGTAGGCGCCGCCCATGGGTGTGAAGTTGAGTTCCCGGTACTGGCCGGAGGCCCGGTCCTGGCTGAATGTGTCCAGGAGTTCGGTGACCGAGCGGGCCGGCAACGGCGGGCGGAAGAACTCCGACTTACTGATCACGGGCTGCGCAGGTTCGGCTGAACCGAGCCCGGCCAGGGAACACTTGAGGTCCCGGTAACGCAGGCTCGCCAGATTCTGGGTCACCGGCCGCGCGCCGGCCAGCCTGATCAGCTCAGCGAGCAGCGCGGCGGTGTCGGCTTCCGGCCCGAGCATCGCCCCGGACAGGATGACCTGCCCCGGCCCGCCGGCCCGGGCGGCGGCGATCTTGAGGCTGGCGGCCAGCCCGTCCGGCGCCTGGGGTGCCCAGTGCTGCCACGCGGCGATCACGGCCGCCGCATCGGTGGGCGGCCAGGTCAGCTCGAGCCGCGTCGCCTCCGGTGCCGGTACCGGGTCGAAGACCAGCGATGTGACCACGCCGAACTGCCCGCCGCCGGCGCCGCGAAGTGCCCAGAACAGCTCGGGCTCACCGTGCTCGTCGCAGTCGACGATCCGGCCGTCGGCCAGTACGACCTGCGCGCCGAGCAGGCGGTCACAGGTCAGGCCGTACCGGCGGCCCAGAATCCCCAGGCCGCCGCCGAGGGCAAGGCCGGCGATCCCGACGGCCGGGCCGCAGCCGGCCGGAAGCGCCAGGCCGTGCTCATGCAGGGCGTCATACACTTCGGCCAGCCGGGCGCCCGCGCCGATCGTCACGGCGCCGGCCGGCGAGACGGAGATGGATCGCAGCGGCGTCATGTCGAGCACGATGCCGTCCGTCGAGGACCGGCCGGCGAAGCAGTGGCCGCCGCCGCGCGGTACCACGCGCAGGCCGGTCCGGCGCGCGAAGGCGAGCGCCTGCGCGACGTCGTCAGCCGACGCGCAGCACACCACCGCCCGGGGACGGACATGCCAGAACCGCGCCATCGCCGGCCTGCGCACCGCCTCGTAGCCGGGCATGCCGGGCTCGATCACCTCGCCCATCAGCACACCCTGCAGCCCGGCCAGGCCGGTCATCGCAGCACGCGGAACCGCAGGCGGGTGGTGGGCTCGCCTTCGATCAGCCTGGTCCGCTCCAGCCTGATCGCGCCGGGACGCAGGCCGGCGAACAGCCGGGTGCCGCCGCCGAGCAGCACCGGCTCGGCGTGGAGGCTGAGCTCATCCACCACGCCGAGCCGCAGCGCCTGGTCCGCGACGCTGGCGCCCACGTGGTCGTGCATGGCGCGGCCCCCCACGACCGCGCCGGAATCGCCGAGCACCTCATCAACCATCCACGAGGCGCCGCCCGGGCCGCGGCACCGCGCCGTCGCCGGCGCCCAGCGGCTGCTTCGCACCGCGATCCGGTCCGGCGATGAACCCATCCAGCGACATCGACAAGGTGATCTGCACCACGCCCATCTGGCCTCCGGGCAACCGAGGTACCGGTACCAGCCAGACGCTAAGCGCGCGACCCGGCCCGGCGCTTGAACAAAACGCGCATTCAGGCCACCACGTTGGCGGGCCCCAGTCGCCGGTGCAAGACCGGGATGAACGAGGCCGATGCCGCCGGTCGCTGCGAAGATCGTGAGTTTCATCTGGCGCTCTATAGGCTGGCTAGCGGGGGTTCGGGTGAGTTCTGGAAGGCGGTGGCGTGGTCGGCCGCCCATTGGGCAAAGGTGAGCGCGGGCCGGCCCAGAACCTGCTGCACGGTGTCTGAGGACGGTCCCGGCCGCTTGGCGTAGTGGGCCAGCGAGCCGAGCAGCCTGTCGGGGATCTCCTCAGGGAGTCCCTGGGCGATCATGGCCTGGCGGACCTGCTGGGGAGAGATCTCCTGGAAGGCCAGATCTGTTCCGATGGCCTCGCCGATGAGGCGGACCTTGTCGCGCTGGGTAAGTGACCGCGGGCCGGTGAGCACATAGGTGTGCCCGGCGTGTGCGGGGCTGGCCAGCGCCGTTGCGGCGACCGCGGCGATGTCGCGCTCGTGGACTGTAGAGGTCGCGGCGTCGCCGTAGGCGCCCCGCACGACGCCGGCCTGGCGGATCTGCGGTGCCCAGGCCAGGGCGTTGGCGGCGAAGTCGGCGCACCGCAGGAGGGTCCAGTCCAGACCGCACCCTGTGACGACATCCTCGGCCGCCTTGAAGGCGTCGGCGAAGCGAGCCTCCCCCGCGGGGTACTGCACGGTTACTGCCGACAACAGGACAACCCGGCGCGCGCCGTGCGCGCCCGCCAGCGACAGGAGCTCGGCGGCGCCGTGACCGACGGCGCGCGGGCTGAGCAGCACAGCCTCCACATCACCCAGCGCCGAGGTCAGCGTCGCCGGGCGGGAAGGGTCGCCGCCCACCACGCGGGCGCCGGCCGGCAGCGCGGCGGAGCCCGCATCACGGGTGACCGCCCCGACCTCCTCGCCGCTGTCCAGCAGCAGCTTCACCAGCTCGCGCCCGACGTTGCCTGTCGCTCCGGTAACCAAGATCATGGCATGCCCTCTCTGTTCGCAGGCACCCCTCCCGGGGTATCGTTTCCTCTGTATTCCAGAAGACATTAGGATCATATCATATGGATTCCATATCATCTGAGAGCGAGGACTCGCCGCGGCGCAGACGGCGGCTGAGTACCGCGGTCAAGGAGTCACTGCGCGAGCTGAGCATCCAGCTGTCCCTGCTCAACCATCACGTCGGCGCGCACGTTGACCTCAAGGACGTCGACCTGGACTGCCTTGATCTCATCAACCGGCACGGCCCGCTCAGCCCGAGCGCCCTCGCACGACGCGCCGGGCTGCATCCCGCCACCATGACCGGCATCATCGACCGGCTCGAACGCGGCGGCTGGGTGGCCCGCGACCGCAGCACCTCCGACCGCCGCGCCGTCCTCATCCGGGCGCTACGCGACCGCAACTCCGAACTGCTGCACCTTTACTCGGGGATGAACACCTCAATGGACCAGATCTGCGCCGAATACGGCGACGCCGAACTCCAGCTGCTCGCCGACTTCCTCCGCCGGACCGCGCACGCCGGACGAACCGCCACCGACGAACTAGCCAGCGACTGAGGCAAAGACACACGCGGTCGGCTGACAGTAAGCTCACCAAGGAGCGGCTTGGGAGCTTTTGCTTGGCGCCGCCGGGTTGTCCGGGCAGTCCGCTGACGACTCGTCGACGTAAGGATGCTTGATCGGATAGGAGTGATGACGCCGATGGCTACGCCGAGGATCCTTACTATCACTATCGAAGTGAATGTACCCGGGCACATCGAGGCGTACAAGCCGGATCAGATCGGTGCCGCAGCACTGGATTTTGCCAGGTCCCTCAATAAATTCGGCGCCGATCCAGCCAGCAGCAAGGTCTCGGTCAGCTATGTCTACGACCGGTGGGCACACGACTATTCAGACGCTAAGGGCCACGCGCCCGAAACGGGAATATCGGGCCAGGCAGTAACGGATCGTCAAGGCAGCACGGAACCCGGGCCCTGATTATTCACGCTGACCGGTCGCTGGTCCGGCATGGCCACCAGGCCGCTTGGTGGATCTTGGTTGAGGCACTCAGCGCGCGGCACGGGCCACGCCGCCCCGCGTGAACCTGAGCCCGCCACTACAGCCACGGCGCCCGGCGCCGGTCTCGTATGGGCCCGGGCGACCTTCTCCCGGGGAACGTGCTCAGAGCTGTGTGAACGTGATCGTCCAGGTCAGCCGGTCCGCTTGCACGCTCACGATGCGACGACCGCCAGGAAACCGGACGAATACCTCCCCGGAATCCGCCTCTGCCGGGTCATCGCTCACCAGGAGAGACGACTGCCCGCCCTCCAGGCGGACACTGAAATAGCCGCCGCTGCCCTGGGCCGTCCAGCTCAGACGGTAATCGCCGTGAGGCATATCGACCTCGCGCTCCCTCGAGCCCTCACCCGACAACTCGACCGGTTCCGCCATGCGATCGACACTAGTCACCCGGGCGTCGCGACGGCCATTGTCCGCGACCGGTTTCGTTCAGGACTCTGAACGAGTTCTTCGAACGCCACAAGGTCGGGCGCGATCCGCCGGAGCTCGCCGTTGAGTACGTCGATGCGGCGAGGGTCGCCTGCGGTGTTCCACACGCTGATGGCCAGGACTCGCAGGTGCATGAGCATCCTTCGTGGCCGGGTGAGGGATGGGCCCGAGGCCCGAGAAGAGTGCCCGGCGCCGACTTCAGGGTCGGTTGAGGCGGGAGCGCAGGTTAGCGGCGACCCGGTCGGCGGCCGCAGCGCAGGCGGGGGAGATCTCGTCCAGCAGCATGAAGTTGTGGATCAGGCCGGGCTCGCGGTGTAGCTCGACCTCGATGCCGACGTCGCGCAGGCGGCCGGCGTAAGCCTCCGATTCGTCGCGTAGCGGGTCGTGCTCGGCGGTGACGATCAATGCGCTCGGCAGCCCGGACAGGTCAGGGGCGCGCAAAGGGCTGACCCCGGGGTCATGCCATCGCGCCTGGTCTGGCACCCATTGGGAGTTGAAGAACCGCACCATGCCAGCGTCCAGGCCCCAGCCAGTCGCCTTTTCCCGCATCGAGGGCCAGTCACCGGCAAGGTCGGTGTTCGCATACAGCAGTGCCTGCAGGCGGGGCAGCGCCGCGGGGTACTCGTCGCGCAAACGGAGGCAGGCCAGTGCTGCCAGGGTGCCGCCGGCGCTGTCGCCCGCCACAGCCACCGCGCTCGGTGCCTCCCCGAGCTCTGCGGGGGCCGAGGCCACCCACCGCAATGCGGCGACAGTGTCGTTGACCGATGCCGGCCATGGGTACTCGGGCGCGAGCCGGTAGCCAATCGCGAGCACCCTCGCGCCGCAGCCATCCGCGAGCCGTCGGCACATCCGGTCGTGAGACTCAAGACTGCCGATCGTCCAACCGCCGCCATGCAGGTACACGACAAGCGGCGTGCGCCCAGCGACGGGGCGGTACAGCCGCGCCGGGACCGCGCCGATCCGCAGCTCACGCACCGATTGCATCTCCGGCCCGCGCGAGCGCGCCCGCGCGCGCTGTGCGATCCCCTCGCGCATCGCAGCCACATCGAATTCCGCAAGCGCCGTCAACGGCTGCGCCACAAACGCGGCCAGCTGCTCGTCGGCAAACAGCCCGGACACGCCACGATGCTACCAGCGCCCTGGGCGGAACCCCGGCCCGGAGGAGGCCAATCACGGTAACGGGATTAACAGTTCCAGTGTTGCAAATTCTGCAATACGCCGAACGCCGCCCCGCCAAGCCCAAGGACGACGCGAGATCACCAAAATCCGAGGCGCCTTCCGGGGGGAAGGCGTACAGCGTGGCGCGGCCTGGGATTAGGTAGTGCGGGACACCGAACCCTGAAACCTGGCCGGAACCACACGCAATTCGCTGCTGATTGGCCCGGACGGTACCGCGGTCATTTGGGAGCGCAGGCTGTCCAGTAGTCTCATTCGGCGTGACCGTGCCACAGCACAGGGCAGACTTGTTCCTTGATCCCGGCTCCGACCCGCGCGAGGGCGGCCCGCGGCTGGGGGACGAGCGAGCGACGCTGAACGAGTACCTGCGCGGCCAGCGGCTGACGCTGCAGGTGAAGTGCGACGGTCTGGACGCCGGGCAGCTGGCCCGCCGCGCCGTGGAGCCGTCCACGATGTCCCTGCTCGGCTTGGTCCGGCACATGGCCGAGGTGGAACGCGCCTGGTTCCGCCGCCGGTTCGCCGGGCGTGACGTACCCAAGCGCTACCAGACCGAGGCCGACCCCGACGCCGACTTCAACGGCGCGGTCGCCGACCCGGCCGTGGTCGAGGAGGCGTGGGCGGCGTGGCGCGAGGAGATCGCTTTCGCCGATCAGTTCACGCGCGATCATGACCTCGGTTTCGTCGGCCGCGACTCCGAAGGTGAGCCAGTCTCGCTGCGGGAGCTGCTCGTGCACATGATCGAGGAGTACGCCCGCCATAACGGGCATGCCGACCTGCTCCGCGAGCGCATCGACGGACGCGTCGGCCAGTAGCATGCGCCGCGCGGGTGTACCTGCAGAAGGCATTGAGCTTCTTCGCGGGCGACCCAGCGGCTTCGCCTCGCGCCGGGTGATCGGCGTCGGACCTCGCCGAGGCATGCATCCCACGGATCGGCGCAGGCGCAAGATCGAGTTCCGTGGCGTCGGCAGCCGCCTATCTCAGGTCGTTCTGCGCGTGGACAAGCGCCCGACAAGCAGGCAGCCAAGCCCGGATCACAGTGTGCTTCGCTGTCGCGAATGCCCAGACTCGCTGGTCGTAACCTCGGCCGAGAACGGCCGGCGATTCTCGATGAGGCTGAGGCAAGTCCGCTCAAGCTGCATTTTCCCGAAGGGCTTCGGCATGTGAGCGCAACGCCGATACGACCGGTTCAAACCGGCGGTCGCGCCGCATCTCGGTCTCCGCTCTGGTCGCCGCATCGGTGAGAAGCTCCGCACCAACGAGCCAGGCCGCTCTGCGGTGCGGGAGAAGGTAGTCGGGCTGGTAGAAGAGCTCGAAGGTCGCTCCTGCAGTACGTCCTGGATGGTCGGGTCCGACGGGCATGGTGCTCAGGATGTCGGCGAGTGGCCCGATAACGTCGTTCATGATGCCTACGGCCACCGTCGCGAGCGTGCCGATCTGATCTGCCGACTCATCGATGTAGCTCATGAGCCGGTAGAGCAGGTGAAGGAGCACCTCGTAGGTGACGTTGCACAGATCGGCAACGCGTGCGGTGGCCGGGTCGGTTATCAGATTCACCTCTGCGCCGGTCTCGGGGGGGCGCACGAGTACGGGAAGGACCGGACGTGTGACCTCGAGGCCGGGTGCGTTCTCCGTCATCTGGAGATACTCGGTCAGCACCGACAGGAAGCGGCCGAAGTGCGCGTTGCGCCAGTCGCCGCGAGACCCTTCACCCTGCGCGACGATCGCCTCGATGGCGCGTACCGCTTCATCGGTGTTCGTGATCGGCCCAAGCTCCTTCCAGCCGAACAGCTCGCCCCGGGTCTGCGATCCGCTCGGGCCGAGGAAGAGATTCTCCTCGCCCAGCTTCTCCGCCAGGTGGCGGAAGCCCGCTTCGATCGACCTGTACAGGTGGCCGACGGTTCGGAACTCCTGCAGGTGAGGAGCGATCTCGTCCTCCCCCGTGACCGGGACCGCGTTTTCCATCGCGGCCAGCCCTTCGGCATCGTTCAAATCCATGCCCTCGGGCCGCTCGAGGAACAGGAAGTGGCGAAGTGCCTGCTCACCGAACGGAAGCAGCTCGAGGCGCACGCCACTCGGATAGTGGCGGGCCGGCTGGGGCAGGTTGGGCCGCGACAGATGCGGACTTACCCCGATGGACGTCAGCAGGTTGCACGCGATGGCCAGATGGAGCATCTCCTGCTTGGCAACCCCCAGGATCGTGGATCGCCACCGCTCGACCGCGGCGAGTTGCTCGTGCGTGAGCCCTTCATCGACGGAGCGCTTGAGCGAGAAGGCCGCAAAGAGGTACTCGCACATGAGCGCGTGCTCAAGCTCGGCGGCTGCGCAGAGCATGTAGATGAGCGGGCTGCGATGCTCGATGACGATGGCGCGTTCGTCGCACATGCTGTTCACTGCGCAGGTCGAGGACCCTGCGCAGCCGGCCCTCGATCGCCTCGACGCCCGCCGCCGAGGCCGCGCTTGGCTCTGCAGGTCCGGCCGCTTCGCGGACCAGATCCGAAGCTGTTTCCCGCATCCCCGTGTCCATCCACCGGCGGAAGAGCTCGACTCGTTCGGACGGCCAGGCGCCATCGCAGGGCATGACGCCGGTGCTCACCTTCTCGAGGATCGCGGCCGCGTTGGCCGACACGTCCTCGTATGACCACAGGTCGAACGCGAAGCGCATCGACTCGTGGTCATTTCCCCTGAACAGCGGCCTGATGTGCTCGTCGTAGCTGACGGGCGTACCCGGCTTTGGGATGCCGACGCTCACCTGTCAGCTCACCTACCGAGACGCGTGCGGGGCGGCCTGGGCCTGGATTCGCGTATTCGCGGCAAGCGTAGGCCTCATGCCCCGTTTACTCAAGCGCGGACCTTTGCTCTTTGAGCAGATCCGCCGCGAGCCGCGGCGAAGGCGATGCGCACGGCGCGGCGACTGGCCGCGGTGCCGGGCCGCGCGATGACGAGGTCGAGCAGCGCGACCTGGCCGTCTCAGCTGGCAGGGGTCGTCGTCGCGGGTGAGGATCTTCTGGCGTTCCAGGCGGGCGTCCACGCGCTGGCTGCCGGTGACGGCCTCACCGAGGCGACACGCCGGGGCCCTTCGCGGCGATATGAGTGACCATGCGCGCAAATTCTGGATAATGGGCGTGTTCTGCGTGGTTGAGCGCCCGGAATGGAGAGAGCAGTTGATCAAGACAACCAAGCCCGGACGTAACGGTACTGTTCGCGTCACCTTCGCACTGCCCGCCGATGAGCCCCGCGGGGCCGTGTCCGTGGTGGGTGATTTCAACGACTGGAATCCCTTCGCCCATCCACTGCGGCGGCGGGCGAACGGCACCCGCAGCGCCGCTGTGACCGTCCAGGCCGGCCGCATGCTGCGCTTCCGTTACCTCGCCGAGGGCGGGGTGTGGTTCGACGACGAAACCGCCCCCGCCCGGGACAGCCAGGGCGCGAGCATCGCGGTCTGATCCCGGGCCGCCAGGGGTGCTGCGGTTGCTCCATCAGCCCCATGTTGCTGGGCCTGGCGCAGCGGGCAGGCTGGTCTCGGGCTCGTGGGCGAGCCACAGGACGCCAAGGGGCGGCAGCGTGAGTGTGGCGGAGTAGTCGAGGTCGTTCCAGCCGGTAGCCTCGGCGGTGACGGCACCGGCGAGGGTGTTGCTGCCGCCGAACTTCGCGTTGTCCGAGTTGAGGATTTCCACCCAGCGCCCGGGTTGCGGGAGCCCGATGCGGTAGTCATGGCGGGGCACCGGTGTGAGATTCGCGACGCAGGCGACGGGGCGCCCGCCTGTGACCGGGAACCGGAGAAACGACAGCACGCTGTTTTCTGAGTCGTTGGGGTTGATCCAGCGGAAACCGGGCCAGTCGAAGTCCTGCTCCCACAATGCGGGCTCGTGGCGGTACACGGTGTTGAGTGCGCGGACCAGCGTCTGCACTCCGGCGTGCTCAGGGTAGTCAAGCAGGTGCCAGTCGAGGCTGCTGTCATGCCGCCATTCGTCGTTCTGCGCGATCTCGCCGCCCATGAACAAGAGCGGCCGTCCGGGATGTGCCCACATCCAGGCCAGCAACGCGCGCAGGTTCGCGAACTGCTGCCACCGGTCCCCCGGCATCTTGCCGAGCAACGATCCCTTTCCGTGTGCGACCTCGTCGTGGCTCAGCGGCAGTATGAAGTTCTCGCTGAACGCGTACAGCAGGGCAAATGTGAGCTCGTGATGGTAGTAGCGCCGGTACACCGGATCTTTGGCGAAATAATCCAGGGTGTCGTGCATCCACCCCATGTTCCATTTGAAGCCGAAACCGAGCCCGCCGAGGTAGGTGGGACGGGAGACCGCCGGCCAGGAGGTGGACTCCTCGGCGACCAGCATGACCGAGGGGTGGTGGCGGTATACCACCTCGTTGGATTCCTTGATGAAGTCAATGGCTTCCAGGTTTTCCCGGCCGCCGAACCGGTTGGTGACCCACTCGCCCTCTTTACGCGAATAGTCCAGGTAAAGCATCGAGGCGACCGCATCCACGCGCAGGCCATCGACATGGAACTCCTCGATCCAGAACAGCGCATTCGCGAGCAGGAAGTTCCGGACCTCGTGCCGCCCGTAGTTGAACACGAGCGTGCCCCAGTCGGGGTGCTCGCCCAGGCGGGGGTCGGCGTGCTCGTACAGCGCCGTGCCGTCGAAGTGCGCGAGTGCCCAGTCATCCTTGGGGAAATGCCCGGCGACCCAGTCGACGAGGACCCCGATGCCTGCCTGGTGCAGCCGGTCGACCAGATAGCGGAAGTCATCGGGCGTCCCGTGCCGTGCCGTCGGCGCGTAGAACCCGGTCACCTGGTAGCCCCAGGAACCGAAGAACGGGTGCTCTGCGATCGGGAGGAACTCAACATGGGTGAAACCGAGGTCGCGGAGGTACCCGGGCAGCACCTCGGCCGCCTCGCGGTAGGTCAGGGGCCGCCACCCGCCGTCGGCGTCCTGGACCAGCCGCCACGAGCCCAGGTGGCACTCATAGATCGACACCGGAGCATGCAGCAGGTCCGTGGTCTCCCGGCCGGCGAACCAGGCCGCGTCCTGCCATTCGTACCTGCTCTGGGTGACAACACTCGCCGTGGCCGGCGGCACCTCGGTAGCGAAGGCGAACGGGTCCGCCCGCAGACTCACCTGCCCGTGCTGGCTCACCACCTCGAACTTGTAGCGTGCGCCAGGGCCGACCCCGGGCAGGAAGATCTCCCAGACCCCGGAGCTGCCCAGCACTCTCATCGGGTGCAGGCGGCCGTCCCAGCCGTTGAAGTCACCAACAACCCGCACCGCACGGGCGCCAGGCGCCCACACCGCAAACGACGTGCCAGCCGCCCCCTGATGCACTCGTACCTGCGCCCCCAGATGGCGCCACAACCCCTCGTGCCGACCCTCGGCCAGCAGGTGAAGGTCGAGCTGCCCGAGCGTGGGCCAATATTTGTAGGGATCATCGACCACCACCACGACACCATCTGGATAAATCACCTCCAGCCGATAGGCCGGGATCCCCGGCCCCTCCACCACCCCGGCGAACACCCCCGCGGGGTGCAGGCTGCGCATCTCGATCCGCTGCTCACCGGCGAGGATGGCCATGCCCATCGCGTCAGGACGCCACCCGCGGATCACCACACAATCACAGCCGTCGCCGTCCCTCGCCGGGTGAGCACCCAGCAGGTGATGCGGATCGTGGTGCTGACCAGTGACCAGACACTCGAGGTCCGCGCCGTCCACCATCAGGCCGAAATCAACCGGCGAGCTCATACTGCCCTCCCATGCCGCGGCTTCAGGCGAACGCCGACACCCCCCAGTCTGCCCATCCGGTCAACAATCGTCATCAGCAGGCGCACAGCGTGCAGCCGGGCGGCCAGATTTGGATGATCTGTGCGCCTCAGCCCCCGCGGCCGTCAGGTCGGTAAGGCGCGCCGATCCGGCGAGCGCTGGCGGTCCGCCCTGGCGGTCCGCCGTGGCGGTCCGCCGTGGCGGTCCGGCACGCAGTCCTGCGGGGCTCGCACGTCGATCGCCGCTGAGTTGCTGGTGCTGAGATGTGCACTACATTAAGGCGCATTACGTGCGCTTTCATGACCCCTGACCCGGTCGCACTCATCTGCATTTAGCGTGGTCGGCAGCCTGTGGTCGTTCCCGGCACCGGACGTACGATCCTGTGGCCTGGCCGGGGCACCGGGTACCGGATGTCCAGGCCGCGCGGATCTGCGGGTTTCGCGAAGTCTGATGGGCCGCCACGTCCGGCTCGAGGGAGGCGGTAGCCGATGACCGACGAGCCGTTCCGCACGATCTTTGAGCCGTTCCGCATCCACTCGGTGGAGCCGATGCGGCTGACCACCCGGGCGGAGCGGGCGGCCGTGCTGGCCGCCGCGGGGTACAACCTGTTCGAATTGCGGGCGGAGCAGGTGCTGATCGACCTGCTCACCGACTCGGGGACCGGGGCGATGTCGGCTGAGCAGTGGGCCGGCATCCAGCGGGGCAACGAAGCCTACGCCGGGGCTCCCTCCTTCTACCGGTTCCGTGAGGCAGTGACCGGCCTGTTCCCGTTCCGGCACGTCTTGCCGACCCATCAGGGCCGGGCGGCCGAGAAGATCCTGTTCACCGTGGCCGGCGGGCCGGGCCGGGTGGTCCCGAACAACACCCACTTCGACACCACCCGGGCCAACATCGAGTTCACCGGGGCGCAGGCCCTCGACCTGCCCATCCCGGAGGGGCTCCAGCCGGGCCAGCGCCACCCGTTCAAGGGCAACATGGACGTCGCGGCGCTGGAGCAACTCCTCCAAGAACAGGCTCATGCGGTCCCGCTGGTGATGCTGACCGTGACGAACAACTCCGGTGGCGGCCAGCCGGTCAGCCTGGCCAACATCCGGGCGGTCCGCGGCGTCTGTGACCGCTTCGGCAAGCCGCTGTTCCTCGATGCCTGCCGGTTTGCGGAAAACGCCTGGTTCATCAAGACCCGCGAGACCGGCTACGCCGGCGTCCCCGTCGCTGAGATCGTCCGGGAGATGGCCGCCCTGGCGGACGGGATGACCATGTCGGCGAAGAAAGACCCGCTCGCCAACATCGGCGGCTGGCTTGCCCTCAACGACGACAGCCTCGCCGAACAGTGCCGCAACCTGGAAATCCTCACCGAGGGCTTCCCCACCTACGGCGGGCTCGCCGGCCGTGACCTGGAGGCGATCGCCCAGGGGCTGCGCGAATGCATCGACGACGACTACCTGCGCTACCGGGTGCGCTCCATCGCCTACCTCGGCGAGGCACTCGAGTCGGCGGGGATCCCGGTCGTTGTCCCCTTCGGCGGCCACGCGGTCTTCATCGACGCGCGCGCCCTGCTGGGCCACCTCGACCCGCTGCACTATCCGGGCCAGGCGCTGGCCTGCGCGCTCTACCAGGAAGGCGGAGTGCGCGCCTGCGAGATCGGAACCGTGATGTTCGGCCTGCGGCCGGACGGCACCGAAACCCCGGCCGCCATGGACCTGGTTCGCCTGGCCATTCCCCGCCGCACCTACACCCAAAGCCACATCGACTACGTCATCGAGGTCCTCACCCGGGTAGCCGACCGGGCCGCCGACCTCCCCGGGATGCGCATCGTGTCCCAGCCCAGGCATCTGCGGCACTTCACCGCACGGTTCAAGCCGCTTAACTGACCATCCCGTGGTGGGCGGAGTTCCCCGATGCCGCGTCAAACGCGTCAGCCTGCCGGCGCCGCCCAGCCACCTCCGAGGCCGCCTGACAAGGCATCACGCTCTGTAATGAGCCTGGAGCGATGGCCCCGCGGGGAGGCGGGCAGCACCGGATCCGGGCGGTCTCATACAGCATCCGCCCGAAGGTGCGCTCCCGCAGGCTGCCAGACGGTAAAGCCAGGGGCTGGGGCATCAGCGGACGGCTCGTCCACCCCGCCCGGGCCAGGTCAGGGCTCTTGCGGGATGATCACCGCCCGGCCGTCGATCTTGCCGTCCCGGAGCTGTGCGTAGACGTCGGCGGCCTGGCTGAGCGGGAACCGCCGGATGCGGGAGCGGATCTTGCCCTCGCGGGCCAGGGCGAGCACCTCCATCAGCTCCACCACGCTGCCCCAATAGGGGACGGTGATCGCGCAGTCAAAGGGCAGCGCGCCGAACCCGAACGGGAAGCTGCCGCCGGCCAGGCCGACCACGGTCACCTCGCCGTCAGCGCGCGCGATACCCGCCGCGAGCTGCATGGTGGCATCGGTGCCGACGAAGTCCAGCACCACCGTGACCCCCAGCCCGCGGGTCAGGTCGCGGATCTGCTCCGGCGCCTCGTCGCCGGAGCGGACCACCTGGTCGGCACCGACCTGCCGCGCCAGCGTCAGCTTCCCCTCGTCGATGTCAGCCGCGATGACCTGGGCGGCGCTGATCGCGCGCAGGATCTGCACCGCCATGTGCCCCAGGCCGCCCACGCCGATCACCACGACCGATGTGCCGGGAACGAGCTTGCGGAGGTTTCGCTTGATGGCGTGGTAAGGCGTGAGCCCCGCATCCGACAGCGGTGCCGCCTCGACCGGGTCGAGGTCGCCGAGCGGGACCAGCAGCCGCGCCGACGGGATGAGCATGTACGGGGCGAGCCCGCCGTCACGGCCCAGCCCGCCCCCGAGCGCGCCGAGCTGGGCGGCGTTCTCGCAGAAGTTCTCCCGCGAGCGCCGGCAGGCGTGGCAGCGGCCGCAGCCCCACGGGCCGTAGACGGCAACCGCGTCGCCGACGTCGAAGCCCTCCACGCCCGGGCCGAGCGCCTCGACCCAGCCGGCGTTCTCGTGTCCGAGCGTGAACGGCAGCGGAAACTCGAAAGTCCCCGGTGGCCATTCCATCAGGTGCAGGTCGGGCAATCCCCTCCGACGCAGCGCGCCACCCCGCGCCCCGCCCCCCCGTACCTCTGATCATCCGCACCTCTCCGCCGCGCCGCCGCCAAAGTCCCCGCAGGGCATGCAGGCACCCGAAACCCGCCAACAGTGCGTGAGCACCATCGGCTCCGCGACCCGCACGGCGCAGGCTGCGGCCGACTCCAGCCGCCGGGAGTCCCAGGCGCTGAGTCGCCCTGCGAGTCCGTCACAGTCAGCACGAGCCAAGCAGGGCAACCCAGGACCTGGCCTGCTCCGTCATCGTGGACGCACAGAACTCCCAGATCAGGGCAGGCCCACGCCCTAACCAGCGTCGAGCCGGCGCCCACGCAGACTGGGCGGATACGCGCGCGGCGACGGCCACCAGCGGTCGTCACAGTGCGTAATCAACTTCCCCGGACCCGAACGCTCCTGCCGATTTTGGACACTCTTCACTTCCACGTCACGGAACCCGCGCGAGGTGTCGCGGCACGCCCCCCACCAGTCACCAACCCCGGTCAACGATCTAGGCGCCAGGCGGTCGATACCGCCTGGGTTCTAGTGGGTTCCTGTGGGCGAAGTCGCCCGCCAGCTTGGTCAGGTCCGGGAACCCGAGGCCGGCCCCCTCGTTGTAGGGTTCGCCAGGGTTACCGGTGTAGTAGATGTTGTCGTTGCTGGTGCCCGCTTGATCCAGCGGGGTGAACGGCGAGTTGCCGCCGAACGCGGCGGCGTAGATGGTCGGATTCCAGAACCCGACCCGGTGTCCCAGGTACGAGTCGATGACCGCGGTCGAGGCGTTCAGCTGCGGCGCCACGAAACTCGTACCGCCCCACCCGCCTTGCAGCACGGGCTCGCCCACGCCGGGCAACAACGGCGAGTACGCCAGGTAGCCGGTCTCCGGGTCCGCGTCGGCGGAAACGTCAGGAACCGCACGCCCGCGACCGTAGCCGCTGGTCACGCTCGGGGTGGGGTTGAAGGTCCAGGCGGTCGGCTCGACCAGGCCGGGAACTATCGTCTGGTAATCGGTCGGCGTCAGGTACTGCACGGCGCGGAAGCTGTGCGTGCCCGGCACACCCTGCTGGTATAGCGGGCGTGGCTCGAGCACGCTGAAACCGCCGCTGCTGCCGAGGACATCAGATTCCGCGGCGGTGGCCAGCGATTCGCCGCTGATCTTCGAGATCGCCGCCCACAGGTAGTCCCAGCCCCAGATGCGCTGGCTGCGCAACGTCACCGTGGCCGAACCGTCCGGGCCGGTGAACGTGCCGGTCCACGGCAGCGTGGTGCCGCCCGCCGCGGTGATATACGGGCTGCCACTGTCCCACAAGATGGACAGGTTGGTCGTACCGAGGCCGCTGCTGTCTGCATAGGCCCCCCCGTCACCGGAAGCGATGAAGCCGGACTGCCCCTGCGCGGCAAACTCAAGGAAGGCCTCGTCGAACGCGGCGGTGTAGGCCGACGCTGCCTGGCCGGCCAGGATCGACGCCTCGATGGCCGTCTCAGTCCCGCCCCAGCTCGCCGAGACGGTGCTGGCGATGTTCTGGCTGGCCGCGGTGAAGAACGCGTCAGCGAAACCGTAGTCGGTCCCGGCCGCCTGGTAGTCGATCACGTTCGCGCCGGGGGCGAGGGCCCCGGACTGCTCCAGGTCCAGGTCAGTTTCGACGGACTGGGCGTAGGGTGCGCCCGGGCCGCCGTCGATGTTATCCACCCTGAACGAGCCGGTGCGGGTCACGTGCGCGATGTGGCTCCAGAAGTACTGCGGCGCGCCCGGGTCCACCGCGGCCAGGGTGACGATCGCGAGGGTCTGGCCGGACCCGTTGGCACCGCGGTGGTACAGGCCGTCGAGCCCGTAGTTGGCGGCGAAGTTCGACGGCAGGTTGCACGCGTCGGGCAGGCCGGTGAGAGCCAGGCAGCGGCTCGAGCTGTCCGGCTGCGGCCTGAGGTGGCTGGTGTTCACGTGGATCGCCTGGCTGGCGTACGGGCCGTAGTTCGTGAGCCCGAGGATCGCCAGCACGAATCTGGAGAGCCGGTACGGCAGCAGCGGGGACTGCGCGATGCCGTGCACGTCCTGCGCCGGTATCGGGCTCAGGCCACCGCGCCCCGGCTGCTGCGGGACATGGTACTGACGCTGGGTAACCGACAGCGCGCGGTCGAACTCGCCCGCGGTGCCGGTGGCCACGACGTCGACGTTGTCCGCGTAGACATCCGTGCTGATGCCGTGGTGCGCCAGGTAGCTGGTCAGCGCTGAGATGTGGGCCGGGGTCTGGCCGTAGGCGCGGGCGAACTTCCTGACCGACAGGTAGTGACTGAAGCCCAGCTGAGCCTCGGCTTCCAGGAAGCCGAGGTTCCGCTCGCGCAGAACGAAAGATACGGTTTCCGGCGTGTCGGCCGGGGTGGTCCCGAAGACTGTCACGCCCGGCAGCGCCGACACGTTGATACCCGACCCCACCGGTTCTGCCGTATTCGGGCCTGGACCAGAGGCCGAAGCGGGTGCGGAGACGAACGCCAGGAGGGTCGTGATCGCTGCCACCCCCAGCACTAACCCGGCCGATAGCCGTGCCCTGATGAAATGAATCATGCTTTGCACCGTTCTATGAGCTGGACAGTTATGGTTGGCGTGAGTCGCCGGACATTGTGCCACGTGTTTGGTTCGCATCGAGGGATCCTCCACTATTAATAGGTCAGGTTGCTGGCGCTCAGAGTGCAAATGGGGCTTGAGCGAGGCGCCCACCCGATGCGCCGCAGTGTCATTGTTAGTCTTATACGGCCACGTTCCGCGGTATTCACCGAGCATCCTCCGCAGCGGCCTGGCCTGGTAACAGACGTTTCTGACCTCCATCGGGCACGGATGTGCAAACTTGGAAGCGTGTCAGGGAACCCGCGCGAGGCGGTGACCTGGGAACCGTACAACTGTCCCCCCGGCCAAATATCGGCACCTGGCCAGCCTGATCCGACAGCGGCTCGGGCAGCATCCCATAGAAATCTCTGATGTGATAACCATGCTTTGGCATAGACCCGATTCTGAGGACTTTCGGCAGCAAATCATGGAACTTGCCGAAAGGTTTGGAGAGTGAACCGTGTGGAATTACTCGGTTCCTGGAAGACGGGCGGCTCTACCCCCTCGCCACGTGGCCATCGCCTCAGTTCGGGTCCGGGCGGACGGCCAGGACGTAGCACAGCAGGGGCAACTGGCCCGCAGACTCGACCCGGTACCCGGCTGCGGCGGCCAGTTCCTCCAGAGGGCCGACCGTGGCGGCGGCGTGCCGCATCCGCCGGCCGCCCGGGTGCAGCGGGAACGGCCGCCGTGAGGGGTCGAAGTCGGCGGCCAGCAAGCGCCCGCCGGGCTTGGTGACCCGGTACATCTCGCGGAACGCGGCCTCCCGTTTGCGCGCCGGGATGTGATGTATCGCGAGCGTGCAGGTGACGACGTCGAACGACGAGTCCGGCAGGCCCAGGTCCTGCGCGACGCCCGCTGTGAACGTCATGCCCCCGGCTGCGCGCTGCCGCGCGTACGCGATCGCCGCCTCCGACGGGTCCACCCCCGTGACGTGACCGCCGGGCCCGGTGGCGGCGGCCAGCTTCCTCGCGAGATACCCGCTGCTCGATCCCACGTCCAGGACCGAGTCGCCCCGGCGCACCCTGGCCAGGGCGACGATCTGCCGGTACACGCTGCCGCGGCGCCCGCCGAACGCGATCTGGCTCATCACCTCGTTCAGCCGGAAGTGGTCGATCGTAGTGCCCTTGCCGCGCCGCGGTCGGTGCAGGCGCTTGAGCGTGTCATGCATGGCAGCCCTCCATCACGTGTAACTTAGTCGCGACTAATATTAGTTGCGACTAATATATGGCGCAAGATGGTTGCGGCAGGCGAGACCGGACCCGAACCCGGCAGGACGCGGCGGCGTACCCGCTTGCCTGCGGCCGAGCGCCGGGAAACGATCCTGGCCGCCGCGGCCGAGGTGTTCGCCGAGGCCGGTTACCGCGGCGGGAAGGTCTCCGACGTGGCGGCCCGGGTCGGCGTCACCGAGCCGGTGATCTTCCAGAACTTCGGCTCCAAGGCCGCGCTGTTCGCCGCCGTCGTCGAGCGTGCCGCCGCCGAGGTCCGGGCGTCGGTTGATGACCTGGCCGCGGGCTTCGGCTCCGCGTCCGGGCTGCTGGCGCACGTGCTCGCCGGGTTCGCGCACGTGCGCCCAGGCCAGGCCACGGCCGGTCCCGGTGCCCAGCACCCGGGCGCCGGGCACGCGGGCGCCGCGTACGGCGTGCTGTTCGCCGACGTGGCGACCCTGGCTGCCGAGCCCGAACTGAGCGAGCCGGTCCGCAACGCCGTCCGCGCGGTCGCCGCCCACCTGGCCGACCTGATCCGGCGCGCCCAGGCCGACGGCGGCGTCCGCCCCGATGCCGACCCCGAGGCCGCCGCCTGGCTGCTGCTGTCCGTGCTGTCCGCCCGCCGACTCCGCTCCGCAGCCATGCCCGCAGGCCTCGAGCCCGCGGTCACCACCCTCGCGCTCCAGGCGCTCGCGCCCGCCACAGCCCCGGCACGCCGCCCAGATCCAGCGCCGCCGGACGTCCCCGGCAGCACGGACTCCGCTGCCGGCCTTTGAGGCAGAGCACTCGCCAGAGGCTGGCGAGGAGCTTGCGGACGCGCCCCAGCAGCGCATCGTCACTGGACATCGAGGAGTTCTTTCATCATCGGGAGTTGCCGGAACGGCCGCGCGGGGCCGGGCTGAGCCCGGCCCCGCGCGGAAGAGATGGTCAGTGGCCCAGGCGATCGGCGGAGGAGGCAGGCCCCCGTCGACGGCCTGGCGGATCAGTCCGGCCATGGAGTAGCCGGGCGTGTCGGCGAGCGCCCGGTCGAGGGCGACGTTGGCGAGGGCCCCGGGGGGTGAAGCCGAGCAGGTGCGGGACGACGGCGATGAGTCCGGCCGGGGAGGCGATCTGCACCGGCGGCCGTTCTGGATGGTGGTTCATGGTGGTTCCTTCGGTGACGAGTGACGGGGGCGCATGAACGCGGGGGCGGGCGCGCTGCCCGCCCCCGCGCGGAAGGGATCAGGAGGCGGTGACGCCGCGCAGCACCCGGGCCTCGGCCTGCTCGCGGCAGCCGCCGGTCACCAGGTCTTGACGCGGTCGACGGGGCGCCGGTGTTCGATTCGCAGTCGCATGTCGAGCACGAGGCAGCCGCTTGTCATGCACCGGACGGGGTTGAGGTCGGCCTCGACGACCTCGGGGACCTCTGCGAGCAGGAGGGTGAAGCGCAGGATGAACTCGCGCAGCGCCTCTCGGTCGAGCGGAGCGCTGCCGCGCAACCCGTTCAGCTCGGCGGCGACGCCCTTGGCGGCGTCGATCAGCTCGTCGGCTTCTGTGTCCGTCGCTGGCGGCAGGCGAAACGCAGCCGTCTCGGTCAGGCGGGCCTGGAGTCCGCCCAGGCCGACCGCGATCACCGAGCCCAGATCGGGGTCGTTGACCGTGCCCACCAGCATATCGGCGCCGGGTGGCACCAGGGGCTGGACGATCGCCCCGGTCCACTCCCGGCCAGAGGCCAGCACCCGCCGTTCGAGCTCGCGCCAGCCTGATCGCACCGCCGACTTGCCCTCCAGCCCGAGCAGCACGGCGCCGATGTCGCTGGCGTGCGCGGGAGCGGCAAGATCGGCTTTCAATGCCACCGGACCGCCGCTTTCACCAGCGACGGCGACCGCGTGCTCCAGCTCGCGGCATCGATGCGAGGCGGCTACCGGGATTCCGTGCGTGGCCAGCAGCGCTTCTGCCTCATCGAGCGAAAGCCAGCCGTCTGCGGGCTCGCGCTCCGGCAGCGCAGCGATCAGCGCGCGCGCCGCCGCCCCGTCCAGGTCAGGGTAGTGCGGAGCCTGGCCGAGCGGCCGTGACAGCCAGTCGCGGCGTTCGGCCGCGCGAGCGAGCACGGCCGCACACGACTCGGGGAACAAGAAGTTCGGCACGCCCGGGCCCGTCCGCGCGGGCAGCCGGCCATCCGACCGCACCACAGATGCCACCACCGGCTTGCGCTGCCCCGCCGAGACGGCAAAGATCGCCGCCAGCACGGCCTCCGGGTCGCCGCCGAGACGGTCGGAGTAGTAGACCGTCAGCGCGTCGATGCCGGCATCGCCGAGGAGCTGGCGGATGCTCGAGGCGTATTCACCCGGCCCGGCGCTGATCCCCAGCACCAGCGGGTTGCGCGCCTGGCCCGGCCGCCCAACCTCCAGCCCCCACGCCGCGCAGGCATTGGCGCCAAGTGTCGCCATGCGCGGCGAGTTGCTCACGATCCCGATCTCCCGTCCGCTCGGCAGCGGCTGGCTCTCGAAGAACACGGCGGCGTCGAACAGCTCCTCGCCGCCGCGGAACCGCAGCACACCGGCTTGATGCAGCAACGCGCTGGCGACCGCGTCGCCGCGCAGCGCCGCGGCTGTGTCCGAAAGTGGTTCGCTGCGCGCCAGCACGCCGCTGCGACGCCCTTTAAGAGCCAGAATCGGCTTCTTGCGGGACACGCGCCGCGCGATCCGGGTGAAGTGCTCGGGATTGCCGAACGTCTCCACATAGAGCATCACCGCGGCCGTCCGCTCGTCCTCCTCGCACCACTCAAGCAGGTCGTTGGTCGAGACGTCTGCGCGGTCGCCGACCGAGGCGAACATCGAAACCCCCAGCTGCCGGGCCGCCGCATGTCCGAGCAGCCCGAGCCCGCCCCATTGCGAGCCGATCGCCAGCGCCCCGGCGCGCACGATCGCGCTGGTGAACGTCGTATTCAAGCTGACCTCCGCGGCGGTGTTCAACACCCCCCACGAGTCCGGCCCGACCATCCGCAAGCCCGCGCCCCGGACGATCTCCAGCAGCCGTTCCTCTCGCCCGGCCGACGCCGCCCCGTCCTCCTCGAGACCCGCCGGCATAACGACCAGCGCCCGTGCCCCGCTCGCCGCCGCATCGGCGGCGAACTCAAGCAGTTCATCGCCCGAGGCCGCGATGATCACCAGCTCCGGAGCGGCTTCCAGCTCGCCCAGGCTGCGAGCGGCCCGCATCGAGCACACCGCACCCCCCGCGTGGTTCACCGGTGTCACAACACCCTGAAAGCCGCCGCCGATAATGTTCGCCAGCACCGCGCGGCCGACATTGCCCGGCACCGCCGCAGCCCCGGCCACCGCTACCGACGCGGGTGCCAGGATGGGCCGCAAGGATGCGACCGCTGCGGAATGATCGCGCTCATCGATCCGCTCCCGCACCGCTTCCGTCGGTGTGATATCCAGCGAAACAGTCAGCTCACCAAACGAACTCCGGCGCCGCACGGCAAAGCCGGCATGCCCGAACACGCCCAGCATCGGCTGGTTGTCCGGCAAGACTTCCGCGTCGAACCGGTGGATCCCGCGCTCCGCCGCGATCGCCGCGAGCTGCTCCAGCATCCGGGTCCCGATCCCGCGGCGCTGAAGATCATCGGCTACCGCAAACGAGACTTCGGCAACGCCGGGATCGCGCAGCCCGTCATAGCTCGCGACAGCCACCACGCGGCCGTCGTGCCGGCCCATCAGCGCCAGGCGATCAACGCCACTAGCCTCAGCGGCTGCTCGCGCCGCAGCGTCGGTGCGCCCATAGCCGTGGAAGCGAAAGTAGCGACTCTCCGGCGACAGGCCATCGTAGAACGCCTTGATGTCACCGAAATCCGCCGCCCCCGGGGCCTGCAGGCGCAGCGTCGACCCATCGCGCAACAGCACGTCCCGGACCAGCAGCCGCGGCCCGCCCTCCGAAGCCAGCGTCACATCTGCTGCCCGCCGTTGACCGCCCACACCTGACCCATGATGCAGCAGAACGCGTCCGCGCCACAAAAGTTCGACATATGCCTCACATTCTCGGCGGTCAAGTATTGCGTAGCAGACCTCCGTCGTATTCCATCGACGGGCCATATCGCCCGCGGGTCGTGACGGGGCTCTCGCCGCCGGGCATGGGACTGCTCGGCCTGGGCCGGGTGCAGGCCAAGCTCGAGGAAATCGTCGGCAGCCGGGTAGACCTGGTGCCAGCCGGTGATCTCAAGCCGGGGGTCCGCGCCCGGGCCGACCGTGACCTGGTGGCCCTGTGACCTACCGCGAGCGGCAGCGGCTGGCCGCCCTAGGCGAGTTCTTGAAGCCGACCAGATGCTGCATCCTCGGACGTTACCGACAATCCGTTGCGGAATTACGTATGCCTCCGACCGGCGGTTCAACCGGCTGCTTTGACCAGCGCGTCGCGGGAGGATGCGGGGCGTTATGCGTCAGACAGGACGGACGTTCTCCGCCTGCGGTCCCTTTTGTCCTTGAGTCGTGTCGAATTCGACCTTCTGGTTCTCATTCAGCGACCTGTAGCCGGAACTCGCGATCGCGGAGAAGTGAACGAACACGTCCGCCGTCCCGTCATCGGGGGCGATGAAACCAAAGCCCTTATCGGCGTTGAACCACTTCACTGTTCCTGTTGCCATCAGTTCAAGTCCTTTATCCGCCGTGCCACGACGCGACCTCGCCGCGCCGACCGCGAGCCTACCGGTCCTAGGCTCCAGAACCGAACCCCGACCTCTGTCATGGTCTTCCGCGGCACCAGTCGCCGCGCCTGCCCGGCACCGGCCGGCGCCAGTGCCCTGCTCCGTCACCCGCGCACGCGCATACTGCCGGCAGGCGCATACTGGTAGTGATGAAACCAGGCCGCGCCGTAGCCCGGCGCTACTTGCCGACTAGCCCCTTCGGCCCCCCATTCGCCGCTCCGCCCGCTGAGCAGTTCGCCGTGCGGGATCAGGTTACCCACGACAGGTACGGCCTCGGCCGGGTCATCAAGGTCGAGGTTGACGCCACCCTGGTCGTGGATTTCGGTTCGTGCTGCATGCGGATCATGACGCCGTGCGCCAGGCTGACCAAACTCTGATACTGCCAGCGGCACCCGGCGGACGGCCCCGCGCCGCCACCGCGCCGGACCGCCTGGAGCCCGCCGGCGAGACCGGTCCGGGCCTCACTGCGGCTATCACTGGTGTCAATTGGCGTTTCGTTACAGACCATGATCGTTACATTTCCAGCGCGACAGCCACCGCACCGTCGACGGCGTTCCTGGGCGCCCGATGAGCCGCCCGCCTGGCCGGCTCATGCCCGCTGACCCGGTCCGCGGCCGCAGTGCGCCCGCGCCGCCGCTACCGTGCTGCCTCCGGACCCTGGCCACCAGGAGGAACCACGATGACCACAGACGCGCTGGCGGGGGATCGCCGGGCCGGAGAGCTGCTGGCTGCGCTGGCCAAGCCTGAGGGCAGGGCCGACCCTTACCCGTTGTATGACCGGCTGCGTGCGCTGGGGCCCGCGGTGGTGACTCCCGACGGGTCGCTGGTGGTCACCGGCTACCGGCAATGCTCGGCGCTGCTGCGCGACCACCGGCTGCGCAAGACGCCGGAGCGGATGCTGGCCGCCGCCGGGTACCCGGACTGGCGGGACCGGCCGTCGCTGCGGCTGATGTTCACCAGCATCCTGGCGCTCGACCCGCCTGCGCACACCCGGCTGCGCCGCCTGATCACGGCGGCCTTCACCGCCCGCCGGGTGCAGGGGCTGCGGCCGGCCGTGGAGCGGATCGCGGCGCAGGCGTGCGAGCAGGTCGCCGGGGAGAACGATTTCGTCGCCTGCTTCGCGTTCCCGATGCCGGTCACGGTGATCGGGGAACTGCTCGGCATCCCCGCCGCCGACCGGCCGATGTTCCAGGACCTGGTCCGGGACTGGACAGCGGTGCTAGAGGTCCTGACCCCGCTGGTCGTGGACCGGGCCGATGCGGCCGCGTCGGCGATCAGCGGCTACCTGGCCGACCTGGCCGCGCACCGGCGCGTCCATCCCGCCGACGACCTGATCTCGGCGCTGGCCGCCGCGGCCGAGGCCGGTGACAAGCTCACCCCGGAGGAACTGGTGACCATGGCCGCACTGCTGCTCGCGGCCGGTTTCGAGACCACCACCGGGCTGCTGGCCAACGGCCTGCTGGCCCTGCTCACCCATCCCGGCCAAGCCCGCCGGCTGCGCACCGACGCGGCGCTCGCCGCGCCGGCGGTGGAGGAACTGCTGCGGTATGACTCATCCGTGCAGCTTGCCACCCGCAGCGCCCCGGCGGGCCTGGATGTCGCCGGGCTGACCACCTTCGACGGGCAATGGGTGGTGGCGCTGCTCGGGGCCGCCAACCGCGACCCGGAGGCGTTCAGCGAGCCGGACCGGCTGATCCTGGACCGGGCCGGGCAGCCTCCGCTGTCGTTCGGCGGCGGGATCCATTACTGCCTGGGCGCCCCGCTCGCCCGGCTGGAGGCCCAGATCGCGTTCCCCGCGCTGCTGTCCCGGTTCCCCCGCCTGGCCCTCACCGGCGAGCCGGCCTACCGGGACGGGCTCGCCCTGCACGGCCCCACCAGCCTGCCAGTCTCCGCCCGCTGACGTGCGATCGCGCCGGCACGGACGCTCGCCGTCCAGCGCTCCGGGCCGGTGCCCGGAGCGCTGGACCACGGGACCGGTCGGCGCGGGCCGCGGGCCCGCGATCGGCGCACACCGCGGTCACCCCGACCCCATAGGCAGCCGCCTCCGCGCGCAGCGACAGGCTCAGCATGACCACGGCGTGCTTGGTCATGGCGTACGGGTCAGTCCATCGAGTTCGAGATCGCTGGAGGGACGCTGCTGACCGCCTTTGCGGAGACAGCCGGGCGCTGCGCCGGAATGGAGGCTTACCGCTGGCAGCAGGCCGGCGAGTGGCACTCGCTGACCTGCCGGGAGCTGCGGGGGCACGTGCGGGACCTGGCGTTTGGCCTGCTCGCGCTCGGCTTCCAGCCTGGCGAGTTCGCCGTGGTCTGGTCGCGCAACCGGCCGGAGCCCACCATCGTCGGCATGGCCGTGATGCATGCACGCGGGGTGTCGGTGTCCCTGTACATGCCCCACAGCGGGGACACATCTATCCGTGCTCTCCTGCGCCGGTCAGCGTCCGGCCGACCACCCGCAGAGACAGGGTCTCCTCGGCGCCCTCGAAGATGGGCAGCACCCGCGCATCGACGAAGTAGCGCGACACGTCGGTCTCCTCGCCGTAGCCCATGGCGCCGTGCACTTGCATCACGTCCCGGGTCACCAGCTCGGCCATCCTCGACGTGTAGAGCTTGGCCAAGGAGGCCTCCATCTGGCCCTTCCCCTGGTCCAGCAGTCTGGCGGCGCGGTAGCCGAGCTGCCGGCTTGCGTGCAAGCGCAGCGCCATCCACCCGATCTTCGCCCGGATCAGCTGGTGGTCGAGCACGGGCTTGCCGAAGACGATCCGGTTCCTGGCGTACTCCAGCGCGGCCTCGAGCGCCGCCTGCATGACGCCCACGGCCCGGCCGGCCGTCTGCACCCGGCCCATCGAAAAGCCCTCCATCTGCAGGTAGAAGCCCCGGTTCAGCCACTCGTCCTGGCCTACCAGCGCGCTGGCGGGCACCCGGAACCCGTCGAAGACGAGCTCGAACGTGTGCATTCCCCGATAGCCGATGGTGGGAATCGCCTTCCCGCGCAGCATCCCGCCGTCCTGCCGGTACTCGAACTCGTGCCCGGCGAAGGCGGGCTTTTCCACCACGAACACCGATAGCCCCCGGTGCCCGGCGCCGGCGGTCCGGCACAGCACCATCAGCAGCTCCGCCCGGCCGGCGAAGGTGCACCACAGCTTCGTGCCGCTGATTTCCCAGTCCCCGCCGGGAAGCCGGGCCGCCCGGCACCTGATGCCGGCGACGTCCGAGCCGTGCCCGGCCTCGGTGACCGCCACGGCCACCACCTTCTCGCCGGACGCGATGGCCGGCAGCCAACGCCGCTTCTGATCCTCGGTCCCTCCCCGGAGCAGGGCCCGGACGAGGATCTCGGGCCGGGTGATCAGGCTGCCGCCGGCGGCGAGCGACCCCCGGGACAGCTCCTCAGTAGTGATCAGCATGGCCCGGCAATCCTCGGCCTCCCGGACGCCGCCGTACTCGGCAGGCACCGACAGGCCAAACAGGCCCATCGCGGCCGCACCCGAAATGATGCGCTCAGGGATGTCGAGGTCTCGGCGGTGGATGTCCTGGGCGTGCGGGCGGATCTCCCGCTCGGCGAAATCGCGCAAGGACGCGCGCAACAGGCGGTGATCCTCACTCGCGCCGACGTCCTCCAGCGGCGTGAGCCGGCCCGCGATGTCGGCCAGCCGCAGGCTGGTCTCCACCGCGTCGGACGGGCCGCTGCCCGCGAGGAATCGGCGGGCCTGGTCCTGCGCGACCGAGGCCAGCTCGGCCGCGACCGGATGGCCGCTGGAGGCGGCCCACTCCGTCATCGCGCGCCCTGCCTCGCTGTGCGCGTACGCCCACACGAGGTGATCAACCTCGACCTGATGGGCGTCCGCTCCCTCCGCCGCGACCGCCGAAGCCACATGGCGTCTCAGGCCATCAAGCAAGCCGATACTGACGTTGTCGGTGCTGCTCATCCGCTGCTCCCCGCCCGGCGGCACGGGAACTGCCAAGTTCACCAGGAATCGTGCTCGCCATGCAAGCATCGTAAGTGGTGCCCGATACACAAGCCGCGGCTGATCCGACCGCCCGCGTGACGCACCCTCCGAACCTGCCTGCCAATTCCCTGTTCCCCATTCCCGGGGCCCACTGCTGCGGCTTTACCGGCCCGCGCGGGCGGACCGCACGGGATCGGACACCCGGCGCGCCGCCCAGCCGTGTCCGAGGCGGCAAACAGACCCATCACAGTCCGTCACGACCTTCCGATGATGTGCCGTACCCGATCCGCATACGCGCCACTGGTCCTTTGGCGCGCGCCTGGCGCTTGTGCGCAGATCTGGCATTCTGCGTGCGCCTGTCCCATCACCTGGCTCGATTCCCATGCGCACAAAATCGGCAGGGAGTTAGGCTCGGCTGATCATCGGCTCGCGCTGGCTCAGCTCGGCATAGCCCGGACGTTGGTGCAATTGCTTGGGGACTCCGCCGCCGCTTGGCGGCTACGGCCAGGGTTAAGGGCTGTCTCAAATGCTGGTGAGCTCGTTTAAATGGGAACCCAGTGTCGCGCCCCGTCGGCTCGATCGCCTCGTCGGCCAATCACCGGGATCGTGTTTCATAAGGCCAGTTCCTAGCCGCGCTTCCGCGGAGCACTGCAGAAGGGGGGCGGAGTCACAGCAGGGCGAACGGTGGCTGGGCTGCCTCCTGCTCGCTGAGCTGCAGCGGAAGCTCCACCCGGCCCGTGCGCGCGGCCCGGTACGCCGCGTAGATCACCTCGAGGACCGCCCGGCCGTCTGCACCGGTCTCCTGAGGCGTCGCCGTGCCGAGGACGCAGCTGACGAAGTGATCCATCTCCTGCGGAATGCCGGAATGCCACAGCTCGTCGAAGATAGTGAACGTCCAGCCGCGGGTATCGGGCGCTTTCTCACCGGCATACCCGTAGCCGACATCGCTGTAGGTAGACAGGGATGAGCCGCGCATCAGGTCGGCATAGGTGATTCCCTGGCTTCCCGCGATCTCGGCCCTGTCGTCCATGCCGCCCGGCTTAGCCCAGCTCGCCTCGACCAGGCCCATCCGGTTGCCCTCAAAGCGGATCGTGACGATCGCGTGGTCCTCCAGCTGCGTCCGGTTGCCGTGCACGAACGTGCCCACCTCGGCCGCCACCGTCCGGGCAGCGGGCTTGCCCAGCACCCACCGCGCGAACTCGATGCCATGGCAGCCCATGTCCATCAGGACGCCGCCGCCGGACCGCTCCGGGTCCCAGAACCAGTCCGAGTGGGGCCCGTAGTGCTGCTCGGTCTGCCGGACCAGGTACACGTCCCCGAGCGCGCCCTCGTCAGCGAGTTCCTTCGCCCGGACGTACTTCGGTGCGAAGCAGATTTCCTCCGCGTACATCAGCAGCACCCCGGCGGCGGCGCACGCGCTGATCATCTCGTCGGCCTCGCGCAGCGTCCGGGCGAGCGGCTTCTCGCAGATGACATGCTTGCCCGCCTGGGCCGCAGCGACCGTGATGTCTCGGTGCAGCGCATTCGGGGCCGCGACGCACACCATGTCGACGTCGGGTCGGTCAGCTAGCTCCCGGAAATCGGTGAGCCAGGCGGGAATCCCCCAGCGCACGGCGAACTCCGCTGCCCCGTCCGCTGAGCGCGAGGCCACAGCGCGCACCGAGGCTCGCGGCAGCCGGGAGAAAGCCTCCGCATGCGCAGCGGCGATGAAACCGCTGCCCACGATCCCGATTCCGACCTGATCCGACGTCATGATCTGCCTCCGCCTGCTGACAACCCGCCCACCGCATCAGACACCGCGCCGAGCGGCCGATCTGCCGACCGTAGCGGACAACGTGGCCTGTACTGACCGGGGACGTTGGTCAACCTGGACCCGTTGTCCGACAGGTTCATACAGCTTGGGCCGTGACTAGCCAGGCCGCGCCGGGCATGGTCACGCCATCTGGCGATGCGTACGCCACCAGGCGCTCCCGCACCTGTCTGGTCAGCTCGGCGGCTTGTGCCGGGCTGAGCCCGGCCAGGATCTCGGTGGCTGCCGGGGAGGCACGCTCGTACTCGAGCACGTCGTCTACGTCGCGGCCGACGAGCATCGGCTCGTCCGCCTTCGCGCACTCGATGCCGCCGAACGCCGCGTCGCTCAGCAACACGCCCACCCGGCCGGTGTCGGCGAGGGAGAAAGCAGTCGACGGCTCGGGTAGCTCGCGGAGGCCGAGTATCGCCGCGGCCTCGGCGAACCCGAAGGTAAAGATGGGGTTCTCCTCGCGGGTGCGCCAGCACAGAAACGCCAGCCTGCCGCCGCGCCGCAGCGCCTTCCTCAGGTTGCCGAACGCCGCCGCCGGGTCATCGAAGAACATCACACCGAAACTGCTCAGCACCACGTCGAAGATCCCGGCCCCGAACGGGTGCACCTGGACGTCGGCGACCTCGAACCTGGCGTTAGCGGCGCCAGCAGCAGCGGCGAGCCGGCGCGCTTCCGCTACCAGGATCCCGGAGAAGTCGGCGCCGAGAGCATGACCGCTGCCGGTGGCGCGCGCCGCGCGGATGGTCACATCACCGCAGCCGCATCCGACGTCGAGAACGTTCTTCCCGTCCTGGATCTGCGCGGCCGCGAGCAACCGCGCCGTCAGTCGGCCCAGCATCCGCTCATGCCGCTCACGCTGCTCGATGAACTCCCACCCACTGGCTCCGTTCCAGTCTTCGGCCTGCTCCACATTCACCGCCACGAAGGCCACGCTATGCCTGGACCGGTGCCCGGCACTCCGTTCGGTATGAACCGTCGGTGGTGGCACTCAATTCCGATACCGGCAAGATCGTGGCGGTCGGCGTCCAGGCGAAACGGATGATCGGCCGGACGCCGGGCGGCTCCTGCTTCGAGACGTCGCCGACGGCGGTAGCACCCGATCGTCATCTGGTGATCGGGGGGCGTATGAATGGGCTGGCGGGACCGGCAGTCCGATCGGGATCGCCGGCCTGTCCGATGGGTCGGCGGGAGGGCGAACGGGCTGGTGCCGGTTGCATCGCTCCTCGCGTTGACAGGTGAGTCGCAGGCCCGCGCGCCGCTGCGCCAGGCGCGCAGGGAAGGCCGGTCCGAACAGGTGTGCGGCGCTCCATGACCCGATGAATCTGCTGGCAAAAGGAGCGCGCTGGCATGAGCGGGGTTCATGCATGGCAGGACCACTGCCGGTCGGGCAGTCTGGACCCGTGCTGCCCGGCAGCCGATCTGACGGCCTGGATCCGCAGGCTGGCGCCGGCGGCCGGCCGACGCGAAAGGAGGCAGCGCCATGCCAGCGGACGGGGACACGCCGCGCGGACGCCGAGCGCTCAGCAAAGGCCGGATGGAAGGATTCAGCGACGGCGTGTTCGGATTCGCCATCACGCTGCTCGTCCTGGACATCGCGCTTCATCCGCCGGGCACACCCCTGCAGCAGGTGCTGCATGCCTGGCCCGCCTACCTGGCCTACGTGGTCAGCTTCCTGACGATCGGCGGTGCGTGGCTCCTCCACACCGGCTTGACTGATCAGCTCGCGCGGGCCGATTCGGTCTTCCTGCGGCTCAACTTGCTGCTCCTGCTCGTGGTGGTTTTCCTGCCGTTCCCGACCGGCCTCGTCGCGGAAAAACTGCATAACACCAGCGGCGAAAAAGTGTATGTCACCATGTATGGGCTGACGCTCCTGGCCATCCGGCTCCTGGGGTTCGCCCTGGACGCGTATGCCCGCCGCGAGCACCTCTACTCATCGCACCAAGACGACGAGGAGGTGCACAGAGACCGGCGAAAGCTGCTGCCCGTCATTATCGGGTATGTGATCGCGATCCTGATCGGGCTTCTTTCGCCGGTGGTGGCAGTGGCGCTGTATTTCGGTATCGCGGTGTTCCTGGTGGTGCCGTTCCGAGAGGCCGCACGGCTCCTGTTCGCGCGTCATAGCCCTCGCCAATGAATACGGATTCAGTACTTCATCAGGTACTTCCGCAATGTCATCGCGATCACGAAGTGCCCGGTCGTGCGGCGGGGGCGGCGCCCGCGGTCCGCGCGAACGTGAGCGCCAGGCGGCGTAGCCGTACCCAGTCCAGTTGCGGCCGCGGCTCGGGGACGCCGGGTCGGCCGCGGGGGACCTGCACCCGCAGCTTCAGCGGGCGGATCGTGCAGCGCACCGGCGTGGGCATCAGCACCGATTCACCGTCGATCCCGACCGGGATCTGGGGCTGGTCGGAATCGATGACGACCTCGCGCGCGGTGAGCGCGGTGATTTCACGTGAGCGTTGTGCCCTGCGCAGCAGGCCGGCGGCCTGGGCTGCGTTCTCGATCTTCACGCCGAGGACGCCGAGGACGCCCTGGTCGAGCCGCGCGCGCCGGCCCAGGCCGGCGATGTCGCCGGCCTCATAGGGGTTGTTGCTCACCAGCACTGCCTGCGGCCCGTCGAGTATCACCCGACCGTCGACCCGGACCACCAGGTGCGCTCCTTGATGGCCGCTCAGCATGTCCGGGAGCATCTGCAAGACGGTGCCGGTCTTGTCGTCACGGTAGGCGGGGCTCTGCACGATCTCGGCGTAGACGCCGAACGACGCGTTGTTGACGAAGGTACGGTCGCCGATCAGCCCAAGGTCGATGCGCAGTTCGACGCCGTCAGTGAGGGCATCCAGGCAGCTGGCAGGGTCGTCACGATCCAGCCCGAGATCGAGGGCGAAATGGTTGCGCGTACCGGCCGAGATCACCGTCATCGGGATGTTACGCCCGGCGGCGACGCCCGCCACGAGAGCCTGGGTTCCGTCACCCCCCGCCACGCCGAGCAGGTCGGCGCCGCCGTCGACCGCGTGGCGGGCCAGCGCGGCCACGTCGACGATACCGGGACCCTCCAGCATGGTGACCTCGGCGCCGAGTGCGGTGGCCTTGTCGTTCAGCCCGAATTTCCCGACCTTCCCGCCGCCCGACCGTGGGTTCATGATCATAAACGGGTGCCGCTGCCGTGTCGCCGCATATTCGGGCGGACCCGTCGGCGCGTCGCCGGTGCCGAGCGCCGCGCGGCCGGTCGCGACGGCAGCCACCGCGAGGACGACGCTGAGCGCCACCACCCAGAGCAGCCCGGCGGCGACGTACACCACGATCACGGACACCGGCGCAGCGACCAGGACAACGAGCGCCAGCCAGCGCACGATGCCGCGGTGAGCGAGGAACCACCATGCCGCCACGCAGGCGACCGCCAGACCCAGGAAGCCGACAAGCAGCGCGGCAATGCTCTTTAGCCCGCCGAATAGCACGAGCACCACCACCGCGGCCATGGCCGCCGCGAACGCGAGCCGGGCCAGCCAGCGCTGACTGCCGGTGGGACGCTTCGGCTGCTCGTCCGTTACCGGCGGACTACCCGCGCCGCCCACTCCTTGCGCAGGACCGTCCCCCCGCGCGGCCACGTCATCGGGCTTGCCTGTCATGTGTGCCTCCCGCGGACTCTCGCCGACGGCATCTCTCGAAGCCCGGCTCTCATTGAGAGTAATGGCGTCTGACTCCCTGGCGACCGAGTAGAAGAACGCGCCGCCCAGCGCTGGATTGAGGCTGCCGGAAGCCAAAAGAAATGAGCGCAGGGGGGTATCGCGGCTGGACAGGCACGCCGCTCCCGTCCGTAGTGTCTGAGGTGTCGAATCACAAGGCACCGGCGGAAAGGGAACGGCGTGCGCTCATCCAGGCTATGGGCAAGGATGCTCGGCTGCGAGAACACCGTCATCGAGGACATGGACTGGCAGGAACAAGACAGCGGGGACGGCGGCGGGCCGGCGCTGCGGCTCATCGTGCACGTGCGCCCGCATAAGCGGCTCGCGTACCGGTGCGGTATCTGCGGGAAGAAACGGCCACGTTATGACCACGGGCAGGGCCGGCGCCGCTGGCGGGCCCTGGACCTGGGCACGATCCGCGCGTACCTGAAGGCCGATGCGCCGCCCGCCCGGCACGGGCGCGCCGCGATGGCCGCGCTGCTGCAGGTCAATCCGGCTCACTGAGTGAGTGATCTTAATGCGCGGTCGCAGCCAGGCGCCGGGCCATGAGGGCGATCATGGCCCGCAAGATCATGGCGCCGCCAGGTGACACGCCGGGGCGCGTTGTTGATTGGCGGGCTGGAATGGTGATCATTGCCAGTTGTGTCCGCCGTTCCTGGCCTGCCCTCGGCTGAGCAGCTGTCCGCGCTGCCGGCCGCCGGGCTGGCGGTGCGGCTGGCGGGCGCTGCCGGCTGATCGCTGAGCTGACCGGGCAGGTTGAGCGGCTGACCGCGCTGAACGAGCGGCTTTCGGCGCGCTTTGATGAGCTTGAGCGGCGGGCGCGCCAGGACTCGTCCACGTCCGCGCCCGCCTTCCTCCGATGGCCCGCATCCATCTTGCCAACGACATGTCGTGCCGACAAGAACTAATGCGGCGGGCAGACCACAGCGTGGCCCGTGGGTCTGGCGGAACGAGCGCGGCAAGAGGACGATTAGCTCGCTGCTCCCGTTCGGAAAGGAATCCGCTATGCCCGACAGCGACACGCCCGTCATGGACACCCTCACGATGATGACCGCCGCATCGCTGGAGAGCAGCGACCTGCCCCCACGCGAGTTCATGATCGCCCGGATCGCCGCCCTGGTCGCGGTGGACGCACCCGCTGCGTCCTATGCCCTCAACGTCGAAGCGGCGGCCGACTCCGACATCACCCTCGATGACGTCGAAGATATTCTCGTCGCGGTAGCACCCATCGTAGGCACGGCCCGCGTGGTCTCGGCAGCGGCGAACATCGCCAAGGGGCTGGGCTTCGTGGTCGCCATAGCCGAAGCCGAGCTGGAGGCCGAGCTGGAGGCAGAGGCCGACGACGACGCCTAAGCCCAGGGCCGCGCCAATCGCGCCCGCCGTATGCCCGATTAGGCAGTCAGCCACGGGTCACCGCGGTCACTAGCCGCCGCCCGGACCGAAGAGAACGACGGGAGAGACGACCGCGACAATGACCGCGCTCCCGCTACCCGGTGCGCGCATGACCCGAGTCGGGCTCGAAGCCGTCATGCACTTCCATCTCTTACTTTCAGTGTGTAACTCGCGCGCACGATTACGAGGTGACCTTGGTTCCGGCCCGCCGGCCGACGGTCACTGGATTACCCATCGCAGCGGCGATAAGCGCCGGTTGGCGCCAGCGCCGCTCCTACCAGCAGGGCCAGCCCGATGCTGGCGCTGCTGGCCAGGGCGAAGGCCGCGCGACGGCGAGTGGGTGCTGGGGACCTGACGTCTGGCGCGGCGGTTCCGCGACACTGGCTTGGTATCCGCGCATTCGGCAGCCTGGCAGCGGAGGCTGGATCCATGAGCTTCGAAGGCTTGACCAGGCGGGTGAACCGGGTCATCGCCTGGGCGGACCGTCTGCAGCGCAGGCATGGTGTGCTGGGGTTCCCCTACGCGGTGGTGAAGAAGTACGGCGACGATGCAGGCGGCCGGGAGGCGGCGCTCATCACCTACTACGGCTTCCTGAGCATCTTCCCGCTGCTGCTGCTTGGGGTGGCAGTCCTGTCCCGGGTGCTGGCCGATCACCCGGACCTGCGTCAGCGGCTGATCTCCGCGATCGTGCCGCAGGCGCTGCGGTCCACGGTTGAGCACTCGGTGGCCACCATGCCGACGTCGGCAATCCCGTTCTTCGCCGGTCTGATCGGTTTGTTGTTCTCCGGCACCGGTGTCGTGTTCTCCGCCTACCAGACGCTGAACCATGTCGCAGCGGTCCCGCACCGCCTGCGGGCCGGTTTCGTCCCACGGTATGCCCGGGTCCTGGTGATGCTGGCGACGCTGATGCTTGGGACGCTGGCGGTCGGGACGCTCACGGTGGTGGCCACCGCGCTGCCCGGCGAGTCCGGGTCGAGCGGGCGGCGGCAGTGCTCGGGTCGGCGCTGGCCGTCTTCGCGGTGTTGCTGCTTGGCGCCAGGTTGCTGCTGGTGCGGCCCGCGCCGTTCCGGGCCCTCTGGCCGGGGGCCGTCCTGGGCGCGGCGCTGGTGACGGTGGTGCTCAACGGCGGGGCGTCGTTGCTGGCCAGGCTGGTTGCCAAGGCCGGCCCTGTCTATGGCAGCTTCGCCACCGTGGCGGGCATGTTCGCCCTGCTCTACCTGGTCGGCCAGGCGCTCGTGTACTCGGCCGAAGCCGCCGCCGTCCGCTATGCCCGGCTGTGGCCGCGCGCCCTTGACCTGACCCGCCCGACTGCTGCGGATGGCCGCGCACTGGCCCTGCTGGCCCGCGAGCAGGAACGCATCCCCGCTGCCCGCGTCGAGTTCCACCTCACGGCGCAGAACTCCCCGCCGGTAACAGGCGGACCCCCGCCAGCCAACGATGAACCGGGGTAACGGTAGTACTACTTCAAGAAGCCGACCTCACTATGCAGCAGCCAAGCGGCGCATTCTCGATGAGAGGTAACCGCGTCAGCCGCAGGCATCGCAATCGCACGCTGGCCGCCCAACTGGCCATCAAGTTGTGAACGCCGGGCGGCTGCTTTACGAACTGGGAGTGTCGATCGTGCTGCTCACGGCGATCCCCTAGGAGTTTGCGTTTCGCGGCGTCCTGCTGGGGCCGGCGCTGAGACTATGGGGTCCATGGCGCGCGAGCCTGATCACCTCGGCGCTGTTCGGCCTCTGGCACATAGCGCCGACCTTGCACACCATGTCGGACAACCATGAATTCAGGGGCGCCGCCGCGAGTGTCGCCGGGCAGGTATTGCTGGTGCTTGGCGCGATAGCGGTCACGTTCATCGCCGGTCTTTTCTTTGCTGGCTCAGGCTGCGATCCAAGAGCCTGATCGCCCCGGTTATGGCTCATGCCGCGACCAATGGCCTCGCGCTCACCGTCGCGTGGTTCACCGTCCACTACTGCAGGGCAGCCTGTTAGCGGTGTCTTAGTCGCTAGGGTGCGGTCGTGACGACCGTGTCGCGGCCAGCCGGATCTGGCACACCAGCGAGCGCTCGCGGTGTCAGCTCCGCTAACGAGGAAAGCCGCCAGACACGGGCGGGGATCACCCGCGGAGGGGTGACGACACCCCGAGCTTGCTCGACCAGGATCTGGCACAAGCGGTACCCGTGATGGCTAAGCGAGTGACCGTCCCGGCCCGGTGACCAGGGTGGGCACCGTGAACCCACCGGACATCAAAACCACGTCACCCGCACCCATCGGAGGTAAACGACATGGGCAAGAAGAAGGACAAGCAGAAGCAGCACGACGGGGAGGTCCGGGCGTCGCCGGCCGTAGCCCAGCAGGAGGCCGGGCCGGCCCGCCACCGAAGATGAAGCGCAAGGAGTACGAGCGGGAGATGAGACTCCTGCACGGCGAACTGGTGGCGATGCAGGAATGGGTCAAGACGTCCGGGGCCAAGATCTGCATCGTGTTCGAGGGCCGGGACACCGCCGGGAAGGGCGGCACGATCAAGCGGATCACCGAACGGGTGAGCCCGCGGGTGTTCCGGGTCGTCGCCCTGCCCGCCCCGACCGATCGCGAGAAGTCGCAGATGTACATCCAGCGGTACCTCTCGCACTTCCCGGCCGCCGGCGAGGTCGTGATCTTCGACCGCAGCTGGTACAACCGGGCGGGCGTCGAGCCGGTGATGGGCTTTTGCACGCCGGAGGAGACCGAACGGTTCCTCGACCTGGTGCCCGCAGTCGAGAAGGCGATGGCCGATACCGGGATCCTGCTGCTGAAGTACTGGCTCGAGGTCAGCGCCGCCGAGCAGACCCGGCGGCTACAGAGCCGCATCCACGACCCGCGGAAGATCTGGAAGCTCTCGGACCTGGACTTGAAGTCCTACCGCCGCTGGTATGACTACTCCAGGGCCAGGGACGCGATGTTCGCCGCCACCGACACCGCATGGGCGCCCTGGTACATCGCGCACACCGACGACAAGAAACGCGGCCGGCTTAACATCATCAGCCACCTGCTCAGCCAGGTCCCCTACAAGCCCCTCACTCCCCGGGACGTCACCCTGCCCAAACGGCAGCGGGCCGACGGCTACACCGAGCCGGACCTGCCGCTGCGGCACATCCCGGCACAGTACTAGGAGGCTGGCAGGCCAGCCACCGCTGACGCTGCCAGCGGCGTCCGATCTGGAAGCGAAACGGGAACGGCGAGGCGCCACCATATGAGCCTCTGACCGATGCCGCAACACTCGCCCGCAGCGCCGGTGTTCTTTATCGGCGGTCAGCTTAGGAAGCACTCGGTGAGCACGAGGCCGGTCTGGATCGCGTTGTATTTCCAGACTTCCTGCAGGTAGACCGAGACGATGAAGAAAGTCCCCTGCAGGATCAGCCACTGCATGACCTGAGTGCCCAGTCCCAGGTTCGAGATCTTGTTGCGGAACAGCCGCAGCGGCAGCAGGACGTCCTTGCCTTTTTTCACGCCACCGATCAGCGGCCCGGCGGCCGCGCCCAGTCCGCCCGCCCCGCTGACCACGCCGAAATACCGCCCCCCGCGACTTGACGTCCGGGAAGGACACCGTGACCAGGATGTAGATGGGCGGGATCATCAGCGGTGAGCCCACGCCCTCGAACAGCGAGTACCCGACGATCAGCTGGGGCAGCCCCTGCGGCAGTAGCGCCAGCAGACCGCCTACCGCATGGACCGCCAGACCGATGATTAATTTCAGCCTCGCCGACCAAACCCACCCGCTCAGTCTCGCTCGTGAATCGCCCACCGTCGTAGTGCAGTTCAAGGTGCTCTTCATATGCGGCAACGCCTACCGTGATCGGGTAGGGCCCACGGATCCGCTAAAGCTCGGGTGAGACGTCGCCGTGGCCCAGGTCGGGGTGGTCGCCGCAATAAACCGAGCCGACTGGGATCACGGCTCAGGTGGGTTACTGGGCGCCAGCCTGGCCCCCGTGCAGGGCATCCTGGAGTTCCTTCTCGTCATCGTTGGACAGGGAGGTCTTCAGTACGGTGCCGCCGTACTTGCTCATCGCCTCGAGGGCCTTGTCGGGAGTCACCTTCTCCAGCATCAGGAACAGCGCTGAGGTGCCGGGCTTGAGCATGTCGCGGACCTGGTCCTGGAACTGCTTGTCGATGGTGGTCTTGGCCAGCTTGCCCATGAGGGCGCCCATTCCGGCGCCGATGGCCATGCCGAAGACGGGGATGAAGAACAGCAGGCCGAACAGGAATCCCCAGAACATGCCCCAGGTCGCCCCGCCCCCGACCGCGTGATGGTTGGTGTGGACGTGGTAGCTGCCGTCTTTGTCGCGCACGATCACCGCGATCGCGTCGGGCTGGATGATCAGGTCCCTGGCCAGCCGGCGTGCCTCATCCGCGGCGGCCGTGGCGGTTGTCTCGTCCGGGTATCCGATGGCGATCAGATCAGCCATGACATTTCCCCTTCCTCATTCGGTGCAGTTCTTACCGCTACATCTCGTCCCAGCCTGCTGAGGGCGTGGCACAGGTGTAATCCTGGTGCCGGTACCCGGCTGGGTCGTCACCCTCCCGGGCGTGAATTCGGCCGGTCCGGCCCGGCTCCTGCTACCGGGGCGTGTGGGCTGGCTGCGCGGCGGATGAGCCTGCGCTCCGGCATGCCCGGTACATCGGCACCGGTGAGTGCGTTTGCCGAACCGGCGGGCAGCCTGGCGTAGCGGGTGGACCCCGTCACCAGCTCGGCGTCCGATGCCTGCGCCCACTCCCGGGCCCGGTCGGCCGCCGCGATGCCGACCTCGAGTTCGTTGAGGATATGGTCCCTGACCCAGTCCCGCACCCCCGGCTGGTCCAGGGCCTCGGTCAGCAACTGCTCGACGTGGAACACCTCCACCCCGCGGTCGCGCATCACCTCGCAGAACATGTCGTGCTCGGCTTTGGCCCGGGCGACCCAGATCACGTCGTCGAACAGAAGCTCTTCGGCGTTGGACGGGGTCAGCCGGCTGTGCTCCAGGCCCGGTCGGTGGACCATGACCCGGCGCAGCCTACCCACCTCAGAATGCGCTCCCAACGACATGTTGATCACCTCATAATCTCGTAGCAGAAGTCGCCTGTGCTGGTTGACTTCGGCCGTCGGCTTGCATGAAGGCCGAAGCGCATCGTTACGTGCTGGCCCGGACAGCCGGTTCGGCCTCCGGCTGCGCAGGTTCGGCGAGCTGGGCCTGGCGCTGGCGCCGTAGCTGAATGGCTTTGTCGACCCCGACGACCGCTGGTGCGAGGAGCGACAGGGCGAGGACGACCACCCACTGCCGGCCGCTGAGCGACATGGTGTCGAGCAGGCGCTGGAGCATGCCCAGTTCCACGGCGGCCCAGGTGAGGATCCACCCGAGGATGATCCAGCCCATGAAGGGGAATACCGGCGAGGACCACGGGGCCTGGCGTTCCCGCCGCATGACCAGGCCGATGTTGACTGCGCTGAACGAGACGATGGCGAAGGCCATGGTCATGTTGACCGACGGATGCGTGGTGCTGGGCTTGCCGGGTCCCCACTCGAGCACGGCGAGGGCGGTGGCGGCGACCACGAACCCGGTGACGAACCAGCGGATGATCTGGGGCCGGTTGACGATCTTCGTGCCAGGCTTGCGTGGTGGCCGCTGCATGACCCCGGGGTCGGGGACGTCGACGATGAACCCGATGACCACGGTGATGACGACGAAGAACTTGCAGAACAGCAGCTGCAGCGGGAACAGGGCCACGCCGCCGTTGATGTTAAAGATGGTGGCGTACACCATCAGCTGCAGCACCGACGACAGGATCGTCAGCTGCATCCTGATGTAGGTGGAGATCCGCCGGTAGATATCGCGGCCCAGGTCGACGGCCCGGACCAGGGTGGCGAAGTTGTCGTCGGTCAGCACGATCTTCGCCGCCTGTTTGGACACCTCCGAGCCGCTGCCCATGGCCACGCCGATGTCGGCCTGCTTGAGCGCGGCGGCGTCGTTGACGGCGTCGCCGGTCATCGCGACCACGTCGCCGGATTGCTGCATGAGCTTGGCCAGCCGCAGCTTGTCCTCGGGCGCCACCCGCCCGAACACGTGCAGCTGGGGAAGCTGGTCGATCACTTCGGCATCCGGGAGGTGCTGCAGCTCGGTACCGGTGATCACGCCGGGCCCGAGCCCGAGCTCGTCGGCGATCGCGCGCGCGGTCACGGTATGGTCGCCGGTGATCATCCGCACGTCGATTCCGGCGTGGAGGGCGGCGTGGACCGCGTCCCTGGCCTCGGTGCGCAGCGGATCCATGATCCCGACCAGCGAGACGAAAACCAGATCCGTGACGGCCGCCATCGGGTCGGCCAGCGCCGACGACATCGCCGCGTCGTCGAGGTCGCGGACGGCGAACGCGAGCACGCGGAGCCCGCGCTCGGACAGCTGGCGGTTACCGGCCAGGATCTCATCCCGGACCGTGGCGACCGGGACCAGATCGCCGTGCCACAGCGCGTAACCGCAGCGCTGTAGTACCACGTCGGGCGCGCCCTTCACGCTCGTGAAGTGCGGTTGCGTCAAGATCCCGCCGGCCAGCCAGTCCGGGCGATCGTGGAACGTGGCCATGAACTTGTACTCGGAATCGAACGGCACCTCGGCGCGGCGCGGGAGGGTTTCCCGTGTTTGCTCGGCGTTGGCGCCCATCTTCGCGGCGAGCACCACGAAGGCCGCTTCCGTCGGGTCGCCGATGACCGACCCGTCGTCGGCGACCGTGGCGTCGGTGCACAGCGTCAGGCCCAGGGCCAGGCGGTGGAAGTCCGGCATCTCCCCCCCGGCCACCCCCAGGATCGCGCCGGTCTTCTGGTAGCCGGGGCCTTCGATCTTGAACCAGTCACCGCCGGCCAGCATGGTGGTCGCGGTCATCGCGTTCATCGTCAGGGTGCCGGTCTTGTCGGAGTTGATGACCGTCGTCCCGCCCAGGGTCTCCACGTCCGACAGCGACTTGACGACCGCCTTGGCCTCCACCAGGCGGCGCGCCCCCGAGGACAGCATGGCCTGCACGAACGTCGGCAAGCCGGTCGGGATGGCCGCGATCGCGGTCGAGATGCACAGCAGCACCAGGGTCGTGGTGTCCTGGCCGCGCACGAGGCCGAAGATGGCGATCACCGCCACGGCGAGGAAGGCGATCAGGCCGAACACCTTGGTCATGCCGTCGAGTTCGCGCTGCAGCGGCGAACGGGACCGCTTGGTGGCCGTGACCAGGCCGGCGATCCGGCCAATCTCGGTCGCCTCCCCGGTCGCGGTCACCATGAACGTGGCCGTGCCCCGGGTGACCTGGGTGTTCTGGAACACCAGGTTCGTGCGGTCGCCGAGCGCGACTTCCCCCTCGGGGAGGGTCACCCGGTCTTTGGCTATCGGGGCGCTCTCGCCGGTGAGCGCGGCCTCCTGCACTTCCAGCGTGGCGGAAGAGAAGATCCTGCCGTCCGCAGGGACCACGTCACCGGCCTCGAGCAGCACGACGTCACCGGGCACGAGCTTGGTGGATTCGAGCTCCTCGACCTGGCCGGATCGCCGCACCCGGGCCCGGGGCACCTGAAGCTTCGCCAGCGCCTCGACGCTGGCCCGGGCCTTCAGTTCCTGGGCCGAGCCCATGACGACGTTGAACGTCACCAGCCCCAGCACCACGACGCCGGTCGCCACTTGCACGATCGCGAAGCTGGCCGCGCAGACGATCAGCAGCATGATGTTCATCGGGTTGGCCAGCTGGCCCCGCGCGACCACCCAGACGCTCGGCGGCGGCTCGGTCGGCAGCTCGTTGGGCCCGTACTCGGCCAGCCGGTGCTGTACCTCGTCGGCGCCCAGCCCCTGACCCGGGTCGACGTTCATCGCCCGGGCCGCTTCCTCCGCGGACAGGGCGTACCAGGCGGCGTGCTCGGCGGGCTGCTTGGTGGTGGTCATTGTCGGCTCCCTTAAAGGCCTAGCTCGTGACGGGGGCCTGCTTGGCCCGGTCCGCCCGTACCCGTTTCCACCAGAAGTCCAGGACGACGCCCAGCACGATGATGCCCAGCAGGGTGGCGATCGAGGCCGGCTCGTGGATCAGGGTGGTGAACACGAATGTCACCAGGACGACGCCCGCGGACCCGAACACGCCCAGCGCGATAGCGACGTAGATGACCGTCGCGATCCCCAGCGCGATGAACATCGCCCGGGGCAGCTGGCGTGACGGCTCGCGAAGGTCTTTCGCGGTGAAGGTGATGATGCCGAAGCCCAGGAACGCGAAGAAGGTCAGCGCCACGCTCGAGATGATGTCCTTCCACGACGGGTACCCCGACGGCGCCAGTAGCGACGCGTGGATGTTGACCAGGAGGACCACCGCGAAGACGGTGAGGATCCCGACGACCACTACGACGATCACGCTCTGCGCGTTCGCGACGAGCTTGGACCCGACGATGTTCACCCCGGTCATCACGATGATGATCAGCGCCGCGAACACCTTGATCCAGACGGCGCTCTCCTGCCCGGTGAGCATGGAACTGACATAGCTGCCGAACGAGACCGCCACCATCGCGGTCACGATGGCGTTCGCCAGGTAAACCAGCCACGCGGTGATGCCGGTGAAGTGGCCGTCGCCGAATCCCTCCGCGACGTACTCGAGCATGCCCCCGGCGCTCGGGTACCGCGCGCCGAGCCTGGCGAACGAGTAGCCCTGCAGCAGCGCGATGGCCCCGGCGACCAGGAACGACAGCCACACCGCGGCCCCGGCCACCTCGCCGGCCGCGCCCAGCAGCGCGAAGATTCCCGCGCCCACCATCGACCCGACCCCGATGAACGCGGCCTCGCGCACCGACAGGTACTTCTTCTCCTTTCCCGGCGGCGGCGAGCCAGCCTCGGAGGCTTCTCCGGAGGTGTCAACTTGATCCGTCATGGCGCACCCCTAGCCGGCGGCGATACGCGACCGTCGCCTGTCCCGCTCCGCACTCTGATCTTGTTTGCACCGTCTGGGGGTTTTGCTCACCCTTCCGAGGGTGATTCCTCCGCGTTCAGGCACGAGTCACCTCGGGCGCGGACCGGGACACGACCAGCGCGACGCCGGCGATCCACAGGATCTCCTGCGTGAGCTTGCCGAGCTGGCGGGTGAGGGGCGTTTGGCGGCCTGCTCGGCCCGGAGCATGTCCGAGATGTGGCCCACCTCGGTGGCCATCCCGGTCGCGGTGACGACGAACTCACCGGCGCCGGGCCGAACCGCTCGGCCCGCGACGCCACCTCGGCCGAGCTGAGGCCGCGCTGCCCGTCCACCTGCTCCGCCTGCAGGACCCGCTCGGCGCTGAGCGCGTGCCACACGGCCCCGCCAACCTCCGGCACCGGGCCCGGAGGCGGGCGCCTCGGTCGGCCTGCTCACGCGGCCCCCGCTCGCGTGACCACGTTCGTGCCGGCCTTCCCGGCCACGATCCCGGTGATGTCGTCCAGTGCGCCGACCACGGCCCGGTTACCGGTCTTCTGGGCGAAGCGGACGGCCGCCTCCACCTTGGGGCCCATGGACCCGGCCGGGAACTCATAGCCGGCCAGTTCTTCCGGCGTCACCGGGCCCAGCCGCCGCGCCTCCGGCTGGCCCCAGTGCAGGTAGACGCCGTCGACGTCGGTGGCCATGACGAACAGGTCCGCGCCCACATCCTCGGCGAGCAGCTCGCTCGCGAAATCCTTGTCGATGACCGCTTCCACGCCCGCCACTTCGCCGGGCCCCGAGGACGGGTACATCGTGGGGATGCCCCCGCCGCCCGCGCAGATGACCACGGCCCCCTGGTCGAGCAGCCAGGTGATCGGCTGGATCTCCAGGATGCGCCTGGGCTACGCAGAGTGAGGGCGCAGAGGGGTCCCTGATCTGCAGGCCGCGAACAGAACGCAGATTCCTTGCTGGTGACTCAGTGAGTGCCGGGATTGCCGTCGGCGCCCAGATCAACCATTCGGGCGCTTTCCCCGGGAGTCACCTCAGACCCAGGTGGCCGCTGCGAGTGCCTGCCTGTTCGAGTGCGCCTGGCTGGGATGCCCGATCCGGCAATCGGTAGGCTCTCGGGTAATGGGAATCGTCGAGGCTACCGGCGCGAAGGCAGCCGGGTGACCGCCGGGAGCCAATCGTGGGGCGGGTACTTCGAACGCCCGGCCGGGGACTTGTGCCCTCGCGCTGAGTGAGCGAGCGACAGTAGCATAAACGTGCCCGCGGTTACGTCCCGCCCGAGTTCGAATACCAGGGTTGGAAGCCCTGCGGGGTGTCATGCGAGGCTAGGAGAAACTGATGAGTCAGCAGGTTGAAGAGAAACAAGCGGGCCGGCGACTCGGCGGCGGGGCGATCGCCTCGCTTTCTGGCCTGGCGGTACTGCTCATCTTCGTCATCCAGAACCGGGAGCACGTCAAGATCCACTTCCTCTTCTGGAGCTTTACCTGGCCGTTGTGGATCTACACCATCGTAATGGCGGCATTCGGGGCATTGGTGTGGTTCGGGCTGGGCGTGATGCGCCGTCACAGACGCCGCAAGGAACGCCGCGACAGCCGGCGGTAGTGACTGCCGGCACTCTTGCTGTGCAGGAGCGCCACTGCTGCTCGAAAGCAGCCCAGGCGGATATGGCACCCGCCGCAAAGGCCTCCCCAGCGGGCCGCGGACCGAGCGGACTGCTCGCTACTCAGCCGCCCGCTCGGTGCGCAGACAGCTGAACACTCCGCCGGGGGAGCGTGCACGGCGGCGCGAAGACTCGTGAACGGCAACGCCAAAATGGAGTTGCCGAGATTTCAAGTGAAGCCCCATTCATCCGGCCGTCAGCTGGCCGTGGCTGAGGTGCAGATCACCTGTTATGCACCGGTTGGGTCAGTAGCCATCTAGCAGCCGCCCGCGCAGTCCGGGTCGGCGCGCTGCGGTCGCTGGGAGGGCTAGACGGAGAGCGCTGGCCGCCTAGCGTGGGCCGACGGTGGCGAGCGCTTGTGCGAGGGCGCGGATGTCGTGGCTGCTGTTGTAGGCGTGCAGGGATACCCGGATACCGCCGGCGCGAGAGCTGGTGTGGATGTTGTGCTGGCTCGCCAGCGCGGACTGCACCTGGCCGGCCGCGGCAGCGGGGCGGCTGAGCGAGACGATGTGCCCGCTTGCGGACCGCTCGCCTGGCGCCCGGTAAGGCGCCCATCCCAGCGGCTGATGGAGATCGTGCTCACCGCGCTGCTGGTGAGCGTGATCTTGGGTACCGCGTCCGCGGCGCAGAACGTCGGCGCGATCGCGGCGCTCGGCGTCGGCGGCTACATCGCCCTGGCGGGGCTGTGGGCTGCGCCGGTCAGCGGCGTCTCGATGAACCCGGCCCGCTCCTTCGGTCCCGCCCTGGCCAGCGGTGACTGGACCAGCTACTGGGCGTACGTCGCCGGGCCGATCGCCGGTGCGCTGATCGCCGTCGGTCTTGCGATGGTGCTGCGCGGCCGGGGCGGCGACGTCATCTCCCGGGCGGCCGGCTCCGGCGTGCTGGACGAGGGAGCCCTCGCCGCCAAGGCGCAACTGTCCGAGGACATCGAGCGGGGCAAGGTCGTCCCCCAGGGCATCGCCGACACCGATACGCAGCGCAGCGGGCAATGCGAGGCCCGGCCGGAGCTCACACTGCTCCACCGGGACTTGACCGGGAAGGGCTTCGGCCGGCGGCAGCCGGTCCATCAGGTCGGCCACGGCCTGTCCGGTACTCGTGCCGATCAGCGATCCGACCACGGCGTCGCCGGGGTAATGCACGCCGGTATGCACCCGGGAGTACGCGACAGCCGCCGCCAGGAATCGCAGCGCGAGACCGAGCCAGTGCTGCTCCCGGCCGATGGCCGAGGCGAAGGCGAACCCCGACGCCGCGTGCCCGGAGGGGAATGATGTGGAGGCCGGCATCCGTACGTTCCGCTGCTCCGGGACGCCAGCGCCGGCCCGGTCTGGCCGCTGCCGGGACCAGAGGGACTTGACACCAAGGTTCACCAGCGCGGAGGTCACGCCGATGGCTAGCGTTCCGCGCACCGCCGCGCGCCGGCCGGGCCGGCCGCCCACCACGGCGAGCCCGGCCGCTATGGCCAGCCAGAGTCGGGAGTTATTGGCGGCGTTAGAGAGCCGGCGCAGCGGTACGTCGAGGGACGGGCTGGGCGTGGACGCCACGGCGGCGTAGATCGCCCGGTCCACCGCCCCCAGTTCGCGCAGCCCATCGGCAACCTGATGGCGGGCTGGCCCCCCTGGCTGCGCGAGCCAGTCGGCCAGGCGCTCCGCCACCGCCTCGGCGGCGTCAGCGGGCTCATCGGCGGCATCCTGTGTTGCCATCGGCGGATTTTAACACCCAGGCCGAACGGGAACGCGGAGGCGGTCTGCCGGTCAGAGCGGATCACACCTGCCGGGACAGAGCGCGGCGGGCGCCGCCGCAGTGGCCGAGCGCGGCATGGCGGTTGGCGGTCGTGGCTGTCCCTGGCGGCGTTAGTGGCATCACAGGTCAAACATCACCTTGAAGTCGTTTTGCATGCTCACGACCGTCCGGCCGCGTTCTTTGGCCTTGGTCAGAGCCTTCTCCGCACCGGAGTCGTAGGCGAATTCGCGCCCGGCGTCGTCGTGGCGGATCAGCAGGCCGAACCGGGCCGTGCGCAGCATCGCGGCGTCCCCGTAGCCGTTCCCGCCCGCCAGCAGCGGCTTGCGCCCGGTCCGGGCCCAGAGGTGGACCGGCTTGCCGGGTCCGTCGTCGGCGGGCTGCTCGACGCCTTCGTGCGGTACACCTCACCGTGGCGGTACTCCAAGGTGGTGCCCGAGCCGATCACGTGCTGCCGGACGATGCCCCGAGGGGAGGTCGTGCCGCCAGCATCGCAGACGACGATCTGGGCTCCGTTTTGCCGCAGGCAGTAGCCCACCAGCACCCGGCCGCCGGCTGGGCCGTGAATCACCGCGTTGGTGAACAGCTCGCTGACCACCAGCGCCGCGTCGCTCGGGTGAGCGGGGCAGCCGTGCCGACCGATGACCCGAGTGATCCACTCGCGGACCTGCCTGCCCTGACCAGCGGAAGCATCGAATACGCGCCACCCTGGTCCGCGCCAGCGGTCTCGGATCGCTGGTGCCGCCCTACGCGCTTCACGCTCCGAGCCGGGCCCGACCTCCGCCATGCTGGACCCGTCAGGATCAGCCGCCATTGACCTAACCGCCTCGACCTCATCGTCTACGTGCATTACGTGAGGTCATGCAAGCGAACTGTCACCATTGTCGGACAGCGCCATCGGGGATCTGCGACAGATAATTGACAGCCTCGCTGCCTAAACGGGAAGGCCCATGGCGCAGGCATGACTGTGGACGGCCATCAGAATCTGCCCAGTGACAGAACGTGCACCATTCACGCCCCTGCTCACCTTGAGGAATCCACACTGGCCTGCGCTGACCCTTGGCCGCCGGCCGCCGGGCGGCACTAGAGCTGCCTGCGGATCGAACCGCGGGCTCGCATTCACCGCATTACCGCCCGCGACCTTGCCCGGAACAGCACAATAAGTCCTGCCGCCGCTTCGCCCTTCCCCTGACCCGTGATCATGACCCTGCCAGCCGCGTCGCTTCCTGCCAGCCGCGGGCCAGCCGCACAAAGGGCCTGTCGGCGCTGTCATTGCGTAGGCCGGGAATAGCCTCATCAGCGAAGTAAGGGGAGAGCTCATGGGCACCGAGGTGGTCACCGCCCGGATGAGATCAGCCGCGGAATGGCTGGCCGGACGGGGCGGGCAGCAAGGCAGCAGGCCAGCGGCCTGGGACCGTGCTGGCCGGTTGCCCGCCCGCAGAGGCGGGCAGCCGAGCCGCCTCCGGTCATTCGACCCGGCCCGCATCGCCGACCTGGAATACCGGGCGTGGGCCGGGTACTACCGGCGGAACTGGCCGCAGGTGCTGGCCGCTTTGGCCGGGCTGGTCCGGGAGGGCTTCGGAATGGACTGGTACTGGACCCTGCACGGCGCCTGGCTGCTGCTGCGCGCCAGCCAGCTGTGGGCACCTGTCCCCGGCAACGACCCCGCCGGGGCACGGGATTGCATGCAGCGGTTTTATGCCCTGGTCAAGCTCAGCTGCGGCGAGCCTGCCAGCCCGGCACAAGCCGCCGCGCTGGAGATCGACTGGTGGCGCGTGCACCGGCAGGTCCCGTACGCGACCGCGCCCAGGGGCGCTGGCGACGAACTGGTCGAGTCGGTGACCCGGCTGTACTGCTACCTCTATGGTGAGCGTGAGGCGGCGGTCCGGCCGGCCGCGGAGCACCGGGCCCGCGCGATGGACCTGTCCGACCAGTGGGTCGAGGAAGGCTGCCAGCCCGACAGCCCGCTGCTGGCGCAGCAGCATGCGGCGCTGGTGCGCGCCTACGCCGCCCTGCTCGCCGCCGTCCACCACTGAGCAACCGGAATGGCGCCGGCGCAACACGCGGGGAGTAACGTCAGCCGCCGCAGATAAATGCCGGAACATCGCACGCCTCTGCGGCGGCCGGGCGCCGCCGAAGATCACTGCGGCTCGTCGTCCCGGGCAGCTTCGGCGGCGGGACGACTCCGGCCGGTTTCTGCCGTCCCGGGGGCTTCCGCCTGGGTTGAGTCTGCTTTCTCGATCGGAACCCGGGTGCCTTCCAGCTTTGCCTCCCGCACCGGGACGCTGACCTCCAGGATTCCCTTGTCGTAGCGGGCGGCAACGTCACTGGCGTCGATCCTGGCGGGGAGCCTGACCGACCGGGTGAGCGAGCCGTAACGGAACTCTGAGCGATACGGGTCGCTGTCTTCCTGGCGGCGCTCGGCGCGGATCGTCAGTATCCTGCCGTCGACGGTGACCTCGATGTCCTTGTCCGGGTCCAATCCGGGCAGTTCGGCCCGGATCACGTAGCCGTTATCCTGGACCGCTTCCTCGACCCGGAACGCCTGGGGCACCAGGAACGGCCGCGGCCCCGTCCACGGCGACTCCAGCCAGTCCGCCAGGTCCGGGAACATAGCGCGGAATATCGCAGGTGTCTGGGGGCGCAGCAGCTTAGCCATGATGTCCTCCCACTCCACTTGTGGCCACGCTATCTGATGTCGTTCAGCGGGCCGCGCAGATCGTGCCGGCCGTGCCAATTCCGCCCGCGGCGCCGACTTTGCTGGCTGCGCGGAACTTGCCGGCCACGATGGCCTGACCGGCTGCGCGGATTCAGTTTCCGGGGAAAGCGGGGCAGAAACCGGCTGGGGCTCGGGCTGAGGCTCGGGCTGCGGCGCGGCCGTGGGCGGGTCCGCATATCCAGGCATCCATCTGAGCATTTCAGCCCGGAACGGCCCCTCGCATTCAAGCTGGCAGAGCACGCCTATCCCCGCTGTCGAAACCCGGTGTATCAGCACGTACGAGGGCGGCAGGTTGAGCCGCCGCAGGACGCCGGATGAGCGCAGGCGGGCTACCCGCATCGCCTCACCGCGCAGCCATTCGCGGCTGAACCGGAACGTTTCCGCCCTGGACGGCTCGGCAAGCGGTGCCAGGAAGGCGCGCAGCTCCGCCAGGTCAATGCTGACGCCGTCGCGGAGAAAGCCGTGCGACCGGAGCTCGTCCCCGACCTCGTCGAGATCACGGTCTTCGTGCACGAGCCGCAGCAGCTTGCCGATGAGGGGCGGCAAGCCGTCCGGCAGCCGGTCCACAGCGCCGAAGTCGAGCACGCCAAGCCGCCCATCGGCGAGCAGCCGGAAATTGCCCGGGTGCGGGTCCGCATGCAGCAGGCTGGCCCGCGCCGGGCCCGAGAACAGGAAACGGGCGATCATGACGCCGGCCCGGTTCCGCTCGGCGATCGTGCCCCCGGCGATGATCCTGGCCAGCGGGATGCCGCCCATCCACTCGCTGACCAGCACATGGTCGGTGACGGCCACCACCTGCGGCACCCAGACGTCCGGGTCGTCCGCGTAGGCTGCGGCGAAGACCTCCTGGGAGGTAGCTTCCAGCCGGTAGTCCAGTTCCTCGGCTACCCTGACCCGCAGCTCGGCCAGCAGCGGCTTGGCGTCCAGCCCGGGCATGAGCGCGCCGAGAAGCCGGGAAAGGCGGGCCAGCTGGTTAAAATCGCTGATCAGCGCCCTGCCCGCGCCCGGGTACTGGATCTTGACCGCAACCTGGCGGCCGTCGTGCCAGACGCCCCGGTGCACCTGGCCGATAGAGGCTGCGGCCGCCGGCTGGTCGTCGAACTCGGCGAAGCTGGCCCGCCACTGCTCGCCCATGTCGGCCGCGAGGACCTTGTGGATAGTCCGGGCAGGCAGCGGCGGCGCGGAGTCCTGCAGCCGGGTCAGGGCAGCCCGGTACGGGCCGGCGATCTCCGGGGGCAGCGCGGCCTCGAATATAGACAGCGCCTGCCCGAGCTTCATCGCGCCGCCCTTAAGCTCGCCAAGAACCGCGAACACCTGCTCTGCTGTCCGCCGCTGAATCTCCTCGGCCACCAGCTCAGCTGACCGGCCGCCCAGGCGCCTGCCGGTTCCCAGCGCGGTCCGGCCAGCAAGCCCGACCGGAAGCGCAGCCAGTTTCGCTGTGCGGGTGACAGCATGGCGGGGCAACCCGTTCATAATCTCCATTCTCCGCCATGCCCAGGCCCGCCGTGCCATCAACGCACTCAATTTGGTCATGTCCAGTCTTCTCAGGCGCCCGCGGGACATCGTGGCGCGTCAGATCGACCCGATCTGCGCGCCTCACTGGATCAGCACTGAGGAGAAGCGGGCCGCGCAGATCTGAATTAGTCACTATGAAGCGGCCGGCTCCTTGGAGCTGAACCGCAACGCCACAGACCCGGCGATCGGTCGCCTTGTCGGCACTGCGTGCCTCCTGCTGGACGGCGGATACGTGGCGCCGACCACGGTGTTCCGGCAGGACAATCCGTTCGGACGGTTTCGGCAGCTCCTCGGACCGGATTTCGACGCAATCGGCGCTCTGCTCGACAGGCTCGGTGTCAAGCGAATTCCTGACCACGAGGACGCGCGGAACGTGCTGCTAGACATCGCCCGAGAGGAGCGGGCGTGCTTCCACCTGCCGGTCGAGGACGAGGACGAGGACGACCTTGCCGTGATCTGGCGATGCTGGCAGATGCTGGACGGGGCACTGGCACGCGACGAGGTTGACGCTGAATGGTTCGCGCCGCTGCGAGAATTGCCCGTCGTACCCAACGCAGCGTCCGTGCTTACTCCGCCCGCCAGATTGCTCATCGACGACATGCCCGGCGTCGCCGCCGCGCTCAACGTCGGCGACGCCGTCATCCGGCGCAAGGAAGGCATGTGGCGGGCCTTCCAGGCGGCCGGAGTACGAAGCCTGACCGAAGCGGTAGACGTCGACATCCTCCAGATCGACGAAACAACCCGGCACGGGGATGTGCGCAACCGGGTAGAGACCCGGCTGTCCGCGCTGGCACGGGTTCTCGACGAAGATCCAGGCGGAATACCGCGGCTCACAGAGACCGTCACGCAACTGGAGTTCCCGCAGAGCCCTGTCCTTCGGGTCCGCTACCGCCTGCCCGTTTTCGGTCTGATCTCGCACGAAGTGTCACTTCACGCTCTGTATATTCGGGCCGAGCGCGCCGACCGCCAAGAGGATCAGCTGATCTGCTGCCCTCAGGACGACGGCACCTGGCCGTGGATGCTGATCGCGAAGGAGTTCGCCCGTGCCCTGTATCCGGGCGAGTCGCCGGGTCCGCTGGCCTCGAGCTTGTACGTCGCACTGAGCGCACCGTCGCTGGACGCTGCCCACAAGGCACTTGACGACGCTGGATGGCCCCAGGTGGAGCATGTCGAGGTCGCATCGCCTGACGCCGGGGCCAGGGGCGGGCTTCGGCGCAGACGACGACACCGCGGACTGGTCCGACCACAGCCAGCCAGTCAGCCCGCGCCGGCGATGGCGCCGCCGACGCGGCAGCCACGACTCAGGCACCTACCGAGGGAACCCGTACGGCCGACACACAATCGACCGAGAACGCTGATGACCGGACGGCACCTGCCGACCGGGATGAAAGATCCGACTCGTGCGCCAGCCCTGACCACGGAGCAACTGGAATTGACGACCTACGAGGGCAAGCCAACGGCGATGAAGCCCGGTCCTCTTCCCCTCGCCGCCAGCCGACAGAGGGCGGCTCCCCTCCGGCCAATCGCGGTCGCCTGCGCTCCTATGTGATCGTCGGTGAACCCGAAGAGTCAGAGCGGATGCCAGTCGACCATTCACCCGTCGACCAGGCCGGGGTCCGTCAGGTATCGGAGTTCGAGCGCGCTGCAGGACGCCACCCCGAGGAGATGCCGCACGAGAACCCGGGCTGCGACATCATCTCCCGAGACGATGCGGGCCGAATCCTGCGACACATCGAAGTCCAAGTCGGCGACGGCTGGCAGCTGGCTCGTCCCCGAAAGATCGACATCAGTGCCTCGCGCGATCGTGAGCGCACATCCGCGGTCTCGCTGGAGTCGACCAGATCTGCCGATGTAAGAATGGGTACGGCCAAGCGACCACCCCGGCCGGTCATGCTTGATATGCCGATGAGCGTGCGCCCGCATCAGGGTTATGCCGGTGATTGGGGTTGCACCGATGAGCGAATCTCCCGGCAACATCGGAGGGCCGCTAACGGTAGTACGGGGCATCTGGGCCCCTATAGCTCGTCGGCGAGCCTGTTGCGACACTCAAGCGTGTAGGGGTGGTCTTGTCCGAGAACATCTGTGCGCAACCGCAGCACCTCCTGAAACTCCTTCTCCGCCTCCGCGCTCCGCCCTTGGGCTTGCAGCGTCAACGCGAGCTTATAACGACTCATGAGAGTATCCGGGTGCCTGCCTCCCAGTACTGCTATACGTCGGCTGACAACCCCGCAGAAATGTTCTTCCGCATCGTGCAGATTTCCTAGCTCGCGCAGTTCATCTGCCAAGTAGTGGCGTGCGACTAGGACATCGCGATTATTTTCCCCAAGGACTTCCCTGCGCATGTCAAACACGCTTTTAAGTTCTTTAGCCGCCTCGGCATGATCGCCGAGTGCGCCAGTCACCTGGGCGATATACATGCGGCTAAGAAGGACGTCCGGATGATTCGGTGGAAGGCCTCGGTCTCGGCGAATCCTGAGAACCTCCTCGTGTTCGTGCTTAGCTTCGTCGAACTTTTTTCGCGCACGCAGAACGCGGCCCAAATTGTCGCGGTTGGTAAGGATATCGCGCTGTAGGGCCTCTATGTCGGGGACGGCCTGCGGATCGCGGCGGGCCACCAGGACCAAATCACGCCGGATCGTCAGGACCGCGCGATGCTCCTGCTCTGCCTCCTCGAGCCGTTCCAGGGTACGCAGCACACGCGCGAAATTATCGCGGCTCGCCAAGGCCCCTAGTACGGCAGCCGCCATTCGTGTCGTGACCTGTGGCGGAGCAGGAGAAGTCTAGATCGACAGGGGGCAGCCGCCTGTCGATCATGTGTTTGTGAGGACGACAAGGCCGAAGGCGGCTGCTGCGGCAAGGATAGGTGCTGGGCTGGCCCAGCAGAAGCGGGCCGAGCTGGTGGGTCTGCTGCGGGGGTGTTTCGGCCGGGTGGAACCGTGGCTGCAGGCTGGGAAGTATGTCAGCGCGCTTGCCAGCGGCCTGGCGAAACGCAACGGCTGGACGATCGCTGAGCAGGCAGGAGACCGGACGCCGGATAAGACCCAGCGGCTGCTCAACCGCGCATGCTGGGACACCTTCGCCGCGATGGGGGTGGTGCGGCGGTTCGCGGTGGCGGGCCTGGATGAGGCGGCCCGCCGCTCCGGCCACCGCCGGGGCCTGGTGATCGGGGCGATCGATGAAACGGGGCAGTGTAAGCACGGCGAGATGACCGCGGGGGTCAAGCGGCAGTACCTGGGGTGCGCGGGCAAGGTGGCCAACGGGATCAACACCGTGCACCTGTCATACATTCGAGAGCGCACCGGGCACACGCTGATCGGCGCCCGGCAGTGGATCCCGGCTGAGCACATCGGCGACCCGGTGAAGGCCGCCGCCATGGGGCTGCCGGACGATCTGGTGTTCCGCACCAAGGGCCAGCTTGCTATCGGCATCCTCACCGAAACCTTCGCTGACGGTATCGGCCTGGACTTCCTGTGCGGCGATGAGGTGTACGGCAACAGCACCGAGTTGCGGGAGTTCTGCGAAGATCACGGCCAGGGGTATGTGCTGCGGGTCCGGTCCAGCTTCCACCTGGTGCTGGCCGCCGGCAAGGCGCCGGTGACCTGCGCCCAGGCTGTCCGCACCGTGGGCGCCGGCGGCCGCCGCTGGGAGATCCGCTCCGCCGGGGCCGGCCCAAGGGCGCCCGCTGGTATGCCTGGGCGTGGCTGGCCACCGCCTCTCCCCTCCACTATCTGCTGATCCGCCGTCACCTGGCCACCGGGGAGCTGGCTTTCCACTACTGCCATGTGCCGCCGGGCCGCCCGGTCAGCAAGACCACGCTGATCCGGGCGGCCGGGCTGCGCTGGCCGGCCGAGGAGGATTTCGAGTTTGGCAAGGACTGCTTCGGCCTGGACCAGTCCCAGGTCCGGCTATACACCGCGATCGCCCGCCACACCGTCCTGGTGATGGCCGCGTTAGCGGCCTGCGCCGTCACCGCCGCTCTGCTGCGCGACCGCGCCGATACCCAGCCACCGCCACCCACCCGGCCCAGCCAGCGGCCCCCGCCCAATCCGGGCATGATCCCGCTGACCGTCCCCGAGATCAAACGCCTCGCCGCGCCACCCGCCCGGCCCCACCCGGCCAGCCACACAGCGCACTTGAGGTGCCCCGAACTTTCCGGACAGTCCATCCAATAGGATGGGCTATCTGGAAAGGTGAAATAATTGCCCCGATCTAAGAAGAGCTTCTCACCGGAATTCAAGGATGAAGCCGTGAAGATGGTGATCGAGACGTCGCGTCCGATTGCCCGCGTGGCGAAGGAGCTCGGTATCAACGAAGGTACGCTCGGTAACTGGGTGGGCATTTACCGCCGTGAGCATGCCTGCGAGGAGCCGCCGCTAACCGTGAATGAGCGCGTGCGGCTGCGCGAGCTCGAGCGGGAGACCCGGGAACTGAAGATGGAGAACGAGTTCCTGAAAAAAGCCGCAGCATACTTTGCCAAAGACCATCGGTGACCGAGAAATTCGAGTTTATCGACGCGGAGTATGCGGCTTACCAGGAATCGGACGACGAGTACGTGCCGTCAATCGTGCAGATGTGCAGGTGGATGGAGGTGTCCCGGTCCGCGTTCTACGAATGCGGAACGCCCCGGAATCAGCGACGGCGAAAAGGAGAGGGGAACTCGCCCTGATCGTGAAGAAGTCATTCGATGAATCGGATGGGACGTACGGGTACCGCCGGGTCCATGTGGACCTGGTGGCCTGGGGCGTGCCGGCCGGGCCGGAGCTGGTGCGGTCGGTGATGCGTGAGCTGGGCCTGGAGCCCTGCCAGCCGCGGCCGTGGCGGTTCAGCCTCACCGAGGGCGACGGCCAGGAGCACGACATTCCCGACCTCGTGAAGCGGAATTTTACCGCCGCCGCGCCTGGCGAGAAGATGGTCGGCGACATAACCTACGTTCCGACATGGCAGGGCTGGCTCTTCCTGGCGACGGTTATAACTGGCGGCGCCGCCACCAAGCCCGCTCCCGCTGGTACCACCACCGCGCAAGACTCACCCGCGATGCAATTGCCCTGGTCAGCTAGCAAATGGCGGGTGCCGGGCCGAGGTGCAGCGGCGGCGATCGCCGACGCAACGAACGTCATCGCGGCGGACCCGCTGACCAAGCACGCTCCACTACCATCTTCAGGTGTATGCCCACCTGAAGACCGCCCGCCTCACACTCCGCCGGTTCACCGTCGCGGACGAGGACAATCTCGCGAGCCTCAACAGCGACCCCGAAGTCATGCGCTACATTACCGGCGGCCAGCCGACCAGCCGGGAAGAGATCCGCGACGAGATCATCCCCTTCCACCTGGCCGCCTACGACAGGCACCCTGGGTTCGGCACCTGGGCAGCCGACGACATCGGCACGGGCCAGTTCCTCGGCTGGTTCCATCTCCGCCCCCGGAGAAGCGACGGCGTGATCGATCTTGGCTACCGGCTGCGCCGCTCCGCGTGGGGCAACGGCTACGCGACTGAGGGATCGCGCGCTCTGATCAACAAGGGTTTCACCGAACATGGCATCGATCGTGTGGCAGCGGAGACGATGACCGTCAACCTCGTATCGCGGCGGGTGATGGAGAAGTGCGGCCTGACTTATATCCGCACCTATTTCGACGACGAGCAGCCCGCCATCGATGGCGCTGACCAGGGATATGTGGAGTATCAGCTGACCCGCGCCGAGTGGGAGGCCACAAGCCTGCCGCGCATCACCTGACGCGCAGAGCACAGCGCGCGCTCGCGACGGCGAGATCGCCCAGGTCAGTTAGCGAATGGCGGCTGCCGTACTAGGTCTTCCGCGCCCCGACTGGTGCGGATGGCGATTGCTCGCTGGTAGGCAATGTATGCGATCAGGTAGCGGCCAGTAATGTATGCAGTGCGGCCTATGCGCGTCGAGTCGGTGTCGTCGGCATAAGCCAGGCATGCCGTCAGGGTACCATCGGGAACCCAGCGGTCGCCCTCCTCCGGATCGAGCCGACGCTTGATCTCCCGGTCGATCAGGTAGTCGAACACCTCAACCGCGTCCTGATCACCGACCTCGGTTCGGCCCGGATCCGGCAATGTCAGGAGTGCAGCGGTTCCCCATTGCTCGGTTGCCCACGTCCACGCCTGCTGAATGTTGTCTGGTGGAACGCTGCCTCTGGCGAGATATGTTTCGTGAATGTCTGAAATCAGACTTCTTGGGAGCGGGCGGAGTAGTCCTGCTAGGCGACAGTCCACAGCGGCGCTGACGAGCGCAGCACCACGTTCGTTCTTGCTATCACGGCAGGCATCGCGCCACCGTTTCAGCAACTGCGGCGCACCTGCTATATACTCGGGTATACGGCGATCGGCATGCTCTAGCGCGTCACTGATCAACCGGCTGCTGATCCTTCCAGCAGCATTCAATTCTTCGTCAGAAAAATTCCTCGGGACGTCAATCCGCTGAGCCTTCAGCAAAGTAGCCAACGTATATCGAGAGAAACTGCGACTGCTTTCATCCCTCGTGCTGTCCTCGAATTCGGATTTACGGATGGTAGCCACGATCAGTCGACGATTGCCGTTCCCAGCGAGCAGCCTATCTACGTCGTCATGAGCGAATCCGCCAGTAATGAGAAAGGCTTCAATGCTGTCGAGCCACAAAACGCACCGCGGTATCTTCATGGCCTTGCTTATGATCGGGTGAAGATCGGCATTGCGGCGCGGGGCGATTAATAGGTAGTTCGGAACGCAGGCAGCCAGCGCGCTTAAGGCCGAGCGCGTCTTTCCGACTTCCGAGTCTCCGACTAGCAAGATGAAACCGTCTCGCTCAAGTCTCTCCCGCCCCGGCTCGCCGTCCCAGCGGCCGACGAGATCAGCATGTGGCGGCTTGCCGTCCGCGCGACTCCGCAACGCCGCGCGCAATTTGCGGTCGAAGTCCCGCTCGATGTAGGGGCCTACCGGCGGACTCACTCCCAGAGCAGTCTGATCGTCGATCTCTCGCAACCTCGGAAGTTGTTGCTTGCTGTTTAGATAGCAACCCTGCAACGCCTCTCGCTCACGTTGGATACGCGCGATCCAAATCGGTACGCCTATGGTGGCAAGTGTGGTCAGCGCCCCGACCCAAAGAGCGACAATCGAGTCCCATGACCTTATGTTGACCAGCACCGCTGTGGCCACGGCGAGGACAGAGAACAAGGCGACGGCCACCGCAGAGTACCATTTACGTGGCACATAATCTCCAAACGCCCTACGCCGCTCGCTGCCACGTAACGCCGCGTCAGCTGAGATGACGCACGGTGGGTCACGAACAACGCTCTCGACGTGCCGACTGGATGTATAAGCTATACCAACCAGGCACGCACCAGCCCAGAATGCCCGGACCGGACAGTCAGCGTCCTTGATCGAATCCAGCCGATGCCTGCGCAGGAGGACGACTCCGACGCGCCACTCAAGCCTGCGCAGCACGCTCACATGCCGCAGCGCGAGCGCACATCTGATGAGCGAGGACACCCTCGGCAGCGGCGCGGGTTGGTCCACCACCACCTAGTGCCGACCGGCATCCTGGCGGTCGAGGTGATCTGTTGCACGTCCCCCCGATCCGGGTTGCCTGGTCGGGTGAGCAACCAAGAACGCCTGTCAGCGGTCACTGCCGGCGATGGGCCGAACGGCTAGGCGCTGGTCGGCGGATCGTTGGTGCGGCTCACCGTGCTTGAGTACTGCGAGCAGACCCCCGACGGATTCGCCATGTGGATCGTCACGCGCCCACCCAGGCAGGTTGCTGTGCGGGTTCTGCTACCAGGCAGCCCAGGTGCTGGCGGGCAACGTCAGGTGGGCTGCCTGCGGGCAGCGGGCCAGCCATGGACCCGGACAGGGACACGATGGTGGCCCCAAGGTCACTAACCGGCTTGGCGCGCACTTCAACCTGTGCAAGTCCTCTTATTGCAGGTATGTCTGACAGCGGTTGTGTCACAGTCGGTGATCGCGGCGAACGACTGTCATCGGCCGGGCGGCTGACGCTACGCACCCGGGTGGCTGGGTCAGCCAGGGTGCCGGGCACATATCCACGTCCGTGTAACCGCATCATTCTGGGAGGTTTGGCGATCGTAGGTTCGTCGTGCTCGGAACCGCTATAAGGAGTTATGTTGCTGCAGGCCCGGGTGCGGTGTCCGGTACTGCTTACTGTCGGCTGTGCAGTTGTAGGCCCATGCCTGGGCCGACGGACCTTAGCCTGCTTAGCGGCCAGGCCGTCGGCTACCGGGCGCTGCTGGGGTCAGGCTGAATGTGGCCGATGCGGGCACTGACGAGTCGCCGAAGGCTCCGGATGCGGTTGCTGGCGAAGGGCAGCTCGCCCAGTTCTTCAATCCAGGAGCCTGCGGCTGCGATTTGTTCGCGGACGACTTGGGCGGCAAGTCGGCTGGGGATGCCGATTGTTTCACCCAGGCTACGGAGGATCGGCCAGGACAGTTTCTGACGAATTCTCCCGCCGATAGGAAGTGCCATAGTGCGGTCGCCGTAGATCGCAGATGAGGGCAGGTCATATGCCGGGGTGACCCTCCACTCCCCTCCGTGGTCTTTTACGATAGCGAGATTCTTGGCATGAAGGTCTCCGTTGCCTGACAGGTATGCGAAGACGAGCAGGCGGTAAAGCTCAAGGGCTGCCACGCCCGGTGCGCGACAGCGCCGCGCGAGACCGGTGATGACGTCCTCGGTGGAGATGACGTACTTGTCCCCCGGCCACCGACCGAGTACCTGGCAGGCATCCTCGACGGCAAGCGGCCGGACCTGATCTCCTTCCTGAATCCGGTCGAAACTTCGCACGAGCAGGCCCGGAGCTCCTACCCGGTCGTGTACGAGCTCGACGTCGGCGAGCCTGAGCCGGGTGCGGGCGGCCGCACGAAAGAAAAAGTGCTCGTTCTCTACCAGGTGCGGGAATTCTGGCGGGTTGAGCTTAAGGATGTAGCCGCGCGATCGGCCCTGGACAGGCATGTTCAACATCTGGCCGGAGATCTTGTCCTGCACCCCAGGCAGGGCAGTCCGATCCGGCTGCTGGCCAATCGCCTGGGCGAACAAGTCGGCGAACACGACTTCGCTGAAGTCACCGACAACGACCTGTTTAGTGTCGGCGGGTGTGTCGCCCGCTGGGACGACCTGGACGTCACCAATGGTGTCACCGCCCACAGCGAGCAGCATTGAGAACTCGTCATCGGCTGAGGTACCCACGGTGCGGCGCAGGGCTGTCAGCCGCCTGCCCTCTGGCAGCAGCCCGGCGAAGAATGCCGGCACTGCGGCGGCTGGCGCCGTGAAAGCCTCCTCCCGCGCGGGAAGACTCCAGGCCACCGGCGCACCCCCGGCGTCTAGATAGGCCGACAGGTAGCCGAACTCCGTGCGGTCAGGCAGCCGACGCATGACGCCAGCCAGCGTGCCCGCCTTGTAAACGTCGGCTGTCGTAACAAGCCGTAGCTGGCGTAGGGGCGTCCGGGCCAATCAGCTCAGTCCTCACCGTAACGGATAATGCCAGCGCCCGGCTCCAGCACGAGGTCCAGGCCGAGCTGGCCCAGCACCGCGAGCATCTTGTCCAGTCGCAGCGTCGGCTTACTCTGCTCCAGCGTATGGACGAAGCGCGCTGACACACCAGCGAGTGTCGCGAGCTCATCTTGACGGAGCCCTAGCTCCAACCGTCGGCGACGAACCTCGTCGCCCCACGCCGCAGAGCTTCCTGCACGATCGTGCATATACAGAAGCCTACCCTCGTTAGCGCCGCAAAGCCAGAGCTTAGATGCACGATCGCGCATCTAAAGCCAGGGAGCTTCCCTTGACGTATCCTCGCCAGGTGCGCATGCACGATCGTGCAACCGGTCGGATTAGGCATCTTCCGCGGTCTCCGCCGCAGCCATTGACCGTCTGGACGGCAGCCTGGCTGCCTGCGACGCGGCAGCCGACATCCTGGCTGCGCGCAGGCTTGCAGAACGGGTCCCGCTAGGAGACCAGGTCAGCCCGCCCATAACTGGACGATCTATGAGTGATCGCTCAGACTGTCGGTACTATCGTCAGCGGCGCCGAGTCGCGTGACCAGCTTAAGCGACCCCTGGGCTGCTCACGTGTGTGGTGAGCTGAGCGTGTCGTTCATATCGGGTGCTACCGCGCCGAGTCAGCGTAGCTGGATCGTGTCCGGGGTACCCGGTGCCGGTGTGTCATCGACCTGTGCTTCAGCTGCGCCCGCAGATATTAATCTGTTCCCGCGTACCTGGTCGCCGTGAGCGTGCTCCAGCATCGTGTCGTGCTGGACAAGGCGTCCACCGTGCGGCTGGCCCCGGGCATAGCTGCCGTCGGCGGCCATGAATGGTTTTCCGCTGGATGCTCGCTGACGCTGCCGGCTGCAGTCCTCGGCGACGGCATGCGCGGTCGGCCGGCTGCAGTGAGGGCCAAGCCCACGGTAAGCCACCGCCGGCATGCAGCCGCTGCGCTGTAATCAGGTCAGCATGTTCCGGGCGGTCTGCAGGCTGGCCGGGATCGGTGACCGGTGGACGCCCAGGGAACTGCGGCATAGCTTCGTCTCGGTCATGTCGCAGGCGGGCATGGCTGTCGAGGAGATTGCGCATCTGGTAGGGCACAGCAGCTCAAGAACTACTGAGGTTGTCTATCGGCATGAGCTACGGCCGGTGATCCGTTCTGGAGCCGAGATTATGAATAAGATCTTTGATGCATAATCGCTGACGATTGGCAACGTGTGCATGCGGAACTCAGAGGAGTCGAACATGACCTCTTGCATGCCATGCGACTACGACGACAGCCTGGGCGAGTCTGGAGGTGGGCCGACATGGTCATCGACCTGCTGAAACCCTGCCTGGAGGAGTCTGAAGGTCGGCCGAAGTGCTGGCACGGTGGCTACCAGAACTGTCCCCAGAATTAGCTGATCACCGATGGCGCAGGCTGCCATCGAGCGGACAGCCGCAGCCGCGAGTTGTACGTAGACCTTGCGCCGACGCTGCTATGCAGCGTGGCGAGTTCGCGGCGTTCTCCGTCCCGCGGCGGGTTGGCCACGTTGGCAAAGCCGGCCAGGGCGCCGTCCGGCTGGCGAGCGGTGACCCAGCCCAGGCTGTGGGGCCGGATCTGATCCCACCATCCGGCCGCAGCCCGGCCGCCATGTGCTGTGACGAGCGCCACCATCTCTGCGTCGGTGACCGGCCCGCGCCAGCGATACTCAATCGGCTGGGACACATCCCGGATCGTCCAGCAAGCCCCTGGCGAGGTCAACAGACATGCACCGTCGGCCTGGAGCTGGTGCTGGCCCTGCATCCGGCCGCGTCCGTGGTGCCCTGCCATTAAGTTAAGGGCGAAGAGCGCCCTGGTTCTGGGAGATTCGCGGTTACCACACACACGTTTCCCGGACTGGAGCGCTCTTCGCCATGCAGCATAACGGGTGGGATCATGCCCTGAAGGTCACCGCGGACGGGACGGGCCTGGTCGGCCACGCCGGGGCGGTCCTGCTGCGCAAGGCCGCTGACCAGGCGGGACTGACCGCCTTGCTGGTGACATCGCTGCGGAAGGCGGGGAAGTCGCCCGTTTTCGACCGGGGAATCGCGCTGGTGTCTGTGGCCGCAGCGATCGCGCTCGGGGCCGCCAGCATGAGCGATATCGCGGTGCTGGCCCATCTGGAGCCGGTGCTGGGGGCCGCGCCGAGCGGCCCGACGGTGCGGCGGGCCCTGGACCTGGCCGGGACGCCGGCCTCGCTGGACAAGATCGCTGGTGCCCGCGCGAAGGCCCGGGCGCATGCGTGGCAGCTGATCGAGGACACACCGGCCGGGTTCCCCTGGCTGGCCATCGCCGGGAAGGCCCTGACGGGCTGGCTGGTGATCGACTTGGACGCCACCTTGGTCACCGCGCACTCGGACAAGGAAGGGGCAGCCCCGCGGCGGAGATGAGTCTCGCCGCCGACGTGCTGCCGCTGTGACCCCGGCCCGAGTCAGTTGGGCTTGGACCCGACGCTCAGCATGGCGCGGGAGTCGTCAAGGTGAAGCCCCGGGCGGTCACCTCTTGCGTCCGACCGCCCCCAGCTGTGGTATCTCAGGACCGCGGGCCGAGCCAGGATCCGGCCGCCAGTCCTCCACATTGACTACGCCCGGCTCTACTAGCTCCAGGCCCTCGAAGTAACTGGCGAACCGCTCCGGGGCCCGGGTCCGGTACGGGACAGCACCCGACGCCTCGTATACCCGCAGGGCCTCTTCCAGGGCCGCGCTGGTGTTGACGCTGTCGTTGATCGACAGGTAGCTACCATCAGGCAGGCCGCCCAGCAGCGCGGCCACGACCGACCGCGCCTCGTCATGGTCGACGATGTGGCCGAGGACGCCCATGAACGTCAGCGCGACCGGCTGGGTCAGATCCAGCCGCTGCGCGGCCTCTCGCAAGACCTTCCCGGCGTCACGCAGGTCAGCATCCACGAAAAAGGTTGCGCCCTCGGCGCTGCTGGTCAGCAGCGCCCGGGCGTGCGTCAGCACCAGCGGGTCATTGTCGACATACACGACCCGTGACTCCGGCGCGACGGCCTGTGCGACCTGATGGGTGTTGTCGGCCGTCGGCAGCCCAGTGCCAACGTCCAGGAACTGGCGTATCCCGGCCTCGCCGGCCAGATAGCGGATAACACGGCCCAGGAAGGCGCGGTCGGCCCGGGCAATATCCACGATCCCCGGGTAGATCGCGCTGAACTGATCACCGGCCTCGCGGTCGACGGCAAAGTTGTCCTTGCCGCCCAGCCAGTAGTTCCAGATCCGCGCCGAGTGCGGCACCGTGGTGTCGATCCCTGTCCCGGCGGCGCTGTCGTGCTGCTCTGGCTCGAGCTCGCCCGGGGCGCGGTCGTCGGTCACGGGAACCCTCCCTATCCGATTACGCATCGCATACAGATGCTCAGGAGACAGAGGCCATTATCCCTCACACCTCTGAGGAAACCAGGTCTCCCCGGCGATCTCGCCGATGGCCGAGCCTGTCCTGTCCGTTCCCGGAATGGCCCTGGCATCGACGCGACGACGCCGGGCGCAGGCGGCGGGCGGGCGGGCCTGTAGGCCGGTCTAGTGCTGGCAGGTCCCTGACCAGAGCAAACATACGAATTCACGCCCTGACCTTGTTACTGAGATCTCAGCAATTCTCGTTGGTTTTGGGCAGAACTCACCGCGATGTGCCCCGGATGTGCCCCGACGATCTAGGGCGATCGGCCGACCCGATCCCGGCACGTAGTGCCGGGCGTGAGGCTGCGCCGTGGCGTAGTGTCATCCTCGCTGGTGAAGGTAGACGGTCACTTTCAGCGCGGTCGGCCAGCTTCAGTATCAGGGCCCAACCCCGCCCGCTCGTCGGGCCCGTGATCAGCACGGTTCCCGTGCCGATGTTCGTCGTCATCGTTTCTCCACCAGGCCGAGGTCGCGCAGGCTCTCGGCGGTTTCAACGATTGTGGTCTCGGCCGGGCGTGGGCGCCATCCGAAACCGTGTCTCCAACGTGGGCTGGAATCCCTGCCAGTGTGCGCACGGCGAGGCGATCAGGCACGACGCTCGGTCACGTCCGCAGCGATCTGTTGTGGGTCTGGCCCGCCGCAGCCGCACCCGGCATGCGGGCCGCAGTACCCGTCCTCCCCGGCCAGCACCGTCTCCAGCAGCCGGGCGCCGGCCGAGGCCAGCGCGGCGCGCATCGCCTGCTCCAGCACCCCCAGCGCCGCGCCGGCGCCCAGCATGCCCGCGGCGATCCCGGCCAGCCTGCCTACCTCTGCGGCGGCGATCTCCTCGAGCCGCGCCGCGAGCCCCCCCTTTGCCCTCCCGGCGGCAGGGACCCGGCGCCGGCCGTTACCGGCCGGGCCGCGCAGATCGCCTCGCTCACCTGGCTCACCTCTTCCACCAGGTCGGCGAACCGCTGGTGCTCGGCGACCTCCCGCTGCGCCTTCTCCAGCCCCGGCCCCGGTTTCAGGTGCACGTTCACCGTCTTGCCGCCGGCCCGGCGGGTCAGGTTCCACTGCGGCCCGTGCCCCCGGTGCCCGGGCCGGGCGCAGGCGCAGTTCGGCTTGCCGCACTTGCGCCACACCGCGTTCAGCGCGCCCCGCCGGAAGTCCCCGACCTGCGCGATCAGCCCGAACAGCTCGGCGCGGCGGCGCTCCAGCCACGCCAGGTCACGCCCGGAGAAGTCAGCCACGCCCGCCTCCTAACCTGAGTGCTATCATCACTCAGGTTAGCCGCGCAGCCTGCGCTAACAAAGCACCCTCACGATTCAGTCGTGCACCCGTTCGGCGGCCTGGTCCTGTGGATGCTGCGGCTGGTCTTCGACGCGCCCGGGACGGTCGCGGGATTCCGCCGCTGGGTGCTGGCCGTCGCGCCGGTCGCGCCGGGCGTCCGTGCCATGAACAACAGCCCAGGCCAGAACGAGGACCATGCGGAGCCGGTCAACCTGGCAACGCCACTCGAGCCCCCGGGTGAAATCGAGCCGCCCGGGCGGCCGGTACTCCCCCGCGTCGAGCTGGCCCCCGGCGAGACGAAACGCGAAGCGCTGATCCGCCTCTACGAGCGATGCGGCGAGACCGGTGATCCGCGATATGGCAACCGGGCCAAGGCGGCCGCGCTCGCCGGTGAGATCGCCGGGCGGATCGGCTATCACCCCGGCACGGCACGCCGCGAGCTCGCCAAGTACCTGGCCGCCCAAACCGACGGAACTCCGGGCTCTCGGCCAGCAGCCGAATCCGACGCCGAGGCGGTGACCTGATGCCCCTTCACCGCCAGACCGAGCTGCTCATCGCGCTGGCCGCGCTCCTGATCGTCGCCGTGGCCATCCGGATTGTCGATCGGGAACCCGCGCGCGGCCCATCACCGAGTCCGCATTCTCCGGTGGCGCACCCGGCTGTACCTGCGGCCAGGTCCCGGTTACGCGAACCTCCTCGAACTCGCTGTCCGCTGGTCACGCCTGCGGGCGGTCCGCGTCGGCCGCCGTTCCCGGCCGTCCCTGCCCTGGTGGGCGCGGATGATCCTGCCCGTGACCGCCTACGCGGTCCGGCTTGGGGCGGGCGCACTTCGGGCGGCGGGTCATCGCCGGCATGGAAGACCAGACGCTGGTCCTGGCCGCCCCGCGAACCGGCAAGTCCGGCTGGCTGGCGGACCGGATCATCGACCATCCCGGCGCGGTCGTGACCACCACCACCCGCACCGACCTGTTCGAGAACACCGCGCTGCTGCGCGGCCAGCACGGCGTGCTGCACGTGTTCAACCCCGAGGGCATCGGCGGCCTGCCGTCCACGTTCCGGTGGAACCCGCTGCAGGACTGCGACCAGCCCGCGATCGCGTTGCAGCGGGCCGTCTCGTTCACCGCGGCGACCGAGACCAAGGGCCTGCACGACATGGCCTTCTGGATCGGGAAAGCCTCATCGGTGCTCGCCAGCCTGCTGCACGCCGCGGCGCTGGACGGCCGCACCATGACCGAGGTCTACCGGTGGGCCCACGGCATCGACGACTCCGAGCCCGAACGGATCCTCTCCGCGCATCCCGGAGCGGCCGATGGCTGGCTCGGCCCGATCCGCGAGATCCGCAAGCCAGGCCGGACCGCCGACTCGATCCGCATGACCGTGACCCGCGTCGCTGGCCTGGCTCGCCGACCCCGCCGTCGCGGCGGCGACCTCGCCCGGCCCGGGTGAGGGATTCGACGTCGCCGATTTCGTCTCCGGGCGCAACACCCTGTACATGATCGGGTCCGGCCGGGAAGAGGCACCCATCGCGCCGCTGTTCCGCGCGTTCGCCGAGTACGTGCACGTCCGCGCCGCGTTCACCGGATCGTTGCAGCCCCACCGCAGGCTGGACCCGCCGATGCTGATGGCGCTGGACGAGGTGACCCAGATCTGCCCCGTGCCGCTGCCGTTGTGGATGGCCGACAGCGCCGGCAAGGGCATCCTGATCGTCGCCGTCTGCCACGGCCTGGCCCAGCTCGAAGCCCGCTGGGACAGCGCCGGAGCACGGGCGATCTGGGACACCGCCGGCATCAAGGTGATCCTCGGCGGGGTCGCCGACCCCGACACCCTCGACCGGCTGTCCCAGCTGTGCGGCGAGATCACGCTGCGCACCCACAGCCGGACCCGGGCCGAAGACGGGCGGCGCGGCCACACCGTCACCTACCAGCCCGTCCGCGTGCTGCCACCCGAACTGCTGCGCACCCTGCCCGAATGGCGCGCGCTGATCCTGCGGACCAACCTGTCCCCCGTCGTCGTCCGGCTGCGCATGGCCTGGCGCCGGCACGACTACGCCCGCGCCCGCAGGTTCGGGCCTCCCCAGCCGGGATCGCTGCCGGCCGCCGCCACGGCACTGCCCCAGCCACAGCAGCCAGGGCCCGATAGAGAAGGTGAGCTGGATGCCGGGCCCGGCGGCCACGCGTCATCGGATCCCGGCGAGCCCGGCCGGCAACCAGCAACACCAGATGAGCCGACGGCCCCGCCGACCCCGCCCAGCCCGTTCCCCGTTCCACGCTGGGTGATCCCGCCCGACGCCGCACCCTCGGCACCGTCGCCGGGCGACCACCAGCCGCCCCGTCCCCGCCGACCGTGGGATCCGCCCGCCGACTCCGAGGACCGGAAGTGACCGACCCGCCACAGAGCGGCGACGGATCGCCGGCCGTCGCAGCCCTCGCCACTCACGTCAACGCGCTGCGCCGCGACCTCAAGTCGCTCACCGCCCAGGCCGACGCGCTCGCCAGCACACAGCAGGAACACGCCGCCGCGCTGAACGGCATCGCAGAACTCCGGCGCCAGGTCGAGCAGATACTCGCCATCCTCGCCGAGGAAGACGACGCCTCCCCGGCCGCCTGGTTCTGGCTCACGATGACCGACCAAGAACGCGACGAGAAGTTCGGCGAGCTGTCCGACTGGGTCGAAACCGTGCTCCGCGCCCAATATCCCGACTACCTCGCCGACCAGATCAGGCCCTGCTGGCCAAACCATCCCGAAACCAGGTGGGAACTGGCCTGGCTCTACCAGCAATGGTCCCTCGCCTACCTGGCCAAACGGCCAACGCCACGAGACGTCGCAGACTGGCACGACCGCTGGTCCCCCGGCGTGATCCACCGCCTCAGCCAGGTCATGAGCCGCTGCGAAACAGTCTGCCACCGCCATCCCGGCCTCGCAGCGACCAGAGACCAGCGACCCCGGCTCCCGCTGTAATGCCCGCCACGCTGCAGCGCATGCGCGACGCCTCACCTGGCGCAGGTATGGATTCCTGGGACGTCTAGGGCGAGCGCCGCGCTTCCTGAAACTTGTGGTCGCGCACGATCAGCTGCTCAAGCTGGGCTAGCCGATCTGCTTCAATCGGCAGTCGCGGGCCTCTTATCAGATCGATGACGTAATCGGTCGAGGTGGCGATGTGGACAGTCATGCCGCTGCAGTTGCCAACCTTCGAACGGAGATGGGTGAGAAGGGCGACACGCCGGATGGGTGCGCCAGATGACGTATGGCGGATCGTGCTGGCCTGCCAGCAGGATACAAATCAGAATGGTCCGGGTTAGCACCTCGTCACCAGTTGCAGACCAGCGTGAGCCTGACCGTGGGCCGTGGTGGACGCGTGCAAGCTCATTCGGGTTCCAACTCGTTGGACGTGACCTCGGACGGTTCCGCTGCCGCGATGGCCATGTTCAGGGCATCGAGTGCAGTTTCCGGGTTCTTCAGGATCGCCGGGTAGCGGTCAATGGCCTGGACCTCTCTCGGGGAGAGAGACCTGACCAGGACGATCGGATCGTCATTTGGAGCGACGGCATATTTGATCAGGAGCAGTGAGCCAACTTTGACACACGCGGTGGGCACTGCCGCAACCGCAGTGATGAGATCAGCAGCGGCGGCGGCTTGCTTGGAGTCGACCTCGGCCTGGTTCAACATTGCGACCCTCAGTCCGAGCGCCTGCTGCAGCATAGCTTCGTATTGCCGCGCTTCGTCGCTGGTCACTATTCGCTTCCAGAATCCGCGCTCGAAGACTGAGCCGTACTCGGTTGGAAGCTGACTTTCGCGGGCGAAGCCGAGCGCCTCGGCTACCGCCTCGCCAGCGTTGGAAAGTCGCCGCCATTCCTCGGTGTTCTCCTCGACGTCAGCGTAGATCGCAAGCTGCATCGAATCAGCCGAGGGAATGGCTTCGGCTAGGGTCAGGTCGGCGTAGGAGGAATGGGCCGAGATGGTGGACTTAGAGACCCTCCTGGACACCTCTTGAAGGATAAGTCTCTCTTGCTCTAGCTTCAGCTCCTCCTGGCGAAGCCGGATACGCTCTCGCTCGAGCTCGACCTGCTCTCGTTCGAGCTTGACCCGCTGCTGTTCGACCATCAATTCCTGAAGCGTCAGTTGGAGTTGCCCGACCGATGAACGACCCTCTTCCACAAAGGCTGACCCACCGCCGGCCTTGGCCTCAAAAGCCACACGCAGCCGGTCGTCATCCCGCGAATCTGCGTCGTAGAGGGTCTCCTCCGGATTTAGCCGTTCGGGCTGGCCGGACGGACCAACTCGATCCACCGTGGTCGGACGAGCCGAAGGGATCATTTCGTTGGGATATTGGGTGACCACCAAGTCGGCGACAGAGCGAACCGTCTCCGGCACGGGAGTGTCAGTCAAGACGAATTGTCGGCCGTCAGGCCCCTCCACAGAAGGCAGCTCGATAAGATAACTAGGCGCACCAGGCGGCACTACGGTCCAGTCGAGATTCGTATCCGAACGCTCCAGAACGAGGACCGGATCGCCTTTGTATTGTGGATCGATGCTGTAGCTGACCGCGTGCGTCGTCGACCATGCCTCGCGAGGTCCAAGGCCAAAACGCTCAAGCAACTCTCGAGCTTGCTTGCGCTCCTCGTCTGTCCCGGCCCGGACAATGACGTGGTAGGTATCACTGTCCCGCTCAGGGGAAAGAAGACCGGGGCTCGCCAATGCTTCTGGCTCGATCAATCCGTGCCTTAGCGCCATAGAGTGCAGCGGATCGTACCCAGGATAAGAACGTAGGACGGCTCGGAGCAACTGCTCGTACGGATTCGAGATGACTCCTTTATCTAGCTCACGGAAGATCAGCAGCCAAATCTCATTTGGTGCCCAGCTAGTCGTATCGGGCAACGCTAGCGGATAACCAATCTGTTGCAGCAAAATTGATATGGCCGACTCAGTAGCATAAAGGCTTGAAACGGCTCGAAGCAATGTGGGTCGCTCTGATTCCGACAATGGGCGTCGCTTTGCGGCAGAATGAAGCGCCGGATCGCCCTCAGCAACCTCAGGCTTTGCATCTTCGCTTTCAGTCATTGGCATCCTTATGCGTCGGAGATGTTATGAGTGGCTCATGGGTCCAAGTATCCGATCTATGGATCGACATCATATAGTAGCGGCGCCTTACGCCCTCGCGCATCCCTTTCGTAAAGGCGATACATATCGTCATGTTTCATGACATAACCGTCTAGTGGCGTGGCAGTAGACGTTGTCCGTGGACGCGGGCTGTGGTCGGCGGCAAGTGCAAGGACCTCGGCCACCTCTCCCAGCCCCTGCTATGAGGACTGACTCCGCCGCGTCGCCAGCCGGGCAAACGTTGCCTGACGCGGCACTAGCATTAACTCCAATTTCGGACCCATAGTGGTACCTATAGCAGGCGCTAGGCAGGCTGCCCGAGGGAGGCGGCTCAGCCGACTGGAAGAGCAGCACGGCGTAACCCGTGGGAACGACGGGTGCCGATGAGCCGGAGCGAAGCTGGGCCTGCCTCGATCGCATGGTCTCAGCTGATAACCTCTGAAACGAGCGCACAAATGATAGTTCAATGGCGTATCAAAGGACTGGCGTTCCAAAGCGATTCTGAGGCAAAATACATTATCGATTCACGAGTCGGGATTTCGTCCAACTGGTGGCGGGCGGTTGGCTCAATCACACAGCCAGAGATTTCAAATAGACTCACTATGGCTAACCCAGATCTACATGTCAATCATTTTACCGATAAGGATCCTTCTACCGGTCTTCCGTTCTCGGATAGAACCCCATTCATTTCACTCTCCTGCGGCAGCGTCGAGCGAGACGCGGCGGCGAAGACGAACTACGTTCATACTGCGCTAAGAACTGCACTGTAGTTTGGCACTAATTTCGGTGCCAGCGAGACTGCGTACCTTTACACCTGCTGGGTTCTCGTGGGGACACGTGACGCCGTCGAGGTGGAAGCCGTATCGGAGGAGATTCGGGATCTCAACACATATCGTCGTTATTCTGCATACCAGACTGAGGGCGAAGTAACCGCTAAAGTCGTCGTGCCCGATAATCACATTCAAAAGTGTCAAAAGTGGATCTGGGACCGGGCGGCCCGGGCAATAATCCCAGACTGGGTTTATTATAATCTGCGTTTCCTCGCGCCGTAGTAGTAGATACGCCTAGCGAGCTAATCGCGGCAGTGCAGGCGAACCGGCCAGGCGCTGGCTACCCCTCGGTTCGCATGCTCTGCGAGACCTACGGCATCGCGAGAGCCACAGCAGGCAAGGCGATCCACTTGCTGGCCGGCGAAATGCTGATCCGCCGGGTGCCTGGCAAGGGCTGGTACGTCACACCAGATACCGAGCGCCCCTCAGCCGGTGACGGAGCAGGCGATCAAGGCCCCATGTCACCCGGGAAGACACGCGGGGGCTCCTAGCCGGAGTTTCCGATGATCATGGTCTGGCGACTCCTGGCCGGAGCCGGGTCTGACTCATTTCGCCTGATGACATGCCGTGGCGGTGCTTGCCTTGGCCTGCCCGAGGGTGTATTACCCATATATGACATCCATCGTGGGGAAGAAACGCGGCAATGCCACGTACTACTACCTGGTGGAGTCCGCCCGCGTGGACGGCAAGCCCAGGATCGTCTCGCAGGAATACCTGGGGACCGCCGGGGAGCTGGCGGCCGCGATGCGCGGCGGCGGGCTGGGCCTGCCGGACCGGACCGGTCACAAGGAGTTCGGCGCGGTCGCCGCGGCGTGGGGCGTGCTGGAGGATCTCGGCGTGGCCGCCCTTGTCGATGAGGGCCGGGCCCGGCCCGTCCGGGCTGCCGCTGTCCGCGGGTGCCTACCTGGTGCTGGCGGCGCTGAACCGGCTGGTCGCCCCGTGCTCGAAGCTGGCCTTCGCGCACTGGTGGAAGACCACCGCCGCCGGCCGGTTCACCAAGATCCCCGCCACGGCGCTGGACCACCGCCGGTTCTGGGATGCGATGCACGCCATCACCCTCGGCCAGCTGGCAGAGATCTCCCGCAAGATCGCGGTGCGGATCGTCGGGGCCGCCGGCGTGGACTGCTCGTCGGTGGCGCTGGACATGACGAACTTCGCGACATTCATCGCGACCGGCAACGGCAAGGCTCCGGTCGCGCAGCGGGGCAAGGCCAAGCAGAAGCGCGCCGACCTGCGGCTGGTGGGCCTGGGCCTGGTGGTCACCCGCGACGGGGGGATCCCGCTGACCTGGCACGCCTACCCTGGCGACCGGCCCGACGTCACCCAGTTCCCCGCGATGATCGATCAGCTGCTGGGCCAGTACCGGGCGGTCACCGCCGCGGCTGGCGTCCCGCCCGGTGACCCGGACATGACGGTCGTCTTCGACGCCGGGCAGAACTCCGCAGCCAACTTCGCTCACCTCGCGGGCACCGGACTGCATTACATCGGGTCGGTCCCGGCCAGCGACTGCCCGGACCTGACCGCCCTGCCCGCCTCCAGGCGCGTCATCGTCGACAAGGAACGCTTCGGCGGCCTGACCGCGTTCGATACCCGCCGCGAGGTCTACGGCGCAGAGCGCCGGGCGATCCTCACCCACTCACCCGAACTGCATGACAGCCAGGCCCGCGGGTTCGACGGCACCACGCTGGCCAAGGCCGCAAGAAACCTCGACGAACTGGCCGCCACCTTGGCCCGCGGCAAGACCCGCCGCAGCAAAGACAAGGTCCAGGCCGAGATCGAGGAGATCACCCGCAAACCCTGGGTCCGCCGCGTCATCACCTGGCAGCTGGACGGTGACCAGCCCAAAGACCTGCGCCTGACGCGGGCCGTAGACCCCGGTGCCCGCGCCGCCCTCGAAGAGGAGATCTTCGGCAAGCACGTGCTGATCACCGGTCACGACGACTGGCCAGCAGCGGAGGTGATCGCCGGGACCGGGCGGCCCGGGCCAATATCCCAACTGGGCTTATTAAAATCCGCGTTTCCTCGCGCCGTAGCAGTAGATACGCCTAGCGAGCTAATCGCGGCAGTGCAGGCGAACCGGCCAGGCGCTGGCTACCCCTCGGTTCGCATGCTCTGCGAGACCTACGGCATCGCGCAGAGCCACGGCAGGCAAGGCGATCCACTTGCTGGCGGCGCGAAATGCTGATCCGCCGGGTGCCCGGCAAGGGCTGGTACATCACACCGAGATACCGAGCGCCCCTCAGCCGGCTGACGGAGCAGGCGATCAAGGCCCCATGTCACCCGGGAAGACACGCGGGGGCTCCTAGGTAAGCGGACGGGGAGGCGCAGCCCGTCCAGGGCGAACGCCGACGTCGACAGAAGGGGATGGCGGGCGAGGCCCCGCCCGTTCAGGGCTGGGGCCGACCCCGGCAGCGTCTCTGGCGAGGACCAGCCGACTCCATTGCGGGCGCCATCAGGACATGCCCGCTGGCGATCACGAGGATGGCACAGTGGTCATCACCGAGAGTGATAAGACCTCGCGGTTGCTGCGCCGCCAGCCGACCCCGAACGCCGAGCATGGATTCGGTCAGCGCGGTCGAATGCGCCATCGCCTGCGCGCATATCTCCCGGTTCGGGTGGCATGGTCGACGGGCCTCCCAGGCCGAGGGTGAGGCGCCGGGTCAAAGTGACCGCACGGTCGACGCCGGCCAGCCGCACCGGCTTAGATGGCCACGTGAACTACATGCTGGTGATGCGGAACGAGCGGGAGGACCTAGTCGCCATCGGCCCGGTGTCGATCGAGTATCAGGCGGCAATGATCCGTGATGAGCTCGAGGAGAGCGCTGGCTGGACGACGGTCGGGATCGCCAGGGTGCTGACCGAGAAGCAGGCCCGCACGATCGCTGCCGCGACGGGAGGCTGACCGGCGGAAAACCTGTTGCCCGCCGCCTGGCGGCGTGTCAGCCTGGCAGCCCGCATCCCTGCCGTCGCCGCTCGCGACTGGCGGACGCTCGCTGAACAGGAAGGAGGGACGCAGATGAGGACCATCACGAGTTTCTTGCTGCCCGCCCGCACTTCCTGCACCAGGAGCTTCCGCCATGTCCAGCTCTCAGTTCCGCCGCGGCAAGCGGCGGTTTGACGACGACGAGTCCACCTTCCTCAAGCGCGACCGGCACCGCCGGCGCCTCCCGCCGGCCGACTTTGGCTCCGAGACGTTTGGGCTGCCCGAGGGTGACCGGTGGTCCACGTGGGATCAGTCCGCGCCCACGGAGCGCGGTCCGCAACCGCACCCGGACTGGCTTGTCACCGACCTCGCGGCCGTCGACACCGAGCTCGGCATCCTGAAGACCGGAAAGGAGGCCGACGTCTTCCTATTGCGCCGCGGCGTGCCCGGCACCGACCTGTCCTGCCTGCTCGCGGCCAAGCGGTACCGGGCCGCGGAGCACCGGATGTTCCAGCGCGACAGCGAGTATCTCGAAGGCCGGCGCGTCCGGGAGTCGAGGGTGAACCGGGCGATCGCGGCGCGGTCCGCGGCGGGCCGGGCGATGATCTCCACCCAGTGGGCGAGCGCCGAGTTCGCCGCCCTGAGTCAGCTCTGCGCGGCCGGCCTGCCAGTGCCGTATCCGGTGCAGATACTCGAGACCGAGCTGCTGCTGGAGTTCATCGGCGAGCCGGACGGCACGGCCGCGCCGCGGCTGGCCGAGATCAGGCCGGCTGGGGCCGAGCTCGCCAGCCTGTGGGACCAGCTGGTGACTGCCCTCTGCGGCCTGGCCCGACTCGGCTACGCGCACGGCGACCTGTCGGCCTACAACCTGCTAGTGCACGGCAGCCGGCTGGTCATGATCGACATGCCGCAGATCGTCGACCTGATCGCGAACCCGCGCGGCGTGGAGTTCTTGACCAGGGACTCGGCGAACGTCGCGCGCTGGTTCACCGCCCGCGGGCTGACCGGAGTGACGCCGGCGCTGGCCGACCTGGCCGGCCTGCTGCTAGCCGAAGCACGCTTGTCATAGCTGGCGCGTCCGCCGACTTCTTACTCTCCGCGTGACCGCCGGATGGGCCGCCCGCCGCGCGCAGAGCACCCAGGTCACTGGCGAGGTCGCGGCTGTCAGGGACGGGGATCTCGGCGGCGGCGCGCCCTCGAAGTCCTTCAGGATGACTGCGCCTTTCGATGGCGGCCACCTGGTAGATGGTCTGTTTTCCTGCCCCGCCGCGGGTTTGTGATCGCTCCGGTGGTGCCGGGCGAAGCAGGCCTCGCAGCCTGCGCTCGGGCGGTTGCTGGCGGCCTGGGTGTCAGGAGTAGTGGCGTAGCCGTGGCCATAGCTGGGCCCACGGGTGGCGGAGGCCGGTGCAAATGTAGACGTGGCCGCCCCATTCCTGGTTGTGGATGCCGTACGGATTCGACAGCGTGGCCGCCACCCGCACGCGGGTGAAGAACTGGCTGAGGTAAAGGTAAGCGGCGTGGCCGGTGATATCGACGGGTCCGGGGATGACGGCCACCACGGTGGTGGCGTGCGGGTTTCCTGGTCCCCACCACCATTCGCTGTTCTGCCCGCTCACGGCGGCCGGCAGCCCGGTCCCCCGGCCGAGCTCGTTGATGGCGCCGGCTTCGCCGTAGTCGCCGGTGAAGATCACCGCGCTGGCGCGCTGGCGCGGCGGCAGCGACTTCCACACCCCGTCAACGGTCCGCAGGAACTGGGGCCAGCCAGCGGTCTCGCCCAGGGTGGGATTGGTTTTGTAGGTCCAGGCGAGGTCAGCCGCCGGGAGCACCGGCCAGACGATCGGGACGGCCAGCGCGGTGGTGAGCGCGCTGGCCAGCAGCAGATTGCGCAGCCGGCCGGGCCGCGCCTGCAGCCATGCGTCGATGGCCACGGCGCCGGCGGCGAGCAGGTACACGTATGCGGCGCCCAGGTAATAGGTCTTCGCGCCGGTGGTGACCGCGAAGAGCACGAACAGCAGCCCGTACGCCCAGGCCATCGCCCGCCATAGCGGCCGGGCGGACCGCCACAGGAACCGCAGCCCGGCCACCCAGACCCAGGCCAGGGCCACGGTGACCATGCCCAGCTGGCCGACGGCCCAGGTGCCGATGTGGGCCAGGCCGCCGTTCTCCTGGTTCAGCGCGTGGGTCATGGCGATGGTCGCCCACCCGTGGTGTGCCTGCCACCACAGGTCGGGAACCTCGAAAGCCACCGCGATCGCCGCGCCGCCCAGGAACCAGCGATTCCAGATCATCGGGCGGCCGCCGCTAGCCAGCGCGCCGATCACCAGTGCGATGGCGAAGAAGCTCATGCTGTGGTCGTCCGCCACACCAAGGCCCGCGACCAGGCCCCCGGCCAGCCACCAGCGGCAGTCGCCGGTCCGCCCGATCCTGGCCACCACCAGCGCCAGGCCCGCCCACGCCAGCAGTTCGTAGGCGGTCGTGTTGGCCACATGGGCGGCCGACAGCAGCACCGGCATCGTCGCGGTGCCGATCGCCGCCAGCAGCTGCGCCCGCTTGCCGCCGCCGAACTCGCGGGCGGTCAGCCCGCCGGCCACGACCGTGGCCCACGCTGCGAGCGCGGGCCACACCCGCAGTCCGGCCAGCGACACGCCGAACAGCTTGAGTGACACCCACGCCAATAGCGGCGCGAGCACCGGCTGATCAACATAGCTGGCCTGCAGATGCCGCGCGCCGTCCAGGAAGTACAGCTCGTCGCGGTGAAAGCCATACCGCGCCGACAACGCCATCAGCACGGCGAACACGATTCCGCCAACCCAGATCACGCGCCGGTCGAACGGGCTGGCGACCGGCATCACGGCAGCGGCGCCCGGGGCCTGCCCCGGTCGCTGGCCGGATTCGGCGGCTGGGATCGGGCCGGCCGGGCAGGCCTGGCTCAGCCCGGGCAGCGCCCGGTCGAGGCCGGCGCCGGATGCTCCGGGGTCGCCGGGTGGATAGTCGCTGGCGGCTGTGTCCATGACTGGTGCTCCTTGGGCGCGGGGTCCGGGGGTAAACCTTGCGGTGATCCGCGGCGGGCGGTGTGAGGTCGCGCGCCAGCCGGCGCGCTGTCGGGCGCGAGGGCGGCGCAGGCGAAGTCGATGACCGTGCGCCGGGCGGTCTGGTCGTCATACAGCGCCGCGTCGCGGCCCTCATGGCGGTGCCAGGCAAACCACGCCACCGACTCGATGAGCACCTTGGCGGTCACCATGGCATCGGGCATCGGGCGCAGCCGCCGGCTGGCCGTCCGGCGCTGCAGGTACTGACCCAGCTCGGCGTGGATGTCGGCGCGGGCCCCGCCGAACCAGGCGGCTTCCAGCTCGGGCAGCTCCACCGCGCAGCGCTCGATGACCGCGAGCAGCGGCCAGTACCGCTCGGTCAGGTCGTAGAGCTCCTCGACGATCCCGCGCAGCTCCCCGGCGACATCAGCGGGCTCGTTCCCGGCCAGGGCCGCCCGCAGGCGGGGCACCGGGATCTCGCGCAGGGCACGCCCGATCAGCGCGAGGGTCTCCCCCGGCCCCGGGGTGCCCAGCGGCAGCACCGCAGGCGGCTCCGGCAGCTGGCCCAGGCCGTGAAGGAACACCAGATGGAAGAGCGCTTCCTTGGACTCGACGTAGGTGAACAGCGACCCCGCTGACATGCCCGCCCTGGCAGCTACGTCCGCGGTGAGAGTACCCCGGTAGCCCAGTCGCCCGAAGGCCTCGGTGGCCGCGGTGGCTATGGACGCCAGGCGCTCACTTGCCGGAACTCTGGGCACGACCCCGATCGTAAATTGAGCGAGTCAGTCAGTCAATAGCTTTTTGCGGTCCGGCTCCGTGCCGACGGTCCGGCCGCACGGCCGGTTCGGGCTCGGCCGCTGGCACTTGGCTCACCGACGGCCGCCGAGCAGGCCTGCTGCCTGCCGGTTCGCGCATTGAGCGAATCCGCCGCTGGCGTCGGCCCGGCGTCCGTGTCCGCCGGCCGGGACACCACAGGCAGCCGCACCCAGCGGGTGCAGCCCATACCCGGGAAGCAGGACCCAAGCTCGCAGCCCAGCACCGTGAACTCACGAGGAACTGCTGACCACTGGCTGTGACGCCAGCCAGGCCGCGCCTGGCACTTCACTGAGGTCCAGTACCGCCACCGGCGCCCCGCAGCGCCGGCGGCCTGGCGCCAGGAGCTCGCAGCGATGCGAACGCCGGCGGGAAGGATCAACCAGTATGTCGCTGGCATGCTGGACGACGCCGGCCCAGGCACACTGCTGTCCGGCCTGCTCACACCCGAAGAGGGAGCTGACCAAACGCCCGGCTGCGCGACTCCGAGCCCGGCCGGTGAAGACGGGCGCAGACCAGGCCCGCCGATATGGCTAACGCGAAGCTCCCCGATGAACGCGGCGAAGCACCGGCCCAAGGCGCATCACCGCTCCCGGGCCGCCGCGCACAGGCTGCACGATGACCATGACCCACGAGGCCGCTATGGTCGTCGCGACGATCAGCACCCGGCCAGATTTCCCGGAGTCCTGCTCCCAGCTTTCGGTACGCAGAACGCCCAGATCGGGACGGCAAGCGTCTCGGCCCGCACCAAACAGGAAATCCATATAGATCGGCGGATCAGGCGCGGCTGCAGCTCCGCGGCCAGTCACATTCCGTTATCGGGCTGGCCGTCTCCGGGCAGTCCATCGTGGCTGCCAGTGGGCAAATTTCAGCCGGAGCCGGCATCGGGTCAGGGGGCAACGGCGCCCGGGCCGCCCGCCCTGCCCGGGTAAGTGTTCCTGGCTTCGGGCGCCAGCACCTTGCCGCCCGCCGGGCCCGGTCCCGGGGAAAGAACTTCCCGCCGAGGGGAATAGGCTCTCCGCACAGCGAGTTAACGATATATCGCCGACAGTCGGCGACAGTACTACAAGGAGAAATCATGAACCACCACACACACAACACACACGCACAGCAACACATCGCTTCCCCATCGTCCCGCCGCCGCGACGCATGGCACGCAGCCGCTCGTCACACCGGCCGCCGGCCGCCGTGGCCGGGCCGGGCCGGGGCTGACCAGAGCGGGCGGCGCCCTCACCCTGGCGGCCAGCCGCGTCACCCTGACGGTCACGCCGCCAGTCCCGGCGGCATGTCACCTCGCAGGCGATCCTGCGGACATGTCCGCGCACGGCGCCCGGCCGATCACTGAGCCGGCGCCCGACGCCCGCCGATCACGCAGCCGCTGCGGAACCGGCGGGTGTCTGCCGCTTCGCGCGAATCCCCGGGCGGCAGCGGCCGCAGTAACAGGCCGTGCACCAAACCGCGCCTGCGAGACTGATCAAGTCGGGATGCGCCGCGACCCGCCCGCCGGGGACCCGCAGCCGGGCGCAGGGCCTCACCAGCGCGGCGGACCCGGCTGAGTGTGCGGTCCCGTCCGGTGACCGAGGCGGCCCGGGATGAGCTTCAGCCCGCCGGCCACGGGAATTTGCTCTGCCGGGCCATATCGGAAGTATCCTGGCTCCCGGCGGACCGGGCCTGAACGGTCAGGACAGCGGCCGGGCTGGGCTCGCCGGGCCGGGCGTCAGACGGGTTCCGCCGATGTTCGCCTTGCCGCCCTCGGCGTAGCCGTCGCGGTAACCGGTTCCGCTGTAGGTGATCCGCGCGGAGCGGGTGAGCGGGTACGCCCGTTCGGCCTCGCCCCGGATGACTTGCGTCCGGTCGGCGAGGACGAGGGCGGCCCGGGAGCCGTCGGCGGCGTCCGGGCGCGTCGCCTGGCTGGCGGCGGCGTGCTCGGCGGCGCGGACCCGGGCGATCACGGCGGTGGCGAAGCCGAGCAGCCAGCTGCGCCGCCAGGCTCGCGGGCTCCTGGTCCACTCGGGTATCCGCGCCTGCTGCAGTCCGCTGGCCTGCTGCAGCAGGAGGGAGGTGTACAGCAGGTCGAGGCGCTCGAGGTCGGACTGGTAGCCGAAGACGTGCACGCGGACGCTGCCGGTGCTGCTGGTCAGGATGGCCTGGCACCGCATCGCGGCGGCGAGCCCGCACAGCAGGTGCGCCTTGACCCGCCCCCACGGGTTCGGCAGGTCCATGACCTTGCTGCCGGGCTGGTCGGTCTCGGGCCCGGCCGCGGCCAGCAGCGCCCGGTCGATGCCGTGGCGGGCGATCAGCTCGGCCGCCTGGGCGGTGAGGGCTTCGGCCTCGGCGGGTGGCACGCCCTCGGCCTCGGCCTTGGCGAGGAGTTTGCGGACGGGCCCGAGCAGCGCATCGTCACTGGCCATCGAGGAGTCCTTTCATCATCGGGAGTTGCCGGAACGGCCGCGCCGGGCCGGGCTGAACCCGGCCCTGCGCGGAAGAGATGGTCAGCCGCCCAGCCGATCGGCGTAGGAGGCAGCGACGTCCTCGGGAGTCATCGGCAGCCGGGCCGCCGAGGGAGGCAGGCCCGCGCTGATCGCCTGGCGGATCAGCTCGGCCATGGAGTAGCCGGGCGCGCCGGGTCGCCCAGGCCATCACCTCGGCATCGGGCCCGGTGACCGGGGCGAGCGTCGCGGCCAGGGCCTCGCGGCCGGGCAGGACCGTCACCCCGGCGGCGGTCATGGCCTGCGCGGCGGGATGGTTCGAGGCGTCCAGCGGCACGCCCTCGGCGGGGCAGCACGAAGACTCACGGCAGATGTAGGACCAGTACCGTCCCTCATCCACGCGCAGGACGTCACGCAGGCCCACGCCGCTGCGCGACGATGCCTCGCGTATCGCGTCGGCGAGCGGGGTGACCAGCGGCCCGGGCCCGTAGCCGATCACGACGGCGATCGCGATGCGGTGACGGGACAGCACGCCGAGCGCGTGCCCGGCGATGGCGGCCGCCTCGGCGGCCTCGGGCGGATCGGGCAGGTCGTAGCGGAACGTCAGCCGCACCCGCCCGCGCTGCGGGCTGACGCCGATGACGACGAGGCTGGCCCGGGGGTGAAGCCGAGCAGGTGCGGGACGACGGCGATGAGTCCGGCCGGGGAGCTGATCTGCACCGGCGGCCGTTCTGGATGGTGGTTCATGTTGGTTCCTTCGGAGACGAGTGACAGTGGCGCATGAAGGCGGGGGCGGGCGCGCGGCCCGCCCCCGCGCGCTTGCGGTCGGCGTAGCCGGTGCGCAGCGTGTCGAACGCCATCGACGCGGCGATCTCGCGGGCCCGCAGCGCGACCCGGGCGCGGGGCTCGCCGCTGCCGGTCGCGGCCCAGGCCTCGGCGGTCAGGTCATCGGCCACCACGGTCACCCGGTCGCCCTTGCGCACCGACTCGGCGGCGCGGGTGGCCAGCAGGCCGAAGGCGGTCACCTTCACCCAGCGGGTGATGCCCTCGCCGGAGCCACCGCGGGGAGGAAGGTCGATGGCCAGGCGCAACTCGACGCCGTCGGTGCCATCGCGGGTGGTGAACGTGCGGGGGTCATCGCCCAGGCGGCCGGTGACGGTGATGCTGATCGGGTTCATGAGATTCCTCCTGGTGCGCTGCCGGGAGGGCTGGCCGCCCTGGTGGCGGCTCGGGGACTGCGGGGCCCTTCCGGCGGTCAGGTGACAGCGCCGGGCATAGGGCCGGGCCCGTCACACCGGCTGGCCCGGGCGGGCCAAGATGTTTTCCCGCGGGCAAAGAAAGGGACAGCGCCGGCGCAGCCGACACCAAGGCGGAATGGCCCGCGGCCCGGAAAAGATCTGTGGCCGGCCCGGGCGAGCGCAGCGAGAGGCCGGTTGCGGGAACAGCCCGCCCGGCGCACGCTGACCAAGCCGGAAAGGAACACACCGCAGGCGTGGGCACCATCACGACGGACACCAGAGTCCCGCCGCGCACCCGAGAAATCAGGCGTGAACTCGCATCACCGTTCCACGGAGGCGCCGCACGGCGGCGGATTCGCTGTCAACCTGTTTCTGCGCGATGGCGACACCGTGTATCGCACCTGGCACACCAGCGGCCGCGGCACCGAGCAGCTCAGTCACGCCTTCACGCTGATCGACCTGCTGTCGTACGGGCGGCAGGAGGAGTGGCAGGACTCACCCGAGGGCTGGCCGCAGTCGCCCACCTACAGCCGGTGGGCCAGCTCCGAAGACATTGCCGCGCTCTACCGGCCAGAGGCGTGAGAACCCCCCGGGCAAGCCGGGCACCCGGCCCGGGCGGACAGCACGATCTAGGGCGTGCGCCAGGTACCGGATGAAGAGGGATGCCAGCGTGGTCTTGCCGCTGCCGCCCTTGCCGACGAACGCGACTTTCATCGTCTGTCTTTCTAGACTGAGACCCATTCTCGTGTCAGGATGCTCAGTGTGCCGGCACGAGCCCTGAGGGTCAAGCCAGTCGGCGGATCCCTCCCGTGCGGGGGCGGCGGCCCGTGACCGTGCCGCCGGACATCGAGATGAGCGAGGAAGGAGTTGGTCATGTCGTTAACAGTCCCGGCAGGACTGCTGGAGCAGGCGCGCGCTGGCGCGGTAGATGACGAGCAGTTCGTGGAGTGTGTGCGCACCTCACTGCCGTATGCGTGGTCGGTGATCAGCGGCCTGGCGGACAGGCTTCCGTCGGCCAGCCAGGGCTTCGCCGACAACCAGGTCCCGCCGCCGGACGAGGCGGCACGCGGCGAGCTGCTGCGCGCCCTGGCGAGCGATGCGATGCGGAGGGCGCTGGAGCGGCATTTCGGCGTCCGGCTGGCGTTCCAGAACTGTCACCGGGTGGCTGTGTTCGACCCGTCGGCTGCCGAGGATGCCCTCGCCGGGTTCGTGTCGCCCCGTGCGCAGATCCTCAACCAGAGCCCGGAATTCGTCAACTGCTGAGCACGGGCCGCGGGCCGTGGCGCAACTGCCGCCGCGTGCCGCCCAGGATGCCGGGCGCGTGCGCGTGACCGCCCGCCAGCAGGCCATCCGGGATGCCCTGGCAGCGTCGGACGGGTTCGTCTGCGCCCAGGACCTGCACGCGCGGCTGCGTGACGCAGGGCACAGGGTCGGGCTCACGACGGTGTACCGGACCCTGCAGGCGCTGGCCGGCAGCGGCGGCGCTGACGTGGTATTCGCGGCGGACGGGCAGAAGGCTTACCGCGCGTGCGGCAGCGGCGCGCATCACCATCACCTGATCTGCCGTAGCTGCGGCAAGACGGCTGAGGTGCCCGGGGCGGCGCTGGAGCGCTGGGTGGCCGATGTCGGCCGGCGGCATGGCTATGCCGACGTCACCCACATCGCGGAAGTCTTCGGGACCTGCCTCCGGTGCTCGGCACCGGAGGCAGCCTCCGGGCAGTTAGCGGCAGGCGGCGCAGAGGCCGAGCACGTCCAGCCGGTGGCTGTGCGCCTCGAAGCCCTCGGCGTCGGCAAGCTCGCTGATCGCGTCGGCTGCCTGCTGCTCGAACCCGGCGGGAAGGGTCACGTCGATGACCTTGCCGCAGTTCACGCACAGCAGGTGGTGGTGGTGCTCGGTCAGGTCCTCGGCGAGCTCGAACCGGGTGAACTCGTCGCTGGCCGTGACCCGCCGTACGAGCCCGGCCGCGTGCAGGTCAGTCAGATGCCGGTAGGCAGAGCTGCGCGGCAGGCCGGGCAGCCGCTCGGCGATGTCACCGATGCTCACCGGGTGGCCGGCGCTGACGAGCAAGTCGACGATGGCCCGCCGGCCGCTGGTGTAGCGCTGGTCGATCAGGCGCAGGCGGCGCTCGACGACGCCGTGCATGTCCCCGGCCATCTCCTGAGCAGGCATGACCCTCCTATGGCTGGCCAGGCAGCTGACGTGACGCCGGCTGCCTAGTGCTCGTCGTAGTGGTCACCGTCAGGGGCATGACGGTGCCCGTCGTGCGCGTAGTCGACATGGTCGCCGTGCGCGACGGCTTCGTGCCCGCAGCCGGGCCCGTGCATGTGCTGGTGACCGGGGTGGGCCAGGTGCGGCAGCGGATGCTCGTCGTAGTGCCCGTCGTGCGGGGCGTGGGCGTGCCCTTCGTGGACGTAGTCGACATGCCCCTCGCGCTCGGCACTGGCGTGCCCGCAGCCGGGTCCGTGCTCGTGGTCGGGGTGGGGGTGAACTTCATGACCGGCAGCTATCACGGCTCCTCCTTGCTGTGATGGACGGCGTCAGCGACGATGTGCGCGACGTGCTGGTCGGCCAGGGAGTAGACGGCTTCGCGGCCCTGCCGTTCCACCCCGACCAGGCGGGCCCCGCGGAGCACCCGCAGGTGCTGGGAGACCAGCGGCTGGCTCATCCCGAGCCGGTCGACCAGCTCGTGCACGAACCGCGGCTGGTCAGCCAGCTCCGTGACGATCGCCAGCCGGGCCGGGGCGGCCAGCACCTTCAGCAGCTCCCCCGCAGCCTCGAACGCCTTCGTCTGCGCTGACACCAGGTCATATAAACACATGCCAATCTGTTTATGCAAATGCGCAACGGGCCGGGCGGGTGGCCGGCCTGACCGGAAACCCCGTGTGCCCGGCGCGGACGATGACGTCTTGGTTGCATTGAGACTCAGTCTCAGACTATGTTTCGTTCCATGGACATCACGACGCATCCTGCGCGCGGCCGCCGGCGTCCCGGTATGCGGCGGAGCGCGGTCCTGGCCAGCGCCGCGGCCGCGCTCGCGCTGGCCGCGGCCGGCTGCGGCAGCAACGGCGGCACCACGGACGCTGCCAACGGCACGACGGTCATCAGTGCCATCGGCGCCGAGAACGAGTACGCCGACGTGCTGAGCCAGGTCGGCGGCCGGTACGTGCATGTGTCCGCGATCCTGGACAACCCCAACACCGACCCGCACACCTTCGAGGCCAGCCCGCAGGTGGCCCAGGAGGTCAGCTGCGGCGCAGCTGATCGTGCAGAACGGCGTCGGCTACGACGACTGGATGAGCAGGATCGAGTCGGCGTCGCCTGACCCCAAGCGCAAGGTCATCGTCGTGCAGAATCTGCTCGGCCTGCCCGGTAACACCCCTAACCCGCACCTGTGGTATGACCCGAAGACGATGCCGGCCGCCGCCAGGGCCATGGCCGCTGACCTGTCGGCGCTGCTGCCGTCGCACGCCGCCTATTTCCGGGCCAACCTGGCCAGGTTCGACAGCTCGCTGACGCCCTGGCTGACCGCCATCGGCCAGTTCAAGGCCAGGTACCCCGGCACCCCGGCGGCGACGACCGAGCCCGTAGCCGACTACCTGCTGACGGCCATGGGGATCACGAACCTGACCCCGTTCACGTTCCAGGCGGACATCATGAACGGCGTCGATCCCGCACCCGAGGACATCGCCCTGGAGAACGGCTTCTTCACCCAGCACAAGGTGAAGGTCTTCTGCTACAACCAGCAGGTCGTCGACGCCCTCACCACCTCGATACGGGAGACTGCTCTCAAGGCCGGAGTCCCCGTGGTCGGCGTCTACGAGACCATGCCCGCCGGCTACGACTACCAGAACTGGATGCTCGCCGAGGTGAACGCGATCGAGAAGGCGATCACCAGCAAGATCTCGACTCAGAAGCTGTGATGACCCGCCAAGACCACGTCATCGCGGGCACGCCCGAGATCCTCCGGGTCGACCAGGTCAGCGTGGCCCTGGCGGGACGGCAGATCCTCGACGAGGTCAGCTTCGCCGTCCAGGCCGGGGAGTTCACCGGCCTCATCGGCCCCAACGGGGCGGGCAAGACAACGCTGCTGCGGGTGATCCTCGGCCTGCAGCGGCCTAGCGCGGGTGAGGTGGCCGTCCTCGGCCAGCCGCGGTCGCTGCGGACCCAGCCCGTGGGCTATGTCCCGCAGAAGGTGCTGCTCGACCCGGACATGCCGGTGCGGGCCAGGGACCTGGTCGCGCTGGGGATGGACGGCAGCCGGTACGGCTTGCGGCTGCCGTCCCGGGAACGGCGCGAGGCGGTCCGCGCGATGCTGCACGCGGTCGACGCCGAGCGCTTCGCCGGCGCCCGGGTCGGGAACCTGTCCGGCGGGGAGCAGCAGCGCGTGCTGATCGCGCACGCCTTGATCAGCCGGCCGCGGCTGCTGCTGCTGGACGAGCCGCTGGCGAACCTGGACCTGCGCAGCGGCCAGGAGATCATCAGCCTGCTGGCCCGGATCGCCCGGGAGCAGCAGATCGCCGTGCTGCTGTCCGCCCACGAGATGAACCCGCTGCTGCCGGTGATGAACCGCGTCGTCTACCTCGCGGGCGGGCGGGCGGCGAGCGGGCCCACCCAGGAGGTCGTCACGTCTGAGGTTCTCAGCCGGCTGTACGGTCACCACGTCGACGTGCTGCACGTGCACGGCCGGGTCCTGGTCGTGGCCGGATCCGCCGCCGATGACCTCGCGGCAGCACCCCTCCCGACGGCCGAGGCAGGCTGACCCGCCATGCACCAGCTGTACACCGCGGTATTCGAGCCCGGGTTCTTCGCCAGCCCGCAGGTCCACGTCGCCGCCGCGATCGGCGCGGTGGTCGCCGTGGTGTCCGCCGTGACCGGCGTGTTCACCGTCATGCGCGGCCAGTCCTTCGCCGGGCACGCGCTCGGCGACGTGTCCGCGGCCGGGGGGTCGGGCGCCCTGCTGATCGGGCTCAGCCCGGTGGCCGGGTTCGTGGGCTTTGGCATTGCCGGGGCGGGCGTCATGGACCTGATCGGGGTCCGCCGGCTGCGCGGACGGGACCTGGCCACCGGGATCGTGCTCGGCGCGGCCATCGGCCTGGCCGCCTTGTTCCTCTACCTCACGTCCACGTCCGGGGCTACCACCGGGGCCACCCAGCAGATCCTGTTCGGCTCCATCTTCACCACCACCACCGGCACCATCCCGGCGGTGGCGATCCTGGCCGCGATAGCGCTCGCCAGCCTCGCGGCCATCGGCAGGCCGCTGCTGCTCAGCACGGTCAGCCCCGATCTCGCCGCCGCCCGCGGGGTGCCGGTCCGCCTGGTGGGCTTGCTCTACATGCTCGCCCTGGCCGTCTCGGTCGGGCTGTCCTCCCTGGCCATCGGGGCCATCCTGTCCACCGCCCTGCTGATCGGCCCGCCCGCCACGGCGCTGCGCCTGACCACCAAGCTGTCCCTGGCGCTGGGCCTTGCGGGCCTCATCGGCGTGCTCGCCACCTGGGCCGGCGTCCTGCTGGCCTACGACAGCTATTACTGGGGGTCCAGCCATCAGGGCCTGCCGGTCAGCTTCTTCATCGTCGCCGTCATCTTCATCACCTACCTTGCCTCCGGCCTGCCCGTCGCCAGGGCCGCGCGCAGAAGCCAGGGACCGGCCGCGCCGGCCGCTGACGCCGGCCGCGGGCGTATCGCGGCATGAGCCAGGCACAGCCGGCCAGGACGGAGGGCACATGTTCGCCGGGTTCATGATGAACGCCTGGATCACGGCCACGATCGTCGCCGTGGTGGCCGGCGTGGTCGGGTACTTCGTCGTGCTGAGGGGCTCGGCGTTCCCCGCGCATGCCATCCCCAAGGGCGCATTCGCCGGCGCCGCGGGAGCCAGCCTGCTCGGCATCAACACGCTCGTCGGCCTGGCCGTCTTCTCCGTGCTCGGCGCCCTGGGGATCGGATCTTTGGGCCGCCGCGGCCGCCACGATGTCGTCACGGCGCTGGCGCTGGTCATGATGCTCGCGCTCGGCGCCGCGTTCCTGTCCAGGACCACCGAGTACGAGCCGGAGATCTACTCGCTCCTGTTCGGCGAGATCCTCGGCGTGAGCACCAGCCAGATCCTGCCCGTGGCGGGCCTGGGCATCGCCTGCATCACGGCGGTAGCGGTCATCTACCGGCCGCTCATGCTCTCGTCCATCGTCCCGGAGGTAGCCGAGGCCAGGGGCATCCGCGGCCACCGCATCGAGATGTGCTTCCTGCTGGTCGTCGCGCTCACAACCGCCATGACCGTGCCCGTCGTCGGCGCCCTGCTGATCTTCAGCCTGATGATCGGCCCGCCGGCGGCCGCGCGGTCGCTCACCAGCAGGCCCGTCCTGGCCATGCTCCTGTCCGTTGCCATCGCGCTAGCCACCGTATGGGCCGCGATCGCGCTGTCGTACCAGTACAACTGGCCCGTCGGGTTTTTCGTCGGCGCCCTGGGAGCCCTCTCCTACGCCATCGGCCGCACCTGGGCCGCATGGCAGCACACCCGAACCCGCCGGATCTCAGGACCCCGGCTCCAGCCAGCAACAGACCGCTCCTAGCCGGATGACCAGCCGCCCGCGCCCTCGGGTCACAGCATCAGGACCAGCATGTAGCCCATGGTGATGCCCATAGCGATCTTGGCGCATGTGGCGAGCCGCGGGGCGAGCACCGGCCTGCCCGCCAGGTCGAGGCGCGGGGTGCCCGCGGTACCGGGCGTGCCCGGGGCCTGGGCGGTGTCCGGTGTGCGCGCGCTGCTGAGGGTGCCGGAGGTACCCGGAGCGCCGGCGGGATCCCGTGACGTGCTTCGGGGCGTCGCGGTGGTCCCGGCGCGCGCGAAGGACGTGAGCTGGTCGGCGGCCCATACGACGTAGCCGACCATGAACAGCGCCAGCACGACCGCGAGCGCGGGGAAGTCGCCCGCGATGCCAGCAGACCCGGCCATGCCGGCCATCGGCATTCCCGCTGCCTGGCCCCCAGGCCGGGAGCCGGGCACCGCCACGAGCATGTAGAGCATGGCGACGCACTCGACCAGGTGCGGCAGGGGGTGGGGGCATCGCCAGCCCGCCCGGGCGGCGCCGCGGCGGGTGCGGATGGCCTGACAGGCGAACCATGCCGCGGCGATCCCGAACACCGGCTCCCATGCGCTGGCGGGCAGCGGGCTCAGCCGCGGTGCGAGCATTCCCGCCATGGCGACGCCCATGGCGACGTGCACCCCGTCGGCGTCGAGTTCGGTGTCCCGCCGTCGCAGGCGGGAGATGGCCAGCCTGCCCGCGCAGCAGAGGGCGATCACGATCATGACTGCCGCCAGGACGCCTGTCAGCCAGGACGGTTCCGTCACGTCAGCGTCCCCTCAGCGCCCTGCTCCCGGCGGAAGAGCCCGCGCTGATCCCGGCAGCGTCAGCCCGGAGAAAGCTCCCCGGGCGCTGCCTCGCCCTGGCGGGTTCCTTATGCTCGCGCACGATCCCGCAAGCGTAATAGTCGTGACGCGGCCCGCGCAATGATGAATCAGCAAAATGGGCCTACCCCCGGGGTGCTTATCCTGATCGCATAACCCTTCTGTGGTATTCGCAGTACCCCCGTGAGGTATTCACAGTACCCCCGCGGGGTATTGCTGGAACCCGGGCGGGGTATTGATGCTGGCAATAGCGTCCGGTTTGCTGGGTGTCTTGTGTTACCCGCATTCGCGTGGGGTGTACATTTCCGGTGCGGCGGCATCCGCGGATGCGTTGCCGAATTCAACTTCAACAGCCAGGTTCTTGCCCTCGTCCGGGGACGGGCGGGCTCGCCGGACCTGGCGTCCTGACGGGCTGGTTTCGCTGGAGGTGGTATGTCGTCGGCTGCTGTCGCGGAGGGGGCGTCATCCGGGCTCCGGGAGGTTGAGCTCTCGATCCGGGGCATGACGTGCGCCGCGTGCGCGGCGAGGGTTGAGAGAAGTCTCAACGCGATGGATGACGTCGTGGCGACGGTGAATTTCGCGACGGAGAAGGCGACGGTCACGGTGCCGGCCGAGCTGCCGGTGCTCCGGCTCATCGATCAGGTTGAGCAGGCTGGTTACGGCGCCGAGGTAACCGCGCCGCCCGGGGCCCCGGCTGCGGGCGGGGGCGGGCCGGATGCGGCCCGTGTCGCCGACCTTCGGCGCAGGCTGATCGTGGCGCTTATTTTTTTCGTTCCGCTGAGTGATCTGTCGGTGTTGCTGTCGCTGTTTCCCGCCGACCGGTTCCCGGGCTGGCCGTGGGTCCTGGTGGCGCTGGCCGCGCCGGTGGCGGCATGGGCGGCGTGGCCGTTTCACCGGGCGGCGCTGAAGAACGCCCGGCACGGGACGGCCTCGATGGACACGCTGGTGTCGCTGGGCATCACCGCGGCGTGCGGCTGGTCGGTGTATGCGATGTTCGTCCTGGACCGCGGCCAGGCCCGGGTGAGCGCGGTGTCGCTGCTGCTGCACGCGTCGGGCGGCGGCATCTACCTGGAGGTCGCGGCGTCGGTGACCACGTTCCTGCTCGCCGGGAGGTGGTATGAGGCCAGGGCCCGGCGGCAGGCCGGGGATGCGATGCGCGAACTGGCCGCTTCGGCCGCCAAGGACGCATGCCTGCTCGCCGACGATGGCACCGAGCAGCGCGTCCCGGCCGCCGGGCTGCGGCCCGGCGACCGGTTCGTGGTCCGGCCGGGAGAGACGATCGCCGCCGACGGCGAGGTGCTGTTCGGCCAGTCCGCGGTCGACCGCAGCATGATGACCGGGGAGTCGGTGCCTGCCGACGCGGCGGAGGGCGACGCCGTTACCGCCGGGACGGTCGTGGTGAGCGGGCGGCTGATCGTGCGCGCGGCCCGGGTGGGGAGCGACACCCAGCTCGCGCACCTGGTCGCCCTGGTCGATCAGGCGCAGGCGCAGAAGGCGGCCATCCAGCGGGTCGCCGACCGCGTTGCCGGAGTGTTCGTCCCGCTGGTGCTGGTTGCGGCGGTGCTCACGCTGGCCGGGTGGCTGCTGGCGGGCAGCCCGGCCGAGCACGCGGTCAGCGCGGCCCTCGCGGTGCTGATCATCGCGTGCCCGTGCGCGCTCGGGCTGGCCACCCCGGCCGCGCTGGTGGTGGCGTGCGGGCGGGGCGCGCAGCTGGGGATCTTCATCAAGGGGTACCAGGCCCTGGAGTCCTCCCGCTTGGTGGACACCGCGGTGCTGGACAAGACCGGGACGCTCACCACCGGGGTGATGGCGGTCACCGCCGTACGCCCGGCCGCGGGTACCAGCCGCGAGGTGCTGCTGCGGCGGGCCGGGGCGGTGGAGCAGGCCTCCGAGCACGCCGTGGCCGCGGCGATCAGCGCCGCCGCGCGGGACGAGTTCGGGTCGCTGCCGCAGGCCAGCGCCTTTACGGCACTGCCGGGTCTGGGCGCACGCGGGGTCGCTGACGGGCTTGAGGTGATCGTCGGGCGGGACAAACTGTTCCGTGACCGCGGGATCGAGGTTCCGGCCAGCCTGGCCGGCCAGAGCGCGGCATGGGAACGGGCCGGGAGCACGGTGGTGCTGGCCGGGTGGGACGGCCAGGCCCGCGGGGCGATCGCGGTGGCCGACACGGTCAAGCCGTCAGCCGCCGCGGCGGTGGCGGGGCTGCGCCGCCTCGGGCTGCGCACGGTGCTGCTGACCGGGGACAACCAGGCCACCGCAGAAGCGGTCGCGGCCGCGGCGGGCGTGGATGAGGTCATCGCCGAGGCCATGCCCGGCGGCAAGGTCGCGGTGATCAGGGACCTTCAGGCGCGCGGCCGGTCGGTGGCGATGGTCGGTGACGGGGTCAACGACGGTCCCGCTCTGGCCGCGGCGGACCTGGGGCTGGCGGTGGGCTCGGGCACCGACGTCGCGATCTGCGCGGCCGACCTGATCCTGCTGCGAGATGACCTCGGCGTGGTCCCGGAGGCGATCCGGCTGGCCCGGGGCACGTTCCAGACCATCCGGCGAAACCTGGCCTGGGCGTTCGGCTACAACATCGCGGCGATCCCGCTGGCCGCCGCCGGGTTCCTCAACCCGCTCATCGCCGGCGCGGCGATGGCGCTGTCGTCGGCCTTCGTCGTCTTCAACAGCGCGCGGCTGCGCCGGTTCGCCGTCAGCGGCCGGGGACGACAGGGGCCCGCCGGGCCCCGGCGCGGCTGGCCACATGCCGGAGAGGCTGAGCCAGAGGAGGAGGAGGCGTCATGCCTGGGATGAACTCCGGAATCAACGTCAACGACCCCACCGTGGTGGCCGCGTTCCAGGCGGCGCTGCTGCATCAGGGGCTGATCGCGCTGCTGATCTTCGCGGTGCTCGGCTTCGCCTGGGTCACCGTGCGGGCCTGGCGTCCCGCCGCCGCGCCGGACGGCACCGGGGCGGCGGCAGCGGGCGGGCCCGGCCCGGCCCTGGCCGAGCCCGCCTGGCGCCAGGTGCTGCGGATCGGCTTCGGCATCATCTGGGTCTTCGACGGGATCCTGCAGGCCCAGCCGAAGATGGCGGTAGGCCTGCCCTCGCAGGTGATCGAGCCCGCCGCGGCGAGCTCGCCGCCCTGGGTGCAGCACGTGGTGAACTGGGCCGGGACGAACTGGTCGTATCACCCGATGCAGGCCGGAGCGTCGGCGGTGTGGATCCAGGTCGGGATCGGCATCTGGATGCTCGCGGCCGCGCGGGGCCCGCTGTCCCGGCTGGCCGGGCTGGTCAGCGTCGGCTGGGGCCTGGTGGTCTGGGTGTTCGGCGAGTCCTTCGGCGGGATCTTCGCCCCGGGCCTGACCTGGCTGTTCGGCGCGCCGGGCGCCGCAGGAATCTACTGCGTGGCCGGCGCGCTGATCGCCCTGCCCGAGCGGGCCTGGCGGACGCGGCAGCTGGGCCGGGCGGTCCTGGCCGGGACAGGGGTCTTCCTGGTCGGCATGGCGGTGCTGCAGGCCTGGCCGGGACGCGGGTTCTGGCAGGGCACCGCCCACGGGCAGCCGGGCACGCTCACCGGCATGGTCCAGACGATGGCCACCACCCCGCAGCCCCGGTTCCTGTCGGCCTGGGTCAGCGCCTTCGGCTCCTTCGACGCCGCGCACGGGTTCGCGGTCAACCTGTTCGTCGTGGCCGCGCTCGCGGCGACCGGCGCCGCCTTCCTTACCGGCCGGCCGACGCTGATCCGCCCCGTGCTCGTCGCGTTCACGGTGCTGTGCCTGGCCGACTGGGTGCTGATCGAGGACTTCGGCTTCTTCGGCGGGCTCGGCACCGACCCCAACAGCATGATCCCGATGGTGCTGCTGGCCGTCGCCGGATACCTCGCCCTCGCCCGCGCCCCGGTGCTGGCAGCCGAACCCGCCAGCGCCACGGCACCCCCGGCCGGCTGGCGGGACCGGGCCCGGCTGGCCGCCGGCCTGCTCGGCCGCAGGCCCTGCGGCGGTCGGTTACGGCGGCCAGCATCCAGTCGGTGGCCTCGGTGGGCGCGATCGGCATCATCATCCTGGGCGCGGCGCCGATGGCGGCCGCCCAGGCCAGCCCGGTCGCCGACACCATACTGGCCCAGGCCATCGACGGGAACAGCGCCCCGCTGGACTACCCGGCGGCCGCGTTCAGCCTGACCGACCAGCACGGCACGGCGGTGACGCTGGCGAGCCTGCGCGGGAAGGTGGTGCTGCTGACCTTCCTCGACCCGGTGTGCACGACCGACTGCCCGCTGGAGGCCCAGGAGTTCCGCCAGGCCGGCCAGCTCCTGGGCGCCGACTCCCGCCGCGTCGAGCTGGTGGCGATCGTCGCCAACCCGGTCGACTACCAGCTCGGCTACACCCGGGCATTCGACCGGCAGGAGCGCCTGGACGGCGTGCCGAACTGGCTGTACCTGACCGGCACCCTGCCCCAGCTGCAGCAGGCATGGCGGAACTACGGCATCGCCGCGCAGGTCGAGCCGGCCGGGTCGATGATCGGGCACAGCGAGATCGCCTACGTCATCGACCCGGCCGGCCACGTCCGGCAGGAACTGAACTTCGACCCCGGCCCCGGCACCGCGGCCACGAAATCCTCGTTCGCCGCCGAACTGACCGACGCCGCACGCCAGCTGCTGGGCCGGTCATGAACAGGCCACGCCACCGCGCCGGCCTCGTCCTGGCCCTGGCCCTGGCCGGGGCGCTGATCGCCGCCGGCTGCGGGACCACAGCACCCGCAGGCGGCGGGCCGGCGGCCCAGGCCGCGCCGCCCGCGCCATCGCTGAATACCTCCCTGATCACCGCGGCCGGCACGTGGGCCGTCGCGGAAATGGGCGGATCCGCCGCCCAGCACAACAACTTCTGGCAGCTGTTCGCCCGGCCGGCCGGGAGCACCCGGTGGACGCTGATCACCCCGCCCGGCACCGCCGACAACGGCGGCCTGATCCTGGCCGGCGGGCTCGGGCCCGCACTGATCACCGGCCTGCGGCCCAGCCAGGACCTCACCTACACCCCGCTGGCGGTGACCGGCGACGCCGGGCAGGCATGGTCATCGGCCGGCCCGCTGGATGCGGCCCTCGCCAGCCTCCCCGACGCCCTGGCCGCCGCACCCAGCAGCGGGAACCTGCTGGCCCTGCTCGCCAACGGCACGGCCACTATGGCCGCGCCCGGTTATGCGAGCTGGACAACCCTGACCACCCAGCGGTCCCTCGCCTCGACCCCGGCCTGCCGGCGCTGCGGGCTGGAGAAGCTCACCGCGGCCGCGTTCAGCCCGTCGGGGATGCCCCTGCTGGCCGGCGCCTGCGGCCACCCGGGAACCGCAGGCATCTTCACCGCCAGCGACGGGACCTGGCAGGCCGCCGCACCCCAGCTGCCCGCCGCCCTGATCCGGCAGGACATCACGGTGCTCCGGCTGACCAGCGCGGCCAACGGCACCGTGGCGCTGCTGGCCGCCGGCACCGGACCGGCGGCCAGCGTGCTCGCCGCCTGGTCAGACGACGGCGGCAGCCACTGGGCCCTGTCTCCCCCGCTGCGGCTGAACGGCGCGCAGCTAACCTCGGCATCGTTCGGGCCCGGCGACGCGGCCGCGATCGTGACCAACGGCAACCGCGGGCAGGCCATCACCGGCCCGGGAGCCGCGTGGCGGTCGCTGCCCCCGCTGCCACCCGGCACCGCAACCCTGGCCCCCGACCCCGGCGGAGGATTCGACGCACTGGCCGTCCACAGCACGAAGCTGACCGTCTGGCATCTCGCCGCGCGCTCTCCCGCCTGGGACACGACCCAGACCATCACCGTCCCGATCCAGTTCGGCTCATCAGGCTGACGCCGGCGAGCGTGATCGCACACCCCAGCCGGCTATGTGAACGCGCTATTCGCCGTCTGGCCGCGGCCGGCCAGGCTGCCACCGTGGCGGAGCACATCCGCCGGTGCGCTCACGATGACCCCGCGCGGGCGGCCGATGCCGCCTGGGCGGCGGCCGTCACCCTGCACGTCGCAGCGCGGGCGCTGGGGAACCGGCGCTGCGCCGGGGCCGCGGACAGCTACGACCGCGCCGGCCGTGCGCGGTACGTGAAGCGCGAAGGGCCGCCAGCAGAGTGGTGCTGGCGGCCCTCGCCGGTCTGGGTCAGGCGGCGGCCTGTCCGGCGGCATTGGCGTCCTGCGGCCGGGTACCAGGGTCGGGCGGATTGCCGTCGCTGCCGCCCTGCGGGTTACCGTGGTCCTGCTCACCTCGGCCGGGCTCGCCGAGCGCCGGGTCTGCGTCGTGGTCATCGGCGAGCAGGTCCTCGGGCGGGGTCTCGCCGTTGTAAGGGGTGCCGTCGGCGACGGCCTGCTCGATGGCGGACCTTCCATGCCCGGTTGCCCTCGATCACCAGCCGGCGGGCCGGGTCTGGCTGAGCCGCGCCGGGGTCGCTGGTGCCGGGTGCCCCGGCGGGCGGGGGCAGGCCGGGTGAAGCGGCCTGGTTGTAGCGGCAAGTATGGCCGTGGGCGGACGGGTCGGTGCAGTAGTGGGGGCGACGCTGGTGACCGCGTGCAGCATCCCGCCGGCGGTGATATCGCCGCCGCGGATGAAGTGGGCCAGGACGTCGTTCTGCTGGGCGTCGGTGAACCGCAGCCGCGGGCTGACCGTCCGCACCGCCTCGGGCGGGCCGGCCAGCTCGTGCCCGGCGTCGCGCTCGACCTGCCGAACCGCGGCCTGGACGTAGCCGGGGTCCAGGAACGCCGCGACCGCGTCGGTGGTCTTGGCCGTAATCAGGGCCAGGGACTTGTCCTGGGTGTTGCCCGACCAGGTGACCACGCCCTCGCCCAGCCGCTCGCCCAGGTGTACCGCCCGGATCGCGTCCCGGGTGATGGTCATCCCGTTGCGGCACACCTGCACGACCAGGCGGGGGGTGAGAGTGAACGCGCCGCACCCGGTCTCGCTGTTGCTGATCACGAACCCGGCGAACACCACCGGGTTATCCGCGCCCCGGGCGCCGGTGAACGGGCTGCGGTAGTCGCCCAGCAGCGCCGGTGCCAGGGCTTGTACCGTCTCGCAGACCACCCGCACGTACATGCGCCGCCCGGTCAGGTCGCACCCGTCGACCTCGACCGGCCTGCCGGACTGGCGGACGCCGTCGAGGGCGGCCATCAGGACGTCGAGGTTGTCGATGAACTTGTACCCGTCCGACAAGAACGCCCGCGCCGCCCCGCCACCGCCATCGGCGCGCAGGCAGCGGATCAGGAACCGGCGGTCGTCGCGTTCCAGCCAGCCGTTGACGTTCGCGTCGTACAGGCCCGGGGCCTGCTCGCGCATCCGCCGCAGGTAGGCGGCCGGGATGCCGAGCTTGTCGGCGATCCCCCGATCGCAGACCTCGGTGGGCAGGTAGCTCCCCGCGGTCATCGTCACCCCGTCCGGGCCGAGTTCCGGCGCGCTGTCATCCACGACGAGCCGCCCGCTGCGGGGCCCGACGAGGTGGCGCAAGCTCACTGGGCCGGGAGGAACTCCGCCCGGCCGGTGCTCCGCTCAGTGGCAGACTGCGGCCGGGCGCGCGCTCGGCCGCATCACGACAGGTACCTAGCCGATAGCTCGGCAAGAAAGGCGCGGGACGATTGCCAGGTCCGATGGCCGGTCTCGTGTAGCTCGTCCAGCTCGGCACGGCCTTCTGGCAGCGGCGGCACTCCAGCCGACCGGCGATCATGACCAGCTCGTACTGATGCGCCGGACAGTACGCCAGAGCCACCCTGGGTGTCCCGGAGGACGGTCGCTGGCATAATGCGCTGTCCATCGGAGAAGCTGACGCGCCCCGGCCAGCCAGGCGTGCACTGGAGACCGGGGCGCTGTGCTGCCTATCGGGCTCCGCGCAGGCTGCTCGCGAGACGGCCTGTCTCATTTAGTCTCGTGCCCATGCTCAGCCTTCTAGTTGCCGCCAAGGCGGTGCCCGCTGCGGGCGGCACGGACTGGACGAATTCGCCAAGCGCTGGCGCCGTGTGGATCGATGGATGGCAGTCTCGCGGCGGCGCTGGCTGCCATCGCTAGGTCAGCTGTCTTTCGGAAGTCTTGTCCGTCGGCTGGACCGGTCTGGTCGCGGTACTGGCAGCTCTTACGCCGAATGCGCAGGTGGCGGATACTTGGTCTGTGTCGGCGGGCATTGGGGAGGGATGCGAATGTTAGCGGAGGCGCTGGCTGCACTGGCCTCGACGGGGGGGTCCGCGTTGGTATCTGCGATGGTGACCGATGGGTGGGAAGGTGCGAGGGCGCGCTTCGCGCGCCTGCTCGGGCGGGGCGATACGAAGCAAGCCGAGGCCGTAGCGGCGCAGCTAGAGCAGTCGCGGGCGGTCCTGGCCGGGCTTTCCGGGCCGGACCTGGTGCGGGCACGAGCCGGGCAGGAGATTGTGTGGCGTACCCGTATGGGTGATTTGCTGGAGCAAGATCCGGCCGCTGAGAGGGAGTTGCAAGCCCTAGTCGCCGAGGTGCGTGCAGAGGTGGCGAGTTCAGCGTGGCTGGTGGAGCAGCATGCGGCCGCGTTTGGTCAGGCGCAGCAGGCAGTGCAAGGTCACGGCGTGCAGAACGTTACCTTCGGCGGCCAGGGTGGATCCCCGACCAGCGCTCGATGACCCGGGTGTCCCCGATAGAGGTGATGAGGGGCTGCGGTCGGGCGTGCGGCAGGGGTTTTCCGCGTCCGGCACGGCGCGGCAGGCAGTCCTCGGGACTGGCACCCAGAACGTATATCTGGGTGAACATGAGCCGCGGCCCGAATCCGCAGTGTCGATCGCGCCGCCGACTGGACAGCGGGACGAGAGCCTACCGTTACGAGGACGGGAGAAGCTACTTGCCGAGCTGGCTGACCCGGGTGCACGCGTTCGGGTGCTGCACGGGCTGGGTGGTTGTGGCAAGACCCGCCTAGCGCTTGAGGCGGCGTTTGAGGCGCAGCAACGCGGGACGGAGGTGTGGTGGGTCTCGGCCGCGGAGCAAGGCGGGCTGATAGCCGGCATGCGGGCACTGGGCCGACGCCTAGGCGTGACCGATTCTGAGCTGGAGCACGGCGACGCCGCCGACGTGATATGGCGGCACCTGGCAGAGCGGCGAGACCGGTGGCTGCTGGTAGTTGACAGCGCCGATGACCCGCAGCTGCTGGCCGGGGCAGGGACCTGTGTAGCAGAAGGCCGAGGTTGGCTGAGGTTGGTATCAGGCGAGGCGGGGATGGTCTTGGTCACCAGCCGGGATGGGAGCCGGGGGAGCTGGGGCTCGTGGTGCAGGCGGCACCGCCTCGGGATGCTGCCCGCCGACCATGCTGCTGTCGTGCTGACCGATCATGCTGGCCATCACCCAGGCCTGGGCAGCGAGGATGATGCGCAGACGCTGGCATCGCGGCTGGGCGGGCTGCCGCTCGCCCTGAAGATCGCCGGATCCTACCTGGCCGAGTCGGCGGCCATCCCAGCCGCATTTTCGGATGCCGACTTGATCAGCACGTACCGCCAGTACCTGGACGCGATCGACGCCGACGGTATCGGAAGCATGTTCCCGGCGGCCGGCGGGGAGATGACCCAGGTTCATGCCCATGGCCTGATCGGCCGGGCCTGGGATCTGACCCTCGATCTCCTCGACGCCAGGCAGCTGCCCGAAGCCCGCCAGGTACTACACCTGCTAGCGGCGTTCGCAGACGCGCCACTCCCTTACGAACTGCTGCTGCGTACAGCCGTGATAGCCGCAACCCCGCACTTCGCGGGCATCACGGGGCCCCGGCTCTGGCAGGCACTGAAGGCCCTCGACGACTTCGGGCTGATCGACTTGGACACCAACGGCGACGGCCCGGGCACGATCCCACTGGCCCGGCTGCACCCGCTTGTCTGGGACACCAGCCGGGCTGGTGCCGGATCAGATGAGCATCTCGCCTTCCTGACGCTAGCTGCCCGGCTGCTGCAACGGGCGGCAGCTGCCGAGGAGACCGGTCTACCCGAAGACCCGCCGATGTGGCCAGCCTGGCAGTTGCTGACCCCGCATGCCGCCCATCTCATCGACGCCCTCGCAGCGGAGCCAGAGTGCCCGGACGACGCTGCGGAGGCTGCAGCCTCCGCAGCGAACATGGCGGCCCGATACCTGGCGGAGCAAGGAATCCACGCCCAAGCCGAAACGCTGTTCCGAGAGGTACTGGCCGCCCAGCTGCGGGTACTCCACCCCGACCACCCGGACACGCTGGCCACCCGGCACAACATCGCTTACATGATGTCTGAGCGTGGGGATCACGTCGCGGCAGAAGCTGAGTACCGGGACGTGCTGGCCGCCCGGCTGCGGGTGCTCGGCCCCGACCACCCGTCCACCCTGGCCACCCGGCACCAGATCGCCCGGGAAATGGCCGCGCGCGGGAATCACGCAGGAGCTGAAGCCGAGTACCGGGACGTGCTGGCCGCCGAACACCTGGTGCTCGGCCCCGACCACCCGTCCACGCTGGCCACCCGGCACAACATCGCCCGCGAAATGGCAGAGCGGGGGGACCGCGCCGGAGCCGAGACCGAATACCGGGACGTGCTGGCCGCCAAGCTTCGGGTGCTCGGCCCCGACCACCCGTCCACGCTGGCCACCCGGCACAACATTGCCCGGGAAATGGCCGCGCGCGGGAATCACGCAGGAGCTGAAGCTGAGTGCCGGGACGTGCTGGCCGCTCGAATCCGGGTACTCGGCCCGGACCACCCGGACACGCTGGCCACCCGGCACAACATCGCTCACATGATGTCTGAGCGCGGGGATCACGTCGCGGCCGAAGCCGAGTACCGGGACGTGCTGGCCGCCAGGATCCGGGTACTTGGCCCGGATCACCCGGATACAACTGCGACAGCAAATTGCCTGCATTCTCCTGAGCAGAGAAGCGGATGAAATGGCTCGACTGCTAGCAACGCTCTCGCGCCGGTTGCTTTGCACGGGCTCTGGCGCGGGGGCGTTCTGCTATTTCTCGTGTCTGACTAGCTACGCTACCAGCCTGGCGCAAGAGTTCACTGAGTTTCTCCAATGGCAACTGTGTCGAAGTCGCCGACCTGCCTGGTGGTGCGGTCGGCGTCCGCGACAGCAAGGACGCCCGCGGCCTGGTTCTTCGGTTCACGCCGGACGAGTTGCATGCGTTCCTCGGCGGCGTCCGCAACGGGGTTCGACGGTTATAAGACCACGACCAAGCCAATAGGTGTGACCGTCGTACATTGCTGATAGCCACGATCCTCGATACCGTACGGCTCCCATGTGATCCGCTCAATGAGGTGATCTCGGCGGCCGGGCAGCGTCCGGCTGCCACCGCCTACCGATCCATACTGTCCTGTTCGGCGTTGCAATACCCGGCACTCTGCCGACTCCAACGAACAAACAGAACAATCAGGCGGTTATCTGGAGCACTCCCTGTCTATGCCGTGCCTGACCAGGACGTCTGCGGCGTGGACATGTAGCTGAACAGTGTTCATATAGTAGTCACTTAGCTCGAAAAGCATCAGCGCCAAGGGGATTCGCACGGGGTCTGCGGCGGAGACACTGTCCTGTCCAGGTAATGTGTCCAGCACCCAGCGAAAGCACACAAAACACTTGCGGCGCTTACAGCGAAGACACCCAGGCTCGGGCTCCAGATAACGGCGGCTCGGCGTACGTTCTCCTGACCCTGTGCATCACTCAACGCAATGCCGCCTATCGACGGAGCCCGATGCCCACGGAGAACTCGCTGCAGCGTGACTGGTCAGGAGGGACGTTGCCGGGCACCAGATCAGCAAAAGTACTACGCCGCTCGATCTGGGCTCACTCCCGATTCAGGTTGTGCGGCGGGTTAGGTCAGCTGGGTCCAACTCGACCGCAAAAGGCCTGGTAATCCGGCCCCGGGTTCCTGCAACAAGCGTGGTACGGGCGAGATAGCGGCCCTGGCTCAGGGAGCAAGCAACGATCCTCGGCGTGTCCTGCAGCTCCACCCGCCAGTAGACGGGGATTTCTGCTTCCGCGTACATGAGCGGCTTGATCGCACGGTCTATCGACACCGTGGACGGAGAGACAACCTCGACCACGGCCAGCACGGCTCCGCAGGGAAGCCTGGTGGTCCTCTCATCAACTGCTTGGGCGGCCACGACCACGACGTCGGGCACCAGGAGCTTGCCGCCGGGCAGTGCCACGTTAACCGCTTCCAGCACATCAACATCGGCGCCCGCAGCGACGGCCGCCTGGGACAGAGCGCGGTGCAGCCAGTAGGACGCCCGCTGATGGCCCACTCCCGGTGCCGGGCTCACGACGAGCACCCCGCCTTCGTAGACTTCGAACCGGGCATGGTCACCGGCATCGGGCAGCGCCTCGACATCGTCGGCTGTCCACGGTCCTGTGTGCTCTACCAGCGCAACGCTCACGCACCTCACCTCCTCCTGCCGTCATCCAGTCTGACATCCGCCTGTCCCGCCCGGAACGGCCATGACTAACCCTCGCGCGCACTGCTCAGCTGAATCTGGCGATTAGCAGCTACTGCCACCGTAGGAACGATCCCCGCGCGACAGGGAGGTCCCAACAGGCGCCGTCGGCACGACCTAGCCAGACCCCGCCTGCTTATGCTAGCCACAGCATCGCGATCACCGACATGTTCAACGTCACCACGGACTCGCCGTCCCGGGCGGTCATCGAGAGCCAATCCATGCCGCTCAGCGCCAACAAACGTTGCCCAGAACAACGGTCAGATGACGGCCGGGTGATCTTGGGAGCCCTCTGAGTGGGCCTTGGATTCATGTCCTGACCTGGTATTTCCGAGTGAGGCCTTCACATTTGGCCGTGACCTGCGGGGATGCGCGCTGTTGTGGGTGGCGTCCACCGGCTAAGCGGGCCGCGTCCACAGTGTTATGAGCTGGTTTGCCGGGTTCGGCGGGCGCGGGGCTGGTAGCCGCTGCGCTCGTCTGCGACGGCGAGGGTGAGGTTTTCCAGCTCGGCGACCAGCTCGCGCAGGCGGTGGTGGTTTTCGAGCCATTGCCGGTAGTCGGCGACCTGGTCGTCGGGGACCAGGCGGCTGATGGTCTTGCCGGCCCGCTTGCGGGTCCAGTGCCAGTACTGAGGTGTGTCTGACTCTTTGAGCCAGAGCGGCGGTGAAATACCCGGCCACAGGCGGCTCGTGGTCACTGGTTCTCCTCAGGGGTCGTGTTCCGACGGTATGCGATGCGGTTCTCGCGTGCGTGGGCCAGCCCGTCGCGGCGTTGCTGGCGGATGGCATCACCTCTGCCTTCGTGTTCGTCGTCGGGGGTGACGTAGCCGATCGCGGCGTGCAAGCGCACCCCGTTGTAGTCGGCCCGGACGCGGTCCAGCTCGGCGTCGGGCTCGCCGGGGTCGCGGATCTTCTCCAGGTGCGGCCACTCGCCCTTGACGTGCCCGAACAGGGTCTCGATCCAGGCTTGATCCTGGGGGGTGTGCGGGCGGCCGAACTGCTGGGCGATCGCTACCCCGGCCAGGAACTCGCGGGTGGACACCGAGCGCATCTGCGGCCCGTTGTCGCTGATGGCCAGCAGCAAGGGCAGCTGCCCGCCGGCGGCCAGGCCGTGCACCTGGTCCTTCTCGCCGCTGGCGATCGCCTCCCGCAGCGCGGCGCTGGCCCGCTGGTCGGCCACATCGAGCAGGTCCTCGGCGTCCAGCGCGGCGAGGAAGCAGGCCTCGACTTGGGTGGAGGTCTCCTCCGCGCTGGTCACGGTGGCCGGCCACTTGCGGGAGACCACGTCCAGGATCGCGATCGAGGCGCGGCGGGCCCGGGTCCAGTGGGTGAAGTCGCAGGCCCAGATCCGGTTGGGCTTCCACTCCAGCCAGTCCGGCCACGGGGCGCGCGGGGCCGGCTCGCGGGGCGGCGGGCCCTGCAGGACCAGGCCTTCGGCGGCCAGCACCCGGCGCACCGTGGACTCGCTGACGTGCACCAGCCCGATCCGGGACCCGCGGTGGGCGAGCTTGCGGTGGCTGCGGTCGATCTCGCCCCACGTCTCGAACAGCTCGATGATCGCGGCGCGTTCGTAAGCCAGCAGCCCGTGCAGCGGATGCCCGCCCGGCGGCAGATCGTTCAGGCAGCCTTCCTGACGGCGCGCGTACCAGCGGGCCGCCCGCCAGTGATCGAGGCCAAGCAGCGCGCACGCCCGCCGGGCTGACCAGCCGCCCTCGGCGGCAGCGTGATCGGCCAGGTCGAGCAGGCCGGCCTTGACGCGGGCGTCCACACGGGCCGGGACCGGGCCAGCCGTCAGTCCCAGCCTGCTTTTCCCTCGTGCAGGTGCACCGCCACCGCCTGCTCGGTGACCGTGGCGCGCAGCCGCTCCAGCTCCGCCCGGGCCTCGGCCAGGGCAGCCTGCTCGGCGGTCACGCCCGGCCGGCCCGGCACCGACGCCGACAGCGCGTCCAGCGCGCCCTGCTTGGCGGTCCGGCACACGTGCACCACCGTCGACCGGTCCACCCTCCACTTCTCGGCGGCTTCCCGCTGAGTGGCCTGCCCGGTCAGCACCGACACGAACAGCTCGTACTTCTCGCTCGGCGCCAGGCGACGGCGAGGCTTGCGCGAGTTCATGATCCGATCCGACAAGATGATCAGCCTCCAGACTGTTTCGACACGCCGTCTGGTGGCTGGGTATTTCTCCCGGGAATTGGCTCAAGAAGTCAGACGCAAAACACCGGCTTCACTGACGAGGTGTTCGTGCGCGAGGAAGTGCTGCTGGACCTCGGCTTCGCTACCGCCCAGGCCAGGCTGGCGAATCTGGCTCACGGCGGCTCCCTGCTGAGGGTTTCGGAGCATGCCTACGGCGAGGCGACCACCGGCCTGGCCCGGGTCGGCCCGCTGGGTTCGGCGCGAGGCATGTCCCGGCTGGTCGAGGTGCGCTTCCGGGACCTTGTGGTGCACGACGAGTCGGCTTATCTCACGCTCAGGTGGGAGACAGCCGGGCCGGGCGGCGCATTGTTCCCGGCCCTGGATGCCGACATCACGCTCACGCCGAGCGGCGATCAGGCCACTGTGCTCGTGCTGGCCGGGGTGTACCGGCCGCCGCTGGGGATCCTGGGCACCGGGCTCGACCGGGCGATCATGGGCCGGGTTGCCGTGGCGACCATCCGCACCTTCGTCAGCCGCCTCGCAGATGCCATCACCCACCCTGCCAGCCAGGCCGGATCGCACCGCTCGATCGCTGACCAGAACCTGTCCTGGCGGCCGCCGGCCGCCGAGATGCCATAGCCCTCCTCGCCGCGGTCGGCCGCGCTGTACCGCTACCCCACGCAGCATTACCGCCACCATCGGCAGCAGTTCACCCTGACGGGCACTGGCGATGGCCGAGACGCGCAGTGATTGCAGGCCGGCGTGACTGACCGCGGTGCGCAGATCTGGCGGATCTGGCAGCTCACGTCACAGCCCATTAGTCGGCCGTCCCGGATCGGCAGGGTGACCATCGTGCAAGAGCACAAGACCTCTGGATCAAGATCGTGTAACCGACACAGGCGCTCCACTAGCGCGGCACCACGCAGCGGTTTCATAATTCGCAATAGCGCCGTCTCACCCGGAGGTGGGAGCCAATGGATGACCAGCTGCCTGACGGCGCTGACGATGGAGTTCCCCTGCCCGCCCGGGTTTGCGGGAATCTGCCGTGTCTCACCTTGAGCTCGATGACCTCGTTGCCCTGACTGTCGAGGCACCCGCGATGGCCGGAGTGCCGCTGGCGGCGTCGGCCGGATTCCCGGGGGCGGCGTCGGCTACCACCGACCCGGCCCAGCCGAGCGCACCGTTCATGATCTGGCCGGGCGGATTCTCGCAGAGAAAGGGAGGGATGCTGATGTACGAGAGACTGCTGGTCGCCGTGGATCACTCGGAGGTCTCCCCTCGGGTGATCGCCGCGGCCAAGGACCTGGCAAACCTGTCCAAGGGCAAGGTGTGGGTGCTGCACATAAGAGAGCGAGAGTTCGGCCGGCTCGGGCTGACGCCGAGCGAGCCGGACAAAGAGGCACATGAGGCGGTGCGGGATGGGGTCGAGGCGCTCATCCAGGCCGGAGTTGATGCCCAGGGGGAGATGCGGGAGGCGGTATACGGGCATGCGGCGCGCGAGATCGTCAAAGACGCCCGGGAACACGACGCCGGCATCATCATCATGGGCTCCAGGGGCAGGAGCGACCTTACCGGCCTAGTGCTCGGCAGCACCGCGCACAAGGTGATCCACCTGACCGACCGGCCGGTGCTGGTGATCCGCTGACCCTGCGGGGTGCCAGAACTCTGCCTGGCATGTGAGCGCAGTGATGACCAGGGTCAGTCGTAGGGCATCATGATCATCCGTGTCCCTCCGCGTGCTTTATCTCATGTTCGTATAGCCAGCGGCGCGTTTGAGGATCGTCGCCATGGCGCCGGCGCCGATCCGGAGAACCTGATCGTGGAGATGGGATAACAGGTCGGCGTCGGCGAGGTAGTCGCGGAGACTGCCGTAGATGATCTCGGGGCTGACCTCGGTCAGTCGGGTGAACGATCCACAGATCCGCCGCACGGACGAGGATGCGGCTACCGGTCAGTAACCTTACCGCGGCTCGCCGTACGGCCGGGAGCCGGACACGACGGTCCGGAACAGGTCCCGTAGCCGGTCGCTGACCCGCTCGCCGGTCAGGTCCTGTGTCAGCGCGAGTTCCACGACCCGCGCCGAGGGAAGGTCGAGACGCGTGCGGGCGGCGAGCCGAAGCGCGGCCGCGGTATTCGTCACTCCCTCCACGGTGCTGCCGATCGAGCGTACCGCGCCGTCGACCGTGGCGCCGGAGCCCAGCAGCCGCCCGAAGCGGCCGTTGCGGCCGTGCTGGCAGGTGACGTAGAGATCCCCCGCTCCGGCCAGTCCGAGCACCGTCGCGGCCCGGCCGCCCTGCGCTTCGGCCAGTGCCATCATGTCCAGCATCCCGCGGGCGAACACCGCGGCGCGGGCGTTGGCGAAACTGGCGACCAGCGCGCTCTCGCCGAGCCGGTCAGACAGGCCCTCGGCGAGCCCGACGGCCACCGCTACGACATTCTTGAACGCCGCCGCCGTCTCGGCCCCGGCGACGTCGCTGGTGGTGAATACCGCCGTGGCGGGCGAGGCGAGCGCGGCCGCCGCGCACCTCCTGGCCTGCTGGTCCGCCGAAGCGCAGAGCAGGCCGGTTGGCGAGCCCGCGAGGATCTCAGCGGCGAGCGCCGGGCCGGCCAGCGAGACCACCGGCACGTTCCCGAGCACTGACGTGGCGACCTGGCTCGGGGTCTGCAGCGTGTCCTGCGCCCAGCCCTTGGTGGCCAGTACCCAGACCGCGCCGGGTGCGCCGATGCGCGCCGCCTGGGCCAGCACCCGCGGAAGTCCTGCGCTGGACACGGCAACAAGCACGACCCCGGCGCCCGGCAGCACCTCGGCCCATTCCCCGGCCGGGCAGCAGCGGACGTCATGATGGAACGGCATCCGCAGCGAAGGGTGCGGCAGCCCCCGCCGCCACGCGTCGGCTACGCCCTCGTCGTGGTCGGTCGCGAGCAGCACACTGCTGGCCCCGCCGCGGGCGCAGTGCACCGCCAGCGCAGTTCCCATAGCGCCCGCACCGAGCACCACAACCCGGCGAACAACATCTCCCATGACACCACTAATCCGCGCCACAGCATGCCGCGCCAGGGACCAAGGGACCTGTACCGGCTGCCATTGGGCCGGACTTCCTCATGCGCCACCGCCTCGACTGCGAGTCAGGCCCGGCGGGCCCGAGATCACGCGGGTGACGGCACCGGCGAGCGGTTGCCAGGACGCGCTGGTCGGCCGAGTCGTGAACAGACAGCCCGACGGTCGCGGAATCTTCCATCACCGCCGACGCCTCAACCCGCGCAGTTCGCGGCTCCGCGGCTGGTGCTGCGGCGCCTCCGGATCCGGGCTTTCGCCGACCGCCGGACGCCGATTGTTCATCGCCGCCGCCCGCCGGTTGCGCGGTCTGCCGCGTGAGCCGCACTTACCGTCCTGGGGCGTCTTGGACGCTGCCGCCGCGGCGGACGGGCTGCCGGGCAGGGGGTACCGGGTTTCCGGCGCCGCGAGCCAATCGCGGCAGAGGTCGCTGGTTATCTCCCCGGCAGGTTCGCCAGGCCGTTGCAGGTGGTCGACGTCGACCGCTCGTGCATGCCGAGAAACGGATGTTCGACTTTGCCAGGCGTCAATCCCGGCTAGGTCAGGGGTCGACGGATCCGGTGCGCTGGGCCGCCTGGATTCCGCCGATGAGGGTGTCGAGGCTGGCAGTGAAGCGCTGGTCGCGGTGGCCGGCCCAGACGTGCTCGCCGAGGGCAGCCAGCGCGGGGAACCGGTCAGCGGGCAGGGACCGGAAGAACGCGTGGAGCTGGCGCCGGGTCGCGGTGTCCTGGACGCGCTGCTCGTTGACGGTGGTCCGGTCGCTGAGCGCGAAGCCGAGGGTGTAGTCGTAGACCAGGGAGAAGGCCAGGGCGGTCTGCCGCGCCGGGAGGCCGGCTTGCTGCAGCGGTGCCAGGAACGCCTCGGCCAGGGCGAGGGAGTGCGGGCCGAGGGGGTCGCGGGTCTTGAGCAGGGCGGCGATGCCGGGATGGTCTTCCAGGACCGCCCGCAGCCGGCGGGCGAGCGTCTTGACCTGCTCGGTCCAGCTGAGGGCGGGGTCGGCCTGGCAGTCGACCTCGGCCAGCACCCCGTCCACGACCAGGTCGCGGAGTTGCTCCTTGTTGCGCACGTGGCGGTAGATCGCGCCGGGGACCACGCCCAGGCGGGCGGCGAGGGCTCGCATGCTCAGGGCATCCACGCCGTAAGTGCTGATGACCGTGAGGGCCTCGGCGACGACCCGCTCGCGGGTCAGCGCAGGACGGCGGCTCTCCTCGCTGTCGGGAGGGCTGAACCAGAGCGGGTGCGGGCCGGCGTCGGCGGCGGCCTGCGGCCGGTTCGTCATGGTCGCCTCCGGGCGGTTGGACTTGACGGTGAACATTGTTCACTATATAGTGAACAATGTTACTCGGTAGTGAATGTCGTTCACCCGAACTGCATTTTTTCCCGGGCCGCCCGGGCCGCCGGCCCGGCGAGATGCACGAGGGAGAACGACATGACAGCCATGACAAGCTGGGACCTGTTCGATGACCTGCGCACCGCTCAAGACGAGATGCTGCGGGCCAACAGCCCCTATGGCCAGCGGCTCACCCCGCTCAGCCAGTTCATCCACCGGTTCGGCGATCCGAGCACGCAGGCGTGGGCTCCGCCGGTGGACATTACCGAGCGCAAGGACGCCTACCTGGTGGCCGTGGAACTGCCCGGCGTCAGGCTCGAGGACCTGGAGATCACCTTCCAAGACGGCCTGCTCACGATCCAGGGCGAGCGGCACGCCGCGCACGACCCCGCCGCTGAGAAGGTCCACCGGGCCGAGCGCCGCTACGGCGCGTTCCGCCGGTCGATCACCCTGCCCAGCCATGTGATGGCCGACGCCATCGAAGCCACAGCCCGGGACGGCGTCCTGCAGATCCTGGTACCGAAGGCGAAGGAAGCGCAGGCCAAGCGCATCCCGGTGCGCGCCGTAACGAGCAAGGCCGCCATAACGGGCAAGGCCACGGTAACCGGCAAGACGGCCAAGAACGGCGCCTGACGCCGCGGGCCAGACGGGTCACCGCCGAACCCGCACCGCCCGGAAAGGACGTCTCTTGCCGTCACCGCAAGCGGTGACGGCAAGAGGCAACCACGCCCGCCCGGTTCGGCAGGGTATCCCCACAGGGCGCAAGCCCGGGAAGCTCAGGACTGGCACAGCGCCCGCGAGATTGAGGTGCTGGGACTGCTCGCCCAGCGTGCCTCGAACCCTGACATCAGCAGGTCCCTCTGCCTGGCCGATCAGCAGCGGAATCCCGGGAGCCGGCCAGGGTCCCCAGCGACCCGGTGTCCCCCTTCGTGCCACGCCGCAGCCGCCCCGGCGGCGGCGGCTGCAGACCCGGATCAGCGGCATCCGCACCGGCCTGATCCCCATGAGCACCGTCCCTTCCTGCGGCCGGCTGATGTTCTCCGTCAGCCGGGCCGCTGACTTCTTTGAAGAGCGCCAGCTCGTCTCGCAGGCTGGACGGCTGCCTGCGACTGCGAGAAGTTCCGCCCCCCGTCGGCTGCCCGCGATAAGGCAGCAGCCCTCGCCTGCAGTAGCGAGGCGGGGCTGCTGCCAGTCGCGCTAAGCGGACTTGCCCTATTGCGTACTATCTCAAGCGTCGTTACTATCCCCATAGCCGTGTGACTGCCGTCACAGACGCCGGCAGGCACGGCGTGTCCCAGGAGGAACGGGCATGCCTGTCACGGATGACTACGTGCGCGAAGAGATCATGCAGGTGGGCGGGACGCCGCTGCGCGTCGCGATCCGGCCGGGCACCGGGACAAGGCCTCCGCTCCTGCTGTGCAACGGCATCGGCATGCGACTGGAAGCCCTGCGGCCGTTCGTGGATGCACTCGACCCGGCCATCGAGGTGATCCGCTTCGATGCCCCCGGCGTCGGCGGCTCTCAGCTACCCAGCCTGCCGTACCGTTTCACCACCCTGGCCCTGCTCCTGCGCGAGATGCTGCAGAATCTCGGCCACCAGCAGGCCGACGTCCTGGGGATCTCCTGGGGAGGCGGGCTGGCCCAGCAGTTCGCGCTGTGCAACCCGCGCCGGTGCCGGCGGCTGATCCTGGTGGCGACCTCAACCGGGCCGCAGACGATGGTGCCGCCCAACCCGCTGCCGCTGGTGAAGAACCTCATCCTGCGCCGCTATGGCGACCTGTGGGGAGGAAGCGCGAAAACCGACCCGGACGCGCTGACCAGCGCCCTGCGCAAGGCGCGGATCAGCCCGCTCAGCATCGGTTACCTGTACCAGAACACCGCCGCGCTGGGATTCACCACGCTGCCGCTGCTGCCGCTCATCCGCCAGCGCACCCTGGTGCTCACCGGCGACCAGGACCCGATCATCCCGGTGGCCAACGGCCGCATCCTAGCCGCGGCCATCCCGCACGCGACGCTGCACGTCTACCACGGCGGCCACGTCGAGCTCGTGACCCGCCCGAGCCTGCTCACGCCCCTGATCACCAGCTTCCTCGCGTCATGACGAGGCAGAAAGCCAGCAGCCCCGCCACTGTAGTAGCTGGCGGGCGCCACGTTACCTACTCAGTCACGGACCTGCCCCACTCTTGCGGGTTCGTGTTGTCGTAGCCGTACAGATCGATCCTGGCGAAGTTCGCCGTGACGCCACGGACGTCGTCCAGGCACTTGCCGGTCCGGGGGGTGAGGTACTCCCCGTCCGGCTCGTGCTCCCACTCCTGCGCGCCAGTGCACGCTGGAGGTGGAGGCGTACACCCCGCCGGACCGCTCCCGCCACAAGATCCTGCTGCTACCAAAGACCTGCAGGGATGGCAGCATCCCTCACTCTACGTAGCGCACAAGCAGAGAGTGGCCGACGCACGCCAGCCTCCGGAGCGAGCCTAGTTACCCTTTCCCGGTACCGGAGACACTCTACGGCGCTCCACCTCCACAGAAGCGACTGCTCAGCAAGCCCCGGCAGCACCCTGAGTGCCACTCAAGTGCCATTTTCGGACAGCGAGGTACTCGGTTACACATCCGAAAAAGCTATGAGGAAGCCCGGGCGCTGCGCTGGGAGCACGTCGACTTCGGTGACCCCGACGCTGACCCGCCCGTCCCGGCCAGCGCCGCCGTCTGGCGATCGGTACGAGTGCACGGGGACACCAAGACCGAGAAATCCCGCAGGACCCTGGCCCTGCCCCAGATGGCCGTCGACGCGCTTCGCGCCCACAAGGACCAGCAAGCCGCCGACCGGCTTGCGGCCGGGGCACGGCAGAGCGAGCAGGATCTCGTCTTCGCCACCAGGACCGGCGCCGCCCTGGACGCGGCCAACGTCCGGCGGGAATTCCGGGCCGTCTGCACGGCCGCGGACATCGGACAGCACTGGACCCCGCGCGAGCTGCGCCACTCCTTCGTCTCCCTCATGTCCAGCTCCGGCGTGCCCGTCGAGGAGATCGCCCGCCTCGCCGGGCACTCCAGCTCCCGGACCACCGAGGTCGTCTACCGCCGCGAACTGCGCCCGGTCCTGACCACCGGAGCCGAAATCATGGACACGATCTTCAAACCACAGACATCCGGGTGAGCGGACCGCGGGCCCGGATAACAGCTGGCTGCTCCATGACGGACCGCCACAAGAACTACCGCCTCTCCGCCATGCGAGGTCGGCCGCACTCGTTCGCGGATATCGACGATCCGCTATAATCGAGTCGTGGATCAGGTAACGGGAACGGCCGGGAGTCTGCTGCGGCGGGCCCGCACCGGCGCGGGGCTGTCGCAGGCGGAGCTGGCCGCCCGGGCAGGCGCCACGCAAAGCGTGATCAGCGCGTATGAGTCCGGGCACCGCCAGCCCGCGCTGCCGACCCTGGCCGCCCTTATCGAGGCGGCCGGTTATGAGCTGATCACTGACATCCGGCGGCAGCCGCGGCGGCTGAGCAGGCTGTCGGGGCCGGTGGGCCAGCGGGTGCGCCGCAGGCGGCAGGACCTGATCGCCGCGGCGGCCGCCCATGGCGTGACCAACCTGCGCGTGTTCGGCAGCGTGGCCCGCGGCACCGACCGCCCCGACAGCGACCTGGACCTGCTCGCGGACCTGCCGCCGCACATGGGACTGCTCGGCCTGGGCCGGGTCCAGGCCGATCTGGAGGAAATCGTCGGCAGCCAGGTCGACCTGGTGCCAGCCGGCGATCTCAAGCCCGGGGTCCGCGCCCGGGCCCGGCGTGACCTGGTGGCCCTGTGACCTACCGGGACCGGCAGCGGCTGGCCGACATCCAGGCCGCTATCGACGCGATCCGCTCCCACCTGCAACGCGGCGACCTGTCCGACGGCCTGGTCTTCGACGCGGTCCGGATCCGGCTGCTGGAAATCGGCGAGGCCGTCAAGGCCCTGCCCGCCGAATTGCTCGGCACCCAGCCCGGCATCCCGTGGCGCCAGATCGCCCGCATGCGCGATCACCTGGCCCACCGCTACTTCGACACCGCTCACGCGATCTTGCAGGCGACTGTCGATGACGACCTGCCCGAACTCGAACGCGCCATCGGCGCGCTGACCAAGATCCTGCCCAGCGAGGACCAGCCCGACCAGGACGCCGCAAGCCAAGGCGCGCCCGGCGAACAACCCCCAAGCGAGGAACCGCCAGCGAATTCGCCGCCTGAGGCCTGACAGTTCAGGGCACGTGCTTCTGCCGCTGGTCGGGTCCTATTGAATGACGACTCCCCCGCGCTGCACCACCCCCTACAGCCAGGACCCGCAGACGGCGAGCCTGTTCACGCAACGTCACCCCTCCCCCATGGCACTGCACGCGAGATCCGCCGATCTGGGCGACTTCTTCCGTCAGTGCATGGACGGTCTCGTTGCAACCGAACGGGATGATCTGCGCGTGGTTGGAACGGCAGCCGATGCTCGGTCGTGCTGAATTGGATGCTCGGTCGTGCTGAATTGAGCCCGCCTTCTGGGCGGGTGCGGCGACGGCAGGGGCCTCGCAGAGCGGGGGCTGGCGTGCGCTGCGCCCGCTGCCTGCCCTGACCACTAGGCGCGGTCAGCCGCTCGCGCGCCGGGGGGAGAGAGATCCCCTCGTCCGGCGGACTCCTGCTCGCGGAGCTCGGCGAGCAGCTGGGCCGACCCGGCGAGCGAGCTGGTGAGGATCGCCCGGGCGACCTCGAGGAGGTCGAAAATCCGGGGGTCGGTCACCGAGTAGCGGACGACCGCGCCCTGCTTGCGCGCCTGGAGGATGTTCGCCCGCCGCAAGATTCCCAGTTGCTGGGACAGGTGGGAGGGCTCGATGCCGACCGCGGGGATGAGCTCGCCCACCGAGCACTCTCCGTCACGCAGGACCTCGAGGACCCGGATGCGGGCGGAATGCCCCAGCGTCTTGAAGAACTCCGCCTTCACCTGGTAAATGGGACGCGTCACGAAGATCGCCTGCGCCGGGTTGCCCGGCCCGGCCGGGCGCGCGACCCCATCACGTGGTCATGCCGCGAGCCAGCCGGGAAGGACGTCCATCAGGCCGTCAACGTATCAGCCGGCCACTTGCCGGAGAAAGAGGCCGCCCGGGCGCGACGCACTGCGCATATCGCGTGGGATCAGCGGGAGCCGGCGGAGGCGCGCAGGTCCTGGAGCAGCTCGGCCTGCCCGGACAGCACGCCGGTGAGGATCAGCCGGGCTACCGCCAGCAGGTCGGCGACGTGCGGGCTGGTCAGGGAGTAGTAGACGGTGGAGCCTTCCTTGCGGGATGTCACCAGGTTCGCCCGGCGCAGCACTGCCAGCTGCTGCGACAGGTGCGCCGGCTCGATGCCGACCTGCGGAAGCATCTCGGCGACGGCGTGCTCGCGGTCGGACAGCAGTTCCAGTACCCGGATCCGGGCGGGGTGGCCCAGGGTTTTGAAGAATTCTGCCTTCAGCTGGTACAGCGGCGCGCTCACCTCAGCAGCCTCCCTTGCCTGTGCATGCGCGCCGTTTCGTTCGGGCGCCCCGGTCGCCTGGCCGTCACCTTCCGTGGCCCATCATGCCCGACGGCGGCCCCGGGCAGTTATCATCAGACTCAGCAATTGCCAATCTTAGCAATCAGCGGGAGGGAGAGGCGAGGTGCGGATCAGCGGGTCCTGCGACGTGCGCCATGGCCATGGCCTGGCCGGCATCGCCGGGTACGTCGTCGTCCGCATCCGGCCCGGCCCCGCCAGCGAGGGCGGCGCGACCGAGGCCCGGACCGACCTGGCTGTCCTGGAAGGCGCCGGGCAGTACGTGCGCGCCCGCGAGAAGGTGCGCCGCCTGCACGCCGGTAACGCAGGCCCCGGCGTGCAGTTCCGGGTGGACGTCGTCTACGGCGACGGCTGCCGCATGCCCTGGTAGCCCCCTCCTCCTCACTGGGGGGCTACCAGGTTTCATCCGGAAACAACGGCCCGGCCGCGCCTCCCCGGATGGCTACCGGGAGGCGCGGCCCTCCGGGAGGCGCGGAACGCAAGGCCACGCGTGCACGGGCGCCACTGCCTGCTGTGGCCCGGTCAGGCAGTTGCAAGATTTTAAATTGCATAGAAAATAGTTCCGTTGAATCGCCGCGATCGGGCGGGACGGCATGGTCACCGGGCTGGGGCAGAGGCTGTGACGGCAAGCGTGCCGGTGCGCCGTCCGGAACGGTGCCGGTGTCGCGGGCCGGACGCTGGGAACTGCCAGGAAGCAGATCATGTGACGGACGGGATTGCGGGGCTGGATCACCCCCTGACGGCGCACAATCGGCTGATCGCCTGGGTGCGGGAGGTCGCTGAGCTCGCGCGGCCCGCCGGTGTCTACTGGTGTGACGGCTCGCCGGGGAGCGGGAGTGGCTGGCTGGCCTGCTGGTCCGGCAGGGCACGTTCGCGCGGCTGAACCCTGATCTGCGGCCAGGCAGCTTCGCTGCGTCGTCTGACCCGTCGGATGTGGCGCGGGTGGAGGATCGCACGTTCATCTGCTCGGAGAAGGAGGAGGACGCGGGACCGACCAATAACTGGATCGCCCCGGCGCAGATGCGCGCCACCTTCGCCGGGCTGTTCGCCGGGTGCATGGCCGGGCGGACCATGTACGTGGTCCCGTTCTGCATGGGTCCGCTCGGCTCGGCGATCTCCCAGCCGGGCGTCCAGATCACCGACTCGGAGTACGTGGCGGCCTCGATGCAGGTCATGACCCGGGTGGGCACGGCGGTGCTGGAGCAGCTCGGCGACGACGGGTTCTTCGTCCGCGCCGTCCACTCGGTCGGCGCGCCGCTGTCACCAGGCCAGGCGGACGTGCCGTGGCCCTGTAATGAGACCAAATACATCTCCCACTTCCCCGAGACCCGGGAGATCTGGTCGTTCGGGTCGGGGTACGGCGGGAACGCGCTGCTGGGCAAGAAATGCTATGCGCTGCGGATCGCGTCGGTGATGGCCCGTGACCAGGGCTGGCTGGCGAGCGCATGCTCATCCTGAAGATCATCCCGCCCGCCGGCGGCAACGGCAGCGCCGGGCCGCTGTATGTGGCCGCGGCGTTTCCGTCGGGATGCGGGAAGACCAACCTGGCGATGCTCGAGCCCGCGATCCCGGGCTGGAAGGTGCAGACCATCGGCGACGACATCGCCTGGATGCGGCCCGGGCCGGACGGCCGGCTGCGCGCGATCAACCCCGAGGCCGGGTTCTTCGGCATCGCGCCGGGCACCAGCGAAACCACGAACCTCAACGCGATCAGGATGCTGCGGGCCAATACCATCTTCACCAACGTCGCCCGCACCGGCGACGGCGACGTGTGGTGGGAAGGGCTGACCGGCCAGCCCCCGCCGCACCTGACCGACTGGCAGGGCCGGGACTGGACCTCGCAGTCCGGCGAGCCCGCGGCCCATCCCAACGCGCGGTTCTGCGTGCCCGCCGCGCAGTGCCCGTCGATCGCCCCCGAATGGGAGGACCCGGCCGGGGTGCCGATCTCGGCGATCCTGTTCGGCGGCCGCCGCGCGACCGCGGTGCCGCTGGTCACCGAGGCCTATTCCTGGCAGCACGGCGTCTTCCTCGGCGCGGGCGTGGCGTCGGAGACGACCGCCGCGGCCGACGGCAAGGTCGGGCAGCTGCGCCGTGACCCGTTCGCGATGCTGCCGTTCTGCGGCTACAACATGGGCGACTACTTCGCCCACTGGCTCGCCATCGGCGCCATGACCGACCCGGCGAAGCTGCCGCGCATCTACTACGTCAACTGGTTTCGCAAGGACGCCGGCGGCCGGTTCGCCTGGCCCGGCTACGGCGAGAACATCCGTGTCCTGAAGTGGATCGCCCAGCGGCTGTCCGGGCGGGCCGGAGCCGTGGACACTCCCACCGGCAGGCTACCCTCCAGGGGCGGCCTCGACACCGAGGGACTGGCGATCAGCGAGGCCGACCTGGAGATGCTGCTGTCGGTCGATCCCGCCACCTGGCGCGACGAGGCCGCCCTCATCGGCGAGTACCTTGCCGTCTTCGGCCGCCACCTGCCCGGGCAGCTGCGGGAGGAGCACGGCACCCTGCTGAAGCGCCTGGACGCTGCCCTCGCCCGGCTCGCGGGTCCTCGATGACGGCTACCCGATCACGCCGGTCTCCCTGGTGACCGCGGCCCGCGCGCGGGGCCGCCGGTTGCCGGTGACGCGGCCGGCTACTCGCCGCCGAACTTCTTGATCTCCTCGAACTCGGCCTCGGTCAGCTCACGCGGGACGTCGTCCTTCGCGACCTTCGCCGTCTGCACGTGGTGCCGGATGTCATCCACGATCTCGGGGTTGGCCAGAGTAGTGACATCCCCGACGTCGGCGAAGTTGGAGATCGACGCGATGACCCGCCGCATGATCTTGCCCGACCTGGTCTTCGGCATGTCGGGCACGATCCAGACGTTCTTCGGCCGGGCGATCTTGCCGATCTCGGTCTCGATCGCCTTGCTGACCTTGTCCTCCATCTCCGTGCCCGGCTCGAAACCGGGCTTGAGCGAGACGTACACCTCCACGACCCGGCCCCGGATGTCATCGATCACCGGCACCGCCGCCGCCTCGGCGACCTCGGGGACCGTCAGCGAAGCGGACTCGATCTCCTTGGTGCCCAGCCGGTGCCCGGCCACGTTGATCACGTCGTCCACGCGGCCGAGGATCCGGAAGTACCCGTCGGCCGCCTGGACCGCCCCGTCATTGGTGAAGTACGGCCAGTCGCGCCAGTCCTTGCTGTCCGGGTTCTTGTTGTACTTCCGGTAATAGGTGGCGAGATACCGCTCCGGGTCGCCCCAGATCGTCTGGAAGCTGCCCGGCCAGGGGTTGCGGATGCAGATGTTGCCCGCCTTCCCGCTGCCCCTCGGCACCTCGTTGCCGTCCTCGTCGTAGATGATTGGGTACATCCCGAGCACGCCCGGGCCGCAGCTGCCCGGCTTCATCGGCTGCAGCGCCGGCAGCGTGCTGCCAAGAAAGCCGCCGTTCTCGGTCTGCCACCAGGTGTCGACGATCGCCGCCTCGCCCTTGCCGACCTCGGCGTGATACCAGCGCCAGACCTCCGGCTCGATCGGCTCGCCCACCGTGGTCATGTGCTTGAAGTGATAGTCGTACTTCTTCGGCTCCTCCGGGCCGACCTTGCGCAGCATCCGGATCGACGTCGGCGAGGTGTGGAAGATCCTCACCCCGAGCTTCTCCGCGATCCGCCACGGCCGCCCGCCGTCGGGATAGTTGGGCACGCCCTCGTAGACCAGGGTGGTGGTGCCGAGCGCCAGCGGCCCGTAGACGATGTAGGAGTGGCCGGTGATCCAGCCGATGTCGGCCATGCACCAGTACACGTCGCCGGGGTGGATGTCTTGGTAGTACTTGGACGTCCCGGCCACGTAGGACAGGTACCCGCCGGTGCTGTGCTCGCAGCCCTTCGGCCGGCCGGTGGTGCCGCTGGTATACATCAGGAACAGCGGCGCCTCGGCCGGCATCGACACCGGCTCGACGGTCGCGCCCCGGTGCTCGCCGAGCAGCTCGTCGACGAAGAAGTCCCTGCCGTCGGCCATCGGGATCTTCGAGGCGTACTGACCAGGATGCCGCCGCCAGACCAGCACCTTGTCGACCTCCTGGCCCTCCTCGGCCGCCGTCGCCAGGGCCTCGTCGGCCTTGACCTTGTGGTCGATCAGCTGGCCGCCGCGGTAGTAGCCGTCCATGGTGATCAGGACACGGCTGCCCGAGTCGGCGATCCGGGTCCCGCAGGCATGGCCGCTGAAGCCGCCGAACACCTCCGAATGGATCACCCCGAGCCGGGCGCAGGCGAGCATGGTGACCGGCAGCTCGGCGACCATGGGCAGGTGCAGGGTCACCCGGTCACCCGCCTTGAGGCCGGCGAAGTCTCGCAGCAGGGCGGCGAACTCGTTTACCTGCCGGTGCAGCTCCGCGTAGCTGATGTGGACGGGCTCGTCGGACTCGAGCTCCGGCACGAAGATGATCGCGGTCTTGTCCGGCTTGGCCTCGGCATGCCGGTCCACGCAGTTGTACGACGCGTTCAGCCTGCCGCCGACGAACCACTTCCAGAACGGCGCGTTGCTGGTGTCCAGCGTGGTGTGCCACGGCGCGTCCCAGGTGAGCAGGTCCGCGTACTCCTTGAAGCAGTCGGGGAATTTGTCCTCGGTGAACCGCTCGAAGATGGCCGGGTCGGCGGCGTTAGCCTGCTCGACGAACTTCTGCGGAGGATAGATGTATTCCTCCTCGCGCCAGTGGACTGCGATCTGCGCCTCGGACACCTGTGTCTCGGAGACCTGCGCCGCGGGACCCTGCGGCTCCTGGCTTTCTGCCATTGTCTTGCCTCTCGTGTCTGTCGCCGGAAGATAACTGCCGGAAAACGGAGCGCAGGCCTGGCTAATCGTCGTCGAGCAGGCCGGCGCAGACGCCGAAGTCGTGCAGCTCGGCGCAGACCGCCGCCTGGCGCAGGAACGCCGCCGTGTCGCCCCGGCTCAGCGAATCCCAGCACAGGCCCTCGGCCAACGCCAGTGCGCGCTCGGTCACCGAGGCCAGTGCCGGGATCGGCTGCGTCTCGGCCGCGTACCGCAGGGACCACGCGTCACGCCTGGCCGCCTCGGTACTGGTCACCGCCTGCACGTGCGCGAGCAGTACCGACAACTCACCCGCCACGTACTGCCGCGTCATTCTCATCGCCAGCCCGCTGGCCCGCGCCGCCGTGCCCCGCCGATATGGCCGGCCCAGGTCACCACCGGCACAGCCCCGCCGCGGCCCACGCCGGGCCGCACCTGCGGGAGCCGCTGCCCGACGGCGGGAGCGCAGCCGGCGAGCAGTCCCGCCACCGGCGTCCGGGCGGGATGCCCGGGCGTCGTGAGGAAATCCGCCTTCAGCTGGCATGCCACACGCATCGCAGCAGCCTCCTTAGCCCGACAGGCGCCCGTATCCCTCAGGTGCCCCTATTGCGTGCCCGCCACCTCAAAAGCTGCCTTCCGGCCCGGCGACGGCCCCGCCCGGTGCTCTTATCATCGGCTCAGCAATTGCTAATCTTAGCAACCAGCTGCGGAGGAGGCCAGGTGCGGATCAGCGCATCCTGCGACGCGGCTCACCGCCACGGCGCGACTGCGATCGCCGGGTACCACGTCGCCGGCTGCCAGCGCATTCCGGTCGCCGGAGTTAGCATCCGCCGGGCCGGGCGGCGGAAGCACACAGAGCAATCCCGGTGCGCTCAGGGGCGCCGGCTATGACGCAGGCAGCGCATGCGACGGCCAGGACCAGGGCGCAGATCTCGGAGCGCACGCTGCGCAAGGACCCCTGATGGCGGGCCCCGGCGGTCACGGCGGCGCTGCTCACGGTCTGGGTGACCTACGCCACCGTGCACGTGTTCATCGGGCACTGGTGCTGGGTGCCCAAGTACCACTACCTGACCCCGTTCTACTCGCCCTGCATCAGCGGCGAGTGCGCGCCGGGGTCGAGCAGCCTGGGCCGGTGGCTGCCGGCGCTGCCGCCGATCATCCCCTACGCGCTGGTGTCGCTGCCGTTCGTGCTCGGCTTCCGGCTCACCTGCTACTACTACCGGCGGGCCTACTACCGGTCCTTCTGGCGCGCTCCCGCGGCCTGCGCGGCGCGCGAGCCGCACGCCTCCGCCGGGGTGTTCAGCGACCCGAGGTTCTTCAACTGAGGCAGGCACAACGTGGCTGATAGAGCATCGTCTGACATCGAGCGACTCCCCTACGACATCGTGGTGGTCGGGGCGGGCGGCTCGGGGCTGCGCGCGGCGATCGAGGCCAGGCTGGCAGGCAAGAAAACGGCGATCATCTCCAAGTCGCTGTTCGGCAAGGCGCACACGGTCATGGCCGAGGGCGGCGCCGCGGCGGCGATGGGCAACGTGAACCCCCTTGATAACTGGATGGTCCACTTCCGCGACACCATGCGCGGGGGCAAGTTCCTGAACAACTGGCGGATGGCCGAGCTCCACGCCAAGGAGGCCCCGGACCGGGTCTGGGAACTCGAGGCCTGGGGCGCGCTGTTCGACCGCACCAAAGACGGCAAGATACGGCGATCGGTCTCGGGCTTGAGCCGGAGGAGTTCATCAGGGACAGGGCGCTGGCGTCAACCATCCTGCCGAAGCTGTCGGACGTGGCCCTGGAATGGACCAGGTTTTCGCCGCTGCGGATGAGCTCGTTGTTGAAAGTGCCGGCCGACATTTATCTGGACACGTTGCAGAACCGTTATGGGCCTGGACCAGCGGTTTCCTGAGCCGACCCGATTCTGGAGGCTGTTGGCGGTCATCGGACCCCTGCCCGCCGACGGCAATAAGGAACTGCCCGGAGATGGCCTGCTCGGTCACGGGCTGTTACTGAATGCCGGTCTCGGCCGCTCCTGATCCGCCGTTCTGGACGCCAGCCTGATCGGCTGGTCGGGCTGTCGGAGCCGCGCCCGAACGGATGATATGCATGCGGCCGCGTGTCACACCTCACGGGCCTGTCCGGCGCTCGGATGAGCGGAAGGATGCCCGGGCGCCCGTTCTGCTCGATATCGGTTGAATGCCGCTTGTGGGGAGGCGTGATGGGCACCAGGTGGACTGTGGCGTTCGACTGTGGACGCCCTGCGATGCTGGCCCCCCGGCCGGGCATTTTCGCTGACGCCCGGTGAAACCGGATCCTGCGATCTGCCCATCCCGGGCGGCCCATGCGCGTGAACGCCGTACCTGGCGTAGAGCGGCCGCAAGAACCTGGGTGCCTGCCAGTTCGCCTGGCCGACCAGGCGCATGGCGGCCGGAAACGAGCACACCGGCACGGTCGTGGCGTTCACGGCCAGCGCGACAATCATGCCCACGCCGAGCAGCTTGATGGTCGTGACGCCCGAGATGGAGAACGTGCCCACCACGATGATCAGCAACAGCGCCGCGCTCGTGATCACCCCGCCGGGCCGATGCACGCCTCCGGCCACCGCCGCGGTGTTGTCCTCCGTCACGTCGTACCGTCCGCGGATCCGGGACGGCAGTTCGCACGGCCGGCCAGCCATCGTGGCCGACACCGGGAGCACGGACGCGATCGTAGCGTCCACGACCGAGTCGGCCGCGCCGGGACCTACGCCTCTGGCACCGCGGAATCTGCGCTGGAGAGTGGGTGTCGAAGCCGAGCTTCCAGACGGCTTGGCAGAAGCGTCAGCGGGCGTGCTCGCCGGCTCTGCCGGGAGGTGATCAAGATAGCTCATGCGGCGCCACGTGCTGCTTGTCAGCGCGCCGAATGCAGCCGCGGTCCGGGCAAGACCTGAACAACATCAAGGCATGGCTCGAAGGACCCGCCTCGGCCCTGGACCGAGCCGGAGGAGGCCTGAAGTGCAGACGATGAAGCAAGCCGCAGCGGAGTTTCTTGTGGGTAGGCGGGTTGCCGTCACCGGGGTGTCGAGGAAGCCGCAGGGCCACGGCAGCAACGTCGTGTACCAGCGCCTGAGGCAACGCGGCTACCAGGTTTTCGCGGTAAACCCGAACGCGGACCAGGTCGAAGGCGACACCTGCTACCACGACCTGAGGTCCATCGCCGGCGGGGTCGACTGGGTGGTGATCGGAACCAAGCCGCAGACGGCCGAGGGCACTATCCGCGAGTGCGCGGACCTCGGCATCAAACGGGTCTGGATGCACCGGGGGCCCGGCGCGGGCAGCGTATCGCACTCAGCCGCTGAGTACGGCCGCCAGCGCGGCATCACCGTGATCGAGGGCGGGTGCCCGTGCATGTTTGGCCCTACCGCAGACCCCGGTCACAAGGCGATGCGATTCGTGTTCGCCCTGACTGGCAACGTGCCACGGCGCGTGTAAGACCCGCTCAAGTCCGCGGCAGGCGAGTAGCTCCGCGAGACCCTGGCGGGGTGGCCGCACGCATGAAACGCGCCCTAACTGGCTGTTCCGCATCCATGGGAGTACCGACATGAGCACCGCTACCGGCTTGTGGCGCATGAGCACGGTGGACCTGGCGGGGGCCATCAGGTCCGGGCAGGCGTCCAGCCGGGAAGTCATCGAGGCCTGCCTGCGGGGATCGAGGCGGTGAATCCGTCTGTCAACGGCGTCACGATCCTGCTGGCCGACCAGGCGCTCGAAGCGGCCACGGCAGCCGACCGCGCGGTCGCCGCCGGCGGTGACCTGCCGCCGCTTCTCGGCGTCCCGTTCACCGTCAAGGGCAGCATCGACCTGGCCGGCACGCCGACCACCCAGGGGCTCAGGATGCGGGCGGAGGCGTACCCGGCCCGGGACGCACCGCACGTGGAGCGGCTCCGGGCTGCCGGGGCGATCCCGCTCGGCCACACCAACCTGGCCGATATCGGGGTTCGCTGGCACTGTGTCAGCGAACTGTGTGGGGCGACCAGTAACCCCTGGGACCGGTCCCGGACCCCCGGCGCCTCCAGCGGCGGCGACGCCGCAGCGCTGGCCACCGGCATGACCCCGCTGGGGGTCGGGGCGACGGGCTCGGATCGATGCGCTGGCCGGCGCAGTGCTGCGGGATCAGCGCGCTCAAGCCCACCCTGGGCCGCATCCCCGCTCAAGACGTACAAACGATTCCCGCACGGCATGCCGACCACCGAGGCCGAGACGATCAACGTTGACCTGCTGGCCTTCCTGCAGTCCTGACCGACTCGGCGCCCGGGCGTCGGCTGTGACTCTGCACTCTGCGCACTCGAACAGGCGGCTCTCATCCGAGGACGGACCATCCGGACATAGCCGCATACGGCGCGTCCGATCAGGCATGACGCCATCGCGTGGCGGCCGCGATCCTAGATCGACAAGCACCTCGCCCAGCGACCGACTGTGGCGCCCAGCAGATCGGTCACGCTGTATCGGCCCTACATCGGCCTACGTCGATCGGCAGCATCACGCTGAGCAGTGGGGAAGCTCAGGAATAACGCCCGCCGACCCGCCGTTCTGCACAGCATTTTCGAGAGCTGCATGTGCCGTGCATTGCGCGCCGAATAGGTCATTCTGTAGTCGGTCCGCCGTCGCGCCCAGGCCGAAGAGCCGCGAACCGGACTCATCCGTTCTTCGCTGCGGGTACTGCTGACTGGACGATCTGGCCTGCCTGGTTGATGTGCGGCAGCCCGGGCAGCTGGCCGCCGGGCAGGGCCGCCTTCTGGCCCTGAAGCCCGTAGATCCCGTCCCAGATCTGGCGGACCGCCGGCGCGGAGACATCGGCCCCGTACCCGGAGTTGGGGATCATTACCACGACCACGTACTTGGGATCGTTGCAGGGGGCGAACGAGGCGAACACCGAGGTGGCCAGATTGCCGAACACCTGCGCGGTGCCCGTCTTGCCCGCCACGCACACCGTGTTGAGCGGGAACCCGGCGAACGCGCCGGCCGCGGTGCCCGACGTCACCACTCCCTGCAGGGCTGTTCTGATGTAGGCCAGGGTGGACTGGGCGACCGGCAGGTGACCTGCCACCGGCGGGGTGATCTGCTGCACCACCTTGCCGTCCGGGCTGAGCAGCGCCTCGCCCACCCGCGGGCTGTAGAGCGTGCCGCCGTTGGCGAGCGCCGCGTACGCGCGGGCCAGCTGCAGCGGGGTGACCGCCACGTAGCCCTGGCCGATCGCGGCGTCGACGGCCAGGCCGGGCTCCCAGATGTTGCCGTAGTAGCAGTCCTGGTACTCGATCTGCTGGACATAGTCGCCGTTCGCGTTGCCGTACTTGCACCAGTCCTGCCCGGTGTGGGCATTGTCCTTCCAGAAGTAGTACAGCCATTCCCGGGTCGGGATCGTGCCCTCGCTCTCTTCTGGCAGGTCAACCCCGGTGAGCTGGCCGAATCCCCACCTCAGCTCCATCCTCTGCACCGTCTGCACCGGCGCGTTCGGGCTGGTGACGACATTCACGTTCGTGTACGGCTGATCCTGCTGCCACATCTGGTAGCCGAAGTTGTAGAAGATCGTGTCGCAGGACAGTATCAGCGCCTCCTGCAAGGACATGTACCCGCCGTTTCCGAAGTCATTGTTGAACACACGACCGTCGACGTTCACCGAGGCCGGGCAGTCATACGAGCCGTACAGCGGGTAACCGCCGGCGACCGCGGCGGCCAGCGTGGTCACCTTCCAGGTCGATCCGGGGTGGTACTCGCCCTGGGTGGCCCGGTTCAGGATCGGCTCGCCGTCCCCGCTGCCGGACAGCTCCCGGAACTGCCGCTCGGAGATCCCTCCGGTCCAGATGTTCGGGTCGTACGTCGGATAGCTGGCCATCGCGATCAGCCGGCCGGTCGTGGTCATCACGACCGCGGCACCGCTGGTTGCATCCGGGTTGCCCTCCGCCTGCACCCTGGCAATCGCGCTGGCGAGCGCGTTGTAGGCATCTTCCTGAACGCCGGCGTTGATGCTGGTCACCAGGTCGTCGCCGGCCGTCGCCGGGGTCTGCTTGACCGTTCCCGTGACCTGGCCAGCGGCGTTGACCCGGACCACCTCGTCCCCGACGGTGCCGCGCAACTCCTGGTCGTACTCGCCCTCCAGGCCGGACTGGCCCACCAGGTCCACCCCGGAAAAACCGGTCTCCGGCAGGTCGCGCTGCTTCATCTCCTGAGCCGTGATCGGCTGCAGGTACCCGAGCACCTGCGCCGTGTCGGTGCCGACCGGCTGCCCATAGTTGATGACCGGCTGCACCTGGGCAGTCACCCCGGGAAACTCGCTCTGGCTCTCCATCACCTGCAGCGCCCCCTGGTACGAAACGTTCTGCCCCACCGGGATCGGCTGGTACGGCGATCCCGGCCAGCACGGCTGCTGCACCTTGGCCGTGCAGATCCGCACCTCGTCGCTGAGCAGCTGGTAGTTCATGCCGAGCAGCGCCGCGAGCCGGTGCAACTCGGCCACCCCGCCGTCCTGCTGCTGCGCCAGGCCGGACATGTTGACCGAGACCACCAGCGTGGAGCGGTTGTCCACCATCGGACTGCCCGTGTCGTCCAGGATCTCCCCGCGCACCGGCGGCACGATCACGTTCTCGGTCTGCTCCTGCCTGGCCTGGCTGGCAAACGCACTGCCCGACATCACCTGCACGAACCACAGCCGCGCGCCGAGGCCGATCAGCAGCGACGCCACAACCAGGTGCAAGACCGCAAGGCGCCGCCGCGACGCCGGGATCATCTCAGCCCTCCAGCCCGCCCGCTGCCGATCCGCCACACAGCCGGCCAGCCACCCAGCCTGCCGCCGGCCCGGGTCGCCAGCAGCCACGACCCGCCCGAGGTGAACCTGGCCCGTTTCCCGGCCCGCAGCCGGGTTCGCCTGCCGGGCAGCGACAGCCCACCGGCCGCAGTACCGGACCGCAACCGCGGCGTGGCCTGCCGTGGGCATCCCGAGAACCTAACAGCCCGAAATCGAGGTCGATGGCCAGCAGGCCACCGCGGAGCAGCGCGAGTGGCCGACCAGAACCGTGCCTCTCGCAGCAGAGCTGCAGGCCGTTCACCGGTGCGTATGCCATACCGGATATGACGGTACGCCACCCGCGAACTCAGCGCGAACCCCCATCAGTGCAGCACATCAGACGGTTTACCGGCGGTGAACGCTCCACGGTCGCGCTACACGCGATATCCGCCGATCTGGGCGGTCGGGCATCCACGTTGGGCCCGTAATGCGGCCGTCCAGATCGGCGGCTCGGCGAGCGTTCTCCCTGACCCTCCTCCGTCACACAGCGTGACGCCGGCTATCGACGTAGCCCGATGCGGCCGCCGACTCGGTGCGGCGTGACCGGCCTGGATGTCGCCGTCGGGGCGAGGTGCCTGTTGATGCTGCGAACGAACGGGCCGGCCGCCGCTGGCTAGATTCCGCATGATCTGGCGCGCGCCCTATGCGGCAGATGAGGAAGTCTTCGGTGCGGTCGGCAACACATAAATATACAGCGCGTCGGCCTGCGCAGTGATCCTTAAATGGGCTCGCCCGGCTGGCCTAGCGACAGGAGAGTCGGCGTGATAACCGCGCACCGACCCGCCGATCTGGTCGGAGGTTCGCATGAGGAGAGCAGTGCTCCTCGCCGCACCAGAATGGTCGTTATGAGCCGCGCGATGCGGCCGAGGTGGACCGGTCGAGGATCTCGCGTGTTTGCCCGCTAGTCCGTCAGTTTGCGGGCCGCCGTGACCTCGCTGTCTCGGCGGGCTCGGCCGCCACGAGATTTGCTCAGGCTTCTACGTTGGCAGACGCGGGGTTGCCGGCCCGGAGGGCGATCGCCTTTGCCGACGCGGATTCCGCTGCCAATGGATCGCCCGCAGCCGTGCAGGCGTCACTCAGCAGGGTCAGTGCGCGGGCCTGCTCGAGTGACATTCCCAGGTGGCGGAACGCTTCAGCTGCGCTGCTGGCAAATTCGACGGCCCGTCGAGCGTCGCCCCTGGCAAGCGCGAGCTCGCTCAGCCCGAGCCGGGTCGAGGCGGCAACGAAGGGGACGCCGCCCCTGTCGGCGAGCTCGAGCGCGTCCTCCAGTGCGCCGCGAGCACTAGCGTGCTGACCTTGCCGCAGCGCCGCAAGTCCCGCGCCGCGCAGAATGTTGGCCTCGCCGACCCGATCGCCAAGGACACGAACCTTCGCCAGCGCCTGGCCGTAGGAGTCGGTCGCCTCGGCCAGTTGCCCCGTCTCGAGCTGAATCTCACCCAGACCGAACAGCACCTGCACCGCAGCTCGCCCTGTCAGCCCAGCCTGTGCGAGTTGCAGCGCCTCGGTCAGCAGCTCGTGTGCCGAGCCAGGATCACCTGAATCCAGCCTGACCCTCGCGAGGAGGTACAGCACGAACGCGACCGTCGGCCAGTCCTGGGTCCCGCGGAGTATGGCCAGCGCCTGCTCGAAACCTGCAGCAGCCGCATCGAGGCGCCCGGCGGCTCGGTCGATAATCGCGGTGTAGCCGATCGCCAGAGCAAAACTGTGGTCGTCGCCCCGGTCATGGAACAGCCTCGCCGCCGCCTCGGTATCGCGGCAAGCCGCCGCCAGCTGCCCCCGGAAGTGGGCGATGGTCCCTCGGTGCAACAGCATTGCCGCCTCACCGCGGACATGCCCGGCCTGGCGGGCCGCCTCAAGACCCGTGTCGCAGCACAGCTGCCAGTCGTCAAGGTAGCTCCGGGACACAGAGAGCGCGTCGGCGGTTGCCGCCAGGCTCCAGCACAGCTCGACCAGACCGGCATCCGCGGCCTGCCGCACGCCCGCGACCAGCGACGCTCTCTCGGCCTCAAACCACGCTTTCGGGTCGCTGACCAGCAACCCGCCCAGCGGGCTTGGCGGCGACCAGCGCAGCGCGTTCGGGTCTAGTCGCACATAGCTGCCGCCGAGGTAGCGGTGCCGGGCCTCCTCGCTGAGGAAGAGCAGGCATCCGAGCGCGCGCTCCAGCGCCGCGCGCTGCTCGTCGGCCGGTTCCTCGGCGGCCAGCCGTTCGCGGGCGAACAACCGGATCAGGTCGTGAAACCGGTACTGGCTATGCGCCCCCCGCGCGGTGCCGACGGGCTCGATCAGCCGGGCACTCACGAGCTCGTCGAGCACGTCGTCCGCGTCGGCGGGCTGCTGATCCAGCAGCGCCGCGGTCATCCAGCCGGAGAAGACCGGCACTTCCAGCAACGCCAGGCGGCGCAGCAGCCGTCTCGCCGCGTCGCTGGCCGCGTAGTAGCTGAGGGAGATGCTGGCCCGGACCCCCAGCTCGCCGAGCTCCAGCTCATCGAGCCGGCGGGCCTGGTCGGCGAGCCGCTCGGCGAGCTGCTCGACGTCCCAGTGCGGTCGCACGGCGAGCCGACCGCCGGCGATCCGGAGCGCCAGGGGCAGGTGGCCGCACCGCTCGGTCACCTTCGCGGCCGCTTCCCGCTGCGCCCCTACCCGGCTGGTTCCGACGATGCGGCCCAGCAGTTCCAGCGACTGCCGGGCGTCCAGGACACCCAGCGGGATGCGGGTCGCTCCAGCCAGCCCGGCCAGCGCGCCCCGGCTGGTGACCAGCACCGCGGCAGACCCGCTGCCGGGCAGCAGCGGCTGGACCTGGCGCTCCGTCGTCGCGTCGTCGAGCAGCACCAGCATCCGCCGGTCAGCCAGCAGGTCACGGTAGGCCTCGGCGCGCTCGTCCAGGCCTTCGGGTACCTGCGGGCCTGGCACGCCCAGCGCTCGCAGGAACCGCTCCAGTACCTGCGCCGGGCCGGCGGCTGTGCGGCGGCGCCATGCAGGTCGGCGAACAACTGCCCGTCCTCAAACTGCGGAGCCAGCGCGTGCGCGGCGTGCACGGCCAGGCTGGTCTTTCCCACCCCGCCCTGCCCGCTTATCACCACCACCGGCACCGCGAGTCGCGGGCTGCGCGCCGCCGCGGCGGTCAGCTGCTGGCGGATCTGGCTGACCTGCTCGGTTCTGCCGGTGAAGTCGGCGATATCCGCCGGCAGCAGCTTCGGCACCGGCCGCGTCAACGACGGAACGCTCACCGGTCCCGCGGGCAGGTCCAGCGCCGGGTCGGAGGCGAGGATGGCGTGCTGCAACCGCTGCAGCTCACCGCCCGGCTCGATGCCCAGCTCGTCGATCATCATCCGGCGGACCTGCTGGTAGGCCTGCAGTGCCTCGGCCGTCCGGCCGGAACGGTGCAGTGCCAGCATCAGCTGGCCATGCAGCCGGTCCCGCAGCGGAAACTCCGCCACGAGCGCGACCAGCTCGCCGATGAGCTCGTGATGCCGGCCGAGCTCCAGCTCCAGCTCCAGCCGGTCCTCGATCGCCGCCATCCGCTGCTCGTCCAGCTGGGTCGCCGCCGCGCGTACCAGCAGGCTGTCGATCCCGTCCAACGCCGGACCGCGCCACAGCCGCAACGCCGCACGGTAATTCGCCACCGCTATACCTGCGTTCGACATAATTCGGGCTGGCTAGAGGGTCCGATGAGATGAAGGCGCAGGTCAGCGTGCCGCCGTCGGCTCGCAGACGCCAAATCGCCTAGAGACACGCCTTTGGGCGTGTTAGCTGGAAGAGCCCGAGCTTGCCCGGTATCGTCTAGAGACGATGTATGTGAAGACGACCAGCCGGACGAACAAGGACGGCACCCCGGTCCGCTACCTGCACCTGGCCCACAATGAGTGGGACCCGGCCGCAGGCCGGTCGGTGCCCAGGGTGCTGTTCAGTTTCGGCCGCGAGGACGCCCTGGACCGGGCCGCGATCAAGCGGCTGGTCGCGTCTCTATCCAAACTGCTGGACCCGGCCGACGTGCTCGCCGCCACCGCAGGTTCTGACCTGGTGTTCCTGGAGTCCCGGCCGTTCGGCGGCGTGTTCGTGCTCGATGCGCTGTGGCGGCGGCTGGGCATCGATAAGGTCATCACCGGCCTGGGCGGCACGCCCCGGCGGGGCCTGCCCCGCGATGTGGCCGCCACCGAGCGGGTGCTGTTCGGCCTGGTCGCCAGCCGGGCGCTGGCGCCGTCTTCGAAACTGGCCGCCTCCGACTGGATAACCCACGACGTGCATATCGAGAATCTGCCCGGGATCGGAGAGCAGGCCTGCTACCGGGCGATGGACTGGCTGCACGATGCGCGCGAGCACCTGGAGGCCGGGGTGTTCGGCAAGGTGGCCACCTTGCTGAATCTCGAGGTCGACCTGTTGTTCTTCGATACCACCTCCACGTACTTCGAGCTGGAGGAAGCCGACGAGGAAGTGGCACGGAACTGGCGCGGGGAGAAAGCCTCCGGCGACGACGTGGATCCGGGGAAGGCGGCCGGGTTCCGCACCCACGGCAAGTCCAAGGACTCCCGGGATGACCTGCCGCAGATCGTGGTCGGGATGGCCGTTACCCGCGACGGGATCCCGGTGCGGTGCTGGTGCTGGCCCGGCAACGCCAGCGACCAGGTGGTGATCCGGCAGGTCAAGGACGAGATGCGGGACTGGACCCTATCCAGGATCGTGTGGGTGACCGACCGCGGGTTCTCCTCAGCGGAGAACCGCCGGTACCTGCGATCGGGTGATCACCATTACATCATCGGGGAGAAATTGCGCTCCGGATCGGCGGAGGTCAAGGCCGCGCTGTCCCGCCAGGGCCGCTACACCGATATCGCCGGGAACATGCGGGTCAAGGAGGTGCGGATCAGCGACCATGAACGGTTCGTGATCTGCTTCAACCCCGAAGCTGCCAGCCGCGATGCCCATATGCGCGCCCAGATGGCCGCGCAGCTGGAAGAACTGATCGACGGCTCCGATGCGCTGCCCGCCATGAAACGCGGGGAACTACGCGGGAAGATCTCCGTCAAGCCCGGGCTGAACCGGTACCTGCGCGTCACCCCGGGCGGGCTGCTGCGCACCGACAAAGCGAAGATCAAGGCCGAGGAGAACCTCGACGGCAAGTACCTGCTGCGCTGCAGTGACCCGCACCTGCCCGCCGAGGACATCGCGCTCGGCTACAAGCAGCTGCTGGAAGTCGAACGCGGCTGGCGGGACATGAAACAGATCATCGACCTGCGGCCGGTCTACCACAGGCTCGAAGAACGCATCCGCGCCCACGTCATCTTGTGCTGGCTGGCGCTGCTGCTGATACGGATCATCGAGACCACCGCCGGCGACACGTGGAGCAACATCCGCCGCCACCTGGACCGCCTGCACGTGGGCACATTCGCTGGCCCGGCCGGCACCTTCCGGCAGCGCACCGAGCTGACCAAGCCGCAGCGCGACCTGCTCGCCAAGCTCGCCATCACCCCGCCGAAGCAGATCGTCGAGCTCGAGCCCGCCCGACCCCCGAAACGATCTTCAAACCCCTAGAGACACGCCCCTGCGGCGTGCCACGACGCGCTTCCCAGGTCACCCCCGGTATCCGGCCTCTAGGCCCGCCGAATTATGTCGAACCCAGGCTATACCGAGGTCACCGGCCTCGCGGGCCGCTTGGGCCGCGGCCACCAGCGTCGCGAACCGCTGCGAATCGAGCCGCTGGTCCCCGATCTCCAGGACATATCCTTGCGTGCGCGAGGAAATAGCCGTGTCATCACCGTTCGCGGCCAGCAGCCGCCGCAGCGCAGAAACGGCGATCATCGCCTGCGTGCGTGCCGTCGGCGGCAGATCCCCGCCGTAGACCGCCTCCTCCAGCCGGCTCACGCTAACGACGCCGTTGGCGTTCAGCAGCAGCATCGCCAGCACGACCTGCTGCCGCCCAGCTCCAGCCGCCTTGAACCCGCCAGCACCTCAAGCGGCCCAAGGATCCGGAACTCCGCCACGTCGTGCGGAACCATGCCAATAGTGTGACACCAGCCCCCGCGGCAGAGCGGTGTGGCGCGGAGGCTTTGGTCGTGCATCTGCCGGATTGCCCATTCGCGGCTGCGCCCGTGTGCTCTTATTCGACCCTGGCGCCGTCGGTCAGTTATCGCAAGCCGATCGAACATCGATAAGACGCTGGCGGAACCTGTGGCGCAGGGCCGGAAAGACCGGCCGTTCCCGCTGGTCGGAGCAGCCAATGTCTGCGCTACCAACGCTTCGATGAGGGAGGTCACCGTAACTGGAAACGGGGAATGGGTTAGTTACAGCGGCACAGCCGAGATCGTGCTGGTCGTTGTCTTTGCGGCGGCAGCCGCGTCCGTTGCCTACGCGGGAATCAGGCTGCCGCTGCCCACGCGGCTGCCAAGGCCCGGCCGGGCAGCTATGGTCCCGATGATCGCGGCCTGGGTGCTCGCCGTCGTGGCACTGCTGGTGTCCGTGGCGGCCTACCAAACGCAGGTCTACCGGGCGGGCCTGGCGGACACGCCGCCCGGAAACTCCATCACGCCCGTCACGCTGATCCTGACCGGCATCGCGACGCTGGCATTGCTGTGCCTGTCACCGGCCGTGCGGGTGCAACGGGCAACACTGTGGTGCCTGGCCGCAATGCTGGCGCTGTTCGCCGGCTGGAGCCTGTTCGGCTTCAGCTATCCGTCTGCTCCCGGCCCGTCCGCACTGAACGCGCTTGCCAAGATCCTCGCTCTTGTCACCGCCCTGACCATGTTCCTGCCGCAGCGGGCCCTCGCCCAGACACCACAACCAGCACAAGCAGCGGCGGCCAGCAGCGCACGGCTCGGCGTCGTGTAATGCAGCCGCCGACGGTGGGCAGCCGCTAGCCGCCAGCCGGTAACCCCGCACGTCAAGATACGGCAGTCGCACCATGCAGGAACCGCGACCCACCCGGGAAGGAGGGTCAGCCCATGACCGCCATCACCATCCCCAGAACCACCGCGCCCCTGAAGAAATCATCCAGCCAATGCGCGTCGGCCCTCGGCGCCCGGTACCACGTACTGCCCGGAAACGTAGCCGCATCCTTCTGCGTGGCGCCCCGCCAGGACCAGGCCGACGCCATCGCGGTCAGCACCGGATTCCGACCGCCTGTGGCGCACCTGGGTATGCAGCCGCCGGCTGCGGCGGCCAAAGGCACATCCGGGCAACCCCGCCCGGCTCCACTCTGGTCCGGGTCACCCAACACGCCCGCCATCACCTGCGAGGAGCGCTCTGCCCAACCCAGCCGAATCGAGCAAGCAGACGTGCCTGACCAGAGCTGTCAGCCGTGGCAGATCGAACGACCCAAGACGCCGGCCGAGCAACATGCTGCCGACATGCGGCGCGGCATGTTGCTGGTGCCGTGTCACGATCGGGGCGGCGGGCGGTCAGCAAGACAGCCCGGGCAGCAGCAGGTGCTCGCAGCTCCTGGCCTCGGACGCCCGCTGGAGGCCACGAAATAGGCACGGCGGTCTGCAACTAAGTTGCACTAGCTCAGCGAAGGAGACGTGGCGATCATGGCCAAACGAAGGCTAGGTCCAGCCAAGCACGGCAGCAGCCAGGGCGGGGCCCGGGCACATCGCCGACTCCGCGGGGGAGTTGCCGGCAGCCTAATTGTCCTGGCGCTGGCGACTGCAGGTTGCTCCTCGGCAGGCCGGCCCGCGGGCGCGGCCAAGGCGCCGGGCCAGGCTGCGGGGCCCCGGTGGCTGTGCCAGCCCGGCCGGGCACCTGACCCGTGCGCCGGTAACCCAGCCGTCTCGGCGGTCACGGCCAGCGGCACAGTCGGGCCGGCTGCCCGGCCGTCTTTCGCGGCAGCATCGAAGTTCGCCTGCTTCTACGTCAACCCCACGACGAGCCTCACCCAGACCCCGACCGGCAACACAGGCCTGGCCGTGACCCAGCTAGACACATACATCGCGGCGGAAGAAGCCGCTCCCTTCTCTCAGGTCTGTGACGTGTGGTCGCCGCTGTACCGCTCGCAGACCCTCCCGACCGTGCTGAAGGGGCTCGCGGGTGATGAGAACCTCATGCGCTCGACGTTCGCCGTCGCCTACGGGAGCGTGCTCCCGGCCTGGCAGTGGTTCCTGGCCCACACCGGCAGCAAGCCGATCATCCTGGTCGGGGACTCACAAGGCGCGGCGATCCTCATCCATCTCATTTCCGCGCGGCTCGATCACCAGCCGCCGGTACTGCGCCGCCTGCTGGTCGCGATCCTGGTCGGCGGGAACCTCCAGGTCCCTGCCGGGAAGACAATCGGCGCGACGTTCACGAACGTCCCGCTGTGCACCTCCGCCGCCCAGACCGGCTGTGCGATCGCCTTCTCCTCCTATTCCTCCCAGCCGCCCGCCAACTCTGTGTTCGGCCGGCCCGGCCAGGGCACGAGCCTGCAGTCCCAGGAGACAGCCAAGGCCGGCCAGCAGGTCGCCTGCGTCAACCCGGCAGCTCTCGGCGGCGGCACCGGCGACCTGGATCCCTACCTGCTCACGGCCAGCCAGCAAGCGGCCGGGCTCAAGGAACCGGTTCACACCCCTTGGGTCACCTACCCGGGGCTCTACTCGGCGACCTGCGAACAAGGCGGCGGCGCCACCTGGCTCCAGGTCACCAGCCTCGCCGGGACCAGCCGGACCAGGCCCGTCGTAACCGAAGCCATGCTGCCCGGCACCCCCGACACCGGCCCGGCTTGGGGCTACCACGGCTACGAGTACAACCTCACCCTGGGCAACCTGCTCGACGACATCGCCAGCGAGGAAGCCGCATGGCAGTCAAGCCACTGACCCACCCGGCCGCTCACACCACGCCGCCGCGCCTGCAATCAACCCGGCGAGGCCGCACCCAGCCAGCCACCCTCGACACGCAGCCCGGCCAGGTCCGACCGTCAGCCGGCGCCAGCAAAGGCGCCCAGAACTGGTGGATCGGCTCGATTAGCGGACCTTAGCCGATCGTTCGACCGGTCGCGCCGAATCGGCGATTCGGCGCCACCCCAGGCTCGAAGTCGGAGTCGCGTTGGGTGACTGGGCTGGTCGGCGGCCTGTGCGCGAGATCCGCCGATCTGCACGGCTATGTGTTCGGTGGCCGAACTCGATCAGCGCGACCAGAACTGGGAGTTCGGCGTTGTAGTGTTCGCTTGTTGTCCCGCCGTACTGGGCGGGATGATGCCCAGCTGGCCCTGGGCGCGGGCCAGCACCGCCTCGACCGCGAGGTAGTGCGCGACGCGATTCTCGTCGGAGAACACCTCCCGCATCGGCGCGCTGCTGAAGATATCGCCGAAACGCACAGTCGGCGATCGCCGCCGGGTGATCTGCGAGTGGGCTCATCTCGTTCTCCTGCGCCTGTCAGCCGACGTGAATGCGCGCGAGCAGCGCCATCAGGTCGTCGACCTGGATGCGCTCGAGCGGACGGGTGCCTATCCGGCCGCGGAGTCTCAGTCGAGCGGCGAGTGCACGGCCGGTGTGAGCAGAGACGCCAACTGAGCGATGTCGTCGAGGGTGTCGATGCCGAGGACGGCTTTTTCGATGGCGGCCTGGCGCTCGGCAGAGATCGCGCGGTGAGTCAGCTTGGCGTACTTGTCCCGGATTTCCGCGTTGGTAAGGTTCCGGTCGCCAGTGCCGCGCGGGTGTACGACCTTGGCGGCGCGAGTGCTGCCATCCTTGAGGGTCAGGCGCACCTGGGTGGTGAGCTGCTCGTCGGCCGGGAGGTGGTCGTAAGCGCGTTCATGGTGGGTCAGCGTCCGGTCGATCAGAGCCCAGACGTCGTCGCTGTTGATCCGGTCCTTGGTGAACTGCTCGATGAGCACGTCGCCATCGAGGAGAGCGACCGCGACGACGTAGGCGACGTTCATCTGAGCGCCGATCACCTCGAGCGGGCGCTCGGCCTTCCACCCGCCATGCGCGTAGGCGGCTTCGCCCATGTCGATGTCGATCCGCTGGATCTGGCTGACGTCGACCTTTCGCCGCAGCCCGAGCGCGGCGTCGATCGCGGCGTGCAGCAATCCCATGGCCGAGTACGCCTTGACGGCGATCCGCTCGGTCTCCCACAGGACGCCGAGGCCCTTGTAGATGTCTTCGGGATAGGTGCGGTGGCCCTCACCGAAGACGGCCAGCCAACCGCCGTAAGAGCGCTCGAACACCCGCTTGATGCCGACGTAGCCCGACGCCGCGAGCGCGGCGGCGGTCAGGCCGTTACGCGAGGCGAATCCGTGCTGCATGCGCTTAACCATCGACTCGTACATCGCTGACATGAGCCCGCACGACTGGGTCGCCGCCATACCGAAGGCATCCTCAAACCCGGCGGCGTCCAGCCCATACAGCGTCCCCGCGGCAGCGGCCGCCGCGAGCGGGCCGAAGACCACCCCCGAATGCCACCCCCGCGACAGCATGTCCAAGCCGCCGAGCGCCTCCCCGACCCGCGGGCCGGTCTCATACCCCAAGATGGCGCCGAGAAGGAACCGCTCGCCGGAGACGCGGCCCACGCGCGGGGCAGCGGCGAGCATCGCCGGAAGGACCAGCGAGTTGCTGTGCAGCGGCGCCAGCGGGTGGTAGTCTTCGAGCTCGAACCCCTGGATGAAGCTGGAGTTCAGCATGGCCGCCGACGTGGCGCTGGTCGCCTGGCCGTCCCAGCCGATCAGTACCGAATCCCCGGCGCCCTCGAGCGCTGTTACGCCGTCGACGCCAATGCGGGAGACGGGCAGCTGCGCACCCACCAGGGCACAGGCGATGCCGTCAAGTACCAGATGCTTGGCCCGGTCGCGGACGGAGGCGGGAACATCGTCCAGCGTCGTTTTGGCCGCCCAAGTGGCAAGTCGGCCAGTCGGGCCGGAAGGATCGGTGGCGGGGCGGCCGGTGGCGGTCACCGCGGTGGCAGTGCTGGGAGTCATCTTGGGTTCTCCTGCCTCGTTCCCGGCGGACAGGCGGTAGCGCCGCATCCGCCTTCATAATCACCGGGCTGGTAGTGGTTGAACCACATCGAGGCGCCTCCATCCGGCCGCTGGGCCCCGGGACGTCGCCGAGTTCTACAAGCTACGCGAGGTCCTTGACGGGCTCCGCGCCTGGCTCGCGGCCCGGAACATCGAAGCAGGTGAGCACATACGGATGATCTGCGCCGAGTCGCGCTGCTCGATCCTCCCGGCCGTCAACCGCCCATACTCGGCAGTTCGTCCGCCGGGGCGGAGGCCCGATTACGCTCAGCGACAAGGGCCGGGCTGCGGCGCGTGCGCGAATAGCCGCCGCTATGCGCGGCTTTCCGGCGCCGGTTGTTTGCGTCGCTGAGCGCGCATAGCCGGGCATTATGGGGCTGCCAGGAGGCTGCCAGGGCGTGGTGACCGCCACGGTGACGTCTTCCGCCACGCTGATGTTGTGTCGGCGAGCCGATCAGTGGGCAGCCACGGTGATCACCGCGGTGTCAGGAGGGCGACCCGGGCGCCCGCGGATCACCCGGTTCACCAGCCGTTGCAGCGGCATGGTCTGGGCTCTCACGGATGAGGTCGGCTGGCTGCCGGGCGGCGGGTTCGGCTTGTTCATCGCGACTGCTTCCCGGGTAGCCGCCGGGCTCGGTCGTGATCGGGGTGGCACAGACCGGCCTAAGCCGACTACCCGGCTGCGGGAGCACCATGCGCCCTATGGTCGGCGGCTCAGCGTGGCGGGGTCCTGGCCCGTGGCAGGTAGCCGCTGGCGACCAGACCGGTCACGGTGCGCACGGCCGCATCCGGGCCGTGCCACAACAGTCCGGCCTTCGGGAGGAGACGATTGGCAGCGGGCTTGGCCCGAGAGCCGCCACCGCGGAGGGCCGGTCAGCGCTGGACTGTGTAGTGCAGGTGCAGCACGCGGTCGCCCTGGACCACCTGGTCGGGATCGTCGAGGAGGACGGTGCCGGCGTGGCTGCCGAAGAAGCGCACCCCTTCACCCAGTACCACCGGGGCGACGTCCATCGCGATCTCGTCGACCAGTCCTGCCGAGAACGCCTGCCCGCCGAGGTCGCCGGCGGTCACGCAGACCAGACCGTCGCCGGCGAGCTTCTTGGCGAGCGCGATGCCCGCCTCGACCGACCCGGCGGTGTGGAAGGGCGCGTCCGGGTGGTCGGCGAGCCACGCCTGCGGCAATGGCCGGTGGGTGATAACGACCAGCTCGTCTCCGGCGGCCGGGTCGCCGTCCCAGCCGTTCGTGGTGTCGAACAGGTGACGGCCGATCACCGTCACCTTGATCGCGTCCCAGAAGGGCCGGACGTAATCCGCGGACGCCTGCGAGACATGGAATGTCCAGCCGCTCGCCCTGGCGGACACCTCGGTATTTCCGTTGCCGTACCAGTCGAACAGCGGCCCGACCGTGTCATCGGGATAGGCGATGTAGCCGTCCACCGACACGACCGCCTGCATGACAACCCTGGCCATCTCCGCTCCTCAGCCGAACGCCGGAACGATTACATGCACCGGTTTGACTCGCCCTCGACGTCGATCATCACCGGAACCGAGTGCGGCCCGCCGTCAGGCAGGAGCGTGGCGATGTGGGCGATATTTGGCCCGCGAACAGCGCGCGGGCCTCGTCGTTGAGCACGGTCATTCCAAGCCTCCCGGGTGCCGCTGAACATGTCGAGGACGACGCCGAGGTCGCGGTCCGTTCGCAGATGACTCGACTTGCCCCGGCGGCCTACTCCGGCCGCCTGTTGACTTATAGACGAACGCCTTGCTCCGGATCTGACGCTCTGCCAGAAGAAAATTTCTCACGGGACCTCTGCTGCGCCCTCGCCCTGCGGTCGGCCGTCGTGCTGACCGGCCGCAGCACGGTCGCCTGCTGCTTCGTCACTGTGTCCTGCGTGACAGACCCGGCGCGGACCGCCAGGATTTGCGGCGACGACGATGAAGTAACCACGGCGAACTTCAGGCGGTTTGGCCGCACGCTGGGTGCCAGCCCTGGACAGCGCACCACGGCGGGCACGGATAATGAGAGCCGTGCCTGCTGACGAATCACCGCGAGCGACGTGCGTCTTCTGCCAGATCGTGGACGGCCGGGAACCGGCCAGCGTGGTCTACTTTGATGCCGGGATCATCGCCTTCATGGACCTGCGCCCGATCAATGCCGGCCACCTGCTGGTAGTGCCGCGGGCCCACGCCGCACGCCTCGCCGACCTGGACGAGCGGCTTGGCGCGGCGATGTTCGCCGTGGGGCAGCGGCTGGCGGGAGCCATCCGACGCTCAGGTCTGCCGTGCGAGGGAGTCAACCTCTTCGTCCCCGACGGCGAGGTCGCCGGGCAGGAAGTTATGCATATCCACCTGCACGTGCTGCCGAGGACACCGGGCGACGGGTTCCGGATCGAGCGTGGGTCAGCAATCACCGGCCGGGCCGAGCTTGACCAGGCAGCTGCCCTTGTCCGGGGCGGCCTGGACCGGGCAGACTGACTGGGTGCAGGCCGTGCGCCGCCCTGACGGCCACCGCCAGGACGAGTGACATGAGCGCGAGCTCGACACCGTCAACCAGCCCGGTGCGGAACATCCCGGCCCCGCCTCCGCACTCCCTCAGCACCCAGATCGAGCCGCCCTTCACGCTATCCAGCCTTCCACCGCACCGACCACGCTGTCATGCCGCGTTGAGCGAGGTCTGGGGCAGCGATGCCTACCATGCGGGGGGTCGGCGAGTTCGAGCGTGGCGTGGCCGGCTTCCAGGATGGTCACTCTCCCGCTGGGAGAGGCATAGGCCGCGCGCTGGGGCAGGCCAAGCACGTCACGGTAGAACGCCAGCGCCTGGTCGTAGTCGGACGCGGTGACCACCAGCCGGAGCTGGGTGACTTCGGGCATGCCATTCACGGTCCACCTCCGGGAACGCGGACCTCGAGATCATCGAAGTGTTCGGGCGTCCCCGGACTCGGCGGCGCCGAAGACCCAGTGACTGGTGTCGCGGATGAAGGTGGCAGGGAAGCCAAGGTCGATCTGCGTGGCGGCATCCAGCCGGGCGAGCGCGTCGGCGGGCAGGTCCAAGCCGACGGCACCGAGGTTGTCGAGTAGCTGCCCGTGGCGGCGGGCGCCGATGATCGGGTGAATAGCGGGTGACCGGGCCCGGGTCCAGGCAATAGCGACCTGAGCTGGGGTGACGCCCAGCTCAGCGGCTATTTTCGCGACCAGTGCCGCGACCTCATGCTGGTGATCGGTGAGGTTGGCGGAGTCCATCCGGCTGGGCTGCCCGGCCGTGCCCTCGCGGGCGTACTTGCCGGACAGGATCCCGTCGGCCAGCGGGCTCCAGGCGGCCAGGGTGAGCCCGAGGGTCTCGGCCATGGGCAGCAGTTCCCGTTCGATGTCGCGGCGCAGCAGGCTGTAGGGCGCCTGCACGCCGGCAAACGCCGTCCACCCGCGCCAGGCGGCCAGCGTATTGGCCCGGGAGATCACCCAGGCGGGCGCGTCGGAGATGCCGGCGTAGAGGATCTTCCCGGAGCGGACCTGGTCGTCCAGGGCGCGCATGGTCTCCTCGGCCGGGGTGCCGGCGTCCCACATGTGCACCCAGTAGATGTCGATGTAGTCGGTGCGCAGCCGCCGCAGGCTGGTTTCCAGCGACAGCCGCAGGTTCTTGCGGTGGTTGCCGGCCGCGTTGGGATCACCGGCGTCGCGGGTGACGGTGTACTTAGTGGACAGCACGAACCGGTCCCGGCGGCCCTGCAGGAGCTCGCCGACGATCTCCTCGCTCGCCCCGCCGCGGTAGTTGATCGCGGTGTCGATGACGTTGCCGCCCGCGTCGGCGTACGCGCCCAGGATGCGGGCGCACTCCGGCGGCGGGGCGCCGACCCCGCCCTGCTCGCCGAACGTCATCGCGCCCAGGAACAGCTCGGACACCCGCAGCCCGCTGCCGCCGAACAGCGTGTACCGCATCAGCTCTCACCCTGGCCGAAAGCCTCGCCAGCCAGCCGGGCGACCTCGCCCGGCGGCATATCCCGGATGTGCTGATCGATGGCCCAGCGGTGCCCGAACGGGTCGATGAACTGGCCGGTGCGGTCGCCCCAGAACGCCTCATGCAGCGGCTCGAACACTGTCGCGCCGCATCCAGCGCCCGCTGCCAGACCGCCCCGGCGTCCCCGACGGCCAGGTGCAGCGCCCCGTAGGTGCCGCCCAGCGTCAGCGGGGAGACGATGCCCAGGTCCGGGAACTCATCCCCGATCGCCAGCCTGCTGACACCGAACCGCAGCTCGATGCTCAGCACCCGGCCGCCGGGCAAGGTGACCCGGCCTTCTTCCACAGCGCCGAGCACCGATCCGTACCAGGCAGCCGCCGCAGCCGGGTCCCCGGTCACCAGATGAGAAGTCAATGTGCTCATGTCAGCCACACCCGGTCCTTGCTTGCTTCTCGTCTCATCGTTCTGACTCCTTGCATTGCCCAGGGTTTGCCGAAGCGGCGACCGGCCCAGGAGCTTGTGCCTAACCGGCACCGTCGCCGCGACACGCTGCCGACCATGCTTCCCGGGCCGATCCTGGTTTCTTTCCTTGTGGTCCAGCCTGCGCGCCCCGCAAGTGGTGATCAACGCCGGATTGCGCAACGATTCATAACCTGAGCGCATCGCCGCCGAGGGCAACCGGGGCCGCGGCGAACCTGGAATGGAGGCCGGCGGTGGACATGGCGGAGGCAGAGGCATTCCTCGCGCTCGCCGAGGAACTGCACTTCGGCCGGGCCGCGGACAAGCTGCGCGTGTCCCAGCCGCGTGTCAGCCGACTGATTGCCGCCCTGGAGCGCGAGGTCGGCGGGAAGCTGTTCGAGCGGACCAGCCGCCGCGTCGCACTCACCCCGCTCGGCGAGCAGTTCCACGCCCTGCTGCTGCCCGGATACGCGCAACTGCAGACCGCGCTGGCCCGCGCCCGCCACGCGGCCCGGGAGGCGGCCGGGCAGTTGCGCATCGGGTGCCTGGTCACACTCGCCGGCCCGGCGCTGACCCGGCTGATCGACGAGTTCACCGTCCACTGCCCGGACTGCCAGGTCAGTTTGCACGTGGTCGAGACCAGGAATCCGTATGCGTCACTGCGCCGCGCAGACATCGACGTCTTGGTCAGCTACCTCGTGGTGAACCAGCCGGATCTGACTGCCGGGCCGGTGATCGAGCACCGGGACCGGGTGCTGCTGGTGGGCTGCGGGCACCGGCTCGCGGGTGCCCGGTCAGTGTCGGTGGAGGACCTCGGTGACGAGGAAGTCCACGACAACGCCCCGGACTTTCCAGCGGAGGTATACGACGCGATCGTGCCGCGGGTCACCCCGTCCGGCCGACCGATCCGGCGCACCTACCCTTGGAACGATGACGAGGACCCCATCACGGCGGTGGCTCGGGGACGGATCGTGCACCCCGGAATGGCGGGCGTACCGCTGACCACCCGCCCAGACCTCGTGCAGGTCCCCATCCGCGACCTGCCGCCCTTGCCGGTCGGGCTGATCTGGCGGACCGTGCACCAAAACGCCCGCATCCGCGCTCTTGCCGCCACCGCCCGCTCCATCTAGCGGCCAGGCACCCGAGCCGCTGCTCCCCCAGCCGACGCGGGCAACCTGGGACACAACGCTGACAGTCGATCGGGCCATAGCCGGGCGATCTGCGCGCCGTCAGTTACCTACTTAGATACATGTTCGCCGCGCCCGTAATCGGGGTCGCTCGCGGCACCATGACTTCCAGATCCGTGGTCGCGCACCGTCACAAGACCGGCCGGGCGCGATCCCCAGGCGCGGGCGGCGAACGGAGCTGCCGCAAAGACCGGCAGGCCTGCCGGCACCGGCTGCGCACTCCCCTTACACCAGGCCGGCCGAGGGTCACTTGCCCCCCATGTGAGGTATATGAGTCTCGCAAATCCGGCATACCGAAATAGCGAATAATTTCGAAAAAAACCCTTTTACCTGCTGAGCCCCCTTACGGAATCGAACCGTAGACCTTCTCCTTACCATAGACATTAGACCGTCCTCTGACCAGGCCATTCGTGGTCTGTTAGAGTGCTTCTACCTGCAGGTTTGTAGTTGGATGCCGCTGGGTGCCGCTGGGTGCCGCTGGGCGTGGCTGGCTGATGGCCTCCAATAATGGCCCCCATCCCTGGTATCCTCGACCCATGGCAGCACGGCGCGGATGGGGCGAAGACGGGATCTTCTTCGAGCATGTCGCCCCCTGCCGCGACCGCCAGCGCCACCAGCGCTGCCAGGGCCGCTGGCGCGGAGTGGTCAGCCTCGGCGCCAGGCCCGACGGGAAACGGATCCGGCGCAAGGTCTCCGGGAAATCCAGAGCCGTGGTCCTGGACCGGCTGCGGACGTTGCATGGTGACCTCGACGCGGGCGTAAAAGCCCGGCCGAACTACACGCTCCGGCGTGCCGCCGAGGACTGGCTGCGCGAGGGCCTGGACGGCCGGTCGGCCAAGACGGTCAAGAAGAACGAGAACGTGCTGGCGCCGATCCTGACCGCGATCGGCGCCCGCCGGCTCCGCGAACTGACCGCGGCCGACGTGCACCAGGCGCTGACCGCGATGGCCGCCCGGTATTCCACCGCCGCCGTCGCGATGGGCCACAACGCGCTCACCCGGGTCATCCGCCACGCCGAGGCCCGCGACCTGGTCGGCCGCAATGTCGCCACGCTCGTCGACTCCCCGAAAGGGCAGCCCGGGCGGCCGAGCAAGAGCCTGTCCCTGGACCAGGCCTCCGCGCTGCTGGCGGCCGCCGCCGATGCCCGGATGCGCGCCTACATCGCCTTGTGCCTGGCCACCGGCATCCGCACCGAGGAAGCCCGGGCGCTGCGCTGGGAGCACGTCGACTTCGGTGACCCCGACGCTGACCCGCCCGTCCCGGCCAGCGCCGCCGTCTGGCGATCGGTACGAGTGCACGGGGACACCAAAACCGAGAAATCCCGCAGGACCCTGGCCCTGCCCCAGATGGCCGTCGACGCGCTTCGCGCCCACAAGGACCAGCAAGCCGCCGACCGGCTTGCGGCCGGGGCACGGCAGAGCGAGCAGGATCTCGTCTTCGCCACCAGGACCGGCGCCGCCCTGGACGCGGCCAACGTCCGGCGGGAATTCCGGGCCGTCTGCACGGCCGCGGACATCGGACAGCACTGGACCCCGCGCGAGCTGCGCCACTCCTTCGTCTCCCTCATGCCCAGCTCCGGCGTGCCCGTCGAGGAGATCGCCCGCCTCGCCGGGCACTCCAGCTCCCGGACCACCGAGGTCGTCTACCGCCGCGAACTGCGCCCGGTCCTGACCACCGGAGCCGAAATCATGGACACGATCTTCAAACCACAGACATCCGGGTGAGCGGACCGCGGGCCCGGATAACAGCTGGCTGCTCCATGACGGACCGCCACAAGAACTACCGCCTCTCCGCCATGCGAGGTCGGCCGCACTCGTTCGCGGATATCGACGATCCGCTATAATCGAGTCGTGGATCAGGTAACGGGAACGGCCGGGAGTCTGCTGCGGCGGGCCCGCACCGGCGCGGGGCTGTCGCAGGCGGAGCTGGCCGCCCGGGCAGGCGCCACGCAAAGCGTGATCAGCGCGTATGAGTCCGGGCACCGCCAGCCCGCGCTGCCGACCCTGGCCGCCCTTATCGAGGCGGCCGGTTATGAGCTGATCACTGACATCCGGCGGCAGCCGCGGCGGCTGAGCAGGCTGTCGGGGCCGGTGGGCCAGCGGGTGCGCCGCAGGCGGCAGGACCTGATCGCCGCGGCGGCCGCCCATGGCGTGACCAACCTGCGCGTGTTCGGCAGCGTGGCCCGCGGCACCGACCGCCCCGACAGCGACCTGGACCTGCTCGCGGACCTGCCGCCGCACATGGGACTGCTCGGCCTGGGCCGGGTCCAGGCCGATCTGGAGGAAATCGTCGGCAGCCAGGTCGACCTGGTGCCAGCCGGCGATCTCAAGCCCGGGGTCCGCGCCCGGGCCCGGCGTGACCTGGTGGCCCTGTGACCTACCGGGACCGGCAGCGGCTGGCCGACATCCAGGCCGCTATCGACGCGATCCGCTCCCACCTGCAACGCGGCGACCTGTCCGACGGCCTGGTCTTCGACGCGGTCCGGATCCGGCTGCTGGAAATCGGCGAGGCCGTCAAGGCCCTGCCCGCCGAATTGCTCGGCACCCAGCCCGGCATCCCGTGGCGCCAGATCGCCCGCATGCGCGATCACCTGGCCCACCGCTACTTCGACACCGCTCACGCGATCTTGCAGGCGACTGTCGATGACGACCTGCCCGAACTCGAACGCGCCATCGGCGCGCTGACCAAGATCCTGCCCAGCGAGGACCAGCCCGACCAGGACGCCGCAAGCCAAGGCGCGCCCGGCGAACAACCCCCAAGCGAGGAACCGCCAGCGAATTCGCCGCCTGAGGCCTGACAGTTCAGGGCACGTGCTTCTGCCGCTGGTCGGGTCCTATTGAATGACGACTCCCCCGCGCTGCACCACCCCCTACAGCCAGGACCCGCAGACGGCGAGCCTGTTCACGCAACGTCACCCCTCCCCCATGGCACTGCACGCGATATCCGCCGATCTGCGCCCCCGGCTGCTGCCCAGCTCCCAGGGCCGCCGCCGGAACGTCCGCAGCGCCAGCACCCGCGACTCGTGATCAGTCACCACCACCATCTGCTTGCTGTCCGCCAGATCGATACCCGCGATAGCGTTCGTGACCGGCACCACCTCACGCGGACGGGCCAGGCGAGCGTTGCGGCTGCGATCACCCCGGGAAACACCACTACGGTCAGACACAGACGTCCTCCTGCACGTGGGATCCGAACCCGAGCAGCGCATCAGGAGGACGTCTTCACGTCTCAGACCGACACGCAAAACCACTTACTACGCCGCCGCTGGGCCGACAGGAACTCGGTCGTTGAGCGGGCGGGTCGTCTCCCGCTAGTGGCCGTGCCAGCTTTCGGGTCCTACCCGAGGGTATGGACTGTCCTCCGCGGTGGCGCGTTCGACGGCGCCCGCGCCAAAGGCGAGGTCGACGGGCGCTGCAGTATCAGTGAGTTGGACCCGCACGATCAGACGTGGTTCGACACCATCGGTGTCGAACCTGACCACGGTTCCCTCGCGTCTCTGCCCGTCCGACATGGGCACCGTTACGCGCGATCCAGGAAATGGCGCATTGCCGATCATGCTCAGATACCTCGACGGGAGGTCGACCTGCAGAGAGTAGTCGCAAAGCTGCCTGATCAGAGCACGCGCAACTTCAGATTCTGGCGCCCCGCCGTGATCGGCGATCGCGTATCCCAGGAACTCGCTGGACGGGTTGGCGCCCGGCAAGACGGGCAGGTCAAATGGATCGACGAGCGTGGCCAGCGTCGACCCTGGAGTCTGGAGCATTACGCTCACGCGAGCTGTCGGCTCGTCCCAGCACCTCAGGCCGAAGTCCTCGGTGAGCAACTTGACAAGGTGGTTGGCGAGGCCCAGCGTGCTAAGGAAGATCCCGTACCACGTTCCCAGGCCCAGTCGCACGGTCGTTCCAAGATCGTTTTGATGGGCTGAATCACGGTTCGTCGCGGGGGTTGCGATCTGATCATGAGCGGCGTGTCCAGGCGGGGAATGTGACGAAGCCCCGGTAGGAACAGGGGTCCTCTCACAGATCCCAGCCACCGGAGCTTCGTCGTGGATCAGTCTGTCATTTGTGCTGCCGCGTCCGCGCCGGCAGCGCCGGTCGTGTCCGTCCCGGTCTCGGATGTGTGCTGTGGCCTGCTGGAACTGCTCGCCGGGGTGCCCGATGGCCGGGCGGGCCAGGGCAGGGATCATCCTGTCGCGGCCGTGCTGGCGCTGGCTGCGGCGGCGGTCGTGGCCGGGATGAAGGGCTATACCGCGATCACTGGCTGGGTCGCTGACGTGCCGCCGGCGATCCTGACTGATTTGTACCTGCGCAGCGGTGCCGCTCCCGCTCCGCCGCCGTCGAAGACCACGATCTGGCGGGTACTGACCGATGCCGATGCCGAAGCGTTCGACATGGCGGTCGGCAGGTGGCTGATGAATCTCGCCGGGCTCGCCGCGCCCGCGGCGGGCGGGCGCGAGGACTGCGTGCCGGGTGGCGGGGCGCTGATGCAGGTCAGGCTGGACGGCAAGGCGATCCGGGGCGCGAAAGACGCCGGCGGAAACCAGGTCCGGCTGCTCGCGGCCCTGGTCGGCCCGGACGCCGCCGCCTCGGTGGTCGCCGCGCAGGCTGAGGTCGGCAAGAAGACGAACGAGGTGCCGATGGCCGCGGTGGTACTCGGCCAGATCGACCTGAGAGGCAAGATCGTGACCGCGGACGCGCTGCACACGGTAAAGGCGACCGCGAACCACATCCATGAGCATGGCGGCGAGTTCGTGCTCCCGGTGAAGGAGAACCGGCGAGCACTGTTCGACGCCCTCAACGCGCTGCCATGGGGCCAGGTGCCGATCGCTCACTCCGCCACCGACAAGGGCCACGGCCGGATCACCACCCGCACCATCCAGGTCTTGCCCGCCCCCGGCGACCTGCCGTTCCCGCACGTCCGCCAGGTGTTCCTGATCGAACGGTATGTCACCAGCCCGCACGGCCAGCCGATCTCGGCCGTTGCCGCACTCGGCGTCGCCAGCCCGGAACCCGGCCAGGCAGACGCCGCCAGCCTGGCCGGATACGTCCGGGAACAATGGTCGATCGAGTCTTTGCACTGGCTGCGTTCTCCAGGGGCGGGTCTGGTCGTTGCATCATGTGGCGCCGGCGCGACACGGGTGTCGTTTGGCTTCTGATCTCCTCGGGTGTGGTGCTCGTGGCTGGTAGATGTTCACACGGGAGCACGAGATCGGGGGATCACAGGGGTGCGAGCGTTCATGGTGAGGCTGCCGTCCGGGGTGAGGTACTGGACGGTGCTGGATGAGGATCTGGCTGTCGTGCCGGTCGCGGATTCGTTCTTGCGGCAGGTGCGGTTTGATCTGCCCCGAACTTTCCGGACAGCGGATTTGTGGTTAATTCACGCTGCGAGCTGCCGTTCCAGGTATTCCTCGTGGACCTGTCGTGGGGTCCGGTACTGAAGCCCGGAGTGCCGACGTCTTGAATTGTACCAGAATTCGATGTACCTCACAACGTCCCGGCGCGCATGCTCGCGGGTCGGATACTGGGTCCGGTGGACGCGCTCGTTCTTCAGCGCGGCGAAGAACGACTCGGCCATCGCATTATCGTAGCATATTCCAGTACGGCCAGCGGACTGCCGGAGATTAAGCCTCTTCAGCGTCTTCGCGAACTGCTGGGACGTGTAGTTGCTGCCGCGGTCAGAATGAAAAACAGCATTCTCGGCAAGAGGATAATTGCGGGCGGCCATCTCGATGGCCTTCTCGATGAGCGGGGTCTTGTAGTTATCGTCCGTCGCCCAGCCGATCACTTCTTTCGTATGGCAATCGATAACCGTCGCCAGGAAGAGCCAGCCCTGCCATGTCGGAACGTAGGTTATGTCGCCGACCATCTTCTCGCCAGGCGCGGCGGCGGTAAAATTCCGCTTCACGAGGTCGGGAATGTCGTGCTCCTGGCCGTCGCCCTCGGTGAGGCTGAACCGCCACGGCCGCGGCTGGCAGGGCTCCAGGCCCAGCTCACGCATCACCGACCGCACCAGCTCCGGCCCGGCCGGCACGCCCCAGGCCACCAGGTCCACATGGACCCGGCGGTACCCGTACGTCCCATCCGATTCATCGAATGACTTCTTCACGATCAGGGCGAGTTCCCCTCTCCTTTTCGCCGTCGCTGATTCCGGGGCGTTCCGCCATTCGTAGAACCCGGACCGGGACACCTCCATCCACCTGCACATCTGCACGATTGACGGCACGTACTCGTCGTCCGATTCCTGGTAAGCCGCATACTCCGCGTCGATAAACTCGAATTTCTCGGTCACCGATGGTCTTTGGCAAAGTATGCTGCGGCTTTTTTCAGGAACTCGTTCTCCATCTTCAGTTCCCGGGTCTCCCGCTCGAGCTCGCGCAGCCGCACGCGCTCATTCACGGTTAGCGGCGGCTCCTCGCCGGCATGCTCACGGCGGTAAATGCCCACCCAGTTACCGAGCGTACCTTCGTTGATACCGAGCTCCTTCGCCACGCGGGCAATCGGACGCGACGTCTCGATCACCATCTTCACGGCTTCATCCTTGAATTCCGGTGAGAAGCTCTTCTTAGATCGGGGCAATTATTTCACCTTTCCAGATAGCCCATCCTATTGGATGGACTGTCCGGAAAGTTCGGGGCACCTCAGTTCGGCCGGGACGGCGCGGAGTCGACGACGAAGGCGTATGCGGGAGGTATCGCGCTGTTCCTGCGCTGGTGCGCCCGGTCGGGCCGCGGCTGGGAGGCCGGTGCCGGGCAGCTCGGCTTGTTCATGACCTGGCTGGCGCACGCGGGCCGGGCGGTGTCGGGCGTGGACGCGCCGGCCGGGGCAGCGGTGCTGGCCGGGCCGGGGTCGCCTGCGGTGCGCTCGGCCCGCCGGATCAACGCGGTGCTGGCCGCGGTCCGCGGCATGATCGTGCACGCGGTCGCGGAAGGCGGGGCTCCCGGGCGCCTGGTCCAGGTTCTGTATGAGGTCGCTGATGACCGGGACCTTCCGGCGGCGGCTCGCGGGGAAGAGGCCGGGACGGGGTGGCGGATGCGTGCCCGGCACCGGCTGCACGAACCGGTGTCGCGGGTGGACCGGGCCGGTGACAGTGATGTGGTCGCCGTGCTCGGCGCGTGCGGTTCGGCGCGCGACCGGCTGATCGTGCTGCTGATGGTCCGGGCGGGGCTGCGCCGCGGCGAGGTGCTCGGGCTGCGCCGCAGCGATGTCCACCTGCTCGCTGATTCCCGCGGGCTCGGGTGCGGGATCGCCCGCCCGCACCTGCACGTGGTCCGCCGGGAGGACAACCCGAACGGGGCGATCGCCAAGTCCCGCCGTCAGCGGGCCGTGCCGCTGGATTTCCTGACGGTGCAGGCGTTCGACACTTACGAGTTCGAGCGGATGGCCGTCCCGGCAGCGGCTTCGGGGGACTTCGTGTTCGTGAACTTGTTCCGCGGCACTGTAGGCGCGCCGATGCGGCTGGACGCGGTCAACGACCTGGTCGGTGCCGCGGCCCGGCGGGCGGGCATCGATCCGCCGCCTCGCCCGCATCAGCTCCGGCATGCTTTTGCATCGAATGTCCTTGACGCGGGCGGGACGCTGGAGGAAGCCCAGGATCTGCTCGGTCACGGCAGCATCGCTTCTACGCAGGTTTATGCGCATCCCGGCCCGGCGCGGCTGAGGGCCGCCGTCGATGCGGTGCCCAACCCGCGTGACCTGGCGGGGGCGAAGGCATGACCGCGGCGGCGAGGATCCACGCGGTCCCGGCTCCGCGACCGGGAGAACTGGTCCCCGAAGGGGATCTGTTCGCGGGCCGGGTGCTGCTGGACGAGCGGTCAGCGGTGCTGGCCAGCCGGATCGACCCGGCGTTCCTGGCCGAGGCCGGCTGGGACCCGGGGACCTGGGTTCTGACGTTGCCGGCGGAGCACCCGCTGCTGGGCCGGACGTTCTGCCGCGCCCCGGGCTGCCAGACCACCTGTGCCGCAGCGACGCGTGTGTGCCTGGACTGTCGGCGCAGGCTCGCTGCGGCCGGGCTGGGCCTGGAGGACGTCGCGCTGCTGCCCCCGCCGCAAGGCAAGCGCTGGCTCGGCACCGGGGATGGGACATGCCGGGTTTCCGGCTGCCCGCGCCCGTGGGTGATGTCCGGTCAGCCGCTGTGCCCTGAGCATCTGGGCCAGCGAGAACGCCTCGGCGTCAGTATCGCTGACTTCACCGCCCGGCCTGACGTTATCGCGCTGCCCTCGCATGGCACCTGCCCGGTGGCGTCGTGCCCTCGGCAGGTCCCCGGACACGATGCCGTCTACTGCGACGCGCACCTGCAGCGGCTGCGTGTCTTGCGCCGCGCTGGCCAGCGCCCTGACGAGGCGGCCTGGCGGGTGACCGAGCCGCCGGTCCCGCGCGCCGGGCAGGTCAGCCTCGCCGGGCTGGCCCCGGCAGTCGCCGTCGAGATGCTGTTCGGGCTGCAGCAGCGCACCCGGCAAGGCGTCAAGACCTATTGCACGATCCTGCGGCCAGTCGCTAATGACGCGCGCACCCAGCAGGTGCGGTCCCTGGCGGAACTTGACATCCCGGCCGCCCGCGGCCAGGGCTATGCCAGCGTCGTGCACACGCTGATCACGCACGCCCGCCGCGGTATCTCCGATCCGGGCACCGAGATCGCCAAGGACATCTGGGACATGTCGCTGTTCGGGCACCGCGGCAACCTGTCGTTCACCGCGATCACCCAGCCGTGGCTGCGCGAGACCGCCAAGATCTGGGCGCTGGCCGACCTGCCCCGCCGCCGCGGGCGCAGCGGCGGGGACAAGACCCGCCACTACCTCGCGAGCCTGGCCCTGCTGTCAGCCAGCCTGCGGCAGCGGGCCGATCACGGAGATGACCCGGCCACGCTGGGACGCCAGGACATCGAGGTGTTCCTCAACCGCCTCGGCTACCTGTATGCCGCCGGGGAGATCAGCGAGCTGACCCGGGTGCTGGGCTGCCGCGAGGTCCGCAAGCTGCTGACCACCGCACGGCAGCTCGGCGCGACCAGGAACGGCGGCCCGGCCGCCGGGCTCAGCGACCAGTTCGCCCTGCACCGCGACGACATGCCTGACGAACCCGAGCACGGCGAACCCGGCCGGGACCTGCCGCCGGAGATCTTGCGGCAGATCTGCAGCCAGCTCGACAGCATCGCCTCACCTCACATCCGCACCGCGATCGAGATCCTCATCGACACCGGCCGCCGCCCCGACGATGTCGTCTCACTGCCGCTGGACTGCCTGGCCAGCGACCCCGGCGGTGCGCCCGTCCTCGTCTACGACAACCACAAGGCCCACCGGCTCGGCCGGCGGCTGCCCATCCCCGCCGCCACCGCGCAGCTGATCCGCGCCCAGCAGCAGCGCGTCCGCGACCGGTTCCCCGATGCCCCGGCCAGCGAGCTGAAGCTGCTGCCCACCGGCTGGGCCAACCGGGACGGCCGCCGCCCGCTGACCGTCTCGGCCCTGTCCACGGCGCACCGCGACTGGCTCACCTCGCTCCCGCCGCTGCTGCTAGAGGGCGGCGGCGAATTCGACAAGGACCGCGCTGTCCCGTACTCCTACCGGCACACCTACGCCCAAAGGCACGCTGACGCGGGCGTCCCTATCGACGTGCTGGCCGAATTGCTTGACCACCGCAACCTAAACGTCACCCGCGGCTATTACCGGGTCGGCGAAGACCGCCGCCGCGGTGCCGTCGACAAGGTCACGGCCATGCAGTTCGACCGGCACGGCAACCGGATCTGGCGTGACGCCCGCGCTCTGCTGGACGACGAGCACGCCCGCTACGCGGTCGGCTCGGTCGCCGTCCCCTACGGCACCTGCACCGAGCCGTCCAACGTCGCCGCCGGCGGCACCGACTGCCCGGTCCGGTTCCGCTGCGCCGGCTGCGACCACTTCCGCACCGACGTGTCCTACCTCCCCGACCTGACCGCCTACCTCGACGACCTGCTCCGCGCCCGCGAACGGCTCGCCGCCGTCACCGGCATCGACGCCTGGGCACGCGACCAGGCAGCCCCCGCCGGCCAGGAGATCACCGTCATCCGGCAGCTCATCAGCCGCATCAAAGGCGACGTCGCCGACCTCACCCCGGCTGACCGGGCCCGCATCGACGAGGCCGTCGCCGTCGTCCGCAAGCACCGCGCGGTCAGCATCGGCATGCCCCGCCTGCGCCCCGCCGCCCAAGCCCTCCCCGAACAAGCGGAAGGCCAGGCCTCATGACCAGCCGCAAGCCAGCAGCAGGCACCGGCACCGGCGCGCGCACCGAGACGATGCGCAAAGGCCGCCAGGCCGACTCCGCCCGGCGCCGGCAGCGCGTGCTGACCGCCCTCGACCGCGCGGCCGCCAGCGGGACCGAGATCAGCGCCTCCGGCATCGCCCGTGCCGCCGGCGTCGACCGCACCTTCCTCTACCGGCACCGCGACCTGCTCGAGAAAATCCACGCTGCCGAAGCAGCCCCGCCCCCCGCCGGCGGCACCGCAGGACCCGCCGTGAGCCGAGCATCACTGCAGGCCGACCTGCTTGCCGCCCACGAACGCGCCATCCGCCTCGCCGCCCGCATCCGCCAACTCGAACAACGGCTGTCCGATGAGCTCGGCCAGCAGACGTGGCGAGAATCCGGTCTCGGTGCCCCCGCCGACATCGACGCGCTCAACCAGAAAATCACCCACTATGAGCAGCAAGCCGCCGACCTGCGGCTGCAACTCGAAGACCGCGACGACGAACTCGCCGCCGCCCGCGCCGCCAACCGCGAGCTGATGACCCGGCTCAACCAGGCCGCGGCAACACGCTGACACAACACGCCGCACGGTCGTTGCACCACACCTGTTGCATCCGGTAACTTCATCACTACCAGCTGCTGACCTGCGGAAACGCGGAGATCAAGCTCAGCTAGCCGGGCTCCGGCCCTGGAGAAGCTGCGCGACACTCTGTATCAAGAGGACAAATCCCAGGTCAGAACCCGATCCGGGCCAAGAATCATGGCCGCTCTCCGCAACCTCGCGATCGGCGCACTCCGCCTGGCCGGACGCGACGACATTACCGAAGCCACCCGGTGGGCCGGACGCTCCATGGACCGCCCATTCACCATCCTCGGACTCACATCATGATCTTGGAACGGCCGTGGGCCCAGTCGGAGGGACCCACGCAAGCCGCCTGGCTTGCAATGAAGCCATAGGGACGCCATCCTGTCGTCTCTGCCGAACAGATTCCTCCCGGATACCGGAACGTTGAGCATGGCTGACCCGACTGGCTTCTCCGGAGTCCACCCGTACACGGCCTGCAAGCTGTCAATCCCGCGGCCCGCTTGACGAGTCCAGCCGTAGCCATAGCCACCAGGACCCACGGTTCTCCTCATCAGCGTCGCGACCGTCTCAGCGCTAAGAAAGTCGATGAAGTGCTTGGCCGCTTCAGAGCTATCAGCGTTCGGCGGGATACGATCGCAGGCAACAGCCGCGCCAATGCGCACAAACGGCTCATCGGCCTGACCGAAGGAACCAGGCATCCTGAGGCTAGCCATCGTCATCAGCGGTGAAGCCTCGAAGCCGTCACTGGTATGCCGCCACGCAGCCGTGAAGGGAGGACTGGTTCTTCTGACCTTGTCAGATTCCGTCGCCCCCACAACCCCGCCGACAATATTATGCGTATCACCACGAAATGGCCCGTCCGTGGTGCTCGCCTCGACGATCTCCATCGCCTGGCTCGCGGATACGGGCTCGATGGTCGCCGCGCGCTGGCCAGCAACATAAAGAACAAGACCAACCAGCATGAGACTGCCGAAGAGGCCGAAGAGCCATGGCCAGAGCTCAGCCTTCTGAGTGAGCGCGATCAGGTAGCCAACGAGCCCTGTCGCACCAATGCCCATGAGAGCCTTGCCAGGCAGGGCCAATTGGCGCTTCATGCCAGGAGCCTAGTGTTTAAGCCGCGGACAATCCGCCTTAACACTCCACGAACGCCCTCCGGCACCGCTGGCTCGGCAGGGTGCACGATGAATTGCGCCGGTGCGGATACCAGGTGATTGACGACACGGTTGCGTGACCGCTTCGCTGGAGCCGGAGACGCGGCTAGCCCGCGTCCTCGTTCCAAGGCCGCGCCAGCGGCCGACATCCGGTCAGCCGCATAGGGCGCGCCAGATCATGCGGAATCTAGGCAGCGGCGGCCGGCCCGTTCGTTCGCAGCATCAACAGGCACCTCGCCCCGACGGCGACATCCAGGCCGGTCACGCCGCACCGAGTCGGCGGCCGCATCGGGCTACGTCGATAGCCGGCGTCACGCTGTGTGACGGAGGAGGGTCAGGGAGAACGCTCGCCGAGCCGCCGCTATGCGCTGCCAATCGGATCGACTGGCTGTCGTGCGCGGGCGCGCCCGAACGGGCATTATGTGCGGCCTCTTTGGGAGCATCTACCTACGCTCGCACCCCGATGCCGCAGCGGCCTGACTCACGTGGTTCGCGGGCATGGGTTTGGCCCGGCCGCGGCGCCGTCCATAGGGGCCGCCGACCCCACCGCGCTTGTTACGCCGTGGCGTCAGCTTCCGGGTCGCAGCCTGATCGCGTTGCTAGCTCGGGCGGGGGTCGTCCGGGTCCTGGTTTGGTTCGGTGTGGTGCAGGTGATCGGGCTGGGTATGCCAGCCGGGCGGGAGATCTGCAGCCAGCGTACAGTGGACGAATCGGGCTACGGCTATGGTGTGCACCCGGCTGGGGTTCCATTGCAGGGTGAATGGCACGAGCTGGCGGGGCGCCACCGGGCGGATGACGGTGTGGGTGTGGGCGGCGGCCAGGGACGGGATCAGGAGGATCCAGTCAATGCCGGGCTGGTCGGCCCAGCGGACTTCTGCCAGGTCGGTGTCGGCGAGCTCGGTGGTCGGCGGGGCGATGCCTGCGGTGTCGAGTGCCTGGCGCTGGGTCAGGACCCAGGCGGGGAACAGCGCCTCGGGGGCGGCGCCCAGCACGTCGTGGGCGAGTTCGGACAGCGCGATCGTGTCGTGGCTGGCCAGGCGATGGTCTGGGCGCAGGCCGACTAACAGCGGTTCGGCGCAGAACATCTCGGTGGCGACCCTGGCCGGTTCGGGGACCCGGCCGCAGGTGAGGGCCACGTCGATGTCGCCGGTAACGACAGCGTCGAGGAGGTTGGGCAGCCACATCCGCTGCAGTTCGACAGTTACCTGTGGTGCTTGGGCGGTGAACAGGCTGATCAGGTGCGGGGCGAGCACGGGGGCGGCGGGCGGGGTGATGCCCAGCCGCACGGTGCCTGCCTCGCCGCCGGCGACGCGGCGCATGGTGGCCTTGGCGGCGGCGATCTCGTCGAGGATGACCGTCGCGCGGGTGAGCAGTTCGGTGCCGGCGCTGGTGATGGCGACCTGGCGGGTGGTGCGGGTGAATAGCGGTGTGCCGAGTTCGCGTTCGAGGCGGCGGATCAGTTCGCTGAGCGTCGGCGCGGCGATGTGCAGCCGCTCGGCGGCCCGCCCGAAATGCAGTTCGGTGGCCACTGCCACGAATGCTTCGAGCTGACGCAGCTCCACATCCTGACGGTACCCCGGCAGGCTGGCGGCCGATCGGATGAAGTTTGCCTGGCCGCAAGATTGTTCGGCCTGGCCGAAGAGTGCGTTCGCGAGCTGCCTCTTTTTCGGCTGCGGGCACGGTGTCAGCCTTGCAGCAAGAGATCGCCCGCCAGCGCGAGAGGAACTTGCGCCGGGCAGTACGGCAACCTTCTGCACGTGCGGGATCGCCAGGTCATCCGCAGGAATACCGACAGGCTGAGAGGACACCATCAGCCATGCGATCCAAGCCCATGATCCTCGTCGCGCTGCTGCTGGCAGCGTTCCTCGTCAACCTGGACACGACCCTGGTGAACGTGGCGCTTCCCGCCCTAGTGCGCGAACTGCATGCCACCACCACTCAGCTGCAGTGGGTCGTCGACGCCTACAATCTGGTCTTCGCCGCGCTGCTGCTCACTTTCGGCAGCCTGTCCGACCGGTTCGGCCGCAAGCGCATGCTGCTGGCCGGACTGACCGTGTTCGGCGCCGCCAGCCTCGCTGGTGGCTTCACGTCCAGCCCGGCGCAGCTCATCGCGGCTCGGTCGGTGATGGGGCTGGGCGCCGCCATGACATTCCCGGCGACGCTGGCGCTGATCTCCAACGTCTTCACCGAGCGAAGGGAACGGGCCCGCGCCATCGGCTTGTGGGGCGCGATCGCGGGCGTGGCCATCGCGACGGGGCCGATCGTGGGGGGCTGGCTGCTGGAGCACTTCAGCTGGGCCAGCATCTTCATCGCCATGGCGCCGGTAGCAGCCGTGACCGCGATCTTGGTGGCGCTGGTCGTGCCCGCGTCGAAGGACCCGGACGCGGCAGCTTTGGACATCCCCGGCCTGGTGCTGTCCGCCGCAGCCATGGCCCTGCTGGTCTTCACCATCATCGAGGCGCCGGCCTACGGGTGGGAAGCCGGGCGCAGCCTTGCCGGCTTTGCCGCCTCGGCGGTTCTGCTTGCGGCGTTCATCGCGGCTGAGCGGCGTGCCGCGCACCCGATGCTCGATGTGCGGCTGTTCCGCAACATGCGGTTCAGCGCGGCCAGCGGCGCAGTGACGGTGTCGTTCTTTACCCTGTTGGGCTTCATCTTCCTGATGACCCAGTACTTCCAGTTCGTCCGCGGCTACGGCCCGCTGTCGACCGGGGTGCGCCTGCTGCCGGTGGCGTTGTCGGTAGGCGCCGGATCGGTCGCCGGGACTCAGCTCGCCGTGCGGGCCGGGACCAAGCTCATCGTCACCATCGGGCTGGTCGCGATGGCCGCGTTCTACGGCTGGGTAGCGGCGACCACCAGCGCGACGATCAGCTACGACATCATCGCGGCCCAGATGGTGCTGTACGGGCTCGGCATGGGCCTGAGCTCGGCGCCCGCCACCGAATCCATCATGGGCGCCATCTCGCGGCGCAAGGCCGGCGTCGGCTCGGCCGTGAACGACTCCACCAGGCTCATCGGCGGCACGCTCGGCGTGGCCGTGATCGGCAGCGTGTACGCATCCGTCTACGGATCGCGGCTCACCGCCACCCTGCCCGCCGGCGTGCCCGGCCCGGTCGCGGCGATCGCCCACCAGTCCGTCGGCGCCGCGTACGTGGCCGCCGGCAAGATCGCGGCCCTCGGCCACCCGGTCCTCGGACAGGCACTGCAGCACGCCTCCACCGACGCATTCCTGCGCGGCCTCACCATCGGCTGCCTCGTCGCCGGCGCCGTCGCCGCCGCAGGGGCCGTGCTGGCCGTCCTGTTCCTGCCCGCCCAGCCCGCAAGCTCGGCGGGTGATGAAGCCGAAACAGCCGCAGGCGCGCACGAAACCCAGACCCAGGTGCACCCCGTCTCAGTGATCCGCTAACCCCGGCCCAAGCAACGGAGCACCGCGATGACCAGCAACGGACATGCCTCCGGCAGCACCGACGGCACGCCCGCAATCAGCAGCCGCAGTACGTACCCACACGACAACTGGAGGTCGCAGATGGCAACCTCGATCCGCTCCTGGAGCGCAACCGGGTCTTCGCGGCCACAGGCGCCTGCGCAGGCCTGCCGATCTCGCCAGCCAACCTGCCGGATCACAGCCCCGGTCTCGTACCCGGCCAGTTCCGCCGCGGCGGCCGGCCACGAACCACAGAGGAGACGATGCGACATGGATGCCAGGACACGGCTCGTGCTGACACAGCCGGCTGGGAGTGAGGCGCGGTGTGAGGCGCTGTTCGCCTCCGCGCTGCAACCATCAGACACCCCGACAGCCGACGTGATCGCCCAGGCAATCGGCTTCGCCAGGCAGCGGTACGGCGCGCGAGGCTGCGCCGAGGCGATGGCGCAGGAGTTCGGTGATCACCCCGATGCGGCGGCCGAGCGGATGCGCTGGGCGCGCCAGCTCGCGGCCTAGCGCTGACCGGGCCCCAAACGGCTCTGCCAGCTCGCGAAGGAGACACGTCATGAACGAGACATGCGATCGGTGCGGACCCGCGGTCCGCGCGGTTTACCGCGCAGTCCGCGGCGGCCAGCTGTACCTGTGCCAGCACTGCACCGCTCAGCTCAGCCCCGCGCTCAGGGCGCAAGGCTGGACCATCTGGCCAGCAGGACACCATTCGCTCAGCGGACGAGCCGCAGCGTAGCCGCTGCCGCCGGCTAACACAGGAAGAAGCAGGCAATGTCACAGCAGATCATCAAGGACCAGAACATCGAGGCGCTCAAGGTGGCCGCCAGCTGGCCGGGCGCTGACCGGGCCACGCTCGTCACGCTCGCGACCGTGCTCGCCGCGACCGGGGCAGACCACGACGGGCTGAGCTACTTCGAGGCACTCGCCGCCAGCCAGCCGGACCAGGTGCTGCCGCTGGCCCTGGCCGGGTACTTCGGTGTCCGCGCTGGCGAGGACATCCCGGCTGGCGTGGCCAGGCTGGACGACGCCGCCAGCAGGGATCTCGGACCGGCGCAGTACTATCGCGGCCTCGCGCTCGCGCCGCTACCGGCTGAGGCAGGCCATGCCGGGCAGGCCGTCGCCGACCTGGAGTTCATACTCGCCGTCCGCGACCAGTTCCCGAGCAACATGATCCGCGCGGTCTACCACGGCCTGGCCGCGGCATATGCCGCCACTGGGCCAGGATGAACTGGCAGCCAAGGCCGCCGCAGATTCGGGCCTGTCGTCGGCTCCGGCTGAGGCGAGGCTTCAGTTCGGCGGCGGCTGGGCGAACGCGGCCGACGGCTACCATTTCGGCTATCCGAGGATCGTCGAGGTGGCGCCCGGCGTCCGGGTGGCGCAGGGCTACGACTTCGCCGACTTCGCCTTTGTCAGCACCGACAGCGGTGTCGTCGCGATCGACGCCGGGACGGCCGAGCACCGCGTCAGAGCCGCCCTGGCCGACGCCGGCCTGCACCCTGACGACGTCGGCCACGTGATCCTGACGCACGCGCACTTCGACCATGCGGGCGGCATCGGCGCACTCGCCGGCGAAGGCACACAGCTGATCGCACAGGCCGGGTTCCCGTCCGAGCTGCAGCGGCAGCACGCGAACGTGTTCCCGTTCCGCTACTTCACCGGAAGCGGCACCGGGTTCGGCAGCACCGATGCTGCTGTCAGGCCTGCGGAGACAGCGGCTGGCCGGCTGATCTCCGCGACCACCCCGGTATCGATCGGCGGGACGGACTTCGTCTTGTACCCGACGACCGGCGGCGAGACCAGCGACGCCCTCATGGTCTACCTGCCCGCCAGCGGCGTCCTGTTCACCGGCGACGTGATGATGCCCTACCTCGGCGCGCCCTTCTTCGCCGAGGGATCACCAGACGGAATGCTCGACACGCTCGCGCTCATCGCCGAGATCAGCCCCCGCATGCTGGTGCACGGCCACACCACGCTGACCGAGCTGTTCACCGCTGACGCCGTCCCCGGCCTGCGCGCCGCGCTCACCGAGCTGCGGGACCGGTCGCTGGCCGGCATCGGCCGCGGGCTGACCCTGACCGGGCTGCTGAAGGCCAGCGTTCTGCCGGAAGTGCTGCGCGAGCACCCTGCGGCCGTCGGCCCGTACCTGATCATCCGCGACCACTTCGTGCAGCGGCTCTACCACCAGCACTCCGGCTACTGGCAGCCGGACGGGCAGGGACTGGAGCCCGTCGACGCGGCCGACCGGGCAGCGGCGCTCGACCTGCTGGCCGGCGGCAGGCCCGAGCTGTTCGCCTCGGCCGCACGGACCCTGCTAGCCCAGCGCGACGGCGCGCTCGCCCTGGAGATCATTACTGCCGGGCTGGCCAGGCATCCGGAGTCCCGCGAGCTAGCGGACCTGCGTCAGCGGGCCCTTTACCGGCTGATGGAGCGGCACCAGCTGCAAGATCCGTTCCGCTTCCTCATCTACGCCGAAATGGCAGGAGTCGAAATCGGCCCGGTCGCAGCCTGACAGCAGCCGGCGCTGGATAACAGCGCGGGGCTCAAAGGGGCCTGGCACATGAGAAAGGCAAGGAGAACAACAGGATGAATACAATCGTTTATTTCGGCATGAGCGTGGCCCTCGGGCTTATCGCCTGGTTCACAATCTTCGCCACAATCATCTGGCCTAAAATGAGAAGCCAGCCAAAAATTCAGCAGCTCAAATCACTGACGGCCATCAGCTTCTTCCGCTATTTTGGCACGACGTTCCTGATTGTCGGCCTCGTGACGCGGAAGCTGCCTGCCGCATTCGCCAACCCCGCCGCGTTTGGCGATTTGATCGCCCTCGTCCTTGCATATATCGCGTTCATCGGCTTGCAGCGTTCACGCGCCGAAAGGCCGCGCTTGCTGCCGGTGTGGATATTCAACGTCGTCGGCGCTGCCGACTTGCTCTTTGCCTTTGCTACCGCCCCCTTCCTTATCAAGGATCCGGGCAGCTTCGGCCTTACATACATCATTCCGACGGTGTACGTGCCGTTGCTGTTGACGGCCCATTTCTACGCGTTTAAAGTTCTTGCGCAGCCGCACGCGCCGCACGGAAGACGCGATAACTGCCGCACGGAAGACGCGATAACTGATGACCTACTACGGCGATGAGGCGTTCCCGGCGCTCAGCGACGAGCAGTGGGCGCGGCTGCAAGCCTACGGATCTGCGCAGGAGGTGGAATCGGGCGCGCTGCTGTTCGGTGCCGGCGAGGCTACCCATGACCTGATCCTGGTTGATTCCGGAGAGGCAGAGATCGTCCGGGCCGCAACCGCGCGGGCGGCCGAGGCCGTCGTCGCCCGTTTCAGCACGGGCCAGTTCGCCGGAGAGCTGGGCCTGCTCACCGGGCAGGCAACCTATCTGAGCGCCCGGGTCTCCAAGCCAGGACAAGCCCACCGGATCTCACCTGTCTCTTTCCGGCAGCTGATGGATGAGGATCCGGACTTGTCTGACGTGATCTTGAGGGCCCTAATGGCCCGCCGCCGGCGCGTGCGCGGCCGCCCGCCCCGGAGGCTCTAAGACGTGAATCGACCGGAAAGGGAGTACCAGATGTCACACGTCTCAGAGATCCGCGAGCACAAACGGCCGGTCCCGGCCGGCCGACTCGCCAAGACGCTGCGTTGGCTGCGCTGGCCGTTGCTCGTGGCCTGGCTGCTGGCCGCTGTGGTGCTGTACCCGCTGGCGCACAACCTGGGGAGCGTGGCCAACAACACGGCCGCCGCAAACCTGCCATCCTCGGCGCCCTCAACCCGAGTGCTGCTGCTTGAGCAAGCCGCCGAGCGTGGCCAGCCCGAGACCGACGCGGCGACCGTCGTGCTCGCCCGCAGCAACGGCCTGACCGGGGCGGACCTGGCCGCGGCGGCGTCGGCGCGCAGCGCAGTGGCCCGCCTGGTCAGCCACGTCGACGGCCTCGGCGCGCCCGGCCCCGAGCAGCGGTCAGCCGACGGTGAGGCGGTGGAGTTCTCAGCCGGGATAACCGCGCCGACCGACAGCGCGCAGAGCGCTGACGTCACCGCGGTGCAGGCCATCCGGCAGGCGGCCGCCGGGACGGTGAGCCGGGCCGGCGACGGCCTCCAGGTCGCCGTGGCCGGTCCGGCGGCGGTGAACGCAGACACCAACATCAGTAGCACCGCCGAGAACACGCTGCTTATCACCGCGATCGGCATCATCGCGATCATCCTGCTGATCGCCTACCGCAGCCCGCTGCTGTGGCTGCCGCCGCTGCTCGGCGCGATCATGGCCCTCGACGTCGGCAAGGCCGCCGCCCACGGCCTGGCCAATGCCGGGGTCACGGTCAGCAGCCTGTCGGTCGACATCCTGACCGTGCTGGTGCTGGGCGCGGCCACCGACTACGCCCTGCTGCTCATTCACCGCTACCGCGAGGAACTGCGCCACCACGCCGCCACGGAGGACGCGATGGTGGCGGCATTGCGGCGCACGCTGCCGACGCTGCTGGCCTCGGCCGGGACAGTTGTGTGCGCGATGCTCTGCCTGCTGGCGGCGCAGTCAGAAGCGCTGCACGGGCTTGGCCCGGTCGGTGCCGTCGGCATTGTCACGGCCCTGCTCGTCCAGACCACCTTCCTGCCTGCGCTGCTGCTGATCGGCGGCCGGCCGCTGTTCTGGCCGCGCGTTCCGCGGCAGGGCCAGGCCGGCCGCGAGGAGTCCAGGGTCTGGTCCGGCATCGGAGCCAGAGTGGCCCGCCATCCCGTGCCAGTCGTGGTCGCTACCCTGCTAGTGCTCGGCGCGGCGTGCGCCGGGCTCGCCACCCTGCACATCGACAACAACCCGGTGGCCACCGTGAAGGGCCATCCCGGCAGCGTCACCGGCACACCTCTGCTCACCGAGCACTTCCGCGCGCAGGACACCTCCGCGCTTGACCTGCTCACCCCGCCGGGCGAAGCCGGGGCCGCCGCAGCCGCGGCGCGCGCAACGCCAGGCGTCTCCGCGGTGACGGCCGGCCCTCCGGTCGGCACCTACGACTACTACTCGGTCACCGTGTCCGCCCCGGCCTATAGCGCCGGCGCCTACGCCGCGGTCGCGAGCCTCCGCGATCATCTCGGCCGCGACGCGCATGGTGCTCTCGTCGGCGGGGATCAGGCCATCCAGTACGACATCATTCAGTCGTCCCGCCACGACGCGCTGGTGCTCATACCGCTGGTTCTCGTCGTGATCTTCATCGTCGTCGCGCTGCTGCTGCAGGCGGTAGTGGCGCCTCTGCTGCTTGTCGCCACGACCGCGATCAGTTTCGCGGCCTCGTTCGGGCTGTCCAGCCTGCTGTGGCGCGGACTCGGGTTCTCCGGCATCGAAGCCCAGATCCCGCTGTACGTCTTCATCTTCCTGGTCGCGCTCGGGGTGGACTACAACATCTTCCTCACCGCGCGCATCCGGGAGGAATCCCGGCAGGCCGGCATCCGGCAAGGGACCCTGCGCGGGCTCGCCATGACCGGAGGCGTCATCACCGCCGCCGGCCTGGTCATGGCCGGTACCTTCGGCGACCTCGCCCGGCTCCCCTACGTCCCGGTCACCGAGGTCGGGATCGCGGTCGCGGTCGGCGTCCTGCTCGACACCCTGCTCGTCCGCACCGTGCTCGTTCCCGCCAGCCTGCTCGCGATCGGAAAGCACGTCTGGTGGCCGGCCCGATCGGCATAACCGGATGATCGAAATCGCCGCGCGTGCTCCCGGGTAGCATGCGCGGCGTGCAGCCGCCACGGCCGCCACACTGCGGTGATCGTTGTCCAGAACCTGGGACAGCAGCCCACCCACAACGCGTATCTCACGCGGATCTCCCAAGCTAGCCATCATCAGGCAGCTGTGCGCGTGCAACTCCGCCCCGTGGCCCTGAACCAGCAATCGAAAGGCGTTGGAGTCACATTCCTGGGCTCGCACCACCAGCGCGTCGCTGTCACCGCCCTCCCAAGGCTTGACCTGCTCGGCGCCAATGCAGCGTCCGGCCTTCGGGGCCGGGCGCCTGCCAGGACGTGACTTTCGACCTCACCCGCAGGAGATCGCCGGGTTCCTCGGACCCGCCGGCGCCGACAAGCCGAGCAAGCAGGGCGGACTCACCGGTTCCGGGTCCAAGGTCAGTCGAGACGGCACAGCGTCGATGGCGACGCGGATCGCCATCGGGATGACTCACTGCACGGCATACAGCGCGGCCGAGATCGGATGTTCGGCGCGCGCCACGCCGTCGTAAGCCGGCTCGCTTGACAAGCACGTAATCGGCGTTCGGCGCGGCTGATCATCCGCGCCGACCCCCTGGCCGAGAGGGGCGGCCGGAGGGAGAGCGGCGATGCCGCCGAGATGGGAGCAGCATTGGCATATATTGCGTGCCCGCGGTCCGAAATCACGCCCGCAGGAGTGCCTGCCGTTTCCACCGCGGGCGGTAACTTTCGAGGATGGCGTCGAACAGCGCTCGCGAAGTCGCCGCCGAGCTGACCTCGGGCCTGGCCGCCGCGTGGAACCAGCACGACGTGCAGGCGTTCGCCGGCTTGTTCCATGACGACGCTGCGTTTGTCAACGTGGCAGGCACCTATCTGCACGGCCGCGGCGAGATAGAGCGGACCCATGCAGCCGCACACGCGGGGCCGTTCCGGAACTCGACCCTGACCAGCTGGCCAGAAGACGCGCGCTCGCTGGGCTCTGACGTGATCATCGCCCACGTGCGCTCTGAGCTCCACGGCGATGACCGCGCCCCCGGCCAGGTGCGCCAGGCTCTCATGACTCTGGTCATCGAGCGGCGCGGCTCGCACTGGAAGATCGTCACAGCGCACAACACCAATGTCCTCGTCGCGCCGCAATAGCCATGCTGACGCCGGCCCCATGCCCGAGCGGCTCACGCCGCGTGACCAAACTGGCGCGCAGCACCGCCTGGACCGTTATGAGGTCCTCAGGGTCGGCGTCGGGGCCGCGCCCGAACGGGCATCCGGCGCACGTGTGGCACGAGATCACGCCGGCATGTACCTCTCGAACCAGGTCACGAGCCGGGTCAGGTAGTCAGTGATGGCCGGGAACCGGCGGACGCCGTGTCCTTCCCCTGGGTAGATCACCAGTTCTGAGTCGACGCCATGACCGGTCAGTGCCTGGTAGAACTCCCTGGCCTGGCTGGCGGGCGTGCACCGGTCCTTCGCGCCCGCCGTGAGCAGGGTTGGCGTCCTGGCCTTGCTCGCGTGCATAACCGGGCTGCGTGTGTGCACCTGGTTGCCGGTTTCCTCGGGATCGGGGTTGTCCAGGAACCACAGTCCCCAGCGGGGGATGTTGGTCGTGAACGTGAAGCTGTACCACTCGGTCACCGGCGAGCCGGCCACGGCGGCCTTGAACCTCTGGTCCTGGGTCACCAGCCAAGCCGACATGAACCCGCCGTAGCTGACGCCCATCGTGCCGATCCGCGCCGGATCGGCGATCCCGCGCTCGATCATTGCGTCGATTCCGGACAGGTAGTCATGGGTGTCCGCGCCGCCCATGTCGCCGACGACCGCGGCGGCGAACTCCTGGCCCCGCCCGGAGCTACCGCGCGGGTTCGGGAGCAGGACGACATATCCGCGGGAGACCAGCAGGGGTACCGCGTCGTCACGCATCCTCCAGCTCCGCTGGCAGGCCCCGATCGGCCCGCCATGGACGTGCAAGACCAGCGGGAACGGCCCGGCCCCGGGAGGCGTGCACAGGACTCCTTCGATCGCTGTCCCGTCGGGTGCGCTCCAGCTGACATTCGTCGCCGAGCCGGCGACCGATCGGATGTAGTCGGTGCCGGCATGCGCCAGGGAGGCCAGCACCTGGTCGGCGCCCGTGCCAACGATCGCGATCTGCTGCGGGATGTCGTAGTCGTCCCGGACCACGACGACCCGGCCGTCGGAGGTGAAGGCGCCGGCCGGGTAGAACCAGCTCGCCCACGACTGCGCGGACGCGGCCAGTTCCTTGGCGGCGATCGTCTCCGGCAGGGGTCCCTGCCCGGCGTCGGCGATCCCGGCCACGCTGTCCAGATGGCGCTGGCCGATGTAGCCGAGCCGCGTTCCGTCGATCCACTGGACTGCGGTGACATCTGTCCCGGCGGTGTCTACGGCGCACCTGGTGCCGGCCACCAGGTCCAGCACGATCAGGTCACCGGCCACGATCCACCGGTCGCTGCACACGGCCTCCACCACGGCGGCCCGCCTGCCGTCGGACGTCCCGGCAGGCAGCCCGAGCTGGACGTCACTGCGGAGCAGTTCGGTCACCTCACCCGTCGAGATGTCGAGCCGGCTGAGCACCGCGCAGTACCAGTCATCCTCGCCGGGCTGCTCGCTGGTGATGGCCAGCACATGCCCGGGGCCGGACCAAGCCGCCTCCCAGACGTTCAGCCCGTCGGGCGAGACCCTGGCGAGCTCGCCGGAGGCCGGGGTGAAAAGCCACAGGCCGCGCCAGGCATCCTCTGGCGTCCCGGCCTCGACCTCCGGGTACCACGACGGCAGCCCGGACTCGGCCGAGCCGGCCGGTCCCGATCCCTGCGCGTCGGCCATCTCCGCTCCGAGGCCGGCGACCCCTAGCAGGATCCGGGTGCCGTCCGGTGACCACGCGAGATACTCGACCGTGCCGGGGACAGCAGGCGCCGGCCGGGCCTCGCCGAGCTGCCCGTCGGCCAGCAGGTAGAGCTGGAACACCTCAGCCTTGGCCCGGTCGGACAGAAAGGCCAGGGATGACCCCTCCGGCGCGAGCCGGGCGGCCTTGGCCGACCCGCCACCGGAGGTCAGCGCGCGCAGCGCGCCGTCCCGCACCTCGTACAAGGCGGTACGTGGCAGCCCTTCGAGTTCGTCATAGACCGATCCGGTCACCACGATGCGGCTGGCGTCGGTCGTCGTGACAAGGTCGGTGACATGGTGCGGCCTGCCGAAAGCCGGCTCATGCAGCCGCCGGAGATGCTCGGCGACCGCAGCGTACTCAGGGGATTCCCGCAGGTCTTTGCGCATAGTCCGGGATGATCTCATGCATTACCGGCCGTTGCCGCTATCAGCCAGGCCTCCCGGGCCGGCGCGGGCCCCGGGAGGCCCGCGCTGCTCGGCTCTGGTAGACGAAGCGATCGAACAAGATCCGCATCTGCCGCCGAGGGCTTCGAGCGGTTCCGGAGGCCCACCCGCTGTCTCAGCCAGGGCCCGGCCCTGCCGTCGGCGGCAGGGTCAGGGTGCCCGGATCCGGGCCGCCCATGTCGAGCCGGAATGGCGGGTAGCGGTCGGTCATCAGCCCGGCGTAGCCGACCGCCCGCAGCACCCACCGGTTCAGGCCGAGCACGACGTCGTAGAGCTGCTCCGGGTACCGGCCGGTGACCAGCAGGATCACCGCGGCGATCACGGCCAGGATACCGATCAGCCCCAGGGACGCGCCCGAGCCGCCGAGGGAGTAGTCGAACCAGGACCCCACGCCGTGGGAGTAGCCGACCCGCCACGCCCACCACGGTACGCCGCCGGTGAATACGCCGATGATGATGTACTGCGGGATGGCCAGCAGCCACCATTTCACGCCCTCAACGACGCCGCCTGACACCAGACACTCCACCACCCGCTAACCCCACCCGGCTCCGCTGACGCTCCGCCGGGTGCTGCCGCCTGCCCACTGACGGACCGATTTTCGATTCAGCATCGTTCGGGTCGCTCGCGGGCTCCATGACTTCCAGCTCCGTGGTTGCGCACGAGTAATAGTCAAGACCTGTGGATCAAGATCTTCTAGGCGGCTTCGGCGGCCACGTCCTGGGTTGCGTCCGGTGACGGGTCAGGTACGGCGGCCTGGTCTTCGGGCCGCTCGACGAGCTTGCCGTTGACGAAGACCGCGCCGGCCCGGACGAGCGCGACCAGGTGCGGGGCGTTGACCATGCGCCAGCGGCGCTGGGCGGACTCGATCAGCTTGAACGCCATCGCCAGCGCGGCCGCCTTGGACCCGTGGCCCTTGGTGACCTTGGTCCGCAGCCTGACGGTGGCGAAAGTAGATTCGATCGGGTTGGTGGTGCGCAGGTGCACCCAGTGCTCGGCCGGGTAGTCGTAGAAGGCCAGCAGTTCCTCCTCATCCTCGGTGATCTTGGCGGCGGCCTTGGGGAACTTCGCGCCGTAGGCGGCGGCGAAGGCCTTGACGGCCGTGCGGGCGTGGTCCTTGTCCTCGGCGTTCCAGATCTCGGCCAGGGCCTTCTTCGCGCCCGGGTGCGCGGACTTCGGCAGCGCGCCGAGCACGTTCGCGATCTTGTGAAACCAGCAGCGCTGGGTCCTGGCCTGCGGGAACACCTCTCGCACCGCGCTCCAGAACCCCAGCGCCCCGTCCCCGGCCGCCAGCACCGGGGCGCGCATCCCCCGCCGGGCGCAGTCGCGCAGCAGGTCCGCCCACGACTCGGCGGACTCGCGGTACCCGTCGGCGAGAGCGACCAGCTCCTTGCGGCCGTCGGCGCGCACGCCGATCATCACCAGCAGGCACAGCTTGCCCTCGCCCAGCCGGATGCCCAGGTGGATCCCGTCGACCCACAGGTACACGTAGTCCACGCCGGACAGGTCCCGGGTCATGAACACCGCTGCCTCAGCCGTCCACGTCTGGGTCAGCTTCGTGATCGTGGAGGCCGACAGCCCGGCATGCGAGCCGAGGAACTGGCCCAGCGCGGGCACGAAGTCCCCCGACGACAGGCCGTGCAGGTACAGCAGCGGCAGCACCTCGCTGACCTGCGGGGTCTTGCGCGCCCACGGCGGCAAGATCGCCGAGCTGAACCGCATCCGCTCGCCCGTCGCCGGGTCGGTGCGCTTGTCGTTCACCCTGGGCGCCATCACCTCCACCGCACCCGCGCTGGTCACCACCGTCCGCGGCTCCGCGGTGCCGTTGCGTACCACCAGGCGGCGGCCGTTCTCATCGCACAGACCGGCGAACTGGTCAATGTAGGCGGCGACCTCGGCCTGCAGCGCCGCCGCCAGCATCTGCCGCGCGCCCTCACGCACGATCTGATCAATCAGCGACGACGCCGGCCCCTCCGACGGCGGCACGGCAGGCACGTCAGGGACTACTGTGAGCACGGGTGTACCTTCCCGGCCAGCGTTGCAGCGCCGGCCTTTGCTTGAGATCTCTTACGACTCGGTCACCGGGAAGGTACACCCTCCTTCAGGTCCTGCCCTTCCCGGCCGATCCACAGGTCTCAAGCATTGCTCGTTGCGCACGTAGCAAGACGGCTAGGCGCGATCCCCGGGCCCTGGCGGCGAACGCAGCTGCCCGCAACTGTCCTGTCCCAAGCAACCTGAGTCATCGACGCTCGATATAGCAGCGTGGTTCATGTTGATGGGACGGTTTGCCGGACCGGATCGTCCTGCCGATCGGAGTCACGCGGTGCTTCCGCGTACTCGACGGTGATTGCGTCCGCCGCTGTCCTCGTGCCAGGCCCAGCCCTTGCCGAGGATGCGTCCGCGCCATGACATGTTGCGCCGATAACTCAGGTCAACGGGACCAACGAGCTAATGACTCAGCTCCACGACGCCTGACTCAGGTTGGACGGACAGGACAGCAACGATCGGCAAGCCTAGCCGGTACCGGCTGCGCACTCCCCTTACACCAGGCCGCCCGAGGTCCGCTTGGCCCCCATGTAGCGTGCATGAGTCTCGCAAAACCGGCATACCAAGTAGAGAATAATTTCGAAAAATAGCCTCTGACCTGCGGAGCCCCCTTACGGAATCGAACCGTAGACCTTCTCCTTACCATTGAGCACCGTCGTGTTCAGTTACCGCAGGTAGGGGCCATTGACCAGGCAGAACGCTAGCCCACACCAGCACTCACGAGCACCCGACAGGCCCTCGCGAGCACGGTTTGCCACTCAATCTGCCACTCATTTTGATCTTGGAACAGCATTTCCTGGCGCAGACGCAACACAATTGGCTCGGTGGGACAATCTTCGTCCTCGCCATCGCGTCTGGCATAGGAGCCCAGCCGTGCCAAGCACCGTGGTTCTGGGTGGGGGCGGATCAGCGCCGTATGCTCGTGCACAGCACGTGCATGCAGTGAGGGGCTTACCGTGACGGGCTATCACCCCATGACCCTGGCCGAACTGGGCGGCCGCCTAGCGCGGACAGCCGACGCCAAGGTGCGGTGGAAGCTTGTGTGGGAATTCCTCGAAGAGTACCGGTGGGAGCAAGCCGAGGCTCAGCCGTCGCTGCTGCGCGACGAGCCGGAGCCCGTTGGCGACGAGCGGTGGGATGCGCTGCTGGCGGCGCTGGCTGAACATCTTGCCGCCCTGCTTGACCTCGCTCCCCCGCCGTGGGCTGAGTCCCGGGTATTGCGGCGGCCGTGGTTTCCGGCAGAACTGCAGGTCCAGCGGGCCGAGGCACTGGTCTGGGCTCCAGCGGCGTTCCGCAAGCATGGGGTCTACCTGTCGGCCCGCGACCTGGACGCCGCGTGACCGACGCGGACGATGTTCTTTTCGGCCGGACCGAGATGGAACGCGCTTTCACCGCCCTGGGTGAGCGCCTGGCCCGCAGGGGTGTCGTCGCGGACGTGTTCGTGGTCGGCGGTGCCGCCATGGCCCTGGCCTACGACGCCACCCGCGTCACCCGCGACATCGACGCAACGTTCGTCCCTCACGGGGTGGTGATCGAGGAGGCCCGGAAGGTCGCGGACGACCTCGGGCTGCCCTACTGGTGGCTCAACGAGCAGGCAAGCATCTACATCTCCGGAAAGGACGACCCTGGCAAGCGCCGCGTGTTTGACCATCCCGGGCTGCGCGTGTCAGCAGCATCGCCAGCTCACATCTTCGCGATGAAGGCGCTCGCAGCCAGGACACGCGACATCGACGATCTCCGCGTGCTTGCCGACATCATCGGAGTGGGATCAGCCGACGAAGCCGTGCAGATCTGCGCGGAGTTCTATCCGGACGAACCACTGCCGCAACGCTCTGCTGCCGTCCTGCGAGAACTCTTCGGGTGAGCAGCACCGACGATGAGGCTGAGGTCTTCGACGCTGCAGCGGGCCAGATAGCCGGCGACGTCTCTGATGACGCAAACGGACACTATGACAAGGTATGCAAGGATTCGCCCCCGGGAGACCCGGTGATCTCGGCTTGCCGGTAGACGTCAGCAGACGCAGGATCTGATCTTTGATAGACCTCAAACGTCCCGCTGTGCGCCCTGTGACTGGAGCTAGGCGAGTGCCGTGGCGTGATCAAAGAGTCATTCACTTTCCACTGACGAGTTACGGCGGTGTCGACACAGAGGCCGAAGCCGCTGAACTGTCGGCGTCCTATGTCACCATGTGCTTATGGCTGACGTACTCGGCGTTGATCTTAACGTTTCGGATAGGTCTGCGCCGTTTGTGATCACTGCGGAACTACCGAAGTCCGTTGTGCGTAACGCGCAGCTTGTCCGGCAGATACGGACACGTAACGAATGGCGCTCGCGACGGGCTCACGGTGAGACCCCTGAGAGTAACCAGCGCCCGCCAGGAGTCTCACCCTGGCGGGCGTGGGAGGAGCCGCTCATGGCGGGCGGCGGGGTGGCACTCGTCCTCGGTCTACTGGTACAGCTCATCGCCGACGAGTAATAGTCAAGACCTGTGGATCAAGATCTTCTAGGCGGCTTCGGCGGCCACGTCCTGGGTTGCGTCCGGTGACGGGTCAGGTACGGCGGCCTGGTCTTCGGGCCGCTCGACGAGCTTGCCGTTGACGAAGACCGCGCCGGCCCGGACGAGCGCGACCAGGTGCGGGGCGTTGACCATGCGCCAGCGGCGCTGGGCGGACTCGATCAGCTTGAACGCCATCGCCAGCGCGGCCGCCTTGGACCCGTGGCCCTTGGTGACCTTGGTCCGCAGCCTGACGGTGGCGAAAGTAGATTCGATCGGGTTGGTGGTGCGCAGGTGCACCCAGTGCTCGGCCGGGTAGTCGTAGAAGGCCAGCAGTTCCTCCTCATCCTCGGTGATCTTGGCGGCGGCCTTGGGGAACTTCGCGCCGTAGGCGGCGGCGAAGGCCTTGACGGCCGTGCGGGCGTGGTCCTTGTCCTCGGCGTTCCAGATCTCGGCCAGGGCCTTCTTCGCGCCCGGGTGCGCGGACTTCGGCAGCGCGCCGAGCACGTTCGCGATCTTGTGAAACCAGCAGCGCTGGGTCCTGGCCTGCGGGAACACCTCTCGCACCGCGCTCCAGAACCCCAGCGCCCCGTCCCCGGCCGCCAGCACCGGGGCGCGCATCCCCCGCCGGGCGCAGTCGCGCAGCAGGTCCGCCCACGACTCGGCGGACTCGCGGTACCCGTCGGCGAGAGCGACCAGCTCCTTGCGGCCGTCGGCGCGCACGCCGATCATCACCAGCAGGCACAGCTTGCCCTCGCCCAGCCGGATGCCCAGGTGGATCCCGTCGACCCACAGGTACACGTAGTCCACGCCGGACAGGTCCCGGGTCATGAACACCGCTGCCTCAGCCGTCCACGTCTGGGTCAGCTTCGTGATCGTGGAGGCCGACAGCCCGGCATGCGAGCCGAGGAACTGGCCCAGCGCGGGCACGAAGTCCCCCGACGACAGGCCGTGCAGGTACAGCAGCGGCAGCACCTCGCTGACCTGCGGGGTCTTGCGCGCCCACGGCGGCAAGATCGCCGAGCTGAACCGCATCCGCTCGCCCGTCGCCGGGTCGGTGCGCTTGTCGTTCACCCTGGGCGCCATCACCTCCACCGCACCCGCGCTGGTCACCACCGTCCGCGGCTCCGCGGTGCCGTTGCGTACCACCAGGCGGCGGCCGTTCTCATCGCACAGACCGGCGAACTGGTCAATGTAGGCGGCGACCTCGGCCTGCAGCGCCGCCGCCAGCATCTGCCGCGCGCCCTCACGCACGATCTGATCAATCAGCGACGACGCCGGCCCCTCCGACGGCGGCACGGCAGGCACGTCAGGGACTACTGTGAGCACGGGTGTACCTTCCCGGCCAGCGTTGCAGCGCCGGCCTTTGCTTGAGATCTCTTACGACTCGGTCACCGGGAAGGTACACCCTCCTTCAGGTCCTGCCCTTCCCGGCCGATCCACAGGTCTCAAGCATTGCTCTCGCCGACGGCCTGGGACACCTGTTCGGCTTCCGGCCCGGCCCAGTCGGCTTGTTCGCAGGTCTCGTCGGCGGGGCCGCGGCATGCCTCGTTCTACTGTCCTGGCAGGAGCACCTGCGGGAGCGAGACTTCAAGCTCCTAGAGGCGAACCAGCGGAAGATCACTGATCCGCTAGACAGGCATCAGATAGTCGAGGCTCACAAAGCAGCGATGACTGTAATCGAGTTGTGGTCGCACCTACCGGTACATGAAGGACCGGTGATACCGCGACTGCGAAGAGCATTGTGGGACCTGGCCGGAGTGCTGCCTGAACGCCGACGGCTCGCGGAGACGCTCACGCAGCTACGCCAGGCCACTATCGGCGTCCCCGCTGATGATCCTGCGGCGGCAGAGCTGGCCATCAAGATCGCGCGCCCTGATGCCTTGCATCGGGCCAAGGACGCCGACGCTCGGGAGCGTTTGGAACATCTGCGCGACCTGGCTGTGCGATGCCAGCGCTTTCACGATGAGCAGGAGGCAATCCGGCGAGCGCGGCTGGTATCACGCCAGGCAGATGCAGTGCTGGGGACGGTAGCTACGACCTTGCGGCAGTCAACAGAGGATATCGGCTCATTCACCCAGCAAGTCGCCGCCGTGCTGGACGCGTATCGCAAGCTCGGCCGGGATGTCGGCGACAGCGGCGACTTATAAACTACATTTGCCGTCGGCAGGAAGAAGGCAGTAAATGGCAACCGCGCCAATCCAGACTCGCTATAGGGGTTGCCATTTTCGTTCTAGGATCGAAGCCCGCTGGGCGGTCTTCTTTGATCACCTGAAGATCCGATGGTACTACGAATACGAAGGTTATGATCTCGGCGATGCGGGCTGTTATCTTCCCGATTTCTTGTTGTACCCAGGAACCCAAAACGCAATGTGGTTCGAAGTCAAAGGAAGATTCCCCTCTTCCGCGGAGCTGCTCAAAGCGCAGAAACTTGCCAGGGGTACTGGCTTGTCCGTGTACGTTTACTTTGAGGAACTTGCCCTCCCGGCGCCCGCAGACTTGGCAGAGATGACCGAGGAAGAGTTCTTTGACCACGAAGAAGAATGGCTCTGGTCGAACGAATGGGGCTGGGCGCCCTGCCCGACCGGACCCGCCAGATGGGAGATCCGGTTCGGCCCTACCGCGTTCGTGCTCGACCCAAGCGGTCGGGCCAGTGAACGTACGCCGAGAAGTCAGCCGTTCTGGTGGACGGACTGCCCGCACTGCGGTCTGGTTGTCTTGAAGGTCTGCGGGCAAGTTGGATGGTGCCCGAGTTTCGGCGACGATGTTCCTGAGTCAGCCGAACCGCTCTACCCTCACTTTGCCCATGCAACGGCGCGCTTGCAGGCCGCGTACACGGCAGCACGGTCAGCCCGTTTTGAACACGGCGCGCATGGCAACTAATGAGCGCATCGACTCATCATCATCTATCTCGATGCGGATGCTGCCAAATTGAAAGGAGACCTTCGCCAGTGACGTTTTCTCAACAACTTTCACGTGATCATCTTGTGCTCGAATAGCACCAGGACAAGCGCGGCCCGGGCGATGAGACCGATTCTGCCCGGGCTGGCGGTGACATGCTGGAGCGTTTTCCACCTCTGGGTCAACAGCGCGAAGCCGCGCTCGCCCAGGCAGCGCGCCGAGCGCAAGAGCGCGTTCCGGGCCCGGGTATCGATGTCCAGCTCTTTGACCCCGGCTGGCTTCTTCACCGGGACGTGGACGCCGTGACCTGCGCCTTCGTAGCCGGGATCGGCCAGCACCGGCATGGCGTCCAGGAACGGCCGCAGCAGGCCCAGGACATTCTCCCGGGCCGCGGCCAGGTCATGGACATTGCCCGGCAGCACGTCCGAGACCCACAGCGGGATCCCGGACGGGTAAAACAGCGCCTGGATGTTCCCGCCGAAATCATGGGTCTTCCCCGCGTACCACAAATCAATGACCTTGCCCTTGCGGCTGAGGGTTTTCTCCCGGCACCGGTCGGTGTCCACGACCTTGCCGTCCAGGATCAGGTACGGCGTGCCCTCGGCCAGGGCGCGCTCCAGGGCCTCCTGCAGGCCCGGCGCGCGGGCCGCCAGCACGCCGATGACCTCATCCAGGTAGCGGTAGGCGGTGGACTGCGGCAGCCCGAAGCCCCGGCCGAGCCGCGGGATATCCCCCTTGTCCCGAAACCAGGCCAGGGCGAACAGCGCCTGTCTGTAGCAGCCCAGCTTGCGGGTGCCCTTCCGCGTGCCGATCTCGTGGCGGCGCTCTGCCAGCAGGCGGGAAACGAACAAGATCAGTTCCCTGGGTACGTCGAGTGAAGTAGGCCGCCGACGAGGTGCCCGTGGTTCGGGTCCTTTTCCGACGGCCCCTTCCCGAACCGTGCTGGCGGGTTTCCTCGCACACGGCTCTCCAGTGCCTACTTCCGGGTGGTGGCTATGGCCCGTCCGGCGTGGATGTCCTGATGGCATTGTCGGCAGACCACGAGGGTCTTGCGTTTGCGCTGTGCCATCAGCCTGATCCAGTCAGGCCGTTCGGGCTGGCCCGGCTTTTCCAGGTCGGCGAGCCTGCGCACGTGGTGAACGTGCAGGTCAGTCTGTGCCTGGCACCTCTCGCACTGCCCGGCGAGGATCCGCTTGATCAGCTCGTTGCCGGTCATGCGAGGCGGCCGCCGGTCGTTGATGACGGCGGTGGTCTGGCGTTTGAGCGGGATGCCGCCGAAGCGTGCGACCAGCGGGTCCTTGCCCTCGCGCTGCACGCTGACCTGGAAGCATGTCCGGAGGCCGTACGGGGTGTCGATGACCGCTTTGTACTTGCGGGCCATCGCCGTGACGGTGGACTTGTGCTTGGCGGCCAGCGTTTTGAGCATGGAGGTTTCCATGACCCAGCGCAGCACGCCCAGGCGGTAGACGTCCTGGGCGGGCAGGTAGTACTGGACGTAGCCCCGGTACTCGGCGCCGTATTGCGCGATGACCGTGAAGTCCGTATCGAACATCATGCCAGCGCGCGCCGCGGGTTCACCCGCGCGCATGTAGCCTTCACACCGCTTCCGGATCGCGTCTTCTGGTACGAACAGTCCGACGACGCCGTTGACCGACCGCTGGCCTGCGGTGATCTTCGTGTCCTCGTACTGGGTCCTGATCTGGTAGCCGAGGAACCGGGCCGCCTGGCTGGCGGCATGGGTGATCAAGGTCTTGGATTCGGACAATTCGAGTTTGAGTTCCTCATCCAGGAACTGCCGGAGCCGTTCCTTGATCTCCTCGGCTTCAGCTCGTGGACCTGCGAACCCGAGCAGAACATCGTCGGCATAGCGCACATACCGCAGCCGCCGGTATCCCGGGTCGCGCGGTTCGCCGCTCGGCAGGACACGGCGCCTGCGCCGCAGCGCACGCGCCGCCTCCCGGTCACCGGCCCGTTCCGCCGCCGCGATCTGGCGGCCCGCACGCGTGTACGCGCGGTTGCGCCGCCTCCGCTCCCCTCGGGTGTATTCCGGTATCAACTCCTGCTCGACGAACCGGTCGAGCCTGTCCAGGTAAACGTTAGCGCCGATTTCCACGCAGCTTCTTCGGCCCTGGGCTAGCTGAACTCGAAGTGCAGGCGGCGGCCGTGCCACCAGGGCACGGTGGTGTCGGGCGGGAGGCTGGCCTGGCGCAGTACGGGTGAGTAGGCGCGGCGGTCGATTCTGACGGTGATGGCGTCGCCGCTGAGGCTGGTTGTTCCGGAACTGTCGAGGAAGCGCCGCTGGAGGGTGTCGGGTGTGGCGGTGGCGTAGCCGGCGCCGAGGCGGGCGCGGAACGCGGCGAGCAGGGCCTGGGCCAGGACGCAGAGCATGATGTCGAGGTCGACGTTGAGGTTGACGGTGGAGGACAGGGCGTCGGCGCAGAAGGCTCTGATGATCTCGGCCAGCCGCTGCTCGATGGTCATCCGCCGGGCGTACTGGGTGATCAGGTTCCTGACGGTGGCGTGGTGCTCGTTGGTGATGATCACGGTGGGGGCGTCGCGGCCCAGCCCGGTGACGATGAGCTGGCGGGCGGTGCTGGGGTAGCTGGTCAGCGTGACGGCCTTGTCCTCGTGCACGCGGGGCCGGTTGTGCGGGCCGGGCCGGTCCAGGGTGATTGTCTTGTAGTCCTTGCTGGTCAGGCTGCTGATGTGGCGGGCCAGGCCGGGTGAGCGCATGCGCAGGGTGAGGAACTTGACGCCGCGGGCGTCGAGCTCGCCAAGGACCTGCTGGGTGGTGACCTTCTGGTCCATGACCAGCATCTTCGGGTCGCGGCCGCTGACGGCCTTCCAGTGGTCGCAGAACGCGATGGCCTCCCGGTTCTGGGTGGCCTTGGAGATGTCGGCGCTGGCGTAGACCAGGTTGTGGGTTCCGGAGTCCTGCGCGAAGAACGTCAGCACTGAGCGGGCGCGCTGGGACCGGGTGGGCACGTAGTGCTTCTCCAGCGCCGGGTCGTTCCCCCAGTGCATGACGGCGTGGAAGTCCAGGTCGAAGATCCCCTCGTCGCTGCCAGCGAGCCCGGCAGCGATCATCTTGGCGTCGAGGGCGGCCAGGAAGCTGTGCTGGTGGTCGTGGGACAGCCGGTAGGAGTAGCTGGTGAGCGCGGACTTCTTCGGCAGGATCGCCAGCCCGGCGAACAGGGCGCTGGCGGGATCGTCGAGCAGGTCGTCGACGTGGCTGACGCGCCGGGTGGCGGTGAGCTTGAGGGCCAGCAGGGACAGCAGCCAGGAGACGGCGGGGATCACTTTCGTGCCCGGGTAGCCGGCTTTGCGGGCCAGAGCGGGCAGGTCGAGGGCGACCAGGTCGGGGACGGCCAGCAGCAGCCCGGCGAGCCGGGTGCTGGCGGTGGCGGGGAAGGCGGCGAAGTCGATGACCCTGGCGGGGGGCAGGTTCGTGGCCCGCCCAGGCGTGGCCGGGCTGATGCTGGCCTCAGGCTCGGGGTGGCGCAGCAGCCGGCCGAAGCCCTCCTCGGCCAGGATCTGCCCGACCCCGGTGCGGTTGAGCGGCATGCCCCCGGCCGCGAGCCGGGCGGAGATCTCATAGACCGACAGGCCCTGGCGGCGCAGCTCGATGACCCGGCCGCGGGCAGCGTTCTTCTTCGGCGCGCTCTTGCGGCCGGGCCTGCCCGGCTCGGCGAACAGCGCCAGCTTCCCCGCGCGGAAGTCGCGGACCAGCGAGGCCAGCGCCGACGGCGAGTACCCGAACCGGGCGGCGGCCTCGGCCAGGGGCGCGCCCTCGAGCACGTAGGCGCGGACCGCCTCATACCGGCGCTGGTTCACGCCGGCCGGCCGGGCGAACGACTCCCAGCCCGCTCTCGGGGCTGGTTCCGCTGCCATATCGCATGTCTACCATCTCTGCTGTCCGGCAGCCCGAAACGATCCCCGTGCGGCGTGTCGCACGGATCCAGGTGCATTCATGCTGCTAGGCGCTATGAGGCGCCGGGTATCTGATCGGGACGTCTGCCCGGGCAGCGGCGCGGCACCAGGACTCTGGACTATGATCACGCGACAGGAACAGCTATACGGTACCTGAACCATGGCGGCCCGCACACGTCCGGCAGGGGCAAATGTGCACGTCAGAGCCAGTCCAGGGCGTCTCGGGAGCAGCGGGGGCGCTTACCGTCGAAGGCCCAAGACGCTGCGCGGAAGGCCGCGTTAGACATGACAGGCGACGCGATGCCGCCTTGCGGGGCGCCGCTGAGCGTAGCGTGCCACCGCCAGTCCTCCAGGTACCCGGCTTTGAGCATCCGCTCGATCAGTTGCAGGAACCGGCCATCGCGGATGTGCTCCGCCAGCGCCGAGAGCATGACGGAGTGGTCAAAGCTCCCGAAACAATCGGCGATATCACCCTCGATGAACCAGTGCGTCCCGCTCCAGGTCCGCTGCACCTCCGCCAGCGCGGTGTGACAGCCAAGGCCCGGGCGGAACCCATGGGAGTGGGCGGAAAACCGCACGTCATAGTACGCATCAAGCAGCATGCGCACCACCTCCGCCACGAGTTTGTCCGACCAGGGAGGCATACCTAACGGGCGCAGCTTCGAAGAGTTCTTCTTCGGGATGTACACCCGCCTGGCCGGCTGCCACCGGTACGACTCCGTGCGCAGCGCGCCGATGATCGCATCGATCTTGGCCAGGGACATGCCGTCCACGGTCTCCCCGGTGACCCCCGGCGTCATCGCCCCGTCGTTGGAGTAGATGCGCCCGTAGGCCCGCAGGAACAGTTCCTTGTTGAACAGTTGCCGGTATAGCCGATCCAGCGGCAGGCCACGCCTGCCGCGCTCCCGGATGACGTCAAGGACAGTTTCAGCATTCTGCATTACGCATCCCTCCCTGCCCTTCTCGCCGGAAGCACCTGCGCCCCTTCGCCCTGTGCCTGGCTTTCCCAGGCTCCCCGGCGGGTCGTTACTCCCGCGACTACTATGAGCGCTCCGTCACCTTGGGGCTCGCGCCCGTTAGATGATCCCGCGGTACGTCCCTGCTGTACGTATCGAGCACGACACAGGCCACCCACTCACCCCCTTGACCACGCTCATCGCGCGGCGCTGCACATCCCGGAAGGTGCCCGGCGCCCACACTCATCGCCAGGCAGGACATGCCGCCGGTTTCAGGCGTCATTCCGGCGGGTGATCGTTCACACCGCTGGGGATTGGGTTTCAAGCAATCAAGCCTTGGCCATATCGCGCGGGTCTTGCAGCACCCCGCCCTGAACGCCTCCAGACGGCCACCGCTTTCCCGGCATGCTACTTTCCCCCTCAGCTTTCACCTCGAGGTAGGCCAGGTGACCCATGGACCTCCTTCCGAATCCATCCCGGCTGCGCCGGGGATACAACAAGGCGCCTCACGGCGCACGTCTGACACGATAGGTGACCACGCGGAGCCTCTCCCGGTAGCGGATGATCTTCAGCGAGACCTCTTCTACCGGGGGCTCCGCGCCTTCCCGGGGATGCCGGCTTATGTCCGCGTGTCTTCCACGATGGGCGTTACGCGCTGTTTGCCGGGTTCACCCTTGCTGAGAAAACCTCAGTGCATGCCGGATTGCTTGGCGCGCTGGACGACGATCTGCTTGCAGGCGGCCTCGATGTGGCCTGATCCGGTGAACATGCCGAGCTTTTTGAAGTGGGCGTAGCGCATCCGGTGGATGTTGTGCTCGAAGTAGCCGATCTTCTTGTCCAGCTCTTCGGCTTTGATGCCTGCGAGCGGGTAGGCGCGGGCGGCGCCGATGATGGCCTCGATGTCGCCGTCGTCGAGCTCGCTGAGCCTGCCGGCTAGCCAGCCGGGCGGGTCGGGAGTGATGAAGGCCAGGTGGCCTGCCAGGTCGTGCAGGTGCTCGCGGGCGTGGTAGATGTCCACGATGTGCGTGGCGTGGGGGTAGAGGTCCCCGGCCATGCTCCAGATCCAGGCGGCGCCGTCGCCGAGGGCGACGACCTGGCGGTGGTGCTCGCCGCCGCGGCGCAGGTACTCGGCTTTCACCAGCCCGGCGAGGGCGTCCTTGCCGTCGAAGGTGAAGGCGTAGCTGGAGGAGCCGGGGTCGGTGACCGGCCTGCCGTGCTCATCCAGGCGGGACACGGTGAACAGCCGGGCGAGCTTGACCTCGCGGGTGCCGGCCTGGCCGTCCTCGCCCTTGCCCGCCCGGCCGGCGGTCTCGCTGGCGCGCACAGGCACGCCGGTCCCGTCCACCTCGACGTAGAGCATGTCCGGGACCGGCGCCGGCGGGGGCAGCGGCACGATCACGCGGGCGGTGATGGCGGCGGCCTCGGCCCCGGCGGCCGTCCGCGCGGCGGCGCCGCTGGCCTCGGCGGACCGCTCGATCGTCCGGGCGCTGAGGGTGACGCCGGCCAGGCCGGCCAGCAGGGCGGCGGCGCGGGCGAAGGAGACTTCCGCGCCGGCCAGGGCGGTCATCTCGGCCAGGCCCGGGGACAGCGATGCGGCACCCACCCCGAGCTGCTGGTCGCGGGGCGCGAACCCGTGGCGGCATTCCGCGCAGTGATACCAGGCGCGGGTGATGCGCACCGGGCCGAGCACTGTGATCACCGTCTTGTCCCGCCGGCCCGCGTAACCGGCCTGCCCGCCGCAGCCGCACCCGGCATGCGGGCCGCAGTACCCGTCCTCCCCGGCCAGCACCGTCTCCAGCAGCCGGGCGCCGGCCGAGGCCAGCGCGGCGCGCATCGCCTGCTCCAGCACCCCCAGCGCCGCGCCGGCGCCCAGCATGCCCGCGGCGATCCCGGCCAGCCTGCCTACCTCTGCGGCGGCGATCTCCTCGAGCCGCGCCGCGAGCCCCCCCTTTGCCCTCCCGGCGGGAGGGACCCGGCGCCCGCCGTTACCGGCCGGGCCGCGCAGATCGCCTCGCTCACCTGGCTCACCTCTTCCACCAGGTCGGCGAACCGCTGGTGCTCGGCGACCTCCCGCTGCGCCTTCTCCAGCCCCGGCCCCGGTTTCAGGTGCACGTTCACCGTCTTGCCGCCGGCCCGGCGGGTCAGGTTCCACTGCGGCCCGTGCCCCCGGTGCCCGGGCCGGGCGCAGGCGCAGTTCGGCTTGCCGCACTTGCGCCACACCGCGTTCAGCGCGCCCCGCCGGAAGTCCCCGACCTGCGCGATCAGCCCGAACAGCTCGGCGCGGCGGCGCTCCAGCCACGCCAGGTCACGCCCGGAGAAGTCAGCCACGCCCGCCTCCTAACCTGAGTGCCATCATCACTCAGGTTAGCCGCGCAGCCTGCGCTAACAAAGCACCCTCACGATTCAGTCGTGCACCCGCGGGCCTTCGGTCTGTACCCCAGCCGGATACCAGGGGGGGTCAAGAGCATGGCTATCTTGAGGGCGGGCGTGGTGGGACAAGCTCGACGATGCCAGGCGGCTACGCCCTGGAGGTGGGCGGCCGACACGATGGCCGGGATGAATCCCACGGCGGCCACCAGCCGACCTCAGTTAAGTCGGCAGGCAGGACGCCCTGACGGTGCCAGTTAGTGGCTGCCGAGGTCAATCGTCAAGATCTTGACGACGCCATGAGGATCGCCGCGCGCTCCTTCAGTGCTCGATGGATTGAATTGGTAGTCAATTCGTCCGGCACCGGTGATCTCGTAGTGGATGGTCTTGGAGTAGCCAGGCCACTTCGGCGCGGCGTGCTTGCCCTTCATCACGCTGGAGGTGCCGACCTTCGGCGGCTGCCCCGGCGTCATCGACACGTGATCCCAGAACTGCTGCGCGTTGGCCAAGCCGACGCGGCCGGGCAGGTCGTTCCAGATACCGAGGTACTGGCGATGAACCAGAACTCGGAACAACGGCTTCTCCCCCGGCGGCCCGCCGGGCCGGCGGGCTGCCAGGTGCGGACGGTAGGCACCAAGGGCAGGATCACTCTTCCGGCCAGGGGACCTCGGCATAGTCATCGTCCCCGGGTCCGGTCAGAACCGCCCGCCGCTGGGGGTCTGCCAGCGCCCGGGCAGTCGTGCGCCATTCGCGCAAGCAAGTCTCCACCGGCGCCGCGTCGCGGGTAGCCTCGGCGACCGATAGCGCGTCCCGCAACTCCCCGAAGAACTCCGCCCGGTCCTCCTCGTCGAAGACCGCCAGCCAGGCTAGCTGTCCGAGCTCGGCTGGTCGGGCAGACCCGCGGCTGAGCGCCGCCAGAGCCAGCAAAGCGGCGACAGCAGTGTGAGCCACCTCGGTAATCGCCTCGAGCTGAGCAAGCGGGACCATTGTCAGGGCGAACCCATCGGTATCGCGCAAGAGCGCGCCGCCCTCGCGGGCAGCCCCCAGAAACTCCCGCCGCTTGGCACCGGCCAGATCGCTTGCCTGAAACACTTCGCTGGTAATCTCGCACACGCCCCCTTTAGTAGGATCGTACGTACGATCTTACCAACGAGTGTCAACCGACGCGTGCCGGGCTCAGTCAACGCTCGCTAGAGCGGATGTGGGCATCGACCCGGCGCCAGCCGTCGCAGTGTCACCTGTACGTCCACTGCTGTCCGGTGCCGTGGTAGGTCGACACCGGGATCGGGTCGACACCCGGCCTCATCCGTGACCGGTAGAGCATGCCATAGAGATGGTCTATCTCGTGGCAGACCATCCTGGCCATCCCGCGCTCGAACGTCGTGATCCGGACAGTGCCGTCGGTATCCTGGTGCTCGACCTCGATGGCCAGCGGCCGGGGCACCATGCCGCGCACCTCGAAGAAGCTCAAGCACCCCTCGTACTGCTCATCGCTATCCGCCGACTCGTCGCTGATCCGCGGATTGAGCAACGTCACAGTCTCACCGTCCGGCGTCCTGACCACCGCCGCCGCGCGGCCGATGTTAATCTGCGGCGCCGCCAGGCCCAGCCCCTTGGCGAAGTTGTGCACCTGACCGACCCGCTCCAGCGTGCCGACAAGCTGCGACACCACCCGCCGCGCGTCCTCGGCCTCGGCAGGCAGGTCGAACCGTCTCGCAACCTCAGTCAGGATCGAATCACCTTCCTGCACGATGCCCAACGCACACATCTGCTCGGCAGGGCTCATCGTTTCCATCGCGGCCAGCTCCCCTTCGTCAAGCCCCTTGAACTTCCACTCGACCCGGTACCGCGCGTGCAGCGGCGGCTCGTCCGTGGACCAGGTGAACATGACCTGATCGTCCGTCTGCTGGCGCACGATCGGCGTCGGGAACGGCGACGCCTCGGCCGTCATCGACGTCGTGATTCCCCACACGGTCGGCTGCAGCCGGGCCGGGAATACCAAGATCATGCTCAGCCGGCGCGTCGGCAGCCGGATGGCGCGCTGCCACCACGGCCCCCACTTGCGCCCGCTGACGGTGTACACGTAGCTGATCCAGGTCGACTCGCCCGGATACAGCGGGAACCGGCCGTCGGCGTTCTCGAAGAGAAGCCAGACCTCCTTGAACGCATCGCGGTCATGCTTGACGCGCCAGGTCATGACCTCATCGCCGCACATGGCGGACAGCCCGATCTCTTCCCAGGTCAGCGGATCCCTGCGGTAGAGCTGGTTCGACCGCTCCGGGTCACCCGGATAGCGATCCACCGCGATCCGGATCAGGTACTGCGTCACCGGCTGAGTGCCCGTGTTCCGCAGCCGGCGTCGGACGCGGGTCTGGTACACCCCGTCGTGGTAGGTCAGCTCGGCGAGTTCGTGCTCGACGACCAAGTGGGCCCAGGCGCCGACTGCGGGTCGTCGGCCGGCGGCTCGTCGTGCCGTGCTTTGCCCGCCGACAGCTCGACCAAGACGTCGTGCATGTCCTTCCAGCGCCGGATGAGCGCACGCCCCGCGAGCAGATGCTGGTCAGCCGACTCCGCGAACGCGCGACTGGCGAGCACAGATCCGCGCTCGACCTTGCTGACGTACGACGGCGTATACCCGACGAGCCTGGCTAATGCCTTCTGCGAGAAGCCAGCGACCTCCCGCCAGTGCCGCAGCTCGGCGATGAAGGCCGCGACAGCAGGATTCTGCTGCGCCTCCTCGGGCTCTAACGACGTGGTGCGTAATTGGGTGATCATGGACGGGGCATGATGATCGCGGCGTGTCGGTCGTTGGATAGCAAACGGCCGCACAAGATCATGAGTCGGTGTCTAAGCGATCATGGGCTCGTGCGGCCTTGAGCCATTCTGCCTTCATCGGGATCTCCCGTCATCACCTGGGCCAGGTGGTGGCCGAACTGGCCGGCCCGTGGCAGGCACGGCGGGAGTCTGACCTTCGCCGCCGCCGCGGCCACGAGCGCCGCCGCGCGGAGGGCGCCGGCCGCGGCCATGAGCTGGTGTTCACCGACCGGGTGCTGGTCACCCTCGCGGTGCTGCGGCTGCAGATCCCGCACGCCGCGCTGGCGCAGATGTATGACGTGCACCGCTCCACGGTGACCCGGGCGGTGCGGGAGGTCCGGCCGCTGCTGGCCGGGCGGGGCTATGCCACCGCGCAGGGCCGGCGGCTTTCCACGCTGGCTGACGTGTTCGCCTACGCCGCCGCCAGCGGGATCACGCTGCGGATCGACGGCACCGAGATCCAGGTTCGCCGCCCCCCGGCGCACCGGCCCGGCCGGCGGGCGTTCGTGTCCGGCAAGAAGAAGATGAACACCATCAAGTTCACCAAGATCTGCGACGACCGCGGCCGGACCCTGTTGGACGCCGCGTTCCGGCCCGGCCGCCAGCACGACCAGACCGCGCTGCGCACCGACGGCATCGACGACCTGCTCGACCAGTTCCCCGACGTGCAGGCCGAGATGGACGCCGGCTACCGCGGTATGCACCGCGACCACCCCGGCCAGGTCAGCGTCCCGCCGAAGAAACCAGCCAAAGACGCGGCCCCGGAGGTAATCCAAGCCTAGGAGCAGGCCCGCCACCGCCAGTCATCGACACGGATCTGCGTCGAGCACGCCATCGCCGACAGCAAGAACTGGCGGCCCCTGCAACGCTGGACCGGCAGGCGCGACGACCTGCCAGAGACCATCCAGGCCATCGGCTCACTAGTATCCGACCGCGCCGCCGCCCGGTAACCCGCCGCTACTCACCGATCACACAGCCACCCCAAGCAAGGACGCCCCGACCCTAATTGCGCACCACGTCGTAACTCCACCCCGCCACTCCCCCCGCCGGTGGAAATGGAGTGAACGGGACGTGATCGCTGATCACCCTGTAGTCCACCGGCGTCTGTGCCAGAGCCTGCCGGTGTGAGCACGTACCCGAAGCGCCAGGCGACCCGGCCAGCTCCCTCATGGCCTGTCCTTGCCCGCGGCGCCCATGGATGTCCGATCAGTGACGAGAACTTCGATGCGCACTCACGTTATCGCGCCATTCGCGTGAGTGGGGGCGACCAACTGCAGCAGCCATTCGGCCGCATACCCGCAACGTCTCACCCGGCGGCTAACGCGCCCGGGTCAGCAGCTCCGGACAGGTCTCGCGCAGCTACGGCAAGAGAGTTAAACGGATGATCACCATCGGGATCGCGGCCGCCGCATTTCTCGTCGGCGTCATCGCTGGCGCCATCCTGCTGCTGCGAGCGGGCATTACCCGCGAAGAGTCCGACAGGTCCCTGCTGGACGAGCCAGCGACTCGCGCTGCAAAGGCAACACGCCGCGTCGTCGGCCTCCACGTCCGCACCCCTCAGCACGTCACCGAAGCCGATGACCTGCCAGCCCGGACCGACGCCGACCAGAGAGGCCAGCAACCTCCGACGGCAAGGCCCGACCGATGAGCACGGACGAGCACACACGGCGGACGAGACCGCCGAACTCTGCCAGCGACCGAAATTCAGAAGACGTCTCGATGCACGACAGCGACCACCGCGCCAGAGATCCGCCCTGACAGGCGACGGCCGACGAGGCAAGCACTGCACTCACGCCGCTTCAGTCGATCAAAGCAGCCCCGGCGAACACGCCGCCAAGCACACCCGCCGAGGCCGCACCCCCTACCAGGAGGTACTCCCATCATGGCCTTTACCGTTCCCGCCCCGCGCCCCGACGCCGGCCATGGCGACCGCGGCGACAGGGCTCTCTACCGAATCCCTGAGGCGATGCGTCTGCTCAGCCTGAGCCGCAGCGTCATCTACAACCAGATCCGCACCGGGCGCCTGCGCAGCGTCAAGCAAGGCAATGCCCGGCTGATCCCCGCGGCCGCCATCGCCGACTACGTCGCGCTGCTCGAAGCGGAAGCCGAGGCCAGCCGATGACGGCCCCGGCGGTGCGTTCTGGCCGGAACAACGGCGCAGGCCTGCTGGCTGTGGCGTCCTGCCTGCTGCTCCTGCTCGCCGCGGCGCAGGGTTACGTGAGCTTCCGGGCTCAGTACGCGTTCGTCGACCACGCCAAGCGCGCCCACGTGCCATCGATGCTGGAGGCGCTCGGGCTCGACACCGGCGCGGTCATCTTCGCGCTGCTCGCGCTCTCGCTCGCGCGGCGCGGCAGGCGCGCGAGCGTCGAGAGGGTCCTGAACGTCACGTGCGCCCTCGGCTCGCTGACCATGAACCTGCTCGCCGCCGACCTGACCTCACCGCGCTCGGTCACGGTCTGGGTCATGCCGAGCGCCCTGTACGCGCTCGCCTCTGACCGGCTCATCGCCGTGGTCCGGCGCTGGGTGCAGGCCAACGATCCCAGCGTCCAGGCGACGGACGACAGTTCCGCGTGGCGGGCGCTCGGCGGCCTGCTGCTCTGGATACTGCGGCTGGTCTTCGACGTGCCCGGGACGGTCGCGGGATTCCGCCGCTGGGTGCTGGCCGTCGCGCCGGTCGCGCCGGGTGTCCGTGCCATGAACAACAGCCCAGGCCAGAACGAGGACCATGCGGAGCCGGTCCACCTGGCAACGCCACTCGAGCCCCCGGGTGAAATCGAGCCGCCTGGTCGGGATGTACTCCCCCACGTCGAGCTGGCCCCCGGCGAAACGAAACGCGAAGCGCTGATCCGCCTCTACGAGCGGTGCGGCGAGACCGGTGATCCGCGATATGGCGACCGGGCGAAGGCGGCCGCGCTCGCCGGGGAGATCGCCGGGCGGATCGGATATCACCCCGGCACGGCACGCCGCGAGCTCGCCAAGTACCTGGCCGCCCAAACCGACGGAACTCCGGGCTCTCGGCCAGCAGCCGAAGCCAACGCCGAGGCGGTGGCCTGATGCCTGTTCACCGCCAGACCGAGCTGCTCATCGCGCTGGCCGCGCTCCTGATCCTCGCCGTGGCCATCCGGATTGTCATCGGGAACCCGCGCGCGGCCCATCACCGCGTCCGCGTTCTCCGCTGGCGCACCCGGCTGTACCTGCGGCCAGGTCCCGGTTACGCGAACCTCCTCGAACTCGCGGTGCGCTGGTCACGCCTGCGCGCGGTCCGCATCGGCCGCCGTTCCCGGCCGTCCCTGCCCTGCTGGGCGCGGATGATCCTGCCCGTGACCCCCTATGCGGTCCGGCTGGGGCGGGCGCACTTCGGGCGGCGGGTCATCGCCGGCATGGAAGACCAGACGCTGGTCCTGGCCGCCCCCCGAACCGGGAAGTCCGGCTGGCTCGCTGACCGGATCATCGACCATCCCGGCGCGGTCGTGACCACCACCACCCGCACCGACCTATTCGAGAACACCGCGCTGCTGCGCGGCCAGCACGGTGTGCTGCACGTGTTCAACCCCGAGGGCATCGGCGGCCTGCCGTCCACGTTCCGGTGGAACCCGCTGCAGGACTGCGACCAGCCCGCGATCGCGTTGCAGCGGGCCGTCTCGTTCACCGCGGCGACCGAGACCAAGGGCCTGCACGACATGGCCTTCTGGATCGGGAAAGCCTCATCGGTGCTCGCCAGCCTGCTGCACGCCGCGGCCCTGGACGGGCGCACCATGAGCGAGGTCTACCAGTGCGCCCACGGCATCGACGACTCCGAGCCCGAGCAGATCCTCTCCGCCCACCCCGCCGCGGCCGACGGCTGGCTCGGCCCGATCCGGGAGATCCGCCGGCCCGGCCGGACCGCCGACTCGATCCGCATGACCGTGACCCGGTCGCTGGCCTGGCTCGCCGACCCCGCCGTCGCCGCGGCGACCTCGCCCGGCCCCGGCGAGGGATTCGACGTCGCCGATTTCGTCTCCGGGCGCAACACCCTCTACATGATCGGGTCCGGCCGGGAAGAGGCACCCATCGCCCCGCTGTTCCGCGCGTTCGCCGAGTACGTCCACGTCCGCGCCGCGTTCACCGGATCGTTGCAGCCCCACCGCAGGCTGGACCCGCCGATGCTGATGGCATTGGACGAGGTGACCCAGATCTGCCCCGTGCCGCTGCCGTTGTGGATGGCCGACAGCGCCGGCAAGGGCATCCTGATCGTGGCCGTCTGCCACGGCCTGGCCCCGCTCGAAGCCCGCTGGGACAGCGCCGGAGCACGAGCGATCTGGGACACCGCCGGCATCAAGGTGATCCTCGGCGGGGTCGCCGACCCCGACACCCTCGACCGGCTGTCCCAGCTGTGCGGCGAGATCACGCTGCGCACCCACAGCCGGACCCGGGCCGAAGACGGGCGGCGCGGCCACACCGTCACCTACCAGCCCGTCCGCGTGCTACCACCCGAACTGCTGCGCACCCTGCCCGAATGGCACGCGCTGATCCTGCGGACCAACCTGTCCCCCGTCGTCGTCCGGCTGCGCATGGCCTGGCGCCGGCACGACTACGCCCGCGCCCGCAGGTTCGGCCCTCCCCAGCCGGAATCGCTGCCAGCCGCCGCCACGGCACTGCCCCAGCCGCAACGGCCAGGGCCCGACATAGAAGGTGACCTGGATGCCGGGCCCGGCGGCCACGCCTCATCGGATCCCGGCGAGCCCCACCGGCAACCAGCAACACCAGATGAGCCGACGGCCCCGCCGACCCCGCCCAGCCCGTTCCCCGTTCCACGCTGGATGATCCCGCCCGACGCCACACCCCCGGCACCGTCGCCGGACGACCACCAGCCGCCCCGGCCCCGCCGACCGTGGGATCCGCCCGCCGACTCCGAGGACCGGAAGTGACCGACCCGCCACACAGCGGCGACAGATCACCAGCCGTCGCAGCCCTCGCCACTCACGTCAACACGCTGCGCCGCGACCTCAAGTCGCTCACCGCCCAGGCCGACGCGCTCACCAGCACACAGCAGGAACACGCCGCCGTGCTGAACGGCATCGCAGAACTCCGGCGCCAGGTCGAGCAGATACTCGCCATCCTCGCCGAGGAAGAGGACGCCTCCCCCGCCGCCTGGTTCTGGCTCACGATGACCGACCAAGAACGCGACGAGAAGTTCGCCGAGCTATCCGACTGGGTCGAAACCGTGCTCCGCGCCCAGTATCCCGACTACCTCGCCGACCAGATCCGGCCCTGCTGGCCAAACCACCCCGAAACCAGGTGGGAACTGGCCTGGCTCTACCAGCACTGGTCCCTCGCCTACCTGGCCAAACGGCCAGCACCACGAGACGTCGCAGACTGGCACGACCGCTGGTCCCCCGGCGTGATCCACCGCCTCAGCCAGGTCATGAGCCGCTGCGAAACAGGCTGCCACCGCCACCCCGGCCTCACAGCGGCCAGAGACCAGCGATCCCAACTCCCGCTGTAGTGATATGCGAGTGTCGAGGAGGGCTTCGGCTCTCGCGTTCGGCGTGGCAGTCAGCTAGGAGGGACGACAGCTTCGCCGTTACCGCCGACTCCAGTCCGCTGCGCTGTAGGCTTCAGGCCTAACGGCCCTTAGAGCGCTGATGGCGGCGGCGTGGCATCTCAACTTTCGTTCTTATGCCGCTGGGGTCTCCCAGGCCAGGGCGGATGACCTGGATTTCTTCGGGTGTCGGCTGGTCACGGTGAGATGACCGAAATTTCGCGGCGATGTAGGACGCGGCGGAGCTTGGCGATCATGTCGGCGGTGGATGGCTGGGACTTGGTGCGGTACCAGGGGCGCGGGCACCTCAGGTCTGCGTCGGAGGGGTGGTGGCCGGCGGTCGCGTACCACAGCATCGCCAGGTTCTGGCAGGTCAGCTCGAAGGGCACGGTGCGGCGCACGGCGGCTGCCGTGCGGTTGCGGGCCTGGCCGGTGCCGAAGATCTGCTTGGCGTCTTCTATCGCGACCTCCGCCGATGCTTCCTTCCTCACCCGGCCAGATGACCAGTATCGGCGTTGCCACAGCTCACACAGCGTGTCGCGATTGTCCCGCCATGCCCGTCAGCCCCCCTGCTCCCACCTCGGCCGCGGTGATCCCTGGGATGCTGGGAGCATGACAGCCGACCAGCTCACCAGCCTCCCGCCCGAGGAGACCTGGCTGCCCGGCCACCTCCTCGGGCCGGTGGTGTTGCACGAGTCCGAATCGCTGCACGTGCTCCTCGAGGACGCCGGGGTCTACCCCGCCGGCATCCTGGTCCACGTCACCGCCCGATTCCGCAGTCTGCGGACGCGGCAGGCCCAACGTGAGGTTACAGACCAGGTCAACGCGTTCCACTACGACCCCGCCGGTCACCGCGGGCCACATCTGCGCTACCACCCCCGGGATGGACAGCACCCGGCACAGCCGCCAGACCCGGAGCTAGCCGACGCGTTTCCCTGGGCCCACCGCAGCGGAGGCCGGCTCGCCGGCTGGGGTTCTGGATCCCGTGCCAGGACGCGGACGCCGCGCCCCTGGACTACGAGCTGGACTGGCCCGCCCAGCAGCTGCGCAGCACATTCCACGTCAGCCAGGACCAGATCGACGAAGCGATGCGCGCCGCGCGCCAGCTGTGGATTGACGAGCAACAAGACGACACGTGCCGGGCAGTCACATAGCCGTACCAAGATCGACCCCCGGTGGCACCTGGCCCCTGCTCACTGCCCCGCCATGACCAGTCCGCGCACCCATGCGTGCCCGTAAGCCGATCCCCAATCGGACACAGACTCAAGCGAACACACGTTCGACCAAGTGCGAAAGTCGAGTGGCATGAGCGCGTGCCATAGTCATCAAGCGGGTGATGCCTTGGGCCCTAACTCGAAGCGCTACCGTTTCCATTGGTCGAATGGGTGTTCGTGGATCGTTCGGCGTGGTGTCCGTTCGTGTCCGGATAGGAAGATTGCGGAGGCCAGTTGGCCGCGTCTTCGCAGAGCAAGTCGAATACATCATCGATTTGCTGTGACGTCAGATCGGTCACAAACGCTGGTCGCGCATGGCTTGATACAAAATAGCCTGCTCGAGGCTCCTGTGGCACATCAGGCATCTCTGCCGCCTCCCCCTTGACAGCAAGATAACCACATAACCGCTGCCACACTCCTCCAGGGCGTATCGCCGAACGACGGTCGAACGAATCTTTTCTTATCGTCTCCGAATTCCTCATAGACTTGAATAACAATATCATAACAATACACATGTCGCACGGCCATGTCAGACCTCTGTCGACGCTGCCTGTGTACCGAGCCGCGGCGCAGCCGGTCCCCGACGGCTTGGCCCGGCTTCGGTTGCCTGATCCTCGCTGTCCGCGTGCCGACCGACCACGGCGCCGACGCCTGCCGGATCGTCTCGCGCGGCAAGGACGCGGAACCGCCAGGAATTGCCAAGCCACCGGAAGGAGAGGTATGTCGCGTTGAACAGCGCCAGCACCACGAGTACGATCCATGGCCACTGGGCGATCCCGAGGATTGCGATCTTCAACCCGGCGCTGCCGTGCGTGTGGCGTGCTCCTGGATGTGACGTAGTCGCTGTCGTGTGGAGGAGCAAGTACAGACCCGTTGCTGTCAACGAGACCAGTGCCGTGCAGGCCAGCGAAAGCCGGGCGGTGAGCGTGCCCTCGAAAAGGCGGTGCGTCGCGCTATCGAAGCCCAGCCAGCTGGCTGCCACGCCGGGAAAAGCCAGGAGGACCGCTGGCGCGTCAGTGCCTTCGAGCACGCCGCCGCGCACGTGTTCCAGCCCGTACCCGATGATCCAGATCAAGGCGGCGGCAGCAATCGCGGCGAGCGCAGCCCGGCAGAGTGACCCGGGTGGCACCTCTTCGAATCCAAGTATGAGCTTTGGCTTCTTCCCGGGTTTCCGCACCACATTACCTGCCTCGTCCCGGACGATCCTCCCCTCCTGGTCACGTACCACCGTCGCGTTTGGTTCGGGAAGGAAGCGACCATAGAAGTGGGCATACGACTGGCCCAAGCGCCGCCGGAAGCGATAGTGCGGCGGGGATGGCGCGCCTTTCGCTGTCCGTTCTAGGTATCCCGGCGCCGTGATCAGCTCTTGCTTCTCCAAATACAAGCCTTCCGGGCAGTGGACGAGCACATGGTAGCTTTGGCAGGTCCATGCATTGTCGAGCGAAAGCTTGACGTCGACAGGCCTGGTTCCCAGCAGGATGTTGAGCCGTACTTGCCAGGTGCGGAACTTCCGGCGAACGCCAGACTGCGACCCCACTTGCGTCCTCGGTGCGAGATCAAGTTCGGGAATGAGCCTACAAGTGTACGTGATCGCGAACCGTCCGCTGGCTGGCGCCGGGGTCTCGACGACGATGGCGTAGTTCGAAGAGAGTACCTGCACGAGCTGCGCAGCCAGCCGAATCGCTGCCTGCCGGGTCTCCTTTCGGCCAGGACCGTTCTCTGTCCCTTCCATAACAGACTTTGCATGCAGCTCTTCCAACGTCCGTGCGAGGTGTCGGCCATCAGCAGGCTCTGCCCCAGGGCTCAGCGCAGAGGTGGTCGAGGGCTGGCTCGCACCCGCCTTGCCAGCTTCCTGCTTCGGCGGCGCGTTCGCTGCCTGTTGTGCGCGCAGGTCACGGCCGTCGACTCGGCGGATGATCCCCCAGATTGCCTCTATCTCGCTGTCCACCACATGCCGCGGCAGATTGTCTGGCGGAGCATCGAAGGCGACCGCGAGCAGCACGTGCAGTGCGCTGGCTGCTATGTGGACATATTCCCGGTAGGAGAGCGTGGTCAGCGTGCCGCCATGGGCATCCGCCACACGGAGATCGTCGTAGAGTACTCCTTTAGGTGGAACGACTACTGGATAGAAGAACATTGCTTCCAATTCAGCCTGGCTGGGTGGTGTACGTTGCTCTCCGCCAGGATGGTGAAGCCGTGCCATCGTACGAGCGGGAATCTGGATGTCTAAGGTCACTTCCTGATGGAGGGTTCGCTGATTCGGCTTATACTGCTCGGCGATTCGTTGCTGCAGCTTGCTTGCCTCAACGATAGCCCGGGTAAATACTTCGGCCTGTTCAAAGCTGATCAGCCGAGGTCTGGCAATTTCCGCTTGCAACTGCTCTGCCCGCTGCCTTGGATTCTGGTGGAACACGCGATCCTTGGCCTCGTGCATTGAGGTGCGCACACGCCGTTTAAAACACTTTGCCATGTACGCGCGGATAAAATAGGCGATGGCGATGGTACCGCTTATGCGGATGGCGAGCGCCCAATGCGCAGGCAGCCAGGCGGATGTGTCTAAAAGCGCGGCTGCCACAGACAGAAGAAATGCTGGCACCTGTAGATACGTGAACCACCTAGCGAGGCGCGCCCAAGCAATTTTTGCGCAGCGGGCAAGTCTGACGCGCAGAACAGACCCTATCGCGCGCATACGTAATAAACTCGGCCAACCCATCGTAAGCCCCCCACCTGGCCTGTGGTTCGGATGTCCGAATCATCGTACTTAGAGTGATTGATCAGTTGCTACAAGGACATACCACTGATAGGTGGACGCTGAGCGAAGCGGTGGGGTTGACGCTAGCTTCATCTCAGATTGGTTTCGGCAGCGTGAAGCGGCGGCAACGCTGTTGGTGTACGGCCAGCTGATCGCGCGTTGGCGCACCATTCACATTGGATGGCGGAGACCTCCACCCAGGTCGAGGCCGCCTTCCTCGCCGCCGAGGACCTGATCGAGGCGGCCGACCACCGGGCCACCGAGGCGCTGCGCGAGGCGATCGCCAGCGGCGAGCGGGACCAGGTACATGGCCTGGCAAGCAGCGGCCAGATCCCGCTGCTGCTGGCCATCAGCGACAACGGGCCGCAGATGCGCTCGGTGTCCACCCGCGAGTTCCTGGCCGGCGTCGCGATCGCCCAGCAGTTCGGCGCCCGCACACCCCCGCACACCCCCCAGGACCAGGCCTGGATCGAGAGCCTGTTCGGCCACGTCAAGGGCGAGTGGCCGCACCTGGAGAAGATCCGCGACCCCGGCGAGCTCGACGCCGAGCTCCACCCGGGTCCGCTCGGACTACAACGGGGTGCGCTTGCACGCCTCGATCGCCTACGTCACCCCCGACGACGAACACCAAGGCAGAGGTGATGCCATCCGCCAGCAACGCCGCGACGGGCTGGCCCACGCACGCGAGAACCGCATCGCATACCGTCGAACCACGACACCTGAGGAGAACCAGTGACCGCGCCCCTGGCTGGGTATTTCAGCCCGCGACTGGTTCATTAACTCAGACACGCCTCAGAATAACCTGCGCGCGGCCGTCCGTCCGGATCAAGACGTCGTTGATCTCAGAGGCGAGAAGCGGGACGGCGTCACGCCAATCGGCGACGATGCCGAGATCGGACCATCCGAATACCGGCGCTGTCGGGTCATTGTTGACGGCGACCACGGTACCGGCGCTGCGTGATCCGATCATGTGATTGGCCTTTCCCGACAGGCCGATGGCCACGTACAGGTCGGGGGCAACGCTATGGCCGGTGACGCCGACCTGCCGGGTCCGGGGCAGCCAGCCCTGGTCGGTCACGCGTCGGGTAGCGGCCAGTTGGGCGTTCAGCGCAGCGAGCAGCGGTCCGAGCCGGGGGTAGTCTCCCGGAGCGACGCCGGCGCCGACGGCGACGAGCGCCGATGCTGTAAGAAACGGCTGGATGTCGTCGTAGCGTTCCTCTGCCCGGACAGCAACCCTGCCCTTGGGCGATACATAGAGCGTCTCGACAGGCAGCTGCCTCCGGGGTCGTCGCGCCCGGTTGGTCCGCAGCACCCCAGGGCGGACTGTCGCTAGCTGCGTTTCTGACGTTGCCATGATCGCCGCGACGACCTTGCCGCCGAAGGCCGGCTTGTAACAGACGAGCCGCGCGTCGCTGACCTCGAGCCCGATCACGTCCCCCGTGAGACCGGCATCCAGCCGGACGGCGAGGCGGCTGGCGACTTCCCGGCCCCACAATGTCCCCGGGGCGAGCACCGCCCACGGCCGCACCAGGTGGCACCACGTCGTTAGTCCCTCGGCGACGTCCTCCTCGACTTCGGCACCGTGCAGGTCGACAGCGCCGTCCGCTCCTGCGGCGCTGAGCCAGTCGGCCCTCGGCAGCAGTGGTCCCGCCACGACAACTCTTGCGCCGACGCAGTCACCGAGCCGTCGGCTCTCCGCAAGGAGCTCTTCGGTCAGGCCTGCCCGTTCAGGTTGGGCGATGACGACGATCGTCTGTGCCGCCGGTCCGCTGTGGCCGGGAACGGAGGGAATGGTCGGCTCCGCGACACCGGCGGGCTGCGAAGCACTATCGGCCGACGCGACGACGGTCACCGCTGGCGGCCGCTGGGAGATCGCGTCGAGGGCCCCCCACGCGCGCAGGGCATCCACCGCTTGGGTTATCTGGCCCGCCACCGGTCCCTCGAGCACCACGCAGCGGCGGGTCACCTTAATAAGGCGCACCGATTCGACCACGGTGCGACTCGCCCCGATTCCCCAGGGACCGGGACCAAGCTCGGTGGCGGAGACCGCACGCACTCGGTCGTGCGGCACCGCTGCCCGTTCCTCGGCCGGGGCCTTGCATGGATGCGTCAGCCGTTCAGCGACGGACAGGACCGCGGGCAGCTGCACCGTGACCATCCGCCAGCTGTCGTCGGACTCGCAGCGAGCCGTGGCGATCCGGCCTTCGATGACCAATTCGCGGACACCGGCGATGAACGGCCAGTTGAGGAGCTCAGCCACGCCAGGGCCGACTTGGCCCGTGTCGGCGTCGATGGAGTTTCTCCCTGCCAGGACGAGGTCGAAAGGCGACTCGTTATCGATGGCCATGGCCAGCGCCCGAGACGTGGCGAGCGTGTCCGATCCGGCAAAGGCCGGGTCGGTCAGCAGAATCCCGCGATCCGCGCCCCACGCCACGGCCTCGCGCAGCACGTCCTCCGCCGTCGGCGGCCCGAGCGTGAAGACGATGCATGTGCCGCCGGTCGCTCTCGCGAGCTCGACGCCTTTCGCTACGGCTCGCCGACAGTAGGCGTTCATCTCGAGGTCGACGCCCTGTCGCATCAGCCGACCGTCGTCTCCGAGGCTCAGCTCGGGCCCAACCGGCACCTGCTTCACGAGCACCGCGACTCTCAGCACGGCTCCTCCCATCAGCTCATCGCGATGATCGCACCAACCGCCAGGTGATCAGCTTGCCCTTCCATCTGCGCAGTGCTTCGCGCAGTAGTGCTCCCACGCCCGCACGATCTGAAGCGGACTCGCGATGTCGCGGACCGCGTTCTCGATCTCCGAGTCGGTCAGGTAGGTTGGCGCGAGGCTGGCGCACAACGCGGCCAGCTGGATTCGGGCGGACTCCTCAAGCAGAACAGCGCGAGCGCACGATTCGGGAACGGAGGATCCGACCACCACGCGGCCATTGCCGCGCAGCACGACAGCGGACGCCGTGCCGAGGGCCTCTGCAAGCGACCGTCCCGCGCTCCAGTCTTTCACTAGGGCCGGGGTGTCGCATACGGGCGTTGCGCCGCCGCCTGCGGCGCCGAGCGCGTGCACCGGACGGATGGCCACGCCGCCCACTGCGAGCACCGATGTTGCTTCCGGGTGGTCGCGGCAGATGCCGTGTACATCGGGGCGAGTCGCGTACACGGCGGCGTGGATGACGGCTTCGACTGGCAGCGCCTGGGGATCCCCGCTCACCACCTCGAGCGCAGCACCCGGAACCATCCGGACCTGGAGTAGCTCGTGCTCGGTGACCGAGGCCAGCCCCTTCCGCGGGGTGATGATGAACTCGGCGTCCGACTCCCGGGCGCTCACGTGACCGAATGCCTCGACCAAGCCTTCGCCGCTCAGGATCTTCGAGGCCGCCACGACCTCGCCGGGCCGGCACCTGCGTGCACCATCCGCCGCGGACGTGCTCGTATCCTTCTCGGGGCGACGCATGTGCCGGGTCAGCCTCGCCCTGCGAGAGCGTTCGGGCCAAGAAAGTCCGCCAGCATGGGGTTCACCTGATCCGGCAGTTCGAACTGCGGGTTGTGCCCCGCCCCGCCGATGATCTCCAGACGAGAGTCGGGGATCAGGCTCGCCAGTGCCTCGCCGGCTGCGAGCGGCACCACGGCGTCCTTATCACCCCAGATCAGCAGCACCGGACATGCGATGGCACGCCACTCCTCGGTGCTCAGCAGTGCCTGCCGCCGCCCTTCCGGGGTCTCGTGGTAGGTGAATGCATCGAGCCGCCGTTGCCAGTCCCCGAGCTGGTAGGCGCGGTACCGGCACTCGATCAGCTCGTCCATGTCCGGCCCGCGGCTGGTCATCGCATGCTCGAGTCTCGCCCGCACCACGGGCAAGCTCCGGTCCGTGAGCGCCGCGCGCATCGTCTGCCGCTCGTCGGGAGTGCCATCTGCCACTCCAGCAGAGCCGATGAGGACGAGGCGCTGCACGTCGAGCAGACCTTCCACGGTCGCGCGAGCCGCGATCGCCCCGCCGAGGGACTGACCGACGAGGGAGACCTGGCCGACACCGAGGACCTCGGCGAGTGAGGCAAGGTACCGAGCATGCTCCAAGACGCTGTACGGATGCTCCGCATATCCCGCGTAGCCGTGAAACGGCAGGTCGAAGGCTATCGTGCGGTGCGCTTGCGCAAGGACGGGCAACGTGTAGACGAACGACTCCAGATGCCCGCTTGCACCGTGGACGAGCATGATCGTCTCGCCGCCGGCCGACGGCGGGCGGGGTCCTGCCTCCAGGACGCGCGTCGGGATTCCGGCCACGTCCACCCGCCTCAGTACCGGCTCGCTTGGGCTGAGGGTATTCCAAAACGACGCGGTCATTGCTGCGTGCCTCCTCTGCTGCCCTCGATCAGCCCACTAGCGATTGAGCGAACTCGTCTTCCTGCAGGAGTTGCTCGGGCCGGCCGCTCATGTGGATCTCGCCCACCAGCATCGAGTACGCCCAGTCAGCCACCGAGAAGGCGGCGTGGACACGCTGCTCCACGATGAAGACCGACGTTCCGGTGGCCGCGATGGCGGGAATCTGGCTCTCGAGGAAGTCGATCGCCAGGCTTGGTGCGAGCGCGGCGGTGGGCTCGTCGAGGATCAGCAACCGTCGCGGCAAGAGCTGTACCATAGCGATCGCGAGAATCCGGCGCTCTCCACCGCTCAGCACGCCGGCGCGGCGGTCCCTCAGCGCAGCGAGGTGCGGTGAATTCCCGAAGGTTCGGCCGAGTGCTTCGCGAAGCGCACGCTTGTCCAGGCGGCTACCAGCAACCTGTAGGTTCTCGGTGACCGTCAGGGCGTCAAATACCTCCCGGTTCTGCGGTACGTAGCCTATTCGTCCACCGGCGAGCCGATGCGTTTGGGCATTGGTGATGTCCGAACCGCCGATCGTCACCGTGCCACTGGTGGCCGTCACCAAGCCGAGGACGGCCTTCAGCAGCGTGGTCTTGCCGCACCCGTTGGGGCCGACGAGCGCGACCACCTCGCCTTCGCCGACGTTCAGAGAGACGCCGCGGACGACCGGCGACCCGTAGCCTGCGATGAGATCGCTGATGACGAGCAGCGGGGCCGGGCGATCGTCGCTCTGGCCGCCACCGCGTCGCGGCAAGCTCACGTCTGGGCCACCGGGGTCGGGCCCGGACAGGTTCTGGCGTTCAGGCGCCAAGGTACGCTCCCAACACCGCGTTGTTCGTCCGGACCTCGTCGAAGGAACCGACGGCAATCACCGAACCCTGCGCCATCACGGCGACGCTGTCACAGGCGCTCTTGACCGCATCGGGCTCGTGCAGGCACATCACCATGGTCACGCCCGAGTCCCGCAGTGATCGCAGGGCGTCGATGATGCGGCCGACGCTGCGAGGGTGCACGCCGGCAAGCGGTTCGTCAAGCAGCAAGACCCGAGGCTGGGACATGAATGCACGCGCGATCTCGACCAGCCGCCGCTCACCTCCGCTCAGGCTGCCGGCCAGCTCATTGCCCTTCTTGTCGAGAGCAAAACGGGTGAGGATCTCGACGCCTCGGTCGATGGCGTCACGTTGTGCCCTGCCCCACCACCTCGGGCCGAGCAGCGCACCGCCCAGGCTCTCGCCACGGGACAGGTGCACGCCGCACAGCATGTTCTCAATGACGGTCAGCCGCTTGAACTCCGAAGAGAGCTGAAAGGTACGGGCGATGCCGGCCAGCGCACGTTTATGAGCGGGCCAGGTGACGATGTTCTGACCGTCGAAAAGGATCTCGCCCGAGCGGCCCTGGATCGAGCCGGCGATGACGTTGAGAAGAGTCGATTTGCCGGCGCCATTGGGGCCGATCAGGCCGGTGATGCGCCCCCCGGCAATCTGGAGCGAGGCGTCGTCGACTGCCCGGACGCCTCCGAATGAGTGTGAGATGTGACGCAGGTCGAGCAGCGGGGACGACCCGGCGCTGGCGGACGAGCCGGCAGGCATGGTGGCCGGTGTGCCGGGCGTCATGAGGCTCCATCCCGGCTAGCTGAGCCCGCTTGAGATAGTGCCATGGGCCGCCTCATGAGCCGGAACCCCGTTCGGCCGGTATCGAGAAGCATCGGCCGCCGCTCAGGGATGATGCCTTGCGGGCGCAGCCAGAGCACGGCGATGAGCGCCAGCCCGATGACTGCTTGCTGCAGGTAGTCCATGAAGCCCGGCGGGCCGATTTGAGGCAGGTAGGTGACACCCTCCATGATCCCGATCTGCAGGACAGCGACCCCGAGCAGCGTGCCGTAACTGTTGCCGACTCCGCCAAGCGTGATCACAGCGAAATAGATGATGGTCTCGAAGAAGGACCAGCTGTTCGGTGACCACGCGGCCACCGAGCCGACGAGCAGCCCGCCGCTGAGCGCGCCGAGGCCTCCTCCGATCATCATGCTCACGAGCCGTAGCCGGAATACGTTCCTGCCGAGCGCCTCTGCGGCGGCCTCGCCTTCCCGCGAGGCGGCTAGCAGCCGCCCGAAGGGAGAGCGATAGACCCGTCTAATGAGGAAGAAGACTGCCGCGCAGACAGCGGCGCAGAAGCTCGTGAACGCCCACTGATAGCCAGTGAAGCTCAGCCCGAGCGTCGACTGCAGCGGTGGAGTGATCGACCCCAGCCCGGTAGTGCCGTTGAACAGTCCCCGGGAGCTGACCGCGATGTCATAGCACACGAGCATGAGCGACAGCAGCACGATCGCCTGGTAGGCGGAACGGAGCCGCCGCAGCACGAGCAGGCCGATGAGGGAGCTCAGCAAAATGCCGACGACCACCGCGAGGATGAGCGGCACCGGGAACGGCAGCGTCCACCCGGCGAAGTACGTCTGCGTCCCGAGCCACTTGGACGGCGGCCCGAGGGTGGTGACGGCCACTGTGTAGGCGCCTGCCGCCTGGAACAGGATGAAGCCGAAGTTGAAGATTCCTGTGAGGCCCACTTGTATGTCCAGGCCCAGAGCAGCGATGACGTCGATGAAGAAGTAGGTCAGCAGGATCGACGTGTAGTAGCTCATACGACGAGCTCCCTCTGACTGGCGACGTCCGAGATGATGCCAGTCGGCCGGACCAGCAGGACGACGGCCAGCAGCCCGAACGCGAAGACATCGACGTACGCGGGATCGCTGTAAGCAGAGGCGAACTGGGAGACGAAGCCGACTACGATGGCTCCGAGTACCGCCCCGCCCATCTGCCCAATCCCGCCCACGAATGCTGCCGCCACTATTACTACCGTGAAGGTGAAGCCCGTGACGGCATTGAAGCTAATCGTCTCCGCGCTGAGCAGGACACCCGCGATACCGCACAGTAGCCCGGAGATCACCCAGCTTATGGTCGTGACTCGGTCAGCGGCGATGCCGCAGGTAAGGGCCAGGTCCTTGTTGGTGGCGATGGCCCGCATGGAGCGGCCGAGCTTCGTTTTCTCGAGCAAGACGTAGCTCCCGCTGAGGAGCACGACCGCGCATACAACGCTCGCGAAATCCTCACTCGTCCAGGAGAACGCACCGGCCTGGAGGAAGGGGGCCGCCGGCAGGCCGAAGCTCACCGATCCGGCCCCCCAGATCATGTTGATCACTGCCTCAACCACGATCGAGACGCCGAGTGTCACCAGGATCAAGGCCGCCTGCGTCATATTGCGCCGGATGGCCGGGATCAGCAGCCACCGGCTGAATACGTACGAGAGGACGCACGTACCGAGCACGCCCAGTGCCGCAGACCAGAAGAAGTTCAGGCCGCGGTTGTGGATCGTGTACGTCAGATAGCCGGCGATGATCATGAGATCCCCGTACGCCAGGTTCAGCACATTCGTGGTGGCGTACTGCATGCTGAAACCAAGGGCGCCTACCGCCGTGTAAGCCGAGAAGGCGATCGCCGAGGCGAGTGCGCTGAGTAGGAGATTCACCGGCTCCCTCCGCCGATCATCGGGGGCGGCCACCGACGCAGGGAGCTACCCGTCGGTGGGCGTGCCTGCCGCGGCGCTGCTGTGCGGTCATGTGTGAGTCAGCTCACCAGCTTCTGAATGACAAGATTCGGCAGGTTCCCGGTCGGAATGTAGTTGCCGTTCGGCTGGAAGCTGAACTGCTGGAGTGGCGGCGTCGAGGTGTGCGCCGAGTCGAAGTTGATGGGACCGATAAGGCCGATGTACTGAATGTGCTTGCCGGTCGACAGCGCCTGCTTGCCGTCGGCGAAGGTCTGTACGACGGTGGCCCCGGACCCGCCGTTCGTGATCTTCGTGATATAGCCGTTGAGTATCTGCGCGTTCGTGCTATGCGCCGCCAGCGCAGCCAAGGCGAAAATGAGGACCGAGTCGTAGGTGTACTGGGCTTGCGGGTCGTTCACGTACTGCATAGCCGTCGGGTACGTCTTCTTGATCGCCTCAAGCGCCGCCGTGTACGCCGCTTCTCCTGGACCGCTCGTCGCTACCTGGGACGAAACCGCGTGTAGGTAGGTGACGACGTTGTTTGCGCCGATTGTCTTGTCGAGAGCCGAGAACACCTGGGACGTGAGGTCTGTCGCGTCCGTGATGAAGTGGACCATGTGGTACTGCGCCTTCAGGTCGGACACGAATGTTGTGGCTGTCTGCGGGTCCATCTCACCGAGGATCACGTCGGGATGCAGGGCCGCCAGCCGTGCAACCTCCGTCTTGTAGGAGGGCTGGTCGATAGCGACGGACAGGTCGAGCACGAGCTTGGGACTGGCCAGCTTCGTGAAGGCTTTAAGCATCCCGGTATGGAGGTCTGCGGCACCGGTGTTGGTCCCGAGGAGTATCACGGCCCGCTTGTAGCCTGCGATGTGCGCGCCATAGACGAGCGCCGCGCCGTAGACTGCGTCGGCTAGCGCCATCCGGTAGAAGTACGGCGACGTGTTGGTATCGAAGTAAGCCGAACCGGTGTAACTGATCCAGGGCACCTTCGCCTGGTTCAGCAGGGGTGCCAGCGCCAGCGAGGTGTCGGTCTCGGGACCCGACACTCCGATGATGTTCGAGGTCGTGGAGAGGAATTTCTGGACGACAGGTACGGCGTCTACCGAATCGGCCTTGTCGTCAATCTCGGCGCAGCTGATCTGATGGCCGAGGACGCCACCCGCTTGCTTGATGGTATACGCGGCGGCCAGGCACCCGGCCTGCGAGTGGATGCCATACTCCGCGAGCGCGCCGCTGTACGGCCAGATGTCGCCGACAACGAGATTCGATCCGCTGCCTCCGCCTGGGCCGCCGCTGCTGCCGGAATTGTTGCTGCCGCAGGCCGCCAGGGACACGCAGAGCGTGATCACGAGGCTGATGCTCGCGGCGAACTTGCCGCGCCATTGGCGCCTGGTGCTCATTGGTTACCCCCTGGCTGGCCAATCAGGAAACACTTGTTGGAGTTGAAAATGAAGGATTCAACGAACGAGAGGTACTCGATCGTCGCCGCCGTCTCGTGCATGGCGCCGGCCAGGGCGCACCAGTTGAGGAGTTCTTGCTGCCCGGCCGTCTCCAACGCGTTCAGCGATGCGTCCCGGAACATCTCGTAGCGGCTGTCCTCGAGGGCGCGGTAGTAGGTCAGGTCGCTGGCAGTGTCAGGCCTGAGCCGCCAGTTGGCATCGGTGAGAAAGGCATGCGACCAGCTCGATGAGGCGGCCACGACGCAGCGCCACCGGCTCTCCAGCAGCGCGGCAGCCGTGGCAGCCCCCATCGCGAAACACCGAGCTGGCGACGGTGCGGGCGGGTCCAGCGCGTCAGGACCGGTGAGCTCCTTGCCAAAGTGAATGGGTCCGCCCTGGTTCGCGATGACCCTGCTCCCGTAGCAGTTGACGGCGATGGGCAGGATCGGGTAGGGGAAGCCAACCCGGTCATAGTCGAGGAACATGACGGTATTGAGGAACGCATGCGCTAGCCCCTCGTAGTGCAGGGGCCGGTAGGCGTACGACATGTCGACGTCCCGAGCGAGGAGCTCCTTGGTCAGGTGCCGCCCGATCCGGGGTGCACCGGTCACTTTGAACCCGGCGTTCGCTCCCTCGCCCCAAACATTCTCGATCGCCTCGTTCTCCTCTATTGGCTGAGCGCCGAAGGCCCGCTTCCGCCGCCAGGGGAAGGTGACGGTGTCGTCGTAGCAGAGCACGCAGAAAGGAGGAATGACGTCTTCCCTGAAGTTCTCGTACTGGTCGTCGCCCCACAGGAGGATGACATCGGGACTGAACTCTTCGATGGCCCGACGGATGGTCCTGAAATTGTCAACGAGCTCCTGGCGGTGCCGAGCTGCGCTGGCGGCGTAGTTCGCCCATTCGGACTGCATGCCCTGAGGCCAGGCGGCGGGATCCTTCTGTTCCGAGGGGATCGCCGGGTCCGCTAGCGCGAACGTGAGCAGACCCGCCATCTCCTCGTCGGGCAGGTTTAGCGGCGGGTAGTGGGTGAGGCCCACAAACATCAGTTCAGCCATGTGGGTTACGCTTCCTTCGTGGCATCAAGGCTTGGCTTGTGCTAACGGCGCAGGTACCGCCGCGGGTTGGCCTCGAGAATCTTCTCAAGGGCCTCGACTCCGATCTCCTGCTCCCAGCTCCGCACTACGCTGGGCGAGTCCGGCCATTGGCACTCCCCGTGCGGATAGTCGGAGGAATACATGAGAAAGTCGCTTCCAGCGAGACCAATGAGCGACTTAGCGGTATCGGCGCCTTCGTAGAGTTCTATGCCGCAGAACACGCGCCCTCCACGGACGTAGTCGAGCGGCGACATTTGCGGCAGGTCAACGGCGTGGGCCAGGTAATGCATGTTCATGTTGAGCCGCTTGAGCCACCACGGCAGCCAGCCGGCGGAAGTCTCCATGAAGCCCACCCTCAGGTTCGGCCATCGGTCGAAGTGGCCGCCGAGAATGAGATAGGCGAGCAGCCGTTGCGCGTTCCATGGCAAGGCGGCGGTGCGAGCCACCACGATGTTGTCCCAGATGTCCCGATAGCCGGGGAAGTAGGGAGGCTCATAGGTGAAGGGGTGAACGAGCAGCGCGAGATCGAGCTCGTTGAGCGCCTCCCAGATCGGTGTGAGGTCAGGATCGTCGACTGGCAGCCCCTCAGGCAGCAGGATCTGGGCTGCGCCGCACCAGCTCTCAGTGCCGTATCGCCGTATCCATTCGGCCGCCGTGGCTGGCGCCTGTCCCGGAATCAGCATGACGCCCCGCAACCTCGAACTGTCGGCCGAGCAGTAGTCGGCCATGTAGCGGTGGTAGGCCTCGTAAAGCAAGAGCGCGAGGTCGCGGCTGATCGCGGTACACGCGGCCGCCCAGACGCCAGGAATGATGAGGTGCTGGCTCACCCCCTCGGCATCCATGTCCTTCAGTCGTAGCTCTGCATTGCGGTCGGAGACGTCAGCCACAGCGATCTGCCCAATTCCTTGCGCCTTGGCCTGCGCCACCCCGCCGACCCCGAACGCAGGGCGCGCAGCCGTCTGCCCCGCCTCCTCGAGATGCGAGCCTGGCCTCCTGCGGAACGCGATGGGCCGCACGCGAAAAACGCGGCGCTTACCGGGCTGATCGGGATATTGCTCAATGATGTATGGTGTGAGTTCGTCCCAGCGTTCACGCAGCTCAGGGGATGCGTAATAGTGAAGGACGTCCGCCGACGGGTCGACGTGCGTGTCGACGTCGATTATCTCGGTCATGTGCCTACTCCTTTCGTCCGTCTCATCGACGGTGCGAACTCTGCACTTCCACGCCATTGACGGATGTGACGGGCATTGGACCTCCTCGTGGTCGGCTGGGCAGTAACCCGGGCACGGGTCACCTGGTCACGCGCTCAACCGGCGGCCGATCGCGAAGGCCTCGACCTCGATCGCGAACCGGTCCTCCACCAGGCGGCTTACGACGAGTAGGGTGTTGGGCGGATACTCCCCACCTGTGAAGATCTCATCGAACGCAGCCGCCCGGGCGGCCATGAACTCAGGGATGTTGTCGGCCCCGACCAGGAAGGTCGTGGTCTTGAAAATGTCCTGTGCTCCGAGCCCCTGCGACTGCAAGGCAGTCACGACGTTCTGGAACGCCTGCCGCGTCTGGGCCGTCAGGCTCCCGTCTCCGGCCAGTTCACCGGAGCCGGTGATCCCGACCTGACCCGCTACGGTGACGATCTGCGTTCCGGTGGCCACGCTGATATGCGAATACTTCCCGAGCGGAGGGCCAAGGCCGTCAGGCTGCCTGATGAACTCGACGGGCATTTCGAACCCTCCTCGTTAGTCGACGGCGCCCGGTGACTCGTCGCCTGCGTGCTGCTGCAGGAAATCGTGGTCGTGGAGCAGGTCCTTGTTGTCGCGCATCTTCGTTGGGCGACGGTGTAGAAAAGCGACGGGCTCGGATGGCCGTCCAGTGCCGTCAATGACGGTGCCGCCGCGAATCCGCAGCCATCGGTCAGGCATGCGCGCTCTCCTTCACCGTGTCGCTCGGTGCCGAACCGAAATGGACGGTGTTATCGAGGCGCCCGATGCCGTCGATCTCGCAGACCACCCGGTCACCGTCCTGCAGGAACCTCGGCGGGTCGAACCCGACGCCCACTCCGCTGGGCGTGCCCATCGCGATCAGATCGCCAGGCTCCAGGGGGAAGATGCGCGAGACTTCCTCAATCGTCTCTGCCACACCGAAGATCATTTCTCCGAGCCTGGCGTCCTGTCGCAGGTCACCATTGACCCAGCAGCGGATCGCCCGGTCGGCCAGGTCAGTCAGTTCGTCGGCCGACACGATCACCGGTCCGGCGGGCGTGGCGCCCACCAGGGATTTGCCCAGGAACCACTGCTTGTGACGTCGTTGAAGGTCCCGGGCAGTGATGTCATTGAGAATCGTGTATCCGGCGACATGGCGCTGTGCGTCCTTGGCCGCGATCCGCCTGCCTCCGGCTCCGATCACGACGGCGAGTTCCACCTCGTAATCCAGGGCCGTTGTGAGCTGCCGGTCAACAGCGATGCCGTCATGAGCGCCGCAGAGGGCAGCGACCGGCTTAGTGAAGACGATCGGTGCTTCCGGAACGGCCTCCGCCTCCCCCGAGTAGGCAGCGAACTCCTCGGCATGCGCCCGGTAGTTCTTCCCCAGGCAGATCACGTTGCGTGGCGGCAGGATCGGCGGAAGCAGCCGGGCTGGGTGCAGCGAGCTATCCACGCAGATGTGCTCCCCCATCGCGAGGACATCGATCGCCGAGTAGCCGTTGCCCGTCGCCGATCCGTCCGGCGGAGTCCATCGGTACCACACCCCGTCCCGCTCGACCGCTAGGACTGGGCCGTCTGTAGCCGCGATCGTGCCCACTCTCACTGCGAGAACCGTCCGCATGCTCGGGCTGCTGCGTCCGTCGAGTTAGGTAGCCCGATGATGGCGACCTGCCGTGGCGTCACCCGGCCAGGCACATTCCCTCTGCGCATGAACTGCTCCGCGTCAGCAAAGTGGAGTAGATGCGGCTACATTACGGTTCAAACGGCTATGAAGCAAGAGATCATCCATAATTTACTAGATAGTTGATCTTTGAGCGTAACATTCAGCTTCTGCTAACCTGTAGAGTCATGGCGGTAGCTGGGGACCGGAGCACACTGGGCGGGCATGTTTACGAACAGGTGCGGGCCGCGATCCTGTCGGGGCGGCTTCATCCGGGGCAGCGGCTCAAGGTCGCGGACCTGTCAGCGGAGCATGGGGTCAGCCTGAACGTCGTACGCGAGGCACTGAACAGGCTGACCGGCGAGCAGCTTGTCCGGGCCGAGCCGCAGATCGGCTTTGCCGTGACCGACCTCTCTCTCGAAGACCTCGCGGATCTCGTCAAGGTGCGGGTCGCCATCGAGAGCACGGCCTTGCGATGGTCAATCGAACACGGGGACGTGGCCTGGGAGTCAGAGGTGGTCGCCGCCCACTACCGGCTCGCCAACACGCCTATGACGACAGCGAACAAGCCGCCCACGGTCACCTACGAGTGGATCCGAGCGCATTCCGAATTCCACGCCGTCATCCTCAGCGCCTGCGCCAGCGCGCGGATGCGCGACATCACCCGGTCTCTCTCCGACGCCGCCGAGCTCTACCGCCGCTGGTCGCTACCACAGGCCCATCGCGACCTACCCGGTGAGCACGCCGAGATCATGAACGCAACGCTGGCCCGCGAGGCCGACAAGGCGGCCGCAGCGCTCACCGCACACATCGAGCGGACCCGGGACACTCTGGTCGAGAACACCGCAGCAGACACGGCGGATGCGTGAAAGACGCACGCCGTCTCGAAGGCCCTGACGGAGCGTACTGACGCGACGGGTGGCATCAAGGCCTGCGGTCGGTCAGATAGGTCCCTGGCTGTAGGGGCCGCTACCTGCTGGATCTATGGGCGGTGTGGTCGAGTCGCCGAGTAGCCAGGTGATGGTGAACTTGACGCCCTCGCCGTACCACTGTGGCGGCAGCCTGTCGGCCATCCACGGCCGACCGGTCTGCTCGATCACGTCGTCGGCGTATATGCGTTCCCTCTTGAGGTTTATGGTGGTCGGCTCGTGTGACTGGCCGCGAGAGATCGGTGCCTCGGCCCGCTCGCCATGAACCCATGCCAGCGTGGCCAGCACGCCGTTGAGGTAGCCGGTGTCATGTTGCGCAATCTGCCGGTCGCCCGGCTCCGCGTCGATGTCGCTGCTGTTGACTGCGGCTCGCTGCTGGCCCTCGGTTGCAAGCGCCATGATTGCGGCTATCTGGTCTGGCGTCCGGACGATGTCGCCGAAGCCGCCGACCAGCTCGCCGCGGTTCTCGCCGCGCACCGGGATGTGGTCATCGTCGCCAATGAGCCAGCGCAGGATGGTCGCGGCCGCGTCGGCGCGGTTCTCACGTTCACCGCGCACGCGCCGCTCATCCGCCGCGGCGATCTCGGCATTGATGTCGGATCGACTGGGCGGAACCGTCGTCACGCGGTCGGTGACCGGTGCTATGGCCGTCTCCCCCAGTGCCCAGCTCCATGCGCGAGCCGAACGCGACGCCTCAGCCTCGGCCGGATCGGCGAACCGGCGCATGTGGCGTTCCCGCACGGCCCGGACGTGACGCAGCGGTCGCACGATCGCGGTGCCGGGCGGCGGCGCCTGATCGTCGATCTCGCCAGCGCCCACGGATCTCACCGTAACTCCGGTCACTGTCCGGCCTCCAGCTCCAGCTCGTCGAGTTCAAGCGACATGGGGCGGCGGCTGGGCGCCGGATCCTGACGGACGGCGCTGCGGCGCGCCGACGCTTCACGGAGTGCGTCGGCCTCCCGGCGGCGCATGACGTCGTCGTCGAGTCCCGCTCGGTGTTCTCGTTCTGCGAGGATCTTCTCGGCCTTCCGTGCCGCGGCCAGTGCGGCCTCGATGTCCAGAACGGCCCCTCGCCGGTCCGGGACAGACCCGGGATCAGCCTCGGACGGGCTCGCGTTCGGTCCGGACCGAACAGGCCCTGGATCCGGCTCGAGACTGGATGGCTCCTCGCCGGGATGCAGCGGGGGCAGTTCGGCGTCCGGGTGGCGACGGCGCAGCTCGGCGTCGGCGACGAGTGCACGCGGCCGGTCCGGTTCGGTGGTGGCGTGCCACCGTCGCCGGGCGTCGGTGATCTCCGTCAGCGCCTCGCGGTAGGCGCCGATCTCCTGGGCCAGCGCGCCATATTCCCCGGCCTCCCGCTGGGCGGCCGACCGCTGCGCCTCGTCCAGAGCAGCGCCCGCCCGGTGCCACGCGCGCACGGCGTCGGACCGGTAGGTGCCTTCCGCGATGTGCGCTTCCCGCAGTTCGCCGGCGACATACGGCGGTGCCCACGCGGTGTCCCGTGCGTAGGCGGCCCGCCGGGCCCACAGCTCACCGTCGGACGTGGCCGCAACCTCCCGGCCCTCCTCGGGCATCCGCAACGCGGTGTAGGCCGCGTGCCAGCTGGCTCGCTGCTCCGGCGACCCGCGTTCCGGCGCGGGACCGATGGCCTCGGCCTCGTCGAAGTACCCGCGTTCCTCCCGGTACGCGGCCGCGGCCCCGGCCCGCCGGATCCAGTCCGCCCGCTCAACGGGGTCTGCGGGCAGCTCTCCGAGATACCGGACCGCCCACACCGGGCGATCGGCCGCGACCCGGTTCCCCAGCAGCGACACACGCTCGTCCATCGCCGCCGCGAGGTCACGGGCGAACCGGCCGGCCACCGGGTCCTCGATCACCGGCGTCCGGTCGGCGTACCCGGTGTCTGCCCGAGGTTCTGGCGTGCCGACGATCCGCTGTACCCGGCCGTGCAGAACGGCTGCGACGCTGCGGGCCCCGCCGAAGTCGCCCTCTGCGGTCGCGTGGCGCAACAAGCCGCCGACGTCATGCCCGGCGAGGTCAGCCGCGTGGAGCAGCCGCGCCAGCGTTCCGCGTTCGGGGTCCTGTTCGTAGCGCCGCCAGTCCCCTGCTGCCAGCAACGACCGGAGCGTGCCCTCGTACCGCCGGGTGGCATGCGCGCGGGTCACCTCCGCCCACATCGGCGCCAGCGTGGCCAGGCTCGCTGCCCGCTCCAGTTCCTGCCGCATCGTGTCGGTGGCGGTCTGCTCGGCTTGCTCGCGTTCCAGCACGCTGGCCAGGACACCGAGCCGATGCCGGGACCGGGGCCTGTCCTCGCTCATGCTGGGCTCCTGGATATCGGGCGCTGGGCGGAGTTCCGGCGACAGGTCGGCGGCCCGGGCGCGTTCGGTCACCACGTAGGCGGTGTTGCGCTCGCGGCCGCGGGTCATGCCCACGTAGAGAGATTCCCGCCCGGCCGCGTCGTCTACGACCAGGTGGGCGGTGTCGACCGTCCGGCCCTGCGCGACGTGCACGTTCCCCGCGTAGGCGAGATCGGCATGCTGTTCGATGTAGCGTTCCGGGCAGCTCGAACGGCGCCGACCAGGCCACCTCGCCGGTGAGCGGGTCGCGGCCGACGATGCGCCGGACCACCGCGACACGTTCTTCTCCGATCTCGGCCCAGGCGTCGATGCGCAGCACGTCGCGGTTGGCGAGCCGCCGCCCGGGTTCTCCGGCGTCGATGCGTTCGTTCTGGCGGGCCACGATGAGGTCACCGACACCGGCGACGTTGCCGTCCGCGAGCTCGACCAGGTCGTCGGTGGCGACCAGGCCGAGCTCGGCCAGTTCGTCCCGGGCGCGGCGGGCCAGCTCGGCCGCCTGCGCGTTCGTGGTCGTCAGCAGGACCGACGCCTTGCCGCTCAGGTGGTCGGCGAGCCACCGCTGGTAGGCGCGTCCGGTCATCTGCTCGCGGGTGCCGTCCAGGATGCGGCCGCGCTGGTCGTACTCGGCCAGCACGTCGGCGTCGCCGGCCCGCAGCCGCAGCGACGCCTCGCGCTCCCACTCCTGCTCGAACCGCTGGACCGTGCGGAGCTGGTAGTAGCCGTGCTCCTCGGCGAGCAGCCGCATCACCCCGCCCGCCTGCGGCGCGGACAGCTGCTCGGTGTCGCCGGTCAGCAGGATCTTCGCGCCGTCACCGGGTGGCGATGTCCTCGACCGCGGCCAGGTCCATCGGTGGACACCATCGACGCCTCGTCGACCACCAGCAGGTCACCCGGCCGCACCGGCAGGTGCCCGCGGGTCTGGTCGCTGTCCTTGATCCGGCCCAGGAACGCAGCGAAGTTGTGGCTGTCGGTGAGGCCTTCGGCGGCCAGGACGTGCGCGGCGTTCGTGGACGTGGTCAGCCCGATCACCCGGCCGACACCGGCCTCCTGCCAGGCCTCCGCGAGCTGCGGCGACCATCCGGGTCTTCCCGGTGCCCGGCCGCGCCGACCAGGATGTCGATGGCCCGGCCGGAAGTGAGCACGCCGTAGGCCGCCTGCACCTGGTCGTCGGTCAGGCCGGCGCCGCTGAGCGGAGCATCCGCGCCGCCCGGCGCGTCGGCCGCGCCGGCGCCACATCCGCCGCGCCGGGATGGCCGTGCTCGCGCCACAGCCGCGCCTCCACCCGCGCGCGGTCGGCGCCCGAGCGCGGCGGCGGCGCGTTCTGGCGCCACCTTCGGCGCGCCGGTCTGCGCCGCGGCGCGCAGCAGGCGCGCCTCGGTGTCCAGCATGGCGCGGGTGGTGTAGATCTCCGCGCCGTGCCTGCGCCACAGGCTCAGCCCGTCCGCGCGCCGGTAGGCCAGCTGGCACCGGCACCATCTCCGGCGCGGTCAGCAGCACCGTCCCGGCCGGGCCGCCAGGCCGCAGCGCCTCGTTGGTCAGCTCATCCAGCAGGCCCGTCACCTGCTCACCGGACAGGCCGCCGAGGAAGTCCGGCAGGTACCGGTTGATCATCCGGGTCAGCTCGTACCGGGAGAACGTCGCCTTGCACCGCTGCGCGTCAGCGACGGCGGCGGCCAGGATCCGCTCCACCTCCGCTCCGGTCGGCGGGCTCGCCTCGGCGCCGCAGTCGCGCCGACCGAGCGCCGCGTCGGGGATGGCGCTGAGCGCCTCGGTCTCGGCGCGGCGCGATTGCGCCTCCCATTGCGCCAGCAGCGCTTCGCGGGACGGCGCGGAATGCGCCTTGGCGCGGCGCGAATCGAGCGTCACGAATTGCGCCATCGACCAGACGGCGCGGGCGTTCGGCGCCTTGCCGTGCTTGCGCTCGTATTCTTCGATCAATTGCTGGACGCGCGGCTCGATGGCGCGGCGGCGCGAGGAAAACTGTTCCCGCAGCCGCCTCGGAGATCCCGGCGATTTCCCACCCGTTCCCGTCCGGCCGCGCGATCGTCTGCACGCCGAGCCGGTCGGAGAGGTATTCGGCCAGCGTCCGCTCGGCGATCGCGCCGGCGGCGGGCTTCGCCGCATACAGCGCCGCGCCGTCCAGGGTGCGCCAGGCCCGCCGGTCACCCGGCCGGGACGCCAGCGGGTCCTCGCGCAGCACCCGGTTCAAGATGGCGTTGTGCACGTGGAGCTGCGGGTCGTTGTCCCGGCTGGTGTGCTGGCGCGAACGACGCGATCACCCACTGGTGCGCGTCGGCGAACCGGCCCGAGCCCTTGCGAGTGATATCCGGCCCGGCTGTAGCCCGCCTCCCGCTGCAGGTAGTCCAGCATCGCCTGGTTGCCGGCCATGATGCGCGTCCCACACCGTCTGCGCGCGCGCCGCCCACTGCTCCGCCTCGTCGGCTCGGCCAGCGTCCCGGGCCTGCTGCGCCCTGACCTGCAAGGATGCGTGCAGCAGGCTGACCGACTTGGGCACCGAGAAGGTCGCGTCGAAGAAGTACACCGCGGCGCGCTGCTCCTTCAGCGCCTGCATGATGATCTGGTCACGGCGCTCCGGGGTCGCCTCCGGCTCGGCCGCGAGCAGCCCGGCGATCAGCGCCGCGACCTTGTCGTTGCTGGCCTTCGAACCCGCTCGGTGCCCGGCCGAGCGTGGCCTTCCGCTCCGGGTCACGGGGGTCGATGAACGCGCCGTAGAGCCGCTCCATGACCTTGTTGTCCACCTGGGCTCCGACCGTCAGGCCCAGCTCCGGGCAGCCCCAGCCCGGTCCAGATGCCCGGCGGCTCGCCGTGCTCGGCGACCGCCGACAGGTAGTAGTTCTCCCGCCCGGTCGCGACCGCGCGCGTCAGGTATCCAGGGTCATAGCCGCTGGATATCGTCAGCATCACGCACCGTTCCCGACCATTACGAAGAGCCGCCAGACTAGCCATCATCATTGTAATGCAATGGTGTGGCAGCTATAAAGAGAGGCTGGCTATCTCAGGGCAGCAAACTGTCGTTTGGTGATAGTGCACGGTGCAAGTGGTCAGGGCGGCAAGAAGAAATATCTTGGTCGGCGTTTAGGAAAGCGGAGGTGGGCGAGTAACCGCGGACGGCTCAGGAGCAGTGGATCAAGATACGCTCCCGTTGGACGCCGTTGTCGACGGCGTACGCCCGGGCGCCGTTCACTCTGCGGCCCGCTGGCCGGGCTCGAAGGGGACTCGGACCGTCTCGGGGAAAGCTTGTTCAAGATCGGCTGCTGCCGCACGGCCAGCAGGTCCTCGCAGATCATGGTCAGGTCCTCCAGCAGCTCTTCCAGCCGCTCGGGGCGGATGTGCTCCCGCATCCTGGGCAGGCCGTGGAACGTGTGCTGCGGGCCCCTGTCGGTGTTCACCGTGTACGTGACCGCGATGCGGGTGATCCGGCCGACCGGGGCGGGCGGGGTGGCGGGCTGGCTGGAACTATCTGGCATGGTCGGGGTTCCTTCCCGGTCAGCCCCCGGTCTGGCGTTCACGCGATGGCCGGGGCGGCCTGGTGTGGGGGGTCGTGCTCGGCGGCTTGGCCGTCGCGGATCGCCGCCTCGTCTGGATCCAGTGAGAGCGCGCGGGCGGGAGCGTTCGGGCCGTCCCAGGCGATGTCTGCCCAGACCAGCCGACCCCGGTGATCGCCGGTTACCCCCATGCGCACCGACAGGGCGACCACTAGGAAGAGGCCCCGTCCGTGTTCAGCGGCCGGGTCCTCGATGACGTGCGGCCCGGTCGGGCTTCCGCCATCAGCGACTGCCACCCGGACAGTGGATCCGTGCGAGGTGACCTCCACGGCGAACAGGCCGCCGCGGCCGCTCGCGGTGTGCCGGAGCGCGTTGGTGGCCAGTTCGGTCGCGACGCTGATGATGTCATCACGAGCCGGGCATTCCGGCAGCAGGGATGCCAGCGAGCGCCGCAGCACCCCGAGCTGGTGCGGCTCTCCCGGGAACACCTGCCGCCACCACAGAGCATCCGCCGCAGCTGCCGCTGGCACGGCCGCGCGCCGCACGGCTTCCCCGTCTGGGCGGTGCGGCTGACCAGCTCTGGTGTTGCTTCCCATAGGCAGGGTTCCTCCGTGCATGCCGGGCAGGGTCGCGGGTTGGGCGGCGAGCGAGTGGCACGCGCAAGCCGTTCGACCGCGTTGCGGCCCAACCAGTCGACCAGCGCCTGCCTACAAGCGGAACCGGTGCCGACCGTGAACAGCGAGAACCTGAGGGAAGTGCCGTGAACTGCGTGAACATCTGCGATGCCCGGCGCCGGCCGTGGCGGGCCTGACGACCGGATCTGGCCGCGCTAACCCTCGCTGGTGAGCAAGCGCGCGAAAGCGCGGTTGATGGCCGGGTCACGGCCCTCGACGTAGCGGTCCACCGGCCGGTACCCGGCGCTGGTGAACAGGCCGAGGGCCGCGGTATTGCGCACGCCGGTCTCGAGGATCGCCCGGCGGGCACCGGCCGCGACGGCGTGGCGTTCGAGCCAGGACAGCAGCGCGCGTCCGGCCCCGAGCCCGCGCGATGCCGGAGCGATGTAGATCCTCTTGATCTCGACCGTGCGGGTCGTCTGGTCGAACCACCGGTAGCCGCCGCAGCCGGCCGGGACGGCGCTGTAGTACACCACGGCGAAGACCCCGCTCGGAGCGCGTGTACTCGCCGGAAGTCAGCTCGGCCGGGTCGGCGAACCCGTACCGGTGCAGCTGCTCACCGTGGAACGCCCGCAGCAGCCGGGCCGCGTCCGGGTCGCCGGGCGGGCGTTCGGCGATCTCGGCCGGATCCGCGCTGGGGGCAACGGCCGGGTCGGGAACTGGTCGTCACACAGGCGATGATGCCTCATCGAACTCGTCGAGGAACTCGCGCACGAGAGGGGAACGCGACCGCCGGCCCAGAGCCGACCGCAGGCCGCGCAGGTAACCGCGGGCCCGCGGCGACTGCACCTGCGGCCAGCAGGCCCAGCCCGGTCCGCATGGCCGCCACGGCTTCGTCCAGGTCGCCGCGCAGCAGGCAGGCCCGGGCCAGGAAGGTGGCGTGCAAGAGCGCCGACCGCGGGTAGGCCGACGGGCCGGGAGCTGGCCATGGCGGTGACGGCGCCGCCCAGCGTCTCGGCCGCTTCCGACAGCAGCCGGCGGCGGTTCGCCGTGGTCCGCTCGGCCAGCACGACCAGCGCCTGCCCCGCCTCGGCCGCGAGCTGCTCCGGCGTCAGGTAATACAGAAACGACGGAGCGTCGCTGGTGGCGTGGCGCGGCAGCAAGACGGCAGCCGCCTGCGACTGGCGGCGGAACCGCGCGAGGTCGCCGTCGGCCGCCGCCGCGGTGGCCTCCCGGCCCAGCAGCCTGGCGCGCAGGACGGGATCACCCCGCCCGCATTCGCGTGCCGCTGCCTCGGCGAGCCGGACCGCCTGCGGGCCGTGCCCGGCGAACGCCGAAACATAGCTGAGCATGCCGATCGCGTTGGCGGCGCGGTCACCGGCGCCCAGCGCCCGGCAGACGCCCAGGCTCAGCAGCAGGTACCGTTCGGCTGCGCCGTAACGGCTGGAGTCGAAGCTCAGCCAGCCGAGCAGTTGCGCCAGGTCGGCCACGATCGTCAGCAGCCGCTGGCCTGCCTGGCGGCCGTAGCTGGCGTACTCCACCAGATCGATGACGCTCCTCAGCTCGGCCGTGACGTAGCGCAGGCTCAGCGCCCCGCCGCCGTGCCGGTCGTCCAGGCGGCGCAGCGCGGCGACGTGCGCGCTGATGAGTTCGACCTGTTCGGGCGGTACGTATTCGTGGCCGACGCGGTCCCGGGCCGCGACCACGGCACCCCGCAACTGATCCAGCACGGCCGCGGTCAGGTCAGCACCGGAAGCGCCCGGCGATCGGGCTCTGCGGCGTGGCCGCTGTCTCGCCGAGCTGGCTCAGCTCGTGGAGTAACCCGTCAATGCCAGCAGCGCCGTCCAGCTCGCTGGCGGCGCTGCGCACAGGGATGCCGGGCTCCTGCCGCCCGGGCCACAACTGGGCCACGGTCACCGTGTAGCCAAGGCGTTCGGTCAGCACGGTGGCCGCCACGTCGGGGATCGGCGCACGCGGCCGGAAACCGCGTCTCACCCAGGAGTAGCCAGCGGTCGGGTCGAGCCGCAGCCGCTCCCGGCCCTGACTCGACAGCCGTGAGTTGATCGCGGTGACCAACTGCCGCGGGCCCCACTCGGCCAGGCGCAGCAGGTCTGCGAGCGGCGTCCCGGCCTCCCCCATCGACATTCCCTTCCTGCCGGACTCTCGCATTACGCGGTCAGGTCTCGCGAGGTCGGCGAGCGGCCGGGTCGCGTTCCGGTCGCGGGCGAACACTGGCCGCCGGGGTCTTGATGCAACCGGTGCAGCAGTCCGACCCGTCGCCGTGGTTGCGGCAGGCGCTGGCCGCCGGCTGGGTGCCGATCTCTTCACCGAAGCGCTCGGCGAAGAGGCGGCGGGTCCGCGCGAAGTCGTCGCGCCAGGCGCGCCGGTCGTCTTCTCCCCGCAGCCCGGCGTAGGGGAAATGATCCATGAAGTGGCCGAAAACATGATCGCAGTCGGCGCGGTACTTGGCCGTGTCCAGCACGTGGGCGTGCCATACGCGGTCGAGCTGCCTGGTGGGCACGATCCTGGCGCGGGGGTGCAGCACGCACAGCTTCAGGAAACACCGGTACAGCGCGACGGCCTGATCCGCCTCGGCCAGGCCCAGCGGCATCTCCCCGGGTTCGGGGTGGATGAGCTTGTAGGCGATGGGCTCCAGGTCCAGCGCGTCGATCCGGCGGAGCCGCTCTTCGGTGCGCGCGTCCGGGCACGCGGTCACGATCATGGTCCCTTCTGCCGAATGCGTGCCGGAACGGCGCCCGGGGGCGCCGGTCCGGGATGGTTAGCATGGGCGAGAGTTCCGACTGCCGGTGGGCGTCTTCGTTGCGTCGCCAGGCGGAGTGTTGTGGTTGCATAACCCCAGGTCAATCGTTGTGTCCTACCCATGTCTACTCTATGTATATGGTAGCACCATGGAAGACGCTGGGGGGCGCTGGCAGGACGCCTGTCAGCTAGCGTCCGCTCATGGTCATAGACAGGGAGTGGGACGAGCCTGTCTATCAGCAGGTGGCAGGCCTCCTGCGGGACCAGATCACGTCCGGGAAGATCGAGCCGCGGCGGCCCATCCCGTCGGTTCGCATGCTCTGCGAGACCTACGGCATCGCGAGAGCCACAGCAAGCAAGGCCATCCACCTGCTGGCCGACGAAGGGCTGATCCGCCGGGTGCCCGGCAAGGGCTGGTACGTCACACCAGACACCGAACGCCCCTCGGCCGGCTGACGGGGCGGGCGGTCAAGACCGCGCGTCACCTGGAAAGACGCGCCGGGTCGCTTGGACAGCGACGGGGAGGCGCAGCCCGTCTAGGGCGAACGCCGACGTCGACAGGGGCGATGGCGGGCGAGGTCCCGCCCGTTCAGGGCTGGGGCCGACCCCGGCAGCGTCTCTGGCGAGGACCAGCCGACTCCATTGTGGGCGCCATCAGGACATGCCCGCTGGCGGGCGGTCACGAGGATGACACGGTGGTCATCACCGAGAGCGACAAGACTTCCCGGTCGCTGCGCCGCCAGCCGCCCCGAACGCCGAATATTCGACCACTTGCTCCGATTCGTTCTTGGAGCTCAGAACACGCAGATTGTCAATTCGGAGCGCATGTTCGTGCGATCGTGTCGCGAGCATCCCGCCCATATCCTGCGTTCGACATAATTCGGGCTGGCTAGAGGGTCCGATGAGATGAAGGCGCAGGTCAGCGTGCCGCCGTCGGCTCGCAGACGCCAAATCGCCTAGAGACACGCCTTTGGGCGTGTTAGCTGGAAGAGCCCGAGCTTGCCCGGTATCGTCTAGAGACGATGTATGTGAAGACGACCAGCCGGACGAACAAGGACGGCACCCCGGTCCGCTACCTGCACCTGGCCCACAATGAGTGGGACCCGGCCGCAGGCCGGTCGGTGCCCAGGGTGCTGTTCAGTTTCGGCCGCGAGGACGCCCTGGACCGGGCCGCGATCAAGCGGCTGGTCGCGTCTCTATCCAAACTGCTGGACCCGGCCGACGTGCTCGCCGCCACCGCAGGTTCTGACCTGGTGTTCCTGGAGTCCCGGCCGTTCGGCGGCGTGTTCGTGCTCGATGCGCTGTGGCGGCGGCTGGGCATCGATAAGGTCATCACCGGCCTGGGCGGCACGCCCCGGCGGGGCCGGCCCCGCGATGTGGCCGCCACCGAGCGGGTGCTGTTCGGCCTGGTCGCCAGCCGGGCGCTGGCGCCGTCTTCGAAACTGGCCGCCTCCGACTGGATAACCCACGACGTGCATATCGAGAATCTGCCCGGGATCGGAGAGCAGGCCTGCTACCGGGCGATGGACTGGCTGCACGATGCGCGCGAGCACCTGGAGGCCGGGGTGTTCGGCAAGGTGGCCACCTTGCTGAATCTCGAGGTCGACCTGTTGTTCTTCGATACCACCTCCACGTACTTCGAGCTGGAGGAAGCCGACGAGGAAGTGGCACGGAACTGGCGCGGGGAGAAAGCCTCCGGCGACGACGTGGATCCGGGGAAGGCGGCCGGGTTCCGCACCCACGGCAAGTCCAAGGACTCCCGGGATGACCTGCCGCAGATCGTGGTCGGGATGGCCGTTACCCGCGACGGGATCCCGGTGCGGTGCTGGTGCTGGCCCGGCAACGCCAGCGACCAGGTGGTGATCCGGCAGGTCAAGGACGAGATGCGGGACTGGACCCTATCCAGGATCGTGTGGGTGACCGACCGCGGGTTCTCCTCAGCGGAGAACCGCCGGTACCTGCGATCGGGTGATCACCATTACATCATCGGGGAGAAATCGCGCTCCGGATCGGCGGAGGTCAAGGCCGCGCTGTCCCGCCAGGGCCGCTACACCGATATCGCCGGGAACATGCGGGTCAAGGAGGTGCGGATCAGCGACCATGAACGGTTCGTGATCTGCTTCAACCCCGAAGCTGCCAGCCGCGATGCCCATATGCGCGCCCAGATGGCCGCGCAGCTGGAAGAACTGATCGACGGCTCCGATGCGCTGCCCGCCATGAAACGCGGGGAACTACGCGGGAAGATCTCCGTCAAGCCCGGGCTGAACCGGTACCTGCGCGTCACCCCGGGCGGGCTGCTGCGCACCGACAAAGCGAAGATCAAGGCCGAGGAGAACCTCGACGGCAAGTACCTGCTGCGCTGCAGTGACCCGCACCTGCCCGCCGAGGACATCGCGCTCGGCTACAAGCAGCTGCTGGAAGTCGAACGCGGCTGGCGGGACATGAAACAGATCATCGACCTGCGGCCGGTCTACCACAGGCTCGAAGAACGCATCCGCGCCCACGTCATCTTGTGCTGGCTGGCGCTGCTGCTGATACGGATCATCGAGACCACCGCCGGCGACACGTGGAGCAACATCCGCCGCCACCTGGACCGCCTGCACGTGGGCACATTCGCTGGCCCGGCCGGCACCTTCCGGCAGCGCACCGAGCTGACCAAGCCGCAGCGCGACCTGCTCGCCAAGCTCGCCATCACCCCGCCGAAGCAGATCGTCGAGCTCGAGCCCGCCCGACCCCCGAAACGATCTTCAAACCCCTAGAGACACGCCCCTCCGGCGTGCCACGACGCGCTTCCCAGGTCACCCCCGGTATCCGGCCTCTAGGCCCGCCGAATTATGTCGAACCCAGGCATATGGCTCCGGAGTCTGAGTCAGTCAGGCCACTAGAAGGCCGTCTGCTAGGGATGGCTGATATCGAGAATGTACGGGCGTATGTGCAGTCCGTCACCGGCCGAGGCTGCCTGCTGTGTGAGTTCTCGCATGAGCTGATCCCGGTCGGCGTGGCCGCCCCGACGCTGGCCGGGATCAGTCCAGTACACGAGGTAGATGCCATGCCGAAGACCAGCCGGGAGAAGGTACCGCTGGACGAGTTGGTCGTGTAGCGCGGTTAGGACGGCCCGGTGGGTGACGAGCTTGGCTTCCGCAATGACACATGCGCTGCTGGGTGGGTGGGTCGCAGTGGGCATCGTTGCCCTCAGATCGATGCGGGTGCCCATTCCCTTCCGCCTGGGACTTACCTGTATTTCGCGGTCTACGACGCCAGGCGCAGTGAGCCTGGTCCGGAGCTCACGGCGTATCCAGTCCGAGATGGTGTCCTCGTCCTTCGGGGTGCCGCCGTCTGCGGTCAGGTCCCACAGGAACCGGCTGTCACCCAGCTGTGTGAGCTCGCGCTGCATATCATCGAACTGGAACAAGACGACATCGAGCAGGTCGCTGGCGTTGCGCACCAGGCGGCCATCTGCCCGGCCGAGTAGGTGTAGCAACTGTGCCCCGGAAAGGCCTTTGTATGCCAGGTCTGCGGCCCGGGCACGTGCCTGGCGGCGGTACCAGGCGATGATCTCCCGGCCGGCTTCATCGTGCTGTGTTGCGAGGTCTTCGAAGAAGCGGTCTTGGCCGTGCTCAGCCAGCAGGTCCATGACGATGCGGCGGATCCTGCGTACCTGGTGGAGCCTGTCCGGGGTGAATATGCCGAAAGGCTCGGCCGGGTCACTGGCGAACGGGACGCACCGCAGCAGCAGCCGCGCTAGGACGGTCAGGTGCGGGTCATCGAGCAGGCTGAGCTTGAGATGCTCAGCGACTTCGGCGATGTCGCGGGGAGGGGCATCGTTTGCCTCGAAGTTGTCGATGAGGGTGGCCGGGTCAAGTTCAGCCAGCCCACGGCGGGCGCCTGCCGCAAGAGCCTGGCCCGGCATGTTCGCGATGTCCCGGCAGGCCGGGAGAGCGATGCGAGGTGCGCACTTGACCAGCATGTGCAGCACCTGCTGGGCAAGACCGCCGTGGTAACGCCCGTCGAGCAGGCGCTCGGCCAGCACAGGAGCGAGAGCAGGACACAGTTGCTCATACATTAGCCACGGGTTCAGCTGCCCGCCGTTTTCCTCGAGGGCGTCAAGGTGGCTGAGCGCAGCGTCGAGAATCGCCTGCTTCTCGGTCTGAGGGACGAGGTCGATCAGCTGGCAGCGGGCGCGTTGGTCTTGCTCGCTGCCCGAGGTCCACGCACCCATGATGGCGGGAGCCCAGGCCCGCCAGACCGGCAGGGCGAGGGCTGCCAGCCGGGCATAGTGGTGGCTGGCCAGCGTGGTGAGCAGGTAGACGCCCGACCAGTCCGCGATCACCTCATTCCCGCGGACGCTGGCGCGGCCCATCCAGGCCGATGGATGGAGCTGATGCACCGACAGATACCGCACTCCCAGGTCCAGCACCTGCTGGCGCTGGGCAGCATCCAGCAGCGACCACCCGGGACGGACCGTCAGATCGTAGGAAAAGATGTCCCCTGTGCTATCGGCATCACGGGCAGCCAGGTGTTCCGCTATACGCCACCACTGACGCGGGTCACCTGCGGCATCGCGGATAGCAGTCATCAGTTGCGTGCGCTGGTCGCGCTGCATGGCCGAGCGGTCCTCTGCGTCACGCGCCGCGCGCTGGTGCTGCTGCCGCCATTGCTGCGCTATCGGCGAATCGGTGCTGACCATTCCCCGTAGCCAATCTGTATAGGGATGTGCCGGATGATCGTTTGCTATCTCAAGGATGAGATCGGCTTCGGATGCGGTGGGCTGGCGTGCGAGCTGGGGGACGCAGCGGGCCAGCGCGTCCTGTCCCGGCTCGGGCAGCGACGGAAGACTGGAAAGGAGCCAGCCGAGATCCCCGGGTACCAGCAGTCCCAGGTCGGTCAGCAGATAGCTTTCTCCCGCCGGGAGGTCCCCGGCGACCAGTATGGCAAGTTCACGTCTAAGCGGGGGCGCCGCGCCGTCCCAGGACATCCTGTCATTTCCGGGCCAGTGCGCCCAGCCAGGATCGCTGGCCAAGCCGGCGACAAGCCGGGCAAGCGGCTCGCGGATACGGTGGGATGCCGCGTCTTCCCAGCCACGCCCGACCAGCCGGCGTAGCAGGGCGCCGTAGGCGTTCTCGCCGTCCGTCACGCGTGTCGCCGCCCAAAAGAGAACCTCGGGCAGGTCATCAGTTGGGATCTGGGTGATCAGCTCGCCTAGCAGGACCAGGTACGGCCCGAGGTAGCTGGTATTGCGCTGAGGGCGGAGCATCGTCAGCATCGCGGCTGTATCGATCAGCCTGGGGTAAAGGGCTTCGATCACCGCAGCTACAGGGATTGAATTGTCAGGATTCTCACAGTTGGCGCCTGCCCGGCGTGTCGTGGTGACGGCGGCTGCCAGTGGGGCTACTGCGGTGTTATGAGGTATCCAGATGGTGGTGGCTTGTCCGCCGCTGGGCGGGCAAGGCGTGAGGACGTACGGTTGCAGGCCGCGGAGTGGTTCGCGGAGGGGGTTACGCCGCCGGAGGTGGCGCGGCGGCTGCGGGTCTCATCGAATTCGGCGTATGCGTGGCGGCGGCGCTGGCGTGCTGGAGGCGAAGCCGCCTTGGCGTCCATGGGCCCGGGCGGGGCGGTGTGCCGGCGGGCGGGGCGCAGCTGGCCCGGCTGCGGGCCGCGCTGGACGGCGGCCCGGCCGCCTGGGGGTGGGATGAGGACCAGCGGTGGACGCTGGCCCGGGTCACGGCGCTGATCGGGCGGCTGTTCCATGTCCGCTACACGCTGCGGGGCACCTCGTACCTGCTGCACCGGATCGGGTACACCCCGCAGGTCCCGGTGCACCGGGCCGCGGAGCGTGATGAGGCGAAGATCGCCGCGTGGCGGGCCGGGACGTGGGCGAAGGTTCGAGGCTAGCGGCGGCGGCCGGGGCGTGGATCGTCTTCGAGGACGAGGCCGGGCAGAACCTGCGCCCGCCGAAGGCCCGGACCTGGGCTCGCCGCGGCCACACCCCCGTGGTCACGGTCTGCGGCAAGGGCTCGGGGCGGGTGTCGGTGGCCGGGCTGGTGTGCCTCAAGCCCGGCAGCCGGGGTCACCTGTTCTACCGGGTCCGTGTCCACCGCGGGCGCAAGGGCGAGCGCCGCTCGATGTCCGAAGCCGATTACGCTGGCCTGATCGCCGCCGCGCACAAGGAGCTGCATGCCCCGGTCATCTTGATCTGGGATAACTTGAACACCCACATCAGCGCCGCGATGGGGAGGTTCGTCAGCGCTCACCCGGACTGGCTGACCGAGGTCCGGCTGCCTGCCTACGCTCCGGACCTCAACCCGGCCGAGGGCGTCTGGGCGAACATGAAGAATGGCCTGGGCAACCTCGCCGTCCGCGACGTGGACCAGCTCGCCGCCGTCGTCAAGAACCGGCTCAAGCGGGTCCAGTACCGGCCCGCCCTCATCGACGGATTCCTGGCCCAGACCGGACTGAGCCTCGAACCCCAACCGCCGTAGGACCCAAATGCTGGCCCTTCAACCTCTGTAGCACGTCATCGTCAGGGTCATCTGCCGGGTCCAGGCGGGCGAGGCCCTGGAGCTCTAGCACGTTGGCCTCCTCGCCCAGGGCGGCAACGGCGGCTACTGCCGCGCGGCGTGCCCAAGGCGGCCACCTGGGGGAGAGGACTTCCTCCAGGAGTCTCGCTGTCAGTTTCCGGCATTGACCGACCAGCGCGAGCCTGGCGATCCACCACAGCTCCCCGGCCTTGGCCAGGCCGCCGTCGAGGCGATCGGCCAGCTGGCTTTCCAGCCCCGGATGCGCGAGTGGCGTCAGGTCCTGGCCGGGCAGCGTGTCAATGTCCTCCGCGGCCGCCCTGGCGAGGATTCCGCTGACCACGGTGGCGCGCAGGCCCGGCGATGGAAGCTCGACGGCGGCCTGGGCCAGCCGGTCAGCATTGGCGGCAGCGAAGTCGCCCGCCAGGTCCGGGCTGAGCGCGGCAAGCCATGCCGCAGCACCTGTTAGCGGGCCGGGGATTGCGCCGTCGTCATGCATACCCAGCAGCGCCGGCAGTTGGGGGCGCGTGATCTGACGCTCGGCCACGTACTCGGCCGCGAGGAATTCCGCGTACTGCTGGTGATGGAAACTGACGGTGGCGTCGGCTGTGGCGTCGAACAGGGCAGTTCCTAGCACCTCTTCGTATTCGGCCGGGGTAACCGGCCTTCCTGGCCCATCCGGCTCAGGAGTCGATGGAAGGTCGGCGACATGCAGCGCACCCGGCGGAGGCTGCGGATCCAGGGTGAAGTGGTCGGCTCGGCCGAAGACGGTCATCGCCGCCAGCCGCCCCGCCAGCCGACGGCGCCGGTCCTGCGGAACCGCAGGTCGCGGCCGTCGACTACCGGTCTCCTCGAGCAGCCGATCGACCTCGAACCGGATTGCGCTGAGCTGGCTGTCCGGCAGGCGGCCAGTATCAGCCCACTGCCGGGCGGCCGACTGCAGCCGCATCGGGGATACAGCCATTCGCCCCAAGCCAGCCGAGACAAGGGCGTCAAGGAACCCAGCCGTGTCGTGGGTCACCTCGGACACGACGCCTGCTGCCGCTGCCCTACTCAGCGGCAGGAGCCTCAACTGTCTGAAGACGGGGAGCGACGACTTGAGGGTCGCTGCGAGCCCCCCATCCCAGGCTGCTGGGCGGCATGCCAGGCGCCAGGGCACGTCAGCCGCCTGCGGCCCGGTCAGGCAGTCCTCCAGAACGAGGAAAAGCGCTGGCTCCAGCCGCGCTGCGACATCCAGAGCATCCAGGTAGACCGGCCTGTGTGCTGCGACGGCATCTCGCAGCGCATCGCGCATCCCGGCCTTATCGAGCACACACAGGTTCACCTCGGTGGCACCTGGCTCTTGAGCGCGCAGACTTCGCAGTACGGTTGACTTCCCGGCGCCGTCAGCTGCCAAGACCACGAAGCTCTCCGTCTGCCCGGGGAGCTCTATGACCGGTTGCGGACGATCATCCGCGTCGGCCCACGAGGCAGCCGTCTGCACGTCAAGAAAGCCTGACCTATCCAGCACAGCCGACCGGTCAACCGGCAGGACGTGCCGGTCAATCCCGCATCCCCCAGCAATGGCGGTCAGCAGTTCCCCCTTGCGGTTTGCATATCCGGAGTCCCCAGGACAGCGTGATCCTACGGCAAGACCGCCGCCATCAGCGCCGCCGCCATCACCTGCCTGTGGCCTACGCCTTCGGCACCAGGCCCGTCACCGTCGTGCTGATCCGCGACCGGTCCACGGTCGGCTATGACCTGGCCCTGGTCACCACCGACACCGCCGCGTCAACAGCGCAGATCATCGAGCGATATGTGAGCAGGTGGAGCATCGAGGTCGCGATCGAAGGCGCCTGGCATGTCTTCTGCACCGGGCAGGTCCGCAACTGAGTATTCCGATGAATCCAATCACCCGGTCCGAAGGTTTCCGGTCACCCGTCGGGTCGGAGGCCGCGTAGCGGCCGACGCTGGCTTTTACCTCCCCGCTTGTCACCTCCTTATGGTTCTGGTCGGTAGTGTGCCATTTCTGGTGTGGCGGTGCGAGCTGGAGGGGGCGTGGCGCTGGGGTTCAGGTGCCGGGGATGAGATCGCTGAGCGCGACAGGTTCCCCGCACGTGGGACAGTCTCCGCCCGGGCCGATGCGCCGGCATGGCCGGGCGCAGTCGTCGCACCACTGGCGTCCGGTCTGGCGCTGGCCGCATTCGCTGCATTCGTAGACGGTGTGCTCGCGGCGGTGTCGGGGAGGCGGGAGCTGGGGGGCGGCGGGCGGGGGGTGGCGGCGCCGCCAGGCGGCTTGCTTGCACGTGTCGGAGCACCAGATGCGCCGGCGGCACGGGTGAATGTCTTTCCGCAGGCCGGGCAGGTTGCGGTGCCGCGGGGGCTGGTGTCAGGCGCTGGCATCGGCGCTCACTTCCTGGCGGACACGGGCGCGGGCAGCTTTTGCGCTGGCGCTGGCAGCGAGGTGGCTGGTGAGCTGGCGGCGGTCGGTGCGCTCGGTTTCCAGCTGGGCTTCGGCGCGCTCGGCACGGTCGCGTTCGGCGTCGGTGAGGGCTTGCTGGGCCTGGATCTGGGCGGCGTGGCTGGCGGTGAGGGCGTCGCGCTCGCGGGCGGCGTCGTCGCGGACGCGGCTGGCCTCGGCGCGGGCGTCGGCTTCGGCCTGCCGGGCGCGGGCGGTCTCGGCGGCGGCGGCCGCGGTGTTGCTGCGGGCGGCGGTGATGGCGGCGTCACGTTCGGCTTGCAGCCGGCCGGTTTCCTGGCGGGCGGCGTCGGCCTGCGCGGTGGCGGCTTGTGCTGCTGCGGTGAGCCTGGTGGTCTCGGCGCGCAGCTGGTCCAGCTCGGCGGCCAGGGCGCGGGCGGAGTCCTGGTCGGCCCGGGCGGCGTCCAGGGCCTCGGCCAGTGCCCGGGTTTCGGCCTCAGCTTCGGCCTGAAGAGCGGCGGCGGTGACGGCGGCGGCCTCGGCGAGGCGGCGGGCGGCCTCGGCGCCGGCGATGTCGGCGCGGACGCGTGCGGGCTGCAGCGCGGCGGCCTGCTCGCGGGCGGCCCGGGCGCAGGCGCCGGCCTGGCGCAGCAGCTGCTCCAGGGCGGCCAGCGGGTCAGCGTCCCCGTTGTCGGGGCCGGCGGCGGGAGCGGGCAGGCGGGTGTCGTTGTGGTAGCGGCGGGCGCACTCGTCGCTGCAGAACACCCGGCTGCGGCCGCGGCCGACGGAGGCCGGGACCGGGCGGGCGCAGCCGGGTCGCTTGCATGCCTGCGCCGCCGCGGGTGGCTGCGGCTGGCCCTCGGCCGGGTGGTCCTGGCCGCTGGCGTCAGCAGTGCCGGGGATGGTGGCCGTCATTGCTTTTCCTTTCTTTATTTTCATGTCTGATCAGAAGTGAAATGAAAATCACTTAGCGCGGGGCGTGCCGGTTCCGGCGGCGGAGACAGGCTGGGCGGCGGTGTCTTTGCGCAGCGACTCGCCGGTCAGCTCGATCCGCTCCGCGCTGCCCAGCAGGCGGTCCAGGGCGGCGTCGGCGATGGTCGGGTCGCCGATGGCCTGGTGCCACATCGCGACCGGCAGCTGGCTGGTGACGATGGTGGCGCGCAGCCCGGCCCGGTCCTCGATGACTTCCAGCAAGTCGGCGGCCTGGTCGCCGGTGAGGGGGCGGAGCAGCAGGTCGTCGATGACCAGCACGCTGGTGCGGGCCCAGGAAGCCAGCAGCCGGGCGATCCGCCCGTCGCCGCGGGCGATGGCCAGCTCGTCGAGCATCCGCGGGGCCCGCTGGTAGAGGGCGGTGTGGCCGTTGCGGATAGCGGCGTGGGCCAGGGCGCAGGCCAGGAACGTCTTGCCGGTGCCGGTGGGCCCGGTGATCACGATGGCGCGGGGCTGGGCGGCCCAGTGCGCGGCGGCGAGGCTGAGCAGCTGGCCGCGGTCCAGGCCGCGGGGGTGGCGGAAGTCGATGTCCTCGACGGCGGCGGGGATGCGCAGCCGGGCGGTCTTGAGGCTGCGGGTGACGCGGCGGCTGGCCCGCTCGGTCAGCTCCCGGTCGACGAGCAGGCCGAGTCGTTCCTCGAAGCTCAGCCCGGCGTAGCCGGCCTGGGCCTGCTGGTCGGCCAGGGCGGCGGCCATGGCGTGCAGCCGCAGCGTTTTCAGCCCGTCGATGGTGGGGTTGTCGAGCATGACAGGGTGTCCTTTCTACTGGTAGTAGCCCGGGCCGCGGAGGTTGCCGTGGACCGGGTGCGGGGACAGCGGCGGGGCGCTGCCGGGCAGCGGCTGGCGGTCCAGCCCGGTGCTCAGGATCGACTTGACGCTGCGGTAGGAGTACGAGCGCAGCGCCAGCGCCCGGGCGCACGCGGCCTCAGTGCGGCCGGGACCGTAGCTGCTGGCCAGGCGGATGATGCCCAGCACCGCGCGGTAGCCCTGCCGGGGATGCGTGCGGGAAGCCAGGATCGCCTCCGCCAGCGCTGCGGTGGACGGCCCGGTCTTGGCGGCCCACTCGGTGATCCGCTGCGGCGTCCACTGGGCGTGCCGCCGGTGGGACTCGGGCATGTGCTCGTCGGCGGTGGTGTAGGCGTGCCGGACCTGCGAGCGCGGGTGCGAGGCGATCCGCTGCCCGCGGTGGAAGACCTCGACCGCACCCGCCGACAGCCGCACGTCGACCTGCTGGCGGGCCAGCCGGTAGGGCACGGAGTAGTAGTGAGAGTCCGCGGCTATGTGGTAGTCAATCCCGGCGCGGGCCTTGCGCCAGGTGGCGAACTCATACCGGGTCGCCGGCAGCGGCCGCAGCGCCGGGCGGTCCAGCTGCTCGAACAGTTCCTGCCGGCTGCCGTCCAGCTTCTGGAACGGCCGGGCGTTAATCTCCGCGGCGCACCCGGCGATGGCCGCGTTGGCCTCGCCCAGGCTGGTGAACTTCCAGCCGCGCAGCCGGGCGATGATCCACCGCTCGGCCAGCAGCACGCCCGATTCGGCTTTGGGCTTGTCGCGCGGCTTATACGGCCGGGCCGGGATGATCGCCACGCCGTAATGCGCGGCCATCTCGGCGAAGGTGGCGTTCACGTCCGGCTCGTACCGGTCCGGCCTGGTCACCGCCGAGCGCAGGTTGTCGCTGACGACGATCGCCGGGCAGCCGCCCAGGGCCTCGAAGCAGTGGACGTGCGCGGTCACCCAGTACGCCAGTTCCTGGGAGGGGAACGCCTCGGCATACAGGTAGCCGGACGCGCCCAGCACCGCGACGAACAGCTCGGCCTTCAATGCGATCTGGCCGGTCACCGGATCGTGCACCGGGAAGGTGTCGCCAGGGAAGTCGACGAACAGCTTCTCCCCGGGCGCGTGGGCCTGGCGCATGCTCACGTCGATGCCGTTGCGCCAGGACCGGTACAAGTTCGCGAACTGCGAGTAGCCGTAGCCGTCGCCGGGATGGGCTTCCCGGTACTCCACCCACAGCAGCTGCAGCCTCACGCCCTTCTTGCGCATCTCGTCGTGCACGTGCTGCCAGTCCGGCGCGGCCGGTCCGTGCAGGCCGGCAGCACCGGCGGGTACAGCAGTGCTTCCAGCCCGGCGTCGTCCAGGTCAGCGGGCAGCGGCCACTTCACGCCCGCGGCCGCCGCCCGGACCAGGTAGTCGTGCACCGTGGTCTGCGGTACGCCCGACGCCGCGGCGACCAGGCGCTGGCTCAGCTCCTCGCCCAGAGCCAGCCGGAGAACTTCGCGGATCTTGCGCATGTCGACGCGGGGTCGCGGCATCGAGCCTTTTCCTCGGGCACAGGGGCTATGTCCGAGTAAGCGTCTCAGCGCCCGTAACCTCCGTGGTGTTACGACACGCCACCGATAGGTGATCGGATTCGATCGGAATCAGCGATCGGATTGCATCGGAACAGGCGATCGGATTCGCTCGGAATCCTCACGCAACCGCACCCGCCCGCGCCGTCGAGCGGACCATCCCGTTCCAGCTCGCCTGCCAGGCCATTGCCGCCTGCTGGTACGCCACCGCCGGCGACGGCGGTATCGCTAACCGGAAAACCTTTCGGCCAGCGGGCCGTTATCGCCTAGCCGTCCACGAGGCCGCCCGCACCAGAGTCTGGAGCGCCTGCAGGCAGGCTCGCCGCCGCTCCGCGCGGCGCGCGAACGCCGCGCCCAGCGCAATCACGGCCACTACCAGCACGAGTATCAGGACTGCGAAGCCGACCGCGGCCGCCAGCACGACCGCTGCGAAAGACCGGCCCAGCAGCAAGGGCGCCAGCACCACGCCCGCCCACCACCGCTGGCGCAGCCGCCCGACACGCCAGTCCCGCACCGTAGGGCTCACCTCTTCCTGGACGAGGCCGCGCCTGGTCGCGCGGGCCTATCCTCAGTGAGCCATATCCGGCAGGCCGGTTCACGGATGCTTCGCGGGGTTCCAAGTGCATAGGGTGGCAGTCATGCCCAGGAGCGCGGACAGCGCGGCCGACCGGGAGCTGACCGCCCGGCTAGCCGCACGCGGCCTGGGCGGCTCGAGCACGCGCTATGAGCGGTGGCGCCGGGCCGACCTGCTGCCCCGGCACGAGCGGCGCGGGGCCGGCCGGGGCCATGGCTCGGTCTCCGTGCTCGACCCCGCGACCGTGGAGATCGCCGCAGCCCTCGCCCGTCATGCGAGGCAGGGCCGGGACATGCGGGCCGCGGTCGTCGCCTGGTTCTTCGAGGCCGGGCGTCCCGTCGCTCCGGACAAGCCCGCCGTCCCCGAGCCGCCGGAAGAGGCGGTCGCCGGGGCGCTGGCGTGGGCGGTGCGCATCGATCCCGGCTATCGCATGCTGCAGCGCGCCCGCGCCGCGGTCACCGAGGCCCAGCAGGACAAGTTCTACGAGGACGCGGCCGCGCTGGCCCGCCGAAACCCGGATCGTGCGGCGGGGATGGACCCATCAGCCATGCGTGCGGCCCTGCTCAGCGGCCGGGACATCCCCTCAGTCGCCAGCGGGACACACAACGACGTCGTGCACCTCATCGCCGCGCTCGGCTTCGGCGCCGAGGAGGTCGGCGCCGAAGCTCTCGCCGACGCGATCGCTGCCAGCGGCATGTTCCCGCAGATGTCCGCGCAGGAGTGGCGGGACGCGATGATCGCAGCCTACGCCTCGGGCGCCTACACGGCGGAGCTCGCCGCGCTGGTGCGGTTCGACCCGGCCGAGGCGCTGGAGACTGTCGGCATCGAGCGGCTCCGCCAGGCCCGTGAGGTCGCCGCCGGGCTGGCCGGATTCGGCTCGCTGCTGCTGATGCACGCACTACTCATGCCGGATACCCCTGGCCTGGCCGCGTTGCGGACCAGGATCAGCGAGCTCGGGATGGGACAGGTGCTGCTGGGCCTGGCACGGCAGGTGAGGCAGCCGCAGGGCATCGCGAACGCCATCGCCACCTGCCTTGATCCGATTTACACCGAGCTGTACCGGTCGCTGTCCGAACTGGCGGCCTCGGGCCCGCCCCTGCTGCACCTGGCGGGCGACGAGACGCACGATCCGCAGCACTACATGGAGACCTGGCTCTCCGTTCTCCGCGAGCTGGCCAAGCACGGCTAGACCACAGCGCATCCTTGACGCGATTGGGATACCAGCGGGAGACGCATACAGATCACCCAGTTACGGCTGCTTTGAAGACCAAGCCTCACACTTTTGAGAAAGCGCAGATCGGCGGCGATGCGCGCGTCGCACATTTTCGAGGCAGGATCACTGACTGTGACAGACTCGTAGGACGACTCAGCGGCGGATCGCCGACTCGGCGCGCCCGATACAGTAGCCACGCGGAGGCAATAGCGTAATGTGCGCAGAACATCCACTTCCGGCGCATGCCTCAGGCACAGCGAACGTGGTCGGGCATGAGCGGGACATGTTCTCGATTGCGTTAAAGGTTTCATGTTGTGTGTGCCGATAGGACTTACTGGCATCAGCGTTTCTCAGACTTCTCGGTCGTCTTCTGCTGGATCCGCTGTTTGGATCCAGGACTGGTCTTCCCACGCGGCGATTGCCAGCTGGCCATGCGCTCGGGCGGCTCTAGGGAAGACAATCGTTCTGCGAGATTGGGTTCAAGCTCGCCTACATGGTCGTCGAAGTACACGCCGATAAGTTCTCGGGTTGTCTCATCGAAGCAGAATGCGACGCCGCGGGGGAGCCCGAGCTGGTGCATTTTGGCGCGCAGGTAGTCCCTAGTGTCCTGCTCGAACGCGCGGGAGTCCCGTCCCGGCGGCCGCGTGACCCACACCAGAAGCCATCCGTCTTCGACCGAGCCGGGGAACGGAATGGTTTGGCTACGTTGGCTCCGTCACCGAACGGGTTATCAAGCAGTTCATCCGGAATGCCGGCGAGCTTCTCCTGGAATGCTGTCGAGCCTGAGAGCAACGTGGCACCGATACTCAGCCAAGCGTAATCCCCGCGGTCCTGGATCGCGTCGATGAGCCACTCCAGCGGGCTACAGAGCTTGAAAGGCCAGCATTTGGGCCTCTCTACGGCGGCTGGGATTCGAGGCTCAGTCCGGTCTGGGCGAGGAATCCGTCGATGAGGGCGGGCCGGTACTGGATGCGCTTGAGCCGGTTCTTGACGATCGCGGCGAGCTGGTCCACGTTGCGGACGGCGAGGTTGCCCAGGCCGTTTTTCATGTTCGCCCAGGCGCCCTCGGCCGGGTTGAGGTCGGGGGCGTAGCCGGGCAGCCGTACCTCGGTCAGCCAGTCACGGTGAGCGCGGACGAACTTCTGCATCACGGCGCTGATGTGGGTGTTCAGATTGTCCCAGACCAGGACGACCGGGGCATGCAGCTGCTTGTGCGCGGCGGCGATCAGTTCAGCGTAGTCGGCTTCGGACATCGAGCGGCGCTCGCCCTTGCGCCCGCGGTGGACGCGGACCCGGTAGAACAGGCGGCCCCGGGCGCCGGGCCGCAAGCACACCAGCCCGGCCACCGACACCCGCCCCGAGCCCTTGCCGGACACCTTGATGACGGGGACCTGGCCACGCGGCGCCCAGGTCCGGGCCTTCGGCGGGCGCAGGTTCTGCCCGGCCTCGTCCTCGAAGCAGATCCACGCTCCGCTCGCCGCCGCTAGCATCGCACCTTCGCCCAGGTCACCGCCCGCCACGCGGCGATCTTCGCCTCGTCGCGCTCGACGGCCCGGTGCACCGGCACCTGCGGGGTGAACCCGATCCGGTGCAGCAGGTACGAGGTGCCCCGCAGCGTGTAGCGGACATGGAACAGCCGGCCGATCAGCGCGGTGACCCGCGCCAGCGTCCACCGCTGGTCCTCACCCCACCCCCAGACGGCCGGGCCGCCCTCCAGCGCGGCCCGCAACCGGGCCAGCTGCGCGACGCTCAGCCGGCACACCGCCCCGCCCGGCCCCTTTGAGCCCAGCGCGGCCTCGCCGCCGGCACGCCAGCGCCGCCGCCACACATACGCCGAGTTCGGCGAGACCCGCAGCCGCCGCGCCACCTCCGGCGGCTCGATCCCCTGCGCGAACCACGCCGCGGCCTGCAGCCGCAGCGCCTCACGCCTGACCCGCCCCGCGGCGGTCAGGCCACCACCATCGGGATACCTCATAACTCCGCAGTAGCCCCCGCAGCCCGCCCTGTCACCGCGACACGCCGAGCAACACCCACATCATCAAAACCCTGACAATTCAACCCCTGTAGGGACCATGCTCGGCTTACGCGGCACCGAATCTGAGTCGATTTCGGCTCCGCCACGAGCAGCTTCCTCCGCCCCGGTCCCCGGGCTGGCGTTCGTAGCGGCGTCAGGCTCATGGAGGGCCTCGTCCACACCCGCCGACGAGTCCTTGAGTCCACGGCCACTGGTCGTCATGACCGTCACATCCGGGTCCTCGCGCTTCACTTCGGCCCGGGCACAGGCAATTTCGGCGTAGTGCCAAAGGTCGAGGGCGTCGGTACGGCTCGTGATGTATGCGGGATGCTGTTGGCGCCGACGCCGCCGTTCGGCAGTCTTCACCGGGGGCATCCACGGCAGAGCCACGCGAATCTTGTCCGGATCCGGTTCGACGTAGAGTCCAGCCTCGAAGAAGTACAAGAACAGGTCGAGTTCGTCCGGGGCCGTGTAGAAGACGGTCGCTTCAGGGTCACGACGGCGACGCAGGTACAAGAGGAACTCAGCAGGACGGTCGACGACCTGGGTGATCAAATCCAAGTCGTGAACCGACACCGTCCAGGGAATGCGGCCGACATCGAGCAGCCCTGCCTTCACGAGTTCCGCAGTCGCCGTGGAGACGCCAGACAGGAGTAATAGTCAAGACCTGTGGATCAAGATCTTCTAGGCGGCTTCGGCGGCCACGTCCTGGGTTGCGTCCGGTGACGGGTCAGGTACGGCGGCCTGGTCTTCGGGCCGCTCGACGAGCTTGCCGTTGACGAAGACCGCGCCGGCCCGGACGAGCGCGACCAGGTGCGGGGCGTTGACCATGCGCCAGCGGCGCTGGGCGGACTCGATCAGCTTGAACGCCATCGCCAGCGCGGCCGCCTTGGACCCGTGGCCCTTGGTGACCTTGGTCCGCAGCCTGACGGTGGCGAAAGTAGATTCGATCGGGTTGGTGGTGCGCAGGTGCACCCAGTGCTCGGCCGGGTAGTCGTAGAAGGCCAGCAGTTCCTCCTCATCCTCGGTGATCTTGGCGGCGGCCTTGGGGAACTTCGCGCCGTAGGCGGCGGCGAAGGCCTTGACGGCCGTGCGGGCGTGGTCCTTGTCCTCGGCGTTCCAGATCTCGGCCAGGGCCTTCTTCGCGCCCGGGTGCGCGGACTTCGGCAGCGCGCCGAGCACGTTCGCGATCTTGTGAAACCAGCAGCGCTGGGTCCTGGCCTGCGGGAACACCTCTCGCACCGCGCTCCAGAACCCCAGCGCCCCGTCCCCGGCCGCCAGCACCGGGGCGCGCATCCCCCGCCGGGCGCAGTCGCGCAGCAGGTCCGCCCACGACTCGGCGGACTCGCGGTACCCGTCGGCGAGAGCGACCAGCTCCTTGCGGCCGTCGGCGCGCACGCCGATCATCACCAGCAGGCACAGCTTGCCCTCGCCCAGCCGGATGCCCAGGTGGATCCCGTCGACCCACAGGTACACGTAGTCCACGCCGGACAGGTCCCGGGTCATGAACACCGCTGCCTCAGCCGTCCACGTCTGGGTCAGCTTCGTGATCGTGGAGGCCGACAGCCCGGCATGCGAGCCGAGGAACTGGCCCAGCGCGGGCACGAAGTCCCCCGACGACAGGCCGTGCAGGTACAGCAGCGGCAGCACCTCGCTGACCTGCGGGGTCTTGCGCGCCCACGGCGGCAAGATCGCCGAGCTGAACCGCATCCGCTCGCCCGTCGCCGGGTCGGTGCGCTTGTCGTTCACCCTGGGCGCCATCACCTCCACCGCACCCGCGCTGGTCACCACCGTCCGCGGCTCCGCGGTGCCGTTGCGTACCACCAGGCGGCGGCCGTTCTCATCGCACAGACCGGCGAACTGGTCAATGTAGGCGGCGACCTCGGCCTGCAGCGCCGCCGCCAGCATCTGCCGCGCGCCCTCACGCACGATCTGATCAATCAGCGACGACGCCGGCCCCTCCGACGGCGGCACGGCAGGCACGTCAGGGACTACTGTGAGCACGGGTGTACCTTCCCGGCCAGCGTTGCAGCGCCGGCCTTTGCTTGAGATCTCTTACGACTCGGTCACCGGGAAGGTACACCCTCCTTCAGGTCCTGCCCTTCCCGGCCGATCCACAGGTCTCAAGCATTGCTCCCAGACAGATCGTCGAGGCTCACAGCCACAGTGTGGATCTCGCGGATGCGGGACAGGTCAACCCATCCCTCGCCGTGAACGCGGACGCCGCCGTCCTGTTGGATGCGCTCCTGGAGCCTGGTCGCCTGGTCCGCTGCCTTCCGGATAATCCCTGTCAGGTCACGACGAAGACGCTGGCCTCGCCCGGACCACGCGACCGCCTTGTCCTCCACGATGATCGCAACGTCATCCTGAACGATCAGATGGTCGCCCTCGACCCTCTTGGTGTAGCTGGCAGGATCGCCCCCGGCTTCTGCCTCGTCGTCCGGAATGTAGTAGTTGAACCCGTTCCAGGTGCGTGCGCCGCGGAAAGCCCGCGCAAACAACGCCTGGGTACGTGACTCGAGCAGGTCGCCGCGATGCTTCTGATAGGTATCCCACAGAGCTGTGGTCTTGAGATGCCGCTCAAGCCCTTCACGGATCGCGACCAGGTTCTGCGCGTCGTGCACGAGCATGACTCGTCCGCCAGCTGAGGAGATTACCGGATGGGTGCGCAAGGGGCTGAGACCGCCAGCGAAGTCGTCAACGACCTCGTGGGACGTCTTCCCGGAAATGTCCAGAGTGAAGAAGTCCAGCACCGCTTCTACGACCGCGAGCGGCAGGCCTGTGGCCTCTGCGATCTCGGCAGCCGAAACCGTGGCTGCTTCGACGCTCGGCTCCCACGCGTCATCCCAAACGCGTCGGGCATCGGCGATGACACTCTCGTCGATCTTGCCGTCTGATGTGGACAAGTAGGCGCTGCACACAGTCGCGCCCATGTGGTGTCCATTCAGGGGTGCGCCTGAACTGCAGGGTTGCTGGGGGTGGTCTGGGTCGATGGGGGCCCGCGGTGCGTGACACGCGGTGGTCGTGATGCTTGATCTCGGGCCCGCGGGTGCGCAAGATCCTGTGTTGTGTCCGGGGAGTCCGATCAGCCGCTGGTTGGTGGGCTTCGTGCTGAGATCGGGCGGTTGCGGTTGGCGGTAGGGGGCCCGGACGTCGAGTTGGTGGTGTTGCGTCACCTTCGGGATGTCGAGCTGCCCCTGATGTGGTCGGTGATCGAGTCGCAGGCGGCGAGGCTGGCGGTGCTGGAGCCGCTGCAGGGTCTGCTGGATGTCGAGGACCCTCAACTGCTGGCGGTGGTGAGGGCTCAGGCGCTGCGGATCGCGGAGTTGGAGCGTCGACTCGGGGCTGGCAGCGATGATTCGGGTGTTCCCTCCTCGAAGGAGTCGATCGAGGCGCGAGCGCGGGGCAAGGCCGAACGCCGGGAGCGGAGGGCGCAGCGGGACACCGGCGCCTCGTTGCGGGAGCGGTCGAAGGACCGCAGGCGTGGTGGGCAGCCGGGTCATCCCGGGCGTGGTCTGGTCCGGGATCTGGCTCCGCAGCATCGTGAGCGGCTTGACTCGCCGGTCGGGTGCCGTGGGTGCGGGGGCGAGCTGAATGATGCCCAGGACGCGGGGACGGCGTGGTCGCAGATCTGGGACGTGAAGGTGGTCCCGTGGCGGACGGAGTTCCTGCTGCCGCGGCGTAGGTGCGCCTGTTGCGGGAAGACCACCACGGCGGTGCCACCGGGCGGGTTGGTGAACGGGATCAGCTTCGGGCCGGTGCTGAATGCCGCGGCGGTGGCGTTGACCAGTTTCGGGAACGTGCCGGCCGAGCGGGCGGCCACCTTGGTCCAGATGCTGTTCGGGCAGAGCGTGTCGGCCGGGTTCGTCGACCGGGCCAACGCCCGTCTGGCGCAGACGTTGACCGAGGCCGGGTTCGTCGAGGCGATGAAGGCTGCCCTGCTGGCCGAGCCCGTACTTACAGCCGACGAGTCACCGGTCGAGGTGGTCACCCCGGCCACCGGCCAGGCCGACGACCAGGCCAGTGGGCAGCAGGCCAGTGATGAACCCCTCGCCGTGATCACCGATCCCGGCCCCGGCACGGCTGCCGGGAAGGCCCCGGGCACGGCCGCCGGGAAGGCGGAGCCGGGATCTCCGCACGTCTTGGTGACCCGTACCCCGGACGAGCGGCTGGTGTGGCTGAGCGGGTTGCGTTCGCGCCGCCACGAGGAGGTGACCGCCTTCCTGCGCGGCTACACCGGATTCCTCATCGTGGACGGGTTCCGCGGCTACCAGGGGTTGCTGACCTGCGAGAAACCCGTGCTGGCCGGGATCCAGCAGTGCTGTCAGCACATCTTCAGGCGCACAAAGCAGGTCGGCAAGCTCGGCCCCGGCGGCCTGCAATCGTGGGCCAGGAGGGTCGCCGACGTGCTGAAAGAGGCGCACACCGCCGTCGAGGCGGCCAAGGCCCGCGGGGACAGCGCCCTCGACCCGGGGTTGCTGGCCGGTCTGCGGGGCCGCTACGACGCCGCGGTCGAGTTCGGGATCACCCACAATCGCCTGCGTGACTGGGACGGCGACGGCAATCACCCCGGATACAAGCTGGCCGCCTGGCTGAAGGCCTACGCCGATCAGGTGTGGACCTTCACCCGTCATCTCAGCGTCGACTGGACCAGTAACGCCGCCGAGCGTGGGATCAAGCCCGCGAAGCGACATCAGGCGGTGTCCGGGTACTGGCAGACCGGCACGACCCTGGACCGATGGTGCCTGATCCAGTCCTACCTGATCTCGGCCCGCAACCACGGTCTGAGCGTCCGGGAAGCGATCGCCCTGGCCTTCGGCGGCAGCCCCTGGCTGCCCCGGATCGCGCTGCCCGCCCTCGCCGCAGCCTGATCGCATCAGGCCCGTCAGCACTACGCTGCCACTCATGGCCAAGAATGACGTGCCCGCCACGACGCGCAAGTCCGGCTCTCGCCGCACCGGCCCGGGGCTGAACGACTTCACCATCCGGCGCCAGGGCAGCCGGGCGCTGACGCCGGCGCAGGAGCAGGCGTACGTCCTGCTGTGCGCCCAGACGGATCGGCTGCGCAACCACGACCTGGCCGCCGTCGAGGTCATGCACGCACAGGCCTGCGCGATGGACGCATTGCACGACGGCGTGCCGGTGGTGGTCACGGCGGCCTACGACCTGATCGAGACCATCCTGCGCAACGAGATCGCGGATGCCGACCGGCAGTGCACCTGCTGGCTCACCGCGGCCCTACGCGCCTTCGACATCCGCAACACCGTGTCCAAGGCGATGCTGATGCACTCCCTGCTGGCCCTGGCCAGCCACCCGATGGTCACCGCCCAGGCCCGCCAGCAGATCCGCACGCAGTTCGGGACCCGGCGGCCCGAGGTGACCCCGAAGGCCGTGGCCCACGCGGCGGCCTCGACACCAACCCTCGTAGACGCATGCGTGACCGGCGGCGTGATGGCAGCAGCACTCATCCAGGACACCCTCGACATGGCCGGCACCGGACCCTTCACCCACAGGTGAGGCTCCCCTCACCGGGTCGGACAACTACCCAGGCCGACCGACGAGACCCGTGAATGGACACCCCATGTGCTGCATCCGATCGTTGAGCAGCTTCACCTGCAATGTATGACAACTACTCAGCACAGCGAGAGCGTCCCTGACCTCGAATCCAATGTCCGACCGAAGAGCGATGGAAATATTCGGTTCGTTGAAAAGATCGATGAGGGTCCCGCTCACCATGTCCGGATAAGACGTGTTGCGGATCCAGATTTCCGAGCCGCGCACCATGGCCGCGACCATGGCAAGCGAGTCCTGATGATCTGCCCTTGCCATTTCCCGCAGCTGACCGAGTTCGAGGATCCGGTCGATCAGCGGCAAAGCCTCGTTGACGACCTCGGTGATCCGGTCCAGTTTGCCCTTCTGCTCTGTCTCGGGGTGTGCACCTCTGGCGTCGCCTTCCTCAAGGGGCACGTCCTGAGATCGGGCATCGCCGTTCGAGTCCTCCCGGCCGCTCGCAGAGCGCACGGCCGGGATTGCGATTAGGGTAATCAATTCTAGCTGCGTCGGCCCGTTCTGAGAAGCCGGCAGGGACGCGTCGGCCGTCGTGGGACCAGGGCAGGCACGCCAGGCGCGCGACTTCAATCACTCGCGTCGGATCGACGCTGGAGAAGCGGGCAGTCAGCTCGTCCACGAGTCCTGCCAGAGCTGCGTCGATAGCTGCGTCAGGGTCATCCGACTTGGAATACTGCGAGATGCCGTCGAGCATGCCCGCCAAGGACTGCATGACCACCTCGGCGTGAGGGTCGAGGACGGTAGCCGTATTCGCGCGGTTACGCCGACGCTGGGCGCGGACCCTGCGCCGGTGAGTCTTGGACGACATGCGAACATGCCACCAGATGCGGTGCTCGAAAGCAATTCGGTTTTGTCACCGCCAGCATCGGTAGCGGCGCGAGGTCATTCATGTAAAGTTCGCGCTGCTCATGACTTTGAAGGTGCGCAGATCAACCTCATCTGCTTGCCGTAGGCCGCGAGGGCAGAGAATCTGGCAGGCGGTGCATATCGGATCAGGAGCGACCATAACTCGCGCGCAGGGGCAGATCCTGATGGCCGCCAACGCTCCATCCGATCATCGCGGTCTGGTGGGTGGCATTCGCAGACATGGCTAAGCATGCTGTCGGTTCACGGGCGGGCGGGTACGGCCGGCGCTCACCGGGCGTCGGGCACCCGGTGAGCGCCGCGACGACGAGGCTTAGAACGGAAGCTCGCGGTCGTCGTCCTCCTCGATGGGACCGAAGCAGGTCGGGCAGACCTGGCCGCAGCCGTCGATGTAGCCGGACCCGGCCAAGGTGGTGGTATTGCCGCAGCCGGGCTTCGCGCAGGTGATGACGTCGGAGGGGGAGGTGGTCTGGTCCATGGCGTGCTCCCTTCGTGAGGTCCCCGGCGGCGGGGTCCTGGTCGGTGGTGTGTTCCGACGCCGGAAGGCACGCAGGCGTCATAGGGCGGGGCGCAACCGGCCGGCCCGGGCGGGCAAGATGTTTTTCGGCGGGCATAGAAAAGGCAGCGCCGGCGCAGCCGGCTGCAGGTGCCCGCGGCCCGGAAAAAGTTCTTGAACGCCCGGAGCGAGCGCAGCGAGAGGCCGGTTGCGCTCCCGACCGCGCCTGCGAGACTGATCAAGGCGGGATGCGCCGCGACCCCGCCGCCGGGGGCCTGCAGCAGGGCGCAGGGCCTCACCAGCGCGGCGGAACCCCGGCTGAGCCTGCTGACCCCGTCCGGTGACCGGGGCGGCCGGGGATGAACTTCAGCCCGCCGACCACGGGTTCGCTCTGTCAGGCCTTATCGGAAGGATCCTGGCTTCTGCGGGCCGGGCTTGAGGGTCAGGACAGCGGCCGGGCCGGGCTCGCCGGGCCGGGCGTGAGGCGGGTTCCGCCGATGTTGGCCTTGCCGCCTTCGGTGTAGCCGTCGCGGTAGCCGGTTCCTGTGTAGGTGATCCGGGCGGAGCGGGTGAGCGGGTAGGCGCGTTCGGCTTCGTGCCGGATGACCTGGGTCCGGTCGGCGAGGACGAGGGCGGCGCGGGAGCCGTCGGCGGCCTGCGGGCTGGTCGCCTGGGCCGTGGCGGCGTGCTCGGCGGCGCGGACCCGGGCGATCACGGCAGTGGCGAAGCCGAGCAGCCAGCTGCGCCGCCAGGCTCGCGGGCCCCTGGTCCATTCGGGTATCCGCGCCTGCTGCAGCCCGCTGGACTGCTGCAGCAGGAGTGAGGTGTACAGCAGGTCGAGGCGCTCGAGGTCGGACTGATAGCCGAAGACGTGCACGCGGACGCTGCCGCTGGTCTTGGTGAGGATGGCCTGGCACCGCATCGCGGCGGCGAGGCCGCACAGCAGGTGCGCCTTGACCCGCCCCCACGGGTTCGGCAGGTCCGTGACCTTGTTGCCGGGCTGGTCGGTCTCGGGCCGGGCCGCGGCCAGCATCGCCCGGTCGATGCCGTGGCGGGCGATCAGCTCGGCGGCCTTGGCGGTGAGGGCCTCGGCCTCGGCGGGTGTCACGCCCTCGGCCTCGGCCTTGGCGAGGAGCTTGCGGACGCGCCCCAGCAGCGCATCGTCACTGGCCATTTGAGGATTCCTTTCATCATCGGGAGTTGCCGGAACGGCCGCGCGGGGCCGGGCTGAACCCGGCCCCGCGCGGAAGAGATGGTCAGTCGCCCAGGCGATCGGCGTAGGAGGCAGCGACGTCCCCGGGAGTCATCGGCAGCCGGGCCGCCGATGGAGGCAGGCCCGCGCTGATCGCCTGGCGGATCAGCTCGGCCATGGAGTAGCCGGGAGTGTCTGCGAGCGCGCGATCGAGGGCGATGTTCGCGAGGGCTCCGTTCCCGGACTGCCACGCGGTGAACGCGAGCAGCGACGCGGGCGCGGCCACGTACCCCGGCTGGACGTGGCGGACCAGGTCGGTCCACAGCCGGATGTGCGCGTCACGGTGTGCGGGGTCCATCCGCGCCCAGGCGTCGTCACGCACGGGCAGCCGGGTCAGCACCACCGACAGCCAGGCGTGCCTGCTGCGGCTGACCGGCCGGCCGTTGCGGTAGGCGGCGATCGCGGCCTGGACAGCCGACAGGCCCTGACGGTCGAGAGCGCGCAGGCCCTCGGTCTTGGCGAGCCGCACCACGTCCCGCAGGGCGCGTCGGGTCGCCCGGGCCATCACCTCGGCGTCGGGCCCGGTGACCGGGGCAAGCGTCGCGGCCAGGGCCTCGCGGTCGGGCAGGACCTCCGCCCCGGCGGCGGCCATGGCCTGGGCGGCGGGATGAGCCGTGGTGCCGACCGGCACGCCGTCGGCGGGGCAGCAGGACGGGTCACGGCAGACGTAGGACCAGTACCGTCCATCCTGCACGCGCAGGACGTCACGCAGGGTCACGCCGGTGCGCGACGATGCCTCGCGCACCGCGTCGGCGAGCGGGGTGACCAGCGGCCCGGGCCCGTAGCCGATCACGACGGCGATCGTTATGCGGTGGCGGGCCAGTACGCCGAGCGCGTGCTCGGCGATGGCGGCGGCCTCGGTGGCCTCGGGCGGATCGGGCAGGTCGTAGCGGAAAGCGAGCCGCACCCGCCCGCGCTCCGGGCTGACGCCAATGACGACGAGGCTGGCCTGCGGGGTGAAGCCGAGCAGGTGCGGCACGACGGCGATGAGTCCGGCCGGGGAGCTGATCTGTACCGGCGGCCGTTCTGGATGGTGGTTCATGGTGGTTCCTTCGGTGACGAGTGACAGTGGCGCATGAAGGCGGGGGCGGGCGTGCTGCCCGCCCCCGCGCGGGAGGGGTCAGGAGGCGGTGACGCCGCGCAGCACCCGGGCCTCGGCCTGCTCGCCGGCCGGGAGGTCGTTCGGCTCGCCGCTGGCGGCGGCCTGGCGGGCGTTCTTCCGGTCGGCGTAGCCGGTGCGCAGGGTGTCGAACGCCATCGAGGCGGCGATCTCGCGGGCCCGCAGCGCGACCCGGGCGCGGGGCTCGCCGCTGCCGGTCGCGGCCCAGGCCTCGGCGGTCAGGTCATCGGCCACCACGGTCACCCGGTCGCCCTTGCGCACCGAGTCGGCGGTGCGGGTGGCCAGCAGGCCGAAGGCGGTGACCTTCACCCAGCGGGTGATGCCCTCGCCGGAGCCACCGCGGGGGGGAAGGTCGAGGGCCAGGCGCAACTCGACGCCGTCGGTGCCGTCGCGGGTGGTGGACGTGCGGGGGTCATCGCCCAGGCGGCCGGTGACGGTGATGCTGATCGGGTTCATGAGATTCCTCCCTGGTGCTCTGCCGGGAGGGCTGGCCGCCCTGGTGGCGGCCCGGGACTGCGGGGCCCTTTCCGGCGGTCAGGTGGCAGCGCCGGGCACAGGGGCGAGCCCGTCACACCGGCCGGCCGGGCGGCCAAGATGTTTTCCCGCGGGCAAAGAAAAGGACTGCGCCGGCGTAGCCGGACCAAGGCGGGGTTGCCCGCGACAGGGAAAAGGTCTGTGGCCCGCCCGGGCGAGCGTAGCGAGACGCCGGTTGCGGGAACGACCCGCACGGCGCAAGCTGACCAAGCCGGAAAGGAACACACCGCAGACTCAGGTGCCACCACGGCGGACATCACAGTCCCCGCCACGCACCCAAGGAATCAGCCGTGAACCCGCACCGCTGTTCCCAGGAGACCAGTGCCGGGTGATGTTCTGCCACTGCACATCGGACCTAGATCCACCTGCGCGATCTCTCTGCCTACCCCGGCTTGTAACCTCGCGCCAGCGTTTCCGCGTCTAGAGGCTGGAGGTTCTATGAAGATCATCTTTCGCGCGGCCTTAGCGACCGCGATCTTGCTGGCATCGGCGGCGTGTGGTACCTCAAGTCCAGCAGCGAGCACCGGCAAGCCATCCGCGACACCGGCAGCTCTCACGTGCGGGACGACCTTCGGGAACGGCGATGTCGTCAGCAGCGACATCACCGCCCTCGTGCGGGATCAAGAGTCGCAGAATAAGGCTCTGGAGGAAAACTGGGTGGGTGTCACAGATGGCAGCCTGACCAGCCAGGGACAGGACCTACAGGCCGCAGTCACGGACTTCACTCCGTACACAAAGGGCACCAGCCAGCTTGCCTGAGGATGTCCCGGCCTTCGTAGAACTTGAGAGTGGCGGTCCCCCACCTGGGGCCTTCCGGATGGTAGGCCACGGGTGAACGGACTAGGAACACCCGAAGGAGAGGGACCGCCGTGAGCAACACCTACCAGAAGCACCGTCGCCGTGCCCAGCCTGACCCGCTGCCGGGGGATGTGGTTGTGCCCGAGCAGGTAGTGGTGTCGATGGCTGAGATCGCCGAGTCCGCGAGGGAGGGTCTGCTGGCCCTGGCCGTCGGCACTGGCCTGCAGGTGATGACCGCCATGTTCGCCGAGGACGCGACCCGGCTGTGCGGGCCGGGGGGCAAGCACAACCCAGACCGGGCCGGGTACCGGCACGGCAGCGAGGACGGGTCGGTGACCCTGGGCGGGCGGCGCCTGCCGGTGACCCGCCCGCGGGTGCGGGCCGCCGACGGGTCCGGGGAACTGCACCTGGCCAGCTACGACCTGTTCTCCTCGACCGAGATCCTGGGCCGGCTGGCGCTGGAGAAGATGCTGGCCGGGCTGTCGTCGCGCCGGTACCCCGCCGGGCTGGAGCCCGCCGGGCAGGCTGTGGAGGAGACCGCCGCGGCCACGTCGAAGTCGGCGGTGTCGCGCCGGTTCGTGGCCGCGACCGAGACCGCTCTGGCTGAGCTGATGGCCCGCCGGCTCGAAGACCTGGACCTAGTCGCGTTCATGGTCGACGGGGTGCACTTCGGCGAGCACACCTGCGTCGTGGCGCTGGGCATCGGCATCGACGGGACCAAGCACCCGCTGGCGGTCGAGGAGGGCTCGACCGAGAACGCGACCCTGGTCACCGGCCTGATCACCGGGCTGCGCGACCGCGGCCTGGACGTCACCCGGCCCATCCTCGCCGTGCTCGACGGGTCCCAGGCACTGGCCCGCGCGGTCAAGGACGTGTTCGACAAGCCGCTCATTCAAAGGTGCCAGCAGCACAAGATCAAAAACGTGAGGGACAAACTGCCCGAACGGCTGCGGACCGTCACCGAGCGGCGGATGCGCCAGGCCTATCACGCCGAATCGGCGCTGAAGGCCGAGGGCCTGCTGACCGAGCTGGTCCGCGAGCTGGGCAAGACCCACCCGGGCGCCGCCGCGTCGCTGCGCGAGGGGATGACCGAGACCCTGACCATCCTGCGGCTGGGCGTGCCGCCCACGCTGGCAAGGACGCTCCGTTCGACGAACCCGGTCGAGTCGATGATCGAGATTTGCCGGGAGCATTCCAAGAACGTCAAGCGGTGGCGGGACGGGACCATGGCGCTGCGCTGGTGCGCCGCCGGGATGCTCGAAGCCGGTCACCAGTTCCGCCGCGTCAACGGCCACCTGCACCTGCCCAGACTCCGCGCCGCGCTCGACGCGCACTTCACCGGGAATGTCGGTGCCGTAAGCCAGAATGAGGACCAGAAAGTGGCCTGATGGTCACGGGGGACCGCCACCGAAGTTCAACGGAACTCGGGACAACCTCGCTTGCCTCCGACGCAGCCAGCTTCGTAACCGACGCGTCGGGGTTCGTGTCTGATCAGTCTGGCGGGCTGATGCCAGGCTGGCCTACGGAGGCCGGGCACGTGGAACAAGACATTCACAACCTCGCCGCCGACTGCGGCATGAGCATGCCCGTTCCCAGCGGGTACACGGTTTGAGGGGTATGAGCTTTTCAACCGACGACGGAATGCTACTGATCAAGACGCTGCAGCAGCGTTCCCTCGGCGCTCGGCGCTCCCGGTACACCCTGGCCGGGAAGATGGGTGCTGCTAACTGATGTCCTTTCGTTCCGTATCGGGAGGGATTCCTCATGTCCTACCACGCATTTACTTCTGAGTCGGTCTGCGCCGGCCATCCCGACAAAATCTGCGACCAGATCTCTGATGCCATCGTCGATGCCGTGCTCGAACAGGACCCGCACGGTCGGCTGGGCGTGGAGGCGGCAGCTACAGAAGGACGAGTGCTGCTACTAGGCGAGATCTCCACGACCGCCAAGATCGACTACGCTGCAGTGGCCCGTCATGAGATCACGCGTCTGGGCTATACCGACCCGGCATGGGGTTTTGCTGATAGCGCGGTCATCGACGTATACATCGGCACCCAGTCGCCGGAGATCGCGCAAGGCGTCGACCTGGATGGTGCCGGGGACCAGGGCATGATGTTCGGCTACGCCTGTACCGAGACGACAGACCTAATGCCGCTGCCGATCATGCTGGCGCACCGGCTCACCCGAGCGCTGGATGAGGCGCGTGAGTTCGGCCGCCTGCCATACCTCCGCCCCGACGGCAAGGCCCAGGTCACGGTGCGCTACGAGCACGAACGGCCCGTCGAGGTAACGCACGTCGCCATCGCCGTTCCGCATAGCGAAGACACCAGCTTGAAGCAAGTCCGCGACGATATTTACCGGCAGATCATCTCGCCGAGCCTGGCCGAGTACGGCCTCAGCGTTACAGTGGACAAGCTGGTGGTGAATGGTACCGGCGTCTGGCACCTGCCCGGCCCGCGCAGCGACGCCGGGCTGACCGGCCGCAAGATCGTGGTGGACGGCTATGGTGGCTACGCCCGGGTGGGGGGTGGCGCCTTCAGCGGTAAAGATCCGACCAAGGTCGACCGCTCCGGGGCCTATGCGGCACGGTATTTGGCTAAGAATCTGGTGGCAGCGGGTTTGGCGGACCGTGCCGAGATAGCGCTAGCCTATATCATTGGCGCTAAACGACCAGTGATGCAGGAAGTCGAAACCTTCGGCACCGCCCGAGCTTCCAAGGCCGAAATTGCTAAGTTCGTCTTCGGCCTGCTGGACGTCTCGGTGGCCGGCATCCTAAGGGACCTTGACCTGCGGCGCCCGATCTACCGTGCCACGGCGGCTTACGGCCACTTTGGCCGAGTCGAGTTTCCCTGGGAGCAGGTCAAGGATGCCCAAGCAATCAACAGCCTACGCCCGCAAAGGTCCCTTCCCTAGCCCCAGCTTCCCCCTTAGTTTGATTGGCTGGCGCTCGCCGCGAATCCGCAAAGACCGGTGGGCGGCAAATGAGTGAAGTCGCCGCTAGGCAGATGCAGCCAAGTTCATGGCCGCTGTAAGCGCCCGACGCGAGGGAGATGCCTGGTACGTGGCGAGTCGCTAGCATCGGACCTAGTGCAGCCCTTCGTAAGTTCCTTACTGGCTGCCGGGACGAGTGATGGTCACTGCTGGTAGTCGGCGAGGTGGATGATGGCGGCGGTGTCGAAGGCGTCGTTGGGGTGCCCGTCGGGTTCGCCGGTGCGCAGGACCGCGTCGGTGTAGGTGCCGGTGGCGGGGTCGTAGATGGCGAAGCCCCAGTGCTGGTCGTCGCCGAGGTACTGGATGCGGCACAGCGGGATCTGCTCGTCGTTGTCGTCGCCTTCCCCTGCCCAGGCGGTCAGGTAGCCGAACGAGCCGCGCCATCTGATGGTGACTTCCTGCAGGGCGGGGCAGGTGAGGGAGGCGTGGTGGTCCACGGTCCCCTCGATCAGCTCTTTGAGCTTTCTGGGCGGCACCGGCATGACTACAGTGTCGCCTGCCTGCGGCGATGGCCTTGCGGCCGGCGGGGAGCCGCCGCGCGGCACGCCGACGGCGCGGATATCCGCCGTTCCGCCCGGTTGCGGGTGCATTCTTCCGGTCACCATGACACACGGAAGGGAGACCCATGATGGCAGGGGGTGCCCGCGCCGTCCCCGTCGGGCTGACCATCAAGCGGCGCCGCAAGCTGAACCAGATCATCGCCGCGGGGACCAGCCCGCAGCGGCTGGCGCTGCGCGCCAGGATCGCGCTGGCGGCCGCGGCAGGCGCCCCGAACGCGCAGATCGCCCGTGACCTGGGCTGCAGCGTCGCCACGGCGCGGACCTGGCGGGGCCGCTTCGCGGTCCTGGGGATACCAGGCCTGTTCGACAGGCCCAGGTCCGGGTGCCCGGAGACGCACCGGCCCAGCGCCCGGCTGGCGGTCATCGCGGTCGCCACCTCCGTCCCGCCCGACGGGGAGGCGCAGTGGTCCCAGGCGATGATCGCCGGGCGCCTGCGCGACCGGGGGCTGGCGATCTCGGCGTCCACCGTGCAGCGGGTGCTGGCCGAGGCCAGGGTCCGGCCGCACAAGGTCCGCGGATGGCTCAACCGCGCCGAGGACGACACGTTCTGGGTCCGGGCCGGGGCCGTGTGCCGCCGGTACCTGGACCCGCCGCCCGGCACGCTGCTGCTCAGCGTGGATGAGAAGACCGGCATGCAGGCAAAGTCCCGCCGCTACCCCGGCGTCCCGGCCCGGCCGGGCCGAGACGCCCGCCGCGAGTTCGAGTACGTAAGGCACGGCACCGTGTCCATCATCGCCGCGATGAACGCGGCCACCGGCGAGGTGATCGCCGAGCGGGTGAGGAGGAACAACTCCACGGCCTTCACCAAGTTCCTGGCGATGCTGGACCAGATGACCCCGCCTGACCTGCGGATCCACCTGATCTTGGACAACGGCCCGTCGCACACCTCGCACGCGACCCGGCGGTGGCTGGCCGCCCGCCCCCGGTTCGAGGTCACCTTCACGCCCAAGCACGCGTCCTGGCTGAACATGATCGAGCAGTGGTTCGGCGTGCTCACCCGCAAGGTGCTGCGCCGCGGCGACTTCATCTCCCGTGAGGACCTGGAGGCCAAGATCACCGCGTTCACCATCGCGCACAACGAGAACGCCCGTCCATACAAGTGGGGATACGACGCCGACGCCGAGCACGCCCGCTACCTCCAGCGCCACCCGCCGCCCGAGCCCCTAACCGCCCTCCCCGAAGCCGCATAACCGTGACGCTCGGTAACCATGAACCCGCCAAGAACTTATGAGGTGCTGCACTAGCTTGGCAGCAAAGACAGCCGCCCTGCGTGATCTCGCTCGCCGGAGCGTCCTGAGACATGCTGGCAGTGGGAGGTCGCAGAGCGGGTCCTGGAGAAGCGCCGAACTGAATTGCTGATCCCAGCGCGCTCGCCGATAAGCAGGCTGAACTGAAGGTGAGGAATGAGTAATGACTACGACGCAGTGGATCGCGATCGCCAGCCTCGCGACGGTAATCGTATCGGCTCTCGCAATAGTCACCGGCCTGAAAGGCGTCCGGGATCAGATGCGAATAACTGTATTCCTCACGTATACCGAGCGTTACGCCAAAATCATGCACGACATGCCTTTTGATGCACGCGAGCCAGGCAGCGGATATCAATTAGCTTCGCTGACCGATGACGAGCGCCACCGTGTCCTGACAGTCTTTCGTGAATATCTAAATATGTGCTCAGAAGAGAACTGGCTTCACGATCATCACCGGATCGATCATCCTACATGGAACATTTGGAAACGCGGTATGCAAGATTCCGCACGGTTTCCAGGCTTCCGTGATGCCTGGGAGATCCTGGCCCCCGAGTATGACCTCTATAAGGACTTTCAGAACTTCGTGACTCGTAGCCTCCTTCCGCACGCGTCTCCAGCGGACAGCTCCCCTGGAGCTGAAACGCCCGGGACTGGACTCTCTCAATAGCGCAACAGCCGCCACGTAGACCCATCCAGATTGATGGTGCCTCCATACCCGTACAACCTGCCACGGAACCATCCCTTTGTGGTGGAGCCGTGGCCACCTCCACCACACGCTTGACGGCATCGCCGGGGCGTAGGCCAGCGCCGCCTGCTCGCTGATGCCGCTGACGCCGCCGGTAAGGACCCGCGTGACCGGGTATCCGCCCTGGAGATCTAGCGCGCCCGGCCGGGGCCGGGTGCGCGATCAGCGGGACCGATCGCTGCCACACGGCACTAGACCGCCGGTCCCTCGATGACTCCCGGCCCGCCACGTGGCCTGCCCCGGCGCTGGTTCTCTCTCCCCCCCGCTCGCGTTATCACAGATTCATGCCGCGCCTGCTTTCGCGAGCAGCCATTCCCGGCCTGTCAGCGCAGGCAGCGCCACTACCAGGTCCAGGCTGGTGCCGCGCTTGGACAGGGCTGCGGGGAGTTGGTCGACGCTGATGGCGCGGGCAGACCAGGGCAGGACGCTGTTGAGGATCGCAGCGCGGATCCGGTCGCGAGCCTCGCGGGTACCCGTTTCGGGCAGGCCAAGGATCACCAAGTCTGCAGGGCCTGCGGTGATGCTGGCAACGACGTCAACCGGATGGCCGTCAGCGCCGATGACTACGGCCCCGCGGGCGTGCCCGGTGCCGGGATCGTGGGACACGAAGCTCTCCATGGGTGTGCTCCTTCGGCAGAGCGGCCCACCAGCTGAACCGCTGGCAGGCCTGCGGATGTGGGGGGAAGCCGCCAAAGGGCCGCCAGCTGGCGGCCCATCGTCGGTCCGGATCAGGCGACGGCTTGTCCGGCAGCTTCGCCGTCCTCGGGCTGGACGCCCGGGACGGGAAGATCGCCCGAGGTGACCTCGTTGCGCAGGTCGCCTCGGCCGGAATCGCCAAGCGCAGGGTCCGCGCCGTAGTCCCCCATCAGAAGCCCGTCGGTCGGAGTCTCGCCGGCATAAGGCGTCTCGTCGGCGACGGCCTGCTCGATGGCCGACAGCTCGTAGCCGAGGCAGGCCAGGAAGGCCAGGTAGCGGCCGGCCTCGGGGCGCGGGCAGGGGGAGTACCGGTCGGTGCGCCAGGTGTTGCGGCCCTCGCCTTCGGTCATCGCGTGCTCGTGGGCGGTGACGATCGGGGCGAGGATCAGCAGCGGGAAACGGCCGACGGCAGCGGTATCGCAGCTGTCCAGCAGCGCTTCGGCGGTCTGGCCGGTGAGCTGGCGGAACAGGTCCCGGCGCGAGGCATCGGAAAGGCCGGAGCGCAGCGGCTCGGCCATGGCCAGCAACTGGCGGGCGGTGAACTGGGCAGCCTCGCGCGGGGCGGTGCGCCGGGTGAGCAGGCTGGCGGCCAGCCACCGGCGGCGGACCTCGGCCGCGGCCTTCCATGCCCGGTTGCCCTCGATCACCAGCCGGCGGGCCGGGTCTGGCTGAGCCGCGCCCGGGTCGCTGGGGCCGGGTGCCCCGGCGGGCGGGGGCAGGCCGGGTGAAGCGGCCTGGTCGTAGCGGGAAGTATGGCCGTGGGCGGTCGGGTCGGTGCAATAGTGCTGGGGCGTGAGCGGGTCCCAGCCGTTGAAGAACACGCCCCGTCCCGGGCAGTCGGCGTGCGTCTCGTCGGTCAGTTCCGCGCCGTCGTGCAGCAGCATGGTTAGGCGCTGTGCGCCGGACGGCAGGGTGTCGTTGACGGCGTAGCCGGCGGCGGTGAGGTCGCCGCGCAGCCGGTCCTGCTCGGACTGGTCGGCGCGCTGCTGGCGGAGTTTCTCGGCGGTGTGGTCGAAGCCGCGGCCGTTCCAGGCCGCGGCGGCGAGCCGGGTGACCGCGTCGGGGTCGTCCTGGAACTCGGCGATGACCGCGAGCTGGTCCAGGTCCAGCGGGTAGTCGGCCTCCTCCAGCGACTGCCGGTTCCGCGGGGAGATCCGTGCCGCGGCCAGCGCGGCTTTCACCTCGGCGGCTTTCAGGCCGGTGGCCTGGCGGATCCGGGTCCGGCTCGCTCCGGCTTGTTCGGCGCCGAACAGCGCGTCGGCTTCCTCGAACCCGGACAGCGGGTCGCGCTGGCGGTGCGTGGTGAACATGTCCAGGAACTGGCCGGCGTCGTCACCGGCGCGTTCGGCCGCGACGTCGATGGGTACCTCGGCCAGGCCGGCCCGGATGGCGGCGGCGAGCCGCCGGTGCCCGTCGATCACCCGGTAGCGGCCGTCTCCGACCGGAGTGACCCGTAGCGGGACCAGGATGCCGCTGGCCACGACCGAGGCCAGGAACTCCGGGGTCAGGTGCAAGTCACGGCGCACGTTGCTGGGGTGCTCGGCCAGCAGCGCGACCGAGGCCATCGGACGCGGCGGCAGGCTGCCCACAGCGGGCTGCCCGGCCGCGGCGGACTGGGCGGCCGTCGTGGCGGTGTCCTCGCTGGACTGGTCGTTTTCGGGAGTGCCCGCTGTGGTGATACCAGTGGTGGATGACATGAGTGGTGGCTCCTTCCGTTCTGAAAAAATGGATGTGAGGGGCGACGCGGTCAGGCGGCCTCGCCGCCGGGAGGTGCGGGGTGCAGGGCGTGGCCGTCGAGGGTGACGGTCAGGCCGTCGCGCTCGCCGTCGGTCTTGGTACAGATCTCGATGAGCAGGCCACTCCCACCGGGAGCCTGGCGGATGAACACCGACGTGTCGCCGGCCTGGGCGCAGGCCACCGGCCAGCCCAGCGCGGTCTCGGTCATGATGATCTCGATGTCGCGGGCTGCCACCAGAGGCCGCCCGGTCCGGGCCAGGATCTGCGCGACGTCGGCCAGCGTGGCGTTGCCGGGGCTGGTGGTGGTCAGCAGCGCGTGGATGTCGTTCAGCGCGTCGGTATCGGTGTAGGCCGCGGCGGCGCGGGGCTGCAGCGGGGTCACGGTGCGCATGGAAGCCTCCGGTCAGAAGGGGGATAAAGGACGGCTCCCCCGCGCGCTGACGCGGAGGAGCCGGGACGGGCGGGTCACAGGGCGGCGGCGATCTCCAGGGCGCGCAGACCGGCGGCCTCCATCTCGTGGGCGGCGTCGGCGTCGGGCTGGGTCTGGGCGACGCTGGTGACCGCGTGCAGCATCCCGCCGGCGGTGATGTCGCCGCCGCGGATGAAATGGGCCAGGATGTCGGCCTGCTGGGCGTCTGTGAACCGCAGCCGCTGGCTAACCGTCCGCACCGCCTCGGGCGGGTCGGCCAGCTCGTGCCCGGCATCCCGCTCGATCTGCGCCACCGCGGCCTGGACGTAGCCAGGGTCCAGGAACGCCGCGACCGCGTCGGTAGTCTTGGCGGTGATTAGCGCGAGGGTCTTGTCCTGGGTGTTGGCCGACAAGGTGACCACGCCCTCGCCCAGCCGCTCGCCCAAGTGGACCGCGCGGATCGCGTCCCGGGTGATGGTCATCCCGTTCCGGCAGACCTGCACCACCAGGCGGGGGGTGAGGGTGAACGCGCCGCACCCGGTCTCGCTGTTGGTGATCACGAACCCGGCGAACACCACCGGGCAATCCGCGCCACGTGCGCCGGTGAACGGGCTGCGGTAGTCGCCCAGCAGCCCGGGGGCCAGCGCCCGTACCGCCTCGCAGACCACCCGCACGTACATGCGCCGCCCGGTCAGGTCGCAGCCGTCGACCTCGACCGGCATGCCGGACTGGCGGACCCCGTCGAGCGCAGCCATCAGGACGTCGAGGTTGTCGATGAACTTGTAACCGTCGGACAAGAACGCCCGCGCCGCCCCGCCCCCGTCATCGGCGCGCAGGCAGCGGATCAGGAACCGGCGGTCGTCGCGTTCCAGCCAGCCGTTGACGTTCGCGTCGTACAGGCCGGGTGCCTGCTCGCGCATCCGCCGCAGGTAGGCGCCCGGGATGCCGAGCTTGTCGGCGATCCCCTGATCGCACACCTCGGTGGGCAGGTAGCTCCCAGCGGTCATCGTCACCCCGTCCTCGCGGAGTTCCGGGGCGCTGTCGTCGACGATCAGCCGTCCGCCGCGGGCGCGAATCGCAGCCGCCGGGGCGACGATGTCGGCCTTGCGGGCCTGCTGGTCACGCAGCAGCCCGGCAAGGTCAGCCAGGGTCGCGTTGCGTGCACCTGACAGGGATGCATCTACGGTCATGAGGGCTGTCCCTTCTGGGGTGGGCCTAGAAGAGCCCGTCCGGGCGGCATCTGGCCTCCCGGCCGCCAGGCAGCCGCGCCACCGACCGGCGGGACCCGCACCACCGGCCGGCCCCGCAGCGGGCAAGATGTTTTCCCGCGGGCCGGGACAGCACAGCGCCGGCGCAGCCGGCCCCAGCAAACGGCCCGCGGCTCGGAAAAGATCTCTGCCCGCCGGGGCGAGCGCAGCGAGAGGGCGGTTGCGGGAACCGACGAGGTGGCGCAAGCTCACCGGGCGGGAGGAACTCCGTCCCAGACGGTGCTCCCGATCAGTGGCAGGCTGCCGCCGGAGGCAAGCAGCCTGGACACTGCTGGCCACGGAGCTGTCCGCCTGCGTTCCTGCCTCATTCGTTGTCACCGGCTACGCGAGTCGGCTTGTTGCGGCCGGTCATGCCCGCTTTGGGTCCCGGCTACCTGTTGAGGACTTCGATGCCGGTGCCGCGGAGCTTCTCGATGAGCATCTTCTCAAGTTCGTCGCGTAGCGCCTTGTCAGCCAGATCGATCAACATGACCTGGCCATCGGGAGTGATGGTGCGATCGTCAACTAGGGCAACAGTCACCACCTGCCCCGCGCGGAGCGCATCGAGAAGCTTCCGCGCGTTCCTGCTGGTGGTCTTCTTCGCCAGGGGAAGCGATGGCTTCCTACCTCGGCTGCGGTAGAGGCTGAACCGTTTGACGAGGTTGACGGCTTGACCGATGTACTCGGCGACCACCTTTGGTCCATCCTTGATCGTGAACCTGTAGATCGCCGGGGCAGGACGAACCGGCGGGAACACGAGGTCATCAGCATCGTCACTGGTGACATGGCCTATAGATTTCCACTGGACCCAATCGGCGAGGCCGACGATTCCAATCCGCGGATCTGGCTCATTCACGATGGTTCCAAGGTCGCGACACCGGCTTGCACCATGCCGCGGCGGCGATCAGAAACGCCGCTGCGGGCTACCCGCAGACCGCGGGCGGCGCCCGGCACGTCCCCTTGTTCGCGCACTCAGCCACATCCTCATCGGCCGATACGGCTAATGATCCTCGAATCCGTAGGTCTCGAACTTGAGCGTGCGGGCGTTCTCAGTGACGTTGCGGACCTTGTCGTCGGGGTATCCGTCAGGCTTGCGCGCGGAGATCTCGACACGGATCTCCAGGTCAACACCCTCGGGGGCAGCGAGATGCTGGATGATTTCCTGCGATAGCCGGGTGAGATCTCGCGCGTAACGCTCGGGGCTGATGCGGGCGACGCCGAAGAACCGGGTGTTCTTCGGCCCAGGCTCCGGTTCAGCGGGTTCAGATGGGCCAGATCCAGGTTCGGCCACTATTCCTCCCGGCTGCCCGGCTGTCGCGCCCGCTCGGGCGACGCCTCCGGCTTCTCCGGTCGGCCCTTCTGCGGCGGCGGCGCGTTCAGCGAGTTCCCGGTCCCGCTGGGCGAGGGCAAGGTCGGGGCGTACCAGCAGGGTCTGGTCGGTGATCTGACCGATCGGGTCCTGATGGGGGATGGCTAGGCCGAGGTAGCGGCCTGTCTGCACGTCGTACCCAGTGGCGATGGCAAAGGCCTCGGTGTCCCAGGTCAGCTCGTTGGCGACGCTGAGGATGCCATCATCCAGGACGCTGCGGTCGCGCAAACGGGGCAGGTAGGGGTGTTTGCAGTAGTAGCCCCACAGTTCGCCGACAGATATACGACCGCTCCGCCAGGTATCGGCTAGCCGGTTGTCCAGGTCATACCGGATACTTCGCGCGCCATGTACGGTGCGCAGGAGGTCAGCCTGGCAGAGCTTGTCGCTAGCCCGCTCAGCGAGCCGGTCCTTGGCGCCGTCGGCTCGGAGCACATCCCAGGTGATCGGCGGCTTGGGCTGCGGCTGGACCGGCGCGATCGCCCAGTGATATGCGTCGGTGATCCGCAGCGCGACGGCCTCGTCGGCGTCCTTGAGCCGCTTGCGTGCTTGGGCGGCCTGCTGGGCAGACAAGTCCAGCTCACGAATTCGTTCATCGCTACCTGCGATCGACTGCCAGGCCAGGTAGTCGCGGACCGCGTCCGACAGTTCCTCCATGCGCTTGGTGTCCGGGGCCAGGAAGACGATCATGTTGCGGTTTATCCGCTGCGACGAGCCGCGGTGGTCGAGCGCGCGGAGGGCGAAGTTCATGGCTGGGGACGCTTCATCGCCTCTGGTGTGGCGGTATTCCGGGTGGAGGATGACCAGCCGGGCGGCGGGGTCGTCGGGGATGTCGCCAGTGTCTTCGGAGCCGATATGGACGCGGGCGAACGCGCCGCGGGACCGCATCTCATGTTCGCTTAGGCGGCGCACGATTTCGGCCCAGACATCCTCGGGGCGCTCGCGGAGGCGGTCGGCGTAGTCGCGGGCGATCCGGCCAACCGAGGCCTGGGTGTCATACCAGTAACGGTCGCCGTCACCGTAGAGATAGGTGGCGCGATCGGATAGCAGGTGCAGGGCGGACCCGAAGTTGCCGACCGTGTCGCCGGGTACCGCGACGCCGAGCCAGATCGAGGGCTGGTCGATGCCCTTGTGAGCTGCCTTGAGGGTTGCCGCCGAGCCGAGGAAGATCGCGCGGGCTATGCGGCGAGTGACCTTACGCTGCCCTAGCGTGGGGCGGTCCCGGTCCACCCCAGCCGGAGTGGAGCCCTCCCCGTCGATGTCGGCATCAAGGACCGGCTTGAAATCGTCTTCCAGGTACTGAGTCAGCTCGGTGCGGACGCGATCAGAGCTCAGCGGCACTCCGCCCGGCATGATCAGCGGCGCGGGGTCGTCTTGCCAGAGCGCGTAAATGACCGCGCTCATCAGCCGCAGAACGCCCCGGGTGCGCTGGAACCGCTGCAGCGTGGACCAGTCTTCGTAAAGCCGGTCGAACAGCTCGGGGTGGATCGGGTAAGCGGCTTTGATCCGCTCCTCGTAGGCGAGTTCGGCGGCACCGGTGGGGAACTCGCCGCGGTGCCGCGCATAGAACTCGGTGAACGTGCGCGCGACCACATCGATGTCTGCACGTGCGGCAGCGTCAGGACCCTCGAACAGGCGACGGCGGACAATCTCGAACGACTCCCGCGGGGTGGCGGGCCGCCACTGGTCGGCTACGCGGCGGATCACCTGCTGCAGCCGAGCCAGGGCCTCGCGACCGTTCAGCCCGCCAACCTCGATGTCCGACCCGCCGCGATCCCGTTCCTCCTCAGATGGCGTGTCGGAGGAGGCAGGGATGGAGACTACCAGCATCGCGCCTGCGACCTGCTTGACCACCTCGGTCAGCGTCTGCGCGAATGTGAACTGGGTATCGAACGTGCCGCCGTCCAGGTCGTCGCGGCCAAACAACTGCCGGGCATAGGCGACCCATTCATCGATCAGGATCAGGCAGGGAGCGTGTGCCTCAATGAGCCGGTGCAGCGCCGAGCCCGGGTTGCTGCGGGTTGCATCGGCGTCCGCGACGATCGCGTATGCCTCATGGGCCCCGGACTCGCCGCCCCGTGCTGCGCCGAGCTGCCAGGCCAGCTCCCCCCAGATCGTCTTGACGTGGGTGCCATTCCTGGTAGAGCCCTTACCGGCGGCAATGTGGTTCCCGACCAGCGCGACCCGCGCCGCGGAGCGGCCCAGCTTGCCGACCTCGTGACCGGCGAGCAGTTCCTGCAGCTCCTGCGGGTAGTCGGCCAGTTCCCGGCCCGACAACAGGTGCCACAACGCGAGCATGGAGTGGGTCTTGCCGCCGCCGAAATTGGTCTGCAGGTTTACCACCGGTGAGGCATTCATGTCCCCGCCGACCCGCCGGGCGGCCCGTAGTAGCAGGTCCTTCAGCCCTTCGGTCAGGAAGGTGCGACGGAAGAACTCCACCGGATCCACATACTCCCGGCTCCCCTCGCCGTGCGCGACGTAATACAAGTCAGCGGCGAACTCCGAGGCGCTGAAGTTCCCACTGGCCACATCCTGATGCGGGCGGATCACCTCCCGCCACGGCTTCAGCCCAAGGCCCTCCACGCCAGCCACCGACCGGACCGCGCGCCGCGTCTCTACCTCAATCGCAGCACGCTGTGCATCCAGCCGCAGCCTCCGAACCTCCGCCGCCTGGTCAGCCGCGTTCGCCGCAGTGAGCAGGCGCTCCATCGTGTCCAGCGCCCGATAGGTGTCATCGGCCGAGAACGGATCACCATGCGCCCAGCGGTTTCTTGTATCCCAGAGTTCGCTGGCGAAACTCAGCTCGGCCCGCGACAGCTGATCCCGGAACGCCCTCCACTCCTCGCTGACCACCCGCAGCAGGAACCCCGTATCAGACTTCGAATACTGCCGGTCGCGGCCGTACTTTGCCGAGTTCCGCGCCTGCAGCACCTCAACCCAGTCCCGGCCCTTCGGGGCGGCAGCGCTCATCTGCGCGTCAACGAACGGGCCTAGCCCAGCGGCCAGGACGTCCATGCCCCGGCCCAGCCGGTCACGATTACTCATCGCCATTGCCGACGCTCATCCCTCATCTGCCTCGAAACCGAGCTGACCCTGAACATGAGCGCCGGCAGCCCGCTGCTTCCTCGACGCTTCGATGAGGTCCGACCAGGACGTGCCCAGGCCGTTGAACAACAGCGCGATCTCCGCCCAGCCGCGCTTCTCCGCCACCGAAAACAACAAGTACGCCAGTTCTCGAACTGCATCAAGATCGGCCATCGAACGGCTCGCCGCCATCAACTGTGCCGCCGCATCGGCCCCCTGCTCGCGGAGACGCTTGGCCAGGTGCAGCACGATCTCCCACTCCGACACCCGCTCGTCCCGGGCAGGCTCATAATCCGCCGCAAGGTCACCGATGCCAAGAAGCCGCACCTTCCCTGCACGCGAGACCAACACGCCCGCGCGCTCCAGCCCGGCAACCGCGGTGTTCTTCGCCTTCGAGAGAGTCTCGGCCACGCCGAACGGACCCGGATCGAACCCATAGCTCTTGAACCACTCCAGACACCACCGCGTATCCGCCCCGAAATCGCCCTCTTGCTGCGACAGCACCTCATCCAGCACCTGGTTGATCAACGACAGTGCCGATCGAACCCGCATCGTCGATCCGTCCGGTTCATTCACCCGCGCATACCGCGAGAAAACCGCCATCCCCGGTCCAATTGCGGCCTGCGGCAGATCGACTGGCGCCAGCAGCACCATGACACACCCGTCAAGCGACCACTGGCCCGCGGCCGACGAGCGAGTTCTTGCAGGCGAGCCGCAGGCCCGGGCGTATGAGCCACGTCACAGCTCTGGGCGCATCGCCCCGCCTGAGCCGGGAACGAGCACCACCAACGGCAGCCAGACACCCAGCCAGCCCGACATCACTGTCATCGCCCCAGCACAAAGTCCGGGCGATCAAGACGACGTTGCGGACCAGGGACAACCTGACGCTCCCGCTCCACCGATCCCGGCTGATGGGCGATTCCCCGCACTTGCCGCCCACCGCGCCTGGCAGCCTCACCCCCTCCCCGAGGCAGGCAACGCTGCCCAGGCAGTCATCATCGACGGCCTGGTCGACATCGTCACGGCCGAAGGTCCCATTGCCACCGACCGCCTCTACGAGCTCTACGTCCACGCAAGCGGAGGCCAGCGCGTCGGGAAGAACATCCGCTTACCTGCATCGCCACGTGACCGCAAGTGGGTTCCGTGATGGCCCGCTTACCGTTTGGGGCGTGCTTCACTGTGCTCCCTTGCCCTGATCGCTGCCGGTTCCTGCGAGCGGGCGGCCGGGTCAGGGGGCGCGAAGCGCCCGCGCAGCGGCGCCGCAGGCGCCCTT
>CAWJGC010000003.1:0-306430 GCA_963842355.1 uncultured Actinomycetota bacterium | reverse complement strand
GAACCCCCATGCCCTTTTGGGGCACTAGCACCTCAAGCTAGCGCGTCTGCCTATTCCGCCACCCGGACGAGTGCGTGCCGCGGCTGATGCCGGGCTAGCCGCCTCACGATAGCAAATCCGGGCGGTTACGGCGACGGGCTCCGCCGGGCGGCTGGGCAACCGGGATCGGGCGGTGGGGTGACCGCTGCGGGGAGGCCGGATGACCGCGGCGCGACGAGCCGGGCCGAGCGGGACCACGGGCGGGAAGCGCGCCGGCCGGGTCATGGTGCGACGATGGCCGCATGACGCAAAACCCACCCCCCGGCGGGCCGACCGTACCGGGCCTCACCGCACAGGATGAGGTCGCTGGCCTGGCCAGCGACTTGATCAGGATCGACACTTCGAACCCGGGGGATCACTCGGGGCCGGGGGAGCGCACGGCGGCCGAGTACGTCGCGGAACTGCTCGCCGGGGCCGGGCTGGAGCCGGTCGTGCTCGAGTCCCATCCGAAACGGGCGAGCGTGGTGGCCCGGGTGGAGGGCCAGGACCGGGACCGGCCGGGGCTGCTGATCCACGGGCATCTTGACGTGGTCCCGGCCGACGCGGGCGACTGGCGGGTGCACCCGTTCTCCGGTGAGAGCCGGGAAGGCTGCGTCTGGGGCCGCGGCGCGGTGGACATGAAGGACATGGACGCGATGGTGCTCGCGGTGATCCGGCAGCGCCTGCGAGAGGGGCGTCGTCCGCCCCGCGACGTGGTGCTGGCGTTCGTCGCCGACGAGGAGGCCGGCGGCACCTGGGGCGCCCGCTGGCTGGTGGACAACCACCCCGGCCTGTTCGAGGGGGTCACCGAAGGGATCGGGGAGGTCGGCGGGTTCAGCGCCACGATCGGCGGCCGCCGCCTGTACCTGATCCAGGCCGCGGAAAAGGGCATGGCCTGGCTGCGGCTGGTCGCGCGCGGCACCGCGGGGCACGGCTCGATGCTGCAACCCGACAACGCGGTCACCGAGCTGGCGGAGGCCGTGGCCAGGATCGGGCGGCACGAGTGGCCGGTGCAGCTCACCCCAGCGGCGCAGGCCTTCGTGGAGGAGGCCGCGACGGCGCTGGAGATCGATTTCGACCAGAACGACTATCGCGACTTCATCGCGAAGCTGGGCCCGATCTCGCGCATGGTGGGGGCGACGCTCACCAACACCGCGAATCCCACCGTGCTGAACGCGGGATACAAGGTCAATGTCGTCCCCCAGGTGGCCACCGCCCTGGTGGACGGCAGGTTCCTGCCCGGGTACGAGAAGGAGTTCTTCGTCGAACTGGACAGCCTGCTCGGACCGGAAGTGCAGCGCGAGTTCGTCCACCACGACATCGCGGTGGAGACAACGCTCGACGGCGAGCTGGCCACGGCGATGACCGCCGCGCTGCTCGACCAGGATCCCGACGGCCGGGTGGTTCCGTACTGCCTGTCCGCCGGCACCGACGCGAAGTCGTTCAGCAGGCTGGGCATCAGGTGCTTCGGCTTCGCGCCACTCCGGCTACCCGCCGATCTCGACTTCGCGGGCATGTTCCACGGCGTGGATGAGCGGGTCCCGGTCGACGCGCTCCGCTTCGGCGTTCGCGTCCTGGATAAGTTTCTCGATCTTTGCTAGGCCTTTGCCCCAGGTCAGGGAGGTCGTGCGGCACACGTGGTGTCCGGACGCGGGAGGCGTTTCGCCAATTACCCGTTGCGCACGTTCGGTAGTGCTATGGTTACGGAGTGTGTGAGGCCGACCTCCCCGGGGCGCTCCCCTTCCACCTAGCCCCCCGGTCAGCGGCCGCGCACTTCGCCGGTACCGACGAGGAGGGTCGCCTGTGTCGCCGGAACAGGGTCAGTGCCCGGGCTGGCTGGCTGGCGGCTGTGTCCCGACCGGGAGGCACGGCGTCACCGTCGACGCACGGGCCTGGCACCTGGGTTGCTTGATCCTCGCCGCCGGCCGCGGGTCACGTCCCGCTCCGGCGGTCACGACCGGCGGCGCCGCCTGCGAGGCGGCCGCCCCGGTCGTGGCCGCCCGCCCCCGTTTACCCCGCTGACCGATTCCTGCTGCCGCGGCTTCCCTGGCTGGCAGCCCGAAGACCCCAAGGATGACCGGTACCACCTGCTGCGTTCCGAAGTAACCCTCCGTAATGAAGCGATAGCAATTAGTGGTAGAAGCTAGGAGCACTTGAAATGAGTACATGGGTCGGCATGGCTCCGGTGATCGGAACCGGTTCGCTCGACGGGTTCGCCATCGGCGCCCTGATGTCCGGGGCTTGCGTCCTGGCGATCACCGCACCGCGGCGGGTCCGGTCGCGGCAGGCCGGCGTGGCGCGCAGCGGCGGTGTCCTGGCCGCCGAGCAGAGCGGATGGCTGTGCGAGCACGTGATGGCGGCCGAGGCCGTCGGGGCCCGGATGGCGGTGGCCACCGGAGCAGCAGCCGAGGATGCCGGGGCCGGCGGGGAGAGCAAGGCTCCGGGCGGCTACCGGAGCCGGCACCGGCGCCATGACCCGCTTCCCGGCAGCCTGCTGCGGGGTCCCTGGGACGGCATGTCCCGGGGCGACCGGGATGAGGCGGCACGCAATGGCTCGGCCCATGACGGCGCGCATCCGGGAGACGCGTCTCCTGGCGGCGCGGCCCCGGGCGGCCGGCACGGTGCGCATCCGGATCTGGTGTTCCCGGACGAGGCGTTCGGTGACCACCCGTCCGGCGGCCCGAGGCGGTCCGGGGTCCGGCGCATGCCGCGGCATGCGGCGCCTCCGGTCAGTTTGAGCAGCCGGCTCAGCGGCTTCGGCAGCCGGATGACCGGCCTGCCCGCTCTCCGCGCGCTGGCCAGCGGCGCGCGCGGCTGACGGCAGCCACCCGAGACCGCTTCCGGCCGGCCCCGGTCGCGCGGCCCGGGGCCGGCTGGGAGCACGACGGATCCGACCGCACGTCGCGGGAGGCGCCGCGGCCGGGCCCCACCTGCCGCAGCGGGTTGCGGTTCGGCGGGCTGGCCGTGTCAGCGCCGCGGCCGGGTCGCTGATCCGCCAGGCCGGCGGTGCGCTCGGGCGAAAACGTAACGGCGGCGCGGTCAGGGGCCGATCGGCGGCATCGGATTGCGCGGCACCGGGGGGTGAGCCAGAGGGGGATGGCCGCGGGGGCGGATGATCCGCCGCCGCAGGGTGGCCTTCCTGCTGCCGTCCGCGTTCAGCAGCATCCGCGCGAGTTCCCAGTGGCCGTATTCGGCATGATCCGTCAAAATCCGCCGGGCGACATCCCTGGACGTGCCGCGCGGCAGGTAGAGCACGAGGTAGGAATACTCTGCCATCACTCTTCATTGTGCGTGATCGGCGCGGTGGTTCAGTCAGGCTTGACCAAACGCACAGGCAGCTTGCGGGAACACCCGGGTCCCGGCGGCAGGTTGCATCATCGGGGCGGCGACCGCACCATCGGGGAGACGGCAGAGTGGCCGTAGATTCGGCTGCCTGCGGGCCGCGTGGGGTAGCCTCCAGGGCGTCCGCGTACCCTCTGACGGTCCGCGGGATATGAAGGTGGCGAAGTGGCAGCAAGGACGGGTACGGCCGCCAGCGGCGCGAAGGCGACCGTCGGCGGCGCCAAGGGCAGCAGCGCCAAGGGCGGCGCCAAAGCCAGCGTCAGGGCCGCCGCCGGCGGCGGGACCAGGAACGGCGGGCCGGGGCACGGCGGCAGGCGGCTCGTGATCGTCGAGTCGCCGGCCAAGGCGCGCACGATCGCTGGCTACCTCGGTAAGGACTACGTGGTCGAGTCCAGCATCGGCCACATCCGCGACATGCCCGACAAGGCTGCGGAGATACCGGCCAAGTACCGGGGGGAGCCGTGGGCACGGCTCGGCGTGGACGTGGACCATGACTTCGAGCCGCTCTACGTGGTCAACTCCGACAAGCGGCAGCAGGTCTCCAAGCTGAAGCAACTGCTCAAGGACGCTGACGAACTGCTGCTCGCCACCGATGAGGACCGCGAGGGCGAGGCCATCGCCTGGCACCTGCTCGAGGAGCTGAAGCCGAAGGTCCCGGCCCGGCGCATGGTCTTCCACGAGATCACGCCGGAGGCGATCGCCCAGGCGGTGGCGCATCCCCGGGAGATGGACAACGGCCTGGTGGAGGCCTACCAGACCCGGCGGGTGCTGGACCGGCTCTACGGCTACGAGGTCTCGCCGGTGCTGTGGAAGAAGGTCATGCCGCAGCTTTCCGCCGGACGGGTGCAGTCGGTGGCGGTCCGGCTCGTGGTGGACCGGGAGCGGGAACGGATCGCGTTCCGCCCCGCCCGGTACTGGGACCTCGAGGCCGTGTTCGCCAAGGTCGCCACCGATGCGACGCACGTCGACGCGGCGGCCACGCCCGCCGACGCCGAGGTCTCCTCGTTCCCGGCTGCCCTGGTGTCGGTGGACGGGCACCGGGTGGCGCAGGGCCGCGACTTCGGCCCGACGGGAGAACTGCGCGGCCAGGACGGCGCCCCGCTGCTGCATCTCGACGGCGAGGCGGCCGCGGCGCTGGCCGACCGGCTCTCCGGCGCCGACTTCTCGGTGCGGTCGGTCGAGCGCAAGCCGTACCGCCGGTCCCCGTACGCGCCGTTCCGCACCACGACGCTGCAGCAGGAGGCGTCGCGCAAGCTCGGCTTCTCGGCCAAGTACGCGATGAGCGTCGCGCAGCGGCTGTACGAGAACGGCTTCATCACGTATATGCGGACCGACTCGATCACGTTGTCGCAGACCGCGATCACCGCCGCCCGCACCCAGGCCCGGGAGCTGTACGGCGCCGAGTACGTGCCGGACACGCCGCGCGTCTACACCAGCAAGGTGAAGAGCGCCCAGGAGGCGCACGAGGCGATCCGGCCGGCCGGGGACAAGTTCCGGACGCCGACCCAGACCGGGCTGTCCGGCGACGAGTTCCGGCTGTACGACCTGGTGTGGAAGCGGACCGTGGCCTCGCAGATGAAGGACGCCACCGGGGAGTCGGTGTCGGTCCGGGTCGCGGGCCGCTCCAGTTCTGGCGAGGACGCCGAGTTCGGCGCGTCCGGCAAGATCATCTCCTTCTACGGGTTCCTGAAGGCCTACGTGGAGGGATCGGACGACCCCAACGCCGAGCTGGACGACAACCAGCGCCGCCTGCCCGCGCTCGCCGAGGCCGAGCCGCTGACCGCCGAGAGCCTCGCCCCGGCCGAGCACGCCACCCGCCCGCCGGCCCGCTACACCGAGGCGTCGCTGATCAAGGAGCTGGAGGACCGGGCGATCGGCCGCCCGTCCACGTACGCCTCGATCATGGGGACGATCCTGGACCGCGGCTACGTGTTCAAGAAGGGCACCGCGCTGGTCCCCTCGTTCATCGCCTTCGCCGTGGTCACGCTGCTCGAGCAGCACTTCACGCACCTGATCGACTACGACTTCACCGCGCAGATGGAGGAGGCGCTCGACGAGATCGCCCGGGGCGAGGCGGCCCGGGTCCCGTGGCTGCGCCGGTTCTACTTCGGCTCCGACCGCGAGGAGGGGCTCAAGGATCTGGTCAGCGACCTGAGCGACATCGACGCCCGGGCGGTCAGCTCGTTCCCGCTGGCCGGCACCGACATCGTGGTCCGGGTCGGCCGGTACGGTCCCTACCTGGAGCAGGACGGCCAGCGGGCCAACGTCCCCGAGGGCACCGCCCCGGACGAGCTGACCCCCGAGGTCGCCAGCGAGCTGCTGTCGCGGCCCACCGGCGACAAGATCCTCGGCAGCGACCCGGCCACCGGCCGGACCATCGTGGCCAAGGCGGGCCGGTTCGGCCCGTACGTGACCGAGCAGTTCGGTGACGACGCCCCGGCCTCGGCGAAGCCGCGTACCGCCTCGCTGCTGAAGACCATGGACCTGGACAGCCTGACGCTGGACGACGCGCGGCGCCTGCTGACGCTGCCGCGGACCCTCGGCGAGATCGATGGCGAGCCGGTCACGGTCCAGAACGGGCGCTACGGGCCCTACGTCAAGAAGGGTACGGACAGCCGTTCGCTGGAGACCGAGGAACAGATGTTCACGGTCACGCTGGACCAGGCCAGGGAACTGTTCGCACAGCCGAAGCCCCGCGGCCGGGCGGCCAGGGCCGCGGCGGCCGCGCCGCTGCGCGAGATCGGCGAGGACCCGGCCAGCGGCAAGCCGATCGTGCTCCGGGAGGGCCGGTTCGGGCCGTACGTGACCGACGGCGAGACGAACGCGTCGCTGCGCAAGGGCGACGCCGCCGACACGGTCACGCTGCAGCGCGCGGTCGAACTGCTGGCCGAGCGCCGGGCCGCGGCGCCGTCGCCACGCCGGCCGGCCAGCGGGTCCCGCGCCCGGTCCGGAGCGTCCGCGGGCCGGCCCGGACCGGCCCGAGCTTCCCGTTCAGGCACGAAATCTAGCGGAGCACGCGCGAAGAAGACGTGATGTCGGCGGTACGCTGGAATTGTTCCCATTGGCCGCCTCGCGGATCCGGGCCGGTGCCGGGACCGCAGACCCATCTGCCGATACCCTAACGCCGTGAACTTTACATCCCCTTTGCGCAAGGGCCGGGACGGTGTGCTGTCCATCAGGCCCTTCCGGCGGCTGTGGATCGCGCTGTCGCTGTCCAGCTTGGGGGACTGGCTGAGCCTGCTGGCGATCACCGCGCTGGCCTACGATCTGGCCGGGCACGGGCAGGCGGCGCAGATTTCGGCGGTCGGCGGCGTCTGGCTCTTCTCGCTGCTGCCCGCGCTGATCCTCGGCCCGCTGGCCGGGGCGGTGGCCGACCGGTTCGACCGGCGCATGACCATGATCGTCGGCGACGTGGTGCGGGCGGTGCTGTACCTGACCATCCCGCTCAACCTGAGCCTGCACCTGGTCAACGAGCTGACCTGGGCGTACGCGGTACAGTTCCTCGCGTCCTGCGCCTCGCTGTTCTGGACGCCGGCCAAGGACGCCACGATCCCGAACCTCGTGCCGCCCGACCGGCTCGAGCAGGCCAACCAGCTCAGCCTGTTCACGACCTTCGGCACCGCGCCCATCGCCGGACTGGTCTTCGGCCTGCTCGAGCTGATCAGCCGGGCGCTCGGCTCCGTCTCGTCCTATTTCCGGACTGATCAGGTCGACCTGGCGCTGTTCTTCAACGCGGCGACGTTCGTGGTATCCGCCCTGACGGTCTACACGCTCAGGGAGATCCCGCGCCGCCTGAAAAGCGGCGAGATCTCGGCGCCGTCCGTGGCCAAGACCATCCTCGAGGGATGGCGGTTCATCGGCCATACCCAGGTGGTCCGCGGGATCGTGATCGGCATGGTGGGCGCGTTCGCGGCCGCGGGGGTGGTCGTCGGCCTGGGGCAGGTCTACATCACCGACACGCTGAACGGCGGCAAGGCGGGCTGGGGCGTGGTGTTCGCCGCGATCTTCGTCGGGCTGGCCGCCGGGATGTTCCTCGGCCTGCGCATCCTGCGCGGTTTCTCCCGGCGCCGCCTGTTCGGCCTGTCGATCGCGTTCGCGGCGATCCCGCTGGCGCTGATCGCGCTGATCCCGAACCTCGTCGTGGTCACGATCCTGGTGATCCTGCTCGGCGCGTGCGCGGGCGTGGCCTACGTCACCGGGTACACGATCGTCGGCAGCGAGGTCGACGACCAGACCCGGGGCCGGACGTTCGCGTTCCTGCAGTCGGCCATCCGGGTCATCCTGTTCACCGTTATCGTCGCGGCGAGCGCCATCGCGGCGGGCCTCACCGCCGCCGTGCGCGGAATCACCGGTTCGGGCACGGTACGGATCGGCAACATCGACTACGGCGGGATCGGCGACAACATCGTGCTGCTGCTGGCCGCCGCGGTGGCCGTGGTGCTGGGCGTGGTGTCCTACCGGCAGATGGACGATCGCACCGGAGTGCCGCTGCTTCACGACCTTACGTCGGTGTTCCGCGGCGAGCGGTTCAGCTCCGTGCCCGGGCCCGTGCACGTCAACGGGCACGGGCCCGTTCCCCCCGCCCGCGGGCTGCTGCTGGCACTGGAGGGCGGCGAGGGCGCGGGCAAGTCCACCCAGGCCAGGCTGCTCGCGATCTGGCTGCGCGAGCAGGGCTTCGAGGTGGTGCCGACCCAGGAGCCCGGCGCGACCAAGGTGGGGATGCGGCTGCGCGCGCTGCTGCTCGACACCGCGCACACGGGCCTGTCGGCCCGGGCGGAAACCCTGATGTACGCCGCGGACCGGGCCGAGCACGTGGCCACCGTGATCGAGCCCGCGCTGGCCCGCGGCGCGATCGTGGTCACCGACCGGTACGTGGACTCCTCCCTCGCCTACCAGGGCGCCGGCCGGGAACTGCCGGTCAGCGAGGTGGCCGAGCTGAACCAGTGGGCGACCGGCGGGCTGGTGCCGGACCTCACGATCCTGCTCGACCTGTCGCCTGCGGCCGGGCTGGGGCGCCGCGAGCGGTCGGCCGACCGGCTCGAGGCCGAGCCCGCAGAGTTCCACCGGCGGGTGCGGGCGGGGTTCCTGGCCCTCGCGGACGTCGAGCCAGAACGCTACCTGGTGCTCGACGCGACCCGCCCGCCCGCCGAGATCAGCCGCGAGATCCAGGAACGGATCAGGGACCTGCTGCCCGACCCTGTGCCGTTCGCCGCGGAGGACAACACGGGCAGCATCCCGGTCGTGCGGGAATGACCGGGCCCGCGTCGTCGGCTTCCGGGCCTGCGTCGTCGGCTTCCGGGCCTGCGTCGTCGGTCGCCGAGCCGGTCTTCGGCGGGCTGGCCGGCCAGGAGGCCGTGGTCGAGCAACTGCGCCATGCGGCGGCCGCGGCGGCTTCCCCGGCGGTCCACGCTTCTCCCGCCGCGCGACGCGCGGAGGCAGCGCTGGGCATGACACACGCCTGGCTGTTCACCGGCCCTCCGGGTTCCGGCCGTTCGGTGGCGGCGCGAGCGTTCGCGGCCGCGCTGCTCTGCCCCGACCGGGGCTGCGGCGAGTGCTCGTCCTGCCGCCAGGTCGCCGCGGGCGGCCACGCCGACCTGCTGCTCGTCCGGCCGGACGGGCTCTCGTACGGAGTGCGGCAGACCAGGGACCTGGTGCTGCGCGCCGCGGCGGCGCCCGTCTACGGGCGGTGGCGCGTGGTCCTGTTCGAGGACGCCGACCGCGCCACCGAGCAGGCCGCGAACGCGCTGCTCAAGGCCATCGAGGAACCCGCGCCGCGCACGGTCTGGCTGCTGTGCGCGCCATCGGCCGACGACCTGCCCACGACGATCAGGTCCCGGTGCCGCCTGGTCACCCTGCGCACCCCGCCCACCTCGGCGGTGGCCGAGGTGCTCGTCCTGGACGGAGTGGGCCGCGAGCAGGCGCTGGAGGCCGCGCGGGCGGCCCAGGGGCACATCGGCCGCGCCCGCCGGCTCGCCACCGATCCCGAAGCGGCGCGGCGGCGAGCCGAGGTGCTGCAGGTTCCGCTCATCGCGTCGGCGCGCAGCGGCGGCCTCGGCCCCGCACTCGCCGCGGCGGCCTCCCTGGTCGCTGCCGCGGAGGCGGAGGCGGCCGCAGTCACCGAAGAGCTTGACGTGCCAGAACGCGACGCGCTGCGCCGGGCGTTCGGCGAAGGTTCGACCGGTAGGGGCGTAGCGACCGCGGTCCGCGGCGCGGCCGGTGCGCTGAAGGATCTCGAGGACCGGCAGAAGTCGCGGGCCACCCGGCTGAAGCGGGATTCGCTCGACCGGGCCCTGCTCGACCTGGCGAGTTTCTACCGCGACGTCCTCGCCGTCCAGTTCAGCGCGGACGTGGAACTGGCGAATGCCGCCTCGGCTGACCTGGAGCGGGTCGCGGCCGCCTCGACCCCCGAGGCCACGGTGCGCAAGATCGAGGCGATCATGAAGTGCCGGGAGCGGCTCGGCGCCAGCGTCGCCCCGCTGCTCGCGGTCGAGGAAATGGCCCTGGCCCTAGCCGCCCACTGAGCCCCAGGCACTGGGGTGGGAGAAGCCGTGCCATAGGTGCAGTTTGCCGCGGGTGAGACAGGCCGGTTCCGGGTGACGCGCTCCGGCCGGGTCAGCGGGTCTTGTTCCGGGTGAAAGCGGGTGAGAGCGGGACTGTTGTGACCGTCCCGTAACCTGGGGACGTGGGCATGATGATGGCGGTGAGTTTCGAGCGGAGCGGTCGGCTGTACTACCTCGACCCCGGGCCGCACTCGCCGGCCGTCGGGGACAGGGTGCTGGTGCCCACCGACGCCGGGCCCGAGGTGGCCGAGTGCATCTGGGCGCCGCAGTACGTGGACGACGAGATCGGCGGGCTGCCCGTGTGCGCGGGGCTGGCCACCGAGGAGCACCTGAGCCGGGACGAGGCCAACCGGGCCCGCCGGGCCGAGGGACGGGTCGCCGCCCGGCGGCTGGTGCGCGAGCACCAACTGCCGATGAAGGTGGTCGCCGTGGACTACCTGGATTCGCCGGACGTGTTCACGATCTACTTCAGCGCGCCGCGCCGGGTCGATTTCCGGGCGCTGGTCCGGGACCTGGCCGGGCGGCTGCACGCCCGGGTCGAGCTGCGCCAGATCGGGCCGCGGGACGAGGCCAGGCTGCAGGGCGGGATCGGGCCGTGCGGCCGGGACCTGTGCTGCGCCACGTTCCTGAAGGACTTCGAGCCGGTCTCGGTGCGCATGGCCAAGGACCAGGACCTGCCGGTGAACCCGCTGCGGATCGCGGGCGCGTGCGGGCGGCTGATGTGCTGCCTGAAGTACGAGCACCCGCTGTACCAGAAGTTCCGGGAGGAGGCACCGCGGCTCGGGTCATCGGTGGAGACGCCGGAAGGGCCGGGCACGGTGGTCGGCCACAACGTGCCCGGCGACCAGGTGGTGGTCAAGCTGACCGAGGACGGGCGGCGTTGCGCGTGCCCGAAGGCCAGCGTGTGCGGGTCACGGCAGGCGTACGAAGCCAAGTACGGCGGGTAGTCGCCAAGTACGACCCAGGGCCCGGGTGCATTTTCGCGGTGCCCGCCGGCCGGTCAGTTCGCCGCGGCGCCCAGTGCGGCCAGCAGGATGAGCAGCATCGTGGTGACGGCGAGCACACCGTGGCCGACGACGATCAGCGGCGACAGGTTCCTCCGGGCTGGCTTCTGAACGGTGCCGAGCACGCCGAGATCGGCGGTGGCCGTGCTGATTGAGCCGGTGCTCGCCGGGCCGGCGCCGGCTGTGCTGGCGCGGGACGTGCCCCTTCCGCCCGGGCGGATACGGCTCTCGTCGGCCGGGCGCGCGGCGCCACCCGCGACGACGGGCGCGCGGCCCGGGAGGCCGACGGCGAGCGCGGCCATGCCGAGGCCCGCCACCGGGAGGAGCACGCCGACCGCGGTCCAGGCCAGCGCGGCCCAGCCCGTGATCAGGTAACCGACCCAGATCGCCAGCCCGCCGGCGGCCAGCCCGAAGTGACCGACGATCACTATCGGCGGAGAGCCCGTGGCACTCGCGCGGCGGCGCAGCGTGCCGCCGTGGGCGAGCCAGCGGCGCAGCACGTAGGCGCCGCTGAGGGCCGCGAGGAGCCAGGCGACGAGCGCGCCGACGTCCATCGCGAGGTCCCGGCCGCGGAGGGACCGGGAGGCCGGCGCGCTCGACCCGGACCAGGTAGGCCCGGCGGGCAGCGAGCTAGCCGCGGGGACCGGCCCGGTGATCAGGTAGTCCAGGAACGGGGTCGCCTCCGCCGCCCGTCTCCGCCAGATCGGCTTCGGCCCTGCGCCTGCCAGCTGGTGTATGGCCAGGGCGGCGGCCTGGTTGATCTGCGCCCGGCTGAGGCCCCGGCACGCCGCTGGCTTCCAGCGCACCGTGATACGGTGCTCGATCGCGTACACCCCGTAGGCCGTGCAGCCCGCCACCGTGCCCGGACGCGCCCCGCCCAGCACACCGGACCCGCCCGCGGACGCACCGCATCCCCCGGCGAACAGGGCAGCGAGCATGCCGCCCGCCGCCGCCGCGGCCTTGATGGCGAGCTTCACTGCATCTCCCGCCCGAAGCGGTCGCTTGCCGCCCAGCCCAGCACCGGTCGGGGCCAGCGGGCTCGTGGCCCGTGCGGAGGGCCTTCGGTCAGCGGTTCAGGTGATCGGGCACTGCCCACAGTAATGCAGGCGCCAGGACTCGATGCCGGTAGACTCCTTGAGCCGCCGGGTTGGCGGCGGCGCGCCGCCTTAGCTCAGTCGGCAGAGCGATTCACTCGTAATGAATAGGTCGTCGGTTCGATTCCGACAGGCGGCTCGGGCACTGCCAGCGGAAACGCTGATATGAAGATCGTAGATCATGTGCCGTCGGCTCATTTTTCGGCTCACTTCGTTCCGAAGAGCGCCCGGCCGATGCGCCCGGCGCCGTCTGCGGCCAGGGCCGAGGACACGTGCGTGCCTTCCGCCCGGTCGCGGCCGCGGCCTCGACCACCGCACGGGCCGCCTCGGTCGCGTAGCCATGCCCGTGTACGCGCCGGATACGCCGGTGAGAAAATCAGCGGGATGCAGCCATCTGAGATTCAGCGCGCGCTGGCTGCGGCCCGGTCGACCGCCTCGGCGCTTGACCTGACCGTCGACGACGCGATCGTTCTGCACGATTCGAACAGGCTCGCTGTGCGCCTGCTGCCTTGTGACGTCCTTGCCCGAGTCGCACCGACAGCGCATCAGGTCGCACAGTTCGAGGTCGGGCTTGCCCAGCGGCTCGCCGAGACCGAGAGCCCTGTGGCTGCTCTGGAACCCCGCGCGGAGCCGCGCGTCTATGAGCGTGATGGCTTCGTCGTCACGCTGTGGACCTACTACAAACCTGTGACACCTCGGGAGGTTTCCCCAGCCGACTATGCGAATGCGCTTGAGCGACTGCATGCCGGCATGCGCAAGCTCGACGTCAGGACGCCGCACTTCACCGATCGAGTGGAAGCGGCTCAGCAGCTTGTGGAGAGCAGTAGCCTCACTCCGGAGCTTGCCGACGCGGATCGGGAGCTTCTCATCAGCACGCTACGGAGCCGGAGACAAGCGATCGGCGACCGCGGCGCTGCCGAGCAGCTATTGCACGGCGAGCCGCACCCAGGCAACGTGCTTAGTACGAAAACCGGACTGTTGTTCATCGATCTCGAGACGTGTTGCCGTGGGCCCGTCGAGTTCGACCTCGCTCATGTCCCTGAAGATGTCAGCGAGCGCTATGCCGACGCGGATGAAGAACTGCTCAGTGAGTGCCGAATCCTTGTTCTTGCCATGGTCGCCGCGTGGCGCTGGGATCCGGGCGACCAATTCCCGAACGGGCAACGAGCAGCTCGTGAACTCCTCAGCGCTCTACGCGAGGGTCCACCGTGGCCGGCGCTCGACGTCGTGATGCGCCGACCGGATGGCCCGCAGGCGTACAGATAGAACCGGTCCACTGTCCGGGTATGGGCAGGCCTGGACCGCGTTCATGTCCTGCTGGACGGGCACCGCATCAAGACCCTGCCGTCCCGGCTGGACCGCACCGACATCGGCCCGCTGATCGCCTCCGGTGCCACGCCCGCCCGACAGCCACCGCTGCCGCCAGCAACCGGCCCGGCCGACACCTACCGCATCACCATCGAAGACGCCCTGACGTTCACCGCACCACGGGCCACCAGCCACGACATCAGGCGGCACCAGGCATCTCCCTACCCCGTCCGCAAGCCGGAAGACCGATCAGGCCGTGAGACAAAAACAGAGGGGACCGTGCCCGGCTCCGCTTGATGCCTGACACTCCCGCTCAGGCTCGTCCGAACGCCCACGCCACCATCAGCGGCAGCTCCTCTCTCCAGAAGGCATCACCGTGGGATCCGACGCGCTCGGTCATCACAACTTCAGCGCCGGCATCACGCAGCGCGGTCGCCCATCGGGTGGCGTTCTCGCGGAAGAACGGCTCCAGGGTGCCTGCGACGAGGTACGCGCGCGGAAGCGGACTCGGCATAGCACCAGGCGGCTTGTAGCCGCCGCCAGGCGAGGCGCAGAAGATCGTGCTGTAGACGTCCGGATGCCGAAGCCCGATGGCGAGGGCCAGCTCCCCACCCGCCGAGACACCGAACACCGCGGTGCGTCCGGCGGGCATCCCGACTCCGAAACGCGCTCGCACCCATCGACGAACGTCCTCGACGAAGAACTTCTCGTGTGCCGCGAACCGCTCCGGCTCAAAGCCCGGGGAGTACTCATGCAGCCGCAACGTCTCATCGGACAGCCGATGGACACCGACGATCATCGCCGGGGGTACGTCAGCCGCCTCAACGGATTCGCTCCATTGCGAGATCAGCTGACCGTCCCCGGCGAACACGACGGCCTCGGCCGGAGCCGGCGGGACATACACTGTGACCTGCCGGCCACCGTCGTACCCGACGAGTCTCTCGGTGACGAGCTCACCCGCGATCGACGACATCGTCGTTCGTCTCCTCTCACAGGACATCGCACCTGAGATACCGCCCGGCCCGATACCCAACGGCTCGCCGGCTTCCTGGCCCTTGAGTCCGTAGCAGACAACCACCAGCATTGACCCTTGGCGCCGGACTCGCCGCGCTGCCGCAGACACCCTAGGGTGCATCGCACCCGCGACAAAAAGCGTCAGCGCACGTAGCGCAGGCTGAGCTGGTCGGTGTGCCCGCCCCAGCTCAGGTGCAGCGTCCAGCAGCCGGGCGCGGGCATGTCCACGTACGAGGGTCCTGGACCGTTCGGCAGGTCCACGGTGGCGGTGCGCGTGCTGCCCGCCAGCGTGGCCCGGATGGTCAACGGCCCGGACGAGACCCGCGACACCCACAAGATCTTGTTGGCCCGGTCCGGCAGCGGCGGTGCGTGCAGCGCGTCGGGCGTCGCCCAGAGGATAGCGACGATGTTGCCCGCCGCGCCCATCACGTGCGGCATGGCGATGTCCGGCGGAGTGAATCCGGAGCGCGCCCAGACCGGAAGCGGGCTGACCGGGGGCTGACCGGCGCAGCCGTTGGCGCTCGCGGGGGAAGTCAGCGTGAGGGAGGGCCGCGCGGCCGGTTGCTGCGCCTGCCGCGGCTGCTGCTGGGGGTTACCGCTGCATGCCGCAGCCGCCACGAGCGAGACCGCCACCGCCGCCAGCGCGGCAGCGAACCGGCACCTCATATCCCGACGGTACGCCGGTCATGGCGCAGCGCCTAGCCGCCATTCACCAGCTGGCCAGGGCAATTGCGGTGTCGCGGGCGAGTCGTGTGCGCTGGTGGTACCAGCGGGCGCGGGCGGCGGGAAGGGAAAGGTTTGCCTCCCAGATCGCTGCCCTCGCCGTGCCCGACTGCTCGTTGTTGCTGGCTGGTCAGCCTGGCGGGGCGGGTTCGGGCTCAGCGGTGACTGGCGTGCTCGCGGAGCCAGTCCAGCGCCATGACGCTGGAACTGAGGATCGAGACGTGCCCGTCGTCTGGGCGTAGCCACAGTTCCGCCGTGCGGCAGCGCTGCGCCAGCCACGTGGCGTGCGAGCTGGGCACGAGCCGGTCCTGGGCGCCGTGCACGAACAGCACGGGGGTGCTTATCTCCCTGGGGTCACAGCCCCAGGGGGTGACGAGGGCCAGGTCGTCGTCCACCATCCCGCCCTGGTCGGTTTTCAGGGCCTGGCCGGCCACGGTGCCCATCCATGACCATGCACCGAAGGCCGCGGCGTGATCGGCCGGGGTGAATACCCCGGGGTCGAACTCGGCGGACGCGAAGTAGGCCTCGAGCGCCGCGCGTCCGGTGGCGGCAGCGCGATACTCCGCGGCGCCGGAGGGGGTCATGCCCGCGAACCAGTCCAGGCCCTCGGCGCCGAACGGGGCAGGCCCCGACATGCACACCGCGGCCAGGACCCGCCCGGGCCAGACCGCGGCGCAGGCCAGGGCGTGCGGGCCGCCGCCAGAATCACCCATGACCGCGAACCGGTCGATGCCCGCCGCGTCGGCGACGCTGGCGACGTCGGCCGCCGCTGACGCCACATCGCGGCCCGGGTGCGGAGTTGACCCGCCGTACCCGGGCCGGTCATGCGAGACCCAGCGGATGCCGCGTTCGGCCGCGGCCGCGAACAGCGGCTCGGGCGGTGCGCCGGTGCTCGGTGTGCCGTGCTGCCAGAAGACAGCCAACCCGCTGGTCCCGTCACAGGTGCCGGTGTCGTAAACGTGCAGCGTGCGTCCGTCATCGAGGGCAAGATCGGTCTCGGTTACCACGTGCCGAGCCTAACGACTGGCGCACGGGCGGTGCGGGCCAGGAAAGGCCTCGCGGTGGCCGGTTCACCGCGGAGTGGCGTGAAGACCATGCCAGAGCCGGCGCAACCGCTGGCCAGCGCTCCCGGCGCCTGCCGCTGTTGCCTTAGTCCTCCCAAAGTGATATCATTTTGATAGGTGATCGGAGTGGCCGGACACCGAAGGCCACAGGAGGCATCCCGATGAACGCACCCAATGACCACACCGCTCCGAAAGGTCTGCGCGGGTGGTGGGCATCTCCCCCGCGATCCGGCATGCAGCGCATACTCGTCCCATGGGAGTACCGCCACCTCCGTGGCTTCGCGCGCGTGCACATTGGCGCTGGTATCGTCTTGACCGGCCTGGGCGCCGTTACGCTCGTGGGGGGTTCCTTTACAACGGAGGCTGTCGGGTGGACAGCGTTCTGGCTGGTGCTGGCGGCGGTACAGTTCTCCTTCGCCTACTGGGAGCTGACTATCGCCCGCTCCGCACCTCCCCGAACCTGAGCCTGCGCGACCTTCCGCACCGCAACTCGGCTCCGGGACGAAGAGGCCGCATGCGGTCGTGCCACAACCGTGCCAGAACGCCCGCCCACGCCGGATCCAGCCGCTGATAGCCAGGCCGGTCCAGGCCGGCGCCCGAGTAGGCGAACTCCGGCCCAGGACCAGCTGCCACAGGATCCTTCACGTCCGCGCGCCGGATCCGGCTTCCGCTGCTGCCGCCTCAGAGCGCCGCGAGCCGGCGGGGGTGCCCGGCAGGCGCCGGCTGCGCGCGGCGAGCGCAGCGGACAAGTCGTCGCGCAGCCGCGGCTCGTCCAGGGCGGCGAGGCTCTCCAGCTTGTGCACCCGCTCGTCATGCCCGATCTGGCGGAACAGGTCGGCGAGCGATCCGTGGTGACCGTAGCCGTCCTGGAACGACCCGTCGTAGGGCTGGACCTCCCACTCGGGATGCTCGGTGACGAACAGCATGTAGTCGTGCTCGGCGTGATCCTCGAACGCGGCGTTGAGCCGGTAGCTCGCGGCCGGCCAGCAGACGTACAGCAGCCACGACAGCTGGCAGTAGCCGACGGCCATCAGCCACGGCAGCAGCCGGAACCGCAGGACCGGCCGGGCCAGTCCGCGGCGTTGCGCCAGCTCCTCCAGGATCAGCAGGTGATACTGCTCGTTGTCTTGCTGGGCGCGGGTCTCCACGACCCGCTCGAAGATCCGGCCGGCCAGCCGCAGCCGCGGGTGCACCCGGGTCAGCGCGCCGTAGGCGGCGCGTTCCCACGCCTGGTAGGGCACCCGGGCGACGATCTCCAGCACGACGAACTTCCGCAGCGACCGCTCCCGGCCGTAGATCACATCCACCATCCAGAACAGCAGCCGGGCGGGAATGCTGTAGTCGAACCGGGGCGTGCGCAGCGTCTGGGACTGGACCTTGCGCAGGTCGGCAGCGGACAGCTTAGGCGGGCCGGGCGGCCGTGCCGGCGAACCGGGGCGTGCTGCCGGGGCGGTGAGGACAGACATCGGTGTTTCCCTTCGAGACGATGACGGGTCTGCCAGGCGGCCTTCCTGCTCGGCCGGGCCAGCAAGAGTCAGCCTTGCCGCCCGGGCGGCTGGCGTCGTCAGCCAGCGGGACAACCGTGCCTGCGCGCCCTGGTGCAGGTCAGGGCCCTCGGATACGCCCGCCGCGGCAGGCCGGCCAGCGACGGGTAACCGCCAGGCGCGGCCATCCGTCGCCCCTGGGGCCACAAGCAGAACCGGACATCCCCAGTGGCCAGGATCGTCACCGTGATGAACCAGGTCCTCAGGGTTCCCCGCGTGAGGCGCAGCGGCCTGGCCCGGCGGCGGTCCCGGGGCCGGCCTGAGGCGCAGGTCAGGCCCGCCCGGGTGAGCCCGGCGTGGTAGACGGCGGTACGCTCACGATGATCAACGGTGGCCGCATCCGTCGGTGTTCGCCCGTCAGTCGCGGACCAGACAGAACGGGTGACCTGCCGGGTCTGCGTAGATCCTCCAACTGCGCTGGTCATCACCGATGTCGAGCGGTGTTGCGCCGAGCTTGAGGACCTGCTCCTGGGCCTGGTCGAGATCCTGGACTCCCAGGTCGAGGTGAAATTGCTGCGGGCGAGCAGGGTCCGGCCATCGCGGCGGCTGGTGGTCCTCCACCCCCTGGAAACAAAGCACGACGCCAGAGCCGGTGTGGAGCGTCGACCAGTTCTCGTCGAGTGACCATCGGGGATCAGGCTGGTTGACCATGCCTCCGAGGAGGGACTGGTAGAACTGTGCGAGCTCCAGGGCATCGGAGCAGTCCAGCACCACGCACTGCAGGCTGGCGATCATGAGCGTTCCTCCCGTGGCCGACGATATCGCCTGCTCGCCGGATCGCCGGCGCCTGCCATAACCTGCCCGGCCCGGGATGCCTCACGGGACTGAGGCGCCCAACAGGTGGGTCGCTCTTTCCGTCCGCAGATGGAGCGCCGTGCGGCCGTTGCGTTCTGTCGACACCAGGCCCGCTCCGCGCAGCGCACCCAGGTGTTGCGAGACCGCGCTCGGAGTGATGCCCAGGCGGCTGGCCAGGGCCGCCGTCGTCAGGGGTTCGGCCAAGGCGGCGAGCAGCGCCGTCCTCGTGCGGCCCAGCACCGGGGCCAGGCCCGCCAGCGCCGGCGGCCCGCCGCGCGCACTGGCCGAGTTCGCCGGGCTGTTTCCCCAGGCCAGGCTGGTCGTCCAGCCCGGAGCCGGGCACTTCCCGTGGCTCGACGATGCGGACCGGTTCGTGGCGGCCGTCGGGGCATTCCTGGGATAAGCCACCGCCCGCCGCCATGACCTCAGCCGTTATGCACGCCGGCCTTTTCAGCGATCGCGCGAAATTGCATCCCTGATCCGCAACACGGCCGAATACCATCCCGATAGGCTCGCATCAGGCACTTTTGGCTGGAGGGTCACGATGATGCCGGTTCGCCATCACACACGCCGCATCGTCACCGCGCTGGTCGGCGCCGTCGCGCTGTCGACCGGATGCGCGGTCGCCGGGGCCAGCGCGGCAGCCCCGGCGGCGTTCGATCCCGGCAGCTGCGTCACCGCGCCGAGCACCGTCGTTCCCGGCGTCCAGATCGCCGACCCGGCGTGCGAGTTCAACGGGTCGGCCTACACCGGCCCGTTCGGGTCCATAGCCAACGCCGGCGGCCAGCAGTCGCAGGTGTGGACGGGCATCGCCAGCGACGGAGCCGCTTACCGGATCGAGGTCCCGCCGCAGTGGAACGGCACGCTCGTCATGTACGCCCACGGCTTCCGGGGCACCGGCAACGTCGTGTGGGTCGACGAGCCTCAGCTGCGCCAGTACTTCGTCGACCACGGGTACGCGTGGGCGGCGTCGAGCTACGCCATGAACGGCTATGACCCCGGCGACGGCGTCGTCGACACCCACGACCTGCTCAAGGCGTTCCCCGCCATCACCGGGCTGCACCCGAGGCGGGCGATCATGACCGGGCTGTCGATGGGCGGCGAGATCACCACAGCCGAGATCGAGGCGTACAAGGGCGACTTTGTCGGCGCCATGCCCTCCTGCGGCGTGCTGGCGGGCAACGACCTTTTCGACTACTACCTGGGCGCCAACGTCACCGCCGCCGGGCTGACCGGTACCACGATTTCCTACCCGACGACGCTGGCCGCCGGCACCGCCTACGCACCCGCCTACCAGACCACTGTCCAGTCGGAACTGCCGGCCCTGGGGATCACGCCGAACCCGGCGACCGGCGGGCAGACCTTCACCACCAACCTGACCAGGACCGGGACCCTGTGGGCGGATACGGTCGAGCAGCTGTCCGGCGGCACCCGGCCGGGCTTCCAGAGCGCCCTCGACTACTGGGACTCCTTCGGGTTCGCCCCGCTGACCCAGATCCCGTTCTTGTTCGGCCTGTACCCCGGGACCAGCGGCGGCACTCTCGGGTTCGCCAACGGCAGCGTGGCCGGCAACGAGGGCACCTTCTACACCTTCAGCGACCAGCCCTTCGGCATGCTGCCTCAGGAGATCGCGCTCAACCGCGCCGTGCTCCGGGTTCCGGTCACCGCCACATCCTCGGCCGACGCCTTGTCCCCAGCGGAACTGCCGGCGATCCACGGAGATCCCGGAATCCCGGTGCTGTCGATCCACGGGATCGGGGACCTGTTCGTTCCCCTTTCCATGGACCAGCGCTACGACGAGATGATGGTGGCGCACGGTGAGGGCAGGCTGTTCGTGGACCGGGCCATCCGCGAGGTTACCCACTGCGGTTACACGACCAACGAGCTGTCGGCCGGCTTCTCCGCTCTCGTGTCCTGGATCAACACGGGCCAGCGGCCGGCCGGCGACAACATCCTCGATCCGAGGGCAGTCGCGTCGCCGTTCTTCGGCTGCCGGTTCACCGATCCCACTCCCGGCGACCACCCGGAGTTCAAGGGCCTGCCGTGCCCGCCGAGCAGCCGCTGATCGCGCGCTGCCCGCGGGTCAGCAGCCTGGCGCAGGACAACCCGGCTCGATCGATGAACGCGAAGCCGGATCCGGCGCTGGCCCGCGCCGCCGGCACCCGCAGCGCGTTGCCGGGATGGGGACGGTCGATGATCTGGGTAAGACGGCGGTTCTGGCCACCGGGTTACCGTCGGCTGGCGGGGCGGCCAGCCACGCGGCGGTGCGTTCAAGCATCTGTTCTTTGATGTTCGCGGGGGCGAACGACGCGCCGATCGCGGCCAGAACCAGGTCGGCGAGGACGGCGTCGTCGTAGCCGAAGGCGTCCCGGACCCGGGTGTACTCGGCCGTGGGCGAGGTGCCGACGGCCGCGGGAATATCGGTGTTCACCGTGACCGTCAGCCCGGCCTGGCGCAGCCGCGGCAGCGGATGGGCGGAGAAGGACGGCACGAGGCCGAGGGCGACGTTCGAGGAAGGGCACAGCTCCAGGGGGATGGCCCGCTGCCCGATCTCCTCGACCAGCGCGCCGTCGCCCGGGGCCCGGATCCCGTGCCCCAGCCGCTCGGCGTGGCCGACGGTGATCGCCTCGCGGATGCTGTCCTGGCCGGCCGTCTCGCCGGCGTGGTGCACCAGGTGCACCCCGGCCTCCCGGGCGGCGTCGAGCACCGCGGCGAACGGCCGGAGCGGATACGCCTCGTCCCCGGCCAGGCCGAGGCCGATCACCCCCTGCCCGGCGTACCGCATGGCCAGCCGGAGCGTCTGCCAGGCGCGCTCGACCGGGCGCCGCCGGGAATGGTCCAGGATCACCCGGCATTCGATGTCGTGCCGGGCCTGCCCCTCGGCCAGGCCGGCCAGCACCGCCTCCAGCGGCATCTCGGGCTGGCCCAGCCGTTCCCCGTGCGCCGCGGCGGTGAACGTGACCTCGGCGTAGCGGGTACCGTGCGCGGCCTCGTCGGCGCAGAACTCGGCCGCGATCCTGGTGAAGTCTTCGGGCCGCTGCAGGCAGCTTCGGACCAGCGCGTTGTGGTCCGCGAACGGGCCGAATCCGGCGAAGGCACCGGGCCGGTCGGGGACGCTCACGCCGTTGCGCGCGCTGATCTCGCGCAGCGTGGCGGGCCGGATCGTGCTCTCCAGGTGCACGTGCAGATGAGCCTTCGGCAGCAGCGCCAGGTCACGCATGGACCGCAGCATAGGCGCCGCGGTGATCGGTCAGGCGGGGGACTGGCCCGCCGAGGCGAGTCCGCCGACTTTCCTGAACGCACCGTCCGCCGCCTGGCCGCCGCCCGCCAGCCGGCTCGGGATACGGGCCGGGAACAATCCGCGAGAAAATGCCGTTGCCTCAGTGAATGCGGGCACGTACCCTGAATTACAGCGAGAAAGGAATCTCACCGTGAAACCGTGGTCAGGCCACCAGTGCCAGCGAGGCGAGCGGTATCTCGGCATACCCGCGTCCTTGCTGCTGGATACTGCCCTGATCGCCGGGGTGGCTTCTGGATAGGGGTGCAAGCACCGACCGGAAGCCGCTCGCAGGGACACGCCCGGCGGGCGGTTTTCATTTGCGTCAGACATATGGACGTAGCTCAACCAGGGAGAGCTCTGGTTTCCAAAACCAGTGGTTGCAGGTTCGATTCCTGCCGTCCATGCGGAGCACCATCCTGCGGGATGAACGTGCCAGCGCGTTGTCAAATGCACAGCGGAACACCATAGAAAGAGGCAGGTCGCCTCGCGGGCGAAGTTCGCATGTCCCGCGAGCCCGCGAGGGCCTGTCCTGGCTGCCCGTTGCCCTAGGCCGGGCAGCCCCTGGGCTGCTAGCTCCAACTGGTTAGAGCGACTCCCCTGCAAGGAGAAGGTTTCCGGTTCGAATCCGGAGCGGTCCACCGACGACGGTTCTCTACTGAGCCGCTTGCGCCCGACGGGCCGGGCACCAGACTCTTAATCTGGCGTGAAGGGGTTCAAGTCCTCTAAGCGGCACGCGGGCGTGACGGGAACTGGGAATACCTGGCCGGCTCAAACCCGGCCGTGTGAGAGTTCGAATCTCTCCGCCCGTACCGGATGCCGGGTTTTCTCGGTAGGGAAGAGGGTGCCGGTGCGCGTCCGGCCGAGGGCTCTACGCGGATGTAGCTCAGCGGGAAGAGCGCCACCTCGCCATGGTGGAGGTCACGGGTTCGAGGCCCGTTATCCGCTCTCAAAGCGCTCTGGGCCAATTGGCAGAGCCACCAGGCCCAGATCCTGGATGATCTCGGTTCGAATCCGGGGAGCGCTACCTGGTGCGGGTTGTGCCACCGCGCCCCATGATCGGCCACACATGAAGATCGGAGGGTTACTCGATGCTACTGGGCGAGGCGCTGGCCGATCGGGCCAGCAAGAAGAAGCAGCTCGAGCAGGTCGCGGCGCGGGCCGTCGCGGTGGCCCGCTACCAGGAAGGCGAGCAGCCCGCGGAGAACGCGGAGGAGTTGCTGGACCAGGGACGCGGGCTGATCGGCGAGCTGCGGGACCTGGTGCGCCGGATCAACCGCACGAACAGCGGGACCGAGCTGGACCCGGGCTTCACGCTCACCGACGCGCTCGCGCTCCGCGACGCGTACGCCGCGCAGTACAAGCTGGTGACGGCCATCGCCGACGCCGGCGCGGGCGGCCAGGGCATGGGCTGGGCCCGGCAGCTGCGCAGCGAGCTGCAGCAGGTGTCCGCCGTCCGGGTGGCAGACCTGCGCGCCGAGGCGGACCAGATCGCCGAGTCGCGGCGGAGGCTGGACGTCCGGATCCAGCAGGCGGGCTGGTCGACCGAGCTGCTGGATTAGCAGGTACTTCCGGGCCGGCGGGAGCCGGTAACCAGGATCGGCCGGGGCGAGCATGAACCAACCCCCTGGGTGCACTTAACACCTTCCCGGGCGCGAAGGGCCGCGTTCACGTCAGTGACAGGGCAGCCCAGCACCGGGCACTCATGACCAGGGAACGCGGTACCGGGTACTACCGTGTGCTGACCGGCTGACGATGGCGAGGGTGGGTAAGGGGATTCCCCCCGGCCCGGAATAGCGCCCGGCGTGATCGTGGTGGATTGAGTACGACAGACGTACCGGATCCACCACGATCACGGCAGCGCCCGGGGATGCGCAATCCGGCTGGCCGGTAGCTCGGTGGTAAGAGCCGGGTTCGAATCCCGGTGGGGGTGCTGCGGCCCGACCAGGTGTTCCGCTGTGCAGTCCGCCCGTGGACGCGCAGAGCTCGGCAAAGGGACGCGAGCGGGGCGGGGTGGCGACTGCGCGCCTCCCCGCCCCGCGTGCGCGGCGTCCGTTACTCCGCGCGGAGCGCGAACGCGGTGCGGGTCCTGGCCGCCCAGCCCGCCGGGGCCAGCGCGCCGGCCACCGCGATGACCAGGCCGGCCAGGGCGAGCAGGCCCAGTTCCGCCGGGCGGTACACGTTGACGAACGCGGGCGGGACGCCGGTCTGGGCGGCGTTGCCCATGATCGGCAGGATGTAACGGTGCAGAACCACGCCGGCCGGGACCGCGATCAGGCCGGCCAGCAGGCCGACGCCGGCGACCGAGCACACGACCATCGCGATCGTCTGCCGCGGCGTCATGCCGACCGCCTTGAACACGCCCAGGTCGTGGACTCGTTCCCGGGTCTGCAGCACGACCGTGTTGAGCACGCCGAGACCGGCGACCGCCGCGAGCAGCAGGGTCATCGTAGTGATCAGGCCGATGATGACGGCGAACTGGGAGGAGCTGCGGGTGTTCGCGTTGACCGGGTAGTCCTGGCCCAGCGCGCTGCTGAGCGAGTTCACGTACGCGGCCACGCTGGTGCCCGGCTTGAGCGCCACGTCGTACTGGCCGGGCACCAGCTGGGGGTCGACGGGGCTGAGGGTGGACTGGGCGGCGATCATCTCCGGCCTGCCGCCCGCAGGGTCGAAGATCTGGCCGGCGATCGTGACCGCGGTGTGCCTGCCGCCGGAGGTGACCGTGTAGCTGTCGCCGACGGCCAGGCCGGTGTCAGTCAGGAACGCGGTGTTGACGTCCACCTGGTTCGGGCGGGAGTACCAGTGCCCGTCGATCAGGGCATAGCCGGTCCAGCCCGCGTTGCCGGTGAAGCCGACGAGGTTGAGCGGGTCGGACAGCCCCAGCACGCTGATCTGGCCGTCGGCTTCGGCGGCGTAGTGCTCGGTGCCGGGCTCCGCGTTGAGCGCTGCCTGCACCGTCCGCTCCTGCGCCGCCAGGCTCGGCGTGGCGCCCTGGGCGAGTTTGCTGATCCGGACGCCGCCGCCGGGCCCGCTGCTGACCCCGGTCAGCCCGACCTGCACCGGCTGGGCCGCCGTGCGGTTCAGGCTGTTGTACACCATGGTCAGCGACGTGCCCAGGCCGACGGCGAACGTCACCGCGATGCCGCCCGACAGGACGGCCGCGAGCGTGATCGCCGTGCGGGCGGGGCGGGCGAACGGGCTGGCCAGGCCGATCGTCACCGGGCGCGGCAGCCTGCTCAGGCGGCCGAGCAAGCGGTGCGCCAGGTAGCCGTGCTTCGGCCGCGGAGCGCGGCCGGTCGCGATCGCCTGCACCGCGCTCATCCGCCCGGCGCGCACGGCCAGCGCGACGGCCGCCAGGGCGGACAGTGCGAGCATGGTCACCGGGATGGCGACGTCGACCCAGAACGGCACGGCGAGCGAGCCGACGCCGTAGACCTGGGCCTGCTGGCTGAGCAGCGGGACGGCGAGCAGGTTGCCCGCGGCTACCCCGGCGATGCAGCCGACCAGCGCCGGGACCGCCACCTGGAGCACGTACGCCGCGACCACCTGGGCCGGGGAGAACCCGATGGCCTTCAGCACGCCGATCCGCCGCGTGCCGGCCACCACCGCGCCGCTGACCACGTTGACCACGATCAGCACCGACATCACGAGCCCGATCAGGCCGAACGCGACGATGAACGGGACCCACGGCCCGATCGAGCTCGTCGCCTTCAGCTTGGCGGTCAGGTAGGACTGCGCGCCGGCCAGATCGCCGCGCGGCAGGGCCCCGCGGATTTCGCTGATGTCGTGGTTGACCTGGGCCGTGCTGCCCGCGCTGGCGAAGCGGTACAGCATCTGGTCGGTGGCTGGCGTGCCCTCGCTGCTCAGGGCGGCGATCTCGGCCGGAGTGACCCAGCCCTGGGCGGTACCGGTGATCGAGGTGGCGACGCCGACGACGGTGAGCCGCTGGTGCGTGCCGGCCACCGTGACCTGGGTGCCGGGGCCATACTGCGGGCCGTCCTGGCTGCCGGACCAGACCACCTGTCCCGGGCCGGTCGCCCACCGGCCTTGGGTGAGCGTCAGGTCGTCGACCGGCCCACCGGGTGAGGAGCGGCCGGCCAGGTTCAGCTCCTGGCTGACCGTGATGGTTCCGCCGGATGCCGCTGGCCCGCCTGCTCCGCCTGGGCCTCTTCCTGGGCCGGCGCCGGGCGGGCCGACGGGAGTGATCTGCGCGTTGACCGTGACGGTGGTCACCGGGAACGGCCCGGACGCCGCGGTCACTCCGGCCAGGTGGGTGGTGGCGCTGAGCTGTCGCGGGCTGGCGCCGGTGACCGTCGCGGTGACCTCGGCGCCGTGCTGGGCGGCGAAGGAATGGTCGAACGGCGAGTCGGAGTCGACGAGCATGCCCAGGGCCAGGGTGGACGCGGCGGTGGAGACCAGGATCACCGTGCCGATGACGATGGCCTGGATCTTTCTGCCCGACAGGCCGCCGCGGGCGGCCCGGACGGCTGGGATCGCTTTCATCGCAGTGCCCCGGTCAGGCTGCTGGCCATCACGCGGCCGTCGGCGATCTGGATGACCCGCTGGGTGTACCGGGCGGCGAGGTCGGGATTGTGGGTGACCAGGATCAGCGTCTGGCCGGATTCGTTCAGGTCCAGCAGCAGCTCGCCGATCTCTTCTCCGGTCGCCGAGTCCAGCGCGCCGGTCGGCTCGTCGGCGATCAGCAGCGGCGGCCGGTTCACCAGCGCCCTGGCGATCGCGACCCGCTGCCGCTGGCCTCCGGACAGACGGGCCGGGTAGGCGTTGGCGTGCTGCTCCATCCGCAGCGCGGCCAGCAGTTCGCCGGTCCGGGCTTGCGCCGCTTTCGTCTTCATGCCCGCGAGCTGGGCGGGCAGCAGGATGTTGTCGGCGACGGTCATGTCATCGAGCAGGTTGAAGAACTGGAAGATCATGCCGACCTGGTGCCGCCGGAACCGCGCCACCCCGGTCTCGCTGAGCTGGTCGACGCGCTGGCCGGCCACGCGGACTTCGCCGCCGGTCGGCCGGTCCAGCCCGGCGATGAGGTTGAGGAGGGTGGACTTTCCGCTGCCCGACGGGCCCATGATCGAGACGGCCTCGCCCGGCGCGACCGCCATGGTGACGTGCGCCACCGCGGGCGCCGCGTCGTGGTCATACCGCTTGGTTACGTCTGTGAGCTGCACGAGAGTGTCCATGCCTGGACCGTACGGCCGCCGCCGCTGGTGGCACGTCGGCGGCCGGAGGCAACTTCGGTACCCAATCCGGGCTGCTCCGGTACATCATCCGGGCCCTGTCATCCTGGGGATGTACAGCACTTACCGTGAACGGACGATAGCTTTTCCGTCCGGCGGGATGACAATGGGCACGTGGTGAAACAGTGGCGGCTGGCCAGGTGTGCCCGCCGGCTGGCGGCCCTCGTCCGTGCGGCGTCGACGCGGCCGGTGCTGGGCGGCACCTCCTACGCCCTTGACGTCGGCATAGCCGCGGCGGCCACGATCACGGGGGTCGTGGCCGCGGTCGCGGGCTACCTGCACGCGGCGCCCACCGAGACGGTCGTGCCCAGGGGATCATCGCTGAACCCGCCGCCCCCGCCTCACCCGGGGCTTCCCCGTGTTCATCTTCCGCCTCATATCGCGTATCAGATTGCCCCGCACCTGTCCTTGGCGCCGTCCCTGGCCATGGTCGGCGTGGTGCTGACGACCGCTCCGCTCGCTTTCCGCCGGACGTATCCGACCAGCGCGTTCTGCGTGATCGTGCTGGCGGTCCTCGTCACCAACCGGTACGCGACCGCGGTCACCATCGCGGCCGCGGTCTTGGCCGCGTACTTCGCGGTCGTCTACAGCAAGAACCGCGTGGCCGCGCTGGGCTGCCTGGTGGCCGGGGTCGCCATCGTCACGTTCGATTACCCGAAGATCGGCCCGCAGCTGCCCGGGCGGCTGGCCCCGCTCCTGGTGCTGCTGCCGACGGTGGCCCTCGGTTACCTGATGCGGATGTGGCAGCAGCGGGCGGGGGATTCGGCGGCGCGGCTGGTCCGCGCGGAGGCCGAGCACGAGGCCGCGACCCGGCGCGCGGTGGCGGAGGAGCGGGCCAGGATCGCGGCCGAACTGCACGACGTGGTGACGCACAACGTCAGCATGATGGTGGTGCAGGCGGGTGCCGGCCGCCGGGTGCTGGACAGCTCCCCCGCCGTCGCCCGGGAGGCCATGCTCGCGGTCGAGGCCAGCGGCCGGACCGCGATGACCGAGCTTCGCCACCTGCTCGGCCTGCTGGCTCCGTCCGGCGGGCCGGAGCCTGGTCCGTCCGGAGCTTCTGGTGCATCCGGCCTGCCCGGCGCCGCCGCCGGGCTCGCGAACCAGGCCGGGCTGAGCCCGCAGCCCGGCCTGGACGAGGTTCCGGCCCTGATCGACCGCGTCCGGGCGACCGGCCTTCCGGTGGAGCTGTCCGTCACGGGAACCCAGCGCGAGTTGCCGCGGGGCCTGGACCTCGCCGGCTACCGGGTGGTGCAGGAGGCGCTGACGAACGTGATCAAGCACGCGGTCCGGGCCCGGACGAAGGTGCGGATCGAGCACCGGGTGCATGTCCTGATCATCGACGTCTCCAACGCGGGCGGCGTTGCCGGGGGTGCCGGGCCTGCCTCCGTGGCCGGTGCGGGCGGGAGCGGCCGCGGGCTGATCGGGCTGCGGGAGCGGATCGCGATCTACCGTGGCTCGCTCGAGGTCGGGCCCCGGCCCGGCGGCGGGTGGCGCGTGCGGGCCACGATTCCGCAGGAGCAGCCCGAGGAACCGGAGCCGGTTTCGTTTGAGGGCGTATCGGCATGAGCAGGCCTGATCCTGCTCGTGCCCCTGACGCACCGCGGGTAGTCGTTGCCGATGATCAGACGCTGGTGCGGGGCGGGTTCCGGCTGATCCTGAACTCGGCCGGCATCCCGGTCGTGGCCGAGGCCGCGGACGGCAGGCAAGCGGTCGCCGCCGTGCTCAAGCACCGGCCGGATGTCGTGCTGATGGACATCCGGATGCCCGAGATGGACGGCCTGGAGGCCACCCGGCGGATCCTGGCCGCCGCCGCCAGGCCTGCCGGATCCGGACCCGGCGGCTCGGCCGGACCCGGCGGGGATATCCGGATCATCATCCTCACCACGTTCGACCTCGACCAATACGTGTACGCTGCGCTGGCCGCCGGGGCCAGCGGCTTCCTGCTCAAGGACGTCACGCCCGAGCACCTGATCGCCGCGGTCCAGCTCGTGCGCACCGGTGACGCGCTGCTCGCCCCGTCCATCACGCGCCGGCTGGTCGAGCGCTTCGCGCCGCGCCCGGCGGCGGCAGGCTCGCCGCGCCGGGACATGTCCGCCCTGACACCGCGGGAGCTGGAGGTGCTGGGGCTGGTCGCCCGCGGCATGAGCAACGCCGAGATCGCGGCCACGTTCACCCTCAGCGAGGCCACGGTGAAGACCCACGTGGCGAGGATCTTGGCCAAGCTCGGGCTGCGCGACCGGGTCCAGGCTGTCGTCCTCGCCTACGAGACAGGCCTGGTGTCCCGGCTCACCCCGGATGCGAGCGGCTGATCGCCCGCCCCCCGGGGAGCTCATCCGCAACATCGGCGCTAGTGCAGCGCTAGCCGAGCGCTAGGTGACGCTGCCACGCTCAGGCGACGAAATACCGTACCTTGGTCGGATTTTCGACCCGTCGCGCATGGCCAGCTAATCCGCCCCACCGGAAGGGAAAGGCATGATACGGAGAATCACGGCCACCGGAACATTGGCCACTGTCCTCGCGCTCGGGAGCCTCGCCGGGACTGCGAGCCTGGCGTCGGCATCCGCGGCAACGGGCTCGGCCCGGGCCCATGCCGCCAACTCGGCTCAGCCGATCCCGGTCGGGCTATCGGTCGCGCTCAAGGCCACCGGCGCCAAGGCTGCGGCGGTCGACCCTGAATGCGTCCTCAGCTACATTCCAGACAAGAACGGGAATCGCAACGCCCACATATCAAGCTTCCTGTTTCATCGTCACCATATCCGCGCGGTGAAGGTAAACGCCCAAGTCAAGTGCCGCCGCGTATCAATGGACCTCGTCCTCCGGGTCACCCTGTGGAAGACCGGGTTTATTTTCCCGCACAAGGTGGCCGGGCCGACGCAGCAAAATCTGGCAAAAGGTAACCTGATCAAGAATCAAAAGACATGGAAGGAGTGCAAGAACCGCACGACAAGCACGTATTATGGGACGGCGTTCGGCAGCGTCGTTTTCCGGGGCGTCACATACTCAGCTTCGCTGCAGACCCCGAAAAAGGTGCCGCTGGCCTGCGGGACCTGATACATGCATACGCTCGCTGCCAGGCCGTCATCGGCGGCCTGGCAGCGGTTACGGCCGCGGAGGGCGTCATGAGTTCCTGGAGATGTGACAGACACGTGGGATTCGCCGCGACGTCCCGCGGCTGGCTGCGGCGAGCGCCGTGAGCGGGCCAGAAGCCGGGGCGCTGCTGGCTGCGCAGGCCGGCCGGGGGGTCTTGGCCGATCTGATCGGCCTCGATCCGCTTGATCTGCTGGCCGAGATGGGCGAGCCATGGCCGGAGGGCGTTGTGCGCCTGGAGAGCGCCGCTGAACGGGCCGATGTGCGGTTGGGGCGAGCAGCGCAGTCCGGCCGCCGTACGGCGGCCGAGGTGGTCGCGGCGGCGGTGTCGGAGGCGGATCTGGGGCAGCTAGCCAGGTGCCGTGACCGGCTTCTGCTGCTGTCGGTGGTGGCCAGGGTGATCGAAGGGCAGCTCGCGGACGCCGGGGCGGCACTGGCTGCGGCCGCCGGGGCACTGGCACCCGTGGCTCAGGCCCTGGTCGCCGCGCCGGGGGCGCAGTGGTGGTGGGACGCGGTGGACCGAAGGCACCAGCGGTGGGTCGGCTCGGTAGGCACGTCGCCGCCGCGCGGGGCCGCGGTCGCGGAAGCGGTCCGCCGGAGTACCGCGGCAGAGGACCAGGAGGAGGAAGAAGAGAAGTCGCGTACGGCGCAGCGACGTTTCTGGCGCCCCGGGCGACACGGCGAGCGCTCCGTGTCGTGGTGGTCGGCCCCGCTGGGTGGCACCGTCTTCACCACGACCGGGCCCGTTGAGGTTCTTCCCGCGGTCGAGCTCGGCCTCGCGGAGGACAACGCCGGCGAGGAGCTTATGGAGGTGTGGGCCGTCGGGATCGACGAGGGAGCGCGCGTGCGCGAGATCCGGGGCGCCTCCGACTGGGCTGCGCTGGCCGCCGAGTTCCCGCGAGACGTCACCGCGTCACGCCACTATGACTGGAGCAGGTGGACCGGTCAGCCGGGCCCCTGGGTGCTGCCCGACTGGGCGGCGGCCGCCCGCGACTGGGACGGTGTCCACCTCAGCATCGGCGGCTACCTGGCTGCCGCCGGGGTCGCCCGGGCCGCGGGGAACGCCGCGACGCTGCTCGCCGGGTGGCAGCCAGATTGGACACTGTGGCTGAACGACGCATTCACCACGGTCGAGCACGTCGCATCGTGGCGTGGCACCCCCGGGCTCACCGCCCTGCCCGAGGCCGCGCTGCCCTGGCTGATGGACCGGCCGGGCGTCGTTGACGACGCCTGACCGTACCGGTGACGGGTCATCGCTGCAGGCGTGCGGCCTCGTCGCGGGTCCACAGGCCGGCCAGGCCGCGGAAATGCGCGATGAACCGGTCGTGCTCGTGCCGCGGATAGGTGGACCGCACCGTGTCGACCAGCAGGCGGTCGAACGCCGGACCGGTGGTCCAGTCGAGTACCCGGCGGTCGATGTCCGGCAGATGCGCCGCGCAGAAGTCGCGGTAGCCGTCGACGTCCAGGTACGCGTCGGCGAGCTTCCGGTATTCCGCGAGCTTCTGGCCGTAGTCCAGGTCGTCGCGCTGGGCGACGCGGAAGTAGGAACGGGTATCCAGGTCGATGCGCGCCCGGCGCCCGGTGGCCAGGCAGAAGACCGTCCACTTCACCAGCGCCCGCATCGCCCAGGGGAAGTAGTAGTGCAGCGAGGTCAGCGCGACGTCCGGGCAGGCGTTGGCGTAGTCGATCGGGACCACGTCGTCGCCCTTGACCAGCATCTCGCAGGAGTTGAACTCCCAGCGGAAGAACGCGTTGACGACCCTTGAGATCGTGACGACCTCGGCGCCGGCGGCGGCCGGGAGGAACCCGTGATCGACGCGGTACCGCTCGTGCATCGGCGCGGCGGGGTCGAACCGGATCACCATGGTCTCGGCGCCGATCGACAGCGCCCGGGCGAACGCGTCGTAGCCCTGAACCGCGGCCTGCAGGTGCATGAGCATCCCGCCGGAGGCGTCATAGGCGCGGTGCAACTCGTCGGCGTTCCTGACGCAGGAAACCCCGCGCCACCCGCCGCCGTCGTAGGGCTTCATGTACATCGGATAGCCGATCTGCTCCGCGATCGCGTCCAGGTCGAACGGCTTGTTGTAGCGCTGCGCGGTGTAGGCGTACTTGTCGTGGTCGACCGGGTGCTTGTACGGGACGAGAACGGTCTCGGGGACCTTCAGCCCGAGCCGCATCATGGCGCAGTAGGCCGCGTGCTTCTCCATCGACTGGAACGTGAACGGGGAGTTGAGCAGGTAGACGTCGTCCATCAGGGCGACCTTCTTGAGCCACTCGCGCGGGTGGTAGTACCAGTACGCGAGCCGGTCGATGACCAGGCCGGTGCGCGGCTTCGCCCGGAGCGAGAACGGCTCGATGGTCAGGCGCTCGGCGCCGAACACGTGGTGGCGCCCCGTGTCGTCGCCGACCGGGTCGAGGCTGGCCAGCAGGTGCTCGAACGCGCTCGGCCAGTCGTCCTCGGTGCCGAGCAGCAGGCCCACCAGATGCCGGACTTCACCGTCCACACAAGTCTCCCCTCAGGTGAACTCGGTCAGGTAGTGCGGCAGCATCCGGCGCCAGGTGGGCCAGTCGTGCGTCCACTGCGGGCCCCAGTTGTCCACCCGGTTGCGGATCCCCTTCGCGCCCAGAGCCGATGCCATCTGCCAGGACTCGCCGATGTCCTCCCACGCGCCCTCCCCGGACGCGAGCACGACACAGCGCTGCCTGAGCCGCTCCAGCTCCGGGCCGTCGAGGCCCGGCAGGAACTGCAGCGGCGCCGAGTAGTAGAGGTCCTGGCTCCAGGCCCCGTCGTAGAAGCGCTCGATCCGGTAGGTCCCGCTCATGCCGACGGCGGCGGAGAAGACGTCGGGATACCGGCACAGCACGGCCACCGCGTTGAACGCTCCGATCGAGGCCCCGCAGGTCATCATGTCCAGGGCCTGATGGCCGAGATCCGCGTGGATCGCGGGCACGACCTCGCGGCGGATGCACTCGTGGAACTGGCTGAGCAGCCGCAGGCGGTCTTCGGGCGAGCCCGTCTTGGCGATCATCGCCTGTCCGGCGACACTGTCCACCGAGTAGATCTTTACCCGCCCGCCGGCCAGCAGGGCCGCGCACGAGTCGATGAGACCATTGCGTTCAATTTCCTCGGCATCGCCACCGGCGGTCGGAAAGACGAGAACCGGCCGGCCGTAGGTACCCCACCGCGTCATCGTGATCTCGCACTGGACCCGGTCGGAGAACCACCGCTTGAGTGTCTTCACCGCGTCACTCGTAGCAGAAACACGCCGGGGAAGGGAAGCCCGGCGCCGCCGGCGGATTGAGGCGACCGGTGCGGGCCGGTACTGTCCGGGAGCATGAACTCGGATCAGCCCGGGACCGGGCCGCTCACGTCAGCCCTGCAGCGGGTCCTGCCCTCGGTCCGCTCCGACCTCGAGCGGCTGGTACGGATCCCTTCGGTGTCGGCGGATCCGGCCGCCCGGCCGCAGGTCCGGGCCAGTGCCGACGAGGTCGCCGGCCTGCTGCGCGGCGCCGGGTTGCCGTCGGTGGAGGTGCTGGCCGTCGAGGGCGGCCAGCCTGCGGTGCTGGGACGGCGGCCGGGGCCGCCGGGCGCGCCCACCGTGCTGCTGTACGCGCACCACGACGTCCAGCCGACGGGCGACCCCGCAGAGTGGGTCAGTGATCCGTTCGAGCCGGCCGAGCGGGACGGGCGGCTGTACGGCCGGGGCGCGGCCGACGACAAGGCGGGGATCGCGGCGCACCTGGCGGCGCTGCGGGCCCACGGTGACCGGCTGCCGGTCGGGGTGACCGTGCTGGTCGAGGGCGAGGAAGAGATCGGCTCGCCCACGCTGGAGCGGTTCCTGGCCGAGTACCGGGATCGGCTGCGCGCCGACGTCGTGGTGTTCGCCGACGCGGCGAACTGGACGGTTGACGTGCCGTCGCTGACTACCTCGCTGCGCGGGGCGGCCCCCGTCATCGTGGAGGTCCGGGCCCTCGAGCACGGCGTGCACAGCGGCCTCTACGGCGGCCCGGTCCCCGACGCGCTGACCGCGCTGTGCCGGCTGATGGCCACGCTGCACGACGAGCGGGGAGACGTGGCGGTGCCGGGGCTGGTCCGCGGCACGGCGGATCCGCTCGACCTGACCGAGGCCCAGCTCCGGGCCGATGCGGCGGTGCTCGACGGGGTGCAGCTGATCGGCTCCGGCGGGCTCACCGAACGGCTCTGGGCGCGCCCCGCGGTTACGGTCATCGGCATCGACGCCCCGTCGGTCGAGGCGGCCTCCAACACGCTCGTCCCGGCCGCCCGGGCCAAGGTGAGCCTGCGCGTCGCCCCGGGCGAGGACGTGACCAGGGCGCGCGCGGCGCTGGCGGCGCACCTGGAGGCAAACGCGCCCTGGGGTGTGCAGGTGAGCGTCCAGCCGGGCGCGACGGCCGCTCCCTACACGGCGAGATCCGAGGGGCCCGCCTACCAGGCGGCGCGCCGGGCCCTCGCCGAGGCCTGGGGATCGCCCGCGGTCGACGTGGGCGGGGGCGGCTCGATCCCGTTCGTCACCGGGTACGCCGGCCTGTTCCCGGACGCCGAGATCCTCATCTCCGGCGTCGAAGACCCCGACACGCGGGCGCACGGCGCGAACGAGAGCCTGCACCTGGCCATGTTCGAGCGCGCGTGCCTGGCCGAAACCCTGCTGCTGCACCGGCTGGCCGGGCCACTGGCCGCGTGAGCGGCGGCGGCGTGACCCCGGGCCGGCCTTCCGTGGCGTGGTCGTGACTCCGGGTGGAGTCGTCGCCACGCCACGAGGCCCGCTCAGCTAGATAGTTAGGTGGCGGGTAGCGCCGGTCAGGCGCGCTCGGCCGGCCAGCTGTCTTGCACCGTCATCCGCCGGGCGAAGTCCTCGCGGACGCGCGCGGTCTCGGCCTGGGCCTCACGGACCTTCTCCTGCATCCGTTCCTGGCAGCGGGACATCGCCGCCGCCGCGTAGGTCGCCGCGAGCACGATGCCGAGGAACAGGCTGATGCCGGCCGCGACCGCGATCTCGAGCACGGTGGCGGTCACGGGCCGGGCTCCGCACGGGAACGCCACGTGGATCGGCTCGGCGGCTTGTTCAAGATGGCGGTGGCGGAGGTACAGTGCGCTGTTTCCATGATCTCCTCTTTCGAGGGCCTCGAGGGAGGGGTCTGAGTGCAGGTCGGGCCCGGTGGATGCAGCCATCGGCTCGACGTCTGTGCCGCGGACTCCATTGCCTTGATCACGCTGACCGTGATCGGCGCCCGGCCCGCTGGCCTGAGTCGTACCGGCGGAGTCGGGGCGGCGGCGCGCGGGCTCTGGCTGCTTCCGTCACCACCGGGCAGGCCCCGGCCGGGTGACTGCGGCCGGCCGCCTGGCCGGCGGCGCGGACCTTCCTCCCCGCGACGGGGACGACGTCCGGAGGTATGTGCACTCTCACCGCCATGAGATGCCCGCTTTGAAAATCCGTGGTGCAAGCTCTATTGTTGGGATTCCCACTATGAAGCTTCCCAAACTGCAAGCGATGTCCCGCCATGCCGCGATACGTGCGTCGGCCCCGCTCGGCTCCCCGGCCGGCAGAGGTCCGTCGGTGCCTGCTGAGACATCCGCTACGCGTGTCCCTCGCGGTATGCCTGCGATGCGGCGCTGGCGAGAGTACCTTTGCGCTGTGGGATTCCCAGGACGGAAGGCATGCACGTTTCCGGGCGGGGGAAGCGAACGTGGATAGGCGTGTCGCGGTGACGGGTCCGCTCGGGCCGCGGCGCCACATCGCCAACGCGCTGAAGCAGCTGCGGGACGACTCCGGGAAGCTGCTGACCGACGTCGCCGAAGACCTGATGATCTCGACGAGCAAGCTGTCCCGGCTGGAGAACGCCCAGGGGAAGCCGCAGCGGCGCGATATCAGAGACCTCATCCGGTATTACGAGATCGAGGGCACGCCGCTGGCCGGCAGGCTGGAACGGTGGGCAGATGCCGCGCAGCGCCCCGGATGGTGGACCAGCTTTGACGATGAGGTCGTGGGAGGGCTGGACGCGCACCTGGCCTACGAGGCGGACGCCACCGTGGAGCGGACCTACACGCTGCCGTTCGTGCCGGCCTTGCTGCAGACCACCGCGTACGCGGAGGCGATCTTCCGGCGCATGGAGCATCGCTCCGAGGACCAGATCCGCCAGCTGCTCGAGGTCCGGGAACGGCGCCAGGCGGCCCTGAGCAGCCGCGAGCGGCTGCGGCCCCTGGAACTGGTCGCGGTCACGCACGAGTCAACGCTGCGGCAGCAGGTCGGGTCCCGGCAGATTCTGCGCGATCAGCTGGATGCCCTGGTCGAGCGGTCGACGGCTCCGAACGTCAGCTTGCGCGTCCTGCCGTACGCGGCCGGGCCGGTTTTCACGATGACGTGCATGTACGCGTATTTCGAATACCAGGACGCCGAAGACCTGGAACAGGACGTCGTGCACATCGAGACCCATGCGGGGTTCTGGAGCATTGAGAGCCCGGCCGACGTCGCGAGATACCGCGCGGCGCACCGCGATCTCGTGCTCGCCTCGCTCAGCGAGGACGACTCGCGCGCCCTCATAGCCTCCGTCCGCAACGGTGTGGCCGATGGCTCATGAGCAAATGCGAGCACTACAGCTCACTCTGGGCGCTCACGCAATTGCCTGGCGTGCTCGCGCAATTTACCGGGGCCGATGCGGCCGAACCTTTATCTTGCCGTTACAGATTCCGGTAGCATGCCAGAGCACGTCTGGGTATAGCATGATCGCCGTTATATCTCATGCGTTTCTCGCGTCACCACAGGCTCGATCGCCACAATGGTCGAGCTCACTCCTATTCCGTGTGAGTGCCCACCGTGAGCGATGATTCAATCGGGAATCCGCCCGTCGGCCTTGACCGTGTCCGGGCGGACCTGAGCCGTCAGGGCTACGCGCTGACCGATGAGCTGGAAATCGGGCTTCCCGCCAAGTTCCGGGAAAAATTCCTAGCAAGGTACTTCAACGGCTCGGCGATCCGCCGCGATCATGGCGACTGGCCGAGAGATCGCGAGCGGGCGCGGGACGTCATCCGCTACCAGTGGCAGGACGGCCTCCGGGTAGAGGAACACGACACGATCACCATCACGAACCGGGCCGGCATCCCCGGCAAGCGTGATCATTCACGGGTCAGGCTGCTCGGCGACCCGCAGGCCGAGGAACTCGTTCGCATCTTCCTCAGCCTCGTACCGCGCGACCGGCGCCAGCCTGACGGCACGTTCGGCGTGAACCTGTTCCGGACGTACACAGACGTTGTGACGAGCCCTCATCATGATCATGAGGAATATTGCATCCTGTATGTCCTCGACCGGGTGGGCGGCGGCGCGGAGACCTATCTCTACCAGCCCGATGACGTCACCGACGAAGGCGCCCCGGTCGCAGATCCGGTTCTCAGGCATCAGTTGAACCCGGGCGAGATCATCATTTTCGAAGACGCACGCTTCAAGCACGGGGCAACGCCGCTCGAACCTCCGCCCGGCGGCACCGCCCGGCGCGACGTGCTGGTCTGCACGGTTGACGACCGGGAGACGTACCTGAACCCGAGCGTGCCCGAATCCGCGAGTTTGGCCGCGGCGGGCGCGACTGCGTGATTGCGCGGCCATCGCGTCGCCCCGGCGGGCCCGGAGGCCGGGAGGCCGGGGTCAGCGCCGCCGGGTAATCTGGTGGTGCCTGTGCGGCTCCGGGTAACGGGGTGACATTCAGCAGGCCCGTAAAAGGCGCTTGGGTGAACGGGACCCGTTGATCAGGCCCTGATATCTACGTATTGTGCGATGCGTGACGGGTGCGACCAGAAACGATTGCATCGCGCCTGTCCGGTCACGCCGGGGGTTCTGCGGTACGTCGGGCAATGCCACTCGCGGCCGGGCATGGCGCCGTGAGCATCAGCTGACATCTTTGGTCCCGCGGGCCAGCCGCGGTCCCGAGGCCACGCCCCGAAGGCCCGGCGCCCGTGTCGGCGGCGGGCCCGGCGGGCGCCGTGTGCGGTGAACCGCGGGGGGCCAGGACTTGCTAGCTGAAACCAGTCCGGAGGGCGTCCGGGCCAGGGTGGAGTCTGCCTTCGACGGCATCCGCGCTGAGCTTGATCACCTCGTGCGGATTCCGTCGGTCAGCGCGGAGGGATTCGATCCCCGCCAGGTACGGCAGTCGGCGGAGGCGACCGCCACGTGGCTGGAGCGTTCCGGGCTCAATGGCGTCGGGCTGCTCGATATCGACGGCGCGCATCCCGCGGTGTTCGGCGCCATCAGAGGGCCGGCCGGATCTCCCACGGTCCTGCTGTATGCCCATCATGACGTCCAGCCGCCGGGGCCCGCCGAGCTGTGGACGTCGCCGCCGTTCGAGCCGACCGAGCGCGGGGAGCGCCTGTTCGGCCGGGGCACGGCGGACGACAAGGCCGGGATTGCCGTGCACGCGGCCGCGCTGCAGGTGTGGGAGGGGAAGCCGCCGGTCGGCGTGGCGGTCTTCATCGAGGGCGAGGAGGAAATCGGGTCGGCGCATCTGCCCGCGTTCCTGGCCAAGTATGAGGACCTGCTGCGCGCTGACGCCATCGTCCTGGCGGACTGCGCGAACTGGACCGTGGGCCAGCCCACGCTGACCACTTCCGTGCGCGGCATCCTGGACTGCCTGGTCGAGGTGCGCACGCTCGATCATGCCGTGCACAGCGGCCGTTACGGGGGACCGGTGCCGGACGCGCTGACGGCACTGTGCCGGCTCATCGCCACGCTGCACAACCGCAAGGGCGGCGTGGCGATCAAGGGCCTGCACGCTGGCTCCCCGCATTCGCTACGGATGCGCGAAGCTGACCTGCGCCGGTTCACCGGGCTCCGCCCTGGCGTCCGGCTTCTCGGCCGGGGCTCCCTGACCCAGCGGCTGTGGGACCGGCCGGCCATCGCGGTCCTCGGCATTGACGCACCGGCGACGGCGGACGCGGCGCACAAGTTAGTGCCGGCCGCCACCGCCAAGATCAGCATCCGCCTGGCCCCGGGTGACGACACACAGCGGGCGTTCCTCGCGGTGGAAGAGCACCTGCGCCGCCGGGCGCCCTGGGGCGCGGAGGTGACCGTCCGGCCCTGCCGGGAAGGAGAGCCGCACCGCATCGACGTCTCCGGGCACGCGTTCGAGGCCTTCCGCCGGGCGTGCACGGACACCTGGGGCCGGGCTCCGGTCGAGCCGGGCAGCGGCGGCTCGCTTCCGCTGGTCGCCGCGCTGGCCGCGGCGTATCCGGGCACGGCGATGCTGCTGACCGGCGTCGAGGACCCGGAGAGCAACGCGCACTCCGAGAACGAGAGCGTGCACCTCGGCGAGCTCCGGAACTGCTGCGTCAGCGAGGCCATGCTGCTCGGCCACCTCGCGTCGCGGGCGTAGCGGCCGGGCCCCTCACGAGTTACCGCCGCCCCGGGCTCACTTCAGCGCCGCCCGGACCTACTTGGTGCTCAGTCGAACGAGGGCTTGCGGTCCCGGGTCCGCTTGAGCTCGAAGAAGCCGTCGGCCTCGGTCACCAGCACCACCCCGTCCCAGAGCCGCCCGGCAGCCTCACCCTTCGGGGCGGGCGTGATGACGGGGCCGAATATGGCCTGGCCGCGGATCCTGATGACCGGGGTGCCCACGTCGAGCCCGACGTCGTCGAACGCCTCGTGATGCGAGGCCTTGATCGTCTCGTCGAACTCGGTGCTCTGGGCCGCGTCGGCCAGGGATTCGGGCAATCCCAGCTCGGCCAGGGCCTCGGGGATCACCGCGGGATCCTGCCGGCGGCCCTGGACGTGGAACCGCGTGCCAAGAGCGGTGTACAGCGGCCCGAGAACGTCCGGGCCGCGTTCCTTGGCAGCTGCGGCGCAGACCCGGATCGGTCCCCAGGCCCGGCTCATCCGTTCCAGGTAGTCCTCGCTCAGGCCCTTGCCCTCGTGCTGGGTCAGGTTCAGGTACGCCAGCGACATCATCCGCCAGCCGACCGTGACCGGCCGGACCTTCTCCACCTCCAGCATCCAGCGGGAGGTGATCCAGGCCCAGGGGCATACCGGATCGAACCAGAACTGCACGTTTTCGACGGCATCCGGGTGTTCTGTCACGCCCGCTGCCAACAGCCCGCCGGGTGCCCGTATTCCCCGGTCACCCCATGGACAATGCACACCTATGTGCACCTTTTTCGCATTCATCCCGGCTTGGCCGGCCGCGGCGACCGGTTACGGCATTGCCGCCAGTGCTTGACCCGCTGTAACTCTCACCAGTAAGGATGGTTAGCTGGCCGTCGGCTCGCGCCCGGCGGGGTGGCCGCCCGGTGCGGGCCTGGCCCGCGGCACGGACTGCGGCCGGAACGGGTAGATGAGCAGCCGGTGGTATCCGAGCCGGTATACGTAGGCCAGGAACAGGTGCAGTTCGTTCTCGGCCTCCGCTATTAACCTGCGGGCCAGGCGGGGCAGGTCGTCGGCGGCGTACTTGCGGCCGTCCGTCGTGGCCGAGTGATAGTGCAGGGCTTCCTGCAGTCTCTCCGGGGTGGTCCCCAGGTCGGTCAGGCGCACGATCCTGATCTTGTGTCCGATGGACTCCCGCCAGCGGTTGAGCTGGTCTGTCGCCCGCCGGTCCCTCAGGCGGCCCGCAACCTGCTTGTAGTAGTACTCCGCGGCGTCCGCCAGCCATTGCGGCCGCCTCGACGCCGCCTCGAGCCTGGCGTCGCACCACGCCTGCATGTCGTCGCCCATCCGGTCGTCGAGACGGCGGAGCGGAAACGTGACCAGGGCGGCCAGGGCGGCCAGCCGCTCGGGCCACGCGCCGCCGCCCAGGTGGCCGCGCGATCTGGACGCCCGGCCCAGCCACAGGCCGCTGGGCAGGATGAAGCCGACGTAGGCCGCGATGGTGTGATCGCCCGCCGCCGCGATCGCGGCCAGGCCCACCCCGGTCGAGATCGCGGCCGTGATCAAGACGATGGTGATGGCCCACCACCGGGCGCGGCGCCCGAACGCGTTCCCGGTTCCCCGGCAGCGAAGCAGCAGGAAGCCGTACGCCGAGACCAGCGATATGACGATGGTCCCGGCCACTACGACCCAGCTTGGCATGGCCAAGCCTCCCCTCGCACCGCTGCCTCGACGCCGCTGTCCCCCGAGGACATGGTCGCAGTTCATTGACGATCTATCTAGGCGCAACCGCGCCCGCGCGCCCATTCGGGGCACGCCGTAGGAAGTCCCCCCGTACGGGCGATCTGGTAACATTTTCGTAACGATAGGCAGTCCGAGGTGAGGGCACCGTGGCCCGGGCGATACTTCATTTAGGCATGCCTATAGATTTAGCTTTGACTAAGCGTCCGACGTCACGCACACTGGGAGCTACCCATGGGCCTATCACTACGTGTCTCGTCCGCCCAGAAGGACATCGAGGCCCAGGTAGACGAAGAGCTGTCACGCCTGGTCACGCAGCTCACGAACGAGATCACCGTGCACCTGCGCGAGCATCACCTGACCCGTGCCGAACTCGCCAGCCGCATGGGCGTCTCCCCGGGCCGGATCAGCCAGGTCCTGTCCGGGGGCGAGAACCTCACCCTGCGCACGCTGGCCGCCGTGGCGACCGCGCTCGACGCGCAGTTCGATGTGCAGCTCAGCTCGCATAAACCGGTGACCGACGCCAGTTATGGCCCGGTCATGCCGGAACTCGACGAGCCCGCATAACCGGACCCGCCGACGGCCCGTAGCGCCCGTCGCCCGGCGCGGTGTCCGGCCGGCGCGCCGCGGCCACCGTCCGGTCAGCCCGCCACCCCCGTCTGGTCGCCACCCCCTCCGTCAGCCCGCTACCCCCGTCCGGTCAGCCCGCTACCACTGCTGCGACGTCGCGCTGGAGCAGTTGACCACCTGTCCCACCATCTCGGGACGCTCGAACACCGACTGGATCGCCACCCGGCCCGGTCCCTGCAGGGTCAGCCACACCGACTTGGCCTGCCATCGCGCCGAGCTGAACCAGTACATGCCGTGCGGGTACTCGAAGTGGAGCCACATCTGGACCGTCGGGTCCTTCCAGATCAGGCCGCCCGGCTGCACGCAGATGCGCTCGCCCGGGGCCAGGTCGCGGATGAAGGTGTTGCCCGGGCCGTGCAGCAGCAGCAGGCCCGGCCCGCCCTGGGCCCAGAACCGGTCCATGGTCCGGCCGACCGGGTAGTGGTACTCCTGGTCGTCCCCGTCCTGGGTGGCGAACCACACCCCGGAGTTCTCCCACTGGTAGTTGACGTTCCCCGTCGCGACCAGGAATCGGTGCTCGACCACGTCGACGGCCTGGTTGTGCTGGAGCGGGACGGCGAGGGTCTCGCCGGGGTGGTCGGCGCTGAACGCGATGAAGCCGGGCCCCCGCGCGGTCATCATGATCAGCGGCATCCCGGCCAGCTTCCGGTTCCAGCCGCCCCGCATCTTCATGGCGTCGAGCTGGACCCCCGGGTCGGTGTGCAGCAGCACGTGGTGGGAGAAGTAGACCGAGTCCTCCCGGTCCAGCTTCATCTCCGCCACGGGCACGTACTTGCCGCTGATCTGGCAGGTCGAGCGGTTGAAGCGGATGCGGGCCATGTCCCGGATCGGCGGCTGCTCAGCCCATCCGGAGCGAGACACGCGCTCCCGGACGTCCACGGGCGCACCGCAGTGCGGGCAGGTCCCGCCCGCTCCCTCGCTGGGAATGCGGCAGTACGGGCAGGTGTAGGTGCTGGTGGTGGTCGGCGTCGACATTCTCACTCCGAGCCGTGGTGGACGTACATGGACTGGATGCCGACCCGGCCGGGGCCCGTCATTTCGGCCAGGTACATGCTGTGGCCGCCCATCATCCCGGTCTTGATGTTCTGCCTGACCGTGTTCATGACCACCGACGAGTCCTTGTAGAGGAAGCCGCCGGGCTCGATCAGGATCTTCTCGCCGGGCTGCAGCGTCTTCTGGAACACGTTGCCGTAGCCGTGCAGCAGCAGCAGCCCCGGCTCGTTCTGCGTGACGAACCGGTCCATGTACATGCCCTCGCCGCCGTGCATCATGTTGGCCAGGCCCTTGATGCGGACGAAGGAGTAGTTCAGCGAGTGCGTCCCGGCGAGGAACGCGTGCTCGCGCACGTCGAGTTCCATGGACGGGTGCAGCGGCAGCACCACGACCTCGCCCGTGGCGTCGCGGGAGAACGCGATGCGGCCTGGCCCGTGGGCGACGCTCAGCACGTGCGGCATGCCGCCCAGCATGCGCTTCATGCCGCCGCCGGTGTTGAGCGCCGACATCGGCACGGCGGGCTCCTTCCAGAGCATCACGTGGTGCTCGAAGAACACCGAATCGCCCTGGGCCAGCGCCAGCTCGGCCACCGGGACGATCTCGCCCTCGATCTGGCAGGTGGAGTTGGAGAAACGGAACTCCGTCATGTCGCGCAGGCGCGGTGCCTCGGTCCAGCCCGAGTCGGAAACAAGGTTCCTCTTGTCGAGCGGCGCCCCGCAGGTGAAGCAGCTCGTTCGGTTCGGCTCGTTCTGAGCCTTGCACCACTGGCACTCGATCCGATCCATCCGGACATGCCTTTCTCGTCGGAAGCTGGAAGACCCTCACAACCGGAATGTTGAACGCAACGTCCACCGGTGCTCGCCGAGCCGAGCCCGGGCTGTCGTGCGTTGTTTATGCGATCGTGCGTTGCTTACGAGGCGGGCGGGTTCGCGGGCGTGCCGCACTCGGCACAGAACTTCGCGGTGGGGCTCAGGCTGGCGTTGCAGTTGCTGCAGTGCTTCTGCATCGGCGTGCCGCACTCGGCGCAGAACTTCGCGCCCACCTGAACCGGGCTCTGGCAGTTACCGCACTCGGTCATGGCCGGGGCCGCCGGAGGCTGCGAGAGCTGGGTCGGCGGCGGGGCCGCCGGAGCCTGGGAGACCTGGGTCGGCGGCGGCGGTGGCGGCGCGGGCGGCGGTGGCGGGGCCTGGCCGTAGCCCTGGCCGCCGCCCGCGAAGCCCGGCGCCGCCGGCGGCGGGCTGTACGGGGCCTGCAGCGGCGCCTGCATCATGCCCGCCACGCCGAGGCCGGCCCCGAGGAACAGCGGGCTCGCCCCCTCGCCGCCCTTGGCCAGCCCCTCGCCCGCCCCCTGCAGCGCCTCGGCCTGGGCCGCCTGCAGGAAACCGCCGGCCAGGCGGCTGTAGGCGGTGTCGCCGGCCAGCTTCTTCAGCCGGGCGTTGTCGTCGTCGTCGAGGTTGATGTCGAGGTTGCCGAGCCGGGTGATGGAGATCCCGTAGTCCGCGAGTTCCTGGTTGGCGCCCCGCATGGCCGCCACCTCGATCTCCGGGCTGTGCACGGACAGGCCGAGGATCGGCCAGGCTCCCGACATGAGCTGGGTGGTGACCGTGGTACGGGTGACCTTCAGCAGCTGCTGGGTGACCCAGGCGGTGACCGCGTCGTTATTGGTCACGTCCACGGTGCCGACCAGGTTGAGGATCAGCTTGGGCGCGTCGATCACCCGCAGCGCGTACTCGCCGAACGTCCGGAGGGTGACGATCAGGCCGGTCACCGGGTCCTGCACCTCGTCCAGCCGGCCGCCGAAGCGGAGGTTCGGGAAGTCCCGGATGCCGACGAAGTACAGCTCGGCCTTGAACGCGTTGCTGTTGGTGGCCCAGTCCACGAACATCCCGAGGAACGGCAGCTCCTTGGCGTCGAGCTGGTGGTGGCCGCCGAGAAGCGTCCCCATGACCTGCCCTTGGCTCATGAAGACGGCGACGGCGTCGGGCTCGACGATGCACCGGGTGAACTTGCGGATGTTGTGATCGGGCCACTTGAAGACGATCTGGCCCTTGGACGTGTCGGGTGCTGCGATGAACTCGCGGCCGAGGAGTGCCATCGAATCGCCCCCTGATGTGGAGTGTGACCCTCGCTGCTCAGCGCATCATACTTCGCCGGGCCCGTACTGCTCCCGGAGCTGAGGATCGCGCGGAAACGGCTGGGGTAATGACTGGGGTGACCGCTAGGCGCCGCCCCGGCCGCAGCCCGGCGCGATCGCGGCCGCTCCGGCCGCGGGTGGCCGTGATTCCCGGAGCCCGGCGCTGCGAGCGTCACCACCTGGCCGCCCGCCGGACCTTCGTCCCAGGCGCGGCGGACCACAGACCTTACCGTTCCGGACGATCGGCCCTAACCGCAGCCCGTCGATCCCGGCGAGCGTGAGCAGCAGAAGCAGAGCGTAGCTGGGGCGAGTCGCGGTTTGCGGGCGTCTTCAGCGTTCCTGAAGGAGGAGAACGAAATGGCTGCTCCAACAACCCCCCGTCCGATCCCGCATGAGCCCCTCTGGCACCCGTCCGAGGACCTTACCCCGCCACAGCCTGCCGGCGAGCCCGGCATGCTGGCCCTTCCGGCCGCGGTCGTGGGCGCGGTGGCGTTCGCCATGGTCCTGATCGGCGTCGTTCCGGCCACTGCGGTCGGGGCTGCGCTGCCGATCATCATCACGGCTGCGCTCGCGCTGTTCCTGGCCACGGTCTGGGCGGCGCGCATCGGCGAGAACGCGCCGGCGGGCTTCTTCTGCGTCCTGGGAAGCTTCTTCATGAGCTACGCGGTGCTCGTGCTCGGGCTGACGCACAACTGGTTCGGGATCGCCCCGACCGCGGTGGTGGACACCCAGAAGATCTTCGTGATCAGCTGGATAGTCATCGTCGCGCTGCTCATGATGGCGGCGCTGCGGCTGCCGTTCGCCTACCTGGCCCTGTTCACGGTGGCTGAGGTCGCCCTGGTGCTGAACCTGGTGGGCATCGTCAACACCTCGGCTGGCGCGAGCAAGGCCGCCGGGTGGGTCCTGATGGGCTTCGCGGCCATCGCTGTGTACCTCTTCGCCGGCACGGCGTCCAAGGTCGGCGGCGGCAAGGAGCTCCCGCTGGGCAAGCCGCTACTCCACGCCTGACCGGCCCAGAGGGCCGCATGACAACACAAGATCAGCAAAAGGAGATCCGGGACTGGCCGGGTCGGCGCAGCATCACCAAGCCGGCCCGGCCAGTCCCGTTGCCTGCGGGCTCCAGGCCACCAGCCGTCAGCGCCCCGGCTTCTCTTCGCGTGAGACCGGGTGCCCCTCCAGGGAACGCGCCTTGAACGCCTCGCCGCGGGGTGGGCCGCCAAGTGGGACGGCCGGTGGCAGTTCGTGGTGCGCGACGGCCGTTTTCACCACGGGAGCGGGGAAGCCCTGGTGTTCTCGGTCAGGCCCACCAAGGTCCTCGCGTTCCGGAAAGGAAACTTCAGTCACACCCGTCACCGGTTCTGACCTCCCGCGGCGAGGGCCCGCGCCGTGCGGCGGGCACCGATACCTGGTATTAACTCGCGGGGCGGGGCAACATGCCCGTAGGGTCGCCCTGTGCTGGAGGGGGATTTTCCGGCTGTGCTGCACGCCGCGGCGGGGCGGGACGAGGCCGCGTTCGCCCGGCTGTGGCGCGATGCGCACCCGCCGCTGCTGCGGTACCTGCGGGTCGTGGCGGGAGACGCGGCCGAGGACGTGGCCGCCGAGGTGTGGCTGGAGGTAGCGCGGAGGCTGGCCCGGTTCCGGGGCGGCGAACCGGAGTTCCGCGGCTGGCTGTTCACCGTGGCCCGGCGGCGGGTAGCCGACCTGCGCCGGCATTCCCGCCGGCACCCGATCAGGCTGACCGGGGACGCCGCGGACCTGGACCGGCCCGCCGCCGATGACACCGCCGAGGCGGCGCTGGCCAACCTCTCCGCCGAGTCCGCGCTGGAGCTGATCGCCACCCTGCCGCGCCATCAGGCCGAGGTGATCGTGCTGCGGGTCGTCGCCGGGCTGGACGTCGGCCAGGTCGCGCGGCTGACCGGCCGACGTCCCGGCGCGGTCCGGGTCGCGGCGCACCGAGGGCTGCGGGCCCTGGCCGACCGGCTGGCCGAGCCCGCCGGCCGGCGGCTGGGAAGGGTCGGAGAGCTGGGACAGGCGGGCCAGCTGGGCAGCTGGGTGTAACGCGATGAAGGGCGCTGGCGGTTCTCTTTCCGACATGCCTAGCCTTCCCCGCCTTAGCGGGCGCCCGTCACTGGACGGCCGCACCGCTGAGGGCTTGCTCGCCGGCCGGGGCCATGCCCCCGGAGCCCCGGCCGGCCAGCAAGCCCTGGCCCGCGTGCTGGAGGCCGCCGCCAGCACGGCCACCGACCGGGAACTGGCCGAGGAGGCCGCGTTCGTCGCCGGGTTCGTGCTGGCCACCAGCCCGGTCCGCGCAGCCCGCGTCAGGCGCGCCCGCCGTCGGCCCAGGTCCCGCGGGCCGGCCGCCTACCCCGCGCACGCCGGGCCTCCCGCCCACCCCGCGCACCCCGGGCCCCCCGCGCACCCCGGGCGCCGGCCCAGGTCCCGCGGGCTCGCGGCCCGCGCGGCGCGGGCTTCGCGCCGGCCCAGGTACTGCGGGCCCGTCCGGATGGCGGTGGCCCTCGCGGCCGGGGTCATCGCGATCGGCGGCACCGCCGCGTTCGCCGCGGTGCTGCCCCCGCAGGTGCAGGAACTGGCGCACACGACGTTCGGCGCGCCCGCACCGCGTCACCGCGCCGCGCCGCCCCGGGTCACGCGCCGGGCCGCTCGCCGTCACGGCACCGGCCCGGGACCCCAGCCCGGACCGGACGCGACGACGAAGGCCAGCCGGAAGACGTGGGGCCACGAAGCCGTCCCGCCCGGCTGGCCCGGGGATCACCGCCCCGGCACGCCGTGGCCGCCCGGGCTGCCCGGGCCGGCCTGGCTGCCGGGCCCGGGCGGTCTGGATCCCCACCCGGGCCAGCATCCGAAGATTCCCCCGGGCCACCTGCGAGCCGGGTGGCCGGTCACGAGCAGGCGGGCGCCGGCCCTCAGTTATCCCCCCGACTGAGCGGCCGGCGTCTCGCCGCACCCCCTGCCCGCGGCCGATGCCTCAGGTGACGCGCGAGTCCGGCGCCCGGTGCGCGTGGGGCACCGGGCGCCGGACTCGCGCTGATCTCAGTGGCAGAGCCCGGGCGGAGCCGATCTGACGCAGCGGTTGCCCAGGAACCGGACGTGGATTCCCGTGCCGTCCCAGATGAGATCGGCGGGACGGTCGCGGTAGGCGGTGTTGTTGGCGATCACGTCGAAGTTGGGGTTGCTCCCCTTGGTCAGCGCGCTGGCGCTGAGCACGACGATGCCGCCGGAGTTGAACTGCTTGCCGACGTTGCCCGACACGCTGTTGCGGGCCACCAGCGTGTAGGTCGCGCCCAGCAGCAGGATGCCGCCGCCCTGAGTGCTCACCGGGGTGTCTTCGCTCTTCGGGCAGAACTTGTTGTTCCTGAAGACGCTGTTGCCGCGGACGATCGCGTTGCCCGCGCCCCCTCGCTGGCCGTCGTCGAGGACCAGGATGCCCTGGCAGTTCCCGGTGACCCGGTTGCCGGTGACCAGGACGTACCTGGCGTGCCGGACGAAGATCCCGAACTGGTTGCCGATGGCCCGGTCGTCGCGCACGACCGTGTCGGCGTGCGGCGAGTCCCCGACGTAGAACCCGGCCTCGTGGTTGCCGATCGCGGTGTCGTCGGCGAACAGGGTCCTGGTCGAGACGAACCGGGAAATGCCGTAGTCGCCGTCATTGACCGCCACGACCCTCGTCACGCGAAGACCGTCGGTCCCGTACCCGAATACCCCGTTGGCGGGGAAACCGGCGACCTGCAGCGCGGTCACGGCATCGTCGCGGACCGGCGTAATCACCGCGCCGGTCTTGGCGTTGACCCGCTTGGCCAGGATGCATATCCCGGTCGGGCCGAACACGCTGTTGCACAGCGTCTTGGGCGCGGATTTAGGCGGCTCGATAAGCGTCCCGCCAGGGAAATCACCCGATCCGCGCAGAGCTATCCCGTCCGTGCGGATCTGAACGCTCTGATGGTATACGCCGGGCTTGACCAGTACCGTGTCGCCCGGCCTGGCCAGGTTGACCGCGGCCTGGATGGACTGCCCGGGCCCGACCACGATCGTGGCCGACGCTGACGCCGACGATGCTAATGCGACGCTGAGTGCGGCGCCCAGGCCCGTCGCGCACGCTGCCGCGAGGAATCTGCGCATGTCCCCTCCCTGGGACTCAAGGAAATACCCCGGTGCGCAGAAGCTGATCCCCCCACCGGGTCTCCCCACCCGATAATGGTTCCGACTATATCGGGCCGGACTGTGATACCGCCATGATTTGTGCCGTGATTCTTCGGCTTGCGATCATTGATGGTGGCCATTCCGCGCACGTGCGTGACGGAATTTCCGCGCGTGGGGCGGGGGCGGATTTGCCGGGCCCGCCCGTCGAGGGCCGTGGCGACCAGCGCCGCCGCCGCGAGGCGCTGGGCGCTTCCGGGTCCCCCCGCGACTCATCGTTCAGGCATGAAGAACGGCTGGTCACGCGGTCGGCTTCATGCTCCTGCGCGCGCAGGCGGGCTTACCTCGCGCTCGGTGCTTCTTCAGCGGCGCCCGGCTGAAGAGACTCCCTCCCGTGCAGGGCGGCCATGGCCCTGATCATGTCGTTGCAGCCGTGCTTGTAGCCTTCGGCCCACCCGGTCGTGTCCCGGGTGACCTGCGCGGCCCGGATCCGGGCCCGTGCCACCTCGCCCTGAAGGCTGCCGATCTCGGCGAACAGCCCGGCCTGGACGCGGCGCCATTCCGCTTCCTGCGCCGCCGCCCGGCGGCGCCAGCGCGCGGACGCATAGAGCCACGTGAGCACCGACGGAACGAGGGCCAGCCAGACGACGGCAGTCACGGCACAGCGCCCTCGGTGCACCGGACCCCCCGCGGCGACTGCCCAGGTCCGCAGGGCCCGTAATTGAGGTCCTTCAGCCTCGTCATCGACGAGTCGGTCCTGCTGAGAGGATTCGCTGCCGCGTCGGTCATGCATGATCAGCTGGTCCACCTGGCCGGGATCTCCGGGCAGCCGAATATCGAGGTGCGGATACTGCCCCTGGGCGGGGACCAGGTCATCGCGACGGGTGCCTTCGTTTACTTCAGGTTCCCGCGCGTCCACGGAGTATCGCTGCCAGATACCATCGCTGTCGAGCATCTGCACGGAACGACATTCGTAGACGGCGAGCTTGACGTAAATACCTATGAAGTAGCTTTCGGCGCGCTTCGCGATAAATCACTCAGCCCCCGGGAGTCGCGCGATAAACTAGCCAGAGTGGCCCGCGAAACCTGGCTGTGAGGCAAGATGAACGAAACGGCTAGGGAGTGGCGCGACTCGCTCGATGGCGGCGCCCGCGCTGAGCAAGGATCGTAGCCGAGGCAAGAGGCCATTGGAGGGAGCTCGCGAGAAGTCGTCAGCAGCGTGTCGCCCGGGTCGCCGGAATGCCCTCGCCGTTACCGCGGACATTACTTCCGCCGCCGGGCAGATGTGATCGCGATCCGCGCGTCCCCGCCGGCGTCCGGTTCACGGGACCGGCGATGCCTGTGCCGCCGCGACCGCCGCGCTGTAGTCGGCCTGGGTGAGGAAACCGCTGGCCAGGTCGGCGTGGGCGGCCGAGGTGAACGCGGACACGTAGTCGGCGTGCGTCGGGTACAGCGACTGCAGGGTCGCGTTGCTGAACGGCTTGTAGTAACCCTCCAGCAGGCACAGGCCCTCGTTGCGGACGGTCGTGTTGGTGATCGCTCCCGTCTCCAGGGTGGTGAAGATGCTCTCCAGCGTGCTCAGCAGCTGGCTCGGGCTCAGGCTCTCCTGGCTCGGCAGGTAGAAGTTGATCGCCGTGTAGGTCTCCGTCGGCGCCTGGATGTCCGGCATCCGGATCCCGCCCAGCGCGTTCCCGTGCCGGTCGCGTTCGACGAGGTTGAGCAGCGGAGTGGTCGCGATCTGGTTGCCGTGCGGCGGGGCCACCCCGTAGACCAGCCATTTATCCAGGTCGTATAGGGCCGCGTCCTCGAGCTCGTAGACCGGCTGGTTGTCGGGCAGGGTCGCGCCGTTGAACGGGACCCCGAACACGCAGGCCGGCGCCGTCACCGTGGGCTCCTCTCGCTCGATCGTGTTGCCCTCGTAGATCCCCTCGTGCAGGTCGATGTGCGCGGCACCGGCCAGCTCCCAGGTCCGCAGGTAGTTGTTGTCGGGCTGGCGGACCAGCGCGGCCCCCAGTTCCTCGATGTCGCCCTCGGTGTTGAGCTGGATGAACGGCGTGGTGTTGTCGGTGCGGACGAAGGCGGGAGCCGGCGAGAACGCGACCAGGCCGCTGCCGATCGGCGCCGCGAATACCGACCGCCCGATCGCGAGAAAGCCGTCGAACGCGTGGCTGACCGGCTGGATCGCGTTGACGTAGGTGTCCACCCGGAACGCGGACTGCGAGTCGCCCGCGCCGATGATCCGGGCCGGGCTGAGCCCGCCCAGGAGCGTCGCGCCGTCGGCCCGCGCCGCCTCGGCCGCCTGGCTGAAGATGTCGTAGGACTGGCCGTCGCCCGAGTCGCCGAGCGCGCCGTACCGCTGCGGATCCCAGGCCTTGAGCTCGTTCATGCCTGCCGTCTGCGCGCTCACGCCGATGTAGGCGTAGCCCTGGGACAGGACCTCGTTGTAGATCTCCGACCAGACCGGATCCTGATCGCCGCCCGTGGTGTCGTTCAGCCACTCGACGACCACGGTCCCGTTGAACTTCCACGGGTCCGTCGGGTATCGGACGAGCAGGCGGGTGGTGTACGGGACGTTGCTCTGCGCCACAGACACGCCCCACCGGCCGTTGGAGCCCCAGACCCCGCTCTGCCGGTAGATGTTGGTCGTGCCCGACATCAGGAACTCGCGCTCCGCGTAGCCGTAGGAGGCGAGGTTGATCGTGGGCGCGCCGGCGAAGCTCTGGGTGACGGGCACCGCGTCGTAGGGATAGCCGTGGCTGCCGCTGCCGGGCGGGACCTCGGTGAGCGTGGGCAGCGGGCCGCCCGCCGCCGCCTGCCGCGCTGCCGGCAGAAGCGCAGCGGCCGCCGCGCTCGGGGTCAGGGCCAGCATCGACGCCGTCAGCGTGGCCGCGAGCGCGCCGCCGAGGATCCCGCTGACCATACGAATCCGGTGCGTCATATCGCCTCCATGAGCCGAGAACGGAGGTGGGGTCAAACAAGGGCTGAGCACGCGCCGGTGCCCGGCGCCGCCGGGCCTGGCGGGGTGATCACAGGCCCGCGGGAAGCACGCAGCACGCCCCCGAATCGACTGGCCTGCTGCGGGTTACGCACGCCGGGCGGACGAATGTGTAGCACTCGGTCACCTCTTTACGGCCGAAACTGTAGCACTGCCAGACCACTTTGCCCAGAGGGTCATCTGCCGTCTGTCGGGGACCGGGCCGGTCTGCCGTGACTCCGCCACGGGCGCCGGGACGCCCGCCCGCCTGGCCGTGCGGGGGAGCCGCCCGGTCGATAAAATCGCGTGTGGAACCAGCCCGCCGGTACCGAGGCATCACTCCCGCGCAGCGCCAGGCTGAGCGGCGGGAGCGCCTGATGGAGGCCGGACTGGAGCTGTTTGGCACCCTCGGCTACGCGCGCACGTCGATCCGCGCCGTCAGCGCCGCCGCCTCGCTCAACTCCCGCTACTTCTACGAGTCGTTCCGCAGCCGGGAGGACCTGCTGTACTGCGTCTACCAGCGGATCGTCGGCGACATCTTCACCAGGGCCGCCGAAGCGGTCGCCCGGGAAACCACGATCGAGGCGCAGGCGCGGGCGGGCCTGCGGGCCGGATGGGCGGCCGTCACCGAGGACCGGCGCAAGGCGAGGGTCGTGGCGATCGAGGTCGTCGGCGTCAGCGAGCGGCTGGAACGGCTGCGCCGCGAGACCAGGCACGCGCTCGCGCAGCTCACCGCCGACCGGGCCCTGTCCGTGGCCGGAGGCCTCCGGCTGCGGCTCGACCCGGTGATCATCACCCGGTTCCTCATCGGTGGTGTCGTCGAGCTCCTGGCCGACTGGATCAACGGGGACCTGGACGCGTCGCCGGACGAGGTGATCGACCACTTCACGGCGCTGTTCACCGCGGCGGCCTACGCCGCGGTGGCCGACGGCCCGCCCGCTCGCCGCCCGGAACCGGATGGCGGGCAGTGAGCGGCCGGGCACGCGCCGGGCCGCGCCTTTCGCTTGCCCCGTTCCTTCTCAGCGGCCAGGCTTGCCTGCATGCCAGATGAGCCTGCCGCCGAGGTCGTGGAGATCCACACCGATGGCGCGTGCAGCGGCAATCCGGGCCCGGGCGGATGGGGCGCGGTGCTGTGTTACCGCGGCCACGAGAAGGAGCTCTACGGCGGCGAGGCGGCGCAGACCACCAACAACCGCATGGAACTCATGGCCGCGATCCGGGCGCTGGAGAGCCTGACCCGGCCGGTTCCTGTCCGCCTGCACACCGACAGCACCTACCTGCGCAACGGCGTCACCAGATGGCTGCCGAGATGGAAGCGCAACGGCTGGCAGACGGCCGCCAAGCAGCCGGTCAAGAACGCTGACCTCTGGCAGCGGCTCGATGCCGCGGTGGAGCGGCACGACGTGGACTGGCGCTGGGTCAAGGGTCACGCCGGGAACGCGGGTAACGAGCGCGCCGACGCGCTCGCCAACCGCGGCATGGCCGAAGCCAGGCGCGTGCCGTCTCGCCGGTAGGGGATAGCGGCGGGGCCGCTACCCGCCGGCCGGCGACGGCACGGCGTACGGCCGCCCGGTCAGGCGCGCCACCACCCTGGCGGCGGCCGGGTGGCCAGAACCGCGCAGCAACGACAGCGCCTCGGTCATATCGCCGCCCGTGTCCTGCGGCAAGGCCATGGCCAGCAGGCGCGACGGCACGCCGTCCGGAAGGACGTCCAGCATCATGCTGAGCGCATCGACGGCCAGCCACGCCTCGTCAGCCGGGTCCTGAGCGGTCGGATCCCCCTGGGCGGCCAGCCACTGCCGGGCGTAGGCGCCGAATCCCGGCCGCCGCTCCCACTCCCGCCAGGCCTGCGCCGCCCCGGGCCCGAGTTCCGTGCAGAAGGCCAGGGCGGCGGCGCGTTGCTCGCCGTCCGCCGATTCGGCGAAGGTGAGCAGTTCCCTGACCGCGGCGTCCGCGGACCGCGCGTCCAGCCACGGGCCCGCCATGGTCCGGGCGACGCGAGGCGGTACCTCGTTGATCACCGAAACCAGCGTGCCCGCGTCGGCGTCCGGGGCCGGAGCGCATCCCTCGAACACCACCGCCGCCAGCATCGAGCCGAGCGGCGTCAGCCGGACCTCGGTGCCCGAGATGGCGGCGGCACCGAAGGCGGCCAGGCCCGCGACCGTGTCCTCGGCATGCTCCTCGCTGTCCTCCCAGCCGGGTTCCTCACCGCCGGCGAAGTCGTCGAAGTCGAGCAGATCCGCCAGGTCGTGGAACCCGCCGCAGTCCGGGCACGGCTCGCCGTCCTCCGCCTCCGGTTCTGTCACCTCCGCCACCGCGTCGGCCAGCTCGGCCAGGCCCAGCGGCCGGTCATCCGTGAACAGTTCGTGCAGGATGGTCAGGCATCCGGCGCATGGTTCACCGCTCACGCCGACTCCCCGTGCTGCCGCAGTGACCCAGGCGCTCAGCACGCGCTGCGGGTCTGGCGGCAGCGTCAGGTCCTGGGCGGCGTGGGCGCGGCGGCCTTCGACCACGACGAACCCCGCGTCCACCGCCGCCGTCCAGTCCAGCATGAGCTCGCCCACGTCGAGAGCGCTGCGCAGGCGGGTCCCCGGCAGGGCGATGCCGAGCGCGCGGCACGCGTCGGCCGCGGCCTGCGGCCGCGGCACCCCGGAGGAGGTCAGCTCCCGGCCCGTCCCGACCCATTCGGCTAGCTTGCGGGCGCGCACCAGCGCCGTGCACCCGAGCGCGGCGTCGGCGAGATCGGCAGGGAGGGCGGCAGCAGGCGCAGAGTCCACGTCCAGCACGCTACCCGCGTGCCAGGGCCGGGCGCATGCGGATCTTGCCTGACAACGTGTCCAAAACGCGCCCGAGACCGCGCGAGGCCAGGCCCGCTAGCGGGCGCTACCGCCCACGAGAGCGCGAAGTGCCAGCTCAGGACGGGCCGAGCGTGTGTGCTCCGATCATCGGGGAACAGAATTGGACAAGGGGGAATCAGGGGGAAGGAGTGGAAGATGTCAGCTCTGACGGCATGGCGGTTCGTCGGCACGGAGGGGGCCGACGAAGCGGTTCTCAGGCTCATGCGGCTGGATGATCAGCAGCTCATCGACGTGCAGGATGTTGCCGTGATCCGCTGGCCGCATTACGCGTCGGCGCCCTTGGCCCAAGAGCACGCGACCGACGAGGGCAGCAAGGTCTCGTCGATCGCCAAGAAGCTCAGGCGGGCCGGCATCGACAGCTCGATGGTCGAGTCGGTGAAAGGCGACATGGCGCCCGGGACATCGGCGCTTGTCCTGCTGAGCGCGAACGCCACGATCGACACTGTGGTGAAGGCGTTCGAGGGACAGGACATGGAGCTGATCCGCTCGGACCTCTCGGTACAGCAGGAGGATCAGGTGAGGGCCGCCTTCAGCGATTCGACCGGTGCGGAGCAGGGCCAGCGGCCGGGCGGTGCCCCGCAGGGCTAGATCGTCGCCACCAGCAGTTCTTCTCCGCTCGATGCCCGAAGGCCATCGGTCCTGCCTGCGAGGTATCGCTGGTTGAGCATGGTTGCCGACACGTGGAGCCGGGGGCGAGCGATGCCAGCTGAGCCAGCTAAGTGAGGTTGTTCTGGCGCGGAGATCCGGACCGGACACCGATGCGCAGATGGCAAGCTGAAAGGTGTGGAGCTGCTGATCGCCGTCAACCCCGACCCGGACTCGAGGCTGCCTTACCTGATGCGGCTCCCGCTCGCCGGCGGGATGGTGTTCCGCACGTCAGCAACGTGGCCGCGAACCAAGGCGCTGTACTGCTACCCGGTCTCAGCAGACGAGTGGCCGGCCGATCCTGACCTCGTCGAGCAGGTGCGGCTGCGGTCGTGCGTCCGCAGGGGAGCGGCTATCGACCTGGTCCTGGACCGTGGCCGGGAGAACCGTTCCCAGCTGGTGTTCACCAAGGCCCGCGGCCGGGACGCCGTCTTCTGGCAGTCACCCCGGACCCGCAAGCAAGCCCGCCCGAACGTGCGCACGCCCACCGCCCGCGCGGCCGGGATCCCGGACCTGGAGATCGTGGCCGACAGTCACGAGCAGTACCCCTACCGCTTCGCCCAGCAGCAGGCCGCCGTGGTGAAACGAGCGCTGCCGTGCGGCGACTACGGTCTCGTCCACGACGGACGGCTCATCGCCTCCGTGGAACGCAAATCGCTGGCCGACCTGGTAGCCAGCCTGACCAGCGGGAAGCTCCGCTACGCCCTGGCTGAGCTGGCGGCCCTGCCCCGGGCCGCCGTCGTGGTCGAAGACCGCTACTCGGCCATCTTCAAGCTCGACCGCCTGCGGCCCGCGATGGTTGCGGACGGCCTCGCCGAGCTGCAGGTCCGCTGGGCGAACGTCCCGATCGTGTTCTGCGAGACCCGCCAGCTCGCCGAGGAGTGGACCTACCGGTTCCTCGCCGCCGCCCGCGCCTGGGCGGAAACCGAGGCTGCTGCGCCCGGCCGGATCACGCCCCTCGCCCGCGAAAGCGTCTTGGACGAGGCGCCCGCCGCGCCGAAGCCGACAGCCGCGGAGGTGCGTGCCTGGGCTGGCGCCCACGGCATCGCCGTTCCGGATCGCGGCAAGCTCCGCCACGAGGTGTGGGAGGCCTGGCGAGCCGCCCATCGCGACGCGGACGGCGAGTTCACTGGTGCGGCGCTATCCGCAGGTGGCGTCAGATAACCGACCGCGGTGGGTGTGCGACGGATATGTAGGGCCGGATGGGTGTCTGCTGGTAGCGGGCTTCTCCTGGTTGTACGTGTGGCAACCAGATTGGTCAGAGCCGCGCAGGCGAGCTATCCCGCTCCGGGAGCAGGTGATCTGGCGCACCGTGCACCACCAGGCAGATGCCATCTGGGCAGATCATCGTGAAGATGATCTTGGTTATCGGCAGCTTTGCCGTGCGCCCGTGAGCTTCGTGCGGTTAACGCCAGGCGTGGACGCGGCCGAGCGGTCAGCTCACCGGCTGCCGGCCGGTACAGCTCGGGCTGGCGGGTCAGGCGGCGTGGGCGGGCGCGTCGTGGCTGGCTGGCCGCCGGTCAGGCGGCGCGCATGGGTGGTCCGTGGCTGTGCAGGGTGCGGCCGCGGTCGGGGCTGGTCGCGGTCACGGTGCCGTCGGGGAGCAGGACGATGCCCCAGCCCCAGCGGTGCACCGCGATGAGGTGGTGGAAGGTGCACAAGAGGAGCAGGTTGGTCAGGCTGGCGGGGCCGCCTGCAGAGCGGGGGATGATGTGGTGCGGCTGGCAGCCCGCAGCGGGCTGGTCGCAGCCGGGGAAGCGGCAGCGGCGGTCGCGGGCGGTGACCGCGCGGCGCAGGTGCGCGGGGATGATCTCGACCGCGGCGCCGACGTCGAGGGGCAGGCTCACCGAGGCGGCCAGGCCGCCGGCGATCCCGGTCCGCAGCCAGGCGGCCAGCCCGGCGGGGCCGGACAGCAGGTCCGCGGCGGCCGCGGTGATGATCTGGCGGACGGCGCGCTCGGCGCGCTCGCGCCGGGCCGCGGCCGCGTCGTCCGCGGCGTCGGCCGGGCCGTCGCGGCGGTCGTCCCCGCGCTGGCCGGGCTGGTGGCCGGGCGCGCCCGGGTTCCCCGGGCCTGCCGGACCCGGCCCGCCGGGGCCGCCGGGGCCGCCCGGGCCGGCGGGCGGGCGGAGCAGGGCGGCGGCGAGGCGGTCCAGGACCTGGGGGTCGATGTGGCCGGTGACGACCGGGACGAGGGTGGCGTCGCAGTCGGCGCCGGGCCCGGCCGGCGCGCCCGCCCCGGCCCCGGCGGTCCCGGCCCCGGCGGTCCCGGCCGCGGCCGCGGCCCAGGCGGCCTCGGCGGCGGCGGCGCCGGGCAGGCCGCGCAGCTGGTCCAACGTCATGTGCAGCTGGATCTGGGTGGGCTGCCCGGCCCGCTGCGGCAGGCCGCCGGCGGCGATCAGCCGCCGGCACGCCTCCTCCAGCGCGTCGTGATCACGCTGGCTCTTGGAGCGCCGGTCCTCCGGGCCGGCCCGCTTGCCCAGCGCCGCCAGCACCGCCGAGAGCGCCGCCGCGCACCCCGGGGTCAGGTCCCCGCGCAGCGTCCCCGCCCCGCCGAACGTCGTGGCCAGCCACACCCGGCGGTCATCGAACCCGTCACCGCCGTCGGCGTCCGGGCGGGCGGTCTGCTGGCGGATCTCCTCGGCCAGCTGGCCCAGGCCGCGCCAGGTCCGCGCCGCCGCGGGCCGCGTCGAGCAGGATCTGGTCGGCGTCGCCGCGGCAGCCGGCGGGCAGCGCGTCGCTCCACTCGCACACCTGCCGGGCCCAGGACCCGGAGATCTGCGCGGCGGCCAGCGCGGCGGCGACGGCGGGGTGGGCGGCCAGCCGCCGCATCCACCCGATCGCCCCCGCGGCCGCGCCGCCGCTGACCCGGGTCTGCCATCTCAGCCAGGTCCGCGCCGACCCGTGCCCGTCGCCCCGGCAGCCGTCCTGCGCCCAGAACGCGGCCAGCACCTTCGACCGGGCCGCGGTGTGCACCGACCCCACCTGCTCCAGGACGCGCAGCACGTCGGCCTGCTCGGCCGTGGTCCAGCTCGCGGCGTCCGCGGCGGCGAGCCAGCCCAGCGCGGCGCGGGCCATCGCGGCCGCGTCGGCGGCGGTGGCGGGCACGGGAAGCGGCTGGCCGGGTAAGCACATGGTCTTCGCGAGTCTCCCTGGTGGCAGCGGGTGGTTCTGCCGTGCGGTTGAGTCGGTGCAGCTGTCTGGCCGCTGAGGTTCGATTGCTAGTTCGAGGATACCGGGAGGGTCCGACAATCCTGGGCCCGGAACGGGCCAGGGGCCAGGGGGATGTCCGACAGATATGCCGGGCCGGATGGGTGTCCGCCGGTAGCGGGCTTCCCCTGGTTGCCCGTGCACCACCAGGCAGAGGCCATCTGAGCAGGCCATCGTGAAGGTGATCTTGGTTACCTGCAAATTGGTCATGCACCCGACCGCGGTTATGCTCGCCGATTCTGTCGGCCTGTGTTTGTACCGTCGGCGGTAACCGACTCGTGGGAGGTGCTGTGGGCCGCGCAAGCAACCGCAAGAAGGCACGCCGTCAGCAGGCACTCTGCCCGGTCGCGCACAGAACGCGGCAGGCCAGGCCAGGCTCCGGCGTCGGCGCCGCGCAGCAGCAGGTGGCACTCTCGCTCGCTGCCGCCCAGGAGGCGGTGGACCAGATGTTCGGTGCCCCCGGGCAGCAGCACACACCGGAGTACCAGGCGTGGTGTGGTGGCGGGGAGCCCGTTCCCGCCGAGGTGCCGCTATGGGCCGAGGGCTCGCTCGGCGAAAGGCTCTGCTCCGGCATGCACCTGGCCAGGGCACGCAACGCGCCGTGCCTGCTGACGGCGAACGTCCCGGACTCCGTGGCGATCATCACCGATCCGGCGCAGTGGCGGGTGGCGGCCAGCGTCCTGGTGCGCGCGGTGGTTTTCGACGGCCTGCCGGTCGACCACCCCGCCGTAAGCAGGCTGCTCGACGTGCTCGCCCCGATCGCCGAGGCTGAGCTCGCACACGAGCAGGACCTCGAGGATTGGCATGCTTCCAGATGGGACGAAGAAGAGGAGCCCGAGTTTCCTGAGCTGGACGGGCCGGTGTTCCAGATCGGCACGTGTGCGCTCGGGGACGCGACCCTGGCGGTGGTGGGTGACGATCCGCTCAGCGAGGTACTCGCCGTGCTGTCGCCCGCCCTGGACGGCGCCGTTCCGGGGCTGGAGGGCCGGGCCGTGGCTGACGTGCTTACCGGTGGCCGCGCCACGCCTTACCTGTGCGAGCTGCCCGACTACGTGTTGAAGCGCATGCGGCGCGCGTTCGGCGTCGGCGGCGCGCTGCGGGAGTTCGCTGACGCCGGGGCGGTGCCGCCCAGAGACACCCCTCGGGTGGGGCTGTCGATTCTGTCCGTGCTCGCCGAGCTCTGCCAGAGCGATTCGGCATCGATCCTCCGCCGGGCCGCCTGAGCAGGCGGCTGAGCATCAAGACATCATTGATTGTATGATTTGATGCATGAGGACGACGGTGACCTTGGATGACGACCTCGCCGTCCGCCTGGAGCAGCGGCGGGCCGAGCGCGGGATGACGTTCAAGGAGGCGCTGAACGATGCCGTGCGGCGTGGCCTGGCGGTCGCCGAGAAGCAGGATCAGGCCGGGCCAGCGGCCGTCACGACGCGCCCGCTCCCGCTGGGGCGCCGGCTCATCGGCGACATCGACAGCGTGGCCGAGGCGCTGGCGGCTGCCGAGGGCGAGGCGTTCCGCTGATGTACCTGGTCGACGCCAACATCCTCGTCTATGCGACAGACGCCGGGGCCCGTCAGCATGACGCCGCGCGACACTGGCTGGACGGGCAGCTCGCCCGGGGGCCGCGTTATGTCGGGCTGCCGTGGCCGAGCATCCTGGCGTACCTGCGCCTGGTCACCAACCCCCGGATGTACTCACCTCCGGCACCGCCCGCCGAGGCATGGCAGCGGGCTGAGGAATGGCTGGCCCGGCCCGCCGCCTGGATACCCGTGCCCGGCTCCCGTCACCGGAAGCTGCTCGGCGAGATCATCGGTGACATCGGGCCCACCGGGAACCTGGTCCCGGACGCGCACCTGGCGGCGCTGGCCCGCGAGCACGGCCTGACCGTGGTGTCGACCGACTCTGACTTCGCGAAGTTCCGCAACGTCGCCTGGGTCAACCCGGTAACCGGCGAGGAACGCCGCCCTTCCGCCTGAGCCAGCGGCGTGCTGCCGCACTGGGCGCTCACCAGAAATCTTGGCCTGCGGTGTCGATCCTGCCGCCGCCCGTTCGAGGCGGTAATAGGCGCGGGCGGACAACCCGGCCGCGCGGACCGACGAAATCCGGAGGCCACCGTGAACACCGTGACGTCATCCGACGGGACCCCGATCGCCTACGACCGCACCGGTGCCGGTGACCCGCTGATCCTGGTCGGCGGCGCGTTCAGCTACCGGCGCTATCCCGGCCAGGTCAAACTGGGCGAGCTGCTGTCCGGCCGGTTCACGGTGTACAGCTACGACCGCCGCGGTCGCGGCGACAGCTGCGACGCCGCGACCTACTCCGTCGAGCGCGAGATCGAGGACCTCGCCGCGGTGATCGGCGCGGCAGGCGGGCACGCCCACGTATGGGGCCTGTCCTCCGGCGCCGTCCTCGCCCTCGACGCGGCCGCCGCCGGCCTGCCGGTCGACCGGCTGGCCGTGCAGGAACCACCTCTGGTGGTCGACCCCGCCGACCGCCGGCCCCCGGCCGACCTACGCCAGCGGGTCACCGAGCTGATCGCCGTCGGCCAGCGCGGCGACGCGGTCCGCTACTTCATGGTCGACGGTATGGGCGCGCCCTCATTCGTCCCCGGCCTGCTGCGGCTGATGCCGGGGGTCTGGAAGCGGCTCACCGCGGTCGCGCACACGCTGCCCTACGACGCTCAGCTCGTTGAGGGCTTCCAGGCCGGGCGCCCGCTGCCGGCAGGCCAGTGGGCGGCGGTCACCATGCCGACGCTGGTGATGTGCGGTGCTGAGCAGGAGAGCCCACCCTGGTTCCGTCATGCGGCGGCAGCCGTCGCTGACGTGCTGCCGAACGCCCGCGTCGTCGTGCGCCGCGGCCTCGGCCACACCAAGAAGCTCGACGCCAAGGCCATCGCGGCCACCCTGACCGACTTCCTCACCGCCCAGGAGTGTCCGGCAGCGAGCTCCGGGCCCCAGTGACTCCAGCTACGAAGGCTTGCTCGACGAACTCCGCCTGCTGGTCCACCCGATCGTGCCCGGCACCGGGCTCGCTGATTCCCGGCAGAATGGTCACCGTGACCGGTCAGCCCCCTTTGCCGCGTGCGCCGCAGGGCCAGTCGGTGCTGGAGGCGGTACTGGAACGGATCACGTACGCCAACGAGGACACCGGCTACACCGTCGCCCGGGTGGCCACCGAGCGGACCGGCCCGGACCTGCTGACGATCGTCGGGCCACTGCTGGGCGCCCAGGTCGGAGAGAGCCTGCGCCTGACCGGCCGCTGGAGCAGCCACCCCCGGTACGGCACGCAGTTCGAGGTGCACTCCTACACCACCGTGCTGCCGGCCACCATCCAGGGCATCCGCCGTTACCTCGGTTCAGGGCTGATCAAGGGGATCGGCCCGATGATGGCCGAGCGGATGGTGACGCATTTCGGCACCGACATCCTGACCATCATTGAGGAGGAGCCCGGCCGGCTGACCGAGGTGTACGGGCTGGGGCCCAAGCGGACCAAGAAGATCGCTGATGCCTGGGAGGAGCAGAAGGCGATCAAGGAAGTGATGGTGTTCCTGTCCGGCGTCGGGGTATCCACGTCGCTGGCCACGCGGATCTACAAGAAGTACGCCGACACCTCCATCTCGGTGGTGCGCGACGAGCCGTACCGGCTGGCGTCCGAGGTATGGGGCATCGGGTTCAAGACCGCCGACACCATCGCCAGGGCCGTCGGCATCCCGCGCGACAGCCCGCAGCGGATCAAGGCCGGGCTGCAGTACACGCTGTCTCAGGCCGCCGACGACGGGCACTGCTACCTTCCCGAGCCCAACCTGACCCGCGAGGCCGCCAAGATCCTGGAAGTCGGCCGGGAGCTGATCGGCCCCTGCCTGGATGAGCTCGCCGCCGACGAAGGCGTGATCCGTGAGCCGGTGCCGGGCGGTGACCAAGCCGCGGGGGGTACCGTTCCGGCCGTTTATCTGGTGCCGTTCCACCGGGCCGAGTGCTCCCTCGCCGGCGGGCTGCTGGACCTGCTGAACTGCGGGCAGGAGCGGCTGCCCGCGTTCGCCCGGGTGGACTGGCCCCGCGCGCTGGGCTGGCTACGGAACCGGACCGGCCAGGACCTGGCCCCGGAGCAGCGGGAGGCGGTCAAGCTCGCGCTCATCAGCAAGGTGGCGGTGCTCACCGGCGGGCCGGGGTGCGGCAAGAGCTTCACCGTCCGCTCGGTCGTCGAGCTCGCCACGGCCAGGCAGGCCACCGTGCTGCTCGTGGCGCCCACCGGCCGGGCCGCCAGGCGGCTGGCGGAGCTGACCGGCCACGAGGCCTCCACCGTGCACCGGCTGCTGGAGCTGCAGCCCGGCGGCGACCCCAAGTACGACCGCGACCACCCCCTGGATGCCGATCTGGTCGTGGTGGACGAGGCCTCGATGATGGACGTGATCCTGGCCAACAAGCTGGTCAAGGCCATCCCGGCCGGAGCGCACCTGCTGCTGGTCGGCGACGTCGACCAGCTCCCCTCGGTCGGCGCCGGCGAGGTGCTGCGGGACCTGCTCGCCGCCGGCGCCATCCCGCGGGCGGTCCTCACCCAGATCTTCCGTCAGGCCCGGCAGTCCGGCATCGTCGTCAACGCCCACCGCATCAACCACGGCCAGCCCCCGCAGCTCACCGGCTTCGGCGACTTCTACTGGTTCGCCTGCGAGCCCTCCGAGGACTCCGGCCTGCACCCGGCGGAGGAGACCGCCCAGCTCGTCGTGGACATCGTCGCCCGCCGCATCCCGGCCAGATTCGGGCTCGACCCGGTCCGCGACGTCCAGGTGCTGACGCCGATGCACCGCGGCCCCGCCGGAGCGGGCAACCTCAACAGCCTGCTGCAAGAGGCGCTCACCCCGCAGCGCGACGCGGCGCCGGAGAAGCGGTACGGCGGGCGGGTGTTCCGCATCGGGGACAAGGTCACCCAGCTCCGCAACAACTACGACAAGGGCCAGGCGGGGATCTTCAACGGCACCGTCGGGGTCGTCACCGGCCTGTCCCTGGAAGAGCAGACGCTCACCGTGCTCACCGACGAGGACGAGCCGGTGGACTACGACTTCGCCGAACTCGACGAGCTCGCCCACGCCTACGCCGTCACCATCCACCGCTCCCAGGGCAGCGAGTACCCCGCCGTGGTGATTCCGCTCACCACCTCGTCCTGGATGATGCTGCAGCGCAACCTGCTCTACACCGGCGTCACCCGGGCCAGGAAGCTCATCGTCCTCGCCGGGTCCCGCCGCGCGCTGGCCCAGGCCGTCCGCACCCCCGGAGCGGGCCGCCGCCACACCGCCCTCACCCATCGGCTACGTCCCGCCGGGTAATTCGCCGGAGGGGCGCAAAACCTGCGGGCCCGGTTGCGAAATGAGCGATAAGGAGGCGTTCGCCCCGACGGTATGCGAGCATACGCTTCTGAGGGCATAAGCCAGCTTTTGCATAGGCACACCGGGCCCCCGCTAAAGGCCGGACCATGAACTTATTCGAGTGCGAGGCGACGTTCGAGGCCGAGCCGGCTGAGGTCTGGAAGCTGTGGACCGACGTGGCCCGCTGGCCGGAGTGGGATGTCAGCAAGGAGATCGCCCGGCTGGATGGCCCGTTCCTGCCCGGTGTCTCGGGGTGGGCCAAGCAGCGCGGCAATCTGGGCGGCTCTTTCACCATCACCGCGGTCGATGACGGGCGGCGCTGGGTGACCGAATGCCCGATGCCCCTGGGCAAGGTCATTTTCGACCACTCGCTCGAGCCGGTCGCCGGGGGACGCGTCCGGCTGGTCAAGAGAGCCGAGGTCCATGGCGCGCTCGGATCCCTGCTCCTGCTGGCCGCCCCCAAGATGCGCCGTGACGTCGCCCAGTCCCTGGCCGCCCTCGGACGGCTCTGCCCTCGCGGAGCACAACAGCCGCCGCCGGCCGACGAGACCGGTAGTACGCGCGAGACTCGCTGACGGCAAGCGTCAGCGGGCTGCCCCGATCGCCTGTGCCTGCTGGCCCCGCGCGCGATCAGGACTGCCTGGTGATCCTGATCCACAAAAACTCGTCGACGAGCTTCGGCGGTGACGACTCGGGACGGCCGAGGAGTTCCGGCAGGTCGCTGACGGACGTCCCCAGCCGCCGGGCCAGCCCGTCGAGGGCTTCCGCCGAGTGCCGCAGCAGCCTCACGTACGCGGCGCCGCCGCCCGGCGGGCCGAAGGCGAGCCGGATCGGCGCGTCCCACGGCAGGAATGCCTGCGGCCTGATCGCGTACAGGGCCTTCGCCGCCGCGGTGTCACCGAAGGCGACGGCGACGTCCCGGCCCTGCACGGCCCGCCCGGCCGCGGGCGCGGCCCGCAACGCGGCGTAGGCCTGCCCGGCGGCGATCAGCTCGGCCTCGCTGAGCCCGGTCAGGGTCGCCTGCGCTCCGGGGAGCCGCGGGGCCCAGGCCTGCCACCACAGCCTCAGCGCCTCGGCGGTCCGCGGGGTGTCGGCCCGGCGGAGGTGCCGGCAGCCCCAGGCCCGGAGCCAGTCGATGAGCGCGGCGCGGTGCGAAGCCACGCGCAGGTCCACCTGGCCGCCGGTCGCGCCGTACAGCCTCCGGGTCGCGGCGTCGGTCCCCGTTCCGGCGCCAAAGCGGGCCAGGTGGCGGGCGATGTCCTCGCGGCTCATGGTCACCCGCAGGTCATCGAGAACCAAGTCCCCGGCCGGCCGTTCGCCGCCGCCGGCCTCCGCTGGCCACGTCACGGTGATCGCAACGACGCCTCGTCCAGGTCGATTCCCACGACCCGGGCCACGCGATCCAGATCGGCATCCTGTGCGAGCAACGTGGCTCCGCAGCGCAACGTCACGGCCGCGATCATGCAGTCGACCATTCACTGGACCGCGATGATCAGGGCGGTGGCTGCCGGCCGCGTCGGTAGCACTCATTGATTAACCCGTGAACTGCCGCGTGACGCCGTTCAGTCAGTCGTCGTGCCCGGCCGGGGACTCGGTGGCGTCGCGCAGTTCCAGGAAGCCGTCGACGGCTTCCCACAACTCCTGCTCGGGGTACCGGCCGGACCCGCGATGATCTCGGCGCCAGTCACGGTCCCAGTAGGAAGCGTGTACGGCGCGCAGGTGGCTGAGCGCCGCTTCCCGTTCGGCGGCCAGCTGCTCCCGGCGAGCGCCCGGGGATGGCGCCTGCCGGGGCAGGTCGGCGAACCGCCGCTCGGCGAGCGCTCGCAGCACGCCGTCGTCGGGGCCGTCCGGGGACCAGAACCGCACCGGCTCCTGGACCTGGTGATTCCAGACCGGGTCGAGGTGAGAACGCCACCAGTAACAGAACCCGCCCTTGCTCAACCGGAGGTGGTCGGCCAGCCACGGGGTGCCGCGCGGGCTGGACCCCCAGACCACCTCTTCCGGCGGCAGGTTCACCACCAGGACGACCTCGACGCACTCCAGCGGGTCGGCTCCCCGCAGCACGTCGCCGAACACGTGCGCCTCCAGCAGGAACGGGTCCTCGGGCGGCCAGCCCTTGACCGACTCGCACGCCTTGGCCAGCTCTTGGAGTTTCTCGACCGCCCGCCGGTACCGCATGCTCACCATGGTGACGCGTCCCGCGGTCCGGAGACCACCGGTCTCCCACCACACCGGCCCTGACCTGCACATTCTTAATGATCAGAGTTACAGCAGGTCAAGCACTGGAGCGCCGGTCGCCGTTGCCGGTGACCCAGCCCGCGAAGTCAGCGATGAATGTCGAACTGGTGTACACGGGTGTGCACCAGACTCACATCCATCCCGGCCCGGACGAGAACACGGCCTGGGTCACTCCCGCCCGGCGAAGTAAGCGGCGTCGATCCGGCCCGATCCTGCCGTCGTGGTGCGTTCGGTGATAAACGGTTGTCATGGATGACGTAGTGCTCGGTATCGTGCTGCGGCGGTTAGGCGAATCGCCCCTCGCGGAGCAGCCGGCCGGCTTACTGCTCGCCGCGCTGGACAGCGAGGAGAACCTGTCGGCCCAGCTCGGCGGCCAGGCCGCGGAGCGGCCCTCCGCCGTCCCGGCGGGCCCGGCCCCGCCCCGCCCGGCCGGCGCCTACCTCCAGTCGCTCATCGTGACCGGTTTCCGGGGCATCGGCGAGCCCGCGACGCTGCGCCTGGCTCCCGGCCCGGGACTGACCCTGGTCGTCGGCCGCAACGGCAGCGGGAAGTCCAGCTTCGCCGAAGCGCTGGAGGTTCTCCTCACCGGGGAGCTGCGGCGCTGGGAGAAGCTGTCGGCGGTCTGGCGCCAGGGCTGGCGGAGCATGCACCACCCGGAGCAGGCCGAGATCACCGCGGAGGTCCTGGTTGACGGCGCCGGGCACGCCGTGGTCCAGCGGACCTGGCCGCGCGGCGCGGACTTCGGGAAGTCCTCGGCCCGCGTGCAGTTCGACGGGGAGAAGCGGGCGGACTTCGATCGCCTGGGGTGGTCCGCGGCGCTGGCCGATTACCGTCCGTTCCTGTCCCACAGCGAGCTGGAGGCGTTCTTCGGCAGCCCCTCGGGCCTGTACGAGCTGCTAGCCTCGGTGCTCGGCCTGGAGGATCTCACCTCGGCGGCGGCGCGGCTGGCGCGGGCCCGGCTAGCGCGCGAGAAGGCGTTCAAGGACGTTAAAAATAAGCTGCCGGACCTGCTCGGCCTGCTGGCGGAGACCGACGACGAGCGGGCCGCGGCCTGCCGGGACGCGCTTGGCGCACCGACCTGGGACCTGGCCGCCGCGCGGTCGGTCGCGGCCGGCGCCCGGGCGCAGGCCGACGGCGGCGAGCTCGACCGGCTCCGCCGCCTCGCGCAGCTCACGGCGCCCGCCGAAGCCGACGTCCGCCGGTCCGCGGCGGCGCTCCGGCAGGCCGCCCACGGCCTGGACGCCGTCGCCGGCTCGCCCGCGGACCGGGCCCGGGCCCTGGCCGGGCTGCTCACCGCGGCCCTCCAGCACCACCAGGCGCACGGCGACGGCGACTGCCCGGTGTGCGGGCGGCCGGACGCGCTGACCGCGCCGTGGCGCCAGGCCACGGAACTTCAGGTGGCCAGGCTCACCGGCGAGGCCCAGGCCGCCGAGTCCGCCGACCGGGCCGCCGCCGGCGCCCGGCAGCAGGCCGTGGCCCTGCTGCTGCCCGCGCCGCCGGTCCTGGCCGAACCGCCCCCGCCGGGCGTGGATCCCGGCCCGCTCCGGGCGGCGTGGCAGGCCTGGGCGGCACCGCCGGACCCCGGCGCGCCCCCGACCCCGGCCGGGCTGCGCGCCCTGGCCGACCACCTGGACCAGAGCCTCGCGGCGCTGACGCGCGAGCTGAACTCCCTGTCCGCCCGGGCATCTGCCGAGATTTCCGAACGGGACGACCGGTGGACTCCGGTCGCCGCCGCCGTCTCTTCCTGGTGCCAGGACGCCGAGGCCGCGCAGGACGGCCTGGCCCCGGTCGCCTCGATCAGGGCCGCCGAGACCTGGCTGAAGGCCGCCACCGACGACATCCGCAACGAACGGCTGGCCCCGCTGGCCAAGCAGGCCAGGAGCATCTGGACCCTGCTGCGCCAGGAGAGCAACGTGGACCTGGGCGCGATCCGGCTCGCCGGTTCGTCCACCAGCCGGCACGTCGAACTGGACGTGAGCGTGGACGGTGCCGCCGGCTCGGCGCTGGGCGTGATGAGCCAGGGCGAGGTCAACGCGCTCGCGCTGAGCGTGTTCCTGCCCCGGGCCAGGCTGCCCGCCAGCCCGTTCCGGTTCCTGGTCATCGACGACCCGGTCCAGGCGATGGACCCGGCGAAGGTCGACGGCCTGGCCCGGGTGCTGGAGAAGGCGGCCGCCGACCGGCAGGTGATCGTGTTCACGCACGACAACCGGCTGGCCGAGGCCGTCCGGCAGCTGAGGCTGCCTGCCACCATCCTGGAGGTCACGAGGCGGCCCGGCTCGGCCGTGGAGATGCGTCCCTGCCGGGACCCGGTCGAGCAGGCGCTGCAGGACGCCGGGGCCCTCGCCGCCGACCGCTCGGTCCCGGCCGAGGTCGCCGCCCGCGTCGTTCCCGGCCTGTGCCGGACCGCCGTGGAGGCGGCGTTCACCGAGGCGGTCTGGCGCCGGGACCTGCGCTCGGGCCGCACCCACGCGGTGATCGAGGCCGACCTGGAGTCCTGCACGCGCCTCAACCTGCTCGCGGCCCTCGCGCTGACCGGCGACACCGCCAACGGCGGCGAGGTCCTGTCCCGGCTCAACACCTGGGGGCGCCGGTTCGGCGACACCTACCAGGCGCTCAACCAGGGTTCCCACACCGCGCACGCCGGTGACCTCGGCCTGCTGGTCGGCGATACGCGTAAGCTCGCCGACACGATCCGCGCCAGCCTGCCATGACCCCGGAGGAACTGCTGGCCGCCGCCCGGCACCTCATCGAACGCCCCGACGCCGCGACCGCCGGGGTCTGGCCGCGCGCCGCGGCGCTGCTCGCCCGCCAGGCGCTCGAACAGGCGATGGCCTCGCTGTGGGCCGCCGAACCGCAGGCGGCGGGACTGTCGGAGAGCAGCATGCGGTCACAGTTGCTCTGCCTGACCGCCTACCTGGATCCGGACACCGCCACCCGCGCCGCCTACCTGGCCGCCGCGCTCAGCCGCGCCTGCCACTACCACCCCTACGAGCTCGCCCCCACCGCCCCCGAACTAACCCGCTGGCTCACCGAGACCGCCCAGCTTGTGACGCTCCTCCACGGCGAGGCGTCGTCATGATGCGGCCGGGCGCGCTCGCAGCTTGACGGGTCTGCGGAGCAGGGCGCGGCCTGACGTCCTGCCGGTTTACCGTGGCGGTATGCCGCCGCGTCCAGCGCGCCGCCAGCTCGGCTTGTTCGACAACCCGGTCAGCGTCTTCAGCCTGGAGGAACTCGCCGAGACCGTGCGCGCGCTGGAGTACGACCGGCCCGGCCGCACCGCCGACGAGCTGTCCCGCGCCGTGTTCGCCGAGCTGGCCATGAAGCGGACACGGCGCGCCGCCGAGCTGGTGGCCGAGGCCATCCGCCTGGCCAGAGTCCGCGCGCCGCGCCCCGAGATTGCCGGCTCGCGGTGGCAGGCCAGCACCCAGGAAGTGCGGGACTGGGCGCTCAGGGCGGGCTTCGAGCCGGGCAGTGATGGCGGCATCCTGGAACAGGCGATCGCGGCCTACAACCAGGCACACCCGGAACGCCCGTACTGAGCGCCCCTTGGGCAGGACCCGGCCGGTTCCCGTCCGCCTGCACACCGACAGCACCTATCTCCGGAACGGCATCGCCAGATGGCTGCCGAGATGGAAGCGCAACGGCTGGAAGACGGCTGGCAACCAGCCGGTCAAGAACGTCGGCCTCTGGCCTCGGATCGAGGCCGCCATGGATCGTCGAGACGTGGACTGGCGCTGGGTCAGGGGTCACGCCGCGAACGCGGGTACGAGCGTGCCGGCGCGCTCGCCAACCGCGGCCTGGCCACGGCGCCATGCGTGCGCCAGCCCGCCGGTAACATAACGCGGCTGGGGACACCGGTGCGCCGAGACCTACGGATTCGAAGATTACTGAGGGAGCAACAAACCTGCGGGTGCCAAGCCGACTCCTGAATGAGTGCTTAAGTCAACCCGCCAAGCTGGTCCAGCTCGCGGTAGGGAAACTCACGGACCGCGTCGCGCATCGGGATGGCTGGCCCGCCGCACTACTGAAGATCACTTGACGTAAACGCCCTTGCCCTTCACGGACCTCACCAGCCCCTCAGCTTTGAGGACGCGTATGGCGTGCTCGGCCGTGCCCTGTGCTACCTCATAAGCTTGCATGAGCTGCTTTACGCTCGGTAGCGGTCGGTCAGGTGCGATCTTCCCAGACTCGATCATATTTCGCAGAATGCTTGCCAACTGCTCGTATATCGGCGTTCCGCTCTCATGATCTATCGTCACACCGTCACGCTACGTGTGCATAGGGTCGCGCCAACTACCAGGGGGACGTGTGCGGACGTATGCGATAGCATGAGTACGTGACATCAAATGAGCCCGATGACGCGTTGGGCAACGTCCGGCACGACCTGGGCGGCTGGATCAGCGGGCCGAGCCTGGATCCGCCCCTGCCGTCTGCGCACAGGCGGATTGTGCCGCCGGGCAGCACGCCGCTGCGGGAGCTTGTCCACGCGATCGCGGTGGCGCTGACCTTGCCGAAGCCCGCCACCGTGCGGGATGAGCTGGCGTATCTGCGCATCACGAGAGACCGGGCCAGGCTGGTACTCCTAGCCTGCCGGAAGATCATTGCCGATCGCGGGATCGAGGACGACGAGAACGATGTCATGGCCGTGGTCGCGTCAGTGCGCAACCAGGTGGCGCAGCTTCATGACGACGCCTATGACCACGCGCCCGACCCGACGCTGTGAGCCGCATGGACGCCGGACCGGTAGCGCTGCTGGCGACCGAGTTCGGCGAGTGGGAGGTCGCTCTGCAGCCCGCCGGGCTGGACATGGTCGCTGCGTACTGGTGCTCGGACGACGGCAGGCATCGCCGCTGTGTGGTCGCCGCCACCAGCACGGAGCTGCTGCTCCGGCTGCGAGCAATCCGTCGCGAGGGGGCGCGGGGGAGGAGTGACCTGGCCTTCACCGACGCGAAGGCATCGCGCAAATGAAATCTGTCTGGGTTCAGGGGCTCGGCGACGTCCTGGTTCGGGCCGACTCGATCGTACTGCTGGCGATCACAGAGGACGGGCTACACGCTGAGTGTGCCAGCGGTCGCAGCGTGCGGCTCATCGGCACTCGGTGCTCCAGCGCCGTGCAGCTCGCTTTGCTGGACGAGATCAGCCGCGCGGGCGCCGACGATCGCTGGGCCGTGGTGATCATGCCTCCAGGCGAGCCGGACTCCACAACATGGCACCGGGACGCGCATCGATACCCTCCTCGATCGCCGTTGAGCTCGTGACATGTTTGGCTCTCAGGGCTGGATTACCGTGGGTCTCGGTGTCCGCCGCTCGTTTCGACTCTGCCATAGCTTCGGCAAGAGTGTCGTACTGGCTATCAGACAACTCGCCGCGATGGTAGGCCGCCGTAACATCATCGAAGGAGTTTGGATCATACGGTTCAGGGTCTTCCTGCGCTCGGGCGGCCATCTCCAGATAGCTTGTCGGCGGCGAACGTCCGGGGGCGCAGCCACTTCCGCTCGCGGAACCGTTGCGCCACTTCTTCTAGGGTCATGGTCCCGTCGTGTAAGGCCTTGATGAGATCGGAGACCTCGCTCATCGCTCGTCCCCTTTCCTGCCGCCGGAATCGATGATGACCGGCCGTCGGCCGTCGACCGAATTGTCACACATAACCAGCCATCGAGTCGTGGCTTCATTCGCTCGAACGTCCTCCGGTTGCGACTGCCCCAGTCCGGGTCTGCCTGTGAGGCTATGACTCTCGGCGGGAACGACACGGCCGCCCAGCCCACGCCGGCTCGGTAGCGGTCATGCCCCTCGCGGTGCCGGGCTTCCGACCCGGCGGATTCCCACATCCACCGGGATGTCGATGAATATTCCGTCGACCCTGGAGTATCCCGCGGACCGGAGCTATAGATTCGCCTCTCGGTCGATTCTCGCGACGACATAGTGATATCCCAGATCATGTTCTTGCCGCTCCGGTTGCCCGCAGGCGAGCTGTTTGGCGATGTGAGAGGATTCTTCATGAACCAAGTCGGAGCCCTCCATCGGAGTAAGTCCGGCGACTTCGGGACCATGCCGCGTTTCGCCATCTCGCTCTTGACATCATCCGGGTTGATCGTTAAGTACTGCGAGCGGTCGATGCCCGCGTACGCTCAAGGACCGTGGTTTTGCCTGGCTCCCGGTAACCCGCCCGCTAGGATGGCCCGTTTTTCGCACGGCACGTCATTGGCCGCCGCGTAAATGTCAGCAATGATTGCGTCATGGCGCGCTCGCCGCTCAGCCGTCCAGACCTCTCGCGCCGGGATCCATGACATACTTCGGGACTCCGTGGAGAAGCCGTCGGCGCGTGCCTTGTCCAGGCGCTCTCGGACCTTGGTGACGTGTTCGGCATACTCGGCGTCGGTTAACGGGCGCCAGTCCGCGTCCTGAGCCGGGCCGGCGTCGGAGGGTCCACGGCAGCGCAGCCCGGGTTCGGGCGGCTTGGGCGTGCCGTCGGCCTCGATCGGGGACGACGGATGTCCGGGCGGAAGCCGCTGGAGCCGCTGACGAAGCTCGTCGCGGTCTCCTGCCCGTTCAGGTAACGCCTCGTGGTCCGGCAGGTCGTCGGGAACCCGGGGCTGGTCTGTCGTCGGCAGGGGCATCAACGGTCAGGTTAGGAGTAGCGGGCTGGGGCGGCAAGCGGCGGATGTGCCAGGCTTTGCCGATGGCTCCTGGACAAGGTGCGGCAGCCGTGAACGTGCTGAACCGGTTCGCCTCACTGCGCCAGCATCAGCGGAACGGGCAGCGGTCGCCGCACAAGCCGCTATTGGTTCTGCTGGCGCTCGGGCGTTTGGTTACGAGTGGTTCCAGCGCGCTGCCGTGGTCCGCGTGCGAGCAGGCGCTGGCGGAACTCATCGCGGAATTCGGGCCGCCGTCTCGGACGAGCCGGGCGCAGAGTGCCGCGTATCCATTTACCCGGTTGCGCAGCGACGGCGTATGGGTACTTGACCATGACGTGCAGATGGATCTGGTCGGTCCGCTCGCCGACCGGCACGTTGTTGGCCAGTTCGAGCCGTCGGTTGAGTCCGTGCTGCGCGCCGATCCGATGTTGGCTCGGTCAGTTGCCCGCACCTTGGTGCTGAGCAATTTCCCCGAGACGATCGCACCCGAAATCCTGGAAGGGGTCGGTCTGGACCCCGCCGACGTGCTGGGCTCAGTGGATCCCGTGGGCCGCGCGGCTGATCAGCGCCGCAGGGACCCGCGCTGGCGGTCGGCAGTGCTGCAGGCGTGGGATCGTCAGTGCGCCTTCTGCGGATACGACGGGCAACTGGCTGGGGCCAGCGCGGGGATCGACGCGGCGCATGTGCGGTGGTTCAATTTCGGCGGGCCCGATGACCTCGACAACGGCCTGGCCCTGTGCGCGCTGCACCACAAGCTCTTCGACCTGGGCGTCCTCGGGCTTGATCTCGGGCTTCAGGTACAGGTATCGGCCTCATTCAGCGCCCGGACGGCCGCCGGGCGAGCCGTGTACGGCCTGCACGGGATTCCGCTGCGGCCAAGGCCCGGCACCCTCAGTCCCGCCGCTGAACACCTTTCATGGCACCGCCGCGAAGTCTTCAAGGGCGAGCCGCTATCGGCCTGAACCAATTGGCCACTGGCGAGTAGCCTCAGCTCGTGGCCGCCCTTGAGGACTACCTGCATCTGACGGCCAGCCAGGCGCAGGAGCAGTTCCGGATGCTGCTCGCGCGCCGTCCGGTCGCTCACGGTCGGCAAGTGACATTCCTGCCCGTCGAAACATTGTTGTGCCTGGCCGCGTCCTTCGTGGTCAATCACCGCCACTTTGGCGGCAGTACCGCGCATCAGGCACCGGAGCCGGTCCCGTCCCTGGCCCGGCTGTTCTCCCGGCCGCCATCCAGCGTGCTGGCCAAGATGGCCAACCTGGACGGCTCGCGGTCCCACGGTGGCCGGTGGGACGTGCTGGCGGGCGCCATTCTCCGCGAGAATCCGGACCGCTTCACGCACGTGTACCGGCTGCTTCTGCTCACGGCGCGCGGCGAGGGCATCCGGACGGACCGTCTGCCGGATTTCCTTGGCCTTGAGCAGGGCGGCGAGCTGACCCTGCTGGGCCAGGACGAGCTCGACCTCTCGGTGCTGGAGGAGAGCCTGCGGGATCAGATTGAACGCGAAGCCGGCCAGAGCGCCTGGTCTCCGCTGGAGACCGAGCGGATCCTGCTGGCGGCGACCAGAGTCGGGCAGCACGTGTTCGCGCAGCAGGTACTGGCCAACTGCGGCAGCCGGTGTGTCTTCTGCGGGCTCCGACCAGCAGCGTTCGGAGCGAAGAAGATGCTGCTGGCCGGGCACATCAAGCCGTGGAAGGACAGCACGCCCAGCGAGCGGCTGGATCCGCGTAACGGCCTGGCGGCCTGTCCGGCCCACGACGTGGCCTTCGACACCGGGATGCTCGCCGTGAACGGCGGATTGCGCATCCACGTCGCCCGCTCGCTGGCCGAAGCCACTCGGACCGACCCGCTCGTCAGGCAGTACTACGGGCGCCCGCCGCTCCGGGAGACGCTGCTGCTGCCGATCGGCGCCCAGTCGCCTTCCCGCAAGTACCTCGACTGGCACCGGCAGAAGATCTTTGTCGCCTGATCACTTGTCACCTCCTTCCTTCCTCCGCGCTCGCGAGGCCGGGGCCCGCCCCGCGTTCTGGCCGGCCCGGTCCATGATCCGGGCGTCGGCCAGTTGATCACGCGGTTGGCCGAAGGCTGGGGCCAGGCCGGGCAGCCAGCCGCCGTGGTGCCCTTTTGCCCGATTCTGGGGTCTTCGTCCCGGCCGCTGGCCCGCCGCCCCGGCATCCCGGCCGCGTGAATGTGAATGTGGTGTACACCCATGTGCAGCAATCTTTCATCCATCACCGGCATCGCTGGCCTCGTCGGCTACAGGAACCGGTCACCTGACCGGCAGGTTCCCCAAAACGTACGAAATACGGTGAATTTGCTCCTAGATCATAGGCACCGCCGGGCCAGAGCGCGGGGCGGGCCCCGGCCGCGCCTCACTTACCACAATGCGCCGCTAGCTGTCCTATCGCGGGCGGCAACGGCGGTCGCGGGGACAGTGTTACCGGTTGCCGAGAGCGGCGACGTTGCGGGCCGTGGAGGATAGCTGGGTGAGATCGATCTTCACGGAAGTCGGAGTGGTCTCCTGCAGGACGCCGTTGCCGAGGCCGAGCTGTCCGTAATCGTTGCTGCCCCAGGCCCACAGTCTGCCGGCCGTGTCGATGGCGTAGCAGGCATACCCGCCGCTGTCCACCCGGGCGACGCTTATGCTGGAGGGGAAGGTGATATGGATCGGGACCGGCGAGTTCTCGGTGCCGCCGTTGCCTAGCTGGCCCGACGCGCCGGCGCCCCAGGCCCACACCGCGCCGTTGCTCAAGATCGCGAGCGTCTGGCCGTTCTTCTTGCCGCTGCCTCCCTGCGATACCTGGGCGACCGCGCCGGGGAGGGAGACCCGGACCGGGACCGAGCTGTCGGCCGTGCTCCCGTCGCCGAGCTGTCCCTGCGCGTTATAGCCCCAGTCGTAGTAGGAGCCGTTGCTCATCAGGGCGCCCGAACCGTTCCAGGAGGAGGTCAGCGCCGTGACCCTCTCCCCTGCTGGCAGCCCGGTGACGGCGACCGGACTGGCCGTGGTGGCCGTGGAGCCGTCGCCGAGCGCGCCGTCAGTGCCATCGCCGCAGGCATAGACCCTGCCGTTGGAGTAGTACAGCGCGTGCTCGCGCGCCCCGGTCGCCAGGGTCACGTCGGTCAGCGGGAGCTTCATGGGCCGCAGGGGCTCCAGCGCCGGCAGGCACAGCTCATGCCCGAGATCGAAGCCCCATCCCCATACGTTGCCATGGGAGTCGATGGCCAGGCCGGCGTCGAACGGCATCGGGTTCGGCAGGGATGTGATCTTCACCCCGGCCGGGAAGTCGACCCTCGCCGCGGTGGTCACATCCTCGGGCGTCGTTCCGTTGCCGAGCTCGCCGTTGGCGCCGGCGCCCCAGGCCCACACGGTGCCGGCCGAGGTCAGCGCGTAGCCGTCGGAGTTGGACGAGGCGATCTGGACGACCCTGCCTTCGATGCCGGTCACCGGCGTCGGCGTGTCGTGCTGCAGCGCGGTGATCGCTCCCAGGCTGCCGACCACGCCGAAGGTGTAGACCATGGGCCCGGCCGAGCCCGGCCGGCGCGCCGCCGCGCTCGTGCTCCGCGCGGGGGCACCCGCTGCGCTGCAGGCGGCCAGGCCGACCGCGGCGATCATGACGACCACCGACGATGCTGCTCGCTTGGGTGTCACTGCCTGTCCCTCCACGAAATCGTCCTGGCCTGCGTTCCATGGTCGCCAGTGCCCGGGCCGGTGTCGTCAGCCCCGCGAACCAGGTTTTCCTCCAACCCCGGCGTTAGCCGGCCCCGCGGCCCGCAACCCGGTATGTACGGGAGCACGGCCGCAGCCGGACCAGGAACGAGCCGGTCAGCGCGCGGAGTCCGCCGGCGTGGGGGGAATGCATGGCCGGCTCGTGGGCGCCGACCTCCGCAACCATCTCGCGGCACCAGCGCAGGCGGCCCAAGGTGAGGTGGTGTCCCTGACTGTGGGCACGGTCAGACGGCGTCGCGAGCGACGGCGGTGCAGATCGTGCACTCCTCCTACCGTGGGTCGCAAGAGATCTGGCAACAGCGTCCTTCACCAGCACGCCGTCGGACTTCGGTTCTGCTGAAACCTTTCCCGAGCTTGCGGGCACGTGGCCATCAGCCATTACTGTCGGGAGGCGGCGTAGGATCCTTGATCTCTATTGGCCACCTCATAAGAAATGCTCCAAGCAGGTTATCGATCTTCCTGCCTCTGTCCGTTGGCTCGTCGTCTGGCTGAAGCCAGCGAACAAACTCGCCGGACAGGATCTCCTCTACTGCTATTCGCTCGGCCAAGGTTGGCTCTCGATGTTCTAGCAGCGACGACATCAGAGTCGGGTCGTATGCGCTGATGATCTCGACGAACAGCGGTTGCATGTCGTCTGGAAGAGTTGAGACCACGTTCATCACTGTCCGGCTCTCCAAGCTGAGCGGTTCCTGGCCCAGGTTGTCACGACCTTGCCGTTCGAGTTCAGGATTACTATTGCATTGGTCCCGACAAACTTGAACTTGCCACCCTTCTGCTCGCTAACCTGGATCGGGTTCTGCACGGCGTCATTGATCGCCGCCTCGGAAACCCCGACTCCTCCATCACGGCCAAGAGCCTGTTGGAGACCGTGCTGGGTGTAGCCGGTGACGTCGGCAGGGAGCTCGGCTCTAGATGTCCCCCCGGTTCCGTCCTGGCTGTAGTTGATCAGCGGCCACAGCTTGCCGGGCGGGGTCTTCAGTATCTCCTGCCCGGGCTCGAAGATCGGGTCCTTCAAGACCAAGGGGCCCAGCTCGCCCGGCGGGGTGAGCAGTATCTCCGGCCCGAACTCACCGGGCGGGGTGAGCAGTATCTCCGGCCCGAACTCAGCGCCCGGGGTTTTGAGGATCTGCGGTCCTACGGGATCACCGAGCCCGGGGAGGCCGGCGAGGGAATCCCACGGCACAGGCTGGCGATCGAGCCAGCTCTGCACCGGCCCGTGCGCGCCGAACAGGTTGCTCAGGTCCCCGGCGGCGGCGCTGACTTCCGCAGCCGCGCGGTCCCCGGCCGCCTGCTGAGCGGCGACAGCAGATGCGGCATCCCGCTCAGCCATAGCTGCAGCGCCCATATAGGCGCTGTCGTTGCCGCTGACCTGCGCCGTTTCGGCCGCGGAAGCGTAAGCCGCCACTTTCTGCTGCGCCGTGCGCAGGTAACCGGCGTAGTCCCGGACCGCCGCAGCGATCCGCGACAACGGGGCCTCGACAGCGGCGGCACCCTGACTCAAGTTGCCGGTGAAGGCGGTGTAGGCATCGGCCGCGTCCCCCGTCCAGGCCGCGCCCGAGCGGATCAAGCCGGTGACCTGGCGGGTGCTGGTACCTAAGCCCGCAACTCCGGCAGCGGCCGCCTCCAGCCTCGCGGCTAACTGCTCCAGCAGGCCCGGATCACCGCCGGGCATGGCCAGGCCGCTCACCGGAACTCGCCCAGGATTGCCCCGGCCCTGGCAGCAAGGGCCCGCTCCGTGGTGGCGTAAGTCTCGGCCGAGGCGGTCAGGCTGTCGCTGACGTGCCCGTACACCAGACCCATCTCAACAAATGACCTGAACCCCTGACCGGCAGCTCCGGTCAGCGCCGATGCGAGCCCCGCGTGACCCGCCGAGCCCGCCATCCCGGCCAGCGCATCCACCGTGTCGCCCGCGATGCTCTGGCAACGGCCCTGCAGTCCCGTAACGTCCTGGCTGCCCGCGCTGAGCTCGCTGGCGTTCACAGAGAATCCCTGGCCCACCTGACCTGGCTCCCTTCACGAACGGGCTCCACTGGGACTGGACAAATCGTGATCATATGGGAAGCATCCGTCAGCCGGAACGGTACCGGGACAGGTGACCGATCGCAAGCACGCGATTGCATAGACGTAATAGTTCACCGGGCCGGAGTGGCCGCGAGCTCAGGGGATAATGAGGACATGGCAGGTCAGGGGACTGTGGATCGGGTTCGCGGGCGGATCGGCGCGGCGATCTTCGAGCGGGTGGCCGGGCCGCGGGGTCCGGAACGCCGCCAGCTGATCAACGAGCCGGGCGAGCGAATGTTCGCCGAGGACCGGCCGATCCGCCGCGTGCACGGGGATTCGTCGATGTTCATCGGCGGGATCCGGGCGCTGCTGCTGCAGTCGCTGCACCCGCTGGCCATGGCGGCGGTGGCCGGGCACTCGGGGTACCGCGGGGACCCGTGGGGGCGGCTGCAGCGGACCAGCTACTTCCTGGCCGTCACGACGTTCGGCCGGGCCGGCGACGCGCAGGAGGCGGTCGACCGGGTCCGGGCGATCCACGCGCGGGTCACCGGGACCGCGCCCGACGGGCGGCCGTACGCGGCATCGGACCCGCGCCTGCTGACCTGGGTGCACATCGCCGAGGCCGACAGCTTCCTGCGGGCCCACTCCCGTTTCGGCGCCCGTCCTCTTGACCAGCCTGAACGGGACGGTTACGTGGCTGATCTGGCCCGCATCGGCGCAGCGCTCGGCGTGCCGGAACCGCCCCGGACCGAGGCCGAGCTCGCCGAGAGGATCGCCGAGTACCGGCCCGAGCTGGCCGCCACCGCCCAGGCCCGGGAGGCCGCCCGGTTCCTGCTGCTGAACCCGCCGCTTCCGGTGATCGCCCGGCCGCCGTACGGCGTTCTGGCCGCGGCGGCGGTGTCGCTGCTGCCCGGGTGGGCCCGCCTGCCGCTGCGGCTGCCCCGCCTGCCGGTGACCGAGGCCGCCTTGGTCCGGCCGGCCGGGCAGGCCCTGGTGCACGCCATCCGCTGGGCCACCACCGCGCCGCCAGCCACCCCGGCTGCATAGCCCGCTGAAGGGCGTTCTGGAATTGGAGCACGCGTGAGGTTGGACATCGACACGCTCCGCGCGCAGACGCCCGGATGTGCTCACCGCATCCACCTGAACAACGCCGGGGCGGCGCTGCTGGCCCAGCCGACGCTGGACGCGATGACCGCCCATCTGCGCCTGGAGGCCGAAATCGGCGGGTATGAGGCTGCGGCCGAGGCGCAGGATGCGATCGCCGCTACCCATGCCGCACTCGCCAGGCTGATCGGGGGGCGCAGCGACGAGATCGCGCTGTTCGACAACGCCACGCACGCCTGGAACGCGGCGTTCTACTCGGTGCCGCTCGGCCCCGGCGATCGGATCCTGACCGGCCGCGCGGAGTACGGCAGCAACGTGCTGGCCTACTGGCAGGTTGCCCGCCGCACCGGCGCCGAGGTCGTGGTGGTGCCGAACGACTCCAGCGGCCAGTTGGACGTGGCCGCACTGGCCCGGATGGCCGACGAGCGGACCCGGCTGATCGGGGTCAGCCACGTGCCCACCAGCGGCGGCCTGGTCCAGCCTGCCGCCGAGATCGGGCGGGTCGCCCGCGGGTGCGGCGCGCTGTTCTTGCTGGATGCCACCCAGTCGGCTGGCCAGTTCCCGGTGAACGTGGACGCGATTGGCTGTGACCTGCTCACCGGCACCGGCCGCAAGTTCCTGCGCGGGCCGCGGGGAACCGGGTTCTTGTGGGTGCGCACCGCCACGCTGGCCCGGCTGGACCCGTACGTCGCCGAGATCAGCTCCACGACCTGGGACGGGCACCAAGGCTTCACCTGGGCCGACGGCGCCCGCCGGTTCGGAACCTGGGAGCAGAGCTACGTCAACGTCCTGGGCCTGGGCGCGGCCGTCCGCCAGGCCCTCGACCTCGGCCTGGACGCGATCGGCCAGCGCGCCGCCGCGCTCGGAACCCGGCTGCGTGACCAGCTCGGCGACCTGCCCAGGGTAACGACCCACGACCTCGGCCAGACCCGGTGCGCCATAGTGACCGCGACGATCGACGGCCTGCCCGCCGAGCAGGCCGCCGAGGCCCTGGGCCAGGCCGGGGTCAACGTCACCACCACCGTGCCCGGGCACACGCCGTTCGACGCCGAAGACCGCGGCGTTCACCCGCTCATCCGGTTCTCGCCGCACTACTACAACACCGAGGACGAAATCGACCGCGTCACCGAGCTGGTGGCCAACCTGGCTCCCTGACCAACGGCCCGCACCAGGCGGGTCCGAGCGCGTCAGCCCGCTGTCGGGTGGCCTGGCAGCCGGGCAGCCCTTAGCGTGACATTGACTATGGAGTCACCGTAGTCAATACTGTCGGCCGTGGTGACGACGCAGTCGCGGATGCCGCGGCGGTACCGGTCGAGCCTTCGCGATGCCCAGGCGCGCCGGACGCGCCAGCGGGTGCTGGACGCGGCCACCGCGGTGTTCCTCGATCGCGGGTACGGGGCCGCCACCATCCGGGCGGTCGCGGCCGAAGCGAAGGTGTCCGTCCCGATGGTCGAAGCGCTGTTCGGCACCAAGGCCCGGCTGCTGAAGGCGGCGATCGACGTGGCGATCGCCGGCGACGACGAACCGGTGCCGGTCCTCGACCGCGCCTGGGCGGCCGACGCCCGCCAGGCCGGGACCGCCGAGGAGTTCTTGTCGGTCGTCGCCCATATGGTCGCCGCGGCCCAGGCGCGTTCGGCAGGCCTGGTCCTGGCGGTCTTCGAAGGCTCGGCCAAGGACCGGGAGCTCGAACAGGTAGCCGAGCAGATGGTCGCGCAGCGGACGGTGACCGCGTCGTGGATCGTCGAAGGCGTGAGCCGGGTGGCCCCGCTCCCCGAGGGTTGCCGCACCGAGGACGCCGTCGACACGGTCTGGCTGCTCATGGACCCCGCGGTGTTCGACCGGTTCACCCGGCGCCGCAACTGGACCATCGAACACTACGAGCGCTGGTTCTCTCGCTCCGCCGCCCGCCTGCTGACCGCTGACGCGCCACAACGGGGCCGTGAGGCGTCCCGTGGCTGAGCGGGAGCGGGTGCGTCCGGGTGTCCAGGCCCAGCTCTCGGTCAGGCAGGGTCTAGCTGCCGTCGAGTTCTACAAGGCGGCGTTCGGCGCGGCGGAGCTGTTTCGCTTCGGCGGGGACGACGCCAACGAAGAGATCGTGGCCCAGCTCGCCGTGGGAGACGGGGCCTTCTGGGTCGAAGACGAGTCGCCCGACCACCACAACTTCAGCCCGCAGTCGCTGGGCGGGGCGACCGAGCGCATGCTGCTGGTCGTCGATGACCCCCGCGGTGTCGTGGAGCAGGCCAAGGCCGCCGGGGCGACAGAGATCTACCCCGTCGCCGAGGCACACGGCTGGCTGCTGGGACGGGTCGCGGACCCGTTCGGCCATCACAGGGAGATAGGCAGACCGCTCATCGAGTGGCCCCCGGATGCAGCCACGACTGGAGAACCCGACCGGAGTGAGCAAGCATGAAACCAAACCGTTCAATCCCGGTGTCCACAGTTATCCCCGTCCTGATCTACCCCGATGTCCGCGAGGCGGTCGCCTGGCTCTCGGCGGCCTTCGGGTTCGCCGAGCGGGTGCGGATCGGGGAGGACCACCGCTCGCAGCTGCGGTTCGGTGACGGCGCGGTGATCGTCGGCGACGTCCGGGGTGATCGCCGTCCGCCGCGCCCGGGTGAGGTGACGCATTCGGTCATGGTGCGGGTGGAGGATGCGCGCGCCCACTGCGCGCGGGCCCGCGAACACGGCGCGCGCATCCTCATGGAGCCGACCGACTTCGAGTACGGTGAGCGCCAGTACACCGCCGAGGACCCCGCGGGCCACCAGTGGACGTTCTCGGAAACGCTCGCCGACGTCGCCCCGGAAACCTGGGGCGGAACGTCCGTACCACCCGACTGAGTCGCGGCAGTTTGCTACGACGGGAGCTTTGGCGGGCATTACGGCCGCAGCGGACCATCGGGCTGTCGGCTTTGGCAGCGTCAATCCTCGCGCTCGTCCTCGGCACGCAGCGACTCAGCAACCGCCTCCGCCAACGTCCGGTACTGCGCTCTTGTTAGCTCGCCCCGGCGATAGGCCGCTGCGAGTTCGTCGAACGAGCCAGGCACGTAGGGCTCGGGATCCTCCTGGGCAGCGGCTGCCATTTCGAGGTAACTCGCTGGTTCAGGCTTCCTAGTTCGTGGCCAAGAGCGTTCCCGGAACCGCTGCGCTACGTCCTCCAGGCTCAGTGAGCCGTCCCGAAATGCGGCGATCAGTTCAGTGACCTCAGTGGTGATCATGGTCCTCTTCTCTCTGACCGGCCTCAACCAGGACGGGGGCGGTGCCCGAGTTATCGAAGCGGCACCAGCTTTCAAAATGGTGGCTTACGTCCTCGAACGTCTTCCTATTGCGGCTGCCCCACTCCGGATCGGATTGCGCTCTGATCATCTCGGCCGGAACGAACCTGCCGCCCAGTCCTTCGCCCGCGCGGTAGTCGTCGTGACCTTCCCGATGCCTGCTACCGGCTCTCGCCAAGCTGATCTCCACCGGGATGTCAACGAAGATTCCCTCGATCCGTGTGTAGCCAGACGAATGCATTTCGTCGATACGTCGTTCGGTAGAGGTCCGTGATGACATGGTGATGTCCCAGATGATGTTCTTGCCGTCAGCTTGCGCGCGGAGGGCCAGCTGCCTTGCGACGTAAGAGGACTCCTCGTGGACCAGGTCACTGGCCTCCATCGGAGAGAGCCCGTCCACGGGCGGGATCATGTCCCGGCGGGCCATCTCCTCCTTGATCTCGTCGGGATTGATGGCGAGGTACTGCGACTTCTCGATGCCCGCGTGGCGTTCTAGGATCGTGGACTTCCCGGCGCCGGGAAGCCCTCCTGCCATGATGGCCCGCCGTTCGCAGGGCACCCCGGATGCCCTCGCGTAGATGTCGTCGATGATCGAGTCCTGCAGCGCCTCACGCTCGCCCGACCAGACTTCTCGTGCCGGATCGATCGTGTGCTGCCTGTCGGTGGCGAGGCCGTCGGCGCGGGCTTTGTCGAGCCGTTCCCTGACTTTGGTGACGTGCTCGGCGTACTCGGCATCGGTCAGCGGCCGCCAGTCCGCGTCACCCGCCGGGCTCGCATCGGGGGACTCGCGGCAGCGCAGCCCGGGCTCGGGCGGCCTGGGTGTCCCGTCGGCCTCGACCGGCGAGGACGGGTGCCCAGGCGGAAGCCGTGACAGCCGCTGCCGAAGCTCGTCCCGGTGGCCGATCCGTTCCGGTAACTCCTCCCGGTCCGCCACGCCGTCGACGGCCGGGGGCTGGTCCATCCGCACCGCGCTTATCCTTTCGCCGCCGGGAACCTCGGTCACCCGCCGCCGCGCCGCAGCCGCTACCGGCGCGCCATAACCAGGCTATGAACCCGGTTCCCCCGGCGGCAAGGGCCGCCACGACAGCGGGTTCCTCGCGCAGCGTCTCGTGCCCTGCGGCGTCGATGACCGCGAATATTCTGCGTAGGCGATTTCTGTCCGAGAACCGCCGACGACCCGGCTTCCGGCGTGGCGAAACGCCAGTGCCCGGCGGGCGCCCGGCTCTACCAGTTTCAGACCCGCCCTTAGCGGCGTTCCGGACCGTCCGCAGCTGACGATTTCATGATCGTGGTCGATTGGCTACGTCCACCGTCACCGGGCCACCACGATCATGACGCCGCCCGCGTCCGCCGCCACCCCGGACCGCCCCCAGTGCCCGGAATGTGAGTATCTCGGCCCGCTCAAATCGCGAACCGCCCAATGGGTGTACACCAGATCCGCATTCACGCGGCCGGGAGGCCGGGGCGGCGGGCCAATGTCCGGGGATGAAGGCTCCGAAACGGGGCAAATGATATCAGGGATGCTGGCGGCCCGGCCTGGCGCCCGGCCCCTCAGGGCCAACCGCGTTATTAACTGGCCGCGCCACTACGACCCGCCGCGCAGGCCGGCCAACAGCCGCTGGATCTCTGCGGCGAGTTCCTTGGCTGGCGGCAGTCCGGGCAGGTCGATGTCGGTCTGGGGATCGTGGCCGTCGGCGATGCCCTGCCATCGGCGGAGCAATACCTCGGTGAACTGGGGGTCGGTGAACACCCAGAACCGGTCGGCGGCGACGGCGTCCGCTACGAGGTCGGCCACGGCGGCGGGCGCCATCCCTTCGTCGATGGCGCGCCGGACGTGCGGCGTCGTCACCTCGGCGGTGGCCGCCGGCGGAGGAGCCTCGCCCAGGCCGACCGGCCAGTTGCGGTCGGCGTCGGCGATGCCGGTGCGAACCCAGCCCGGGCACAAGACGCTGACCCCGACGGGAAGCCCGGCCACCTTCATCGCCCGGTAGAGGTCTTCGGAGAGCGCGACCACGGCGTGCTTGGTCGCGTCGTAGGAGGGACTGGTTCCCGGGATCAGCCCGAGGACGCTCGCGGTGTTCACGATGTGGCCTTCACCCTGCGCGGCCAGCAGCGGCAGGAAGGCCCGTACCCCGTGGATCACTCCCCACAGGTTGACCCCGAGCACCCACCGCCAGGCGGAGATCGGGCCGAACCACGGGTCGGCATGGGTGGCCACGCCCGCGTTGTTGCACACCAGGTGCACCGCTCCGAAGTGGTCAACGGCGGCGTCCGCCAGGGCCTGCACCGCTGCCTCGTCGCTCACATCGGTAGGCACGGCGAGCGTCTGGGCGCCCAGGCCCGCGATCTGCTCGGCAGCGGCCCGCAACGCGGTCTGCTCGACGTCGGCCAGAACCACGGCGAGCCCGGCGCGGGCGAAGCGCCCGGCCAGCGCTAAGCCGATACCGCTGGCCGCCCCAGTGACGACGGCTACCTTCCCCGCGGTCAGTTCCACGGCCGCCCCCTTATCAGAGCTGGCTTAACGCTATACCCGACCGGTGCGCCGCCCTCGCCCTGCGCGGCGGTGCCTGATGCCCGGTTGTTCGGGTTGGTGTCCCGGGACCAGCATCCGCAGGCCCGCCTCGCGGCGTCGTGGGTCCAGGCCTGCTCCGAGGTGCCTGGCTGGATGCCCGAACAAGCGAAGCGCGGGCGCATGGACGATCCGGACTTGACCCGTGACCAGTGGCGCGGCATGGGCCTCTGGGGGGCCGTGGCCCTGTCCGCCAGCATCTGCTGAGCCAAAGATGCAAGTGCTCGCTTGTCTCAACGGTCAGGAGCCGTGCGCGCTCATGTCTTGGGTCGCTCGTCCTCGGGGCACGACGAATAGGCCAAGTCCCTTCGCCGGACGGATGAGGCCTTGCTTGAGGCGTCAAATACCGCGTACCCCGGACATGGGCCTGAAAGCCTGACGTGCGCCTACGGGCCAGGAAGTTAGGGTGGCAGCTCTGACACGGAAATAGGCCCCACTGGTGCTCCTGCGGCCACAGTTACGCATGGGCCTATTCCCGTGTCCCACGGGAGCGCCGCGAAGCGGCGCATGTTTTCTAGGACCGAGGCTGGCTCGTCGCCGACGGCCGACGAAGGCGGCGACTCTGAGGACGTGCTGCGCACAGACTTGTCCGACCGTACTGCCTGGGACGCGGTCTGCGCGGTGGGCGTCGCGGAGGCGCCCGATGGGTTCATGGTCAGCCGACCGTCGATACCACCTGGTCCAGCAGGCCGGTCACAAGCTTGACCGCACGGACGAAGTCACCAGCTGACGGGGTCGCCGGACAAGCAGATGCGGTACCGGCCCGCCCTCCTCGCCAGCACCGGACTCGACCCCACAACCCGATTGTAACCCCACCATTAAGGATCTCTATGTCCGCGACCTGGCGCCCTAGGGCCGAGCTCCAGCCAGGGCCCGGCGCCCCCGGTGTCACTTTGTGCCCTTCACGGTCGGCTGATCTGGACGTATTTTTCTGGACAGAGGCACAACTTGAGGGGGTGAGCATCCGTGACGGGGGCGTGGAGGCACGTACGAGACCTTCCGCAGTCCCGGGCGCGCCTTCGGTCGCCATCACGTGGAAGGCCGTATGTGCATGACTTGCATCCGTTCTCTGAGGCCACCATGGCTACTGCCCGCAGTGTTAGACGCCAGGTTAAGGGAAGATGATGAGTTCCTTCTGGGAAAAGATCGGAGGGCGCACCTGGAGGCCGGACCCTGAGCCACCAGTTCCGCCGGAACAGACAGAACCGGAGGAAAGCGCCCGCCTTCGCAAGCGGGTGCCGAGATATCTGGCAGACGCCAGATCTCTAGTCTTTGCGCGGCTTCATCGCCTCATACTCCGGAAGCGGCGTAAGAAGCGCCGCCGGCAATCGACCTTTGTCAGGCTGAGGGAGGCGGCTCAACTGGGCACGCTGCAAATGCTCGCACCGGCCAAGGATCCGCAGACCGAGATTTACGCCCGGGCAGCTGTCGAGAATGCAGAACTGACGGAGTGCTATACCTACGAGCAAGAGATCTCCCGTAATGCATCAAAAACAACTCGCGGCCGGCCGACGGGGCATATCAAGCTCGACATTCCTTACGACGGACATAAGTACTTCACAAGGCAAGCCCGCGCCGACATTGAAAGCGCCGCGAAAGACGGACGCATCAAACCAGATACTGAGGCGGTCATTGGTCATTTGCTCTTAACGAATTACGGGAACACGGATCTGGACACCATGCTGGATCTGAGCGACCGCTACGGTGCGGTCCCTATCCGAGTGCCTGTGGGCGCAAACGGAAGTACGAGCAGGATGGATCATCTGACCTCGGACCGTCAAACCTGCGTCATCGCCTACGACTACGCGCCGAGTTCACAGCGGCCAAGACTGCATCCAATTGACGTACAGATTGAACTGCTAGATCCAGACAGCCTCGGCAGCCTGCCTCTCGAGTTCCCGAAAGAAAGGCATGACGGGATCAATGACATCATCCCGAGCATGACGCAACAGGTAAACTTCCGTCCGTACCTCTGGCTGCTCATGACGGTCTCCCTGCACCTGCCATGTAAATCACGCGATCATAATCTTCGCCCCAAGATCACCAAAATGTCTCTCGACTGGCCCACCATTACCTCGCTTGATGCACTAAGCCTTACTGTCAGTGGCAACGATGTACCGCTTAGATACAATCCCGAAACCCGAAGCCTCGAATGGTCTGACCTCTCGATCGCGTCTGCAGATGATGACCCTGACGATACGAGTGACATACAGCTATATCGGAACTCCAAGATACTTCTCGTCATCAAGCAGCCCGGCGAGCTATATCAGCAACCGAGCTTGGACGGCCAAGTTGAGGTAGAAGTTCCAGGATACTTGATGTCCGGCTTGGAGTGCCGCCTGTACGGAGCGACTGGCTCACTATCACGAATCACAACGCCCAAGCTCGTATGTAAAATATCAACAAGAATTCACCTGATACTTGATGATGCGTTTGCAAAGCGAACATTTTCGCCGTGGCAGCATCTCTACTTCGACGAGATAGTGCCAGAGGAAGCACGGATCAGGGACATTGTCACCGCACTGGAGGATAGGGGCTTCCTAATCGAGTCGCAGACGTTGCTCAACGATCGCCAGGATCTCTTCCTGGTGGCGAGGCGGCGTGAGGGCCCGGACTTTATGATCATGTGGTTGCTTATCGAACGACGGCGTTACCAGACTGAGCGCGCGAATAAGGTTCCTGGAGGCCATACCTATAAGAGCGTGTTCGAAAGCGGAGAGCTAAGAGTCTTCATACGCGGAACTCTTCCTCGAGACAGCTGCGAGCTCACGCATGAGATGAACGCGCTGCAGCAAGCGTTGCGAGAGCGGTTTGAGCGTGTACGGGCGAGACGCTGAGTGGAACATCTTTGAGGGAGCCCTCTATGCCTACCAAACTCGAGCCGCTCGCGCCACGGGCGCGCTGCGACGTGTGCGGCTCGCCAAAGATCTTCAGCGTATGCCACCACTGCGGGCGTCCCGCTTGTAAGGACGACAGCCTCACTACAGTCGACCTGTCTGGCAGGCCGCTCAGCCACGAGTTCGCACACCTTGGAATGGACAGAAAGGGACCCCATCATTGTGATGCTTGTGCGCACCTAGTCAAAGGACGGGTGCAAGTATTTGTAATTATGGGCAGCGCCATCGCCCTGGCAGGTATCGTCGTCGCGATCGCATACCTCTTTCTTGGACTTGCGCTATTCTTGATGGGTAGCGGATTGGCCATTGCGATGTACTTCACCGATAAGCGCCGGGTGGCCTCAGCGCTGAAAGCCCCACCGCAGCTGCCGGTCACCGCGACGATCGAATCCGTTAGTGTTGTCGAATGTTTTCATGGCTCCTTGCGGCTCGATCGCGAGGGCGTTTATCACACGGCGATTGAACCTGTGGAAGGAGAGATAGAGATATCTATGACTCTGGGCAGACCAGATCGCGACAGGCTCAAGAACTATCTTAAGAAGTACCGAGTTGCTGATAAAGGCAACGTCGAGTTCTCGGCAGGCTTTGCCGCGCTGCGCGGGCAGGCCAACTTGGAATATGTGAGCCAGTGTCTGGACCAGATCGATTTCGCACCGGAGCGAACCACAATTCCCTTGCGCGGAAAAGTCAGTGCTCTCCCATACTTCAACGCCGCTTACAGCCGCTCTGCCGCGCCCTGGAGTGTGCGGGCTAGTTACCGCCTGCCCCGAAGCCGTCGTGTTGAGTCCATTCCCATATGGCTGACGCCGACCCTTGTTCCAGAGTCCGATCAACGCTCGCTCGCTCTCGATCTGCAGTGGACGGACGGTGGATCGGAAGATGTTCAGCTGGCAATTGACCGCGTCGAGACGCTGAAGCTAATGGTGCCTCTGACATGGGGTCCAGTCGAGACACTGGAACGGGGACGCGCGCTCATTAGTAAAGAAGAGCTTCCCGAAAGTGGAAATGAGCTAATGCGAACGATCAGTTGGACTCAGATCTCGATTTCTGAGGAGGAGAAAACTAGCCGGCGGCTTACGCTGAGAATCCGGTTCGAAAATCAAATTGAGCTCAATGACACGCTTCACGGCGAACTGGAAGTCGGCTTCAAGAACACTCTATCCGGGTTGGAGGGCGTGGATATTTACCACCCACTTGGGGAGCGTCGTCGCGACGTTCACAATCACGAAGTAAAGACAAAAGTATCCGCAAACTTTACCCTGAGTCTATTCGGAGTCCGTTATCAGGACTTGCGCGTTGTGCCGGACCGGAAGCTAGATACTGAAAAAGACGATACCGACGAGCTGCCCGGTGTGATACCAGACCACGAGACCGTAATTGCACTGACGAATGCAATGAGCGATCGTGGCTATTATGTTAAGCGCGTAATCGAGAACCCTCCGCGTAGCGGAGCGCGTGCAAATGTCGTTAATCGCTACTGGGACATAGCCGGGCGCCGGTACGACGGGGTGTATCCGGTAGATTTTCACATTGTCCTGACGGGTGAGGAGTTGCACAAGGGCGAAATTCGGGCCAGCACCGGAAACACCAAGACGAGGATAACCGTACAGGGCGCGTATGCGAGCGTTCCGATGGAGAAGCGGATCGTCAATGAATGGGAGAAGCTTCATGAACTCGCCATTGAAACACTTAGGGCGCTTGCCACCGCCGACTGGCAATGACGAAGTTCATGATTAATTTTCAGGGAATATAAATGGCGTGGGAATGTGCAGAATGTAACTCCAGGGAGACTGACAACGGCGCAGTACATATCAACGCTGTATGTCATCACTGCGGCAAGCCGCTGTGCCAAAGAGATCGCACGCAGATCGTCGACAGCGCTTTCAGTCCGGAATACGGCGCTGCAGGGCGTGCTGCATTTCATTGCAAGCCATGCAGGCGACTGCATCATCCGACACTGGCCGCGCTGATGGAGCGAAGCGAAGAATGATCAAGGTTTCTGTGTCTCCGCCGGAACTCGTTCAGGGTCGTGCTACCGATCTTGATGTGGTGTTCACGAACACTGCGCCAGGCGTCTGCAGCAATGTCGTCTTCAAGCTTTCGCTTCCTCCCGAGATAAGGTTGCTCCGTGGCAATGAACTGATACAGCTGCCCCGCATAGGTGCTGGAGAGACCATATCGCACAGGCTTCAGGTTCGCGCTGACGCCGTCGGACGCTGGCGCCTCGGCACCGCTAATTTCTCGTACAGAGATCCGCACGATATCCCTGTGAGGGTGCCCGTTGTGGCTATTGAGGTGAACATCGGTCCGGCGGCGCAAGGCGGAGGCTCGCCGGAGACGGGACTTCTTGTCGAATTCGACCGCAAAGAGCTCCGTTACAATGAGTGGACTGCTTTTCGCTGTCATGTTGAGAATGTAGGAAAGGCTCGGCTCCGGAACGTCGGCGTGGTGGTCTATGGCTCGCTTGATGTTCGCGAGAAGGGAATTCCGCAACGAGTTGGAACGCTTGGACCCGGTGAGCACAAGATCCTGGTCCTCCATCTTCGCGCACGCAGGGCAGTATCTCAGGTGTCAGTTGATCTGATGATAAGCCACACGTGCGATAAGGGCCTCCAGCTCCGACATAGGCGTACTATTACACTGAGCGTCCGGGAACCGCTATCGAGGCAGCGCGGTAGCGATCCGTCTCGCACGCCACCTGCGAGAATCCTTTATCTAGCTGCTAATCCGTCAGATACGCGGTCTCTGCGATTGGGACAGGAGTTTCGAGATATCTCAAATGTGCTGAAGCTCAGTGAGTTCGGTGATCGCTTCGAGCTAGTGCCGTCTTTCGCGGTCCGCGTCAGAGATATTAGCCAGGACATCATCCGGCATTCACCGCAGATTATTCACTTTGCCGGACACGGCGCAGTCGACGGCAGCCTTTATGCTGAAGATGAGGCGGGAAACTCGTTTCTTGTCGACAAGGACACGGTGGTTGGTCTTGTAAGGCTAGCTGAGATGGTTAAATGCGTTCTCATAAACGCGTGTGATACTTATAAGCTTGCTGAGGCATTAGCTGAATACGTCGATTATGTTGTCGGAATGCGCTACAAAGTAGATGATAAAGCGGCTATTGAGTTCAGCGTGGGCTTCTACCAGGCCATTGGTGCAAATTGGCCGATCGAAACTGCATTCGATGCTGGGCGCGCGTTGCTTCGCGCTCATTGCCAGAATATGCGGGAGATACAGAGTCCGTTTCTACTGATGGGAAGCCAGAGCCTGTTCTCCGCAACCGAATGACTTCCGAAGGGTGGATCTGTTGTGCTCGGTGAGCGTAAGTACAGGGCGAGCATGGACTTGGGCGCGACACAGGAGGAGACCGCGGCCGTCCAGGAGCTGCTAGATGAACTAGATCTGGGCATACAGGTTCGATCCGATCACACTGACCGGGGCGCAATAGAGGCTTTGCCGTGGACGCTTACGATTGCGATTCCCGTGATGACGTTTCTGACCGCATTTACGAAGAAAATGGGGGAACGCGCTGCCGATGCTACCGCGGACGGGATGGATGCGGCTGCGAAGGCATTGCGCCGCTGGATAGGCCGACTTTACGAGTCACGTCACGGTGGGCAGGGAGTCCTGATCTTGACCGACAGAGATCGAGGTCTGGATATCGTTATGCCACGAGATCTCTCGCAGGAGGCCTACCGCCAGTTGACACAGACATTGACGTCCTTGCCCAAGCGGGTGGCGGACCGTCCGAGCGAACTGCGGTGGACAGGCGTCAGGTGGGTCCAGCAGCCCTTGTAGTTCCCAGGCGCTGGCCCGGCGCTGAGCCTCCGCTGTCAGCCTCGAGCCCGCTGTCGCCGATGAATATGAGGCTGCCGCTGCAGTCTGGGGCGGCGTGCCCGGCCGCGAAGGCAGCCGCGGCTGTTCCATGACGCCGACAGGCCCCTGTTGTCCGGGCTGATCGCGCAACTCGCCCCCGCCTTGCGGCGGTTCGCGCATTTCCTGATCCGGGATGCGGTCCACCACGGCTGGCTCCGACACGTGCATCACGACCAGCGCACACCTGACGGCGAGCAACTCGCCGCGCAGATCAGGTCGTTCCGCAGCGGTCTGCGGCGCCTCAAAGCCTCAGGCGGCGGGTACGCCGTAGCCGGTCAACTGCCTGATGCCCGGTTGTTCGGGTTGGTGTCCCGGGACTAGCATCCGCAGGCCCGCCTCGCGGCGTCGTGGGTCCAGGCCTGCTCCGAGGTGCCTGGCTGGATGCCCGAACAAGCGAAGCGCGGGCGCATGGACGATCCGGACTTGACCCGTGACCAGTGGCGCGGCATGGGCCTCTGGGAGGCCCGTGGCCCTGTCCGCCAGCATCTGCTGAGCACGGGGCCCCTCAGTCGCCCGGCTCCTCACCGAGCACTTGCGTCCCCACAAGCCAGATGAGTAGCTGTCTAGTCTGGCTCTGGCGCGGATTTGGATTTGCTGATCGGGCCATGCGATAGAGGCGCATGCGCGGCCGGTCTCAATGATTGTGGAGAGTTACGTGCGCTATCTGCACATAAGTCTCTCCGATCATGAAGCGGACGTCGTCCCGTCACGGAATCGGCGCCCGATCGTCGCGGCGCTGGCGGCGGACCTGGCCCCGGGCAGCTTCGTGGCGGTCTCGCACCTGACCGGCGACGCCCGCGCTTCAGCCCGGGCGGCACCCGCCGTAGATGACGTTCTCCAGGCGCTTCCAGTAGACGTCGATGCCCGTGAATCCAGCCGACCGCAGATAGTCCAGCTGCCGGGCGAGCGGGATGATGTAGCGGACGTGGTTGTGCCAGCGGGCCTGCTCCTGATGCGTGCGATGCAGCCGCTCGCTCGCGGCCTCAGGGTCTTCGAGGTCGCTCACCCGCTGCCACGCGGCTTCGACCAGCGGATCCTCAGCGCGCACCGGGTCGTAGTTGAGGTACCAGCCGCCCGGGACCAGGTGGTCGAAGATCTCGGCGAACAGGCCCTGCTTGCGTTCATCGGGCAGGTGGTGGACGCACATCGAGGTCACCACCGCGTCGAGCGCCGCGGGAATCGCCGCGGGCCACTGGCCGGTCGACATGTCGAACTCGACGTACCGGTAGCGCCCCGCGAACGGCTGCATCTCACGCTCGCCCGCAGCCATCATCTCGGCCGAGAAGTCAGCGAGAACGGCCGTGCTGCGCGGGTGCAGGCCGAGGATCGCGCGCGACGCGGCCCCGGTTCCCGCGCCCAGGTCCAGGAACGTGAACGGCTCCTGCTCGCCGAAGGGGAGCAGCAGGGCCATGAGCTGGCGCTGCGCCGCCCGGTTGGGCTCGCGCTTCTCTGCTTGCGCCGCGAAGGTCCGGACGACCTCCTCGGACCGCCAGATGGCCGCGTTCGTATCCGCCGGCTGGTTCATGAGCACAAGTTACCGAAGCCGCTGGGCATGCAACCTGTCCAGCCACGACAGCAAGAGCACCCGGGCCTGGCTGGAGGACATGCGGCCTTTCCCTGGGGGCGCCGTCAGAGCAGGAGCCGCTGGCGCAGGAGCGCCCGTTCTGCCTGGTTGCGGGTCAGGTCGTGCGCCTTCAGCCGCGCGGCCCGCGCCTGATCGTCGCGGCCCGTCTCCGAGAGCAGCTCGCCTCGGGCCGCATGGTAGATGTGGTAGTCGCCGAGTTCGGTGGCCAGCCGGTCCAGCTCGCGCAAGGCCGCCTGCGCTCCTGCCACCGGCCAGATCGCGAGGGCACGGTTGAGCCTGACGACCGGCGAGGGCTCTATCTCCAGGAGCAGGTCGTAGAGCGCGACCACCTGTACCCAGTCCGTCGACTCGAAGGACGGGGCCTCGGCGTGGCAGGCCGCGATCGCCGACTCGATCTGGTACGGGCCCGGCCGGCGCATGGCCGCCGCCCGCTCGATGAGGGCCACCGCCTCCTGGATCGCGTCGTGGTCCCAGAGCGAGCGGTCCTGGTCGGCCAGCCGCACCAGGTCGCCGGTGCCGGTGAAGCGGGCCTCGGCCCGGGCCAGGTGCAGCCGCATGAGCGCCAGCAGGCCCAGGGCTTCGGGCTCCCCCGGCAGCAGGCGGCACAGCAGGCCGGTCAGCCAGAGCGCATCCTGCGAAAGGTCGCGCCTCCAGCCGCTGCCCGAGGTCGTCAGATGGCCCTCGTTGAACAGCAGGTAAAGCACCGCGAGCACCTCCGGCAGCCGACCGGGCAGCTCCTCGGGGCCCGGCATGCGGTAGGGGATGCCCGCGCTCGCGATCTTGCGCTTGGCACGCACGATGCGCTGCGCCACCGCGTCCTCGGACGCGACGAAGGCCCGGGCGATCTCGGCGGTCGTGAATCCGAACACAGCACGCAGTGTGAGCGCCACCTGCCACTCGCGGCGCAGCGCCGGGTGGCAGCAGGTGAAGACCAGCTGCAGGCGATTGTCGGGCTCGGGAGCCGGCTCGGGGCCGGCTCGCGCACCAGTTGGGCGAGCTTGGCAGCGTAGCGGGCGTCGCGGCTCAGCTGGTTCAGCGCCCGGCGCCGGGCCACGGTCAGCAGCCAGGCGCCAGGCCGGCTGGGGATCCCCTCCCGGGGCCAGTGCTCGAGGGCCTGGACGACCGCCTCCTGGAGACTCTCCTCCGCCAGGTCGAAGTCGCCCAGGCTGCGCACCAGCGAGGCGGTCAGGTGGCCGGCCTCCGCGCGGAAGGCCGCGGTCACGGCCGCGTGCGCTTGCGCGGACGAGGCCGTGGTCCGGGCCGCCTCCGGGCCCGGCCCGGCCTCGCCGGCCTCGGTCACGGCCGGTCCAGCTGGGTCGGCAGGTCGTGCGGGACGACCGGCCTGATCTCGACCGCCTGGGTCCGGCCCGGCCAGGTCTTCGCCAGCTCCAGCGCCTCGTCGAGGTCGGCCACGTCGATCTCGCAATAGCCTCCGACCAGCTCCTTGCCCTCCAGGAACGGGCCGTCCTTGACGACGGGCCGGCGCTGGCCCTGCAGCAGGACCGTGGTGGCGGTGTCGGGCGGCTGCAGCTGGTGGATCGAGCCGATCCTGGAGCTGTTGCGGGTGAGCCAGTCGCCGACGTCGGCGTAGGTGCGCTGGACGTCCTCCGGCGAGCTCGCGGGCCCGGCGCTGTCGCGGGTGCCGCAAAAGAGCAGGATGTACTTCATTCGTTTGACCTCCTGCTACGCCGACAAACGGGAAAGGCCGGGATCGACACCTCCGGACTGTCGATTCGGCCCCGCCTCATTTGTCATCAGGGTAGGAGGTACGTGCACATGGAATCGACAGTCCTGGTGGAGCGCCGCGACGGCGGCATCCTGCTCATCGGCATCAACCGCCCGGAGGCGAACAACCGCCTCGACCCGCCGACCTACGTCGCGCTCGGGCAGGCGCTGTACCAGCTGGAGCACGACGACGAGCTCCGGGTGGGGGTGCTGTACGCCACCGGTCCCGACTTCGTCCCGGCGCTGGACCTCGCGGCCTACGGGGCGGCGGCACAGGCAGGCACCTTTCCCGCGGCCACGCCGCGGACCGACATCCTGGACCCGCTGGACATGACGCCGCCGCGCCGCACCAAGCCGCTGGTCGTCGCCGTTCAGGGCCAGACCAAGCGCGTCGGTCACGAGCTCTTCCTGGCGGCAGACGTGCGCGTGGCGGCCAGCGACACGGTCTTCGCGCAGGACGAGGCGCTGCTGGGGCTATACCCCGGCGGCGGCGCCACCGTGCGGCTGGTGCGCGAGATCGGTCACGGCAATGCCATGCGGCTCATGCTGACCGGCGAGGCCTGGAGCGCACAGGAAGCCCAGCGCTACGGACTGGTCCAAGCCGTTACCCCGCCCGGGCAGCAGCTGGAACGCGCGCTGGAGCTCGCGCGCAAGATCGCCACGGCGGCGCCGCTCGGGATACGCGCGACCATCACGGCCGTGCACCGTTACGAACAGGAGGGTGAGGCGGCGGCCTTCCCGGCCCTGCGGCCCGAGCTGGCGCGCCTGATGACGACGCAGGACTTCGGCGAGGCCGTGCGCGCGCTCACCGAGCAGCGCACGCCGGTTTACCACGGCCGGTAAGCCGCTCCATCCTGGCCGGATGAGGCGGCTGGCGCCTGGCCCGGGCCAGGGAGGCGATCAGGACGGGACGCGTGTCGGCCGGGTCGATCACGTCGTCGATCTCGAACGCTGCCGCGGTGCTCAGCGCCTTGCCCCGTTCGTAGTACGCGGCCACGAGCTGCTCGTAGCGCTGCTGGCGCTCGGCCGGGTCGGCGATCGCGTCCAGTTCCCTGCGGTAGCCCAGCCGCACCGCTCCCTCCAGGCCCATCCCACCGAACTCCCCGGTCGGCCAGGCCACGCACAGCAGCGGCGCCTTCAGGTCACCGCCGGCCATGGCCATCGCGCCGAGGCCGTAGGACTTGCGCAGGACGACGGCGCAGACCGGTACGGTCAGCCGGGCGCCGGCCACGAACATCGCGCCGAACCGGCGCACCGTCGCCGTCTTCTCGGCTTGCGGGCCCACCATGAACCCCGGCGTGTCCAGCAGGGACACGATCGCTATCCGGTGGGACTCGCACAGTTCCAGGAACCGGGTCGCCTTGTCCGCTGCCTCGCCGTCGATGGCCCCGCCAAGATGGCGCGGGTTGTTCGCGATCACCCCGACCGGGCGGCCGCCCAGCATGGCCAGCGCGGTGATGATGCCGACGCCGAACTCCGGGCGCAGCTCGAGCACGGTGCCCGGGTCGAAGACCGCCTCGATGACCGGGCGGATGTCGTAGGCGCGGACCCGGTTCTCGGGCACCAGGTGGCGCAGCACGCGCTGGTCGGCGTGTTCGGCGGCCTGGTCGTCCGGGCCCGCGAAGTAGCGCAGGTACTGCCGCGCGGCCGCGGCCGCGGCGGCGTCGTCGCGGGCGAGCACGTCGACCACGCCGTTGGGTACCTGCACGGACATCGGCCCGACGTCGCCGGCCGCGACCGTGCCGAGCCCGCCGCCCTCGATCATGGCCGGCCCGCCCATGCCGAGGCTGCTGCCCTCGGTTGCGATGATCACGTCGCACGCGCCGGCCAGCGCGGCGTTGCCCGCGAAGCAGTAGCCGGACACGATCGCCACCAGCGGCACGTGCCCGTTCAGCCCGGCGAGCAGCCGGAACGTGGTCACGTCCAGGTGCGCGACCCCGGAGGTGTCGGTGTCGCCCGGGCGGCCGCCCCCGCCCTCGGCGAAGATCACGACCGCGAGGCGCTCGCGCCGGGCGAGCTCCAGAAGGCGGTCGGTCTTGCGGTGGTTCTGGATGCCCTGCGTGCCGGCCAGCACCGTGTAGTCGTAGGACATCACCGCGACCGGCGTGCCGCCGACGGTCGCCGTGCCCGCCACCAGCCCGTCGGCCGGCGTCCGCTCGATCAGGTCGTCCAGCGAGCGGCGCCGGCGCTGGGCGGCGATGGCCAGCGCGCCGTACTCGACGAAGCTGCCGTCGTCGACCAGGTCGCAGATGTTCTCGCGGGCGGTCCGGCGCCCTTCCGCGTGGCGCCGCTCGGTCGCGACCCGGCGGTATTCGTCGGAGCCGATGTGATGGCGCTGGATCGCCTCACCGAGGTCGGGGCGGATCTCGCCGAGGTCGGCCTCGGCAAGCTGGCGGCCGCCGGGGCCGTCGTGCTCGCTGGGTTCGATGACCACGAGCGGCGTTCCGGCCGTGACCGTCTCGCCGACCCGCACCGTTACGTTCTGGATCTTTCCGGCATCGTCGGAGACTACGGCGTGCTCCATCTTCATGGACTCGAGGACCAGGAGCTCTTCGCCCGGCCTGACCGGGTCGCCGGGGCCGACGGCGATGCTGATGACCGTGCCGGTCAGCGGCGCGCGCGCCGTCACCTCGTCGCCCGTGACGGGCGGTCCGCCGGGGGGCGGCACGGCGGCGGGTGGCATGGCGACCTCCTCTGACTTCCGCCATTATGCGCATGCCGGACGGCGGAACCGGAGCTGGCGCGGGGCAGGTCCTCAGCGCTTGCGGCCGATGCCGCAGTAGCCCGCCAGGCCTTTCGGGGCGGGGGCACCAGCTTGACCTGACCCCCACCACCGGCTGAGCGGCTTGCCGGGCATTCCGTCCTTGCCGGGTATTGCCGGACGTCCTAGAGCGCCGGTCAAGTAGTCGTCAGGCGGCCAGCTCGTAGCCCTCGCTTCCGGCGGTTTGCTGGCGGGCGATGACGTGCAGGTTGTGGACCACGGCGACGCGGCGCAGGTCGAAGAGGTTCTTGCGGGTGCCGATGTAGCGGGCGCGGCGGCCTTGCCAGTGGCCGACGTGGGCCAGGGCGTGCTCGACCTGGACCCGCTCGCGTAGTTTCGCCCGCCCGCCGGGGGTGGCCTGGCGCTGGCGCAGCTCGGCCAGCAGCGCCTCGTCGGGGTGGATCGCGATGCTGCGCCCGGCCGGGCTTGCGGTGCAGCGGTCCCGCAGCGGGCAGGTCGCGCAGGTGGCTTTCGGGAAGCGCACCGTCTTGCCGGGCGTGAACGGCATGGCCACCCCGGCGGGGCAGGTCAGCTGCCCGGAGCCGAAGTCGAGGGTGAACTGGTCCTTGGCGTAGCGGCCGGAGACGTTGCGGACCCGCCAGGCCTTGCAGTAGATCGCCAGGTCCGGCCCGCGGTCGCGGACCAGGTCCGAGGACAGGTAGGCCCGGTCGATGTGCAGCTCGGCCAGGCGGTGCCCGGCAGCGTCTAGATCAGCGGCGATGGAATCGGTGACGCTGGCCTCCGGGGCGTTGGCAGCAGTGATGCCCACGGCCGGGATCAGGCCGGTGTCCAGGTCACGCAGCACGTGCCGCTTGTACCCGTTGAACAGCACCGACCTGCTTTTGCGCCCGTGGCGCATGTCGGCGTCTTCCACGCTGATCCGCCGGTCTGTGGCCACGCCGCGGCGCAGGACCGGTGCCACGCCAGCCAGGTCGACGTCCTGGTCGCGGACCTGGCGGGCCACGGCGACCGCCGCGGCCGCGGTCTGCTCCCCGGCATAGCCGGCGACGAAGGCCTCGACCTGATCGAGGAAGCCCAGCACGCGGGCCAGCGCCGCATCCCGGGCGGCGCCGTTGTCCCAGTCCGCATCCAGGGCGGCCTTCAGGCTGGAGGCGGCCAGGGCCGGCACTCCCGCCTGCGCCGCCACGACGGCCATCCCCGCGGCCTGCCCCCGCCCCTGCGAGACCGCGATCACGCCCAGGGCCCTGCGCAGGGCGTGTCCCATCAAGTTGATCGTGTCCTCCACCCGGCCCGCCCCCCACAACGGGGAGGAATCCAGCGCCGCCCGCAGCGCCCGCGCCCCGAACCCCCCTGTCGTCCTGGCCAGCTCCACGGTGCGGTCCACCAGCGCCCGGTCCAGGTTCTGCCTGATCAGCCGCTTGCGGAACCCCACCAGCGTGCCCTTCGAAAACGGCGCGTGACCGGCATCCAGGCAATCCAGCGCCAGCTGCCAGCGCCGGTCCATCACCGTCGCCTCGATCACCTCGTCATCGGACACTCCGGTATACGCCTGCAAGATCGTGGCCAGCGCCAGCCTCGCCGGCGGCACCGGCGGATGCCCCTTCGGGCTGTCCACGTACGTCGCTGCCAGCCTGGCCTGGAACTCCTCGTCGAACAGCTCATGCCGGTGCTCGCGCAAGAACACAAACAACCGCGCCCGCCGCACCGCCCTGATCACCGCCTGCTCCGCCGGCGACGGCTCGACCGGCGGACGCCAGACAACCGGACGCATCAGCAACCTCCCTGCTCATAGCCAGGACATCACCACCCGCTACGAACAGGAACTAGCACACACACCCACAGTCCGCCGCCGCCACGCCCGAATCCAGGCCCGCTACTTGACCGGCGCTCTAGCCGTTCGCCGCAGCGCCGGAACGGCTCGCCGTCGCTGACAGCCAGTCAACAACGCGGCTGGCCCCTGGCCGTCGCTGACAGTCAGGCAGCGACGGCCGCTGGCCCCCCGGGGCGCAGGCTCCAGGCCAGCCGCCGGCCACCGCAGTGCACTTTTGCCCCGTTTCGGGGCCTTCGTCCCGGCCGTCGGGCCGCCGCTCCGGCATCCCCGGGCATCCCCGGCCGCATGAAAGTGAGTTTGGTGTACACCCATGTACAGCAACTCCGCATTCATCGCTGAAGACGAGGCATAGGCGGCTTCGCGGGCTTCGCCCGACTACGGGAACCGGCTACATGACCGGCGCTGTAGGCGTACGGCCAGTCTCGGCGGAAGCCGTTCGGAAGGGTCGATCGACTGCCTGGTGCGTCGCGGAGAACCTCGAGGTAGGCCACCCTTGAGGCATCCCACGTCGACCCGGAATCGGCCGCGCGGCCGCTATTCTCAGTAGCACTGCGGCCCGACGGGCTTTCGCGTCCCGCATCCAGAAGGCGGTGACCCGGACATGCCCCCACCCGCGCGATCCATTCGTGCTGCGTGGGGGCTTGTTCGATGCTGCTCCGGCATTCGGCCGCCGGCCTGGCTGGGATTGCGCCCAGCGGCAGCGTGGCCGAGGCGATGCTGCAGCAGATGCTTATCAAGCATGGTCAGCGGCCGTCGCCGGGTGAGGTCAGGTCGTGGCGGCGGAGCCTTCCGTTGCTCGCACAGGACCTGGTCCAGGCCGGGCTGGGCGACGTGGAGGTCCTCGTCGAGTACCGGCTTCCGCTCACCAGCAAGCGGGCCGATGCGATCCTGGCCGGCCAGCACCCGCGCACGGGTGCGCCTTCGTACGTAGTGGTCGAGCTAAAGCAATGGGGTGGCGCGGACCTCTTTGAGAACGATCCGACCACGGTCGTGGTGGCTGGCTACGGGCGAAGCCCGCAACCCCATCCGCTGGAGCAGGTTCGCGGCTACTGCGACTACCTGGCCGACTACGTGACAGCCCTGCGGGACCAGCCCGATGCGCTGTCCGGCGTGGCGTACCTGCACAACGCGACCGAGCGGGATGTCGCCCCACTACGGCGTCTTGCCGAATCCGGCCATGCTCGCATGTTCACCGGCGAGCGCCGCGGCGAGTTCACGGACTACCTGCGGTCTCGTCTCGCGCCGCAGGTCAGGGGAGCTCCGTACGCCGACATGCTGCTCGGATCTCGAATCTCCCCGAGCACGCAGCTACTGACCGTGGCTGCAGCTGAGATCCGCGAGCGGGAGCAATTTGTCCTGCTGGACGAGCAGAAGTTGGCGTTCAATCTGGTCATACATGCCGTCGAGTTGGCCCGGGCAGGCGATTCCAAGACCGTCATCGTTGTCAGCGGCGGGCCCGGTACCGGCAAGAGCGTGATCGCCTTGTCGCTCCTCGGTGAACTGGCCCGCCGGGGGTGGAGCGTCCTGCACGCTACCGGATCCCGGTCATTTACCCAGACTCTGCGTAAGGTCGCTGGCCAAGGCTCCCGCCGTGTCCAGAGCCTGTTCAAGTACTTCAACCAGTTCATCGACGCCGACCGCAACGGTATCGATGTGCTTATCTGCGACGAAGCGCACCGGATCAGGGAAACCTCCGCCGACCGGTTTACCGCGGCTAGGTTCCGCAGCGGTCGGCCGCAGATTGACGAGCTCATGGCAGCCGCCCGGGTGCCGGTGTTCCTGCTGGACGAGAACCAGGTGGTTAAGCCCGGCGAACTCGGCACGGTACGCGACATTGAGGTGCATGCCGAGGAACGGGGAATCAGGGTCCATAGGATTTCTCTCGACACGTACTTTCGCTGTGGCGGCAGCGCGGATTACCTGGAGTGGGTTGACCGGCTCCTAGGCCTCGATCCCGGCGGTCCCATTAGGTGGTGCTGCGATCCGGCATTCGAAGTTCAGATCGCCGATACTCCCTATGAACTGGAACAGACACTTCAGCGGCGTCTGGATGCCGGCTACGGGGCTCGCATGGCAGCGGGCTACTGCTGGCCGTGGAGCGATCCGCGTGCTGATGGGTCGCTCGTGCCGGACGTGGTGATCGGCGACTGGTCCAGGCCGTGGAACTTGCGGGGGGAGCGGGCCATCGGCGGAGCACCGCCATCGCCCCTGTGGGCGACGGATCCGGCGGGGTTCGGTCAGGTGGGCTGCGTTTACACGGCCCAGGGGTTCGAGTACGACTGGAATGGCGTGATCATCGGTCCCGACTTCGTCTGGCGCGACGATCACTGGGTCGCGGTTCGCGACGCGAGCCGTGACCCTAACTTCCGAAACCTGACCAAGGTCTCCGATCGGCAATTCGATCGGCTGGTCCGCAATGTCTACAAGGTGCTGCTGACACGCGGGATGATCGGCACCGTGATCTACTCGGTCGACCCGGAGACCCGGGCGATGCTCCGGGGCCTGACCCGCGGCGACAGCAAGTCAGGGCGCAGAGACTTAGCCCACCGGCCCCGGTAGCGTCGATCTGGTGAACCGCCTGCTCGGGTCAATGAGGCGTTATTCGGTGGCCGGGCCGCCGGGCCGCCGCTTACCGTGGCCGGGATGCTGACCCCGCCCGATGGCCTGAACGACGCGCTGCTGGTGTCGGCGCTCGAACGGTCGTGGCACCTGACCGCCGCGTCGATCCGGTACCGGCCCGTCGGCCGGGGCAGCCACCACTGGGAGGTCGCCGACGCGGCCGGGTCGCGGTGGTTCGTCACCGCCGACGAACTGGACAAGCGGCAGGTATACGACGGCGAGCCGCTGGCGGAAGCGTTCAGGCGTCTGCGCGCGTCGCTGGCCGCCGCCCGGGACCTGCGCGACGCCGGCGCCGCGTTCGTGGTGGCGCCGGTGACCGCCGGGGACGGCGAGCCGATGATCCGGGTGGGCGACCGGTTCGCCGTCGCCGTGTGCCCGTTCGTCGACGGGCAGAGTTTCGAGTGGGGCGAGTTCTCGCCCGGGCACCGGCTCGGCGTGCTCGATCTCGTGGCCGCCGTGCACACGGCCCCGGCCGCGGCCAGGCGGCACGCCCGAGCTGACGACTTCGCCGTCCCGCACCGAGACGGGCTGGAGTCGACGTGCGACCCCGGGGCCGGGGCCGGGGCCGGGCCGCCGACTGCGGACCCTACGCGCGTCCCGCGGCGCTGCTGGTCCGGCAGCACGCGCCGCCGGTCCGGCGGCTGCTCGCCCGCTACGACGACCTCGTGACACAGGCCCGCGCCCGGCCGGAGCGGGCGGTTCTCACCCACGGCGAGATCCACCCCGGCAACACCATGCTGACGGCCGACGGCTGGCGGCTCGTCGACTGGGACACCGCCCTGGCCGCCCCGCCCGAACGCGACCTGTGGAGCCTCGATCCCGGCGACGGCACCATCATCGCCGCCTACGCCGACGCGACGGGAGTAACCCCGCAGCCGTCCGTTCTGGACCTTTACCGCCTGCGCTGGGACATCACCGACATCGCCATGGACCTCAGCCGGCTCCGCCGCCCGCACACCGGAACCGCCGACGACAACAAGTGCTGGAGGGTCCTGAGTGCCCTGGTCGAGCGGGTCAGCGGCTGACCAGACCCGCCAGCGGAGCTGGTGTCGAGCCGGTCACCACCGGCCGCGGTGGTCGGGGACCAGCAGGATCAGCGGGAGCACGCCGAGCATGATTATCGCGAAGATGACGAATATGTGGGCCTGCGCGATGCTCGGATGGGCGCTGCGGGCGAGGACGGCGGCGGTCAGGGACACGGCTGTGATCGCGCCAGACTGGCGGAACATGCCGCGCAGGCCGGCGACCGCCGCGGCCTGATCGGGCGCTAGCTGGAGCGTGGCGTTGTTGGAGGCGGGCGTCGAGATGCCCATCCCGACGCCGGTGAGCCCCGCGGCCACCGCGAGCCAGGCGTAGGCCGACAGGCCGTGCGGGCTGACGGCCATGCCGATCAGGCCCGCGGCCGTCAGCGAGAACCCGGCCAGCATCGGCCACCGGTAGCCGGTGCGGCGCAGCAGCGCGACGGCCAGTACCGCGGCGCCGATCGCGCCGGCCCCGCGCGCGCTCAGCAGCGTTCCCGCGGCGAGCGCCGGCAGGCCGTAACGCTGCTGGGCGTAGAGCGGGACCAGGGCGGCGAACCCGAGGACGGCGCAGCCGAAGAGGAAGTTGATGAAGTTCATGACGCCGAACCCCTGGCCGACCAGGTACCTGGCGGAGATGAACGGCGACGGCGACCGCGCGGTATGCCGGGCGAACGCGATCGCGGCGGCGACGGCGAGGGACTCCAGGGTCAGGAAGACGGGATCTCCCGGGGAACGGCCGTCGCCGAGGATGGCCACCCCGAACATGGCGGCCAGCAGCGTGGCGCCGAGCAACGCGATACCGCGGACGTCGAGGCGCTGGTCCCGGCGCCAGGTGCTGGCCGGGATGAACCGTGCCCCCGAGGTGACCAGGATGATCCCGAGCGGGACGTTGACCAGGAAGATGCCCCGCCATGACCAGTACGTCACGAAGATCCCGCCCAGCACCGGGCCGATGATCCCGCCGAGCGGGAACACGCTGGAGAACAGGCCGACCGCCCGGTCCCGTTCCGGGCCGAACTGCTGCGAGACGATCCCGGTGGCCGTGGGCATGAACGCGCCCCCGCCGGTGGCCTGGAGGGCGCGCAGGACGATCAGCAGGTAGATGTTGCCGGCGAAACCGCAGCACAGCGAGGCCGTGGTGAACAGGACGGCCGCGCCCAGGAAGATCTTCTTGCGCCCGTACTGGTCGCCGAGCTTCCCGGCCAGCGGCATGACCAGGATCTGGCCGAGCGCGTAGATGGTGATGGTCCAGCTGCTCCAGTTGACCTGGGCATGCAGGTCGTGCTGGAGGGATGGCAGCGCCGTCGCGACAATGGTCTGATCGACCGACGCCATCAGCAGGGCCAGGGACACGATCGCGAAGACGACATACCGGCCCGGGAGTGCCTCGCCTGCGGCGAACTCCCTCTCGTGGGGGGTTCCGGTAACCTGCTGGTCCGTCGCCATATGGCCTGAACGCTACACTGCTTGCCAGCAAGCAACTAGTATTCGCCGCAGGGAGCCCGGCGCCGAGTGACTGGTGGAGGAGCACCCAGAATGGACGCTGATGGGGTGACCCGGCTGCGCGGGGTCATCACCCGGCTCGCCCGGCAGCTCAACGCCTCGTCAACGAGCGAAGGGCTGACACCGTCGCAGGCCTCGGTGCTCGGGCTCGTGGTGTTCCGCGGGCCGCTGAGCCTGGGTGAGCTGGCCGGTCTCGAAGGTCTGAACCCGACGATGCTGTCGCGCGTGGTCGGGAGGCTGCAGGAACTGGAGCTGATCCGGCGGATCCCCGACCCCGCGGACCTGCGCAGCGCCTCGGTCATGTCCACGCCCGCGGGTCGGCAGGTCGACCGGCGAGTCAAGGCTCAGCGCGCGGCTGTCGTCTCCGAGTGCGTCAGCCAGCTCTCCGGCCAGCAGGAACAAGCGCTGAGCGCAGCTCTGCCCGCCCTGGAGGCGCTGGCCGAGGCGTTCAAGAAATCGGCGCGCGCCGCTACCCGGTAGCGCTTCGCGTTGCCACGATATTTCGTTGCGGACGAAGCTGACGAGATATATCGTGTTGCCCCGGCAGGATCCGTCCGGCGGCGGACCGATGAGTTTCCCGGGCGGGGTGCGTCTCAACGACGCGCCTTGCCCATGGCCCGCCGACGGGCGTTGCCTGCCGTAAGGTCCCGAATTTTGTTCGGCCCGGTGTCGATCTGAAGTCGCGGCGTTCGACGCGTGGGCAGAGAACTGCCAAGCCTAGGAGGATTGAGATGAGTAACGCCCGCGCGATCGTCAGCTTTCCGAGCGGGCGCCGGGGTAAATGGGTTGTCCTGGCCCTGTGGATTGTGATTCTTGCCGTGGCCGGCTCGCTGGCCGGCAAGCTGACGGGCGCTGAGAAGAACGACGCGCAGTCATGGCTGCCCCCGCAGGCGCAGTCCACAAAGGTCCTGGCCCTGCAGTCGCGGTTCGAGTCGCCCAACGTGTACTCCGCCGTGGTGGTGTACGACCGGCCGTCTGGCCTGACCGCTGCCGACCGGGCGAAGGCCGCCTCTGACGCGGCGAAGTTCACGACCATCTCCGGTGTGGTCCGCGGCCAGGTCTCCGGCCCGTTCTTCGCCAGGGACAGCCAGGCGATCGAGACGGTCGTCCCGGTCAACCTCGGCAAGAACGGCTGGAACGGCGCCGGCGCGGCGGCCGACTCCATCCGCGCCGTCGCCCAGGCGAACAGCCAGGGGCTGGTCGTCCACATCGCGGGCCCGCTGGGCACGGCGGCGGACTCCGCCAAGTCCTTCAAGGGAATCAACGGCACGCTGCTGTTCGCGACCCTGGCCATCGTCATCGTGCTGCTGCTGATCACCTACCGAAGTCCGGTGCTCTGGCTGCTGCCGGTGATCTCGGCGGCCGTCGCGCTGACCAGCGCCCAGGCACTGATCTACCTGCTGGCCGCGCATGCCGGCCTGACCGTGAACGCGCAGAGCGCGGGCATCCTGGACGTGCTGGTCTTCGGCGCCGGGACGGACTACGCGCTGCTGCTGACCGCGCGCTACCGCGAGGAGTTGCGGCGGCACGAGGACCGGCACGCGGCGATGGCGGTGGCGCTGCGGCGGGCCGGCCCGGCGGTGATCGCCAGCGGCGGGACGGTCATCGTCAGCCTGCTGGCCCTGGTGATCGCGGAACTGAACTCGACCAAGGGCCTGGGCCCGGTGCTGGCGATCGGCGTGGCCGTCGCCCTGCTCGCGATGATGACGCTGCTGCCGGCCCTGCTGGTGATCTGCGGCCGGTGGGTCTTCTGGCCCGCCCGGCCCGGATACGGCTCGGCCGAGCCGACCTCGCGCGGCATATGGGCACGCGTGGGCCGGCGCATCGCCGTGCGGCCGCGGGTCGTCTGGGTGGCCACGGCCGTCGTGCTCGGGGCCATGGCCCTGGGCCTGACCGGCCTGAAGGCCAGTGGCCTGACCAACGCTGAGTCGTTCCGCGGCCACCCCGACTCGGTGATCGGGCAGACGGTGCTGGACCAGCACTTCGACGGCGGCAGCGGGCAGCCGGTCGTGATCGTCGGCAACCAGGCCGCGGCCGCCCGGCTGGACTCGGCGGTCAAGGCGACCCCGGGCATCACCGGCGTAACGCCACCGGTGATCCGGGCAGGTCACGCCTACCTTCAGGGGACGCTGACCACGGCGCCGGACAGCCAGGCGGCCTACGCCACCGTCGACCGGGTCCGGGCGAACGTGGCCGCGGTTCCCGGCGCCGACGCGATGGTCGGCGGCAACACCGCGATCAACCTCGACGTCCAGCGCGCCGCGGCGCACGACCGGAACCTGATCATCCCCGTCGTCCTCGCGGTCGTGTTCGTCATCCTCGCGCTGCTGCTGCAGGCGGTGATCGCCCCGCTGATGCTCATCGCCACCGTGGTGCTGTCGTTCGCCGCGGCCCTGGGGGTCAGCGCCCTGTTCTTCAACCACGTGTTCAACTTCGGCGGGGCGGACACCTCGTTCCCGCTGTTCGTGTTCGTGTTCCTCGTCGCCCTGGGCATCGACTACAACATCTTCCTGATGACCCGGGTCCGCGAGGAAGCCAGGCGCATCGGCACCCGCCGCGGCGCGCTCACCGGGCTGGCGGTCACCGGCGGGGTGATCACCTCGGCCGGCGCGGTGCTCGCGGGCACCTTCGCCGTCCTGGGCACCCTGCCCGTCACCTTCCTCACCGAGCTCGGCTTCGCGGTCGCGTTCGGCGTGCTGCTCGACACCATCGTGGTCCGCTCGGTGCTGGTCACCGCGCTCAACCTGGACCTCGGCCGGTGGCTGTGGTGGCCGAGCAAGCTGGCCCGCGACCGCGTCCACGAGGAGCAGATCGCGAGCGTCGCGCAGCCCACCGCGGCTCGCTGACGGCCGGCTGCTGGCCGGCGCCCCCCGCCGGCCAGCAGCCGCCGCAGCTCATGCGATCCGCCGCAGCTCATGCGATAGGGAGAGACCCGGAAGCGCCCCGGGTCGGCGTGGTGAGCATGCGCCTGACGTGGGTATAGCTACGGGCGATGCCCGTCCGCGCTGACGAGCTCGTCGGACGAGCAGGCCTACGGGGGATTGTCCGCGGCTGGCTCGGCCGGTGGTCGCACGCCGCAGCGCGATCGGCGGGCCGCCTGCCCACACAAGAGTCGCCATCGGGGGTGGTGGTCAGGAATGATCTCGGCCAAGGCGGTCTTCGAGGAGATTTTCGACAACGACGAGGCGTTTCAGCTGTTCTGCTCGATCGCGGCCAGCGGCGAGGCCCAGGGCGGCTGGGAGAACGGCCGGATCGCCACCCTGGTACCCGAGTCGTACCAGGACCTGGCGCCCAAGATCGCCCGGCACGGCGCCGACGAGGACAAGCACGGGCGCATCTTCAACGCGCTGCTGCGCAAGCGGGGCCTGGAGCCGGTGTCGGTGCCCGCCGAGACCGACTACACGATGCGGCTGGAGGATAACGGCCTCGGGCTGGCCCACGCCCAGCTGCGCCGCGACCAGAAGCTGACCGAGCACGACATCGTCACGTACCTGGCGCACAGCCGGGTCACCGAGCAGCGCGCCTCGGAGCAGATGCAGGCGCTGCGGAAATACGCCGGCTCCCGCCCGGACGTCGGCCGCGCGTTCCGGATGATTTCCAGCGACGAGGACAACCACCTCGCCTACTGCCAGGAGGAGCTGCTGAGGCTGGCCTCGGCCGGCCACGCGGACACCATCCGGCAGACGCTGCGCGCGACGGCCCTCGCCGAGATCGCCATTTACCGCGACGTCAGCCAGGCCGTCATGGCCCACTTGGGGCGCATTCTGCACTGGCCCAGGCCCAAGTCGGCCCTGCTGGCGGCGGGCATCGAGGCCGTGTACCGCTACGAGAGGCTCGGCGGCTGGCGGCGGATGACCTCCCTGCGGATGCCGGCCCGGCGCAACGCGCTGGGCGGGCCGCCAGCGGCCGAACCCAGTTCACCGGCTGACCCTGCCTTTCATGCCTGAACGAGAATCTGGCCTGCCAGTCAGGCACCCGGCGCCGACGCTGGCGGGACGCTCGAACGGCCCTGCGGCCCGCTGGCCCGGGCGGTTACCCGGCGCGCCCCGGCCGCCGGCGGCTGCCGCGGTCCCGTCCCGTGCTATGTTCGGCCGGTGCTCGCCGGAGCGCCGTTCATCGGCTTCATCCCCGTGCGCGACACGCCGCAGGCCAGGAACTTCTACGAGGGGATCCTCGGGCTGCGCGTGGTCGACGAATCGCCGTTCGCGCTCGTGATCGACGCTCACGGCACGATGCTGCGGCTCACCGGGGTGCCAGAGCTCGACCCGCAGCCGTTCACGATCGCCGGCTGGCAGGTGCCCGACATCACGGCGACCGTGCGCGAGCTTACCGGGCAGGGAGTCCGGTTCTCCCGCTACGACAGCATGGACCAGGACGAACTCGGCATCTGGGTCACTCCGGGAGGGGACCGGGTCGCCTGGTTCACCGACCCCGACGGCAACACCCTGTCGCTGACCACGTTCGCGGCCCCGTAGCGCACCCGCCCCGTCACGCCGGCTGGCCGGGGAGCCAGGACGGGCTCAGGTGCCCGGATACCGGGCCTGTAGCTGGCGCAGCGTGGCCTCGATGCCGGCCGCGTTGTGCCTCAGGCTCCGTTCCCGATCCGTCCAGCTCGCCGTGCCGGCGCGGATCGGCCACCGTCTCGAAGATCTCCCCGCCCGGCGCGTTCACCTCCGCCGAGCGGCTGATCTTGCGCGGCCCCGCGTCGACAACGGTGACGGTCATGATCGAAGGCTACCCATCACATCTCCGCTGGCGCAGGGCGGGATCGGCTGGCGCGCGGCCGGTACCGCGCGATAACGTCCCGTTCTCGTCCGGCTGCGTGACGCGGGGCCGCAGCGCGACCAGCGTGGCCAGGCAGGCGCCGGCCAGCAGCGCGTACGGGACGATGTCCGAGGTCGCCTGGGCGATGGCGCCGGACGCCGAGGCCGCCGCCGCCTGCCCGAAGGCCCAGGCCAGGTTGCCCAGGCCGAACGCGAGACCCTGGTTCAGCTCCAGCCGCTGCCCGCCCGCGCTCAGCAGCGCCATCGCGGGGGCGAACAGCGTCCCGAACGCGGGCATGCCCACGATCAGCAGGGCGATCAGCAACGGCGCCGGTTCTGCCACCGGGGCGAGCAGGCTGAGCACCACGGCGGCCGCGAGCGACAGCCGGACGGGCATGAGCTCGCCCCGGCGGTCCGACAGCCGGCCGGCCACCGGCGACAGCGCGGCCTCGATCGCCGCGGAGGCCAGGAACGTCGCCCCGATGAGCAGCGCGCTGGCGCCCAGCCGGCTCAGCCGCAGCGGCGCCAGCACGTCCAGCACCCCGAACGCGATCCCGGCCAGCATCGTCAGCCACATGCCGACTCTGACCGGCGGGTCGCGCAGCACGGGCCAGGCCGCCCGCAGTCCCTGCGGCACCGTCTTGGCCAGCGCCGGCACTCCGAACGCCGCCACCATCAGCACGGCCCCGGCCACGGCGGCGGCCGAGAACGCGGGCCCGGTGCCCACCTGGTTGGCGACCGCCCCGACCACCGGGCCGAACAGCGCCCCGCCCACCGCCGCCCCGAGCGCGATGCCGATCAGTTCCCCCCGCCGCTCCTCCGGGGCCACCGTCGTCAGCCAGGCCAGCCCCGCGGCCCAGGTGCACGCCCCGCCCAGCCCCTGGACCAGGCGCGCGGCGTCCAGCGCGGCCGCCGCCGACGACCAGCCGAACGCCAGCGTCGACACGCTCATGAGCGCCAGGCCGAGCAGCGTCACCTTCCGGGCGCCCAGGCGCGCGGTCAGCAGCCCGCCCGGCAGCGCGCCGATCAGGGTGCCGAGCGGATACGCGGCGACCAGGAGGCCGGCGCCTGCCTTCGACAGCCCGGCCGTGTGCACGTAGTGCGGCAGCAGCGGCGTCAGCGCGGTGAAGAAGATGGTGTCCACGAGCACCAGTGCGCACACGAACCCCAGCAGCGCCCGCACTCGCGGCGGCAGCCTCACCTGCTGCCGCGCCATGACACCCCCACCCCGACCTTCTACCCGCGACGCAAAGCCCGCGGATCCTGCCGAGCCTATCGGGCCAAATCGCCTAAGACGATCGTCAAAGACGGGAAGCCGCGGCTGCGGCCGGCCAGCGTCAGGACCGCCAGATTCCTGAACGGATGCCGGGGGTCAGTGCGCGCCCGTACCGCGGCGGCGGACCGACACCGCGGCTAGCGCCCCGCCGGCCAGGGCGGTGACCGCCAGCGCGAGGTTGACCGTGGCGAAGCCGCGGACCGCCTGGCCGGGAACGTGCACGAGAGCGAGGTAGGCCGTGCCGAACGCGGCGGTGCCGACCACCCCGCCGACCCGGGTGATGGTGTTGAACAGGCCGGACAGGTCGGCGGCGTGCTCGCCGGTCACCGCGCCGGTCAGGTGGCTGAGCATGCCGGTGAACCCGGCGCCCAGGCCCAGCCCGGACACGCCGAGCAGGGTCATCAGCAGCACCCCGCTGGTGTCACCGGCGCGCAGGCTGACCGCGAGTCCCGCGAACCCGGCGGCGAGGATGACCGCCCCGGCCGGGGCCGCCAGGGCCCGGGCCCGCGCGGAGAACCTGCCCAGGACCAGGCCGGGGAGGCCGAACGCGGCCACCCACGACACGAGGGCCAGCCCCGAGTAGGCCGCGCTCTTGCCCAGCCCCTGCTGCAGGTACAGCGCGAGGGTGAACAGCACGGCAAAGTAGGCCGCGGTGCCGATCGCCTGGGAGGCCAGCCCCCAGCCGATCGCGGGCCGGGTGATGAGCCGGGGGTCGATCAGCGGCTGGCCGCCGCGCGCGGACATCCTGCGCTCCACCGCCCACAACGCCGCGAAGGCCGGAACGCTCGCGGCCAGGCAGGCCAGCGCCCAGGCCGGCCAGCCCGCGCCCGGGCCGAGGACCAGCGGCAGCACGAGCAGCAGCAGCGCCGCCGAGAGTACCGCCACGCCGGCCAGGTCGAGCTGGCGCGGCTCGCGCAGGCCGGCGGGCAGGTAGCGCCGCGCCAGCCAGAGCAGCACCACGCCGATCGGCACGTTCACCAGGAACGCTGGCCGCCACGTGGTGCCCAGCACGTCGGCGGAGATCAGCAGCCCGCCGAGGCTCTGCCCGGCCACGGCGCCCGCGGAGAGCGCCAGCGCGTACAGGCCCAGCGCCCGCGCCCGCGCGCGGCCGCCGAAGCCGACCTGGATGCCGGTCAGCACCTGCGCCGCCATCAGCGCGGCGGCGGCGCCCGCCACGATCCGGGCGATGACCAGCACCACCGCGCCGGGCGCGAGGCCGCAGGCCAGCGACGCGGCGGTGAAAGCGGCCAGCCCGGCCAGGAACATCCGCCGGTACCCGCGTGCCTCGCCCAGCCGGGCGCTGGTCGCCAGCAGCACCGCGTAGGCCAGCGTGTAGCCGGACACGATCAGCTCCAGCTCGCCGCCGCTGGCGTGCAGGCCCGCTCGGATCGACGGGCCGGCGATGTTGGCGATCGCCAGGTCCATGCTGCCCAGGAACATCGCGCCCAGCAGGGCCGCCAGCGCCCGCGCCGGGCGCGCGGCCGCGGCGTTCCCGTCGCCCGCGCGGGCGGTCGGCCGGGCGTCAGCCTGCGTCGTCTGGCTCGGGCTCATCGGCTCGCCTTCCGTCGTCCTCGCCTGCCGCACCGCGCTCTGGCTGTCGGGTGCATACGTGGTAGACGGCGCGGGCCTGCGGAACGTGAGGTCACGCGGCGGGCGTTGGCAGGTATCAGAACGCAGATCCGGGTGTCTTCATGTCGGGGGTGCGATCGCGATGCTGCCGGGAAGCCTGCGGCGGTTGGCGGGGAATTATGCCGTTCCGCGGGCCCGCCAGCCGCTGGCCGTCTGGCCTGCGCTGCGGGCCACGAGCAGGACCCGGCTGGCCGCGCTGGCCGCGCCGCCCGACGCGGTGATCCTCGACAACGTCGCCGCGCTGGCCCAGGAGCGTTACGCCGAGGTCGTCTGGGTCCGCCTGGCTGCCGCCGACACCGACCCGGGAGCGCTGCTGCTGACGCTGCTCGGGGCCGTGGCCCGGCGGGACCGGGCCGCGGCGGCCGGGATCGGCGAGGCCACGGCCCGGTGCGCGCGCCGCGGTGACTGGGGCCAGGCCTGCCGGCTGCTGGGCGCGACCCTGGGCGCGGCGGCGGCGCGGCCGGCGGTGCTGGTCCTGGAAGGGGCCGAGCACCTGCGCCGCGGCCTGCCGGCGGCGCTCGATCTCGTCGGCCCTGTGCTCAGGCCGGCCCTGCGGGATGATCTCGACGTCCTGCTGATCAGCGGCGCGCAGTGGGATCACCGGCGCCTGGCTCCGCATGGCCAGGTCCTGGGGCCGCGGCCGCTGCGGCTCGATCACGATGCCGCGGCGCTTACCGCCCAGGTGCTGGAAGCAGACCTGCCGCCGGCGTCGATCCGCCGGATCGTGAACGTCACCGTCGGGGCGGCCGGCGCCGTGCACGCCGCCCTGTCGGCCGTGGCCATGACCGGCGGCGAGGCCCTGGATGCGGCCCTGGCGCGGGAAGACAGCGCCGGCCTGCTGGCGGACCTGGCCCGAGGCATGCTGGCCCGGGCAGGCCCGGCCACCCGCGTCGCCCTCGCCGGAGCCGTCCGGCTCGGGGTCTGGCACCCGGGCCTGGGCACCGCCCTCGGGCACAGCACGGTGCGGTGGGACGAACCGTGGTGGTTCGACCTGGCCGACGGGTGGAAGCAGCTCAACCCGGTGTGGCGGGCACCGCTGCGGTCCGCCGGCGGTGCTGCCGCCCTCGGGCCGGCGGCGCTGACCGTCCTGGCTGATCATCTGGCCAGCCAGCGGGTCACCGACCGTGCCCTCGACCTGTACCTCGAGGCCGGCGAGGCCGACCGCGCCGCCGACGCCGCGATGATCCTGGCCGGCGACCTGGCGCTGTGGGGATGCTGGCCGGGCGTAACCCGGCTGGGCGAGCGCCTGGCGGGGCGGGCCTCGGTGACCCAGCCCGCCGGAGCCGGGGACGCGGGGGCCGGGGACGCGCTGGCCGGGGACGCGCTGGCCGGGGACGCGGGGGCCGGGCGCGCGGAGGGCTGGCCGGCCCGCCGGTGGTGGCCGTCGTGGATGCCGGGCCGCAGCAGCCCGCCCGACCAGGAAAGGGGCCGGCCGGACCCGGAGAGCCGCCGGTCCGGTCAGGAAGGCCGGCCGGGTGACCCATCTCCTCTGACCGCCCCGGGGGCGGCGCCCGGCCGAGCCGGCTTCGTCACCTCCGTGGCCGCAGACGGGCCGGCGCCCGGACCGGGGGGCGGCCTGGCCCGCGCGGCCACGGTCCACCTGCTCGGCGAGCTGCAGGTGGTGATCGGCGAGCGCCCGGTCGGGAAGTGGGTGTCGGGACGGGGCCGCGCGGTGTTCGAGTACCTCGTCGTCCACCGGCACACGCGCGTCCGGCGGGAGCGCCTGATGGCCGCGTTCTGGCCCGACGCGGATGCCGACGCCGCCCGCAACCGCCTCAACGTCGCGATCCACGGGCTGCGCCAGTCGTTGCGCGCGGCAGCCGGTGACCAGCCGGTGGTGATCTACCAGGACGGCTGCTACCTCATCGACCCCGGCCTGGACCTGTGGGTCGATATCGAGGTCTTCGAGGACCTGGTGAAGTCCGCCCGCCAGCACCTGGCCAGCGACGACCCGGCCGCGGCGCAGGCGGACTTCCACACCGCTATCGGGCTCTACCAGGGCGAGTTCCTCGCCGACGACCCCTACGAGGAATGGGCGCAGGTGACCACGGAGCACCTGCGGCTGGCCTATCTCGACTGCCTCGACCAGCTCGGCCGTCTCCGGTTCGACGCGGGCGACTACAGCGGTTGTGCCGACGCCTGCCGCAAGCTGCTCGGCTGCGACGACGGCCGCGAGGACACCCTGCGCCGGCTGATGCGCTGCCACAGCCGCCTGGGTCAGCCCCAGCTCGCCCTCCGCCAGTACCACTCGTTCGTCGCCGCGCTGCGCACCGAGCTTCACCTGCCGCCCGCTCCGGCGACCACCGCGCTGGCCGCGAGCATCCGGCGCCGCGAACGGGTGTGAGCCGCCGGTCGCGCAGGCGGCCGTGCTCCCCGGCGGGCCGGCCGCAGGCGGCGGATATGCCCGGATAAGTCCAGGTAACACGGTGGTGCGCGCGCTTAATCGCGCCGGGCTCGCCGGTTAAGTGCCATAACGACGCCACTTAACCGCCCGCCGGGACCGTGGAGGGTGACACCGATCCAGGGAAAGGAAGACCACGGTGACCGCACCATTCCAGACCTCGTTCCAGACCTACGCCACCGACTTCGGCATCCCGGGCATCCTGGACGCCGCGATAACCGGGCTCACGGTGCTGGACCCGACCGAGAACGACGAGGTTACGCTGCTGCTGGAGGAAGACGACCCCTACGCCGTCCAGGTCGACTGGCAGGTGACCGGCGCGGGCCTGTGCAGCTTCGGCGGGACCTGGCAGGTCGCGCTGTACATCAACGACATTGACGGCGTCGGCTCCACCCACGGCCAGATCGGCGCGACCGTGTTCATCCCCGTCGTCGGGTGCCAGCAGAACTACACCACCACGTTCAGCCAGCCCGCCAACAGCGTCGCGCCCGGCCTGTACCAGTTCGTGGTGACCATCAACCACTCGCCCCAGGGCGCCACGACCCCGCCGCCGCTGGACCAGCAGCTCACCGAGAACGTCGGCTACGCCCAGTCCAGCCCGGTCAAGTTCACCCCGACCGTCGACGAGTCGAACTGACCGCGTCCAGGACACGGCCGGGGCCGCAGCCGGCAGGCCCGGCCCCGGCCGCACCAGCGGCCGGGGCCGGGACGGGCTCCGGGCCGCCGCCCACCCCGCCGGCCCAGCAGACACCGGAGGTTCCCGTGCGCGAGAGCCGCAACCCCACGCCCGGCCCGCCGCCGGCCGCCGACGACCTGCAGCAGATCGCCGGGATCGGCGCCGCGCTGGCCGGCCGCCTCGGCGAGGCCGGGGTGACCACCTACCAGGGCCTGGCCTCGCACACCCCGCAGCGGCTGGCCGCGCTGACCCGCGTGCCGTCCGGGAAGATCGTCAGCCAGGACTGGGTCGGCCAGGCGCGGCGGCTGGCCGCCGGGGCCCGCGCCGAGCCTGAGGGTCAGCAGAAGTACGCCACCTTCCACGTCGAACTGCTCATCGACGCCGACCACACCGTCCGGCGCACCAAGACCCGCCACTACCAGACCGACACCGAGGACAGCTGGCCCGGGTGGGACGACCAGCAGCTCATCACGGTCATCCGCCGCAAGGCCGCGCTCGCCCCCGCGGCCCCACAGGCCGCGGCCGCCGCGGCCGCCGCCCCCGCCGCGGCCGCCGCCCCCGCCGCGGCCGCGGCCGCCGCCCCCGCCCCCGCCGCGGCCCGCCCGCCTGACCCCCCGCCCATCCACGCCGACGGGCCCGCCCCGTCCGAGACGGGCACCCGCGGCCGGTTCAGGCTGGCCGGCCAGCCCACCGCGCTCCGCATGACGCTCCGGGTCGGCGCGGCCCGTGGCGGCGACGTCGGCGAGGTGGACTTCACCGCCGACGTCGCGGCTCGCTCCCTGGCCGACAGCCGGCTCCATCCCGTCGCCGCCGCCAGCGGTACCGCCGCGACCGACCAGCCGGTCGCCCTGGAACTGGCCGGCCCGCCGCTCCCCACGGGAATCCACCGACTGGAGGCCGAAGTGGTCGCCTACCCCCGCCGTCACCAGCCCGGCGACCGGGCGCTCGGCCGCCGCCGCATCCTCGGCGACCTCGTCCACGTGGCGGGTGACTGGGCCCGGCAGCCGGCCGGTTAGGAGCCGGAGGGCCCGGACGAAGGTCCCGGCCCGCGCCGACCTTCGCACCTGCCCTAAGGCCTACGGACCGGAGTTGTCTGGTGACATGGGGAACCCTGCCGAGCTGACCAAGGGCGAATGCTTCCACCTGCTCGCCGGGGGGCGGCTGGGGCGGGTGGCGTTCACCGATGAGCTCGGGCCGGTCGTCCTGCCGGTCAACTTCGCACTCGACCGGAACATGGTGGTGTTCCGCACCGACGACGGAGCCAAGCTGGACGCCAGCCGCGGCAGCCGAGTGGCGTTCGAGGTCGACGGGAGCGATGCCGCGGCCGGCGGCTGGAGCGTCATGGTTCGGGGCGAAGCCGTCGAGGTCACCGACCCGGCCGAGCTGAAGCGGCTGAGCGAGCTGCCGCTGCACCCGTTGGCACCGGGCGCCAAGCGCCACTACGTGCGCATACTGCCCGCCGCGCTGACCGGCCGGCGGTTTCCGGGGGCCGACCGCCTCCACACTGACGCGGATGGTGGCAAGCCGGGGACACCGACAAGACGGCGATGAGGCCCGGCCATGGGAACGGACATCGAGCAGGACGAGTTCGAGGAGCGTGACTATCCCCGCTTCAGGCAGCGGCTGGAGGAGTGCCTTTCCGCTCTCTCGCATTTGCTGGAACGCCCCGGCTTCGGGGCTGGTCCGGCCACGATCGGCGCCGAGCTCGAGCTGTTCCTGATCGACGGGGCAGCCCGTCCGCTGCCGCGCAATCAGGCCATCCGCGACGCCGCGGGCGATCCGCGGATCAGCGTCGAGCTCAACCGCTGCAACCTGGAACTCAACGCCTCCCCGGCCCTGCTGGCCGGCCGCCCGTTCGCGACGCTCGGGGCCGAGCTGAGCCTGCTGCTTGATCGCGTCGCCGATGCGGCCGGGGGTTACGCGGGCCGGCTCGCGCTCATCGGCATTCTGCCCACCCTCCGCCAGGCCGACCTCGGTCCTGACATGACGACGGACTCGCCGCGTTACCGCGCGCTCTCCACCGGCCTGCGCCGGCTTCGCGGGGAGCCGGTCTGGATCCGGATCGCGGGAGCGGACCCGCTGGAGCTGGCCAGCGACGATATCGGGGTGGAGGGGGCGAACACCTCGTTCCAGGTGCACCTGCGGGTGGATCCGGCCGATTTCACGCGGGTCTACAACGCGGTTCAGCTCGCCTCGGCGCCCGTGCTCGCCGTGTCCGGCAACTCGCCCACCTTCCTGGGGCACCGGCTCTGGGAGGAGACCCGGATCGCCCTGTACAAGCAGGCGGTGGACGACCGCCAGCGTCCGGCACCGCGCCGCGGGCTGGCCCGCACGGCGCTGGGGACGGGCTGGTTGCGGCGCGGGGCGCTGGAGCTGTTCACCGAGAGCGTCCGGCTGCATCAGCCGCTGCTGCCGGTGCTCGCCGACTCCGGACCGCCCGGCACCGGCAACGGATGGCACGCTCCGCCGCTGGACGAGCTCAGGCTGCACCAGAGCACGGTGTGGCGCTGGAACCGGGCCGTCTACGACCCAGCGGTGGGCGGGCACCTGCGGATCGAGATGCGGGCCCTGCCCGCCGGCCCCACCGTGATCGACATGCTGGCCAACGCCGCGTTCCTGATCGGGCTCTCGCTGTGGCTGGCCGGGCAGGATCAGCAGTGGACCTACGCCGTGCCGTTCGAGCGCGCCGATCACAGTTTCTACCGCGCCGCCCAGCACGGCCTGAACGCCGAGCTGACCTGGCCGTCCGAGCACCGGGACCAGCTCCGGACGCTGCGCGCCGCCGAGCTCGTGGCCGAGTTGGTGCCCGCGGCCCGCCAGGGGCTGCGTGAGGCCGGCGTGGCCGCGGCGGAGGCGGACGGCCTGCTGGACGTGATCTCCGCCCGGGCGTCCTCGGGGCAGACCGGCGCCGCGTGGCAGCGCGCCGCGCTCGCGGCGGCCGAGCGAGGACGTGACCGGGAGCACGCGCTGGCCGCGATGCTGGACGGCTACCTGCGTTGCGCGGACACCGGGCGGCCCGTACACACCTGGCCGGTTAACGTGGCCGCGTGAGAATCTTTGCGGCGTAGACTCGCGGCGGCACGGCTATATGGGGTTAAAGGAGCACGTAGATGCCTCAGTCATCCGCGGCAGCGGTCGCGGGCGCGGCTGTCGCGCCGCGCCCGGCGGCGGCCGCCGGGCCGGGCGGCGGGCGTGGCTGACGACGCCTTCCCGGTGGAGTGGACCGGGCGGCAGGCGGTCGTGACGCTCCCGGAGCACATCGACGTGTCCAACGTGGCCCAGCTCCGCGAGCAGCTGCTGTCGGTGATCAACCGCGGGGCTGTCGTGCTGATCGCGGACCTGAGCCGCACGGTGTCGTGTGATCACGCCGCGGTAGATGCCATCACGCGCGCCCTGCAGCGCGCGACGGTCAGCGGCACCCAGTTGCGGCTCGTGGTCACCCGGCCGGTGGTCCGGCGGATGCTCACCATCGAGGGACTGGATCGCCTGATCTCCATCTATCCCTCGGTGGAGGCGGCCATCGCGGCCGGGACGCGGGAAACGGGCCGTTCCGCTCTGGTCTGGGCCGGAACGCTTGCCACCCGCCCGCCTGCCGCCGCTGCGGGCGAGCGCGGCGCTGCGGCCATCACCCCGGCCGTGCTGTGGCAGCTCATCGACACCCTGGCTGACGCGCTGGTGCTGACCAGCCAGGACGGCGAGATCGTCCTGGTCAACCGCAGATGCGCGGAGATGTTCGGCTATGCGCGCGAGGAACTGCCCGGCCGCCCGATCGAGTCGCTGGTTCCGGCCAGCCTGCGGGCGGCGCACCGGGAAGACCGGGCCGCCTACGCGAGGGCGCCGCAGGCGCGGCCGATGGGCGAACGGGCCCGGCTGGTCGGGCTGCGCAAGGACGGGGCCACCATCCCCGTCGAGATCAGCCTGAGCCCGGTGCCGACCGCAACCGGACATTTCGTTCTGGCCGTTGTCCAGGATGCCACCGAGGCGCGGCGGCACGGGGATCTGGCCGTTTTGGCCCGCGCCGCGGTCGCCGAGCAGACCCGGCGTGACCGCGACCTGCTCGACCGGGTCGTCCGCCGGCTGTTCCAGGTCGGGATCAGCCTGCAGGCCGCGGTCGACCTGCCCAGCGAGGTGGCCCGCGGGCGCATCACCGACGCGCTCGGCGACCTGGACGATGCGATCCACGACATCCGTGACCACGCGTTCTCCGCCGCCGGCCAGGACTCGCCGCCCGATCCGGCGCCCCCCGCCGGCGCGACGTGACCGGCACCATGCCCGCCGGTCCCGCTGTGCTGATCCGGCTGGATGCCCGGGATACCCGGACGCCGGAGATGCCGGGCTACGCCGTCTTCGGCACGCGGGACAGCGAGGATGGGGCGGTGCCTGCTTCGGCCAGGGCGGGCTGACCGGTGATGCCGGCCGCCACGCGGCCGAGGAAGTTCCGGATGGCCAGGGCGCCGGCCCGGTGCACGATCGCGCGCTCTGGCTCCTGGCCCGGGCGGGTAAGCGGCCGGTACGCCCCAGCGACCGTCAGGAACGTGGAGTGCGCCCCCGCCGGGATCAGCGTGATGTCGGCGTCCAGGACGGGGGACTCCCGGCCGTCTGGCCTGGCGGCCTCCCACCGGACGGCGAGCCCGGCCGAGTCGTCCCGGTCCGTCAGCTCCCGGACGTGCACCCGGGCCAGCCGGGACGGGCCCAGCGCGCCCGCCTCCGCCAGGGCGGAGAGCGCGAGGTCGTAGGCGTCCTCGGAGGTGCTCAGCAGCCAGCCGCCCCGGGTCAGGTTCACCAGCCTGGCCCGCGCGACCGCGAAGCTGACGTCCAGCAGAACCTCATCACCTACGAACATGCTTCCAGCAAACTGGCCCCGTACCCGGACGGACAGAGGACGCAAGTCCCGGCCACCCGGCCGGAAGTCCTTTCGATCGCCCGCACCGGGCGCGGTAGCCGGACTGGCTCGTCCTCCGTCGCATACCTGGTAAACCGCCCGGCCATTTCCTGGCCCGCCCTCGGCGGCGCGGCGGTAAAGCCGCAGATCAGGATGCGCACTGCTGCGCCGGGCCACCGATTTCGGTGCTCGCGACGGGCGCGGTCCCGGTGACCGCCCCGGGCGGGAAGCGGCGCTCGGAGTCGTCCATCTTGGCTCGGGCGGCGGCCGCCAGGTCGACGCCGAGGACGTCCGCCAGCAGGACCAGGTAGAGCAGGACGTCAGCCATCTCCTCGCCGGCCCGGGTCCGGAGCGGCTCATTCTGGGCCAGGTCACGAGCGTCCGCCGCGGCCAGCCACTGGAACAGCTCGGCCAGCTCGCCGACCTCGCCGACCAGGGCGAGGATCACCGACTTGGGGTCGTGGAACCTTCCCCAGTTCCGGTCCCGGGCGAACTGCCTCATGCGATCGCGGAGATCCTCAAGGTCGGCCACGCCAGCAGCATCCCATGCCGCCCGGGAACCGAGCCCGCGCCGCGGCCGGGCTGGCCCGGGCCCGCGCACCGGCCCGGCGGCCGGCCAGGCCACCGCCTGCCCGGAGCCGGGCCAGTAGGGTTCCGGGCGTGGGCTGGACCGAGGTGGCCGCGGGCGTGTTCCAGCGGCGCTACGACCCGCTGGACGTGAGCGTGTGCGTGATCCGCGGCGCGGACGGGCTCGTGGTCGTGGACACGCGCTCGTCGCCCCGGCAGGCCGACGAGATCCGCGCGGACCTGCGGGAACTGGGCCCGGTGCCGGTCCGCTGGGTGGTGAACACGCACGCGCACTTCGACCACTGCTTCGGCAACCAGCGGTTCGGCCCGGACTCGGACCTGAACGCGCCGATCTTCGCCCACGTCCGGTTCCCGGCCCACCTGGACCGTTACGAGCGGCCGATGCTCGAGGACTGGCTCGCGCGGGGCCAGGAGCCGGCCGGGGAATGGCGGGAGGTGGTCATCACGCCGCCCACCGACCTGATCGTCGCCCGGCACCTGATGAACCTCGGGGACCGGTTCGTCACCCTGCTCCATCTCGGCCGCGGGCACACCGACAACGACCTGCTGGTGCACGTCCCCGACGCCGCGGCGTGGCTGCTCGGCGACGTGATCGAGGAGTCCGGGCCGCCGATGTACGGGCCGGAGTGCTTCCCGCTCGAGTGGCCGCTGACCGTGGCCCGCCTGCTGACCCTGCTCGGCGGCGACGACGTCCTGGTGCCCGGGCACGGCCGGCCGGTCGGCCCGTCGTTCGCGCGGGCCCAGCAGGCGCAGCTCGCCGGGGTGGCGGACCTGATCCGGGAACTCCACGCCGCCGGTGTGCCCGCCGATAAGGCCGCCGAAGCCGGCGGGCGCCGGTGGCCGCTGCCCGCCGACGGACTGGCCCCGGCGATCGAGGCCGGCTACGCGCAACTCGGCCGGGGCGACGTGGCCTAGAGCCGCTCCCGCTTCCGCCGATGCCCCGCCTCCGCCCCATGCCCCGCCCCCGCCCCATGCCCCTCCCCCGTCCCATGCCCCTCCCCCGCCGATGAATGTGGCGTTGCTGCACACGGGTGTACACCAAACTCACATTGACAAGGCCGGGATGCGGGGGCGGCGCGCCCGGCGGCCGGGATGCGGGGGCGGCGCGCCCGGCGGCCGGGATGCGGGCGGCGCGCCCGGCGGCCGGGATGCGGGGGCGGCGCGCCGGGATGCGGGGGCGGCGGCTGGGGTGAGCCCCTGAAACGGGGCAAGAGGGGTATTACGGCGGCTGCCGGGCCGGCTTGGCGTGAGCCCTCCAGCCGACCGCGTCGTTAAGCTGGCCGGCGCCTCAGCGGCCGGAAAGTGCCGGGGGCCGCGTCCGACCGGCGCCCGGGAATCTTCGTTCAGGCTGGTCGTGGGGGTCAAGCGCCGCCCCGGGACCAGCCTGGCCGGAGGGGCACGCGGGTACATTCCGTAGGAAGGGCCAGCCGGCCGGGGGCGCCGCGCCGGCCGACACGGAGGGCGCCGGCCATGAGCCTGTACACGGAAAGCCGTCACCCCCGGGCGCACGCCCGGCGGGCCAAGGATCCGGCCCAGGGCGACGATTCGACCGGGCCTGCCGGGTTCAACGAGCGGCTGGCCGCCTGGATCACGGCCCGGATCGGGTCGATGTGGACCGTCTACGTCTGCTCGGCGGTCACGGTGATCTGGATGGTGCTCGGCGCCCGGCAGGTCCTCGGCTTCGACCCGTACCCGTACCCGTTCCTGCTGTTCCTCGGGAACGTGGCCCAGCTCCTGCTGATCTTCGTCATCCTGCTCGGCCAGCAGGTGCTCGGGCGCACGGCCGACCGGCAGGCCACGCACACCTACGAGGACGCCGAGGCGATCCTGGTCGACTGCGAGCAGATCCAGAACCACCTGATGGCCCAGGACACCCACCTGAGCAGCATCACCGGGCTGCGGGCCGAGGAGCAGGAGATCCTGGCCCGGGCCGGGGAGCGGATCGAGGCGCCGCCGGCGACCGACGAGGGGTACGTCGGGCTCAACGGCAGGCTCGCCGCCTGGCTCACCCACAAGGTCGGCACGATGACGGCGTTCTACGTCGCGGTGGTCTTCCAGGCCACCTGGATGATCGCCGGGCAGGTGGCCGGGTTCGACCGGTACCCTTACCTGTTCCTCCTGTTCCTGTCCAGCCAGACCCAGCTGATCCTGATGTTCGTGATCATGGTCGGGCAGCAGGTCATCGGCCGGTCGGCGGCCAAGCGGGCGGCCCAGACGTACCTGAACGCCGAGGCGGTGCTGCACGCCTGCGAGCGCCTGCAAGCCCACCTGCGGGCGCAGGATCTGGCCATCCGTCACGTGGTCGAGCAGTTGCGGCAGCGCCCTCCTCACAACCCCATGACGGCCTGAACGCGCCCGGCCGCCACCTCGTCGACCAGGCGCTGGAAGTCCCGCTCGTTCTGCTCGGCGTAGGCGACCGAGAACTCGGCGATGGCCTTGTCGAAGTCACTGCCCTGGCCCAGGTAGCCCGAGATCAGCGTGGCCCGGCCGGTCCGGGCGTGCCCGCGGGCCAGGGCCCAGCCGCACAGCTCGGCGTAGTACGCGAGCTGCTCCCGGTCCATCGACGGGACGTCCATGCTGCCCTTCATGTCCCGGAGCTGGCGCACGTAGTAGTCCTTCCTCGTCCGGTCCGACCCGATGCCCATCGTCCAGCCCAGGAACGGGTCAGTGGCGGCCTGGGTCATCCGCTGCCCCCGGGCCACCCGCTCACCCTGGTGCACGTACTCGCTCGGGCCGGCGAACGGGGCCAGCACCGACTCCTGCGCCTCCTTGATCTGGAGGAACAGGGGCTCGTCCTCGCGGTCGCCCATGAGCAGCAGGACGAACGCCTCGGTACCGACCGAGCCGACGCCGACGACCTTCCGGGCGAAGTCGCCGAAGTAGTACCGGCGCAGCACCTCGCGCCGGTCGGCCTGCAGCGTCTCCTGGTACTGCGCGATCGCGCTGCGCAGTTCGTTGAGCATCTCCGGGTTGCGCTCGATCGGGAAGCGGACGATCGTCGGATGGTCCGGGCGGATCCGGTATTCCCCGTCGACCTGGTCGCAGAATTTCTGCATGGCCTTCAGGCTGGTGCGGCGCTGCGCCTTCTGGATGTCTTTACGGCGACGCTGCACGGCCTTCTTCGGCTGGACCGCGTCGAACAGCTTCGTCACCTGGTCGATGTCGATCCGGGAGTACCAGACGCTGAGGAACCGCATCGCGGCGAAGCGGGCCATCTCGCTGCGGTAACGGCTGGCGCAGCGGCGCGCGGCCTCGTGACCCGCGCTCTCCTTGAACCCGTTGTCGCGGGCGACCACGGCGAAGCTGGCCGCCAGGCGCTTGACGTCCCACTCGAACGGGGCGGGCAGCGTCTCGTCGAAGTCGTTGACGTCGAAGACCAGCCGCCGGTCGGGCGCGGCGAACATGCCGAAGTTCAGCAGGTGCGCGTCGCCGCAGCACTGCACGCGCAGGTCTGGGGTGGGCAAGTGCCCCAGGTCCCACGCCATCGGCGCCGCCGCGCCCCGGTAGTAGGCGAACGCCGAGGTGAGCATGCGGCCGTAGCGGATCGGCACCAGGTCGGGCACGCGGGTCTTGGCCTGCTCCTCGAGGATCGACACCGGGTCGGGCCGGTCGCTCGGCGGATCCCAGCGGGCGTGTTCGGTGAGGGACATGCGCTCGCGCCGGGCGCGGCCCCGCTCGCGCCACTCGTCGGGCGTGAGTATCTCGCGCGGCGGGCTGAGCACGCCCGGAGAGATCTTGCTCATGTGTCGGTGACCCCCGATGGTGACTGCGGCCGCGAAGCCCGGCGGCGCCGCCGGACCAAGCGGTATCGGCCTCGACATCTAGCCATACCCCAGGTTCTGGTGATCGAGACCTCCTGGGCGTGACTGCGCCGTTTGTCCGTATCGGGAGACGATCGCGGTGCGAATGAGCCATCGATCAGATCGTCCGGCGGCTGCCCAATGTGGTCGCAGGCACCACGTCGCATTCGTTGACATCGTTGCGAATGCTGGCACCGACGGCCTTGATGATCTGAGCGGGCGCGGGCTGGACGACAGGACCCGCGCCGTTCGCGAAGCGTTCGCCGTGATGCGGCAGGATACTGGCATGCCCACCCACGTCGCCCTGCTGCGCGGGATCAACCTCGGCGGCCGCAACAAGGTAGCGATGGCGGACCTGCGCCAGGTCGTGATCTCACTCGGCCACGCTGACGTGGCGACCTACATCCAGAGCGGCAACGTGGTGTTCAGCAGCCAGGAGGCCGACACCACAGCGCTGGCGCAGGCCCTGGAGGAGGCCATCGCCGCCGAACTGGGGGTCCGGGTCCGCGTCGTGGTGCTCTCCCGCGAGGAACTGGCGCAGGCGATGCGCGACAACCCGTACTCGGACGAGCCGAACCAGAAGGCCGTTCACGCGGTGTTCCTGAGCGGGACGCCGGGACCTGAGGTGGCGGAGAGCCTGGCCGACGCCCGGCGGCGGGCCGAGCAGAAGCAGCAGGGCCACCGCGACTCGGCCCAGGTCGTCGGGCGCACTATCTTCCTGCACACCCCGGACGGGTTCGGGCGCAGTGAACTGGCCGCGCTGATCGTCAGCGGCAGCCGGGGGCGGTCGTCCGACCTGGTCGGCACGGCGCGCAACTGGGCGACGGTCACCAAGCTGCTGGCCATGTGCGACGCCTGAGCCACGGGCCAGGGATCCCGGGAGCGGAGTTACCCGGCCGCCTCGCGGAGCCGGGCGAACTCCTCGGCCAGAGACCGCGCGTTCCAGTGCGCGTTGAGCCCGCTCGGATTGGGCAGGACCCACAGGCGGGCGTCGGCCACGTTTCGCTCCTGCGCCCCCACGGTGGCGCCGGCCTGGTCGAACGCCGTGCGGTAGGCGGTGACACCCACGACCGCCAGCCACCGGGGACGCAACCGCGCGACCTTGGCGCGCAGCGCGCGGGCGCCCTCGCCGAGTTCCGGCGCGGTGAGCTCGTCGGCGCGGGCGGTGGCGCGGGCGACGATGTTGGTGATGCCCAGGCCGAGCGCGAGGAGCTGTTCCTGCTCGTCGGGCCGCAGTTGTCGCGGGGTGAAACCGGACCGGTACAGGGCCGGCCAGAAGCGGTTCCCCGGCCGGGCGAAGTGATGCCCGGTGGCGGCGGAGTACAGCCCCGGATTGATGCCGGAGAACAGCACGCGCAGGCCGGGCGCGATGATGTCGGGGATGGTCTGGTCCCTGGCCGCCGCGAGGTCGGAAGCTGTCGGCCGCGGCGGCCGGGCAGAAGCGGGCTCCCGCAGGGGTTCGGCCACAGGCCAACCCTAGAGGGCCGCCGCGCCGGCCGTCGGCGCGTGGCCGTGGCGAACCTGACCACCGCCGCGCACGGCGGATCGCCCGGTCCGGGCCCCGGCGGGCACGCCGATTCGTCGCGGTAACGCCGTCGCGGCGAGAATGGGCTCGTGATCAGGGTGGAACCCGATCGGTTCGAGGAGATGGTCGCCTCGGCGCTGGACTCTCTGCCCGAGAGTCTGGGACGGATCATGCGCAACGTGGCCGTCACGGTCGAGCACGACGCTGGTCCCCGCGGGCTGCTGGGGCTCTACCAGGGAGTGCCGCTCACCAGCCGCACGTCGGGGTACGCCGGGGTGCTGCCCGACCGGATCACCATCTACCACCAGGCGATCTGCCGGATCTGCGACACCGAGGAACAGGTGGTCGACCAGGTGCGCCGCACGGTCATCCACGAAGTCGCCCATCACTTCGGAATCGGCGACGCGCGGCTCGACGAACTCGGATGGTGAGGACGGCCCGCGCTTCAGACGGACGCGGGCCCAGCGGGCCGGCCAGCCGTGAGCCAGCGGGCCGGCCAGCCGTGAGCCAGCGGGCCGGCCAGCCGCGCGGCTCAGTGGACCGGGGTGCCCGGCGGCCGCCAGTACCTCCAGGCGGGATGCACGGCGAAGAAGCGCGATCCAGCGGGCGGCACGGCCGCCAGCCGCTCGCGCGGGCTGAGGATGAGCCCGCCGGGCACCGGCTGCCACCACGGCTCGCGGGCGAACAGGCGGCTGAACAGCTCACGCCGGCCGCCCGCCGGGCCGAGCACGAGCTGGGCGGGCGCCGTCTGGTCGCAGCGCTGCCACCGGAAGTCCCCGGACAGGCGCAGCACCGTGTCCCGGTTGGGCAGCGCCGCGTGCGCGGTGAGGCAGTGGAAGACGAGCGCATCCCCCGGGCGGTAGTGCGTGGTGGCCCAGCCCCGCTCGCCCTGGCCCAGCACGTGCGGGCGCAGCGGGGGCCCCAGATGACTCCCGGGCCGCACGGCCAGACCGCCCCGCCGGACAGGAATGTCCGTCAACGGGACCCACACCGTGAGCATGTCCTGAACGCCGGAGACGGCGTAGTCCTGGTGGACATAGCGGCCCCGGGTCACGTCGGGCGGGCGTTCGGGGTAGACGGCGCGCAGCACCTTCGCCGGGTACGAGAACGCCTCCGGCCCCAGGATCGCCGCGATCAGCCGCGCAGTTCGGCGAGATAGGGGATCCGGTTGAAGGCCGGGCTCGCGATCGCGGCCCGGAACGCCGGGTCACCGAGCGCTTCCCGTACGTCGAGCGCCCGCCGGCCCGCCGCGGGGAGGCGGCGGTCGCTGATCCATCCGCCCCGGCGCAGGTCGGCGAGGATCCGGTCCGCGGCCGCGCCCACCGCAGCTACGGGCAGCAGGCCGCGGAAGAAGAGGTACCCGTCGCCGGCCAGACGGCCGCGGAGCGCACCGGGATCGGCCACGAAAGCGCTGGAATCAGCCAGCTCGTCCACGCGGCCACGATAGCGGCCACGGCCGACACCGGGACTGAGGGAAAGCTGGGAGTTCGGCCAGGCCAAGCTGGGAGATCAGGCTGGCGGGGGAGCCGGGGGCTACCCGTCGGAGGCGGGTGCGGAGCGGGCCGGACCGGCCGTCGGCTCCTGGCCGTCGGCCGGAACGACGACCACCACCCGGTCCGCCGGATAGAGCTGCTCGGGCCAGCCGGGCTCGGCCACGGCCAGCATCGGAACCCACATCCCGGCCTGGGCGGCGTCCCGCTCGGCGGCCGTGGGGAGCCGGGCCGAGATGCGCGCTCCCGGCGCCGCGCGCACCTCGGTGACACGTTCCACGATCGCGACGATCGACCCCACGCCCCGCCGGCGCGTGATGAGGCCCTCGTCGGCGAGCATGGCCAGCGCCCGCTGTGCAGTGTCCCTGGACACCGCGTGGTCGCGGGCCAGTTGTGGCTCGCTCGGCACTCGGTCACCGGGCGCGAGCTGGCCGGAGCGGATCAGCACTCGCAAGAGCTGTGCCAGCTGGGCTGACAGGGGCCAGCCAGACGAGGGGTCAATCTCCATGCCGGGAGCGTACATTATCCGGCTCGCCTATTGGCTGACACAAGTGTCCTCAGGGTGCGATCCGGACCTGGCCGGCCGCGCGCGATCCGCTCGCCATAAACCCATCGGCCGAGATAGCTGCCTTTCGGCCATTCATGCCCCGGAACATGTCACCTCTGGCCGTGCGATACCAGAAACAGTAGAATCAGCCGTTCTTGTGCAGAGAACGTTCAGCCTGCGCACGGGTCGGGGGCGGCGGGACCCGGCCTGGGGAAGATGGCGTATTGCGTTGACAGGCGAGGCCGGCCAGCCGCTGGAGCCCCCGAGGCGCCCCGGGCGCACCGGGCCTCCCGAGCGTCCCGGGCCTCCTGACCCCCCCGGGCATCCTCAGCCCCCCGGGCATCCTGACCAGCCCGAACACCCTGAGCGCCGCGGGCGCCAAGCGCGTGGCGAGCCGCCTAGGGCCGGGACGCATCGCGCGCTGTTCGGGCTGCCCGCGATATGGCTGCGGGTCAACTGCCCGTGCGCGGATTGCCGGGACCCCAGAAACGGCGAGCGGCTGACGAGCATCACCGATCTGCCCGCCGACGTCTCGGTGGCCACGGCCCGGCGGTCGGGGGGCCGGATCGAGATCGTGTTCGGCCCCGACGGTCATCGCTCCGCCTTTGACATCGGCTGGCTGAGCCAGTTCGCGGTCCCAGCCGCCGGCCCGGGCGACGCGGGCCCGCGCCCGGCGGGCGAGCCCGGCGGCGAGGATGACCGCACCGAGGACGCGAAGCGGCTGTGGTCCGCGGCCGAGATCGCGCCGGCCTTTCCCCAGGGATCCTGGCCCCTGTTCCGCGCCGAGGCCGCCCACCGGCAGGCCTGCCTGGCCGCGGTGCTGCGTGACGGGTTCGTCGTGCTCCGGGACGTGCCCCGCGAGCCGGGAGCGGTCCTCACCGTGGCGCAGAGCGTCGGCTTCGTGCGGGAGACCGAGCGCGGGCCGCTCATCGACGTGCGGGCCACCGCCGTGCCGCCCAGCCGGGCGTTCACGGGCCAGCCGCTGACGCCGCGCACCGCCCAGCCGTTCCGGGACCCGCTGCCGACCCTGGAGTTCCTGCACTGCCTGGACGGTGCGGCCGAGGGTGGCGAGTCCGTCCTCGTGGACGGCTTCCACGCGGCCGCCTCGCTGCGCGCCGAGGACCCGGCCGCGTTCGCGGCGCTGACCAGTACCGAGGTGACCTTCGCCTACGCCGACGCCAGGGCCGAACTCCGCGCCACCCGGCCGGTGATCGGCGTCGATTCGCGCGGCCGGATCAGGGAGATCAGGCTCGGCAGCAGTCGCATGCAGCCGCTGCGGCGACCGCCCGACGAGGTCGTCGTCTTCTACGCCGCCTACCGCGCCTTCGCCCGCCTGATCGGGCGGCCCGACCGGACGCTGATCTTCCCGCTGCGGCCGGGCGACTGCCTCATCCTCGACAACACCAGGATCCTGAACGGTCGCAACGGGTTCTCCGGAACCAGCCAGCGCCACATGCAGGCGTGCTGGACCGACCTGGACGGGCTGGCCTCCGCTCTGGCCCTGATGCGCCGCGCCCAGCACAACGGCAGGCGGCCGGGCTGATGCCGCTGCTCACGCCCGACGCGGGGGACAGCCCCGTCATGAGTCCAGGCGGCCAGGTCCGGGCTCGGCCGACGGCTGGTCCGGCCGGGGGGCGGGGCGGGTGGCCCGGACGGGCGGTGGCTTGAAGCAGGACGGGCCGCGCGCCGCCCAGGGCGGCCGCGGCGGGCCGGACACCCGGCCCAGCAGGCTCGACGTGGCGGCGCGCATCCCGGCCAGGAGACCGTCGCGCCGCCGGGCGAACTCCTCGGCGCCGACCAGGCTCCGCTCGGCCCGCCGGTGCAGCAGCCCGAGTTCGGTGGCGGCGAGCTGGTATTCGGACATCTCCCGCAGCCCGGCCAGCCCGGCGTGCAGCCGGGCCCACTGCCGGGCCATGCGGCGGTCGGTCAGGCTGCTCAGCATCGCGATGTCGAGCGCGGTGATGATGCCGGTCGGCTCGTATTCGGGCAGGTAGTGGCGCAGGAGCGCGATGATGCGCCGCCGGTCCATGATCACGGCGCCGAGCAGGACGACGAAGACAGCGGCCAGGGCCGCGTACGCCAGGGCCAGCCGGCCGACCCCGGCGGCCAGGGCGTAGTTCCACAGCGCGTGCAGCGCCACGGCCGCGACCCAGCCGGCGCCGACCGCCCAGTAGCCCCGCCGCCGGCTCGACACGGCGGCGTAGGCGACGCCCGCGCCGATCAGCGAGCTGAACAGGGCCTGGCACGGCGAAGAGAGCACGCCGCGGTACACGAACGTGGCGGCCACGCCGCCGAAGCCGTAGTGGGTGGCCTGCGCGTAGTAGTAGATGCTCTCGATCAGCGCGAAGCCGAGGCCGACCATGCTCCCGTAGACGACCCCGTCGTGGGTGCCGTCGATCTCCTGCGGACGCCGCAGCAGCAGGCCGACGAGGACCGCGCCCTTGAGGGTCTCCTCGACCACGGCCACGCCGATGACCGCCGCAGCCGACGCGGCGGCGAAGCCGCCGGGCCGCAGCGCCGGCGTGGTGATCAGGTGCTGGCCCGCGATGGTGCTGGCCAGCCCGACCACCGCCGCGGCCCCGGCTCCCCACAGGAAGACGAACACCAGGCGCCCGGGCGGCTCGGGCTCCAGCCGGTCCAGGTACAGCACCCCGGACAGCAGGAACGGGACGGGCAGCAGGGCCAGGGTTAAGCCGATGCCGGCCGACAGCGCCCCGTCCGCCGCGAGCGCGGCCAGCGCGGCGAGCGCGGCCAGGCTGCACGCGGCGACGCCGATGATCAGTCCCAGGTGGGTATGGCCGGGGCGGCGGCCGCCGACGACGGCCCGGGGATCGAACGGCGTCACCGTCGCAGCATAAGTCAGCCGCGGCCGAGCCAACGCCGAGGCTGCCCTTGGCCGCGGCCTCGAAGAGCCGGAACGGGAGCACCCGCTTGGCCGGGACCCCGGCCCGCTCGGCCGGCTTGCCGACCGAGATCCGCCTCGGCGGGATGCCGATCACGCCGCACTCAGTCCGGAATGGTACGGGACCGGCGCGGGGGCTGGCCCGCGGAATCCGGGCTCGCTACATTCGTGTGCATGTTCGAAGCGGCAGGCATGCTCGACGACCTGAACGGCGAGCAGCGCCGGGCCGCGACGCACGCCGACGGCCCGCTGCTGGTGCTGGCCGGGGCCGGGACCGGCAAGACCGGGACGCTGGTGGCGCGGGCCGCCTGGCTGCGGGCGCGGGGGGTCGAGGCCAGCCGGATCCTGCTGCTGACCTTCACCCGCCGGGCCGCCGACGACATGCTCGCCCGGGTGGTGTCCAGGGCGGCGGCGCCGGAGGCGGGAACGGGCGCGCCGCGGCCGGCCACGGCGGACGAGCGGATCTGCGGCGGTACCTTCCACGCGATCGCGCACCGGATCATCCGGGCGCACGCGGAGTCGTTCTCGCTGCCGCCCGAGTTCAGCGTGATCGACCCGGCCGACGTGGCGGACGTGCTGGACGCGCTGCGCCCCGAGCACGGGCTGGTGGGCACCGAGCGGCGGGCGCCCCGGGCCGCGGTGTGCGCCGACATCTACACCCGCTGCGTGAACACCCAGACGACCGTCGCGCAGGTCGTGGCCACCAGCTTTCCCTGGTGCCGGGAGTTCACCGGCCCCCTGGCCGGCCTGTTCCGCGGTTACGTGGCGCACAAGCGCCGCCACGCGCTCGTCGACTTCGACGACCTGCTGCTGCTGTGGCGCGCGGCACTGGCCGATCCCGCGGCCGGGCCTGCCCTGCGCGGCCTGTACGACGCCGTGCTGGTGGACGAGTACCAGGACGTCAACGCGGTGCAGGCGGAGATCGTGCGGCTGCTGCGCCCGGACGGGCAGGGGCTGACCTGCGTCGGCGACGACGCCCAGGCCATCTACGCGTTCCGCGGCGCCGATCCCGGGCACCTGCGCGCGCTGGCCGGGGCGTACCCGGGCCTGAAGGTGATCCGCCTGGTCACCAACTACCGGTCCCGGGACTCGGTGCTGCGGCTGGCCAACGCGGTCCGGCCGCAGTCCGAGGGACTCGAGCTCGAGCTCACCGGCCTGCGCGGCGCCGGGCCGCTCCCGCAGCTGGTGCGCTGCCACGACGAGGCGACCCAGGCGCGCGAGATCGTCGCCCGGGTGCTCGACGCGCACGAATCCGGCCGGTCGCTGCGCGACCAGGCCGTGCTGGTCCGGGCCGCGAGCCACAGCGACGTCCTGGAGGTGGAGCTCGCGGCCCGGGGCATCCCGTTCGTGAAGTACGGCGGCCTGCGGTTCACCGAGGCCGCGCACGTCAAGGACTTCCTGGCCGCGGCGCGCGTGGTGGCCAACCCGGCGGACGACATCGGCTGGTTCCGGGTGCTGCGGCTGCACGACGGCATCGGGCCGGCGCACGCCCGGCGGATCGTGGACGCCCTCCGGCTGGCCGATCCGTTTCCCCTGGAGCGCTGGCCCGCCGCCGTCGACGTCGTTCCGTCCCGGGCCCGGGACGCGGTGTCGGCCACGGTGTCCGGGCTCATCGAAGCGGCCGCCCTGGACCGCACCGCCGACCGGGCCGTCGCCATCCTGGCCGCGCTGGCCGGCCCGCTGCGCGGCCGCTACCCCGACGCCGGGCCGCGCCTCGCCGACCTGGAGCGGCTGGCCGACGCCGCGGCGAGCCGGCCCTCGCTGCACGAGGCGCTGGTCGAGCTGGCGCTCGACCCCCCGCTCTCCGGATCCGACCTCGCGGGGCCGCCGCGGCTGGACGATGACTACCTGGTGATCTCCACCGTCCATTCGGCCAAGGGCCTGGAATGGCCGGTCGTGCACCTGCCGCATCTGGTGGACGGCGCCGTGCCCAGCGACATGGCGCTGGCCAGCCCCGCGGGGCTGGCCGAGGAGCGGCGGCTGTTCTACGTGGCGGTGACCCGGGCCCGTGACGAGCTCTACCTGTACGCGCCGCTGCGCCTGCACCACCACCGCACGGGCCGCGACGACCGGCACGGGTACGCGCAGGTCAGCCGGTTCCTGGACGGCCGGGCCCAGGCCCGGTGCGAGATCGTGGAGGCCGCGCCGCGGCGGCCCGTGGTGCCCCGCATGGCGCGGCTCGCAGCGACGGTGGACGCGGAGCTTGAGTCGCTGTGGAGCGCCGGATAGGCCCGGCCGCCCCGGCCGCCCGCTGTGGCCGCCCGCCCCGCTGTGGCCGCCTACCCGCCCAGCCCGCGCTCGATGAGGCCGCGCAGGTAGGCGGCCTGCCCGGCGTGCTGCAGATCGTCGGAGATCACGCTCACCAGGCGCACCCCGAGCGAGACCGGCGGGTCCCAGGCGTCGTCCACGATGCGGTCGAGATCGGCGTCGGACAGCCCGCGCACGAACTTGATCGTCTCGGCGTGCACCGCGTCGTAGTACTCGGTCAGCAAGCTGGCGGGCCGGACCTGGACCGCGGCGACCGCCTCGGCGCCATGCCCGTATCCGGTGGCCGAGGTCGCGAACGGCAGCCCGAACCGGTCCGCCCAGGTCGGCCCGCTGGATCCCTCGGCGGGCCAGGTCCAGACCTGGACGGTGCCGGCCGCGTCGGCGACGTGGTCATCCTGGATCCGGGTCAGGTGCCATACCAGCCAGGCGATCGAGTTCGCGTCGCTTTCCGGCCGCAACGCGAGCTGGCCCGGCGTCAGTCCCTCGACCGCCGCGTGCACGACCTCACGAACCCGGCCGAACGCGTCGGCGAGCAGGTCGGCGACTGTCATCGCGTGCTCCGATCTCACCAGGGCATGGAGGTGCTGGTGTGGTGCGTGAGGGTGTCGATGTCGCTCATCTGCCAGACATGCCGCGGAGGGGTCTCGAAGGTGGCGTAGGGCGTGACCCGGATCACCACGCGCTGCTCCTCCTCGGACATCTTCTCGATCTGCGGGCGCCGGGACTCGGGAACCTCCTCGCCGGCCATCAGGCCGATGACCCTGGTGAGGACGTCCGTGGCCTGCGCCCGGTCGTGCTCCACCACGGCGTGGCCGTAGACCTGGATGTACGTCACCGGCCAGTGCTCGTCCAGGACGCACAGGCTGACCCGGCCGTCGCGGGCGACCGCCTTGGCCTTTTCCCGGGCGGCCATGGTGGAGATCAGCATGTCATCGCCGTCCATCACGTAGTAGACGACGGTCATGGCCGGGCCGTGCTCCCGGCGGGCGTAGCCAAAGACGCAGGTCCGGTGATCGCGTACGAACTGTCGCCGCTGTGCTTGATCCACGATGGCACCCTATGTTCCGCCCCTCTGGTTCCGCGACATCACTGCCGGAATGCCGCGATGCCTGCGCGCACGGGGCCACCGTGGGCGGGCTTCCAGAGCGTGGCGGGCCTCGCCGCCGCCGAAGCGGCGTGCGCACAGGCCCGTCGGCGGGGCCTGTGCGCACGGGCGCTTTGATCCGCCCAAGCGAGGGGGAGCTCGGGGGTCGTCCCCCGGAGACTAGTCCCCGGGGCCGACCGGAGCCCCGGGACTAGTCCTGCTCAGGCTCGGTTGGCGTTGCGGATTGCCTGCTGGGCACGCTGCAGCCGGGAGGCCCGGGAACTGCTCGCGGCCCCTCCCACCGTGAACTTGGCGTACTCGAAGCCGGGCATCGTGAAGCCGGCCACGTCCAGGATCACCTGCGTGGTCGTATCGGCGAATATCGCGATGACGTTCACGATCGTCGTGGAGTACTCCGCGATGCCGCTGGATACGAAGTTGGCCAGCGTCGCGCCCGCGACGGTCCAGTTGATCGACGATACGACCGGCCGGGTGCCGGCGCCCGACCATATGGTCAGGAAACCCGAGCCGATCGTCTGCGACGCGGTGACGTTGGCGAACACCGCCTCGCCGAAGAAGACCAGGCTGTCCAGGTTGATAAAGATGGTCTTGCCGGTCAGGAGCCGGCCCGTGCTGTCCAGGTTGCCGGACGGGTTGACGATGTTCGCGCGGCCGGACGCCGTGCGGGTGTCCAGGATCCGGACCGGCGCCCCCAGCGGGGCGTAGACGTTCGCCGTGGCCTCGGTGTGCACCGGGGCGGTGACCACCGGCGGGGTGCCGCCGAAGGCGTGGCTGAACCACAGGTCGCCGCCCGCGGTCGCGGTCAGGTCGCCGCCGGCCGCCGAGGCGGTGGGGACGGTCGCCGTAGACGGCGTAAGCCGCAGCGCGGGGCCGGCGCCGCTCGGGGTGGTCGAGGTGTCGACACCGGTGTTGGTCAGGACGAACGCGGGCGTGGTGTTGTTGGCGGCGTCCAACTCGGTGGGCGTCGCCGAGGTGCCCGCGCTGTTGACCGTGTCCTGAAGGACGGGGTCGCCCGCGGCCGCGCTCGCGGGGGTCGCTGCGGCCGCCGCGACTCCGGCTCCGACCACCCCGGCCATGACCACGCCGCTCCCGGTCAGCAGCCTGCGCCGCCCGACGGAGGGCTTGTCCTCGTGCTCGCCGTGCTCGGCGGAAGCTCCGTCTGGGCCTGATGCTCCGGAGTCCGATCTCAGCATCTTTCGGGTCATGTCCCTCACCTCCGCTACATATCGGGACTCCCCCCTTATGCATACGACGCCGCAGCCTTGTCCGCGGTTGACCGTCGGTTGACTATTAAATGGGGATACGCCACCGGATGCCGGGTTGGCCGGGAAGTGACTTTGACATGCCTGTCGCCGCGCTCTTGACTGTCACCGAGCCGACGAAGCGAGGTGCCGACGATGGCGATTCACACCTTCGGACCCAATGCGGTGGACTGGGAGGCGCGGGTTGACCTGGGCCGGCTGCGCGCCGAGCGCCTGGCCCGGCTGCGGGCGCAGCTCGAGCGGTCCGAGCTGGGCGGCTTGCTCAGCTTTGACTTCGCCAACATCCGCTACATGACCTCGACCCACATCGGGACCTGGGCGATGGACAAGCTGATCCGGTTCGCGCTGCTCACCCGGGGCGGGGAGCCGGTGGTGTGGGATTTCGGGTCGGCGGCCCGGCACCACCAGCTCTATAACCCGTGGCTGGATCACACCCCGGGCCCGGCCACGCCCGAGGGCGCCCGGCAGACCGGGGCCCGGGCCGGCATCTCGACGCTGCGCGGGGCGTTCCACCCGCAGGCCGGCATCGCGCAGGAGGTCGCCCGCCAGGTGGCGGCCGAACTGCGCGAGCACGGGATGGCCGGCGCGCCGCTCGGCATCGACGTGGCCGAGATGCCCGTGCTGGCCGCGCTGCGCGCCGAGGGCATCGAGACCGTGGACGGGCAGCAGGTCTTCCTCGAGGCCCGCCGGACCAAGACCGCCGACGAGATCTCGCTGCTGGCCCAGGCGTGCGCCATGGTCGACGCGGCCTACACCGAGCTGTATGAGTTCCTGCGGCCCGGGGTGCGCGAGAACGAGTGCGTGGGCCTGGTCAGCAAGGTCCTGTACGACCTGGGCAGCGAGTACGTGGAGGGCGTCAACGCGATCTCGGGCGAGCGCTGCTCGCCGCACCCGCACGTCTACTCCGACCGGCTGCTCCGCCCCGGGGACCCGGCGTTCTTCGACATCCTGCACAGCCACCTCGGCTACCGGACCTGCTACTACCGCACGTTCGCCGTGGGCAGCGCCTCGCGCGCGCAGCGCGACGCCTACGTGCGCTGCCGCGAGTACATGGACCAGGCCATCGCGCTGGTGAAGCCCGGGGCGACCACGGCCGACATCGTGTCGCTGTGGCCCCGGGCCGAGGAGTTCGGCTTCCCGGACGAGACCGCGGCGTTCGCGCTGCAGTACGGCCACGGCGTAGGCCTGTCCATCTGGGAGAAGCCGATCTTCAGCCGGCTAGTGTCGCTGGACCACCCGGAGATCCTGGAGGAGGGGATGGTGTTCGCGCTCGAGACCTACTGGCCGGCCGCCGACGGCTGGTCGGCGGCGCGGATCGAGGAGGAAGTAGTGGTCACCGCCGGCGGCTGCGAGATCATCACGAAGTTCCCGGCCGAGGAACTGCTGGTGGCCGGGCGCAAATACTGGACCGCGGGCGGGGCGCTGGACACGCTGCGGGAGAGCCAGTCGCACCGGAACACGGCAGCCGGGCGGGGGGAGGTCCGCAGGGCCGCGGGCGATGCCGCCGCGGGCGATGGCGCGGCCGGCCTGCCCGGGGCGGGCGATGGCGCGGCGGGTGACGTCCGGTGACCGCGGTCGACCCCGCCGCCAGCGTCATCGACGCCGAGGAACTGCTCGGGCTGTACGAGCAGATGGCGGTGATCCGCGGCACCGAGAAGGCGGCGCACGACCTGTTCCTGGCCGGCCTGGTCAAGGGCACGACGCACCTGGCGGCCGGTCACGAGGCCGTCGCGGTCGGCGCCAGCGCCGCGCTGCGGCCAGACGACTACGTATTCGCCACCTACCGCGGCCACCACCACGCGATGGCGCGCGGCGCGTCGCCCACGGAGTGCCTGGCCGAGCTCATGAGCAAGGGCACCGGGCTGTGCCGGGCCAAGGGCGGCTCGATGCACCTCACCAAGGCCTCGGCCGGCATGCTCGGCTCGTACGCGATCGTCGGGGCGCACCTGCCGATCGCGGCCGGGGCCGCGTGGTCGGCCCGGCTCCGCGGCACCGATCAGGTCGCGGTGGCGTTCTTCGGCGATGGCGCCACCAACATCGGGGCGTTCCACGAGGCGCTGAACCTGGCTGCCGTGTGGGCCCTGCCGGTGCTGTTCATCTGCGAGAACAACCTCTACATGGAGTACACGCCGATCGGCGACGTGACCGCGGTCGCCCACCCGGCCGCGGACCGGGCGTCGGCGTACCGGCTGCCGGCGGAGATCATGGACGGCAACGACGTCATGGTGGTCAGGGAAACCGTGGCCCGGGCCGTCGAGCGCGCGCGGTCCGGCCAGGGGCCGACGGTACTCGAGGCGAAGACGTACCGCCACTTCGGGCACAGCCGCACCGACCCGGCCAGTTACCGGCCGGCCGAGGAGGTCGAGGAGTGGCTGAGCCGGGACCCGCTCGACATCGCCCGGGCCCGGCTCGAGGCGCTCGGCCTGCCCGGCGAGTCGGTGGCCGCGGCCGACGAGCGCGTGGCCCGGACCGTGGCGGAGGCGGTGGAGGCGGCCCGGACGGCCCCGGGCCCCGATCCCGCCGACGCGTTCACCGACGTGTGGGCGGATGGAGGCTCGGCATGGCGGACCTGACGGCTGCGACGGACACCTCGGGCGCGACGGGCGCGACGGGCGCCTCCGGCGTGAAGGAGACCACGGGCGTGATCACCTACCGGGAGGCTGTCGCCGAGGGACTCGCGCGGGAGTTGCGGCGCGACCCGTCGGTGGTGTGCCTGGGCGAGGACATCGGCGCCGCGGGCGGCGTGTTCAAGACCACCGCGGGGCTGCTGGCGGAGTTCGGCAAGGAGCGGATCTGGGACACGCCCATCTCCGAGCAGGCCATCCTGGGCGCGGCGATGGGCGCGGCCATGACCGGGATGCGGCCGGTGGCCGAGATCATGTTCTCCGACTTCTTCGCCTGCTGCTTCGACTACCTGGCCAACGAGATACCGAAGATGCGGTACATGACCGGGGGACAGGTCACGGTCCCCCTCGTCGTCCGCACGGCCAACGGCGGCGGCCTCGGCTTCGGCGCGCAGCACTCCCAGGCGGTCGAGAACTGGACGCTGGCGGTCCCGGGGCTGAAGATCGCGGCGCCGTCGACCCCGGCCGACGTCGTGGGGCTCATGGCCGCCGCGATCCGCAGCGACGACCCGGTCGTCTTCTTCGAGCACAAGGGCCTGTTCGCGAGCAAGGGCCCGGCGGCCCCCGACGGCCACGTCGTCGAGCTCGGCCGGGCCGCCGTGGCGCGCGAAGGCAGCGACGTCAGCCTGGTGGCCTTGGCCGCCACGGTGCCGCTGGCCCTGGCCGCCGCCGAGCAGCTAGCCGCCGAGGGCATCTCCGCGGAAGTGATCGACCTGCGCTGCCTGGTGCCGCTCGACATGGCGGCCGTGCTGGCCTCGGTCGGGCGCACCTCCCGGCTGGTGATCGTGGAGGAGAACCCCTACCAGGGTGGCTGGGGCGGCACCGTCGCGTCCATCGTCGCCGACGAGGGCTTCGAGCTGCTGGACGCCCCGGTCCGCCGGGTGGCCGCGGCCTGCGTTCCGCTGCCGTTCGCCGATGTGCTGGAGCAGCAGGTGATCCCGACCACGGAGAGCGTGACCGGGGCGGTCCGCAAGCTGGCCGCGTACTGATCACAGGCGGCCCGCGGGGAGGGCCCGCCCGCGCGCGAGAAGCCGCGCGCAAGCACGCGCCGAAGGGCGGGCCCGGTGGGCCGCAGCGCCTGTGGTCGGCCGTGCGGGCCTGAGGTAGCATGACGTAACCGCAGGTCAGGTGGATTCGCGAGGCCCGGCTGGCGTGCCGACGGCAAGGAGGCCCTCGTAACCCACGCGAATCTGGCGACCCGCGGCCGAGTTGCGCCACGCGCTGTCGCGTTATTACGTATATGTCTCGGTACGATCGCAAAGTCGGTTCGTCCTGACCCGGGCTCTGGACGTGGCACGACGTCGGCCGTACCGTGACGTCGGGGCGTGGAAACGTCCTGGCGCATGATGGAACGCCCGCGATCTGCGGTTTTCATGCCGGAAAGCCGACCAGGGAGCCGTGGCCGAATGTGGTTCACCCCGGCGCATCAACGGAGATGCCGTCCCGGGCTTCGCAGCAGGACGCTGACGGGCACCGACCTCCCGTACCCCCGTCTTCCCGGTTATTGCGGTCAGCGGCCGGTCCTCCCGGCCGTCCGGAGGCCTGCGTCCGAGCGGCGCAACGGCGTCGATACGCTGACGGAGATTGCCGACCACCTCAAGGGCGTCACCCCCCACAGGCCGACGCTCACCTGCAAACCACAGAACTGGTATTACGTGAAGTAGTCAGCGGCGGTGGCCGGATCCGGTCGCCGCCGCACCCCGCGGGGATGCCGGGGCCGACCTGGCCGTCCTGCGGGGGTCGCCCGGAAGGGGGAAGCGTTGGTCATATTCATGATCCGGCGGGCGCTGCAGGCGATTGCGGTCCTGCTGCTGGTGACGGTGATCACGTTCGGGCTGTTGCGCCTCATCCCCGGCAACCCGGCGGTCGCCGTCATGGGCCCGCAGGCCTACCGCAACCCGGCCGCCATCGCTCAGTTCGACCGGGTCTACGGCTTCGACAGGCCCTGGTACGGCCAGTACTGGCTGTGGCTGGACAACCTGCTGCACTTCAACCTCGGCTACTCCTGGAAGCTCAACCAGAGCGTGGCGTCCCTGCTGAGCAACCACCTGCCGAAGACCGTCTTCCTGGTCGGGGCCTCGATCATCCTGGCGCTGATCATCGCGATCCCGATCGGGATCCTCCAGGCGGTCCGGCGGAACAAGATCGTGGACCACTTCTTCAACGGGTTCTCGACCGTGTTCTACGCGATGCCCGCGTTCCTGCTGGGCATCCTGCTGATCCTGATCTTCGCGGTCAAGTTCCCGATCTTCCCGCCGGAGGGCCCGCAAGGCGAGGGCGTCGCGGTGCTGTTCACGAACTTCAACGCGCTCGTGCTGCCGATCGTCTCGCTGACGCTGATCACGATCGCGCTGTTCAGCCGGTACATGCGGTCGTCGGTGCTGGACAACCTCACCGAGGACTACGTGCGCACCGCCAAGGCCAAGGGCGCCAGCGAACGGCGGGTGCTGCTGCGTCACGTGCTCCGCAACTCGCTGATCCCGATCGCGACGCTGCTGGGCCTGCTGCTTCCCGCGGTGTTCGCCGGAGCGCTGATCACCGAGTCGGTATTCAACTATCCCGGCATGGGCTACCTGTTCTACCAGTCAGCCCTCAACCAGGATTATCCCGTGCTGCTCGGGATAACCGTCGTCGTGGCCATCGCGACCGTGGTGGGGTCGCTGCTGGCCGATATCGCCTATGCGGTGCTCGACCCGCGCGTGAGGTACGTGAGCCAATGAGTATCGGAAACGTTCCGAACGAGCCGATTCCGTCGGATATCCCGGCTGCGGTCGGTCTGGTCACGGTTCCCCCCGATCCGGACGTCGCGGCGGCGGTCGCCGCCGGGATGCTGCCGGCGGGCAAGCCGCGGAGCACGTTCCGGCGCGGGCTCGAGGTGTTCCTGGAGAACAAGCTCGCGGTGACCGGAGTCGCGATCTTCGTGTTCATGTTGCTGTTCTGCTTCGTGGGGCCGCACATCTACCAGACCAATCAGCTGCAGGTGGATTTCGCGCACGAGGAACTGCCCCCGAGCGGGGCGCACCTGCTGGGCACGGACGCGAACGGGTTTGACGTGCTGGGGCGGCTGATGATCGCGGGGCAGATCTCGCTGGAGGTCGGGATCGCCGCGGCGCTGCTGGCGACGGTGGTGGGAGTGCTGTGGGGCGCGATCGCCGGGTACGTGGGCGGGTTCGCCGACTCGTTCATGATGCGCATCGTGGATGCGATGCTGTCGATTCCCACGCTGTTCCTGGCCCTGGTGGTGGTGTCGATGGTGACGCCGTCCAAGCCGGTGCTGATCCTGGTGATCGCGCTGACGTCGTGGCTGACGACCTCGCGGCTGGTGCGCGGCGAGGCGCTGACCCTGCGGACGCGCGATTACGTGCAGGCGATGAAGGTGATGGGCGGGGGGAACACCCGGGCGGTGCTGCGGCACATCGCGCCGAACGCGGTAGGCACGATCATGGTGAACGCGACGTTCCAGGTCGCGGACGCGATCGCGCTGATCGTGGCGCTGTCGTACCTGGGGCTGGGGATCCGGCCGCCGCAGCAGGACTGGGGCGGGATGCTCAGCAACGGCGTCCAGTACGTCAACGACGGCTACTGGTGGCTGATCATCCCCGCCGGGTTCTGCATCGTGATCGTGATCGCCGCGGCCATCTTCATCGGCGAGGGCCTGCGCGACGCGGTCGAAGTCCGGCTCCAGCGCCGCTAGCCGGGCCCGGGGACCTGATGATCACACAATTCGCGAGGACACATGGCACCGCTGCTTCAGATTGAGGATCTGCACACCGACATCAGGCTCCGCAGCGCGACCGTGCACGCGCTGGACGGCGTCAGCCTGAACGTCGAAGCGGGCGAGTGCCTCGGCATCGTGGGCGAGTCGGGATGCGGGAAGACGATGACCGCGCTGTCGATCATGCAGCTACTGCCCCCGGGCGGGCATATCGTCGGCGGCAGCATCACGCTCGGCGCCCAGAAGATCTCCGCCCTCGACGACGACGGCATGCGCAGCGTCCGGGGCAACGAGGTCGGCATGATCTTCCAGGACCCGATGACCTCGCTGAACCCGACGATGACGATCGGCGACCAGATCGCCGAGACCGTGCTGCTGCACCGCGGCGCCGACAAGAAGACCGGGCTGGCCCGCGCGGTCGAGGTGCTGGGCCTGGTCGGGATGCCCCGTCCGGCCGAGCGGATCAGCAACTACCCGCATCAGCTGTCGGGCGGGATGCGCCAGCGCGTGATGATCGCGATGGCGCTGGCCTGCGAGCCGAAGCTGCTGATCGCCGACGAGCCCACGACCGCGCTGGACGTGACCATCCAGAAGCAGATCCTGGAGCTCATCGACGACCTGCGCAAGCGGCTGGGCATGGCCGTCATCCTGGTCACGCACGACCTCGGCGTGATCGCCGGGCGCGCCGACCGGGCCGCGGTCATGTACGCGGGCAAGTTGGTCGAGACCACCAGCACCCTGCGGCTGTTCGCCAACCCGCGCCACCCCTATACCGAGGCCCTGTTCGGCGCGCTGCCGGAGAAGGCGGCGGACGGATCGGAGCGGCTGTACTCGATCCCGGGCATGCCGCCCGACCTCACGAACCCGCCGACCGGGTGCCGCTTCGCCGCCCGCTGCCGTTACGTGCAGGATTCCTGCCGGGAGAACGACCCGCAACTGGAGGGTGACAGCTGGGATCACGCTTACCGGTGCTTCTTTCCCGTCGGTCAGGTTCACGACGACGAGCAGGCCGCCAAGCTCGAGGTGGCCGAGGTCGCGCACGCCCGGCGGGCACGCGCCACCGCGCCCGAGAACGACGACGGGTTCCTGCTGAAGGCCGATCACCTGGTCAAGAACTTCTCCGTGACCTCGGGCGCGGTGCTGCAGCGCAAGATCGGCGAGGTGAGCGCGGTCGCCGACGTCAGCTTCACGATCCGCCCGGGCCAGACGTTCGGCATGGTCGGCGAGTCCGGGTGCGGCAAGACCACGATCGGACGGCTGATCGCGGGCCTGGAAAAGGCGAACGACGGCTCTATCGTGCTGGACGGCGAGGACCTGGTCCAGCTCAGCAAGCGCGAGCGGCGCCGGCGCAGCCCCAAGATCCAGCTCATGTTCCAGGACTCCTACGCCTCGATGGACCCCCGCATGCGGGTCGGCCCGATCCTGCGCGAACCCCTGGCCATCCAGGGCATCGGCAGCAGGCAGGAACAGCGCAACAAGATCGCGGCGATCCTGGACGAGGTCGGGCTGCCCCGGGCCGCGATCGACCGCTACCCGCACGAGTTCTCCGGCGGCCAGCGGCAGCGTCTCGGCCTGGCCCGGGCGCTCATCCTGAGGCCGAAGCTCGTCGTGGCCGACGAGCCGGTGTCCGCGCTCGACGTGTCCATCCAGGCGCAGATCCTCAACCTGATGCTGGACCTGCAGCGTGACCTCGGCCTCACCTACCTGTTCATCTCCCACGACCTGTCGGTCGTCCGCTATCTGTCCAACACCATCGGCGTGATGTACCTCGGGAAGATGGTCGAGATCGGCCCGTCCGACGAGGTGTACTACCGACCCGTGCATCCCTACACCCGGGGCCTCATCGACACCGTCCCGGTGGCCGACCCCAAGCTCGCCCAGGCCCGGGAGGACAAGGGGGTGGCGGGCGAACTGCCGTCGGCCATCAACCCGCCGTCCGGCTGCCGGTTCCGCACCCGGTGCCCGCGGGCCCAGGAAATCTGCGCCGAGCAGGAACCGCCGCTGCGCCCGTTCACCGAGGCCGGCCACCTCGCGGCCTGCCACTTCCCGCTGCGGGAGCCGGAGGGCCGCACCCTGACCGCCACCGCGCCGTAGCTGTACTTCCCGCCGGCCGGACGGGCCCACCCCGCTGCTGGTGTTCGCGGCCGTGGAGTCGTTCTCGGTCCGGTAACGGCCGCGCCGAGGGGGAGGGCCGGGGTGGAAACTGGTGACCGGGCCGGTCGCGCTGGGTTCGCTGGCCGCGCTGGGTGCGCCTCCTGGCGCGGGTGAGCCGGTTGTGGCATCATGCTTCGAATTAATGTTCGGCACTCGTCCCGGCCGGGCTTCCTGCACGATCCGAGAGGGGATCTACAAGGTGCCTGAACTGACCTGTGTGGAAATCTGCGCTGGTGCCGGCGGTCAGTCACTGGGCCTGGAACGGGCGGGTTTCTCGCATGTCGCGGCCGTGGAGATCGATCCCGACGCCTGCGCGACGCTGCGGCTGAACTGGCCCGACTGGGACGTGATCTCCGAAGACGTGCACCACTTCAAGGGCATCGACTACCGGGGGGTCGACCTGCTGGCGGGCGGCGTCCCGTGCCCCCCGTTCTCGATCGCGGGCAAGCAGCTTGGCGCGGACGACGAGCGCGACCTGTTCCCGCAGGCCCTTCGCCTGGTCGAGGAGTGCGAGCCCGCCGCGGTGATGCTGGAGAACGTCCGCGGCCTGGCGACGGCGCCCTTCGCCGGTTACCGGAGGCAGGTCGTGGACCGGCTGCGCGAGCTGGGATACGAGACCGAGTGGCAGGTCCTGAACGCCAGCGAGTTCGGCGTGCCGCAGCTGCGGCCGCGCTTCATCCTGGTGGCCATGACTGCGGCCGCGCACCGGTACTTCGAGTGGCCGAGCGCCATCGGGACGCCGCCCACCGTCGGCGAGGCGCTGCGTGACCTCATGGCGGCCGGCGGCTGGCCGGCGCCGGCGCCTGGGCCCGGAAGGCCAGCGGGATCGGGCCGACGCTGGTCGGCGGCTCCCGCAAGCACGGCGGTCCCGACCTCGGCCCGACGCGGGCCCGGGAGGCCTGGCTCAAGCTGGGAGTCGACGGCCGGGGGCTGGCCGGCGCGCCGCCCCGGGCCAGCGACCCCGTGCACCACATTCCGAGGCTGACGCTGCAGATGGCCGCCGCCCTCCAGGGCTTTCCCGAAGATTGGCGCATCTCCGGACGCAAGACGGCCGGCTACCGCCAGATCGGCAACGCCTTCCCGCCGCCGGTGGCCCACGCGGTGGGCGTGAGCATCCGCGCGGCGATCGAGGCTTCCCGCCACGGGCAGTACAGCGAGCCGGAGGGGCGCGGCGCCGCCGGTGAAGGGGGACTGGGAGGTGGTGGGGAGCGAGGGACGAGCGAGGAGGGAAGGCCGGTGCCTCTAGGCGCCCCGCAGGCGAGCCGGCAGCACAGCGAGCCGGAGGGGTGACCGCCCCCTCGTGACCCCGCCATGACCCCGCCGTGACCACGCTGCCGCTCTGGGAGCTGCCGGAGGACACCGACGCCCCGCTCACGGCGGTCGAGGCCGAGCTGTACCGGCTCGATCCCGCCGGTGACGCGGTCGCGGCGGTCCTCCGCGACACCCTCGACCAGCTCTACGACGGCCAGCACTCCGGCCGCTGGGCCTACGACCAGCTGCACAAGACCGAGAAGACCCACATGGGGACGCTCGTCGAGATCAACCTGCACCGGCGGTTCGGCTTCGGCGACGGTGACGCCACCGACTACCGGATCGCCGGCATCGAGGTCGACTGCAAGTACTCGATGTCCTATGGCGGCTGGGAGCTGCCACCCGAAGCGATAGATCATCTCTGCCTGCTCCTCACCGCGAGCGACGAGAGCAGCTCCTGGACCGCCGGCCTGATCCGGGTACGCGAGGCCGCCCTGCGCGGCCGGGCCAACCGCGACGGGAAACGTCAGCTCAGCGCGGCCAGCCGGGAACGGATCCGGCCGTTGTGGCCGGGTCACGGGCGGCTGGCCCCGAACCTGTTCCTGCACTGCGATCCGCGGATCCGGCAGCGCATCTTCACCGCGCGATCCCAGCGCGGCCTGCCGAACGGCCAGGCCAGGACCAACGAGCTGTTCCGCTCGGTGCAGCGCCGGATCATCCGCCGGGCCGAGCTGGCCACGGTCGCGCAGCAGGACGACTTCATGAAGCGCGCCCGGGGCAACGGCGGCGCCCGCACCCACCTCCGGCCGGAGGGCATCCTGGTCCTCGGGCACCAGGACCACGACCCGCAGATAGCCGCGGCCCTCGGCCTGCCCGTCCCGCAGAAGGGCGAGTTCATCTCGGCCCGGGTCACACCGGCCCGCGCCGGCCGCGCCGACCCGGTCGCCGTCATCGGCGGTCAGCGCTGGGCCCTGGCCCGGCCCGCGGATCCCGCGCTGCCTGCCCCCGAGGTGCCGCGCAGCCACGGGTAGGTGCGCTGTGTTTCCCGCTCGCCTTCGGGGCGCCTTCGAGACACCGCCTTCCCTCGTCGCTCGTTCCTCACTCCCCACCCACCTCCCCGTCCCCCCTCACCGGCGGCGCCGCGCCCCTCGGCTCGCTTCCGGCGGCCCGACGGGGCACAGTGGGAGCGTGACCCTGACCGCGACCGACATCACCGCGCCGCTCGCCCGCTACGCCCGGCGGTTCCACGCCGTCGCCGGCGCAGGCCATCACGTGGCCTCGCCGCTGGGAGCGTGGCTGCTGCTCGCGCTGTGCGGCCCGGCCGCCGAGGGCGAGACCGCGGACATTCTGAACGCCACGCTGGGCTGCGACGCCCGCGACGCAGCAGATCTCGCCGCCGCGCTGCTCGCCCGCCCGCACCCCCTGGTGCCGGCGGCGGCGGCCGCCTGGTACCAGGGCGGCGCGCCGAGCGAGTCCCTCTCCCGCTGGCTGGCCGGGCTGCCGCCCGAAGTGGAGACCGGCCCGGTGCCCAGCCCGGCGGAACTCGACCGATGGGCCCGGCGCCATACGTTCGGGCTCATCGAAAGATTCCCGCTGCAGGACGAGTCGATCTGGCTGCTGGTCGCGACCGTGCTCGCGACGCGCGTCTCCTGGGCAAGGCCGTTCGACGTGGCGCCGGCCAGCGCGCTCGGCCCGTCGAGCCCGTGGGCCGGACAGGTCAGCCGGGTGCTGCGGACCCCGGACGGCCCGGGGCACGAGCAGTTCGTCGCCGCGACCGAGGCCGCGGGCGACGTGGCGGTCCACACCGCGCGAGCCCGGGGGGGCCTGCTGGTCACCTCGGTGGCGGCGGCGCCGGGCGTCCCGGCCGCCGACGTGCTCGCCGTCGCTTATGACCTGGCCGTGGCGCTCGCGGCCGGCCGCGGCACTGTGGCCCGGCGGTCACTGTTCGACCTGCCGCTCGGCGAGGGGCCGCTCTGGGTGGTCAGCGAACGGACCACGGCGACGAAGGCCCCGGGCGGCCGTGAGGAGCGGTGCACGGCCGTGCTGCCCGCCTGGTCAGCGCGCAGCGAGCACGACCTGACCGATCCCGATCTCGGCTTCCCGGCCGCCGCGCGGGCGCTGGCCCCGGGCGACCCGTGGCTGGCCCGGCAGGCGGCGATGGCCAGGTACAGCCGGACCGGCTTCGAGGCCGCGGCGGTGTCGGCCGTGGGGATCGCCCTCGCCATGCTCGCGCCGCGGCGGGGCCTGGTGCGTACCGCCGAGCTGCGGTTCGGGCACCCGTACGCGGTGGTGGCGGTCACCGCGGACGACCCGCCCCGCAATCCGCCGGCGGCCGCGAGCCACGGTCTATGGCCTGGGCTGCCGGTGTTCTCCGCCTGGGTGGCGCGGCCGGAGAACGCCGAGGAGCACTGAGCGAGGCATTCCCTGGCCCGGTTTTTCCGGGTGCCGGGGTCCTCAGCACTGTGACCGCGACGGCCAGCGCGACCACGATCAGTCCCGCGCCGGCGCCGAAGGCCAGATGGTAGCCCGCCGTGAGGGCCGGGCCGGCGGCGTGACCGCTGGCCAGCAGGAGGTTGCTGCGCCAGGTGGCCAGCGTGGCCGCGACCGCGACCCCGGCCGCGCCGCCGACCTGCTGCGTGGTGTTGGCCAGGCCGGAGACCACGCCCGAGTCCTCCGGCGTGACGGCGGACATGACGAGCGTCATCACCGCGGGGAGCGCGAAGCCGGCGCCGACGCCCAGCAGCACGAGGACCGGCAGCAGGCCGGTGACGAAACGTTCCTGCCCGCTGGTCCGGGTGAGCAGCGCGAGCCCGGCCGCCAGCAGCGGCAGGCTCGCGAGCAGCATGGCCCGGGCGCCGAAGCGGGTGTTCAGCCGCGGGGCCACGCCGAGCGAGATCGCCGCGATCGCCAGCGTGATCGGCAGGAACGACAAGCCGGTCTGCGCCGGGCTGTAGCCGAGGACCCGCCGCAGGTACAGCGGCACGACGAACTGGAACCCGAGCATGCCGGCCACCATCAGGGCCTGGGCGGCGTTGGCCCCGGAGACCGTGCGCGACCGGAAGACGCGCAGCGGTAGCAGCGGCCGGGCCGCCGTGGCCTGGCGCGCGACGAAGCCGCCGAGCAGGGCGGCCGCGATCGCGCCGGAGCCGAGCGTATGCCCGCTGAGCCAGCCGTACCGGGTGGTCTCGACGATCGTGTCGACGCCGAGCATCAGCCCCGCGGTGACGAGGAAGGCGCCCGCGGCGTCGGCGCCTGCGGCCAGCCCGATCCCGCGGTCCGGCTCGATTACCCGGATCGCCAGGACCAGGGCGGTGATCCCGACCGGCACGTTGACGAAGAAGATCCAGTGCCAGTTGACGGCCTGGGTGATGACGCCGCCCGCCAGCACGCCGATCGAGGCGCCGGCGGCGCCGGCGAAGCTGTAGACGCCGATCGCCCTCGCCCGCAGCCGGGGCTCGGGGAACATCGTGACGATCATCCCCAGCACCACGGCCGTGGTCATGGCCCCGCCGGCGCCCTGCGCGAACCGCGCGACGATCAGCATGACCTGGCTGGGTGACAGCCCGCACCACAGCGAGGCCGCGGTGAACACCGCGAGCCCGGCGGCGAACACCCGCTTGCGCCCGCCCAGGTCGCCGATCCGCCCGGCCAAGAGCAGCAGGCCGCCGAAGGCGATCATGTAGGCGTTGACCACCCAGGCCAGGCCGGACTGCGAGAAGCCCAGGTCCTTCTGGATGGACGGCAGGGCCACCGTCACGATCGTGCCGTCCAGGATGGTCATGAGCGTCCCGGCGCAGAGCACCATCAGCGCCGCCCATCGCGCATCCCGGCCCTGCCTGGCTGGTTGAGTAACGAACGTGGTCATCGAATCACCTTCCTGGCCCTCGGACGCCAGAAAGAACCGTATCAGATCGTCTGACTCAGGACTATCTTATACGGCCCCATATTCCGACGGCAGGAGGAGCCGCTGCCTTGACCAGGCTGCGATCAGGCTGCGTGGCCTGGCCCCGGCTCGCCATTCGAGCCGCTATCCGGCCCGAGCCCCGCGCCGCCTCCGATCCCGCCGCCGCCGGGGCCCGATCTCCCTCCTCGCGGCGGTTCCGGCTCCGGTAGAGTTCGCGGCAAATGGACGAATCGGGGCGGCTGACCGGGCCCATCGCGGGCCCGCCGGGGCTCATCATGGCGGGCTTCGACCTTGGCGACGTCGGCTACACGCTAGAAGAGTTCTTCCTCGCGGGCACCGCCGCCAGCTTCGAGCCCACCGGGCCCACCGGTGCCGACGGGCGCTGGCCGGTCACGCCTTCGGACCGCGCGCCGTTCACCACCCGCCTGGTCGTGTGCCGGCCGTCCGACCCCGGCGCCTTCACCGGCACGGTCGTCCTGGAATGGCTCAACGTCAGCGCGGGATTCGACGCGCCCGCGCACTGGATGCTGGTCCACCGGCAGGTCGTCCGGGCCGGCTGGGCCTGGGTGGGCGTATCGGCGCAGCGGGCGGGCGTCGAGGGCGGCAGCATTTTCGACACTGCCGGGGCCGAGCCCGACGAGGCGTCGCGTTCCCTGACGCTGCCCGCGCTCAAGGCCAGCGATCCGGGCCGGTACGGCTCGCTGGACCATCCCGGTGACGCGTTCTGCTTCGACATCTTCGCCCAGGCCGCCCGGGCGGTCCGCGGCGCCGGCGTGGCCGGGCCCCGCGTCCTCGGTCCGCTGCGGGCCGAGTGCCTGCTCGCGGTGGGCGAGTCCCAGTCCGCGATCCACCTGGTCACCTACGTCAACGCGATAGCGCCGGCCGTGCCGGCGGAGGCCGGCTGCGACGGCTACCTGATCGGCAGCCGGGCGGGCATCGCGGCCCCGCTGGCGGGGTGGAACGGCCGGATCCGCGGGGAAGGACCGGACGGCGTCACCATCCGCACCGACCGCGCCGCCCCGGTGCTGACGCTCCTGACCGAGACCGACGTGACCGGCGTGCTGGCCGGGGTCACGGCCCGCCAGCCCGACGACGACAGGTTCCGGTGGTGGGAGATCGCCGGCGCCGCGCACGCCGACACCTACCTGCTCGGCGCCAGCTTCACCGATTCCGGTGACCTGCCGCCCGCCGAACTGGCGCGGCTGATCGCCCCGACCGACAAGCCGCTGGGGATCCAGTGCCCGGTGCCGGTCAACTCCGGGCTGCAGCACCACTACGTCGCCCAGGCCGCGATCGCCCACCTCGACCGGTGGGCCCGGGGCGGAACGGCCCCGCCGTGTGCGCCCCGCCTCGAGACCGCCCCGGACGACCCGATGCGGCTGGTCACCGACGCCTCCGGCATCGCGCGCGGCGGCATCAGGACCGGCTGGGTCGATGCGCCCGCCGCGGTGCTGTCCGGGATCTCGCCGGCCGGGGCCGCCGGCCTCCCGATCCTCCTCGGCGCCACCCGCGCCCTCGATGACGCCGAACTCGCCCGCCGCTATCCGGGAGGCCAGGCCGACTACGCCGCGGCGTTCCGCGCGGCCACGTCGCGCGCCGTGGCCGACGGCTTCCTGCTGGCCGACGACGCCGACGAGATGGTGGCGGTGGCCGTCGCCGGGTACCCGCCCCGAGTGCCTTGAGCGCGCCGGCGCGACCGGCGTCCCGGCTAAACCGGCACGATTGCGCCACGTCTGTGATTCCCTGACCAGACCTCCCCACGAGCCTCATCCTTGTACTAACTCCAGCGAAACGGACGCCTTTCCGTGGCAGCCACGGCAGACGTAAGATCATCTATCCGTCCCATCCCGGGCTGGTCAGCGGGCCCAGATCCGGACCGGTCCCGGCGTCCAGGGAGGCGTGCCGTTGAGCAGCAGCCAGACCGGACCGCCCGCCGCGAGTACGGCGGCGGTGCAGCAGGTCGCACGCAGTGCGGCGATCGCCCTGCACTCCATGGGCGAGCCGAACTCGTTTGCCCGGCGGTTCGACTTCTGGGACACCAGGTACGAGTGGCGGCGCATCTTCTCCGAGCTGCTCGGGACGTTCCTGCTGGTGCTCGTCGCGGCGGGCGCCGGGATGGTGAACGCCAGGTTCGGCGGTAACGCCGTCCCGGCCGCCGCACGGGTCGTCGCGCCCGCGCTGATGGTGCTCGCCATCATCATGTTCATGGGAGCGGTCTCGGGCGCTCACCTCAACCCGGCGGTCAGCGTTGCTTTCGCGTTGCGCGGCGACTTCCCGTGGCGGAGGGTGCCGGCCTATATCATCGCGCAGTTCGTCGGGGCCGTGCTCGCCACGCTCCTGCTGTGGGCGCTGATCGGCCGGCACGGCTCCGCCGGGCTGACCTTGCCGGGCCCGGGCATCTCGGCGGTGACCGCGATGCTCTGGGAGATAGTGCTGACCGTGGGGCTGGTCAGCACCATCCTCGGGACCGCCTCGGGCGCGCAGCAGGTCGGACCCATCGCCGCGCTCGGAGTCGGCAGCTACATCGCGCTGGCCGGCCTGTGGGGAGCACCGGTCAGCGGCGCCTCGATGAACCCGGCCCGTTCGCTCGGGCCCGCCCTGGTGCTCGGCAACTGGACCGCGTGGTGGGCATACCTGGTCGGCCCGGCGGTCGGCGGAGCCATAGCGGTCGGCTTCGCCTACGTGCTGCGCGGGGCGGGCGGCGGCGCGGGCGGGACCCGCGCGGCCCAGGGGACGCTCGGCACACTGTGGTGGCCCGGGCGCACGGGTGAGCCGGTGCTCGCCGCGGACCGGCCGGGCGGATGGCCCGCCGGCGGCCCGCCGGGACAGCAGGCCGCGGTCCGCAAGGGCGGCAGGCCGGCGGTCCGCAAGGGCGGCAGGCCGGCGGCGCGCCGGCGCCAGGACCCGGTGAGGGCCGCGGGCATGACTAGCGCGGCGGCAGCCAGCGGCCCGCACCGAGCGCGGCTCGAGCCGGTGCCCGCGGCGGCCACCCCGGCCGACCGGGTCGCGCGCGGCAAGGCCGCGCGGGCCGCGGTGCCCAGGCTGGGCCACGGGCCCTTCCGGCCCGCGGCCGGCCGGCCGGACCCGGTGAGCCTGCTGGAACGCCAGGCCGCGGCGCGGGTGCCCGAACTGCTGCCGATCCGTTACGGCCGGATGCTGGCGTCGCCGTTCGCCTTCTTCCGCGGGGCCGCGCTGCCTATGGCCAGCGACCTGGCGCAGACCCCGGCGACCGGGCTGACCGTGCAGGCGTGCGGCGACGCCCACCTGTCCAACTTCGGCATCTTCGCTTCACCCGAGCGCCGCCTGGTCTTCGACATCAACGACTTCGACGAGACGCTGCCCGGGCCGTGGGAATGGGACGTCAAGCGGCTGGCCGCGAGCGCCGAGGTGGCCGCGCGTGACAACGGCTTCCCTCGCAGGCAGCGGCGGGCGATCGTGCTGGCCGCGGTGGCCAGGTACCGCGGGGCGATGCGCGGCCTGGCGGGCCTGGGCGACGTGGAGGTGTGGCAGTCTCCCGCGGACGTGGATCAGCTCAGGGAGCGCTACCTGGCCATCCTCGACCGGCGGGAGCGCCAGCTGGCGGACGCGGACCTGGCCCGGGCCCGGGACCGGGCCGGCCTGCAAGCGCTGGACAAGCTGACCGTCACGGTCGAGGGCCAGCCGCGCTTCGCAGAGCACCCGCCGCTGCTCGTGCCGGTGGCGGCCCAGCCCGGCGCGCAGGTCTCGGCCGGCCTGGAAGCCCACCTGAACGGGATCGTCGCCAACTACCGCCGGACCCTGGAGTCGGACCGGCAGTTCCTGATCTCCCGGTACCGGGTGGCGGACATGGCGCAGCAGGTGGTCGGCGTCGGCAGCGTGGGCATGCGCTGCTGGGTCATCCTGCTGCTCGGCCGCGACGCCTCCGACCGGCTGTTCCTCCAGGTCAAGGAGGCGGTGCCGTCGGTACTCGAGGCGTTCGCCGGCGCCACGCCGTATCCGAGCCAGGGGCAGCGCGTGGTCGCCGGCCAGCGGCTCATGCAGGCGGCCAGCGACTTCTTCCTCGGCTGGCACCGGACCAGGGTCGGCCCCGGGCACGACTACTACGTGCGCCAGTTGCGCGACTGGAAGTTCTCGCTCGCGGTGGAGGAGATGGACCCGGACACCATGCGCACCTACGCGCAGCTGTGCGGGCAGACCCTGGCCCGGGCGCACGCCCGGTCCGGGGACCGGATCGCCATCGGGGCCTACCTCGGCAAGTCGGACGCCTTCGACCGGGCCGTGGCCGACTTCGCCGCCGCCTACGCCGACCAGAACGAGCGTGACCACGCCAGCCTGGCCGCCGCGGCCGCGGCCGGCCGGGTGGAGGCCGAGCGCGGCGTCTAGCCCGGTTGCTGACGCTCCCGGGCCGCAGCGCGGCCCAGGACGCTACTTCCGGGCCGCGGCACAGCGGACGCAGGTCGCGGCCGTCGGCCGCACGGCCAGCCGGTCGGCGCCGATCGGGAGCCCGCACCGCTCGCAGGTGCCGTAGCTGCCGTCCGCCACCCGCTCCTCGGCCCGGGTGATGTCGGCCAGATGCTCGCGAGCCTGGCTGAGCAGCGCGGCCACGTGCTGTCGGTCGAAGGCGGTCGATGAGCCCTCCGGGTCGTGCTCGTCGTCGGCCGCCGCCAGCGCGGCCGAGGACACGATGCCGTCGAAGTCCCGCTGCAGCGCCGCGATCCGCGTCTCGGTGCTCGTGCGCGCCGCGGCCAGAACGCGCCGGGCCGCGGCCCGCCCGGACGCCGGAAGCCCGGTCATGCTGCGGGGTTCACGTCGGGCGCGCGGGGCCCGCGGGGCGCCCGGGTCCCGCGGGGCCCGCGGCCAGCCAGTCGATGATCTCGGCGGCCGGGCGGTCGGCGGCCGCCCGGAACCCCTGGCCCGCGTACAGGCTCATCCGGTCGGGATCGCCGGCGGCGGCGGCCCCGGCCCGCAGCGGCCGGGTGGCGTTGTTGATCTCCGGGTACCCGGCGGGCGCGCCGGGATGATCGAGCACGAACCTGTTGACCAGCGCCCGCGCCGGGCGGCCGCTGAACGCCCGGGTGACCGCGGTGGCGGTGAACCGCGGGTCCGCCAGCGCCGCCTTGTGCAGGGCAGGGGCGCCGCTCTCCGGGCAGCGCAAGAACGCGGTGCCGAGCGCGGCGGCCGTCGCGCCCGCGCCGAGCGCGGCCGCGACGCCGCCGGGGTCCGCCAGGCCCCCCGCGGCGACCAGCGGGAGGCCGGTGACCGCGGCCACCTCGCCGAGGAGATCGAACAGCCCCGGCCGGCGGTCCGGCCCGCCGTCGTTCGTGAACACCCCGGAGTGCGCGCCCGCCTCGCAGCCCTGCACGACCAGGCCGTCGGCCCCCGCGGCCGCTGCCCGGCCGGCCTCGCCGGCGCTGGTCACGGTGACGGCCACCAGGGCGCCGCGGCGCCGCAGGCCGGCGATCACCCCGGGCGGCGGGCAGCCGAACGTGAAGCTGACCACCGGGGGCGGGGTGTCGAGCAGCAGCGCGATCTTGTCCGTCCAGCCGTCGTCGTCCCAGGCCGGCTCGCCGACCTCGGCCCCGGCCCGCGCGGCGTCCGGGCGCAGCGAGCCCACATACGCCGACACGGCGCCGCCGTCGCTGGCCGGCGCGCCCGGCACGAAGAGGTTGACCCCGAAGACGTGCGTTCCGGCCGCGCGCAGCGCGTGCATCTCGCTGCTGACCGCGGCGGCCGTCTTGTACCCCCCGGCCAGGAACCCGAGCGCGCCCGCCTGCGCCGCGGCCGCGACCAGGCCGGTCGTGGACGGGCCGCCCGCCATCGGGGCCACCCAGATCGGCAGCGCGCTCAGCTCGCGGAACCTGTCCGCCCGATCCGCAGTCACCTGTTGGCTCCTTGATTAGCCGGCGACGGCCCCGTTCAGGAATCTGGGCAAGACCGTCCCTGCCATCAGATCACCCCGCGGTCGCGGCGTCCGGCCCCGCCGGGGTGAAATGCGTCACCGCTCGGGGCGGCCCGGTGGCGCGAGAACCGTCCGCCGTCGGGCAGGCTGGAACCATGGCAGACACACTTACCCTGATGGCGGTCCACGCCCACCCCGATGACGAGGCATCGAGCACAGGCGGCGTGCTGGCCAAGTACGGCGATGAGGGCATCCGTACGGTGCTCGTGACCTGCACCAACGGTGAGTTCGGGGACACCCTGGACGGCGAGAAGCCCGGCGAGGGCGGCCACGACACGCAGTCGGTCGCCCAGATCAGGCTCGCCGAGCTGCGGGAATCCTGCAAGCACCTGGGGGTCTCCGACCTGGAACTACTCGGCTACCACGACTCCGGCATGCCCGACTGGGAGTACAAGAACCGGCCGGAGGCGTTCTGTAACGTGCCGGAGACCGAGGTCGCCGGGCGCATCGGCGCGCTGATCGAACGGTTCCGGCCCCAGGTCGTGATCAGCTACGACCCTCAGGGCGCCTACCAGCATCCAGACCATGTGCACGCGGCCCGGTGCGCGGCAGCGGCCGCCGCGGCCACCGGGATCCCGGCCAAGTTCTACCAGACCGCCATGCGCCGCAGCGACTGGCGCGAGCTGTGGGACACGCTGCGCGAGCAAGGCGTGGAGGTGCCCGACGTCGGGGAGATCCCCCCCGAGATGCTGCGCCGGATAGAGGAGCGCGAGCGGCTGATCACCACGAACGTCGATATACGCAACGTTCTTGAACGCAAGCGCGCGGCGTTGCTCGCCCACGCCAGCCAGATCCAGGATTCGTGGTTCAGCAAGATCCCGCCGGACCTGGCCACGCGGGTGTTCGGCCGCGAGAGCTTCATCCGGGCGAGCGACACGACCGGCGCTCCCGTCCCCGAGACCGACCTGTTCGCCGGCCTCCGCTAGCCGCCGCCCTCGGGCAGGCCGCCCCCCGGGCGGGCCGGGCCGACGCGGGCGGCCAGAACCCGATTCCGATTCCGTGACGGCGGCGACGTCCGCTTCATGATCGTGGAGACTTACGTGCGGATATCCGCACGTAAGTCTCCGCGATCATTGAGACCGGGCAGGCCGGTCCTGCCCCGGCTCTGGCTCGGGGTGCGCGAGCCGGCGGGGATGCCAGACTGGAACGGTGAGTCAGCGCATCAGGACGGCGGTCCGCGTCGAGGGCATCGTTCAGGGCGTTGGCTTCCGGCCGTTCGTGTACTCGCTCGCGACCGGTCTCGGGCTCGGCGGCCTGGTCGGCAACGACGTCGACGGGGTGTTCGCCGAGGTCGAGGGGACGCCCGCGGCCGTGGAGACGTTCCTGCTCTCGCTGGCCCGCGAGGCGCCGCCGCTGGCCAGGATCGAGCGGATCACCACCTCGGCGATGCGGCCCGACGGCACCGCGTCGTTCTCGATCGCGCCGAGCGCGCCGGGCCGCGAGCGGCGGACGCTGGTCTCGGCCGACACCGCGACCTGCGCGGACTGCCTGGCCGAGCTCAACGATCCCGGCGACCGGCGGTTCGGCTATCCGTTCATCAACTGCACGAACTGCGGCCCGCGGTTCACGATCGTCCGCGACGTTCCCTACGACCGGCCGCTGACCACGATGGCCGGCTTCGCGCTGTGCGACCGGTGCGCCGCGGAGTACCACGACCCGGCGGACCGCCGCTTCCACGCCCAGCCGACCTGCTGCCCGGCGTGCGGCCCCGCGCTGTCGCTGCTGGACCCGGCCGGGACGCGGCTGTCCGGCCCGCCGCTGGCCGCCGCGGCGGACCTGCTGCGGCAGGGCGGGGTGCTGGCCGTCAAGGGGCTGGGCGGCTACCACCTGGCGGTGGACGCGACCAGCGAGGAGGCCGCCGCGGCGTTGCGGGAACGCAAGCACCGCGAGGACAAGCCGTTCGCCGTGATGGTGCCGGACACGGCCGCGGCGCGGCAGATATGCGAGGTGGACGAGGCCGCCGCCGGCCTGCTGACCAGCAGCCGGCGGCCGATCGTGCTGCTGGCGCGGCGGCCGGGCTCCGGCGTCGCCGCCGCGGTCGCCCCGGGGAACCGGCAGCTCGGGGTCATGCTGCCGTACACGCCGCTGCACCACCTGCTGCTCGCCGACGTCGGCCGCCCGGTGGTGCTGACCAGCGGGAACTGTTCGGACGAGCCGATCGTGTACCGCGACCGCGAGGCGGCGGAGCGGCTCGGCGGGATCGCGGACGCGTTCTTGACCCATGACCGCCCGATCGAGGTCAGAACCGACGACTCGGTGGCGCGGCCGTTCCGCGGCCGGGAGATGATCATCCGGCGGTCCCGCGGCTACGTGCCGGAACCGCTCACCGTGCGCTCCAGGTTCATCCGGCCCGTCCTGGCCTGCGGGGCCGAGCTGAAGAACACGTTCTGCCTGGCCAAGGAGAATTACGCGTTCGTCTCGCACCACATCGGGGACCTCCAGAACGCGGAGACGCTGCGCTCGTTCACCGAGGGAATCGAGCACTTCCGCCGGCTGTTCGACATCGTGCCCCAGGTAGTCGCCCACGACCTGCATCCCGAGTACCTGTCCACGAAGTACGCGATGGACCTGGCGGGCGTGGAACTGGTCGGCGTCCAGCACCACCACGCGCACATCGCCTCCTGCCTGGCCGACAACGGGGCGGACGGGCCGGTCATCGGGGTGGCGTTCGACGGAACCGGCTACGGCACCGACGGCACGATCTGGGGCGGCGAGTTCCTGGTCGCCGACCTGGCCGGGTTCGAGCGGGTCGGCCACCTGGCCCCGGTGCCGATGCCCGGCGGCGAGGCGGCGATCAGGCAGCCGTGGCGGATGGCCGCGGCCTACCTCGACGCCGCGTTCCCGGGCCGCCCGCCTGTCCTGGACGTGACCGGGCGGAACCAGCGGCTCTGGCCGCACGTGCTCACGCTCGCCCGGCGGGGCCTCAACTCCCCGGTCACCTCCAGCGCCGGGCGGCTGTTCGACGCGGTCGCGGCGATCCTCGGCGTGCGCGACGCGATCAACTACGAGGGCCAGGCCGCGGTCGAGCTCGAGCAGCTGGCCGACCCCGCCGAGCAGGGCGCCTATCCCGCCGCGATCATGGAGCCGACCGCCGGGCCGGGTGCTGCCAGGCCGGGTGCTGCCGGGCCGGGTGCCGCCGGGCCGGGCCGCACGGGAGCGGTCCGCGCGGGGGAGGAGCCGCTGCAGATCGCCGGATCGGATCTCGTCCGGGCGGCGGTCGAGGACCTCGGGGCCGGGACCGACCGGAGCGTCGTCGCCGCGCGCTTCCACCACGGCGTCGCGGGCCTCATCACAGACTGCTGCCTGCGGCTGCGCGAGCGCCACGGCCTGAGCACGGTCGCGCTGTCCGGAGGCGTGTTCCAGAACCTGCTGCTGCTGCACGCCACGGTCGCCCGGCTCGAAGCGCAGGGGTTCGGGGTCCTGGTGCACTCGAGGGTCCCGTGCAACGACGGCGGGATCAGCCTCGGCCAGGCCGTCGTGGCGACCGCCGTCAGCCGGCCCGGAGCGGTCTGATCAGGCCATCGTCCGCGATGCTCTGGCCTGGTGGCGGGCAGGACGCTCGTCAGCGTGGCGTGGGGCCGGCGCCAGCGCGGGCCGCATCGGCCCCCCGGCGCTAGGCGATCCGGGTCACTACCGCTGGGCGGGCGGGCTCCTCGTCGACGGGGCCAGGCGCCCCTGCGGGATCCCAGGGCTGATGGATGCGGTCCATCAGGGGTGACGAGATCAGGAAATCCGCGGTGGCCCGGTTGCAGGCGATCGGAATGTTGCAGACCACCGCGACTCGCAGCAGTGCCTTGACATCGGGGTCGTGCGGGTGCGGTTCCAGCGGGTCCCAGAGGAAGACCAGCAGATCGATCTCGCCTTCGGCGATGCGCGCGCCGATCTGCTGGTCGCCGCCGAACGGGCCGCTGCGAAAGCAGGTGACCGGCAGCCCGAGATGCTCTTGCAGGATGCGGCCGGTGGTCGCCGTGGCGAACAGTTCGTGCCCGGTGAGCAGCGCGAGGTTGTACGCGGCCCACTCGAGCATGTCCCGCTTCTTGTTGTCGTGCGCGATCAGCGCGATCCGCCGCCCGGCGGGAGCCTGCAGGTCGATGGCCATGAAGATCCTCTCGATAGTCGTCTGGCCGGCCGCGCGGATCGGCCGGGCCGGGCGCTGTTTCATGGGTAACGCGCTGGGCATACCCGCGCCGGAGCGGCCGGTCGTCGCGGCCAGGGCCAGCCGGCTCCGGCCGTGCCCGCCACCCGTGCCCCCGTCGACCGCAGGCCGTCCGGCCCCGCTGGCCGTGCCTTCGATCAGCGGACGCTGTCATGTCCCCCGTCAGCCGGACCCGGTTGCGGCCCTTACCCGGTAACTATCGCTGCTGCCCATGTCATCCCGGTAGCGGCAAGTAATGGAAGAAACGGCCATTTGCCTAGGGTTGGCGTTCCGCATGCAGCGTTCACGATCGGGGGCGCTGTTTGATCCCGGCCGCGAGCAGGTCCACCACCTCGGCGATGCGGGCCGCGCGAACGTCCGGCCGGCGGGTGGTCGCGTCGATCCAGCGGAGATAGGCCCTGCGGTAGAACTGCGCCAGCGTGTCGAAGAACGCGGCCGCGGCCGGGTTGGCCGCGAGCGCCGCGGCGATGTCGTCGGCCAGATCGCCGCGCTGCGGGCCTTCGGGGGCCAGCTCGACGGCCACGTCGTCGCCGATCGCGGTGCCGGTGTCGCGCAGCCACAGCGGCGTCACCGTCAACGCCCATCCGCCGCCACTCGGCGTCAGCCTCCCGCGGACCTGCTTACCGCCGATCGTGCCGCCGACGGGATGCTCGGCCTTGACCCCCCACGTCTCGTCCGGGTCGAACGGCACCGCGATGACCGCGCGGCCGCCGGGGCCGGCGGCGATGACCGCGCGGAACCGCTGCGGGAGCATGGCCCTCATCGTAGGCACGACGACGGACATACCGGGGGCGGGCTACTCCAGCGGCGCCGGCGTGCGGCGGCGCAGCCAGTCGTACCACTCCTGCATGCCGGCGCCGGTCGTCGCCGACAGCTGCAGCATCAGGGCGTTCGGGCTGGCCCGCCTGACGTCGGCCGCGTGCCGCCTGATGTCGAAGTCCACGTAGGGCAGCAGGTCGGTCTTGCTGACCAGGACCAGATCGGCCCGGCGGAACATGTGCGGGTACTTTACCGGCTTGTCGTCGCCCTCGGTGACCGACGCGAGGACCACCCGGGCCTGCTCGCCGAGATCGAACAGGGCCGGGCAGACCAGGTTGCCGACGTTCTCGATCACGACCACCGAGCCGCTGGGCGGGCCGAGCACGCGCAGCCCCTCGGCCACCATCTCGGCGTCGAGATGACAGCCGGCCCCGGTGTTGATCTGCACGACCCGGCAGCCCGCGGCGCGGATGCGCTTGGCATCCAGCGCCCCGGCCTGGTCACCCTCGATGACCGAGATATGCATCTTGCCGGCCAGTTCCCGGGCGGTCCGCTCGAGCAGCGTGGTCTTGCCGGCGCCCGGGGAGCTCATCAGGTTGATCGCGAGAACTCCCCGCCGCGCCAGCCAGTCACGATTGTTCTGGGCCAGCCGGTCGTTCTTGGCCAGTACCTTCTGCTCCAGCAGAACGGTCCGCTCGTCGCTCTCCGCCGAGGTCGCAGGAATGGGACCGGTCTCGTCGGGGATTCCGTGCTCGTGACCGGCGCCGTGCTCGTGACCGGCGCCGTGCTCGTGACCGGCGCCGTGCTCATGGCTCGCGTGCTCGTGGCTTACGTGCTCGTGCGGCCCGTGGCCGTGACCGGGGTGGTCGTGGTGCTGGCTGGTGGGCTGGGTGGGCTGAGTGGGGGTGCGCTCCTGCTGATGACCGGCGTCGGCGTGGTCCGGCCGGTCGGCCGGGAACAGCCGGATGACCGCGCTGCTGCCCGAGCATCCGCAGGTCGCGCACACGTTCAGGCCACCTGGACCGAGGCGATCTTGAGCTCCTGCCCGGAAAGCACTTTGATCTCGATGCTTCCGCACGGGCAGAGCGTGATCGCGCCGTCCGGCTCGAAGTCGATGCCGCATACCCGGCAATGACACCGGCCGGCGGTCTCGATGACCTCCAGGCGCGCCCCCTCCAGGTTGGTCCCTTCGGTGACCAGGTCGAAGCAGAACCGCACCGAATCGGCCACGACGCCGGACAGCGCGCCGATCTCCAGGCGCACGCAGGTGATCCTGGCGTTCGGCAGCCGCTCGGTCACCGCGTCGACGACGCTCTCGGTGATCGCTAGCTCGTGCACCGTCTGCCTCCTAACACGTCGCCGCGGCGATGTTCCCGTTCCTGTTCAGCAGATCCGGGGCAGCGGGTCGCCCACGAGCAGGTCCACGATCCTGGTACCGCCGAAGGCGGTCTTGAGCTGGACGATGCCCGGCGGGTCCGCGGTGACCCGGCCGATGACGGCCGCCTGCCCGCCGAGCGGGTGCGCGCGCAGCGCGTCCAGCGCGCGGTCGGCGTCCGCGCCGTCCACGACCGCTACCAGGCGGCCCTCGCACGCCACGTACATGGGATCGATGCCGAGCAGTTCGGACGCGCCGCGTACCTCGGCCCGGACCGGGATGTCGTTCTCGCTGACCAGCACGCCCACGTGAGCGGACTTCGCGATCTCGTTCAGGATCGTGGCAACCCCGCCGCGGGTCGCGTCCCGCAGCGCCCGGACCCCGGGGGCCGCGGCGAGCAGGTCGGCGACCAGCCCGCCGAGCGGCGCGGTGTCGGAGGTCACGTCGGCCTCGATGTCGAGTTCGCCGCGGGCCAGCATGATCGTGACCCCGTGGTCGCCGATCGGCCCGGACACGATGATCGCGTCCCCGGGGCGCGCGTTGGCCACGCCGAGATCCAGGTCATGCCCGATGACGCCGACGCCCGCGGTGTTGATGTAGCAGCCGTCGGCCTTGCCCTTGTCCACGACCTTCGTGTCGCCGGTGACCACCTGCACGCCCGCGGCGTCCGCCGCCTCGCGCATGGCCGCCACGATCCGGGTCAGGTCGGCGACCGGAAACCCTTCTTCCAGGATGAAGCCGGCCGACAGGAACAGCGGGACCGCGCCGGACGTGGCCAGGTCGTTGACCGTGCCGTTGACCGCGAGATCACCGATGCACCCTCCGGGGAAAAACAGAGGGGCCACAACGTAAGAGTCCGTGGTCAGTGCGATCCGCGCCCCGCCGATCTCCACCCGGGCGGAATCCTCCAGCGGCTCCAGGAGCGGGTTGCTGAATCCGTTCAGGAAAATCGCCTCGATGAGCGTCTGGGTCGCCTTGCCCCCCGCCCCGTGCGACATCGTGATGCGCTCTTCCTTGACCCGGGGGCGGCTGCGGCGAGCGCGGTCGATCCGCTCGAGCACCAGGTCCTCGCGTACCGTGCCGGGCGCGGGCTGCGGGGAGCCCGGACGGGGTCTGGCCTGTTCCTCGTGGGCCCGGAGGGCCTCCTGCACCCAGCCCGCTGGCGACGGATGACCTGAGGTCATGATCTGCTCGCCTCCTTGACCCGCTGGCGGGTCAGCCGGCCGTAGTTGTAGTAGGCCGCGCACGCGCCCTCGGGCGAGACCATGCAGGTGCCGATCGGCGTCTCCGGCGTGCACGCGGTGCCGAAGACCTTGCACTCCCACGGTTTGAGCACGCCCTTGAGTACCTCGCCGCACTGGCAGGCCTTCGGGTCGGCCACCCGCACGCCGGGCACGGAGAACAGCCGCTCGGCGTCGAAACGGGCGTACTGCTCGGCGACCTTGAGCGCGGAGTGCGAGATGAACCCCAGGCCGCGCCACTCGAAGTACGGGCGCAGCTCCATGGTCTGGCCGATGGCCTTGAGCGCGACCAGGTTGCCGTCCCACGGGACCACGCGCGAGTACTGGTTCTCGACCTCCGACCGGCCCTGCGAGATCTGCAGCATGAGCATGTAGATCGACTGCAGGATGTCCAGCGGCTCGAACCCGGCCACGACCACGGGCTTGCCGTAGTCGCGGGTGATGAACTCGTAGGGACGGCAGCCGATCACCGTAGACACGTGCCCGGGCCCGATGAAGCCGTCCAGGCGCAGGTCGGGCGAGTCGAGGATCGCCTTGATGGCCGGGATGATCGTCACGTGGTTGCAGAAGATCGAGAAGTTGCCCAGGCCCTCGGCCGCGGCGCGCAGCACGGTCATGGCGGTCGACGGGGCCGTGGTCTCGAACCCGATGGCCATGAACACGACCCGCTTGTCCGGGTTCTTCCTGGCGATCTTCAGAGAGTCGAGCGGCGAGTACACCATGCGGATGTCGGTGCCCTGGGCCTTGGCGTCGAAGAACGACCCGTGACTGCCCGGTACCCGCATCATGTCGCCGAACGAGGTCATGATCACGTCCGGCTCGGCGGCCAGCGCCATCGCGTCGTCGACCCGGCCCATCGGGATCACGCACACCGGGCAGCCCGGGCCGTGCACCAGCGTGATCTGCTCGGGCAGGTAGTCCTCGAGCCCGTGCTTGTAGATCGTGTGGGTGTGCCCGCCGCACACCTCCATCAGCTTGTACTGACGACCGGGCTCGCACAGCGCCGTGATCTTCGCGGAGAGGGCGTGAGCCTTGTCGGCGTCACGGAACTCGTCGACGAACCGCATGACCCTGCCTCCTATCGCTGCTATTCGATCCTGGATTCGGCCAGCGCCGCGAGCTCGTCCTCGTAGGCCTGCCCGATCCCCTCGAGGAACTGCAGCGCCGCTGCCGCCTCGTTCTCGTCGATCTTCGACAGCGCGAAGCCGACGTGGATCAGCACCCACTCGCCGGGACGGGGCGGGTCGTCCGACAGCAGGCCGATGTTGATCACGCGCCGGACCCCGCTCACGTCGACGCGGGCCAGGTCGGGCTGATCCGGGAGGAACTCGATGACCTCACCGGGTATGCCGAGGCACATGCGATCAACTCCTTCGTCGGTTCATCGGCGGCCCTCGCCCGCCGCGGGCTGTCCTGCCGCGGGGACAGGTTGCCGGCCCGGCGGGGGCGGGCCGGCCGGGTCTCCGTTCTCGGCCCGGCCGGCGGAGCCGGGCCAGCCGCGCCGGCCGCTCGCCGGCCGTGGCGGCGGGCGGGGGCATCCCGGGGAACTCCGGGCCATCGGGGTCTGGGGTGTCCCCAGGGGACGCCGTGTCCCCCCCGGCTAGCACCCCATCGGTCACGCCCCCCGTTCCGGCCGTGCGCGCCAGGTCCAGCACGACCCGGACAGCCTCGTCGACCGCGGCCGCGACCGGCGCGCTCAGCCCCATCCCCTCGTCCACGCTGGCCGGTTCGCAGCCGACCACGAGCACCCGCCCCGGACTGGCGCCGAGCATGTCCAGCATGCCGAACATTACGTCGGGTTGCATGCCGTGTGCGTCAAGTAGCGGGCTTTCCCCAGTCAGGGAGGCTTGCCCCGGCTGGGCGGGGTCCCGGCGGCGCGCCCCGGCGCGCCCGACGCCGGTGTCGGCCTCCATCACGTACACCGTGCCCGGCTCGCCCCCGCGCGGCGACGCGTCGATCAGGATCGTGGTCTCGTAGCCCTCGGCCAAATCGTAGGCCAGGTGCAGGCCGCTGATCCCGTAGTCGGCGACCCGGACCCCGTCGGGCAGGTCGGCGCCGGCGTCGGCCAGGCGCCGGGCGACCTCCACCCCGAAGCCGTCGTCACCTAGGAAGATGTTGCCGACGCCCGCGATCAGCATCCGGCCCGTCATCGCGTCGCCTCGCGGTCGCCCCGGCTGGGTGCATCCGCTCCGTCGGCTCCGTCGGCCCGGCCGGGCGTGGCCAGACAGCGCTGGGTGAGCTCCCACAGCACGTGGTAGATCGTGGTCTGGGCCTCCTGGATCCGGTGTACCGAGGACGACGGCGCGACGAAGAGATAGTCGATGCTGTCCAGTTCGGCCATCCTCCCGCCCTCGTAGCCGGCGATGCCGATGGTGAGCATCCCCCGCCGGCTCGCCTCGTCGAAGGCGCGCAGCAGGTTATCGGAGTTGCCGCTGGTCGACAGCCCGACCGCGATGTCGCTACGGCGGCCGAGCGCGGCGATCTGCCGGGCGAAGATGACCTCGACGCCGATGTCGTTGCCCAGCGCGGTCACCACGGAGGTGTCGTTGGCCAGCCCCAGCGCGGGCAGGGGCCGGGCGTCCGCGCCCGGGTTGAGGAACAGCGTGGCCAGTTGCTGGGCGTCGGTGGCACTGCCGCCGTTGCCGAACGCCAGCAGCCGCCCGCCGCGGGCGAACCGGGTGGCGGCGTCCCGGGCGCAGGACATCAGCCGGGCGCTGTCGCGCGTGCGGACCACCCGGCGCAGCCGGGTGATCTCCTCGGCCTTGGCGACCGTGGACCGGCGCACCTCCTCGATGACCGCGGACAGGTCGGTCGTGCCCGAATACAGGAACGGGTACAGCGACTCGATCGCTCCCGCGCCTGCCTCGCCCTGTCGCGTCACCCGGTCATCCCCCCACGACCGCGATCGCTTCCCCGGCGTGCACGAGGATCGTGTCACCGGCACCTGCGGACACGAGCGCGACGCTGACCTCTTCCTCGCCCTTACCCGTGTCGACCACGGCGAGACCGTCGTCGAGCAGGCGAACGATCGTGACCGCCACGGCCGTGTCCGAGCAGGTGATGCACACCTCATCGTGGCACTCGGGCACGCCGGCCGGTACCCCCGGACTCGGGGGTGTCACCGGCCGCGGCGCCGGAGCAGCATTCACGCGACCACCTCCGGCGCGAGCAACCCGGGCTGCTCGAAGAACACGTGCACCAGTTCCCAGAGCACGTGGTAGGTGGTCACGTGCATCTCCTTGACGATACGCGGGTCGTCGGACCTGGCCAGCAGCATGTGATCGACGGCCGGGCTCGAGGCGGTCGCGCCGCCGTCGCCGCCGGCCAGGGCGATGGTCAGCATCCCGAGCATGCGAGCCGCCTGCAGGCCGGCCAGGACACTCGGGCAGTTCCCGTCGGCGGAGATGCCGAGGGCGATGTCGGCCGGCTCGGCCAGGTAGCGGATCTGGTGCGCGAAGATGCCGGCCAGGCCTTCCCGCGCCGCGACCCCGGTGACGGTCGCGACGTCGGTGGTCAGCGAGATCGCCGGGAGCGCGCGCTTGCCCACGATCACCGGGTGGACGAACTCCACGGCGACATGCTGCGCGTCCGTGCTGGGCCCGCCCAGGCCGAATACCACCAGCTTCCCGCCCTGGTGGAATCGCACGGCCATCGCGTGGCAGGCGCTGGCCACCGCTTCGGCCTGCGCGGCGAAGTCGCGGACCGGAGCGGACCGCAGCTCGAACAGCCGCCCGGCCTCATCCAATCCGGCGGCCTCGTCGGGCTGCGCGGGTCCGGGCCGCCCGTCGTGGGCGTTCACGCTGTGTCTCCCGCTCGCCTCCGCGGCGCCTGGAGGCGCCGCCTTCCCTCGTCGCTCGTCCCTGGCTCCTCAGTCCAGGCGGCGCCGCGCCCCTTCGGCTCGCTCACGGGGGGTCTCCCGTCGCATCGGCGGCATCCGACAGGTCGACGTCGATGTCGACGGCGACGGCGTCGCTTACCTTGAGTGCGCCGAAGAGCCCGCGGTACGGCTTGATCCCATGCTCAGATTGCACCACCGACGTGGTCGCGTGATAGTGGTCCGGCCCCGTCCGGCTGACCTCCAGCCGCAGGGGCCCGGCCGCGTCCGCCAGGATGAGCGTGCCGGTGATCACGCCGCCGCCGTCCGCGGCGGGCTCGAACTTCTCCGCGGCGAAGCTCGCCTCCGGGTAACGGTCGGCGGCCAGGGTCTTCCGCGCGGTGACCGCGATCTCGCGGCGGTCCCGGTCCGTCAGCGGCTTGAGCCCGCCGGTGCCCTCGCGCACGATCAGCGAGCCCATGTCGACCTGCACCGTCAGGCCGGCCGGGCGCAGGTCCTCCGCCACCGTCAGCTCGCCCGACCACCGGCCCACCTCGATCGTCAGGTCGTGGCCGGCCTGCGCCGCCAGGCCGTCACGGGACGTGTGCAAGACGATCCGGCCACGATCCGTGCCCAGTCGGTGGCGCCCAGCATGAACCGCCATGGCAGCACCGTAGGACACTTGTGGGGGGACGTCCAGTATTCCGATAAGACAGAGTTGGCCATCCTCGCGCCGTGGCTGGCCCGGCCGTCCGGGCCAGCCGCTACGGGAGGGGCACCTGGCCGAAGACTTCCTGGATCCGCCGCAGGTCGCGCATCCGGGGCTCGGTGGCGCCGCCGACCCAGCGGCTGACGGTCTTGACGGACACGCCGAGCTGGCGGGCCGCCGCCTCCTGGGTCATGCCCTCCCGGCGCAGCGCGGTGGACATCCACTCCGCGAACGTGGCGGGATGACCGGGCCCGCCCAGCGTGACCGGGCCGGCCGGGCTGGGCGCCAGCGGCGGGACGGGCGCCGGAGCGGGCACGGGCTCGTCGGGCGCCGCGGGCGCCGCGGCGGGGGCGGCCCGCACGGTCGGCGCCGTGGGGTTCAACCCGGCCGCCGGGGCTCCGGCCAGGCCGACCGGAGCCAGGATCTGGTTGTCCGAGTGGAGCACGTCCACCTCGACATGCTCGGGAAAGATGCGGAACGCCACCTGGATCGAGCCGGTCGGCCCCGCCGCGTCCAGCAGCGCTCGGAACACGGTCTCGCCGACCTCGCGGGTGCCCTCGTCGGTCAGCGGCGACTCGGCCAGGCAACGCCGGACGAAGTCTCGTATGTCGGGGATGGACGACGGCCGGGCCGGGAAGACCTGGGACAGCACCACGACCGGCATGACCTCGATCGGGTCGGGGCCGTTTCCGTGGATGGGCGCTGCCACCGGTCTGTCTCCCTCAGCCGTACCGGGTAACTGGCAAGTGACGCCAGGCTACGTGAACTCGCGGGAAAGGGGAATCCGCGGGCGCGCACGGCATGTCCCTGGATGGGCAGAATCATCACCGAGAGTACCTGGTTGCTATCACGGGCCTGGACACTCCTGTCCGGGAAACTGACTGTTCAGTCTTGTAGCCAGGTCGCGGCGGGTCTAGCATGGCGGCGTCCACGCATCATGAAGGCGAGGTGCGGGCTTGGCCGCAAGTTCTGGCGCCGCCGGGGGATACAGGGCCCGCGCCGCACTCAGCCGCCGCACTCAGCCGCCGCACTCAGCCGCGCCGCACTCAGCCGCGCCGCCTCAGCCGCGCCGCACTCAGGCGTGCGGCATCCCGCCGCGAGGCATCCGGCCGCGAAGCACCAGCCGATCCAGGAGCGAGGAGGTGGCCTAGCCATGGCCACGCAGACCAGCGACGCGTCACAGGCCGCCACCGGGGACGGGCCCCTGGTGCACATCCTCTGGATGAACGGAGGGCTCGGGTGCGACGGTGACTCGGTGGCGCTGACCGCCGCGACCCAGCCCAGCATCGAGGAGATCGCGCTGGGCGCCCTGCCCGGCCTGCCCAAGATCGCCGTGCACTGGCCGCTGATCGACTTCGAATGCGGCCCGGAGACCGGCGCGGACAACTTCATCGAGTGGTGGCACAAGGCCGACCGGGGGGAACTGGACCCGTTCGTCCTCGTGGTGGAGGGGTCGATCCCGAACGAGGCGATCAAGGAGGAAGGCTACTGGTGCGGCTTCGGCAACAACCCCGCGACCGGCCAGCCGATGACCACCAACGAGTGGCTTGACCGGCTCGCGCCCAAGGCCACGGCCATCCTCGCGGTCGGCACCTGCGCCACCTACGGCGGGATCCACGCGATGGCGGGCAACCCGACGGGCGCGATGGGCGTGCCCGACTACCTCGGCTGGGACTGGCGGTCGAAGGCCGGGCTGCCGATCGTGTGCGTGCCCGGCTGCCCCATCCACCCCGACAACCTGTCCGAGACCATCCTCTACCTGCTGTACCAGGTCGCGGGCCAGGCGCCGATGATCCCGCTGGACGAGGCCCTGCGCCCGACGTGGCTGTTCGGGGCCACCGTGCACGAGGGCTGCGACCGGGCCGGCTACTACGAGCAGGGCGAGTTCGCCGCCGAGTACGGCTCGCCCAAGTGCCTGGTCAAGCTGGGCTGCTGGGGGCCGGTGGTGAAGTGCAACGTGCCGAAGCGCGGCTGGATCAACGGCGTGGGCGGGTGCCCGAACGTGGGCGGGATCTGCATCGCGTGCACGATGCCGGGCTTCCCCGACAAGTTCATGCCGTTCATGGACGAGCCGCCCGGATCGAAGGTGTCGGCGACCGCGAGCACCCTGTACGGAACCGTCATCCGCACGCTGCGCGGCTTCACGGCGAAGACCGCCGACGAGGAGCCGAAATGGCGCAAGAAGGGCGACGAACTCCTGACGGGTTACCTGAAGAGCTGGTGACATCGGTCGGCACTAGGCCCCGCAGGGGTGTCAGCCGCGACGGCCGGCCGGAGGCTGGCCCGAGCGGATGGCACGCGGGGGGGTCTGGGGAACCCCCCCAGACAACAGAGAGGGGTACGCGATGACGACGGTCGATGACGCCGGCCTGGTGGAGATGGCCTGGGACCCGATCACCCGGATCGTGGGCAGCCTGGGGATCTACACCAAGATTGACTTCAAGCAGAAGAGGGTCGTCGAGTGCCACAGCACCTCGTCGATCTTCCGCGGGTACAGCATCTTCATGAAGGGCAAGGACCCGCGGGACGCGCACTTCATCACCAGCCGCATCTGCGGCATCTGCGGCGACAACCACGCCACCTGCTCGGTCTACAACCAGAACATGGCCTACGGCGTCCGCCCGCCGCACCTGGGCGAGTGGATCATCAACCTGGGTGAGTCCGCCGAGTACATGTTCGACCACAACATCTTCCAGGAGAACCTGGTCGGCGTGGACTTCTGCGAGCGGATGGTGGCCGAGACCAACCCCGGGGTGCTGGAGCTGGCCAACCGGACCGAGGCGCCGCACGCGGCCGACCACGGCTACTCCTGCATCGGCGACATCATGCGCTCGCTCAACCCCCTCGAGGGCGAGTTCTACCGCGAGGCCCTCCAGGTGAGCCGGTCCACGCGGGAGATGTTCTGCCTGATGGAGGGGCGGCACGTGCACCCCTCGACGCTCTACCCGGGCGGCGTGGGCACCACGGCCACGGTCCAGCTTTTCACCGACTACCTCACCCGGCTGATGCGCTACGTGGAGTTCATGAAGCGCGTCGTGCCCATGCACGACGACCTGTTCGACTTCTTCTACCAGGCCCTGCCGGGGTACGAGGAAGTCGGCCGCCGCCGCGCCGACCTGGTGTGCTGGGGCAGCCTCAACGACCCGGAGCACTGCGACTTCCGGTACGAGAACATGACCAACTGGGGCCGCAAGATGTTCGTCAGCCCCGGCGTCATCCGGGACGGCGACCTGCTCACCAACGACCTGGTCGAGATCAACCTCGGGATCCGCATCCTGCTCGGCAGCTCCTACTACGAGGACTGGGAAGACCAGGAGATGTTCGTGACCCGCGACCCCCTGGGCAACCCGGTGGACCGCAGGCACCCGTGGAACCAGCACACGATCCCGCGGCCGGCCAAGCGGGACTTCGACAGCAAGTACAGCTGGGTCATGTCGCCGCGCTGGTTCGACGGCACGAACCATCTGGCGGCCGACACCGGCGGCGGGCCGATCGCCCGGCTGTGGGCGACGGCGCTCGGCGGGCTGGTGGACTTCGGCTACGTCAAGTCGACCGGCCAGAGCGTGCTGATCAACCTGCCCCGCACGGTGAGCAAGCCCGAGGTCACGTTCGAGTGGAAGATCCCCCGGGACGCCGCCGGCCGGCCGCTGTCCAACGCCATCGAGCGCGACCGGGCCCGGACCTACTTCCAGGCGTACTCCGCGGCGTGCGCGCTGTACTTCACCGAGAAGGCCCTCGCCGAGATCCGGGCTGGGCGGACCAAGACCTGGGAGCCGTTCAGCGTTCCCGACGAGGCGAACAGCTGCGGGTTCACCGAGGCAGTCCGCGGGGTGCTGTCACACCACATGGTCATCCGCGGCGGGAAGATCGCCAACTACCACCCGTACCCGCCGACCCCGTGGAACGCGAGCGTCCGCGACAGCTTCGGCACGCCCGGGCCCTACGAGGACGCGGTACAGAACACGCCGATCTTCGAGGAGAACCCGCCGGAGTCGTTCAAGGGCATCGACATCATGCGCGCCGTGCGCAGCTTCGACCCGTGCCTGCCCTGCGGCGTCCACATGTACCTCGGCCATGGCAAGCTCCTGGAGAAGGTGCACTCACCGATGACGGTGACGTTGTCGACCTGAGGCCCTGGGCCGGACCGGGCCCGCGTCCCGGACCGGCCCAGCCCGGGCCGGCGGCGGCACAGGGGACCGGAGACGGAGGCGAGGCGCTTGACGAGCGATGTGCGTGACGTCGGTGCGCGGGTCGAGGAACTGCTCGCCGCGCTGCACACCGGCGCGGCCGCGGGCGCGGCGCCGGCCGCCGAGGAACTGGTTCGGCTGCTGGTCGGCTTGTACGGCGACGGGCTGGACCGCATCGTGGCGGCGCTGCGGGACGAGGGCGCCGCCGGCACCGCGATGCTGGACCGGCTGACCGAAGACCCGCTGGTGGAGAGCCTGCTGCTGCTGCACGACCTGCATCCGCTCGACGTCGACGCGCGGATACAGCGCGCCCTGGACCGGGTGCGGCCCTACCTGGGCTCGCACGCCGGGGGAGTGCAGTATCTCGGCGCGGCGGACGGGGTGGCGCGGCTGCGGCTCGAGGGCAGCTGCCACGGCTGCCCGTCGTCCACGGTCACCGTCCAGCTCGCGATTCAAGGAGCCGTCCAGGACGCCGCGCCCGAGGTCACCGACGTCGTGGTGGAGGGGATGACCGCGCCGCCCGCGCCCCAGCTCCTGCAGATCGGCCGCCGCGTGGAGGGCGCCGGCGGTCTGCCCGGGACGGGCACCGCCGACGGCTCAGGTGACCCGGGTGACCCGGGCCGCCCGCAGAACGGCGACGTGGGCTGGGTCACCCTGCCCGATATCGGGCCGCCGAGCTCGCGGCCGGTCACGGCCGCGGCCGGCGACGTCACCGTGCTGGTCTGCTCGGTGCGCGGCACCCTGTACGCCTACCGCGACGCGTGCGCGGCGTGCGGGGGCTCGCTGGCCGACGGGACGCTCGACCGCGAGCGGCTGACCTGCCCCGGGTGCGCAGCACGCTACGACGTGCGGCTCGCGGGCCGGGGCCTCGACGATCCGGCCCTGCACCTCGACCCGCTGCCGCTCCTCACCGACAGCCACGGCGTGCGCGTGGCCGTACCGGAAACCGCGAGCCCATGAACGGTCGTGCCGGAGGCGCGCAGGCCAACCGTGCCGGAGGCCGCAGGCAACCGTGCCGGAGGCGCGCAGGCCAACCGTGCCGGAGGCGCGCAGGCAAACCGTGCCGGAGGCGCGCAGGCGGGCGGCAGTACCGGCCTGCGCCGGTTCGTTCCTGGCCCCCCCGCACCCCCGGCGGCCCCCGCGCCTCCCGCCAGCCAGGCCGCCCAGGCCGCCCCGGCTGACCCGGCCGGTGGCCCGGACCAGCCCGCGGCCGGCGCGGGCCCCGAGGAAGCCTGCGAGATGTGCGCCGCCGAGATCCCGGCCGGTCACGGCCACGTGGCGGACCTCGAGCGGTCCACGCTGATCTGCGCCTGCCGCGCGTGCTACCTGCTGTTCACCCATTCCCAGGCCGGACGGGGACGGTACCGGGCCATCCCGGACCGCTACTGCAGCGACCCGGCCCGGCCGCTGTCCGTGGCCGACTGGGAAGCCCTGGAGATACCGGTCGGGCTCGCGTTCTTCCTCCGCAGCTCAGATCCGGACCGGGGCGGCCAGGTCACCGGGTTCTACCCGAGCCCGGCCGGGGCCACGGAGTGCCGTCTCGACCTTCAGGCGTGGCAGCAGATCGCCGGGTCCCACCCGATGCTGGAGGCCGCGGCGCCCGACGTCGAGGCGATTCTCATCTACCGCGCCGACGCGCGCGACAACGGTCTCATCCCGCCCGGCGAGCCCGGCGTCGGCTGCTTCCTGGTGCCGATCGACGCCTGCTACGAACTGGCCGGGCGGATGCGCCTGCACTGGCGCGGCTTCGACGGCGGATCCGAGGCCAGGCAGAGCATCGCCGAGTTCCTCGACGGCGTCCGGTCGCGCGCCCGGGCCTTCAGCCGGGAGCCCTGATGGCCGAGCTTGCCTTCGACTGCGTCGGCGCCCGCCCCGACAAGTACGCCGTGGCCCCGTCGATGTCGTTCGTGCTCCATATCGCCGAAACCAGCGGCCAGAGGATCGACGCGATCGCGCTTCGGTGCCAGATCAGGATCGAGCCGGCCCGGCGGCGCTACTCCGACGCCGAGGCCGAGCGGCTGAACGATCTGTTCGGCGAGACCCAGCGCTGGGCCGACACGCTCAAGCCGCTGCAGTTCGCCACGGTGTCGATCATGGTTCCCGGCTTCACCGGCAGCACGGAACTCGACCTGCCCGTGATGCTCAGCTACGACCTGGAGATCGGCTCGGCCAGGTACTTCGCCGGCCTGGACGCGGGCGAGGTTCCGCTGCTGCTGCTGTTCAGCGGCACGGTGTTCGCCGTGATCGACGGCAGGCTGCAGGTCCAGCAGGTGCCGTGGAGCAAGGAGGCGTCCTATCGCCTCCCGGTCAGCGTCTGGCGTGAGGCGATCGATGTGCACTTCCCGAACAGCGCCTGGGTCAAGATGACCCGGGAGACGCTGGACGAGTTGCAGCGCTTCAAGACCCGCCAGGCCCTGCCCACCTGGGACGCGACGATCGCGGCGCTGCTCGCGCGTGCGGGCGAGGGCGAGGTGCCGCAAACCACCGTGCCGCAAACCACCGTGCCGCAAACCACCGTGCCGCAAACCACCGTGCCGCCGCCGACAGCGGAGCACCAGACAGCGGAGCACCGGCGATGAGACTTGACCCCGCCCATCTCGAGCACGCCCGCAGGGTCGCTGACGCCATTCTGTACGAGGGCTACCTGCTGTATCCGTACCGCGGGTCGGCGCAGAAGAACCGGGCCCGGTTCCAGTTCGGCGTCCTGGTCCCGCCGGCCTACGCCGCGGCCGACGGCTGCGAGTCGGCCGCCAGCCAGACCGAGTGCCTGCTCGAGTGCCCAGACGAGGCCGAGGTGCTGGTCCTGCTCCGCTTCCTGCACCTGCAGCAGAGGATCACCCGCGCGGTCTCGCCCGACACCGGAGAATGGCACGATGTCGGCGCGCTGCAGGTGGACGGCGCGCAGTACTCGTCCTGGGACGAGGCGGCCGAACGGCAACAGCAGGCCGCGGCCGGCGTCGCCGGGCTGCTCAGCCAGGACCGGACCCTGGAGTTCCACATCGGCTCCGGTGAGCACAGCGAGGATCTCACCGACGCCGGCGGCGCCGTGGCCGGGCGGCTCGTCCGGCGCTGGACCGCGCTCGACGGGACCATCCTGCTCAGCGCCGAGCGGGTGGCCGGCCCCTACGGCGCGCTGCGGCTGCGGGTCCGGGTGGAGAACCGCACGGCCCCCGCGACCGTGCCGCGGACCAGGGACGAGGCCCTGCGCCACTCGCTGATCGCCGCGCACGTGCTGATCGGGGTGCCGGGCGCGACGTTCCTGTCCCTGACCGATCCGCCGGAATGGGCCGCCGCCGAGGCGGCGGCCTGCGTCAACGTCGGCACCTGGCCGGTGCTCGCCGGGCCGGAGAGCTGTCGTGACCTGATGCTGTCATCACCGGTGATCCTCTACGACCATCCCGAGGTCGCGGCCGAGAGCGCCGGTGAGCTGTTCGACGCCACGGAGATCGACGAGATACTCACCCTGCGGACGCTGGCCCTGACCGACGCGGAGAAACGGCAGGCCCGCGCCACCGACCCGCGCGCCGCGGACCTGATGGACCGCGTGGACAACCTGCCGCCGGAGATGCTCGAACGCATGCACGGGGCCATCCGCTACCTGAAGGCGGTGCCCGCCGGGGCCCCGGCCAGGCCGGCCCCGCGCGGCCCCCTTCGGCCGGGCCGGACCCGTTCGCCGACCCGGTCCTGGACCGGCCGCAGGTTCCCTGGTGGGACCCGGGTGCCGACCGCTCGGTGTCGCCCGAGACCGACCACGTCCTCGTCGACGGCGTCCTGGTGGCCCGCGGCAGCCGGGTCAGGATGCGCCCGGGCTCCCGGCGCGCCGACGCGCAGGACCTGTTCCTGATCGGGCGCACGGCGCTGGTGGAGGCCGTGCTGTACGACGTCGACGGCCAGGTGCACGTGGCCGTGACCCCCGATCACGATCCAGCGGCCGACCTGCAGCGAAGCCACGGCAGGTTCCTCTACTTCGCCCCCGACGAGATCGAGCCGGTCGAGTCCGGCGCACCCCGGGAGGCCCCCGGGCCCGGCGAGCCCGCCGGGCCCGTTCCCGGGCCGCCCCGAGCCTGACGCTTGTCCGCGCCCCCGCAACCCCGTCCCGAGGAGGAAGACATGATCATCAGGCTGATCAAGGCGGCGGTGCTCGCCGCGCTGCTGGCGACGATCGTTCAGTCGCTGCCCGACATCAGGCGCTATCTCGAGATCCGCGAGATGTGACGCGGGTGCCGGCTGACGCGAAGGTCTCTCATCCGTGGGACGGATGAGCCAGGGAGTGAGGCGGGAGTATGGAGACGATCGTGGGATTCGTGGCCGGTTACCTGGTCGGGACCCGTGAGGGGCGTGACGGGCTCAGCCGGCTGCGTTCCTCCTGGCATTCGATCAGGACCTCGCCCGAGGTACGCAAGCTCGCGACGGAGGCGGTCACCGTCGCCGAGCTGGCCGTCCGGCGGGCGTCAAACGGCCGCCTCGGAGGCTTCGGGGAGACGGTGAGCGGCGTCACGGAGATCCTGGTGCGCCGGGCGGCCGGCTCCCGTGAGGGGTCACGCGCGGCCTGATCGCGGCGGGGTGGCGGGCGGCGCCCGGTCCTGCGCCACCGTGCGCCGGGCGGTGGACGGTGGCGCAAGGCCAGATTCCGGAACGCCTGGCGCCGCCCGGTCCCGGTTGTCCTCGGCGGTCGCGACGGCGGCCGAGGGGTCAGCGCGCCGGTGTGGTCTGGTCCGGCGCGGCCGGGGAGGCGGCGGGGCCTGCCGTCGAGCCCGGTGCGGCCCGCCGGCTCCCGCGGTTCCTGACCCAGGCGATGACGACGGCGACCCCGAGCGCCCCGGCCGGCGGGAGGGTCACGATGGCCGGAAGCTGGTAGCGCCAGGAGAACTCCGGGATATCGGAACCGAGCAAGATCACGACCGCGGTGATGAAGAACAGGCAGCATCCGAGGGCCATGACGCGCTGCGGCGGGCCCGCGCCGGCGCCGGCCCGGCCGTCATGGCGTCGGCCGCGCCGCAGCAGGCTGAGCGTGCCGACCAGGCCGGCCAGGGTCGCGGCCAGGTAGAACGGGCCTGGGGTAAAGCCGCCGCCGAGCTGGTACGAGCGCAAGAACGCGGCCAGCGGCCTGACCACCGTGGCCTGGCCGCCGAGCGACGGGTCGAGCGGCTCGTAGGTGACGTAGTTCATCGCCGCCGTGTTCTGCTGCAGCTTCAGGCCGACGATGATCACGTTCCCGGGGTTGACCCGGATGTAGTTCTGGTAGGTGGGATAGCTGGTCTGGAACTGCCAGCGCGAGATCGGCGTATCCCCGGGGCTGGTGACCCGGTGCACGGCGAACAGCCGCGCCGCGTCCGCGGCGATGGCCGAGACCACCCGCTGCGGCTGCTGGGTGAGGACGGCCCGGGTGAAGCCCGAGACGAAGCTGGACTCCTGCGTGCCCAGCGGGGCGACGTACATGTTGAGCGGGGACGAGGCGTCGTGATCCAGCCCGTCCGGGCCGAGGGCCTTCTGCCGGGCCGTGGGGCACAGGAAGCGCTCGTCGGCGGGCAGCTTCAGCGTGGCGCAGTCGGCGGCCTCCGCGACCCGTCCGTAGATGGTCGAGGTGCCGGACCGTGACAGCCAGAAGTGTCCGGTCACCGCGTCGGACACGCTCATGTAGGCGAGGATCGGCACGGCGAAGGCGACGCATATCGCCGCCGCGCCGCCGGCCGCGCGCCGCCAGCCGCCGCCGGCCGCGATCAGCACGTAGACCGCCGCCGGCAGGATCAGGAACTCGCCGCCCTGCCAGACCGTCGCCGACAGCCCGAGCGTGATCCCGGCCGCGGCGATGACCCGGGCCGACAGCCGGGGCCGCCAGAGCAGCAGGACCAGGCCGGCCACGATCAGGGCCTCGAACCAGACGTCGGGCATGATGGTCTGCTCGCCCTGCAACTCGTAGGCGTCGAGCAGGACCGGCGCGGCGGCCACGGCCGCCAGCCAGCGCGGCGCGCCCCGGCGCAGCAGCACGGCGTAGATGGCCACGCCCATCGCCAGGCCGACCAGGTGCTGGATCGCGGCCACCGTGTCCAGGTTGCCGACCAGCAGGATGGCCTTGAGAATCCCCTTGTACCCGAGCGGGTCGGTGCCGGGCCAGGCGTTGTACAGGTACTTGAGCGTGTCGATGTACAGCAGCGCGGGCCGGTAGGCGATCAGGCTGAACACCCGGAGCACCAGCCCGGCCAGCAGCAGGATCGTCATCAGCCAGTGCCGCCGCAGGGCCGGGACCAGCAGCCTGCCCCGCAGGCCGGCGGCCTCGCGGAGCCGGGCGCGAGCCCGCGCCGGCCCGCCCGGCGTGCCGCCCTCGGGGGCAGCCGGGCCGGGGCCCGCGGGACTGGCCTGTCCGCCAGCTGTCTTCGGCATTCGCATCAACGGCATCCGGTGGGTCGAAGGCTGTCGTCCGCCTGGCCCGCGATGGCCCGCCGGCCGGACGTGTCTCAGCGTGCTCGCTCAGCCTGAGAATTGCCTGAATGCCTGGCGGGACACGCAGATCTGCCCTGGTGAGCCTACCGGAGCCCGGGCTCGGACATGCGACCATGCCCATCTGCGGCTGACCGGAGATCCCGGGCCGCGGCGTCTGCACCGGAATGTCTGCGGCCCGGCGTAGCCTCGCGCTCATGCATCCGGATCGGAGCGACCCGTGGCCGCGGCTGCGCCGGCGGGTCGGTGCCCAGACGGCGCGGCTGAGCGCGCCGCCGCCGGATGCTGCCGGGCTGTGCGCGTCCTGCCGGGGCCCGGCCCGGCCCGGCCAGCACCGCTGCTATCACTGCGGCCGGCACCAGGAGTGGCTGCCCGGCCTGCTGCCCGACGTGGTGACGCCCGTCGCCTACGCCGCGAAGGGCGGCCCGCACGCCACGAGCCTCTGGCTGTACAAGTCCGCCCGGCCCGGCGCCGGCTCGGCCCGGGCCGAGCTGAGCGCCCTGCTCCTGGTCTTCCTGCGCGACCACGGGCCCTGCGTCTGGCGGCGCGCGGGAGCGGTCAGGCCCAGCCACGTCGCCGTCGTGCCGAGCGGCCGCGCCCGCCCGGGCGCCCATCCGCTGCGATCGCTGGTCGCGCCCTACCTGGCCCTGCCCTGGGCCGGTCTGTCCACCGCGCGACGCGTCCCGGCCTGCCGTGATGACCCCGCTTCCCGCGACCCCGACCCCGGCCGCTATCGCTGCGAACGCATGCCGGGGGCCACGGTCCTGCTGCTGGACGACACCTGGACGTCCGGCGCCAGCGCCGTCAGCGCTGCGGCGGCGCTGAAGCTGGCGGGCGCGCGGTCGGTCGCGGTCGTCGTGCTCGGGCGGCACCTGGACGCCCGGGCCGCGGCCGCCCCAGCGGACGGGTTCGCGCCCGGAGCCATGCCGTTCCGCCCGTGGCTCTGCGCCGTGCACGCGACCGTGCGCGCACCGGGCACGACTCAATAGGCTGGGAGCCGTGGACCATGATCCCCCATCGCGTACGGCTCTGGTGCGGCGCGCCCGCCGCATCTTCCGGGTGCTCGCCGCGCTCTACCCGGACGCGCACACGGAGCTGGACTTCAGCTCGCCGCTCGAGCTCCTGGTCGCGACGATCCTGTCCGCGCAGACCACGGACCGGCTGGTCAACCACGTCACGCCGGTGCTCTTCGCGCGCTACCACACGGCGGCGGACTACGCCTCCGCCGACCGCGCCGAGATGGAGAAGATCGTCCAGTCGACGGGTTTCTTCCGCGCCAAGACCACCAGCCTCATCGGCCTCGGGCAGGCCCTGTGTGACCGGTTCGGCGGCGAGGTGCCGCCCCGGCTGCGTGACCTGGTCACGCTGCCCGGCGTGGGCAGGAAGACCGCGAACGTCGTGCTGGGCAACGCGTTCGGCATCCCGGGGATCACCGTCGACACCCATTTCGCCCGGCTGTCCCGGCGCTTCGGCTGGACCGCCGACACCGACCCGGTCAAGATCGAGCACGAGGTCGGCTCGTTGTTCCCGCGCCAGGACTGGACCTACCTGTCGCACCTGCTGATCTGGCACGGCCGGCGGGTATGCCACGCGCGCAGGCCCGCCTGCGGGGCGTGCGCGGTGGGCCGGCTGTGCCCGTCCTACGGCCTGGGTCCGACCGACCCCGAGATCGCGGGCAAGCTGGTCAAGGCCGGGCCGTTCTCGTGACCGCCGCGCAGCCGGGGGGTGCCGATGCTCCCGCGTGGCTGAGCCGGCTGGCGCGGGCGGCGGCGGGCATGACGGTGCCGCCGCCGCTGCGGCCGCCGCCCGGCGGCGGCCGCCGGGCGGCCGTGCTCATCTTGTTCGGTGACGGACCGGGCGGCCCCGACCTGCTGTTCGTGCAGCGGAGCCCGTGGCTGCGCCGGCACGCCGGCCAGCCCGCGTTTCCCGGCGGCGCGATCGACGAGTCCGACGGCGGGCCGGTGCCCGCGGCGCTGCGCGAGGCGGCGGAGGAGGCCCGTGTGGACCCCTCCGGCGTGGAGGTGCTGGCGGTGCTGCCGGAACTGTTCATCGTGCGGAGCGGGTTCTCGGTAACCCCGGTGCTGGCGTGGTGGCGCGACCCGGCCCCGGTGGAACCCGGCGACCCGATGGAGATCACCGCGGTGGCCCGGATCCTGGTCGCTGAACTGGCCGACCCGGCCAACCGCATGACCGTCCGCTACCCGACCGGTCCGGGCGGTCCCGCGTTCCGGGTCCGCGGCATGCTGGTGTGGGGGTTCACCGCGATGATCGTGGACCGGCTGCTCGCGATCGGCGGCTGGGAGCGGCCCTGGGACGCCGCCTCGGTCGAGGACCTTCCTCCCGAGGTGCTGCGGGCCGCGGCAGGCGGCCGTGCTGCCGACCCCCCTTAACCCCCGCCGCGGGGCAAGCCCGGCGGGTCCAGATCGGAGGAGCCCCTGAACGTAAACTGCGGGGCCGGGGAGCCTATACGGTTGGGCACGTGCCGGGTGATTTGCTGGACCTGATCCTCATCGTGCTGGTCATCGCGTTCGGCGTGGCCGGCTATCGCCAGGGCTTCATCATCGGAGTGCTGAGCTTCGCCGGCTTCCTCGGCGGCGGTGCGATCGGAGCCATCTTCGGGCCGCGCATCGCCCGCACGATCACCGTGAACCCGTCCTACCAGGCCGTGGCGGCCATCGTGGTGGTGTTCCTGGCGGCCATGATCGGCCAGCTGATCGCGTCCGGCGTGGGCGTCGCGATGCGGTCCCGGCTGACCTGGCGGCCCGCCACCGTCGTCGACTCCGTCGGCGGCGCCGCGGTCAGCGCGGTCGCGGTGCTGCTGATCGCGTGGCTGATCGGCTCGGCCGTGGCGTATGCCCCCTTCCCGGTCATATCCCACCAGGTGAACAACTCCGCGGTGCTCAGGGGCGTGGACCGGCTGATGCCCCCGTCCGCGGCCATCTGGTTCTCCGACTTCCGCAGCCTGCTGGCCAGCGGCCCGTACGCCCAGGTCTTCGGCGCGCTCGGCGCCGAGGGCACGCTGGCGGTGCCGGCGCCGGACCCCGCCGTCCTGACCTCCGCCGGCCTGGCGGCGGCCCGGGGCAGCATCGTGAAGATCGAGGGCATCGCGCCCAGCTGCTCGCACCGGATCGAGGGGTCAGGCTTCGTGTACGCGCCCGACCACGTGCTCACCAACGCGCACGTGGTGGCCGGGGTGACCGAGGGAGTGAGCGGAGAGATCGGGGGGCCGGACGTCTTCACCACCGGGGGCACGCTGTCCTCCCGCGTGGTGCTCTACGACCCCGGGCGGGACCTCGCCGTCCTGTACGTGCCCGGCCTGAACGCCCCCTCGCTCCGGTTCGCCGGGCCGGCCCCGATCGGCGCCGAGGCGATCGTGGCCGGGTACCCGCTGGACGGGCCGTTCGCCGCCGCCGCCGCCCGCATCGGCGACTCCCAGGACGCCACGAGCCCCGACATATATCAGTCACAGCAGGTGACCCGCCAGATCTACTCCATCAGGGCCCTCGTCCAGCCGGGTAACTCCGGCGGGCCGCTGCTCAGCCCGGCGGGCACGGTCGACGGCGTGGTGTTCGCCGCGGCGATCTCGGTACCCGACACGGGATACGCGCTGACCGCGGCCGAGGTAACCCCCGACGCCAGGGCCGGGGCGGACGCCACCGCGAGCGTGTCGACCGAGCAATGCGACTGAGCCGGGGACATCCGGCGGCCGGTCACGGCCTCAGGTACCCCGGCGCAGGCTGAGCCCCGACCCGGCCGCCGCCGCGCCGGCCACGCCGTAGCGCTCGATGCGATCGGCCAGATCCGCGGCGAAGCGGGCGACCTCGGCCGCATCGATGCCGTGCGGCGCCGCGCCCGCGTAGCCGGCCACCCGCAGCCCGCCCCGGCGCAGCAGGGCCGCCGCCCCGCGGGCGTTGCCCCGCTGGGCGTGCGTCAGGCCCACCGCGACCTGCGCGAGCCCCTGCCACAGCTCCCGCTCGGCGGGCGGAGCGGCCTTCCACGACGCCTCGAGCACCTCGTGGGCCCGGAACGTCCGGCCGGAGTCGATCAGCCGCTGGGCCAGGTCGAGCGCGGCGTCCGGGGCCAGGGCCTGCTCGTCGGGCAGCGGAGGCTCGCCCGCGGCATCGCGCGGCAGCGGCCGGCCGAGCTCGTCGCGCGGCCTGGCGTTTCTGGGCAGGCCCGCAGCGTCGCGGTCCCGGTGCGGCGCCGGCGTCGTGGTCATGGCTGTGTCCTGGTCATCGCGGGACCCGGCGGATCCTCATCGCTCGGGCTCGGGATCGGCCAGCCAGGCGCGCAGTTCGGCGTCGAAGCGCTCGGGCCGTTCCTCGTGCGGGAAGTGCCCGGCACCGTCGATGAGACGCCACCGGTACGGTGCCTCGACGTACCGGCCGGAGCCCCGGGCCGTGCCGGGCAGCACGCAGGTGTCCAGCGAGCCGTGCAGGTGCAGGGTCGGAGCCTGGACCGGCGCGCGCATGGCGCGGGTGTAGCGCAGCCCGTCCGGCCTGAGCCTGGACCGGATGAACCAGCGGTGGTACTCAAGCGCGGAATGAGCCACCGAGGGGAGGGATATCGCGGCGCGGTAGGTGCGTTCTGTCTCCTGATCGGGCCAGCCCGGACCCGACCACTGGCTGAGCAGGCGGCCGACCCGCTGGGCGCCGCCGGCGAGCAGTTGCCGCTCCGGGAGCCGCGGGAGCTGGAACCGCAGCGCGTACCCGCTGCGCCGGCCCTGGCCGAGCGGGTCGGACAGCACCGCCGCGCGCAGCCGGAGCGGATGGGGTACCGAGACGACGGCCAGCCGTCGCACGACCTTGGGGAAGTAGGCGGCCATGCTCCAGGCGATCAGGCCGCCCCAGTCGTGGCCGACCACGACCGCGTTCGCCTCGCCCAGCGAGCGGACCAGCCCGGCGGCGTCCGAGGCCGCGGTGACCAGGTCGTAGCCCCGTGGCGGCTTGTCGCTGCCGCCGTACCCGCGCAGGTCGACCGCGACCGCGCGGAAGCCCGCGTCCTTCAGCGACACCAGCTGCTCTCGCCAGGTCCACCAGAACTCGGGGAATCCGTGCAGCATCAGCACCAGCGGCCCGTCGCCGCTCTCGGCGACATGGAACCTGGTGCCGTTGGCGCTGACCGACCTGTGCGACCAGGGACCGTCGATGAAGATCGGCGCGTCGCGTGGTGTCACCTGATCATCCTGGTCATCCGGATCATCCGGGTTGATCCGCTGACCCGGGTCTTCGAGGTTATTCCGGTGGTTCGGGCGATCCCGGTTATTCCATGGTTTGTGATGGTCATATCGCTGGTCATCTCGCGGGTCACCGCGTTTCGGGCGCGGGCTGCGCCGCCGCCCCGTCCTCGCGCTTGAGCAGCGTGAGGTCGTCCTGCACGGTGCGCCGGGTCCGCCTCAGGCCGCTGATCTTGCGGAACCTGGTGGCCCCGATGGCCACGGCCGCTGCCGCCAGCACCACGAGGGTGACCGCGACGTAAATGAACGAGAGCCACGGCCAGACGCCGGCCGCCTGCAGGCCATAGGCGTACGCAAAGCAGAGGGCGAAGAGGACCAGGCAGCCCACGAAGGCCGCCATCGCCATCAGCGCCCCGCCTATGGCCACCTTGCGCGCGTCGGCCTTGAGCTCCAGCTTGGCCAGGTCGATTTCGCTCTTCAGCAGCAGTGAAATGTCGCCGATAGCCTGGGATACCAGGCTGCCGAGCGACTGGTCACGGGCGCCGTTGGGTTGATGCTTGACTGCTGGTTCAGCCATCAGTGCTCTCTCCCCTTCTCGCGCTGTCGCATCAAGTCTCGCTCATGCCCCATTGCGGCGTGCCGCCGCATCCAGTCTGACGTGGCAGCGCGGCAGAAAAGGCGGGAATGGCCGGGACTTCGCCTGCGGCGGGCCGGCGCGGGCGGCGGGGCGGCGACGGGCCGTGCGGGCGAGACGGACGGCTAGCGGGGCGGCACAACGCGAACGGCGCCCCGTGCGGGGCGCCGCCGCCTGCCACGCCAAGTCCGGGTTACCAAGCGTGCACCTTTATCTGCCGAGACAGGCCGGTTGGGTAACCTGCCTCGGCACGCCTCCCGCGGCTGGTCGCGCGTGGGTACACCGGGTTGCCGTGTCCGGACGTTCTGGTCCGTGTCCCCTTTCTACGACGGATCCGCAGCCTTGTGAACCCCTGAACGTCACCGATTCGTTATGTCGATCGATTCCGCTGTTAACATGCGCGGAGCAGGCGGGCGAGGTTGCGGCCAGCGGGCTTGCCCGCAGGTGAGACTTCCGTAGCGGGAGCTTCCGGGGCACCGTCCCCGGCTCGGGACCCTACCAGTCGGTAGGCCTGGGCGGGGGTAAGATGCCGGCCGCGGCCGGGGCCTTCGCCCCGGCATCGACCTGCCCGGCGCCGGGGCCGGCCGGGGAGCGCGCGCCGAACGCGAGCACCGGCCAGTGCCGGTCCCGGGCGATCTTCCGGAGCGCGCGGTCGGGGTTCACCGCCCGGGGATGGCCCACTGCCTCGAGCATCGGCAGGTCGGTGACCGAGTCGGAGTACGCGTAGCAGTCGGGGAGCCGGTAGCCGCGCTTGGCCGCCAGTTCCCGCACCCGGTTCGCCTTGGCCTCGCCGTAGGCCCAGAACTCCATCTCGCCGGTGTAGTGCCCGTCGGCGACCGCCATCCGGGTGGCGATGACCTCGGACGCGCCGAGCAGGGCGCCGATCGGGGCGACCACTTCGTGGCCCGACGTGCTCACGATGATGACATCCTGCCCCGCGCTGTCGTGCGCGGCGATCAGCCGCCGCGCGTCGGCGTACACGAGCGGGACGATGGTGTCGTTCAGGTTCCGGCGGACGATGTCGCTGACCCGGTCGGCGGGCCATCCCCGGCACAGCTCGCCGACCGCCACGCGGATCCGCTCCATCCGCTGGTGGCTGGCCCCGCCCAGCCGGAACACAAGCTGCGCGTAGGCGGCGCGCAGCACTTCGCCGCGGGTGATCAGGCCGTGGCGGTAGAACGACGGCCCGAACGCCAGAGTGCTCGATCGCGAGATGATCGTCTTGTCCAGGTCGAAGAAAGCGGCCACAATTGTCTCATCGCTCTCGACGGAAGTGCCCACGGTCCGGCAGCATAGAGGAATGCAACGAGTTCTAAGTGGCCTCCGCATGACCGGCTGGTAACTTTGGCTCACTACACGTAGGCTTTCATGGGTGACGGAACCGGCTCTGCCCCCCCGGGGCCGGACCGCACGGCGACCCCCGCTCTCCCCCCCGGCGGGGGTCGCCTCATGTTCAGGTCCAGTCGCGTCCGTGCGAGGCGCAGTTGCGTATCGCACTGGCGGAGCCGTGCCAGCCGCGACGGTCGGCTGGCCGGCCCGAGCGGATGGCATCGCGGGGGGTCCGGGGGTCGTCCCCCCGGGCTAACTCAGCGGGCGCTGTGCGCGGTGCCCCGCCGCGGCGCGGCTCGCCGCCTGGGCCCGGGTGCCCCGCCGAGCAGGCATTCGAGCAGCATGACGGCGCCGTGCTTGGACAGCGGCTCGTTCCCGTTCCCGCACTTGGGTGACTGAATGCAGGAGGGGCAGCCCGCCGCGCACTCGCAGGACGCAATTGCCTCGGCGGTGGCGCGCAGCCAGTCTCGCGCGGTGCGGAAGCCGCGCTCGGCGAACCCGGCGCCCCCGTCGTGCCCGTCGTAGACGAAGACCGTCAGCCGGCCCGTCGCCGGGTGCAGGTCGGCCGACACGCCGCCGACATCCCAGCGGTCGCAGGCGGCCACCAGTGGCAGCAGTCCGATGGACGCGTGCTCGGCCGCGTGCGCGGCACCCGGGAGGTCGGCCCCCGCGCGCGCCAGCCGGGCCCGCTGGGCAGGCGAGATCGTCCACCACACGGCCCTGGTGCGCAGGGTGCGCAGGGGAAGGTCGAGCGGCACCACGCCGAACGGCTGCCCGGTGTCCAGGCGCCGCCGGACGAACGAGATCACCTGGCGGGTGACCAGGACGTCGCCGAAGCCTACCTCGGCCTCCCCCCACTCGGCCCGGTGCGCGGTGGCGGCGACCTCGACCCCGGTCAGTTCCCGCGCCGACGTGGCGTAGCCGGGGTCGCCGGCCTCGACCAGCGCCACGCAGTCGTCGAGGTCCAGCCTGGTCACCAGGTACATCTCGCCCTGGTGCGGGTAGACCGCGCCGGTGTGCGCCAGCACGTGCGCGGACGGCTCGTCGACGGTGCCGACCAGCCTGCCGGTCGACTCCTCCACGATGCGCACCGGCGGGCCCCCGGTGCCGCGCAGGCCGGTCAGGTGCGCGCGGCCGCGGCGGGTCCAGCACCATATGGTGCCGTCGACGCCCTTCCTGGGCCGCAGCATGCCCTGGCGGCTCAGGTCACCGGCGACGGCCGCCGCGGCCGGGCCGAACAGGGCGATGTCGGCCTCGGTGAGCGGCAGTTCGGCCGCGGCCGCGCACAGGTGCGGGGCCAGCACGTACGGGTTGCCCGGGTCGAGGACGGTCGCCTCGACCGGGCGGTTCAGCAGCGCCTCGGGATGGTGCACCAGGTAGGTGTCCAGCGGGTCGTCGCGGGCGATCAGGATCGCCAGCGAGCCGCGTCCCTCACGTCCTGCGCGCCCGGCCTGCTGCCACAAAGCGGCCCTGGTCCCGGGCCAGCCCGCGATCAGCACCGCGTCCAGCCCGCCGATGTTGACCCCCAGTTCCAGCGCGGTCGTCGCGGCGAGCCCGGTGATCTGGCCCGCCAGCAGCGCCGACTCCAGGGCGCGCCGGTCCTCGGGCAGGTAGCCGGACCGGTAGGCCGCCACCTGGGGGGCCAGGCCGGCCGCGCCGGCCTCGGCCAGGTTCCGGCGGGCCCCCATCGCGACCGTCTCGGCGCCGCGCCGGGAGCGCACGAAGGCCAGGGTGGGGACGCCTCCGCCCACCAGGTCGGCGAGCAGGCCCGCGGCCTCGGTCGTGGCGGTGCGGCGCACCGGCGCGCCCGCCTCGCCGCGCAGCGCCGTGAGCGGCGGCTCCCACAGCCCGAAGGTGAGCGGCCCGCGGGGGGCGGAATCCGCCGTGACCGCCACCGCGTCCAGTCCGGTGAGCAGCCGGGCGCACGCTTCCGGCTCGCTGATCGTGGCCGAGGCGAGGACGAAGACCGGGGCCGGCCCGTGCGTTCCGGGCCCGTGCGTTCCGGGCCCGTGCGTTCCGGGCCCGTGCGTTCCGGGCCCGTGCGTTCCGGGCCCGTGCGTTCCGGGCCCGTGCGTTCCGGGCCCGTGCGTTCCGGGCCCGTGCGTTCCGGGCCCGTGCGTTCTGGACCCGTACGCCCGGAGCGAGGCGTGATGCGCGGCCACCCGGCGCAGCCTGCGCAGGACCTGGGCCACGTGCGACCCGAACACACCGCGGTAGGTGTGGCACTCGTCGACGATCACGAGCGCGAGGCGGCGGAAGAAGCCCTCCCACCGGGCATGCCGCGGCAGCAGCGAGTGGTGCAGCATATCCGGGGTGGTGAGCAGGTAGGTCGCGTGGGCCCGGGCCCACGACCGCTCCGCGAAGGGGGTGTCGCCGTCCACCACGGCCGGGCGGACGCCCGAGATGTCGAGCGAGGCCACCATCCGCAGCTGGTCGGCGGCCAGCGCGCGGGTCGGCGCCAGGTACAGCGCGGTCCCGCCGTCGTGCACCCGGGTCAGCGCGGGCAGCAGGTAGCCGAGCGACTTTCCTGACGCGGGGGAGGTCGAGATGATCACATTGCGGCCGGCGGCGGCGTGATCGGCCGCGGCCGCCTGGTGCGCCCACGGCCCGGGTACCCCGGCTCCCTCGAACGCCTTGGTGACCGCCGGGGGAGCCCAGTCAGGCCAGTCGACGCGGCGGCCTTCGGCCGCGGGGACGTGCTCCAGGTGGGTAAGCCTTCCCGACCGCGCGCCCGTGCCCAGGATCCGGGCGGCGCCTGGTGGGATCGGGAGCTCGTCGGCGGCGAGCAGCGGCACCGGAGGCATAGGGTTTCAGTGTGTCACGACCTAGGGGAGTGCCTCAGGCGCCGATCTGGTATAGACATGACGTCAGAGCGTGATTGAATGCGCGCGGGAAGAAAGCGCGCCCCGGTGCGCTTAGCCGCATCCAGGCGTGTACCGGGGGCGGTTCCTGCCCGGGCGGCACGCCCAGACCCTTGACCGCATGGCGCTGGAGGATTTTGTGGATCTGAAGTTGGATCACCACACCAAGGATGGGATCGAGATCGTCGACGTGGAGGGCGAGATCGACGTCTACACCGCGCCGCGCTTGCGTGAGCTCCTGATCGAGCTGGTCAACACCGGCTTCTATCAGCTCGTGGTGAATATGGAGAAGGTCGAGTTCCTCGACTCCACCGGGCTCGGGGTGCTGGTCGGCGGCCTGAAGCGGGTGCGGGCGCACGACGGCTCCCTGGACCTGGTCTGCACGCAGGAGCGGATTCTCAAGATCTTCAGGATCACCGGCCTGACCAAGGTGTTCGGTATCCACGACACGGTGGACGAGGCCATCAAGGCCAGGAAGTCCGAGAAGTAGCCGCCGGACGACCCCCCCGGAGATGCCCACAGTCGAGGTCAGCTTCACGGCCCTGCCCGCGCATGTCCGCACCGCGCGCCTGGTGGCCACGGCGGTAGCCAGGCGCAGCGGCGTGGCAGAGGCCCTGCTGGACGAGGTGCGGCTGGCCGTCGGCGAGGCGTGCTCGAGGGCGGTGGAGGCGCACCGGCTGCACTGCCCGGCCGAGCCGGTCAGGATCGCGCTGACCGACATGGCCGGCCGCTTCGAGGTCGAGGTCACCGACACGGGCCGGCCGCAGGGCTTCGGCCTCGCCGTGATCGCCGAACTCGCCGACGACGTTCAGATCAGCGAGACCTCCGCGGGGACTAGCATCAGGATGAGCTGGCCCTCCGTGGGGCTGCAGCCCTGACGTCGCCGCTGGCGTTACGGACGGGGCGCGGCGGCATGACCACCGGGGGCGCATTACCATTCAGTGACCCAGATGCGTAGACTCCCCGGCACGGCCGTGGTGGCACCCCTCGATGAAGTTCGACATGCCTACGCCTAGCTGCCGTGACCGTGCGCTGGGGTGCGCTGGGTGGCAACTTCGCGCGAAGGCAGGTGTGCCCCCTGTCAAGGAGGACAGATGTCTAGGCTCAAATTCGCCCTGGCGAGCGGGCCGGCGGTGGCCGGCTCCAATCTCACCTGGGTGATCGTCGTGGCCGTGGTCGCCCTGTGCGCGCTCGGCGTGGCCGGGCTGCTGGTCCGCGAGGTGCTCGCGGCCAGCCAGGGCTCGCCGAAGATGCGCGAGATCTCGCTGGCGGTCCAGGAGGGCGCGGCAGCGTACCTGCGGCGCCAGTTCCGCACGCTCAGCGTGTTCGTCGTGGTGATTTTCTTCGTGCTGCTGCTGCTGCCGGCGGACACGGACGGGGTTCGCTGGGGCCGGTCGGTGTTCTTCCTCGTGGGGGCGCTGTTCTCGGCGCTCACCGGGTTCACCGGGATGTCGCTGACGGTGCGCGGCAACGTGCGCGTCGCCGCGGCGGCCAAGGAGTCCGGCGAGCACTCGGCGATGCGGATCGCGTTCCGCACCGGCGGCGTCGCGGGCATGTTCACGGTCGGCCTCGGCTTGTTCGGGGCGGCGGTCGTGGTGCTGATCTTCAAGGCCAACGCGCCGGACGTGCTCGAGGGCTTCGGCTTCGGCGCGGCGCTGCTGGCCATGTTCATGCGGGTCGGCGGCGGCATCTACACCAAGGCGGCCGACGTCGGGGCGGACCTGGTCGGCAAGGTGGAGAAGGGCATCCCCGAGGACGACCCGCGGAACGCGGCCACGATCGCCGACAACGTGGGCGACAACGTCGGTGACTGCGCCGGCATGGCCGCCGACCTGTTCGAGTCCTACTCGGTGATGCTGGTGGCCGCGCTGATCCTGGGCAAGGTGGCCTTCGGCAACGCCGGCCTGGTCTTCCCGCTGATCGTCCCGATGATCGGCGTGATCACGGCGGTCGTCGGCATCTTCGCGGTCGCGCCGCGCAAGGGCGACCGCAGCGGCATGACCGCGATCAACCGCGGCTTCTTCATATCGGCGGTGTTCTCGCTGATCCTGGTGGTCGGCGCAGCGTTCTGGTACCTGCCCGCGCACTTCAGCCAGCTCAAGGGCGTCACCGGCGCGGGCAGCGCGGGCATCCTCAGTCACGGCGGCAACCCGCGCTGGCTGGCGATCGGCGCGGTCGTGATCGGGCTGGTGCTGGCCAGCGCGATCCAGCTGCTGACCGGGTACTTCACCGAGACCAACCGCAAGCCGGTCCGCGAGATCGGCGACAGCTCGGAGACCGGGGCGGCCACGGTGATCCTGGCCGGCGTCGCGATCGGGCTGGAGTCCGCCGTCTACTCGGCGCTGCTGATCGGCGGCGCCGTCTACGGCGCGTTCCTGCTCGGCACCGGCAACGCCACGATCGCCCTGTTCGCCGTCGCCCTGGCCGGCACCGGCCTGCTGACCACGGTCGGCGTGATCGTGTCGATGGACTCGTTCGGCCCGGTCACCGACAACGCGCAGGGCATCGCCGAGATGTCCGGCGAGTTCGAGGGCGGGCCGGCGGAGACCCTGACCCACCTGGACGCGATCGGCAACACGACCAAGGCCATCACCAAGGGCATCGCGATCGCGACCGCCGTGCTCGCGGCGACCGCGCTGTTCGGCGCGTTCCGGACCCAGGTGCAGTCCGCGCTCGGCTCGGCGGCCGGCTCCTTCAGCCTGTCCATCGACAAGCCCAACGACCTGGTCGGCCTCATCGTCGGCGCGGCGGTCGTGTTCATGTTCGCCAGCCTGCTGATCAGGGCGGTCGGCCGGGCGGCCGGCCAGGTGGTCAGGGAGGTGCGTAATCAGTTCCGCCTCCACCCGGGGATCATGGACTACACCGAGAAGCCCGAGTACGGCCGGGTCGTGGACATCTGCACCAAGGACTCGCTGCGCGAACTGGCCACGCCGGGCCTGCTGGCGGTGCTGGCGCCGCTCGCCGTCGGCTTCGCTTTCGGTTACGGGCCGCTCGGCGCCTACCTGGCCGGCGCGATCGGGGTCGGCGTGCTGATGGCGGTGTTCCTGGCCAACTCCGGCGGCGCCTGGGACAACGCCAAGAAGCTGGTCGAGGACGGGCACCACGGCGGGAAGGGCTCCGCCGCGCACGAGGCGACCATCATCGGCGACACCGTGGGCGACCCGTTCAAGGACACCGCGGGGCCCGCGATCAACCCGCTGATCAAGGTCATGAACCTGGTCTCGCTGCTGGTCGCGACCAGCGTGGTCAAGTACAGCCACAACGACGGCCTGCGCGCGGGCGTCGCGATCGGCGCGGTGATCATCATCGTGGCGGCCGTGCTCATCTCCAAGCGCCGCGCTGGCGGCATCGCGTCGGGTGATTCCGGCGAGGCCGGCGGGACTGGCGAGGCCGGCGGGACCGGCGAGGCCGGCGGGGTCGGCGGTACGGGCGCGGGAGCAGCCGAGGACGGGAAGACCGCCGCAGGCACGGCGACCGCCTGACCCCTCCCGTCGGCGGATGGCGGTGCCGCCGGGTGGTAACAGCAGCAACGCGCCGGCGATGCCGCCATAGCGGCAGCAACGCGCCGGCGATGCGCCAGGCAGGAAGATCAGCGCGCGCGGGCGAGGTCGTCCGGGGCCGGGTCTTCGGCGTCGGCGGCCTCCACCTCGTCGCGCGAGATGCCGAGCAGGTACAAGATCGCGTCCAGGTGCGGGACGCTGACTGACGCGTCCGCGGCGTCCCGGACCGCGGGCTTGGCGTTGAAGGCGATGCCCAGGCCCGCCTCGGCGATCATGTCGAGGTCATTCGCCCCGTCGCCGACCGCCACCGTCTGGCTCAACGGAACCCCGTACCTGGCGGCGAAGTCGCGCAGCGCCCTGGCCTTCCCGGCCCGGTCTATGACCGCGCCGGTGGTCTGGCCGGTGAGCTTCCCGCCGACGATCTCCAGCGTGTTGGCCGCGGCGTAGTCCAGGCCGAGATCGGCGGCGAGCCCGTCGGTGAACTGCGTGAAGCCGCCGCTCACGATCCCGCACCGGTACCCGAGCCGCCGCAGCGTACGGATCAGGGTGCGGGCGCCGGGAGCGAGCCGGAGCTCGGCCCGGACCTCGTCGAGCACCGAGGCGTCGAGCCCGGCGAGCAGCGCCACGCGCTCCCGCAGCGCGGCGGCGAAGTCCAGTTCACCGCGCATGGCGGCCGCGGTCAGCTCGGCGACCTTCGCCGAGCACCTGGCCCGGGCCGCGAGCAGGTCGATGGCCTCGCCGCTGACCAGCGTGGAGTCGACGTCCATCACGACCAGGCGCATGGCGCGCCGGTGCAGGCCGCCGCGTTGCACCGCGACGTCGACGCCCTGCTCGACGGACTCACGGGCCAGGGCCGTGCGCAGCGACACCGGGTCGGCCCCGGAGATGTCGAACTCGATGCAGGTCACCGGACGGTGCGCCAGCCGGGAGATCCGTTCGATGTTCGCGCCGCTGGCGGCGATCCGCCCGGCGATGGCCGCGATCGCGGCCGGGGCCAGCATCCGTCCGAGCACCGTGACGTGCAGGCTGGCGCGGCGGAGGTCCGGCTCGGCCGAGCCGGCCGTGATCTCGGCGTCCAGCCCCAGGTCGGCCGCGACCCGGGTCACCTGCCGGTGGATCGCCGTCAGGTCCGGGTCGCTGTCGCAGGACAGCAGCACGCCGAGCACGAGGCGGCCGCGGATCACCACCTGCTCGACATCGAGCACGCTCAGGTCGTGCCCGGCGAGGACGGAGAACAGGCGGGAGGTGACGCCCGGCCGGTCCCGGCCGGTCACGGTCACGAGCAGCGTCATCTGGGGACTGGCCATAGCGGAGCCCACGCTACCCACAGCGGAGTACTCCCCGGTCCACGGGGGCGCCGCAGCCCAGGCCTGCGGGATCGCGCCGGAGCCGGGCCGCCCGCGGGAACACCGGCAGGCTAGGTTGGCGTCCGTGGCCGCAGCGGACGGTTCTGACTTCGGGCCCCCCGAGCAAGGCGGCCACCGCGAGGCCGCCGGCGTGGCCGGCGGAGGCGATCCGTTCACGGCCTGGCGCGCCATGCGGGAGCGCGAGGGGGCGAGGGTCAGCCTGATCCAGCTGTATGCCCTGGTAGCCGAGCCGAGAGGGCTCAGGGCGCACGAGCTGCCGCTGGCCGAGCGCCGGGAACTGGCCGCCCGCGCGACGCCGTTGCTGTGGCCCGGGTTCCAGGACAACGCGCGCGCGCAGCCGCGAGCGCCGGAGCCCGTCCGGGTCATTGCCTACGACCCGGCCTGGCCGGAGCGCTTCGAGGCCTGGCGCGGGCGCCTGGCCAGCCTCCTCGGCCCGGCCGCCCGCCGGATCGAGCACGTCGGCTCGACCTCGGTACCGGGCCTGGCGGCCAAACCGGTCGTGGACATCCAGGTCAGCGTGGCCGACATGGACGACGAGGATCGTTACGTGCCGCCGTGCGAGGCGGCCGGGCTCCAGCTGCGCTTCCGCGACTTCGAGCACCGGTACTTCCAGCCGCCGCCCGGGCAGCCCCGGGACGTGCACGTGCACGTCTGCCAGCAGGGAAGCGACTGGGAACGGCTGCACCTGCTGTTCCGCGACTACCTCCGGGCCAGCCCCGGCGCGCGGGAAGCCTATGCGGCCGCGAAACGCGAGGCGGCCGGGCTGTGGGCGGATCAGGCCGCGGCCTACACCGAGGCCAAGTCCGAGGTGGTCCTGGGCATTCTCGGCCGGGCAGAGGCCTGGGCCGGCGCCGCTGGCTGGGCGGCTGGGTGAGGTGACGCCTGGCCGGCCATTGCTGCGACGCGTCGCGGGCAGCCGGCTACGGCAGCAGGAGGTGCAGGTCGCCGAACTCGTGCCAGAGGTACCCGTGGTCGATCGCGGCCGCGTAGCAGCGGGCGAGCAGGTCCCGCCCGGCGAACGCGGCGAGCATCCGCAGATGGGACGAGCGCGGCTCGTGCAGGCCGGTGATCAGCCCGTCGACGGCCAGCAGCCGGTGGCCCGGCTCCGGCGTGACGATGTGCTCCGTCCACCCGGCGGCCGGGGAGACCTGATGCCGCCCGGCGGGCGGGGCGGCCGGCGCGGAGATCCGGGCCGCGGTCTCCACCGCCCGTACCACGGTGGTGCCGAGGGCGATCACCCGGCCGCCATGCTGCCGGGTCAGGTCGACCAGCCGGGCGGTGGCCGGCGGGACGTCGTAGGGTTCCGGGTAGGGTTCCTCCTCGCCTTCCAGCGAAGACACGCCCGTGTGCAGCGTGAGCGGAGCGAACCCGATGCCCCGCGCCACCAGCCTGGTGACGATCTCCGGGGTGAACGGGCGGCTCGCGCTCGGCATCTCCGCGCTTCCCGGCCTGGTGCCGAACACCGTCTGGTACGACTCGATCGGCCACGGCCGCCGCACGTACGAGTACCGGATGGGCTCGCCGTGGCGGAGCAGGTAGGGCACGACCGCCGTGGACAGCCTGGCCCGCCACAGGCGCCCGGTGAACCTCGGGCCCAGCGTCAGGATCGCTCCGCCGCGCAGTTCGAGCGCCAGGCCCGCGGACCCGCCGCCGTAAGGAGCGGTGGTTCCGCCCTGCGCCGCGCGCAGTTCGACCAGCCAGTCGCCGTCCGGCAGCGGGGTGGAGAAGTGCACGGTCAGCCGCGGGGTGACCGGTACCGCGGCGGGCAGGGTGGCCGAGGTGTTGACCACGATCAGGTCGCCGGGCAGCAGCAGCGCCGGCAGGTCGGCGAACGCGTGATGGCTGATCTCCCCGGTCGCCCGGCGGCTGACCATCAGGGCCACGCCGTCGCGGGCGGCCCCCCTGGCCTCGGGCGGCTCGTGGGCCTCGCGCTCGGGGGGGAGGGTGAAGTCCAGGGTGGCGCGGCCTTCGGGAGCCGGCCCGGCTTCGCCGGCGAGGTCGGCCTCGTCGGCGAGGCCGGACTCGGCGGCCGCGGCCCAGGAGAGGTCCGGCCCCTCGGCACTGGCCGTGCGTGAGCGTGCGGTGCCGGCCGGGTTCGCGCTGGCCATGACCGCGCTGGCGGTCACGACCGGGCCCCGGACGGCATCAGCTCGGCGGCCCGGTACCGGCCGCTGGGCATGCGTTCGGAAACCAGCCGGATGAACGCGGGGACCACGGCGTCCGGCAGCGGACGGTCCGAGATGTCCTCGCCGGGGAAGGCCTGCTGGTGCATGCGGGTCCGCAGGTCGCCGGGGTCCACCCACCAGACCCGCGCCACGTTCTCCTCGGCGGCCATGACGTTGCTGGCCTGCTCGAGCGCGGCCTTCGCCGCGCCGTAGCCGCCCCAGCCCGCGTAGGCCTCGACCGCGGCATCCGAGGTGACGTTCAGCACCGCGCCGCCGCGCCGCCGCAGCCCGGGCAGCAGCAACTGGGTGAGCGCGACCGGCGCCAGCACGTTGACCTCGAACGCGGCCCGCAGTTCGCTGACGGGGTAGTCGGCGATCGCGGGGAGAGGGCTGGCGCCCAGCGTGCCCGCGTTGTTGACCAGCAGGTCGGGGCCGCCGAGGTCGTCGGCGGCCCGGCGGAGCGCGGCGCGGTGGCCGGGATCGGTGACGTCGCCGGGCAGCGCGGTGACGGTGGTCCCCGCGGGCATGCTGGCGGCCGCGGCGCGGAGCGCCGCGCCGTCCCTGGCGTCGATCACGAGCGACCAGCCCTCGGCGGCCAGGCCACGGGCCAGGGCCAGGCCGAGGCCGCGCGACGCGCCGGTGATCACTGCGTTCTTCGTATTCGTCATGTACCCGACGCTAGGCAGGCGGCCGCGGCGGCACATCGGGCGCGCGGCCGGGACGGCCTGGTCCCATGGTCCTAGGACCGGCGGCCGATCCGGCTGGGCCGCGGCGCCGGTAACGTGCGAACTGTGAACGACGGAAGCGGGGGACGCGGCCGGACCGCGGCCGGCAGCCAGGACGATGTGCTGCAACGGGTGAGCCAGGTGGTGCTGGCCGTAGCCAGGCAGCTGTCGACCCGCGACGTGCTGCAGATGATCGTCAGGTCGGCCCGTTCGCTCGTCAACGCCCGGTACGCGGCGCTCGGCGTGCCCGGCGATCACGGCTCGTTCGCCGAGTTCATCGTCGACGGCATACCGGAAGCCGAGCGCCGGGCGATCGGCCCGCTGCCACGGCAGCACGGCATGCTCGGCGTCCTGCTGCGCGAGGGAAAGCCGCTGCGGGTCGACGACATCCGCGCCGATCCCCGGTTCGAGGGCTGGCCGTCCGCCCATCCGGACATGTCCGACTTCCTGGGCGTCCCGATCCGGGACGGGAGCGACGTCCTCGGCATCATCTTCGCCGCCTGCAAGCGCGTCCCGGGCGGTGCCCTCCCGAGGGGGGACGACCCCCCTTCAACCCCCCGCCGCGGAGCAAGCTCCGCGAAAAGTTTCACCGAGCGTGACGAGCAGTTGCTCGCGCTGTTCGCGTCGCACGCGGCGATCGCGCTGACCAACGCCCGGCTGTACGAGCGCGGCCGGGAGCTTTCCGTGCTCGAAGAGCGCGCCCGGCTGGCGCGGGAACTGCACGACGCGGTGTCCCAGAAGCTGTTCAGCATCCGGGCCAGGGCCCGGGCCGCCGAGGTACTCGTCCGGCGGGATCCCGCCCGCGCGATCGCCGAGATGGAGAGCGTAGCCACGCTCGGCGGCCAGGCGCACGCCGAGCTCAGGGCGGTGATCGATGGCCTGGCCCCGCCCGACCTGGCCGCCGGCGGGCTCGCCGGGTCGCTGCGCAGCTACGCGGTGCTGGCCGGCAAGACCTACGGCGTGGAGGTGCGGTTCGACGCGACGCCCGAGTTGCCCGCGCTGGGGGCCCAGCGGGAGACCGCCGTCTACCGCGTGGCCCAGGAGGCGTTGCACAACGCGCTGCGGCACTCCGGAGCGGCCATGATCTGCGTCACGCTGGCCGCCCGGCGGCGCCGGGTCGTCCTGGAGGTCACCGACCACGGGCGCGGGTTCGCGGCCGGAGCCCCGCCCCCCGCCCACCTCCCCGCCCCTCCCCACGCCCCGTTCACTGGTGGCCTGGGCCTGGCCTCGATGCGCGAGCGGGCCGCGGCGGCGGGAGGAACGCTCACCGTGCGTTCTGCGCCGGGATCCGGAACGCTGGTGCGGCTGGCGCTTCCGGTCGGGACCGGGAGGGCACGGCCGGGAGGACGTCCATGAGCGAGCAGGCGAGCGGGGAAACACCGTGCGAGCCGGAGGGGCGCGAAAGCGCGCGGATCAGCGTGCTGATCGCCGACGACCATCCGGTGGTGCGGCAGGGGCTGCAGGTCCTGCTGAGCGTCCAGGACGACATCGAGGTGGTCGGCGAGGCGGCTGACGGCCGCCAGGCGCTGGCGATGACCGCTGACCTCGGCCCGGACGTGATCCTGCTCGACCTCAAGCTCCCGGTCATGGACGGCGTCGCGGTGCTGCGGGAGCTGCGGGACGCCGGGCTCAGGACGCGCGCCCTGGTGCTGACCAGCGCGGCCGACCGGGAACTGGTGGCGCAGGCCGTGCGCGCGGGCGCGGCCGGGTTCCTGTTTAAGGACATCGACCCCGACGCTCTCGTCCGGGCCCTCCGTTCGGTGCACGATGGGCACACGCTGCTCGCCCCCGAGGCGGCCGGATCGCTGCTCCGCTCCGGGCCGGCGCCTGCCGTGCGCGGCATCGGCGCGCTCACCGGCCGCGAGCGCGAGGTCCTGGCGCAGATCGCCGAGGGCCATTCCAACCGCGAGATCGCCCGGCTGCTGCGGGTATCGGAGAAGACCGTCAAGACCCACGTCAGCTCGGTGCTGGCCAAGCTCGGCGTGGCCGACCGGACGCAGGCGGCGCTGCTGGCCGTCCGGGAACTGCAGCGATAGCCCGCTCCCGCCGGCGCGGCGGGCGACAGGGCCCGGCGAAGCCGCGATCCGGCGGCGGTATGCCGTAGGTTCGGTCTGAAGGTGGCGGTGTGCTTGGAGGGAGCCGCATGTCGGATGAGGTCCTGCGGCTTCGCGGGGTGGGAGTCCGGTATGAGAAGTCGATGTTGCTCCGGGACATCGACTGGACGGTCCGCAGCGACGAGAGCTGGGTGATCATCGGACCGAACGGGGCCGGGAAGACCACCTTGCTTCAGGTCGCGGCGGCGCTGCTGGTCCCGACCGAGGGCACGGCCGAGATACTCGGCGAGCGCCTCGACGTGGCCGACCTCATCGACCTGCGGACCAGGATCGGGTTCGCCAGCGCGGCCGTGGCCGACCGGGTGCCCCCCGCCGAGAAGGTCATCGACCTGGTGCTGTCCGCCTCGTACGGGATCCTGGGCCGCAACTCTGAGGACTACGACTCGTTCGACGTCACCCGCGCGGTGGAACTGCTCGTCGCGCTCGGCTGCGCGCACCTGATCAGGCGCAGGTTCGTCACCCTGTCGGAGGGGGAGCGCAAGCGGGTCCAGATCGCTCGCTCGCTGATGGCGGACCCGGAACTGCTGCTGCTCGACGAGCCGGCGGCGGGCCTGGACCTCGGCGGCCGCGAGGACCTGCTGCGGCGGATCTCCGTGCTGGCCACCGATCCGCAGGCCCCCATGATGGTCCTGGTCACGCACCACGTCGAGGAGGTTCCCGAGGGCTTCACGCACGCGATGCTGCTGCGCAAGGGCATGATCCTCGCGGCAGGCCTGGTGCACGAGGTGTTCACCGAGCGGAACCTTTCCAAGTGCTTCGGGGTGCCGCTGCTCATCGAGCGCCGCGCCGCCCGCTGGACCGCCCGCGCCTCGCGGCTGTCCTGACCTCAGGGACCGGGCATCCCGGCCTCAGGCGCCGGTCGCTGACCGTGACGTACGCCCTGGCCCGCCTCGGATGGGCGGTGGCCGGCTCCCCTACGATCTGAAGCATGGGCGGATCATTTGGGCCCGGGTGAGGCGCTCGCGATCCTCGCCGCGGGAGCGGCCGCGGGCGGTGTCAACGCCGTAGTCGGGTCCGGATCGCTGATCACCTTCCCGACCTTGCTGGCGTTCGGCTTCCCGCCGGTCGTCGCCAACGTGTCGAACAACGTCGGGCTGGTGCCGGGCAACGTGAGCGGCGGGTTCGGCTACCGGCGCGAGCTGGCCGGGCAGCGCGCCCGCCTGATCCGGCTCGGCGTGGCGGCCGGGGCGGGTGCGCTGGGCGGAGCCGCCGCGCTGCTGGCCCTGCCGGCCAGTGCCTTCAGGCTCATCGTGCCGGTCCTGATCCTCATCGCCTGCGTGCTGGTACTGCTGCAGCCGCGCCTGTCCGCGTGGATCAATGCGCGCCGCGAAGACGATGCGCAGCGGGCCAGCCCGGTGCTGTCGGCCGGCATCTTCCTGTCCGGCGCCTACGGCGGCTACTTCGGTGCCGCCCAGGGCGTCCTGGTGATCGGATTGCTCGGCACCTTCCTCGACGAGACCATGCAGCGCGTCAACGGCGCGAAGAACGTGCTGGTCGCCGTCGTCAACGGAACGGCCGCCGCCGTGTTCATCGTGTTCGCCCACGTCTCCTGGGCGGTCGTGGCGCTGATCGCCGCCGGCTCCACGGCCGGCGGGCTGCTCGGAGCCCGCTTCGGGCGCCGCCTGCCGCCCGCGGCGCTGCGGCTGTTCGTGGTGGTGATCGGCCTGGCCTCCGCGATCAAGCTGCTCTTTTTCTGAACCCCCCGGGCGGGTACAAAGCCCGCAATGGCGTCTTGCGTGAGGCCCGTGCGGGCCGCCGTCGCCGGGAAGGCCAGTGATGAAGGGTGACAGGGTCGAGGTAGTCGTCGACGCGGGCGATGGGTCGAAGACCTACGAGGTCGCGGCCACCCGGGCCGGGCGCCGCGTCGAGGTGGTCAACCGGCGGGGCCTGGTGGAGGTGACGGAACTGACCCGGGGCGGCGCCCCGGTCCGGACCGCGCGGTTCATGGCCAGCCGGGTCATCGCTCTGGTCGAGCACCCGGCGCCTCGCGGCGTGGGGGAGGCGGGGCCGTGCGCGGCGGAAAAGGTGCCGTGCGCGGGGCGGCAGGCGTGCGCCGCGCGAGGGCGATGGCGCCGCGGCCGGGGCGACGGATCGTGAGTAGTCAGGCCTGGGCTGCGTCCCGGGGTGGAGCGAGCAGGCCGTCCCGGACGGCCCGGCCCACGAGGTCCCGGGCGTAGCGGCCCAGGGCCGGCGAGCCGTCCTCGATCAGCTGCACCTTGACCAGCACCTGGTCGGCCGTGATGCCGTGCTCCTGCCAGGTGCCGCCGCCGACGTCGAGGTTTGCGAGCATCGGCTGCAGCCGGTCCAGGCCGCGCGCGAACCTGGCCTCCGGCGTCCGCCGCTCCTCGAACTCGTCCCACAAGGCCGCGGAACGCCGCCGCCTGGTCCGGCCGGGAGCAGTGCGAAGATCCGGTCGGCCGCGGCGTTCTCGGCTTCGGCCTGCCGGGCCTGCTGGGCGTCGTCGGCGTAGGCGAACAGGTCTCCGGCGTCGATCTCGACGAGGTCGTGCAGCAGCACCATGGCGACCACGCGGCCGATGTCGGTGCCGGGCGGCGCGTGCTCGGCCAGCGCGAGGGCCATCACCGCGAGGTGCCAGGAGTGCTCGGCCGAGTTCTCCCGGCGGCGCGGGCTCGGTGAGCATGGTCTGCCGGAGCACGCCCTTGAGGCGGCCGATCTCGGTGACGAACCGGAGCTGCTGGTCGAGGCGTTCCATGCCGCCCATTGGATCAGACGCAGTCCGAAATCTTTTGGAAATATTCCGCCGCGGCCCTCGTCACGCGGCCGCGGCGGCGAGAGCATCGCGTCGACACATTCGACTGGGCGGCACGATGCGGCGGCGCGGGCCGGTCCCGCGGCGGCGGGCCGGGCTGCCGGTCACGCGCCAGGAGGCTGCCGATGCGCGCCAGGAACGCTCCCCGCCGGATGGTGTGGACGGCGGCCGTGACCGCCCCGCTGGTGGCGTTCGGGATGCTGACCGGGGCGGCCTCCGCCGCGACCGCCGCGACCGGGGCCGCGCTGCCCACCCTGCGGCAGGCCTTCGACAACGTGGGCATCACCGCGCCGTCGGCTGCCGCCGCGGGCAACTACGACGGTATCGGCGACTCGCTGTCCGCCCCCGGCCTGGCCGCGGACGCCCTGGCGCCCGGCCAGCCCCTGCGGCACGACGGGCTGGTGATCACCTGGCCGGACGTGCCGCCCGGCTCCCCCGACAACGTGGTCGCCGACGGCCAGACCATCGCGGTGACCGGCAGCGGCACGGTCCTCGGCGTGGTCGGCGCCTCGGCGTACGGCAGCACGGCCGGCACGTTCACCGTCCGCTACGCGGACGGCAGCACGTCCGCGGTGACCGTCACGCTCGCCGACTGGGTCGACACCAGCGCGGCCCCGGGTACCGACCTGCTGGCCACCACCGCGGGCTGGAACCCGGGCGGCACCACCCCGGTCAGCCTCTTCTACGCGGCCATCCCGCTGACCGCGGGCCAGCCGGTGACCTCGGTCACGCTGCCGGCCGTCGGGGCGGCCGTGGCCAAGAACGTCCCGTCGATGCACGTGTTCAGCCTCACGGTCGGCTCGCCCGGCGCCGCGGCCGCGGGCGCGCCCGGCGCCGCCTCCTACTACGACGAGGCCCGCAAGGACTGCGTGGGCACCGCCGCGGGCACCGCGTCCAAGGCCTGGTACACGGTGGCCGACGGCACGCTGTCCGACGTCTACGCCCCGACGATCGACAACACCGACGTCAAGAGCCTCGACCCGGTCGTCACCGGGCCCGGCTTCAGCGCGCTGCAGCCGCGCGACATGACCTACACCGTCGCCTCGCTCGGCGGGACCGGCCTGGCCTGCCAGGTGACCGCGCTGGACGCGGCCCACGACTTCAAGCTGGTCACCGACTTTGTCACCGACCCGTCCGCCGAGGCCGTCGTGATGCGGATAACGCTCGTGCCGTTGCCGGGAGCGCCGCCCGGTCTCACCGTCTACCTGCGCTTTAACCCGCTTTTGAACGGTCACGGCGGCGGCGGGTCCGACAACGCGGGCGGCGAGTCGGCCACCGTGGTCTCCACGGCACGCGGGCCGGTTCCGCTGTCCTACTCGACCAACTCGTTCACCGAGGCGGTGAACCGCGGCTACGCCACGCCCATCTACGCCGCACTGGCCGCGGACTCCCCGTTCAAGGCGGTGGAAACGGGTTTCGCGGGGACCTCCAGCGACGGCCTGAGCGAGCTCGACTCCGCCGGCGCCCTGACCACGACCAGCCCGGACGCTGACGACGGCAACGTGGTGCAGACCGTCAAGCTCGGCCTGGACGGGGGCGGAGGCTCCGCCACCGTCGCGCTCGGGTTCGGCACCACCGAGCGGGACGCGGTGGGCACCGCGCTGGCCGCCTCGGCCGTGCCTTTCGCCGCCACCTACGCGGCCTACCAGGCGGGATGGCAGGCCTACGACGCCCGGCTGCTGCCGCCCGGCGGCGCGGGGCGGCACGCCGCACCGAGCCCGCGCGAGGTGAGCGCCTACTACCTGAGCGCCAACGTGATCAAGGCCAGCGAGGACAAGACGTTCCCCGGCGCGACCGCGGCCTCGCTGGCCAGCCCGTGGGGGCAGGCGGTGCCGGCGGGCCAGACCGCGAGCGACGGCCTCGCGCCGTACTTCGGCTCCTACCGGGAGGTGTTCCCGCGCGACGCCTACGAGACGTTCACCGGGTTCCTGACCGACGGCGACCTGGCCACGGCCCGGCAGATCGTCCTGTTCATGTTCGATCACCTGCAACTGCCGAACGGGTCGTTCCCGCGCAACGGCCTGCTGAACGGCCAGGCCGCGCCGGACACCGGCGGCCTGCAGCTCGACGAGACCGCCGACCCGGTCCTGGAGGCCTGGCAGGCCGGGCTGGCCGGGGACCGGTCGCTGTACACCGGGCACATCCGGCCCGCCGCCGACTTCCTGGCCGCGAACGGGCCGGCCGACGGGGTGGAGCGCTGGGAGGAGCAGACCGGGTTCTCGCCGTCGACCATGGCCGACGAGGTGGCGGGCCTGGTCGCCGCGGCCGCGATCGCGAAGGTCCAGGGCGACCCCGCGTCGCAGCGGCTGTTCCTGGCCACCGCCGACAACTTCCGCCGCCTGATCCTGGCCACCACGGTCACCGACAACGGGCCGCTGTCCGCCCAGCCGTACTTCATCCGGGTGGACAAGACGGGCAACCCCGACCAGGCGGCCGCTTACACCCTCGGCAACGGCGACCCGGCCAGCTACGACCAGCGGACAGTCATCGACCAGGGCTTCCTGGAGCTGGTCCGGCTCGGCGAGCTGCCCGCCAGCGACCAGCTGGTCACGAACTCGCTCGCGGTGACCGCCGCCACGATCGACAGCCCGACGCCGTCCGGGACCGGCGTCATGCGCTACAACGGCGACGGCTACGGCGACTGCGAGGTCGCGGTGTTCGACGACTGCCAGGCCAACGGGCAGCCGTGGGCCACGACCGACCAGGGCACCGGCCACCCCTGGCCGGTGCTGTCCGGCGAGAACGGCGAGTACCAGGTGCTGGCCGGCGCCCCGGCCGCGGCCGCGGTCACGGCGGACCTCGACTTCATGCTGAACTCCGCGTCCGGCGTCGGCCTGGTCCCCGAGCAGGTGTGGAACTATCCCGACGTGCCCGCCTCGCCGTTCGGCTCGGACCCGGCGACCGCGTCGATCGGCTTCACCGACGGCCAGCCGGACGGCTCGGCCGCGCCGCTGACCTGGGCGCAGGCTCAGCTCCTGCGGCTGATCTCCGACTCGGCCGCGGGCCGGCTGCTGGAGCAGCCGTCGATCGTGGCCGCCCGGTACCTGCCGGCCCCGCCCGGGGTCGCACCGCTGACCGTCACCGCGCCGCTGCCGGTGGCCGGCGGCGACGTGCCGGAGAACCTCACCCGCCCGAGCGTGACCGTGAACGCCGCGTCGCAGACCGTCACCGGCACCACGGCGGCCGGGGCCACCGTGGACATCGCGGTGACCGGGACCGCGCCCGGGGCCGCGGCGCCGGCCACGTCGATCACCACGGTCACCGCTGACGCTTCCGGCGCGTTCTCCGCGCCGGTCGCCCTGCAGCCGGGCACCGACTCGGTCGAGGTGGCCGCCACCGCCGGCGGCGCCACCAACGAGGCCATCTTCACCGTGACCGACCTGCACGTCCCCGGTACCGTGGTGCTCACCGTGCCGGCCGCTCCCGGCGGCGGCAACGGGCCCGGCACCTACGCCTACCCGACCGCGACCAACTCCGACGGCTCGCCGACGTTCGCGCCCGGGTCGTTCCGGCTGACCAGCCTGACCGTGATCAACTCGGGCACGACGGTCACGTTCCAGGTCGGGATCGCGAACCTGCAGCCCACGTTCGGCTCCCTGCTCGGGGCGCAGCTCATCGACCTCTACATCCACGCGCCGTCCGGCAGCGTGCCCGCGGGCGAGACGCAGTCGACCGCGGCCGCCGGGGCCTGGAACTACACCGTGGCCCCGGCAGACGCGTGGAACCAGCTCATCGAGGTGGACGGGTTCGGCACTGACGACTGGGTGACCCCGGCCAGCGCGACCTCCGGGTTGTCCGAATCCTCCAGCGTCGGGACCCCGCAGGTGTCGGTCGCGCAGCTCAGCCCGTCCGGCGGGCAGACCCCCGGGCTGGTCACGATCACGGTGCCGACCTCGGCGCTGGGCACCCCCGGCTCGGGCTGGACGTTCACGGTGGCGCTCACCGGGCAGGACGGGTTCGGCAACGACGACGCGCGCACGTTCGCCGCGACGCCGGCCGCGTTCACGTTCGGGGTCTGCTCGGCGGCGGTGGCGGCCGAGCCGACGCCCCCGCCGGTCTGCGCGGTCAACCCGGTCAGCGTGCCGATCGTCATGGACACGATCCCGCCGGCCACCGTGAACGTGCAGACCGAGCTCGACCCGACCGCGAACCCGTCCGGCGTCGCCCTCCAGGGCGCCACCGTGCCGTGACCGGCGCCCCGCCTCCGCCGGCGCCCCGCCCCCGCCCCATGCCCGGCCTCCGCCGCATGCCCGGCCTCCGCCGCATGCCCGGCCTCCGCCGGCGCCCCGCCCCCGCCCCATGCCCGGCCTCCGCCCCATGCCCGGCCTCCGCCGCATGCCCGGCCTCCGCCGGCGCCCCGCCCCCGCCCCATGCCCGGCCTCCGCCGCATGCCCGGCCTCCGCCGCATGCCCGGCCTCCGCCGGCGCCCCGCCCCCGCCCCATGCCCGGCCTCCGCCCCATGCCCGGCCTCCGCCGCATGCCCGGCCTCCGCCGGCGCCCCGCCCCCGCCCCATGCCCGGCCTCCGCCGATGAATGTGGCGTTGCTGTACACGGGTGTACACCAGACTCGCATTCATGCGGCCGGGTAGCCGGGCTGGGGCGCCGACGGCCGGGACGAAGGCCCCGAAACGGGGCAAATGGGGTATCACGTTGGCTGGCTGCCCGGCCTGGCGCCTGGCCCACCGGCCCGGCGCCGGGCCCCCGGGCCAACCGCGTGGTTAGCGGGCCGGCGCGCTAGCGGAGGGCGGTGCCGATCAGGCCGTTCCTGGTGACCAGGGACGCGAGCGCGTCCTCGTCCATGCCGTCGGCGTCCTCCGGCCGCCGCGGCAGCACCAGGTAGCGGGTCTCGGAGTTGGCGTCCCACACCCGGATCTCGGTGTCGTCGGGCAGCGCCAGCCCGAACTCGGCCAGCACCGCGCGCGGCTCCCGGACGACCCGGGAGCGGTAGGCGAAGCTCTTGTACCAGCTCGGCGACGGGCCGAGCAGAGCGGTCGGGTAGCACGAGCACAGCGTGCAGACGATCACGTTGTGCACGCCGGCCGTGTTCTCGACCGCCTTCAGCAGGTAGCCGCGGGTCTGGCCGGCGAACCCCAGCTCAGCGGCGGCGGCGTTGCCGTCGGCGAGCAGGCGTTCGGCGTAGGCCGGATCGGTCCAGGCCCGGGCGACCATCCTGGCCCCGTTGGCGGGCGAGGCGGAGTCGAAGACCTCGGTCAGGATCGCCTCGAGCTCGGCTTCGGTGACCAGCCCGGCCTCGATCATCCGGTCTTCGAGGTCGCGTACCCGGGCCGCGACGGGAAGCTCGGCGTGCCCGCTGCTCATGAGGCCTCCTCCAGGTAGGACTCCCACAGGTCCAGGATCACCGAATGCGAGCCGGAACCCCACAGCTCGGCCGCCCGGAACGCCACGGCGTACACCGGCTCCGGACGGGTGATCCCGCGGACCGCGTCGTCGGGCCGGGCCCAGGTCGCGCGGACCTCGAGGACCTGGCCGACGTGGCCCCTGACGTACCGGGGCAGCCGGGTATGGCCGTCAGGATCGACCGAGCGGGCCCGGACCCGGGTCCCCGCGGCGAACCTAGGCATCTCGCCCGCCCCGGCTTCCCGGGGCGTCCTGGCTTCCCGGGCCGTCCCGGTTCTCCCGGCCCTCCCGCGCCTCACCCAGCAGGCCCTTCTCGGCGAGCAGCATCTCCGCCGCCCGGAGCCAGCGCTCGTAGTAGGACAGGGCCAGGTACTCGGCGGGCGGGATGCGCTCGATGGCGTCGCGGAGCTCGTCGAACTGCTGGTTGATCACTGCGCGCCGCTGCAGCGCGCGCACGAGCGCGTACACCCGGGCTTCCCAGTCGGCGTGGAAGAACCGCCCATCGTCGTCGACCGGGACCGGCCCGAACCCCGTCTGGCCGCCCATGTCGTGCACTCGACTCATCGCATGCTCACGTCACGTACGCTACCCCGGCACGAGCCGGAACGGGGGTGCCGCGGGCCCAGGGCGGGACGGCAGGCCGGTCGGCCGGCGGGCGTTTCCGGACCCGTGACAGTCCGCTAACCGTGGCGCCAGCGGGGGTGTCGCAACGATTGTCGGCCCGTTATCCTGGCCGGGTCATCGCCCGGCTCGCTGGCGGCGCATGCGGCCCCGTCGAGATCACGAGGCTGGTCCGGCGCTGCGGACCACTGACGGTACGGCTGTGTCCTGGAACGTCGCCGACGAACAGGAGGTACCGGATTGCCCGACAGGACCGTCGTCCTGATCGTCGAGGACGACCAGAACATCGTCGACCTGGTCCGGTCGAACCTCTCGGTCCGGGGGCACGAGGTGATCGTCTCGAAGGGCGGCGACGCCATCGCGCGAACCCTCGAACTCCGCGCGCCCGACGTCGTGCTCCTGGACCTGATGCTGCCGGACGCCGACGGGTTCGAGCTGTGCCGGGAGATCCGCGAACTGTCCGAGGTGGGCATCATCGTGGTGTCGGCCCGCCGGGCCGAGACCGACAAGGTCCGCGCGCTCAACCTGGGCGCCGACGACTACATGACCAAGCCGTTCGGTATCGAGGAACTGCTGGCCAGGATCAACGCGACGCTGCGCCGGAGCAGGCCCGCGCCCACGAGCCCGCCGGAGCCCAGCGTGGTCACGGTAGGAGACGTCGAGATCGACCTCGCGCGACGCCGGGTCACCAAGGGCGGGCGCCTCGTGCATCTCACCCAGACCGAGTTCGCGCTGCTGCGGCAGTTCGCGGTCAGCCCGGGCGTTCTGCTCACGCATGCGACGCTGCTGCGGCGGGTCTGGGGTCCCGGCTACGAGACGCAGACCGAGTACACGCGGGTGTACGTGGCCAGGCTCCGCGCGAAGCTCGAGTCCGCCGACGGCGAGCCGTTGTTCATCACCGAACCGCGCTCGGGCTATCGTTTCGCGCTGCCGTCAGCCGACCCCGCGGCTCTGGCCACGTCGCGCGGCCGGGCCTAGCCCGGGCCGCCGGGACCGGCCTGCGCACGCTCTGACCTGGGCGCGGGCGATGCGACACGCCGCGGATACGGGCACCCGGTGCATCATCTCCGATGCCGGGCATGCGATCATGCATGTGGGGGACCCAAATGATGAAACGGGGGACCGGCTCATCAGGCTCGTCCTGGCCGGGCATTCGTCCAGCCAGGGCGGGCTTCTCCGGTTCTGGACCCGCATCCCGGACGGGGCACCCGTCACGCCGGGCCAGTTTGGCCCGGGCCCGGGCGCCTGCGCGGCTTCCCGGCCCGTACCAGCACGCCTCGTTTGGTCAGCCACAGCGGCAGGTCGGCGTGCTCCGCCCGCTCGGCGGGGATGAAGTTGTGACGGCAGTACGCTCTGACCTCGTCGCGGGTCTGCAGCGGGAAGAACTTTCCGTCCCATCGCTGCGCTTCGACCTCGTCGAAGGCGGACGCCACGATATCGGCGGCTTCCTCGGCGTCGAACGACGAGGGCGGGTAACCCTCGAACATGATCTCCGGGTCGCTGTCACGCGCCGCCGTGCAGGCGAAGTAGCGGCCATCGGGCTGGAGCACGCGCGCCGCCTCGGCGATCGCCGCCGCGGGATCGTCGAGGTGATACAGGCACCACAAATGCGCCACCTCGGCGAACGTCGCGTCCCGGAACGGCAGCGCGCGCATGTCCGCCAGCACCACCGGCCGGTACGTGTTCGCCGCCAGTTGCGCCGGCGAGGAATCCACGCCAACCCAGCGGACGGCCCCGCCGAGCAGCGACGCCAGCCGGCCCTCGCCGCAGCCGACGTCGAGGACCGGCCCGCGCAGCTCGGGAGCGACGATCTCGTGCACGTCCTGCGGCGGCTGGTGAGATCGCCAGCGCCCGGGATCGGAGTCGTAATCCGGCGGGAGAGCAGCCACCGGCCGAGTCTCGCACGGAAAGCTGGCGGCCGCTGATGCCGGTCCTGCGGGAGATCGACCGGCGGAAGCTCGGTCAGTAGGCGGGGGTCGGCGGGATGGGCCTGCCCGCCCGGACGGCCTCGACCACCGCGGCCGCGTCAGCCCGGCGGTACTCCTCGCCGTAGACCGCGCCGGGCCGGCGCGGAGCTTCCATCACGCCGCAGCCGTCGATGCCCGCCAGGTCGACGGGAACGTAGCCCGCGCTCTCGACCAGCTCGGCCACGGCCGCCTTGGCCGGGGCGTCATCGCCGGCGATCCACTGCACCACCCGGTCGTCGCCGGTCCGCGTCGCGGCCGCCGCCTGGAACCCGGCGGTGAGGGTGTTGAAGCACTTGGTGTAGGTGGCGCCGGGCATGCGGCCGGAGTTGAAGCGGGCCGCGGTGCGGCCGTTCAGGTCGAGGGCGCCGCCGCGGCCGAACTGGTTGGTGGTGTCGATCACGGTCCGCCCGGCCAGCGAGCCGGCCTGGGCGAGCGCCTCGTCGATGACGCCCCACGGCACGGACAGCACGACCAGGTCGGCCAGGGCCGCGGCGGCGGGCTCGCCGGCCGTCCCGCCGATCTCGGCGGCCAGAGCCGTCAGGCTCGACCGGTCCCGGGCGAAGCTCACCGTCACGTTGTGTCCGGCCAGCGCGGCCCGGCGCGCGATGTTGCCGTCGATGTGCCCGGCGCCGATGATGCCTATTTTCATTATCACCCCAGGGTCTCGATGACCAGCTGTGCGTGCCCGTGATCTGGTCCGTAGGGCCGGACATCATGGACCGCGGGTCGGCGTCTGCACGGTGACCTGGGTCGGAGTGTCCCCGCGGAGCAGGCTGAAGCGCAGCCGCCCCCGCGGGGCCGCCTCGATGGCCTCGGCCAGGGCGGCTACGGACCGTATCTCGCGGCCGTTGACCGCGACGATGAGATCGCCCCGCAGCAGGCCGGCCTCGGCCGCCGGGGCCCCAGCCAGAGTGCCCGCCACCAGCAGGCCGGGGACGTCCGTCAGCCCGACCGCGGCCCGGCGCTCGCGGGCGATGTGGGCCGTCTCCAGGCGCATGCCCAGCGGCCGCCCGATCTCGACGGTGCTGTTCTCGAAGGCGCCGAGGGTCCGCCGGAGCAGGTCGTTCAGGGTCGCTCGCTCGTCGCTGGTCAGGGCCGAGAGCAGCCGGTCCTCGTTGGCCAGGTGGACCGGCGCCACCTCGTCGAACAGCCGCAGGCCCTCGTCGGTGAGCCGGACGAGCTGGCTGCGGTGGTCGCCGGGATCCGGTTCGCGCACGACGACGCCGCGCCGGACGAGACGATCGACCCGCAGGCTCACGGTGCCCGACGTGAGCGCGAGCTGGCTCATGAGCCGGGCCTGTGACATCCGGTAAGGAGCCCCGGCCCGGCGCAGCCCGGCGATCACCTGGAAGTCCGCGCCGCTGAGGTCGAACCGCGCGAACACCTGCTGCAGCCCGGCCTGCACGTGGGCGTGCACCCGGGCCAGGCGCGTCACGATGGCCATCGAAGAGAAATCCAGGTCAGGGCGCTGGTCAGCCCATGCGGTGAGGATCAGGTCCACCGAGTCGCGCAGATCGTCCCGGGTCACGACGCCCGCGGGCACGGATACGGCGCCGGGGTTCATGGCTTTCAACCTTACTAGGAATCCATGGTAGGTAGGTATCAGCAGAAAGCTTGAACTCAATGCTTTTCTGGTCGTGGATCACGCCAGGGCTGGCGGCCGTCCGGTAGCCTGTCGGCCTACGATCGGACCGTCATGTACCGGAAGACCCAGCAGCCTCCAGCCGAGCCGCTCACCCGCCGCGACAAGCGGGGGATCGCCGTAGTGGGCGCCCTGGTCCTGGCCGTGGCCGCGGGCGCAGGCATCTGGGCGGGAGTCCATCCCGGCGGGTACGGCCGGTCGCAGAACGGCTGCGTCACCGTCACCGCGCCGAGTACCACCGGCGGGGCGTTGCTGCACGAATGCGGCGCGGGGGCCAGGGCCATGTGCCACGCCGCGTTCACCCACGACGACAAGCTTTCGCTGCTGACCCGGCCGCAGTGCCGTCTGGCGGGCCTCGGCCCGGCGCCCGCGCCGAAGCCGTCGGACGCCAGCCCCTAGCCCAGGACCGCGAAGTGGTACCTGAGCCTGCGAGACGGCACCGGCCGCGCTACGATCGCCCCGCGATGAGTGTGATCAGAGTCGCGCTGGCCGAGGACAATGTGCTCCTGCGGGAGGGCATATCCCGCCTGGTCGCGGCCAACGAGGACTTCGAGGTGGTCGGGACGGCATCCGACCTGCCGCAACTGCTGGCCGTGGTCGCCGAGCAGGTCCCCGACGTGGTCGTCACCGACATCCGGATGCCGCCCACCGGCACCGACGAGGGCATCCAGGCCGCGGCCTGGATCCGGCAGCATCACCCCCGGGTGGGCGTGGTGGTGCTGAGCCAGTTCACCGCGCCCGGCTATGCCGTAGCCCTGCTCGAGCACGGCTCGGCGGGCCGCGGCTACCTGCTCAAGGAGCGGGTGGCCAGCGTGGACGAGCTGGCCCGGGCCATTCGCACGGTCGCGGGGGGCGGATCGGTGATCGATCCCCTGGTCGTCGACGAGTTGGTGCGGGCGCGCGCCCAGGAGCGCACCTCCAGCCTGTCGTCGCTGACGCCCAGGGAGTCGGAGATCCTGGCCGAGATGGCCCAGGGCAAGAGCAACTCGGCCATCGCTGCCGCCCTGTTCGTCACCGAGCGCGCGGTGGAAAAACACACCAACTCGATCTTCGCCAAGCTCGGGCTCTCGGAGGAGAAGGACGTGAACCGCCGGGTCAAGGCGGTCCTGGTCTACCTCAGCCAGCAAACGGGCCGATGACGCCGCGAAGGCGGGGGGGCTGGCCACACCCCGGTGCGGATGGCAGCACCCTCGGCGGGCGGCGACCCCTCGTGCGAAGCTGATGACGTGACCAGCCCGCGTTCCGTGCTCGTGGTGGATGACCAGGCGCCGTTCCGGTCGGCCGCCCGGGCGGTGCTGCGCCGGCTGGAGGGCTTCGAGTTCGCGGGCGAGGCGTCGAGCGGCCCCGAGGCGATCGACCTGGTCGACCGGCTGCACCCGGCCCTCGTGCTGATGGACATCAACATGCCGGAGATGAACGGGATCGAGGCGACGCGCCAGATCGTGACCGCGCATCCCGAGGTGGTCGTGATCCTCTGCTCGACCTACGACGCGGCCGACCTTCCTCCCGGAGCCAAGGCCAGCGGCGCGACCGCCTACGTGAACAAGGAACGGCTGGCCTCCGACACGCTGCTCCGGCTGTGGGAGGAGCGGAACTCGGGCTTGTTCGTCTCCTGCTGACCCGGCCTCACAGCAGCGGGATCGTGCCGAGGATCTGCGCGCCCTGCTGCCCCTGGCCCGGACCTGACTCCCAGCGGACCGTGCCGCCGATGGCGCCGAGCCGGTCGGCCATGTTCACGAAGCCGTGGCCGGCGCGGGCGGTGGCGGGGTCGAACCCGGGGCCGTCGTCGCTGACCGAGAACAGCAGGCCGCCGGAATCCTCCCAGACCCGCACGTCCACGTGGGCCTCCGGCGCGTGCTTGGCGGCGTTCTGCAGCGCCTCCAGGCAGCAGAAATAGACGGCCGCCTCGATGTCGGGGGTGTACCGGCCGATCCCGTCGGTGGTCACGACGACCGGCAGCGGGCAGCGGTTTCCGGCGGCGCGCAGCGCCTCGCCGAGCCCGCTGTCGGCCAGCAGCGGCGGATAGATGCCGTGGGCCAGCTCACGCAGTTCCTGGATGGTGCCCTTGACGTCGTTGGACAGCTGGTCCAGCATCTCGGCCGCGGCCGGGGGGTCGTCGGTGACGATGTCGCGGGCCAGGCGCAGGGTCACCGCCATCGCCACCAGGTGCTGCTGTGCGCCGTCGTGCAGGTTGCGCTCCACCCGGCGGCGTTCCGCGTCGCCGCTGGCGACGATGCGCGCCCGCGACCGGCGCAGCTCGTCGGCCTGCTTGCGCAGCTCGTCCAGGGTGGTCTGCAGCGCCGTGTCGAGCCGCGCGTTGTGGACCGCGAGGCCCACCTGCCGGGCCAGCTCGGTGAGCACCCGGTCGTCCTCGTCGGAGAAGACGTCTGCGGACGCCGGCCGTTCGGCGACGATGAGCCCGAGCAGCTCGCCGGCGTGGCTGACCGGCGCGACCCGGATCTGGACCTGGACGCGCCCGTCCAGCAGCGCCGGCAGCCAGACCGAGGCCCAGGCGTTGCCCGACACTCCGGCCCGGGTCACCACCGCGCGCTCCCTGGCCGTGACCACGACCGACCGCGGCCCGGTGTCCGGGACCGCGGCGACGCGTTCCAGCACGTCACCCGCTCCCGTGTAGACCTCGGCGCTGCTCAGCCCCATGGTCTTGCGCAGCGACTCGGCGAGCTGCAGCAGCAGCTCGTCCATGGGGATGGCCCGGGTCATCCGGCTGCCGAAGGTGCGGACGGTCTCGTCGGGCGCCTCCCTGGCCCCGTAGACGAAGCGGGTGGCCGAGGCGACCAGCCGCTCCCTGGCCGGCACGTACCCGACCGCCGCCACCGCTGCGGCCAGCATCGACAGCCCGAGGATCTTACGGTCGGCCGAGCTGGCCGGCCTGGTGCCGATGCCGAGCACGATCACCAGGTAAATGGCCGCGACCACGGTCGTGAACCCGGCGATCGACAGCACCTGGACCAGCACGCGGCCCCCGTACGGCCCGAGCCCGCGCAACTCCCCGGCCATCATGCCGAGCGCGAGGAAGATGGCGCAGCCGGCGGCGACGGGGGCGACGGGGGCTGGCCACCCGACGAGCACGTACAGAACCGCGGCCACCAGCGCCGCGTCGGCGGCCAGCATGGCGCCGACCGCCATCCACTGCATCCGCTGCCGGTCCCGGGCGGGCGCGGCCAGGTAGCGCAGCCTGACCGCCGGGAGGCCGGCCGCCACCACCAGCGGCCAGACCACCGCGGCCGCCCACGCGGGGAACGGCCGGCCGGCGATGACCAGCGCCAGGCCGGCGGCCGCCGCGGCGGCGTAGACCACGGCGGCGCCGGCCCGCCGGGCCCGCCCGCCCAGCCGGCCGTCGGGCAAGGCGAGCAGCATGTGGAAGGAGATCGCGATGACCAGCGGCACGGCGAGCGTGGCGACGGCCCGCGCCGCCCCGTGCTGCCCGCCGGCCGTCTCGTCGCCGATCCGCACGGCGGCCAGCGCGACCGACGCGGCCAGCGCGCCGAACGCCACCTGCCACAGGGCGACCCGCTGCGACGCGCGGGCCAGGACGGCGCCGGATACCGCGCCGACCACCACGAGCGCGAAAGCCACGGCTTGCAGCGCCGGGAGCCCGCGCGGCGTCGGCGCCCGGAGCCCGGCCACCACGACCGCGACGGTGATCGCCGGCACGAGCACCCCGGCCAGGACCCGGCGCGCCAGGCTGGCGCCCTGCGGCGGGGCCGCCGCGGCCCGGTCATCGATCGTTGCGTTCATCATCACTCTGCTGTTCATCGTCACTCGGCTCTCAGGAGCATGGCCGCTGGCGTGCGCGCCGCCCGCCTCCCGGGCACGGCGGCGACCAGGTTGGCCAGGATCAGGGCCGCCAGGGCGGCCAGGGCGATCGGGCAGGCCGGGACCACGGGATCCGGAACGGCCGATAGCTGCTGCGCGAACGCCAGCCACAGCCAGCGCCCGAACGCGATGCCCGCCGGTATCCCGGTCAGCAGGCCGATGACGGCGATCACCGAGGCCTGCCAGGCGACCGCCCCGGCCAGCTGCCCGCGGGTGAAGCCAAGCGTCTTGAGCAGCGCGAAGTCACGCCGCCGCCGCCGCACCGACGCGACCAGGGTCAGGCCGAGGCCGGCCACCGCCCCGGCCGCGAGCCCGCCGGCCAGGACCGCCGGCATGGCGCCCATGGCCCGGTAGTTCACGATCTCGGCCGGCCGCTGGGCTGCAGGAGATCTATGGTGTCCGCGAGCGAGGAACCACGGCTGGCGGCCAGCACCCGCGGCGAGTTCAGCGCCGCCGTGAGCTGCCGCCTGATGGCCTGCAGCGATCGCAGGCCGGCCGCCGGGCTGACGCCGGGCCGGAGCCGCACGAGTATCGCGTTCGGACCGGCCAGGAGAGGACCGAACGCACCCGAGGCATTCCCGGGGATGACCGCCGCGGAGAAAAGCGCTCCGGTGCCCATCGAGGAATGGACGCTCAGCACGCCGCCGATCGCGGGCATGGTGGCCGTGCCCGCGATCCGCAGCCGAGCATGGAAGCTGCCGCTGGCCACCGTCACGGTGTCGCCTTCCCGCCGGTGCAGCTCGGCGAGCGTGGCCGGGCCGAGCACGATGTCGCGGTCGCCGTTGAGGCCGTGGCCGGACAGGATGTGCGGGGCCACCGCCGGATTGGCGGGGCCCACGATGGCCGGGACGGTCTGGCCGTCGATCTGGACCGTCGCGAAGGACACGGCAGTGGTCGCGGCCACCAGCCGGTCCTGCGCCAGCATCGGACCGGCCCACCGGGAGGGAACGGTACCCCAGCCCTGGACCGCGTAGAGGGCGTAGCTGAAGTTCCACCCATACAGCGTCGGATGTGAGACCAGCGTGGCCAGGCTCGCGCCGAAGGTGAGGGTGGCAGCGACCACGGTCGTGGCCAGCACCGCCCCCGCCATGACCGAGCGGACCGGTACCGCGGTACGCCCCCGCCCCGGCTCCAGGGCTAGCCGCATGCCCTCCACTCCTGAGGCAGGCAGCCCGGCGGCGAGCGCCGCCCGGACCGCACCCGGCCTGCGCTCGCCGGCCTGCTCGCGGGCGGCCGCCCGGTGCGGCGCCTGCCGGTAGGCGATCACGGCCGCCGCCCCGCCGAGCGCGAGGACCAGCCCCGCCACCCCCAGGCCGAGCACCGCCGCGTCGAGGTAGATCCCGCGTCCTGGATCTACCTCGCGTACCGGCCCGAACAGCGAGAATGGTGACAAGCCGACGGCCACCGCCGCGGCGAGCAGCGATCCGGCGGCCACCGCCGCCACCACGCCCACCAGCCCGTCGGCCATGAGCGCCGCGGGACCTGCGCCGAGCGCCCGCAGCGCTCCGGCGTCATCCGCGCCGGCCCGGAGCTGCCGGGAGATGGACTGAGTCCCGATGATCAGCGCGGCAAACCCGGCGATCAGCCCGAACACGCCCAGGGCGATGGCCTCTGGGCGAATGGCCCGCTGCGCCTGCGCTTCGATCGCCGAGGTGATGTAGACGTAGAGCTCGGATGAGCCCCCGGTGATGTAGGGACTGGTGGCCACGAGACGCTGGTACTCCGTGCCGACGACCGGGCCGTACCGGCTGCCGCCGTCCAGCCGCAGCCCGATATCCATGCCGCTGGCGCAGCAGGAGGCGAACTCCCGGGCCATGGTCGGTGTGCCGAGCAGGAAACCGGTCCGGCCGGAGTCGATACCGTCCTGGAGAACCTGGGTGTTGAACACCCCGATCCCGACGACCGTGAGATCCAGCCGCCGGTTGCCGGGGATGCCGACGCCAGGCTGGGAGCTGTCGATAAGCCCGACCCGAACGTGCGATCCCACGTGCAGGTGGAGCAGGGCGGCGGCATCCAGGCTGGCCACCACCTCGTCCGGCCGCGCCGGGTCGGCCTTCCGTCCGTGAACGATCGTCACCCGGTCCTGGTCAGAGTAGAGGCTATGCGGGCTGGCGACGCTGGCGACCAGCTGCACCTGCGCGAGCAGGACAGTGCCGATGTTCCCGCCCGGCGTGAGCGTGGCCGCGGTGAGGGGCACCGCGACGGCAACCCCGTTCACGTGGGGCAGCCGGGTGAGCTGGCGGACGAAGCCGGGCGAATACGCCGGCGTGGTGAACGGCTGCACCACCAGACCCGACGGGTTGGTGCTGGCCAGGAACTTCGGGTACGACGCGTCGGTGCGCCGGGCCGCCGCCACCGAGCCCATCGCCACGCCGCCGACCAGGCCGGTCAGCACGGCCAGGGACAGGTAACCGGCCCGTCGGCGGCGGAATGTGGCCCGGAACCGGAACCAGGCCACCCGCCACGCCGCTACCAGCGCCGCCTGCCCGGTCAGGCCGGCGGTCTCCCGGCCCGTGCGCCGCGCTCTGCTCACCCGGACCCCCTCACTCAGCCCGGAGCACGATCGCGGCCGGGGTGCGGGCGGCGGCGCGGCCGGGCAGGGCGGCGACCAGGTTGGCCAGGACCAGCGCGGACAGGGCGGCCAGGGCGATCGAGCCGGCCGGGATCGTGGGGTCGGGGACGGCCGACAGCTCATGAGCGAAGGCCAGCCACAGCCAGCGGCCCACCGCGACGCCCAGCGGCAGGCCGGCGGCGAGCCCGAACACGCCCAGGGCGATGGCCTCCGGCCGGATCGACCGCTGGGCCCCCGCCTCGATAGCCGAGGTGATGTACACGACGAGCTGGCCGCCGGTGCTCCGGGTGTAGCGGCTGCTGGTCGCCAGGTTCTCGTACTCCTGCTCGACGAGCGAGTCATCCCGGCTACCGCCGGTCAGCTGCAGGCCGTCGTAGCTGTTGGTGGCGCAGCACGGGCCGTAGGTCCGGGCCAGGGCGGGCGTGCCGACCAGGAACCCGGCCCGGTTCGTGTCCACCTGGTCGTGCACGAGCTGGATGTTCAGCGCGCCGATCCCGACCACGGTCAGGTCGAGCTTGCGGTAGAAGGGTCCCGCGTTCTGCTGGCCGTTCTTGGCGATGCCGACCAGGATGCGCGAGCCCACGTGGAGGTGCAGGACCGCGGCGGCCTCGGTGGTGGCCACCACCTCGTCGAGCCGGGCCGGATTGGCCGCTCGCCCCTGGGTCATCACGAGATGGTCCTGGCTGGAGAACAGGCCGTCGGTGCTGGCTACGAGCTCCACCTGCGTCATCAGCAGGGTCGCGGCCTGGCCGCTCGATCCCAGGGTCGCGGCGTTGAAATCGGCGGCGCCCTGCACGTCCCGCACGTGCGGCAGGCGGGCCATCTGGGTGATGAGGCCGGGCGCGTAGCTGTTGAGCGACGGCAGCACCAGGAGGTCGGAGGGGTTGGTCGCGGCCAGCAGGTCGGGGTAGGACGAGTCGGTGCGCCGGGCGGCTACCACCGACCCCATGGCCACCCCGCCGGCCAGGCCGACCAGCACGGCCAGGGCCAGGTAGCCCGCCCACCGGCGGCGGAACGTGCCGCGGAGCCGGTACCACGCCACCCGCCACGGAGCCGCCCGCCGTGAGTCCCCCCGCGGCATCGGCGCGGTCACGCTGGCCACCCCCGTCGCACCGGCATCACTCCGCCCGCAGCAGCAGGGCGGCCGGCGTGCGGGCCGCCTGGCGGCCGGGCACGGCGGCGACCAGGTTGGCCAGGACCAGCGCGGCCAGGGCGGCCAGCGCGACCGAGCCGACGGGGACGACCGGGTCGGGCACGGCGGACAGCCCGCGGGCGAACAGGATCCACAGCCAGCGGCCCGCCGCGATGCCCAGCGGCACGCCGGCGGCCAGGCCGGCCACGGCGACCACCGTGGACTGCCAGGCCACGGCCCCGGCGAGCTGGCGGCGGGTGAAGCCCAGCGTCTTCAGCAGGGCCAGGTCACGCCGCCGCCGCCGCACCGACGCGACCAGCATCAGCCCCAGGGCGGCGACCGTGGCGGCCGCCACGCCGCCGGCCAGCACGGCCGGCATCGTGCCCATGGACTTGTAGTTCACGATCTCCGCGGGCCGCTGCACCGGCAGCACGTTGGCCTGCAGTTCCAGGGCCTCGGGACCGAAGTTGTCCACGACCCGCGGGGAATGCGCAAACTGGTTGTAGTAGTTCGCGATCTGCTGCAGCGACCGCAGGCCTGCGGCCTGGCTCACGCCGGGCCGCAGCCGCACGAAGATGGCGTTCGGGCCAGAGTCCGGGCCGGCCTCGTTCAGCGCAGCTCGGGTCACCACGCTGGTGGGCAGGATCGCGCCGGTGGCCAGCGACGGATGGATCCCCAGCGTGTCGCCGAGCGCGGGTAGCGCGGCCGTGCCGACGATCTTCAGCCGGGCGTCGTGGATCACCGGGCCGAGCTGTACCGTGACGTAATCGCCGACCTGCTTGTGCAGCTGGGCGAGCGTGCCGGGGCCGAGCACGATGTCGCCTTGGCCGTCGAGGCCGGTGCCGTGCAGGATCCGGGGACCCACGGCCGGGCGGGCCGGGGACAGGATGCCGGGCACGGTCTGCCCGTCGATCTGGACGGTGAGGAAGTAGACGCCGGTGCTGGCGGCGATCAGCTTGTCCCGGTGCAGCAGCGGCGTGACGGCCGCGGGCGGGAACGACCCCCACCCGTCCGTCGAGTACAGCGCGTAGTCGAAGTTCCACCCGTACAACGCGGGCCGGGCGACCAGGTAGCTGAGGCTGGCGCCGAACGTCAGCGTGGCCGCGCCGACGATGACCGCCAGCACCGCGCCGGCCAGCACCGAGTGGACCGGCACCGCGGTCCGGCCGCGCCCCGGCTCCAGCGCCATCCGCAGGCCGGTGACCCCGGTGGCGCCCAGGCCGGCGCCCAGGCCGGCCCGGACCACGGCGGACCCACGGCCGGCGGGCTGCGGCCTTCCGGCGGCGCGGTGCGGCGCCTGCCGGTACCCGATCGCAACGGCCACGCCGCCGAGGACGAGAACCAGGCCGAGCGCGCCCAGCCCGAGTACCGTCCAGTCCAGGTAGATCCCGCGCCCCGGCTGCACCTGGCGGACGGGCCCGAACAGCGAGAACGGCGACAGGCCGATCGCGACGGCGACGGCGAGCAGGGCCCCGGCCGCCACGGCGGCGAGAATGCCGAGGACGCCGTCGGCGGTGGTCGCCCCGGGCCCGGCGCCGAGTGCGCGCAGGATATCGGCGTCGTCGGTCGCGGCCCGGACCTGCCGGGAGATGGACTGCGCGCCGATGATCAGCGCGGCGAGGGCTGCGATGATTCCGAACACCCCGAGCGCGATCGCCTCGGGGTGGATCGCGCTCTGCGCCTCCGCCTCGATCGACGCGGTGTTGTAGAGCTCCAGGAGCTGCAGCAGCTGTGCGCCGCCGCCGACGAAGATCGTGCTGGTGCCGGTGAGATGCAAGTACTCGCCGGCGACGGTCGAGTCGTACCGGCCGCCGCCGGCCACCTTCAGCCCTATGTACGACGTGTTAGTGCAGCAGGAAGCGAACTCCTGGTCCAGGGCCGGCGTGCCGATCAGGAAACCGGTGCGGTCGGCGTCGATGTCATCCTGCACCACCTGGGTGCTCACCACGCCGATGCCGGTCACGGTCAGCTCGAGCTTGCGGTAGAAGGGCGGAAGCCCGTGCGCTGCGGCCGACGCATAGATCCCCACCGCCAGGCGCGAGCCCACGTGCAGGTGCAGCTGCGCGGCGGCGCGGCTGGTGGCCACCACCTCGTCCGGGCGCATGGCCTTGCGTCCCGAGATGATCGTCAGCCGGTCCTGGCGAGTGAACATGCCGCTGCCGCTGGCCACGAGCTGCACCTGGGTGAACAGCACCGGGCCGTAGCCGCCGCGCGGCGTGAGCCGGACGGCGTTGAACGCGTCGGCCGTGGCCAGCCCGGTGACGTGCGGCAGGTGGCGCATCTGAGCGAGAAGCTGCTGGTACAGCCGGTAGGCCTGGGCGACGGTCTCCGTACCGGTGAAGTTCGAGTTCGGCTGGATGATCAGGCCTGAGGGGTTCGTGCTGGCCAGGTAGTCCGGGTAGGAGGAGTCGGTGCGGCGGGCGGCGGTCACCGAGGCCAGGGCGATCCCGCCGATCACGCCGACCAGGGCGGCCAGGGCCAGGTAGCCGCCGATGCGGTGGCGGAGCGTGGCCTGCAGCCGGTACCACGCCACCCGCGCGGCGGAGCGAGTCACGCTAGCGGGCCTCGATGGGGACGCCGACGGTGCGTTCAGGCTCATCTTGTGGCTCGCCTGCTGCTTCCGGCGGAAGGATGCGACCGTCGAGCATGCGCACGATGCGCTGGGCGGCGCCCGCCACCTGGGCGTCGTGGGTGACCAGGACGATGGTCTGCCCGCCGTGGTGCAGCCGGCTCAGCAGCTCGATGACCTCATGGCCGCCGTCGGAGTCGAGCGCTCCGGTCGGCTCGTCGGCGAGCAGCAGCGTCGGATCGTTCGCCAGCGCCCGGGCGATCGCCAGCCGCTGCCGCTGGCCGCCGGACAGCACGCCCGGCACCGCGGCCGCCTTGTCGCCGATGCCGAGCAGGTCCAGCAGGTCACGGGCCCGGGTCTCGGCCATCTTGCGCTTGCGGCCGGCGATCACCGCCGGCAGGGCCACGTTCTCCAGCACCGTCATCCCCTCCAGCAGGTTGAAGAACTGGAAGATGATGCCGATGTGCTTGCGGCGCAGCCGGGCCAGGTCGTCCTCGCCGCGCCCGGTCACCTGCTCGTCGGCGACCGTGATCGTGCCCTCGTCGGCGAGTTCGAGGCCGGCCACCAGGTTCAGCAGCGTCGACTTGCCGCAGCCGGACGGCCCCATCAGCGCGACGAACTCACCCCTGGTCACGGTCAGGTCGACGCCCCGCAGCGCCCGTACCGGGGCGTTCTCGGCCTCGAAGGTCTTGCGCACGCCGCGCATGGTCAGAGCAGGCAGGTTCTCGTTCATGGGCCCCCCCAGGTCAGCATGTGGGTTCAGGTTAAACGTCGGTCCGCCGCGGCGGGGATGCCGGGCGGCGCAAGCTTATGGGCGGTTATCGGGGTATCGCGTCCCTTGACGAGCTGGGATCCGAGCGCGATCGTGTCCGCGGGCACGGTGAGGGCCCGGCTGGTGGCCTCGGAGAGCACGGTCTCGCCCGCCGCGGCGAGCTGCTGCAGGCGCTGGGACAGGTTGACCGTGTCACCGACCAGCGTGTACTCCAGCCGTTCCTCCGAGCCGAGCAGGGCCGCCGCGACCTCGCCGGTCGACAGCCCGATGCCCAGGCCGAACGGCTGCAGCCCGTCGGCCGCCCAGCCGGCGTTGATCTCGGCCTGCAGCGCGTGCATCGCGGCCGCCGCGGCCACCGCCCGGTCGGCGTGATCCGGCTGCGGGAACGGCGCGCCGAAGACCGCCATCACCGCGTCGCCGACGAACTGCATGACCGTTCCCCCCTCTCCGAGGATCGCACGGTTCATGGCGGCACGGTGCGAATTGAGCTGTCCGGCGAGCTGACTGGGGTCGGCGTGCTCGGCGATCGTCGAGTAGGACCTGATGTCGCTCATCAGCACGGTCACGACCACGCTCTCGGTCTCGCCGATGCGCTGCCTCCCGCCGCGGAGCTTCTCGGCCAGGCCGCCCGGCAGCAGGCGGGACAGCGTCTCGCCCTGCTCCTCGCGGTCGACGATGGCCCGGTGCAGCAGCCGGAGGCGGTTCAGCGCGGCCGGGTTCCCGGACGCGACGCCCGCCGCCAGCTTGACGAAGACCGCCTCCACTTCGGCGTCGACCGCCTCGGGCGGTACCTGCCTGGCCGCCGCGATCGCCTTGATCGGCTTGCCCTCGGCGATCATGGCCAGCAGCTCCTCCTCGGCCGGAGCCAGCTCGCCGGGCGAGGTGACCGGCCGGACCAGTGCCTCGACGATGGCGGGATCGAGGGCCGTGCCGCCGGTGGCCACGCTGCGGATGGCGTCGGCGAGCTGGTTGCCCTCGGCCACGCGGTCCTTCAGCAGGTAGCCGTAGCCGGCGGAGCCCTCGGCCAGCAGCGAGACCGCGTACTCCGGATCGTCGTACTGCGACAGCACCACGACCCCGGTCCCCGGAAAGCGCTTGCGCACCTCCTTCGCGGCGTCGATGCCCTCGCGCTGGAACGACGGCGGCATGCGGACGTCGGTGACCAGGACCTGCGGCTCGGTGGCCGCCGTGCCGCTGACGACCTCGTCGTAGTCGGCGGCCACGCCCACCACGCGAAGGTCGGGGTGACGCTCGATGAGCGCGCGGACTCCCTCGCGCACGATCAGGTTGTCGTCCGCGAGGAATACGTCGATGGCGCGTTCGGGGGGCGCCGCGATCTGGCCCATTCCACTAGTTGTCGCACAACCACGGCACCACGGCCAGTGAGCAGGCACCTGAAAGGGCAGTGGTGCTGGCACACCTCACGGATGCCAGTCACCATCCTGGTTTCGCGGCCGCAGGCCGGCCGACGATGGGCGCATGCGATACGAAAGCTGCGTCACCTCACTGTCGTGGATCCCGTCGGAAGCGGTCACCGGAGGAACCCGGGTGGCCTTCGACGCCGGCTTCACCCACTACGACGAGCCGCCGCCCGGTGAGCTCGGCGACCTTGAGGAACTGCGGATCGCGGACCGGTTCCGCTTCGCCAACGTCCTGCGCGCCTGGATCGATGTGGATGACTCGGGCCAGGTCACCGGCTGCGGCTACAGCGGCGGCGGCCTGATGGGCGCCACGACCGTCCGGCTCGGCGCGCTGAGCCACCGCTTCCAGGCGATCCAGCTCCCCGACCTCCGGCGCGATCCGGAACGAGGAGACGGGTGGGTCCGGTTCGTGCAGACCACCGGGGGCCGGACCGGGCTGCCCGCTCCGCGGCGGGTGCGGCGGGCGCCGTACGTGCAGTGGCAGGCGCCGCTGGTGTGGACGACCCTGTCGCTCACGCTGTACGCCGACGGGAAGGCCGAGTCCGCGATGACCGGCGCCAGCCGGTTCCCCCGGCACTGGGTCTACGATCCCGGCAGCCTGCTCTCGCACAAGTCGGGCCTGACCGACTTCCGTGACTGGTACCGCAAGTCGTTCGGCCGCCACAGCCCGTGGGGAGACGAGGATTCGGCGGCGCTGGTGACGGCCGTGGAGACCGCGCTGGAACGCGCGCTGTCCGTGCAGCTCATGCACGGCGCGGCCAAGCCCAGGATCCGCCGGGTCAAGGCCGGTGACGTGCTGGTGCGGCAAGGGGAGCCGGGCAGCGACGTCTACCTCGTCCTGGACGGGGTGATCCGGGTCGACCGGGACGGCGAGCGGCTCGCGGAGTACGGGCCCGGGGCCATGCTCGGGGAGCGGGCGCACCTGGAGGGCGGCGCCAGGACCTCGACGCTGGTGGCGGTCACGGCCTGCCGGGTGGCCTCCGTCGACGCCCGCCAGCTCGACCAGCAGTCACTGCAGGATCTGTCCGCGGGGCACCGGCGTGAAGACGCCGCGCGGACCTGAGGGCCGGCCGAGTGCGCCTCTACCTCTGCGGTGTGCGCGGCTCCACTCCGGCGCCCGGCGCCGAGTTCCTCCGCTACGGGGGCCACACCTCCTGCGTCGCCGTCGCCCGCGACGACACGGCCCGGCCCGCGCTCGTCCTCGACGCCGGCACTGGCCTGCGGCGGGTCACCGACTTGCTGGGCGGCGGCCCGTTCGCCGGCACGATACTGCTCACCCACCTGCACTGGGACCATGTCCACGGGCTGCCGTTCTTCACCGGGGGGGACCGTGACGACGCGCGCGTCAGCCTGCTGCTGCCCGAGCAGGAGAGCGGCGCGAGCGCGGAGGAGACCCTGGCCCGGGGCATGTCGCCGCCCCATTTCCCGATCACGCCCAGCGGCCTGCGCGGGGCCTGGACGTTCGCCGCCGTGGCGCCTGGGGAGCTGAAGGCCGAGGGCTTCACGATCGAGGCCCTCCAGATCCCGCACAAGGGCGGCAGGACGTTCGGGTACCGGGTCAGCGACGGGCACCAGGTGATCGCCTACCTGCCCGATCACTGCCCCACCGCCCTCGGGCCGGGACCGGAGGGCTGGGGGGAGTACCACCCGGCCGCGCTCGCCCTGGCCAGCGAGGCGGACCTGCTGATCCACGATTCCTTCCTGCTGCCCGAGGAGGTGGCCGCGGAGGCGTCGTTCGGCCACGCGGCGGCCGACTACGCCGTCGGCCTGGGGCAGCGGGCCGGGGCGCGGCGGGTGCTGCTGACCCACCACAAGCCGGACCGCACCGACGAGGCGCTCGACCAGCTGGCCCGCCGGGTGGCCGCCGGGCCGGCCGAGACCATCGTGGCCGCCGAGGGCGAGATAATCGACCCGTGACCGAGCCAAAGGGGCGCGGCCCCGCCTGGACTGAGGAGCGAGGGAGCTTGCGACCGAGCGACGAGGGAAGGCGGGGCCATGAAGGGGGGATGGGGAGGCGGGCGGGGCCCCGGAGGCGAGCGATAAACACAGCGATCGTGGTCGGCTCCGGGCCGAACGGGCTGGCCGCCGCGATCACCCTGGCCCGCGCCGGTCTGGCCGTCCAGGTCCTGGAGGGAGCCGGCACGCCGGGCGGCGGCTGCCGGACCGAGGAGCTGACCCTTCCCGGGTTCCGCCACGACGTCTGCTCGGCGGTCCATCCGCTCGCCGCCGCCTCCCCGTTCTTCACCGGCGTCAACCTGGCCGCGGGCGGCGTCAAGCTGCTCACGCCGAAGGTGGCGTTCGCCCACCCGCTCGACGGCGGCCGGGCCGGGGCCGTGACCGGCTCGGTCGGCGAGACCGCGCGCGGCCTGGGCGCGGACGCCGCGGCCTACCGGCGGCTCCTCGAGCCGCTGGTCAGGGACGCGGACCGGATCCTGTCGACGTTCCTGGCCCCGCTCCGGTCGGTGCCCGCGCATCCGGTGTCCGCCGGGCGGTTCGGCCTCGAAGGGCTGCTGCCCGCCTCGTGGCTGGCCCGCTGGTTCAGCACCGACGAGGCCAGGGCCGTGCTCGCCGGGGCCACCGCGCATGCCCTCCTGCCGCTGGACGCGCCGCTCACCGGCGCGTACGGGCTGATGTTCATGATCATCGCGCACTCGGTCGGCTGGCCGGTGGTCGAGGGCGGCAGCGCCCGGCTCGTCGAGGCGCTCGTGGCGGAGCTTGAGGCGCTCGGCGGCCAGGTGATCACGGGCCAGTGGGTCAGCAGGCTCGCGGACCTGCCGCCCGCGCGTCTGACCCTGCTGGACGTCACGCCGCGCCAGTTCGTGGGGATGGCCGATGGCCGGCTGCCCCCGCGCTACGCCAGGGCGCTCGACCGGTTCCGGTACGGGCCCGGGATCTGCAAGGTCGACTGGGCCCTGGACGGTCCCGTGCCCTGGGCGGCTGAAGCCGCCCGGCAGGCCGGGACGGTACACCTGGGCGGCACGTTCGCCGAGGTCGCCGCCGCCGAGGCGGACGTGGCGGCGGGCAGGCATCCCGAGCGCCCGTTCTGTCTCGTGGCCCAGCCGGGCGTGGTCGACCCGTCGCGGGCGCCGGAAGGCAAGCACACGCTCTGGGGTTACTGTCATGTGCCGGCCGGCTCGGCCGTGGACATGACCGGCCGGATCGAGGCCCAGATCGAGCGCTTCGCGCCCGGGTTCCGCGACCTGGTCCTCGCCCGGTCCACCCGGACGGCCGCCGAGGTGGAGCGGCACAACCCGAACTGCGTCGGCGGCGACATCACCGGCGGCGCGGGGACGCTGCGGCAGACGCTGTTCCGGCCCGTCGTCCGGTGGAACCAGTACCGGACCGCGCTGCCCGGCGTCTACCTGTGCTCCTCCTCCACCCCGCCCGGCGGCGGCGTGCACGGGATGTGCGGCACCTGGGCGGCCCGGGCCGCCCTCGCCGACCTCGGCGTGCCGCCCGGCTCCCTGCCCCGATGATCACCGAACGCGCCGGGCCCGCGGCGCGGGCTCGTCACGCGCGGCGAATACCACCGGACAGCCGGCCGCGCGGCTGCCGCAGGTGGCCCAGCGTCGCCGGCCTTCGCCGCCGACCCTGACCGGCCGAGGCTGCCCCCGGGCGGGTCGAGGCCGTCCCGCCGGGGACAGGCCGACTTATGGGAGGATCTTCGCGCGCGCCGTGACCGCGCCGCCCCGACTGGAGGACACGAGTGCCCATGCGCGACGAGAAGATCGGCGACTTCCTCGACCGGCTCGCGGACCGCGTGCCGGCCCCGGCGGGGGCGCGGCGGCGGCGGTGCACGCGGCCCTGGGCGCGGCCCTGCTCGGCATGGTCGCCCGGTACAGCACCGGCGAGACGTACGCCGAGCATCAGGAGACGATCGGCCGCATTGTGACCGAGGCCGACGAACTGCGTGACATCGCGCTCCGGCTCGCCGAGGCCGATGAGGCGGCGTTCTCGGCCGTAGCCGAGGCCTACCGGCTGCCCAGATCCACCGCGGACGAGGCGGACGCCCGCTCGGCGGCCATCGCCCGGGCCCTGGTCAACGCGGCTTGGCCGCCGGCCAAGCTCATCGGCGTCGCCGGGATGGTGGTCGACCTGGCCGGGGTCCTGGCCGAGATCGGCAACCGCAACGTCCTCAGCGACGCGGCCGCCGCCGCGGAGGCGGCCCGCGCCGCGGCGGCCACGGCCCGGGTGAACGTCGAGATCAACCTGGCCGGCATCACGGACGAGCAGGCCAGCCTGGAGATGATCGCCGAGACCGACAAGGCCGAGGACATCATCGCGCGGGCCGAGAAGGTCACCGCCGCCGTCCGCGAGCAGATCCGCGCCTGACCCCGGCCCCGGTCCCGGCCCCGGGACCGGGGCCGGCCCTCAGCCCGGCCGGGCTGCGCCGGGCCGGCCCGGCCGGGCCGCGCCGGCGGGGCCGCCGCCCGGCGGAACCTGGTCACCGGGGGCTGGGCCGTGATTCAGCCGCGCCGGTAGCGGAGCACCGCCACCGGCGTGAAGATGACCAACAGCAGCGCGGACCAGGCGAGGGCCAGCGCGACGTCGCTGCCGGACCCGACGATCAGCGAGCGGACGGCGTCGACCATCGGCGTGATCGGCTGGTACTTCGCGAACGGCTGGAGCCAGCCGGGCATGGTGCTCGCCGGCACGTAGGTGCTGGAAATGAACGCGAAGACGAACGCGATCATCGACATGCCCTGGGCGGCCTGCCCGTTGGGCGAGACCAGGCCGATGACCATGAAGACGACCGTGAACACGAGGCCGTAGACCAGGCACAGCCCGAACGCGGCCAGGGCGTCGGTCACCGTCCCGCCGAGGCGGAAGCCGAACAGGAAGCCGAACGCCGCGGTCGCGATGATCGACCACGCGTTCGTGGTGAAGTCGGCCAGCACCCGCCCGAGCACGATCGCCGGCCGCGGTACCGGGAGGGACAGCAGCCGCCCGGTGAACCCCTGGACCCGGTCCTCCGCCACCGCCACGGCGATGCCGGCCCCGGTGAACAGCACGATCGTCGCGACGTAGCCGGGCACGAAGTAGTCGGCGTATCTCGCCGCGCCGCCCTGGACGGCGCCGCCGAAGACGAACCGGAAGGTGAAGAGGAACAGCACGGCCTGGACCACTCCCATGGCCCACAGGCCGGGGGTCCGGAAGTACTTGCGCAGTACCCGCCGCGCGACCTCGGCGCTGGACCGCGCCGTCCCCGGCGGGGCGGCCGGGCGGGCGGGGCTGGCGGGGCTGGCGGGGCGGGCGGGGCGAGTGATATCGAAGGCAGTCATCGTGGGTCTCCGTTCTTGACCAGGGCGGCGGTCGGCGGCATGCCGGAGCGGTCACCGGTGAGGGCCAGGAAGACCTCGTCCAGCGTCGGCCGGCGCAGGCCGATCTCGTCGACGCTGATCGCGGCGTCGTCGAGACAGCGGATGGCGGCGGCGAGCTCGCGGGCGCCGCCCGCGGCCGGGGCGCTGCCCCGCCGGCCGCCCCGCTCCAGCCGGGGCCGGTTCGAGGTGACGCGCTCGAGGCAGTGGCCGGCCTCGTCGAGCCGGGAGGGGTCGGCGACGACAACCTCGATCACATCGCGCCCGACACTCGCTTTCAGCTCGCCGACCGTGCCGGACGCGACGGCCCGGCCGTGGTCGATCACCACCACGCGGTCGGCAAGCTCGTCGGCTTCGTCGAGGTAGTGCGTGGTCAGCAGGATGTCGGTGCCTCCGGCGGCGAGGCTCCGGACGGCGTCCCAGACCTCGTTCCTGCCCGTGGGGTCCAGGCCCGTCGTCGGCTCGTCGAGCAGCAGCAGCCGCGGCGCGCCGACGAGGCTGGCGCCCAGGTCGAGCCTGCGGCGCTGGCCGCCCGAGTAGGTGCCGCACCGCCGGTCCGCGACCTCGGCGAGGCCGAGCTGGTCGATCACCGCCGACGCCGCCAGCCGCGCGGCGCGCGGGGGGTGCCCGAACAGCCGGGCCGTCATCTCCAGGTTCTCGCGCCCGGTCATCGAGGGCTCGACCGCGGCGAACTGGCCGGCCAGGCCGATGTCCCGGCGGACGGCCACCGGGTCGCGCGCCACGTCGTGGCCGCGCACCCGCAACTCGCCGCTCGTCAGGCGCTGGAGCGTGGCGACCGCCCGGACGAATGTGGTCTTGCCCGCGCCGTTGGGTCCCAGGATGGCCAGCACCTCCCCGGGCGGGGCAGCCAGGTCCAGCGCGTCGAGCGCCGTGACCTTGCCGAATCTCACCGTGACGCCGCGTGCCTCCAGCAGCGGCGTGTCCTGCGTGGGCATCTCGTTGTCCCTTCCCGAGCCGGATCGCGGGATCTATCCGCGTTATATCTCGAGATGGATAGTAAACTTGAAACTAGTCGTCAGTCAACTAATTTTTGGGCGACTAGTACACTGAACATGTGGACCCGACGTACCGCCCGTCGCCGCTCGCGCTGGCCGTGCTGAGCATGCTGGTCCCCGGGCCGCTGCACCCGTACGGCATCCAGCGCCTCATCAAGCACTGGGGCAAGGACGAGGTCGTCAACGTGGGGCAGCGGGCGAACCTGTACAAGACGATCAAGCGACTGCACGAGGCCGGGCTGATCGCGGTCCGGCAGACCGAGCGCGACCAGCAGTACCCGGAACGCACCATCTACGAGCTGACCGAAGCCGGCCGGCGGGAGCTGCCGGAGTGGCTGACCGAGATGCTGGCCAACCCGCGCAACGAGTTCCCGCAGTTCCCCGCCGCCCTGTCCTTCGCGATGCTGCTGGATCCTGGACAGGCCCGGACCGCGCTGGAACAGCGGGCCGCCGTGCTCCGGGAGAACCTGACCAGGCTCGAACGGAGCCTGGAAGGCTATTCCGCCACCCTGCCGCGGGTGACGCTGCTGGACGACGAGTACCTGCGTGCGGTCACCGCCGCCGAGCTGAGCTGGATCGACGGCGTGCTCGACGACCTGCGGACCGGCGCCCTGGCCTGGAGTGAGGAGCAGCTCACCAGCGCGGCCGCGCAGGATCTGGGCGACCTGGCTGCTGCACTCCCGCCGGAGTACCTGCCGGACTGACCGTGCCCGGCGGCCTCGCCCCGCCGTCAGCCGGCGGCCGGGCCGTCCACCGGGTCCTGGCGCTGGGCCGCGATCAGGTCGCGGTACCAGTGGTACGACGCCTTGGGCGTGCGGCGCTGCGTCCCGAAGTCCACGTGCACCAGCCCGAACCGCTGGTGGTAGCCCTCGGTCCACTCGAAGTTGTCGATCAGCGACCAGACGAAGTAACCGCGCACGTCCACCCCGGCGGCCATCGCCGCGTGCAGCGCCCGGACGTGGCCGTCCAGGTAGTCGATCCGGAACTGGTCTTCGACCGTCCCGTCGCCGGACACCTCGTCGTTCACCGAGCAGCCGTTCTCGGTGATGTAGACCGGCGGCAGCCGGTCGCCGTAACGGTCCTTCAGCATCGTCATCAGCTCGGTCAGCCCGGCGGGGATCACCGGCCAGCCGAACGCGGTCACCGGGTAGCCGGGGATCGGCTGCATCTGGAACGGCAGCGGCGAGTCCGGCAGCGCCGACAGCCGGGTCGGGCTGTAGTAGTTCACGCCGAGCGCGTCCAGCGGGGCGGAGATCACCGCGAGATCCCCGTCCAGGACGCAGTCGAGGCCCGCCGGGCCGACCCCGAACGCGGACAGGTCGGGGTAGCGGCCGAGCAGCAGCGGATCGGCGAACATCCGGTTGTGCAGGGTGTCGTAGGCGCGGGCGGCCGCGACGTCGGCCGCGTCGTCGGTGGCCGGCCAGGCCGGGGCGTGGTTGTTGGTGATCGCCACCTGCCTGGCTCCGGCCGAACGCAGCGCGGAGGTGGCCAGCCCGTGCCCGAGCAGCTGATGGTGGGCGGTCGGCAGCGCGTCGAGCATCAGCGCCTGGCCGGGGGCGTGGATGCCGAGTGCGTAGCCGAAGGCGGTGACCACGAAGGCCTCGTTCAGGGTGATCCATAGCGGGATCCGGTCGGCGAGCCTCTCCGCGGCCAGGGTCGCGTAGTCGGCGAACCGGTGCGCGGTGTCCCGCGCCAGCCAGCCGCCGTCGTCCTCCAGCGGCTGCGGCAGATCCCAGTGGTAGAGCGTGGGCACCGGGGTGATGCCGCGGGCGAGCAGCGCGTCGGTCAGCCGGTCGTAGAAATCCAGGCCGGCCTCGTTGGCCGGGCCCTTCCCGAGCGGCTGCACCCGCGGCCAGGCGATCGAGAACCGGTACGCGTTCAGGCCGAGCCCGGCCATCAGCCCGACGTCGGCGTTCCAGCGGTGATAGTGATCGTCTGCCACGTCGCCGGTGTGGCCGTCCCTGATGACGCCGGGCTTGCGGCAGAACACGTCCCAGACCGACTCGCCGCGGCCGTCCTCGGTGACCGCGCCCTCGATCTGGTACGCGGAGGTGGCCACCCCCCACGCGAAGTCACGCGGGAAGCGGGGCATCGCATCGTCGCTCATCCCGCGAGCGTACGCCCCCGATCATCGCGGAGACTTACCCGCGCTATTCACCGAAAGGTCTCCACGTTGCCGGGGAGGGGGGTGGGCGGGGTGTGGGGTGGGCGGGGTGTGGGGGTGGGTTAGGCGGGGCGGCCCGCGGTTAGGCGGGGCGGCCCGCGGTTAGGCGGGGGCGGCGTCGGCGATGGCCTGGTCGACCTCGGACTGGCGCGTGGCCAGGTCGGCGGCGTGCTTTTCCGCGTCGACCTTCTCGGCGATTTCCTCGTCGGCGCGCATCAGCGCTTCGAGGTCGCTCTGTGCGGCGTCGATCACGCCCAGGTCGGTGTAGGCGCGGCGCACCTTCGGGCCCCAGAGCCCGATGTCCCGCACGCACGGCACGATGCGCGAGAACAGCAGCGTCCGGAACGCCTGCTGCATCGGGGAGTGCTCGGTGAACTCGAGGCACTCCTCGACGTTGAAGCCCATCCGCTCCCAGACCTCCTGCGCCCGGAACCTGTTGCGCATCAGGTAGCAGCCCTCGACGATGAACTCCTCGCGGTCGGCGCGCTCGGCCTCGGTCAGCTCGGCGTAGTAGTCGCGCAGGGCCAGCCGCCCGAACGCCACGTGCCGGGCCTCGTCCTGCATCACGTACGCGAGCAGCTGGGTGACCAGGGCGTTGTTGGACATGTCCCGGTGCACGCCGAACGCGGCCAGCGCCAGCCCCTCGATCAGCACCTGCATGCCCAGGTAGGGCAGGTCCCAGCGGGAGTCGCTGAGCGCGTCGGCCAGCAGCTTGGCCAGGTCGGGGTTGACCGGGTAGTACAGCCCGATTTTCTCCCGCATGAACCTCGCGTACAGCTCGACGTGCCGCGCCTCGTCCATGGCCTGGGTGGCGGCGTAGAACTTGGAGTCCATGTCCGGCACCGACTCCACGATCCGCGCGGCGACCGTCAGCGCTCCCTGCTCGCCGTGCAGGAACTGGCTGAACAGCCAGGCGGACAGGTGGTGGCCCAGCTCGTCCCGTTCCGGCTGGGACAGCTTGTCCCACTGCGCCGACCCGTAGATCGGGACCAGTTCCTCGGACTGCTCCATCACGTTGGTCGGGTCGACCGGGATCGACCAGTCGATCCGCTTGGCCGCGTCCCACTGCTTGTCCTTGCCGCGCTGGTACAGGTCGAGCAGGCGGCTCCGGCCGCCGTCGTACTCCCAGCTGAACCGGGTCGCTCCGGCCGCGGGCACGTCCCAGGTCCCGGGGGCGACGGGGGTGGTGTAGTGCTCGTAGGTGCTCATGGCGGCCTCCCCGGCAGGCATCAGGCGATTCTGCCCCAGACTTCATTGCTACCCAGTAAGGGGCCTGAACGCAATGCCGCCCGGGCCGGTCACCCCCTCGGCCTACTCGTGCATCGGGCGCTCGTGGTCGGCGTGCCCGGCGGGCTCGAGCTGGAAAGTGGAGTGCTCGACGTCGAAGTGGCCCCGCAGGCAGTCCTGCAGCCGGTCCAGCATGGTGGCGCAGCGGCCGTCGTCCAGGACACCCGGCTCCACCACGACGTGCGCCGAGAGCACCGGCAGCCCGGAGGTGATCGTCCAGGCGTGCAACTCGTGGACGTCGCGGACGCCGGTCAAGGTGGTCATGTGGCGGCGGACCTCGCTCAGGTCCATGCCCCTCGGGCTGGCTTCGAGCAGCACGTCCACGGTCTCCCGCAGCAGCCGCCAGGTCCGGGGCAGGATCAGCAGCCCGATCGCGAGCGAGGCGATCGGGTCCGCGCGGGTGAACCCGGTGGTGGCGATCACCACCCCGGTCACGATCACCGCGGCGGCGCCGAGCGCGTCCGAGGCGACCTCGAGGAAGGCGCCGCGAACGTTGAGGCTCTCCGCCTGGCCGCGGCGCAGCAGCAGCAGCGAGACAGCGTTGACGGCCAGCGCGATCACGCCGAACACGATCAGCAGCCCGGAACCCACCGTCGGCGGGGACATCAGCCGCCGGATCGCCTCGACGGCGATGAACGTCGCCATGCCGAGCAGCAGCACGGCGTTGACCATCGCCGCCAGGATCTCCGCCCGCGCGTAGCCGAACGTGCGCCGGGCGGTGGGGGGCCGGGCAGCGAAGTACGCGGCCAGCAGGGACAGCCCGATGCCGGACACGTCGGCGGCCATGTGGGCCGCGTCGGCCAGCAGCACCAGCGATCCGCTGATCAGGGCGCCGGCGACCTCGCCCACCGCGATCAGGGCGCTCAGGACCATCACCGTCACCAGCGCCCGGCGGTGCCGCCCGGTGGCCGTCAGCCCGTGGCCGTGGTCGTGCCCCGGCCCGGTCGTGCCCGGGGTCATGTGCGAGGTCATGGCGGAGCGCCTGGTCAATGTCCCTTGCGGCGCCGGGGCCCGCCGCGGCGCGGCGGGGCGCCGGGCGCCGGGCCGTCGCCGCCGGGAGGGTTCGCCGGCGGCGGCTCGGACGTACCCGGGGCGACCAGCTCATACGCGGGGTTGATCATGACTGGGCCGCCGTCGCGGATGCCGACCTGGCCGCGGAACCTGACCCGGGAGCCGCAGTCCAGGCCCGTGATGTGCGAGCGCCCGTAGAACAAGGCGGTCAGGTGGCCGGTCGAGTCGGCGATCTCGGCCGCGAGCACGGTGTTGCGCTCGACCGGGCGGATCTCGACCGCGTACACGCGCCCTTCCACCGTGGCCCTCCCCGGCTTGGTCAGCGATCCCATCGGCCGAACGCCCGGCGGAGGGACCGGCCGGTCGTACATGCTGCCGTCGTCGGCCGGGCCGGCGTCGGCCGCGGTGGCGTCGGCCACCGAGGCCCCCGCCGCGGCCATGGCCGCGGTGTCCCGCTCGTCCCGCTCGTCCCGCTCGCCCGGCCTGCCCTCGGCGCCCGACGCCTGCGCGGGGCCGGCCGCCTGCGCCGGGCCTGCCTGCCGCTCCGGGCTCGGCCGGCGGCCCGCCCGGCCGACCGCGGGAGCCTGGTTACCCCGGCGGGCCCGGGCGCCTCCGGGCCCTGGCCGGCCGCGGCCCGGCGCTCGTGGATGACCTGCAGCCGGGTGCGCACGTCGAAGGGCACGATGGTGGCCGCCGCGTGCGGGATGCGGGACACGACCGCGGCGATCTTGTCCGCCGTGCGGTCGTGCAGCAGCCTGCCCAGCAGCGGGGAGTAGCCGCGCCGCGGCAGGATCGCGGTGACCCCCACGCCCGGCTGCTCGGCCTCGGCGCTGACCAGTTCCATCGCGCACCGGGCCAGCCTCCGGTCCGCGCAGTCCACGAAGTCCAGCACGATGCCGGTGTTCGCGCGCACCCAGTCCTGGCGCAGGGTCTCCGCCTGGACGCTGTCGATCACGAAGTGGACCGCGTGCAGCGTGGTGGGCCGCAGGCTGCGCGCGTACCGCAGCCCGGCGATGGTGGCGAGGTCGAAGCTGTCCACGAACACGAAGACCGTGCGCCGCGAGTACGTCGGCGGCTCCGGCGGCCTGGCCCGGGTGCCGATCCGGGCCAGCACCCCGGCCTCCATCTGGTACTCCCGGTTCAGCCGGATCAGCGCGGGCACGCCGATCGCGAACAGCACGACCACGAGCCACGCGCCCTCGCTGAACTTGACCACCACGAAGATGGCCACCACGACCGCCGAGGTCACGCCCGCCGAGAAGTTGATCACCAGCCGTCGCCGCCACCCCGGTTCCCTCGTCCGGTGGTGGTACTTGGCCATGCCGAACCCGGCCATGGTGAACGCGGTGAACACCCCGATCGCGTAGAACGGCACCAGCCGGTTCACGTTCGCCCCGACCACGGCCAGCAGCGTGCACGACAGCACGGCCAGCACCACGATCCCGTTGGAGAACACCAGCCGGTGGCCGCGCTTGGTCAGCCACCGGGGCAGGAACGCGTCCTCGGCGACGAAGCTGGCCAGGAACGGGAAGCCGTTGAAGCTGGTGTTCCCGCCGGTGTAGAGGATCAGCGCGGTGGCCGCCTGGACCGCGATGAACATCGCGGTCCCGAACGCCGAGTGCCCGAAGACGATCTTCGCCTCCTGCGCGATGACCGTCGGCACCCCGTCTATGAACGGCGCCGCGTGGGTGGCATGGGCCAGCCAGGAGATCCCCGCGACCAGCGAGCCCAGGATCAGCCCCTCGGTCACCAGCACCCGCCGGGCGTTGCGGCCCTCCGGCGGGCGGAACGCGCTGACCGCGTTCGACACCGCCTCGATGCCGGTCAGCGACGAGCCGCCGTTGGCGAACGCCCGCAGCAGCACGAACACCATCCCGAACGCGATCAGGCCGCTGGTCGAATGGTGGGCGCTGGTGTACTGGCCGGGCAGCGGGTAGGGGCGCCGCGGCAGCGAGCCGGCCGCCTCGCGGATCAGGCCGGTGACGATCATGATGATCGCCACGCCGGAGAACAGGTAGGTGGGCAGGGCGAAGGACCGGCCCGCCTCCCGGATCCCGCGCAGGTTGCCGTAGCACATCACGATCACGATCGCGACCGAGATGACGGTGATCTTCACCGGGCTGTCGATCGCCGACCAGGCCGAGGCGACCGCGGCCGTGCCCGCGGCCACCTGCACCGCGACCGTGACCACGTAGTCGATGAGCAGCGCGACCGCGGCGATCTGCGCGACCCGCGGCCCGAAATTCTCCCGGGCGACCACATACGATCCGCCGGCCCGGGTGTAGACCGTGACCACCTCGCGGTAGGACAGGACCACCAGCGCCATGACGAACAGCACCACGCCGGTCAGCGGCAGGATGATCGTGAACGCGGTGATGGCCAGGCCGCCCTTGAACAGCTCGATCAGGATTTCCTCGGTGCCGTAGGCCGAGGAGGAGATCCCGTCGGGCGCGAGCACCCCGAGCGCCAGCGGCTTGGACAGCCGCTGCTCGCCTAGCTGCTCGTTGACCAGCGGCCGCCCGAGCAGCCGGCGCTTCAGCGCAGTAGCCCAGGCCCTCGGCCAGGTCGGGCCGGGCGTCAAGCAGGCCCACGGCCTTACGCATGGCCACTCTGGTGTGCCCCTCTGATCGACAACGGCGCCGGCCAGCGCCGATGTGGCCTTCATACCATCGCCGGAGCCTGCCGCGGGAGCCGGGAGCCGCCCCGGGCTTCGCGAAGTCCGCATGGTGTCGTACGAGCGTAACCGCCTGTTCACCTGGGCGATGCCGACCGCTCGGGCACCGGGGCGAGGATGGCCCTGATCGGGCGGTACTGGGGGGAAGGCGGGATCCGGCCTGCGGCGGGCGTGACAGGGTGATCCGGGTAGGGACTATGGCACCGGATCTGTGCACAGGTCTGTGCGAGCGGGGCCGACACCCGATCAGAGAGGCAAGACCATGACCACGACACCGGCAGCATCGGCACCGTTGGCGGGCCGCGCGCGGACGCTGCACCTGTCGGAACTGCTGCGGCGCCCGCTCACGGACCGGGGCGGCGAGACGATCGGGCGGCTGTCCGACGTGATCGTGCGGCTGCGCGGCGCCGACAACCCGCTGGTGACCGGCCTGGTCGCCACGGTCGGCGGCCGCGAGGTGTACGTGCCGATCGAGCAGGTGAGCTCGTTCGGCGGCGAGTCGGTGAAGCTGACCAGCGCGAAGCTCGACCTGCGCGCGTTCGAACGGCGCGAGGGCGAGGTCCTGCTCCGGGCGGACGTGCTCGGGCACCGGCTCATCGACGTGGAGACCGCCCACCTGATCAAGGCCGGCGACCTGGAGCTCGAGCAGCGCAACGGCGACTGGATGCTGGCCGGCGTGGACACCCGCCGCCGGTCCCGGCGGTGGTTCGGCTCGCGCCCGCCCGTCGGCCCCGACCAGGACGACCACCCGTTCCGGGAATGGTCGAAGTTCGAGCCGCTGATCGGGCACACCGGCAGCGCGCTGCTGCGCGGCCCGTTCGCCCGGATCCGCAGGCTGAAGCCCGCCCAGATCGCCGATCTCATCGAGGACGCGTCCAAGGAAGAGGAGACGGAGATCCTGGATCACGTGCACGCGGACCCGGAACTCGAGGCCGACGTCTTCGAGGAGCTTGACGAGGACCTGGCGACCCGGCTGCTCGGCGCGCGGACCGACGCCGAGATCGCGGAGGTGCTGTCGCGGATGCGCGCCGACGACGCGGCGGACACGATCGCCGAGCTCCCGCAGGCGCGCCGTCAGCCCGTGCTTGACCTGCTTCCCGCGGGGCAGCGGACCAAGGTGCTGACTCTGATGGGCTTCAACCCGACCAGCGCGGGCGGCCTGATGGGCGTCGATTTCCTCGCGGTCCCGGCCGACGCCGCGGTCGGCGAGGCCCTGGGCGCGGTCGCCCGCGCGTCCAGCCTGCAGCCCGAGGCGCTCACCAGCGTGCACGCGCTCGATGAGCGCGGCCGGCTGCGCGGTGTCGCCAGGCTGGTCTCCCTGGTGCAGTCCGACCCCGCGACCAGGCTCAGGGAGATCTACGACGACGACCCGGTCCGGGTCGGGGCCGACACCGACGTGGTGGACGTCGCGGTGCTGATGAGCGACTACAACCTGATCACGATCCCGGTGGTGGACGAGCGCAGGAAGATGATCGGCGTGATCACGGTCGACGACGTGCTCGAGGTCACGCTGCCGGAGGACTGGCGGCGCCGCGAGGCCGCGCAGCCGCCCGACGCCCACCACGGGGAGGACACGTGAGGCGATCGGGAGACACACCGAGTGAGCCGGAGGGGCGCCTTCAGGCGCCTCGCCGGCGAACCGGAGATTCACCGTGAGCGAGGCGCCCGAGCGCGGCGCTCCGCTGCCCCGCCCGGCGGATTCCAGCCCGCCGGCCCAGGCCGGTGCCCCGGATGGTCCCGGTGCGCCGCCGGCGGCGGACCAGCGCCCCCCGGCGGACCAGCGCCCGGCGGCGGACCAGCGCCCGGCGGCGGACCAGCGCCCGGCGGCGGACCAGCGCCCGGCGGCGGACCAGCGCCCGGCGGCGGACCAGCGCCCGGCGGCGGACCAGCGCCCGGCGGCGGACCAGCGCCCGGCGGAGCAGCGCCCGGCGGCGGACCAGCTCCCCCCGGGTCGGCCGCCCGCGTCTCCGCATCGCTCCCGGCACGCCGATCACGTGAGCTCCTCCCCGGCCCCGGCACGCTCGCTGGCCCAGCCGAGTGCCGTGCTCGACGAGGCGCACCTGGGCGACATCGAGGGCGCGCTGGGCCGGATCAGGGTCGGCGACGAGCCGCGCAGCGGCTGGCGGCGGCGGCTGGTGACCTTCCTCGCGATCTTGGGCCCCGGCCTGATCGTCATGGTCGGCGACAACGACGCGGGCGGCGTATCCACCTACGCGCAGGCCGGCCAGGACTACGGCTACAGCCTGCTGTGGGTGCTGCTGCTGCTGGTCCCGGTCCTGATCGTCAACCAGGAGATGGTGGTCAGGCTGGGCGCGGTCACCGGTGTCGGGCACGCCCGGCTGATCAACGAGCGGTTCGGCCGGTTCTGGGGCTGGTTCAGCGTGGGCGACCTGTTCCTGCTCAACTTCCTGACCATCGTCACCGAGTTCATCGGCGTCTCGCTCGCGCTGCGCTACTTCGGCATCAGCCCCTACATCTCGGTGCCGCTGACCGCCGTCCTGCTGGTAGCCATCACCGCGAGCGGGAGCTTCCGCCGGTGGGAGCGGGCGATCTTCCTGTTCATCGGGACCAGCCTGGTGCTGTACCCGCTGGCCCTGCTGTCGGAGCCGCATTACGGCGCGATCGCCTACCACCTGGTGGTGCCGGGCATCCAGGGGGGCGCCAGCTCGACCGCGATCTTGCTCATCATCGCGACCGTGGGCACCACCGTGGCCCCCTGGCAGCTGTTCTTCCAGCAGTCCAACGTGGTGGACAAGCGCATCACGCCGCGGTTCATCAACTACGAGCGGGCCGACACCACGCTCGGCGCCGTCGTCGTGGTGGCCGGGGCGATCGCGATCGAAGTGGTGGCCGTGTTCGCGGTCCGCGGCACGAACCTGATCGGGAAGTTCACCGATGCGCTCGGCGTGGCCCGCGCGCTGGAGACGCACAGCTACGCGTTCGGCGCGCTGTTCGCGATCGTATTGCTGGACGCGAGCATCATCGGCGCCTCGGCGGTGACCCTGTCCACCAGCTACGCGTTCGGTGACGTGTTCGGCCTGAAGCACTCGCTGCACCGTAGTTTCCGCGAGGCCAGGCCGTTCTACCTCAGTTACACCGCTCTCGTGGTGGTGGCCGCGGGCATCGTGCTCATCCCCCGGGCCCCGCTCGGCCTGATCACCACCAGCGTTCAGGCCCTGGCCGGGGTACTGCTGCCCAGCGCCAGCGTCTTCCTGCTGCTGCTGTGCAACGACCCGGAGGTCCTCGGCCCGTGGGTCAACAAGCGCTGGCTCAACGCTCTGGCCAGCGTGATCATCGGAGTCCTGCTCACCCTGTCCGGCACGCTCGTGGTCAGCACGGTGTTCCCGAAGCTGAACGTCAGCGGGATCGCGGTAATCCTCGCCCTCGCACTCCTGGCGGGCGGGGGAGGGGCCGGCCTCTGGCTGGAGATCACCCAGCGCCGCGGCGGCCGGGTCCGGCCCGCGCCGGCGCGGATGACGCAGCAGGAGCGGACGAACTGGCGGATGCCCCCGCTCGCCCTGCTCAAGCCGGTGGCCTGGTCGCCAGGGACCAAGCTGGGCGTGCTGCTGCTGCGCGGCTACCTCGTGATTTCCGTGGTCCTGCTGGTCGTCAAGGCTGTCCAGTTGGGTGGTGGCTGACGGCCGGCCACCGGGACCGCGGCCGCCGGGCCGGGACCGCGGCCACGGGCCGGAACCCGGCCCACGGTCGATTGCCTGGCCGCGCCCGCGCGGATGCGACAGTATGAGGGCTACGTCCGGCGCGGCTCCGCACCGTATCGTCCCGGCGCTCGGTCAGCGGCCCAGGTCGCGGGGATGTGCCGACGCACGGTTGATCACATCTGCCGCCGGGAGGTCAGCGTGGCACGGCACCCGATCATCGGTTACCTCGTGTGGGCGGTCCTTTTTGGCGCCCTGTTCGCCTGGGAAGGCCTCGCCCTCGCGCGCGTAAGCGGCGTCCCGACCCTCAGCGACGTGTTCCGCACGATCGAGCGCTATCCGTTCGGGCGGTGGGCGCTGTTCGCGTTGTGGCTGTGGGCGGGCTGGCACTTCTTCATCCGCGGCTGGCACTTCCTGCTCCGCGCCTGAGATCGGGAACGGGCTGCTCTCGATGAGGCCACTGGCCGCGGTCGCCGCCGCCTCGGTCGATCGCCAGGCGCTGATACCGATGGCCGCCGGTTACCTGATTCTCATGTCGGCGCTGGCCCTGGGCCTGCGCCGGCTGTACCGGCCCCGGGCCAAGCGGCAGCAGGCCGGCCAGCCCGCCGACTCGTCGCGCCGTGGCGGCCGGGTGTTCGCGCGGCGGGTGACCGGCACCGTAGTCGGCGGGTGGCTGGTGCTGATGGCGGCCGTGATCGGCTACTACTACGGGGTCGCCAAGGTCGGGTCCGATTTCGTGGAGAGCGCGGCGACCGGCACCGCGCTGCTGATCGGGCTGGCCGCGCCGGTGTACGCCGCCGCGTCGTGGCTGACCGAACGGCCGCGGCACCACCGCGGCCACCAGGTCGACGCGGACTCGCGCCGCCGCTAGCCGCCCGCGCCGCCGCTAGCCGCCCGCGCCGCCGCTAGCCGCCCGCGCCGCCGCTAGCCGCCCGCCGCCCGCACGGCGCCGTCGGCTCGCTCGCCGGTCAGTGAACCACGCGGTTGGCCGGGGGGCTCGCGCCTGCCAGCCAACGTGATAACCCATTTGCCCCTTTTCGAGATGTTCATCCCAGGCCGCGGACCCGCCGCCCCGGCATCCCGGCCGCGTGGATGCGAGTTTGGTGTACACCCGTGTGCAGCAGGTTTACATTCATCGCCGGAGGCTTCGCCGGGATCGCCGGAGGCTTCGCCGGGATCGCCGGAGGCTTCGCCACCTACGCCGCCGGGCCGGGCCGGGCCGGGCGGGGCCGGGCGTCAGTGCCCGATCGCGAGCTGCACGATCTTCACCGCGACCAGGACCGTGGCCACGGCCAGGTACGTCCGCAGCACGGACATGCCGATCTTCCGGCCGAGCGGGAGCGACGGCCGCCGCAGCAGCGCCAGTTGCGGCATCCGCCAGTTCTCCCGGTCACTGCGGTCGATCGTCGCGGCCGCCGGGCCGCCGGCCCGTAGCCGCCGGGCCGCGAAGCAGGCCCCGACCAGCGCCGCAGCGGCGGCGCAGCCGCCGAGGATGAACACGATCTGCCGCGCGGTGAGACCCGGGTCCAGCACCGAGGCGGTGAGGATGACCGACAGCGCGACCAGGACAGTCACCACCGTTCCGGTGAACAGGTTGGTTCGGGGCCCGTTGACCCACGGGCCGAGCACCTCGGCGTCATTGCACAGCAGCAGCAGGTAGATCGCGGCGGACGGCAGCAGCACCCCGGCCAGGGCCTGAACGCCCTCGGTGAGCAGCCCGAGCGGGGAGCCGGGGATCAGCACGACCGCGGCCGCGGCGAGCACCACGCCGCCGTAGATCGCGTAGAAGCCCTTGGCGCCCTTGACCCCGCGGTGCAGCGAGTGCTTGAGGCCGAACACGTCGCCGAGGGCGTACGCGGTGGACAGCGAGACCGCGAACGCGCCGATGATCGAGGCGTCGAGCAGGGCCACGGCGAACAGCACGCCGGCGATCCGGCCCGCGTGCGCCTGCAGGCCGCTGGCCAGCCCGGCCGCGTCGGTGAAGTGCCCGAAGCCGTGCGTGCCGGCGAACGCGGCGGCGGTGAAGCCCATGATCGCGCCTGCCCCGAGGACCACCACGACGATGCCGATCCACAGGTCGGCCTTCTCGTACCTGATGAACCGCGGGGTGATCCGCTTGTCGATGACGTAGCTCTGCTGGAAGAACAGCTGCCAGGGCGCGACCGTGGTCCCGACGATGCCGATGACCAGGAGCATGACCGTGGCCATCTGCCCGGACCCGCCGGGCATGGACGGGGTGACGAACCCCTTGGCCATCTGCGACGCCGCGGGGTGGACGAGGAAGTAGATCGGGATCAGCAGCAGCGAGCCCGCGCACAGGCCGACGGCCATCCGCTCGAACCGGCGGAAGCTGCCGGTGAATGCCGCCCCGATGATCACCAGCGCGGCGAGCGCCACGGCCACCGCCTTCGGCAGGCCCAGGTAGCCGGCGGCCAGGGTGATCCCGATGAACTCGGTGATGATCGTCAGCGCGTTGAGTATGAACAGGTCGATGACGCTGAACGCGCCCCAGAACTTGCCGAAGCGCTCCAGGATCAGCCGGGCGTGCCCGACCCCGGTGACCGCGCCGAGGCGCAGCACCATCTCCTGGTTTACGTACAGCACGGGGACCAGCAGCAGCAGGGTCCACAGCAGGCGGGTCCCGTAGTTCTGGCCGGCCTGGCCGTAGGTGGCGAACGCGCCGGCGTCGTTGTCGCCGCACATCACGATCAGGCCCGGGCCGACGATCGCCAGCAGGGTCTTCAGGTGGGCCGAGCGGCCGCGCCGGGGCGAGGTGTCGTCCAGCCGGATCGTGCCGAGCGCGCCACGGATGTCGCCGGCGTGCTCGGAGTCGAGTACCGCGCCGCGGCGCTCCAGAGTGGCGGTCATGGTGATCCTCCCTCTCCCCGGGTGGGGTGTCCTGGGAGGCACGCAGTATTCAGGCGGCGTCAGGTCACGCCAGCGAAAATGGCCCGAAGCGGGGGAGGGCGCTTACCGCGTACCAGAAGAAAGCGAGTGTGCGTGGATGCGGGGCCGTTGATGGCCCGGTTCACTATCCATGTCTCGCCTCCCTCCGGCCGTGACACACGGGGGTGTCCACCACGCGGCACAGGGAAGAACACCGGCGGGAAACCCGGCGCGCACCCCAACTCGTCAGAGCTTTGGCACGACACGACGTAGCACATTGCGATGCTGTGAACACCGCGACGGCAGCCACTTCGGGTCACCCCTTAAGCCGGGGAGACCTGTCCTGACCCTGGGCGTCTCTCGACGTCGTCGGATCAGTGGCCTGTGTTCGTGTCGACGCCTCACCGAACGAGGTGCCTTGCAAACGTCCAACATTCTAGCCGCGCCGGGTGTTCCCCGGCAAACCCCGCCGCTGTGGGTTACGTCACCCGACGGTTCCGCTGGCCCGCAGGGCCGCGACCTCGGCCGGCGTGTGGCCGAGATCGGCCAGCACCGCGTCGGTGTCGGCCCCGGGCCGCGGCGGCGGCGACGGGGACTCAGCCGCCGAGCGGCTGAACCGCGGCGCGGGCGCCGGCTGCACCAGCCCGCCGACGTCCACGAACGTGCCGCGGGACGCGTTGTGCGGATGCCCGGCGGCCTCGGCCGCGCCCAGAACGGGCGCCACGCACCCGTCCGACCCGGCGAACCGCTCCGCCCACTCATCCTGCGTGCGCGTGGCGAACACCTCGGCGAACCGCGCCCGCAGCACCGGCCAGCCCGCGCGGTCGTGCTGCGACGGGAGCCTGGCGTCGGCCAGCCCGAGCCCGTCCAGCAGCGCCGCGTAGAACTGCGGTTCCAGCGCGCCCACGGCCACGTACCTGCCGTCGGCGGTCGCGTAGGTGTCGTAGAACGGCGCGCCGCCGTCCAGCAGGTTGACCCCCCGCGCGTCCTGCCAGGCGCCCATCGCCCGCAGGCCGTAGACGAACGCGGTCAGCAGCGCCGCCCCGTCCACCATCGCGGCGTCCACCACCTGGCCGAGCCCGGATCGCTCCCGCTCGAGCAGCGCGGCCAGCACGCCGAGCGCGAGCAGCATGCCGCCGCCGCCGAAGTCGCCGAGCAGGTTGACCGGCGGGACCGGCCGTTCGCCGGCCCGGCCGATCAGGGACAGCGCGCCGGAGATCGCGATGTAGTCGATGTCGTGGCCGGCCGTCGGCGCGAGCGGGCCGTCCTGCCCCCAGCCGGTCATCCGCCCGTACACCACCCGCGGGTTGCGCGCGGCGCAGGCCTCGGGGCCGAACCCCAGCCGCTCGGCCACCCCGGGCCGGAACCCCTCCACGAGCACGTCGGCGGACTCGACGAGCCGCAGCAGCAACTCGACCCCCTCGGGGTCCTTGAGGTTGATCCCGACCGACCTGCGGCCCCGGCTCAGCGGGGCGGGCGGGGCCGTGGCCCCGGGCCCGCAGCTTCCGGCGCGGTCGATCCTGAGCACATCAGCGCCCAGGTCGGAGAGGATCATGCAGCCGAACGGTCCGGGCGCCAGGCTCGCGATCTCGATGACCCGGACTCCGTCGAGCGGACCCATCAGCTCGCCTCCGCATCGTGAAAGAAACAAGTTCCGGAACGGGACAACCGCGGCTGGCGTGCCCCGCACGCGCCAGCCGAGCCTAGCTGGTAGCCCGCGCTTGGTCAGATCTGGTTTAGTAGGCGCTCATTTAGCGGCCGGGCGTGGTCACCCGCCGTCGGTGAGCAGCAAGGCTAGGGTCGGGCACACCGCGGCCGCGCGGCGGGCCAGGGGGAGCAGGCCGGCGGGCACCGGCCCGGGGGCGATGATCGGATACCCCCAAGGATCGGCTGTGATCAGCTCGGGCAGGAGTTCGATGCAGAGCCCGTGGGCGTCGCACGCGATCGGGTTGACTCTGAGGCTGGGGTTCACGCTCGTCTCGTCCTCCGTCCCGGCTCCATGCGTCCCGGCTCCATGGTTCCAGGTTCCGTGCGTCCCGGTTCCGTGCGTCCCGGTTCCGTGCGTCCCGGTTCCGTGCGCCGGGGGGCGGAGCGGGCCGGGGGATGGCCTCCCGCGGGCGCGCCGAAGCCGGGGGCCGGCAGCACGGGCCTGCGCCGGATGCGGGGGCAGGGTCCGGACGCGCCGTGCCCGCGCACCTCGTCGGCGAAGGCACGCAGCGCGCTCGCGGTGAACGCCGCGGTCCCGTCCGGCAGATGGCAGGCGCCGCGCCCGGCCACCAGCGTCAGCAGCCGCTCCGCCCAGCCCAGCGCCGGGGCCTCGGGCCGGCCGAAGGCGAGCTGCCCGAGGGTGGCGGCCAGCGCGGGCAGCCCGTTCAGGCACGGGCCGCACTGACCGGCGCTGTGGCTGGCCAGGTAGCTCACGATCCTGGCGGTCTCGGCGAGCCCGCAGGCCGACTCCGGGAGCACGACCAGAACCCCCGGCCCGAGCGCCGCGCCGGCCGCGCGCAGGGCCGGGGCGCTGACCGGGACGCCCAGGGCCTGCTGGTAGGGCAGCCAGCCGCCGAAGTACCCGCCGGCCAGGATCGCCTGCGGCGGCTCGGAAGGCCCGCCGGCCTGCTGCAGCAGGTCGGCGACCGGCATGCCGAGCGCGATCTCGTAGATACCGGGCCTGCGGACCGCGCCGCTGACCGTGACCAGCGCGGATCCGGCCGCGCCCGACCCCGCCGCGCGGAACCAGCCGGCGCCGAACCGGGCGATCAGGGCGATGTGCGCGAGGGTCTCGACGTTCTGCACCAGCGTGGGCCGCCCGTGCGCGCCCTTCTCGAACGGCCGCGGCGGCACGAAGGCCGGCTTCGGCGGTCCTCCGTTCACGTGGCTGATCAGGGCGGTCTCCTGGCTCGCCACGTAGCCCCCGGTGACCGTCATGATCTGGACCGGTACCCGGTTCAGCCCGCTGCGCTCGCGCTCGGTGATCGCGGCGGCCAGTTGGCGGGCCAGCTCGTCGTGGCCGGCGTGCAGGCTCAGGTAACCGCGGGTGGCCCCGACCGCCTCGGCGGCCAGCGCGATGCCGTCGAGCACCAGGTGCGGCGCGCGGGCGAGCAGCACCCGGTCCTTGCCGCTGGCCGGCTCGGACTCGGCGCCGTTCGCGATCACCACGGTGCCGACCGGGCTGCGCAGCGGCCCGGCCCGGCGGCCGGTCTCCGCGACCGCGCGCATCTTCCGCCCGGCCGGGAAGCCCGCGCCGCCGCGGCCGGTCAGCCCGGCCCGTTCCACCTCGGCGATCAGCCCGCCGGCCCAGCCCGCCCGCCCGGCCCCGCCCGGCGTGTCGGCGAACGGGACCGGGCCGTACCGCGCGAGGTGCCCGGCGAGCGGCAGCGGTCCCTCCGGCGGGATGAGCCTGGGCAGCCCGGCCGGCGGGAACGCCGCTCCGGGCGCGCTCACGTGCCCGCCTCGGCGCGGCCGGCCGCTGGCTGCGAGCTGGCCTTGACGCTGCCGTGGATGAGCTGCGGCGGGGTGCCGGCCCGCCGGGCCCAGCCCGGCTGCAGCGGCCCCGCGGTCAACCAGGCACCGCCCGCGATGAGCGCGAGCACCAGCGCGACCGCTCCGGCCAGCCGGGCGGCCGCGTGCGACGGCCATCCGCAGGCCAGGCGCCACCCCGTCAGGGCCACGATCAGCGCGACGCAGGCTACGGTCAGCGCGAGCACCCAGCGCACCGGGGTGTCCGAGCCGGTGCCGAGGCCGTGCAGCACGGCGACGGGCCAGCACAGGTAGGAACCCCAGTGCACCAGGCGCCACGACCGGTGGCTCAGCCTGGTCCGGAGCAGGCTGGTGACGGTCAGCGCCAGCATCAGGTCGAAGGCGACCGCGCCCAGGCCGAGCCACAGCGGCCGGTAGGCGGAGATGAACGGGATCACCACGTCCTGCACCCGGACTGGGACGTAGCTGTCGGCCAGCGTGGTCGCGACGTGCACCCCGGTGAAGGCCAGCGCGAGCAGCGTGGAGTTCCGGTGCAACCCGGCGGTGAGGAACCTCGGCCAGGCCGGCCGCTGGTACCGGACCGAGTACAGCAGCCCGAGCGCCATGCTCGCGGTCAGCAGCACCAGCGCGACGAGGCCGGTCGCCCGGGTCAGGTACCACAGCGGCGTCGACGAGTTGACCACGATGGCGCCCGGCGGGATCCGGGCGGCCAGCGCGGGGGCGGCCAGCACGGGCATGGCTGGGGCCGGCACCGCTAGCACCGGCGCGACCGGCGCGGCGCGGCGGGCACCGGGGCGAGCGGGCTGGTCATGCGGCCTCGGTCGGGCCGGAATCCCGCGGGCCGGAACCCGCCGGGCCTGGGTCGTGCGGCCAGTCGGCGGTGGTCACCACCGACCCGTCCTCCCGGACCAGGCGAGCGGGCAGGCCGGCGTCGCGTAGCCAGGACAGGGCCGCCTCGCTGCGGATGAGCGCCGCGGTGCTGGCCGTGTTGGCGTCGACGCAGGTCGCGGCGGCCACGCTGACCGTACGCCAGCAGGACCGGGCGGGCTCGCCGGTCGCGGGGTTGATGATGTGGTGCATCCGGCGGCCGCCGGCGGCCCAGGCGCGAACGGTCGTGCTCGAGGTGGCCAGCCCGCCGGAGCGGACCGCCACGGTCTGCCCGGGCGCCTCCGGGCCGGCGGCGTGATCGTCGGTGACCCGCACCCGCCAGCCGCCGGCGGGCGTCGGCCCCGCCACCGCGATGTCCCCGCCCAGGCTGACCAGCACGCCCGACCCGGCCTGGCCGGCGATGAGCTCCGCGCAGCGGTCCGCCGCCCAGGCCTTGGCCGTCGCGCCCAGGTCGAGCTGCGCTCCGTTCCCGAGCTGCGCCAGCCGTCGGGCGCGGTCCAGCCGGACGCTGCGCCAGCCGGGTACGCGGCCCGCGGGCCTGGCTGGCCGTGGCGGCCGCTCGCCCGCGTCCCGGAGCCCGCTGGCCCGGACGAGCGCGAAGTCGCGGTCGTACCCGATCTCCGCGAGCGCCTGCCCGCAGGTCGGGTCCACGTCGCCGTCGGTCAGCCGGGCCGCCCGCAACGCGGCCTCGATCAGCTCGGCGAAGAGTTCGCTGACCTGGGTGACCGCGCCGCCGGATGCGTTCAGGCCGGAAAGTTCGGAGTCCGGGCGGAATCTGCTGCAGGCCCGGTCGACCGCGGCCAGCACCGCGTCAGCGATCGCGCGGGCGGCCTCCAGCCGGCCGGGCTCGCTGACCAGCAGGGTCGCCGTCGTGCCGAACACGCCGAAGGTGTCGGCGCCCGCGCCGACGGTGTCGACCCGGCCGCGTCCCTCGGCTCGCTCGGTTCTTATCCCGCTCGCCTTCGAGGCCCCGCCCGCCTCCCCGTCCCCGTTCGCGCCCTCGGCTCGCTTGGCGGTCACGACGCTCCTGACGTCACCTGGCCCCCGCCCTGAGCGGGAGCCGGAGGCTGGGCCGGCACCACGATCGTGCCCTGGTTGCCGCCGCCGCTGGTCTTCGACGGCTGGGAAGCGCCATGATGCCCGAACGCCACCGCGATCAGCGCCGAGCACACCACGCCGGCCGCGCCGGCCCGCCAGGTGAACCTGCTGATCCTGCGGATGCCATCGTCTCGTGCGGCTGCCGCATAGCGCACGTCGTACCGGCGCATAGCGCGATCCTCCCTGCCGCCTGGGCCCGGCGCCCCCCCGACGCCCGAGTCCCGGCCTTGAGCATGCCGACCATAACCTGGGAACGGCTGCAAGCCCGGTTCAGGTTCGCTGAAAGGTCCTCGCCGGCGCGGTCGGCTCGGACGGGGTCGTCTTGTTCTGGCCCGCCGCTGCTCCCTTCTTTGTACCAGTGTTTCCCGCTCGCCTCCGCGGCCCCGCTCGCCTCCGCGGCCCCGCCCGCCTCCCCATCCCCCTTCACTGCACCCCCTTCCCTCGTCGCTCGTTCCTCGCTCCTCAGTCCAGGCGGCGCCGCGCCCCTCCGGCTCGTCCCTGCCGTCGGCGCGCCCGTGACCGTTGGGTCTGGCGCGCCGCGCGCGAGGCTGGTTGACTTCCGGACATACGCGCGTCTTCTCCTTGTTGTCCGGAAATTCCCCGCTGGTCGGCACGATCAGGAAGACTCGGCCCGGCCAGTCAGCACAGTCGGGAGGTCGTCATGAGCGCGAGGCAGGGCAGCGAGGCCAGCGGACCGACCAGGCGCCGGCTGCTGAAGACCGGACTAGCCGCCGGGGCCGTGGCGGGAACGGGCGCGTGGAGCTCGGCGGGCGGGTCGGCCGCGTGGCGGCGTCACCGGCTGCGCCAGCCGGGATCGCTGCCCTGCCCGCAGCTTCCCGCGGGCACCGACACGATTCCCCAGATCGAGCACATCGTCGTGCTGATGATGGAGAACCACTCCTACGACAACCGGCTGGGAATGCTCCGCCGCCGTGACGCCGACGGCTTCCGGCTGGGCCGCGACGGCCTGCCGCGGGCCACCAACCCGTATGCCAACGGCGACCTGCAGCACGCGTTCCGCATGCCGACCACGTGCCAGCTCAACGGCGAGCCCGCGCAGGACTGGCTGAACAGCCACATCCAGTTTGACAACGGGCGCAACGACGGCTTCGTCGAGTCCGGCAGCGGCCCGGTCTCCATGGGCTACTGGGAGCAGGCCGACCAGCCCTTCTACTACTCCCTGGCTTCGGTGTTCCCGATCGCCGACCGGTACTTCTGCTCGGTGCTCGGCCAGACCTACCCCAACCGGCGCTACCTGATCTCGGCCACCTCGATCGGCCAGGTGGACGACACGCTGCCCGCGCTCACCGACTACCCGGCGGGCGGCACCATCTTCGACAAGGTGGCCGCGGCCGGCATCAGCTGGCGGGACTACTTCACCGACCTGGCCACGGTCGAGCTCTACCCGGAGCTGTACCTCAAGAACACGGGCACGAACGTCCTCCCGATCGCGGACTTCTTCACCGACGCGGCCGCGGGCACGCTGCCCGGGCTCTGCCTGGTCGAGCCCAACTATTCGGTCCAGTCTGAGGAGAACCCGCAGAACATCGTGCCGGGCGAGGCGTTCGCCGCGCAGGTCGTCAACGCGGTCATGACCGGCCCCGCGTGGCACCGCACGCTGCTGATCTGGACCTACGACGAGCACGGCGGGTACTACGACCACGTGCCGCCGCCGCGGGCCATCGTCCCCGACGACATCCCCCCGGCGGTCCCCGCCGGGCAGTCCGCCTACGAGGGCTTCGGCCGGTACGGGTTCCGGGTGCCGTTCGCGATCGTCTCACCGTGGGCACGGCCCCGGTACGTCTCGCACCGCGTCTACGACCACACCAGCATCTGCGCGCTGGTCGAGGCCAAGTGGAACCTGCCGGCCATGACCTTCCGGGACGCGAACGCCGGGAACCTGCTGGACATGGTCGACCTGCGCCGGCCGGCGTTCCTGGCGCCGCCGCAGCTAGCCCAGCCGCTGCTCGACACCGATCCGAGCGCGCTGGCGTGCAGCACCTCCGGGCCGGGCGTCATCCCCCCGCCGGGCTCGATCTCGCCGCCGCCTGATCACTGATCGCGGTCGCGGTCCTGCGGGCCGGCGTCCTGCGGGTCGGCGAGCCTGGCGAACGCGTGCAGGTTGGCCAGGCTCTCGCCCCGCTCGACCCGCCACGCCCACTCCCGGCGGATCGAGGACGCGAAGCCCAGCGCGAGCGCTGGGTCGAAGTTCTCGTCCGAGTAGCTGAGCACGCAGCCGAGCACCCGGTCGATCTCGTCGTTCGTGACCGCGTCCAGCGGCAGCCGCCCGACCAGGTACACGTCGCCGACCGGGTCCAGCGCGAAGTGGACGCCGTACATGCGCCCGTTGCGCTCCAGCAGGAAACGGTAGAACGCCGCGTGGTTCTCGTCCGGCTGCCGGCAGAAGAACGCCTCCACGTGCAGGCTGTGCGCCCCCACGATGAGCCAGGTCATCGTGGCCAGCTTGTGCTGGCCCTCCAGCCGCACCAGGTAGGCACCCGGTCGCGGTGACTCGAACTCCAGCCCCAGGTCGGCCAGGGCAGCCTCGATCGTCTCGCGCGTTCCGGCCGCCCGGTCCGCTGCGCGCGCCCTCAAGCATCCACCGCCTGGGTCGCCTCGGCCATCGCCCCCGCGTACAGGTGCAACAGCCGGTCCACCGTCACGCCCCAGCCGAATCGGGACGCATGCTCGCGGGCGCCCCGCCGCAGCCTGGCCAGCGTCGCGGGGTGGGCGATCAGGTCCGCCACGGCGCGCGCGTAGCGGGCCGGGTCACGGGAGTCGACGAGCACACCGGAGACGCCGTCGGCCACCGCCGTGCGCAGCCCGCCCACCGAGGCGGCCACGACCGGCGTGCCGCAGGCCTGGGCCTCCACGGCCACCAGTCCGAACGACTCCGAGCAGGACGGCACCATGACCACGGTCGCCGCGCGGTACCACTCGGCGAGTTCGGGCTGCGGGCAGGGCGGCTCGAGCCGGACGAGACCGGAGATGCCGAGCGCCGCGGCGAGTTCGGCGAGCCCGTCCGGGTCGGCGCGCCCGGTTCCGCTGGGCCCGCCGACAAACGCGACCCTGAGCCGGCCCGCCAGGCCGGGGTCGTCACGGATCATCCGGGCGGCCGCGTGCAGCACCACGTGCGGGGCCTTGAGCGGCTGCATCCGCCCGGCGAACACCAGCACGACCGCGTCGGCGGGCAGGCCGAGCCGCTGCCGGGCCGCCTCCCCGGACCCGGGCTCGAACACCGCCAGGTCGACTCCGGGATTGATGGTCCGAACGCGCGACGGTTCGGCGTCATACAGGTCGATGAGCTGTCGTGCCTCGTCGTCGGTGTTCGCCACCAGGCGGTCGGCGGCGGCGACGACCTCGCCTTCGCCGCGGATCCGCGCCTCGGGTTCGGCGGCGTCGCCCGCCGCCAGCGCGGCGTTCTTGACCCGTCCCAGGGTGTGCATGGACTGCACGAAGGGGACGCCCCACCGTTCCTTGGCGACTGCGCTGACCTGGCCTGACAGCCAGTAGTGGCCGTGCACCACGTCGTACCGGCCCGGCGCGTAGGACGCCTCGGCCCGCAGCACCTCGAAGGTGAAATGACACAGCTGACCCGGCAGGTCGGCCTTGTCCAGATCCTCGAAGGGCCCGGCCGCCAGGTGGCGGACCAGCACGCCGGGCGCGAGTTCCGCCACCGGGGGGAGGTCACGGGAGACGGCGCGGGTGAAGATGTCCACCTCCACGCCGCGGGCCGCGAGGCGCTTGGCCACCTCGACGACGTAGACGTTCAGGCCGCCGGCGTCACCGGTCCCGGGCTGCTCGAGCGGTGATGTGTGGACGCTGACAGTCGCGATCCGCCGGGGAAAGCGTCGCGGCACGGGCATACACCTCCGACTGGACGAACCCCGGGCCGCGGCATCCTGTTCCCGCCGCCCGCGCGGCGCGGGCATCCGGCCCGGCCGGGGACCGCCTGCCGGGGGCGACGGGCCCCGGCTACGGCGGCTAGGCCGGTTCTCCCGCACCCGTTAGGCTCTCCAGCATGGGGACACTGGTGCTGATCCGGCACGGCGAGAGCGTCTGGAACTCCGAGGGACTGTTCACGGGCTGGGTGGATGTGGGCTTGTCGCCGAAGGGTGTCGACGAGGCGGTCAACTCCGGCCGGCTGATCGAGGAGGCGGGCCTGCGCCCCCATGTCGTGCACACCTCGGTGCTGACCCGGGCCATTCAGACGGCCCACCTCGCGCTGGAGTCAGCGGACCTGCTCTGGCTGCCGGTGCGGCGCTCGTGGCGGCTCAACGAGCGCCACTACGGCGCGCTGCAGGGCAAGAACAAGGCGCAGACCCGGCAGCAGTACGGCGACGAGCAGTTCATGCTGTGGCGCCGGTCCTACGACGTGCCACCGCCGCCCATCGACGACGATGACCCCTACTCGCAGTCCCGCGACCCGCGGTACGCGCTGCTTCCCGCCGACCTGCTGCCGCGGTCCGAGTGCCTGAAAGACGTCGGACGGCGAATGCTGCCGTACTGGCACGACGCGATCATCCCGGACCTGGCGGCGGGAGGAACCGTGCTGGTCGTCGCCCACGGGAACTCGATACGAGCGCTGGTCAAGTATCTGGACGACATCGGGGACGCGGATATTGCCGGGCTGGACATCCCCACCGGCATCCCGCTCGTCTACGACCTGGATGCGCGGTTCCGTCCCGAGACCCACGGCGGGCGCTACCTCGACCCGGTGGCCGCGGCCGAAGGGGCGGCGGCGGTCAAGAACCAGGGCCGGTGACGTTGGGCCGGCCAGAGGGCGTGCGGCGGCCAGAGGGCGTGCGGCGGCCAGAGGGCGTGCGGCGGCCAGAGGGCGTGCGGCGGCCAGAGGGCGTGCGGCGGCCAGAGGGCGTGCGGCGGTCCGGCCGTGTCCGCAGGTCGGGCCCGGCGTGGACGCCGGATATCGGGCAAGTGAACATCTCACGAATAACGGCACGTCGGGGCCCCCTGCCGGGTGCGCGCTGGCGAGCGGCGGCCTACCATCAAATCGTGGGCATGGGGGTGAATGCGGCCTGGGCCGGTACGCCTGGTGACAAACGGGCACATGTTCCCGGGCACCGGCGCGCTCGCCCGGTCGGCGTGGCCGCCGGTAGCCGCGCAACGGGGCCCGCCGCATGAAGATCCGGGTGCCGTTGAAGGCCGGCGCGGAGACGGTGGAGCGGCCGGGGCCCGGCCTGGCTGCCGCCAGGAGTTGCTTCCGTCCTCTCGGTCTTGTCCTCCTCGGCCGTGGTTCTCGACAGTGCGGACCAGGTGCTGCAGGCCAGTGTCGCCGCGCGCGCCTTCGGGCTGGTCAAGAACGACCAGTTGGTGGTGCAGGAACTGCTGGCGCTGGCTCGCCAGGTCCGTCGCGACGGCGAGATCCGGGAAGGCGAGATGGAGGTGTCGACCAACGGCGTCGACGGGAGGACGACGAGCTTCGCGGTGCGCGTCGCCCCCCTGGGCGCAGGCGTCGGCGACGGCGGGCTGGTCCTGCTGCTGATCGAGGACCAGACCGAGAGCCGCCGGGTGGAAGAAGTCCGGAGGGACTTCGTCGCGAACACGAGCCACGAGCTCAAGACCCCGGTGGGCGCGCTCGCGCTCCTCGCCGAGACGGTCGAGGACGCGGCCGATGACCCCGAGGCCGTGCGCCGTTTCGCCGGGCGTATGCGCCAGGAGGCCTCCCGGCTCACCAACCTGGTCCAGGACATGATCACTCTGTCCAGGATCCAGGCCGCCGAGCCGGTTCCCGACCCGGTGCCGGTCGAACTGGACGCGGTGGTGGCCGAGGCCCTGGACCGATGCCGGATGAAGGCGAGCGCGCGCGGCATCGAGCTGGCCGCCACCGGCAGGCACGGCCTTTATGTGCTCGGCGACGAAGACCTGCTGGTCACTGCGCTGCGTAACCTCCTGGAGAACGCGGTCGCCTACAGCCCGGACAAGACCCGGGTGGACGTATCCACCCGGCGAGCGGGCGGCGATGCGGTCGAGATCAGCGTGGCCGACCAGGGCATCGGCATACCCGAGCGGGACCTGGAGCGGATTTTCGAGCGGTTCTACCGCGTGGACGCCGCGCGTTCGCGCGCCACCGGCGGCACGGGCCTCGGCCTGGCCATCGTCAAGCACGTCACCGCGGCGCACGGGGGAAAGGTGACGGTTGTGAGCACCGAGGGCGCCGGATCGACCTTTACCCTCAGGCTTCCGCTGCGACCCACCAATGCCGTCACGGTCAACGGCGGCACCCTACCGGCGATGGCGCGATCGGCCAGGAGGCAGTGAAGTGACACGAGTGCTCGTGGTCGAGGACGAGGAGTCCTTCAGCGACGCGATCTCTTACATGCTGCGCAAGGAAGGCTTCGAGGTCGCCGTCTGCCCGACGGGCCCGGATGCCCTGGAGACCTTTGACCGCAGCGGGGCGGACCTGGTGCTCCTCGACCTCATGCTGCCCGGGCTGCCCGGGAGCGAGGTCTGCCGGACGCTGCGCGAGCGTTCCAACGTACCCGTGATCATGCTGACCGCCAAGGACAGCGAGATCGACAAGGTCGTCGGCCTCGAACTGGGTGCGGACGACTACGTCACCAAGCCGTTCTCCTCGCGGGAACTCGTGGCCCGGATGCGTGCGGTGCTCAGGCGCCGCGGGGATTCGGACGAGCCGACCTCTTCGATCATGGAGTCGGGGCCGGTGCGGATGGACGTCGACCGCCACGTGGTCACGGTTCGCAGCGCGCAGGTGCAACTGCCGCTCAAGGAGTTCGAACTCCTGGAGGTGCTGCTGCGCAACGCCGGGCGGGTGCTGACCCGGATGCAGCTCATCGACCGGGTCTGGGGCGCCGACTATGTGGGTGACACCAAGACGCTCGATGTCCACGTCAAGCGGCTGCGCGCCAAGGTCGAGGCCGATCCGGCGAACCCGACGCACATCCTGACCGTACGCGGCCTGGGATACAAGTTCGAGCCCGTCGGCTGAGGAACCCCCGACCCACGCCGCCTGAGGAACCCCCCGACCCACGCCGGCTGAGGACCCCCGACCCACGCCGGCTGAGGAACCCCCCGACCCGCGCCGGCCGGAACCCGGCGGCGAGCCGCCGGGCGCTACCCCGCCGGGCTGGCGCTGGGCTTCGGCCGGGCAGCGGACGCGCGGGCGCCGTGATGCTTGCCCGTCGCGACGGTGGGGGCGGGCGTCGGCGTGGGGGTGGGCGGGGGCGACAGCGTCGAGTAGTACTGGGCCTTCGGCATCACCGGGACGGCCAGGCTGACGCTGGCGGCGTTCTGGAAGTTCATCACGAGGCGCACGGTCGAGCCGCCGACGAGCGGGCGGGTCAGGTTCTCGAGTATGACCTGCGGCACCGGCCCGGTCAGGAGGACCACCTGCTGGCTGGCCAGGCTGACCGTGCCGCCCGGCAGCAGGACCGACTTCGCCGTGCCGGGCGCCGTGATGCTGAGCAGCTTGTCCGGTGATCCGTTGTTGAACAGCGTGAAGAACACGCCCGCCGACTGGCCGGCCGACACCGTGGAGCCGAGTGGTGCTCCCAGCACGAAGACGTTCCTGATGTAGATGTTGCCCTGGGTGGTCTCCGCCCCGCTCGTCGGCTGGTGCCACTCCTGGGTGGGGGCGTTGTTCCCGGCCTCGCACCCGGCGAGTGCGGGGATCAGCGCGGCGATCGCCAGGACGGCCAGGGCGACCTGAGGGCGTAGCCCAGCCTTCCTGTGGCTGCTCCGGATCACGGCGTGCTCTCCTCGCGTCAAGTGAGGCACTGGGACGTCGCAAAAGCGTAGCCGTCACGGTGATCAGGGCCGCCGCCGGCCCGGGGGCTACCGCCCGGCCGAGCCGAGCTGCAGCAGGCTGGCCTCCAGGTTCAGCCCCCGCGACGGGGGCAGGCTCTTGGCGACGCGGAGCACGGAGCCGCCCGGCCGCACCAGGATCGCGGTCAGCCCGGCCGGCCGGTACGTGTTGCCGAGAACGTCTCCGGTGTCCTCGGCGATCCGGTCAGGGCGCAGCCCGGCTTGGGCGGCCAGCCCTGGCACCTGCTTCATGGCCGCGCCGGTCCCGACCAGGTACAGCCGCACGTGCGCCTGCACGGCCTGGGCGCCCAGTTGCCGCAGCGCGGACCCGCACCGGCAGGCCTGCGGGATCAGCGCCAGGACGGAGGGGCCGGCGGCCGTGACCGTGCGCAAGGCCACCTTCTGGCCGCCGATGACGAGGCCCGCGGTCGGCAGCAACCCTCCGGCCTGCCCGGTGGGCTGGCTCCGGGCGGCCCGCGGGTGCGGTTTCGTCACGGGCCCGGCCGCGACGTGACCGGGCAGCCCCGGCATACCGGTCTGGTCGGCGGCGAACATGATGAGCAAGGTGCTGGTGATCAGGGCCAGGATGAGGCAGCCTGCCAGCAGCGGCAGCACCATCCCGTCCCGGGTCAGCGGCCCGCGCAGGCTGCTGGCGCGCTGCTTGCGCCGCAGCGCGCGCAGTTCGCGCTGATAGGCCTGCACGTCGCGATCGAGTTCCCGAGCGTCGTCGGGAATCACGATGTCAATCGGTGGCAGGCCTGTGTCGTCCCGTTCCGGGTCGCCGCCTACGCTCACCCGCACCCTCCGGCCTGTGCGGCATCATTCTTTCAGCTTTCTCTCAGTATGAGCCGTTGCGGGTCAGTCGGCACCATGGGGGCTCGTGGGTCTCGCCGCCAGCCTCGCCCGCGGGCGGTCCCGGCCTTGCCCGCCAGGTGGTGCCGCCCGCCCGCCTGCGGCGGCGTCGGCTGGGCGGCGGGGATGGCGCGTCCCGGGAGTGCCAGGCGTGCCGCGGGGTCGGCGGAGGCACACTCCCCGGCTCGCCGGTAGCGCGCCGGGGCCGGCCGGGGGCACGCCGCGGCCGCGGAGGCAGAGTCCCGGGCTCGCCGGTGGCGCGCCGGGGCCGGCCGGGGGCTCGCCGCGGCCGCGGAGGCAGAGTCCCGGGCTCGCCGGTGGCGCGCCGGGCCGGCCGGGGGCTCGCCGGGGCCGCGGAGGCAGAGTCCCGGGCTCGCCGGGGCGCCGTCCGGGGCACGCCGCGGCGCCGGCCGGCGGCTCGCCGGCGGGCGGCCCGGAGGGCACCGCCATGTGCCTGGCAATTTGCGGGTCATGAATTGAGGCATTGACCTGCGAGTTTGCTGTCAAGGACGGCTAATCGCCCCTGTTCGACGTGGTAACATAGATTCAGCGGAAGGGGTACGTGCCACATGTCTTTCAAGGTCGGCGACACGGTCGTCTACCCCCACCATGGGGCTGCTCGGATCGAGGAGATCGAGACCCGCTCGATCAAGGGTGAGGATAGAACCTATCTTGTGCTGAAGGTCGACAAGGGCGACCTGACCGTGCGTGTCCCTGCGGACAATGCCGAGCTTGTGGGCGTCAGGGACGTAGTCGGGCAGGAAGGGCTTGAGCGGGTGTTCGAGGTGCTCCGCGCCCCGTACACCGAGGAGCCGACGAACTGGTCCCGGCGGTACAAGGCTAACCTGGAGAAACTGGCCTCGGGTGACGTGAACAAGGTCGCCGAGGTGGTCCGGGATCTGTGGCGCAGGGACCGGGAACGTGGTCTTTCCGCAGGTGAGAAACGCATGCTCGCCAAGGCGCGTCAGATCCTCGTCAGCGAACTTGCCCTGGCCGAGAAGACCAACGAGGACAAGGCCGAGGCCCTGCTCGACGAGATCCTCGCGTCCTGATCCGCCGTCCGCTGCGAAGCGGGAGAGCCTCACGTGCATGTCGCGTCTCGGTGGGATGAGCGCGGTTCCGGCGGCTCGGGATGCGACCCGTATGATCACCGATGGTCATGCCAGACGTGTTTCCGCTGGTAGGCGTGGGGACGGACGTCCATCCTTTCGGTGATGGACGCCCGCTGTATCTGGCCGGTCTGCTCTGGCCGGGCGAGCCGGGACTCACCGGCCATTCCGATGGAGACGTCGCAGCGCACGCGATCTGCGACGCTCTGCTCGCCGCGGCCGGGCTCGGCGACCTGGGCGCCCACTTCGGTACCTCGCGGCCGCGCTGGGCCGGAGCCAGGAGTACGGTGCTGCTCCGCGAGACCGCGCGACTGCTGTCGGACGCGGGCTTTGCCGTCGGGAACGTGGCGGTCCAGGTCATCGGCAACCGTCCCCGGATCGCGCCGCGCCGGGACGAGGCGCAGCGGGTTCTTTCCGAGGCGCTCGGCGGGGCACGCATAAGCGTGTCGGGGACCACCACGGACGGGCTCGGCCTGACCGGCCGCGGCGAGGGCGTCGCGGCCATCGCGACCGCGCTGGTGCTGCCCCGCCCCCGGATCCCCCGGATCCCCCGGATCCCCCATGGACGACCTCCGGATCCACTGACGACCCCCGGATCCACTGACGACCCCCGGACCCCACTGACGACCCCCAGACCCCACTGACGACCCCCGGACCCCACTGACGAGCCCCGGCATCTCGCCCCCGGGCCGCCCGATTTCATGATCTAGGGCTGAAATGCATGAAATGGGAACGTAGAGGATCAACATGCCGATTTGATCATGGATCCGGCGCCCGGTTCCCTGACCCAGGCGCCGGTCAGCGGACGACGCGGCTGGCCGGGGGCTGGCGCCAGGCCGGACAGCCCGCCACCGTCCAACCATTTGCCCCCGTTTCGTGGTCTTCGTCCCGTCCGCAGGCCCGCCGCCCCGGCATCCCGGCCGCCGCCCCGGCATCCCGCCCCGTGAATGCGGCTCTGGTGTACACCCGTGTACAGCAGACTCACATTCATCGCTGGGTTCGCCGGGAACGGGAGCCGGCAACGGAACCGCAGGACCCAAAATGCAGGAAATGCCGGAATTCAGGGCATAGATCATGGCCACCGCGCGGCCAGGCGCCGGGCGGGCTCCGCCGCGCCCCGGGTTCGCAGCCCGCTTACCACGAGGCTGACCGCGGGGAGGCAGAGCGACGGGTTATTCGGCGACGTGCCCAATCCCTGGTCTTGGGTCCTAGAAAACATGCGCCGCTTCGCGGCGCTCCTGGCGGGGGCCCGATAGCCCTCAGGTGTCACTAGAGGCATAGGAGCATCAGTGGGGGGCTGTTCCCGGGTCAGCCCGGCTAGGCGCGGGCGAGCTTCGTCGCCCCCCGCGTAGAACGCCTGGCCACCAGGCTGACCGCCTGGAAGCAAGGTCACGAGTCGATCCTCTGGCGAGTCCCATACCTGGGTTTCGGTCCACGATCATGGAATCACGCCTGCGGTGGGATCGGCGAACTCCGCATCCGGTCGAACTGAGGCGGGGACACGGGCTCGGGAGCGGGTACCGGCTCCGGCTCGGGTTCGGGCCTGGCGTCGGGTCCTGCCCAGGTGTCGGGTCCCGGGTCGGCCTCTGCATCGGCCTCGAGGTAGAAGTCGTCATCATCGTCGCCCGGGTCAGGTCCACCGCTGGGGGCGTAGCCGCGCTCGGCCTCCGTAACGGCGTCGGTGCTGAAGTCGGCGACGGGCGCGGGGCTGAGCGCGGTCGCCGAGCGGTCGACGTACCGACCGGCGTACCCGGTGGGCTGCTCCGTGCGGGCAATCGGTATTCGTGCAGGCTCCGGCTGGTCAGGGACGCGCGCCTCGTCACTTACGGGATCATCCTGACCGGGATCGGCCTCGACCGCGAGATCGGCATCGAAGTCGCTTGCGGCCTCACCGGGGCTTGGGACTGGCGGGGCGTCGGCGGTTGGCGGGACGCTGGGGCTGGAAGCTGGCGGAGCGGCCGGGGTGGGGGCCAGCGAAGCGGCCGGGGTGGGGGCCAGCGAAGCGGCCGGGGTGGGGGCCGGCAAGCGGCCGGGGTGGGGGCCAGCGAAGCGGCCGGAGTGGAAGCGGGCGAGGCTCCGGTCGGCGGGACGGCGGAACTGGAGGCGATCGCACCGGACGGAGTGAGGACCGGAGGGACGGCTGGGATAGAAGTCGGCGGATCGGCACGAGTGGGGACTGGCAGGGTGGCGGGGGCGGTTGGAGTGGCAGCGGCAGGCGTTGGGGTCGGCGAAGCGGCGGATCCGGAGGCTGGCGAACCGCCCCGGGTGGAGGCTAGCGAAGCGCCCGGGCTGAGGATCGGTGAGATGGTAGGGCCGGGGACCGGTGAGGTGGCAGGGCCGAGGACCGGCTGGGCGGCGGGGGCGGAGGCAGGCGGGCCGCCCGGGCCGGGGATCGCCGAGGCGGCAGGGGCCGACACGCTGGAGTGCGGGCTGGGCCCGGCCTGGCTGGGGATATGTGGGGTGGGGCGGTCACCGGGGGAGTTGGTCGGCCCGGCCTGACTCGGGATGTGCTGGCTGAGCTGCTCACCAGAGGGCGCGGTCGGCTCGGGCGGGCTGTCGATCTCGTCGCGCGTCGCGTCATGGCTGGTCGGCGCCGGGGCGGCTTTCGGCTCGGTGGTGGCGGCGGCGGCCCGGCGTAGCCGGGCCTGGCGGAGCATGCAGAGCAGGAGCCCGAACCCGATCAGGACGAGCGCCCACGGGATGATCGCTGCCGCCGCTGCCGCTGGCCGGTGCGGGATCCTGGTGCCTGTCGCGTGCAGTGCGTCGGCCCCGGCGGCGGCTGCAAGCAGCACCAGCATCGACAGCCAGGCGTAGATGCGGGAGGGCAGGCCGGCCCCGCGCAGCGACAGGACGGCTGAGCACGCGACGACCAGCATCGCGTCGAAGATCAGCGGATAGATTCTGGCCAGCCGCGGCGAGACGCCCGCCGACAGCGCGATCGCGTGAATCCCCGCGTAGGAGAGGACGAAAGCCGCTGCCGCGAGGAGCAGCACTCCGGCTGCGACGGCGGCGAGGGCTAGCCGCCGCAGTCCGCCGTGGCTGTCGGTCGGCTGCGCGGCGCGCGCTGCGGATTGGTCGCTCATCGGGCCCGTCATCCTTCCTCACGCGATGTTATTCACGCCGTGCGCCTATGCTCGGGGAACGGGAGCCGGACCCGCGCCGCGCCGCGCCGTTACACGGCGTCGGCGTCACCGCAGGGAATACCGGGGGCGCGAATAGCCGACGCCGGCTGGCTCCGCGCAGGGCCTCGCGGTTTCGGCGTCAAGGGAGACGATATGCCGTACTACCGGGTTGTTGGGGAGATTCCGAGAAAGCGACACGTACGCTTCCGCCGCCCTGACGGGGGCCTCTATGCCGAGGAGTTGATGGGCGAGGAAGGGTTCGTGTCTGATTCTTCCCTGCTCTACCACGCTCACCCGCCGACGGCCATCGTGAAGAGCGAAGGCCTCGATGACATGGCCGACACGGGCGTTGTGCCGAATCACCCGCTGCTGCCTCGTCATTTCCGAACTCAGGAGCTGCCCCCCGGCGGGGACCTGGTACTCGGCAGGCAGCTGCTGATGGCGAACGACGATGTGCGGATCTCGTTTGCGGCCGCCGATGCCCCGTCCGAGCTTTACCGAAATTCAACCGGCGACGAGGCCATTTACCTACGGAATGGCGCCGCTGTGTTCGAGTCCGTCTACGGCTCGATCGCCGTCGGGGCCGGTGATTACGTCGTCGTGCCCCGGGGGACAATTCACCGCTGGATGCCTGCGGCCGGTGAACCGGCCCATGCGCTGGTCATCGAGGCGCGCGGGCATATCAGGCCGCCCCGACGATACCTGTCCGCTGCCGGCCAGTTCCTCGAACATGCCCCCTACTGCGAGCGGGACCTGCGCGGACCGGACGGGCCACTGATCGCCGAAGGGGAGGACGTGCCGGTGATCGTCCGCAACCGCGGCGGGCTCACCCGGCTGAGCTACGCGTTCCACCCGTTCGACGTGGTCGGGTGGGACGGCTACCTGTACCCGTACGCGTTCAACATCGCTGACTTCGAGCCGATCGTGAAGCGCACCCACGCCCCGCCTCCGGTGCACCAGACGTTCGAGGGCCCGAACTTCGTCATCTGCTCGTTCTGCCCGCGGCCGCTCGACTTCGACCCGGAAGCTGTGCCGATCCCGTACAACCATCACAACGTGGACTCCGACGAGATGATGTACTACGTGGCCGGTGACTACGGCGCGCGCAAGGGCTCTGGGGTCGGGCTCGGGTCGATCACCCTGCACCCGAGCGGCTTTACCCACGGGCCGCAGCCCGGCGCCGTCGAGGCGGTCATCCGCGGCCTGGAGGAGGGGCGGACGACTACCGACGAGACGGCCGTGATGATCGACACGTTCCGCCCGCTGCTGCTCGCCCCGGCCAGCCGCCGCGCCGAGGACCCGGAGTACGCCTGGAGCTGGGCTAGAGCGGTCCGTGACTGACTGAGTGCTGCCGTGCGCGTGATGTGCTCGGCGGGACGTGGTTCGTAGGGGCCGCCTGCCTGGTCGGCCTCGGCCCGGCCGACAAGCATGGCCGCCGGCTCACGGTCAGGGGTCCCCGGATCGGCTGTCCCTCGTTGACCCGCAGGAACAGCCCGGTGCGGCCAGGGGCGTTCGCGGTGCGGAACTTATCGCGGAAGACGACCACGGCGCCGCGGTGATCGTCGGCAGCCCTGTCCATTGACCTCAACTAAGGCTGAGGTTCTAGCCTCGATGGCACCGGGACCTGGCTGGCCGAGGGACCCCCTGAGCGGTCTGGCACCCGACCTGGCCGGCTGAGGGCCAGGCCGAGCGGTCTGGCACCCGACCTGGCCGGCTGAGGGCCAGGCCGAGCGGTCAGATGAGAGGAAACTGAGATGACGGAAGCTGCCATAACGGGCCGGGCACCGGTCCTGGTTACCGGGGCGACCGGCAGGGTCGGCCGGAACGTGGTCACCCAGTTGCTGGCCGCAGGCGCCGCCGTCCGTGCGCTGGTCCGCGACCCGGGAGCGGCGCGCCTGCCCGGCGGCGCCGAGGTGGTGCGCGGCGACCTGGCCGACCCGGCCACGCTGCGGTCGGCCCTGACCGGGGCCGGGGCCGCGTTCCTGCTGTGGCCGTTCGTCACGGCCGAGGCCGCGCCGGCGGTGGTCGACGTGCTGACCGGCGGCACGCCCAGGGCCGTGTTCCTGTCGTCCATGGGGGCCGGCCACGACTCGGCCCAGGAGGCCGGCACCGCTTTCCACGCCGAGGTCGAGCGCCTGATCCGGGCGTCCGGCCTGGAGTGGACCTTCCTGCGGGCTGGCGGGTTCGCGGCCAACACCCTGGGCTGGGCGCCGCAGATCCGGGCCGGCGGCGTGGTGCGCTGGCCTTACGCGAACGCCGCCAGGTCGCTGATCCATGAGGAGGACATCGCGGCGGTGGCGGTCCGCGCGCTGACCGGGACCGGCCACGCCGCAGCGGCCCACGTTCTGACCGGGCCGGAGACGATCACTCAGGACGAGCAGGTGCGCGCGATCGGCGAGGCGATCGCGCGCCCGCTGCGCTACGAGGAAATAACGCCCGAGGCCGCGCTGCGGCAGATGCTCGCCGAGGGCTGGCCGCGGTCGTTCGCCGAGCACGCGCTGGGCTACTGGGCCACGCTGGTCGACGAGCCCGAGCCGGTCACGCGCACGGTCGAAGAACTCACAGGGTCACCGGCCCGCACGTTCCGTGAGTGGTCAGCCGACCACGCCAACGACTTCCGGTGATTCCCGGTCGTCCCGGGCGTTCCTCAGGTGATCGTGGTTGATCGGGTACGTCTGCCGTCACCAATCGACCACGATCATGGAAGCTGGCTCGGGCGGGGCGGGGCGGGCCGGGCTCGGGCGGGGCGGGGCCCGGTTCGGGCGGGGCCCGGTTCGGGCGGGGCCCGGTTCGGGCGGGGCCCGGTTCGGGCGGGGCCCGGTTCGGGCGGGGCCCGGTTCGGGCGGGGCCCGGTTCGGGCGGGGCCCGGTTCGGGCGGGCCGTGCTCGGGCGGGGCCCGGTTCGGGCGGTGCCGGGGCAGGGCCGGTTCGGGCGGCGCCGGGGCAGGGCCGGTTCGGGCGGTGCCGGTTCGGGCAGCGCCGGGCAGGTGGGCTCCGCGGTCACTCGTCCACGGTCTGGATGAACATCCTCGATCCGGGCGGGGCGATCTCCTGGTAGTCGGCCGCCGTCGTCTTTCCCTCGTCCGACCCGAAGGCGGCTTCGAGCGCCGCCTGGTCGGCGAAGTACAGTTCGGCCATCCGGTAGTACGTCTGCTCGCCGCCGTCGAGCGCGGTCACGATCCGGCCGCTCACGGCCCGTTGCAGCCCGGGAATCGCGTTCACGAGCGGCATGTGCGTCGCGAGGTAGTGCCGGTCGAAGGCATCCGGGTCGCTCGGCGGCGTGTACAGCACCACAAGTTTCACCGTCACGTTCCGGACCCTACCGCCCGGCCACCCGACGGGCCAGCATCGCGGCGAAGCTTTCCGGGGGTCGCGAGCACCCGCCGCATGCTGGTGACGACTTCCCGTAGCCTGGTCAGCATGGCGCTCCGCATCTATGACACGGCCGCGCGCGAGGTGCGCACGTTCACTCCCGGCACACCCGGGAGAGTGTCGCTGTACCTGTGCGGGGCTACCGTTCAGGCCCCTCCGCACATCGGCCACATCAGGTCCGGCGTCGACTTCGACATCCTGGTCCGGTGGCTGGCCGCCAGCGGGTACCAGGTGACGTTCTGCCGCAACGTGACCGACATCGACGACAAGATCCTCAAGGTCGCCGGCGCCGAGGGCGTCCCGTGGTGGGTGGTCTCCGAGCGCAACCAGCGCGCGTTCACCCGCGCGTACGACGCGCTCGGCTGCCTGCCGCCGGACGTCGAGGCCCGGGCGACCGGGCACATACCCGAGATGATCGTGCTGATGCGGCGGCTGATCGACGGCGGCCACGCCTACGCCTCGGGCGGCGGCGTCTACTTCGACGTCCGCTCCTACCCCGACTACGGCGCGCTGTCCGGCCAGCGCCTGGAGCACATGCGGGCGGCCGAGGACATCGACGAGAGCGCCAAGTGGGACCCGCGCGACTTCGCGCTCTGGAAGGCGGCCAAGCCGGGCGAGCCTGCCTGGGAGACACCATGGGGACCGGGCCGCCCCGGCTGGCACCTGGAATGCTCCGCGATGTCGACCACGTACCTCGGCAGCACCTTCGACATCCACGGCGGCGGCCTGGACCTCGTCTTCCCGCACCACGAGAACGAGATCGCGCAGTCCCGCGCGGCGGGCGACGGCTTTGCCCGCTACTGGGTGCACAACGGGCTCCTCGGCCTGTCCGGCGAGAAGATGAGCAAGTCGCTCGGGAATTCCCTGCTGGTGGACGTCATGCTCACCGAGGTCCGCCCGGCCGAGCTGCGGTACTATCTGGGCCAGGCGCACTACCGGTCGGAGATGGAGTACTCGCCGGACGCGCTGGCCGAGGCTACCGCCGCCTACCGGCGGATCGAGGGCTTCGTGACCCGGGCCGCCGAGGCGGGCCCGGCCGTCGGCCCCGACCAGGGCCCGGGCGCTCCGAGCGCCGCCGCGCTGCCCCCCAGGTTCTCCGGCGCGCTCGACGACGACCTCGGCGTGCCGCAGGCCCTCGCGGTCGTGCACGAGGCCGTGACCGAAGGCAACACCGCGCTCGCGGCCGGGGACGTGGCCGGCGCGGCGAAGCAGGCGGCCGACGTCCGGGCGATGATGTCCGTGATCGGACTCGACCCGCTGGCCGGGCAGTGGTCGGGTTCCGGCGACGACAGGCTCAGGCCCGTGGTCGACGCGCTGGTCGGCGTGGCGTTGCGGCAGCGCCAGGCCGCGCGCGACCGCAAGGATTACGCCGCAGCCGACGCGATCAGGGACGGGCTGGCGGCCGCCGGGATCGCTGTCGAGGACACCCCGCGCGGCCCGCGCTGGGAGCTGCGCCAGTGAGCGAGCGAACGGGGAGACAGCGCATGAGCGCTCAATACCGGCGAGCGGGAGGCACCGCATGAGCGGCCGCGGCGGGGGCCAGTCCCGGCCCGGCCCGGGCGGGCGCACCAAGTCGGGCAAGCCACGCCCCGGAACCGGCGGCCACGGCAAGCACCGGCTCGAGGGCAAAGGGCCCACCCCGCCGGCCTACCTGCGGCCCGGCCATCCGGCGCAGCGCCGAGCCAGCACCGGAGGACTCTCTTCGAGTTCGCCGAACGCAGACGCAGCCGGGTCGGCCGGACCAGGCGAGGCCAGGCGTTCAGGCCCTAGATCGCGGGGGGCGGGGAGCGCGGCCGAGGTGGTCGCCGGGCGGAACCCCGTGCTGGAATCCCTGCGCGCGGGCGTGCCCGCGATCGCCTTGCACATCGGGCCCCGGCTGGACAACGAGCGGGGGGGTTCGGGGGGGTCGTCCTCCCGGGCCGGCTCCGACGAGCGGATCGGCGAGGCGGTCATGCTGGCGGCCGGCGCAGGTATTCCCGTGGTCGAGGCCGGGCGGGCCGAGCTTGACCGGCTCACCGGAGGAGCGGTGCACCAGGGGATCGCGTTGCGGGTCAGGCCCTACGCGTACGCCCACCCCGATGACCTGGTCGCGCGGGCCGCGGAGGCCGGGGAACCCGCGCTGATCGTCGCGCTGGACGGGGTGACCGACCCGAGGAACCTGGGCGCGGTGGCGCGCTCGGTGGCCGCGTTCGGCGGGCACGGCGTGCTGGTGCCGGTGCGCCGGTCCGCCGGGGTGACCGCCGGGTCGTGGAAGGCGTCAGCGGGCGCGCTGGCGCGGGTACCGGTCGCCCAGGCCAGCAACCTGGCCGCGGCCCTGGTCAGCTACCAGGAGGCCGGCCTGTTCGCCGTCGGCCTCACCTCCGACGGCGCCGAAACGGTCGGCGGCCTGGATCTCGCCGACGGGCCGCTGGTGCTCGTGGTCGGTTCTGAGGGCCGCGGGCTGTCGCGGCTGGTCGCCCAGCGCTGTGACGTCCTGGCCCGGATCCCCATGCCCGGCCCGGCCGAGTCGCTCAACGCGGGGGTGGCCGCCGGAATCGCGCTGTACGAGGTGGCCAGGCGGCGGGGGAGCTGCGCCGGCCGACGGTGGCCTGCCGCGGCTCCCCGTGCTTATGGTGAAGCCCGGGAAGGTGGTCGCGGATGACACAGGCTCCGGGCCCGGCCGCGCGCGGCACTGGCGACGGGCCGGGCGGGCCCGACGCGGCCCGGGCCAGGCTGGTCGGCGAGCTTCGCGGCAGCGGCAGGCTGACCAGCCGCACGGTCGAGGCGGCGTTCCTGGCCGTGCCCAGGCACGTGTTCCTGCCCGAGATCGTGGCCACGGAGGCCTACCAGGACGAAGCGTTCGTGATCAAGACCGGCGACGACGGCATGCCGGTCAGCTCGTCGTCGCAGCCCGCGATCATGGCGATCATGCTGGAGGGGCTCGGGCTCGCCCCGGGTCACCGGGTGCTCGAGATCGGCACCGGCACGGGCTTCAACGCCGCGCTGATGGCGTTCCTGGTGGGAGAGCAGGGCTGCGTCGTCACGGTGGACATCGACGCGGACCTGGTGGCCCGGGCGCGGGCGAACCTGGCGGCCGCCGGGTTCGCCGACGTGGTCGTGACCTGCGGCGACGGCGGGTTCGGGGCACCCGGGCACGCGCCCTACGACCGGATCATCGTGACCGCGGGCGCCTGGGACCTCGCTCCGGCCTGGCTGGCGCAACTCGGCCCGGGCGGCCGCATCGTCCTGCCGCTCTCGGTCCGGGGCATCCAGCTCTGCGTGGCGCTGGAGCGCGAGGCCGGCCACTGGCGCAGCCGCTCGGCCTGCCGCTGCGGCTTCATCCGCATGGCCGGCGCCTTCGCCGGGCCCGAGTCGTTCCTGCCGCTCGGGCCGCAGCCCGGCCTGCACGTCCAGACCGATGAGGGCCGGCCGGTGGACGCTGAAAGGCTCTACTCCGTGCTGAACGGGCCCGCCACCGACGTGCCGACCGATGTGCCCGCGGACGGCCTGGGCGACCTCGGTGAGGCCGACCTGTGGCTGACGGTCACCGAACCCGACCTCGTCCGCCTGACGATCACGGGCGGGGGAACCTCGCAGAGCGCGCTGCTGCCGCTGATGCCGTTCGGGGCGCTGGCCGAGACCGGCCCCGCGCCCGAGCCGGGCCGAGCCGGCGACCCCGGGGTGGCCGCCCTGCTGCCGCTGCGGCCGCCGGCGCCCGGGAGGTACCAGACCGGGGAGTTCCACATCGCCGTGCGCGGGTTCGGCCCCGGCGGCGCCGACCTGGCCCGGTACCTCGCCGGGCAGGTTGTGGCCTGGGACGACCTCGGCAGGCCCGGGGCGTCGAGCCTGCGCCTGACCGCCTATCCCCGGGGTACGGCCCCGGGTGCTCCGGACGAGGTCATCCCCGCGGGCCCGGGTCAGGTCATCCTGGACCGGCGCCATACCCGGCTGGCGCTGAGCTGGTCCGCCCCGTAGACCGCCCGCCGTGGCCCTCGCCCGGGGCCGGCTCCGGTTTGTGGCGCATCGCCGGCGCGTCGCTGTCGTGATAGCGACAGCGACGCGCCGGCGTTGTCGCAGCCGGGCCGGGATTGACCGCGGGACGGGGCCGGACGATGATGCATCGGACGAAGGGAACCGATCATGGATCGCCTGCGCGTGGGCACGCTCGGGGCCGCCCGGATCACCCCGGCCGCGCTGATCAAGCCGGCCCGGCGGGTGCCCGAGGTGACCGTCACCGCGGTCGCGGCCCGGGATCCGGCGCGGGCCCGCCGCTTCGCCGGCCAGTACGGCATCGCGGTGGTGCACGACTCTTACGAGGCGCTGGTCGCCGACCCTGACGTCGACGCCGTGTACAACCCGCTGCCGAACTCGCTGCACGCCCCGTGGACGCTGCGGGCCATCGCCGCGGGCAAGCACGTGCTCTGCGAGAAGCCGTTCGCCTCGAACGAGGCCGAGGCGGCCGAGGTGGCCGACGCCGCGAGGTCAGCCGGCCTGGTGGTGATGGAGGCGTTCCACTACCGCTACCACCCGCTGGCCGAGCGGATGCTGGAGGTCGTGGCCGGAGAACTCGGCAGGCTCCGGCACGTCGAGGCAGCCCTGTGCTTCCCGCTGCCCCGGTTCTCCGACATCCGCTACCAGTTCGACCTGGCCGGCGGGGCCACGATGGACGCGGGCTGCTACCCGATCAACTGCATCCGGATGCTGGGGCAGGGACAGGGCGAGCCGACCGTGGTGTCCGCGCGGGCCAAGCTGCACGGCCCGGCCGTGGACCGGGCCATGGTCGCCGGGTTCCGGTTCCCCGGCGGGGCCACCGGGCGGATCCGCACCTCCCTGTGGTCCGGCCAGCTCCTGCGGCTCGGGGCCCGGGCGGTCGGCGACCGCGGCGAGATGCGGGTCTTCAACTACCTCTCGCCGCAGGCCTTCAACCTGCTCACGGTCCGGGCCGGCGGGAAGACCCGGCGCGAGCGGGTCCGCGGCGAAGCCACGTACACCTACCAGCTGCGCGCGTTCGCCGCCGCGGTGCTGCGCGGCGAGCCGGTGGTGACGACACCCGAGGACGCGGTGGCCAACATGCGGCAGGTCGACGCCGTGTACCGCGCCGCCGGCCTGCCGCTCCGCGGCGCCGGCCCCGGCCCCGGCCGGGAATGATCGCTGGGCGGGCGCGTCACGGTCCTAGGCCCGCCGGACGGGGAAACCCCAGTGCGTTTCGTCGCGGAGCCGGCGCTTCAGGAGCTTCCCGCCGGGATTGCGGGGCAGGAGGTCGGCCCGCACGACGACGTACTCGGGCACCTTGAAATCGGCGATCCGCTCGCGCAGGTACGCCAGCACCGCCTGGACGTCGATCGCGGCGCCCGGGACCGGCACCAGCACCGCGCCGACCTTCTCGCCCATCACCTCGTCGGGCACGCTCGCCACGGCCGCCTCGTACACCCCGGGCGCGCCGGCCAGGGCGTTCTCGACCTCGACGCAGTACACGTTCTCGCCGCCACGGTTGATCATGTCCTTGGCCCGGTCGACGATGTACACGAGGCCCTCGGCGTCGATGCGGGCCAGGTCGCCGGTGTGCAGCCACCCCTCGGCAAACGTCGCCGCCGTGGCGTCCGGCTTGTTCCAGTAGCCCGCGACCACGTTGGGCCCCCGGACGAGGAGTTCGCCGACGTCATCCGCGCCGGGCGTATCGATCCGCAGATCGCACACCGGCACCGGGAAGCCCACCGAATCGGCGTGCGCGGCCGCAAACTCGTGCGGCAGGTACGTCGTGACGCTGGAGGTCTCGGTGAGGCCGAAGCCGTTGCCCACCCGCGCCGCGGGAAACGCCTTCATGATCCGGCCCACCAGCTCGGGCGCGATCGGCGCGCCTCCGTAGGACAGGGCCCGCACCGCGGAGACGTCGGTCTGCGCGAATCGCGGCTGACTGATGGCGAGCCAGTAGATCGCCGGCACGGTGGTGAGCACGTCGATCCGCTCGGCCTCGATCGCCTGGAGGAACGTCCCGACGTCGAACTGCGGCATGATGACACTCGTGCCTGCCAGGTAGGCCGCGAACAGCAGCTGGCTGTTGCAGCCGGTGACATGGAACAGCGGCACGGAGATCAGCGTGCGCGGCGGCTCGTCTGCATCGCTGTGGCCCAGGACCCGCCGGCAGCTCTCGCAATTCGACAGGAAGTTCGCGTGCGTGGTCAGCGCTCCCTTGGGGAAGCCGGTCGTCCCGCTGGTGTAGAAGATGGCGGCCGGGTCGTCGGGGGCGGGATCGTCGACGGCCAGCGGATCGCCGTCCGGCAGCGGCTCTCCCGGGGCGACGACGTACGCTGCGCCGCTGTCCGACACCACGTAGTTCACCTCGGCCTCGGTCAGCCGCGTGTTGACCGGTACCACCACGGCGCCGGCCAGCGTCGCGCCGAAGAACGCGAGCGCCCAGTCCACGCCGTTGCCCAGCCGCAGCGCCACGCGGTCGCCGCGCCGCACCCCGTCCGCGCGCAGGCCTCCCGCCACCCGTGCGGACCGGTCCCACAGCTCGCGGTAGGTCAGCCGCGGGCCGCCGCCGGTCTCGGCCAGCGCCTCCCGGCCGGGATGGCGCTTTACCGTGTCGCGCAGCATGTGCACCAGGCTGGCCGGCCGCCGGTCGTACCGCTTGATCCCGTCCGGGCCGCGGGTCACCCCGGTCGCGTCGAATGGCATGGTCACGATGCGTCCCCGGTCTCCGCTGTCGCCACGGCGCCTCCCCTGCGATGACCGCAGGCTACGCTCTCGGCGCGCGCCCGGTAAGAGCCAAGGCCGCCGACGCCGCGCGCGGATCGGGCCGGGCTGCCGCGCGGGCGGGCCGGGACCGCCGCAGCCGCGGGACCACGAGCCTGTGGTAGTGGCACGACGGCGCCGGACGGGCTAGCCACCTGGCCGGCGGCCACGGAGTCGACAAGACTCCGTGAGGACAGCCACGATGGACGCCGAGCATGAGGCCGATGAGCATGAGTGAAGGCGTGCCCGGGGGGAGGCCGACATGAGCCGGTCGGTTTTCAGGGTGGCCTGGTACCGGTTCCGGTCCACGTTCGGCCAGCGCTGGGGCGGGTACCTGGCGGTGGCGCTGCTGGTCGGCCTGGTTGGCGGCCTGGCTATAGGCGCCGTGGCCGCCGCTCGGCGGACCCAGGCGGCGTTCCCGGCCTACCTGGCCAGCACCAGCCCGTCCGACCTGACGGTCCTGACCGGCTTGGAGAATCCCGCCTCCGGTTACGCCGGGTTCAGCCCGGCGCTCGTTGGCAAGATCGCCAAGCTGCCCCACGTGCGCCGGGTCGAGAGCTACGCCGGTCTCAACGTGGCCGTGCTGACACCGGGAGGCGCCCCCGGAGGCGTGGCCGAGGGACTGCCGGGCAGCATCGACGGCGAGTTCTTCAACCAGGACCGGCTGACGATCGTCCAGGGCCGGATGGCCGATCCGGACCGGGCCGACGAGGCCGTGATCGACGCGAAAGGCACCCCGGCCGCGGTGCACGTCGGTGACGTCGTTCCCTTGGGCTTTTACACCAGCGCTCAGGAGGCATCGCCGGACTTCGGCAAGCCGGGCGTCCGGCCGTACCTGCGGATCGACGTCAAGGTGGTCGGAAAGGCCATCTTCAGCCGGGAGGTGGTGCAGGACGACGCCGACACCGGGCTGAACGGGGGCGCGTTGTTTACGCCCGCACTCACCCGGCGGCTCGCGCGGTGCTGCGCCGGGTTTACCGAGAGCGCCGTCGAGCTCGACGGCGGCCGCCGCGACGTGGCCGTCGCCGAAGCCGGCATCGAGCGGCTCCTGCCGAAGGGCTTTCCCGTCGAGTTCTACGTCACCTCCCTCACCGAAGCCAAGGCCGAACGGGCCATCAAGCCAGAGTCGATCGCCTTTGCCGTGTTCGGCGGGATTGCCGCGCTGGCCGCCTTGCTCATCGCCAGCCAGGTCATCGGCCGGCAGCTCCGCCTCGGTGGCGATGACCTCGGCAAGCTGCGGGCGCTTGGCGCGGGCCCGGCCATGACGGTCGGCGACGGGCTGCCCGGCGTTCTGGGTGCCGTGGTGGCAGGCTCCCTGCTGGCCGCCGTCGTGGCGGTCGGCCTGTCGCCGGTGGCGCCGCTGGGTTCCGTGCGCGCCGTGTACCCCTACCGCGGCATCGCGTTCGACTGGACCGTTCTCGGCGCGGGCGTGGCGGCGCTGGTCGGCATCCTGTCCCTGGTGACGGTGGCGCTGGCCTACCGGGGCGCGCCCCATCGGGCCGCCGCGCGAGGCCAGCTGACTCCGGGACGGGGCCGGCGGCCGTGCGCGCGGCGGCCGCGCTGGGCCTGCCGCCGCCGGCGGTCGAGGGCACCCGGCTGGCCCTCGATCCCGGGACGGGACGCCACGCGGTGCCGGTCCGGTCGGCCATCCTGGGAGCTGCGCTGGCCGTGATCGTCATCGTGGCCACGGTGATCTTCGGCGCGAGCCTCGATACGCTCGTGTCCCATCCGGCGCTCTACGGGTGGAACTGGACCTACGCGCTGAGTCCGGGCAATCCCACCTATATCCCCAGGGAACGCGCGGCCGCGCTGCTCGATCACGATCCTGCGGTTGCCGCCTGGACCGGCGTCTACTACGCCACGTTCAAGATTGACGGCCTGACCGTGCCGGTCATCGGCGCGAGCCCCGGGGCACCTGTCGGCCCGCCCGTGCTGTCCGGGCACGGCCTGCGGGCGGTCGGCCAGGTCGTGCTCGGCCCCGCCACCCTGGCGCAACTGGGCGAGCACGTGGGCGACGAGGTTACCGTGCAGGCCGGGAACGCCGGGCGCTCCCGGCTGCGGATCGTCGGCACCGCCACCCTGCCCTCGTTCGGCGTCTTCGGCACGCTGCACACCGAGATGGGCGTCGGAGCGGTCCTCGCCTATCGGCTCATCCCCGGCGCCGTCAGCAGCCAGCCGAATGACATCCTCGTGACGCTGCGGGCCGGCGCAAACCGCGCGGCGGCGCGCGACGCGTTGCAGCGGCTGGTCCCGGCGGCCAACGGCGGTCAGGTCATACCCGTGCAGCGCCCGGCGGAGATCGTCAACTACCGGTCCATGGGCACCACCCCCGCGTTCCTGGGCGCGGCGCTGGCGGCTGGTGCCGTGGCCGCGCTGGGCCTGACCTTGCTCGCCTCCGTCCGGCGCCGGCGCCGGGACCTGGCCCTGCTGAAGACCATCGGATTCACCAGGCGTCAGCTGGCGGCCGCCGTCGCCTGGCAGTCCAGCATCGCCGTCTTCGCGGGGACGATCGCCGGCGTGCCTCTCGGCACCGCGCTGGGCCGTTTCCTCTGGGACTCGTTCGCGCGGCAGATCAGCGTCGTGCCCGAGCCGACGGTGCCCGGCCTGACGCTGATCTTCATCACCGTCGGGGCCCTCGCGCTCGCCAACGTCGTGGCCGTGGTGCCCGGGCGGATGGCCGGGCGCACGCCTGCCGCCCTGCTGCTGCGCGCAGAGTGACACCCGCGGCTGCGCGAAGGCGGTAAGGAGCCGCGCTCGCCCTTCTCGTGCAGCAGCGGCGCCGGACCGACGATCAGCGGGTCGGGACGCCCGACGGCCCGCTCGTCCTTGTCCTGGTAGGCAACCCGGGACAGGACGTAGCGCATGGCCTCGAGCCGGGCCCGCTTCTTGTCGTTGCTCTTCACCACGGTCCACGGGGCGTCGGCCAGGTCGGTGTAGAAGAACATGGCCTCCTTGGCCCTGGTGTACTCGTCCCACTTGTCCAGCGAGGCCAGGTCGACCGGGCTGAGCTTCCACCGCTTGACCGGATTGAGCTGGCGGCGCACGAACCGGCGCAGTTGCTCGGTCCGCGACACCGAGAACCAGAACTTGACCAGGATGATCCCGTCCCTGGCCAGCATGCGCTCGAACTCGGGGGCCTCACGCAGGAACTCCATGGCCTCATCCGGCTGGCAGAACCCCATCACCCGCTCGACGCCGGCCCGGTTGTACCAGGACCGGTCGAACATGACGATCTCGCCCGCGGACGGCAGGTGCGTGATGTAGCGCTGCAGATACCACTCGCTCCGCTCACGCTCGGTCGGCTTGTCCAGGGCCACCACGTGCGCGCCGCGCGGGTTCAGGTTCTCGGTGAAGCGCTTGATCGTGCCGCCCTTGCCGGCGGCGTCACGCCCCTCGAACACGACGACCAGGCGGTTCTCCGTCTCCTTGACCGAGCGCTGCATCTTGAGCAGCTCGATCTGGAGGGAACGCTTGGCCTCCTCGTACTGGCGGCGGCGCAGCCGTTTGTCGTACGGGTAGTCCTCGCGCCACGTCCTGACCGGCTCGCCGTCCGGCCCGACCAGCGTCGCCTTCCCGTCCCTCTGGTACCGGATGCGCAGCCCCAGCTGATCCGCGAGCCGTTCCAGGACCGCGTCGGTCTCCGTCCTGGGGCGCCGCCGGCCGCCGGGCCACTGTGCGGCCCGCCGGCGTTCGCGCGGCACCCCCGCCGCGGCCCGCCGGACGTTGCTGACCTCACTCACCCGCAAGCCCCCGTTCCGCCTGGTCGGTGACTATCCGGCGGCGCGCCGAACACGCGGCGTAGATACCCCACTACCGGACGGAAACACCTTTGGCCCCATCACTCCCGGTCGGCCACCAAGATCGCACGGAGGGGACTGCCACGCTCAGGCGGAGCGAAATCGGCGCCCTCCCGACATGTCGAGGCCCGGATGTCGCTACCCGACCGTAAGGTCATGTGCAAGTGGCCCGGCGGTAAACACCGGGCCGTGACCTACATTCGGATACCAGGACCGGTGCTGGTGCGACGAGCCTACAAGTTCCGTGCCTACCCGACTCGCCCGCAGGAGGGCCGAGCAGTGCGGCTGCTGGCCGATCACGGCGACCTGTACAACGCCGCCCTAGAGGAGCGCCGGGAGGCATGGCGGATGCGCAAGGTCAGCATCTCCTACGGAGTGCAGTCGGCTCAGCTCAAGAGCCGGTCCAGATGGCCGGGCGGTCCAGGTGGCCGGGGCGGTCCAGGTGGCCGGGGCGGTCCAGGCGGTGGCGCGGCGGCGTGGTCAGGCCAGTTTCCGGTGGCGCCGCAGGGTCCGCGTCCGGACGGCGTAGCCGGCGGCCAGGGCCAGGGTGGCCAGGATGGGCGGCCTGCCTACCGGGACGGCGCCGCTGGTCCGCAGCAGGACCAGCCCCGTCGCGGCCGCGCCGAACAGGATCACGGCCACCCGCGGGAACGACCGGGCCAGGAGCACCGGGTCGGCGTGCCGGCGGCGCCGCAGGAACCGGCGCACCAGGCGATGGCCGGCCAGCGAGGCCAGGCCGACGATGCCCGCGACGACCCACGCGACCACCGTCGGCCAGCTAGCGCCCAGGTCGACCTGGGAGACGGCCTGCGGCTTGGTGACGGCCAGGCCCGCGAACGTGCCCAGGGCGCTGACGCTGAACGCCAGCAGGAAGAGCCCGGCCAGCTTCCATGTCACCATGGTCACGTCGGTCACGGCCTCGGCGGCCCGGGCCTGGCGGGTCTGGTGCGCGCGGACCACGGCCCGCACCGACCCGAAGCTGGAGATCGCCGCCTCCTGCGCCTCATGGTTGGTCAGCCCGGCCGCCAGGCCCGCCGCGACCGACTCGCGGAGGTGATCCTCCGCCTCGGCCAGGATCAGGCTCGCGTCCTGGCCGCGCAGGCTGGACCTCAGCGCGGCCAGGTACTGGCGCAGCGGATCGGCGTTCGCCGTCATGCCGTCCACCCCACGACCGCCTGCATGCCGGCCGCGAAGCGCCGCCACTCGGTGCGCCGGGCCGCCAGGGCGGTCACCCCCTGATCGGTCAGGCCGTACACGCGGCGGTTGCGGCCCTCGGCGTCGGCCCAGGAACTGCTGAGCAGGCCGGCGTGCTCCAGCCGGTGCAGCGCCGGGTAGATCGTGCCCTCCGGCAGGTCGAACGTGCCCCCGCTGCGGTCACGGAGCGCCGCGATGATCGCGTATCCGTGGGCGGGCCCGGCCGCCAGCACCGACAGGAGCAGCAGGTCCAGGTGTCCCTTGAGCTGTTCACGGCTCATACTTAGCAACTCTAGGCATTGTGGTGCTAGGTGTCCAGCGCGGAGCGACCCCGGCTTCCCGCGTCGCGGCATCTCGGCCGGCGCTCATCCGGGCGCGGCGCTACGAGGCCGAGCGCCGGTGCCGCAGGCCGACCGCGGCCAGCGCGATGCCGGCCAGCGCGATCACCGGCCCGGCGACCGCCCAGAACGTCACGCCCGTCATGACGCTGCCGCCGATCACGCCGGCCCCCTGCAGCGTGAAGATGATCCCGGCGATAGCGATCAGCACGCCGACGCCGACGAGCAGGGTGTTCTTCACGGTCGAGCGCACCTCTCCGGGCATGGGCCACAGCTCGCCTCAGACGCTGTCACCGCCAGAACGCCTCGGCCCGCCAGATGGTTCAGCCCGGGCCCGTTGGACCCAGCCGGAGCACGGGCGAGGCGACACGCGGCAGCCATAACGCGGAATGAGCGTCCGATTACGGATGGCAACCGGTACCCTCCGGCTGGGTCTTGTTCGCGGAATGGCGTGTGGATCATACATCTCGGCGGTCCAGCTAGGTGCCGCAACCGAAAGCGCGGGTAAAACGTCTACAAAGCGTTGGCGTTCCTCACCGGGACAACCGGCGCTAAGTACCCCCAATCCGTTGGGCGGCGGACAGGTAAGGGGATCCGGCATGGGACGAGCATGGCGGCGGTGGCTGTTCGGCCTGGGAATCTTGATCACGGCCGGGGCGTTGCTGGGCCAGGCCGGGGTGGCGTCGGCCAGTCCGGCGGCGGCGGCACGGTCCGCGGCGGCGGGGCGGTCCGCGGCGGCGGGGCGGTCCGCGGCGGCGGGACGCGCGTCGGCCCGCGCGACGGCCTCGGCGCCCGCGTCACCCGCGGCGTACCTGCCCCCGCCGCAGATCCTGGCGCTGGGCATGCACGGCAAGGCGGTGCGGAACCTGCAGGCGCGCCTGGCCGCCCTCAAGTACTATCCGGGCCCGATCGACGGCCAGTTCGGCCTGGACACGCTCGAGGCAGTCTGGGCGTTCAAGGAGGTCCAGGGATATCCCGTCAACAGCGCGAACCAGGACGTGGTATCGCGCGCCACCGAACGCGCGCTGGTGCATCCCCGCGGGCCGAAGGTTCTCGTCCCGCGCGGCGGCAGCATGCGCATCGAGGTCAACATGGGGAACGAGACACTGGTCCTGTACAACGGCAACCGCGTCGAGTTGATCAGCCATGTCTCCACCGGCGCCGGCTGCCTGCCCGGGCAGGGCTGCGGCTGGAATACGCCGACCGGCAATTACCGGTCCATCTGGTTCTACAAGGGCTGGATTCAGGTACCGCTCGGGGAGATGTACAACCCCGTCTTCTTCATCGGCTCGGTGTTCGCAATTCACGGAGAATACGACGCCAGCGTTCCCTTCTATCCTGACTCGCACGGATGCGTCCGGATCCCTTATGACATAGCGACGTTCTTCCACAAGCTCATCAAGATCCCGGGCACCCCGATCTACATCAGGAATTGACTCCCGCCAGGCCATCCCGGGACTGAGGCGACGGATATCCCGGCTGGCCCGCTTGAGCGCCGCCGCTTGACCTGCTAGCCCGCCCCGCGCCCTCGCCGGGTGGTGATCTAGGACCCAAAACCATGTATGGGGCTCGTCGCGGAATAACCCGCTGCTGTGCCTCCCGGCGGTCAGCCTGGTGGTAAACGGGCTGCGAATCGGGGTGCGGCGGAGCCCGCCCGGCGCCTGGCCGGCGCGGTGCCCATGATTCCATGACCTGAATTCCGGCGTTTCCTGCGTTTTGGGTCCTCCGGTCAGGTGAGCCGGTTCCCGTGGCCGGCGAAGCCGGGATGAATGTGAGTCTGCTGTACACGGGTGTACACCAAAGTCGCATTCACGGGCCGGGGATGGCGGGGCGGCGGGCGGGGATGGCGGGGCGGCGGGCCTGCGGCCGGGACGAAGACTGCGAAACGGGGGCAAATGGTTGGACGGTGGCTGGCTGTCTGGCCTGGCGCCAGCCCCCGGCCAGCCGCGTTGTCCGCTGACCGGGCACTGGAACGACCAGGCCCTGCAGCCCCAGAACCTGAACGCCGCAGCCGCGGCGTTCAGCCTGGGCGACAACATCTTCCCCAGCGGCAACGGGGGCCAGGTCGTGTCCACCCCGTCGGCCTTCGTGCGCTGCCAGCCCGCCCCCTACCTGCGGCCGTACGCCCTCGGCGGCTTCTGGTTCTCCGGGCGCTAGCCGCCGCGCCGAGCCCGGTCAGCGCCGGCCGGGGCTCTTGCCCACCAGGCGGCGCCAGGTGATGAAGGAGTACACCGCCGCGAGCACGACCAGCATGCCCATGTCCAGCAGCCAGTGGTGCACGGTCGGCTGCCAGAGCGGGTCCGGCGGGGTGCCCGGGGTGGCGGGCGTGATCACCGAGAGGTTGGTGGTGGCGGCGATCGCGGCGAAACCCCAGCGGGACGGGGATATCCACGCGACCTGCTCCAGCCCCACCTTCCCGACCAGCGAGATCACCCCTCCGGTGAAGACCACCTGGCCGATCACGGACACCAGCAGCAGCGGCAGGCCCTTCTCGGACGTGTTGACGATCGACGAGATCAGCAGGCCCAGGGTCATCGAGGCGATCGCGAGCAGGGCCATCTCCAGGACCAGCTCGAGCAGCGGCGAGGAGATGACCACCCCGTGGGCCGGCATCTTCTCGCCGGCCAGCCCGATCACGGTCATCAGCGCGGCCTGCAGGGCGCTGAGCACGCCCAGGACCAGCAGCTTGGACCACAGGTACGCGGCCGAGGACAGCCCGGCGGCCCGTTCTCGGTCGTAGATGGAGCGTTCCTTGACGATCTCCCTGATCGCGTTGAACGCGCCCGTGAAACATCCGCCGATGGCCAGGATCAGCAGCACGGCCTCGGCGTTGCTATTGGTGCCGGGGGCGCCCGTGAGGCCCTGTTTACCGCCCAGCAATCGCACGACGGCCGCCAGGATGATCGGCACTCCGGCCAGGATGCCCAGGTAGACGCGGTCGGACGCGATGACAGCGAGATAGCGCCGGCACAGCGTGCTGAGTTGGCTGAGGCGGTTCCGCCGGCGGGGCGCGGGAGTCCCCTGCCGGGGCCGGGCCGCCGGGGTCACGGCGGCCATCTCGCCGGTCACGTACTGCGCGCACAGCGACGACTGCCTGAACTCCTCGGCCCAGTCGCGGTTCGGCTCGGCCTCGAAGGCCTGGAACACCTCGGCCCAGCCCGGCTGGCCGAAGTAGCGCAGGCCGTCGCGCGGGGGCCCGAAGAACGCGATCTTGCCGCCGGGCACGAGGACGAGCAGGCGGTCGCACAGGTCCAGGTTGGCGACGCTGTGCGTGACCACGATGACCGTGCGCCCGTCGTGCGCCAGCCCGGCCATCATCTCCATGACCGACTTGTCCAGGCCGGGGTCCAGGCCGGAGGTCGGCTCGTCCAGGAACAGCAGCGAGGGCTTGGTGAGCAGCTCGAGGGCGACGCTGACCCGCTTGCGCTGGCCCCCGGACAGCGACTCGGCCCGGGTGTTGGCGTGCTTGGACAGCCCGAGTTCGTCGATGACCTCGTCGACCCGCTGGTTGCGCTCCCGGGCGCTGGTGTCGCGCGGGAACCGCAGCTCGGCGGCGTAACGCAGCGCCCGGCGCGCGGATAGCTGCGTGTGCATGATGTCCTGCTGGGGCACCAGGCCGATCCGGTGCCGCAGCTCGGCGTAGTTCTTGTAGAGGTCCCGGTTGTCGTAGAGCACCGAGCCCTCGCCCGCGGGCTTCATGCCGGTCAGCGCGCCCAGCAGCGTTGACTTGCCCGCGCCGCTCGGGCCGATGACGCCGAGCAGGCACCGCTCGCCGAGCGGGAAGCTCACGTGGTCGAGGAGCACCTTCCCGCTGGACAGGCGGACCGTGAGGTTCTGGACGCTCAGCGAGACGTCGCCGGTGTCGATGAACTCCTGCAGCTCCTGCCCGACCATGTGGAACGTGGCCGGGCCGATGCCGATGATGTCCGCCTCGGTCAGCGGGGCCGAGCTGATGCGCTGGCCGTTGACGTAGGTGCCGTTGTGGCTGTCCAGATCGACGATCTCGTACCCGCCGCGGACTGAGCGGCGCAGCTCGGCGTGATACCGGGAGACGCTGAGGTCGGAAACGACAACCTCGTTGTCGGCCGCGCGCCCGATCCGGAGCACCCGGGTCGGCAGCCGCATGATGGCGCTCGGCTGGCGGACGATCGAGCCCGCGCCGGGAACACCCGGAGCCTGACCTCCGAGGGGCCCGCGAGGGGCGGCCTGACCGCCGCCGGGCGCGGGAGGGGCCTGGCGGGCGCCCGGATACGGCGGCGGCGGGGCGGCCGCCCACGGGTCCGCGGCGGGCGGGGGAGCGGCCACCGGCGGGGAGGCGGCCACCCACGGGTCCGCGGCGGGCGGGAGAGCGGCCACGGGGGGCGGGGCTACCGCCCACGGGTCCGCGGCGGGCGGGGGAGCGGCCACGGGCGGGGGAGCGGCCGCCGGCGGGGAGGCGGCCGCGGGCGGGGCAGCAAACGCGGCGGCAGCGGCGGCCGCCGGGGCCGCGGCTTCGGGCTGGTACACGGCGGTGGCGTGGTCCACGGCGGCGGTGGGCGGCGGCGCGGGAGGGGCCGCCGGCCGGGCGGCCGCCACCGAGCACCACAGCCTCTGGCCGTCGTCCGGGTGGCCGAGCCGCACCATGCAGTCTCCGGTGATCTCCACCCGCTGCACCCGCTGTACCCCGATGAAGGTCCCGTTCGTGCTGCCGACGTCCTCGAGCAGCCAGGTAGAGCCCTGCAGCCTGAGCACCGCGTGACGCCACGACACCCGAGCCTCATCGACCACGATGTCCGACTCTGGGTTGCGGCCGATGCTGTAGGAGCGCCCGGCTTCCAGGCTGCGGTCGGCCCCCTGCGTCCGGACGACTAGCGCCGGCGCACTTGACGAGATCTCACGCCCGATCGTCATCTGACAACTGTATGGCCACAAGGCCCAAAGAAGAATCCGTCTGACCTGGCCAAGTCCGGTTCGTAACCAACTAGCCATCTGAATATCGCGCGATGGAGGTAACTGGGGGCTGACCGGCGTCCAGTTCTGGCCCGGTTTCGGATACGGTCAGGGTGATTGGAGGCGCAGTGAGCGACGAGACCCCCCCGCCATTCAGCGAGTTCGCCGTGGGCTCGCAGATTGCCGGCTATCGGCTCGAAGAGCAGATAGGGCGGGGCGGGATGGCCGTCGTCTACCGGGCCTACGACGCCCGCCTGGACCGCCACGTCGCGCTGAAAATCCTGGCGCCGGGACTGGCGCTCGACGACGCGTTCCGGCGGCGGTTCATCCGCGAGTCGAGGGCAGCGGCAGCCGTCGACCACCCCAACATCATCCCGGTGTTCGAGGCGGGCGAGGCGAGCGGGGTCCTGTTCATCGCCATGCGCTTCGTCCGCGGCCGGGACGCACGCACGCTGCTCGACCGCGTGGGCCCGCTGCCTCCGGCGCGGGCCGTCGACATCATCTCCCAGGTGGCGTCGGCGCTGGACGCGGCGCACGCGCGCGGGCTGGTGCACCGCGATGTGAAGCCGGCCAACATGCTGCTCGACGAGACCGCGGGCGGGGACCGCCAGGATCACGTGTACCTGTCCGACTTCGGGCTCAGCAAGCAGGCGCTCGCCCAGACCGGCCTCACCTCGCAGGGCCAGTTCCTCGGCACGCTCGACTATGTCGCGCCGGAGCAGATCGAGGGCCGGCCCGTCGACGGGCGCACCGACCTGTACGCGCTCGCCTGCGCCACCTTCGAACTGCTCGCCGGCGCGCCCCCGTTCAAGCGGGACGGGGGCCTGGCCGTCGTCTGGGCCCAGCTGTCCGAGCCGCCCCCGCCGCTGTCGGCCCGGCGTGCGGGCCTGCCTGCCGCGGTTGACGACGTCCTGCTCCGGGCGATGGCCAAGTCCCCGGATGATCGTTTCCGGAGCTGCGGCGAGTTTGCCTCCGCCCTGCGCGGGGTGTTCGGGCTCCGGTCGGCCGACTCCGGGTCCCGGCCGGTCCCGCCGCCGACCCAGATCGCCGCCCGGTCCGCGGACCCGCCGTCCGCTCCCGCCAGCGATCCCCCGTGGCCCCGCGCGCCCGCGCCCGCCCGGGACGAGCCGTCGCCCAGCGGTGCCGCCGCCGCGGGTACCCCCTCAGCCGCGGACGCGCCGCCGCCCCGGGACGCGCCGCCCCGGGACGCGCCGCCCCGGGACGCGCCGCCCCGGGACGCGCCGCCCCGGGACGCGCCGCCGTCCTGGGGCGCGTCGCAACGGGGGGATACCGCAGCAGCGCAGAACCTGCCGCCCCCGCCCTCGGCACCCGGGCCGCCGGCCGGGACCTACCAGGCCGGAAGGTATTCCGGCCGGTCCTACGAGGCCGATCCGTACGCCGGCCGGCGCGATGTCGTCCCCGAGCCGCCCACCGCGGCGGCCGGCCTCCCCCCGGTCCGGCCGACCAGGCCCGGGCTGACCGAGCCCGGCCCGCCGTCCGGGCCGCGCGGTTACGGACCGCTCAGCGGGGCGCCGCGCCCGCCGTGGTGGCGATCGCGCGGCGTCCTGTCCGCCGCCGCCGTGGTCGTCGTCCTGGGCATCGTGGCGGTGGCCGTCGTCATCGTGCACGGCAGCAGCAGCGGCCAGGGCGGCGGCCAGATCGCCAGCGGGCTGACCACGTCCCTCAAGCTTCCCGGGTGCACCGGGGCCGACGCGAGCGCGCGGCAGCTTACCCAGACCGGCGAGCGCAAGATCGCCCTCGGCGGGAATCCGTTCGGGGTCGTCGTCACCCCGGACGGCAAGTACTCGTTCGTCTCGACCGGCAACTCGGTGGCCGTTCTGAGCAACAAGAACGGTTCGCTGGCGCCGACCCAGGTCGCGACGATCCGGGCGCCCGGAGCGAAGAAGAACGAGGCGATCACCAGGAGCGGCCAGTACCTCCTGGCCACTGAGGGCAGCGGGGCGTACGTGATCAGCGTGAAGGAGGCGGAGGCCGGCAACGCCAGCGGCGCCGTCATGGGAACTCTCAGCGGCCCGCCGGGCAATCCGGCGAACGAGGTGTCGTTCTCCCCGGACGGCAAGTTCGCGTTCATCACCTTCCAGAACCACGGCGACGTGGCAGTGTTCGACCTGCAGGAGGCGATTGCGGGCGGCTTCGGCCAGTCCGGTTACCGGGGACTGGTCCTGCTCGGGGCGGGATCGGAGCCACAGGCGATGGCGCCGTCACCCGACGGCCGCTGGCTGTATGTGACCGGCGAAAGCCAGAACGGACGGCTGTACGTCGTCGACATGCGCAAGGCCGAGACGGACCCGCAGCACGCCGTGCATTCCTCGGCGGCGGCCGGCTGCGCTCCGGCCCGCGTGATCATGTCCGCGGACGGCCAGGAGGTATGGGTCAGCGACCGCGACAGCAACGCGCTGGTCGCATTCTCGGCGGCTAAGCTGCTCACCAAACCCTCAGCGGCGCTTATCGCCAGGGTCACCGTGGGCCAGAACCCGATCGGCCTGGCCTTCGTCAAGGGCGGTAAAGAGATCATGGTGGCCGACTCCAACCTGCACCACCTCACGGGGGCGGACAACCTCGCCCTGATCAGCATCCAGAAGGCGCTGCAGGGCCAGGACCGCGGCGCGCTGCTCGGCTTCATCCCGGCCGGCCTGACCCCGCGCGAGCTGGCGGTGGAGCCGGGCGGCACGACCCTCCTTTCGACCGATAACAATTCCGGCCAACTGCAGGCCATCGACGTGGGGAGCCTCCCATGAACCAGTACGAGGACGCTCCCGTGACCCAGTACGGCGAGTACGGTGTCGTCCGGCCCCCCTCGCGGCACAGGCTGCGCAGGGTCGTGATCATCGTGGTAGCCGTGCTCATCGTGCTGGTCGGCCTGGACTTCGGCGCGAGGGCGGTGGCCGAGAACATCATGGCTTCGCAGATCAAGGACCAGGGATTCCCGAAAAAACCGGACGTCTCGATCGAGGGATTCCCGTTCCTGACGCAGGTTATTAGTCGGGACTTCTCGGACATAAACCTAAATTCCACCGACATCACCGAGGGCCCGCTGGAGATCGCCTCCGTCAACGCCACCATGAGCGGGGTGCACGTCAGCACCAACTTCCAGAGCGGCACGATCGACCACCTCAACGGGACGATCGACGTAACGTTCACGGCCCTCGCCAACGCTATGACCTCACAGGCTGGCGGGCTGACGAATGCCCTCGGCGGTGCGGGCCTGACCCTGTCGCAGGCGGGTCCTCACGAGGTGAAATCCAGCTTCGACCTGGTTGTCCTCAGCGGCACTGCGATCTGGCGGGTCACCAGGACCGGTCACAACAACATCAACATTCACCTCGTCTCTACGAGCGGAGACCTGCCGTCCGATCTGCTGGGCTCGATCGGCGACATCAATGTGCCGCTGCCATCACTCCCGGTGGGGCTGAGCATCCAGAGCATCAGCGTCACCCCGAATGGATTGGTCGGCACGGTCACCGGCCAGAACGTAAAATTCGGCGGCTAGCCCGCTATGCTCAGCCGGTCACGCCGGACTCCAGCAAGGAATGAGAACAGATGACTCAGCCTCCAGATCCGGAAACCCAGCCATCTCAGCCTGCCGAGCCGCCCCCGCCGCCCGGTCCCCCGCCGCAGCCGGGTTACCTCCCGCCGGCCCCGCCGATCACCCCCGGATACGGCCTCGGGGCCCCGGCCGTCGCCGTGCCGTCGGGCATGTACTTCGACCAGGCCAGCGGCCTTCTCCTGCCGCAGGGCGTGGAGTTGGCCAGTTCCGGCCGGCGCATCGGCGCGTGGTTCCTGGCGATCCCGCTGGTCATCGTCACCCTCGTGATCGGGTACATCATCTGGGGACTGATCGTGTGGGGGAGCGGCACGACCCCGGCGCTGCAGGTGCTGGGCATGCGCTGCTGGCGGCCTGAAGACGGGCGCGTTCCCGGCTTCTGGTGGATGGCTCTGCGCGAGATCGTCGGGCGCTTCGTCGAGGGCATCCTGAGCATCATCACCCTGCTCTTGTCGTTCATCTTGATGCTGTCGAGGCCGGACCGCAGGTGCCTGCACGACCTGATCGCCGGCACGGTGGTACTCCGCGACCCCGACAAGATCCTCGCGAACCGGCTCAGCTAGGCGCTCGGCCGGCGGCGGCCAGCTCACCCGATCGTGGAGCCGGTCACGATCGGGTGGCCGCTGCTGTGGAAGAAGATGCCGGGGTAGCCGGCCGTGAAGAACTCCCCGCTCGGATTGTCGTGCAGCGTGGAGCCCTTGATGGTCAGCGTGCCGTGGTTGTTGTCCACCACGAAGAAGATGGCCCCGCCGCCCTCGCGGGCGCTGTTGGCGCGGATCACCGTGCCGGCGACGACTACGTGGTAGTTGTCGCCGTCGGTGTAGATGGCGCCGCCGCTGCCGCCGCCCGGAGTGCCGGGGCTGGCCGGGTTGGCGCCCCAGCCGATGGCCCGGTTGCCGGCCATGACGCTGTTGATCACGTCCCAGTTGACGTCGATGCTGCTCAGCGCGCCGCCGTTGGAGCAGCGACCGCCGCGGAAGGTGTCGCCGGTGACGTAGACGGGACGGTTGCGGAACTGGGCCAGCGCCCGGATCGCCGCGCCGCCGAGGTCGGGGCCGCTGGAGAAGCAGCGATTGCCGAGGAACCGCGAGTTGACCGCCTTGAACTGGCCGCCCTCGGCGTAGATGGCGCCGCCGCCCCCGCCGCCGAAGTTGGTGTTCGGGGTCTGCCTGACCGCGGAGTAGCCGCCGGAGAACGTGATGTTCTGCACGATCAACTGCGGCCACGGCTGGTCGAAGCAGTCGTCGGTGGTCCAGATCTGCCTCTTGTCGCAGGTGTTCATGTACAGGATCTGGCGCTTGCCGCCGCCGCTGAGGGTGACCAGACCGCCGCCGTCCAGCACGACCCGGTGGCTGGTGTTCACGACCTTCGCGGTCGCGGTCATGGTGATCGTCACCGGCTTGGGGCCGCAGTTGAAGGTGATGACACCGCCCCTGGCCACCGCCCGGACCACCGCGGCCGAGGTGCAACTGGCGGGCGTGCCGCGGCCGATGACGTGGTTCGGGCGGCTGGTGTTCACCGCGCGGCCCGCGGGCGGCACGAAGGCGTGGCCGCCCGGGTTGCCGAAGTCGGGAAGACGCCGGGCGCTCGGCGTGCTCGCCGCCAAGGCGGCCTGGGCGACGGTAGCCGCCCTGGCCGCCGGGACCGCCGGGGCCGCCGGGGCCGCTGCTCTGGCCGGGGCGGCTACGCGGGCCACGTCCCGGGCCGGGATCGGGGCGGCGTGCGTCACGTAGATGACCCCGCCAGCCGCCGCCAGGATGAGGCCGAACGCCCCTGCCGCCACGAAACTGCCGAAATGCCTCGCCGGTCGCATGGCGCCTCATGCTAGTCCTGACCGGGGTCGCGTACTCCGTTCTCTGGCGTGATGCGTCTCATCTCCATGGGGTTTGCTGCCAAGGTGCCGTTGATCGGCCGAGATGTGCAGGTGACCCGGGCGTGGTGGGTCCTCAAGGAGCGGCGGCTGGTTCTCGCCGTGCACCGTAAGGTGCAGATCTATCCATGAGGGTTCTGGTCACGGGGGGCGCTGGTTTTATCGGTTCGCATTACGTGCGGACGTTGCTGGATGGCGGTTATCCGGGTTTCGGTCATGCGCAGGTGACTGTTCTGGACAAGCTGACCTACGCGGGGAACCTGGCCAACCTGGAGCCCGTTGCCGGCAGTCCGCGCTTCTCCTTCGTGCGCGGCGACATCTGCGATGCCGCCGTGCTCGCCTCCGTCGTGCCTGGTCACGACGTGGTGGTCAACTTTGCCGCGGAGACTCATGTGGACCGGTCGATCACGGGCGGGTCCGGGTTCGTCGCCGCGAACATGGTGGGGGTTCAGGCCCTGCTGCAGGCGTGCGTGGGCGCGGGAGTTACGCGGGTGGTGCAGGTGTCCACCGACGAGGTGTACGGAAGCGTGGCTTCGGGATCATGGGCCGAGGACGCGCGCCTGGACCCCAGCTCGCCGTATTCGGCGGCCAAGGCGGGCGGCGACCTGATCGCCGGCGCGTTTGCCCGCACTCACGGGCTTAACGTGAGCATCACGCGTTGCTGCAACAATTACGGCCCGTACCAGTTCCCGGAGAAGATAATTCCGCTGTTCGTCACCAACCTGCTGGACGGGTTCACGGTGCCGCTGTACGGAGACGGCCTGAACGTCCGCGGCTGGGTCCATGTGGATGACCATTGCCGGGGCATCCAGCTGGTGCTCGAAGGGCCAGCCAGGGAAGGTCTACCACATCGGCGGTGACGTGGAGCTTTCCAACGTGGAGCTCACCAAGGCCCTGCTCGAATGCTGCGGGGCGGGCTGGGACATGGTGGAGCGGGTCGAGGACCGGAAAGGGCACGACCGGCGGTATTCACTGGACGACTCGCTGCTGCGGGGCATGGGCTATTCCCCGCAGATTAAGTTCAGCGACGGACTGGAGGAAACCGTGCGGTGGTACCAGGAAAACCGCCGCTGGTGGGAACCACTGAAGGAACCGCAGCCGGGGGACAGGAATGAGGCGGCGACCAGCTTCGCGACTCCCATCCGCCGACGCCTTAGCTCCCGGCTGAGGAAGACCAGGTAGTGCCTAGTAGGCACCCGACCCGCGCCGCAACGCCGACCCGGTCTTCCAGAGAATCTGCAGGTCAAGCGCGAGCGACCAGTTCTCGACGTAACGCAGGTCCAGCCTGACCGACTCGTCCCACGACAGGTCCGATCGCCCGTTCACCTGCCAGAGGCCGGTGAGCCCCGGCTTGACCACCAGCCTGCGCTGTACGTGGGCGGCGTACCTGGCTGCCTCTTCCGGCAGGGCCTGCCGCGGCCCGACCAGGGACATCTCGCCGACGAGGACATTGAACAGCTGCGGCAGTTCGTCCAGTGACCACCGTCGCAGCCAGGCACCTGGCTTGGTCACCCGCGGATCATGACGGATCTTGAAGAGCACCCCGTCCAGGTCGTTGTGCGCCATCAGCCGGGCCTTGCGCTTCTCCGCGTCCTGCACCATCGTCCGGAACTTGAAGACGGTGAAAGCTCGGCCATCCTTGCCCACCCTGGTCTGCCGGAACAACGCCGGCCCACCATCGAAGAGCCTGATGACGACCGCGATGGCCGCCATCAGCGGGGCCAGCAGGATCAGTGCCATGGTCGCGGTCACCCGGTCGAATACTCCCTTGATGACCTGCTTGACCCCGGCCAGCTCGGGGTGATCCACATGCAGCAGCGGCAAGCCGGCGACCGCCCGGATCGTGGTCCGGGGACCGGCCACATCCATCAGGGCAGGAGCGACGCATAGGTCAGTGCCTGACTTCTCCAGCTCCCAGGCGAGGGCCCGCAGCCGGATCCCGTTCATCTCGGGGCAGGCGAGCACGGCCACCGCGTCCGCATCTGAGTTTCTGACCGCCGCGGCCACGTCCCCGAGCCCGCCAAGCACGGGAACGTCCGCCAGTTCGTCCGTTCCGGCCGCGTCCGCGAGGCAGGCGGCGACCACCTCGAGGCCATGATGGGAGTCCCGGCGCAGCTCCGTGACGAGATCGACGACGGCCGACGGGTGGCCGACGGCCACCGTCCGGCGCATGCAGTAGCCGATGTGACGGAGCCGGTGCAACTGCCTGCGCAGAACGTACCGAGCGACCAGGTCTAAGCCGGTCGCGCACGGCAGAGCGAGGACCACGTAACCGCGGGCGATCTCGAGCTTCGCCGCATAGGAGACGACGGCGACGCCGGCCGTCAGAGCCACCGCCGCGTTGAGGACCCGGCGGAATTCCTCTGATCCGCCGCCGACGAACCGCGCGTCATACCCCCGCGCGAGCGCCACCGAGGCCAGCCAGAAGACGGGCAGGCTCAAGCTGAACGCGAGGTAGAGCCTCAGCGCAGCGCTGCCGCCGTCGAAGCGAATTACGAGGGCTAGTAAGCCCGCCACGAAGGCGCAGGCGCCGTCGGCGAGCATCGCACGATGCAGATAGGACCGCATCCACAGTGCAGGCTTTTCCGAGCCCATCTTTCCCCCCGGGCTGACGTAGCGGTCCGCGACGTCAGTCTGAACTGGCACGCCCACATTTCCCCCCGCTGTCCCCGTGTGGTCGTCCGAAGCGTGATATCAAGACGCTTCATAGGATCAGTCGGTTGACGCCGGGATGCGTCAAGTTGGGCGAATCGGCAGTCCGCCCGAAAACGCGTACACCGCACCGCTTCGTCAGGCGTCGAACATGCGAGGTCACGGGGAGGATGCGATGGCTAGCCCAGACGAGCAGCATGAGCGGCCGAAGCACGGTGAGCCGCGGCGAGCGCAGCATGCTTCGAAATCGCGTAGGCCGGGCTGGCTGAAGAAACCCGGTTGGCTGGTCAAGCCCGCGTGGCTGGTCAAGCCCGCCTGGCGCACGAGGGCTGCGTGGCTGGTGATCGTGCCGTGCCTGCTGGCCGTCGTGGGCTTGTCGTTCGCCGTGGCGCATCTCCTCGCTGCTGGAGGGTCTCATCCGGCTTCCTTGCGCCCGGAGGCGCTCAGCACCGCCAGTCCCAATCCTGACTCGACTGAGCCCGTTCCTAAGTTCCACGTACCGGCCAAGGTTGTCGCGATCACCGCGCCCCGCACCGATGCCGTGCCCTTGCCGCAGGGCCTGCAGGCCCAGGCCAAGGCGTGGGATACCGGGAGCGGGGGCGTCGCGCTCGACACCGTATCCAGTCAGGTCGGCGGCGTGTCGCAGGCATCCGGCCTGCGGCAGTACGTCGAGCTGAAGGTGGCGTGCTCGAAGCTCGCCACCAGCGTGGCGACCGCGCAGGCAGGCCCGCCGATCCCGGATGCGGCCATGCAGGCGGTGTACGCGACGGCACTGAGAGAGCTGGCGAAGGGCGCCGGGGAATGCCGGGCGGCCATTTCCCAGAATCCCGACGGGGACGAGTACATCGTGACGACCGAGAATCAGGCCTTGCTCCACGCGTCGGCATCGACGCTTGCCTCCGGGGCCAGGGACCTGTACCGGGCTACCGGGGAGATCGTGGCCCTCAGGCACGGCCGCTGACCGGGCACCCGATGCGGTTCCTGGCCGCGAGATCGGCAGCCACCTTGCTGGCGGCGGGCCTGCTGTCCGGATGCTCGGGAAGCTCCGCCGCACCGGACGCCGCCGCCTCGGCCGGGAACGTGATAACCGTCTCGGCCACGGCATGCGGCACAGGCTGGCGACATCCGGCGGCCGGAATGCAGACTCTGCAGATCCATAATGCCTGGACCGGGGCGCTCGAGGTTGCGCTCATCGGCTCTGACACGGGCGCGGTCTACGCTCGGGTGGAGGGTCTAGGGCCAGGCACGACTCAGCCGATGCAGGTCGACTTCGGGTCCGGCGCGTACGCTTTCGAATGCTCGGGCAATAACTACGCCGGCCGGATCGGCCGCACGTTCCAGATACCTGGGCACGTTCACGGCGGCGTCGGGATTATCCCGGTCACCTACAGCGAGATGATCGCAGTGACTGACGGGTCCCGTACCTATATCGCCAGCGGCCTGGCCGCCCTGGAGCGGCAGGCCGCCGTCCTTGCGGTGAAGATCAGCACCGGTGACCTGCCGGCGGCCCGGAGCCAGTGGCTGGCCGCCCACTTGATGTAGGAGCAACTGGGCAGCGCCTACGGGATGTTCGGGCCTTACGACGACGAGATCGACGGATTCCCGTTCGGGCTGCCCGGCGGTGTTCACGATCCGGGCTTTACCGGCTTCTACCGGCTCGAGTACGGGCTGTGGCACGGTCAGTCGGCGGCCGAGTTGACCGGGCCCGCCGAACGGCTGGACCTCGACGTGAAGTCGCTGGCTACGGCCTATCCGGGCATGCAACTCCCCCCGCCTCAGGCTCTGAGCGATCTTGCCCTGCGTACCCACGAGATCCTGGAGAACGCGATGCGGTTCCAGATCAGCGGGCAGCCGACTTCGGCAGCGGGACGACGCTCGCCGCGGCCGCAGCCAGCATCGACGCCACCCGCGCGCAGCTGAAGATGCTGCACCCGCTGCTGGTCAGCCGGTATCCCAACCTGCCCGCCCTCGACAGCTGGCTGAACCGGCTGCAGCGCCTCATCGACGCGGCGAAGACGAGCCGTGGCTGGACTCCGGCCGCCGCGCTCACCGCCGGTCAGCGGGAAATGATCGACGCGGCCGCCGGGCAGACGCTGGAGTTGCTCGCTCAGCTCCCGGTCATATTCGAAGCTGAGAGGCTCATTCCGTGAGTGCGCCAGCGCAGCCCGCAGACGCCCCGTCCGCCCCGTCCGCACGGTCCGACCCGCCTGCACGACCCGGGCGGCGGTCCTTCCTGCGCGGGGCGCTAGGCGCTGGTGCGGCTGCGGTGTGGCGGGCAGCGTGGCCGCGGGCTATGCGGCCGGCGCGCCGTCCCGCCCAGCCGCTGCGGCCGTAGCCGGGCCGGGCGATGCGCAGGTGCGGCTTCCCGCGGTGCCGTTCCATGGTTTGCACCAGGCGGGCATCCTGCCCCAGCCGCAGCGGCAGATCGCGGTCTTGTCGTTCAACATCACCGCCGAAGGCCGCGGGGAGCTGACAGACCTGTTCCGGACGCTGACCAACCGCGCCCGTTTCCTCGCCGTCGGCGGCACACCGCCCCGGTGGGCATCACCGGGCCGCCCTCCGATTCCGGCGTGCTCGGACCCGGTCGTGGTTCCGGACGGCCTGACGGTCACCGTCGGAGTCGGCGCCTCGCTGTTCGACGACCGCTTCGGCCTGGCGGACCGGAAGCCTGCGCACCTGAGGCGATGGAACCGTTCCCCAACGACGATCTCGACCCGGCCCAGTGCGGCGGCGACCTCAGCCTGCAGCTCTCCGCGGGCAGCACCGACACGGTCGCTGCACGCGCTGCGCGATATCACCAGGCACACGCGCGGGCGCATGCAGGTGCGCTGGCGCATCGACGGCTTCGCCAGCCCGCCACGCCCGGCCGGCACCACGCCGCGCAACCTGATGGGATTCAAGGACGGGATCGCCAACCCCGACGTCGGCGACGCCGCCCAGATGGCCAGCCTGGTCTGGGTCCAGCCGGGCGCGCCGGGGCAGCCATCGTGGACCGCGGCCGGCAGCTACCAGGTCATCCGGCTGATCAGGATGTTCGTCGAGTTCTGGGACCGCGTTTCGCATCACCGAGCAGCAGAACATGTTCGGCCGCCGCCGGGACAACGGCGCCCCGCTGGACGGCAACAGCGAGTTCTCCATCCCCGACTACGCCGACGACCCGGACGGAGCGGTCATCCCGCTCGACGCGCACATCCGGCTGGCCAACCCGCGGACCCCGCAGACCGCATCCAGTCGGATCCTGCGCCGTGCGCTACAACTACGACCGGGGCATCGACGCAGTGGGCGACCTTGACATGGGGCTCATCTTCACGTGCTACCAGCAGGACATCAAGCGCCAGTTCGAGACCGTGCAGACCCGGCTCATCGGTGAGCCGCTGGTCGACTACATCAGCCCGTTCGGCGGCGGCTACTTCTTCGCGCTGCCCGGTGTCGTCAACTCCAGCGACTACTACGGCCGAAGCCTGCTGGCATAGCCTGCTCTAGCCTCGGGCTTTCGCCTGGCAATGGCCCGAGCTTGATCGTTTAGACACGAAAAGTGCCTTTGGCCTGGAAGAATAGGGCTTGTCGAGAGACCTGTCCGCACCAGTTCGAAAGGCACTTTCCGCATGCAGCCTACCGCCCGCAGGTCGAAGATCATGGTGTCCGCTGACGGCGCCGGAATCGTCTCCCAGGGCGGCGGCCTTCTCCTGGCCCAGACGCTGCGGGCAACAGGCCTGGATCATGGCCTGGACGCAGCGCTGGAACGGTGGCGCCAGCCACGGCCATGCACAGCCCGGGAAAGATCATCACCGACCTGGCGGTGGCCGTGGCGCTGGGCGGGGACTGCCTGGCAGATGTGGCGATGCTGCGGGCGCAGCCAGAGCTCTTCGGGCCCGCCGTCCTCCGATCCCGTGGTCTCCCGGCTGGTTACCCGCCTGGCCGCGGACGGGCCCCGGGCGCTGAAGGCCATCCGGTCGCGCGGGCCGCCGCCCGGCAGCGGGCCTGGGAACTGGCCGGCGATGCTGCGTCCAGCGCCGGCGGCGGACTGGTCACGGTCGACCTGGACGCGACCATCGTGACCTCCTGTTCATCTGCACTTGGCACACGTTCCTGACCGGCAGACCGCCTGCTAGCTGGTCCGTTACCTCGTTCCGGCGTGTCGCGGTCCTCAAGGTCACGCACTTATCTGTAAGGTGACACCTTAATTCACAAGGCCGGAAGAAGGTGCCCCGTGGTGGGAGACGGACTTCGGCTGGTGCCGGGTGGTGTGCCAGGCGTCGCACCCGGCGGGCCTGCCGCTGATCCGGTCACGTTCCAGGATGGCTGCCTGCTGGCGTTCGAGGCGTCGCAGGTTGCCCGCGGGTTCAGCCGGACCTCGATGGACAACAGGGCCGGGGTCCTGGAACGGTTCCTGGCTGCGTGCGGCCGGCAGGCCTGGGACGTGACCCGTGAAGATGTGGACCGGGTGGTCGCGGGGCTGTGCGCGCAGGGGCTGGGCGCCTCGACCCGGCGGGGTTACGTGCAGGCGTTCAAGGGCTTCCACGCGTTCCTTGTTGCGCGCAAGGCGAGCGAGATCGAGGCGGCGTTCGGGGTCCGGCTGGTCAACCCGGTTGATGAGTTCAACGCGGCCCGGCACGTCGGCTCGGACTCCCCGTCGGTGAACCCGCCGCCGGACCCGCAGCGGATGGAGGAGTTCTTCGATTTCCTCAAGGAGCGGATAGCCGGTGCCCGCATGTACACTGCCGCCGGACGTGACTAAACATCTTACCGGACGTTGTATCTCGCCGGATTACGCGTGGAGAAATCTGCCTCGATAAAACTAACTGACGTACATTTCAGCATTGGCCCGTTCTGCAAGCTATATGTACGCTTCGGCAAGAGGGCCCTCACGTAAGGCCCGCGCACGAAGTACGTGCCGATGCTCGATGGCCTGGACCTGATATTGCAGTCGTAACTGGAGGTAATCCGTCCAAGGCTCGTCGACGGCCTGGTGCCGTTCTGCGACGAAAACGACGAACTTATGCAGACGGGCACGATCCGTAAACGGCTGGCCTGCCTGCTCGGCCTGGAACAAGCCGCATCCGGTACTGACACGGCAACGAGCGCGCTCGGCTGAGGTCAGCTGCATACGCTGCGGCATGCTTGCGCCAACCGGAGCTATGAGCGTGCCGCCGGACTAGGTCGCATTCAGCAGATGCTCAGCAATTCCAAGTAACCAACTGTGCCGTTTCACCGTCGGCGACGTTCATCGAGGACGCCTATCGCCGCGCGGTCTCTGGCACGCTGGCGGGCCTGGAAGGAGACGGTGATGGAGATTAGATGGCGGCTGCGGCTGGCCGCGGCGCACCGGGAAGTGTGGACCGGCGCGCAGCTGCGCCGCCTGCTGGCCGAGCGGTCCGGGCTGCAGCTGTCGTCAGCGTCGGTGTCCGCGCTGCTCACAAGGCAGCCGGCGCAGGTGAAGCTGGACACGCTGCTGGCCTTGTGCACCGCTCTGGAGTGCACTCCCAACGACTTGTTCGACGTGGACACCACGCCGGTGGCACCCGCCGTCAGGCCGGCGAGCGCCAGGCCAGAACCGAAAGCCGCCCGGGGTCGTTCCATGCCGCCGCTGTGACCGGATACCGGACCTGCCTCGACTGCCCGGCACCGGTCAAGTTCGGTGACCGGGTCCGCTGCCACGTCTGTCATCGCAGGGTCACCCGCGCCGCGCTGAAACGCCGCTGCCCGGACTGTGACCAGCTTCGGCACCTCGGGGAATCTGGCGTCTGCGTTATCTGCGGACGTGGCACCGTGCCGGGCAGGCCAGCCAAGACGATCGCCTGCGCCCGCTGCGGCGAGCAGCGGCGCAATGCCCGGCAGGGCCTGTGCAACCGGTGCAGCCTCGCCGACCCGGACCGGCCCTTCCGTTACTCCGCCGCGATGGCCGGCGGCTGCACCCGGTCCCGGCCTGGTGGGACGACCTCACCGCCTTCGCCGTCGCGCGCCACCACCCCAGCGGCGCGATCGTCATCCTGCGTGAGGCCGGACGGCTGGTCGGCGCCGACCCTGATGCCAGCCCGCAGCAGCTCCTGGACCGCTGCGCGCCGGCCACCGGCACAGCCGGGCGGGCCCTGCGCGCATTCTTCACCAGCCGCGGCCTGACACTGCCCGGAGACGACAAACAGCGCCGCGCCGCGGCACGGCGGCGCCGTCATCTCGACGCCGTTCCAGACTGCCTGGCCGCCGCTGTCGCGGCCTTCAACCGCAGCCAGCTCGCAGAACAGGAACGAGCCCGGCGGGGCGGACGGCACCCGCTCAGCGACATCACCCTGGAGACCAGGCTCAGGATCCTCCGGGACCTGGCCGTCCACCTCACTTCCGCCGGGCCGGTGACCGGCTGGTCCCAGGTGACCACCGCCGACCTCGAAGGATTCCTCGGCCACAGCCCCGGCAACCGCCACCAGAGGACCTACGTGCTGCGCGGCTTCTTCGGCTGGGCGAAACACCGCAAGCTCATCCTCGTCGACCCGGCCACGGCGCTCCGGCTGGGCAGCCAGCCGGCCTTCACCGGCACCGTCCTTGACGCCGCCGCCCAGCGGGCGCTGTTCCGGCGATGGACAGGCGGCACCGCTCACCCGCACGAGCGACTCACCGGCCTGCTCGCGTTGCTGCACGCCGCTTCCAACGCCCAGATCCGCGGCCTGACCATCGGCGACGCGAACCATGCGCAGCGGACACTGAGCCTCGCCGGCCGGCCATTCCCGGCGCCCCTGGACCCGGTCAGCTGGGCGGCACTCGGGGACTGCCTGCGCCACCGCGAGGCCCTGCGCACGCTCAACCCGCATGTGATTGTCACCATGGCCACCCGCACCGGCGACAGCCCCGCGCACCAGAGCTACCTCACCAGGGTCCTCCGGCGTGCGGGCACCACCCCGGCCCTCTGCCGCCAGACCCGCGTCTCCCAGCTCGTCACCGACCTGGATCCCAAGCTGGCCGCCACAGCTCTCGGCATGTGCGACGCCGGGCTGGTCCGCTACCTCGCCGGCAACGTCGACAGCGACCGCCTCGAACGCACCCCCGGCATCGGCCGCCAGCCAACCCGTGCGCTGCAGGCGCCGCCTTGCACACCTTGACGCGAACCTGTGCGGGTTGGACAAGGAACGGGCCACGCCGACGTGGAAGAAAACCTACGGCCACTACCCGCTGGCCGTTTTCGCTGTTCACGGCCCGGAAGGCTCGGGTGAGCCGCTGGCGGTCCTGCTGCGCGCCGGGAACGCCGGCTCGAACACCGCAGCCGATCACATCGAGGCCACCCGGCTGGCCCTGGCGCAACTGCCCCGCCACCTGCGGCGCGGGGTGCTGATCCGCGCGGATTCCGGGGGCGGCACCCATGACTTCCTGGCCTGGCTCACCAAGCCGGGACGGCGCCTGGCCTACTCCGTCGGGTTCAGCATCACCGACGACGTCCAAGATGCCATCCTCACGATCCCTGCCCGCGCGTGGCCGCCCGACCAGCCGGAAACCATCCCTGCGACCAGGAAGGACACCCACGGGGCCCGTGGAACCCCGCCCACCCGGCGCGACAGCCGGGCCACTAAGCTGAACGGTCACTGAAAAAGGCCGCAAACCGCAGGCCTCAGGCCACCCAGCCAAGATCACGAAAGATGCAGGCTAGTAGACCGTCGCTGCTTATTCTTGCCTTAGAGTTGGGTAGAGGTGGCGGAGCTTGATGCGTGCGTCGCCGGTGGTGAACTGCCAGTCGACTTGACGCTGGTCGGTGTTGACCTGGTTCTGCCAGGCAGCGAGCTCACTGTTCAAGAGTTCGATGTCGCCTAGCCTCCGGTCGAGGCACTGCCGGGTCAGGGCGGAGAGTTCGATCTCGGCGATGTTGAGCCAGGATCCGTGCCTGGGCGTGTGGTGGATCTCCAGGCGCTGGGCCAGGGCATGCGCCTGCTGGGGTTCAAACGCCTCGTACAGCGACCCGGGGCCGTGGGTGTTGAGGTTGTCCATCACCAGCACGACCTTCTCCGCGCCGGGGTAGTCCAGGCTCAGCAGGTGCTCGACCTGATGTGCCCAGTCGGCCTTGGTGCGCTGCGGCCGGGCCTGGACGCGGCGCCATCCCCTCAGGGGCTCGACCCAGCAGAAGATCGAGCAGGTGCCGTGGCGGACGTACTCGCTGTCCTCCCGGTGGTCCCGTCCGGGCCTGGCCGGGACCGGCTCCCGGACGTGGCCGAGCAGCTGGTACGGCTTCTCATCCATGCACACCACCGGGCGCGCCGGGTCATAGGGGCGGTGGTAGACCGTGAGCACATCCTCCATCCGCGCCGCGAACTCCGCGTTCGCTCTGGGCGGGATGGTCCAGCACTTCTTCAGGTGAGGGCGAAGTTCTGTTTTTTTAACACCCGTCCGATCGTGGAGTGATCCATGTCCGGGATGTCCTCAGTCAGCGCGACATGCTTCTCCAGCAGCCGCAGCGACCACCGTGCATGCCCGGCCGGCGGGGCCGAGCACGCCAGCGCGATCAGCCTGGCCTCGACCTCGCCGGTCACCTGCGAGGGCACCGGCGGGAACTCGCGCCTCTTCCGCTCGACCGTGGCCCGCACATCGCCACCGGTCTCGGCGAACCGTTTGGAGACCAGCCGCACCGTCTCACACGAGACCCCGGCCTGCTCAGCTATCACCACCCGGTCCTCGACCGCGCCCACCGCAGTGTCGAGCGCAAGCAGCAACCGTGCCCGGCGGATCACCGACGCGGGATGCACCCCGGTCCGGGTCACCCGCTCCAGCGCCTCTCGATCCTCCGCGGCCAACGTGACCGGATACTTCTTCTGCGACGGCATGACAACGTCCTGTCTGGCAGAGGGGGAAGGAAGATCTGCCAGATCCCAGACTGCACCACCAAAGCAAGAACTAGCTGCGACACACTACTAGGCATCGTGGCAGCCGTCGCCATCGCTTCCTAGGCTTCCGTCGTCCTCGATGTCCAAATCAGCTGAGGCCGCTACAGACGGTGAACACCTAGGTAACGCTCAAGCGCTCGCGCGGCAACAGATCCCTGCCGATTAGGCGCCGTCTGTCTCCAAGGGCCCCTTCTCATCTCCTGTCCGAATAGTCCGCGGATGGGGGTGCGGGCATCGGAGGATCATGGCGTCAGCCGCTGCTTCGCCCGGCGAGGGGCTTCCAATGTCGGTGGCCATCTGAAACTGTCCGCTGGCGGCCAGTGCCCAATGACGGCCACTACGGAATGTGGTCGGCCTGTAGGGAGGTCTTCGACGACCACCTTCCCGGACCCGGCGTTCTGCAGCACCCTCGGCGTCAGCTGGTGAATGGTATGGGACGCGGCCCTCGCCGGCCCTCATCGGCCCGGTGATGCCTCAACGCCCGCGGACCCTGTTGCCAAGAAGGGTGCTTTGCGAGTTCTAGTAGTGTGTCGCAGCTAGTTCTTGCTTTGGTGGTGCAGTCTGGGATCTGGCAGATCTTCCTTCCCCCTCTGCCAGACAGGACGTTGTCATGCCGTCGCAGAAGAAGTATCCGGTCACGTTGGCCGCGGAGGATCGAGAGGCGCTGGAGCGGGTGACCCGGACCGGGGTGCATCCCGCGTCGGTGATCCGCCGGGCACGGTTGCTGCTTGCGCTCGACACTGCGGTGGGCGCGGTCGAGGACCGGGTGGTGATAGCTGAGCAGGCCGGGGTCTCGTGTGAGACGGTGCGGCTGGTCTCCAAACGGTTCGCCGAGACCGGTGGCGATGTGCGGGCCACGGTCGAGCGGAAGAGGCGCGAGTTCCCGCCGGTGCCCTCGCAGGTGACCGGCGAGGTCGAGGCCAGGCTGATCGCGCTGGCGTGCTCGGCCCCGCCGGCCGGGCATGCACGGTGGTCGCTGCGGCTGCTGGAGAAGCATGTCGCGCTGACTGAGGACATCCCGGACATGGATCACTCCACGATCGGACGGGTGTTAAAAAAACAGAACTTCGCCCTCACCTGAAGAAGTGCTGGACCATCCCGCCCAGAGCGAACGCGGAGTTCGCGGCGCGGATGGAGGATGTGCTCACGGTCTACCACCGCCCCTATGACCCGGCGCGCCCGGTGGTGTGCATGGATGAGAAGCCGTACCAGCTGCTCGGCCACGTCCGGGAGCCGGTCCCGGCCAGGCCCGGACGGGACCACCGGGAGGACAGCGAGTACGTCCGCCACGGCACCTGCTCGATCTTCTGCTGGGTCGAGCCCCTGAGGGGATGGCGCCGCGTCCAGGCCCGGCCGCAGCGCACCAAGGCCGACTGGGCACATCAGGTCGAGCACCTGCTGAGCCTGGACTACCCCGGCGCGGAGAAGGTCGTGCTGGTGATGGACAACCTCAACACCCACGGCCCCGGGTCGCTGTACGAGGCGTTTGAACCCCAGCAGGCGCATGCCCTGGCCCAGCGCCTGGAGATCCACCACACGCCCAGGCACGGATCCTGGCTCAACATCGCCGAGATCGAACTCTCCGCCCTGACCCGGCAGTGCCTCGACCGGAGGCTAGTAAGGCAGCCGCATTTCGCTAGTTGACCAGGGCAATCGCAGTGTCGCGGGCGAGTCTGGCGCGTTTGTGGAACCATCGTGAGCGGGCCTGGTGGCGGCGGGTCCATGCGTCCCAGTGGATGACAAGCCATCGGGGCAGGGGCCGGGTGGTGAAGGCGGCGAGCAGTCGCTTGATCTCCGGGATGGTCAGCGGGATCATGCCGGGCTCGGCGGGCGGCGGCTGACCGGGCCTGACCGGGGGCGGTGCCTGGGTGTCGGTGCGGTCCTTGACCAGGGCGGCGGTGATGGCGCAGATGGCCAGGGCGGCCATGACCAGCACGGTGTGGCGGGCGATCGCGGTGTAGAGCCGGGCCTGGCACTGGTCGAGCCCGAAGCAGTCCTTGCTGAACTCGAAATCTTCTTCGACCGGCCATCTCAGCCCGGCGGCGCGGATCAGCCGGGCCTTGGTCAGGACCTGCCCGTCGGGCACCCAGCAGTAGCAGAAGGCCAGGTCCCCGGCCTTGAGGTGGCGGCGGACCAGCAGGTGATGGCGCGGGGAGGCGGTGGCGATCCAGGCCCAGGCATACCAGCGCTGGCCCTTGGAGCCGTGGCCGGCGGAGCGGACCTCCCAGCGCCGCTTGTGCCTCAGCAGCGCCGTGACTGCTTCCGCGCAGGTCAGCTTCGTGCCCGCGGCCAGGGTGAGGGTGAAGTTCGACGGCACCCGCAGCACGTACGCCTGGCCGCGGGTCTCGAAGAACTCGCGCAGCTGCGTGCAGCTGCCGTACACCTCGTCCCCGCAGGCGAAATCGAAGCCGATGCCGTCGGCGTACGCCGCCGCGCAGATGTCGATGGCCAGCTGTCCCTTGGTACGGAACTCAAGGTCCGGCGGCAGGCCCATGAGCAGGGACTTCACCGGGTCGGCGATGTGCTCGCGGGGGATCCACTGCCGGGCGCCGACCAGCGCGTGCCCGGTCTTGTCCCGCACATACGACAGGTGCACGGTGTTGATCCCGTTGGCCACCCGGCCCGCGCACCCCAGGTACTGGCGTTTCACTCCCGCGGTGGCCTCGCCGGCTTTTCCTGCCCGGTCTCGTCGATCGCGCCGATCACCATCCCGCCCCGCCGCCCGCGCCGCGCCGCCGCGTCCAGGCCCGTCACCGCGAACCGGCGCACCACGCTCATCGCGGCGGACGTGTCCCAGCTCGCGTGGTTCAACAGCCGCTGTGTCCGGTCCGGCGTCCGGTCCCGGCCATGCCGGGCGATGCTCCACCCGTTCACCCGGGGCAACTCGCTGACCAGCGCCGACACATACTTGCCCGCCTGCAGCCATGGCTGTGTCCGGGCGAAACACGGCCGCAGCAGCCCCAGCAGCTCATCCCGTTTCCGCAGCGCCAGCCCGGCGCCTATCCTGACGGCAGCGGCCGCCTCTGATTTTGTACTCGTCACACAGGCATGATCACGAGGCGGCTGCGCTCACATCGGCCCATCCGGTAACAAGGCCACATCAACCACGCCGGGGCCCCTTCGCCCAGCTCACGGTGCCAAGTGCGGCTGCCTTACTAGGCGACATCGAACTCTTGAACAGTGAGCTCGCTGCCTGGCAGAACCAGGTCAACACCGACCAGCGTCAAGTCGACTGGCAGTTCACCACCGGCGACGCACGCATCAAGCTCCGCCACCTCTACCCAACTCTAAGGCAAGAATAAGCAGCGACGGTCTACTAGTAGGGCAGCAGCCATTAGGGCCTTGAGCTGGGGATAGTTCCGGACTGGCTGGAGCTGGTCCCGGGTTGGGGTGCGGGGCAGCCGCCTCGCGATCATGCAGTTTGTGAGGACAGCAAAATCGGAGGCGGCTGCGGCTGCCAGGATAGGGGCGCGCCTGGGCGCGCGGAAGCGCCGGGAGCTGCTGGTTGCGCTGGGGCCGTGTTTCGCCCGGACCGAGCCGTGGCTGCAGGCGGGCAAGTATGTCGGTGCGCTGGTCAGCGGGCTGCCGAAGCGCAATGGCTGGACGATCGCCGAGCATGCCGGGGACCGGGCGCCGGACCGGACGCAGCGGCTGCTCAACCGGGCGGTGTGGGACACGTTCGCGGCGATGGGCGTGGTCCGCCGGTTCGCGGTCGCCGGGCTGGATGAAGCGGCGCGGCGCGGCGGCCGGAAGGGCGGCCTGGTGATCGGGGCGCTGGATGAGACGGGCCAGGAAAAGACGGGCACGGCCACGGTTATCTGAGGCACCATCTGTACTGTCCTTGATGTCTAACACTGGCTCTTCTGGTTGCTTTGCTCACTGTGGTTGACATGGTTATCTGCTGCTTCGTCCAGTACGTGGGTGAAGTGGAGGAAGCATGCAGGTGCATCGGGTCGTGGTGCCCGGCTCCCGGGTGGGGTCGTGGACCGTCTTGGGTGACGACGGCGTGCCGGTCGCCGCGGTGGAGTCGTGGCTGGCGTACCTGAGCAACGTCGGCAGGTCGCCGAACACGGTCAAGGCCTATGCCCATGATCTGAAGGACTTCTGGGTGTTCGTCGCCGCCCGGGGCCTGGACTGGCGGGCGGTGCGGCTTGATGACCTGGGCGAGTTCGTGGCCTGGCTGGCGTTGCCGCCGGGCGGCCGTGATGGCGGCGTGGCGGTGCTGCCGTCGGTCCAGGCGCATGTGAGCGCGGCGACGGTGAACCGGAAGCTGGCGGCGCTGGCGGCGTTTTACGGTTTCCACGCGCGGCGCGGGGTGGACGTGGCCGGGCTGCTGACGGCCTGGCAGGCCGGCGGGCGCCGCGGCGGCTGGAAGCCGTTCTTGCATCACATCAGCAAGAGCAAGCCGCAGGCCCGCCGGGTCATCGCGCTGAAGGCGCCGGTGAAGCTGCCGCGGGTGGTCACCGCCGGGGAGATCCAGGCGATCCTCGACGCGTGCGGGCATCTGCGGGACCGGCTGCTGTTTGCCCTGCTGTGGGACTGCGGCCTGCGGGTCGGCGAGGCGCTGGGCCTGCGCCATGAGGACATCATGGCCGCCGAGCGCACGGTGGCGGTCGTCCCGCGGATCAACGACAACGGCGCGCGGTCGAAGTCCGGGCAGCAGCGCACGGTCCCGGTCAGCGACCAGGTGATCCGGCTGTATGGGGACTACTTGTTCACTGAGTACGGCGATCTGGACAGCGACTATGTCTTCGTTAACTTGTTTGCCCGCCCGCGCGGGCAGGCGTGGACGTATGCCGGCGTCTATGACCTGGTGCTGCGGCTGCGGCAGCGGACCGGGGTCGGCTTCGACCCGCACTGGTGCCGGCACGCCTATGCCACCAGGGCGCTGCGGGATGGGGTGCCGATCGAGGTGGTATCCAAGCTGCTTGGCCACTCCTCGATCACCACCACGCTGGCCGTCTACGGGCATCTGACCGCTGAGGATGCCCGTGCCGCGCTGGAGGCGGCGGGCTGGTTCGCCGGCACGCAGGTGACGCTGTGACGGCCGCCTCCGGGACCATCAGCCAGGCCGGGCGGCCGGCGGGGCTGCTGGAGAAGCTGCTGGCAGTCATCCGGCCGGAGTTCCGCCGCGAGGTGCTGGTGTTCGATCCCAGGGATCTGGTGTTCGGCGGGCCACCCTGTGCGGTCCCAGAGTGTGGCCGGCCTGCCCCGTGCCGGCAGATGTGCTGGAGCCATAGCCACCGCTGGATGATGGCAGGCAAACCCGATCCGGCGGTATTCGCGGCCACCACCAGCCCCGGCTGGACCGGGCACAGCCCGCTGCCGGGCTGCCGGATCACCGGCTGCGGTTACGCGCTGGCCGGACACGGCCTGTGTTACCAGCACTTCCAGCGGTGGACCCGCGCCGGGCGCCCGGATCTGGCCTCCTGGCAGACGACGGCGTCACCGCCATCTCCGGCCCCAGCTACCTGCCGGGTCTCCTACTGCGCCTTGTGGGCCAAGCCGACCTCGGTGTTCTGCCACAGCCACCACAAACGCTGGCACCGGGGCGGCCGGGCGGCCGTCGAGGAGTTCATCGTCACGTGCGGCGACCCTGGCCCCGGGCACGAATACATCGACCTGCGATGCCTGCCCGGCCGGCTGCGCCTGGAAGTGCAATACGTGCTGCAGTGCCGGCGGGACGAGGCCAGATCACAGCTCGTGCCGGTGAGGGTGCACCGGTTCGCCCGGGACCTGGCCGCGACCGGCGTGGCCTCCCTGCTGGACCACCCCGAGGACTACTGGGCCCGCCTCAGCCCGCGCCCCGGCCAGGCCCCGGCGGGACTGCGCGCGTTCACCCTCGACGCGTACCGCCGCATCGAGCAACTGGCGTTCGGCAGCGGCTGGGACCTGGAATACCCCCGGGACCGGTGGCGGCCGCGGAACCTGGGCATCACCGAACGCGGAACCATCCTGGACTTCGGGAAGATCAGCCAGCCGTGGCTGAGGGACCTGGCCAAACGCTGGATCCGGTGGCGGCTGAGCACCGGGGTGAGCATCAGCGACACCGACTCGGCGGTCCGCGTGATCCAGCGGTTCTCCGCCTTCCTTGCCTCCCCGGGCGTCGCCGCCGGACAGCCTCGCCCGCGTGGACCGGCCGCTGCTGGAACGCTACCTCGCCGATCTGCACCAGGAACTCGGCGGGAGGAAGGAGCACACGCGGCACATCAGCGCGCTCAACGTCTTCCTCCGCGCGATCCGACAGCACGGCTGGGATCCCGCCCTTCCCGGCGGCGCGGTGTTCTATCCCGAGGACTACCCCCGGCAGCCCGAGCAGCTGCCCCGGGCGCTGGCCGATCATGTCATGGCCCAGCTTGAGCAGCCCGGCAACCTTGACCGTCGGACAACCCGCCTACCGGCTGATCACGCTGATCCTGATGCGCTGCGGCTGCGGATCTCCGACGGACTCGACTCCCCTTCGCCTGCGTGGTCACCGATCGCGACGGCGCTCCCTACCTGCGCTATCCAACCACAAGATGAGCGGAGGCGCTTGTGCCGATCGACGACGAGCTGCAGGCCGAAATCAGCAGCCAGCGGCAGCGGGCGCTGCAGCGCTGGCCCGACGCGCCCGGTGCTGCTGCCCCGGCCGAACATGGACCTCGGCGGCACCAGCCGATCGCCCGAACACCTTCCGCGACGCGCTTTCCCGCTGGCTGGAACGCTGCGACATCCGCGACGAACACGGACGGCTCGTCCATTCACCCCCCACCAGTGGAAGACACACGCTGGGCACCCGGCTGATCAACCGGGACGTGCCACAGGAGTTCGTCCGCCGCATCCTCGACCATGACTAACCAATGACCGCGCATTACGCGCGCTGTCCGACGCGACCATCCGGCGGCACTGGGAACGGTCCCGCAAGGTCGATATCCACGGCGACACCGTCGTGCTGGACCCGGACGGGCCGCTTGCCGAGGCCGCCTGGGCCAAGCAACGGCTCAGCCGGCAGCGCAAGCCCTCCCAACGGCTACTGCGGGCTGCCCCTGATCAGGCGGTGCCAGCACGCCAACGCCCCGTTAACTGAACTAACTACGATATTCCGGCAGTTCATGGCGAGTTTTCGGCCATTGACGCTAACTTGTCCGCGTGATCGGATCAGGCGAGGAACAGGGACGCGATCTGGCGCGGCTCGTGGTGTCTCGGGCGGGCGTCTCATGACCACCGGCGATGCCCATGAGCCGTACCGGGTGATCGGGCCCGGCGGCGAGATCGTGGAGCCGGTGTCGGTTTTCCTGCGGGACCTGCTGGCGTCGGGGAAGTCGGAATCGACGCTGAGGTCGTACTCGGTCGACCTGCTGCGGTGGTGGCGGTTCCTGGACGCCGTCGACGTGAAGTGGGACCGGGCGTCGCGGGCCGAGGCGAGGGATTTCGAGCTGCTGGATCCAGCTGACGGCCAAGC
>CAWJGC010000002.1:0-108392 GCA_963842355.1 uncultured Actinomycetota bacterium | reverse complement strand
TCCGGCGGTCGTTGCACAGCGCGTAGGCCACCTCGCGCCGGGAACTCTCGGCCCACAGCGACACCGTCGGAACCCACGGCGGGGTGTACTTGGGCACGTTCTTCTGCATGAACGGCGCCTGCCCGGGCCGGACCCGGACCACCGACAGCGGCCGATCCCGCAGCTCCGCGATGAGCAGCCCGGCGACCGCGTCCAGGTAGTCCACCAGGTCCCGCTTGGTCGCTTCGGCCCCGTCGAACAGCGACTGGTCAAGGTGGGTCAGCGATACCCCGTCCCGCACCTCGCCGCCGCTCCCCGTCACCTGATCACCCTCCCACCGATCCCGCCGGCACGCGAGAACCATCCGGGCACCCGATCCCGCTGAACGGTTCGGTTGTCCTGCTCTGCACCTGGTTCCTGCAGCGGGCGCACGACCGCGATCAGGTGAAGATGATCTGGCCGCCGGCGGCGAGGTCATAGAACTCGCCGACGGTGATGATGTCCTTGACCTGGTCGATGAAGTCGTCCTTGGTCAGGCCGAAGAGGTCAACCGATGCCTGGCAGCCGTACAGGCCGGCGCCGGTGTCGGCGATCATCTCGATGAACTCCGGGATCGAGGGTATGTCGAGCTCATCCATCTTGTGAGCCATGTAGTGGGTCATCACCGAGGACACGCCGGGCAGGCCGCCGGCCCAGGTAGCAAGATGCAGTCCGGGGTTGCCGACGGTGGCGAGCTTGATGTGCTCGTGCCGGGCCTTGTGGATGGCGTCGAGGCCGAAGAAGGTGAAGAACAGGTTCGCCTCGATGCCCTCAGCGCGGGCGCCGTTGGCCATGATCAGGGCCGGGTAGATGCCCTCCAGGGAACCCTTGGACACGATGATGGAAACCTTCTCGATCCTGCCGTTGGCGCTTGTGCCGTTGTCGGCCATGACGCACCGCCTGTCTGGTTCAGATGCAGCCGCGCGGCTTGGGGATGCCGGCGATCTTCGCGGCCAGCTTGGCTGGCCCCTTAGGGAAGAGCTCGTACAGCTCCTTGATGCTGACCCCCGAGGTCTTGCTCAGCGCGCGCACGCTCGGGCCAGTGCCCTTCTCTGCGTACTCGTGCCGCATGAACTTGACGACCTGCCAATGCGGCTCGGTCAGCGTGCCGATGCCGGCTTCCGCGGCGATCTCCGGCGCCATGTCCTCGCGCCACTGCTGCGGGTCAGCGAAGAACCCTTGGTCGTTGACGGCGACCTCGGTGCCTGCGTAGATCTTGGTGGGCATGATCAGGCCCTTCCTCTCGTACTGCCGAGCGGGCTGGCGGGCGCGCGGCCGCCGGACTGAACCGCCTCGAGCCGCTTGCCTGCCAGCGGCATGGCCGCGCCCACGCCGGGGACGTCGCGTCCGGGCAGGAGCATGTGCCAGTAGAACCACTGGAACGCGAGCTTGCCGAGGTGGTTGAGCCGCGACTCGCGCAGCAGCGGCAGGCCGATGCGGCCGGGGAACCGCCCCGTGACCGGTTCGGTGTCGTAGTTGAAGTCGATCAGCAGCGCCTTGCCGAACCCGCTTTCAATGAAGCAGTTGGTGTGGCCATCGAAGCTGGCGCTCAGCGGCTGACCACCCAGGAAGCTGATGATGTTGCGGGTCAGGATCTCGCCTTCGAAGTGGGCGACTGAACCGGCCTTCGAGGCACGGACGTCGGCGGCATCGCCGATGGCGAAGATGTTCGGGCTGGCCTTGGCTTGCAGGGTCCGCTCGTCGACCGGGATGAAGCCAAGCGCATCGCCGAGACCGGGCGAGCGTTCGACGTAGGCCTGGCCGCCGTGCACCGGCACGGTCACGGCCAGGTCGAAGCTGGCCTCGCGGCCATCGAAGGAGATGAGCCGGCCGCCGTCGGCGTCCACCTCGCCGGTGTTGAACTCGGTGACGAGCTCGATGCGCTTGTCATCAAGCATGCCGCCGAGCTCGCGGTTGCAGGCAGCCTTGGTGAACGCGCCGTCCAGCGGGGTGACGAACGTTAGCTCGACGCGGTCGCGGATCCCGCGCTCACGGAAGTACCAGTCGGCCAGGAAGCTGAACTCGATCGGGGCGACCGGGCACTTGATCGGCATGTCGACGACATTCACGGCGATCCGCCCGCCGTCAAAGTGCGCCAGCGCATCCCGTAGCGCCTCCGCGCCCGGCCGGTCGTAGAACGTGAAGGCCTTCCCCCGCGCCGTGGCGTCGGCCAGTCCCTCGGTCTCGCCAGGCAGCAGCGCCGCGCCGGTGGCGATGACCAGCACGTCATAGGGCAGCACCGAGCCGTCCTCGAGATGGACGCGGCACGCGTCGATGTCCACGTGGTCGGCGCCGCTCTGGTGATAGCCGACACCGAAGCGCAGCTGCCGCATCCGCGAGCGCGTGATGCTCTCGGCACGGACCCGGCCGAACGGGACGAACAGCAGGCCGGGCTGGTACAAGTGCTGGCCATCGCGGTCGACGACCGTGATCATGTCATCGTCGGCGAGCTGTCGCCGCAGCCTGTTCGCGATCAGCGTCCCGCCGGTCCCGCCGCCGAGCACCACAATCCGCCTGCTCATAACCCAACCATCCGCGCCCGGCCCGCGCCGGGGCCACGGCCGAAGGTCCCGGGGCACGCCGACCAACGGCATCGAAGGGCAGCCGCGGGAGGCTGGCCCGGAGCAGCCGGGGCAGATCAAGGATTGCTCGCCCGTTCCGGTCCCCTGACCCGGAGCCGCGCAATGGCAGCTACTGCCCGGCAGACCCGGCGGACGTCGCCAGGCTCGCGCGGACCTCGTCCATGTCGATCTCGCGTGCCTTGGCGATCAGTTGCTCAAGTGCCTGCTCGGGAAGCGCGCCTGGCTGCGCATAGAGCACCACCTTGTCACGGATGATCATCAGCGTCGGGATCGACGAAATGCCGAACCCGGCGGCGAGTTCCGCCTGCGCCTCGGTGTCGACCTTGCCGAACACCGCGTCCGGATGCCTCTCAGATGCCTGCTGGAACACTGGCGCGAACATGCGGCACGGGCCGCACCATCCTGCCCAGAAATCGACGAGCACCAGCCCGCCACCGTCAACCACTGGGTTGAAGTTCTCGGACGTCAGCTCGATCGTCGCCATGTCGCCTCCATGCTTGCTCAGCTACTCTGTGGATACCCCCATGGGTATTTACAACTTCCGTGCCGAAAAGATTCCGGTTGCTGGCCTGAGATCAGCCGATGAGGAAATGCGCCCGGCCAGGGAACAACCGGAGCCAGGTCAGATCCAGCGCAGGTGCTCGCAGTCGCCCTGCAGCTGAAGCCGCCGCCACAGCACTGCGGTCGGGGAGATCTGGCTCACGTGCAACAAGGCCGCGCGCCGCTGCCGTGCGCGGTCGACGCGCACGCAGATGTCCACCTCGTCGGATGGCCGCCGGCGAACGCCGCCCCGGTCTCGGCACGCAGTTGCCCGGCGATGGCAGCCGGAAGGGTCCAGGCCAGCACGGCCAGGCCTGCCTGCCTGGCCGCGCCGACGGCTGCGGCGGTGGCGGCCTGGTGGTCGCGGTGGCCGGTGATGCCGGTGTCGTCGAAGACCAGCAATCCGTCGGCGCGATGGCGAGCGGCCAGGCTGATCACGTGCGCCTCGAGCTCGGGCAGTGGGACAGCTGTCAGGCCTGCGTCCGGATAGTCGAGCAGCGTGACACCGGCCACTCCGAGCTCTGCGCTCGCCTGCCGCAGTTCCCCTGCCCTTGCCGCCGGCAGATCGGCATCGCGCTCGTTGAGTGTTGACGCCTCGCCGCGGGTGAAGCAAAGGACGTGCACCGCCGAGCCGGCCGAGGCCATGGCATCGATGACGGCGCCGAGGCCGAACGTCTCGTCATCGGGATGGGCGATCACGGCCAGGATGCTGCGCCAGGCCGGGAGAGCATGCCCAGGCCGGATGGCGGGGCAGCGGTCATCATCACGCTGGCCGGATGACGGGCGGGACTGGCCTGACATCTGCTTGCTCCTCTCAGCCCCGGTTACCTCAACCCCGAAATGCACCCACGCTCACTCTATACCCCCACGGGTATAGAGTGAGGGTGGTGCGAGGAGGCTCCGATGAGTGAGGTGACCGACCGGCATAACCTGGCTGAGTCGTATCTGCCGACATCTCCCCTGCTGGAGCGGGTCAGGCGCGGCGTTGTCGGCGAGGGCGAGCTGATGGACGGGCCGTTCGGGCCGCGGCGCGTCACCTATGCCGACTACACCGCGTCGGGCCGGTCGCTGGATTTCATCGAGGACTTCATCCGCGACGCTGTCCTGCCCCGTTACGCCAACACGCATACCGAGAGCTCCGGCACGGGCTTGCAGACCACCCGGCTGCGCGAGGACGCCCGGCAGATCATTCGCGACGCGGTCAGCGGGACGCAGGACGACCTGGTCATCTTCACCGGCTCGGGCGCGACGGCGGCGGTGAACAAGCTGATCGGCATCCTGGAGCTGCGGATACCGGCCGGCCTGGACGACCGGTACCAGCTCGGCAGGCAGATCCCCGAGACCGGGCGGCCCGTGGTGTTCGTCGGCCCGTACGAGCATCACTCCAACGAGCTGCCCTGGCGCGAGTCGATCGCCGACGTCGTGGTCATCGGCGAGGATTCCGATGGCCACGTCGACCTGGCCGATCTGGCAGGCCAGCTGGTCAAGTACGCGCAGCGGCCGCTGCTGATCGGGAGCTTCTCCGCCGCTTCCAACGTCACCGGCATCCTCACCGACACCGGCGCGGTCGCCGCGCTGCTGCACGCACATGGCGCGCTGTCCTTCTGGGACTACGCCGCCGCGGGGCCCTATGTGCCCATCCGCGTTTGCGCATCCCGGCCGGACCGGGATGACCACAAGGACGCGATCTTCTTGTCGCCGCACAAGTTCCCCGGCGGGCCGCAGACTCCGGGCGTCCTGATCGTGCGCCGCGAGCTGGTCCGCAATCAGGTGCCGACCGTGCCCGGCGGCGGCACCGTGGCGTTCGTGGACCCGGTCGGCCACCGTTACCTCGACGACCCGGTCGCCCGCGAGGAAGGCGGCACGCCCGCCATCATCGAGTCCATCCGGGCCGGCCTCGTCGTGGCGCTCAAGCAGGCCGTCGGCACCGGCCTCATCGCCGCCCGCGAGGAGCGGCTGTGGCGGCACGTGCTGCGGCGCTGGGCCGGCAGCCCGGGAATCGAGATCCTCGGCAGCCGCCAGGCGTCCCGGCTTTCCATCGTCTCCTTCCGGATCCGGCACGGCGCCGATTTCCTGCACCATAACTTCGTGGTCGCGGTGCTGAACGACCTGTTCGGCATCCAGGCCCGCGGCGGGTGCTCCTGTGCCGGCCCGTACGGGCACCGCCTGCTGGCCATCGGCGCCGCCCGCTCGCACGCGCTGCGCGACGAAATCGGCCACGGCTGCGAAGGCGTGAAGCCCGGCTGGAGCCGGGTCAACCTCAACTACTTCATCTCCGCCGCCCAGGCCGACTACATCGCCGCGGCAGTCGAGATTATCGCCGCCGACGGCTACCGCCTGCTGCCCCAGTACCGGTTCGACGCGCACACCGGCCTCTGGCGGCACGCAGGCGGCCCGCCACGGCCTCAGATCACCCTGGCCGATGTCACGTACGGCCCGGACGGCACGATGAACTACCCGCGCGGGCGCGGCCGCGCGGGCGAGGACGTCTTCCCCGGTTACTTGCGCCAGGCCCGCGCGCTGCTCGCCGGGCTCCCGAGCCAGCTTGACAACGGCAACACCGGCCTCAGCCCGGAGTTCGAAGCGCTCCGCTGGTTCCCGCTCCCGCCAGGCTGCCTCAGCCAGGGGCCCGCTGAGGCAGGCGTGACGCCAGCTGGCTAGCGCTCAGGCGGCAGCGTGTCCAGCGCCGCGCGCCGGTGATCGCGTAATCCACTGGCATGCCCTCCGCTTTAAACATTGGCGGCCTGCTCCGGGCACGCCCGGCGCCCCGGTCAAGCCAAGGTCAGGAACAGCTTCTCCATCTGATCCTGCGTCATCTCCGCATTAGCCCCGGCGGTCAGGCATTGCCGCATCCCGCCCGCCACGATCTTGAAACCGGCCCGGTCCAGCGCACGGGACACCGCAGCAAGCTGCACCACCACATCCTGGCAGTCGCGGCCTGACTCGATCATCGCGATGACTCCGGCCAGCTGGCCCTGGGCCCGGCGAAGCCGGTTGAGCACCGGGCCGGTCACTTCCTCGTCAATCTTCACTGGCTAGCCCCTCTCGTGCTCATCACTATACCCATGGGGGTATGAACGTCCGAACATCCGGCAGGCCAGGCTCGGCCCTCACCTGCCGCGACCGGGTCGGCGAGAGGGAATGCCCGAAGCCTCTGATACGACAGGACGTTTGTCCCTTGCGCCAGGCAGCGGGGTCGACAACGCTCCGAGAATGACCGGGTCAACGGGAAACGTCCGATGAGCAGGGTGGTGATCCTCGGCGCGGGGATCTCCGGCCACACCGCAGCGGCGTTCGCCAGGAAGTGGCTGGGCCCAGAGGACACCGTGACGGTCGTCTCGCCGAACGAGACCTACAACTGGATCCCTTCTAACATCTGGGTCGGCGTCGGCCTGATGAAACCTAGCCAGGTGACGTTCCCGCTCGCCCCCGTCTACGAGCGCCACGGCATCGAGTTCAGGCAGGCCTCAGCGCGTGAGATCCACCCGGAGGGCGACGCCGGCCACCCGGTCCCGTATGTCGTGATCGAGACCGCCGCAGGCGCAAGGGAACAGGTGCCGTACGACTTCCTGATCAACGCGACCGGGCCCAGGCTGCGCTTTGACAAGACCGAGGGGCTCGGCCCGGAGGGCAACAGCCTGTCAGTGTGCACGCCCGAGCACGCCGTCCAGGCCTCCGCTGCGCTGGACGAAGCGGTCGAGCGGATGCGGCGCGGGGAGCGGCAGCGCTTCCTGGTCGGCGTCGGCCACGGTACCTGCACGTGTGAAGGCGCGGCGTTCGAGTACGCGGTGAACCTCGAGTTCGAGCTGCGGGCCCGCAAGGTCCGCGACAAGGCGGAGGTCATCTGGATCACCAACGAGTACGAACTCGGCGACTTCGGCATGGGCGGCATGCACCTGCGGCGCGGCGGCTACGTCGTGCCGAGCAACATGTTCACCGAGTCCCTGTTCGCCGAGCGCGGCATCGACTGGATCACCCGCGCACACGTGAGCCAGGTAGACAAGGACCGCGTCTGCTACGAGACGCTCGACGGAGCGCAGCGCGAGCAGGAGTTCGACTTCGCGATGCTGCTGCCCCCGTTCTCGGGCGTCGGCCTGCGGGCCTACGCGCGGGATGGCGCGGACATCACCGACCGGCTCTTCCTGGCCAACGACTTCATGCGGGTGGATGCGGACTACGCCGCCAAGCCGCCTGGGGAGTGGGTACCGGGCGACTGGCCGCGCACCTACCAGTCACCCGCTTACGGCAGCATCTTCGCCGCCGGGATCGCGTTCGCCCCGCCGCACGCGATCTCGGTCCCGCACACCAGCCCGAACGGCACGCTGATAGCCCCCGCGCCGCCGCGCACCGGGATGCCGTCGGCAGAGATCGGCAAGACCGTCGCCCGCAGCGTCGTCGACATGATCCGCGGCGCTCAGGGACCGACACACTCGGCCTCGATGGCCGAAATGGGCGCAGCGTGCGTGGCGTCCGCCGGCGCGCACCTGCTGACCGGCACCGCCGCGTCAATGACCGTCTACCCGATCGTCCCGGACTTCGCGCGGTATCCGCAGTACGGACGGGATCTGAATCAGACGTTCGGGGAGATCGGCCTCGCCGGGCACTGGATCAAGATCCTGCTGCACCACATGTTCCTGTACAAGGCCAGGCTCCGCCCCGGCTGGGCCCTTATCCCGGAGTGACAGTCATGGCCATCCCCGACCCTCCCGCACGGCCGGCCCAGCCAGCCAAGGCAGCCGGCAGCCCGGCCACGGCTGACGGCCCGCCCGGCCCGCCCGCCGGTACCACAGCCGGCGGCCCCGCCAAGGTCACCGCCGAAACCGCTCCGTACGTCACCCGGCCCACTAGGTCGACAATCTTCCTGCGGACGTTCGTGCCCTGGCAGCTATGGCGATTCGTCCGCATCAACACCAAGATGATCAAGATAATTCGCGGCTCGCACAGCTGAGCGTCGCCGCGCGGGCGTTGGGATACACCCTCGAAGGCGTCGCAGCCAGGAGGCCATAACAGACAGCGCGCTGCAGGCGGGTGTCGGAGTACGGGTGGAGGAACAGGGGCCGGGCTCCGGGTCATTGCCTGTTCCGCTCAGCTAGTGGTTGGGGAGGGCTGTCGGCTAGCCGGTCTACCGCACTGGCGAGGGCGGCGAGAGCGGGTACTGCGGCGGCCAGCGCCCGCCGCTGGGGTGCGGGCAGGGTGGACAGGGCCAGGTGCAGCACTGCAGCGTTGGTGGCCTGCCAGGCGTGCACGGCCTGCTGCCCGGCGTCGGTCGCGGTCAGCTCCACTGCCCGCCGGTCCCCGTCGGCGGTGATCCGGCTGACCATGCCCCGGGTGGCGAGGCTGTTCACGATGGTGGTGACGGTGTTGGGCCGCATGTGCAGCAGCCGGGCCAGCTGGCCGGGCCGGGCGCCGGGGTGTTCCGTCAGTGCGGACAGCAGCTCTAGCTGGGCTACGGCCAGTGGGTTGCCCGGGTCGGCGACGCGGGCGCCGCGGCGCAGTGCGCGGCGCAGCCGCGCGATTCCCTCGGCCAGCCCGTCGGGCCGGTCGGCGCCGCGGGCCGTGACGCCGTCAGCCGCGATCGTCTCGTTCACCAGTGACCTCCTGGCCTGAATTGCCGGCCGCGCCTGTGGATGCGGCGGTGGAGCGGGTCCCGGCCCACGTCGCGGCCAGCGCGGCTGCGGTCAGGGCTGCGATGGCCAGCCACCCCCCATCAGCATGGCTGAGGCGTGCTCCGGCGTGCAGCCCCAGGGTCACCACCGCGACGCCCAGGGCGGTGCCCAGCCCCCGGGTCATGTTCACCATCCCGCCTGCAGTGGCTGCGTCGCGGACCGGCACAGCTGCCATGATCTGTGCGTTGTTCGCCGGGATGTAGGCACCCAGGCCCGCCCCCAGAAGTGCCAGCGACACCACCGTGACAGCGGCGGGGCCAGGGATCGCCAGCGCTGCCACCGAGCAGGTGGCGAGCAGGCCCCCGGCGACGCAGCGCCGCCGGGTCGGCCAGCGCGCGGGCAGCACGCGCTCGGCTGCCACAGCAGCCAGCCCGAACCCGGCCGGCAGCGCAGTCAGCAGCAGGCCCGCCCGCAGCGCACCGTCGCCGTGCGCGGCCAGGGTCTGCGGCAGGAGCACCAGCGGGCCGAACAAGACCATGTAGACACACAGGGCGCCGCCGAGCGCGGGCCCGATCCCGGCTGCCGCCAGCAGCGGCAGGTCAATCAGCGGCGCCGGCGAGCGCCGCTCCCACCAGATCAGGCCCGCCGCGGCCGCCGCCGCGGCCGCGGCCGACCCGCCCAGCGCCCGGAGCGGCAGACCCAGGCCGGACAGTGAGGAAACGGCGATCAGCAGGCCCACGGCGGTCAGGGCCAGCAGCGTCATCCCGAGCGGGTCGCTGCCCCGGTCGCGGGCGAGCTGGCGGGTACGCGGAAGCAGGAACCATCCGGCCGCCACCGCTATCGCTCCCACCGGCACGTTGACGAAGAAGATCCACCGCCAGCCGGCCGATGCGACCAGCAGCCCGCCCACGACCGGGCCCAGCGCCAGGCCCAGCGCCTGGGCCGCGGCCTGGGTCCCCAGTGCCGCCCGCCGCCGGCCGCTGGGCGCGCTGGTGGCCACCAGCGCCACGCTGTTGGCCTGCAGCATCGCCGCCCCGGCCGCCTGCACGACCCGCAGCCCGATCAGCACGGGCAGCGACGGCGCCAGCCCGGACGCCGCCGAAGCGCCAGCGAATACCACGAACCCGTACAGGTACATCAGTTTGCGGCCGTACCGGTCCGACCAGCGGCCCACCGGCACCAGCAGCGCCACCAGCGCCAGCAGGTAGGCCAGCGACACCCACTCAACCCCAGCCAGGCTCACGCCGAACTGACGCTGCAACGCGGGGAACGCCAACGTCACGATGCTGGCGTCGAGCTGTCCCATGAACGCCCCGAAGCACACCGTGGCCACCGCGAGCCACGGCGCCAGCCGGTGCTCACGGACCACGGCCGGCCGGGGCGGCTCACGCAGCAGCATCCCTGCCAGCCCTGCGCCCCGCGCCAAGCCAGAACTCCCAACGCTCGCCAACTACTTCTGCCGGAGACTTGCCGATTACTTCTGTAGAAGAACTGTCTATAGTTCTATCACAGAAAGATGTGCGCCGGCAAAGCCCGCGGCCGGGCGACGGGCCCGGCCGCCGCCGTGTCCTGAGCGGGTCACGCTCAGGACGCTCCTGATACGGGTCCGGTCGCCCACGCCGCGATCCGGCAGACTCGCCTGGCCCGGTCCCGCCAGGCCGACGCCGACCCAGATATTGGACGGGACCAGTTGTACGACTCTGAGCGGCCTGGATTCGGAGGCGTACATGACGGCTACCGAATCCGGCTCCTGGTCCCGGAAGACATGCTCGGGGTAGGAGAGCGCGACGCGGTTTCGGCGAAGTGGTGCGCGCTCGGCGGCATGCGGGTCGTTGCCCGGGGTCGGCTGCGGGCTGACGTGGACAGTCGCATCCGCGAGCCGCCGGATCGTGTGCAGCAGCCGGTGGCGCACCGCTTCGGCGATGTCATGTGCTTGCACGAGCGACAGGGCCGGGCTTGCGGATACCTCGACCTCGGCGAGCAGTTCGTGCCCGACCCAGCGCATCCGGATCCGGTCGACCGACCGGACATCCTCGATCTCGCGCACCTCGTGTTCGGCGGCTGCGACGGTGTGGTCGTCTACCCGGTCCATGATGCGGCCGTACACCTCGCGCGCCGCCTGCCGGAGCACGCCGAAGATGGCGACGCTAATGACGAGTCCTGCCACCGGGTCGGCCGGGCGCCAGCCGGCTGCCACCCCGGCCGCGCCGATGACGACCGCCAGCGAGGTTAGCCCGTCGGTTCGGGCGTGCAGGCCGTCGGCTATCAGCGCACCCGAGCCGAGCCGGCGGCCGACCTTGATCCGGTAGAAGGCGACCATCTCGTTGCCGAGCATGCCGATCACGCCCGCTACGGCGACCCACGCCAGGTCGTGCACGGGTTGCGGGTGGATGAGGCGGTCGACGGCTTCGCCGGCGGCCAGCAGCGCCGAAGCGGTCATGGCCAGCAGCACGAACAGCCCGGCGATGTCCTCGCCCCGGCCGTAGCCATATGTGTACCGGCGGTCGGCCGGGCGGCGGCCCGCCATGAACGCGATCCCGATCGGGATCGCGGTGAGCGCGTCACCGAAGTTGTGGATGGTGTCGGCGAGCAGCGCTACCGAGCCCGAGACCAGCATGACGGCGAGCTGGGCCGCGGCGGTCACGGCTAGGCCGGCGAGGGAGATCTTGAGTGCGCGCATGCCCTGGGCGCTCGCAGTCAGCGCCGAGTCAAGCTTGTCCGCGGCGTCGTGCGAATGCGGGCGGAGCACCGCCGCGAGCATGCCGCGGAACCCGCCCGGGTGCTCGTGGCCGTGGTCATTGCCGTGGTCATGGTGATGCCCGTGCTCGTGGTCGTGGGCGCCGCTCATGCGAGCTCCTTGTCATCTTCAGCGAAGAAGCCGGCTTGCCCGTCGCAGTGCATGCCGGTTGCCCAGGTGCCGAGGATGGGGCCCGCGACCGTCCCGAGCGAGCCGGGCCGCCGACGACCAGGCTCCGGGTGTACCGCGCGGCCGCCGGTCTGGCCGGCGCAGTTCCGTCACCGCTGCGGCGCAGGCGGCTGTGCCGAGACCGGCGGCCGCGACCGCGGTCATCGCGCAGTGATTGGACTGAACCGCGCCGGTCGTGATAACGACCGTGGCCTGCCCCGCCGCGGCCTCGGCCAGCAGGGCGGAAAGATTGCGGGCCTTGTTCCCGCCGGCGCCGACCCCGCATAGGTCCTCCCGTTTGACGAAGAGCTCCGGGGGCTCGCTGAACAGTGACTCCAGGCCCGTCATCCGCTGCAGCGGGGTCGGGAAGGCACCCGCCTGCTGCCCGTTCACCCGCCATCCCGATGAGCGTCACCGTGCTGATGTTCTGAGGCGCGCCGGGCGCGGAGCCTGCGCAGGCCCGCCAGGTGCAGCGCGAGGACGACCGCGACGGCCAGGCCGATCGCGGCCGGGCCGGCCCACCGCGAAGCCGCCAGCACGGCCCAGGTACCCAGCGCCAGGTGAACTGCCATCGCTGCCACGCCGAGCAGGATGAACAGCAGGGTGCGCCCGCGCCCTCGAAGTGCCATCAGTCCTCCCCGGCCTGGGTGTCCGCGGTGCCGGCCTGCGCCGGCCAGGGGCTGGCCGCGGCCGAGGATCACCGCCATCGCGTCGTCCTCCCAGCCGATGAGGAAGTGCATGCCGCGCAGCGTCGTCCCGTCCGCACCGGCTACGTCGACGGTGGCGGCCGCGCCGGCGAAGTGTGACGTGCCGTCGGCCCAGTCGATCCCCTCGGCACGGCGGCAGCGGAACGAGACGACCGGTTCGGCGACGGTAAGGCCGGGTGGCAGCAGGGCCTGCAGTGCCTGCTCGTCCGTTCGGTACCGAAGGGTGATCGCGTAGTTGCCAGGGATCTGGATCACGGCAGGCAGCGGGCCGGGCCCGAAGCTGTCGGGCAGCACCGCGCAGGCGGTCGCCGCATCCGGCTGAGTGTCAACCACCATGGATGTCCTCCAAGGCACAACCCCTTCGTTGTGAACGACTGCTCATAACACGGCTATTCTGATCGACCGTCCATAATATGTCAAGACGATTTGACTAATCATGCTTGCTCAGTATGATTTTTACTGAACATATGATCAGAATCAAGGAGGTGACGATGCCGAGACAGCTTCCCGCCGAGGTACTGGAGGTCACCGACGGCGACGCGGCCGCGGTCCGCAGGCACGTCATGGAGGCCGCGCGCCGGGTCATGGCGGACCAGGGGCTCGCCGCTGCGTCCACGCGGGCCATCGCCGAGGAGGCAGGCGTCTCCGCGGGCACGCTCTACAACTATTTCGACAGCCACGTGCAGCTCGTCGCGAAGTCGATCATGTATCACGCTTCAGACCTCATGGGGGCGGTGGCGGGCCTGCCGGTGCGGGCCGGCCGCTACACCGTCGCGGGAAACCTCCGGTACTTCGTGCGCCAGGCGGCGGCCGTGCTCGACCAGCTCGTGCCCGCCTTCGCCGCGGCGTTCTCAGACAGCGCGCTGCTCAAGGCGCTGCGGCAGGAGATGGCCGCCACTGACCTCGCCAGCGATCCCGCGCGGATCCTCGAGCGATACCTGCGCGCCGAGCGCGACCTCGGCCGGGTGCGCCAGGGCGCGGACTGCCGCGCCGCCGCCGCCGTCATCGTCAGCCTCTGCCATGACGAGGCGTTCCAGAACTATCTCCGCGGGACAAGCGGGCCGCCGAAGGTCCGCGACAAGGAGATCGACCTCCTTGTCCGCGCGATCACCCCACAGAAGGGCAGGGAATGATGTACCTCGTTGTCACGGCGATCGTGGTGGCGGTTATCGCCGTGCTGGCCGCCGCGCTGCTGGCGGTCGTCTACCGCGTCCTGAAGGCCGCGCACACCCGGCCCTCCCCCCAGGGCACTCGGCACTCCCATGACGGGGCTTCCGGGGCGCATGTTCAAGCGGCCGACCGGCATCAGCACAGTCACATGGAGACGGCCGTCCTCACGATGGTGACAAAGCTGATCCGGCTGATGATCCGGCACGGCGTGCATCTCGGCCCGATGATGATGCTCACCGTCCGCGGCCGGAAGACCGGAGTAGCCCGGACCAATCCGGTAGACGTCTTCGAGCGCGACGGCCGTCGCTGGCTGGTAGCCACTCACGACTCCGGCGCCAACTGGGTACGCAACCTCCGGGCGGCTGGCAAAGGGACCTTGGCACGAGGCAGGAACCGCTTCAGCTTCACGGCCACGCAACTGCCGCAGGACGAGGCCGGGCGCGTCCTGCGCGATGTCCTCGGCCCTCGGCTGGCGCGGCCCCTGGCCGGATTCGTCCTCCGGCAGACACTGGGCGTCCCGCCCGGCGCCGCACCGGGCGAGTTCGAACGCGCCGCCATCGACCATCCCGTTTTCCAGATCACCGTCACGCCTGACAGCCGGGCAGGCCAAGACCCGGCCGAAGCCCGCGTAGCCGAGGAGACAGCATGAAACTCCCCATCGTCGCAATCGTCATGGGCATCCTGGTCGCCGTCGTCCACGTGATCCTCGGAGCCACAGGCGTCATGACCAAGCCGGAATGGATCAGCGGCCTCATCATCGGAATCCTTATCGCAGGCGTCGGCAACCACCTGCGGATCTTCGGACGGCACTCCTGAGCGAAGCAATGAGAGCTTCAGGTCCGCAGCTCCCGAGCACACCCGCCACTTACGTCTCAGAAGCCGGATTCCCGGGAGGAGGCATGCAGCGCACGCACCACGTCCGGTGGCCTAGATGAATCCGGCCGCAGGAGCTGACGGCGGCGCGGCGGCACCCTGGACGCGCTGTTGATCCTGGCCCTGGCCTTCGCCGTGGTACGGGTGATGTGACTCATTACAGATCCCGGGTACGAGGACCTGAAAGCCAGAATGGTCGATCTGTACCGCGCCGACGACTACTCGCTGACAACACGCGCGCCTCGGCCCGGGCGCTCGCGTGCTGGCCGGCGACGACCTGTTCGCCTCCCCGCTGCTCGCGCTCGGCGCGGCCGGAGCGATCCAGGCCTCGGCGCACCTGTGCACCCGCTTGTTCGCCGACCTGGTCGCCGCGTGGCGCACGGGCGAGGCCGCCCGGGCCCGCGCGCTCGGGCACCGGCTCTCCGGGCTGTCCGCGGCCCTGTTCGCCGAGCCGAACCCGGTTGTGATCAAGGCGGCACTGCACGCGCAGGGCCGGATTCCCAGCCCGGCGGTGCGGCTACCGCTGCTCCCGGCCAGCGAGGCGGCGGCCCGGGCCGCCCTGCGCCAGGCAGCGGACGTAGCCGCCAGCGTGCAGCGGCAGACCACGACCTCCAGTGTGGTGAACTCGGAACGTGCCCGCCGATCCGCCGTCCCTGCTGACCCTGACCGGGGTCAGCCGCAGCTATGGCGAGCGCCTGGCGCTGTGCCCCGTTGACCTCGCGCTGGCGGCCGGACAGTGCGTCGCCGTCATGGGCGCGAACGGATCAGGCAAGTCGACCATGCTGCGCATCGCGGCCGGCCGCGACGCGGCGACCACGGGCCAGGTGAGCTACGCCGGCCGGGCGCTGGCTCAGGACGATCTTGTGGCCCGCACCGAGATCGCCGTCGTCGGCGACATGGTGAGTGCCTACCCGGACCTCACCGTCCGCGAGCACCTGCAGCTTGTCGCCGTCGCGCACGGGGCCGGCCGCGACAGCGATACGTTGGTCGACCGGGCTCTTCGGGAATGCCGCCTGGACGATCACGCCACCGCGCTGCCCGGCTCGCTGTCCAGCGGGCAAACGCAGGCCCTGCACCTGGCCGTGGTGCTCGTCCGGCCGCGTCGGCTGATGATCCTCGACGAGCCGGAGCAGCGCCTGGACCCTGCGGCCCGTCACTGGCTGGCCGGCCTGCTGCGCATGGAGAAGGACGCCGGGACCGCGGTGCTGATGGCCACCCACCACACCGAGCTGGCGGCGGCGGTCGCCGATCATGTCCTCGTGCTCAGTGACGGCGCGGTCATCGCGCGGGGAACGCCGGAGGTGGCGCTGGCGGTGATCAGATGACGGTCACCCGCGGGGCCATCGCCGTGCCGGACAGCACCGAGCCGACGATCTCGCTGCTGCGGGAACTGCGCCGCGGCCGGGGGCAGGCGAAGAAGCGGGCAGCCAGCGTCGCCTACTGGGCCTACCTGGTCGTGCTGGCCACGGCGCTTTACGGCCACTCGCAGATCGCCGCCGCCTTCCGCACGCTGCGGCGACCGCCGCCGCCCACCGCGCAGACCGTGCACGTGCTGCACGCGGCTCCGGGCGCGCTGACCGCGCTGACGCTCCTGGCGCTCCTCGCGCTGGTGCGCGACGCGCTGTGGCGCGGACCGGTCACCCTGCCGCAGGTCACCGTGGACTGGCTGCTCGGCACCCCGGTCGACCGTGGGCGGCTGCTCAGGCCGAGGTTCCGGATGTCCGCGGCGCTCACGACCGGAGTGGGTGCGGCCGTGGGCATCGTGCCGGCCGCCGCCCTGATCGGACTGGGGCTCGGCGGCGGCGGCGCGGGCAGCGTGCTGCGGCTGACCGGAACCTCGATGGCGTCGACGGCCCTGCTGTTCGCCTTCGGCGCCGGCTCGGCCGGCCTGATCGAGCGATATCAGGCGAGCTGGCGCTGGCTGCGGCGGGCGACTCCGATCGCGCTGGCTCTGGCCGTGGCGTTCGGCGGGCTGGCGGCATGGGCGATGCTCGGCCAGCCGCCCGGTGCCCTTTCCGCCATCGCACTGTGGTCCGGGCCGTGGGGATGGGCCGCTCAAGGCGTGATCGCCCAGGCGGGCGGCGCCGCGCCGCTGTGGCCGGTCGCGACCGCGATGCTCGGTGCCACGGCATTGGCGGCCCTGGGCAGCGCGCACCGCCTCGCCGCTGCGGTGCCGGGCGCGGCGCTGCGGGCCCGGGCCAGGACGCTCGGCGCGATGTCGGCGGCGGCGCTGAACATGGATACCCGCGGTGTCGCCCAGGCCTACGGTCGCGCCGCCACGCCGCGGCGAGCCCGGTTCCGGCTCCGCCCGCCGCGGCGAAGGGAACTGGTGTTGCTCTGGCGTGACCTGCTCGCGCTGGCCAGGACGCCGTCGCGGCTGGCAGGCGCGGCGGCGCTGGCCCTGCTGGCGGTGGGCCTCCTCGCCGTGGCCGGCCTGGGGAGGCAATCGTCGCTGGTGCCGGTCGCCTGCGCGCTCGCCCTCGGCTACCTCGCCGCGGCCTGGCTGTGCGAGGGAGCCAGGCTGGACGCCGAGGACACCCGCCGCTCCGAGAACCTGCCCTTCCGGTTCGAGTCACTGGCCTGGTGGCACGCGGCCGTGCCGTGCCTCATCCTGCTCGTGGTCGCCGGCCTGCCGGTCATCGCGGCGTCGGTGGCCACGGGTCATCCGCGCTTCCCCATCCTGCTGGCCGTGACCGTTCCGGTGCTGGTCAGCGGGGCACTCGTCAACGTTTTCCGCGGGGATTTCGCGCCGGACATGTTCTCCGGGGTCGACACCCCGTTCGGGAACACCGCGGCGGTCAAGATCGTCTTCTGGTATGCCTGGGGGCCGGTGCTCGCGGTGGCGCCGATGACTGTCCTGCTGTCCAGCGCGGTCGGGGCATCGGGTCCGGCCGCGCTGGTGCGCGCCGTGGTAATCGGCGGCGGCCTGGCGGTCAGCCTGGGGGCTTACGCCGCCCGGCGCGCGCGCCGTCTGCGGGCCGCGTGACCGAGTCGAGCTCGCGGTGGCGCCGGGAATCGCCCCCTCGGCCAAAACTGTAACGTGTTCTAGTATGAGCGGCGGGAGATGAGTCCTCCGGAGAGCGATGGGGCGGGCGGGAGGTGCGATGACCGCGGGCGACGATGAGTTCGACGTCATCGTGGTGGGCAGCGGCGCGGCGGGGATGACCGCCGCGCTTGTCGCCGCGCACCACGGGCTGCGCACCGTGGTCCTGGAGAAGACCGACCGGTTCGGCGGCTCCACGGCCCGCTCGGGCGGCGGGATCTGGGCGCCGGGCAACGAGACGCTGCGCCGGGCCGGGGTCAAGGACACCCCGGAGCAGGCCCGCCAGTACCTGGACTTCGTGGCGGGCGATTGCGTTCCGGCCCCGCGGCGGCAGGCCCTCCTGGAACACGGGCCGGCCATGCTCGCGTTCGTGCGGGCGACCTGCCCCGTCGACTTCGCCTGGGTGCCGGGGTACGCCGACTACTACCCCGAGGCACCCGGCGGGCTATCCGGGGGGCGCAGCGTGGAGCCGGTACCGCTGGACGGGCGGGTACTCGGGGCCGAACTGGCGCACCTGAACCCGCCCTACCTGCCGGCGCCGAAGGGCGTGGTCATCACGCAGGCCGACTACCGGTGGCTGAGCCTCGGCCCGCGGCACCCCCGGGCCGTGCTCGCCACCGCCAGGATGTTCGGCCGGATGGCGCGGGTGCGCCTGCTCGGGCAGGCCACGCTCAGCATGGGCCAGGCCCTGGCGGCCGGGCTGCGGGCCGGCCTGCTCTCTCGGCAGGTACCGGTGTGGCTCGGCACGCCCCTGACGGACCTGTACCTGGAGGATGGCCGGGTCGTGGGAGTGCGGGTGACCCGGGACGGCCAGCCCGTCACTCTCCGTTCTGGCCGTGGGGTGATATTGGCCGCGGGCGGGTTCGAGCGCAACGCCCGGATGCGGCAGCGCTACCAGCGCCAGCCGATCGGCACCGAGTGGACGACCGGCTCGGCCGGAAACACCGGCGACGCGATCACCGCGGGCGCGGCCGCCGGGGCGGCGCTCGATCTCATGGACGACGCCTGGTGGGGCCCGTCCATACCGCTGTCCGGCGGGCCGTACTTCTGCCTCGCCGAACGCAGCCTGCCCGGCTGCATCCTGGTCAACGGCGCCGGGCAGCGCTTCGTGAACGAGTCGGCCCCGTACGTCGACGCGGTGCACGCGATGTACGACGGCCATAGCGCCGACTGCCCGCACATCCCGTCCTGGCTGATCATCGACCAGCGCTACCGCAACCGCTACGTGTTCGCCGGCCTGCCGCCGCGCCGGCCGCTGCCCCGCCGCTGGTACCGGGCCGGGGCGGTCTGGCGGGCCCCGACCATCGCCGGGCTGGCCGAGCAGGTCGACGTGGACCCGGCCGGGCTCGGCAAGACCGTGGCCAGGTTCAACGAGTTCGCCGAGGCCGGCCGGGACGAGGACTTCGGCCGCGGCGGCTCCGCCTACGACCGCTACTACGGCGACCCGCGCTGCCTGCCCAACCCGAACCTGGCCCCGCTGGCGCAGGCGCCGTTCTACGCCGTCAAGATCGTGCCCGGCGACCTCGGCACCAAGGGCGGGCTCCGGACCGACGAGCGGGCCCGGGTGCTGCGCGAGGACGGCACCCCGATCCCCGGCCTGTACGCGGCCGGCAACACGAGCGCGGCCGTGATGGGCCACAGCTATGCCGGCGCGGGCGCGACGATCGGCCCCGCGATGACCTTCGGCTACATCGCCGCCCTCGACCTGGCCGGGGCCGGCTGAGCCGCCTCGACGATGCGTTCCGGCGCCGGTCGCGCGGCGCCGGTGTCACGCGGCGGCGCGAGTGCCCCGCGGCGCGGCGCCGGAGGTCATCCGCCCGTGCCCTTCAGCGCGTCGATGTCGGCGCGCAGCGCCGCGACGTTGAGGCTGGCGGCGTCCGCGTCTTCCTGGGTGATGATCACCCAGGCCTCGTCCAGGCAGGCCACGGTCCAGGCCAGCGTGGACCGCTGCAGCGCGCCCCAGGTGACCCACGTGTCGTACTGGCTGCCGTCCGCCGCCACCTTGACGATGCAGTTATGGCTCAGGAAGCCTTCAGCTATAAACGTTCTGGTGGAAGTTTCAAGAGCGACAACCGGCCGTTCCCCGACAGGAGTAATCCGCCTGACGGGCATCCAGGGGTCGTAGAAGACGGAGCCGAGCCGGTCGGCTGAAAACTTCGGGAGAAGCCGCGCCGGGCGGATGGAGCCGAGGAATCGCAGAATCTCGGGGCGTTTGCCCGCAAGGGCTAGCGTGTGGATGTCTTCGCTTCTAGTAAACGAATCCGGTTGAGGCTTGTGGTGAATGTTGTCGCGATAGGCGAAGCCACGCTCCTTGAGCTCCGTAGTGACGGCTTCCAGCATCTCGTTCTCTCGCTGGGCGAACCCGACGCCATGGACAGTACAGGTCTTCTCGCGGCTGCACCAGCCCTCGCCATCGAAGGCACCAGCCAGGTAGCCCGCCCCATGGCTGGTGTCTGTCTCCCACGTGCGAAGTGGCTTGCTGACAAGCGTAACAGTCGGCTGTATCCGATCGGTGCGCTGCCAAAGCGTCAGATTGCCGTTCTTGACGAGCCAGAGATGATCGTAAGAACAAGTAACGACCGAGCCATCATCAAACTCAACTTCGTAGCACGGCAGGTTCAGCATCTCTGAAGCTTGAACAACAGCGCGCCTATACTTGCGCCGATTATTCCGACCAACGCCAGCGGATTCGTCGAAACCAACGAGTCCGTCGCCGAGTCTGAGGGCCTCAATCGGGACCCATTGGAGATCATCCGTCAGGATGCGCGTCCCGGGGACGAAACAATGGCCGTCGTTTGGGTCGGGCTGCTCGCCGCTCGCCGTGGTCCACGGCTGCTGCTCCCCGAACAGGCTGTCGGCGTCGTCGGTCAGGTTCACGCCGACGTAGGCACCGTGAAACGCCGCCATGGCCGCGTCGACCTCGGCCGGCTTGGTGTGGTCGACCGGGGCGAAGGCCAGGATCGTGCCCGCGTTGTACCAGTACAGGAGCAGGTCGGCAATCTGGGCCCCCTGGTCCTGCCCGTGGTCATATTTCAGGTACTCAGCGACCAGGTCGTTGGAGGACTCCCACTGCTCGGTCTCGCTCCCGGCCGCGGCCTTCGCCATCCGGTAGTGCTGGCGTCCGGCGAACGTGCAGTCGCCCACCCCGTTCGGGTAGCTGGTGCAGGCGGGGTCGGGCCCGTTGCCGAGCATTCCCCAGTCGGTGATGCCGCCGGACACGTCGACCGGGTACACCGGGGCCGGCAGCGGCGCGGGCAGATACGCGGACACGTACTGGATGTCGAACCGCTCGGCTGGCGGCTTGACCGGCAGGCGTCCCCGCCGGCCGGCCTGGCGTGCAGTGGGCATCGCGCATCTCCCCGCTTGTCGTTCTGACAGATCACCACTATTGGCGGCACGCCAATCCTGCCAGCGATGAGCTGGCGACGTACGCCTTTCCCCCGGCGGGCCTCAAAAGAAAAACCATGCCGCTACCTGTTCATAACCCTCCCAGCGTGCCTTGGGCCGGCACGATCGGCATAGCGCGGCGAAGTCCGCGGCCGCCTTTCGGGATTTAGCGGACCGGCCGGGGCCCGGTCGGCTGCGGCTGCGGGGCTGCGCATCAAGGGGGAAACCGATCGAAATGAAAGGCTTTACAATCCTGGCCGCAGTCTTACTATTCCCGATAATAATGGATGGTGCCGCAGGCGCCAGCGCTGGCGCGGGCTGCCAGCAGCTCGTGCCGTCGGCCTACGGGCCCACGGCCTGGTCCGGGTCCGAGGCAAGCTCGCCCGTTCCGGCGGACGTCATCGCCAACTGGGGCCAGGGCTACGACCGAGCCGACGGCGGGGCCTCCGGTAGCGGCGAGGTCAGTCCGGGCCCAGGATCAGGCCGCTGGTCGGCACGCCGGTGCCCGCGGTGACGAGCACCGGGCCGTCTCCGCCGACCTGGTTGACCGAGCTGCCGCGGACCTGGCGCACGGCCTCGGCGATGCCGTTCATGCCGTGGATGTACGCCTCGCCGAGCTGGCCGCCGTGCGGGTTGACCGGCAGCCGCCCGCCGAGCTCGATCGCCCCGCCGGAGATGAAGTGCCTGGCCTCTCCCCGCGGGCAGAAGCCGAGTTCCTCGAGCTGCAGCAGGACGAACGGCGTGAAGTGGTCGTAGAGCACGGCGACCCGCACGTCCTGCGGGCCGATCCCGGCCTGCCGCCAGAGCTGCCGCGCCACCACGCCCATCTCGGGCAGCCCGAGCTCGCCCGAGTAGTAGCTGGTCATCACGAACTGGTCCGGGCCGCTGCCCTGCGCCGCGGCCCGGATCACAGCCGGCGGCTGGCGCAGGTCGGCGGCCCGCTCGAGGCTGGTCACGACGACGGCGACGGCCCCGTCGCTTTCCTGGCAGCAGTCCAGCAGCCGCAGCGGCTCGACGATCCACCGGGAGGCCTGGTGCTCGGCCAGCGTCACCGGCCGCTGGTAGAACCAGGCCCGCGGGTTGGTCGCGGCGTGACGCCGGTCCGCGACCGTGACCAGGCCAAAGTCCTCGCTGGTCGCCCCGTAGTCGTGCATGTAGCGCCGGGCGATCATCGCGACGGTCGCGGCCGGCACGGCGAGCCCCATCGGGTAGTGCCATCCGTTGTCCACCCCGGAGGAGGTCGCCGCCGCCACCGCGCCGCGGGACACCTGGCCGAACCGGTGGCCGGAACGCTCGTTCAGAGCGCGGTAGCACACCACCACCTCGGCGATCCCGGTCGCGACCGCCATCGCCGCCTGCTGGACGGTTGCGCAGGCCGCGCCGCCCCCGTAGCCCACGTGGCTGAAGAACGTCAGCTCGCCGACGCCGAGTTCGCGCGCGAGCGCGATCTCGGCGGTGCTGTCCATCGCGAACGTCACCAGCCCGTCCACGTCGGACGGGCGCAGCCCGGCGTCGGCCAGGGCGGCCGACGTGGCCTCGGCCGCCAGCCGCAGCTCGCTGCGGCCAGAGTCCTTCGAGAACTCGGTGGCCCCGATGCCGGCGACCGCCGCCACCCCGGAGATCACGCGTCCCTCCCGTCCCGGACGACACGGACCGTGCCGGTTACGTGATTACCGAGGCTGCACCGGCCGACGACGTCCACCACGCACTCGTGGCCGGTGCTCTCGGCTACCTCCCCGGAAAAGGTGAGCGTGTCGCCCGCGTAACACGGCGCGCCGAGCCGGATCGTGACCGCGCGCACCAGCGCCTGCGGCCCGGCCCAGTCGGTGACGTACCGCTGCACCAGGCCGGTCGTGGTGAGGATGTTGATGAAGATGTCCTTGCTCCCCCGCGCGACCGCCCGGTCGCGGTCATGATGCACTTCATAGAAGTCCCGGGTCGCGATCGCAGCGGCGATGACGAACGTCGGCGTGACGTCGATCACCAGCTCGGGCAGGACCAGCCCGGTCCCGGCCGCCGGGGAGTCCTCTCGCCAGGCGGGCAGCGTCAGCGTGTCGTCGACCCGGACGAACTCGGCCCGGACCGGCAGGCCGATCCGCACCCGCTCGGGGCTGACGCCGACCAGCTCGCCGACCATGCGGACGCCCTCGGGCAGCTGAACCAGCGCGACCACGATCGGCAGCTGCTTCCCGGGCACCGGCGGGTGGTGCTGTACCACGTAGCTGTAGACCTCGCCGGCGCCGGCGGCGACCACGTACTCGGGCTTGGCCTCACCGCATGCGGGGCACATCGGGCCCGGCGGGTGCCGCAGCGCCCCGCAGCCGCCGCAGCGCTGGATCCGCAGCTCGCCGGCGGCGGTGCCCTCCCAGAAGAACGCCGTGTCCCGCGAGACGACCGGCCGCAGTACCTCGGCGGCAGGCCTGCCCGGTACCTCCTGCGACCGTGCCTGCTGCGACCGGGCCTGCTGCGACGGTGCCTGCGGCCGGAACTTCAGCACCCGGAACAGCATCGACGCGACCGCCTCGGTGCCCGCGTACCAGGTACTCCGCGTGGTTACGAACCAGCCCTCACCGAGCGCCGTCCGCTTCGGGCCGGTCACGTCCTCCAGGCTCGTCCGCACCGCGACCTGCTCGCCGTGCCGCAGGTAGCGGTGGTAGGCCTGCTCGCAGTTGGTGGCGACGACCGAGGTGAACCCGGCCTCGTCGAGAACCGCGTTCATCAGCCCGAGCGGATCGTCGCGGCCCGGCGGCGGGTGCAGCCCGGCCATGGTCCAGACCTGGGCCATGGCGGGCGGCGCGACGAGTCCGCCGTGCACCGACCGGGCCGCGAACCCGGCGTCGGTATAGACCGGGTTCGCGTCGCCGATCGCCTCGACCCAGTTGCGGATCATCGGCAGGTTCACCGGATCCCGGGCCGCGCGCGCCGCGCATTCGCCCACGGCGGCGATCCGGGCGGCGGCGTCCCTGATCGCGGCGGAGGGGTCCGCGGCCCCGGCCTGCGCGTCGTCCTCCGTCACGTGCGTGTCCCTCCGCTCCGTGCTCACCGCGGCACCCGCGGCAGCCCGAGCCCCGCCGTCGCGATGAGCTCCCGCTGGACCTCGTTGACCCCGCCCCCGAAGGTCAGCACGGTGTTGCGCTTGATCTGGATGTCCAGCCAGCGCATCAGCTCGGCCGTCGGCGCGTCGGCCGGGTCGCCGTGCCGTCCGACGACCTCCTCGAGAACCTGGCCGAGCCGCTGGAGCCGCTCGGAGCTGAACACCTTCGTGGCCGACGCGTCGGCGATGTCCACCGTCGGCGCGACCGCGACCTGCCAGTTGAGCAGTTCGTTGACCCGCAGGCAAGCGCGGGTCTGCGCCAGCGCCCGCCGCACGTCCGGCTGGCTCAGCAGCGGGCGCCCGTCCGGCCCGCTCCGGCCGGCCGCCCAGCCGCGCACCCGGTCGTACAGCGCCGCGATCCGCCCCGCCGGGCCGAGCATCACCCGCTCGTGGTTGAGCTGGGTGGTCACCAGCCGCCAGCCGGCGTTCTCCGCCCCGACCCGCATCGTCACCGGGACGCGCACGTCGGAGTAGTACGTGGCGTTGACGTGATGCGCGCCGTCCAGGGTGATGATCGGGGTCCAGGCGAAGCCGGGATCGGTGGTGTCGACGATGAGGATGGAGATGCCCCGATGCCGCGGCGCGCCGGGGTCGGTGCGGCAGGCCAGCCAGATAAAGTCGGCGTCGTGCCCGCCGGTGGTGAAGATCTTCTGGCCGTTGACCACGTAGAAGTCCCCGTCCCGCACCGCCCGCGTGCGCAGCGCGGCCAGGTCGGTGCCCGCGTCCGGCTCGGTGTAGCCGATCGCGAAGTGCAGCTCGCCGGCCAGGATCCGGGGCAGGAAGAACTCCTTCTGCTCCGGGGTCCCGTGCGCCTGCAGCGTCGGGCCCACGGTCTGGAGCGTGACCGACGGCAGCGGAACGTCGGCCCGGGCCGCCTCGTCGACGAAGATCTGCTGTTCCACCTGGCCAAGCCCGCGCCCGCCGTAGGAGGCCGGCCAGCCAAGCCCGAGCCACCCGTCGCGGCCCATGCGCCGCACCACCGCCCGGTAGGTGGCGCTGTGCCGGTCGGTGAGCATCGCGGCCCGCTCGTCGGCCGAGATCAGCGTGGCGAAATACGCCCGCAGCTCGTCGCGCAGCGCGAGCTGGGAGTCGGTGAGGTCGAGGAACATGGCGGCCCCCCTCAGGCGCGCGCGCCGGCACTGACCGCGGCGCCGAGCCGGTCGAGGCGGTACTCGACGCCCCCCACGGACCTGACCAGGTCCCGGACCAGGGAGGAGTAGCGGTGCAGCGGGTAGCTGATGTCCATGCCGATCCCGCCGTGCAGGTGGTGGCACGTCCGCAGGGCCGCAGGCGCCTGCTCGGCCAGCCAGTACGCGGCCACGTCGAGGTCGTCGTCGGCCCGCAGGCCCGCCTCGAGCCGCCAGCAGGCCGACATCGTGGCCAGGTGCAGGGTCCGCGACGTGATGTACACGTCGGCGACCTGCTGGGCCACGGCCTGGAACGCCGCCAGCGGCCGCCCGAACTGCTCCCGTGCGGCCACGTGCGCCGTGGTCAGCGCCAGCGCGGCGGCCAGGGCGCCGTCGGCGAGGCAGCACGCTCCGGCCACCGCCAGCCGGTAGAGATCCTCGGCGGCCTGGCCGGCCTGGCCGCCATCCCCGGACCCGAGGAGGTGGGCCACGGGCGCCCGGTCCAGCCGCAGCGTGTACTCCGGCCCGCCGGAGGAGCTGGGGGTGCGCTGCAGGGACACTCCGCCGGCGGATGCATCGACGATCACGACCCCGGTGCCGTCGGGCGGGATGCTGGCCGGTACCAGGATCCAGTCGGCCGCCGCGGCGTACGGAACTCCGATCTTGAGCCCGGAGACCGTGCCCGCACCTGCGTTCAGCGCGGCCGTGGTGGCCGGCCGGGCGGGCATCTCGTCCGACGGCTCGCGCAGCGCCGCGGTCAGCAGCCCGTCGCCCGCGGCGACCCTGGGCAGCAGCAGCTGCTGCAGGCGGTGATCACCCCACCGGACCGCGGGCAGCACGCCCAGGGCCAGCGTGGCCAGCGCCGGCACCGGTGCTGCCCGCCTGCCGACCTCGGTCAGCAGCACCGCGGTGTCCATCACCCCGAGCCCGTCCCCGCCCAGCGAGGCCGGCAGGGCCAGCGACAGCAGGCCGGCCTGGCCCAGTTCCTGCCACAGGCCCGAGTCGTACCCGTCCCCGGCCTGGGGCGCGGTCGCGGGCCCGGGGCCTGGCACGTCCGGTGACGCCGGCCGGCCCCGGTCCAGCACCTCGGCGGCGAGGCGGGCGACCGCCTGCTGGGTCTCCGCGAGGGTGAAATCCACTCAGTCCTCCCTGGGCAAGCCGAGCACGCGCTCGGCCACCATGGACAGCAGGATCTGGGTCGTGCCGCCGGCGATGCTCAGGCACCGGGTGAGCAGGAACTCGTGTACCGCCGCGGCGGCATCGCCGTCGGCGGCCGCGCCGTCGGCGGCCCGCAGGGTCAGCCCGGCTTCGGCCACCGCCTGCCGGTGCGCGACGCCCACGAGCTTGCGCACGGCCGCATGAACCACGGGCGCCTCATGAACCACGGACGCCTCATGGCCCGCGTCCGTCCCGCGGAGCTGGGCCAGCGTGGATCGCAGGTCCATCAGCGACAGGGCCAGGCCGTCGGCCACGAGCGCCCCGAGCCGGTCCCGCGGGCCGGGATCGCCGGCCCGGCCCGCCGACCGGACGGCGTCGATCAGGCCTTCCACGGGGTCGCCGAGCGCAGAGCCGCGCCCCATGGCCAGCCGCTCGGCGGCCAGCGTGCTCCGGGCGATCCGCCAGCCGTCGCCGCAGGCCCCGACGACGCAGTCGTCGGGAACGAACACCTCGTCCAGGAACACCTCGTTGAACGCTTCGCGGCCGGTGATCTCGCGCAGCGGGCGGATCTCGATCCCCGGGCTGTGCATGTCCACCAGGAAGTACGTGAGCCCCCGGTGCTTGGGCGCCGCGGGGTCGGTGCGCGCCAGGCAGATCGCCCAGTCCGCCTCCCGGGCGAGCGAGGTCCATACCTTCTGCCCGGTCAGCCGCCAGCCCGCGCCTCCCCGTCCGTCACCACTCCCCCTGGCGCCGTCCCCCTCGTCCCGGGTCGCCCGGGTCCGGAGCGACGCGAGATCCGAGCCCGCCTCCGGCTCGGAGAACAGCTGGCACCAGCTGATCTCGCCGCGCAGGGTCGGGCCGGCGAACCGGTCACGCTGGGCCTGCGTGCCGTGGCCGAGGATGGCCGGCACCGCCCAGCCCCCGATCACCAGGTCGGGCCGGGACAAGCCGGCCCGGCTCAGTTCCTCGTCGATCACGAGCTGGGCCGCGGGCGAGGCCGACAAGCCGTAGGGCGGGGGCCACTGCGGAGCCACGTACCCGGCCTCAGCCAGGGCCGCGCGACGGCGCGACGCGGGCAGCTTCGCGATCGCGGCCGCTGCCGAGCGGACCGCGGGCCGCGGCGATCCGGCGCCGGCGGCCGCCGCGCCCCGGCCGCTGAGGTTCACGGTCAGGTGCCTGCGGGCGCCCGCCACCGCGAGGCCGGCGGCCCGCGCGCGCCACGCGGCGCTGCCGCCCAGCAACTGGCGCAGGGCCAGCCCGCGGCGCAGGTAGAGGTGGGCGTCGTGCTCCCAGGTGAAGCCGATCCCGCCGAGCACCTGGATGCAGTCCTTGGCGTTCTCGACCGCGGCGTCCAGCGCCACGGCCGCCGCGGCCGCCGCGGCCAGCGGATGCTCGTCCGGGGCCTCGTCGAGGGCGCGGGCGGCGTCCCAGGCCAGCGCCGCGGCGGGTTCTGCCCGGCACAGCAGGCCGGCGCACAGGTGCTTGACCGCCTGGAACGAGCCGATCGGCCGGCCGAACTGGTGCCGGGTCCGGGCGTACTGGGCCGCGGTACGGCCACACCATCCGGCCACGGCGGCAGCCTCCGCTGCGAACAGGGTCGCCGCCAGGTCGCGCAGCCGCGCGGTGTCCAGCCCGCCGAGGACCTGGTCGGAACCGATGACCGCGTCGGTGAGCCGGATGTCGGCCAGCGACCGGGAGAAGTCGACGGGCGTCCGGCGGGTGATCCGGGCCGCCGGGTGGCCGGCCGGCAGCAGATACCACGCCGCCCCCGTGTCGGTGGCCGCCCCGAGCAGCGCATGCGAGGTGCTGCCGCCGCCCAGCACCAGGCTCACCTCGCCGTTGACGAGGAGCGTCCCGTCGCCCCGCCACGTGCCGGTCGCGGTGCCGGTGGTCAGGCCGACGGCCACCGAGGCCCGGCCGGCCGCCACGTCGGGAAGCAGCGCCTTCGCGGCCGGCTGGCCGGCCAGGCCGGTGAGCGCCAGGCCCGCCAGCAGGGTGGGCATGACCGGGCCGGGGACCAGGGCGTCGGTGATCTGCTCGAGCGCGGCGGCCAGGTCGGCCGCGCTGCCCCCGGCGCCGCCCGCCTCCGCCGGCACCGCGATCGAGAACACGCCGAGCCCGGCCAGCTCGCGCCAGGTACGGGCCGCGCCGGCCGCGCCCGCCTCGCCCGCCTCGCCCGGCCCGCTCCCCGGTGCCCCGTCCGGCGGCTCCAGGCCGCGCACCAGATTGAGGGTCCCGGCCCGCTTCGCCCACTCACGGATCGATGCCTGTAGCGCAAGCTGCTCGTCGGTGATGGCGATCGGCACCGGCCCTCCTCGTCGCGACGGCACGCAAAATTAGAACACGTTTTACCTGTCGCCGGCCAGCGCTGGCGGCCTGACCAGGCGCACCGCCGTTGGTAGGCTGACGGGCAGAACGGATCGCGACACACAGCCCGACCCGCGCTGATCGTCAGCCGGAGATCACCAGGGAGCGGTCCGGGTCGCCGACACCCCGAGAGGCCTCGATGGCAGCACCGAGAACACGTACCACCGGCGCGGTCGCGCCGGGCGCGCCCGCCGCCGAGTTCGGCTCGGCCGCGCAGCGTGATCGCCGCAAGCGGATCCTGGATGCCACGTTGGCCCTGGCGTCCAAGGGCGGTTACGAAGCGGTGCAGATGCGGACCGTGGCCGAACGGGCGGAGGTGGCGCTGGGCACGCTGTACCGGTACTTCCCCTCCAAGATCCACCTGCTGGTGTCCGAGTTGGCCCGGGAGTTCGAGCAGGCCCAGGAAAAGCTCGACCGGCGGCCGATCCCGGGCGAGACGCCCTACGACCGGATGCTGTACGTGCTGGGCCGGATCACCCGGTCCATGCAGCGTGAGCCGATGCTCACCGAGGCCATGACCCGGGCCTTCATGTTCGCCGATCCCAGCGCGGCCGCCGAGGTCAACACCGTCGCCCGGCTGATGGAGCGCCTGCTCACCAAGGCCATGCACGACGGCGAGCCGTCCGCCGACGACAAGGCCATCGCCCGCGTCATCGGCGATGTCTGGCTGTCGAACCTGGTCGCCTGGGTGACCAGGCGCGCGTCCGCCGACGACGTGAGCAACCACCTCGAACTCGCCGCCCGCCTGCTGCTGCGCTGATCTCCCCCGTCTTACTGCTTGGGCACCATCTGTTTACTTTCTGGCCCCCATCTGTTCTCCACCCGTTTGTCCGCAAGTACCCGTGACGCGGCCAGACTGTACTGGCGCACACCCCGGGGGTGGGCTCATCGCGGTTGAGAAGACATATAAGACCTATAAGGAGTACCCGTTATGCACCTTCGACGCAGACAGCAGATCACGGCGACGGGGGTCGCCGCCGTCGCTGTGATGGCTCTGTCCCTGGCCGCATGCTCGTCATCGCCCTCCTCGTCGAACTCATCGTCGCCGAGCAGCGGCGCATCCTCGCCGAGCAGCAGCGCCAGCCTCTCGGGTACGCTCAACGGGAGCGGATCGACGTTCCAGACCGTCTACCAGCAGCAGGCCATCTCGAGCTTCAAGTCGGTCCAGCCCGGCATGACGGTCAACTACGGTTCTGGCGGGTCGGGCAAGGGGCGGACGGACCTGGCCTCGGGGGTCGTCAACTTCGCGGGCTCGGACTCGCCGATCCCCTCCACGGAGACGGCGAACTTCAAGGGCAAGACGGTGCTCTACTTCCCCGTCTTCCTCGGCCCGATCACGATGTCGTACAACTTGTCGGGCGTCAGCAACCTGAAGCTGACTCCGACGGTCATCGCGGACATCTTCGAGGCCAAGATCAAGACCTGGAACGATCCGGCGATCAAGGCGATCAACCCGGGGGTCAACCTGCCCAGCACCCCGATAACCATCGCCGTCCGCTCGGACTCGTCGGGCACCACGCAGAACTTCTCCCTGTTCCTCATGACCGCCGCGCCCAGCGTGTGGACGCTTGGCAGCAGCTCGACCATCAACTGGCCCGCCACCGCCCACGCCGGCAGCGGCAACGCCGGGGTGGACCAGATCGTCAAGTCCACCCCCGGGGCCATCGGGTACGTGGACTACGCCGACGCCAAGGCCTCCGGGCTGACGTTCGCTTCGGTCAAGAACAAGGCGGGCAGCTACATCGTGCCGTCGCCGTCGTCGGCGTCCCCAGCCGGGGCCGGGGTCACCGTCGCGCCGGATCTGACGTTCCACGCGGTCTGGTCGTCGAGCCCGACCGCGTACCCGATCACCTATCAATCCTGGGTTCTGGTGTACGCCAAGCAGCCGAACGCGAACGACGCGGCGATGCTCAAGGCCTACATCGGCTACCTGATCGGTAAGGGCCAGAGCCTGCTGCCCGGCCTGGGCTACGCGCCGCTGCCCGCCAACATCGACCAGATGGCCACGGCGCAGCTCAGCAAGATAACCTCGTAGTAGGGGGAACCCGGGTAATGCAGGCAGATCAGATCGGCTCGTCGCATTGAGCGCTGTCATGCAAGCAGATCAGATCGGCTCGTCGTCGTGAGTGCCGTAGCGCCGGCGGATCAGGCCGTCCCGGCCGGATCCGCCGGCGCCCTGTCGGAGCGGCGGCCGCTCGGCGACCGCACCTTCCAGGTGGTCGCGCTCGCGTGCGGCCTGCTGGTGCTGGTGATCCTCGTCCTGATCGCGGTCACGACCAGCCAGCAGGCCGCGTCGTGGTTCAGCGCCGAGGGCCTGAAGATCTTCACGAACAACTGGGATCCCGCGGCCAACCAGTTCGGCGCGCTGGCCTTCATTTTCGGCACGGCCGTCACGGCGCTGATCGCGCTCGTGATGGCCGTCCCGGTCAGCGTGGGCATCGCCCTGCTGCTGACCGAGGTCGTGCCGTACCGGTGGTCGCGGCCGATCGTGTACGTGATCGACCTCCTGGCCGTGGTCCCGTCCGTGGTCTGGGGCCTGTGGGGGATCCTGGTGTTCGCACCCTGGATCCAGCACATCTACGCCTCGATCGGCTCGGGCGTCGACGGCGTCCCGGTGCTGGGCAACCTGTTCGGGCCGCCCACCGGCGGCCCGTCGTTCTTCACCTGCGGCATCATCCTGGCCTTCATGATCACGCCGATCGTGACCTCGCTGTCGCGCGAGGTCATCGCGACGGTGCCGGCGATCGACCGGGAGGGCGCGTACGCGCTGGGCGCCACCCGCCTGGAGATGATCCGCGGCACCGTCTGGCCGCACAGCCAGGGCGGAGTCGTCGGCGCGGTGCTGCTCGGGCTGGGCCGGGCGATGGGCGAGACGATCGCGGCCGCGCTGGTCATCGGCTCGTCGCCCGAGATCACGTCGCACCTGTTCGCCCCCGGCTACAGCATGCCCTCGGTCATAGCGAACCAGTTCGGGGAAGCCACCGGCGTGTTCCGGGCCGGGCTGATGGGAATGGGCGTGCTTCTCTTCGCCTTTACGATCATCATCAACGTCATTGCCCGCGGGATCGTCGAGCGCTCCGCGCGGCGGAAACGTGGTGCCTGATGGCTGCTGTCACCGGCGACCAGCCGACGACCGACCTGCGGGAGCCGCCGTCCTGGCGGCGCACCAAGAACCGCATCGCGACCGCGCTGATGGTGCTCGCGCTCGTGCTCGTGATCATCCCGCTGGGGTTCGTCCTGTACACGGTGATCGCCAAGGGGGCCTCGTACATCAACTGGTCCTTCCTGACCGGCTCGATCCCGCCGTCGGTGGCGCCCGCGAACGAGGGCGGCATCGGGCCGGCGGTGGTCGGCACTCTCGAGATCACTGCCCTCGCCACGGTCATGGCTGTGCCGCTCGGCATCCTGGGCGCGATCTACCTCAACGAGTACGGCGGCAATCGCCCGCTGGCCCGGGCCATAGGGTTCTTTTCCGACGTGATGACGGGCGTGCCGTCGATCGTGATGGGGCTGTTCATCTTCTCGATCTGGGTGCTGCACTTTGGCTTCTCGGGCCTGGCCGGCGCCCTCGCCCTCGGCTGCCTGATGCTGCCGATCGTGATCCGGTCCACCTACGAGATGCTGAGGCTGGTGCCGGACGCGCTGCGCGAAGGGAGTTACGCCCTCGGGGCCACCAAGGCCCGTGTGACGATGACCGTGGTGCTGCCGGCGGCGCTCCCCGGAATCGTCTCCGGCGCCCTGCTCGCCGTCGCCCGGGCCGCGGGTGAGACGGCGCCGCTGCTGTTCACCATCCTCATCGCCTTCACGGTGAACGCGAACGTGTTCAGCGGCGCCAACACCTCGCTGCCCTCGCAGATCTTCGTGAACGCGCAATCGCCGTACGTCGGCGCCCAGGCCCGCGGCTGGGGCGCGGCGCTCACGCTCATCGCCCTGGCCTTCATCCTCATGATCGCCGCCCGCCTCATTACCGCACGATTCTCCAGATATTCGCGCTAGGAATATCATGAATTCAGCCGACAACCGCGCGAGGAACATCATGGAACAGCCCGAGCAGGACTTCGCTGCCCAGACCGAGCTGCCCACGCCGGCGGCCCTGCGGACGCGGCGGTCGGATGCGCCCGTCGCCGATACGCCGGGCACGACCATCTTCGATACGAGGGACGTCGCGATCTTCTACGGCTCCTTCCAAGCCGTCACGGACGTCTCGCTGTCCATATACGAGCACGAGATCACGGCGTTCATCGGCTCGTCCGGGAGCGGCAAGACGACGATGCTGCGGGCGTTCAACCGGATGAACGACCTCGTGCCGGGTGCCCGCCTCGAAGGTGACATGTACTACCGCGGGGCGTCGCTGTACGCCAAGGATGTCTCTCCGATCGCCGTACGCCGGCGCATCGGCATGGTCTTCCAGAAGCCGAACCCGTTCCCGAAGTCCATTTACGACAACGTCGCCTACGGGCCGCGCATCAACGGCGAGCGCAACAAGAACAAGCTGAACGAGATCGTCGAGCGCTCGCTGCGCCAGGCCGCGCTGTGGGACGAGGTCAAGAACCGCCTGAACATGTCGGGCCTGAGCCTGTCCGGCGGCCAGGCGCAGCGGCTGTGCATCGCCCGCACGATCGCCGTCGAGCCGGATGTCGTGCTCATGGACGAGCCCGCCTCGGCGCTCGACCCGATCGCGACGACCGCCATCGAGGACCTGATGCGGGAACTCAAGTCGCGGTACACCATCGTCATCGTCACCCACAACATGCAGCAGGCCACGCGGGTCAGCGACCGCACCGCCTTCTTCTCCGTGCTCGTCAATCCCGAGAGTGACACCCGCACGGGCGTGCTCGTCGAATACGGCCGGACCGAGCAGATCTTCCAGGACCCGCAGGACAGCCGCACGCAGGCCTACGTCACCGGCCGGACGGGCTGAGCCGCGCCGCGAGGATTTGAGGAGCATCGATGCCCGGGATCATCGTCGGCGTGGACGACTCGGAGGGTTCGCGCCATGCCCTGCGCTGGGCGATGCAGGAGGCCGTGGCGCACCAGCTTCCGCTGACCGTCCTGACCGTCCGTCCAGGCCCATCTCGGCCGGCCACGATGGTCTTCTGGGGCTTGCACACCTACTCCGACGACGGCCATGACGAAGACCTCGTGCGGACGGCGGTCCAGAAAGTCGTGGACAAGGTCGCGGGCGAGATCGGCGGGGCACCGCCCGAGGCTATGGTGAGCGTGGCCACGGGGAATCCGGCGGAAGAACTCGTCAATGCCTCGCGCGACGCCTACATGCTCGTCGTGGGATCCCGTGGCGGCGGCGGATTCGGCAGGCTCAGGATGGGTTCGGTAAGCACCCAGGTCGTGCACCACGCGGTGTGCCCCGTCGTGATCATCCCCGGGCATCGCGCGCACTGACCGCCGCGGCCAGTCGCGTCACCAGCTTCATGACAAGTCGTGCGACCCCGCGAGGTAGACCACCCGGCGGGCGATGTTGACGGCATGGGCGCCGAGACGCTCGTAGAAGTGCGCCACCAGCCTCATCTCCATCGTCACCGGGAGCGCCATCTGTCCTGAGGCAAGCTCGGCGACCAAGCCGGTGTGCAGCTCGTCCATCTCGTCGTCACGTTCCTCCAGCGCGGCCGCGGCGGAACGGTCCCGCTGGTACCAGGAGTCCGCGGCCTGGCGCCACATGTCCGATACCAGGTTCCCCATCCGCTCGACGATTCCCCGGCTGCGCGGCGTGAGGTCATCGCTGAGGATGTGGTTGGCCCGCGACGCGATCTGCATGACGAGATCGTGGGAGCGTTCGAGCTCGGGCACGATGCGCAGCACGGACAGCAAGAAGCGCAGGTCCGAGGCGACGGGGGCCTGCAGCACGATCTCCCGGTTGACCAGGCCCTCGATCTCCAGGTAGAGGGCGTCGATGGCCTGCTCGCGCTCGGTCAGCGCCTCGAGCACGTCGTTGTTGCCGCTCAGGAGGGCCTGGGTCGCCCCCGGCAGATCCTCGGCCACCATCGCGAACAGCTCGATGACCTTGGCTTCGATGGTCTCCAGCTCACGCTGAAATTCCTGCCGGTGCTCGACCATGGTCAAATCCTACCGGGCGCCGCCATAACATTCCTCCGTCGCCAGCTCCGCCCAGCTGAGCTAACGACGTGGTGCGTAATTGGGTGATCATGGACGAGGCATGATGATCGCGGCGTGTCGGTCGTTGGATAGCGAACGGCCGCACAAGATCATGAGTCGGTGTCTAAGCGATCATGGGCTCGTGCGGCCTTGAGCCATTCTGCCTTCATCGGGATCTCCCGTCATCACCTGGGCCAGGTGGTGGCCGAACTGGCCGGCCCGTGGCAGGCACGGCGGGAGTCTGAGCTGCGCCGCCGCCGCGGCCAGGAGCGCCGCCGCGCGGAGGGCGCCGGGCGCCGCCATGAGCTGGTGTTCACCGACCGGGTGCTGGTCACCCTCGCGGTGTTGCGGCTGCAGATCCCGCACGCCGCGCTGGCGCACATGTATGACGTGCACCGCTCCACGGTGACCCGGGCGGTGCGGGAGGTCCGGCCGCTGCTGGCCGGGCGGGGCTATGCCACCGCGCAGGGCCGGCGGCTTTCCACGCTCGCTGACGTGTTCGCCTACGCCGCCGCCAGCGGGATCACGCTGCGGGTCGACGGCACCGAGATCCAGGTTCGCCGCCCCCCGGCGCACCGGCCCGGCCGGCGGGCGTTCGTGTCCGGCAAGAAGAAGATGAACACCATCAAGTTCACCAAGATCTGCGACCACCGCGGCCGGACCCTGCTGGACGCCGCGTTCCGGCCCGGCCGCCAGCACGACCAGACCGCCCTGCGCACCGACGGCATCGACGACCTGCTCGAACAGTTCCCCGACGTGCACGCCGAGATGGACGCCGGCTACCGCGGTATGCACCGCGACCACCCCGGCCAGGTCAGCGTCCCGCCGAAGAAACCAGCCAAAGACGCGGCCCCCGAGGTAATCCAAGCCTGGGAGCAGGCCCGCCACCGCCAGTCCTCGACACGGATCTGCGTGGAGCACGCCATCGCCGACAGCAAGAACTGGCGGCCCCTGCAACGCTGGACCGGCAGGCGCGACGACCTGCCAGAGACCATCCAGGCCATCGGCTCACTAATATCCGACCGCGCCGCCGCCCGGTAACCCGCCGCTACTCACCGATCACACAGCCACCCCAAGCAAGGACGCCCCGACCCTAACTGCGCACCACGTCGTAAGTCGGCTGGCCAGTGCGCGAACCGGCCGGGCCGGGCCGCGGCGTGGTCGGCCGCGGTGAGGAAGCGCTCCACCACCGGCGCGAGCTGCGCCGCCTCGGTCACCAGCCCGAGATGGCCGCCGTCGAAGACGTGCAGCCTCGAATGCGGGATGAGGCGGTGCATCAGGTGCGCGTTGGCCACCGGGATGATCGGGTCATCGTTGCCGGACACGATCAGCGTGGGCTGCCGGAGCCGCGGCAGGAACGGCAGGCTGGTCCAGCCGAGCCCGGCCGTGAGCTGGTAGGCGTAGCCTTGCGACGAGACGCCGCGGTGGTGGCCGTGCATGTGGGTCCCGATGCCGCCCGGATCGGTGCGCGCGGAGCCGCCGTACAGGCGCGGGGCGTGCTGCTCGGCATAACCGGGCTCGGTGTAACGACGTGGGGTGATCATCCGCATCAGGACATTCGGCTTGGCCAGCACCATGACCGCGCCGGTGGCCGTGCTGACCAGCACCAGCCGACGGCACCGCCGCCGGTGGAACGCCGCGAAGTGCTGCGCGACGCCGCCGCCCCAGGAGATGCCGAGCACGTCGACCGATTCGTGTCCGAGGTGGGAGAGCATCCGGGCCATCAGCTTGCACAGCCCGCTGAACCGGTACGGGCCCGACGGCAGGGGCGAGCCGCCGACCCCCGGGGCGTCGAAGCGGATGACGCTCAGCGACGGGTCGAGCTGGTCAACGAACGGCTGCAACAGCTCCAGGCTCGCGCCTATGCCGTTCACCACCAGCAGCGGAACCCGGTCGTGTCGCCCGTGGCGTACCGAAACCCGCAGCCGCTGGCGGTCGATATCGATGTGCTGGCCTATTTCCTCGCCGAACGCCGGGCTGCGGATTTCCTGGCCGGACGCCGGGCTGCGGATCTCCTGGCCGGACGCCGGGCTGCGGATTTCCTCGCCGGACGCCGGGCTGCGGACGCCTGACTGGATCATGGCCCCACCGATCTGGATGCGATAGGCCCGCTGGCGCAGAGCGCGAAGCGGGCCAGCCCGCCGGGCAGGTTACCGGGCGGTATACGCGTCCCAGGCCGCCAGGGTACCGGACGCCGGCCGTGCTCGGACTGCGAACCGTCGCCGAGTGGTCGTGGTGGCGCGGGGCGGCCGTCGAGCCTGATGGCCGTCACCCGAGGCCCTCGGGCGGCTCAACCTCACGGCGGAGGATCTTGCCGGTCGGGCCCTTGGGCAGGTCGGGAACGACCCAGACGTAGCGCGGGTACTTGTACGGAGCCACCCGGTCCTTCACGAACGCGCGCAGTTCTTCCGGGGCGGCGGAGGCTCCTGGCTTGAGCTTCACCGCGGCACCTATCTCCTCGCCGAGATCGGCGTGCGGGATTCCGATCACCGCGGCCTCGGCCACCGCCGGCTGCTCGTAGAGGACCTCCTCGATCTCGCGCGGGTACACGTTGAACCCGCCCCGGATGATCAGGTCCTTCTTCCGGTCCACGATGAAGAAGAAGCCGTCGTCATCGACCCGGGCCAGGTCACCCGTGCTCAGCCAGCCGTCCCGGATCGTCTCGGCGGTGGCGTCCGGGTTGCCCCAGTATCCCTTCATCACGTTGTGGCCGCGGACGACGATCTCGCCGATCTCCCCTGTGGGCACTTCCTTGCCGTCGTTGTTGACGACCCGCATCTCCACGCCTTCGACGGGCGTGCCGATCGACCCGGGCTTGCACGGCCGGACGGGATGATTGAACGATGCCACCGGAGAGGTCTCCGACAGTCCGTAGCCCTCCAGGATCAGGCAGCCGAACGCACGCTCGAACCCGCGAATGATCTCCACGGGCATGGCCGAGCCGCCGGACACGCATACCCTCAGCGACGAGGTGTCCGCCTGGGCGCTGGACGGATCATGCAGCATCGCCGCGTACATGGTCGGCACGCCCTCGAAGACCGTCACCTTGTCGCGGCCGACGATCTCCAGCGCCAGGGCCGGGTCGAACCTGGGCAGCAGGGTCAGCGCGCTGCCCGCGACGATCGCGGCGTTCATGGCGCAGGTCAGCCCGAAGACGTGGAACAACGGCAGGCACCCCATGATCACGTCTTCAGGGCCGGCGTAGATCAGGGTGTTGGCGGTCAGCCTGGCGTTGCGGGCCAGGCCCTCGTGCGTGAGTCTGGCGCCCTTGGCCGGCCGGTCGTTCCCGAGGTGTAGAGGATCAGGGCGTCGTCGTCATCCGCCGGCTCCGGCGTCGTGAGAGCCGGGGGCAGGCCGGCCAGCAGCCCGGCAGCGTCGGGCTCGTCCACCTTGATCACCTCCGCGCCGGCCTCGGCGGCGCCGCTCGCCGCCTCGCCGGAGGCCGTATGCCAGGCCACGATGACCTTCGCGCCGGAATCGCTGAGGTAGTAGGCAATCTCGCGGCTCTTCAGCAAGGGGTTCATCGGCACGACGATGGCCCCGGCCCCGAGCGCGCCGTAGAACATGACCGGGAACGCGGGCACGTTCGGCAGCATGATGGCCACCCGGTCACCGGGCCTGACGCCCGCGGCGGACAGCAGGGATGTCGCCCGGTGCGCGGCGTCGCCTAGCTCGGAGTAGCTCAGTTCGAGGCCGTCCATACGGACGGCCGGGCGATCGGCATGATCGGCCGTCGCCCGCGCGAACATGGAATTCAGGTTTCCCATCGTGACCTCCCCACAGCCCTGCGCCTCGTGGCGCGGCCAGATTGCCTGGTTGTCCGGCTCTGACCGGGATGTTCGTTACTGGCGGTCACGCCGGAACGAGCAGCCTGCGGGCAGGATGCCTCAGGCCAACGCCGACCGAACAGGGTCGAAAGGCCCTACTGACGTCCCTCCGGCCCGCTCGCGGGTCTGGACCGACCGGCTGACCACGCTGGAGCGCTACCAGGCGCGCGCCTACCGGCTCGAGCCGGTCCCCGGCAGGCCGGACCAGTACCTGGCCTACGTCGCCTATCCCCTCGAACTGTTCGAGGAGGGGTCGGTGACCAGCATGATGGCCTCCATCACGGGGAACGTCTTCGGGTTCAAGGCGATCCGGGCCCTGCGCCTGGAGGACCTGCGCATCCCCGTGGCCCTGGTCAAGACGTTCCAGGGCCCGCCGACCGGGATCCAGGTCGAGCGCGACCGGCTGAACAAGTACGGCCGCCCGCTGCTGGGCGCCACGCTGAAGCCCAAGCTCGGCCTGTCGCCCAGGAACTACGGCCGCGCCTGCTTCGAGTTGCTGGCGGGCGGCCTGGACTTCACCAAGGACGACGAGAACATGGCTCGGGTAAGACCACGATCACCCGGGGTGTGGTCCGGGTGCTCGGGGAGGACAAGGTCACCCACTTCTGCTCCGACGACTACCACCGCTATGACCGGCGCCAGCGCGCCGAGCGCGGGATCACCCCGCTCGACCCGGAGTGCAACTTTATCGACGTTCTCACCCACGACGTCCGGCACCTGCGGCACAACGAGGCCATACTCAAGCCGGTCTACCAGCACACCGACGTTACGTGTGTACATGACGCCCGCCCGGTTCGTGATAGCAGAGGGGCTGCTGGTCAACCACACCGCCCCGCTACGCGAGATGTTCGACATCCGGGTCTGCCTGAACCCGCCCGAGGAACTCCGGCGGCGCTGGAAGGTCGCGCGGGACTGCTCGCGGCGCGGTTACTCGACCGACCAGGTGCTCGCCGAGCTTGACCGCCGCGAGCGTGACTCCGAGGCCTACATCAGGCCGCAGCGCCACCACGCCGACATCGTCGTGTCCTTCGTGCCCGGCCCCTCACAAGACCCGGACCGGCTCGATGCGCACCTCTTCCTGCGCGACTCGCTCCCGCACCCCGACCTCGCCGGGGTCGTCGGCGACGGAGCAGACGACGACCTGACGCTGACCGAGCATTCCGGCGAGCAGGAGCTTCGCATCCGCGGAACCATTCCCGCCGGGCGCGCGGTCGAGCTGGAGGAAGCCATCTGGGACAAGATGCACTTCGCGAGTCACCTGCGCACCCAGCGGCTGGGCGAGTTCACGATCGCGTCCGACCTGCGCCGCTCCGATGCCCTGGCGCTGACCCAGCTCCTGCTGCTCTACCATCTGGTGACCGCCCGGGCGGTGATCGCCCTCGGCGGCGAGAGCGCCCGCGCCACCGGCCAGTACCCGCCGGACGAGGTTCCCGACCCGGTCCCCGCGGCCAACTCCTGACCGAGCCGCGAGGTGGCCCGTCCGCGCGCCGTTGGCTAGCCCGAAGTTCCCCCTGATGAGCCTCTGATCAATCCGGTGATGGTGCTGTGACCAGGTGAAGCACGCTCGCTGACAGCCGAAAACGTAGTCATGTAGATCAGGTTATTGATAGCGATATCAGCGTGTTGTGCTGCCCATACGCGGTATGATCCGTTATCATTGTCGTCATGTACGTGGCTAAGGTGCCGAACCGGGGCTCACCGCCCGCGGTGCTGCTGCGGGAAAGCTACCGCGAGGCGGGCAAGGTCAAGAACCGCACCCTGGCCAACCTGACATCCTGGCCCGAGGCGAAGGTCGACGCACTGGCGCGGGTGCTGAAGGGCCAGCTCGCCCCGGCCGCCGCCGTGGAGGGCACGTTCGAGATCGCCCGCAGCCTGCCGCACGGGCACGTCGCCGCGGTGCTGGGCACGGCGCGGGCGCTGGGCCTGGAAGAGCTGATCGACCCTGCCCCGTCCCGGCAGCGGGACCTGGTGACCGCGATGACGGTCGCGCAGGTGATCGCGCCGGACTCCAAGCTGGCCATCGCCCGCGGGCTGCAGGCTGAGACCGCGGCCAGCTCGCTGGGCGAGGTGCTCGGCCTGGGCGGCTGTGATGAGGATGACCTGTACGCGGCGATGGACTGGCTCGCCGCCCGGCAAGACCGCATCGAGGACGCGCTCGCGGCCCGGCACCTGGCCGGCGGCACCCTGGTCCTTTACGACGTGTCCTCCGCCGCGTTCGAGGGCCGGACCTGCCCGCTGGGCGCCATCGGCCACCCCAAAGACGGGGTCCGCGGCGGGCTGCAGATCGTCTACGGGCTGCTCACCTCCGCCGGCGGCGTCCCGGTCGCCATCGAGGTGTTCGAGGGCAACACCGGCGACCCGAAGACCGTCGCGGCCCAGGTGGCCAAGGTCAGGGACCGGTTCGGGATCACGAAGGTGGTGCTCGTCGGGGACCGGGGGATGCTGACCGCCGCAAGGCTGCGCGAGGATGTGGGCCCGGCGGGCCTGGACTGGATCACCGCGCTGCGCGCCCCGCAGGTCAAGGCCCTGGTCCGCGACGGCGCGCTGCAGCTAGAGCTGTTCGATGAGGCGGACCTGGCCGAGATCACCCATCCGGGCTACCCCGGTGAGCGGCTGGTCGCCTGCAAGAACCCGTTCCTGGAAGCCGAGCGGGCCCGCAAGCGCGAGAGCCTCCTGCAGGCCACCGAAGCCGACCTGGCCAAGATCACCGCCGCCACCCAGCGGGAACGGCGGCCGCTGCGCGGCACCGGCAAGATCACGCTGCGCGCCGACCGGGTGCTGCGCCGCCGCAAGGTCGCCAAGCACTTCACCACCAGCGTCAGCGACGATCACTTCAGCTACGCCCGCAACCAGGACTCCATCACCGCCGAAGCCGCCCTCGACGGGATCTACGTGCTGCGCACCACCGTCACCGGCGCCGAGCTGGGAAGCGGTGAGGTCGTCTCCTCCTACAAGGCCCTCGCCCAGGTCGAGCGGGCGTTCCGGGCCTTCAATACCGACCTGGACATCCGCCCGATCCGCCACCACACCGCCGAGCGGGTCCGCGCGCACGTGTTCTTGCGGATGCTGTCGTACTACCTCACCTGGCACATGCACGACCGCCTCGCGCCCCTGCTGTTCACCGACGACGACAAGCCAGCCGCCCAGGCCGCCCGCACCAGCCCCGTCGCCCCGGCCGCCCGCTCCCGGCGGGCACTGGCCAAGGCCGCGGCCAAGCGCACTGACGGCAATCTTCCCGTGCACAGCTTCACCAGCCTGCTCGCCGACCTGGCCACCATCTGCCTCAACCAGATCCAGCCCGCCGACCCCGCCCTGCCCGCCTTCCGGCTCGTCACCACACCCACCCCGCTGCAGCGCCAGGCCCTCGACCTGCTCGCCGTCAGCCACCGCCTCGCGGTCGCGTAGTCAGAAGCCCACCCAGCACCACCCAGAAACCCCAGGTTAACGGCCATGCACGCGGATCACAGCGGGGAACTTCGGGCTAGCGTGACCGGTAAGGGCCGAGGGACAGCTTCAGGTCACGTTCCTCGAACGCGATGCCGACCAGGATGTAGCCGGTCCCGGTGGCTGCAAACAGCAGGTGGCCGATGGTCATCGTGGGCGCCGACAGAAGACGACCACGAATCCGGCCATGAGGGGATGCCGGACGCACGTCCAGGGGACCGGCACGGTGCCCGCGTGCCAGATCCCGCTCTTCGGCCCGCCGCCGGCCCTCCGAGGCTGACCGTCAGCCCGGGTCGGACAGCCGGCCGATCGCGATCGGGATCCTCGACGTCCGGGGCCGAGCGCCGGGCGGGGCGTGAGCCTGCCCACCGCCTGCCGGTAGGCGTCGGTGCCCGGCTGGTCCCGGCTACACCGCAACCCTGATCCGGAAGCCAAGGTCGAAATGCCGGTCCCCGGGAGAGTAATGATCTCGGTTCGAGCACCGCGCATGGTCTCGGCCGTTCAGCCACGAGCCGCCGCGTATGACGCGCGGCATCACCCCGTCAGCCGATTCGCGGCCATCACCGTCGGCGTACGGGCCGTAGCCCCGGAACTCGCTGCTGCACCACTCCCATACATTGCCCGCGCATTCTCCCAGGCCGAACGGGCTCGAAAACCGATCGAAAAGCCCTGCGGGCGTGGTCTTCTGGAGCCCGGCCTCGATCGTGTTCGCGGCATAGGTAACCCACTCCTCACCCCACGGCCATGCGCGCCCATCGCTCCCTCGCGCTGAATACTCCCATTCCTTGTCCGAGGGCAGCCAGCAGATCCGGCCTGTACGCTCGCCCAGCCAGTTGCAGAACGCCACGGCTTCGAACCACGAAACACCCACGACCGGCTGCGCCGGGCCGTTCCACATCGCATCATGCCAGTACGCGGGCTCGCGGATCTCGTACGCGTCCTTCCAGCCAAGCCCGGCCGGAGTCCAGTAGCGATCCGCGGAGGCCGTATAGCCGTCGGACTCAACGAAATGAGCGAACTGGGCGTTCGTTATCGGATATCGCGAGATAGCGAAGCCGTCGCATGACTGCTCGTAGGTGCCTGTCTGCAAGGACGAGAGGTGAACAACCGTTCCGGCGAGGTTGCCCATAACGAACCGCCCGGGGGGGATCGTGATAGTCTCCGGCATCGGGCTGATGATGGCTGGCCTGGGATCGCCCAGCCTGCCGAGGGCCAGCGAGACCGACGCCCGGAGGGCCGTGGTTTCGTAACCCACCTCGTCACCAAACAGCCTGAGCACGATGTGGCTCCCGAGTTCTGCGGGCAAAGGGCCCCTAGGCTGCCAGTTCGCACAGGCGGTAGCGGCGGCTTCCAGCTCCGCAAGCTCCAGTTGCGGGTCCGCAGGCGCCGGTCCCTTGAGGTGGGCCAGCTCGGCAATGAGCTCTCGCGATGTGCCCGGGCTCGCGGACGACAGATATCCAACGCACATTATCAATGGCTCTCGCCACCACGCCAGCCGGGTGCGCGTCTGGGCCTCGAAAAAGGCGACGATCTCATGCGGCGTCCGCATTGTCTCGGCGAGGTAACTTGCTACGAGAAACTCCTGGATCGCGAGGTGCGCGAAACGGTATTGTCCTCCCTCCCTGAGCAGCAGGCCGCCGCGCTGGCGGGTCGCTTCCATAAAGCGGTTAGCTGCCCTGACAGCCTCCGGCGGATCCATGGATGTGCTGAGATGGGAAAGTGTAAAAGCGTAAAGGTCCTCCGCGCTTATAGTGCCATTATTCTCCGAGCCACGGAGATGTATCTGGAAAGCTAGATGCGTGAGCAGCGACCGCTGGAGGGCCGACGGCCCCCCCGTGCGCGACAGCCGACGCGCCACCGCCGTATCGGGATGATAGGTGGCTGCCATAAGGGACTCGACGTACTGCGAGAACAATTCGGTTCGGTGCTCCGCGATCTGCTGCCCGGTGATGTGAAGCGTAATGAGCATGCGGACCATAAGGGGAGAGTCAACGACTCGTTCCGCAGGACCGGCAGAGCCTGCATCATGCCGCTCAAGCGCGCGCAAAGACGCCTTCAGGATATCGGCGTTCTCCCGTGCCCGCGCGTCCTTTGCCCCGTAGAGGCTGCCGCAAACGCGGTCCAGCAGGATCTCCACTTGCGTCCCGGTCAAGGGCAGCAGGCGGTATTCGGTGAAATATGGGGGCAGGACCACATTGCCCTGGTACGCGGTCGGTCGCGACGAGACGATGATCGAGCAGTCATAAGGGGTCTGCGCGATATCCTGGGTTGCCCTGCTCACCTGAACTCTGAGCTCATCGTCCGGGATCTCATCTAGCCCGTCGAGGAGGAGTGCGATCGGGACCTCGCGCTGCAGCAGCTGGCCGAAGAAGTTGACCGGCAGGTCCAGGTACGACTCGCGCGACTCCATGTACTGCGCTGCGTAGTTCAGCAGGGTAGGCCTTTCGATGGAAGTGCGCCTGCCGTGCTCTTCAAAGTCTTCGAAATAAGAGGCATATGCAGCGAGCGGCAGGTACACGGGTACCGGGACGTTTTCTGAGATACCTAGTTTGCTGCGCGCCTCGCCCGATGCCGGATCAAGAGCGGCGTCGGCCAGTACGGCGGTGATGTACTGCAAGGCTGTTGTCTTGCCCGACCCCGGCCCGCCCGAGAGCACGGCCATCGGTGACTGACTTATGATGCGCTCGGCATAGGTCACCTCAACCTCGCCAAGCCAGGCCGGATCACTCGCCGAGTTTCCCGGGCTGAGCCCGCTGAAGTCGATTCCTTCGGTTTCGAGACCTGCGGCCTGCTCCGGCCTGGCGGTGAGATGCGCTCCATAGCCCGTGCGGGCCTCCACCATCAGAGGGAGATACGTGCGCATCAGGTCGTAGCTCGCGACAGAAGTGTGGTCGCCCAGAATTCCGCGCACGACAACCGTTCTCTGCGCCGCCCGGACCCATTTCAGGTACCGGGTCAGAGCACGATCCAGTGCAGCGTCCGCCACCTGCATGTCACGCTCCCGACTCCCCGCCCCCCGTGACCGTGGCCGTGCGCGGGGCCACGGGCGCCGCCCCAGCTGGGGGCCGTTCCAGCTTCGCTTGCCTCACCAGCTCCGCGGCGACCTGCCGCACCGCATCCATGTAGTCCAGAGCGGGCTGATCGGCACTGCCGCCCTGAGCGGCCGACACCGCGTCAAAGTAGGGGATTCTGCCCTTGCTCACCGATTGGCCTATGAAGTCGCTGAAAGGCAGCCGTCCAAGAACCAGTGCCTGCAGCCAGGCCGGCGCGCTGGATATGGTCTCCGCAGATCTGGTGAGAATGAGTCGCAATTTTCCTTGCCAGCCGGGATGGCGGCTGAGGATCGAGGGTATTGCCACGCTATCCTGGAAGCGGGCCACCGAATCGTGGCGGACGAGGCTGATGACCAACTCTGCCTTGTCCAGCGCCCATGGCAGTAGCATGCGCCGGCGTAGCTCGAGTTCGAACAGCCTCGCCTCGGGCTGCCCCTCACAGGTCAGGAATATCAGCTCCGCGTCCGTATCGTCCGCGGCCTCCTGGATGGCGGCGGCAAAGTCCGACAGATCGGCGTTTCTCACGATGCTCGCTGCCGGTGCCTCTGGCGTATGATGCGGGAGCATATAGGTCCGCGCGCCAGCCTGATTCCATCGGCGAACCTCTGCCATGTAGGCCTGGCCGTCGGCACCGGTGTGCACAGAGAGGGCGGGAACTGACTTATCCCCGGACCCTAGTATCGACTCGCTGAGCTCGACGTATCGTGCTGCGGGGATGGCGATATCGGCTCGCTTGGCGCGTACCAGGCCGGATAGGCACTGCGCCCCGTCGATGGATCCGGGGGGGATAGCCAGGTGATTCAGCATCTCGTACCGCATCCCGAGGTCGACCCACAGCGCTGTGCACGGCCTGCGCAGATCAGCGAGAACTGACGCCGTAATACTCGGAAGATGCGTCCAGACGCCGGCACTTCTTCGTGCTATGAGAGTAATCCAGATCCGATGATCGCCGATGCCCTGCATTTGAACTCCCCCCCTATGTTCAGCATTGCTGAAGGTTTACCAGATAAGCATCCAGGCCGGGAACGAGATCGGTCTTGCGCATCAGAATCTTCGGAACTGTGGCGATGCCATCGGCAAAGCGAACTCCCAGAGCGTGCTCAAGCAATTGCATGGAATCTTGCGAGTCAGCCGTGAGATGCGTCTGGGCGCGGGCGAGATCGATCACTGACAGGAGTACGTGATGCACCCGTTCCCGGGAGCGGAGATGTGAGAGAGCGGACTGCAGGTCAGTACGCGTAAGTATGTCCTCAGGAAGCGTCGTCTCGATTTGCACTATGCCGACCGAGCGCGAGTCCAGGTTGAAAGCTTTGTAGTTGTGCGTTAGCAGCTCAGTCGTATCTTTGCCTGCCGTGGCAGACAACGCCTCCATCATTCGGCCTGGCAGAGAGCTGTCAAAGTCGCAACGTTTCATGAGCCAGTCCAGCGCTTGCCGGTCCCGCGCAGTGGTTGACGGCGCTGCCAGGTTATATGTGTTCGAAATTATCGCGGCAGCGAGCAGGCCCGACATTATCGGCTCGGGATCGAGATCGTGCCGGACGATGCGTTCGGTGAGGAGTGTGGCCGCTGCCCCGACCACCTCGTTCTGTATGATCGCGTTGGGAAATGCCTCCGGCGAGCCACCGGGATGGTGGTCAATGATCTCCACCACTCTCAGCGGATTCACCTGGGACGCGAGCTGCGCCGGGTGATGTGTGTCAACCAGGACCAGCTCCGCGCCCGGAGGCAGATCACGACCCCGTGCCGGCACGCTCATCCGGAAGTGGTCGAGGACGAGCCCGGTCTCGACGTTAATGTCCCCCCAGATCAGCGGCTGGAAATCGGCGTCATCGAATGCCCGCCGCAGGAAAGCGTAGCCCATGGCCGATGCGACACCGTCGGTGTCAGGATTGACATAAGAGAAAACATACCCCCGAGCAGTCATTGGTCTCCTGTTCTGCGAAGCGGAGGTGAATTCCGGCTGCTGACCCGACGCACGGACCAGCTTAGCCCGGTGGCGCCCGGTCAGCCAAAGGGACCAGGCGCCCGGCCCTGCCGGAGGTCCGGGCGCGGGGTGGAGGATCCCCCGAGCCGGGACAGCAGCCCGCCCTAGCGCTCGTCCTGGATCATCGTGCCCGGCGGGAGTCACTGCCCGGCGGGAGTCACTGCCCGGCGGGAGTCACTGCCCGGCGGGAGTCACTGCCCGGCGGGAGTCACTGCCCGGCGGGAGTCACTGCCCGGCGGGAGTCACTGCCCGGCGGGAGTCACTGCCCGGCGGGAGTCACTGCCCGGCGGGAGTCACTGCCCGGCGGGAGTCACTGCCCGGCGGGAGTCACTACCCGGCGGGAGTCACTACCAGCAGTCTGGGGGCACCGGGTGCTGCCCGAGTTCGTCCAGCCTGCCATCCGGCCAGACCCGCCACCACCATTCGCTACGATCGCGGAAGATGACCACGGCACTCAGGGTGGACGAGCCGGTACCAGCGACAGGGGAGATATCGGAATCCTCTTCGCCTGGCATGAGCGGGCTGGCGCGGATCGTCTGGTGATCCTGCTGACGGTCGACGCGCCAGCTGAAGCGCAAATCATAGATGGGCTGTCCGCTTGTGTTCTTGACGTGCGCGGTAACGGTGTTGACCGGACCCACTCCCGCCGTACGCTCGGCGATCCGCTCCTCCCAGACGTAGATGAGGGATGCCTGGGCCCGGCGCCGTTCGGTGGCCTGATTCTGACGCTCATCAATGGATGCCCGAAGTTCATCGGCCTGGAGCCTCAGAACACCGGTCTGCTCGGCATTGACCGCACGCTGGTCCATGAGTTCCTGCGACTGCTTGCCAAATGCTCGCACCGCGTAGACCGCCGTAATGCCAGCGCCAATAAGCAGGCCGACGGTAGCGATCGCGCTTATCCAGGTCGGGACGATCGTCGACCATGGCGACTCTGCAGGCGTTTGCGCCTGCTTGTGCGCGCGAAGAAGGGCGACGCGCGCGACCGCCGCGGGCCACCCTGCTGTCAGCATGACTGAAGACTAGCGTGCCGGGACGTTGACACGGATCGCAAGGGCTGGGATGGTGAGGCCAGGCTGCAGAGACCGAGTTGGTCTGCGGCTGGTTAAGCCGCGAGCGGGAGGGCTAACGGAATTCATGCGCGGCGACGGCGGCAGCGTAACGGATTTCGGCGTTGCGCATGGAAGGTTCCAGGTCTTCCACAACGATCATCTGAGGTACGTGCTGGCGGCCAAAAGACGCTGCAGGCATGTCGTTATCGGCATCACCTCTCCCCACCCCGCTCGCGCCCCGCTGGAGCCAGTAGATCCGCATCGTAAATCCTCAGAATCCAACCCATTTACTTACTACGAGCGAATGTCGATGATTGCGGCCTGCATGTATGCGGAAGGCCTGAGCGGATCGGAATTCAGTATCGTTCCCTTCCCCATCGAGTCTCCCGATGAACTGTTCAATTACGCACCCCGGGATGCCACCTACTTCACCACTGTCTACGACGCGTGGGGTGACGAAAAGGTCGCGCGATTGCTGAGCCTGGGCCTGCACGTCGAAGTGCTCTGGCGATCCGCTGACAAGCAGATCTCGGGAACGAGCATCCGGGCGGCGATCGCCTCAGGCGATTCCTGGCGTGCCCTGGTTCCCGCGGCGACGGCGGACTACCTAACTCGTCAGGGACTGCTGGCCCGCGTGAGCGAGGTGGAGGGGAGCCGACGGTAGCTGGCATGGGAAAGATCTACCTGATTGTTCTCGACGGCGCGGCTGACCGGCCGATAGCCAGGCTCGGCGGCAGGACTCCGCTGGAGGCCGCTCGTACCGGCGCGCTGGACGCGCTCGCCGCGAGATCGCAGCAGTCCATGATCACTGTGATTGGCGCGGGAGTCTGGCCGGAATCAGACTCGGGCGCGATGGCCCTGCTCTCGTACGACCCGCTCGCGCACTACACCGGCCGAGGGCCGCTCGAGGGCTTCGGCCTGGACATGGTCGGATCCGGAGAGAACGCAATCGCTTTCCGGGTGAATTTCGCCAGCTACGACGACAGCGCCGGGACGCTTGACCGGCGCACGGCTCGCGGTCTCAGTGACGAGCAACTCCAGGCACTGGCCGCGGCGGTGCGTAACGACGTGTCCCTAGACGACCTAGCCGTCCGGTTCAGCCTTACGGCCTTCTCGCGGCACCGCGGCATCCTGGTGTTCACTTCCGCCGGCGTCCCGCTTTCCGGGCAGGTGACCAACACCGATCCCGGTTTCCGCAACGAGGGTCCGTTCGGTTTCCCGGTCCGCGATTTCGTGCCGAAGCCCCTGCTCGCCTCGCCCAGGGATTCCTCGGAGGCTGCCGCCCGCGCCGCTGAGGTCGTCAACGTCTTCGTGGAGAGATCTGCCGCCGTCCTGCGCGATCACCCCGTCAACGCCAGCAGGCGCCAGCAGGGAGAACTCCCCGCGAACCTACTGCTCGTCCGTGACGGCGGCGAATCGCCACGTCAGCTGGCGAGCTTCCGCGACAAGTTCGGCTGTTCGATCTCCATCTTCGGCCAGATTCCCGCAGAACGCGGCCTGGCCCGGCTGATCGGCGGCCATTTCGGCTACTCCAGGCCCGCACCCGGCGAACCCGAGCCCTCCTACCTCGAACGCACTGTGCACCAGGTGCTCGGCACGGGCACCGACGTTACCTTTCTCCACCTCAAGGGCCCGGACGAACCAGGCCATGACAATCAGCCCTTCGAGAAGACCCGGGCGATCGAGCTCATCGATACCCATTTCATGACGCCTCTCCTGGCCGCGCTCTCCGCGGACGACGCGATCGCGGTAACCTCCGACCACTCCACCCCGTGCGAGCTGGGCATCCACTCCGACGATCCCGTCCCGGCGATCGTCTGCGCGCCAGGCCTGCCCGCGGACGGAGTTGACAGGGCCGGCGAGCGATTCGCGGCCGAGGGCCTGCTGCCGGTCACCAAGGCCATCGAACTCATGCCCTTCCTCGTGAACGCGCGCGGTACGTAATGGTTCCGGGTATCCGCTGCGCATCTCTCCGCGCCATCCTCAACAGCGGAGGTGGTCCTGCGGCCGAGGCCGAGCTGACCCTGGAGGATGGCAGCACCGGCCGGGGGTCGTCGCCGGTAGCCATCAAGCCTGGCCGACGAGAGCGCTCCACCAGCGTCGACCTCCGCGTCGGCTGCCCTGTACCCGACCGCATCGCGGCCGTCGCCGGGACCCTTCCCGGGGCGGATATCAAGAATCAGGGCACGCTCGACTTCTGGCTGGAGAACCGGCTGGCCGACCTCGGGACTGATGTGACGCTCGCCCTGTCCCTTGCCTACGCGCGAGCCTCAGCGCAGTCGGCCAGCATCCCGTTGTACCGGTATCTGGCCGCCCAGGCAGGCACCGAACCCGCGCTGCCGGGACTGCTCGCGGCGATCGTGTCGGGAGGCTTGCACCGGGTCGGCGGAGGACCGCCGTTCCAGCAGATCATGCTGGCGGCAGGCGCCCGCACGCCGAGCGAGGACATTCCTGCGATCCTGGAGGCCTACCGGACGGCGGAATCCGCGCTCCGCGAGCGTGACCTGCTCACTGGGTATTCCGCCTCCAGCGGGATGACGGTGAACGCCGCGGACCCCGCGGTCCCGCTCGATGTCCTGACCGGGGTTCTCGGCCGCCTGGGCCTGGCGGACGCCATCTCACTGGCGATCGACGTCGCCGCCGAGCACCTCTGGGAGGAGGACGGGTACCGCGTCGGCGACGCCAAAGTGGACGCCGATGGTCTCGCCGCGATCCTGGATGACCTGCTCGACAGGTATCCGATCAGCTTCGTCGAGGACCCGTTCGTCGCCGCGGACGTTGCTTCGTGGTCCGAGCTGCGGCAACGGCATGGAGGCCGGGTAGGCGTGATCGGAGACGACCTTTACGCGACCAACAGCGCCTATCTCGATCCCGGCCTTGCTGACGGCGTTCTCCTCAAGATGAACCAGGTCGGCACGGTCACGTCCACACTGCGCACGGCCGACGAGGCATCGCGCCTGGGCATGCAGTGCTGGGTTTCCCACCGGTCCCTGGAGACCGAGGACACCGCCGTGTGCGACCTCGCCGTCGCGATCGGCGCAAGCTGGATCAAGATCGGCGGCCCGCGCCGGGGGGACAGGACGGCGAAGTACAACCGGATGCTCTGGCTGGAGAACTCGATCACGCAACCCGCAGTCCCGGGAAGGTTGTGACCGCGATGGGCGGGGCGGAGGACAGCACCGACCTGCTGCAGCTGACACCTGCGGGTGGTTGCGGCTGCAAGCTCCCGCTCGACGATATGCGTGTGTTCATGAGCGGCATAGACGGCCTCCTGGGCAAGCGCGAGGCTGATGTGCTCCTCGACGGAACCGACCGTGACGATGCCGCCCTCTACGAGATCGCCCCCGGCTTCCTGCTGGCCGCGACCGTTGATTTCGGAACCCCGGTCAGCTCTGATCTGGCGACATGGGGGAGGATCGCCGCGCAGAACGCGCTTTCGGACATCTTCGCGATGGGGGCCAGGCCCCTACTGGGCCTCAGCGTCCTGGCACTGCCTCAAGGACTCGGCGTGACTGCGATGACGGAACTCACGACCGCGGCTGTTGGTACGCTGGCCGAGGCTTCGACCCCGTTGGTGGGCGGTCACACCATCCAGTCAGAGGTGCCGCTGTTCGGCCTGTGCCTCATCGGGCAGGTTTCCGCCGACCGCGTCATGCTGGTGCGCAACGCGCAGCCGGGGGACGTGCTAGTGCTGACCAAGAGTCTCGGCACAGGAATCGTGACCGCGGCCAGGAAGGCGGGGATCGCGCCCGCGGCCATGGCGAAGGCAGCAGAAGAAGTCATGCTGGCGTCCAACCGCGTCGCGGCAGATCTCGCTGCCGATTCCGGGGTAAGAGCGGCTACGGACGTTACGGGTTTCGGATTCGTCGGCCATCTTCACAACATGATGGCGGCATCAGGATGCTCGGCCCGGGTCAGCGCACGAGCATTGCCGGTGATTCCCGGAGTGCTCGCGATTCTTGACCAGCACGGGGTCGTACCGAACAGCGCTGAGCGAAACCTGTTCTCGCTCGCGGACCATGTGGACTGGACGCGGACTCCCCTTACTACGCGGTTCCTGATGACCGATCCCCAGACGTCGGGCGGCCTGCTCCTGTCGGTCGGCCAGGACATGGCAGCGGCCTTGGTCGCGGAATGCGAGAAGAAGGGCGTGCGGGCCGTGATCGTCGGCCAGGTCCTCGAGGGCTCACCCGGCGCGATCCTGGTGACAGACTGAGGTCCGCGGGCTCCACGAACGGTGTTCGTGCCGGTAGGAGCACGTCCGCCGACGTGCAGTAGGGTGACAGGGACCAACAGGAGGGAGTTCGCCGACGTGAGCGGCGCAGGGCCACCGGGCGAGCGGAAGGTGTTCTCCGGGAGGCTAGGCGAGGTCGTCCAGACTGTGCTGCCGGGCGGCCGGGTGCTTGAATGTTTCCGCCGCCCTCCGGGCGTGCGTATGGTGATTGTCTCCGCCGGAAAGGTCCTCCTTACCGAGGAATACCGGCGCGAGACCGGCCACGTGGACTTGCGGCTCCCCGGCGGGAAGGTCTTCGACGACAAAGAAAGCTACGCGGAGGCAGTGCGTACGGGGCGGCTGAACGAGGCCGTCGAAAAGGCGGTGGCCCGGGAAGCGATGGAAGAAGTCGGCATTCTGGTATCCCGTCCGAAGCTTCTGACCATCGCCCAAGCCGGCGCGACAGTGGAGTGGGACCTGTACTACTTCCTGGTACGCGACTTCACCGAGGCACCGGGCGGGCCGAGCCCGGAGGAGGGCGAGGATATCGTCCCCAGGTGGCTTGGACCCGAGGAGATCATCGACGCGATAAGGCAGGGACGGATGTCGGAGTGGCGGAGCGTCGGCGTGCTTCTCGGTTTGGTATTTCCCGAGGAGTTCGCGGCTATCGAGCTAACCCGCGGCACCGTCCGGTGACGCTGGCCAGCTTGACCGCCTGGCCGACGTGACCGGCGGCGGTCAGCGCGCGCCGGCTAGCCGACCCAGCGCGGCCATGATCCGCTTCTCCGAGACGGGACCGCGCGTGCCCAGTGCCTGGGCGAAGAGGCTAACCCGCAGTTCCTCGATCATCCAGCGCACCGATCGCACGTCCGCGCTGGAGCGCCGGGCGGCCGGAAGCTCCCCGGCGGTCCGCTGGCAGGCGGCGGTCACCCGGTGCACGGCCGCCGTCCGGTCGGCGTCGCGGCCGGGATCCCCCGCGGCGGTGTCCAGCCTCCGGCTGATCGCCCGCAGGTAGCGCACCAGGTCGGGCAGCCGCGCCAGCCCGGTCTCGCTGACGAACCGGGGGTAGATCAGCGCGGCGAACTGGGCGCGCGCGTCGGCGTACGCCGCATCCAGCGCCGGGCTGGCGGCACGCTGGAACCTGGCCTCGGCCTCGTGCGCCGCCTCCAGAACCTGCGAGGCGACGTCGAGTACGCGGGCCGTCGCCAGCGGCAGTGCGGATCGTGCCTCGGCCGCCAGGCGGGCGAACCCGTCGGCGTCCCGGGCCTGCCCGCCGGCATCCGCGACCACCTGGTCGGCCGCAGCCGCGGCGCAGTCGTCGAGCAGAGCGCCGATGCTGGGGTACGGGCTCCGGCTCATCGCCAGCTTGGCCTGGGTCGGCAGCCGGTCGGCCAGCGAGCGCACGCCGGACGGCACCTGCAGCAGGAGCAGCCGGCGCGTGCCCGCCACCATGGCCGCATCGGCCTCGGCTTCGGTCTCGAACAGCCGGACGTCCACCGCGTCCCCCGCGTCCGCCAGCGCCGGGTAGGCCGTCACCTGACCGGCATCGCGGGGGGTTCCAGGGGGTCGTCCCCCCGGGTCAGCACGTCCCCCCGGGTCAGCACTGAAGACTCGCGGCAGCGGGCCGATGCTCCAGTCCTTCAGGCCGGTGCGGATGAGGCCGCCCGCCGCCTCGGCGAGCATCGCCTGCAGCCGGGGCCGCAGCCGCTCGCGCAGTTCGGCCAGGTCCTTGCCCCGCGCCAGCTCGTGGTCTCCGTCCATCATCCGGAACGTGACCCTCAGGTGGGGTGGCAGCCGGGACAGGTCGAACTTCTCACGCGGGACCGGCACCCCGCCGAGGCGGCCAAGCTCCGCGCCCAGCGCGTCCAGCAGGTTCCCGTGGGGCCGTCCCAGCCGGGCGGTCACCACGCGGGCCGCATCCGGGGCGGGGACGAACGCCCGGCGCAGCTCCTTCGGCAGCGACCGGATCAGCTCCGTCACCAGTTCCTCGCGCCGGCCCGGCACCTGCCAGCCGAACTCGTCGCCGCTCACCTGGCTCAGCGCCGCCAGCGGAATGTCCGCGGTCACCCCGTCGTCCGGCTCGCCGGGGGCGAACTCGTACGACAGCGGAAACTCGCCCCACCGGCCGGGGTAGTCTCCGGGCCGCACGCCATCGGCGGCAGGCCCGGCGAGGTCGGCCGGGGTGAACGTCAGCAGGTCCGGATGCTCGGCCCGGGCCTTCTTCCACCAGCTGTCGAAATGCCGGGCGGAGGTCACGTCCTGGGGTATCCGCCGGTCGTAGAAGTCGAACCGGGCGGCGTCGTCGGCGACGATGCCGCGCCGCCTGGCCCGGTCCTCCAGGCCGGCGGCCTCCTCGAGCAGCCGCTGGTTACGGCGGAAGAACTCGTGCTCGGTCCGCCAGTCGCCCTCCACCAGTGCGCCGGTGATGAACAGGTCCCGCGCCGCCGCCGGGTCGACGCGCGCGTAGTTGACCGGCCGCGCGGCCACGATCGGCAGCCCGTACAGGGTCACCTTCTCCATCGCCATCGCCGCGCCGCGCCCGGGGTCCCAGTGCGGCTCGCTGTAGCTGCGCTTGACCAGGTGGGCGGCCAGCGGTTCGGCCCACCCGGGCTCGATGCGCGCCGCCGTCCTGGCCCACAGCCGGGACGTCTCGACCAGTTCCGCCGCCATCACCCACTGCGGCGGCTTCCTGGCCAGGACCGAGTCAGGAAAGATCGCAAACCGGGCGCCGCGCGCCGCGGCGAACTCGACCGGCCCGCGACGTTTCCGTTCAGGCTTCTCCTGGGTGTCCTTCATGCCGACGTGTGAGAGCAGGCCGGCCAGCAGCGACATGTGCACGCGGTCGGCCACGTCCGCCGGGATGCGCGGGCCGGCCTCGGCCTCGGGGCCCGGTGCCTGGCGTTCCGGGCGCCGAGGCCGCCGCGACCGCGCGGAGCCGCGATCGGCGCCGGAGCCGATGCCCACGTCCCTGGCCGCCTGCCGCAGCTGCCCGTGCACGTCCTGCCACTCCCGTATCCGCAGGTAATGCAAGTACTCGCGGCGGCACAGGCGGCGGAACGCCGAGCCCGACAGCTCGCGCTGCCGGTCGTTCACGTAATCCCACAGGGTCATGAACGCGAGGAAGTCGGACCCCGGCTCGGCGAAGCGGGCGTGCCCGGCGTCCGCGGCCTCGCGGGCGTCCGCGGGCCGTTCCCTCGGGTCCTGGATGGACAGCGCCGCCGTGATGATCAGCACCTCGCGGACGCATCCGTGGTTGGCGGCCTCCAGGATCATCCGGCCGAGACGCGGGTCCGCCGGCAGCCGGGCCAGCTTGCGCCCCACGCCGGTCAGCCGGGTTGCCCCCCCGCGGGGCGAGAACGCGCCCAGTTCCTCCAGCAGCCGCACGCCATCGGCGATGTTGCGGGACTCCGGCGGGTCCACGAACGGGAAGTCCGCGACCTCGCCGAGGTCGAGCGCGGCCGCCTGGAGGATGACGGACGCCAGGTTGGTGCGCAGGATCTCCGGGTCGGTGAACTCCGGTCGCGAGGCGAAGTCCTCTTCGCTGTACAGCCGGATGCACACGCCGTCGGACGTGCGCCCGGCCCGGCCCTTGCGCTGGTCCGCCGAAGCCCGGGAGATCCGCTCGATGGGCAGCCGCTGTACCTTGGTCCGCTGGCTGTAACGGGAGATCCGCGCGGTGCCCGGGTCGACCACGTACTTGACGCCCGGCACGGTCAGCGAGGTCTCCGCGACGTTGGTGGCCAGCACCACGCGCGGCCGGCGATGCGGCTGGAACACGCGGTGCTGCTCGGCCGCTGACAGCCGGGCGTACAGCGGCAGCACCTCGAGGCCGGCCAGGTCCGGCTGGTCGGCCAGCGCGTCGGCGGTGTCCCTGATCTCCCGCTCGCCGCTGAGAAACACCAGGACGTCCCCGGGGCCGTCGGCGCGCAGTTCCTCCACGGCGTCACAGATGGCCTGGGCCTGGTCCTTCGGCTCCTCTCCCGGGCGGTCCGGGTCGGCCAGCGGCCGGTACCGCACCTCGACCGGGTACGTGCGCCCCGACACCTCGATCACCGGCGCGCCCCGGCCGTGCTTGCTTGATTCGCCTCCGGCACTCTGCTGGCTTGATTCGCCTTCGGCACTCTGCTGGCTTGATTCGCCTTCGGCAAAATGAGCGCTGAAGCGATCCGGGTCGATCGTGGCCGAGGTGATGATGACCTTGAGGTCGGGACGGCTGGGCAGCAGCCGCTTCAGGTAGCCGAGGATGAAGTCGATGTTCAGGCTGCGCTCGTGAGCCTCGTCGATGATGAGGGTGTCGTAGCGCAGCAACTGCCGGTCCCGCTGCATCTCGGCCAGCAGGATCCCGTCGGTCATCACCTTGACCAGGGTGTCGTCGCTGGAGGTGTCGTTGAACCGCACCTTGAAGCCGACCGCCGCTCCGACCTCGGTGCCGAGTTCCTCGGCGATACGCTCCGCCACGGTCCGGGCCGCGATCCGGCGGGGCTGGGTGTGGCCGATCTGGCCGGTGACGCCGCGGCCGAGCTCGAGGCAGATCTTCGGGATCTGCGTGGTCTTCCCCGAGCCCGTCTCACCAGCGACGATGACCACCTGGTGGTCGCGGATGGCCGCGGCGATCTCGTCCTTGCGCTGGCTGACCGGAAGCTCGGGCGGGTAGGAGATCACAGGCACCGCGCGCCTGCGCGCCTGGTCGCGCGCCTGGTCGCGCGGCATCAGCTCGGGCAGGCGTGATCGCGGGTCGGCAAGCGAGGATGGCAAGGCGGCAGTCTCCATGGCGGTACCGGGGGCACGCACCCCAGGATGGCGGCGGAGTCCCCCGGTACCTAACGCTTTTCCGCCCCGCCGCCTTCCGCCGCCTGCGACTCCCGGCGACCACGGCGCGTTTCTGGACTATTCGCCTGAACCCCGGGAGACAGGGCCGCCGGGCTCACGGCATGTCCACGGAACCGGCACCGTCGGGACACGCCGGCCGGATCACCAGCGTGCTGGCCAGGGCCAGCGAGGCCGCTAGCTCGATCCGGGCACCGGTCCCGCCCGCCGCTCGCGTGGAGGCGGTGCCGACCGCGCAGCCTAGCGCGGCCGCCGCGGGTAGTTCCATGCCGCGCAGCAGCCCGGCAATCAGGCCGGCGTTAAAGCAGTCCCCCGCGCCGGTGGTGTCGACGACCGCTTGATCCAGCGTGGCCGGAAGCTCGATCCGCTGCGACCTCCGGCCGTCGGCGCACAGCGCTCCGCGCGCCCCGAGTTTCACCACGAGTCTCGGGCCCGTACCGGTCAGCAACGCCGCGGCGGCGCCGACCGTCCGCTCGCCGCTGATGTGGATCGCCTCGGCCTCGTTCGGCAGCAGCACGTCGGTATGGGCGAGGGCCGCCCTGAGCCGGTCGCCGCCCCAACGCTGGGCCGGGTCCCAGTTGGTGTCGAGCGAAGTCGTTGTCCCGTTAGCGTGGGCGGCCCTGAACAGGTCCTCCAGGCCCGGCCCCAGCGAGCGCTCCAGCAGGAAATAGGAGCTGACATGCAGATGCCGGGCACGGGTCAGGAGATCTGCGGGCACGTCGCGGGCGGTCAGCGTGGACATCGAGCCAGTGGCGGTGAGGATCGCGCGGTCGTTCCCGTGCGACAGCGCTACGGTCATGCCCGTGGGCAGACCAGCCCGGACGACCACGGCGGAGGTATCCACGCCCACGGCGGCAAGCTGGCCGAGCATGAAGTCGCCCGCCGGGTCGTCGCCGATGGCGGCGACGAGGGCGACGCGAAGTCCCAGCCGGGCGGCTGCCACGGCGGTGATTGCGGCGGCGCCGCCGATGGCCATGCCGATGCTGGCGACCAGTTTCTCCTGCTGCCCGAACGCGGGGGTCACGTCGTCGCCCAGCACGAGCACGTCCGGATTGCAGTCGCCGATCACGACCAGGTCCAGCTTCCCGTCTGGCCCGGGTGCCGTCACGGCCGGGCCCCCAGCACGCCGAGCAGGCGAGAGACTTCGCGGGCTATCGCGTCCCGGCCCGTGCTGAGGTACCGCCGCGGGTCCACCAGCACCGTGTCGCCGGCCAGGCGGCTGCGGACCGCCGCGGTGAATACCTTGTTCAGCTGGGTGGCTATGTTGATCTTGGTCAGCCCGGCCCGCACGGCGGCGCTGAGCCCGTCGTCGGGTACGCCGGAGGAGCCGTGCAGCACGAGCGGGATCGGCACGGCGGCGCGGATCCGGCCGATCAGCTCGAAATCGAGCACGGCATCGCGTGTGAGCATGGCATGTGAGCTGCCGACGGCCACGGCCAGCGCATCGACTCCGGTCGCTGCTACGTAGGAGACCGCCTCGTCCGGGCGGGTACGGACGCGCGGGTCATGGGCTCCGCTTCCCGCCCGCCCGCCCCTCCCTGCCCGCCCGCCCCGCCCGGCTCGCCCTTTCCGCCTATCTCGCCGAGTTCTGCTTCCAGCCAGATACCGCGGTCGTGACACCATGCGGCTACCTGCCCGGTCGCCCGTACGTTGTCCGCGTACGAAAGCCGCGACGCGTCGTACATGACCGATCCGAACCCCAGCCGCCCCGCCTCCTGCACGAGTTCCGCACTGGTCGCGTGGTCCAGGTGCACGACCGTCGGCACCGCGGCTGCCCTGGCGATCGCGAGAACAGCCTGCCCGATGGGCTCGAGCGCGCCGTGATAGGCGACGCAGTTCTCGCTGATCTGCAGTATGACCGGCGCTCCCGCCGCCTCGGCGCCGGCCACGATGGCCTCCGCGTGCTCGATCCCGATGACGTTGAAGGCTCCCACGCCATGGCCGTCGGCCCAGGCCGGGCCGACGATCGACGCCGCCGCGACGGCGGGCATCAGAGCTGCCCCCAGCTGCTGACCCGGACGCCCGCGAGCGCCTGGTCATACTCTGCGTGGCACAGTTCGCCCGCCACCGGCGCGGACACGGCCGCCGAGCCGAGCGCGGCCGCTCGCCGCAGCCGCTCGGGCCACGGGCAGCCGAGCGCCAGGCTGTGTACGAGACCGGCCACCGCCGCATCACCGGCACCGGTCGGGTTTCCGGCTACCGGGCGCGCGGGCGCCGCGAGCCAGGTGCCGTCGCCGGTCACCGCCAGCAGCCCGTCGGCGGCCAGCGACACTACTACCGCCTCCGCGCCCTGGACTCTCAGCTCGGCGGCGGCCTCGACCACCGCGGAGGGGTCTGCCGCGCCGGCCCACGGTACGGCCCGGCCGAGTGCCGCTTCCAGCTCGGCCAGGTTCGGCTTGACCACGGCGGGGCTGGCCGCCGCGCCGTGGCGCAGAGCCTCGCCCGACGTGTCGAGCACCGTCGGCACGCCCGCCGCGGCCGCCAGCCGGATCAGCTCGGCGTAGGCATCGGCCGCCAGCCCGGGCGGGAGGCTGCCCGACAGCACGACCGCGTCGCAATCTGCGAGGACCTCGCGGTAGCTGGCGCGAAACCGCGCGTGCTCGTGCGCCGAGACCAGCGGCCCCGGCTCATTGAAGAGGGCGACGTCGCCCCGCCGGGTGTCGACCACCGCGAAGGTCCTCCTGGTGTCGCCAGCGATATCGGTGAAGGCGGACGCGACCCCTGACTCGGCGAGGGCGGAGCGCACCGCGTCGCCCGTGCCGCCGCCGGCCAGGCCGACGACCAGCACCTCGGTACCCAGCAGGCGTAGCGTCCTGGCCACGTTGAGCCCTTTGCCCCCTGGCCCGGCCCGCACCCCCGCCGGCCTGTTCACGCCTGCCCAGTCGATGCCGTTGACGTGGTGGGTGACGTCCAGGGCCGGGTTGAGGGCCACGACCACGATCACCGCCGGGCCCGCTCGCCTCGGGCCCGCCATGCCCGGGCCGCGCCGGTTCCGTCACCCATGTTCCGCCTCACACGAACTTGACACTTACCCCAGACTCGGTCAGCGTCCGGACCGCGTCGGTGTCGTCGGGAAGATCGGTGATGAGCCCGCTTACCGACGTGATATCGCAGATCCGGGCGAACGCCACCTTTCCGATCTTGGAACTGTCGGCCACCACGATCACGCGCCTGGCGCGTGCGATCATGACTCCGTTCGTGTGCGCCTCTACTTCCTGGTGGGTCGTGCAGCCGGCCTTGGCGTCGATGCCGTCGACGCCGATGAAGGCGATGTCGAGGTTGAGCCCGGCCAGGCTCGCCTCGGCGATCGGTCCGGACAGCTCATACGACTCGTTCCGGACCACCCCGCCGGTAACGATCAGCTTCAGCTTGGGCCGGACCGCCAGCTCGGATGCGATGTTCAGGGCGTTGGTCACGATCGTGAGCTTCTGCCGGTCGGCCAGGGCCCGCGCAACCTCGGTGGCCGTCGTCCCCCCGGTGAGGCCGATCGCCATCCCCTCCGACACCTGCGTGGCCGCCTCGCGAGCGATGCGCCGCTTGTCCTCGGCGTGCCGGACTCCCTTGTACCGCAAGGGGAGCTCGTAGGAGACAGCGTGAGCGATAGCTCCGCCGTGCGTGCGGGCCAGCAGCCGCTGCTGCTCCAGCATCACCAGGTCCCGGCGGACGGTGGCGGGAGAAACGGCGAGGTCGTCGGCGAGTTCGGCCACCGCGAGCGAACCGCCATCAGCGAGCCGTTCCAGGATCGCGCTCAGCCGTGCCGCTCTGTTCATAGCGAAACAGCATATCGCTGCTGGTTGGTGGCTTGTCCAGGATTGACGGGCAGCGCACCGTGCGCCGTGGGGTGGTTGCTTTTGAGCGATTAGAGGATGACAGCGCGCGTTTGGGCTTGTCAGGATGAGTGAATCCACTCTAGATTGGCGGATTATGAGCGTAATCGATCATGGCTTCCCCGCACGCTGTCGTCGCGTGCGGTTCGCGGCCGATTACGCTGCGTGCTGCCCGCGCCTGCTCCTCGGCCAGGGCAGCCCGGCGAGCCTGGCCCTGGTGCCGGATGGCCGGCCTCACGGCGCGGGCCTCGCTGATCACCACAGCCATCGCCCTGCCACCGATTGCCGTGCCAACGACGCCCGTCGGCGGCGCTGTCCGGCAACCCTCCTCGCGGCCCTGGCCCCGATCGTCCACGCTTCCTGACGCGCCCGGCGATCCTGCCGACCGAGCGTCCCGTTGAAAGAGGAGACTCATGAAGAACCTAGGCATCTTGAGCAGACGGACGGGGGCACTGGCGCTCGCGATCGGACTGGTCACGTTCGGCGCCGCCTGCGGATCGAGCGGCAACAGCGGCAGCACGAGTTCCAGCCCCAAGTCCATCACGGTGGCGGTGGCTTATCCCGCACCGCCGAAGGCATTGCTGGACCAGTTCACCAAGCAGACGGGAATCACGGTGAACTGGGTCAACATCGGCTGGGATGACCTCCAGACCAAGATCGCCGCGGCGATGTCGGCCAACACCTACTTTGCCGATGCCGCCGACGTTGACTGGTCGAAGGTCGGTGAATACGAGAAGACCGGCTGGTTCCTCCCGCTCAACCAGTACTTCAGCGTAAGCAGCCTGCGCCCGGACATGCCGCAACTCGATACGTTCATCGTCAACAACAAGCTGATCGGAATGCCGTTCGACTCGTCGTTCCTGGTCACCACGGTGAACACCAAGGACTTCCAGAAGGCCGGCATCTCGACCATGCCGGCTACCCTGTCGGGCTTCTCGTCCGCGCTCAAGAAGGTGGGGACGGCGACCGGCATCGCCAGTCCGCTCGATATCCAGTTCGCCACGGCCGAGGGCCTGTCCACCTGCTGGTATCAGATGACGGCGGCGTTCGGCGGCTCGGTGCTCTCCGCGCAGGACAACCCGCAGTTCACTTCGCCCAGCTCGCCCGGTTACCAGGCGATGACGTGGATGGTGAACGCCTACAAGAGCGGGCTCGTGCCGAAGGCGAATATCAACACCACCGACTACGACGGCTTTACCACCGAGATGGCGAAGAACCGGACCGCCGCGGTCATGTGCGACTACTCGGGCAGCGTCGCATCGATCTACAACGTGCCAGCGTCGTCGAGCGTGGTGAACCAGACCGCGTACGTGCCGACGCCGGGCGGGACCGGGGTCGGCCTGAACGTCGCCAATCCCGACGGGATCGGCATTCCGCGTAACGCCAAGAACGTCGCGGGCGCGGTCGAGTTCATCAAGTGGTTCACGAACACGCAGAACCAGGCGACCTGGGCCGGACTGAACGGGGCGAAGAACGTCGTCAGCACCTTCCCGCTTCCGTCGCGCCTGTCCAGCTTTGCCTTGCTGAGCAAGGCCGGCGACATCGGGCAGGCATCGGAGCTTGCGGCCATCCTGAAAGCGCACGCCCGCGCGCCGTTCCCGAATGGAGCCCCGCCGTGGTACGCGCAATTCAGCAATGCGGTGCAAACAAACATTCATGAGGCAGCCGCCGGTCAAGAGACCGTGCAGCAGGCGGTGACTGCCATCGCCGCCGAGGTACAGCAGCTCAAGTCCTCCGGATAAGCGGTGCTCCCGGCGCAGCGCCGTCACCAGGGGCGTCACCAGGGGCCTCACCAGGACGTATCGGCAGGCATCCGGTCGCGACCGTACCCGATGGCCAGTCAGGAGGCTGGTAGTTGAGCGCCACGTTCCGTCGCCGGATCTTGCCGTACGTCCTGGTCTCGCCGCTGGTCGTGTTCATCGGGGCGCTGTCGTTCGTCCCGACGGCGGACACCACCGTCGAGGCGTTCTTCCGGGTGATGCCGCTCGACCCGCCCACCCGGTTCACCGGGCTCGGCAACTTCCGGGATCTGTTCGCGAATCCGGTCATTCTCACGGCATGGGTCAACACCGCGGTCTACGTGGCGATCGGCGTGCTGCTCTCGGTCGTGCTCGGCGTGGCCATCGCGGTGGCGCTGAAACGGCGATTCAGGTTCCGCGGTGTCCTCCTCGCCCTGGTCGTCCTGCCGTGGGCGCTGCCTGCCGTGGTCGAGGCCGTGATCTGGGGCTGGATCTACAACCCCACCTTCGGTGTCCTCAACAGCGCCTTGCACTCGGTTCACGCCGTCGGCGGCTATCACCTGTGGCTCGGGCTTGACCGGTGGCTGACGATCCTGCTGATCGAGATCGTGCAGGTCTGGCAGATCACGCCGCTGTCCGCGCTGATCATACTGGCGGGGCTGCAGTCGGTCCCGCAGGATCTGTACGAGGCGGCGCGGGTGGACGGGGCCGGCGCCATGAGCTCGTTCCGCCGCATCACCCTGCCGCTGATCAGGCCGGCCGTGGCCGTCGCCACGGTAGAGGCCCTGGTCCTGTCCCTGAACATCTTCGACCAGGTGTACATACTCAACGGGATCGCGCCGCTGGGCTCCTCGGTCATGCTGCAGACCTACGTCACGACCTTCGAGAACCTCAACTTCGGCGGGGGATACGCGCTCTCGCTGCTGGTGACGGCCGCCACCGCGCTGCTGTCGATGGCGGCGCTGGCGCTGTTGTACCGCAGGGTGGAGGCCACGTGACGGCGGTTGACGCACGCGGCGGGCGGATGGCCCGGGCGGTGAACCGGGCCGCCGCCGGGCGGGCCGGCCAGGCACTGTCTGCCCGCCCGGTACGGTTCGCCGGCCGCATCCTGGCCCTGTTGGTGATCTTGCTCTGGTCCGTGTTTCCGATCTACTGGGCGCTCAACACGAGCCTCACCACGCTATCGGCCGCCGACAGCGTGCCGTCCCGCTACTTCCCGTCGCCGCTCGTGAGCTCCAGCTACCGGGCGGTGTTCGGCATCGGGGGCGCGGGTTATGGCATCGCCCACGAACTCGGGCGCTCCCTGCTGAACTCCGCGATCGAGTCCGGCGTGGCCATGGTTGTGACCGTGGTCATCGCCGTGTTCGCGGCCTACGCCTTCGCCCGCCTTCAGTTCAGGTTCAAGCGGACGATCTTCGTGAGCGTGCTGGCCACGCTCCTGCTGCCCGCTTATGCCACGCTGATACCCCTGTACCGGATCATGGCCAGCCTCAGCCTGGTGAACACCTACATCGGCGTGATCCTGGTCTACGTGTCCGGATTCCTGCCGCTGGCGATCTGGATCCTCTACAACTACTTCAACGGCATCCCGCGGGAACTCGAGGAGGCGGCCTTCGTGGACGGCGCCTCGCCGCTGCGGGCACTGCTGCGGGTGGTCGTGCCGGTGGCGATGCCCGGCATCGCCGCCGCCGCCATCATCTCGTTCCTGCTCGGCTGGGCACAGTTCCTGTTCCCGCTGGTGCTCACCACCGACCTGTCCACGCAGCCCGTGACCGTCATCGTGGCCGCACTCAACCAGCAGCGGATCGTGCCGTTCACGCTGCTGATGGCGTGCGGCGTGCTGGCCGCGGTCGTCCCCGGCGTACTTGCCCTGATCCTGAACCGCTACATCGTCGAGGGCATCACGACCGGATCGGTGAAATAACCCGCACGCGGCCCGGGGATGCGACGGCCGTCAGGGGCCGGTGCTGACGACGGAGCGCGCAAGATACCTGGGCCGGTCGGGATCCAGGCCGCGGACCTGGGCCGTGGCCACCGCCACGCGCTGCGCCAGCACGAGTTCGGCTTGCGGGTCACGGTCGGCGACGATGACGGTGGCCCCGGTGCGGTTGATGTCGTTCACCAGCGCGCCGTCATCCACCCCGAACATCCAGACCACGGAATTCTCCGTGGCCGCTGAGAGCGGGCCGTGCCGGTACTCCAGCGCGGGATGGGCCTCGCTCCACACGGACGCGGCCTCCTGGACCTTGAGGGCAGCCTCCCGAGCCACCCCGACGGCCCAGCCGCGGGCGAGGAAGACGTAATGCGGCCGGTCCACCAGCCGGTCGTCAAGGTCGGCTGCCACCGCCGCCCTGGCCTGCTCCACGACCGGCCAGAGCTCGTGCCCGACATGCGCTCGGGCCACGGTGAGAACGGTCGTGGCGAATCGAGTCTGAACGACCGACTGCTCGTCGGCGAAGTCGAGCACCAGGAGCCGATCGGCAGCATCGCGGATCGGCGCGGAAGCATCGGCCGTTACCGCGATCTTCCTGACCGAGCCCGGCATGGCGCTCAATGCGTCGAGCACTTCGGTAGTGGTTCCCGACCGGGTGACCGCGAGGACGGCATCGTAGTCGCGGGCCGGCACTTCCGATGCCGGGAACGCATCGGTATCGCCGTGTCCGGCCGCCTGCCGGGCGGCGGCAATCGCGGCCGCGACGTGCCAGGACGTGCCGCAGCCGATCACGGCGACCTTCTCGCCGCAGGCCGGAAGGACCCGGGCCGCCTCATCGGCCGACTGCAGCGCTCGAGCCCAGCAGTCTGGCTGACTGGCGATCTCCGCGAGGACGTACGCTTCAGATCCACGCACCGGTTGGTTCCCTTCGCCGTGCAGGTGTACAGCCGCCCGCCGGTCGTCGGCTGTTCCCGGCCGCCAGGCCACGCGGCGCGCGGCGCGCGGACCGTCTTCTTCAGAAGTGCGCAGAATTTGCTACGAAATATTGCACAGTCTGGCCTGTTTCACTCGACTCTACGACACGTATGATCACTTCTCAAGCTAGTGCACGCGCCAGGTTCCGGGTTCGGACCCTGGTAATGCAGGACGGACAATGGAGGCGGAAGCGGGCCTGCCGGGTACCGCGTCCCTTTGGCTCACCAGTGCAACGTCACCATCGGCTCAACCAGATACTGTCCGCGGTGCTGATACGCGGACAGATCGACGTGCCGACGCTGGCCAGCGAACTCGGCGTGTCGCAGGCGACGATCCGGCGCGACCTGGCGGCACTCCAGCAGCAGCGACTGGTCAGCCGGACCCACGGCGGGGCGACGATCCATGCGGCCTTCAACGACATGCCGCTGAGCTACAAGACGGCACAGGATCTGCCCGAGAAGCAGCGCATCTCCCGGCGCGCGGTCGAGTTCCTCGACGGTGCGCGCGTGATCGGGACGACGGGCGGCACGACCGTGTCGCAGTTCGCGCGACTGCTGCGCGACCGCGACGGCCTCACGGTGGTGACCAATGCCCTGAACATCGCCATCGACCTGCTGGGCAATCCGCGGATGCGAGTGCTGGTCGCCGGAGGCGAGGTGCGCGGGAGCAGCCAGGAGTCGGTGGGACACAGCGCTGAGGCGTTCCTGTCCGAGTACAACACCGACGTCGCCTTCCTCGGGGTCGACGGGGTGGACGCCATGGCCGGCTGCACCAATTACGATCCGGCGGGAGCGCGAGTGAACGCGATGCTCTTTCAGCGGGCGCGCAAGAGGGTGGTGCTGGCCGACGCCACGAAGATCGGCCGGGTCGCGCTCGCCCAGGTATGCCGGATGCCGGATGTGGACGTGCTGATCACCGATGGCCGGGCCCCGCAAGCCGCGCTTGACCAGATCCGCCGCCAGGGCTGCCGCGTGATCTGCGCGCCCGACCCCGAGACTGACCGCAACGCGCATCCCTGATCGGGCTCAGTGCGCGTTATGGACAGCGAACGCCCAAATTTATGCGCGTTTCGTGCTCACTATTGGCTCACATGCCCCGTGCCGTCATCATGGCACTTGTGCGGACCGCCGCCGCGACCCGACGCGCCCGCGCCGGCCGCTGGCTCCCGGGAGGCAGCGTCGGCCGCCCGCACAGCAGCCAGCCTGCGACAACCCGATGGAGGGCCTCATGACAAGGTGGACGCGCGCCTTAACTGCTGTCGCGCTGACCGCGCCGTTGGCGGTTATGTCCATTGTCCCCGGAGTCACCAGGGCTCCGGCTGCGCGGGCCGCCACGGCCTACCCGCCCGGCGGCCCCGATCAGACGCCGGTGATGGGCGTGAGCGGCTGGAGCTTCCTCCGGCTGGGCGCGGATACCGCCCAGATCGAGGGACAGGCCTCGGCGCTCGTCAGCACCGGCCTGGCCGCGGCGGGCTACCGGTACGTCAACATCGACGATGGCTGGTACCAGTGCCCCGGGTCCCAGGGCCCCAACGTCGACGGGTACGGCCGCTGGGTCGTCAACACCGCCAATTACCCGAACGTCGGCTCGGAGAACGGCGTCCAGGCCCTGGCCGCCTACGTGCACGGCCTGGGGCTGAAGTTCGGCATCTACGAAACGCCGGGCATCTCGAGCCAGGCAGTATCGGAGAACACCCCGATCCTGGGCACCTCGTACACCGCCGATCAGATCGCCACCACCACCGCGCAGAACAACTACAACTGCGGCGGCATGGTCGGGATCAACTACGCCGCGCCCGGCGCGCAGGCGTACACGAACTCCGTCGTTGACGAACTGGCGTCCTGGGGCGTGGACTACATCAAGCTCGACGGCATAACCAACCAGAACGGCGCCGACGTCAAGGCCTGGCAGGCGGCGATTCAGCAGTCCGGCCGCCCGATGGTGCTGAACATCACCCAGGGCAGCTACACCATCAAGCTCGCCCCCACCCTGAAGGAGTACGCCAACCAGTGGGAGTTCGCACCCGATATCGAGATCAACGGACCGGATGAGGGCTCCGCGGACGCGTGCAACTCGCCGCCCTACACCGGCTGCCTGAGCGTCTTCCCGCTGACCAGCTACGCGCACTGGAGCGACAGATTCGCCGACGTCGCGAAATGGCAGCCGTATGGCGGTCCGGGCGGATTCAACGACTACGACTCGATCGAGGTCGGCGACGGCAGCGCCGATTCCGGGATGTCCCTGGCCGCGTCGGAGACCCAGCTGAGCCTGTGGTCGCTGGGGTCGTCGCCGCTGATCTTCGGCGGCGACCTGAGCAGCTCGGTGACCAACGCGTACGGCACCAGCGCCGGCCTTACCCCGAGGGACTTCAGCCTGCTGACGAACAAGCAGGTCATCAACGTCGACCAGGACGCGATCGACGCCTCCCGGATCGCGGACGTCGGCTCGCCCGGCGGCAAGCCCGGCGATCAGGTGTTCGCCAAGGTGGAGCCCTGCGGAGATGCCATCGTCGGGCTGTTCAACACGACGACCAAGCTGAGCTCGGGCCCGGTTTCCATCTCGACGACGGCAGCCGCGATCGGATTGCCGGCCGACCCCCGCGGATACGAGGTGCAGGATCTGTGGGGCGGCCAGTCGGTGGTAGTCGGCGGGCAGACCACGTTCGACATCTCCTCCGCCGGGGCGATCAGTGCGACCGTCCCGGCCGAAGGCGTCGCGCTGTACCGGGTCACGCCGATCCCATGACCAGGAACGTCGGGATGCATCCGCCCGCCCCGGGATGAACCCCGCAGGTCCAGGACAATTCACGGGATGCTCACGACCGGCGGGCTGGGCGGCGGTCGGCCCGGTGGCCTTACCAGGCGCCGCCGAGGTCGCTGCCGTACCAGGACTCGATGATCCGGTGCGCGATCGAGACCGGCGGCGGGAGCCTGATCTCGCCGTCGGCCACGCTGGCCCGCAGTTCGTCCCGGCTGAACCAGCGGGCTTCCGCGATCTCCTCGGAGTCGACCTTGATCTCGAGGCTGCCGGCGGCCCGGGCGCGGAAACCGAGCATCAGGCTGTGCGGCATCGGCCAGGGCTGGCTGCCGACGTAGCGGGCGCCGACCACGTAGATCCCGGTCTCCTCCAGCACCTCGCGGGCGACCGCCTGCTCGGCGGACTCGCCGGGCTCGACGAACCCGGCCAGGATCGAGACCCGCCGCGCGGGCCACTGCGCGTTCCTGGCCAGCAGGCAGCGATCGCCGGGGTCGGTCACCAGCATGATCACGGCGGGGTCCAGCCGCGGGAAGTGCTCGCTGCCGTCGACCGGGCAGCGCCGGGAATGACCCGCCTGCTGCGGCTCGGTGACCGCGCCGCACCGCGGGCAGTGCGTGTGGACCGCGTGCCAGTTGGCCAGTCCTACCGCATGGGTCATCAGGCCGACGTCGCGATCCGAGAGCAGCGGGCCTGCTTCCCGCAGGCTGACCGGGCGGATACCGGCTGATCCGTCCGCCAGCGGATCGACGTTCGGCAGTGGCCCCGCCACCCCGAAATAGACGGTCGCGCCGGCCCCGATTCCCAGCAGGAACCTGACCCCTTCCGGCGCCTGCCCGGGCGCCACGAAGACCAGCTCCTCGAAGTCGGGGCGGGACCGGACCAGGGCCCGCCCGTCCTCGATGACCACCACGCGCGTGCCCGGGTCGGCCCAGGTCTCCGCCAGCCACCCGGTGTCGCTGCGGCGGGCGGTCGCCCGGTCCACCTCGGCGCGCGACAGCGTGAGGTTGCGCAGTTCGGGACCCTCGCTCAGCGCGTCCGGCCCGGCGGTCACGACGCCGCCGTCAGCTCGCCGGCCGCCGCTAGCTCGTCCCACAGCGACGCGGCCGCCTCAGCGCCCTTGAGCAGCAACGCCATCTCGACCTTCTCGTTCGGGGCGTGGATGCGGTCGGAGTCGAGCCCTACGGCCAGGAAGACCAGCGGCGCCGCCAGGATGCCGGCCAGGTCCGCCTCGGGGCCGCTGCCCCCCTCCCGGGTGAACAGGACTTCGGTGCCGAACGCCCGCTGCATGGCCCGCCTGGCCGCCACCACGCCGGTCGAATCGACCGGCGAGAAACAGGGACGGACCCCGGGGCTGACCGTGACTCTGGCCTCGATCCCCGGCGGCGTGCGCTGCGCGACGTACTCCCGGAACGCGGCGGCGACGTCCCCGGGCTCCTGGCGCGCGACCAGCCGGAACGATACCTTCGCGTGCGCCTCGCGCGGGATGATCGTCTTGCCGCCGGGCCCGGTGTGACCGCCCCACATCCCGTTGACCTCCGCGGTCGGCCGGGCCCAGATACGCTCCAGCGTGCTGAACCCGGCCTCGCCCGCGGCGGCGCCGCGTGTGACCTGCCTCGGCCAGCCACGCCGCCTCGTCGAACGGCAGCCGGGCGAACATCTCGCGCTCGGCGGCCGAGACCGGGACCACCTGGTCGTAGAAGCCGGGCAGGGTGATCCGGCCGTCATCGTCGTGCAGCCCGGCCACCAGGTCAGCGAGCGCGTGCAGGGGATTGGGCACCGCGCCGCCGAACGATCCCGAGTGCAGGTCCCGGTCCGGCCCGCGCAGGTCGACCTGGGCCTCGACCAGGCCCCGCATGCCGGTGCACATCGACGGCACGTCCGCGGCCCACATCGTGGTGTCGGAGACGACGACCAGGTCACAGCGAAGCTGGTCCCGGCGGCTCTCCAGCAGCGCGGCGAAGTTCGCCGACCCCGACTCCTCCTCGCCCTCGATCAGCAGCTTGAGCGTGACCGGCGGCGCTCCCCGCCCGCCTGCGTCCCGCCCGCCTGCGTCCCGCCCGCCTGCCTGAGGCCCGCCGACGGCGACGCTGGCTCGCGCGGCCAGAACGTGGAACAGCACCTGACCCTTGTCGTCGGAGGCGCCGCGCCCCAGTAGCTGCCCGCCGCGCTGCACGGGCTCGAACGGCGGGGAGGTCCATTCGTCGAGCGGCTCGACCGGCTGCACGTCGTGGTGACCGTAGATGAGCACGACCGGAGCGGCCGGGTCCGCGGCCGGCCAGTGCCCGAATACCGCGGGCAGCCCGGCGCCGTCCGCGCCGGTCGGCCAGACCTCAGCCACCGGGAACCCGGCCTGGCGGAGGTGGCCCGCGAGCCATTCCGCCGAACGGCGGACGTCAGCGTGATGCGCGGGGTCGGCGGATATCGACGGGATCGCCAGCCACTGCCGGAGCGCATCGAAGAAACCGGCCGCGTTCTGGTCGATGAAACCGCGGACGTCCATGATCCTCCTCTTCGCGGGCCCGCGGGCTCGCCGCTGGTAGCCGGGCTCGCTGGGTCCTCACCGGAACTCTAGTGCGCCGGCGCCGCGCGGCTTGACCGGCGCGGAGCCAGGATGGCGCGGCGGTCGTTGAGCTGGCCCCAGCGGGCCGGAGGGCGACCCGGAGGTGAGCACGAGACGCGGCGAATCAGGCCGGCATGTCCCGCCTGCGCCTGTCAGCATGGAGTCCATGGCACCGCTCATCGTGCTCGTCCACGCACCGGTCCTGGGGCCCAGGATCTGGGAGCCGGTGGCTGTCGCGCTGACCCGGACGGGGAACAAGGTCGCGGTTCCGTCCCTGGCCGGTTTCACCGACGGCGGTCCCCCCTATACCCCGCGCCTGGTTCGCCTCGTCGCCGAGCAGGTGCAGGCCAGCCCGCGCGACGACGTGGTGCTGGTCACCCACTCGGGCGCCGGGGTCTTCACCCCGCTGCTCCTGGACGCGCTCGCCCCAGGCCGCGGCACCGCGGTGTTCGTCGACGCCTCGCTGCCCAGCCGGTCGCGCCAGGCCACGGTGGTCGAATCCGGGTTCCTCCCGTTCTTGCGCGACATCGCGAGCGACGGCATCGTCCCGCCATGGCCGCGGTGGTGGCCGGACGAGGACCTCTCCCCGCTGTTCCCCGACGAGGCGACCCGCCGGGCGGTGACCGCCGAGGCCCGGCCGCTGCCGCTCGGGTTCTTTGCGGAACCGCTGCCGCCGCTGCCCGCCGGCTGGTGGTCGTGCCGGGCCGGCTACCTGGTCTTCTCCGAGCCCTACCGCGAGCAGGCGGCTGAGGCCACGCGGCTCGGGTGGCCGGTGCGCGACCTGCCGGGCGAGCACCTGCACATGATGGTGAGCCCGGACGAGGTGGCCGCGGCGATTGCCGCTCTCGCGGCCGATGCCCGCGCGGTCGCGGCGGAGTAACTTGCATGGGATGAACTCCGACCTGGACTACATCGCATACCTGGCCCGTGAGTCCGCGCGGTTCGCCGAGGCGATCCGCGAGGCCCGGCCGGGGGCGGCGGTGCCGTCGTGCCCGGACTGGAATGTGGACGACCTGCTGTGGCACCTCGGTGAGGTGCAGTGGTTCTGGGGCACGGTCGTGCGCGAGAACGCGACCCGCGAGCAGGCCGAACCCCGCAAGCCGCCGCGTCCGGACGACCGGTCCGCCCTGGAGGCGTTCTTTGACCGCGTGAGCCGCGACCTTCTGGAGATCCTCGCCGCCCGGGCACCGGAATCGCCGGCCTGGACCTGGTCGGATGACCAGACGGTCGGCTTCATCCGGCGACGTCAGGCCCATGAGGCGCTGATCCACCGGGTCGACGCCGAGTTGGCCGCGGGACGGCGCACCGCGCTGGATCCGCGGCTGGGCGCGGACGGAGTCGACGAGGCGCTGCGGGTCATGTACGGCGCACTGCCCGCGTGGGGGACGTTCACCCCCGGCGGTCCGGAGGCCGTACGGCTCCGGGCCACCGACACCGGTGACTCGTGGCTGGTCGCGCTGGGCCGGTTCACCGGCACCGATCCGGACGGGACCTCCTACGACGAACCCGATATCCACGCCGCCGACACCGACTCCGGGGCGGCGGCCGCCGCCGAGGTCTCCGGCGCCGCCGCTGACCTCGACTGCTGGCTGTGGCACCGGCCGCCCATCACGCCGGTCGAGCGCTCCGGTGACCGGCAGGTGCTCAGCCAGTTCGAGGCGGCCATCGCCCCCGGCATCAGCTAGGGCGCCGCCGTCACCACACCACCCGCCCGAGCGAACTACGCCACCGCCCGAGCGTCACCACACCACGCCACCGCCCGAGCGTCACCACACCACGCCACCGCCCGAGCGTCACCACACCACGCCACCGCCCGAGCGTCACCACACCACGCCACCGCCCGAGCGTCACCACTTACCGGGTGATCGGCCAGAGGATCGGCGCCAGGGCGGTCCGCCCGCGGCCAGACATACCCTTTGTCACGTTTTGGCGAATTCTCGTCCCTGCCGCCGCCCGCCATCCCGCGCCTCGACCCCCGTGGATGTGAGTTTGGTGTACTCCCAAGTGCAGCAACGCCACATTCATCACCGGCTTCGCCAGCTACGGCAAAGGGCTGCACGCCCGGACGGCTCGGGAGGCCCGCGCCCGCGCCTCCCGCGACCGCACCCCGCCCCCGCGCAGCCACACCCGCCCCCAGCAAGCTGCCCCGCACCGTCCGCCACCGCGGCCCCGCCCGCCCCTCACCGGCCGGTGAAAGTTGGTCTTTGGTGGCTGTCCCCACAACCACCGAAGACCAAGTTTCGCGACGGGCCGGGCGCCGGCTGCGGACAGCAGACGACCGGACGGGCTCGACCAAGAACATGGGTGCACCCCCCGCGCAGCCGCACCCCCGCGCAGCCGCACCCCCGCGCAGCCGCACCCCCGCGCAGCCGCACCCCCGCGCAGCCGCACCCCCGCGCAGCCGCACCCCCGCGCAGCGCAGCCGCACCCCCCGCCCGCCCCACGTGCTGCGGAAGTGCCGAAGGCGGCGGAGCACCGGCCCGGGGTACATTCACTGCGTCGGGAGAGGAGAAACCAGATGCTGGTCGCGTTCTCGGTCACACCGCTCGGGGTCGGCGAGGCCGTCGCGGAGTATGTCGCCGACGCGGTGCGGGTGGTGCGAGACAGTGGCCTCCCCAACCGGACCGACGCCATGTTCACCACGGTCGAGGGAGACTGGGACGAGGTCATGGACGTGGTGAGGCGGGCCGTGGATGCCGTCGCGGCGAAGGCGCCGCGGGTCAGCCTGACGCTCAAGGCCGACGTCCGCCCCGGCGTGACCGGCGCGCTGGACGCCAAGGTCGAGACACTGGAGCGCTACCTCGGCGGCTGAGACCTCGCCTGGGATGCGGAGACGTCGTCCGGGGATTCCGCAGGCCCGGGATGTCGCGGGCCCGGCACCATCAGATCGGGCTCTCGGGGTGGTGGAAGTCCCATTCATCGAGCGCTGCGACGGACAGCCAGTCCAGGCCCCGCCCCGCCTCGGCCTCGACCCCGCGGGCCAGGGCCGCGAGCGCAGCCGCAGCGGCGTAACCGTCCGCAGCATCGGCCGCCTGGGCGTTGCCCTGCAGGGTGTGGACCAGCATCTCCTTAGCCGCCGTGGCCCGGGTCGGCGCCGCGGCGTACGAGTTGGCCAGCGCGGCGATGGCGCGGCGCACCACTCGCTCGGCCAGCCCGTCGCTCATCGATACCCGTCGCTCCGGCATGGCACCTCCCGTCCTTCGACGCTCGGCATCTTACCCATCGGCAGGCGGCCAGCCAGTGATAGCGGCAGCAGACGCGAGTTCTCGGTCCACCGTCGCCCCGCCAGCCGACCGCCGCCGCCAGCCAGCCCGCCAGCCGACCGCCGCCGCCCGCCAGCCAGCCGACCGCCGCCGCCCGCCAGTGGGGTGTCCATGAACGTTCGCTGGTTCATAGCGTGACGTCGTCTCCTGCCCGGGGCCGCGGCTGGATCCCGGTCGGCTTCGCCAATCGGGTCCCGAAGAAGCCGAGCGGTGGTTCGCGGCCGTCAGCACGCCGGGTGCCCTTCTCGGCAGCGTTGGTGTGGTGCTCGTGACCGGCGTCTCGTTCAACGTCACCCGGGCAGTCAGGGTGATCTGGCTGAACCGCCGTGCCGCGAGCGACGTGCGAGCCACCGTGCCTTCGGTCCTGTCCCAGGCCGAGCCGATCGGCGAGATCTGCGGCGAGTTCGCGCTCGCGGCCCCGGCACGCGCCGCCGGTATTTCCGCGGTGCTCATAGCATCGGGCGCGCTCGCCGTGCGCACCGGCTTGGTGGTGGCCCGGTCGCGCACCGACCGCGCGACTGGGCCCGGGCGCTCGCGTAGCCGGCCGGCTTACGACGCCCCGTCGTCGGACGGAAGATCAAACGCGACGGTCACCTGCTCACCAGCCGCGCGGAACCTCAGCGTCAGGCGGCGTGCCAGCGGGTTGAGACGGGGCAGGAATTGCAGAGCGAGTTCTTCGTGATCAGAGCCCCCGGTGCTGCCGCCGAACGAGCTGACGTACCCGCCGCCGAGGTCGTCCTCGGCATTCACCGAGGCCGGGTCCCACTTCTGCATCCCGTCCTCGCTGTAGATGAACCACCCAGGCCTCGCGCGAAGGTAGAGCTTCCAGCCGCCGGGCCGGGAGACCAGGCTGTCGAGCTGGATCGCGACGCCGTAGAGCGGGGGAAGCGCGGCCGCGATGTTCAGATGGCAGGCCGGTCCGTCGCTGCGGTTCGCCGCGCTCAGCATGCCGGACCAGGCGGGGGGAAGGTCATCGGCCGGACGCTCCCCCGCGAGCGAGGCGCACAGGCGGGCCAGCTGGTCCGGCAGCTCGCTCGTGGCGTCGAGTTCCCCGGACTCGCGGATCGCCGCGGCCCTGGCGAGCGCGATCGAGCGCTCCCTGAGCCCGACCGAGGACCCCGCGAGCCTCGTGCCGATCAACCGGCGGGCCAGGTCTTCCAGGTCGTTCGCAGCCACTGAAACCGGCGTGACCTGGCTGACGTGCACGGCGGGCCGCGGCGAGGGCACAAGTCGGGCCGTCGACCTGTCGTGACCGCGCAGCTCGACCCAATCCGCCTCCCGCGCGGGAGACGGCTGGAGCCGGAAGTGCACCCCGATGGGTCTGGGCTCCGCGTCCGGCTGGCCGCCGTGGCCTTCCATTCCCCCGACTTTGAGGGCGTATGCGATGCCCCGGTTGTCGGTTACGGTGACGTCGTCGAATGCCGCGATCTGGCGGGTCAGGCGCTCGATCTCCGCAAGGCGTTCCTTCTGGGTCAGCGGCCGCTGGCGCGGCGCGGCGGGCGGAGGCGGTGTACCTGGCGCCGGCGGCAACAGCGAGGCATCCAGGACGGCGTGACCTGGACCGGCGACCAGCAGCTCAGGGAACAGGACTCCCTCGGCGGTCTCGATAGCGGCGGCCCCTCCGAACGACCAGCGTTCTTCGGGCGGTTCCAGAAAGTCTGGGCTGACCGCAGCGGGAAGCGGCGGTTTCGCGCCCAGGTCGATGGAGCGGTCGAGCTCCACCGTGGCCTTCAGCGCGGGCCAGCTCCAAAAGCCGTGCTCGCGGGCCACGGCCAGCTGAGCGGCCGACAGTGTCACGCGGTCCGAGACCGCACGAAGACGGGCGAGGGCAGCGGGTTCGCCGTGGGCTGCGGCACGAAGCAGTTCTCGGGCCTGACGGCGAAGCTGATCGAGGTCGGGTGGGAAGGGAAGCTCGGGCATGACGTCTCCATCGCAGCCCGTGGTCCGCGTCCGGCGCGAGAGAAGACAGTCGTGCCACACGCACAACCTGGTAAGCACCGTGGAGGTGGACTCGGTCCTGCCCGCGAACCCGGCGGCGCCCCCCGGCGCCGTTGGCCGCCAGTTTACCTCGCGGCCGGAGCACCCAAAAGCCCCCAGGTGGAGCGGCACATGAGGGCAGGCCATTCCCGCAGCGCCGCTCGGTTAATGGCCGCTGGAGTTTGGCCGCGCGTGCCGCCCTCGTCCGGGCGCTCGGTGAGCACCCTGGTGTCGGTCGTGTCGCCGAAGCAGGTGTACTCGTCGTCCCGGGGCGCGCCCAGCCAGCACCGAGTTGCCTGACACCAGCCTGCATCAGCTAGCGGGGTGTCCCATGAACGTTCGCCGGTTCTGATCACGCGGCTCTGGACCGGGGCCGGCCCCAGAGCGCTGGCGTTCGCTGCGGATACGGGCGCGCTCGCGGCGCTGGGCGGCCCGGACGTCGGGGTGGCGGGCGTTGGCGTTACGCCAGGCCAGGTAGCCCTGGAGGCGCCGGGCGAGCACGGTGTGACCGGGGTAGTCAGAACCGCCCATGACAAAGGTACGCAGCGGCCCGAACTGCGCTTCGATCGGATTGGCCCCAGGAGGCGTCGTCGGCGTAAAGCACAGTTTCGCCTTGCGTTTCTTCGCCCAGATGCGGATAACCCGGGGTCTTGTTGGCCGACAGGTTGTCCATGATCACGTAGATCGGGGCACCGTCGGACGGGCGGCCCGGATGCTCTTCAGGGCGGCCAGGGTGTGGTCGCCGCCCTTGCGCAGCCGGGTGACGCCCACAGCTGGTCATCGCCCAGCGAGTAGCAGCCGTGGAAGTACCGGTCCCGTGCGTGCGGTGATAGGTGGCCGGCAGCCGGGCTGGGTTCTTTCTCGGTGCCCAGCAGCTGCCCTGGCAGGGGCGGATCGATAACGGGCCGAACTGGTCGAAGGCGAAGCACCGGCCCGGGAACTTGCTGGGGACGTGCTCGATCACGTCCAGCTTGGTGTCGTTGTCCGGGCCGGCCGACTCCTTCCAGGTCCGGGTCCGCTGGAAGGTGATGCCCCGCTCACGCAAGATCTGCCGCAGCCGCTCCCGCCCGATCCGCACCGTTCGCCGTGTTGAGTGACGTGTCCTGATGTCCTGCGCGAGCTTCGTGGCCAGCGCACTAGCCGGCCGGGATGCCCTCGATGAGCCCGGCGAGTCCGGCCTTGTCGAGCAGGTCGGCGGGCCGCACGGTGACGTCGTCGCGCACGTAGTAGAACGCCGCCCTGACGTCAGCGACCGGCACCCCGGCCAGGGCGGCCCAGGCCAGCCGGTAAGCAGCCAGCTGCACGGCCACGGCCTGCTTCTCGTCGGCCGAGTCCGGCACCCGGCCGGTCTTCCAGTCCACGACGTCGAACCGGCCGTCGGGCGCGTCGGCGAATACTGCGTCGATCCGTCCCCGGACCAGCCGGTCTCCGATCAGGGTCTCGAACGGGACCTCGACCTCGAACGGCCACCGGTCCGCCCACTCGCCGGCCTTGAAGCGCTCCCGGAGTTCGGCGAGGGCCCAGTCGTCCGGCTCGTCGCCCGAGTCGGCCGCACCGAGCAGGTCACCGGGGTCGATCAGCCGCTGGGGCCCGAACCGCTGTTCCAACCAGCGGTGGAACTCCGTGCCGCGGTGGGCCGATGGGGCCGGCGGCTGCGGCATCGGGCGCCGTACCTGCCGCGCCAGTGCGGCCGGGTCGCGGGCCACCGTCACGAGCGAGGACACGGGAAGCCGCCGCGGCAGCCCGACGGTGACGGCCTCGTCGCCGCGGCGCTGCGCCCGCTCCGCGAGCAGCAGGTCAGCGTCGCGCCCCCAGGCGCCGACCTGCGCGCGCTCCTCCGGGCTGAGCCCGGCCTCGTCCGGCCCAGCCCCACCCGGCCCAGCCCCGCCCGGCCCAGCCCCGCCCGGCCCAGCCCCGCCCGGCCCAGCCCCGCCCGGCCCAGCCCCGCCCGGCCCAGCCCCGCCCGGCCCAGCCGCGGCGGCCATGGCCTCGGCGACCAGGTCGCCGGCCTCGCGCACCGCCTCGTGCCGTGAACCCGACGGCGCGGCGGGCCACGACGCCGTGACCGGCTCGGCCAGGGCCGGGTTCTCGGCGTCCTCCGCGGGCGCGCCGGCCCAGGCCGCGACCGTCCCCGCGCCCGCCTCGCAGGCGGCGCGCACCTCCTCGAGGAAGACCGACGGACCCAGCCGGGACACGCCGTCTCCCCACCAGTAGCCGGTGCAGCCCAGCCAGAACGCGGCCCGCGTCGCGGCCACGTAGGCCAGCCGGCGCTCCTCGGCGAGTTCCCGGTCCGCGCACGCGCTGGTGAACGAGGCCAGCGACCCGGCGTCCAGGCCCCCCAGGACCGGCAGGTCCGCGGCGTCGCCGCGGAGCCCGAACGGCAGCAGCCGCGGGTTCTCGCTCCACCGCGTGGTCAGCTTCGGCTTGGCCGGGAACACGTGCCCGTGCGACCCGCCGGACAGCCCGGGCACGAACACCGCGGCCCACTGCAGGCCCTTGGCCGCGTGCACGGTCGCGAGCTTCAGCGAGTCGGTGTCGCCGACCCGCCCCGCCTCCAGGCCGAACTCCTCGGCCTCGGCGGCGGTGAGATAGGCCAGGAACGCCCCCAGCGTCGGCTCGTCCTGATCGCCGGCGAAGGCCGCGGCCGCGTCGGCGAACGCGTCCAGGTCAGCGTGCGAGCTGGCCGGGTCGGCCCCGGGCCGCGAGGCCACCTCGATGTCCAGCCCGAGCGCACGCTCCACCTCGCCGACGAGCTCCGGCAGCGGCCGGCCCGCGTGCCCGCGCAGCGCCCGCAACTCGGCGGCCAGCGCCGCGAGCCGTGCGTGGCCGGCGGCCGAGTACGCGGCCGGGTCACCGAGATCGTCCAGGGCCTCGATCAGGCTGCCCGGATCCGCGGTCAGGTCCGTGACCGCTTGTTCCATCACATCGGGCACATCAAGGGCCGGAACGGCTTCGGCGTCCGCATCCCGTCTCCCCGGCCGGTCGGCGGCCCGGGCCAGCCAGCGGGAACGCCGGCCCAGCGCGACCAGGTCACGCGGGCCGATCCGCCACCGGGGCGAGGTCAGCAGGCGAGCCAGGGCGTCGGCCGCCGTCGGGTCGTGCATCACCCGCAGCGTGGCCACCACGTCCTGGACCTCGGGCACGGTGAGCAGGCCGCCGAGGCCCACTACCTCGACCGGTATGCCCCGCGCCTCGAGCGCCGCGCGCAGCGCGGGGAACTGGGCCCGCTTGCGGCAGAGCACGGCGATGTCGGCCGGGCGGACCGGGTGCGGGCGCCCGTCCGGCCAGGGCGAGCCGTCGGGCGCGAGGCCCGGCGGCTGCCCGAGCATCGCGGCGATCCGGCCCGCGATCCACCCGGCTTCCTCGGCGGCGGTGTCAAGCAGAGCGCAGGTCACCAGGCCGCGCGCGGCCCTCGGCGGCGGTGCGACCAGGCGCGGCACCTCCGGAGCGGCGGCGCGCAGCCCCTCCTGGAGGGCGGCGGCCGCGTCCAGGACCCGGCCGGTATTGCGGAAGCTGGTGGACAGCAGCGCCGTCCGGGCCGGCGTCCCGGAGCGGACCGGGAAGTCGGCGGCGAACCGGCGCAGGTTGCCGGCGCTCGCGCCGCGCCAGCCGTAGATCGACTGGCACGGGTCGCCGACCGCAGTGACCGGGTGACCGCCGCCGAACAGCGACCGGAGCAGCACGAGCTGGGCGTGGCTGGTGTCCTGGTACTCGTCGAGCAGCACGACCTGATACCGGGCCCGCTCGCCGGCTCCGACCTCGGGATGCCGGGCGGCGATCCGGGCGGCGAGGGCCATCTGGTCGCCGTAGTCCATGACTTCCCGGGCCGCCTTCGCCGCTGAGTAAGCGGCCACCATCGGCAGCAACTGCTCCCGGACCCGCTGGCAACCGAGGATCTTCGCCGCGGAGGCTGGCACCTTACCGGGCCGGCCCCCCGGGGCGGCCCCGCCGAGCAGATGGCGATGCTGGCGGGCCAGCCAGTCCCCCACCTCGATCACGTCGTCCGGGTCGCGCAGGTGCTCGGCCAACTCGGCGGAGAGGTCGAGGACGGCTGCGGTGACCGTGGACGGCGTCCACGCTATGGCGTCCATCGGCCCGTCATGCGCCGCGACCACGCGGCTGGCGAGCTGCCACGCGACCGCGGGCGTGATCAGGCGGATCGAAGGCTCGATCGCCTCGCGCAGCGCGTGGTCGCCGACCAGCCGGCCGGCGTAGGCGTGGTAGGTCGCGATGACCGGGTCGCCCAGGTCACGCGGGTCACGCAGGTCACGCGGGTCGCCCAGGTCACGCGGGTCACGCAGGTCACGCAGGATCACGCAGGTCACGCGGGTCACGCGGATCCCCCAGGTCGCCCAGGTCGCCCAGGCCGCCTGGCAGGCGGGCATCGCCCCGGCCGCCGGTCCCGGTGCCGCCGGCCCGCCGCAGCCCGTCGAGCCGGCCGCGAACCCGCTCCGCGAGCTCGGCGGCCGCCTTCCTGGTGAACGTGAGCCCGAGCACCCGCTCCGGCCTGACCATCCCGTTCGCGACCAACCAGACCAGCCGAGCCGCCATGGTCTCGCTCTTGCCCGAGCCCGCCCCGGCGATCACGGCCATCGGGGCGAGCGGTGCGCCGATGACGGCGGCCTGCTCGGCCGTCGGCGGGGCCACGCCGAGCAGCCGGGCGAGCTGGGCCGGGGTGTACCGGCCGCGGGGCGAGCCCTCCGGCAGCGGCCGCTCCGCCGGGCCCGCCATCACGGAGCCACCTGCCCGCCGCGCTCGTGCGCGGGGCAGCAGGCCGCGACCGGACAGACCCGGCAGCCGGGATTCGCCGTCGCGCGGAACACCGAACCCGACATGCCATCGGCCACGGTCTCCACGAGTTCCCGCGCCCAGCCAGGCTCCGGATCGCTGGACAGGGCGCGCTGCCGCTGCACCCGCGCCCGGGCGGTCAGCCCGGCCTTGCCGACCTGCACCAGCTCCGCGCCGCCGGGCTGGGTCAGGCCCATGTCCTCGAACGCGCCCAGCAGCACGGCGAGCTGGTAGACGCCGAGCTGCGGGTTCCGGTCCAGGTCGCCGTCGGCGGGACGGCTCGATCCGGTCTTGAGGTCCACGATGACCGCGCTGCCGTCGGCGTCCTGCTCCAGCCGGTCGACCCGGCCGGTTATCTGCACCTTCCCGACGCTGACCTGCAGCTCCTGCTCGACCGCCACGAGCTGTCGCGGGTTGGCCCGGTGCCAGTCGAGGAACTTGCGGACCATCCGCTCCGCCTGGTCCCGTTGCTTCGCGCTGTACCAGGCGCTGCCGAAATCGAGGTGCCGCCACGCCTCGTCGATCCGCTTGGTGATGTCGTCATCGTCGGCGCCGTCGGCGGCCAGCGCGGCCGCGGCGTGGATCACGATCCCGAAATGGCGGAGCACGCTGGGCGAGCTGACCCCGGCGGCGGACTCCAGCAGCCACCGCAGCCCGCACTTGGTGAAGCTCTCCACCTGGGACGGCGACAGCCGGACGCCGGAGTCGGTCACCGGGCCGGGGCCGGACAGCTCGGTGAGCGCGTACCACTGCCGCGGGCTGGCCCCGCGGACCCCGGCCGCGGCGAGCCGGGCGAGCTGGGCCGCGGCCGCCCGCCGCACGGCCGCGGAGCGCGCGGGTTCGGCCGCCGCGCGGCGCAGGTCCGCGGTGAGCGCGGGCAGCGAAAGCCAGCGCCCTCCGGCCTCGCCCACCTGCTCCGGCTCGACGTCGTCGCCGGCCAGCTCGGCGAGGAACCTGGACGGCCGGTCCTCACTGTCCGCTCCGCCCACGGCGGTAATGATCAGCGCCCGCCGCGCCCTGGTGATCGCGACGTAGAAGAGCCTGCGCTCCTCGTCGAGCAGCTTGGAGGCGAGCGCGGCCGCCGCGGCGTCCGCCGCGGCCGGGCTCAGCTCGGCGCGCTGGCCCTGGCCGCCCCGCTGACCCAGCTCGATGGCGGCCGTGGCCGGCGCGGCCGCGTCCACCAGCTCGTCCATGGACAGCAGCGACCCCCGGGTCCGCACGTCGGGCCACGTGCCCTCCTGGACCCCGGCGACCACGACCAGGTCCCACTCGAGGCCCTTCGACCGGTGCGCGGTGAGGACGGCCACCCCGTCGCCGCGCGATGCCCGTTCCGCCAGCGTGTCCCCGGCGATCTCCTGGCCGGACAGGCTGTCCAGGAACAGCCGGGGTGAGCCCTGCGGGAGCCGTGCGGTGAACCGGGCCGCCGCATCGAACAGGGCGACCACCGCGTCCAGGTCGGCGTCGGCCGCCGCGCCGCGGCTGCCGCCTGCGGCGCTGGCCTGCTGCCACGTGTCGGCCAGGCCGGAGGCGTTCCACACCGCCCAGAGCACATCGTGCGCCGTGCCGGCCTGCGCGGTCTGCGCCGCCAGCGCCAGCAGCGCCGCCACCCGCCGCGCCGCGGCCACGGCGGACCCGGCGCCCGTTCCTGTGGCACCCCCGGCCCCCGGCCCGGCCGCACCCGCCTCGACCAGACCGATCGCGTCCGCCGTGATCAGATCGGCCGCTCTCCCCGCAGCGGACCCGTCCGCGCCCGTCACCTGACCGGCCCGCCGCACCCGCCCTCAACCCGGCCCGCCGCGCCCGTCACCTGACCGGCCCGCCGCACCCGCACCTGACCGGCCCGCCGCACCTCCGCACCCGGCCCGCCGCCCCGCCCTGACCGGCCTGCCGCGCCTCCCGCAACCCGGCCCGCCGCACCCGCACCTGACCGGCCTGCCGCACCTCCCGCAACCCGGCCCGCCGCGCCTCCCGCCAGCACCAGCTCGCGCGGATCGCGCAGCGCCGCCGCCAGCGGCTCTTCGGCCGGCGGCTCCCCCGCGGCCTGGGCCGCGGCCCGCAGCCAGCGGCGCAGGCGCCGCAGGCCCAGTACGTCGGTGCCGCCGAATGGCCCGGTGAGCAGCTCGGCCGCGGTTTCCTCATCGAGCGCCCCGGGCCGCAGCGCGCAGTCCAGCAGGGTCAGCAACGGCCGGGTTCCCGGCTCGGCGGTCAGCGGCAGCTCGTCACCGGCGATCGTCACCGGAACCCCGGCCGCGGCGAGGGCGCGCCGCAGCACCGGCACCTGACGGGTCGCGGAACGGACCAGGACCGCCATCGACGACCACGCCAGCCCGTCGATCAGGTGCGCTCGGCGCAGCGTGTCCGCGATGACCGCGGCTTCCTGGGTCGCGGTCGCGGCGACCAAGATACGCGCCGTGCCGGGACTGGCGCCGGGCAGCGGGATCAAGGCCCGGTGGGCCCGTTCTGAATGCGGGTTTTCATCGGCCTGCGCCGCCGGCAGCCGGGCGGCGATCCGGCGCGACGCGGTCAGCAGGAACTGTCCGCTGCGGCGGCAGGTGCGCAGCGCGATCACCTTCGCCGGGCTCCCGTCGGGAGCGCGGAACCGCTCGGTGAACCGCCCGACCGCGCGGGTGTCGGCCCCGCGGAACCCGTAGATCGACTGGTCCGGGTCGCCGACCGCGATGAGCTCCCGGCCGTCGCCGGCCAGGGCGTGCAGCAGGTTCTCCTGGGCCGGGTCGGTGTCCTGGTACTCGTCGACCAGGACCGCGTCGTAGGCCTGGCGCTCCCGTTCCCTGGTCGCGGCGCGGCCGAGCAGCCGGGCGGCGATCCGCACGATCTCCGCGTAGTCGTAGGCGGGTACGGGGGCGAGGTCGAAGCGGCTGGCGTACCGCTCCAGGAACCCGCCCGCGGCCACCCAGTCATCGCGCTGCCGCTGGCGGCCGAGCCGGGCCAGCCCGGGCCCGTCCACGCCCCGTTCGGCCGCGCGGAGCAGGAAATCCCTGAGTTCGGCGGCGAAGCCCCTGGTCCCGAGCGCCGGGCGGAGCCGCTGCGGCCATTGCCCGCCGCCGTCCTCGGCCTCGCCCCGCAGCAGCCGCCTGACCTCGAGCAACTGCTCGGGGCCGGACAGCAGCACCGGCGGCTCCTCACCGTCCAGCACGAATTCCCGGCGCACCAGGGCGTAGGCGTAGCTGTGGAACGTCAGCGCGAGCGGCTGCCTGGTGGTCCGGCCGAGCCGGATCGTGATCCGCTCCCGCAACTCCTCGGCGGCCTTGCGGCTGAAGGTGAGCACGAGCACTCGCTCCGGGTCCATGCCCCGGTCGCTGATCCGGTGCACCACAGACTCGACAATGGCTGTGGTCTTGCCCGTGCCCGGCCCGGCCAGGACCAGCAGCGGTCCGTCGGCGTGGCTGACCACCCGCTGCTGGGCGTCATCCAGGACGGGCGGTGCCACCGACGCGGGCATCGGTCGGCGGACGAGCCGGTAAGCCGGAGCGCTGGAAGCCATTTCAGTACTGAATTCCAGCAGATCCCTCCGACATTTTCGCCCCTCCCCGGGCATCCAATCAGCGGGGACGTCTCTCAGCAGATACGCCTGAGAAATGTGTCCCGGCTATCGCGACCATGCTGGCCGGGTGCCGGGTGCCGGCAGACTCCCTCAGACTGGCTCATATCGGGATCAAGCCCTAAGCTAGGGGTAGCTCGTGGTTGCGCCTAGGGTTCCGCGCCGTTTCCCGCCGCACTCCGCAGCAGCAGACAACCAGGGATGACGGCGGCCTGGACCGAGCGGCGCCAGGGGCACCGGCCGACGGGTCCGCGGGCCCGCCGCAGCCCCCACACCTGACGGGGAAAAAGCCCTGAGGGCTCTAACTGACGTGCCCGGAATCGGGACAGGCAGAAGGAGCCGACAGTGGCATCGCATTCCCAGATCACCGTTCCGGTCGTTCTCATCGTGATTGGCGCAGGCGCGCTGCACGCGGCCTGGAACGCCATCGCCAAGTACCTCGATGACCGGCTCGCCGCATTCGCCCTGATCGGGGTGGCCTCGACGCTCGGCGGCGGCATCGTGCTGGCGGTGACGGGCCTGCCGTACCGCGCGTCCATCGGATTCGCCGTCGCCTCGGCGGTGATTCACATCGGCTACGAACTGGCGCTGATGAACTCGTACCGGCTCGGCGCGTTCAACCAGGTCTATCCGATCGCCCGGGGAACATCGCCGCTCCTGGTGGCGTTGGGCGCGTACTTCCTGGCCGACGAGCACCTGGGCGCGCTCCCGCTGGCCGGGATGGCCATCCTCGCCGCGGGGCTGGCGAGCCTGGCGCTGTCCGCCGGCCGGCTGAGCGGATCCGAACTGCCCGCGGTGGCCGCGGCCGCGCTCACCGGGCTGGCGATCGCCGCCTACACGATCGTGGACGGCCTGGGGGTCCGCCGGGCTCATGATCCGTACGCCTACGCCGGGCTGCTCTTTCTCCTGATGGGGCCGGTGTTCCCGGTGGTCGCGGCGTTCCGGCGGCGGCCGGGTTCGTGGCTGACCGGACCCGCGGCGGTCCGGGGCCTGCTGGCCGGGGTGCTGACGCTGACCGCTTACGGAACGGTGCTCTGGGCGCAGACCCGGGCGCCGCTGGCCGAGGTCGCCGCGATCAGGGAGACGAGCGTGGTGTTCGCAGCGCTGATCGGGATGTGGCTGTTTGCCGAGAACTTCGGAGCCAGGCGGATCGCCGCGGCCGCCCTGGTCGCCGCGGGCATCGTGCTGATCAGTACCTAGGGCGGCCGGGCCCGGCGGGCGCGTCCCCGCCGACGGGCTCGTCACCCCGGCCGCTCCCAGCGTGCGCGGCGCATGTCCACCCGGCCGGGCCCGCCCTGAACACCCGGACGCATCGGGGTGCCCTCCTCCCGGTAGCGGGCCAGTGCTGCCTGCTCGTGGCCGTCCAGCAGCGAGCCGTCGGCGTGAATGACCCGCCACCACGCCACGCCGCCACCCCACAGCGCCATGACCCGGCCCACCTGGCGCGGGCCCCCCTCGCCCAGGTACTCGGCTATGTCGCCGTACGACATCACCCGGCCCGGTGGTATCGCCTCCGCCACGTCCAGGACCTTGCCGGCGAAGTCGCCCAGGGCCGGGTGGGCGGATCCGGCCGAGGCCGTCTCCCCGCGGGCGGGCCTGCGCCGGTCCGGCCTCATTCGCCGGGTCCCGCCGCCGAGCTTCCCGGCCCACTGGCCCCACCCAGCCCGCCCGGCTCACCGGCCATACCGGGCGCGCTGGTCATCCCGGCCCACTGGCCCCATCCAACCCACCGGTCACACCCGGTCCACTGGGCCCACCCATCCCACCCGCCCCACCGGCCACACCCGGCGAGCCCGGCTGGTCCTGCGCAAGCGCGTGACGGCCGGGCGGCGCGGCGGACCACGGAAACCGCGACGGTAGCGGGCTTCCGCCCTGGGAACTCCCCTGGGGTGCCTCGGCGCTGGCTTCCGGCCAGACTCCGCCTGGGGCACGCGCCTCATAATGGCCCGCGGCCGCCCATGGCCGCCGCATCAGGATCAGGCGGGCGGTGGCGACGACGATCATCGCCAGGCACACCGCGGCCAGAACGCAGAACAACACGAGCCGGCCCTGGCCTCGCGCGCCGACCGGCACCGCAGGAACCGCCGCAGCGCCGCCGCCGAAGTGGCTGCTGGCGCCGAGTCCCAGCGTCGTCACGCCCGCCTTCCGCAAGCCTGTCCGCGGCGACCCGGGGCCCGCCAGGTCCTGCGCGGACAGCCGGCCCGCCGAGGCCAGCGCCGCCGCGGCGTCGACCGTGCCGAACCCGACCTCGCTGTCATAGCCGCCGGGCGGGCGGTGGCTCGTCGTGGTGGTGATCGCGTCCCCGACCAGGTCCGGCGGGAGGCCCGGGTAGGCGGACCTGATCAGGGCGGCGACGCCAGCGGTCAGCGCGCAGGCCGGGCTCGTGCCGCTCACCAGCCAGTACTGCCCGTCCCGGCCCTGCGCTGGGACCCGGACGCCGGGGGCGGCGACCAGCACGGACAGGTTGTCGCTGGAGAAGCCCGCTGGCGCGCCGTTCTGGTCGACGGCGGCCACGCCGAGCACGCCCATGTAGTCGGCGGGGAACGAGTACGGCGCGTGGCCGCGTTGCCTGGCGCCGGGCGCGTCTCCGGAGTTGCCCGAGGAGGCGAACACCGCGACGTTGTGGTCCAGCGCATACTGGAGCGCCGACCGCACCGGCAGGCTCGGCAGGCCGTAACCCAGGGACATGCTGATGACGCTGGCTCCGTGGGACACCGCGTACAAGATCGCCTTCGCCAGCTCGAGCTGGATGCGGGACTGCCGCTCATGCTCGTAGCGCGAGAAGCCGGGATCCGAACTGTCGGTGATCACGCGGATCGAGAGCACGCGCGCCCTCGGCGCGACGCCGATGATTCCGCTGCTGCCGCCGGCGTGTCCGTGCCCGACGATCAATGACGCCATCCAGGTTCCGTGAACGCCCCAGTCGGGATTCGACTCGGGAGTGCCGACGCCGGTGAGGTCGGGGCCGGTGATCACCGACCCGGCCAGATCGGACACATCGGGATTCACCCCGCTGTCGATCACCGCCACGGTCACGCCCTGCCCCTGGCTGACCTGCCACGCGGCCGGCGCGTTGATCGCGTTCAGGACCCACATCTGGGCGTCGCGCACACTGTCGGCCCGCGCCGGGGCCGCGTCGACGGTCACGACCAGGGCGACGGCGGCGGTCAGCGCCAGGGCGATGGCGGGGATCAGGGCCAAGGCGCTGGCAGTCAGGGCCAGCGTGCCGCCGCGAGGCACCCGCCGCCGCGCCTGAACGCTCAGCATCCGGGCGCTCCCGGGCAGTGGGGCAGCGGCGGCGGCGCGCCCAGCGGCTTGCCGACCGCGCTGGCCACGCCCGTGGCGAGGCTGGTCATCTCCTGGGAGGCGTAGGGATCGGACGATACCTGCTCCCGCGGCCTGCCGTCCGCGTAGCCTACCGTCGACATGATCAGGTACGGGCCCGCGCTGACCGCCCAGGAAAGCTGCCGCTGCCGGTCGCCGAACACCTTGGCCAGGCTGTCGCGGAACGCGGCCGCCTTGACGCCCGGATGGAGCTGCGGGCCAGCGGACAGCCGGCCCGCCGCGGACCTGGCCGCGGCGGCGCTGGGCATCACCGCCACGCCGACGGTGACGAGCATGCTGTCGGTCTGGTCGATGTACGTCGCGCGGAGCACGGCCGCGCACCGGTACGCGGACAGCACAGCGGCGGCGGCCGGATCGCTCCCCGTCAGGCACGTGACCTGCGGGGCGATCCCGACTCGGTGCGCGGTCAGCGGCAGCGGCGCGGCGGACTCGAGGACAGCACCGGGCAGACGGTAGGTGACCGCGGCCGGGAAGATCTCGCCGGCCGGGATGGTCCGCCAGCGCCGCGCGGTCTCCCAGGCCATGATCTGCTGCTGCTGCGCGGCGGTGAACTTGCGCGGCAGCAGCTGAGCGGAAACACCGGCGGCCGACACGGCCAGGCCTGCGGTGCCGAGGACCAGGGCCGTCACCGTCAGACCGCGGCGCCAGCCGGCCCGTCCTGGGCCGGCTGGCGCCGCGGCGCGCGCGATGCCCGGAGGTTCAGGCTGCATGGCCACACAGAAATGCTACGGCCTGGTCCGGGCGCGGCGCGCAGCCTGAGGAGAGGTTCGGCCGCCGGCGCCAGGCCCCGGGCGACGCCGTGCGGCCTGGCCTGCGGTTCCCGGCGGCTCAGTACGTGGGCAGGGAGGGATCAACCTGGCTGACCCAGGCCAGAACGCCTCCGCCCACATGCACGGCGTCCGAGAAGCCTGCGTTCTTGACGACAGCCAGGCACTCGGCGCTGCGGGCTCCGCTCTTGCAGTGCAACACGATCCTGCGGTCTTGCGGGAGCTGCTCCAGGGCCGCCCCGGTGAGGAACTGGTCCTTGGGAATCAGCACCGAGCCCGGGATCGACACGATCTCGTACTCGTTCGGCTCCCTGACGTCCACCAGGAAGATCTTGTCGTCGGAGTCGAGCATCGCCTTGAGCTCGGTCGCGGTGATCGTGGACCCCGACGCGGCGCGCTGAGCATCCTCCGACACCGTGCCGCAGAACTCCTCGTAGTCGATGAGCTCGGTGATCGTGGGGTTCTTGCCGCAGACCGCGCATTCCGGGTCCTTCCTGACCCGGACCGAGCGGTAGCTCATCTCCAGCGCGTCATAGATCATCAGCCGCCCGACCAGCGGGTCGCCGACCCCAGTGATGATCTTGATCGCCTCGTTGACCTGGATGGATCCGATGGAGGCGCAGAGCACGCCGAGGACGCCGCCTTCGGCGCAGGACGGCACCATGCCCGGCGGCGGCGGCTCCGGGTACAGGCAGCGGTAGCACGGGCCGTATTCTGCCCAGAACACGCTGGCCTGGCCGTCGAAGCGGTAGATCGATCCCCAGACGTAGGGCTTGCCGAGCAGCACGCACGCGTCGTTCACCAGGTACCTGGTGGCGAAGTTGTCGGTACCGTCGACGATCAGGTCGTACTGCGCGAAGATCTCCATCGCGTTGTCGGAATCGAGGCGTTCCTCGTGCAGCACCACGGTGACGTACGGGTTGATCTCCCTGATGCTGTCGCGTGCGGACTGCGCCTTCGGGCGTCCCACGTCGGACTGGCCGTGAATGACCTGCCGTTGCAGGTTGGATTCGTCGACCACGTCGAAGTCGATGATGCCGAGCGTCCCCACCCCGGCGGCTGCCAGGTACAGCAGCGCGGGTGAGCCCAGCCCGCCCGCGCCCACGCAGAGCACCCGGGCGTTCTTCAGGCGCTTCTGCCCGGTCATTCCGATCTCGGGGATGATCAGGTGGCGCGAATAGCGCTTGACCTCGTCGACGGTCAGCTCTGCGGCCAGCGTGACCAGCGGTGGCAGCGACACGGTGTTGTCTCCTGGGAGGGCCTGCCCCCGGCAGGCGTCTCGGTCTTAGTTCTCGGTCTCAGTTCTCGGTCCGGGCGCGGTGGCGCGCTCACACGTCGTCAACCAGCCGAAGCCTCCGGGCATTCCGCGTTCCCGGGCACGCCTCCGGCAGGTCCCGGGGCCAGAAATGTCACCGGCGACAGGTACAACTCAGACATGCCGGAGCCCGCTCCCCCCGGAGGTCCCATGCCACCGCCTCGGCCCACCTCGACCTCGACCGGGGAGTCCCGGCGCCGGGCTGCTACTTCCGCGCGCCTGGTGCTGCCCCTGGTTCCCGGCTTCGGCCTGCCGCTGGCGCGAAGACGCCCGCTACCCGACGCCGCGGCGGTACGGCTGGTCACGGTCCCCGACTCCGCTCCGCCCTACGACGACGAGCGACCCACGGCCGGCCGTGGTGCAGCCCAGGAACCACGACGGCTCGCGCTGGTCACGGCGCCCCGGACCGTGGTCAGCCCCGGCCCGCCCGAGCCGACGGCAGCGCGTGATCAGCCCGAGCCGACGGCAGCGCGTGATCAGCCCGCACCCCCCGGCCCGCCCGCACCCCCCGGCCAGCCCGCACCCCCCGGCCAGCCCGCCCCCGGCCAGCCCGCGCCTCGCCCGCCGCAGCGCGGAGAGGCGGGAGCCGGATGGCCAGGCCAGTTCGCCCAGGTGCTCGCCGAGACGCTAGCGGGATCGCGCCCCCCGGGTCAGATCGTCCCGTGGACCACCGACCAGGCGCGTCGGCGCATCCGGCAACTCGGGCCGACGCTCGCCGCCGGGGTTCAGCCCCGGGTACGCCGCGTCGTGACCTCCCGGCCGACCGCGGGCGTGGTCGAGATGACCGTGGTGGTGGGGTTCGGCCCCACGATCCGAGCCCTGGCCGTGCGGCTTGAGTACGACGGGCCGCACCGCGCCAGCCCCGGGCGGACCGCGAAGGCGGCGCGATGGGTCTGCACGGCCATCGAGGCCGCCTGACAGCTCCGTTCAACCCGCATCGGTCCTGAGGAGCAGATCCACTGGCCGACCGTTGCCCGCTTCATCCGGGTTTGACCGCTGATTCGAGTCTCAGTTTCATAATCTGACACGGAAATAGGCCCCACTGGTGCTCCTGTGGCCACAGTTACGCATGGGCCTATTTTCGTGTCCCACGGGAGCGCCGCGAAGCGGCGCATGTTTTCTAGGCCTGAAATGTGTGAAATGGGCTCGTCGCGGAATAACCCGCTGCTGTGCCTCCCGGCGGTCAGCCTGGTGGTAAGCGGGGCTGCGAACCGGGGCGCGGCGGAGCCCGCCCGGCGCCCTGGCCGGGCGGTGCCCATGATCCATGCCCTGAATTCCGGCATTTCCTGCGTTCTGGGTCCTCCGGTCAGGTGAGCCGGTACCCGGAGCCGACGAACCCGGCGATGAATGTGCGTCTGCTGTACACGGGTGTACACCAAAGCCGCATTCACGGGGCGGGATAGCGAGGCGGCGGCCGGGGATGCCGGGACGGCGGGCCTGCGGCCGAGACGAAGACTGCGAAACGGGGGCAAATGGTTATGACGGTGGCTGGCTGTCCGGCCTGGCGCCAGCCCCCGGCCAGCCGCGTTGTCCGCTGACCGGCGCCTGGGTCAGGGAACCGGGCGCCGGATCCATGATCAAACCGGCGTGTTGATCATCTGCGCGCCCAATACCTGGTTTTCGGTCCTAGAAAAAACATGCGCCGCTTCGCGGCGCTCCCCTGGGACACGAAAATAGGCCCATGCGTAACTGTGGCCACAGGAGCACCAGTGGGGCCTATTTCCGTGTGTCAGATCAGGGAACGCACCGCACGTCCTGCCCGGAATGTGAGCTAAATTCGGATTCGCAGCGACCGCCGAGCCGGCTACCGGATGCGCGCCGCCAAGGCTGACGAACGGACCACGCCGGCTACCGCATGCGCGCCGCCAAGGCTGACGAACGGACCACGCCGGCTACCGGATGCGCGCCGCCAGGGCTGACGAACGGCCGCGCCGGCTACCGGTTGCGCGGGTCGCCGTGGCACTGCTTGAACTTGCGGCCCGAACCGCAGGGACACGGGGCGTTCCGTCCCACCTTGGCGTAGTCCGGGCCGCTCGCCGACGAGTTCCGCTGCTCGGACTGGCCGCTCGCGTCATCGCTCGGCGCGCTGTACTGGAGCCGGCCCGGCCGCTGCGGCCGGTCCAGGCCCCGGGCCGAGAGCCCAGCCGGGAGTCCTTCTCCTTCCGGCGCGGCGTTCGAGGCCGGGCGGGCGTGGGCGCCGCCCTGCCGCGCGTGCGAACCTGGCCGTCCCTGGCGTCCCGAGCGGGCCGACGAACCCGACCGGCCGGAGCGGCCCCGGTCAGCCTGACCGCCACCCGGCCCGGCGCCGCCACCCGGCCCGGCCACCGCCGCCCGCCCCCGGCGCGGCCACCCGCCCCGGCACCGCCAGCCAGCCCACCGCCGCGCGCCACGGGACCACCAGCCACGGGACCACCGACTGCAGGGCCGCCGGGTCCGGCCAGATCGGGCATCGCGCCACCGAGGACGGCGCTGCCCAGGGCGCCGCCTGCCGCTTCCTCGACGATCGGGCTGTCCTGCTTCTCCACCTGGAGGTTGAACAGGCTGCCGACCGACTCCTCCTTGATGCCCTCCATCATGGTGCTGAACATGTCGTAGCCCTCGCGCTGATACTCCACCAGCGGGTCGCGCTGGCCGTATCCGCGCAGGGTGATGCCCTCGCGCAGGTAGTCCATCTCGTAGAGGTGCTCGCGCCACTTGCGGTCCAGGACCGACAGCACGACCCGCCGCTCGAGCTCCCGCATCACCTCGGGGGTCAGTTCCTCTTCCCGGTGCTCGTAGGCCGCCAGGGCGTCCTCCTTCACGACCTCGGTGATCAGGTCGGCAGACAGGTGCGCCCGGTCCCCGCCGGCTTCCTCGAGCATCTCCTCCTGGGAGATCCCGCCCGGGTAAAGCTGCCGGAACGCCCGCCAGAGCTGGTCCAGGTCCCATTCCTCGGGGAACCCCTCGGCGGTGGCTCCCGTGACGTAACTCGCGGTCACCTCACCGATCATGCTGCGGATCTGCTCCTTGAGGTCCGCCCCTTCGAGCACCTCGCGGCGCTCGTCGTAGACGACGTGCCGCTGACGGTTCATCACGTCGTCGTACTTGAGCAGGTCCTTGCGGATCTCGAAGTTCTGCTGCTCCACCTGGGTCTGGGCGGACCGGATCGACCGGCTGACGGTCTTCGACTCGATCGGCACGTCCGGCGGGGTCTTGAGCCACTCCATGATGTGCGCGACCTTGTCGGCGTTGAACATCCGCATCAGGTCGTCCTCGAGCGACAGGTAGAACCGCGACTCACCGGGGTCGCCCTGGCGGCCGGACCGGCCGCGGAGCTGGTTGTCGATCCGCCGCGACTCGTGCCGCTCGGTGCCGAGCACGTACAGGCCGCCGGCCCGGACGACCTCCTCGTGCTCTTCGGCCACGGCCCGCTTGGCCTTGTCCACCGCCTCGGGCCACGCGGCCTCGAAGTCCTCCGGGGTGTCCACCGGCGACAGCCCGCGCTGGTGCAGTTCCAGGTCGGCGATGAACTCGGGGTTGCCGCCCAGCATGATGTCGGTGCCGCGGCCGGCCATGTTGGTCGCCACGGTGACTCCGCCCTTGCGGCCCGCCTGAGCCACGATCGTGGCCTCGCGCTCGTGGTACTTGGCGTTCAGGACCTCGTGCGGGATGCCCTTGCGCTTGAGCATCGTGGACACGAGCTCTGACTTCTCGACGCTGGTGGTGCCGACCAGCACCGGCTGGCCCGCCTCGTGCCGCTCGGCGATGTCGTCCACGAGCGACTCGAACTTCGCCTGCGCCGTCTGGTACACCACGTCGGGCTGGTCGGCGCGGATCATGGGCATGTTCGTGGGGATCGGCACCACGCCGAGCTTGTAGGTCTGGTGGAACTCGTTCGCCTCGGTCATGGCGGTACCGGTCATCCCGGCGAGCTTGTCGTAGAGCCGGAAGTAGTTCTGCAGCGTGATCGTGGCGAGGGTCTGGTTCTCGTCCTTGATCTGCACGCCTTCCTTGGCCTCGATGGCCTGGTGCATGCCCTCGCTGTACCGGCGCCCGTGCAGGATCCGGCCGGTGAACTCGTCCACGATCAGGACCTCGCCGTTCATCACGACGTAGTCCTTGTCCTTCTTGTACAGCTCCTTGGCCTTGATCGCGTTGTTCAGGAAGCTGACCAGCGGCGTGTTCACCGACTCGTAGAGGTTGTCGATGCCGAGCCAGTCCTCGACCTTCTCCACGCCGGTCTCCAGGATGCCGACCGTGCGCTTCTTCTCGTCGACCTCGTAGTCGCCCGCGCCGTCCTCGCCGCGCCGCAGCCGCGGGGCGATCTTGGCGAACTCGAGATACCAGCGGCTGTTCTGGTCGGCAGGCCCGCTGATGATCAGCGGGGTGCGCGCCTCGTCGATCAGGATGGAGTCGACCTCGTCCACGATCGCGTAGTTATGGCCCCGCTGGACGCACTCCTCCAGGCCCCAGGCCATGTTGTCCCGCAGGTAGTCGAACCCGAACTCGTTGTTCGTCCCGTAGGTGATGTCGGCCGCGTACATCCTGCGGCGCTCGTCCGGCTCCATCTGGGCCAGTATCACGCCCACCTCGAGGCCCAGGAACCGGTGGATCCGGCCCATCCACTCGGAGTCGCGCTTGGCCAGGTAGTCGTTGACCGTGACGACGTGCACGCCCTGGCCCGTCAGCGCGTTCAGGTAGGCGGGCAGCACGGCGGTGAGCGTCTTGCCTTCGCCGGTCTTCATCTCCGCGATGTTGCCCATGTGCAGCGCCGCCCCGCCCATGAGCTGCACGTCGAAGTGCCGCTGGCCCAGGGTTCTCCTGGCGGCTTCGCGGACCGTGGCGAAGGCCTCGGGCAGCAGGTCATCGAGCGACTCGCCGTCGGCGTACCGCTGCCGGAACTCGTCGGTCAGCGCCCGGAGATCGGCGTCACTCAGCGCGGCGAAGTCCTCTTCGATCGAGTTGACCTGATCAGCTATCCGCTTGAGCCTGCGCAGGGTCTTGCCCTCGCCTGCACGAAGAACACTGTCGATGATGGCTGGCACTTGTGTCGCGCTCCTCGCGGATCGTCTGGATCACTGGCCCGGTGTGCCCGCCTTGCCGCGGCGCCGCCGCCTCAAACCGCTGTACCCCGAACCGCTGTGCCCCGGATCACGGGGCGCTGGCCGGGCAGGCGAAGGGCGTCGCGGCGGGCTCCTGCCACCGTGCCTACAGCCATGGTAGGCGAGACCCGGGGTGAAGCCGAGCCCTCGTCATCAGGCCGATACCGTAGGGGCGGGTGCTCGCCCCGCCGGGGGCCTGACCACAATAAGAGCAAGGCGAGGGGCGCCGGCCCGAAACGGGTGATCGAGCACGGCGAGCAGCCCCACGAGAGGAGCAGCACGCATGTCGAACCAGGTCGAGCCGGGCATCGTCGGCAGCGCGGCCGCCGGGCCGGGCCCCGCGGGCCTGGCCGAGCAGACCGCGTGGGTGCCTCAGACCCCGGGAGTACCGGTCCCGTATCCGCCGCCCTACCACGGCCGCCCCGTGTCCTGGATCGCGGTCTCGATCGTCATGGTCGGCTTCCTGGTCGGGGGCCTCGCGCTGGTGTTCGGCCCGACCTGGGTGCCGTTCTGGATCGGCGTGGGCCTGGTGGCCGTGGGCGGCCTGCTGGCCCTGGCCACCAACATCTTCGAGGACTGGTACTAGAAACACGGCGTTCCGCCGACATGCTCCCGGTATTTTCCTGAACGCACCGGCGGCCACGGAATGTCGGTGCCTACGGCTACTCTCGGCTGGTGGCCAGCCTTCCCCGTCCCGTCCCGCAGCTGACCCTGTCGCCGGACGACGCCCGGCTGATGATGCTCCAGGCCCAGGGGTTCGTCGGCACTGAGGCACGACGCGGCGGGGTGCCGGGCATGCTCCGGCGGCTCGGCGCGGTCCAGCTGGACACGATCAGCGTGCTCGCGCGATCGCACGAGTTGGTGGCCTACGCCCGGCTGGGTGCCGTGCCCCGGCCGCGGGTCGAGCGTGCCTACTGGAATCCCGGCCGCGCGGATGCCTTCGAGTACTGGTCGCACGCCGCCTGCGTGCTGCCGATCGAGGAATGGCCGTACTACGCGTTCCGGCGGCGGGCCATCGCGGCCCGCGGCCGGCGCTGGCACGACGTCCCGGAGAAGGTCGGCGACGAGGTCCTGGCCAGGCTCCGGGCCGAGGGCCCGCTGAACGCGACCCAACTGGGCGGGGCACGCGGCGGCGGTGACTGGTGGGACTGGTCGGAGACGAAGATCGCCGTCGAGTGGCTGCTCGACACCGGCCGGGTCATCTGCGCCCGCCGGACCGGATGGCGCCGTGTGTATGACCTGCCGGAACGTGTGCTGCCGCCGGAACTGCTGGCCGCCGACCCCTCCGACGCCGAGTGCGTCACCCACCTGGCGGGGGTGGCCGCCCGGGCGCTCGGCGTGGTGACCCGCGCCGACCTGGCCGACTACCAGCGACTGCGGTACGGCGGCACGGGCCAGAGCCGGGACGGCCTGGCTCTCACGCCGGACGAGGCCGCGGCGGCGGCCGGGCTGGTGCCGGTCGAGATCGCCGGGCCCCGCGGCGGCCCGGCGGTCCCGGCCTGGGCGGACCCGGCCGCGCTGGCCGCCGCCGGGGGCGGGTCCGGGCCCGGCGGGCCGCGGGCCGGCCGCGGCCGGCACCGGGTCACGCTCCTGTCGCCGTTCGATTCCCTGATCTGGGACCGGAAGCGGACGGTGCGGATGTTCGGCTTCGAGCACAGCCTGGAGGCCTACGTGCCGCGGGCCAAGCGCGTGCACGGCTACTTCACGATGCCGCTGCTGGCGCGCGGGCGCCTGGTCGGCCGCGTCGATCCGGCCCGCAGCGGCCAGACCCTGGTCGCGCGCAAGCTCTCGCTGGACACGTCGTCCGCCACCGGGGCCATGGCGCGCGCGCTGCGGGACGCGGCGGCGTGGGTCGGGTGCGACAACGTCGCACTCGGCCAGGTGGAACCGGTCAGCCTGGAGCCCCGGCTGCGTAAGGCGATCTCCTCGCTGACGTAACCGGGGATGGGGAGGCGGGCGGGGCCCGGAGGCGAGCGGGGAACACCGTCAGCTGAATTCGATCAGCTTCTCCCGCACCGCGACCATGACCGCCTCCATCCTGGAGTGAATCTGCAGCTTCTCCAGGATGTTGCGTACGTGGTTCTTCACCGTGTTCTCGGAGATGAACAACTCCTTGGCGATGTCGCGGTTGTTCATCCCCCGGGCGACGAGCTTGAGCACCTGCATCTCCCGCTCGGTCAGCCGGGGGGCGGGCAGTTCCTGGGCGCGCTCCTCCTCGTCCCGCCGGGCGAGCGTGGCGAACTCGGTCAGGAGCTTGGCGGCCATGGACGGGTTGATCAGGGACTGGCCGCCGTGTACCGCGCGGACCGCGTCGGCGACCTCGTCCAGCGGGATGTCCTTGAGCAGGTAGCCGCTGGCGCCGGCCCTGATCGCCTCGAAGAGGTCTTCCTCCTCGTCACTGATCGTGAGGATGACTATCTTGGCGCTGGGGGCGGCCTCCTTCATCGCCCGGCAGGCTTCGATTCCGCTGCTGCGCGGCATGCGGATGTCCATCAGGACGACATCGGGCAGCGACTCGGCGGCCTTCTCGACCGCCTCGGCCCCGTCGCTCGCCTGGCCGACCAGCTCGATATCCTGCTCGCTCTCCAGCACCATCTCGAGGCCGCGGCGGAACAACGCGTGATCGTCGACGATCATCGTGCGGATCGGCTCGGCGTGCGGCGAGGCATCCGGGGGGGCCGCGCCGGCACCGGGGCTTCCGCCCATGACGCCTCCTTCCTGACCGCCGCGATGGTTGCGGGCACCGCCGTCCCGCGGGCGCCCGTGCCCGCCTCCGCGGTGCCGTGTGATCAAACTCTTGCCGACGGGCGCCGGCAACGCAAGCGGCGCACGGCCCGGGCGCGCCGTCGGCGCCACGCTACCGGGCTGAGACCGGTGCCAGGCTACCGGGCCGAGACCGGCGCCGCGTCACCGGGCCGAGGCCGGCGCCGCCTTCGCGGCCCGCCCGTTCGTCCGGCTCAGCGCGGCCTGGCTCGACGGCTGGCCGGTCGCATCGTCTGTCACCTCTTCCACCAAGCGAATCACGCCGTACTGGTAGCCCCGCCGCCGGTACACCACGCTCGCGCGGCCGTCCTCGGCGTCGCGGAACAGGAAGAAGTCATGGCCCACGAGTTCCATCTCGAACAAGGCCTCGTCGATGGCCATCGCGCTGGCGATGTGGAACTTCTCCCGCACGACGAGCGGTCCGTCCCCCTGCATCTGGATCGGGACCACGTCGTCGGCCGCCGCGCGGGCCGCCGCGCGGGCCGCCGCGTCCCGCGACGGCGACGAGGCATCGTCGGAGGCCGGTTCGGGCCGTACCCCGGATAGCCCGGCCGCGGCCTCGTCGGCCACGGGCAGGTCAATGAGCCGGACGGCCGCACGCGCCCCGTGCCGGCACTTGCGCCGGTCACCCGCGCGCCGCAGCCGCGACTCCAGTTTGGAGAACGCCATGTCCAGCGCGACGTAGCGATCTTCCGCCGCGGCCTCCGCGCGGATGGTCGGACCGCGCGAGGAGATGGTCAGCTCGACGCGTTCCCGGCGCCCCGACTGGCGCGGGTTGCGCTCCGTCGAGACCTCCACGTCGATCCTGATCGCCTTCTGGTCCAGCTTTCCGATCTTGGCGAGCTTCGCCGTTGCGTGCCTGCGGAATCGATCCAGCACGTCTGTGTGCCGGCCTTTGAAGATGATGTCCACTTAGGAACCCCCTTCTGCCCGGACCTGTGCCTGCCCTTGGGGGGGACGACCCCCCTAGGACCCCTCGCCGCGGAGCAAACCCCGCTCCGCGTTCATACGCGGCACCCGCCCGGCCGACCTGGTCTTCGACCCCACATCCGCCTGCTGAGGGGCTCGCAGCACATGAGCCACTACTGCCCTTCTCCCGGCCCGGGAGACATCGGGTCTCCCGGCGGGGCAGGACTTACCTCTAAGCCGCACCGTGATCAGTCGACGAGAAGTCGCCTTACGTGGGCCGTTTCGCCTGCGGCTGGCATCGGCTTGCCGGGGCAGGCTTCCCGCTGGCGGGGAAGCCTGGACGGCGCAACCACGGGCCCGGGCGGGTGCCATGACACGACGCTAGCCCGACCAGAAGCGATTGTCAGGAGGGGACGGCCCGAAGTCTTGGCCGGAGCGGCCGCGCAGCTGGGGCACAGGCCGCACCTGACCGCATTTCGACGTCACCCTCGCGGAGCTTTGCTCCCCGCGGCCGCTCCCCGCGGCCGCGCCCCGCTCAGCCCGGGTACACCGGCGCCTGGCCGGTGGCACCTGTGCTCGCGAACGCGCCCAGGTTGGCCGAGACCATGATCTGGCCGTCGGCCAAGCCGATGGCGACGTCGGGGCTGGACCCCCCGGGACTTAGCGCGGTCACCGACATGATGTTGCCCTCGGCCGCGATCGGGATGGGCTGGCCGCCGTTGAGCGGGACCTCCTCGAGCGGGTTCCCCGAGGTGCTCCCGGTCAAGACGATCACGTTGTTCGCGTCGTACCAGCTCAGTGCCTCGGGATCGGAGATATCCGTGCCCCCGATGGTCATGACCTCTCCGAGGGAGACGGTCAGCGGGCCGCTGTGCGTGATGGCCGCGAGTTGCACCTGGGCGCTGTTGACGATCATGGCGGCCCGGACGCCGTCCGGGGCCACCCGGAACGCGGACACCTGTTCCCCGGGAGGCAGTGTCACCGGGACCGCGGAGTGCCCGCCGGGCGGCAGCATCCAGAGGCTGCCGCCGGCCGTGATCCAGAGGTCGCCCTGCGGATCCCAGCTCAGCGACGTGCAGTCCCCGGACTCCGTGTGCCACTCGCTCAAGGTGGCGTCGTGGCTCAGCTCCCCGACGTAGACGGCCTTGCTGTTGGCGCTGATCCCGGCGATCGAGCTGCCGGCCGGTGAGACGGCGATCGAGTGGAGCGGGGGGACGTCGGCGGTTCCGGCCACGCCGGGAACCACGCTGCCGCCGGCCTGCCCAGGGCCTGGCTGGCCGTCGCCGGGCAGCGCCCTGACCGTTCCGTTGCTGCTGATGAAGTACAGGCTGGATCCCGCGGACGATGTCGGCACCCAGCTGGGGTAGGTCTGCGGAAGCTGAAGCTGGCTGCCCGCGATCTGCAGCGGGTGGCCGTTGACCTCGAGTTCGACCGACTGGATCGCCGTGGGCCCGCTGGTCAGCGTCCAGGCTAGCTGCGCGGCCATCTGTTGTTGCTGCCGTGGATCCGCGGTAGCGGCCCCGCCGCCCAGGTCGACGGTCGCGATCGGGCCGTTGATCTTGACCGGGACGATCAGGCTGGTGTTCGCGGGAAACCCGGTCACCGCGGCGCCGTGCAGCCATCCCTTCGGGTCCTGCAGCAACGCATTGACCAGTCCGGTGGCGAGCTCGGCGTTCGTCGCCTCCGCCGGAGCGAACACCGGATCGGGCACCAGCGTCCGCCCGGACGGAGCGAGGAAGTAGAGGTTCCGCGGCTGGTACACGCGCTGGAAGTCGGCCTGGGTGAGCAGCAGTTGTGACGACGGCAGGGCGTCGATCCGCCACTGTCCGTTGATCTTGACCAGCGAGAAGTGGACGGGCGGCCTGGGCAGCGCCGAGGAGACCAGGTACTCGCCCGTGTTGGTCAGCGTCGCCACCGGCAGGCCGGTCACGTTGACCATGGTGGACTGGCCGGCCTGGCTGGTGACCAACTGCCGGGGGAGAGGGACGACCGGGTTCGTTTTCATGCCGCTGAGCACGTTGACCGCCCAGCCGGCGGGCTGCCAGCTGCGCTGCGCCGCGGGATCGAGGTACTGGCGGGCCGCCGCGTGATTGTCCGCGAAGCTGGCACTGGCCGCGATGAAGCCGCTCACGATTTCAGCAGGGGTCCAGCCCAAGCCGGGCCCGACCGCGATCGGCTGCGGATAGTTCTGCGGCGGCATCGGGCCTGAGGCCGGCCCGGTGCCGCCGAACTGCTGGACGGCCCCGCTCGTCGGGACGGTGGCGCAGCCTGCGGCCACGACCGCCACGGCGACCGCCGCGGTGGCGACGCGACCCTTGGAGGCGACCCGGCCGACGGGGCCGGTCCAGCCGGGTCGCCGCCGCCCGGCCGGCCTGGCCGGCCGGGCGGCGGCCCGGCGAGCGCCCCGCGATGTGATCATCGGCCCGGCCCGCCGTCGCCCGGCTCGGGACCGCCCGCGGTCGCGGCCTTCCCGGCCGGACCCACCAGGTGCACCGCGCCGGACCCGTCGGCCGGCCGGGCTACCTCGGGCCCGGCCAGGCGGATTACCGAAGTCCCCTCGGCCGGGCGGATCACGCCCACGGTGTCGGCTACCTCCGCGTCCTCGGGGCACAGGGGCAGCGGCGATCCCGCGAGCGCCATGCCGACGGTCCGGGGCAGCGTGAGCCGGAACACCGACCCCCGGCCGGCCTCGCCCCATGCCTCGAGCCAGCCGCCGTGGATCCTGGCGTCCTCCAGCGCGATGGCCAGGCCCAGGCCGGTTCCCCCGGTGGTCCGGGCCCGGGCCGGGTCCGCGCGCCAGAAGCGATCGAACACCAGTCGCTCCTCCCCGGGGGCCAGGCCGATCCCGTAGTCCCTGATCGCCACGGCCACCGCGGCGGAGTCACCGGCCACGGTCACCACCGCGTCCTTGCCCTCACCGTGCTCGACGGCATTGACCAGCAGATTCCGCAGTATGCGCTCGACCCGGACCCGGTCCACGTCGGCCAGGCAGGGCTCGGCCGGGAGCCTGAACTCGATCTTGGCCCCGCGCCGCTCGGCCAGTTGCTGCGCCACGTCGGCGGCGTGCCGCGCCAGATCACAGACGTCGACCGGCTCCGGATCCAGGACCGCCACGTTGGCGTCGTACCGGCTGATTTCCAGCAGGTCGGTGAGCAGCGACTCGAACCGCTCCAGTTGGCTCTGCAGCAGTTCCGCCGAGCGGGCGGCCGGGATGTCCAGCTGCTCCCGGCTGGCGAACAGCATGTCAGCGGCGATCCTGATCGTCGTCAGCGGCGTCCGCAGCTCGTGCGAGACGTCGGACACGAACTGGCGTTGCACCTGGGAGAGATCCTCCAGCGCGTTCATCTTGTCCTGCAGGCTGGCCGCCATCTCGTTGAACGACGTCGCCAGCGCGGCCAGTTCGTCGGCCCCGCGCACCGGCATCCGCTCGCCGAGATTCCCGGTGGACAGGCGCTGGGCGCTGTCGGCCGCCTGCCGGACCGGGGCCACAACCCACCGCGTGACCAGCGCGGCGATGGCCGCGAGCAGGAAGACCAGGGCGAGCCCGGCGACCAGGAGCGTGCGCTGGATCAGCGCCAGGCTCTGCTGGACCTGGGTCAGCGGGAAGAAGTAGTAGAGCTGATAGTAGGGGCCGACCGGGACGCCGTAGACGAGGCCGGACACGACGGAGCCGGAGGGGTCGCTAAATTCCACGCAGAACGGCGCGTAGGTGATCGTTATGTCTACTCGGACCCGCTTCTTTCAGAATTTCTAACGAAGGAGAACTCGCCGCCGAATTGCGGCGAAACGTGCGCACGCTCGATCGTTGGCATGCGCTCGGTATTGGGCCCCCGCGGACTCTGTATCGGTCGCACTGTGTTGTATCGGCGAGCAAGTTTGCAGAACTGGCTCGTCGCGCAGGAACAGCCCTACCACCGTTCGCAGTGAAACCTCAGTAAAGGAAAAAGGCTATGCGTATCGATACAAACAAGAAGTTTCTAACCTCCGCGGGAAACGCAGCAGGCGACGGCAACGGCAACGATTCTGCCGATACCGTCGCCATCGCCAAGCCAAGCGGTTTCGACCTGAATAAGTTTAAGTCGAAGCGCGCCGACGCTATCGCGAATGTTGACACGTTGCAGACGGGCTTGCCCGTCAGCAGCATGTCTCAGGCCAAAGACTTCGTGCGGCTACACCCGGACGAAGACTACTGGTCGCCTGAGCTGTGCTTCGTCATGGTCCCAATCAAGGGCGCCAAGCGTGACAGCTTGCACCTTATCGAAGAAGACTTGGCGATGCGCTTCCTTCCGAGCGGGAAGGTGCTGCGATTTCGCTTGGCGTTGGCGAGCAAGCCTAACGACGTGTTCTTCCTCTGTCGCATCCCGACCCGGAACCTGGACAACTCCTGGAACCGAGACAACGTTGCGGGGTGCGAACAGGCGAAGACGTTGTGGACTCAGGCCACGAGCCGTGGGGAGGAAGGAGTTGATGCATACCTTCTCCAGGTCGCACGCGACCCCGATGCCTTCCCGGAACCGAAATGGCCAGAGCAATCGCTCTCCGACCTCATCGACCGGGCCTTCGCTGGTCGCATGATCGTCAGCGAAGACCATCCGGCATTGCTGCGTCTGATTGGCGCCAAGCAGTCAGTGTCGTGAGCGGCAACTTTGGGCGCATCATCGTCGCGGACTTCGAATATGAAGTCCGCGACGGTGACCTTCCGAATGTCTTGTGTATGGTGGCGTACGAGTTGGACGAACACCTCCGGCACGTACGCACTATTCGGAAGTGGCGCGGTGAGTTCGGGTCGACGCCACCGTTCGACATTGGGAACGACACGCTTTTCGTCGCCTATTCGGCGTGGGCGGAGATGACGTGCTTCAAGGTGCTGGGCTGGACGTTTCCAACTCACATCTTCGACCTGCACACAGCCTACCTTGCTGCGTCGAACGTTCTCCGGCCGCAGGTTGACGAAGAAACGCCCTACCGCCGGCCGAAGAAGGATTTGGCCTCGGCATGTCGCGCCTACGGCATTGAAGGCTGGGAGGGCATCGACAAAGGCACCATCGCCCAAGATATCGGCGAAGGCCGGTGGGAGACTTATGGCACGGCCGCAGTTTTCGATTATTGCGAAGAAGACGTGCGTATGTCGGCGAAGCTGCTGCGCGCTCAACTCATTGGCAACCGCACATATCCCGCCGCCGATGTTGAGCGTGTTTTGTATTGGTCGAACTACAGTGCAAAATCCACCGCGCTAATCCAGGCCGCGGGAATGCCGATAGACATGCCGCTGTGGAACCTTGTGCAGGAAAACAAAGCCGCAGTGGTGCGCTCTCTCATTGCTCACTACGATCCAAGCCACGGAGACGAGGAAACGATCTACACGCCGGAGGGCGAGTGGAGTTACGAACGCTTCGAGCGGTGGCTCGTACGCACCGGCATCAAGCAATGGCCGCGACTGGAGAGCGGCAAACTCGATATTGATGGGGATGCGTTCCGACTGATGTATCACGAGCCTGGCATCGAGGCGCTGCACGCCTTACGGGACAGTCTTAACGTCGTGGTGAAAGCGAGGCTTCCGATTGGACACGATGGCCGTAACCGTCCAAGCCTCTTTCCGTTCTGCACTGCCACAGGGCGCAATGCACACAGCAAGAGCTTGTACAACAATCATGCGTGTATGCGTTCGTTCATGGTCTTCCCGCCGGATACTGTCGGTGTCTATCTCGACTGGCGAACGCAGGAAGTCGGCATTGCTGCCGCGCTCTCCAGAGACCAAAAGCTGATAGACGCCTACAAGGCAGGTGACGTGTATCACGCGCTCGCCGTCACCTGCGGGTTCACGGACGATCCTAGACCCGCAGCATTGGAAGAAGAACAACACGGAGATGCGCAATCGCATGAAGCGGCTTCAACTCGCCATCAACTATGGCATGGGAGTGCCATCGCTCGCGAAGGGCCTAAACAGTCACCCGTTGATTGCGAGCGGCATCATCGAGAAGCACCGACGCAAATATCCTCGGTTCTGGAAGTGGCGTGACGAGATGGTCAATGACGCAATGCTGCGTCGGGAAATGCGGTCGGTGTTTGGATGGCCGCTTCGTATCAGCACGAGCCCGAACAAGCGCACGCTGTACAACTTTCCAATGCAGAGCAATGGCGCCGAGATGTTGCGGCTCGCTGCTTGGCGGATGTGTGAGGCCGGCGTCATCCCATGCATGTTGATCCACGACGGCCTCCTCATTGAGGCGCGGAACACGGAGCAGGTTGAACAGGCCACGCATATCATGCGCGACGCTGGACGTGATGTGTGTGATGGGCTGGAGATCGGCGTCGATACAGATCAGGAGCTTCACAATGGCGCACGCTACCGCGACAAGCGGCCGGTGGCCAAGAAGATGTGGGCGACGATGATGCGCGCCCTCCAGGAGATTGGAGCACTACCGGAAGGACCGTTACCGTGAAACACGTATATCGCCAAGGCAAAAGGATTGCTGTTGATACCATCAGCGCCGACACGCTAGCGATAAAGCATAAGCCTTTTGAAGTCCAGTTCGTAAAGCTGCCCAATTACTGGATGGAGCGATTGGAACGGTCGAACAATCCGGGGACGTTCAAGCTTGCTCACCGCATCTTGAAGGAAGCATTCAAGCGTCAGTACGTAGGTGGAGAGATTGTCCTGTCCACCGAAGCTACAGGTCTATCCCGTAAGGTGCGATCCAAAGCGGTTAAAGAATTAGTCGGATTAGGACTGATCGAGATTGAACAGAACGGCAATCAAGCAGTGAGAGTCACGAATCTATTATTAGAGTAAGAAGAGAAAAAGAATAGACCCCTGTTGGGTTTCGGAGGGCACGCGGCGTACCCCTAATGGACGCACAGCGTAGCCCTAGCGGACACGCGCCATGTAGAAAGGTGGTCCGCCAAAGCCGCAGCCGCTCGTCGGTATCACGGTAATAGGGTTTGAAGCTGGACGATCACCCCGCTCCCGTGCTCGCCGCTACCTCTGCACCCTCATACCGTTTAACCGAAGACCCTACGAAGCTTCGAAGTGCAGGTTTCGACCCTGGACTATATTCGCCTGCATGCCTTTAGACCGTGTCACGGTTGGACGGTTTGGGCCTTCGACGAGTGTTCTGAACTTTCAGGAGCCCATTGGTTCGTTTTCAGCGCGTGGGGCAGTAGCCGCAAGGACAAAAACGCACCAGCGGACTCCCTAGGGTCACTGCGGGCCTATTGACGAAAAGGGTGGGTTGTCGAAAGAGCAAAGGAGCAGGTCACAGGTTAATTTCTCAAAAACCCACAGCCGTTCGTCGGTGTAACGGTGTCAAGGTTGCACGGTTTGACGCTTGACGACCCGCCACCAGGTGCGCGCGGCGCCCTAAAGGGTGTTACCACCGCGGTAACTGGTCCGCCATCATCACTGTGCTCGCCTCCCAGCTTTTAACCTTCACACCTCTGAAAAGGCCCCGTCGTCCTGGTTTAGAGTTGCACGATTTCGCAATCCGCCACGCACTCACCTTGTTACCGTGACGGTAACAGCCCGCATGCCGACATTAGGTGCAACGCGGTGTCAAGATTTGAGATCTCGACAGCGACCACGTGCAGGCATTGTTGTTACCGTGACGGTAGCAACGCGCACACCTGCGAGCGCGCCTGCCAAAAACACTCGCACACCACAAACCTGTCATCATTCGCCGCCGATTGAGATATTTCGATCAAATAATTGAGTCCAAACAAGGCAGTGGCGGATCGATTGCGGAAAAACAGAAAAAGTTGGTAGGTTGCGGGCGGCATGTTTCGCGGTATCAACAAGTCACTCGCGCGAGCGGGCGGCGATCCGCCGGAAACATAACGAGAGCACGAAGCGGTATACCAATAAGTTAGACTTCGGCCCTACATCAAAGAGCAGGCACACGGTCAAGGTGCTGACGATCCAGGGAGCTTGAGATGCATACGCACATAGAGAAAGAGGCAAGCCGCATCGCTGATGCAATCGTTAAGCTTGTCGAGCGCACAGACGGCCCTGTCACGCTTGCGCAGGTTGAGCGCGAGGTGGCAGGCTTCGCCGAAGATGAGCCACCCACGTGGAACTTCGGGATTGAGCGTGGTGGCGTAGAGACAGTCTATTGGACAGGGTTGACGGAAGCCGGCGAAGCCGGCTTCAAAAAGTCATGGTCGAACGTAGGGTGGCCGTTCAGTTTGTGAGCCTTCTGCCCTACCTCTTGGAAAATGTCCTTATTAACAATGAGAACTGAAGGCCGATGGTTCTGCTTCCTGCGAGGGCAGCACCTTACAGCCCGAAGTTTCTGGTACGTGGCTCGGAAGTTTTTGTGGGAATCGCACTCAACACGGCAGGCTGGCGATCCCTCAAACCCGGCGCCGTCAGGTTCACGGCAGATCAATTCTCGGTGTAGTTCAATCAACAGCAGATGGAGGAGGCACGCTTGTCGTGGCTGGATGAGTTGCATAAAACGCGGGCCAAATTGGCTGCGCAAGATGCCGACCCCTGGCGGCTGCGCTTGGAGTGCTTGCGTGGCCAGATAGGCGACGATGGCATCGAGCGCATTACCACGCAGCTATTGTTCGACATCCTTGAAGTTCCTCAACGCAGTCGCGGTGCCGGGGCCTGCCGACGTCTAGCGAAGCTAATGGCCGAGCTTGGGTGGATGGCTGTGCGCGTCCGGGGGCTCACTTGCGGTGGCTATCTGGAGCAAGTCCGCGGGTACTGCCGCGAACCGCGCCAGCGCGCCTGATCAACAAGTCGCGTCCGCTGACTGCGTGGGGTCTGGCTATGCCAACCAATGCTAGCAAGGTGAAAAGGTAAAAGGGCCCATTCGTGAGCGCTGTTAGAGTTGCGACCTTCTCACCTTGATCCGTCAGAAGGTGCAAGGATGGGAGGCCGGCAGCCGAATTACCGCCACGGTAACAACCCTGGCCCGTGCGTCTTCCTGAACTGCCTCGCCCTATAGCCAGCGCGGCAGTTAACCCCTAGGGCTTCAGCAATTCCGTGCGATATTTCGGAGCGAGTGCCCGGGCCTTCGTCATCCGCTCTTCCATTTCGGCCTTGTCGAGCTTTGGCAGCGGCGACCTGCGGCTCTCCAATGGGTCGCCAACCTGCATAAAAAATTCTTCCTGCCCCGCCAGTGTACACATGCACAACATATGCACCGTGCCGCCGGAAGTGTTCTTAAAAACGTGTGGCGCATTGGCCGGGATGTTCACGCTCGATCCCGCACGCACGGTAGTGGTTTCACCGCGGAAGGTGAACTCAATCTCGCCCTCAAGCAGCGTGAACATTTCCTCGAAATCGTGGCGGTGCAGAGGTGGCCCGCTGCCATCGGGCACGATCATGTCAATCAAGCAGTACCGTCCGGCTGTCTGCGCGCCGGAAACGAGGATACTGTAGGTGCCGCCGACCACTGCGACGTGGCGCACCGTGGAACCTTCCGGGTCGGCGACCGTCAGCTTGCGGTTGGGTCGTCGGCCGGAATTGCAGACCTGGACTGTAATGGGGCGCTGGCAGCGTCGGTCATTGTGATGCTCCTGTATCGCGGTATCATCCTGTTCTTGTTGATCGTGCACAAATGTTTGATAAAAAGCTAAAACCGTCTGCTCCCTCACGTTCGTTGTGGGGAGCGACCCCGTCGCATCATTGCAGCCGCAACAAAGCTCACCGTACGTAAACGGCATTTGCGCTTTACCCTGAAAGCTGAAGTCAAATCAGAATGTGAAATTGGTTGCGATGCGCCAGAACCGGAAGTCAC
>CAWJGC010000001.1:0-157370 GCA_963842355.1 uncultured Actinomycetota bacterium | reverse complement strand
AGGTCCGGACTGACGAGCAAACGTGGAGCAAACATGGCCCCGAAACGGCCCTCACGAGGCAACCCAGAACTGGTATAACCCCAGGTCAGAACGGGTGCGCCGCCAGGGACTTGAACCCCGAACCCGCGGATTAAGAGTCCGCTGCTCTGCCAATTGAGCTAGCGGCGCCAGAGACGCTGTGATGCTAGCAGCCTAACGCCGTCGGAGCGAACTACATCCGACACCAGGGTTCAGAACGGAAATCTCGTGGCGGGCCCGGGACCAGCAGAACTCAGGCCCGGGGTCAGGAGCCGAGGAACCTGCCGACGACCCCGGCCGCCCGCGAGGGGCGCCCGGTCCTGGCCTCCGCCCGGTCGGCCCAGCTCATCGCGTGCAGGCCGGCGTTCGCGCCGAGCCAGCGCAACGGCTCCACCTCCCAGCGCGGCGAGCGGTGACCCACCCAGGGCAGCCGGGTGATCTCGCTGTCGGTTCCGGTGATCAGGTCGGCCAGGGTGCGGCCGGCCAGGTTCGTGGTGGCCACCCCGTCGCCGACATAGCCGCCCGCCCAGCCCAGCCCGGTGGACTGTTCCAGGCCGGCCGAAGCGCACCAGTCCCGTGGCACGCCGAGCGGGCCGCCCCAACCGTGTGTCATCTTGACGTCGCCGAGCACGGGGAACAACTCGGCCAGCGTCCGCCGCAAGGCATTGAACACCGCCGGAACCCGGTCGAACGACGGCCGGACCGCCGAGCCGAGGTGGTACGGGGCGCCCCGGCCGCCGAACGCCAGCCGCCCGTCCGCCGTGCGCTGCCCGTATATGACCAGGTGGCGGAGATCGTTGAACGTCGGCCGACCGGCGAGGCCGATCTCCGCCCAGGTCGGCTCGGGGAGCGGCACGGTCGCGATCATCAGCGAGTACACCGGGGCCAGCGTCCGGTGCTGGCCGGGCAGCACCGCGGTGTAGCCCTCGGTCGCGCGGATCACGTACCGGGCCCGCACCGTCCCGGTTCCGGTGACCAGCCGTCCCGGGCCCAGCCTGAGCACCGGGGTCCGTTCAAACAACAGGACGCCGCGCCTGCGGACCACGTCGGCCAGGCCGCGGGCGAGCCGTGCCGGGTGGATCGCGGCGCAATGCGGGGTGAAGGTGCCGCCCAGGACGCCGGAGGCGCCTGCCAGGCCCTGCGCCTCCGCCGCTGACAGCAGCCGCAGGTCCTCCTCGCCGAACCCGAACGAACGGGCCTCCGCCACCTCGTCGCTGGCCCGCTCGAACTGGGTGACCGAGCGCGCGAGTTGCACGGTGCCGCCCTTGGCCCAGTGGCAGTCGATGCCCTCGGCCGCCGTCACCCGCCCGACCTCGTCGACCGTCGCCTGCATGGCCCGGTGCATGGCGACCGCCGCGTCCCGGCCCGCCATCCGCGCCAGCTTGCCGAGCGACGCGGGGAACAGGGCCGAGCACCAGCCGCCGTTGCGGCCCGAGGCGCCGAACCCCGCGATGTCGCGCTCGCAGACCGCTATCTTCAGGCCCGGATCGGCGCGGGAGAGATAGTACGCGGTCCACAAGCCGGTGTACCCGGCACCGGCGATCACGACGTCGGCGTCCAGATCCCCCGCCAGAGGATCACCCGGCTCGAGCGTGCCGGGCACCGTATCGTGCCAGAACGACAGCTTCCGGTACTCGTCCGCCGCAGACATGCCCACCATCGTGGCAGGTGTCACCGGTAAGCGATCCGGAGGGCCATGAACAGGGAAGGGGAGGCGGGTGGGGCCCGGGAGGCGAGCAGGGGATGGAGCGGCTGGTCCCGTCGGGCATGCTTGTCCCATGCCCGATCACGATCACACGGCGGTGACCCCGCCGGCGCCCCGGGACGCGACTGGAATGTACCGGATCGGCGTGGTATGCCTCGGGAACATCTGCCGGTCGCCGATGGCCGAGGTGGTGCTGCGCGCGGAACTCGAGCGTGCGGGCCTGTCCGGGCGGGTAGAGGTGGACAGCGCGGGTACCGGGGACTGGCACCTGGGCGAGCCGATGGACCGCGGGGCCAGGGCCGAGCTGTCCCGGCGCGGATATGACGGTGCCGGGCACCGGGCGCGGCAGTTCGAGCCGTCCTGGTTCGGGCGGTACGACCTGGTGCTGGCGATGGACGGGAGTAACCTGGCTCGGCTGCGGAGGATGGCTCCCGATGCCGAGGCCGCGGACCGGACGGCGCTGTTCCTGTCCTTCGACCCGGCCCGGGCCGGGGGCGGAGGTGGCCCCGAGGTCCCGGACCCCTACGGCGGCGGCCCTGAGGAGTACGCGCTGGTGTTCGACCTGGTGCAGCCCGCGGCTCGGGGCCTGGCGGACCAGCTCGCCGGGCTGCTGGCCGGCCTGCGTCGGGGTGACGGGTCAGCAGGTCAGCGGGTGGCGTCGTTGACCGATCCGGACCCTAAGCTCCGGCTGGAGCGGCTGCTGGGCGTCGGCGTGCGGGAATGCCGGGGCATCGGCGGGCAGCACGGCGCGCGCCACTACCGCGCGACCCTGGCGGACGGCCGGACGGTATTCGCCAAGCTGGCCGCGGATGACCGCGGGGGACTTGTGGGTGACCGGGGGGGACTTGCGGGTGACCGGGGGGGATTCGAAGCCGAGGCGCGCGGGCTGGGGTGGCTGGGCGAGGCCGGAGCGGTGCCGGTTCCCGGGGTCCTCGGATGGGGCCAGGACGCGCTCGTCATCTCCTGGATACCGGAGGAGACGCCGTCCCGGCTGGCCGCGGAGCGGTTCGGCCGCGACCTCGCGCGGTTGCACGCGGCTGGCGCCGGGGCGTTCGGCGCGCCGTGGCCGGGGTCCATCGCCGGCCTGCCGCTCGGCAACGACCCGGGGGACTCGTGGGCCGAGTGGTACGGCACGCATCGGCTGCTGCCGTACGCCCGACGCGCCCGGGACGTTGGGTCGCTGACCTCGGCAGACGTCGAGCTGATCGAGACAGTCGCCGCTCGCGCCCCGACGCTGGCTGGCCCGCCCGAACTCCCGAGCCGGATCCACGGTGACTGCTGGTCCGGGAACGTCCTGTGGTCCGGCGGCCGGGGATGGCTGATCGACCCGGCCGCGCACGGCGGGCACCGGGAGACCGACCTGGCCATGCTGGCCCTGTTCGGGGCGCCGTTCCTGGCCCGGATCATCGCGTGTTACGAGGAGGTCACGCCGCTCGCGGCCGGCTGGCGGGACCGGGTGCCGCTGCACCAGCTACATCCGCTGCTGGTGCACGTGTGCCTGTTCGGCAGGGCCTACCGGTCGGCGGCGCTGGACGCTGCCCGTGCCACCTTGGCCAGATCGTCATGAATTGTGGCTAATAGACGGAATTCCTCGCGTATCCGGGGCAGGAGGCAGGGCCATGGTTGGCCTGATTTCAATGATGTAGGAAACTCTGCGTGGAATGAGGCGCGCAGAGGATCAACATGCCGATTTGATCATTTGCGCCGCGAGGCGCTGTTGTTTCGAGTGGAGGTGAGAGACCTTCGCCTCGGTCCTGTCGCAGCAGGGCGGTGAAGCTGAGGGCAGCCTGATCCGGGTGGTGCCGGGGAGGGCGGGAGCAGCCCTGACAAAGCCGGGACGTGCCAGCACTGCCAGATGGGGCGGGTCCGGCGAGCGTGGCGGAAAGGAGTACGTGAGGAACCGGCGTTATTACGTCCTTCATAATCGGCACCGGCTCGAACCTGGCGGATCTGGGCCGGGCGCGGCGCGTCCCGCTGGTGCACGCGCGGCGGGAACTTCCGGCGTGGTTATGATCACCGCGCCGGCAGGCCACGGGGAAGGCCTGCGGCGTACCTGTGGCGAGGCCGCTGGGACACAGCCGGGCTCCTCCTTCGCCGAGCGGACAACAGTGAACGCGGGAACCGCCCGGTCGCGGTTCCCGGCGGCGGGCATCCGGCCCGCTGCCCGGGATAGGCGCGCCTGCCGCTGAACGGGCCGGGCGGGGCGGAGCCGCCGTAGTACTCCGAGCCGGGGAGAGCCTGGCACATGGGGAAGGGCGGCAGCGGTTTCGAGGAGGGAAGGAGGCTGCAATGCCGCAAGACGCGCCGCCGGATGACGGCGCCGGCGACCCGGCCCCAGGGTCATGGTCGCGGGTAGCGGGGATGCAGGCCAAGCTTCACCGCTGGGCGGCGGCTGATCCTGGCCGCCGGTAGAAAATGCCTGACGGCAGAAACCGTGGAGAGCCCGTTGCGCCGAGAGGTGCACGGCGGGTTCGGCGAGCGGCCTGGAGAAACGGGCCAGCGGCAACGCTGGAACCGCGCTCCAGGCCGACTCAGCGGATCCGGCGCCCGGTTCCCTGACCCAGGCGCCGGTCAGCGGGACAACGCGGCTGGCCGGGGGCTGGCGCCAGGCCGGACAGCCAGCCACCGTCCAACCATTTGCCCCTGTTTCGCAGTCTTCGTCCCGACCGCAGGCCCGCCGCCCCGGCATCCCCGGCCGCCGCCCCGGCATCCCCGGCCGCCGCCGGCATCCCCGGCCGCCGCCCCGGCATCCCCGGCCGCCGCCCCGCATCCCCGGCCGCCGCCCCGGCATCCCCGGCCGCCGCCCCGGCATCCCCGGCCGCCGCCCCGGCATCCCCGGCCGCCGCCCCGGCATCCCCGGCCGCCGCCCCGGCATCCCCGGCCGCCGCCCCGGCATCCCCGCCCGCCGCCCCGGCATCCCCGCCCGCCGCCCCGGCATCCCCGCCCGCCGCCCCGGCATCCCCGCCCCGTGAATGCGGCTTTGGTGTACACCCGTGTACAGCAGACTCACATTCATCGTCGGCTTCGCCCGGAACGGGAACGGCTACGGAACCGGCATGACCCAAAACGCCGGAAATGCCGGAATTCAGGCATAGATCACGGACACCGCCCCGGCCAGGCGCCGGGGCGGGCTCGCCACACCCCCGGCGCGTCCGCCGGCCGCCGGGCTGACCGCCGGCCGCCGGGCTGACCGCCGCCGGGCTGACCGCCGGCCGCCGGGCTGGCCGCCTCCGGCCGGCCGGGCTGAGCTGTGGAGGCCGCCGGGCTGACCGCCGCGCGGCCGGGCTGAGCTGTGGAGGCAAGGCGGCGGGGTTATTTCGCCGCATATATCGCGGGCCGTCAGCCCGGATTGATCATGGTCGTCCGGGCGGTGTGGGCCAGCCGGCGGGACCGGGCGGGGGCGGGGGAGGCGGGAGGGCCTGGGGCGGTGTCCCGCCCGGCGGCGCGGTCGGCCACCCGTGGTGATCCGGGCCCGGTCCGGGGGCTAATGAACCGCGGGAGTCCGGGACGTCCGGGCCGGTACTGTCGTCTGGGTCTGGTCCGATGTGCTGGGCCTCGGGGGCGAGCGGGATCGCGATGCGGAAGATGGCCCCGCGCCCTGGCGGCGACTCGACCCACACGGCACCGCCGTGCGCGGCCACCAGCGCGGCCACGATGGCCAGGCCGAGGCCGGTACCGCCCGCCGTTCTGGTCCGGGCCTGGTCGGCCCGGTAGAACCGTTCGAAGACGTGTTCCGCCTGGTACGGCGTGAGTCCGGGACCTTGATCGGCGATCTCGAGGATGACCGCGGGGAACGGCTGGGCGCCGAGACGGCCCGCGGCGCGCGCGGCCTGGCCGGCGCGCGCGGCCTCACCTGCGCTGGACCCGGCCCGGCGCCACTCGTCGAGGCTGCCGGACCGGACCCGGACCTCGATCGGGGTTCCCTCCGGCGTGTGGTTGATCGCGTTGCTCATCAGGTTGCCGATCACCTGGCGGAGCCTGACCTCGTCGCCGAGCACGAGAAGCGCGGCGCCGGTCCCGACGGTGAGGCTGATGTTCCGGTCCGGCGCCACGACTCGCGCGTCGTGGACGGCGTCGGCGGCGAGTGTCAGCATGTCGACCGGGCGGTGCTCCAACGGTCGCTGCTGGTCCAGCCGGGCGAGCAGCAGCATGTCCTCCACCAGAACGCCCATCCGCGAGGACTCCTGTTCCACCCGCTGCATGATCCGGTCCAGGTCGGCCCGGGCCAGCGGCCCGGCCCGGTCAGGCTCGGCGCCCGGGCCGGGCGGAGTCGCCGCCGCCCGGTGCGGGGCCGCCGCTTCGTCCGGGGCCGCCGCCCGGTGCGGGCCCGCCGCTTCGTCCGGGGCCGCCGTCTCGTGCGGGGCCGCCGCCCGGTGCGGGGCCGCTGTCTCGTGCGGGGCCGCCGTCTCCTGGGAGGCGGGGCCGCCGCCGTTGCCCGCGGTTGGCCGGGCTGGCGCGCCGGAGATCTCCGCGAGCCCGCCGCGCTGCCGGTAGTACTCGGCGAAGCCGCGGATCGCGGTCAGCGGGGTCCGCAACTCGTGACTGGCGTCGGCGACGAACTGCCGCATCCGCTCCTCGGACCGCCGGGCGGCGAACTCGGACTCGGCCCGGGCGTCGAAGGCGGCCTCGATCTGGGCCAGCATGCCGTTGAGCGACCGGCCGAGCCGCCCGACCTCGGTCCGCGGGTCGCGGTCGGGAACGCGGCGGGTCAGGTCGCCCGCCGCGATGGCCTCGGCGGTCATCTCGATGTCAGTCAGCGGCCGGAGGCTGGCCCGCACCACGGCGATGCCGACTATGAGGATGACGAACAGCAGCAGCCCGCTGACGATCAGGTCGAGGCCCGCTAGCTGGCCGATCGTGTTATAGACACTCGTGACGTCCACGCCCACGATCACGGTGCCGTTGATCGTGCCGGTATTGGTCACAAACGTGGCGGGTTCGAGCAGCACCCGCCAATGGCCCCCGCCGGACTGGGCCGGAACGGTCACGTCGTGACCCAGGTTCGCGGCCAGCCAGGACGGATTATCTGGCACCTGGGGGCCGGGCACCGTCTGAGTCTGGGGGGCCGGAGGGCCGGTGAACGGGTTGAAGCCGTTGCTCGGCGTCTCCGGCACGATCACCCACTGCAGCTTGCCGCCTGACGGAACCCAGGCCACGGCCGCCAGCGGTGAAAAACCCTGGGTGGCGCCTCCCACGTACTGCCCGACAGCGTGGTCAGCGAGGCCGAGATAGCTCTGCAACGTGTTGTCGTACCGGTTGAGCAGGTAGCTCTTGAGCACCGAGATCCCGGTGACGCTGATCACGGCCAGCGCGATGGCGACCAGGGCCAGGACAGCGGTGATCAGCTTGACGCGCAGCGGGGTGCGGCCGGGCAGGCCCCGCAGGCGCCGCCAGGCCCGGCCCGTCCCCCCGCGGCCCGGCCCGTGCCCCCTGCCGACGACATGGCTATCCGCCGCCTAGGTCGACGGGAGTCGCAGCACGTAGCCGACTCCGCGCAGCGTGTGCAGCAGGTGCGGGTCGGTGGTGTCGACCTTGCGCCGCAGCACCGAGACGTAGGACTCCACGATGCCGGTATCCCCGCGGAAGTCGTAGTCCCAGACGTGGTCCAGTATCTGCATCTTCGACAGCACCCGGTTGGCGTTGCCCATGAAGTACCTGAGCAGCTTGAACTCGGTGGGTGACAGCTGGATCTGCTGGCCGGCCCGCCATACCTCGTGGCTGTCCTCGTCGAGTTCCAGGTCGGCGAACTTCAGCCGCGGCGGGGGCTCGGTGCCGTCGCCGCGGGTGCGCCGCAGCACGGCGCGGATCCGGGCGATCACCTCTTCGAGGCTGAACGGCTTGGTGACGTAGTCATCGCCGCCCAGGGTCAGGCCGCGGATCTTGTCCTCGGTGGAGTCCCGCGCGGTCAGGAACACCACCGGGATCCGGCCGCCGCCGCCCCGCAGCCGGCGGATGACGTCGAAGCCGTCCATGTCCGGCAGCATCACGTCCAGAACGATCAGGTCCGGCCGGTGCCGCTGCGCCGCCTGCACCGCTTCGGTTCCGCCGGCCGCCGTGACCACCTCGAACCCCGCGTACCGCAGGCTCGCCGCCAGGAGTTCGAGGATGTTGGGCTCGTCCTCGACGACCAGCAGCCTCGCGTCAGGCTGTCGGCGCCCATCACTCGACGGTGTGGTCATCGACCCATTGTGCGACTTCTGTCTGAGTGTTACCTGAAGACATGCTGAGGCTGTCCTTTGCGGTCCGTCAGGCGGTCGGCGCGGCCTTCGAGCCCGTTAGCAGGCTACGGGGAACCGCGGTGTCGTTCTTGAGCGCGTTGAACAGTTCCAGCGCCTGAGAGCGGTTCCAGAGCACCGAGTCGCCTGCGGACGTCTGGAAGCTCGCGTCGGCGACGGGCACGGTAGTGGTCTCCGGGCTCCTCAGCGCGAACGCCGCCCGGACGAGGTCGTAGAGGCTGGTGCCCTGGTCGACCGTCAGGGCTCCCGCCGACCCGGTGGCCGCCGGTATCGCGGCGAACGGATTGAGGAACGTTCCCGGGCTCGTCATCTTGCTGAGCAGCGCCTTCAGGAACAGCCGCTGGTCCTGTTCGCGCTGCAGGTCGCTGATGGCGAAGTTGCGGGTCCTGACGTAGCCCAGGGCCTGGCCCCCGTCGAGGTTCTGGCAGCCCGCCTTGAGGTTCAGCCCGGCCTTGGGGTCCACCATCGGGCCGGGCAGGCACATTCTCACCCCGCCGATGTCGTTGACCACGGAGACGAAGCCGCCGAACCCGATGCCCATGTAGTGATTGATGTACAAGCCGGTGACGTTCTGGAGGGTCTCGGCGAGCAGCTGGGGCCCGCCGAGGTCGAACGCGGCGTTGATCTTGCTGGACCCGTGGCCGGGGATCGGCACGTAGGAATCGCGGGGGACGCTCACCAGGACGGGCGGCTGGCCGTTCGAGGGGATATGCAAGATCAGGATCGTGTCGGAGCGCTGGCCGCTGATCGCGCTCAGCTTGCCGGTCGCGTACTGGAGTTCCTGTTGCCTGGTCAGGCCCTGCCGGCTGTCCGAGCCCGTGATCAGCCAGTTCTGCCCGGCCGAGACCGCGGGCCGGCCCGAGTAGCCGACGAGGACGTTCGCGCGGACCAGCTTGGAGTCGACGTAGAAGTACATGCCCACGGTGGCGACGACCAGCAGCACGATCACGAGGCCGACCACCGCGAAGACCCGGCGCGGGCGCAGCCAGCGCTGCCGCCAGCCGCCCGGGCCGCCGAACCCGCCGCCGCCCGCCGCCCCGCCGCCGGGCGTCCCGAACTGGCGGCCCTGCGTCGGCCCGTGGTTCGGGGGTTGCTCCGGCCAGGCGCTGCCGGACCCGGATCCGTCCGGATAGCCGCCCGGCTGGCCGACCCCGCCAGGCCACCCGCCCCCGCCGGGCTGGCCGCTACCGCCGGGATAGCCGCCTGGCCCGCCCGGCCGCCCGCTCCCGCCCGGCTGGCCGCCGCCGGGCGGATAGGCCGCGCCGGGTATGCCGACCGTGGGATCTCCCCCGCCGGACGCGCCCGCGCCGCCTGGCCCGCCCGGCCCGTGGCCGGCCGCGCCGCCGTCCTTGAACCAGCCGTCCGGCCACTCGCTCATGCTGTGTCTCCCGCTCGCCTCGGGGGCGCTCTTAGGCGCCGCCTTCCCTCGTCGCTCGTCCCTCGCTCCTCAGTCCAGGCGGCGCCGCGCCCCGTCGGCTCATGCTGTGTCTCCCGCTCGCCTCCGGGGCGCTCTTAGGCGCCGCCTTCCCTCGTCGCTCGTCCCTCGCTCCTCAGTCCAGGCGGCGCCGCGCCCCGTCGGCTCGCTCATGCCCTGTCTCCCGCTCGCCTCCGGGGCCCCGCCCGCCTCCCCATTCCCCCTTCACGGCGCCGCCTTCCCTGGATCGTGAAGGATAGTTGACAAACGGCGGTGCTTGCGTTACGAGGCCGCGGCGCCGTCCCACCAGATGGTCACGACGTCGCGGCCAGAGCTGCCGAGGTCCTCGGCGCGGTCCGGGTCGACGCCCAGGTCCGTGAGGGCCCCGGCCACCTCGGCCGCGCGCCCGGGCGGCAGGCACAGCCGCCGCCGGGTGACGTCGACCATCTCGTCGAAGCTGGCGTAGTCCGCCCCGCCCGGCCGATGCCACGTCTCGTGACCCGGCCGCAGCCCCATCTCCTCCAGGATCTGGATCAGGTCCGCGGCGGTGGGGGAGAGCGGCCGGCGCAGCCCGTGGAACCTGAGCCACAGCGGGTTCAGCGAGACCAGTGGGTGCTGCGTGGTCATCTCGGCGACGACCGTGCGCCGGGCGCGGCGGGTGAGCGCCGCCACGAACGGCCGCACCTCGGGGACGTTATACAGCACGTGGTGGCAGGTCACGACGTCGGCGGGGCCGGCCTGCGCCGCGGCTTCCGGCCACCGGCCGAGTACCGTGCGCACGGCGACCGGCGCCGCGGCGGTCCGTTCAGAAAATCGTCTGAGCATGTCGGCGTCGGCGTCCACCGCGGTCAGCGCGGTGGCGCGGGGCAGCAGGGGCAAGCAGGCGGCCCCGGCGCCCGAGCCGACGTCCAGGACGCTGCCCGGCGGGTCCAGGGCGGCCCAGGCCCGCTGGTAGGACGGGCCGGACGGCGCCGCGCTCACCCGGTCGGCGCGGCGGGCGAAGACCTGCTGCGGCAGCACCCACGGGGACTCGGCGACCGCCGCGGTGATGTGCCCGGGTATCGCCCAGCCGGCCAGGTCACGGCGCCACCGCTCGAGGCTGTCTTCCAGATCGGCCACGGGCTCACGTTACTGCCGGCCGTCACGGCCCGAAAAGTTAGAACAGGTTCTTGTGGACGGCCCGGCTGATGGGAAAGCTTGGGGCATGGACCTTGTCGCGCTCGAAGAGATCCGCCAGGTGAAGTACCGCTACCTCCGCTGCGTCGACCTGAAGCTCTGGGACGACCTGGCGGACACGTTCACCGCGGACGCCACCGCCGACTACGGCACGCCCGCGCTCGGCAAGCCGCTGAAGCTGGCCGGCCGGGACGCGATCGTCGGGTTCCTGCGCGACAGCCTCGGGCCGGACATCATCACCGTGCACTTCGCCAGCCAGCCCGAGATAACCGTCGACGGGGACACGGCCAGCGGCACCTGGTCCTTCGAGGACACCGTGATCGCGACCGAGTACCGGATGGTGATCACCGGGGCCGCGTTCTACGAGGACCGCTACGCGCGCGGGGGTGACGGCCAGTGGCGGATCGCGCACACCGGGTACGTGCGCACCTACGAGGCCACGATGTCGCTCGACGACCTGCCGAGCTTCCGGATCACGTCGAATCGCTGGGCCACGGGGGGGTCCGGGGCCATGGGGGGTCCAGGGTCGCCCCGGGAAAGCGCAGTGCCCCCCCGGGCCAACCCAGCGCCCGCCGTTGACGTGAGCTAGAACACGTTCTACCTTGAGTCGCACCGGTCCGTACCCGGCCAGGACCGGGCCGGCCGAGGCTGAGCGAGCGGGAAGCGCAGGAGGCGTGGCGGTGCTTACCCAGTCATTCGCGGACGCGGTGATCGAGGCCGAGAACATCATCACCGGCGCGTCCCACGTCCAGACCGAGCAGGACCTGACCGAGGGATACGACTACCTCGCCGGGAGCATCCGGGCGGCACTGCAACTGGCCTGGGCCTACCAGCGCGACTTTCCCTACTTCGTCCAGTCGACCGGCCCGTACACCAAGCTCGGGCTGGACAACCCCGACACCCTGTATTTCCACTCCTACCTGCGCGACGACGCGGAGTACGTGGTCACGGGGCGCCGCGGCACGACCACCGACCTGAGTTTCCAGGTGCTGAACGGCGACTACTCGCCGGTCGAGGTGCCGGACAGCCTGACCGCGTTCGATGACCGCGAGATCGAGATCGCCGCGGACGGCACGTTCGAGCTGCGGTTCGGGCCGCCCCGGGACGATCGGGGCCCCGGCTACGTCACGCTCGGCCCCGGGTCGGCGATGCTCCTGGTCCGCGAGGTGTACAGCGACTGGGACACCGAGCGCCGCGGCACCATCAGCATCCACCGCGCCGGCCGCCTCGGCGCCGCGCCGCCCGCCCCGGACGCCGCCGCGCTGGCCAAGCGCTATCAGGTGGCGGGCAAGATCCTGCTCTCCCGGCTCCGCACGTTCCTGAACTTCCCCGAGTGGTTCTACCTGAACCTGCCGGTGAACACGATGACGGAGCCGCGGCCGACCCCAGGCGGGCTGGCCACCCAGTTCTCGTCGGTCGGCCACTACGACCTCGGCGACGACCAGGCCATGATCGTCACGGTGCCCGCGGCCGGCCGCTCGGTCGCGCCCTACCAGGGCATCCAGCTCGGCACCCTCTGGTACATCTCGCTCGACTACATCAACCATCAGACGAGCCTGAACGGACACCAGGCCCGGATCGATCCCGACGGCCTGATCCGGTTCGTGGTTAGCGAGCAGGACCCCGGCGTGGCCAACTGGCTGGAACGCACCGGACACCGGCGCGGCTACATCCAGATCCGCTGGCAGCGGCTGTCGCGGGCGCTGCGGCCCGAGGACGGGCCGCAGGTCGAGGTGGTTCCGTTCGCCGATCTGGCCGGCGTCCTGCCGTACTACGAGCAGGCACGGATCACGCCCAAGCAGTATGCCGAACGGATCGCCGCCCGCCAGGCCGCGGTCGCCTCGAGGATGCTGGGATGACGCTGCTCCAGGACAAGGTGGTGGTAGTCGTCGGTCTCGGCCCGGGCCTGGGCCGGGCCATCGCGCTGCAGAGCGCCCGCGCGGGCGCGGACCTGGTCCTGGCCGCCCGCACCACGTCCTGGATGGACGAGGTGGCCGCGGAGGTCAAGGCCCTGGGGCGCCAGGCCGTGACCGTCGTGACCGACGTCACCGACGACGACCTGGCCGAGCAGCTGCCGCAGGCCGCGCTCGAGGCCTTCGGCCGGGTCGACGCGCTGGTGAACAACGCGTTCGCGATCCCGCCCATCACCGACCTCGCCGACGTCGACCTGGATGCCGTCCGGGCCGGATTCGAGACCAACGTCATCGGCGCCCTGCGGGTCACGCGGCTGTTCGTCCCGGTGCTGGCCGCGGGCCAGGGCTCGGTCGTGATGATCAACTCCATGGTGCTCCGGCATTCCCGGCTCACGTTCGGGCCGTACAAGATGGCCAAGGCGGCGCTGCTGGCGCTGGCCCAGAGTCTGGCCACCGAGCTCGGCCCGCAGGGCATCCGGGTCAACTCGGTCGCCCCCGGTTATATCTGGGCCGACTCGCTGAAGTGGTACTTCGGCCAGCTCGCCCGCCAGCGCGGGGTGAGGACGGCGCAGATCTACGAGGAGACCGCGGCCACGATCGACCTGCGCAGGCTGCCGGAACCCGACGAGGTCGCCGACGCCGTGGTGTTCCTGGCCTCGCCCATGGCCCGCGCGATCACCGGGCAGTGCCTCGACGTCAACTGCGGCGAGTACCACCATTGACCGGCCCCGCACCGGGCGGCGTCGGCACGGCCGGGGAACTGCACGCGTCCGCGGCCAGGATCGCCGGGCTGTCCGACTTCGGGGCCGACGACTACACCGACGGCCTGGCCGTGCTGCTGGAGTCCTACGCCCGCGACGCGGACCTGACCCCGCTGGGCGAGAGGGTGAAACGGTCGTTCCTGCGCGGCGCGCTGGTGGCCCGGCTGCTCAGCGAGGCCGCGTGGCGCTCCTGGCCTGCCTACGCGGCGGTCGGCATCGAGCGCCCGATCTTCGTCACCGGGCTGCCGCGGACCGGGACGACCGCGCTGCACCGGCTGCTCACGGCCGACCCCGCCCACCAGGGACTCGAGATGTGGCTCACCCAGGCGCCCGGACCGCGCCCGCCGCGCGAGACCTGGGCGGGCAACCCGGTGTACCAGCGGATCCAGGCAGGCTTCGAGCGGCATCACGTCGCGCATCCCGAGTTCATGGGGGTGCACTTCATGGCGGCCGATCAGGTGGAGGAGTGCTGGCAGCTGCTGCGGCAGTCGATGCGGTCGATCTCCTGCGAGTGCCTGGCCCACCTGCCGACCTACTCCGCCTGGCTGCGCGGGCAGGACTGGACCGACGCCTACCGCAGGCACCGGCGCAACCTGCAGCTCATCGGGCTGCCCGATGCCGGCCGCCGGTGGGTGCTCAAGAATCCCAGCCACCTGTTCGCGCTGGAGGCCCTGCTCACGGTCTACCCCGACGCGCTCGTGGTCCAGACGCACCGGGCGGCCCCGACGGCCATCGCGTCCGTCTGCAGTCTCGCCGCGCAGGCGTCGGCCGGGTGGTCGGGCACGTTCGCCGGCCAGGTGATCGGCGCCGACCAGCTCGAGCTGTGGGCCCGCGGCCTGGAGAGCTTCACGGCCGCGCGGGCGAGCCGCGACCCGGCGCATTTCTGCGACGTGGCCTACGACGAGTTCGTGGCCGACCCGCTCGCCGCGGTCGAGTCGGTCTACGCCCGCTTCGGGCTGACGTTCAGCGGCCCGGCCGCCGACGCCATGCGGGCCCTGCACGCCCAGAGCGCCGGCCGCGGCGCGCCCCCCCACCGCTACGCGCTGGCCGACTTCGGCCTCACCGCCGGCCAGGTCACCGAGCGCTTCGCCCGCCTCTGAGCACCGCCACAGCGCGGGCACCTTCACCATATGGGCGAGTCGGGCTCGTGGGCTGGACGGGGCAGAGGGCGAGCGGGCAGGGTTGGCGCATGATCGAGGCGGTCGTGTTCGACCTGGACGGCGTGCTCGTCGACTCGGAGCCGGTGTGGGAGCAGGTGCGCCGGGGGGTAGTTGCGGAGCACGGCGGGCACTGGGCGGCCGACGCGCAGCAGCGGCTCATGGGCATGAGCACGGGGGAGTGGGCCAGGTACCTCAGCGAGGACCTGGGCGTCGGCCTGCCGCCCGCCGCGGTCGCGGCGGAGGTCATCGAGCAGATGGCGGCGCGCTACACCGGGCACCTGCCGCTCATGCCGGGCGCGGTGGACGCTGTCCGGAGGCTGGGCGCGCGCTGGCCGCTCGGGCTGGCCAGTTCGTCGCCGCCGTCGCTGATCGAGACCGTCCTGGACGCCGCGTCGCTGCGGTCGTCGTTCGCGGCGACCATGTCGACCGAGGAGGTCAGCCGCGGCAAGCCGGCCCCGGACATCTACCTCGCCGTCACCGGCCGGCTGGGCCACCGGCCGGAACGCTGCGCGGCCGTGGAAGACTCGACGAACGGCCTGCGGTCCGCGGCCGCCGCCGGACTGCGCGTGATCGCGGTCCCGCACCCGAAGTACCCGCCCGGCCCGGAGGCGCTCGCCGTCGCCGGGCTCGTGCTCACCAGCCTCGACGAGCTGACCCCGAGCGCCGTCAGCGCACTGGCAGGCTAGCCGTCTGGGCGCCGGCCAGTTGACAACGTGGTTGGCCCAGGGGGCTGGCCCGCGGCCGGGCCGGCTGGCGCCCGCGATCCCCACCTGTATCCGTTCTGGCATCTGGTCGGCTCCCAGTTTTGTACCGTTAAGCATGAAACTAGGGCGAGGGTGACCTGCCGCCCGGCGCCGACCCGGGCGCTCTGGCCCAGTTCGTCGCCACGCTCATGGACGGTATGGCCGTCCGGGCCAGGGGGGGCGAGCCCGGCCGGGCTGCGACGCGCTGCCGACATCGCCCTGCGCGCGTGGCCCGCGTCGGACGGCGCGTCCGGGTCGCGGGCAGGCTCGGCGAGCCGGTAGGCGACGGTGATGATGGCCGCCGGCGCAACGGACAGCAGCGGGGCGACCCTGGCACGACTTGGCCAGATCGCCCGGGACGTTTTCGGCTTCGCCGCCCTGCGGGCCGCGCAGGAGGAGGCCGCGGCGGCGCTGGCCGCCGGCCGTGACTGCCTGGCGGTCCTGCCCAGCGGTGCCGGGAAGTCAGCGATCTACCAGGTCGCGGCCGTCGCGCTGGACGGCCCGGCGGTGGTGGTGTCGCCCCTGCTGGCGCTGCAGCGTGACCAGGCCGACGCGCTGCGGGCGCACGGGCTCACCGCGGTGACCGTCAACGCGCTGTCCGGGCCGTCGGCCCGGGACGACGCCGATGAGCTGCTGAGCAGCGGCCGGAGGGGATTCATCTTCCTCGGACCCGAGCAACTGGCCCGCGACGATGTGCGGGCCAGCCTGGGCGGGGCGCCGGTGCGGCTGTTCGCGGTCGACGAAGCGCACTGCATCTCGTCGTGGGGCCACGATTTCCGCCCCGACTACCTGCGGCTGGGCTCGGTCATCGAGGCGTTCCCGGCCCGGCCCGCGGTGGCCGCGCTCACGGCGACCGCGGCCCCGCCGGTGCGCCGGGAGATCGTCAGCCGGCTGGGCCTGCGTGACCCGCGCCAGGTGATCCGGGACTTCGACCGGCCCGAGATCCACCTGTCGGTGCGCGCGTTCCACCGGTCCGCCGACAAGGAGCAGGCCGTGCTGGCGGCCGTGCGCGAGCAGCCCGGATCGGGACTGGTGTACGTCGCGACGAGAAAGGAGGCGCAGACCTTCGCCGCGCAGATCGGCGTCCGGTACTACCACGGCGGGCTGGGCCTGCCCGAGCGACTGGAGGCCCAGCGCGCGTTCGAGCGGGGGGACACGATCGTGGCCACCAGCGCGTTCGGCATGGGCATCGACCGCGGCGACGTGCGCTTCGTGGTGCACGTGTCGGTACCGGGCTCGCTTGACGAGTACTACCAGGAGATCGGGCGCGGCGGCCGGGACGGCCGGCCGACCGTGGCGATCTGCTATTACCGGGCCGAGGACCTGGGCCTGGTCCGGTTCTTCGCGGCGGGCCTGCCCGATGAGCGCGAACTGGCGGCGGTGGCGGCCGCGGCGGAGCGCCCGGTCACCCGGCGGGAGCTCGCGGCCCGCACCGGGATGCCGCCCGAGCGGCTCGGCGAGCTGCTCAATCTGCTGGAGGAGGCGGGCGCGGTCAGGCTCGGCCGTCAGGTCGAGCCCGCCGGTGAGCCGGTGCCTCCGGCTGAGGCCGCGGCCAGGGCGGCGGAGCTGGCCCGCCATCACCGGTCCGTCGAGCGCTCGCGGGTGGAGATGATGCGCCACTACGCCGAGATGACCGACTGCCGCCGCCGGTTCCTGCTGCAGTACTTCGGCGAGGCGGTCGGCGACGCGTGCCAGCACTGCGACAACTGCGACGCGGGCCTGTCCCGGCCGGTGCTGCCGGTGGGGGCGTTCTGTCCCGGCGAACGGGTGCAGCACCGCGAATGGGGCCCTGGCCTGGTCCTGGGCACCGAAGACGACCGGCTGACCGTGCTCTTCGACGAGTACGGGTACCGGGAACTGGCCACCAACGTGGTCTCGGCCCGGCACCTGCTGGTCCCGGGATGAGGCGGCGGCCAGGGCGTGCGGTACCGGCAGGCAGGCGGGGTACATACGCAGCACGCGGCCAGGCAGCGGCGGCCGGCCGCACCAGGGAGAATCGATCATGCAGTTGATGGCGGCTACGTACGCCTCCGAGAGCGAGGAGGCGACGTACACCGCGGTGATGGGCCACGTTGCCCAGGCGTTCGAGGTGCTGGGAGCGCTGATCCTGCTCGTCGGCGTGCTCTGGTCGCTGTGGCTCGCGGCCGCGGCGTGGCGGCGGACCGGGGAGGCGTCCCGTGGCTACACCACGCTGCGCCAGGCCTTCGGCGGCACGCTGCTGCTCGGCCTGGAGATCCTCGTGGCGGCCGACCTGATCCGGACGGTCGCGGTCGCCCCGACCCTGGATAACGTCCTGACCCTCGGGCTCATCGTGCTGATCAGGACGTTCCTGAGTTTCTCGCTGGAAATCGAGATCAACGGCGTGCCGCCCTGGCGCCGGGCCACGACCGGCGTAGGGGCCATCCGGCAGGCCACGCAGACCGCCCACGGTCACGACCCCCCCTGAGGCCGGCCGGCCCGGCGGGCCGCGAGCGTTCAGCAGATGGCGCGCACGGGGGTCAGCGGAGATACGCGCAGGATCCGGCGCGCGCCTAGTTCCGATCCCAGCGGGTCTTGGTCTTGCCCGGCTCCGCGGCCCGCCGGCCCGGACTGATCCACGCTGTGCCCGATCACGTTGTTCTCACCGTTAAACAGTTCCACGGCCACCACGCTGGTCGGCATGCTGGGCGGTAGTTGCCACTGCTTGAGCCAGTCTTCCACCTGCATCTGGGCGAACTGGCCTTGCACTTGTATCTGCCCGTTCTGGGCCGGTACGCTCCCGGGGTCCTTAACCGGGTTGCCCAGTGCCTTTCCGAGCAGGATGTTGCGCCACGCCTGGCCGTCCACGCGCTGTACTTGCGCATACAGCAGGAACCATATCTGCGTTTGCGGATGATCCGGACTGGTGAGGGAGACGCCGTTGTAGACCGTCTGCGCCAGATTTGCGGACGCCGCGATCGCCGGCAGGAACGGGTACGTCCGCCGGTCGACGCTGACGGTGAGCTGCGGCGCCGGGAACTGCACGCCGGAGACGCGGAGCGGGCGCCCGTACCGGGCCTGCGCTGTCGACCACAGGGTGTGCCCGGCGCGTACCTCAATGGTCCAGAAGCCGAAGAGTTCAAGCGCTGACGGAGATAGTGACCCGGGGAGCGGCAGCAGGTAGTGCACTGGTCGGCCGGACGGGCTCAGCGGAGCCTGAGCAGGAAGCAACCGTGTCATGGCGCCGACGCCCGCGTCATCATTGGTGTCGCCCGCGGCGATCATGCGGATCCATTCGGGGTCCACCGATAGCGAGGGCTCGCCCTGTCCCGGCAAGTCCGACGGCCGGCTCGCCAGCAGCGGATCGGGGCCGTAACCGAGCACGCGGAAGAAAAACTGGTCGTTCGGGTCTTCCGGCGGGCTGTCGAACTCCAGCCAGAGGGCCCGCTGCCGCGGTTCGGTCGCCGCGTACTGGGCATCGGCGACGTAAGGGCTCTCCGCGATGCCCGCGGAGACCAGCTTGGGTGTTTGCCGCGGGTTAAGCGTGATAGGAACGTCAACGGCACCGCTCCAGAGATTTATGGTCGTGGCGGGGCGTCCGGTGAAGGTTCCCGCCAGGCTCCAGCTCGTGTTTGTGACGTCCGGAAACTGATCGGGGCCTACCGTCGAGTCGACTGTGGCGAAGAAGATCAGGTCCGTCTGGTCGCGCTGCGCCGGGTCCCCGGTCGGCTGCACGGACAACGCGGAAACCACACCGGGCAGGTTGACGCGGCCTACCTCGACCGGAGCCGGGTGCGGCTCTGTCATGCTCGTGGCGCCGCTGAAGACGAATCCTGTCTGCCCCGGGCCGTTCTGCGCGAGAGCGCTGTACGTCCAGTCGCGGTCGAGTGTCACCCGGATCACGACGATCCAGCGGCCGGTCAGATCGCTGAGCGATGAGAATGTGATGGAAGACAGGTCCTGCGTCACCGAATGCCGCAGCGTATTCTGTGCGCCGAAGAGCACGCGCCTTCCTGGCGGCCCCGTGAGGGTCTGCCCGTCGCCTGGCAGCTCGAGCGCCTGCGCGAGTCTTTCCAGTGGCGTGGGTACCGGGGACTGGAACGCCGAGGCCAGGCTGCTGCGCAGTCCGGGCGCCAGGTCGCTGCCCGACAGCGTGCTCAGAACGCCAGCCGCGGTCACCGCTTCTTGCGGCGCCGCGGGATCGTCCCGGATGTAGTACGCCTGCAGCTGACTGGCGGCCGGCCCGGCCAGCAGGACCTTTGGCTCAGATGGTGTCTCGTAGCGCACCTGCACGTCGGTGACCAGGCCGGTGCTGGCCAGTGTGCTGCCCCAGTAAGTGCTGTCTCCGGTGCCCAGTCCGCGGATCCGGATGCGCAGGTTCCGCCCGGCCGGTACCGGCAGGGTCAGCGATCCCGTCGCCGGCAGCTGAATCAACCGGATCTGAGCGACGGGTTGCGGCTGCACGGACAGCGTCACGGTATCGCCGGTGAAGGGAACCTGATGGCGGTACACGACGCGGTAGTTCCCGTCCAGGTCTCCGGGCTGGGGCGGGGTGCTCATGTCTCGCAAGGAGGCGGGATTGCCTGTGTCATGGGCAGGCGCCTGCGCTTCGACGATGATCTCGAGCGTCTGAACATCAGGATCGGGAACAAACACGGCGCCCTTCTGGCCGCTTTGAACCCGGCTCAGCCAGGCTGCCAGTTCTGCTTCGGTCGCAGCGCCCGCGAAGACCATCTCAGGATAATTGAGCCGCGGCCGGGTTACGACTATTGCGGGTGGAGCGGCGACCGGATCGCCCTTCGTGACCGTGGGCGCCTTCGGGGGGACCTGCCGGAGGAACTGAACCGTCGCGACTCCCGCCTCAGGTGAGGAGTCCTCCGCCGTGGGTCCTCCGCCGGTCAGATCCGCGAGTCTGGTCCGGAACTGATACCACTGGCCGTACCGGAGGCTGATGTCCAGGATTTCCGTGAGCGTTCCGCTGAACTGCGGTGCGGAGGGGTTCTGGGCATACTCGCTGGGCGGATCCCCGCTGCCGAATGCGTACGCGTATGGGTCAGTCACGACCAGCGATCGTCCGCGCCAGTGGGCGAAGTACCGGGGCAGCCAGAAATTCGGGGATCCGCCGTTGCTCACCGGCGTCGGCTCGACCGTCAGTTCCTGGACCGCGGTCGCCGAGAAGGAATCTCCCGCGGATACTGACGCGCCGACCGCGGTGAGCGACTGCCACGCCGGGGTGGGCTTGGCCGGATCGGCGTTCCCGTCGGGCACCTGCCGGGCATCGACGCGGTAGCCGTGCACGCCCAGCGGGAACTCGTCTGCCGGCTGGCCGGCGGCCAGGTCCTGGGCTGTCTGCACCTGCCGCTGATGCCATGCCGTTACCTGCTCGTCATCCCAGCCGATCTGGAATCCTGCGTCGGTGCCCGGGACCAGGGTCTGGTCGTCTCCGACTATCGCGTCGGCGAAGGCAGGCTGGTAAGCGTGGACTATCCCCGCGAAACCGTCTGCGTACTGGTCTGCTTCAGACTGGGCTTCATCCAGCACGTTCGAATCTGGCTTGGGAGCAGTCGGCAGGGTGGGGAACAGTACCGCGCTGAACAGGTTCTGCGGGCTGGCCAGCGGTGGTATACGTGCCGCGTAGGAGCGGACCGGCTGCTGGTTCGCTGGCAGACTAGCGGAAGATGAAGCCGCCAGCACCAGCCGGGCATACCAGTTCGATGGGGTCCCGGTGTCGATCTCCAGCCATAGCCACCCGCCACCGGACATTGCCGCCGGGCTGAACGGGATCCGGACCTCCAGGTAGCTCAGACCGATTGCCTGCGCGATTAACGGCTGCCGCAGCGCATAGGAAAATATTTCGCCCCAGGCCATCGCCCTTGGGGTTACCGGCACCTTGTGCGGCGGCGTATCGCGCAGGTCGCATCCGTAATCGTCCGCCGATGCGGCGGACCCCGACCCCGAAGACGGGGAAGCCGCCGCCGCGAGATAGGTCTGCGGCAAGTCTTTCTGCACGCCTCCCGGGCTCGCCGTCCTGGCGGGCACGGCGGGCGTGAATTGCTGCGCAAGCCCGCTGAATATATCAGCCTTGAAGGCCGGCTGATTGAGTCCTGGCTTTTCCGGCCCCGGCGGCACTATGTAGAAAGGTGACGCATATACAAGCGAGGCCGGGTCGATGGTCGGGTCCCAGCATGGCTTGCTGAAACCGGGCAGGAATACCGCTCTCAGCACCGGCTGGGCCTGCGAGAACGGAAGCTCAGTTTCCGTCGGCGCGGTCGGGATGGCCACCGGCGCGGTCGGATCTCCGGTAGGGAGCAAGAGCACATTCGAGATGATCTCGCTTCCCGACCACTGCTGCGGAAACGTCATGATGCTCAAGTTGCGTGAATCCAAAGCCATCTGTCGCTGCCTTCTGTGAGTTAGACAGGCACCTGGAATTGATGGGAAAACGACCAGCTTCCTGAGAAGTCGATAGACACCACCCAGCAGATGCTGATATGGATCCCTACGCTCGCCGTGCCGATGGCCGTGACCGGGATCTCGCCGCCCGACGGTAGCTGGAACTCCAGACCCAGCCCGCAGGAAAGCGTGATCGCCGCGGAGGCGACTCCGCCCAGCACTGTGACCTGCGCCTGTCCCGTCAGCAGCAGCAGCAGTTCGTAGTTGGTGCCGCTAATCTGAACCTGAAACGCGATCGTGATGGACGCGCTGCCGGAGGCTACGGCAAGGTCGATCGCCAGGCCCAGCCCGAGTCCCAGCTGGACCAGGACAGCCAGCGAGCCGTCTTGGACGCCGGCTTGCAAGCACCCGGTGCCCGACAGCGGATCGACGATCCAGTGAACCGGCGCATCGGGCGAGCCGATGCCGACGAGGAATCCCACATCGGAATGGACAATGTCGATGTTTGCGCCGAGATCAAGCGAGATGTTCTCGATGGTTCCGGGGCCCAGGGGCAGCTGCGGTAGAGCGAAGGTATCCTGGACGGTGAGGACGCCATCGGCGTAATGGACGTTCAGGCCGGCGCCGCTGGCGGCAGCGTCATCCGGCTGGATCTCGGGCGAAGCCCCGCCTCCTCCTGCGCTGCCCCCAAGTTGGCTGCCCAAGTCGTTCAGGACAGTGAAGAACTGGGTCAGCGGCGCGAGCGGACCGTCGTAGACCACCTGCAGATCCGGGAAACTGGGCAGGGTCTGGGAATCGGCGTGAAAAGCGCCTTCAATCCACAACGCGGGATTGCCGCTGACCGGCGGGATGGTCAGCTTCAGGGCCACCTCGTAGATGTCAATCGACCAGGTGGGCGCGGGGGGCGACTGCCCCAGGGTGATGTGGATCCTCGCGTTCGCATCGTTCGGGTTGGGCTGCGGCGCTTCCGGGCCCGCCGGGCTCCATCGGTAGACCAGATCAACCACCGCGACCGGGGTCTGAATAAGGTGGGCTACCTTGCCGGGGTCCGTGTCGAACCATTTGTCGACCGACAGGCTCTGCGCTCCGAGGCTCGTGGGCAGATTCGCCAGACCTGTCAGCGGCAGGGCCGAGGCTATCGCCGGGAAGCTCGACACCGCGCCCAGCAGCGCGCCAGGATCCGCGAGACTTGGTACCTGGCGCAGCAGCAACTGCTGCATGCCATTGACGACGTACGGCTGCGCCAGAAATGTCTTCTGGGTCGTGACGTCCTGCAAGAAACCGTACAGATTCGCCGGCGGGACCTGCGGGGACGGCGCCAGCCGGAAAATGTCGGATGGGTCAGCAAAGTGGATTTCGGCGCCGGGGACCCCGGTACCGGTGTTCGGCTGCACCACCGGCACGGACTGTGTCGGCGCCAGGGCCCGAGGCGCTGGGTCAGCGGTCTGCTTCAGCGCCACCGTCCAGGCGCTTCCAGCCGGAAGTACGGGCAGGCCCCGTACGGTAAGTACCAGCGCATCCTGGCTCAGCGCGGTGTCCTCAGCCGCGTCAGCCGACATCGCGACGCTGCGGAATACGCTGTTGCTCCCGCCCAGGTTCAGAGTCGCTTGCATCGGCCCGCCGGCCGGCTGCGGCAGAGTGCTGAGGAACCCCAGCAGATCCGCCAGGGAAAGGTGGTACTTGGACGTCAGGCAGATGTAGCCGACCATGCCGGTGCTCGGAACGCCCGTGCGCGGCAGCCCATCGAGGCGCACCACCTGGGAGCCGCCCTGAACCACCTGATGCAGCGGGTTAATTGCGATGTCCGCGTCGAATGTCACCGGCTGCATGGTGACCGTTCCCGGGCTTCCGTCCGCGTCGCTGGTACCTGGCGTCGTGAGAGGAAGCCCGAACTCCTGGATGTTCCGCACGTTCACCAGGCTGTCGATGACTCCCATGTGCACGTCTGCCGGGATGATGTCTTTTCCGGAAGCAGTGGGGGTGAAGGTGTAATCGCCGTCGCTCGCCGGGAGCCACCCGGTGTCGGTCCGTTCGACCGAGCCGCTGTTGAGACGGTCCATGGTTATCGTTCGGACGGTTTTTACTCCATGAGGGTGGATCACGCTCTGCGCCTGGATGATTTCGTGGGAGGTGCGCCCGACAGTGGTGACGAAGTTCACCCGGATTATGGCCGTCGGGTGCGGCGGGTTCAGGTCTGTCCAGTCAGAGAAAAGGCTCGCGCCGTATCCGGTGAGGTCGTATCGGACCGCCGGAACGCCGTTCCCTGGATTGTTGAAATCGGTGCTGAAGATTTGCGCCACGTCGAACCCCAGGACCTCTTCACCGTAGGAGAGGTTCCCTGAGGGATTGTCTTCCTGCGTTCGCAGGTATGTCCTTCCCGTGAATAGCGGCGCAGCCGGATTGGCGAGCGGCGGGCGCAAGGTGAGCTGGTACGCTCCTGCGAGCGGAACATCGGCTCCGGCCGCCGGAAGACTGAAGCTCGGCTGAGTCAGTTGCGGCGCCGGGCCGTCGTTCGGGCCGACCTTCTGGGCGATGCCTGCAACCGCCCCGTACGGCAGAGTGAGAACCGCGCCGTAAACCGATCCCTCCGTTTGGGTCTCGGCCAGGAGTGCGCCGAGTGACTGGATAGGCGAGATCGGGACCAGGGTCACCGAATCGACGCCCGCTCCGCAGACCGGGCCATCGTCAGGCGGGCGAAGGAGCTTGCCCGTAGGCGAGTTCGCCTCTGGGCTGGCCTGGTTGTGCATCGGTTCCCACGAAATGGCGGGCAAGGTGATAACGGGCGCCAGCACGGCGTAGGTTCGTGCCGAGAGGCCATCGATTGTCAGCAGATCCTGGGCTGTTCGAAGGTTGTAATCCACGATCTCGACGCCGAATTGGCTCGCGCGGGTGGAGACATCCAGCATCATCAGGCCTGCCGCTGCGGGCGGCACCGGAATGGGCTCGGGACCGGCGATGGTGGCCGCGGGTCCGGCGGCGGCTTCCGGAGTTACGGCGTGGGGCTGGAACGGAAAGGGCGCCGGGATCGCAGGTCCCGGGCTGGTGCTGGCCGAACCCAGGGTGAACGTCCCGGGAGAAGGAGCGGACTGGGATTCTGGTGCGGTGATGCCGGTGCTGGCCTCGGCCGGGGGCGGCTGTACGGGGTGCGGATGCTGCAGGTCAGCGAGTCTCAGCGTGACATTCTCCGGAGTGGTCCAGGCCATCTCGGCCAGCAGGCCCCCGTTGGCGTCGCTATCCTCCAGGCTGAGAAACGCACCGGTGTACGGATCCGGAAAGAACGGAAACTCGAGCTTGTAGAGAAAGCCGACCAGCAGCGCGCCGGACGCCGAGGCATAGTTCCCGCTCGCCGGTATCTTGGCTAGCCCGCCATCGAGCACGAACAGCAGTGGCGCGCTCACGTTGATCAGGGCGTTGTCCAGCGCCATCGGGAATCCGTCAGGATTCTTGGCCAATACACCCGGGATCTGAGCCGCAGGAAACGCCGCATAGGCCAGCACATGCTGGTTCCCGGCGATGCTGGTGAGGATGACCAGCCCGTCTGGTATCGACACTAAGGCACGGATTCCACCGGCAAGAAGCAGCCGGTCAAGGCTGGCGGTGAGACCAGCGCCCAGCTCGATCAGCTCGTTAGCACCAGAAACCTCATAGACCAGGCTGGTCCCGGCGACCCGGGTGGCCGTCATGGTATTGGGGATCTCCTGCGAGTCCCAGAGTCTCACCCTGAGCTGCGAGCTCACGTCGGGTGCCAGGCCCGCCGCCGTCCAGAGCATCAGCTGGGCGGTCGATGCCAGCGCGATTCCGCCCGATTGCGGTTCCGGCCGGCTGAGTCCTGGCCACCCGGCGGAGAGCCCGGCACCGAAACCGAGATAGAAGAGACCCGCGCTGGCTGCGTTGCCCAGCGACAGGGGAGCGGACTGCGCCACTTGCAGCGCCCATCCAGCCGCTTCCAGCGGCGCGGACCCGCTGAGTGACAGCAGCATGCCCGCCTGCGGCGCCGGGGCGAACTGCGCCTGACTCGCGGAGCACGGAAAGGCCAGGGTCTTAGTGGTGTCATCGTATACGGCGGGCTGGCCATTCTGCGTGCAGTTAAAGATCTGATCGTACAAGTCCGCGGTAAAATCATCTATTGCGGCGGCAGCGGCCCCTGCATCCGGGTAGGCGAAACTCATCACATTTGGAGGCGCAACCATCGACACCGCATTACCCTGACTGCCCGGCGCGGCAGGGGTTACGGTGAGCGTCAGGGATGCCCCGTCAGGCACCGTGACGGTGCTTCCGCCCAGGGTCAGCGCCTGATCGCAGGTAATGCTGCCCCCTTGCCCGGCAATCCCGGCAAACGAATTCGGTGGCGCACCGGCCGCGAACGATGCGACGTTGATCCACACCGAGCCCGCAGCCAGGGTGACGCTCGTCGCATTGCCGGTATCCGCGACCGGTGCGACGAACAGTGTGGTGGCGCCCTGGACGAAACTCACCATCTGCGCCGGGATAATATAGGGGATTATCCATTTGCGGACCGTGACCTGAGCCTCGGGATCCGCCACCGAAACTGGTCCGTAACTGCCCGCGGGCATCTGGCCGATGGCCCAGACAGGCACGCTCAGGCTGCTCACGGTGGACGGGTCGCGATCAAGCACCGCAACGCGCAGCGCCGAGTCCGCCTGCACGGCGGACCGCGCCGCAACCTGAGCCCACGAAGGCGACGCGGCGACTGGCGCGGCCACTGTCTCGGGTTGCGACGTAGCCCGGGCGGAGGCCTTCAGATCGGCTCCCAGCCAGATGCCTTGCGCGGCCAGATCCTGCCCGAGCTGGCTGGCGTCTTGTCCCGATGCGATGGCGCGGGCCAGCGCTTTCCTCACAGCACCGAGGATGTCCGCGTCATTCGACTGAATGGCGGGAAGCGCCGCCAGCGCCCGAGCCACGGACTCTGCTGGTAGCGGCCGGAACGACGGTGCCGTCCTGGCCGCGTGAATGTCGCCGCCAGGCGACGTCGGCGGTTCATGGCCGGGTGACGGCCAGTTTATGACCTGAGTGGCGTCCGAGGCAGCAGCCGCGCTCACTGGCGTCAGCGGAGCTTCCCCGCCGGTGTCCGCTGCCGCCTGAACCGGCATGACCGCAGTAGTTTCCGGGTACCGCGGGACGTCGGCCGGCTCGAAACGGGCGACAAGGTCGGCGAAGCGCACCACGTCACCGGGCTGCAGAACGCGGGGCGTACGAAGGCGCTCCTCGTTGACGAATGTTCCGCCGGTGGAATTCAGGTCATGAATCGTGACAGAACCAGTGGGGGCCACCGTGATCAGGGCGTGACGGCGGCTCACAAAACGGTCGTCAAGGACGAGATCCGCGTTATCAGAATGGCCTATAACCATCTCCGGAAGGGACAGGGACAATACGAGCCCTTCGTGCTCCTGGGGACCGGTGACAACCAGCCGCGGAAAATTCCCCTCACTTACAGTCATCGCCCATCACGTCCGCTCATCGTCAACTTGCCGAGATGACCCGAATGCGTTACTTAATCTCTTGCGTCCGGCCGGGACAACCTTCTTGTACGTCCTGGTGGGCAGGCTGTCAAGCCTGGGCTGCGCGGTGGGCGGCACCAGGTTACCGGCAAAGCGGACGATATCCCGATTTGGGTAATAGCGGGGGGCATTATCTCCTGCGGCGCCGGGAGACGACGATCTTGAAGTGCCGGGTGGCTGTCCCCTTGGTATTCGTGGCGGTGATGGTGACCGGGTAACGGCCGCCGCTGTGGGCGGCCGGGGTCCCGGAGATGGTGGCCGTCCCGTTCCCGTTATCGGTTGGTGGCGGTCGCGATCGGGGTCACGGGGGGGCCGCGGCCCTGGCTGACTGGCTGATGCTTCTAGTTGTCCTGCCCGGCAGGCTCGCCCGGGCTGAAGGAGTCCTCACGTGCGGCGTCATCGCCCGGAGGTGGTTCCGGGTAGGCCAAGAACCCGAAGACCACGGTCCGGGCCCCGGCTGGGGCATCCCCGGCTCCGCGCTGGTAACGGCCGATCAGCTCCTGCTGGTCAGCGATGAGCTGGCCGGCTTCCTCGCGGGTGAGGGTGAGCCGGGCGCGCTGCACGGCCCAGGTCCCCTGGCCCCACTCGCCCATGGTCCCGCGGGCGGCGCGGAACCGCCCGAAGCCCTCCAGATCATCGGCCAAGCCTCCCGGCCGCAGCCCGGATACCTCCGCCTGCGCCTCGATGCTGAGGCCCTCGCGGGGGATCCACGCCGGCTGCGGCGAGACCTCCCACCACCGTTCCCTGCCCTGCCCCCGGCCGGTGACCTCGCGCACGAAATCGTGCTCGGCCAGCAGCCGCAGGTGATAGCTCATGATCCCGCTGTTCTCGCCCAGGTCACGGGCCAGCGTGGTGGAGGTGGCCGGCCCTGCCTGGTGCAGGCGGCGCAGGATCCGCTGCCGCATCGGATGCGCCAGCGCCCGCAGTTCCTCGACATCCCGCACCTCGCGGGGCTGCAGCGGCCCGGTCATCATGCAAGGATAAGTGTGCATGGATTTTTATGCAAGTATTATTGGGCATACCAGCGCAGGCGACCGCCCGGACGCCGGCATGACCATGTCCCTGCTCGGCCGAGGGTGCCGGCACCGACCGCGCAGACGCCAAACGTGCCCGCTGTACTGCTCACCGTCGGCATTCGGCCTTTCCCCAAGGGCTTTCCCGCCCTGGGTGCGCGGCCGTGAGTATGCTCATGGCATGATCAGCGGACGGAGATGTGATCGTGGCCGGGAACGCACGGCCTCCGATCGATGATGGCGCTGTCCTGATCACCGGCGCCTCGGCGGGAATCGGCCGTGAGCTTGCGGTGCAGCTCGCACCGCGGGCCAGGATGCTTATTCTTCTGGCCCGGCGGTCCGGGCGTCTGGAAGAGCTGCGCGCCAGCCTGCTGGCCAGGCACCCCCGGCTGCAGGTACTGGCCCTGTCCGCCGACCTGTCCGACGAGAACGACGTGGAACGGGCCCTGGCCAAGGCAGGTGAGCAGGCCGGAGCGGTGGATGTCCTGGTGAACAACGCTGGCGTCGGCGATCAGGCCCTGGCCGACCAGGCAGACTGGACGCGAGTCCGGAACATGCTGCGGACGAACGTCCTGGCGGTGACGCAGCTGACCACGGCCCTGGTGCCCGCGATGGTGAAACGCGGGCGAGGGGGAGTGCTGAACATGGGCTCGGGGGCGGGGCTGACGGTCATGCCCGCGGCTGCGGCGTATTCAGCCAGCAAGCATTTCATGGACGGTTTCAGCGAGGCATTGCGCGCGGATCTCACTGGCACCGGGGTGGTGGTCACCCAGGTCTGCCCCGGCCCGGTGGACAGCGAGTTCGATCAGATCGCCGGGTCGGCGGGCGGAATGACCGGCGGCCCGCCGCAATTACTGCGCATCAGCGCGGCGCAGTGCGCGCGCGAGGCACTGGCGGGCTTTGACCGCGGCGTGCCGCTGGTCTTCCCTGGCCGGGCCTACCGGATCGCCATGCGGGCGCTCCCGTTGTTCCCCCGCGAGCTGTCGCGGCGCCAGGCCGCCCGGTCTGCCGCCCGCATCCGCCGCAGCGCCGACGACGCAGCGCACCGGGACCGGCCGGGAGGGCAGGCAGGGACATGAGAATCAGCCGTCTGATCCTCAGCGGAGCGGCGATCGGCACGATCATCGGCACCGGGCGGGCCGATCTCAACTCCACCCACGTGTTCAACCCGGCCTGGCCGCCGCACGCCCGGTTCCATAACGCCACCGGATGGGGAACGGTGACCGGGTCCCAGCTCCTCGCGCTCTGGCTGCTGTGGCGACCCGGCCAGCAGGCAAGTGACCACGACACGGCCGTGACCACCGCCGCGCTGTTGTCCGCGGCCGCTTGGGTGCCGTTCTTCCCCGCTCTGGCCATCTCCGGCGCCGAGGTCGAAGACGAGCCGGGCCACCTCCCCCGCGTCGCCGGGGTGCCCGTCAACCTGGTCCCCGCCGCGCTGATTCCCGCCGGCTGCGCGCTCGGCTACCTCCTGCACCGCCACGGACGATAGCGGTACCGGGTAGGGCACGTCAGCCGCCGTCGCCGCCCGGCTGGACCATGAGCATTGCGTTGCCGTCGGGGTCGCGCAGGCAGAATATCGGCGGAGTGGGACCGGCGCGCGACGGCACGGACACGATCCCGGTTAACTTCGAAAGCCGCTTAACTCCTCGGAGAATCCAGACGAGTGGGTGGCCGAACGGCAGGGTTCCGTCTGACCTGCACTTTCATCGGGGTGAGCGATGGGATTCGAACCCACGACATCCAGGACCACAACCTGGCGCTCTAACCAACTGAGCTACGCCCACCATGGCCGCGGGCAGATCCGCCGCGCGGCTTCCCGCAGCATACCGGGATCAGCTCACCGGTCAGAACCGGATTCGCCGGCCGGTGCCGGCTGCCGGGCCGGGGCCGGCGCGCTGGCCGGCCGGATGCCGGGCCGGGTGCCGGGCTGGGCGTGCCGTAGCGTGCGGCGATCTGCCTGGCGGTCGCGGTGTCCGGTCCGGGTTGCGGCACGAATATGGCCTCGCGGTAGTACTGCAGTTCCCTGATGCTTTCCCTGATGTCGGCCAGCGCCCGGTGCCCGCCGTGCTTCTCCGGGCTCGCGAAGTACGCGCGCGGGTACCAGCGCCGGGCCAGTTCCTTGATGCTCGACACGTCGACCATCCGGTAGTGCAGGAACGCGTCCAGGTCGGGCAGGTCACGCGCGATGAACGTGCGGTCGGTGGCTATCGAGTTGCCGCACAGCGGTACCTTCCTCGGCTCGTGCACATGCCGGCGCACGTACCCCAGGACCTGTTCCTGCGCCTCGGGCAGCGTGATCCCGGCGGCGAGCTCGGTGAGCAGCCCGGAGGCGGTGTGCATCTCGCGCACCACTTCCGGCATGTTGTCCAGAGCCTCGGCCGGGGGCTTGATCACCAGGTCCACGCCGTCGTCGAGCGCGACGAGCTGGCCGTCAGTGACAATGCACGCGATCTCGATCAGCGCATCACGGGCAAGGTCGAGCCCAGTCATCTCGCAGTCGATCCAGACGAGCCGGTCAGTCATCCCATCAGCCTAGGTCAGCCTGCGTATCACAGGATCCAGACCCGACAGAACGTCAGGCGTCGCGCGCATGTCCGGCCAGGGCGCTGATGTGATCGGGGACGCGCACGCCCGCGTGCAGGTCGGGGTCGGGCTGGGGCACGCCGAAGGTCAGCTGGGCGGGCAGGACCCCGGCCCAGAGGTCGGTGTCGTAGTCTTCCGCGTCGTCCTTGGGCGGGCCGGAGCGCATCTTGACCGACGCCTCGTCCAGCGGCAGCGCGACCACCGCGGTCGCGGCGAGTTCCTTGCGCGTCGGAGGGCGGGCATAATCCCACTGGCCCGGGACGAGTTGCTCGGTGACGGCATGCAGCGCGGCCACCCGTTCAGGATCGTCGGTCACGAGGCGCGCCGTGCCGAAGATCATCGCGCTACGGTAGTTCATCGAATGATGGAATACCGAACGGGCGCACACCAGCCCGTCCAGGTGCGTCACCGTGACGCAGACCTGGTGGCCGTCGGCGGCCAGCAGGGCCCGGTTGGCCGACGACCCGTGCAGGTAGAGGGTGTCGCCGGCCCGCCCGTAGCCGGTCGGCAGCACCACGGGGGAGCCGTCGACGACCACGCCCAGATGGCAGATCAGCCCGGCGTCCAGCACGGCGTAGAGGTCGGCCCGGTCGGTCCGACCCCGCTCGCGGAGTCGGTGCAGCGTGGTCCGTTCCGTGGTCGACAGGGAGAGATCGGCGCTCATGCTGTCACGGTACCCGGCATGATCAACCGACCCGGCTCAGCGCTCCCGCCGCGGCCGCCGCGCCGTCGAAGTAACCGTCAAGCTCGTTCTCGCCGTCGCGCGTCCCTCGCACCGGCACCCGGTCCGGCCGTACCTCGACGGGCCCGGCCCAGCCGGTCAGCAGTTCGACGTCGACCGCGCCAGGTCCGACCGCCGTAAGGCCGGGTACCTGGGACGCGCCGAAATGACCTCCCCGGGCCCACAGCCGCCGGTTCCGGGAGGAGTCGGCCTGCTCGTGCGGGAATGCAGCGGGCCGCCCGGCTGGCCACTGCCTGGGGATGCCCCAGGAGTCGAGCCAGTCCAGAATCTGCTGCAGACCGGACATCGGCCCCGAGGTGAACGGATCCCAGGCGAACGCGACGACGCAGATCTGGACGCACAGCCGTCCCTCCGCGTTGACCCCGGCGATGGCGTCCGCCGCCCCGCACGGCGCCGGCCCGGCGGCCGGCCGCGGCGCGGGCTCCCAGGCCGGGTCGGCGCTGGGCGCGAGGAGGGCCAGCGGGTTCAGGTCCTCGGGCCAGCCCAGCGACCTTCCGGCGCGCAGGATGGGGATCAACTGGACGATCTCGCCGTGGATCGGGTTCCAGACCAGGTGGCCGGCGCGGCCGAGCTGGTCGAGGCGCTGCGCCGCCGATCTGGCCGACACGGTACGCGGATCGGCGTCGAGTGCCTGCCACACGACGCGAGGAGCGCCGCCTTTCAGCGCCCCGCCGTCGTTTCCTGCTCGGATTCGCCCGGCACCAGGCATCCACGCGTCGCTCACTGCGCTCCTCAAGACGGCCCCGGACTCCCGGCCCCCAGATCCCTCCTACCTGCGTACGTCAGCGCGCAGAATTAGTCCACCCCCCAATGCCGACCGGAATGATGCGGCGGGTGGGCAGCCGGGTTCGATGGCGTATCGGTCGCAGCGCGGCAAGCCGCCGGCGGCTGCGTCTGCTGGAGCTGGGCCCACTCTGGGTGCAGAACGTGGCAACCCGGGTCCCCCGAAAGTCTGAGTGAGGCCCGGCGCCCCGCTCTCGCCGGGCCTCACAACAGATGACGCGCGTCCGCGGCGTCTGGTTCACACAAATCGCAACTTGTTCCGGCGAGAAAATCAGGGTCCGGCGCAGCCGCCCGTGCCCTGGCAGATCCGGCGCGCGATGGCCTTGAAGAACTCCGCGGCGACCTGGGTCGGATTGGAGATCTCGTACGCGGCTCCGCCGCCCGCCGCGGCGATCTGCGACATGGTGGAGTAGCTGCCGGCGGTGCCGAGCTCGGTGATGATGACCTCCACGCGGCGGTTCGGGTTGTACAGCGCGCGCAGCTTCCTGACCAGCTCGGCGGTCGGCAGGTCGTGGGGTGCCTTGTCCACTCCGGCGGTCATGATGATGAGCGCGTTGGTGTAGTTCGGCTTGTAGGCGGCCAGCATCTCCTGGTAGCCGGCCAGGATGGCCTTGTTGATCTCGGCGGGTGCGTTGACCGGGTGCACGGACTCGTTGATCTGCTGAAGCTGCTGGCGTCGGCTGATCAGCCCGACCTCGTCAGGCAGGGGGCCGATCGGGACCAGCACCTTGTAGGGGAGGCTGCCGTTGAGGTTGTTCGCGAACTCCCAGTCGCCCATCTGCGTGCTGTCGGGGAACAGTTCAAGCCCGAGGTTCGCGGTCTGCGTCAGTTCCTCCTCCAGGCTCAGGCCGGGCACTCCCGATGGCGCGCCCATGGCCGAGGAGACGTCGATCAGCACCAGGTCCTGGGAGCCGGTCTGCAGCCGCTGCCAGGCCTGCAGGTCGGTCTGGGTCTCGCCGGGCACCGTCGGCGTGGCCTCCTGCAGCGGCTGCTGGGCCAGCCCGTCGGCCGCGGGCAGGGCGCCGGTGACGCCATCGCCCGACCGGAAGCCGTAGTACCGGACGATCGAGGCGGTGTAACTCTGCTCCAAAGTGGCCTGGAACTCCCGGGCTGCCGTCAGTTCAGCCGGGTCGGTCGAGGTCAGGACGTAGGGGTAGTCGAGTTCGGGGGTGCCGAGCGCGGCAGTGGGCCCGGACGGGTAGCGCGCGGCCAGCGGCTGGCCCGGATGCGCGGCGTCGTAGGCGAGGACGGCCTGCTCGGTGGTGACCGTCACCGGGTGCCCGTTCAGCGGCGGATCCGACAGGGTGACGAACGCGGCCAGGGACGTCGGGTCGTCGAACGACGCGGAGGGCTGGGCCGTGAACACGAACTTGGTGAACGCCAAGCGCGCGGCCGCGCTGTTGCCGAGCAGCCTGCTGATCTCGACCAGGGCGGAGAGCCCGACGGCGCTCTGGGTCGGGTCGGGCAGGCTCACCCTGAGCTGCAGCGCCGTTGACGGCCCGCCGATGGCTCCCGGCAACAGGAAATTCCAGCCGACGGAGCTGTTGAAGGCAGGAATCTGGGCCGCCGCGACCGCCGGCATCACGATCATGACGGGCGACCGGGCGACGCTCAGGCCGGTGGGCTGGACCGCCTGGGCCCCGACCGGGAACGAGCGCGCGACGTCCACCCACAGGCTCGAGTCGGGGATCCAGGCGTCGATGGCGGGCAGTCCGGCGCTGCTGGTCTGCCCGTCGACCTCGGACGCCACGGCCGCGGGCTGCTCCTGGTTGACCTGCACCACGACGCAGCGCCCGGCCGCCTGGTGGTTCTGCTGGTTGAAGACCCGCCCGACGTGCTGAATCGCCGGGGTGATGTCCGGCGACACGGCGATATTGACCAGGAGCGGGTGGTCATTGCACGATACGCGGGCCACGACCGCCTGGGCCGCGAGCGTGGCCATGAGGACCGAGGCGATCCCGACCGCGATCGCCACCAGCAGCCGCACGCTGACATGGCGCTCACGGCCGCGCCGGCTGACGCGGCCGCGCCGTTCGCGTGGGTTCACCAGAATCCTCGGATCATGCGGTGGCAGGGCCCGGCCGTTCCGGGGGCGAGGGCCGTCCCCCGATTTGGTGACTATATCGGAGTGTCAGCCACCGATCAGGCGACTTGCCCCGGTTTTGATGTGGCCCTGCGGTGGGCACTGGCCGGGTACGACCGGGGAGGCCCGCGGCGCCGGCCACTCCCGGGAGTACCCGGATGGTCAGCCCGGGGAGGGCGACCCGGACCCCGCGGCGTGCCTACCCTGCTCCTATGGAACGTGTCGCGGCGGCGTGGCGGCGATGGGGCTGGCGACCCCCGGGCGGCCGCGGAACGCCATGACGACGCCCCAGCCCACGACCAGTCTGGTGCCGGTCGGCCAGGCCGACGACCCGCGTCTTGCGGACTACGTCCGCCTCACCGACGTCCATCTGCGCAAGAGCCTTGAGGCCGCGCACGGGCTGTTCGTGGCCGAGGGGGAGATGGTGATCCGGCGGGCGTTCGCCGCGGGCTATCCGGTGCGGTCGCTGCTGGTCACCAGCGACCGGCTGGCTGGCCTCGCGGACCTGGCCGACGGCTGCGCCGGCCCGGTGTACGTTGTCACGCCGCAGACCGCCCGCCAGCTCACCGGCTACCGGGTGCACCGCGGCGCTCTGGCCTCGATGCAGCGGCTGCCGCTCCCGCCGGTGGACCACGTGGTCGACGGCGCGCGCCGCCTCGTGGTGCTCGAAGACATCGTGGACCACACGAACGTGGGCGCGATCTTCCGGTGCGTGGCCGCGCTCGGCTTCGACGCGGTCGTCCTGGCCCCGCGCTGCGCCGACCCGCTCTACCGGCGCTCGGTCCGGGTGTCGATGGGCGCGGTGTTCGCCGTGCCCTACGCCCGGATGGACGACTGGCGGGAGGGGCTGAACCGGATCCGCGCCGCCGGGTTCCGCCTGCTCGCGCTCAGCCCGGCCGACGACGCGGTGCCGATCGGCGAAGTGCTGCCGGCGGGTGGGGGCGGGCGGCCGGTGGGGGCGGGCGGCCGGGTGGGGGCGGGCGGCCGGGTGGCGCCGGGCGGCCAGGTGGGGGCGGGCGGTCAGGTGGGGGCGGGCGGTCAGGTGGGGGCGGGCGGTCAGGTGGGGGCGGGCGGCAGGCTCGCGCTGCTGCTCGGGACCGAAGGGGACGGCCTGTCGGCCCGCTGGCGCGACCAGGCCGACTTGAGCGTGCGGATACCGATGAGCCGGGGAGTGGACTCGCTCAACGTGGCGTCGGCCGCGGCCATCGCCTGCTACCTGCTGGGCAGCGGTTCATGCTGATCCCGTGGCCGATGACCGCGCGCCTGCGTCCCGTGCGCTGCGCAGTGCGGCCTGGTAGCCGCGCACGAAGGCGCCGGTCGGCGTGAAGGACCACCGGTCGAAGCCCACGGGATCGAGCAGGCTGCCGAGGTCGCCGGCCAGCGGCTCAAACCAGGCCGGCGGACGGAACGGCCCGGGCCCGGCCATCGCCGCGCCGAGGGCTGCGCGCTGGGACAGGGCCCATCGGCGAAGGTCGAACTCCTCGCTCGCCAGATCGTCGATGGCCGGCCAGACCGACTTGCCTGCCCTGGACACGGTGGACATGGCGGCCTGGTAGCCGCGCTGGTACTCGTGCTGCGCGCGGACTCTCCCGACGGCCAGGTAGATGATCCCGCCGGGCACCTCGAGGCAGATGAGCGCCCATGCCCAGCGGGGGAGGTAACGCACCTCCTCGACCCGGGCCAGGTCGACCAGGCAGAACACGACAAAGCCGCCCGCCACGGCGAGCGCGGGGATCCACACGACCGCGGGGTTTAACGTTCCCATATCTGTGAATGTTAGCAGTTTCGTAATTAATGAACTAAGCTTTCCTGATGGCGAGCGCCGACCTGCTGCTGCACCCGGTGCGGCTGCGCATCGTCAAGGCGTTCCTCGGTGACCGGGCGCTCACCACCGCCCAGATCGCCGCCGAGCTTGACGACGTGCCCGCCGGGAGCCTCTACCGCCACATCGCCCTGCTCACCAGGGCCGGGGTGCTCCAGGTGGTGGCCGAGCGGCGCGCCCGCGGCGCCGTCGAGCGCACTTACACCCTCCGGATCTTCGCCGCGCAGATCCAGCCGGGCGAGGCCGCGGCCATGACCCCGGATGAGCACGCCCAGGCCTTCATGGCCTACATCGCCGGGCTGCTCGCCGACTTCGACCGGTACCTCGCGGCCGGCGCCCCCGACCCCGTCCGAAACGGCGCCTCCTATCGCGTGGCCGCCATGTGGCTCACCGACGCCGAGTTCGCCGACTTCCTCCGGGACCTCCGCAACGTCACCCAGCCCCGGCTCGCCAACCCCCCGGGCCGGGGACGTCAGCGCCGCATGCTGTACACCGTCCTGCTGCCCGGACCCGAGCAGCCGCCCGAGACGACGGGCCGATCCGGTGACACGACGGCGACCTCCCTCACCGCGCGCGGATAGGGGCTGATACCGTGCGGCCTCACCCGCACGGACCAGGAGGAGGTCCCTCGTGCGCTTCGCCTTCAAGACCGCGCCGCAGAACACGACCTGGGCGGACATGCTCGCCGTGTGGCGGGAAGCCGACCAGATCGAGATCTTCGAGTCGGGCTGGCTGTTCGACCACTTCTACCCGATCGTCGGGGACCCGGCCGGGCCGTGCCTCGAGGGCTGGACGGCGCTGACCGCGCTGGCGCAGGCGACTCGCCGGCTGAGGCTGGGCACGCTGGTCACCGGCGTCCACTACCGTCATCCGGCCGTGCTGGCCAACATGGCGGCCACCATCGACATCATCTCCGGCGGCCGGCTCGAGCTGGGCATCGGCGCCGGCTGGAACGAACTGGAGTCGGGCGCGTACGGCATCGCGCTCGGCACCCGGCGCGAGCGCAGCGACCGCCTGGAGGAGGCGTGCCAGGTCCTCGTGGGCCTGCTGTCCCAGGAGACCACGAGCTTCAGCGGCGATTACTACCGGTTGACCGATGCTCGCTGCGAGCCGAAGGGGCCGCAGCGGCCGCATCCACCGATCTGCATCGGCGGCAGCGGCGAGCGCCGCACCCTGCGCACCGCGGCCCGGTTCGCGCAGCACTGGAACTTCGTCGGCGGCACGCCGGAGGAGTTCGCGCGCAAGAGAGACGTGCTGTTCGCGCACTGCGCGGACATCGGCCGTGACCCGGCCGAGATCACGCTGTCGAGCCATATCCCGCTGAGCGCCGATCACGATATGCCTGCCCTCGTCAACACGGTGACCGCCTTTGCCGTCGAGGGGCTCGGCCTGGCCATCATCTACCTGCGGCCGCCGCTGACCCCCGCAGTGCTCGCGCCGCTCGCTGAGGCACTCGCGCCGCTGTGCTGAGTCCCTCGCGCGTCCCTGCGCTGAGCCTCTCGCCTGCCCCTGCGCCGAGCCCTAGCAACCCAGCAGCCCCAGCAGCCCCAGCAGCCCCAGCGAGCCGCGGCGGAACCGTGATCTAGGACTCAAACCCATCTATTGGGCTCGTCGCGGAATAACCCGCTGCTTTGCCTCCCGGCGGTCAGCCTCGTGCTAAGCGGCTGCGAATCGGGGCGCGTTGGAGCCCGCCCGGCGCCTGGCCGGCGCGGTGCCCATGATCTATGCCCTGAATTCCGGCATTTCCTGCGTTTTGGGTCCTGCGGGTTCCGTTGCCGGTTCCCGTTCCCGGCGAACCGGGCGATGAATGTGCGTCTGTTGTACACGGGTGTACACCAAAGGCGCATGGGTGCGGCTTTTTTCGAGTGAGCGTTATGCGGCGAGCCCGAGGTGGTCTTGGCGGGGGGTGGGGTTGCCGTCTTGGTATCGGCTGAGGTGGTTGCGCTGGTGTTCCTGGGCGATGTGGTAGTCCCAGTAGGCGTCCAGGTCGCCGTTGGCGCGGATGGCGCGCAGCCACAAGATCGCCTGGGCGCCGGCCAGGCCCCAGCGGGCTCCGGTGATGCCCATGCGGTCGTGGACGAGGTGACGGCAGGCGCCTTCGATGACGCCGGTGGCGATGGGCCAGCCTTCGGCCAGGGCGCGGGGGTAGTCCAGGTAGGGCTGCTTGGCGGTGAGGTAGGACAGGGTTCTGGCGATGATCTTCTCGTGGTCGCTGCCGGCCCGGGGCGGGTGCGCGGCGGCGAGGCGCTCGATGCGGGTGATGACGTCGGGTACCCGGCCGTGCAGGATGTCCAGGGCCTGGGCGGTGACCCAGGTCTCGATCGCCGGGTCGCGGGGCGGGTGGAAGCACCAGGAGGCTTTCCACAGGTATTCCAGCACGTGGATGAAGTCGATCAGGATGGTGACCGGGATGCCCCGGGCGGCGGCTTGGCGGTGGATCAGGCTGATCTGGTGCCGGTCCCCGTCGACCAGCGCGATCCAGGGGCGGACGCGGGCGGGGTCGCGGCGCCCGGCCTCGTCGAAGATCTTGCTGATGGTGTGCGCGCGGCCGGCGGTGATGTCCACGGTGTACCAGCGCCCGGCGGCCTTCGGCCCGGGCGGGGCCGGGCCGGGCTCGCAGCCCATGATCTGCTCGGGGGTCCGCGGGGGGCCGCCGGGGGCCTGGACGTCGAAGACCACCCCGGTCTCGGCCATCCGCTTGTGGCCGTCTTTCTCCCCGGTGCCCCGCCGCTTGGCGAAGGTCTTGACCCGCTGCGCGGGCGACCTGGTGCGGCGGCGGCGCGCCTCGGGGCGCATCGCCACCCCCTTGCCGTCGGCCGAGATCGCCAGCGGCAGCCCCGGCGGGCCGCCGCCGGGCTCATCGCGGGCCGGGCAGAACGCCGCCGCGTCGGCGGCGGCCTCGGCCACGATCTGCTCCAGCTGCTGCTTGCCGACCGTGATCCCGGTTGCGGCCAGCAGGAACTGCTGGGCCTGCTCATAGGCACCGGCCAGCACATAGCCCACCACGGCCTGCTGCAGCTGCCAGGAATACCGCCGCGCCGGCAAGTTCAGCACCGCATCGCGGGGATGCAGGTTCGCCAGCCCCGGCGCCCGGTAGGCCATCCGCCGGATGGTCACCGCGCCGAACTGCGACACCACGGTGCGAGCATGCCCCCGCTCGGCCCTCGTCCGCGCCACCCCCGCAGCATCGGCCACCCCCGCCAGCCGCCGCTCGCGATCCGCCGCGACATCCGTCACATACTGGATCACCTTCCGCAGCAGCTCCCGGCCCTGCACACTGACCATCCGCTCGATCTCATCGAACGACATCCCCGGCCCAGCCGCGATCAGCCCGCCCACCAGCCCGGCCAGCTCACCCACCAGCGCTCCCAGGCCCGCCGCCACCGGCTCCCCGCTGACCGCCAGGCCGTTTACCGCATACCCTTCCACCCGAGGCTTCCCTTCCCTGGTCCCGACTTCACACATCAGGACCATAGGGAGAGGAAGCCTCCCCAGCGCGCAGACGCACCGCAACACGCCACCACTGGCAAGTCACTCCAAAAAAGCCGCACCCAAGGCGCATTCACGGGGGTGGGATGCCGGGGCGGCGGGGCGGGGATGCCGGGGCGGCGGCCGGGGATGGCGGGGCGGCGGGCCTGCGGCCGGGACGAAGAGTGCGAAACAGGGGCAAATGGTTATGACGGTGGCTGGCTGTCCGGCCTGGCGCCAGCCCCCGGCCAGCCGCGTTGTCCGCTGACCGGCGCCTGGGTCGGGGAACCGGCCGCCGGATCCATGATCAAACCGGCGTGTTGATCCTCTGCGCGCCCGTTTCATGCATTTGAGTCCTAGATCAACTAGATCATGAAAATTGGCTTTAGCGCCGATTCCGTGACGGGGGTGACGTCCGCTTCATGATCGTGGAGACTTATGTGCAGATAGCGCACGTAGCTCTCCACGATCATTGAGACCAGCCGCCCATGCGCCTCTATCGCATGACCCGATCACCAAATCCCGCGCCAGAGCCCCAAATCCGCGCCAGAGCCTGAAAATTGGCTGGAGGGTGCCGCTGCCGAGGGAGCGCGGCGGCGCTGGGGGCGCGGCGGCGCTGGGGGCGCGGCGGCGCTGGGGGCGCGGCGGCGCTGGGGGCGCGGCGGCGCTGGGGGCACGGCGGCGCTGGGGGCACGGCGGCGCTGGGGGCACGGCGGCGCTGGGGGCACGGCGGCGCTGGGGGCACGGCGGGCCGCACGGGGATCGTGACTAGCCACGTCCGAGGCACCGCGGCCGGGGGCGACGGGCCGTCGCTGGTCACCTGCTGACCTGTGACGGGCCGTCGCTGGTCACCTGCTGACCTGTGACGGGCCGTCGCTGGTCACCTGCTGACCTTGGTCACCACATCTGGTGGATCAGGGGCTGCCGGATGTGCTGCTCGTACCAGAATTGCGCTTCCCGGCGCGACGCACACGGCTGCGGATCCCAGGCCGCGCACTTCGGGCCCGCGCAGCTGATCCTGGTCTTCCCGTCCGCCTTCCCCTTCTCGACCGGCCGGTGCGCGGGCGCGCGGCGCAGGAGGGGCGGGATGTCTGTCATCGCCTGCACGTCCCCCACCATGCCAGCCCGGCCCGGACTTGCCGCGAAGGCACGCCGTATCGCCCGGGGGGAACGACCCCCCTGGACCCCCCGATGCCATCCGCTCGGGCCGGCAAGCTGGCCGTCGCGCTGGCGTTTAGGCCGGCAGGGCGGTCCGTCCGGCGTCGGGGAGCGCCGCGCGCAGCTGCCGGCGGGAGGTGACCCCGAGCTTGGTGAACACCTTGCGCAGGTGCCACTCGACCGTGCGCGAGCTGAGGTACAGCCGGCCGCCGATCTCCGGGTTCGAGAGCCCGTCCACGGCGAGGCGGGCGATCTGCGCCTCCTGCGCGGTCAGCTTGCCGGGCATCTCGATCGTGCGCTTGCGCGCGGTCTCGCCGGTGGCCAGCAGCTCGCGGCGGGTGCGCTCGGCGAAACCCCCGATGTCCATCGTGGTCAGCATCCCGTGCGCGTGGCGCAGTTGCTCGCGGGCGTCCACGCGGCGGTTCTCCCGGCGCAGCCACTCGCCGTAGACGAGGTGCGCGCGGGCAAGTTCGGCCCGGACGCGGGTGCGGCCCAGCCGTTCGATCGCCTCGCGGTACAGGCCGTCGGCGGACGCGTCCTCGCTCAGCAGCGCTCGCGAGCGCGCCTCGACGCCGAGCGCCCAGTCCGTTCCGCTGGCGCGAGTCGTCTCGAGGAGCCGTTGCTGGGCCGCGGCCGCGGTCTCGCGGTCGCCGCTCCGGACGGATGCCTCGATCAGCTCGACCAGGCCCCAGTTCGCCGAGCCCAGGTCCGCGGGGTGTGCCGTGGCCTCCCGGGCGGCGACGAGCGCCTGCTGGTAGCGGCCCAGGCCGTTGTACAGCACCGCGTTCGCCCACGCCGTGACGCCTATCCCGATTCCCTCGCCCCGCTGCACCACTTCCTCCCTGGTGGCCTCGATCAGCGCGGAAGCGTCGTCGTCCCGGCCGTGCCATGCGGCGAGGCCCAGGGCACCGTAGGGGGCGAGGTTGCTGCCGGTCGCCTGGGTGGCCGCCTCCACCTCCTTGACCAGCGTCTCGGCCGCGGTCAGCTGGCCGGCGAAGAGCAGCATGTAGGCGCGAGAGCTGAGGGCGAGCGGGAGTTCGCTGAGCGCGCCGACGTTGCGGGCCAGTTCGACGTGCCGGCGCGAGAGCCCGTCCCAGGTTTCGTCATCCCACAGATGCAGAGCCGCGATGCACGCCAGCCACAGCCAGCGAAGCTCCTCCTCCGCCGACATCCCGCGGCCGAAGTCGCTCAGGGCCCGCCGCAGAATCGGCAATCCCGCCGCGTATCCCTCGGTGAAGTGCGCGGCCAGACCGTCGAGCAGGAGATCGGGCGTGCGGGGCGGCTGCGGCGGCGGCGGCGCCGCAGCCGCCGCCTGGGACACCTCCAGCATGCCGGCGCCGGGTTTGGCCAGGCGCCCCGCGAACATCGCGGCGTTCACCGTGTCCAGGTAGGTCGCGCGGGCCATGTCGACGTCGATGCGCTCCAGCCGCCTGGCCGCCTGGAGCAGCAGCGGCGGGGCGTCGCTGCCCCGGTTCGAGACGAACGCGAGCTGGGCGTGCACGAGATCGACGCGAGCGCGCTGGAACTCGTCGAGGGGTGCGACCATCGCCATGGTCAGCGACCCGTGCGCCGCGTCGAACGCGCCCGCCGGGACCATGGCCTGAGCCGCGGCCAGGGCTCTTTCGCCCCGCTGCGCGGGGTCGGGGGTCAGCGCCGCGGCGCGCTCGAGGAAAGCGGCCGCGGCGGCGAGGCCGCCGCGGGCCTGCGCCCGGCCCGCGGACCGCTCGAGCTCGGCGGCAACGTCCTCGTCCGGGCCCGGCGCGGCTTTGGCGCGGTGCCAGGCGCGGCGGTCGGGGTCGGCCTGCGGATCGGTCACCTCCGCCAGCGCGGCGTGCGCCTGCCGCCGGTCGCCGGGCGTGGCCGCCCGGTACACCGCGGAGCGCACCAGCGGATGGCGGAACACCACCCGGCCGCCGATCTCGAGCAGCCCGGCCGCCTCGGCCTCGGCGGCCGCCCCGGCGGTCAGCCCGATCCGCGCGGCGGCCCGCCACACCAGCGCCGGGTCACCGACCGGGTCGGCCGCGGCGACCAGCAGCATCAGCCGGGCCGGCCCGGTCAGCCCCTCGGCCCGCCGCGCGAAGCTCTCCTCGATCCGGCCCGCCAGCGCCGGCGCGTCCGGCAGCCCGAACCCGCCCGCGAGCTGCGCCGGCGACAGACCGGCCGGCAGCTCCAGCAGCGCCAGCGGGTTTCCCCGGGTCTCGGCCACGATCCGCTCGGCCACCCGCTCGTCCAGCGGCCAGCGCACCACCGAGGCCAGCACTTCCCGCGCGTCCGCGCCGCCGAGCCCCCTGACCGTCAGTTCGGGCAGCCCGGCCAGCTCCGGGCCCGGCTCCCGCGACGCGAACAGCACCAGCACCGACTCGGCCACCAGCCGCCGCGCCGCGAACGCCAGCGTCTGCGCCGAGGCCCGGTCCAGCCACTGCGCGTCGTCCACCACGCACACCAGCGGCTGCTGCCCGGCCGCCTCGGCCAGCATGCTCAGCACCGCCAGGCCCACCAGGAAGCGATCCGGCGCCGGGCCCGCCTTCAGGCCGAAGACCGTCTCCAGCGCGGCGCGCTGCGGGCCCGGCAGCCGCTCGAGGTGACCGAGCATCGGCCCGCACAACTGGTGCAGCGCGGCATAGGCGAGCTCCATCTCCGACTCCACCCCGACCGCCCGCACCACCCGCAGATCCGCTGCCGACTCGATGGCGTGGTCCAGCAGCGCGGTCTTCCCCACCCCGGCCTCGCCCCGCACCACCAGCACGGCGCTGTGACCGGAACGCACCCCCTGCACGAGCCCGCCGAGCACCTCGCTCTCACGGCGCCGCCCCCGCAGCGTCCGGGACGGGCTCGCCTGCCCCTCGAAGCCGAACATAAGCCACGCTCCCCGCGCCGGCCCTGCCCGTGACCCGGGGCGGAAGGGGAGCCACGGCGTTACCTGGATCATACGGCGATCGCGGCCGCTTCCGCCCGCCAGGTTCCGGCGCGAGCGAGCCGACGGCATCGCCGCGACGCAGGACCGCTGCCGGGCCGGCGGCCACGATCAGGTAGTCGAAGCCGAGCGGGGCGCCGTCATCGAGCGCGGGCGCACGCGCGCCGCCTCGCTCCCCGGGCCTACGGCCGGGCGCGCGGCCAGGCCCGGCCGTGCCCGCCGGTGCCCGCTCCGGGGCTGGCGGTCGGCGATGACCGGCAGGGCCACCAGCGTGAACAGGGCCAGCAGGATGACGATGGGCATGACGATGAAGATCAGGCTTGATCCGTCCATGACGTCGGCCTCCTTCCGGGAAGGGGTTCGTCGTTGCCACCACGGTCGCGCGTGCGGCGGCGCGGTCGCGTCCGTGAGAGACCCTGGCCGGGGCCCTGGCCCGGCACCGCCGGGCCCGGCGAGTCGGCACCGCCGGGCCCGGCGAGCCGATGCCGGGCCCGGCTAGCGCTCGCGCTCGCGCAGCCGCATGCCGAGGACGTAGCCTTCGCCGGCGCGCAGTTCGGTGAAGCCGAGGTGACGGTAGAAGCCCAGGGCACGCCGGTTCCCGGCGTTCACGAAGAAGTGCACGCCGGGTGACCGGCGTTTCCGCAGCGCGGCCAGTTGCAGGCTCATGAGCCGCCGGCCGTATCCGCCGCCCTGGATCCGGGGGAGCAGGTCGATGTGCAGGTGCGAGGGAAAATCGGCGACCAGGTCGTCGTCGGCGCGCCACGGATGGTGGATCCGGTGGGCAAGCTGCTCGTCCGGCGTCCAGCGGTCCCGGCTCGCGGGATCGGGCTCGGCGTAGCGGCGCCGCAGCGGCGGCCACCATTCCCGCTCCGTCCGCTGCTCGAACGCCCGGCTGTCCAGCGCGCCCAGGCAGTAACCGGCCACCCCGGCCCGGTCTTCCACCACGAACGCGAGCGACGGCTGGAACAGGCCGTAGGGCGCCGCGTACAGGTGGCCGAGCAGATCCGGGTCGCGAAACAGCGCGGTCGCGTCGCCGCCGCGGTCCCCGGTCTCCAGGCAGATCCGGTACAGGTCGGCGAGATCATCGCGGCGGTACCCGCGGATCCTCGCCTGCGTCACCATGGCCGGATCATGGTGATCCGGCGCCCCGGCGGAACGCGTCGCAGAGCCGGGCCTGGGCGCCGGGCGGGGCCCCGATGTGATCCAGGCCGAGCAGGGCCGCGCCGGCGACTGGCGGGATGTCGACGATGCGCGGCGCCGCCTTCGGGGCCTCGTCCGCGAGCCGGCGGCTGATCTCGCTGGTGAGGAGCGGGTCGCGCGCGGTCAGCACCCCGCCGCCCAGCACCACGGGTACCGGCTGGTCCTGCAGGCCGAGGCGGCGGACCGCGGTGACCGCCATCACGCTCACCTCCGCGGCCTGCCGGCGCACGAGATCCAGCGCGATCGCGTCCCCGTCGCGCGCGACCCGCAGCAGGACCGGGACCAGGCCGACGAGCGCGTCCCAGCCGATCGCGCCGGTGTGCAGCGCGACCGCGGCGTCGTGCATGCTCGCCGTGCCCAGGTGGGCGGGCACGGCCTGGCGCAGCGCGGTCTGCGGCCCCCGGCCGTCCTCGGCGCGGATCGCCCACCACATGACCTCCCGGCCCAGGCCGTCCCCGCCGCCCCAGTCGCCGGTGAAGTCGCCCAGCGCGAGAAACCGGGTCGTCCGCCCGTCCGGGGCGACGCCCACGCAGTTGATCCCCGCGCCGCAGGTGACCGCCACCCCCCAGTGCGGACCCGGGCCGTCGAGGCCGGCCCGCAGCACGGCGAAGGTGTCGTTGGCCACGTGCGTGGTGTCGCTCCATCCCTGCGCGCGCAGGGCCTCGTCCAGCCGCCGTTCCTCCTCGGGCAGGTCGGCGTTGGCCACGCAGGCCGACAGGTGCCGCGCGTACCGCGGGCCCGGCCCGTCCGGCCCGCTCTGGTCGCCCGGGCCGGGCGGGAGCAGGCCCGCGTCGGCGGCCGCGGCGCGGACCGCGGAGCCGAGGACCCGGATCGTCTCCGCGGGCAGCGCCATCCCGGGCACCCCGGGGCCGCGGGCGCGGCCCAGCAGCGTGCCGTCGGTGCCCACCAGCGCCACGTCGGTCTTGCTGTTGCCGCCGTCGATCGCCAGCACCGCGGGCCGCGGGTCGCCGCCGGGGAGGCTCACGGCCCGGCAGTCGCCGCGGCCTGCGGCGTCCCGCCGGCCCAGGCCAGGTACCGCGCGTTCTCGGCGATCATCCGGTCGGCGAGCTGACCGGCCAGGTCGTACTGGCCGACCAGCGGATGGGCGAGCAGCGCGGCACGGACCCGGTCCGCGCCGCCGTGCACCGCCGCGTCGACGGCCAGCTCCTCGTAGGCCGACATGTGCGCGACCAGGCCGCGCATCACCGGGGGCAGCGGGTCCGCCGGGCTCGGCTCGGCGCCGGCGGCGCCCACCCGGGCCGGAACCTCGATCACGGCGTCGTCGTCCAGGAACCCGAATGTGCCGGCGTTGCGCACGTTCACCACCTGCTGGTCGCGCGCGTCGCTGACCAGCGAGGCCAGCAGGGCCACCGCCGCCTCCGAGTAGAACGCGCCCCCTCGGTGGGTCAGCAGCTCCGGCTTGCGGTCCAGGGCCGGGTCGGCGTACAGCCGCAGCAGCTCGCGCTCGATCCCGGCGACCTCCTCGGCCCGGGTCGGGCGCCCGCGCTGCTGCGCCACGGCGGCGTCATGCTCGTAGTAATAGCTGAGGTAGTACGACGGTACGGTCCCAAGAGAGGCCAGAACGGATGCCGGGAGGCCGGTGTGCACCGCTATCTCCTCGCCGTGCGCGGCGATCAGGGCCGGCAGGGCGTCGGCCCCGTCCACCATGGCGGCCCGCTCCCAGGTGAGGTGGTTCAGGCCGACGTGGTCCAGTGCGACGCGTTCCGGCGGCACGCCGAGCAGCCCGGCGAAAAGCCGCTGGAACCCGATGGCGACGTTGCAGAGGCCGATCGCGCGGTGGCCGGCGTCGAGCAGGGCCCGGGTGACGATGCCCACCGGGTTGGTGAAGTCGATGATCCACGCGTCGGCCAGGGCCCGGCGGCGGGCGCGCTCGGCGATGTCCAGGACCACCGGGACGGTGCGCAGCGCCTTGGCCAGCCCGCCGGCGCCGGTGGTTTCCTGCCCGATGCAGCACCACTCCATCGGCCAGGTCTCGTCGCGCTGGCGCGCCGCCTGGCCGCCGACCCGCAGCTGCAGCAGCACCGCTCCCGCCCCGTCCAGGCCGTCGTCGAGGTCGCCGGTCCAGCGCAGCCGCGCGGGATGGCCGTAGCGGCGCATGATCCGCTCCGACACCGGGCCCACGACGTCCAGCCGGTCCTGGTCCGGGTCGACCAGGACCAGCTCGCTGACCTTCACGCTGCCGGCCAGCCTGGCCACGCCGTCGACCAGCTCCGGGGTGTAGGTGGACCCGCCACCGATGACGGCCAGCTTCATCCGAAGGCCCTCACTTCCGCGCCGCTGCGCGCCACGTGGCAGGCGGCATCGTGGTCCGGGGCGAGCGGGCTGAGCTCCGGCGTCACCTGGTGGCATTCGTCGATCGCGACCGGGCAGCGCCACCGGAACCGGCAGCCGGGCGTCGGGTCGATCACCTTGGGCGGCTCGCCGCGGTCGGTCTCGGCTCCGACGCCGAGCGGCGCGCGCGGGTCGGGCACCGCCGAGAGCAGCAGCTGGGTATAGGGATGCCTCGGGCTGGCCAGCAGGTCCTCGGTCGGGCCCTGCTCGGCGACCATGCCCGCGTACATGATGATCAGCCGGTCCGCGACGTAGCGGGCGCTGGCGATGTCATGGGTGATGTACAGGATCGACACCCCCTGTTCGTCGCGCAGCTTCGCCATGAGGTTGAGCAACCCGATCCTGATCGAGACGTCGAGCATGGAGACCGGCTCGTCGGCCAGGATCAGCTTCGGCCGCAGCGCCAGCGCCTGGGCGAAGCCGACCCGCTGCCGCTGGCCGCCGCTCAGCTCGTGCGGGAACCGCTGCAGTACCTCGGCGGCCGGGGTCAGCCCGACGGCCTCGAACACGCGCTCGGCCTCCGCGTGGCGCTGCTGGGCGGACAGTTCACCGCGGTGCAGCTTGAGGCCGCGCAGCACCGCGTGCGACACGCGGAACACCGGGTTGATCGAGGCGAAGGGGTCCTGGAAGACCATCGGCACCTCGCCCCGGTAGCGGACCACGTCCCGGCGGGAGCGGATGGCCGACACCGGCTGGCCCTGGAAGTAGATCTCGCCGCTGGTCGGCTTGTAGAGCTTGGCCAGCAGCCGGGCGATCGTGCTCTTGCCGCTGCCGCTCTCCCCGGCCAGCGCGACGATCTGCCGCTCGCCGATACAGATGCTGACGTCGTCGACGGCGTGCAGGGTGCGCTGGGACAGCGTGCTTCCGATGCGGAAGTGCCTGGTCAGCCCCTCGGTCCGGAGCAGAGCAGTGCTGTCCCGGGGGGTAACCCCCGGACCCCCAGACCGGGAGGCTGACTCCCCTGGCCCCCCCGTGCCATCCGCTCGGGCCGGCTGGCCGGCCCTCGCGGCTGGCACAGCCTTCGGCCGGCCTCCCGGAGCCCCCCTGCCGTCTACTCGGGCCAGCCTCCGGCCGGCCCTCGCATCCGGCATTTCCTGGGTCATCGCCCGGCACCCTTTCCCTCGGCGTGCAGGAAGCAGCGGACCAGGGTGCCGTTCACGTGGTACAGCTCGGGCGACTCCTCGCGGCACCGGGTCATGACCTTCGGGCAGCGCGGGGCGAACCGGCAGCCTTGCGGGGGGCGGGCCAGGTCCGGCGGGCTGCCGGGGATGCCGGTCAGCGGTACCCGCGGCCCCCTGATCGAGGGGAAGGCTTCCATGAGGCCGATCGTGTAGGGGTGCTGCGGCGAGTCGAACAGCTGCCGGGTCGGGCCGAACTCGTCCATCCGGCCCGCGTACATCACGATCAGGCGGTCGGAGAAGTGACTGACCAGGGACATGTCGTGGGTGACGAAGACCACGGCGAAGCCCAGCCGCTCCTGCAGCTCCTTGATCTGCACCATCAGCGAGCGCTGCGCCACCACGTCCAGCGCGGACGTAGGCTCGTCCATGATCACCAGCTCGGGCGTGAGCAGGAGCGCCATCGCGATCATGGATCGCTGGCGCATCCCGCCGGAGAGCTGGTGCGGGTAGCTCTTCAGGTGCACCGGGTCGATGCCGACCATCGTCAGCACCTCGGCCGAACGGTCGGCGATCTGCTGCTTGGACGTCACGCCGTGCGCGCGCATCGCGTCCTTGAACTGGGCCCCGATCGACTTCACCGGGTTGAGCGCGTTCATCGCGCTCTGCATGACCACCGACAGGTCCTTCCAGCGGACCGAGGCGAGCTGCCGGTCGGTGAGCCCGACCATGCTCTGGCCCCTGAAGATGACGCTGCCGCCGGTGATCTCGGCCGGCGGGGCCAGCAGCTGGGCGATGGCGAACAGCAGGGTGGACTTGCCGCAGCCGGACTCGCCGACGATGCCGATGAACTCGCCCGCGTCCAGGTCGAAGCTGACCTTGTCCACCGCGAGCACGGTGCCGCGCTCCACCGCGTACTCGACGGACAGGTCCCGGACCTGCAGCACCGCGCCCGCGGTCGCCCCGGCCGGCAGGTCGGCGAGGACGTCGTTACCTGGACCGCTGGCCACGGCCCCCCCTGATGCTGCGGACCGGCCGGAGCGCCGGGTTGCCGATCTCGTCGAACGCGTAGTTGAGCAGGGCGAACGCCGTGCCCAGGGCCACGATGCACAGGCCGGGCACGATGATCCACAGGGCCTGGCCGGTCTGGAACGCCTCGTTGTTCTCGGCCCAGTAGAGCATGGTGCCCCAGCTCACCGTGTTCGGGTCGCCGAGCCCGATGAACTGCAGGCTGGAGGAGAACAGCACCGCGTACAGCGCGTTGGTCAGGAAGGCGGCCACGAGCAGCGAGGTCATCGTGGGGATGATCTCGACCACGATGATGTACACGGAGCGCTCTCCGCGGACCCGGGCCGCCTCGAGGAAGTCCCGGTTGCGCAGCGACAGCGCCTGGGCGCGAAGCTGCCGCGCGGTGTAGGACCACGAGACGAGGGTGACGACCGCGATCAGCACGCCCGTGGAGGCCCCGTGCAGGTAGCTGGCGATCACGATCAGCAGCGGGAAGGCCGGGATGACCAGCAGCACGTCGGTGATCAGGTTGAGCACGCCGTCCCAGGTCCCGCCGAGGTAGGCGGCGGCGACGCCGATCAGCATCGCGATGATGGTGGCGCCGGCGCCGACCCCGAACGCGATCAGCAGCACCGGCCGCGCGCCGTAGATCACCTGGGCGAACATGTCCTGACCGAAGGCGGTCGTGCCCAGCAGGTGCTGCGCCGACGGGCCGAGGCTGCGCCCGTAGATCTCGGCGCTGGGATCGTCGTGCGCGATGACGCCGGGGAACAGCCCGATCAGGCAGAACAAGACCAGCAGCGCGGTGCCGACCGTGGCCTTGCGGTTGGACCGCACGGCCCGGGCCATCCGGCGCAGCGAGCGGGCGCCCGCTGCCCCGCCGGCCGGACTCGGCAGCCCGCCCGCTGGCACCGGGGCGGGACTGCTCGGCAGCCCGGGTTCGCCGGCCGCGCCCGGCGCGAGGGTCGCCACGGCTACCTCGCCCCCCTGGTGCGCGGGTCGAATATCGCGGTCGCGATGTCCGAGAGCAGGATCGCGACCAGCACCGCGGCGGTGATGAGCAGGAACAGCGCCTGCTCCAGCGGGTAGTCGTTGTTGTTGACGGCCTGCAGCAGGAGGTAGCCGACGCCCTCGTAGTTGAAGACCTCCTCGATCAGGATCGCACCGCCCACCACGAACCCCAGCGACATGGCGAACCCGGTGAGGTTCGGCAGGATCGCGTTGCGCGCCGCGTAGTCGAGCATGATGCGCCAGCCGGGCAGGCCCTTGGCCCGGGCCATCCGCACGTAGTCCTCGGCCAGCGTGGTGATCATGGTGTTGCGCATGGTGAGGATCCAGGTGCCGATCGTGGTGATCAGCAGCGTGAACGCGGGCAGGATCGCGTGCTCGAGGACGTTGCCGATGAACGTCAGGTTGAACCCGGGCGTGAGCGTGATGTCGTAGGTGAAGAAGTACGGCAGCCAGTGCAGCTTCACGCCGAACACCAGGATCAGGATGAGGCCGATCCAGAAGTACGGGATCACCGTCATGATCACGAATACCGGCGGCATGACGCTGTCCAGCCGGCCCCGCGCCGCCAGGCGCTGACGATGCCGATCCCGGTACCCAGCACGAACGCCAGGACCGTGGTGAGCCCCACCAGGCCCAGGGTCCACGGGACCGCGTCGAGCACGATCCGGCCGACCGATGTCCCCGGCTGGGTGGTCAGCGAGGTACCGAACTTGCCGGTGGCCACGTCGCCGAGGTAGCTGACGTACTGCGACGCGATGTTCTGGTGCCCGATGCCGAACTGCGCCTCGATCACCTTGAGCGCCTCGGGGCTGAGCGAGCCCCGGTGGTTCCCGATCACCGCGAGGGCCGGGTTACCCGGCATCATGCGCGGCAGGAAGAAGTTCAGCGTGAGCGCCGCCCACAACGTCAGCACGAAAAAGCCCAGGCGGCGCAGCACGAACCTCATACCCGGTGCCTCCCGCTTGTCCCGTTCGTGGTGCTCATCGGGTCGCCTCCCTACGCTCGCTTACCGGGCGGCGGCCCCGCAAGAGACCAACGGCCCGAGGTGGGCACCCGCGCCGGGCGCGGGTGCCCACCTGTGCCTGCGCGGTTACTTCACCGGCGCCAGGTGCAGCATGAGCTGGCCCCAGTCCGGGTAGTCGTAGGCGGCGGGCTGCGCGTACGGGTCGCCCGGGGTGGGCCAGCCGGTGAAGCTGCCCGTGTCGTACTGGAACCAGTCGACCTGCTCGGTGACCGGGATCACGGGGACGTCCTGCAGCATCACCTTCTGCAGCTGGTCGATGATCGAGTGCTGCGTCGCGGCGCTGGTGGTGGTGGCGTACTGGTTGATCAGCGCGTCGGTGGCCGGGTTGCTGTACCGCTCGAAGTTGGATCCCGCAGCCGTCCCGATCGGCGCGGAGTTGGCCGAGTACAGCCACTGCCGCAGCTCGTAATACGGAGAAGGCCCGCCGGTCTCCGCGTAGTAACCGAGATCGAACTTGCCCGTGTAGATATCCGACTGCCAGGTGGAGTAGGCCACGTTCTCCGGCGTGATCTGGATCCCGACGCCCTTGAGGCTCTGCTGGATGGTCTGCATCGCGGCCACCCAGTCGGAGAACCCGCCGTTGTTGACGACATTGAAGGACAGCGGCTGGCCGGACGGGCTCTGGAAGATGCCGTTCGAGCCGCGCTTGAAGCCCGCCTTCTCCAGGATGGAGATCGCCTTCGCCGGGTTGTAGGCGTAGTTGCTGCCGTACGCGGCCGCCTGCGAGGCGTCCAGCCAGCTGGAGAACGTCGGGGTGACGATCCCGGCCTGGTTGGAGGGCGGCTCGTAGCCGTACTCGCCGATCGTCGAGGCCTTCTGCCGGTCGATCCCGTAGGCAATGGCCTGCCGCACGGCCAGGTTCTTGAGGAGCGGGTTGGTCAGGTTGACGAACAGGCTGACGTTCGCGACCGGCGGGAACCAGTAATGGTAGTTCGGGCTCCGGGACAGGTAGAACTTCTGGATGCTCGGGATGAACTGGCTGCCCCACTGCGCCTGGCCGTTGGCCAGGTAGGTGTTGGCGGTGTCGTTGGTCAGGAACGCCGGGTAGTTGACCGTGCCGACCTTCGGCAGGCCCGGCTGCCAGTAGTGCGGGTTGGCCGTGTACTTGATGTTCTGCGGGGTGCAGGTCTTGCTGCTCACCTCGAACGCCCCGGTGCCGACCGGGTTCTTGTCCGGGTAGTTCACCGGATTGGCGATCTTGGACCAGACGGCCTGGTCGACGATCGCGATCTGGTCGGCGATGTAGTAGAAGTACGGCACGGCTGCGGTCTTGAACGTCATGACCACCTGGTCGGACCCCTGCTGGGTGACGCTGGACAGCACCGACCAGACGGAGTTGACGTCGAGGGTCTTGAACTTCTTCAGCAGGTTGAAGGTGAAGACCACGTCGGCGGCGGTCATCGGGTTGCCGTTGGAGAACTTGACCCCCTTCCGGATGGTGAAGGTGAGTTCCTTGTTGCCGTTGCCCCAGGTCCAGCTGGTGGCCAGCCAGGGAGTCGCCTGGCCGCTCTGCAGCGTGTTGACGAACACCAGCGGCTCGTACACGTTGCCGAGCGAGAAGCTGATGTACGAAAGGTTGAACGGGTTGAAGTCGCAGGTCCAGGTCCCGCCGCTCTCGTTGTCGATGGTCAGCACGCCGCCGGGGCCCGATGACGACGACGGTGGTGATGAGCTGGTCCCGCAGGCGGCCGCCAGCGCGCCCGCCGCGATCAGGACCGCGACTGCCTTGAGGCGTCTCATTGCTTAGCCCTCCGAGGAGTGTTCTGTGCACCCGGAGCGGGCCACCTCTGGCCGACCGGAGGCGCAGGAGCGGTGTACGGATGGCCGATGGATTCCCGTCGGCCGGATGGCACCCAGACGGCGCCCAGGTGGCGCGCTGATGGCCCTGAGTGTCGTGTCATGACAGCGTGCCGGTGTTGATGGCGTCCTGAGGCAGGCCCGGCTCGGCCCAGCCCTGCGCCGCGTCCACGGCCATCGCCACGGCGCCGAGCAGCGGCGCGTCGTACGGGAAGTGCGCGACCACGAGTTCGGGCGGGAACGGGGTCCCGGCCTGCAGCGCACGCTGCAGCGGCGGCCTGATCCGCGCCCAGGAGCGGACGATGCCGCCGCCGACCGCGATCCGCGCCGGGTTCACCAGGATCGCGAGGTTGACCAGGTGGAAGGCGAGTTCGCCGGCGAAGTCGTCGATCAGGCCGTCGAGTTCGCCGTCCGTGGCCCCGGCGGCGAAGACGTCAGCGGCGGTGATCTGCTGGCCGGGCGGGCCGCCCCGCCCCCCACCCGCCTCCCCGTGCCCCCGACCTCTGCCCCCTGCGCTGCCGGCCGCCCGCTCGGCCAGGGCCTGGCCGCTGACCATGTGCTCGAGCAGCGCCCGCTGGGCGAGCGGCAGGCCGACGTCCGCGACCGAGCGCAGGTTGTAGCCGATCTCGCCGGCGGCGCCGTTGACCCCGCTCACGACCTGACCGCCGACCACGATGGCGGCGGCCAGCCCGGTGCCCAGGTTCAGGTAGGCGGCGGGGTCGCACCCGGCCAGCACCCCCCAGCGGACCTCGGCGTGAGCGGCCGCCTTCGCGTCGTTGGCCATCCGGATCTGCGCCCCGGCGAACGCGGCGCGGAGCTGGCGGCCCATGGCCAGCTTGTCCCAGCCGTCGATGGCCGGGGCCAGCTCGACCCGGTCCTCGAACGGGATCCCGAACGTGGACACGCCCACGGCCACGAGTTCGCTGCCCGGTGCCGTCACGCTCAGCAGGTCGCGGCTGACCGCGATCCCGCGGCCGAAGCTGGCCTGCGCCCCGAGCGCGCCGTCGCTGCCCACCGTGGTCGATGCGAGCTGGTTCCCGGCCAGGTCACAAACTGCGGCAGCGATCTTCGTGCCGCCGTAGTCCAGTCCGAGCACGACCGGGGGAGCTGTCACGATCACCCGCCAGTTCACCGAGATGCCGCGTTGACCTGCTAAAACGATAGTTAGGACAGTATCCTAACTATTCTGGGAGGCACAGGCCCGTGGCCGAACTGTGACCGGCGTTGCGCAGGATGGATCTGGAGAGCCGACCAGGGCGGAGGACTAGCTTGGACATGATCTCGTTCGGCTCGGTCTTCCTTGAGTTGGTCTTCGGGCACGTGCCGGAGCTTCCCCGGCCCGGCGAGGAAGTGTTCACCGATGAGTTCGCGGTCTCCTGTGGCGGGGCGGTCAGCAGCGCCAGCGCGGCCGCGCGAGCGGGCGCGCGGGCCGGCCTGTGCACGGTCCTGGGCGACGATCTCGGCTCCCGCGTCGTGATCGAGCACTGCGCCCGGGTGGGCGTGGACCTGTCCCCGTCGGCGCGGGTGCACTGCCGGTCGGCCGGGATCACGGTGGTGCTGAACTTCCAGGGCGACCGCGCCTTCGTGACCAATGTCCCGGTGCAGGCCAGGCGCGGGCAGCCGGAGATCGACCGCTGGCGTGACGTGCTGCGCCGCACCCGGCCCCGATGGTGCTACCTGCACGCGCGACCGGGCGTGCCCGCCTTCCTGCGCGAGGCCCGTGAGCTCGGTGCCAAGATCGCGCTCGACGTCTCGCTGGGCGACGAGCACCCCCGGGACCTGGTCATCGACTGCGTCAGGCGGGCCGACGTCTTCGTCCCCAACCAGGACGAGCTACTGCGCCTGACCGGTACCGATGCCCTGGACGACGCCCTGTCGGCCGCGGCCGCGTGGGGCACGCCGCTGGTGGTGAAGCGCGGCGCGGCCGGCGCCGTGGTCGTGAACCGCGACCGGATCACCGAGGTCACCGAGGGCGTCCGCCAGGTCACGGTCCGCGATCTGACCGGAGCGGGCGACGCCTTTGCCGGAGCGATGATCGCCGCGCTGCTGCGCGGGGCCCCGCTCGCCGATGCGGTGGTGGCGGCCAACGCCGCGGGCTCCGAGGCGGTGGGCCGGCTGGGCGCCGTCGGCGAGGTCGAGGTGGCGGGCATCAGCACGGCCGGGCAGACGCTCGGCGCCCGGTTCATCGACCAGGTGGCCACCCGCCGGGGAGCCAGCGATACAGCGAGGACACCGGAAAGGGAGACTGACCCGTGAAGCTTGCGATCCTCGGCGGCGGCGGCGTCCGGATGCCCGCGTTCGTCCGGGCGGTGCTGGCCAGCCGGGCCGATACCTTCACCGAGATCTGCCTGTTCGAGCCCGACGCCGGGCGGCGGGACACGATCTGCCGGCTGGCCGCGGAGGTCGCGGCCGCCCTCGGCCATCCGGACGTGGTCACGATCACGCCCGACGCCGCCGAGGCGTTCACCGGGGCCGACTACGTGTTCTCCGCGATCCGCGTCGGCGGTGACCGCGGCCGGGTGATCGACGAGGAGGTCGCGCTGCGCCGGGGCGTCGTCGGGCAGGAGACGACCGGGCCCGGGGGCTGCGCGATGGCGCTGCGCACGATCCCGGTGGTGCTGTCGTACTGCGATCAGCTCAGCCGCTGCGCGCCCGGTGCGGTCCTGATCAACTTCACGAACCCGGCCGGCCTGATCACGCAGGCCATCTTCGCCCAGGGCAAGGTGCGGGCCGTCGGCGTCTGCGACACCCCCGGCGGCACGGTCCAGCGGCTGGCCGCGTTCCTGGGCGCGGACGGCGGCGGCGTCCGCGCCTCGTACGGCGGGCTGAACCATCTCGGCTGGGTCTGCTCGCTGCAGACGGACGGCCAGGAGCGGATCGGCGACCTGCTGGCCAGGTTCGGGGAACTGCGGGACTTCGATCACCGGTTCGCGGCCTTCGACCCCGCGATGGTACGCCGGGCCGGCGCGATACCGACCGAGTACGTCTACTACTTCTATGACGGCCGACGCTACCTGGACGAGGTCGCCCGGGCCGGCGCCAGCCGGGGCCAGGACGTGCTACGCCTGAACGCCGAGCTGTTCGCGAGCCTGACCAGGGCGTTCGCCGACGGCGGCGTGGACGCCGCCTGGTCGGCCTACGACACGCTGCTGGGCGTGCGCCGCGACACGTACATGCGGACCGACACGAGGGGCGACAGCGGCCAGGGCGAGGCGCGCGCCCGCCGGGCCGCGCTGCGCCCGCCCGGCCTGGCGGCCGCGCAGGTGGGCGGGTACGAGGGCCTGGCGCTGCAGGTCATCGACGGCCTGTCCGGGCGCGGCCCGCGGGAGCTGATCGTCAACACCCGCAACGGCAGTGCTAGCCCGGGGGGGACGACCCCCCAGGACCCCCCCGCGCGCCATCCACTCGGGCCGACCTCCGGCCGGCCGTCGCGGCCGGCGCCGGCTGCGCCGCCTCACCGCACCCCCCCGCTCAGTCTGGATTTCCTCGACCCGGACGACATCGTGGAGGTGCCGGCGCGGGTGGCCGCCGACGGCGTGTCACCGCTCCCGGTGACCGGCCTGCCGCGATCCGGCCGGGCTCTGGTCGAGCAGGTCAAGGAATACGAGCGGGGCGTGGTCCAGGCCGCGATGACCGGTGACGCCGGCCTGGCCGGGGTGGCGCTGGCCCAGCACCCCCTGGTGCCCGGCATCACCGCGGCCCGGGAGCTGATCGCCGAGTACCGCGACGCGCATGGTAAGCACCTTGCCTACCTGCGGTAGGCCGGGCAACCCGGGCTCCCGGGCTGGATCGGTACCGGGATATGAACTGGCGCCCGTCAGGCGGCCGCCCGATGATAGCGAAGGAGGTGGCCGTGACCAGTACCTCATCTGGTGCCGTCCAGGTTGACCAGGTCGCCGAGCCGGCCGGCTTCGAGCCCGTCGACGCCGAGCTGGCAGGCGGGCCGGCCGCCGTCGGCCAGGCGGCCCGGCCGCAGCTCATCCGGGCCCTGAACGAGCAGTTGCTGCTCAGCCACATCCGCCAGCGCGGGCCGTGCTCGCGGGCCGACCTCGCGCGCATCTCCGGGCTCTCCAAGCCCACGGTCTCGCAGGCGCTGGCCAACGTGGAGCGCTCGGGCCTGGTCAGGATCGCCGGGCAGCGCACGGGCGTGCCCGGGCGTTCAGCCCGGCTGTACGAGATCAGGCCGGATGCGGGGTTCGTGCTCGGGCTGGACATCGGGCACGTCTACCTGCGCGGCGCGCTCGCCGACCTGACCGGCGAGATCCGCGCGAAGCACTCGGCCAGGACCAGGGCCTCGAGCGTACGCGGGCGGGTGGCCGAGCTGATCCGCCTGGCCGACACGCTGTGCGCGGACGCCGGGGTCAGCCGCGACGCCATCACGCAGACCGTGATCGGCAGCCCGGGGGTCTACGATCCGCGGCGCGGCGCGATGGCGCTGACCGGCGGGCTGGCGGGGCTGAGCCGCCCGGCGGTCCTGACCGGCCTGCGGGAGGCGTTCGGGCCCGATCTGGTCCTCGAGAACGACGTGGACGCCGCGGCGCTGGCCGAGCGGGCGCACGGGCACGGCCGGGAGTTCGCGAGCTTCGCGTTCGTCTGGATCGGCACCGGCATCGGGCTGGGCCTGGTACTCGACGGCAGGCTGCACCGCGGGGCTCACGGCGTGGCCGGCGAGATCGCGTACATGCCGATCTCGGAGGGTCAGGGGACGGACGAACAGGACGCGCGCCGGCGGGGCACGCTCGAGGCCGCGGGCTCTGCGCCGGCCGTGGTCCGCGCCGCGCGGCGAGCTGGCATGCGCGGGCCGGTGTCGGCGCTGCGCGTCTTCGAGGCTGCGGCCCGGGGCGACGAGCGGGCCGCGGCGGTCGTGGCCGGAGAGGCGCGGCTGGTGGCCAAGGCGATCAGCGCCGTGGTGACCGTGGTCGACCCGGAGCTTGTCGTCCTCGGGGGCGGCATCGGGCAGGCTCCCGGGTTCGCCGCCGCGGTGACGGCCGAGCTTCGCGGGCTGGCGCCGGTGCTGCCCGAGGTGCGCGTCAGCGCGCTGGGCACCGACGCCGTGGTGGACGGCTGCCTGGCCTCGGGCGCGGAACTGGCGTGGACGCGGCTGGTCCGGCTTACGGCCGAGCCTGGCTGAAGTACGGCGCCGACTCGCTGCGCCAGAACATGATCACCGCGCCGAGGCCGACCAGCCAGACCAGCACGTTGAACACCAGGCCCAGGCTGGCGTGCGGACGCAGCAGCGACAGCAGCAGGAACAGGGTGTTCAGGCCGAAGAACACGGTCCCGGTGATCCGGGCGTAGTTGCGGCCGGCCGCGCTGGCCCGGGCCATCCACAGCCACAGGCCGATCGAGATGATCCCGACCAGCACGCCGATGCCGATGCTCGCCACCTCCAGCGAGTGCACCTGGCTGGCGGTGTAGTGCGGGTACGCCTTCTTGATGGCGGCCTTCACGCTGGCGATGGTGGTCAGGCCCACGACAAGCTCGATGAAGCTCAGGGCCGCGCCGGCGTACATGAGCCGGACCGCGGTCAGGACGGAAGCGGGCATGGGCGGCCGCTGCGGTTCGGGCGTCTGTCCCGAGGTCGGGTACGGCTGGTACATCGGGTGCTCCTTAACGCTTTACCACCAGTGTGGCGGCGGCCCGGACGCAGTGTACGTGGACCCGGGAACCCGGCGGTAACGGACCCGAGGCCGGCCGCGATGGCCGGCCCTGGCCGGGGGTCGCGCCGCCCGGGCCGGCACAATGAACCGAGTTGCCCGGCATGGCCATGCTCGTTACCGGGCACGGGTATGATCACCCGAGCCAGGTATGGCCGCCTGCCCACCGGGAAGAATCCGGACATGCGGACATGCGGGGATGTTTCGCTTGGCCTGCGCAGGGACCTGCGGCGCGGTTTAGGCCACGCGTAGCTGAGGTTTTGTGGTTTCATTGCCGGGTTCACGTGACGTCCGCGGCGAGAGGTTGAGTCGAGTGGAGACAGCGCGTTCCGAGGACGCGACCAGGTGCGACGTGGATCAGATCCGCGGCGACCGCCAGATCCAGTGCGACGTCCTCGTCGCACTGGCCGAGTGCCGGAATCACCGTAAGTGGTTCGCGGGCTTTGCCAAGCCGTTCTTGGGCGAGCATCCGATCGAGATCGGCAGCGGGCTCGGCGACTACGCGCTGGAATGGATTCCCGCGGTCGAGAAGTACACGGCGACCGAGGCGGATCCCGCTCTGTTCACGGAACTGAAAAAGCACATGGCCGTGTACCCCAGCGTCACGGTCCGCCAGCTCCTGCTGCCGGCCGAGGAGCGCGGCGACCACTCGTGCCTGGTCTCCTACAACGTGCTCGAGCACATCGACGACCACGTCGGGGCCTTGCGCAGCATGGCCAGGCTGGTCCGGCCCGAGGGCTACGTCGTCCTGGTGTGCCCGGCGTTCCCGTTCGCGATGAGCCCCGTCGACGTGGCCACCGGGCACGTGCGCCGCTACACCAGGCGCTCGATGCGCCGGGCGCTGACCGACGCCGGGCTCGAGGTCGTCTCGGTCCGTTACGCGAACTCACTGGGGCTGGTGTGTTACTACGCGTTCACCAGCCTGCTGAAGAGGCAGCCGTCCACGGGCGGGACGATGTCCTTCTACGATCGCCTGGTGGTGCCCATGGTGCGGTGGCTCGAGCGCGCCATCGGCGATCGCCCGCCCTTCGGGCAGTCGGTGGTGGCGGTCGCGCGGGTCAAGGAAGACGACGACCCGGCCGAATAGCGGCTATTTCCCGGCCGGCCGGTACACCGAGACGTGATCGGCCCGGTAGTCGAACACGAAACCGGTGTCCTTCAGGTACTGGACGACCTGCTGACCGTTCAGGCCGCCCCAGTCCAGCACCCAGCCGATGTTCATGCCGCGCACATCGCGGCGCGCCGCGGCGACTTCGGCCGGTGACACCTGGTTCCCGTTCTGGACCGCGACCAGGCCGACGTAGAACGGGTGCCGCCGGAAGAACCTGGTGGTCGCGCGCGGCACCCACGAGGTGTAGGAAATCGCCCGCGGGTGGCCGTCGGCGGTGGCCAGCAGGAGCGCCGACTTGGCGAACGACGACCCGTACAGCGGAAGCCCGCCGCGCAGCCCGAACGGGACGTCCAGGACGATCGAGTCCGAATGGTCGGCGGCGATGGGCCGGTCCACGGCCCGCAAGGCGGCGGCGGTGGGCATCAGCCCGCGGAACTCGGGGGGCGCGGTCCAGCCCGCCTCGATGATCGCCAGCGCGGCCACCACGGCGATCAGCGGGCGGGCCCGCCGGCGGGCGATGAGCCAGTCCACCGCGCCGCCGGCCAGCACCGCGGCGCCGACCAGCCCGAGCAGGGCCAGCCGGTCGGCCTCGCGCAGCGCGGACAGCCCTGGCACGTGGACCAGCCAGGTGTACGGCATGAGCATGGATACCCGCGCGCCGTTCCAGGTCGTGGCCAGCGGCACGTACGCCCGGCTCCCGATCACCAGCGTGGACCCGAGCGCCAGCGCGGCGCCGCCCAGCCACAGCAGGCCCAGCCAGCGGCCGGCGCGGCGCCGCCACATGACGACCAGGCCGCACAGCGCCAGAGCGCTGAGCACCGCGCCGAACGTGGCCACCGCCTCGGCGGGGACACGGTACCGGTAGGCCGACGCCAGGGTGTGCAGCCCGAGGTGGTCGAGCTGGGGAGAGGGCGCGAACAGGCCGGGGAGCCCGGCGCCGTAGGCCCCGTAGTTGCTGGCGAGCCTGGCCGCGCTGACGGTCGCGCCGCCCGCGATGGCCTGCTGGGCCATGGCGATGAGCTGCGGGCTGGCCACCACGACGGCCACGGCGGCGCCGGCGGCCAGCGCCGTCAGCGCGCCGGGGCGGCCGGGGCGGCGCACCAGCCAGGGCACCAGCACGGCGGCGGCCAGCAGCACGGCCATCACCGCCGACTCCTGGTTGACCAGGATGCTGGCGCCCAGCACCAGGCCCAGGATCACGCCCTGGCGCAGGCCCGGGCGGCGGGTGCCCCCGGCTGGCCCCGGCGTCGCCGGTGCGCCGATCCCCCGGCGCAGCCGGACCGCGGCCTCCAGGGTCATCGGCAGGAACAGCGTGCCGAGGGCGATGTTCAGGTGGTACCAGTCCTGCCAGGCCAGCATCGAGGACAGGCCGAACAGCGCCCCGGCCGCGACCGCGCCCGGGGCGGCCAGCCACAGCCGGGCCGCCCGGAACATCACGTAACAGGCCAGGCCCGGCAGGACGAGGGTCAGCAGGCTGTACGAGGTGGTCGGGCCGAAGGCCAGGGTCACCGGGGTCATGATCAGGCCGGCCAGCGGCATGGTGGTGTCGAAGCCGAGCTGGGTGCCGGCCGGGGCCGCCATGTGGCTGGTGAAGAACGGGTTGCCCAGGTGGATGATCTGGTGCGCGGTCCACCACAGGTCCCACACGTAGCCGGCGATGTCCCGTACGGCCGGCAGGCTGTTCCCGGTCAGGTACGTGGCATTCGGCCAGGTCAGCGCGACCCCGGCGGCCAGGTACACGGCGAGCAGTCCCAGGTGCCGCGCGGCCGGGCGGGAAGCGAGGCCCCGCCACCCCGGCCGGCCAGTTCGGTCCGGTCGGCCCGGCGCCCGGCCCCCCGGCGCGGCGGCCGGGTCCGCCGTGGCCTGGGCCGGCCCGGTCCTGGTCGGCTCGCTTGTGTCCACATTTCCCCAGAGTCTGGATTCGCCGGTCCTCGGCGGGTGCTCGGCTGGCCCCAATGACCGGGGCTGGTCACCGACCGTAGGCCCCCGCCGCACCGGCTAGAGTCCTCAGGTGGCACTCAGGGAGGAGACTAGCCTACGCCTGCCGCCGGACCGGCTGCTCCGATGGGAGCTTTTCACGGTCTTTGCGATATCGCTCGGGGCCAGCGGGGTCAACGCCTTGCTCGACCTCGTCGGGAAGCTGCTCGCCCGGCAGTCCCTGAGCAGCCAGCAAGCGCTCCTGGTGGGGCCGCTGGCGGTCAACAACTGGCTGGACCTCGTCCTGCAACTGGTCGGCATCGCCGAGGCGCTCATGCCGGTCGTGCTGGTGTTCTACCTGATGGCCCGGTCCGGGGAGGGACCGGCGGACATGGGCCTGGACGCGAGCCAGCCGGGCCGGGACATCGCCCGCGGCGCGGTGCTGGCCGCGGTGATCGGCGGAGCGGGCCTGGGGCTGTACCTGGCCGCGTTCCACCTCGGGCTGAGCGCGACCGTGGTGCCCGAGTCGCTGCCCGCGGTCTGGTGGCGGATACCCGTCCTGATCCTGTCCGCGGCGCATGACGGGATTCTCGAGGAGGTCCTGGTCATCGGCTACCTGCTGCGCAGGCTGGACCAGCTCGGCTGGACGCCGTGGAAGGCGATCGCGTTCAGCGCGGTCCTGCGCGGCTCGTACCACCTGTACCAGGGCTTCGGCGCGTTCATCGGGAACGCGGTGATGGGCGTGATCTTCGGCGTGCTGTACCGGCGGTGGGGGCGGGTCACCCCGCTGATCATCGCGCACACGTTCATCGACGCGGTCACGTTCGTCGGGTACGCGGTGCTGGCCGGCCGGGTGTCCTGGATCCCCTAACGGCGGCCTGCGCGGCCCGGCGCGGCGCCGGCGCAGGCGGCCTCGGCCACGGCCGGGGCGAGCAGGTCGGGCCGGGCGAGGGCAGGTACCGCGTCGAGGCGGCCGATGCGCATGCTCACACCCGCGAGTGTTCCAGACCCGCGGCCGGCCCGGCCGCGCGGAGCCCGGCCCAGGCCCGGCCGGCGGCTCTGGTCCACCGGCCGCCGTCCCACTAACCTGCCACCATGATCAGAGAAGAGTCCTTGACCGAGACCATCGGCGGCACCGGGATCGAGGTGCTCGGCGCCACGGTGGCCTCGCTCCAGCAGGCCATGTCGGCCGGATCGCTGACGTCGGCCGGCCTGACCGCGTTCTACCTGGCCCGGATCGAGCGGCTCAACCCGGACCTGCACGCGGTCATCGCGGTCAGCCCCGAGGCGGCGGCCGAGGCCGCCGCCAGCGACCTGGCCCGCGCCAGCGGAGCGCCGCGCGGCCCGCTCGAGGGCATCCCGGTGCTGGTCAAGGACAACATCGCCGCCCAGGGCCTGGCCGCGACGGCAGGCTCGCCCGCGCTGCTCGGCGCGGAGGCCTCGGACGCGTTCCTGGTCGCCCGGCTGCGCGCGGCCGGGGCCGTGATCCTCGGCAAGGCGAACCTTTCCGAGTGGGCGAACATCCGCTCGACCCACTCCAGCAGCGGCTGGAGCACGCTCGGCGGCCAGACGGCGAACCCGCACGGCGCCGGGCGCAACCCGTCAGGCTCGAGTTCCGGCTCCGCGGCCGCGGTCGCGGCCGGACTGGCCCCGGTGGCGATCGGAACCGAGACCGACGGCTCGATCCTGTCGCCGTCCAGCGCCTGCGGCGTGGTCGGCCTCAAGCCCACGCTGGGCCTGATCAGCCGGGGCGGGATCGTGCCGATCTCGGCGGCCCAGGACACCGCGGGCCCGATGACGTGCTGCGTCGCCGACGCCGCGGCGCTGCTGGCCGCGATGGCGGGGCCGGATCCGGCCGACCCGGCGACCGCGCAGGCCGCGGACGGCATCGCCGACTACCCGGCGTTCCTGGACCGGGGCGCGCTGGACGGCGCGCGGCTCGGCGTCTGGCGCGACGTCTCGAAGGCCGCGATCCCGGGCGCGGCCGCCCTGCTCGACGCGGCGGTCGGGCGGTTGCGCGCCTGCGGCGCCGAGGTCATCGACCCGGTGCCGCTGCCCGGCCTCGAGCAGATGGAGGAGCCCGAACTCGCCGCGATAGTGCACGAGTTCAAGCACGACCTGAACGCCTACCTCGCCGCGCTCCCCGGCGAGCACCCGATGACGCTGGCCGGGCTGATCGACTTCAACATCCAGAACGCCAGCCGCGTGCTCGTCCACTTCGGCCAGGAACTATTCGAGCGAGCCGAGGCCACCAGCGGCGACCTCGGTGACCGGGACTACCTGGCCGCCCGGGGCGAGGCGAGCCGGCTGGCGCACGCCGCGCTGGACGGAGCGCTCGCCGGCGGCCGCCTGGACGCCGTCGTCTCCCTGAGCGGCGGTCCCGCCTGGCTGACCGACCACGTACTCGGCGACTACCCGGGGTTCTCCACGGCCGCGCCGGCCGCGGTCTGCGGGTACCCGTCGGTTTCCGTTCCGGCTGGTCGTGTGGCTGGCCTCCCGGTCGGGCTGACGCTCGCCGGGCCAGCCTGGAGCGAACCCAGGCTCCTCGCGCTCGCGTACGCGTTCGAACAGGCCGCCGATCATTCCTAACGGGTCGTCGCCCCGGCTGACACCGTGCCCGGGCCTGCGCTGACGTGCGGCCGCTGAGCAGCGATAGCCTGGCGGCTATGGATTCCTGGCGCGGCCCGAGCGTTCCCGACCTGCCCGGACGTGGTCCGGAGATCAAAATTGCCGACCGGGCCGGCGGTGGGCTCACGGTGGCGGCGGCCGGCCCGGCCGCGTCGCTGTACGCCTGCGGGATCACGCCGTATGACGCCACGCACATCGGCCACGCGGCCACGTTCATCGCCTGGGACCTGCTGGTACGGGCCTGGCGTGACGCCGGGCACGAGGTCAGCTACGTGCAGAACGTCACGGACGTGGACGACCCGTTGCTCGAGCGCGCGGACCGGGACGGCGAGGACTGGCGGGAACTGGCCGACCGCGAGATCGCGCTGTTCCGCGGCGACATGGAGGCGCTGCGGGTGCTTCCGCCCGAGCACTACGTCGGGGCGGTCGAGGCGCTGCCGGTCATCGAACGGCTCACCGGGCGGCTCGGCGAGCACGGCGCGCTCTACGACCTGGACGGGGACGTCTACCTGGCCCGGTCGGCCGATCCGGAGTTCGGGACCGTGACCGGGCTCGATTCCGCCACGATGATCAACTTGTTCGCCGAGAACGGCGGCGACCCGGGCCGGCCGGGGAAGAAGGACCCCCTGGATCCCCTGGTCTGGCTGGCCGCGCGGCCGGGCGAGCCCGCGTGGCCGTCCCCCCTGGGCCGCGGCCGGCCGGGCTGGCACGTCGAGTGCGCGGCGATCGCGACCGAGTACCTGGGCGCCACCTTCGACATCCAGGCCGGCGGTACCGACCTGGCCTTCCCGCACCACGAGATGAGCGCCTCGCACGCGCGGGCGGCGTTCGGCGGCGCGGTCGGCCCGACGGCCCGGTCTTCGCGCGCCGGTTCGCGCACGCGGGGATGGTGCGGCTGGACGGGGAGAAGATGTCCAAGTCGCGGGGCAACCTCGTGTTCGTGTCCGCGCTGCTGGCGGGGGGCGCCGACCCGATGGCGATCAGGCTCGCGATCCTCGCTCATCACTACCGCCAGGACTGGGACTGGACCGACGCCGGGCTGGCGGCCGCGCAGGCCCGCCTCGGCCGCTGGCGGGCCGCCCTGGTGGCGGCGTCCGTCCCGCGGCCCGGGGCGGCCGGGCCTGGCGCGGCCCTGCCGGCGCGCAGCGTGCTCGCCGCGGTCCGGGAACGGCTCGCCGACGATCTCGACGCCCCGGGCGCCCTGGCCGTGATCGACCAGTGGGCGGACGGGGCCCTCGCCCGTCCCGGCTCCTCGGATGCCGGGCTCGTCCGCGACACGATCGACGCGCTCCTCGGCATTGCCCTGTTATTGCCCACCACCCTCCCTGGGCGACGTGACCAGGTAGCATTCCGGGGTGCCGGGGCTGGGCCGTCAGGTGCCACGTCCCGTCATATCCCGTCTCGGTGGCCGAGCGGCCTGTCGAAAGTAGCTAGGTGTGAGCGGAACGACTCCCAGGCCGGCGATCGCGAGCCCGGGCTCGGGCGAGCCGCGCGGGGACTCCGCGGCCGCGGCCGCCTCGCCGCGCGGCGTCGCGCTCACCCCGGTGACCGTGGTCATCGCGGCCGCCACCCTGCTGGCCCTGGCCCTGCGCCTCTACCAGTTGTCCCGCCCCGGCTACCTGCTGGGGGTCAACGAGTACGACGACGGCCCGTACTTCGGCAGCGCCGTGCGCCTCCTCAACGGCGTGCCGCCCTACCGCGACTTCCTGATCGTGCAGCCACCCGGGATCACGTTGCTGATGCTCCCCGCGGCGCTGCTCAGCAAGGTGACCGGCACCGCCTGGGGCATGGCCGTGGGGCGGATCCTGACCTCGCTGGCCGGGGCGGCGGGCGTGACCCTGGTCGGCCTGCTGGTGCGCCACCGGGGCCTGCTCGCCACCGTCATCGCCTGCGGGATCTGCGCGGTCTACCCCGACAGCATCCAGGCGGCCAAGACGGTGCTGGTCGAGCCGTGGCTGGTGCTGTTCTGCCTGATCGGGGCGCTGGCGGTGTTCGACCGTGACCAGGTGGCGCGCAGCGGGCGGCGGATCTTCTGGGGCGGGGTAGCGTTCGGGTTCGGCGGCGCGGTCGAGCCCTGGGCCATCTTCCCGGTGATCGTCGTCGCCGTGTTGTGCCTGCGCTGGCCGCGGCGGCTGGCCCGGTACGTGGCCGGGGTCGCGGCCGGCTTCCTGATCCCGGTCGTGCCGTTCGCGGCCCTGGCCCCGAGCAAGTTCTACGCGGCGACGATCACCGCCCAGATCGGCGGGCGGGCCGGCGCGACCCGGGTCGCGATCTGGCCCCGCCTGCAGGCGATGACCGGCCTGGCCGACCTGAGCCGCTCGACGCATCTCACCGACGCGATCGCCGCGGTGGCGATCGTGGGCTTCGTGCTCGGCGGCCTCGGGCTCGCGTTCTTGCTCACCCGGCGCCTGCCCCCCGCGCTCGAGGAGTTCGCGCTGGGATCGGGCGTCCTGGTGGTGGGCGCGTTCCTGTGGTCGGTCCAGTTCCACTACCACTTCGGGGCGTTCCTCGCGCCGTTCCTCGGCCTGGCCATCGGGCTGACCGCGTCCGCGCTGCTGCCCGACCCGCGGCCGGAGCCGGGCGGCGGCTGGACCGCGCCGCTCGCCCTCCGCTGGGGGGCGGCCGGGCTGGCCGCGCTGGTGATCGTGGTCATGGCCGGCTACCAGTACCAGTGGGAGAGCCACCAGGTGGCGCACCTGCCGCTGTCGGTGACCGCGCGGGCGCAGCGGCTGATCCCGCCGGGAGCGTGCCTGCTCGCGGACGAGATGTCGTTCGCCGTCATGGTCAACCGGCTGACCTCGGACGTGCCGGGCTGCTCGCTGCTGCTCGATTCCACCGGCACCAACTTCGCCCTGTCGAACGGGCGCGATCCCGAGACCGGCGCCGCCAGGTACCCGAAGCTGGACGCGGTGTGGACCTACGCCTTCGACCACGCCCAGTACGTGTGGCTGTCCGGGCTCAACAAGCACCGGGTGGCCTGGACGCCCCGGCTCACGAGCTACTTCGACAGCCACTTCACCCGCATCCTGCACGCCGGGAACGCCGGCTCGCTGTACCGCCGCATCGGCCTGAAGCCCGCCGGGTGATACCCGTCACCGGGTAGCCCATCCGGACGTGGTCAGGGGAAGCTGACCTCGAGGTCGAGGCCGCCTCCGGGACGGGCCCTGGCGGCGAGCGAGGCGTTGTGGGCCCGGGCGATGGCCGAGACGATGGCCAGGCCCAGCCCGTGCCCGTCGCCGCGGCGCAGTCGCTCGCTGCCGAGCTGCTGGAACGGCTGGGAGAGGCGCTCGACCTCTCCGGGGGGGACCACCGGTCCGGTGTTGCCGACCAGGATGCTCGCGTGCCCGCCCGCCTTGCTGGTCGAGATCTCGACCTGGCCTGCGGGGACGTTGTGGCGCAGGGCGTTGTCGACCAGGTTGGCCACCAGGCTCTCGAGCAGGCTCGGATCGCCCGAGGCCGGAGCCGCGGTGAGCGTGGCGTCGATGCGGATGCCCCGGGCCTCGGCCTCGGCCCGGCGGGTCAGGATGACCTTCCTGGCCAGCTCGGCGAGATCAACCGGCTCCCGCCGGGCCACGCCGCGTTCACTGGTGGCCAGGGTGAGCAGCCCGTCGATGAGATGTTCCTGCTGAGCGCCCAGGCTCAGCACCTGCTCGCAGGCCGATCGCAGCGTCTCGGCGCTGGCCTCGGGATCGGCGAGGGCCACCTGGAGCAGGGTCCGCTCCGCGGCGAGCGGGGTGCGCAGCTCGTGCGAGGCGTTGGCCACGAAGTGGCGCTGCGACTCGAACGACGCCTCCAGCCGCCCGAACAGGCCGTCGAGGGTCTCGCCGAGTTCCCGGAACTCGTCGTCGGGCCCGTCCAGGCTCAGCCGTTCGCTCAGGTTGCTGGCGGAGATCGCGCGGGCGGACGCGGTGATCCCGCGCAGCGGCCGCAGCACCCGGCCGGCGAGCAGCCAGCCGACCCCGGCGGCGAGCACGACCAGGATCGCGAGCATGGCCAGCCCGCCGGCCACGTTGTGGGCCGAGGTGCCGCCCGCGAGGAAAGCGCCCAGGCCGCCCCACCAGGCGCCGCCCGCGCCGTGGGCCGTGGCGCCGACGATGCACGGATGCGCGGGGGTGACAACGTGCGCGCAGCCCGCGGCCGGGCCGCTGGACTGCAGATCTGCCGAGCTGCTGGAATGCACGAGAAAGTTGGGCTTGAAGATCGTCGCGATCGCGCCCAGGGCGACGGCGCAGGCGCAGAACAGGGCGGCGTAGAGCAGGGCGAGGCGCGTCCGCAGGGTCCGGCGGGGCAGGCGGAACGCTGATCTCAGCGTGCGGGAACGCGGCATCACGCTTCCCCGATCCGGTATCCGCCCTCGCGGACGGTCTGGATGACCGGGGGGTCGCCGAGCTTGGCCCGAAGGCGGCGGATCGTGGTCTTGACCGCGGTGGTGAACGGGTCGGCCGCCTCGTCCCAGGCCCGCTCGAGCAGTTCCTCGGCCGGGACCACCCGGTCCCCCGACGCGAGCAGGCACTCCAGGACGGCGAACTCCTTCGGGCTGAGTTCAAGGCGCCGGCCCGCCCGGAACGCGACGCGCCGGCCGGGGTCGAGGGCCACGTCGCCGCGGTGGAGCGTCGGGGGCAGCGGCGGGCCGGCCCGGCGGCCCAGCGCCCGGATCCGCGCCGTGAGCTCGGGGAAGTCGAACGGCTTGGGCAGGTAGTCGTCGGCGCCGAGCCCCAGGCCGTCCACCCGGTCGGCGACGGTGCTGGCCGCCGTCAGCATCAAGATCCTGGTTTGCGCGCGCCCGGCCGCGAGCCGCCGGCAGATCTCGTCGCCGTGGGCGCCGGGCAGGTCCCGGTCCAGCACCAGGACGTCATAGCGGGTGACGGCCAGATGCTCGAGCGCGTCGTTGCCGTCGAGGACGACGTCGACCGCCATCCCCTCCCGGCGCAGCCCGGTCCCGATCGCCGCGGCCAGCATCTCGTGATCTTCAGCGACCAGCACTCTCATGATCTCCCAGCCATCCTTCCTGCGGCGTGACCTGGCCCCACCTTGCCAGGCCGCCGGTGTCAGCCCGGTGTCAGCCGCCGACACCAGGCTGACACCGCCGGGCGCGTACAACCATCTCGAAGGCCATCCACCACCAGGGAAGACGACAACATGAGCAACTGGGCGATCGAAGTGACCGGCCTGCGCAAGCGGTTCGGGCCGACCATGGCGCTGGACGGGATGTCGTTCACCGTCGCGCCCGGGCAGGTGACCGGGTTCGTCGGGCCGAACGGTGCCGGGAAGTCCACCACGATGCGGGTGATCCTGGGCCTGGACGCGCCCGACGAAGGCCAGGCGCTGGTCGGGGGGCGACGGTATCAGGCGCTCAGCCGCCCGCTGACCCGGGTCGGGTCGCTGCTGGACGCGTCCGCGCTGCAGCCCGGCCGCACCGGCCGCAGCCACCTGCTGTGGCTGGCTCATTCTCAGGGCCTGAACGGCAGCCGCGTGGATGCCGTGATCGAGCAAGCCGGACTGCAGACGGCGGCCCGGCGGAAAGCGGGCGGGTACTCGCTCGGCATGCGGCAGCGGCTGGGGATCGCCGCGGCCATGCTGGGCGACCCGCCGGTGCTGATGCTGGACGAGCCGTTCAACGGCATGGACCCCGAGGGAATCATGTGGATGCGCGGCTTCCTGCGGTCGCTGGCCGCCGGGGGGCGGGCGGTGCTGGTGTCCAGCCACCTGATGAGCGAACTGCAGGACACCGCCGGCCACCTGGTGATCGTCGGCCGGGGCAAGGTGATCGCCGACGCCAGCACCCGCGACCTGCTGGCCGCGGCGTCGGGGGACCGGGTCATGCTGCGCACGACCGCGGGGGCCGAGGCGGCGGCCGTGCTGGAGCGCGCGGGGGCTGCCGTCGCCGTCACCGGGCCCGGCACGCTGACGGTGTCCGGGCTGGCGGCGGAGCAGGTCGTGGTGCTGCTGGGCCAGAGCGCGGTGCCGTTCTCCGAGGTGTCGGCGCACCGCGCCACGCTGGAGGAGGCCTACCTAGAACTCACCCGCGACGCGGTCGAGTACCGCGCCGCGTCCCTCGGGGCCGAGGGGGTGCGATGACCGCCACGATCACGCCGGAGCGCCCCGGCGCCCGGGCCGGCCGCGACGGCTTCGGGCGGCTGCTGCACGCCGAGTGGACCAAGTTCCGGACCGTACGCGGCTGGGTCATCGGCATGGTCATCGCGGCTCTGGCGACCGTGGGGATCGCGCTGCTTGACCACAGCGAGTGCGGCGGCACGGTCACTCCGGGCGGCCCGGTCATCGCGGGCTCGGGCTGCTCTGCCCCGGTCGGGCCCGGCGGCGAGGCGGTGACCGACAGCTTCTACTTCGTGCATAAGCCGCTGGTCGGCGACGGCAGCATTACCGTGCGCGTGACGTCGCTGACCGGCCTTAACCCGGGCGAGGCGGGGAGCACTGCCGGCCAGGGCCGGGCCGGCGTGGAGCCAGGCCCGCAGCCGTGGTCCAAGGCCGGGATCATCGTCAAGGCGAACACCAGCCCGGGATCGGCCTACGCGGCCATCATGGTCACCGGCCGCCACGGGGTGCGGATGCAGTACGACTTTACCCAAGACATCCCGGGCCCGGCCGGCGCGGTGTCGGCGTCATCGCCGCGCTGGCTGCGGCTGACCCGCTCCGGTACCACGGTCACCGGCTACGATTCGGCCGACGGCACCCACTGGGCCGAGGTCGCCGCCGCCACCCTGGCCGGGATGCCGGCGACGGTGCAGGCCGGGCTGTTCACCGCCTCTCCTACCGCCACCCAGCCGGCATCGCAGTCCATCAGCGGGTCGGGCCAGGGCGGCGGCGCCACCCTGGCCGCCGCCCGCTTCGATCACGTCAGCCTCCGGGGCCGCCGGCCGCCGGCGCGTGGACCGGCGACGCCGTCGGCGGCGGCCCGGGCTATGGCCCGTCACCTGGCCCCGGGTTCCGTCAGTCCGGTGGCACGCTCAGCGTGACCGGGTCCGGTGACATCGCGCCAGACGTGCCCGGAGCACCCGGCGGAGGCGGCACCCCGGTCGAGCGCACCGTGCTGGGCGCGTTCGGCGGGCTGATCGCGGTGGTCGTCGTGGCGACGATGTTCATGACCGGGGAGTACCGCCGGGGCCTGATCCGGGTCACCCTCGCCGCGAGCCCGCGGCGCGGCCGGGTCCTGGCGGCCAAGGCGGTCGTGATCGGCGCGGTCACCTTCGTGGCCGGGCTGGCCGGCGCCGGCGCCGCGCTCCCGCTCGGCGAGCGGCTGCTGCGCTCCGACGGCAACTTTATCCTGCCGGTCAGCGCGCTCACCGAGGTGCGGGTGGTGGCCGGGACCGCGGCGCTGCTCGCCGTGGCCGCCGTCCTCGCCGTCGCCCTCGGGGCGATCCTGCGGCACGGCGCCTGGGCCGTGACCGCCGTCATCGTGGCGATCGTCCTGCCCTACTTCTTCACGATCGCGCTCTCCGTGCTGCCCGCCGGCGCCTCCGACTGGCTGCTGCGGGTCACCCCGGCCGCCGGCTTCGCCATCCAGCAGAGCATCACGCAGTACCCGCAGGTGAGCGCCAGCTACACGCCGATGAACGGTTACTTCCCGCTGGCGCCGTGGGCCGGCTTCGCCGTGCTCTGCGCCTGGGCCGCGCTCGCCCTGGGCCTGGCGTTGGCCCTGCTCCGCCGGAGGGACGCATGAGCGGCGAGACCCTGCACGCGGAGTGGACGAAGCTGCGCACCGCGCCGGGCACGATCTGGCTGCTGCTCGCGGTCATCGCGGCGACCGCGGCGCTGGGGGCGGTGGCGGACGCCGCGGCGACATGCCCGTCCGGAGGCTGCCAGCTCGATCCCGCCAAGACCAGCCTCACCGGGATCTACCTCAGCCAGGCGATCGTCGCCATCCTCGCCGTGCTGGCGATCGGCGGCGAGTACGGCAGCGGCATGATCCGGATCACCTTCACCGCGACGCCGCGCCGGACCGCCGTCCTGGCCGCCAAGGCGGTCATCCTCACCGGCCTGCTGCTGGCCTCAGGTGCCGTCGCCGTCCTCGGCTCGGTGCTGGCCGGGCGGCTCATCCTGCCCGGCCACGGCTTCACCGCCGCGCACGGCTACGCGTCCCTGTCGCTGGGTGACGGCCCCGTGCTGCGCGCCGCTGCAGGCTCGGTCCTCTATCTCGCCCTGATCGCGCTGCTCAGCCTCGGCGTCGCCACGGCCGTGCGGGACTCAGCGGCCGCCATCGGGGTCGTTCTCGGCCTGCTCTACCTCATCCCGATCATCGCCGCGGTGGTGAGCGTCCCGGCCTGGCACCGGCACCTCCAGCAGATCGCGCCGATGACCGCCGGGCTCGAGGTCCAGGCCACCACCGGCCTGCGCAGCCTGCCGGTCAGCCCCTGGGCCGGGCTGGGCGTGCTCGCCGCCTGGGCCGCCGCGGCGCTGCTGATCGGCGGCCTCCTGCTCCGCCGCCGCGACGCGTGAACCCGCCGCCCCCGCCGACGGCCCGCCGCCGCGACGCGTGAACCCGCCGCCCCCGCCGACGGCCCGCCGCCCCGACATCGCGGCCGCATGAATGCGAGTTTGATGTACACCCGTGTGCAGCACGTTTACATTCATCGGCGGCTTGGCCGGCTACAGAACCGGCTTACCTGACCGGCGCTTAGCCGGCTCACATAGGCGCGCTGGGCCCGTTCCTGACGAAATTACCGGCCGTGGAAACGTGGTTCGCGTTTGGCTACGAAGGCCTGGGCGGCCTCGCGGTGGTCTTCGGTCAGCCCGGTGTGCGCGTGGTGGGTCACTTCGAGGTCCATGCAGTCACCCAGTTCGCCGGTCACGGCCCGGTTCAGGTTCTCCTTCATGTACCGGTAGGCGATCGACGGCCCTGCGGCGAGCCGGCGAGCCCGCGCCATGACCTCCCCCTCGAAGTCGGCCGCCGGGAAGATGGCGTTGACGATCCCGAGCCGCTCGGCCTCCTCGGCGCTCAGCCGCTCCGAGAAGTAGTAGAGCTCCTTGGCCTTGCTGCTGCCCACCAGCCGGCTGAGGAACCAGGTTCCGCCGTAGTCCCCGGCGAAAGCAACCCGGGCGAAAGCGGTGGTCAGCAGCGCGCCCGGGACCGCGTAACGCAGATCGCAGGCCAGCGCCAGCGACAGCCCGGCCCCGGCCGCTGGCCCCCCGATGGCGGCGATGGTCGGCTTGGGCATGCTCCACAGGCGGCCGCTGGTGGCCCGCTGGTTCAGCCGCTGCCGGTGGATGGCCGCGTCGATCGACCGGCCGGCCCCGTCGCCGCCGCGCTCCGCCGGCGGGGCGGCCATGCCCTTCACGTCGCCGCCGGCGCAGAAGGCGCCGCCTGCTCCCGTGAGCACCACGCAGCCCACCGCTTCGTCGGCCTCCGCCTGGGCCAGGACCGCCGCCATCGCGGACATCATGGCCTGCGAGAAGGCGTTCCGCCGCTCGGGGCGGTTCATGGTGATCACCGCGACGCCGCCGTCGATCTCAGCGCGCAGGTCCTCGGTCCCGGTGTCGAGCGCGGTCATGTCCGTCCTTCCTCGGTGGCGAAACGAACCCCGCCGATCAGCCACGGCCCGCCGGCGGGCAGCCCGGCGATGGTCACCTCGGTGATTCCCTCGCCCTGACCGGCCGGGGCCGGGACGAACCGCAGCCGCTGGCCCGTGCCGGGTAGCTCGACCACCGCGCCGTCACCACCACCACCACCGCCGCCGTCGGCGGCGGTAATCCCGAGCACCGCCGCCCAGCGTTGCGCCGCGGCGGGCGGGTCGTTGACCTCGATCGTCAATCCGGTCACGCCGCCGGGAGCATGCTCGGGCGCCCGCCCCGTCCACGACGGACCCGCCCACCTCCACGACTGGGGCGGGTCCGCCCAGTCCAGCGACACGATCGCGCCGGGGACGTCCCTGGGGTGCAGATGGGTGCCGGCGATGTCGGGCAGGTCGGCGGTCCAGACCACCCGTACCCCCAGGTCGGCGACCCTGCGGCGGGCCGCGGTCAGGTCCGGGAGCTGGAATATCGCCATGTACCCGCCGTCTCCGCCGCGCCGCTCGAGGTACCGCCCGGCGGTGGTATCCGGCTGCACGGGCGCCACGACCTCCACGAACGTGTCGCCCGCCGCGAACACCGCATTGGTCAGGCCGAAGCGTCCCACTCCCGGATCGTGGAATGGCTCCGCCCAGCCGAAGGCCTGACGTAGCTCGCCGGCCACCCCGTCGCAGTCGCTCGCCACCAGGGCCACCTGGCGCAAGCGGGATCCGGTCAGCACAAACCCAACAATAGGAGGTCGGTCCGGCGCGGCAGGTCCGGGACCGGGACGAGCGGAGACCGATCGGCTCAATGAGGACTTCTGGCCCTAGGCTATAGCGATGGGAACGACGGATCATGTGGATGGGGTCCGGGGAGGAGCATGGCATCTGGTCACCGCGGAATCGATCTGACGTCGCCGCCTGAGGCCAGCCCGGGCCCGGAGCTGCCGAAGGTCCCGACGGGGATCGCAGGGCTGGACGAGATCACCGGCGGCGGGCTGCCCAAGGGCAGGTCGACACTGGTGACGGGCGGCACCGGATCCGGTAAGACGTTGCTGGGGTTGCAGTTCCTCGTCGCGGGCGCCCGGGAGTACGGCGAGCCAGGGGTGCTGGTCACCTTCGAGGAGTCGGCCGAGAAGGTGAGTGCCAACGTTGCCTCGCTGGGGTTCGACCTCGACGGGCTCCAGCGGGACGGGCTGCTCGTGGTGCATGCCTTCCGGGTGGATCCCGCAGAGGTCGTCGAGACGGGGGAGTTCGACTTCGAGCCGCTGCTTGCCCTGCTCGACGACACCATTGCGCGCATCGGGGCGAAGCGTGTCGTGCTTGACACCATCGAGTTGCTGTTCGGCGCGTTCCAGGACCAGGCGATCGTGCGGGCGGAGCTTGGCCGGCTGTTCCGACGGATCGAGGACCGAGCCGTCACCGCCATCGTGACCGGCGAGCGGGGCGAGAACGCGCTCACCCGCCACGGGATCGAGGAGTACGTGTCCGACTGCGTCATCACTCTCGACAACCGTATGCACGAGGAGGTTTCCACGCGCCGTCTCCGGGTGGTCAAGTACCGCGGGTCGGCGCACGGAACCAACGAGTACCCGTTTCTGATCTCGGCCAGCGGCTTCGTGGTGCTGCCGATCACGTCGGTCGCCCTCGAGTACGGCGCGCCCGAGGTGCGCATCTCGACCGGGGTGGCCCGCCTTGACCACATGCTGGTCGGCGGCCTGTTCCAGGGATCGACCGTCCTGGTCAGCGGAACGGCCGGTACGGGTAAGACCACGCTGGGAGCGCACCTCATCGACTCGGCGTGCACACGGGGTGAGCGGGCGCTGCTGGTGCTGTTCGAGGAGTCACCCGACCAGGTCATCCGCAACATGCGGTCGGTGGGGCTCGACCTGCGGCGCTGGGCCGAGGCGGGCCTGCTGCGCATGTGGGCAGCCCGGCCAACGACGTTCGGGCTCGAGATCCACCTGGCGATACTGGCCCGGCTGGTCGGGGAGTTCAGGCCGTCCGTCGCTGTCCTCGACGGGATCGCCAGCCTCAGCCACGGGTCCTCCGGTCCTGAGCTGAGCTCGATGCTGGCCCGCCAGATCGACCTGCTCAAGGTTCGGGCGATCACCACGATGGCGACGACGCTGGCTCACGAGAGCGAGACGAGTACGGTGGGCATATCCTCGCTGGTGGACACCTGGTTGCTGCTGCGCAACGTCGAATCGAACGGTGAGCGCAACCGGCTGCTGTACGTGCTTAAGTCGCGCGGCAGCGCCCATTCGAACCAGGTGCGGGAGTTCGTGCTCACCGACCGCGGCGTCGAACTCGTCGACGTGTACGTGGGCCCGGCGGGCGTCGTGACCGGCTCCGCCCGGCTGATGCAGGAAGCCCAGGAGCGCGGCGCCGAACTGCAGCAGGGTGAGGAGCTTATGCGCCGTCGGCGCGATCTGCGGCGGAGCATCCTCGAAGGCGAGGCCCAGCTCGCCGTACTGCAGGACGAGCTTGGCGCGGAAAGGGCCGAACTCGAGCGGATCGACGTGCGCGAACAGCGTCAGGCGGCCGACGCCGACGCGGCCCGGTCGGCCCTGGCCGCGCGGCGCTGGGCCGATTCTGCCTCGCGTGGCGAAGAAGGCCTACGATGACCGGACCTCCCATGGCTGATGCGGGAGCCGAGACGTCGGTCCCGCCTGAGACCTGGGAACTGTGGCTCTACGTGACCGGGCGCTCACCGAAGTGCGTCCTTGCGATCCAGAACCTGCAGCTTGCCTGCGAGCGGTACCTGGCGGGAAGGTACCACATCGAGGTTGTGGACCTGCTGGAGAACCCGCGCCTGGCGGCCGACGACCAGATCCTGGCCGTGCCCACGCTGGTCCGTAAGCTCCCGCCGCCCATCCGGAAGGTCGTCGGTGACCTTTCCGACACTGACCGGCTCCTCGTCGGGCTGCAGCTTCGACCGCGAACGGGCCAGACGAGGTGACCGATTTCGCCGCGGCGCACCTGCGACGAGAAGTTCGCCGGGTCGGTCGACGCGGAGGTCGTCGACGTGCCGCTCTGCGGAACCGCCGCGAACGGAGTTTCCAGGTAACGGATGGGCCGCTCCGTGACGGCGGATGAAGCCGCCGAGGCAACACCGGGGGATTCCCTGGAAGAGCCGGGGGACTCCCTAGAAGAATTGCGCCGAGAGCTCGACGAGGCCCAAGAGACGTTGCGCACCATCCGGGCGGGCGGAGTCGACGCCCTCGTCATCGACTCCGGCCGCGGCGAGGAGCTGGTCCCGCTCAGCAGCGCCGGCTACCCGCTGGAGGAATTGCGCCGAGAGCTCGACGAGGCCCAAGACACGCTGCGCACCATCCGGGCGGGCGGATTCGACGCCCTCATCATCGACACCGGCCGCGGCGAGGAGGTGTTCGCGATCAGCGGCGCCGACCGGCCGTACCGGCTGCTGGTCGAGGGCATGGCTGAGGGTGCGCGCAGCTACTTCCGGGCGGTGGCGGCCGACTTCGACGGCACCCTGGCTGAAGGCCAGGTCGCGCCCGACACCCTGGCCGCGCTTGCCGAGGCGCGCGCCCGGGGGATCCGGGTGATCTTGGTCACCGGGCGGATCATGAGCGAGTTGCGCGCCGTGTTCCCTGAGGTCGAGGACTACGTCGACGCGGTCGTCGCTGAGAACGGCGCCCTGGTGATCACCCCCGTCGGCGTCCGCCAGGTGGCTGCCCCCATCGGCCGCGCCGTGAGCGCCGCGCTGGCCGACCGTGGCGTCGCCCACCGCAACGGTCGGGTGCTGGTCGCCTGCGACGCGGCCGACGAGCCGGCCGCGCTGGAGATAATCCGCGAACTCGGCCTGGATTGCCAGCTCGTCCGCAACCGGGGCGAGCTGATGATCTTGCCGGCCGGGGTGACCAAGGGCGTCGGCCTGCTCGAGGCGCTCGGCGATCTTGGCCTTTCGTACCACAACACCATCGGCGTCGGCGACGCCGAGAACGACCATAGCCTGCTGGATTCCTGCGAGATCGGGGTGGCCGTCGCCAACGCGGTCGAGGCCATCCGCGCTCACGCCGATTTGGTGCTCGTTTTGCCAGACGGCCAAGGGGTGGCGGACCTGCTCCGCGGACCGCTGCTCAGCGGGCGTGCCCACCTCTATCCACGCCGCTGGCAGATCACCTTGGGCATCGATGACACCGGCGAGCCGGTAACCCTGCCCGCCTCGCAGCTCAACGTCGCTATCTGCGGCGGCACTGGCCTGGGCAAGTCGTACCTGTCCGGGCTCATCTGCGAACAGCTGGTCCGCTTCCGCTACTCCCTGATTGTCTTCGATCCTGAAGGCGACTATCTCGGGCTCGGCGAGCTGCGCGACGCGCTCATCACCGGAGGCCACGAGCGCCGCCTCGCCGACCCCGCCGAGGTCGTGCGCCTCCTCCGGCACGGCCACGCCTGCGTGGTCATCGACCTGTCCCACCTCGACGCCGCCGCCCGCACCGCCTATGCAGCGGCCCTCACCAGCGAAGTCGAAGCCCACCGGGCCGCAACCGGCCTCCCGCAGTGGGTGGTCGTCGACGAAGCCCACGGGCCCGTCGGGCGGGACTCGACCGCGCACCGCATGCTCGACCCCGCCGCCAAGGGCTACCTGCTCGTCACCTGGCAACCCGAGGAACTGTCGACCGACGCCCTCGTCGCCCTCGACGCCGTTATCGCCCTCAGCAGCCCGCGCCCCGACAGCCGGTTCATCGACCTCACCGCGGCGGTGGCCGACATGCCCCGTGCCGAGATCGCCCGCCTCCTGACCGGGCCGGCCGGCCGCGCGGTGCTGGCCTGGCGACAGCGTCCCCGCCGGGCGGTGGCGTTCACCGTCGGGTCCCGGATCACACCCCATCTGCGCCACGAGCACAAGTACGGTCAGTACGGCGTCGACCCCACCCGCCGGTTCTACTTCCGGACCGAGCCCGACACCCCTACCGGGGCGATCGCCGCCAATCTGGCCGAACTGGAAGCCGAGCTCACCCGCTGCGACCGGGGTGTGCTGCGCCACCACTGCCCCCGCCACGAGTTCTCCGCCTGGGTCGCCGACGTCTTCCGCGACGAGCCGCTCGCCGCCGACCTCGCCGCGGCCGAAGCCGCCCTGTCGGCCCAAAGCCACGCCGAGGTCGTCGAACAGGTACGCCTGGCGCTCATCGCCACGCTCCAAGCCCGCCACGCCCGCTAAATTCCGCCCAGGGTAACTGCTACCACCTGAGCTGGGCGACCTTGTCGTAGTCCGCCGAGGAGTACCCGGCCAGGCCCTCCGACAGGGCGAAGATCCACTCCGCCACGCCCAGGGACAACGCCAGGCGGCTGCACCGGGCGCAGAAGTGAGGCATGTCCAGCCGGACCGAGTCGTCCGGCTCGAGCCGGACGTAGATCAGCGTCGATCCCTGGAGCCTCCGCCAGCCGTCGCCTTCACGGGCCAGCGTGATCGCCCGCTGCTCCGCGTGGGTCCGGCACTGGTCATGATGGCCGAACTCCCCGAACTTGCAGTAGCAGTGGTCCTCCCCGGGGAAGGGCACGCCGTTGTTGCCCCAAGCCAGCAGGCTGCCGTCTTTCACCAGTACCGCGGCATGCCGGGTCCGCGCATGGGAATCCCTGGCCAGTTCCGCCGCCCGCTCGACCATCTGCTGCGCCACGTGGCTGTCCTGGCGGTTGAGTGGCCGCCAGTGAGGTTGCTGCCCTGGTTGCACGCCTACCATCCTGTCGCAGAAGACGCGGCGGGCGGTGCTACCGCACAGAAATCCTGATCAGCGGGTGGCCGGCCGGGGTGAGCCAGCGCAGGACCCTGATCAGTTCGGTCCGGGGCAGGGAGATGCAGCCCGCGGTGGGCGTGCCGGTCCCGACGTGCAGGAAGACCGCGCTGCCGCGGCCGGGAGTGCGGGCGGTGTTGTACGCGATCACTGCCGCGTAGTCGTAGGCGGGTACCTGGTGCATCGGCTCGGGGCGCGCGCCAGGATTCTGCCTGCGGTCGTCGACCCACTGGTTGTACCTCGCGCTGGCCGGGTCGTCATCCCAGACGTCATAACGGTAAGCGTGCCGGAAGGGGAAGGAGAATCCCAGGTCGGGCTGCACGCCGAAGAAGAAGCTGAATCCGTAGGTGCCGGACGGGGTCCGGCCGTCTCCCTCACGTTTCGCGCCCGGTGGAGCCACGCCGTTGTAGCCGACCCGGGCCGTCCACGGCCCGAGCACCAGGACCCGCCTGGTGCCGGTGACCCGGTAGGCACGGAACGTCGCGTACGTTGTGGAATACGAAGCCGCGGTCACGGTGATCAGCTGCCGGACGGACGCAACGCCCGCCGCGGTTCCCCGGCGCCAGCGGCACGGGCGGGCCCGCCCGACGCGACGGCCAGCAGCGTCAGCGCACTGAGCAGAAGACCAGCGAGCGCACTTCGCCGTGGTGCGGCACCACGGGCATCAGCGCCGTGCGTCAGGCCGCTGTCCATGGCCGTAGGTTAGTCACAAACGGGTCCGGCTCGCACCGGCTGGTCCATGAACGGAAGCTGAGGCTGCACGACGCACCGTGGTCGCCGGCCAAGCCCCCAGGGACACGTTCGGCGACGTTACCGCGATGCGGTCAGATCGATTGCCGGCCGGAGATGGGTGTGGCCCCGGCCCGTCGGCCAGCGAGGAGGATGCCGTGAGCGAACTCGACCGGCTGGAAGCGGCCGCTGACGAATGCCGCGAGATGATCCGCGAAGCCCACGCCGCCACGAAGGATCTGCGGGCCGCGGTACGCGAGGCGAAGAAGGAGTTGCGCGCCCTGGCGCAGGACGAGGTTGCCGCTCACATCCAGCTCGAGGTGTCTCGGCAGCTGGAGGAGCTGGGCGAGCGGACCCGTGAGGCGGTCAGTACGGCAACGCAGAAGGTGATCGCCGAGTTCGACCGGTTCGGTGAATCACTGCTGGGCAAGGAGACCTACTGGCAGACGGCGAGCGGCAGGCGCGCGGCCGCACGTCCCGACACCGACGTGGTGACCCTCGACGTCCAGCCCGGCGAAGACGAGGGCTGATGCGCCCGGTTAGCCCGCGGTTGCCTCGTAGCGGTCGACGAGTTCCCTGGCGAGCGCCAGGGATGAGGTCGCTGCGGGGGAGGGCGCGTTCCTGACGTGGGTGGCGCCCGGGGTGTGCGAGATCGCGAAGTCGTCGAGCAGTTCCCCGGTGCGGCTCACCGCCTGCGCCCGGACGCCGCTGGTCACGGACGGGTCGATGGCCATGGACTCGATGGCCGGGACGTACTGCGCGCAGGCCCGGACGAAGGCCTGGCGGCTGGCGGCCATGCGCAGCTCGCCGAGGCCGGTGCGCCAGAACTTCCGCGCGACGATCCAGGTTCCCGGCCAGCTCAGCGTGCTGAGCAGGTCCCGCGGCCGCACCGCCCGCACGTTATACGCATCGCGGGCGGCCACCAGCATCGCGGTCGGCCCCAGCATGACGTGCCCGTCGATGTGCCGGGTCACGTGCACGCCGAGGAACGGCAGCTGCGGATCGGGCACCGGGTACACCATGCCGCGGACAACGGGCGGCTGGCCCGCCGCCAGCCGCAGGTAGGCGCCGCGGAACGGCACGATCCGCGGATCAGGCGACGCCCCGGCCGACACGGCCAGCCGGTCTGACCACAACCCGGCGCACACGATCGACCCGGCTGCGCGGTACGAACCCCCGGCGTGCGCCAGGACGGTCCGCCCGTGCTCGCGGCGCACCGCCGTGACCGCGCAGCCCAGCGCGAACGCCACGCCCCTGCCGCGCAGCTCACCCTCCAGTGCCCGGGCCACCGCGCCGTAATCGACGATCCCCGTGGCCGGCGAGTGCAGCGCGGCGAGCCCCCGGCACTCCGGCTCGATATCAGCGATCTCGCCCGCCGCCACCCGCCGCAACCCCGTGACGCCGTTGGCGCGGCCACGTGCCTCGATCTCGGCCAGCCGCGGCAGCTCATCATCACGCACCGCGACGATCAGCTTCCCGCACCGCTGGTAGGCAATCGCGTGCGCGTCGCAGAACTCCTGCATCAGCCGGGCGCCCTCAACGCACAACCGGGCCTTGAGCGAGCCCGGCCGGTAGTACACCCCGCTATGAATCACGCCCGAGTTATGGCCGGTCTGGTGATAACCGACAGTGGCCTGCTTGTCGATCACGATCAGCCGCGCCCCGGGACGGCGGTGCAGCAGCTCCCGCGCCACGGCCAGCCCGACAATTCCCGCGCCGACCACGGCAAGGTCGTAGCACTCCGAATCCGCGCCCCCGTCCCCGGAGGCCCGCGCAGAATCCTCGCTCACAGGCGAGCACCATAGCGGACCGGGCCGCCGGCCCGCCCGCTCGGGCAAGTTCGTGCGGGCGTGGCGCGACCGCCCGGATACCGCCCCGCCAGGGCGCCGGGCGGGACCGCCCCGCTGTGGCCGCGGGCTGGCGTACGGCCTGGGGCTCGTCGTCCACGATGTTGTAGATGCCGGCTCCGCCGTGTTCGAGCGCGATCACGGTTGCCGCGGCGGCGTCGTCGAGATGAATGAACGAAGAGACGCCGCCGCCGTCGCCGACGATCGGGAACTGCCGCTTGCGCACGGGCCCGAGCAGCCCGTCGTTGGCGGCGCCGTAGAAGCCGCCGTAGCGGAGCGCGATCCCGCCGGCGTCCGTGACCGCCTGCCGATGGCGCCGCTCGCTCCCGCGACGAAGACTCGCATTTCGGTACTCCCTGCCTCGTCACATCGGCTGTGTTCTGCGGGTCACTTCTGTTGACACCCGGCGACGCGAGGATGTGACGATGAGCGAGAACGTGTGGCTGGCCGATCGCTTCGAGGAAAACCGGGCCCATCTGCGTGCGGTCGCCTACCGGATGCTGGGCTCGCTCGACGACGCCGACGACGCCGTCCAGGACGCCTGGCTGCGCCTGAGCCGATCGGGGACGGCCGGGGTGGAGAATCTCGGCGGATGGCTGACGACGATCGTCGCCCGCATCTGCCTGAACATGCTCCGCTCGCGCAACGTCCGGCGTGAGGAATCCCTCGGGGTGCACGTGCCCGACCCTCTCGTCAGCCCGGGCGGCGGTCTCCAGCCCGAGGATGAGGCGGTGCTGGCCGACTCGGTCGGCCTGGCCCTGCTCGTCGTCCTCGACACCCTGACGCCGAGCGAGAGGCTGGCGTTCGTACTCCACGACATGTTCGAGCTTCCCTTTGAGGAGATCGCGCCGATGGTCGGCCGGACTCCCGCGGCGGCCAGGCAACTCGCCAGCAGGGCACGACGCCGCGTGAAGGGTGTTGCGGTACCGGCCCCGGACCCCGATCTCGCTCGCCAGCGGGAGGTGGTCGGCGCCTTCTTCTCGGCCGCCCGGGGCGGCGATTTCGACGCCCTCGTGGCGGTGCTCGATCCCGACGTCGTGCTGCGCAACGATGCCGGCGCCAGGCACCCCGCGGCCTCGATGATGATCCGCGGCGCAGCGGCCGTGGCCACGCAGGCCCTCAGCGGGCTCACGTCCGCCCTGCCGGCGGTCGAACTACACCCGGTGCTGGTGAACGGAGCCGCCGGGATGGTCCTCACCCGGCGGGGACGGCCCGTCACCGTGATGGGTTTCACCGTCGCCGACGGCAGGATCCTCGAGATCGACGCGATCGCCGACCCCGAACGCGTGCCCGGGATCACGGCGGCCGTCCTGGGCCAGGGGTAGCGGCTGCGGCCGGCGCTGGCAAGCATCCGGCGCGGCTGAGATCCTGGGCCCGTGCTGACCGTGCGCCGGGCCGAGGCCTCCGATGTCGCCGCGCTCAGGCAGGTCGCGAGCGAGGCGTACCGGGACTACGTGCCCAGGATCGGCCGCTGGCCCGCCCCGATGACCGCGGACTACGCCGGAGCCGTCCGGGGCGGCCAGGCCTGGGTGGCCGCGGCGGACGGGGAAATCGTCGGGCTCCTGGTGCTCGCCGTGCGACCGGATCACCTGCTGCTCGAGAACGTCGCCGTACGGCCGTCGGCGCAGCGGTCCGGCGTCGGCGCCCGCCTGCTCGCGTTCGCCGAGGAGCAGGCGCGAGGGCTGGACCGCGACGAGATCCGCCTCTATACCAACGAGGCGATGACCGAGAACCTGGCCTACTACCCCCGGCACGGTTATGCGGAGACACACCGGGCCGAGCAGGACGGGTTCCGGCGTGTCTTCTTCCGCAAGCGTCTATCCCGCTCCTGACCGCCTGTCAACGCGATTATTCGGGGTGTGGACGCCCCGGCGTTCTGCACAGGACCCGGAATAACCGATCGCAGCGGCCGTGCCGTCGGCCCCAGCCTGACGGGATGACCGACAAACAGCATGCGGGTGACCAGGCCCCGCGCACGAAGGTTCAGTCCTCAGGCCGCCGGCCGAGCGGCTGGAGGTCACGTCGCGGATCCACGTCGCGACACGCGGCGGGCCGGTCGGCACCGGCCAGCCCGAAGACGCCCGGGCCGACGACATCCGGGCCCACGACGCCCGGGCCGACGACATCCGGGCCCACGACGCCCGGGCCGACGACGTCCGGGCCCACGACGCCCGGGCCGGCCGCGTCCGGGCCGACCGGGCCTGGGGCGACCGCGCCCGGGGCGACCGCGCCCGGGCCGACCGCGTCCGGGGATCCGTTACCGGGACGGGCGGCGCCCAGGGTCAGAGTCGACTCGGTGACCGGGTTCCTGGCCATCATCCCGCACCTGCTGGGGTTCCATCCGAGCCGGAGCATGGTCGTCATCGGCCTCGACGCGCCGCGCGGGCGGGTCAAGCTGGCTTTCCGTTATGACCTGCCGGACCCGCCGGACCGGGAAAGGTCGCGGGAGATCGCGCAGCACGCGGCCGGCGTGCTGCGTAACCGGGGGATCGCTACCGCCCTCGCCGCGGGATACGGTGCGGGAACCCTGGTCACGCCCATCGCGGAACCGCTCCGGGCGGCCCTGCGCGGTGCCGGGATCACGCTCCGCGACCTGCTGCGGGTGGAGGACGGCCGCTACTGGTCGTACGTCTGCCAGGATCCGCGCTGCTGCCCGCCGGACGGCGTTCCGTTCGGCGGGCTGGCCCACCCGGCCGCCGCGACCCTCGCCGCCGCCGGGATGGCCGCCCGCCGGGACCGGGCGTCGCTGGCCGCCACGCTGGCGCCGCTGACCGGCGCGGCCGCCGAGTCGATACGCCAGGCCACGGAGCGTGCGCTGCGCCGGGCCGAGGACCTGATCGCGGACGCGCCTCGCGGCGAAGATGCCTTGCGGCCGGTCATCGAGGCCGGGCGGGCGGCGGTCCGCGAGGCGATCGCAACCTATCGCGGCGGCGGCCAGATCACCGACCAAGATCGCCTGGCCTGGCTGGCCGTGACGCTGGCCGATGTTCGAGTGCGCGACGATGCCTGGGCCCGGATGGACCCCGAACACCGTGGCGCTCACCGGCGGCTGTGGACCGACGTGGTCCGCCGCGTCACCGAGCCGTACGTACCCGCGCCCGCGTCCCTGCTCGCGTTCACGGCCTGGCAGTCGGGGGAGGGCGCCATGGCGAACATTGCGCTTGAACGGGCCCTGGCCGCCGACCCTGGGTACTCCATGGCCCATCTGATCGGCCAGGCGGTCGATGCGGGCCTGCCACCGTCGGCTGCCCGGCTGCCGATGACGCCCGAGGAGGTGGAGGCGAGTTACGCGCGCACGGACCGGGCCCGCGCCGCCGGCCGGGCACCGTCGCGGGAGGAAGGGCCGGCCGGGCGGCGCTCGGCTACGAGGCCGGCCAGCAGGCGGCCCTCGGGGTAGTGCAGCGCCGCGGCGGGGAGATCGTCCCGCCTGCCACTGAGGAGCACCTGCACGGTCCCGGTCCCGGGCGGTGTTCCGGGCGGCCGGTGGCCGGACCCGTCGGCCCCCGCCCGGCGCAGTGCCTGCGCGGCCACGGCGGACCCGTCGGCCCCCGCCCGGCGCAGTGCCTGCGCGGCCACGCCGGACCCGTCGGCCCCCGCCCGGCGCAGTGCCTGCGCGGCCACGGCGGCCGCCGAGCCGAACAGGGTCGCGCCCGGCAGCGCGGCGGCGATCTCGCCCGCCGCGAGTTCGTACTCGGTGCAGCCGAGCACGACCGCTCCGCAGCCGGATGGCGTGCGGGCGGCCGCGTCCGCCACGGCGGCCCGCGTGCCGGCCTCGTCTCCCGCGTCGACCGCGTCGGCCAGGCCAGGGCAGGCGACCGCGGTGACCCGAGCCGGGCCGGCGAAGTCGGCGATGAGCTGGCGCTGGTAGGCACTGGCCGTGGTGGCCACGGTCGCCCAGATCGCGACCGAGTCGCTGTAAGCCGCGGCGGGCTTGATCGCGGGAACCGTGCCGACGATCGGCACGCCGGGCTCGAACTCGTCCCGCAGCGCGCCGAGAGCGTGCACGGTACCGGTGTTGCAGGCGAAGACGATCACGTCGGGTCCGAAGGCCGCCGTGGCGCGGGCGGCCGCCAGCGACCGCCGTGCGATGTCCTCGGGCGTGCGGGGGCCCCACGGCATCCCGTCCGGATCCATGGCCAGCACCAGGTCGGCGTCGGGGCGAAGCCGGTGCAGCTCAGCGGCGGCCGCGAGCAGCCCCAGCCCGGAGTTGATCAGCGCGATCCGCATGCGGACCAGCCTAGGTGCTCACCCGCGCCACGCTCGTGACCCGCGCCGCGGCGGCACCCCGGGGGATCAGCCGAGCGCGGGCAGGCCGTCGATGCTGACCGCGTTCTTCTCGGCCTGGTAGGCGGCGATCTCCTCGGATGACTGGCGCTCGGCATTGCGCGCGAGCAGGTCACGTTCCGAGGTCAGCTCCATCAGCGGCACCGCGTAGCCGCACGAGTCGGCGATCCTGTCCGCCTCGACCACGATGATCGCCCGCCGGTCGCGCCGGCCCGCGCCCTCCCCGGCCGTCCTGGTGAAACTGCGCGCGAGCTCGGGCCAGCCCGGGGCGTCGGGCAGCACCACCCGCCCGCGGCCGTAGATGCGCAGAATCTTCGCCTGTCTGGAGAACGAGCAGAACATGATGGTGATCCGGCCGTTCTGCCGCAGGTGGGCGATGGTCTCCGTGCCGCTGCCGGTCAGGTCGACGTAGGCCACCGTCCTGGGACCGAGCACGGCGAACGTGTCGCGGTAGCCTTTCGGGGAGAGGCTGACGTGACCGCCCTCGCCCGACGGGGTGAGGCACGGCGCAGTGGCCACGAAGAACACCGGCTGGCGGGAGATAAACTTCTGGAGCCGCTGGTCCAGCTCGGTGTAGACCTTGCCCATAATGCCCTCCTGCGTGCATTCTCGCCGTGAGGCCTGGGTGCGGGCGAACTCGGGGAGGGTTGTGTGACCGACGTCACTGGTACGAGGAATCCCGGCGCGGCCGATGCCGCGTCCGCGGCCCGCGGCGCGGCGGCGGCCCGGAACGAGGGCGTGCCGCGCGACGTGCTCCCGGCCCACGAGCGGGCGGCCCATGAGGCGGCCGTGGCCGAGTTGCGGCGGGCTTACGCGGCGGTCCCGCCCGGCCGCTCCGTCCGGCTCGCCAAGCGCACCTCGAACCTGTTCCGGTTCAGTTCCGGCCGCCCGGCGGCCGGCCTCGACGTGTCGGCGTTCGGGCACGTGCTGTGCGTCGACCCGGAGTCGCGCACGGCGGTCGTCGGAGGCATGACCACCTACGAGGATCTCGCCGACGCCACCCTGCGGCACGGCCTGATGCCGCTGGTCGTGCCGCAGCTCAAGACGATCACGCTGGGCGGCGCGGTCACCGGCCTGGGCATCGAGTCGACCTCGCTGCGCAGCGGCATGCCGCACGAGTCGGTGACCGAGATGGAGATCCTCACCGGCGACGGCCGGGTGGTCACGGCCTCCGAACGCGGCGAGCACCACGCGCTCTACCGCGGCTTCCCCAACTCCTACGGCACGCTCGGCTACGCGCTCTCACTCACCATCGAACTCGAGCCGGTGACGCCGTTCGTCCACCTGCGGCATTTCCGTTTCGACACCCCTGAAGCCTGCATGGCGGCGGTCGCGCAGATCGCGCAGGACGGCAGCCTGCACGGGCACCGGGCGGACTTCGTCGACGGCACGGCGTTCGGCCTGGACGAGATGTATCTGACCGTCGGGGCGTTCAGCGAGGTGGGGCCCTGGCTCAGCGACTACACCCGGGAGCGGATCTACTACCGGTCGATCCGGGGCCCGAAAGAGGACTTCCTCACGATCCGGGACTACCTGTGGCGCTGGGACACCGACTGGTTCTGGTGCTCGCGGACGTTCGGCGTGCAGAACCCGGTGATCCGCCGGGCCTGGCCGCGCCGGTACCGCCGCTCGGACGTCTACCGCAGGCTGGTCGCCCTCGAGCACCGGTACCACATGTACGCGGCCCTGAACGCCCGGCGCGGGCGGCCGCCGACCGAGGACGTCATCCAGGACGTGGAGATCCCGGTCGAGCGGGGCTCGGAGTTCCTGCGCTTCTTCGCCGACCGGGTGGGCATGAGCCCGGTGTGGATGTGCCCGCTGCGCTTGCGAGGTACCGGCCCGGGCCTGCCGCCCCCCGCAACCTCCCGCGAGGAACGGCCCTGGCCGCTGTACCCGCTGCGTGCGGGGCAGGTCTACGTGAACTTCGGCTTCTGGGGCACCGTGGCGCTGCCGCCGGGAGCCGCTGACGGCCATTACAACCGCCAGGTCGAGGACCAGGTGACCGCCCTCGGCGGGCACAAGGGGCTGTACTCCACGTCGTTCTACTCCGAGGAGGAGTTCTGGGAACGCTACAACGGTCCGGAATACGCCAAGCTCAAGCGGGAATACGACGGCGACGGCCGGCTGGCCGGCCTCTACGACAAGTGCGTGCGCGGGACATGACGCGGCGCGGCAGGCAGAGCGAGCGAGCCGGGAAGGCGGAAGGCGGGGACAGCAGGTTATGGCACTTGCCGACGTGTTCGAACGGATCGCGGGGCCGGACGCCCCGGTGGAATTCCGCGCCTACGACGGAAGCCGGGCCGGAGCCGAGAGCTCACCGGTGCGGATCACGGTCCGGTCGCCGACCGCCGTCTCCTACCTCGCCCAGGCGCCGGGCGCGCTCGGGATGGCCCGCGCCTACGTGTCCGGCCACGTCGACGTGGACGGCGACATGTACACCGCGCTGGCCCGGATGGCCAGCGTGCAGCGGACGGACCTGAGCCTCACCGAGCGTCTCGCCCTGCTGCGCCAGCTGGGCGGGCCGCGGGTGCTGCTGCCGCGGGTGCCGCCGCCGCCGCAGGAGGTCCGCATCCGCCGCCGGTCGATGACCGGCCGGCGGCACTCCAAGGGCCGCGACGCCAGCGCGATCTCGCACCACTACGACGTCTCCAACACCTTCTACGAGTGGGTGCTCGGGCCGTCCATGGCCTACACCTGCGCCTGCTACCCGAGCGAGGACGCGACGCTCGAGGAGGCCCAGGCCTACAAGCACGACCTGGTCGCACGCAAGCTCGGGCTCCGGTCCGGGATGCGGCTGCTGGACGTGGGCTGCGGCTGGGGCGGCATGGTTATGCACGCGGCCCGTGAGTACGGCGTCCGGGCGCTCGGGGTCACCCTGTCCGAGCAACAGGCCCGGTGGGCGCAGCAGGCGATCGCCGACCGGGGCCTGTCGGACCTGGCGGAGGTACGCCACCTGGACTATCGGGACGTGCCCGAGACCGGCTTCGACGCGGTCAGCTCGATCGGGCTGACCGAGCACATCGGCCAGGCCAAGCTGCCCGGCTACTTCGCGTTCCTGCACGGGAAGCTGAAGCCGGAGGGACGCCTGCTCAACCACTGCATCACCCGTACCGACGGTACCGAGCCGGCGCGGCGGCCCGACGGGTTCATCTACCGGTACGTGTTCCCCGACGGCGAACTCGAGGCTCCCGGCCTCCTGGTCTCGCTGATGCACGACGCGGGCTTCGAGGTCCGGCACGAGGAGAACCTGCGCGAGCACTACGCCAAGACGCTGGCGGGCTGGTGCGCGAACCTCGACGCGCACTGGGACGAGGCCGTCGGCGAGGTCGGCGAGGGCATCGCCCGGGTCTGGCGGCTGTACATGGCGGGGTCACGGCTGGGCTTCGAGCGCAACAACATCCAGTTGCACCAGGTCCTGGGGGTCAAGCTGGGCCAGCACGGGTCGTCGGGCATGCCGCTGCGGCCCGACTGGGAGCCGGTGGCCAGCCCGGTGCGCTAGCCGCGGCTCCGGCCGGAGTCTGCCTCAGCGCGGGTTCCCCAGCGCGGCCCGGTCGTCGACCACGACCGTCAGGCCGGGCGGCGCCTCGAGCACGGGCACGGTGTGCAGCGCGGCGTCGTCGACGTGGATCCGCGGCGGGTCCGGCGGCGCGGTCGGGTAGAACGTGCCCGGCCCGTAGAGCTGTCCGTACCTGATCACCACCCCGCCGGCCAGCAGCACCGCGCGCTCGTGCTCGGCGGTGACCGCACGGCGGCTCTCGCTGGACAGTTCCCAGGAGATGCTCTGCGCGATCACGCGCCGCGCGCGGGCCGCGGCCGCCGCGGCGAGGAGGTTGCCCGTGCCCTCGGTGCGAATGCGGTCGTTGCGGGCACCGAACTCGGGCATGTCGGCGACGTCGTCCGGCAGGTCGGTGAGCTGGTGGAAGAGGATGTCGGGGCGGAACGCGGTCACGGCCTCGGTGAGGGCTTCGGCGTCGAACACGTCGCAGACCACAGGCGCGACGCCCAGTTCGCGCAGCAGGCCGGCCTTCTCCGGGGACCGCGTCATACCCGCCACCACGTGTCCGCCCGCGACCAGCAATGGTGCCAGCCGGATGCCGATGACACCGGTCGCCCCGGCGATGAAGATCCGCACGGCACCTCAGCCTACGGCACCCCTCAGCGGCCGGCCGGGACGGTGGCACCTGTCGCCGGGGCCGATCGGCGGGGCCGGCACCTGGCTACCGGGTTCGCCACCTTCGCCGGGCCGCTGTCGCCCGGCGCCAGCCCGGCAGCCCGGCCGTGCGGGCCAGGGTCCACGTCGTTGTCAGATGCTTCGGGCAAGCTGTCGGGCACGTGCTGCGCGACCGGAGGAGCGTGTGATGGCTGTTGCCTTCCAGTTGGTGATCGACTGTGCCGACCCCGAGCCGCTGGCCGGGTTCTGGGCCGCGGCCCTGGGCTATCAGATCGCGCCGCCTCCTGATGGCTTCGCCGCCTGGGACGACTACTGGCGCGACGTCGGAGTGCCCGAGGATGAGCTCGGCATCGGCGTGGACCGGATCGTCGACCCGGACGGCCGGGGGCCCGGTATCTGGTTCCAGGTGGTACCCGACCTCAAGACGGTCAAGAACCGCCTGCATCTCGACATCACGGCCAGCGGCGGACGCGCGATGCCGATCGAGACCCGCAAGCAGCGGGTCGACGCCGAAGCCAGGCGGCTGGCGGACCTCGGCGCGACGATCGTTGGCGTCCTGTACGAGGAAGGCATCGACCACTACGCGGTCGCGATGAAAGACCCGGAGGGCAACGAGTTCGATATCAACTGACGCCGGCCGATGCCCAGGCGCGGGAGCGCCGCGAAACGGTGCATGTGATCTAGGACCCGAAACCATGTCTTGGGCTCGTCGCGGAATAATCCGCTGCTTTGCCTCCCGGCGGTCAGCCTCGTGCTAAGCGGCTGCGAATCGGGGCGCGGCGGAGCCCGCCCGGCGCCTGGCCGGGGCGGTGCCCATGATCTATGCCCTGATTTCCGGCATTTCCTGCGTTTTGGTCCTGCCCGGTTCCGCAGCCGGTTCCCGTTCTCGGCGAACCCGGCGATGAATGTGCGTCTGCTGTACACGGGTGTACACCAAAGCCGCATTCACGGGCCGGGATGCCGGGGCGGCGGCCGGGGGATGCCGGGGATGCCGGGGCGGCGGCCGGGTGATGGCGGGACGGCGGCCGGGGATGCCGGGGCGGCGGCCGGGGGATGCCGGGGCGGCGGCCGGGATGCCGGGGCGGCGGGGCGGCGGCCGGGATGCCGGGGCGGCGGCCGGGATGCCGGGGCGGCGGGCCTGCGGCTGGGACGAAGACTGCGAAACGGGGGCAAATGGCTGGACGGTGGCGGGCTGTCCGGCCTGGCGCCAGCCCCCGGCCAGCCGCGTTGCCCGCTGACGGGCGCCTGGGTCAGGGAACCGGGCGCCGGATCCATGATCAAACCAGCGCGCTGATCATCTGCGCGCCCATTTCACGCATTTCAGCCCTAGATCACGAACTCGGGCTCTGGCGCGGAGGGATTTGGTGATCGGGCCATGCGATAGCGGCGCATGCGCGGCCGGTCTCAATGATCGCGGAGACTTACGTGCGCTATCTGCACACAAGTCTCCAAGATCATGAAGCGGACGTCTCCCCCGTCACGGAATCGACGCCAGAGCCTGAAATCGGGCCCGGCCGGCGGGTCGGGGCGGGCCGGGAGCTGGCGCTGGCTGGGCTAGGGGGCGGGGCGGGTCCGGTAGCGGTCGGCCACGGTGAAGGCCAGGTCCAGAGCCTGGCTGCGGTTGAGGCGGGGGTCACAGGCGGTCTCGTAGCGCTGGTGCAGGTCGTCGGCCACGATCTCGTGGCTGCCGCCCACGCACTCGGTGACGTTGTCGCCGGTGAACTCGATGTGGATGCCACCGGGGTGGGTGCCGAGGTCGCGGTGCACCTCGAAGAACCCCTGAACCTCGTCAAGCACGTCATCGAGGCGCCGGGTCTTGTGCCCGGTCGGGGCCTCGAACGTGTTGCCGTGCATCGGGTCGCAGACCCACGGGATCTCGATGCCCTCCGCGATGACCGCCCGGATCAGCGGCGGCAGCACGTCCCTGACCCGGGCGGCGCCCATCCGGGTGATCAGGGTCAGCCGCCCCGGCTCGCCGTCCGGGTTCAGCCGGCCGATCAGCGCGAGCACCTCGGACGGGGTCGCGCCGGGGCCCACCTTGACGCCGACCGGGTTGCTGATGCTGCGGGCGAACTCGACGTGCGCCCCGTCGAGCGCCCGGGTCCGCTCGCCGACCCAGACGAAGTGGGCCGAGGTGTCATAGGGCCGCCCGGTCCGTGAGTCGGTCCTGGTCAGGGCCTGCTCGTAGTCGAGCAGCAGCGCCTCGTGGCTGGAGTAGAACTCGACCGCGCGCAGTTCTTCCGGGTCGGCGCCGCAGGCCCGCATGAACGCCAGCGCCCGGTCGATCTCCCCGGCCAGCCGCTCGTAGCGCTGCCCGGCCGGGCTCTGGATGACGAAATCCTGGTTCCAGGCGTGCACCTGGTGCAGGTCGGCGTACCCCCCGGTGGCGAAGGCGCGGCACAGGTTCAGGGTCACCGCGGAGCAGTGGTACGCGCGCAGCAGGCGACCCGGGTCTGAAGTGCGCGCCTGCGCGGTGAACTCGAACCCGTTGATCGCGTCGCCCCGGTAGGCGGGAAGCTCGGTGCCGTCGCGCGTCTCGGCGGGACGCGAGCGCGGCTTGGCGAACTGGCCCGCCATCCGCCCGATCTTGACGATCGGCACGCTCGCGCCGTAGGTGAGCACCACGGCCATCTGCAGCAGGGTCTGCAGCTTCGCCCGCACGGCATCGGCCGTGGCGCCGGCGAACGTCTCCGCGCAGTCGCCGCCCTGGAGCACGAACGCCTCGCCGCGTGCCACGGCCGCCAGGCGCTCCCGCAGCAGGTCGCACTCCCCGGCGAAGACCAGCGGCGGCAGCCCGGCCAGTTCCCCGGTCACCGCCCGCAGGCGTTCGGAGTCCGGCCAGTCCGGCTGCTGCGCCGCCGGCCGACCACGCCAGCGGGCGACGCCCGGCGCCGGTTCAGCGGTGGAGGTCATGGTCGCGGGAGCAATCACAGTCACACGCTACGCGCCGTCACCTCGCCCCTGGCCCGCACGGTGCGACCCGGGCCGGAAGTTGGCCTCTCGGCCGGGAGCGGCGCACCGGTGAGGGACAATGCCCCCATGGAGTTGACGCCCGAGCCCAGGCCCGAGACCGCCCGCCGTGACGTCGTCCTGCTCGGTTCGACCGGGTCGATCGGCGTCCAGGCGGCCGACATCATCCGGCGCAATCCCGGCCGGTTCCGGGTCGTCGGGATCGCGGCGGGCGGTGGCCACCCTGACCTGCTGGCCAGCCAGGCCCTTGAGTTCGGGGCCGAGGTCGTCGCGGTGGCCGACGAGAAAAGGGTCGAGGACCTGCGCCCGGCCCTGCAGGCCCAGGCCGCGCAGGCGGGGCGGGGTCGGGCGCTGCCGAAGATCCTGGCCGGGCCCGACGCGGTTGCCGAGGTCGCCGCCTGGCCCTGCGACGTGGTCCTGAACGGGGTCACCGGGGCGGTCGGACTGGCCGCGACGCTGGCCGCGATCGACGCCGGGCGCGTGCTCGCGCTGGCGAACAAGGAATCGCTGATCATGGGCGGCCCGCTGGTGGCCGGCCGGGCGGCGCCGGGCCAGATCGTGCCCGTCGACTCCGAGCACTCGGCGCTGGCCCAGTGCCTGCGCGGCGGGCGGGCCGACGAGGTGCGGCGGCTGGTGGTGACCGCGAGCGGCGGGCCGTTCCTGCACCGCACCCGGGACGAGCTCGCCGACGTCACCCCCGAGCAGGCGCTCGCGCACCCGACCTGGAACATGGGCCCCGTGATCACGGTGAATTCCGCGACGCTGGTGAACAAGGGCCTGGAACTGATCGAGGCGCACCTGCTGTTCGGCATACCGTTCCGCGATATCGAGGTGGTCGTGCACCGGCAGTCGGTGGTGCACTCGATGGTCGAGTTCACCGACGGCTCGACCATCGCCCAGGCCAGCCCCCCGGACATGCGGATCCCGATCGCGCTGGCCCTGGCCTGGCCGGACCGGGTTCCCGGGGCCGCCCGCCCGGTGGACTGGACCACGGCCCAGACCTGGACCTTCGAGCCGCTGGACGAGACCGCGTTCCCGGCGGTGGCGCTGGCCCGCGAGGCGGGGACCGCGGGCGGGACGACGCCGGCCGTCTTCAACGCCGCCAACGAGGTGTGCGTCGAGGCGTTCCTCACGGGCCGGCTCTCGCTTTGCCGGGATCACCGATACCGTAGCCCGGGTAGTCTCTGAGCATGATGGGTCTGGCCGGGCCCCGGTGACGCTGGACGACGTGCTGGCCGCGGATGGCTGGGCCCGGGACCGGGCACGTGAGCTGACCGGAACCGCCGATCGCGGCGGGGCGCGCGGGGAGGGAGCGACGACACCATGAGCTTCGCGCTCGGCGTGGTCATCTTCGTCGTCGCCGTGCTCGTCTCGGTGATCCTGCACGAGCTCGGGCACTTCCTGACCGCCAAGAAGTTCGGCATGAAGGTCACCCAGTTCTTCATCGGCTTCGGGCAGACCGTGTGGTCGACCAGGCGGGGCGAGACCGAGTACGGGATCAAGTCCCTGCCGTTCGGCGCCTACGTGCGGATCACCGGCATGACCACGTTCGATGAGGTCGCCCCGGAGGACGAGCCCCGGGCGATGCGGAACAAGCCGCGCTGGCAGCGGGCGATCGTCATGGTCGCGGGCTCGTTCATGCACTTCGCGCTCGCGTTCGTGCTGCTGATCGCGCTCGCGCTGGTCATCGGCCAGGCGAACGCCACAACACCACCGCGATCGGCTCGGTCAGCACCTGCCTGCCCGACCAGCGCCGAAGGCCCAGGACCAAGAGTCGTGCCAGCACAGCCAGGGCGCGTCCCCGGCGCAAGATCGCCGGGATCAGGGCCAACGACAAGATTATCTCGATCGCGGGCAAGCCCGTGCACACCTGGACCGAGCTCGCACTCGGTCATCGCTGCCCTTCCGCGCGGGTCAAACGCGGTGTCCGTGACCGTGCAGCGCGGCGGCAAGCAGCTGACGCTGAAGCGTCACCCCGGCCACCGTTCCCGGGCCGGCGCGGCTCCTACCTCGGTATCGATGATGCCCTGGTCTTCCGGCGATACAGCCCGTTGGGCGCCCTGACGTTCTCCGGATCAGCGTTCGGCCAGGTCCTTACGGGTTCGGTCGCGGCTGTCGCCAAGCTGCCGTCGGCGGTGCCCGACCTGTTCGCCAAGGATCGGGCGCAGACCCCGGCGGGCAACGTGAGCAGCGTCGTCGGCGTCGCGAACATCGCCGGGCCAGGCGGTCGCGGCGGGCGGCGGGTTGCGGATCGTCGTTCGCCGACCTGTTGCTGATCATCATTTCGCTCAACATTTTCATCGGTGCGTTCAACCTGCTGCCGCTGCTCCCGCTGGACGGCGGCCACCTGGCGGTCATCGTCTACGAGCAGGTCAGGGCCTGGTTCGCCCGGCTACGGGGCCGGCCTGATCCCGGCCTGGCCGACCTGCAGCGGCTGGTTCCGGTCAGTGTGGGGGTGTTCGCGCTGCTGATCGGGCTCGGCGTGCTACTAATGGCGGCGGATATCTTCAACCCGGTTCACCTCGTCCAGTAAGGCGATTCCTTCATGACTGTTGATCTTGGCCTGCCCGGGATGCCCGCCGAGCCTCTGGCGCCGCGCCGGAAGTCGCGCCAGGTGATGGTGGGCAAGGGTAAGCACGCCGTCCCGGTGGGCGGCGGCGCGCCGGTCTCTGTCCAGTCGATGACCACGACGTTGACCGCCGACGTGAACAGCACGCTGCAGCAGATCGCGGAGCTTACGGCGGCGGGCTGCCAGATCGTCCGGGTCGCGGTCCCGTCCCAGGACGACGCCGACGCGCTGCCGGAGATCGCCCGCAAGTCGCAGATCCCGGTGATCGCCGACATCCACTTCCAGCCCAAGTACGTGTTCGCCGCGATCGACGCGGGCTGCGCGGCCGTCCGGGTGAACCCGGGCAACATCAAGGCGTTCGACGACAAGGTCGCCGAGATCGCGCGGGCGGCGTCGGCCGCGGGCGTGCCGATCAGGATCGGCGTGAACGCGGGCTCGCTGGACAAGCGGCTGCTGGCCAAGTACGGCAAGGCCACGGCCGAGGCGCTGACGGAGTCCGCGCTGTGGGAGTGCTCGCTGTTCGAGGAGCACGGCTTCACCGACATCAAGATCTCGGTCAAGCACCACGACCCGGTCGTGATGGTCAACGCCTACCGGCTGCTGGCCAGCAAGTGCGATTACCCGCTGCACCTGGGTGTCACCGAGGCGGGGCCGGCCTTCCAGGGCACGGTCAAGTCGGCGGTCGCGTTCGGGGCCCTGCTGGCCGAGGGCATCGGGGACACGATCCGGGTGTCGCTGTCGGCCCCGCCGGTCGAAGAGGTGAAGGTCGGCATCGCGATCCTGGAGTCGCTGGGTATGCGCGAGCGGGGCCTGGAGATCGTGTCCTGCCCGTCCTGCGGCCGGGCCCAGGTGGACGTGTATACCCTGGCCGACCAGGTGACCGCGGCGCTGGAGGGGCTGGACGTGCCGCTGCGCGTCGCGGTGATGGGCTGCGTGGTCAACGGGCCCGGCGAGGCCCGGGAGGCCGACCTGGGCGTGGCCTCGGGCAACGGGAAGGGCCAGATCTTCGTGCGCGGCCAGGTCGTCAAGACCGTGCCCGAGTCGCAGATCGTGGAGACCCTGATCGAAGAGGCGATGAAGCTGGCCGCCGTGACCGAGCCCGCGGAGAGTTGATCCGCGCCGCAGGATACGCCGCGTCGGGCAGGATGGCCATATGAGACATGTCCTGACTGGCGCCGTGGCGGCAGCGGCGGTAGTGATCGCCGGGGCGGTCGCCGGGTGCAGCGGCGCGTCCGCTGGATCGGGGACGACACCTGCGGCGTCCGGGTCCTTGTCGGACACGTCCGCGCTGAGCTGGCATCCATGCACCGAGCAGGGCGCCACGCTGCAGTGCTCGAGCCTGCAGGTCCCGCTGGACTACCGCAACCCGGGCGGCAGGAAGATCACGCTGGCCCTGTCCCGGGTGCCGGCCACGGCGCCCGCGAGCCAGCGTCAGGGCGTACTGCTGGTCAATCCCGGCGGGCCGGGCGGCTCCGGCCTCAGCCTGGCGGCGTTCGTGGCCGGGGGCCTCGACCGCGGCGTCGCATCCGAGTACGACATCATCGGCTTCGACACCCGGGGGGTCGGAAGCTCGGTGCCGTCGATGCACTGCGACGCGTCGTTCTTCTCCCGGGCCCGGCCCGACTACATCCCGTCCTCCGCCGCAGAGGAGCAGGAGGACATAAACCGGGCCAAGCTGTACGCGGCGGACTGCGGGAAGAAGTACGGCTGGCTGCTGCCGTACATGACGACCGAGAACATCGCCCGGGACATGGACTCCATCCGGGCGGCCCTGGGACAGCGGCAGATCAGTTACTTCGGGTACTCCTACGGGACCTATCTCGGGCAGGTGTACGCGACGCTGTTCCCTTCCCGGGTGCACCGCATGGTGCTGGACAGCGTCGTCGACCCGAACGGGGCGTGGTGGACCGACAACATCGACCAGGACTACGCGTTCGAGGCCCGGCTGCTGGCGTTCTTCGCGTGGATGGCCAGGTACGACAGCGTCTACCACCTCGGCTCCACCGCCGCCCAGGTGAGCGCGAGCTTCTACCAGGCGCGGTCGGACCTGGCGGCGCATCCCATCCCGGGCCCGTCGGGGCCGCAGATCGGCCCCGACGAGTTCGACGACACGGTGCTGGTCGGCGGCTACGACAACGGGTACTGGCCGGGCCTCGCCGCCGCGATCGCCGCTTACCTGCACGGCGGCTCGACCGCGCAGCTGACCACGCAGTATGACCAGGAGGGCGTGCAGAACGAGAACGAATTCGCCGTCTACAACGCGGTGGAGTGCGCCGACGTGAACTGGCCCCGCAGCTGGGCCGCGTGGAACTCGGCCACCAGGACGGTCTACGCGACGGCGCCGTTCGAGGCCTGGGACAACGCCTGGTTCAACGCGGCCTGCGCGTTCTGGCCGGTCAAGGGGCCGGCCAAGCCGCTGCAGATCAAGGGCGCGGGACTGCCGGGGATCTTGATGCTGCAGGGCACGCTGGACGCCGCGACCCCGTACGCCGGGGCGCAGGTGGCGCACCGGCGGCTGCCGAGCGCCCGGATGGTCGTGGTCGAGGGCGGCGGCAACCACGGCCAGTCGCTCGCGGATCCGCCCAATGCGTGCGTGGACGGTTACCTGAACCGGTACCTGGCCACGGGCGCGCTGCCGTCGCGCCCGGGCCTGGTGAACGCGACCTGCCCGGCGCTCCCCGACCCGCCCCCCGGATGATCCCGCCGCAGGCGTACGGGGTGGGTCGCCCGCCGAGCGTCAGCACCGCGGATGGCACGGAGGGTGTGAGGCGGCGGAGCCGGTGCCAGCCGCGACGGCCGGCCGGAGGCTGGCCCGAGCGGATGGCCGGGGGGGTCCTGGGGGGTCGTCCCCCCCGGGCAACAGAGCCGATACGCTGGGATCGTGCTGCGCACCAGGGCATGGCGTTCGTCGTCGCTGCGCCTGCTGAACGATCGCGATCGGGACGAGGTTCTCAACATCTGCGACCGCGATTCGGTCACGAACGTCTTTGTCAGTTCGCGGGTGCACGCGGCCGGGGTCGACCCGGGCCGGCTCGGGGCCCAGATGTGGGGTTTCCTGGAGTCCGGGCGGATGACCTCGCTGTGTTACTCGGGTGCCAACCTGGTGCCGGTGAACGCGACGTCAGGTGCCGTGGCCGCGTTCGCGGAGCGCGCCCGGCTGCAAGGCCGCCGTTGCTCGTCGATCGTCGGGCCCGCGGATGCCGTTCAAGAACTTTGGGGGCTGCTGGCGCCGTACTGGGGCCGTCCCCGTGAGATCAGGGCGGTCCAGCCGGTCATGGCGATCTCCGCGGAACCGCTGGTGGCGCCCGATCCGCTGGTGCGCCCGGTCCGGCCGGACGAGATCGATACGCTGCTGCCGGCGTCCGTGGCCATGTTCACCGAAGAGGTCGGGGTGTCGCCGATCGGGCCGGACGGGGGAGCGGCGTACCGGGCGCGCGTGGCGGAGTTGATCCGCGCGGGCCGCTCGTTCGCCCGGATCGAGAACGGCCAGGTGGTCTTCAAGGCCGAGATCGGTGCGGTCACCCCGCTGGCCTGCCAGGTTCAGGGAGTCTGGGTCCCGCCGGAACGGCGCGGGCGCGGGCACGCCTCGCGCGGCATGGCGGCGGTGGCCGCTGAGGCCATGCGGTCGGTGGCGCCGGTGGTGTCGCTGTACGTCAACGACTTCAACGCTCCGGCGCGGGCCGCGTACCGGCGGGTCGGATTCGCCGAGGCCGGCACGTTCATGTCCGTGCTGTTCTGACGCCTACGGCCCTGGTCGTCGGCTTTCTGAGGTCCCGGGACATCTGTCGGGCCCGCCGCAATGCGACGGGCCCGCCCCCCTATTACCGGCTTGCCACCTTTTCGGAGGCATGCTCGTAAGGTAACCCGTAAGTATCGCAGTAACTTCGCAACGCCGAGGACCCGAGATCTCGTGAGCGCTATCCCCTCCGCCGCCGGTCGCCGCGCCGCGGCAAGCTACCTGCGTGAACTGCTGCAACGACCAGGGAGCTACCGGCGACAATGGGAGCAGCACGTGGTCAGGTCCCGGCCGGGCGCGATCACCCAGCTCGCCGTGGCCGAGGTGCTGGCCCGCTACCTCTGGAGCTACCCGCGCATTGCCGGCGACGAAGACGTGCTGCCGCACCAGCTCAAGGACACCGTGTCCCGCGCGCTGTCCGGGAGGCTGCTCAGCCGCTCGGCGCTGTCGCTGTTCATCGACGCGTTCGGGTTCTCCGATCAAGAGGCCGACCGTCTCTGGCAGCTGTGGGAGGGCTCGGGCACGATCAGCATCCTGTCCGGCCGCCGGGCCGTCACCACCCGGACCGAGCAGGACCTGCATACGGCCATCGGCCCGCGCCGGCATCAGACGCTGTCCCTGCACGATCACGTCCACGTGGGAGCCGACGGCCTGCCGGCTCGCGCGCGCACCCTCCAGGTCATCGAGGCGATCGCCGACGGCCTGGACCGCATCCCGTACCTGTACGACACCAAGGCCCTGACCCTGGAGGTCGGGCAGGGCTGCACCGATCTGACCGGAGAGCTCTACCAGGTCAGCGACGATGTCTTCGGCACGTACATCTCGCTCGCGCGGGCGCTGGACGTCGGCGAGACCTCGACACTGGAATACTGGACGACGTACCACTACGCGCCGGATCCGCTCGACGCCCGCCAGCGCGAGTACCGGCGTGCGGTCATGGGACGGCTGGAGAACTTCGACATTCGCGTCGAGTTCCACCCCGACAAGCTGCCGGCCGGCGTGTGGTGGGCGAGCTGGGACGGGCTGGAGGGGGAGATCATCGAGCAGGTGCCCGTCGCCCTGGACAGCCAGCACTCGGTCCATCGCTACCTGAGGTTCATCGAGAAGACGGTGGCCGGCTTCCACTGGTCCTGGTAACCCCTGATCCTGGGTAACCCCGCAAGTCTCCTCCATGGCCTGGTCCAGAAATAGCCCTCCACCGGTGCTCCTGTGCCCCTAGTGACGCCTGGGGGGCGATTCCGGTCCCCGCGGGAGCGCCGCGAAGCGGCGCATGTGATCTAGGACCCCAAACCCCTGTATGGGGCGCGCAGATGATCAACACGCTGGTTTGATCATGGATTCGGCGCCCAGTTCCCTGACCCGGCGCCGGTCAGCGGACGACGCGGCTGGCCGGGGGCTGGCGCCAGGCCGGACAGCCAGCCATCGTCCAACCATTTGCCCCCCGTTTCGTGGTCTTCGTCCCGGCCGCAGGCCCGCCGCCCCGGCATCCCCGCCTGCCGCCCCGGCTTCCCGGCCGCCTCCCCGGCTTCCCGGCCGCCTCCCCGGCTCCCCGGCCGCCGCCCCGGCATCCCCGGCCGCCGCCCCGGCATCCCCGGCTTCCCGGCCGCCTCCCCGGCTTCCCGGCCGCCTCCCCGGCTTCCCGGCCGCCGCCCCGGCATCCCGCCCCGTGAATGCGGCTTTGGTGTACACCCGTGTACAGCAGACTCACATTCATCGCCGGGTTCGCCGGGAACGGGAACCGGCAACGGCACCGGCCGGACCCAAAACGCAGGAAATGCCGGAATTCACGGCATGGATCATGGGCACCACGCCGGCCAGGCGCCGGGCGGGGCTCCGCCGCCCCCCGATTCGCAGCCCCGCTTACCACGAGGCTGACCGCCGGGAGGCACAGCAGCGGGTTATCCCGCGACGAGCCCAATAGATGTTTCTGGGTCCTAGATCACAAAATCGGGCCCGATCAAGCCTGCCCGGCGGGCGGCCACCTGCGGCCCCGACCGGAAAACGAGATGACTGGACGGGGCGGCCTTGTTAGGATTCTTTGCCCTTGCGTCACCGTCCAGACGACCGCCCGCCACCATGACCGCCGCGCGAGTACGGCCGCGCCGCCGCGCGACAGCGCCGCACCATCCCCGGCACGGATTCCCGTCCGTGACCCAGCACGGCTCCAGCCATCCCCACCCCACGCCGTCCCCACCCCACGCCGTCCCCACCCCACGACATCCCGATCCCACGACATCCCGCCAGCGCGGCTTTCCGCGAGCAAGGAGGAGATCTGCCATGCCCTCGGCCACCTACCCGGACAGCAAGGGTCACGACACCCGGGCAGCACGGGGCGGGGAGCGTGATCGGGGCGGGGACGACCCGGTGATGGTGGCGGAACGGGCTCACCTGCGCAGCTCACGCGAATTCCTGCGGCTCATGCGCGACGACGTGCTCTCGCTGCGCGCGCTCGGGGCCGACCCGGTGTCGGTCGAGTACCTGAAGGCCGACCTGTACCGCCGCGCCGAGGCGCTGGTCGACCTGCCGGACACGCCGCTGTTCTTCGGCCGCCTGGACTACGCCGACGCCCCCGACCAGGCGGACGAGGCCGGCGATGCCGGCGCGGTGGCGGGCGAGCGCTTCCACATCGGCCGGCGTCACGTGCATGACGGCGACGGCCGGCCCGTCGTGATCGACTGGCGGGCTCCGGTGTCCCGGCCGTTCTACCGGGCCAGCCCGGCCGAGCCGATGGGACTGGCCCGCCGGCGCAGGTTCGGGTTCTCCGGCGGCGAGCTGACTGCCTACGAGGACGAGCACTTCGCCTTGGCTCGCGGGCCTGCCGCCGCCGCGGGGCCTGCCGCCGCCGCGGGGCCTGCGGCCACCGCGCCTGCGGCCACCGCGGGGCCTGCCGCCACCGCGCCTGCGGCCACCGCGGGGCCTGCCGCCACCGCGCCTGCGGCCAGCCGGATCCTGATCGAGGAGATCGAGCGGCCGAGATCCGGCCCGATGCGCGACATCGTGGCGACGATCCAGCCGGACCAGGATGACATCGTGCGGGCGGGCGCGGACCAGACGGTGTGCGTTCAGGGCGCTCCCGGTACCGGCAAGACCGCGGTGGGCCTGCACCGGGTCGCCTACCTGATGTACGCCCACAAGGAGCGGATGAGCCGCGGCGGCGTGCTGGTAGTCGGGCCGAACCGGGCCTTCCTCGCCTATATCCGCAACGTGCTGCCGGCCCTTGGCGAGCTGGACGTGACCCAGCTTTCCGTGACCGACCTGCTGAGCACGGTCCCGGTCCGGGCCGTCGATCCCGAGCCCGCGGCGAGGATCAAGGGCGACGCGCGCATGGCCGAGGTGCTGCGGCGCGCCCTGTGGCGAGGGCTGACCGAGCCCGCCGAGGCGATCATGCTGGCCCGCGGTTCCCGGCGGTGGCGGGTCCCCGCCCATGAGCTTGCCGCGCTGGTCGACGAGTTGCGTCGGCGCGGTGGGAGCGGGGTGCGTTACGGCACGGGCCGGGAGATGCTCTCCCATCGCATCGCGCACGTGATCCTGACCAGGATGGAGGCGGCCGGCGAGACGTGCGATGACCGGACCCACGAGGCGGTGCGGCGCACCAGGCCGGTACGGGCGGCGGTGGACGCGATCTGGCCCAAGGCCGACCCGGTGCGGCTGGTGTTCCGGCTGCTCTCCGACCCGGGCCTGCTCGCCAGCGCGGGCGGCCTGCTGCATCCCGGCGAGCAGGCCGCGATCGGCTGGGCCACTCCGCCGCGGGGACCAGGATCGTCGCGGTGGTCGGCGGCGGACGCGGTGCTCATCGACGAGGTGCGCGACCTGATCGAGCGGACGCCGAGCCTGGCCCATGTGGTCGTGGACGAGGCGCAGGACCTGTCGCCGATGGAGTGCCGCGCGATCGGCCGCCGCTGCTCGACCGGATCAGCCACCGTGCTCGGCGACATCGCGCAGGGCACCACGCCGTGGGCCACGTCCAGCTGGCCGCAGCTCCTGGAGCATCTCGGCAAGGAGGATGCCGGGCTGCGGATCCTGGACACCGGCTACCGGGTACCGCGCCAGATCCTCGACTACGCCAGCAGGCTGCTCGGCCACATCGCCCCGGGCCTGGCCCCGGCCAGCTCCATCCGCCAGGACGCCGGGTCGCTCGTGATCGCCCCGGCGACCGCGGGCACGCTGCCCGGCACCCTGGCGGCCACGTGCGCGGACGCGCTGGCCCGTCCGGGCTCGGCGGCGGTGATCGCAGCCGATGATCAAGTGTCCGGACTGTCCGACATCCTCGGCCGGGCGGGCCTGGCGCACGCGGTGCTCGACGGCGACAGCGAGAGTCAGCAGCTCACCGTGGTGCCGGTGACGCTGGCCAAGGGTCTGGAGTTCGACCAGGTCATCGTCGTCGAGCCGGGCCGGATCGCCGCCGCCGAATCGCGCGGCCTGCACCGGCTCTACGTCGCGCTGACGCGGGCGGTGTCCCGGCTGACGGTGCTGCACGCCGACCCCCTGCCCGCGCCGCTGCGCTAGGACCGTTCGCCGGGCTTGGTCCGCGGCGCGGGCTGAAGGGGCCGGCCGCCCTGGGGCTGGCACAGCCCGGCTACATCTCCTTCAGCACCGACGCGATCAGGGCCGAGGAGTCGTCGAACGACAGCGCGGTGGCCCGCAGGTGGTTGAAGAACACGTTGTAGCGGTCCACCTCGGCCACGTCCTCCACGTACAGGGAGCTGGTCAGGTCTTCGAGGTAGACGACGTCGGTGTCGACCCGCTCCGGGAACACCAGGATGACGAACGGCCGGCCCATGGCGGGGTGCGCGCCGCCGGTGAACGGAATCACCTGCACCGCCACGTTCGGCAGCGCAGCCTGGGCCAGCAGGTGCTCAAGCTGCAGCCGCATCAGGCCGGCGCCGCCCACCCGGCGCCGCAGCGCGGCCTCGTCCAGCACGGCCCAGACCTTCGGCGGATCATCCCGGGTGACGGCGGGCTGGCGGGCCATGCGGAGCGCGACCCGGCGTTCCACGTCCTCGCTGGGACTGTTCATCATCCCGGCCCGGATGACGGCCCGGGCGTAGTCCTCGGTCTGCAGCAGGCCCGGCATCAGGCTGACCTCGTAGATCCGGATCTCCGAGGCCGCGCTCTCCAGCCCGACGTAGGTGGCGAACTGGGGCATCATGCTATCGCTGTACGCATGCCACCAGCCCTTCTGGCGCGAGTCGCGGGCCAGCTGGACCAGGCTCTCCCGCTGCTCGGCGGAGACGCCGTAGAGGTCGAGCATGTCGCGGACGTCCCGGGGCGAGACCGATACCCGCCCGGTCTCGACCCGGCTGATCTTCGAGGCGGAGCACTCCAGGTGATCCGCGACTTCCTCGCAGGTGAGCCCGGCGGCCTCGCGATGCCTCCTGAGTTCGAGCGCGAGCCGCCGCCGCCGCACCGTCGGGCTGTTCTCGCTCGCCATCCTCTACCTCCGCCCAAGCGCGTGACGGGCCAGGGGGTCTTAAGTGTGGCGGCCGGAGCGCTGCGGCGTCCAGTCGTCCAGCCGTCTAGATGAAATCGGACGCTGTAACGATGACGGCGCGAGATGCGAATTTCGCTATGCATGTTGCATCTTACGGTCCTGAGATGCATCCTTTAACAATGTCGTTACTCTATGCTGAACTTCAGCTACTAGGGGTGACTTAATGATCACGGAAGCCCAGCCAGCCAGCGGGTCGGCGCAGGCGCTGCATGCCTATCTGAGTCGGCTCGAGGGGCTCGCGGAGGTGCTTTCTCTCCAGGGGCTCCGGGCCAGCGTGATGGCGCCGTCCGGGCGCGTTCCGAGCCTGCACGTGGTGAACCCGGAGGCGTCCGTGCTCGCCGAGGACGTCTACACCGGGCGCGGCCAGGACGGCACCTGGTGGTTCTGGTGGTCGTGGGCGGAACGGATCGCCTCCGGAGATGACCTCGAGGGCGCCGCCGCCATGATCAAGCAGGTCCTCGCAGCGCGCGCTTGATGTTCGCGGAGCTTGCTCCGCGGCGGGGGGTTGCAGGGGGGTCGTCCCCCCTAGGGCCGCTCTGTTCGCGGAGCTTGCAGGGGGTCGTCCCCCTTAGGGCTCACTAGCCTCGCGATCAGGCACGGACCGCCCCCGCGGGGTACCGAGCACAGCGGCGGTCAAGCCGGGGAAGGCGACCGTGCTCCCCCGCCAGAACGCCGCGCGCAGCGCGGCCGCCCGCAGTTGCAGCGCGCCGAGTTCCCTGACCGCCGGGGCGCTCAGCGCCACCAGGCCGAGATAGGCGGTAGCGATGCGATCTTCGAGGATGACGGCGAGCGAGACGGCCTCGCGAGCGGTCCGCACCGGGATCGGCAGCCGGTACGCGACGGCGGCCGGTCCCGGCTGGGATCCGCTGGACCGCAGCATGGTCTCGAGTTCGTCCCTCGCGTTCTGATGCGCTACCCAGTCGGCCGTGGCGGCTGCCCGGCTGTTCCCGGTCAGGTACGCGCCCACCACCCCGTAGCCGTAGACCGCGGCGTGCTCGGCCGCCAGCGCCGACTGCAGGGCGCGGATCGTGGCCGCGGGGACCCGCGGCGCGGGCGCGGCCCGGCGGCTCATCTGACCGCCTCGAGCACGGGCACGTGGGTCGCCTCCGAGGCCGAGATGCTGGCGAAGAGCTGGGCGAGGGAGGCAGGGGCGGCAGGCAGCCGGTCCAGCATGGCCGTGGCCGCGGCCTGCTCGGCGGCGCGCAGGAACGCGACGGCCGCGGCGCGTGCCGCGGGCACAGCGGGCGGGGCCGCGTTCCGGCCGGACGGCGACGGCGACGCACTGCCGGCCGGCACGAGCAGGCGGGACCCAAGCTGGGCGAGGTGCGCGTGGTGCTCGGCCAGCAGCGGCTCCAGGACCACGGTGAGGGCGGCCGGCGAGCCGCCCGCGGCGGCTGCGCCGGGGCTGCGCAGGCCGCGCAGCACGACGGCATACCGGGCGATCATCAGCTCCTCAGCGGCGATCGCCGCCCGCAGCAGCGTGACGTCGGGGGCAGGCGATGGCGGCCGGCCGAGCACAGCCAGGCCGCCGCAGCCCGATACGGCCACCAGCGGCAGGGCCGCCGTGGCCGCGATCACTGCTCGGCGCGTCGGACCTGCCACCACGGAGCCTCCAGCCGGTATCGCGTGGGTGTCCCGGCGCATCGCCGGTATCGCGGGCGGCCGCGCCACGTTGCCCGCGCGGGCTCCAGCATGCCACGGGCGGATCACCCAGGTCGGACCGACACCCGGCACGGCGGGCAACCGCCCAGGTACCGGCCGTCCCGGTTAGGCTAGAGCCGAGCGGACAACAGCACAGGTCGCGGGCGAGGAGGTCGTGATGCACGGTAACTCCCGTCACGGTTCGCCGCGGTCGGCGCCGCGGGGCGGATCCGCGGACGCCGAGCGGATCGTCGACCTGCTCGAGCCGGCGGTTGCCGCCATGGGGATGGATCTGGAGGACGTCCGGATCACCTCGGCCGGGCGGCGGCGCCTGCTGCGCGTCATCATCGACGCGGACGGCGGGGTCAGCCTCGACGATATCGCGGTGGTCAGCCGGAAACTCTCGGCCACGCTCGACCACGCGGCCGCGATGGGCGAGACGTCCTACACCCTGGAGGTATCCTCGCCGGGCGTCGACCGCCCGCTGACCGACCCCAAGCACTGGCGGCGCGCGGTCGGCCGCCTGGTGACCGTTCCGGTGCGGTCACGGGCTCGTTCCGCGGCGGACGCTCCCGCCGACGCGGGAGTCGTCACGGGACGGGTCACCGGGACAGACGTCCAAGGAGTGTGGCTCGACGTCGAGGGACGGAGCCGGAAGTTCGGCTATGCCGAGCTCGGCCCGGGAAGGATACAGATCGAGTTCGCCCCGCTGGACGATCGCGAAGACGGGCTCGGTGCGGGCGCGGGAGACATGAGCGCGGACCTGGGCGCAGAAGCGGAGGGATCCGATGGACATTGACCTGAGCGCCCTGCGCGGCCTGGAAGCCGAGAAGGACATCTCGATGGACCTGGCCATCAAGGCCATCGAGGACGCGCTGCTCGTCGCGTATCACCGGACCGACGGGGCCGCGGCCACGGCGCGGGTCGAGATCAACCGGGGCAGCGGCCACGTGACCGTCTGGGCGGCGGAGACGGCCGAGGACGGCACGGTGACGCGGGAGTACGACGACACGCCGGCCGGGTTCGGCCGGATCGCTGCGACCACCGCCCGTCAGGTCATCCTGCAGCGGTTGCGCGACGCCGAGGACGAGCTTACGTTCGGCGAGTACGCCGGGCGGGAAGGTGACATCGTCGCCGGCGTGATCCAGCAGGGCAAGGATCCGCGGGCGGTCCTGGTGGACCTGGGCAGGCTGGAGGCGATCCTGCCGCCGACCGAGCAGGTGCCCGGCGAGCGCTACGTGCACGGCGAGCGGCTGCGGTGCTACGTGCTGCACGTTCGCAAGGGCTACCGCGGGCCGTCGGTGACCCTGTCCCGGACGCATCCGAACCTGGTGAAGAAGCTCTTCGCACTGGAGGTGCCCGAGATCGCCTCCGGGGCCGTGGAGATCGCGGCTATCGCCCGCGAGGCCGGGCACCGCAGCAAGATCGCGGTGGTCTCGCGGCAGCAGGGCGTGAACGCCAAGGGCGCCTGCATCGGCCCGATGGGCAGCCGGGTCCGCAACGTGATGACCGAGTTGCACGGCGAGAAGATCGACATCGTTGACTACTCACCGGACCCCGCCGAGTTCGTGGCCCACGCGCTGTCCCCGGCCCGGGTCTCCCGGGTCAACATCGTGGACGCCCAGGCGCGGGTGGCACAGGTGATCGTGCCCGACTACCAGTTGTCGCTGGCCATCGGCAAGGAGGGCCAGAACGCGCGGCTCGCGGCCCGGCTGACCGGGTGGCGGATCGACATCCGGCCGGACAGCCCGGCGGCTGACGCCCCGGTCGCCCCGGTCGCGCCGGTCGCGCCGGGACGGGACAGGGCGGGCGAGGAAGGGACTGAAGGCGGGGAAGGGACTGAGGGCGAGGAGCATGGGGGAGAGGGCGGAGAAGGCGCCGGGGGCGCCGGAGGCGGGAAGGGCGGGAAGGGCGGGGAGGGCGCGCTGGCGAGCGTCGTCAGCGATGTCCCGGGGCCGGCAGGTAGCATGCCCGGTGCCCCAGATGCGCAGGCACTGTAAGCTTGACGGAGATGGTCACGCGGTATCCGCGGCCGGCCCGGCACGCGCCAGCGATCCGGACCTGTGTGGGATGCGGATTCCGTGCGGCCAAGTCCGACTTGCTTCGCCTGGTGGCAGCCGGGAACGAGATCGTTCCCGATCCGCCGGCGCGAGGGCCTGGCCGGGGCGCGTACCTGCATCCCTGCCAGGGATGCTTCGAGGAAGCGCAGCGCCGGCGGGCCTTCGCGCGGGCGCTGCGGCTGCCGGGACCAGCCGGAACCGGCAGGCTTGCCGAGTATCTTGGACAGTCGCGGCCGGGCAGTGTGCGGCAGGGCAGTTTGCCGCCGCGCAGTGACCCGCCGGGCCGCGGCCGGGCAGGCGAGGGCAGGCAGGGCGAGGCGAGGGTGGGGCAGAAGGTAAGAACCGCAGGGCCGGGGCAACCCAGCCCGGGGAGAGCAGGCTGAGATTGCGATGAGCGACCGATGAGCATGCGGCGATGAACAGCAGAAGCTGACGCCGGACGGAGCACGCGCTGCCCCGACCGGCTGACGGGTCCGGCCGAGCCGGACCGAGTAGAGGGAGCGCAGTGGCGAAGGTCCGGGTATACGAACTCGCGAAGGAGTTCGGCGTAGAGAGCAAGGCCGTGATGGCCAAGCTCCAGGAAATGGGCGAGTTCGTGCGGTCGGCGTCTTCAACGATCGAGGCGCCGGTCGTCCGCAGGCTCAAGGAAGCGTTCGCGACGCAGCAGCCTAAGCAGGCGCGGGCGGGAGCGACCGGGGCGCGCGGGGAAGCGCGTGCGGCACAGCCCGCCGCCGCGTCCCCGTCGGCCGCGACGGCGCCGGGCGCGAGCGCGCCCGAGCCGACCGCGGCGGCGGCCGCGCCCGCAGCGGCGGGGCCGACGGCCACCGGCGCGGCGGACGCCGCGGCCCGGGCCGGCCAGGCCGGCCCGAACGGCAGCAGCCCGGCCGCGCCCGCCGTTCCTGCGGCCGAGCCGGGCCCGGCTGCGGGCCCGGCGCCGGGCGCCGGAGGCCAGCCTGCCCAGGCTCCGGGCCCGAGGCCCCCGGTGCCGTTCCCGCACGGTCGCCCGGATGCGCCCGCCGCACAGGGAACCGCCGCTGCCGCCGAAGGGGCGGGACCCAGCGCGCCGAGCACCCCGAGGCCGGCCGCGCCGCGCCCGGGCCCCGGCGCCTCCCGGCCCGGTGGTTCGCCGTCCCGGGCTCCCGCGGGCACGCCCGGGCCGCCGCGGCCAGGCCCGCGGCCAGGCAACAACCCGTTCAGCTCCACCGCGACCGGAATGGGATCGGCGCCGCGAGGTGCCCGGCCCGGCCAGCCCGGAGCGCCGGGCGCGACCGGCGGCGCGGGCGGCGCGGCGGCAGGCGGCCCCGCGGGTACCGGCCAGCAGGCCGGCCGACCCGGGGGTCCCGGCGCGCCCCGGCCCGGCGGCACGCGCTTCCCGGCGCGCCCGGGTCCCGGCGGTCCCGGCGAGGCGCCGCGGCCCGGCGGGCCGCGGCCCGGCGGGCCCCGTCCCAGCCCGAGCAGCATGCCGCCCCGGCCGGTCGGCTCGCGCGGGCCCGGTGGTTTCGCGGGCTCGGGCGGTCCCGGCGGTCCCGGTGGCCGCGGCGGCCCGGGCACGGGCACCCGGCCCGGCGGCCGGGGCGGTCCCGGCGCGGGCCCGGGAGCCGGGCCGCGCGGCGGTGGCGGTGGCGGTGGTGGCGGCGCAGGCGGCCAGCGGCCCGGTGCGGGCCCGGCCCGGCCCGGCGGCGGCCGGGGCCGGAGCGGCACGCAGGGCGCCTTCGGGCGGCCGGGCGGGCGACCGCAGCGCGGCCGGAAGTCGAAGCGCCAGCGGCGCCAGGAGTTCGACAACATGCAGGCGCCGTCGATCGGCGGCGTGCAGATCCCGCGCGGTAACGGGCAGGTGATCCGGCTGTCGCGGGGCGCGTCGCTGAGCGACTTCGCCGACAAGATCGGCGTGAACCCGGCCTCGCTGGTCCAGGTGCTCTTCCACCTGGGCGAGATGGTGACCGCGACCCAGTCGGTGAACGATGAGACGCTGCAACTGCTCGGCGCCGAGCTGAACTACACGGTCCAGGTGGTCTCGCCGGAGGAAGAAGACAGGGAACTCCTCGAGGCGTTCGACATCGAGTTCGGCGAGGACGAGGGCGACGAGGGCGACCTGGAGGCCCGTCCGCCCGTCGTGACCGTGATGGGCCACGTGGACCACGGCAAGACCAAGCTGCTGGACGCGATCAGGCACACCAACCTGGTCGCGCACGAGGCGGGCGGAATTACCCAGCACATCGGCGCGTACCAGGTCAACCCCAAGGTCGACGGGCGGGAACGGAAGATCACGTTCATCGACACCCCCGGTCACGAGGCCTTCACCGCGATGCGGGCCCGCGGGGCGGAGACCACCGACCTGGTCGTGCTCGTCGTGGCCGCGGACGACGGCGTGAAGCCGCAGACCACCGAGGCGCTCAACCACGCCCAGGCGGCCGGCGTGCCGATCGTGGTCGCCGTCAACAAGATCGACAAGGAGGGCGCCGACCCGGCGCGGGTCCGGGCCCAGCTCACCGAGTACGGGCTGGTGGCCGAGGAATTCGGCGGCCAGTCGCTGTTCGTCGACGTGTCCGCACGGGAGGGCACCGGCATCGACGAACTGCTCGAGGCGATCGTGCTGACCGCCGACGCCGAGCTCGACCTGCGGGCCAACCCCCATCAGCAGGCCCAGGGCGTGGCGATCGAGGCGCACCTGGACAAGGGCCGGGGACCGGTCGCGACCGTGCTCGTGCAGCGCGGAACGCTCCGGGTGGGCGACTCGATCGTCTGCGGCGAGGCGTTCGGCCGGGTGCGGGCCATGCTGGACGAGAACAACGACCAGGTCAGCGACGCGCCGCCATCCCGGCCGGTGCAGGTGCTCGGCTTGACCGCGGTGCCCGACGCGGGTGACAGCTTCCTGGTCGTCGACGATGACCGGGTGGCCAGGCAGATCGCCGAGCGGCGCGAGGCCAGGGAGAGGACCGCGATGTTCGCCCAGCGGCGGCCGCGGGTCACCCTGGAGGACCTGGAGTCGGCGCTCAAGTCGGGTGAGCGGGAAGAGCTGCTGCTCATCATCAAGGGCGACGTGTCCGGCTCGGTCGAGGCCCTGGAAGATGCCCTGCTCCAGCTGGACGTGGGCGAGGAAGTGGCGCTGCGGGTCATCGGCCGCGGCGTCGGCGCGATCACCCAGGACGATGTCAACCTGGCCATCGCCTCCGAAGCCGTGATCATCGGCTTCAACGTGCGGCCCGCCGGCCGGGCCGGCGAGCTCGCCCAGCGCGAGGGCGTGGACATCCGCTACTACTCGGTGATCTACCAGGCGATCGAAGAGGTCGAGGCCGCGCTGAAGGGCATGCTGAAGCCGATCTTCGAGGAGGTCCAGCTCGGCACCGCGGAGGTACGGGAAGTGTTCCGGGTGCCGAGGGTCGGCAACGTGGCCGGGTGCATCGTGCGCTCCGGCACGATCACCCGCCACAGCAAGGCCCGCCTGGTCCGAGACGGGGTCGTGGTCTCGGAAAGCCTCTCGGTCGAGTCGCTGCGCCGGTTCAAGGACGACGCGACCGAGGTTCGTGAGGGCTTCGAGTGCGGCATCGGCCTCGGCTACAACGACGTCAGGATCAGCGACGTGATCGAGACGTTCGAGATGCGGGAGAAGCCTCGCGCCTGACAGGGCCCCCTTAAAGTGCCCGGAGGGAAGACTTGTATGTCGGGGCCCTGACCCTGGACGTGCTGCTCGGCGACGTGCGCTCGCTGAAGCAGAAGCGATCAGCGGTCCGGCCGCTGATCGCCGAGGTCAACCGGCGCTTTCCCGGTGCCTCCGTGGCCGAGACCGGGTACCTGGACCTGCACCGGCGGGCGGAGATCGGCGTCGCCGTGGCGGCCTCGACGGCGGCGCACGCCGCCGAGGTCCTCACGGCCTGCGAGCGCTTCGTCGCGGGGCGCCCCGATATCGAGCTGCTGTCGGCCCGGCAGCGGCTGTTCACCGAGGAGGATTGAGCGAGGAATGGACGCAGCCCGGGCGCGCAGGCTCGGCGAGGCGATCGCGCAGATCGTCGCCGAGATGCTGGAGCGGCGGATCAAGGACCCGCGGCTCGGCTTCGTCACCGTGACAGACGCCCGGGTTACCGGCGATCTGCGCGAGGCGACGGTGTTCTACACGGTTTACGGCTCCGCGCAGGAGCGCGCGGCATCGGCGGCCGCGCTGGCCAGTGCCACCGGCCTGATCCGCTCCGAGGTCGGCAGGCAGACCGGGCTGAAGCACACGCCGTCGATCACGTTCGAGCCGGACACCGTGCCCGATTCGGCCAGGAACATCGAAGATCTCGTGGCCCGGGCCCGGATCGCCGACGCCGCGGTCGCCGCCGCGCGGGAGGGCGCCAAGCCCGCGGGCGACCCCGACCCCTACCGCGTGCGCTTGGACCCGGGCGCGGAGCCGGACGACGATCTGGACGCGGACGGGGACGCCGGCGGGCCGCGCGGCCCTCTCGGCGATTACCCGGCGGCCGGTGACGGCCGCGCGAGATACTCACGGTCGTGAGTGAGCCGAAGGGGCGCGGCGCCGCCTGGACTGAGGAGCGAGGAGCGCAGCGACGAGCGACGAGGGAAGGCGGTGCAGTGAAGGGGGAATGGGGAGGCGGGCGGGGCCCCGCCGGGGAGCGGGAGATACGGTGACCGCCGACCCTTCCGCACCGCATCTCGACGCCGAGTGGTCGCGGGCGATCAAGGCCCTCGACGGGGCCGCCGAGATCTGCCTCGCCTGTCACGTCAGGCCTGACGGCGACGCGCTCGGCTCGATGCTCGCCGTCGCACACGCGCTGCGGGACCGCGGCGCGGGCGCGCAGGCCTCCGGCTCGGCCCCGGCCCGCATCGTCGCCTCGTTCGGTGACCTGCCGTTCGAGATCCCGCGCATCCTCCGCTTCCTCCCGGGCACGCAACTGCTCAGCCCGCCGGGCATGTTCCCGGCGCGGCCGCAGGTCATGATGACCTTCGACGCCGCCAGCATCGACCGCCTCGGCATGCTGGAGGCCAGCGCGTCGGCCGCGGAGGAACTGATCGTCCTGGATCACCACGCTTCGAACACCTACTTCGGCACCCTGAACCTGATCGACTCGGCCGCCGCCGCGACCGCGGTGCTGGCCGGTGACCTGATCGACCGGCTGGACGTGGAGATCTCCCGGGACATCGCCCTGGGCCTGTACGCCGGGCTGGTCACGGACACGGGCTCGTTCCGGTACCCGGCGACGTCGCCGCGGGTACACCAGTTCGCGGCGCGGCTGCTGCAGACCGGCATCGAGCCGGGCGTGGTCGCGCACGAACTCTGGGACCGCGCCCCGTTCGGGTATCTCGGCCTGCTGTCCGCGGTACTGGGACGGGCACAGCTCGAGCCGGACGGCGCGGCCGGCCATGGGCTGGTGTGGACCACGGTGACCCGGGCCGACCGGGCCGAGCGCGGGCTGCCGTTCGAGGTGGCCGAATCGGTTATCGACGTGCTGCGCCGGGCCGACGAAGCCGACGTGGCGGTGGTACTCAAGGAAGACGACGACGGAAACTGGCAGGTATCGGCCCGGTCCAAGGGCCGTGCAGACGTCGGGCGTGCCTGCGTGGCTCTGGGTGGCGGCGGGCACTCCCTGGCGGCCGGGTTCACCGCCCGCGGCCCGGCCGCCGAGGTCATGATCGCGTTGCGGCAGCGGCTCGGAGACGGGCACGGAGCGGATAACGGCCGGTGACGGCCGGGGGCAGCCGGGCGGCGGCGGCCAGCGGGCTGGTCATCGTCGACAAGCCCGCCGGCCTGACCTCGCACGACGTCGTGGGCCGGATCCGCCGCCTGGCCGGGACCCGCCGCGTCGGCCACGCGGGCACGCTGGACCCGATGGCCACGGGCGTGCTCGTGACCGGGGTGGAGAAGGCCACCAGGTTGCTCGGTCATCTCGCGCTGACCGAGAAGGAATACTCCGCGACGATCCGGCTCGGCCAGGCCACCGACACCGACGACGCCGACGGCGAGACGGTGGCGCAGACGTCAGCGGCCGGGGTGTCCGATGCCGACCTGCACGTGGCCGCCGCCGCGCTGACCGGCCAGATCAGCCAGGTGCCGCCGGGTTACAGCGCGATCAAGGTGGGCGGGAAACGCGCCTACCGGCTGGCCCGCGAGGGCGCCGCCCCCGAGCTGGCGGCACGGGCGGTGACCGTGCGAGCCCTCGACATCCAGGCCGTGCGCCGGCCGGGGGACTTGCTGGACGTGGACGTCACGGTCACCTGCTCCAGCGGGACCTACATCCGGGCGCTGGCCCGTGACCTGGGCGCGGCGCTCGGGGTGGGCGGCCACCTCACCGCGCTGCGGCGCACCCGGGTCGGGCCGTACGAGATCGGCGCCGCGCGCACCCTCGAGCAGCTCGCGGCGGAGTTCGAGGTGATCCCGCTGGCCGAAGCGGCCGCGGCGGCCTTCCCCCGCCGGGATCTCACCGCCGAACAGGCGCGCCTGGTCGCGCACGGGGCCAGGCTGCCGGCCACCGTGGGCGGCCGGGCGGCGGTCAGCCCAGACGCGCCGCCGGTCGCCGCGTTCGGCCCGGACGGCTCGCTGATCGCACTGCTCACCGAGGAGGCCGGGCAGGCCAGGCCGCTCGCGGTCTTCGTCCCCTGACCGGGCGCACGGCCGATCGCAGTGTTCCCTCGCCTGCGGGGCCCCACCCCCACCCCCCACCCACCTCCCCGTCCCTCTCCACTTCCCCCTGCACTGCACCGCCTTCCCTCGTCGCTCGTCGCTGCGCTCCTCGCTCCTCAGTCCAGGCAGCGCCGCGCCCCTCCGGCTCGCATGGCAGGCTTGGAACGTCACCGCCGAGCGACCCGGGAAGGATCCGACATGCACCGCTGGCAGGGCCTGCACGACGTGCCGGACGGCTGGGGTCCCTCCGTGGTCACGATCGGGGTCTTCGACGGCGTGCACCGGGGCCATCAGCGCGTGGTGGGCCGGGCCGTCGAGCTGGCGGCGCAGCTCGGGCTGCCGGTCGTGGTGGTCACCTTCGACCCGCACCCCGATGAGGTGGTCAGGCCCGGGTCCCATCCGCCGTTCCTGTGCACCGCCCGGCGCCGCGCTCAACTGCTGGCCGGGCTGGGCGCGGACGCGGTCTGCGTGCTGCCGTTTACCGCTGAGTTCTCGCGCCTGGGGCCGGACGAGTTCGTGCGGGCCGTGCTCGTGGACCGGCTGCACGCGTCCCGGGTGGTGGTGGGGGAGGACTTCCGGTTCGGCCACCGGGCTGCCGGCGACGCTGCGCTGCTCGCGCAGCTCGGCGAGAAGTACGACTTCGTGGCCGAGGGCGAGCCGCTGCTGGCCGACGACGGCGTCAGGATCTCATCGACCATGATCAGGGAGCAGCTCGCGGCCGGGGACGTGGCCGCCGCCGCGCGCGACCTCGGCCGCCCGCACCGGGTGGAGGGCCCGGTCGTGCGGGGCCAGCAGCGCGGCCGGGGGCTCGGCTTCCCGACCGCCAACCTGGAGACGCTGCCGCACACCGCGATCCCCGCGGACGGCGTCTATGCGGGCTGGCTCACCAGCCTCGACCCCGCCGGCCGGGAGCAGGAACGCTGGCCCGCCGCGATCTCGGTCGGCACGAACCCGACCTTCGACGGGCGCGAGCGCACCGTCGAGGCCTACGCCCTGGACCGGGACGACCTGGACCTGTACGGCGTGCACGTCGCGGTGGATTTCGCGGCCCGGCTGCGCGGCATGATCAGGTTCGACTCGGTGGCGGACCTGGTCGAGCAGATGCACCGCGACGCCGGCGCCGCCCGCGCGGTGACCGCTCCCCGGTAGCGGCGGCATGAGGAAGCTCGTCGCGGCGGCCGCCTTGACCGTCCTGGGCGGGTGCGGCCACCCCGCGCCGGCGAGCACGGTTCCTCCCGGCGCCGGCGCGGGGCCGGGAAGTACGGCCGACAGCGCGCTGCCCGTGACCAGCATCACCGTGAACGGGAGCGGCGGGAACCGGGTCTACGACGGCATCGGCGCGATCCTCGGCGGAGGCGGGAACGCCCGCTACCTGATGGACTACCCCGAGCCTCAGCGCCGCCAGATCCTCGACTACCTGTTCAAGCCCGGGTTCGGCGCCTCGCTGCAGTTGCTGAAGCTGGAGATCGGCGGCGGCGCGGACTCCAGCGACGGCTCGGAGCCGAGCGTCGAGCCGGTCCGGGGCCAGGTCAACTGCCACGCCGGATACGAGTTCGCGATCGCCAGGCAGGCGGTGGCGGTCAATCCCTACCTCAAGCTGTACGGGCTGCAGTGGACCGCGCCCGGATGGGTCGGCGGCACGGTCTTCACCAGACTCGATATCCGCTACCTGCTGAGCTGGCTCGGCTGCGCCAGGGACAACGGCCTGACCATCAGCTACCTCGGCGGCTGGAACGAGTCGGACAACGGCAAGAACGCCGGGTGGTGGGCCAGCCTCAGGTCGGCCCTGGACCGGGCCGGATACGGCCGGGTGCAACTGGTGGCCGGGGACTCGCAGTGGGCGTACTCCGACCCGGGCGACGCCAGCATCGCCATCCTCGGCGCGCATGACATCTGCGGCTATCCCACCGGGGCGCCCGGCGGCAACACCACGTGCACCGGGCCGAAGCTGCCCAGCCAGGGTCCGGGGGCCCGCAAGACCGTGTGGGCCAGCGAACTCGGCGGGGAGGACGCCGGGGCCCAGACGGGCTGCGTGCTGCCGTGCGCGCCCGGCATGGTCCGGGCCCTGGTCCGCGGCTATCACGACGCGAGGCTGACCGGCTATCTCGAATGGCCGGTACTCGACGCGATGCCGCCGGGGCTTCCGTACGAGAACCGGGGGCTCGTCACCGCCGGCCAGCCGTGGTCGGGCTACTACCGCGTGAACGCCCTGACGTGGGCGACGGCCCAGTTCACGCAGTTCGCGTGGCCGCCGTGGCCGGGTAACCCGGGCGGGTGGAAGTACGTCGACTCCGGCACCGGCTTCCTGCAGGGCCAGCGCGCGGACGGGGCGTACGTAACCCTGGTCCGCAGCGGCGGCGGCGCCTGGAGCACGATCATCGAGACCACCAGCGCACCGGCGGCGCAGCAGGCGCGCTTCACGGTCACCGGCGGCGCGGGCGGGCTGGCCGGCGACACCGTTCACGTGTGGGCCAGCGACTTGAACGCCACCAGCGGCCCGTCACAATGGTTCATCCGGCTGCGAGACATCGAGCCGGTCAACGGGAAGTTCACGGTAAAGCTCGAGCCCGGGTGGGTGTACTCGCTGACCACCACCGCGGGGCAGGGCAAGGGGCGCCCCCCGGCCCCCGTGCCGAAGGCGGCGAACTTCCCGCTGCCTTACACCGACACCCTGGCCACTTCCGGCCCGGCCGGGATCTCGGATGACGAGCCGCGGGACCTCGCCGCCCAGGACGGCTCGTTCGAGCTCAGGCCCTGCGCCGTCCCGGGCGGCGGCCACGCCACCTGTACCGGGCAGACCACCCGCGCCACGCCGGTGCTCTGGCATCCCGGTAGCGGGCGCACCGCCCGCTACCCGTACGCGATCATCGGGGACAGCAGCTTGCGGAACTACACGGTCGGCGTGGGCGTGCTGCTGACCAAGGCCGGCACGTCCGCCGGGCTGATCGGGCGGTTCGGCGACCGGGCCTGGGATGACGGGTACTTCGACGGTTACGTGTTCGACGTCTCCGGCGCCGGCGCCTGGCGGCTGATCAAGGACAACGCGGACGGCAAGCTGGTGACGCTGGCGTCCGGCGCGCTCGCGACGCCGCTCGGGACCGGCACCTGGCACCGGCTGGCGCTGTCCATGTCGGGGACGCCGAAGGTGGCGACGATCGCGGTCTCGGTCGACGGCCACCTTCTCGCCACGGCCACCGACTCGTCGGCGGCTACCGGGACCCCGCCGTGGCGGTCGGGACCCGCGGGCATCGAGGCCGGGGCGTTCACCGACACCTGGCCGCAGGCTCAGTACCGAAATCTGTCGATCACTTCCCCGGCCGGGCGCGCCGCCTCGGCCGGCGTGGTACGGTAAGTGGTCGGCCGGAGTATCTGGCCCGGTCTGCTGCGCCCTCATGCGGCCGGCCGTAGGGAAGCTAGCGCGCCTGAAACGCGGTACTCCCCTGGCCTCGATCGGCTTCCCAGGAACGCCTGCCGGGGCATCCGATGACGATCAAGTAACAAGGGAGCAACGTGCCGCTCGACACCACCGTGAAGAAGGAGATCATCGCCGGGCACGCGACCAGTGAGGGTGACACCGGCTCGCCGGAGGTCCAGGTCGCACTGCTGACCCGACGGATCCAGGACCTCACCGCGCACCTGCAGGTGCACAAGCATGACCACCACAGCCGTCGCGGGCTGCTGCTGCTCGTCGGCCGCCGCCGCCGCCTCCTGGACTACCTGAGGCGCGAGGACATCGCCCGCTACCGTGCGCTGCGCGAGAAGCTCGGCCTGCGCAGGTAGGTTGTGGGCAAGCCGCCCGCGGGCCGGGCCCGGCAGGCGGAAAACTGAATACGTACACAACACAGGACGACGTCCCGCGGCCCCGGCCCAGGAGCGCTCAGCGCGCCCCGAAGGGCCGGTCCTCGGTAGTGGTTCTCGGGTCAGGGGGATGGGCGCCAGACGACCGGCGTCAGCACACCCGGGCCGAGGGCTTCGATCGAAGACCGGCCGGCAGCCGGCCCGGCCAGATGGCCGGCACGTGCTCCACAGGTGGCGGGCAGACGCGGGACCTCAGACAAGGAGGTCTCACCCGTGACTGGTACCCAGGAGGGTGTGCATACTGCCGAGGTCACTATCGACAACGGCTCATTCGGAGTACATAAGCTCCGGTTCGAGACGGGCCGGCTGGCCCGTCTCGCCGCAGGCTCGGCCGTCGTGTCTCTCGACGACGAGACCGTGGTGCTGTCCGCGACCACCGCGTCCAAGCACCCCAAGGAGAATCTCGACTTCTTCCCGCTCACGGTCGACTGTGAGGAGCGGATGTACGCGGCGGGCCGGATTCCCGGCTCGTTCTTCCGCCGGGAGGGCCGGCCGTCCGAGGACGCGATCCTCACCTGCCGCCTGATCGACCGGCCGCTGCGGCCGTCGTTCACGCACGGGCTGCGCAACGAGATCCAGATCGTCGAGACGATCCTGGCCCTGCATCCCGAGCATCTCTACGACGTGGTCGCGATCAACGCGGCCTCGCTCTCGACCCAGCTCGCCGGCCTGCCGTTCTCGGGGCCGATCGGCGGCGTCCGGGTCGCCCTGATCAAGGGCCAGTGGGTCGGCTTCCCGACCCACCCGCAGCTCGCGGAGGCCACGTTCGACATGGTGGTGGCCGGCCGGGTCCTCGGCGACGGGGACGTCGCGATCATGATGGTGGAGGCCGAGTCCACCGCCCACACCCTGAACCTGCTCGCCGACCCCGGCAGCGGCGCGGTCCGGCCCACCGAGGAGACCGTGGCCGAAGGCCTGGAAGCGGCCAAGCCGTTCATCAAGGCCCTCTGCGAGGGGCAGCTTCAGGTGGCGGCGCGGGCCGCCAAGGAGGTCGCCGAGTACCCGATATTCGTCGACTACCAGCAGGATGTCTACGACGCGCTGACCAGCGAAGTCTCCGACGACCTGGCCAAGGCCCTGACGATCGCCGGCAAGCAGGACCGTGAGGCCGAGACCGACCGGGTCAAGGCGCTCGCGGCCGAGCGGCTGGGTGTCCTGGGCGGGCAGTTCGAGGGCCGGGACAAGGAGATCAGCGCCGCGTTCCGGTCGCTGACCAAGAAGCTGGTCCGGGAGCGGATCATCCGCGAGGGCGTGCGGATCGACGGCCGCGGCCTGGCCGACATCCGCCGGCTGTCCGCCGAGGCGGGCGTGCTGCCCCGGGTGCACGGCTCGGCGCTGTTCGAGCGCGGCGAGACCCAGATCCTGGGCGTCACCACGCTGAACATGCTCCGGATGGAGCAATCGATCGACACGCTCAACCCGGAGCGCACCAAGCGCTACATGCACAACTACAACATGCCGCCGTACTCCACCGGCGAGACCGGCCGCGTCGGCTCGCCGAAGCGGCGCGAGATCGGGCACGGCGCGCTGGCCGAGCGGGCGCTGATCCCGGTGCTGCCGACCCGCGAGGAGTTCCCGTACGCGATCCGGCAGGTGTCCGAGGCCATCGGCTCCAACGGATCCACCTCGATGGGCTCGGTCTGCGCGTCCTCGATGTCGCTGCTTGACGCGGGCGTGCCGCTGAAGGACATGGTGTCCGGCATCGCGATGGGCCTGATCCACGAGGGCGAGGACTACGTCACGCTGACCGACATCCTCGGCGCCGAGGATGCGTTCGGCGACATGGACTTCAAGGTCGCCGGGACCAAGGACGTGATCACCGCGCTGCAACTGGACACCAAGCTGGACGGGATCCCCGCCTCGGTGCTCGCGGCCGCGCTGAAGCAGGCCCGCGGGGCGCGGCTGACCATTCTCGACGTGATGCGCGAGGCGATCGACGCCCCGGCCGAGATGAGCCCCTACGCGCCGCGGATCATCACGGTCAAGGTGCCGGTGGACAAGATCGGCGAGGTGATCGGCCCGAAGGGCAAGATGATCAACTCCATCCAGGAGGACACCGGCGCCGAGATCACCATCGAGGACGACGGCACCATCTACATCGGCGCCACCGACGGCACGTCGGCCGAGGCCGCCAGGTCAGCGATCAACGCGATCGCCAACCCGCACATCCCCGAGGTGGGGGAGCGGTTCCTCGGCACGGTGGTGAAGACGACCACGTTCGGCGCGTTCGTGTCGCTGCTCCCGGGCCGGGACGGGCTGCTGCACATCACCCAGATCCGCAAGCTGCACGGCGGAGCGCGGATCGAGAACGTGGACGACGTGGTCAAGGTGGGTGACAAGATCCAGGTCGAGATCCGTGAGGTGGACGACCGCGGCAAGCTGTCGCTGGTTCCGGTCGAGGTCGTCGAGCGCGAGGCGGCCGGCGAGGACCTGGGCGGGCACGAAGAGCACCGCTCCCGTGACCGCGGAGATCGCGGGGACCGTGGCGGCGACCGGTACCGGGGCGGCGACCGGGACCGGGGCGGCGACCGGGACCGGGGCGGCGACCGGGACCGGGGCGGCGACCATTTCCGCACCCGGGAGCGTAACCGCGGGCCGCGCAACTCATGACCGGCGACATGCCGCGCCCGTCCGACGGCGATTCGGCGGTCCTGCGCACCGTGCTGCCCGGCGGGCTGCGGGTGATCACCGAGTCGCTCCCGGCGGTCCGCTCGGCGGCGTTCGGGATCTGGGCCGGAGTCGGCTCCCGGGACGAGGACCTGGCCCACGCCGGCGCCACCCATTACCTGGAGCACCTGCTCTTCAAGGGAACGTCCCGGCGCACCGCGCTGGACATCTCGGCGGCGATGGACGCGGTCGGCGGCGAGCTGAACGCGTTCACCGCCAAGGAGTACACCTGCTACTACGCGCGGGTCCTCGATTCTGACCTGCCGCTGGCGATCGACGTGCTCGCCGACATGGTCACCAGCTCGCTGATCGAGCCGAAGGAGGTCGACGCCGAGCGGGGCGTGATCCTCGAAGAGATCGCCATGAACGACGACGATCCCTCGGACACGGTGCACGAGGCCTTCGGCGCCCAGCTGTTCGGCGACACCCCGCTGGGCCGGCCCATTCTCGGCAGCGTCGACTCGATCAATTCGATCACTCGCGCGCAGATCGCCGAGCACTACGCCGCCAGGTACCAGCCGCGGAGCCTGGTCGTCGCCGCCGCGGGCAGCCTGGACCACGCCGAGGTCGTCGAGCTGACCCGAGCCGCCTTCGGGCCGGTCCTGGCCGGCGACGCGGAGCCCGTGCCGCCTCGTCTCCCTGGTCAGGCGGCGGATCCCGCCGGTACGGGCGAGCCCGGCGCGGCGCCGACGGGCACCGGCGTGCGGCTGGTATCGCGGGGCATCGAGCAGGCGAACCTCGTCCTGGGCTGCGGCGCGCTGTCGCGGACCGATGGCCGCAGGTTCGCGCTCGGCGTGCTGAACGCCGCGCTCGGCGGCGGCATGTCGTCGCGGCTGTTCCAGGAGGTGCGGGAGAGGCGCGGCCTGGCGTACTCGGTGTACAGCTTCAGCTCGCAGCACGCCGACACCGGCTTCTGGGGTGTCTACGTGGGTTGCCTGCCGGCCAAGGCCGACGAGGTGCTGTCGATCTGCCGCGATGAGATCGACAAGGTGATCACCGGCGGGCTGACCGACGCCGAGCTCCACCGCGGCAAGGGCCAGCTACGCGGTTCGATCGTGCTCGGCCTCGAGGACCCCTCGTCCCGGATGAGCAGGCTCGGCAAGTCCGAGCTCGTCTACCCCCGGCTGGAGCCGGTCGAGGAGATCCTGGCCTCGATCGAGGCGGTGACCCACGACGATGTGCGCGAGGTCGCCGCCGCCGTGATCGCGCAGCCCAAGGCGCTCGCCGTGGTCGGGCCGTTCGACGACGCCGACGCGTTCACCGCGGCGCTCGGCTGACCGCAGATCGCTTGGCGGCGGTCGCTGGCGGGTACGTTCGGGGCAGCCTGAGCAGAGGAGCACGATGATCGAGGTCGGGGTGCTCGGCGCCAAGGGGCGCATGGGGTCGGAGGTGTGCCGCGCCGTCGACGAGGCCGACGGCATGGAGGTGGCCGCCGCCGTGGACGTCGGCGACGCCCGGGACCCGCTGGCCGAGTGCGACGTGATCGTGGACTTCACCCATCCCGGCGCGGTCATGGAGAACCTGCGGTGGTGCCTGTCGCACGGCCGGAACGTGGTGGTGGGGACCACGGGGTTCGACGAGACCCGGCTGGCCACGGTGACGGACTGGCTCGGGGGAGCGCCGACGGCCCGGGCGCTGATCGTGCCGAACTTCTCCGTCGGCGCCGTGCTGATGATGCGGTTCGCCGAACAGGCGGCTCGCTTCTTCGATTCGGCCGAGATCATCGAGTTGCACCACGCGGCCAAGGCGGACGCGCCGTCGGGCACGGCCGCGCGGACCGCCGCGCGGATCGGCGCGGCCCGGGCCGCCGCGGGCCTGGGGCCGTCCCCGGACGCGACGGTATCCGAGGTGGCCGGGGCCCGCGGCGCGACCCTGGACGGGGTCCGGGTGCACTCGGTCCGGCTGGCCGGGCTGGTGGCTCACCAGGAGGTGCTGCTCGGCGGGCACGGCGAGATCCTGACCATCCGGCATGACTCGCTGGACCGGACATCGTTCATGCCAGGAGTTCTGCTGGCCGCGCGCGGCATAGCGTCGCTCCCGGCCGGCCTGACGGTAGGACTGGAGGGCATGCTCGGCCTGGCCTGAGCGGGTGGCATGCGGGGGGGTCCTGGGGGGTCGTCCCCCCCGGGGAAGATGGCGTAGCCATGCCGGCCGCGACGGCCGGCCTTGGTCGGCCCGAGCGGGTGGCATGCGGGGGGGTCCTGGGGGGTCGTCCCCCCCGGGGAACACGGAAAGGGGGAAGCAGGCCGATGGACGCAATTCTCAACGTGATCTGGCTGGTGCTCTGCGGGCTGTGGATGGCGATCGCCTACGTGGCGGCCGGTCTGATCTGCTTTGTCTTGATCATCACGATCCCGTTCGGCATCGCGTCATTCCGGATCGCGAGCTACGTTCTCTGGCCGTTCGGCCGGACGATCGAACCGCGCCGCAGCGCCGGAGTCGGTGCCCTGATCGGCAACATCATCTGGATTGTCCTGTTCGGCTGGTGGCTGGCGATCGGTCACCTGGTCACGGGCGCGCTCCTGTGCCTGACGATCATCGGCATCCCGCTGGGCATCGCCAGCTTCAAGATCATCCCCATCACGCTGGTGCCGCTCGGGGTGCGGATCGTTCCCGCCGGGCAGCAGTTCTCCGGGATCGCCTGACGATGCCCGGCCGGGTGCGCCTGCCGGGGCCGCGGCCAGCGTCGCGTTTGGCGGGGAGGGGCGTGCTTGGCGTAGCGTCGCATTATGTGCCGCAGCATCAAGACGCTCCGTGAGCCCTTCACCCAGAACGTGACCGAACAGGACGTACGGGCGGCCGCGCTCCAGTACGTCAGGAAGGTCAGCGGCTTCCGGCGCCCGGCCCGGCATAACGCCGAGGCCTTCGACCGCGCCGTAGACGCCGTGGCCGACGCCACGCTCGCGCTGCTGGACCAGTTGGAGCTGCGCACGGCCGGACCGTCCCCGGCGTCCGCCGGATGACGAAGCCCGCGGTGACGGGAGGCCGGGCCTGATCAGCCCGGCGTGAACAGCCGCAGCGGCCGGGCCTGATCAGCCGCGCCGCAGCAGCCGCATCGGCAGGCCCCGGCCGGGCCGCAGCGTGATGTTCGCGGTCGGTACCGGGATCCCGCTCGCGGTCAGTTCCAGCCGGTACCGGCGGGCGATGGCCGCCAGCACCAGCACGGTCTCCAGTTCGGCGAACGACGCGCCGACGCAGGCGCGGCGTCCGCCGCCGAACGGGATGTAAGCGTAGCGGTGCCGGACGGGCGCCGCAGCGGGCCAGCTGGGAGCCTCGCCGTCGCGCAGGAACCGCCTGGGGTCGAACCCGGCCGGGTCGGGCCAGAAGTCAGGATGCCGGTGCACCAGGTACGGCGGGACCGCCACCAGGCTGCCGGCCGGAACCGGCACGCCCGCCACCTCGTCGTCGGCCAGCGCGTTGCGCTCGATGGTCCAGGCCGGCGGATAGAGCCGCATCGCCTCGGCCACGACCGCCCGGGTCCAGGGCAGCTTGTCGACGTCGCCGGCGTCCGGATCGCGGTCACCGAGCACCGCGTCGACCTCGGCCTCGAGTTGCTGGCGGGCGGACGGGTAGGCCGACAGCAGCGCCAGCGACCAGGACAGCGTGTTCGCGCTGGTCTCGTGACCGGCCAGCATGAACGTCGCGACCTCGTCACCGACCTCGGCGTCGGTGAGCGGCGAGCCGTCGGCGGCGCGGGCGGTCAGCAGCACCTCGAGCAGGTCGCCGGGCGAGTCAGCGTCCGGGCTCGCGAGCGCTTCGCCGTTCGCGTTCAGGCTGTGGTTGGTGTGGGGGATGGCGGCACGGCCGTTCGTCGTCCCGGGGCGGTACGCGGCGCGGCGCTCCGCGACGATCCGGCCCACCGGCCCCTCGATCCCCTCCGGCGTGTGACCGACGCGGCGGGCGACCGCCTTCAGCGCGCGGGTGGACGCCGGGCCCCAGGTCAGGGGCAGGAACGAGGCCAGGGTGGCGACGCGCTGGCCGGCGTCCATGGCCCGGGCCATCAGTTCGGCGTCGCTGCTCAGGTCGGAGCCGAACAGCGCCCGGCCCGCGATGTCCAGCGCCACCGCGCTCATCTGCCCGGCCACGTTGATCACCGTGCCCTGGGCGATCGAGTCCCACCGGGCGGTCAGCCGCCGCGACGCCTGCGTCATCGCCGGGCCGAAGACGGTCACGTGCTGCCGCGAGAACACCGGCTGAACCAGCCGCCGGTGCCGCCGCCACCGCTCGCCCTCGCTGGTCAGCAGGCCGTCGCCGATGAGCGCGCGCAGCGGCCGGTAGGTGACGGCCTTGACGTAGTTGTCCTGGTTGGTGGCCAGCACGTGCTCGGCGTGCTCGGGCAGGCTCAGCATAAAGAAGCTGTGCCGGGGCGCGTACGGGACAGCGATCGTGTCCCCGTAGCTGGCGGCGAGGCGCACGTAGCCGTCGAGCGGGCTGCGCACCACCGAGGCGATGAAGGCCGCGGCCCCCCGGCCGTTCGGGCCGGGGGCGGCGCGCCGGGAGGATCTGGCGTTCATGGTTCCATACTCCGCGTTCGCGGTGCGCGCGGCCAGGCAGAGCGGCCTGGGCAGGCTTACGCGATCGAAAGCAACGTAACGCCTGGTTCGTGCGTCTCTATAGCAAACCACCCTTCTTGGTTAGCTCTGGTGGGGTAGCTTCACTCGTTGCAGGGCGTCCATCGAGAGGACCCGAGAGCCTTATGACCAGCCTGGCCGATACCGACGTTGTCGCACCGATGACCCCGGCGCAGCGTGCCGAGTTCGAGCGCAACGGCTTCCTGGTGATCCGGGGTGCGCTGAGCGAGTCGGAGATCGCGTTCTACACCGACGCGATCGACCGCGTGTACGCGGCGGAGCGGGCCGCGGCAGGCTCTCGCCGGACGGCGCGATGCACCTGCTGAGCGCGGTCACGCACTGCTCCGACGCGGCCGGGCTCATCGACCATCCGCGGACGTTCCCGCTGGTCTGGTCGATCCTGGGCTGGAACGTGCACGTCTACCACTCGCACCTCGACGTGCACCCCCCGATCCGCGTGCCCAAGCCGTTCCGGTTCGAGTGGCACCAGGACAGCAGCAGGCAGAACCGCGAGATCGAGACCGACCCGCGGCCGCGGCTGTCGGTGAAGCTGGCGTACTGGCTGTCAGACGTCTCCGAGACCGGCCGCGGCAACCTCAAGGTCGTCCCGGGCAGCCACACGCAGAACTGGATCGACGGCCCGCCGCGGCGAGACGTCGAGTGGCCCGAGCCCGAGGGCGCGATCGAGGTCTGCGTGAAGCCGGGAGACGCGGTGTTCTTCGACCGGCGGCTGTGGCACGCGCGGTCGAACAACTACTCGGAGGTCACCCGCAAGGCGATGTTCTTCGGCTACACGCTGCGCTGGATCGCGATCCGCGACGAGATCGAGGCGCTGCACGCCGGCCCGGAGTTCGACGACCTCAGCCCGGTGCGCAGGCAGTTGCTCGGCGGGATCGGCCGGGGCATCGAGGGCCAGCCCGAGGGCGATCACAGCTGGGGCCACTACCCGCAGACCACTCCGCTGCACGGCTGGCTCAAGGAGCGGAGCCTGCTCGACCCGGCCAACCCGCCGCTGCGCCCGTGACCTAGCCATTTAGCTACGTCCGGGGCCCAGCGCGGGCCGCGGCAGGTCTCCTCGAGGTCAATCCACAGCCACCACGTGCCGTAGTTCGTGGTGCCCGAACGCGGGGCGGCGGAACGCGGGGCGGGAGAGCGCAGGAGGTTGCCGGCGTGGGCATCGCCGTGCAGGACACTGAAACGGATCGCTGCGCGTCCATGCCGTCAGCGTCGCCACTCTGGCCACGACGGCGCCGGCGCCAGGTGGACCAGCAGGTTCCCGCGGCTGGACAGCACCCGGGGGTCGTCGGCCGGCAGCCCCTGCTCCTGGGCGACGGCGACCGCCGCGGCCAGCCCGCGGCGCTTCGCTTCCTCAACCCGGTCCCCGGGTAGCCGGGGTCGCCGGGGTCGCCGGGGTCGCCCCAGTGATCGTGGTCGTGCCGGTCGCCCCTGTCGTCGCTCGGGTTACTCCGGCTGGCAGGCATCCGCCCAGTATCGCCGCCGGCGCCCGCGGCTCTCCACCGGCTTTCTCGGCGGCAGGCCGGCTCAGGCGAGCGTTAGGGTGACAGGGTGGTCTCCTCCGGTCAGGTCGCCGCCTTCGCGGCCGCGGCTCTCATCCTGATCGTCATCCCCGGCCCCGGAGTCCTCTTCGTGATCGGGCGGGCCCTGGCGCACGGCCGTCGCACCGCGCTGGCCTCGGTGGCGGGCCATGCGGCGGGAAACTGGGTCGTCGCCGTCTGCGTGGCGCTGGGCATCGGGACCATCGTCGAGCGCTCGGCGGCCGTGTTCACCGCGCTGCGGCTGGCGGGCGCTGCCTACCTGGTCTGGCTGGGGATCCAGGCGTTCCGGCACCGCCACTCGCTGGCCGACGTGCTCGCCAGTGCCGCCGAGCCCCGCGGCGACGCGCGAGCGGCCCGGGAGGGCCTGGTCGTCGGCGTCACGAACCCCAAGGCTGTGATCTTGTTCGCCGCGGTGCTGCCGCAGTTCGTCAACCGGAGTGCTGGCCACGTCCCGGTCCAGATGCTGGCCCTGAGCGCGATATCCATCGTGATCGGCCTGGCCTCGGACAGTTGCTGGGGCCTGGCCGCGAGCACCGTGCGGTCCTGGTTCGCTCGCTCCCCGCGCCGCCTCGGGCTGGTCGGCGGCGCCGGCGGGCTGGCGATGATCGGTCTGGGCCTAACCCTGGCGCTGACCGGCCGCAAAGACTGACCGCAGCCCCCGGCCCGGCCCGGATCCTCCCAGGCGGGGCGGCGGCCAGCGGCGGGAGGCGAGGCTAGCGGCCGGCGGTTGGGCGGCTCCGCGGCGGGTCAGGCGGTGGGGGTCTGGCTGGCGGCCTCCAGCCCGAGTTCGGTGATCGACGTTTCGCGCATCTTGAACTTCTGCACCTTGCCGGTGACGGTCATCGGGAAGCCCTCGGTGAACCGCACGTAGCGCGGGATCTTGTAGTGCGCGATCTTGCCGGAGCAAAAGTCCCTGATTTCCTCCCCGGTCACGCCGGGGCCCGGGCGCAGCTTGACCCAGGCACACAACTCCTCGCCGTATCGGTCGTCCGGTACCCCGATCACCTGGACGTCCTCGATCGCGGGGTGGGTGTAGAGGAACTCCTCGATCTCACGCGGGTAGACGTTCTCGCCGCCGCGGATCACCATGTCCTTGATCCGGCCCACGATGTTGAGGTAGCCGGCGGTGTCCATCACGGCCAGGTCCCCGGTGTGCATCCAGCGGGCCGCGTCGATCGCCTCGGCGGTCTTCTCCGGCTCGTTCCAGTACCCGAGCATCACCGAGTAGCCGCGCGTGCACATCTCGCCCGGCTCGCCCCGGGGCAGGACCAGTCCGGTTTCCGGGTTCACGATCTTGACCTCGATGTGCGGGTGCACCCGGCCGACGGTGGACACCCGCCGCTGGGTGTCGTCGTCGGATCGGGTCTGGCAGGAGACGGGCGAGGTCTCCGTCATCCCGTAGGCGATCGTGACCTCCGACATGTGCATCTCGCTGACCACCCGTTTCATCACCTCGACCGGGCAGGGCGAGCCAGCCATGATCCCGGTCCGGAGCGTGGTCAGGTCGTAATCGCCGAAATCCGGCAGGCCAAGCTCGGCGATGAACATCGTCGGCACCCCGTACAGCGAGGTGCACCGCTCGTCCTGCGCGGCGCGCAGCGTCGCGGCCGCCTCGAAGCCGGGCGCGGGGATCACGATGCAGGCGCCGTGCGTGGTGCAGGCCAGGTTCCCGAGCACCATCCCGAAACAGTGGTAGAACGGCACCGGGATGCAGACCCGGTCGCGTTCGGTGTAGCGGCACATCTCGCCGATGAAGAAGCCGTTGTTGAGGATGTTGTGGTGCGAGAGCGTCGCGCCCTTGGGGAAGCCGGTCGTCCCGCTGGTGTACTGGATGTTGATCGGGTCGTCGAAGGCCAGGCTGGCCTCCCGAAGGAGCAGCGCGTCAGGTCCGCCGCCGCCGCCGGCGTCCGCGTCCGCCCCGGCGGCGAGGCCGAGCAGCGCGTCCCATTCCGGCGTCCCCAGGTAGATCACCCGCTCCAGTTCGGGTAGGCCGCCACGCACATCGTCGATCATGGCGTGGTAGTTGCTGGTCTTGAAGCTCTCCGCGCTGACCAGCACCCGGACCCCGGCCTGGCGCAGTACATAAGAAAGCTCATGGCTGCGGTAGGCCGGGTTGATGTTGACCAGGATCGCGCCGATCTTGGCGGTGGCGTACTGCAGCAGCACCCACTCGGCGCAGTTGGGCGCCCAGATGCCGACCCGGTCGCGGGCCTCGATCCCGGCCGCGAGCAGCCCGCGGGCGAGGACATCGGTGTCGGCGTCGAATTGCCGGTAGGTCCAGCGGCGGCCGGTCGGCACGTCGACCACGGCCTCACTGCTGCCGAACGCTGCGGCCACGCGCCGCAGGTTCTCGCCGACGGTCTCGCCGAGCAACGCGGTGGCCGAGGTGCCGTGGCTGTAGGAAAGCTGTGTTCCACCGGACATGAGACTCATCCTTTGGTCTAGGTCACTCCATGCTCCTCGTTCAGGCTTCTGGTGTGAAGGCCGGGGGCAGGACCGCTGCGGCGGGACGGCTGGCGTGAGTTCGGCGTCAAGCTGTGATGCGGCAGTTACCGCGGCGAGCTAGTGTCGGAGTAGGAGTTCGTCATCTCCCCGAGGCGGTTATGGGGATCTGGATCATCTGGCTGATCGTGGCCGCGGTGCTCGGCGTCGCCGAGATCCTCACCGCGACGCTGGCCTTCGGCTTGGTCGCGGTGGCCGCGCTGGTCGGGGCGGGGGTCGGAGCCGCCGGGGGAAATGGGGCGCTTCAGTTCGGTGCGTTCGCTCTCGCCTCCGCGGCCGGCCTGGGGATCGCTCGGCCGTTCGCGATGCGCCACATCAGGCACCCGCCGCTGCTGCGCACCGGGACCGCGGCGCTGGTCGGTCGCTCGGCATACGTCCTCGACGAGGTCACCGCGCTCGGCGGGCGGGTCAGGATCGGCGGCGAGGAATGGTCGGCGCGGCCCTACGACGAGACCCTCACGATTCCCAAGGGTTCCACCGTCGACGTTATGCAGATCGAGGGCGCTACGGCCCTCGTTTACCCCCGGGAGTAGCCATGGAACTGGCTGTCCTCATCATCGGCGTGGCGTTCGTCCTGCTGGTGGCCCTGTTCACGGTCAAGACGGTGCGGATCGTGCCGCAGGCGCGGGCACGTAACGTGGAGCGCCTCGGCCGGTACCGCAAGACCCTGGAGCCCGGGATGAACGTGATCATCCCGTTCATCGACCGGGTGAAGCCGCTGATCGACCTGCGGGAGCAGGTGGTCTCGTTCCAGGGTCAGCGGGTGATCACCGAGGACAACCTGGTGGTGACCATAGATACGGTGCTCTTCTTCCAGGTCACGGACCCGAGGGCGGCCGACTACGAGATCGTCAACTATATCCAGGCCGTCGAGCAGCTCACCGCGACGATGCTGCGCAGCGTGATCGGGTCCATGGACCTGGAGCAGGCGCTGACCTCGCGCGACAAGATCAATACCATGCTGCGCGGGGTCCTGGACGACGCGTCGGGCAAGTGGGGCATCCGGGTGACCCGGGTCGAGATCAAGGCGATCGACCCACCGCAGAGCGTCAAGGACGCGATGGAGAAGCAGATGCGGGCCGAGCGGGAGAAGCGCGCCGCGATCCTCAACGCCGAGGGCGTACGCCAGTCGCAGATCCTGACCGCCGACGGCGACAAACAGGGCAACGTATTGCGCGCGGAGGGCGAGAAACAGAGCGCGATCCTGCGCGCCGAGGGCCAGGCGCAGGCGATCGGTACCGTGTTCCAGTCGATCCACGAGAACGATCCCGACCCCAAGCTGCTCGCCTACCAGTACCTGCAGACCCTGCCCCAGATCGCGCAGGGCCCGGGCAACACGGTATGGATGGTCCCGAGCGAGCTGACCAGCGCGCTGAAGATGCTGACTTCGGCGTTCGACCCCTCTGGCGGCGGCGGCGAGACCCCCAGCGCGAACGGCCTGGGCCCCGATACGCATCAGGCTCGGCCACGTCCCTCCGGGCTGCCAGGCCAGGCGGCGCCGGAGGTGGTGGCGGCCACCGAGGCCGCGGCGAGGGAGGTGGAGGCCGCTCGGGCGGCGGCGGCGGCCGCCGCGCTGCCGGGTGCCGCCCGATCGCCGGGTGCCGATGAGGTGCTGGGTACCGCCGGATGGCTGGGTACCACCGGGTTGCCGGATACCGCGGAGGTGCTGGGCCAGGCCGGGGTGCGAGCGGGGGACCGGACGTCGGCTCAGGCCGATGTGCCAGCCCAGGGCGAGGCGCCGGTCGCGGAAACAGCGGTCGCCGCCGACGCTCCCGCCCAGCCCGGGCCGGACACCTGATCACCGGGCCCCGTCCCGCGGCGGCGAGCCCGCCAGTGGCCGCCAGCCTGTTTGCCGGGTTTCGCCCAGCGCGCGTCATGATCTAGGACCCAAAACCAGGTATTGGGCACGCAGATGATCAACACGCTGGTTTGATCATGGATCCGGCGCCCGGTTTCCTGACCCAGGCGCCGGTGAGCGGACAACGCGGCTGGCCGGGGCTGGCGCCAGGCCGGACAGCCAGCCACCGTCCAACCATTTGCCCCCGTTTCGCAGTCTTCGTCCCGGCCGCAGGCCCGCCGCCCCGGCATCCGCCGCCGTCCGGCATCCCGGCCGCCGTCCCGGCATCCCGGCCGCCGTCCCGGCATCCCGCCTCGTGAATGCGGCTTTGGTGTACACCCGTGTACAGCAGGCTCACATTCATCGCCGGGTTCGCCGGCTACGGGTACCGGCTCACCTGACCGGAGGACCCAAAACGCGGGAAATGCCGGAATTCAGGGCATGGATCATGGGCACCGCGCCGGCCAGGGCGCAGGGCCGGCTCCGCCGCCCGCCGGCCAGGCGCCGGGCGGGCTCCGCCGCGCCCTGATTCGCAGCCCCGCTTACCACGAGGCTGACCGCCGGGGAGGCAAAGCAGCGGGTTATTCCACGACATGCCCATTTCATGCATTTCGGTCTTAGATCACCGAAACCGGGCCCGGGTGAGCGCGCCGGGGTGGAGCCGGGGTGAGCGGAGCGGGGTGAGCGGAGCCCGAGTGAGGGGGCCCGGGGGCGGGCGGGGTGAGCGAGCCGGGGGTCAGGGGCGGATCGCGAGGCCTAGGGTCAGCAGCGCGCCGAACGCGAGTTGGAGGCGGCCGGTCTGGCCGAGCGCGGTGATCAGCCGCGAGCCGGAGGCGCCGTCGCGGACCAGCCGGAGCGGCGCCAGCGCGAGCGGCACGGCGGCCAGCGCGATGAGCGCGAGCGGCGCGGCCGCGGCGATCGCGGCGGCGACGCAGAACGGGATCACGATGCAGGCCACATACAGTTCGCGGGTGCGGTGATCCCCGAGCACAACGGCGAGGGTCCGCTTGCCGGTGGCCGTGTCGGTCGGGATGTCGCGCAGGTTATTGATCACCAGCAGCGCGCAGGCGAGCAGGCCGACCGGGGCCGAGGCCGCTATCGCGAGCCACGGCATCCGGCCCATCTGCACGTACGCGGTCCCCGCCACGGCGGCCAGGCCGAAGAACAGGAACACCGAGATCTCGCCGAGCGCCCGGTAGCCGTAGGGATGGCGGCCTCCGGTGTAGAACCACGCGGCGGCGACCGCCGCCACGCCGGGCAGCAGCAGCCACCAGGAGACCACGGCCGCCAGGACCAGGCCGGCCGCGCAGGCCACCGCGAAGCTGACGAGCGCGGCGGCGAGCACCTGACGGGGCCGGGCGAGGCGCGAAGCGACCAGCCGGACCGGGCCGACCCGGCGCTCGTCGGTGCCGCGGATCCCGTCGCTGTAGTCGTTGGCGTAGTTGACGCCGATCTGCAGGGCGAGCGCCACGACCAGCGCCAGCGCGGCGCGCCACGCCGAGAACCGGCCGTAGCCTACGGCCACGCCCGTGCCCACCACGACCGGGACGATCGCGGCGGGCAGCGTCCGCGGGCGCGCGCCCGCCACCCACTCCCGCGCCACGGCCACGGTCAACCTCGCTCACGTCACTAGCTGATCAGCGCAACACAGACTAACCGGACCGCCGCCCCGTCCGGTCCCGCGGGCCGATCAGGCGACCGGCGGGCTCATCGGGCGGGAGGCAGGGCGATCGCGGCGGCGACGTGGATCTCCTCGATCTGCTCGGCATCCAGCCGGTCGTCGCTGGTCCGGGTCTGCCGCCGGAAGTACTTGCGTATCCTCCGGCCGGCGAACACGTCGACGCCGTCCAGGCGGGCCACGACCCACGGGACCGTGGGCCCGTAGATCACCATTGCCGGGCGGACGGTGATCTTCTCTCCGAGCGCGTTGGTCAGGCGCCCGGCGGCCTGCGAGGACTCCCAGGCGGCGTGGGCCAGCCGCTCCTTCTGGCTGAACGGGCCGTGATAGAGCAGGTCGCTGCTGACGCTGCGGACCGGCAGCCTGCGGTCCCAGCGCTCGGAGTCCAGGGCGAACACGCCGCCGGGCCCGATCACGAGATGGTCGATCACGGAGTCGCTGTCCGGGATCGCGCGGGAATGGAGCGCGACGTACCCGTGCGCCCGGAGCAGGAACAGCCGCCGTCTCGTGCGCCGCTGCGCCGAGGTGACCCGGACCGCGGCCGGGATCACCGACGTGGTCCGCGAGCGGTAGATCGTGTCGGCGATCGCGACGACGGCCGCGGCGGTCAGCCCGAACCTCCAGCCCTGCCAGATCGTGACCGCGATGCCGGCCACCAGGGCCATCACCGCCCGCGCGATCCAGAAGGGCAGCCGCGGGTCGTCGGCCAGGCCTCCGAGTATGGGACGAGGAGCGGGGACGAGCACCCCGCGAGCAGCCTTGTCCCGCCCGCTGGCATGCCGCTCAGCCGGAACCGCCGGTCCGGTCCCGTCCGTCTCCGGCCCGGTCTCCCGGTCCACGTCCCACAGCGTAATCGAGTAGATACGCACCGGCCATCGAGACACGCCATTGCGCCGCGGCCGGGTCCGGCCGAACCGCCAGGCCGGCCGGGCCCCGGGTCCCGGGCCCCGGCCTGGTCACGGCTGGACCGCGGGGCCCGGGCCGTCTACTGTTCGGTAGCGTGACCGATACGCCCCAGGTGACGCAGCTTCATGACCTGACCGTGGTCGAACTGGCCGCCGCGATCCGTGCCGGTGAGCTGTCGCCGGTCGAGATCACCGACCACTACCTGGATCGCATCGACCGCCTGGGTGAGCAGGTCGGGGCGTTCTACACGGTGACCGGGGACCTGGCCCGCCAGGAAGCGGTGAAGGCAGAGAAGGCCGTGGTGGACAGCAGGCGCGACCCGCACGCGGACCTGCCGCCGCTGACCGGGGTCCCGATCCCGATCAAGGACCTGAACATGGTCGCGGGCGTCCGCATGACCCTCGGGTCCACGCTGTTCCGGGACAACGTCGCGGACCAGGACGACTACGTGGTCAGCGCGCTCCGGGCGGCCGGAATCGTGATCACCGGCAAGACCGCCACACCCGAGTTCGGCCTGCCGTGCTACACCGAGACCAAGATCGGGCCGCCGGCCCGGACCCCCTGGGACCTGACCAGGTCCGCGGGCGGCTCCAGCGGCGGCGCCGCGGCCGCGGTCGCCTCCGGGCTGGCTCCCGCCGCCCAGGGCAGCGACGGCGGCGGGTCGATCCGCATCCCGTCCAGCGTCTGCGGGCTGTTCGGCATCAAGCCGACCCGGGGCCGGATCTCCGGCGGGCCGCTGTTCCCCGACCTGGCCGGCCTGTCCATCGACGGCCCGCTCGCGCGCACGGTCGCCGACGCCGCGCTGCTGCTCGACACCATGACCGTGAACCGCCCGGGCGACATGTACACGCTGCCGTCCCTGCCGCGCGGCGAGACGTTCCTCGCCCACGCGAGCCGCGAGCCGGGCCGGCTGCGGATCGGCCGGTCCCTGCAGAACGCGGTCGAGGGAGCGGAGGTCCACCCGGAGTGCGTGGCCGCCTACGAGCAGGCCAGCGCGCTGCTGGCCGAACTCGGCCACGAGGTCGAGGACGTCGAGATGCCGTTCGGCCCCGACGTGGTCCCGTACTTCGAGACACTCTGGTACTCGATGGCCACGCTCGCCCCGATCGAGCCGGCGCAGGAGGCCGAACTGCTGCCGATCACCCGCTACCTGCGCGGGCGCGGGCACCAGGTCACGGCGGGCGAGTTGCTGTTCGCCCAGGCCTACCTGCAGGCGGTCACGCGCGCCGCCTTGGAGATCCTGAACGGTTACGACGCGGTACTCTCGCCCACGCTAGCGTCACTCCCGGTACCGGTCGGATACTTCGACGAGGTGGATCCCGCCGAGAACTTCGAGCGGCAGAAGCGGTTCACCCCGTACACGGCGCTGTACAACGTGTCCGGCCAGCCGGCCGTGAGCCTGCCGCTGCACTGGACCGACGGAGGGCTGCCGGTCGGGATCATGCTGGCCGGCCGGGTGGGGGAGGAGGCCACGCTGATCTCGCTGTCGGCGCAGATCGAGGCCGCCCGGCCGTGGCGGGACCGCCACCCCCCGATCTGGCGTATTTCGTGATCCCGGAGCAGCGGGCGCGGATATCGCGCTCAACGCTCCGGGATCATGGCGGCTCAGCAGCCGCCGGGCGGGCCGGGGACGCCGGGGCCGAGTGAGGGCTGGTCGACGACGCCCGCCGTCGTGTTGCGCAGCACGGCGCCGAAGTGGACCACGTACCACCGGCCGCGCCACGAGATCAGGGACGCGATGCCGAACGACTGCACCTGTCCGTGCAGCTGGTACACGACCCGGGCCCCGGCCACGTGCCAGTAGCCGACCCCGTTGGAGCAGACGCCGGGAACGATCCAGGCCGCCTCGGCTGACGGGACGATCACCCGTAGCAGGCGGGCCTTCCTGGCGTCTGCTCCGAGCAGCTGGTGGGCCGCGACGACATCGAGCCTGAAGTCGGCCCACAGGCGGTCGTGCCAGTCCGAGGTCGGGTCGGCGATGGCCTTGACCTGCTGGTAGGCGGTCAGCGGGAAAAACGCGTCCAGGGCGAACTCCGGCCGGCCGGCGACGACGGCGGCCCACAGGTCGGTCATTTCCGCGCTGAACACCGCGGTGCTGGCGCTGGGCAGGACCATCGTCTGGTGCAGGTACGCGGGCGGCGGCGGTACCGCGATCACGCTCGGTGACGGCCGCGGCGGCGGGCTGGCCGGGCGGCTCGCGGACGGTGACGCGCTCGCGGCCCCGGCCGGGCGGGAACTCGCCGGCTTCGCGGCGGCGGTGCCCGTGGCCGGACCGCTCGCGCAGCCCCCCGCCAGCACCGTCACAGCGACGACGGCGGCGACGCGGAGCCCGCCATGGCCCCGGTATCGGGGCAGGGCTTGGAGGGGCGGCTGAGTCGGTCGACTCGGCGTCGGGATCACTTTCGCGTCCTCAGCAAACAGGCAGGCCGGGGGCAAGTGGTCCTAAGCTAGCCGGCTGCCGTCTCCGCCACCGGGCCGTGCCGCGTCTCCGCCACCGGGCCGTGCCGCGTCTCCGCCAGATTAGAACGGAACTATCCGTTCTAAAATGGTTCGGCGTGGCGCGTCGGTGGTATGTCGGTGACGTAACGTGACGCGTGGGGGAACAGGGGGCCATGAACCACCTGCTGGAGCGGCTCGGCGGCTTCGCCGCCCGGCGGCACTGGGTCTTCATCGTCGGATGGCTGATCATCCTCGGCGGGCTGCTCGGTGCCCGCCAGGCGTTCGGCGGACAGTACGTCAACAACTACACCGTGCCGGGCAGCAACTCGTCGAACGGCCTCAACCTGCTCAACAGTGAGTATCCGCAGCAGGGCGGCTACGGCGGGCAGATCGTGTTCCACGCCAGCCACGGCACGGTCGTCCAGCAGCAGACCGCGGTCAACCAGGCCACCAGCAACGTGGCCAAGCTCTCCGGCGTGATCAAGGCAGTCAGCCCGTTCTCGTCACCGAACTCCGGCGCGGTCTCCGCCAGCGGCACGATCGCTTACACCAGCGTGTCCTGGAGCGACAACCCGGCCGGCCTGGATACCTCGTACCTGGACCGGCTCGACAACGCCGTCGCGCCGGCCCGCAAGGCCGGGCTCGAGGTGGCCTACGGCGGCGGGGCCGGGCAGATCGGCCAGCAGACGAACGACAGGGCGTCGGAGGTCATCGGCCTGGCCTGCGCCCTGGTGCTGCTGCTGTTCATGTTCGGCTCGTTCATCACGGCGGCGATCCCGCTGGTGTCGGCGATCTTCAGCGTGGGCGCGGGCCTGTCGGTGGTGGGGCTGCTCGCCGCGCTCACCACGTTCCCGTCGGTGGCGCCGACCGTCGCCACCCTGCTCGGTCTCGGCGTCGCGGTCGACTACGGCCTGTTCCTCACCGCCCGGCACCGCGAGCAGCTTGACCGCGGCATGGATGTCGTCAAGTCGGCCTCGCAGGCCGAGGAGACGTCGGGCGCATCGGTCGTCATCGCCGGCACTACGGTCGTGGTCGCGATTCTCGGGCTGTACCTGTCGGGCGTGCCGTTCGTCGGCGCGATGGGCCTGGCCGCGGCCGTGGTCGTGGCGATCACCATGGCTGCGGCGCTCACCCTGGTGCCCTCGTTCATGGGCCTGTTCCGCAGCAACGTCCGGTCCCTGCAGGCCCGCGTCCGCGCCCACCGGGCGGGCATCTCGGCGCAGCAGCAGGCGACCCAGACCGCCACGGCCACCGAGGAGCACCACGAGCAGAGCGCGTTCGCCCGCTGGGGGCGCCGGGTCGCCCGGCAGCCCTGGCCGTGGGGGATCGCCAGCGTGCTGGTGCTTCTCGTGCTGGCGATCCCGCTGCTGTCGCTCGACCTCGGCCAGCCGGACAACGGCACCAACCCCCTGAACGAGAGCAGCCGGCAGGCCTACGACCTCATCAGCGAGGGCTTCGGCGTCGGGGCCAACGGCCCGCTGACGGTCGTGGTCAAGCTGCCCAAGCAGTCGAGTTCGGCGGACCAGTCGCTGCTGAGCTCGATGACCAAGGGCGTGGCGGGCACCAGCGGGGTCGCGTCGGTTTCGCCGGCCGCGACGAACAGCGCGGCCACGGTCGCGGTGTTCAACGCGATCCCGACCACCAGGCCGCAGGCCACGGCCACCAGCGCGCTGGTACAGACGCTCCGCGACGACGTCCTGCCCAAGTACCACGCCACCACCTACGTCACCGGAACCACCCCGGGCAACGTCGACTTCACCAACCGGATCAGCAGCCGCATGCTCATCCTGATCCTGGTCGTGGTGGCGGTCGCGTTCCTGCTGCTGACGACCGCGTTCCGGTCCGTGGTCATCGCCACCAAGGCGGCGGTCATGAACCTGCTGTCGATCGGGGCCGCCTACGGAGTGATCGTCGCGGTTTTCCAGTGGGGGTGGGGGGCCAGCCTGATCGGGGTGCACACCACGTCACCGATCCCGGCCTACGTGCCGATGATGGTGTTCGCGATCGTCTTCGGCCTGTCCATGGACTACGAGGTGTTCCTGCTCTCCCGCGTGCACGAGTCCTGGATAGCAACCCGCGAAGCGCACCGGAGCGTCGCGATCGGTATCGGCAGCACCGCGCGGGTGATCACGACCGCGGCCGGCATCATGGTGGTGGTGTTCCTGAGCTTCGTCCTGAACGACCAGTCCGCGGTGAAGATGCTGGCCGTCGGCATGGCGGTCGCGGTGTTCATCGACGCGTCGATCGTCCGGATGATCTTGGTGCCGGCGATCATGGCGCTGCTCGGCCCGCACGCCTGGTGGATGCCCCGTTGGCTGGAGCCTGTGCTGCCGCGCCTGCACCTGGAGGGCAGCGAGGCCGCGGCGGCCGCGTCCGAGGTGGGCGCGCTCGCGGGCACCACCACCGGCCCGGCCGGCCGGAGGAAGGGGGCCGGGCGATGAACGAGCTGGAGCGGCTGGGCAGGCCGGGCGCGTACCGGCTCGGTGCGCTGCGCCGGTCCGGCGGCGAGGCGGGTCCGCTCGCGCCGCGGCGCCCGTCGTTCGCCCGGCGCCGGCGCCGCGGCCTGCTGGCCGGGATCGCCCGGCACTGGTTCTTCGCGGCGCGCCCGGCTCGCCGGTCCGGCGGGGCGGCCGTCGAAACCGGGCCGACGGACCGCGACGGCGCGGCCGAGCAGGCGGTCCGGCTGCTCAGCGATACTCGGCCAGTCGAGGGCGGACGCCCACTCCCGCGCACGCGATGACGAAGACGGCGGCTCCGCCCGGGATGAGGCTGGTCCAGCCCTGCCCGCCCTGCTGCCCTGCCTGTATGGCCTGGTTGAAGGCGGCCTGGTTGATGGCGATGACCGAGACCAGCGCCTGGTCGTAGCGTTCAAAGGCCCAATTGGAGTTGCCGGGCGCGTAGCTGGTGTCGAACGCGATCGCCGCGCGGAGGTCGCCGTCGGCGTTCAGCGCCCGGATGTGACGGTCATCGCGCTCGTAGACCTGATAAGCGGCGAGGGCGCGCTCGGCGGCGGCCCGCTCGCCCGTGAAGGTGATGTTGCGGAATTCCGTGCCCAGGTAGCCGCCGAAGCCGACGTCGGCGTGGTTGGCGTGGTAGGCGTCGATGGCCTGGGCGAGCGCGGCATCGTACTGGAAGATGCCGACCTGGCCCAGGTTGACCAGCCGCTGCGACTTGGCCAGGAACGACTGCTGGTACTGCGCGGCCCGCGCCGGATCGACCAGGTAGCGGCTCTCGTCGGCGTTGGCATCGTAGCTGACCGCCCGGGCCTGGGAGAGGGCGAGAATCGAGTCGAAGGCGTCCTTCTTGGCCACCTGGAGGTGCTGCGCCTGCGCGGAGAGCGCGGCGGAGCCGGCCATGGTCAGCGCGATGGTGGCCAGCGAGGCCAGGGCGAGCGCCGGGTTGAGCAGCCGCCGGTGCCGGAGCGCGAGGTAGAACTGGAGCGCGACCAGAACGGCGAGCAGCGCCAGGCCGAGCAGGATCACCCACCACCTCGCGCTGAGCGCCGTGGACCGCTTCGCCTGGTAGGCGTCGTCGAGGGCGCTGGCGTACGCGCCGGTGAGCTTCTGCGCGGCCGGCAGGATGGTGTCGCGCATCAGGTCGGTGGCCTGCCGGTAGAGGATCAGGGCCGCGGCCGCGGGCCGGCCAGGCTGGCTGGCGCCCTGGCCGTCGAGGTACATGGCCTGGGCGGCCAGCGCCTCGTAGCGGCCCAGCCCGTCGAGCACGATCCCCAGCGCGTGCTCGGCGGCCGGCGTAGTTCCGGCCACCGCGGCGGCCTGCTGCAGGGCGCGGTCGGCCTGCGTCCGGTCCTGCCCGAAGATGGCTAGCGCCTGCTGCCGGTCGACGCCAAGACCACGCTGGTCGCCGACCAGCAGCACGTTGGCGACCTGCGCGTCCATGTCGTTGAGATGGAAATACAGGTCGGTCGTGGCGGTGACCTCCGGAGCCGCCTGGTGCCCGATCAACTGCACGCCGCTGGCCACGTTCCCGAAGACCGCCGCGGTGACCACGCCCAGGGCCAGGCTGAAGGCCACGGCCGCGGCGGCCAGCGCGGCGATGCGGGCCGGGGTGGTCCGCATCCGCAGGGCGCCGGCTACGGCGGCGGCCCGGCGCCCGGCGGCGCGCCCGGCGGCGCGCCGGGTGGCCGGCAGGCGGCTGGTGGGCGCGCGTCTGGCCGGCGACGGCGGTCCGGCCGGTGATGGTCCGGCCGGTGATGGTCCGGCCGGTGATGGTCCGGCCGGTGATGGTCCAGCCGGAGGCCGGCCCTGCGCCGGTGCGGTGGTCATAGCAGCGTCCTCGGGCGCACCGAGTTCGCCCGGTCGACCAGGGCGATCCGGTCTCCGGCGTCCTGGGCCAGATGTGAAAATTCTACGGGTTTGGTCGGAATGTTGGCGTTAGCGACGTGTTAGGAGCCGCCGCGCGGGCGCTAGAGGCTTGTTAGGGCCCGCCGCCCGCGTGGGGCTCGTCGCGGAATAACCCGCTGCCTTGGCTCGCGGCGGTCAGCCTGGTGGTAAGCGGGGCTGCGAACCGGGGCGCGGCGGAGCCCGCCCGGCGCCCCTGGCCGGGCGGTGCCCATGATCCATGCCCTGAATTCCGGCATTTCCTGCGTTTTGGGTCCGGCCGGTTCCGCAGCCGGCTCCCGTTCCCAGCGAACCCGGCGATGAATGTGCGTCTGCTGTACACGGGTGTACACCAAAGCCGCATTCACGCGGCCGGGATGCCGGGGCGGCGGGCGGGGATGGCGGGGCGGCGGGCGGGATGCCAGGGCGGCGGCCGGGATGGCGGGGCGACGGCGGCCGGGATGGCGGGGCGGCGGGCGGGGATGGCGGGGCGGCGGGCCTGGGGCCGGGACGAAGACTGCGAAACGGGGGCAAATGGTTGGACGGTGGCGGGCTGTCCGGTCTGGCGCCAGCCCCCGGCCAGCCGCGTTGCCCCCTGGCCGGCGCCTGGGTCAGGGAACCGGGCGCCGGATCCATGATCAAACCGGCAGGTTGATCCTCTGCGCGCCCGGGGCCGGATCGCGGCCCGTGATACCCGCGGTTCACGCAGCGACCGGGCCACCCCGGGTCGCGGGGAACCCGGCGCCGGCCCGATCATGGAGCATGGCTGACCCCACACTGATCCGGCGGGCCGAGGCCGCCGGCATCGCACCCAGCTATCTGGACCGGCACCAGCAGCTGGTCGAGGTGAGCGACGAAACCCTCGCCGCCATCCTGGACGCGCTCGCCAGCGTTCCCGGTGCCGCCGCGGACGCGACGGAAAGTCGGCCGTGCGGCGTGGACGGGCGGCCCGGGCCGGAGGAGCCCGGTTCCGCCGCCAGGCCCCGGATCCCGGCCGGCCGGTCCTGGGGGTTCACGGTCCAGCTCTACTCCCTTCGCTCCCGGCGGTCGTGGGGCCATGGCGACCTGCACGACCTGGCCGACCTCGCCGGCTGGAGCGCCAGCGCTCTCGGCGCGGGCTTCGTGCTGATCAACCCGCTGCACGCCGCCGAGCCCCGGCCGCCGGTCAGCCCGTCCCCATACCTCCCGATGACCAGGCACTACGTCAGCCCGCTCTACCTGCGGATCGAGGACGTCGCCGAGTACCAGGGGCTCGACGGGCGCCAGCGGGAGCGGATCGACGCGCTCGCTGCCCCGCTCAAGAGCCGGAACGCCACCGCCGACCTGATCGACAGGGACGCGGTATGGGCGGCCAAGCGGGAGGCCCTGGAGATCATCCGCCGGGTCCCGATGAGCGACCGGCGGCGCGAGGAGTACCAGCGGTTCCGCCAGCGCGAGGGCCGCGATCTCGAGAACTGGGCCGATTGGTGCGCGCGGGCGGAGTGGTACGGGTCCGACTGGCGCTCCTGGCCGGACCCGGCCCGCGATCCCCGCCGCGGCCCGGGCGGCGCCCTGCCCGGCGGCTTCGGCCCGGAGGCGGAGTTCCACGCCTGGCTGCAATGGCTCACCGACGAGCAGCTGGCGGCCGCGCAGCAGGCGGCGCGGGCCGCGGGCATGGACACCGGGATCATCGGTGACCTCGCGGTCGGCGCGCATCCCGGTGGGGCCGACGCGTGGGCCCACCAGGACATGCTGGTCAGCGGTCTGTCCGTGGGCGCGCCGCCGGACGAGTTCAACCAGCGCGGGCAGGACTGGACGCAGCCGCCGTGGCATCCGCAGCGGCTGGCCGCCGTCGGATACCGCCCGCTGAGCGACCTGTTCGGCGCGGCGCTGCGGCACGGCGGCGGGCTGCGGGTTGATCATGTGATGGGGCTGATGCGGTTGTGGTGCGTGCCGGCGGGCATGCCGCCGGACCGCGGTGCCTACATCCGCTATGACCACCGCGCGACGGTGGCCGCGCTGGCGGGGCAGGCGGCGCGGGCCGGCGGCATAGCCATCGGCGAGGATCTCGGCACCGTCGATCCGTGGATCAGCCGCTACCTGGCGGACTGCGGGATCATGGGCACGACCATGCTGTGGTTCGCGCGCGAGCCCGGCGGCGCCCCGCTGCCCCCGGAGCACTGGCGCCGCAACTGCATGGCGACCGTCGGAACTCACGACATGCCGCCGGCCGCCGCGTTCAGGACCGGCGAGCAGGTGACCCTGCGAGCCCGACTGGGCGTGCTGAAGGCCTCAGAAGATTCTGAGCGCACGGCAGCGGAGCTGATGCTGTCCCACTGGCGGGATGCGCTCGCGCGGGAGGGCCTGATCCCGGCCGGCCCGCTGCCCGGACCCGACGAGTTCACCGTGGCGCTGTACGGCTACCTGGCCCGGACCCCCGCCCTGCTGGTCGGCGTCTCGCTCGCGGACGCGGTCGGCGACCGCCGGCCCCAGAACATCCCGGGTACCAGCGACGAGTACCCGAACTGGCAGATCCCGCTCTGTGACGCCGACGGCCGGGTGGTGCTGCTCGAGGACCTGCCCGACCTCCCGCTCGTCCGGGCCGTCGCCCGGGCCGCCGCGGGCGCGTGATTGGCTACCGGCATGGGCGGCAACCGGTTCACTGACCGGCTCCGGGCCGGCTGGTCGGCGGGCCGTTACGTATGCGTGGGACTGGACCCGGACCGGGCCCAGCTGCTGGCGACCACGCGATCGGGCGGACTTGCCGACCGGATCGCGCAGTTCGGCCGGGCGATCGTGGACGCGACCCGCGATCTGGTCGTCGCCTACAAGCCGAACTCAGCGTTCTGCGAGCAGTTCGGGCCCGCGGGCCTGAGCGCGCTGCAGGACCTGATCGGCTACATTCACGACGTTGCTCCCGGCGTGGTGGTGATCCTTGACGCCAAGCGCGGCGATATCGAGCACACCAGCCAGGCGTACGCGTCGGCGCTGTTCGATGTCTACGACGCCGACGCGGTCACCGTCCAGCCCTACCTGGGCGGGGATGCGCTGGCTCCCTTTCTCGACCGCCGCGACCGCGGCGTGATCGTGCTGTGCCGCACGTCGAACCCGGGCGGCGGCGAAGTGCAGGACCTGCCGGCCGGGCAGGCGCCGCTGTACCAGCGGATCGCGGAACTGGCCGAGGCCACCTGGAACCGCAACGGCAACTGCGGCCTGCTCGTCGGGGCCACCTACCCGCGTGAGCTGAACCAGGTCCGGACCCTCGCGCCGAGCCTGCCGCTGCTCATCGCGGGCGCCGGCAGGCAGCAGGGTGCGGTCAGGGAAGCAGTCACAGCGGGGGTCGCCCGCGGCGGCGGCATCATCGTCAGCTCGTCCCGCGCCGTGACCCACGCTTCCACCGGGTCAGACTTCGCCGAGGCGGCCAGGAAGGCCACCCTTGCGCTGCACCGCCAGGTGACGGCTGCTTACACCGGTCAGCCGGATGCGCAGCTCAACGCCTCTGCTGACCTGCCCGGGCGTACCCACGCCCGGTGAACGGCGCTACTGCGGCCCGCCTGGGGGCGCTACGCGACCTGGGCGTCCCGCTGGCGGCAGCGCAGCGCGCGGGCCACGTCGTCGCGGCCCTCGGTCAGCAGCCGCCGCAGCGCGGCGGGCGGGTTGGTCCGGTCGATGTAGCCGTCGACGGCGGCGATCCCCTCCGCGCTGACCTCCCACGACGGATAGGCGTTCTCCACGAAGTACTGGGCCATGTCCGAGCTCCAGTCCCGCCAGATGTCAGCCACGACGTCGAAGTAGCGCTGCACGTAGGGAGCCAGCAGTTCCTCGGCGTCCGGGCTGGTGAAGCCGTCCAGCGTGGCGCGGAACGTCGCGTTCGACAGCCTGCCGCCGGTGATCTGGGCCCAGGCCTGAACTTTGGCCGCCGGGTCGGGGATCGCGGCACGGCAGGTCGCGGCGTGCCGGGCCCCGGCGTCGGTGGCGTCCCTGGCCAGCTCGGCGTCGATCTCGGCCGGCCCCGCGGCCCCGCGGCTGACCAGCCGGTACAGCAGTTGCCAGCGCAGGTCGGTGTCGATGACCAGGCCGTCGAGCGAGGTAGACCCGTCGAGCAGCCCGGCCAGCAGGGTCAGGTCGTCGGGTGCGGTGGCGACCCCGGTGAGCGCCTGGGCGTAGGCGAGCTGGGGGTCCGAGCCCGGTTCGGCGCGCTCCAGCAGTTCTCGCAGCGTGCCGGCGATGCGCCCGAGCCCGGCGCCGCGCCAGGCCGGGTCGGCGAACCGGCGCGCCGCGGTCGCGGCCTGCCGCAGCACGGTTTGCATGACGCTGATGTCCTCGATCGCGTCCACGCCGGACAGCACCAGGCTCACGTAGTCGCGAGCAGCCATCTCGGCGTCCCGGCACATGTCCCACGCGGACGCCCAGCACAGCGCGGCGGGCAGCGAGTCGGCGAACTCGCCGATGCCGGTCACCAGCGTCCGCAGCGAGTGGTCGTCGAGCCGGATCTTGGCGTAGGTCAGGTCGTCGTCGTTGACGAGCACCAGGTCGGGGCGCTCGCGGCCGACCAGCTCCGGTACCTCGGTGCGCTCGCCGTCGATGTCGATCTCGACCCGCTGCTGCCGGACCAGGCCGGCCTGGCCACGGGCGTACAGGCCGATCGCGATGCGGTGCGGCCGGAGCACCGGATGGCTCACCGAAGCCTCCTGGATCACCGCGAACGTGGTGAACCGGCCCTCGGGGTCGCACTGGTACTCGGGCCGCAGCGTGTTCACCCCCGCCGTCTCCAGCCACTTCTTCGACCAGTCCGACAGATCCCGTCCCGAGGCCTCCTGTAGCGCCGCGAGCAGGTCGCCGAGCACCGCGTTGCCCCAGGCGTGCTGCGCGAAGTAACTGCGCACCCCGGTGAGGAAGTTTTCCCGGCCGACGTGGGCGACCAGTTGCTTGAGCACGGCGGCGCCCTTGGCGTAGGTGATCCCGTCGAAGTTCACCTCGACGGCCTCGATGTCGGGGATGTCCGCGGCGATCGGGTGCGTGGAGGGCAGCTGGTCCTGCCGGTAGGCCCAGGCCTTCCAGGCCTGGGCGAACGTGGTCCACGCCGCGGTCCACCGGGTGGCCTCGGCCTGCGCCACGGTGCCGGCCCAGGTGGCGAAGGACTCGTTCAGCCACAGGTCGTCCCACCAGCGCATGGTGACCAGGTCGCCGAACCACATGTGCGCCATCTCGTGCAGGATCGTCTCGGCGCGAGCTTCCCGGTAGGTGTCGGTCACCCGCGACCGGAACACGTAGGCCTCGAGGAACGTGACGGCGCCCGCGTTCTCCATCGCGCCGGCCTTGAACTCGGGCACGAACAGCTGGTCGTACTTGCCGAACGGATAGCGCAAGCCGAACGCGCCGTGGAAGAAGTCGAGGCCCTGCCTGGTTACCTCGAAGATCTCGTCGGGGTCCAGGTAGCTGGCCAGCGACTGGCGGCAGAAGATGCCGAGCGGGATGCCGTCGTGCTCGTCGCGCACCACGTGGTAGGGACCTGCGGCGACCGCGGTGATATAGGTCGGCAGCACCGGCGTGGGCGGGAACTCCCACCGGCCCGCGCCCGCCTGCGCCTGCTGCGCCGCCGTGGCCGGGGCCATGTTCGAGATCACCTGCCATCCCTGCTTCGCGGTGACCTCTAGCTGGAACGTCGCCTTCAGGTCAGGCTGGTCGAAGCAGGCGTAGACCCGGTGCGCGTCGAACGTCTCCAGGTCCGAGTACATGTAGACCCCGCCGTCGGCCGGATCGGTGAACCGGTGCAGGCCCTCACCGGAGCGTGAATAGGCGCAGTCGGCGGCGACCCGCAGCTCATTGCGGCCGGCGAGGCCGTCAAGCGCGATCCGGTTCCCGTCGAAATTCTCCGGGCCGAGACGGCTTCCGTTCAGGGTGATCTCCCGCACCGTGGGCGCGGAAAGGTCGATGAATGTCGAGGCGCCGGGAATGGCGCAGCGGAAGGTGACCGTCGTCACCGAGCCGAATGTGGTATCGCCCCCGGTCAGGTCGAGCTCGACCCGGTAGGAGTCGACATCGAGCAGGCGTGCGCGTTCCCGCGCCTCATCGCGCGTGAGGTTGCTGGCCACAGTGCTATTCCCTTTCCGGACAAGCGGTTGCCCCAGGGGGATGACCCCCCTTCAACCCCCGTTCGCTGGGCAAGCTGCGCGAACGGTGTTTCGGTGAATGATCGCATGTCGGAGGCTGGAATGGCCCGGCCAGCCCCCCGGTTGGGCAGGATCGTCCCCCCAAGCTCCAGGGAGTGTGCCTGGTTCAGCAGAAGCCCACCCAGGTCGGCCAGGTGACCGGCGTCGACTTCTGGTTTGACCCGCTATGTCCGTGGGCGTGGATCATCTCGCGGTGGATGCTCGAGGTGGAGCAGGTCCGCCCGGTCAAGACCCGCTGGCACGTGATGAGCTGCCCTCTACACCGCGCTCGGCACGCGGTTCTGAAAGACTGGCCACCGTGCGCGTCTACCTTGGATCAGATCACGCTGGGTTCGTGCTGAAGGGCCGCCTCATCGAGTGGCTCAAGCAGGCTGGCCACGAGCCTGTGGACTGCGGTCCGCCGGCCGAGCATGACGACGACGACTACCCGCCCTATGTCATGCTCGCGGCGAACTCAGCCGTGCATGATCCGGGGAGCCTGGGCATCGTCATCGGGGGCTCGGGCAACGGGGAGCAGATCGCCTCGAACAAGATCGCCGGGGTGCGGGCGGCGGTCGCCTGGAGCGAGGAGACCGCGCAGCTCGCCCGGCTGCACAACAACGCGAACGTGCTCAGCCTCGGGGCCCGCATGTACCCGGTGGAGGAAGCGGTGTCGTTCGCGCGGGTGTTCGTGAACACGGAGTTCTCCGGCGAGTCACGGCACGCCCGGCGGCTCGCGATGATCACGGACTACGAGGCGACGGGCGAACTCCCCCCGATCCCCGGCGAGGCCTAGGCGCCGGCGAGCATCGCGGCCAGGGCCGCGGCGGGGGAGTCGGTGCCGATGCAGGCCAAGGGCCGCGACATGATGGCCGGCCGCCTCGCCACGCTGTTCGGGGTGGCGGGCCCGGCGGGAACCTGAGTCCCTCCGCCGTACCGCTCGGGCTCAGCGGCGCCGGCGACGCCGGCGACTCGGTCTGGGCTTCGCCGCGCCGCCGGGCGCCACGCTAGCGGGCGACGGCGCGGACGCGGCGGATCCCGCGGGGGTCGCCTGGCCTGGCTCGCGGGCCTGACCCGGCTCCGGCTCGCCGGCGTTCGCCGCCTCACCTTCGGCCCGTGGCCGGGAGACGTCCCTGGCCCGCATCGCCGCGTCGACCGTTACCTTCATTCCCGGCATGTGCATCCTCCGGCCCCAGTCTCGCACGCGGGCGCGGCAGGCCATCCAGGGCCCGGCGTCAGAAGATCGCCGGGCACCAGGGCGCCGGGTCCCAGGACATGGCGGCGGACAGCGCCGCGAGCGCACCGGGCCGGATCTCGGTGACCAGTCCCGCGGCGGCCAGCGCGCCGAGCCTGGTGCCGCCCAGGTAGGCGGCGCCCAGGGCGCGCACCGACAGGGCCACGTCGGCCGGCGCCGAGGCCGGCTCGCAGCTGGCCCCGTCCGGCGCCCCGTCCGGGCCCGGGGCCCGCAGCCGCCACCGCCCGGCGTTCTCGGCGAACAGATCGTCGGTCACGTCGATGACCACGTCCACCGCGCACGCGTAGCGCCGCCCGGCGAGTGCCCCCGGCACGCTGACCAGCCGCACCCAGAGCCCGTCCAGCAGGTGCGTGCGGGTCCGGCGGCTGTCGGCGAGCAGGTGGAGCAGGGGATCGTCGGCGGGCCGCATCCGCGCCCGGACCTCGGCGACCAGGTCCCTGGTCAGCAGGTCACCCCAGACGGCCGCGTGCGCCGCCGGATCGGTGGCCATCAGCTCCCGTACCGCCAGCACGCCGCCGGGGAGCCCATGTTCGCCCCATTCCTGCCGGGCGGAGAACAGCGCGTACCCGCACGGACCCGCGTCGTCCTCCGCGATCACGCAGCGCAGTGGGCTCCGGCCGGAACGGCGGTGCTCAGGATCCCACAGCACGTGGTTCCACCAGCGGTCGTCCCGGGCGGGCATGCCGGGCCGGTTGCGCAGCACGCAGTCATAGACCTGGCCCAGCTCAGCCCGCACGTCCCCCGGCTCGGCCAGCCGCAGCCGCGGGGCCCGGCCCAGGCCCTGCGCCACGGACGACGGCACGGTGCCCTCCCCGCGCCGGATCGTGAAATCGAGCTCGACCGAGGCGGTGCCGTATCCGTACCGGCCGTAAATGCCGGTCTCCGAGGCGAAGAGCGCCGCGATGGCCTCGCCGCGGTCACGGACGTCCGCTAGCTGGCGGTGCATGAGGCTGGACAGGATCCCGCGGCGACGGTGTGAGGGCAGCACGCTGACCGCCGTGACCCCGGCCACCGCGGCGGCACCGCCGGGCACCGTCATCCGGAACGTGCAGGCGGACGTGGTCCCGACCAGGTCAGCGCCGTCGAACGCGGCCAGGCTGCGGTCGAACTCGAACGTGGCGAGCTCGTGCTCCAGCTCGGCGCTGGTCGGGTAACCGGCGTTGAAGGCGTGCTCGATCACCGCGTAGAAGGCGGCGAACTCGTCGGCGGCGATCGGCCGGATGGCATAGGCAGCGGTCATGCTTGGTTTGTACCTGCCCCGCGGCGAATGTGGCGAGGGAATATCGGGCCGGGCCGCGGCACCCGGGTGGGGAACCTGACCGCGGCGCCCGGCGGGGGGTGTGCCGGGTGGCCTCGGGCCGGTAGGGTGCCGGCAAGATGGTTGCTGGCGGCCTGCGCGGGCTTGGGGCCGCTGCGCTGGTGGTGGCGCAGCGGGTTCGTGGGCTGGTGCGGCGGCAGTTTCTGACCCGGAACCGGCGGCTGGCTTTCGGGCTGGCGGTGGCGGTGGCGGTGATCGGGACGGCCGCGGTCCGGGTGTCGGTGTCCTGGTTCTCACCCGGAGTGATGATCTTGCCGTTGCTCGCGGGGGGGCTGTTGTTGTGGCCGCGGGCGTTGCGGGTGTTGTTCGTCCTGGTGGGAGTGGCGCTGGCGTACGACGCGGCGCAGGGGAAGGCGGGGCCGGGGATCATCGCGACGGTGGTGGTGACGGGGGTGTTCGCCGACGCGCTGGCGCGGGCCCGGGCGAAACTGGGGGTGCACGGGCTGCGGGGGGATCAGATGCTGGTGGAGTTGCGGGACCGGATCCGGGTGCAGGGGCGGATGCCGGCGCTGCCGGAGGGGTGGCGGTCGGCGTCGGTGCTGCAGCCGGCCGGGGGGTCGTCGTTCGGCGGGGACTTCCTGGTGTCGGCGTGCGACGGCAAGACACTGGAGGTGGCGCTGGTCGACGTGGCGGGCAAGGGGGTAGACGCCGGGACGAGGGCGCTGCTGCTGTCGGGGGCGTTCGGTGGGCTGCTGGGGTCGGTGCCGGCGGGGGGATTTCCTGGCGTCGTGCAACGCGTACCTGCGCCGGGGGGCGCCGGGGGACGGGTTCGTCACCGCCGTGCACCTGTGGCTGGACCTGGCGACCGGGGACTACGTGGTCGCCTCGGCCGGGCATCCGCCGGCGGCGCATTTCGAGGCGGGCAGCGGCACCTGGCGGCTCACCCAGGCGCGCGGGATCGTGCTGGGCGTGGTGCCCGACCTGCGGTGCGTGCCCGAGCGCGGAACGCTGCGGCCCGGTGATGCGCTGATGCTCTACACCGACGGGCTGATCGAGGCGCCGGGCCGGGACATCGACGCCGGGATCGACCGGCTGCTCGGCGCCGCCGACCGGCTGGTGACCTCCGGGTTCGCCGAAGGAGCGGGCAAGCTGGTCCAGGCCATGCAAGCCGGAACGGCCGCCGCCGCCGACGACTGCGCGCTCGTCCTCATCTGGCGGGGCTGACGTAGTCGGGACTGCCGCTGAGCAGGTGGATCGCGTGCTCCACCAGGGTGATGAGGGCATCGCGGCAGGAGCTGAACTGGCGCGCGTCACACAGGATGACCGGTACGGCGGGTTCCAGGTCGAGGGCGGCCCTGACGGCGTCGGTGGGGAAACGCCGGGCCCCGTCGAAGCAGTTCACGGCCACGACAAACGGCGTGCCCTGCCGCTCGAAGTAGTCGACGGACGGGAAGCTGTCGGCCAGGCGCCGCGTGTCGGCCAGCACGACCGCGCCGAGCGCGCCGAGCGCCAGTTCGTCCCACATGAACCAGAACCGCTGCTGGCCCGGCGTGCCGAACAGGTAGACCACGAGGTCATCTCGGATGGTGATGCGGCCGAAGTCCATCGCGACGGTGGTGGTCGTCTTGGCCTCCACGCCGTCAGTCAGGTCGACCAGCGCGCCGGGCGCGCTCAGGTCCTCCTCGGTGCGCAACGGCCGGATCTCGGTGACCGAGCTCACCATGGTGGTCTTGCCCGCGCCGAAACCGCCCGCAATAAGGATCTTGATCGCGATCGGGGCCTCGGGCGGGCCGCCGCTGCGATAAGAGCCTGCGTAGCCCATCGGCCACCTCCCTCAGCAGCTGCGGGTCGGCCAGCCGGGTCGGCACCGGGTGATGAACCGCGATCAGCCTGCGCTGCCGCACGTCGGAGAGCAGGATCCGGACCACGCCGAGAGGAAGGTCGAGATCGGCGGCCAGGTCCGCCACCGACGTCGGGAGACGGCACAGGCGCAGCAGCGTCAGGTGCTCAGGCTCGAGACCGTCCAGGTTCGCCTGTGATCCGCGCACGGCGGTGATCATGGATACCAGGTCGAAGGTCTCGCCGCTGGGCCTGGTCCGGCCGCCGGTGAGGGCGTAAGGGCGGACGATGGGCCCGGCATCCTGGTCAAGCCACCTGTCCGCGGCCGGCGACACGCCCGCTCACTTCGTTTCTGCACTGGAGGAGACGGGCCGGGACCCGACGGACAGGTGCTCTCCGACCCGGGTGACCAGAAAGACGACGATGCGCGCTCAACCACGCCGGGCCGGCGCAATCGAAGATCGCCAACTATCGCAGGCGGGGTACCCTCCGACTCCGCCTGCCAACCGATTCTTTCTCACGATCGCCCGATCCACTTCGCCAGCCCGAACGCCGCCGCCGAGGCCAAGCCGCCGATCACCACAGTCTGCAATCCGCCGCGCCACGGCGCAATCCCGGTCAGCTTGCCCTTCACGTACCCGAACAAAAACAGCGCCGCCAGCGTGACTCCCACCGAAACCTCCAGCGCGTGGTACAACTCCCCCATCAACATGTACGGAGCCAGCGGCACCAGCCCCCCCAGAACGTACGAAATCGCGATGGTCGCAGCGCTGTTGCGCGCGCGCTTCGGGTCGGGCTCTTCGAACCCCAGTTCGAACTTCATCATGAAATCCACCCAGTGCTTTTGATCGGCGCTGATCGCCGCCACCACCGGCGCGATCGCCGCTTCCGGCATTCCGTAGCCGCGGAACACCTCCGCCACCTCCTCGCGCTCCTTTTCCGGCAATTCCACGGTCTCGCGATACTCGCGCTGGCGTTCCGATTCGTAGTGATCGCGGTCCGTCCGCGCCGCCAGGTAGCCGCCCAGCCCCATGGCAATCGACCCGGCAGCGATCTCCGCCAGCCCCGCAATCACTACGATCTTGGTGGTAGCCATGGCGGTCCCGGTCAGCCCCGCGGCCAATGCGAACGGCACGGTCAGTCCGTCCGCCATCCCGATCACCACGTCCCGGACGGTCTCCGAGGCTTCAAAGTGCGTTTCCACGTGAGGCGTTGTAGGCATGAATCCAACATCATCTCACGTGCCGATCGATCCCCTGCCCGGATCGCGAACATGCCCCATAATGGTTGCTTGCCGATGCCGTGGCGGATAGTGGCGATCTGGGCCTGCTTCCTGGCGCGCCTGGCCTTTTATGCGACGATGCTCCCGCTCTGGGAGGGCTACGACGAGTGGGCGCACTTCTCCGTGATCCGCACGGTGGCGCTCGAAAGCCGACTCCTGGCGCCGCGCGATCAGCCCGTGCCGCGCGATGTCGAAGCCTCTCTGCAATTGGCGCCCGTGCCCTGGGAACTGCGCAATCTGCCGCCCCCCTCCCTCACCGGCGATGCTTACTGGAGGCTCCCCGCCGAAGCCCGGCAACTCCGCCGGCACGAGTTTCTGGCGATGCCCGCCGCGTGGAGCCGTGAAACGAGCACCGGCCCGCTCACCGCTTACGAGGCCCTCCAGCCTCCGCTCTATTACTGGATGATGGCCCCGTTGGTCCGCCTGGCAAGTGGCAGAGCTCTCGGGGAACAGGTCATGCTCGTCCGCTGGTCCAGCGTCCTGCTCGCGTCCCTGGTGATTCCGCTGGTTTTTCGTATCGCGGAGGCGATCTTTCGCGACGCCCGGCTCGCCCTGGTCTGCGCCGCCGCCGCTGCCCTCATGCCGGAATTCGCCATTGACGTCTCGCGCGTCGGCAACGATTGCCTGGCCGTCCTTCTCTTCACCCTGTTGACGTGGGTAGGCCTCAAACTTCATGCCGGGCCGCGAACGTCAGGGAGCGGTGCCCTGGCTCTCGGCATCGTTCTCGGACTCGGCTTGCTGACCAAGGCTTACTTCCTGGCCGCCGTCCCTGCCGTGCTTTGCTCTTGGCGCATAAAGGATGGTCAGCCCGCCGGCATGCATCGTGCGCCACCGCCGCCGTGCCCTTGGTCATGCCGCCCTGATATCCGGATGGTGGTACTTACGAAACTTACAAGTCACTCATACACTCTCCGGACTCAGTGAGTCAGTGATGCTGCGCGATATGACTCCGTCGACGATCTTACTGCGTGGCATCCACCTGAACTGGAGAACCGCCATCGACGGCATTCTCCTCTCGCACATCTATTTTGGCGGCTGGAGCTCCCTCACCGTCCGTAGCTGGATGTACCACGCCTTCTACCTCGTGATCGCCATCGCTGCTTTAGGACTGCTGCGCGCCCTTCGCCTGCCCGGCCTGTGGTGGCTGATTGCCGTTTACGCCGCATTTTGGGCCGGCGACCTCTACAACGTGATCCTCCTCTACGTCAGTAAAGGATTAGAGACCTCGATGGGCTGGTATCTGTATGCAGTGGTCGCCGCCGAGGTAGTCATTTGCGTCGCTGGGCTTACTGAGATCCATCGGTGGGCCGCGCCCGCGGGAGTCGTCTTGTTCGGATTGCTCGACCTGTACACCGTTCACGCTGTGGCCATACCGTATTACACCGGGATGATCCGGCACAAGCCCGGCGGCGCCCTCGCCGCCCTGCACCTTGCCGATATCGGCCCGGTAGGCCTCGGCGGCGTCTTCGACCGCTTGTCGGCCTACAAAGGCGCCCTGGTATCGGAGCCGCTCCTCGTCACCCTATGGCTGGCCTACCTGGCCGGTACGGTTTGGCTCGCCGCTGCTCCCCTTTGTGATAGCCTTTGGGTGAAACCACGATCCGGGACGAAAATCGGATGAGCTTCGAACACATCTTGGTTGATCGCGAAGGCCCGGTTGCGGTCGTGACCCTGAACCGGCCGCAGCGCCGCAACGCGCTTTCGCTCGACCTGATGCTCGAGCTGATCCGCTGCCTCGACGAAATCGGCCGCGACCGCGATCTTCGCGCCGTGATCCTGGCCGCCGCCGGCAAGGTCTTCTGTTCCGGCCACGACCTTGCCGAAATGACCGGCCGCGACATCAACGAATACCGCCGTATCTTCGACGTGTGCACCGAGCTGATGACCAGGATTCAGGCCATCCCCCAGCCGGTGATCGCCGAGGTGCAGGGCATTGCCACCGCCGCCGGGTGCCAGTTGGTTGCCACCTGCGACCTGGCCGTGGCGTCGGAAGATGCCGCCTTCGCTACGCCCGGCGTGAAGATCGGGCTGTTCTGCACCACCCCCATGGTGGCCCTGACCCGCGCCATCGGCCGCAAGCGCGCCCTCCAGATGTTGCTCACCGGTGAGATGGTGGATGCGCCCACCGCCGCCGATTGGGGCCTGGTCAACCGGGTGGTCCCCGCCGCCGACTGCGGCCGCCACCCGCCAACTCGCGGCCAGGATCGCCGGCGGCCAGCTCACTGGTAGTCGCGATCGGCAAACAGGCCTTCTACACCCAGATCGATCTCGACCAGCCCAAGGCTTACGCCTATGCCAAGGAAGTCATGTCGATGAACGCCCTGGCCGCCGACGCGCAAGAGGGTATCGGCGCATTCCTCGGCAAGCGCTCGCCCTGCTGGAGCGGGAAGTAGCGCCTCCCGCCTCTGGATCCATGCCCGCCCTCCTCGCCCTCGCCGACGACCTCACCGGCGCGCTCGAAGTCGGCGCCAAGTTCGCCGGCCGGGGCATACCGTCGCTGGTCACCATCTCTTCCCGCAGTCACTCCGGCCATCCCGTGGAAGTGGTCGATATCGAGAGCCGCCATCTGTCGCCGCAGGCATCCGCGGCGGCTGTCTCGGCACTCGCCGCCACCGCCGCGGGCATCGTCTATTTGAAGACCGATTCCACGCTGCGCGGCAACATCGCTGCCGACTTGCGGGCGTTGGCACTCGCCCGGCCGGAGTCGTCCATCGCCTACGTGCCCGCCTATCCGGCTCTCGGCCGAACCGTCAAAGACGGCCGGCTGCACGTCTACGGCGTCCCCGTCCACCGCACCGCCTTCGCCGCTGATCCGCTCAATCCCATCGCCGGCAGTTCCATCCGCCACCTGGTCCGCGAGGTCCCGCGGTGTACCGTGTACGATGGCGAAACCGTTGACGACGTGGCCCGCGCCACGGCCGCCGCGCTGGCCGACCCCTGCTGCCGCATCATCGCCTGCCCGCTCCCGTGGCCGCTGAGCTTGCGGCGCAGTTCGCCCAACCGCGAACCGCGCGCCACCCGGCTGGCCGCGCATCCGGAAATGCCTGATCGTGAACGGGAGCCTGCATGAGGTTTCCGCCCGCCAGGTCGCCTTCGCCGAAGCGAACGGCTGCGCCTCCCCGTCCGGAAACGCATCCTGGCGCATCTTCCGCCTGCCGGTTCCGCCCGGGATGCGCCCACTCGAATCGCCGCCGCAACCGGCAACCTGGTGCGGCAATTCCTGTCCGAAACCGATTTCGATGCCGTCATGGTCTTCGGCGGCGACACCGCATTTGGCATACTGAAGGCGCTGGGATCTCCGCCGCTCGAACCGGTCGGCGAGGTCATCACAGGAGTGCCAGTGTCGCGAGTTCTCGATCGGAATCTGTACCTCGATCAGCAAGGCCGCGGGTTTGGCGACGAGCCACTCATCCGCGGCGCGAAGCAATTGCTCCATGGAAACGACTGACAGCAGGATCTTCGGCATCACCATGGGCGACTCCAGCGGAGTCGG